>NZ_CP083237.1:5243194-10486389 GCF_047130825.1 Actinomadura madurae
CCCGACACCGAGATGTCGGAGTTCCTCTACCCGATCCTGATGCTGTGGCGCCGCGAGGAGCCGGACTCCGGCGGGAGCGGCCAGTACCGCGGTGGGGTCAGCGCGTCCCTCGCGATGACGCCGTGGAGCACGAACACGCCGATGGGCCTCGTGCTGGCCTCGGCGGGCAAAGCCGTCGCGCAGAACAACGGCCTGGCCGGCGGCCATCCCGGCAACACCGGCCTGGAGATCATCGCCCGAGACACCGGGGTCGCCGGAGCGCTCGGCGGCGGGCGCATCCCCGCCGATCTCGCCGAGGTCGGCGGGCAGCAGGAGGTCGGGCAGAATTACTCGCAGACCTATCTGGCGCCCGGCGACGTGTTCTACATGCATTGGCAGGGCGGTGGGGGCTATGGAGACCCGCTGCGCCGCGACCCTGCGGCGGTCGTCGCCGACCTGCGCGAAGGGAAGATCACCATGACCGGTGCGCGCGATGTCTACGGCGTCGTCGTGAGCGGGGACGGAACAGTCGACACCGCCGCGACCCGGGACGCGCGGGACGCGCTGCTGGCCCGGCGCCGCGAACGGGCCGCCATCGACGCGCCCCTGGACTCCGACCCGATCGATCCGGCGGCGGCGAGGCGCCTGGACGTGAATCTCGTCCTCGTCGACGACGGCGGCCACCCGGTCGTCGGCTGCGCTCATTGCGGCCACCGGCTCGGCGACCGGCGCCACGGCCCCGCAATGGCGCTCGCACGCTACGACGGACCGCCCGAGGACGCCGGGCCCCAGGTCACCGCGCGCGCCGCCGACTACGTCGACGCTCCGGTGGTCTTCCGGCAGTACTGCTGCCCGAACTGCTGGACCGCCATCTACTCCAGCGTCGTCCCGGCCGACCACGCGGACCACGTCTCCGCGCTGGAGCGGCTGCTGCCCGCCGAGGCCGGGGCCCGATGAGGCTCGCATCGGTCGCGGTGCTCGGGGGCGGGCCGGGCGGGCTGTACGCGGCCCGGCTGATCAAGCTGGCCCGCCCCGGGTGCGTCGTCGACGTCTACGAGCAGGCCACCCCGGAGACCACGTTCGGGTTCGGCGTGGGCCTCGCCGCGGGGACCCAGCACAACCTGCGCCAGGCCGACGAGGCGTCCCTGGCCGACATCATCGACCACAGCCATCCGCACGAGATGAGCCTGCGCGTCGGCGACCGGGTCGCGAGCATGCCGAACGGGAACCTGCTGGCGATCGCCCGCACCACCCTGCTGACGGTGCTGCAGCGGCACGCGGAGGCGGCCGGCGTCCGGCTGCACCACGGACGGCGGGCGGACGCCGACGCGCTCGACGCCGACCTCGTCATCGCCGCCGACGGCGTCAACAGCGCCACCCGTGACCGCCACGCGGCGGACTTCGGCGCGCAGGTCGAGTCGGGCGACGGCCTGTACCTGTGGTGCGGAACCGACGCCGGGCTGCCGAGCGCGCTGTTCATGCCGGTCACCACGAGCGCGGGAACCTTCGTCACGCACGCCTATCCCTACGCTCCCGATCGCAGCACCTTCCTCGTCGAGACCGATGAACGGACCTGGAGGAACGCCGGTTTCGCCGGCACCACCGAGGCGCTGGCGTCCGGTCCCGCCGACGCGTCCGACGAGACCGCGCTGCGCTACCTGGAACGCGCCTTCGCCGACCCCCTGCGCGGTCACGCCCTCATCGGCAACCGGACGCGCTGGCTGCGGTTCCGCACCGTCCACTGCGAGCGCTGGCACCGCGGCAACGTCGTGCTGCTCGGCGACGCGGCCCACACGGCGCACTACTCGATCGGCTCCGGGACCAAGCTCGCGATGGAGGACGCCATCGCCCTCGTCGCCGCCCTCGGCGAACACGGCACGCTCGCCGACGCCCTCGACCACTACGAGGCCGAGCGGCGTCCCGCCGTCGAGCACCTGCAGGACGTCGCGGCCCGCAGCCGGCGGTGGTGGGACTCCTTCCCCGGCCGCCTGGACCTGCCGGTCAACCGGCTGCTCGTCGCGTACATGACCAGGGCGGGCAAGGTGACCCTGGCCCGGTTCGCCGAGTCGGCACCGCACGTCGTCGGCGCGGCCCTGGCCGAGTATGCCGGCCGCCCGTGCCCCGGCGACCGGCCGCCCACCGGTGACGCACTGATCGACTTCGTGCTCCGCCAGCCGCTGCGCCGCGACAGGATCGCGGTCCCCGACCGGACCTCCCTGCCAGAGGGCACGATCGTGGACGTCGAGTTCGCCGATGCCGATCCGTGGGGACCCAAGGCCGACGCGGTCCTGAGCCGCTTCGACCAGGCGGCCGGCTCGGACGCGGCGGCGGTCCGGATCGCCGGCCCGCCGGACCGGGACGATCTACTCAACCGCCTCGAACTCGGCGACCGGCTCCGCGGCCGCGGCCTCCCGGTGATCGTTCGAGGCCCCCGCGAGTTCCTGCCCGATCTCGCCGCCGGCCTGGTCGCCGGCCGCGCCGACCTGGTGGAGGCCGGCTGAGCCATGGCACTCGCCGACCACGATGAAATCGACCATTCCGCCAAGGCGCCGCCGTTCCCGCCGGAGGCGGTCCGCCGCTACCGCGCGGCCGGCCTCTGGGAGGAGCTGACACTCGCGGAGCAGTTCCACGCCGCCGCGGTCCGGCACGGCGACCGGCCCGCCGTGGTCGCCTCCGAAGGGCGGCTGAGCTACCACGACCTGGACCGGCGCACCGATCTGTTGGCCGCGGGCCTGCACGCCGCCGGGCTGCGGCCCGGAGATCCGGTGCTGTTCCAGGTCACCAACCGGCTCCACACGATCCTCGCCTGGTACGGCGTGCTGAAGGCCGGGCTCGTCCCGGTGGCGACGCTCGCGCTGCACCGCAGGCACGAGCTCGGCCAGATCGCCGCCCGCACCGGGGCGCGCGCCCACCTCGTAGAGGTCGATCCGGAGGACAGGTTCGACCTGGTCGCCCTGGCGGACGAGCTGCGGCGCGACGCGCCGGCACCGCGGCACGTGATCACTGCGGGCGCGGCGGAGGACCGGCCCGGCTGCCTGCGGCTCGAAGACCTCGGCGCGGACACCGACCCGGCCGAGGCCCGCCGCCTGGTCGAGCGGATCCAGGACCGGCTCGACCCCGACGGCGTGGCGGTCTTCCAGCTGTCCGGCGGCACGACCGGCGTCCCCAAGGTGATCCCGCGCCGGCACGCCGAGTACTGGTACAACGCGGCCGCCTACGCCCGGTGCCTGGGGTGGGACGCCTCCAGCCGGGTCGGGCACATCATCCCGATCATCCACAACGCCGGAATCGTCTGCGGCCTGCACGCGGCGCACGGTGTGGGCGCCCGCCTGATCCTCGGCTCGCCGAACCCGGGACGGTCCCTGCCGCTGCTGGCCAGGGAAGGCGTCACCGACCTGGTCATCGGGCACGGTCACTTCCAGGACGTCGCCGACCAGGGCATGGGGGCGCTGGCCCCCACCCTGAAGCGCGCGATCCTGTCCGGCGCCAAGATCCCGCCGCGGCTGATCGAGCACATCGAGCGGCTCGGCGTCTGGCCCGGCCAGCTGTTCGGCATGGCCGAGGGCTTCTTCGCCGTCACCGGGCCGGGCACCCCGCGCGAGGCGCGGGCGCAGACGGTGGGCGAGAAGCTGTCGCCCCTGGACGAGTTCGTGATCCTCGAACCCGGCACCGAGAACCCCGTCCCCGACGGGGTCACCGGCGAGCTGTGCTGCCGCGGCCCGTACACCATCCCCGGCTACTACGACGCTCCTTCGCACAACGCCGGAGCGTTCACCTCGGACGGCTTCTACCGCACCGGCGACCTGGCCTCGGTGCGGGTCTTCGGGGGCAGGCGCTGCCTCTCGATCGACGGCCGCATCAAGGACCTGATCAACCGGGGCGGAGAGAAGATCAACGCGGAGGAGGTCGAGCTGCTCCTGCTCCACCACCCCGGCATCGCCGAGGCCGCGCTGGTCGCCATGCCCGACCCGCGGCTGGGCGAGCGCGCCTGCGCCTTCCTCGTCCCCGCCGGCCCCGAGCTGACCATGGAACAGGTCCAGCACCATCTCGACGGCCTCGGCGTCGCCAAGTACAAGTGGCCGGAACGGCTGGTCTGGGTCCCCGAACTGCCCCGCTCCAACGTCAACAAGATTGACAAGAAGACCCTGCGCAGCTGGGCCCGGAACAGATGACCTCTCCAGCGGCACTGGGCCGAGGTCAGGGACCGAGCAGCCCGATCAGCGCGCCAACGTCCCGCAGCGCTGAGATGCTGCTGGAGCAAGGCACCACCCTCTGTGGCCCCGAAGATGGCCTCGACGATGTTCTGCTCCGTCGAGCCCGGCCACCGCGTGGTGGCCGTGCCGCGACAGCGCCTCCGACAGATCGGAGTAGTAGCGGGTGATCTCATCCTGTGCGCGGCGCCACGCCTCGTCCCCGTCGTCGACGTCCTGGAGACGCTCCTCGGCGCGGCGGGCGAGCCGCACGGCCGGGTCGGCGGCCACGGTCCGCCGGTGTCGGGGACCTCCACGGCGCAGCCGAGCTGGAGCAGCCCCGTGGCTGCGAAGCGCTGCAGTTCGACGATCGCGGCGTCCCGGCGGTCGCCGGTCTCGGTGAGCTGCTCCTCACGCCCCTGCGCCTTGGCACGGGTCTCGCCCGCCCGGCGGTGTCGCCGTCCAGGCGCCGGATCGCGGTCTCGAGTTCGGCGATGCGCTGCTTGGCGTCCTGCAGCCGGTCGCGCAGCTCGTCGACGGACGCCAGCAGATCCGGGATCGCCTTGCGTGCACGGGTGCGCAGCAGGTCGGCCTGGCACGGATGACCCCGTCCGCCGACGAACCACGACCACAGACCCGACCAGCGCCCCTCCCACAGCGCCAGCTTCTCCCCCGTCGCCGCGCTCACCGCGACCGGCTGATCGGCCTGCTCGTCCGGCACAGTGGCTCCGTCCGGCACAGCGTCCGCGACCTCCCGCCGGGCGGCCAGCGCCAGCAGGTCCGCGACCCGCTCCGGCGGCAGCGCCCGCAGCGTGGCGGCGATGTCATGATGCTTGACGACCAGCTCGGACACGAACCTTTCCAGGTAGGCGATGAGCCGGTCCTTGTAGACCAGGAACGCCTCCTCATCGACGTCCTGGAGCTCGATGGTGCGTTGCAGCCCGCTCATGAACGCACTCGCGTTCGCCGCCAGGCTGTCCAGCCGGTTCATCAGCTCCAGCAGCGGTTGTGCACCACGGCCGGATCGGGATACCCGGGCAGGTCCCTCAATGCGCGCAACCGCACCCGGATGTCCTTTAGAGCGACCGCCTGGAGTTCCCCGCGACGGCCGATCTCCTCTTCGTACACCTCCAAGGCCCGCTCGGCCGCCTCCCCCTCGCGGCTGAGCTGGTACAGGAAGCGGGCCCGGTAGAAGTCCTCCACCGTGGTGACCCGGCTTGTGTCGGGGTCGGCACGCAGGTTCCCCCCAGTCCGCCAGGCTGCCCAGCGCCTTGTCGACCGTTTCCTGCGGGACCGGGGCACCGCCGTCGCGGCGCAACGCCTCGGCCACGTCCTCGGGCCTCAGATGCACCACGAACCGGCGCTTGCTCTCCACGAAGACGCCCATGGCCCGGTCCAGCTGCTCCATCACCATCCTCGGTCGAATCGCGGCGGCATCCAGTATGCGACCTCTCGCCATCGCCGCCGCCTTGAACGACCGAGCACGCAGCGCTCTAGAACGCGCACGCAAAGCTAACGAACGGTGCGCCGCCCCGCGCAACGATCTTGAGACCGCCCGGCAGAGCCGACCGGCGCAGAGCTCGTCCTGCCCGCTCGACGGGCGGGTCACCCCATCAATGGCCCTCCGTACTTGCACGGCGATCGGATGAACCTCTGCGGGCGGAACACAAACCATGTTGGCTCGTTGTCAGCTCGGCGGTTCCGAAACGGATCGGCGCGGCTCCTGACCCCGTCGAAGGCGGCGAGGTGATCCTCTTCGGATGGGCCGAGGCAGGCCGCAGCGACGGATGTTTCCGATGCGGCGCCTTCGGGCTGCTCAGATATCCACCCATGGAGGTGGCGGTGAGGTGAAGTCGGAGTGGTCACGGCAGGGTCCCCTCGGAGGGAGCCGGACGGTGGCTCGGCCGTGACGGATATCTGTGCAGCGCCCGAAGCAGCAAGGGGAGGCCGATCGCGGCGGGCAGGAACCAGAAGGTGATCGGAGGCAGCAGCTTCCAAAGCGGTAGGCGGGGGCCGTTGTCGACGTAGAAGGCGGTCAGCAAGGTGATGTAGGAGATCGCCATGGCGGTGATGTGGTGGCGCTGCCATCCGCGCCACCGCATCCGGCGTGCCGCGTACCCGACGCCTGCGGCGGCGAGCGCCAGGGCTCCGAGGATCAGCAGGTAGGCGGTGTGGGGGCGGGCGGCGGCGATGCCGGACGCGGTGACCGCGACGAGGACCAGGGCACCGAGGTAGATCCTTCCGCGACGCGGGTGCCGGCCCGGTCGTTTGGGGACGCGCATCGCGTCGATCCCGGTGATGACGGCGGTCAGCCCGGCCCCGATATGCACGATGATCACACCGTCCAGCAGCATGGTTCTCACCCTTCGGCCCGGTCGGTGTGTGCGGTGAGGAACTCGGCCAGCAGGTCGGCGACCAGAGCGGGCCGTTCTTCCATCAGCAGGTGACCGGCACCCGGCACGATCACCAGGCGTTCGGGGCGCCCTCGGGTGCCGGGGATGTCCCCGTGCAGCCGCTCGGCCCATTCGGGCGGGAAATGCACGTCCTCGGCACCCCAGACGATGAGTGTCGGGGTGTCGAATCGGCGGAGTGCGCCGAGCGCGGCGGCGGTGTGGGCCTGATTGGCGGGGTCGAGTTGGAGGCCCAGGAACCGGCGGGTCTTGGCGCGCCGGTGGGCCGTGGCGAGGTTGGCGGCGATGTAACCGTCGACCAGTTCGTCGGTGAGCGCGTCCGGGTCGTGCACGGCCTTGCCTGAGGCCAGCGCCCATCGGAAGAGCGGTCGCCGCGACCATGCCCAGAGCACCGTGCGGCCGATGACGGGCAACTGGGTGGCCCGGACGAACGGCAGTTCTTCCGATGAGGGCCAGTTGTCGTAGGCTTCGGCGTCGGCCAGCACCAGCGCGGTGATCCGGTCCGGATGGTCCGCGGCCAGCAGCTGCGCGACCGCGCCGCCTTGGTCGTGGCCGACCATGGCCGCCTTGTCCAGGCCGAGTTCGTCCAGCAGTCCGAGCATCGCTGCCGCCTGGGACGGCAGCCGCCAGTCCGCGTCCGCCGGGGTCTCGGTGTCGCCCAGCCCGAGCAGGTCCGGCGCCACGCACCGGAACCGTCGACGCAACCGGGCGATGACACGCCGCCACACGAAGGACGAGAACGGGCAGCCGTGCAGCAGCACCACCGGCGGTCCGTCCCCCTCATCGAGGTAGGCGATGCGGTTCTCGCCGATCCGGGCGTGCCGTTTGGTCAGATCGTTCTGCTCATGTCCGGTCATCACCGGCCACCGCCGTCTCCTCGGTCAGGCACAGGGCCAGGTCCAGGACTGCGGGGATGCACGGGTCGGCGATCGAATAGAAGATCCGGTTGCCGTCCCGGCGAGCCCCCACCATGCCTCGGTCGGTCAGCCGCTGCAGCTGGTTGGAGATCGCCTGGGGCCGCATCCCCACCTGCTCGGCCAGTTCCCCCACGGGCACCTCGCCGCCACGGTGCAGCGCGTGCAGCAACCGCAGGCGGGTGTCGTTGCCCAGCACCTTGAACAGCACCACCAGCTGCGACGCTTGAAGCGGTGTCAGCAACGGCCGCTCGGCCAGGGGCGGCTTGCCCGCCCGCGCCGGTGGTGTCAGCGGACGCCCTGGTTCGTGTGCCGGCGGGCAGCACTCTCGAGCTTCATCCTGCACAACCCCACTATCACACTATTTTGTGTAATTGTGTAGAGCGACTCCGGGTGGTTCCCGGAGAGTGGACGGGCAGGGGCGCCGGAGTGGTACGAGGATGCGGCCATGGCTGACCTCCGCAAGCGTGAGCCCCAGGCGATCAAGGCACACTTGGCCACGGTGATACTGCACGGTGATCGCGTGGAGATACGCCGGAGAGGGTCGGCTCGCATGGCCAGCGATCGGCACACGGTGATCCCTCTGGCCGAGATCGTGCAGAGTCCGGCTGGCCACGAGCCGCCGGTCGTCAAGACGCGGGGGCCGTACCGGTCCAGCGCGCGGCCGACCGGGACACCGGCCAGCGCGGCGACTATGAGCGCGGCGGAGAACGCGGCGGTGATGGTCGCGGTGGACCAGCCGGTGTCGCGGGTGATGGCAGAGGCGAGGACGGGAAGGCGTAGTACAGCACGCCCCAGCTGGTGATCTCGGTAACGCAGAGGGCGAGCAGCGGGACGCGGGACACCGTGCCGGGGCCGGCGGCGGAGGTGTCCGCCGCCGGCCCCGGCACGGGAATCAGGGCGTTGCCCCGTCAGGCACCGCTGTGTTCGGCCTCTCCGGAGTAGCCGTGCACGCGCCCGGTCGCGAACCCCACTCCGGCGGGTGCGCCGATGCCGATGCTGACCGGTTCGGGGGCCGCGGAGCCGCAGCATGACCCGCCACCAGGCTCGGACTGGACGGCAGGGGCAGGCATCGCCTCGGTGTAGCACGATGTCCCGCAGCCGCCATCCTGGCCGCCACCCTGGCTGGCTCCCGGCAGCAGGTCGTCGGTGACCAGGTCGGTGGAGCAGACACCGGTTTCGGGCAGGTCGAGCTGGACGGTGTCGGCGGCTTCGCGGTCGCCGGCGAGCGCGGCGACGATGGAGCGGACCTGCTCGTACCCGGTGGCCATCAGGAACGTGGGGGCGCGCCCGTAGCTCTTCATCCCGGCCAGGTAGAACCCGGGCTCGGGGTGGGCGAGGTCGCGTTCGCCGTGAGGTGGGACCGTCCCGCAGCTGTGGAAGTTGGGGTCGATCATCGGAGCGAGCTTGGCCGGCGCCTCGGTGGCGGGGTCGAGGTCGACGCGGACCTCGCGCAGCATGTCCAGGTCGGGACGGAATCCGGTAGCCGCGACGACGTTGTCGGCCTGGAGCGTCCGTGCGCCGTCCGGGGTGTCGCCGGTGACCTGGACGGGTCCGGCGGCGGGGCCGTCCTCGGGGACGGTGAAGCCGGTGATGGTGAAGCTGCGGACCAGGTCGATCTCGCCATCGTTCACCGCCTGCTTGAGACGGGTCCCCAGGGCTCCGCGCGCGGGGAGGCCGTCGGCGTCTCCGCCGCCGTACAGCCGGGCCACCGATGCGCCCCGCACCGCCCAGGTGATGCGGGTTCCAGGCTCGCTCTTGGCGAGTTCGGCCAGCGCGAGCAGCGTGTTGGCCGCCGAGTGGCCCATCCCGACCACCAGGGTGTGGCGGCCGGCGAAGCGGTCCCGGTCGCGGTCCAGGACGTCCGGGAGCGGCCCGGTCAGGTACGGGGCGGCGTCCCGCTCGCCGGGCGCCAGGAGACCGGAATGCCCCAGCGGGTTGCCGCGGCCCCAGGACCCGGACGCGTCGATGACTGCGCGGGCGGTGATGTCGTGCACGGCTCCGTCCGGGCCGACCGCGCGGACCAGCAGCGGACGCTCCTGGCGGCCGACCGTCCTGGTGACGTCCATCCCCTGACGGGCGACGGCCACCACCCGGGTACCGGTGCGGATCCGCCCCGCCAGCGCGGGCACCTTCGCCAGCGGAGCCAGGTAGTCGCGCACCAGCTCGGTACCGGTCGGCAGCGCCTCGGCCTCGGGCAGGCGCCAGCCGGTCGGCTCCAGCAGCCGCCGGGCGGCGGCGTCGGTGTCGTACCGCCACGGCGAGAACAACCGGACGTGCCCCCATTCCGAGATCGCCGCGCCGACCTCGTCCCCGGCCTCCAGGACCAGGAAGTCCTGGTCGCGTTCGGCCAGATGCGCGGCCGCGGCCAACCCGACAGGCCCGGCTCCGATCACCACGACCGGCAGACCGTCCTGCTCGCCCTCGGCGAGGCAGCCGCACCCGGCCTCGGCCTTGGCCTCCTGGACCGTCTTCTCGGGGTCCAGGACCTGCTCGGCGTCGGTGCAGCAGGCCTCGACACCGCAACAGCCTGCTTCGCCGGCGGACGCGGCGGGCGCCTGGTGTCCGGTGTTGTCGTTCACGATGGCTCCTCGGTGGTTCTGTGATGGATCTTGCCTCAGGTGAGGTGATCAGGGGCGAGCGCGGTAGGCGGCGGTGGTGGTGCGGTCGACGTGCGCGGCCGAGCGGCACGCGGGAGTGCAGACCTCGCCGCGGGTCTCGCGGAAGGTGATGCGGGCGCCGTGGCGGCGGTGGGCGGCGATCCGGGCGAGCAGCGATTCCATCTCGGCTCCTTGTTTAGATGTCTGTCTAAGCAGGCGCCAGTTTGCATCACTGGGTAGATGGCCGTCAAATTAGATGTATGCCTAAGTTGATGGAGATCGAGGATGTGTCCGCCACCGACGTCTGCTGCGCACCCCTGAGTGGCCCGATGCTGGACGAGGCAGAGGCAGTCGAGCTGGCGAAGGTGTTCAAGGCGTTGTCGGATCCGGTGCGGCTACGCCTGCTGAACATGATCGCCTCTGCGGACGGCGGCGAAGCCTGCGTGTGCGACTTGACGGGCGCGTTCGAGCTGACCGGACCGACGATCTCCCACCACCTGAAAGTGCTGCGCCAGGCCGGTTTGATCGATGGTGAGCGACGCGGCACGTGGGTGTACTACCGCGCGGTGCCAGAGCGGCTGACACGCTTGTCGGGCTTGTTCGCCCTGCCCGCCCTGACACCGGCATAACCCCAGCAGCCGGAGCCTTCGGCGCGCGTGACCCGCTGTCGCCGCGCACGCCGGCCGTCAGCAGCCCGTCCTCATCCAGCGCGCCCAGCCCGGCCAGATAGTCCACTCCGGGCCGGTACCCGGTGGCCAGCAGCAGCACGTCGATGTGCTCGCGGGTGCCGTCGCTCCACACGACCTGGCCACCGTCCAGGGAACCAGATGTGCATGTCGACGCCCAGAGCCTTCTGCGCCATGAAGCGCAGCGGATGCCGGGTGGCCAGAGTCACCTGGGCATGATCGGCGAGTTCGATCGCGATCTGCACGGCCGAGTTCCCCGCGCCCACGATCACCACCCGCTTCCCGGCGAACGGTCCGGGGCGCCGGTAGTCCGAGGAGTGAAGCACCGTGCCGGTGAACTCCTGCAGCCCCGGCAGATCCGGGCGGTAGGGGCGACTGAACCCGCCCGTCGCGGCGACCACCATCGGGGCGGTGAAGACCTCACCGCCGGCCGTGACCACCTCGAACCGGCGCTGACCACCACCGGCGAGGGCCACGACCTTCTCGACACGCTGCCCGGAACGGATGCCGGCGTCCAGGCGCGCGGCGTAGTCGGCGAGGTAGGCCACGACCTCGTCCCGGGTGGGATAGCCGTTCGGGTCGCCGGGGAACTTCGCCCCGGGCAGAGCACTGCGCCGGGCAGGGGAGAAGAGGGTGTCCCCTCGAAGCGTGGAGACGGTGTTATGCCACTTCGGCCTTGCACTGGGCCGTTGACGCCCTCCGCGCTTCTGCCATCTGACGCGAGTACGAAGTCTGCACGGTCTATGCAACCTGGTCGGTTCGGATTGCACAGTCCGCCTCTGTCCGCCGGCTCACCGGGCTGCTTAGGCTCGGAGCGCCTCGAGGCCGTTTCCTGGCATCCGAGGTTCAGAGAACGACGCACTACGTGCCCGTCCTCGGCGGGCCCGCTACTTGCCGGGCCGAGATCCCGGAGAAAGACCTTTCATGTCCTCAAGGCACACAGACCCGCACATCCCGCTCGGCGACCCTCGGCAGGAGATCCGCGACGCCGAGTCGCCCGAGGGCCTCGCACCGGACTCGGTCATCCGGCTCGACGACGCCGACGAGATCGACACCGACGTATTGATCATCGGTTCGGGAATGGGCGGCGGGACGTTGGCGTACGCGCTGCGGGAGGCTGGGGCCCATGTCCTGATGGTCGAGCGCGGCGGATTCCTGCCGCGCGAGCCGGAGAACCACGATCCAGTGCACATGTACCTCAAGGGGCGTTACAAGAACGCCGGCTACTGGTATGACGGGCGCACCGGGAAGCCCTTTGCGCCGGGCACGTACTACTGGGTCGGCGGGAACACCAGATTCTACGGCGCGTCGTTGCCCCGGTTCCGGCGCAGCGACTTCACCGAGGTCGAGCATCAGGAGGGGCGGTCCAAGGCCTGGCCGTTCTCCTACGAAGACCTCGAGCCCTACTACGGCGAGGCTGAGCGCCTCTTCGACGTTCACGGTCAGACCGACGAGGACCCGACCGAGCCACACCACTCCACGCGATACCCTTTTCCGCCGCTCCCGCACGAGCCCGCTGTCGAACGCCTCGCGGAGTCGATGCGCGTCCAAGGCCTCAACCCGTTCCACACTCCGAACGCGATGAACATCACGAGCCGGGCCGAGCGCATCGCGGTCGCCACCGCCGACGGCTGTCCGGACGACACCGGGATCAAGGCCGAGGCGGAGAACAAGGTCATCGTGCCGGCCTTGCGGTCCGGGCATGTCAAACTGATGGTCCGTACTGAGGTCACCCGTCTGCTGCCCTCCGATGACGGGCGGCGGCTCGTGGCCGCTGAGGCCCGCCACCTGGGACGCGTCATCCGGATCAACGCCCGGCGAGTCGTACTCGCCGCAGGCGCCGTGAATTCCGCGGCGCTGCTGCTGCGATCGGCCACCCGCGCCCAGCCCGACGGCCTCGGGAACTCCTCGGGATTGCTGGGACGCAACTACATGGTCCACAACAGCACCTTCCTCGTCGGGGTCAATCCGTTGCGGACGAACGACACCCACTGGCAGAAGACCCTGGGTATGAACGACTTCTACGAGGCAGGCGCGAGCAACCGATATCCACTGGGCAACCTGCAGATGCTGGGTAAGCTGCAGGCTCCGATGCTCAAGCCCGCACGGCAGTGGGCTCCGATGTGGGCGCTGAAATTCATGTCCGCCCGCAGCATCGACATCTACCTCACCACCGAGGACCTGCCCTCTCCTGACAACCGTGTCCGGGTCGACGGCGACAGGATCCTCATCGACTGGGTTCCGACCAACGTCGCGCCACACCACGAACTCGTGCGCCGAGTCACCCGCATCGTTCGGAAGGCCGGCTACCCCTTCATCTTCACCCAGCAGATGGGCATCGAGACGAACTCGCACATGTGCGGTACCGCGGTCGCGGGCCATGATCCGTCCACGAGCGTCCTCGACGCGACCTGCCGCAGCCATGACCTCGACAACCTCTGGATCGCCGACGCGTCGTTCTTTCCGTCCTCGGCGGCGCTGAACCCCGCTCTGACGATCGCGGCCAACGCCCTCCGGATTGCCCCGTCCATCGTGGCCGGACTCTGACGAACTGCCCACCAGTGAAGCAGGGCCGGCACCGTCGCGTCAGAGACGGAGGGTGCCCGCGGCTTGTCCCGCCCACCACGTACGAGACAAGCGGCGGATGAGCTGCGTGCGCGCTGTCAACGCTCGCCTTAAGTCAATGGTCCGGCAAGCGCGAAGTCCTGGCCTGCTCGCGACGTCAGCGGTGGTGAGCGCTGGGCGCGTCATCGGAGACTTTCGGGCTCCCCGAGCAGGTCATACCGGGTACGGGTCGGGACGGCGTGGTCGAGCGGAAGTCGCCCGAAGAGATCACGCCGTTCCCGGCCGGTGACGGGCCTCATTGCTCGCGCTGTTCTCCAGTGGGAAGCGACAGCCCTATTGGCGGGCAGACTGGAGGCCGCCGTGGCCCGAGCCGGATCGGCGTGGGGCCACGGCGGCGCCTGGAGTGGTGGTGGACCTGGGGTGATCGTCGGTCCGGGTGGTGTCAGAGGTGCTGTTCGGTGGCTCGGTTCTGCGCGTACTCGTCCTGGCGCTCGTCGGTGATGTAGGCCGGGACGGGGAAGTCCCACCAGCCGGGCACCCACGGGCCGGCGGCGTCGCGGTCGGTCGGCACTTCGATCAGCGCCGGGGCGCCCGAGTCGACGGCCTTCCGCAGGGTCGGCTCCAGCGAGGCGTCGTCCTCGATCTTCCACGACTGGATGCCGAACGAGCGGCCGAGCGCGGCGAAGTCGGGGCTGTAGGGCCGCCCGTCGGGGTAGGAGAACTCGGTGCCGATATGGCGAGAGGTCTGTTTGCGCTGCCCGCCGCGAATGGACATGTAGCCGGCGTTGTTCTGCACCACGAAGATCACCGGGGCGCCGGTGGTGACGCTCAGGGCGATCTCCTGAGCGGTCATCAGGAAGTCGCCGTCACCCAGGACGCAGACCACCGTCCGGTCGGGGCGCCCGAGCTTGGCTCCGACCGCGGCCGGAACCGCCCAACCCATGGATGAGAAGCCGCCCGAGGTGAGATGGGTGCGCGGCTCGTAGACGGGGAACGTTTGCTTGACCGCGCCCTGGGTGTTGCCCGACCCGGCGACGATGATCGCGTCGCGCGGGAGCACGTTGCGCAGCGCGCCGAGCGGACGCTGGGAGGTGAAGGGGAAGCGATCGCTGTCCCGGCGGGTGGCCAGTTGTTGCTCCCACTCATTCTGCAGTGTCTCCAGCTCGGCCAGATACTCCGAGCGTGGGGCCGGGAGCCTTTCGGGCAGGGCGGCCACGATGGCCGCGACGGCCCGTTGGGCGTCGGCGACGATCCCGACCTCGGCGGGGTAGTTCTTGCCGATCTCGTGCGGGTCGATGTCGATGTGGATGAGCTTGGCGTCGGGAATGGAGAAGGTGATGCCCTTGGCATAGCTCGACGCCGACCAGTCGGTGAAGCGGCAACCCACGGAGACCACAACGTCGGCGGTGCTGGCGATGCGGTTGCCGGTGATGGTGCCCGTCTGGCCGACGCTGCCGGCGAACAGGTGGTGGTCCTCAGGGAAGGCGCCCTTGCCGTTCCAGGTCGTCACGACCGGAATCTGCCAGCGTTCGGCCAGGGCGAGCACCTCGCCGGCGGCGTCGGCGGTGATGGCGCCGCCACCTACGACGATGACGGGACGCCGGGAGCCGCGCAGCACGCCTGCCGCGCGCTCGATCGCCTCCGGGTCGGGGTGCTGGCGGCCGACGGGCAGGCGCCGGGTGAGGTCGTGCAGATCGACGTCCGCGGCCTCGGCCTGCACGTCCATCGGGACCTCCAGGTGTACCGGGCCGGGACGTCCGGTCAGCATCGAGTTGAAGCAGCGGTGGATCACGAACGGCAGCTCCTCGACCCGGGTGACGACCCAGTGCCGTTTGGAGACCGCCTCGGCGACCTTCGGGAAGTCGTTGGCCGTGTAGCGTTCCAGTTCCTGCAGCAGGCCGTGCCCGCGCATGTGGGTGGGCGGCCCGCCGGTGATCACCAGGCAGCTGGTCGAGTCGGTGAACGCGGTGCCCATGCCGATCACGGTGTTGCTGGCGCCGGCGCCGATGGAGGTGATGGCCGCCATGGGCTTTCCGGTGGCACGCCAGTAGCCGTCGGCCAGGTGCACCGCGCTCTGCTCATGGAAGGTCTGCACGAAGGGAATGCGCGAGTCTTCTTCTAGGAAGGCGTCGGTGAGCGACCAGATTCCGTGGCCGGGGATGCCGGCGACGTAGGGGACGCCATAGTTCTTCAGGGTCTGGGCGACGATCTGGCCACCGGTCAACTTCGGCATGAGAGTTGTCCTCGTTGTCTCAGGATCGGATACCGGCAGGCGGTCTACCTGACCTCTCGCGCGGCCCAGGCGAAGCCCTGCTGGCACAGCCGGGTCACGTCGGGATTCTGCAGGTCGTCGAGGTCATGGCCGACCGCACTGTAGAACACCCGGCCGCGCCCCCAGGTCCGCGTCCAGGCCTGCGGCATGGTGCGTCCGTCGAGCCAGGCCAGCTGGTCCCCGGTGAACCGAGTCTGGGCCAGGACGTGGTTGTTGGGGTCGACGGACATGTAGTACTGCTCCGAGGCCACGCGGAAGTCGGAGACGCCGGCGGTGATCTCGTGGTCACGGTCGACGATCGTGACCTCGTAGGGGTACTTCACGCCCTCACCGGCGGGGTGCTCGAGGAAGCTGCCGCCGAGCAGCCAGTGGTACTTCAGGCTGGTGCGGAACGCGGCGGCCGCGCCGTGCCAGGCGGCGATGCCGGTACCGGCCTGGACGGCCTCGAGCAACCGGTTCTCCTGGGCGGTGGTGAGGCCTTCGGAGAGCAGGGCGTTGTTCCAGTTCAGGGCGATCAGGTCGTAGCCTGTGAGATCGGCGTCGAGGGAGAAGACGTCGTTGGTCTCCTTGACATCGAAGCCCAGTTCGCCGAAGACCGGGCGCGCCCACTGGGCGGCGACCTCGTACGGCTTGTGGCCGCGCCATCCACCGTACAGATACATCACGCGGGTCATGAGGTCCCCTTTGCGGTCGTCTCGAGCCTGGCCTGACGGGCCCGCAGCTTCTGCGCGATGTCGATCGCGTCGCCTTCGGGGGCGGTCGACTTGCGCTCGGGCTTGGCGATGAAAAGGTAGGCCAGGCCGGCGGCCGAGACGATCAGGAAGCCGATGAGTGCGATCCACCGGTCGACGAAGGGCGCGTCGGCGTCTCCGGTGGGGGCGGCGAGCAGAATCATCGCGATGATCCCGTAGGCCAGGGCCAGGACGTTGACGATCGTTCCAGCCCTGCCCAGGGTCCATGCTCCTGCCGGGCGCCACCCCTTGAGCCGCATCCGCAGGGCCGCGAAGACCACCATCTGGAACGCCAGGTACCCGGCGAGCATCTGGAATGCCGCGATCTTGGTCAGCGAGTCGGGTGAGACGTAGACGAACACGAAGATCAGCAGCGGCAGCACGTTGACCGCGATGAGGGCTGTGAACGGCACGTGGAAGCGCCGGGAGAGCCGGTTGAAGATCCGGCTGCCGGGGAACATGTCGTCGCGGGCGAAGGAGAACACGATCCGGCTGGCCGCCGCTTGCTGGCTCATCACGCCGGCGATGAACGAGGTCAGGGTGACGATCAGGACCAGCTTCGTGCCGAGGGTGCCGATGGAGCCCTGCAGGATCGCGGGGATCGGGTTGGAGTCGGCCCCGGATACGATCGCCGGCAGGTCCGGTGCGGCCAGGGCGTATCCGGCGAAGGCGAAGACGGCGGCGAGACCTCCCACGACGACGGTGAGCTGCATGGCCCGCGGGATGCTCCGCGCCGGGTTCGGGACCTCCTCGGCCACCTCACCGCACGCCTCGAAGCCGTAGAAGAGGAACAGGCCTACCAGCGAGGCGCCGACGAAGGTGCCGAGGTAGCCGCTCGGTCCCGCGGTGCCCATCGTGTCGAAGAAGATCGTCGGGGAGTTCTCCCGGGAGAAGATCAGCAGGTACAGCCCGACCAGGACGATCCCGATGAGCTCGGCGGCCAGACCGATCTTGGAGATCAGCGCGAGGGTGCGGGTGCCGAAGCTGTTGCACAGGAAGCACACGATGGTCACCGTGACGGCGATGAGCAGCCGCTGCCCCGAGCTGGAGGCCACGCCCGGCTCCCGAGCGGTGCCCAGGAACAGGCTGGCGGCGAAGTCAGAGCTGAACAGGGCCGTGCTGGTGATACCGATCGTGATGCAGGCGAGGTAGGTCCAGGCCGTGAACCAGGCGTAGCGCCCGCTCCACAGCCGCCGCGACCACTGGTAGAGGCCCCCGGCTAGGGGGAACTGCGAGACCACCTCACCGAAGACCAGCGCGACCAGCAGCTGCCCCAGACCGACGATGACGATCCAGAAGATCGATGGGGGGCCCGCGCCGGCCAGCCCGACCGCGAACAGCGACACCACGCCCACCAGGGGCGACAGGTAGACGAAGCCCAGCGCGAAGTTGGCCCAGAGGCTGACCTTGCGGTCGAACCGCTCCTCATAGCCGAGCGCGGCGAGCAGCTCGGCGTCCTCGGACTTGCCGACCGGTGCGGTGGGCGCCGCACCGGAGCCTTGATTTTCACCCAGTGTGGTCATGACATTCCTTCAGAAGGCCAGGGCGAGACGTGCCACACCGCTCGTTTCGCCGTGCCGGCCGCCGACCCCGGAAACCGGCGTCGGCGGGGGGTTAGGTGGCGCCCCAGGGGGCGCGTGAGGGCGGCGGATCAGCATCGAGGGAAGTCCTGATCGGTCCACTCGAGGCGGGCCGAGCCGTAACGCGCCGCGCGCAGATCTCCCGAGCGGGCGTGACCTTCGAAGTTCTCCAGCCTGGAGGCCCGGCCGCAGCGCTCACCGAGCTCAGCGCTGATGCGTGCGTCCTGCACCTCCTGGTGGGTGACGGTCTTCAGGTACTTGCCGACCCACAGGCCGCCGGTGTACCTGGCGGCACCCCTCGTCGGGAGCACGTGGTTGGTTCCGATCACCTTGTCGCCGTAGGGCACACAGGTCTTCTCGCCTAGAAACAGCGCACCGTAGTTGCGCATCTTCTCCAGAGCAAGCCGAGGCTCGACGGTCAAGATCTGTACGTGCTCGCTGGCGTATTGGTCGGCCAAGGCCCACGCGTCGTCCAAGGAAGCGACGAGGTGCACTTCGCCGCAGTCGTGCCAAGCCCTGCGGGCTACCGGCGCGGTGGGCAGGGTTGCCAGTTGTTCCTCGATGTGGTCCATCGTGCGCCGTGCCACCTCTCGCGAAGTGGTGATCAGCACGCATGGGGAGTCCGGGCCGTGCTCGGCCTGGCTGAGGAGGTCGGTGGCGACGACGAAGGGGTCCGCGTGTTCGTCGGCGACGATCAGCGTCTCGGTCGGGCCCGCGAACAGGTCGATACCGACCTCGCCGAACAACTGCCGCTTGGCCTCGGCCACATAGGCGTTGCCGGGACCGGCGATCATGTCGACCGCGCCGACGGTCTCGGTGCCCAGCGCGAGTGCCGCGACG
Source organism: Actinomadura madurae (assembly GCF_047130825.1). Taxonomy (NCBI): domain Bacteria; kingdom Bacillati; phylum Actinomycetota; class Actinomycetes; order Streptosporangiales; family Thermomonosporaceae; genus Actinomadura; species Actinomadura madurae. The sequence goes on from NZ_CP083237.1 coordinate 5,261,963, forward strand.
GCCTGCACCCCGCCGAGTACGTAGATCTCGTCGGCACCGGCCATGGACATGGCCGCCACGCTGATCGGTGGCGGCGTTCCCCTGTCCGGAGGCGTGGTGGCCGCGACCCTCTCGACGCCGGCGACCTTCGCGGTCACCACCGTCATGTGCGCCGAGGCGGTCAGTGGGTACCGGCCCCCGGGAACATAGGCGCCGGCAGCCGAAATGGGGATGTTGCGCTGCCCGAGGTACACGCCGGGTAGCGTCTCGACTTCGAAGTCGTTAAGCGAGTCCCGCTGCGCCTGAGCGAATCCGCGGACCTGGCGCTGCACGTACCGAAGGTCATCGAGCACGGTCCCCGGCACCGACGCCAGCACTTTGCTGATCTCGTCCGCCCCGAGGCGAAACGACTCGGGGCTCCACGAGTCGAACTTCTCGGAGTAGTGGCGGACCGCGTCGTCACCGTTGGCGCGCACGGCCGCGATGACCTCGGCGACGGTCTCGACGATCTCCGGAGGGCTTGTTCGCCCGGGCCCCGAGGCCCGAGCGGCCTTGACCAACGTGCTCGGTGTCGACACTGCACACTCCTTGTGGATGCTTCCCGCCAGTTACACGGTGGTGACGTTGCGGAGAACCGCTGGTGGCGGTGACGACAAGTGTGCGGCTGCGGCAGAGCGCCGCGGCAGATACAGAAGGTGCAACAATCTCCTGGAGTTCTGCACGAAGTGAGGTATCCAGTGGTCGAGGTCCTGACGGTTCGCCAGGCGCTTCAGCTCGAAGTCTTCCAACGGACGGAGGTCCGGGTCTACGCAGGTGAGGCGTATCTGGACCGGCCGGTCCGCTGGGTCCACGCGGGCGAGATCCCCGACATCCACCGGTTCCTCTCCGGCCAGGAAATGCTGCTGACCGCTGGGCTCGGCATGGGCGAGACCGCGGATCTCCAACGTGCCTTCATCCGCCGGGTCGCGGACGCGCGCGCCTCCGTTCTGGTCATCGAGCTCGCCGGCCGGAGATTCGACACGATGCCCGCCGCGGCCATCGAGGAAGCCGAAACGGCAGGCCTCACCCTGGTCGGGCTGCGCGACGAGATCCCGTTCGTGGAAGCCTCCGCCCAGGTGCACGAGGTGCTGGTGCAGGGCCGGATGTCGCAGATGATGGCCGACGAGGCCACCGGACAGGCGTTCATGAACCTGCTGCTCGCCGACGCGGACTACCTCACGATGGTCGACGAGGTAGCCCGCCGCACCGGGCACCCGATCGTGCTCGAGAACGTCGCCCACCAGATGCTGGCCTACTCGGGCGCTACCGCAGAGTCCGACGCCGTCGTCGCGGACTGGGAGGCGCACTCACGCGCCATCCACGAGCGGCGAACACCCGCCATCAGCCGGGGATGGCATGCATCTGCGGCACGGCCAGGCTCCTTCCGCGACGACTCCGCCTGCGCCCGACGGGCGGTGGTGCTGCGAGGCGAGTCGTGGGGATGGATTCATCTGCTGCACGGGGCCACTCAGCCAACGTCCGCGGATCTGAACGCCCTGGAACGCGCCACCGCCGCCATAGCCATCAGCCTCCTGAGCGAGCGGGAGAGCGGGGCCCGTTCGGTCCAGCGGCAAGGAGCCCTGCTCAGCCGACTCATGCTCGACGACATCTCAGGCGAAGAGTTCGTCCAGAGCGCCCTCGGACTCGGCAGGGACCTGCGCGGCAAGCCCCTCCTCGTCGTCGTCGCCGCCCGGAGAAGGGGCGATGAACGCGATGGCTCCCCGGTCCAGTCCGTCGAACACGCCATCCGCAGGCTCAGGCTCAACGCCGTCGTCGGCGACATCGGAGATTTCGCCCTCGCCGTCGTCGCTCTGGACCGCGACATCGCCGAAGACCAGCTCACTCGAAGCCTCACCGAAGGCGGCCACTGGGGCGGCATCAGCCGACTGGTGCCCGCGACACTCCTGACCACCGCGGTTCGCCAGGGCAGGAGCGCGGCATCCGCGGCGACCGCAACCGAGGCCGACCACTTCCTGCGCTTCGACGACCTCGGTGCCCTGCGACTCCTGGTCGCGCTCGCAGAAGGCCCTGAACTGGCCCGCTACGTCGAGGACGAACTCGGGCCGATCCTCTCCCACGACGCGCAGAGCTCGAACCCCTTGCTTCCGACACTCCGCGCCTTTCTCGACACCGGAGGCAACAAGGCACGTACGGCCGAGCTCCTGTTCGTTCAGCGGCGTACGCTGTACTACAGGCTCGACCGGATCAGCAGGATTCTCCGCCTCGACCTGAGCAGTAGCGACGCCCAGCAGCGACTGCACCTCGCTGTGCGTGGACATGGCTTGCTTCGGCATTCGGCACCTCGCCGCAAGTAGTCCCGATCACAGTCAGCGCCACCCAGCTGCAAGGCCGTTGGCCTCCCCGTTCCTGCCGGTACGTCTGGTTCAATGGCGCGAATGAGATCAGTTCGGGTCGGGTTGTCCCTCCCTCCGCAGTTGCCGCCCGCGCGCATCCCACGGATCGCGCGGCATGCCGAGGATGCCGGTTTCGACGAGCTCTGGCTTGCCGAGGACTGCTTCTTCGCTGGAGGCATCGCCGCCGTATCGGCCGCCCTGGCCGCCACCGACGACATCACCGTCGTCATCGGGATCCTGCCGGCCGCCGCCCGCAACGCGGCCTTCACCGCCATGGAGTTGGCCGCCCTCGCGGAGCTCTACCCACATCGCGTCGTAGGCGGGCTCGGACACGGCATGCCCGGCTGGATGCGCCAAGTCGGCGCCGCCCCACGGTCTCCCCTGACCGCGCTGCGCGAGCGGCTGGAAGCGGTGCGCGCCCTGCTGGCGGGACAGACCGTGAGCGTTAATGGCGACTACGTACACCTCGACGCCGTCAAACTCGACCACCCACCGGAGACGCCACCACCCGTTCTGGCCGGTGTTCGCGGGCCTAAATCCCTGGAACTGGCCGGCCGCAGCGCCGACGGCGTCATCCTGGCCTGGCCGGTCACACCCGGCTACATCGAGCATGCCGCCGACCTGGTCGCCCAGGGACGACGCGAAGCGGCCAGTCCGGGCCCGGGAAAGCTCTTGGTGGGCACTCCGATAAGCCTTGACCAGGACAAAGCTGCAGCGGCGGAACGACTGCGCCCGCTCGTCGCCACCGAACTGAATTCTCCATCCAGCCAAGCACACCTGGAACCCACCGGCCTGGCCGAGAAGGTGAACGAGCTTCGCGCCATGTGCGCATCCCTGGACGAATTCGCCGCCCGCATTCCCCGCGAATGGATCGAGACGCTGACGGTCTGCGGTACAGCACACGACTGCGCCAACGCCGTTCACGCCCTTCACCAGGCCGGCGCCGGGTCGGTCGCACTGTCTCTGCCCGGCTCCTTGACCCGGGAACAGATCACGCATCTTGGACGCGAACTGCTTCCCGAACTGCGCTAGTGGCGGCGGAGGCCAGGTAGGCGGCGCCTTTGAGCGACATGGCGGCGATGCCGGTCTTGGCGGCCGAATGGTCGCTCTGGCCGATGTTGCCATGCTCCGGGCAATGAATCGTCCCTAGGTCATCTCATCCAGTTCCTCACCGATCCGCATGTTCAGGGTGAGCGAGGCATGCGGATGTGCACATCATGATGCGCAGTTGCCACTACAGCGTTCCGGGCTGGCCGGCTGTGCGGTGTAGCAGCCGGCGGGCGTTGGACGTGGTGAGGGCGCGCCAGGTGGCCGCCCCGGGTGGCGGGGGCGCCGTGTCCAGGGAGCGCAGGTGCGCTTCGACGACGAAGTCCGGCGTCCAGCAAGAATCGCTGCCGTACAACAGGCGCCCGGTGCCGAACGCGGCGGCCAGCGCGGGAGCCTGGTGAGGGAAGGGGGTTCCCGCCAAGTCGTACCAGAGGTCGCCCAACTGCTCCCGAACGCTGTCGTCCGAACCGCCCGCGGGCTTGGGAAGCACGAAGCGGAACAACTCCAGCCGGTCGGTGAGCGTAGGCAGGACGCCTCCGCAATGCGTGAAGACCCAGGAGATCCCCGGGTGACGGGCGAGTACCCCCGACAGCGCGAGGTCCGAGGCGGCTCGTGCGGAGTCGAAGAGGAATTCGAGCATGGGACGTGGCCTGCCGAGCGCCACCGCGTCGGCGTGCGGCGGCGAGGTCGGGTGGACGAACACCACGGCGCTTCGCCGGTCAAGTTCCTCCCATAGCGGCTCAAACCGTGGGTCTCCCGGATAGGTGCCGTGGTGGTTGGACTGGATCGCCACCCCGTCGGCTTGGAGAACGTCCAGGGCGTGGGCGGCCTCGATGAGCGCCCCCTCGATGTCGGGGAGAGGCAGGGCGGCCAGGTGGCCGAACCGCCCGCGGTACCGGACGTGCATCGCGGCGGCGAACTCGTTGACCCGGCGGCTCAGCGACCGCGCGGCGTCGTCGTCCCCGAAGTGCGTGCCCGGGGACGACACCGACAGCAGCGCGGTGCCGATTCCGTGCCGGTCCATGAAGGCCACCTGCCTGTCGGCGTCCCATTCCGGCCAGCCGGGCATGCCGTCGGGCTTGACGTGCCCGGCGGCGCGAGCCTCGGCCACATAGAAGTCGGTGACGAAATGCGCATGGACGTCGATCAGCGGAACGGAGTCCTCAGCAGGGCTGGATTCCATCATTCCCCTCAAAGCATCGAGCCGTGACATGGCAGGGCGGAAGGGTGCCGCACCATGCTTCACACGACGATAAGGAGCCCATCGGACCCCAAGGTGAGTTCGCCCTTGTAATGGTCGGTCATGCCCTGGGTGAACAGGCGGCGGGCCATGAAGCCGGACGGGTAGGGCGTGAGATGGGTGAGGACGAGTTGCTTCACGTCCGCCTGCTGCGCCTGCTTGGCCAGGGCGATGGTGTCGGCGTGGTAGCGGATGGTGCGTTCGGCGACCTCGGCGTCGTGGGTGCGGCCCATGTCCCGCATGTGGGGGATGGCGCGGCGGACGAGGTGGGTGGCGTAGGCCTCGTGGACGACGAGGTCGGCGTCCTGCATGGCGGGGAGGTTGACGGGGCTCACCTCGGTATCGCCGCTGATGAAGACCTTCTTACCGCGGTAGCCGAGGACGTAGCCGAAGGCGGGTGAGACGGGATCGTGGACGACGAGCCGGGCGTCGATGGTGACGCCGCCCTGGTCGTAGACGCGGACGGACCGGGTACCGGGCGGCATCTCGATCTCGGTGGGGACGGCGTCGGCCGCCGCGCCGCTGGCGTCGAGGGTGCGCATGTTCGCCTTGCGGTATCCGTGGTCGAGCGCGTAGGCGGAGTTCAGGCCCTCGACGACCTTGTCGAGACCGACCGGGCCCCGAACATCGAGCGGCTTCTCGCGGCCCCAGATCCAGGTCGCGTTGATGAGGGAGCCGAGTCCGTTGAAGTGGTCGGAGTGGAAGTGGGTGATGAAGACCCGCTCCAGCGCGCCGAAGGGGACCTTGGAGTCGGAGAGCGACTTGGTGGTGCCCTCGCCGGCGTCGAACAGGAACAGCTTGCCGCCTGCGGCGACGAGCGTGCACGCCTGGGCGCGGGCGGCGCTCATTTCGGGCGAGCCGGTGCCGCACAGCAGGACGCGAATGTGCTCTTTGTCCTGGACGAACGCGTGGTCGGTGTCGTCTTTCAGACGGTCGCGGATTACGGAGTCGACGATGCGGTCGCGGCTGAGGTAAACCGTGGCCGCCGCGACGATCGAAACGGCGATCAGTACTGCAAGGACGATCCGCAATCTTTTCAGTTTCACGGGTTCTCCTCTGAGGGGGTGGGTGCGGCTCCTCTTACGAGGAGGCGGAAGCAAGGAGGGTCAGCCAGCCGGGCGTGGAGCATCCGGTGGAAGGGGAGGCAGGTGGGAGAAGGGTGAGGACGGTCCGGTCGGGCCTGACGACGACCGCGGACGTGCCCATCCGCTGCAGCCAGCCGCCGAGGACGCTCTCCTTTCCGGCCCACGGCACGCCGTCCGGGGGGTGGACCTCGGTGCCGTCAGGACCGACGCGCACGACCGTCGCGTGCAGGACGGCGGCCAGGCGCGCGGTCACCGGGGTCTCCGGGCGGGTGGTGACGATGGCGAAGCCGGGGCCGATGAGGTCGTCGAGCCTGCGGCGCGCTCCGTCGACGGTGACGGAAGGCTGGGGCATGAGGGTCCCCGCCCATCGGGATCGCGCCACGAGAGGTCCCGGTCGCAGCCGGGGCGAGACGCCGCGCAGCATCAGTGGGGTCACGGCGGACATCCGGAGCACCCTGGCCAGGGCGGCGCGCCGCAGGGACGCGGCCGGGCCCTGACCGCCGGTCATCGCCCACCCGGTGGACACCGCCATCCGAATGATGCGGGTGACGTGCGGTTTCCGTTCCCTCTCGTAGGTCTCCAGGAGCCCGTCGCCGCGGATCGGGTCGGCGCCGGCCGCGGCGAGTTTCCAGCTGAGGTTGGCCGCGTCGCGCAGCCCGGCGCACAGGCCCTGCCCGATGAACGGCGGAGTGAGGTGGGCGGCGTCGCCCAGCAGGAAGAGCCGCCCGCTCCTCCACCGGTCGGCCACGCGGGCCCGGAATGTGTAGGAAGCACTGCGGATCACCTCGATCTCCGAGAACGAGACGCCGCGGGTCCAGGGAGCGAGGAGTCGGGCGAGCGAGCCGGGGACCGTGAGGTCCTCGGCGGTCTCGCCGGGGCGCATCCGGAACTCCCAGCGGTAGCGGTCCGGGCCGATCCTCATGAAGGTGGCGGCCCGGCGGGGGTCGCAGATCTGGTCGACGCCGTCCCATGTGTCGAGTCGCCGCGCGCAGCGCCCGTCGACCACGAGCCACCGCTCGGTGAACCGCAGGTCGCGCATCCGCGTGCCGATGGCCTCCCGGACCAGGCTGTTGGCCCCGTCGCACCCGAGCACGGCTCGTGCCTTGACGGTATCGGCGACCCCGGTGGCCACGTCGCGCAGTCTGACCTCGGCGGGCCGGACGGCGTCGCCGGGGTCGATGTGCTCGGCCTCGACGCCGGCGCGCAACCGGATCTCGGGGTACTCGCCGAGAGCGGCGCGCAGCAGCCGTTCCAGGTCGGGCTGGTCGAACAGGTTGGCCTGGGGCCAGCCGTGGACGCCGACGAGTTCGTCACGCCGGTACTCCGCGATGACCCGGTGCCGCCCATCCAGCAGGCGCATGCCGAGGGCCGGCCTGCTGACGGCGGTGAACCTCTCGGCCACGCCGGCCTTCTGCAGAATCCGCAGCACCTCGTCGTCCAGGTGGACGGCCCGGGGCAGCGGGTAAACGTCGAGATGCCGCTCGACGACGAGGCTGCGCACTCCGTGCCGGGCCAACAGGATCGCGGCCGTCAGCCCGGTCGGCCCGGCCCCGATGATCAGCACGGGCTCAGCGGTCACGCCGTGACCTCGTGCGTGAAGGCGTACCTGTCGAGTTCGGCGGTCAGCGCGCTCGTGTCTTCCCCTCCGGTCAGCCGGACCCGGGCGTGTGGTCGCCCGTCGCGTGTCTCGACCCACACGTGCCCGGTGACACCCGCCTGGCCCAGCGCGGCCTGCACCAGACGGCGTACGGCGTCCTCGACGAGCGCGGGTTTGAAGACCTTGCCGATGGGCGTCGTCGGCAGGGTGTCCACCACGTGCACCGCCTTGGGGGCCGCCGCGGGCTCGGGGGCGCGGGCGCGCGCCCAGGCGAGCAGGTCCGCCTCGTCCGCGCCGGCGCCCCGGGAAAGGACGAGGTACGCGACGGGCACCTCACCCGCATGCGAATCGGGCGCGCCGACGACGGCCGCGGCGGTGACGTCGGGATGCCCGAGCAGTGACTCCTCGATCGGCCGCGGGTCGATGTTGTGGCCGCCGCGGATGATCAGGTCCTTGGCGCGGCCGGTGAGGTAGACGTAGCCGTCGGCGTCCACCCTCCCGAGGTCACCGGTGAGCAGCCACCCGTCGAGAACCTTCTCGGACGGGTCGGGCGCGGGCCCGTCCGGTCCGGGTCGCAGGTAGCCGGGGAAGACGCTGGGCCCCTTGATCGCCAGGACTCCCGTCTTTCCGGTCGGGCAGTCGGCCGCCGGGCGATCCGCCGGGTCCAGCGTCACGGCCTTGACCTGCTGGTAGGGCAGCCGGAGCCCGACCGAGCCCGGACGTGGCGCCAACGCGGGGGTGGCGGCCGTCGCGCAGGTGGCCTCCGTCAGCCCGTACCCCTCCAGCATCGGGACCTTGGCGGACTCCTCGAACCCGCGCCGCACCTTCTGCGGCAGCGGGGCCGCACCGACGGCCCCGGCGCGCAGGCTGGAGAGGTCGACGTCCTCGGGCACCTCGGGAAGCCCGGCGTAGACCGTCGGCACTCCGGAGAAGCTCGTCACCCTGTAGTGCTCGATGATGCGCCAGAAGTCGTCCATGAGCACCCCGTCCCGGTAGCCGAGCGGTCCGAGGCTGACGACCGGCGTCCCATGCAGGAACGGACCCAGCCCCGTGACGTGGACGGCGTTGACATGGAACAACGGCAGGCCGGACAGGACGACGGCGTCGTCGAGGTAGGCGCCTGAACAGCCGAGCGCCCAGGCCATGTAGACCTCCATGGCGTGGGTGTGCGGGGCCACCTTGGGCACCCCGGTCGTCCCGCCGGTGTGGAAGTAGGCGGCCAGGTCGTCGGGACGGGGGCGACGTCCAGTGCACAGCTTGTCGGGCGGCTGGCGCGCGGCGACCGCGTCGAAGTCCGCTCCCATGTCGCCTGGCGGCGAACCGACGGCGGCCAGGATGAGCGGACCCGGCAGCCGGGCGGCGATGCGCCGCGCCTTGTCCCACAATCGCGGCGACACGCCGGGCCCGGGCGCCAGCAGCAGCCGCGCGCCCGTGAGGGTGAGGATCTCCGCCAGGTGGTCCTCGGCGAGCATCGGGTTGACGGGATTGGCGATCCCCACGGCCTGGGCGCCGAGCAGGGCCGCGTAGGCGGCCCCGGAGTTCGGCAGCATCGACGCGACGACACCGCCTTCGGGAACGCCGAGGTCAAGGAGCGCGTTCGCGGCCTGATGCACGCGCTCCAGCAACGTGCCGTACGTCCAGCATGGGGCCTCACGCCAGGCCCGGCCGCGCTCTCCGAGCAGGTACAGGGCGGGCCGGCCGGGATACGCGGTGGCGGTGCGGCTCAGGAGTTCGTACGTGCTCGCGGGCAGGTCGCGTTCGTCCAAGGGGACCGCCTCGACGGCGGGCAGGTCCTCGGGCAGCAGGATGAGCGGACGATTGCCGTGCGTGTGCGGCGCAGCGGTCATCGGGATTCTCCTCGGATACGGAGGTCAGGAGGGGCGCATCGCCTTAGCGAGGGCAAGCAGCCGCGTCAGGTCGAGTTCGTTGTCCGCGCGCAGGGCCGCGATCGCTTCGCGCAGGAGGGCCGGGGACGGAGTGCTGCCGAGGAAGTCGGCGGTGGCGGGCGGTCCCCACTGGGCGAGCCCGGAGGCCGACATGGCGGCCCAGCCCGGCTCGACAGAGGCGTCGAAGCGGTCGCCGTCGGTGAAGTGCTCCAGCAACAGCCGGTCGGGGTCGCGCCAGTAGTCGAAGATCTGGCTGCCCTGGATATGCCGGCCGATCCCCCACGAGCGGCGGTAGCCGCGCTCCTTCAGGTACTCACCGCCTGTCGCCAAGGCATCAAGATCGGCGACCTGGTAGGCGGAGTGGACGTAACCGGTGGACGGGCCGAGGTGCATCGCGAGGGTGTGATGGTCGGCCGGTTCGCCGCCCCGGTCACAGCGGATGAACGCCATGGTCGGGCCCCGGCCACGCTGACCGTCCAGGTACAGGAAGTCGCTGACGATCAGGCCGAGGTGTTCGAGGAACCAGTCGAGGTCCCGCAGGAAGACCGTGGTGGACAGCACCACGTGGCCCAGCCGCTCGACCCGCGCGGGCTCCCGCGGTGGACGCTGAACTGCGTTGACCCGGTCAACGCGCGCGCCGTAGTTGAGTGTGAGCGGCGGCTGGAGATCGAGGCCGCCATGCTCCGGTGCGCCGTGGACGACCCGGACTTCGATCCCCGAAGGCGTCCGGGTGCTGACGTACCGGCCGCCGCCTTCCAGATCGGCGACCTGGCCGCCGGTCGCGTCGGCCAGCCGCCGCAGGTCGCGAAGGTCGGCGGCCTGGAAGACCGGGCCGGCGAACCGGGAAGCCGGGGACTTGCGGATGACGAGGCAATCGGTGCCCGGCAGCACCCCGCGCAGCCGCAGCGCCGCGGGCGTGCGCTCGACGGTGGTGAATCCGAAGTCACGGGCGAAGGTCTCGGCCCGATCCAGGTCCGGCTTGCCGAACTCAAGCCAGGCGAGGTCGACGACCTTGATAACGGGATCGGCGGCCCGCCCCTGGTGCTCGCCGCGCAGCGCACCCTGTTCACTGTGCAGGCCCTTGTGCGGATCAGTGTGCATTTCCCCTCCTCGCGGACGCGACGGGGGTGCGCTGCTCACCGAGGTCCAGAGCACCGTCGTCGGTTCGGATGCGCAGGGTCATGACGTCGCCGTCCTTCAGATAGGCGGGGTTGCCCTCTTGGCGCCGGAAGAAGGTCTTCCACTTGACGTGCGCGGGCAGCAGCGCGCCGAGCTTCTCGATCAGCAGGCCGGGCGAGCGCAGCGCGGTGCCGCCCGGGGTACCGGTGAGCAGCACGTCGCCGGGCTCCAGCGGCTGGAAGCGCGACAGCAGGCTCAGCGCCCGCGCAGGGGTGACGATCATGTCGGACGCCGTGCCGTCCTGCCGGATCCGGCCGTTGACCGCGCAGGTCAGGCGCAGGTCCGTCAGCCGGGCGAGGTCCGCGGCCCCGGTGAGCAGCAGCCGCGGCCCGAGGGGCGTGAAGGTCGGATAGGACTTGCTCTCGTAGAACTGGGTCTTGGGCAACTGCAGATCGCGCGCGCTGACGTCGTTGGCGATGACCAGACCCGCGACGAGATCGGCCATATTCTCATCGGTCACCTCCGTCCCGACCGGCATCGGGGCGCCTATGACGAGCCCGAGCTCCACTTCGTGGTCGAGCAGCCGCACGCCGTCCGGGCGCAGAACGGTCGCGTGCGGGCCGGTGATCGATCCGGACGACTTGCGGAAGAACGCGGGCGGCACCCGGTCCGGGTCGAAGTTCGAGTCGACGGCATGCGACCGGTAGTTGACCATCTGCGCCACCACCCGGCAGGGAGGCGTCACCGGCGAGAGCAGCGTCTCGGCCTCCACAACCGGCTCGGCGGCCCCGCCATCGCTCACGGCCGCCTCGATCGCGGCGCGGTCGGCCAGCAACTCGGCGGTGGTGGCCGCGGCGGTCCTCACAGGGACCAGGCCGCCGGGCGTATCGATCCGCCAGCCGGCTGATGTTCTCACGATGGGCACGGTCATGGGCTGTTCCTTGCATAAGTGCTGGTGCCTGGGAGGGAAGCATCAGACCTGCCCGACCAAAACGTCAACGTCTATCAGTACTGATACTTTCATCAGTACTGATAGACGTTGTATCTTTCAAGCGTGAACGACACAGCACGGAGCACGCATCCGGCCAACCGGATGGACCGGCGCAAGGCCCGCACGCGGGCCGCGTTGATCGCGGCGGCGCAGCGGCTGCTGGCAGGGCGGCACGGGACCGAGGCGAGCATCCAGCAGATCACCGATGCCGCAGACGTCGGGTTCGGCTCGTTCTACAACCACTTCACCAGCAAGACCGAACTGTTCGACGCCGCCATCTCCCAGGCCCTCACCGACCATGCCGACCTACTCCGCCGGGCCACCGCCCACTTGAACGACCCGGCAGAGGTCTTCGCCGCCTCCGTCCGCCTCACCGCCCGCCTGCGCGACACCCACCCCCAGGTCTCGAAAATCCTCCTGCACAGCGGCCTGCCCTACCTCACCGCCGGTCAAGGCATGCCCGAACACGCGCTCCACGACCTGCAGGCCGCCCACGCCGCGGGCCGCCTGGACATCGGCGACCCCGAACTCGCCGTGGCCTGCGTCGGCGGCGCCCTTCTCGGCGCCCTCCATCTCCTCGACGCCCGACCCGACCTCGACCCCGACACCGCGATCCAACAGGTCACCATCAACCTGCTCCGCATGTTCGGCCTGCACGCCTCCGAAGCCCACCACCTGGCCACCCGGCCACTCCCCGACCTCCCCTGAGCCCCGAGAAGTTGCTCCTCGAACGCTGGTTACTCGGCGAGGGCCAGGACGGTGCACCACCGCAGCGCGCTGATCCTGGCGACGACAATGATCGACAGCGAGGCGACCAGGGCGATGTCGATGAGCATCAGGGCCAGCCGTTGACGTCGACCATCCCGCCCACCAGCGCCGGGCCCAGGAAGCCGCCGCCGGCCAAGCTGCCGGTGTACATGCCGGCGTAGGTGCCGAAGACCTTGGCCGAGGGCGCGAGCAGGTCGTGGCGAGCCGGCTATGATCCTTGGTCCCGGGTCAGGCTCTTGCGGGCCGCAGTGGGCGGCGAGGTCAGCATGGGTGTGATGGCTTCCACGAAGGCCTCGGACGACCGGTCACCGGCGAGGTGGACGAGCTTCAGGTACCGGCTCTTGCGTTCGACCAGCGTCCCGATCCTGCCCGGCGGCGAGGTGGTCACCTCGGTCTCAACCCTGCGGTTTTACGAGCGGGACGAGATCGAGGCGTCGCTGAACGCCGCCGGGTTCGAGGTCGACGAGGTCTTGGACGTGCCGGACCACCGGCCGGGCCTTGAATGGGTCTTCGTGGCCCGCGGGCCCTGACGCGGAGTCAGGAAATGCCGCGGAAGAAGGTGTGGATGTCGTTCGCGAGCAGCTCCGTCTCCTCCATTGCGGGGAAGTGACCGCCCTCGGTGAACTCGCTCCAGTGGCCGATCGCCTTCCACGGGTCCATCGCGCGGCGCATGAGCGGGTGGGTGCCGAACACGGCCCATCCGGACGGCACGTCGGAGGGCATGAACAAGTCGATTCCGGAGTGCTCGGACTCGTAGTAGAACTGCGCGCTCGACGCGCCGCTGCGGGTGAACCAGTACAGGCTGATGTTCGTGAGGAGCTGGTCGCGGTCGACCGTCTCGTCCGGCGTCCGGTGGTCGCCGCTGGTCCTGGTCTTGAACTTCTCGGCGATCCACGCGAGCTGACCGACCGGCGAGTCGGTGAGCGCCGCGCCGATCGTGTCGGGACGGTGGTCCTGCATCAGGAGGTACCCGCGCTCGGCCACATCCTCGGTGCGCATTGCCTCGAGCTGGGCGGTCTCGTCATCGGACAGACCGTCGGGGTACGGGAACTTCTCGCCGAGCAACCCGAGCACCCGGGGGTCGCTGCCGGTGTGCGTGCCGATGACGCGCTCCGGGTAGAGCGCCGCGAGGCGGCCGGTGGTGCCCGCACCGATGTCGGTGCCGTGGGCCGCGAACCTCTCGTAGCCGAGACGCGTCATGATCTCGGCGTAGGCATCCGTCGTCCGTGCCAGCTCCCAGCCGGTCCCTGACAGCGGGGTGGAGAACCCGAAGCCGGGCAGCGACGGGATGACCACGTGGTACTCATCGGCCAGCAGCGGGATGAGTTGCTGGTACTCGACGAACGAGCCTGGCCAGCCGTGGTTCAGGATCAGCGGGGTGGCCTCCGGGTTCGTCGATCGCGCGTGGACGAGGTGGAACGTCTGGCCGTTGACGACCGTCGTGAACTGTTCGAACTCGTTGAGCTTCGCCTCCTGCGCACGCCAGTCGAACCCGTCGCGCCAGTACTCGGCGAGCTCCTTCAGGTACACCAGCGGGATACCGCGGCTGAAATCGGCGCGATCGTCCCGGCCCGGCACGGGGATCGGCCAGCGCGTGCGTGCCAGCCGGTCACGCAGGTCGTCGATGTCGGCCTGCGGGATGTCGATACGGAACGGTGTGAGTGCGTTGTTCTCGTGCATGACACCGACACTTCCAGGCAATGCGGAAGGTTAGCTTCCGCGATTGCTGAAAAGATCGAGAACATGTTGGAGACCTCCGCCCGCCTGCTCGAACTGCTGTCACTGCTCCAGCTCAAGCGCGACTGGACGAGCTCCGAGCTCGCCGGCCGCCTCGACGTGAGCACGAGGACGGTGCGCGCCGACATCGGCAAGCTGCGATCGCTCGGCTATCCCGTGAACGCGCGCCCCGGTGTCGCGGGCGGGTACCGGCTGGCCGCCGGGACGGCGATGCCCCCGCTGCTGCTCGACGACGACGAGGCCGTCGCCGTCGCCGTCGGACTGGGCGCGGTCGCCACCCAAAGGCTCGGCGTCGAAGAGACATCGCTCACCGCGCTCGCGAAGCTGGAGCAAGTGCTGCCCTCGCGCCTGCGCCGGCGCGTCGAGGCGGTACGCGAGGCGACGAGCGTCGTTCCAGGGGCTCGACCGCCGCTCGATCTCTCGATTCTCGGTGCGGTCGCCGCCGCGATCCGCGGCCACGAACGGCTCCGGTTCGGATACACCAAGCCCGGAGGCAGCGAAGCGGCCCGCCACACCGAACCGCAACGGCTGGTGAGCTGGGGGTCGCTCTGGTACCTGCTCGCGTGGGACCTCGACCGTGATGACTGGCGGATCTTCCGCGTCGACCGCATGGTTCCGCACACACCGACGGGCGAGCGGTTCCAGCCGCGCGTGGTCTCGGAGGACGAGGTCGTCGAGTACGTCGTCAGGCGCATTAGCAAGGCGGCCTGGAAGTACCGCGCCCGGGTACTCGTGCATGCTCCCGCCGCCAGGGTCGCCGCGAAGATCCGCATCCCGGTCGATATCGAGGTGGTCGACGAGTCCACGTGCCACGTCGAGCTGGGTTCCGACGACCCGGACCGGCTCGCGCTGTGGATGACACAGCTCGACCTCGACATCGAGGTGATCGACGGAGACGAGCTCGCGGCGGCGTTCGATCGCCTCGCGACGAGGTTCCGCCGCGCGGCGGGTGGCGCATCCACGACGTGAATCTCGGCCGTCTGCGCCCCCGCTTGCTCATGTTGGACCGATGGACCTCGACGAAGACGGCCGGTAGGTCGATCCCCAGCGCGTCCGCGGCGCCATACGTGATGTAGAGGTGCGGATGCCTTCGACGGTGTTCTTGCTGGTGGCGGGCAGGTTGAGGGCGCAGGCGATGTCTTCGGGGCGTAGTCCGTCGGGGTGGTCGGCCAGCACAGCCAGAATGTCGCGGTAGGCGGGCGGGAGCGGCGGCCCGGCGGTACCGGCGAGTTCCAGCAGGTGGGTGACCTCTGGCCGTTCCAGTTGGTTGGCGAGCGTCGGCGAGTTCGGCGGTGAGCCGCTCGACACGGGCGCGGGCCGCGTCACGGTCGTCGGCCAGGCGGCGCAGGAGCTGGTCGGGGACCGGCGGCGGCCGGACGGTCACGCGGCCGCACCGGCGGCCCGAGCCTGGGCCGCGGGCGGGGGCAGGGTGTCCCGCCAGTGGGCGGTGGTGCCGGTCAGCCGGCGCGTCATCCCGGTCGGTGGCCGCCCAGTACAGGTGGGACTCGCTGCTGCCGGTGCAGCATGGTGGTGCCGAAGGCCTGCTCGGCCACCCACCGCTTGGGCACCGGCACGCACCCCTTTGGTCCCGGGTTCGGGCCGCACCGTGGTGACAGTGATACCCAGCCTCGCAGTGCCGGGGATCGCGTTCGTCGTTCTCGACCAGGCCACCCGCCCCGCCGTGCCCCCCGCAGGCCGACCGGCTCATCTCAAGATCTGAGAACGCATTCGCCCTGGGCAGGACCTCGACGCCACCACGCTGGTGCGTGCGCTGGGCACCTGGTTCGGCCAACCGGCCTGAGCACCGTATTAACCGTCGTCTCAGGTTCGCTCGGTAGGAAGCAGGCATCAGATCAGCGATGTAATCCGTATGTAGGAGGCCAGTGATGGCAGTCAACGCAGCACCGTCCGGGGAAGCGCCGGCCGGTCGGTTGGCCGGTCGGTGGGTGCCGTGGTTGGTGATCGGCTTCTGGATGGTGCTGGCGGCGTTCATGGTGCCGCTGAGCGGAAAGTTGAGCTCGGTCACCACCGACAGCGCCGCGGACACCCTGCCGGCCAGTGCCGAGTCCACCAAGGTGGCGGTGCTGGAGGACAGTCTCCCCGGCGGTGACGACAACACGTTCGTCTTCGTGTACCACCGCGCCGGCGGCATCACCGACGCCGACCGTGCGACGGTCGAGCGCCACTACAGCACCCTTGCCAAGCGGTACCCGCCGAAGGCGGCGGCCCCGGCCGACAGCGAGGACGAGGGCCCACCGACGAGATCCTCCACCGACGGCAAGGCGATGATGTTCACCCTCCCGGTGAGCACGACCTACGGCGAACCGGAGGCCATCGTCGGCCCGTTGCGTGACGCCGCGAAGGACCGCCCCGCCGGCCTGGAACTCGACGTGACCGGCCCGGCTGCAATCGACGGCGACATGGACGCCGTCTTCGACGGCATCGACCTGCAGGTCTTCCTCACCACCGTCGTCGTCGTCACGCTCCTGCTCATCCTCACCTACCGCAGCCCGGTGTTGTGGTTGATCCCGCTGGTGGTCGTGGGCGCGGCCGCACTGACCGCGATGGCGACCGTCTACCTGCTCGTCAAGGGCTTCGGCATCGTGGTCAACAGCCAGAACTCGGCGCTGCTGACGATCCTGGTATTCGGCGTCGGCACGGACTACGCGCTGTTGCTCATCGCCCGGTACCGGGAGTCACTGCATCACCACGAGAACGTCCGGGTCGCGATGGTCCACGCGCTACGCAGCGCGGCGCCGGCCATCGTCGCGTCCGCGGCCACCGTGGTCGCCGGCCTGCTCTGCCTGCTCGCCGCGGACCTGAACAGCACCAGCGGGTTGGGCCCGATCGGCGCGGCCGGCATCCTGTGCGCGCTGGTGGCCATGCTGACGCTGTTCCCGGCGGTGCTCGTGGTGCTCGGCAGGCGGATCTTCTGGCCGGCCATCCCGCGGTTCAGCACGGCCGTGGAGGAGAAGCCGGGGCTGTGGGGACGGCTTGGCACCGCCATCAACCGCCGCCGGTGGATTGCGACGCTCGGCTCGCTCGGAATCCTCGGCACGCTCGCCATCGGACTGGCGGGCAACACCGGCCCCCTGCGGGAGCAGGACCAGTTCCTGTCCGCGCCGGAGTCGGTCACCGGCTTCACCGTTCTCCGCCAGCACTTCCCAGAGCTCGGCGGCCAGCCGATGACGATCTTGACGCGGCCGGCGCACCAGGAGCGGGTGCTCGACATCGTCAAGGACACTCGCGGTGTGGCCATGGCCATCCCGGAGGAGACCAGCGGTGGCTGGGCCAACATCTCCGCGTTCCCGACGGACGCGCCGGAAACCGCCGCGGAGTACGACACGATCAAACGGGTGCGCACCGCCGTGCACGCGGTGAGCGGGGCGGAGGCGATCGTCGGCGGGCCGAGTGCGGAGAACCTCGACACCGAGATGACCACCAGCCGCGACGAGAAGCTGGTGATCCCGCTGGTGCTCGCCGTCGTCCTGATCGTCCTCGGGCTGCTGCTGCGCGCGATCGTGGCCCCGCTGGTCCTGATGGCCACCGTGATCGTCTCATTCGCCGCAGCCTTCGGCGGCAGCGTGTTCGTCTTCGACACGATCCTCGGGTTCAAGGGCATCGACTATTCGGTGCCGCTGCTGGCATTCCTGTTCCTGGTGGCGCTCGGCGTCGACTACAACATCTTCCTGACCAGCCGGGCCCGGGAGGAGACCGTGCGTCTCGGCACCAGACAGGGCATGCTCAAAGCCCTCTCCGCCACCGGTGGCGTCATCACCTCGGCAGGCGTGGTCCTGGCGGCCACGTTCGCGGTCCTCGCCACACTTCCGCTGGTGATGCTGATCGAGGTCGGGTTCCTGGTCGCCTTCGGCGTCCTGCTCGACGCCCTGCTGGTGCGGTCGGTCCTGGTGCCCGCCCTCACCCTGCTGATCGGCCGGCGGATCTGGTGGCCGAGCCGGCCGTCCCGTCCAGTGGCGGAGCTGCCGGACGGTCAACGGTCGCTCGCCGTCGACGAGGAGCCCACGCTGCAACGGTAAGCGCGGCGGCACGGACGAGATCCGGGACGGGGACCCAGGCCCGTCCCGGATCTTTCCATGGGCCCAACGGCCGCCCTTTGCTCCTGCGCCGTGCGGCCGGGGCTGGGGTCGGCACACCGTGTCCTGCCCCGACAGTGAGCCACGCTGGACCATGCCCGACGGCCACCGCCCTTTGCTCCTGCGCCGTGCGGCCGGGGCCGGGGTCGGCACACCGTGTCCTGCCCCGACAGTGAGCCACGCTGGACCATGCCCGACGGCCACCGCCCTTTGCTCCTGCGCCGTGCGGCCGGGGCCGGGGTCGGCGCATCGCGGTGTCCTGCCCAGAAGGTGAGCCGCGCGGGACCATGCCCGAGGGGCGCCGTCCCTTGTCCTGCGCCGCTCCCCCGGGGCGGGTCAGCGCACTGCGGTGTCCTATCCGGCGGTGGGCCGCGCGACCGGGGCGGGCGGGGCCGCGGCCGGAAGGTCGACCCGAAGCAGCGCGCCACCGCGTGCGGAGCGGGCGACGGTGGCCCGGCCGCCGTGGGCGTCGACGACCCGCTGCACGATCGAGAGCCCCAGACCGGATCCCGGCAACGCCCGTGCGCTGTCGGCGCGGTAGAACCGGTCGAACACCCGCGGCACGTCGGCGGCGTCGATGCCCGGCCCGGCGTCGTCGACCTCGAGCACCGCCGACGCGCCCTCGGCACGGAGCCGGACCTGGACCGGCTGGTCCGCGGGGGACCACTTGCCGGCGTTGTCGATGAGGTTGAGCACCGCCCGCTGGAGCGCGGCGGGACGCCCGCTCACCCACACGGAGGTCACGTCGAGCGCGACCTGGATGTCGGGCACGCGGGAACGCGCCCGGGTCGCGGCGGCCACCACCACGTCGGCGAGGTCGAGCAGCTCGGTGCTCTCGTCGCTGACGTCACCGCGCGCCAGGTCGGTCAGCTCGGCGGCAAGGGTGCTCAACTCGGCCACCTGGGCGCCGAGATCGTTGAGCAGCCGGGTCCGGCTCTCCGCCGGCAGTGCGCTGTCCAGGGTGCCGCGCCGATCGAGCCGGATCAGCAGCTCGACGTTGACGCGCAGGCTGGTGAGCGGGGTCTTGAGCTCGTGGGCGGCGTCCTCGGCGAGCAGCCGTTGGGCCCGCCGGGAGTCCCGGAGCGCGGCGAGCATGTCGTTGATCGACTGGATCAGCCGCCGGATCTCCCCACCGCCCTCGTCCGGGATGTCGGCGTCGAGATCCCGGGTGTGCGCGACACGTACCGCGGCGGCGGTCAGCCGGTCGATCGGCGCCAGCCCGGTCCGCGCCACGGTCCGCCCGACAAGGGCGCCGCCGACCACGCAGAGCAGCCCGATCAGCAGCATGACCAACCCGAACCGGGTGATCGGGCTGTCGTCGTCGGCGACGCGGGCCACCTGGACCGCGCCGTCGCCCACCCGCAGCGTGTAGATGAAGTAGCCGTCGCTGTCGCTCGACTCCACCAGATCGGCCGACGCTCCCTGCGCCACGCGCCCGGCGGGCTCGCTGACCGGGGGCAGCGCGGGTTGGCCGGCCGGCGTCCGGGTCGAGCCGTCGGGCAGGATGACCCGCACCAGCCGACCGGATCCGAGATACGGCGGTAGCTGGACCTGCGCCAGACCGGCGCGCTCCGCGTTCGTCGCCAGGACGCGGGAGTCGGCGCGTAGCTGTTCCTCGGCGGTGTCCTGCAGTTCCCAGTTCAATAGCTCGATGCCCGCCTGGAAGGCCGCGAACACGCTGACCGCGATGGCCGTCGCCGCGATCACCGTCAGCCTGGTCCGCAGGGACCGCCGGCGCCACCATCGGGTCGGCCGGCGCGGTTCCCGGCCGGCGCGCCTGCTCACGGAGGAGTCTCCCGCAACGTGTATCCCAGGCCGCGCAGCGTGTAGATCAATCGCGGCTCACCCTCGGCCTCCATCTTGCGGCGCAGGTAGCTCACGTATACCTGGAGGTTGTTGGCGGTGGCGCTCATGTCGAAGCCCCAGACCGCCTCGAACAGCGCGTCGCGGGTCAAGACCCGGGTCGCGTTGCGCAGGAGGACCTGCAGGAGGGAGAACTCGGTCCGGGTCAGGCGCAGCGGCCGCCCGCCCCGCCACGCCTCGAACCTGTCGGGATCGAGCCGGACGTCGGCGAACGACAGGATCTGCGACTCCTCGTCGGGCGGCGTGCGCCGGCGCAGCAGGGCCCGCACCCGGGCCAGCAACTCCTCGGTGGCGAACGGCTTGGGCAGGTAGTCGTCGGCGCCCGCGTCCAGCCCCGCGACCCGGTCGGAGACCTGGTCACGGGCGGTCAGCATCAGCACCGGCAGATCCCGACCCGCGGCCCGCAACCGCCGGCAGGTCTCCAACCCGCCGAGGCGGGGCATCATCACGTCGAGGATCAGCAGATCCAGCGTGTCACCGCCGGCCCCACCGACCCCGTCGAGCACGGCGAGACCGTTGGCGACGGTGCTGGTCTCGTAACCCTCGACCTGGAGCACCCGCTCCAGCGACTCACGGATCGCCCTCTCATCATCCGCGATCATGATCCGCACGCCGGCCCGCCCCCTTCCAGTCGATACTTTGCCGCTCATTGTCCCCGACCAACCTGAGACCAGCATTAGCGCGTCGCTCGGGGCCGCGCTCTTACGGATACCTAATACTGCAACGGCCCTGGGGCTTGCTCTTGGTCGGCGCGGCGGGCTTGGTCGGTGGACGTCGATGCCGGTGAGTGGGCGGCCAGGCTGGGTGTCCGGGTGGGGCGAGGTGATGATCGCCCGAGCGATCGCCGCCGGGGTCCCGTTTCTCGTGCCTATGGCCAGGCGAAATACCTGCAGTGGTGGCTGGAGCGGCTGAATGTGTTCCACGTGCTGGCCGCGCGAGGGTCACCCGGCGGCGGCCACCGCGCGGCGTAGAGCCACCAGGGAGCGCTGAGGCGGATGAACGAGGTGCCAGTGGCCACGTGAACGACCACCACCGTGCCGAGTCATCAGACCAGTGAACGTATGCGGTCAATGCACCAGGGGCTTGGACTGCGGGGGATCTGGTGTGAACGTGTCGCTTCGATCACGTTCGGACGTGGGCCGGGTCGCGTCCGCACAAGGGGATGCTCATGCTGATGACGGAGCCTACGGCTCACATCACGTTGTCGGTTACCGAAGGAGAAGCGGACTGCTTCCTGCGTCTGTGGGTGCGGAGCGCCATTGCCAGGACGACCGCGAGAGCGAAGGCTCCGGCGATCCAGCGGACGCCGAGGGCGTCGAGCCATGTGGTGACCTGCCCCTGAATGTCAGTGACGGTACCAACGACCGGGTCGTCGGCGGAGGCTCCGGCGTTGAGGCGCAACTCGTACCAGCCGTAGTAGCCGACATAGACGCCTGCCAGGAGCAGGAACACCCCGCTGGCTCGCGAGACGTGGGGAAGGACCGCTCGGGTCTTTCGGACGGCGGCTTCCTGGGCAAGGGCGACCAGGAGGGCCAGCAGTCCGACGACCAGGCCCATTCCGACACCGTACGCGACGAACGCGGCCAGCCCGTCCAGCAGATCGCCGCTCCCGGAGACCAGCCCGGTGACGGCGAGGAACGGCGCGATGGTGCACGACAGGGAGGCGACCGCATAGGAAGCGCCATATCCGTAGAGGGCGACGAACGAGCCGGTCGGCCCGCCGACGTTCAGGCGCGGAAGCCGCAGCAGCAGTTCCCGCCCGGACGCCAGCCAGACGCCGAGCACGATCAGGAGCCCGCCGGTCACGACGGTGACCCACGGCAGGTGCCGTTGGATCGGAGCGGTCGCGATGCTGATCACCAGGCCGAAGATTCCGAAGACGGTGATGAAGCCCAACGTCATGGCCGCCGTCAACCGCAACGCCCGCGCCGCACCACCGGGCCCGGAAACCAGCAGGGCCAGGAACGAAGGCAACATCGCGAAGCCGCACGGATTGAAAGCCGCGACCAACCCGGCGGCCAACGCGAGTGCGAGGTCGTCCATTTACAGGGCGTGCTTGTCGATGAGGGAGGACAGCTTGGCCTCGTCCAATGGACCCACCGCCGAGTGGCTGCCACCCTCGGGGTTCACGATCAGATAAGAGGACTGCGAGGTGACCTTGAAGTGCTTGTAGAGGGCACCGGTCCGGTCGTCCAGCTGGACGATCCCGGACGTGCCGGTGCGCGAAACGAACCTTTCCATCGCCGCTTTGTCCTTGTCGAGCCCGGCGACGCCCACGAAGGCGACCTTGTCGCCGTACTTCTGAGCGGCCTTGGCGACCGCGGGCCCCTCGGCCTGGCATTTGGGGCACCACGGCGCCCAGAACCAGAGCACTACCGGCCTGCCTGCCAAGCTCTTGCCGTCGAACGCCGTTCCATCGAGCTTGGCTCCCTGGAACCTCAGCAACGCGGGTGCTTCCTTGACGGGCGCCTTGCTCGACGCCGCGCTCGTCGGTGCTGAAACCGTCGCCGACGACGCGGCGACACCCGGCTCAGCGGTCTCACCACCGCATGCGGTCAGCACGATTGCCAGCGTGGAGAGGGACAGACTGAACATCTTCATGCCGTCACGGTAGATCTGCTCTGTCCACGCCGACCCTTACATGTCGATGACGTCACCGCCCGGACCGAACCAAACGCCCACCCCAACCTTTGTGCCCGCCGAAAATTGCGTCCGTGCAGGTGAATCGGGCAGGGAGTGGGCTCTGGGGCGGGGCTTGGTGGCGGTCAGCGGCGGCGATGTTGGTTTAGCCGATGCTCCAGGCGGCGAGTTCTTCGGGTTGGGCCTGGTGCGCGGCGAGGCTGGTGACACGCGGTGACGTGACCGAACCGGGCGACGCCCGCGCGGCGGTATTCAAGATCTCCGCGCGGGCGGGGACGGTCGGGTCAGGCGCGGACGCGCCGCGTGAACCCAACGGCCGGGGCACGAATCCCCCCGGGGCGACGGCCGCCGCTCGACCAGCGGCCCGTGTCGCGTTCAGTGGACGCTGATGCCGCCCGCCGTCGACTCCCGTACCACCAGGTCGATGCGATGGCGCTCGGCGGTTTCCCGTGCCGGGCCGCCGGCGAGATGTCGGAGCAGGGCCTCCGCGCAGTGGCCGCCGAGGTCTCGTGGGTGCTGGTCCAGCGCGGTGATCGACGGCTGGACGAACTCGAACGGGGTGCTGTCGACGCACGCCGCGACCAGCAGGTCGTGGCCGACGCGCAGGCCCCGCTCCCGCGCGGCGTCGAGCACGCCGAGGGCGGCGCCGTCGGGCGCGCTGACGATCGCGTCCGGGCGAGGCGACTTTGTGAGCAGTTCCCGTGTCACCTGCCACACCTTCGACCGGGTGGCGTTGAAGGCCGTGTCGGACAGTTGCGGGACGATTCCGCGCGCTTCGCACCAGCCGAGGTAGGCCGAGTGCAGGGTCCGGCCCCACGAGGAGTTGTCGCCCGGCGCGATCAGGGCGGGCATGGTCGCTCCCTGGGCGACGAGGTGGTCGAGCAGCTCGACGAGCGCGGCCTGGTGATCGCCTTCGACGACGCCCACGGGGGGCGGCCCGTCCCCGAGGTACCGTTCACTGGTCACCACCGGCTTGCCGGAGGCCATCAGCGCCGCCACGTCGAGATCGTCGACGAGCGGGTCGACGACGATGAGCCCGTCGACGTAATCGCTCACCAGTGCCGCGGGCATGTCCGAGGCCTCGAGCAGCGTGACCGCGAAGTGGTCGGCGCGCGCGCGTTCCGCGGCTCCGAGGACGAAGCGCATGTAGAACTCCATGCCCGCCACCTGGCCGGGCAGGGAGATCCCGAGCACGCCGAGCCGCCCGCGCCGGAGGTTGCGCGCCGCAGGGTTGGCGGTGTAGCCCAGGGTCTCGGCGACCATGACGACCTTCTCACGTGTGTCGTCAGAGATTCGTCCGCTGCCGCCCAACGCGGCCGACGCCGTCGTACGTGATACGCCGGCCGCGCGGGCGACATCGAGGAGGGTCACCGTACGCGTCTTGGGCACGTTTTCACGATAACCGACCCAGGATCAGGCGATCACGAGGCGTCCGGCCGGGCGGCGTCGTACACGAATTCGCCTCCCACCATCGTCATGAGAACCTTGGTGTTCGTGATGTCCGCCGGCGGGATGTGGGGCAGCCTGCGGTCGATCACGATCAGGTCGGCGAACTTTCCCTTCTCGATCGAGCCGGTGGTCTTCTCCTGGCCGAGGTCGTAGGCCGCGTTGATGGTGACCGCCTTGATCACGTCTTGGACCGACAGGCCGGGATCGGTGCCGAGCCGTCCCATCTCGTAGTAGGGGTCGGTCGGCCTGGTCATCCGGGTGATGCCGACCTGCAAGGCGAACCATTCGTCGAGCGGGTCCACCGGCCAGTCGCTGCCGTAGGCGACCCGCGCTCCGGCCCGCCGCAGGCTGCCCATCGGCTCGACCCGGTTGAAGCGCTCGGGCCCCAGATAGTCCTTGAGAGCGTCGA
Organism: Actinomadura madurae; assembly: GCF_047130825.1. Classification (NCBI taxonomy): domain Bacteria; kingdom Bacillati; phylum Actinomycetota; class Actinomycetes; order Streptosporangiales; family Thermomonosporaceae; genus Actinomadura; species Actinomadura madurae. Next base: position 5,286,260 of record NZ_CP083237.1, read on the forward strand.
TCATGTTCGGACCGGGCTTGGCCCATTGGAACGACATGACCGGGGTGACGTCGAACTCCTTGAAGCGTCCGAAATCCGCCGGGTCGACGTTCTCGGCATGGCCGATCGACAGGCGCGGCGGCTTGCCCCGGACCTTCCGGCGGACGTGCTGGAACGCGTCCAGCGTCTCGCGCACGGTCCGGTCGCCGATGGCGTGAACGTGCGAGCCGATGCCCTCCTGCGCCAGCCTCAGCGTCAGGGCCTTGAGCGCCGGGAGCTTGATGAACGGTTCGCCGGTATGGGTGCCGGGCTCCCAGTGGGGATCCTCGGGCGTGCCGGTGTTGACCCAGTACGGTTCCAGCATCGCGGCCGTCTGTGATGGGTACTGCTCGACGCCGTCTCCGAAGATCTTGACGTTGTTGATCCGAAGGCCCGGCGCGACCGTGGTCCCGGAGTCGTATTCGTCACGCAGCGCCAGCACGCGCCGAGCCGCCTCGCCCGGGTCCGCCACGTCGTCGTCGCCCATCCGGGGCGAGGCGAAGATACGGGCGGTGAGGTCTCCTTCCTGGCGAACCGCCTCGAAGGAGGCCAGCGACGCTTCGGTGGTCGCCGCCTCGCGGGCACTGGTGACGCCCTGGGCCCTCATCGCCTTCAACGCGGCCCGGACGGCGGTCGGGCCGTCCGGCTCCAGCGGAGGCGGCGCGGTCGGACCCGCCTTGATGCCGTCACGGGCGCCGTCGGCCAGGAATCCCGTGGGGTTGCCCTGCTCGTCCCGCTCGATCCGGCCGTCGGGTGGATCGGGCGTGGCCGCGGTGATGTTCGCCAACTCCAGCGCCCGCGAGTTCACCAGGCTCGTGTGGCCGTCGCGGTTGTTCACGATGATGGGCCGCCTGGTGTTGAGCGCGTCGAGCATGGACTTGTCCACCTTGACGCCGTCGGGGAGCATCGACTCGTAGTACCAGCCGGTGACGCGCAACAGCCCGTCCGGCTCCTCGCGTTCCGCGGTCTCGTCCAAGCACTCCTGGATCTTGGCCTGGGTCTGCGCGACGGTCAGCGAAGCCTGCTGCAGATCGCATCCGGCCAGGGCCCGGCCGGCGCTCAATGGGTGCATGTGCGCGTCCTGGAGACCGGGCATCAGCATCTTGCCCTGGAGGTCGATGACCTTGGTGCGGGAACCGATGAACCGCTTGACCGCATGGTCGCTGCCGACAAAGAGGATCTTTCCGGCCTGTACGGCGACCGCCTGGGCGATCGTCTCTCTGGCATCGACGGTATAGACGTAGCCGTTCGTGAACACCGTGTCGGCCTTCTTCGCCTTCGCGGCGGCCGGCTGTGGCACCACCGCGACCGCGACGGACGCCAGACCCATGCCCAGCACCGCTCGGCGGTCCGTCGAGCAGCCTCGTCTGAACACACGGACCATTTGTTTCTCCTCTCAGGCATGCGGGTGAAGAGCCCGCACCTGGGGTGGCGACCGCCCGGCTAGGGCGTGTCGGCGAGCGTCCCGTAGGCGTCGGGACGCCGAGTGGACAGGAACGGGAAGAGTTCGAGCCAGTCCCGGCGCTGGTCGAGGTCGAGGTCGGCGACGAGCACGGCCGGCTCGTCGCGCGGCGCCCGGACCAGGACGCGCCCGTACGGATCGGAGATGAACGAGCTGCCGTAGAAGGTCAGCGGCGGCTCCGCGCCTATGCGGTTGACCGCGACCATGAACATGCCGTTGGCGATGCCGCTCCCGGTGATCACCTGCTGCCAGAGCGGCTGGGTGTCGAAGTCGGGATGGCCTGGCTCCGAGCCGATCGCCGTCGGGAAGACCAGCACATCGGCATCGGCGATCGAGTACGCACGGGCGACTTCCGGGAACCATTGGTCCCAGCAGGTCGGGAAGCCGAGGCGCGCGTCGTCCAGTGGCAGTACAGGGAAGGCACCGCTCCCCGCCGGCCCGGGCAGGAAGTAATGGTCTTCGTGATAGCCCCTGGTCACGGGGATGTGCAGCTTGCGGGTGCGGCACACTACCGAACCGTCGGCAGCGACGACGATCGCCGTGTTGTAACCGCGTTTCTCTCCGTCCACGCGCTCGAAAAGCGACGCGTGGACGTGGATCCCGAAGCGTTCGGCCTGCTCGGCGGCAAAGCGGTACGTCGGTCCCGTGATCAGGTCCTCCGGGACCACCTCGCCGGACGTGAGGCCGTCAGGGGTGCTGGCGAAATAGGGCGACAGTGTCAGTTCCTGCAGGCAGACCAGGCGTGCGCCATGCTCGGCGGCGATGCGCACGCCTTCGGACAGGGCGCGCCGGTTTTCTGCGGGGTCGGGGTGGAACCGCTGCTGAACCACCCCGACGCGCAGCGGCGCGCGCTCGGGGTCGCGCGTACGCGCGGGCGACGCCGGGGGCTCGAACGCGGTCAGTACACGCATCTACCTGTGGCTCCTGTTCAGGTGCTCGATGTGGGGTTCTCCGGTGGCGGCGTTCAGTGCCGTGGCAGCAGGGCTTCGTCGCGGACCATCGCCTCCTCCCGCGTCCGGTCCAGGTTGCGGGTGAGCAGCCAGTACAGGCCACCGGCGACCGGCAGGCCGACGAAGATCGAATAGTCGACGCCGCCGAGCTGCTTGGCGAGGAAGCCGGTGAACGGCGTCGTGACCATGAACGGGACCATCAAAGCGATCGCGACGAGATACGCGGTGATGCCCTGCGAACCCCAGCGGCCGTAGATCCCGTTCGGGTTGAAGATCTCCCCGATCACGTACTTGCCGCGCCGGACGAAGAAGAAGTCGACGAGGTTGACGGCGGTCCAGGGCGTGAAGAGATAGGCCAGGAACACCAGCGCGTTGCCGTAGAACTCGTTGAACCTGTCGATCCCCACGGACTGCGCGAGGCCGAAGACCACCAGCGACATCAGCGCGATCGACCCGGCGCGGGCCCGCTTGGTCGGCTTGAGCGCCCAGAACGAATCGGCCATCGAGAGCATCGTCAGGCTGCCGCCGTACTGGTTGACCGCCATGATCGCCACCAGCCCGACGAGCATCAACAGCACGAGGACCGCGCCGAAGCCCGCGAACAGCGAGTCGCCGGTGCGTCGGATCGCGGTCACGGGATCGGCGCCGGGCACGGCGGCCGACACGATCGAACCGAGCACGAACACCCAGATCCCGGAGATCGCGCTGGGCAGGTAGGTCCACCAGAGAGTCGAGCGGACGCCCACACCGGCCGGCAGATAACGCGAGTAGTCGGACACATACGGCGCCCAGCCGAGCTGGAAGCCCGCGACGATCACGAACACCGACATGAACGGCGCGAGCTCGAACGGACCCGGAGTGAACGAGGGCAGCCTGTCGCTGGTCAAGGCCGCGTACGTGCACAGCACCAGCAGGACCAGCATCGGCCACATCAGCCAGCGGTACACGCGGTGGATCCAGTGATAGCCGCAGAACGCCAGCACCGCTGCGAGCAACGCGGCGATCAGGTACCCCAGGCTCTTCGACATCCCACTGAGCGAATTCGCCGAAGCCCCCGAGAGCAGCGCGTCCGAGGTGTTGTACGCGACATAGTTCACCAGCACGAACACCCAGACGGTCAGCGCCGCACCGACATAGCCGAACTGCGGGCGGGATTGCACCAACTGCGGCAGTCCGAGCTGCGGGCCCTGCGCGGAGTGGAACGCCATGAAGAAGGTGCCGAAGAGTGAACCGAAGACCGTGGCGACGACCGTCCAGAACAGCGATGCACCGATCGACAGCGTGGCGAAGCCGGTCGCCAGGCCCGTGAGGTTGACGCTCGCGCCGAACCAGACCGTGCCCAGATGCCACGCCTTGCCGGTCCGCTCCTCGTTCGGAATGAAGTCGATCGACCGCGCCTCCGCTCCCAGCGGCGGTGAGCCGCCGCCGCTGGCGGGCGCCTGCGAGTGGACTGTCCCGGTCATGGGCTGTCCTCTTTCCTCGTCCCCTCGCCCGGCTTTTCATGCGGAATCGATTCCGCAATGAAGCTGGACGCATGCTGGAGCCCGAAGCGTAAGCTGTGCGGGATCGATCCCGCAATACCCTTGCCGCGCAGACCTGCGGGAACCCCGATCCCGAGGGATGACCCGCCGCCTAACCCCCCGGGGGTTACCCTCGCCAGGCAGGCCGGGACGCCACGCTTCGGTCGCCGCTGCACCAGATGACGCGCGGATTCTGCGCCGGGAACGTCTTGATCAGGTCGAATCCACGCTTGTCACGGACACGAGCGAGGGTGATGACCCCGACCACGCACTGGAACGGGCTATCCAGAACGCTGGCGCCCGATCGGTCGTCGGCCCCATACGCCGCGGACGCAGGCCGATGCCTGACGCCGAATTCCCCGGCGCCGCGCTGCGCACGCAAGACCCGCCGCGCGCGCCTCACCAGCCGCGTTCTTGACGGCCAGCAACGTCTTGTTGGCCGCCTCCCCTTCCAGCTTGGCCTCGAAAAGACCCTCGGCGACCGCAGTACGCCCGTCCGCGGAGACCTCACCGTCCTCAAGCGGATCACCGACCCCGACCACACCGTCCACCCGACCGGTCGCTTCCAGCGTCGACGCGACAGACTCCCGCAGCCCGCTCGCGGCCAGAGAACGGCCCAACGGCGCCTGGAACACGATCTGCCCAGGCGTGCCGGCAGGCTCCGGCCAGTGCCGCTCCAGCTTGGTCAACGCCGCTTCGGCCGTGAACCGGGAATGGAGTCACTGTCCTGCAACGTGCCCCCGAGCAGAACACCCAGACCGGCCACCACACCCAGGACGAGCAGCCACCCGACCAGCGCCGTCACCCACCGTCTTGCACTGAAACCACCCAACTTGACCAGGAGCGTCGCCATGCCCGTGCTCTTCACCAGAGAGGAAGAGTGCTCCGCCAGCAACATCACGCCCGGACCGGCGTGAACGTGCCGACTCAGTCGCACTGGGGCGGTGACCTGGGACCGCGGCAAGAAGCTGGGCCCCAGGTCAGACCGGCACCGGTGCTACGAGACGGTGATCCCATGGACCGGATACGGAGTCGTCCGGCCCCCGCCCAGGCGGCCTATGGTGAATTCAGTTCGCAAGCCTGACCAGCGTCTTGCCGGTCGTCTTTCCAGTGAGCATGGCCAGGAGCGCTTCGGGTGCGTTCTCGAGGCCGTCGAAAGTGGTCTCGTCCCAAACCAAACGGCCACTGCCGACCAACGGTCCCATCGTCTCGATGAACTCCTTGCGGACCGCCTCGTGGTCGTACACCAGAAATCCCTGGAGGCGGAGACGCTTCGAGAGGATCATGGTCATGTTGCGCGGTCCCGGTGGCACGGTCGTGAGGTTGTAGGCGGAACTGGCTCCGCAGAGCGCGAACCTCGCGTGGAGGTTCGCCGCGCCGATCGCGGCCTCCAGATGCTCACCGCCCACGTTGTCGAAGTACACGTCGAGCCCGTCCGGCGCCGCCTCGGCCACCTGGTCCTTGAGGCTCCCCTCGTGGTAGTCGAACGCGGCGTCGAAGCCGAACCGTTCGGTCAGCAGGGCGACCTTCGCGGCCGAGCCCGCACTGCCGACCACCCGCGCGGCGCCACCGATCTTGGCGAGTTGGCCGGCTATCTGGCCGACCGCTCCCGCGGCACCCGAGACCCACACCGCGTCCCCGGCGCGAAACTCCGCCACCTTGTACAAGCCCAAGTAGGCGGTCATGCCGGGCATCCCGAGAACACCGAGATAGGCGCCCAGCGGCGCCTCGTCGGCCGACACCTTCTCGGCGGAGCCGGCGTCGATGAGCGCGTATTCACGCCACCCGGCCGAATGCAGGACGATGTCGCCCTCACTCAAGTCCGCGACCTGCGACGCGACGACCTCACCGATCGCATCGCCCTCAAGGGGCTCGTCGATCGCGTACGGCGCCACGTAGGACTTCGCCGCGTTCATGCGCCCTCGCATGTACGGATCCACGCTCATGATCAGATTGCGGACCACGATCTGCCCGTCGCCGGGGTCGCGCACCTCGGTCTCGGCGATCCGGAAGTTCGTCGGGTCCGGCCAGCCGTGTGGACGGGAAACCAGTTCGATCTGACGTGACTTGAAGCTCATGTGTGGAGTCCTCTCGATACAGAACAGCGCTTCAGAAGGCTGTCGACGGCGGTCCGGTGGTGCCGAGCTCACGGGCTCCGGAGCCCGAGCGTCGCGAATGCGGCAGACGCCAGCTCGGCGGCAAAGCGTGGGTACTTGCACAGGTGCGGGATCCGCACGCAGTCGTCGATGATCGTCTTGGCGATGTTGACCAGCACGGCTACCTGTGCCTCGGGGACCTCGGGCCGCGAAATCGACATCCATCGCTGCCATTCGCCGATGTAGTCGGCTCGGATCCGGTCGAAGCGTTCACTGACAGGTTCCGGCAGATAGAGACGCTCGGTCATCGAGACCGCCAGAAGGTCGGTCGCTTCGAGCGCGACGCGGATGTAGCCCTCGACCAGAGCGGTGAGTACGGACTCGTCGGATCGCGAGGTGTGCATCGCCCGCGCCATCTCCAGCGCCTGCCATTCGTGGAGACGCGTGACCGCGGCGATCAGGATGTCGGCCTTGTTGTCGAAATACCGGTACAGCGCCGGGCCGACGATGCCGATCTCGCTTCCGATGTCATCGATGCTGACCCCGGCGTATCCATGGCGCCGGAAGGCATTCGCCGCCGAAGCGATCAGCTGTTCACGGCGTGAACCGGGCGTCCTGGCGACGCCCTCGGCGCCGGATCCGGCGACCGGATCCACCGTCGGCTCGGCGAGAACCCGTTCGCTCGCGGCGATCAGTTCCCGGGTGAGGCGTTGGCGCGAGAGTGCGTACTCATAGTGGGCATGGCTGGACAGGATGCTCATCAGGACCCAGCTCCTGATATCGGAGGCCGCGTCGTCGAGATCGGGGTACTCGGACTTGATCAGCAGCAATTCGAACTGCCTCGCGATCAGCCGCGTCTGGGAGCGCACGCGGCGATAGTCATCGGCGCCCAGATGACGGGCCTCGCGCTGCCACAGCAGTGACAGCCGGCGACCTTCCAGCGCGGCCTCGGCGAGGGCGCTGAGGCTGCCGCCGAGGTCGCGTTTCTCGTTGGGCCTCGTCGTGAGCTCGGACAGCGTCTCGAGCATTCGCTGCTGGTCCTCGAGCACGACGTGGGCCAGCAGCGCCTGTTTGTTTTCATAGTGACGGTAAAGAGCGCGTGCGGTGATTCCGCTCGCCTCGGCGATGTCTTCCATTCGGACCGAATGGAAACCCCGGGCGCTGAAAAGCTCGCCCGCGTTCTTGGCGATCTGGAGTCGTCGGTCACGGGGGCGTGCTTTGGACGACCCTGCGATTTCTTTGTCCATTGCTGGAGTCTCCTCTTTGGCGGTCCAATAATCATATCGACACGAGGACCAGATGCCGGGCGTCCGCACGCCCCGGCCCCGCTGAGGAGGAATTCGGGTCTCAGACGGGCGCGGCGCTCGACGTGGTCGGCGCACCAGCGCGCCCGACGTCGGCGGCGGCGATCACCGCGGACGAGCGCCCCGCACCGAAATCCTCCAGCGTGGTGTGGTTGCAGCTCATGTACAGCGTGCCGAGGTTCTCACCGCCGAAGGCACAGGCGGTCGCCTGGGCGCCCGAGACGGGAATCTTGTCAGTGATCTCCCCGCCCTCCACGGCGCGGTAGAAGCCGCTGTCGTCGCCCAGAGTCAGAGCGTTTCCGAACCATACGCCCCCGTCGCTGTCGAGGGCGATGCCGTCGGGATGATACGAGTCGTCGAGCTGGGCCCACACTCGCTGGTTCGACAACGCCCCGTCCGGCCCCATGTCGAATGCGCCGATCCGGTGCATGAACGTCTCGGCCACCAGGAGAACGCCCTCGGGTGTGAGAGCCATTCCATTGGGGAAGAAGACGTCGCCTTCGACACGGTTCACATGGCCTCGCGGGTCGATGTGGGCCAGGTTCGTCGGTTTGGGGTCCTCCGCCCCGAGAGCGAATCCGAAGTTGCCGGCGTAGGCATGACCGCTCGGGGTGACGAGCATGTCGTTGCCGAAGCCGCCGGCGATAGCGCTGAAGTCCGCGTATATGCTCACCGCTCCGTCGGCGGCGATCCGCTGCACCGCGGCATCGGCCTGCGACACCACGAGGGTGGAACCGTCAGGAAGGAAGCCCAGCCCCGAGGGCGCCCCGGGAATCTCCGCCGCCACGTTCGCCGTTCCGTCAGCGGAGAAGGTGAGAACCTCCTTGCTGAAGAAGTCACTGGCCCAAAGCGCACCCGCGTGCCAGCGCAGGGCTTCGAGGAACTGGTGGCCCGCTGCAAATTGGGTGAGTTCGTGCAGTTTCATGTTCACTCCATTTCGGGTTGGCGGCTGCCCTTCGAACGTCTTACCGGACTCGGCTCGGGGCGCTCTCGGCGCGCGCCAGCTCGCGGAGTTGGAACTTCTGCACCTTGCCGCTGGCGTTGCGTGGAAGATCATCGAGCAGGATCAGGCGTTCGGGGAGCTTCTGACGCGCTATCTTTCGGGCCATGAGCCAGTCGACGATCTCAGGCAGGCCGACGTCCTCTCCCGGTTCGGGGACGACCACCGCGCAGATACGCTCAACGAGCACGGGATCCGGCGAGGCGACGACGGCGATCTCCGCGATCTTCGGATGCTCGAACAGATGATCCTCGATTTCCTTGGCGCTGATGTTCTCCCCGCCGCGGATGATGATGTCCTTCCGCCGGCCGGTGATCTCGACGTATCCGTGCGCGTCGATGCGTGCGAGGTCGCCGGTGCGAAACCAGCCGTCGGCGGTGAAGGCGTCGATGTTCAACGAGTGGTCGAGATAGCCGAGGAACATCTCCGGCCCGCGTACCAAGAGCTCTCCGTCAGGTTCCACACGGGCGTCGGACAGGCCGTAGGTTCTCCCGTCCGTCCGGGCGCGCTTGTCGAGGGAATCCGCTTCGTTGGCGCCGGTGACCGTAGGGAATTCGGTGGACCCGTAGCCTCGGCTGACCATGCAATCCAAGGTCGCCGTCGCCGCCTTGATGAGTTCCGGGGGCACGTCAGCGCCTCCACATGCGAAGACCCTGAGCGAAGCGATGTCCGACTCGGGCAGCGACGGGTGATGGAGAATTCCATGGAGGAACGGAGTGGCGGCAACCACGAAGCTGCACTTGTGTTCGCTGATGAGCTCCAACGCCTTTCCGGGCTCCCAGATGTCGAGCATGACGACGGTGGTGCCGAGCATGAACGGCAACTGCACCCCGTAGAGCAGACCCGTGATGTGGCCGACCGGGGAGGGCATGAAGATGACGTCGGATTCTGACAGGCCGTAGAAGTCGATGATGCTGCGGTTCTCGAAGTTGAGCGTGTTGTGACTGTGCAAGGCGCCTTTGGGCGCTGAGGTCGTGCCGGAGGTGTAGAGCAGCAACGCGATGTCGTTACCGTCGCGGCCAGGGGCCTCGAAGGGATCGGCCCGACCCTCCTCAATCAGTTCCTCGAATCGGAGACAGGAATCGCCGGGCGCGGCACCGGCGACGACGACGGTCTGCAACTCGGGAACGTCGGCCCGGATGTCGTCGATCATGCCCGGATAGTCGAAGTTCCGGAACCTGCGCGGGACAACAACGATCTTCGAACCGGCCTGGCGCAGGATGAAGGCCGTCTCGCTGTGGCGATAGATGGGAATGATCGGGTTGCTGATCGCCCCGATCCGCAGTGCGGCGTGATGGACGATGACGGCCTCGACCCAGTTCGGAAGCATCCACGACACGACGTCACCGGCGACCACGCCACGAGCGCTCAACGCGGACGCCAGGCGATCCACGCTGCGGTTCAGGTCACCGTTGGACCAGGAACGGCCCCGATCCACGACCGCGATCCTCTCCGGCGCGGCGGCCGCGGAGCCGGCCAGGTAGTCGTCGATCAGGTTCCCTTGCCAGAGCCCCGATGCGGTGTACTGGCGGATGAGGTCCGTGTCGAGCCTCGTTGTCGGCTTCATTGCTGTCTCCTCGGTCCTGTCACTGCAAGGTTGCGGAGCGTGCTCCCGCGGAGTCGAGTCGTCGTCACCGATCAGCGCCCTGTGTATACCGGCGGACGGCCTTCGACGCGTGCGTTGACCGCCTCCTTGGAGTCCTCATAGCCCGACAGTTCACGAGTCCGCTCCTGCTCGTACTCGTAACCCGCCTTCAGGTCCATGTACTCGATGGCGTTGAGGCTGCGCTTGGCGAGCCGAAGCGTCACCGGGCTGTGCCGGGCCATCGATCGAGCCAGCGCCCGCGCGGTCCGCAACAGCTGCGCCTGTGGGACGACCTCCGCGATTCCGCCGAAAGGCTGCAGCTTCTCTGCCGGGTACTGGTCGCCGGTGTAGTACATGAGGCGCACCACACCCTGTGGCACCAACCGCGAAAGGTGCTTCGCGCCGCCCAGCACTCCGACGTCGACCTCGGGAGTCGCGAACCGCGCCCCCTCAGCCGCGATGACGACATCGCACGACGCCGCGATGGCCAGGCCCGAACCGACCGCGACGCCCTGGACGGCCGCGATGATCGGCAGCGGGCAGTCGTAGATCGCCCAGAACGCTTCACGTGCCCTCTTCAGCGACGCTGCCGCGTTGGCCGGATCCATGGTCTGGAACTCGGACAGATCGTTGCCCGCGCAGAAGTGCTTGCCCCTGGCCGCGAGCACTACCGCGCGAGCATCCGGCACGTACACGAGGACGTTGTCGAAGAACTCTTTGATCTCGGTGTAGGTCTCTCCATCGGTCGCGTTGACCGGGGGCCTGTTCAGCCAGACCGTGGCGACCGCGCCGTCCTGCTCCCACTCGATGAACTTCAGCTCTCTCATCACTCTCGTCCTCGTGTCGGTGCGCCGGTGACGATGATCAAGGCATCACCGTCCATGGAACGCCGCCGCGAACGCCTCCAGCTCACGCGTGATGTCGCGGCCGGCGGGCTGGAAGGACACCGTGGTGCACCCGTCGGCTTCGTATTCCGCGAATTTCTCCTGCCACTGCTTCGGGCTGGCCGCCAGCCCCGAGGCGGTCATCAGATCGCCCGTGACGAACGGCTTGTCGATCTCGTTGACCCCGACGAGGTGGCCGTCGTGGACGGCGAGATGGCGGACGTTCTCCGGAATGTGGTCGTACGCCGCGGCCCACTCCCTACCGCCATCGGGGAGAAGCTCATCGATCTGCCCGTGCTCCAGCGCCCAGTGCAGGAGGAGTGCGGCGGCATGTCCGGCCGCGTCGACGACCCGCTCCGACCCCGGGTCCTCCCCCTCGTCCAGCACCGTCCCCGTTCTCAGCATCGCCTGCCGGCTGAACGAAGGGTCGGGATAGGAGGTCCGGAACAGCTCCGCGCCCAGGTCACGCGCCACCTGGAGGCCCTTGGGCCCTTCCGCGGCGATCGCCCACGGAACGGTGATGGGCAGGGCCGGAGCGAACCGCCCATCCGGGTGGATCATCTGGGCGATCCCGCCGTCCCACTCCACCCGCTCGCCGCGTAGGAGCGCTTGGACGGCCAGCACGTAGCGTCGAACCTGGGCCCACGGCACCGGCGGCTGCCCCATCGCGAGCTGCCCGGTGAAACCGGCGCCCACCCCCACGATCACGCGCTCCGGGCCCGCCGCGGACACGAGGGTGGAGATGGCTGATGCCGTGACCATGGGGTGCCGCAGGCTCGGGATCAGGACGCCAGGCCCCAGCTCGATCCGCTCGGTGATGTCCGCGGCGCGGCACAGCTGGACCCAGACGTCCGGGTAGAGGGCGGGCGAGTCGTAGCAGACCGCCCTCTCGTATCCGAGCTGCTCGGCGATTCGCATGTGCTTTGGCGTCTCGAGCGACGTGGCGAAGGAACATGCCAGCTTCATGGTCTTGTCTCCTCGGTCGGGGTGGACCCCGCGGACCCGATCCGCGTGTGAGGGGATGCGCCGGGGATCACGCGGTTTCCCTGCGATGTGTGTCGGACGTCACCAGTTAAGCCAGCTCGTCGGCCAATGTCAATCGTCAATAACTTTTTTTCTAGAACCGTACTCGATGGTCCAGTTGCACATGGAGGCTTCCCCGCCCTTGGTTTACGGAGTACCACCACTACGAGGCTCGTATGTCACGGCAGTCAGACGCGATGGCCACAGAGCGGGGTCTCTCTTAGTACATGAGCAATAATGTGATCCCGGCATCGCGTGAGCGGCTCACGTCGTCGGAGTCGTGCGGCCGGATCGGGAGCCGGAGGGGTCCGAGCCGGAGGGGTCCGAGCCGGAGGGGTCCAGGGCCGCTCCGATCGGTTCGATGCGCCCCGCTGCGACCGGACCGCTGGGAGGCAGCGCGGTGAGGTTGCGAAGTCCCTCGAAGCCGCCGGCGATGCCCAGCGTGTTGATGACCGCCGCGATCATGGCGGCGTTGCCGGCGATGAACATGACCTCCAGCATCTCCTTCGCGGTGAAGTGATCCGCCAGCCTCGCGAGCAGATCTCCGCCGATCCGTCCGGCGCCCCACAGCTGATCGGCCGCCTCGATGAGCATCCGTTCCCGCCGGCTCCACCCAGCGGATATCTCCTCCCCCGCCAAGGACGCGATCTCCTCCCGCGAAAGACCTGCGCGTAGGCCGGCCTCCACGTGCTCGCCCCACTGCAGTGGAGTGCCCGTCCGCCACGAGATGCGAAGCGTCAGCATCTCTCGCTCGCGGTCTGTCAGGCTCGTTCGTGTCACCAGCCGTCCGGTGAACCGGTACCAGGCGCGCAGCAGCGGTTCGTGGTGGGCCAGGATGAGGAACAGCGGATTGTCGTAACGCGACCGATCCCGGCCGTCGACGATCAACGATCGGGTCTTGCGGCTCCACCGGTCGGGCGCGACCGGCGTGAACTCCGGATGAGTCATCCAGCGCGCTCCACGACGAAGGAAACCGCCGATGTCGTCGACCCGCCGAGATTCAACGTCGCCGCGCGCGCCGCTCCCTCGACCTGGTAGTCGCCGGCGCTCCCTGTCACCTGCCGGGTGGAGTCGAGCAGCATCCGCACGCCCGTCGCTCCGACCGGATGGCCCAGTCCGATCAGCCCGCCGCTCGGATTGACCGGCAGCGGCCCGTCGAAGTCGATCTCGCCCTTCTCGACGGCGACCCATGACTCGCCGGGCGCCGTGATCCCAAAGTGGTCGAGCGCCAGGTACTCCGTGATGGAGAAGCAGTCGTGGGTCTCGATGACGTCCAGGTCGCGCGGGCCGTCGATACCCGCTCGGCCGTAGGCGCTCGTGATCGCCGACCTGACGAACGGAAAGACGAACGGGTCGTCCTGGCTCAGGCGGAACTTGTCCTCAAGGAGGAGGGGCGCTGTCGCGTGTCCCCACCCGCTGATGACGGCGACATCGGCCATCGAGATCGAGCGCTGGGCGAGGTGACGTTCGACGAATGACTCCGATGCCAGCACGACCGCGGCCCCACCGTCCGTGATGCGCCCGCAGTCCTGCTTGCGCAGCAATCCCGTGACGATGGGGTTCGTCTCGTCGTCCTCGCCGAAACTCAACCTGTCGAGATCCCAGGCGCGCGTCTGCGCATTCGGATTCCTCCGGGCGTTGGTCAGATTCTTCTCGGCGATTCGACCGAGATGGGCATGGTCGAGTCCGTAGCGCCGGTTGTACTCGTCCGCGATCCTTCCGAAGAGCCGTGTGAACGGCAGGGGCTCGTCGACGGCCTCCCTTCCCTGCCAGGTGCCGGCGCGCATGCGCTCGGCCGCTTCGGGGCCCGGGACATTCCTGAGGATCTCCACGCCGACGACCACGACGACGTCGCTGCGACCGGCTTCGATCTCGGCCATCGCCTGCAGGATGGCCACACTGCCCGAGGCACATGCCGATTCGTGGCGCGCGGTGGGCAGGCCGGCGAAGTCCGGGTGCGTCGAGACCGCCATGCCTCCGAGAAGCGACTGACCGGAGAAGATCTCCGCCCCGAAGTTGGCGATGTGGATCGAGTCGACAGCCCCGGTCGCGACATCCGCGTCCCGCAGGGCACCGAGAAGCGATGCCTTGAGCATTCCGAACAGGTCGTCGGCCGGCCACTTGATCTGGAAGTCGGTCTGGTGGCCGCCGAGGACGAGAACTCGCCGATCGGACACGTGAAGCTCCTTTGCGGATGGTGAGGACGGCGGGGGACCGGCCGAGCGCGTGCCTCGCCCCACCCTTAGTCTATCTACGCTAACTTTGATGTAGAGCACCATCGCTTGTCAACCAGTGCGTTCGATCGCCAGTCCGATCGACAGCCGCTCGACAACCATGAGGCCAGCAGGCACAACTACCTCTTGAGCTGGCATCTGCCGCAAAGAGGGTCGCCCACGGAACCCGCAGCCAACGCACTTATGTCATTAGTCACTAACACATGATGGGAGTCCGGCGGACAGGGGCTACTGGCAGAGCATCCCGCCGTCGACCACGAGCTCCGTGCCGGTGATGTAGGACGCGGCATCCGAGGCGAGGAACGCGACGACCTCGGAAACCTCGCGCGGAGCCGCCATGCGGCCGATCGGGATGTCCGCCACGACCCTTGCCTGGACCTCGGCCGAGAACGCCTCCTGGAGCATCGGCGTCAGGATCGCACCCGGGTGGACCGAGTTCACCCGGACGCCGTACCCGCCGTACTCGGACGCGACGGACTTCGTCATGCCACGCACGGCGAACTTCGACCCGGTGTAGGCGATGTTGGGACTCTGGGGCTGGTGGGCGAACCCGGCGATCGAGGAGATGTTGACGATCGAACCACCGCCCTGCTCGACCATGCCGGGGAGCACGGCCTTCATACCGAGGAAGATCCCGCGCATGTCGACGTCGACGGTCCGCTGGTACTCCTTGGCCGTGAGGTCGGCGGTACGCGTGTTGGGCCCGGCCAGGCCGGCGTTGCCGACCAGCACGTTGGGCACGCCGAATCGCCGGTTCGCGGCGTCGAGGGCGTGAGCCCAATCCTGCTCGTTGACCACATCGAGGCGTACGAAAAGCGCGTTCTCGCCGAGCTCGTCGGCCAGCGCCTCACCCAGGTCGACAACGATGTCGGCCAGGACGACCTTGGCGCCGCGTTCGACGAACAAACGCGCGTGGGCCTCACCCATGCCCATCGAGGCACCGGTGATGATGGCGATCCTGCCGGATAGCTGGCTCATGATTCCTACCTCCCGAAGCGGCAGGGCTGCCGCAATGTTTCCGTTAGTGCTCATTGACAACGTAGTGTTTAACTGGCATCTTCACAAGGCAACCTGGCGCTTATCGGCTTAGTAGCCAGAGACTTGTTTCCCTGGGAAGTATCGTTGAGCGCGTCGCACACAATGGAAGGAGCGGGCGATGAAGCGCTTGATGTCCCAAGACCTTGATGAAGCGACAAGGAGGTCAGGCGCATGCTGATCCACTGCCTTACGGTCAGGTTCAAGGAGTCGGCGACTCCCCAGCAGATCGACGCTTTCCACGCGGCGCTCGCGGCATTGCCGGACCAGATCGACCTTCCTGTCCGTACGCGGCACGGGCGTGATCTAGGCGAGCGGCCGTCGAACGCCCACTACGGACTGGTCAATGAATTCGAGAGTGCCGATGACTTCTACAGCTTCCTCGATCACCCAGCGCACCGGGCCGTGCCCCGGGATGCCGTGGAATCTTATGAGAGTGTCCAGTTCCTACTCGAGGAATAGCCCCACGGGCTGAGGCGGCCGAGAAGACCTCCGCCGAGGGTGCCGCCTTTCACCGGGTCGCCGGATTCGTCCAGCCGCGGGCTCGCGCCCGCCGCCAGACGTGCGGGCTCACCGCGATCCCGATGAGTACGAGCAGGCCACCGGTCAGCAGGTCCTGGACATACGACTCGGCCTCGGTCACCACCAACAGCTCTTGCAGCAGGGCCATCGAGATGACACCCGCCGCAACTCCGGTCGCGCTCCCCTCGCCACCGGCAAGCCGTACTCCGCCCAGCAGCAGCGCGGTCGCGGCGAAGATCAGGCTGGAGAAGCCGCCATAAGCCGGGTTCGCGCTCGAGAGGCCGTACCCGAGGAGCGCTCCTGACAGCCCGGCCAGCGCGGCGCTCAGCCCGAAGCACTCGAGCAGGATCCGCCGTGTCCGGACTCCGGCGACCTCGGCGGCGCGGCGATCGCCGCCCGTGGCCTTCAGGTCACGCCCCCACCGCGTTCCGCGGATGAGAAGCCCTACCGCGACGAACGAACCCATGGCGACGAGGCTTCTGATCGACACGAGCCCGGCGATGGGCTCATCGAGTCGCAGGCCCAAGGTGTAGTTGTCGTAGGGGACGCTTTTCCCGTCGCTCAACATGAGCACCAGTCCGCTGACCGCGATGAACGTTCCGAGCGTCACGGGTACCGAGCTCAGCTTCGCCGCCGCGACCAGGAACCCGTTGACCAGACCTACCGCGGTCGCGCACGCCACGGCCAGAGCGAGTCCGAA
Source organism: Actinomadura madurae (assembly GCF_047130825.1). Classification (NCBI taxonomy): domain Bacteria; kingdom Bacillati; phylum Actinomycetota; class Actinomycetes; order Streptosporangiales; family Thermomonosporaceae; genus Actinomadura; species Actinomadura madurae. Next base: position 5,302,593 of record NZ_CP083237.1, read on the forward strand.
CCATGGGTTCCCCGCACCGGTCTGGACTGCGATCATGGCGCCGAGCCCGTAGACGGCGGGCAGCGACAAGTCGAACTCACTCGCGACGATCAGCAGGCCGAGCGCGAGCGCCAGCGGGCCGTAGCCCGCGAACGTCTGACCGATGTTGAAGAAGTTCACGGTCGAGAGTTCCGTCCCGCCGAAGGCCGGAGAAACGACCAGAGCGATAAGGAACGACGACATCAGCCAATAGGGCGCCGCAATTCTTGTGGCGGGACCGGCGACCGACCACACGCTGATGGCACTGCCGTCCTTTCTCATCGGACCACCCTCGACTTCTCGGACATGAATACGAACGTCACGACCAGCAGACCTTTGAGCGCGAGTTGCATGCCAGTGGAATAGCCGCGGATCAGGAGGAGATCGCTCACGATCGCGATGATCATTACCCCCGCCAGCGTCCGCGGCACGGAGCCTCGTCCGCCCGCCACGGCGTTGCCCCCCACCACGGCCGCGGCGGTGGCGTCGAATGTCAGGGTGCCCTGGCCTGCCAGGTTGGCGCTGGTGATCGAGGCCGCCTGCACCAGCCCCGCCAGTGCGACGCACACCCCGGCAATGGCGAACGTGGCGGCGAAGATGGTCGTCACCGGCAGGCCGGCGACGTGGGCGGCCTGCCGGTTCTGCCCTACGAGGTAGATCCCTCGTCCCAGTGAGGTGCGGCTGAGCAGCGCATGGACAATGGCCGCCACGACCGCGAACAGGTAGACGCCCATGGGGAGTCCCAGAATGTTTCGGCTCAAGAAGTCCAGCCCGGCGAAGCCGGCGGGCGCCAGGACGTTGTTGCCATTGGACAGTTTGACGGCCACGGCGGCCTGAACCGAACCGGCGCCGATCGTGATGATCACGGGGTTGGCTCCCCACGCACCGATCGCCCACCCCTGTACCGCGAGAACCAGCGCTCCGACCACCAAGGTCACGACGATGCCGGTGAGTACACCGTGTTCGAGCAACGACAGGAACAGCATTCCTGAGATCGCCGCGGTGACACCGAGCGACAGCGAGAACAGGCTGCCGCTCAGCATGATGAGCGTGGCCGCTACCGCGACGGGCCCGATGACCGCGACCGAGGCGACGATCGCCTTGGCGTTCGCCCAGGTCGCGAAACCGTCCGTCGTCACCGACGCGATCGCGAGCAGTCCGGCGACCGCCAGCACCGCGATCAGGCCACGAGCCGAGGGTTTCCCGGCGGAGCCCGACCTCGGCACCGCGTCGGCGGGAGCCGCGCCGACCTGATCAGTCATCGCTCGCCTCCGGAGCGAGTGACCTGGTCATCGCATGGAGCACGGCACCGGGACTCACGTCAACGGTGCGCGCCGCCATGACCACCCGTCCCGACGCCATGGCAATGATCTTCGATCCCAGATCGAAGATCTCGTCGAGTTCGGTCGAGGCGACGAGCACGACACTGCCGGCCGCCGCCGCCCGCTTGATCACTTGGTGGATCTCCGCCCGTCCCGCGACGTCGACACCCCGCGTGGGCTCGTCGAACAGCAGGACGTCCGGACGTGGTTCGAGCATGCGGCCGATGAGGACCTTCTGCTGGTTGCCGCCGCTCAGATCACCCGCGGCCACCTGGAGCTTGTCGTCGCTGACGCCGACCGATCGCGACATCGCACGGGCGACCGCGAGGGTGCGGCGCCGGATGAGTACGCCCAGCCGGGCGATCTCGGTCAGACGTGCCGCGGTGAGATTGTGGTGCACCGTATCGGCGAGGAACAGCCCCTCGCCACGGCGGTCCTCGGTCACGAACCGGACACCGGCTCGTCGCGCTCGGCGTGGGGAACCGAGTGGCGACACTCCACCGACCCGCACCGTTCCCCGCGCTTCGGGGGTAAGACCGGCCAGGGCGCGAAGCACCTCGCCGGCACCGGAACCGACCTGTCCGGCGAGTGCCACGATCGTGCCGCCCGGCACGTCGAGGTCGAACGGCCGCAACCGGCCGGGGATCGCCAATCCCTCGATGACCAGTGACGTCGTGGCCGGCGCTGACACTCGTTCGGGCGCTGACTCTCCTTCGGATGGGGACGCCGCGGGTGTGCGCACCGTCCCCGCCTCGCCGACGATCAGCCGGACGAGCTTCTCGCGGTCGAGGTCGGCAACGGAATGATCGCCCCGGAGCCGTCCGTCACCGAAGACCACGACCCGATCGCAGAGATCGAGGACCTCGCCCAGCCGATGCGAGACGTAGAGGACACCGCGGCCCTTGCGGACCAGGCTCCGCACCGCGCGGAACACGTGCTCGATCTCGACGTCACTCAGCGTGGCGGTCGGCTCGTCGAGGATCAGCAGCTGGGCATCTCGGGCGATCAGTCTGCCGATCTCGACGAGTTGTCGCTCCCCGATGCGCAGGCCCCCGACACGATCACGCGGGGAGACGCGCTCGAGACCGAGCTCCCGCAGGATCTCGCGGCACCGCGCTCGACGGCGCGGCCCGCCCCCGACGAAACGGGTGTCGCGGTGCCCCAGGAACATGTTCTCCTCGACAGTCAGCTGGGGTACCAACGCCAGCTCCTGGTCGACGATCGCGATTCCGGCGATCTGACTGTCGAGTGTGCTCTTGAAGCGTCGCGAAACACCCCCGAACTCCAGGGAACCCGAGTCAGGTCGGATGAGGCCGGTCAGGATCTTGACGAACGTGCTCTTTCCCGCTCCGTTCTGGCCGCAGATGCCGACGACTTCGCCGGCCGCGACGCTGAGTGACACGCCTCGAAGTGCTCGGACCGCCCCGTAGGACTTGCTGAGATCCGACGCGACCAGCAGCCGACCGTTCGATGGCGGCTGATACGACTCCGTCGCAACACCAGGCTGATGCATGTCACCGGCCCTCAGTACTCGCACACGCCGGCGAATTCGGCGACGTTGGACCGAGTGATCTTCTCCTCCTTGACGAAGGTGTTCTTCTCGAACGGCTGCCCGTTCAGGATCGCCATGACCACCTTCGCCGCGGCCTTCGCCTCGACCGAGGGAGCCGACGTGGCCGAGCCGTACAGTTCGCCGGCACGCAGCAGGGCGGGCCCCTCCGGCGAGCAGTTGGAGGCGACGACGATGACGCCGTCCTTCGCCGACGCGCCGAGCGGCTTGCCCGTCTGCTTGACGGCACGAATCGCACCCGCCGCCATGTAGTCGGCGTAGGCGTAGATGCCCTGGACCCCGTCCTTGGCGTTGTACTCGGCAAGCAACTGCGAAGCCATCTGCTGAGACTTCTGCGGATCCCATTGCGCGTCCTGGATGGACACGATCTTGTATTCGGGAGAGTTCGCCAGCTCTTTCTTGAACCCGTCCAGGGTTTCCTGGACGGTCGGCGACGATTGGGTTCCCGACAGGACGACGACGTTGCCGTCGGCGTATCCCGCCTCCTTCAGGCCCGCGACCAGATTCTGCGCGGCGAACCTTCCGAGCGCGGGATTGTCGCTGCGGACGTTGGCCGTCAAGGACTTCTGGACCACGGCGGGCAGGGGACCGACGACGTTCACGAGCTTCACCCCGGCGCCGGCCGCGCGCTCGATCGCGGGAATCGCGGCGTTCCCGTCGGCCGCGCCCATAACGAGCACGTCCGGCTTCTTGGCCACGAGCTGCCCGATGTGCTGGTTGTCCTCCGCCTGGTTGAACGCCGACGTGAGCACCGTGGTCTTGACACCCGCGGCGCTCATCTCCGCGTTGAAGGCCTTGAGCCACGCCGCGCACCACGCGTTGCTCTCGGTGCAGAACTGGACCCCGACCGACCTGGCCGATCCGCTGCCTTCGCCACCGCACGCCGCGAGGCTCGCGGTGAGGGCCATCGCAGCCGCCATCCCCATCATTCGCTTGAAACCCGTGTGTCGGTTGCCGTCCATGCCGGGATCTCCTTTGAGCTGTCGCGCCTCCGCGACGGGGCCGAAGCCGTAGCCGTTTCCCTCCCCGAGCCGGACGGTTCACGTCACCGGACATCGGCCGGTCACTCCCCGCTCGTGTCGGGTCTGTGAGTTCCGTCCCACCGTCGGGCTCCGGCGCTAGTAAGCCAGGTCACATCGACGTTGTCAACAGTCACTCATTAGGAATGATCGTGCTGAGAGCTTATTTTCCAAGGAAAACTGACCTCAATGTCATGGGACGCTAACGCTGATTCCTGGCCGAGCAGATGGCCTCGGGCGAACCGCCGGCCCCCGCCGGTGACCCGCGCGAGCGGCGTGAAAGCCGCTTCCTCCCGGGGCCGGACGTGACCACGACCGCGGCGGCGCCGTCCTCGCTTCTCGACGGGGGTGCGAACCTACTGGTCCCACGCATCCCTTGGTGGAGGCGCGTGCGTGCCACGTTCGATCAGCTCGACCGGCACGCGCACGAGGGCGTCTTCGCGCGACGCGCCCGAGAGGCGCCCAGTGATCAGCTCGACGCTTCGCGAAGCGAGAACGTGGAGGTCACAGCGCACTGTCGTGAGATCGACCAGAGGCCACGCGGCCATGGCGATGTCGTCGAAACCCACGACGGTGACCTCCGACGGGACGGCCAGGTTCAGCTCCCGGGCCGCCGAGAGCGCACCCAAGGCGACGACATCGTTCGCGCAGACGATGGCCGTCGGGCGAGGGTTCATGGAAAGCAACTCGTGTGCCGAACGGAACGCCGTGTCGTGTTCGAAGGCGGACACGCGACGGGTGAAGCGTCGCGTCAACGGCCTCCCGAGCGTTCGCAGCGCATCCTGCAGCCCGGACGCCCGGTCCCGTCCTGTCGAGGTATCGACCGGACCGAGGATGGCGCCGATCGCGCGATGGCCGAGACCGGCGAGAAGCCGCGCGACCTGAGCCGAGCCGTCAACGTTGTCGAACGTGCAGCCGGGTGACTCGGGGTGGTCCAGGACGCGGTTGACGAGAACGTGCGGCACCTCCCGCTCGGTCAGGTCGCGAGGCAATGTGGAGTCGCGCGTGGTCGTCGTCAGGATGACGCTGTCATAGGACCCGTCGGCCAGCTGATCCACGAGCGCTCCATGGTCCGAGCGTTCGGGACGGTCGCTCACCAGCACCGTGCGGAGGTCGTGGGCGAGCAACGCCTGCCTCAGGGGCTCGACAAGTTCCGGGTAGTACGGATTCGTCAACTCCGCCACCACAACGGCGACGCGGCGGGTCCGCCGGGTGGAAAGAGCGCGTCCGCTGTCACTCGGAAGGTAGTTCAGAGCATCGGCGGCAGCGAGAACGGCGGCCCGGGTTCGCGGAGAGGTGCCGGGGAGATTCCTCAGCGCGCGCGACACGGTCGCCTGCGAGACACCGGCGAGCCGGGCGACATCGTGCCCTGTCACGGTCTTTGTCATACCACGTCCTTTGACATGTATACGTATACAATACAGAGTGTGCGGTCAACAGCGGAGGGAGACCGCACATGCCCACCTACCTCAAACACGCGGCCGGCTCGATCGCCGACGGCCGCCCCTCCTCATCCGACTCAGTGGCCGGCGTGGTCCGCGACGTCATCGCCGACGTCCGAACACGCGGCGACGCGGCGGTCCGCGAGTACTCCGCACGGTTCGACGCCTGGTCACCGGACGACTTCCGGCTGTCAGCGCAGGAGATCGAAGAGATCGTGGCCGGCGTGGATGCCCAGGTCATCGAGGACATTCGGGCGGTGCAGTCGCGGGTGCGCGCTTTCGCGCGGCACCAGAAGGACTCGCTGCGGGAATTCGAGGAGGAGACGGAGCCCGGCGTCCTTCTCGGACAGAAGAACATCGCGGTGGGCCGGGTCGGAGCCTACGTTCCGGGCGGAAGGTATCCGCTTGTGGCGTCGGCGCACATGACGGTGGTCACCGCGAAGGTCGCCGGTGTCGAGCACGTCACGGCGTGCACCCCACCCATCCGCGGAGAGGTCCCGGCCACCACGGTGGCCGCGATGCATCTCGCCGGAGCCGACGAGATCCTCCTTCTCGGCGGAACGCAGGCGATCGCGGCAATGGCCGTCGGTACGGAGACGATCGGCAAGGTCGACATGCTGGCCGGTCCCGGCAACGCCTATGTGGCCGAGGCCAAGCGCCAGCTGTTCGGCGAGGTCGGCATCGACCTCATCGCGGGACCAACGGAGACCCTGGTGGTCGCGGACGACGCCGCCGACCCCTTCGTGGTCGCGGTGGACCTGCTGAGCCAGGCCGAACACGGCCCCGACTCGCCGGCGGTCCTCGTCACGACATCCCGCGAGCTGGGGGAGCAGGTCATCGCCCTCGTGGACAAGATCCTGGTCGATATGCCCACGGCCGACTTCGCGGGCCCCGCCTGGCGAGACCACGGCGAGGTCGTCGTCACCGACGACCTCGACGAGGCGTACCGGGTGGCGGACCAGTATGCGAGCGAGCACGTGCAGATTCTCACCCGCGAGCCGCGGCAGGCTCTGCGGCGGATGCGCAACTTCGGCGCCCTCTTCCTGGGGGAAGGCACCTGCGTCTCCTACGGTGACAAGGTCATCGGGACCAACCACACCCTTCCCACGCGCGGCGGCGCCCGCTACACCGGCGGACTGTGGGTCGGTAAGTACCTCAAGACGGTCACCTACCAGGAGGTGACGGACGGAGCGGCCAGCGCGAGGCTCGGTGAGCTCTGTGGCCGCGCGGCCCGCGTCGAGCTCTTCGAGGGACACGCCCGGTCAGGCGACGTGCGGGCGTGGAAGTACGCGTCGGCGCCGCTTCCCTGGGCGCCCTCGGACATCTCCGGAGGTCGATGATGGGCTTGCCCGACGCGGCCGCGACCACCGGGCAGATGCGCGAACGACGCAGGAGTGACTACCCGGTCCTTCGCACGACGCCGCTGCGCTGGGCCGACGTGGACACGTACGGCCACGTGAACAACGCGGTTCACTACCTGCTGATGGACACCGCGATCAATGGGTGGCTCGGTGAAGCCGTCGGCGTGGACATCCGCTCGGAGCTCTCCGGGTTCGCCGTCGTCGCGGAGACCGGTTGCCGATACCTTCGCGAAATCCACTTCCCCGCCACGCCGGAGCTCGGGATCCGGTTGGAGGGAACGGGTCACTCAAGTGTCCGGTACGAGGTCGGGTTCTTCACCGACGACGAGGGGCCCGTCGCGCTGGCGAGGTTCGTGCACGTGTACGTCGATCACGTCACGCGGCGGCCCACCGGCATTCCCGCGGAAGTCCGGAGAGCGCTCGACGCGCTGCGAGAGCCTCGTGACGTGCGCCCGCCACACCTTGGGTGATCAGGGACCTCCGTCGATCTAGGGAGTAACACCATGTCGGCACCCGTCCTGTCCCGCCGCGACCTCGAGTTCCTCCTCTACGAGTGGCTCGACGTCACGTCACTGACTGCCCGCGACCGTTTCCGGGAGCATTCCCGCGAGACGTTCGACGCCCTTCTCGACCTCAGCGCCGACATGGCGATGCGGCATTTCGCGCCGCACAACCGGCTTTCCGATACACACGAACCGGTCATGCGGCCGGACGGCACGGTGCAGATGATCGAGGACGTCACCACCGCGTTGCGCGTCTACTTCGAGGCCGGGCTGGCCGCGGCCCAGTTCGACGAGCGGTACGGCGGGCTGCAGGCGCCATCGGTGATCGCGCGCGCGTCGATGGCCTGGTTCCAGGCCGCGAACGCGAGCACGTCGGCCTACCCGCTGTTGACCACGGCCAACGCGGCAACGCTGATCGCTCACGGCACCGCCGAGCAGGTGGAGCGCTGGGTCCCCTCGATGCTCGAGGGCCGCTGCCTGGGCACCATGTGCCTGTCCGAACCGGAGGCCGGGTCGTCGCTCGCCGACATCACGACGCGGGCCACCAGACAGGAGGACGGCACGTACCGGCTGACCGGCACCAAGATGTGGATCTCCGGAGGAGACCACGACCTGGCCGAGAACATCCTCCACCTCGTCCTGGCCAAGATCCCGGGTGGCGGTGTGGGCGTCAAGGGCATCTCGCTGTTCGCGGTGCCGAAGTACCTGCCCGACGGTACCCGCAACGACATCACCCTGGTGGGCCTCAACCACAAGATGGGCATGCGGGGAACGACGAACACCTTGCTCGCTTTCGGCGACGGCGGACATCCGGTGGGAGGACGGCCGGGCGCGGTCGGTTACCTCGTCGGCGAGGAACACCACGGTCTGACGCACATGTTCCACATGATGAACGATGCTCGCATCGGCATCGGTTTCCTCGCGACCGCCATCGGCTACGCCGGCTACCTCGCGTCGCTGGACTACGCGAGAGTGCGCCGACAGGGACGGTTGCCAGCCGACAAGGGAACCACCGCACCGCCCGTCGCCCTCGTCGAACACGCCGACGTGCGACGCATGCTGCTGGCGCAGAAATCCTACGTGGAGGGCGCCCTGGCGCTCAGCCTGTACTGCGCTCGACTTGTCGACGAGCAGCAGACGGCGGTCCACCAGGACGGCCGACAGCGTGCCGCCCTGCTCCTGGACGTGCTCACGCCGGTGGCCAAGAGCTGGCCCAGCCAGTGGTGCCTTGAGGCGAACGACCTGGCCATTCAGATCCACGGTGGCTACGGCTACGCCCGCGACTCCATCGTCGAGCAGCTCTACCGCGACAACCGGCTCAATCCCATCCATGAGGGCACGCACGGCATCCAGGGCCTCGACCTGCTCGGCCGCAAGGTGCGCATGCACGATGGCGCCGGCCTGGAAGTGCTGGTGTCCACGATCAGCGGTACGGTCCAACGCGCGGAGCGCGCGGACGCGGACCTGGCTGAGTTCACCACCGCCTTGCGCTCCGCCGCGGAGCGACTGACCGACGTGACCAAGACGCTCTGGGCGCTCGGCGACGTGACGGTGACGCTCGCCAACTCCTCCGTCTACCTCGAGGCCGCCGGGCATGTCGTCATCGCCTGGATGTGGCTCGAACAACTACTCGCCCTGGGCGACCGGCAAGGCGAGTTCTACGACGGCAAACGACAGGCCGCGCGCTACTTCTTCCGCTATGAGCTGCCGAAGACCTCCACGCAGTTCAACCTCTTGGCTCGCGGTGATCGCACCACCCTCGACACACACCCAGAATGGTTGTGAACGGAGACGGTGTCGGAACCTTGAAGATACGGCGCCGCCCTCGTCTCAGAAAGGTGTTCAGATGGGAAATTTGAGCTTCGACTTCAGCGGCCGGACCGTCGTGGTGACCGGCGCGGCGCGCGGAGTGGGCCGGGCGTTGGGCGAACACTTCCACAACGCCGGGGCGGCGGTCTATCTGGTTGATTTCGACGCCGCCGAGGTCGAAAAGGCGGCACAGGAGATCGGAGCGGTCGGCCTGGTCGCGGACGTCTCCGACACCCATCAGGTCAACGCCGTTGTCGAGCGGGTCATCGACGACACCGGCCGAATCGACGTACTGGTCAACAACGCGGGAATTCTCCGTGATGCGATACTGTGGAAACTCACCGATGAGGACTATGAGGCCGTCATGGCGGTCCACGCCGGCGGAACCTTCCGTTTCACCCGTGCCGCGGTTCCACACTTTCGCGAGCAAGGAACAGGAAGGATCATCAACGTGACCTCCTACACCGGCCTTCGCGGCAATCCCGGCCAGTCCAATTACGCCATGGCAAAGGCCGGGATCATCGGTTTCACCAAAACGGCGGCGAAGGAGCTCGCCCGTTTCGGGATCACCGTGAACGCGATATCCCCGAACGCCATGACGCGGATGATCGAGTCGGTTCCCGCCGATAAGCTCGCTCAGTTGATAGAAGCCACCCCGATGCGCCGCTACGGCACTCCCGCTGAGATGACGGCCGCGGTCGCCTTCCTCGCCTCCGACGAGGCCGCCTACATCACCGGCGTCGTCCTGCCCGTCGATGGCGGCGTCTCCGTCTGACCGGGTCCTCCCTGCCACGATCCTGCGGAGCGCGCATGAACAACCTCTTCGACCTCACCGGGCGCACCGCCGTCGTCACCGGCGGCAGCCGCGGCATCGGCCTGATGGCCGCACGCGGCCTGCTCCAGGCCGGCGCGGCGGTCATCATCTCCTCCCGCAAAGCGGACGCCTGCCGGCGGGCCTGCGAAGAACTCGCCGGCTTCGGCGACATCAGTGCCGTGCCGGCAGATCTGTCGACCGAGGACGAATGCCGGAGGCTGGCTGCGGAGGTGGCCCTCCGCCACAACGCCGTACACATCCTGGTCAACAACGCCGGCGCGACCTGGGGCGCGCCACTCGCCGAGTTTCCGGCGTCGGCGTGGGACAAGGTCCTCGATCTCAACCTCAAGTCGCCGTTCTACCTCGCGCGCGCCTTTCTACCCTTGCTGGAGCAAGCCGCCGATGCGGCCGATCCGGCGCGCATCATCAACATAGGGTCGATCGACGGGCTCAGCGTGCCGGGCCTGCCCACCTACGCCTACTCGTCCAGCAAAGCCGGCCTGCACCACCTGACCCGCGTCCTGGCCGCCGAACTCGGACCCCGCGCGATCACCTGTAACGCCATCGCCCCCGGATGGTTCCCCTCGAAGATGATGGCGAAGACGATAGAAGACCGCGGTCAGGAATTCATGGCCCGGGCCCCGCTGGGACGCGTCGGAGGTCCCGACGACATCGCCGGCGCGGTCGTCTACCTCGGCTCCCGCGCCGCCGGCTACGTCACCGGGATCGTCCTCCCGGTCGACGGTGGCATCATGCTCACCCGCTAATGGGAACTACCGGGTTGGCCAGTCGGGCGGACTCGGTGCCTGGTGGCCGCCGGTGAGGGAGCACTCCCGCCCGCTTGACCGATGTTGGAGTCCTTGGGTCAGACCGTGTCCTCACCGGTGGTCCGGGAGCCTGGATCACTGATGGGATGTCGTGCCCGCCCGTGGCGGCGTGAGTACTGGTCCATTAGCACGCCGACCGGCTCTCGCAGGCTGCTGACGGTGTTGCCGGGTGATGTGGAGGATCGGGTGCTGTTCGTCGGTGATGACTGGGCCGAGGACCATGTGCGCCACGAAGCGCGCGGGATCGAGTGGAGGTGAGAGACCTTCACCTCCTGGCCGTCGCAGCGGCCAGGTGAAGCTGGGGGCAGCCTGATCCGGGAGTCGCCGGGGAGGGTGGGAGCAGCCCCGACAACGCCGGGACGTGCTGGGACTGTCAGACGGTGCCCAAGCAGGCGGCCCGGCACCGAGAAGTGATGGGCAACTCCGGCGCCGAGAGCGACAAGGCCGACGCGCACGCCCTGGCCGACATGGTCCGTACCCGCCGTCACCAGTTGCGGCCGGTGGCCGGTGACTCCGAAGAGGCCGAGGCCGTCAAGGTCGTGGCTCGGGCGCACCAGACGCTGATCTGGGAACGGACCCGGCACATGCTGCGGCTGCGGGCCGCATTGCGCGACTACTTCCCCGCCGCACTGGCCGCCTGCAAGCCACTCGGGCTCACCTCACCGGCCGTGCTGATGCTGCTGGCCAAGGCGCCCACCCCGCAGTCCGCGGCCCGGCTGACGACCGGCCAGATTACCGCGGTGCTCAAGGGCCACCGCGACAAGCCGGGCAAGGCCGCCGCCATCCGCGCCGAACTGCGCACCGAGCACCTGGGGCAAAGCGAGGTCGTGAGCACCGCCTACGGCGGCGACGGTCCGAGCGATGGTGGCGGTGCTTCAGACGCTCAACGCCGAGATCAAGACCCTGGAAGGGCAGGTCGAGGCACATTTTGGGCGGCACCCGGACGCTGAGATCTACCTCAGCCAGCCCGGCCTCGGCGCGGTCCTCGGCGCCCGGGTGATCGGCGCCCGGGTGATCGGCGCCCGGGTGCTCGGCGCCCGGGTGATCGCAGAGTTCGGCGATGCCGACGGACGCTACGCCAGCGCCAAGTCCCGCAAGAACTACGCCGGCACCAGCCCCACCACCCGCCAGTCCGGCAGGTCCAAGAGCGTCCACGCCCGGTTCGTCCACAACGACCGCCTGGTCGACGCCCTGCACATGCAGGCCAGCGCCGCGATCTTGCACGATCCCGCTGTCCGCGGCTACTACAACGAGCTACGCGCACGCGACACCGGCCACAACGCCGCCCTCCGCCAGGTCGGCAACCGACTCGTCGGCATCCTGCACGGCTGCCTCAAGACCCGAACCACCTACGACCAAGCAACCGCATGGTCACACCGCACACCCGCCCTCGCAGCTTGACATTCGAGCTCCAGGGATGTCTGGCCCTCCCCCGCCGCCCATGCCCACGCCATCACCGCGAACCGCGTCACGTCGGCTCGGGCGGTAGCGACAGCTCTCAGGCGTCCCAACGCTGGAGCGCCCCAGGTTGGGTTGGAGGCCCTTCAGCGCGCGGCGCAAGCGGCCCCGGACCACGGTGGCCGGAAGACGACGATCGTCGATGCCGTACGCGCCGAAGCCGACCGTGGGCTGCCCATGTATGAGCGGCGATGCGGCCTCTGTTCAGGCCAGGCGGTGTGCCTCGCTGTCGTGGACGGGATCGCCGACGGTGACGCCGTGCAGGACGTGGGCGAGGATCTCTGCTCCGCGCACGACTCTGGGACCTGGGCGGTTGAAGTAGGCGGGGCCGTCCAGGACCCACACCTGATCGGCCCGTCCCGTCCAGTCTTCGGGCTCGGCTTCGGCTCTGGTGCGTTCGGGGCTGAAGCCGCAGGACATGAGGAGGATCACGTCGGGGCGGGCGGTGGCGAGCGCTTCGGCCGTCATGGGGACGGTGTGTTTCCCCCGGTGAGGCCAGCAGCGGCTCACCGCCGGCGGTGTGGACCTGTTCGGGCACCCAGTGCCCGGCGGGCCAGAGCGGGTCGAGCCATTCGATCGCCGCCACCCGGGGCCGATGTTTCCCCGCGACTGCGGCGCGGACGCGTGCGAGCCGTTCTTCCAGTTCCCGAACCCGGTCCGCGGCGATCTCTGGGACGTCGAGGATCTTTCCCACCTGCGCCAGCGTGTCGAGTACGTCCGGCAGTGTCTGGGGTTCCAGGCCCACCACCCGGGGGCCGGCGTCCATGATGCGCAGCGCGGTCGCCACCCGGCGGTAGGAGACGGCGCAGACCTCGCACAAGTCCTGGGTCAGGACCACGTCGGGTTGCAGGTCGGTCAGCAGCGCGGTGTCCAGGGTGTAGAGGCCGGAGCCCTGGTGGGCGGCCACGTGCGGACCTCTGTCCTCGTGCAGCCGCTGCCGGTGTCGCTGCGCGATCGGGAAGGAGTTGGAGCACGGGATGTCGCCTTGGGTGGGTCAGGGTTCCAGTAGGGGGCGGCCTATGTAGTCGCCGGGAGCGGTGGCGCCGCCAGCGACCGCGAAGATGGCGCTGGACTCGTGCCGGAGGTAGCGGGTGAGGCCGTCGGCACCTGCGAGTTTGCGCTGCACCTGGATGAAGCCGGTGGTGGGGTCGGCCTGCCAGGCGACGAACAGCAGGCCGGCGTCGGGCGCGCCGTCCTCCCGCTGGCCGTCGTGGTAGGAGAAGCCGCGGCGCAGCATGGTCGCCCCGCCGTTGGAGGCCGGGGCGGCGACCCGGATGTGGGCGTCGCCGGGGATGGCGAGAGTTCCGTCCGGACCGGTCGCGGCCAGATCGGCCGGTGCGGTCTCGGTGCCGCCCGACAGCGGGGCCCCGTTGTCCTTGCGGCGACCGATCACACGTTCCTGCCGGTCGACGGACAGCTGTTCCCAGACGTCCAGCAGCATCCGGATGCGGCGGACGACCGCGTACGAACCGCCGTCCATCCAAGCCTCGGGACCCGTAGCGCTGGCGAAGATCTTGCCGTCGAAGCCGGGGTCGGACGGGGCCGGGTTGCCGGTGCCGTCGAGTTGGCCCATCAGGTTGCGGACGGTGCGCGGGCCTTGGGCGGCTCCCCGGGCACGGTTGAAGCCGTTCATCTGCCAGCGGACCCGCGCGGTACCGGACGCGGTCTTCTGCAGCACGCGCAGGGCGTGCACCGCGACCAGCGGGTCGTCGGCGCCGATCTGCACCCACAGGTCGCCGTCGCTTCGAGAGCGGTCGAGGGCGTCGCCGGGGAAGGGCGGCATCTCCACCAGCGCGGAGGGCATGCGGTCCTCCAGCCCGGTCTTGGCGAAGAACGTGCGGCCGAACCCGAACGTCACGGTGAGCGAGCACGGCCCGGCGTCGAGGGCGATCTGGTCGTCGCCGGCGGGCGGGCGCCCGGCCGTCATCGCCTCGGCCGCTCGCGACCAGCGGCGCATGAGCGCCGCCGCCGCGGCGCGGTCCGCGCCGGGCTCCAGGTCGAAGGCGACCAGGTGTCCGCACGCCTGCGGTGGAGTGGTGATCCCGGCCTGGTGGCGGCCGTGGAACGGGACGGCGGTGGCGCCGACCACGGCGAGGGGCGTTTCGGTGCCGCCGCTCGAAGGCCGGCCGAGCGCGCCCGCCGCGGCGCCGCTCGCGAGCCCCGCGATGCCGACGCCGCCCGCCACGCTCAGCACTCGGCGCCGGGTGACGCCGGAAGATTGATCGGGTCGTTCCATGGGTGTTCTCCCGGGGCGTTCCCGCGCACCGGCCCCCGCATGACCAGGGGGCCGGCGCGCGGGGATCGGTCACTGGTCGGGGCGGTACGTCGCCGGCTTGACCGGCGCCTTGACGGTGATCGGTGCCGAGGCGGCGAAGTTCAGGACGAAGGTGACGGTGTCGCCGGTCCGCGGCCTGCGTTTCAGGTCCATCAGCATCAGGTGGAGTCCGCCGACGCGCAGCGTCAGCCGGCCGGCCGCCGGGACGGGCAGTTCCTTCTCATGCTTCATGGCGCCGTCCGAGGTGGTGCGGTGCATGGCCACCTCTGCCGCGATGTCGCTGGTCACCGACGTCAGCCGGTCCGCCTTCGTCCCGGTGTTGGCGATGGTGAGGTATCCGGCGGCAAGGTCGGCCAACGGCGGCTCGGGCACGTAGGCGCCGGACACCGACAGCCGCGGGCGGCCCTGTGCGGCCTCGTCCGGCGAGGACGCCCCGGACGACGAGGACGCGCTCGACGATGAGCAGGCCGCCAGCACGGTGACGGACGCCAGCACGGCAGCCGCGGCTGCCAGGCGCCTCACATCTCCCCCTTGACGAGCTTGGGCAGGTCTGCGATATAGCGCTGGGCCGTTGTCCCGGAGGTGTAGATCATGTGGACCTGGTCGTCGGCCGGTGAGAACGCCAGAACCTGCGCGCCGTGCGTGACGTTCCAGCTTCCGTCGGCGTTCTTGACCGGCTTGTCCACCGAGACGCCGACGCTGCGGGCCGCTTTCCGGACGGCGGAGAAGTCTCCGCTCAGCCCGATGAACCGGTCGTCGAACGCCCTCAGCCACTGGTGCAGGCGCTTGGGTGTGTCACGGCCGGGGTCGGTCGTCACGAAGACCACCCGGAGCTTGCCCTGGTCGGCCGCGGGCAGCTTCTTGACCGCGTTGGCCAGGTCGGCCATGGTCGTCGGGCACACGTCCGGGCAGTGGGTGTACCCGAAGTACAGCACGGTCGGTCTGCCCGCCGTCCGCTCGGCCAGGTCGAAGGGCTTGCCGTCGTCGTCGGTCAGTTCCAGGTCCGGTTTGGGCATCGGCCGGTTCGGCCGCACGGCGTTACCGGCTCCGGGAGCCGGGGGCGACACCGGCGCGGACGCCGCGGCGGGCGCCTGACCGTCCGACGGGTCGTCGCCGCAGGCCGCGGCACCCATGCAGATCGCCGCGATCACGGCGGTTCCGCCCGCCACGCCGGCACGCCGGCGGGAGGAACGGGATGAAGCATGCGTGAAAGCACGCACAAAAGCCTCCATTGAAGGACTCGCCATCGGCCCGAAGGCTCACGCGATGGCGCACGAAGGGAGGCGGCCCGACTCGCGCGGCAGGAGCGCGCGGCACGGCCGCAGGGGGCATCCGCACCAAGCCGTCCACGATCACGGGCGACCGCGACCGAGCAGCCGGTACGGGAAAAGGCCGAGCGGCGATGACGCCGCCCGCGCCGTCAGCGGTTCACACGGCCGGCGGCGGGCCCCGGCGTATCACCGCGTGGTGCAGCAGGACGATCTCACCGGGCACGTCCTCCGCCCCGGGAGCGGCCCCGGCAGCGGGTACTACAGGCGGTGCGGGCAGGCCCGCGAGGATCGCGCCGAGCAGCGCTCGCAGCGGAGCGGTGAGCGTGCCCGTCGCGCGCCGTGATACCCGGACCAGGGTCCACAGAGCGCGGTCACCGCGGTGCACCACCCATCCGAGCACAGCGGCGGCGGCCAGGTGCAGTGCGAACATCGCCGGTCCCGGCATCAGTGACGCGCCCATGCCCGACCCGGCCACGTGACCCGGCATCGCCTGAGCCGCCGGTGGCATCCCGCCGTCAGGGCCTCCCGCGACCGCATCGTGGCCTTGCCCCACGGCGAACACCACGTGCAGGACCATCTGGCCGCACAGCAGTGTCGCGATGATGCCCGGCCTCGATCGCTCCCGTCCCGCCAGAGGCGGCACCAGGCACAGCATCACCAGCCACCCGGCAAGCAGGGACCGCCACGGGAGTCCCGCATGCGAGGCCAGAGCATGCGCGCATCCGGACACCGACACGCAGACGGCGGAGAACGCCACCGCCCGGAGCACCCGCATGCCCGGATCGGCGCGAGCGGCCTCCGCCGTACCTCCGGCCGGATGCTCTGTCATCGGGAACGCGTTCGTCCTTCGCTCATCAGGTGTGCACCACCGCGTGTACTACGAACCGTAGTACACGCCTCCTCCACGCTCGACTCGCCCCTCGGGCCGGCTCAGGGACAGGCTCCGGACGGGAGGACGGGCACGGTGATCCGCACTATGCCGACGTTCGCCTTCCTGGCCCGTTGGACCGCACAGGGAAGCCGACGGCCCGGAGGCGTTGCAGCGGGTGCGACGTCAGGAATGAGGGGGCACGGCGAGCTTGAGAAGCAGCCCGGCCAGCTCGACCGGCATGGTGATCATGCAGTCGTGACCTGTCGGCAGTTCCCAGATCTGCGCGGGGGCGCCGTTGGGCTGAATTGCGGGAACGGGGCGGCGTTCGAAGCCTTCCGGCACGACGGTGCAGTGGATGTGCGTCCGTGCGATCGCGTCCGCGGCCGGGTTGCCCAGCTGAACGGGCTGCTGGAGGCAGCGCACCGGCTGATCCGACAGCATCGCTTTCAGCCAGGCGACGTCCGCCGTATCGGTGACCCCGAAGAGTCCCAAAGGCGGTGGCAGCTCCGGCAGTGGCGGAACCCGCCAGCCGCTGTCGGACTCCAGGGCCCGGTCGATGAGGACCTGCGTGACGGGCATGACGTGGCGCCGCCGCGCTTGAGCAGTGGCACAATCTGCGGAAGGCTCGGGGCTCGCCCATCCGATTCACTGCCGTTGTGCAGGCCGTTCTCCACCTCCACCACCAGGCCGGATGGGGTTGGAATCAGCTGAGTGCATGCGCTGCACTAAATGCAGGTTAGCTTTTTCCGGTCTGCTCTCCTGAATTGTCGTTCTCCCGGCCAGCAGCGGAATGTGTGCTCTGCAGCCACCACAGTTCGGAACGGACGTGATACAGAGCGCCCAGCCCCATCGGCGGCATGTTGCCGTACACCCCGTGATGAGCCCCCTCGGCGACAGGGAGCAATTCGTGCCAGACGCCGACCGCATCGCCAGAGCCGTAATGCCGCCACAGGCGCCGTTGCGCCGACCGGTGCGTGCCTGACAGATCTCGGGCGAACCGAAGAAGGCTGTCCTGCCGGTCCCAGTACTGCACCAGTGTCGCTTGCCGCAGGCCAGGCCCGATCAGCAAGCGATATGCAAGCAGTCCACTGTCCGCACTGGTGACCAACTCCCGCAGCATGCCCGGCAGCGTGAGCAGGAGCGGCAGCCAGTGCCCGACCCTACGCCACTTGTTGATCCTGATGCCCACCAGGAAAACCACGACCGGCTCCGCATTGTCGGCCACAACCTTTCCCGACCGAGGGGCTGACCGAGCAAGGTTGCGCGCCCACTCAGGCCGCAGCAGAAGTCGCAGAACATCTCTCAAAGCAGTGAACACCGAGCCGCACTCCCCGATCAACAGTACCTCCCATCACCGTACTGCCTGCCTGCTTCAACCGTCACAGCGCAAAACCTTCGATGCCGTGGACCCGACATTTGTTCTGGCACCCTTGCCTAAAGTCTGTTCCGTAACGCTCGGGCGTCCGGTTCGATGATCTTGCTGCGGAGCAGGTGATCGGCGCGGATCGGGCTGAATGTGCGCCGGTGTTCACCGGCCTGTCGGTGCGTCATTTCCGCAGGTGGTGCGGATCGACGACAACGTCGCCGGCCAGAAGAGGGCCGAGGGCGCCGGGCGCCATCGAGACGGCGCCGAAGACCGCTATGGCCTTGGTGCGGGCGAGCCGTGCTGATCTCCCTTCCGTCGTCCGTTCGACGCTGAGAAGGTCCGGGTCGTCGCAGCGCCGCCCGGCGACGCGGCCGAGGTGAGGAGCTGCGCGTCAGCGAGATGAACCAGACCTACAAGGTCCACCGTGCCGGCGCCGCTGCTCGCGGCGTCCTCGGCCTGAAGGGGAAAGCCGAGGCGGGCCGGCTGGCGTTCCGCAGGCCCGTCCTGGAGGGAAAGCGGCGGCCCAGGTGGGAGTGGGGGCCGCGGTGACGAGCTTGCCGTCGGAGTTACCGGGGCCCAAGTCCCTCGCGAGTCATTACGACACCACGACCTCTGACCAGGTAAAACTCATGCACCGCCTCGGTGGGCGCAGCCGAGAACGGTCTTGAGGTTCACCTGCGGCGCTCCGGAACCGGTGCCGTCGGATGGGCGTCGTATCGATCATGCTGAGAGCTGAGGACTTCATGGCGTCGGCCGACGTGGAAACCGACGTGGCGGCCAACGTGCTCGCCTATGTGGCCGAGCTGGAGCGGCGTGGTGTCGTCGTCTCCGATGTGGAACACGAGCCGGACGCCGACGGCGCGGAGGAGTGGTCCTTCCGCCTCAAGATCGCGAATCGGTGGCTGGTGCGCGTCATGATGCCGGTCTGGCCGCTGGGATGGATACAGCGACCCGAGGATTTTGAGGAGCAGCGGGCGAACATCGAGTGGCAGGGCGACTTTTACGTCGACGGCAGCCTGGACGGCCCGGACGACTTCGACGGTGAGTACCCGACCTGGGAGGAGGCCGTCGAAGCGGGCGTCCGCATCGCCCAAAGCGCTGAGCAGAAGGTCTGACCGGCCTGAACGGTCACCGTGAGTGGTGGCTGCCGTGGACCGGTGGGAGCGCCCCGGGCCCGATTCAGCGCCGGATCTGGAGGGCGGCGGGCGCGGCGGCGAAACTCGGCCGGACGGACCGGCTCGGCGCCTCGTCGGCGAAGAAGTCCTGAGCGGGATCGACCGCTACACCACGCTCCCTGGCCGTTTCGGCGGTGTCGTCCTGGCAGCCGGTCTGTTCTCCACAGGTGAAGGGCGCCCGTCGGGGTGCGAGCGATCTGCCATTGCGGGACGTGTTGCGTCAGCGCGCCCGCCAGGGTGGCGCAGCGCGGTGGCCAGGGTGCGCAGGTGGCGGTCCCAGGCCGGGCCGGTGCGGCCAGGTCCGTGCCGGCGCCGTTGGGGAGCCGGGATGTGCCGGTCCGGGAGCTGATGGGCTTTGTCCGACGTCGGAATCGCCATGCGACCTCAATGGGCCACCGGTCGCTCCTGGAGTGGTCGTTGGACGCCGGAGCAGGTCGAGCGGCTCAGCGAAGGACGCGGTAGCGGATGTGCGTGGCCTCCGGTGTGTCGATCACTCGGACGATCTCCAGCTCGACCTCCGACGGCAGGACGTCGAACAGCCGGCGGCCACGGCCCAGAAGCACCGGGATCAGGTGGATCTGCACCTCGTCCAGCACCTTGGCCTCCAGCGCCCGCTGCGCCGTGTACCCACCGCGCACCTGCACGTCCCGGTCCCCGGCGGCGGCCTTGGCCTGCGCCATCGCGCTCTCGATCCCGTCGGTCACGTACGTCACCATCGGATAGCCCCAGCGGGCGGCGGGCCCGGGCGGCCGGTGACTGGGCACGAAGATCGGCAGACCGCCGTGATCACCACCCCAGTGGTCCATGAGCTCGGCGGTGCGCCGTCCCGCGAGGACCGCGCCCGCCGCCTTCCATTCGTCGTTGAACCGCCCGACGGGCTCGGACGGGCCACCGGCGCCGGCGTCGGCCCACTTGTGCAGCCGCTCGCCGTCCTCGCCGCCGAGGAAATCGTCGGGGTCGGCGATGTAACCGTCGAGCGACATCGACATGTCGAGCACTGACACAGACATTTCAACCTCCAGGGGTGTCGATCCGAACCGGTAGGGCGAAGACGGCCGGTCGGTCCGTGCCGATCGGCCCGAACCGGAGAGGTCCGGGATGCTCGCCAGCCTGGCGATGGCAAGTGACAGAGTTGTGACACTCGGGTGAAACCCGCCACTGGTACAAGGAGGTGATGTTCCGCGTGCTGGCCGTCGACGTGCTCGGGCCGCTGCGCGTCTCAGTGGACGGGCGGCCGGTGGAGCTGCCGGCCGGGCGGTTGCGCGCGTTGCTGGCCGTGCTGGCGATGTCGGCGGGCCGCACCGTCCCGACGAGCAGGTTGGCGACCGCGGTCTGGGGCGCGGACACACCCGGAGACCCGGGGACCAATGTTCGGGCGAACGTGAAACGGCTGCGTCGAGCCCTGGGCTCCGCGGCCCCACTGGTCGTGGCCCGGCCGGGCGCGTACCAGCTCGACGTCGACCAGGACAGTGTCGACGCCCTCCGCTTCGGCCGCCTGCTGGACGAGGCAGCCGCGGCGCCCGACCTCGTGGTCGAGCAGTCCCGGCTGGGCGCCGCGCTGGCACTGTGGCGCGGCACGCCCTTCGACGGAATCGCGTCCGACTGGCTGGAGCAGTCCGTGGCGCCCGCGCTGCAGGAGCGGTACCTGACCGCCCTGGAGCGGCGGGTCGATCTGGGCCTCGCAAGCGGAGCACCGCCCGACCCAACCGAACTCACCGAGTCGGCCGAGCGGCATCCGCTGCGGGAATCCCTCTGGGCGCGGCTGCTGCGGGTGCTGGAAGCATCCGGCCGTCCCGCCCAAGCGCTGGAGCGGTACGAGTTGATCCGTCGGCGGCTGGCGGACGAGCTCGGCGCCGACCCCAGCTCTGAACTGCGGGAACTCCACGCCACCCTCCTCGCCGGCGGCGTCCCGCGTGGCGGAGGCGCGGTGCCCAGGCAGTTGCCCGCCGGCACCGATGGTTTCGCCGGACGGGTGGCGGAGCTGGCGGCTCTGGACTCGCTCCTGCGCCCGCCGGATCAGGCCGGGCCGGACGGGGCGGGGTCTCGGTCGCCGCTCATCGCGGTGATCACCGGCACGGCCGGCATAGGGAAGACCACGCTGGCCGTGCAGTGGGCGAACCGCATTGCCGACCGCTTTCCGGACGGTCAGCTCTGCATCGATCTGCGCGGATACGGCCCGTCAGGAGAGACGGTGTCCTCGGCGGCGGCCCTCCGCGAGTTCCTCGACGCCTTACAGGTTCCACCGCAGCGAATCCCGGAGGGTCCGGCCGCGCAGGCGGGACTGTACCGCAGCCTGCTGGCCGGGCGGCGGATGCTGATCCTGGTGGACAACGCCCGCGACGCCGACCAGGTCGCCCCGCTGCTGCCCGGGGCACCCGGCTGCCTGACCATCGTCACAAGCCGCGATCAGCTGGCCGGGCTGGTCATGACCTATGGCGCGCATCCGATCACCCTGGGGCTGCTGCCGCCGGGGGAGGCCAGGCGGTTGCTGGCTCTCCGGCTGGGCGCCGACCGGATCGCCGCCGAGGTCGAGGCGGCGGACGACATCGTCGATCGCTGCGCCGGGCTGCCGCTGGCGCTGGCGATCGTCGCCGCCCGCGCCGCCATCCATCCCAGGCACCCGCTCGCCGCCCTCGCCGACGAGCTCCGCGACGGCCTGAGTGCCCTGGAGAGCACCGCCGACATGCGAGCGGTCTTCTCCTGGTCCTACGAGGCGCTGAGTGACGCGGCGGCACGGCTGTTCCGGCTGGTCGCCGGGCTGCACCCCGTCCGGGACGGCACGACCGCGACCGCGGCGAGCCTGGCGGGCGCCCCGGCCTCGCGGGTACGGGCGCCGCTGGCCGAGCTGACTCGCGCCAACCTGCTCAGCGAGCACGTCCCGGGCCGCTATTCATGCCACGACCTGCTGCGCGCCTACGCATGCGAACTCAGCCAGGCCCACGACACGGACCGGGAGGCCGCGCGCCACCGCCTGGTGGATCACTACGTCCGCACCGCAAGCGC
This sequence comes from Actinomadura madurae, assembly GCF_047130825.1. NCBI lineage: Bacteria > Bacillati > Actinomycetota > Actinomycetes > Streptosporangiales > Thermomonosporaceae > Actinomadura > Actinomadura madurae. Next base: position 5,324,697 of record NZ_CP083237.1, read on the forward strand.
CGCCCAGCGGCTGGTCGGCGGAGATGTAGAGGACGACATCGGTGCCGACCTCGCCGCGCCCGGCACTCCGGGTGTCTGCGTGACCGACTTCTCGGGACGTGATGAGGCGATGGCCTGGTTCGAGGCAGAGCGTCCGGCCCTGCTCGCCGCGCTGAGTCTCGCCGAGGACCTTCGCCTCGACCGGCAGGTCTGCCGACTGGCCCGGGCGTTGTTCGTGTTCCTGCACGGACGGGGCCACTGGCACGACCGGGCGGAGACACAGCGAGCCGCCGTGGCCGCCGCCGGACGGCTGGGCGACCTGGTGGAACAGTCGCGCGCGTACCGCAACCTGGCCTTCGCACTGGCTGACCTCGGCCGCTTCGACGAAGCCCACCGCAGCCTCGACCTGGCCCTGGAACACTCACGTGACGACCTCGCCGGACAGGCGTGGACGCATTACCGCCGCGACATCGTGTACGCCCTTCAGGGCCGGGAGGCCGACGCGCTCGACGCCGCGCGACGCGCACACGAGCTGTTCGACGAGCTGGGCGATCAGGTCGGCCGGGCCATCGCGCTCACCGACCTCGGCTGGTACCACGGCCGCCTGGGAGACCACGGCCGAGCGCTTGAGTTGTGCGAGCAGGCGCTAGTCCTGCACCAGAAGTTCGGCAACCTCGCCTACGAGGCCCACGCGTGGTCGTGCCTGGCCGACGTCCACCTCCGGATGGGCGACCCCGCCCGGGCCATCCCCTGCTACCACCAGGCCAGGGACCTGTTCCGAAAGTTCGACGACCCGTACGCCGAGGCCAGCACCCTCGCCCACGTGGGCGCCTGCCACCACCTCGCCGGCGACCTCGAAGCCGCCCGCGAGCAGTGGCGCCACGCATACGCCCTCCTCGGCGACCTCGCCTCCACCACCGTCGACCAGATCCACACCCAGCTCACGATCATCGATACGTCCGCCGCCAACGCCTTCCGCCGACACCTGAAGCCCTCACCGGAGGTTGATCGACGCCGAGTCATTACAGGGAATTCTTGACACGCAGCCAACCCACGTCCCACACCCGCCTCCCAGTGTGCCCAGGTGGTGAGGCGCTGCGGGTACATGGCCGTTGCGACGTCGCAGGCGTGGTTGCCGAATAGCACCCACAGCGGCAGCTCCGGTGACTCCACAACGGACAGGAGTGCGGTCGCTGCCCGTTGGGAGATGGCGGCCGCCACCCGGAGCGGGGGCGTGGACCCCGCCGCCCGTGGCGGCGCCTTACCGAGGGGAGCCTGCGGCGGGTGTTTCCACGCGACAGGTTTCCACCCGGGCGAGTTTCCTGCCCGAGACGATGTCTTCATGCGCGCCTTCGTAGGTCAGGCCGAAGAACGTGCGCCCGTCGGCGCCGCCCAGATTGCAGGCTACGGCGCGCCTGCCGTCCAGCCGGATGACGTCGAGCACTTCGCCGCCCTCCCGTACCCGGACGAACTCGTCGGTCATGAAGGACGACACCCACACCGCGCCCGACGCGTCGAGGCAGATGCCGTCCGGCGTGCGCTCGCCGAGATCGGCCCACACGCGGCGCCCTGAGAGCGTGCCGTCGGCCGCGCGGGTGAACGCGGTCAGCCTGGTGCCGAAGGTCTCGGCGATGATCAGCGTGCCGCCGTCGGCGGTGATGACCGCGCCGTTGGGAAACTCCAGATCCTCGGCGACGACCTCGTACGGTCCGCCGGGCCTCACCATGAGGAGTTCGGCGGGCTTGAATTCGGCGCCGTTCACGATGTCGTAGCCGACGGTACCGACGTAGATGTTGCCGACGCTGTCGCACACCGTGTCGTTGAGGTCGTACGGCACCGCCCCGGACAGGTCGGCGTACTCCGAGAGAGTACGGTCGGCGCCCAGCAGCATCAGACGTCGATCGGCCATGGACACGATCACCACGCGGCCGTCCGGCAGAACGCTGATGCCCGAGGGGCGCCGCGGGAAGCTCGCTATCTCGGTCCGCTCGCCGGACTCGGACAGCGTGTAGACGGCATTCCCCCACTGATCCGACAGCCACAACCGACCTTCGTGCCAGCGCGGACCTTCAAGAAACACGAAATCGTCGGCGAGCGTTTCCAGTTTGTATCTCATGCCACTCCTTATCCACGAATGCGGCCGGTCTCGCCTGACCATTCCTTCTCGCGCAGCTCGTACTTCTGCACCTTGCCGGTGGAGGTCTTGGGCAGGTGGGGAACGATCTCGACCTCGCGAGGTGCCTTGTAGCGGGCGATGCGTGCCCGCACATGCTCGAGGACGTCGGCCGCGGCAGGTGCGCGGCCCGGCCGGGGGACGACGAACGCCTTGGGCCGCTCTCCCCAGCGCTCGTCCGGGACGCCGATCACGGCGACCTCCAGAACGTCGGGGTGCGAGGCGACGGCGTGCTCCACCTCCACGGTCGAGATGTTCTCGCCGCCGGAGATGATCACATCCTTGGCCCGGTCCCGAAGCTCGATGTAGCCGTCGGGATGCATGACGCCCAGGTCTCCGGAGTGGAACCAGCCACCGGCGAACGCGGCCGCCGTCGCCTCCGGATCCCGGTGGTACCCCCGCATGACGTTGTTGCCGCGCATGACGATCTCGCCCATGGTCCGCCCGTCCGCCGGCACGTCGACGAGGTGGCCGTCGCGCGGTTCGAACTCCACCACGCGGACCGGGTCGGCCTGCACCATCGCGACCCCCTGGCGGGCCTGCATCGTGGCCCGCTCCTCGGCGGACAGGTGCCGCCAGGCGTCCTGCCACACGCAGACGGTGTACGGGCCATAGGTCTCGGTGAGCCCGTAGACGTGCACGATGGAGAAGCCCATCGACTCCGCCTCGGAAAGCGTGGTGGGGCTCGGCGGCGCGCCCGCGACGGTGATGACCAGCGGCCGGTCGAGCCTGTGCGCACGCGGTGAGTTCAGGATCGTCGTCACCACCGTGGGCGCCCCGTTGAGGTGGGTGACCCCGTGCCGGTCGATGAGCTCCCACACCCTGTCGCCGCGCACCTCGCGCAGGCAGATCTGGGTCCCGCCCGCCGCGACCAGCGCCCAGGTGGTGCACCAGCCGTTGCAGTGGAACATCGGCAGCGTCCACAGGTAGACGCTGCCGGCGTCGTGCGTGGAGTGGAAGATCTCCCCGAACGAGTTGAGGTACGCGCCGCGGTGGGTGTACACGACGCCCTTGGGACGGCCGGTCGTGCCGGAGGTGTAGTTGATCGAAATGGGCGAGCGCTCGTCAGGGACCGTCCAGGCCAGCTCGCTCCGGTCCCGGGCCGCCCCGGCGAGCAGGTCGTCGAACGCGACCGCGCCCGGGATCGGGGCCGCCTGCCCGGGGCCGAGCGGGTCGACCGCGACGGCGATCGTGCCCACCGTCTCCAGCACCCCGGCGATCGGGGCGACCGTGGCCGCGTACTCGGAGTCGACGACGAGCACGGTGGCGCCGGAGTGGTCGAGGATGTAGCGGACCTCGTCGGGCGCGAGCCGGGTGTTGATCGCGACCAGCACCGCCCCGGCCAGGGGCACGGCGAAGTGCGCGGCCAGCATCTCCGGCACGTTGGGCATCAGGTAGGCGACCCGGTCCCCCGGGCGCACCCCGGCGGCGCGCAGCATGCGGGCCCGCAGCTCGACCAGCGCGGCGAACTCCCGAAAGGTCCACGTGCTCTCGCCGTGCACGACGGCCGCACGGTCGGCGTGGACGTCCGCCGATCGCCGCAGAAACGACAAAGGCGTCAGTTCCGTGATCCAGGTGTCCATGCGCGTGTTTCCCATCAGCTCGCGGCGATTCTCAGGACGACTTTGCCCACGGGTCCCTGCGCCGCCCTGTCCTGCGCGTCGGCCACCTGCCGCAGCGGATAGGGGATCACCGGCAGAGCCGACAGGGCACCGGACGCGAGGGCTTCGGACGTCCACCGGACCGCCCCGCCCAGTTGTTCGGGGCTCAGCCCATAGAGGAGCACGAAGTCGAGCGTGATGTTCGCCTGCATCAGCCACCCGACGGGCAGGGTCAGCTCCCCCGCCGCCGCGTAGGTCGCGATGGTGCCGCCGGTGCCGAGAACGGCCAGGTTCAGCTCAAGGTTCGCGGCGAACGCCACCTCGACCACGCGGTCGACGTGACCCGCGAAGTCACGGACGCGCTTGACCACGTCGTCGTCGGTGTAGCGGACGACCAGGTCGGCGCCCGCGGCCTCCGCCAGGGCGCGCTTCTCGTCCGAGCTCACGGTGGCCACCACCCGCGCACCGGCATGCTTGGCCAGCTCGATCGCGTAGTGGCCCACCGCGCCCGCTCCCCCGGCGACCAGGACGGTCCGCCCCTTCAGATCCGCCGGCTCTCCGCCCAGGCAGTGCGCCGCGGTGAGGGCGGGGACTCCGAGGCAGGCGCCCAGGTCGTCGCAGGCGTCGTCGGGCAGCGGTACCGCCCGCCCGGCGGGGACGACCGCATACTCGGCCGCGGTCCCGTAACGGTTGCCGAACGCCGCGAGATAGAGCCAGACCCGCTGCCCGACCGCGAGGCCGGCGACGCCGTCCCCCACGGCGTCCACGACACCGGCGCCGTCATGGTGCGGGACCTGGAATCCGTCCGGCAGCCGGTCGGTGAGCCCGGCGCGGGTCTTCCAGTCGGTGGGGTTGATACCCGACGTGGTGATCCGGACCCGGACCTCGTCCGGTCCCGGTTTCGGCAGGTCCAGGTCCACGACCTCCAGCACCTCGGCGGCGGGGCCGGGGCGGCGGTAGAGTGCCGCCTTCACGCGCCCACCACCCGCGGGCCCGTCACGAGGGGCGGGACCTCACGAATTCGTGGTAGTGCCGGATCGCGCTGTCCAGGTCGAAGCGTGGACGCCATCCAAACTCCTCTTCCATCCGAGCGCCGTCCAGCGCCATGTAGTAGGGGTCCGGCATGTTCATGGGGTCGGTTCCGGGGCCCACATCGAGCACCGCGCCGGGAATGACCCTCCGGATCGCGGCCGCGAAATCGTTGATCGAGACCGTGCACCCGTGGGCGACGTTGTACGCCCGATGACGAAGCGGCGCCGGGGCCGACGCGACGCGCACGATGGCGTCGGCCACGTCGACGACGTAGATGATGTCGTCCCGCTCGTCCCCGCCGTGCTCCAGCGTGAAGGCACGGCCGGACGTGGGCAGCTCGATCATCGAGCTGTAGGTGTTGATCGATCCGGCGTGGCGTTGCAGCCTCCCGGGCCCGAAGACCGTGGCGAAGCGCAGGCTGACGCACTCGATGTCGGCGTTCCGCCCGTACCATGCCAGGACGTTCTCGGCGGCGGCCTTCGTGATGCCGTACATTCCGGTCGGACGCAGGTCATCGTCCTCCCGGACCGGCGTGTAGGCGGGGAATCCCCGCTCGCCGATGGCGGGCGCGTAGACCGCTTTCGAACTGGTGTAGACGACACGCCTGACGCCCGCGGCGACCGCCGCCGCGCAGACCTTGGCGGTTCCACCGACGTTCACCGAGATCGCCTTGTCGGGATCTCTTTCACAATCGACGCAGGCGGCGAGGTGGATGACGCATTCCGCCCGAAGCCGCGACACGGCGTCGGTGAGATGTCCGGCGTCGCAGATGTCGCCGATGACGACCTCGACCTTCGCCGCCACGTCCTCGATGAGCGAGGTGTCGTCACGGTTCTCGAAGACGGCCACCTCGTGGCCTCGCGCGAGGAGGGCTCGGACCACCCACGCGCCGTTCACCCCCAACCCGCCCGTCACCATCACGCGCATGCCGGCTCCCTACTGTTCGGTGTTCTCCGCCGCGAGGCGGCGAAACGAAGGGATCATGGGCGCGTAGGCGGACATCCCGCCGTCGACGACGAGCACCTGGCCGTTGATGAACGCCGACTCCGGCGAGGCCAGGAACAGCGCGGCCAGCGCGACGTCGTCCGGCCGGCCGAGCCGCGGAGCGGTCACGTGGTCCAGCATCACCTCGGTCTGCACCGCGGAATACAGCTTCTCCGTCCCGGGCGAGACGATGTAGCCGGGGGCGATGACGTTGCATCGGACGCCCTGCTTCCCGTACTCGACGGCCAGGGTCTTGGACAGGCCGATCACACCGGCCTTTGCCGTGGCGTAGGCCGGACGGGTTTCCAGGGAGAGCCACGCGGCGAGCGAGGAGGCGTTGGTGATGCTGCCGCCGCCCGCTCGGATCATGTGCGGCAGGCAATGCTTCGAGGTGAGGACGCAGCCCAGGAGATCCACGCTGAGCTGCTTCACCCACACCGACGGGTCGGCGTCGGCGACGAACACGTCCTCGGCGACCAGGCTCCGGTCCGAAGCGTAGTTCTGCAGCACGTCCAGACCGCCGAAGCTCTCCACGGCGAACGCGACGAGGTCGGCCACCTGCGCCTCGTCCGAGACATCCGCGGCGAACGGCTCGGCGACATGGCCGTCGTCGCGAATGCGGTCCGCCGTCGTCGACGCGCTCGACTTGTCCTTGTCGGCGACGACGACCTTCGCGCCCTCGCGGGCGAACAGCTCCGCCGTCGCCGCTCCGATTCCCGAGCCCGCGCCCGTGATCAGTGCGGACTTCCCGGTCAATCGTCCCGCTGTCGATCCCATGCTCACTCCCTCAGACCAAGCCCTTTTCCAGGCGACCCAGCTCACCCACCCGCGACCGTCTTCGGTCCACGGCCACGAGCACGACGACCAGCGTGATGGCGGCGGCGGCCATCAGGTACCAGGCGGGCGACAGGTCGCTCCCCGAGACCTCGATCAGCAGGGTCGCGACGAAGGGCGCGGTGCCGGCGAAGATCGCGGAGCCGAATCCGTAGCCGATGCCGAATCCGGAGACCCGGACCTGCGCGGGAAACAGGTCGGCGAACAGGGACGGGATGGCGCCACCGAACGCGGCGACGGGGACCCAGAGAATGAGCTGCCCCAGGATCACCGAGGCGAATCCGTTGATCCCGATGATCAGCAGGGAGGGGATGGGGACGGCCACCGCCATGACGCAGGCGAAGAGGAGGATCGGCTTCCTGCCGTACCGGTCCGAGAGATACCCGAACACGAGCACGAGGAAGACCCCGACGGTCGAGGCGATGAGCACGGTGGTCAGCGCCTGCACGGCGGGCATGCCGACCACCGTCCGTATGTAGCTGAGCACGAACGCCTGGAGGGTGGACGACGCGATGTTGAAGCCCGCGCAGATCCCGATCACCGTGAGAAATGCTCGCCAATGCTGCGTGAACAGCGTGCGCAGCGGGCTCTTCGCTCGGGCGCTTCCGGCCTTGAGCCGCTCGAATTCCGGTGACTCCGCGATGCGGTACCGCAGGTAGACCCCGACGGCGAGCAGGGGGAACCCCAGCAGGAACGGAATTCGCCAGCCCCAACTGTTGAGCTGGTCCGTGGACACCAGTCCCGTCAGGACCAGCACCACGAGGACGCCGATGACGCTCCCCACGGTGGACGAGAAGAAGGCGAAGGAACCGTAGAGTCCGCGCCGGCGCCGGGGGGCGTGCTCGACGAGGAAGGTGGCCGAGGTACCGAACTCGCCGCCCACGGAGACCCCTTGGAGCAGCCGGGCGACGCACAGGAGTGCCGGCGCCAGGACCCCCGCCTGGGGATAGGTCGGCATGACGCCGATGAGCACCGTGGTCACGCCCATGATCAGCATCGCGACCGCGAGGGGGGTCTTGCGCCCCCGCCGGTCCGCGAGCCGCCCGAAGACGATGGCGCCCACCGGCCGCATCACGAAGCCGGCCCCGAAGACGGCGAACGTCGACAGGATCGCGGCCAGCGGGTCGTCGGAGGGGAAGAAGAGCTTGGAGATGACCGGGGTCAACGACGCGAACACCGCGAAGTCATAGAATTCGAGGGCGTTGCCGGAACCTGCGGCGAGCACGGTCCGGCGCGTGACCGAGGCGGCGCGAGGGCCTTCCTCTTGCGACGGCGGCCTGCTTTCCGAGTCCAGCGGGGAAGGGTGGGACATCACAGCCCTCCGATCGATGGGTGATGCCAGAAATCTGCCTTGCTTGGTTCAGACCGCGACGCGGTCCGTCACGCGGTCGAGGGCGGGGACGACGTCTTCGGCGAAACGCCTGATCCCGCGGACCGTCTCCTCGTGTCCCAGGTGACCGGCCTGGCCCATGACCAGCAAGTGCCCGAATCCGCCCACGTGGTTGTAGAAGCGTTCGATTTGCGCGGTAACACTCTTCGCGCTCCCGGCGAAGAGGAGTCCCCGATCGATGAGATCCTGTACCGACATCGACGTCAGATCGGGTATCGGGGACGCCGCCGGGGCACCGGACGCGGGATTCCGCTGAGCGCGCAGCCCGGCGGCGCGGACCGGGTACGGCATATAGCCCGGCGGGTAGGTGAACTGGTTGGGCACCTTGTTGCTGTTCAGGTACCACAGCAGCTTGCGAGCCCCTTCGATCCCCTCTTCATCCGTTTTCCCGGTGTAGACCAAGGCGGCGTAGCCGAACCTCTCGTCACCGGGTCGCCGTTCGTCCGTCTGCGCACAGTGGTCGCGATACGCCTGGAACAGCTTTCGCGTCCCCTCGAATCCCGACAGGAACGTTCCGACCCGATAGCCGTGGTCGGCGATCCTGGGGATACTGGCGGGGTTGACGGCGGTGACCCACACCGGCGGGCTGGGTTGCTGATACGGCCGCGGCCAGATGTTCACCTGGCGATGATGAAAGAACTCACCCTCCCAGTTGAACGGGCCATCGTGGGTCGACCAGGCTCGTGTGATGAGTTCGATGGCCTCCCACATGCGCTCGGACATGCGCACCGGTTTGGAGTTGGTCGCGGAGACCTCGTACTGCACCCCGCGGACGAATCCGACTTCGAGGCGGCCGTGGCTGAGCAGATCCACCAGGGCCATCTCCTCGGCGATCCGCACGGGATCGGGACGGTTCGCGACGGGATTACCGAGAATCAGGATGCGCGCCTTCTCGGTGACCCGCGCGAGCACTCCGGCGACCACCGGCGCGGCCGGGTTCATGCAGGTCGCGGTGGAGTGGTGTTCGTTGACCATCACGTTCAGCCCGCATTCGTCCGCGACCTGCCATTCGCGGATGTAGCGGTCCCAGAGGCCGGCCGCCCGCTCGGGATCGATGACGCCGTTCGGCAAGGTGACGCGTACCGAGTCGTAGGTCTCCGGGGCCGGCAGATCCGGGTAGGCGCACTCGCTGAAGTGCCAGAACTCCATTGGGACCGCTCTTCCTTGTCGTGTAGGGATGGTCAGACGGCGAAATCGGCGATCAGCTTGGCGACCACCTCGGGGCATTCGACCTGGGCGCGGTGCCCGGCCTGGTCGAGTTGCTCGAATCGTGCGCCGGGGATCCTTTCGGCGAGGCCGCGCCCGTATTCGGGTGCGACGATGCCGTCCCGGCCGCCCCAGATGACCAATGTCGGCACGGCGATGCGCCCCAGCACGTGAGCCAGCCGAGGGTCGTGCAGGTAGGGCTCCCACCCGTACGTCGCCAGAGCCTCCTCATTGCGGGCCATTTCCAGAACGTCCTCCTCCCGTGCACGCCCGAGGTCACCCAATCCGAAGCCCGCGTCCGCGTAGAGGAGCCCGTCCAGTTCCGCATGGGGCGTCGCGAAAAGGTCGGCGATCTCCCGATCGAGCGGGCCACCGAGCTTGACGCCGACCGAGTCGACCAGCACGAGCCGGGAAATCCGCGCGCCGCCGCGCACCGCCATTTCCATGGCGACCCAGCCTCCGAATTGGAGCCCGACGAGCGTGACCCCGACCTTCCCGGACCGGTCGAGCCAGTCGAGATAGATGTCGGCGAGGTCGGCGACCGACGAGCACCAGTCCGGCCGGGGCGAACGGCCGAAACCCGGGTGACTCGGGATCACGGCGGAGAAGTCCGTCGCCAGGGCCTCCACGAACGCCGCGTCCTCCTGGGCCCGCTCGGCTCCGGGAAGGACCAGGATGTCGCGGCCTCCGTTCCCGTCGAAGCGGGCGTCGAGGTGGACACCGTGTCCGAACTCGACGCCGCTGTCGGCGTCCACAAGGTCGAGCATCTGCACAATGGCCTCCAACAGGGCCTCCAGGGACCCGCGAGTTGCCGCTTCGGGAATCGGGGCCGCGAGGCCGCCCCGTCGCATCCAGTGCCAAGAGTCTGGCTCTTCACGACGGCGATGACTGTGACCTGGGTCCTGCGACTTGTGGTCAGCCGGCCGGCCCGCCGGCCAGGTAGAGGATCTGGCCGGAAACGAAGCCCGCGCCCTCGCTGACCAGGAACGACACGGCGTGGGCGACGTCCTGCGGCCGTCCCACCCGGGCGACGGGGATCTGCGCGGCCGCGCTGGCGATGAAGTCCTCGAAGGAGAGGCCGACCCGTTGCGCGGTGGCCGCGGTCATGTCGGTCTGGATGAAGCCCGGCGCGACCGCGTTCACGGTGACGCCGAACCTGCCCAGCTCGATGGCCAGCGTCTTGGTGAAGCCCTGCAGGCCGGCCTTGGCCGCCGAATAGTTCGCCTGGCCGCGGTTGCCCAACGCGGACGTGCTGGACAGATTCACGATCCGGCCGAATCGGTTCCTGGTCATGTAGCCCTGTGCGGCCCGGCTCATGGGGAAGGATCCGCGCAGGTGGACGCCCAGCACCGCGTCCCAGTCCGGCGTGCTCAGCTTGAACAGCAGGTTGTCGCGGATGATGCCGGCGTTGTTGACCAGGATCGTGGGCTCTCCGAGCCCGGTGACGACGGCCTCGAACGCCGCGGCCACCGAGTCCTCGTCGCTCACGTCGGCGCCGACCGCCAGCGCCTTGCCGCCACGGGCGGCGATGGCGTCGACCGTGCCCGCGCAGTCCCGCGCGTCCAGGTCCACCACGGCGACGCGATGGCCGTCGTCGGCCAGGCGGATCGCCGTGGCCGCGCCGATGCCGCGGGCGGCGCCGGTGATGACCGCTATGCGTGACTGGTCCATCAGTGCTCCTACTCGTCGTTGACTGCGTCCTCACCATGGGCCGCCGCCCCCAGAATCAAGCCGCCATCGACGACCACCAGGTTTCCTGGGTGCTCGGTCGTTTCGCCGCCGCTCCTGGCCGTCCAACCCGGCCAGCGTGCCGCGGAAGAACGTCAGGGGCTGCCGATCGGGGACCGCGGCCAGGTCGAGGACCCGGGCGACGACGAGCCAGTGATCCCCTGCCTCCTGGACGGACACCAGCTCGCATTCCAGCCACCCGAGCACGCCGGACAGCATGGGCGCGCCGCTGAGCCGTCCGGCGGCCCACGGCACGCCCCCGAACTTGTCGCCACCGCTCACCGCGAAACGGCGACCCTCGGCGATCTGGTCGTCCGCCAGGAGGTTCACCGCGAACCGGCCGCTCGCCGCGATCTTCGGCCACGAGGTCGAGGACCTGCCGGCGCACAGGAGGATGAGCGGGGGATCCATCGAGAGCGCGCCGAAGGACTGGCACGTGAACCCGACCGGCCCATCGGCGTGCATCGCGGTCACGACCGTCACTCCGGTGACGAAATGGCCGAGCACGTGACGGTAGAGCTCGCTCGATACGACGGGGGGCGACGGGCTGTCAGTCGTCATGGCCCAGCCTCCAGTCGGGTGGGCTCGCCTCGGCTCGGACCGTCGGCGCGGAACCACCGTCCCGGTGTCCGAGCCGACCCGTATGAAGATCCGCGACGGCCGCCGAGGCGGCTTCGGGACCGGCCCTCATCTGCACAACTCCTCCAATGGGCCTTGACGATTGCTGCTCCCGGGGGGCGGGGCCGCGGTCCGGCCCCGTCGCATCCGGTGCCAGGAGTCTGGCTCCCCCGCGGCTCCGAAGGCTGTGACCTGAATCCGGCGACTCGCGGCCGCCGGCGCTCGCGATGACGTCCCGGCTCGTCGGCGGGCATACCCGGACCTGGGTCACAGACGGAATCTCGCCTGGTAGGAAGGATGACGCAGGTCACATCCGCTGGCCTGGCAGGAGGTTCGACGTGGACGCAACGGTTGACACGACCGACGGTGTTCGGCTTCACGTCACCGAGGCCGGGGACGGGGCTCCGGTGCTTTTCCTCCACGAGTACGCCGGGGACCACCGAAGCTGGTCACGGCAGATCGCCGACCTCAAGGACGACCACCGGTGCATCGCCTACGCGGCGCGCGGCTACCCGCCCTCCGACGTGCCGACGGATCCTTCGGCCTACTCGTGGCAGCGCGCCGTCGACGACGCGATCGCCGTGCTCGACACGCTGGAGGTCGACCGCGCCCACGTCGTCGGGCTCTCGATGGGCGGCTACACGGCCGTCCAACTGGGCCTGCGCCGCCCGGACCGGGTGCGGTCGATCATGGCCGTCAGCGTCGGATCCGGTTCCGACCCCGCGGCGCGGCCCGCCTATCTGGAGGAGATCGCGCTCGTGGCGGAGCGGCTCCGATCCCGCGGAACGGCCTTCGTCGGACGCGGGATGGGTGAGGGGCCCAGCAGGGTACAGCTCAAGTTCCACAACGAGCCGGCGTGGCATGAGATGGTCGAGCAGTTCTGCGAGCATTCCGCGGAAGGACTGGCGCTCACCATCCTTCAGATTCAGGGACGCCGCCCATCCCTGCACGACCTGGTCGATGATCTGGGCAGGCTCGCCATCCCCCTTCTCGTCGTCAACGGCGACGAGGACGAGGCATGCCTGTCCACGGGAATGATGCTCAAACGAACGGCTCCCTCGTGCGGACTGCAGGTACTCCCCAACAGCGGGCATGTCCCGAACCTGGAGGACCACCGGCAGTTCAACGACATCGTGCGCCGGTTCATCCGGCGCGTTGAAGCGAACGCGTGGCCCGAACGGGACCCGAGGTCGAGGCTCACCTCGCAGTTCGGTCTCGATCGGCCCGAGCCGGTGGCCCGGTAGCGGCCCGAGGCGAGGGCACGCGGCTTGGGAGGAGGCGAGCCCTGGAATGAACCGCAACAGCTCCGGTATCTCCGCGGCCGCGCTGGAAGCGTGGTCGAAGAGTTTCCTTTCCGGGCAGGATTCGGAGATCCGCGACGCGCTCCTCGCGGACAGCCGGGTCCTGTCATATCCCGCGGGCGCTCTCATCTGCCGGGGAGAGGAGGGAGACTACCGCGTGGCCTTGGTCCACCGCGGACGGATCCGGGCGAAGGTGACGTCCGTGGACGGGCGCGAGGTCACCACCCGGTACGCGACGGCCGGTCATTTCACCGCGCTGCCGGCGATGCTCACCAACGGTGCGCCGTCCTCGCTGGAAGCGGTGACCTTCTGCGAGGTCTCGCAGTTGAATCCGAACACTTTCCGGCGCCTCATGAGGACCAGGGCCGACCTGTGCTACCAGGTCGCCGTTTACCTGGCCGAATCCACCTACGAAACCGTGGCCTACCTTGAGGACAATCTCTTCGGGTCCGTTCAGCAGAGGTTGAGCAGGCACCTGCTGGAGATGGCCACGCCCACGGTCAACGGACTCCTTGTCCAGACGGACCAAACGGACCTGGCCCACGCGATCGGCTCGGTGCGTGAAGTGGTCGCCCGAGCCCTGAAAAAGCTGAGTGACGTCGGCGCCATCCGCCGCTACCGGCGGCAGATATGGATCGAAGACCAGCGGCTACTGCAATCTTTCGCATCGAAGGATCTGCGGAGCCGCTAGGCGGGCGTGACTCGTGCAGCAGGGTCTGAGAAGAGGAACAATTGAGCAAGTATCACATAGACGACGATCTGGTGCCGTCGATGTCCGCCCTACCCGAAGTCGACCGCACGGACGTCGCGCAGGCACGCGGGATGATGTCGAGCCGTGTCATCGCGTCCGGTCGGTACGACTCGGCCGACGACGGTGTGACCACTCAGGACCGCTCGTGCACGGGCACCGACGGGCACATCGTCGAGTTGCGCGTGTACCGGCCCGATCGCCGCACGAACCGAGGCGTCATCTATCACGTGCATGGCGGCGGATTCATACTGGGCGATCTTGAGATGAGCCATCTCCGGAATGTGGAGATCGCACGCGAGGTCGGTTCCGTCGTCGTCTCGGTGGACTATCGGCTGGCGCCGGAGTGGCCTTATCCGACACCGGTCGAAGATGTCTACAGCGGTCTCGTCTGGCTGCACGAGCGGGCCGAGGAACTGGAGATCGACCCGTCGTTCATCGTCATTCACGGAGTGAGCGCCGGCGGCGCGCTCGCCGCCTCGACAGCGCTGCTGGCACGCGATCGAAAGGGGCCGCCGATCCGCTTCCAGTTCCTCGCCTCACCGGTACTGGACGATCGGCTCTCGACCGCCAGCAGCAAACGATTCACGGACACGCCCGCGCTGACTCGGCGCGACGCGGAGATCTGCTGGTCGGCCTACCTCGGACGGACCGTGAGGGGCGGCAATGGGGTCTCACCGTATGCCGCCCCCGCGCGGGCAGCAGATCTGACGAAACTGCCACCGGCCTATGTTTCCGTAGCGGAGTTCGACCCATTGCGCGACGAGGCGATCGGCTATGCGCGGTCGCTCTTGGACGCAGGCGTCACCGTCGAGTTGCACCTCTTTCCAGGGACCTACCACGGGTCGATGGCGGCGCGGGAAGCGGCGGTGAGCCGACGTCAGCTAGCGGAGGAGATCGCGGTGCTGAGGGGCGTCTTGGAGCGATCACATGTCTGATGCGAGCGTGTCCGGCGAGCCACCGGTGACTGCGCATTTCCTGAGCGGCGTCCGAGTTCTCGACATCACCGGGGCGCTTGCGGGCCCCTATTGCACGACGATCCTCTCCGACCTGGGCGCCGAGGTCATCAAGGTGGAGCCCGTGGACGGCGACACGCTCCGGCGCCGCCTGGTGGGCCCGGAACAGCGACCTCTGCCCTTCGACCTCATCCACCGCAACAAGCGGAGCATCGCCGTCGATATCAAGACCGACCGCGGCCGGGACATCGTCAAGGCTCTGGCAAGGCGGTCGGATGTGCTGGTCGAGAATTTCCGGGTCGGCGCGCTCGCGCGACAGGGTCTGTCCTACAACGATCTCAAGGACGACTGCCCGAATCTGGTTTATTGCTCGCTCTCGGGCTTCGGTCAGTACGGGCCGATGCGGGATGCGAAAGGCATCGATCTGGTCGCCCAGGCGTACGGCGGACTGCTGAGCGTGACGGGAAGCGACGGTGGAGCGATCGCGAAGGCCGGCTATCCCATCGGCGACCTCGGCACCGGCATGTGGGGCGCGATCGGTGTGCTGGCCGCATTGATCCGAGTCCGCGCCGGACTCGGCGGCTCCCACATCGACGTGTCCCTCGCGGACACGATCGCCGGCTGGTCATTGTGGGAGGTAGCGGACTTCGCCGGGACAGGGGAGGCCCCGGCCCCGCTGGGTACCGCACACAGACTCGTCGCACCGTACGAGGCCTTCGTCTGTGGAGACGAAACGGTGCTCGTCATCGGCGTGACCGAGCGTTCCTGGGAGGCTTTCTGCGCACTCCTTGATATCGACCTTTCCGGCGACGCGCGCTTCGACGGCGAGTACGCGCGCTTCGTCAACCGCAAGCAGCTCGCCGAGCTGCTCCAAGCGCGATTCGCTACGGCACCGAGGGATCTGTGGATCGATCGGCTTCGCGAGGCCGGGGTTCCCTGCGGGCCCGTCAACACCATTCCACAGATGCTCGACGACCCCCAGTATGCGATCCGGGAGATGTTCCCCAGTGACGTCGACAGGTTCGGACACCACCGCATAGTGAACACGCCGCTGATCTCCGACGGCGCCCCCCGTGCACGACATAAGGCGCCCGGCATCGGACAGGACACGGTCACGCTTCTACGCGAGCTGGGAATCGACGACCAGGGCATCGGAGCGCTGCTGCGTGACCAGGTGGTCGGCGATGGCACGGCCGCGCCGTCTTCCGTGGACTCGGGGGCGAGCCGAGAATGACGGATGTGATGCGACTCGATGTCATTGATCGGGTCGCTCTGCTCACGATCAACAGGCCCGAGAAGCGGAATGCCATGTCAGCACGGATGTGGCGGAGGCTCCTGGCGCACATCAGGAGGATCGAGAAGACCCCCGCCGTCCGCGCGGTCGTCCTGCGAGGCGTCGAGGGAAGCTTCTCGGCTGGTGGGGACCTGGCCGAGTTGAGGGCGCCGGATCCCGCGCGGATCAGCGGCTACCGGGATCTCGCCGAGACGGCCGTCGTGGCACTGATGAAACTCGGGCCGCCGAAGTTCGCCGAGATCGACGGCGGGTGTTTCGGAGCGGGTTGCAGCCTCGCCCTGGCCTGTGATGTTCGCATCTGTTCGCCGACTTCGCAGTTCGGCATACCCGCGCTCAAGAACGGCCTCGCCTACGAACCGGTCTTCGTGCGACGACTGGTGGAGGTCGTGGGTTCTGGACCGGCCGGTCTGCTCCTGTACGGAGGGGAGCGCTGGAACGGCCACGAGGCAGCCGCACGTGGCCTCGTCGACAAATGCACGGAGAACGCACCGGCGGCGGTCGAGCGAATCCTGACATCCCTGCGCGACGCGAACGACTCGGCCATCACCTCGACAACGACGTCCATCAGAACCGCGCCGCGGTTCCAACGCTAGCGATACGAGAGGACACCCATGGATCTGCGTCTGAGCGGTGCGCGTGCGATCGTGACAGGGGGCTCGCGCGGAATCGGGCTCGCCGTAGCCCACCGCCTCCTGGTGGAGGGGGCAAGGGTAGCGCTCGCCGCCCGAGACGAACGGCGCCTCAAAACGGCCGCGGACGACCTTCGCGCCGCGTACGTCGACGCCGACGTCCTCGCGATCCCCACCGACACCACCGACGACGCCTCCGTCCGAGCCATGGTCGACGGGGTCGTGGCCGCGTGGGGCGGCGTCGACGTCCTGGTGAACGCGGCCGCCCAGCCATCGTTCGCCTCCGCGCCCCCGGCCCTCACCGATCTGACCGATGACGAAGTGCAACGAGACTTCGACACCAAGGTGCTGGGCTACCTGAGATGCGCCCGCGCCGTCGCCCCGCACATGACCGCGCAGGGCCAGGGCAGGATCGTCAACATCTCCGGTCTCAACGCGCGCCGCACCGGCTCCGTCTCGGGCACGATACGCAATGTCGCCGTCGCCGCCCTCACCGCCAATCTCGCCGACGAACTCGGACCTCACGGCGTGGGGGTCACGGTCGTGCACCCCGGAATGGTGGAGACCGAGCGCACTCCCCGGCTCATCGCGGACCGGGCCGCGTCCACAGGGTCCACCGAGGACGAGGTGCGCGCCGCTCTCGGCGCGACGACGAGCCTGCGCCGCCTGGTCACCGCCGACGAGGTCGCGGATGTCATCGTCTTCCTCTGCTCTCCTCGGGCGGTCGCAGTGACCGGCGACGCGGTGACCGTGGCGGGCGGTAACCACGGCACGGTGCACTACTGAACGCCACGAGGTCCGTGATCGGAGCACCCGGGACGGGCTGTCGGGCGGTTACCGGTCGCCGCGCAGGTATCGGGTCACCATGTCCACCAGTTCGTTCTCGAACGTCTCGACAGAGGTGGTCTGCGGACGGGCCATGATCTTGTGGGTGTTCAGCTCGACGGTGGTGACGATGAGGTCCGCGGCGGTGTCGAGGTCGCGCACGCGGACGTCCGGGTGGCGGGCCAGCAGATCGCGCACCTGACCGACGCGCGTCTTCTCGTGCCGGTCGATCGTGTCGAGCAGTTCCCGCGAAAGGGGCACCTCCTCGATCATGATGCGCAGCAGGCGCGGGTCGTCACGGTGGTTGTCGATGGCGTCGCGGACCAGTGTCCGCACCGCCGCCTCCAGGCTCCCGGCGGACAGATCGAACTGGTCGGCTCGCGTCCAGGTGCCGCGGTCGAGGTGCCGCACCGCCAGCTCGGCGAGGATGGCGTCCTTGTTCGGGAAGTACTGGTACAGCGAGCCGATGGAGATGCGGGCGCGTTCGGCGATGCGGTTGGTGGTGCCGGCGGCGTAGCCGTACTCGGTGAAAACGTGAGCAGCGGCGGTGAGGATGCGCTCGCGGGTGAGCTCGGCGCGCACCTGGCTGGGCTTGCGACGTGGCTGAAGACGGCGGTCGGCCGACGGCATCCGGGGTCCTCCTGGGGTGCGGAAAAGCGAGTAGCCAAGGAGCTGAGCTATTGCTCACAATAGCCTTATGAGCTGGGAAAACAAAGCGGTGATCGATATGGGGCAGGTGCCGCCGCAGCAGGAAGGCCCGTGGAACGTCCCGCACCGGGTGACGACCGTGGACGGGGTCGAGACGATCGTCGGCCGCCCGGTGTCGGCGGTCATGCTCAAGCAGATCAGCGCCCTTGACGAGGGCTGCCGGGCCGTCCTCGCCCAGTGCCCGATCGCGGCCTTCGGCTACAGGGACGGGAACGGCACCGGCAGGACGACCTTCATCGGCGGAACCCCGGGGTTCGCGCGCGTCCACTCCCCCACGCGGATCTCGTTCGCCCTGTCCGAGCCCGGCGCCCCGCGCGGCCCGGTCTCCTTCTTCTTCCTCCTGCCGGGCGTCGGGGAGATCCTGCGCGTCAACGGTTCGGTGGCCGACCGCAGGGGCGCGGAGACGACCGTCGACATCGAGGAGGCGTACGTCCACTGCGCGCAAGCCGTCCTCCGCTCCCGCCTGTGGCAGCCGCCCGCCCCGGCCGAGCCCGCCGCCGAGATCACCGGTGACGGGCCCCTGTGCCGTCCCGGCGTCGCCGATTTCCTCGCCGCGGCGCCGTTCCTCGCGCTGTCCTCCTGGGACTCCTCCGGTGGGAGCGACACGAGTCCGCGCGGCGACCGGCAGGCGGTGGCGCGGATCCTGGACGGCCGCACGCTCGTCATCCCGGACCGCAAGGGCAACAAGCGCGCCGACACGCTCCACAACCTCCTGAAGGACGACCGGATCTCGTTGGCCGTGCTCGTCCCGGGACGCAGCGGAGTGCTGCACGTCCGCGGCCGAGGCGCGATCACGACGGATCACACGCTGCTGGAGACGATGGCGCTGCGCGGGATGCCCCCGCACGCGGCACTGCTCATCGACGTCGAACACGCCGAACTGACCGGCAACGACGCCGTGGCGCGCTCGCGGCTGTGGAGCCCCGGCGCGCACCTCGACCGCGGCGCCGCGCCGGACCTGGTCGCCCTGGCGGGAGAACACCTCACCGCCAACTCCGTCAACACCGACGGCGGACCACCCGCGTTCCTGCTCAAAGCCGTCGGGGCGATCCCTGGGATCAACCGGCTGCTCAGGCTGGCGACCAACCGCCTCTACCGGTCCGGGCTGCAGAAGGAAGGCTACGAGGACATCGAGGACGGCGCGGGCGATCGGCGCCGCGGTTTCGTGCGCCGCCTGCTCCGGCGCCCCGCCGACGACGGCGCCGACGACGGCGGGGCGCGGAAGCCCCTGCGGGAAGTGCGGGTCGCCGAGGTGCGCAGGGAGACACCGACCGCGCTCACCTTCGTGCTGGAGGACACCGGCGACGGCCAGGGGTCGTTCGACTTCCGGCCCGGCCAGTACTTCACGCTGGTCGCCGACATCGACGGTCGCACGGTCCGGCGCGCCTACTCGGCCACCTCGGCGCCCGGCTCGTCCCGGCTGGAGGTCACCGTCAAGCACGTCGAGGACGGGCGCTTCTCCACCCACGCACATCGCAACCTCCGCGCCGGAGACCGGCTCGCCGTCCGCGGCCCGTCCGGCTCGTTCCACACCGAGCCGCGGCTTCCCGAGGAGATCGTGCTGGTCGCCGCGGGCAGCGGCATCACCCCGATGATGAGCATGATCCGCACCCGCCTCGCCGACCGAGAGGGCCGGGGGCGGATCGCGCTGCTCTACAGCAGCCGCAGCGAAGAGGAGATCATCTTCGCGGACGACCTGGCCCGGCTGGAGAAGGACGATCGTGGTCGGCTGTCGGTCACCCATGTACTGACCAGCAGGGACGGCCGACTCGACGCCGCAGGTGTAGGCCGCTGGATCACCGAGCTGCAACCGAGCCGGGACGCCCACTACTACCTCTGCGGTCCCGAACCGCTCATGGACACCGTGCGAGACGTCCTCGCGGGTCTCGCGATCCCGGACACTCGGGTGCACCACGAGCGCTACACCAGCGGAGCGGACGCCACGACCGCGGCGACCGCGGCGACCGCGGCGACCGCGCCGCAGCAAATGACCATCGAGGAGGACGGACGCCCCGTGGGCACGGTCATGGTCGAACCCGGCCAGACCCTCCTCGACGCGGGACTCGCGGCAGGGCTCCCGATGCCGTACTCGTGCACCGTCGGCAACTGCGGCGACTGCATGGTCAAACTTCAGACCGGAGAAATCACGCAGAACGAACCGAACTGCCTCACACCGCAACAAAAGGCGGACGGCTACATACTGACCTGCATAGGCTGCCCGCTGTCGAAGGTCACCCTCGACATCGCCGACCCCTGATCACCGCCGCGCGCGGCTGAGTACCGCACGGCGACGAGCCGGCGCCTCCTGCGGGCGTGATGGACGATCAGGACCGGACGGTGGGGAACTTCACCCCGGTGAGGTCTTCGGAGACGGCCCACAGCCGCTGCTGGACGGCCACCTCGTACGACTGCGGGCTGGAGGTGACCAGCCGGGGGTGGCCCATGACCTCGTTGCGTCCACCGGGACCGTAGTACTGGCCGCCGAGCGCGGCGGGGTCGGTGGCGGCGCGCAGGGTCGGCAGCGCGCCCATCGCCGGCGTCTGGGTGATCAGCGGCGCGAGCCAGGTGAGCGGGAGCCGGAAGGCCGCGGGGGTGTTGCGGGCGAGCTCGGTGCTGGATATGCCGGGGTGCGCGGCCACCGCGACGGTGGTGCCGTGCGCGGCGAGCCGGCGCTGCAGCTCGTAGGTGAACATCAGGTTGGCCAGCTTGGATTGACCATAGGCGGCGACCCGGCTGTACGACCGCTCCCACTGCAGGTCGTCGAAGTGGATCGCGGCCCGGATGCGGTGGCCGGTGCTGCTGACCGTCACCACGCGCGAGCCGGGCACCGGCAGCATCAGGTCCAGCAGCAGCCCGGTGAGCGCGAAGTGGCCGAGGTGGTTGGTGCCGAACTGCATCTCGAAGCCGTCCCGAGTGGCCTGCTTCGGGGTGTACATCACGCCGGCGTTGTTGATCAGCAGGTCGATCCGGTCGAGCCGGGACCGCAGCGCCGCCGCCGCGGTCCGGACGGAGTCGAGCGAGGTCAGGTCCAGCGCCTGCACGGTCACGTCACCGGTCATGCGGGCCGCGGCCTGCTCGCCCTTCTCGACGTCGCGCACGGCGAGCACCACGGACGCCCCGCGCTCGGCGAGCGCCCTGGCGGACTCGTACCCCAGTCCGGTGTTGGCCCCGGTCACCACGGCCACCCGCCCGCGCTGGTCCGGGATGTTCGCCGTCGTCCACTTCTCGCCCATGCCGGGCTCCTAACGTACCGGAGGTATCTTGTGTCGACGACAATAAGGTACCGCCGGTACGCTGTCAACGTACCGATGGTACTTAAGTTAGGCTGGCGATCGTGACCTTCCAGCGGGCACGAACCGAAGAGCAGCGGGAGATCCGCCGGCGGACGATCCTCGACATGGCGTCGGCCATGCTCGACGAGATGCCTGTCGCCGCGGTCACCCTGAACGAGCTCAGCCGCCGGGTGGGCCTGGCGAAGCCGAACGTGCTGCGCTACTTCGAGTCCCGCGAGGCGGTGCTGCTGGAACTGCTGGACCGGTTCCTGCAGGAGTGGCTCACGGAACTGGCAGGCGAGTTGGCCGCCGGCGTCGACGAGAATCTCCCCATGGCCGAGCGGGCGGCAGCGGTGGCCGAGATCCTCAGCCGCTCACTCTCCGGGCGAGTGGTGCTGTGCGACCTCTTCGGCGCGCAGGGCAGCGTCCTGGAACACAACGTCTCCGTCGAGGTCGTAGCACGCTACAAGCGCGCCTCCCTGGAGCGCCTGACGACCATGACCGCGCTGATCCAGAAGTACCTGCCGGAGCTGGGCGAGAACGCGACACAGTTCAGCCTGCAGGCCATGGTCATGGCCGGCGCGCTGTCGGCGTACAGCACCCCCCCGCCCAGCCTGCAGGCGGCCTACCAGGCCGAGCCCGACCTGGCCCGCTTCCACTTGGACCTGAAGGACTCCTTGAAGGTGACCCTGACCGCGACCCTCCTGGGTGTGCTCCCCCGCCACTGACCTGCGTCGCACTGGACAGGCGATGCGGCGACCATGCCGTCAGAAGCCCTCACGATGAGGCCGACGTGTCATGTGCTCGGCTGGGGGACCTTGCAGTTGGCGGTGGGGTTGAGACCGATGTAGTTGAGCGGACCGGAGGCCAAGGTGATTCCGATCGTGGCGATTTTGGCGCAGCTGCCGTCGAACTGGGCGTAGTAGTCGCGCTGTCCCGCGGCGAGCGCTCCAATGATCAGCCAGGCGACGAGCATCCACCGTCCGGACCTCATCGCTACCTCCAGTGACCGCTTCGCCGACCCTGGCGTACGACAGTAACGACAAGATCGTCCATAGTTAAGCAAGTCGGGCCGGGTGTGTCATGTCACCGACGTCTCACGCGGCCGCCACCCCCGAAGAAATGGGCGGACCGCGCGAGCGAGGTGGCGCCCGCCCAGAAGCATCCCGCGTACAGAGGCCATACGCGTGGCGGGCGTCGGGCGTGCCCGCCACGCGTGGGGAAGAGAGGCGTCAAGTCGCGCCTAGGGGCGGTTCTGGTCGATCTGCATGACGACCGCCTTGGGCTCGGTGAAGAACTCCCGGCTGAAGTCGCCGCCTTCGCGGCCGACGCCCGACGCCCCGACACCGCCGAACGGCGCGCGCAGGTCGCGGATGAAGAAGCAGTTCACCCAGACAGTGCCGGCGCGGAGCGCCGCCGACACCCGGTGCGCCCGGCTCAGGTTCTCGGTGAACACCATGGCGTTGAGGCCGTACGGGGTGTCGTTGGCCTGGCCGACCGCCTCGGCCTCGGTGTCGAACGGGGACACCACGACGACCGGCCCGAAGATCTCCTCGCGGCAGTGCGGCGCCTCCGGCGGCATGTCCGTGATCACCGTGGGGCGGATCGACCAGCCCTCGCCGAGCCCACCGGTGCGGATCCGGCCGCCCTCCGCCTCGACGGTCTCCACGTACCCGCGCACCTTCTTGTAGTGCTCTTCCGAGGCGAGCGGGCCCAGCCGGGTGTCCGGGTCGGAGGGGTCACCGACCTCCATGGCCTCGGCGGCGGCGGCGAACCGGCCGAGGAACTCGTCGTAGACCTCGCGCTGCACGTAGAGCCGGCTGCCCGCCAGGCACACCTGGCCGGCGTTGGTGAAGATCGCCCGGATCGACCAGTCGACAGCGTTGTCCAGGTCCGCGTCGGCGAACACCAGGTTGGCGCCCTTGCCTCCGAGCTCCAGGCTCACCGGCACCAGGCCGCCGCCCGCGGTGCGGCCGATGACCCGGCCGGTGCTGGACGCGCCGGTGAACGTGATCCGGTTGATCCCGGGGTTCTCGATCAGCGCCTGACCGGCCGATCCGGGGCCGTGGCCGTGCACGACGTTGAGGACGCCGGAGGGCAGTCCCGCCTCGGCCGCGAGCCGCGCCAGGATCGTCGCGGAGGACGGGGTGTCCTCGGCGGGCTTGAGCACGACCGTGTTGCCCCAGGCCAGCGCGGGCGCGATCTTCCAGGTCTCCAGCATCAGCGGGAAGTTCCACGGGGCGATGGCGGCCACCACCCCGGCCGGCCCGTAGGCGGTGTAGGCGTGGTGGCCGCTGTCCATCGGCAGCGTGTCGGCCGCCGCGAGCTGCGCGTGGTCGGCGAAGAACCGCAGGTTGTGCGCCGACCGGCCGACGTCGTTGCCGACGCTCTGCGAGACCGGCTTGCCCATGTCACGGGTGTCGGCCATGCCGAGCTCCCGTGCGTGCTCCTCGACCAGATCGGCGAGCCGGTGCAGGAGGCGGCCGCGTTCGGCGTAGCCCATGCGCGGCCAGGGCCCGTCGTCGAACGCCCGCCGGGCGGCCGTGACGGCCCGCTCGACGTCGCTCGCGGAAGCGAGCGCCACCTGGGCCCAGGCCCGCCGGGTCCAGGGATCGACGGTGTCGAAGCGCGCCCCGTCCTGGGAGTCGGCTTCCTCACCGTCGATGAAGTGCCCGAAGAACTCCATGTGCTGTCAACCCTCTTCCTCTGTTGTGCCGGGAGCCGGCGTGCCGGCGGCTTCTCGCTCGGCGAGCGTGACGCCGCCGGCGGCCCAGTGCGTCGATGGGAGCTCGTGGACGAGCACCCGCACCCGTGCGGGATCGGTGCCGGTGGCGCGCACGACCGCGTCGTGCACCTCACCGATCAGGGCCCGGACCTGGTCGGGCGGCCGTCCCTCGGCCAGGCTGATGTGGACGAGAGGCATATCGGGTCCTCCATTTCACCGCTGTGCCGTCAGGGAGGGGATGAGCCGCAGCGCGTTGCCCGCGAGGAGCGCGCGCTCGACCGCCGGGTCCAGTCCCTGGTTCCGGATCGTCGCGACCGCGTCGACGTCGGCGAGATCGAACGGCAGGTCCGTGCCCAGCAGCACCCGCTCATGCCCGACGTCCTCGATCAGGCGGCGGAGCGCGGCGTCGTCGAACACAGCGGTGTCGAAGTACAGCCGCCGCAGATGAGCGCGCGGCGACGCCGGGATCGTTCCGGCCTCCCGCTTGCGCCGCCAGCCGAGGTCCAGCCGGGGAACGAGCCCGGGCAGGCAGCCGCCGCCGTGCACCAGGCACAGCACCGGATCGTGCCGGTCCAGGACGCCCCCGAAGATCAGCCGGGCGGCGGCGAGCGCCGTCTCCGCCGGGTAGCCCAGCAACTGCACCAGGTGGAAGTCGCGGAGCCGGGCGGGTGACGACGCGCGGCTGGGATGCACCAGGCAGAACGCCCGTCGCTCGGTCAGCAGGGCCCACAGGTCCTCGTTGACCGGGTCGTCGAGTTCGCGGCCGCCGCCGAAGGTGCCGACCGTCAGCCCGGCCATGCCGAGTTCGTCCAGGCACCGGGCCGCCTCCCGGGCCGCGCCGGGCAGGCCCACCGGCACCGTCCCGAGCGCCGCGAGCCGGCCGTCCCCCTCGGCCGTGTACGCGGCGAGCGCGTCGTTGGACCGGCGGGTGACCTCCATGACCAGCGTGTCGTCCGGCGAGGTCGATCCGAACACGAACGGCGGCGCCGCGACCAGCTGGACATCGATGCCCGCCGCCTCCAGGGAGGCGAGGCGCCGTCCGGCGTCGTACTGGTCCGCGGGCAGCGGGATGCGGGCGCCCTGGGCGACCCCGGACAGGCCCGGGTCCAGCAGCAGCGTTCCCGAATCCACCTGGGACAGGTCCGCGAGGCCGCGGTCGGCGAGGTGCCGGAGCAGCGGCATGGGCAGCGCGTGCGCGTGGACGTCCACCGCCGCCGGGCCGTCCGGTGCGGGAGCGGGCCCCGGCGAGGCGGGCTCGCTGGTCGATCTCATGCCTACCTCCGAATCAAGTTTCCAATAACCATTATGATTGATTCGGCTCCGCTAGACAATGACCTTGCGTTACACCCCAGGTCAGAGGGCATGCGACAGACCTCGACTATTGACTCTAACCAATATGATGGTTAGCCTCGGGCGAGCGGTGGGCGCCGGTGCTCCCGGGTCGTGCCCGCCGGTCGCGTACCGAGTCGAGCGAGGAATGCACATGTCGAAGATCTCGATCAGTTCCAGCAACGCGCCCAAGGTCGGCTTCTCCTCGGGGACCGTTCCCCCGCTGTCGCAGGCGATCGTGCACGGAGACCTGATCTTCTGCTCCGGGACGGGCCCGCTGGACCCGGCCACGCGCACGATCGTCTCCGACGACCTCGCCGAGCAGGTGCGGCAGACGCTCACCAACCTGGTCGCGGTCGTCGAGGCCGCGGGCGGCACCAAGGACTCGATCCTCAAGTGCAACTGCTACCTGCGCGACGCCTCCCAGTTCCCCGAGTTCAACCAGGCGTACCGGGAGTTCTTCGCCGACTGCGAGAGCTTTCCCGCGCGCACGACCGTCAACGCCCCGCCGCACCGCGCGGGCGTGCTCGTCGAGGTGGAGTGCGTCGCCGCCGTCGCCGAGAAGCGCTGAACCGGCCGGGTGACGAAACCGCGCATCGGACGCGCACGAGAGAAAGGCCACCGACCATGACCGAGCCGTACCGCATGCCGGTCGTCGATCTGGACGCGATCGCCGAGCGTCTGGGCAAGAGCGGCAAGCGCGTCGAAGTGCTGTGGCAGCACAGCGAGTCGCTCGCCTTCGTGGCGCGCGGGCGCGAGTACCGCTCCGAGTTCCACCTCAACCCGAGCGACGAGGTGATGTACACGATCCGGGGCGAGCTGCGCCTGCACAGCAGGCAGCCGGACGGTACCGAAGTGGTCGACGTGATCCCGGAGGGGTCGGCGATCTTCACGCCGTCCCGCCTCCCGCACTCGCCCCGGTTCGATCCGGACGCGTTCATCATCGTCATCGAACGCCTCCGCCGTCCCGGCGAGCTCGACCGCTTCCAGTGGTTCTGCCAGGGATGCGGCGAGTTCCTGCACGAGGAGTCGTGCTTCGTCGAGGACTACACGGTCGACCCGGTCGGCAAGGCGTACCAGCGCTTCTTCGACGACGTCGAGGCCCGCACCTGCGGCGCCTGCGGCGAAGTGCTCCAGCCCTACTGAACCCGTCGCGCCGCCGACCCCGTGCGGTCTCAGGGAGAAATCAATATGGAACGAACGCAGGTCGCCATCATCGGCGCGGGCCCGGCCGGGCTGCTCCTCGGCCGGATGCTGGAACTCGCCGGTGTCGACGCGGTGATCCTGGAGAACCGGACCCGGGCCTATGTCGAGGGCCGGATCCGGGCGGGCATGCTGGAGCACCGCACCGCGCGGCTCCTGGAAGAGCTGGGCCTGGACGGGCGGATGCGGGCGGAGGCCGCGGTCCACCACCTGTTCGAGCTGCGGTTCGACGGCCGGCGCCACCAGATCCCCATGGCGGAGCTGACCGGCGGCTGCACCGCCGTCATGTACAGCCAGCAGGAGATCGTCCGCGACGCCGTCGAGGCCCGCGTCGCCTCGGGCCTCCCCCTGGAGTTCGACGTCGACGACGTGCGGCTGGAGGGCCTCGACGGCGCCGGGCCGACGGTGCGCTACCGGGCGGCCGACGGCACCGAGCACGTGCTGGCCTGCGACTTCATCGCGGGCTGCGACGGCTTCCACGGCGTGTCCCGCGGCTCGATCCCGGACGGCGTGCTGACCGCCTACGAGCACGACTACCCCTTCGCGTGGCTCGGCGTGCTCGCGGACGTCCCGCCGTCCACGTTCGAGCTGATCTACGCGTGCCACGAGCGCGGGTTCGCTCTGCACAGCATGCGGTCGAGCAAGGTCAGCCGGTTCTACCTCCAGGTCACGGCCGACGAGGATCTGGCCGACTGGCCCGACGACCGCATCTGGCGCGAGCTCCGGGTGCGGCTCGGCACCGACGACGGCTGGACGCTCGCCGAGGGCGCCATCACGAAGAAGAGCATCACCGCGATGCGGAGCTTCGTGGTGGAGCCCATGCAGTACGGACGGCTCTTCCTGGCCGGGGACGCCGCCCACATCGTCCCGCCGACCGCGGCGAAGGGCCTCAACCTGGCCGCCGCGGACGTCCGGCTGCTCGCCGACGCGCTGTGCACCTGGTACGAGTCCGGCGACCGGTCCGCGCTGGACCGCTACTCCGAGGACGCGCTGCGCGGCGTGTGGCGCGCGCAGCAGTTCTCCCGGTCCATGACGTCGCTCCTGCACCACGACCCGAGCACCCCGATGGAATGGCGGCTGCAGCACGCCGAGCTGAAGCACCTCTGCACGTCCGAAGCGGCGATGAAGAGCTTCTGCGAGAACTACGTGGGGATGCCGCCGGTGGGGCGGATCCACCGGCGCGACTCCCGAACCGAGATGACAGAGAAGGTCCGCCCATGACGAACGACACCGGAGCGCTCGATCGGGCGGCGGAGCGCCTGGACACCGCGCAGCACACCGCCGAGGCGGTCGAGCAACTCCCCGGAGGGCTCACCCCCGCGGACGCGTACGCGATCCAGGACTCGGTGATCGGCCGCCGCCTGGCGCGGGGGGAGCGCCCCGCCGGGCTCAAACTCGGCTTCACCAGCAAGGCCAAGATGGAGCAGATGGGCGTGTCCGAGGTGATCGTCGGGCGGCTCACCGACGCCATGCGCGTCCCCGACGGCGGCGAGGTCGCGCTCGACCGGTTCATCCACCCGCGCGTCGAGCCGGAGGTCGCCTACCGGATCGCCCGCGACGTCACCCCGGACGACGGGGAACTGGCCGTCGACGCCGTCGCGCCCGCGCTGGAGATCATCGACTCGCGCTACCGCGACTTCCGCTTCAGCCTGCCCGACGTGATCGCCGACAACGCGTCGTCCGCCGGGTTCGTCATCGGCTCCTGGCAGCCGGCCGGCGTCGACCTGGACGACCTCGCCGTCCGGCTCACCGTCAACGGCGACACGGTCGAGACGGGGTCCACCAGCGCGATCCTCGGGCATCCGGACCGCGCCCTTCCCGCGCTGCTGGAGATCGCCCGCCGGCAGGGCATGGCGCTGCGCGCCGGGGACGTCGTCCTCGCCGGCGGGGCGACCGCCGCGGCCCCGTTCCCGCCCGGCCGGGTCGTGGCGGACGTCGCCGGGCTCGGCAGCGTGTCCGCGGTGGGCCGCCGCGGCTGAGGGAAGGCCGCGGCCCCCGGGCCTCGGCCCCGAACCGGGGAGGACCCGCGTCCTCCCCGGTTCAGTCGTTTCCCGGGACACGACCGTGCCGATGCGCGAAAGGCGGGCCGGACGTCGCGTCCGGCCCGCCTCCGCCCGTGGTGCGAGGGACTCAGCCCGCCGGCTCCTGGATGAGCTCCTCCACTCTGACCGGCTTCTTGATGAGCTTGTACTTCTCACTCAGCCGCACCAGCTCCTCGATCGAGTCCCGCTGGAACGTGGCGGGCCAGGCGATCATGTTGATCTTCTTCGCCTGGGCCGGCGGGATCTTGGCGTAGGACGGAAGGATCGCGCGGACCTCGTCCGGGTGCGCGTTGGCGTACGCCTGCGACCGGCGCACCGCCGCGTCGAACCGGCGCACCACGTCCGGGTTGCTCTTGGCGTAGGCCGTCGAGGTGAAGTACGAGGCCACCGCCAGATTCGGATGGGTGTCGGCGTAGTTGTTGAGGATGGGCCGGGCGCCCTGCTCCAGGAGGGTCGTGACGAACGGTTCGCACTCCCAGGCGGCGTCGATGCGTCCGGTATCGACCGCGGTGACCATGTCAGGGAAGCCGAGTTCCGTGAACTGGATCGAGTTCGGGTCCACGCCGCGCTTCTCCAGTGCGGCGCGGATCGTGACGTCGCCGATGTTGTTGAGCGTGTTGACCGCGACGCTCTTGCCCGCCAGGTCACCGACGTCCCGGATGTCGCCGTCCTTCGGTGCCAGCACCTGGCACGCCTCGTTGGCGTTGGGCGCGATGCCCACGCCCGGCGTGATGACCCGCAGCGGCACCCCCTTGCTCTTCGCGATGATGAGCGACACGTTGTTGGAGAAGCCGAACTGGTTGCTGTTGCTCATGACGGCGGGGACGATCGCCGCGCCGCCCGCGGCCAGCTGCGGCTCGATCTTGAGCTTCTGAGCGCTGAAGAAGCCCTTCTGGACGCCGAGGTACAGCGGGGCGACGTCGGTGATCGGGATCAGGCCGACCTTCACGGTCGTCACACCGTCGGCGTCGGTGCTGCCCGCCGAGGTGCCCCCCGAGCCGCAGCCCGCGGCCAGGCCGACCGTCAGCGCCGCAAGGGCCACCCGGAGCCCACCGCGTCGGATCGTTCTCATCATGGCTGCACTCCTCGTGAGTGGGACACGGCGATCGTGCCGTACTGAGTAGAACGATTATCTTCAATTCACCAGAGAAAGCAACGGTGTACCGAGGGAAGATGCACCTGATAACCTGCAATCGTTATGATGAATCATGAGGATGGCTACATCGTCCGAGCCGAGACCGTCCACACGATGGACGCGGCGGCGCCCCGCGCCGAGGCCCTCGCGGTCCGCGGTGAGCGCATCGTCTCGGCCGGCTCGTTCGACGCCGCCCGCGCGGCCCTCGGCGAGCACGCGCCCGTCCTGGACCTGGGCGGCGCGGCCGTCGTGCCCGGGCTGATCGACACCCACATGCACCTGCTGTGGACCGGACTCGCGCACGTCCTGCTCGATCTGTCCGGCGAGCGCAGCATCGCGGGCATCGTCGCGGCGACGCGCGCCTGGGCCGACGCCCACCCCGACGCTCCCTGGGTGGTGTCGGCCGACGGCTGGGAGATCGAGGACATCGCCGAACGCCGCCTCCCGACCCGCGACGAACTCGACCGCGCCTGCCCCGACCGCCCCGTGCTGATCCTGCGGTGCGGGCACCAGGGCGTGGCGAACTCGGTCGCGCTGGCCCTCGCGGGCCTGACCGACGGCGCCCCCGACCCGTCCGGCGGCCGCCTGGGCCGGGACGCCTCCGGACGGCTCGACGGCGAGCTGATCGAGCCCCCCGCGATCGAGCTGGTCCGGCGCCACGTGCCCCCGCAGGACGACCGGGCCCGGCGGGCCGCCATCGCGGTCGCGGCGCGGCAGGCGCTGGCCGCCGGCCTGACGTCGGTGATCGAGCCCGGGCTGCGGACCGAGGAGATCGCCGGCTACCAGGGGATGCACGCGGACGGCGAGCTGCCGCTACGGGTGACCGCGATGCCGCTGCTCACCGCCGGCGCGTCCGTCGAGGACGAGATCGCCCGGCTCTCGGGCCTCGGGGTGCGAACCGGCTTCGGCGACGACCGGCTGCGCCTCGGCCCCGTCAAGGTGTTCCTGGACGGCGGCGGCTCGCTCGGGACGGCCTACCTTCGCGATCCCTGGCCCGGGCGGTGCGGCGACCACGGGCAGCTCCTGCTCGACCCGGACACCATGCGCGCGCTGGCGTCCGGCCTCGCGGCGCGCGGCTGGTCCCTGGGGGTGCACGCCGTCGGGGGCGGCGCCCTCGACCTGCTGTTCGACGTGCTCGACCACGCCGATCGCACGGCTCCGGTGAAGCCGCTGCGCTGCCAGGCGATCCACGCCTACCTGACGCCGTCGGAGCGCAACGTGGCCGACGCGCGGCGGCTGGGCGTCGTCGTCGCCACCCAGCCGACCATGCAGGAGCAGTTCGCCGACCGCCTCATCGCCCAGCTCGGCCACGACGCCGCCGCCGCGGCGACGCCGCTCGCGACCTGGCACCGCGCGGGCGTCCGGCTCACGGGCGGTTCCGACTCGCCGGTCACGCCGTACGAGCCGCTGCGCGGGATCTGGCAGGCGGTCACCCGCCACCACGCGCCCAGCGCCGGGCCGCTCGGCCCCGACCAGCGGCTCGACGTCGCGACCGCCCTGCGGATGTACACCGCCGACGCCGCCTACGCCGCGTTCAACGACCACGCCGTCGGCGTGCTCCGGCCGGGCATGCGCGCCGACTGGGTGGCGCTCGGCGCCGACCCGGCCCGGTGCGCCCCGGACGACCTGCGCGACCTGCCGGTCCTGGCCACCGCGGTCGACGGGGAGATCCGCCACCGCGCCTAGCCGCCGGCCCCCGGCGCGGGCGCCGGGGGCGCCCGCGCCCGCGTCAGTCGATGACCGAGGTCGGCGGGCTGTGCCGGCGCACGGCGCGGCGCACCTGCGCGGGGTCCTGCGACTCGACCGCGTCGACGAGCGCCACGTGGACGCGGAAGGTCTTGCTCGCCGCGAACAGGTCGTCGGAGCTGACGTCCTCGATCTCGTTCTCGATCGTGTCGAGCATCGTGTTGTAGATGACGCGCAGCACGGTGTTGGGGGAGATCGCCGATATCCGCCGGTGCACCGCCCAGTTGGCCCGCAGGAAGGCCCTCGCGTCGGTGCGCTGCTCGTCCATGCGGTCCAGCAGCTCGCGCAGCTCCGCCATGTCCGCGTCGGTGCGGTGGGCGGCGGCGTCCATGAGGATGGGCTCCTCGAGCGCGTCCCGTACCGCAAGGCAGTGCGCGCTGTTGACGCCGTTCTCGCGCAGGCCGAGGATCAGATGGTTGACCCGCACGTGGCTCGGCGGGCGCAGCGTGAACAGCCCGCCCCCCGGACCGGGCTTGGCGGCCACCACGCCGCGCGTCTCGAGCAGCCGGACGGCCTCGTTGATGGTCCCGACGGCGACGCCGTACTCCTGGCGCACGTCCTCCTTGGTGCCCAGCCTGCTCCCGTCGGGCAGCGCGGACTCGATGATCTTCCGCTCGATCTCGTGCGCGATGGCCTCGGCACGGGACGGCCGCCACTCGGTGCGGCCACTGGGGTCAGGACGACTCATCGATTGCTCTCCATGCCTGGGGTCGATCGGATGGCGGCTGGTCAGCGGTGCCGGGCGGCACCCCGGCACCCTTGACAGATAATCATCATAGTGAATACCTTCATTATACGGCTGGACGCCGTCCTGTGGCGGACAGCGTCCCACGAGAACTTTCGCGGAGTTCCCGGCGTGCGCCCGAACCCGCCACATGTGGCCGACGGCGGCCGCCCCCATTGACGCGGACGCGGCCGACACATGCCCGGAAGGAGCTTCCGTTGACCCGGACCTGGACCATGCCGATGTCGGAATCCACCGGACCGAGACGGCGCCTCCCGCGATCGCCGAAGCTCGGCGACGGGGTTCTCGGCGCCGCGGGCCTCGTGGCCGCGCTGGCCGTCCTCGAACTCGCGACGATCGCGGGGGCGCTGCCGGAGAAGACGTTCCCCCGGATCAGCAGCGATCTGCGCGAACTCGTGAACCTGACCGGCGACCCGGCACTCTGGACCGCGATCGGCCACACGCTGCAGGGGTGGGCGGTCAGCTTCGCCATCGCCGTGGTGATCGCGGTGCTCCTGGGCGTCGCGATCGGCTCGAACGAGTTCCTGCGGGCCGCCACGACCGCGCTCATCGAGTTCATGCGCCCGATCCCGTCGGTCGCGCTCATCCCGCTCGTCGTCCTCGTCCTCGGCACCGGCCTGCAGAGCAAGATCTTCCTCGCCGCGTTCGCCGCCGGCTGGCCGGTTCTCATCGCCTCCATCTACGGCATGCGCGACATCGAACCGGTCGCCCTCCAGACGGCGCACGCGTTCCGGGCGCGGCCGCTCGACCGGCTGTTCCTGGTGGTCCTGCCCAACGCCGTCCCCTACATCGCCACCGGCCTGCGCGTGGCGTCGACCACCGCGCTGATCCTCTGCGTGACCGCCGAACTGGTGATCGGTGCGCCCGGACTCGGCCAGTCGATCACCGTGGCGCAGGCGGGCGGCCAGTACCAGCTCATGTACGCGCTCATCATCGCGACCGGGATGCTCGGGGTGCTGCTCAACCTGGTGTTCGTCGCGATCGAGAAACGGCTCCTCCGGTGGCACCCTTCGCAGCGAGCCCAGGAGGTCGTCCAGTGAACCGGCGCGCCATGCTCCTCGGGATCCAGATCGGAGCGCCCGTCCTCGTCCTGCTCGGCTGGGGGCTGTGGTCGGCGGGCAGCACGAACATGTTCTACCCGCCGCTCACGCGGATCCTCGCGGTCTTCAAGGACACCTGGCTGTTCGACCGGGTCGGCTCGGACGTCGTCCCGAGCCTGATCAACATGTTCGCCGGGTTCGCGCTGTCGATCGTCATCGGCGTCCCGCTCGGCATCCTCGTCGGCCTGGTGCGCAGGCTCCGCACGGCCGTGACGCCGCTCATCGACTTCGTCCGGGCCATCCCGCCGCCGGCGCTGATCCCGTTCGGAATCGTCGTCCTGGGGGTCGGCGTGACGATGAAGGTGTTCATCATCCTCATGGTCAGCCTGTTCCCCATCCTGATGCACACCATCGACGGCGTGCGCGGCGTCGATCCCAACCTGCTCGACAGCGCGCGCGCCTATCGCGTCAGCCGGCGCGACCGGCTCGTCCACGTCATCGTCCCGGCCGCCGCGCCGCAGATCTTCGCCGGCGTGCGCGTCGCGCTGTCGCTGTCGCTGATCCTCATGGTGATCAGCGAGATGGTCGCGAGCACCAAGGGGATCGGCTACTTCATCCTCGAATCGCAGCGCACCTTCGCGATCCCCGAGATGTGGTCGGGGATGGTGCTGCTCGGAATCCTCGGATTCCTGTTCAACTTCGCCTTCGGCATCGTCGAGCGCCGCTCGCTGCGCTGGCACCGCGGAGCACGAAAAGGAGCGTCCTGATGACCAACGAAACGCCGATCCTGGAGGTCGAGGGCCTCGGCAAGGTGTACGGCACCGGCGATCAGGCGGTGCACGCGATCGACGAGATCGGCTTCACCGTCGAACGCTCCGAGTTCGTCTGCGTTGTCGGTCCTTCGGGCTGCGGGAAGACCACGCTGCTGCGCTGCCTCTCCGGACTGATGCCCGCCACGAGGGGCCGGGTCCGCATCGAGGGACGGCCCATCGACCGCACCCCGGAGGACATGGCGATCGTCTTCCAGGACTACAGCAGGTCCCTCTTCCCGTGGATGTCCGTGGAACAGAACATCGCCTTCCCGCTGCGGCGCAAGAAGCTCGACCGCGGGAAGCGGGGGAAGCTGATCGCCGACTCGCTGGAGGCCGTGGGCCTCGCCGACGCCGGCGCCCGCTTCCCGTGGCAGCTCTCCGGCGGCATGCAGCAGCGCGTGGCCATCGCCCGCGCCCTCGCCTACGAGCCCCAGATCCTGCTCATGGACGAGCCGTTCGCCTCGCTGGACGCGCAGACCCGCGCCGACCTCGAGGACCTGACCCTCAAGCTCCGCCACGAGTACGGCGTCACCGTGATCTTCGTGACCCATGACATCGACGAGGCGGTCTACCTCGCCGACCGCGTGATCGCACTGACGAACCGTCCCACCCGGGTGCGCAGCATCGTCGAGGTCGATCTGCCGCGCCCCCGCGACCAGCTCACCACGAAGGAGCTTCCCGGCTTCGCCCGGCTCCGCGGCCGGGTCTACCGGGAGGTGCGGCAGCTCGGCGACGGCGCGGACAAGATCGTCGCCGGCACGTCCAGGGGCTCCTAGCGCCGTCCGGAGGCGCGTCCGCTCGCCCGGCCCGGACCCGGTGCAAGGCCGGCTCCTCACGGAGGCCTACCGATCGAGGGCTCTACCGATCGAGGGCTCTACCGGTCGAGGATCAGGCGCGGCGAGCGGCAGCGGGAGACGCAGGGGAACATCGTGTTCCCGGCCGCGCGCTCGTCCTCGGTCAGCACGGAGTCGAAGTGCTCCACGTCGCCTTCGAGCACGGTGGTCTCGCAGGAACCGCAGATTCCCTCCAGGCAGGAACTGGGGATCGGGACGCCGCCCTCCTCAAGGACGGAGAGCACGGTGCGGTCCGGCGGGACGTGCAGCGTGACGCCCGATCTCCGCAGGACGACGTCGAAGGCACCGGGCTCGCCCGGCGAAGGCTCGGTCCGGGGCTCGAAGCGTTCCGCACGCAGGTCCGGGACCCGCTCCTCCATCGCGGCCAGCAGAGACGCCGGGCCGCAGCAGTAGACGGCGAGGCCCTGCGCTGACCCGCCCGTCCCGGAGGCTTCGCGGGCTTCCGCCAGGGCGGCGTCCAGATCGAGAGGGCCGTACTCCTCCTCCGGCCTCACGACGACGTGCTCGCCGTAGCGTCCGAGTTCAAGGAGGAAGGCCATCGACGTCCGGGTGCGGCCGCCGTAAAGCAGCCGCCACGGCGTGCCGGCGGCGGCGACGGCGTGGGCCATGGGGAGAAGCGGCGTGATGCCGATGCCGCCCGCCACGAACAGGTGGCTCGCGGCCTCGGCCAGAGCGAAGTTGTTGCGCGGGCCGTCGTAGCGGACGAGCGAGCCGGGCCGCAGCGAGTCGTGCACGTAGGCCGACCCGCCGCGGCTCGGGTCCGCGCGGAGCACGGCGATCCGCCACCGGTGGCGGTCGGCGGGGTCGCCGCACAGGGAGTACCGCCGGGTGGGAGCGCCGCCGGGGATCAGGTCGATGTGCGCGCCGGGCGACCAGCGGGGCAGTGCGGCGCCGTCGGGCGAGGCCAGCGTGACGGACAGGACGCCGTCGGCCTCCCAGGTCAGTGACCGCACGAGCAGGTCGCTCATTCGACCATGAAGGCGGCCGCGTCCAGCCGGAGCAGCGCGTCGTCCTCGGTGAAGGCCACGCCGACCGGATCCTCGCCCGCCGCGACGGCGTCGATCTGCCGCTTGAGCAACCGGCGGAGCATGACGACGCCGCGATCGGTGGTGGCCAGGTGCTCGGCGGCGTGGTCGGCGAAGTCGCCCTGGCCCTTCTGCGCCTCGTAGTCGCCGGGCATCCGCTGGTGCTCCTCGTCGGTCAGGTCCTCCCACGGACGCCCGTCGAAGCGGGTGCGGATCTTCGCGATCGCCTCGGGGTTCCCGGTGCGGAACACCGTGTAGACGCGGAACGCCGTGTCGTCCAGGGGGACGACCCAGCCGAGGGAGTCGGCCGGGCCGAGGACGTCCAGCACCGGGTCGGGGACGATCCGCAAGTTCGGCAGGGCCACCTCGGTGCGGCGCCGGTAGGTGCGCCCGTCGTCGAGGCGGCGGTCCTGGACGCTGCGGACGCCGAGGCCGGTGAGCTCCCACCGGACCTCTGGCAGGACGCCCATCTCGCTGACGAACTGCACGCCGGAGAACGAGCCGTGCAGGATCGGGATGTGGAACGGGTCCATCACGTTCTCGAAATGCTGCAGCCAGTTGAAGTCGACGATGACGGGGCCGCCCGCGCCGATGCTCCGGTCGTCGGCGACCAGCGCCTCGCCCTCCCCCAGGTCCTCGAAGATCGAGAAGCGCGGGAAGACGGGCATCCGGTCCGGCGGGCCCATGTAGGCGAAGATCAGCCCGGCCCATTCGCGCAGCGGGTACCACGGCTGGCGGACGCGGTCGCGGTGCCGCCCGCCCTCGGGCTCGCAGGGCTGGTCGAGGCAGGCGCCGTCGGTGCCGTAGAGCCATCCGTGGTAGCAGCACCGGATGCCGTCGTCCTCCACCTTGCCGTAGTAGAGCGAGGCACCGCGGTGCGCGCAGTTGGGGTGGACCAGGCCCGGTTCGCCCTTGCGGGTCCGGAACAGGACGAGATCCTCGCCGAGAATCTTGATCTTGCGCGGGGTGGTCGTGGCGTCGGCAAGCAGGGCGACCGGCTGCCAGTAGCGCCGGAACAGCTCGCCGGCCGGTGTGCCGGGACCGACGTGTGTCAGTTCCGGATTGTGCGTGGCGGCGGCGCGCCCGTAGGCGGTTTCCATCGGCATGCGGGCTCCTCGGGGTTCGATCGGTGGGGTGGGCGAAGCGAGCCGGACAGGGCGGTCAGGCCGAGGCGGCGGCCGCGGTGCGGGTGGTCGCCTCGATGAGGCGGACCAGCTCGTCGAGCAGGCGGCGCATCAGGTCCTCGGTGACCTCGTCGGGAAGGAGGGTGCCGTCAGGGGTGAAGCGCTCGTGGGAGCGGAACACGGTGATCTCGGGCTGCACGACGACCGGTGCCTGGATGCGGTGGAGCACCTGGCGCAGGACCGTCTGGCCGCGGGCGGTGCCGAACTGGGACGGGGACGCCCCGAGGATGGCGACGGGTTTGCCGCGGAGGCTGGAGTCGTCGGCGGGACGGGACATCCAGTCCAGGGCGTTCATGAGCACCCCGGGGATCGCGGAGTTGTACTCGGGGGTGGCGATGACGACGCCGTCCGCCTCCTTGATGCGCCGGCGCAGATCGGCGACCGGGGCGGGGACGTCCTCGCGCTCGCGGTCCTGGTCGAAGAGCGGCAGTGCGCGCAGGCGGTCGCAGAGGTGGACGGCGACGCCCGGCGGGGCAACGGCCTGGAGCGCGCGGAGGAGTCCGGTGTTGTGGGAGGTGCGGCGCAGGCTGCCGGAGAGGGCGACGATGTCGAGAGTCATGATCGGCCCGTCACCGCGCCGCTTCGGAGGGCCGGATGTCGTAGGAGATGCGGCCCGCGGGCAGGTAGAACAGCGCGATCAGCGCGCCGCCGCGCACCTCCGGATAGTGGTGGCTGCCGGGCGCGGGGGCGGTCCAGCCCGCGCCCTGCCAGCCCCGCGGGCCGAGGAGTTCGGCGTCGGGGCTGATGGGCGCGACCATGTTGACCTCTCCGTACGGGTGCGCGTGGTACTGCCCCCGGTAGCGGGCCACGCTGTCCATGTAGACGGCGGTGATGCTGAAGTAGGAGGTCTCCTCCGAGGGCGCGGTGATGAGACCGCGCCGGTAGCGCGGGCCGTCGACCTCGGTGTCGGCCGCCCAGCCCTCCTCGAGGACTCCGATTCTGATCAGCCTGGACAATTCGTCGTAGAGCCCGGTCCCCGCCGAGTACGTGGCGTTCAGCCAGGATTCGAGCTCCTTTCCGGCGGTACGGTTCTTGATCTCGCTCAGGAACGGAATGCTGCACTCGATGAGTGCGCGCTTGCTGTCCATCGCCGTCCTTCCAGGATTCAGTGATGTCCGGAAATCGGTGACGATCCGTGCGCCCCCGACAGGCGGATGGCCCCGCCGCGGACGAGTTTCACACAGGGTTTCGTTACAGTCAATAGCTGTAACGAAACGACCTCGGGCCACCCCCTCCCCGGCTATCCTTGGCGCCGGAGGTGCACAGATGAGCAACAGCGACCAGGACGACCGGGGCCGGACGCCCCGGGGCGGAGCCGCCGGCGCCCGTTCGTCGCGCGCCGGCGGCCGTCCCCGCGATCCCGCGATCGAGCACGCGATCATCCAGGCCGCGCGCAAGCGCCTCGCCAGCGACGGCTACTCCCAGATGACCATCGGCGACATCGCGGCCGACGCGGGCGTCACCCGCCCCACGCTGTACCGCCGCTGGGCGACCAAGTACGACCTGGTCGTCGACGCGCTCAAATACGGACTGCGCATGCAGCGCGAGGCCTATCCCGCCATTGACTGGGATCGGCTGGAACCGGTCGACGCTTTCAAGGAGGCCGTGCGCCGACTTGACCCGCGCTACAACAACAAAGCCGCAATGGCCCTGCATGGAAACTTCATGGCCGAGGCCGATCGCGAACCGAGGTTGCTGGAACAACTGCGCGAGCACGGCGTGGGGCCGCGCTGCCAGGAGCTGATCACCACGCTCCATCTGCTCAGGGAGCGCGGCGCGGTACGCCCGGACATCGATCTCGACATCGTCGTGACCATGTGCTTCGGCAGTTACTTCGCGGACTACCTCCGCACGGGCGAAAGCCCCGGCGCCGATTTCGCCGACCGCATCGTCGACACCGTGTGGCCCGCGATCGCCGCCGACCACCGTGACGTCCGCACCGGGAGCGGCGCGCACGGCTGACCCCGGCTACTCGCCGCTCGCGGCCGACCGCGCGGGCGGCGCGGCCGGCGCCGAGCCCCGCACCTTCCGCGCCGTCGGATAGGCGTACGGCCCGAGCAGCAGGAAGAGAAAGGCCGTGGCCACGAGAGCGCCACCGCAGAGGTAGAACGCCGGGTCGTAGCCGCCGAGCCTGTCGTAGAACACCGCGAACAGGAGTCCTCCCGCGCTGGCACCGAGCACGAAGATCGCGAACATGGCCCCGTAGATCTGCCCGAAGCTGCGCAGGCCGAAGTACCGGCTCGTGAGATAGCTGGCCAGGTCGACCTCGAGGCCCACGGCCAGGCCCAGGCAGACGGCGCCGAGGACGGGCGAGACGCCGGTGCCGATCAGCACGAAGGCCACCACGGGGACGAGTTGCTGCACGAAGGCGACGCGGGGCCCCCGGAACCGGTCCAGCAGCATCCCGGCGACCGGCCGCCCGACGAGCGAGGCGATGCCGACGGGGATGAGGACGGCCGCCGCCGCGGCGCCCGTCATGCCCCGGTCCGTCAGCATCGGGACGAGGTGCGTCATGCTGCCGTTCAGGGAGACCGAGGCGACGAACGTCCCCGCCGCGAGGATCCAGAACGACCGCGTGCGCAGCGCCCGGCGGCGTTCGATCCCGGGCGCCTCGCCGGCCTGCTCCGTGCCGGGCGCCGGGCGCGGGGCGTCCCCGGTGAGCCGCCGGCGCTCCTGCGCGTTCGGCTCGCGGATGACCAGGATCCACGGAGGCAGCGCGACGACCAGCAGGAGCACCGCCAGGCCCGCGTAGGCCCCCCGCCAGCCCACGTGGTCGATGAGGAACTGCGTGTACTGCGGTATGAGCGAGGTGCCGAGCCCGATGCCGCATACGGCGATGCCGATCGCCAGACCCCGCCGCGCGTCGAACCATCCGGCGACGGCCTTGGTGTAGGGGGGCGGCTGCTGGGCCGCGCCGAGCAGGGAGACCAGCATCGAGATCGCGTAGAACACCGGCAGCGAGTCCGGCGTCAGCGCGAGCAGCGCGATACTGCCGGCGAAGGGGACGAGCGCCGGGATCATCACCCGGCGCAGCCCGAACCGGTCGATGAGAAAGCCGAAGAGCAGGACGCCGAGCGCGGCCACCGGCCCGGCGAGGCTCTTCGCGCCGCTGACCTCGGTGCGCGTCCAGCCGAAGTCCTCGCCGAGTTCCTTCATGAACAGGCCGACGGTCTGCAGGACGAGCGGTGAGGCGCTCACGGTCAGCGCCGCGGTACTCCCCCAGACCACCAGCCACGATCGTGTTGTGAGGTTCATGGACGCCACGAGATTCTCCCGTCGCCGAAGATGATGAACACCTCGCCTGGAGGACCGGCCCTGCGGCGTGGTGCGCTCATCTTGCTGGGGAGATTAGTTACAGTCAAGACTTGTAACTTAACTACCTTCGCGGAACACCGGCGGCGCCGTGACCTCGCACGACATCTCGGGCGACTTTCGTTACAGCTATTGACTGTAATGAATCAGCGTGGCAATATCCCCGCCACGAACCCGCCGGCGGGAGGATGACCCTTGGACGTCCACGAAGCGCTCTACACCACCCGGATGATGCGCCGGATGCGGCCCGACCCCGTCCCGCTGGAGACGCAGTGCCGCATCCTCGACGCGGCCATCCGCGCGCCGAACGGGGGCAACACGCAGCGCTGGCACTTCCTGGCCGTCGACGACCCGAACCACAAGCGGCGGCTCGCCGAGCTCTACCGCGAGTGCCGGGAGCTGGAGTGCCGAGACCTCGCGGCGGGCACCCTGGGCATGACGGTCCCGGGCGACGACGCGGGCCGCACCGAGACCATGCGGAAGATCAAGGCGTCCGGCGGGTACTTCACCGACCACTTCGAGGAGATCCCGCTCCTGATCTTCGTGTTCGCCGTGGACGACCACGGCGGCGCGAACATCTATCCCGCGATCTGGAGCGCGTTCCTCGCCGCGCGGGCCGAGGGCGTCGGCGGTGTCATGAGCACCGTCCTCCGCTACGCCGAAGACACGGTCACGGACATGCTGGGCGTCCCCGTGGAGCAGGGGTGGCGGCTGACGGCGATGCTGGCCTTCGGCTACCCGCTGGGCCGGTGGGGCGTCGCGGCCAACCGGCGCCCCGTGCACGAGGTGGCCTCCCGCAACCACTGGAGCCGCCCGTTCGGCGCCGAGGTCCCCGAACCCTTGTGGAGCGGCCCCGCGGAGAGTTCCGCGAGCTGACCGGAGTCGTCCGGCGCCACCGCACCGGCACCCAGGGACCGGGTCAAGCACCACTCCTCGTCCGGAACGCCGGCCGGATGGAACGGGCCGTGCCGTTCGCCAGTGGTGATGTCCCAGGCCGTCAACGCCAGAGCCAGCCCAGCAGACCAGCTTTCCGGATCGTCCGGACGCCGCCCGGTGCGCTGGTACTCGTTGACACCTTCACCGGGGATGTTGGCGACAACAGCTACGCCCACCCCGCACAGCGCCGATGTCACGCCAGCGGTCACCAGAGGGCGCTCGGCCGGCTCCGGGCGCCCTGCCCCTCGTCAGTACGTCTCAACCTGACTCAGAGTCCAGATCGCCCAGGCGACCGTCGCCAGCGCCAGCGCGATGGCCACCAGCCCGAGAGTGATCCCGGCCCGCGCCCGGCGACGGTCGGCGTCCTCGTCACCCCGCATGCGCTGGAGAGCGACGCCTCCGGAGACCAGCGCGCTGATGACGGTGGGCACGAACAGGTATACGGGGAGAAACCGAATCCACGGCGACGCGAAGGACGGCGACCAAGGGCAAGCGATCATCGCCACGGCGAGCGCACCGAGCACCAGGGACGCCGACCCCCTCGCCTTCCGCGAAGCCCGCGCCTCGCCGATCGACCCGACGGTCTGCTGTCCAGAACTCATGGTCTAGAACGTAGGCGGCGACCGGTGCCCGGCCTTGAGCACTGATACTCAACTACACGTGAGCACCCGATCGGCAGTACCTGAGAGGGCATCGCCCACATCGCGCCTCGCGAGGACGCCGCAGCCGGATCGACTGATGGAAGATCCGGGGTCCGCAGGGAAGCGGCGGAGCCGGATTCATGCTGGCAGAGCGATTGCCGGGCCGCTCGCAGTGGACGGCGGTAGCGTGCACAATGCTCTGCACGGTCACCTCCTTCCGGCCGGCTGGTCCTCATCTTTCCCGTAGGCGTGAACATGGACGTTGAGAAGCATGCGGTCCCCGTTCAGCCTGGCCGGTTCGCGAACCTCCGGTCCAGGCTCCGCGACGGGCAGGACCGCCTGCCGACCTCGGTCTTCGTCGTCGGCACGCTGTTCTCGGGCTCGACCCTGCTCGGGCGGGACATGACCGCTCGGATCCGGGGCGCCCACTACGTCGGTGAGCTGAACAACTTCACGCAGATGCCCGAGTACAGCCACAAAGACGCCGGACTGGTCTGCGGGCCCTGCTCACTGCTCGGCAAGGAGTGCCGGCACTTCACGGACGCGCTCCGGGAGCGGGTGTCGTACGACGACATCCTCGGCATGCACCGGCGGTTCGCCCGGTCACTGGGGGTTTCGGTGGTCGTCGACGGAAGCAAGTACGTCGCCTGGCTCCGGCAGGCCGTCGAGCAGCAGCTCGCCGACCCGACGAGCCGGGCGACGCTATCCGTGATCGTCACGGCGCGGAACCCGATCGCCTTCGCGCTCAGCTACCAGAACCGGACGGGGGAGCCGCTGTGGCGGGGCGCGGGCATCTGGCGGGACACGTACGTGGACGCCCTCCGCACCGTCAACACGTACGGTCTGCCGCACATGGTCGTCCGCTACGAGGACTACATGGCGCGCCCGGAACGGTCCCTGGAGCGGTTGGCCGGCTTCCTGCACCTTCCGCTGGACGCGGAGCCCGACAACACGAGGATCCATGACACCGGCGGCAACTGGAGCTCTTTCGTCCCATATGTGGGGAAGGAGCAGCTGGAGGGCTACATTCGGCGGCTCGACGGTCCCGGGCGTGCGGAGGCTGAGGACTTCGTGAGGCATGCGCGGGCGTACTGGAACGACGAGAAGCCCCGGGAGGACACCCGCTGGCGGCGCAGCCTGAAGGCCGGCGAGGCCAACGCGGTCCTCAGCACTCCGGGACTTACCGACGTGGCGGGCATCCTCGGCTACAACGTCGCGGAGGTCGTCCACGCGGCCGTCCAGGGCGCACCGGCGAAGCCCCGCAAACCCATGCCCGCCACCGAACAGTGATCCTCGCCGTCTCGGCGTGCATCCTGAAAGCGCGCCTCTACCTCTTCGTCGGACTGCGTGCTTGAGGATCTCCCGGAGCCTTCTGGCGGACGGCGGTGAAACACGCGAAGCCTTGACGTCACATGTGGAGGAGACGGAAGCAACGGACCGTGACCAGGTGAGAGCATGGATCCATGGAAGTCGGCGGCCCTGGTGGTGACGCCTCGCACGGTCCAGGCGCATGACAGCCTT
Source organism: Actinomadura madurae (assembly GCF_047130825.1). Lineage (NCBI taxonomy): Bacteria > Bacillati > Actinomycetota > Actinomycetes > Streptosporangiales > Thermomonosporaceae > Actinomadura > Actinomadura madurae. Next base: position 5,368,225 of record NZ_CP083237.1, read on the forward strand.
CCGGAGGGACGGCTACGCCCGGCTGCGCGACTACGCCGTGATCGGGGACGGGCGGAGTGCCGCGCTGATCGCCGCCGACGGGTCGGTGGACTGGCTGGGTATGCCGGACCTGGACTCACCCTCGGTGTTCGCCGCCGTCCTGGACCCCGTCCGGGGCGGGCATTTTCTGCTGGAGCCGGCGGAGCCGTTCACGGTCGCGCGCCGGTACCTGCCGGGCACGAACGTGCTGGAGACCACGTTCACCACCGCCCGCGGCAGTCTGCGGGTCACCGATGCGCTGACCCTGGAGGGCGACGGGACGCTGGGGCCGATGCGGGAGCTGCAACGGCGTTTCGACGGTGTGGCCGGGACCGTGCCCGTGCGCTGGAGCGTGCAGCCGCGGTTCGGTTACGGCGCTCACCGTCCACGCATCACAAGGCGCGCCGGTGTACCGGTGGCGGAGGCAGGCGGGGACGCCCTCGCCGTCTGTGCCTGGGACGCGGGTGAGCCGGAGTGCGCTGACCAGGCGATCAATGGCCGCCTTGAATTGAGAGAGGGGCGGCGAGCCCTGCTGGCGATGCCGTTCGCGCACCAGGAACCGCTCGTCCTGCCGACCCGTTCCGAATGCGATGCCCGTATGGAGCACACCATCGCGGTCTGGCAGGGCTGGTCGCGGGAACGTTCGTACGAAGGCATGTGGCGCGACGCCGTGCTGCGCAGCGCACTGGCGCTCAAGCTCCTGATCTTCGCGCCCTCGGGGGCGATCGCCGCCGCGGTGACATCCTCACTGCCGGAACACATCGGAGGCGAACGCAACTGGGATTACCGCTTCTCCTGGGTCCGCGACTCGGCGTTCACCCTCGACGCACTACTGCGGCTCGGATGTTCCACCGAGGCGCACGCCTACTTCTGGTGGCTCATGCACGCCACCCAGCTCACGCATCCGCGACTGCGGGTGCTCTACCGGCTGGACGGGGGCCCCGACACGCCGGAACGGGTACTCCCCCTGGACGGATACCGCGGTTCCAGACCGGTGCGGATCGGCAACGCGGCGGGCGCCCAGGACCAGCTGGACACCTACGGTGAGCTGATGCAGACCGGCTGGCTGCACGCCGGCGCCGCCGGACGCCTGGACGCGGACATCGCCCGGCGCCTGGCCGAGCTGGCCGACTTCGTCTGCGCCGCCTGGCGGTCGCCGGACTCGGGGATCTGGGAGGTCCGCAGCGCTCCCCTGCACTTCACGCACTCGAAGATCATGTGCTGGGTCGCGCTCGACCGTGCCATCGACCTCTGCGAGCGCGGCCTGATCCCCGACCGCGGCTCGGACCGCTGGCGACTCGCCCGCGCCCAGGTGCGCGACTTCGTCGAGACACGCTGCTTCTCCCCCCGTCGCCGCTGCTACACGCGCTCCGCCGGCAGTTCGGACCTGGACGCCGCCGTGCTCTCCGGCCTTCTCCACGGCTACTCGCATCCCGGCGATCCCCGCATGCGCGCCACGGTCGACGCGGTGGCACAGGAACTGCGGCACGGTCCGTTCGTCGACAGGTACTCCGGCGAGGACGGGTTGAGCGGCACCGAGGGCGCGTTCCTGGCCTGTTCCTTCTGGCTGGCCGAGTGCCTCGCCCGCACCGGGCGCCTCGCCCAGGCCGTCGCGTTGATGGACGACCTGATCAGGCTGGCCAACGACGTCGGCCTCTACGGCGAGGAGATCGATCCGGACACCGGCGCCTTCCTGGGAAACCTGCCCCAGGGGCTGAGCCACCTGGCGTTGATCAGTGCCGCGTGCACCATCGACTCGGTCGCGGGGAAGGCGGGCAGGTGAGCGCCGGGGGAACCGCCGCGGGCGCGTTCGTCGGCACACTGGTCCTGACCACCGTCCTGCGCACCGCCAGCGAGTTCAAACTCACCCGGATGGACCTGCCGTTCCTGCTCGGCACCGCCGTGACCGGCGACCGGGCCCGCGCCAAGGCGATCGGCTACCTCATGCACTTCGTCAACGGGGAGCTGTTCGCGTTCGTCTACTACGCCGTCTTTCTCGCCATCGGCCACGCCGGCTGGTGGCTCGGAGCACTCTTCGGTCTCATGCACGGGATCTTCGCCGGCACCGCGCTGGTGAACGTCCTGCTGCCGTTGGTCCACCCGCGGATGGGCAGCCCGATGACCAGCGCTCCCAAGGCCGCCCAGCTGGAACCCCCGGGCTTCTTGATGCTCAACTACGGACCCAGCACGCCACTGGTCACCGTCCTCGCCCACGTTGCCTTCGGAGCAATAGTCGGAGGTTTCACTTCGCTCGGCACCCCTGGATGATCCAAGCGGTGCGTTCGTCGGCAGGGAGGCTGGCCTTCACTTCTGCGCGGCGGTGGGGTACTCGCTTGGGTAGGTCGAAGCGGGAGAACAGGTCAGCGTCGAGGAAGGCGACGATCCGGGTGATCGACGTGTCGTCGATCGTGAGCACATGGATGGCGTGTGCCCGGTGCATACCATCGACGCCGCGCCGGTAGGCCGCGACGGCCGGCTGTCCGTTGGCCTGCGTGGGCATGAGCCGCGACGTGCCCGGCCGGTCGAGCACCCGGGAACCGATGAAGCGTGCGACGGCGTCACGTCCCTCGAACCACGTCGAGAACGGCGGCATCTCGAAACGGGCGTCCGCCCGTAGCAACTGCACCAGTGTGGTGATGTCGGCGTTCTCCAACGCCGACACACAGGCTTCGAGCAGCCTGCGCAGTCGGGGCTCCGCCGGTTCGGTGATCTCAGCCTCGTTGGGAGCCGTCCTTGCCAGTCGGGCCCGGGCACGCTGCAGGATGCTCTTGACCGCGACCGGCGAGATGCCGAGCAGGTCGGCCACCTCGGCGGCTCGCCAGGCGAGGACGTCGCGCAGATGAGCACGGCACGTTGCCTGGGTGGCAGCAGTTGCAGTGCCGCGATGAACGCGAGACGCAGGCTCCCGCGTGACTCGATGACCCACGGCGGGTCAGAAGGTCCTGGCCGGGTCGATGCGGTCGGGAACGGCTGCAACCAGCCGATGTCGGTTCCGTCGGGGGTGCCCGGCACGTTGATGTCACTGCTCGGGCCGGCCATCCCAGACGGCAGCGGTCTGCGGGCGTTCTGCGCGGAAGCCGTCAGGCAGGCGTTCGTCGCGATCCGGTACAGCCAGGTGCGCACTGAGGATCGATGCTCGAAGGACGACCCGTCGCGCGGCTGGAGCTCACCGCCGATCGTGGCCTTCGTCGTCGCCGGGGTCGTCCTCCTCGGCCTCTTCGTCCTCCACGAGCGGCGCGCCGACGCCCCGCTCGTGGACCGCGACCTGGCCGCCTCGCATCGCTTCGCCGCCGGCAATCTAACGCGCGGCCTCGGAGAGTTCGCCAGCCTCGGCCTGTTCTTCGGCCTGTCCCATCTCCTGCAGGTCCAACTCGGCCACTCGGCCCTGGTAGCCGGGGCGTTGCTGATGTCGATCATCGCCGGTGCGGTCGTCGTCGCGCCCATCGCCGAATCCCTCACCGGCAAGGCCCCGGGGCCCATCCCGGCTGGACGTTCTTCCTGGCCCCGCCGGCGATCGCGGGCGCCGGTTTCGGGCTCCAGGAAGACCCGACCGCCGCCGCGACCCTGCAGCACGTCCCATCCGAGCGGTCGATCAGCGGGCGCAACGTCTCCTACGTCGCCTACCTCCTGGGGATCACCGCCGGTGTGACGGTGGTCTCGGGAGTATGGCAACACCGCTTCGTCACAGCCGCCAACGAAGCGCTCAGTAGAGACGGCCTCAGCCCGGACGCGGAACAGATCCGGACGATGGTCCACACCGCGTTCACCGATGCGGTCGACACTGCCCTCCTCAGCTGTGTCGCGGTCGCCGTGACGGGAGCCATCGCGGCGCAAACAGCGGCGAATCCTCGAACTCCGAGTTGTGAGAGACGCCAGACCGACGAATCTCGGTGGAGGTGTCGATTCGAGGGCAGCCCATTCGTAGTGAGGGTGAAGCGGGAAGCGCCCGCCATGTCAGGAGGACCTCATGACGCATTACATGTTGTCGGTCCACAGCACCCAGGACCATTCGCGCGCACCCACGTCGGAGGAAGAGATGCGGCGGTCCTACGAGCGGCTCGCCACCGTGGAGGAGGAGCTGAAGTCGACCGGGGCGTGGGTGTTCTCCGCCCGTCTGCATGAGCCCGACACGGCCACCGTCGTGCGCATGTCCGGCAGCGAAGTGCTGACCACCGACGGTCCCTTCGCCGAGTCCAAAGAGCACCTGGGCGGCTTCTACATCATCGAGGCGGCCGATCTGGACGTCGCGCTGAACTGGGCGTCCAAGGTCACCGCCGCCATCGGCGCCCCGATCGAGGTCCGCCCGTTCGCAGCCGTCGCCGGAACCTGACCGCAGCGCCGCACCTAGGAAAAGCCCGATCGGCCGAACGCGGCTTCCTCCGGCGTAGCCGGCCGCCCGAGGCGGTGCCGGTCACGGCCGGCTACGCCGTCGAAGCGGCGGCGAATCCCCGGGCCTCTTCCAGAAGAGCCCTCCACAGTCGCCGATCCGGCGAGGGCAACGCGACCCACTCACGGAACGTTCGTCCCGCCGGAGCGAACGGACGGCCGCGACCGTCGGCTATGAGCTGCGCGACACGTGACCGGGGCAGTTTGATCAGCAGCGCCGCGCTCCGGCGGTCCAGTGCGGCGAAGAAACGTCCATGATGCCGCAGACATGGCAGCCCCATCATGGTCGAACGCGTGATCGCGCTGTCGGCGAGCATCGGCTCGGCCAGCTCCCAGAACAGCTCTTCCGGAGTCACAGTGCCCTCCCGTGCCGTCGTCGGTCGTCGCCATGTTCGATCCGCCGTGGGCGGCCGACTCATCGGTCGTGTCGGGGAGGGCGGCTACTGTGCTGGGCATGGAAACGGCCGACGCCGACGCGGCGGCGCTGCTGGAAGCCGCGCGGTCGGGTGACGAGGTGGCCTTCGAAGCCCTGATGGCACCGCACCGGCGAGCCCTGCACCTGCATTGCTACCGCATGCTCGGCTCACTGACCGAGGCCGAGGAAGCCCTTCAGGACACCCTGCTGCGGGCCTGGCGGAGCCTCCACACCTACCAGGCTCGCGCCCCGTTTCATCATTGGCTGTTCCGGATCGCAACGACGACCTGCCTGAAGAGCATCGAGCGCCGCAACCGGACACCCACCGTGCTGGCCGAGGTCGGCCAGCTGCAGCCATACCCCGACCGGCTTCTGGACGAACTCGACCCCGTCCACGTGGTCGAGCAACGCGAATCGGTCGCCCTGGCCTTCGTGGCGGCCCTGCAACTACTGCCCGCCACACAGCGCGCGGTGGTACTGCTGCGCGAGGTGCTGTGCTGGAGCGCAGCCGAGGTCGCCGACTATCTCGGCACCACCGTCCCCGCGGTCAACAGCGCCTTGCAGCGCGGCCGCGCCACCCTGCGCTCCAAGGCCGCACCTCCAGAGCGTGCACTGGACGCGTATGAGCAGCGGATCCTGCGACGGTTCGTCCGGTCCTGGCAACGACGCGACCTTGATGCGCTGGCGGCCCTGCTGCGTGAGGACGCCGTCCTGCGCATGCCGCCCGAACCGGTCGAGTTCGTCGGACGCGCGGCGGTCATCGGCTTCTTCGCCACCCAGCCCGCCGGCGGCCGCCTGGAGCGGATCCGGCTGGTGCAGACCGCCGCCAACCGCCAGCCCGCCCTGGCCGCCTACCTGCCGGACGCCACCGGTACCTGCCTCGGCTACGGCATCATGGTGCTGACCATCCACCCGGCGGGAATCGCCGAGATCACCGGGTTTCCGAACGCCGACGTCTTCGGCTGGTTCGCTCTCCCGCCCTCGCACCCGCCGGTCAACGCCCCCATCCACGTGTGACGGCGCAACCGAAGGTCAGCGCGAGGCGGCCATCGCACAGGTCATGAGGGTCTGCAAGAACCAGATCCACCTCATTGGCCACTCGCGGAGTTGGGCGCGCCGGCCGCCGGGGCAAATGGCCGTAGGACGAGCGCCATGGCACCGATGAGTCGTCATGCTCCCGAGGATCTGTCAGGGTGCACGGCCGCGCCGCGGCCCGATCCCCGGGAGAAACCGTGGATGTCCTCGCCATCGCCGACCAGTACTACGACGCCTGGATCCACCATGCCGGTGACATGACCGACGTCCCATTGGCCGCCGACCTCACCTTCACCGGCCCGGTCGCCAGCTTCCGCACCGCCGACGGCTACCGGGCGATGGCCCGGAAGGCGGGCGCCGCCGTGCGCGGCTTCCGCGTCCGGCACCGATTCGTCACCGGCCAGACGGTCTGCTCGATCATCGACTGGGAAATGGACCCGCTGCCCGGCACCCTCACCGCCGCCGAACTGCTGCACATCCGTGACGGGCAGATCGTCCGGGCAGAGCTGATCTACGACGCCGAAGACCTGCGCCGCGCGACGGTCAGGACGAGCGACCTGCTGCGGCTGCTGCGGCGCAGTTACGACGCCACGGCCGAACTGATCGAACAGATCACCACTCAAGGCTGGGCCTCCCCCGGCCCCTGCAACGGATGGACGGTTCGGCAGACCGCCGACCACCTGACCGGCGGGCTGCTCCTGATCGCCCAGGTAGCCGAGGGCACCCCCCTCGACCCCGCCGAAGCCGACGCCCAACGCCAGGCCGACACCGACCATCTCGGCACCGACCCCGCCACGGCTTTCCGCGCGGTGGCCGAACGCTCGCTGGCCGCCTTCAGCGAACCCGGGGCGCTGGAACGGCAATTCCCCTTCCTCGCCGGACCGGCCCACGGAACGGAACTCGCCTCCATCTCCCTCGTCGAAAGCCTCGTCCACGGATGGGACATCGCCCAAGGCGCCAAGCTCGACCATCCAGCCGACGAGGACATCATCGACGCGGTCTGGGCATACGCCAGGCAGGGAGTCGGCGATGCCCAGCGTCGAGCCGGCATGTTCGCCGAGCCCGTGCTCATCAGCCCGACCGCCGACACATTCGTCGCCCTGCTAGCCCATCTCGGACGACGCATAGAGGACAACGCAGCAGAGGCGGTCACGCGCCTACGAACCTGATCCCATCGAGAACGATCGCGGATCGAGGACGTGATCCAGGCCGCCACCGCCACCGTTCCACCAAGCCACCTTTTGTCCTTGCCACCCAGGCGGCCGGACCATCGCGGTGATCCCGCCGCGTGTGACCGCTCCCCGAACCCGGCAGGCCCAGACCCGTATGACTCTGAAGGCCGGTCGCCGTGTCGAGGCATCAAGGGCGGTTCAGGGCACGAACGATGAGTTGGCCGACGACGAGGTAGAGCAGCGCGGCGAATCCGTAGTTCAGGACAACACCGAGTGTGGCGTCGTCGGGGGTGAAGACGTCTCCGAGGCCGAGGACGAGGGCCTTGGCGACGCTGTAGACGCCGTGGACGAAGCCGTTGCCCTGGTTGGCGTCGAAGACCACGAACAGGATGTGCAGCAGGAAGATCACGGCGACGGTGCCGGTGACCACGCGAACGACGTTGGCCACAGCCGCTGAGCCGTCATGGCGGCGGCGGGCGTGGTGGCGCGACTGATACGGGTCTACCCCAGGGTGAGGCGGCGGCGGGTGAGGGCCCTGGCCGTATGGGGGAGCGTGGCGGGGATCTTGACCGTACGGGGGAGGATGTGCCATGCCCACGCATTGTAGGGGCGTGCGAACTCGTCGTCACAAACTGTGTGGTTCATTCTTCTCGTTCGCCATTCGCAGCTCCCATAGACCAAAGCGATATCGAAACGCCGACATGACCGTTGATCTGGAGGCTGTCACTCTGCGCCGGACAACGTGTCGAGGAGGCGCAAGGTGGTGGGGTCGGGCGTCCAGCCGCCTCGGCGGGAGGCCTCGTCGAGCTTGTCGCGTATCTCGGCGACCTTTTCGGCGAGCTCGTCGTCCTTGCCCTCGCGGAGGTGTTCGGCGATCTTCTCCAGGTGTTCGGTGACCTTGTCGGCGGTCTCCTCGTCGAGCCGTCCGCTGTCGGCCTGCCGGGCTATGCGTTGCTGGAGGGCGATCAGTGTCGATGCCGTGGACGGCGGGCGCGTCGCCGGTTCGGTTGATCGCGCCCGGCTCGGACCTTGGGCCGACGGACCAGTGGACTGGGAGGGAGCCGCGGCGGGTCGGTCTTCCGGCCCGATGACGGCGACCATGACGGCGACCATGATGACGGCCACCGCGCCGAGTGCGGCGACGAGCAGCGGGCGCCGTGCGAGCCATGCCACCAGGGAAGACTGAGGCGGCAGCACCTTGGTGTGCGGACGGGCGTGCCGGGCGCCGGTCGGAGCAAGGGCGGGAAGCACTTCGGTGACGTTGGACGGCTTGTCCGTCACCGGGCTCGGGGTTCCAGCCTGACCGATCAGCTCCAGCACCTCGGCCACGCGGGCGGCGTCACTGGTCCGCCTCTCGGGGTGTTTCGCCAGAAGCCGCAATATCACCTGCTCCAGGTTCGGCGGGACCTCCGGACGCAGCCGTCCTGGCGGGACCGGGGGGTCGTGCAGGTGCCGGTGGAGCACCGACACGGAGGTGTCGGCCGTGAACGGCGGCTGTCCGGTGGACAGCTCATAGAGCACGCAGCCCAGCGCGTACAGGTCGCTGGCCTCGCCGGGTGGCTGCCCGAGAGCGACTTCGGGGGCCAGGTACCCGGCGGTGCCCACCACCTTTCCGGCCGCCTCTTCGGTGGCGGGGACGTGCAGGGGACGGGCGATGCCGAAGTCGGTGAGCTTGAGGACGCCGTCGTCGGACAGCAGCAGATTCGCCGGCTTGACGTCACCGTGCACCACGCCGGCGGTGTGGGCGGCGGCCAGCGCGCGGGCCGCCTGCGCCCCGAGCCCGGCCGTCTGCCCGGGCGGGAACGGTCCCCTCACGTCCAACATCGCGGCCAGGTCCTGGCCGGTGACCAGCTCCATCACCAGGAACACCCGGTCACCGTCGGCCGCCACGTCATAGACCTGCACCACGTTGGGATGCACCAGCCGCGCCGCGCCGCGGGCCTCCCGCCACACCCGCTCACCGACCGTGCCGACCGACTCGTCGCGGGTCCCCGCGGCCGGGGACGCGGGATCCAGCAGCTTGACCGCGACCCGCCGCCCCAGCGACATGTCCTCGGCGCACCACACCTCGGCCATCCCGCCCCGGCCGATCGGCTCGATCAGCCGGTAACGGCCCGCCAGCAACACCGTGCCATCGGCCGTGCGTCCATGTCGTCCCATAACCCCAGTTCCCATTAACGCCACCACAACGTCCGTCGCCAGGTGGCGCCAGCCGGATCGTCCGATCGACCCGTGTCCTTCCTCTTAGAGCGCTCGCAGCGACAGCGACGTCACGCTGGAGCCATCGCAGACCGCCACTGGGCCCGGGCCTCGTACGCTCACCGCCCTCGGCGGCGCCCGCGCCGGCCTCTGCCGGCAAGCAGTTCATCCACCGGGAAGGCCCCGCCCCTACGGGGGCGAGGGGCGGGGCCGGCGCCGAGGGATGCCTCAGTCCGATCAACATCCCGGCACACGGTCACGGCGGGGAATCCGCAACCTCTTAGCTAGCAAGCGCCGCATGCTCCAGATCTGTCACACCTTCGCCGGCAGGGGCCAAGCCCGAGCACTTCCCGGCCTTCGTCGGCATCGCCGCCACGCTCATCTGCCACCGCCGAGACTCCCCAAGCGAAACGAGGTTTTACGGCGGACGGTTGGTGGATCTCGCCTAGGCGCATGGCCCGGGGGCCTGTCGGCTCGCAGGTGGACTCGGCGGGGCTGGGATGCGGTCTGGCAGTGCAAGCCGGTCGAGCGCGGGATGCTGCAGCGACGGCGGGATCATCCCGACCGTCTGAGCACCGGCCAGCGCGAAGAACAGGGCCATCACCCTGAGTTCCGTGGTCATCGACGCTGCCAACGTCGACGCGGAGCGCGCCTTCTGGCACCGGCTGCTCGGTGGCTCGATTCATCGCACGCCGACCCATCACTTCATCCAGGCCCCGGTCTCCCGGTGGTCGTCGTCCAGTCCGCTGCCGGACACGCCGCGCCGAACTGACCGGACGGCGCGTCCCAGCAGCTCAGGGGGTACGCGGGGTTTGCGGGGTCGGGACGGCGGTGGCTTAGTGCGCCGGCCTCGGCGTCGTCTCACTTGGTCGTGCTACTAGTCGGAGCCCTACCGGGGTGAGGGTTCCGTCGGCGACGCGACGTTGCTCGATGTCCCGCAGTACAGCGAACCAGCGTCGGCCGGTGGCATCGTCGGGCAGCCATCCGCCGAGATAGCGGTGCAGGTAGGGCACGCGGGCGGATTCGGTCAGGTCGAACCGGGTGGCGATCGCGTCGGTCATCGCGGCTCCGGTGTGCGACGGGTCGCCGTCGCGGTGGCGGCGGGTCCATTGCTGGAGCGGCTGGTCGGCCGGCTCGGCGGGCCCGCGCCATCCGGGCAGGCCGGCGGACGAGATCAAGGCGGCGATGTCGTAGAACCAGGCGGCGGTCGCCCGGTCGGCGCGTTCCCAGGCGAACTCGTCGGCGATCAGAAGACCGTCCGGCTTCAGGAGGGCCTTGGCCCGTGCGACCGCCGCGTCGAGGCGGTCGACGTGGTGCAGGGACAAGGAGAACAGCACAGCGTCGAAGGGTCGGTCACGGTATCGGGTGATGTCGGCCTCGATGACCGGGGCTGCGTTGTCGTGGGCGGCGGCCACCTCGTGCGGGTCGCTGTCGATGCCGGTCACCTCGTAGCCGCGGTCCTGCAGAGCGGCCGCGAGTTCACCGCGGCCGCATCCGGCGTCCAGGACGCGGGCGGGGGGCGCGGGCAGGTGTTCGGCGAGAAAGGCCAGTTGCTGGGCCGTCGATGTGATGGTCACGGCAGTAGCCTCGACCGGCTTCGCCATGAGCGCCACTGCGGGTTTGTATGACTTCCCATAAACTCAACACATGCTTGATACGTGGACCTTGCGGGTGTTGGTGGAAGTGGCCGACCGCGGCTCGTTCTCCGCGACCGCCGAGGCGCTGACCATGACGCAGCCGGCGGTCTCACGCCAGATCGCCGGGCTGGAAAAGCGGCTCGGCATCCACCTCTTCCAGCGGTTGCCCCGCGGAGTGCGCCCCACCCCCGCCGGAGAGGTCGCGATCGAACTCGCCCGCGACATCCTTGCCCGCCTGCGGGCGATGGAAGACCACCTGGCCGCCTTCGCCACCCTGGACGCCGGCCAGCTGCGGCTGTCCGCCTTCCCGAGTGCGAACACGTTCCTCGTGCCGGAGGCCATCCGCCGCTTCAGTGACGCCCATCCCGGCGTGACACTCAGCCTCAACCAGACCGACCAGGGTGATCCGCTGATGCCGGTCCGGGACGGCCGCGTCGATCTGGCCCTGGTCACCTCCTGGCAACCAGTGAACGACCAGGCCGCCGTGGAACTGATCCCGCTGCTCGACGAGGAACTCCTCCTCGCCCTGCCCTCGCACCACCCACTGGCCCGGCACACCTCGGTTCGCCTCCGTGACCTGCGGAACGAAACGTGGATAGAAGGCGCCCACCCCGACTGCCTAGGCCCCATCCCGCGCCTCGCCGACGTGCTGGGCAACCCACCCCGCATCGGGTTCACCTGCGACGACTGGAACGGCAAGCAAGCTCTTGTCGCCGCCGGCGCCGGCGTGACCCTCGTGCCCACCTTGGCGCGGGCCACGATCCGCGCGGACGTTGCGTTGCGCACCACCAGCCCGCCGCTGCCGGCGCGCCGGCTGTTCGCCGCCGTGACCGCATCTCCATACCGGCCGCCGGCGGTGTCGGCGATGCTCACCCTGCTCACCGCCATCGCCGCACAGCATCGAACCGACCGGGGTGAGAAGGAGCTGTGAGAGATGCCGCCCGGTTCGGTGGAGCATCGTGGATCGGCCGATGCTCTCCAGCGCGGCGGTGGCCACGGGGCGGCCGTGCCGCCCGATGGCCGTCCCGGCGTCGGCTCGCAGGTCCGCGTTTCGTGTGCGTCGTCGACGACTAACTCCACCAACCGACCAGGTCGCTGTGCATGTCCCTGATGCTTTGGGGGGCCTTGCGGGGAGAGCCGGTGTCGTAGGGCGGCTGCGGGTCGTACTCAAGGAGGAGCTGGGCGGACTGGGCGGTCTCGGCTCCGCTCAGCCGGGCGATGACCTCCAGGGCCAGGTCGATTCCGGCGGACACTCCGGCACCGGTGACGATCTTTCCTTGGAACACCACCCGCTGCTCGGTGGGCTCGGCGCCGTACTTGCGCAGTTCGTCGTAGGCCAACCAGTGCGTGGTCGCCTTCTTTCCTTGCAGGAGGCCGGCCGCCCCGAGCAGCAGGGATCCCGTGCAGACGGACGTGGTGTACGTGGTGTGCTCGTGCGTTGAGCGGATCCAGTCGATGACGGGGTCGCCCTGACGGGCCATCTCCCGGGTGATGTTTCCGCCGGGCACCAGCAGGACGTCGGGATTCGGAACATCCTCGAAGACGTGGTCGACGTCGATGTGCAGCCGTCCTTTGGCGTCGGCGAGCCGGCCCCTTTGCGCGGCGCAAACGACGACCTCGGCATCTGGGACGGCCGAGAAGAATTGGTAGGGGCCCAGAGCGTCCAGGATGGTCACCTTGGGGAACAGGGCGATGGCGATCTGCATTGCTTCCTCCTCTTGGCAGGGCCGTCCGGGTTCACGGCCATCAGTGATGGCCGTAGACGTGGCGCGGCCTCCCGGATCCGGTTGGGAACACTGGGGTGTTCCGGCGGTGCCGGCCGATCGGATGAGCGGATCGGCGTGAGTCCAGACGGCGATGGTCCACCCGGCAGAGCCGACGCACGCCGGCCGCTGGCCGATCGGTGTGATGGTGAGCCGGGGGTCATAGAAGCAGCATCAACCGACCTCGCTATGAGCACCACTTCAGATTTGTATTAGTTGCCATGAACTCAGCGCATATGTCGCGTAGGGCACGTGGCCGAACTGCACCAAGATGGATCAAGCGCCGACAGGACCGTGATCAGACCTGGACGCACAGGCGACCCTGGCCCGCCATCGCCCCTGTCGGCGCGCCCGCGAGGCGAGCTGGTGCACCGCAGCGGGTGAGCGGCCGACGACCTCGACGATCTCAGGCACGGGGACGCTGGCGGAAGAACATCGCTCAGGACGACGAGCAACGCCATTCGTCCAGCGTGACCGGGTCGGCCGGGTCGTGGAAGCGGGCCTGACCAGCGGTGCGGGCAGCCAGGTGCCAACGTACCGCTCCCGGGCGCGCACGCTCGCCGCCCAGGGCGTCGAGCGCAGTCCTGATGACGGTGGCCGTGACCACGCTCAGCCAGGCGGCAGCCCGGCGTCGGGGCGCCCGCCCGGCTTGAACGGCGCGTCCGGATCCGCCCGGCCCGCGGCAAAGGCACGGTCTGACCTGGTCCTATGTCAGGTCGGTGTTGGTACCGTGATGTCGTGGAATTTGGCATATATGACCTAATTCCGAGACAACCGGCCGGGGTGTGATGCCATGCCCCGTCACCGCACCGCGCCTTCCAATGGCTCCGGAGAGCTGCTGCAGACGCTCGAGGACCTCACCGGCCGGATCCTGGAGGGGATCGAACTCCAGCAGGCCCGTGTCGAACTCGCCGCCGCGTTGCAGCGCCAGGTCCTCTCCGCCCGACTACCGGTCCTGGCCGGCCTGCAGGTGGCGGGACGGTACGCACCCGCGCGGGCCGGGCTGGACATCGGGGGCGACTGGTACGACGGCTTCCTCATGCCGGACGGATCCGTGGGGTTCGCGATCGGAGACGTCCAGGGGCACGACGTCGAGGCCGCGGCCCTCATGGGGCAGGTGCGCACCTGTCTGCGCGCCGTCGCGGTCGCCACCACGGACCCGGCGGAGGTGCTCCAGCGCACCAACGATCTGCTCGTCGCCATGGACTCCGAGCTGTTCGTGACCTGCACGTTCCTGCGCTTCGACCCCGTCACGAACGAGCTCGCCGACGCCCGCGCCGGGCACGTACCCGCCGTCTGGGTCACGGCCGACGGCCGCTGCGACATCGTCCTGACCGACGGCGGTCTGCCGCTGGGCATCTACGCCGGCGAGAGCTACCCGTCGACCCGCCGGGTGCTGACCGACGTGGGGGCGTTCGTCCTGCTCACCGACGGCGTGGTGGAAGGCCCCGGCTACCCCATCGAGGAAGGGCTCGCACAGGTGGCGAACCTGGCCGTCGACGCCTGCCGGACCGACCCGGGCGAGCTGGCCGCTCGGGTGATCAAGGTGGCGGAGCTCACCGGCCACACCGACGACGCCGCGGCTCTCGTCATCCGTTACGGAGGGCTCCAGCAGCGGCAGGACGAAGGGTGAGCGGCGGTGTCGTGTGCGGCTGAGCGACGTCGGCTGTACGCCGCCGACGGCCTGCGGCTGGCTGCCGTCGTGGTCACCTACTACGTCGCCGCCAAGATCGGACTGGAGCAGCAACTGGTGCGAGGGCAGGTCACGCCTTTCTGGCCGCCCACCGGAATCGCTCTCGTCGCCCTGATGTTCTGGGGACCGCGCATGTGGCCGGGCATCGCTCTCGGGGCATTCCTGGTGAACGTGATGCTCGGGCCGGGGATCGTCCCCGTGCTCGCCATCACGGTCGGCAACACGCTCGCTCCCGTCTGCGCCTACCTCCTCCTGCGGCGGGCAGGATTCCGTCTCACTCTCGACCGGCTGCAGGACGCCCTGGCGCTGGTCTTCCTCGGCGCGCTGGGCGGCATGCTGATCAGCGCGACGATCGGCGCCGGCGTCCTACTGGCCTCTGACGCGGTGTCGACCCGTGACTTCTGGCCGACCTGGTCGGTGTGGTGGACGGGCGACGCGATGGGTGTCTTGATCATCGCGCCGCTCCTGCTGGCCGCGCGCACCGTCCGATGGCCGCGCGGCGTCCCCGTCCTGCGCTGGGCCGAGGCGGTGGCCCTGCTGGGCGGCACGGCGGCGGTCACCGCGCTGGCCACCGACACCTCGCTCCAACTTCTCTTCCTCGTCGTCCCGTTCCTGATCTGGGCGGCGTTCCGCTTCCAGCTGGTCGGCGCAGCGCCCTGCGCGCTGATCGCCTCCGTGATCGCCGTCTACGCGGGGGCCGTCGAGTCGGGCCCGTTCTCGGGCCGGGATCTGCTCGCCATGATGATCATCCTGCAGGCCTTCAACGGCACTGTGGCCCTGACGGCCCTGCTGCTCTCGGCGGTCGTCACCGAACGGAACCACACCCTCGAGGAGATCGAGAAGGTCTGCGGCCACCTGAAAGGGGCGCTGTCCCGGCTCGCGCTGGAAGAGAAGCGCGACGGGACGCCTGGCGCATGGGCGCCCTCCCGTCCGAAGGAACCCGATCACCGAGGGCGGCGCCGCGCTTGATGCCGGGTGACCTTTGTGCACCCAGCGCCCCTCGGGCCGGCGCCAGGTACCCGGGCCCGGGGACGACGCCGCCATGGGTGGTGGACGAGCACGGCATCGTCGTGTCCCGGAACGGGCCGCACAGCGGCGGCTGGGGCACGCCGCCGAGGAGGTCACGCGACGGCCGGCCGCGAATCTGGCGGCGACGGCTCCCCTACGCCGACTCGTGGTCGCTCTCACCGCCGCATTCGAGACTCCCCGGCGGGGAAAACTTGGGCCAAGACCAGGCGGGTTCGTCGTCACTCCGGCTGCGTCCCTGTGCCTTCTCTCCGCACGGGTGCGCGCCGACAGCGGTTGCGCTCAGGCGGGCCGGCGACGTACGGGGTGCCGGGTGGCGGCGGCCTGGCTTGTCACGGGAGGGCGGCGGACAGGCGGGAGTGGAGGGCGGGCATCCGGTCGGGGGTGGTGGCGAAGGTCGCGGGGAGGTTCTGCTCGGAGAGGATCTCAAGGAGGATCGCGAGCTGGTGCGGGCTCTCGTCCGCCAGGAGTTCGTCGGCGTGCGACACGGTGAGGGTGGGGCGGTCGAGATCGCGCAGGCAGTCCAGGAAGGCGTCCCAGTTGTGCCCGAAGTAGGCCGCGAATCCCAGGGCCCGCGCCGCCTCGCGGAAGAAGGCGGCGCGGGTTCGGCAGGCGTGCCCGTCGACGACTGCCGGCACCGGGTCGCTGGTCACCGTCAACCAGGGCGGCAGCGAGGTCATCGGGCGGGCCTGTCCTAGGAGATCCGGTAGAAGTTCGAGTAGTGGTCCGGGGTGAAGTAGACCGTGCCGGTGCTGCTGTGGACGATCCGGTACGCGTCCCTTGAGGAGCCCTCCGTCCGCGAGTAGACGTCGTACTCGTGGTAGGTGGCGCCGGCGGGCAGCTGGCCGTCGTAGTTGTGGTAGACGCCGCCAGTGTAGTTGGACAGGCCGTCCGGCCAGGAGTACCAGCCCGCGCTGGACGGCCATCCCTTTCCGCCCCACACCGAGGCCGCGTAGCGGCCGTCGGAGCAGCGGGAGATCGTGCAGGAGTCGTAGACCGTAGCGCTTGCCGGGACGTCGACCGCGACGCCCGTCGCGCACGTCGCGGCGACCAGGGTGACGGCGGCCCGTGTTGGCCAGGACGGTCGGGAGCGCTTTCCGAGCACAGGTGCCTCCTACGACGAGTACCTCCCGGAGAAGTTCCCCCTCATCGGGCCGGCCACGTCGGGATCGGGAGCGAACAGCCGTCATGATGACCACGCAGATCGGCATGATCCAGCACAAAAGCCCACAAAAATGCGTCACCGATCCGCGAAAGGTGACGGCCCCGGGTGGTCGCGCGCCTGGGGCAGTCCTGCCGGGTCGCCGACGATGCACTGCTCGACCGGCTGAGGACTTCGGACAGCCGCGACGCACCGTCGAACGCACGGCGACCGGGTGCTCGTCGCCGCCGCTGTCAGAGATCACCGGCGCTGTCAGAGATCACCGGCGGATCGGTGATCGTGCACGATCCGGCCGGTCGACCAAGGCGTCATCGCCTCGGTCAAATCTGGCGCCGATCGGCACGGCGATGCGATGGCCACGTCCCCTGAATACAAGGTTCAAGACTGTTGCATCACCGCCCCGCCCGACGCCGGTGACCAGGCCGAAAATGCCAGTTTTGAATCAGTCGGCTGAACGAGCACCGCTCTGTGTCATAAGCGATGGCCTGTCCGACCGAGGAAAGCGCGGATACTGCCGTTCCCTTAACACACAGGTGTCAGACAAACCCGGACTTCGCCAAACTGGTCAGCGCTTTCATAACTTTTCTGCTAGGGCGACACCCGCCTTCGGTCGGCCGGCGCTGTCGGCGCGCTCCCGACACCGGAGTTCGTCCGGGACCGGTCGCGGGCGGCGCGGTCGGGGGCGATGGTCGCCTTCCTCCCGCGCCGACCGGCGGGGCCCGGGCTCAGGGGCCGACGTGGTTCCGCGGACGGGACGCGAGGTGCTCCCCGACCCGTCCGACCAGAAGGGTCATCTCGTAGCTGATCTGGGCCGGGTCGGCGCTGGCGTCGGAGAGCACGGTCAGCGAGGCGCCCTTGCCCGCCGCGGTGACGAACAGGAACGCGTTGAGCATCTCGATGATCGTCTGATGGACCTCGCCCGCGCCGAACTGGGCCCGCGCGCCCTGCGCGAGGCTCTGCACGCCGGCGGCCAGGGCGGACAGGTGCTCGGCGTCCTCCTGGCTCAGGCCGGCGGACGCCCCCATGAGGATCCCGTCCGCGGACTGCACCACCGCCTTGTTCACCTGGGGCACGCGTTCGACGAGCCCGTCGATCAGCCAATCCAGCCGGTTGGTCGAATCGCCTCGCAGCTGCGTCACGTGGCTTCTCCTCTTCCGAAAAATTAGGCGGGTTCGGGGACGGCCGAATGTTGCCACATGTTGCCATCGGCGGACCATCAAGGTGACCGGAATTCCAGACGCATGATCAAACTTGCGGCCCGGTGAAGCCGAGTTCGGCCATCCGGTGCCCACCGAGCCTGAGAGAGACACCATGAACGACCACGTCAATCATGACCGCGTTGACCTCGGCCGTTTCGCCCGGTGAGGAGCCCACGCCGCCGGCGTTCGATCCGGTTCTCCCTTGTCGGCCTGATCATCGTTCCGATGGTCTCCCTGATCACGCTGTGGGGCTTCGCGGCGCAGAGCACCGCGTCCAAGGCCATCAACCAGCGCAACCTCGACACCACCAACGAGATCTACGGCGGCGCCGCGCAGCCGACGCTGGTCGCCCTGGCCCAGGAGCGGCAGGAGTCGGTGATCTGGCTGAGCCGTAACAACCGGCTGCCGCGCACGTCAATGGACACCGTCCGCAGGAAGATGGACGGCACGATCGTCCAAATGAACAAAGCTGTTAACTCTGACAAATTCCAGGCCACGCTGACCCGCGCGATGAAGCAGCGGCTGTCGGTGCTGCTGGAGAGGCTCAATGGCATCGGCGAACTGCGAAGCCAGGTCGACTCCCGCACCCTGACGAGGCTGGAGGCGTTCGACGCGTACAACGAAGTCCTCGAAGCCCACTTCCAATACGTCAACGTGCTGGTGGCCGGTGACGGGCTCCAGCAGTCCGCCCACACCGCCGCCATGTCGCGCGGCATCGAGTTGCGCGGACGGGAGATCGCGCTGGTGGGCGGTGTGCTCTCCGACGGGGGCCGGATGTCCTTCGGCGAGTACACGGCGATCAGCAGGCTGGTGTACGAGCGGCGATTCCTGGAGGGTTCGAACCTCGCCGAGCTCCACCCGGCCATCGCCGCTCCCTTCAAGCAGGCGCTGGCGTCCCCCGCCGAGAGGAACTTCACCACGACCGAGGACAAGATCCTCGCGACCCGTCCCGGCGCAAGGCTGCGGATCACTCCGACCGAGTGGAAGGCCGTCGCGGGCGCCTCGATCGTGGAGATCGACGGCGCGCTCGGCAAGTCCCGGGCGGTGAACGCCGCCCAGGCGAAGGAGGACTCCGACGAGACCCTGCTGCGCCTCGCCCTCATCGGCGCCCTCGGCCTCGTCGCGATCACCCTGACGGCGCTCCTCATGTTCCGCTTCAGCCGCCGCATCAGCCGCGACCTGCTCGGTCTCCAGGGCGCCGCGCGCACCATGGCCGAGGAGCGGCTGCCCGACGTGGTGCGCCGCCTGAGCCGCGGGTACGAGGTCGACGTGGCGACGGAGGCCGCGCCGCTGGAGGTCGGCCGGACGGCCGAGGTCTACAACGTGTCGGCCGCGTTCTCGTCCGTGCAGCGCACCGCCGTCGAGGCCGCGGTCCGCCAGGCCGAGCTGCGCGCGGCGGTCAACCAGGTTTTCCAGAACCTCGCCCGGCGCAACCAGTCGCTGCTGCACCGGCAGCTGGCCATGCTGGACACGCTGGAGCGCAAGGCGTCCGACCCGGACGCCCTCGCCGACCTGTTCGCCATCGACCACCTCACCACCCGCATGCGGCGGCACGCCGAGGGCCTGATCATCCTGTCCGGCGCCGCGCCCGGCCGCGGCTGGCGGCACCCGGTCGGCGTCCTGGACGTGCTGCGCGGCGCCATCGGCGAGATCGAGGAGTACGCCCGCGTCGAGGTGGTCAGCACGGCGGAGGAGGGCATCGTCGGCTCGGCCGTCGCCGACCTGATCCACCTGCTGGCCGAGCTGATCGAGAACGCGACCGTCATGTCGCCGCCGAACACGCCGGTCGAGGTCGACGCCGGGCTGGTGGGCCAGGGCTTCGTGGTCGAGATCCAGGACCGCGGCCTCGGGATGAACCCGGACAAGCTGGCGGCCATCAACGAGCAGCTCCGCCGCGAGCCGGAGTTCGACCTGACCCATGGCGACCAGCTCGGGCTGTTCGTCGTCGGGACGCTCGCGCACCGGCACGGGATCAAGGTGGCGCTGGAGCCGAACTCCTACGGCGGCATCAAGACCGTCGTGCTGCTGCCGCACTCGCTGGTCGTCCCGGCGGACCAGGTCGGCCGCGCGAGCAGCAGGAGCACCGGCACCGAACGGGCGGACGCCCCGGACCTGCCCGCTGCGGACGGGGCCTTCGACCCGGCGTACACCGGGCCTCTGGACATCATCGGCCACGAGACGCAGGAGAACGCGATGGACCCCGTCGGACGGCACCGCGCCGCCGGCACCGAGCCGGAAGGCGGGCACGACCCGCTGAACATGCCGCCGCCGGCCCCGGCCGAGCCGAGCACTCCGTTCGAGCCGCAGCCGACCCAGCCGCCCCAGCCGGCGCCCCCGGCCGCGGGCACCCACGCGGGGATGCCGCGCCGCGTGCGCCGCGCGAACCTGGCGCCGCAGCTGCGCGACGCCGCACCGCCCGCCCGGGAGGAGAAGCGGCCGTCCGGACGGGGCGCCCGCTCGCCGGAGCGCGCCAGTTCGGTCATGGCCTCGATGCAGAGCGGGTGGCGGCGCGGGCGCAGCGAACCGCCGCCGGCCCGGCCCACCGGACGCGACGAGGAGGGCGAACGTTGACGGAACCATCGATCTCGACCGCTGAGGTGCGCCGGCGCCTGGACGGCCTCGGCGGCCGGGCGGAGCTGGTGGTCGGCGCGGTCCTGCTGTCCAGGGACGGGCTGGTCGCGGCCTGCTCCTCCGGTTTCGCCCGGGAGGACTCCGAGCATCTGGCCGCGCTGGTGTCGGGCGTGCAGGGGCTCGCCCGCGGCGCGTGCCGGCGGTTCGACGGCGGCGAGCTGCTGCAGAGCGTCATCGAGATGGACACGATGCTGGTGTTCATGGTGCCGGCGGGCGAGCACGCGTGCCTCGCCCTGCTGGCGGACGCCAACGCGGACGCGGGCGCGGTCGTGCTGCGGATGGTCGAGCTGGCCGAGGAGCTGGCCGAGCGGCCGCCGTTCATTCCTCGGCTGGCGGGATCGGGCACCAGGTGAGACCGGGGTGACCGATGAGCGATGACCGATGGCTCGACGGCGAAGCGGGTCCCGTCGTCCGTCCCTACACCGTCACGCGGGGCCGGACCCGGCTCCGCGACGACGGCCTCGACCTGATCTCCGTGCTGGAGGCGACCGGTGTGCCGATCCCCCGGCGGGTGCGGCTCGATCCCGAGCACCGCAGGCTGCTGACGATCTGCCGGCGGCCGATCACCTTCGCCGACCTGGCGTCCGAGATCGACCTGCCCGTCGGCGTCGTGCGGGTGCTGGTCGACGACCTACGGGACGAGAACGCGCTCAGGGTGCTGAAACCGACTCCCACCGGCGACGTCCCGGACGAGCTCGTACTAAGGAAACTGCTGAATGGACTACGCGCACTCTGACACCGCCGTCCACCATCCGGGCGCCGGCGGGGGCGGCGGTCAGCTGACCGCCGCCAAGATCCTCATCGCGGGCGGATTCGGGGTCGGCAAGACGACCATGGTGGGCTCGATCAGCGAGATCCGCCCGCTGCGCACCGAGGAGCTCCTCACCGACCGGAGCGTCGGCGTCGACGACACCACGGGCGTGGACGGCAAGGTCAGCACCACCGTGGCCATGGACTTCGGCCGGATCACGTTCCCGGACGACCTGGTGCTGTACCTGTTCGGGACGCCGGGCCAGGAGCGGTTCTGGTTCATGTGGGACGAGCTGGCGCTCGGCGCCGTCGGCGCGGTGGTGCTCGCCGACGTGCGCCGCCTCGCCGACTGCTTCGGGACCGTCGACTACTTCGAGGACCGCCGCACCCCGTTCATGGTCGCGGTGAACTGCTTCGACGGCGCCGAGCGCAAGCGTCCCGAGGACGTGCGGATCGCCTTGGACCTGGACGATGACGTCCCGCTGGTGATGTGCGACGTGCGCAGCAGGAATTCGGCCAAGCAAGTGCTGATAACCATGGTCGAGTACGTTCTCGCCAAGACCACGTCCGGGCGCTGAATTTCTCGGCCTTTTGAAATAACTCGGTCCCTGGATGATCAAGAGGGCCATTACAATGGCTTTCGCATGCCCCCATTCCCCGCACCCAAAAGGGACCACATGTCGAAGACTCTGCCTTCTTTTCCCGCCGCGGACGAAAAGGTGCTCGACACCTGCATCCGGCTGCGCGAGATCGCCCCCGTGGTCGAAGTGGAGTTTCCCGGAGGCGTCGCCGGCTACCTGGCGCTGACCCACGACGCCGTGCAGGAGATCCTCGCCGGAGACAACCGGACCTTCCTGCGGGAGCCCGCGAACTGGCCCGCCCTCCACGACGGGACGATCCCCGAGGACTGGCCGCTGCGCGCCGTCGTCCAGGGAGGCCATCTGTCCACCAAGGACGGCGACGACCACAGGCGGCTGCGCGGCCTGATCGGGAAGGCTTTCACACCCGCGCGGATCAAGACGATGGAGCCGCGCGTCCAGCAGATCGTGGACGACCTGGTCGACAACGTGATCGCCGTCGGCGACGGCGTCGACCTGGTCCCCGCCTTCACCGAGGCATTGCCGATGTGGGTGATCTGCGAGCTGTTCGGCGTGCCCGTCCAGGACCGGCCGCAGATGCGCCGGTGGACCGCCGCTCTGCTCGCGCACACGACATCGCCGGAGGAGGCCTTCGCGACGCAGAACGCTCTCCAGACGTACCTGCATCAATTGGTGGAGCGCAAACGGGAGACCCCGGGCGACGACCTCACGTCCGGCCTGGTGCAGGCGCACGACGAAGGGGACCGGCTCACCACCGACGAACTCGTCGGCGTGCTGTGGCTGATGCTCGTCGCCGGCCACGAGACGACCGTCCACCTGCTCGGCCACGCCATTCTGGCGCTGGCCCAGCACCCCGACCAGCTGGCGCTGGCCAAGGCCGAGGACCGGTGGGGCGACGTGGTCGAGGAGACCCTGCGCTACCGCCACTCGGTGATGATGACCAGCTGGCGCTTCACCGCGGAGGACGTGACCATCGCCGGCGTCGACATCCCCAAGGGCCAGGCGGTCGGCGTCGTCTACCAGGCGAGCGGCCTCGACCCGGCCGAGCACGGCGAGACCGCGGACCGGTTCGACATCACCCGGGAACAGAACACGCGCCTCAGCTTCGGCCACGGCCCCCGCTACTGCATCGGCGCGTCACTGGCCCGCCTGGAGGGACGGCTGGCGCTCTCCACGCTGTACCGGCGGGTGCCCGGCCTCGCCCTCGCCGTCGACCCGGACGACATCCCCTACTCCCCGTCCTTCTTCACCATCGGCCCGCTCTCCATCCCGGCCACCCTCGGCCTCTGACGCACCGCCCCCGGCCCGGCGGCCCACCGCCGGGCCGGCCCACACCGAGCCGCCCCGCCGCAGCGTGCCGCGTCCGGCACGCGTCGGCAGCCTTTCGGCGCGGCGGAACAATGCCCCGCTCACTCCAGCCGCCCAGAAGGGTCGCAGCGGCGCGTGCTCTTGCGACGCCGGGGTCCTGTGCCCAGGTGTTCCGCGTCACCGCGAGGCCTGCGCACAGTGCGGGATCAAGTTGGCCGGTGGGGCAGCCGGATCGATCCACAGTGGAGCAAGGTCGGGTACCTGGTGCGCGCCCGTCGAGAAGGACAGCACACACGGAAATCACACGTCGGGGCGTTCGTTCAACTCGGCGATCTGGTGCTCGGGTGGCGTTGCTTCTGCGTTCGAGGTGTTGGCGATCCTGTCCAGGAGGCGACGCCAGATGCCGAACGCGATCTCCTCCTTGTCGCGGAGCAGGCCCATCCGGTTGCAGTGGAGGTGCAGCAAGCTCCCGGCGAGGGCCACGCGGTCCGTTCCGAGTTCGGCCGTGCGGTGCGTGATCCCGGCCGCGGCGGGCCGCCAGATCTCCACGGCTTCGCCGAGCACGGGGCTGCCGGGACCACCGCCGGTGAGGTCCGCCCAGAGCGCGCGTCCCGCCGCACGGTATTCCGCGCCACCGATGCGGCCGGGGGCGGCCGACCGGGCGAGGCGGCGGCGGTCTTCGAGCGAGGGGAGCAGCAGCCGGCCCATGTGCTCCAGGCTGAGCGCGGTCATCGCCACACGATCTTCGGGCGGCGCCTGGCGCAGGTGCCCGAGCAGCAGCGTGGCGGCGGTGCTGTCCCGCTGAAACCAGCGTTCGGCGTGTCCGATCAGCTCGGTGCCGCCGTAGCGCTCGATCTCGCGGTTGTATGCGGCGAACGTGAACTCGATGATGCGGCCGCTGGTGGTGAGTATGCGCGCCCATCGCGCGGTCTCGCCGAGGATCTTCTCGCGGAGCGCTTCGTCCGGAACGTGGAACCGGACGCGGAGGTGGGGCGCGGGGTCGCGATAGCGGATGAAGAACGGTTCCGCGACGCCGTACCGGGCGGTCAGCCGCTCGGCGAACGCGGCCAGGTCGCCTGTCACCAGGGCGTCGTGCGCGTCCGGTTCGGTGTAGAGCTTGATGTACAGCCAGTCGCTCCCGACCGGCTTGACGCGCTCGGTGAACGGCGCACGCCGCGTCCCGGATCTCCGCGGCGCGGTCCGCCCGGCGGAAGCGGGATCGACACGCACGAGCGGGACCACGACCTCCGAGACGTACCGCTCCCCGGAGGCACCGGCGAGGAAGCCCTCGTCCGGTTCGGGCAGCGCCTCCTCCAGCAGCACGTCACCGCCCTGGGCCCGTGCTTGCGCCATCGCGGCGCGCAGTTCGGCCAGGGACGGCGCGCTCGTGAGGTCGAGCAGGATGGAGTTGTCGGACTGGATCAGGTGGACGCGGCGCGGCACCATCCACGTCTCCCTCCAGGTCCGCACGGCGTCGGCGAAGGGGCCCAGCGGATCCGTGTGCCGCCACCCCGCGTCCCGGGCGATGGAGTCCTCCCGCAGCCTCCAGCGTGCTCGCCGCAGGACGAGGCCGGCCCGTTCGATCCGCGGCAGGAACGGGGTGGCTTCGGCGAGGCGCTCCCACTCGAACGGCGAGACCCGCCGCGCCTGGGCGGTGGAGACCTCGACGAGGAAACGGCAGACGTTCGGTGCCTTTCCCAGGTTCAGCATCGAGCGCTGGGTCACGTGCAGGCGCCGGCCCAGCCGCGGGCTGAAGAGGTAGAGCCGTCCGCCGTCCACGCCGGCGACGACGTCCGCGAGCTCGACCCGCCGGTCGGCGGGCCGGTCGGTCGCCACGTTGACCGGTAGTTCCCACGCGTGCAGCAGCGGCCGTATCGACACGTTCGCGGCGCGGGCGTCCGAGGGAAGGTAGGTCAGCTCGACGGTCAGCGCGTCACCGATGAGCTCCTCCTCGGCGGCGGCCAGGTCCCGCAGCGCGGACCGGACGTCCGGCGCGAGCAGGTCGTGGAACCGTCCGAAGGTCCGGCCGCCGAGGGTGACGCCGATCCCGGTGACGGCGCCGCGCCACCCTTCGCCACCGGTGCCGGGGGGCGTGAGCTGCAGGTGGACGTCGATCGAGGGCCACCGGGGCCGGTCGTCGCCGGTCGTGTGCGCGGCCTCGGCGAACTCGGCGAGGAGGTGGTCGTCGAGGGAGACCTCGATGCTGCGCCGGGCCAGTGCGGTGGACACCAGCCGCACGAGCAGCGCCTCGCGTTCGGTCCAGGCCGGCGGATCGGCCTCCTCGCCCGGCAGCGGGTACGACCGCTTCGGGCACAGGTAGCCCGCCGGGGGCCCGAGACCGGACTCCTCGGAAAGAAGCTCCAGGACGGGTACCTCGGCGCCGAGCCCGTAACGCTCGACGAAGGCGCCGGCGTACTCCCGCAGTGCCGGCGGATACTGATCGGATCCCACGACGGACAGCACCCGCGCCGCGTCCTCCGCCAGGCGCGCCACCTCCGCGGGAAGGACGGGGGGCGCCGCGAAGGCCAGCGCGGAGTCGATCTGCAGTACCTGACCCTGGTAGTCCCCTGCGGCGGCCCTGGCCCGTGACTCGATGCGGGCGCGCAGGCCGCCGTGCACGTCGCGGTTCCGGTTGAACACCCGGATCGCGGTGTCGACGTCGTCGAGGGCCTGCGCCGTCACCGGGTCCACGACGGCCGGCAGCAGGGAGCGGAGCGGGGCGCCCGCGCCACCGGCCAGCATCCCGGGGCGTTCGGCGGTGACGAGGAAGTCGAGTTCGAGAAGCTCCCGGAGAAGGCCGTCGATCTTCTCCGCCGCGACACCGGGGTAGGCGGCGACCAGGTGAGCGCGTATGTCGCCGAGGGTCTTCGGTGACGTCGTGTGTTCGAGGACGGCGAGGACGGGTCCGTTCAAGCGGACACTGACCGCGCGGTTCTCTTTCGCCCCGTAGCCGTCGGCGGACTGAAGCCACACCCTGCCGCGTCCCGTGCAGAGCAGATCGTTGTGGCGTACCAGCAGCTCAGGGGCGAAGCCCGCATCCTTGGCGAGGCGTTTCGCCAGGTGCATCACCCAGCCCATGTCGGCTCTGGCCCGCGCCTGGCCGATCGCGGTGTCACCGAGCCGCGCCTGTGCTCCGGCGTCGAGCCGCGGGTGTGCTCGGCCGCCGGGACGGCCGAAGAAGCCGCCGGCGACCCCTGCGACGAGCCCGAACGGGGTGGCGCGAAAGCTCATCCTGTTGAGGTAGCGGCCGAGGCTCAGGACGGCCCGGCGCCGGTCCCTGGGGGAAAGGTCATCGAGGCGGTCGACGGCGTCGGCGAGGTCGGAGGTCGCGGACCGGATCGCGGACGACACGCCGCGCACGCTCCACAGCTTCAGGAGGGCCTGGGCATGGCCGTCCCGCCAGGCGTCCCCGGCGTCGCCCGCCCCGGCCGGGAACGATTCCAGGATGTCCAGCATCGGGCGGACAGGCAGCGCGGGTGCCCTGAGCAGGAAGAACCCGCTCGCCTTGTAGGGGCCGGTGTGCTTCATGCCGCGCTCGTGGCCGTCGGTGTCAGGAACAGCACCTCGTCCCATCGGGAGGCTCCGGGTGAGACCGTGCCGAGCAGGGCGAGCAGCACCCCTGCCGCGCCTTCGAGCAGCCCGGTGGTGTGCGACGGCCTGTCCGGCTCGGGCATGTCGGCGAACACGAAGGGATGCTCGTCCGACGCCATGGCGCACAACCGCGAGCGGGTGTCGTCCCGCATCTCTTTGAGGACGGGGTCGCCGGTCTGCGCGTAGGCCCGCGTGTAGACGGCGAGCAGCCCTGCCACACCGTGGCAGAGGGTGGGGGCGAACGTCCGGCGCTCCGATTCCGGGGCGTCCCGCACACGGGTGAGCGCCGCGACCGCGAGCGATGTGTCTCCGCTGATCGTGGCGGCCGACAGCAGCGCGGCCGCCACGCCGGGGGCGCCATAGCACCACGCCGTACGTGCCGGGGCGTCGTCCCCGGTACGGACGGGCAGCCGGGATTCGGGGGCGGCCCGCAGGGCGCCGGGCCATGTCGGGCCGGCGCCGTCGTCCCACCGCCATTCCGCCAGCAGGTCCACGAGTTCGGCGACCCGTTCCTCCGCCTGCCGCCGCCTGATGCCCGCGCGGGCCGCCAGCGTCAGTGCGGCCAGCATTCCCGGCAGGCCATGGGAGAAGCCCAGGTTGTACATCCCGTGGGGAAACTGGTCATGGAACCAGGGCGCCGCCTTGGGGTACAGCCGGGGCGGGCAGAACCACTTCGGCGCACCGTCCGCGTCGACGGCCGTGACCTCAAGGAGGTAGGCGGCGAGGCCGTCGGCGGCTTCTCGCAGCCCGCCGCCGGAGGCCACCCCCACGGTCTCCGCGGCCTTCAGCACGGCGGCGAGCCGCCCTGCCGCACCATTGATCACGTCGTACTCGCCCAGGGCGACACCGCCGCGCTCCGGCGGACCCGGTATCCGCTCGACCAGCCGGCCGGTCACCGATCGGAGCGACCTTCCATAGCGCGGATCGCGGCGCGCGAACTCGGCCAGCACCCAGACGAAGCCCGCCGTGCCGGTGAACAGGCCCGCCGAGACCAGGGGGTCCCGCGCGGTGGCCTCGACGGCGCGGCGGAGAACGGCTTGACCGGCTCTGAGATATCGCTCGTCATCCAGGACCTCGCTCGCGTGGAGAAGGGCGAGCGCAATTCCGAGATCTCCGCTTCCCAGATTCTCCCACCCATCGGCCGCGGGGGCGGCGGTCAATCGGTCGGCCACGTGGCGAGCGACCTCGGTGACCTCTTGACCGGTCAATTGCCTGCCCTGCACACCCACGATCGACCTGCCGTTTCTCGGTGCCCGTCCGGCGGAGCTCCGGGCCCTTGCCGGGCGAACCATTCTCGTACTGCGCCCGAGTCGGGCGGCCGGCTGAAATCGGTCCGGTGCTCCGACCGGACGGCCATCCGCCGAGGGCGCGGCGCCGGAACGTCCGACGCGGTCGCCGCGGGTCACCCGTGCCAGGCGCCGCGCCCAGGGCTGATCAGATGCCTTCCAGGCAGGTCGGCGTGGACTGGCAGGGGGCGGTGAAGCATGGACAGGAGTCAGTGCAGTCGAGGATTTCGGCGGACGTCGACAGCTCCGAGACCCGGACGTCGAGGTCGAACTCGTCCTGCGCGTCGACGCCTGCCTGGTCGGTGAGCGAGATCGTCATTGGTTCTCCGATCACTGTGGGAGCGAGGTCGGCACCGGTTCTCCGGCGCCGCCCTCAACAGGCCGCCGGCGATCGCGTTGAACGCGCAATGCACTCCGGCGATATTCCCCGGAGAGACGCTGGAACAACCCTTTCCAGATTGGAATGGTCCGGCCACGAACCCTTATCACCACATCACCGAGCGTACCAATACAACGGAATCTATCTAAGATCATCTAGAGGGTCAACAGCACGGGAATCACCCGGACCCGCGACCCCGGGCCACAACGCGACGACCTTGTGGAACGCACCAAAATCATTCGCCATGCCCGTGGCGCGCCGGACGCGCGTTGCGACCGCCCGACGACGCACTCGCCGAACCGAGTACGGGCTGCGGGGCCGGCACCGCGCGCAGGCCACGGCGGCATACTCGCCCTTTTGCCACGTCAGGCGGGTGGACGGAGCCTCACCCAGGGGTGGAGACACCCGCGAAGGTGATCGAAACCGCATCACCAGAATGGTGAGTGACGCAGCAAGCCCGTAGAGGAACCAGTGCTTCCCTGTCTTGCGGATCGGCAGGTATGCATAGGTCAACGAGACGGCGGCGGCGATCAGCAGAAGCACTGACGCGATGAGCGCTATGCCCTCGGTCGCGGGCAGCGGGTCGGTGTGGTCGTCGTCCTTACCCGGCATTCGGCCGAGCACGCCGCCACCGAGCACGACAATCCAGGCCTGAAGATGCCCCTGCCGAGGTATTTGCCGAGCCGCTCCAGACTTTCCTGTCCTCCGCGTTCGACCGGGAGCGACTCGTCACGGGAACTTCGCTCGACGCCCATCACGCAAGGATACTAATCCGCGATATGGCAGCATCCTGCGATGACGTCTCACCTCACGGGCGTAACACCCTCTGACCAGGTTGAACTTACACACCTCCATGGAGGCGACCCCGATGGCGCCAGAACGGTCGTGGACCATCACCGCCCCTCATAGCGCACGTTGGGCGTCTGAAAATTGTTCGTCCTTTGAGCGAGCTGCGGATGACCAGGTTGAGCACTTCAAGCGCGGCCTGTTCGGTGGGGAATCACGCTCTGGTTGTCGCGTGGTGCGTTCTTGGTGGCGATGGCGATGGGATGTTGTCAGTGGGTGGCGGCATGCTTGTGCCGGTGGTGCGGGGGAGTTTGTGTGTCCTCGGCCGTCGGCAGGTGTTGAGCTGCAAGAGGGGATGGATCATGGCCGGAGGCCAGGCTGACTGGTCCGGTATCGTCCACGGCGACTTCACTGACCCGGAGAAGGTCCTGCTGCGCCTGGAGGCGGGGGCTGACCCCCTGGGGGAACTGTGGATGTTCGACACCCCGCTGCACATGGCCGCGCGGGAAGGCTCGCCCCAGGTGGTGTTCGAGCTGGCAAGCCGCGCTCGTGACCTCGACGCCTTCTGTAGGGGCCGTAGTGCTTTGTGGAACGCCGTCTACCACCACCGCGACGACAACGCTTTGGTACTGGCTGAACTGGGCGCCGATCCGTGGCGGCCGATGATGGACGGCTGGTCGCCGGGCCGGCTCAGCCTGGGGGGCTCATTTGGTGACCTGTTCGAGATCCCCGAAGACCAGGCCCTCACCGATCGGGAACGGGCGATGGCCGATGCTGGACCACAGCTGGCCGAGGTGTTCTCCGGCATTTCCTACGACGGGTTCTCGGTGGCCTGCGTAGCAGGCCTGACGGCCGTCGAGGCGATGCAACGCTTGCCCGTCGGTGAGGTCATCCTCGTGGAGGACCAGGCGCCGTGGTACGAGGAGGATTTCTGCGGTGAGGGAGACATCGTCGGCGTCACCGATGTTCCCGGCGGCTGCGTGATCGGTCAGCCGTGGGCGTACCGGGCTGTCGATGTGCTGGAAATGGTGACGGCAGGGACGTTCGCCTACGGCATGTACGCCAACCCCAAGAGCGGCAGCCAGGGGCACATTGCCGAGGACGGCCGACGGGTCAAATGGGACCTGCACCCCGGCTACGACCCCGATGCCGACTCCACCGCCCGCGAGGTGCTGGCGAGCTTCGCCTCGTGCCACGACGCGATCGTGCACTGCCTGCTGTACGCAGGTTTGAAGCCCGATTCCACAGACTGCCTGGAGCGCCCGGACGCGTGGGTGCGGCTCGGTTCCAGACGCTCTCAGTGAGCACGCTGCCCCGAGATCGCGCACAAGGAAGAGCGGGTGATGTTGTGTTCGTCGTGGATGGCGACCCGCTCGGTCGGTCAGGGGCGTTCGCTCAGGGGGCGGCGGTCAGCATGCGGGCCGGGTTGTCCACCATCATCGCGGTCATTTCTTGTTGGGTGATCTCGCAGGCCGCCATGATCTTCGTCATCGTCCGCAGGATGTGGCCGTAGCCCCAGCCGCCGTATTTGGTCAGGTAATGCTTGTGCCCGACGTCGTGGGAGAGCAGCAGTTTGTCGCCGTGGCCCCTGTCGATCAAACGGCGCAGGGCCATTGCCCGTTGCTGGTCCGACGGCAGCCACCACGCCAGTCCGTTGTGCTCGAAATAGCCGTTGTTGCCGCACAGGTCGTACTCGATGTAGCACCCGCGTGCGGCTAGAGAAGCGTGATGTTCCACCGCCTCGTCCAGGACGATGTCCGTGTGCGCCAACGTCCCGTCCATGTGACCCAGCACGACATGGCGGAGGGAAACGCCCTGACTTTCCAGCACGTCCAGGACGTCGTGGGCGTACCGGGTCGGCGGATGCACGTGAATCGAGATGGCCGCTCCGGTCTCCAGGTGCGCCTTGGCGGCCGCCTCCAGCACTTTCCGCTCGGCCGGATCGAGGGGGTCGGTGGTGCCGATCTCGCCGATGATCCCGGCCCGGACGCCGGTGCCGTCGATCCCGGTCGTGAGGTCGGTGATCATCCTGCCGGCGATCTGGTCGGCGGGCCGTGAAGCCAGTTCGGCGGGGTGCGCGGCGTGCACGTAATGACCGCAGCCGGCGATGATGTTGAGCCCGGTCGCGAAGGCGATCTCGCGGAGGCCGAGCGGGTCCCGTCCGATGTCGGCGTTGGTCACATCGACCACGGTGCGGCCGCCGAGGCGCTGGAATTGCTGGATCTCCTCGACGGCCGTGTCGATGTCCCCGAGGAGGCAGTTGTCCAGGTTCGCGTACGGGTTGCGCCGCATCCGGTCGAGATTGTGCAGTTGCACCTTCTCGTCGGTGAACGCCGCACGGCTGGCCCACGCGGGCCGTTCGACATAGCCGGTGAGGTCGATGAGCAGGTGTTCGTGGCTGAGTGTGATCCCCAGCTCGGACGCGTCGACGGGGCCGGTGACCGTCATGACGGAGGCCATGCGTGCTCCTTCTGCGAGGGTGACGAGGGGTCGGATCCGCCCAGCGTGGCGATGAGGTGATCCTTGGCGACCGTGGGCGGGAACTCCGCGACGATCCGGCCGCGGACCATGACGAGGATGCGGTCGGCGATGCGCTCGAGCTCCTCCAGGTCGTCGGTGGAGACGAGAACCGCCTTGCCCTGACCGGCGAGCCGCCGGATGTGGTGGTGGATCTCGTCGCTGGCGACCACGTCGACGCCCACGGTGGGGGATTCGAGCACCAGGGCATCGCTCTTCCCCTCCAGCCAGCGCCCCAGGAGCACTTTCTGCTGGTTGCCTCCGCTGAGCTGGGAAACGGGTTGGCCCGGGCCGGTGCACCGCACGGAAAGGACGTCGATCACGTCCGCGGCACGTCTGCGGGCCTCCTTGCGGTCGACGAATCCTGCCCGGCTCACCGTGGAAAGGGTCCCGAGGATCACGTTCGACTCGATGCTCCGGTCCGGGACGATGCCCTCCAGCCGGCGGTCCTCGGGAACGAAGCCGATGCCCCGTCCGACCACCGACTGCGGCGACCGGGTCGAGACGGGAACGCCGTTCAGGCTCACGGTCCCGGCGGACTTGGCCTCGCCCACCAGAGCGCGGACCAGCTGCTGCCGGCCGGACCCGACGATGCCCGTCAGGCCGACCACCTCCCCCGCGCGTACCTCGAAGTCGACACCGGAGAAATGGGGCCGGCAACTGAGCTTGTCGACTTTCAGGACGACTCCGCCGGGGGTGTTCCGCGAGAACTCCCGCTTCTCGACCTCGTGTCCCACCATGTGCAGGCTGATCTGCGCGGTGGTGACGCTCGCCGCGGGCGCGTCGAACACGTTCCTCCCGTCGCGCAGGATCGTCACGTGGTCGCTGATCTCCAGCACCTCTTCGAGGTAGTGGGAGATGAAGATGACGGACCTGCCCTCCCCGGCGAGCCTGCGCATCACCGCGAAGAGAGCCGCGCGCTCGGTGGCGGTGAGCCTGGCCGTGGGCTCGTCGAAGACGACCACGCGCGAGTCCTGGGCGAGGACCTTCAAGACCTGGATGAGCTGCCGCGCGCCGACCGTGAGCTCTTCGACCGGACGGGTCAACGGGACATCGAACCGGTATCGGGCGCTCAACCGCTCCGCCTGCCGCTGGAGCGCGCCGCGGCTGAAGTAGCGCAGGCCGGGGACGAGCCGCCGGGTCGTGTTGTGTCCGAGGAGGATGTTCGCTGCCCCGCTGAGCGAGGGAACGAGATCGAACTCCTGGTACACCATGCCGATCCCGGCCAGCAGAGCCTGCCGCGGGGTGTGGAGCCTGGTTTCGACGCCGTCCAGGCTGATGGTGCCCTCGGCCGACGGGTACAGGCCGCCTAGCACCTTCATCAGGGTCGACTTACCCGCCCCGTTGGCTCCGCACAGGGCGTGGATCCGCCCGGACTCCACGGTGAGGTCGACGTTGCCGAGGACCTGGTTGGAGCCGAACCTCATGCTGATGTTCCTCATCTCCAGCACGGCCTCACGCTCCCCGCGTCCGGTACCGCTCGCCGATCGCGCTCAACGTCACGGCGATGAGCAGGACGACACCGGTGACGGCCGTCTGCCAGAACACCGACACCCCGTACAGATCCAGGCCGTTGGCGATGACGGCGAGCATCAGCACTCCGAGGACGGTCCCCCAGATGGACCCCTTGCCGCCTTTGAGCGAACATCCGCCGATCACGGCGGCCGTGATGACCTGCAACTCGTAGTTGGTCGCCGCGTTGGGCAGCGCGGACGCGGTCCTGGTGGCCAGCATCAGGCCGCCGACGGCCGCGAGCAGGCCGCACGCGGCATAGGTGATGACCTTGATGCGCGCCACCTTGATCCCCGAGAGCAGGGCCGCCCGCTCGGAGCCTCCGATCGCGTAGACCGACTGCCCGAACGCGGTCAGCCGCAGGACGCCCCACCCGGCGACGGTGACGAGCAGGAAGATCAGCCCGGACACCGGAACCCCGAGGACCCTGCCCTGGACCAGGTTCGCGAACCCGGCGGCGCTGCCCTGCGCGTACACCAGCTTCCCGTCGCTGACGATCAGCACCAGCCCGCGCACGAGGCTCATCGCGCCGAGCGTCGCGATCAGCGGGTTGATCCGGACCTTGGCGATCATGAACCCGTTCGCCGACCCGATGAGGGCGCCCAGCAGGAGGCCGCCCGCGATGCCGCCCACGATGGCGCCCGGCGACGGGTCCGCGCCGAAGAACAGGTAGGTGGCGACCCCGGCCATGGCGGCGACCGCACCGACCGACAGGTCGAACCCGCCGAGGATCAGCACCATGGTCTGGCCGATCGCGATCACACCGATGATCGACGCCTGCTGCAGGACGTTGATCAGGTTCTCACCGTCCCGGAACTGGGGGTTCGCCACGACGAGGAACAGGGCGGGCAGCACCAGGATGATGCCGGAGCCGAACCTGTCCCACGTGCCGGCCAGCCACCGGAGAGCGGCGCGCCCGGTCTGGGCCTCAAGAGGGGGCCCGGATGCCTTCGTTCCCACCGTCATGTCAGAAGGCCCTGTACTGGGAGAGGTTGTCCTTGGTGCACACCGGTAGCTGCAGCACCGCGTCGGCGGGGGTCTTCGTGAAGTCCGGGGCCATCCGCGGGAGCGCGTTCATCACCATCTGGCCGAGGCTCGTCGGGTCCTGGATGACCACCCCGTACGTCCAGCCCGCGGTGATGGCCTCCTGCGTCGACTTCGGCAGCTCGCCACCGGTGAAGAGCACGTCGTCACGCCCGGCTTGGGTGTGGGCCCACTTGGCTCCGGGCGTCTCCACCCCGCTGCCGAATCCGTGGATCAGATGGATCTCGCCCTTGCCGAACCGCTGCAGCATGTTCTGCGTTCCGGTCAGGCCCTTGTCGGCGGACCAGTCCGTCGCGGTCTCGGCGACGATCTTCACGCTCGGGTCGGCGGCCAGCGTCTCGGTGATGGCCTTGAACCGATCCCTGTCGGGACTCCCCCCGGCCAGGCCCCGGAGCAGCCCGATCTTCTTCTGCCCTTGGATGTTCTTCGTCTTCAGCGCCTGCAGGATCAGCTTGCCCATCTGCTTGCCGAACTCGGTGTCGTCGGCGCCGAGGTAGGGGAATCCCTCGATGGTGCCGCCCACCCCGACCACGGGCACGCCGCCCTGCTTCGCCGACCTGGCGGCGGGAAGGATCGCGACGACGTCGAGCGGCGTCACGCAGACCACGTCCACCTTCCGCGCGGCCAGCTGAGCCACCTGCTGGGTCTGGACCGAGGGATCGCCGGCGGCCGACACCAGCTTCAGATCGATCTTCGCCCGGCGCGCCGCCTCCCGGAGGGCGGCGGCCAGCGGAACCGCGAACGGGATCGCCGTGTCCCAGATCGAGAACCCCACGGTCAGCGTCTTCGACGAGTCACGGCTCGGCGCGACGTTGCAGGCGGACGCGGCCCCCAGCAGGGCACCGGCGGCGCCCAACCGCAGGATCCGGCGACGGGTCAGGGCGGCCGCGGACGTCCTCACTGAATGTGACATGGAATCTCCGTAGAAGTTCGGCGCCGCCGAAGTGAGCTCGGTGCCGCTCGACGACCTCGCCGAGGCCGATGGCCAGGTGTGCCAGCGGGTCGGTGGATGAGAGTGAAGGAAGGTCGGCGCCCCGGTCTCCGGGTCGGCGATCGGGGCCGCCCGGCGTCCCGGGATGGCCAACTGTGACGTTAAAGAAGGATTAGAGACGCGTCCGGCCCGGGTTGTCAACCCCGCCGACGGGTTGACACCCGATTCGCGGGCAACCCCAGCTCACGAGGTGGTTGACAGGACCCGCCCCGGTGGATCTAATGAGCTTTAACGTCACAGTAGACGCCTTCTCCACTCCCCGGGCCGGAGTCCGTCCGTCCCGACCTCCCTCGTCTAAGAGCCCGCGTCCGGGAATCCCCGTCCGGGGTGCCCCGGCGGGGAGCATCCGTCTCTATCGCGCCCCAGGCCGCCGGTCTCCCCCGCTAGCGGGCCGCCGGCGCCGTTCGATCGGAGAACGCACCACATGAGCAGAATCATCGTCGTCGGAGCCGGCCACAACGGCCTGGTGGCCGCCGCCTACCTGGCCAAGGCCGGGCACGACGTGACCGTTCTGGAGCGCCGGCACGTCGTCGGGGGCGCCTGCGTGACCGAGGAACTCATCCCGGGCGCGAGGTTCTCGAGTTGCGCCTACGTCAACTCCTCGCTTCGCCCGCAGATTATCCGCGACCTCGAGCTCGAGCGGCATTCGCTGGAGATGTACACCACCGACGTCATGAACTTCGTCATGGGCGAAGACGGCGACCACTTCTTCGTATGGCCGGAGATCGACCGCACCATCAAGGAGTTGGAGCGGATCGGCGAACGCGACGTCGACCGGTTCATCGAGTTCGGCATCCGGTTCCGCCGATTCGCCAAGCTCGTCGAGCCGTACCTGCTGGCCGAGCCGCCTTCGCTCAGCGAGCTGATCGGCGCATTCGAGAACGCGGGCGAGATCGACCTCTGGCACGAGTTCGTCACCGGGAGCGTCGACTCGATGCTGCGGCGCTACTTCAGCCACGATCTCGTGTCCGGCCTGTTCACGTTCTTCGCGCTGGTGTCGGTGTACGCCGGTCCGATGGATCCGGGGACCGCCTATGGGTTCAGCCACCATTCGTGGGGAGAGTACGACGGCGAGTTCGGCCGGTTCGGTTTCGCCCGGGGCGGGATGGGCGCGATCTCCGACGCGATCGCGTCGGCGGCGCGCGAGGCCGGCGCGGTCATCCGGACGAACGCCGAGGTCGAGGAGATCGTGACCAGTGGGGGGCGGGTCCGGGGCGTGCGCTCGGGCGGCGAACTCCTCGCCGCCGATGTCGTGGTCTCCAGCGCGGACACCAAGCACACCTACTTGGATCTGCTCGGCCCCGACGCGGTGGACGGGTCGGTCCGGGACAAGGTCGAGTCCCTCGACTTCCGGGGCAGCATGGCGCGTGTCCACCTGCTGGTGAACGAACTGCCGCGATACCACGGTCTGCCTCCGGGGCCGGGACCGCAGCATCGCGGGTTCACCCTTCTCGGCGGGACACGGTCCGCGTATGAGAAAGCGTGGGATGCCCAGAAGCGGGGCGAACTGTGCGCCGGCTATCCCATCGAATTGCTGATTCCCTCGGCGACGGATCCGAGCGTGGCGCCCTCTGGCATGCACACGATCTCGACCGGAATCCAGCAGTTGCCGTTCACGCTCGCCGAGGGTGACTGGGATTCCCGAAAGGACGAGTTCACCCGTACCGTCATCGATTCGTTGGCGCGGTACGCCCCGAACCTGGCGGACAGCATCGTGGGCACTTACACCATCACGCCGCTCGATCTGGAGCGCGACTACGGGCTCACCGGCGGAAACATCTTCCAGGGCGCCATGTCGCTGAACCAGCTGTTCTCCTCGCGGCCCGCTCCCGGGCTCGGCGGCTATGAGACACCCGTGCCGGGTCTGTACCTGTGCGGAGCGGCGACGCATCCCGGTGGCGCGGTCATGGGGGCGTGCGGGCACAACGCCGCCCAAGCCGTCATCGCCGATCTGGCCGGCACGCCCAGGCCCCGGGTCACCGCCCGAAACGCGGGCGGGCGCCTCGACATCGTCGACCGCCTCGCCAGCCACCCCGGCCTCAAGCGCCTCCGCAACTGGGCGATGCGGCAGAAGTCGCTGCGTGGCGTCGTCAAGGTCGGCAAACGGATGTAAGAAGCCGCCGACCAGAACAACGTGGCCGCCGCCATTCGCTGCGGTGTCCGGAAACCCGGACGGTGTCGTGAACCCAGGCGGCATGCCTCCCACTTCAACGAACTCCGATTCCTACTGCCCACAATCCAGTGCGCGAACGAGGTGCAGATCAATGTGGCTGCGAGAAAAGAGCGCGTCCGGCGCGGCCGGTGCGTCCGTTACACCACCCGGCGACGGTGTCGCCGTCGACCGCGGGAAGTTGCGCGGGAACACCATCGGGGCAGGGCACATCGTCTTCTTCGTGGTGTCCGCGGCCGCCCCGCTTTCGGGGATCGTGCTCGGGGTCCCCGTCATCGTGGGGCAGGGGAACGGGACAGGCGCCGCCGGCACCTTCGTCCTCGTCACCGCCGTCCTGCTGCTCTTCGCCGTCGGCTACAGCGCGATGAGCCGCCACATCGTCAACGCGGGCGGCTTCTACACGTACGTGGCGCATGGCCTCGGCCGTATCCCCGGGCTGGGCGCGGCGACGCTCGCCCTGTTCGCCTACACGGCCATCCAGGCCGGGATGTTCGGCGCGCTGGGCGCATACGTCGACCGGTTCGTGCAGCGATATCTCGGCGCGGGCCTGCCGTGGTGGCTCTACTCACTGGCGGGGACGGCGCTGTGCCTGGCGCTGGGCGTCCGCAAGGTCGAGGTCGGCGCTCGCGCCTTGGGGGTGATGCTATTGCTGGAAAGCGCACTGATCATCGTCCTCGACGTGGCCATCTTCGCCACGGGCGGGGCCAGTGAAGGCGGTCCGGCGGGCCTGTCGTGGGAGCCCTTCTCACCGGCCGCCGTGTTCAGCGGCGCGCTCGGCATCGCGCTGGTGTTCGCCTACACCTCGTTCATCGGTTTCGAGGCCACCGTCATCTACGGAGAGGAGGCGCGCGATCCCCGGCGGACGGTGCCGAAGGCGACCTATATCGCTCTTATCGGCATGGGCGTGTTCTACTCGATCTCGGCGTGGTTGCTGACGAACTCGTTCCGGGCCGACAGCGTCGTCGCGGAAGCGGGCGACGACCCCGAGTC
This sequence comes from Actinomadura madurae, assembly GCF_047130825.1. Taxonomy (NCBI): domain Bacteria; kingdom Bacillati; phylum Actinomycetota; class Actinomycetes; order Streptosporangiales; family Thermomonosporaceae; genus Actinomadura; species Actinomadura madurae. The sequence goes on from NZ_CP083237.1 coordinate 5,406,484, forward strand.
GTTCGCCGCCAAGGCGCTGCGGTCGCAGCTCGGCGCGATCAGCAACGACATCATGTCCGTGCTGATCATCACCAGCATCTTCGCCGCGGTCCTGGCGTTCCACAACACGCTGGCCCGGTACCTGTTCGCCCTCGGCAGGCAGGGGCTCGTCTGGGGACGGCTCGGACGCACGCACCGGACCCGCCAGTCGCCGCACGTCGCGTGCCTGGTGCAGGCGGCGACGGCCACCGTCGTGATCGGCGTGTTCGCGGTGTCCGGCGCGGATCCCTACGGGGGCCTCTACGTGTGGGCGACCGGGCTGGGCGCCATCGGCGTGATCATCCTGCAGTCGATCGCGTCCGTGGCGGTCTTCGTGTTCTTCCGCCGGCGGAGTGCCGACAAGCGGGTCTGGCACACCGTCCTCGCTCCGGCGCTGAGCATGCTCGGTCTGCTGGGTCTGGCCGCCGTCAGCTTGAGCAACTTCGGGCTGCTGATCGGCGATCCCGGTGCGGTCGCCACGGTCGGGATGGCGGCGACGCTGCCCTGCGCCGCGCTGGTGGGCATGGGCCGGGCCGCGTGGCTGCGCCGGCGTGACCCGGTGAAGTACGCGCGAATCGGCGATCTCCCCGACGACACGACGTCCCCGGCCCGCCCCGGGTGAGCCGGCCGGTTGACGGCGCCAGAGTCGTCCCGTACAACTGGAACGTTAAAGCTTCCATGCCGCCGCTCCCGGAACACCACGACGGCCGGCACCTTTCCCGTACCGCTCCCCTTCCTCTAGGAGTTTCGATGCCCAAGTCCCCCGAGGGGGTCCTGCCCGTGCTGGCCACGCCCTTCACCGCCGATGGCGACATCGATGCGGCCGCGCTCGCGAATGAGATCGAGTGGGTCCTGGCCCAGAAAGTCGACGGCGTCGTCCTCGGCATGGTGTCGGAGGTGTTGCGCCTGTCCAGCGAGGAACGGGACCGGCTCACCGAGGCCACCTGTGCGGCGGTCGACGGGCGGGCCACCGTCACCGCCAGCGTCGGGGCGGAGAGCCTGCACACCGCCGTCCGGCATGCCCGGCACGCCGAGGCGAGCGGGGCGACGGCGCTGATGGCGATCCCGCCGCTGGCCACCGCTTGCGACGACGACGAACTCTTCCGCTACTACGCGGGAATCTTCGACGCGGTCGGCATTCCCGTGGTCGTCCAGGACGCCAGCGGGTACCTCGGCCGGCCGCTGTCCATCGAGTTGCAGGCGCGGCTGCTGCGCGACTACGGCGACAGGGCCTTGTTCAAGCCGGAGGCCCAGCCCATCGGCCCGCGACTGAGCGCGCTGCGGGACGCCACGGACGGCAGCGCCCGCGTCTACGAGGGCACGGGCGGGCTGGCGCTCGTGGACAGTTTCACCCGGGGCATCGCGGGCACGATGCCGGGACCGGACATCTGCTGGGCGCTGGTCGCGCTGTGGAAGGCCCTCGAAACGGGGGACGCCGCGCTGGTCGACGCGCTCAACGGGCCGCTCAGCGCGCTCGTGTCGATCCAGAACAGCCTGGACTCGTTCGTCTCGGTGCAGAAGCACCTGCTGCGCAGGCAGGGGGTGCTCTCGCACACGTACTCTCGCGGCCCGGTCGGATACCTGGTCGATCCGGAGACCGAGCGCGAGGTGGACCGGCGGTTCGATGTCCTGGCCGAGGCCTATGGGGCAGGTGTCGTCATCTGATGGTTCTGCGTAGTTCCCGGTGGTTCGCCCGGGACGACGAGGTGGGGCTCGAGCATCGTGCGGCCATGCGCGCGGCCGGGCGTCCCGTCTCCCGGCACGAGGACCGCCCGGTCATCGGCATCCTGAACTCGACCAGCGACCTGAACCCCTGCAACCTCCCCCTTCGCGGTCTCGCCACCGCGGTGCGGTCGGCGGTCGAGACGGCCGGAGGAATCGCGGTGGAGCTGCCCACGATCTCGCTCGGCGAAGATCTGATGAAGCCCACGGCGATGCTGTACCGGAACCTGATGGCCATGGAGGTGGAGGAGACGATCCGCGCCCACCCTCTCGACGGGGTGGTGCTGCTGGGGAACTGCGACAAGACGATTCCGGCGCAGCTCATGGGCGCGGCCAGCGCCAATCTCCCGGCCCTCCAGCTGAGCGGCGGCTACCGCAGGACCGGCCGCTTCCACGGCGCCGAGGTGGGTGCCGGCACCGATCTGTGGAAGTACTGGGAGGAGCGGCGGAACGGCAGGATCGACGACCGGGACTGGCAGGGCCTGGAAGCCGCGCTGGGCTGTTCGCAGGGCGCGTGCAACGTCATGGGGACGGCGCTGACGATGTCGATGATGGCCGAGGTCCTCGGCATGATGGTCCCGGGCGCGAGCACCCTGCCGTTCGACGATCCCCGGCTTGAGGCGAAGGCCGGGGAAACCGGCTCCCTGATCGTCGAGATGGTGCGCCGCGGCGCCGCGCCGGACCAGGTCCTCACCCCGGACTCGTTTCGAAACGCGTTGATGGCGCTCGCCGCCGTGGGCGGGTCGACGAACGCGGTCATCCACCTGTGCGCATTGGCGGGCCGGCGGATGATCCCCCTCGGCCTCGAAGAGTTCGACAAGGCGGCCGCCGCCACACCGGTGCTGGCCGACGTCGCGCCGATCGGCCGCCATACCATCGCCGCGTTCGACCGGGCCGGCGGGATCCAGGCGGTGCTGGCGAACCTTCGTCGACACCGATCGGGGCTCCCCGGGGACGGCGCGAAAGGCGATCGGGCCATCCGTGCGGTGGACGACCCTGTCACCGACTCCCCCGCGCTGGTCGTCCTGCGCGGCAATCTGGCGCCCGATGGGGCCGTCCTCAAGACGGCCGCGGCGAGTCGAAGGCTCGTCCGGCACACAGGGCCGGCCGTCGTCTTCCACGGCCACGCGGACATGATGCGACGCATCGACGATCCCGGCCTCGGGGCCACGGCGGATTCCGTCCTCGTCCTCACCGGCTGCGGCCCGCGCGGCGGCGACGGCTTCCCGGAGTGGGGGATGATCCCCATTCCACGCCGGCTCGCGGCCGAGGGCGTGACGGACATGGTCCGGGTCAGTGACGCGAGGATGAGCGGCACCAGCTTCGGCACCTGCGTGTTGCACGTGGCGCCGGAAGCGGCCGCCGGGGGACCTCTCGCGGCGGTGCGGGACGGCGACATCGTCACATTGGACGTGTCACGGCGACTACTCGAAGTGGATCTCCCCCCGGAGGTCGTTGCGGAGCGGATCGCGGCACGGGAGCCACAGCCGATACGGCATCACCGCGGCTGGCCCGCGCTCTACCAGGAGCACGTTTTGCAAGCGCCCAAAGGCGCGGACTTCGACTTCCTGGTTCCACGGACGGCTGAGGCCCTGCCCTTCGTCGATCCCGTCGTGGGCAGAAGCTGAGATCGCCGGCGCTGTCACCGGCCCCGATTCCTGTGAGGAAAGGACTTCCATGACCGAGTCTTCCGTGCGCGGCCGAGCGCTGGTCGTTCGCAGTCCGGGCGAATTGGTGCTTCAGGAACGCGTCGTCCCGCCGCCCGGTTCGGGCGAGGTTCTCGTCGAGCCGCATTTCGTCGGCCTGTGCGGAACCGATCTGGAGATCATCGACGGGGACCTCGACCCGGCCTATGTCCGGTACCCCCTGGTCCTCGGGCACGAGTGGTCGGGCAAGGTGCTGGCCACGGGTGAGCAGGTGGACGGTCTGGCCGCCGATGACCCCGTCGTCGTCGAGGGCATCGTGCCGTGCTCGTTCTGTCACGCCTGCCGCAGCGGCAGGACCAATCTGTGCGAGAACTACGACGAACTCGGATTCACTTTGGACGGAGCCGCGGGGCCCGCCGTCCGAGTACCCGCATATTTGGTCCACCGCCTTTCCGGCGGCATTCCTCTCGACAGCGGGGCGCTCGTGGAGCCGGCGGCGGTCGTGCTGCGCGCGCTGAGCGAGACCGACCTCGTTCCAGGTATGAGCGTCCTGGTCATCGGGGACGGCACGGTCGCGTTGCTGGCCGCGCATCTGGTCCGGCTGTGGTCCCCTTCGGGCGTGACCGTGTCGGGGAGGCGACCCGAACAAGAGGATCTCGCCGTCTCCATGGGCGCGGACCGGTTCACGGTGAAGCCGCCCCAGGAACGGGCGTACGACATCGTGATCGAGGCGGCCGGGAGCACGGAGGCCTGCGAGACCGCGTTCCGCTCCGCTCGGCGCGGCGGCCAGGTCCTGCTGCTGGGCATCTCGGGCCATGGTGAGACGGCTCGGCTGCCGGTCGATGACGTCGTCAACAACGACCTGCGGATCCGCGGCAGCTTCAGCTACACGGCCGCGGCGTGGGCGCAGACGGTTCGGCTGCTCAACAGCGGGATCTTCCAGCCGTCGCGGCTGGTGACGCATCGCTTCCGCCTCGATCGGTTCGCATCGGCCCTGAGCGTGCTGGCCGATCCGAGCAGCGGTGAACCCCGCGGCAAGGTCCTCATCGAAATGCGCGGCGAAGGGTGACACCGATGGACCCACTGGACGCCGGCACCCTTCGTGACCACGGCTGTATCGCCATTCTCCGGGCGAACAACGCTGAGCATTTTCCCGCCGTGACCCGGACGCTCGTGGACTCCGGCATCCACATCATCGAATTCTCGCTGACGACTCGGGGGGCGTTGACCGCCGTCCAGGAGCTTGCCGGTACCCTGCCCGCCCACGTGCAGCTCGGTGCCGGAACGGTGACCACCGTCGCGGAAGCCAAGGCCGCTGCCGACGCCGGCGCCCGGTTCCTCGTCACTCCGGCAGTGAGCGTGCCCGTCATCGAGTACGCGGGCACTGTCCCGTTGCCCATCGTGGTCGGAGCGTTCACTCCGACGGAAATCCTTACCGCGTGGACGTCGGGCGCCACGGCGATAAAGATCTTCCCGGCCGCGCTGGGAGGACCGGTGTATCTCCGGTCGCTGCGCGATCCATTCCCCGAGATTCCTCTGGTACCTACCGGCGGTGTCGATCTCTCCGCGGCTTCCGCCTATATCGCCGCGGGCGCGACGGCACTCGGCATGGGAAGCCCGTTGCTGGGATCGGCGCCCGAAGGCGGCTCGCTTGCCGAGCTCTCTGCCCGAGCCCGCCAACTCCGGTCGGCGTTGTCCGCCGTCCAGTGACAGTCCATCGTTTTCAGCGCTCCGGTGAAAGAAAAGTTCCCATGGCAACCCTGCTCACCTTCGGTGAAACCCTCGGCGTGGCGTCCACCGCCGCCGGGACTCCGTTGAAGAACGCCGTCAACCTTCACCTGTCGACGGCGGGAGCGGAATCGACCGTCGCCATCGGGATGCGGCGGCTGGGCCATGCCGCTTCTTGGGTGGGCGTGCTGGGCTCGGACGAGATCGGCGCGCGGGTCCATCGCGACCTGACCGCGGAGGGAGTCGATACCCGGTTCGCCAGATTCGCGCCGGACGTGCCCACCGGTTTCATGTTGCGCGACCACCGGACCAGGGATTACGTGTCGGTGCTGTACTACCGCAAGCACGGTTCCGGCGCGCGACTGGACACAGATGACGTCGAAGCCGCTTTCGCGGCACTCGACAGGGTCGACCTCCTCCACGTCACCGGCATAACGCTCGCCCTGAGCCCGAGCTGCCGAACCGCCGTGTTCCGCGCCCTGCAACTGGCGCGAGAACGGGACACGGTCGTGTCCTTCGACGTCAACTACCGCCGGGCTCTGTCCGGACCGACGCCGGCCGATATGCGCGAGGTCCTGCCGCACATCGATGTGCTCTTCGTCGGCCACGACGAGCTCCATCTCGTCACAGACGAGACCGAGCCCGGGCGCGCGGCACGGGAACTCCTGCAACGCGGTCCCGCAGAGGTGGTCGTCAAGCAGGGGAAGAACGGCGCCTGCGCGGCGGCCGACGGCGAACTCTTCGAGATCGCGGGGATGGACGTCACGGTATTGGACGTGATCGGGGCGGGTGACAGCTTCGTGGCGGGTTATCTCGCGGCGCGGGGCCATGGCTTGCCGATCCCCGAAAGGCTCCGGTGGGGCACGATCTGCGCTGCCTGCACCGTCGGCACGCGGGGCGACTGGGAAGGTCTGCCGACCCTATCCGAATTGGAAAGTCGCATGGAAATTCACACTACGGTTCGTTGAACTCTCTGCGATAGAGGATCGCTATATCCACGATGACCGGGAAGGGCGGGAAATGAAGGAGTATGTGGCCGAAGTCGCCTCAGTCGACGCCTATCAGCTAGCGGAAGGGCCGGTCTGGGACGATACAGGTGAACGCGTGCTCTGGGTCGACATCGCCGGGGGCAACGTGTATATCGGGACGCTGGACGGCGATAGCGTCACCGTGACGGCATCCCATCACGTCGATGACACGGTCGGCGCGGTGGCACCCACCGATTCGGGAGATCTGCTCGTCGCCGGCCACCATGCCGTTCACCTGTTGACCGGCGAGGGGCACCTGACCGAGGTCAGCCGCCCCCTGCGTCCAAGCGAGCGGCGCCGGTTCAACGACGGGGCATGCGACCCGGGCGGCAGGTTCCTGGTCGGCACCCTGTCACTTGGCGAGCCCGCACGCAGGGAGTCGCTGTACCAGATCGATCCCGTCGCCGGAGTTTCAGTTCTCGACGACGATCTGGCCCTGTCGAACGGCATCGCGTGGTCACCGGACGGGGCCGTCCTTTACACGGTCGACACCACGCCGGGCACCATATGGGCCCGTTCCTATGACGCGACCTCCGGAAAATGCGGAGAACGCCACGTGGCCTTCAGTGTCCGGGACGGGTCGCCCGACGGAATCTGCGTCGACACCGACGGCAACCTCTGGGTGGCGATCTGGGGCCGCGGAGAGGTCAGGTGCTTCTCCCCTCGGGGGCAACTCCTGGCCACCGTGCTGGTGAAGGCACCGCACGTGTCGAGCGTCGCCTTCGTGGGCCCCGGTCGTGACCGGCTGCTGATCACGACCGCCAGGGACGAACTGTCGGCCGACGACCTCGCCGCACATCCCGCCTCCGGCCACCTGTTCCTTGCGGACGTCCCCGCCCGAGGGGCGACCACCTTCGCCTGGTCCTGACAACCGACCGAACGACCAACGACCTTGTGCCCGCTGCTGGAAGGAACGAAATGACCTGGAACAACACCGCACAGGTGAACGGCTTCGACATCGACGTCATCACATTGGAGAACGACTTCTGCAGGGTCGTGCTGACCAACTTGGGTGCCCGGCTGCTCGAACTTCACGTTCCAGATAGGAACGGCAGTCTCGCCGATGTCGTGCTGGGCCGCGCCACTCTTGATGAGACCGCGGCGGATCCCAACTACATGGGGTCGACAGCGGGGCGGTATGCCAACCGGATCCGTGCGGGCAGGTTCTCCCTCGACGAGAAGGTCTGCGAGGTCACCAGGAACGAAGGAAACAACCATCTACACGGCGGCAAGCGCGGATTCGACCGGCAGATCTGGAGCACGCAGCACATGGACGGAAACCACGTGCGTTTCTGGCGGGTGTCGCCCGACGGCGAGGAGGGGTTCCCCGGGACACTGACAACGCAGGTCACCTATCGACTGGAAGGCCGCAAACTCGAAATCGACATCGAGGCCATCACGGATCGGACCACCGTCGCGAACATCGTGAACCACGCTTACTTCAACCTCGCCGGCCATTCCTCCGGCTCCGTCCTCGACCACATCATGCAGCTGAACAGCACGTACTACGTCCCGGTCGATGAGGAGCTGCTTCCCACCGGCGAAGTGCGAGCCGTCGAGGGCACGCCGTTCGATTTCCGCGCACCCACGCCGATCGGGAAGAACATCGATAAGGTCTCCCATTCCGGGGCCGGACGTGCCATCACCGACGCAGGGGCGGGTTACGACCACAACTGGGTTCTGGACGGCCACGGCCTGCGCGAGGTCGCGTCCATCATCGACCCGAACAGCGGCCGGCGCCTTACCCTGTCGACGAACCAGCCGGGCGTCCAGATCTACACCGGCGGCTACCTCCAGGGCGTCAGTGCGAAGGCACCGGCAGGGCGATACAACGCCTTCGCCGGCTTCACCCTGGAGACGCAGACCTTTCCGGACTCGGTGAACCACTCGCACTTCCCGGACCCGGTGCTGCGCCCCGACGAAAGGTACCTGAACAGCATCCGCCTGGAGTTCTCGACGGCCTGATACCAGGCTGCCGACCGTCATGATGCTGTAACCTTAAAGTGACGCAGGCATCATGCAGAGGATCGCCAAGTGACGACTAAGCCGCCAGCGAAACGATCAGGGCTCAAGGCCGTGGCCGCCCTAGCGGGAGTCTCGGTTCAGACCGTGTCGAACGTCGTCAATGCACGCGTTGGCGAAATGAGCACGGAGACAAGGCTCCGCGTGGAGAAGGCCATGCGGGACCTGAACTACACGCCGAACTCCCAGGCGCGCGGTCTCCGCATCCAGAAGACGAACACGCTGGCGTTCTTGCTGCTGGATCCCGACGAACGCTATCTCGCCGACCCGATGACCGACCTCATCATCTCCGGGGTCGGCGCGGTGGCACGGGAACGCGGGTACATGGTGCTCGTCCACGCCGCCAAACCGGGGGATTTCGATTCGGGCCTGCTCCTGCCGATCCGCCAGAACCGGGTGGACGGCGCGTTGCTGCTGCTGTGCGGCGACGCGGCCGTGCGCCGCAGATACACCGAAGAGACCAAACAGCTCACCTCGAACCTGGTGGTCTTCGAGGACCTGGTTGACCCCTCGGTGAACACCGTGACCGCCCAGAACCGTGTCGGCGCGTACGACATGACGATGCATCTGATCGACAAGGGACACCGGCGCATCGCCTTCCTCGGCACGGCGACCCCCTGGCCCATGATCGAGCAAAGGTTCGCCGGCTACCAGGAGGCCCTGAAGAAGAGAGGGATCGCCTTCGACCCGGGCCTGACCCTGTTCGAAGGTGAATGGAACGCGGACACCGGAGCCCAGATGGCCGCCCGGATCCGCGCTCGCCCCCAGCCTCCGACGGCCATTATCGCCGGCAATGACCTGCTCGCCATCGGCGCCATCGCGAAACTGAAAGCGGCGGGCCTGCGCGTACCCGAGGACGTCAGCGTGATCGGGTTCAACGACTTCGAATTCGCCCAGCACACCGACCCGCCGCTCACGACCGTCCGGGTACCGGGCTTCGAAATGGGCCACCGGGCCGCCACCATCCTCATCGAACAAATCGACGGAAAGCAATCCGACGCCACGTCCGAACACCTCCCAGTAGAACAGGTAATCCGCGCCTCGGCGTAAATCGTGGCCGGTCACGTGTCGGTGAAGAAGGTTCGGAGATGGTGGTCGACCAGGGTCGGGCAGTCCAGCTGAGGTACGTGGCCGTGCCTCGATCGCGTCCTGGACGGCGTGGTCGAACGTGCGGAGCACGCCGTGGAGGTCGCACAGCACCGCGCCGAAAGGGAAGACGCCCGTACAACATGGCGCTCCAGCATCCGTCATCACGGTCGAAAGCACCGCTCACCTAGCGAGTGGTCTGTGCCCGGAATCCCAGGACGGCTCGGGCGATCTGCTCGGGCTGCTCGTCGACCATGTTGTGGCTGGCGGCCAGTTCGAGCACCCGCAGGTGCGGCCGGTCGGCGGTGAGGGCGAGCAGGTCGCGGCGGATGCCGGCGCGCAACGCCGGCATGAGCTCGCCGACCCGGCCCGGCAGGCCGGGCATGTTGCCGGTGGCCAGGACGAACAGGGCGGGGCACCGGATGCCGGCCACCGCCGCGACGGCGTCCTGGAAGTGGGGGTCGTACCTGATCTGCCCGGCCAGCGCGGCGTCCGGCCGCATGAAGACGCCCTCGTCGGTGGTGCGCAACGCCCGTTGGGGATACATCGCGGCGTGGGCCTCGGGCAGCGGCCTCGCCATCGCCTCGGCCTGGGCGTCGAAGACGGCCTTCATCTCCCCCAGCAGTGCGCCGAGGTCGTCTTGGCCGATGCCCGCGTAGTGCCGTGGTGCGGTCTCCGCCGAGCGCAGGCCGTCGAGGTTGACGATGCCGGGGCCGTCCGGGTGGCGCAGCGCCCACCGCACCGCGAGCATGCCGCCGAGGGAGTGGCCGACCACGAGGGGGGCGTCCAGGCCGAGGTGTTCGATGACGGCCTGCACGTCGTCCAGGACCGCGTCCCACTCCCACGGTCCGTCGCCGGACAGCCCGTGGCCGCGCAGGTCCATGGCGACGACCCGGTGCGCGCCGGTCAGCAGCGGCGCGACCGCGTCCCAGTGCAGCAGGGTGCCGCCCAGGCCGTGCAGGAGCAGGACGGGGGTTCCGTGGCCGCCGTGGTCGCGGACGGCAAGGCGGACTGGACGGTCATCGATGGTCATGTCGTGCGGTGCCACGGGCACTCTCCAGACGGTTGAGCCGATCTCGGATGGAGGAGGTCGTGACGCCACCGTCGGAGTGCCTGTCGAGCTTGCCGCGTTTGATCAGATCGGCGACGCCCTGCCGGGTGATGCCGAGCATCGCCCCCGCCGTGGAGTAGGACACGGCCGCCACGGCGGGGTGGCCGGCCGTGCGGGCCACGGCCCGTCCCAGCGCGGTGCGCCACCACGACGCGGGCGGGTCGAAGGGCCCGTCGCCGGGGAACAGCACCGCGATGATCCGCACTGCGGTCAGCGTGGCCCGCCGGCGGTCGGGGCCGAGCAGTTGGGCGGCCCAGACCTCCGCCTCCACGCGCAGCCGCGCCCTGATCGGGCCGAGGAGTTCGTCGGACGCCAGCAGGATCTCCAGCGGGTCGAGGATCCGCGTCTCCAGCAGCCGGACCAGCTCGGTCACCAGCTCGACATGGTCGCTCGTGGTCGTCACTTGACAGACACTAGCAAGTACTTGCTCCCAAGCGTCAAGTAGTTGGGGGCGCTCAGGCCCCGGTGGGGAGTGGCTCCTTGGTGAGGCGGACGGTGCCGTCCTTGCCGGGGAGAGGGGCCGGGCGGTATCCCTCGCTCCGGTAGAGCGCGATGTTGTTCCGGCTGCCCGCCCCAGTGGACAGCACGAACCGACGGCAGGCCGGGTCGGCGGCGGCCTCCGCCGTCTGGAGCAGCCAGCGTCCGAGGCCGCGCCCCCGCAGGTCGGGGACGACGCCGAGCCGTCCCACATGCCACTCGGCGCCGACGCGGCGGGTCCGCACCATGCCGAGGAGCCGGCCGTCCCGCCACAGTCCGACCGCGTGCCAGTCCGCGAGCCAGTCGCGCACCTGCTCCACGGACTCGTGCAGCGCTGGGACGGTCAACGGGTCGTTGACGAGGGCCTCGTCCACCCAGCAGCACCGCTGCAGGACGGTCACGTCGGGCGCGTCGTCAGCCGTCAGCCGCCGCAGGTAGGACCCCTGCTCCGGCCCGGCCACCGATGCGGGCCGCGCCCGCTCGCGCATCGGCCGGAGCGCGTGCGCGACCCGGACCAGCTCCTCCAGGACGCCGATCGCGGCCTTGCCGGCAGCGGCGGCGGGCCGCACCTCCCCGTCGCGCACGGCGTCGGCGATGCGGAGCGCGACCGTGGACCCCAGCGGCACCAGCCGCAGCGTGGCCACCACCTGCTTGGCGTGCTGGACGGCCCTCGTTCCCGCCGAGGTGTTGCCGTAGCTGACGAAACCGACCGGCTTCCACGCCCACTCCCGGGACAGGTAGTCCAGCGCGTTCTTCAGGGTCGCCGGCATCCCGTAGTTGTACTCCGGCGTCACGACGATGAAGCCGTCCGCGGCGTCCACGAGCGCGCTCCACCGTCGGGTGTGCTCGTTCCGGTACACGCCCGACGACGGATGCTCCTCCTCGTCGAGGAACGGGAGGCCGAGGTCGGCGAGGGCCAGCGGCACCAGCTCGGCGCCGAGGTCGGCGGCACGGGGCGTGATCGTCTCGGTCAGCCACGCCCCCACCGCGGGGCCGAGGGCGCCGGGACGGGTGCTGCACACCAGCACGAGGACGCGCGCCTGTTTCATTGACATGTAAACGAAAGTAGCCGATAGGTTGTTTACATGTCAAAGAAACCGCCGGGCGACCCCGTGCGCTGGCTGAGCCCGGACGAGGAACGGGCGTGGCGGGCCTTCCGCCGCATGATGATCGCCGTCCAGACCGGCACGGCACGCGACCTCTCCCGCGCCGGCCTCTCCGAGCCCGACTACGAGGTGCTGAGCACGCTGTCGGAACGTCCGGACCACGCGGGCACCCTGCACGAGCAGGCGGCGAAGATGGGCTGGTCGCGCAGCCGGCTCTCCCGGCACGCCACCCGCATGGAGGCGCGCGGCCTCATCCGGCGCGAACCCGACCCGGCCGACGGCAGGGGCTGCGTCCTCGTGCTCACCGAACACGGCCTGGACACTCTGACGGACGCCGCCCCCGCGCACCTGGAGTCGGTGCGCCACCACTTCATCGACCGCCTCGCGCCGGAAGACCTCACCGCCCTGGAACACATCGCCGGGAAGGTTGAATCCCCGGACGAGACGCACCAGTCCTAAAGGGCCGCTCCACAGCGGCGCTACCCGGGCGGGTGGTGCCGACGGTGCGGCGGAACGCGCCGAGGAAGGCGCTGGCCCACCGCAGCAAGAGCCCTCACCGCTGAGGCGCTGCCCGAGGTCGGCACGCGTCGGCGGCGGACAGGGGGTTCGGCCCTGCCCGCCGCCGGTGGCTACACCTTCTTGAGCACGGTCTTCATCTTCTCGATCTCAGCGGTCTGGGACGAGATGATGTCGGCGGCCATCTGCTTGGCCTCGGGAGACCGGCCCGAGCTCTGCTCGGTCCTGGCCATCGCCACGGCGCCCTGGTGATGTTCGATCATCATGTCCAGGAAGGCCGTGTCGAAGGGCTTCCCCTTGGCGGCCTTCAGGTCCTTCATGTCCTTCTCGGTCATCATGCCGTGCATGCCGCCGTGGTTCATGCCGCCCATCTCGGGAGAGGCGCCCCAGGCGGTCAGCCATCCGGTCATCTTCTTGATCTCCGGTCCCTGGGCGTTCTTGATCTCCGCGGCCAGCTTCTCGACCTCGGGCGACGAGGCGCGGGCGGTGGCGAGATCGGCCATCTCGATCGCCTGCCGGTGATGCGGGATCATCATCCGGGCGAACGTGACGTCCTGGTCGTTGTGCCGCCCCGCCTGGGAACCGCTGGGCGAGGCGGACATCGAGTGACCTGACATCGAGTGGTCCGGCGACGAGCCGCCGGAGTCCTTGTCGTCGCCGCACGCCGCCAAGGCGATCGCCAGGGCAGGGACGACGGCAAGCGCGAATGCACGCTTCATGAGGGGATGGACCCTTTCGTGGTGAGTTCTGTGTTCAGGACCGCCGGCGCATGCGAGATGCGCCGAGGGCCCGTCACAGCCTCAGCACGCTCAACCGGTGCAGGGACGGCCTGGGCGGCGGCCGTCCGACCAGGAGAATCCGCACCCTGACCAAGCTCTGCGCGGCCACGGCCGTCGATCCGCGCCGGTACAGAACGAGGAGGGCGCCGAGCAGGACGAGCATCGTCAGCATCGCCAGGCAGACCTGGCCGCCCGGATGGTCACCGTGGTGGTCGTCCGGCTGATCCTTGGCGGGGAACGGATGCTCGACGCCGGTCGCCATCGCGTGGCCGGCGCTCACCGAGAGAGGGACACCGGGCATCTCGACCGGGCTGGGCGACGCCTGGAAGCCGTGCATCGCCAGGACGCCGAGCAGGACCAGCAAGCCGAGCGGCAGCCTCGGGAGGGGCTGACGCCGGCACCGCCGCGGTGTCCTCCTCAGCCGTCCCACCTGCCGTTCCGCGCTTCCACCGAGAGGCTGGCCACCGGCGAGCCCTTGATCGGGGTGTTCGTCGTGAAACACAGGGTAGCGGGGCGCCTCGCGCCGGCACGTCCCGTTCGGCCTCCCGTGGAGAGCGAGGTTGACGTTTCCCCATATACCCCCCTAGGGTAATTCGCGCTGTGATGTATACCCCATAGGGGTAAATAAGGAGGGGTCATGTCCGCACGTTCCGCACCGCCGGCCGCCCGCCGGTGGTGGGCGCTCGCGCTCATCGCGGCCGCCCAGTTCATGGTGATCATGGACACTTCGATCATCGGGGTGGCACTGCCGCGCATCCAGGAGGACCTGGGCTTCTCGCAGGAGAACCTGTCCTGGGTGTTCAACGCCTACGTCGTCGCCTTCGGCGGCCTGCTCCTGCTCGGCGGGCGGCTGTCGGACCTGCTCGGCGCCCGGCGGCTGTTCTCCGCCGGTTGGGCCGTCCTGCTCGCCGGATCCGCGGTGGCCGGCGCCGCCGGCACCGTCCCCGTCGAGCTGACCGGCCGCGCCCTGCAGGGCGTCGGCGCCGCCCTCATCGCGCCCGCCGCGCTGACCCTGCTGATGATGCTGTTCGGCTCCGAGCCGCGCGAGCTGACCAAGGCGCTGGCGCTGTACGGCGCCGCCGCCCCCGCGGGCGGCACCGCGGGAGTGTTCCTCGGCGGCGTCATCACCGAATACGTGTCCTGGCCGTGGGTCTTCTACATCAACATCCCCATCGCCGTCCTGGCGCTGGCCGCCGCGCCGGCGCTGATGCCCGGCGGCCGGGGCGGGGCCCGCGGCTCGGTGGACGTGATCGGCGCGCTGACCGTCACCGCGGGGCTCGGCGCGATCGTGTTCGCCGTCGTCCGCGCACCCGAGGTCGGCTGGGACGCGGGCGCGACCTGGGCGGTCCTGGCGGGTGGGCTCGTCCTGCTCGGGGTGTTCCTGGCCGTGCAGGCGTCCCGCCGCGTCCCGCTGATGCCGCTCTCGATCTTCCGCGCGCCGAACCTCGGCGCCGCCAACCTCGCGCAGCTCCTGCTCGGCGGCGCGTGGATCCCGATGTGGTTCTTCCTGAACCTCTACCTGCAGCAGGTCCTCGGCTACAGCGCGTTCCCCTCGGGCGCCGCGCTGGTCCCGATGACCGCGCTGATCATGCTCGGGATGATCGTCCTCGCGCCGCGGACCCTCGGACGCCTCGGCCCGAAGCGCTCCATCGTCGCCGGGCTGCTGGTGCTGGCCGCCGGGATGGGCTGGCTGTCACTGATCCGCCCGGACGGCGACTACTGGGTGGACGTCCTGCCCGCCTCGCTGGTGGCGGCGCTCGGCATGTCCCTGGCCTTCATCCCCTCCCTGGGCACCGCGCTGTCGGCCGCCCGTCCGGAGGAGGGCGGCCTGGCCTCCGGGATCGTCAACACCAGCTACCAGGTCGGCTCGGCACTGGGGCTGGCCGCGATGACCGCCATCGCCGCGTCCTCCGGCGCCGGGCGGCTCGGCGACCTGCCCGCGCTCACCGACGGGTTCTCCGCCGCCTTCGTCGGCGCGGCGCTGATCGCACTCGCCGGCGCGGTCCTGGCCGCCGTCACCCTGCGCACCCCGCGCCCGGCGTCCACATCCGTCCCGGAAGCGGAACACGAGAAGGCCCCAAGCCACTGACCGGCACCTCCGGGCGCCGCGACCGGCGGCCCCCGGGACTCCGGAGCGGAGAATGCCCACGCCCTGAGCGGGCCAGCCGGGTGCTTGCGGGGGTTGGTCAGTCGGTCACGGTGAGAACGAGCTTCCCGCGGCTGCGGCCGGTCTCGCCGCGGGCGTGGGCCGCGCCGGCCTGCTCTAGCGGGAAGGTCTCCTCCACCTCGACCGCGACATCGCCGGCGTCGATCAGCCCGGCGATCGTGGTCAGCGCGGCCCCGTCCGGCTCCACAAGGAACGGAGTGACCCGGACGCCGGCCGTCTCGGCGGCCTGCGCCAGCTCCGGGGAGACACCGCCCGGGACGGCCACCAGCAGACCACCGGGGCGCAGGACCTTGAGCGAGCGGGTGCCCGTCCGGTCATGCGCGTCGCCCACCAGGTCGATGACGATGTCGACGTCGGCGGCGGCGTCCTCGAAGCGGGTGGTGGTGTAGTCGATGGTCTCGTCGGCGCCGAGCTCCTTGAGCCAGGGGTGGCGGGCGGCGCCGGCGGTGCCGATCACGTGGGCGCCCAGGTGGCGGGCGAACTGGACCGCGAAGTGGCCCACCCCGCCGGCCGCCGCCGTGATCAGGACGCGCTGCCCGGCCCGCACCTGGACGGTGTCGACCACGATCTGCCAGGCGGTCAGCGCCGCCAGCGGCACTGCGGCGGCGTGCGCATGGTCGAGGGTGGCCGGCTTGCGGGCCCACTGGCGGGCCGGTGCGGTCACGTACCCGGCGTAGCCTCCGGCGGCACGCGGGAACCAGGGCATGCCGTACACCTCGTCGCCGGGCGCGAGCGCGGTGACGCCGAAGCCGACCTCCTCGACGACGCCGGAGACGTCCCAGCCCAGGATCAGCGGGAACGTCTGCAGCCCCGCCATGCCCTGGCCCTCGCGGGTCTTCCAGTCCACCGGGTTGACGCCGGCGGCGTGCACGCGCACCAGGACCTCGGTCGGCAGCGGCTCGGGGCGCGCGGCCTCCTCGACGGTCAGGACCTCCGGTCCGCCGAACTCCCTGATGGTGACCGCCCGCATGGTGTGCTCGCTCATGTCGTCCTCGCTCATGTCCGTCTCGCTCTGCTCCGGGACTAGGCCCCGGCACGAGAAAGCGTGGCGTTTGGTCATGGGCGCGGGTGAGTGGCCGGAAGGCCATCTGTCGTACCATTCCGGCCATGCCGCATCGCGTCGCCGTCCTCGCTCTCGACGGAGTCCTGCCGCTGGACCTGGGCATCCCGGCCCGGGTGTTCAACGAGGCCTGCGAACCGGACGGGACCCGCCTGTACTCCGTCAGCACCTGCTCCCTCGGCGGCCGGCCGGTGCGCACGCACGAGGACTACCGGATCGTCGTCGACCACGACGAGTCGCTGCTGGAGACCGCGGACACCGTCGTGATCGCCACGCAGGAGCCCGGCGAGGAACTGCTCGCGTCCGGCGCGCTCCCCGCGGAACTCGCCGCGGCGCTGGCCCGGATGGGGCCGCGGACCCGCATCGTCAGCCTGTGCACCTCGGCCTTCCTGCTCGCGGCGGCGGGTCTGCTGGACGGTCGGCGGGCCACCACGCACTGGATGCTGTGCGACGCGCTGGCGCGGCTGTTCCCCGACGTCGAGGTCGATCCGGACGTGCTGTTCGTCGACAACGGACGCATCCTGACGTCCGCCGGCGGAGCGGCCGGCATCGACCTGTGCCTGTACCTGGTCCGGCTGGACCACGGGGCGGCGGTGGCCTCGGCCGCCGCGCGGCGCTGCGTGGTGGCGCCGTGGCGCGAGGGCGGGCAGGCGCAGTTCATCGAGCACCCCGTTCCGGAGGACGCCGACCGCTCCACCTCGGCGACCCGGCAGTGGGCGCTGGACCGGCTGGCCGACCCGATCACCCTGGAGGACATGGCCCGGCACGCGCACATGAGCGTGCGCACCTTCACCCGGCGGTTCCGCGGCGAGGTGGGCAGCAGCCCGTTGAAGTGGCTGGCGCAGCGGCGGCTGGCACACGCGCGCCTGCTGCTGGAGTCCACCGACCTGACCGTCGCGCGGATCGCCACCGCCTGCGGCTTCGGCGACCCCGTCGCCCTGCGCAAGCACTTCCACGCGCACGTGGGCCTGTCGCCCCTGGCCTACCGCCGCGCCCACAACGCGCCGCAGCCGGTGACGACGCGGTGACCACCCTGCCGTGGAGCGCCGGAGACGGGTTCCGGCGTTGGCCTTCGGGTGTCGGTCGCGGTCGCTACGCTCACGCTCCATGCGCATTGATCGTCATGACATTTCCGAAGAGTCTGTTGCGTCCGCTCTGGCGGACGTCCCCGAGCAGTTAGACCGGGACACCAAGCTCGCCGAGAACGGCGGCCCGTACGGCATCAAGATGCTCGCCGACATGCTGCTGGACTACGCGGCGGCGCGCACCGTCGAGATCGACCCGCTCGTCGAGACCCGCGAGACCTGGCTCGCGCTGACCTCCGCCGCGGAGCTGTACAGGGACTATGTGCTCGCCCAGACCGTCCCGGCCGGCGGGGAGGTCCGCGCCTTCGTCGAATACCTGGGCGTCGGGTTCGGCTTCCGGCAGGAGGATGACGAGAGCCTCAGCACGCGCGACTGGATCTGGGCTTACCAGGTCGCGCTCGCCGTCGGGGAGGAGCGCGCCATGCTCGACCTGAGCCGATTCATGCGGTCCCTGCCCGAGGATGACGACCTTCTAGGCCTTCGCGCCTTCTTCGGGAAACAGCCCGCCGAGACCTACCCGGACTCCCCCGAGGGCCGGATGCTGCGCGCGATCGCCCAAGGCGACGCCGCCGCGTTCAACGCCGCCCTGGGCGCGGCCCTGGAGCAGCACCGCGAGCGGGCCGGGAGGCACCCGCGCGATCTGATCGCCTGGGGGCCGCTGGCCATGACCGCGCTCGCGCGCGAGGCCGAGCTGCCGATCGAGGTCGAGTCGGGCTATCTTCCCGAGCGGCTGCTCACGCAGGCGGGGCCCAGGAAACCGAGCGCGGACGGCCCGGTCGCCCGCCCCGAGTTCGACGCCGACCGCGCCGCCGAATGGCTGGAGGACGACAGCGAGGTCTCCGAGCAGGATGTGGAGCACGCGTTCAGCCCGAAAGTGCTCGTCCGGTTCCGGTTCTCGGCGATGGCCGGTCCCGCGAAGCACAAGATGCTGGCGCTGGCGTTCCGCTCCGTCCTGGACCCGCGAGCCGAGACCTCCGCGTACATCGACGGGCTGCTGATGGCGAGCGAGTCGTTCGCGTCGGCGTTCCGGCTGGCCTCGGTCCCGCGCGGCACGGCGATCGCCGTCACGCTGCGGGGACGCACCGAGGAACTGCCCGCGTCCGGGCCGAACGGCGACGTCTCCGACTGGAACTACGCGAGGGCCGCCGCGCTGGCCTGGACGTCCCGCAGGGAGGCGGATCTGGCGATCCTGGCCGCGTTCGACGCCGACGACCTCGACGTCTCGCTTCCGGATACCAACTCTTACGCGCGCGCGTGCCACGCCGTCCTGCGCGGAGAGGACCCGCGTCCGCATCTGCGGAACGCCCTCGCCAAGACGTCCGGTGACGGGCACTGGGAATGCCTGCGCAATCCCCGTGCCCGGCTGCTGGAGCGCATAGCCGAGGACGACGCGGATGGCTTCAACGCCGTCCTCGCCGACGCGCTCGGCCTCTACCGCGACTACTACAGCGCGGGCGAGAACATCGACGACCCGGACGGGCAGCTCTCCTTCGACGCGCTCGGACTGGCCTGCCTCGCCCACGACCGGGGCATCCCGGTGCGGGTCGAGTCCGACTACCTGCCCCGCGCGGTGATCGACGGGCTCAGCCCACGCTGAAGACCGGCCCGCCCGCTTGGTCAGGGGGTGGGGTGTCGTCGTGGTGGGAGCCGGTGGTGCGCCACCACTCGGCGGCGCGGTCGTAGGCGGGGCCGGTCGTCCACAGGTCGGCGGGGTCGTCGGGCATCAGGACCTCGCGGAGTTCGCGGTCGAGCCGGTAGGACCGCTGGGCCTTGTGGCCGCGCTCACCGGTGCCGGGATCGGTGTAGAGGTCGAGGATCTCCGCCGGATAGCGCTCCAGTTCGGCCTCGTCGCCCGCCATGAACGGGTAGCCGAAGGCCGCTGAGGCGACCTCGGGAAGAGGGAGTCCGGTGCGTGCGGCCAGGTCGCGGACGCCGGCGACGTCGTAGGGCGCCGGCCCGCGCTCGTCGAGCAGCCGGACGAACTCCGTGATCCGGGCGCCGCCCCAGCCCTGCGGGACGGCGGGATTCAGCTCGGTGTGACCGGGCAGGTCGAGGGGCTCGAAGCGGCCGTCCGGCGAGTGTTCGACGGCCCAGGCTCCCCGGTGGCGACCGATCTGGGCGGGCTGCAGGAAAAGGGAGCCGGACGGCGTCCGCCACAGCTCGCCGTCCCGATCGCGGTTCCCGCCGGTGAACGCGAGTTGGTGCAGCCGCCATCGCCCGCTGCCATCACCCCAGGGGATGTCGCCCCAGGTCCGCAGAGTGATCAGCGACCGGTCGCGGTCTCGGGCGGGCGTCCAGGGCCAGGCGGCCGTCAGAGCCTCGGCTCCGAGCTTGCCGAAGGTGAACAGGACGGGGTCGAAGCCGGGCGGCAGCGCCATCGCGCGAAGAAGGTGCGGCGTGCCCGGGTCGGCGGCGTCCGCCAGCGCCCTGGCCACGATGCGCGCCGCGATGACCGTGGCGTCGTCGCGTGCGCCGGACGGTCCGGATTCCCTGCGGATCAGGGAGGGCGCCCGCTCGGGACGGTCGATGCCGAGCCGGTCGCGGAGCCGCATCGCGCCGGGGAGCACCTCGGCCGCGCGTCGTACGAGGTCGTCGATCGCGCTCCTGAGCCGCGGCTCGGTGACGGTGGGGAGCAGGCGGTCGAGTGCGGCGGCGCGTTCGGCCGGGCCGTGCAGCGCCGCGTCCACCAGCTGCTCGGCGACCTCGCGTGTCAGCCCGCGCAGAGCCTGCGACCCGGCGACGTCGGCCGGGACGAGTCGGGGCCACCAGCCGGGCGGCGGCACCAGCGGTTCCTCGATGCTCTGGGAATCGCGGTAGCGGACCCGGGCGGTCAGCGACCCGTCCGGGGCGATGATATGGATCATGGCCCCGTGAAGCCGGACGGAGGCGGGCTCGGCGGCGTCGGGGAAGGTCACCTCGACGCTGGACGGGGCGTTCGGCCAGCGGTCGCGGGCCTCCGGGTCGTAGGCGAGCTCCTCCGCGTTCACCACGCGCAGGGTCCGGCGCGTTCCAGTGGACACGTCGCCGCTGGAGACGTAGAAGGACTCGCCGTCGTACCAGGGGCGTCCGGCGGCCGAGGCCACCTTGGCGCGGTGGACGACGCCGTCCGGGCCGTGCACTTCGACGCTGCTCCCGATCGCCACGGTGAGCAGGTCGAGGTGCTGGGTCGCGACCACCCGCGCCTTGCCGGGCCGCGGGGCGACGGGCGGGGCCAGCTCTTCGGGAAGGCCGGTGCGAAGCGCCCGGTACACGACGTCGACGGGGTCGCTGATGGCGAGGCCGGCGAACGCGTCCGGATCGATGCCGGTGTGCCCGGCGTCGGCGAGCGGCACCAGGTGGGGCAGCGCGATCTCCAGGCCGAGGAGGTCACCGGCCGAGACCTGCGCGGTCCATTCCCGGACGCGCCCCGCGAGTGCCTCCCCGAGCTCGCGCACCTCGCAGAAGCGGCCCAGGTAGGTCGCGTTGGAGGCGTAGTAGGTCACGGTGCGGACGAACCAGTCGAGTTCGTCGCGGAACCCGGCGGGGTCGTCCCGCAGGCGCCTGGCCGGCTCGTCGAGATCGTCTCTCCGGACCCAGGCCGGCCCGCCCTCGGGACGATTCTTGTCGAGGTTGCGAAACGCCAGCGGCTCCGCGCTCCTGACCGGTCCCCCGCCCGCGGACGGGGCGAAGAGGCGGTCGGTGGCCTGGTCGACGAGAGAGGCGAGCGGTTCCGCAGGCGCCGGGCCCAGGGAGACGAACCATTCCGGAGACAGGTGGGCGCCCGCCCTGCTCCAGGCCAGCAGGCGCAGCCATTCGAGGCGGACCTGCTCCAGGGCGTCTCCCCGGCCCGGGTCGGCGGCGATCAGAAGGTCGCGCAGGTCGGCGGAGTCGTAGCACACCCGCCGCATCGCGCTTCGCACGGCCTCCCAGACGGGCCGCGCCGAACGCCGCAGCAGGTCGTGCCGGAGCAGCCGTTCGGCGACCCAGTCCTCCTCGGCCGTGCCCTCCGTCCCGGCCGCGTCCGCCCCCGCGACCAGGTCGGTGATCAAGCCGGGATCGGGGACGGCGCCGAGGGCGAAGACCGCGTCCGCGACCTCACGCGCCTCGGCATGCGCGGCGGCGGCGTCGGGACGAGCGGACAACCGGGCCAGATACTCGCGTACCAGGTCCGGTGCGAACGCCCCGGCCGGCACCAGTTCCAGCACCGTGCGGTGCGACCGGGCCGTGTCGGGGGCCAGTCCGAACAGGGCGGCGAAGGAGTCCTCGGCCTCCCAGGCCTTGCGCAAGAACGCCGAGGCCAGGGCCCCGTGCCCGGCCACGTGGAACGTCCGGCAGGCGTGCTCGAAGAACGCCGGAACGAGCCACGCGGGCAGGTCGACGGCGGACCCGACGACCCGCCGCCGCGCCTCCGGGGGATCGTCGGCGGCGCTCGCCAGCGCCTCGCCGAGGTCCGGAAATTCTGGGGGCGGGGCATCCGCGGGAAGGAAGCGGCGCACCTCCCTTGTCTCGTACGGCAGGACGCGCACGCGCCGGCTGTCCGGGGTCAGCCCGGCTTCCTCGGCGCACGCCAGCGCCGCGGCGAGGTCGTACCGCCGCGCGCCGAACCGTTCGAACACCCTGGACAGGACGGCCTCGTCCACCGAGCATTCCTCGGCGGCGGCGATCAGGTCGTCGAGGGCGTCCAGGGCCTCGTCGTCCCAGTCGCCATCGCTGAACAGGTCGTGGACGGAGTCGTCACTGCTGAACTTCTTGGCGATGGCGCTCCCGTCGTCCCCGGCCGTCTCCGGATAGGGGCTGCGGTCCCAGCCGCCGCCGTCCCACCAGAAGACGAATCCGAGCGCCCCGTCGTCGACCTCCCGGAACCAGGCGTGCGGGAACCAGTCCGGCGCGTCCGCAAGGAAGTCGATCGGAGGGTCGTGCCAGGCCGTCCGGCTGAACTCGTGGTCGGCGCCGACGAGGACGGCGCGCTCGTCATCGACCCAGGTCAGCGTCCACCGGTTGCCACCGCCGTCGTCGAAGTCCAGGCCCGAGGCGCCGACCCGGCAGGAGGCGA
Organism: Actinomadura madurae; assembly: GCF_047130825.1. Classification (NCBI taxonomy): domain Bacteria; kingdom Bacillati; phylum Actinomycetota; class Actinomycetes; order Streptosporangiales; family Thermomonosporaceae; genus Actinomadura; species Actinomadura madurae. The sequence goes on from NZ_CP083237.1 coordinate 5,429,067, forward strand.
TCCCCATCCCTCCCCTGACCAGGGCCGCCACCACGCCGCCATAGGTCCAGATGTCCTCGGGTGACGGTAACCCCGATACCGGTTCAGAGGGCGACATGGCAGGTGCGATTCCTTCCGGTGGGCGGAGAGGCCGTGATCCGTTCTAGGACGCCACAATGCCCCGCCGGAGGTGCCGCGGGATGCCCAATCGTGATCTCGGACGGTCTATCGCTGCTCGGCGAGCCACTGGTCGAAGGTGGTGGGGATGATGCGGGCGTCCGGGCCGGGCAGGAGCACGTCGCCGGCGGCCTCCGCACTGAAAATGGCCGACCACGTGGGAACCAGCTTCACCGTGCGGCCGAGCGCCTGGTTGGTGCGCCGGGCCATGTCGACCAGGTCCTGCGGTTCGGGCCCGGCGACGTCGCCGTAGCGCCCCCGCGGCCGTCCCGTCGCGATCTCGGCGAGCACGCCGGCCACGTCCGCGGGCGCGACCGGCTGGACCAGCAGCGGCGCGATCGTGGCGGCGCCGTCCTGCTCGGTCCAGCTCGCCACCATCGCGGCGAAGTCGTGGAACTGCGTGGCCGGGACGATCGTCCAGGGCACCGGACCGGCGGCCACCAGGCGCTCCTGCTCGCGCTTGCCGGCGTAGTGCGCGTTGCCTTCGATGCGGTCGACCCCCGCGATCGACAGCAGCACATGGTGCGCGACACCGGCCCGGTCCTCGGCGGCGAGCAGGTTCCGTGTGACGGCACCGAAGTAGGCCACCGTCTCGGCCGGGTCGGCCGCGGTGCTGTTGGTGGCGTCGATGACCGCGTCCACGCCGGCCAGCGCGTCGTCGAGGCCGTCGCCGGTGGTCAGGTCCACGCCCAGCGAGCGGCTGATGCGCACTGCCTCGTGGCCGTCCCGCTCGAGAGCGGCGACGGTGAGCGTTCCGATGTTCCCGGTCGCGCCGGCGACGGCGATCCGCATGGTGGTCTCCCTTGTTCTGGCGAGCGACCTGAAGGCTATCATGGATAATATAGATCCACGATATCTACGATAGACTCCTGGGTGTGAAGCTGCCTGTAAGCACCGAATGGGTTCTGCACTGCGCGACCACGCTGGCCCAGCTGGAGCCGGGAGCCAGCGCGTCGACGGCGCAGCTGGCGCAGTACTACGACCTGCCGGCGCCCTATCTCGCCAAGCAGCTGAAGGCCCTCGTCAGAGCCGGTCTGCTCGCCGCGACGGCGGGCCCGCGCGGCGGGTTCCGGCTCGCGCGCCCCGCCTCCGAGATCACGCTCCTGCAGATCGTCGAGGCCGTCGACGGCGCGTCCTCGCCGTACGAGTGCCGCGAGATCCGTCAGCAGGGCCGGGGCGCGCTGCCGCCCGAGGACTGCCGGAACACCTGCGTCCTCGCCGCGAAGATGGCCGAGGCGCACCAGGCCTGGCGGGACAGCCTCTCCGGCGTCACCCTGGCCGGCGTCCTCGACACCCTCCCGCCCTCGGCACCGGCCCGCACCCGTGCGCGCCTGGCGGAGACGACCTAGCCCGCGTCGGGCGGGACGGCCGGGAGGAGGCGGTCGAGGAGGTGGGACGCGGTGATGACGCCGATCATCGGGGCGTCGGTGCGGTCGGGCTCGCCGGAGACCGCCACCACGGGGCTGCGGGCCGCCGCCATGACGCTGGCGATCTCCATGGCGGTGGCGTCCGCGTCGACCACGGGGAGCCGCATGCGCTCCTCGGCCAGCAGATCGGCGACGTGCTTGCCGGCGAGCCGGCCGCAGAGCTGGTCGGCGTGCCGCTCGTCGTAGACGCGGGCGAGGGTGGGGTCGTCCCGGACGTGTTGCGGGATGGTGTACCGCAGCAGCTGGGAGCCCGGAATGACGGCGACCGGGCGGTTTTCGGCGTCGACGACGAGAAGGCCGGGGAGGCGGTGTCCGGCCAGCAGCCGGGCCGCGTCCAGCGCACTGCTTTCGGGCGTCACGGTGGGGTACTCGACGGCGAGGTCTCGGGCGCGCACACCTGCAACGTATCCGACACCGGCGCTCCGACCGCGGGGGGCGGGCGTAGCGGATGTCCCCGGATCCCGTTAGGGTCTGTCCCTGGTGAGCCGGGAAGTCTGGTCGGCATGTGGTATCCGCCTTCCTGAAGGAACCCCGGCATGACGAGCCTCCTGCTGTGCTTCGCCGCCATGTTGCTGCTGGCGGTGCTGGTGTCCAGCCTCGCGCACCGCACCGTGCTGTCCACGGCGGCGCTGTTCCTGGTCGGCGGCTTCCTGCTGGGTGACGGCGTCACGGACGTGATCTCGCTCCAGCCCGGGGACGAGCTGGTGGGCGGGCTGGCGGAGCTGGCGCTGTTCGCGGTGCTGTTCACCGACGGTATGCACGCCGGCTGGCAGGACCTGCGCAGCGCGTGGCGCCTGCCGGGTCGTGCCCTTGGCTGGGGGCTGCCGCTGACGTTGCTGGTCACGGCGGTTCTCGCGCGGTACGTGGTGGGGCTGGGCTGGGTGGAGTCGCTGCTGATAGCGGCGATCCTCACCCCCACCGACCCGGTGTTCGCCGCCGCGCTGGTCGGCAACGACAAGGTGCCGCCCCGGCTGCGCCATCTCCTCAATGTGGAGTCGGGCGTCAACGACGGGCTCGTCCTGCCGTTCGTCGTGCTGTTCCTCGCCATCGCCCAGGGTGAAGAAGACCTGCACCTGGGCGAGCTGGGCGTCGAACTGGCCGGCGGGGTGGCCATCGGCGTGGTGATCCCGTGGGCCGCGATCATGTTGGAGCGGACCCGCTGGTTCGCGATCGCCCCCAAGTACGAACCGCTGAACGCGGTCGCGATCGGGCTGCTGGTGCTGGCGACGGCGCAGGCCACCCACGGCAACCTGTTCCTGGCCGCCTTCGCCGCCGGGGTCACCGTCGCGACGATGGGACGCGGCCACCGGGAGGCGTTCGAGGAGTTCGGCGAGCTGGTCGCCGAGCTGCTCAAGCTCGCCGCGCTGCTGGTGTTCGGCGCGCTGCTGTCGCCCGCGTTCCTCGGTGACGTCGGCTGGACGGGCTGGGTCTTCGCGGTCCTGGCCCTGGTGGTCGCGCGCCCGGTGGCGATCTGGGTGTCGTTCCTGGGTTCCCGGTTGACCATGCGGGAACAGGTGGCCGTGATGTGGTTCGGCCCCAAGGGGTTCGCCTCCGTCGTGTACGGGCTGCTCGTCCTTGAGGCGGGGATCGCCGCCGGCGAGGAGATCTTCCACCTCGTCGGCGTGACGATCATGCTGTCGATCCTGGCCCACTCCTCCACCGACATCGTCGTCGCCCGCGGCTTCGACGACGAGCGGGAGGTGCCGGCCTGGTTCGGCAGGGCCCGCACCCTGGTCCGGCGGCCGGCCCGGACCGCACCGCCGGACGACACAGCCGACCCGAAGCACCCGGAATGATCAGGAGCTGACCTTTGGCCGCTGCCGCCGCCATCGCCATATTCGCCGCCGCCTACGTCCTGATCGCCACGGAGAAGATCCACCGCACCGCGGTCGCGCTCGGCGGTGCCGGGCTGATGCTGCTGTTCCACATCACCGACGCGGAGAAGGCGTTCTTCTCCACCGAGTCGGGGGTCGACTGGAACGTCATCTTCCTGCTGCTCGGGATGATGGTGATCGTCTCGGTGCTCCGGCAGACCGGCGTGTTCGAGTACGTGGCGATCTGGGCCGCCAAGCGCGCTCGCGGCAGGCCCTACCGGCTGATGGTGATGCTGACGGTCATCACCGCGGTCGCCTCGGCGCTGCTGGACAACGTCACCACCGTGCTGCTCATCGCCCCCGTCACCTTCCTGGTCTGCGAGCGGCTCGCGCTGAAGGTCGTCCCCTACCTGATCGCCGAGGTGATGGCGTCGAACATCGGCGGCACCGCCACTCTGGTCGGCGACCCGCCCAACATCATCATCGCCAGCCGCGCCGACCTGTCCTTCAACGACTTCCTGATCCACCTCGCCCCGCTGGTCGTGGTGCTGATGGTGGTGTTCTGCCTGCTGTGCCGCTGGCTGTTCCGGGGGGCGTTCGTCTACGACCCCAAGCGCGCCGCCGACGTCATGACCCTGCAGGAGAAGGAGGCGATCACCGACCGGCGGCTGCTGTGGCAGAGCCTGATCATCCTCGGGCTCGTGGTCGCCGCGTTCGTGCTCCACCCCGTGCTGCACTACGAACCGTCCGTCGTCGCCCTGCTGGGCGCGGGCATCCTGGTGGCCGCGACCAAGGTCACCACCGAGCAGGCGCTGGAAGAGGTCGAATGGCCCACCCTCGTCTTCTTCGCGGGCCTGTTCGTCATGGTCGGCGGGCTGGTGGAGACCGGGGTCATCGGCGACGTCTCCCGCGCCGCCGCGGACGCCACCGAGGGCCGTCTCGGGTTCGCGACGATGCTGCTGCTGTGGGCCTCGGCGGGACTCTCGGCGATCGTGGACAACATCCCCTACGTCGCGACCATGAGCCCGATCGTCGCCGACCTCGTCCAGCAGCAGCCCAGCGGTGACGGCGACGTGCTGTGGTGGGCCCTCGCCCTCGGCGCCGACCTGGGCGGCAACGCCACCGCCATCGGCGCCAGCGCCAACGTCGTCGTCCTCGGCATCGCCGCCCGCAACGGGACGCCGATCAGCTTCTGGCACTTCACCAAGTACGGCCTGATCGTCACCGTCATCACGGTGGCTCTCGCGACCCCGTACCTCTGGCTCCGCTACCTCTGACCGCGGCGCGGCGGCCCACCGCCCGGTGGGCCGCCGCGCACATCATGATGGGACGACGCCGGCGCTCAGGCCTTGCCGGCGTCGGCGGGCTCCTCTTCCTTCGGACGTTCCTGGAAGTAGGCGCGGGTCTCCCGCCAGACCAGCGGGCTCAGGATCAGCAGGCCGACGAGGTTGGGCAGCGCCATCAGCCCGTTCATCACGTCCGAGAACGTCCACACCGCGGTCAGCGTCGAGACCGAGCCGATGTAGACCGCCACGATGAACACCAGCCGGTACGGCAGGACGGCACGCCGCCCGAACAGGTACTCCATGCAGCGCTCGCCGTAGTAGGACCAGCCCAGCAGCGTGGAGAAGGCGAAGAACAGCACGCCGAGGGTGACGATGACGCTGCCCCAGTCGCCGGGGAGCCCCTCGTCGAAGGCGCGTGCGGTGAAGGTGGCGGCCTCGTCCTCGCCACCGATCTTCCAGGAGTCGGTCACGATGATCGTCAGGGCGGTGAAGCTCACCACGACCAGGGTGTCGATGAAGGTCTGCGTCATCGACACCAGCGCCTGCCGCACCGGGTGGGTCGTCTTGGCGGCGGCCGCGGCGATGCCGCCGGTGCCGAGCCCGGACTCGTTGGAGAAGATCCCCCGCGCCACGCCGTAGCGGATGGCGGCGGCCACCCCGGCGCCCACGAACCCGCCGGTCGCCGACGTCCCCGAGAAGGCGTCGGTGAAGATGAGCCCGATCGCCCCGGGCAGTTCCTCGATCTTGAACGCCAGGACCGCGGCGGCGCCCACGATGTAGAAGACGATCATGATCGGGACGAAGGCGCTGGTGATCCGGCCGATGCTCTTGATGCCGCCCAGGATGACCGCGCCGGCCAGCACCGTCACGATCAGGCCGGTCGCCCACGGCGCCAGCCCCCACTCGTCCTCGACGTTCTCGGCGACGGTGTTGGCCTGCACCATGTTCCCGATCCCGAAGGCCGCGATGGCGCCGGCGATCGCGAAGAACCCGCCCAGGAACCAGCCGAGACGGCCCTGGATGCCCTCCCGCAGGTAGTGCATGGGGCCGCCGCTCTGCTCCCCGGCGGCGTCGGTGCGCCGGAACCGCACGCCGAGGAAGGCCTCGCTGTACTTGGTCGCCATGCCGACCAGGCCCGTGAACCACATCCAGAACACGGCGCCGGGCCCGCCGAGCGCGATGGCGGTCGCCACACCCGCGATGTTGCCGACGCCCACGGTGGCGGCCAGCGCCGTCGTCAGCGCCTGGTAATGCGCGATGTCGCCGTCGACATCGTCGTCCTCCTTGCGCTTGAAGAACGCCAGCCAGAAGGCCAGGCGGAAATGCCGGAACTGCAGGCCGCGCAGAAGGATGGTGAGGTACAGGCCGGTCAGCAGCAGTAGCGGGATCAGCAGCCACGGACCCCAGACGAAACTGCTGACATCCGCCAAAAAGTTCTCGAGCGACTCCATGGGACCACCACAGGGCGAGGGGCTGAAGGAACTCCCCGGACCGTAACGCGAGACGGCGCCCGTGTGAAGATCCACATTCGCGGATCATTCGCCCTATATCGGGGCAAATCGGCCATGTTTACTTCGGCTGCCAGGCGGTAGCGATGGGACCGGCCCTGTCGATGCCGCAGGAGATGTCTCATGCCACACCCTGAACAGCCGTACGACCGCACGCTGGACGATCGACACCCCGTGCCTGGATGTGCGCGCCACGCCCCCCTCGCGGTCGAGCACCTGGCGCCTCGCGACTGCCCCTATGGCTCGTTCACCGCGTCCACCTCGGTTCGTGGCGCCGATGTCATCGTCCTGCGATACCTGGCCCCGACGACCTTCTGACACCGCACCGCTCCGGGTGGCTCAGCGCGAAGCAATGACCTGGTCATCGCCGGCTCAAGGATGGTGCCGGGCCGCTGTGGGGGTGAGGCGGCAGGGTAGCCGTAGGCCATGAGCCGGCTTCGGGGACGTTGACGCCGTGCACATCCGTGCGTCCGTCGCCCCGATGCTGGCGACCGCCGTCGACCGCGTCCCCGAGGAACGGGCGTGTCCGGGTGGTTGCCGCTACGAACCCAAGTGGGACGGGTTCCGCACGCTGGCGATCGTGGACGAGGACGGCGGCGTGCATCTGTGGTCGCGCCGCCGCAAACGGTTGAACGGCGCCTTTCCCGATGTGGTGACGGCGGTCTTCGAGGCCGTCCCGCCCGGCACCGTCGTCGACGGCGAGATCGTCCGGTGGGGAGGCGACGGGCGCCTGGATTTCGGTGCGCTGCAGCGCCGCCACGCGGCCGGCCGCCGGCGCGCCGACCTGGCGGTCGCCGAGCCGTGCCACTACGTGGTGTTCGACGTCCTGGAGACCGGTGGGGTGGACCACCGTCCCCGGCCCCTGTCACGGCGGCGGGCGGTACTGGAGGAGTTGCTGGCCGAGCTCCCTGGGACGTCCCGGGTCGTGCTCTGCCCGCAACTGCGCGACGTCGGCGAGGCGCGGTTGTGGTTCGAGGTGCTGACCGCCCAAGGGATCGAGGGCCTGGTGGTCAAGGCCGCGGACGGTGTGTACCGGGAGGGCAGGCGCGGGTGGTGGAAGGTGAAGCACCGCCTCACCACCGAGGCGATCATCGGCGGCGTCACCGGGACGGTGACCGCCCCGCAGACCCTGATCCTCGGCCGGTACGAACCGGACGGCCGGCTGCGCGTGGTCGCCCGGTCCACCCCGCTGCCGCCCGCCGCCCGAGCGGACCTGGGCGGCGTCCTGACGGCGGCGGGCCAGGACCATCCCTGGCCCGCCGAGCTGCCCCCGGGCTGGGCGGGCGGCCTGCCCGGCGCCGAACGGCCGGCCGCCTACACGCGCGTCGTCCCGGACGTCGTGGTGGAGATCAGCGTGGACGCGGCCGTCGAGCACCGCCGGTGGCGCCACGCGGTCCGGTACGTCCGGACCAGACCGGACGTACCGCCCGATGACGTCCCGGGCGGTACAGACATCGAGTGAGCCGTCCTACGGCGAGTCATGCCCGGCCACCCACATCGCACCAGGGGTCCGCGCGCACTAGATCCGCCCGTCGCCCTGCGGGGCGATGACGAGGGTGACGCCCGCGGCGGCCGCACCCGCGGCGTACTCGCCGACGGCGAGCCGCATCAGACCGTTGTGGTTGCCGTATTCCTCGCTGCCGACCACGACCGACGCGGCGCCGGGCATGCGGTAGGTGAGCTTGGAGGTGCCGTGCTCGCCCTGCTGCCAGACACGCACCGCGTCCCCCTGGACCTGGATCGTGCCGGGAGTGCGTCCGTCGTGGGAGAGCACCGGTGCCACGCGCCGCACCGGCCCGTCGTAGCCGCGGAGGATCGTGGTGACCCGGGTTTCCCGCGGGGTGACCGCGAAGCGCTCCTCGACCATCGTGACGCCGCCGCCGAAATCACCCTCGTACCGGACGGTGAACCTGACGTCGTCGCCGCGCAGCCGGGTCGGGCGTACGACGGCGTCCTGCGTCAGGCCCGGTTCGAGCTCGCCGAAGTAACGCCACTGGCCGGGGCCGTCCTCCCACGCCACGCCCATCCCGGTCGTCGGCGGCCTGGGGCCGTCCGGTATCCGGTAGCTCGGCGCGGCCAGCAGCGAGTCGCTCGACCCGAGCTGCGGTGAGTGGCCCGCGAAGTGCGCGCGGATGAACCCCGTCGCGTCGTAGTGGTGGTCGCCGGCGGTGTCGATCTCCACGTAGCCGCCACCGGCGTTCGCGAAGACCTTGTGCAGCGGCTCGATGTGCAGGACGTAGCCACCGGTGTCCGCGGGGGCGGGCCGTTCGCTGACGCGCTCGGTCGTGGCCGCGTGTTCGTACGCGATGGCCAGCATCGACATCGGCAGCAGGTTGTACTGCGAGTGGCCCGAATAGGACTCGTATCCGAAGCTCTGCGCCGGGTCCATCCAGTTCTTGACGATCTGCATTTCGCCGCTCGGACGCACCCAGCGGAACATGGAGCGCAGCGCGAGGTGCGCGCCCCGCTTGAAGTAGGCGGCCAGTTCCCTGTCGCCTGCGGCCAGCGCGCGTGCCGCGAAGACCTCGTAGGTCACGCACTGCTCCGCCTCATTCCACTGGTGGTGCGCGGACCTGCCACCGGCGGGCAGCTCGCCGTTCGGCGACTGCATGAAGAGGCTGGTGATGGCCGCACGGCGGAGGGCCTCGGTCAGCTCGGCCCGGTACGGGCCGGTGTACCCCCGCGCGATGAGATCTCCGAGCCAGAGGCGCGGGAAGTGGTCATAGGGCATCGGGCCTTCCAGATAGAGCCCGTAGGAGGTGTCGAAGTGCCTGCCCTGCGCGGCGAAGCTCACCTCGGGGTAGCGGTCGGACGCCGCCCGCAGGCCCATCTTCTGGAACAGCGCCTCACCGCTGGCGGCGACGATGTTCCAGTTGTTGGCACCGATGCCCGAACGGTAGGTGGCGAACGGGTCGAATCGGCCGATGTCGTACTTCCAGGCCGCGGAGCGCGCCGTGGGGACATGCGGTTCCAGCAGCCGGATCGCATGGGCGAGCATCGGCGCGAAGAAGTCCTCGTGGCCGTCCGCGGCTGTGCGCTCGGCGAGTTCCCGGGCCGACCAGTCCAGCGCGAGCGCGGCCTGTTTCAGGAGGTCCTTCCGTCCGGCGTACACGACCAGGGCCGCGGCGGCGTGGGCGAAGGCGGGCGTGCTGTACTGGAACTCACGGTTCCGGTAGGGATCGATGATCGCGCCGTCGGCGTCCTGCCCGGCCTTCCAGAAGTCCACCTCACTCGTGATCAGCCGCAGGTAGTCGCCCCGCCCGAGGCCGGTGGGCCGGACCCGGCCGCCCGCCGACCGCGACCGGTGGCCGTCGAGCAGCGGCGCCGTCGGATCCGGTGTGGTCAGGATCGGCCCCCAGGTGCTGGTGACCGGGGCATCGGTGAAGGTGACCCGGACCGGCTCGGGAGCTGCCACAGGCTCGATGACCAGCGCGTTGACGACCCAGTTGTCCGCGGGCGAGTCCACGGTGACGTCGACCCCCGTGCCGCCCTCCGGGACGACGAGCGTCGCGGTCAGCTCGGCGAACTGCGCGTAGCTCGGATGCAGCACCGGCAGCGGCTCGCCGCCGTCCACCCCCGGCACCCGCAGCCGGGTGAAGTGGTCGGCGAACGTCAGGTCGCCGGACAGGACGCGCAGGCGGTAGCGGCCCGGCGCCAGACTCCCGATCCGGAACACATGGGCCGCTTTTCCGAACACGAAGTCGCGCTGCGGAGCATCACCGCCCCGGTCACGGATGCTGAGCCCGTCCGCCGAGACCCAGCCGTATCCCCGCGCCTCGGTGTAGGCCTCCGTCCCGACCCGCACGTAGCCCGGCGCCGGCTCCGGCGTCGCGCCGCCGAAGTCCAGACGGAGCGTCCCGGCCTCCGGCCCTTGCGCCGCCCCTGCGGGAGCCGCCCATCCGGGCATCGTGCCCGCCAGTGCCACCCCCAGCGTCCCCGCGAGAAACGCGCGCCGTCCTGTCTCCATGCCCTCGCTCCTTTACGAAGATCAGCGGTCAGTGGTGCAGGTCATCGGGCCCGGCCCCTGATCGGACCGGGCGCCGAAACGGACAACCGTCGAAGCGGCCAGACGTCAAGGCAGCCAGCCCCCGGAAGCCCCGGCCCCGCGAGGCGCCGGGCCGCGCGGCGTCGGCGCCGGGGCGGGCGGCCTCCCGAGCGCGACGCCGAGCCGCCGCGCTGCCACGGGCTGCCGCGCAGGCGCCGCCGCCCCAGATGTGAAAGCGCTTTCTCGATGGCATGGCGAACAGCCGGGAACCGCACAGCGAATGCGGCCGCGGCGCCTGGACTGGCGCATAGCCGCCCGCTTAGGCATGCCGTGGCAACTGTGCCGGAAGGGAGACCGCCTTGATCCGGGCCTCGGGTCTCCGGGACGAGGTCGGGCGGCGTGACCCCGGGACCGGGATCGGCATCTTGGCGGGTGACGCCGCTCTGGCCGTCCGGGAACCTGCCGAGCCCCACCGGCCCGGCGGCCGTTCCGTGGACGGCGAGCAGGCGCCGGCGGCTGGCAGAGCCCTTCATCGACCCTCCTCAGAAAGCGCTTTCTGGAGCGTAAATTGCCCCACCGGCACCGTCAACCCCTCAAATCGACGCCGCTCGAAGCCCCCAACACTCGTTGAGCTCGCACTTCTGGGAAGGGGCGGTGATACACATCGGCGGGTCCCTCGGCTCGGTGCCGTCAACGGCTGGGCGTGAGCGAGAGGACCGCGTACGTGCCCGCGCCCACCAGCGAAGTGAGGAAGGTGGATGCGAGCGCGGCCGGAGCGACGCGGGCGATGGGCATACCGCGGCCCACCAGGATGGGGCCGACCGCCGATCCCGTATATGCCTCCGACGGTGCGGACCGCCAGCGCGAGCGCGGTGATGAAGCGTGTGGACGGCTGACCGGTTTGGTGCTTGGGCGGACGCACGGCGCGGACGCACAGCCACAGGCCCAACGGCAGCAGGAGCAGGGCGACCAGAACGCGGAAGACCGTGGGGCCAGGGACCACGAACACTCTGATGGACGCTCCGAGCATCACGCCGGGCAGCGTCCCGGCGATCAGCAGCCGGGTCAGCGGGCCCGCGAGATCCCCCTGGCGGTGATGGCGGGCCAGGGCGCCCGGACCGGCGACCACGTTGAACAGCAGGTTGGTCGGCGTGACGGCGGGGCTCGGAACCCCCAGCACGCTGAGCTGCGCCGGAAGCAGGAATACCGCTCCCGACACCCCGACGGGGCGGTGACCACGGCGATCAGCGCGCCGATGGCGAAGCCGACCAGTTCCGCCTGCACCGCCATGCCCTCAGCCAAGCAGATGCCCGCAGTCGTCCACTCCGCGCCCTGGTCGTTGGCGCTGATCAGGTGTCGCAGGGTGCGGCGGTGGTCGGTCGCGACGCCATAGACACCGTCGAGCTCGGCACCCATGCACGACCGGCCTCCCGGACGCGGGTGACGGCCGCCGCACTAGATCCTGCCGCCCCAGTCACCCGGCACCCACCGTGAGCAGACCGGGTCATGTGCCAGGGCGGAATCGGATGTGGTGGACGCCCCGATGTGCTGAACAACGGCCTGCCGGTCCGCCGGGGGACGAAGGATCGAGCTGTTCCGCCAGCGTGCCGGGGTGCGTGCATGATGACCGGGGTCGGCTCGGCAGGGCCGTAGCACGGCCATTTCTGCGGGCACGATGCACGCGGTGGTGGGCAACCTGTCCGTTGGTACCGCGTCGGCCGCTCGGCGACGGTGGCGATCGGGCGGTCAGGGGCTACTCGTTGACCCCTTGCATCAGGTAGAAGGCCTGCGCGGCGACGAGATAGGCCAGCACCATGAGGCACAGGATGAGTTTCAGCAGGGGCCATAGGGGATGGCGGATTCTCGTTTCGCCGGTGACTTCCGAGTTGGACGGGTTGCCGGGGTCATAGCTCACCGGAACGGACGAGCCGACGATCCATTGGCGGCTGCTCGGGGTACGGCCGGCGAACGTCACGGGAGTACCGTCCTGGGTCTCGAAACGCACCACCGGCCGGAAGATGGCGCCACCGGCGTTCGAACTCACGGCGATGGCGGAGTCCAAGGCCATCACGCTGGTGTGGCCCTGGAGCCATTCCGCCTGGTTGTCGACCACGATCCCGTGTGCGGCCTGCGCCGTCCGGCGGAAGCTCCGTAACCGGCTCCGGTCGCGTACACGCCGGGTGGCGCGCAAGGCGTACCTCGCCGAAAGTGACAGGAACACCAGCTCGCCGACGGCGACGCCGATGTTCGCCCACACGAATTCGTTGCTGTCCAACGTCGAAACCCTTTGCTGGCAGGACAACGCTCTGGGAATAGCCGTTGGGCGTGATTGTCGGCCTGCCGCGGGACGGGTGCCTATTACCCATATGGGTGCCCCTGCCTTGGTGGCGTGGGAGGTGGGAGCGGGCGCATCGGTCGGGGGATGCGCCCGCTCTCCGCTCAAGGGGTGAGGAATCGGTCGATGAGCCAGGTGGTCACGGCTCTGACGGCGCCGGCGGCGGCGCCGCGCACTGCGGCGGCGGCCAGCAGGAGCCGTTCGGTGCGGGTGAGTTCGATGCGGGTCATCGCGGTCTCCCTGTCTGGGCGGATCGGGCGTGCCGGCCGGCGGTTTCAGGTTGCATCCGCCCGGCGGCCCGGTTCCGAGTCGCGACGGTGACGCGGCGCGTCCGGACGTCGGGCCTTTTCAGGCCCGTGATCGGGAGGAGGCGCGATGATGGGTTGCGATGAGTGGCGATCAGAGGAGCGGGCCGGTGCGCCGGCCGCGGCCGATCCCGCGGCCGCAGGTGCCGCCGGGGCCGCTGCGGGATCTCAAGGATCTGCTGTACGAGCTGTATCTCCAGGCGGGGGCACCGTCGCTGGACGAGATCACCGCGTTGATCGCCGCCGATGACGACCTGGCCGGAGCGCCGGGCCGCGACACCGTGCGCCGGATCGTGGGCGAACCCGTGCCGCCGCCCGCGCAGGCCGATGTGGTGGCGGTCGCGACGGTGCTGGCCCGGTCCGGCGGATGGGCCGCGGAGGACGCCGTCCAGCGGGTCCGTGAGCTGTGGGTGAAGTCCCGGATGGACGTGCCCGCCGGCACGCCGGTCGGCGAGCTGACCGATCCCTTCGCGCTGGAGGTGCACCGGCCGATCGTGATCGAGTCCGCCGCCGGAGCGCCGGAACTCCCCGTCCTTCCCCCTTACCTGGCCCGCGAGCACGACCGGCGGCTCGCGGAGATCACGGCGCGGGCGGTGGACGGGCAGAGCGCGATCGTGTCGCTGGTGGGCGGGTCGTCGACCGGCAAGACCCGGGCGTGCTGGGAGGCCGTCCAAGGGCTGCCGGCCGGATGGCGGTTGTGGCACCCGATCTTCCCGGACCGGGCGGCGGCCTTCCTGTCCGAGCTGGAGCGGGTCAGGCCGCGCACCGTGGTGTGGCTGAACGACGCGCAGCTCTACCTGCGGACGGCCCAGCCCGCGGTGGGCGAGCAGGTCGCGGCCGGCCTGCGGGATCTGCTGCGCGCTCCGGGGAGGGGGCCGGTGCTGGTGCTGGCCACCCTGTGGCCCGAACACTGGGACCTGCTCACCGTGCCCACCTCTGCCGACCCGTACGCGCAGGCCAGGGCGCTGCTGGCGGGGAGCCTCGTCCGGGTGCCCGAGTCGTTCGGCGGGACGCGGCCGGCGGAGCTCGCCGAGGCGGCGCAGCGGGACCCGCGGCTTGCGCAGGCCGTCAAGGAAGCCCGGGACGGGCACATCGCCCAATACCTGGCGGGAGTCCCCGCCCTGCTGGAGCGCTACCAGGCCGCGCCCCCGCCGGCGCGCGCGTTGATCGACGCGGCCGTCGACGCCCGCCGGCTGGGTCACGGCCCCGCCCTGCCGCACGCGCTGCTGGAAGTGGCGGCACCGGGGTACCTGACCGACCAGGAATGGGCGCAGACGCGGGACGACTGGTTCGAGGAGGCCCTGGCCTACACCGCCCAGCCATGCAGGGGCGCGCTCGGCCCGCTGACTCGGTCCAAGCCCCGGCCCGCTCCCGTCCCCCGCGGCGCGGACACTGCTCCGCACGCGCGGACGGAGGCACCGCGGTACCGGCTGGCCGACTACCTGGAGCAGGCGGGACGCAGGCAACGTGCCGATGCGCTCCCGCCCCGGTCACTGTGGGAGGCCCTGGCCGCCTCCGCGGACGTCGACGACCTCGCCGTGATCGCGGACCAGGCCGATGCCCGTGGGCTGTACCGGGACGCGGCCCAGATGCGCAAATACGCCGTGGCGGCCGGCCATTCGGCCGCGGCCCTCCGGCTCGTCTCCAGGGCCCGCACCATCGACCCCCGGCTGGCCGGGCACGCCGCGGAATGGGTCGCCGCGCGCCAGTCCCTCGGTGACCCGCGCGACGTCGCCCGGCTGGTGCGAGCGCTGTGGAAAGCCGGTGCCGGCCAGAGCGTCGGCCTGCTCGCCGATCGGGCCGCCGCGCACATGCCCGTCGACGATCCGCAGGGCATCGGTGAGCTGCTGCTGGAATTGTGGAAGGCGGGCGCGGAGCAGGCGATCTCCACGCTGGCCGGACGCGCCGCCGCCCACGCGCCGCTCGATCAGGTGGGAGGCGTCGCGCACCTGCTGAAGGAACTGCGTCGGGTGAACGCCGAACAGGCCGTCACCGACCTGGCCGGACGCGCGGCGGCGCACGCGCCCGTCGACGAGCCGGGTGCCGTCGCCGCACTGCTGCGGAACGTGCACGAGGCCGGCTGCGGGCAGGCGGTGGCCACGCTGCTTTCCCGCGATCCCGCGGAGCGGGTCGCGCTCGATGACACGAGCGGGGTCGCCCGCCTGCTGAAGGCCCTGCGGCAGGTCGACGCCGGGCAGGGCGTCACCGTGCTGGCCGGACGCATCGCCGACCGTGCCCCCCTCGACAACGCGTACCGCCTCGCCGACCTGCTCAAGGGGATGCAGAAGGCGGGCGCCGAGCAGGCCCTCACCCTGCTGGCCGACCGCGCCGCCGCCCACGCGCCGCTCAGCAACGTGTTGGAGACGGCCCACCTGTTGCATGCGCTGCACGAGGTCGGCTCAGGAACGGCGGTGACCGCGCTGGCCGGACACGTCGCCGGTGGCGCTCCGCTCGACCGTCCGGGCGACGTGGCCGACCTGCTGCGAGCGCTGTGGAAGGTGGGCGCGGGCGATGCCGTGACCGCACTGGCCGGACGCGCCGCCGCCGATGTTCCGCTCGGTCATCCAGGCGAGATCGCTCGGCTGCTCCGGGCGCTGCATGACGCGAACGCCGAGGAGAGCGCCGCGGTCCTGACCCGTCGGGCCTGTGACCACGTCACCCTCGGTTCCCCTGGCGATGTCGCCCGGTTGATACGCGCACTGCGGGAACTCCCGGGGGACGATGGGGCGATCGACTCGCTGCTGGCCCGCGCCCCCGCCGACCAGGTCGCTCTCACGGATCCCGGAGGCGTCGCCTACCTGCTGGAGGAGCTACGGGCCGTGGACGCCGCTCCAACGATCGCTTCGCTGCTGGCCCGTAAGCCCGCCGTCCAGGTCGCTCTCGACGTCCCGGGCGATATCGCCCGCCTCGTGCGAGCGCTCAAGGCTGCGGGCGCGGTGGAGGCCGCCGCGCGGCTGGCCGACCGCGCCGCCCAGGTGCCTCTCGACGAACCGGCCGGCATCGCGCGCCTGATACGCGCACTCGGGGAAGGCGGCACCGCGCATGCCGCCGCGGCCTTGGCCGAGCGCGCCGCCCTCATCCCCCTCGACAGGCCCCATCACGCTGACGCCCTGTCGCAGGCCCTGCAGAAGCTCGGTGCCGAGCATGCCGTCGCCACGCTGGCCGAGCGGGCGGCCACCGCGGGCGCGTTCACGATCTTTCTGGACGCCGCCCCCGGCCGAGCCGAACGGTTCAGGTTCGGCCGCGCCCATGACGGCACCCCCGAACCCGCATGGCAGTGGCATGACCTGCTCTGACCTCTGAACGGCCCGCGTCACCCCGCGGGCGGCCGGTCGCCGGCGATCGCTGTGACGCAGCGCTGGAGCAGGTCGGCGAGCTGCCTGCGTTGATGATCGTCGAGGCCGGCGACCATGCGGTCCTCGATGCCCCGGGCGACGACGTCGGCCTTGTCGAGGAGCGTGCGTCCGGCTTCGGTGAGCGCGGCGCCGAGGATGCGGCCGTGTCCGGGACGGGGACTCAGTTCGAGCAGGTCGCGGCGGCCGAGCTCGGCGACGATCTTGTGCATCGTCTGCGGGGTGACGTGCGTGCGCCGCGCCAGCTCGGCCGACGAGATGCCGGGCGTGGCCGCGATGAGGTGCAGCACCGTGCTCTGCACCGGCGTGAGGTCCAGATCGGTCAGGGCGTCCCGTAGCTCTACCCGGACCAGGTGCTGGAGCTGCATGAACGGCGGCAGCGGACGGCTCATGGTTGACATCTTATCAGCTTGGCTGATACCACTTATATCAGCCAAGCTGATAACAGAGGAGATCCGCGGATGCGCACCCCTGCACACACACCGAGCCCGATCGGCGACCGCCGCCGATGGTGGGCCCTGGCCGTCATCGCGCTGGGCCAGCTCATTGTGGTCTTCGACGTCACGATCGTGAACGTCGCCCTGCCCACGATCGGACGGGACCTCGGCGTCTCCGAGTCCGGCCGCTCCTGGGTGATCAGCGCCTACACCCTGGCCTTCGCCGGGCTGCTGTTGGCGGGCGGCAAGATCGCCGACAATCTGGGCGCCCGGAAGGCCTTCCTCATCGCGCTCGCCGGCTTCGCCGCCGCGTCCGCCGCGGGCGGCGCCGCGACCGGCCTCGCGACGCTGCTGGCCGCCCGCGCCGGCCAGGGCGCGTTCGCCGCCCTGCTCGCGCCCGCGGCGATGTCGATGGTCGCCGCCACGTTCCCCGGCCCCCGCGAACGCGGTCGTGCGTTCGCCGTGTTCGGCGTCGTGATGGGCGGTGGCGCGGGGGTCGGGCTGGTCCTGGGCGGCGTGCTGACCGAGCACCTGAGCTGGCATTGGACGCTCTACATCAACGTCCCGTTGGCCCTGTTCGCAGGGCTGGCAGCCGTCCTCGTGCTGCCCGCGAGCCCCGCGCACCGGGCGCGGGTGGACATGGTGGGCGCCGTTCTGGCCACCGCCGGGCTGGTGGCACTGATCTACGGGTCCAGCACCGCCATCGCCCATGGCTGGGCGGCACCGGTCACGCTCAGCGCGCTCGGCGCCGGGATCGTTCTGCTGACCGCCTTCGCCACTGTCCAGACGCGCATCCGGCACCCGCTGCTGCCGCCGCGGATCGTGACCGACCGCAACCGGGGCGGCGCCTACCTGGCCTTCGTCCTGGTCATGATCGGCATGTCCGGGATGTTCCTCCTGGTGTCCTACTACCTGCAGACCATCGCCGGGTACACCGCCGTCCGCGCCGGCGCGGCCTTCCTGCCGTTCGCCGTGACCACCCTGCTCGCCTCCACCGCCGCCGGGCGCGTGATGACCCGCCTGCGGACGGGCACGCTGCTGGCCATCGGCCTGCTGCTGGCCGCCGCGGGCCTGGCGTGGCTGACCCGCCTCGACGTCGGCACCGGCTACGCCTCCGGGGTCCTGCCCGCGCTGCTGCTCATCGGCGCCGGGGTCGGCGCCCTGTCCCCGGTCGCCGCCAACCTCGCCACCCTGGATGTCCCCGCCCACCAGACCGGCATCGCCGGCGCCGCCTTCAACGTCTCCGAACAGGTCGGCGCGTCGGCCGGGGTGGCCGTCCTCAACACCATCGCGGTCACCGGCACCGCCGCCCACCCCGCGGCCTCGCTCGCCGCCGGCACCGTCCACGGCTACACGGTCGCCGCCGCCGGCGCGGCCGCCCTCCTGGCGGTCGGAGCGGTCGCCGTCATGGCCCTGGTCAACGCCCGACTCGGAACCGACGCGGCCGACACCACCCCGCCCACGGAAATGGACGCCGGGCAACGCACGCCCGTCCTCGCTTCGAGCACCCACTGAATCCCCGAAAGGAACGTGTCATGACCGCCACCGCTCCTCAGATTCCCGGCTACATCCCCGGTACCTGGCAGATCGACCCGATCCACTCCGACGCCACGTTCTCCGTCCGCCACCTGGTCACCAAGGCCCGCGGCAGGTTCCGCACCCTCGACGGGGAGATCAACGCGGCCGAGAACGTGCTCGACTCCTCCGTCCGCGTCACCATCGCCGCCGACTCGATCGACACCAACAACGAGATGCGCGACGACCATCTGCGTTCCGCCGACTTCCTGGAGACCGGCACCTACCCGACCCTGACCTTCGCCTCCACCCGCATCCGGCCCCACGGCGACGCCTTCCTGGTCGACGGCGACCTCACGATCAAGGACGTCACCCGGCAGATCACCGCCGACGTCGAGATCGGCGGCTTCACGCCCGGCCACGACGGGGTCCCCAGGGCGGGCTGCACCGCGACCTTCGAGATCGACCGCAACGACTACAACGTCAACTTCAGCAAGGTCCTCGAAACCGGTGGCGTCATGGTCGGTGACCGCGTCTCCGTCCAACTCGAAATCCTGGCCGTCCTCCAGCAGGACTAGACGAGCGGCGCGGTGAGGGCGGTGACCCGCTGGCGCCCAGGAACGAAGCATTCGTGCATTCCGGGCCCCTATTCGATGGGAATCACGCAGCCTGCCGGTCATTCGCCCGCCTCGTTGCAGACTGAACGCCGCTCCGAGACCCCGTCCGAAGGAGGAATCCGTGCGCATGCCCCCGGTCGAGCCCAGCGTCCTGACGGGAGAGCAACGGCAGCTCGACGAACACGTGCGGAAGATGATGAGCGGGCTGCACATGCCGTTCACCTCGACGGACGAGAACGGCGCGCTGATCGGACCGTTTCCCGTGATGCTGCGTTTCCCCGGTCTTGCCCGCCCCCTACTGGAGTGGTTCACGAGCGTCACGAGCGGCGGCGTGCTTCCGGCGCGCGTGCGGGAGGTCGCCATCCTCACCACCGGATCCAGGTACGGCGCGGCGTACGAGCTCTACTCCCACAGCAGGGTCGCGGCGGCGGTCGGGCTGCCGAGCGGCGTCATCGCGGGTCTGGCCGCCGGGCGGCGGCCCTCCGAGCTGACGTCCGAGGAGGCCGTCGCGCATGATGTGGCCGCCCGGCTCCACTCCGGCGCGCCGCTGCCCGAAGCCCTGTACCGCGCCGCGGTCGACTCCTTCGGGGAGACCGGCACCGCGGAACTCGTCTTCCTGATCGCTCAGTACGCCAGCGTCGCGATGGTGCTCAACGCCTACGACGTGCCTGTACCGGCGGACGCCGGCTGACGAGCGCACGGGTGATCGTCAGCCCGGCGTCTCCCCCGCGGAGTGGTTCTCCCGCAGCCAGCGGGAGAACCGGTGCGTGATCGAGACGGGGTCGATGAGGAGCTTGGCGATGCCCTGCGCGTTGCCCACCTCGATGCGGCCGTGCAGGAAGGCCGGGCCCGTCACCGCGAGCAGGTCCTCGAAGGCGTCTTTCAACCCGTCGGCCGTGTCGACCGTGCGGGTCGTCCACCCGGACGCCTCGGCCAGCCGAGCGAGGTCGATCGTGGACGAGTAGGTCGGCAGGGCGCCGGTCGACCCGTACACGCCGTTGTCGAGCAGGACGAGCAGGAGGTTGTCCGGGGCGAGGTACCCGCCCGTGGGGAGGACGTTCGGGTTCATGAGCAGCGAGCCGTCGCCCTCGATGGCGACGACCTTGGGAAAGGCGGAGTCGAGGCTGAGCGCGAGGCCCGTGGCCACCGAGCCGGCGAGGCCCATGGAGTCGAGCAGGTAGAGGTGGTTGTCACCGTCCTTGACCGAGGCGAGCTCGCGGCTCGTCGCCGCGCAGGTGACGACGACGGGATGCCGGTCCGTCAGCTCCGCGAGGACGCGGAGCGCTTCGATCCGCTTCATCACGCGACCTTTCCGTCGGTGTTCCAGAACGACCCCAGGACGACGACGGGCCGGTAGGTCATGACGGCGTGGACACCGGCCTCCTGGACCGTGTCGCGCCAGTCGCCCGCGCCGCTGCGCCGGTCGAGCTCGATGACGGGCAGCCCGACGGTCCGCAGGACCGCGGGCGTGGGCTGGCTGATGGAATGGATCATCGAGTTGTACTCGCCGAGGCCCCCGCGCGTGTTCGCGAAGACCAGGAGCGGGAGGTGGTAGGAGAGCGCGAACGTCGTCAGGGCCGTGAGGGCGTTGCCGAAGCCGTTGTCCTGCATCACCACGGCGCCGAGGCGGCCGGTGAAGGCGACCGCCCCCATCACGCCGACGGCCTCTTCCTCCCGCGACAGCGGGGTGACCCGCGGGGAGACCCCGTCCGCGCCGCCGTCGCGTGCGACCAGCGCCGCGATGACGGGCGCCACCGTCACGGAGGGGATGTACCCGACCCGCACGGCTCCGGCCGCCCAGATGCCGTCGGCGACGGCCTCTGCGTAGGTCATGTGCGTGCGACTCCTTTCACAAGGGCGCGGCGGTCCGTCTTCGGACCGTCAGAACAGTTTGCGGGCCTCGGAGTCGTTGAACAGATCCGGGTCGGGGACGACCCTCTTGCTCGCCAGGGTGGCGAGCATCTGGTGCGGCATGTGGAAGCCGAGGTCCTCGGCCACGGCCTTCTTCAGCGGCCGGGACAGGATGTTGTGCGCGGCCCAGCGCGCGAAGCGCGGACGCCGCATGATGAACCGCGCGATCTCCCAGGCGCGGTCGAGCAGCCGCTCGCGCGGGAGAACGTCGCTCACGATGCCCCATTCGAGCGCCTTGTCGGCGGGGATCGGTTTGGCGCAGTAGATGTGGTAGGCGGCGCGCTTAGGCCCCATGAGCGCCTGGAGCGCCAGCGCCTGGCCGTCGCCGGGCGCGGTGCCGAGCCAGAAGTGCGGGTCCATGAAGTCGGCGTCGGGCGCGGCGAGGGTGATGTCGGAGAGGGTCGCGAACTCGGTGTGCACGCCAGGGCCGTTGACGGCGGCGATCGTCGGGATGTCGATGTTGGCGACGAAGCTCTCGACGACCTTCCAGCCGTCGTAGACGCGCTGGTAGTAGAGGTCGGGGTCCAGGTCGGAGGCCGGCGCGGGGTTGTGGCCCTTGGGGTCGCCGGTCATCCACCGGTCGCCGGTGCCCGTGATGATCAGGACCTGGTTCTCCTGGTCGTTGCCGATCTCCTGCCAGACGCGCGGCCAGACGTTGTGCGCGGCGTGCGTGTGCACGTACGGCCCGCCGCCGGTGTGCAGGCGGACCTCGATGATGCCGTCCTCGCGCCGCATCTCGAAGAAGTCGGCGTACTTCCTGGAGTACTCCTCGAACGGGGAGGGGGGAAGGTGCCCCTCCCAGCGCTCGGCGAGATCGACTGCCATCGGACCTCCATGTCGTGATCGGTCGGCTCGGGCGTCCCGGGCCCGCCCAGTAAAGCACACTAGCCAGTGTGCTTTTCGGTGGCTACGCTACCGGCATGCCCAGAGCCATCGCCGAGGTCCAGACGCCGGGACGGCGCCGGCGGTCCGAGGCGAAGCGCGCCGCGATCCTCGACGCGGCCGAGGACCGCTTCCTCGCGGACGGGTACGAGCGGGCGAGCATGGACGTGATCGCGGCCCGGGCCGGGGTCTCCAAGCGCACCGTGTACGACCACTTCGGCGAGAAGAGCGCCGTCTACCTCCGCGTGGTCGAGCGCGTCCACGCGTCCCTGGTCCGCACCGTCGGCGCCGCGATCGAGGAGGAGCTGCGGCCCGGACGCGGCCTGCGGGAGGGCCTGTCGGCCTTCGCGCGGCGCATCGTCACCGGCACCTTCCCCTCGTCGGACTACGTGACGTTCCGCAGGCTCGCGTCCGAGCGCGCCGCCCCGCGGCTCGCGCTGTCCACCGGCGACCGCCCCGAGCGGATGCTCGCCGCCCGGTTCGCCGAGCTCGCCGCCGGCGGCGGGCTGCGCGCCGACGAGCCGGAGCTCGCGGCGCGCCACTTCACCGCGCTCACGGTCGAGCTCGCCCTGCACGCGCTCGACGCCGGCGCCGAGACCGGGGCCGACGAGACCGAGATCCTCCGCCTCGTGGACCGCGGGGTCGACGCGTTCCTGCGCGCCTACGGCTGAGGGTCGTCCGGCAGCAGCGGCACGATCCCGACGGCCCGGCCGTCGGCGTCGAGCACGTGCCCGATCAGCTTCGTCATCTGCAGGACGACCGAGCGGTCCTGGACGCGCAGCTCCGGCAGTTCACGGCTCATGCGCCACTCCAGATCGTGCACCTCGGCGACGGACCGCAGCCACGCGTCGACCACGACGTTGAACGGCCCCGCCACGAAGCTCGCCGCCCGCACGCCCGGGAGGGTGCGGACGCGCCGCTCGGCCGAGCGCAGGTCCTGCACGTCGAGGGAACCGAAGTACATCGCCCAGACCGACCGGCCGGACAGCTCGTGCGACACGTCGCAGCGCAGGGTCACCAGTCCGCCGTTGCGCATGCGCGCCAGCCGGCGCCGCACGGCGAGCGCGCCGACGCCGGCGTGCTCCGCGATGCGCTCCAGCGGCATCCGCCCGTCCGCGTGCAGCGCGGCGAGGATCAGGCGGTCGGTCCCGTCCAGCACGCCGGCCCTCGCGGCGCCGGCCGCCGGCGGCGGGTCGAGCCGCCGCCGCTGCTCGGGGTCGAGGGTGCCGTCCCGCCACCGGCTGACCTCCAGGGTCGAGCGGGTGAGGAGGTGGCTGCGGACGCGGGCGATGCCCGGGACGCGCGGCACCAGGCCGAGCAGGTAGTCCGACAGCGCCTGGAGGCTCGCCGTCTGCACGAGCACCACCACGTCGCGGGGGCCGCTGGTCACCTTGATCGACGCCGCCTCCCGGTCCGGGACGAGGTCGCGCGCCACGGCGACCGCCCTGCCGGGCTCGCAGTCGAGCTCGACGAGGGCGCACACGGGCATCGCTCCGCCCGACGGATGCGCCGTGACCCAGGCGGCGCCCGACGACTCCATGCGCGCCCACCGCCGGCTCACGGTCGACGGGTTGACGCCGAGCGCCGAGCCGAGATCGCGCCAGCTGGCGCGCGGTGCGGTGCGCACCGCGTCGACGATCGCCAGGTCGAGCTCGTCGAAGCCGGTGGCGGCCACGAGGTGTCCTTTCCTGCGCGGGAGGTACCCCCGCGAGAGATTTCATGCAATGTGCGGCCACGTTCGATCGGCAACTCTAGCGTCGCCGCCATGCAGACCTCCGAAGCCGCCGCCCTGCGGATCCATCGGGTCCGCCTCATCGACGGCGTGAGCGACGAGGTCGTCGAGGACGCGGTGCTCGAATCCGACGACGCGGGCCGCATCACCTACGCCGGCCCCGCCGCGGGAGCCCCGCCGGCGCGGCCCGGCGCGACCGAGATCGACGGCGAGGGCGGCACTCTGCTGCCCGGCCTCTTCGACTGCCACACCCATCTCGGCATGCCCTCGGACCGGTCGGTCTTCGAGGCGGCGCTGATGAGCGACCCGGTGCTCACCGCCCTGGACACCGTCGACCGCCTGGAGCGCACGCTGCGGGCGGGCATCACGTCGGTCCGCGACCTCGGCGCGCTCCCGGCCGGGTACCGCGAGGCGGTCGCCCGCGGGCGCGTCGCCGGACCGCGGATCCAGACCTCGATCGCCGTCATCGGCCACACCGGCGGCCACGCGGACCCCACGCTGCCGAACGGCAGGAGCCTCGACCTCGACGCCTGCGTCATCGCGGACGACGCGACCGGGGCGCGGGTCGCGGTGCGCGAGCTGGTGCGCGCCGGCGCCGACGTGCTCAAGATCTGCACGAGCGGCGGCATCACCAGCGCCGCCGACGACCCCGACGACCAGGACCTGCTGGACGAGGAGATCCGGGCCGTCGTCGACGAGGCGGAGCGGCACGGCGGCCGGGCCGTCGCCTCGCACGCCCAGGGCCGGGCGGGCATCCTGTCCGCCCTCCGCGGCGGCGTCCGCTCGGTCGAGCACGGCTTCGGGATCGACGACGAGGGCTGCGACCTCCTCGGCGAGCGCGGCGCGTTCCTCGTGCCGACCCTCTCCGCGGTCTTCCAGCCGCTCGACCCCGCGACCACCACGCCGTGGCGTTACCAGAAGAAGCTGCGCTGGAACGCGATCGCCAAGGAGAACATCGCCCGCGCGATCGAGCGGAAGGTGCCGATCGCGGCGGGCACCGACGCCGGGATCACGCCGCACGGCGAGAACCCGTTCGAGCTGTGGTGCCTGGTCGAGCTCGGGATGGCGCCCATGGACGCCGTCCGCGCCGCCACCGCGGCCGGCGCCCGCCTGCTCGGCGTCGACGACCGGCTGGGCGTTCTGCGGCCGGGCCACCTCGCCGACGTCGTGCTGTGCGCGGACGATCCGCTCCGCGACATCCGGGCGCTCGGCGACCCCTCCCGCATCACCCTCGTCGCCCAGCAGGGCGTCGTCCGCGCCACCCGTCTCGGCGACGGTCTCCAAGCGGAGGGACAGCACTCATGACCGATCTCGGCTCCACCGCCACGGACGGCAGGCGCACGGCAGCGCTCCACAACGGATGGACGCCCAAGGTCGCCTCCTATGTCGCGATCCTCATCCTCGTCAACGTCATGGTCGACAGCGTCGTCACGGCGCCGACCTTCGTCCTCCCCCATCTGGCGCGGGCCTTCGACACCACCCAGTTCGCCTGGATCGGGTCGAGCGCCATGCTCGCGGGCGCCATGTGGGCGCCGCTGCTGGGCAAGAGCGCGGACATCCACGGCAAGCGCCGGGTGCTCGTGATCACGCTGCTCGTCGCCGCGGCCGGCGGGCTCGTGTGCCTGTCCGCGCCGCACCTCACCGTGTTCGTGCTGGGACGGCTCCTCCAGGGCGCGGCCGTGGCGGCGCTCTTCCTCTCGATCGCCATCATCCGCGACATCTGCGCCAGGAAGTTCTCGATGGTGGTCACGGGCGTCGTCACGGCCGGGTCGGCCGTGTTCGGCATCGTGACCCCGTTCGTCCTGGAGCCGGCGATCGACGTCTTCGGCTGGCGGTCCGTCTTCGTGATCTCCGCGTCGTTCGCGGCGGCCGCCGCGCTGCTGACCCGCCTCGTCGTCCCCGACACGCGGCAGCGGACGCCCGGCACGGTCGACGTCGCGGGCGCGCTCGTCCTCGGCGGCGGCATCGCGGGCGTCCTCGGCTACATCAGCCTCGGGCAGGTCCTCGGCTGGGCGGGCCCGGTTCCGCTCCTGGTGCTCGCGGCCGGGGCCGCCGCCCTGGTGTACTGGCGCGCCGTTCTCAGCCGCAAACCGGAACCCATCATCGACATCCGCGGCATCTCTCTCACGCTCGGGCTCGGGCTGCTCGTGGTCGTCATGGGCACGGGCGCCTACCAGAGCAAGCTGCAGCTGATCAGCATGCTCGTGGAGACCTCGCCCGACGAGGGGCTGGGATACGGGCTCGCCAGCCCCCTCGCCCTCGGGCTGATGTTCGGCGTCCCGTCCATCGGCATCGCGCTGGGCGGCGTCGGCTCCGGCGCCATCGCCACCCGCGTCGGCCCGGCGTGGTGCCTCGCGGTGGCCATCCTGACCGGAACGACCGGCACCGCGCTGATGTACTTCGGTGACGGCCCGAGCCACCTCGCCGTCGCCGTGCCGGCCTCGTTCCTGCTCAGCCTGACCGCCGGCAACCTCGTGACCTCCGGGTTCAACCTGGCATCGATCCTCGCCCCGCGGGAACGGCAGGCCACGGTCTCCGGACTGGTCATGGTCATGGTCGCCATCGGATCGGTGACGATGAACTTCGTCGGATCCGCCATCCTCGGCGAGACGGCCGTCGTCGTCGACGGCGAGAAGGTGAACTCGGTGACCGGCATCTACGTCTACATCGCCACGATCGGCGGCGTGTTCGTCCTGGCCGCGATCCCGGCGCTGTTCCTGGTCCGCGCGATGCGCGGCCGGACCGGCGCCGGCACGGAGACCTCCTCCGTCGGCCACCTCTGATCGGACCCGCGTCCCCTGGAGGGCGTGCGGCGTCCAATGGCAATGACAAAGAGTGTTCGATCAGTAGCTCAACGTCATACCATCAGGTCGTGGAGGGCGTTCGCTACGAGTTCAGGCTCCTCGGGCCGCTGGAGGTCCGGCGGGACGGGGTCCCGGTGCCGATCGGCGCGGCCAAGCTCCGGCTGCTGCTGGCGTCGCTGCTCGTCGACGCCGGCCGCGTCGTCACCCTCGACACGCTGGTGTACCGGCTGTGGGGGGAGGCGCCCCCCGGCCGGCCCCGCAATGCTCTGCAGAACTACGTCCTGCGCCTGCGCCGTGCGTTCGGAGAGGACGGCGGCCGGGTGGTGGTGTCCCATGCGCTGGGCTATTCGATCGCGGTCGATCCGGACGCGATGGACCTGCACCGGTTCGCGGCGCTGGTGAGCCGTGGCCGCGCCGCGTTGCAGGACGGATTCCCAGAGCGGGCGGCGGGCCCGCTGCGAGAGGCACTGGACCTGTGCCAGGGCGAACCGCTTTCGGACCTGCCCCCCGGCCTGCTGCCCGATGTCGTCGCGATGCTGGCCGAGCAGCGCCTGGACGCGCTGGAGCTGAGGATCGACGCCGATCTGGCGCTGGGCCGGTTCCACGAGGTGGTGCCGGAGCTGCGGGCGCTGGTCGGGGCGCACCCGCTGCGGGAGCGGTTCTGGGCGCAGCGGATGCGGGCGCTGTACCTGTCCGGGCGCCGGGGAGAAGCGCTGGAGTGCTACCGCACCGTCGCCTCCCTGCTCGCCGACGAGCTGGGCGTCGATCCTGGGGCCGACCTCCAGGCCCTGCATCTGGCCATGCTGGCGGAGCGTCCCGGGCCGGACCTGACCCCGGTGCGTCGACGGCCGGCGCGGGGAAACCTTCCCGCCGAGACGAACTCCTTCGTCGGACGCGAAGACCAGCTCGCGCGGACGCTGCGGACACTGGAGGGGGCCCGGCTGGTCACCCTGACCGGGGTCGGCGGTGTCGGCAAGACCCGGCTCGCGTTGCGGGTGGCGGCCGAAGCCGCTCCCGCCTTCGCCGACGGCGCCTGGCTCGCGGACCTGGCGCAGCTGGTGCCGCGCACCGAGGCCGAGCAGCTCTACCGGACGATCGCCGAGTCGCTGGGCCTGCACGACCATTCGCCCCGGTCCCCCGCCGACGCCGTCGCCGACCATCTGCGGGACCGGCGCCTGCTGCTCGTCCTGGACAACTGCGAGCACCTGGTCGAGGAGGTCGCCGCACTGGCACAGCGGCTGCTGTGCGCGGCCCCGGCACTGCGGATCCTCGCCACCAGCCGGGAACGGCTCGCCGTGCCGGGCGAGCACGTCCTTCTGGTCCCGGGCCTCGCGTTGCCGCCCGGAACAGGCGACTCGGATGAGGACCGCTCGGAGGCGGTGCGCCTCCTGCTGGACCGCGCCGCCGCGTCCGCCCCGGAGTTCGGCGTCACCGACCGCAACCGCGGCGCGATCGTGCGGCTGTGCCGGCTCCTTGACGGCATCCCCCTGGCCATCGAACTGGCCGCGGTGCGGCTGAGCTCGATGGCGGTCGAGGAGATCCTGGACCGCCTGGACGACCGGTTCCAGCCGCTGTCGGCGTCCCCCGCCCGCGCCCGCGGCCGCTACCGGCGGACCCTGCGGGCGGTGATCGGCTGGAGCCACGGGCTGTGCACCGAGGGCGAGCGCCTGCTGTGGGCGCGGCTCTCGATCTTCTCCGGCGGGTTCGACCTGGAGGCGGCGGAGGCGGTGTGCGCGGGCGGCGGCGTCACCGCCGCCGAGGTGGCGGACCTGCTCGCCGGCCTCGTGCACAAGTCGATCGTCATGGCCGACGGCACCGAGGGCAGGACCCGCTACCGCCTGCTGGAGACCATCCGCCGGTACGGTCGCCAGCAGCTGCGCGAGGCGGGGGCCATCGACGAGTTCCGTCTCCGGCACACCCGTCACTACCGGGACCTGACGCTCCGCGCGGCGGCCCACTGGTGCGGCCCGGACGAGGTCGACTGGCTGTGCCGACTGCGCCGCGACCTGCCCGACCTGCGCGGGGCGCTGGAGTCGTGCGCCACAGGCCCGGGTCCGGCCGCCGCCGGCCTGGACATCGTGATCAATCTGCTCCGGACGCGGTTCTGGTTCTTCAGCGGCACGCTGGGAGAGGCGCGCCACTGGCTGGACCAGCTGTCCACGGCCCGGCCCGGGGACGCGCCGGACGAGCGGGAGACGGCCGCGGCGGCGATGCGGGCCTTCCTGATCATCGTCCAGGGCGACCGCCGCGCGGTGCCGGAGGCGATCGCGGCGTGCCGGGCGGCCGCGGCGGCGCACCCCTGCGCGCCCGCCGTCTACGTCGAGGGCGTCCACGCCCTGCTCCGCGGCAACGACGCGCGCTCCATCGCCCTGCTCGCCCGTGCCCGTGCGGAGTTCCTCGCCGCCGGCCAGGCCGGCGACGCCCACATGGCCACCATGTTCTGGGCCATGGCCGCCGCCTACCTGGGCGACCGGGACACCGCCGTCCACGCTCGCGACGTCTACGGCACCGAAGCCGAGACGACGGGAGCGGCCTGGGCCGCCTCCTGGGCCCTGTGGACGGCCGGTCTCGCCGAACTCCGGCACGGCGAGCCGTCGCGCGCGCTGGCTCCGCTGCGCGAGGCGCTGGTACGCCAGCACGCCATAGGCGATGACTGGGGACCGGTCTGGGACGTGGAGGCCCTGGCGTGGACGGCCGCCGCCATCGGACAGCACCACCGGGCCGCCGTCCTGCTGGGCGCCGCGCACCGGCTACGGCAGGCGACCGGGGTCACGCTGACCGGCCTCAAGCCGTTCCAGGCCGCCCATGCCGAGGCCGCGCGGCTGATCCGCGGCGCGCTGACGCGGGAGGCCTACGCGCAAGCCTGGCACCGGGGATCGGCCGACGACGACGGCGTCGGGCTGGCGCTGACGATGGTGGACGAGATCATCGGTTCCCTCTGAACCACGGCGCACGCGTGGGCGTGCGCCGCGGCCTAGTGCGTCACCACCACTGATTGCAGAAGGTCTTGCCGTCGGTCCGTGAGCAGGCGCGGAATCTCAGCGACGATCCCTTCTCGGTGCGCGCCGCCGGGGTCGAGACTTCCTGGCCGTCCGCGGTGACCACGAACGGGCCGCACTGCAGCCACCGGCCTCCGCCCCGGGTGACGTCCATCCAGACGGCGTCCCCCCGCTTGGTCTCCCGGCCGATGTGCGCCCAGCCGTGCTGGATGCCGTTGATCCTGCCGACGCGCAACTGCACGCGCCGGGCGCTCGTCGTGCCGGCCCGGTGCCAGTGCGCGACGAAGTCGAAGCCGGGCCCGGGCTTCCACCAGTTCGCGCAGTCGGCCGGGGACGCCGGCCGGGCGGAGGACGTGCGGGCGGCCGTTCCGGCGGCGGTCGCGCCACCCGCCGGAACGGCCGCGAGGACCAGCACGGTGCCGGTCAGGAGTGCCGGGGCGACGTACCGGCGGATGCTCCGGCTCCCCCGCCGGGGGGCCGCCGTGAGGGTGGCGACGCTTCCGGAGCGTGTGGTGAGGTCGCGGTCTTTCTCGCGCATCGAGATCTCCGATCTGTGGGTCGGGCGCGGCTCGGACGCTGCCCACGCTCGCTCGATGCGCTATCGCCCCGGTCACTCCCCGGTCACACGCCGCACCGGCGTGAGGTGACGGTGCGGTCAGATGACGCCGGCCTCGGCCAGCCAGCGCCACAGCTCGTCCTGGTGGACGACGGTGACCCCGAGCTTCTCGGCCTTGCCGGTCTTGGCGGCGCCGACGTTGTCGCCGGCGAGCAGGTAGTCGGTCGTGGACGAGACCGACGAGGCGGTCACCGCGGCGGCCTGCTCGACCAGGCGGGTGACGTCCGGCCGGCTGATCTTGGCGCCCGAGCGCGGGTCGGTGAAGGCGCCGGTGATCACGACCGACTTGCCCTTGAGCGGCGAGTCGCCGGCGGCCGCCGCGTCGACCGGGCGGTCCTCGTCCAGGACGTCGAGGTTCACGCCGCGCTCGCGCAGCGCCGCGATCTCCTCCCGCACGTCCGCGCGGGCGAAGAAGGCCACGACGCTCTCGGCGGCCTTCGGCCCGATGTCGCGGATCGCCACCAGGTCGTCGACCGTCGCCGCGGCGACGTCCTCGATGCGCTCGTACCCGGCCAGGCACAGGCGCTTGGCCGTGCCCTCGGACGCCATCGGGATCGCCAGGCCGATCAGTGCGCGGCGCAGCCCCATCCCCTTGGAGGACGCGATCGACTCGACCATGTTCCGGGCGCTGACCTCGCCCATCCGCTCGTAGCCGAGCAACTGCTCGGCCGTCAGGTCGTAGAAGTCGCTGCGCCGCCGGAGCACGCCCTCCTCGGCGAGCTTCTCGATCCAGGTGTCGCCGACGCCCTCCATGTCGGCCGCCGGGCGCGAGGCCCAGTGCATCAGCCGGCGCGTCGCCTGGGCAGGGCACTGCAGGTTTACGCACCAGCGCTCCTCGCCGGTGCCGCGGACCTCCAGCTCCGACCCGCACGACGGGCAGTGCTCCGGCGGGACGATCTCGACCTCGCTCCCGTCACGCCGCTCCGGCAGCGACCGGCCGGCGAACGGGATCACGTCGCCGCGCCGCACGACCGCGACCGTGTCGCCGATCCGCAGGTCGCGCTCGCGGATCAGCCGCGGGTTGTGCAGGGTGACGTTCTCCACCGTCACGCCGCCGACGAACACGGGGGTGACCTTCGCGCGCGGCGGGACGCGGCCGATCTTGCCGACCGGCCACTCCACCGACAGCAGCGTCGTCAGCTTCTCCTCCGGCGGGTACTTGAACGCGATCGCCCCGCGCGGCTCGGCGCTGTTGAATCCCGCGGCGTCGAACGCCGCCGGCTCGTGCAGCCGGACGACCGCGCCGTCGATGTCGTAGTCCAGCCCGTCGCGGCGGTCGCCGATCTCGTGGATCGCGTCCAGCACCTCGCCGGCGTCCGCGCACACGTACTGGGCGACCGGCTCGAACCCGGCCGGGATCTCCACGGCGGCGCCGTCGCGGTCGGCGCCGAACGCGTAGAACCGCAGCAGCCGCTTGGCCTTCGCGGCGGCCTCCGGGTCCTTGAGCACCAGCGTCCCGGCGGCGCCCGAGCGGGGGTTGGTCAGCGTGCGTTCGGGGTGCGCCTCGTTGTAGGCCGCCCAGACCGACCGCAGCATGACGGCCTCGCCGCGCACCTCGACCCGGCCGGGAGCCTCGATCTCGGCCGGCAGGCCCGGGATCACGTGGCGCACCTTCTCGGTGACCAGCTCGCCGACCGCGCCGGTGCCGCGGGTGGCGACGTAGTCGAGCTTCCCGCCGGTGTAGACGATGCTGAGGGAGAGCCCGTCGAGCTTCTCCGAGACGCGGAAGACCTGGCCGCCGAACCGCTCGCAGAATGTGCGGATCTGCGCCTCGTCCGTCGCCTTCGCCAGCGAGAGCATCGGACGCGCATGGCGCACGGT
This sequence comes from Actinomadura madurae, assembly GCF_047130825.1. Classification (NCBI taxonomy): domain Bacteria; kingdom Bacillati; phylum Actinomycetota; class Actinomycetes; order Streptosporangiales; family Thermomonosporaceae; genus Actinomadura; species Actinomadura madurae. Next base: position 5,460,570 of record NZ_CP083237.1, read on the forward strand.
CGGCCCGGTGAGCTCCGCCGGCGCGTTGACCTTGTCGAGCGGGCTGTCGGCGGGTTCGAGCCCGGGGTGCTCGGCGACGAGCGCCGCCAGCTCGTCCTTGAGCGCGTCGTAGTCGGCGTCCGGCAGGGGGCTGTCGCCGGCGCCGTAGTACAGGTCGTTCAGCCGCCTGACCTCGGCGGTCAGCTCCAGGATGCGCTTTTCGACGTCCACCCTTCGATTAAACGCGACGGCACCGACAGTCTCCGCCCTCCAGCGGCGCCCTCCAGCGGCGCCCGCGCCGGGCCGCCGGGGCCCGCGGGGCTGGATAGCATCTCCGGGTGGACGATGGGGAGACGGCGGCCGGGCTGCCGGTCGCGGACATGGACCCGCGGCGGATCCATACCGCGCTGAGCCTGCTGGCGGACCGGCGGTGGTGGACCCTCGGCGAGCTGGTCCGGGAGACCGGGGCGCCGCGGCGCTCGGTGGAGTCGCTGCTGGCCGGGCTGTCGCTGGAGCGTGCCGGCGGCGACCGGTTCCGCCTCACCCCCGAGCAGAGCGGCGAGATCGCCGGCGTGCTGCGCACCGGCCACCGTCCGCTCGACCCGGCCGATCCCGTGGGGCACCTGCTGGCCGAGCACGCCGGCGTGGTCGAACGCGTGGCCGGGCTGATCGAGCGGGCGCCGCGGGCGCGGCACGTGCTCGACCACGTGTCGGCGACGCCGGAGACGGTGGTGCGGCGCGCGCTGCTGCTGGGCGCGCGGTTCTGGCTGCCGGGCACGCGGCTGCTGTGCGTGGGCGACCACGACCTGACCTCGCTGGCGGTCGGGCTGGTCCACCCCGGCGTGCAGACCACCGTGGTGGACGTAGACGAGCGGATCCTGGCCTACATCGACGCGTGCGCCGCCGAGCTGGGCGTGGACGTCCGCACCCGCTGGGCCGATCTGAGGCTGGGGCTCCCGCCGTCGGCCGCCGCGTCCGCGGACCTGGCGGTGACCGACCCCCCGTACACGCCCGAGGGCGTCGGGCTGTTCGTGGCGCGGGCCGTGCAGGGCCTGCGGGACCAGGGGCGGGGAAGGGTCCTGCTCGCCTACGGGGCGAGCGACCGCACCCCGATGCTCGCGCTGAAGGTGCAGCAGGCGCTGCAGGACCTGAACCTGGTGTCCGAGGCCGTCTACCCCGACTTCAACCGCTATTTCGGCGCGGAGGCGATCGGCTCGCGCGCCGACCTGTACGTCCTGCGGCCGACCGGCAGGACCCTGCCCGCCGCCGACGCCCGTGCCGACCGGTTCGCCACGGCCATCTACACCCAGGGGCCGCAGGCGGTCGAGGCCCGGACCGCCGCGCCGGTCTCGGCCGACGACATCGCCGGCCTGGAGCCGGACGTCCTGGTCGGCGACTGGCCGAAGGGGACGCTCGCGCAGGTGCCGCGGGTGCGGTTGACGACCTGGCTGGCGAAGCCGTATGCGGCGCGGGTGCGGCGGGCGGCCGTCGCGCTCCCGCCGGGGCTGGAGGCGGCGCTGGTCCGGGTGCTGCTGGCCACCCGCGCCGAGCAGGTGCGGGTGTTCCTGCCCGAACCCCCGGACGACCTCTCGGCCGAGGCCGAGCTGCTCGCGGGCGTGTACGAGCTGACCCGGCGCGGCCCGGCCGTCGAAGCGGTTCGCGTCCCGCCCGGTGGAGACGATCCGGCGCGCCGGGTCGTCCGCGCCGTCATGGACCGGGCGCATGGAAAGATCGTCAACGTCTGGCGGGACGCGCTGATCGACCTGCACGACGGCCTGACGAAGCGCCAAGCCCGCGCCGTCGTGGCCGAGGCCGCGCCGTGGGCGCGGGACGTCACCCTGCTGGAGGTGCCGGCCCACCGGCTGCGCGAGCTTCCCGGCGCCGTCCGCTCGTCCCTGGACCTCGTCCCGGCGGCGTCGGCCGGGTAGCGCAAGGGCGCGGGCCGCGATCCGCGAGGTCAGGTACCGCGGGGGTTCCCGCCGCCCGCCCGGGACGGTCACGCTGCCGGACCCTCCGTGCGCGCTGCGCACCGATTGGTTCATCCGGGTTCGGCCGGACGCCCTTGAAGTTAAGATCCACTCGTTATTAGCATCGGACCATGATCACGGCCTTACCGCCGTACCGGTGACCTTTTCCTACAGATTTTAAATATGCCCGGCCGCATGACGGGCCGGCATATCGAGCGGTCCCCCGGACCGCACGTCGGTTGATGTCCCTGACTTGACGTGAAACATCGTCCGAAACGATCTGACAGCGGGGAGAAGAGACGGGTATGAAGGTTGTTTCGGAAACCAGCAGGCGCCTGTCACTGGATCGTCGGGCGATGACCAAGCGGACCAGCCTGCTGCTCCCGGAAGAACTGTCGATCGAGTCCTGGGTGAGCATCGGGCAGGAGATCTCCGTCATCGCGGACGCGTCGTCGTGGTGGCTGGGCGACTGGCTCGTCTACGGCCAGGAGATGTACCCCGGGCGATACCGCCGCGCGATGAAGGGGACGGGGCTGTCCTACCAGACGCTGCGCAACTACGCGTGGATCGCCCGCCGTTTTCCCATGTCCCGTCGACGGGACACGCTCAGCATGCAGCACCACGCCGAGGTGGTGGCGCTCCCCGACGCCGAGCAGGACGAATGGCTCGACCGGGCCGCGCTCGACGGCTGGTCGGTCACCGAGCTGCGCCGGCGGCTGCGGGCCGCGCGGCAGAACCGGCCGGCGGACGCCGCCGCCGACCCCACCTTCATCCTCCGGGTGAACGTGGACGCCGAGCGGCAGCGGCGGTGGGAGGAGGCGGCGGAGCAGACCGGCGCCGACCTGACCCGCTGGGTGTGCGACGCCCTGGACCGGGCCGCGGTGAACGTGCTGGAAAACGACGACAAATGACGTGAGCCGAGAATTCGAGGCGCCATCTGGCGATGGCGCTCCCATGACGGGAGGCCGATTCTGTCCCGGGTACGACCGCTGCGTAAAGAGGACATCGACCCGGTCCTCAACCTGTGGGGCCATCTCGGCGCCGAGGACATCGAACTGATCTCCTATGACCGCTGGGGGCCCGGTGTCCCCGTTCCCGCGAGGCCGGACGTCGCGGAGGTCGAGGCGCTCACCACCGATCCGCACACCGGGGTCACGGCATTGCTGGAGGACATGTTGTCGCCCGCGTCGCCGCATTTCTGTTTCGTGGCCGACGCGGACGGCGGGCCGGTCGGCTTCATCACCGGCATGGTCGGGCCGATCGGGCTGTTCGAGAACCGCGCGGGCCGGATCGAGGACCTCTTCGTGCTACCCGCCCACCGGCGCCGCGGCCTCGCCACCGAGCTGGTGGACGCGGCGGTCGCCGAGCTCGGCCGCCGCGGCGTGGTCGTCTACAACGTCGAGGTCCCGCACGACTGGCGCGCCGGCCTGGCGTTCTGGCGGCGCCGCCGGCACTGGAAGCAGGACGCCGTGGTGTTCTCCCGCTACGACTGAGCCCGCCGGTCGCGGCCCCCAGATCGACCAGCGGAGAAGGAGTGCCATGGCAGAGGTGACGAGGCTGACGGCGCCCGCGCGCGCGGCGGGCGCGGCGATCCGGGAGCGGATCAGGCGGGACGGCTTCGTCGTCCTGAAGGGGCTGCTCCCGCCCGGGGAGGTGACCGGCCTGCGCGGGCTGGTGGCGGGCGTCCTGGCGGAGCACGGGCACCTCAAGGACGGCGCCCCGCCGGACGACCTGGTCCCCGACGCCAACCGGCGCGACGGCAGCCCCGGCTGGTGGCACATGTACGAGGACCTCCAGCGGCTGGAGGCGATGCACCGGCTGGCGCACCACCCGGCGCTGACCGGGCCCGCGCGGGCGACGGTGGGCGGGCGGCTGCTGAACCATCCCCGCCGCTACCTCAGCCTGGTCCCGCCGGGCTTCCGGATCCCGCCGCACCAGGAGTACCTGCAGATCCAGGGGACGCCGGACGTGCTGACCGCGTGGATCCCGCTGACCCGGTCCGGCCCGGACACCTGCGCGCTCCGGGTCCTGCGCGAGTCCGGGCCGCGGCGGGTGCGGCCGCTGACCACCCTGCCCGCGCCCTTCGGCGGCGCCGAGGCCGAGGCGCCGCCCGCGGACGACCCGGCCTGGTGGGTGGGGACGGACCTGGTGCCCGGCGACGTCGTCCTGCTGCACGGCCTCACCGTGTGGGGCTGCGACGAGAACCGGTCGCCCGGCCTGGCGGGGTCGCTGTGGGCCCGCTACCAGCCGGCGCGGCTCCCGGTGTGCCGGGCGTCGCTGCATCCGCACCACTACCCGCGGCTGCCCGGGTGGAAGGCCCTCACGCGCGGCTGGTCGTCCCGGCGCTGGGTGCGGACGCCGTGGCCCCGCAGGGAGGCGCCGTTCGTGCTGGCCCGGACGCTGGAGGACTGGCATCGGGAGGTGCCGCCGCCCGCGGCGGAGCTCGTCGATGTGATCGGCCCCTGACGGGTGCGCGCGGCTGGGCGCCTGCGCGGCCTGCGCGTCTCGGTCCGGCGCGCCGGCGCGACGGTGGCCGCGATCCTGCGGCTGGCCTGGCGGGCGTCTCCGTCGCTGGTCGTCGTGGTGGTCGCGCTGGCGGTGGTGTCGGCGCTGGTGACGCCGGTGACGCTGGTGCTGGTGCGGCTGGTCGTCGACGCGTGGGTGGACGGCGCCGAGGCGGTGGCGGTCCCGCTGGTGGCCGCGATCGCCGTGGTGAACGCCCTCGGCACGGTGACGCAGGCGCTGCTGGCGATGAAGCAGGAGGAGCTGGCGGCCCGCATCGGGGTGACGGCCGAGCAGCGGCTGCTGGACGTCGCGGCCGGGGTCCCGCTGACCCGGTTCGACGAGTCGCGGTGGTACGACGCGGTGGCGCGGGCCGAGGACGACATCGACTGGCGGCCGGAGCTCGCGATGGCGACGGCGCTGCGCTTCCTCGGCGTCGTGACGGCGATCGGCGGGCTGGCCGCCATCGTCGGGACGCTGCAGGCCGGGATGCTGGCGCTCGGCGTGCTCGCCGCCGTGCCGATGCTCGTGCACCGGCGCGTCAAGGCGCGCACGCTCTACCGCGTCCGGCGGGAGAACACGATGCGGGCCCGGCGGCGCGACTACCTCGTCGAGGTGCTGCTGCGGCCCGAGCTGGCGAAGGACGTGCGCGGCTACGGGCTGGGCGGCGCGTTCGCCCGCGGGCACGCGGAGGTCGCGGACGAGATGCTGCGCCGCGAGCTGGCGGTGCAGCGCCGCAACGTCGCCTGGTCCGTGCTCGCGGGGGTGCTGAGCGCGGCCTGCCTGCTCGCCGCCTACCTGGTGGCGGGACGGCACGCGGCGGGCGCCGGGGTGTCGGCCGGTGAGCTGTTCCTGGCGTTCACGGCCTTCGCCACCCTCACCACCAGCGTGGTCGACCTGTTCGGGATCGCCGTCGACCTTGAGGAGCACTCGGCGTACCTGGCGGAGTACTTCGAGCTCGTCGACGGCGTGCCGCCGGCCGCCGCCGCCTCCCGGCCGTCCCGCCACGTGCCCGCCCCACCGCCGGAGACGCCGCCGGAGACGCCGCCCGGCATGGCGCCGTCCATCGAGTTCCGCGACGTCTGGTACACCTACCCGACCGGCGTCCCGGCGCTGCGCGGCCTGTCGTTCACGGTCGAGTCGGGCGAGCTGGTCGCGCTGATGGGGGAGAACGGCGCGGGCAAGTCCACCGTCGTCAAGCTGCTGCTCGGCCTGCTGGAGCCGGACGCGGGCGCCGTCCTGGTCGGCGGCGCGGACGTCCGGGACCTCGGCGAGGAGCGCGTCCGCGCGCTCGTCGGGGTGCTGTTCCAGGAGTTCGGGCGGTACGAGTTCTCCATGGCCGAGGGCGTGCGGCTCGGCCGGGTCGGCGAGGAGCTGGACCGGGACCGCATGTGGCGGGCGCTGGACGTGACCGGGCTGCGGCCGGTCGCCGACCGGCTCCCGCAGGGCGTGGACACCCCGGTCGGCCGCCAGTTCCCGGGCGCGCGGGAACTGTCGGGCGGGCAGTGGCAGCGCTTGGCCCTCGCCCGCGTCGTGTACCGGGACGCACCCGTGTGGATCCTGGACGAGCCCACGGCCGCGCTCGACCCCACCGCCGAGGCCGGCTTCCTGCGGCACCTGCGGCGCGACGGCGGCCCGCGCACCGTCGTGCTCGTCACGCACCGGCTGGACAGCGCGCGGATCGCCGACCGGATCCTGGTGATGCGCGACGGGCGGCTCGCCGAGGAGGGGACGCACGAGGAGCTGCTGCGCTCCGGCGGCGTCTACGCCGCCCAGCGCGCCGCCTTCGAGGAGGCCGCGGGCGACGTCCGCGCCATGCGGGCGGGACCGGCCGGGCCGCCGGGGCGGGGCGAGCCCGGCGGGCGTCCCGCGTGAGGTCAGGCCGGGGCGGGGACGGCCCCGGGTGAGATCCCGGCGGCGCGTCCGGCCAGCACCTCGGTCAGCAGGCGGGCGGCGACGAGCGCCGTGGCGCCGCCGGTGTCGCGGCCGGGGACCAGGCCCACGATGTCGAGCCCGGCGAGGTCGACGTGCCGGGCCAGCATCCGGACGACGCCGAGCACCTCGCGGGTGGTGAGGCCGCCTGGCTCGGGGACGGCCACCGCGGGGGCGAAGGCGGGGTCGAGCACGTCCAGGTCGACGGACAGGTACACGGGCGTCGAGACCACCGAGACGATGCGGTCCAGGAACGGCGCGGCGCCCATCTCCTCCATGTCGGCCATGCTCCAGTACTCCGCGCCGGTCCCGGCGCCCCACCGCAGGTCGGCGCGGGTCGCACCGAAGCCGCGCAGGCCGATCTGGAAGACGCGGGCCAGGTGGTCCCGCTCGATCATCCAGCGGACGGCGCCGGTGGCCGGGTCGCCGGTCGCCAGCCCCGCCGAGGCGGCGAGCCGGACGAGCGTGAGGGGCCGTCCCGCCGCGCCCGCCGCCGCGGCGGCGGCGGGCGCGGACGCGGCCGGGCCGCCGCCCAGCACGGCGAGCAGGGCGGCGTTCGCCCGGATCCGCGCCAGCCGCTCGGCGACCGCGCCGGGCCCGCCGGACGGGACGTTCAGGTCGCCGGCGTCGACGACCCGCAGCCGGTCGAAGATCTCGGTGTCGGTGGCCGGGTCGTAGGCGGCGGGCATCGGGCGGGCGGCGCGGCGGATCGCTCCGGGCCCGTCGTCCGGCGCCTCGGACGTGCCGCCCGCGCCCGGCGGCACGCCCACCACAGCGGCGTCGGCGCGCTCCCCGCCCGCCGTTCCGTCCGGTGCATACGGCAGTCCGGCGAAATTGCAGGTGCCCGGCGAATCCATCTGCCACCCTCTTTTCCTGACGCCCTGGCCCGGTGCGGAAATCTACGATAAACCAAAGGAAAGCATTTCCCGGCGAGGCAGGTGGAAAATAGCTATCTCCGGATTTCCGGACGCGCTGTCGACAGAAGTGCGCAAGACGTTTCGCGGCGGCACCGACCGGGCCGTCGCGCTGGAGGAGTCGCTGGCCAGGGCGACCGCATTGGCCGAGGTCGCGGGCATTACCCGGCTCGCCGACATCACCGGCCTGGACCGCCTCGGCATGCCCGTCCACACGGCGATCCGCCCGGCGGCGCGCAGCCTGGCCGCGTCCCAGGGAAAAGGCCTCCTGCCGGAAGCGGCGAAAGTGTCGGCGTTGATGGAGTCGCTGGAACTGTGGCACGCCGAGACCCATCATCTGCCATTCCGTTTCGATTCGGCGGCGGACCTGCGCGCCGCGGGCGAGGCGGTGGCGGAGGTCGAGGACCTCGTCCACTGCGCGTGCGGGAAGTTCCGTCCGGGCCTTCCGATGCGCTGGGTGCTCGGCCACGACCTGCCGTCGGGAACCGCGACCTGGGTGCCCTACGAGGTGGTGCACTGCGACTGGCGGCTCCCGGAGGTGTACGGCGAGCACGCGTTCGTCAACGGCTCCAACGGGCTCGCGTCCGGCAACACGCTGATCGAGGCCACCGTGCACGGGCTGTGCGAGGTGATGGAGCGGGACGCGGTCGCCGCGTTCGAGGACCTGGGCGAGGCCGGGGAGGCGGACCGGCGGGTCCGCGCCGGCTCCGTCGGCGACCCCGACTGCCGCGCCCTGCTCGACCTGCTGCGCGCCAGCGGCGTCGAATCGGTGATCTTCGACTGCACCTCCGACCTCGGCCTCGCCACCTTCGTCTGCTGGATGGTCGAGGTGGACCCGCCCTGGTACCACCCGCTGCCCCAGGCGCAGGGGGCGGGCGCGCACCCGCGCCGGGAGATCGCGCTGCTGCGCGCGCTGACCGAGGCCGCGCAGGCGCGCGCCAGCGTCATCGCCGGCTCCCGCGACGACATCGGCTGGGAGCGCTACCGGTGGTACTTCGACCAGCGGGCGCGCGCGGACATCGCGGGCACGCTGGCGCTTCCCGAGCGGCGGGACTTCGCGAGCATCCCGCACGCCGACCACGAGACGTTCAACGCGGACCTGGAGTGGCTCCTCGAACTGCTGGCCAAGGCGGGCGCCCGGCAGGCCATCGCCGTCGACCTCACCATGGCGGGCATCGGGCTGCCGGTGGTGAAGGTCGTCGTCCCCGGGCTGCGGTGGCGGCCGTGAGGCGGCGGCGGGGCGGGCCCGGCACGGTGGTGTTCGCCGGCCCCAGCCTGCCCGCGTCCACGGCGCGGGCGCTGCTGCCGCGCGCGGACGTGCGCCCGCCGGCCGCGCTCGGGGACGTGCAGGCCGCCGTGCGGGACGGCGCGGGCGTCGTGGTGCTGGTCGACGGCTTCTTCGAACGGGTGCCGGCCGTCTGGCACAAGGAGCTGATGTTCGCGCTGTCGCGCGGCGTGCGGCTGTACGGCGGCGCCAGCATGGGCGCGCTGCGCGCCGCCGAGCTGCATCCCTTCGGCATGATCGGGGTCGGTGAGGTGTTCCGCCGGTTCCGGTGCGGCGAGCTGACCGGCGACGACGAGGTGACGGTCCTGCACGCGACGGCCCGCGGCGGCCACCGGGCGCTGAGCGAGGCGCTGGTCAACATCCGCGTCACGGTCGAGGCGGCGGTGCGCGACCGGGTGGTCACATCGGACGTGGGGGCGGCGCTCACGGCGGTGGCGAAGGCCACCTACTACGCGGACCGCGCCTACGACCGGCTCCTGGACGACGCGGCGGACGCCGGCGTCGACCCGGCGGCCCTCGACGCCTTCCGGCGCTGGCTGCCCTCCGGGGCCGTCGACCAGAAGCGCGCCGACGCGCTCCGCGTGCTCTGGGCGGCCGCCGCGGACGCCGGCGCGCCGCCCCGACCGTCCTTCCCGTACGAGCGGACGTGGATCTGGCGGGACCTCATCGGTCCGGGCGCACCCCGGTCCGCCCTGCCTGACCCGGGCTGATTTCAGGCCTCTGACACGTCGGTGCCGTCGCGAGCCAGTCGTCCAGGAGCGCCAGGCGGCGCAGCACCGGCTCCGGGGTGCCCGGCGGCGGGACCGGTCCGTCCAGCAGGCCCAGGTCGGCGCAGTGGCGGAACCCGCCCGGCGGCACCGCCGGCCGGTAGGCGTCGTCAGGGCCGGGAACGGGTGGCGCGACGGGCAGGTGCTCGCGGTGGCGCGGCGGCATCAGGCCCACCAGCGCGGCGCGCGTCCGCTGGTACGGCACGGGCAGCGCGGGGTCGTACCGGCGGGCGAGGGGCATCGCCGACGCGCAGCGCACCACGCCGTCGTCGAGGAAGGGAAGGGCCCGCGGGGGTGCCGGCACCGCGGCGCCTCCGGGCTCGTCCACCAGGAAGGTGCCGTACCCGGCGACCACCCGCTCCTGGACGGCGATGCGCCGCAGGTACGCCGCCTCCACCACGGCGGGACGCGCCCTGGCGAGCGCGGCCGTCACATCGTCCAGCCAGGTCGTCGCCCAGGCTCGGGCCGCGTCGCGCGCCGCCGCCGACAGCCCCTCCGGAGGCGGGGCGGCCGGCACGGCGAGGTTGCTGACGGCGAGGCGCGCGGCGCCGCCGCGTCCCGGGCGGGCCCGGCCGCCGAGCACGGCGAGGCCGTCCGCGAGCGGTCCGGCGGGTCCCGAGGTCCGCCACGCGTCGCGCAGATACCCGGGCACGGCGCCGGGACCGAGATGCCGGGCCAGGAACCGCGGCGCGCCGAGCACCGCGTCCGCGCCGGACGGCGAGAGCAGGACGGTGGCGCCCTGGTCGGCGGCCAGCAGCGACGCCCGCGCGACGAACTCGGTATGCCGGAGGTCGGGGGCCACCGGATTGCCCCGGCGGGGCGCCGGACGGAACCACCGCTCGGTCTCCACGATCTGCGCCATCGCGCCGCGCGCTACCTCCGCGATCGTCCGCTGGGACCGGGCGGCCAGGCTCGTCCCGTCCGCCGCGACCCCGTCGGCGACGATCACCAGCAGCCGGCGCCCGGAGCGGCGGCAGAGATCCGCCGCACGCTCGGTCAGGACGGCCGAGGCGAGATCGTTCACATACAGCAGGGCGACGTGGTCGTGCCCTTCCACGCAATCGGCCACCGCCGACGCGAACCGGTCGCGCAGCGCCACCGGATCGCCCCCGGCGGCCTCCTCGGCGGCCTCGACCGGCCGCTCCCCCAGTGCTCCGCCCTCCCTGGGGGAGGCCGGATGGCAGCCCAGGGCCAGCGACGGCGCCGACAGGTACCGGGCCAGCCGTTCGGCGGACGGGCGCGGCACCGCCGTCACCGCGTCGAGGGCGCCGGTCATCCCGCCACCGCCCCGCGGTCCTCGGCGCCGCGGACCCAGATCTCGGCCGCCAGCGCCGCGGCCAGCTCGGCGGCGCCACCACAGCGGCGCCGCCAGTCGGGGCGCAGCAGCCCCAGGTCCACGCAGCGCTCCCCGTCGAGCGGGCAGGCCCGCCAGTAACGGTCGAACGACCGGTACATGTGCCGGCCGTAGGAGGGGATCACCCGCTCGATCCCGTCCGGCAGCAGGTCGGCCAGCAGCCGGTGCTCCCGCAGGGCCGGGTCCGGGTGGCCCGCCGAGTACCGCGCCTCGGGCGGCAGGTCGTGGGCGTACGCGGCGAACGACGGGTCGAGGAACGGGGACGCCTCCGGCAGGCCGGTGGCGGGCGGTGACACGTCGTACGGGAACAGCCGGTGCAGCGCGAAGGCGGCGGGCCAGGCCGCGTCGGTCCGTGCGATGGTGCGCGCCCCCTCCTCCCGAAGGGCGTCCGACCAGGTGCGCGCCGCGGCGGCCATCGGCGCGGTGAGCGGTCCCGGCCGCCCGCCCTCTCCGTCCTCTCCGCCGAGTCCCGTCCACGCCCAGAACAGGCGGGCCGCCCGGCCCCGGCCGGTGCGGGGCAGCACGGCCGCCAGCAGCTCCCCCGCCGGGAACCGGGGCGCCTCGCGGCCGTCCCTCCAGTACACGGCCAGGTCGTGCAGGGACCGCGCCCGCAGGTACCGCGCGGCGAGGTAGGGCGTGGCCCGCAGCAGCCGTTCGCCGCCCGTGCCGTGCAGCAGGATCTCGGCGCCGGCTTCCGCGGCGACGATGGCCGTGCCGCTGCGGAACCGCGGGACCATCTCGAACCGGGGTCCGTGCTCGCTCCACTCCGGCTCGGGCCACCGGCCGGGGACGGCCGCGACCGCCAGGTGGCGGCAGCGCAGGCCGAGATGCTCCAGCAGCCGCTCCGACAGGTGCCGGGAGCGGCGCCCCAGGTCGTCGGCGTCGTCGACCGTCACGGCGAGCAGCGTGCGGCCCGTCCGGCGGCACACCCGGGCCGCCCGGTCCACCAGCGCGGCCGATTCCAGGTCACCGGCCAGGGCCACCGCCACCGCCTCGCGGTCGCCGATGACCCGTTCGAGGACGCTCTCGAACCGCTCCGCGAACTCGGCGGGCGCGGACCGGCCCGACGGGCGCGGCGGCGCGAACCGCACGCGGGCCGAGTCCGCCCACGGCGACTCCGGGAAAAGGCCGCGGTCCAGGGCCTGCGGGGTGAAGCCGGCCGCCAGCCGGGCGACCGAGAACGGGCCGCCGGCGGCGGGCCGGCCGGTGAGCCCGCCGTCGCCGCGGCGGTACCGCGGGGCGGTCTCGAAGGCCGCGTCCGGCCGTGGCGGCCGCGCGTAGCGGAAGGCGGGCAGGGCGGCTCGTCCGTGGTCGCGCGTCGTCGGCGTCATCGTCGTCCTCGGTCCAGGTGTGCGGCGAGAAAGCGGGCGACCGCGCGGGCCAGCCGGACGCGGTCGCGCCGTCCGGCGATGCCGTGGCCCTCGTCGCGGAACAGCAGCGGCTCGGTGGGACGGCCCGCCGCGGCCAGCGCGGCGGCGAACCGCTCGGTGTGCCGGACGGGCACCAGCGGGTCCGCGCGGCCGTGCGCGAGCAGCACCGGCGTGTGGCAGGAGGCCGCGTGCCCGAGCGGGGAGCGGCGGGCCAGCCGGTCCCGGTCGCGGTCCGGATGCCCGACGCGGTGCAGGAAGTGCCCGCGCGTCGGCAGCCGCGCGTCGCGGATGTGGGCCACGAAGTCGACCAGGTCCACCGGCGCGCAGACGGCCACCGCGCAGGCGAACAGCCGGGGGCGCATGGTCGCCGCGACGAGCGCCGCGTAGCCGCCGTACGACTGGCCGGCGATGGCGACGCGTCCCGAGGCGGCGTGGCCCTCGCGGACGGCCCAGTGCACGGCGTCCTCCAGGTCGTCCTGCGGCGCGCCGCCCCAGTCGCCGTCGGCGGCGTCCAGGAAGCGGGGTCCGCTGCCGTCCGAGCCGCGGAAGTTGACCTGGAGGCAGGTGTAGCCGTGGCCGGCGAGCCAGTGCGGGTCCGGCTGGAACTCCCACGCGTCCCGCGTCCAAGGGCCGCCGTGGACGCGCAGCACCATCGGCCCCGGTTCGGGGCCCGCCGTCCGGGGGCGGGTGAGGTAGCCGTCCAGCGCCCAGCCGTCCCTGGCCTCGAACGACACGGGACGCGGCGTGCCGAGCGTGCGCCGCCGCAGCGCCGGGTACGGGTCGCGCAGCGGTTCGCCGCGGCCCTCCTCGCGGTGCCACACGACGTGCGCGGGCGGGCTGTCGGCGCCGTCGAACCGCACCACCCAGGTCCGGTCGTTCCAGGACCTCGACACGATCTGCGGGTCGCCGGGGTTCATCCGCCGCAGCCCCTCCAGGGCGGCGCGGGCCTCGTCGTCGAGCGGGCGGTAGCGCGCCCGGGGGCCGGCGAACACCAGCAGTTGCGGCGCCCTGCTCCGCGGATGGGTCTCCACGTAGTCGAGGTCCGCGCCGTCCTGCGCGAAGACGGTACGCTCCGCGCCGGAACCGAGGTCGACCGCGATGAGGCCCATGCGGCCGATCCCGGTCGGCGCCACGAACAGCAGCGCCCCGCCGTCCGCCGAGACCTCGACCGGATGCGTGGACAGCGCGGCGGGCGGCGGCACCTCGCGGACCACCGTCCAGCCGTCCCCGGACCGCGCCAGCACGTGCAGGACGCCGTCGTCGTCGAGCCTGGTCGCCGCGCGCAGCCGGTCGTCGCGGTCGAGGAACCACTGCCCGGCCTCGCCCGCCGCGTCGATCGGCACGGCGGCCCGGCCCGCGCCGGCGACGCGGTGGAGGACCAGGCGGCCGTCCGGGTCGCGCGCCGACAGCAGCGGCCCGAGTTCGCGGTGGGTGTCGGGATCGACGAGGGTGAGGCCGGTCGCGCCCTCCGGGGTGACCTCGCCGCGCTTCCCGGTGGAGACGTCGACGGTGAACGCGCGGTCGCCGTCTCCGCCGTCGGCCAGGTAGAGCACCGTGTCGCGGGACGGCAGCCAGCCGTGCGCCGTGATGCCGCGTTCCCGCGCCACGGTGCGCTCCACGCCGTCCAGGGCGCCGTCCACCACGCGGCGCACCGTGAGCGCCTCGCCGCGGCGGTGCCGGACGAGCTGGCTGACCCACGCGCCGTCCGCGCTCACGCCGATCTCCGTGACCGCCGGTTCGGCGAACAGTGCCCGCGCCGGGACGGCGCCCCGGCGGGCGGGGCGCCCCCTCATGCCTCCACGCCGACCGGCTCGGCGCCGTGCTCCAGCGCCCCGGCGACCCACCGCTCGATGTTGCGCACGACGATCGGCAGCCGCAGGTGGACGCGTTCGAGGTCGAGCCTGTCCAGCGGGCGCAGCAGGCCCAGCCGCACGCACTCCAGCGGCCCGTCGGGGAGCACCTCCAGCGCGTGCCGCCGGAACTCGGGGTAGTAGTCCTGGCTGAAGGTCGGCAGGGCGCGGTGCGCGCGGGACGGGATCAGCCGGAAGTGCAGCGCCTTGTACCAGTGGTACGGGTACGGGCTGAGCCTGCGGAACCGGGCGGACGTCGGCAGGCCGAGCGCGTAGCCGAGGAAGGCGTCGTCGAAGAACGGGGAGCGCTGCGCGACCCCGGCGGAGAGCGGATACGGGTCGAGGGCGAACGGGAAGCACAGGTCCCACATCGCGGCCTGCGTCCAGTCCCGGCCGTGGTCGCGTTCGGCGAACGTGGCGGCGCGCTCGTCCAGCCATTCCCTGCGGCGGACGCGGGCGATCTCCTGGTAGGGCGGCCGCAGGACGGGCTCGGGCAGGTCCCGGAGGAACGCCGACAGCTCGAACGCCGTGTAGAGCCGGCGGGACAGCCCCGCCGGGAGCCGCGGCGCCGCGAAGGCGGCCAGCTCGCCGGCCGTGGCCGCCATCGACTCGCCGTTGACCGAGCCCCACAGGTAGGCGCGCAGGTCGCGCCACCGCCGCGACCGCGCGAGGTCGCGGGTCAGGTAGTGGCACGCGCCGAGGATCTCGTCGCCGCCCTCGCCCCAGAGCATCACCCCGGCGCCCATCTCCTCGGCGAGGTCCACCGAGGCCTGGAAGAGGCCGACGTAGTAGTCGTGGCGCGGGCCGGCGGGCGACCACGGCGGCTCCGGCAGGCTCCGCCACTCCGTCGGCACCACCGTGATGTCGAGGTCCAGGCCGAGGCCCCGCAGGGAGCGTTCGGCGACCATGCCCGTCGACCGGCCGAACTGGTCGCGCAGGCCCCAGGTGACGACGGCGAGCCTGCGGCCCTGCCGCCGGCACGCCTCGTGGGCGTGCCACAGCACGGCGGTGGAGTCGATGCCGCCGGAGAACATGACCACGACGGTGTCCGCGTCGCCCATCGACGCCTCGACCGCGGCGCGGAACCGGGCCGGCAGCTCGGCGGGGTCGGACGATCCCGGCGGCGGCACCACCGGCGGGGCGTCGACCCGCCGCACCCCTTCCCACGGGCAGGCGGGCCGGAATTCCCCGTCCACCCACGGATTGGCGAAACTGGGCGCCAGCGAGGCCAGCGAGAACCTCCGGGCGGGCGCGATCTCCAGCGGATCGGCGGACCGCCGGCCGTCCGCCTCCGACAGGAAAAGGGGTCCGCCGGTGAACCGGGAGACCCCTTCCTCCTGAACGCGGTCAGGAGCTTTCATGGATTCAGCGGCTCCGGGTCGCCTTGACCGCCGCGACGATGTCGGAAAGCGCGCGCATGTTGCGCTTCACCACCGAGTCACGCTGCTGCGGAACGCCGACGAGCAGCATGTTCCCACCGCAGCCACGGGTTCCGCCGCAGCTGTCCTTGGGCTTCGAACTGTGCCCCATACGGTTCCTTCCTCTCGGGCGCGACCGAGCCCCGGAATGGCACGGCCATCCTTTCCGGATGCTAATGACCGGGACCGCGGCGGCCTACCCTTCACCGGGAAGTGCCCGTTTACGAACTCATTTTCTCGACGCTCTCCGGCGGCGTTTCGGAGGCGGTATCCCAATACCGCTCGCTGATCAGCACCGGCGGGTGCGGCGCGATTCCGTTGAAGGCGCTGCCGAGTTCCGCGGAATAGCCGTTCACGCCGCCGACGACCAGCCAGTCCCCCGGCCGCGGCGCCGGGGCCCCGGCGCGCGGCGGCACCGCGCCGACGTAGTCGGACTCGAAGCAGGTCCGCCCGCACAGCACGTAGGGGCGCCGGTCGGAGCCGGCCCACCGGCCCAGTCTCGGCAGGGCCGGCGCGGTGGACCACTGCAGGTGGTTGAGGGTGCCGCAGTCGCAGACCACCAGGATCCGGTCGTCCAGCGGCTTGACGTCCAGGACCTGGGTGGCCAGGTAGCCGCAGTCCTGCGTCCAGAACTGCCCCGGCTCCAGCACGATCTCCACGTCGCCCGCGACCGCGCGCAGCCTCTCGAAGAGGCCGGGCAGGGCGGCCGGGTCACCGCGCAGCCCGCCGCCGAGGTCGAGCGCCGCCGGGCGCAGCCCCGCCTCCCGCGCCCGCCGCAGGACGACCTCCGCCGCGGTGACGAAGCTCGCGTGGTCGTTCTCCTCCGAGCCGTTGTGCGTGTGCAGCCACCGCAGGCGGCGGCCCGCGCGCTCGGCGGTCTCCCGCACGGCGGCCAGGTCGCGGGCGCGGACGCCGAACCTGCTGGGGGTGACCTGGGGAAACGCTTCGGGCAGGTCCTCCCCGTCGAGGTTGACCCGCACGCCCGCGTCCTGGACGGGCAGCGACCGGCACGCCTCGCCGAACTGGCCGAGGCTGTCCCAGTGGCAGCGGTGGACGCGGCCGGAGCCGATCGCGCCCAGCAGCCGGTCGCGCTCGGACGGGGGCAGCGCGGGCGAGGTCATGCTGACGAACGGCGGCGTCCCGGCACTGAGCGCGGAGACGACGGCGTCGTACTCCGCCATGTTGGCCACGTCGAACCCGAGCCCGGCGCCCGCCGCGACCCGCAGCAGCTCGGGGACCGTCGTCGACTTCACCGCGAGCAGCAGCCGGACGCCGTACGGCTCGGCCGCCCGCACCGCGCTCCGGCACCGCTCGGCGAACCGGTCGAGGTCGACGAACCAGCCGGAGCGGCCCGCCGCGGCCGCCGCCTCGATCGCCCTCCGCGTCGCGGCGCCGATGTCCGTCCGCGGGTACAGGACGGCGGGCGGCGTCATGCCGGGGTCCCCGCCGCCGGGGCCAGCTCCCGCACGTGCCGCGCGACCAGCCGGGCTACCGCGGCGGCCACGTCGTCGTCGTGGCCGCCGAAGCACACCCGCAGCACCGTGTGCGCGCCGTGCCCGAGGCTCTCCACGTCATGGGAGGCCACCGCCCAGCCGCTGAGCGCGGTGTAGTGGAAGCCGAAGCTCCCCGACCGCCACACCGCGAGCCCCTCGGCGGCGGCGTCGGCGGCGGCGCGGCGGATCACCAGGTCCAGCGCGGGGTTGCCGAGCCGCGGCCGCAGCCCGGTCAGGCGGACGTTGACGAAGCAGCCGTGCTCGTACTCCTGGACGAGGCAGCCGCGCGCCCCGTCGAGCGCGGCGCGCAGCGCGCGGCCCCCGGCCCGGTTCGCGGCCAGGGTCGCCGCGTTCGCCCGCGCCGTCAGGGCGGGATCGGGCAGCCCGTACCGGTCCATGGTCCGCAGCGCGGCGGCGGTGGCGTGCCCGCCCGCCACGCTCAGCACCCTGGGCAGCAGGTCCCGCAGCCCCTCGGCGTGCGCCCGCCGGGGCTCGTCCATGCCGGGCGGCGTCGCGACGGCCGCCGAGCCCAGCGTCGCCAGTTCCAGGCCCAGCTCGTCCAGCTTGTGGTGGCTGCGGAGCAGGACGAGCGGCACCCCCGTCCAGCCGCCGGGGCAGGGGTCGGCCGCGATGGGCGCGCACGCGTTGTCCCAGACCACGGCCAGCGGGCCCGGCTCGTCGCCGCGCGCCAGCACCTCGCGGACCATCGCGGCGTCGCCGAACGGCTGGCAGGAGTCCAGGAACGCCACGACCGGGCCGGACGCCGTCCGCAGCCGCCGCAGGAAACCGTCCCGATCGGCGCGGGGCTCCACCCGGACGTGGGCGGCGGGGCACAGCTCGAACAGGGTCTCGGTCTCGTAGTACAGCGTGTTCGTCACCACCGTGACATCGGTGGTGAGTTTCGCCAGCGCCAGGTACCAGGCCGTGATCGCCGCCATGCCCGAGCCGGTGTACCGCACGGTCAGCCCGACGTCCCGGCCCGCCGCCCACGGGTACGGCGCCGCCAGCGGATGGTCGTCGCGCAGCGCGATGTCGGACCGCTCGTACTCGTGCTCGGACACCGTCAGGTCGGCCGGGTCCGCGTCACCGATGTAGGACAGGGAGTCCCGCCAGGTGCGCCGGTCGGGCGCGGCGAGCAGGAGCCGCCGGGCCGCGAAGGCGCGCCGGACGGACACGGCCAGGTCAGGGAGGCGCTCCGCCTCCCACCACCGCGCCTCGGCGGCCAGGTCCTCCGCGGCGGACGTCCCCGCGGGCGCGGTCTTCAGCCCCCGGTCGAGCAGGTGCAGCATCTCGTCGCGCAGGCGCTCGGCCTGCCCTGCGGCGGGCGCGGCGGCCGTCATGGCACCCGCTCGGCGCGGGCCCGGGTGAGGGCGGCGGCGAGGTCCCGCACGCGGGGATGGCGCAGCACCCACGCGGCGGGAACGTCCTGGTCCGTGCGGCTGCTCAGCTCTTGCGCGACCTGGACGGCGAGCAGCGAGTGGCCGCCCAGCCGGAAGAAGTTGCCGTCCGCGTCCAGGACGGGCACGTTCAGCACCTCGCCCAGCGCCGCCGCGACGGTCGCCTCCATGCCGTCCGCGAGATCCGTGCCCGGGACGTTCGTGCCGGACGGCCCCGCGCGGTAGCGCTCCACCAGCACGCGCTTCAGCGGCTTCCCGCCGGCGGTGGCCGGGATCTCCGGCACGGCGACGACATCGTGCGGCACCTGCTCGGCGGGCAGCCGCCGCACGGCGTGCTCGCGAACCTGCGGCAGCGCACCGTCCTCCGACAGGACGACGGCGGCGACCAGCAGCCGCCCCAGGGACTCGTGCGGGACGCCGAAGACCGCCGCGTCCAGCACGGCGGGGTGGATGCGGAGCTCCGCCTCCACGGCCGTGGCGGCGATGTTGCGCCCGCCCGAGATGATGACGTCGTCGGCGCGGGCGACGAACACCACGGTGCCGCCGTCCTCCACGCGGCACAGGTCGCCGGTCGCGATCCAGCCGCCGGGCAGGTAGCGCGTCCCGGAGCCGGAGGGCGGGGAGCCGTCCGGCACGTACGAGCGGCGCCGGGCGCCGGCCCGCAGCCTCAGCTCCCCCACGTGCCCGGCCGGGACGTCCCGGCCGTCCTCGTCGACGACGCGCACGCCCGGGCCGAGGACGCCGAGCGCCGGCGAGCGGTCCGGCGCGCAGGTGGCGACCAGGCTGGGGCCGCCCTCCGCCATCGTGTACACGTTGCGGATCCGCGCGCGGGGGAAGACCCCGGCCAGCCGCGCGACCGTCGTCCGGTCGAGCGGCGCGGACGAGCACACCACCGACCGCACGCGCGGCAGGGTGCGGCCCGCCGCGCCCAGCGCCTCGGCGGCCAGCCGGGCGGTCGTCGGGATCAGGCTCACCGCACTGACCCCGTGCTCCTCGGCCAGCGGCCCGACCGCGTCCGGGTCGAACGGGTTGACCACCACCGTGTGGACGCCGTTGCGCAGGCAGTCCCGCAGCGTGGTCTGCGCGGCGTTCGTGCCCACCGCCACCGAGGTCAGCAGCGCGTTCTCCCGCGGGCGGAGCAGGTCGCCGCGCATCCGCCGGGTGGTCATCAGGTCGGCGTGGGGGCAGACGATCGCGCGGGCCTTCCCCGTCGTCCCGGACGTGAACAGGATCGAGGCGGGCCGCTCCGGCGCCGGCCTCGTCTTGGCGGGCCATCCGCGGCGTGCCCCGCCCTGGACGGCTTCCCCGGGCGCCCGGGGAAGGTCGGCGGCGGGTACCGTCCACGCGCAGCCGGGGGCCGGGGGCACCCCGCGTCCGGTGACGGCCCCTGCCGCGTCCACGAGCCGCGCCATCTCCGCCAGCCGCGCGGGCGGCACGGGGTGGCGCACGGCGACCGCCGTCCCGCCCGCTCCCGTGACCGCCGCGAAAAGAGCCGCGAAGGAATACCAGTCGCCGTCGGAGAAGACGAGCAGTACCCGGTCACCGGAACGCACATTCAGCGCGGCGCCGCAAGCGCGGGCGCGTTCATGCCATTCCTGAAAAGTAAGCGTGGCCTCTCCGGGCACGGTGAACGCCGGAGCGTCCCCGTGCGCACGCGCCCGCGCCGCGAGCACTTCGTGCAGGAAGACCGGCATGGCGTCCTTTCGCCGCTGTCCCGTTGACGGGACAGAATTCCCGTCGCGGCCGACAATTATCAGCACATCCGGACTAGCATTCGGAACCCCGAAGGGCGAAGGACGCGTATGAACGAGAGCCGCACGAACACGCTGCGCGGGAGCCGCGCGTACGAGACGCCGGTGCCCCGGATCCCGGTGACCGAAGTGGGCGATCTCGAACGGCTGGAGCGGGCCGGCACGCCCGTGATCGTCACCGGTCTCCAGCAGGGCTGGTCCGCCCCGGAACGCTGGACCCTCGACCATCTGCGGGAGACCGTCGGGTCCCGGCGGGTGCGCGTCGAGTTCTATCCCACCGGGTCGTTCTTCGATCCCGAGATCAACGTGGAAATGCGGTTCTCCGCGTATCTCGACCTGATCACGGCGACGGAGCCCGAGCAGTGCTACGTGTCCCAGGTTCCGCTGACCGAGGTCTTCCCCGAGCTGGTCCCTGATATCGAGGTCCCGGAGCTGCTGCATCCCGCACCGGGCCTGGGGGCCGCGTTCTTCCTCGGCCGCGACACCGTCACCGGGCTGCATTACCACAGCGCCAATCAGGCGCTGCAGTGCATGGTGGCCGGACGAAAGGACGTCACGCTCTTTCCACCGGAGGACCGCCGGCTGCTGGGTTACGAGCCGTGGTACTCCTACCGTTTCAATTTCAGCCGGATCGCGTTCGACCGCGAGCTGCGGCACGAGCGCGCCCACCCCTGGCGCTGCGAGGTGCGCGCCGGTGAGGCGCTGTTCATCCCGCTGTACTGGGGGCACCTCGTCCGCAGCCCCGGCTACTCGACGGCGGTGACGTTCTTCTGGGACCCGCTGGTGACGGGATGGAGCCACCCGCGGCTCAAACTGCTGTCGATGGCGGGCAACCTCACCCGCGACCTGGTCACCGTCCCGGCCCGCGGGCTGCTGGAGCGCACGGTCGGGCTGCCCGGCTGAGCCTCACCGGGACATCAGCGGGACATCAGCGCGAGGGTGGCGTTGGCGGCCGCCAGCCGGTCGTTGCCGATCATCAGCGGGGCGGACAGCAGATCGCGGACGATGCGGGCCACCGAGTACGGCCCGGTCTCGGCGTAGCCCGCCATGCCGCAGACCCGGAGGGCCCCCAGCGCGACCTGCACGGCGCTCTCCGACGCCGCGAGCTTGAGCGAGTTCATCTCGACCGCGAAGCCGACGGTCGGCGCGGCCGTCCCCGCCAGCACGGCATCGGCGCGGCCGGCCGCCTCGGTCAGCTGGGCCCGCGCCGCCGCCAGCCGCCATCTGACCTCGGCGACGCCGGGGCTCGGGGCGGGACCGCCCGCCGCGCGCCGCCGCGACCAGGCGACCGCGCGGTCCGCCGCCTCGGCCGCGAGGCCCAGCCACACCGCCGACCAGAGGACGTGCGCCAGCGGCGTCATGGCCCGTTCGACGATCTCGGCGAACGGGCGGGACAGCACCCGCCACCCCTCGAAACCGCCGCTCAGGCGCATGGGGGGACTGCACGTCCCGCGCATGCCGAGCGAATCCCACGGGCCGGTGACCTCCCGCTCGGTCCGGTCGGCGGCGAGCAGGACGGCGACCTGGTCGCCGGGGTCCGCGCCGGGCGCGCGGCGGGCGCTGACCAGGAACGCGCCGGCCTGCGGCCCGTAGGAGACGGTGGTGGCGTGCTTGACCAGCCGGTACGTCGGACCGGCCTCCCCGGGCGGCCCGTCCGCGCCGGGCTCGACGGCGCAGCGGCTGGTGCGCAGGTCGCCGCCGACCCCGGCCTCGCTGGTCACCGAGGCGACGAGCCGCTGCTCCCGGACGATCGCCTCGACCTCGGCCCCCAGCCGCGGGTCGTCCTCGCCCGGCGCGAGGCAGGCCAGCTGCACCTGCTGCATCGCCCAGATCATCGCGGTGGCGCCGCAGCCGCGGGCCAGCGCGGACGCCATCTCCGCCAGGGTCGGCACGTCCGCGCCCGGCCCGCCGAGGCGCGCGGGCGCCGCCGCCGCGAGCAGGCCGGCCGAGCGCAGCCCGCGCACGCCCTCCTCCGGGAAACGGGCGCGGCGGTCGACGTCGGCGGCGTGCTCGGCCAGCGTGCGGGCCAGCTCGCGGCAGGCGCCGACGGCCGACCCGGCGTCACCGGCCGTGCCCGCGTCGCCGGACCTCACCGCGTCGCCGGACCTCACCGCGTCGCCGGACGTCACCGCGTCGCCGGACGTCACCGTGTCCACCGGCTCAGACCCGGTCCCCGGCGCCGAGCAGGGTCTCCAGCGCCGCGGTGATCGACCCGAGCGTGCGGAAGGTCTCGCGCGTGAGCATGGTGTCGGGGAACTCGATCGCGAACTCCTCCTCGATCGCCACCATGACCTTGATCGTGGCGAACGAGTCCATGCCCAGATCCCACAGGTCGGTGTCCGGCCCGGCCCCGGCGAGCCCGCGCGGCGGGACGTCGCACCGCCGGAACACCTCGCGCAGCCGGTCCGCCACCGCCGTCGTCACTTCATCCATTCCAACGCCTCTTTCGTTGTCCGCGGGAGCCGTTCTCGGTCAGCTGAGCCGGGTGGCGAACGAAAGGCCGACGGGTTCGCCGTGGTCGAGGGCGAGCGGGCCGCCGGGTCCGTCGGCGAGCCGAACCAGAATCGCGCCCGTCGAACGGTAGATATCCCATTCACCGGCGTCAAGGATTCCCCAGCGCAGCATCGCTTTCACGATCAGCGGATCGTAGGGGACCCACCGGCCGTCCGTTTCAACTTCCGTCCAGAAGTGCGCGATGGAGAACGGCGGGGAAAGGATGACGCCCTGCGCGAGCCGGCATTTCAGCCCGCGCCTCTCCCCCTCCTCCGCCATGAGCCGCGCCGCCCCGTTGCAGTCGGCGATCCCGGTACGGCGGATGAACGCCGGATCGTTCCCGACCAGCGCCGGAAGGCGGACGAACCGCAGCCGGCCGAACTCCTCCAGCAGCGCGGCGGTCCCGGCGCCGGGCGCCGGCCACGACGTCCGGATCTCGCTGCGCAGGGCGGGCGGGGAATCCGGGTCGTAAGGGCGCCACCCGTCGGGGAAGCGCACCCTCAGCGAGCATTCCCCGCCCTCGTGCTCGACCCCGGAGCATTCCGGGATCGGCTCGACCTCCACCCGCGCCGGCGACCGGGACTTCGAGGCCCGCAGCCCGCGGCCCCAGGCGTCGGGGCCGTACGTCCAGACGTTCGCGACCCGCAGTTCAAGGGACACGTTGAGCAGGTCGAAATGGTCGAAGCAGGGACCGTCACCGCCGTCCGGGCGGTCCGCCGCCAGCCCGGCGGCGGCCATCGCCTTCAGGACGTCATCGGGCAGCAGATACGTCTCCGCCGCCCGCTCCCACGGCACCTCGAAATCCCTGGCCGCGTCCGGGATCAGCCGCAGCGTCTCCAGGAACTCCGCCACCTCCGCGGCCACGCCCCGGCCGCCGCTCACGCCCCGCCCTCCAGGACGAACCGACCGGGCACGACGGCGGTCTGCCGGCCGGGCAGCGCCCGCAGGCACGCGGCGCGCACGTCCTCGGCCGTGAGCCCGCCCGCCCGCGGCCGGAGCCGCGCGACGATCTCCTCGGTGCCGTCCGGTGCCCGTCCCGCCTCGACCCGCACGTCCGTCACGTCCACCGCCTCCCGCAGCATCCGCTCCACCGCGTCGAGGTCCACCCAGCAGCCGTCGTGCAGGACCCACCGTCCCGTCCGGACGGGTGGCGCGATCCCGGTGACCTCGCCGATCTCGTCCATCCGCACCTCCCGGCAGGCCGCCTGGACCAGCAGGTTCTCGATGCCGGACAGCAGGGCGCGCAGCTCGCCGGGGTCCACGAAGCGCGCGTCGGCGTGCACCGTGAGCCGCACCAGCTCGACGAGCTCGTCCGTCTCGTCCTCATAGGTGGAGGCGTTCTCGGCGTAGAGGGCGAACTTCTCCTGCTCGACCGCGTCCTCCACGCGGAAGCGGGTGTCCCGTGCGGCCTCCGCCAGCGCGGCCGCGTCGGTGGCCGCCGCCAGCGCGGCATCGGGTTCGGTGCGGGCGCGCATGTCGTTGAAGAAGCACGACAGGTCCAGGGCCACTCCGCGGCGGCGCTGCGCGGACGCGATGATCCCCGGCAGCCGGTCCCGGTCGTAGACGCCATGGCGCAGGGCGCGGATCGCGGCCTCCCACGCGTCCTCCACGACGTCCCGGAAGCGCGGGCGGTCCAGGTCGATCACGGCCGGGGTGCCCTGGATCATGCAGGCCACGGCGTTCACCTCGGCGTCGGCGAACCGGTTGGCCGAGATCAGCTGGACGGGGCAGCGCGGCATGCCGGTGTGCCGGCCGAGCGCCGCCGCGGTCGCGGCGAGGAGCACGGTGCTGCCGCTCACCGCGTACCGACGCGCCGCGGCGTTCAGCGCCGGCCCGACCGCGCGCGAGTACAGCGTCCCCGCGTGGTACCGGGGCGGCCCGTCCGGCTCCGTGGGGAACATGGTGCGCGGCGCGGTCTCCAGCACGGTCCGCCAGTGGCGCAGCGCCTTGGACAGCCGCCGCCGTCCCCGCGCGGAGCGCTCGTACCGCGCCTGCTCCAGCGGCTGCCGCGCCGGGGGCAGGGCGCCGTCGCCGCCGGTGCGCGCCGCCAGCAGCCGGCCGTAGTCGGCGGCGAGATTGCCGACCCCGGTGCCGTCCGCCGCGGTGTGCGCGGTGCACAGCAGCACCGCCACCGGCTTCCCGCCGGACAGGAAGACCGCCGGGCGCAGCGGCAGGTCGGCGGCCAGATCGAACGGTCGCCGCTCCACGTCCCGCCGGTGGTCGGCCACGGCGTCCCAGAGGGCCGCGGCGTCGTCGCCGATCTCCACCAGCGGCACGTCGATCGCGCCGTCCGCCCGCACCTCCTGCGTCAGCGCGCCGTCCCCGTCGCGGTACAGGACGGTCCGCAGGGACTGGTGGCGGACGACCAGCGTCCGCAGGCTCGCCAGCAGGTCGCCGACCGACAGCCCGGCGGGGACCTCGACCTCCTTGGACGGGTTGAAGAACGCGGTCCGGTGGTCCTTGGCGGCGATGTCCAGCCACAGCCCCTTCTGCCCGCAGGTCGCCGGCCCGATCGCGGCACCGGCGCCGGAGAATCGGCACGACCGCCATGTCACCGCTGCCATCGATTCCTCCTCGCTGACCCTCGCCCGACGCATCGGGAAGGCGCGGCGGAACGCGTCCGCATGCGGCGGGGAATACCCGGCGGAAAAACGCCGGACCCGCGCCGCGCCAAACCCGAAAAGCGGATCCGGCGATAGTGTGACCGCCGGCGGACCGCGTTGGCGAGAGTCGCTCGGAATCCGGGGTGAGATCTCTTGGGGAGCCGTTCCAGCCCTTATCTTGATACCGATGTCTGCATTGTCGGCGGCGGTGCGAGCGGTGCCGTCGCCGCCCACCTCCTGAGCCGTCGCGGGCTGCGCGTGCTCCTTCTGGAGGAGGGCGGCCGAATCGACGGCGGAGCCGGTCTCAAAGCCGTTGAACCCGACTGGGAGACGGCGCTCGTCCCGGGACGCGACGGCACATTCCGCCCGCTCGGAAAACCGTGGTCGGCCCGCGCGCTGGGCGGCGGCATGCGGTTGTTCGCCGGAATCGGCTTCCGCTTCCGGGAGGTCGATTTCGACGCCCGCGGGCATGTCGCCGCGGACGCGCTCGACCCCCGATGGCCGATCGGATACGGCGACCTGCGCCCCGGCTACGACGAGATCGAGGCCCTGTTCGGCATCGCCCGCGCCGACGGTGCCGACCCGCTGGAACCCCCGGCCGCCCCGCCCCGGATGCCGCCCCACCCGTTCAGCGCCCAGGGCGCCGTCCTCGCGGAGGCGGGCACCGCGCTCGGCCTGCGCCCGTTCCCGACACCGCTGTTGATCAACTCCGTCCCGTACCGGGGGCGCCCCGCCTGCGTGCACTGCGGCCCCTGCAACGAGTACGCCTGCCCCGTCGGCGCCAAGGCCGACGTCGCCGAGACCCTGCTGCGGACCGCCGCGCGCGGCGGGACGCTGACCGTCGCGACCCGGAGCAAGGCGCTGCGCATCGGCGCCGGCCGCTTCGACCGGGCCGACCACGTCGAATGGCTGGACCTGCGCGCGATGCGCCGGCACGTGACCCGCGCCCGGATCGTGGTGCTGGCGGCCAACGCGGTGCAGTCCGCGGCGCTGCTGCTGCGCTCGGGGAACCGGTGGTCGCCGGACGGGCTCGGCAACCGGTACGACATGGTCGGCCGCGGGCTCTGCTTCAAGGTCAGCGGCTACGCGAACGCGACCGTCCCGTCCGCCCGGGCTCCGGCCGGGCCGACGGCCGGACCGTTCTCGACGGTCGCCTTCACCGATCACTACCTCGACGACGCCAGCCCCACCGGCCTCGGCGGCGTCCTGTACGAGGCGAGCCCCGAGGACCGCGCCCCGCGCGCCGGACGGCTCCCCCTGCGCCTGCACTACCACGCCGCGGACCAGCCGATGTGGCGCAACCGCGTCCGGCTCGGCAGGGAGCCGACCCCGCTGGGCGTGCCGAAGCTGATCATGGACTACGCGACCCACCCGGTCGACCGGGCGCGGCTCGGCCACCTGGCGGACCGGGCCGCCCGGCTGCTGCGCTCGGCGGGCGCCACCGACGTCGCCTTCGAGGCGAGCCGTTACCAGCACGGCAGCCGGCACCTGCACGGCGGGTGCCGGGCGGGCGACGACCCGGCCGGCTCGGTGGTCGACCGGGACGGCCGCATGCACGACCTGGAGAACGTCTACGTCGTGGACGGCGGGTTCTTCCCCTACCCGGGCGGCGTCAACCCGACGTTGACCATCCTGGCGAACGCCGTCCGGATCTCCCGCCGCATCGTCGCCGGCCTGACCGCGGGCGCCGCCACCGCAGTCCCCCTCGGGAGGAGCACGTCATGACCGCAGCCGCTGAGATCCGCTGGGACCGGGCGCTCGGCGCCCACGCGTGGGACGCGTCCGGCGCCCGCCACATCGACCTGACCTCCTGCAGCGGCGCCGCCCCGCTCGGCGCCGGGTACGAACCCGTCCTGGACCGGGTGGTCGCCGAGCTGCGCCGCACCGGAGGCGTCGTACCCGAGCCGGCCTCGGCGCTGCGGGCGGAGGTGGCCGGGCGGCTGGCCCGGATCGTGCCCGCCGCCGAGACCGCCGAGTTCTTCCGCACCGGCTCGTGCGCGACCACGGCCGCCGTCCGCGTCGCGCGCCTCCACACCGCCGCCCGGACCGTGCTGACCAGCGGCTACCACGGCTGGCACGACTGGCAGCTCCAGTACCGGCCCGCGATGGCGCTGCCCGACCGCGACCCCGACACCGCCGACTTCGGCTACGACCTCGACGAGCTGGACCGGCTCGCCCGCCGCCGCGGCCCCGTCGCCGCGGTCATCGTCACCCCCGAGGTCAACTTCTTCCCGCCGGAGTACCTGCGCGAGCTGGCGCGCCTCACCCGCGACCACGGCGCCCTGCTGATCGTGGACGAGGTGATGACCGGGTTCCGGTACGCCTGGGGCGGCTACTCCGCCGCCGCGGGCGTCGCGCCGGACCTCCTCACGGTCAGCAAGGGCCTCGCCAACGGCTTCGCGCTGTCGGCGGTCGCGGGCCGGGCCGGCGTGATGGCCGCCGCCGCCCGCACCCACCTCGGCAACACCTACCAGCGGGAGACCACGCCCTACGCCGCCGCCCTCGCGACCCTGGACGCGTCCGCCGACGCCGTCGCGCGGATGGGCCGGATCGGCGCGGCGCTCATGGACGGCCTGAACGAGCTGTTCCTCAAGCACTCGGTCGAGGCGTGGGCGCTCTCGCATCCCACGATGTTCGACGTGGTGTTCGCCGACCCCGGGCAGGGCCGCGCCTTCTTCCGGCGCGTCCGGGACCGCGGCTTCGTCATCGGCTACGGCCAGCGCTTCATGCCCTCCGCGGCCCTCACGGACTCCGACGTCGACGCCTTCCTCTCCGCCGCCGCGTCCGAGCTCCCGGGTGCCGCGGGCGAGCGCGCGGGCCGGCCGAGCGGGGCCGCCGCGGCGGCGTTCGCCGGGGAGTTCTTCGCCGCGTCGCCGGCCTCGGTCTCGCGCTGGTCCATGGCGTGACGCGGGTCGCCGTGCGCGTGGCCCAGGGCGAGCAGCAGCCGCTCCAGCCCGAAGCCGACGCACGCCGTGTGCACCGGGCTCCCGTCCGGGGCGACGATCCCGAACGCCTCACCGAAATGGTCCTTGTGGTAGTTCGCTGACACGACCGCCTGGGCGACGTCCTCACCGACGGGCGCGGCCAGCTCCCACTTGAGGTCCTGGTCGCGCTGGGCCGACGCGAGCAGCCTGCCGCCGCGTCCGAAGAACGGATCGTTGGCGGGCCGGGCCGTCGCGGTGATGCCCAGGTCGCCGAGCCAGCGGCCCGCCACCGCGAGGACGCGGTCGCGCCAGGCCCGGCACTCCTCCGGGGAGCCGCCCAGCCGGACCACCTCGTACATGCGGAAGGAGCGCAGCCGACCCGGCTCGGCGGTGGCCTCGCTGCGGAAGCAGTGGCCGAGCACGCCGACCCCGGCCGGCGCGTCCAGCGTCCGCCCCTCGAAGAGCGGGTACACGTGATGGCAGGCGGCCGGCGCCAGGACGAGACCCGTGTCCGCGGCCCCTCCCACGGTGCCGAGCAGGTGCGCGAAGGACGCCGCGTACCCGGTGCGCTCCGCAACGGCCGCGTCCAGCACGGGCGGTGCGGCGAGATGCGTGCCGTACTCCCCGGCGAACGCCTCCCGCAGCCCGGCGACCATCCGTTCGACGGCATGCTCGGCCGGTCCGGGCGTGAGCACGACCCCCGGCGCGGAGGTCGCCACCGGGAACCCCTCCGGCGTGGACGCTGCGACCATCGTCCCCTCCTGTCACGGAACGCCCAGTCTCACAGGCACCGCCCCGGCCGGGCATCACCCGTCCAACGAATGACCACCCGGTCAGTTCCGGAAACGGCGGCGGCCCTCCGCGCCGGCCGGGGGCCGACGGGGAGGGCGCGGAGCCGCCCCGCGGATCGCTAGCGGGTGCGGCCGGGCAGGCGGCCGGCGACGAGCGGGATGACGATCGCGGCGGCCACCAGGTGGGTGGCGATGAGGGTGAGCCTCGTTCCGGTCGTGGCCGAGATGAGCAGGTCGGGCACGATCGACAGCGCGAGGAGCACGCCGGTGACGGCCAGGAAGGTGCGCTTGGGCGCGGCGGCCCAGCGGCGCAGCGCCACCGCCAGCAGCACCCCGATCGCGCTGAACAGCAGCGTCAGCTGGGTGAAGCCCATCAGCGGGATCGGCTCGCCCTCGATCTCCAGCGCCACGCCCGCGCCCCGCGCGACGGCGGCGATGACGGTGGTGGCGACGGCGGCCCCCACGCAGGCGACCAGGGCGGTGCGCCACATCGGGACGCCGCGGGCCGGGTTCGCGGAGCCGGTCACGGAAGTGGAGGCGGAGCCGAGGCCGCCGGTGGTGACGTCGGTCGTCGTCATGGTCTGACCTTGCCTTTCACGGAGGAGGGGATATCCGGTGGACGCTGTGTGTCCACCGGACACTTGATGTAAGCTAGACACATCGAGGCCGGATTGACAAGGGGAACGGTGAAATGAACGCGCTCTGGGATCTCCGCGACGAGCCGGAGAAGAAGCCGCGCATGCCGCTGTCGGTGTCCGCGATCGTCGACACCGCGATCGCGATCGCCGACACCGACGGCATCGACGCGGTCTCCATGCAGCGCATCGCCGGCGACCTCGGCTTCACCAAGATGTCGCTCTACCGCCACGTCGCCGGCAAGTCCGAGCTGCTCAGCCTCATGATCGACACGGCGGCGGGCGAGCCGCCCGACCTCGACGGGGTCTCCGGCGGCTGGCGGGCCAAGATGGAGGAGTTCGCCCGGCAGCTCGCCGAGGTGTGGCGGCGGCACCCGTGGCTGCCCAACGTCACCGTCGGCACCCGCGTCATGGGCCCCTGCGAGACCGGCTGGACCGAGACCGCGGTCGCCGCGCTGGCCGGAACCGGACTCACCGGCGACGAACGGCTGGCGGCCGCCTTCCTGCTGTTCGGCCACGTCCGCAACACCCAGTCGGTGGCCACCGCCGGCACCCAGGCATGGTCGGGCGGCAGCGAGATGGCCGAACTGATCCGCGGCCACGCCGACCTGTTCCCCGAGCTCAGCGACGCGCTGAGCGGCCCCACCCCGTGCCTGGACGACAACGCCCGCGCCTTCGGCCTGGACCGCCTCCTCGACGGCCTGGCCGTCCTGATCGAGCAGCGCTCATGACCGGCCGCACGCTGGCCAGGGCCTACCTCGGCGCCCTGGAGCGCGGCGACCTGGACGAGATCCTGGCGCTCTTCCACCCCGACGCGGTCGTCCACTCCCCGCTGTACGGGCCGTCGCCCGCCGCGGAGTTCTATCCGAGGCTGCTCGCCGACACCGGCTCGGCGGAGCTGCACCTGCGCGGAGCCACCGAGGGCGAGCGCCTCGTCGGCGTCTGGTTCCGCTTCGACTGGACGCTGCCCTCGGGCACCCCGGCCGGCTTCGAATGCGTCGACATGCTCGAACTCGACGGCGACGGCCTGATCACGACCCTGCGGATCTTCTACGACACCGTCACCACCCGCACCGCGTTCGAACGCGAGACCGGCGGCTCCTGGCGCGACACCCCCTGACGCCCCCGCCGGCGGCGATCACGCCGTCCCGCAGACGTCCCGGTAGCCGATCCCGGGCGGGACGTACTGCGCCCACTCGGCGCGGGTGAGGGTGCGTCCCGCGATGGCGCACGCGGTCGCCGCGGGGTTCGCGGGCATGGCGATGTTCCACCGCCGCACGGTGGCGGCGTTGTCGCCGGTGGTCAGCGAGGCCGCGTCCCGGCCGAAGGCCAGGGCGGTCACCGGGCCCGTGTGGCCGGCGAGGGGCGCGCCGATCTGGCTCTGCCCGGCGGTGTCCCACAGCTTGACGACCTCGTCGTCGCCGCCGGTGGCCAGAGTGCCGCCGTCCGGGCTGAACGCGAGCGACGTCACCCTGCCCGTGTGCCCGGTGAGCGGGGTGCCGACCTGCCGCCGATCGCGGACGTTCCACAGCACGGCCGTCCTGGTGGTGCCGATGGCCAGGGTCGTGTTGCCGGGACCGAAGGCCAGCGCGTTGACCTCGGTGGTGAGCCCGCTGATCGGCCGTCCGCGCTGTTTCCGCCCGGAGACGTCCCAGAGCTGGGCCGTCTGGTCGACGCCGACGGCGAGGGTCTTGCCATCGGGGCTGAACGCCAGTGCCGTCACCCCGTCGCTCTCGCCCGAACCGGTGGCGATGAGCGGCTCCTTCGTG
Organism: Actinomadura madurae; assembly: GCF_047130825.1. Taxonomy (NCBI): domain Bacteria; kingdom Bacillati; phylum Actinomycetota; class Actinomycetes; order Streptosporangiales; family Thermomonosporaceae; genus Actinomadura; species Actinomadura madurae. The sequence goes on from NZ_CP083237.1 coordinate 5,491,764, forward strand.
ACCAGGGCGTGCTTCTTCATGTCCCACAGGTGCACCTTGCCGTCGACCGACGTCTCGGTCCCCTGGCTCTGGACGCCGCCCCCGGTCGCGAGGAACCGGCCGTCGGGGCTGAACGCCATCGCGCTGACACTGCCGGCGTGCGCGCCATCGGTGCCGAACCACCGGCGCGCCCCCGGGTCCCAGATCCTGACCTGGCCGTAGTCGTTGCCGGTGGCGAAGGTCTTCCCGTCGGGAGCGACCACGACCCGCGACACCCCCGTCGACCCCGCCGTGTCGGCCGGCATCGGAACGGCGGGCGCCTTCTCCTTCCCGGTCGCGACGTCCCAGACCCGGAAGGAGCCGCCCGATTCGCTGTCGTAGGTGATCAGGGTCCGCCCGTCCGGGCTGGCTCCCTGCACCTGCGGCCCCTCGTCGCCCGGAGGAATGCCGATGCGACGCCCGGCGGCGAAGGGACGGTGGTCGGGCTGATGGACGGTGACGTCCCACAGCCGGACGGTCTTCCTGGAGCCGTCCCCGTCCAGGGAGACCACGGTGCTCTCACCGGCGAACGCCGCGACCCCCAGCAGGCCGCCGACGTCCGTCGCGATCGTGCCGACGTGCGTGCCGCCCGCCTCCCACAGCTGCGTGCCGATCACCACGACCCGCCCGTCCGGGCTGAACGGTCCCACCTCGCCACCGCTGGGCAGGGGGATGCGCCCGCCCCGCTGCCGGCCTGTCTGGGTGTCCCACAGGTACACGTCGAAGCCCTCACCCTGATCGGGGTCCCGGGTCTCCCGGGTGACGACGGTCCGCCCGTCCGGGCTCAGCGCCACCGCCGTGCCCTTCACCGGGAAGGACTTCCTGGGCCGGCCGGTGTTCAGATCCCACACCCGCAGAGTGGTCGGGCCTGGGCCGCCCACGACCGTGCCCGTGGCCACGGTCGCGGCGCCGGGGGCGATGACCGTGAAACCGTCGGGGTTGTTGTTCGTCGAGTGGGGGACGCCGGGACCGCGGCGGCTCAGTGTTCGCACGTCCCAGAGCGCGACGCCTTCGCCGTCGTCGACGGCAACGCTCTTCCCATCGGGAGTGAAGACCAGCGAGTTCGGCCGGGCGGTGACGGGCAGGTCGCCGAGCGGCCGGCGGGTGCGGACGTCCCAGAGCCGCACGGCGCGCTTCACCTCCTCGCCGCGTGGCGTGTCGGTCACCTCGGACGCCGCCGCGGCCAGCGTCCGGCCGTCGGGGCTCACCGCCACCGACAGGGGGAGGCTGCCGCTGGACGGGGTCAGCAACCGCAGGAAACCGCCCACCTGGCGGTGCGCCCGGACGTCCCACAGCGCGACCGTGCCGTCCGCGTTGCCGATCGCGAGCAGCCGCCCGCCGCGGTCGGCCGCGACCGCGACGGGATCGCCCTTGTACCCGCTCAGCACGCCGCGGGCCGGCTTGGTGACGAGGGTCAGCAGCGCGGCGCGGCTCTCTGGGGTCTCGCGGATGCTCTGCGCCGCGACGGCCAGCAGGGCCGCCTTGTCCGGCGCGGCGGCGCCGAACTGGCCGCTCAGCGCGGCCAGCTGCCGCGCGGCCGCGATGTCGCGCTGCTGGACCGTGGTCCGCTGCGCCTTGACCGCCCAGCCAGTGGCCGCCAGCGACAGCACCGTGGTCACCGCCATCGCGACGGCGACGGCGCGGACGCGGCGCGCACGCGCGGTCTGGGCGCGGGTGCTGGCGTCGAGCAGCCCGCGCTCCAGCCGGTTGAGGGACTGGCGGCGGCCGGCGGTCGCCCAGTGCACGGCCTCGTCGAGGCGGGCGCCGGTCAGCACGTCGCCGCGGCGCCGCCCGTGGTCGTCCCAGGTGCGGGCGGCCTGGCGGAGGCGATGGTGCGCCGCGAGCCCGGCGCGCTCGTCCTCGACCCAGTCCCGCAGCCTCGGCCAGGCCCGCAGCAACGCCGGGCGCGCCAGGACGACCTGCCCGCCGGTCACCACCAGCAGCGGATGGAAGGCCCGCACCACGCGCTCCATCGCCTGGGACTCGCCTTGCTCCTGCCGGTCGGCCAGCTCCGCGACCGGCACGGGACGGGTGGCCAGGCTTCCGTCCTCCCCGGGCACCACGCACCGCAGGAACACCTCGGGGACGAGGTCCCGCTCGCGCGGCGGCAGGGCGGTGTAGGCGTCCTCGGCGACCTTGCCGAGCGCCGGGTCGCCCGGCTCCCACCGGGTGTGCGGCCCCGCCTGCGCCACCCCCGCGGCGACCAGGCCGTCCAGATCGTCGGCGCCCTCGTTCGGGTCCCGGGTCAGCGCCGCCAGGATCGCCCGCGCGGACGGCCGCGCCAGCGGGTCCTTGGCCAGCGCCGACGCCACCAGGGGGCGCAGCGCGTCCGGCAGCGCGGTCAGGTCGGGGTCGTGGGTGCGGATCCGGTGGGCGATCTCGGGCAGCGTGCCGCCCCCGAAGGCGTGCTCGCCGGTCGCCGCGAACACCATGATCGCTCCCCAGGCGAACACGTCGGCCTCGGCCCCGGCGCGCTGCCCCGCGTACACCTCCGGCGCCATGTACCGCAGCGTGCCGGCGAACCCGCTGCCGGTGGCCGAGTGGGTGTCCAGCACCCGCGCGATGCCGAAATCGATCAGCCGGGGGCCGTCGGGCCCCAGCATCACGTTGCCGGGCTTGAGGTCGCGGTGCACCACCCTGGCCTGGTGGATGGTCGTCAGCGCCGTGATGATCCCGATGCCGAGGCGGTGCAGGTCGTCCCCGCCGAACCGGCGCCCCGGCCGCCCGCCCGTGCCCGCGACGGCGGCCTGGAGGCTCTGCCCGTCGATGTACTCGCTGACGATGAACGGCCGCGGCGGCTCCAGCCGCACCTGGAGGATCCTGGCGGTGCAGAAGGAGGCGACCCGCTGCGCGGCCCGCGCCTCCGCCGCCATCCGCTCCAGTTCCCCGGGTGAGTCCTCCGCCCCGTGCAGCACCTTGATCGCGACCCGGCCGCCGTCCGGGCCGTAGGCGTCGTACACCACTCCCTGGCCGCCGGCCCCGAGCCGGCCCGACAGCCAGAACTCGCCGATCTGCTGGGGGTCCCCGGGCTCCAGCCGATCCGGCATCGCGTCCACGTCCGCCTCCACCTCCGCCACCCGACCGTGATCAAGATGTGTGATCACGTCACTACGATGGCGCGAACCCGGGCGGAGTTCAGCGCAACGGGCATAGGCGTCCGGAGCCGTCGCCTTACAGGGCGCCTCCCCTCCCGATGCCACGGCCGCTTCCCCGGCGAAGGCGCACCTCGCGAGGCCTCCCGCGGCTGTCAGATGACGCGTCCGCCTGTACGGAGTGCCTGGCGAACAAGCTGACAACAACGATCTTCTTGTGGACACGCGGGTGATCCATGACCGTGGAATCCCGCCGAGGGCGTCACCGCCCGGCTCCCAGCTCCCAGCTCCCAAGCTTCCGCCGTCAGGAGATCAGATGAAGCTGCCCTCATATGTCGCCGGCATCGCGGCGGCCGCCCTGCTCGCCTCCCTCACCGCGGCGTCCGGGACGTCGGCGGCCCAGGTGGCCGGCGCCGCGGCCCTCCCGAAAGTGAACATGGAGGCCACCGTCAAGGCGGCCCAGATCGATCCGCGGCGTGCCGACGACACGCTGACCCCGGGCGCCAAGGCCAGCGTGCTGCTCGTCGAGCGGGCGCTGCGCGACCGGAAGCTGCTGGCCGCCAAGTGGGTGGACGGCTACTTCGGCACCACCACGGTCACCGCCTACGCCAAGTACCAGAAGTCGCTCGGCTACACCGGCCTGGCCGCCAACGGGCTGCCGGGCAAGACGTCGCTGACCAGGCTCGGAGCCGGCCGCTTCACCGTCACCCACCTCATCGAGCCGGGCGCCCGGGTGACCACCGGCGGCGTCGTCGTCAACACCCGCACGCGGAGCATGCTCGCCGAGGCGAAGCGGCTGCTCGGCCGCGACCTCGTGCTGGACCAGGGGTCCTACAACCCCGGCGGCGACCCCACGTCCGCGGGCACCCACGACGGCGGCGGCGTCGTCGACATCTCGGTCCAGGGGATGAGCGCCGCCACCCGCACCGCCGCCGCCCGCGCGCTGCGCCGCGTCGGCTTCGCCGCGTGGGTGCGCAGCCCCGACCAGGGCGACTGGCCGTGGCACATCCACGCCGCCGCCATCAACGACACCGACCTGTCCGGCCCGGCCCAGCACCAGACCGGCGACTACTACCTCGGCCTGAACGGGCTCGCGAACCGCGGCCCGGACGACGGCCCGAACGTGACCACCCGCACCTGGGAGGAGTACCGGACCCGCTGACCCATCCGACATCCAGGCCCACTCACCGGAGGAGAAACGTCATGAGCACGCTCACCAAGATCTTCACCGCGACGACCGCCGCCATCGCGCTCGGCGGGGCGGCGGCCGCCCTCGCATCGCCCGCCTCGGCGGCGGCCCGCAACGGCGTCTGCGAGAGCGGCGAGTTCTGCTACTACTTCAACAGCGGCAACAAGGGCTCGGTCTCCGACTTCACCGGCTCGGTCGCCGACTACGGCACCGCACAACCCTCCTGCTACGACTTCAAAGGCGCCGGCAACGGCAAAGGCAAGTGCATCAAGAACGCCGCCGCCTCGGTCTGGAACCGCAGCGGCAAGACCGTCCGCGTCCACTTCAACAGCAACTACGGCGGTAAGCACCAGGACTTCAAGGCCGGCGCCAAGGGCAACCTCAACTCCAGCCTGAAGAACCAGAACGCCTCGCACCAGTTCTCGCCGTCGTCGCGCACGAACATGTCGCGCGGGCTGTACACGGCGAGCGGCGGCCGGATCACCTGCGGCTTCGACGGCTACACCAGCACCCCCGGACGGCACGAGGGCATCGACATCGCCCGCGGCGTCGGCTCCGACGTCCGCGCCCTGGTGGCCGGCAAGATCATCTACATCGCGCGCGGGCACACCGGCAGCGGCGGGCTCTCCACGATCTCCGTCTACAACTCCTCGCTGAACAAGACGGTGATCTACCTGCACTCCGCGCCGCGGTCCGGGCTGAGCGTGGGCCAGTCGATCAAGCGCGGCCAGGTCATCGCCGACGAGTCGTGGCGCGGGGTGTCGTCCAGCTCGGCCGCGCACACCCACGTCGAGATGCGGCTCGGCAGGCAGACGCACGCGGCCAAGAGTGTCAACGACCCGCACCTGGACAACCCGAACCCGACCTCGTTCTGGAACTCCCAGGGCTACAACGTCCGCTAGGGCGCCCCGCGGCCACTGACAGAAGAGGAAGGCAACTGTGTCGACACGAAACGCGCGGCTGATATCGCGGCTTACGGCGGGGGCCGCCGCGATGGCACTCGGCGGGGCGGTCCTCGTCCCTGCGGCGTCCGCCTCGGCGGCGAGCCGCAACGGCGTCTGCGAGAGCGGCGAGTTCTGCTACTACTTCAACAGCGGCAACAAGGGTTCGGTCTCCGACTTCACCGGCTCGGTCGCCGACTACGGCACCGCACAACCCTCCTGCTACGACTTCAAAGGCGCCGGCAACGGCAAAGGCAAGTGCATCAAGAACGCCGCCGCCTCGGTCTGGAACCGCAGCGGCAAGACCGTCCGCGTCCACTTCAACAGCAACTACGGCGGTAAGCACCAGGACTTCAAGGCCGGCGCCAAGGGCAACCTCAACTCCAGCCTGAAGAACCAGAACGCCTCGCACCAGTTCCTGAGCTCCACCGGGTGCAAGACCGACGGCACGAACAGCAAACTGCCCACGACGATCCTGGTGTACCGGGTGTCGCTCAACCGCGTGGACCGGGTGTCGTTCAAGACCTACGTCAAGAACGTCCTGCCCAACGAGTGGGTCCCGAGCTGGCCTCGGGAGTCGCTCCGGGCCGGGGCGGTGGCCGTCAAGAGCTACGGCTGGTACTGGGCGCTGCACTCGACGCGCAAGACGCCCGGCGGCCAGTGCTTCGACGTCTACGACAACACCTCCAGCCAGGTCTACAAGCCCGGCTCGGCGACGGCGTCGACGAGCGCCGCGGTGGACGCGACGTGGGGCACCCGGATGACCCGCGGCGGAAAGATCCTTGAGGCCCACTACTGCGCGACGACGACGGCGTGCGGCGGCTGGGTCACCGGGGACTGGATGTCGCAGTACGGCTCGCGCGACAAGGCCAACGCGGGCTGGAGTCACTCCAGGATCCTGAAGGCCTACTACAGCGGGATCACCCTCTCCTGATTCCCGCCCGACCATGGTTCCCCGCCGTGCCCTCCACGGCGGGGAACCCGTGTCATTGCACGATGATCTGGAAATTGACCGGACGGCTTCCCGGGAACGCGACCTTCCCCGAGGCGTCCACCATCTTGAACCGCACGTAGCACAGGCCCGGTTTCCGCGGCGTGGTGATGTCGGTCCGGATGTCGACCATCTTCCCGGGCCTCGTGTCGTCGATCGGCACGTCCGAGATGGTCTGGCACTGGTCGGCCCGCTGCGGGACGTCGATGCGGCGCAGCGAGTACCCCTCCCACGGCACCTTCCCGGAGTTCTTGAGCCGCCACACCTTCGTCACGGCCTTACCGGTACCGACGCGCGTGCAGTCGGGAAGCGTGATGTCCGCGATGAACGTGGCCGCATCGCCCCGGTGCCGGGGCGGGGCCGCCGGCGGGTTGGACGCGCGTACCGGGCAGTCGGCCGGGGACAGCGTGGCCTTCGCCAGGCTGCCGGACGGCTTCAGCCCGTCCCCGCCGGCCCGGGAGTCGCGATCGACGGCGACCACGATCACGATCGCCGTCCCCATGCCGACGGCCGCCGTCGCCAACGCGAGCGCGACCGGGCGGCTCGGCCGGAACCGTCCCCGCCCCTCCGGCGCCCCACCGGCACGAGGCACCTCGCCGTCCGCCCCGATGTCGATGTGCACGGCACGACCCTCGACGGCACCCGCAGCGGTCGCGACCTTCCCGGCGCCCGCCGAGCCGACCACCCGGTTCGCGCTCTCCCAGCGTTCGCGGTACTCGGCGGGATCAGCACCGCACGCCTTGACGAACTCGGCCGTGGTCCCCCAACTCGGGAGCCTGTTCCCTTTCGTGGCTTCATGCAGCGTCGTGTGCGAGATTGCCCCAGACCGTCCGGACATCTCCCGGAATGGCGGGTTTCCGACCGATTTTCGCAACTCCCGCAGGGCCTCCGCGAAGTCCGCGACGGCCTCCTCCTGTGCACGCCTGTCGTCCACCGGGTGAAGCTAACAGCGCCCCCATCCACCACTCAAGCACCACCCGGGCGACCAGGCGCTTTGGTCGCCGACCCCGGAAAGCGAGGAGTCGAGAGGCGTGAGATGGTCGGGTTGTGGCGAACTACGGGCGTATGTATCGGTTTGGCGTTACGCCTTGGGAGCGGTACGGGGAGGCGGCGGGTGAGAGCATCGCCGCTCTGCTGGACCGGGAGGAGAACGAGCGGTCCCGGCCGCTCGGGCGGGCGCTCGACCTCGGCTGCGGGCGCGGGCAGTTCACCCCCGAACTGGGACGCCGGGGGTGGGAGGCGGTGGGGGTCGACTACGTGCCCGCCGCGATCGAAGCGGCCGAGCGCAAGGGAGGTGAGGGCGTCAGTTACGTCGTCGGGGACGTGACGGAGCTTTCATCGGCAGGGCTCGGGATGTTCGACTTCTTCCTTGATATCGGCTGTTTCCAAGGGTTGGACACCGGACGGCAGCGGGCCGAAGGGCGGGGTGTTTCCGAGCTGGCCAATCCGGACGCGACCTTGCTGATGCTCGCCTTCGGGCCCACACGGCTGCGTTCCCGCATCGGCGGAGTGTCCCAGGCCGAGGTCGAGGCCGCGTTGCCGGAGTGGGAGCTGCTCGACGTCCAAGCGGCGGACACCGCGGGGCTGGGCTGGCCTATGAACAGGACGTCACCGCAGTGGTACCGGCTCCGCCGCCGGTCCTGACTTACCTTGTACGGGTAGAGTGCGGCGGGAGGATCCATGACCCCACGGACCGACGCCGACGAGCTGACCGAGCAGCCCCGCATCCCGCTGAGCCGGAGGCGGGTGCTCCGCGCCGCCGCGGGGCTCGCCGACCGCGAGGGCCTCGACGCGCTCACCATGCGCCGGCTCGCGCAGGAGGTCGGGGTCGAGGCGATGTCGCTGTACCACCACGTCGCCAACAAGGAGGCCGTGTTCGACGGGCTCGTCGAGGTGATCCTCGCGGAGATCACGGTGGCGGTGGACGAGGTCGAGGCGCCGGAGCCGGAGGAGGATTGGCGGGCGGCGCTGCGCGCGCGGATCCTCGCCGCGCGGGAGGTCCTGCTACGCCACCGCTGGGCTCCGCAGGTCCTTGAGTCGCGCGAGAACGCCGGCCCGGCCGTCATCGCCTACCTCGACGACGTCGTCGGCATCCTCCGGGCGGGCGGGTTCTCGTTCGACCTGGCACATCGTGCGCTGCACGTCCTCGGCAGCCGCGCGCTCGGCTTCACCCAGGAGCTGTTCCAGCCGGACGGCGCCCAGACCGCGAACGACGCGGCCGCCGCGATGATGGAGCAGATGGCGGAGCGGTTCCCGAACATCGTCGGGATGCTCGCGGACGCGATTCACGACGATCCGGACGGCACCCTCGGCTTCTGCGACGACCAGTTCGAGTTCGAGTTCGCCCTCGACCTGATCCTGGACGGGCTCGAACGGCGCCGCATCGCCGGCCACTGACTTTCCGTTACCGACCGAGCCCATTTCCGTCACGCCTCTTGACTCCCTTACGCCGTACGATAGCCTTACGGCGTATGACAACCTTACGACGTATGACGCGAAAGGAAGGCGCCATGAAGGCCTGGAGCTGGGACCGTTACGGACCGCCCGACGTGCTGACCCTGAAGGACGTCGACGAGCCCGCCATCGCCCCCGACGAAGTGCTCGTGCGGGTACGGGCCGCCTCCGTCAATCCCTACGACTGGCGCCACGTGGGGGCGGACCCGAACCTCGTGCGGCTCAGCATCGGCCTGCGGCGTCCGAGACCGGGCCTGGTCGCCGGCGCCGACCTCGCCGGGGTCGTCGAGCGGGTCGGCGACGATGTGACGGGCCTCCGTCCCGGCGACGAGGTCTTCGGGGAGGTCCGGCTGGGCTCGTTCGCCGAGACGGTCGCCGTCCCGCAGGACAGGCTGGCCGTCAAGCCCGGCCGGCTCACCTTCGAGCAGGCGGCGTCGGTGTCGATGGCCGGGCACACGGCGCTACAGGGGCTGCGGGACGTGGGCAAGATCTCCGCCGGGCAGCGGGTCCTCATCATCGGCGCGTCGGGGGGCATCGGGACGTTCGCCGTCCAGCTCGCCAAGACGTTCGGCGCCGAGGTCACCGGCGTGTGCAGCACCCGGAACGTCGAGCTCGTCCGTTCCCTCGGCGCGGACGACGTCGTCGACTACTCCCGTGAGGACGTCCTGCGACGAGACGAACGGTACGACCTGGTCATGGACATCGTCGGCAACAGGTCGCTGGCGGCGCTGCGGCGCGTCCTCACCCCCGGCGGGACGCTCGTGATCGTGGGCGGCATCGCCAGCCGCCGCGGCGGGCTGCTCGGCCCGGCGGCGCAGGTGGTCCGCGGCGCCCTGACCTCCCCCTTCGTCAGCCAGCGCATCGCCACCGTCAGCTGGAAGCCGAACTCCGCGGACCTCCGGTTCCTGGCCGGGCTGATGGAGAACGAACAGGTCGCCCCCGTCATCGACCGGACCTACCCGTTCGCCGAGATCCCCGACGCGCTGCGCTACATCGAGCGCGGCCACGCCCGGGGCAAGGTCGCCATCACCTTCTGACCGCCTGCCGGCGGGACGTCCACTTGGCGAGCTCCACGAGGAGGTAGGTGAGGGCGGCCGTGGCGGCGATCCGGGCCCAGGCCGAGGCGGACAGCGGGGCCGAGCGGAAGACGTCGTTCATGAAGGGCGCGTAGGTGTAGAGGGCCTGGACGGCCACGAGGGCGACGGCGCCCGCGCCGACCCAGGGGTTGCGGCGGACGCCGCGCCACAGCAGGGGCCGGTCGAGTGACAGGCAGTTGAACAGGTAGGCCAGCAGCGTCGCCGCGAAGACGTTCACCACGATGGTGCGGGCCTCGCCGAGGGAGGCGCCATGGGCCTGTTCCCAGTGGAAGAGGCCGAAGGCGCCGGCGAGCAGGATCACCGAGACCAGGAGGATGCGGGCGCCGAGGGCGCGGGTGACGAGCGGGAGCCCCGGGTCGCGGGGCGGGCGGCGCATGATGTCGTCGTCGCGGGGCTCCACGGCGAACGGGAGGCCGAGCACCAGCACGGCGGTCATGTTCAGCCACAGCACCTGGACGGGCAGGATCGGCAGCTCGCCGCCGCCGAGGATCGCCGCCATCAGCACGAGGCCGAGGCCGATGTTGGCGGGCAGCGCCCACACGATGAACTTGACCAGGTTGTCGAAGACGCCGCGGCCCTCCTCGACGGCGGCCCGGATGGAGGCGAAGTCGTCGTCGGTGAGGACGATGTCGGCCGACTCCTTGGCGACCTCGGTGCCGCCGCGGCCCATCGCCACGCCGATGTCGGCCTGCTTGAGGGCCGGTGCGTCGTTGACGCCGTCCCCGGTCATGGCGATGACGTGCGAGCGGCTCTGCAGGGCCCGGACGAGGCGGAGCTTCTGCTCCGGGGAGACGCGGGCGAACACGGCCGTCTCCTCGACCGCGCCGGGCAGCTCGCCGTCGGGGCAGGCGGCGAGGTCGGCCCCTGTCATGGCCCGGCCGTCCAGTCCGATCCGCTCGCCGATGGCGCGGGCGGTGGCGGCATGGTCGCCGGTGATCATCTTGACCTGGACGCCGGCGGTCAGGCACGCGTGCACGGCGCGCGCCGCCTCCTCCCGGGGCGGGTCGTGCATGGCCTGCAACCCCAGGAAGACGAGCCGGGGCAGGCCGGCGAGCCGGCCGGCCGCGGGGTCGACGCGGGCGCGGGCGAAGGCGAGGACGCGCAGGGCCTGGTCACCGTAGGCGTGGGCGATCCGGGTGATGCCGTCCGGGTCGAGGGGTTCGGGCTCGCCGTCAGAGGCGAGCTGGGTGTCGCACATGGCGAGCACCCGTTCCAGGGAGCCCTTGACGTAGACGGTGCCTTCCGGGTGCAGGGTGGCCATGTACTGGCGTTCGGAGCTGAACGGGATCGTGTCCAGCCGCTCGGGTGCCTCGACGATGCCCGCCTTGGCCGCGCCGACGACCAGGGCGCCCTCGGTGGGATCGCCCACCACGCCGTCCCCGTCGGGGGTGATCTGGGCGTCGTTGCAGGCCAGCCCGGCCAGCAGGCACTCGCGCGCCACCGGGTCGGCGGCCGGGACGATCTCGCCGTCCGGCGCGTAGCCGGTGCCCGTCACCTCGTACAGGCGGCCCGCCGCGGCGATGCCGGTGACGGTCATCTGGTTGCGGGTCAGCGTCCCGGTCTTGTCCGTGCAGATCACGGTGACGCTGCCGAGCGTCTCCACCGCCGGGAGATGCCGGACGATGGCGTTGCGCCGCACCATGCGGGCCACCCCGAACGCCAGCGTGATCGTCACGAGTGCCGGGAGCCCCTCGGGGATGGCGCCGACCGCGAGGGCCACCGCGGCGGTCAGCATGTCCGCGGCGGGCTCGCCGCGCAGCACGCCGACACCGAAGGTGACCGCCGCGAGCCCGAGGATCACGACGGTCACCACCCGGCTGAAGTGGGCGAGCTTGCGCGTCAGCGGCGTCTGGACGGCGGTCGCCTGGTCGACCAGCCGGTGCACCAGGCCGATCTCGGTGTCCGCGCCGGTGGCGGTGACGATGCCGGTCCCCGTGCCGTAGGTGGCGAACGTCCCGGAATAGGCCATGTTGCGGCGATCGGCCAGCGCGGCCTCCCTCATCAGGGGATCGGGCGCCTTGGTGACCGGGGCGGACTCGCCGGTCAGCGCCGACTCGTCCACCTTCAGCTCGGCGACCCGGACCAGGCGCAGGTCCGCGGGGATCTTGTCGCCTGCCTCCAGCACCACCACGTCCCCGGGGACGAGGTCGTCCGACGGCACGCGGGCGGGCCGCCCGTCCCGGACGGCCGTGGCGACGGTCCGGGTCAGCGCGGCGAGCGCCGTCAGCGCCCGCTCGGCCCGCGCCTCCTGGACGAACCCGACGATCGCGTTGACGATCACCACGCCCAGGATCACCGAGGCGTCGACGTGCTCGCCGAGGACGGCGGTGATGACCGCGGAGACCAGCAGCACGTAGATGAGCGGGCTGTGGAACTGCAAGGCGAACCGCAGCACCGGGCCGCGGCGCCGCGCCGCCGGGAGGACGTTGGGCCCGTGCCGGACCAGCCGCGCGGCGGCCTCCCCGGAGCCGAGCCCCTGGTCGAGGCCGGTGCCCAGGTCGTGCGCGACCTCGGCGGCGGTCCGCTGGTACGGCGGGTCCAGTGCGGTCGTCGTCGTCACGTTCCCCACCCTTACGTCCGCGCCACCCCGGCGGACAGGGGCGAAGGTCCCCCACCGAGGCCGGTCCCTGCCAGCTCCGCTCCTGAGTGTTCACGGTCTGCGCGGCCGGAAACCCGCGCCGCGCATCAGGCGGCGGGGTCGATGGGGAGATGGCGGTCCAGGGCGGCCGCCAGCTCGTTGTTCAGGCGGTAGGCGGTGCGGACCTCGGCGATGACGCGGCGGCGTTCCGGCTCGTCCCACGGGGCCGCGTCCAGGAGGGCGCGGTAGCGGTCCTTCAGCGCCTTCGGCCGGCCGTCGAAGCGGTAGAACCGGAGGCCGCCGGCCGGGGAGAGCCCGTAGGTGCGGGCGAGCCGGCGGGCGATGACCTGCCCGCCGGACAGGTCGCCGAGGTAGCGGGTGTAGTGGTGGGCGACGAAGCCGCCGGGCCAGTCGAAGCACACCTCGCGGAGACGGTCGCAGTAGCGCCGCGTGGCGTCGTCGGCGCGCAGCCGCCCGGCCCAGCCCGGCCCGTGGAGGAACTCCAGGTCGGCGCGGAGCGCGGGCATCCGGCGGAAGCCTGGCAGGTCGAACGCGCCGGCGGTCCCGTCGCCGCGCATCCGGTCGGCCGCCTGCTCCAGGACGTCGTAGACGAAGCAGAGCTGCTCGATCAGCAGCGCGTACTGCTCCAGGTCGAGCCGGCCCTCGACGAGCGCGGTCATGTAGGACGAGTGCTCGACGCCATCGTGGTCGGGGCGGGTGGCCGCCCGCAACCGGGCCGAGAACTGCTCGCTGGTCATCGTCGTCCTCCTTGGCGAACGGGCGGTGCGGGGGTCACGTGCGGTGCGGCGGCCACCTCGTAGCCGGCGGGCGGCAGCAGCAGCGCCGGGAGCGGGACGTCCAGGGCGCGGCTGAAGGCCAGCAGTTCGTCGGCGTCGAAGCGGCGGGGCGGGGTGGCGGTCTCGGCGTGCTCGACGTCCCCGCCGGTCCACGCGGTCGCGGTGTGCGGGGCGAGCGCCTCGGCCAGCGCGGTCCGCGAGAGGTTCCGGACGCGCCGCCACTGGCCGATGTTGACGGCCACGATCTCGTTCATCGTGACCGCGCGCGTGGCGGGGACCGGGCGCGGCCCGGCGTGCCTCCGGCGCCCGCGGCGCAGTTCCCGGGCGAGGACGGCCGGGGCGGCGAGCGCGATCAGGGCGGGCAGCGCCCACGGGTAGGACGAGGTGCGTGCGGTGAACCGGACCGGGCGGTCGACGCCGGTGACCTCGCCGGCGACGGCGTAGCGGCCGAAGGCCGGCGCGGGCAGGCGGGCGCGGACGGTGTAGGTGCGCTGCGCCCCCGGCTGGAGGGTGCCGATCCTCGGTGCCTCCAGCATGCCGGTGGGCCGGTCGCCGCGTCCGGCGGCCAGCGCGAGGGGCGGGTCGGTGACGGGGGCGGTGCCGGTGTTGCGGACGGTGAACGTCACGGTCCGCTCGGCGGGCCCGCCGAACCAGGCGGCCGGCCCGCCGCCGCTCACCCGGACCCCGGAGACGGCCAGGTCGCGGGCGGGCGCGGCGGAGGCGTTCCCGCGCCGGGTCGCCGGCAGCGTCGGGACGCCCTTGACCGCCAGCGGGACGGCCCGGGCCCGGCCGCCGGTGACCGGGCGGGCGGAGATGACGCAGGGGCAGCCGACCGGCGGCCTGACGACGGTGACCATCGCGGTGCCGCGCCCGTTCGCGTCCACGAAGGTGGTAGCGGCCGCCGCGACGGCGCAGTCGGCCGAGCCGCGCGCGCCGCCGTTGCCGCACAGCTCGACCAGCACGTTGCCGGGCGGCCACGCGGCCAGGTCGACGGTGACGGTGTCGCCCACGCGCGCCTCGGCGCGGTCGGCCTGGACCGTCGGCCCGGGTGCCTGGAAGGCGATCTGCGGGACGGCCAGCGCGGCGGCGAGCAGCGCCCTCATGACCGGGTCCCGCGGCGGCGTCTCAGAAGGACGGCGGTGCCGGCGGCGAGCAGGAGGAGCGCGACGGGCACCCAGGGCGTCGACCACCAGCGGGCGGTCCGCACCGTGGGGCGCGGGGCGGCCGGGCCGTCGCCGCCGGACGGGGTCAGCCGCAGGGTGGCGGTCAGGGGGCCGGCCGGGAACACGCCGCTGATCCGGTCGGTCAGCGTGTAGGCGCTGCCGGGCAGCAGCTCCGGGAGGCGCCGGGTGGCGGGGCGGCCGAGGCCGGCGCCGAACGGTCCGGTGATCCCGACCCGCGCCCCGGCGGACAGCCGGACGTTCCCGGTGTTGCGGACCCGGTAGGTGACCCGGACGTCGCCGCCGAGCGGCGGCAGGTCGTGCGCGATCGTCAGCGACTCCACCTGGAGGGCGGCGGTCAGCGGGCCGTCCACCCTGGCGTACACGCGGGCCGCGACCCGGCGGTCGACGTTGACGCGGCGCCCGCCCGCCGTGGCGGCCTGCTCGGTGACGGCGGCGATCACGCCGCCGGAGTGGTCGCCGGGCGTGGCGGCGGCGGGCACGGTGAGGGTGAAGGGCACCCGGATGGAGCGGCCGGGCTCGACGGTGCGGGCTGCTGCGCCGCCGATGGCGATCCAGGTGCCGATGCCGGCGGCGGGACGGTCGGCGGTGAGCAGGGCGAACGACCCGTCCGTTGTGGTGAACGCGTCGGTGGCATAGACCCGGAGGCTCAGCGGGCGGGTGCCCAGGTTCGTGATCACGACCGTGTCCCGGACGCGCTGCCCAGGGGTGAGGGAGTAGACGAAGAAGTCGCGCCGCGCCTGCCCCTTGGCGCCGGCCGGCCGGACCGACCAGGCGAACCCGCCGGACGGCGGCGCGGGCGCGGCGCGGGCGCGGGCGGCCGCCGGCAGCGCCGCGGGCACGGTCAGGGCGGCCGCCGCGAGCAGGACGGCCGCGCCGCGCGACGGGTTCATCAGGACAGGGTCAGGGTGAGGGTGGCGGTGTAGTCGCCCGGCGCGGTGCCGGCGGGGACGCCGAGGTCCAGGCCCGCGCCCGCCTGGAACACGCCGCCGCTGGCGCCGGCGGCCGAGGACGCCAGCGTGCGGGGCGCCCCGAGGGACCCGGCGGTGCCCGCGGTGACCGTCCCCCGCGAGCCGTCGTCCACGACGGCGGCGGTGGGCGACCAGGTGAGGACGGACGCCGGGATGGTGCCGCCCGCCGCGCCGCCGAAGTCGGTGACCTCGCCGACGAGGCTCCAGCCCGCCTGGGTGCCGCGGGCGTCGGTGACCGTGGCGGTCCGCAGCGCGCCGGTGGAGTGCCGGCCGGGCGCCACCTCGCTCAGCTGGGCGGTGTCGCCGTCCAGTGCGAGGGTCAGCGCGCCGTTGCGCACGGTGGTGGAGAGGGTCTGCCGCCCGGTCCCGGCGGGCGTCCCGGGGTCGTTGCCGGGGTCGCCCGGGTCGGTGGGGTTCTCCCCGCCGGTGAAGGTGACGGGGGTGAAGCTGTCCTGGCCGCGGTCGGGGACGCCGTGCGCGGCCATCGTGATGACGTAGCACCGGGTGGTCAGGCAGTCGACGTGGTTGCCGTCGCCGTCGGTGTACGCGGCCTTGATGCCCGGCAGCGTGATGTCGAAGGTGCCGTCGGCGTTCATGACGTCCTGCCCGGGGCCGGGGGTGGCGCCGAGGTGCACCCACTTGGACGCCTGGTAGGCGTTGGCGTTGGTGGCGTAGTCGTCGCGCTTCGGCCCGAACACCACGTAGACGCCGAACCGGTTGTTCGCCGTGGGGTCGAAGCCGCTGCCGCGGACGACGAGATCCTGGCCGTCCGGGTCGGCGCCGGTCGCCGGGGTGACGGTCGTCGCGGGACCCGCCGCGGACGCGGGGGCGGCCCCGAACGCCGCGAGGGCCAGCCCGCTCGCGGCGAGCAGGACCCCGCCGCGGGCGAGCCGTCTGGTCGTCTTCCTCATCGGGTTCCCTTCATGAAACTTAGGTAAGGCTTACCTAAGTTGAAGACTGTATCGGGACGCCGTCATGGATCAAGAGGGGCGGGCCGGAGATCACGGCGCTCCCCGGCGGGCGGCACGGCGGCGGCCCCACCGGCGAGCGGCGATCACGGCGATCAGGGCCGCCCCGGTCGTGGCCAGGAACGGCCACGCGGGCGTGGCCCGGCCGCCTCGCACCGTCCGTTCGACACCGGCCGCCGGGGACGCGTCCACGGCCGCCCCCTCTCGCGGAGCCGCACCCGCCGCCGGCGAGCCGGACGAACTCGCGGACGGGGCGCCCGGCTTGGGCGTGCTCGCGGGCGAGGAGCCGCCGTCCCCCTTCTTCGCCCCGGACGAGCCGGACGAGCCGTCCACCCCCTGCCCGCCGCCCGCCTTGGAGCCGCGGAACGTGATCGGGGTGACGGTGTCCTGGCCGCGGTCGGGGACGCCGTGCGCGGCCATCGTGATGACGTAGCACCGGGTGGTCAGGCAGTCGACCTTCCTGCCGTCGCCGTCGGTGTACCGGGCCTTCACCGAGAGGCCGATGGAGAAGCCGCCGGAGGCGGTCATCGGCGCCTGGCCCGCGCCCGCCGACGCGCCGCGGTGCACCCACGTCGCCGCCTGGTACGCGTTGGCGTTGGTCGTCCAGTCCGCGCGGCGCGGCCCGAACACCACGTACACGCCGGCCCCGTTGTTGCGGTCCGGATCGAAGCCGGACCCGCGCACGGTGATCGTCTGACCGCCGGGGTCCACCCCGGACGTCGGCGACACCGACACCGACGCCGCGAAGGCGGGAGGGGCGGGGACGAGGAGCGCCAGCGTGAGGACCGCGACGGCGACGGCCGCCGCGGCGCCCCGGGAGATCGACGATGAGTTAGGCAAGGCTTACCTCTTAAAACTTAGGTAAGCCTAAGCTAATCTAACGAACGATCACCGTCTAGAACCCGCGCCGTCCACACGCACACGTCCACACGCAACACCAGAGAGGGAAGGACACCCGATGCCTGCCCTGCGAGCCGCCCGGCCACTGGCGGCGCTCGTCCTGACGGCCGCGCCCTGCCTGGCGCTCGCCACCGCCGCGCACGCCGAAGGCGCCAAGGGCACCGGGCCTTCCGGGCAGACCCTCACCGTCTCCCAGGCCGACGGCCTGTCCACCGGGGGCACGACGATCCGCGTCACCGGCACCGGCTTCGACACCGGCAAGGGCATCTACGTCGCGCTGTGCAAGGACAACGGAGCCGGGAAGGCGCCGTCCCCGTGCGGCGGCGGCGCCGACACCTCCGGCTCGACGGGCTCCTCGCAGTGGATCTCGTCGAACCCGCCCCCGTACGGCCGGAGCCTCGCCGTCCCCTACGGTCCCGGCGGCACGTTCGCGGTGACCCTCCGGGTCGGGCCCGCGCTCGCCGGCTCCACCGACTGCACCGAGGTGCGGTGCGCGGTGGTCGCCCGCGCCGACCACACCCGGACCTCCGACCGCTCGCAGGACGTGCGGGTGCCGGTCGCCTTCGACGACGGCGGCATGCCCGCGTGGGCCTGGGCCGCGCTCGCCGGCGGCGCCGCCGTGCTCGCGGCAGGCGCCGCGGCCCTCCTGGTGCGCCGCCGCCGGGGCGGCGCCGCGGGGGCGGCCCCGTGATCCGTCCGCTCCGGTCCCTCGGCGCCCTGCTCGCGCTCGGCTGCGTCCTGCCGCTGACCGCGTGCGGCGACGGGACGGCCGCGTCGGGCCCCGGCGCCGCGTCCGGCTGCGAACCCACCACCGTGGCGGCTCCGGCGGGCGACCCCGAACCGGCCGGCGGCACCGCGAGGCCGGAGCTGCCCGTCACCGTACGCTCGGCCGACGGCACCCTGGTCACCGTCCGGAACGCGCGCCGCGTCCTCGCCGTCGACCTCTACGGATCGCTCGCCGAGATCGTGTACGGGCTCGGCCTCGGCGATCGGCTCGTCGGCCGCGACATCTCCACGACGTTCCCGGCCGCCCGCGCGCTGCCGCTGGTGACCACGCAGGGGCACGACCTGTCCGCCGAGGCGATCCTGAAGCTCGACCCGTCGGTGGTGCTCGCCGGCGACGGCATCGGCCCGCCCGAGGTGCTCGGCCAGCTCCGCAGCGCCGGCGTTCCCGTCGTCCTCGTGAAGGACAGGGAGACCCTCGACGCGATCGGGCCGCGCATCACCGCCGTCGCCGCCGCGCTCGGCGTGCCCGGCGCGGGCCGCCGGCTGGCCGCCCGGGTCGGCGAGCGGGTCGAGGCCGCCGCCCGTGCCGTGCCGTCCGGCGACCGGCCGCGGGTCGCGTTCCTCTACGTCCGGGGCAGCGCGGGCGTCTACCTCATCGGCGGCGAGGGCGCCGGGCCGGACGCGATGATCGAGGCCGCCGGCGGCACCGACGCGGGCACGGCGATCGGCCTGTCCGGCTTCCGCCCGCTCACCAGCGAGGGCATGATCAACGCGGCGCCGGACGTCCTGCTGGTGCTGACCGCCGGGCTGCGCTCGGTCGGCGGCGCCACCGGCCTGCTGAAGCTGCCGGGCGTCGCGCAGACCCCGGCCGGGCGGAACCGGCGCATCGTGCGCGTCGACGACGGCGCCCTGCTGTCCTTCGGCTCCCGCACCGCCGAGACGATCGGCGCGCTCGCCACCGCGCTGCGCCGGACCTGCCGGTGAGGGCCCGCGGGCGGCGGCTGCGCGGCCTCGCGCTGCTGCCCGCCCTCGGCCTGGCGCTGGCGGCGCTGTCCGTCGTCGCGGCCGGGACCGGGCAGGTGCACGTCCCGCCCGAGGAGGTCCTCGGCTCGCTGCTGCACCACCTGGGACTGGACGTGGGCCCGCGGCCCACCGCCGCGCAGGGCGACAGCGCGCTGTGGATCGTCCGGTTCCCGCGGGTCGCGCTCGCCGCCGTGGTCGGCGCGTCCCTCGGCTGCTCCGGCGCCGTGATGCAGGGCGTGTTCGGCAACCCGCTGGCCGAGCCCGCCGTCATCGGCGTCTCGTCGGGTGCGGCCGTGGGCGCGGCCACCGTCATCGTGTTCGGGCTGTCCACCCTCGGCGGCTGGACGGTCGTGTCCGCCGCGTTCCTGTCCGGCCTCGTCACGACCCTGCTGGTCTACACGGTGTCGCGGACGGGCGGCCGCACGGACGTGGTCACGCTGCTGCTCACCGGCATCGCGGTCAACGCGGTCGCCGGCGCGCTGCTCGGGCTGCTGATGTTCGCGGCGGGCGACGACGCGCTGCGCGCCATCACGACCTGGAACCTCGGCAGCCTCGCCGGGGCGAACTGGGACGCCGTCGCCGCGGTGGCCCCGCTCGCCGCGGCCGGGTGGGCCGTCGCGCTCGGCTGCGCGCGCCGCCTCGACCTGCTGGCCCTCGGCGAGCGCGCCGCCCGCCACCTGGGGGTGGACGTCGAGCGGCTGCGGCTCACCGCGATCGTCGTGGTCGCCCTGATGACCTCGGCGGCGGTCGCGTTCGCGGGGGTCATATCGTTCGTCGGGCTGGTCGTCCCGCACCTGGTCAGGCTGGTGGCCGGGCCCGCCCACCGGACGCTGGTCCCGGCGAGCGCGCTCGGCGGCGCGATCGTGCTGGTCGCCGCCGACACGATCGCCCGCACCGCGATCCCCTACCAGGAGCTCCCCCTCGGCGTCCTCACGGCGCTGCTCGGCGGGCCGTTCTTCTTCTGGCTGCTGCGCCGGGCACGGCGGGCCGGTCCGGAGGGCCCGGCGTGATCCGCGCGCTGGTCCGCCGCCCCCGGACGCCCCGGCCGCCACCGCCGGGCGCCCCGGCCGTCGAGGTCCGGGGGCTCACCGTCGAGCGGGCGGCCCGGATCGTCCTGACCGGGGTGGACCTGACGCTGCGGGCCGGCGAGGTCCTCGCCCTCGTCGGCCCGAACGGCGCCGGGAAGTCCACCCTGCTCGGCGCCGTCGCGGGCGACGTGGCCAGGGCGGGCGGCCGGGTCACCGTGGACGGCGCGCCGCTCGCGTCCTGGACCCACGCCGAGCTGGCGATGCGGCGGGCGATCCTCCCGCAGCGGCACACGCTGGCCTTCCCGTTCACCGTCGCGCAGGTCGTCGCCATGGGACGCGCGCCCTGGGCCGGGACGCCCCTGGCCGACGACGACGAGGCGGCGATCGCCGAGGCGATGGACCGGACGGACACGACCGGGTTCGCCCGCCGCCCGTACCCGCAGCTGTCGGGTGGCGAGCAGGCCAGGGTGGCGCTCGCCCGCGTCCTCGCGCAGCGGACCGGCGTCCTCCTGCTCGACGAGCCGACGGCCGCCCTGGACCTGCGCCACCAGGAGATGGTGTTCGAGGTCGTGCGCCGCCGGGCCGCCTCCGGCACCGCCGTGGTGGCGGTCGTCCACGACCTCGGTCTCGCCGCCGCGCACGCCGACCGGGTGGCCGTGCTCGACACGGGCCGCGTCGCGGCCTGCGGACCGCCCGGCGAGGTGCTCACGGCGCCCCTGCTCACCAAGGTGTACCGGCACGACATCGAGGTGATCCCCCACCCCCGCACCGGCCGGCCGATCATCCTGCCGCACCGCCCGCGTCCCGGCTGACGGCCTCACAGGCGGCGGGGCAGGCCGAAGCGCTCCGGGAGGTCCGGGTCGTGGAAGGCGGTGACGGCCGCGACGGCGGGCCCGCGCAGGGTGACGACCTGGACGGCGAAGGCCTCGCCGTCGACGTACATCGCGAACCCCGGCTGCCCGTTGGCGCGCAGCGGCAGCAGGCGGGCCCGCTTGCGGCCCAGCCTGGCCGCGAGCAGCCGGGCGACGTCGCCGCGCCCGGCGAACCAGGAGGGGTTGGGCGGCATCTGCCAGACCGCGTCCTCGGTCAGCAGGCCGGTCAGCGCGTCGATGTCGGCGCGCTCGAACGCGTCGGCGTAGCGGTCCAGCAGGTCGCGCCGCTCCCGCTCCGCGGGTTCGGTGACGTCGTCGATGTCCGGGGCGAGCCGGTCCATCCGGGCGCGGGCCCTGCGCAGCGCGCTGTGCACCGCGGCCGGGGTCATGCCGAGGGTGCCGGCGGTCTCCTCCGCCGACCAGGCCAGGACGTCCCGCAGGATGAGCACCGCCCGCTGCTGCGCGGGCAGGTGCTGCAGGGCCGCGATGAGCGCCAGCCGCAGCCCGGCGCGTCCGGCCACGATGGCGGCGGGGTCGGCGCGCTCGTCGGGGATCGGCTCCAGCCACCGGATCTCCGGATCGCGCGGGGCGAGCGCGCCCGGATCGGTGATCGGGCCGCCCAGCCCCGCGGGCAGCACCCGCCGGCCGCCGTGCCGCAGCGCGTTGAGGCAGGCGTTGGTGGCGATCCGGTACAGCCAGGTGCGCAGCGAGGCGCGTCCCTCGAAGTCCCGGTACCCCCGCCAGGCCCGCAGGTAGGTCTCCTGGACGAGGTCCTCGGCGTCCTGCACCGACCCCAGCATCCGGTAGCAGTGGGTCAGCAGCTCCCGCCGGAACGGCCCGGTGAGGCGGACGAAGTCGTCGCCCGGTTGTTCGGTCACGGTCACCCGATGCTCCTCCCTTTCTTGTACAGACCCGCCGGGACGCGGAATTCGTCGGTCGCGACCCGGCGGATTTCGCCGGGCCGCCGGTCGGTACCGGCATGAACAGGACATGGGTTCTCGGGCTCGCCTCGGCGGCCTCGGTGATGGTGGCGCTGGACGCCACGGTGGTGACGACGGCACTGAGCCGGATCCGGCTGGATCTCGGCACCTCGATGGAACAGCTCGAATGGACGGTGAACGCCTACAGCCTCAGCTTCGCCGTCCTGCTGATGACGGGCGCCGTGCTCGGCGACCGGTTCGGGCGGCGGCTGGTCTTCACGGCCGGGCTGGCGCTCTTCACGGCCGCCTCGGCGGCGTGCGCGCTGGCCCCGGACGTCGGCTGGCTGATCGCGGCGCGGGCGGTGCAGGGCGCCGGGGCCGCGCTGGTCATGCCGCTCGCGATGGCGCTGCTGAGCGCGGCCTACCCGCCCCCGGACCGGCCGAAGGCGCTGGGCCTGTTCGCCGGGTTGACCGGGCTCGCGGTGGTCGGCGGCCCGGTGATCGGCGGCGCCGTCACCCAGGGGCTCGCCTGGGAGTGGATCTTCTGGCTGAACCTGCCGATCGGGCTGGTGGTCGTCCCGCTGGTGCTGCGCCGCGTCCCGGAGAGCCGGGGCGGCGGGCGGGCCGTCGACGCCGCCGGGCTGGTGCTGGTGACCGGGGCCGCGCTCGGCCTGGTGTGGGGGCTGGTGCGTTCGCAGGCCGCCGGTTGGGGCAGCGCCGAGGTGGCCGGGTCGCTGATCGCCGGAGTGGTTTGCGGTGTCGCCTTCGTCGCCTGGGAGCGGGTGGCCCGGCAGCCGATGCTGCCGCTGGAGCTGTTCCGGCTGCGCGGCTTCGCGGCGGGGAACGCCGCCGGGGTGTTCCTGTACGCCGCGCTGTACGGGTCGCTGTTCTTCGCGGCGCAGTACTTCCAGACCGGACGCGGCGACCGGCCGCTGGCCGCCGGGCTGCACCTGCTCGCCTGGACCGCGTCGGTGACGGTCGTCGCGCCGCTGGCCGGACGGCTGGTGAACCGGGTCGGCGCCCGCCCGCCGGCCGCGGCCGGGCTGGCGCTGCAGGCGGCCGGGATGGGATGGCTCGCCCTCGCCGCCACGCCGTCGGTGCCGTACTGGCAGCTGGTCGCGCCGATGCTCGTCGCGGGCGCGGGCGTGAGCATGGCGATGCCCGCCACCCAGACGGCCGTGCTCAACGCGGTCGCGCCGCAGCGGATCGGGAACGCCTCCGGCGTGTTCAACACCGGGCGGCAGCTGGGCGGGGTGTTCGGCGTCGCCCTGCTGGCCCTGGCGTTCGGCCGGGCCGGGAGCTACGCGGGGCCGGACGCCTTCGCCGACGGGTTCGCCGCGGCGACCGGGGTCAGCGCCGCGCTGTCGCTCGCCGGGGCGCTGGCGGCGCTGGCCATCCCGGGCCGCCGGAAGGTCGCGCCCACCGCGGCCGCGCGGGCGCTCGCGCCGAGCCGCTGACCCGCCCGCCGCTCAGGGCACCGGGCGGCAGGTGGAGGTGTGGGACGCCGCCTCGCGGGCGGCGGCGCCGGGATCGGAGGCGCGGATCGCGTCCAGCAGCCGGGAGTGGTCCATGTACTCGTCCACGCGCAGCTCGGGGCTGAAGTGGTCGCGCAGCGACCGCCGGATCACCTCGCCGAGGTCGGCGTACAGCTCGGCCATGACCTCGTTGCGGGACGCCGCCACCACCGCGCGGTGGAAGGCGGCGTCCGCGTCGACGAAGGCGTCGCGGTCCCCCGACTCCCAGGCGGCCTCCCGCCGGTCCAGCAGCTCCTCCAGCCGGCGGAGGTCGTCCTCGGTCCGCCGCCCGGCGGCCATCGCCGCCGCGGACGATTCGAGGGCGCCGCGCATCTCGATCACGTCGCGCCGCTCCACGCCGGCGAAGCGGCGCCGCATGACCCCGGCCAGCTCGCTCGTCGCGGCGACGTAGGTGCCCGAGCCGTGCCGGACGTCCAGCAGCCCGTTGTGCGCGAGCGCCCGCACCGCCTCCCGGACGGTGTTGCGGGCCACCCCGAGCTGCTCGACCAGCTCCGGCTCGGTGGGGATGCGCGACCCCACCGGCCAGGCGCCGGAGGTGATCTGCCGGCGGAGCCGGGCGACGACATGGTCGAACAGTCCGGTCGGCCGCGGGACGGGACGTAGACTCATCCCATGATTATACGAGGCGTGAGTGCCTGACGAGCGGGCCGCCGCGCCGTCCCGCCCGGGTCCGCCGCGGGCCTCGTCCCGGCCCGGCGTCCGGGCGCCATGGCTCGCGGCGCTCGCGCTGATGCTGGCCGCGCTGAACCTGCGGCCCGCCGTCACCAGCGTCGGCCCGGTCCTGGAGGAGGCCCGCGCCGATCTCGGGATGAGCGCCACCGCCGCCGGGCTGCTCACCGCGATGCCGGCCGTCTGCTTCGCGCTGGTCGGCTTCGCCGCGTCCCGGCTCGCGCGCCGGCACGGGCCGGGCACCGTCGTCCTGTCCGGCATGGGGGCGATCGCGGCCGGGCTCGCCCTGCGCCCGCTCGCCCCGGACGGCGCGGTGTTCGTCGCGCTCAGCGCGGTCGCGCTCGCCGGGATCGCGGTCGCCAACGTGCTGCTGCCCGCCGTGGTCAAGCAGCGCTTCCCGGACCGCGTCGGCGCGGTCACCGGCGGCTACGCGACGGCCCTCAACATCGGCGCCTCGACGGCCGCGGCCACCACCGTCCCGCTTGCCCACCGGTTCGGCGACTGGCGGATCGGGCTCGGCGCGTGGGCGCTGGTGGCGGCCGCCGCCGTCCCGGCATGGACCGCCCTGGCCCGCGACCGCGTCGCGCCCGCGCCCCCGCCGGACGCGGCCCCGGACGCCGGGCGGCCGTCCCTCACCCGCAGCCCGACCGCGTGGGCGCTCGCCGTCTACTTCGGGCTCCAGGCCACCGCCGCGTACGTCGTCATCGGCTGGCTTCCGCAGATCTACCGGGACGCGGGGCTGCCCGCGGAGACGGCCGGGCTGCTGTTCGCCGTCACCTCGGTCCTCGGCATCCCGCTGTCGTTCGCGCTCGCACTGGTGGCCGGGCGGCTGCGCCGGCAGGGCGGGCTCGCCGTCGCGCTCGGCTTGTTCGGGCTGGCCGGCTACGCCGGGCTGGGGGCGGCCCCGACCGCGGCGCCGTGGCTGTGGGCGTGCCTGCTCGGCGTCGCCAACTGCTCGTTCCCGCTGGCGCTCACGATGATCGGGATGCGCGGGCGGGACGGCGCGGCCGTCACGCGGCTGTCCGCCTTCGCGCAGAGCACCGGCTACCTGATCTCGATCCCGGGCCCCGTCCTCGTGGGCGCGCTCTACGAGCACGGCGGCGGCTGGACCGCGCCGCTGGTCCTCATGGCGGTGCTCATGGTGCCGCAGCTGGCGGCGGGCCTCGTCGCGGGCCGCGACCGCCGGACGGGCTGAGCGACGCGCGCGGCGGCATGCGAGGGGCCGGGCACCGCGGTCGGTGCCCGGCCCCAGGTGCCGGTTACTTGAACGCGGGCATCAGGTGCTCGTGGATCAGCCGGAGCTGGCCGTCCACGTCCGGGACGCCGGTGAGGTCGCGGCCGGTGAAGGACTTCACCAGGCCGGGGTCGGTGATCGCGCAGATCATGTGGTTGACGCCGGTCGGCGCGATGTTGCTCTCGATCTTGGCGCGGACCTCGTCGGGGGTGCCCGCCAGCGACAGCTTCTCGGTGATCTCCGGGGTGGTCAGCTCGATGGCCTTGGCCAGGTCGCCGCCGCCGATGGCGTCGATGATCGGGGCCATGTCCGCCGGGTCGACGCCGTTGCGCTGCAGCTGCTCGGCCGGCATCGCCGAGGCGTACAGGCCGACCATGCTGCGGGCCGCCTCCTTGGCCGCGGTGGAGTCGGGGCCGACCGCGAACACCACCCAGGCGCCGATGTCGAGCGACCGCCAGTCCTTGCCGGCCCGCTCGGCGCCGGCCCGGAAGTGCTCGACCGCGTACTCGTACGCGCCGCGCGAGTAGCTGAGCGCGTGGTGGACGCCGTCGGACAGCTCGCCGGCCGCCTCGAACGACTTCGGCCCGCGCATCGCGCCGATCTTGACGGGCAGGTGCTCCTGGACCGGACGGGCGAAGGTGAACAGCCCGTCGTAGGAGTAGAACTCGCCGTCGCGGGTGATGGCGCCCTCGTCCAGCAGGGTCCGGACGACCGCGACGGCCTCCTTGACCCGGGTGAGCGGCTTGGTCTTCGCCCAGTCGATCTTGTACTGGGCGAGCACCCCGAAGTTGCCGCTGCCCAGGACGACCTCGGCGCGGCCACCGGTGAGCTCGTCCAGCGTCGCGGCCGCCTGCGCGATGAGGGAGGGCTCGCGCAGCGTCACCGCCGACACCGACGGCCCGAGGCGAATCTGCGAGGTGTTCGCCGCGGCGGCGGCGAACAGCAGCCACAGGTCCTTGTGCCACGGCTCGTCGGCCGCGTACACCGCGTGGAATCCCAGCTCGTCCGCGAGCTTGATCGAGGCCAGCGACTCCGCGACCGGATAGTCAGGGAGCATGGCGTAGCTGAACTTCACGGAAAACGTCTCCTTGCAGTGCGCTTCTTCACGCACCCATCGGGGGATGGGGACGAGCGTAGGCGCTGCGCCGTGACGAGGTGGTCACTTTCCGCGTATCGGACCAACCCCGGGTTGTCACGGAAAAATCAACTCATTCCGGGATCGGCGATGAGTTTCCGCGGGGCCGCCGGTCAGCCTTGGCATGACGACCACAGATGCCCCCACCGGCCGCGAGCCGGGACACGCGCCGACCGCCCCCGCGCCCCGGAAGGCCCCGGCCGGACGAGCTTCCGGCGCCCACCGCACACCGCCGGTGATCCGCCTGCTGGTGCTCGCGACGTTCGTGGTGATCCTCAACGAGACGATCATGATCAACGCGATCCCGCGGCTGATGGCGGACATGGCCGTCACCGAGCAGGCGGCGCAGTGGCTGTCGACGGCGTTCATGCTGACGATGGCGGCGGTGATCCCGGTCACCGGCTGGTTCCTCCAGCGGGTCAGCACCCGCCGCGCCTACGCCACCGCGATGGGCGTCTTCCTCACCGGGACGGCCCTCGCCATGGTCGCGCCGGTCTTCGAGCTGCTGCTGCTCGCCCGGGTCGTCCAGGCGACCGGGACGGCGGTGATGATGCCGCTGCTGATGACGACGCTGATGACGGTCGTCCCCGAGCGGGACCGCGGCCGGGTGATGGGCAACGTGACGCTGGCGATGTCGGTCGCGCCGGCGATGGGCCCGGCCGTCTCGGGCCTGATCTTGCAGCTCGGCTCCTGGCGCCTGCTGTTCGCGGCGGTGCTGCCGGTAGCGGCCCTGATCACCTGGCGCGGCCTGGCCCGGCTGGAGAACGTCGGCGAGCCGCGGCTCAGCACCATCGACTGGTTCAGCGTCGGCGCCGCGGCGGCCGGGTTCGGCTCCCTCGTCTACGGACTCAGCCGGTTCGGCGAGGGCGGCACGGCCGTCCCCGCGCTCATCGTCCTGACCGGGCTGGCGACGATCGCGGCCTTCGCGGTCCGGCAGCTCCGGCTCCAGCGCCGCGACGTCCCCCTCCTGGACCTGCGCGTCCTCCGGTACCCGGTCTACGCCCTCTCCCTGGCCCTGATGTCGCTCGGGTTCATGGCGATGCTGGGCTCGATGATCCTGCTGCCGATCTACCTGCAGAACCTGCGCGGGCTGTCCCCGCTGGAGACCGGCCTGCTGGTGATGCCCGGCGGGCTGGCCATGGGCCTGCTCGGCCCGGTCGTGGGCCGGCTGTTCGACCGCTTCGGCGCCCGGATGCTGATCATCCCCGGCGCGCTCGGCATCCTGCTCGCCCTGGCCGGGTTCACCCAGATCTCGATGACGATGCCGTACTGGCAGGTGCTCGGCCTGCACACGCTGCTCATGGTGTCGCTGGCCGCGGCGTTCACGCCGGTGTTCACGCTCGGCCTCGGCGCTCTCCCGGAGCACCTGTACCCGCACGGCAGCTCGATGCTCGGCACTCTCCAGCAGGTCTCCGCGGCCCTCGGCACCGCGCTGGTGGTGACCGTGATGGCCGGACGGGCCGACTCCCGGGTCGCCGCCGGCGTCCCCGCGGCCCTCGCCCAGCTGGACGGGATGCGGCTGGCGTTCGTCCTCAGCGGCGCGCTCGCCCTCGTGATGGTCGGGATCGCCTTCCTGCTGCCGAAGCGGCCCGCCGCCCCCGAGACCGCTGCGGCGCTCGACGCGTCCGGAACGGCCGCCCGCGAGCCGGAGAAGGCCGAACTCGTCCTCGAACCGGCCTGCTGATCTCACCCCCCGGCGGACACGCGGCGTGGTCGAGAGGCGGCAAAGCGTGCGCCGGCCGGACACGGCTTTGCAGGAATCCCACAACTGGAGACGCGTAGCGTGCGTAGTTCGCGGCATGGCGCCGGCCGGGCGGTAAGCGGGAGGCTGAACACTGCCGCCGGCCGTCATGTCGCGGCACGGATCGTCTACAGAAGGGCTCGGTGCGGTGTTCAGTCGTGTCGCCATCGTCAACCGCGGTGAGGCCGCCATGCGGCTCATCCACGCCGTGCGGGACATCGCCGCGGAGACCGGGACCCGGATCGAGACCGTCGCCCTGCACACCGACGTGGACCGGGCGGCGACCTTCGTCCGGGAGGCGGACCTGGCCTACGACCTCGGTCCCGCCTCCGCCCGCCCGTACCTGGACCTGGACGTGCTGGAGCGCGCGCTCGTGGAGACCGGCGCGGACGCCGCCTGGGTCGGCTGGGGCTTCGTCGCGGAGGACCCGGCGTTCGCGGAGCTGTGCGAGCGGGTCGGGGTCGCCTTCGTCGGGCCGAGCGCCGAGGCGATGCGCAAGCTCGGAGACAAGATCGGCGCGAAGCTGATCGCCGAGGAGGTCGGGGTCCCGGTCGCGCCGTGGAGCCGCGGCGCGGTGGAGACCCTGGACGCGGCCCTCGCGGCGGCGGCCGGGATCGGCTACCCGCTGATGCTGAAGGCGACCGCGGGCGGCGGCGGGCGCGGCATCCGCGTCGTCGCGAACGAGGCCGACCTCGCCGACGCCTACGAGCGGACCAGCCAGGAGGCCGCGCGGGCGTTCGGCAGCGGCGTGGTGTTCCTTGAGCGCCTGGTCACCGGCGCCCGGCACGTCGAGGTCCAGGTGATCGCGGACGGCCAGGGGACGGCGTGGGCGCTCGGCGTCCGCGACTGCTCGGTGCAGCGGCGCAACCAGAAGATCATCGAGGAGTCGGCGTCGCCGGTGCTGAGCCCGGAGCGGGCGGCGGAGCTGAAGGCGTCCGCCGAGCGGCTGGCCGTCGCGGTCGGGTACCGCGGCGCGGCGACCGTCGAGTTCCTCTACCACCCCGGCGACGAGCTGCTGGCGTTCCTGGAGGTCAACACCCGCCTCCAGGTCGAGCACCCGATCACCGAGGCCACCACCGGGTTCGACCTTGTCAAGGCGCAGCTGCACGTGGCGTCCGGCGGCCGGCTGGACGGCGGCCCGCCGGCCGAGCGCGGGCACGCCATCGAGGCCCGGCTGAACGCCGAGGACCCCGACCGCGACTTCGCGCCCGCCCCCGGCCGCATCGCCCGGCTCGACCTGCCCGCCGGGCCCGGCATCCGGGTGGACACCGGCGTGAGCGAGGGCGACACCATCCCCGCCGACTTCGACTCGATGATCGCCAAGATCATCGCCTACGGCCGGGACCGCGACGAGGCGCTCGGCCGGCTGCGCCGGGCGATGGCGCGGACCACCGTGATCATCGAGGGCGGCGCGACGAACAAGAGCTTCGTCCTCGACCTGCTCGACCGGCCCGAGGTGGTCGACGCGAGCGCCGACACGGGCTGGATCGACCGCGTCCGCGCGGAGGACGGGCTCGTCCAGAACCGGCACTCCGCGGTCGCGCTGGCCGCCGCCGCCATCGAGGCCTACGAGGACGAGGAGCGCGCCGAGCGGCAGCGCCTGCTGTCGACCGCGTTCGGCGGGCGCCCGCAGGTGCGGCACCGCAGCGGCCGCCCGCTGGACCTGAAGCTGCGGGGCGCCCTCTACCGGGCCCGCGTCGCGCGGGTAGGCGCGGACCGCTTCCGCGTGGGCATCGAGGCGGGCGGCGACGTCCGCACCGCCGACGTCGAGCTCGACCGCTTCGACCGGCACACCGGGCAGATCGTCGTCAACGGCGCCCGGTACCGGCTGCTCACCGGCACCCACGGGCCGGTCCACCTGGTCGAGGTGGACGGCGTGACGCACCGGGTCAGCCGCGACGAGGGCGGCGTCGTCCGGTCGCCCGCGCCCGCCCTGGTCGTCGCCACTCCGCTGGCGGCCGGCGACGAGGTCGAGGCGGGCGCGCCGGTGCTGGTGCTGGAGAGCATGAAGATGGAGACGGTGCTGCGGGCGCCGTTCCGGGCGCGGCTGAAGGAGTGCGCCGTGTCCGTGGGCAGCCAGGTCGAGACGGGCGCGCCGCTGCTGCGCCTGGAGCCGCTCGCCGACGACGACGAGGACGAGGACGCCGCGTCCGCCGCGTCCGCCGAGCTGGACCTGCCCGCCGCGCCCGGGGAGGTCCCGGCGCGCGACCGCGTCGCCCGCGGCCGGGAGGGCCTGCGCGGCCTGCTGCTGGGCTTCGACGTCGACCCCCACGACGAGGGCCGGGTGCTGGAGGACTACCTCGCCGCCCGCCGGGCCGCCACCGCGGACGGGCACCGGCCGCTGGCCGAGGAGATCGGGCTCCTCGACGTCTTCGCCGACCTCGCCGAGCTGAGCCGCAACCGCCCGGCGGGCGAGGACGGCGACTCCGGCGGGCACGTGCACAGCGCCCGCGAGTACTTCCACACCTACCTGCAGAGCCTCGACGTGGAGCGGGCCGGACTGCCGAAGGGCTTCCAGGCCAAGCTCGCCAAGGCGATCGGGCACTACGGCGTCACCGACCTGGAGCGCTCCCCCGAGCTGGAGGCGGCGGTCTTCCGGATCTTCCTGGCGCAGCAGCGCGCGTCCACCGACGCCGCGGTCGTCGCGGCGCTGCTGCGCACGTGGCTGCGGGAGCCGCCGCCGGAGGAGGCCCTCCGCGAGCCGGCCGGGCTCGCGCTGGAGCGGCTCATCGCCGCGGCGCAGGGGCACTTCCCGGTGGTCTACGACCTCGCGGCCGGGGTGGTGTTCGCCTGGTACGCCCAGCCGATGCTGCGCCGCAACCGCGCCCGCGTCTACGCCGGCGTCCGGGCGCACCTGCGCCACCTGGACCGCCACCCGGACGACCCGGACCGCGCCGAGCGCATCGCCGAGATGGTGCGCAGCACCGAGCCGCTGGTGCGGCTGCTCGGCCAGCGGCTCTTCCGCGGCAACCAGGACAACGCGGTCATGCTGGAGGTGCTGACCCGGCGGTACTACGGCAACAAGGGGCTGACGGGCGTCCGCACCGCCGAGGCCGGGGGCTGCACGTTCGTCGTCGCCGAGCGCGCGGGCTCGTGCCTGGTGTCGGCCGCGGTGAGCTTCGAGCGGCTGGGCGGCGCGCTGACCGGCCTCGCCGAGCCGGCGGCCGGCAAGGACGCCATCGACGCCGACATCTACCTCTCCTGGGAGAAGCAGCCGCAGGACTTCGCCGCGATGGCGGAGGCGCTGCACCAGGTCATCGACGCGCACCCGCTGCCGGAGCAGGTCCGCAGGCTCACCGCGACCGTCGCGGGCAGCAGCGGCGCGGTGATGCACCACCACTTCACGTTCCGCCCGTCCCCCACCGGGATGACGGAGGACCGCCTGATCCGCGGCCTGCACCCGCACATCGCGCAGCGGATGCAGATGGAGCGGCTGAGCAGGTTCGACCTGACCCGGCTGCCGTCCTCGGACGAGGAGGTCTACCTCTTCCAGTGCGTGGCGCGGGAGAACCCGTCCGACGACCGGCTCGTCGCGTTCGCGCAGGTGCGCGACCTGAAGGAGCTGCGCGACCACGAGGGCCGGCTGCTCGCGCTGCCGACGGCCGAGTACACCGTCGCCACCTGCCTCGACTCCATCCGCCGCGCGCAGGCCCGGCGGCCGTCCAAGAAGCGGTTCTCCACCAACCGGATCGTGATCTACGTCTGGCCGCCGAGCGACCTCACCCGCGCGGAGCTGGAGATGCTCGCCGAGCGCATGCTGCCGACGACCGCCGGGGCCGGGCTGGAGGAGATCCTGTTCATCGCGCGGCGGCGCGACCGGGAGACCGGCGCGCTGACCAAGGTCGCCGTGCGGATCACGTTCGACGCCACCGGCGGCACCGAGCTGACCATCGGCGAGCCGTCGGACGACCCCGTCGAGCCGCTCGACGGCTACCGGCAGAAGGTGCTGCGCGCGAGCAGCCGCAACACCGTCTACCCGTACGAGCTGACCGGGATCCTCGGCGACTTCGTCGAGCACGACCTCGCCGAGGACGGGGCGAACGTGCTGGTGCCGGTCGACCGGCCCAAGGGGCGCAACACCGCGGCGATGGTCGCGGGCGTCGTCACCACGCCGACCCCGCGCCATCCGCAGGGCATCACCCGGGTCGTGCTGCTCGGCGATCCGACGAAGTCGCTCGGCGCGCTGTCGGAGCCGGAGTGCCGCCGCGTGATCGCCGCGCTGGACCTGGCCGAGCGGATGCGGGTGCCGCTGGAGTGGTACGCACTGTCCGCCGGCGCCCGGATCTCCATGGAGTCGGGCACCGAGAACATGGACTGGGTGGCCGCGGCGCTCAAGCGGATCGTCGAGTTCACCCAGGAGGGCGGCGAGATCAACATCGTGGTCGCGGGCATCAACGTCGGCGCCCAGCCGTACTGGAACGCCGAGGCGACGATGCTCATGCACACCAAGGGCATCCTCGTGATGACGCCGGACTCGGCGATGGTGCTCACCGGCAAGCAGGCGCTCGACTTCTCCGGCGGCGTCTCGGCCGAGGACAACTTCGGCATCGGCGGCTACGACCGGGTGATGGGCCCGAACGGGCAGGCGCAGTACTGGGCGCCGAACCTCGCCGCCGCCCGGGACGTGCTGATGGCGCACTACGACCACACCTACGTCGCGCCCGGCGAGGACGCGCCGCGCCGCGCGGCGACGACCGACCCGGTCGACCGCGACATCTCCGGTTTCCCGCACGCCGTGGAGGGCAGCGACTTCACCACCGTCGGCGAGATCTTCTCCGCCGAGGCCAACCCGGACCGCAAGAAGCCGTTCGACATCCGGACCGTCATGCGGGCCCTGTCCGACCAGGACCACCCGGTGCTGGAGCGCTGGGCGGGCATGGTCGACGCGGAGACCGCGGCGGTGCAGGACGCGCACCTCGGCGGGATCCCGGTGTGCCTGCTCGGCATCGAGTCGCGGGCCGTGCCCCGGCGCGGCTTCCCGCCCACCGACGGCCCGGACGCCTACACCGCGGGCACGCTGTTCCCGCAGTCGTCGAAGAAGGCCGCGCGGGCGATCAACGCGGCGAGCGGGAACCGGCCGCTGGTGGTGCTGGCGAACCTGTCGGGGTTCGACGGCTCGCCGGAGTCGATGCGCAAGCTCCAGCTGGAGTACGGCGCCGAGATCGGCCGCGCGATCGTCAACTTCCGCGGGCCCATCGTGTTCTGCGTGATCTCGCGCTACCACGGCGGCGCGTTCGTGGTGTTCTCCAAGGCGCTGAACCCGAACATGACCGTCCTCGCGCTGGAGGGCTCGTTCGCCTCGGTGCTCGGCGGCGCCCCCGCCGCCGCGGCGGTGTTCGCGGGCGAGGTCGACGCCCGCACCGCGGCCGACCCGCGCGTCCGGGGCCTGGAGGCCCGCGTCGCGCCGGCCTCCGGCGCCGACCGCGCCGCGCTGACGGCGGAGCTGGACGAGCTCCGGGCGTCGGTGCGCACGGAGAAGCTCGGCGAGGTCGCCGCGGAGTTCGACCGGGTGCACGACATCCGGCGCGCGGTCGAGGTCGGGTCCGTGGACGCCGTCATCGGCGCCGCGGAGATGCGGCCGCGGATCATCGAGGCCATCGAGGCCCGCCTGCGCTGACCCGGCGGGGCGGTGCGGGGGCGCGGTGCGCGTTCCGGGGGTCCGGAACGCGCACCGCGCCGCCTTACGTTGGGGCTCCTCCGGCCGGGTGTGCGGCCGTCGACATGGGGAGTTGGCCATGCCACTGCGTTCCCGCCTGCTGGTCGCCGGGGCCGGCGCCGTGCTGCTGTCGTCCGGCTGCGGGGGCGGCGGCGAGCCCGCGTCCACCGCGGGAGCGAACGGCCGGCCGCTCTCCGCGGGGGGTGAGCGGCCGGCCGAGGAGGCGCCCGAGCCCGTGCAGGGGCGGATGGGGCAGACCGTCCGCGGTAAGGAGCTGGCCTACACCGTCCGCGAGCAGGAGTGCGGCGTGCGGAAGATCCGCGTCGGCGTCGCGCTCGGCTACACGGCCGACGGCCAGTACTGCATCTACACCCTGGACGTCGAGGTGCTGAGCAAGGTGCCGCTGGAATTCCAGCCGCACGCCCAGCGCGCCTACACCACTGACGGCAGCCAGTACAACGGCAAGCGCCTCAGCGGGCGCGAGGTGGAGCCCCCGGAGGACGACCTCAGCCCCGGCCAGCGCACCACGGGGCAGCTGGTGTTCGAGCTTCCCGCCGACCGGCGGATCGTGCGGCTCGAGCTGAGGCCCGGGAACCCGATGCTCGCCGCCGACCGCGCCCGCGGGCCGGAGGCCGTGATCACCGTCGGCTGACCGCGCGGCCGACCCGCGCTCCGGCCTACGATCATTGCCGACGACCACCCCGAGGGGCGGGCTGGTGATCATGGCCGACACGGGCACGGCGCTCGACGACGACCGGCTGGAGCGGCTGCTGCCGCGCGCCATGGCCCGGTTCCGCCACCGGATGTTCCTGGGCCTGCGGCTGCCGACGCGGCTCGGGGTGGCGGCGACCGCCGTGTCGCTCGGGCACGACCACGCCTGGGCGTTCGTCCTCGCCGCCGTCGCCTGCGCCGCGCTCGACCTGCGCCTGGCCGCCCTCCTGGCGCGCCGCGGCGGTGCGTCCACCCCGGTCCGGCTGGTCATGGACCTCCTCGACGTCGTCCTGTGGACGCTCGCGCTCGGCGGCATCGGCGACCTGACCGTCCTCGTGGCCGGGCCGCTGATCCTGGAGACGGCGCAGCGGCACGGCGCCCGCGCGCTGCCCCTGCCCGTTCTGGCCGGCGCGTCCGCCATGGCGGCGACCTGGTTCGCCGCCGGGCGGATCGACCCGCTGCCCTTCCTCTGGCCCGCCGCGGCGTGGACCGGCGGCACGCTCACCCGGGCGTACCTGCGCCGCCGCTGGCTCGCCGAGGCGGCCGTCATGCGCGACCACCTGGAAGCCGCGGTCGGCCGGGCCGAGCTGTCCGGCCAGAACAGCGTGGCGATGGGCGCCGACTCGGTCGTCGACCTGCTGGTGCGCACCGCTCCCCTGGTCACCACGTTCGAGCGCGACCCCGAACCGCTCCCCTTCGGAGCCTGGAAGGCCAGGCTCGCGGAGGCCAGCGGGCGCCAGGCGACCTACCTCGGCGTGGCGCTGCTGCGGTGGCAGAGCCTCTACAACAGCCGCAGCCCCGACCTGTCGGCGGACGCCGACCTGCGGCCCGGCCCCGGCGCGGGCACGCTGCTGCTCTCGTCCGCCCAGACGAGCCATCTGGAAGCCCGCCTGGACGCGCTGCGCCCGCGCGGCACGGTCGAGGTGACCGTGCCCCGGCCCGGCCCGGCCGGCGCGGAGCAGGCGGTGGACGTGGGCGGCCACCGCGTCGTCGTCCCCGCGGACGCCCGGCCCCGGATCCGGCCGGTGCACGCGGGCCCGTTCGCGTTCGTCGCCGCCGCCGTGCTGACGCTCACCCAGTCGCTGCCCCAGT
This sequence comes from Actinomadura madurae, assembly GCF_047130825.1. NCBI lineage: Bacteria > Bacillati > Actinomycetota > Actinomycetes > Streptosporangiales > Thermomonosporaceae > Actinomadura > Actinomadura madurae. The sequence goes on from NZ_CP083237.1 coordinate 5,527,283, forward strand.
GGGACGGCGTCCCGCTCTGGGGCACCGGACCGGTCGCCCTGCTCGCCCTGGCGGCGGCCTGGTGCGCGCACCGCTGGACGAGCCGTCCCGCGGCCGAGGTCGCCGGGCGGGTGATGGCGATCGCCGTCCTGCTGGCCGCGGCGGAGTCGGTGCTGACGTCGGCGCTGATGGATCCCGCGAGCAACCGGCTCCCGTGCTTCTTCTTCCTGCAATGGGCCGTCCCGCTCGCGGTCGTGCACTTCCGCGACCTGACCGGGCGCGGGCACGCCCTGGTGCTGGCGGGCTTCGCCGCGGCGGTGCTGGCGGGGGCGGTGGCGATGCCGGTGCCGTTCCCCTTCGCCGGCGCGCTGCTCGCGGTGCCGTGGTGGATCGCCCCCGCCCTCGCCGTCCACGGGCTGCGGGACGTCCTGGCCGAGGACTCCGCTCACCTGCAAGAGTCGCTGGACCGGTTCCAGGAGCAGGCCGTGCGCGAAGGGTTCCGGCGCGGCCGGCGGCTCGTCGTCGAACTCACCGAGGGCGCCGCCGAGCAGCTGCGCGCCCGCTGCGGCGCGCTCGGGCCGGCGCTGCCGCCGGAGATCGCGGCGGAGGTCGGGCGCCGCCTCGACGAGGCCCGCGCGATGCTGTCCGCCCTCCCGGCGGACTGACCCGGCCCGTTGCCCGGCCGCGGCCCGTCGGTCATGATTGAGTCGATCACCCTCCGTGCAGCCGACCTCGGGAGCCGCCGTGCCGGCCGAGCGTCCGGGCCGCGTCCCGGTCCGGGTCGTCGTGGTCGACGACGACGAGATCAACCGGTACGGGATGGCCTGCGTGCTGGACGCGGACCCGCGGATCGAGCTGGTCGCGGCCATCGGCCACGACGACGCGCTGGCCGGCGCGCACGTATGGGAGCGCGCGGACGTGGCCGTCGTGGACGCCGCCGACCATCGCCGCGACGGCGACCAGTTCCCCGGCGTGGCCGTCGTGGAGCACGCGCGGCGGACCGTCCCCGCCGGCCGGCTGACCGTCATCGTGGTGACCGGCCACTTCTTCGACGACGCCGTCCGCCGCCGGATGCGGGAGGCGCGGGCCGACTTCTTCTACCACCGCTCCGACATGGCCGACGCCGAGGCGCTGCGCGCGGCGGTGCTGCGCCCCGACCTGGCGCGGCGGCGGGTGCCCCCGCCCCGGGACCCCGAGGCCCAGTTCCGCCACGGCGTCACCGACGCCACGAAGGTCAACCGCGCCATCGACCACGCGGTCCGGCAGGTGCTGGAGGAGCGGATCGCGGAGCGGGCGGAGCCCCGGAGCCGGCGCTGGATCAGGCTGCGCGACGAGTTCAACCGGGTCGCGCGGCTCACCCCCGTCACCAGCGACGGCCGCCGTCCCGACCGCGCGCAGGACCTTCCCTCGCTGCCGCAGATCTCCCGGTTCCTCACCTGGGCGACGAAGATCAAGCAGGGGCGGCCCGCCGGCCCGTTCCCGGACGACTGACCGCGTCGAGGCCGCGACGTGCCGCGCGGCCTCGACGGGGCGGGGAGCTGGGGTCAGCCGAAGTTCACGTCGCTGCAGATGTAGTACACCTGGTCCATGTGGGACGCCTGCCAGACCGTGTACACCACGTGGCGCCCGGTGCGCCCGGACGCGTTGACGTTCTCGATCACGTAGTTGTTGCTCGGCGCGTACCGGCCGGTCTCGCGGACCAGTTCCAGGTCGCCCCAGCGCAGCGGCTGGGTCAGCGCGTCGTACCCCTGGCGGGTGATGTAGACGCGGATGTAGTCGGCGCCATGGCTCGCCTGGTCGTAGAGGTTGATCGTGAAGGTGGTGCCGAGGTCGGTGGTCGTCCACGGGCCGACGGCGTCCATCGAGCGGTAGCGCCCGCTCTCCGCGTGGCCGCCGCTGCACAGCCGCCCGTCGGGCACCGCGGCTTGATGGTTGCCGCCGACGTTGTTGCGGTAGAGCCCGTTCCAGTTCCACATGGCGTTGGGGTTGTCCTGCCACGCCTGCCAGCACATCGGGTCTTCCTGCTGCATCGCGGGGTTCTGGAAGTCGTCGCCCCAGCGCTCCCAGCAGCCGTAGTTGCGGGACGCGGGGTCGATGACGGATCCGTGGGCCGAGGCCGTGTCGACCCACAGGGCCGGCACCAGCGTCGCGGCGCAGAGGACCGTCAGGACGCGGCGGCGTAGTCGGGTGTGAGGCATGGCGCCTTCTCCGTTCCGGTGGCGGGGGGTAGGCCGGATTGGGAGCGCTCCCAAGCGGATCGTAACGCGCCGCGCGGCACGCGTCATTCGGAGCGTGAAAGCTTTCACGGACGGGCCGGGGAGCCGACCGGGCAGTGCCGGCTCCCCGGAGCGCGCGCTACGCCGGGACGGTCCACTTCTGGTTGGCGCCGCCGGTGCAGGTCCAGATCTGGAGCCGGGTCGCGTCGGCGGAGCTGTTGCCGGTCACGTCCAGGCACTTGCCGGAGTAGGCGTTCACCAGGTCGCGGCCGGGCGTGTACGTCCATTGCTGGGACGAGCCGCCGTGGCAGTCCCACAGGTGCGTCTGGGCGCCGTCCGCGGTGCTGGGACCGGCCACGTCCAGGCACTTGCCGAGCGCCTTCAGGGTTCCGTCGGCACCCCGGCTCCACCGCTGGGCGGCGGTGCCGTTGCACGTGTGGAGCTGGACGGCCGTGCCGTTCGCCGTGGCGGCGCCGGCGACGTCCATGCACTTGCCGGCGAGGCCGGTGACCTGGCCCGCGCCACCGCCGCCGGACTGCGTCCCCGACCAGGTGAACGTCGCCGTCGTGCGGGCGGGGAGGTCGTAGGTGAAGGACTGGCCGCCCCACACCACCCGCACCGACCGGGCACTTCCGCCGCCGTTGTGCGCGAGCAGGGCCTTGGACCCGTCCGGGTTGACGTAGGCGACGTTCTGCACGGTCGAGTCGGCGGTGGACAAGATCCGGTACGCGCCCGGTTTCACGAACTTGGTGAGGTGTCCCATCGTGTAGTACTCGATGGTGTTGTCCACCTGGCCCGCGCGGCCGCCGCCTTCCTGGACGGTGACCAGCCCGGTGCACGTCCCGCACCCGCCGTTGTGCGGGCCCATGTTCTGGTTGAGCGCCAGGCTCCACTTCACCTCGGCACTGGACCAGTTGCGGGCGTGCTCGATGATGTCGCCCATGTCCTCGTTGTGCTGGTCGCCCACCCACGTTCCACCGGAGTGCTCGGTGTTGAACTGCGTCATCGACGGGTACCGGTCGTGCGCCTGGGCCCCCACGGACGGGCTCCCCGCGTAGTCGTGCCACCCGATCCCGGCCGACAGCGGGTCGTTGCGCAGCGCGTCGTCGGCCACGATCTGGGAGCCGAAGCTCGCGTAGTCGCCGTAGTTCCAGTCGAAGTGGATCACCTTCGTACCGATCCCCGCCGCCCGGAAGGCCGGGTACACATGGTTCTTGGTGAACTCCACCAGCCCGGACGGGTTCCAGGACATGCCCGGATAGTTCATCGCGGTCGGGTTGCCCGCCTGGCAGCAGTTCGGCTCGTTCTGGACCGAGACGTAGTCCACCGGCACGCCGGCAGCCTGGTACGACTGGACGTACTTCGCCAGGTACTGGGCGTACGTGGGGTAGTACTCCCACTTCAGCCAGCCCATCTGGTCCATCCGGCCGTTGTCCTTCATCCAGCCGGGCGCACTCCACGGCACGCCCATGACCCGCAGCCGCGGATTGAGTTGCTTCGCCTGCTGCGTCAGCAGCCGGACGTTCGTGTCGTAGCCGTTCGCGCCGAAGTCGTTCAGGTCGCAGCAGGTGTCGTCCAGCGAGACCATCCCCGGACGCGACAGGTCGGACGCGCCGATCGGGTTGCGCACGAACGACAGCCCGATGCCGTCGACCGGGTCGAACAGCCGGCGCATGACCGCGTCCCGGGTGGCGGCGCTGATCGCCCCGCCCCGGAACAGGTGCGCCGTGGTGTCGGTGATCGACGCGCCGCCGCCTTCGAACCGCTGGTAGCGCACTCCTTCGTCGACCGCGATCGTGTGGTCCGCGCCGGGGTTGGTCGCGGCGAAGTTGACCGGTGCCTGCCGCTCCAGGCCGCGCGTCACGTTCCGCCCGCCGGAGTCGGACGTCGTCGTCAGATGGATGGTCACGGTCTCGCCGGCGGCCAGGGCCGGCGGCGCGATGGGCACGCCGCCGAGCGCGGCGGCCATGGTCAGGACCACGGCACCGGCCACCGAGACGAGCCGGCGGCGGCGGGGAGCGTGGCGGAGCGCAGGTGGGGGGCTGCCTGCAGTGGGCATCGATGGTCTCCCTCACTGGGACGGACGCGGCGCACACGGCACCGGCCTTCGGTCCGCTGCCGGACGCTGCCCGGACACCCCGGCGGCTAACAGGAAGGAAACCTTGCAATGAGACCCGTGTCAATGAGTCCCGGCCACTTTCTCCAAGCCTTAGTACAAGCTGCTAACAGCCTCTCGCGACTACGTGCGGAGTTGGCGGCGGAGTATTTTGCCGGTGACGCTCTTGGGGAGGTCGTGCTTGATCTCTACTTGGGCCGGGGTCTTGTAGGCGGCCAGGCGGTCGCGGCAGAAGGCGCGCAGGTCGTCCGGCGTGGCGGCGGTGCCGGGGCGGAGGCTGACGAAGGCGTGCACGGTCTCGCCGCGGTAGGGGTCGGGGGCGCCGACCACCGCCGCCTCGCGGACCGACGGGTGCTCGTACAGGACGTCCTCGACCTCGCGGGGCCAGATCTTGAAGCCGGAGGCGACGATCATGTCCTTCTTGCGGTCGACGAGGTAGATCCAGCCCGCCTCGTCCATGAAGCCGACGTCCCCGGTGAGCAGGGTGCCGGCCGGGAAGGAGGCGCGGGTCTGCTCGGGGTTGCGCCAGTAGCCGGCGGCGACCTGCGGACCGGTGATCGCCAGCTCGCCGATCTCGCCGGGCGGGAGCGGCCCGCCCTTCTCGTCGCGGATCTCGACGTGCGCGCTCGGGAAGGGCACGCCGATCGCGAGGGCGCCGGACGTCTCGTCCACCGGGGCGGTCGCGCCGAGCGGGACGGCGACCGCGGCCGACGTCGTCTCGGTCAGCCCGTAGGCGTTGTGGATGTAGACGCTGAAGGCGTCGGCGAAGGCCCGGACCGTCGCGGCCGGGACGGGCGCGCCGCCGCTCAGCACCTTCGTCAGGGATGCGAGGCCGCGGTCGCGGGTGGCCGGGTCGTTGAGGAACGCGATGAACGCGGTGATGGAGCCGATGGTGAACGTGGGACGGTGCCGCTCCACCAGGGCGGACGTCGTGGCGGCGTCGAACCGGTAGGTCAGCACGAGCGGCAGCCCGCCGCCGAGGCCGAGCGCGAGGTGCATGGCCAGCCCGGTGATGTGGAACAGCGGGGCAATGGTGAGGATCGCGTCGCCGTCGCCGAGGCCGATCCAGGTGCGGCACGCGGCGACCTGGTAGGCGAGGTTGCGGTGGATGTTGACCGCGCCCTTGGCGGGGCCGGTCGTCCCGGACGTGTAGCTGAGCAGCGCCGGGTCGTCCGGCCCCGGGGCGACGGCGGCCCGCGGTGCGCCTCCGGCTTCCAGCAGGGGCAGGATGTCGTCGGCGGCCTCGTCCGGCCAGGGACCGGTCGCGTCGCCGGCCAGCGCGCCTCCGGCCGAGTAGAGGACGTGCTCGGGCCCGGACGCGAGCGCCTCGATGGTGGCGCGGGCGTCCGGGTGGGCGATGAGGACGCGGGCGCCGGAGTCCGCGAGCAGGTGGGCCAGCTCCCGTTCCTTGTACATCGGGTTGACCGGGACGACCGTCGCGCCGAGCTTCCAGGCGGCGAGCACCGCGAGCACGCAGACGGGGGTGTTCTGCAGCGAGACCGCGACCCGGTCGCCGGAGCCGACGCCGCGCTTCTGCAGGCCGGCCGCCAGCGCGTCGCTGAGGCGGTCGGTCCCGGCGCGGTCGAGGGTCGCTCCGAAGTAGTGGAGCTGGGGGGCGTCCGGGCGTTCCGCGGCGCGGCGCCGGAACAGCTCGACCACACTGCCGCCCTCGACCTCGATCTCACCGGGCACGCCCTCGCCGTAGAGGCTGCGCCAGCGCGTCACGACGCGGCCCCCTTCGACGCCGGCTCGCGGCCCGGCTCCTCGTCGATGCCCAGGTGGCGGGCGATGGTCGCCGGGTCCTTCTCCAGCTCGGCGGGGGTTCCCTCGGCGACGATGGCGCCGCGCTGGATGAGGCAGGCGTGGTCGGCCATCGGGAAGGCCAGGGCGGCGTTCTGCTCGACGAGCAGCATCGTCATCCCGGCGGACCGGATCTGCGAGATCGCCGAGAAGACCGTCTCGACCAGGGCGGGCGACAGGCCCATGGACGGCTCGTCGAGCAGCAGCAGCGACGGCGCGGTCATCAGCGCGCGGCCGATGGCCAGCATCTGCTGCTCGCCGCCCGACATCAGCGCCGCCGTCTGCCCGCGCCGCTCGGCCAGCCTCGGGAACAGGTCGTACACGTCGTCGGCCAGGGCCGTGCGGCGCCGGCCGCGGGCGTAGGCCGACAGGGCGAGGTTCTCCTGGACGGTCAGGCAGCCGACGACCATCCGCCCCTCGGGGACGAGCGCGAGTCCGCGGCGCGCGACCTTGTGCGCGGGCATCCCGGTGATGTCCTCCCCGTCGAAGACGACCCGCCCGCCGGACGGGCGCAGCAGCCCGCCGATCGCCCGCATCGTGCTCGACTTGCCCGCGCCGTTCGCGCCGAGCAGCGCGGTGGCCCGCCCCTTGCCGAGGGCGATGTCGAGCTTCGCCACGGCGCGCACCGACCCGTACGTCACCTCAAGTGACTCGACCGTAAGCATGGTGGGTCCCTTCACTTGCCGAAATACGCTCTGCGGACGTCCGGGCGGCGCAGGCAGCGGACGGGCTCGTCGCAGGCGATGACCTCGCCCGAGGCCAGCACCGCGACCTGGTCGCAGACCGTCTCGATCATGCGCATGTTGTGCTCCACGACGACGACCGTCGTGCCGTCCCCGCGGAGCCCGGACACCAGCTCGCCGATGCCCGTCCAGTCGGCCGCGTTCATGCCGGCGGTCGGCTCGTCCAGCAGCAGCAGCCGCGGCCGGGACACCAGCGCGCGGGCGATCTCCAGCCGCCGCTGGTCGCCGTACGGCAGGGTCTCGGCCAGCCGGTCGGCGGTGCCGCGCAGGCCGACCGAGCCGAGGCACGCGAGCGCCCGCTCCCGGACGTCGCGCAGCTCGGCGCGGGCCCTGGGCGTCCCGGCGAGGCCGCGGACGCTGCCGACGCGCCGGTTCCGGTAGGCGCCCGCCATGACCTGCTCGACGACGGTGAGCCCGCGCAGGAGCCGGATGTTCTGGAACGTGCGGGCGATGCCGAGCCGGGCGAGCGCGGTGGCGTTCAGGTGGTGGCACGGCTCGCCGAACAGCCTGATCGAGCCGCCGTCCGCGGGCAGCAGCCCGCTGATGATGTTGAGCAGGGTCGTCTTCCCGGCGCCGTTCGGCCCGGCGATCCCGAAGATGGTGCCGCTCGGCACGGTGAGCGCGACGGAGCCGAGCACGCTCAGCCCGCCGAACCGCTTGGCCAGCCCGTCCACGACGAGCGCGTCGCTACGTTCGGTCATGCCCTCTCCCTGTGGGGGGCGACCCCCCACACCCCCCGGCAAAAGCCGCGTCATGCCCTCACTCCGCTCGCCGCGCTCGCTGCGTTCGGTCATGAGCGTGCCTCCGCAACCTCGCGCGGAGCCTCGGGTGCGGGCGTGGTGGCGCGGCGGCGCTCGCGCAGCCGCCGCCAGCGCAGCGGGTCGATCAGGCCGCCGGGCACCCAGATCATGATGACCAGCAGCAGGATCCCGTTGATGATCGACTGGCCCTGCCCGATGAACTGGTTGACGTACACCGGCAGCCCGGTGAACACCACCGCGCCGATGACGGACCCGAACCAGTGGTAGGCGCCGCCGAGGACGACGCACGCGATGACGGTCACCGCCAGGTCGATGTAGAAGGTGTCGGGGTCGATGTAGCGCAGCAGGCCGGCCTGCAGGACGCCGCCGAGCCCGCCGAGGACGCCGCTGATCACGAACGCCGCCACCTGGATCCGGCGCACCGGGACTCCCATGGTCTTGGCGGCCGTCGGGTCCTCGCGGGTGGCGACCGCGGCGGTGCCGAACCGGGACCGGGCGAGCCGGGCGAGGAACAGGCACGCCAGCCCGAGGACGAGCACGCACTGCCACAGGTGCACCTCGACCGGCACGACCTCGCCCATCGACCCTCCGGTGAGATCCCCGGCGTTCACCACGATCACTCGGGTCACCAGGATCAGCGCGACGGTCGCCAGGGCCAGCCAGTGGTCGGCCAGCCGGATCAGCAGCAGGCCCGCGACCGCGGCGAGCACGCCGCCTCCGAGCCCCCCGGCGGCGAGCGCCGGCCACAGCCCGAGGCCCTCCGAGGCCATCAGGTGCGTCGCGGTGAAGGCGCCCACCGCGGCGAAGCTCACCGTGGCGAAGCTGAGCAGCCCCGCCCACAGCGTCACGTATGTGCTCAGCGCGAGCAGCGCGCCGACGAGCGCGAACCCGGTCGCGCTGGTCAGCAGCGTGAGTTGTTGCCCCATGGCTAGGCCCTTCCGAGTTCGACGGTGCGGAACAGGCCGCGCGGGCGGGCGACCAGGACGACCAGCAGGAGGCCGAACGTGATCGCGTCCTGGAAGGAGTTGGAGATGTACTGCGCCGACATCACCTGGACGACGCCGATGAGGAGCCCGCCGAGGGCGGCGCCGCGCACGTCGCCCATGCCGCCGATGACGACCGCGGCGAAGCCCTGGAGCAGCAGCCCGTCGCCGAGGGCGAACGTGAACGTCTGGTTGTCGGCGTACAGCACCCCGGCGAGCCCGGTCGCCGCGCCGGCCAGCGCCGCCGCGGTGAGGATCGCGACCCGGGGGTCCACGCCGCCGAGCATCGCGGCGCCGCGGTCGTGCCCGACCGCGCGGATCGCCGAGCCGAGCCGGGTGCGGTGCAGGATCAGGTGGATCGCCGCGGTCACCGCGACCGCGCACACGATGGCGATGAGCTGGGACGTGAGCACCCGGACGCCGCCGACCTGCAGCAGGCCGTCCGGCACCGTGCCGGGCGGGAAGCCGAGCGGCGCGGCACCGGTGGCGAGGCTGGCGGCCTCCCGCAGCGAGATCCACAGCGCCACGCTGGTGATGATGGTGCCGAGGAGCTGCTCCCCGCCGCGCGAGCGCAGCGGCTGGAAGGCCACCTGGTCGACGGCGACCGCCGCGAGCGCGCCGGCCGCCGTCCCCGCCAGGCAGGCCACCGCGAACGGCAGCCCGAGGTTCGCGACCGCCCAGTAGGCGGTGAGCGCGCCCCACGTGGCGTACACGCCCTGCGCGAGGTTCAGGATCCGCATCGTGGAGAACACCACGCCGAACCCGACCGCGAACAGCGCGTACACGGCGCCGAGCGCGATCCCGTTGACGAGCTGCTGGACGAACAGCATCGGTCAGATCACCTGTCCCGTCACGCCGATCCGGTGCCGGACGGCTTCCACTCGGCCAGCCGCCCGTCCTTGGTCCACGTGATGTGGACGATGCTGTTCGGGGCGCGCAGCTGGCCGTCCTGGAACTGGACCGAGCCGTAGATGGTGCCGTCGATCTGCTTGATGCCGGACAGGGCCTTGGTCACGCTCTCCCGGGTGACCTCCTTGCCGGCGTTCTTCACGGCGGTCGCCATCGTGTAGCCGGCCATGTAGCCCTGGGCGGCGTAGGAGTCGGGGTCGGTGCCGTACTTCGCCTTGTAGCTCTGCGCGAACTTCTGGCCCGCCGGGGACGCCTTCCCCGCGTAGAAGTACACCGGGAAGGGGACGTCCGCGAGGGTCGCGCCCGCGGCCTTGAACGCGCCGGGGCTGCCGATCGTCTCGGCCGTGACGATGAGGCCCTTGTAGCCGCGGCTCTTCAGCGCCTTGATGAGCGAGATGGACGACTGCTGGAGCGCCGCGATGACGATCGCCTCGGGGTTCTTGGCCATGAGCTGCCCGGCCGCGCCGCTGAAGTCGGTCTGCGCGGCGAGGGTGTTGACCGTCCCGAGGTCCTTGACGGGCGTCCCGGCGAAGCCCTGCTGGAAGCTCTTGAGCTGGGAGACCCAGCCGGAGTTGTCCTGCGTCACCGCGTAGGCGACCGACGCGGGCTTGGCCTCCTGCGCCACCTTCTGCGCGAGGGCGCGGTTGGCGTCCTGCGGCATGGTGGTGGTGCGGACGACGTAGGGCGGGTCCTGGAGTCCCTCGTCGGTGGCGCCGTAGATGTCCAGCGGCAGCTTGGACGCCGAGGTGATGGGCTTCACCGCCCCGGCGACCGGCGACAGGATGCAGCAGATGGCGCCGACGACGTCCTGGTCGGCGGTGAGCTGCTTGGCCTGGTCGACGGCCTGCGCGGGCTTCTCGGCGCCCTCCTTCTTCACCAGCTTGATCTTTCGTCCCTGGCCGAGGTAGCCCTCCTGGTTGAGCTGCTCGACGGCCAGCTCGGTGCCGTTGGCGAAGGTCTGGCCGGCGAAGGCGACGGGGCCGGTCAGCGCGGTGATGAAGCCGATCTTGACTTCGCCGTCGTTCTGCGCGGCGCCGTTGCACGCCGCCGCGGCCAGGACGGCGGCCATGGCCGCGGCCGTCCTGGCCGGCCGGCCGCTGCGGGCGATTCGTCGTGCCATTGCGTCTCCTCAGAGAAGGAATCCGATCCGGGGACGGATCCGATTGGGTGGGCCGTCAGGAGGGGGCGCCGAGGAAGTCCCGGTAACGCCGCACGGTCTCGGCCACGGCGGCGGGATCCTGGTCTGGGTACCAGCAGGTCGCGGGCATCTCGGCGAGGGTGACGCCGCCCGGCGCCGCGGCGCGCAGGGCCGGGAGGTTGTCGGCCAACATGTCGTCCGGTCCCGCGCAGATCAGTGCCGGGACCGCGAGCTTGGGCAGCCGCTCCCGCGTGGGGTAGCGGAACGCGGCGGCGTAGCCGAGGTGGTAGGTCGGTCCGCTCTGCAGCAGCCCGACCGTCCAGTCGTGCAGTTCGCGGGCGCGCGGGACGCGCAGCGGGCGGTCGGCGGCGGTGCGGTCCCGGTACCACGGCCAGAACAGGAACATGTCGCGCCGCATCCCCCAGGCCCGGGCCAGGTGGGACCCGAACCGGTCCGCGCGCAGCGGCGGCAGGTAGTGCTCCAGGATGTCGGCGGTGAAGTCCGGCGGCAGCAGCGGCGGCGCCTCCAGGACGGCGCGGCGCACCAGGTCGGGGCGGCGCAGGCACAGTTCGAGCGCGATCAGCGCCCCGGTGTGGGTGCCCCAGAGGTGGACGGGTCCGGCGGCGCGGCGGTCGGCGACCTCGGCGATCACGTCCGCGAACCGGTCGATGCCGGGTTCGTCCCGCCAGGGCTTGTCGGACTCCCCGTTGCCCGGGTAGTCGGGCGCGAGGACGTGGAAGTCCGCGGCCAGCCCGCGCATCAGCGGTTCGAGCAGCCCGGCGGAGCCCGGCGCCGAGTGCAGCGCCACCAGGGGCGGCGCGTCCGGGTCTCCGGCGGCCCGGACGTGGACCTGCCCCACGCTGGTCTCCACGAACTCGCGCCGGATCCGGGTGCCCCGCCCGGCGAGCGCCGTCCCGACCGGCCCGTTCTCGATCGATGGCTCACCGGCGAGCGGCAGCATCCGGCGTCCGGGCGCGGGAGGGGCGGCGGCCGGCGCGCGCCCGTGGGCGCGGGAGAGCCTGTCCAGCCACCGCCGCACCGGCGTCGGGCCGTGGCCGTCGGCGTTGACGGCGTGCGTCACCGGCAGCGTCCCGGCGAAGGGGTCCTCGGACGCGCGGCACCAGGTCTGCCACAGCGCGGCGAAGTGCTCCGGGTGCTCGGCGAACGCGACGACCGTCCGGTCCAGGGCGGACGGGCCGGGCAGCTCGGCCCGTCCGGGCACCGCGGACCGCGGCGCGCCGGGCGGGAAGAGGTGCGCGTCCCGGACCAGCTGCCACAGCGCGGCCAGGTGGGTGCCGTCCGGACGCGGCGCGACGTCGGGCGGCGGCAGCTCCCGGGCGGCGGCCAGGTGGCCGCGGTCGACCTGCACGAGCTCCCGGCAGCCCTCCGCCCGTCCGGCGACGGCGGCGGCCAGGTCGCAGCTCATGTCCAGGCCGACCACGGTGTGGACGCCGAGAGCCCCCGCGACCTCGGCGAGCGCGTCCGCGGCCGGGCCGGGGCCGGCCGCCGCGGCGGGCGCCGACCCGCCGACGCCGGGGAGGTCGGCGACCGCGACGGGGCGCTCGGGGGCGCCGAGCACGATCTCCTCGGCGAGCGGCCGTCCCGACCAGCGGATCCCCGGGAGCACCAGGACCCCCGGGCGATCGGCGGTGAGCCACACCCGGATCTGCCCGTGGCCCGTGTCGACGTGGCTGCCCCTCATGTCAGGTCACCGCGGAGGGCCGGCGGCCGTGCTCGCGCAGCAGCAGGTTCAGGTTCCCGCCGGCCTCCAGCACCTTGACCACCCGGTCGCTGGGCGGGTCGCCGCGCAGCTCGGTGCCGTCCGGCAGCCGGACCTCGGCCCGCCGCCAGTCGACCTCGACGGCGTCGAAGCGGCGCACGGCCGAGGCGATGCCCGGGACTGCCACGAGCGGCATCCCGTTGTAGGTCTCGCCGCGCCAGAACCCCGGGGAGAACGACTCGGCGAGGACGGCGCTGATGCCGAGGTTCCGCAGCGCGACCAGCGGCGGGTAGTGGGGGTGGCCGTAGCCGAAGTTGCGCCCGCCGACCACGACGTCGCCTGGCCGGACCTTGTCCGCGAAGTCGGGTTCGTACGCCTTCATACAGACCGAGCGAAGCTTGTCCGCGTCGTAGTACTTGATGTTCTCCACGCCGATGATCAGGTCGACGTCGAAGTCGTCGCCGAAGATCCAGGCGACGCGTCCGCGCAGCACGTCCGGCAGAACGGACTCCATGCCGCTCATGAGGTCACCTCCCGCGGGTCTGCGATGCGCCCGGCCACCGCGCTGGCCGCGACGGTGTAGGCCGAGCCCATGTAGATGTCGGCGGCGGTGCTGCCCATCCGGCCGGAGATGTTCAGCACCCCCGTGGAGATGCAGTTCTCGCCCTCCTGGAGCGGCCGCGCGTACCCGAAGCAGAAGTCGCAGCTGGAGATGGCGACGTCGGCGCCGGCCTCGCGCAGGACGTCGAGCAGCCCCTCCTCCTCGGCCTGCCGGTGGATCGTCTGCGAGGTCGGCACCACGTTGAGCTGCACGCCCGGCGCGACCCGGCGGCCCCGCAGCACCTCGGCGGCGGCCCGGATGTCCTCGATCCGGCCGCTCGCGCACGACCCGATGAACGCCCTGGTGATGGACGTCCCCGCGGCCTCGTCCACGCCGATGGTGTTGGCCGCCCGCGCGGACCCGGGCAGGACGACCCGCGGCCGGAGCTCGTCGAGGTCGATGGCGTGGGTCGCGGTGTACTGCGCGCCCGCGTCGCTGTAGAGCGGCTCGAACTCGGTACGGGCGACCCGGTTCGCGTACTCCAGCGCCAGGTCGTCGGGGTTGAAGATGGCGGAGACGGCGCCGGTGAACATGGCCATCCCGCACAGGCCCTGGCGGCGCCCGATGCTCATCGCGGCGGCGCCGGGCCCGGTGAACTCCATGACCTGGTGGGCGCAGCCGTCCGCGCCGACCCGGGCGATGATCTCGTGGATGAGGTCACGGTTGTCGACCCCGGGCGCGAACGACCCGGTCAGCTCGAAGCGGGTGGAGGCGGGCACGTCCAGGAAGATCTGCCCGCTGACCCAGGCCTCCAGCAGGTCGCGGCGCACGCCCCAGCCGAGCGCGCCGAACGCGCCGAGGCCGCTGATGTGCCCGTCGAAGTGGATGAGGAACGAGCCGGGCAGCGCGTACCCCATCTCCGCCGCCACCTGGTGGCCGATGCCGCGGCCCTCGTGGACGGTGATGCCGTAGAACTCGCCCCACCGCCGGGTGACGTCGTGCACCTCCTTCTCCCGGCCGTCGCCCTTGGACAGCATGTGGTCGATGAAGACCAGGTAGCGCTCGGGGTCGTCGACCTCGGTGATGCCGAAGTCGTCGTGCATCTGCTTGAACATCAGGTCGGTGTAGCCGGGGAAGTCGTAGGCGACCATGTAGTCCGGCCGGAAGGGGTGGTTCTCTCCGGCCCGGACGTCGCCGAGGCCGGCCGCGCGGGCCAGGATCTTCTCGGTGATCGTCCGGGCGGGACGGGCGGCGCCTGCGGGGGTCATCGGTACGATCCCCCTCAGACCTGGGCCGCGGGCAGGTACTTCTCCTGCGCCCGCTCCACCTCGGGGAAGCCGATCAGCTTCACGAAGTCCATGTGCGGGAGCGCGTCCGCGCTGACCCGCGCGGGCGGCTCGCCGGAGCGCAGCCGGCGCAGCGTCTCGCGCATCGCGCCGGTCGCCGACAGCAGGATCTGCGTCGGCAGCAGCGCCAGCCGGACGCCGACCTCGCGCAGCACGTCCGGCGACAGGTCGCGCTCGACCCAGGTGGACGCGGTGAGCGTGGCCATCAGCGGGACGCCGGCGCGGCGGCGGCACTCGGCCCACTCGTCCACCGAGGAGAACGTCTTGGTCACCGGCATGATCATTTCGGCGCCTGCGGCGGCGTAGGCGGCGGCCCGGTCCATCGCCTCCTCCCCGGCGGTGTCGGTGCGGGCGATCACCACCAGCCGGTCGCCGGCCGCGTCCCGGATCGCGCGGATCTTGCCGGCCGCCTCGTCGGCGCCGATCACCGGCACCGGGTCCCCGACGCAGATCGGGCAGCGCTTGGGCGCCTCCTGGTCCTCCATGAACACCGCGGCGACGCCCGCGTCGGCGAACTTGCGGGCGGTGCGGGCGGCGTTGACGGCGTTGCCGTAGCCGGTGTCGATGTCGGCGATCACCGGCAGGTCGCTGGCCTCGACGATGCGGCGGACCGCGTCGAGGTTCTCCGACATCGTGTACAGCTCCGCGTCGGGCAGGCCGAGCGCCGCGGAGATCGCGAACCCGGAGGCGCAGAGGGCGGAGAAGCCGGCCTGGTCGGCGAGACGCGCGGTGAGGCCGTCCCACACGCCGGGGGCGTAGACGACGTCCTCGGCCATCAGTTCACGGAGGCGCTGCGCTGTCATCTTCATCCTTCCGGAATACGGAATAGATTCCGGGAACTGACGATAAGTTCGATTCGGCGCGGTTGTCAACGGGTTCCCAGGCGCCGGATTCTCTGGAAGAGTTGCTGGTCAAGGCCGTACATCCGGACAGTAGGGGGTTGCGCCGCCCTACGCCAACGCGAGTTCGCAATCCGGAATATCTTCCAGCGGATGCGGATGGAGGACATGATGGAGACCTTCTGGCCGGGCATCACGGCCAACTGGGGGCGCTGGGGCCACGGGGACGAGCGCGGGACGCTGAACCTCGCCGGGCCCGACCGCGTCCGCGCCGCCGCGGCGACCGTCCGCAGCGGCCGGGCCTTGTCCCTCGCCCGCCCGTTCCGCACCGGGACGCCGGCCTACTACCCGCAGGCGGGCGACACCGCCTTCGAGCACCGGATGATCACCTGGTGGGGCTCCAACGCCGGCGGGGACGTGCAGGCGGCCAGCGACCGGGTCAGCTCCGAGTGCCACGGCCTGGAGATCACCCACATGGACGCGCTCAGCCACATCGCCCATCGGGGCCGCGGCTACGGCGGCCGGGAGTTCGCCGAGATCGCCGGGCCCGAAGGGGTCGCCGGCTGCGACATCACCTCCGCCGCGCCGGTCGTGACCCGGGCCGTCCTCGCCGACGTCCCCCGGCTGCACGGCGTGGACCACCTCCCGGCCGGGACCGCGGTCGGGTACGACGACCTGGCCGCGGCGGCGCCCGGCCTCGAACCGGGCGACGCGCTGCTCGTCCGCACCGGCCGCTGGAGCGCGCCCGCGCCGCGCGAGGAGGGCGAGGAGGGCGACCGCTACGGGCGGCTGTCCGGGCTGCATCCCGACGCGCTGCGATTCGTCCAGGAGAGGGACGCCGCCGTGGTCGGCACCGACGGGCCCGGCGACGCCTTCCCCGTCCCGGTCGCCGAGTGCCGCCTGCCGGTGCACGTGCTCGCGCTCGTCTACCTGGGCGTCCACCTCGTCCACAGCATGGCGCTGGACGAGCTGGCCGAGGCGCTCGCCGCCGAGGACCGCACCGCCTTCATGCTCACGCTCGCCCCGCTGGCCGTCCCCGGCGGGACGGGCTCGCCCATCACACCCGTCGCCGTGCTGTGAGGCCCTTCCCCAGCGCGCCGTCCGTCCCCTAGAGGAGGAACATCCATGGACCGTGCCGTCGACTTCCTGTGCATCGGCGGCGGGCTCGGCGGGCTGGCCGCCGCCGTCCGGGCGCACGACCTCGGCGCCGACGTCCTCGTCGCGGAACGCTCCGGCATGGTCGGCGGGGTCGCCGCCTACAGCGGCGGATTCGTCTGGGTCGGCGCGAACGGCCTGGCCCCTGACACGCTCGCGCCCCCCGACACGCTCGCCGCGACGGAGTCCTACCTCGACCACGTCCAGGGAGAGGGCCGCCCGGTCGACCGCGAGGCCCGCCGCGCCTACCTGCGCCGCGCCGTCGAGGCGACCGCCTGGTACCGCGAGGCCGGCGTCCCGTTCGAGGTGATCCGGAACTGCCCGGACCTCTACCACCCGGCCCCCGGCTCGACGGAGGAGGGGCGGCTGCTCGAATGCGCCGTCCCGGGCGCGAGCCTCGGCCCGTGGCGCGACCGGCTGCGGCCGAGCCCTTACTACGAGACGGGCGTGGCCCGCGACGACCTGTACTCCGAGCGCGTCCTCGACCCGGCCGTGCGGGAGCGGCTGCGGCGGGAGGGCGCCCAGCGCGACCTGCTCACCCACGGCTCCGGGCTGTCGGGCGCCTTCGTCCGGGCCGCGCTGACCGAGCGCGGCGTCCCCTGCCTCCTGCACCACCGCGCCACCGCGCTGCTCGTGGACGGCGACGCCGTCACCGGCGCCGTCCTGCAAGGACCGGAGGGCCCCGTGACGGTGCGGGCCCGGCGCGGCGTGCTCATCGCCGCCGGCGGCTACGGCGGGGCACCGGACGGCGCCGAGCTGGAGGACGTCCCCGCGCTCGTCGAGTCGGCGCCGCCCGTCGTGGACGGCGACAGCCTGCTGCTGGCCCAGCGGGCGGGCGCGGCCATGGTCCGGGGCGCCGACCCGTTCTTCAGCGTCGGCCACCACTTCCCCGGCGAGACGCACCCCGGCGGCGACGTCCCGCTGTGCCGGCCCCTGCTGGAGCACCTCGGGCTGCCGCACTCGATGATCGTCAACCGGGAGGGGCGGCGGTTCGGCGACGAGAGCTACTACGGCGCGCTCATCGGCGCGATCCGGCGCTACGACGGCCGGAACAAGCGGTGGGCCAACCACCCGTCCTGGTTCCTCGCCGACGACGAGTTCCGCCGCCGCTACCGGCTGGGGCCGTACTCCCCCGGCGACGCGTGGCCGGACACGTTCGTCCGCGCCGATTCCCCGCGGGAACTGGCCGAGGCCGCCGGCATCGACCCGGACGGCCTGGTCGTGACCGTCGCCCAGTTCAACGCCGGCGCGGCGCGCGGCGAGGACCCCGAGTTCGGCCGCGGCACGCTGCCGTTCGTCCGGCGGGCCTACGGCGACCCGGCCCATGCTCCCAACCCGAACCTCGGCCCGCTCGCCACGCCGCCGTACTACGCTCTGCCGCTGTCGATCGTCGGGTTCGGCATGGGCACCCTCGGGCTGTGGATCGACGCGGACGGGCGGGTGCTGCGCCGCGACGGCCACGCGGTGCCGGGCCTGTACGCCACCGGCAACGCCGCGGCGACGAGGGAGCTCAAGGGGTATGTCACCGGCCTCGCCAACGCGCGCAACCACACCTACGCCTACGCCGCCGCCTCGCACGCACTGGACGCGCGGCCACCGACGAGCCGATAGGATCCGGAACATGTACCGGAATACGGAACCTCTGCCGGGAGCGGTCCGATGACCCCCGACGAGGACGTGGACCCCAAGAACCTGGTGATCTCGGTCCTCAAGGCCTGCCAGCTCATGGAGTGCTTCACCCGGGAGCGGCCGACCCTGACCCTGACCGACCTGACCGCGGCCACCGGGATGAACAAGACCACGGTGCACCGGCTGGCGGCCACGCTGATCCGGGCCGGCTGGCTGACCCGCGGCGACGGCGCCACCTACCGGCTCACCATGCGCCCGTTCCGGGTCGGCGCCGTCGCGCTCGCCGAGCTCAGCCTGCGCGACGAGGCGGCCCCGTTCCTGCGCCGGCTGGCCGACCGGTTCGGCGACACCGCGTACCTGATGATCCCGGGCGAGGAGGGCGCGATCTGCGTCGACATGCTCCAGGGCAACAACCCGGTCAGCGTCAACACCGTGGGAGTCGGGACCGTCCTGCCCTACCACGCCGCCGCCGGGCCGGTCGTCATCCTCGCCTACTCGCGCGAGCTGCGGGAACACTGGCTCTCCACCGGGCTCGACCAGTACACGTCCCACACGGTGACCGACGTGCCCGCGCTCACCGACCGCCTGGAGAAGGTCATCCGCGACGGCTACGCCATCAGCGAGGAGGACTACCTCTACGGCGTCGGCGCCGTCGCCGCGCCCGTCTTCGACGCGCAGGGCGACATCGCCGCCACCCTCAGCCTCGGCGGCGTGAACGCCGGCTTCCGCGGCAGCCGCCTCCTGGAGATCATCCAGGAGGTCACCGCGGGCGCCCGCGACCTGTCGGCCCGCCTCGGCCACTGACCCCGCCGGGCCCGCCGGCCGCCGGTTATTTCGGGGGCGTTCCGGCGGATCGACCCGCTATCGTGCCAGCGGTCAGCAGGCACCGCGGGACTCCCGGAACGCTCCCCGCACGGGTCCCGTACATCGGAGGGGGCACCGATGAACGCCACCGGAGGCACCGGCGCGGGTGACCACCACCCGGCGGGCGGCGGGCCCGTCCGGCCGGGCCGCCGCCGGCGCCGCCCCGCGCCCCGCCTGCCGGACCTGCACCGGCTGCTCGCGGAGGAGCCGGCCGACCCGGAACTGGTGGAGCAGGCCCGGCGGCGCAAGGAGTCCGCGCTCCTGGACTTCGGCGTCGGGCAGAGCACGGTGGCGTCCTGGCTGTACGCCAAGTGCCACCACCACATCCCGACGACGCTGATCCCCACCGCCGCGGTCGTGGCGTTCGGCGACGGCTCCCGCGCCCTGCTCTACAACCCGCGCTTCTTCATGGACCTGGACTTCGACGGCGTCAAGTTCGTCCTGTTCCACGAGGCCCGCCACCTGATGCACCGCCACCTGCACGTGGACGAGGACCTGCGGTCCGACCCGGCGTTCACACTCGCCGCCGAGGTGGCCATCAACCACGTCGCCCTGGAGCGGCTGCGGTGGTCAGGCCTGCCCACGGTCCCGTCGGACGAAGGCGAGGACGGACACGAGGACGGACGGAAGCCGGTCGGCGTCGATCCCGCCGAGGTCTACGAGGCGTACCAGGAAGACCTGCGGCAGCAGGGCCTGTCCCCGCTGCCCTACGAGGACTTCATCCACACCGACCTCACCGTCTACGGCGAGTTGCGGCGGATGAGGGCGTTCGACGAATCCGCGCCGGGGTTCTGCATCCACCTGGACGGTCACGCGGGCGACGCGGTGCCGCTGGATCCCGAGACCGTGGAACGGCTGGGCGGCGAGGTGCTGCACCAGGTGATGCAGGCCGCCCTCCGGGGCGACCCGGCGGCGCGCGCCGAGCTGCTCGACCTGGCCGACCGGACGGCCGACGGCGGGGAGCGGCTGTCCCGCCTCTGGGGCGACCTCGGCCTGGACAGGCTGCGCGGCACCACCCCGGCGACCCGCCGCGTCGACTGGTGGCAGCGGTGGCTGGTCGACGTGCTCGCCTCGAAGCTGAGCGAGAGCGACCGGCTGATCTACCCGAAGAAGCACGGCGCGATCCTGCTGGCCCTGGGCCACGATCCGATGCTGACCCGGCGCGGGCCCGAGCGGACGAAGGTCGTGCTCATCGCGTTCGACACGTCCGGGTCGATGCCGGACGCCGTGGTCGAGTGGCTCACCACCCTGGTCGGGCAGACCGACGGGGTGGAGAGCCACTGGCTCGGCTTCGACGGGGTGGTGACGCCGTTCGTGCCGGGCGAGCGGGTGGTCGGTGGCGGCGGCACCAACTTCCAGAACGTCGTCGACTACGCCGAGGGCCGGGCCGAGGTGAACGGAAAGCGGTTGGACGCCGAGCCCGATGCGATCATCATGGTGACCGACGGGTGCGCGCCCGCTGTCACCCCCGCCGACCCCGACCGGTGGATCTGGCTCATCACCGACGGCGGCGACGACTGGCCGGACCGGCACGATCCCCCGATGGCCTGCCACCGCGTCACGCCCGGATGAGGAGCGAGGAGACAGCAGCGATGACCGCGACGGAGCCGTCCAAGGCGAAGCACAGGGCGGGCCGCCGCTGGTGGAGGCGCAACGCCACCTACCCGCAGCCCCCGGACGACGGCCCGACCGCCAAGCTCGAGAAGTTCATCGACGCCATGGTGGCGACCGGCCAGACCGGGCAGATCTTCGGCGAGCACGGCATCGGCAAGACGTCCACGTTCGTGTCGTACATCCCGAAGCGGTTCCCCGGCACGACCCTCGTCGTCATCCCCGCGGCGAACCTCACCCCGGACGACCTGCTGGTCAACGCCCCGGTCCGCGACGACGACAGCGGCGAGCTGGTGCTCCGCCAGCTCGTCATGCGCCAGCTCGTCCCCGGCAAGCCGTTCGTCCTCCTCATCGACGACTCGCTCCAGGCGGGCAGCACCGTCCAGTCGCAGCTGATGCAGATCGCCTGCAACTGGACGCTGGGCGAGTACGACCTGCGCGAGCTCGGCTGCGTCGGCGTGTTCCTCACCGACAACGAGTCGCTGGCCGAGACCAGCGTCCGGCGTTCCGACCTGGCGATCCTCGACCGGATGGTCACGATCCGCCTGACGCCGAACGACACCGCGTGGCGGCAGGCGCTCGCCGCGCGGTTCCCCGAGTGGGATCTGCGGGAGGTGTTCCGGGAGTGGGCCTCGCTGAGCCCGCGCCTGCGGTACCTGCTCTCCCCGCGCACCCTGGAGCACGTCCTGCACTGCGCCCGCGCCGGGTTCCCGCTCGCCTGGGGGCTGCCGCTGCTGAACGGCGCCCGGCTGGCGCTGACCGAGGAGGGCAAGGACGGCGAGCCGGGCCGCGACCGGACGGCGGACGTGCTGGACGCCATCGCCGCGGCGGTCGGGGCGCGCAATCCCGCGACCGTCACCGACCCGGTCCGCCGCATCCTGCGGGCCGCGATGACCCACCGCTGGGCGGTGCTGCTGCAGGGCCCGCCCGGCTGCGGCAAGACGGAGATCACCAAGCAGATCGCCCGGGAGGAGACGGGCCGCGACCCCGTCTACTTCTCGCTGCCGGTGACCAACGTCGAGGACCTGTGCGTGCCGGTGCCCGCCCCGGACGGCTCGCTGACCGCGATGCTCGCCCGGTCGCTGCTCGACCCCGAGCCCAAGGTGCTCGTCTGGGACGAGTACAACCGGCCGAAGGACAAGGCGACCTTCGCCAAGCTGATGGAGGTCACGCAGGAGTGGACGCTCGCCGGGCGCCGCATCCCGAACCTGCGCGCGCAGGTGGCGCTGCAGAACCCGCCGTACTACCTGGGCCGCAAGATGCTGGTCGCGAGCAACAACGTGGCGCAGGCGAGCCGGTTCACGATCAGCTACGAGGTGCTCCCGGACGACATCCCCGCCAACGAGTGGCTCATCTCGACGTACGGGGACACGGCCGAGACGGTCCTGGAGTGGTGGAAGAACGACATCGACGACGAGGGCCGCGACTGGATCACCAAGCGCACCCTGGAGCGGCTGATCAAGCTGCACGAGGCGGGCATGCCGCTGGAGCCGGGCCTGATCTATCTCGGTGACGGCGAGTACGCCCCGGTGCCGCTGTCCGCGCTGGAGGCGCGGCTGGCCGGCCGCCCCCAGATCGGCCTGGCCGAGCTCGCCCGCAACCGCGCGAGCTGGGAGGCCCGGCTCGCCGCCGCGGCCGAGGCGTCCGCCGAGGGCACCGACGACACCGACCTGGTGCACCAGGTGTTCTCCAACGCCGAGGTGTCGCAGCTCGAACGGCACCTCGACGTCGTGGCGAGCCTGCTGCGGTACGTGCCGCCGAAGCTGCGGGCCACGTACCTGGTCGGGCAGACCCCGGAGCGGCAGCGCTTCTGGGTGGACGCCCTCGCCAAGATGGCCGAGCCGTCCTAGTCGTCGTCCTCGTCGTAGTCGTCGTCCTCGTCCTCGTCCTCGTCGTAGTCGTCCTCCCAGTCCTCGTCGATGTCCGCGTCGGGGTCGAACTGGCGGATCATCGGGACGGGCACGGTGGACCGCTCGTGGCCGACCGTCCAGGTGTTGCGGAAGAAGTCGAACTTCAGGTGCCGGCAGCCGTCGGCCTCGGCGAACAGGATCGGCGGGACGAGGAAGTGCGCCGCGTCGACGGCGACCGCGGTGGCGATCCAGGTGTCGGCCGAGGGAAAGGGCGGACCGCCCTGGCAGGCGGCGAAGTTCACCGGCGCCGGCGACCGCTTGCCGAGGACGTGGATGCGGTTTCCCTCGACGACGAACATGTCCGGGTCGAGGAGCACGTCCTCGCCCAGCATCAGGATCGGCGCGGGCATGACGTCGGCCTTGGCGGCTTCCTGGGCGCGGGCGTAGTGCTCGATGATGTCGGCGTTGCGCGTGGTGTCGAAATGGGGGCCGATGACGTCACCGCTGCAGATCGCGCAGGCGCAGTCGGGCAGGTCTCCGGTGTCGGCGTCCTCCGGCTCGGGAAAGAGCATGGACTTATCGAACGGCACGACCGGCGACTCGCCGCTCTTGCCCGTGAGGAACGCCGGGATCCAGTCCGTGCCGTCGGCCTCGATCACCTCCGCGTCGCACAGCGTGCGGAACGCGGCGTCACCTATCTTGCAGTTGAAGTAGTCCAGGAGCGCGATGGCGGCGCATTCGGCCGGGGAGAGCCCGTCCTTCGCCTCGAACCAGAAGTCGTGGCCGTTCGCGACGTAGTGCACGCCGCGGAAGTTCTTGTGGACGAACGGCTCTCTCCCGGACGCGGGCGTCAGGCCGTTCCAATGCGCGGCGGCGACCCTGTTGTAGTAGGTGTCGGCGTGGCGGGCGAGTTCGGGTGCGAAGACGCTCTCGCCCGTCCAGTAACAGGCCTTGGCGAACAGCGCGCCGATCTCCGGGTCGTGCTTGAGGCCGTCGCCGGTGAAGACGAGTTCGGTGCGCAGGAACACTTTGCGGCCGTCGCGGTAGGGCGCGCCCTCGTGCTCGTACCGCTGGTCGAAGACCACGCAGGTGAAGGGCTCGATCGCGGTGAGCGCGCCGCCTTCCGCGAGGTCGAGGGCGGGTTCTCCCTCGCCTCCGGTGAGGTAGAGCAGCACGGTGTAGCGGGAGACGTGATTCCGCCCCGCGTCGTAGTAGGGCGTGTCGAGGTGGGGATGGAAGTTGGCGTCGCCGGGCTCGAAACGGTTGCAGCGGAAGACGGGGTTCACGTGCGAGAAACCGTCGAACAGCGAGTCAGGCATCGCCTTGCGCACCGCTTCGGTGAGCGCCTCGGCGAGCAGCCCCGAATGGAAGATGAAGCGTTCACCGCCTCGGGATGAGGCGTTGAGCGGCGGGACGTAGAGGTTCAGCTCATCGAGGCTTTCCAGTAGCGACCTGGTGGGCGCCGGGAGCCGGAGCGAGAGCGTGTACGCATCCTTCGCGAACTCGTCGCACCCGGTGAGTTCGAGGTCAAGCGGGACGTCCGAGAAAAGGCGGTCGAGCGGGAGGATGTTCTCGAACGTCCGGAACGAGAGTTCGCGCGGGTCGGCGAAGACGGCGGCGAGGTCCGGCATGGCCTCGATGGGACGGGCGAACAGGTCCCGGGCCTCGCCGTCGATGCGTTCCGCGTCGACGAAACGCACCTGTTTGAACCGCGCCGTCGGATGCCAGGAAACGGCGAGCCCGTCCACGGTCGCGGCGGGTTCGGCGTCGGTCGCGTCGACCAGCGCGCGGTATTCGGCGACCTCGCCGGCGGGGGCGTCGCCGGTCGACAGCGCGAAGAACCGGTCGCGGAGTTCAAGGCTCATACGCTTCTCCAGAAGCTGCGCAGTGCGGGTGGGAGCTGGGGTGCCTGCGCGAGCAGCGCCGCACCTTCGTCCCCGACGTCCGAGCGGTACAGGAGAAGCCGCGTGAGGGACGGGACGAACGGCGCCGCGAGCAAGGCCCGCACGCCGTCCACGCCGATCTCGTTGTAGCGCAGGTCGAGGTCGTTCAGGCCGGTGAAACGGTGCAGCGCGGGCGTCCCCTTCTCGGTGATCACGTTGTTCTGGAGGCGCAGGCGGCGGACCCCGTTGAAGAGGGGGGCCGCGGCGAGGGCCGCCAGCCCGGTGTTGCCGATGCCGCAGTACCGCAGGTCGAGCGTCTCCAGCGGGTGGCCGCCGGCGGCGGTCCCGAGGTCGGCGGCCTCGGCGCGCAGGTAGGCCGACACCGCGAGCGTCTTCGCGCCGAGCGCGCCGATGCGCAGGTACGACAGGTCGAGCTCGGTGAGCCCGCCGAGGTCGAGCGTCGCGAGCGCGCCCGTCTCGACGGTCGTGGCGGGGGTCGGCTCGCCGTCCTCGTCGCGGTCGTCCTCCCAGTACAGGTGGTCGTCCTCCCCGCCCTCCGGCGCCGTGATCCGCAGCGCCGTGACCGACGGTACGCGCAGGGCCCGGCCGATCAGCACCGGCGCCGCGTCCGACCATTCGACGGCGACCTTCGCGGCGGCCCCGCCGCGGTGCCGCAGGAAGGTCACCCCCGCCGGCGGCCGTTCAAGATCAGCTGCCTCCATTCGGCGCATCCTAGGTGCGACCACCGACACCCGGGGCGCGAATGGACGGTCCGGCCCGCGCCGCGCGCGGGCCGGACCCGCTCAGGAGTTCGCCGAGATCCGCAGATTCGGCGGGACGACCTCCTCGTAGGTCGGGAGGCGCTTGACCAGGCCGGTGCTGCGGTGGAACTGGATGGCCGAGTCGAACGAGGCGCGGGTGAAGCCGATCTGCGGGGGGATCTCCCGCCGGATGATCGGGGGCAGCTCGGCGAGGGCCTTGGGGTCGGTGCCCTTCAGGTAGCCGGCCAGCAGGGCGGGGATCTCCTCGGGGTGGTCGTGGATGTCGCGCTGCGCTCGGGCGAGGGCGCGCTGGAAGGCCGCGATCTCCTTGCGCTTCTTGTCGATGAGGCGCTGGGTGGTGAAGACGACGCCGTGCGTGGTGTTCTGGAAGCCGGGGATGTCGCCGCGGACCGGGGAGATGTAGAGCGACCCGGCGCCCGCGGCCTTGGCCTGCTGCGCGATCGGCTGGAAGAACGACAGGGCGTCCACCCGGCCGGTCTTCAGCGCGCCGATGGCGGAGGTGGCCTTGGCGCCGAGGTTGACCAGCTCGGCGTCCCGGTCGGACCGCATCCCGACCCGCTGGAAAAGGTAGGTGATGAGCGCCTCGGTGCCGCTGCCGGGGCCGGTGATGCCGATCTTCTTGCCGCGCAGGGCGCGGATCCGGTCGTCCAGCGGGGCGGACGCGGGCGCGCCCGGGAAGTCCGGGCTCACGATGACGTCGACGTAATACCGGTCGACGAGGTCGCCGACCAGGCGCGTCCCGTTGTCGATGCGGCGCAGGTTGAGGGCGTCGGTGAGGACGCCCGCGCCGACGTCGATCCCGCCGGACTTGAGCGCCGCCGCCACCTTGGCCCCGGTGCCGAGCCGCGGACGGTCGCCGAGCCGCACGCCCTCCTGCTCGAAGTAGTGCTTCTGCTCGGCGACGTACAGCGGGAAGAACGCGATCGAGTTGCTGATCTGGCCGACGTTCAGCACTCCCGGCGGGGTGGTGGACGTGCGCTTGGCGCACCCGGTGGCCACCAGGACGAGGGCGAGCAGCGCCGCGGTGAGGCGCCTGACCGGGGCGCGCGTCATCGGCGGGCCTCCAGCGGCTTCCAGCGGCTCAGCCTGCGGTCGAGCAGCCCGACGAGCAGGTTCAGCACGGCGGCGATCACGCTCAGCACGACCAGCGTGGCGAACACCCCGGCGGTGTCGAACTGCGCGGCGGCGTCGTTGATCAGGTAGCCGAGGCCGCGGTTGGACGCCACCAGCTCACCGATCACCGCGCCGATCAGCGCGTACGGGATGGCGACCTTCAGGCCGGTGAGAACGCCGGTCATCGAGCCGGGCAGCACGACCTTGAGCAGCACGTGCGCCCGCCCGCCGCCCATCAGCCGGACCGCGTCGATCAGCCCCCGGTCCACCTCCCGGACGCCCGCGACGGTGTTGAGGAACACCAGGAAGAAGACGGTCGCGGCGGCGAGGAACACCTTCATGTTCATGCCGATGCCGAACCAGACGATGAACAGCGGGGCCAGCGCCACCTTCGGGATCGAGTACAGCGCCATGATGAACGGGTCGAGCACCCGGTAGAGCACGCTCGCGGACGCCAGCACGAAGCCGATCACCACGCCGAGCGCCGCGCCCAGCGCGAACCCGTAGGCGATCTCCTGGATGGTGACCCAGGTGTTGGACCACAGGACGCCGTCCTCGTGCCATTCGACGAGGCGCTCCCAGATCTCCGACGGCCTGCTGGTGAAGATGACGTCGAACCACCGGTCCGCCGCCCACTGCCAGATGAGCAGCACCGCCACCACGAGAACGACCCGGGCGGCCCACACGCCGGCCGTGCCGCCGTACTTGCCCATGAATCCGCGTTCGATCGGGACGGTTTCGGGTGCCCCGCCGTTGTCGACGTCCGGGACGGGCTTGGTCTCCGCGCTCATCGCGCTCCCTCCCTCAGGGCGTCGGTCAGCTTGCGGTGCAGGGCGACGAAGCGGGCGTCGACCCGCATCTCGTCGGGGTCGCGCGGCCGGGGCAGGCCGATCTCCTCGTCCAGCACGATGCGGCCGAGGCGGCCGAGCACGACCACCCGGTCCCCGAGCAGCAGGGCCTCCTCGATGTCGTGCGTCACGAACACCACGGTCTGGCCGCTGCCCTGCCAGAGCCGGAGCAGCTCCTTCTGCAGGTCGGAGCGCAGCTGGGCGTCGAGGGCGCCGAACGGCTCGTCCATCAGCAGGGTCTCGGGGTCGCCGACGAGCATCCGGGCGAGGCTGACCCGCCGCCGCATGCCGCCGGACAGCTCGCGCGGGTAGTGCTTCTCGAACCCGCGGAGGCCGACGCGCTCGATCAGCTCCTCGGCCCGCTTCCGGCGCTCGCGGGCGGGCACCTTCCGCAGCTCCATCGGCATCTCGATGTTGCGCCGGACGTCCCGCCAGGGCATCAGCGTGTCGGACTGCGTCAGGTAGCCGACCTCGACGCGCGGCCGGGACACCGGCTTCTCGCGGTACAGCACCTCGCCGGAGGTGGGCGGGATGAGCCCGGCGAGCAGGTTGAGGATGGTGGACTTGCCGCAGCCGCTGCGGCCGAGCACGCTGACGAAGCCGCCCTCGGCGACGTCCAGGCTGAAGTCGCGGAGCGCGACGATCCCCCGATCGTCCTTGACGAACTGCTTGCTCAGATTCTTGATCTTCAGGACCTCGGTCATCGCCGGGCCTCCTCGGCATCATCGGCGCCGGAGGCGCCCCGGGGGGTGTGGGGGGTCGTCCCCCCTCGGGAGACATCGCTTTTGTCGGCGCCGGCCAGTCGGCGGGTGTTGCGGACCGCCATGGTCCGCACCTCCTCCTCGGTGAATCCCTCGGCGAGGAGCCGGTCCGCCATGAGCGCCAGCCCGTCCTCCACAGGCGGGTTGAACGGCTGGCCGAGGTCGCTGGACAGGACGGAGTGCTCCGGCCCGACCGCCCTGATGTTCTCCACCCAGACGTCCCAGGAGACCTTGCCGGTGTAAGGGGTGGTGAAGCAGCGCTCCATCAGGGCGCCCTTGGCGGCGAGGTCCCGCTGCCGCTCGACGCCGACCCGCTGGGAGGTGAACTCGGGGTGGGTGACGACGATGCGCCGCACGCCCTCCTCGACGGCGGCGTCCACGACGGTGCCGATCTCGGCGGTGCTGAGGTGGCCGGTGGCGAGCGTCATGTCGTGCTTGGCGATCACCCGGAGCACCTGCCGGGTGGCGTCGTTGACCTTCCCGCCCGCGTCGACGACGTCCACGGGGTCGGCGGCCATGCCGTCGGCGCGCAGCTCGTCCTGCAGCTGCGCCCACATGGGCGGACGCGCCCCTTCGGGGTCATGCGCCGTGCATTCGCGCTGGTTGGCGCTGTCGACGGTCGGCAGCCAGACGAACTGCGCGCCGGCGCGCCCGGCCAGCTCGACCGCGACGGGGTTCATGCCCCCGACGGACCCGTTGAGCGTGATCGCCCCGACCGCGCCGAACCCGGGGTGGGCGGCGCGGACCACGGCGGCGCGCTCCGCGGTGGGGAAGTAGTGCGACTTCAGCACGAATCCGCCGAGTCCCACCTCGGCGAACCTCGGTGCGAGCGTGAGGTCGTCGATGCGGCGCCGCATTACGTCCGGGGCCACGTGGATGTGCACGTCGTACCCGCCCCGGACGAGGTCCCGGGCGCGGGCGGACGGCTTCGGATGGTCGGTCATCCCTGCCCCTTATGTCGCCATGACTGATGCCGAGATTGTTAACAATTTCGGCGACATCGTCAATAGCCAGGCCTCGGCGTCGTCATCCGAGGGGCTTGACGTACCGGTGCACGGGAACGTCCACGCGGCCCGTCGCCGTGGGCGCCGAGTAGGTCATCGGCCCCGTGTCGCGCCATCCGTGGAACTCGTAGAACCGGCGCGCCCGCGTGTTGCCCGGCACGACCGCGAGCCACGCCTCGGAGTGCCGCCCCGAGAACCGCTCCTCCGCGGCTCGCAGCAGCGCCCCGCCGACGCCCCCGCCGCGGGCGGACCGGTCGACGGCCAGCTGGACGACCTCGCCGTCGTCGTCCCCGAGGATGATCAGCCCGAGCAGGCGGTCCTCCACGTCGACCGCGACGACCGTCGACGGCGCGTACTTCTTCGCGTGGGCCTCGAAGTGCTCCGGCCCGCGGACCGCCATCAGCTCGTCCGGCACATGGCCGACGTGCCCGTCGAGCCAGGCCGCCCGCCAGAGCGGAGCCAGCCGCGGCACGTCGTCCGGTCGTGCGGCGCGCAGGATCATCGCCCTCACCCTCCCCCTGTCGTCACTGACATAGTCGGTTACGCCAGTGACACGCTAGGCATGCCGGAGTTCCCCGGTCAATGACCTACCCGGACGCGCATGGGCGGGTTAAGGGCGCGGGCAAGAGATCGTCCAGGACGGGTCGAGCCGCCTCCGGCGGCGGCCGGGCGGCCGTAGGGTCCGTGCGAGCCGCGCCGACCGGGCGCGGCGCGGTTGTGTTCGGGGGGAGGCGCGCCATGAGGGCACGCGGGAAGGTGACGGCCGCGGCCGGGGCGGTCGCGGTGGCGGCCGTCTCCGCCGCATGGCCGGCGCGGGCGGAGGACAGGTGGGTCCTCGTCGCCCGCGAGGGGTTCGACCGCCCGCTGCGGGTGGACGGCGCGGCGTGGCGCCTGGACCCGCAGGGGCCGCGCAGCCCCTGGCACGTCGACGCGTTCGACGACGACGGCGAGGCCTGGAAGAAGATCAGCGGGCGGCGGTTCCAGCGGCGGCTCGACACGCTGAACGTGTTCCGCAAGCGCGTCGCGTTCGGGCGGAAGGGGTGGCTCACCGCCGAGGTCGCGGCCGTCGACAAGGACAGGGACGGGCGCCCCGACTCCCGTCCCGGGGTCTCCAGGGCCTCGCTGCCGGGCGGCCAGAGGGTCGCGCGGATCTCCGAGCCGAGCTGGGACGCCGGGGTGCTGATCCGGCCCACCCGCCCGCTCCCCCGGCACTACCGCGTGGAGATGACGCTGCGCGGCATCGACTTCGGGGGCAAGCGGCACGGCACGTTCGACTACAACGGCCGGCACAACGGCTACACCCGGGAGCCCTGCAAGACCCGGTACCCGTGGACGTTCCAGGGCGCGATCCCCGGCAAGAAGCGCTGCCAGTACCCGGACGTGACCAGGGAGAACGGCTTCTACTACCTGACGATCCTCGACTACGCGACGCCCGCGCCGCACGGCAACCCCGGCATCCACTTCCGCCGCAAGGTCATCATGGACGGCTACTACAGCGACGACGCCCGCTGGAAGAACGCCGCGACCTGCAACCCGAAGACCCGCCGGATGTACCGGACGTTCGACGGCACCTTCAACGGCGTCAACGCGCTGTTCCCGCGCGGCGACCGGTTCCGCGAGGCCGCCAACAACAACATCAGCAACGAGTACTACGCCAAGACCGCCTGCGGGAACGCGTCAATGGACGAGCGCTACGGGCCGGGCGGCAAGTTCGAGGGCCACCTGACCAGCGCCGAGATCCGTCCGGAGCTGCTGCCCAAGGCCGCCTACCGGTTCGCCATCGAGCGCGACCGCACCGGGTACACGCTGGAGATGAGCGGGCCGTTCCTGCACTCGGGGCAGCGGACGCTGCGCGTCCACCACGACTTCGTGGAGAACGGCCGCCCGATCTGGCACTACAACCAGACGCCCGGCGAGTACGACGGCAGGTTCGACCGCAGGCTCGTCCACAAAGGCCCCGCCGGGACGTACACGACGGAGCACGCGTGGCCGAAGGGCTCGGCCTACCCGGACTCGTTCATCATCGGCGACCCGCACCTGAACTACTACGAGGGGGAGGCGTACGTGGACGACATCCGCCTGTACGTTCCCGGGGGCGAGAAGTAGTCAGCGACGGCGGCTCAGCAGCGCTTGATCCAGGAGCACTCCAGCTGCGGCCCGGTCTGCGCGGTGCGCAGCGTCCGGGTCGCGGCGGCGGGGTCTCCCCCGGCCAGCCGGATGGCGATCTTGTCCTCGATGTCCTTGGGCGCGGCGCCCTGGTAGCCGTTGAGCACGACGGAGAAGACCAGCCTGCTCCCGGCCTGGTCGGTGACGTAGCCGGACAGGCCGGTGGCGCCGGTCAGCGTGCCGGTCTTGGCGTGCACGTTGCCCGCCGCCGGGGTGTTGCGCATCCGCGAGGTGAGCGTCCCGCCGACCAGGCGGTCGGGGTCGCCGGCGATCGGCAGCGCGGCGTACCAGGTGGAGTACCAGGGGGCCTTCTGCGCCTTCGTCAGGACGGTGCTCAGGTCCTGCGACGTGGTGCGGTTGCTGCGGGACAGGCCCGACCCGTCGGCCATGTCGAGCCGCGCGGCGGGAACGCCCTGGCCGCGGACGTACTTCTCGATCACCGGCAGGCCCGCCGTCCAGCTCCCGCTGTTCCTCTTCGCCCGGCCGATCGCCTTGACCAGCGTCTCGGCGATCATGTTGTTGCTGAGCTTGAGGAACGGGGTCATCAGCTGCGACAGCGGCATCGAGGCGCGGGTGGCGAGCCGCGCGGTGCCCTTGGGCGTCCGGCCGCGCTCGGTCGTGCCGCCGACCTGGACGCCGTGCGCCTTCAGCGCGGTGCGGAAGACGTCCGCCGCGTACATGGTGGGGTTTTCGACCGTGCGCAGCGTGCTGTACGTCGAGCCGCCGACCGGGTAGGAGCCGCTGACCACGATGGTGTTGGTCCCGTTGTCCCGGTTGACCGACAGGGTGGACGCCGAGCCCGGCGCGCCCGTCACCGCACGATTGTCGATCTTGACGACATGGGTGGCGGGGGCGAGGGCGACCTTCACCGGCTCGCCCTCGGCGCCCGGCGCCACCGTCACGTTGACGGAGCCGGCGTCGAAGTCGTCGTTCGGCGAGACGGTCAGCGCGGACGTCTGGCCGGCGTAGTAGTACTGCAGGTCGGTGGGGTCCCAGTGGGAGGGGACGCGGACGGCGTCGAACCAGGAGTCGTCCGCGACCAGGTCGCCCTCGACGCGCTTGACGCCCCGCGCAGCGACCTGGGCGGCGAGCCGGTCGTAGTCGGCGGCCTTCATCGTCGGGTCGCCGGTGCCCTTGAGGTACAGGTCGCCCTTGACGGACGAGCCCGCCACCTTCCCCGCGTACACGCTCGTCCGGAACCGGTACCCGGTGCCCAGCAGCGACAGCGCCGCACCGGAGGTGTAGATCTTCAGGTTCGAGGCGGGCAGCACCGCGTTCTTCGGGCCCCGCGCGTACCGGACGGCCCCGGTCTTCGCGTCGCGGACCACGGCTCCGACGGTGGCGCCCTTGAGGCGCTCGTCGGCGAGGATGGCGTCGAGGTCCTTGCCCAGATCCCCCGGCGCGGCGGCCGGCGCCGCCGCCGGTGCGGCGATGACCTGGGCGTGTGCCGCCGGTGCCGCGAGCACCGACGATCCGGCGAGCAGGACGGACGTGATTCGCACCAGTGGTCCACGCATGGAGAGCGATCGTAGGGCATTGATCAACTCCAATACAGGAGAACGGCGCGAACGGGCATGGCTCACCACATGGCGTCGAGAAGCTCCGTGACCGCGGCGACGTCGAGGGGGCGGGGGTTCGGGTACGGCTCGGCCACCACCCGTTCGGCGACCCTCGGCAGCTTCCCCCGGGGCACGTCGAGCTGGGAGAGGCGCGTCGGCCCCTCGTGGGCGCGGGCCGGCTCGGCGACGGCGGCGACCGGGTCGGGCCCGGTCACCCGCGCCAGCCGGGCGGCCGCGGCGGGCGCCGACGGCAGGTTGAACGCCATCACGTGCGGCAGCAGCATCGTGTGCAGCTCGGCGTGCGGAAGGTCGAAGGCGCCCCCGAGAACGTGCGCGAGCTGGTGGTGCAGGCCCATCCGGGTCTGCGCGAGGCAGATCCCGGCCAGCCACCCGGCCGCCTGGAGGCGCGCCCGGCCTTCGAGGCCGGACGGGTCGTCCAGCACGCCGGGCAGCGCGCCCAGGACGCCGGCGAAGGCCTCGGTGGCGAGCGCGTCGGTGACCGGCGTGGCGTCCGGCGCCCACAGGGCCTCGACGGCGTGGGCGAGCGCGTTCATGGCGCTGGTCCGGGTCAGTCCGGGCGGCATGCCCAGCGTGAGGCCGGGGTCGTAGACGACCGTGCCGGGCGCCAGGGCGGGGTCGCGGCGGGTGGTCTTCACCTTGTCCTCGGTCTCCCCGAGGACGGGCGTCATCTCCGAGCCCGCATAGGTGGTCGGGACGGCGACCTGCGGCATTCCGGTCCGCGCCGACAGCGCCTTGGCCAGCCCGATCGCGGACCCGCCGCCGATCGCGACGACGCAGTCCGCGTCCCCGGCGAGCCCCATGGCCTCCGCGGTCACGGCGACCGGCGTGTGCGGCGCCGGCCGGTCGAACCGCGCCGCCAGCCGCGGCCCCAGCGCCGCCGCGACCCGGTCGGCGGCGCCGGCGGCGGACCGGGTGGCGACCAGCAGCACCCGCCGCTCCCCGAGCCGCGCGACCTCCGCGCCGACGCGCTCGACCGCCCCGGGCCCGATCACCACGCGCACCGCGAGCGTCTCGTGAACGGACACCGCACCGCCGCCGCTCATGCCGACCACACGAAAAGGAGAGTCATGCGTTCTCTCATAGCCGCCGGAACCGTCCCGCGTCCAGGAGCGGGGCGGCGGGTGTTACCAGGGGATCGGGCCGTCGTCTTCGAAGAACCCGCCGGTGGGGCCGTCGTCGGGGAGGGTCGCGAGGTGGATTCCGATCGCCGCGCCCTGCTCCGGGGTGCGGTGTCCGCGGAAGCCGTTGAGGTCGGTCGCGCAGAAACCGGGGCAGCCCGCGTTGATCAGGATGTTCGTGTCCCGCAACTCCTTCGCGTACTGGACGGTGACGGCGTTGAGGAACGTCTTCGACGGCGAGTAGGCGGCCGCGATCGGGCCCGTTTCGGCGCCGGGAGTGGTCTGCCGGGTCAGGGAGCCGACGCTGCTGGACATGTTCACGATCCGCGGCGAGGACGAGCGGCGCAGCAGCGGCAGCATCGCGTTGGTGACGCGGATGACGCCGATCACGTTGGTCTCCACGACCGTCCGCATGGTCTCGGGGGCGACCCGGGTGGGTTCCTGCGGCGCGCCGCCGGTCACGCCGGCGTTGTTGACCAGCACGTCGAGCCGCCCGGCCCGCTCCCGGATCAGCTCCGCGGCGGCGGCCACGCTCGCGTCGTCGGTCACGTCCAGCGGGACACCGAAGGCATCGGCGCCGCCCGCGCGCAGCTTCTCCACGGCGGCCTCCCGGCGCTCCGCGTCCCGGGCGCCGACGCCGACGCTCCAGCCGAGGGCGCCCAGGCCGGCCGCGATCTCGTACCCGATCCCCTTGTTCGCGCCGGTCACCAGCGCGATCGTCTTTTCGCTCATGCGTTCATCCTGCGCGCCCCCGGGGCGAGGGCTCCAACACCGTCTGAGTAGGCCGTGATACCTCGCGGGTATCGTGACGGTCATGGAGACGCGGGAGCTGCGGTACTTCGTCGCCGTCGCCGAGGAACTGCACTTCGGCCGCGCGGCGGAGCGCCTCGGGATCGCGCAGCCGCCGCTGTCGCGGGCGATCCGCCAGCTCGAACGGCGGCTCGGGGTCACGCTGCTGGAGCGGACCAACCGCACCGTCGCGCTCACCGAGGCCGGATCGGTGCTGCTCCGCGAAGGGCGGGCCGCCCTCGACGCGATCGCGGCCGCCGACCGCCGCACGCGCCGCGCCGCGCAGGCCGAACCGGGTCTGGTCCTGGTCTCCAAGGCCGGGGCGACCAGCGAGCTGCTGCTGAAACTGCTCGACGCGTACGCCGCGGAGCCGGGCGCGGTCACCGTCGAGGTGCTCCTGTGCGGCCCCGGCGAGCAGGAGCGGCTGCTCCGGGACGGCCGGGCCGACGTCGCGCTGCTGCACCGGCCGTTCGACTCGGTGGCCGGCTTCGACACCGAGGAGCTCCACACGGAGGGCCAGGTGATCGTCCTGCCGTCCGGGCACCCGCTCACCGCCGAGCCTCACCTGCGCATGGCCGACGTCACCGCGCTGCCCGGCCTGCCGCTGCCCCGCTGGCCCGGTCTCGACGGCACGTACGCCGACGGCCCCGGCCCGGCGGTCCGGGACCACGCGCAACTGCTGCAACTGATCACCCTCGGCCGGGCCTCGGCGGTCCTGCCGGAGTCGGTCCGGACCCACCTGCACGAGGGCCTCACCACCGTCCCGCTGCTGGACGCCCCACTGGTGACCACGGTGATCGCCTGGCCCCCGCACAGCCGCTCCCAGCCCCTCGCCGCCCTCGTCCGGGTGGCGACCGGCCTCCACACCCACCACGAGCCGGTCCACCCGAACGCCGAGCCGAGCCCGTCCACCTGAAGCGTGGCGGCCTACCGGGAGCCGAGGCGGACGGGGAGGGTGCGGGGGCCGCGGACCTGGCCGGCGGCCCAGGTCACCGCGGACGGGTCGTCCAGGGTGAAGGACGGGACGCGTTCGAGCCACACCTCCAGGGCCACCCGGAGCTCCATGCGGGCCAGGTGGGAGCCGAGGCAGCGGTGGATGCCGAGGCCGAACGCGGCGTGCCTGTTGACCTCCCGGTCGATGACGACCTCGCCCGCCCGGTCGAACTGGGCCGGGTCGCGGTTGGCCGCGGGGAACGACAGCAGGACCCAGTCCTCGGCCTTCATGTCGACGCCGCCGAAGCGCGTGTCCTCGCGCACCAGGCGCGCCATCGTGACCGGCGCGTAGGCGCGCAGGAACTCCTCCATCGCGGTGGGCAGCAGCGACGGCTCGGCGACGAGGCGCTCCCGGTCGGCCGGGGTCTTCGCCAGATGCCACAGGGACGCGCCGATCGCGCTCCACGTCGTGTCGATCCCGGCGATGAGCAGCAGCGCCATCGTC
Organism: Actinomadura madurae; assembly: GCF_047130825.1. NCBI lineage: Bacteria > Bacillati > Actinomycetota > Actinomycetes > Streptosporangiales > Thermomonosporaceae > Actinomadura > Actinomadura madurae. Next base: position 5,562,965 of record NZ_CP083237.1, read on the forward strand.
CCGGAGACGTGGGACGGGTCGAGCTTGCGCCCGTACAGTTCGGCGTCGATCAGGTAGCTGGTCAGGTCGTCGCGCGGGTGGGCGACGTGGTCGCGGATCTGGTCGAGGAGGTAGTCGAAGAGCGTGTCCATGCGGGCGATGCGCTCGTCCGGCGGGAGGTTGACCCCTTCGAGGGTGTTCTCGACGAACTCGCGGAACTTCGGGCCGTCCTCCGGCGGGAAGCCGAGCATGTCGGCGATGACGCGGATCGGGATGTGCTGGGCGTACTCCTGGGCGGCGTCGACGGTGTCCCGGCCCTCGAAGGAGTCGATGAGGGAGTGGCAGAAGGCCCGGGTCGCCGGCTCCAGGCGCCGCACCGCCGACTTGGTGAACGCGGGCAGCAGCAGCTTGCGCGCGTCGTGGTGGAACGGCGGGTCGGACGAGATCGGCGGCGTGACGCCGACCGGCGCCACCTCGCGCGGGGGGCGGAAGTTGCTCATCACGACCGAGCGGGAGGTGAAGCGCTCGGTGTCGTAGGCGACCGCCGCGACGTCCTCGTACCGGGTCGGCAGCCAGCCGCCGCCGAACCGCCCGGTGTGCGCGACCGGGCAGCGGGACCGCAGGTCGTCCTGGATGGGATACGGGTCGGCCGCCCATTCCGGTTCCAGGTGGGAGAAGTCGGTCGCCCAGTCGGCCACCGGGCCGGTGACGACCTCGTTGCGGGTGCCCTCCGGGCGACTCTCCCGCTGTTCCTCGAAGCTCTTGGCGAAGCGGTCGTCGGCGGCCATCTCATCCCTCCCCGAGGACGTCGATCGCCCGTTCCGGGCAGTTCGCGACGGCGAGGCGCGCGTCGTGCTCGCCGTCCTCGGGGACGACGCCGTCGCCGAGGACCGTCCCGTAGCCCTCGTCGTCCTCGCCGAACACGGCGGGGGCCAGGTCGTAGCACCGGCCGTGGCCCTGGCAGCGCTCCGGATCGATCCGCACCTTCACTGTGGTCCTCCCGCCTGGGGTGTGGGGGCGGGCGGCGCGAACGCCGCCACGACCCGGGTGAGCAGCGCGGCCCACTCCTCGTCCCCGACCTCGTGCATGTCCGCCGGGACGAGCGCGGCGCCCAGCGCGAGCAGCAGGCAGAAATGGGCGAGGGCGTTCGGCGACAGCGCCGGGTCGATCTCGTCGCCCGCCTGGGCGATGTCCATCAGGCCGGCCAGCCAGCCGGCGCGCTCGCCCACGTAGTCGCGCATGGGCCGGGCGACGTCCTCGTCCCGGCGGGCCGCGGCGAGCGCCTCCACGACGAGGTGGGCGCGGGGCTCCTGCCGGTGGGGCAGGCCCCGCCCGATGGTGAGCAGCAGGTCGATGACCGGACGGTCCGGGTCGGCGGCGAACAGCTCGGCGAGCAGCCGCTTCCCGTGCACGCGCAGCGCGGCCACCAGCAGTTCCGCCTTGGAGCCGAAATGCGCGTAGAGGGCGCCGTTGCTCACGCCCGCGGCCCGCGCGATGTCGGCGACGCGCGTCCCGTCGTAGCCGCGCTGGGCGAACGCGTCGGCCGCCGCGCTCAGCAGCCGCTCGCGCGTCTCCGCCCGCGTGACGCCCGCGATGCGTCCCATGAGGGAATTAAACGATTATTCATTTGATGGGTCAAGGGTCCGCCTCAGACGCGGAATGTCCGCATCTGGAGGGCGAGCGTGGAGTAGTAGCCGACGAGCGTGGTCAGCTCGAAGACCGTCTCCCGGTCCAGCGGCGGGACGCAGGACGCCCAGGTCTCGTCGTCCACGTCGCCGCCCACGAGCGCCCGGGTGAGGCGCAGGACGGCGGCCTCGCGAGGGTCGGCGAGGTCCGGCGGGGCCCCGGCCGCGATGGCGGCGAGCTCGTCCTCGGTGAGGCCGGCCGCGCGCCCGACGGCCTCGTGGGCGGCGCGTTCGAAGGCGCAGTCCCAGGCCGCGGCGACGACCAGAATCGCCATCTCGCGGGCCCGCCCGGAGAGCGAGCCCTGGTAGCGGACGGCCGCGCCGAGGCGTTGCAGGGCGTCGCCGAGCGGCGGGTTCAGCAGGAACTCGTTGAACGGCCCGAGCAGGGTGCCCGACTCCGACACCAGGTCGAACAGCCGGGGACCCCGGGCGCGCGGCCCCTCGGTGATCGACCGGTAGAGGGCCAGCCGGTCCCCCTCCAGTTCGGCGGGCGTGAATGCGTGGCGGCGTGTCATCGCGTCCTCAGTCTCGTCGTGATGTCGGCGGCTGTCTCGCGCAGCCGTTCGAGGATGTCCCCGCGCAGGTCGTGCTCCGAGCACCGCTGCGCGGACACGGCGACGTTGACCGCGGCCTCCGGGACGTCGCCGGCGCCGAACACCGGAACCGAGACCGACCGCAGGCCCTGCGCGAGTTCCTCGTCCTGGACGGCGTACCCGTTGCGGCGGACCTGGTCCAGCTGCGGATACAGCTCGTCCGGGCCCGTGACGGCGTTGGGCCCCGCGCCGGGCGTGAACGACGCCTCCGTGACGCGGCGCTCCAGATCCTCCCGGGGCAGGTAGGCGAGCAGCACCTTGCCCATGGAGGTGTAGGTCGCGGGCAGGGTCGAGCCCACGTGCACGTTGGCGGTGACCAGGTCGGCGTTGCGCAGCCGGGCGAGGTAGAGGACGCGGTCCTCGACCAGGACGCCGAGGTTGACGGTCTCGCCCGTCGCCGCCGCGAGCAGCCGGAGGGGGCGGTCGCTGAGCTGCACCAGGCTCGATCCCCGGATGGCCGCCGAGCCGAGCGTGAGCACCTTCACCCCGGGCTGGACGGACCCGTCGTGCCGCCGCTCCAGGTACCCGAGGTCCTCCAGCGTGGAGACGATCCGGAACGCGGTGGGCATCGGGATGCCGGTCAGCGCGGCGATGTCGCTGGTGCGCAGGGACAGCGTCGCCCCCTCGAACAGGCTCAGCACCTGCAGCCCCTTGGCGAGCGCCGCGATGTGGTAGCGCGACCGGTCGCCCGCGCCCCGATCGCTTGACGTCACGAGAGGTCCCCCTCCATACTCTTGGCTAGTAAAAGTTACTTTTATAGAGTGAAAGTACTGGCGAAAGCGAGGGAGCGCAAGTGGCTGAGGGGTCTTCCGCGACCGAGGCGACGGCGGGCGCGGCGGCCGGCTGGCTGGGGCTCCGCGGCGCCCGGGTGCTCGTCCTCGGCGCGGGCGGGATCGGCGCGGAGTGCGCCCGCGGGTACCTGGACGCCGGCGCGGACGTGACCGTGGTCGACCGGGACCCCGAGCGGCTGGCCGCCCTGCCCGCGGGGCCGGACGGCACCCGGCCGCGCACGCGCGCCGCCGACCTCACCGAACCGGGCGCCGGCGCGGCCGCCGTCCGGTACGCGGTGGACGGGATGGGCGGCCTGGACGTGCTCCTGCACTGCGTCGGCGTCAACGACCGGCGGCCGATCCTGGAGTTCACCGAGGCCGAGTGGGACCGGGTGCTGCGCACCAACCTGTCCACCGCGTTCGGCGCGGCGCAGGCGGCGGGCCGGCACATGGTCGAGGCCGGCGGCGGGCGGATCGTCCTCCTGTCCTCGGTGTCCGGTCACCTGGCGCACAAGAGGCACGGGCCCTACGCCGCGTCCAAGGGCGGGATGAACCAGATGATGCGGGTCATGGCGGCCGAGTGGGCGTGCCACGGCGTCACGGTCAACGCGGTCGCGCCCGGCTACGTCGAGACGGCGCTGACCGCCGGCCACCTCGCCCGGCCCGGCGTCCGGGAGGACCTCGTGCGGCTGGTCCCGGCCGGGCGGCTCGGCACGCCCGCCGAGGTCGTCGGCCCGGTCCTGTTCCTCTCCTCCCCGCACGCGGCGTTCATGACGGGCCACGTCATGTACGTGGACGGCGGACGCACGCTGGTCTGAAGGCTTCCCGGAGCGCGGGCCGCCCCGCACACCGACACGACAGGAAGAAGGCACATGAGCACGGAGCAGAAGATCTTCCCCCGGTTCGCCGGGAAGACGGTGCTGGTCACGGGGGCCGGCACCGGCTTCGGCGCGGAGATCGCCGTCCGCGCGGCGCGGGAGGGCGCCCGGGTCGGGGTGCACTACAACAGCTCCAAGCAGGGCGCCGAGCGGACGGCGGACCGCGTCCGGGAGGCGGGCGGCGAGGCGTTCGTCGTGCAGGCGGACATCTCGTCCTGGGACGCGATCCGCGGGCTGGCCGACGGGGCGTTCGCGCAGGCGGGCACCCTGGACGTCCTGGTCAACAACGTCGGGGACGTGGCGACCGAGCAGATGTCGTGGCGCGCGCTGACCCAGGAGTCGCTGGACCGCGTCATCGACGTGGACGTCAAGGGCACCCTGCTCATGACGCACGAGTTCGGCTCGCGGATGCTCGACCAGGGCCACGGCGCGATCGTGAACATCGGGTCGACGGTCGTGGTGCGGGGCAGCGCGCGGGCCCCGCAGTACGCCGCCGCCAAGTACGGGCTGCTCGGCATCACCAAGTCGTACGCGGCGGCGTTCGCCCCGTCCGTCCGCGTGAACACCTTCGCGCCGGGCTTCATGGAGACCGGCGCCACGCTGGAGCGCGAGGACTGGAAGTCGGGGCGCCGCGAGAAGCTGATCGCGCAGACGCCGATGGGCACCATCCCGCCGCCCGAGGCGGTCGCGGGCACCGCCCTGTTCCTGGCCACCGAGGACGCCGCGCACATCACGGGCGCCTACATGCTCGCCGACGGCGGCTTCAACATGGTCGGCGCCTGATGAAACTGATCACCTTCGACGAGGGACGGGTCGGCCGGCTGGACGGCGACGACGTCATCGAGCTGGACGTGCCGTCCACGCGGGCGTTCTTCGAGCGCGGCGGGACGGCCGGCGAGACCGGGGAGCGGCTCAAGCTGGCGGACGTCCGGCTCCGCCCGCCGATCCGCCCGAAGAAGTTCTTCCACACCGCGGGCAACTTCGCCGACCACCACGAGGAGCTGCAGGCGGTCAACTGGTCGCACCCGGTGCACAAGGGCATCGTGTTCTTCCAGAACGTCGACGCGATCATCGGCCCGGACGACCCGATCGTCTACCCCGAGCACCTCACCCGGGAACTGGACTACGAGCTGGAACTGGCCGTCGTCATCGGCAAGCCCGGTAAGTTCTTCGGCCCTGAGCAGGCGCTGGAGCACATCGCCGGGTTCACCGTCTTCAACGACGTCACGGCCCGCGACATCCAGCGCCGCGAGATGGAGTCGGGGGTGTTCTCGTTCAGCAAGGCCATCGAGACGTTCTGCCCGATCGGCCCGTGGATCGTCACCGCCGACGAGATCGACGACATGCAGGACCTCGCCATGGAGCTACGGGTGAACGGGGAGACCCGGCAGACGGGGCATACCCGGCAGATGCGGGTGTCGATCCCGCACCTGGTCGCCTACCACTCGCCGCAGACCTACAGCGCGGGCGACCTCATCACGACCGGCACGGTCTCGGGCGTCGCCGCCGTCCAGCCGGACCCGTTCGACTTCTACCTGCGTCCCGGCGACGTCGTCGAGGCGTGGGTCGAGGGTGTGGGCACGCTCCGAAACCCCGTCGTCTCCTGGCAGGACGCCCACGGCGAGCCCGCACCGGAACGGGTCGGCTGGTGAGGACCGCCAACCTCGCCGGCCGCCTCGTCCTGGTCGACGGCGGCGCGGCCGTCGACGTCGCCGAGGCGAGCGGCGGCCGGTTCCCCGCCGACCCGCAGGCGGTCTTCGCCGAGTGGGACGCGTTCCGCGACTGGGCCGCGACGCGGGACGGCTCCGGGGGCGCACCGTTCGCGGTCGAGGACCTCGGGCCGCCGGTCCCCCGGCCCGCCCAGGTGTTCGCGATCGGCGTCAACTACGCCGCGCACGCCGGCGAGGCCGGATACCCGCCGGACTCGGCGCCCGTCACCTTCACCAAGTTCCCCAGCTGCCTGGCCGGGCCCGTCTGCGAGGTCGAGCTGCCGACCGGGACCGTGGACTGGGAGGTCGAGATGGTGGTCGCGGTGTCCCGGGAGACCTCCGGCGTCCGGCGCGCGGACGCCTGGGACCACGTCGCGGGCCTCACGCTCGGGCAGGACCTGTCCGAGCGGACCTCCCAGCTCGCCGGGGCCAGGCCCCAGTTCAGCCTGGCCAAGTCGTACCCGGGCTTCGGCCCGACCGGCCCGTGGCTGGTCACGCCGGACGAGTTCGGCGACCCGTCCGACCTGGCCATCTCCTGCGCCCTGGACGGGGCGACCGTGCAGAGCGCGCGGACGTCGGAGATGATCTACGACGTCCCCGAGCTGCTCGTCCGGCTGTCGCGGGTGTGCCGGCTGTACCCCGGCGACCTGATCTTCACCGGGACCCCGTCCGGCGTCGGCAACGCCCGCACCCCGAAGCGCTTCCTGCGCCCGGGCGAGGTCCTCGTGAGCGAACTGGAGGGCGTCGGCCGGCTCACCCAGCGGTTCGCCGCGGCACCGGACGGCCGGTGACGCGGGCGAGGTCATCCGACGTGGGCGCCCGACCGCGGTTCCGCGCGCTCCTTTCTCCCGACCGTGAAGAAGCCGACCAGCGCGGCGATGGTCGCGATCGCCTCCCCCGCGAAGCTGATCGTCTTGTCCGCGTACCACGACGGGTCGTACATCCGCGGGATCGGGCCGAGCTGCCCGAAGTCGACGAAGTAGTAGAGCAGCACGGCGCCGGCCGCGCTGGCCGCCACGACGAACGCGAGCGCGTACGTCCACTTGCTCGCCCACACGAGGACGAGCACCGCCGCCACCGCCGCCGCGATGGCCTGCGCGCGGAACAGGTCGTCCCCGGGGATCACGTCGTCCGGCGTGTTGGGCCCGGGGGCCATGTCAGGCGCGAATCGCCAGTGCACGATCGCGTCGGCCGCCAGTCCGGCGGCCACGAGAAGTCGAAGAAGTATGCCCATACCCATTGCACGGTGATACCCGCTCGCCGGATCAACCGTCCGGAACATTTCGGCAAGACCCGGCCATCACACGACCGGGTCACGGCCTCGGCGGGCCCTGACCCGCCGGTGGCTCCACAGCAGCAGGCCGTACAGGATGAGCCCGGACAGGATGAGACCCGACCCGGTGCTCCACCCGCTCAGCGGCAGTTCGGGGACGAGTCCCCAGGCCACGCCCGCCCCGATCAGCGCCAGCCCGGTCAGGATCGACCCCGTGAGCCGCCACCACGAGGTCACGCTCTCCTCGGCGGCCTGGATCGCCCGCTCCTGGACGGGCTCGACGTACCTGTCCAAGGCCGGGAACTCGCGCGCCAAGATCAGCAGCCCCGCCAGCACGAGCAGCAGCCCGGGACCGGGCAGTACCAGCAGCGCGACCCCCGTCAGTAGTACGGCACCCCCGCCGACCAGCACCAAGCCGCGTTTGGTGCTCCTCCCGTACCCCAATGCGCGTCCTCCGTCCAGGCAGGGTCGTACCCCGCGCACGCCCCTGCGGTTACAACGCTAGGTCTAGATCGCGCGATATGCTCCACAGCCCACCCCGCGGATTCGAGTTCTCCATGACCGAGTTCCTCCATGACACAGACATCTGAGGCGTCCGCCGAGGCCGCACCGGCGGTGGGACGATCCGCCGGGCGCCTGGAGGAGAAGCCGCCGGGGGGCGCTCCGGCACCGCGGGGCCGCGACCCGCACCTGGACAACGCCAAGTTCCTGGCGATCCTGCTGGTCGCGGGCGGGCACGGCCTCTCCGGCCTGCGGGACGTCCCGTTCGCCGCGGCGATCTGGAACTTCTTCTACCTGTTCCACATGCCGCTGTTCGTCATGATCAGCGGCTACCTGTCCAAGCGGTTCACGCTCACCGACGACAAGGTCGCCCGGCTCGTCGGCTCGACGCTCGCGCCGTACCTGGTCTTCCAGTGCGCCTACAGCCTGTTCGCCTGGGCGGTGGGCGGCCGGGAGTTCAAGGTCGACGTCCTGGACCCGTACTACCTGACCTGGTTCCTGCTGGCGCTGTTCGTGTGGCGGCTGCTCACCTCGGTCTGGCGGAGGCTGAGGTACCCGCTGGCCACGGCCGTGCTCGTCTGCCTCCTCGGCTACATGACCGACATCGGCAGCACGCTGGACCTGTACCGGATCCTGGGACTGGTGCCGTTCTACGTCCTCGGGCTGACGCTGTCGCCGGAGCTGCTGGCGCGCCTCCGGCGTCCGGCCGCGCGCGTCGCGGGGGCGGTTGCCCTCGTGGCCGGATTCGGCCTCGCCTTTCTCACCCACGACCGCATGAACGCGCGCTGGCTGAACTGGGACACCTCCAACGCCGAGCTCGGGGTGGACGAGCTGACCGGCACGGTGATGCGGCTGGCGCTGCTCGCCACCGCCGCGGCGCTGATCGCGGCGTTCCTCGCCGTCGTCCCGTCCCGCCGCACCTGGTACAGCGACCTGGGCGCCGCGACCCTGTACGGCTACCTGCTGCACGGGTTCCTGACGCGGCTCTTCACGTTCGAGGGGTGGAACGACCTCGCCTGGTTCGACACCGTCCCCGGCGTCCTGTCGGTGGTGGCCGCCTGCTTCGCCGCCGTCACGCTGCTGAGCACGAAACCGGTCCGGCGGGTGACGCGCTGGGCCGTCGAACCCGATCCGCGGCCATTGTTCAGCAGGATGTGACCAGTAGGTCACTGACCGTCCCGGTAGATAACGGGAAGATAACGGCAAACTTCAAGATCACTGAATTTCCCGCAAATTCCCAGAGGCCCGGGTACTGTGGGCCGCAGTTCTCTCCCTGTGTGGGTCGTCAGCCCTGCGACCGCTGCGCTACTCGCGCCCCTTCAGATCCCACAGGTCGACTGCAACACGTTCGATTGGCACGTCGTTTCGGCATGCCATGTGGAAGAAGGACGGTCGCATTGGTCAAGGCATCGCAGGGCGAACATCGCATCGTCGCCGTCGTACTGGCGGGCGGCAGCGGGCAGCGGATGGGGCTCAGCACCCCCAAGCAGCTCCTGAGAATTGCAGGAAAAACGATTCTGGAGCACACGCTCGGCGTGTTCGAAGAAGCCCCGGACATCGACGAGATCCTCGTCCTGATGAACCCCGGATTCCTCCAGGACGCGGCCGAGTGCGTCCGGAAGGCCGGCTGCACCAAGGTCACGGCCGTGCTCCCCGGCGGGACGTCCAGGAACGCGACGACCCAGCTCGCCCTCGACGCCCTCGCCGACCACCCCGGCGAGACCACCAGCGTCCTCTTCCACGACGCGGTGCGCCCCCTGCTGTCGCAGCGCATCATCCACGACTGCGTCACCGCCCTGCGCGAGCACCGGGCCGTGGACGTCGCCATCCCCTCCGCCGACACGATCATCCAGGTCGAGGACGACGTCATCGTCGACGTGCCGCGCCGGTCGAACCTGCGGCGCGGGCAGACCCCGCAGGGGTTCCGGCTCGCCACCATCCGCGCCGCCTACGAGAAGGCGTGGCGGGACGAGGCGTTCGAGGCCACCGACGACTGCTCGGTGGTGCTGCGCTACCTGCCCGGCACGCCGATCCACGTCGTCCCCGGCGACGAGCACAACATGAAGGTCACCGCGCCGGTCGACATGTTCGTCGCGGACAAGCTGTTCCAGCTCGCCTCGTCCGACGCCCCCGACCTGTCCGAGGAGGAGTACGCCGGGGCGCTCGCCGGCAAGACGATGGTCGTGTTCGGCGCCAGCCAGGGGATCGGCGCCGCCGTCTCCGAACTGGCCCGGGGGTACGGCGCCCGCGTCTTCGGCTACAGCCGCGGCACCACCCGCACCCACGTGGAGCGGCCGGACGACGTCGCCGCCGCGCTGGCGCAGGCCTACGGGGCGACCGGGCGCGTCGACCACGTGGTCAACACGGCGGGCGTGCTGCGGATCGGCCGGCTCGACACGATCGGCTCCGAGGCGGTCGAGGAGGCGCTGCGGGTCAACTACCTCGCGCCGATCCACATCGCGCGCGCGGCGTTCCCGTACCTCGCCAAGACCGGCGGCCGGCTGCTGCTCTACACGTCCAGCTCGTACACGCGCGGCCGCGCCGACTACAGCCTCTACTCGTCCGCGAAGGCGGCCACGGTCAACCTGACCCAGGCCCTCGCGGACGAGTGGTCCGCCGACGGGGTGCTGATCAACTGCATCAACCCGGAGCGGACCAGCACCCCGATGCGGACGGCCGCGTTCGGGCAGGAGCCCCCGCACACCCTGCTCAGCGCCGACCAGGTCGCGAGGACGTCGCTGAACGTCCTGCTGTCCGGCCTGACCGGGCAGGTCGTCGACGTGCGCCGCGAGGACCCGCTCGCCGCCGTTCGCGCCGGCTGAGCCCGCTCCCCCCGCCCGGCGGGCGGCGCCCGGCACGCGGGCGCCCCGGCCGGCCCTCCCCTTCTCCCACCCCTCCCGGCCTCGACAGGCCGTGCCGACCAGACGGAGGTGTGCCGTGCGGCGACTCGTCTCCCGGTACTCGACGCTCGTGCGCTATTCGACGGTGTTGTCCCTTCCCGTCATGCTCATCCTGCTGACCGTGGCGGGGGCGTCCGGCTCCCCCGCGTTCTTCCTCGGCGCCATGGTGCTGTGCTACCTGGCCGAGCAGGCCGTCCTGCGGGTGACGCCGGACGCGGCCCGCGCGCTGCGCTGGGGGCAGATGCCCGCGGGCGCCCGGGTGCTCGCCCGGCAGGCCGCCTTCGTGCTGCTGCTCGTCCAGGACGAGGACGCCGGCACCCCCACGGTCACGCTGGCGGCGGCCGGGTTCGTGCTCCTCGACTGGATCAGGGCCGTGGCGCTCGCGGGCGCGGTCGCCGTCCGCCGCGCCAACCGGCTCCCGTTCGTCTCCCGCAACCTCGGGCCGAACGAGCCGGCGCTCCCCCGCGAGCTGCCCGAGTGGCAGACGCGCCTCATCGGGCTCCTGGAGAGCCGGGCCGACTTCCTCCCCCTCCTGTTCGGCGTCGCCGGCCTGATGACCGGCGTTCCCGCGCTGGTGGCCGGCGGGCTGCTCGCCACCACGGCAGCGGCGGTGGCCGCCCACGCGGGCCAGGCGGGGCGGCTGCGCCGGATGCGCACGCTGCTCACCGCCGACCACGTCGGGCGCGACGTCCAGGACCTCGTGGACCGCTACCGGCCCGAGGTCGTCCTGTACTTCACCGGCCCGCCCGCGACCGTCTACCAGGCCAACATGTGGCTGGACGCCCTGGAGCGGCTCGACCGCAAGGCGCTGGTGCTCGTCCGGTCCGCGGAGGTCGTCGGGGCGCTCGCGCCGACGAGGCTGCCGGTGCTGTGCGTCACGAAGGCCGAGGACATGATGAACTTCGACCTCGGCACCGTGAAGGTCGCGCTGTACCCGGGCAACACCGGCAAGAACCTGCACCTGCTCCGCGAGGAGCACATCAAGCATGTGTTCGTCGGGCACGGCGACAGCGACAAGGGGCCGAGCTCCAACCCGGTCAGCAAGGTCTTCGACGAGGTCTGGGTGGCCGGGCCCGCGGGCCGCGACCGCTACCGCAACTCCGACGCCGGAGTCCGCGAGGAGGCCATCGTCGAAGTGGGCCGCCCGCAGCTCGGCGAGATCACCACCGAGCCGTCCGGCGGGCCCGTCCCGACCGTGCTGTACGCCCCCACCTGGGAGGGCTGGGACAACGAGCACGGCTACAGCTCGCTGCTCTCCATGGGCGAGCGGATCGTCCGCACCCTGCTGGACCAGGGCCCGCGGCTGCGCGTGATCTACCGGCCGCACCCCTACACGGGCCGGCGGCTGCCGCGGGCGGGCGCCGTGCACGCCCGGCTCGTGCGGATGATCGAGGAGGCGAACCGGGACGGCGGCGCGCACCAGGTGGTGACCGGCGCGGACGCCTCCCTCTACGAGTGCTTCAACCGGTCCGACATGCTCGTCACCGACATCTCCAGCGTCATCTCCGACTACATCCCGAGCCTGAAGCCGTACGTGGTCACCAACCCCGAGGGCATGGACGAGACGGTCTTCCGGGCCGAGTTCCCGTCCGCGTCGGCGGCCTACCTGCTCGGCCCGGCCTGCGCCGAGCTGGCCGACATCCTCGCCGTCGCGACGACGCCCGGCGCGGACCCCCTCGCCGCGGAGCGGCGCACGCTGCGCGACTACCTGCTCGGCCCCGAGCACCCGGACGCGATGACGCGGTTCGCCGCCGCCGTCGAGGCGCTGGCGGAGGCCGGGCCCCGCGCGACCCTGCACGGCACGGCCGACCCGGCGATCACCGGGGCCCCGGGCCCGGCCTAGAGTGGTGGCCACATCCGGACTCCGACGGTAGAGGGCCCATGGCGCACCCCTTGGTCAGCGTGATCGTGCCGGTCTTCGACTGCCGGGACACCGTGGGCGGCGCCCTGGAGTCGGTCCTCGCCCAGACCCTGCCGGCGGAGCAGGTCGAGATCATCGCGGTCGACGACGGCTCGACCGACGGCGGCGGCGAGCTGCTGGACGGGCTCGCCCGCGCCCACGACCGGCTCACGGTCGTCCACCAGCCGAACTCCGGGGGCGCGGGCGCGCCGCGCAACCGGGGGCTGGAGCTGGCGTCCGGGACGTTCGTGTTCTTCCTGGACGCCGACGACCGGCTGGGCCCGGAGGCGCTGGAGCGGATGACGGCGATGGCGGAGCGCAACGGCACCGACGTCGTCCTCGGCAAGCAGGTCGGGACGGGCGGGCGCAGGGTGCCGAAGGTGTTCGACCGCACCATCGAGCGCACCCACGTGCTCGACCCGGACTGCGACCTGTTCCCCCGCATGTCCATGGCCGCCCTGCAGCTGTTCCGCCGGTCGCTGGTCGAGCGGGCCGGGCTGCGGTTCACCGAGGGGCTGCTCTCCCACGAGGACCAGCTCTTCACCGCCGGCGCGTACCTGAACGCGGGCGGCGTCTCCGTCCTCGCCGACTACGACTGCTACCTCTGGGCCGCCAGGGCGGACGGGACGAGCAGCACCCAGGTCGGCGGCGCGTCCACCGCCGACGTCCACGCGATCGCCCACCGCGCGATGGCGCTGGTCGCCGAGCACACCGAGCCGGGGGAGCTGCGGGAGCGCCTGCACCACCGCTACCTCCAGCTGGAGGTGTTCGGCCGGCTCGAACGCCTCTACCTCGACTCCTCCGCCGAAGAGCGCAAGGTGGCCCTCACCGGGAGCCGCGACCTGCTGGACACCTGGCTCACCCCCGGCCTCCTGGCCCGCTACAACCCGATGCGCCGGGTGCTCGCCCACTGCCTGCGGCACGATCTCGTCGAGGAGCTGGAGAGGGTCCTGCGGTTCCACCGGAACGGGGTCCGCCCGGCCGTGCTGCTGGAGGCGGGGCGCGCGTACGCCCGGTACCCCTTCTTCCGGGACGGCACCACGGGCATTCCGGACACGTGCTACGAGACGTCACCGAGGCTGAAGTCCGCGCTGACCGGCGTCGCCTGGGACGGCTCCGGGCTGAGGATCGACGGGACGGTCGTGATCCGGGACGTGGACCAGGGGTCACCGGACGTCCATCTGGTCGTGGAGAGCGGCGGCGTCCGCCACCGGATCGGCTGCACGACCGCCCCCGGCGACCTGACCGGAGAGGGGCGGGCAACGACCTTCACCGCGACGGTCGCGCCGGCGTCCGGAGCCTGGGCGGACGGCCGCTGGACGATGGGCCTGGAGGCCGTCCTCGACGGGCACATCCTCACGGTCGAGGTGGTCAAGCCTCGGGGGATGAGCGTCCCGCGCGCCTGCCTGGTCGAGGCGGACGGCCGCTGGCGCCTCGTCCGCCCGCTGCCCGGCCGGGGGCGCGGCACGCTCGCGCTGGAGGTCGGCGGCGGCCTCACCTCCGCCGACCTCGCGGGCGTCGAGCTGCGCCGGGGTCCCGGGCGGCGCCTCCGGGTGCTCGCCGAACCGCCGCCGGTGCTGGCGTCCGGCCCGCCGCCGCGCATGAGCCTGCTGCTCCGGCTGCCGGGCGACGAGACCGTGCTCCGCGCGCCGCTGGCCGCCGATCCGGACGAGCCGGCCCGCCGCCGCGCCGACGTCTCGCTCGCCGGCGCCCGGCCCGGTCCCTGGCGCGCGTCCTTCGAGATCGACGGCGTGGGGGCGCCCGTGCCGGTCCGCCTCGGGGACGGCGCCGGGACGCTCGGGCCGATGGGCGCGTCGCTGGTGCCGCCGCGCCGCATGCACGTCCGGCTCGACCGGAACCCGCTGACCGTGCACGTCACGGTGCCGATGAGGGCACGGCTGCGACGCGCCCGCCGGGGCCTCGCGATCCGGCTCCGGACCCGGGACAATGATCGCGACGTCCAGGAAGGCGGCCCATGACCCACCGGATCACCCCGAGCGCCCAGGTCGACCCGAGCGCCGAGCTCGGCGACGGCACGACCGTGTGGGACCTCGCCCAGATCCGCGAGGGTGCCCGGCTGGGCGCGGGCTGCATCGTGGGACGCGGCGCCTACGTCGGGGCGGGCGTGCGCATCGGCGACAACGTCAAGCTGCAGAACCACGCCCTCGTCTACGAGCCCGCCGTGCTGGAGGACGGCGTGTTCGTCGGCCCGGCCGTCGTCCTCACCAACGACCGGGAGCCCCGCTCGGTCGACCCGGACGGCAGGCTGAAGCGCGGCGCCGACTGGGAGGCCGTCGGCGTGCACGTCGCCGAGGGCGCCTCGCTCGGCGCCCGCAGCGTGTGCGTCGCGCCGGTCCGCGTCGGCCGCTGGGCGATGGTCGCCGCGGGCGCGGTCGTCACCCGCGACGTCCCCGACTTCGCCCTGGTCGCGGGCGTCCCCGCCCGCCGGATCGGCTGGGTGGGCCGCGCCGGCGCCCGGCTCGCCGAGGGCCCGGACGGGACGTGGGAGTGCCCGCGGACCGGCGAGCGCTACGCCGAGGTGCCCGCGGACGGCGCCCCCGGCACGACGGTCCTCATCGAGAAGCGCTGATCCGGTCAGGGCCTGGCGTCGAGGCTCCGGTCCTGCCGCGTCGTCACGGCGAGATGCGGATGCAGGCGCACCAGCCGCCGGCCGAGCGGCACCGACGTCCGGTCCATCACTATGACGCGGGCGAGCCGGTCGGTGCCGATCTCGCGCAGCAGGCGCCGCTGCGCGAGGCGGGCCAGCAGGAGCGGCCGGACGTGCCGGTAGAACGGCACGAACAGCCGCCGGTGGACGCCGCGGGAGGCGCGGCTCCGCACGCGGCTCAGCCGGGCACCGGGACCGCCGAGCCGCGTCACCGGCCGCAGGACGAGGCGCGGCGCCCTGACCACGAGGGCGTGCTCCAGCCAGGGCAGGGGATGTCCACCCTCCGCCCGGTCGAGCCGGTGCAGGCGCACCCGCTCGTCCAGATCCCGCCAGCCGTCCCCCTCGGCCGTCACCAGGTGGACCTCGGCCCCCTCCTCCTCCGCGAAGTGGCCGGCCAGCCCGATGATGCGCGCGTACTGGCGCTTGGCGGACACGGCGGGATCGGGGTCCATCGTCAGCCCGGGGTCCATGGCCAGGACCAGCACCCGAGGTGCTCCCGCGTCGCCCCTGTCACCGTCTCCCACGTCACCGCCTCCCATCGCGGTCACCTGGCCACGGCGCGCCCGCGGGCGGCCAGGTCGGTGAGCCGCTCCACGAGCGGCTCCAGGGTCACGTTCCGCTCGAAGCGGTCGGCGTAGGAGCGGGCCTCCGCCACCTGCCGCTCGTCGAGGCCCGCGGCCGCCTTCGCCGCCGCGGCCATCGAGGCGGCGATGCCGGCCGGGTCGAGCCCGCCCGGGTTGAACCACAGCGGGTAGTCCCGCAGGAGTTCCTCGGCCGCCGACCCGGGCGTGTGGACCGACACGACGGGCCGTCCCGCCGCCATGTACTCGAAGATCTTTCCGGACGTCACGTAGCGCCCGCCCCCGTTGAGGAACACCAGCACGTCGGAGTCCTGGTAGACCCCGGCGAGCGCGGTCTTCGACACCGGGCCCCGGTAGCGCACCCCCGGCGCGAGGACCCGGTCGTCGCCCTCCTCGGCACCGTCCGCCGCGGCGGCGAACCGCTCGCGGAGCCGCCGGTCGGTGTTCTTGAAGAAGCCGAAGTACCCGTAGAAGTCCAGGACGGCGTCCGTCAGGCCGGGAAGCTCCCGGGCGCGGGCGAAGCCCTCGACCAGCGCCTCGATGGGCTGCTGGTCGGTCACCGTCCCGACGTAGGCGAACCGGGGCGCCCGCTCTCCCGCCCGTGCGGCCGGGGGCGGCTCGGCGATCCGCGGGAGCGTGTCGGCGTCCCAGCCGTTCAGGACGGTCATCATGTGCCCGGCCGCCGGGGGGTGGCGCTCGGCGTGCCAGGCGCGCTGCGCGTCGTTGACGAACAGCGCCGCCGCCGCCGACCTCAGCACCCGCCGCTCCCAGCGCCACGCGGGATGCCCGTCCCCGAACCTCGGCTCCTCGGTGAACTGGTCGAGGGTCCAGGAGTCCCGGTAGTCGATGACGTAGGGGGTGCGGGTCAGCCGGTGGAACAGCCAGGCCGCGGCGAACGAGGCGAACGGGTTCCCGGTCGCGAGGACGACGTCGAACCTGCTCCGCGCGTGCATCCGCAGCGCCCGCGCGACACCGGCCCGCGCCCAGGACGCGTAGTGCTCGGGGAAGACGTGCTTCTGGCCCCACGTGTACAGCGACTGGGCGAGCTGAGGGAACGCCCCGCGGAACCCGCTGTACTCGCGCAGGTCCGTCTGCCAGGCGAACCGGTTCAGCTCCGGCCGCACCAGCGTGATCCGCGGGTCGACGGTCGCCAGCAGCTCGTCGTCGACGGAGTCGAGCGTGCCGTACAGGAACGCCAGGGGCGCCGCGAAGACGGTCACGTCCCAGCCCAGCTCGGTCAGCCGGTTGGCGGTCGCCCGCGGGCGGTACACCCCGCTGGCGCGGGACGGCGGGAAGTAGAAGGCGAGATACAGCAGGCGCGGACGGTGTCCGGTCATTGGCTCATCCTCTGGCGGAACGGGCCGGGGGCACCTCGTGGTCGATGGCGTAGGCGGGGCGCGCTCCCGCGTCCGCGATGACGTCCACCAGCTCGGAGACGGTCACCATGGACTGCGGGTCCGCGACGACGACCAGGTCGATGGACCGGCCGCGCAGCAGCTCGCGGCGGACGACCCGCCGCCGGACCGCGACGGGGTCGCGCCGGTAGAAGCGGAGCAGCCGGCGGTCGACGGGGCCGGCGACGCGGCGGCGGTACGCGGAGTCGAGCCGCCGGCGCACCCCGCGCAGCGGCCCCGGAAGGCACGCGCGCAGCAGCAGCCGCGGGATCCGGTACAGCAGGATCCGCGCCGCGGCGGGACGGTAGCGGCGTTCGAGCTCGGGCAGCTCGACGGTGTCGACACCGTCCGCGAGCGGATCCCGCGCCCACGCGGACGGCTTGCGGACGAGCACGGTGGCGCTTCCGCCGTCCGCGACGACCCGCGCCGACTCCCTGGCGACCGCGGGCCGGCGGGTGGCCCCGAGCGCCACGAACAGCACGTTCACGCATCTCCCCCCTTGCCGGCGTCCCCCGTGCCGGCCTCCCGGAACCAGTGCCGGTGGTGCGCCTCGGCGACCGTGCGGTACCCGAAGCGCTCGTCCAGGACCGCGCGGGCCTTCGCGAGGTCGAGGCCGTCCGGGAAGCGGTCGCGCAGCCTGCGGAACCCCGCGACGATCGACTCCGGATCCTCCTCGACCTCGATCATTTCCCCGGCGGCGCTCTCTATTCCCGCGAGTGTCCGTTCCGGGCCGCCGCACCGGGTGACGAGCACCGGCAGCCCCGCCGCCACCGCCTCGATGACCGACACTCCGAAGGTCTCCCACCGGGCCGCGTGGACGAGGAGATTGTGCTCCCGCATGAGCCGCACGGCCTCGTCCGGGGCGACCTCGCCGAGGAACGACACCGCGTGGCCGACCCCGAGCTCGTCCGCCCGCTCCGCGAGCCGGCCGGCGAGCCCGCCCGCACCGGCGACGGTCAGCGTCAGCCCGGGGTCCTCGGCGTGGCACGCGGCGAACGCCTCCACCAGCAGGCCGACCCCCTTGCGCTCGACGAGCGTGCCGACGTACAGCCAGCGGCGCAGCTCCGTAACGGGACGCGGCCGGGACTCCGCGAACGAGATCGGGTTGGAGATCATCTCGATCTTGCCGGCGAGCGCCGGGAAGGCCTCGGCGAGCCTGTCCCGCAGCACGTCGGTCACCACGAAGAAGCCGGTGCACCGTTCCAGGACCTGCTCGTACAGCTCCAGCGAGTCCGGCTGGGCGAGGACCTTGTCGAGGAAGGACGCGTGCTCGGTGACGAACACGCGGGCGTCCGGGCGCGCGTTCTCCAGGGCGGTCCAGCCGCCGCGCAACCCCACGTGCGCGTGGACGACGGGTGCCGGGATCGGCTCGCCGCCCAGGGCCTCGCGCAGCCAGGACGCGTGCTCCCGGGCGAGATCGGCGAACGTGTAGTCCGGCACCGTCGGGACCGGCACGCGCAGCAGCCGGGCGCCCGCGACGGCCGGTGCGGGGTGCAGCGCGACCGGCAGCAGCAGCCGGTGCGCCTCCCGCGCCGCCTCCACCTCCTCCCGCGGCCGGTTCATCAGCCACGCCTCGGTGTGGTAGACGATCACCTCGCCGCAGCCCGGCGCCGTCGCCTCGACCATCGCCTGGACGAAGGACCCCGCCCACACCTGCGTCGGGTTGGGATACCAGGGGGTGACGACGGCGACGTCCCGGTCCCCCGCTCGGCCGGCCGTCATCGGCCGTCGTTCAGCAGCCGGGTGTAGACCCCGTCGAGGATCTCGGCCTGCGCCTCCCACGTCCACCCGCGGAGCAGGTCGGGCCGGTCGTCGTACACGGCCCGGTACCGCCGCGGATCGGCGAGCACCGTCTCGACCGCCCGCACGTAGTCGGCGAGGTCCTCGGCGTGGAAGACCTCGCCCTGCCCGGTGGACTTCACCATGTCGCCCATCGCCTGCACGTCGCTGACGACGATCGGCAGCCGCGCGTGCGAGTACTCGAAGAACTTGGTGATCAGCGCGATCTCGTGGTTCGGCCAGTGGTGGATCGGGATGACGCCGATGTCGGCCGCCGCCAGGAACGGGACGACCTGGTCGAACGGCACGTACGGCAGCGTGTGGACCCGGTCGGCGACGTCCAGCTCCTTGGCGCGGGCGAGCAGGCCCCGGACGTAGTCCGACCGCGCCGAGGAGACGACCAGCGCGACGTGCAGCCGGGGCAGCCGCGGCAGCGCCTCGATCATGATGTCCAGGCCCCGCTGCACGGCGGCGCTGCCGCTGTAGACGGCGATCGGGGTGTCAGGGCCGACGCCGCACAGCTCCCGCATGTCCGGGACGGGGTCACCGGTGGAGGGCTCGCCGCCGGTCAGCGGGGCGTTCAGCACGACCGTCGGCCGGTGCCGCAGGCCGTGACGCTCGACGAGCCGGTCGCCCAGGGCCTCCGAGACGGTCATGACCGCGTCGGCCGTCCCGGCGTACTCGCGCTCGTACGCGCACACGGCGGGGTGCCAGCGCGGCTCGACCGCCCAGGGCCGGATGCCCGGCAGGAACTCGTGGGCGTCCCACACGAGCTTCGTCCTCCGGCCCTTGGCGCGCGCCCGCCGCACGGCGCGCGCGCCGACGCCGAGCATCCGGAAGTCGTTGGCGTGGACGATGTCGGGCTCCAGCCGATCGATGACCTTCCCGTAGGCGCTGTCCCAGTCCCACAGGTTGCGGTCGAGGACGCGCCACGCGCGGTCGCCGAGGAGCGTCAGCCAGAACTTGATCGCCAGCCGCTCCACGGGAGAACGCGGGTCCCTGCGGGCCTCGGCGAGCGCGTCGGTCCGCCGGACGCGCAGCGCCACCCATCGCGACTGGGCCTTCGCCGCGACGCGCCGCGCCAGCAGCCACCCCTTGCGCACCGGCCCGCCGGACCCGGGCGCGAGGCGCGTGGCGGCGAGGTCGGCCCGCCGGGACTGGACGAGCCGGCGCCGGTAGTCCGCCACGTCGGGGTGCGCGTACGCGAGCGGCCGGCGGAGCGTGGCCCGCAGGGCGCCGTGCCTCTTCCTCCGTTGCAGCGTGTGCTGGAGCGGCAGGAGCCGGACGCGGGCGCCGCCGAGCGTCCAGGAGCGGCCCTTCTTCGCCGAGGTGCAGCCGAGGAGATGCACCTCCCAGCCCGCCTCGGCGGCCGACGTCGCCGCCTTCTGCACCCGGGAGTCGCGCACCACATCGTTGTCGACGAGCATGACGACGCGGCCGCGCGGCTTCTCCGGCGCGCTCTCGCCTTCGGTCTGCATGCGCTCTTCTCCGTTCTGTCTGGCCGGGGTCATCCGGCGTCGAGGGCCGGGGACCCGGCGGGCCGAGACGTGCCGGTGCCGCGCGCGGGGCCGCCGATGACGACGTGCTCCACGCCGGGCCAGCGGGCGGGGTCGGTGATGCGGCGGCCGTCCACGAGCGCCTTGACGCCGGGCAGGTCGGACGCGCCCAGCTCGCGGTAGGCGGCGTGGTCGGCCTGGACGATCGCGGCGGTCACCGGCTCACCCCGGTACGGGGGAAGCCCCAGGGCCACCAGCTCGTCCGCCGAGTACAGCGGGTCGGACACGTACGGGACGGCGCCGCGGGCTCTGAGCGCCTCGACCGTCGGGAAGACGCCGGAGAACGCCGTCTCCTTGACGCCGCCGCGATACGCCGCGCCCAGCACCAGGACCTCGGCGCCGGTGAGGTCGCCGTAGGCGCCGGCCAGCAGGCCGACGGCGTACTCGGGCATGTCCAGGTTGGCGTCCCGGGCGGCGCGGACGACGGTCGCGGACGGGTCGTTCCAGAGGTACAGCCGCGGATACACCGGGATGCAGTGGCCGCCGACGGCGATGCCGGGCTGGTGGATGTGGCTGTACGGCTGGGTGTTGCAGGCCTCGATGACCTTGGTGACGTCCACCCCGACGCTGCCGGCGTAGCGGGCGAACTGGTTGGCGAGGCCGATGTTGACGTCGCGGTAGGTGGTCTCGGCGAGCTTGGCGAGCTCGGCCGCCTCCGCGGAGCCGAGGTCCCAGACGCCGTTGGGCCGGTCCAGGTCGGGCCGGTCGTCGAAGTCGAGCACCTGCTCGTAGAACGCGACGCCGTGCCGGGCGGACGCCTCGTCGATGCCGCCGACCAGCTTCGGGTAGCGGCGCAGGTCGGCGAACACCCGGCCGGTGAGCACGCGTTCCGGGCTGAACACCAGGTGGAAGTCCTCGCCGGCGGTGAGGCCGGACCCCTCCGCCAGTATCGGCGCCCAGCGGTTCCGGGTGGTGCCGACGGGCAGCGTCGTCTCGTAGCTGACGAGCGTCCCCGGGCGCATGCCCTCGGCGATCGACCGGGTCGCCGCGTCCATCCAGCCGAAGTCGGGGGTGCCCGTCCCGTCCACGAAGAGGGGGACGACCACGACGACCGCCTCGGCGCCGGCGACCGCCGCCGCCGTGTCGGTCGTCGCCGTCAGCAGCCCGGCCCGGACCGCCTCGCCGAGGTGGACGCCGAGGTCCGCCTCGCCGGGGAACGGCTCGCGGCCGGCGTTGACGTCGGCGACGACGCGTTCGTCCACGTCGGCGCCGATCACCCGGTGTCCCTTGCGGGCGAACTGCACCGCCAGCGGGAGACCGATCTTGCCGAGCGCGACCACGCAGATCCGCATGTGCTACCTACCTCCAGAGGACGCCGCACGCCGGACCCGCGCGGCGACGGCGCGGGCCGGGCGGACCGGACGGGTGTCGAGCACCGTGCCGTGCCGGGTGTCGCCGGTCACCGACAGCCGGTGCGGTCTGGCCCGGTGCCAGACCAGCCCGCCGACCGGCCCCGGCAGGTCCGCGGGGACGGCGGCGTCGTGCGTCTCGCCGGACGCGCGGAGGAGCAGCCGCAGGTCGTGCCGCACCGGTCCGGGTTCGACGAGCAGCGCCACCGGGATCCGCGCGGTCAGGTGGAGCCCGTCCTCGCGGGGTTCGCGGGTGACGACGGCCTCGTCCAGGTGGACGCGTTCCCGGCCGCCGCGCGGGGCCAGCGCCAGCCCGGCGACCGCGGGGTCCGCGGCGTCGGGGCCGGTGAACGGAGTCCGCACGGTGAGCTCGACGAGGTCGCCGTCCCGCCGGGCGCGGACGGTGCGCAGTTCCTGGGACAGCCGCTTGCGCATGCCCTTGGTGATCTCGTAGAGCTCGTCCGGGAGGCCGAGATCGGGGTCCTCGAAGCCCTGGTAGGCGAGGTAGGTCCGGCCGTTCTTGAGGGCGATCGGGTAAGCGTGCCCGTCCCGTCCCGCCCGGATGGCCTCGCACAGCAGGTCCGCCTCGCCGAGCTGGGCGAGCCGCAGCCTGGCCCGGCGGACGATCGGCAGCGTGAAGAGGACGTCGTCGCTCACGTACTCCTCGACGAGCCGCCCGACGCGCGCGCAGACGTCGCGCCGGGCCTCGCGGTCGAGGTCGAGGAACCCCTCCCGTGTCGGCATCGTCAGCTCCCACCGGGTGTGGCGCTTCAGGATCGCGTCCCGCCGCGGGCCGGGTTCGAGCAGGCCGGCGACGACGCCGAACAGGCTCTCCGCGCATTCGAGCCTGGTGCGGACGTCGACGGCGCCCTGGGTGATGTTGCCGCCGTCCTCGCGCAGCACCGCGTAGTAGCAGGTGTAGTCGGCCAGGACGGAGATCCGCCGGGCGCGCACGCACGCTTCCAGGGTGAACGGCTGGTCGCTGCCGATCCGCATGTGCTCGGGGAAGCGCAGCTTGTGCCGTTCGACGAGGTCGCGGCGGAAGAGCTTGCAGTTCGACAGCACCCACGGGAGCACCGAGTCGTACAGGTCGATCTCGGGACGGTTCTCCGCGAACAGCTCCGGGCGCCGCACCGCCCGGCCGTTGACGCCCTCCATCTTGCCGACGAGGACGTCCGAGCCCCACTCGTCCGCCGCCGCCACCATGCGCTCCAGCGCCTCGGTGCCGAGATGGTCGTCGGCGCCGACGAAGTAGACGTAGCGGCCGGAGGCGACGTCCAGGGCGCGGTTGCTGGGGGCCGCCGGGCCGCCGGAGTTCGGCTGCCGCAGCACCGTGAAGACGTCCGGGTACTCCTCCGCGAACCGGTCCAGCTCGGCGCCGCCGCCGTCGGTGGAGCCGTCGTCGACCGCCACGACCTCCATCCGCTCGGGGCCGATCGTCTGCTCGGCCAGCGACTTCAGGCACTCGGTCAGGTACGGCATCGTGTTGTAGACCGCGACGATCACCGTCACATCGGGCGCGGCGTCATTGTGGGGGGACGACCCCCCACGCTCCCCGGTTGAGGCCTGACCGTCTTCTTCCACTCCGCTGGCGCTCCGCTCCGGAAGCCGGTCAGACGGCACCTGCCACCTCCTGCGGCTCCTGGGGTTCCTGGGGCTCCTGCTGCTGCGCGACCTGCTCCTGCGCGACCTGCGCGGGGAGCGAGACCGTCCTGCCGAGCTTGGCCGACTCCAGGACGGCGGCCGACACCTCGACCGTCCGCAGGCCCTGCCGCAGCGTCACGACGTGGCCGTCGCCGCCCGCGCGGAACGCGTCGCGGAAGCGTTCGTGCTCGATCAGCAGCGGCTCGCGTTTGGGGATCGCGTACCGGATCATGTCTCCCTCGGAGACGCCGCGGAACGCCCGCAGCGCCTCCCACTCGGTGCTCATCTCACCGTTGGCGTAGAACGTCAGGTCGGCGGTGAGCGTGTCGGCGACGAAGCAGCCGCGGTCGCCGGTGACGACCGTCGTGCGCTCCTTGAGCGGGCTCAGCCAGTTCACCAGGTGGCTGACCATGGAGCCGTCGGCGAGCCGCCCGATGGCCGCGACCATGTCCTCGTGCGGACGTCCGCTGCGCGCGACCGTGTGCGCGGAGATCGTCACGTAGTCCTGGCCGGTCACCCACGCGGTCAGGTCGATGTCGTGGGTGGCGAGGTCCTTGACCACGCCGACGTCGGAGATCCGGTGCGGGAAGGGCCCCTGGCGGCGGGTGACGACCTGGAACACCTCGCCGAGCTCGCCCGCCTCCAGCCGGGTCCGCATGCTCTGCAGCGCCGGGTTGAAGCGCTCGATGTGCCCGACGCCCGCGACCAGGCCGCGCGACTCGAACGCCGTGACCAGCCGTTCGGCGGCCTCCACCGACTCCGCGAGGGGCTTTTCGATGAGCGCGCCCGCGCCGGCCTCGGCCAGCGCCAGCCCCACCTCCCCGTGCAGCGCCGTCGGGCAGGCGACCACCGCGTAGTCGATCCCGACCTCCATGAGCTCGGCGACCGACTCCAGCAGCGGGACGCCGTGCGGGACCCGGTCCGGCCGTCCCGCCGGGTCGACGACGCCGACGAGGTCCACGCCCTCCAGCCCGGTGAGGATGCGGGCGTGGTTGCGTCCCATCACGCCGAACCCGACGATGCCGGCGCGGAGCGGGGCGCTCACAGCGCGGCCCCGGTCTCGTCGACGGCCGCTGTCTCGTCGACGGCGTCGGCGACGCGGGCGAGCTGCTCGCCGGTGAGCGCCGGATGCACGGGGAGCGACAGCACCTCCGCGGCGGCTCGCTCGGTCTCGGGCAGGTCCCAGCGCGGGTCCGGCCGCCCGTCCTTCAGGTACGGGGCCAGCCGGTGGACGGGCGTCGGGTAGTAGACGGCGTGGCCGATCCGGCGTGCGTCCAGGTGCCGCCGGACGGCGTCGCGGTCGCGGACCCGGACGGTGTACTGGTGGTAGACGTGCCGGGCCCCGGGCGCGACCGGCGGCGTGACCGCGGCGGTGATCTTCGCGTCCAGCAGGGCGGCGTTGGCGCGGCGCCGCTCGGTCCAGTCCGCCAGCCGCTTGAGCTGCTCGCGGCCGATGGCGGCGGCGACGTCGGTGAGCCGCATGTTCGCGCCGACGATCTCGTTGGCGTACCGCTGCTCCATGCCCTGGTTGCGCAGCAGCCGCAGCGTCCGGGCGGTCGCGGCGTCGGCCGTGGTGACCATGCCGCCTTCGAGGGAGTGCATGTTCTTGGTCGGGTAGAAGCTGAAGCAGCCGGCCGTGCCCATCGCCCCGGCCGGGACCGCGCCGAGGGCGGCGCCGTGCGCCTGGCAGGCGTCCTCCACGACGGCGAGGCCGTGCCGCTCCGCGAGCGGCCCGATGCGGTCCATCGCCGCCGGGTGCCCGTACAGGTGCACCGGCATGATCGCCGCGGTGCGCGGGCCGACCGCGGCCGCGACGGCGTCCGGGTCGGCGCAGAACGAGCCCGGCTCGATGTCGGCGAAGACCGGCTCGGCGCCGGCCAGGCGGACCGCGTTCGCGCTGGCCGCGAACGTGAACGACGGGACGATCACCTCGTCGCCGGGGCCGATCCCGAGCGCGAGCAGGCTGAGCTGCAGCGCGGACGTCCCCGAGTTGACGGCCACGCAGTGCCGTCCCGCGACGATCGCGGAGAACTCCTCCTCGAACGCCGCGACCTCCGGCCCCTGCACGACCCGGCCGCTGCGCAGGACGCGCACCGCGGCCTCGATCTCCGCCTCTCCGATATGCGGACTCGCCGCGAGGACGGCCCCCTCCGATTCCACGGGCATGCACACGCTCCCCAGACATGACGATATGAACGTGCGGCTTCCTCGCGGGGGAACGGAGCGCCACCATTTGGGCACAATTGGCGGAAGCCAGAGCCAAGCCCGCGAATTCCAGCCAGGCCGGACATCCGCGAGCCGGTTTTTTGATCTTAACCCGGCACCCGCCCGCCGATCCAATGGCCGGGCGATCCGGCCCGGATTCACCCGATTTAATGGCGGGTATGCGCGAAGAGGATGTACGGACCTGCCTGCGCGTCCTTGCCGAACTTTCCGAACTCGCGGACGAACCGGACGGGCATCCCGATCTGGAGCGGGTGCGGGCGGCGGCGGGCGCGTTCGTCAAACGCACCCGCGAGAGGGAGCGGGCGGCCGCCCGGCGGAGGCGCGCGGAGGCGGACGCGCGGGTGCTGGCCGGGACGGCGACCGGCGATGCCGGCCGCGAGGAGGGCGTCCCGGTGGAGCCGCCGCGGGCGGCCGCCCGGCCGCGGATCCCCCTCAACGGGCTGGTCAGCTGCTACGTGTGCAAGGCGAACTTCCGGGAGGCGGACGCCTTCTACCACCGGCTGTGCCCGCCCTGCGCGGACGAGCACCACCGGCGCCGCGGCGCCCGCGCCGACCTCGCCGGTCGCCGCGCGATCGTCACGGGCGGCCGGGTGAAGGCGGGCTTCGAGCTCGTGCTGAAGCTGCTGCGGGACGGCGCCGCGGTCACCGCCCTCACCCGGTTCCCGGCCGACGCGCGCCGCCGGTTCTCCGAGGCGCCGGACCGCGAGGAATGGCAGGACCGGCTCACCGTCACCGGAATGGACCTGCGCGACATTCCGGGTCTGGTCCGCTGGTGCGACGGCCTGGTCGCGGAGGGTGAGCCTCTCGACATCCTCGTGAACCACGCCGCGCAGACGCTCCGCCACCCGCCGGAGTCGTACGCGAAGCTGCTGGCGGGCGAGGGCGCCGCCGCCCTGCCGGGCCCGGCCACGCTGCCGGGCTCGGGGACACTGCCGGGCTCGGGGACACTGCCGGGCTCGGGGACACTGCCGGGCTCGGGGGCACTGCCGGGCGCGGTGACGCTGCCGGTCGCGACGCGCGACGGGACGGTGGACGTGGCGGGCCTGCTCCCCGACCCGTCCACGGACAACTCCTGGACGCGGCTGGTGCACGAGGTCGATCCGGTCGAGCTGCTGGAGGTGCAGCTCATCAACGTGACGGCGCCGTTCCTTCTGCTGGGGCGCCTGCGCCCGCTGCTGGAGCGGTCCGCGCACCCGCGCCGGTACGTGGTGAACGTGTCGGCCGTCGAGGGGCAGTTCGACCGCGTCTACAAGGGCGCCGAGCACCCCCACACCAACATGGCGAAGGCGTCGCTGAACATGCTGACCCGCACGGTGGCGTCCGAGCTGGCCGAGCACGGCGTGTACGTGACCAGCGTCGACCCGGGCTGGTTCACCGACCAGCAGCCGACCGCGGACCGGGCGCGCCGCGCCGCCGCCGGGTTCCGCCCGCCGCTGGACGTGGTGGACGCCGCCGCCCGCGTCTACGACCCGATCGTGCGCGGGGAACGCGACGGCGACCCGCCGTACGGCTGCCTGCTGAAGGACTACCGCGTGGTCAGCTGGTGACGGCGCCGGCGGTCGCGATCAGTTCGGGCAGCGCCCCGGCGAACCCTTCGCCCAGCAGCTTCAGGGCCACCCGCCACGCGTCCGGGCGCCCGCCGAGATGCCGGTCGACGTGCTCGGCCAGGCGGCGCAGGACGCGCGGGTCGGGGAAGGCGCCGTCGGCCGGGGCGAGCAGCCTGTCCACCTCGGCGACGGAGAGCACCAGATCGGCGGTGGGGTCCTCCACCTCGCGCAGCACCCGGGCCGCGTAGGTGCCGTAGATCGGCTCGGGATCCCAGTGCCGCCGCGTCCCCGGCTCCCGCAGGCGCCTCGCGCGCCCGTCGCCGGTCTCGTCGACGAACAGCGGGGCGAGCGGGACGTCCCCGTCCAGGCCGAGCCTCGCCCGGATCCGCGCCGTGCCGCGCAGGCCGGGCAGCCACAGCGACTCCGCGACGTCCGCCAGCGCCTCCTCGGGGACGGTCGCCACCACGAACTCGGCGGTCAGCGTCCCGGCGACCAGGCCGTTCCCGGCGACCTTCACCAGTACGTCCGAGCCCGGACGCGTCTCCTGGCCGCACAGGTCGGCGAGCAGTACCGGCGACGGGTCGCAGATGAGCGCGGCGAGGTCCGGGTGATCGGCGACCACCGTCCGCTGCAGTTCGAGCGGAGTATCGGTACGTTTCGCCATGAACCGGGCGGCGCGGCGGGGGATCGGTCCCTCCTTCGCCCGCCGGCGCCGCTCGTCCGCCAGGACGTCGTCCCAGCCGACGCGCGGGACGCCGGGATGGCGGCGGTGCACCACCGTGCGGACGAGCGGCCGGCCGCGCCACGGCTCGCACCCGGCCGCGTCGGCGATCTCGGCGACCGACCGCAGGAACTCGGCCTTGCGAGCCTGGTCGGAGAGGTCGCGCAGCCGCCACTCCCCCTGCCCCGACTCCAGCGCCGCCTGCGCGTACGCCAGCACGCTCGGCAGCGACCCGTCCGGCCCCCACTGGAACGCGGGCAGCCGTCCCTGCTCGACGAGCTGCCTGATCTCGTGGCCGCGATGCGCGTCGAGGAGGGTCCGGCACGCCTGGACGGCGCCGTGCGGGTCGGCGCCCGCGCCGAGGAACCACAGCGCCGTCCCGGCCATGTCGGGGTCGGCCGAGTACAGCATCGCGTGGTCGAGCGCACCCGACCCGCCCAGCCCGGACAGGAGGTCCTGCCGCGTCGCGGCGGGCAGCGGGCGCGGCGTGGCGCCGTCCCGGCGCGAGGTCTGGTGGGCGAGCTGGCGCCGCAGGTTCCGCGGGACGCCGCCGAGCGCGGTCACGGCGTCCAGCAGGGTCGCGTTGACCTCCGGGGCGTCCAGGTCGAGCAGCCGGCCGAGCAGGGACGGCGGGTCGCCGGCCCGCAGCGCGTGCTGGACGAGCAGATCCAGGTCGCCGGGCCCGCCGCGCCGCAGCAGCGCCTCCAGCACGACCCGGTTCGCCATACCGTGACTGCGCGCGGCCAGCCGGACGTGCTCGTCCGGCAGCATCCCGATCAGCACGTCCATCTCGGCGGGCGTCGCGAAGCGCAGCAGCCCGGCCGTGCAGCCGACGATGTTCTCGGCGCGGATCGTCTTCCAGCCGTAGCGATGGGGGGCCATGGACCGTCACCGTAGCGGCCGGGAACGTCCGGCGGGAGCCGGCCGGCGAAGCCGGGCCGGCTCCCGCCGGAGAACGGAGGCGGCCCCGTCCCGGGGGCGTGAGGGGGACGGGGCCGCGGCCGCGCGGGACCGGGCGACGGTCGCCCGCGCGGCGAGCCGTGTCCCGTCCGGCGTACGGGGGTGGGGGCCCTGCTCGGCCGCCGGGGACGGGAACGACTCGGCTTCGGAGGATCAGTGCTTCGACGCCGCCTCGGCGCCCGCTCCGGTCAGGGAGCGGACCTCGATCTCGGCGTACTTCTCGTTGTTGTACTCCTTGCTGAGGACGGTCCCGAGCCAGCCGGCCAGGAAGCCGACCGGGATCGAGATGATCCCGGGGTTGCTGAGCGGGAACCAGCTGAAGTCGGAGTCGGTGAACAGGGCCTTCTCGTCACCCGACACGACCGGCGAGAAGGCGACCAGGAAGATCGCCGAGCCGAGCCCGCCGTAGATGGCCGCGACCGCGCCGGAGGTGTTGAACCGCTTCCAGAACAGGCTGTAGAGGATCGCGGGCAGGTTGCCGGACGCGGCGACCGCGAAAGCGAGGGCGACGAGGAACGCGACGTTGAGCCGCTGCGCGTAGATCCCGAGGACGATCGAGACCGCTCCGATGACGAAGGCGGAGATGCGGGCGACGCGGACCTCGTCCCGCTCCGTGGCCTTGCCCTTGCGGAACACGTGCGCGTACAGGTCGTGCGAGAACGACGAGGACGAGGCGAGGGTGAGGCCCGCCACGACCGCGAGGATCGTCGCGAACGCGACCGCCGCGATGACCGCGAGCAGGATCGTCCCGCCCGCGTCGCCGAAGACGATCTCGCCGATGCGTTCCGCGAGCTGCGGCGCCGCGGTGTTGCCGGCCGGGTTGACCGCGGCGATCTCCTTGGACCCGACGAGCGCCGCGGCGCCGAACCCGAGCACCAGCGTGAGCAGGTAGAACGTGCCGATGATGCCGATGCCCCACAGCACGGACTTGCGGGCGTCGCGGGCGGTCGGGACGGTGTAGAAGCGGATCAGGATGTGCGGCAGCCCGGCGGTGCCGAGCACGAGCGCGAGGCCCAGGCTGATCAGGTCGAGCTTGCCGGTCAGCCCCGAGTCCTCGGTGGCGTAGCGCAGGCCGGGCTCCAGGAACGCGCCGCCCTTGCCGCTCTGGTCGGCGGCGTCGTTCAGCAGGTCGTTCAGGTTGAACCCGGAGTGGCCGAGCACCAGCAGCGTGATCAGCGTGGCGCCGGTCATCAGCAGGACGGCCTTGACGATCTGCACCCAGGTGGTGCCCTTCATCCCGCCGAACACCACGTACACGATCATCAGCACGCCGACCAGCGCGATCGTCGCGCCCTTGGCGAAGTCGCTGGTGAAGCCGAACAGCAGCGCCACCAGGGCGCCCGCGCCGACCATCTGCGCCAGCAGGTAGAAGATCGACACGATGATGGTGGACACCCCGGCGGCGGTGCGGACGGGCCGCGGGCTCATCCGGAACGCCAGCACGTCCGCCATCGTGAACCGGCCGGAGTTCCGCAGCAGCTCGGCGACCAGGAGCAGCGCGACGAGCCAGGCGACGAGGAACCCGATCGAGTAGAGGAAGCCGTCATAGCCGTAAAGGGCGATCAGCCCGGCGATGCCGAGGAAGGACGCGGCGGACATGTAGTCGCCGCCGATGGCGAGGCCGTTCTGCGCGCCGGAGAACGTCCGCCCGCCGGCGTAGAAGTCGGTGGCGGTCTTGGTGTTCCGGCTCGCCCACACGGTGATCGCGAGAGTGGCCGCCACGAACACCAGGAAGAGGATGATCGACAGTGTCTCGTTGCTCATCGGGCGTCCTCCGCGCTTCCGGCAGTCGCGTCGGTGGCCGGCGCCGCCTCGGCCTCGATGTCCTTGCGGATCTTGTCGGCGACCGGGTCGAGGCTGCGCTCGGCGTGCCGCGCGTACCAGTACGCGATGGCGAACGTCGAGACGAACTGGAGCAGCCCGAAGACGAGGGCGACGTTGATGGAGCCGACCAGTTTGTGGCCCATGAAGTCGCGCGCCCACCCCGACAGGACGACGTACAGCAGGTACCAGCTGAGGAACGCCGCGGTCATGGGGAATGCGAATCTGCGGAATCTGCGCCGGAGCTCCTGGAACTCCGAGGTGCCCTGGAACCGTTCATAGACGGTGCCGGAGGCGCTCTTATCGACGGACACGAGGGCCCTCCTGTGTTGTGACGCCGGTCACGCGCCACGCTAAAGATCCAGCTGGGGGCGGGCGAGGGGTCAGCGCCGGGGCTGCGTTCAGCTGCCGTTCACCGTCGACGGCCTGCCGCGCACGTCGGTGAACGGTCGATCTGGCGCGATGAACGGTCAGACCCGCCGCGGGCGCCACGTGCCCCGGTCGACGCTCAGCGACTCCGGAGTGTGCAGGCGCACCATCATGCGCGCGACACCGGGCGGCACGCGGCCCTGCGTGCACAGCGACACGACGATCATGACGGCGAACGCGACGGGGACCGTCCAGGCGGCCGGCTGGGCGAGGAGCGCGCCGAGCAGACCGGACGGCGGCCCGGCCGCGATCGTCACGACGACCGCGGTGCCCGCGAGCGCGCCGCCGGCGGCGAGCCCGGCGAGCGCGCCCGGCACGGTGAGCCGCCGCCACCAGACGCCGAGCACGAGCAGCGGGCAGAACGTGGACGCGGCGACGGCGAACGCCAGCCCCACCACGTCCGCGACGGCGAGGGACCGGGCCGCGATCGCCAGGCACAGCGGGACGACGAGCGCCAGCAGCGTCCCGACCCGGAACGAGCGCACCCCGCCGCGCAGGATGTCCTGCGCCAGCACCCCCGCCACGGACACCGTGATCCCGGACGACGTGGACAGGAACGCCGCGACGGCGCCGCCCGTCACGAGCGCGCCCAGCAGGTCGCCGCCGACCCCGCCGATGAGCCGTCCGGGCAGGGTCAGCACGACGGCGTCCGCCCGCCCCGTCATCAGCAGCTCGGGGGTGTACAGGCGTCCGAGCACCCCGTACACGGCCGGGAGCAGGTAGAACGCGCCGAGCAGCGACAGCACCATCACGGTCGTGCGCCGCGCCGCCCGCCCGTTCGGGTTGGTGTAGAAGCGGACGAGCACGTGCGGCAGCCCCATCGTCCCGAGGAACGTGGCGAGGATCAGCGAGTACGTGGCGTAGAGGGAGTGGTCGCGGCTGTCCAGCGGCTGGGCCCATTCCCGGTCGGTGCTCACCGGCCGTCCGGTCACGTGCGGGACGTCGGCGCCGGCCGGGAAGGTGACGGACGCGTCCTGCTGGAACCGGTGCTCCCCCGGGTCGAGCCGCACGGCCGTGCCGGAGTAGGGCCGCCCGTCGACCTGCCCGTCCACGACCACCTCCACGGGGGCCCTGACGTTCACGGTGACCGCCATGCCGACGGCGACGGTCGTCCGCTCGTTGAACCGCGGCGGGGTGTCCGACGAGAGGCCGGGCGCGCCGTCGTACCTCCACGCCAGCAGCAGGAACACCAGCGGGACGGCCAGCGCGGTCAGCTTCATCCAGTACTGGAACGCCTGGACGAGCGTGACGCTCCGCATCCCGCCCGACAGCACGTTGCCGGCGACGACGACCGCGACGAGCACGCCGCCCGTCCACACCGGCGCACCCGTGACCGTCCGCAGCACGAGCCCGGCGCTCTGGAACTGCGGCAGCAGGTAGAGCCAGCTGATCAGCACGACGAGGACGCTCGCGACGCGGCGCACCGCCATGGACTCCAGCCGCGCCTCGGCGAAGTCCGGCAGCGTGTAGGCGCCCGAACGGCGCAGCGGCGCCGAGACCAGCACGAGCAGGACCAGGTAGCCGCCCGTCCACCCGACGGGCAGCCACAGCATGTCGGCGCCGTAGGCGAGGATCAGCCCGGCGATGCCGAGGAACGAGGCCGCCGACAGGTACTCGCCGCCGATCGCGGACGCGTTCCGCAGCGGCGTCACCGTCCGGGACGCGACGTAGAAGTCGGACGTGGTCCGGGAGATCCGCACCCCGAGCACGCCGATGAGCACGGTCGCGACGACGACCAGCACGACGCCCGCCATGCCGTACGCGGCACTCATGGCCGTTTCTCTGCGCGGTCGACGAGATCGGCGAAGTCGTCCTCGTTGCGCTCGGCCTGCCGCACGTACCACCAGCCGCAGCCGACGAACCACGGGTAGATCAGCCCGCCGAGCAGCACCCACGGCAGCGGCAGCCCGAACACCTCCTGCGCCCGCGCCGCCGGGACCAGCGCGAACAGCAGCGGCAGCCCGAACACGACGGCGGCCAGCATCAGGCACAGCCACGTCGCGAGCCGAAGCTGGGTGCGCACCAGCGACCGCATGTACGCCTCACCGAGGCCGGTCTGCTCGTCGATCTCGCGGGTGACCGGGTAGCGGGGGCGGCGGACGGTCCGGGTCCGCGGCCCGGTGACCAGCGTCCGGCCCGGCGCCGGCCCGGCCGGGGCGCGCGGCCGCTCGTCGCCGCTCAGGGTGACCGCCTCGCCCGGCGGACGAGCAGGTCGCGCAGCTCGCGCACGTGCCGGCGGGCGACCGGCAGCTCGGTGTCGCCGACGACGATCGTGCAGCGGCCCGAGTCCAGCCGCAGCTCCTTGATCGCCGACAGCGCGACGAGATGGCTGCGGTGCACCCGGACGAACCCGGCGCCGCTCCACCGCTCGCCGAGCGCCGCCAGCGGGATCCGCACCAGATGGCTGCCGCCGGACGTGTGCAGCCGCGCGTAGTCGCCCTGCGCCTCCACGTACAGCACCTCGGCCGGGTTCACGAACCGGGTCACCCCGCCGAGCTCGACGGGCATCGGCTCCGGCTCGGACGGGGCCTGCGCCTCCTCGGCGGGATCTCCAGACTCCTCGAACACCTCGGTCACCCGGCGGATCGCGACGGCCAGCCGCTCCGGCCGGACCGGTTTGAGGATGTAGTCGGCCGCCTTGATCTCGAACGCGTCGACCGCGTGCTCCTCGTACGCGGTCACGTAGACGATCTGCGGGGCGCGGGCGAACTGGGCGAGGACGCGGCCGAGCACGGTGCCGTCCAGGCCCGGCATCCGGATGTCGAGGAAGACGGCGGCGATGGGGCGCCCGTCCGCGAGGGCCCGGTCGAGCTTGCGCAGCGCGGCGGCGCCGTCCCGGGCCGTGTGGATCTCCCCGATGCGCGGGTCGGCGCGCAGGAGGTGGACGAGGTCGTCCAGCGCGGGCGCCTCGTCATCCACCGCCAGGACACGCAGCCCCACAGCACCGTCCTCCCCGTAGCGTCCGCCACATTCCATGCAACGAACGGGCGGGAGTCAAGAGGCCGTCACACCCGGCCGGTACTTCGGAACGCGGACGGTCACCTTCGTCCCCGCGCCGGGGCCGGTCTCCACGGCCAGCCCGTACTCGTCGCCGTACACCTGCCGCAGCCGGTCGTCGACGTTGGCGAGCCCGATCCCGGCGGTGTCGGCGTCGCCCGCGGGCGCCCGCCGCTCCCCCGCGAGGAGCCGCCGGACGTCCTCGGGGTCCATGCCGATCCCGTCGTCCTCCACGCTGATCACGCAGTCGGCCCCGGCGTCCTCCGCCACGATCGTGATGAGGCCGGGCTCCGACCTGTCCTGCAGCCCGTGCC
The DNA here is from genome assembly GCF_047130825.1 of Actinomadura madurae. Lineage (NCBI taxonomy): Bacteria > Bacillati > Actinomycetota > Actinomycetes > Streptosporangiales > Thermomonosporaceae > Actinomadura > Actinomadura madurae. Next base: position 5,597,139 of record NZ_CP083237.1, read on the forward strand.
GGACGGCGTTCTCCACGAGCGGCTGGAGACACAGGAACGGGACGGCGACCGGCAGCACCTCGGGCGCGATCCGCAGCGTCACCCGGAGCTCCTCACCGAACCTCGCCCGCTGCAGCAGCAGGTACCGGTCGATGGACCGCAGCTCCTCGGCCAGCGTCGTGAAGTCCCCGTGGCGCCGGAACGAGTAGCGCGTGAACCCGGCGAACTCCAGCAGCAGCTCCCGCGCCCGCTCCGGATCGGACCGGACGAAGGACGCGATCGTCGTCAGCGAGTTGTAGATGAAGTGCGGCGAGATCTGCGCCCGCAGCGCCCGCATCTCCGCCTCCATCAGCAGCGTCCGCGAGTGGTCGAGCTCGGTGAGCTCCAGCTGGGCGTCCACCCACTGCGCCACCTCCTCCGCCGCCCGGATCAGCCCGGCGGGCACCTCCTCGCCGTACGCGGCGAGCGTCCCGATCACCCGGTCGTCCGTGGCGAGCGGCACCACCACGACCCGCCGGATGGGGCAGTCGAGCCGATCGCACGTCACGTCCCGCACCTGCGTGCGCCCGTTCCCGAGCGTCGCCTCGGCATGGCCGAGCGCGCCCTCGGCATGGTGCTCGTGCTCCCCGTCCCAGGCGAGCAGCCGCTCCCCGTCGGTGATCGCGAGCGCCGGGCACCCCAGCAGCGCCCGCAGGTGCCGCGCCGCCTTCTGCGCCCCCTGCTCGGTCAACCCGGCCCGGAACGCGGGCGCGGCCCGCGACGCGGTGTGCAGCGTCTCGAACGTGGCCCGCCGCGCGGGCCCGCCGAGATCGCCGCCCCGCCCCTGCCGCCGCCACCACAGCAGAGCCGGAACCCACGTCACCACCAGCGTCGCGACAACGGCAACGACCACGTCCACGCGCCAAACCTACGCCCGCCCGAGCCTGCCTTCGATCCAGTCGACGCCGAAACCCACCACGTCGGGCGCCTCGAAGAGGTGGCCGGTGGCGGCGCCGACCGTGCCCTTACGCCCGCGCCCGGCGGCGATCATGTCGTGCGCGATGACCTCGAAGGGATCCCGATCCCCCAGGCCGTAGTCGAAGGCGCCGTTCTCGGAGTCGATGTCGTGGAAGCGCCGCCAGACGCGCTCGCCGTCCACCGTGATCGGCTGCTCGTAGTCGACGAACCGCTTGCCGGGCGCCTCGGCGAGCGCTTCGGCGTGGTGCAGGAGCGTGATGGTGTCGAGTGGCGCACCCAGCATCAGCACCCGCCCGCCCATATCGGTCAACCGAGCGAGCGGGCTGTCGAGACCGTGCGGATCGTCCCAGGGATGGTCGTCCATCAAGGCATGGGCCTGCGGGCCGAGCGCGGCGAAACTGACGTCCGGATGGCGACTGCGCACCGCCCCCGGCCAGCGGCGCAGGGCCTCGGGCAGCCGGCCGTTACTGTGGTCGGCCTCGCTGAGCAGAGGATCGTACGCAGGGTGCTCGGCACGCAGAGCGTCCTGCCACTCCGGCGGCCACTCGACGAAGTCGTAAGGCGGGGCGTCGTTCCACCCACACGTGACCATCAACGTGCCCCGCTCACCGACCGCGTCCCGCAACGCGTTGATGACCGTCTGCGAACCACCGGCGACATACCCCAGCGCCGACATCCGGGTATGGAACATCACGACGTCGCCCGCACCCAAGCCCAACCGGCCCAGGTCACGGGCAAGCCCCTGCCGGGTGACCGGACCACCAGAGCGCTTGAGCAGCCCCACCTCGTCCACACCCGCAACCTACGCGCAGCCCCCCGACCGGCCAAACGGCAAGACGGTCTCCGGCATCACTCGACGCCGTCGCAATTCTGCGTGGTGTCGTTGTAGTTCCTCCACTGAGCGAAATCCGTGGAGTCGGGAAGCGGTTTACCGTTGTCCACCAGTCTGATCATGAACCGGAAGCAGGAACCCTCGGCCAGGTTCCATGGCTGGGCCACATTTCCATGGCCCCATTCCTCATAACCTTTCCCGCCATCGTTCAGGAGGCGGTACTCTTCCTTATTCGGGTCCTTGGTGACGTTCCAGACGATGACCTCGACGCCCTTCCCGTCCGCCTGGGTGTCCGTCACCCGTACGTGGTCCCCCACCGTCCAGAACTCCACCTTCCCGCCCGGACTGCCATCGTCCGTGCGCATCTCGTAGCGCGGGCCGGGGAGGATGGAATCGGCCAACGAAGCCTTACCTGACGAAAGCGGCTCCTGCGCGTCTGCCGCCGCGCCCGTGATCGTCCAGGACATGACCGCCGCGACGCCGGACGCAGCCACCAGTGCCGACTTCTTCATCCGCTTCCCCTTTCCTCGGTACACCGACCTCGTTTCTACGGAACCGAGGGTTTCTTCACCGTTTCCAAGGGCGAAGCAGGACGTACCCATCCGGGTCCAGCCGGTGCGGATCAGTCGTGGGGCCAGACAAAGAGGGCGGCCGACGCGACCAGTAGGCCAGCCATGGCGCAGCGGTAGACAAGCCAGGTACGCGGCGTGCGGAGAGTGCGCTGGAGTGCGGCGCCGACCGCCAGCCAAGGGAAACAACAGGGCAGTGCGGTGAGCATGAACAGAACGGTGAGGGTCAGTGATCGGCTCAGGATCCCGCTGTCCTGGTTCAGGAAGGTGGCGTTGGCCGCGACGCAGATCAGCCAGCCCTTGGGATTGGCCCATTGGAATGCGGCCATGCCGAGGAAGCCGGACCACACCGGGGTGTCTGCGTCCCCTTCCATAGAGGTCGCGGTCGCGATACCCCAGGCCATCCAGCAGAGCAGCACCACGCCGCCCCATTTGAGGGACTCCAGCAGCCAGGGGCGGTCGAGGAGCAGGCCGCCGATTCCCAGGGTGACGGCCAGCAGCAGGGCGCTCATCCCGATCACCTGCCCGAGCAGGCTCGGCATCCCCTGCCGCATGCCGCCCTTGGCGCCGGCGGCGGCCAGGAGCACGTTGCTGGGGCCGGGCGTTCCGGTGGCCACCGCGGCGAACGTCACGAACGCGATCGTCTGGGAGACTTCCACGGCATCTCCTTAGGATCCCCATATGGCACCCAGCGTGGCCGGACCGCGCCGCAGCGGTCTTGAACGTTCGTGTGACCCGGGCGAGTGGGTGGAGGCCAGCGGACCCGTGGACGGCGTGGAGCTGTTCCGCGCCGGACTGCGCGGCCACCCGTACAGTCGGCACCGGCACGACGTGTACGCCGTCGGGGTCACCGAAGCGGGCGCCCAGGCGTTCCACTACCGAGGCACGGTGGAGCGCAGCGCCCCAGGACAGGTCTTCGTGCTGCATCCCGACGAGCCGCACGACGGCTGGGCCGACGGGCCGGGCCTCCTCGGCTACGCGCAGATCTACGTCGCCCCGGCCCGGATCGCCGCCGCCCTGTCGTCCATCACCGGACGCCCCACACCCCTGCCCTTCGCAGCCCCGGTGACCGACGACCCCGAACTCGTGCGCACGATACGCACGGCGTTCGAAGCGACGCCCGAGCCGCTGGCGCTAGACGCCCTCGTCCTGGAACTCGCCGAGGGCCTGCTCAGGTGCAGCGCACCCCGCCTCCCCGACCCGCCCCACCGCATAGACCTGCGGGCCGTGGAGCGCGGCCGAGAGTACCTTGAGAACCGTCCGGCGGTCGTGCGCTCCAGCGAACTGGAGACCGTCACGGGCCTCGACCGCTACCAGTTCGCACGCCATTTCCGTGCCCGGTGCGGCACCAGCCCCTACCGCTACTCGGTCATGCGCCGCCTCGACCTCGCCCGCGAAAAGATGCGCGCAGGCACACCTCTAGCGGAGACCGCACACGCGGTCGGCTTCGCCGACCAAGCCCACTTCACCAGAGTCTTCAAGGCCGCATACGGCATGCCCCCCGGCCGCTACACAACGCTGCACCAAGCCCCGGGCCCAGACCTGGAGCCATGACGAGCGCGGGACTTCCCCACTTATGGGCCCGGCGGTTCGTGGTGGACAAAGGCGCCAATCCGCGCCGCCTCCTTCGCGGAACGTGAAGTCGCGCGGCTTACGCAATGGCCTGGAACCAGCGCAGCGTGTCGGTAAGGCCGCGGTAGAGGGTGTCGATGTGGTGGACGTCCGTGCCGTAGATCACGAGCTGGGGGCGTGCGCCGTGCCCGCGTAGCGTGCGAATGCAGCTGCGGGTGTTGCCGAAGGTGACCTGCTCGTCCCCGGTGGCGCCGTAGAGCCGGACCGGGGCACGCGGGGCCCAGTCGCAGGTCCCGTCGACCGCCTGGAACGCCCGAAGGAGCCCGCCCGAAGGCTGCCTGAGCCGCGCCAGATAACGCGAGGTCAGCAGTTGCTCAGGGCTTGTGGGAAGCTGGGGGAAGATCTCCTGCTCATCGTGGCTGCCGTCGAAAAGCCGTTCCATGGCGGTGTCATGGGGCGCCTGGAATACCTCGGAGGGCTTCTCATAAATGCGATGGAGCCGATTCCAGGCGACCGTGGCGTAAGCGAGGTAGAACGCCGATCCCCGCGGATCCAACGATCCGTCGAGGGACGCCGGAATTTGCACATGCGGGTCGTAGGGCCCGCTGACCGGGGCCAGAGCACCGAGCCGCAGATAGGGGTCGGCACTCTGGTGCAGTTGCCGTCCCAGTGCCATGGCGGCGTGGCCGCCCTGGGAGAAGCCGGTCACCAGCACTCGCCGGTCCAGTCGCCGACCCTGCCGGCCCGCGACCGTGCGGGCGGCGCGGAGCATGTCCAGGGAGGCGGACGCTTCCGATGCGGCGTCCATATAGGGATGCTTTCCTTCGCCCAGGCCGAGTCCCAGGTAGTCGGGCGCGACGCCTGCGTATCCTGCGGCCGCGTAGTAGATGGCGGCGACCCTGCTCTGCCCGTCCTCCGCGACCGACCCGGCACTGTCGCGCCCGGTGTGGGTCCCATGGGTGAAGCTGACGGCCCGCAGCACCTTGGCATCGTCACGAGGCAGGACGACGACCCCGCTGGCGACGATGGGCCGCCCACTGGGAGAGATGGTGCGATAGAGAACCCGGAAGCCGCTGACCCCTCGACGTGCCTGGGGTGACCCTAACCGCGGATCCTCTTTCCCGAGATAGCGACGTACGTCCGTCCGCGACATACGGACCACCGGCGTCACGGACACGACCGACCCGCGCCACCCGTCGTCCGTGCTCGCGGCCACGGCCTGTGTTTCGCCCCCGACAGCCCATCCGGCACCGGCCACGACCAGCGAGCCTCCGACCAGCACCCGCGACAATCGTTTGCCACCTAAGTGAATTCCCATACGCCAGAAGCTAGAAAGGCCTCCGCCCGTGCACCATCCACCTACACCCCCACCCCCGGTGAACCCAAGCCCCCACAGAGGGTGTACCAAACGACACCGCGCTCCGCCGGGTCTCCGGTTTCTAGAGGGTTTGGAAGAAGTGGCGGATGTCTTCGGCTAGGAGGTCGGGGACCTCCATTGCGGCGAAGTGGCCGCCGCGGTCGAACTCCGTCCAGTGCCTGATGTCGTAGAGGCGTTCGGCCAGGGGGCGTACTGATTGCGTGATGTCGTGTGGGAGGACTGCGACGCCGACCGGGACGGGGCATTTCGCGGCCTGCCCTCGTGGGGCGTCGTGGTGGAGGCGTGCGGAGGAAGCCGCGGTGGCGGTCAGCCAGTAGAGCGAGATGTCGGTGAGCATCCGGTCGTCGCTGATCTGCGAGCGGGGGTCCGTCCAGTGGGCGAAGCGCTCGGCGATCCAGACCAGTTGGCCGACCGGTGAGTCGGTCAGCGCGTAGCCGATGGTCTGTGGTGTTAGGGCCTGCAAGGCCTGGTATGGCGGGCGGTTCGCCATCAGCTCTCTGACCTTGTTCAGGCGGGCCTCGTCGGTGGGGGACAGGTCGATGGCGGCGTCTGGGTCGGGTCTCGTTGGCAGGTAGTTGATGTGCACGCCCACGACCTGCTGCGGGGCCTGTGCGCCTAGGGCCAGTGAGATGCCGGAGCCGAAGTCTCCGCCCTGCGCGCCGTAGCGCTCGTAGCCGAGGCGGCTCATTAGCTCGGCCCAGGCCCGCGCGATCCGGGGGACGTCCCAGCCGCGCTCGTGGGTCGGCCCGGATAAGCCGTAGCCCGGGATGGACGGAATCACCAGGTGGAAGTCGCGCGACAGCGGCTCGATCACGTCCAGGAACTCCAGGAACGACCCCGGCCAGCCGTGCGTGAGGATCAGCGCCAGCGCGTCCGGGTTCGCGGAGCGGACGTGGACGAAATGGATGTTCTGCCCCTCGATCTCGGTGGTGAAGTGCGGAAGCTCGTTCAGCTCGGCCTCGTGCTTCCGCCAGTCGTAGCCGGTGCGCCAGTGGTCGGCGAGCTCCTTGAGCCGCGCCAGCGGGAACCCGTAGTCCCAGCCCGCGTCGGCGACCTCGTTGGGCCAGCGGGTGCGGGCGAGGCGGTCGGCCAGGTCGTCGAGGTCGGCCTGCGGGACGGAGATGCGGAACGGCTTGATCATGAGGTCCCCCACTTGTTGGCGACGCCAATGTTGGCACGGCCAACTGTATGTCATCGTTGGCGAGACCAACAAGTCGTCAGGGCGAGGGAGACCAGGCCGGGTCGCGACCCAGGAGGGCGGCGAGGTTGTCGATCGCGGGGCGGGCGGGATCCTCGGGAAGGGGCGGGCGATAGACGCCGCCGGGTCCGTTGAGCGGGCTGCCGGGCGCGGTGCTGGTCCGGGCGAGGGGCAACGCGATCTCTGCCAGCCGGGTCGGCACGGTGGGGGTGTCCCCTAGGGCGCGCGCCAGGTCCCAGCGGTGGACGAGCATGTCGACCCCGTGGACGCCGAAGACCGTCTCGGTCGGTATCGGGCCGTACTTCGGCAGGTCCACGGTCTCGCCGGCCCGTTCGAACGCGGCCAGGCAGCGGGCGGCGATGCGGGCGAAGGCGTCGCGGGGGTCGCCGGTCACCTCGATGGGCGGCAACTGCGCGCGGGCGAGGGCTTCGTGCTCCTCGTTCATGTGGTGAAGCAGGTCGGCGACCGTCCACCCTTCGCAGGGCGTCGGGTTCTTCATCGCGGCGTCGGGGACCAGGGCCACGTCATGGCCCAGCAGTGCGAGTGCCGTGGCGTCGAACGCCAGCAGGTCGGTCATGCCCTTCCTCCTTTAGCGAACGCTCGTACGCCAAATAGCGTACACCTGTTCGCTATCGTGGAGCCATGTCTCCTCGTCACTCGGCGGCCGAGGCGGCCCGGACGCGCGAGCGGATCGTGCGGGCCGCGGTGCTGGACGCCTCCCGGCTGGGCCTCGAAGGTCTGACGGTCGGCGCGCTCGCGCGGCGGCTCGACATGAGCAAGGCGGGCCTCGTCGGCCCGTTCGGATCGCGCGACCGGCTGCTCATGGCCGCCCTCGACGAGGCCGTCGAGATCTTCAACGCGGCCGTCACCGCGCCCCTGGCGGACCTGCCGTCCGGTGCGGAGCGCCTGGGACGGCTCATCGACGGATGGATCGACTACCTCGCCGACTGCCCCTTCCCCGGCGGCTGCTTCGTCACGGCCGCCTCCTCCGAGCTCGACGGGCGCCCCGGGCCGCTGCGCGAACGGTTGCGGGAGATCGTCGACCTCATGCGCGGGGCGCTGACCGCGGAGATCGCCGCCGCCCAGGGCGAGCTGCCGGGCCCGCACCGTCCCGTGGAAGAGGTCGCCACCACCCTGTTGGGCCTGTCCATGGCCGCCAACCAGGAGATCCAGCTGCTGCAGGACCCGACGGCCCCGGCTCGTGCCCGCGCCGCCATGCGCCACGCCGCCGGGCTGGACGCCTAGGGTCACAGCCGTGGTGGCGGGGGCCGCGGCAAGCGTGTCGTTTCTGGGCGGGACGACGACGGCGCAGGCCAAGCCCCAACAAGTTCCCAGACGCCGAGAAATACCTCAAGATGGCCCTCCGACTGGCGCCCAGCGACAAGGACACCAACCGGCTCCTCGCCGACTGCTATATCCGGCAGGACAAGTTCGCCCTCTCCGTGCCGTGCTGGCAAGCGGCCGGAAAGGACGTCTTCGCCAAATGGTTCGGGGCGGTCCGCGGAACGCCGTACAAGATCCACGGCGACATCGCGCGAGTGCCTTTCCAGCAGCGGGACCCGTCACCATTGGTGGAGGGCTCGGTCAACGGCGGGCCGCCGGGAACGGGTTCGACGTGCTGGGCCACTTCTCCCACAGCTTCTACAAGCCGTACAACGTCACCTTCGACTTCACCGACATGAACCTCTACATCGCCCGCGGCAAGGCCGTCTGACACCGGAAGCGCTCTGCCGGGTTCGTCCCGGCAGAGCGTTTCCGTTTCAGAAAAGGAAGTCGTTGGCCAGGGTGTCGAGGTGGAGGTCGGCGTCACCGAAGGCGAGGGACGCGGCCGTGGCGTGCTCGGAGAACAGGTGCAGGTCGTGCTCCTGCGTGAAGCCGATGGCACCGTGTACCTGGTGGCCTAGGGCGCAGACGCGTTCGTACGCTTCGCTCACCCACGCCTTGGCCATCGCCACTTCCTGTGCCGCGTCCCGGTTCACCGAGAGGAGCCAGATGGCCTCGTAGGCGATGAACCGGGATCCCAGGACGTCGATCGCCATGTTCGCGCAATGGTGCTGGACGGCCTGGAACGACCCGATAGCGCGGCCGAACTGCTCGCGTTCCGTCGCGTACGCCACCGTCATGTCCAGGACGCGCTGGGCGGCGCCGACCATCTCCGCACAGGTCGCCGCCGCGCCGAACAGGGAGACCGCGTTGGCGGCGCCGGTCCCCACGGCGGCATCGGCCGGTACCCAGACGTCGTCCAGCTCGACGTTGCAGGAGCGGCCGGAGCCGATCGTCCCCAGCGGTTGCAAGGTCGTGTCGGAGGCCTCCACCCAGAAGGCGTGCGGCTCGCCGTCGAGGCGTGCCACCAACAGGATGTGTTCGGCGGACGCAGCGAACGGGACGAACGTGGCGGCCCCGTCCAGGACGAACCCGCTGTCAGAGCGCGTCGCCACCGGCCCCTCCCCTGGACGGTCCCAAGGGAGGGGGGCGGCGGTCACGATCTCGCCGTTCGCTATCGCGTCCAGCCACCGCTGCTTCTGGGCGGACGTCCCGAAGCGGGCCACCGGCATCCCGCAGCACGCCACCGAGGTCAGCAGCGGGCTCGGGACCTGCGCGTGTCCGAGCTGCTCGAACAGCAGGCAGACGTCCAGGAAGTCGCCGCCCACGCCGCCGTGCTCCTCGGGGAACGGCAGGCCCGTCCAGCCGAGCTCGACCATCTCCTTCCAGAGCGCGGCCGAGTACCCGGCGGGGTCGTCGCCCAGCGCGCGGACCCCCGCCACCGCCGCCCGGGACTCCAGCAGCTCGCGGGCGGTGGAGGCGATCAGCTCCTGGTCCTCGGTCAGGCTCAGGTCCATCGCGGCGGCACCTTGTCGGAGCGGACCCACACGCCCGGCCGTTCCTCCCAGAACAGCTGGACGAGGACGCCGCCGGTGTGCTTCGGATGGATGAACGTGTGCTTCCAGGCGGCGCCGTCGGTGACGCCCTCCTCGTCGTCGAACGTGGGGGTGTCGTGGTGCTCGCAGGCGGCCATGGCCGCGTCCCAGTCGTCCACCTCGAAGGTGACGTGGTGGGCGCCGGGGCCTCCCTTGTCGAGGAACCGCTCGATGAACGAGCCCTCCCCGCGCGGCATGATCACTTCCCAGCAGATGGCCGAGCCGGGGATGTTCAGCACGAGGTCGGCCATGTCGGGGTGCTCGTCGTCGGCCGTCCGCCACACCTGGACGAACCCCGCGAGGTCGTGGTACCAGCGGGCCAGCTCGTCGCGGTCGTGGAACGCCTGGCAGATGTGGTCGAGCGCCACGATGCCGAGGGACGGCCCGTCCACGGACCCGGTCGCGGCGACCGAGGCGGCCGAATCGCCGCACATGTCCAGGCTGCCGGGACCGCGGAGCCGCCACAGGACGCCGGGGCCCTTCTCCGGCGGGCTCAGCGACGCCTCCAGCCAGCGCCCCCGCGCGCCGTCGGTGGCCTTGATGCCCCGCACTTCGAGTTCCGCCTGGACGGCCTCCAGGTCGGGCACCTCGGCGCCGACGTGGTGCAGGCCGGGGCGCCCGCCGTGCTCGTCCAGCCATGTCCGCAACGACGAGCCCTCGCCGGAGGGCGCGACGACCTCCCACGCCTGGCCGCGGCTGCCGGGGATCTCCAGCCGGGCACCGCGCACGCCCTCGCCCGGATTGTCCCAAGTCCGGACCGTCCGGAACCCGAACAGCCCGGAGAGCCGGGCCACCTGCGCGTCGAGGTCGGGGGTCACCTGCGCCACATGATCGATGCGATAGATCTGCACGGGTCCTCCTAGCTCGGGTGGGGCTCGATCCAGTCGTAGCCGTAGGTGACGAGCTCCTTGACGAGCCGCAGGTTGTAGCGGTTCATCGCGGCGATCCGCTCGGCCAGCTCGCCGATCCGCTTGTCGAACTCGTCCGCCGGATACACGTCGTTGACCAGGCCGAGCCGCAGCGCGCGGTCGGCGTCGATGCGGGCGCCGGTGAACAGCAGCTCCTTGGCGCGGGCCTTGCCGATCCGCTCCGGCAGCCGCTTCACCCCGCCCCAGCCGGGCGCCGACCCGCCGAACTCGGGCTGGTCGGGGTCGCCGTCCTCGGTCATCTTCGGCCGGTACGGCGGGCGCGCCGACAGCGTGATCTCGACGAGGCCCATCTTCGCGTTGTCCGAGGCGATGATGAAGTCCGCCGCGAGCGCCAGCTCCAGCCCGCCGCCGACCGCGTACCCGTGCACGGCCGCGATCACCGGGACCGACAGCCGCTCCATCATCGCGAACGTCTTCTCGCCGAGCCTGCCCTGCTCGATCCGCTCCCGCGGCGTCAGCTTCTCCGACCAGCCGAGGTCCATCCCGGCGCAGAACGCGCGCTCGCCGGCGCCGCGCAGCACCACCACGCAGACGTCCTCGTCGTCGTCCACGCGGGTGAAGATGTCGCGCAGCTCCGCCATCGTCGTCGGCGTCAGCGCGTTCAGCTTGTCCGGGCGGTTCAGCGTCAGCCAGGCGACCCGCTCCTCTATCCGCAGATCGACGGTCTCGTAGGCGTTCTCGTCGGGCATACGCGTGCGCTCCTCCGGTGGATGATCAGCTACGGGGCAGGTCGAGGCCCCGGGTGGCGATGACGTTGCGCTGGATCTCGGTGGTGCCGCCGAGGAAGGTCGACGCCACCGAGTCCCGGCACATGTGGGTGAAGGCGGCGCCGAGCGGCGCCCCGTCGCGCTCCCACAGCGCGGCGGACCGCCCGAACGCGCGGGCGCCCGTGCGGGCGAGCCGCTGGTGCAGCTCGGCACCGAACAGCTGGTTGATGGACGCCTCGAAGTCGGGCTCGTCCCCCGCCGCCTGCCGCGACACGGTGTAGCGGGCCAGGTTGTACAGGACGCGGATCTCGGTCTGCCGGCGGGCGATCTCCTGCTTCACCGCGGGGGTCGTGCGCGCGAAGCGCCGCCCCTCGGGAGAGCGCAGGTAGGTGACCAGCTCGGCCAGCGCCTGCTCGTACTTGATCGTGGCGCCGATCCCGGCGCGCTCGAAGCCGAGCGCGGACATCGCCACGTACCAGCCGCGGTTCTCCTCGCCGACCCGGTTCGCCACCGGCACCCGGACGCCCTCGAAGAAGATCTCGCAGAACGGCGCCGCGCCGCGGATGTCGGTGATGGGGCGGATCGTCACCCCGGGCGCGTCCGCCTCGACGAGCAGGAACGTGATGCCGCGGTGGGGCTTGCCGGCGTCGGGGTCGGTGCGGACCAGGACGAACAGCCAGTCGGCGTACTGCCCGAGGGACGTCCACACCTTCTGGCCGTCCACGACGTACTCGTCCCCGTCCCGGACGGCGCGGGTGCGCAGCGAGGCCAGGTCGGACCCCGACCCCGGCTCGGAGAACCCCTGCGCCCACGTCGCCTGACCGCTCGCGATCGGCGGCAGATGCGTCGCCTTCTGCTCGTCGGTGCCGTGCACCAGCAGCGTCGGGCCGAGGAGGAACGCGCCGATGCCGTTCACGGTCGGCACCCGCGCCCGCATCATCTCCTCGTGCAGGATGAACTCCTCCAGCGCCGACAGGCCGGCGCCGCCGTACTCGGCGGGCCAGTGCGGCGCGATCCAGCCGCGCTCGGCGAGCGCCGCCGCCCAGGCCCGTGCGCCCTCGCGGCGCTCCGGATCGTCGGCCACCCGGTCGACGGGCCAGTTGTAGCCGGCGACGTCCTCCGGTTCGAGGCTCTGCTCCTCGTCCGCGGCCGGACGGTACCCGATGGGGAACCGCTCGGCGATGAACGCCCGGACCTCCTCCCGGAAGGCGGCCTGCTCCGGCGTGTCGTCCCAGTTCACCGGCCGTCCGCCTCCCGGTCCCAGGTCGTCTCGGTGACCCCGTGCTCGCCCTGCGCGCGCAGCTTGTACTTGGCGACCTTGTCCGTGGGGGTGCGGGGCAGCGCGTCCACGAACTCCACGTAGCGCGGCACCATGGAGCGCGGCAGCCGCTCCTCGCAGTAGGCCACCAGCTCCTCCGGTTCCATGCCGGTGTCCGGTTGCACAACGATCGACACCTTGATGTCCTCGTCCTCCAGCTCCGAGGGCACGCCGATCGCGGCGCACTCCAGCACCGCCGGATGCTGGTTGATCTCGGTCTCCAGGTCGAAGGCCGAGATGTTCTCACCACGCCGGCGGATGGCGTCCTTCATCCGGTCCAGGAAGAAGAAGTACCCGTCGTCATCGCGCCATACCCGATCTCCGGTGTGGAACCACATGTTCCTGAAGCAGTGGGTCGTGGCCTCCCAGTTGCCGTAGTACCCCGTCGTGAGGACGAACGGCTGCTTCGGCCGCAGCACCAGCTCGCCCGGCTCGCCGGGGCCGAGTTCCCGGTCGTGCTCGTCCACGACCGCCACGTGGAAGCGCTCCTCGTGCGCCCGCCCGCACGAGCCGACCCGCCACTCCCCGTACGGGCTGCCCGTGGCGATGCCCGCCTCGGTGCTGGTGTAGGTCTCCACGGACCGGACGCCGAACCGCTCCCGCATCGGCTCGTCCAGGTTCGACTTGCCCATGTAGAACGTCTCCAGCCGGTGGTCGCGGTCCCGCGACGTCGGCGGCCGGTTCAGCAGGATCGGGATCATCGAGAACACGCTCATGCACACCTGCGCGTCGAAGCGGCGCACGTCGTCCCAGAACCGGGACGCGCTGAACCGCTCGACGATCGCGATGGACCCGCCGCCGAGCAGGGCGGAGAGCATGCCGTCCCAGAGGGCGGCGGCGTGGAACAGCGGCAGCGGGCAGTAGATCGTCTTGCCCCACCGGTCCAGGAAGTCGAGCGAGTCGTAGGCGCAGGTCAGAGCGAGGGCGTGCGGCACCATCGCGCCCTTGGACGGCCCCGTGGTGCCGGACGTGTACATGATCGCCTGCATGTCGGCGAAGCCGACGTCGACCTCGACCCGGCCGTCGCCGTCGTCCGGCAGCGCCCACAGGTCACGGGCGGGCTTGCCGAGCCGGTCGAGCGGCACCCCGGACCCCGCGGCGTCCCGCACGAGGACCCGGCCCAGCTTGGGCAGCCGGTCGGCGATCTCGGTGATCCGCTCCGCGTACGGCCCGTCGGTGATCAGCCAGCCGGAGTCGGAGCTGTCCAGGACGTGCCGCAGCAGCTCCCCCCGGTAGGCGATGTTGATCGGCACGGCGACCGCGCCGAGCCGCGCCAGCGCGAAGACGAGGTGCACGATGTCGGCGCAGTTGGGCAGCATCAGGCCGACGTGGTCGCCGCGCCGGACACCGGCGGCGGACAGCATGCGGGCCAGCCGGTCGGCGGTGGCGTCGACCTCGCCGTAGGTGATCTCTCCGTCGCGGAACTTGAGGAACGTCTGTCTTCGGTGAACCTGCGCCTGTGACCGGAGGACGTCCCCGAGGACGAAGCTCTCCAGCGTCTCCTTGCGCATCCGGACCTCCGCTGTCGCGTGCGTGGCGTGGGCCGTCGGTGGCGGTCGTCGGTGGCTGGGCGGTGAGGTGGCGGGCGGGCGGTGTCGGCGGGCGGTGTCGGGCGGGCGGTGGGGCGGAATCGGCCAGGAGCGATCCGCAACCGGACATTGCCTTAAATAGAGGAACACGAAACTCTAGACACAGCAACACTGGCGAAAAGGGAACAAAGTCGTGGCAGGGATGACCTCCTGGGACGAATGTTAACGAATGTGACAAGGGACACATCATCCGTGTACCCCGGTTTCGGACACCCGCACTCGGATTTCGGGACGTCTACCCGCGGCACGGAACGCCGAACGCCCGGCCGGGCGGCTGCCTGACCGGGCGTTCGCGCGAGGACGGGATCAGCCGATGACGCCGGCGATCCAGCCGTGGTAGTGGCCGATGCTCGTGTAGATGTCGGGGGTCTCGCCGCAGACGTCGCCGACGCCGCGGGAGTCGACCCCCTGGATGACCCAGCGGCCCTTGACCTTGGTCAGCAGCGGCGAACCGGAGTCGCCGCCGCAGGGGCCGCGGACGCCCTCGGGGTTGTCGGTGCAGATGTCGTTGTCGCGGATGCCCCACGCGTCGTCGCCGTCGGCGTCCACCCGGCACTTCCCGGTGCTCGGCGCGATCACCTTGGTGTCGAGCTGCTGGAGCTGGACGGGCAGCTGGCTCGGGTCGCCGGCGCTGGTCGAGGTGTACCCCCAGCCGATCTGGCGGACCGGCGTCCCCGGCGCGGGGATGCTCGTGGCCTGCGGGACGGTCGCCTGCGGGACGGCGGCGTCGAGGTGCAGCAGCGCGATGTCCTTGCCCTCGGAGCGGTCGTCCAGGGCCTGGTAGTCAGGGTGGACGACGATCTCCTTGAGCTTGGCGACGCTGCCGCCCTTCGTCCGGTCGTTGGAACCGATGCGGAGGTGGAACAGCGCCGGGTCCATGACCGTGTAGGGGGCGCCGCCGGTGCCCGCCGTGGTCACGCAGTGGGCGGCGGTGACCACCCACTCCTCGTCGATCAGCCCGCCGCCGCAGCGGTGCGAGTTCGGGTTCCCGTCCCGCTCGTACTGCAGGGAGGCCATGAACGGGTAGGTCTGGTCGGCCGGCGTCCCGCCGATGATCTTCGGGGTGGGCGGCGGCTCGTCCGCGTGCGCCGCCGCGCCGAGGCCCGCGAGGCCGGTGAGCGCCCCGGTCGCGAGCGCCCCCGCCAGCACCGGCGCCACCGCCGCGCCGGCGAGCCGTCGCCACGCGCCGTTCATCTTCCTGTCGTGCGTCCCCAAGGACAGCTCCGATCGGTCGAGTTGATCATGACCCGACGGACGCTACCGGCCCCGCACACCCGGTTCGCGACGCTCCGTCCGGAAAGATCAAGAACGCCCAGGTCGGGGCGGCTGCACAAGGAGTGCCAACGATCTCCCCTCAGGATCGGGAATGTTCGCCAGCAACGATCTTGACCGGCGCCTTTATCGTTCTGCCGTCCCCCTCGCGGAAGGAACGAGCGCGCCATGCCGAACCCGATGCCCCCGGAGCCCCGCTGGTGTTCCTGCCGCGTCCCCGACGTCGGCCGCAGGCAGGTCCTCGGCGGACTCACCGCCGCGAGCGCCCTCGCCCTCGCCGGCTGGCCCGGCTCCGCGTCCGCGGCGACGCACGGCCGGTCGGTGACGATCACCGTGATGGGCACCTCCGACATCCACAGCCACGCGGTGAACTGGGACTACTACAAGGACGCCGAGTACGCCGACGCCGACGGCAACACGGTCGGCCTGGCGCGCGTGTCCAGCCTGGTGAACCAGATCCGCGCCGACCGCGGACGCGACCGCACGCTGCTCTTCGACGCCGGAGACACCATCCAGGGCACCCCGCTCGGCTTCTACTACGCCTCCGTCGAGCCGATCACCGAGACCGGCGCGGTGCACCCGATGGCCCGCCAGATGAACGCCATCGGCTATGACGCCGTCGCCCTCGGCAACCACGAGTTCAACTACGGCATCCCGTTCCTCGACACGTGGATCGACCAGATGGACGCGCCGGTGCTCGCCGCGAACGCCGTCCACGCGGGCACCCGGCGTCCCGCCTACGCGCCGTACATGATCAAGAAGATGCACGTCCGCGGCCACCCGCCGATCAAGGTCGGGCTGCTGGGCCTCACCAACCCGGGCGTCGCGATCTGGGACAAGGCCAACGTCTCCGGCAAGCTCGACTTCCTCGACCTGGTGGAGACGGCGAAGCGCTGGGTGCCGGTGATCCGCGCCCGGGGCGCCGACGTCGTGGTCGTCAGCGCGCACTCCGGGGACAGCGGCACCTCGTCCTACGGCGACGACCTCCCGGTCGAGAACGCCGCCGCCCTGGTCGCCGAGCGGGTCCCGGGGATCGACGCCATCCTGTTCGGGCACGCGCACCAGGAGATCCCGGAGCGGTTCGTCACCAACAAGGCCACCGGCCGGACGGTCGTGATGAGCGAGCCGAAGTGCTGGGGCCAGCGCCTGTCCGTCTTCGACCTCACGCTCCGCCACGAGCGCGGCCGGTGGAGGGTCACCGGCAGGTCCGCGACGACCGTGAACAGCAACGCGGTGCAGGAGGACCCGAAGCTCGTCACGCTGATCAAGAAGCAGCACGACGCGGTGACCACCTACGTCAACAAGGAGGTCGCCACCTCCACCGAGGAGATGTCGGCGGCGGAGTCCTGCTGGAAGGACACCGCGATCCTCGACTACATCCACCTGGTGCAGACCGCGACGGTCACGGCGGCCGTCGAGGGCACCGAGCACGCGTCCCTGCCCGTGGTGTCGATCGCCGCCCCGTTCAGCCGCGCCGCGACCTTCCCCGCCGGCAAGGTCACGATCAAGGACATCGCCGGGCTCTACATCTACGACAACACGCTGCTGGCGAGCATCCTGACGGGCGCGCAGATCAAGGAGTACCTGGAGTATTCGGCGCAGTACTTCGAGCGGGTGGCGGCGGACGCCCCCGTCGACCCGGCCTCCTGGACGAACGCCGACAACCGTCCCGACTACAACTACGACCAGTTCTCGGGCGTCACCTACGACGTCGACATCGCCAAGGCCGAAGGCTCGCGCATCGTCAACCTGGCCTACGACGGGACGCCGGTCGCCGACGACCGGCGATTCGTGGTGGCGGTCAACAACTACCGCCAGTCGGGCGGCGGCGGGTTCCCGCACATCGCCACGGCCCCGGTCGTCTACAACGCGCAGGTGGCGATCCGGGAGGCGATCGTCGAGTACGCGTCCGAGGCGGGCACCATCGACCCCGCGACGTTCCACGTGGACAACTGGAAGCTCGTCCGCGACGGCGCCCCGGTCTTCTGACCCCCGGAAAACCGCTGGCGCGGGCCGCCGGCCGGCGGCCATCGTGTGATCATGCTCGACGACGCACAGGTGGCCGCCTTCATCCGGGACGGCTTCGTCCATGTCGAGAAGGCGTTCCCCGGCGAGCTGGCCGACGAGTGCCGCGGCATCATCTGGCGCGACCTGGACGCCGACCCCGCCGACCCGTCCACCTGGCCGGGCCCGGTCGCCGCGCGCCCCGACTACGCGCAGGCCCCGTTCGTCGCCGCGGCCAACACCCCGCGTCTCCACACCGCGTTCGACACGCTCGTGGGCGATGGACGCTGGACGCCGCGCACCAGCCTGGGCGGCTTCGTGATCCGTTTCCCCTCACCCGAACCCGCCGTCGTCGACGGCTGGCACGTCGACGTCAGCTTCCCAGGCCCCGCGTCGGAGCCGGACGACTACCTGACCTGGCGGGCGAACGTCACGTCCAGAGACCGCGCGCTCCTGATGTTCTTCCTGTTCTCGGACACCGGAGAGGCCGCCGCGCCCACCCGTCTCCGCGCCGGCTCCCACCACGACGTCGCCCGCGTCCTCGCGCCCGAGGGCGACCTAGGCTTGGACGCCAGAGAACTCGCCGAGCGAGCCGATACGGCCAGCGCGCATCGTCCGACGGTTCATGCCACGGGCAGCGCCGGTGACGTCTACCTGTGCCACCCGTTCCTGGTGCACGCCGGTCAGCCGAACCTCGGCACGACCGCGCGCTTCCTGGCCCAGCCGAAGCTGAGCCCGGCCGGGACGCTCCGGCTCGAAGGGCCCTCCCCGGTCGAGACCGCCATCAGGCAGGCACTCGGCCGTTGAGGGGTCAGCCGCTGGGCGAGGGGGCGGGCGACGGGGTCGTGCCCGGGGACCTCGGGTACTCGCAGGAGATGTTCCCGACGTCTTTGTCGCCGTCCCACTCCTCGACCAGGATGTACGTGCAGACGCGCCCGTGGTTGTCGGTGAAGGACCTCTCCCTCACGTCCTCGCCGCAGCCGCTCAGCACCACGGCGAGGACGGGCAATGTGTACAGCAATCGCCTGGTCATGGGGGTCCCCCTGCGCTCGCCGACGGTGAGGGCGGATAGTCGCAGTCGATGTTGTGGACGTCGTAGTCGTACTCGGAGCCTTCGTCTTCCACTTCGTTGACGACCACGTACGTGCAGGCACGCCCGTTCCGGTCGGTGAACGACTTCTCCACGACGTTCGACCCGCCGCCGCATCCGGTGAGCACCCCGGCTCCCACGACGACGACCACGGCCGCCATCGCCGCACTGTGGGCCCGCACACCGACCTCCCCACCCTGGGTGATCTGATCTTTGGGCCGGCCGCCCGGACCTGTCAAGACGCCGCCCGCTCCCCGCCGGCCGGGCCGCCGGTGGTTCGGCGGCGTACCGCGGCCAGGGCCGCGTCGAACAGCAGGAAGGCCAGGAGGGTGATGCCGAAAAGCGGGATGGCGTAGCCCACCAGCGCCACGACCGGAATTCCGAGCAGCAGTGCCGTGCGGGGCAGGCGGCGCGAGGCACCGCGCGCGGGCGGCCGTCCGAAACGCGTGCGGGCGGCCCGGGTCGGGCGGCGCTGCCACCACATGCGGTAGCCCCAGAAGATGATCCACAGCAGCCCGAGCGCGGTCGCGGCGAGGAGGAGCTGGTTGGCCGGGCCGAAGAGCCGTCCCATGTGGAACTGGATGCCGAGCGTGGACAGCTTGGCGAGCCACGGGTGGTCCGCCCAGTTCACGCGGGCGGTGACCTGTCCGGTGGCGGCGTCGACGGCGACCTCGTCCCGGTGGACGGGCCACGCGTTGTCGACCTGGGTGACCGTCCACACGCTGTCGACGTCCTCCGGCGCGCCGAGCTCCACCGGACCGGACAGCCCCGCCGCGCGTCCCGCCGCCAGCACCCGGTCGACGTCCGCGGCCGGATCGTCGGTGCCGGTGGCCGTGCCGCCGTCGTGACCGCTGTGCTCTCCGGCCGATGACGGGGCGGAGCCGGGACGGGCGGTGTTCAGCTCGGGTGCGGAGGAACGCAGCGCCCCCTGGACGGTGTCGAAGTTCGCTCCCGCGTGATCGGACCAGGTCAGTCCGGTGGCGCTCAGGAACAGCAGGACCGTCCCCAGCCACACCCCGGCCACGGCGTGCCTGCCGCGGGAACGGCGCACCCCGCGCGCCGAGCGGTCCACGATGACCAGCCGCCGGGCGGGGCCGCGTCCCCGATACTGGCGGCGGCGTCCCAGCCATAGCAGCAGCCCGCCGGCGACGATGACCCACAGCCAGCTCGCGGCCAGCTCTGAGTACAGCCGCCCGGGAACGCCGAGATGCAGGCTGCGGTGCAGCTCGTCCAGCCAGGTGGTCAGCGGGGTGTCGCCGGACGAGGTGGTCAGCGCCCCCGTGACCCGTCCGGTGTACGGGTCGACGTACACGGTGCGCTGCTTATCGCCCAGCTCCGGCACCGACATCGCGACGGCCGTGGTGGCGTGCTCGTCGGCGGGCGGGGTGACGGTGACGACCGTGCCCTCGGGGTGCGCCGCCTGCGCGGCGCGCACCTGGCCGGCCAGCGGACGCGGCGCGCCCGAGACGCTCCGCACGCGCAGCTCGTCCCCGTAGACGAGGCCGTCGAGCTGCGGCGTGAACGCGTAGGCCAGCCCGGTCAGGGCGGCGAGGACGAGGAACGGGGCCACGAACACCCCGGCGTAGAAGTGCAGCCGCCGCACCAGCGGCCAGACGTCGCGGCCGGTGGACCCGTCCCGGCCGGGTGCGCGCACCGGTTCGGTACCGGTGGGCAGGGGAAGGTGATCGGACGTTGTCGACATGCCTGCTCCAGACACAGGGCTCCAGATCCAGGCGGGCTCAGCCGCGGACCTGAAGAGAACGAGAGGACCCGTCGCTCCCGTGGGCACCCGGACGGAACCCACGCGAGATGTCAGAACCGGACGCGACGCACGCCCTTCGGACGGCATACGGAACAGCGGCCACGTGCGGAAGGTCCGGTGACAGAAGGTCGCCCTCGATCGGGCCCGGGGGGCAGCGTCAGGCGAGGGCGGCCAGGTCGGCCGGCGGGCCGCGACGGGCCATCACATGCCGCAGCGCCGAAGCCTGGAGCGGCGCGCGAACCCGGCGGCGGGGCCGTACCACGCGGGCCGGGCCGCGGACCGGCACCGGCCGCAGGCGGACGATGGCCCGCACCGCCCAGCCCGCCACCCTGCGGACCAGGGCGCACAGCCGGGACTCGCCGCACTCCAGCCACCACGAGGTGACGAGCACGGCGACCGCGTGCATCAGCAGCATCCCGAACCCGGACGACTCGCCGTGCATGCCCTGCATCTCCCCCGCCATGTGCGGGGCCGCGCCCGCTCCGGCGGGCATCGCGTGGCCGGGCGACATCTGCGCGAGCAGCGCGTGCAGCACCGTCTGGCAGACCGCGACGGCGGGCAGGATCGTGGCCAGGGTGCGTTCCCGGCGGGTCAGCGCCAGCGCCGGGACGAACGTGACCGCGAAGCAGACCGGCAGGGCGAGGCGGCCGACGGAGCCGCCGCCCAGGAGGTGCCCGGCGGCGGCCAGCCCTGCGCACGTCGCGGCGAAGCTCGCCGCGCGCACCCAGCGCACCACCGACCACAACTCCATCTCGCCCTGGATCCTCCCAGCCTCAGCGCGTGATACGCACCCCGGACCCGAGTGGTTCACCGGGAGAACGGCTCCTAGCTCCCGGGGCGGGACGCGCGGCGGTAGGCGGTGGGCGGGACGCCGACGGCGCGGGTGAAATGGTGCCGGAGATTGGCCGGGCCGCCCAGGCCGGAGCGTTCGGCGACCTGGTCGACGGGCAGGGACGTCGTCTCCAGCAACTTGCGGGCGTGGTCGATCCGGATGCCGCGCAGCCACGCCATGGGCGTCGTTCCGGTCGCGGCGTGGAAGCGGCGGATCAGGGTGCGCGGGGTGACGTTGGCGCGTCGCGCCAGGACGGGCACGGTCAACGGCTCGTGCAGGTGCCGGCGGGCCCAGTCGAGAAGGGGGCCGAGCTCGTCCGCGTCGAGGACGGTGATCTCCGCGTCGATGTACTGGGCCTGGCCGCCGGGACGGTGCGCGGGCATGACGAGCCGCTTGGCGAGCGCACCGGCGACGGCGGCGCCGTGGTCCTTCCTGACGACGTGCAGGCACAGGTCGAGTCCCGCGGCGGTGCCCGCGCTGGTCAGGACGTCGCCGTCGTCGATGTAGAGGACGGAGGCGTCCACCCGCACCTTCGGGTGGCGGGACGACAGCTGGTCCGCGTGCATCCAGTGGGTGGTCGCGGGGCGTCCGTCCAGGATGCCGGCGGCGGCCAGGACGAACGCGCCGGTGCACAGCGACACGATCCGGGCGCCGTTGCCGTGCGCGGCGCGGACCGCCTCGACGAGGTCGGGCGGCTGGTCGCCGAGAACGTTCGCGCAGGCGGGGATCACGACGGTGTCGGCCTCGGCGAGCGCGTCGAGGCCGTACCGGGCGTCCGCGGCGAACCCGGCGGTGGTGCGGGTGCCGGGGGCGGCGCACAGCCGGAAGTCGTACCAGGTGGGGGCGAGGCCCGGCCGCTCGTACCCGAACACCTCGCACGGGATGGCCAGCTCGAAGATCGGGACCCCTTCGGTGACCGCGACGGCGAGCCGATGCATGTCACAATCTTAGCGGTAGTGGTCACTTCTGCCACTTGGTTCGGTGCCGGGCGGGCGCGATGGTCGACGGTATGGACCGATTTCCCGTAGGACGTGCCTCCTTCGACCCGCCCCCGTCCGCCTCCGAACGGTTGTGGCGGGACGTCGTCGACCTCCTCCAGGAGGAGCGCGCGCAGATCGCCGGCCGCCCCGTGAGCAGGCCGGTGGACGTCGAGCGCCTCCGGGCCGGGATCGGCGCGTACGACTTCGAGCGTCCGGTGGCCCCCGACGAGGCGATCCGCGATGTCGCCGGGATGCTGCGCGCGACCACCGTCCACACGACCCATCCCCGGTATTTCGGGCTTTTCAATCCGACGCCGACCCTGATGAGCGTGGTCGGGGACACGCTCGCGGCGGCGTTCAACCCGCAGATGGCGGCCTGGTCGCACGCGCCCGCGGCGGCCGAGATCGAGGCGCATCTGCTGCGCTACCTGGGCGGACGGCTCGGCTACCCGCCCGGCGAGGTCGCCGGGTCGTTCACCAGCGGGGGCGCCGAGGCCAACCTGACCGCGGTGCTGCTGGCCCTGACGAAGGCGTGGCCGCGCTACGGCGAGGAGGGAGTGCGGGCGCTGCCGGGCCGTCCCGTCATGTACGCGTCGGCGGAGAGCCACCTCGCCTGGCTGAAGATCGCGCACGCCACCGGCATCGGACGGGACGCCGTGCGCCTCGTCCCGTCCGGCCCCGGCCTGCGGATGGACACCGCCGCCCTGGCCCGCCGGATCGCCGCCGACCGCGCGGCCGGCGACCTGCCGTTCCTCGTCGTCGCGACCGCCGGGACCACGGCGGCCGGTGTGATCGACCCGCTGCACGAGATCGCCGACCTGTGCCGCGACCTGCGCCTCCACCTGCACGCGGACGCCGCGTACGGGGGCGCCGCCGCGCTCTCCGACCGGCTCGCGCCCGCCCTCGACGGCATCGGGCGCGCGGACTCGATCACCGTCGACGCGCACAAGTGGCTGAGCGTCCCGATGGGCGCCGGGGCCCTCCTGTGCACCGACGCCGCGGGCCTCGCCGAGACGTTCCGGGTCACGACGTCCTACATGCCGGCCGAGATCCCCGACACGGTCGACCCCTACACCTCCAGCCAGCAGTGGTCGCGCCGCTTCATGGGCCTCAAGCTGTTCCTCAGCCTCGCCGTCGCGGGCCGCGAAGGGTACGCCGCGCAACTCGACCACGACGCCGATCTCGCGCACGGCCTCCGCGAACGGATCACCGCCGCAGGCTGGGACGTCGTCAACGACACGCCGCTCCCGGTCGTCTGCTTCGCCGACCCGGACGACGGCACGTGGGAGCACCACGAGGCCCTCGCCGAGAAGGTCGTCACCGGGGGCCGCGCCTGGATCAGCCCCGTCCGCCTCGACGGCCGCGCCGCCCTCCGCGCCTGCGTCATCAGCCACCGCACCACGCCCGCGGACATCGACGAGCTCGTCCAGGCGGTCAACGACGCACGCAAGGAAGCCTCAGCCGATCGCACGCTGCGTCACTGAGCCGTGATTCTCCGGGCATGACTACAGACTGTGAAGATCTCCGAGGAACCCGCCGCCCCGGCACGCTCGCGCACCGACTGGATCGTCTACGGCGTGACCGCGGCGCTGTCCGCGGCGTTCGTCGTCTGGGGCGCCGCGAACCACCGCGGCCTGAACTCGGCCACCAGGACGGCGCTCGGCTGGCTGCTGGCGAACGTCGGCTGGCTGTTCGTCCTCGCCGCGACGGGGTTCGTGGTCTTCTCCCTGTGGCTTGCGCTCAGCCGCTACGGGCGGATCCCGCTCGGCCGGGAGGGCGACGAGCCGGAGTTCCGCACCGTCTCGTGGGTCGCGATGATGTTCAGCGCGGGCATGGGCATCGGGCTGATGTTCTTCGGCGTGGCCGAGCCCCTCACCCACTACGTCAAGCCGCCGCCGGGCACCGACCCGTCGCAGAGCGAGCCGGCGATCGAGACCGCGATGGCCACCACGATGTTCCATTGGACGCTTCACCCGTGGTCGATCTACGCCGTCCTCGGCCTCGCGATCGGGTACGGCCACTACCGCCGCGGCCGCAGCCAGCTGATCAGCGCGGCGTTCGTCCCGCTGCTCGGCCGCCGCCGCACCGAGCGCCGCGTCGGCCGGCTCATCGACATCCTCGCGCTGTTCGCGACCCTGTTCGGCTCCGCCGCCTCGCTCGGCATCGGCGCGCTGCAGATCCGGACCGGCATGCAGGAGGCGGGCTGGATCGACTCGCTCGGAACCTCCGTCCTCGTCCTGATCATCGTGGTCCTGACGATCTGCTTCATCCTGTCGGCCGTGTCCGGCATCGCCCGCGGCATCCAGTGGCTGTCCAACACCAACATGGTGCTGGCCGCCTTCCTGGCCTTCTTCGTGTTCGTGGCCGGCCCGACGGTGTTCATCCTGGAGCTGCTGCCCACCACGGTCGGCGTCTACATCCAGGACTTCGGCGAGATGGCGTCCCGGTCGGGCGCCACGGGCGGCGAGCCGATGAAGACCTTCCTCTCCGAGTGGACGATCTTCTACTGGGCCTGGTGGATCTCCTGGGCCCCCTTCGTCGGCATGTTCCTGGCCCGGATCAGCCGCGGCCGCACCATCCGCCAGTTCGTCGCCGGCGTGATCATCGTGCCGAGCGCGGTCAGCCTCGGCTGGTTCGCCATCTTCGGCGGGACGGCCGTCGACCAGCAGCGCGCCGGCCTGAACCCCTACGGCAACGGCTCGGAGGAGCAGATCACCTTCAACGTCCTCGGCAACCTGCCCTGGGAACTGCTCACCGCGATCGTCGTCATGGTCCTCGTCGCGATCTTCTTCGTGTCCGGCGCGGACGCGGCCTCGATCGTCATGGGCACGCTGTCCCAGCGCGGCTCCACGAGCCCGTCCCGCTGGATCGTGGTCTTCTGGGGCGCGATGACCGGCGGCGTCGCCGCGATCATGCTGGTGATCGGCGGCGACCGGGCCCTCAACGGCATCCAGAACATCACCTTCATCGGCGCGCTGCCGTTCGCCATCGTCCTGATCCTGCTCTGCTTCTCCCTGGCGAAGGACGTCCGCTCCGACCCCATGATGCGCCGCCAGAACAAGGGCGCCGAAGTCCTCGAAGACGCCGTCGTGGCCGGCGTCCGCCACCACAAGGGCGACTTCGAACTCCAGATCAGACCTTCCGGCCGCGACACGCCCTCTCGATGACGCACCTGACCGATCCAGCCCGACCACCTGATCACCCGCATACCGGCCGGGTGGTCAGACGATGGGGCGGTTCTTTCTGATTCGGCGGCGGACGTCGTGGAGGTAGAGGTTGAAGGGGAACTCGCGGGCCGGGCGGGGGAGGACGCGGTTCGTCCGGGCGAGGAAGCGGGTGTAGCGGTCGAAGCGGGCCTGGTCGCGGGCGGTCCACGGGTAGCCGAGCTCGTCGCGGAACGGCTGGGGCAGGAAGCCGAGGGTGAGGAAGCGGTGGTGGCGGCCGAGGACCCAGCGGAGCGGGGCCGGGAAGAGGCGCAGCTCGGTGAGGTCGCGCAGGTAGCCGCGGGTGACGTCGTCCATCTCGATCTCGGCGACGCCGGCCTGCCAGTAGTCCTCGAAGGCGGCGCGGTCGGGCGGCCACATGTCCCGCGGGACCTGGAGGGTGGTGCCGAAGCGGGCGCCGTACCGGTACATCTCCTCGGCCTGCTCGGGGGACGGCTCGCCGTACAGGAGCGTGTAGATCATCTCGATGCCCTGGTAGAGGCAGGCGGCGACCCAGAGCTGCAGCTCGCGGTCGAAGGCGTTGTAGGCGACCGGGGCCTTGGCGTTGACGCCCCGGTGGGCGCGGTTGACCTCGCGGCGCATCGCGAGCCGCTCGGACTCGGTGCCGAGCATGGCGACGGCGATGTAGCTGAGGGTGGTGCGGGCCCGCTTGACCGGGTGCTTGTCGACGCGGCCGCTGTCCACCGTGCTCTCGGCGACGCCATGCCCGACCGGGAGGCGGGCGAGTTGCATGACGACGTTCGACGCGGCGGCGGCGAGCGCGACGCCGCTGATGGAGTCGAGGACGACCTTCGGGGGCGACTCCTCCTCGATCGTGGTCATGCGAGCCTCACCCTCTGATACGTAGCAACATTTCGCGTATCACTGTGCCAAGGCAAGTGACCCCTTGCAAGGGCGGCCGGAGGTGGGCGCCCTCACACGCGTCAGGCGTAGGGGTCCTCCATCGCCTTGACGCGGGCGGCGAAGTCCTTCACGGCGTCCAGGGCGCGCAGGTAGGGCATGGGGCCGTAGGAGACGCGGGCGACGCCCGTCTCCGCCAGGTCCCGGAGGGACGTGCCCGGGAAGTTGTTCGCGTTGACCGGCCCCGGCAGGCCCTTGACCAGGGACGGGACGGCGTCCAGCGGCGCGGTGATCGGATAGACGCAGTCCGCGCCGGCCTCCAGGTACAGGCGGCCCCGGGCGATCGCGGCGTCGACCGGGTCGGGCACCCCGGCGACGAACGTGTCGGCGCGGGCGTTGATGACCAGGGCCTCGCCCGCCGCGTCCCGGACGGCGGCGATGTACTCGGCCTGCGTCTCGGGGGCGGCCAGCTCCCCGGCGTAGGTGTCCTCCAGGTTGCAGCCGGCCGCGCCGATGGCGAGCAGCCGCTCCACCAGCTCCGCCGGCTGGAGGCCGTACCCGGCCTCGGCGTCCACGGTGACCGGGACGGTCGCGGCGCGGATGACGCGCCCGGCGGCGGCGAACATCTCTTCGGCGGGGGCGCCCTCGTGGTCGGGGTAGCCGAGCATGGCGGACACGGCGGCGCTCGCGGTGGCGAGCGCGGGAAACCCGGCCTCCTGGACGATCTGCGCACTTCCGGCGTCCCAGACGTTCGGCAGCAGCAGCGGGTCCCCTGGGCGGTGCAGGTCACGAAGTCGTGCGGCGTTGTCGGGCATTCCGTTCTCCTTCCCCTCGGCACATAGGACTAGACGGCCCTGCCGGATTGTGACATCCGCCCCGGCGACGGTGTGCTCCGTCGGGGGCGTGGGTTAGCGTCGAAGTGATCATCCACCTGTGATGAGGGAGTAGATTGCGCATGCTGCCGTGGTCCGCCGAGTTCGCCGGGCGCCTGGAAGAGCACGTCGTCGCCAGCGAGCTGCTGCGCGGCAACCCGCTGAAGGACCCGCACGAGCGGCCGGTGCTGGTGTACGTCCCACCCGGCTACGACGACGAGCCGGACCGCCGCTACCCCAGCGTGTACGTGATCACCGGCTTCACCGGGCACGTCGGGATCTGGCGGAATAGGATGCCGTACCGGCAGCCGTTCCCCGAGACGGCCGACGCGGTGTTCGCCAGCGGGGAGGCGCCGCCCGCGATCGTGGTGTTCGTGGACGCCTGGACGGCGCACGGCGGCAGCCAGTACGTCGACTCGCCCGGCACCGGCCGCTACCACTCCTACATCTGCGACGAGATCGTTCCGTGGGTGGACGCCCGCTACCGGACGCTGGACGCGCCGGAGCACCGGGCGATCAGCGGCAAGTCCAGCGGCGGCTACGGCGCGATGATCACGCCGATGCTCCGGCCGGACCTGTTCGGGGCGCTCGCGACGCACGCGGGCGACGCCCTGTTCGAGTACTGCTACCTGCCCGAGTTCCCCAAGTGCGTCCGCCACCTGCGCAAGTACGAGGGGGACATCTGGCGCTGGTGGGACGACTTCCGCTCGCGCACGTCGTTCACCAAGGCCGAGGACATGGATCTGCTCAACATCCTCGGCATGGCGCTGTGCTACTCCGCGCGCGGCGACGGCACGCCCGAGCTGCCGTTCGACCCGGTCACCGGAGTGCTCCGGCAGGACGTGTGGGAGCGCTGGCTGGCATGGGACCCGGTCCGGATGGTGCCGGAGCACGCCGAGGCGATGCGGTCGCAGCGGGCGATCTGGATCGACGGCGGCACGCGCGACGAGTGGTACCTGGACATCGGCGCGCAGGCGTTCCACCGGGCGCTGCTGGACGCGGGCGTCGCGGAGGACGCGATCCGCTTCGAGCTGTTCGACGCGGGCCACGGCGGCATCGACTACCGCTACCCGCTCGCCCTCGCCTGGCTCTGCCGCCGCATCGCCCCCTGACGGGCGGCCCCAACGCCCGCGGTCCCGCCTCAACGCGTGCGGGGCGCCGAGGGTTCCCCGCCGGCCGGGCCGGGCCGGCATGACCGGCCCGGCCCGTTCGCGCTGCCCACAGCGACATTTCCAGTGGTTTCAGTCATCGACCGCTAGAAGTTGAAAATCCAGTACCAATTGGATTTATTGACACCTTTCATAATTCGGAGTGCACTTCGGGTCAGCTCATCCGGATGAGTCCCCCATCCAAGCCCCCCGCCGGGCGGGCGGCCCGAGGAGTGCTCCCACAAGGACCTCCACGTGCCATCTCCCCACTCGTCCGGCACGTGGAAGGAGCACCCCCGTGAGACACCAGACCGCGATCGGGGCGGCGGCGCTGTCCGTCGGCCTCGCCGTGGCGATGTCGTCCCCCGCCACCGGTGCGACACCCCGCACCTCCCCCGCGGCCCCGGGCAAGCCGGACCCCCGCACCCTCGCCGCCGCCTCGGCCGACCGCCTGGTCGCGGCGAAGCCCGCCACCTTCAAGACGGCCCCGAAGGACAGGATCGTCCGCCGCGGAGTCGTCTCCGGCCTGCGCGGCCTCCAGCACGTGTCGTACGAGCGCACCTACGACGGCCTCCCCGTGTACGGCGGCGACTTCGTCGTCACGACCAACGCCGGCGGCGGCGTGCTGAGCACGTCCGTCGGCCAGACCACGAAGCTGGACGTGTCGACCAAGGCGACGGTGACCGCGGCACAGGCCGCCGCGACGTCGCGGTCCCGCGTGTCCACGGTCGAGAGCACGTCCACGCCCCGCCTGACCGTGATCGCCGAGGGCTCCGGACGGCTCGCCTACGAGACCGTCGTCACCGGCACCCGCAAGAAGGCCCCCACGAAGCTGCACGTGTTCGTGGACGCGAAGACCGGCAAGGTCGTCGAGACCTTCGACGAGGTCCGGGACGCGGCCGACGACCAGAGCTACTACCACGGCATCGTCGACCTCAGCACCGCCGCGACGTCCATGAGCGACCCGCAGCGCTCCGGGGTCCGGTGCGGCGGCCAGAACGGCTCCACCTACACCGGCGGTGACAGCGCCTGGGGCAACGGCAGCGGCACCAACCTGGAGACCGCCTGCGTCGACGCCATGTACGCCGTCCAGAAGGAATGGGACATGCTGGGCGACTGGCTCGGTCGCAACGGCATCAACGGCAGCGGCGGCGGCTTCCCGATGCGCGTCGGCCTGAACCAGGCGAACGCGTACTGGAACGGCAGCTACACCAACTACGGCCGCAACTCCTCCGGCTCGCGGCAGGCGACGTCGGTGGACGTCGTCGGGCACGAGAACGGCCACGCGATCTTCAGCACCACGCCCGGCGGCGCCGGGGGCGGCAACGGCAACGAGAAGGGCGGCATGAACGAGTCCGCCGGCGACATCTTCGGCGCGCTCACCGAGCACTACATGAACGAGCCGTCGAACCTCGACCCGCCTGACTACCTCGTCGGCGAGGAGGTCGACCTGGTCGGCTCCGGGCCCATCCGCAACATGTACGACCCGTCCGCGCTCGGCGACCCGAACTGCTACTCGTCCTCGATCCCGAGGACCGAGGTGCACGCGGCGGCCGGCCCGCAGAACCACTGGTTCTACCTGCTCGCCGAGGGCTCCAACCCGGGCGGCGGCAAGCCGGGCAGCCCGACCTGCGACGGCTCGACGGTCACCGGCATCGGCGTCCAGAAGGCCGGCCAGATCTTCATGGGCGGCCTGAACCGCAAGGTCACGAGCTGGAGCCACGCCCGCGCCCGCGTCGCCACGGTCAGCGCCGCGCTGGAGCTGTTCCCCGGTTCCGCCACCGAGTGCAACGCGGTGAAGGCCGCCTGGAGTGCGATCAACGTCCCCGCGCAGAGCGGTGAGGCGTCCTGCGGCACCCAGCCGAACACGATCACCGGTTCCTGACCGCCCCCCGCCCGCGGCCCGCGACGGGGCCCGCTCCCCCGTCGCGGGCCGCGCTCCCCTCTGGAGGACCACATGAGATCGCGCACGATGGCGACCCTGGGGGCGGCGGCGCTGGTGGCGTCCGCCCTCCTCGCCCCGGCCGGCGCGTCCGCCGCGCCCGCCGCCCTGGCCGCACCCGACATCCCGCTCACGAACGTCAAGGCGCACCTGTCCGAGCTGCAGGGCATCGCGACCGCCAACGGCGGCAACCGCGCCCACGGCCGTCCCGGCTACCGCGCCTCGCTCGACTACGTGAAGGGCGAGCTGGACGCGGCCGGCTACCAGACCACCGTCCAGTCGTTCTCGCGGAGCGGGGCGACGGGATACAACCTGATCGCCGACTGGCCCGGCGGCGACACCGACGACACGCTGATGACCGGCGCGCACCTGGACAGCGTGTCCGCGGGGCCCGGCATCAACGACAACGGCTCCGGCTCCGCGGCGATCCTGGAGACCGCGCTCGCCGTCGCCCGCGAGGGCCTGCGACCCGACCGGCACCTGCGCTTCGCCTGGTGGGGCGCCGAGGAGCTCGGGCTCGTCGGGTCGACGTACTACGTCAGCAACCTGCCGTCCGCCGAGCGGTCGAAGATCACGGGCTACCTGAACTTCGACATGGTCGGCTCCCCCAACCCGGGCTACTTCGCCTACGACGGCGACGGGTCCAGCGGCAGCGGCGGCCCGGCCGGGTCCGCCGAGATCGAGCAGGTGCTCCGGTCCCACTTCTCGTCGATCAACGTGCCCGTCCAGGACACCGCGTTCGACGGGCGCTCCGACTACGGGCCGTTCATCCGCGTCGGCATCCCCGCCGGCGGGATGTTCACCGGTGCCGAAGGGCGCAAGACGTCCCAGCAGGCGCAGCTGTGGGGCGGCCAGGCGGGCGTCGCGTTCGACCGCTGCTACCACGCGTCGTGCGACACCACGTCCAACATCAACGACACCGCGCTGGACCGGAACGCCGACGCCATCGCCCACGCCGTCTGGACGCTGGCGGGCGGGGGCGGGCGGTCCGCCCGCGCCGCCGCCTAGGCCGCCGGCACGGGCGCGGGAAGCCCGGTCGAGGCCGGGCCCGCCAACGTCAAGATCACCAAGTGGCCGCAGGCCGGAGGCCGGTTTCAGTCCTTTCAACGGCCTCGTTCACACAATTGAAAATCCAGTGGCGGATGGATTCGTTGACACCCCGCGCCCGCCACGATGCACTCTCAGTCAGCCCCTCTCCCCACCCTGGGCTGACCTCCGGCGGCGGCACGGCGCGATCTCGGCCCGAACCGTCCCGCCGCCCCGCGGGGCCCCGCCCCCCGCCCGCCCCCTGGCGCCGTCGTCTCCGTCGGCGCCAGGGGGCGAAACCGTGTTCATTGCATTTCTCTCCTCCTTCGGGCGCTGGGCGCCCTCCATCGTCGAAAAACGCGGGCGATCGCTGGCATCGCTCCGGCTCGCCTAGCGGCTCGCTGCGCGATCAGATTCTCGCTCCGCTCGAACCTGCCTTCGGACGCGATCGCAACCGTTGAAGTTGTTGCGGGGTTGCTGCGAGGGCTGATGTCGGTGCACGGGGTCACAATGGGGGGATGTGCCGCAGTATCAAGACGCTTCGACCGCCGTACTCCGACGACGTCACCGATGACGACGTGCGGGCGGCGGCGCTCCAGTACGTTCGCAAGATCTCCGGGTTCCGCTCGCCCGCGTCCCACAACGCGGAGGCGTTCGACCGGGCCGTCGAGGAGATCGCCCGGAGCACCGCCGCCCTCCTCGACTCCCTGGAGGTCCGCGGCCGCCGCGCGAGCTAGCCCCGGAAACGCGCAGACCCGCCGGGACGTGTCCGCGGCGGGCCTGGGGCGTGGCGGGCTCAGCCGCCGGCGGCGACCAGCTCGGCGATCTGGACGGTGTTGAGCGCCGCGCCCTTGCGCAGGTTGTCGCCGGAGCAGAACAGGGCGAGGCCGTTCTCGACGGTCTCGTCGCGGCGGATGCGGCCCACGTAGGTCGGGTCCTGGCCCGCGGCCTGCAGCGGCGTCGGGACGTCCGACAGCGCGACGCCAGGGGCGCCCGCCAGCAGCTCGCTCGCGCGCTCCGGGCTGAGCGGGCGCTCGAAACGGGCATTGACCTGCAACGAGTGGCCGGTGAAGACCGGGACGCGCACGCAGGTGCCGGAGACCTTCAGGTCCGGGATCTCCAGGATCTTGCGGCTCTCGTTGCGGAGCTTCTGCTCCTCGTCGGTCTCGGCGAGGCCGTCGTCGACGATCGAACCCGCCATCGGGAGCACGTTGAACGCGATCGGCCGCACGTACACCGACGGCTCGGGGAACTCCACCGCCGTCCCGGCGTGGGCGAGCCGGTCGGCGGTCTGCACGGTCTTGGCCGCCTGGTCGTGCAGCTCGGCGACGCCCGCGACGCCGCTGCCCGACACGGCCTGGTAGGTGGAGACGACGAGGGCGGTCAGCCCGGCCTCCGCGTGCAGGGGGCGCAGCACCGGCATCGCGGCCATCGTCGTGCAGTTCGGGTTGGCGATGATCCCCTTCGGGCGGTTCGCCGCGGCGTGCGGGTTGACCTCGGACACGACCAGCGGGACGTCCGGGTCCATCCGCCAGCCGGAGGAGTTGTCGATCACCACCGCGCCGGCCGCCGCGACCTTCGGGGCGAGCTCCTTCGACGTGGTCTTGCCCGCGGAGAACAGCACGATGTCGAGACCGGAGTAGTCGGCGGCGGCCGCGTCCTCGACGGTGATCTCGGTGCCGTCCCACGGCAGCCTCCGGCCCGCCGAGCGCGCCGAGGCGAACAGCCGTAGCTCGTCGACCGGGAATCCGCGCTCGGCCAGGATTTCGAGCATCTTGGCCCCGACCTGTCCGGTGGCCCCGACGATGCCGACTCTCATGCCGCTCCCTCTGGTGATCGCTTGACCTGTGTAGTCGCTTGACCTGGGTGCTCGCGAGTCTGCCCAGGTCCGTGCAAGGACGTCCAGTGAATAACCCTACGGGGACGGTTCAAGCGCTCCTTAACGGAACGCGTCCAGCCCGGTGATGGCCTTACCCAGCGTGAGCAGATGCACCTCCTCGGTGCCCTCGTAGGTCAGCACGCTCTCCAGGTTGTTCATGTGCCTGATCACCGGGTATTCGAGCGTGATCCCGTTGGCACCGAGGACCGTGCGGGATTGGCGCGCGACGTCCAGCGCCGCGCGGACGTTCGCGACCTTGCCGAACGAGACCTGCTGCGGGGTGACCGTCCCCTCGTCCTTGAGCCGCCCGACGTGCAGCGCGACGAGGCCGGCCTGCCCGAGCGCGACCTCCATCCAGGCGAGCTTCTCCTGGGTGAGCTGGAACGACCCGATGGGCTTGCCGAACTGCTCGCGGGCCTTGGCGTAGTCGACGGCCGCCTCGTAGCAGGACCGTCCGGCGCCGATCGCGCCCCACAGGATCCCGTAGCGCGCCTCGGACAGGCAGCCGAGCGGGCCCTTCAGCCCCTTCACGCCGGGCAGCATCGCCGTCTCCGGGAGGCGCACGCCGTCCAGGACCAGCTCGGACGTGACGGACGCCCGCAGCGACAGCTTCCGGTGGACGTCGCTCGCCGTGAAACCCTCCGTGCCCTTCGGGACGAGGAAGCCGCGGATCCCGTCCTCCGTCTGCGCCCACACGACGGCGACGTCCGCGATCGAGCCGTTGGTGATCCACATCTTGGTGCCGTCGAGCACCCAGCCGGACCCGTCCCGGCGCGCGCGGGTCAGCATGTCGCCGGGGTCGGAGCCGCGGTCGGGCTCGGTCAGGCCGAAGCAGCCGATCGCCTCCCCGGCCGCCATCCGCGGCAGCCACGCCTCCTTCTGCTCCTCCGACCCGTACTTGTGGATCGCCGCCATCGCCAGGGACCCCTGGACGGACACGAAGCTGCGCAGCCCCGAGTCGGCCGCCTCCAGTTCCCGGCACGCCACCCCGTACGCGACGGCGCTCGTCCCGGCGCAGCCGTAGCCCTTCAGATGCATGCCGAGCAGGCCGAGCGCGCCCAGCTCGGGGGCCAGTTCGCGGGCGGGAACGTCCCGTCCTCGAACCAGCCGGCCACGTGGGGCGCCACCTTCTCCGTCACGAAGGCGTGGACGGTGTCGCGGACCATCCGCTCCTCGTCCGTGAGCCGGTCGTCCACGCGCAGCACGTCCATGCAGGTCTCCTCCGTCCGGGGCCGTCCGCACGAGGGTACGTCGGGGACGGCACCCTGACCGGACAGGGGTGTACTCAGGGGCCAATCAGGGCGAATCCGGATGTCAGAGTCGCGCCGGGTTGGGCATGCTCGATGGCATGGACATGGAGAAGACCACGAGCACGAAGCTCCGCCGCACCCACGAAGGCCGCATGATCGCCGGAGTCTGCTCCGGCGCCGCGCGGTCCCTCGGCGTCGACGCCAACATCCTCCGGCTCGGCCTGGGCGTCTTCACGATCTTCGGTGGCGCGGGCGTCGCGCTGTACGCGATCGCGTGGCTGCTGATCCCCGACGAGGGCGCGACCAAGTCGATCGCCGAGGACCTGGCCAAGAAGGCGAGCGACTCCCCGACCGTCCAGGACGCCGTCCAGAAGACCAAGGACGCGGTCGGCAAGAACCGCACGCACGCCTGAGCGGCACCGCCTAGGAGGCGCTGCCGACGCCCGACAGCTCGTCGCCGCCCGCGGAGGACGGAGCGACGGCGAGCGGCCCGGCGCGCTCGCGCGTCCCGGCGATGACGCCGCCGCGGACCTGGTTCCAGCTCAGGGTGAGCATCGCGGCGGCCGACAGGCCGAGGACCCCGGCGAGCGCCACCACCGTCTCCGGGCCGAGGACCTGCGCCGCGGCACCGCCGACGAGGATGCCGGCGCCCTGCCCGGCGAGGATGCCGGACTGGGCGAGCCCGAACGCCTGCCCCCGCCCCGCCGGGGGCACCGCGGCCACGAACGCGGTGTTGGCCGCCAGCTGGTAGGCGGCGCCGACGCCCGACAGCGCCCACAGCCCGACGACCCACCACAGCGGCGGGTGGACGCCCGCGCCGATCAGCGGCAGGCACGCGAGCATCGACATCCACCCCATGACGTGCAGCCGGTTCGCCGGGCGGACGAACCGGCTGAACAGCAGCGAGCCGACCACCATGCCCGCCGGCATCGCCGCCAGCAGCAGCCCGGCCGTCACCGCGCCGCCGCCGAACGTCGCCGCGTACGGGACGGCCAGGCCCTCCGGGATCACGTAGAACGCGCACAGCCACGCGAACAGCACCAGCGACCGCAGCGCGGGGTCGCCGAAGACGAGCCGCGCGCCGTCCCGCGTGCCGCGCAGCAGCCCGAGCGACTCGCGCTCCCGCCGCCGCGGCGCGGGCCGGCGCCGCATCCCGCCGATCAGGATGACCGCGGACAGGCCGAACGTCAGCGCGTCCAGGGCGAGGGCCTCGTACGTCCCGACGACGGCGACGACCGCGCCGCCCACCAGGAACCCCAGCACCTGCGTGACCTGGTGCGTGACGTTCGCGATCGCCGACCCGGCCACGTACCGGTCGCCCTCCAGGACGTCCGGCATGACGGCGGCGCGGGCGGCGGAGAACGGCGTGCCCAGCAGGACGGTCAGGAACACCAGGACCGACAGCAGCCAGACCGGCATCTCCACCAGCGCCATCGGCGCCACGAGCCCCGCCCGCAGGACGTCGCAGACGACCATGACCGTCCGGCGCGGGAACAGGTCGGCCAGCCCGGACAGCACCGGACCGCCCACGATCGGCGGGATGTAGGTCAGCGCGTACACCAGCGCGGTCAGCAGCGTCGACCTGGTGTGGTCGTAGACGAGCACGGCCAGCGCGACCTGGGCCAGCTGGTCGCCGATGAACGACAGCGCCTGCGCCAGCCAGAGGGCACGGAACTCCCCGACCGCGAACACCTCACGGTAGGTCGCCTGCTCGTCCGGCGGACGACGATGCCTGCCGGTCTGCCTTCCCGCCACGCACGCTCCAGTTCAGCCCGCCCGCAACCGGGCGCCCTCCCCTATTAACTCACGCTGCGTGGCAGTCGCGTGACCTACAGTGCGCAATTCCTCAGATCAATATCCCAGCTCGTGGAGCCTGGCGTCGTCGATCCCGAAGTGGTGGGCGATCTCGTGCACGACCGTTATCCGGACTTCTTCCACCACGTCATCCTCGGTGTCGCATATCTGGAGAATCTCATTCCGGTAGATAGAAATGTGATCGGGCAGGACGCCTCCGTACCAGTCGCCGCGCTCGGTGAGGGGTACGCCTTGGTACAGGCCGAGAAGACCGCGCTCCGGCGCCTCGTCCTCGACGACGATGACGACGTTGCGCATGTGGGCGGTCAGCTCGGCCGGGATGCTGTCCAGGGCCTCGCCCACGAGGTCCTCGAACGCGTCTCGCGACAACTCGATCACACCGGCCATTCTGCTCGACGGAAAGGGAACCCGTGCCCAAGGTCCGCGCCGCGTCGGCCCAGGCCCTCTCGACCCTCCGCGCCGCCACCGCCTCCGCGGCGAGACGCGCCCGCACCGCCTGGTCCCCCGTCGCCCGCCGCACCCGCGCCGTCTGGACACCCGTCGCCCGCCGCACCCGTCCCGTCCTCGCCGGCCGCTGGACGCGCCTCGCCCTCGTCGTCGCCGTCGGCCTCGCCGGCGGGTACATCGGCCTGCTCGCGGGCGGACGCTACGTCGCGCCGGTCGGCCCCACGGACGTCCAGCTCACCCTGCACCCCGCCCTGCACGGCGGGACGACCCTGAAGCTGCCGCCCCTCGGCTCCCTCCAGCTCGACACCCACGGCGGCCCCGTCTCCCTGGAGGCCCGCCTCACCGACCTGCGCCCCGACCAGGCCAAGAAGCTGATCGAGAACGACACCGAGGTCGACCGGCTCACCGACCAGATCGCCGACCAGATCCGGCACGGCCTCGTCCAGCTCCTGATCCGCGCCGCCCTCATCGCCCTCGCCACGAGCTTCGTCGCGTCCCTCCTGCTCTTCCGCTCCTGGCGGCGCGCCCTGCTCGGCCTCTCGTCCGCCGCCACCGGCCTCGTCGCCCTCACCCTCCTCAGCTGGGCGACGTTCAACCCTCAGTCCATCGCCGAACCCCGCTACACCGGCCTGCTCGCCAACGCCCCCCAGGTCGTCGGCGACGCCCGCAGCATCGTGGAGCGCTTCTCCGCCTACCGCGCCCAGCTCGCCCGCCTCGTCGGGAACGTCTCCGAGCTGTACACCGCGACCTCCACGCTCCCCACCTACGAGCCCGACCCGTCCACCATCCGCGTCCTGCACGTCTCCGACATCCACCTCAACCCCGCCGCGTGGAGCGTCATCAAGTCCGTCAGCGCCCAGTTCCAGGTGGACCTCGTCGTCGACAGCGGCGACCTCATGGACCACGGCAGCAAGCCCGAGGACAGGTTCGCCGAGTCCATCTCCGACCTGAAGGTCCCCTACGTCTACGTCCGCGGGAACCACGACTCCAAGGCCACCGAGCGGGCCGTCGCCCGCGAGAAGAACGCCATCGTCCTCGACGACCGGACGCGCGAGGTCGCGGGCCTGCACGTCTACGGCGTCGGCGACCCCCGCTTCACCCCGGACAAGAGCACCCGCGACGACTACGTCGGCGCCGACCAGCTCCGCGCCGAAGGCCTCCGCTACGCCGAGAAGCTCCGGGCCTCCGGAAGCCTGCCCGACCTCGTCGTCACCCACGACCCCACCGAGGGCGAGGCGTTCTCCGGCGTCACCCCCCTCGTCCTCGCCGGCCACGCGCACGCCCGCTCGACCAAGCTCCTCCCCACCGGCACCCGCCTCTTCGTCCAGGGCTCCACCGGCGGCGCCGGCCTCCGCGGCCTCGAACACGAGCAGCCCACCCCCATCGAGCTGTCCGTCCTCTACTTCAGCCGCGCCACCCACCGCCTCCAGGGCTGGGACGACCTGCGCCTCGGCGGCCTCGGCCTCACCTCCGCCCAGATCGAGCGCCACCTCGAACCCGACCCGGACCGCGTCGTCAAGCCGCAGCCCCCGGCCACCTCCCCGCCCCCGTCGCCGACCTCCCCGTTCCCGTCGGAGTTCCCCTCCGACTGGCCCTCCCGCACCCCGTCCTCCCCGTCCCCCAGCCGCACCACGGAACCCCGCTAACCGTTTGCGCGCCGCCCCGCCACGTCCTCTACACTGGCGAGGTCGAGTGGCGGCCAACCCCGCCACCACCGGGCCCCCTTCGTCTAGCGGCCTAGGACGCCGCCCTTTCAAGGCGGTAGCGCCGGTTCGAATCCGGTAGGGGGTACCACACGGCCCGCCGCGCGCTCCCGTTTCGGCGGCCCCGATCGCCGCAGCCGCCGGCGCACTGAGACTCTACGACGCCGTGGTGATCACCGCGCCAGTTGCCGGCGTACTCGAACGTCTTGCGACCCACGACGACCGCGCCCGTCGCCAGCAGCTCGCTGAACACCTGCCCGCTCAGCCCCGGCGGGTCGAAATGCGGCGGGTCGGAGACAGGCTCGCCGAGCCACTCGTGCAGCCGGATGCCGCCGATCCCGAGCCCGTTGCCCGGGCCGTCATCCGGGCCTGCGATGAACCCGTCGAGCGACATCGACATGTACAACACGGACTTCGCCATACTGTTTCTTCCTTTCCGGCACAGGGAAGCGCACCGGGAACGCCTGGCGCCGTTCGAGCACTAGGCCGGATGCCGCCAGGGCATCACGGGTGCGCGATGGTCGGCGGCGATGCCGTGCAGGGGGCACGGCTGGCGCGGCTCGCGGGGGCACAGCACGAACGCCTCGCTGATCGTCGCGCGATACAGGCGCCACGCCGCCGGTGCGGTGACGTCCTCGATCGACAGGGCGGTCCCACCACGGCCGGGGTCTCCGGGGTAGATCTCGATGCCGCGGTCCAGGTCGCGGCCGGTGAGCTCGGCGGCGGTGCCGGACAGGTACACCGCCCGGCCGTGGTAGGCCGGCACCGTCGAGTCGAAGATCACCATGCTCAGCCGGGGACGCACGGCGAGGTTGCGGGAGTGCTGCGCGTCGGGGCTGGACACCCAGAAGATCTCGGCGTAGTCGGCGGCCGCGAAGTAGACGGGCGACGTCCACGGGGTGCCGTCGGCGTCGGCGGTGCCCAGGATCACGTACAGGTTGGCGTCCATCAGGCCACGGGCGTGGGTGTCCAGGTCGACGCCGGTCATGACGCCGGCCCCGCTTCCAGGGACACGGTCGGGTTGAGCATCGTGACCTCCTTGTTCGACGGTGCACAGCCAATCTGCCGGGCGGCGCGCATCTGGACATCCGTGCCGAGCGCTGAGTCACTACTGAACGATCACCGACGTACGCCATCCTGGTCGATGTGGACGCGACGAAGATCTCGACACGGGAGGCCGAGGTGCTCGCCGCCGTGGGCGAGCACCTGTCGAACGCGCAGATCGCCGGCAGGCTGCGCATCTCGGTCCGGACGGTCGAGAGCCACGTCGCGGCGCTGCTGCGCAAGCTCGATGCCGCCGACCGGCACGCCCTGGCCGCGAGGGCGGAGCAGGCCCGTACCGGGCGGTTCCTCGGGCTGCCCGCCAGCCGGACGACCTTCGTCGGGCGTGCCGCGGACGTCGCCGCGGTCGAGGCGGCGCTGGACACGTCGCGGCTGGTGACCGTGGTCGGCCCTGGCGGGGTGGGCAAGACCCGGCTGGTGGCCGCCGTCGCCGAGCAGGCGGCGTCCCGGTTCCCCGCCGGCGGCGCCTTCGTCGACCTCGTACCGGTCCGGGCCGTGACCGGGGCCGGGGCGGTCGGGCAGGCCGTCGCCGACGCGCTGGACGTGACCGAGGCGACCCAGTCCGTCGAGCGGGCGGTGTTCGAGCGGCTGCGCCTGGGACGGCCGCTGCTGGTGCTGGACAACTGCGAGCACGTGATCGACGAGGTCAGCGCGCTGGCCGAACGGGTGCTGGCCGCCTGCCCGCAGGCCACCGTGCTGGCCACCAGCCGGCAGCGACTCGGCGTCCCCGGCGAGCGACTCGTGCACGTGCGCCCACTCGGTGGCACCGATCTCGAGCAGCTGTTCCGGGACCGGGCCGGCGCCGCGGATCCGGGGTTCGCCGCGGCGCCGGCGGTCGTGGCCGACATCTGCGCCAGGCTGGACGGCCTGCCGCTCGCGGTCGAGCTGGCCGCCGCCCGCGCGGCCGCGCTCGGCGCCGACGGGCTGCTGACCGGCCTTGAGGATCAGCTGCGGCTGCTGGCCGGCGGCCGGGGGATGCACGCCCGGCATCACTCGCTGCGCGAGCTGATCGGGTGGAGCTACGACCTGCTCGACAAGGACGAGCGCATCGCGTTCCGCCGGCTGTCGGCCTTCGTCGGGGTGTTCGACCTGGACGCCGCGGCGGCGCTGAGCCCGAAGATGCCCCGGGCCGAGGTGGCCGATCTGCTGGGCCGGCTGGTCGATCACAACCTGGTCGTGCGCACCGGTCGCGGATGGCGGCTGTTCGACACGATCCGCGCGTTCGGCCTCTCCCAGGCGAGCACCGTGGGGGAGCATGACGCGATTCGCGAGCGGTACCTGCTCTGGGCCTTCGCGACCGCCGCCGACCTGGAGACCCGGCTCGACGCCGACTGGCGATCGGCGTTCGACGGTGTCGCCGATGACCTGCGGGCGGCGGCCGTCGCGGTCGGATCGGACCCGGCGGCCCACGGCTTCGTGCGCACGCTCGCCCACCTGACCTTCGCCGCGGGCCGGTTCGTCGAAGCGCGGACGCTCTACCAGGCCGCGGCCCGGTGCGCCACCGGCGTCGAGCAGGGCCAGGACCTGCGGGCCGGCGCCTACGCCGCGCTGTCCGTCGCCGACTACCGCAGCGCCACCGAGCTCATGCGGCAGGCCGTCGAGGCCGCGGGCACCGCCGACCT
This sequence comes from Actinomadura madurae, assembly GCF_047130825.1. Classification (NCBI taxonomy): domain Bacteria; kingdom Bacillati; phylum Actinomycetota; class Actinomycetes; order Streptosporangiales; family Thermomonosporaceae; genus Actinomadura; species Actinomadura madurae. The sequence goes on from NZ_CP083237.1 coordinate 5,637,855, forward strand.
GCGTGCCGAGGCCGTGGTGATCGGCGTGCGCTACGACTTCGGGCCGATCGAGTCGCCGACCGACGACCAGGCGCGTTTGCTGGCCGAGGCGCAAAGGACGGCCGACGCGGACCAGAGCGATCAGCGACTCACCGCGCTGGTCGCCATGGCGAAGGTCTGGCACGAGGGTCACGGCTGGATGCCCGACCTGGGCCGGGCCCCCGAGGCCGTGGAACTCGCCCGCGCGGCCGGCGATCCGCTGGTACTGGTCGCAGCGATGGACGCCCTTGGCAATGCGCTCGACCGAGCCGGGGCCTTCCGGGAAGCCCACCGGCTGGCCGGCGAACGACTGCGGATCGCGACCACCCTGCCGCGCCATGACCCGGCTGCGGTCGCCGAGATCGTCGACGCGTTCCACGTCGCGCCGAGGGCTGCGCTGGGCGCAGGCGACCTACCCGCTGCGCTGGCGCTGGCCAGGCGGTCCCTGACCGACGACCCGCTCGGCGGACATCCGTACCTCCAGTCCCCGCGGCTCGTGCGCGCGCTTGCCCTCACCGGCGACTTCGACGAGGCGCTCAGCCGGGCCGAGACGCTGTGGGCGGCGTGGCGGCGCGACGGAGATCCGTGGATGCCGTGGATGACCTCGGCGCTCGCCCTCGCCGGGATGATCCAGGGCCTGCGCGGCGACCCGGCGGACCGGCGGCGATGGCGCGAACGGGCGCTGACGGTCGCGGCGGGCTCGCCTGTCGTGGCGGCCTGCCTGATGTTCGCCGACACCCGGGTCGCCGTCCACCGTGGCCGGTTCGACGACGCGGCCGACCAGGTCGAACGAGCCTTCGCGCCGTTCTCAGACCAGCGGTGGGTCGGCTACGCGCGCGTCGTAGGGGCAGAGCTCGCGGTAACGGCCGGCCTTCCCGACGCCGGCGACCGGATCATCGCTGCGGAGCCGTACGCGGCCGAGAGCGCCTGGGCGGCCGCGTGCCTGGCCCGGGTGCGGGGTCGGCTCGGCGACCACGCCGCCTTGGCGGACGCCGTGGAGCAGTGGGACCGGCTGGGTGCGCGCTTCGAGCGCGCGGCCACGCTGGAGTTGCTGCCCGCCCGGATCGACGAGGGGCACGCCGAACTGGCCGCGCTGGGCTGCCGCTAGGGTCGCCGGGCCTACGCACGAAGGCCCATGCAACGTATGGGTCGGCGCTTGCACCAGCGTTTCAGTGCCCAACGTCGGCAGGCGCGAGGGCTTCGGCCTCGTCACCGCAGGCGTCCGTCTCGCTTGACCTCTTGCGCGTCAGTCCGGCAGCCAATGCAGCTCGTGCGCCAGGGTTTTGGCGACGGCACGGATACGGCGGTGTAGTGGCGACTGCTCGCGTGGGAGGACCAGGTGGATCGTCAGGCTGGGCGCGCCCCGCAGCGGTCGCCAGGTGAGACCGGCCGGTTGTGCCGTGACCGCGGCTTCTCCGGCCGGGGCGAGGGTGAGCCCGTCGCGCAGGTCGCGCTGATACATGTCGAAAGAGACTGGGGGCGTGTGGAAGTGGGGATGTGGTCGGATGTCTCGGAACAGTGCGGACAGCTGATCGTGGATCACGGGGTTGGCCGCACGGTCGGGGAGTCGCAGCGGATACGCGGCCGCGTCGGCGATCTCGATCTCCGGGTGTTCGGCCAGCGGATGGTGCTGTGCCAGTTGGACCCCGACGCGCGCACGCCGCAGCAGGAACCGGCGCACGCCACGGCCCGGCTGTTCACCGCGGGTGATCCCGGCATCGATGCGGCCGTCGGCGACCGCGGGGGAGATCTCCGGTGTCGCCATCGGGACCGCTCCGACCTCGAGTCCCGGGCTGCCGCGACTGAGCCTGTCCACCAGGGCCGGTGCCGTCTCGGCCCCGGTGCTGAGGCTGTATCCGATGCGCAGCGTGCCCAGTTCACCGGCCGCCGCGCTCCGGGCGGTGTCCCATGCCCGGTCCAGCGCCGCCAGCGCGGGCGGCGCGGACTCCGCCAAAGCCGCACCGGCCGTGGTCAATACGACGCTACGGGTGTTGCGGACCAGCAGGGCCGTACCGAGTTCCGCCTCCAATCGGCGCATCCGGGCGCTGAGTGCGGGCTGTGCGATACCGATCCGTGCGGCCGCGCGGGTGAAGTTCAACTCCTGCGCCAACACCAGGAAGTACCGCAGGCTCACGGTATCCGGCGCCACGTGCCCTCCCTGCCGATTGATAACGATCCGTTCTGAGTCTATCCCGTACCGGTCTTTCCCTCGACCGCACATCAAGCCCTAACCTGCGCATATGACGATTCAACCGGCCGCAGTACCCGTTGCCGGGATCGATCGATCACGCCAATTCGAAGTCGGACGTGTCCGGCCGAACACTGGAGGTTTCCATGGCTAAGGGCTACTGGGTCAGTGTCTACCCCGCCAATTCCGACCCTGAGAGGCTGGCTGCCTACGACAAGCTGGCCGGTCCGGCTGTCCGGGCTGGGGGCGGGCGCAACCTGGCCCTCCTCCCGTCCCGCGGCGGTCGAGTCGTCGCCCACGAGGCCGGAATCACGCAACGCGTCGTTCTGATCGAGTTCGACGGCTTTGAACAGGCCGTCGCGGCATACGAGAGCGAGGCGTACCAGAAGGCGCTGGTGGCCCTCCCCGACGGCGTCGAGCGCGACTTCCGCATCATCGAAGGCATCGACTGACCGAGGTCCAGCCGGATCCTCACCGAAGATCCACCATCTTGGTGCGGCTGCTGGTGTGGCGGGGTTCGTGGGTGCTCGTGTTGCCCCTGCGCGGCGGAGCGCTCTGGTAGTTCTTCGAGGCGCACGCCCGGCAGCGTCGCTCTCAGCCCGGCCAATACCGCCCCGCGCAGGGCAGGCGGGACCAGGAGCACATGCCGAATACCGTGACGGTCGTCGGCATGCACCTCTAGACCGAGAAGCTGGGGCGTGACCAGGTTGAACCGCGGTGCGTGCGTGCTCGCCGAAACTCGGGCCAGCCACGCGGCCACGTCGTCCGCCGACAGCCCGCGCGGCAGCGTCAGCCGGTAGGCGATGAGGGAATCGGCCCATCGCCGTGCGTCGAGCCAGCGGGCTGCCAACACCACGCCGAGGAGAGCCAGGCCGGCTAGGAGCAGAAAGAGGGTCAGGATCATGGGGCACCCCCTTCCGTCCGGCCGCGAACGGTCTGTTCGGCGTCGGCGATACGCGCAGTGGCTTGTCTGACGGAGTGCTCCGACAGTTCAATGCCGACGAACTTCCGACCATCCAGCACGGTCGCCTCGCCTGTCGTGCCCGAACCCATGAACGGGTCGAGAACCGCGCTGCCCGCAGGAGTGATGTCCATGAGCTGCCGCATGAGGCTGAGTGGCTTCTAGGTGATGTGCGTGCGGTTGGGGCCGCGTGCTGTGGTCACGCTGTAGAGGCCGGGCAAGTACAGCTCACGACTCGCCAGCGCGCCGTGCGATAATGGACTGTGCTCCGTTCCAAGAGTGACCGTTGCAAGCAAAAGTCTGCCTGCCGTCTGAATCACAGAGACCAGCGGCTACTTCACTATACTCTCTCTGTTTACCACATAACACACAGACGATGTTCTCTGGGGGAGATACATCGTCCGGCCAACTAATAATAGCCACGCCTAACTTGTAGCCTTTCCTGCCCGTACGGTTACACGACATTAGTAACTAGGTGCGCCTTTTGATTGGCGAGCGATCGCTCCTATTGAGGATAGATCTTTAAACTCGCTCCCCGTTAATACTGAAAAATGTTAAAGTAGAAGCTACATAGCCAATACGGCTAAAAATAATGCGGCCATTGAGAAACTTGTGGACGAGCGCCGAAAGTTCCGCATCCCCCCGCCGACGAGCGCGGCATCGGGCTCGCCTGCGACGATCCGCAAATCCGAACCGGGCAGGACGCCGTAGTGCGCGGCGATCTCGAAAACGCCGAAGGCGAACGACATGCTCCCCAGCAGCGCACCATTGAACACCACCACGACCAGGCTTCGCGGAACATCAACGGCCGGCAACCGGCCCTGGCCCTCAATACGGAACGCATCCGCCAGCATGTCGGTCCTCGCCACCATGGCCTTACTCACCGCCCGTCGCGAGTGAAACGGCCCCCACTCCCCACACCGGACCGCCCGGTCTGGATACCACATGACGCATCAATTGAGAAGCAGTCCGGCCTCCGGCGGACCATGTCGGCTCGTTGTCCGATCGGTGAGCTTGTGTGGTCGTATCTAGTCACTCGATAACACGCGGTCACGAAATCGTTAAGCGGAATGGGATGGTTAGGCGGGCGTTGTGTGAGGTGGGGGCTGGAGCCGGTCCGGGGCGGATCCCGTAGGGGGTACCTCAGCCCGCCGCGCACTCCCGTCTCGGCGACCCCACTCGCCGCATCCTGCTGCGTCCCCACGATCTCGGAAGTGATCGTGACCTCGCGCTCCACGAGACCGGACTCCCGGTCGTAGCGCATCCGCAGCCGAAATACGTCCAGCAGCCGCCGCAGCATCGGCCCAGGGATCCGCCCTAGATCGATCGTTCCGGCCGAGAGCAGATCCAGCAGTTCCGGAAAGGCCGGGAGAGCGCCGCACCCCAGCCTTCCCGCAGCTTGGCTTGTGCGGCTTCAAGGTCGGCAGCGCGGGCAGCGCGTTCATTGATGTTCTGGACGAACGCTTGAAGTCGTTCAACCCACGATGAGGGGCTCTTCTCGGATCCGCACAACTGCGGGATCCCCTTCTGGCAGGTGGGAGGGCTTCGGGCTGCAGACGTAGTAGAACCGCCACCGGTCGTTCTTGCCGAACATCCAACGCTCGCAGTCGACGCAGGTGATGTAGGAGCGCAGGATGTACGGCTGTTTCGTGTCTTCCTGTGGTGGGGCGGCTGCGAGAGCGTCTCCGAACCAGCGCGGCTTGCTGCGTTTCGACAAAATCTTGATGCTGACGAGGAGTTCCAGGTCACTCCAGCGCAGCGGCTGCGTGAGGGGGGCGTAGTCTGGCTGGTCACGCAAATGAGGAAGTAGTCGGCGCCGTGGGTGACCTGGTCGTACAGGTTGATCGTGAAGGCGGCGCCGACGTCGATGGTCTTCTACGGGCCCACGGCGTCCATGGGGCGGTGGCGTCCACCTTCGGTCTGGCCGCCGCTGCACAACTGGCCGCCGGGCGGCGCGGCCTTGGGGTTGCCGTCGTCCCAGCGGTCCCAGCAGCCGTAGTTGCGGGAGGCAGGGTAGATCACCGAGCCGTGGGCGGACGCCGTCTCGACCTACAGGATCTGCAAGAGCAGCGCCGTGAGGAGCAGGGTGACGGCACGGCGTACCCGGTTGTAACGCATCGCGCGTTCTCCGTTCTGGTAGCGGGGCCCCCAATCAACCGGCCAGACGGGGCGTGCGCAGCAGCGCGGCGCCAGCGGCACTCAGCGCGAACGCGGCGACGAACCAGCTCAGCGTCTGCAAGCTGAGCACCTCGCCGGAGAGAGCCCATCGAACCCTGTCTTGAGGAGGCGCGGCAGGGCGGTCTCACGGTCCGGGCGTTCGCCGGCGTCCAAGGGCCGAGGGCGGCCACGCACGCCGTCCGTAGCGATGGCGCTGACCATTCACCGGTGCTGGCCAAGTTCCCCCATGGCCGCCCTACAAGCGGCCTCCGCCTACGCCGGCATCGACTACCATCTCCGCGAAACGGCCACCCGCTAACTCATCGAAGGCTGACACCGCCACCGGGCCGCTCAGGTGATGTTCACGCTGAATGCCACCCAAGCGGTGTGTTCGCCAGTGCGGAGGCTCTTGAGGCGAGTGCGGTAGACACCCGACCTGTCATGCCCTGTGCACCGCCAGACCCAGTCCAAGTCGCCGTTCACTGTGACGACTCCCCGGAGCAGCGAGTTTCCCCTGTAAGGACGACCGGCAGGCGTACGGACCTCGACGACATACTCGCCACCAGGGTCGAAACCTTCCGACATCGCGGTGAGCATCTGGCCCTCGCGGCTGCAGGAATCGGCGATACGGAACGCCGGGGCGGTGTCGCGCGCGTTCCAGAGTGCGGCTCCCGCGTTGATCAACCCGCCTGCGATCGATCCGCCAGCGCCGATCAGCGCTGCCACGATCGCCATCCTCCATGCCGCGGTGCCCTGGCCACGCACCCCCTCGAACGCACCGCTCATCCCCACGCCCAGGCCGAACGCACGTTTGCGAGGACGTAGGCGCCGCTGATCCCATGGTTCCTGGGGACCGAGGTCCATGATGACCCTTTCATCCGATGTGTGCCCTGCGTCACGGTTATGACGCAGAGGCTTGAATCGATTCGAATCAAGTCGGGTCGGAGGTTCGCTTCGAAGATCCTTTATTATCGATCTTGGAAGTGCACCACCTGCCGAAAGACGAGGCGTCCAGCACTTGACAGCATGGACCGACCTCTGCTTAGGTCTGAATCGCTACGAATCACAGCGAATCCAGCACCTCAGGGTGCGATGACTCGATTGCGATGAGTAGTGGTGTTAGGGGATTCGATGGAAATCGGCCATGAGCGGACTGGATCCAGTGGTCCGCAGCGGCTCGGAAGGGAACTGCGGCACATCCGGGACCTCGCCGGCCTGACGGGGCGTGAACTGGCCAGGCGGATAGAGATCAGCCAATCCAAGGTGTCCCGGATCGAAGCGGGCACCACCGTGCCGTCCCTGCCTGAAGTGCGGGCGTGGGCCGAGGCTGTGGGCGCCTCCGACGGGGCTCGTGAGCGGGTGCTCGCGCTGACGGAGGCCGCCCACACCGACGTCAGAAGGTGGGGGGCCGAGTTGAAGCATCGGCCGCATCTGCAGAGCGAGATCGGGGAGTTGGAGTGGACCAGCAGGATCACCCGCGTCTTCCAGCCGGCACTCGTGCCCGGCCTTCTCCAGACCGCCGAGTACTCGCGGCTGGTCTTCACGATGTTCGACGCAGTGCCCTACTCGAGGGACAAACTCGCTGAGGCTCTGGCCGCCCGTCTGGACCGGCAACTGCTGCTCTACGACGAAGGCCGGACATTCAAGTTCCTCATTACCGAGGGTGCCCTGCGCTGGTGTCCCGGCACACCGGCCGTGCTGGCCACCCAACTCGACCGCATCAGCAGCCTGAGCACACTGAGCAACGTATCGATCGGGGTGCTGCCCTTCGGCGTCCGGGCCACAGTCCCTTATTCGCACTCGTTCATCATCTACGGGCCACCCGACGACGACGAAAACGACATCGTGAGCATCGAAATGATCCACGCGAACACCTATCTCAAGGGCGAAATGGATGTGGACACCTACCGGAAGCGCTGGGACGGCCTGGAAAGCCTCGCCCTGCAGGAGGACGAGGCACGGCTCTTCCTGAACGGCCTGGGCCGGGAACTCCGAGAGCGGAACGCATGACAACCGCCGAGGCCGGGGCCCGTCCGGGCCCCGGCCAGGAGTGCTCAGATCTGGTCGAAGTCGCCGCGCTTGGCTCCGACCAAGAACGCCGTCCACTCGTTGCGGCTGAAGACGAGACGCGGTCCCTCGGAGTTCTTGGAGTCGCGCATCAGCACATAGCCGTAGTAGTCGGCAACCTCCACACACGACCCGCCGCCCTCGCAGGCCGTCAGGAACTGCTTGCTCCGGTCCTCGATTCCGAACATCGGGGTTTTCCTTCCACTTGTCCCTTCGGCGCCTTCATTGCGCCGCTAAGAACAATTCAGCCAGACGTTCCTGCAGCCTTTATGTAGGGGCTTGGAGGCGATCTGATGGAAGTTGAAGTCAAAGTACTCAATCAGATCAGGGTCACGATAGACGGCACCCCCGTGTCCCTCGGAGAACGTAAGCAGCAACTGATGGCGGGTGCCCTCGCCGTACAGGGCGGCACCGTGAGCAAGGCAACCCTGCTGCGGTTGCTGTGGGAGGCCGGAGGAACACCGGAGGGCGCCGGGCAGCAGCTCTACACCTACGCCAAGAACCTCCGCCAGGCATTCGACCGGGCCTGCCCCGGAGCCCGGGGGCTTCTCGTCACGATGCGAGAGCAGGGCTACCGGTTGAACGTGCCGAGGGAGAACATCGATTATTTTCGCTTCCTCCGTCTCAAAAGCAAGGCCGCAGCCGTGGAGGACGACGACCCTATGGAGGGCGCCCGCCTCGGCAGGCTGGCGCTCAGCGAATGGGGAGCCCATCCCGGTGTCCGCGGCGGCACCCCTTTCGGCGGGTTCGAGAGTCAGCTCGAGAGCCTCGCAGAGACGTGGCGGCAGGAATACCAGTCGGCGCTGCTCACCTGTCTGCGAGCGGAACTCGCCTGCGGTCGGCACGAACAGATCCTTCCCGAGCTGAACCAGCTGGCCGAGAACGGCGACTGCGGGAAGGCGAACCAGGCCATCGCAAGGATGCGCATGCTCGCCTACTACCGCTGCGGTCGCCGGCCTGACGCCGACGCGGTCTACCGGGACCTTTTCAACGAACTGCGAACCCTCGGCAACTCGCCCGACGTGAAGACCCGCGAACTTCAGGAGCAGATCATGAACCAGGACCCCGCGCTCGACCTCCCGAAACGCGCGACACGCCAAGGGACGCAGGACGAAACGGCGCAGCCACCGACGCAGGAAGGTTCGGTGGAGCCCTCCGACGAGGAGCAGGCGACCGCGCAGGCCGGCGCCCTCTTCCACACCCTCATCACAGGCGACAACCCGAGGGTCCAGATGTTCGCCAGCGAGGTGGACTATTACGAGAGGTCCGACGAGTAGTGGACGAGCCACAGCCGCACGAGGAGAAGGCCGAGGAGAGCCGCACGGACCAGCCCTCGGAGCCGGCCTGGGAGCAGTCGCCGCCCGTCGTCGACTTGGATGATGCTGAGGAATCCTCCACGGGGCAGGACCCGGAGGGCTCCACCGAACCGGGTTCCGGCACGAGCGAAGGAGTCGGCGAGCCCGACAGCGCCGATGAGCCTGACGCAGGCGATGACGAGAAACTGGAGGACGCCGACCCGGGCTCATCGTCCGCCACCGACGACCGAGGCGCGCACACCGCGCGGGTCGCGGGTCTGCGGACGCTGATCGAGCTGCCCGGTGACCGCCCGCGGCTCTATCAGGCCGAAAAGATCAACTTTTTCGGCCAGGAGGCGTCCGCGCTGCCGCGGCGCGGCCCCGTCCCCGCCACGTTCCTCCGGCAGCTCAGGGTGACGTTCGCGAAGTCCGACAGCCATGACCAGCTGATCCAGCGGCTCGAACGGTCCCCGCTGCAGTGCTATGTGGGGGCCCCGCGCACGGGCCGGACGACGACAGCGATCGGCACCGCGATGCTCTTCCTGCAGCGGACTGGCCGCCCCTTCGAGGGCAACGTCCACCTCGTCGCATCCGAGCGGGGTGTGGCTGGCATCGGCTCGGAATCGATTCCGAAGGATTGCGCGCTAGTGCTGCCGTTGCCCCCGGACGGCCCCACTCCGGACCTGGCGTCGTTCACATCGATCGAGGCCGAGCTGCGCCTGCGGCAAAGCATTCTGATCATCGTCACCGCCAGCGCGCCCACGGGGCCCGCCGCTCTGCTGGACGGATGGACGGTGGCGCACGAGCCACCGCAACCAGACCAGGTGGTGCGCCGCCACCTCGGAGCTCGGCTGACCGCGGCAAGGACCGAGGAACTGCTCTCCGTCCCCGCGATCTGGGACGAAGTACGGCAGTGCCGTGCGCCCCGGGCCGCCGCGGCGCTGGCCGCCGAGATCCTGGCGGGTGTCGAGGAACAGCTCCCCGACGACAGGCTGATCTCCACGCGGGAGCCGTCCGACCAGCTGAACACAGCGCGCGAGCAGCTCGTCGACAATGAGTTCTGGAAGAAGATGTTCCTCATCACCGCGACCGTGCTCGACGGGCAGACGGCGGGCACGGTCACGCGGGAGGCAGGGCGCCTCGCCAACCTGCACAAGAGCGGTGACGAAGAAGACCGGGGCGATTGGTTCGTCGGCTCCGGCAACGACTGGTCGGAGTCAGTGGAACTGGTGGGCGAGCCGGCCGGTGACGGGCAGGGCCGACTCGTACGGCTCAACCACCCGCGGCTCGCCACGCACCTGCTGCAGGCGATCTGGCAGGACCACCTGGGCGAGCGCGACACCCTCACCGCCTGGCTCCGGCCGCTCGGCGACCATCCTCATTCGGCCGTGCGGGTCCGCACCGCCCAGGCCGCGGCGCAGTTGGCCTGCTACGACTTCGATTTCGTGGTCCGCGAACTGCTCCACGTCTGGGCGATCGACGGCGGGTTCCGCACCCGGCAGACCTGCTCGTGGGCGCTGGAGGCACTGGCGCTCGCCGCCGACGGACGGTTCGCCAAGCGGGTCCGAGGACTGGTGCGCTCCTGGGCCGGCAGCACGAACGTCCAGCTCTTGGCCACCGCAGCGTCCGCCTACGGCACGTTCCTCGGGGCGCAGGACCCGGACGAGGCGCTCCAGCGGCTGCGCCGGATCATCGGGGGCCAAGTGCTGGGCTGGGACGGGCGGCGCATCAAGTCGCTCGACCGGTTCGAGAAGGGGCTCGCCAACATTGTGGAGCAGGCACTTCTGGACGTCTTCACCGTCGGCGCGGAGGAGAAGGTCATCCACGAGTTGGTCAGGTGGACGCGGTCGCCGCGCTGGCGGTGGCGGCGGGCCGCGTCCCGGACGCTGGTCAGCCTTTCCCGCCGCAACGGCCAGACAGCAGGGTGGCCGCTCCTCGCTGAGCTGGCCGCCACCCAGCCGGAGATCCGCGCGGCCGTCGGCTGCCTCTGGCGCAACGCGCTCAGTCCCCGGCACCGCGACGAACGCCCCTGGGACGCGCTGCGCCGATGGGTCGAGCGCGCGGACGATGTCGGCGACCCCGACCTCGGCAAACTGATCGACGAGATCGTCGCTGACATCCGGACCGACGAGGAACTCGCCAAGAGCCTCACATTCCACCAGCGCATCTGGGCTTTCCGCAGTAGCCGCGTCGCCAGTGGCGACGACTGATCACCCCTTTCCCCCTATCAAGGAGCGGCTCCATGGCCGAATCGACACCCGATCCCTCCCGTCCGCGGCGCGGCCGTTTCCGGCGATGGTTCAGCGGGCTGGTACACGGCGCGTTGAGCGACTACTTCGCACATGACACGAGAACTCCAGCGCCGCAGCTGGACGCGACCGACACTGCACGCAACACCAGAATCATCGAGTTCACGACGCCCGCCAAGGGCGACGCGTACGACTTCCGTATCACGGCCGAGCTGTGCTTCTGCGCGACCGGCGCTCTGCCGTGGGAACGTCTCACCGCGAGGATCGACTTCTGGGTGCCGGACCTGACAGCGGAGATCAAGGCCTCGGTCCGTTCCGCCGCCCGGCGTTTTCCACCGTTCCGTCCGGGCGCCGCGGAACCGGTGATCCTCGATGAGGCACAGCAGGCCGTAACGCGGGCTCTGACGGGTCTCCAGGACGTCGACGGCGTGCATGTGGACTGCTCTGTGCGGCTCCGCGTCGACATGGACCCGGAGATCCGGGACCTGCAGCGCACGGCCGTCATCGAACAGGTGAAGTTCAACGCGCGCTACGACCAGAGCGAGTACTCCGCGCAGCGGCTCGGCGAGCTCCGGACCATATGGAGCAAGTTCATCAAGGACGGGTTGCCCATGTGGGAGACCCCGTACGCGATCCTCATGGCTCAGCACCCGAACCAGGTCGCGGCCACCCTCTTCCAGATGCGCAAGGACCGCAGGGACGAGGCCGCCAAGCTTGTCGAGACGGTCGCCCAGGTGGCGGACGGACATGAGCGGATGGACCTGCTGGAGTTCGCGCTCGCCACCGACAGCGCGCTCAGCAAGACCTACGAACTGCTCGGCATCGCGCAGCCGGAAGGCGGCGCCGACTCGTTGTTCTCCTCTTCGGAAGGGGAGGCGGGTTCCTCGTGAAGAAGGCGCTTCCCCTGCTCGCGGTGTTCCTCCTCAGCGGTTGCAGTACGGAGGCTCTGCTGGGCGGCTCAGGGACCAAGGCCACCGATTCCGCCCCGCCCAAAGCCCGGTGCGAGGAAGTACTCACCCAACCGACCGGCGAAACGCCGGCCAAGGACGTCACCGTCTTACTCGCCGACGGCTCGGCTTCGGGCTACGTCAAGAAGGGCAAGGCACGGCAGAACTGGAACGCGCTATTGGCCGCCAAGTTCCCTGACGAGGGCGATGTCCTGATCAGCGCCGGGGTGTTCGGCGGGTCGGTGGACTGGAGGCTCCAGAAGCTGACGCCGGGCAAGAGCACCGACGAAACCCGCACCTCGAACGACATCAAGGACGCTCGCGCCTGTTTCAAGCAGAACCTCGCCGAAGTCTTGGCGGCACCGCCGTCCCGGTCGCAGACCGACGTGCTGCGCGCACTCGCTCAAGGCGCGGACCAGGTACGGCGCTACCCGGGCGACAAGCGGGTGTACATCGCCACTGACGGACTGAGCAATACCGGCTGCGCCGATCTGCGCGCCGCGCCGATCGACGATCTCACCGCGATCGAAGGCATGGTGCGCGGGTGCGCTCCAGAGCTGCCCAAGCTGGACAAGACTTTCCATGTCCGTTTTCTGGGGCTCGGCTATCCGGGGGCGGGGTGGTCCGACGTGAAGACTCCGGACCGTTCCTGGCTCGTCGAACTCTGGCGCAAGCTGTGCGCAGCGACCGGAGCGGACTGCGAGGAACCCGACTCTCAGGCACCGGTCCAAACCGAGGCGGGGGCCGCCACACCACCGGACGACGCCGAGGTGAGGATGCCGCATATCAAGGTCCAGCCGGGCAACCCCGCGATCATGACCATCCCTGCATCCCTGCTCTTCGACGTCGACTCCGCCGAGCTGGCGTCCGGACGGTCCCAGCAGGCCTTGGCGGAGATCTTCAAATACCTCGAGAACGTCCGCTACACAAAAGTCCAGATCGCCGGCTACACCGACTCGACCGGCACCCCCTCCCACAACCGAAAGCTCTCGATAAGTCGTGCCGAGAACGTCCTCCGCGCGCTGGAGACAAGGGGTGTCACCGGCCTCACAGCGCAGGGCCATGGGGAGAAGGACCCCGCCTGCACGCCCGAGTACAAGAACGGGGCCCCCGACCCGATCGCGATGGCCTGTAACAGGCGCGTCGAGATCTCCGTCTACACCTGAGGTTCCTGATATGAGTGATGACCCGCTCTCCCAATGCCCATCAGGCTGTGTGTGCGGTGTCCGCGAACTGGTCGCGCAGGCGCACGAAAACGGTGCGCGCGCCGCCGAGGACGTGGACGCCGCGGAGATGCGCGCGCTGCTGACGGCGGTGCGCAGCGGCTACGAAGACGTCCGCGGCGACCCGAGGCTGCCGCTGCGCCGGGAGGAGGCGAACTCAGCTTGGGCACGCGCGGACCGCGAGCTCGCCGCCATGGAGACCATGCTGGATGAGGGACAGTTGCGCGAGGCCGCGTCCCGCGTCCGGCAGGCCGAGGCGGACGCGGCCCGGGGCGAGCGTCGATCACCCTGGCTGCGCAAAGTGCGCTGGCCCGCGATCGTGGGCATCGGCCTCTTCGACGTCTACTACTTCAACCAGGTCTTTCGTTATCTGACTTCGCAGACGGGAGACGCGGCGACCGCGCCCGGCTGGTTCGTCCACATCTGGGAGCGGACCGCCGCGATCGTCCCCGGAGTGGTTCTTGCGGTCATCATCGCCGCCTCCGGCGAACTCCTGCTCGGGCCTCTGCAAGCGTGGCGCGCGACGGCGGCCAGCAACCAGTTGCCCGCATTCGTCCGCTGGATCATGCGCGCCCTCTGGCGGCTGCTGCCGATCTGCTTCGTCGTGATGCTGCTGCTGGTCGTGGGCGTATGGGCCGGCTTGCGCGCGAAGTACGTGCGACCGCCGTCGGAGGGCTACCCGATCGCCTCGGTCATGTTGTTGATCATAATGTTGTCGCTCGGCGCGATGATGGTGAAGGCCTACTCCTCCGACCCGGCCTCGGAGAGCCTCGCCTCCGCCAGGCGCGAACTGTGGTGGCGTCGCCGCATCTACCTGCGGCGTTCACGCCGGGCCGCAAAGCTGATCAGCGACTACGCCTCCGCCTGGAGCAACCTCCGGACGCTCCGCGACGACCTCATCGGCCTGTTGCGCATCAAGATGCTCTCGGCATGGGAAGGCTTCGTCCTGCGAATCCGCTCGCTGCACCGCATGACGGGCAATGTCACGGCCAACATGCCCAGCGGCTCCGCGAACGGCAACGTGATCGAACCCGAGTTCAGTAACATCCCCCAGCCGCAGATGGAGATGGGTGCGCTCCTGGAGATCTGTCGCCTCCTGGACGAGCGCGACCCCAGCGCACTTCAGGCACGCAAGCGGCTGTTGGACGCCGAGTATGCCCGTCAGCTGACCTCGGTACCGGGCCTGGCGGCGAAGCCCCCGTTGGCCCTGCCACCAGGCCCGTCCTGAGGGCCTATCTCACCGGGGCGAGGTCGGGGGGACATCGGTGAGAGGGTTGCTGAAGTGGCGGAGCATAAGAGGCTGACCCGTTTCGGATAGCGACCAACGAACCAAGCCACCGGAGAGCTGGGCCACCACCGTCAGCTGGTCGAGGGCGGTCAGGGACGGCAGGAGGCTCGGCCGCTGGAAGACGATGCCGACGCGGTCGCGGCGCCGGCGGGTGCGTTCGGCCGGGATGAGGCCGGTCACGTCGCGGCCCGCAAGGGTGACGGTGCTCGAGGTCGGTCAGCGGGTCGACAGAGGTCTTGCGGACGGCGAAGCTGGCGCCCCGTCGATGGATATTGAAGCGGGATGGGGTGGTTGGGCGGGCGTTGGGTGGGGTGGGGGCTGGAGCCGGCCTGGGGTGCATCCCGTAGGGGTACACCCGGTACCGGCTCGACCGGAACCGATCACTACGTTCGCGACATCGCGCTGCAGATCCACCAGTTCGGGCGCCGGGCGGACGGGCGCCCTCTCCTGGAGTTCCTGGAGCCAGCCCGCTCCGCCTTCAGCTCGGTATCTGGTGCTCGTCCAGATGCTCGCCGTGCATCTGGGCGAGAAGCGCCTGCAGGCGTTCGCGTCGGTGGGCGCCGAAGATCTCACGGTCGAAGAACTCGTTCAGCCCCCCATCAGCGGCTTCTCTCGCTCAACCGATTCTTCCCAATGGTTGACAAAAGCAGGTCGAACCGGATTACAACAGGCGAGAGATCGGACGCAGCGACGCTACCCTCCTTTCGGCCGTACGATGCTCGCAAAGAGCTTGGAGGGAAGGTTGAAGATCGGCGCTGCTGACAGCCTGTCGGCGAACGTGGTCATCCCTGACTCGGCTCAGGATCCGATCGAGGTCTATATCGATCACGTCGCCCTGTGCGTAGCCATCGTGGAGCGCAAGGGGGCCAGGTCTCTCGGTTCCGACTGGGACGTACCTGGCGTCTATGTCCTCCTTGACCCTGCCGCTCCGGGTGGAACATGGGGCGGCTACGTGGGCAAGGCTCCCGCAGGCATCAAGTCTCGCCTGTCGACCCACCTCAGCCAGAAGGACCACTGGTCCCGCGCCGTACTCGTCCGCAGGGACACCAAATACGGGTTCCACTCAGCTCAGGTCGGGTGGCTGGAAGGGCGCCTGTACGACCTATTGCATGCGGCGGCAAACGCCCGTCTCCACAATATTCGCCGTCCGGTCGATGAGACGCTGCCGCCGCACGACCGCCAGATGCTCGAGTCCTGCGTCATGCCGTTCGTCCGTGTTCTACGCCTTCTCGGCTACGACCCGACGCCAACTGCGACGTCGGGAAAGAACGAACTGACCGTCCCGGCCGCACGGACATCGACCAGCAAGCCTGCGAGGCGAGTGATCCGAGGAACAGTACAAGATCTTTTAAGGGCCGGCCTGCTTCAAGCGCATGCGAAACTCGTCTTTACCAGCAGGGCTTGACCAGCCGAAGCGACGGTCCTGCCGGATGGCCGCATCGAGTACGGCGGACGATCCTTCAACAGCCCGTCGGGCGCGGCGGACTACGTCACCAGTGGTTCCGTCAACGGGTGGTCCTTCTGGGCAACGGAGACCGAATCCGGCAGAGTCACACTCGGCGCCCTGCGAGCGCGCCTCGATTCGCCCTCCAGAGAGTGAGCGTCGGACTCGTCTTTCTCCCCATCGATGACCTCCTACGAGCGTCTACGCGACGGCAGGCTCCCGTCATGTTGATCCGCCAGCGCATCAGCTCGACGCTCACGCCATAGCGTTCGGCGGCCACGGCCAGCGGAAGATCTCGCCGGTTCGCCATCCGGTGGGGAGTGGGGTGTTGTGCCCGTGTGCGACGGGGTGGGGGTGGCGAGTTCTTGCCATGGGGGGTTGTTTTTGGGGTGGGCACGCTTATAGTCGCCACGGCGATCGGTTTCATGAATTTGGTGCGCTCCGGTGGAGGTCGTATGGCTACGGTGCCATGGGCAATCGAAAGGCGCATGCTGGCGGTGCTCTCGGGTACGGTCACGCGTCTCCAAAAACGCCTGAACCTGTGGTTTCTGGGTACCGCCGGAGGTGATGAGCGCCCGGTGGTATTCGACATCGACGAGACGCTTCCCGAACTGCGTGAGGTCGAGAAGGAATTCGACGCTATCCGGGGCGAGTTCCTGGTCGCCTCCGGGCGGGACGCCGTCATGCCGACCTACCACGAACTCGACCCGCTCCAGCGCGGGATATCCGCGACCACGCCCCACGACTGGCGGATGTTCTACCTGTACTCGATGGGCGAAGTGGCGGAGGAGAACGCGGCGCTGTGCCCCCTAACGATCGCGGCGCTGAGGAAGGTTCCGAACCTGTTCCAGGCGAGCTTCTCCATCCTGGATCCCGGGAAGTCGATTCCCGCGCACAACGGTCCCTACTACGGCTACCTGCGGTACCACCTCGGCATCGAGGTGCCCGACGACGACCCGCCGCAGATCAGGATCCGCGATCACGTGCACACGTGGCGGGCCGGGGAGAGCGTCCTGTTCGACGACAGCTGGAACCACGAAGTGATCAACAACTGCGCGGAACGGCGAGTGGTGCTGATCGTGGACGTGCTGCGGCCGATGCCGAGGAGACAGCACCTCGCGAACCGCTCCTTCGCGTTCGTTCTGCGCTTCTTCTACGGCCGCATGCTGCTGCGGCGCCTGAACGCGGCGGCCGTCCCCGCCGCGTGAACCCGATCCCGCATCGGACATGAGGAGAGACCGTGGAGAAAGCCACCAGCACCCCGTTCCTGATCATTTCCTCCGACACCCATGCCGGGCTGCGGACCGATCAGTACCGGGAGTTCCTTGAGAGCAGGTACCACCCGCAACTGGACCTCTACCTGCAATGGCAGGAGTCGACCGCCGGAATGCGCAAGGAGACGCAGAACGAAGAGTTCGTCCGCGAGTGGTACGAGGAGAACGACGAGGGACTGCGGGCCAGCTGGGACGCCGAGCGCAGGGACCGGGAGCTGGACGGGGACGGCGTCGCGGGTGAGGTGATCTTCCCGGACGCCGATGCCGTGGCCGCGACCACGGCGGTGCCCTTCGGGGCGGGCATCGGCATGTCCGGCGCCGACTACGATCCCGAGCTCGCGCTGGCCGGCGCCCGCGCGCACAACAGGTGGCTGGCCGGGCTGTGCCGGCAGAGCCCGGCCAGACGGCGGGGGGTGATCGTCGCCCCCGTGGTCGGGAACGTCGAGGGCGCGGTGGCCGAGATCCGCCGGGCCCACGCCGACGGCCTCCGCGGCGGCATCATGATCCCCTCCCTCTGGGGGCACGGGAACCGTCCGTACCACGATGCGGAGTACGACCCGGTGTGGGCCGTCTGCGAGGAGCTGGGCCTGCCCGTCCAGACCCACGCCGGCGCCGCCCCCGGCGAGGACCTGGGCATGCACCTGGGCCTGTACGCGACCGAGGTCTCCTGGTGGTCGGCGCGCCCCATGTGGTTCCTTATCTGGACGGGCGTTTTCGAGCGGTTCCCGGGGCTGCGGTTCGGCGCGCAGGAGTGCGGCCTGTGGTGGGTGGCGAACATGCTCTGGCAGATGGACGTGGCCTTCGAGCGCGAGCACGGGACGAAGAAGCTGGCGAGCTTCGGTGCGCACATGAAGCGGCGGCCGAGCGAGTACTTCGACGCCAACTGCTTCGTCGGAGGCTCCACGGCCAAGCGCCGGGAGCTGGCCGACCGTCACCAGATCGGCGTGCGCAACATCCTGTGGGGCAACGACTTCCCGCACCCGGAGGGCTCCTGGCCGCACACCCGGGAGTGGCTCACGCACATGTTCGCCGACGTGCCCGAGGACGACACCCGGGTGATGCTGGGCGAGGCGGCCGTGGAGATGTTCGGCTTCGACCGCGAGGAGCTGATGGCGGTCGCGCGGCGCATCGGGCCGCTCCCCTCGGAACTGGGCCGGGACGAGGCGTCCCGCCCGAGCACGAGCCTGACGACGTCCGGCGTACCCGGCCGCCACTGGCTGGACGGGCCGGACGTGCCGGAGATCAGCAGGTCCGCCTGACCAGACGGGGCGCGCTCCGGATCGCCGGGCGCGCCCCTTCGCATGTGCTCAGTCGGCGCCCTGTGCGGCGGTGGTCCCGCGCTCCGACTCTTCGCGCTCGATCACCCCGGCCAGGAGGGTGAAGGACGTCCAGGCGAAGAGGTCGCGGGGTGTGATCGTCCAGCCGTGCCGGCGGGCCGCCAGAGTGCACAGCCGGGCGGCAGCCATGGAGTCGCCGTGGTCGAAGAAGTTCTCGCCGGGATCGCAGTGGACGCCCAGCACTTCGAAAGCGAGGTCGAGAAGTTCGGAGAGCGGCTTGTCAGCGGTGAAATCGGTCGGCATCGGGATCTTTTCCTTCGGGTTTCTCAATCGGGACGCAGGAAGCGCTCCACCTTGCCGGCGTGCGAACGCGGAAGCGCGTCGACGATCTCGGCCGTCATCGGGATCTTGTGCGGCGATATCAGGCCCCGGCAGTGCTCGCGCACGGCGTCGGTGCCCGGTGGATCCGCCGGGTCGGAAGGAACGATCAGCGTGTGCAGGACGTCCCCGAGGAGCCGGTCGGGGCGCCGTACCACCAGCGCTTCCGCGACGCCCGGATGGGTCGCGAGCGCGCGTTCCACCTCGCGCGTGTTCACGTTGGCGCCGCCCACCACGACGATGTCGTCCAGGCGGCCGGTGAGGTACAGGTAGCCGTCGGCGTCGGTCCGGCCGGTGTCGCCGATGGAGAAGAACCCGTCGCCGCGGCCGCGCAGCAGGCCGAAGCCCTCCTTGCCGAAGGTCCGGGTCCAGGTGCTGCGCATGAACACCTCGCCGGTCTCGCCGGGCGGCAGCGGTTCGCCGTCCGCGTCCGCTATCAGGACCTCGTTGTGCCGGAAGGGCCTGCCCACGGTTCCGGGACGGGCCAGCCATTCGACGCCGTCGCAGAACGTGGAGCCGGTCACCTGGGTGGAGCTGTAGGTCTCGAACACCCGCTCGCCGCCCAGCCGGGAGATCCAGCGGCGCTTGACCTCCTCCGGGCAGGGCGCGGAGGTGTGCAGTACCCCGGTGAGCGAGGCGCACAGGGCGTCCCAGAGCGTCTCGTTCGCGTCGAGGAGCGCCATCTGGTGCGGCGTCAGCTGGCACCAGGTGGGGCGGAAGCGTTCGACCGCGGACCTCAGCGAGGCGGGGTGGAGCCTGCGCGGCAGGACCACGTGGGCTCCGCCGGTGATGCCGGCCATGCAGGTCAGGGCGGGCGCCGCATGGGACAGCGGCCCGACGGAGAGCTGGACGGCGTCGCGGTGCCAGGCGGCGGCCCGCATGATCTCCCGGACCCCGCCGAGCGCCCTGCCGGGACCGGGCACGACGGGGTACAGCCGCGGGAGACCCGTGGTGCCGCCGGTCGGCAGGTGCCAGGTCACGTCCGGCTCCGGGGCCGCCGAAGGCTCCCGGGGCGGCGCGTGCTCCAGCGCCGCCGCCAGCTCCCGTTCGCCCAGCGGGAACGCGTCCGTGAAGGCCGTGCCCAGATCGGCGCCGAGCGTCTTACGCTCCAGGTCCGTCGACTCGGGCGGCAGGATCAGCGGGCTGCAACCGAGCATCCACGACGCCAGGACGGCCCGTACCAGCCCCTCGCCGTTCGGCAGCGCGACGACGATGTGGCGGCCGGGTCCCCAGCCGGCGTCCAGCGCGAACCGGGCCGTCGCCGCGACCCGTGCGGCCAGTTCCCCGGCGGTGTAGTGGATCCACGCCCCGGACGGCTCCTCGACGCTGAGCATCGGACGGCCGGGAGCGGCGCGGGCCAGGGAAAGCAGGCGGCGGGACTCGGTGGTCTGCAAACGGAACAAGGTGCCTCAGCTCCCCTCCGGGTAAGGCGAGACCGGACCGTCAGCGTATTTCCCGTACCGGCCGCCGATGGCTTTGTGGCGAATTGTCGCCACATCACTTCCCTGCCGTCCGGGGTCACTCGATACTTCTGCTGCGAGCCGGTAACACGGCAGGCGAACGCATATCGAAGCGGAGCAGGAGAAGAGGCCTTGCGAATGTCCAATGGATTCCAGGACCGGGACGAGGCCCTCTCGAACAATGACGCAAGCAATGAAGGCGCGCTGGTGCGCGAACTCATCAGAAAACTTGTGGCCGAGATCGCCCCGCCGGATTCACCAGAGGTGCGGCCCGGTCACCTCCTGCGGGACGAGCTGGGTTTCGACTCCGTGCGCGAAGTGGAACTCACCTTCGCCCTCGAAGAACTCTTCGAATTCGAGCCGTTCGTCGTCGAGGATGCACCGCAGTTGGAGACCGTCGGGGAGCTGGAGGATTTCACCCTCGACATGATCGCCCAGGGGCGCGCCACGGTTCCCGCGCCCACGACCACGGCCGGGCCCACGACCGCGGCCGCGGCCGCGCGGCCGAGGTGACCGAGGGCATCAGGAAAGGTCCGGGAGGCAGGGAATGACGGTGGCCGACGGCCCGGAGCGCCCGGGCGACGCCGAGTCCCGGTTCGTCTGGGACTACGCACGAACGGACGAGCGCCTGCGCGCCCTGTACGAGCGGGGCAAGGCGGCGCAGTGGAACGCCACGACGGACATCGACTGGGCCGCCGGCGTGGGCACCCCCGGCCACGCCGGGCTCCGCGGCCGCGATCTCCCGCTCGGACGGGACGCGTGCCCCGTCCCGTCCGAGCGCTGGGCCGCGTTCCACTGGGAGTTCCATTCGTGGATGACCAGCCAGTTCCTCCACGGGGAGCAGGGCGCCCTGCTGGCCACCGGCCGGCTGGTGGCGATGGCCCCCGACCTGGACACCAAGTTCTACGCGGCGGCCCAGGTGGCCGACGAGGCACGGCACGTGGAGGCGTACGCCCGCTACGTCGGGCTGCTCGGCAACGAGTACCCGGTCAACCCGTCGCTCAAGCGGATGCTGGACACGGTGGTGACCGAGAGCCGCTGGGACATCGTCTTCCTCGGCATGCAGATCATCGTCGAAGGGCTGGCGCTCGCCGCGTTCAGGCTGGAGCACACCCGCTCCTTCGACCCCGTCATCGCCCGGCTCACCCGGCTCGTCGCCAGGGACGAGGCCCGGCACGTCGCCTTCGGCCGGCTCGCCCTCCGGGAGATCTACGGCGAGCTGACGTCGAGGGAGAAGGCCGAGCGCGAGGAGTTCGTCAAGGACGCGGCGCTGCTGATGTCCCGCAGGTTCCGCCTGGAGGAGATCTGGCGGCGCCTGGACGTGGACGTCCGGGCGGGCACCGACTACGCGCTCCAGGACCGGAAAATGATCGACTTCCGCCGGCTGATGTTCACGAAGATCGTCACCTCGCTGGCCGGAGTGGGGCTGCTGACCCCAGGAGTCCGCGCGCACCTGGAGCAGCTCCAGCTGCTGCGCACCGTCTCTCGGAGGTGAACGCATGACCGCCGCAACGAACAGCACGGCCATCCCCAGCACGGCCACCAGGCCGCGCCTGGAGCACATCCTCTCCTGGGTGGAGCATCCCGGACTGGAGCAGCCCGTCCGCTTCTCCGACGGTCGCGGCACCTGGACCGGCCACTCCTACGCGGACCTGGCGGCGGGAGTGCGCCGCAACGCTCACCGGCTGCGCGCGGCGGGCATCGGCTCCGGCGACACCGTGCTCCTCATCGGCGCGAACACGCCCGGCTTCGTCGTGTCCCTCTTTGGCGTCATGCACGCCGGCGCCACGCCCTCCATCGTCGCGCCGGGCGGTCCCGCCGAGCTGGACGCCCGCCTCCGGGACGTCGCCCGCGCGGTAGGCCCCGCCGCTCTCCTCGTCACGAGGGAGCAGGCACCGCTCCTCGACGGCCTCGACCCGCCCGGCTGCCGCGTCCTGACGGAGGCGGCCGAGGACGGCCCCATGGCCGACGGCGCGCCGGAGCCGCCCGAGGTGGGGCTGGTCCAGTTCAGCTCGGGGTCCACGGGGACGCCGCGGGGCGTCCAGATCCCGTGGCCGGCCCTCAACGCGCACGTGCGCGCCCTGCACGACTGGCTGTCGATCACCGAGGACTCCCGGGTGGTGTCGTGGGTGCCCTTCCACCACGACATGGGGCTGGTGGGCTGCCTGCTGATGCCGCTGGCGCGGGGGGCCGGGGGCTCCTACCTGCCGCCGCAGGAGTTCATCGGGGCACCGGCCCGGTGGCTGGCCGAGATCTCCCGGTCCGGCGGCACCGCGTCCGCCATACCCGCGTTCGCCCTGAGCCACGTGGTGCGGAAACTGCGTCCGGCCCACCTGGAGGGGCTCGACCTCGGCGGCATGAGCGGCCTCGTCATCGGCGCCGAACGCGTCGACCCGGACGATCTGGACGCGTTCCACCGGCTGCTCGGGCCTGCCGGCCTGCGTCACGAGTCCCTGCTCCCCGCCTACGGCATGGCCGAGGCGACGCTGGCCGTGACCGGCGAACGGCCGGACCCCGCGGGCATCCGGACCCGGCTGGTGGACACCGACTCGCTGGAGCCGGGCAAGCCGGTGACGTTCCCCGCCGCCGGCGCGCGCCTGGCCGCCCGTCTCGTCTCGTGCGGCCGCCCGCTCGGCGGGGTGGGGGTCGAGATCCTGGACGCCGACGGCTCGCCGCTGCCGGAGGGCGCGTTCGGAGAGATCGCGGTGAGCGGGGAGAGCCTGGCGGCGGGATACGTCGGAGACGAGTTCACGGCGATCGGTCCCCGCCACCGCACCGGGGACATGGGGTTCACCCTCGACGGCGAGCTGTACGTCGTCGGGCGGGCCGGGGACGGCATCAAGGTGCGGGGCCGCTGGCTGTTCGCCGAGGACGTGCAGGTCATCGCCGCCGCCGCGGCGCCCAGACCGCGGCGGACCGTCGCCCTCCTCGGCACCGTGTCGGGACGGGACGCGGTGGTCGTCACCATCCGGAACTGCACCGCGGACGAGGCCGCCGCCGTCGGACGGCACGTGGCCGCCAAGCTGCCCGGGCTGCGCGTGATGATCCTGCAGGTGCCGCGCGGCACCCTGCTGCGCACCACCAGCGGCAAGCTCAGGCGCCGCGCCATGTGGCGGAACCTCGTCACGGCGGGCGACCTGGCCGCCCACCGGGTCTGGGACTCGGCGGCGGACCGGGCCTGAAGACACCACGCCGCGCCGAATCGAGAGAGAACCCGCCGGATCGAGAAGAGGATCAGTGGAACGTACGGGGATCATCGAGCACATACGGCGGTCGCTCACCGTGGCCCTGGACCGCGAGGTCACCGGACTGCGCGAGACCACCGCGCTCTACGAGGAGCTGGGCCTGGACTCGGCGGGCACCCTCGAACTGCTGCTGGTCCTGGAGGACACCCTCGGGTTCGAGGTCGACCCCGAGGAGCTGGAGACGGAGGTCTTCCGCACGGCCGGCAGCCTGGCCGACTACGTCGCCGGGCACCTCGTCACCACGGTCGACGCCGGGGCCACGGCGTGACCGTGGGCGCGTCACCGGACGCCGGCACCGGGACCCTGGGCCTGTCCCGGGTGTCGGTGCGGCTGCCCAGGGGCACCGAACCCGTCGATCGCGTCCTGGAGCGGGCCGGCCGCGGACCTTTCGAGCGACGGATGTTCAGGAGGTTCCACGGACTGCGCGACAGCCCCACCCTCGCCCCCGACGAGCGCATGGAGGACCTCCTGGTCGGGGCGGGCAGGGACGCTCTCGCGGGACGCGGCGCCGACGTCGTGCTGTACGCGCACTCGCATGTCGTGCAGGAGTTCGCGAACCGGCCGGGGTTCGCGGGGCGGCTGTGCGCCGCGCTCGGCGTCCCCGGGGCGGAGTTCTACGGGATCTCCCAACTGCACTGCGTCAGCGTGCTGCGGGCCGTGGAGATCGCCCGCCGCTACCATGCCCGCGCCGGGGCACGGCCCGGGGACAGGGTCCTGGTGCTCGGCGGCGACCAGGGCAGCTACGACGACACGGCGAGGATCATCCCGAACGTGACCGTGGGCGGGGACGCCGCCGCGGCCGTCGTGGTGCACGCCTCGCACGGCGACGCGGACGGTCACGGGTCCCCCCGCTACCGCTACCTGTCCGGTGCGGCGCTGCGCGACCAGCGGTTCCACCGGGCCCTCCGGATGACCCAGGACGAACAGGCGCGCTACGCGAAGGCCTGCCTCGACCACGTGGCCACGGTCCTGGGCGAGGCCGCCGGCCGGGCGGGTCTCGGCGTCGCGGACCTCGACTGGATCATGCCCGACCTGACCAACGCCGTGTTCTGGCGCAACGTGTGCCGCGAGACGGGCGTCGGACGCGACCGCGTCCCGCTCGACCTGCTCCCCGTGCGCGGCCACAACTACGGCATCGACGCGCTGTCGGTCCTCCAGCACGCCGACGCGACCGGGCGGCTGCGGCCCGGCGACCGGTGCGCGCTGGTCGCGCTCGGGCACGGCGCGTACTTCCAGGTCGTCGTCGTCGAGGTGATGGGCGGATAGCCGTGGCCGATCTGTACATCGACGCACTCGCGACCTCGGTCCGCGCGCGGCCGGGGCTCCAGCCGTCCGCCGGACTGCCCCGCCGGAACATGCGCCGCCTGGTCGCGAACATGATCGCGCGCGACCGCGGCATCCCGGCGGAGCGAATGCACGTGCGGCGGCCCGTGCCCGGCGACCCGGCCGACGCCGCGGACTACGCCACCACCCGGCGGGCCCTGGACGCGCTCGGGCACCCGGACGACGACCAGCCCCTCGTCGTGGTGCGCTCCGGACCGGTGATCGACCCGATGACGTCGCCCCTCGCGGGCACCGTCCACGCGGTCGGCTGGACGGGCGAGGACGTGGGGATCAGCCACCTCGCGGAACAGGGCGGGACGCAGGTGTTCCACCTGCTCGCCTGGGCGGTGCCCGAGGACCGGGGCGCCACCGTGGTGATCGTCGACGATCCCGCGTACGTCGACGTCGAGACCGAGAAGCCGGCCTTCGCGGCGGTCGCCCTGCGGGTGGCCCGCACGGGAGCGCTCCGCATCGTCGCCGTCGGTGCGGGCCCGGCCGGGACGGAGACGCCGGTGGAGGCACGGCACGCACGGGTCTTCTCCGGCCCCGGCGCCTGCGACGCATGGCTCGACCTGTACGCGGCGCTGTCGTCCGGTGCGGTCGGGCCCGGAGAACCCGTGCTGTTGCGCACCGTGGGGGACGAGCGGCACGGCTGGCTGCTTCTTGAGGCCGTCCAACCGCGCGAACTGAGGATGTCCAGCGCGCCGATGGGAGAGTGACGGAGAAGATGGGACCGGACCTGCCCGGACAGTGCCTGCTCCACGAGGCGTTCCTGTGGAGCGTCGACCGTGACGCCGACGCGGAGGCGCTCCGCGTCGGCGGGGAGAGCATCAGCTACGGGCGCCTCCACGAACGCGCGCTGCGGCTCGCCGGCGGCCTCCTCTTCCACGACCCCGGCGGCCCGGGCGGGCCACGGCGGATCGGCGTGCTCGGCGCCCGCGGCGAGGACCTGTACGCCGGCCTGCTCGCCGCCCTCTACACCGGCGCGGCGGCCGTCCCGCTCAACCCCGCCTTCCCGCCCGAACGCCTCCGCGCCATGATCGGCGCCGCCTCGCTCGACGGCCTCATCGTCGACGACAAGGGCCTGTCCCTGCTGGCCGAACTGAAGGGTGCGCTGGACGGCGTCCGGGTGGTGCACCAGCCCACCGCGCCCGCTCTGGACAGGCCGCTGTCGTCCGCTCCCGAGGACATCGCCTACATCCTCTTCACCTCCGGCTCCAGCGGCCGGCCGAAGGGCGTCCCCGTCCGGCACTCCAACGTGGCCGCCTACCTGCGCCAGGTCGGGGCGCGCTACGGCTTCACCCGCGACGACGTCTTCTCGCAGACCTTCGACCTGACCTTCGACCTGGCGATGTTCGACGTCTTCGCCGCGTGGGGGGCCGGCGGCACCGTCGTCAGCGTCCCCTCGCACGTGTACGTGTCGCTGCCCGACTTCGTGGCCAGGCACGGCATCACCGTCTGGTTCTCCACGCCGAGCATGATCTCCCTGGTCCGCCGGGGCAGGGGGCTGGGGCCCGGTTCCATGCCCGGCCTGCGGTGGAGCCTGTTCTGCGGCGAGGCCCTGCTGGTCCACGACGCCGCGCAGTGGCAGGAGGCAGCGCCGAACTCCCGCCTGGAGAACCTCTACGGGCCGACGGAGCTGACCATCTCGTGCAGCGTCCACCGGTTCGACCCGGAGCTGTCACCGAAGCTGGCGGTCAACGACATCGTCCCCATCGGAACCGTGCACCCGAGGCTGCGGTACATGCTCCTCGGCGCGGAGGAGGACGGCACGGGCGAGCTGTGCGTCACCGGCGAGCAGATGTTCCCCGGCTACCTCGACCCGGCCGACGACACCGGCCGCTTCCTCGATCACGAAGGGCTGCGCTGGTACCGCACGGGCGATCTGGTCCGCCGCGTCGACGGCGGCGAACTCGCCTATCTGGGCCGCGTCGACCACCAGGTCCAGATCGGCGGCTTCCGGGTGGAGCTCGCCGAGGTCGAGGCGGGCCTGCGCCGACTGCCCGGCGTGCGGGACGCCGCGGCGGTGGCCGTGGCAGGACGGCTGGTGGCGTTCCTGGTGGGCGACGAGCAACCCGTCCCGGTGCTGATGAAAGAACTCGGGTCCTTCCTGCCGCGGTACATGATCCCGCGCCACTACGAGTACCTGGACGACCTGCCGCTGAACGCCAACGGGAAGACGGACCGGCCAGTGCTGGCCGAGCGGGCACGGATCATGCTGGAGAGCTGACCCGTCCGGCCAGCGCCTTCTCGACGGCCCCGGACGCGGCCCGCAGCGTCCGCCAGTCGAACAGCTCCCGCACGGAGACGTCCACCCCGAACACCTCCGGTATCCGCCCCACCAGCCGCACCGCCGTGATCGAGCTCATGCCCAGCTCGTGGAAGTCGTCGTCCAGCCCGACCTCCTCGACCCCCAGGGCCTGCCGCCACAGCGCCGCCAGCTTCCGCTCGACATCGGTCCGCGGACGGGCGTACGGAGTGTCGACGTACCGGGCGGCGGGAGCGGACCCGGAGACCTCGGCACCGGCCCTGCCCGCGTCGGCGGCGACCCGGTCGGCGAGCCGCTCCCGCCTGGTCAGGCCCCCCGGACTCACCACGACCTGCGGACCGGCGCCGGAGGCCAGGATCGACCGCAGCACCCCGGCCGCCGCCTCGGGGCCGATGGCGCTTTCGCGGTACGCCTCCGGCAGGGCGTCCGCCGCGCGGGAGGCCATGCCGATGTCCGTCCACTGCGGCCAGTTGACGGAGACGACATGGCGTCCCGCGCCCCACCGCGCCTGGGCGTAGGCGTCCAGGACGGCGTTGGCCCCCGCGTAGTCCGACTGGCCGTAGTCACCTGTGACGGCCGCGATGGACGAGTACAGCACCAGCAGCGGCGGCCGGAACACCCGGTCCAGCACGTGGGTGCCCAGTACCTTCGGTGCGAGGACCCTCTCAACGGCCTCCTGCGTGCGCACCTCGGCGAGACCGCCGCCCGCGACGCCGGCCAGGTGGAACACGCCGTCGACCCGGCCGTGGGCGCGCATCGCCTCCGCGCGGATCTCCCGCATCCGGGCCTCGTCGGCGACGTCCCCGGCGAAGACCTGAACCCGGCCGCCGGCCTCCTCCACGGCGAGGACCCTCCGGAGCCGTTCCCTCAGCGCCTCGTCCGGCGACCCGGCGGCGAGCGGCTCCCACTCGGAGCGGGGCGGCAGGCCCGACCGGCCCACCAGCACCACCCGCGCCCGCACCAGCCTCGCCAGCTCCCCGGCCAGGTCCAGGCCGAGACCGCCCAGGCCGCCGGTGATGACGTAGACGCCCTCCTCCCGGAGCACGGACGGCACGTCCGCGGCCTCGTCGAGCCGGATCGCGGAGTGACCCGCGACCCACCTCTTGCGCCCCCGCAGCGCCACTTCCCGCTCCGTCGAGCCGGACCGGAGCTCCCGGAACAGCTGAGCGGCGATGGTCTCCGCCCTGCCCTCTCCCACATCGCCCTCTCCCACATCGACACCGCGGACGGCGACGGAACGCAGCTCCCGGGGCAGGGTCTTGAGCAGCCCGCGCACGGCGGCCTTCGCGGGGTGGACGTCGCCGTCGCCCAGGACGTCCTGCATGCCGCTGGTCAGCACGGACAGCTCCAGAGCGGCCCCGGAGGCCCCGGAGACCCCGGAGGTTCCGCGGGAGAATTCCTGCACGGCCGGCAGGAGGCTGAACAGGCCGAGGTCGAGGTGACCGCGCACGGCGGCCCTCTCCGTGCGCGCCGGGACGCCGCCGAGGAGCCAGGCGTGCACCAGGCGGACCCGTCCGGGCCCGGTGCCGAGGACGGCGGCGGCCAGCCTGCCGTAGTCGGCGGACTCGCGCGGCCGGACGGTACGGCGGCCGTCCCCGGTCTCCGCGTACCGGCCACCGGGCGATACGACGACGACGTTCTCGCCCGCGGCCCGCATCAGCCGGATCAGCTCGTCGGTCACGGCCTCGCCGGGATGGGCGAACACCACCCAGGTACCGCCGTCGTCGGCGGTGGTCTGCGGCGGAGTCGTCTCGGTCCAGGTCGGCACGTAGAGCGGCCCCTCGTCCTGGGGCTCCGCAGCGGAGGACTCGCCGCTCACCCGCTGCACCCAGAACGATTCGCGCTCGTAAGGGTAGGTGGGGAGGTGCACCCGGCCGCGTCCCTCGTGCGCGCGGATGCGGTCCCAGTCCACGGAGCAGCCGTACGTCCACAGCCGGCCCACGCCCTCCAGCATGACCCGCAGGTCGTCGCGTTCGTCCCGGGCGGCGCGCATCATGGGGACGGCCGGGACGCGCTGCGACCGCTGCGTTTCCGAACCCGCCGCGGCCTCCGCGACGAGGTCGGACAGCGTGTGCCCGGGGCCCACCTCCGCCAGGCGGTACCCGCCGTCCGCGAGCAGCAGCCGGGCGGCGTCCGCGAAGCGCACAGGGGCGCGAACGTGCCGCGTCCAGTACGCCGGGTCGGTGGCCTGCCCGGGGGTGATCCAGTCACCCGTCACGTTCGACACGAACGGGATCTCGGGTGCGTGGAGCCGCACCATGGCGACACGCTCCGCGAACGCCTCCAGGATGGGCTCCATCATCGGGGAGTGGAACGCGTGCGAGGTGCGCAGGCGGCTGGTTCCCACCTTCCGCGCCGACAGTGAGGCCTCAAGTTCGCGGACGGCGGCGACCGGACCGGAGACCACGCACATGCCGGGCGCGTTGACGGCCGCGATGTCGACGCCGGGCGGGAGAAGCGGCCGGAGCTCGTCCGCGGGCAGCGGGACGGCCGTCATGGCGCCGGGCGGCAGCGACTCGATCATCAGGCCGCGGTCGGCGACCAGGCGCAGGGCGTCGTCGGCGTCCACGACCCCGGCCAGGGCCGCGGCCACGTACTCGCCGACGCTGTGGCCCGCCATCGCGGCGGGCCGCACGCCCCAGGAGATCAGGAGGCCGGCCAGCGCGTACTCCACGGCGAAGAGGGCGGGCTGGGTGACCGAGGTCCGGACGATCTCGGCCTCGGCCCGGGGCGCGGCCGAGGCCGTCGCGGGGAACAGGACGGTCTTGAGGTCGAGGCCGTGCGAGCGGCGCAGCACGGCGCGGCAGTGGTCCAGGATCGCGGCGAACTCCGGCTCCCGTCCGTAGAGACCGCGCGCCATGCCCACGTACTGGGACCCCTGCCCGGGCATCAGGAAGGCCGGCTCCGGCGCACGGCCGCGCGGCACCGGGGGCGCCGCCGCCCCGGTCCATCCCTCGCCCAACCGGCTCACGGCGTCCTCACGGTCGGACACGACCAGGACGCGGCGCACGGCACGGACGGGACGTCCCTCGGCCAGCGTGCGGGCGATGTCCGCGAGTTCGCCCTCGTCCCCGCTCCCCCGGGACTCGCGCAGGTGGTCGCGGAAGGTCTCCGCCATGGCCGCCAGGGCGGTCGGGGTGCGGGCCGAGAGCGCCAGCAGGTGGTACGGCCCCCGCGGCGGGGCGGTCTCCACCGCCGGGGGCCGCTCCACGATCATGTGGACGTTGGTGCCGCCGACGCCGAAGGAGCTCACGGCCGCGCGTCGGGGGCCGGCGTCCCGCGGCCAGGGCACCGTGCGGTCCGCGACGTAGAACGGCCCGCCGTCGAAGTCGATCCGCGGGTTCGGGTCGCTGAAGTTGAGGCTGGCCGGGACGACCCCCTCCCGCACGCTGTGCACGGCCTTGACGAGCCCGCAGATCCCGGCGGCGGCGCCGAGGTGGCCGACGTTGCTCTTCACCGAGCCCAGCGCGACGTCCCGTGCGCCGCGGCGGTCCGCGCCGTAGACCCGGTTCAGCGCGGCCACCTCGACGGGGTCGCCGACCGGTGTGCCCGTGCCGTGGCCCTCGACGTACCCGACCGACACCGGGTCGATCCGGGCGACCCGCAGGGCGGACGCGAGCACCTCCGCCTGGCCAGCCTCGCTCGGTGCCGCGTACGCGGCCTTCGCGGCGCCGTCGTTGTTGACCGCCGAGCCGATGATCACCGCGTGGATCGCGTCCCGGTCGGTGACGGCCTCGCTCAGCCGCTTGAGCAGCACCACGCCGGCGCCCGCCCCGAACACCGTCCCGGAGGCCCGGGCGTCGTACGGCCTGACGACGCCGTCGGCCGCCAGCATCCCCCCGCCCTCGCTGTACCTGTAGCCGCGGTACGCCGGAAGCGGGATCTCCACGCCGCCGGCGATCGCCATGTCGCACTCGTTGCCGAACAGCGCCGCGCATGCCATGTGCACGGTCATCAGGGAGGTGGAGCAGGCGGTGAGGCTGGTCACGGACGGGCCGCGCAGCCCCAGATGGTAGGAGACGGCGGTGGACAGGTAGTCGGAGTGGTTGGTGATCCGGGCGCGCGCCTCGCCGATCGTCTCCATGAACCCGGGGTTGGCGCGCAGGTAGCGGGCCAGGTACTCGTTGTTCCTGGCCCCGGCGTACATCCCGATCCTGCCGTCGAAGCGGTACGGGTCGTACCCGGCGTCCTGCAGGGCGTCGTGGCAGATCTCCAGCAGGACCCGCAGCTGGGGGTCCATCGCCTCCGCCACGCGCGGGGTGATGCCGAACAGCGCGGGCTCGAACAGGTGGATGCCGCCGAGCAGCGAGGCGACCTTGACGTAGTCGGGGTCCGCCAGGGCCTCCCGCGGCACGCCGGCGCGGACGAGGCGATCGTCGTCCAGCCGGGTGAGCGACGCGGTGCCGGCGCACAGATTGCGCCAGAACTCCGGCAGGTCGCGCGCGCCGGGGAACCGGCCGGCCATGCCCACGATGGCGATCGCGTCCCCGGACTCTCCGTACACGTTCTCTTCCTCCCGCTCCTCCTCGTCCCGCCGGGCCTACTTGCCCGCCCCCCGGTTGTCCCCCATGCGGACCTTCGCCGAGCCCGGGACCAGGCCCGCGAACGCGGGGCAGCCCGCCGCCTCCGGGGGCAGGGTCGCCGGATCGAGCCCGGCGCCGACCTCGTCGCGGGTCGGCCCGACCCGCTCGGCGACGGCGCGCAGGCGGTCCAGGTCGAAGCCGTACATCCGCGCCGCGTTCCCGGCCAGCATCCGCTCGGCGTCCGCGACCGGGACGTCGTGGAAGGCGGTGCGCACGGCCTCCTTGGAGAACGGGTAGGAGGCCTCCAGATGCGGGTAGTCGCTGCCCCAGAGGATCTTGTCGACGCCCACCCTGTCCCTGATCGCCACCTCCGTCGGGTGGACGAAGGTGGCGCCCGCGTAGCACTGCCGGTGCCAGTACTCGCTGGGCCGCAGGGTCAGGCCGTCGATCGCGCTCGCGGCGTCGTAGGCGATGTCCTCGCCGTCCCCCGTGGAGCGCATGGAGTCGACCAGCTGGTCCAGCTTGCGCAGCTCCCGGGGGATCCAGCCGATGCCGGACTCGGTGAAGACGACCTTCAGCCCGGGGTGCCGCTCCAGGACGCCGCCGAGGATCAGGTGCCGGAACCGGCTGATGTCCCACCAGCGCAGGTCGAGCAGGAAGAACATGTCGTCGACGGGCGAGTCGCCGAGCCTCGGGCCCGCCCCGCCGCCGTGGCAGTTCACCGGGACCTGGAGCTCCTCGCAGACGTTCCACAGCCGGTCGTACGAGGGGTGGTACAGCGGTGGCACACCGGCGCCGGGAGGGGTGCCCGGCAGCAGCACACCGCCGGTGAGGCCGGCCCCGTGCGCCCACCGCACCTCGGCGATCGCCGCGTCGACGTCGTGCAGGAGGATCTGGAAGACGCCCGCCCGCCGGCCCGGAAGGTCCCGGCAGAACTCCGCCAGCCACCGGTTGTGGGCCCGGAGCCCGGCCCACCGGCGCCGCAGGCCTTCGGCGCCCGCCACCCCGTCCTGGCTGCTGGCCAGCGACGACGTGGAGAAGAACGGCGGCACGGTGTTGGGATAGATGACCTCGGCCACGATCCCGTCCGCCTCCAGCTCGGCCGCCCGCCGCGCGGAGTCCCAGTTGCGGGAGGCGCCGGGGCCCTTCATGTCCTCGTAGGGGACGGTGAACTCCGCCGCCCAGCGGTCGAAGTCGTCGGCGAAGGCGGGGTCCAGGTAGTCCCGGTACCGCATGAGGTCGGCGCCCCCGTGGCAGTCCGCGGAGATGATGACGTGGCGGCTGTGGTCGCCCATGGTCGTTCCTTCCTTCGGCAGAAACCCGCTGACGGGGGGCCGGAGGGGACCCGCCCCCCGTCACCGGGCCGCTACCGATCAGACGCGCGCATAGCTGAAGCTGTACGCGCCCTCGGTCTCGTCGAACTCCTCCGCCTCGTCGGCGGCGAGGTCGTCGTCGACGACGCTCCAGGACTGGGACTGAACGTTGACCTCCCGCATGTCACACC
Source organism: Actinomadura madurae (assembly GCF_047130825.1). Taxonomy (NCBI): domain Bacteria; kingdom Bacillati; phylum Actinomycetota; class Actinomycetes; order Streptosporangiales; family Thermomonosporaceae; genus Actinomadura; species Actinomadura madurae. Next base: position 5,670,945 of record NZ_CP083237.1, read on the forward strand.
TCCTCTCGATGCCGGCCGGACACAGCCCGGGCCGTGCGCCGCACGGCCCGGAGTCTCAGCGGAAGTGGTGCTCGCAGTGGGGGACGACGAAGTCCATGTGCGCACCCGTGATCCCCTCTCCGAACCCGATGTGCAGGACGCCGGCGCCCTCGTTGAGCTGCGAGTTCACCCGCCAGTCGACCGCGGGCAGCACTCCGAGGTTGGTGCCGATGCCGAGTTCGAGGGCCTGGAGGCCGTGGTCGGGGTTGGTGGCGCCGAGCAGGTCCCGGGTGAAATCCCGGCCGCCCGCGGTGACGCGGGTCAGCACGTTGTCCGTCATCTCCAGCCGGACCGCGCCGAGCCCGGCCATCTCCGCGCGCAGTCTCCGGGCCGTCTCGAACCGCTCCCGCCCGGCCTCGGTGCACCGGGGATCGCGCGCCGCCAGGACGCCGGAGGCGATCGCGGTCCCGTCCATGCTGAAGGTGTCCGCACCGGACTGCCCGGGCCGCTTGGTGATGGACAGCTCGCAGCAGCTCCCCACGCTCACCCAGTCGCCGGGCCCGATCGCCGCGCGCGGCCACGCGTCCACGGTCAGGGCGCCGCCCAGCGAGCACACGAGCCGCGTGTCGTCCCCGTCCCCGGCGCCCGTCCCGGCCACCTCGGGGCCGAACACCACCTGCTCGGCGCCCTCCCTCAGCTTCCCGATCCAGGAGGACGCCGTGTCCGCGGCCCGGACCCAGTCCGTCCGCAGGGCCATCTCCAGCGTGTAGCGGGCGGCGCCGGGCGAGCCGTCGAAGCTGGCGATTGGCACCACCAGCACGCTGTGGTGCCTGAACACGAGCCTGATCCGCTTGCTGACCATGTGGTGCTGGAGGAGGAGGACGACGCTCGCGCCCGCGGGCAGCTCCTCGGCCCGGTCCAGGGGGACGTACGTCAGCCCCCGCTCGGCCGCGGCCCGTCCCAGCTCGGCGTCGTCGGCCACGGCGACGATCCCGCCCTCGGGGAAGAGCTGCCTGAGCAGGCCGTCGCGTGCGGTGGTCGTCGTCATGCGCGCTGTCCCTCCGTCGCAGTGGGAGCGGCCGCCGGGACGTCGCGCGGCACGATGGGGTTCTTTTCGAGGAAGTCGGCGACGAGCCGCCGGGCCGCGTCCTTGTCCGCGGCGGGAACGATCTCCGATGGCCGGCGCAGCGCGTAGTACTCGTCCCTGAGCACGGAGCCGATCAGGGCGTCGTGATAGGCCCCGTCGACGAAGTAGCGGTCTCTGAGCACGCCTTCCACGGTGATCATTCCGGCGCAGAAGTTCTCCACCGCCCGCCGGTTGAAGGTCCCGCAGGTGAACTCCACCCGGTGCGCGTTCTTCGAGTCGAAGAGCATCCCGACGAGCAGGATCGTCGCCTCCAGCCCGAAGCCGGCGCCCCACATGCCGGCGTCGCCGATCATCGTCCCGACGACATAGTTCCCCGGCGTGTCGGTCGGCTTCCAGCTGACCATGCCGAGCGGCTGGCCGTCGGGTGTGCACACGATCAGGAACTTGTCGTCGACCCGGGCCAGAAATGCCTTCAGGTCGGCCGCGCTGGTATGGCCCTGAATACCGGAGGCATAGACCCAGGTATCCGATGAGGTCCATTGGGAAAGGAGTTCGTAGTCGTCCTCCGTCACCGGAGTCAGCGTTACCGAGTACTTATTGGGCATGCGTGGTCCCAACCTTCCGGTGCCTAACCGCTTCGCCAACGTAACGGCCCGCACATGGCCGCCGGAAGGTGCCTGGCTAGTTCTCGCCACCATCCATTCGAGAGGTGTTGTCCGGCCCGCCCATCGCTTACGTTCCTGCCCATGTGAGTCCTGCGGGGAAGGAGGTGCCATCCATGAGCAAGAATGAGAAGAAGGAAGCCGAGACGGTCGACATCACCGCTCTTGCCGACGAAGAACTCGACGACGTCGTCGGCGGCAGCGACGTCGTCGTGCCCTACGACAAGACGTGACGGGCCGGGCGGCACGAAAGGACGGACACCTTTCTTTCGTGCCGCCCGCTCACGGCACCGCTTGATGCCTGATCCGAGGAGCCGGGGAATGACGGGTTCGGCGGAGACCACAGAACTTCCGCTCACTTTGGGCCAGTTGCAGCACTTCAAGGTGACGCGCGAGAACCCCGCACTGCGCATGGCGATCTGGTCCTGCTTCCGGATTCCGGGCGAGCTGGACGTCGACAAATTCACCGACAGCGTCGAGATCCTGGTGTCGCGGCACGAGGCGCTGCGCATCGAAATAGTGGAGCGACCCGGAAGTGAGCCGCGCCAGCGGGTCAGGGGGCTGCCTCCCCGGGCCGGACTGATCACCGTGCAGAACGTCCTCGCCCGCTCGGAGGACCAGTTCGGCCGCTATCTCCGGCACCTCATGGTCCAGCGGTACCGCCGGGAGTGGGACGCCGGCGGCTACCCGTTCAGCTTCGGGCTCTTCCGTTACAGCCCGACGGTCCACGCGCTGATGGTCGGCCTCTCCCACATGGCGGTCGACGGGATCGGGGCCGGGATACTCGTCCGCGACCTCATGCGCACCTACGCGGACACCCTGGCGGGCCGCGCCCCCCGCGGGCCGGCCGGCCGGAGATACGCCGACTCGGTCGTCCGGGGAGCCGCCCCACGCGGCGACGGCCTCCGGCGCACCGCCGGGCGGGTCCCCTCGGGCCTGCCGTCGCCCACCCGGTTCGACGTGCCGCCTCCCGGCCCGCACGAGCGGGGCGGCCGGACCAGGCAGTCCTCCTTCTCGCTCGCCGGGACCGAGCTGGCGGCGCTCAGGGAGCAGGCCGGCCTGCACACGTGCACGGAGTTCACCTGGGTCCTGGCCGCCTTCGCCAGGACCGTCTTCCGGTTCACCCGACAGGACCGGATCGCCGTGGCCGTCCCGGTCGACCTTCGCGGCCCCGCGGAGCGCGAGACCGTCGGCATGTACGTCGTGGAGGTCCCCGTGGTCGTCGAGAGACCGCGGGACGCCGGCGCAGGGCGCGGTTTCGTCGCCGCGGTCGGGACCGCGGTACTGCGCGCCGCGGTCCGGTACCGGCGGGACCGCGCCTGGGACGAGGAGCACCCGACCGACCTGTCGGTCAACTACCGGAGGATGACCGGCCCGGACGGCCCCGAGCTCGCACGGCTCGGCGGCACCGACTACCGGCCCCGGGTCGACTACGAGGCGTCGGGCGTCGGGCTGCGGATCTTCAGTTACCGCGACGTCCTCCACGCCCAGGCGGTGTTCGCCTCCGGCCTGTTCTCGGCGGACGCCGCGGAGGACCTGTCCGGCGTGCTCAGGACGAGCCTGACATCGGTTCCGGGCCGGTGAGGAAGAGGAAGAGTGCCGGGTCAGTCGTCGTTCGACTTCTTCGCACGCCCGCGTGAGACCGGCGACGGGGCCGGAAGCCGGCCCGAGCCCTCGTCCGGTAACGGGCGCGCGCCGGGACCGTCGCGTTTCCGGGAGGAGGCGCGTCGGGCCGCGTCGGCCGACCGCGAACTGGGCCCGCCCATCGAGGCGGGCGGGTTCCCGCGGCCGTCATGGCCGGCGGGGGGCGTGGGCCTGAGACTCCGGGCACGAAGGCGGCGCCCGGTCCCCGTCCGGCTCCAGTCGCAGTTGAGCGACTGCGGACCGGTCAGCCTGATGATGGCGCTGGGGCACCACGGCATCGAGGTCGACCTCGAACAGCTGCGGCAGGACACCGACTGCGGGCGGGACGGCGTGTCGGCCCGCTCCCTGCTGACGGCGGCCCGCAAGTACGGACTGCCCGGCAGGGGGGTGCGGACGTCCCTGGAGGGGCTGCGGAACCTGCCGTCCGGCTCCATCCTCTTCTGGAAGTTCAACCACTTCGTGGTCCTCGACCGCGCCACGCGCCGGCACGTCTACATCGTCGACCCCGCCTACGGCCGGCGGCGGCTGCGCGTCGAGGACGTCGACCGGCTCTTCACCGGCGTGGCGGTCGAGTTCGACGCTCCCCTGCGCTCGGCCCGCCCGCGGAGGAGCGCCGGGCGGCCCCGCAGCCCCTGGCGGCACCTCGCCTACTTCTTTCCCCGGTCGAGGAAATGGCCGGCCCTGGCGGCGGCGTCCCTGGCCATCCTCGTGTTCGGCCTGCTGACGCCGCTGGCCATCGCCTACGCCGTGGACCACCGCGGTCTCGGGGGCGAGCTGACGCCCGTGCGCGCCGTTTCGGCCACGGCGCTGTCCGCCCTGTGCTTCTTCCTCCTCCAGTTGCTCCGCGGCACCCTCATCCTGGAACTCCAGGCGGCGGCGGAGAAACGGGTGACCCTGGGCGTCTTCAACCGGCTCCTCGCGCTTCCCTTCGGCTTCTTCGGGCGGCGCGCGCCGGGCGATCTGGCACTGCGGGTGCGGACCAGCACGTCGGTCCGGCAGGTGCTGACCGCCTCCATGCTCTCGGCGGCCTTCGACGGGATCCTGGTCGGCTGCTATCTCGCCGCCTTCTTCGTGGTGGAACCGCAGATCGCGATGTGGATCTCGCTGCTGGCGGCGATCCAGATCGGGCTCCTGTCGCTGGCGTGGCGCTCGCAGGTGTACCTGGCCGCCGACGAACTGGAATGCCAGGCGCACTCCAACAGCACGCTGAACGAACTCCTCGAAGGCATCGGCACCGTGAAGGCCGCCGGCCTGGACGAGGCGATGGGCGGCCGGTGGACCCACTCCCTGATGGAGGAGATCAACGCCGGGACCAGGCGGCGCCGCCATTTCACCCTGTTCTCCTCGCTCGTCGCGTCCATCCAGTTCATGGCCCCCCTGCTGGTGCTGGTCACCGGTGCCGTCAAGGTGAGCGCGGGGGAGCTCGGGCTCGGCGAGATGACCGCCTTCACCTCCCTGTCCATGGGCGTCTTCATCCCGTTGACCAGCCTGGTGCAGGCGGGGTTCCAGGTGGCCACGCTGAAGGCCCCCCTCACCCGGCTCGGCGACATCCTGGACGCCGAGCCCGACGAGCCCGGACGGACGGCCACGGCCCGCTTCGACACCGGCGGGGACCTGGCGGTCAGGGGGGCGTGGTTCCAGTATCCGGGCGCCGCGGCCCCGGCCCTGTCGGGCATCGACCTGACCGTCCCCGCCGGGGGCTTCGTGGCGTTCCTGGGCGCCTCCGGATGCGGCAAGTCGACCCTGGCCATGATCCTTTCGGGGCTGTACCGGCCCGATGCGGGACGGGTCCTGATCGGCGGGACGCCCTTCGACCACATCGACCGCGCCTCCCTGCGGCGGGCGATCTCGTTCGTCAACCAGGACGCCCGCATCTTCGCCGGCTCGATCCGCGACAACATCACGATGGGCGCCGCCGCGGCGGACGGGCACACCTGCGACCACGTCCGCGCCGCCGCCATCGCCCAGATCCACGACGAGATCGCCGCGCTGCCGATGGGCTACGAGACCCTGCTCGGCTCGGGCGGCACCGGCCTGTCCGGCGGCCAGCGGCAGCGGATCGCCCTGGCCCGCGCCCTCGTCCGCCGGCCGCGGATCCTCATCCTCGACGAGGCGACCAGCGCCCTGGACCGGGTGACCGAGGCGAAGGTGATCTCGAACATCCGCCGGCTGGACTGCACGCTCCTCGTCATCACCCACCGGCCCGCCGTCGCGGCCGAGGCCGATGAGGTCTGCGTCTTCGGCGGCGGGCGCATCGTGCAGCGGGGCGACCACGGCCGGCTCAGCATGCGGCCCGGCCCCTACCGCGACCTGATGGCGGCCTCGGGGGTCACGGGCGGCCCGAGCACCGCGGCCCAGGCGCCGCCACCGGGTCCTCCCCCGCGAGAGCACCTGTCCAATGGGTGGTTCCAAGCCGATCGAGCGACCTGACCGCCAGTCGCACCCACGGGCCGGCGCGTCCACGATCGCCGTGGACACCGGATCGATCCTGGAACGTTGCACGGGGTCCTCGTCTCGGCGTGACGCCGTGCTAGCTTCACCCCGAGATCGCAACCGGCCGGGTATCGGACAGTGGCAGGCCGCTCCATGGCAGACGAGACGCTCACCGAGAGTTCGAGTTTCCGGGTTTTCGGGGGCCTGGAGGTCCGGCTCGGCGCGTCCCGCGTCACGGCGCCCGCCTCCGCCGTTCTCCAGGGGCTGCTGGGAACGCTGATCATCGCGCGCGGCGAACCGCTGACCGTGGACCGGCTCATGGATCTGGTGTGGGCGGACCAGGTCCGCGAGGGCAGTCGCGCATCGGTTCACGTCGCCGTCTCGCGCCTGCGCAAATGGCTCGCCCGGTTCGACGGCACGGCGGAGCCGCCCTCGATCAGCCATGCCGACGGGTACCTGCTGCGCTGCCCGCCCGAGCGGTCGGACCTCGGCCGGTTCCTGTCGTCCCTCACCCGGGCGCGCGCGGCGGCCGGACCGGATGAGCGCTTCCGGGCCCTGTCCGACGCCTTCCGGGAACGGAGCGGACCGCTGCTCTCCGGCGTGACGAGGATCAGCCGTTCCGACCCCCTCGTCCGCTCGCTCGAAGAGGAGATCGGCCAGGCGGCCCTCGACCTCGCCACGACCGCCAGGCGGACCGCGACGCCGGGGAACGCGGTCAGGGCGGTGCGGCGGCTGGCGCGCGAGCGCCCCTACGACGAACCGCTCCACGCCGCGCTCATCGAGCTCCTCCTGGACGCCGACAGGCCGGCGGAGGCTCAGCGCGCCTACCATGAACTCGCCGCGCGACTGTCGGACGAACTGGGCATCGAGCCGAGCGAGAAGGTGCAACGCGCGCACATGCGCGCGCTGTCGGCCGACCGTCCCGTCCTCGCCACGGCTCCGACGCCCGAGCCGCAGGCAGCCACGACGCCCGAGCCGCAGGCGACCCTCATTCCCGCCGAGTTGCCGCCGGACATCGCGGATTTCACCGGCAGGGACCGCGAGGTGGCCGACCTCACCCAGGTCCTCACCGAGCCTCGGCCGGGTACCGTCGCCATGGCCAGCATCGCCGGTCTGGGCGGGTTCGGTAAGACCACGCTCGCCGTGCACGTCGCGCACCGGATCGCCGATCGCTTTCCCGACGGCCAGCTCTACGTGGACCTGCGCGGCGCCTCCGCCGATCCGGCCCGACCGGAGGACGTGCTCAGCCGGTTCCTGTTCGCGCTGGGCGTCAGTGCCACCGGCATCCCCGAGTCCCTCGAAGAACGCGTGGCGCTCTACCGCAGCTGCCTGGCCGGACGCAGGATTCTCATCCTGCTCGACAACGTCGCCGGGGAGGAACAGGTGCGGCCGCTCCTGCCTGGCTCCCCCGGCACGGCCGTCCTCCTCACCGGGCGCGTCCGGCTGGTCGGCCTTGAGGGCACTCACCTGCTGGAACTCGACGTCCTGCCGTCCGCCCAGGCCATGGAGCTGCTGACCAAAATCATCGGCACGGAGCGCGTCAGCGACGACCTGGACGCGGCTCTGGAGATCACACGCTTGTGCGGCCGGGTCCCGCTCGCGGTGCGCATCTCCGCGGCCAGGCTCCTGGGCAGGCGGCAGTGGAGCCTGTCCCGCCTCGCGGGCGTCCTCGGGGAGGAGCGGCACCGGCTGGACGAACTGGTGGCGGGCGACCACGACGTCCGGGCCGGGTTCGAGATGAGCTACCGGACGCTTCCCGCGAGCGCGCAACGGGCCTTCCGGCTGGCCGGGCTGCTCGACGCGCCCGACTTCGCGTCCTGGGCGGTGGCGGCCCTCCTCGACGTCGACGTGCGGCAGGCCGCACGTCAGATCGAGATCCTGGTCGACGCTCATCTGCTGAATCTCATCGGGACGGACGAAACAGGCGCGTTCCGGTACAAGTTCCACGACCTGGTCCGGTTGTACGCGCGTGAGCGGGCGCTGCGCGAGGACCCCGAACCCGAGCGCCGGGCGGCGGTCCAGCGGGCCCTGGGGGCGTGGCTGGCGCTGGCGGAGGTCGCGGCGGAGCACGTCCCGGGCCCCTGCTACGCGATCATGCACGGCCGGGCGCCGCGCTGGCGGCCGCCCGCGGCGGTCTCCGGCCCGCTGCTGGCCGACCCGATGGCCTGGTTCGGCGCGGAGCACGCCGCACTGGTCGCCGGAGTGGCGCAAGCGTGCGAGGGCCGGCTGCCCCAACTCGCGTGGGACCTCGCGGGGTCCATGGAGAAGTACCTGAACGTGCGCGGCCTGTACGACGGCTGGCAGCGCATGCATGAACAGGCGCTCGCGCTCTGCCGCGAAACCGGCGACAAGCTCGGCGAGGCCGTGCTGATGCGCGGTCTTCTGGAGGTCACCACCTGGACGGCCCCGGCGGGGCCCGGACCCGCGATGACGCGGATGCGGGTCTCGGCGTCCGAACTCCTCGACCGGTTCACCCGGCTGGACGATCCGGTCGGGATGTCCGACGCCACCGTCAGCCTGGCCTGGGGCATGACGGCCGACGGGAACGGCGCGCAGGCCCTCGCCCTCGCCGAGCGCGCCCTGCGGCTGTCGGTCGACGCGGACTACCTCGGCGGGCAGGCGCGGGCCTACCACGTGATGGCGGTCGTCCACGGCGAGGAAGACCCCCAAGGCGCGGTCGTTGTTCTGGAACAGGCGATGAAGGTCGCCGAAGCGCTCGGCAACGCCCGCTACACCACGACGGTGATCCAGTTCCTCGGCGCGGCGAAAGCGTTCTGCGGTGACATCGCCGTCGGCGAGAAACTGCTGGAAGAGTCCCTGGCGATGGCACGGCGGTTGAACGACCGGTACCTGGAGACGTTCTCGCTGCTCTACCTCTCGAAGCTGTTCGCCGCGACAGGCGACGATCGGGCCAGGGCAACTCTCGATCTGACGCTGACCCACAGCGAGCACGGCAACTTCGGCCATTTCCTCGCCGACGCGCTGAGCGTTCTCGGGCAGCTGAACCTGGCCGAAGGCGACCCGCCCGCCGCCATCGCCACCCTCCAACGCTCGGTCCAGGTCTGGCGGACCCGCGGCTGGATCCCCTACCTGGCACGAACGCTCCGCGCTCTCGGCGACGCCCACGACGCCGCCGGCGACCACCGCACGGCCAGGACCGTCTGGCTGGAAGCCCGCGAACTGTTCCACGAGATCTCCCACGACGACGGCGTGAGAACGCTGGACGACCGGCTCGCGCGTGAAGATTGCCGGCAGTCATAGTTCCGTATACCTCACCCTGCTTCGAGGTTAGCGATACGTAAGTGGGGCGTCGCTAGCATCACCTCCACTGATCAAGTAGCGCCATTGATAAGTGGTCGCGGCGATATCGGAAGTGCAGTTCGGTCTGCTCGACTGAAACGGCAGACCGCACGGGAGGCTGGGCAAGAATGACACCGCATTCAGGTATCCATCACAAGGCGGCACCGGGCTCGTCCGACTCTATTTGCCCGGTACCGGGGTGGGACAAGCGTCCCGACGGCACACATGGCGCGGCACGGAATGGGAAGAGGGCGGCGGTCGCCAGGCTCGCGCCCGGTGCGGCGGTGCCCTGCCGGTCCGGCCGCGACGTCCGGGAACTGCTCGCGCCGGACGCGCCCCGCCATCTGCTCCCGATCGTCGAGGCCCTGCTGTCGGGCCAGACGGACGAGGCGGCCAGCAAGCGGCTCGGGATCTCGCCCCGGACCTTCAGCCGGCGCGTGGCGGAGCTCCTCGACCATCTGAACGTCGCCACGAGGTTCCAGGGCGGGGTGGAGCTGGTACGCCGCGGCTGCCAGAACTGTTTCGCCCGGGACGAAGCCCGCTGAGGTCACCGGCCCTGGTCCCCGCGTAGCCGGGCGGCCCCGCCCGCATGCGACGCCCGCAGCGTATACCGAGAATATTCCGCCGTTATACTCACCAAGATCAGCCCGACCGGGTTTATAGTGCGTCCACGCAAGGGAGCACGGTGAATTTCGGGATACTAGGGCCGCTGACGGTGTGGCGCGAGGGTGAGCGACTCGATCTCGGCACGCCCAAGGCGCGGGTGCTGTTAGCGGTTCTGCTGTGCCATGCGGGCACCCCTGTCCCGGAAGATCAACTGATCGGGGCACTATGGGGGGACGCTCCTCCGAAGAGCGCCGGCAAGAATGTGCAGACCTACGTGCATCGGCTCCGGCGGCGACTGGGCGATCCGGCGCGCGTCGTGCGGCAGGGTCCCGGCTATCTGGTATCGCTGGTCCGGGACGAACTGGACGCGGCGAGGTTCGAGGATCTGGCCGGCTCAGGGCGCGCCGCGGAGACGGCCGGTGAGCCGGAGAAGGCGGCCCACCATCTGCGCGAAGCGCTGAGTCTCTGGCGCGGACCCGCGTTCGCGGGCATGACCGATGTGCCGGCGCTGGCCGTGGCGGCCGCGCGGCTGGACGAGGTCCGCCTGTCGGCCCTGCAATCGCGGATCGCCGTGGACCTGGAGCTGGGACGCCACGCCGAGCTGGTGGGCGAGCTGACCGCGCTCACCCGCGAGTACCCACTCCGCGAGCGGCTGCATGCGCAGCTGATGCTGGCGCTGTATCGCTGTGGCCGGCGCGCGGACGCCCTCGCCGAATACAGGCGTGCCCGCAAGACCCTGATGGAAGAGACCGGTCTGGACCCGGCCGACGAGCTGCACGAAATACATCAGAGAATCCTCACTCAGGACCCCTCGCTCGATGTCGTTCCCAGCGTCACGGCGACGATCACGGGCTCCCCGGTGGGGCCGGACGCGTCCAGACCGGCGGAGGCCCCGCGGGCCTACCGTGAACCTCAAGCGAACCCCGCCCCTGCCGAGTTGCCGCCGGACATCGCGGATTTCACCGGCAGGGACCGCGAGGTGGCCGACCTCACCAAAGTCCTCACCGAGCCGCGGCCGAGCACCGTCGCCATGGCCAGCATCGCCGGTCTGGGCGGCCTCGGTAAGACCACGCTCGCCGTGCACGTCGCGCACCGCATCGCGGACCGGTTTCCCGACGGCCAGCTCTATGTGGACCTGCGCGGCGCCTCCGCCGACCCGGCCCGCCCAGAAGACGTGCTCAGCCGGTTCCTGTTCGCACTGGGCTTCAGCGCCACCGGCATCCCCGAATCCCTCGAAGAACGCGTAGCGCTCTACCGCAGCCGCCTGGCCGGACGAAAAATCCTCATCCTGCTCGACAACGTCGCCGGGGAGGAACAAGTACGGCCACTGCTGCCCGGCTCCCCCGGCACCGCCGTCCTCCTCACCGGACGCGTCCGGCTGGTCGGCCTCGAAGGCGCGCACCTGCTGGAACTCGACGTCCTGCCGTCCGCCCAGGCAATGGACCTGCTGAGCAGGATCGTCGGCGACGAACGCGTCCGGGCCGACCCGGAGGCGGCCCTGGAGATCACCCGGTTGTGCGGCCGGGTCCCGCTCGCGGTGCGCATCTCCGCGGCCAGGCTCCTGAGCAGGCGGCAGTGGAGCCTGTCCTACCTCACCGACGTCCTCGGGGAGGAACGGCACCGCCTGGACGAACTGGTGGCGGGCGACCTCGACATCCGCGCGGGATTCGAGATGAGCTACCGGACGCTTCCCGCGAGCGCGCAACGGGCCTTCCGGCTGGCCGGGCTGCTCGACGCGCCCGACTTCGCGTCCTGGGCGGTCGCCGCCCTCCTCGACGTCCCGGTGCGGCAGGCGGAACACGAGGTCGAAACCCTGGTCGACGCTCATCTGCTGACCCTCACCGGGACGGACGAGACCGGCGGGCTGAGGTACCGGTTCCACGACCTGATCCGGTTGTACGCGCGTGAGCGGGCGCTGCGCGAGGACCCCGAACCCGAGCGCCGGGCGGCGGTCCAGCGGGCCCTCGGCGCATGGCTCGCGCTGGCGGAGGCCGCGACCGAGCACGTCCCGGGCCCCTGCTACGCGATCAGGCACGGCCGCGCGCCGCGCTGGCGGCCGCCCGCGGCGGTCTCCGGCCCGCTGCTGGCCGACCCGATGGCCTGGTTCGGTGCGGAGCACACCGCCCTGATGGCGGGGGTCGCCCAAGCGTGCGAGGCACGCCTGACCCAGCTCGCCTGGGACCTCGCAGGATCCACCGAGACCTACCTCAACGTGCGGGGCCTGTACGACGGCTGGCAGCGCATGCACGAACAGGCGCTCGCGCTCTGCCGCGAAACCGGCGACAAGCTCGGCGAGGCCGTGCTGATGCGCGGTCTTCTGGAGGTCACCACCTGGACGGCCCCGGCGGGCCCCGGACCCGCGATGACACGGATGAGGGACGGCGCTTCGCAGCTCCTCGACCTGTCCACCGCGCTGAATGATCCGATCGGGATCTCCGACGCCCTGGCGACCCTGGCCTGGAGCCTGACGGCCGACGGCAACGGTGGTGCCCAGGCGCTCGCCCTGGCGGAAAGCGCTCTGCGGACGGCGGCCGACGCGGATTACCTCGGCGGCCAGGCGCGGGCCTACCACGTGATGGCGATCATCCACGGCGAGGACGACCCCCAGGCGGCGCACGCGGTCCTGGAACAGGCGACGAAGGTCGCCGAGGCGCTCGGCAACGCCCACTACACCACGACGATCACCCAGTTCCTCGGCGCGGCGAAAGCGTTCTGCGGTGACATCGAGGGCGGCCGGGAACTGCTGGAACGCTCCTTGGACATGGCGCGGCGGCTGAACTACCGCTATCACGAGACGTTCTCGCTGCTCTACCTCTCGAAGCTGTTCGCCGCGACGGGCGACGAACGGGCCAGGGCGACCGCCGAACTGACGCTGGCCCACAGCGAGCACGGCAACTTCGGTCATCATCTCGCCGACGCGCTGAGCGTTCTCGGGCAGCTGGACCTGGCCGAAGGCGACCCGCCCGCCGCCATCGCCACCCTCGAACGCTCGGTCCGGGTCTGGCGGACCCGCGGCTCGATCCCCTACCTGGCACGAACGCTCAGCGTCCTCGGCGACGCCCACGACGCCGCCGGCGACCACCGGACGGCCAGGACCGTCTGGCTGGAAGCCCGCGAACTGTTCCGCGAGATCTCCCACGACGACGGCGTGAGAACACTGGACGGCCGGCTCACGCGTGAAGCGAACGGCCGACGGTCCTAGGCCGGGTGCCGGGATCTACGCTTCCGCCTTGTCCTGGACCGCGCCGGCGGCGGGACCGACGCGTCCCCGGGCCGCCCACTCCTCCGGGTGCGGGCTGCGGAGGGTCAGCACGGCGACCAGGCTGACCAGGGACGCGAGGGCGACATAGCCCGCGACGGCGACGAGACCGCCGGTCGAGGTGACGAGCAGGGTGGCGACGATGGGCGCGATCGCGCCGCCGAGCACGCCGCCGATGCCGTAGGCGACCGACGCGCCGCTGTACCGGATCTCGGTGGGGAACGCCTCGCTGAGGTAGGCGCCGTACGGGCCCGTGACCACGGCGATGCACAGCGCGGCGACGATGGTCCCGATGAACAGAGCCGCGCGGGACTGGGACTCCACCAACGCGAAGTAGGGGTACGCCCAGACGATCAGGCACACGCTCCCCGAGATGAGGAGGCGCTTGCGTCCGACGCGACCGGCGAGCAGGGCCGCGAGAGGCAGGGTCGCGCTCCAGAGGAGAGCCGCCACGATCGTGACCGTGAGCATCGTCGACGCGCTGAACAACTGCGCTCGGGAGGCGTGGCTCAGCATGAAGGCGAGCAGGAGGTTCCCCAGCGTGGAGCTGCCGATGGTGATGCCGGAAGCGGGCACCCAGATCCGTGGGGCGCGCAGCACGTCGATGATCGGCGCCCGGCGCACGGTGCGCCGTCGGCGGGCGTGCTCGAACTCGGGGCTCTCGTCCAGCTTGAGCCTGATCACGAGACCGACGGCGACCAGCACGGCACTGGCCAGGAAGGGGATGCGCCATCCCCAGTCGACGAACCCGGCGTCTCCGAAGCCGAGCCGGACCAGCAGGAAGGCGAGGCTTGACAGGACGACGCCGAGCGGCAGCCCGACCTGCGGCAGCGAGCTGAACAGGGTGCGCTGGGCGGGGGTGCGGGCGTGCTCAAGGGCGAGCAGGGTCGCACCGCCCCATTCACCGCCGACGGCGAGTCCCTGGGCGAGGCGGACCAGGACGAGCACGATCGGGGCGGCGACGCCGATCGTGGCATAGGTCGGCAGCAGCCCGATGAGGGCGGTGCCGACGCCCATGACGAGGAGGGACAGCACGAGCATGCGCTTGCGTCCCACCCGGTCCCCGAAGTGGCCGATGAGCGCGCCGCCGACCGGTCGGGCGACGAAGCCGATGGCGAAGGTCGACAGCGCGGCCAGGTTGCTGGCCAGGGTCGAGGCACTGGGGAAGAACTGCGGGGCGAAGACGAGCGTCGCCGCGAGGGCGTAGATGAAGAAGTCGTACCACTCGATGGTCGTGCCGATCAGCCCGGCCACGGCCACGCGCCAGGGACGGGTCGGCCCGCCTGAAGAACTGGGGTGGGACATGGTTGTCCTCTCGGAGATGTGATGGCCGCGCCTCGCCCCGGTCGGCGCGTCGGTCAGAGGTCGAGTACGAGCCGGGGTGTGCGAGACCGCGAGACGCAGAGCAGGATCCGGTCGCCCGCCGCCTGCTCTTCCTCGGTCAACACGGAGTCGCGGTGGTCCGGACGGCCGTCCAGCACGGCCGTCTCGCAGGTGCCGCAGGTGCCTTCCTCGCACGAGGTGAGCACGTCGACGTCCGCCTCCAGCAGCACGTCGACGATCGACCGGCCGGCGGGCACCACCAGCTCGGCCCCGGTCGAGGCGATGCGCACCGTGAACGGCGCGTCGGACCGCGAGGAGTCGATCTCCTTCGGCGAGAACCGTTCCGTTCGCAACCGCGTCCCGCGGCGCGCGCACATCGATTCGGCCGCGCGGATCAGCGGCTCCGGTCCGCAGCAGTAGACGGAGGTCTCCGGTCCCGCGTCCGCGAGCGCGGAGTCGAGGTCGATCAGACCGCACTCGTCGAAGGGGTGCAGGCGCACCCGGCTCGCGCCGATGGCCCGGAGGTCGTCGGCGTAGGCCATGGACGCCCGCGTCCTGCCGCCGTAGTGCAGTGACCAGTCGGCACCGTCCGCGGCCACCCTGCGGATCATGGTCAGCAGCGGTGTGATCCCGATCCCGCCCGCCAGGAACACGTAGCGGGTGCCCGCCTCCAGGGGGAAGTGGTTGCGGGGGCTGCTGACGGCGATCCGGTCGCCTTCATGGAGCCGCTCGTGCAGCCACGCCGATCCGCCCCGGCCGCCGTCCTGCCGCAGGACGGCGATCCTGTAGCTCGTGCGATCGCCGGGGTCACCGCACAGCGAGTACTGGCGGACGATCCCGGTCCCCGTCACGACGTCGATGTGCGCGCCGGGACGCCATGACGGCAGCTCATCGCCGTCGACCGGGTGCAGTTCGAACTCGACCACGCCGAGCGCGACGGTCGTTCGCCTGCCGACGGCGAGGCGGAACTCGCTCGAACCGCTCATCCGGCGTTTTCCGGCGTGAAGGCCACGGGCAGCGCGGCGTGGGTCATCAGGGATCCGCCGACCAGCCCGGTCTCGACCGGCTCCCCGTCGAGGCGGAGGTCCGGCAGCCGGTCGAGGAGGCGGGTGAGGGTGATCCGGAGTTCGGCTCGGGCGAGGTGCTGGCCTTGGCAGACGTGGGGTCCGGCCCCGAAGCTGACGTGCCGGTTCCGGGTTCGGCGCGGGTCGAACTCCTCCGGGTCGCCGAATTCCCGCGGATCCCTGTTGGCGGCCGCGAGGTCGAGCAGGACGCGACCGCCCTCGGCGAGGTCCCGGTCGCCGACCCGGACCGGGCAGCGGAGCGTGCGCGCGAACAGCTGCAGGGGCGTGGTCAGCCGCAGGCTCTCCTCGATCACGCGCGGCAGCCCGCGCCGGTCGGCGAGGAGGCCGTCGCGCAGGCCCGGGACGGTCAGCACGTGCCGGATGAGACCGCCGAGGGCCGAGCCCGTCGAATGGTGGCCGCCGACGATGTACGCCAGCAGCAGCCCGGTGGCGCCGGCCTCGTCGATCTCCTTGCCCTGCACCACACCACCGGCCATCTCGGTGAGCATGTCGTCGCGGGGGTTCTCGCGCCGGTCGGCCAGCCAGCGCCGGGTGTGCTCGGAGAACTCCGCGAACCGTGCCGGGAACTCGTCCGTGCCCATGGCGGCGAACAGCGCCGCCGCGATGCCGCGGGCGCGCACCGCCTCGGCCTGGTCGAGGCCGATCATCCGCCCGATCACGATGGCGGGCAGCGGCTCGGTCAGCCGGCAGACCAGGTCGGCCTGGCCGGCGGTCGCGAAATCGTCGATCAGCAGGTCGACGATCTCGGTGATGACCGGTTCGAAGGCCCGCACGGCGCGCGGGGTCAGCGGACCGTCGAGGACCCTGCGCCACTGGGCGTGCTCGGGCTCGTCGAACTCCAGTGCGGGGACCGGCGGCAGCAGCCGGCTGGGCGGGATGTGCACACCGTCCGCCGAGGAGAACGACCCCGTGTCGGTCAGCGCGGCGCGGACGTCGCCGTAGCGGGTCAGGAAGTCGAATCCGCCGTGCCGGTCGCTGTGCACGACGGGGCAGGCTTCGCGCATCTCCGCGTGAGCCCGGCGGACGTCCTCGGCGGACAGGGTCCTGTCGAGGTGGTCGAAGGCGGGATCCCCGGTGGTCATGACGGCTCCTCCCCGCTCGCTCCCGAGCGTTTCGGCGATCTCCCGCAGGCGGCGGCGGTCGATCTTGCCGACCTGGCTGACCCGCGGCATCTCGGGCAGCACGACGATCCGCTCCGGCCACTTGTACTTCGCGACTTCGAGGAGTTCGAAGTGGGCGCGGACCTCCGCGAGGTCGATCTCGCGGCCGTCCCGGGTCACGACGAAGGCGCAGGCCCGCTCGCCCAGTCGTTCGTCCGGCATCGCCACCAGGGCGGCCTCGGCGATCGCGTCGTGGGAGCCGAGGAGGAGCTCGATCTCCTCGGTGTTGATCTTCTCTCCGCCGCGGCTGATCATGTTCTTGACCCGCCCCTCGACGGTGTAGCACCGGACGCCGGCGATCGTCCGCTCCGCCATGAGGTCACCGGTGCGGTAGAAGCCGTCGGCGGTGAAGGCCCGCCGGTCATGCTCGGCCGCGTCGTAGTAGCCGTGCAGGGTGTACGGGCCCCGGGCGCAGAGCTCGCCCACCTCGCCGGGCGCGACCTCCTTCTCGGTCCCGGGCTCGTACAGCCGGATCTCGTCCGCGGGCGAGATCGGCACCCCGACGCTCGCCGCGCGGGCCTCGGGCGGGAAGCCGGGCGGGGTGGTGAGGCAGAGTCCCTCGCTCATCCCGAAGATCTGCCCGCCCCAGATCCCCCGCGCCTCCAGCGCCGCCATGTGCCGGCCGGGTACCTTCTTGCCGCTGAACAGCACCCGCCGCAGCGTG
The DNA here is from genome assembly GCF_047130825.1 of Actinomadura madurae. Lineage (NCBI taxonomy): Bacteria > Bacillati > Actinomycetota > Actinomycetes > Streptosporangiales > Thermomonosporaceae > Actinomadura > Actinomadura madurae. The sequence goes on from NZ_CP083237.1 coordinate 5,688,147, forward strand.
GTGGCGGCGGCCAGGTCCGGGTCCAGGGCCAGGTCGAAGGCGAACGGACCGAGCAGGACGTCCGTCGCCCCGTTCCGGACGACGAGGTCGAGCGCGGCCGAGGCGTCGGGCACTCCGAGGACGAGGGTCGCCCCCACGCTGTGCGGGCCTTGCAGACCGATGATGACGCCCGCGTTGTGCACGATCGGCATCATGTACGCGACGCGGTCCCCGGGCCCCCATCCCATGGCGCGGGCGAGGCTCGCACCGTAGTGCCAGTAGGGGGCCTGGAGGCACGGGATCACCTTGGGCACTCCGGTGGTGCCGCCGGAGAGCTGGAACACCGCGAGCGACTGCATGCCGAGCCCGGCCTGGATGCCCTCGACGGTCCGGCGGGCTTCGGAGCCGTCGATGTCGTCCCCCAGCCCGTCCAGTTCGACGGCCCGGGGGTCGTCGGCCCGGCCGTCCGAGACCAGGACCGTGCGCTCCACGCCGGCCGCCTCGGCCTGCCTGAAGGCGAAGCCGACGAGGTCGAAGCGGGGATCGCGGGCCGCGACCAGGTGCGCGACCGGGCGGGTCTGCCGCGCGATCTCGCCGATCTCGTGCCCGCGGTGCAGCGGCAGCGTGCACACGGGCACGAGTCCGGCCTTGAGCAGCGCGTACCAGGCGATCACGGTGTTGACGGTGTTGTGCACCTGGAGCAGGACCGCTCCGCCCGGTTCCAGCCCGAGCCGATGGAGCCCCGCGGCGCGCCGGTCGGTGACGCGGTCCAGCTCCGCGAAGGTCAGCCGGGCGTCGCCGCAGACCAGCGCGTCCCGGTCGCCGTGTTCCCGCGCCATGAGGTGCAGGTGCTCGGCGATGGTGGGCGATTCCCACAGGCCTTCGCGGACGTAGCGGGCCTGCTCCTCGGCCGGATAGAGGACGATCTTCTCGGAATGGTCGGAAGCAAGCCTCATCATGTCTCTCCTTTGCGGCGCCGGGCGTGGTCAGCGCAGGTCGCGCTCATAGCCGAGGACGACCTCTCGGTTCTCCCGCCGGAAGTCCCGGTAGGAGACCCGGCCCGTGCGCATCAGGTATTCGAGCGCGAACTTCGTGGGGTGGGTGACGGTGCGGGAAGGGAGCCCCTCGTACCAGGCGATGCTCCGCTTGGCGGCGGTCTGGAAGGCGTCCGCGACGGGCTTGCGCACCCGTTCGAACTCCTTGAGCCCGGTCTCGACGTCCCATCCCGCGCCGGCCAGCGCCTGCGTGAGGTAGACGGCGTCGCGCATCGCGAACCGGGTGCCCGACCCGATCGACGGGTGGACGGTGTGCAGGGCGTCCCCGATCAGCACGAGGTTGCGGTGGGACCACCGTGCGCAGCTGACGAACTTCGTCTGGAACCACGGGGAGTGGTCGCTCCGCAGTGGCGCGCCGTCCAGCGCGTCGGCGAAGAGCCGCTCGCACAGCTCCCGGGACTCGTCCTCGGTCATGTCGGCGAACCCGAGCCGGTCGAACGTCTCCTGGCCGACCTCGACCGTGAAGTTGCTCATGTCGGATGAGAACCGGGACGCGTGGACCATCAGCGTCCCGTACTCGCTGTTCTTGAGGATGATCGACGGCGGGTAGGGCTTGGGGGTGCCGTACCAGGCCAGCCAGTTGCCGCCGAGCTCGACGCTGGGCAGGAAATGCTCGGCGAAGCGCTCGCGGGTCCGGCTGTTGACGCCGTCGGCGCCGATCACGAGATCCCAGTCGGCCAGGTCGTCCTCGGTCACGGCCGTGTCGCGCTCGTGCTCGATCGTCACCCCGGCCGCGAGGGCGAACCTCTCCAGCGTGGCCAGGAGCGACCAGCGGGCGTTGAGGTGGCTGCGGCCGACCTGGACCGGCACGTCGACGCCGTCCAGGCTGAGGACCATCCGATCGTGGCGGGTGTCGGTGGTGAACGCCTCGATCACGTCCGGCGCGGCGGGCCGGAGCGCGTCGGCCGCGCTCTCGCTGATCGACACGCCCCAGCCGTACGTCACCCCTTGCGGGTTCCGCTCCCTGACGTGGATCGCGGCGGCCGGGACCGCTCGCTTGGCGATGATCGAGAAGAACAGGCCCGCGGGCCCGCCGCCGACCACCAGGATCCTCATCGGCCTTCCCGGGTTCACCGTCCGCCCTCCCGCCACGATGCGGCGTAGCGCGCGACGCGCTCGCCCAGTGCCGACGCCGTTCGCAGGTCGCTGTCCCGCATGCCTTCCAGACCCTGGTCCGAGTTGGACTGCGCCATGGCTCCGGCGTAGGCGCCGAGGCGGTTCAGCGCGGAGTCCGACCCGGTGCTGCGCCCGTTGCCGTCCAGCAGGCCGAGCCCGACCCAGACCATCCCGTGCTGCATGGCGAAGAGCCAGAGCTGGGTGAGGGTGTTGAGCTTGTCCCCGGAGTGGCCGCTGGAGTTGGTGAACCCCGCGGCGAGCTTGCCCTTCCAGCCCTGGTCCAGCCAGATCTTCGCGCTGGCCTCCATGAACGTCTTGAACACCGCCGAGCCGCTGCCCATGTAGGTCGGGGTGCCGAAGATCAGCGCGTCGCAGCGGTCGAGCCGGCCGGGGTCGGCGGCGACCTCCTCGGCGAAGTACAGCGCGACCTCGGCGCCCGGGACCGAGGCGGCGCCCTCTCCGACCGCCCTGGCCTGCGCGGCGGTATGGCCGTAGCCGCTGTCGTAGACGACTCCGATGGAGCCCACGTCCTTCACCTCGTTCTCTGCTGTGGTGCGGTGGCGAAACGGCCGGCCAGCCAGCGGTCGATGTGGACGGCGGCGGCGGCGTACCCCGTGGGCTCGCCCTCCGCGACGGGCTGGCCGAAGTGCTGGCCCCGGACGATGCGGCGGACCTTGTCCTGCCCGGCCAGCGCCTCGAACATGCGGGCGCTGACGGTGGGAAGCGCGGCCTGGTCGCCGCTGAACTCCAGGTAGAGCGTCGGCAGCCGCACCCCGGCCGCGCACCGCGCGAAGTCGGCGTTGGTGTGGTTCGCCGACCAGGTCGACAACCACGCGTCGGGAGTGGTCAGCCTGCCGAAGCCCACCAGACCGTAGTTGGTCAGATCCGGGCGACGGCCGAACAGCGAGCCGTAGTGCCGGTCGTTCGGATCGATCGAAGGATCGACGTAGCAGGGGTCGGCGTCGGTCCGGTAGGTGGTGATGATCCTCGGGGCGAGGCCGGTCCGCCGGTCGGCGGGATCCTTCGTGCGGGCGAAGCGGGCACGGGACCGCGAGGCCTCGGCGGCGAGCGCGACGGCGCGGGCGTCGATCCGGGCGATCCGCTCCCTCTGGGCCGCGCGGTACGCGCGGAGGAACTCCCTGTCGTAGCGGCTCGGCTCCGGCGGCTCGGCGAACCCGTTCCGCGGCGCGTACATGTCCAGCGCGGGATCCACCGACATCGGGTCCGACTCGTCCGTGACGGACGGGTCGACGCAGTGCAGCAGCACCTGTCCCTGGCCCGGGTGCGGCGCGAGAAAGATCGCGCCGTCCGGGACGGGCATCCGCGCGCCCGCGAGGCCGATCGGCCTGCCGGCGGGTGTCACGTCCAGTCGGAGCTCGGGCTCTAGGGAGGCCTGCTCGATATAGAAGGCCGACAGCGTTCCGCCGCCGGAGTGGCCGAAGGTCAGCACCGCCTCGAACCCGGCGTCGCGGAGGAACACGTGCCCCGCCGCCGCGTCCAGCAGCGCCTGCTCGTGGACCAGGGCGATGTCGTTGTTGGGCGAGCGGGTGCCTTGAGTCCAGACCGAGACGCCGCCCCGCAGGAGCAGCGGGATCATCGGATGGTGGGTCATCGATTGACGCGGGTGCATCAAGGTGACCACCGCCGCCGCGCCGACGAGGGCGTACAGCACTCCCTCGACCTTGGCGCCGTCGAAGGTGGTGAGCTGGTGCGTGCTCACCGTGACGCCGGGCGGCGCCTCCGCCGTCTGGACGTCCCGGCCCGCACCGAGCCGGTCCACCGCCAGGGGGTTCATCCCGCGCTCCCGGCGGGCTCGATCACCAGTTCCGCCCCGTCCCAACGGCTCACCCGGCCGTCCGTGACGGCGGCGACCGAGCTGTACCAGACGGCGTTGCGGCACCCCGTGGCGTCGCGCCCGATGCGGATCGGGCCGGGCGCGGTGACCTCGAAGTAGGGCCCGCGCCGCCGGACGGTCACGTCCGGATCCTTCCCGGCGACCTCGGCCAGCGGACGGAAGTCGTCGACGTCGAGGACGAACAGGGTGGTCATGCGAACGTCACCATCTCCGGCTCGGCCTCGTACCGCTCCGCGATCAGCTTCGCCTTGCGCGCGAAGAACTTCTCCAGGGAGGGCTCGGGCTCGCCCGCGACCTCCATGAGCGCGTCCACGCTGAGGCCGGCGTCCACATCGTCTTCGGGGGTGATCGCCCGCAGCGGACGGGTGATCTCCATCAGGTACCCGTTGGGGTCGGTGACGTAGATCGACTCGACCGTCTCGTGCCGCACCTGCAGCTCGCACGGCCAGTCGCTCGCGTCCAGCCGGCGCCGGTACTCCAGGAGGTCGTCCTCACCGTCGACGTGGATCGCGAGGTGCCGGGCGCGGCGGAGCAGATCGGGGATCTCGGCGTCCCGGTAGGGCTCCACTCCGAAGTAGTAGAAGAACGCCAGCCGGTCGCCGTTGCCGATGTCGAAGAAGAAGTGGATGAAGTCCGGGTGGTCCCCGGGCCCCCATCCGAGCGCGCAGGTCGCATGCACAACCGGGAAGCCGAGGACGTCCCGGTAGAAGGTGATCGTCGACCGCGGGTCAAAGGTGGGGAACGCCGCATGGTCGACGCCCCGCACCGTGTGCGCAAGCGGGTCTCGCTCCGGGGACGGCATCTGCGTACTCCTCTCGCGACGTGCTCTGTGCCGCCGAGCGTAGAGGTGATCTGGCGCACTCGTCAATATCCTGACGCTTATGTATCGTTCGATGCATGACAGCGCCCCGAGCAGCACGAAGACCGGCTCCCGCGCGCACCGCGGGAGCCGGTCGGCATCCGAAGGGCTCGGGACTAGCCGGGCGGGACGTCCCCTCGCCCGGTCTGCGCGCCGAGGAGGCGGGTCAGGTGATCGATGTCCTGCTGGAGCAGCGCCACCGCCCCGAGCGGGGTCGGCGGCGCCTCGGGAGCGCGCCCGGCCTCGCGGACCACCATCGCCACCGCGTTCGCCGCGATCTGCTCGGCCACCGGCTCGGCGGGATGGCCCGGGGACGGATGGAACCACCAGGCCACCCAGTTGCACATGCCGATGATCGACAGGGCGGTGATGCGCGCGTCGACCGGGCGGAAGCGGCCGGCCCTCACCCCCTCCTCGATGACGGCCGTGACCTCGTGCAGGACGGCCCGCCGGCCCTCAAGGTGCTTCTCCGCGATCTCCCGGGGGAGCGCCTGCTCGCTGCGGTCGAGCGTCCGGAACTGCGTCGGCTGCTCGGCGCGGCGCATGACCAGGTCGCGCACGAGCATGCGCAGCTTCTCCGTCGGGTCGAGATCGGTCCGTTGCCGGACCTCCCGCAACGAGCTCACCGCGCTCTCGGTCGTCGCCGTGACCATCGCGACGAGCAGCTCTTCCTTGCTCTTGACGTAGTTGTAGAGGTTGGGACGGCTCAGCCCGACCGCGTCCGCGACGTCCTGCAGCGTGGTCCCTTCGTAGCCGCGTTCGGCGAACAGGCGCATGGCCTGGTCGACGATCTCGCTCATCAGCAGCTTGCGCCGGGGCGCCGCGCCCCGACGGGACTCGGCGCGGCCACCGGACCGCCCCTGCGCCTGGGAACCCTCCGCCGTCACCACGTCCACCCCTCGGTCGCGAGCCGTCATGTGCGCCGTTCCAGCCTTGCGCCACCCTAGCCGCGGGCCGCGCACCCGCACGCGAAGGCCGATCTCTCGCGGGACACGCCATGACGTTGGCCGTGAGGATGCGATCACGGAATGCGGTCGGCGTCCCTTCGGCGAGCCGACTCCGGTGACGGGGTCAGAGGTCGTCGAAGCTGATCTCTCGCATCGTCCCGTCCGGGCCCGGCTCGAATATTCTGGGCTCGCCCATGTTCGCGACCACTTCGGCGTAGGCGGCTTCACGCTCGGCCTGTTCACGTCCCGTCGGGTCGGTCACCCGGAACCCGAGCACAGGGATCTCATCGCTGTCGATGTCATCGGCTTCGATGCGGCCTTCGATCACGAAACCGAACAGGGCGCGCAAAGCGTCCTCGCCCATTTCCAGCGGATGGAACGGCAGTGGATACGGGCCCTCGTCGTCGAAGACCGGGTCCGGTCCGACGGGGCGTTCTCCCGCCCAGTACGGCCGCTCGAAATCGAAGGGTTCCCCGATGTTCTCCATGATTCCGCTGTCCGGGGACAAGCTCAGCGACCGCACCAGCTTCCCGTCCTCCCAGACCGCGAACGCGAGCCAGTCGACGACCGAATGCATCCCGTGCATGACGATCCGGCGTCCCGCGCCGAGCCGCCGCAGATGTTCAGGCAGTTCCGACGGATAATCGTGGACGAGCCTGCGGTCGATGACCAATTCCGTCCCGGGCAGCGTGAGCGCGTAGGTCACGTCGTCGGGCGGATAGGTGTAGTCGAGAGTGCCGTCCTCGATCGCCTCGACCGCATACCCCGGATGAATCTTCCGGACCAGGTTCTCGGTCGCGGTCCGATCCGACTGCGACGCCCCGGCCAGTGCCGAACGAATGTCGCCTTCGGTGAAGGCGAGCAACGCCGTCTTCGCTCCCATGCCACCCCTCACGCCTCCATGTGCAGGCACCTGCCCCTGCACGTGCCCGGTGACTCTATGGGGCGGCCCTGACATCCCGGCCGACCGATGGCTCGGGGACCCCTGAATCTCCGAAGGCCGTCTGGTGGGCGGCGGCGCAGGTGTGCGGGAGGTCGACCGGGACGACGACGCTGCCGGTGGTCGTCAGCTGGGGGGTGAACGGGATCGCGCGGACGCGGGCGGAGCGGATCTCCGCGACCTGGTCGGCCGGCAGGACGGTCCAGCTGCGCGGGTTGGAACCGACCTCGACGATGGTGTCCTGGACGGTCCCGGCGACACGGGCTTCGACCCCGGCCTTGCGCATCGCGGCCGCCACGGCCTCGGGCAGGAACTGGCCGTGGTCCCGTGACGGGATCCGCAGTTCGCCGACGGCGAGATCGGCCAGGTCGACCGCCGAGCGTCCGGCGGCGCGGTGCTGAGCGGACACGATCGCGAACAGTTGCTCCGTCCACGTCGGCAGCACCCTCAGCCCGGGCGCCGAACGCACCCCTCGGGCCAGTGCGAGATCGATCTCCCCTCGTCGCACGGAGTCCAGACGAGCCGAAAGTGGCAGGTCGACCAGCTCGACGTCGACGCCGAGCGCCGAGGGGTGCTCGCGCAGCGCGTCGATCCCGCGTTCCAGGCGGGCGGTGAACCCGGCGGCGGTGCCGATGCGCATGATGCCCGCCGGCGCGCCGGCGGCGGCCTTGACCCGATCCGCGGCGGCGAGCGCCTCACGCGCCGCGGCGAGCACCCGGTGGCCCGCGGCGGTGAGCCGGACCGGGCGCGGTGAGCGGTCCAGCAACCGGACTCCCAGTTCCCGTTCCAGTTGAGCGATCCGCCTGCTGACCGCGGGCTGGGCGATGTGCAGCCGCTCGGCGGCCCGGCCGAAGTGCAGTTCGTCCGCGACCGCGACGAAGTAGCGCAGTGCGCGCAGTTCCACGGAGCCGCCCCCTGTTCTGCGACGATGCCTTCAGGTTATCGAGCGCGTCCGAACTGGTTCTGGTCTCCGTTGGGGTGTGCCGCTGAGATCGGAACATGGACATCGACCTGGGGCTGCTCGGCGCCCACCTGCGCGAGCACGAGGTGAGCCCGGAGAGCGCAATGGACGTGGAAAGGGCCGGCTACGGCACGCTTTGGCTGGACGCATCGCCACCGGCCGACCTCGCCTTCGCGGAGAAGCTGCTGGACGCCACGACCCGGCTGGTGGTCGGCACGAGCGTGGTCAACGTGTGGACAGCTGACGCCGAGATCGTCGCCGCCTCTTACCACCGGATCGTCGCCAGGCATCCCGGCCGGTTCGTTCTCGGCATCGGGATCGGGCACCGCGAGGTCCACGCCGAGTGGGCGTCGCCCTATGACACCCTCGTGTCCTACCTGGATCGACTGGCGCTGGGCGGCGTCCCGGCCGAGCGGGTGGTGCTGGCCGCCCTCGGTCCGAGAATGACGCGGCTGGCCCGCGACCGCACCGCGGGCACCCTCCCCTGCATGGTCACGCCCGAGCACACCCGGTGGGCGAGGGAGGTCCTCGGCGCGGGCAGGCTGGTACTCCCCGGCCACTTCGCGCTGCCGGAGCCCGACGCCGAACGGGCCCGCGCCGTCGCCCGGGCCGCACCGCCCGGGCAGGCGTTGCAGGTCACCAACTACGCGAGCAACCTCCGGCGCCTGGGCTTCACCGACGCGGACCTCTCCGGCACCGGTAGCGACCGCCTCACCGACGCGCTGGTCGCCCACGGCGGCCCGGCCGACCTCGCGCGCGGCCTGATCGCGCACCTCGACGCCGGCGCGGACCAGGTCGGCGTCTACCCCCTCGGCGACGACCCCGTCGCCACCCTCCGAGCGGCCGCCGACGCCGTGCTGGGGACCCGTGGGTGATCGGGCGTTGACAAGCCCTGCGGGGCTTCTGTGACCTGTATCCATGCACTTCGGAACCAGGCAGCCGCTCATCTTCCCGATCGGCCACTCCATGGGTGAGATCGGGGACGGCCCGGAGCGAGCACACGTCATCCGGCGGGGCGGCGACCTGGTCGAGGTGGATCGCCGCCGGTTCGAACTGTGGAGACTGGCGCGGGGGAAGAAGGGCGAAGAGCCCGGCCGGCGTGGGTGGACCCGCCGGGTGGTGGAGCGGGAGGCCCGCCGGCTCGGTGTCGCCGACCCCGCGGCGATCGTGGACGGGCTGGTCGCCGACGGCCTGATCGCCGAGCTGGTCCCCGACCGGAAGGCGGCCCATCGGTTCGCCCTCGCCTACCATCTGCACCCCTTGATGCTCGGTCTGGGGAACACGAGGCTCGAACCGTGGCTCTACGGCATCGGGTTCGGCGAGGAGCCGGTGCTGCGGGTCCGGCGCGACCTGTTCAGCATCTGGGAATGGGCACCCGGCGACGACAACCTCTGGAAGGCCTGCCAGGCGTACGCGGACGTGGAGGTCACGGCAGGTGGAACGGACCGCGACCACACCGACCCGCGGCGGGTGCTCATGCGCTTGGTGAAGTCACTGCACCTGTTCACCTCGGCCTCGGCCGCGTACCTCGATGTAGCGCGACGCTCCGGGGCTTCGTGACGCCTAACCTTGTCCGCATGATCGAACCGAGCCGGGACGGGGTCGCGCTCATCTTCCCGGTGGGCCATGAGATGGGCCTCACGTATGTCGCGCGCCCGGCTCCCAACGCCTACCTTGAGCGCGAGTACGAAACTCCGGTCTCGGGCATCGGCGACGGGATGGCCCTGCCCGACCCTCGTCCGCTTCGCGCGGTGGTCGAGCCGAAGGGTCACCGAGTACGGATCGCCGACCGGTCGGTGAGGCTGTCTGACGAGGAGGTCGCGATCTGGCGGCTGACCCATGGCGCGGCGGACGGCACCGAGAGCCGGCCGTTGACTCGGACGATGCTGGACGAGCAGGCCCGTGCCGACGGCCATCGCGAGCCTGACCGGCTGATCGACCGCCTCCTCGAACGAGGCGCTCTCGTCGAGGCGTCGCCGGGGACGGCCGACGCCGTCGCGTTCGCACGCCGGCACCGGCTGCGCCCGCTGATGGTCGGCTTCGGCAACACCGCGGAGGAGCCGTCCAGCTTCGGTATCGGCTATGCCGACCAGCCCGTGGTGCGGCTCCCGCGCGACCTGTACCTGGTGTGGCAGTGGAGCGATCTCTCCGATCTCTGGGCCACCTGCGAGCGCCTGGCGGGCGCCGCCGCCGAGCCGGATTCGTCCCCCTCAAGCGACCCCGAAGGTGTGGTGACTCGGGTACTGGGCGCCTTGCATTTCCTGCTCGCGCATCACGTCGTGTACCTGGACAGGGTCAGCGGCAGCTAGACCCTGGGTCTGGACCGCGCGCCGGATGTGTGGTGAGCTGCGAAAACCCCTTATCAGCACATCCCGGTCAGCGGACAAGATCACTGATTTCGGCTCAAGGACATCAGGAGTGGCTGATGACTGCTCTGTCGATTCTCCCGGATGCCCCGCAGGAGACCGATGCCGCCTTCCTGCGCCGCCTCCTGGCTGCGAACGACGCGACGCAGGCCCTGCAGATCGCCGTGGACCACGTCGTGGAGGCCCTCGGCTGCGCCGTGTCCTGGGCGGGGCTGATCGAGGGCGAGTACCTGGTGATGGGCGCGCACGCCGGCCTGATCTCGACCGAGATGTCGTCGGCGTGGCGGCTGAAGGTCGGGGAGGGTATCGGCGGCCGGGTGGCGGCGGAGCGCAGGCCGTACATGAGCCGCGACTACCGGCACGACTCGCGCCGCGTGCCGTTGATGAAGCGGCTGATCGACAACGAGGGGATCCAGGCGACGCTCGTGGTTCCGCTGCTGATGGGCGACGAGGCGCTCGGCGTTCTGTACGCCGCCCAGCGGCGCCCCTATCCGTGGGCCGAGGCGGAGCAGCAGGTGCTCGACCGGATCGGCCAGGACCTGGCGATCCGGTTGCGGCAGCTCGACGTCGACGGCCGGCGCGAGGAGCGGGTGCGGGTCGCCGAACTGAAGTACGAGCGGACGCTCGGCGCGCAGCGCGAATGCGCGGTGCTCGCGGGCAGTCTCGCCGCGCAGGAGGACTCCGGCGCTGCGCTGGACCTTCTGGCTCTCAAGGTGGGCGGGCTGGTCGAGCTGCGGAACCGTGACGGCCGGCTGCTCCGCTCGGCGGGGGACGTCGGGGACGGCAACCCCAGGGTGGTCTGGAGGCGCGAGCTCCAGGGAACCGGCGGCCTGACCATGTCCGTCGTCGACGTCGTGGATCTCGACGAGGTCGCCGCCGCGACCGTCGAGCTCGCGACCGGCCTGTTCCGCCTGCAGTTCCTCCGCCTGCGGGAGCACGAGCGGACCGTCGAGCAGCTCCACGGGGAGATGCTCGACCAGCTCCTGACCGGACGCATCGCCGACCCCGACTCGTTCAGGCAGCGGCTCCTCACCATGGGGTTCTCCGCCGACGAGGGGCAGGTCGTCGTGATCGGCAGCAAGCGCGGCGACGTCGGACGCGACTCACAGCTCGCCGACGTCCTCGCCGGCGCCTTCGCCGGGTGCACGACCGGGGTGCGTTCGGGACGGCTGGTGGCGCTGGTGGAGCCCGGTCCCGACGTTCGCGCCCGGCTGGAATCGGTGCTGGCGCGCGTCCCGTACCGCGATCTGGTCGCCGGCTTGGGCCGCCCCTGCCAGGACCTCGGTGATTACGCGATGTCGTACGACCAGGCGCGGGCCGCGTGCGAACTCGGGCTGCGCGGCACGGGCAGGTCCCCGGTTCTGACCGCGCACGACCTCGGGATCGTCCCACTGGCGAGCGTCCCGCTCGGGCATCTGCGCACGATGGTCCGGGACACTCTCGGACCGCTGCTGGACGCGGACGACCAGCGCGGAACCGACCTGGTGGAGACGTTGCACGCCTACCTGAGCAACGACCGCCACCTCCCCGCCACGGCCTCGGCTCTGCACGTGCACTACAACACGGTGCGCAACCGGATCGCGCGTGTCGAGGAACTGCTCGACGTCGACGTCCGTGACGTCGAGCACCGGTACCGGCTGGAGACCGCGCTCCGGATGCACGCGCTCACCCGCGCGTTCTCCGAGGTCGACGAGGATGTCACGGCGTGACAGGGGCGCGCTGAATTGATGGCGCGGCAAGACCTGGAGTGATGCGGGTCACTCTCGGCACGGTGAAACCCCACCGACCGAGAGGACGCCATGAAGCTCATCACGTTCACGGCCGACGGCCAGGTCCACGTCGGCGCGATCGACGGTTCGGGCGCGTATGCGATCAGCCTGACGTCCGCCTCGAAGGGCGACCCGCGCTTCGCCTCGATGCTCGATCTCATCCGCGGCGGCGAGCCGGCCCTGTCCGACGCGGCCGAGCTGGTCGAGCTGCACCCGGTGGACGCCGCCTTCGACCTGGAGACGGTGACGCTGAAGGCACCGTTGCCGAATCCCGTGCGCCTGCGTGACTGCTCGCTGTTCATCGAGCATCTGCAGCCCGCGTTCCGCGGGATGGCGCGCAAGCTCGCCTCCACGGCGGACGACCCCGAGGCGGAGTACGAGCGGCTGGTGGCGACGGGCCGGTACGACACGCCCGAGGTGTTCTCCCAGCAGGTCATCTACTACAACGCCGACCACACCGCGATCAGCGGGCCGGGCGACCTCATCGTCGCCCCGCGGGAGACGCGCCAGCTCGACTACGAGCTGGAGTTCGCCGCCGTCATCGGCCGGACCGGCCGGGACATCGGCGCGGAGGACGCCGCCGAAGCGATCTTCGGCTACACGATCTTCAACGACTGGAGCTGCCGGGACCTGCAGTCGACCGCGATGGGCTCCCAGCTCGGCCCGTCGCGCGGCAAGGACTTCGACGGCTCCAACACCCTCGGCCCGTGCATCGTCACCGCGGACGAGATCACCTCGCCCTACGACCTGGAACTGACCGCCCGGGTCAACGGGGAGATGTGGTCCCACGGGTCCAGCTCGACGATGCACCACTCCTTCGAGGAGGCCGTGGCGCACTTCAGCCTCGGCCGCACCGTCCACGCCGGCGAGGTCCTCGGCACGGGCACGGTCATGAGCGGCAGCCCGGTCGAGATCGGCAAGGAGCTCAAGGACGGCGACGAGATCGAGCTCGAGGTCTCCGGCATCGGCGTCCTGCGCAACCGTGTCCAACTCCCCTACTGAGGTCAGGAAGGCAACCACCATGACCACACTCGTCGACCTGTCCCGGACGCTCGATCCGGCCAACCGCGAGCTCGTCCCCGAGGCGTACAAGGCGCTGGAGACCGTCCTCGCACCGAAGATCCACTACCTCCGCCCCGGCGGCGAGGGCAGGGACCGGATGACCGACATCTTCGGCTGCCCGCCCGAGCACCTGCCGAACCAGGAGGGCTGGGGCGAGGACTGGCTCACGGAGATGAACACCCACTGCGGCACCCACGTCGACGCGCCGCTCCACAGCGGCAGCCTCATCGAGGGCAAGCCGGCGCGCACCATCAGCGACATCGATCTGTCGGAGCTGTACCGGCCGGGCATGGTGCTCGACGTACGGCCCTGGGCCAGGCCCGGCGAGGCCATCCCGATCGAGGCGCTGGAGCAGGCGATCGCCGCGACGGGCCGTGAGGTCCGGCAGGGCGACGCGCTGCTGCTGCGCACCGGCCAGGAGCGCTACCAGCCGAAGGACCCCGAGTTCTTCAACTACCCGGGCATGAGCGGCGACGGCACGCGATACCTGACGGGCCTGGGAGCGACCGTGCTCGGCACCGACGCCATGGCGTGGGACCGCCCCTTCCCGGTGATGAAGGCGGCCTACGAGAAGACCGGCGACCCCAGGGAACTGTGGGACGGGCACTTCGCCATCGCCGACAAGGAGGCGTTCATCATCCAGCAGCTGGACAACCTCGCCGCCCTGCCGCCGGCCGGGTTCGAGGTCGGCTTCTTCCCGATCAAGCTGCCCAAGACCAGCGCCTCACCCTGCCGGGTTGTCGCTTTCCTCAACGACTGAACGGGGCACGAGCATGTCCATCCACCCCAGGCGCGGCGCCGGAATAGCCGCTGTCACGGCGGCCCTCATGGTGATAACGGCATGTGGCGGCGTCAAGGACGCCTCCCAGAACCGGGACGCGACGGCCGGCCTCGCCGACGCCAAGCTGGTCGCCCCCTTCGCAGGCATGGAGTGCAAGGAAGGCACCAAGCCGACCGGAAAGCCGATCGTGGTCGGCGCGTCCCTGAGCCTCACGGGCGCGCTGGCGCCGACCGGCCTCGTCCACGAGCAGGTCGGGGAGATCGTGGCCGAGTGGGTCGGCGAGTGCGGCGGCATCGACGGCCGCCCGATCCAGTGGAAGGTGCTCGACGACCAGTCGACCCCGGCCCAGGTCACGTCGAACTACTCGCGGCTCATCGGCGACAAGGTCGACCTCGTCATGGGCCCCTACGGCGGCGCCGCGACGCTCGCCGGCGCCGGTCCGGTCACCAAGGCCGGCTACGCGTACCCGACCGCGACGAACGGGGCGCCCGACAAGCTCATCGGGGAGAACCACTTCCCGAGCTGGCAGATCGGCGGCGGCGTCTCCGACCCGTCGCAGATGTTCGACGCGCAGGCGAAGACGCTGGTCGAGGCGCTCAAGTCCAGCGGCAACGCACCGAAGTCGATGTTCCTCGCGACGGCCAAGTTCCCCACGACCCTCAGCTACACCGCCGCGATCGAGAAGGCGTTCAAGGCCGCCGGCGTCAAGATCGCCGGGTCGGTCCAGTACGACATGGGCACGACGGACTTCAGCTCCATCGCCACCCGGATCTCCAGCCAGCGACCGGACCTGGTCTACCTCGGCTCGCTCGGCGCGGACGTGACCAACATCTACCAGGCGTTCGACACGATCGGGTACAAGCCGAAGACCGTGTACGCCGCCCTGCCGTCACCGGCCTCGATCGCGGGCCTCGGGGACAAGGCCGAGGGGATGCTGCTCTCCTCGATCTACGAGAACCACGCGCCGCTCGGCGACACCGACATCGCGCGGTACTTCGCCAAGAGCTTCAGCGAGGCGGCCAAGGCGAAGAAGCTCTTCCCGCTGGTCGAGACCCAGGCGGCCGCCGGATTCGCCGCCTGGCAGATCCTGCTGACCGCCGTCGGCGAGGTGGGCGTCGACAACAAGAAGATCATCGCCTGGCTCAACGGCAACAAGGTCGACACGATCGTCGGCCGGCTGTCGTTCGACGGCTACAACAACTACGGCGCCGACCTCAACCGGGTGACGCAGATCCAGGACGGCAAGCGCGTCCTCGTCTGGCCGAAGGACATCGCGGGAGCCGAGATCCGGTACGAGCCCTGACCGTCCCGCTCGCCTGAGCATGCCATGCGGGTGCGGTGGGCCCACGCGGCCCGCCGCACCCGCGCTACCCGGAAGGACCGCAGAATGGCGGTATCGACGCTGGCCTTGGCGCAGACGTTGCTGAACGGGCTGTTCATGGGCTGCCTGTTCGGGAGCATCGCGCTGGGGATCACGATGAAGTGGGGCCACCTCGGCGTCCCCGACTTCTTCCACCTCTCGCTCACACTGCTGGGCGCATACCTGACCTACACGCTGCTCACCGAGCTGCTGTGGAGCCCGTTCCTGACGCTGGTCGTCACGGTGCCGGCGTTCTTCCTGGTCGGCGTGGTGGTCCAGTACTTCCTGCACGTCATCAAGGCCGAGGGGTTCACCAGCCTGCTGCTCACGTTCGCCCTGTTCATCGCCGCCGAGGGCGTCGTGTCGATGATCTGGAGCCCGGATCTGCGGAGCATGCGGTCCTGGCTGTCGGAGGGGCTCACCGAGAGCATCCAGGTCGGCTCGCTGTCGGTGTCCCCGATCGACCTCGTCGCGGCGGTGTTCGCGGTGGTCATGGTCGGGGCGTCGGCGCTCGCCCTGCACCGCACCCGGTGGGGCCGGGCGGTCCAGGCGATGCGCCAGGACGGTTCGATCGCCGAGACCCTCGGCGTGCGGATCCTGCCCATCACCCTGGTCATCTCCGGGCTGGCGGCCGCGAGCGCCGCGGCCACCGGCATGGTGGTGGCGCTCAAGATGCCGCTGTCGCCCGGCCTGCCGCTGAACTGGGTCGGCACCGTGGTCGTGGCGACCCTGCTGGGCGGGCTCGGCCGGCCGCTCGGCGCGCTGCTCGCGGCGATCCTGCTGATGATGATCCAGAACGCCTGGTCGCTGTGGTTCCCGCCGGAGTGGTCGCCGGCGGTGACGTTCGGCCTGCTGTTCGCCTTCCTCGCCCTGCAACCCCTCGCGCGCCTCTTCCGGGAACGCCTGTCGTCGGGAGCCACCCGTGAATCGCTGGCTTGATCCGTCGCTCCGCCGGCCGCTGCTGATCGTGGCCGCCGGCGTGCTGCTCGTCCTCGCCGTCCCCGCGTTCGGCTCCGGCTTCGCGGTCTCGTTCGGCTACCAGTTCCTGATCTGGGTCGCGCTGGCGCTCAGCTGGAACCTGTTCTCCGGCAACTCGGGGTACGCGAGCTTCGGCCACGGCGTCTTCTTCGGCCTCGGCACCTACGCGGCCGCCGCGGTGCTCCGCTCGACCGACGCCCCCTTCGTCGTCGCGCTGCTCGTCGCGGGCGCGGTCGGGGGCGCGCTCGCCCTGCTCGTGGGGCTCGCGGTGTTCTCGTCGCCGCGCTTCGCCGGCGACCTGTTCGGCCTGGTGACGCTGGCGATGGCGTTCATCGTGATGACGATGGTGTCGAACGTGTCGTTCCTCGACGGCGGCACGGGCGTGTTCGTCCGGGAGCACACCGCGGGCAGCTGGATCGGCTCGTCCGCGCGCCACCTGTACATCGTGGCCGCTCTTCTGGCCGGGCTGAGCGCGGCCACGGCCGTCGCGACGTCCACCACGCGGTGGGGCACGGCCCTGCGGTCGATCCGCGACGACGAGGCGGTCGCCGAATCCCTGGGCGTGCCGACCTACCGGTACAAGGTCGTCGCCTTCGCGGTGAGCGGGGCGCTGGCCGGGCTGGCCGGTGCGCCGCAGGCGGTGTTCCTCGGCTACGTCGAGGTGGGCGCGGTCTTCGCGCTCAACATCCCGCTGTTCGTGATCATGATGGCGATTCTCGGCGGCATGGGCCGCTGGTGGGGGCCGGTCATCGGCGCCGGGCTGGTCGTGACGCTGCGCGAGGCGCTCCTCGGGCTGGGGTCGGCGGAGATGGCGCAGGTGATCGTGGGGTTGAGCCTCGTGGCCGTGATCGCGGTGATGCCCCAGGGCGTGTCCGGCTTCGTCTCGCGCGCCGGTGCGGCGCTCGGCGTCCGGGGAGGAGCACGATGACCCTGCTGCGCTGCGTCGACGTCACCAAGCGGTTCGGCGGGGTGACCGCCCTCGACCGCGTCGGCCTGGAGGTGTCGGAAGGCGAGATCGTGGGCCTGGTCGGGCCGAACGGCTCGGGCAAGACCACCCTGCTCAGCGGGATCGCGGGCTCGCTCGCGGTGACGGGCGGGTCCGTGGAGTTCCGCGGCAGGGACATCACCCGGTCCAGTCCGCACCGGCGCGCCCGCCTGGGGATCGCCCGGACCTTCCAGGTTCCGCGGCCGATGGGCTCGTTCACCGTCGTCGAGAACGTGGCGACCGCGTGCATGTTCGGCCGGGACCACATGGCCAGGTCGGCGGCGGTGGAGCGCGCCCGCGGCGTGCTCGACCGGGTCGGGCTGGGGAAGCACGCCGACCGCCCAGTCGACGTCCTGAACCTCCACGAGCGCAAGTTCCTAGAGATCGCCCGAGCGCTGGCGCTGGATCCGCAGCTGATCCTGCTCGACGAGGTCCTCGGCGGGCTGAACCCGTCGGAGACCGAGGAGGGGATGGAGCTGATCTCGTCGCTGCGGGACAGCGGGGTCGCCGTCGTCTACATCGAGCACAACGTCCGGGCGGTCGCGACCTTGGCCGACCGGATGTACGTGCTGAACCAGGGGCGCAACCTGGCCAGCGGCCGTCCCGAGGACGTGCTGGCCGAGGCCTCCGTGGTCGCCGCTTACCTGGGAGGAGTGGTCGATGCTTGACGTCAAGGGTCTCAGGGTCAGCTACGGCGAGGCGGTCGCTCTGCGCGGGGTGGATCTGCGGGTCGAGCCGGGCTCCGTCGTCTCGCTGGTCGGATCGAACGGCGCCGGCAAGAGCACCCTGGTCAAGGCGCTGATGGGCATGCAGCCCATCAGCGGCGGGACCGTCACGTTCGACGGGGACGACATCACGGGGCGGCCCGCGACGGACCGGCCCGCGCTCGGGATCGCCCTGGTGCCGGAGGGGCGGCGGCTGTTCAAGGACATGTCGGTGCGCGACAACCTGCTGATCGGCCTGCACCATCCGGTGGCCCGGCGCCGGGCGAGCGGCGCGCTGGACGAGGTGTACGAGCTGTTCCCGATCCTGGGCCGCCGTCCACGCCAGCTGGCGGGCACGCTGTCGGGCGGCGAGCAGCAGATGGTCGCGCTCGGCCGTGCCCTGATCTCCAGGCCGTCGCTGCTCGTGCTCGACGAGCCGTCGCTCGGGCTGGCGCCCATCGTCGTGCGGGAGGTCTTCGCCACGATCGAGCGCGTGACCGCCGCCGGCGTCACGGTCCTGCTGGCCGAGCAGAACATGCAGAAGGCCCTGGAGCTGTCGGACCGGGGCTACGTCCTCGCCGACGGCACGGTGGTCCTTGAGGACACCGGTGCCGCGCTGTTGAAGTCCGACAGCGTGCGCAAGGCGTATCTCGGGGACCGATGAGCACGGCAGCCGGCGGGCCGCCGCGGCTGGGCCGCGCCCCGTGGACGACGGCCGGCGACCTCGACGCCGCGCAGCGCGGCCTGGTCGACCGGATCCGGGACGACTGGGGCGACGGTTCGCTCGGTGTGAGCCCCTTCGACTCCGGCGGCCGCCTGGTCGGCCCGTTCGACCTGATGGCGGCGAGCCCGCACGTGGGCGCGGCCGTGCTGGAGGCCGCGGCCAGCTTCCGTGACTCGGACCTGGCGGTCATCGAGCGTGAGCTGGTGATCCTGGTCGTCGCGGTCGCGGAGCGCGCCGGCTTCATGTGGGCGGGGCACCGTCCGGTGGCGCTGGCGGCGGGCCTCGCCCCCGAGGCGGCCGAGAGCATTCGCGCGGGCGAGGTGCCCCGGTTCGGCGAGCCGCTGCGCACCGTCCATCGCGTGGCCCGCCGCCTCGTCGACGAAGGCGACCTCGACGACGCCGCGTTCGACGACGCCGTCGACCGGCTCGGCTGGAGACGGCTGCAGGAGGTCGTCTGGCTGACCGGTCTCTACCGAGCCCTCGGGCTCGCCATGCGGGTCGCCCGCAGCCCCCTACCCGGAACGGATCTGGCCGGAACAGAGCTGGAAGGACGAGACGAACGTGACCACTGAGGCGATCCTGCGGGACTACCTCTCGGCGGCGATCCGGCGCCACGGATCGCGCCGCGCCGTGGTGGCAGGCGGCGAGACCTGGACGTACGCGGACCTGGAGCGCGCGTCGCGGGCGGTCGCGGGCCACCTCGCCGAGCTCGGCACCGGGCCGGGCGACCCGGTCGCGATCATCCTGCGGAACGGCGCCGAGTACGTGGTGGCCGACCTCGCCATCGCGCTGCTCGGGGCGGCGAAGGTCCCGCTGAACCTGATGCTGTCGACCGAGGAGCAGGCGTACATCCTGGCGGACTCCGGCGCGCGGGTGTGCCTGATCGAGGCGGACCGGCTCGACGTGATCGGGGCCGCGCGCGAGCACGGCGCCGATCCGCTGGTCGTGGTCCGCGGCGGCGGGGCCGGCCCGGGATCCTGGGACGCCGCGGTGAGCCACGCGCCGCTCGCCGCCGAGCCGCCCGTGCCGCCGGACGCGCTGGCGCTGATCATGTACACCGGCGGCACGACGGGACGGCCGAAGGGCGTGCTGCACACGCAGCGCGGGATCGCGGCGAACCTGCTCTCGCACCTGGTCGAGATGGAGCTCGGCGCCGCGGACGTGCTGCTGCTGACGTCGCCGCTGCCGCACAGCGCCGGCTTCCTGCTGCAGGCCGCGCTCTCCAAGGGGGCGTCGGTGTTCGTCGAGCAGGGCTTCGACATCGAGGTGGTCCTCGACCGCATCTCCCGCGACCGGGTCACCTACCTGTTCATGGTGCCGACGATGATCTACAGGCTGATCGACGCGGTGGCCGCCCGCGCGGACATCGACACGAGTTCGGTGCGCACCATCCTGTACGGCGCCGCGCCGATCAGCCTCGAACGGCTCCGGGACGGCCTGCGCAGGTTCGGGCCGGTGTTCGTGCAGCTGTACGCGCAGTCGGAGGCGCCGAACTTCCTGACCCGTTTGCGCCGCGACGACCACCGCGTCGAGGGACGGGACGTGCGCCGCCTCGCCAGCTGCGGCCAGCCGGTGGTGATGGCCCGG
Source organism: Actinomadura madurae (assembly GCF_047130825.1). Taxonomy (NCBI): domain Bacteria; kingdom Bacillati; phylum Actinomycetota; class Actinomycetes; order Streptosporangiales; family Thermomonosporaceae; genus Actinomadura; species Actinomadura madurae. The sequence goes on from NZ_CP083237.1 coordinate 5,708,175, forward strand.
GTCGAGGTGCGCAAGGAGGACGGGTCGGCATGCGAGCCGGGCGAGGTCGGGGAGGTCGTCGCCCGCGCGCCGTACACGATGATCGGCTACCTGGGCCGGGAGCCGGAGACCGCCGAGGCCCTGCGCGACGGCTGGCTGCACACCGGCGACCTCGGCTACCTCGACGAGGACGGCTACCTGTACCTCGTGGACCGCAAGAACGACATGATCATCACCGGTGGGCTCAACGTGTACTCCACCGAGGTCGAGCAGGCGCTCGTCCGGGTCCCCGGCGTGCAGGAGGCGGCCGTCACCGGCGTCCCGCACCCGGACTGGGGCGAGGCCGTCGTCGCGTTCGTCGTGCCCGAGCGGTCCGACGTGACGGCCGAGGCGATCCAGGCCGTGGCCCGCGAAGCCCTGAGCGCCTACAAGCGTCCCAAGCGGGTCGTCCTCGTCCCGTCGCTGCCGGTGACGGCGGTGGGGAAGATCGACAAGAAGGAACTGCGGCAGGGGTGGCCGGGCTGGTGACCAAAAGGTCAGCCGGTCTTTCCCGGAGCCTTCAGGCGGCGTATGACGACACCGAGGACCCCGGTTCCGGGGAGGTAGCCGTAGTGGCGGGAGTCGAAGCTCGCGGTGGTGTTGTCGCCCAGGATGAGCATGCGGCCGTCCGGCACGGGGGTGCCGGCGGGGGCCGACACCCGGGCGGCCAGCGACGCGGGCACCGGGTCGCCGGGCACGGCCGCCGCCCGTTTGATCACCCAGGCGTGGCCGGAGGCGCCCCGGCGTCCGTGTGCGGCGGCGCTCGGGCGGCGGTCCGTCCCTTGGCGCGCGGTGTTCTCGACCACGACGATGTCACCGGCCCGGACGTGCCGCAGCGACCGGCGGCGGACCAGGACGCGGTCGCCCGCGTCGAGCGTGGGCCGCATGCTCTGGCCGTCGACGTCGATCACGACGTAGCGGCGGCGCAGCCAGGCGATGAGCGCGGCGGTCCCGGCGAGCGCGGCCGCGGCGGCGAGCACGGTCCCGGTCATGGCGTGGGCACGTCCATGGCCGGGTCCGGCTGGTAGCCGCTCGCCTGCAGCGTGAACAGCTGGGCGTACCTGCCGTCCACCGCCATCAGCTCGGCATGGCCGCCCTGTTCCACGATCCGTCCCTGGTCGAGGACGACGAGCAGGTCGGCGTCGCGGACGGCCGCGAGCCGGTGGGAGATCAGCACGCTGGTCCGGCCCGCGCGGTGCTCGCGCAGCCGTGCGTGGATCTCGTGCTCGGCCTCGGCGTCCAGGCCCGAGCTGGGCTCGTCGAGGATCAGCAGGTCCCGCTGGTCGCGCAGGAAGGCGCGGGCCAGCGCCAGCCGCTGCCACTGTCCCCCGGACAGAGGGACGCCGACCTCGGGGTCCCTGTCGCCGTCTCCGAGGTCCGGCGAGAACAGTTTCGTGGAGAACAGGCGCGACAGCGGCGTGTCGTAGCCGCGGGGCAGTGCGGCGAGAGCGTCGTGGACCCCGGCTTTGCGAGCCGCGGCCTGCACACGGTCGCGGTCCCGGTCGCGGATGTCGCCGAGCCCGATGTTGTCGGCCGCGGTCAGGTCGTACTCCATGTAGTCCTGGAACACCACGCCGATCCGTGACCGCAGTTCGGCCGGGTCCATGTCGCGCAGGTCCACCCCGTCCCACAGGATCGCGCCGCGCTCGGGGTCGTAGAACCGGCACAGCAGCTTGACCAGCGTGCTCTTCCCAGCACCGTTGCGGCCCACCAGCCCCACCGACCGGCCGTGCGGAATCGTGAGGTTCACATCGCGCAGCGCCCAGGGATGCTCCGACGAGTAGCGAAACCACACCCCGCGCAGCTCGATCCCTCGACGCAACGGCGGTGTCGCCCGCGCTCCGGCAGGCACCGGCAGATCCGGCTCACTTCCTGTGACGGTGAGGTAATGGTCGAAGAGCAACAGCTGGTGGTCGACCTGGGTCACGTTGCTCACCAGGGAGGTCGCGGCGGCCTGGACGCCCGCTACCGAGGCGATGAGCAGCGGTATGTCACCGGCCGTGAGTCCACCGGACCGGGCGGTGAAAAGCGCCCACAGCAGCCCAGCCCCGGAGATCCCGGCGGCCAGGACTCCCAGCCCGGACTGGGTGAGCAGGTCGCGCCGGTCCATCCGGCGCCGCTGCGCGTTGGCCTCCTGCCGCTGCGCGGTCATCAGTTCGCGGAAGTACCGGGCGGTCCCGAACAGGCGGAGTTCCTTGGCCGCCTGGACGCTGCTCAGCAGCCGCTGGAAGAAGGCCTCACGCCGCTCCATCGGGGTGATCCGCCACATCATCCCCGCGCGGAGCCGGGACAGATGCAGGTGGGCGACCAGTGCCGGGACGGCCGCGAGCGTCACCGCCAGCGTCAGCCAGCGGCTGATCAGCAGCAGCGAGCCGAGGAACGCGACGATGGTGATCGCGCCGCGGCAGACGGTCAGCACACCGAAGACGAGCATCGCGGGGGCGCGGCCACCGGCTCCCTGGGCCATCGCCAGCCGGTCCAGGAACGCCGGGTTCTCGAACCTGGCCAGGCCGGGGAGCCGCTCGACCGCCGCGAAGAGCCGGTCCTGGGCGGTCAGGCCGATCCGGCGTTCGAGCTCCTGCCGGATGTAGAACGACATCTGCGGCAGGACGGCGACGGCCAGCCCCGCGACCAGGAGCCCGCCGCCCATCCAGGCCAGCGCCGAACCGCTCGCGGGCGGCCCCGTTATGGCGTCCAGCGCGAGCTTGGTCAGCCACGCCACCGAGACCGGCACCAGCGCCGCGACCAGTTCGAGCGCCCCGTAGCCGAGGATCTGGTGGCGGCCGGCGCGCCAGGCCAGCCCCAGGGCGCCCCTGATCCTGGCAGCACCGGCTCTGACCCCGGTCCTGACCTCGCCCTGGGTGTCGCGCATGAGCGGCGGTCACACTCCGGCGGCGGAGGCCGAGCGGTTCAGCTCCATGCCACTGGTGACCACGGTCCCGGACTCGTCGAAGATGCCGAACGCGGGGAAGGAGCCCAGCCCCAGCGCCGTGCCGATCTCACCGGTCACCGGCGGCTCGACGACGACCCGGGCGACCGGCTCCAGCCGCTCGCGGTAGGTCTCCGTCTCGTCCTCCGATCCCACGACGAGGGCGATCACCTGGTCGCGTCCACCGGAGAACGTCCTCGCGTAATCGATGAAAGCGGGCAGCTTCTCCTCGCAGGCACTGCACCCCGGCGCGAGGGCGCCGATCAGGGTCAGGCCGGAGAGCCCGTCCCGGGACACCGGCTCGCCGGTGGTGGCGACGGCCTCGAACGACCCGGCGGTCTCCCCCTCGTCGAGGATCGCGTAGGGCCGCCGTCCCCCGGACGACAGGTTCGAGATCAGCTCGGTGTGGTGCCGGAGCCGCCGGACGACGCCGAGCGTGAGGACCAGGTCCAGCAGGCAGACCGCGAGTGCCAGGAGGGCCAGCGCCGCGACGAAGGGCATCAACGCGAGAATCCTTTCGTGGCGTGGTGTCCATCTGGAGACACCACGGGACGGAACAGTCCGGCAAGGTCGTCGGCGGTCACCACGAAGGCGGCGACCACGGCACCGGCGACCGCGGCGATGACGCCGCCCGCCGGCTCGATCGGCCCGGCCGCGACCGCGCCGGCGGTCGTTCCGAGGGCGGCGGCAGCGGCGAGCACGCCGTTCCGGACCAGATGCACCCCGCTGACCGGGCGGTCCGAGCCCCCGAAGCACTGGCAGGGTGCGCGATCCCCGCGCCGCAGCGCGGTCAGGACCGCCACGGCGAAGGCCATCGCCAGAAGACCGGCGAGGGCGAAACCGATCCACGCCGTCCCCGGCGGCACCAGGAGCACCAGCACCGCCGCTTCAGCCGCGATCACACCACCGGCCACCACGGGTGCCGGGATCCGGGAGAGCACCCACCCCGGTCCCAGCCGGCCGGCGGCCGCCACGAACCGGGCGTAGGACTCGCGGCCGCGAAGCTTGCCCAGGACCGAGGCGGCGAACACCAGCCCGACCATGCAGCGGCACCCCAGCGCGACGTACGCCATCACACACCCTTTGACGCGGGACTAGCAGGGGTGGGGGTTGGAGTAGGCGCAGTAGGCGCCGGCAGGGCACCGTCCGGGTGCGGTTCCGCCCGGGGTGTAGCAGCACCACCAGTCGCGGGTGCGGTCGCAGACACCGTCATACCAGCAGCACGTGTCCCTGGCGGACGCCTGCGCCTGGGGGACCACCAAGCCGAGCAGGCGGTCACCGAGCTCTTCGAGCTTCGCGAGCATTCTCAAGTCTCCTTCGTCGACCGGCGACCATGAGATCACCAGCCGTGTTCAGATCAGCTTCATCGCCGCTTCACCGCAGCTAGGCTGCACCCCATTCCGTCCTGCGGATATCGCAAAGTTCCGCGCGCTCACGCGTAGCCGGGGCCGGAGCGGACACGTCGCTTGTCGGCGGCGCGGTCGGTGAGAAGGAGGCCGGCATGCTCCATCCCGATCCACCGTTCCGCCCGGTTCGCCGATCGGAGGGCTATCCGCGGCTGGAAGACCTGGGCCTGGTCGGGGACGGCACGACCGCGGCGCTGGTCGCCCTGGACGGTTCGATCCCGTGGCTGTGCCTGCCCCGCTTCGACAGCGAACCGCTGCTGTCCGGCCTCCTGGATCACGCGCGCGGCGGGCACTTCACCCTGACGGTGGCGGACCTGCGGGAGGCGCGCCAGTACTACGAGCCCGACACGGCGGTGCTGGTGACCGAGCTGCGCGGCCCGTCCGGCCTGGTCAGGGTCACCGATGCGCTGGGCCTGCGCGCGGGCGCGGACCTGTCCGACGACGCGGGGGCGGGCCGGGACGAGCTCGTCCGGTCAGCGGTCGTCCTGGACGGTGCCGTCCGGCTGCACGCGGAGCTGTGGCCGCGCGACGGCGCGCAGGCCCGCGTTCTGGCCAGCGGGCTGGAGGTGCGGGCGGCGCGGCGGCCGGACCTGCGCCTGCATCTGCGCTCCAACCGCCCGCTGGACGGGCTGAGCACCGTGCACGACCTGACCGAGGGCGAACGTCTGGACCTGACGCTCTCCTGGGGCCGCCTCCACCGCCACCACCGGTTCGACCCCGGGACGGTGCTGCGCCAGACCGCCGAGGCGTGGCGCCGCTGGATGGGCGGCTTCGGCTACGGCGGCCCGCAGGAGCCGCTGGTCCGGCGCGCCGCGATCACGTTGAAGCTGTGCGACGACTGGGTCAACGGCTCCATGGTGGCGGCCCCGACGTCCTCGCTGCCCGCGCCGATCGGCGGGGTCCGCAACTGGGACTACCGGTACGCCTGGATCCGGGACGCCGCCTTCACCGTGTTCGCGCTGCGCCGCGTCGGGTTCCGATGCGAGGCGGACGGCTTCCTCGGCTGGGTCCTGGACGCCTTCGAGAGCGGCCGCCTGCCGCGGATCATGTACACCCTGCGCGCCGATCCCGTCCCCGAGGAGATCCCGGACGCCGGCCTGGAGGGCTACCGGCGCTCGTCCCCCGTGCGGTGGGGCAACGGCGCCGCGGACCAGCGTCAGCACGACATCTACGGGGAGGTCCTCGACTGCGCCGACCAGTGGCTGCTCGCCGGCGGCGACCTCCAGCCGGCGCTGTGGTCCAAGCTGGCGGAACTGACCGAGACCGCCGCGGACGCGTGGCGGCACCCGGATCAGGGGATCTGGGAGGTGCGCAGCGAGGGCCGGGTGTTCACCTACTCGGCCGGGATGTGCCAGGTGGCGCTGGACCGGGCCGCGTCCATCGGCGCGCGGCTCGGCCTGCCCGGTCCGATCGACACCTGGCGTGCCAAGGCCGAGGAGTTGCGCCGGCTCATCCTTGAGCGGTCGTGGGACGAGGACGCGCAGTGCCTGAGCGAGCACCTCGACGGCGGCGGGAGCCTGGACGCGAGCCTGCTCGCGCTCCCGCTGCGCAACGTCGTCCCGGCCGGCCACCCGAGAATGAGGGCCACCACCTCGGCCATCGCCGAACGCCTGTCCGCGGGGGACGGCCTGCTCTACCGCTACCTGCACGACCGGTCGCCCGACGGCCTGCCCGGCGACGAGGGCGCCTTCCTGCTGTGCAGCTTCTGGCTGGTCGACAACCTCGTCCTGCAAGGCCACATCGAGCAGGCCCAGGATCTGTACGCCTCACTGTGCTCCCGGGCGAGCCCGCTCGGCCTGCTTCCGGAGCAGATCGACCCGTCGACGGGCACGTTCATGGGCAACTTCCCCCAGGCGTTCAGCCACATCGGCATCATCGCCAGCGGCGTCACCCTCGCCCGAGCGGAAGCGGGCGGCACGGCATGAAGGGACCACGGCATGAAGGGACAGGGGCATGATCGACCGGCTCGTCGTCTTCGGCGCCACGGGCGACCTCAACGCCCGCTTCCTGCTCCCCGGGCTGGCCGCCCTGCGGGCCGCCGGGCACCTCCCCGACGGGTTCCGGCTGACCTGCGCCGACCGGAAGGGCTGGAGCGACGGGGAGTTCCGGGAATGGGCGGCCGGGCAGCTCGACCGGCACGACCGCTCCTCCCCCGCCGAGGTCAGGACGTGGCTCACCGGCGCCGTCCGCTACCGCCGGGCGGACGCCACCGACACCGCCGACCTCGCCGACCTCGCCGCCGGTGACGGGCCGGTCGCCCTCTACCTCGCCCTTCCCCCGGCGGTCTTCCCCGGCACCGTCACCGCCCTGCGCGGGGCGGGCCTGCCGCCGGGCAGCCGGATCGTCCTGGAGAAGCCGTTCGGTGAGGACCTGGACAGCGCGGTGGAGCTGAACCGGCTGCTGGCGGAGGTCGTCCCCGAGCAGGCGGTGTTCCGCGTCGACCACTTCCTCGCCATGACCACCGTCCAGAACCTGCTCGGCAGCCGGCTGGCCAACCGCGTCCTGGAGCCCCTCTGGAACAGCGCGCACATCTCCGAGGTGGACATCGTCTGGGACGAGTCGCTCGCGCTGGAGGGCCGGGCGGGCTACTACGACGGCGTCGGGGCGCTGAGGGACATGGTGCAGAACCACCTGCTCCAGGTGCTGTGCCTGGTGGCCATGGAACCGCCGCTCAGCCTCGACGAGCGCGACCTGCGCGACCGGAAGATCGACGTGCTGCGCTCGGTCCGGCCCCTCACCGAGGAGGACGTCCTGCGCCGCACCCGCCGGGCGCGCTACACGGCCGGCCGCGTCGGCGACCGCGACGTCCCCGCCTACATCGACGAGGACGGCGTGGACGCCCGGCGCCGCACCGAGACGTTCGCCGAGGTGGAGCTGCGGCTGGAAAGCTGGCGCTGGTCCGGGACGACCTTCCGGATCCGCAGCGGCAAGGCGCTCGCGGAGGACCGCAAGGAGGTCGCGGTCCACTTCCGGCCCGTCCCGCACCTGCCCTTCGGCCACGCGGGGGAGGCGCTGCCCAACGTGCTCCGCTTCGGCCTCGACCCGGAGAACATGACCCTGGGGCTCACGGGCATCGGCTCCGGTGCGCGCACCCTCACCCCGCTCACCATGACGGCGCGGATGGAGGCCCCCGAGCTGCCCGCCTACGGACGGCTGCTGCTGGACGTCCTGCACGGCGACGCCGCCCTGTCCATCCGGGGCGACGAGGCGGAGGAGGCCTGGCGCGTCCTCGCCCCCGTCATGTCCGCCTGGGCCGCCGACCGCGTACCGCTCCAGGACTACCCGGCCGGTTCTAGCGGACTCCGGCGACCACCTCGTTGACCGGGAAGCGTGCGGGTCGCCCGGTCAGAACCCGTACGGCCCCTTCCGCGGCGATGCGCCGCACCGAGGCGATCGCCTTCTCGGAGTAGTACGCGGCGTGTCGTTGCCCGGCGGGCTGGCGGGTATCAGCTCGTTTCCGGGGTTCGGTGGAGGTCGAGGACCGATGCCGGGGGTGGGGTTCCGGCTTCGGGCGGGGTGGCGGCGGTCAGGCGTGGGAGCACGGTCTCCGCGGCGGCGAGGTCCTGGACGCCGAGGCCGATGAGTCTGGCGACGGTGATCTGGGTTCCGCTCCGGCGGGCGTGCCCGTCCGGGACGAGGTCGCCGAGTTCCGCGCCGATGCCGGCCTCGGTGACGGCGTGCGCCGCGAGGGCGGCGCGCAGGTCGCCGGCGTGGACGGGCGCGTCGGCCCTGCTGTCGACGACGAGGAGGTCCGCGCGCCGGAAGCACTCGGGGTCGAGTTCGGCCTTCGTCGCGTCGTCGGCGCCGACGGCGGTCACGTGCTGTCCGGGGCGCAGCCAGGACCCGGCGACGATCGGCCGCCTGCTGGAGGTCGCGGTGACGATCACGTCGGCGAGCCGGACGGCCTCCCGGGCGTTCGCCACGACGGTGGCCGTGACCCGGGGCGCCCGCGCGCTGATCGCCGCCCGCAATGTCCGCGCGGCGTCGGCGCGCCTCCCCCAGACCAGGACGGTGTCGATGGGACGTTCCGCGATGGCCGCCAGCGCCTGGAGGTACGCCTGCACGCCGGTGCCGAGGACGGCGAGCGTGCGGGCGTCGCGGGGAGCGAGCAGCCGGGCGGCGAGGGCTCCCGCCGCCGCGGTGCGGACGTCGCTGAGGTGGTGCTCGTCCTGCAGCAGCGCCAGGAGGTCCCCGGTGGCGGCGTCGTGGACCGCGACGTAGCCGCTCCCGCCCGGGAGGCCGCGGGCCGCCCGCGCCGCGAACCATGCCGCCACCTTGACGGTGAACACCGGCCGGCCCGGCAGCCAGGCCGACTTGACGTGCACGTCGCCGTCCGGGCCCGCGGGCGCGAAGACCGCGAGGGGCGACGCGCCGAGCCCGCGGCTGAAGGCGGCCAGCGCGCCCGCCACCGGGTCCACGAGGTCCTCGAACCCGATGGCCCGCCGGATGGCGCCGGCCTCGAAGATCTGCGGGGCGCTCACAGCGGCTCCGGGAGGGCGCGCAGGCGTCCCGTGCCGACCACCGCGACACCGCCGCCCACGGTGACCCGGACCGGCCGCTCCGCGGGGCCGTACGCGGTGATCGCGATGGTGCTCGGCCTGCCGGTGAGGCGTCCCTGCGCCAGCGGGGTCTCGACGCCGTCCCCGGCGCGCCCGTGGTGCAGGAGGTAGGCGGCGACGCATCCGGCCGCGCTGCCGGTGGCGACGTCCTCGACGACGCCGTCGTTGTTCCAGTGCCGGCCTTCCGGGACGGAGGCGTCGAGCACGTAGGCGAACTGCGCGCCGTGGCGTGCGAGGAAGCCCTCGAAGTCCGGGGAGGCGATCCGCGCCCGGACGAGCGCGTCGCCGTCGCGCACCGGGACGATGAGATAGGCGAGGCCGGTGGACCAGACCTGGGGCGGGAGCCGCCGGTCGAGATCGTCGGCGGACAGCCCGAGCCGCTCCGCGATGGACGCGGCGTCCTCGGCGGCCGGTGTGCCGACCAGCTCGGGCGGGCCGGCGTCCATCAACGCGGTGAGCCGGCCCGGGGCGCTCCGGCGCGTGGCGACCCGCACCGGCCTCGCGGGCAGGTGGATCGTCCATCCGCGGTCGGCGCCGTCGGGCGTGCCGTCGAGGTCGTGCAGGACGGCGGCCGCTCCCAGCACCGGGTGCCCGGCGAACGGGAGCTCCTCGTTCAGGTCGAAGACCCGGGCGTCGGCGGACGGTCCGTCCGGCCACCGCGTCACGAAGATCGTTTCGAAGTGGCGCAGCTCCCTGGTGACGGCGGCCATCTGGGCCGTGGTCAGCGGGGGCGGGTCGACGAAGACGGCGAGGCTGTTGCCCGCGTAGGGCTCGTCGGAGAAGACGTCGACATGGTGATACGCGACGGGGCCGGACGCGGTCTGGTCTTGGGGCATGGCGCCAGGCTAGAAAGCCGTCCGCCCATCGAGAAGAGCAATATCGGCATGGTAGGCATAAGATTTTCGAATGGAGAGGGATTTCGAGATCGCGGACCTGCGCTCGTTCGCGGGAGCCGTCCGCGCGGGCAGCATCACCCGGGCCGCGGCGGCGCTCCAGCTGAGCCAGCCGACCGTCAGCCAGCGCATCCAGCGGCTGGAGCGGGCCGCCGGAGAGCGGCTGCTCCTACGGGAAGCGCGCGGCATCCGGATCACCCCCGCCGGCGAGACCATGCTCGCCTACGTGGAGCGGGTCCTCGCGCTGCACGACGAGGCGCGCGCGGCGGTCGGCCGGCGCGGGGACGCGCCGCACGGGCGGCGCGTGCTGGGCCTGCTCGAAGACCTCGCGATGACCACCCTGCCCAACGCCCTCGCCGACGTCGCCGCGCTGCACCCGGGGATCGAGCTGGAGGTGGTCATCGGCGCAGCGGCGGCGCTGCGCCCGCTCGCCGATCAGGGCCGCGTGGACCTGGTGTTCGGCGACCCGTCCGTGATGAGCGAGAACGCCGTCCGGTGGCGGCGCCGGGTCCCCCTCTTCTGGACCGCCGCGGCCTCGCTGGATCCCCTCACAGATCCGCTGCCGCTGGTGATGTTCTCCCAGCCGTGCCAGTGGCGGGCTCCGGTTCTGGACGCCCTCAACCGGCGAGGACGAGCGTGGCGGATCGCCTTCCAGAGCAACAGCGTCCACGCCGTCCAGGCCGCGGTCAGCGCCGGTATCGGGGTCGGCGCGCTGCTGGCGGGCAACATCCCCGCGGGCGCGGCTCGCCTGCCCTCCCGCCATGGCCTGCCGGATCCGCCCGAGGTGGACATCGCCGTGTCACGGCGGCCCGGCACCGAGGCGGATCCGGCTCTGGACGGTCTCGAACGCCTCCTCCTCCGGACGGTCGAGCCGTAGCAGGCCCGCCCGCGCGTCCTCGCTAGAACGGGGGGCGGTTGAAGCCGGTGTGGAGGAGCCAGATCGCACCGAACGCGGACGAGGGGCGGTCGTTGAAGTCACCGCGCTCCGGCAGGCGTTCCAGGAGGTCCAGGACGGCGGAGATGTGGCCGCGCTCGGCGGCGGTCTCGATCAGTTGCGCGGTCGGGTGCTGTCGCCGCGAGTGCGGCATGCCCTGGATCCGGGCGTGGTCCCGGGCCAGGTCCCGGACGTCCTGGCCGGTCGGCGCCGGAGGCCGGACCGGGGGCGTGCCCCGGTGGGCCAGTTCGACGAGGTCGTCGCCGATCGCCCAGTTGTGATCTCCCCACGTCTCCATCAGGTCGGCGCGTCCCTGCTCGGCGAGGACCGTCAGCACCTCGTACGGGACGTCCCAGCCGGGCAGGCCCTGGAACTCGCGGGCCAGGTCGAGGCGGCCGGTGCGCAGCAGGTACACCAGCCACTCCGCCTCCCAGAAGAAGCCGCCGTCCGGGTGCCCGGCGCGGTCGTCCAGGAGGGCGCGTACGAGATCGTCGCGTCCGCACTCCAGCATCGGGTGGATGACGGCGATGTGGTCCTGCCACGGGTTGGGTTCGAGGGCGATGGACGCGCGGGCGTGCCGGAACCACTGCTCGGCGGAGGCCGCGTCGCCCAGCGCCTGGCAGGCGGCGCCGAACCAGGCCGACCTGTCGGCGTCGAACATCTTGGGGTCCACCGAGGGGTACAGCGACCGCGCGAGGGCGAAGGCGTCGCGGGCGGACGCCGCGTGCCCGGCGCGGACGAGGATCACGGCGACGCCGGACGCCGCGGCGAGCCGGTCCGCCGGTTCGGGGATGTCGCCGACGAGGGTCATCGCCGCCTCGGGCTCGCCGTGCCGGGCGCGGAGCCGGGCGGCGGCCCGCAGATGGTCGGCGATGTGGGTGCCCCAGCTGTACCGGTCGAGGTCGGCGAGGGAGGCGCGCGCCGCCTCGAACAGGTCGTCCACGCTCGCCGTGTTCGGAGGCGGCCACTCCCCGGAGTCGTCGCCGTCCGGGTCCAGCTCCTCGCGAAGCTCGCGGAGGATCTCGCCGTCCTCGGAGTCCAGCACGTCCGCGGCGGTGCGGGCGTCGGGCAGCACGCGAAGCTCGCCCCAGCGGACCGGCCAGGCGTGGCGTCGCCCGACTCCCCAGGCCAGGAGGGCGTCCAGCTCGTCCTCGCGGCCCTCCGGAGCGATCACGGCGTCGGGCTGGAGCGTCATCGCCCAGTGGTCCTCGTCGAGGGCGAAGATCTGCCCCTCGAACTCCTCGACGGCGTCGCCCTCCACCGGACGCGGGCCCGGCGGGACGTACAGGGAGTAGAAGTCGCCGACGACCTCGCCGGTCTCGACCTTCACGAACTGCATGACCGCGTCGTCGAGCACCACCAGCGTGTCGTCCGCGCCCCAGTAGACCGTGTCGGCGCCGCCGGCGAGCACGCTGCGGATCAGCCGGGGGTTCGCCGGATCGGCGAACGACCAGATCTCGGCGGACCCCTCGATGGTCAGGAAGGCGGCCCGCTCGCCGCCGGGGGCCCAGGCCCAGGCGTTGTGGTCGCCCTCCTGATCCCCCCACCCCGAATGCGGGGCCTGGGCGCTGAAGACGAGGCGGTCGTCGTCGAAGACGTGCACGCCTCCCGTCTCGGCGGTGCCGGTGGGGGGCGTCAGGACGGCCAGCCGGTTGACGGTGCGGCCCGGAGCCCAGTGCAGGGAGACGGGCTTGCCGAGCGCGAAGGGGCCGCAGCGGATCCGCCCGGTGGACGCCTCGCGCAGGAACAGGCCGCGGCGGGAGACGGTCGCGACGAGGGCGCCGTCCGGGCTGAGACGGGCGAGACGTCCGGGCGCGTGCCAGACGACCTCGCGCGTCGCCGCGTCCACGCTGATGGCGTTCGACCCGTACAGCCGGGCGCCGTCGGGCGACCACGCCGGGTCCTCGATCCACTGCCCGACCAGCCAGTCGCCGTCGCCCCGTTCGAGCGAGGCGAAGTCGTCCCGGACGGCGTTGGGCAGCCGGCGCGCGAGCAGGTACGGGTGGTCGGTCTCCACATGGTTGGGCAACCAGCTCAGGTGGCCGCGGTCCAGGGGGACGATGCAACCCTGGAGCCCGCCGTCGCCGTTGGTGCCGCAGTGGAAGTAGACGCTGCGCCCGTCCGGGGAGAGGGCGAAATCCGACGGGCGGGAGTTGCCGTCCGACACGTCGATCGTGGCGAGCGGCTCGCCGTCGAAGGTCCAGACCCCCACCGTGTTCGTGCGGTGGACCATGGCGATGCGGGACGAGTCGGCGGACCACTGGATCGTGCGCGCGTAGCGGGGCCACCCGATACCGCCGTCGATCCGGCGGACGGTGTTGACGCACCGGCCCGTCGCGACCTCCCAGATCTGCAGGACGCCGCCCGCGTCGTAGTCGTCGCCGACCCAGCTCCCGGTGGCGAGGTAGCGGCCGTCCGGGCTCATCGCGTGGGCGACGATCTCCGTGTCGTGGCCGTACGGGTGCTGGAGCCGCGCCTCACCGGTGTCGATCAGCCGCCGGGTCGCCAGCCGGTGAGCGTCGGTCACGCCCTCGGCGCGCTCCAGCTCGTCCAGCCGGGCGCGCAGCGGCGGGACGTCGCGCTCGGGCGTGAAGGCCGGCCAGTCCGCCCCGTCGAGCAGCGCGTACAGATCGCCGGATCCGCGCGCACCTGCCAGCTCGGCGGCCGACACGAACGGCCGGGGAGGCGCCTCCACCGGGTCGGCGGCGCCTTCCTCCCGCTCCAGCATGCCGATCAGCGCGTCCTCGTCGAGGTACGGCGTGCGGAGCATCGCGTCGGTGCGGGGAACGGGCCCTCGCTCGCCGGGGGCGACGACGATGAGGTCGGTCTCCTCGGTCGCCTCCTGCGCCACGCGGGCGCCGAGGGCCTGGAGCCGCCGTGTCGCGGACTCCCTCTCGATCTCCCAGAAGTCCCCGTACAGCACGACCGTGCGCCCTCGCAATTTCATGATCAACGGACCTTACCGGTCTGACGCGACATCGGCGCAATCCGTAACGTCCCCGGTCTCGTAGGGTGGGGGCGTGCCACTAGCGCCGGGTACCCCCGAACTCGCCGACCTGGACCTCCTGCTCTCCGTCGAGCGCCTGGGGAGCCTCGGCCGGGCCGCCCGGGAGCACGGGATCTCGCAGCCGTCGGCGAGCGCGCGGATCAAGCTGCTGGAGCGCCGGCTCGGGCTGGAGCTGCTGGACCGGTCCCCGTCCGGGTCGCGGCTGACCGCGGCGGGCGCGGCCGTGGCGGAGTGGGCGCGCGACGTGGTGGCGCCCGCGGCCGACCTCATGGCGAACGTGGCGGCCCTGCGCGACCGGGCCAGCGGCCTGCTGCGCGTGGCGGCCAGCATGACGATCGCGGAGTACCTGATGCCGCGCTGGCTGGTCGCGCTGCGCCGCGAGCGGCCCGAGCTGACGGTCGCGCTGCGCGCGGAGAACTCGCACGACGTGGTGGAGCTGCTGGAGGCCGGGGAGGCCGACCTCGGCTTCATCGAGGATCCGGCGCCGCACGACGGCCTGACCGAGCTGGTGGTCGCCGACGACGAGCTCGCCGTGGTGACCGCGCCCGGCCATCCCTGGTCGGACGGCCGCGGCCCCCTCACCCCCGGTGAGCTGGCCGCCGGGCGCCTGGTGCTGCGCGAGCGCGGTTCCGGGACGCGGGAGACGCTGCACCGGGTGCTCGGCGAGCTGCGCGAGGGTCCGCACCTGGAGCTGTCGTCGACCACGGCCATCAAGGAGGCGGTGGTCGCGGGCGCGGGCGCCGCGGTGCTGAGCGCCCTCGCCGTGGAGCACGAGCTGCGCACCGGCCAGCTCGTCCGGGTTCCTGTGGCGGGGATCGAGCTGACCCGGCGGCTGCGGGCCGTGTGGCCCCGCCGGTCGGCGCCGGCGCCCCACGCGGAGGCGCTGCTGCGGATCGCCGTCCAGGCGGGCCGGGCCTCGGCGCACTGACCCGGCGGTCAGACGGGCGAGAGCGGCAGGGGCATCCCGGCCAGGCCGCGCCGCGGCCCCTCCAGCGGCAGGGACAGCGCGACGTCCCGGAGCGCGGCCGCCGACGGGCGGCCGGGGTGGCCCGCCATGACCGGCACGCCCGCGTCGCCCGACTCCCGCAGCCGCTCGTCGAGGGGGACGCGGCCGAGCAGCGGGACGCCGAGCGCGTCCGCGAGGGAGTCGCCGCCGCCGGATCCGAACAGCGGGGCGTGCCGCCCGCAGTCGCACGTGAAGCCGGACATGTTCTCCACCACGCCGGCGACCGCGATACCGAGGTCGGCGGCCATCCGCCCGGCGCGTTCGGCCACCTGCCGGGCGGCGGGCTGCGGCGTGGTGACCACGATGACCCGCGCGTCCGGGACGAGTTCCAGCAGGGAGAGCGAGACGTCCCCGGTGCCCGGAGGCAGGTCGACCAGCAGGACGTCCGGGTCGCCCCAGTGGACGTCGTCGAGGAACTGCTGGATCGCCTTGTGCAGCATGGGGCCGCGCCAGACGAGCGGTTCGGTGCCCTCCACGAAGAGGCCGGTCGACATGAGCCGCACGCCGTGGGCCTCGACGGGCATCATCCGGCCGCCCAGGACGACCGGCGGGCGGCGGGCGCCGAACAGCAGCGGGATCGAAGGGCCCCACACGTCCGCGTCGAGGATCCCGACCGTGGATCCCGCCGCGGCCAGCGCCACGGCGAGGTTGGCCGTCACGGTGGACTTGCCCACGCCGCCCTTGCCGCTCGCCACCGCGTAGACGGCGGGCCTCCCGCCGGACAGGGCGCCGCGGACCTTGCGCGAGTCCACCCGGACCCGCTCTCCCAGCTCGGCCCGCTGCCGCGCGCTCATCGCCGAGAACTCCACGGCGACGTCCCGGACGCCGGGCACGGCCAGCACCGCCGCCTCCACGTCGGCGCGCAGGCGTTCGCGCAGGGGGCAGCCGGACGTCGTGAGCGCGACGCGGACGCGGACCTTGCCGCGCCGCCCCGCCTGCACGTCCGCGACCATGCCGAGATCGGTGAGGGGACGGTGCAGCTCCGGATCCTCGACCGACGCGAGCGCGGCGCGGACCGCCCGCTCCAGGTCAGACATGGAAGGCCCGCCGCTTCGGCTTGACGGGGCGCATGAGGAACTCGGGGCGCCGCAGACCGTCCGCGTTCGGTCCGGGCCGGGTCATCTCCAGCCATTCCCGGTACACGGCCCGCGACCTGCGCGTGTCGACGACCACGTCGCCGTACTCGTCGCCCGGTTCGACCGGGGCCAGCCGCACCTTCTGGTGCCAGCAGTGCATCCCGGACAGCGGATCCGGGTGCACCGCGAAGGCCAGGTTCTGGTGGACGCCGGGATCGTCCCAGTCGATCCGGGAACTGTCGGCGTCGCCGGACGCGAACGGCCGGACCCCCTTGCGGTAGCGCAGCCGCCACACCCCCTCCTCGCCGCGCTGGAGGTCCACCAGCCCGCTCACCCACCGGCTGCCGTCCTGCTCGTGCAGCCTCCAGCGGCCCATGTGGTGCGAGAGCGCGACCACGCCGGGACGGATGCCGGACGTCACCCAGACCCGGGCGACGAAGTGCCCGATCTCGGTGTGCACGCGGACGAGGTCGTCGGTGGCGAGGTCGCCGGTGACCGGGCCCGCGGCGTCCTCCGGGTTCACCCACAGCGGGTGGGTGTTGCTGATCTCGTTCAGGTACTTGGCGTTGCCGGAACGGGTGTGGATGAGCGTGGGCAGCCGGAAGGTCGGCATGAGGACGAGGTCCCCGGCGTCCCGGTCGAGCCGGTTCCAGGAGACGTGCGACTCCACGTATCCCGGCGTCGCGTGCTCGGGCCAGCCGAAGTCGGCGACGGCGGTCGAGTAGATCTCCAGCTTGCGGGACGGGGTGAGCCAGCCCTGGGTGGCCGTGCCGTCCTCGTGCCGGACGCCGACCGCCCCGGCCTCGCCGATCAGCGGTGGGACCGAGTCGGGCGTGGTCGGCCGGCGCAGCACGCCCTGCTCGTCGGCCTCGGCACCGTCCAGCTCGGCGGGCGTGAGGGGCCGCTCGTCGAGCCGGTAGACGCCCGAGTCGATCTCGACCACGCCGTACTTGCGCATGTACTCCAGCGGGGTCAGCCCGGCCTCCTTCGCCTTCTCGGGCAGGCCCGGGACGGAGTTCTCGAAGACGTACCGGTAGTACTCGTCGACGGTGACCTTCTCGCCGGGACGGTACGGGGACTCGAAGTACTTGCGGATCCCGAGTGCGCCGTCCGGGTCGATGCGCCAGGACAGCTCGAACCAGAACTCGTTCTCCTCCCAGACCTCGCCCGGGTTGGTGTCACGGGTGTCGGTGAAGGCCTGGCCCGTCTTCTCCATGGCGACCCTGCGCACGGGCTGCCTGAAGCCCAGCCACCGTCCGGCGTGGGTCTCGTAGGAGTGGGTGTCGTGCCGCTCCGTGGAGTGCCCCATGGGCAGGACGTAGTCGGCGTACGCCGCCGTCTCCGACCAGGTCGGCGTCAGCGCCACATGGCATCCCACCCGGTCGGGATCGGTCAGGGTCTCCATCCACATGAACCCGTCCGGGTTGGTCCAGACGGGGTTGTAGACCCGGCTGAAGTAGACGGCCAGCCTCGCGCGCCCGTCCGCGAGGAAATGCGGCAGGAGGAACGACATCTCGTTGGTCGACAGCGGGTATTCGCGAGGCCAGAGCAGCTCGTTCCAGCGCTCGTGGGCGTCCGGCATGTTCGGGCCGTGCGCGACGAACTTGTTCCAGCCGTTCGGGCTTGTGCCGCCCTCGGTGCCGACGCTTCCGGTGAGCACGTTGAGGAAGAAGAGGGACCGGGCCACCTGCCATCCGCCGAGGTTGCCCGCGGCGGCGGCGCGCCAGACGTGCGCGGCCAGCCTCGTCCCGGCGCCGGCGACGATGCGCGCCAGCTCCTCGATCCGCTCCTCCGGGATGCGGGCCTCGCGGGCCGCGTACTCGAAGGTGTAGCCGGCGTAGTCGGACTCCAGGCGTTCCAGGAAGGTCTCGTAGTCGCGAGGCGCGTCCGGATGGAGCCGTTCCAGGTAGGTCTGCCAGTTGACCCACCGGCGGATGTAGCCGTCCGCGAGCTGCCGCGTCCGGATCAGGTACGAGGCCACGGCCAGCAGGATCGCCGCCTCGCTGCCCGGCCAGGGCGCCAGCCACAGGTCGGCGTGGGACGCGGTGTTGGACATCCGCGGGTCGAGGACGACGAGCTTCGCCCCGTCCTGCTTGGCCTCCATGATGCGCTGCGCGTGCGGGTTGAAGTAGTGCCCGGTCTCCAGGTGGCTCGACAGCAGAAGGATGACCTTGGCGTTGGCGTGGTCGGGCGAGGGCCGGTCGTACCCGCCCCACAGGGTGTAGCCGAACCGCGCGCCGCTGGAGCAGATGTTGGTGTGGCTGTTGTGGCCGTCGACGCCCCAGGCCTGGAGGAACCGCTCCGCGAAGCCGTCCTCTCCGGGACGTCCCACGTGGTACAGGACCTCGTCGTGGCGGTCTTCGAGGATCGCCCGCCGGATGCGCGCCGCGATGTCGTCGAGCGCCTCGTCCCAGGTCACGCGCTCCCATTTCCCGGCTCCGCGCTCGCCGGTCCGGCGCAGGGGGTGCAGGATGCGCTCGGGGTCGTCGAGCTGGTTGATCGTGGCGGGGCCCTTGGCGCAGTTGCGGCCGCGCGAGCCCGGGTGCGCGGGATTGCCGGTCACCTTGGTGACGGACAGGTCCTTCTTCTCGACGTAGGCGAGGAGCCCGCAGGCCGATTCGCAGTTGAAGCAGGTGGTCGGGATGAGCATGAACTCCCGGGGCACCTTGCGCGGGTGGGCGCGGGCGTCGTTCTCGACATGGTGGTCCCACGTCTCTGGCGCCGGGTAGTTCCGCAGCCTCTCGTGGTTGCGCATCCCGGGAAGGTCGATCGTCATAGGGCACTCCTCGGACGACGGAAGAGCTAGGACAGCGGGACGTCCTGGCCGGCGCGGACGTAGACGCTCTCGTAGGCGACGAGCGCCGCCTGGACGAGCAGGCCGCCCGCGACCCCGGCGGCCGGGCCGAGGAGGGCCAGCGCGGCGCCCGCCACTACCGGCAGCACCCCGGCGAGCCAGAACGTCCTGGCGTACCGGCCGCGCACGACGAGGTGCGCGGCGAAGGCCGCCGCCCGCCCGGAGTGCCGGCCGCCGTACTCCAGCGCCAGGAACAGCAGGTGGGCGGCCGCCGAGGCGACGAGCGCCCAGGTGAGGAACCGGGCGGCCTCGCCCTCCAGCCCTGCGAACGGCGCGGCGACGAGCAGCGCCCCCGAGCCGACCATTCCGGCCTGGGCGATCAGATGCCAGAACAGCACGGGCGACTGCCACAGATCGCGTCCCTCGGCCTGGCCGAACAGGAAGGCGGTGTACCCGGCCGTCAGCACGGCGACCGGTATCGCGGCCCAGCGCAGCACGGACATGTCCCCGAACAGCAGCCACAGCCCGCCGACGCCCGTGCAGGCGCACAGCACGATCCCGCCCCAGACCAGCCACGACGTCGGGTTGGGACGCAGGAACAGGTACAGGAACCGTTCCGGACGCTTCAGGTCCCAGACGAGCAGCGCCCCGGTACTGGCCGCGCCGGCGATGGCGAGGGCGGGCGCGACGTACCGTCCCACCGGCCCGAGGTCGACACCGGCGATCAGGGCGAGCGCGGCCAAAAGCAGGGCCCCGGCCCCGGCGCCCTTCGTCCACAGGTACGTGGTGACGCGCCAGCCCCAGGGCCGGGGATGGGCGGTGTTGAGGGTGGTGCGGGGCCGGCCGGGTTCATCGGCGGGACCGGCGTCGCGCGCCGCCTCCAGGCGCCGCGCGTCCGGCCTCGCCCAGATGTAGGTGTCGTCGACGGGCGCGGCCAGGGGGTCGAGGACGGCGTGGTCGGCGCCCAGGTAGAAGACGTTGGGTCCGGTGTTCTGCTCGGGTGACCGGACGGCGGTGGGCTGGGTGCTCACCAGCCTGCTGATGCCGCTGTCCGGGTCGTCGAGGTCACCGACCCAGATCGAATGGGTCGGGCAGACCACCACGCAGGCGGGCTCCAGATCCTGGTCGACGCGGTGGGCGCAGAAATTGCATTTCGCCGCGGTGTGGGTGTCCTCGTCGATGTAGATGGCGTCGTAGGGGCAGGCCTGCATGCAGCTCTTGCAGCCGATGCAGCTGTCCCCGTCGAAGTCGACGATGCCGTCGTCGCGCTTGAACAGCGCCTTCGTCGGACATATCTTCACGCACGGCGCGTCCGTGCAGTGATTGCAGCGCATCACGCCGAACTCGCGGGTCGTCGACGGGAATTCCCCCTTCTCGACGTACTTCACCCAGGTACGGAACTGTCCCACCGGGACTTCGTGTTCCGTTTTGCAGGCGACGGTGCATGCATGACAACCGATGCATGTGCGCTGGTCGATCGCGAAGCCGTATTGCACGCCGCTTAGCGTGCACACACCGGCGCGCGGGCCGGTACCCGCCGGTTGACGATGAGCTCATAGGCGTTGCCTATGAGCGTTGACGGCCGCGCTCCCGGCTTCCTACATTGGTCAGAGGTCAAACCACTAGGGAAGGGGTGCGATGGGTCCCGGCACGGTCCGGCTCGGAACCGACCAGCTCTACGACGACCTGCGCGAGGTCTCCGCGGCGCTCTACAAGAAGGCCCTGACCGACCTCCCGCCCGACGTGCGGCACTCGGTCGACGCCGCGCACCAGCGCGAGGACGGCGGCGCCCGGCGCCGCCTGGAGGTGATGGTCAAGGCGATCGAGACCTCAGACGAGACCGGCATCATCGTCTGCCAGGACACCGGGATCTGCGTGTTCTTCGTCGAGATCGGCACCGAGGCGCCGGTCAACGGCGCCCGGATGACCGAGGCCCTGCGCCAGGGCGTCGCCCTCGCCAGCGAGCGGCACTCGCTGCGGTCGAGCATCGTGCACCCGCTCACCCGCGAGAACCGCCAGGACAACACCGGCGACGGCGTCCCCGCCGTGCACGTCGACTTCGCCGACGGCGGCGACGGCCTCGACATCCTGCTCATCCCGAAGGGGTCCGGCTCGGAGAACATGTCGTTCCTGAGCATGCTCTCTCCCGCCGACGGCCAGGCCGGCGTCAAGAAGTACATCCTCGACCGCGTCGTGGAGGCCGGCCCGCGCCCCTGCCCGCCCACGGTGGTCGGCGTCGGCCTCGGCGGCACCGCCGACCAGTGCGCCGCGCTCGCCAAGAAGGCGACCCTGCGTCCCGTCGGGCAGCCGCACCCCGAGCCGGAGATCGCCGAGTTCGAGCGCCAGATGCTGGACGCCATCAACACCACCGGGATCGGACCGCAGGGCCTGGGCGGCGCCACGACCTCCTTCGCCGTCCACGTCGAGTACGCCTGGACGCACATCTCGATGAACCCCGTCGCCGTCAACATCCAGTGCTGGCGGGGCGAGCGGGCGCGGGCGCGCATCGCGGCCGGCGGGCAGGTGACCTATGGGTACTGACCGCGTGGGTCCTGAACGCGTGGGTACTGACCGCGTGCTCCGCCTGGACGCCCCCTTCGACGAGGCCACCGCCCGCTCGCTGCGCTGCGGCGACGAGCTCTGGATCGACGGGACGATCTGGGGCGTCCGCGACGCGTCCCTCATCCGCTTCTTCGACGAGGGCCGGCGCGTTCCGGCCGACCTCGCCGGCGCCGCCTTCCTGCACACCGCGCCGAGCGTCCGCCGGACGGACGCGGGCGGCTACGTCCCCGTCTCCGTCGGCACCACGACCTCGATGCGGATGGACCGCTTCACCCGCGGCTGCGTCGAGGACCTGGGCGTCCGCGCGATCATCGGCAAGGGCGGCCTCAGCGCCGGGTCGCTGGAGCATCTCGGCCGCCACGGCGCCGTCTACCTGTCCATCACCGGAGGCGCCGCCAGCTACGAGACCCTCCAGGTCGCCGAGATCGAGGACGTCCTCTGGGAGGACCTCATGCCCGAATGCCTCTGGAAGTTCCGCGTGACGGGGTTCGGCCCCCTCTTCGTCACCATGGACTCCCACGGCGCGTCCGAGTACGAGCGGACGTCCGAGCGGGCCCAGGCCAACATGGAGGCCGCCTACCGGAAGCTGGGCCTGTGACCGCTCCCCCCGGCCGCGGCCCGCGGGCCGGTGCCCGCCCCCGCCGGCCGTGACGCAGATCGTCGTCGGCGCGGCCGGGATCTTCCTGGCCGCGCTGCTGGGCGGCGCCACCGGCTTCGGCTTCGGCCTGGTGGCGGCGCCGTCCCTGCTGGCGGCCGGGCTGCCGCTGCGCGAGGTCGTCGCCGCCAACCTCGCGATCGCCCTGCTCACCCGGCTCGCGGCGGTCCCGCGGCTGCGCCGCCATCTGGTCCGGCCGCGCGCCGCCCGGCTGATCGGCGGCGCCGTCCCCGGCATCCTCGCCGGCCTCGCCGTCCGCGGGACGCTCGACACCGGGGTACTGAAGATCGGTGTCGGGCTGGTCGCGATCGGCGCCGCGCTGGCCATCGCGTTCCGGCCGGGCGACCGCGACGGCGCCCCCGCCGGCGCCGCGACGACCCTCGCCGCCGGGGCCGGCGGCGGGTTCCTCGGGGTGACGACGTCGCTGAACGGCGTCCCGCCCGCCCTGCTGCTGACCCGCGACCGCGTGGAGCAGATGTCGTTCGTCGCCGACCTCACCGTCTACTTCATCGTGTCGAACGCCCTCACGCTGGCGCTGCTCACCGCCACCGACCCGGACGTCCTCGCGCCGCTGGGGAGATACGTCGCGTTCTGGCTGCCCGCCGGCATCCTCGGCAACCAGCTGGGCATCCGCGCGGCCGGCCGCATCCCCTACCGGGTGTTCCGGGGGATCAGCCTCGGTGTCATCCTGACGGCCGGCTGCGCGACGATCGCCACCGCGCTGTGACCCGCCCCGGACGTTCAGTCGGCGACGGTCCGCCGCTTCTCTTCGAGGCGGGACAGGGCCGCGGTGCGCGCGGACTCCAGATGGTCGCGCATCGCCCGCGTGGCCTCCGCCTCGTCATGGGCGACGATCGCGTCGAGGATCTCGTGGTGGCAGGCACTGGAGGCCTTGATGCGCCCCGGGAGGGACAGCGTCGTCCGCATGCTCGCGTGCATCATGTCCTGCAGCACCCCCACCGTCTTCAGCAGGAAGCGGTTGCGCGCGATCTCCACGATCTTGAGGTGGAACGCCGAGTCGAGCAGCTGGAGGGTCGCGAAGTCGGGGCTCTCCGGCGTCGCGGCCTCGTCCAGCCGGGCGAGCGCCTCGCGCAGCGCGGCCACGTCGTCGTCCGTGGCGTGGGCGGCGGCCCAGCCGACGGCCGCCACCTCCAGCACCTCGCGCATGTCGAACAGCTCCTGCAGCCCGACCTGCTCGCCGGCGATGGCGGCGCGCAGGTCCTGGGCCGCGCTCGGCGTCTCCACAAAGATCCCGCGGCCGTGCCGCACGCTGAGCTGCCCCCGTGCGGCCAGCTCGCGGACCGCCTCCCGGACCACCGGCCGGCTCACCCCGAGCAGGACGGCGAGCTCGCGCTCGGGCGGGAGGCGGTCGCCCGGCTTGAGCCGCTCGGCGACGATGAGCTCGTTGATCAGCGTCACCACGCGCTCGGGCAGGTGGCCGCTCGGTTTGACCAGGCGCCAGCCGACGTCGGGAACTCCGCTACCCACCCGGGCCCCCCTTTTTCCGCATTAACGAGACCACTTTCCGCTCGATATTACCGGCATCCGCAGATCACCCGCCCCCCGGCGGAGCCGCCCGGTCCCGGCGGTGCGAACGCTACTCAGGTTCCTCCCTTGGTGAATTGGTTGGCGAAGAAGTAGTCCGAGCCGCTGGCGGGTATTTTCTCGATCAGGCCGATCTTCTTCATGAAGCGGGCGAAAGCCATGTAGCCCGTCGGCTTGGTCGAGTACGTGATGTCCCCGGCGGTGATCTGCTCCTTCAGCTGCGCCGCGGGCACCTTCCCGCCGGACTCCGCCGAAAGGATCTCGGCGGCCTGGTCCGGGTCGTCGTTCAGCAGCTTCGCCGACGACGCCACGACGTCCTCCAGGCCCTGGACGAACTCCGGGTTGTACTTGCGGAAGTCCGACAGCACGTAGACGCCGTTGAACGTGTGCTCGCCGAACACGTCGTAGCTGCGGACGATCGCCCGCGCGCCGCCGCGCTGCTCCTGCATCTGATACGGCGGCGAGGTGAGATGGCCGGCGAGCTGCCCGGACAAGAGGGCCTGCAGGCCGTCCGGGTGCCCCATGGAGACGATCTGGGTGTCCAGCGCGTCGGCGTCGCCGAGCTGCTTCTCGGCCGCCTTGCGCAGCACCACCGCCTGGATCGAGTCGGGGCCGGGCATGGCGATCTTCCCCTTGCCGCGCAGGTCCGCCAGCGAGCCGTGCGACTTGGACATCAGCTGCAGGTTCGCGTTGTCCAGCGCGATGACGATCTTCCAGGGCAGCCCGTTGCTGGCGCCCACGATGAACGGGCCGATGCCGCCCGAGCCGACCTGGATGTCCCGGGAGACCATGCCGTCCCGGATGGCCGACCCCGAGTTGAGCATCCGCCAGCTGATCTTCTTCTTCGGGAACCGCTTCTCCAGCAGCCGCTGCTGCTTGGCCACCAGCAGCGGCGCGTAGCCGATCCCCGGCTGGTAGGCGATGGTGATCTCGTCGGTCGGGCCGCTGGCGCCGGCCGCGCACGCGCCCGCCGAGACCGCCAGCACCCCCGCCGACAGCACCGCGAGCAGCGCGCGGCGGGTGGGCCGAGTCATGAGTTCTAGCCCCATCTGAATCCCTTCGGGTCAGGCGGTCTTGGTGCCCCACTTGACGACGGTGCGGCGCTCGATCCAGGTGAACAGCAGCTCCAGCGCGATGCCGATGAGGGCGATCGTGACCAGGCCGGCGAACACCTCGGAGGTGCGCATGAACGTCCGCGCGTCGTTGATGAAGAACCCGAGGCCGCCCTTGCCGCCGGCGACGCCGAACACCAGCTCGGCGGCGATGATCGTGCGCCAGCCGAAGGCCCAGCCGGTCTTCAGCCCGGCGATGATGTTCGGCAGCGCGGCCGGGATCAGCACGTCCTTGACGATCCGCACGCCGGACAGGCCGATGTTGCGGCCGACCGCCATGATGGTCGGGTTGACGGTGCGGAACCCGTTGCTGACGTTGATCGCGATCGGCCAGATCACCGAGTTGGCGATGACGAAGATCAGCGAGGTGCTGTTCATCCCGAACCACAGGATGGCCAGCGGCAGCACCGCGATCGACGGCAGCGGGTTGAGCATCGAGGTCAGCAGCACGAGGACGTCCTCGCCCAGCCGCGTCCAGGACGCCAGCGTCGTCAGCACGGCGGCGACCAGCATGCCGGCCGCCATGCCGCCGAGCAGGATCTCCAGGGTCGTCGCGGTGGAGCGCAGCAGGTCGCCGCCCGCGAGCCCCTCGGCCATCGTCTTCGCCACGTCCACCGGGCCCGCGACGAGCAGCTGGTTGACGCCCGAGAACGACACGTAGGCCTGCCAGGCGGCCAGGATCAGCGCCAGGATGATCAGGCGCCGGGGCGCCACGGGCAGGTCGCCCCAGGTCCTGCGGCGGGCCCGGGGACGGCCGTGCTCCACGGGGTCGGCGGCACCGACCGCCTTGGTCATGGCTTCGCTCATCGAACCGCTCTCCCTACTCGAACGCCATGTCGTCGGGCTCCTCGCCGTCCTCGGTCAGCAGCGACCGCAGCCGGCGCAGCGCGGCCACGAACTCCGGCGAGGTCGGGTCGTCGAGCCCGGAGACGTCGACCACCTCCCGGACCGTGGACGGCGGCGGGGTCAGCACCACCACCCGGTGGCCCACGAACACCGCCTCCTGGATGCTGTGCGTCACGAAGAGGATCGTGACGTCGTTGCGGGCGGCGACGTCCTTGAGCTCGCGCTGGAGCCGCGACCTGGTCTGCGCGTCCAGGGCGCCGAACGGCTCGTCCATCAGCAGCATCAGCGGCTGCAGGGCCATCGCGCGGGCGATCGCCACCCGCTGCTTCATCCCGCCCGACAGCTGGTGCGGGTAGCGGTCGGCGGCGTGGACGAGCCCCATCAGCTCCAGGTACTCGCCGGCCAGCCGCTTCGCCTCCTGCTTGCCGCGGCCGTTCACCCGCAGGGGGTAGCTCAGGTTCCCTTCGACCGTGTGCCACGGGAAGAGCTGGTCGAACTCCTGGAAGACGACCGCGCGGTCGGGCCCCGGCGCGAGGCTCGTCCGCCCGGAGATCCGCACGGTCCCGCCGGACGGCTCGATGAACCCGGCGATCGTCTTGAGCAGGGTGGACTTGCCGCACCCGGACGGCCCGAGCAGCATGATGTTCTCGCCCGGATAGATGTCGAAGCTCACGTCCTGGACCGCCGTCTGGAACCGGCCGTCCGTCTCGTAGCCGACGCGCGCGCCCTGCACCGTCAGCAACGGCTCCTTGGCGGGGCGCTCCGCCGTCGCGTCCACTTTCATTGCGATACCTCACTCCTTGGGGTGGGGGAGGAAGAGGTCATGCCTCAGCGTTCCCGGCTCGGTTTCCTATCGTTTCGGTCGGTTTATTCGGCCAGTACGGTCGCGGCTCAGCCGGCCGCGCGGAACAGGGTGACGGCCCCGATGACCAGCAGCACCAGCAGCGCGCCGCGGAGCCCGGCCAGCATCCGGCGCTGGCCCACCGGATCGGTCCAGTAGTCGCGGACGACGGCCACCGCGGCCGCGCCCACATGCGCCAGGGCCGCGACCAGCAGCAGCCCGTCCCAGATCACCCAGAGCGCCGAGCTCCAGCGCCGGGCGATGAACGACGCGTCGGTCTGCGCCACGTCGTTCACCAGATGGGTCACGGCGAAGTGCCCGAGCGCCAGTACGGCGAGCAGCACGCCGGTGCCCCGGATCATCAGGAAGCCCCGGCCGCCGATCCGGCCGCCCGCGCGGGTGCGCGTCGTCGTCGATTCCACGGTGTCCTCGCCCTCCCGCCTAGCCCGCCAGCACCGGCCACATGATCACCACGGCGCCGCCGAGCGTGATCACGGCCGTGAGACCGGCGACCGCGTCCAGCAGCCGGGCCGCCCCCACCGGCCCGACGTCCCACAGATCGATCGCCACCAGCCGCAGCCCGTTCAGCGCGTGGAAGCCCAGCGCCGCCAGCAGCCCGCACTCGAACACCCGCATCGGCACGGTGGAGTACAGCTCGTGGACGTCGTCGTACAGCCGCGGCGACCACGCGTACGCGCTCACGTCGAGGATGTGCAGTGCCAGGAACGCGAAGACGGCGAACCCGCTGACGCGATGGGCGTAGAACGCCCACCGGTTGCCCTCGGCGCGGTCGTAGGACCGGCGCGCCAGGCGGCTTCGCAGGAAGGCGCCCACATGCGTTCCGCCGTCGGTGCGGCGCGCGCCCACGGCCACCATTCCGGTGAACGCGATGATGACGGCGGTGACGGCGGTGAACCCCGCCAGGAAGACCAGTTGCGCGATCATCGCCCGGCCTCCCGCGGACGCAGCCGGCCGTACTCCACCGGCCGGGTCGTGAGGCGCGGCCCGTGCCCGGCGGCCTGGCTCGCGACGATGTAGCGCAGCCCGCCGTCGTCCTGGCCGCCGGGGAAGTCCGAGCGGGCGTGCGCTCCCCGCGTCTCCTCCCTGGCCAGCGCGGACTCGACGATGACGCGGGCGACGGTCAGCTGGTTGACCAGGTCGAGCGACTCCTGCCAGGCGGGGTTGAACGC
The DNA here is from genome assembly GCF_047130825.1 of Actinomadura madurae. Classification (NCBI taxonomy): domain Bacteria; kingdom Bacillati; phylum Actinomycetota; class Actinomycetes; order Streptosporangiales; family Thermomonosporaceae; genus Actinomadura; species Actinomadura madurae. The sequence goes on from NZ_CP083237.1 coordinate 5,735,548, forward strand.
CGCCGGGCCGGGGACCGAGAGCCGGCCGGCGCGGTCGGCGAGCTTGGCCAGCCGCTCCCGGGCGTCCTCCAGCCGGTCCCGCCGCCGGACGACGCCGCAGTTCTCCCACATCAGGTCCTTGAGCTCGGCGGTGAGCGGGTAGGGCAGCTCGCCGTCCCCGGTGCGCAGCGGCGCGGTGGCCTTGGCGAACGACGCCCCCACCGCCTCCGGATCGGCGTGGCCGAGCGCGCGCTCGCGCGCCAGCCGGGCCGCCGTGTCACCGGCGCGCGCGCCGAACACCGTCGACTCGGCGACGCCGTTGCCGCCGAGGCGGTTCGCGCCGTGGACGCCGCCCGCGTCCTCACCCGCGACCAGCAGGCCGGGCATCTCGGTGCGGCAGTCCGTGTCGATGACCACGCCGCCCATGTGGAAGTGGGCGGTGGGCGACACCTCGACGGGCCTGCGGGCGAGGTCGCCGCCGAACAGCCGGGTGCGCTCCACCATGCCGGTGAAGGTGCGCTCGACCCATTCGGCGCCCAGGTGCGAGATGTCGATGAACACGCCGCCGGCCTCGGTGCCGCGCCCCTCGATGATCTCCGTGTAGCTCGCGCGGGCGACGACGTCGCGGGTGGAGCGCTCCATCCGCTCCGGGTCGTAGCGCTCCATGAACCGCTCGCCCCGGGCGTTGTACAGGTGCGCGCCGGCGCCGCGCAGGCCCTCCTCCAGCACGGCCCCCGTCATCCGGGAACGTCCGGTGAGCAGGCCCGTCGGGTGGAACTGGAGCATCTCCATGTCGCGGACCGGCAGCCCGGCGCGCAGGCACATCGCCACTCCGTCACCGGTCTTCTCCCGGGCCGGCGCGGCGATCCGGTACATCGTGGCGGCGCCGCCGGTCGCGACGACCACCACCCGGGCCCGGACGAGCAGGAACCGTCCGGTCTGCACCTCCAGGCAGGTCAGCCCGGCCAGCCGCCCCCCGGCGTCGAACACCAGGTCGAGCGCCCGGACGTCCTCCAGCTCGCGCGCCGCGATGCGCAGCATCTGGTCCCGCAGCCGGCTCATGATCTCGATGCCGGTGAGGTCGCCGCGGTGCACCGTCCGGTCGAACGACTGGCCGGCGAACGCCTTCTGCTTGATCCGCCCGTCCGGACGCCGGTCGAAGAAGCAGCCGACCCGGTTCTCCAGCTCGCGGATCACGTTCGGGGCGTCGTTGACCAGGGTCCAGGCGAGGTCCTGGTGGTTGAGGTACTTGCCGCCCGCGAGGGTGTCGCGGAAGTGCGCGTCCACCGAGTCCGCGGGGTCGAGGACCGCATTGAACCCGCCCTGCACCATGCGGGTGCAGCCGGAGCGGCCGACGGCGCCCTTGCTGATGACGGTGATGTCGAGCCCGGGGTCGGCCTCGTGGCAGTGCAGCGCGCACATCAGGCCCGCGCCGCCGCTGCCCACGATCGCGACGTCGGTGACGACCTCCTCGAAATTCGGAGTGTCAGCCGTCATCGCGACCGCCTCCCTTGCGGAGCCGCCGGATCGACCGGGCGGGGTCGAGTCCCTTCGGGCAGGAGCCCGTGCAGCCGTAGATGTAGTGGCACCGGTCGACGCCGTCGGCCCCGGCGACCAGCTCCCGGCGCTGCCGCGTCGCCGTGTCGCGCGAGTCCTGGATGAGGACGAGGGCGCGGTTGAGCGCGGCCGGGCCGAGGAACGTGCGGGGCCGTCCCGCGATGCCGCAACTGGAGAAGCACGCCCCGCACTGGATGCAGTCGAGCGCGGGATCGATGGCCCGCCGCTCCGGCGAGTCCGGCGGGATCACGGCCGGGTCGCCGCCGACGGCGTCCTCGTCCGGCACCACGTACGGGGTGATGCGCGCCCACTGCTCCCAGAAGGGGGTGGTGTCGGTGATGAGGTCCCGCACGACGGGGAAGCCCGCGGCGGGGTCGAGCCGGATGCGGGTCGCGTCCTCCGCCAGGACGGTCTGGCACGCCAGCGCGGAGCGCCCGTCCACCCGGAGCGTGCACGTCCCGCACATGGCGACGCGGCAGGAGAAGCGGAATCCCAGCGAGGGCTCGTGCTCCCGCTGGATGGCCAGCAGGACGTCGAGCACGGTCATCGGGTGGAACGTCTCGATCCGGAACTCGGCGGGGGGGCCTGGGTCGCTGCGGGCCACGCGGACGAGGAGGGTCATGCGGATCCTTTCTGCTCGCGGTCGTCGCCCTCCGGGACGGGCGGTCCGCCGTCGCCGCGGCTCGCGGCCCGGGCCCGCAGGTCGTCGAGGACGGCCGCGTCGACCTCGATCTCGTCGTCGTCGCCCAGCTCGTCGGGCGCGCTGCGGCCCGTGCCGGGCACCCGGCCGCCGGCGGCGGTGACCTGGTCCGCCAGGTCGGCGAGGCGGTCCCGCGCGGCGGCGCCGCCGTCCTCGGGGTCGCCGAGGGACGGGTCGAGCGCGAGGACGAGGTGGGCGATCCGCTGCGGCCTCCCCCGGTCGCCGGCGGCGAACGGGTCGGCCACGTCGCGGGACAGGTGCGGCCCGACCAGGCCGCCGGTCAGCGCCTCGACCATGAAGGCGAGGGCGTATCCCTTGGCGCCGCCGAGTGGAGCCAGCATCCCGGCCAGCGCCTCCCGGGGGTCGGTGGTCGGCCTGCCGGCCCGGTCGAGGGCCCAGCCTTCGGGCAGCGTCTCCCCCGCCTTCGCCTTGGCCCCGACCTTGCCCCGCGCGACCGTGCTGAGCGCCAGGTCGACCACCGCCGGGCGGGGCGAGAGCGGTATCCCGGCCGCGATGGGCGAGGTCGACAGCAGGGCCCGGTCGCCTCCCCACGGCGGCAGGGCCGCGGGGCCGTTGGAGAAGACGAGGCCGAGCCGTCCGGCACGGGCGATCTCCAGCGCGTACACGCCGAGGGCTCCGCAGTGGCCGCTGTCGCCGACCGCGACGGCCGCCACCCCGTACCGTCCGGACCGTTCCACCGCCGTTTCGGCGGCGGCGGCGACCTGCCAGTGCCCGAGCCCGCCGCCGCCTTCGAGGAACACCAGGGGGCCGGTGTCGGCGCGGGTCTTCAGCTCGGCGTCCGGGGGATGCCCGCCGGCCGCCATCCGGTCGAGGTAGTAGGGCAGCCGGAACAGGCCGTGGGAGCCGATGCCCCAGGCGTCCGCCAGGGTGATCGCCCGTGCGGTCGTCTCCGCCCGCTCCTCCGCGAGCCCGGCGCCGGCCAGCAGGTCATGGGCGAGCCGGCGTGCCGCCCCGAGCGGAATCTTCATCGGCGACCTCCCTGGGCGGGCGTGACGGCGTGGGCGGGAACGCGGTCGTCCAGCACCGCCTCGATGTCGTCGCAGAGGATCTGCGCGATCCGGGCCTGCGACTGGACGGTGATGCCCGCGACGTGCGGCGTGAGGACGACGTTGGGCAGCCGCTCCAGGGGCCCCGCCGCCGGAGGTTCGGCGGCGCGGACGTCCAGTGCGGCGCCGGCCAGGCGGCCGCTTTCCAGCGCCTCGGCCAGAGCCTGCTCGTCCACCACCTCGCCGCGTCCGACGCTGACCAGGATCGCGCCGGGCTTGCAGCGGGCGAGGAGGTCCGCGCCGACGAGGCCGGTGGTGGCCTCGGTCGCCGGGAGATGGACGCTGAGGACGTCCGACTCGGCGACGGTGCGTTCCAGGGGGAGCAGCTCGATGCCCAGCTCGCGGAGGGCGGGATGATCGTCCGGGATGTAGGGGTCGTAGGCGACGACCCGCATGCCGAGGCCCCGGGCGAGGCGGGCGGTGGCCCGGGCCGTGGCACCGGCGGACAGCAGGCCCCACGTCCCTCCCGCCAGCTCGCGCCCCGGGACCCGGCGCCACGTGCCCGCCCGGACCTCCCGGTCGAGTTCCAGGACGCGGCGGGACACGGCGAGCGCCAGGCCGAGCGCGTGCTCGGCGACGCTGGACGCGTTGGCGCCCCGTGCCGCGACCACGGTGACGCCCAGCTCGGCCGCGGCGTCCAGGTCGATGTTGTCCAGCCCGGCCCCGGCCCGCGCCACCACGCGCAGGCCGGGAGCCGAGCGGAGCAGCTCGCGCGTCACCCGGGTGCGGTTGCGCACCACGAGGGCGCCGGCCTCGCCCGCGACGGCCCGCAGCCGGTCGGGCGCGGACCAGACGCCGGGGTCGCGGAGCACGCTGCGGCGGCCGGCGAGCGCCTCGAACGGCGCGCCCCACACGTCCTCGACGACCGCGACGTCCACTCCCATGTCAGGCGCTCTGGTAGAGGCGGGTCAGCACGAACTCGCGGTGCCCGAGGGACTCGGCGCAGGTGAGACGGCCGTTGACGGTCCGGTCGATGACGTCCATCAGGCCGTCGCCCGCCTCGGGGAGCGAGATCTCCCGCCGCAGCAGGCCCGAGCAGTCGAAGTCCATGTGCTCGCCCATGTTCGCCGCCGTGGACGGGTTGGCCGTCAGCTTGATCACCGGCTCGATGGGGTTGCCGATGACGTTGCCCTGGCCCGTGGGGAACAGGTGGATCGCCGCGCCGCCGGCCGCCATCAGCGTGATGCACTCGGCGGCGGCCGAGGAGGTGTCCATGAAGTACAGGCCGGGCCCCGACTCCGGCTCCTCCGCGGGGCCGAGCGCGCCGATCACGGGCTTGGACCCGGTCTTGGCGATGTTGCCCATCGCCTTCTCCTCGATCGTGGACAGCCCGCCCGCGATGTTGCCCTGCGTGGGCTGGGAGCCGAGCAGGTTGGCGCCGGTCCGCTCGATCATCGCCAGGTAGTCGTCGTAAATGCCCTGGAACCTGGCCCGGACCTCGTCGTTCACGCAGCGGTCGGCGATCAGGTGCTCGCCGCCGGTCAGCTCGCTCGTCTCGCCGAACAGCACGGTGCCGCCCGCGTCCACCCACCGGTCGACCGCCTCGGCCGTGGTCGGGCAGGACCCGAGCCCGCTGGTGGTGTCGGACTCCCCGCACTTGATCGACAGCATGATCTCGCCGCGCTCGACGCGCTCGCGGCCGCGCTCGCTGTCCTCCTGGAGGAACCGCTGGGCGATCCGGGACGCCCGCTCGATGGTGCGCAGGTCGCCGACGCCCTCGATGGCGAGGCCCTCGACCCGCTTGCCGGTCTTGGCGATGCCCTCGACGACCCGGTTCGTCCAGTTCGGCTCGATCCCGATGACGACGACGCTGCCCACGTTGGGGTTGCGGCCGGTGCCGATGAGCGTGCGGAAGGTCAGTTCGAGGTCCTCGCCGAACTGGAGCCGCCCGTAGGCGTGCGGCAGGGCGAGGGTGCCGGGCACGACCTTCGCGACCGCCTCGGCCGCCGCGTTCGACAGGTCGTCGACGGGGAGGATGACCGTGTGGTTCCGGATGCCGACCGTGCCGTTCTCCCGGCGGTATCCCGTCAGGCCATGCTGTTCTGCCACCGCGCGCTCCTCACGTTGTGAACGTGGACGTACTCGCCCTTCCTGATGTCCGCGGACGCGACCGCGGTGCGGGCCCCGTACTCCCGCACGTCCTCGCCCTGCCGGATGTCGACGAGGGCGACCTTGTGCCCGAGCGGGATGTCCTGGAGCACCTCCAGGTCCACGGCGTCCGGCCCGCGCAGGTAGCCGCACTGCGCCGGGCCGGCCGCGACGTCCCTGACCGCGACCGCGACCGAGTCCCCCTCGTAGTGAGCGAGGAAACCGGGTGGCTGATTCACTCTTGCCTCCGAAAGGTAAGACCTCTTACCCCCGGCACAGTAGGCACGCGCCTGGCCACGGTCAACGCCTGACCGGCAACGGATTTTCAGATAACCCTCTGACCTGCTGGAACGTCAAAAACGTTCGTCACCACGAATACTTGCCCCGTCGCGCGGCGGGTGCTCCGCACGTCGTGCGGCGGGCGGTAGAGAGGCGTGGTGGTATCCGAACCGGCCACGTGGTGACCGCGGGAACCAAGATCGGTTCACGTCGCCGAGCCACCGCGTTTCAGATGACGGTTGCGGGTTGCTTTCCGGGTAGAGGCCGCAGTCGCACCACGGTGGGGATCGACCCGCGTTCGAGAGCGGTGCAGAGCCGGGGGATGGCCTCGTCCTGGATGCGCCGCCGAAGTTCGGCGGGGTCCGCATCCTGCCCGTAGGCGATGTTCAGGCGCAGCTCGGAGCGCTTGGACGAACCGATCAGCCGTGCCCGCACCCTGTGCACGCCCGGGTACTCTCCGATCTCCGCTTCGAGCGCGCCCGCGATGGCCTTGGCTTCCACCCGTGTCGTGCCGGCCTCGGCGTCCGGCTCCAGCGCCAGGCCCCGCAATCGGCCCGAGCGGATCTGCATGAGCAGCCAGGCCAGTCCCAGCAGCGCCAAGACGACGGCAGCCGCAGCGACGGCGGGCCAGAACCAGCCATGGTCATCGGCGAAGCGGCGGGCCTGGCCGGTGAGCACCGGGGCGGAGGCCCGCGTGTCTCCGAAGGCGCCCAGGCCGCGGGCGAAGCCACCGCCCCCTGCGGCGGCGAGGACGAAGCCGAGCAGGATCAGGCCGGTGCGGTTGACGTGCGCGGGACGGCGGTCCATCACCATCACCCCTCCCGGTGCTGCATCCGCACCGCGACCGAGCGACTGGGCAGCGGCCCAAGCTGATCGAGCCGCTCACGGACGGCCTCGGCAACCCCTTCGTCCAGCCTCGCCGGGGCATGAACGGGCGTCTCCGCGACCACCTTCACCTGCCGACGGCGCAGCCGCACCCTCCGGACACCCGACACGCCCGGCGCCCCTTCGGCCGCGGCGGCGACGACGCGCTTGAGCCCACGCCTGCTCACCCCCATGACCAGGCCCGAGTCCCGCCCGTGCAGCGGGACGATCCGGGACGTGCCCGGCAGCAGGGCGGCCAGCACGAAGAAGACGCCGATCAGCGCCAGAGTCGCGAAGATCGCGAGCACGTACCAGTCGTTCCACTCCGCGTCCTGCACCCACCCGTGCGGGAAGATGTGGGCCTGGCGGTCCAGCAACGCCGAGATGACCTCGATCGCCGTCAGCACGCCGGCCGCCGCCATCAGCAGCGCCCCGGCGAGGGCCGACGGCACCCGGCGCGAACGGAACGCGTGCCTGGCCGCCCGGTCGGCCTTACGCGTACCGGTCACGCGGGTGCGCGGCTCGGTGGCGGGCCGGGCACCGGCGTGCGCGGTCACAGCACCGTCCTCTCACCCGCCGCCGGACGCCCCAGCTCGGCTACGTCGACGTCCACCTGCCGGACGGTGAGTCCGGTCAACCCCATCACCCGATCGCGGACGCTCTGGCGCACCCGGCGGGCGACAGCGCGCACCGGCATCGGGTACGTCACCGACAGAGCGACCTTGGCCGTGACGATGTCGCCGTTCACCCACACCTCGGTGCGGGCGGGGCGCCGCCCGGGGACCGGCACGCCGGCGATCGTCCGGCCGAGCCCGCCGACCGCCTCGACATCCTGCGCGGCCTTGACGACGATGCGCGCGACGGCCCGGTCGCGGATCGTCGTCCTGCCCCGCTCGGTCTTCGTCATCGCGGGCGCCGTCCCGCGCCGCCCGGGGAGAAGATCTCCCGGAGGTCGAGACCGCCCTCGATGACACGGCCGACCACGAACCCGAGCGCGCCGAGGAACAGCACGAGGAAGAACGGCCCGGCACCACCGAACGCTCCGGCGAACCCCAGGGCCACCCCGAAGGCCAGGCCGACCACGGGCCACAGCACTCTCACATCCATCTGGATCTCCCACTCGGCTAACGCTTACCCGCCATCGGCCACGTCCCCGATCAGCACATCCACCGTCCTCCGACCGGCAAGAGGACTGACCAGACGCCGTACATCCTCGGCGATCTCGGCGAACGGGCGTCCGTACCGGACGACCACCCCCACCTCGATCACCGCTTCGTGAACGGCGACCCCCGCGAACGGGGGCCCGACGCGGTAGGTCACGATCCAGCCGCGGGGACCGGCCGTCAGGCCCAGTACGTCCGGGCACGCCATGGCCTTCTCCGCGACCCGCTCCGCCAGCTCCGCGAGCGGCTCCCGGCGGCTGGGCGCTGTCCATGACTGGGCGGCCACCGCGCTGGTTCCGCCGGGCGGTCTCTCGCTTGACAGGGCGCCCGGTCGCGCCGCCCCGGCGACGAGCCCCGGCTCGTAGGGCCCTTGCCCTCCGGCCGGACCCGGTTCGCCGGCGGCCCCTGACCAGGGCTGTTGGGACGCGCCCACGACGTCCGTCGGAGAGTTCATCGAACTCGGGACTCCTCGGGCCGCGCCTCCGGCTCGTCACCGGGCATGTGGACGTCGTCCACGGTGATGTTCACCTCGACGACCTCCAGGCCGCACATGTGCTCGATCTCGTTGACGACGTTGGTGCGAACGGCGGCGGCCAGGTCGGGGATCGACAGCCCGTATTCGACGACCAGGTCGATGTCGACAGCCGCCTGACGCTCACCGACCTGCACGGCCACGCCCTGCGAGCTGTCGGCCGTCACGCCCGGCAGACGCTCCCGAACCGATCCGAGCGCCCGGGATACGCCCGCGCCCATTTCGTGCACGCCGCCGACCTGCCTGGCGGCCGTAGTGGCGATCTTCGCGACGACACCGTCAGCGATCCTGGTGTTGCCGCCGGGGGTGACGAGTTCGCTCGACCCTCCGTCGTCCCCCCGCTTGCGCATCGTTCCAGCCGCACCCTGCCCGGCGCCCCGCCTGTCGTCCTGACTCACGATGCCCCCCATGCACCTAGGTGTCGGCCTCCCGTGTGTCGGCTGACGTGCCGTTAATGCTCACGGAGCGTCACCCAAAACCGACATTTAGTCAAAGAGCGGGTCAACGCCGATCTACTCCAGGGAGCACCGTGCGGCGCGATGAACGGCCACTCGGACGGGTGAGTCCCGGCGCCGAGGTTCGCGCGAGCGTCCGATCTCGTCCGGCCCGGCCACTCCGGCTAATGCCGCCGCATCGTGCGTCATACCGAGCGCAGGACGACCGCCAGCACGAGTATGCAGAGGACGAGCATTCCCGTGGCATTAACGAAAAGGTTGCGTCCGAAGTCGCGAGCGCGGATATGGAAAATGATGGCGACGAGGAAATAGGCGACCAGTGCGGCGGCGGTGATGACGGCCAGCGGTTCGATCCAGATCCCGGCCATGAGGCCCACTGCCGCGGCCGTTTTCAGAACGGGCAGCAGCCGCCAGTAACGGCGGGGGAACCTGACATCGGTGAGGCAGGCGCGGATGAAGCCGGCGGGCTTCAGGCACATCGCGGCGTCCCCGAGCTGGATGGCGGCCAGACCGGCGAGCGGCCACCACGGCTTGATCACGGCAGGACCTCCTGTGTGGACGACAGGACGTTGACCAGCGAAGACAGGACGCTGATAGCGGACGGAAAGCCGGATTCGACTATCCAGTAACAGGTCACTTCTATCGTGTAGGTGAAGTCTTGAGCAATGACAAGAAGCGGGAACCGGCACGCGCTCCGGGAGCGAGTACCGCGAGGCGGCTGGCATTCGCCATCGTGGCATGCGCCGCGGTGGGCGGCTGCTCATCAGAGCCGCCAGCGGTGATCGAGATAGGAACGGCGAAGGGCACCGGGCAGCGCGTCAGCTATCCGGCGGCATTCGACTCGTCCGGGTATTTCGCGTTCGACCAGTGGCCTGCGGCCTGTTCCTTTCTGACCGCGGCGGAGATCAGGTCCGTCCCTCCGCAGGCGACGAAAGTGAGCCACAGATCGAGCGACATCAAGATAAGCCTGATCGGGTCCAGCCGCGAGGTCACCGCGAAAGGCGCCAGGTGCACCATCGCCTTCCGGCTTCCCGGGATGAACGGGGCCGTCCTGATCGATGAGCGGACGGCCGGAAGGCGTGTCACCGCTCTGCCCGAGAGCGAGCTGCCTTCCGGCGGCACCAACAGCGTCGAGGTCGGGGACGGCTGCGCCGCGGACCGGACCACCACCGAGGTGCAGTGCGCGCGCGGCCGGATCACCTTCAAGATCTCGGCACCGTCGGCCTACCAGAAACGCGAGCGCTCAAGCGAGGAGAAGGTGCGTTACTCCCTGGCCGGGAAGATCGTGACCTTCGACAGGGAGTCGGCGGGCGGCTTCCAGAAGAAGGTCGCGTTCGAACGCGAGCACATCACCATCCCGTTCACGAAGCTCATCGTCGCCAAACTCTGAGGCCTGCGAGTCGGGTCAGGGAGCGGCGGGGGTGGCCGAGATGGTCGAGCATCATCGAGGCGCACCAGATCTGGCCGACCGGGTTGGCGATGCCCTGCCCGGCGATGTCGGGGGCGGAGCCGTGGACGGGTTCGAAGAGGCTCGGACGAGTGCGGTCCGGGTTGATGTTCGCGCTCGGGGCGATGCCGATCGTCCCCGGTCATCGCTCGACGCCCACCTGCTCAAGGCCGGAGAACCGGCGTGAACGACCACTGGAGAGGCACCGTGTCCCTATGATCAACTCATGCTCCTGCCGTTCGACCGCTACTGCGAGGAGATCGTCGCCCAGACCGATCTGCTGAGAGCGCACGCCAAGGACACGGACATGACCGCGCCGGTGCCCTCCTGTCCCGGGTGGAACGTCGGCCAGCTGCTCCGGCACGTCGGCGGTGACCACCGGTGGGCCGAGACGGCCGTCCGGACGCGGGCCACCGAGCCCGTCTCCGACAAGGCCGCCAACGACCTGGCCGGATACGCCGACGAGGACTGGGCGGTCCTGGATCCCTGGCTCGCCGAGGGAGCCTCCCGGCTGGCCGCGTGCCTGCACGAGGCCGGGCCCGGCGTGGAGGTGTGGAACCCGTCCGACATCGACCGCCGGACCGCCGACTTCTGGGCCCGCCGCATGACGTTCGAGACCGCCGTGCACCGGGCCGACGCCGCGCTGGCGACCGGGGCCGAGTACACGCTCGACGAGGACGTCGCGCTCGACGGCGTGGACGAATGGATCGAGTTCGCCACCGTGCCGGAGGCGTACGAGCCCGGACCGGACGCGCCCGGCCTGCTCGGCCCCGGCCGGACGCTGCAGTTCCACGCGGGCGAGGCGCGGTGGCTGGTCGACCTCACCGGGGGCAAGCCGACTTCCCAGCGCGACGGCGCTGCCGATAAGCCCGCGGTCACCGTTCGCGGTCCGGCCACGGACGTCCTTATGCTCCTCTACCGGCGGCCCGCGCCCCGCGTCGAGGTGGCCGGCGACGCGGGCCTGCTCGACCTGTGGCTGACCCGCACCGGGTTCTGGCTGGCCTGAGCCGCTGTCAGCGGGCGGCCTCGCGCGCCCGGTCCGCCCGCGTCCACGGCCAGGTGATCAGCGCCCAGCCGACCAGGATGATGGCGGCCTCGACCAGGATGTACCACGGCCAGGGGCCCATCAGGTCGAGCACCGACCCGGTGCCGGGCTTCTCGTTGAGGTAGCCGTAGTTCGTCCCGGCGATCAGGTTGAACACGAACGTGGCGACCGCCCAGATCGCCGTGACCGCGCACGCGAACCGGTAGCTCCCCCAGTCCGGGCGCATCCCGAGCCCCCACGTCAGGTACACCGCGGCCCACACGATCATCAGGTGCATCCCGAAGAAGCCCAGGTAGGCGATGTCCGGGAAGTCGTTGTTGTTCAGCGCGGGGGTGATCAGGCCCTGCACCGACAGGGTGAGGCCCCAGTAGTACGTCAGCGCGAAGGAGCGCCTGCCGAGCGTCCAGAGCGCGACGACCGCGGCGGGCCACGCCAGGTCGCACAGTTGCAGCGGCAGGGAGCCGCCGAGCCGGAACTGCCCGGGCAGCAGCGAGTGCAGCTGGGTGCCGATCATCACGTAGACGACCGCGAGCGCGTACGCCCTGCCGAAGCCTCTGGCCTGCTCCCCGGGTTCCGGACCCGCCGTCCGCTGCGCACGGCCGAGGAGCACCAGCCCGACGCATCCGATCGCGAAGAACCCGAGCGCGGCCCAATGCGAAGGCCCGTACGCGGCGAATCGTTCGGCGGCGGTCACCACAGGTGATGCTAACCACACCCGCTCTGACTTCGGGAAGTGCGGGGGTGCCTTGCGGGCTTCAGCCGGCGGCGGGCGGGGCGATCAGGCGCCAGGCCTTCGGGTGCAGGGTCCACGTGCGCCTCGTGTAGGGGCCGGACACCTCGCCGTCGCTGTTGATCCGGAAGTCCTCGCCGCTGAGGGTGACGCTGCACGCCGTGCTGTGCAGGACGTCGTCCCTGAACCGGTGGGTTCCCTTCCGCAGGTGCAGGGCGTAGGCGACCCGCGCGAACGGTCCGGTGGCGGCCGAGACGACCAGTTCGAGCTTGCCGTCCCCGGGGTGGCCGTCCGCGGCGAGTTGGGCCGTACCGCCCGCGATGCCGGACGCGTTGCTGAGCGCCACCATCAGGAACTTGCCCTCGGCGACGGGCTCGCCGTCCGCCTCGACCTTCAGCCGCCATCCGGAGTGGCGGAGGCCAGCCAGAGTCGCGCCCAGCGGGAAGGCGGCGGCCTTCAGGCGCGACTTGAACCGCGTGGCGCTCGCTGCGGCGGCCGCCCCGATGCCCGCGTGGACGGCGTTGAGCGTCGCGCGGCCGTCCTCGTCCACGATCAGGTCCAGCTCGCGCCGGCCGCCGTCCAGCAGGAGGCGGGCGGCGTCCTCGGGGTCGAGCGGGACGCCGAGGTTGCGGGCGAGGTCGTTCCCGGTGCCCATCGGCACCAGCCCCACCGTCCGGTCGAGCTCGCCGCGCCGGTACAGGGCGCCGACCAGGCGGTTGATGGACCCGTCGCCGCCGGCGGCCACGGCGACCGCGTCCCGGTCGCCGTCCAGAGCCTGGTCGAGGTCGCCGGACGACGCGGACGGGCAGACGGTCACGTCCCGCCCGGCGTCCCGGAGGAGGCCGGCGACCTTCTCCACGGTCTCAGCGTCATGGGTGCCGGCGTTGGCGTTGGTGAAGAGAAGCATGGTCCCTCTGGTCGGCGGACGGAAACCTCCGGGAGGCGTTGCGGGCCGGAGGTCGCGGGGGGTGCCCACGCCCCCGATGCCTTCCCCTTCAAGTCCGGAAAATTCCGGCACCGCCCTCAAGGGGCCGGGGAGTAGCTCTCCAGATCGCCCTCACGGGCCTGGACCGGGACGTTCAAGGACCCGCTGCCGGACCGCTCGAAACGGAAGGTGATCGGGACGAACTGCCCGGACTGCACGGCCTGCTTGAGCCCGCGCAGGACGATCGTGGGCTTGGGCCCGATTCGCACGTTCCCGCCCGCGGGGAGGCGGACCGTCCCGCCGACGATCTCCGCGGAGGCGGCCTGGGGCGACGAGACCGCCGTCAGCCGGTCGGTGCCCGCGCGGGGATCGGGGCTCCCGGACGCGTCGAGGCTCTCGGCGTCGCTGGGCGAGTCGACCAGCGTCATGTAGACGGGCACCGACCCGCCCCGCTGGATCGTCTCGCCCTCCTGGCCGCCAAGGACGAAGAGGTCGCGGATGTCGACCGCCCCGATCTGCCCCGAGATGCCGGCCGCGGGCGACACATCGGTCTCGGTCGGGTCGTCGCCGCATCCCGCGAGGAGCGCGCCGGCCAGCAGCGCCGCCACCGCCGGGGCGGCGAAGGCGCGGGCGAGCTGAGCGACGTCCATCGTTCCCCCGACCTCAGATCTCTCCGAACTGGCGAAGGATTCCTCGCCGCCGTGTCGATCAAACCCATGCGCGTGTAAAGACGAATCCACGGGCGGCGGCGCCGCCGGCGTCAGGTTTCGCGGTGGGTGACGCGGATTTTCGACTGGCCGTGCGGGAGTTCTTCCCAGTCGTCCATGAAACGGGCGCTGAATCCATGGCGTTCGGCCAGCGCGAGGAGCGTTTCGGTGCGGTAGTAGAAGTCCTCACGCAGGACGTGGTGCTCGGTTCCCTCGGTCCGGTCGAAGGTGAAGTCGAAGAAGCCGTCGGGAGCCAGAACGCGTCCGACATGGGCGAGGCATTCGTCGATGACCTCGATGGGCGAATGGCTGAACACGCTGTGCGCGTGCACGATGGTGAAGTGCCGGGAAGGCAGGAACTTGAGCTTCAGGTCGTCGACGAGCATCAGGTGCGGGAGCTTCTCGCCCAGGTCGTGGCGGACGAGGGTGTTCTGCGCGGCGAGCAGGATGTCGGGCGAGATGTCGATGCCGTAGTAGTTCCCGGCGTCGAGGTGGTCGATGAAGCGCCAGCCGGCCCGCAGGTTCCCGCAACCGATCTCCAGGATCCGGTCGTCCGGCTTGAGGCCGTGTTTGAGCAGGTAGTCGAACTGCATCTGGCCGAGCGCGAGCCAGCGTTCGTGGGAGCGGCTGCCGACAGCGGCCTCCGGGTCCCGCGCCGTGTCGGACTTCATGACGGCCCGGTAGTAGGCGATGTGGTTCCGGCTGGAAACGCGGAATTTCAGATCGCGGGCGACCCGCGACAGATACGACCTGATCTTGTCCGGGTTCCGTGCGGCATATCGGATCTTGTAGGCCAGGCTCGCGCGATTCCTGCGGGTGGGCGGCAGCGGTCCGGTCATCAGGCTCATCCCCCATGAGCACCCTCGGTGAGTGCTGGGTGCCCTACCCCGGCGCCGCGTCCGGCAAGCGCGGGCTCGCGGAATAGTCGGCGAAACGGTCGTCGATCTGGGACGCGGTAAGGCCGAAGTCTTCCAGGGAGTACCGATGTGCCGGTTTTGCGGCGCCGGTGGCGCTCGCGTTGTGGAGCTCCGTCATGGCGGTCCGGGCCTCGTCGGTGAAGGGCAGGCCGAACCGGGTGTATACGCCTTCGACCGTTCCGATGGGATCGCGGACGAAATCGTCGTAGTGGACGTCCGCGAACTGCGCCGGATCGTGCCGGGCACGTTCGGCGCGGAACCGGTCGAGGCCCCGGCTCCACAGGTCGAGCTGGTCGCGGCCGATCGTGGCGCCGGTGAACACGTCCGACCATCCGGCGGTGGCGTGCGCGGCGAGGCTGCACATCGACGCCATCGCGGTGCGCGGAGAGCGGTGCGTCTGGACGATCAAGGCGTCGGGGTAGACGTCGAGCAGCGCGTCCAACGCGAACAGGTGGCTGGGGTTCTTCAGCACCCAGCGGCGCCCCGCGTCGTTGAGGCCGATGAGTTGGAGGTTGCGCCGGTGGCGGCGGTAGGCGTCCGTCCAGTCCCGCCCGGCGAGCCACGCCGAGTAGGTGGGCAGGTGGGCGAGGCATTCGAACGAGATGGACAGCATGCTCTGGCGCAGGAGCTGCCAGCATTCCTCGACCGAGTCCGCCGAGATGTAGTGGACGCCCATGAACTCCGGGTTCTCGACGTGATGCCGGCGGTATCCGGCGTCGATCGCCTGGAAGACGGGATCGTCGGCCCAGGTCTCGCGCGGGGGGCGGGGCTGCGGCACCTCCGCGAGCCACAGATCGAGGCCCTGGTGGGCCGGGTCGGCGGTGAGCAGCCGGTGCAAGGCGGTGGTGCCGGTGCGGGGCAGGCCGGTCACGAAAACGGGCCGCTCGATGGGAACGCCGGCGTACTCGGGATGACGCCGCCAGGCCGCCTCGGAGAACTGGCGCGCCGCGAGAGCGCCGCGCAGCATCGCCCGCTGCGCCTTGTTGCCGAACGGGGTGAGCCCCGCGTCCTTGACGAGCGACTCCACGAGGACGCGCAGGCCCTCCATGTACTCGTCGCCACCGAAGTCGTCCATGCCGGTGACTTTCCTGGCGGAGGCGTGCAGGTCCTCGACGGTCCCCACGCTGTCGCGGCCGTTCGCCATCGGTGCGCCCTTCCTAGTGGTGCCACTCGCCGGAATTGACGTCCAGGCATTGGCCGGTGACGGCGCGGGCCAGCGGCGACAGCATGAACACGACGGTGTCGGCGACCTCGTCGGGCTCGGGCAGTTTCCGCAGGTCGGTGGTCGCGGCGTTCTCGTCGTACACCTGCTGCGGCGGGACGCCGCGTTTCTCCGCGAGGTGGTTGAAGTACCACTTGAGGTTCGGAGCCCAGATGTAGCCCGGCGCGATCGTGTTGACGCGGATGCCGCGCGGGCCGAGTTCGGTGGACAGGTTCTGCGCCATGGCGAGCAGCGCGGCCTTGGCCATCTTGTAGGCGCCGAACGTCCGCCTCGAATGGCGCAGGACGGCCGAGTTGACCATCACGACCGAGCCGCCGGTCTCTTCCAGCGCCGGGACGAACAGCCGCGTGAGGTGCAGCGCGGCCAGGACGTTGGTCTCGAACCCGGCGCGCACCGCGTCGATGTCGACCGTGGTCAGATCGGTCAGCGGCGGCGTCGCGAAGGCGTTGTTGATGAGGCCGTCGACACGTCCGAACGCCTCCTTGGCCGTCTCGGCGAGCCGTTCGCAGGCGTCCGCGTCCCTGATGTCGGTCGGGACGGTGACGGCGCGGCGGCCGATCTCCTCGACCTCTTTGGCGACCTCCAGGAGGCGCTTCTCCTTGCGGGCGGCGAGCACGACATCGGCGCCGGCGACCGCGCATTGGAGCGCGAGGCCGCGTCCCAGCCCGGGGCCGACCCCGGATACGACGACGACCTTGTCCTTCAGCAGTTCCGTGCCCATCAGCCGAGCATCCTCTTCGCGACGGCGGTCTGGCGCGCGGCTATCTTCTCCGCCCATTCGTCCTTGCCTATGCGCTGCCCGTCGTGGAAGGGCAGAACGTTCGGCAGCTCGTCGAACGGCACCACCTCGACGCTCGGGCCGTCTTCCGGTTTGAGGTCGCGGGTGAGGCGTTGCCAGCGGAATTGCAGATAACCGCGGCGATGACCTGTGCGTTCGATCCAGTTGGCGAGGCCGGGATCGCGCTCGCTGACCACGTATCGGATCATGCCGTCCTCGTCCACGCGGGCCTGGTCGGCGGTGAGGCTCGTCTGGTGGTTGATGTAGTCGAGCGAGATGTACCACATGCTGCCGAGCTGGAATCCCTGGTAGGGGGCCACGTCCTTGGCGGCGGCCGGAGCGGTGATGACCATGACCTCGTCGTCGTCCAGGTCGTAGTGGCCGACGGACGAGAACTGCGTGGCGAGCCCGCCGGGTGTCGGCCGCGGCTCGGTCAGCGTGTTGACCGGCAACTGCAGGTAGTGCCATTCGGGAAAGGCCAGGAAGGTGCGGATCCTCGACACCAGCATCTTCCCCGCGATCTCGTACCGCCGGGCCATCCGATCGGACGGCGTGGGCAGCGGGGACGTCCCGAGCGTGTCGGCCCGGTGGATGCGGATCTCGCCGGGCCTCTCGTTCGGCCAGTCGCTGAACACCTCCCGGACGATCAGCATCGCCGATCCGGGGGCGAGCGCGACGTAACCGGGGCCGGCGTCCTCCTTCGCCGGGCCGAAGCGGACCTGGAACGTCCCGTCCGCGGCGATGTCCAGCTCGCGGTCGTCGAAGGCGGTGAGGCTGTCGGGCGACTCGGTGGGCGAGTAGTCGCCGTTCATGATCTGGAAACTGAGATCGGCGGTCGTGCCGCGCCGACCCGTGACCACGTACTCGGCGTCGTCCCTGATGTAGGCGTGGAAGTAGAGCGTGTCGGGATTGTCGAGCCCCAGCTTGGTGTAGGGGCCGGTGGACGACGCGAAGAACGGATAGTCCTGCTGGTAGGCGCCCACCATGTGCAGCGACGCCTTGATGCTGCCGGCCAGGTAGTCGAGGCCCTCGGCCAGGTCCTGGTCGGTCTTGACGTGCGGCGCGGTGCGGATGATCCGCTCGGCCTCCAGGACCGCGTCGGCGAACGAGCGCGCGGCGGCTGCGGAACGGTCGGTCGTGCCTGCGGCTGAGTCGGTGGCCACCGGGCTCTCCTGGGATCGCGGGTGAGGAGCTTAGCCGTGCTCGTGATCGCGACTGGCGTGACGCACGCTAGAACTCGTTCTAGGTGGAGGTCAACGCGAGGTCCCGGTCAATGGGAGGTGGTGAACTTCAGGCTCGGGGCGTCGTCCAGCGACACCATGTACTCGTAGGTCCGCCGGTGCCCGGTCCTCTCGACCCGCCACGTCCCGTCGTCCCCGCGCCGGTAGGTGTCGTAGTAGAACGCGGCGCCCCGGATGAGCAGGTTGTGCCCGGGGATGATGATCGTGTCGTCCAGCGACCAGACGCCGGTGGCCCGGTCGCCGTCCAGGTCGATCTCCGGGCAGCCCGCCGTGTGCGTCGAGATCTTGTCCGGCCCGAGGTTCGAGCGCATGTAGTCGAGGATCGCGTCCCGCCCCTCCAGCCGGAGCGTCTTCTTCAGGACGGGCGTGTCGTACTCGGCGACGGCGTCCTCGGTGAACACCTCGGCGAACTCGTCCCACAGCTTGAGGTCGACGCAGCGCAGGTAGCGGTACTTCAGCCGCCGAATCTCTTCCAGGGCAACCAGATCCATGCGACACAGCCTGCTCGCTCCACCGCGATAAGACAAGAACAGGTTCTACCCCCGGCCGCCGCGAGGCGGTGCGTAACGTGAGCGCCGGGGCGTCGCTCGTCATGACCGGCGACGACGAAGGCGAGGCCGACGACGGCACGAAGATCCTCGTGAAGCGCGGCACCCTGCCCGAGCCCGGCGAACGCCCCTGGCATGTCAATCCGGCGTGACCCGTGCGGCGATCGGCAGGTGATCGCTGCCGGTGGCGGGCAGGGTCCAAACGTGACGGACGGTCGCCGACCGCGCCATGACCTGGTCGATGCGAGCCACCGGCAAAGACACGGGGAAGCTGAAGGCCAACCCGCGCTCGGCCACGTTCATCCGCGATGTCAGCGGTCCTAGCCCACGATCATCGACCGTCCCGTTGAGGTCGCCCAGCAGGATCACCGCCTTTACCTCCTCCGCGGCAACGGCATTGCCCAGCAGTCCGGCACTCTCATCACGCCAGGCCGACGCCAGACCACTCGCCCTTACGCGGACGGACGGCAGATGCGCGACATACACGGCGAGTTCACCGTGCGGCGCGGAGACCACGGCCCGCAGCCCGCGGTTCCACTCCTCCGTGATCCCGTCGGGCTTGATGTCCAGCGCCCTGACACCGCTCAGCGGATGCCTCGACCAGAGCCCGACGGTGCCCTGAACCGCGTGATACGGGAAATCCGCCGCGAACGTCCTCTCGTAAACCGGCACCGCCGAAGGCACCAGCTCTTCCACCGCGATGAGATCGGGTTCGGCCTTGGCCAGTGCGCGAGCCGTCCCCGCCGGGTCGGTGTTCTCGTCGCTGACGTTGTGCTGCACGACGACCAGGTCGTGCCCGCCAGGCTCGCCCACGGGCAGCAACAACCCGCCGAAACCGTATATCCACGCCGCCACCGGCAGGACCAGGGCCACGAGCGCGGTAGCCGAACGGCGAACCACCGCCAAGATGAGCAGCACCACCACGGCCAGACCGAACCAAGGCAGAAACGCTTCGACCAGACTGCCCATCGAATCGGGCAGGACGCTGTGGAACGCGAACAGCCCGGCGGTCATCACCGCGAGCGCCGCGAGCACCCGCCCCCGCGCCCAGGTCGACCGGCCCTTCTCGTCCCCGTCCGACGCCGGACGTCGCGCCCACCGCGACACCGCCGCCTTCGCCGCCGCACCGCCCGCCACGCGAATCCGCTCCACCAAGGCTGCCCTCACCGTCCCTAGAACGCCCTAACAAGCGACCCGGTTTGCTCGGGGGCAGTTCGGCTCTACCTCAAGACAAGGCGCTTACCTGCACCGAACCAGTCGATGGCGCGCCCCAACTCATCAGGCGGCACGGCCAGCTCAATGACGTAACGCTTACCGCGCAACCTCGGCACAGGAGGCTGAGCCATGACGACCATGGCCGCCAACGGAGTCGCCGAGCCGGAATCGTCAATCGCCCTGGTCGGAAAGATCTCCACGAACGGCGGCGAAGCCTCCACCGCGGGCACCGTAGTGGGCGCGTTCTCCGCCACGACATGAATCGCGGCGATCTCCTGCCACCCGAGCCCATCCCGAATACGCCCACCGAAGACGGGCCAGACCCCGTCCGCATCCACGGCCAGGTACGGACGCATGACCCGCTGCCGAACGAACGCCCAAACCGCGAATCCGAGAATCAGGATCCAGGGAATCCAGATCCCCAATGCCTTGAACTTGTCCCCGGCCGAAAGGGGCCCCTTCTCATCGACGAGTCCCGGCACGCTCGTGCCGAAGAGGACGTACAAGGGCGGGTAGACGGTCAAGGCGACAACGAAAAAGAGAACGACCGCGACGAGCGGCCCCGCCACGATCCATTGCGCCCGGCCCATCCGCCCCAAGGCCCGCCGCCCCAGCGCACGCCGGCGTTCCCGCGACGGCCGCTTGATCGCCACCAGAACGGCCTCGTCACCAGGCTTGCGCACCCGTTGATCACCCGACACCCAACGAACGATAAAGCGCTCAGCTCAACGGCGCGACTACCCCGGCGGATCAGCCGAAGGAGTTCAACCGGGCGGCGACCCTCTTCGCGAGGCCGTCCACTTGCGCCCTCTCCTCAACGCCCGGCTGGTCATGGGTACGCGCCGAAACGTCCACAACGGCGTTGGACACCCTGAACTTGGCGTGCACATCGAACACCTCGACGCGAGCCACGATGACGACGTAGGTCGCCTTGTCGGTGACCCCGTAGCCCCTCTCTCCAACGTCGACCGGCGTTACCCGCGCACCCCGGCGAACACGGTTGTCGTACCAGTTCTGCAGCGCATCGGCGGCGACTTCAGGGCCGGTCCGATTCGTGGCCGCATGCTTCGTCTGGACGTGAACACGCACCGTCCGGAACGGCCGGTCGATCCCCGCCGGCACGCTGCTCCATTTGCACTCTGACCAGGTATCCCCGCCCCATCCAAGAAACGACCGAGGCTTGGACGCCCCAGGCTCTCGCCGCCCGTTCGAAACCAACGGCGCAAGGACTCCCGCTTCAGGCATGAGCGCGCACGCGTCCAGATCCTCGAACCGTCCATCCGAGTTGAAGAGCCCGAGCCGCCAGGCGGCCACCACCCCGCCCCCACCCACCACGGCAACAAAGGCACACGAGATCGCAACCCCGACCCGCCACCGCACCCACCCAGACAAACCCCCACCAACCACCCACCCAGCGTGACACACCCGCCACACCAACATGACGACCGAAGGTCACGGGGAACTGAGCGCCGCCGTGATCTGCTTGCGATCTCCCGCATGGTGGGTCCTCGCCAGCAACCGCCGCAGCGCCGCGGACGACTCCGGGCCGGGGATGACCCCGAGCGCGTGCACCGCTGCCGTGGCCACCTTGGGCTCGGGAAAGTAGGCGAAGGTGTCGTATGACGTCCGCAAGAACACCGCCTCCAGTGCTGCCACCGCTGCGGGGCCCTCGGTCAGCGCCGCCATCCAGACGACACCTCGCGCCAGTTCCTGGTTGCGGACGTCCAGCAGCACCCGCTGCTGCTTACCGTGGCGCCGCATCGTGGTGGGGTCGCACTCCACCAGTCCGGCCAGCGCTCGCCGGCCGAACTCCCGTGCACCCTCCCCGAGCGCCAATGCCTCGCACGTCCCCCGCCACGCGGCCGTCGGCCGGCCCGACGCCAGGGTCGCCAGATGAATGATCAACTCGACCAGATGCGGCAGAGGTTCGGCGCCGAGCCACTCCCTCAGGTCCCCTGCCCATCGATCGCGCGGCACGAGCACCGAGTCGGGCAGATCGGCAGGCGACCCGCCGGCCAGTGCCAGATAGGACCGCACGGCCTGAGGCAAGCGAGCACGGTCGGCGCCCCGGGTCCCCCACGCGGACGGCAGCATCTCCTCAACAGTGCGCAGCGACGGGGCGAGCTTCTGCAGTTCGGGCTCTTCAAGCCCTTTGAGCGCGGCCAAGCCCAGCTTGACGCAGTTCGCGGGTCGGTTCGGGTTCTCGTGGTGCGGTTGTCGGGGTTGGGGGGCAGGGTGCGCTTTATGCGCGAGGACGTATTGGGGATCGCGCGCCCCCACCCGCCCCAGAAGTCGGCGATCATGCCGATGATGGTCAGGCCCTTGCCGTCGTCGAGGAGATCCTTAGATCAGGAGTCGCGGTCGGCGCCGATGAGGACGTAGCACATCAGGGCCGGCTTGTCGCTGCGGTTGTGCCAGGCGTGGCGGGTTCCCTGCTGGACGACGCAGGCGCCGGGGGTGAGCTTGACCTCTTCGCCGTTGTCCAGTTCCAGGTGTAGTTCGCCTTCGAGGCAGATGCCGTAGTCGATCGTGTCGGTGGTGTGCATGCCGGGGTGGTCGGGTTCGAACACGTCCATCAGGCCGGGGAGTTTGTCGGTGGCCTCGGCCGCCAGTTCGTCCGGGTCGCCGAGTTGTTCTGGGGCGGAGGACTCCGGCGCCCACCGCAGGAACAGGATGCGGGTGCCCGCGGTACCGGGGAAGAACGGGACGAGTTTCGGCTGCCGGGGTTCGGTGCCCACGGTGGCGCCGCCGTCCTCGGTGCCCCACAGCAGGTAGAACTCCGAGCCGGGGATGGCGCCGACGGTGATCGGTTCGCCGGGCTGGTCGGTGACCAACACCGAGGTTCCGTCGGCCTCGCGGCCCGTGACGATGAGACGGGGTTCAATGGCCATGATCGCGGCTCCTTCGTGGGGTGGTCGGGTGCTGGCCTACCGTTGGTGTCCTGCTCGTAGTTGCCGTTTGGAGAACTTCCCGGTGGCGGTCTTGGGGATCTCGGGCACGAAGACCACCTGTTCGGGGATCCACCAGCGGGCGACGTGGTCGGCCAGGTGCTCGCGCACGTCGTCGGCGGTGAGCTCGGCTCCGGGTCTCGGGACCACGTAGGCGACCGGCCGTTCGCCCCATCGTTGGTCGGTCACCCCGATCACGGCGGCTTCGGCGACCCGGGGTTCGGCCATGATCGCGTTCTCCAGCTCGACGGAGGAGATCCACTCACCGCCGGACTTGACCAGGTCCTTGGTCCGGTCGACGATCCGTACGTACCCGTAACGGTCGATCGTCGCCACGTCCCCGGTCCTGAGCCAGCCGTCTTCGGTGAAGGCCGGGCCGGGCTCGGCCTCCCCGAAGTACCGCCCCGCGATGGTGGGCCCCATGACCTGGAGCTCTCCAGGCCTCGCCCCGTCCCACGGCACTTCGGCGTCGTCGTCACCGATCAGACGCACTTCGGTCAACGGAATCGCCGGGCCCGGGGACCCGATGACCGCGCGCCGGGCGTCGGCGTCCAGGCCGTCGTGCACGGTCGCCAGCCGCGAGGTGGTCACCACCGGGCTGGTCTCGGTCATCCCCCAGGCATTGGTGAGCGGTATCCCGATGGCCTTCTGGTACGAACGAGACAGCGCCTCGTCGACCGCGCCACCACCGCAGACGATCATCCGCACGCTGGACAGGTCATGGCCGGCGAGGTACGGCTCCATGCCCCGCCATACGGTGGCCACCGCACCGGAGAAGGTGACACGGTGCCGCTCCATCAGCGAGATCAGTCCGGCGGGATCGGTCACCGGGCCGGGCAGGACCAGATCCGCGCCGCTCAGCATCGCGGCGTACGGCAGCCCCCAAGCGTTGACATGGAACATCGGCACGACGGGCATGATCACATCGCGCTCATTGATCCCGAAATTGTCGGTCATCAGCAGCAGCAGCGCATGCAGGACCACCGAGCGATGGCTGTACAAGACGCCCTTGGGGTTCCCAGTCGTCCCCGAGGTGTAGCAGAGCGCCGCCGCGGTGTTCTCATCGGGCACGGCGAACTCTTGACCGACGGGCGCGGCCTCGGCGATGAGGGTCTCGTAGTCCAGAATCCGCGGATCGTCCGGCAGCGGCACATCGGCACCATCGTCCATGACCACCGCGTACCGCATGCCGGCCGAGGCGGAGACCACCGGCCAGACGACCGCCAGCAACGAACGATCGATGAAGATCACATCGTCGGCGGCGTCCTCGACGATGTAGCCGATCTGCTCGCCGAACAACCGGTGATTGATGGTGTGCAGAATCCGGCCGGAGCACGGCACGGCCAGATACAACTCGACATGCCGCTGGCTGTTCCACCCGAACGTTCCAACCCGGGCCTGATGCGGAACCTCCAGACGATCCAGCACCGCCGCAAGACGGCGCGTCCGCTCACAGACCTCACTCCAAGCCACAACCGTCTCCCCCGCGGCATGGCCCGACACCACTCGCTTGTGCCCGAAATACCGCTCAACCCGCCGGAAGACCAGGGGAAGGGCCAGGGATCGTTCCTGCATCAAGCCGTGCATCCGGTCGGCGTCCCTCCTCGCAGGGATACTTACTAAGCGCATAGTTAGTGATATAGTGCCTGGCTGTCAACACCCGGAAGAGGACTTGACGCCCACCGTGCACGAAAGTAACTCTGCGTCCAGTAAGTGTGTGGGAGCGCGACGGATCAGGGAGCCCGGCATGCGCAAAGGCATCGTGGTCACGGCGAAGCCCAGAGTCGAGGGCCTCGCGGCACTGGCCGGGGAGCGGGAGATGACCGGCTCCGCGCGGGTCTTCTGAGCGGCATGGTGGCCAAACGTGGTCCACGGCGCCGTGCCAGACCGGCGATGATCCGGCTCGACGACGCGTCCGAGCAGCTGTGGGACGCCGAACTCGGCGACGTGGCGAAGGCCCTGCTCAACTCCGCGGTCCTGTGCTTCTCGGCGAAGGAGTTCCACGCGACCACGACGCGGGACATCACGGCGAAGATCGGGATCTCCCCCGGAGCCCTCTACGTGCACTTCGAGTCCAAGGAAGAGGTGCTGTACGAGATCCTCCGCATGGGCCACACCCGGGTCTTGGAGGACCTGCGCCGGCTGCCTGCCGGCGAGGACGCACGCGCAGACCTGTGCCGCCTGGTCGCGGCGTTCGTGTCCTGGCACGCCAGGCACCACACGGTCGGCCGGATCTGCCAGTACGAGCTGGGGCCGCTGGGACCCGAGCACTACGACAAGATCCTGGCGCTGCGCGGTGAGATCAACACGATCTTCCGGGACGCGGTCCACCGGCACATCGAAGACGCGCGGATCTCCGATGTGCCGGTGTCCGACGGGGACGTCAACAAGATCGCACGGGCGATCCTGTCACTCGGGGTCGACCTGGTGCGCTGGTACCGGCTCGATGGCCCCGACACCCCCTCGGAGCTCGGGGAGTTCTACGCCAGGCTGGCGATCAAGATGACCGAGGTCGCGCAGGCGGCAACGCCGACGAGATAGGAGACCGGTGAGCCCGGCTTGATCTCGTGCGTGCTCCGTCCACCTTCACCCACGGTCGTCGCTTCCGTTATTCTCGTCCTCCCTTGACAGCGCTGACCGTTTCCGTCGGCGGGTGAAGCATCGCGTCCGCGCGGTGGGCTCGGAGCCGGTCCATCGCCTGATGCAGTCCGGGGCTCTCGATGGCCACGATCGCTCCGAGCAGGGCAGCGTAGAGCAACTGGGTGAAGTAGTCGGGCATGGCGGTGACCGCGACGACCTGTGCGAGCAGGGCCACCGACAGCGCACCGGCCAGCAGCCCGAGCGGAGCTCCACGGCCACCTGCCAGGGACACGCCGCCCACCAGGGCGGCCACAGCGGCAAGGATCAGCGGTTGCAGGCCCGGGTCGGGGTTGGCCGACGCGAGGCTGTAGCTGAGCAGGGCACCGCCCAGAGCGGCCAGCATCCCCGACAGCGCGAAGATCCCAACGATCCGCCGGTCCACGTTGACGCCCGCGACGCGGCTGGCCCGGCGGTCGCTGCCGATGGCGCGCAGTTCGCGTCCCAGCTTGGTGTAGCCCAGGACGAGCGCGGCGATGAGGAAGGCCGCGAGCGTGATCAGGCTGCGGGGCGAGAAGATCCCGGCGATGGTCTGGTCGACCCACAGCGTCGCACCGTCGTTGGCGAAGGTCTTGCTCTGGCCGCCGGACATCGTGTAAGCCAGCCCCAGCAACGCGATGTAGGTCGCGAGCGTGACGGGAATGGACGGGATCCGGAGCCGCGCGATCAACCCGCCCTGCAGCGCGCCGATGGCGGCGCCCGCGGCCACGGCCGCCAGCACACCCAGGACGGGGGCCGTCCCGCCGACCTGGACGGCGAGCATGCCACCGAACGCGTAGGTCCCGGCGACCGACAGGTCGAACTCGCCCGCGATCATCGTGATCCCGAGCGCGAGGGCCAGCAGACCCAGCTGGGCGAAGCCCTGCAGCGCGTTGTAGACGTCGAACGTCTCCAGGGCCTCGCCGCTCACCATCGGCGAGCACGCGAAAAGGACCAGCACCGCGAACAGGGAGACCGCGGGGATCAGACGGTCAGGCGCGGCAAGCCGACGGCGGGTCATCGGCGGCCCTTGGTGGCGCGCAGGTACACGAAGGTGACGACGGCGAGCACGAGGATTCCCTTCACGAGGATCTGCACGCCGGTGGAGAACCCGCGCAGCAGAAGCACGTCCGAGATGACGGAGATCAGCACCGCGCCGCCCAGGGTCTGCAGGGCGGTCCCTCGTCCACCGGCGATCGCGGTACCGCCCAGCAGCACCGCCGCGATGGCATCGAGCGAGAGCGTGCCGCCCAGCGTCACCGTGGCGGAGGTGTGGAACGAGGCGAGGAACACCCCGGTCAGCGCGATGCACGCGCCGAAGAAGGCCCACGCGATCACGGTCACCCGCCCGGCGGGCAGCCCGGCCGCGCGTGCCGCGTCCCGGTTCTCCCCCACCAGGTACATCTGCCGCCCGGCGGTCGTGCGGCGCAACGTCCACTCCGCGAGGACGGCGACGGCGAGCAGAACGTACACGGCCAGGGGGAGGGCCAGCGGTGTGGCGTTCAGCGCGTCGAACGCCTTACTCTCCGGGTAGACCGTCGTCCCGTCGCTGAACCAGGTGGCCGCGCCGCCGAGCGCGAACCCGGCGGCGATGGTCAGCACGATCGGGTTGGCGTTCCAGGAGCCGATGACCGCGCCCTGCAACGCGGTGAGCGCGACTCCAGCCGCGAGCGCGATCAGCAGGGAGACCGCGAGGCCCAGTTGCTGCGTGCTCAGGAAGAGCATCGCCACGACGGTCGCGGTCTGCGCGGTGGCCAGCGACACCACGGATCCGGAGATCATCACCAGGGTGGCGCCGATGGCGGTGATGCCGACGAAGGCCGATGAGGCGAGGATCGCGCGGACGTTGTCGGCGCTGAAGAACCGCGGTGTCGTCACGGCCAGCGCGACGAGCAGCAGCACCAGGACGGCGGGGCCGATGTCGAACGCGCTCGGCCGCCACCTCCCGGACACGCCCGTGACCGGCGCGGGATCGGCGGCGCCATCGGGCCGCCGCGGGTCCGGCGCGGCCGTCGCCGCGCCGCCGGAGGGGTCGTCAACGCTCCTCATGCTTCCCCTGCTCCGTAGGTCATGTCGCGCATCAGCTGCGCGCTCTCGGCGTCGCCCTGGTAGCGGTTCACCGTCCGGCCGTCGCGCATCGTGACGATCACATCGCCCAGTTCGAGCAGCTCCTCCAGCTCGGTGGACGCGAAGATGACCACGAGCCCGGAGTCGGCGGCCTGGCGGAGCAGCCGGTGGATCGCCGCCCGTCCGCCGATGTCGACGCCGCGGGTGGGCTCGTCCAGCAGCAGGGCGCGAACGTCCTCGCGTTCCAGGCACCGGCCGACGAATGCCTTCTGCTGGTTTCCGCCGCTCAGGGTCCCCACGCGATGGCCGAGCCGGTGCCGCGGCAGGCCCGACCGCTCGGCGAGCGACCGGGCGGCGAGGCGCTCACGCCGTGGCCGCAGGACGCCGCCCCTGCCCAGGCGGGGAAGTCGGGTCGCGACGAGGTTGGACGCGACGGACTTGTCCCGGAACAGGCCCTCGGACTTGCGGTTGTTGGACACGAAGGCGATGCCGCCGCGCGCGGCGCCGACCGGGTCGCGGAACGGAACCGGCCTGCCGTGCAGCTCGACGGTTCCGGTCGCCTTGGGGTGCAGGCCCGCCAGGGCGCGCAGGACGTCGGACGCGCCGCTGCCGAGCTGTCCTGCCAGTGCGTAGATGACGCCCGCCTGCGCGGTGAGGGCGAAGTCGCCCAGGCGTCCGGGCACGCGCAGGTGCTCGACCCGCAGCGCGTGCGCGAGGTCCCGGGCGGGCTCGCGCACGGCCGCGGGACGGTGAGGCGCCTCGCCGAGCATCTGCACGATCAGCTCGTCCACCGTCAGGTCCTTCGCCGGGGTCGTGGCGACCTCGCGGCCGTCGCGCAGGACGGTCACCGAGTCGCACAGCTCCAGCACCTCCGACAGCCGGTGCGAGACGAAGATGACCGAGCAGCCGGTGGCGGCGACCCGCCGGATCGCCGCGAACACGAATGCGCTCTCGGCGTCGCTGAGCGTGGCCGTGGGCTCGTCCAGGATCACCAGCCGGGCGTTCTGGCTCAGCGCCTTGGCGATCTCGACCAGCTGCCGGGTGCCGATGCCGAGCGCCGACAGCGGCTGGTCAGGGCTGATGTGCTTCAGGCCCATGTCGTCCAGGATCCGGCGGCAGCGCGCCGCCGCCTTGCGCCTCCGGTTGACGAAGGGTGCGTCGATGTCGCCGAGGAGCACGTTCTCCAGCACGGTCAGCGCCGGGACGACGCTCAGCTCCTGGTCGACCAGCGCCACACCCGCGCGCTGGGCGGCCTGGCGGCTGCGCAGCACGACCTCGTCCCCGCCGATGACGATGCGTCCGGCGTCGGCCGCCAGTTCTCCCGACAGCATCCGCACCACGGTGCTCTTGCCCGCGCCGTTGTGGCCGCACAGGCCGTGGATCTCGCCAGGCCCGACGGTGAAGGAGACGTCCCGGACCGCCGGCACGCCGTTGAACGAACGGGCCAGGCCTTCGACGCGCACCTCGGTGCCGCCGGAGGCCCGCCCCGTTTCCGCTCCGCTCACGCGTGGCTGCACTTCTCGGCCTGCTGGGCCACGTTCGCCGCGGTGATCCGCTCCTCCTTGACGATCTCCTGCCGCGGCGGGTTCTTGTCCGTCAGGAACCGGACGACGTAGTCGGCGGTCTGCGCGGCGATCGTGCCGGGATCCTCGGTGGCCGTGCCGTAGAGCCGGCCCGCCTTGATCGCGTCAATACCGGCCTTGAAGCAGTTGCTGCCGGTGACGACCAGTCCCTTCTTGCCGCCGACCGGAAAGCCCGCCTGCGTGGCCGCCTGGATGATCGGCAGGGCCATGTAGTCGGCCATGCCGTACGCGGCCTGCACCCCGTCCTTGCCGTGCTTGGCGAGGAGTTGCCGGGCGATGGTGCCGGAAAGCTGCGGGTCCCAGTTGGCGTCCTGCTCGTCGACGACCTTGTACTGCGGCGCGGTCGCCATCACGCGGTTGAAGCCCTTCATGCGGTCCTGGGTGACGAGCATGGACTTGGTGCCGGTGAGGACGATGATGCTCCCTGAAGTGCGGCCCTGCGCCTTCAGACCTTCGATGATGTTCTGCGCGGCGAACTCGCCGAGCTTCTCGTTGTCGGAGAGCACCGCCATGACGTCGCCGGCGACCGCGGGGTCGGGACGGCCGTCGACGGCGAGCACCGGGATCCCGGCGGTCTTCGCCTTCTTGATCGGCACCACCATCGCCTTGGTGTCGAGCATCGCGGTGACGATCAGATCCGGCTTCTGCGCGACGGCCTGGTTGAACTTCTGGACCTGGGTGCCCGGGTCCATCGTCGTCAGGTCGTTGATCTTGACGCCGGTGGACGCCAGCCGGTCCCCGAACACCTTGTTGTAGTAGGCGCCCCACGGATTGGACTTCCCGTAACCGACCAGAGCGATCGTCTTGCCCTCAAGCGACTTCCCCGAGGTGCCTGCGGAGCCCGACTGGCCCCCGCACGCGGTGGCCAGCAGGGTCAGCCCGAGCACGCCGGCGGCGAGACCGGCGCGGAGCGAAGTGGTGATGCGGAACATGGGCTCCTCGACTCTTGATAGAGGGAGACCGATAACTGAATAAGCGCATAGTCACCAACGCGGATGGCTGTGTCAAGGCTCACAGTGCTCACACGACGGCACGGCATCCTGCGAGGTGGAGTCGGTTGGCGCCGCTGTACGTCCACTTCCGGACCTAGGAAGGGCTGTGGGTCAGGGGTAGAGGGATCATCGCCGTCTGCCCCTGCTGATCTGGTCACCGACGGCGCCAAGCCGCCACCGGCATCGCCTACGCCGCTCTCGCCACGAAGATCATGCGGCACTCCAGCCCGCCTCGCGAACGGCCGGCTCACCCGTCCCGCCCAAGCGGGCGAGCCGGAGCCGACATGAACAGGACGGTCATCTCATGCTCCGCACGCGGCGCGGACGGTTGTCGACGCGACGCGGACCGCGGTGATGGCGTGGGCGGTGGCGGCCACCGATACGGGGTGAGGGCCGCCGACATGGCCCTTGTCGGCGTAGCAGTACAGCCGGTCGCCCGCACCGGAGAGCCGGTCGATCGGCGCGAGTGTGCATCCAAGATGAGGTGGGTCTTGTACCGCGCGACGGGCAGCGCTTGCAGCGCAGGTACACCAGCGCCAGGCTCGGCGGAAATGCCCCCGTATGGCGCAAGAGCACGAGGGGCACCGACCAGGGCGGCGACCAGGGCGGCGAATGTGTGGAGGTCGCGCTTTTGCGGGCGTAGTTGGGGTGCGGGACGGCAAGGATCCCGATGGCGGCCATCTGACTTTCACCAGTGAGGCGTTCGCCGCGCTCGTCCGGGGCCTTGAGAAGCTGCGCTGAGACGCGGGTCAGGGGCGGTATCGGTCGCGCCATGGGTGCGCGTCGTGGTGCACACCGGACGCATCTTTCACCGTCCAGAAGTGAGGCGTCCACATGACCTCGGGCGCTTCCGGTGTTGGGAGTTCTGGGGGCGGGTGGTTGGGTGGCGCGGCATTCTTGGGCGTTGAGGTTGGTCGGAGGGTGGCGACCGGTGACTGGCCGCTCCCAGCGTGTTGAGGTGTGGTTGCTGTGGTTGAGAGTGCTCTTGAGGACGTCCCGGCGAAGGATGGCGAGGGCCCGGACGAGGTGAGGGCGGAGGCTTCGTGGTTGGGGCGCGGGGTTGCCTTGTTCACTCCTGTGTTCGCCGTTGCGGCCGGGTGGCTGGCCGAGGTCGTCGCGCAGCTTGTGCCCGGGGCGGATCTTGATGAGACGCAGGTGACCACGTTCATGGTCGCTGCGACCACGGCGGCTTTCGGGTCCGGGTGGAAATGGCTTCAGGGGTGGCAGCAGCATGAGCGGTTCGTCGCGGAGGGCAAGGCCGCACCGGTTAAGAGCGTGCAGCGGCGGCGGAGTCGCAAGGCGAAGTGAGAACGGCCACGCCGCCGAAATGGAGGGGCGGCGGGCGTAGAGGTAGAGATAAGTCCACCTGAAAGAGGGGGGCATGCCCACGGACGGGGTTATGGACGTCCCGGCAGAGTGTTCACCGCAGATACCGACTCAGAAGGGTTTCTCGTGGACACGGTTCTTGCTCGCCGCCTCACCGGATGGTCGTGCCTCGCCGCCGCCGCGGCATTCATCGTCGAGGTTCCGCTGTACTTCGTTTACTCGGGGCCGCCGCCGGACGCCAATGTTCTCAGCCGGCTCCTGATCGGGATTCTCGCGCTGGGATTCCTGCTCATCTTCGTGACCGGCTTCCGGGAGTTCGTCAAGAGCGTCGACCCGCGGTACGAGTGGGTCGGGAATCTCGCGTTCACGACCGGAGTCGCCTACGTCGTCGTCACTCTGGTGTCGAGTGGGCTGGAGGCCGGCGCCGTCATCGAGGCCGATCAGGCGATCGACCCCACGATCATCGTCAGCGGGACTTACATCCTGTACGGATCCATTGGGCGGATGCTCCTGGGGTTCTTCCTCGTCGCACTCGGATATGCCGTCATGAAAACCGGTGCGCTGCCGCGCTGGACCGGGACGTCCGCCTACGTGCTGGCGCTCGTCAACTTCGCCTTCATCCCGTCGCTCTTCTTCGGCAACGAGCCTTCGTTCTTCTACGCCGCCAATGGGTGGGGGACGACGGCCTCGATGGGCGCCATCCTCAGCTACTGGCTGCTCATGATGGGCATCGTCACGCTCCGAGGCAGGCGAAGTGCCGTTCCGCTGCCCCAGGGCGCGCGGAGCTGAGTGGACGCGGGGGCGTCGGATGGCCGTCGCGGGCGAAAGCCTGCGGCGGCCACCAGGCCTTTGGCCGATAGGTTCACCTGACGTCGTTCCGTGTTCATCTGGTGGCCCGACCGCGGCGTTAGCCATGGGGTGTGCGTGCCATTCTCGTGCTTCTGCTCTTGTCCTTCGGTGTTGTGGCGTGCGCGAACGCCGGGGCCTCGATCGGCGGAGGAGAGGTCATCGTCGTCGGGGTGAAGGCCGACCAACCCGGACTCGGGCTGAGGAAGGACGGGGTTTTCCAGGGATTCGAGGTCGATGTGGGCCGCTACATCGCCCGGCATCTCGGTGCGTCCCGGGTCGAATTCCGGGAGGTCAGGTCGGACGACCGGGAGCGGAAGCTCAAGGATCACGTGGTCGACCTCGTCCTGGCGTCCTACTCGATCACCCCCGATAGGGCCAAGCTCGTGACGTTCGGCGGGCCGTACTACGTCGCCCATCAGGACGTCATGGTGCGGCGTGGCGAGGCTCGGATTCGGGGGGTGCGCGATCTCGCGGGGCGGAAGATGTGCGAGGCGAGCGGGTCGGTGTCGACCGAGCGTGTGGTGACCGGGTTGAGCGTTCCGGCGCGGCTCGTCCCCGGGTCGTCCTACAGCGACTGCGTCGCGAAACTGCGGGGCGGGGCGGTCGACGCGGTGTCCACCGGAGATCTCGTGCTGGCCGGGTTCGCGGCGCCGGATTTGAGAATCATCAACGCGCCCTTCACGGACGAGCGTTACGGCGTAGGAATGCGGAAGCGCGATGTCGAGGGGTGCGAGCGGGTGAACCACGCCCTCACGACGATGTATCAGGACGGGACGGCCGGCCAATTGCTCAAGAAATGGTTCGGGCGCAGCGGGATCACGCTGGTCGGAACCGTCCCGCAGTTCGAGGGCTGCACGGAGTGACCCCGCTGGAGTGTCGGTGGCGGTCGTTAGGGTCGAGGGTATGGCTGAGGAGCAGGTTGTCTGGGGAGAGTTGCTCCAGGTGGGGTTTCTGCACGCGCTCCGGGAGGCCCACCGCGAAGCGACGCTGGCCGTGTTCGGCGGGCTGAGCCGGGCGGCGGGGTTCACGGAGCGGTCCTACGGGGTCAGCGCCTTCGACGTCCTCACCTCGCAGATAGACCGGATCTTCGAGGGCGAGCCCCTGGTAACGCGGGACGATCTGAACGGGTCGCCCGGGTGGCGGTACGGGCGCTACCGCGTCCTGCTCAAGCACCACGAGTTCGGCAACGTGCGGGGCATCCGGTGGGATCGCGACAGCCCCACCAAGCAGTCCGTCGCGCAGCAGAGCTACCTCGACGACCCGCAGCTGGCGCTCCCGCTCGGAATCGGCCACAGCGACACGCCCGGCGTGGTGACGCTCGTGCTCGCGCACAGTGCCAGTGAGGAGCCGCTGGAAATGGAGCTCTTCCTGGGACGTCCCAGGTGGAACGCGGACGGCGGCACGGCTTGGCACTGGGTGAAACCTCTGGACGACACCATCGGCGCCGATCCACGTCGTAAGCTCGTCGAGCGGACGATGCCGCTCTGGGGCGACGATGAACGAGACGTGCCCATGCGGCTTCGCGGGGAGACGAGAACGGCCTAGCAAAGGGTGGCGCAGGGTGCTGTTCGACTGCGAGCGGCTGACGCTTGCCCGGCGCCTCCGGGGGCTGCGCAAGAACCAGCTCGCCATGGCCGTCGGGACGACACCGAAGGCGATCGGGCAGTACGAGGCGGGCGTCCAGAAGCCCGAGGAGACGACCCTGCGGCGGCTGGCGATCGCGCTCGGCGTGCCGGTCGAGTTCTTCCACACCGGGCGCAGCCCCGTCTCCATGGACGGTGCCCACTTCCGGTCACTGCGATCGACCAGCCAGATCGAGCGCGACCAGGCGCTGGCCTACGGGCGGATCGCCACCGACGTCGTCGCCGCCCTGGAGGAGCACGTCGACTTCCCCGAGGTGGCCCTGCCCGAGTACCCGGTCTCACCGGACGAGATCGCCGGTCCCGGTCCCGTCGAGGCGGCCCGGCTGACCAGGAAGGCCCTGCTCGACCAGCCGGGCCCGGTGCCGCACGTCGTCAGGCTGCTGGAGTCGCACGGCGTGATCGTCCTCGTCCTGCCGGAGGCCGCCGAGCGGGTCGACGCGTTCAGCGTGGGCGTCCACCCGCGGCCGATGGTGTTCTTCAACCCGGCCAAGGGCGACTACTGGCGGAACCGGTTCGACGGGGCCCATGAGCTGGGCCATCTCGTGATGCACGCCGACGCCGAGCCCGGAGAGAAGATCGTCGAGGACCAGGCGCACCGGTTCGCCGCCGAGTTCCTCATGCCCGAGGAGGGCATCGCCGCCGAACTCCCGCCGACGCCCGACTGGGAGCGGCTGGCGTCGCTGAAGAGCACCTGGGGTGTCAGCATGGCCGCGCTCCTTTACCGCGCGCGGACGCTCGGGATCATGAAGGAGTCCGCGTACCGGAACGCGATGAGCGCGATGAGCGCGCGGGGCTGGCGGCGGCGCGAGCCGGGCCCGGCCCGGGGGCTGGAGCGGCCGACCATGCTGACCCGCGCGATCGAGATCGTCGGCCAGGCCGGGGTGGACCGGGACGAGGTGGCCGAGCGCTCCCGGGTGACCCGGGCCGATCTCGACCTCCTGGTCCCGCACCGCTGAACCCGGCAGCCCCTGCCGTCTCTGGGTCAATGGAACGGTCCTTTAGGAACCCGTTTAACACGATGATGTGATTTGTACAACGCGCACACCGAGTTATATATCTCTGTCCGGAGGTCTCCTGCACACTCGCCATTAGTTGTGAGACCCTCCCGGGGAGTCGCCGGGACGGACGTATGCGGACGCTGGAGATCTTGTGCTGGACAATCGGGAGGCGGGCCCGACCGCGCTGCGCATGCAGATCGGCGCGCGGTTACGACGCCTGCGCGAGGACAGGGGCCTCAGCCGGGTGGAGGCGGGCGAGGCCATCCACGGGTCGGCGTCCAAGATGAGCCGACTTGAGCTGGGACGACACGGCTTCAAGGTCCGGGACGTGCTCGACCTGCTCACCCTCTACGGCGTCGACGACGAGGACGAGCGCGCGAGTTTCGTCGAGCTCGTCGAGGAGGCGCGCAAACCCGGCTGGTGGCAGAGCTACAGCGATGTCGTGCCGAGCTGGTTCGAGCAGTATCTCGGCCTCGAACAGTCGGGGGCGACAATTCGCTGTTACGAGGTGCAATATATTCCGGGCCTGCTGCAAACGCGCGATTATGCGCGCTCCGTAATCGGGCTCGAATACCACGACGCGGCGTACGAGGGTTTCGAACGGCGTCTCGACGTGCGGATGCGGCGGCAGGAGATCCTGCACCGGCAGACCGGCGCGGCGACCCTGTGGGCGGTGATCGACGAGGCGGCGCTGCGGCGGCCGATCGGCGGGCCGGACACGATGCGCGGCCAGATCGAGCACCTGATCGCGGTGTCGGAGGGCATGCACAACGTGAAACTCCAGGTGCTGCCGTTCTCCGCGGGCGGGCATCTGGCGCTGGGCGGTCCGATCACGATCGTCCGGTTCGCCGAGCACGACCTGGAGGACGTGATCTACCTGGAGCAGCTGACCGGCGCGCGCTACCCGGAAGGCGAGGAGGCCTTCCGCTACCAACGGATCATGGATCTGCTCGCGATCCGCGCGGCCCGTCCCACCCGCACCGCCTCGTTGCTCCGAGGTCTCCTGCGCGACCTCTGACCGCGCGCCGCCGCCCGGCCGGTGATCACCCGCCGGGGCGAGCGGGCTCCCCCGCGGGCGGGAGGCGGGCCCGGTTCCCCGCTCCGTAGCGTCGCCGCGACGGGCAAGCGATTCTGCGGGCGGTAGGAAAGTGAACAGTTCGGCGGCGGTCGTCGCGTTCATCAGCGGAACGGCGATCAACACGTGGGTCATGGCGTACGGGGCGAGGCGGCTCCTCAACGTCCGGTTCTCCCTGTTCAGGACGGTGGTGGCCGGCGCGCTCGGGCAGGGCGTCGCGAGCCCGATCATCACGGCGCTGATCGGCGACCTCGGCGACCGCCGTGAGGTGACGCCGCTGCTCTGGTTCGTCTGCCTCGGGTTCGCCTGCGCGCTGCTGGTCTCGATGACGACCCTGGTGCTGTGGGAGGCGTTCGTCCCGTCCGGGACCGTCCCGTCCCCGCTGGCGTGGTTCGGCGGCGTCCGGTCGCGGATGGCGCGGACGCGCCGGTACCGGCGGATCTCGTTCATCTTCCTCCGCCACGGCCTCGGCCCCTACCTGCGGGGACGCGCCAAGCCGAACCCGCACACGGCGCGCTCGTTCACCCATGCCCTGGAGCAGGGCGGTGTCGTGTTCGTGAAGCTCGGGCAGGTCCTGTCGACGCGGCGGGACGTCCTGCCGGCGGAGTTCGTCCAGGAGCTCGGGCGGCTCCAGGACCGCGCGACGCCCGTCCCGTGGCCGGAGATCGAGCGCGTGCTCCGGCGGGAGCTGGGCGACCCGGGCGAGGTGTTCGCCGCCTTCGACCGCACGCCGCTCGCCGCCGCGTCCGTCGCGCAGGTGCACGCGGCCACGCTCCGGTCGGGCGAGGAGGTCGTCGTCAAGGTCCAGCGGCCGGGCGTCCGCGCGGTCGTGGAGCGCGACCTGGACATCGTCGGCCGCCTCGCCCGGACGCTGCACGACCGCGCCGGATGGGCCAGGGCGTTCGGCGTCGTCGATCTCGCGCACGGGTTCGCCGAGGCGCTGCGCGAGGAGCTCGACTTCCGCGTCGAGGCGCGCAACATGGCGTCCGTGGCGGCGACCGCGCGCGGCGGCGACGTCGTCATCCCGCGCCCCTACGACGACCTGTGCACGAGCCGTGTCCTCGTCATGCAGCGCCTGAACGGGGTCGCGCTCGGCAAGGCGGGCCCGCGCATCGACGCCCGGGGCGTGGACCGGACGAAGCTCGCGAACACCCTCCTCGACACCGTCCTGCGGCAGATCGTCCTGGACGGGGTGTTCCACGCCGACCCGCACCCGGGCAACATCCTGCTGCTCGACGACGGCCGCCTCGGCCTGATCGACTTCGGGTCCGTCGGGCGGCTCGACAGCGAGCTCCGCGGCGGCCTGCAGCGGATGCTCATCGCGATGAACCGGGGCGACGCGGTCGCCGTGACGGACGCGTTCCTGGAGTTCACGGCCCGCCCCGACGAGTTGGACGAGCAGGCCCTCGCCCGCGCGCTCGGCGCTTTCATGGCCCGCCACCTCGGCCCCGGCACCACCCCGGACATGACGATGTTCACCGACCTGTTCCGGCTGGTCGCGCGGTTCGACCTGGCCGTCCCGGCGGAGATCGCGGCGGTGTTCCGGGCGCTCGCGACGCTGGAGGGCGGGCTGACGGAGCTGGCGCCGGGCTTCGGCATCGTCCAGGAGGCGCAGGCGTTCGGCGAGACCTACCTGCGGGAGCGGCTGCGGCCCGCGTCCCTCCAGGAGGCCGCGAGCGACGAGCTGGTCAGCCTGATGCCGATGCTGCGCCGGCTCCCGCGCCGCCTCGACCGCATCGCGGCCGCCGCGGAGGCCGGCCGGCTGACCATGAACGTCCGGCTGTTCGCGGACGAGGCGGACCGGCGGACGGTCACCGGCCTCCTCCAGCAGGTGCTGCTCACCGTCCTCGCCTCGACGGCCGGGGTGATGGCGGTGATGCTGCTCGGCCTGGACGACGGCCCGGCCATGACGCCGGAGGTCTCCCTGTTCCAGTTCTTCGGCTACTGCGGGCTGGTGATCTGCTCGGTGCTGTCCCTGCGCGTGCTGGCGGTGATCTTCCGCCGGTGACATGATCGAACACATGTTTGACCCGCTGGATACAGTGGGGGCATGTTCCAAGGGTCGCTGCTGGACGACACCGACGAGCGCGGACCTCGCCCGCTGCGGTCGGCGCGGCGGACCCGGCTGGCGCACGGCGCCTGGGTGGACGTCCTGCCCACCTGGATCCCCGCGGCGGACGCGCTCTTCGAGCGTCTCCTGGACGGTGTCCCGTGGCGCGCGGAACGCCGGCGCATGTACGAGAAGGTCGTGGACGTCCCTCGCCTGCTGGCGTTCTACGACGAGGACGACGAACTGCCCGATCCCGTCCTGGACGAGGCGAAGGCGGCGCTCAACGAGCACTATGCCGAGGAGCTCGGTGAACCGTTCCGCACGGCCGGGCTCTGCCTGTACCGGGACGGCCGCGACAGCGTGGCCTGGCACGGCGACAGGATCGGGCGGGGCGCGACGCACGACACGATGGTGGCGATCCTCTCGGTCGGCACGCCGCGGAGCCTGCTGCTGCGCCCGCGCGGGGGCGGCCCGACGATCCGGCACGAACTCGGCCACGGCGACCTCATCGTGATGGGCGGGAGCTGCCAGCGGACGTGGGAACACGCGATCCCCAAGAGCACCCGCGTGAAGGGCGCCCGGATCAGCGTCCAGTTCAGGCCGCGCGGGGTCCGCTGAAGCCGGGAGGGGAAACGGGCGAGGGCCCGCCGCCTCATGGCACCATTACGGTGATTCGTGAGGAGGGCCGTTGCTGCGTCTGGTCGTTTCACAGACCTCCCCCGGGGCGTATCGGACGGTGCTGGACGCGCTGCAGGCGCCGCTGCCCGTGTACGGTCCGGCCGGGCGGCACATCCTGATCGAGCCGGGGCTGTATCCGAACACCGGCTTCCACAGTTCGGGCGACTTCGTCCTGACGGCGGTGGGCGGGCCCGGCACGGTGACGCTGGACGGCGCCACCGACGCCACGATCGAGGTCACCGGGCAGGTGACGCTGCAGGGGCTGATCGTCCGGAACTGGAGTGCCCAGGGCCTCGCGCTGGAGGTCGCGGAGGGCAGCGTCCTCGCGGAGCAGTGCGAGTTCGTGAGCCGGTCCGACCTCGCGGTGCGGGCGGCGCAGGGCGCGCGGCTGGCGCTGCGGGAGTGCCAGGTGCAGGACGGCGCGGTCGTCTACAGCGCCGCCTCCGGGGTCATGGAGGGCAGCTCCGTCTCCGGCACGGACGGCAACGCGGTGGCGATCCGCAGCGGCAGCACGGTGACCATCCGGTCGTGCCGGGTGACCGACGCGGGCCAGCACGGCATCTGGGTGACCGAGGGGTCGCGCCCGCTGATCGAGCAGTGCACGATCAGCAACCCGGCGAGCGCCGGCATCCGGGTCGACGACCGCGCGGACGCGGCCGTCCGCAACTGCGCCTTCCACGACTCGGGCGAGTCGTCCCTGATCGCCGTGGAGAAGGGCAACGCGGTCGCGGAGGACTGCCTGATCGCCGGCGCCGGGGCGGACGCGCTGTGGGTCGCGACCGGCGGTTCGCTGACCGCCCGCCGGATCACGATGGACGCGCCGCGCCGCACCGGCGTGGTCGTCGAGAGGGGCGTCGCGCTCCTGGAGGACTGCGAGATCGTCGGGGCGTCGACCAACGGGCTGTCCTTCACCGACCAGGCGAACGTCACGGTCGTCCGGGGACGCGTCGCCGACTCCGGGAGGGTCGGCGCCGGGCTCGGCGCCGGAGCGCGCGCCCTGCTGGACGGGACGACGATCACCGGCAGCGGGCTGGCCGGGGTGAGCGTGGAGCCGGGCGGCGAGCTGACCGTCCGCCGCTGCACGGTGGTGGAGAACAGCGGAGCGGGCGTCTTCGTGTCCCGCGGCGCCGCCGTGGACATCGACGGGCTGACGAGCGACCGCAACGGCCGGCCCGACCAGCTCGACCCAGACAACCCCAGCACGGTGACCACGCAGGTCAGCGAACCCGCGGCACCGGTCGAGAAGACCCCTGAACCCGCCCGGACGCAGACCGGCGGCACCGCGTCCGCGGACGTCCTGCTGGCCGAGCTGGACGCGATGATCGGGCTCGCCGGCGTCAAGCGCGAGATCCGGAAGCTGACGAACCTGCAGAAGGTCGCCGAGCAGCGCCGCCTCGCGGGCCTGCCGCCCGGCCCGGCGATCGGCCGCCACATGGTGTTCGCGGGCCCGC
This sequence comes from Actinomadura madurae, assembly GCF_047130825.1. Classification (NCBI taxonomy): domain Bacteria; kingdom Bacillati; phylum Actinomycetota; class Actinomycetes; order Streptosporangiales; family Thermomonosporaceae; genus Actinomadura; species Actinomadura madurae. Next base: position 5,775,283 of record NZ_CP083237.1, read on the forward strand.
CCGGAACGGGCAAGACGACCGTCGCGCGGCTGTACGGCGGGATCCTGGCGGCGCTCGGCGTGGTCGAGAAGGGCCAGGTCATCGAGGTGAGCCGGGGCGACCTCGTCTCGGAGAACGTCGGCGGGACGGCCCTGAAGACGACCGAGGCGTTCGACCGCGCCAGAGGCGGCGTGCTGTTCATCGACGAGGCCTACACCCTGGCCCGCGCGACGACCGGCACCGACTTCGGGCAGGAGGCGATCGACACCCTCGTCAAGCTGATGGAGGACCACCGCGACGAGGTCGTCGTCATCGCGGCCGGATACTCGGCGGAGATGCGCGAATTCCTCGCCGCCAACCCGGGTCTGAAGTCGCGGATCTCCCGGACGGTCGAGTTCGAGAACTACAGCCCGGCCGAACTCGTCCAGATCACCGCGGCGCAGGCGGAGAAGGACGGCTACCGGCTCGCCGACGACGCGCGGCAGGCGATCATGGAGCACTTCGCGTCGGTGAAGCGGGACGCGACGTTCGGCAACGGCCGGGCGGCGCGCCGGACGTTCGAGGCGGCGGTCGAGCGGCAGGCGCAGCGCTTCGCCGACATGGACGAGCTGCCCTCCGGCGAGGAGCTGTCCCTGCTGCTCGCCGAGGACCTCGACGTCGAGACCGGCCTCGCCGCCCGGTTCGGGGAGGCGCGGGACCCGGGCCAGGTGCGCACCGTCCTCGACCGGCTGACCGCGATGACCGGCCTGGACGAGGTGAAACGCGACATCGGCGACCTGCTGGACCTGATCGCCTCGGCCCGGCGGCGTCGTGCCGCCGGGCTGGAGGCCGAGCCGTTCACCGGACACCTGATCTTCGCCGGTCCCCCGGGAACAGGTAAGACGACCGTGGCCCGCCTGTACGGGGAACTGCTCGCCGCACTCGGCGTCCTCGCGCAGGGGCAGGTCGTCGAGGCCGCGCGGGTGGACCTGGTCGGGCAGTACGTCGGGCAGACGGCGCAGAAGACGGCGGAGGTGTTCGAGCGCGCGCGGGGCGGTGTGCTGTTCATCGACGAGGCGTACTCGCTGTCGCGTCCTTCGGGATCGGGCCACGATTTCGGCCAGGAGGCCATCGACACGCTCGTCAAGCTGATGGAGGACCACCGCGACGAGGTCATCGTCATCGCGGCCGGATACACGTCCGAGATGGACGGATTCCTCGCCACGAACCCCGGTCTCGCCTCGCGTTTCGCCCGGACGCTGACCTTCCACCCCTACAGCGTGGACGGCCTCGTCTCGATCTTCCTGGGCAAGGCCAAGGCGGCGGACTACCGCGTCCCGGACCCGACCAGGCAGGCCCTCACCGTCCACCTGAAGGCGAACCACGACCGGTTCCGGCAGGGCAACGGCCGCGAGGTCGACAAGCTCTTCCGCGCCGCCGTGACCGCCCACGCCCGCCGAACCGAGCAACTCGCCAACTCCGGTGCGGAGCTCACCACGGAGCAGCTCGCGACACTCCTGCCGGAGGACGTCAGGTCTTAGCGGTGTGGAGCAGGTCGCGGATCACGTTCCTGTGGTCGCCGGCACGCCACGCCAGAGCCAGCCGGCTCGGAGACAGTCCCGTCACCGGGATCGCGGTAACTCCCGGGCGCCGGTAGATGTCGACGTTGCCGGACGCCATCAGCACTATGCCGCTGCCGTCCTCCAAGGCGGCGAAGGTCTCGTCGGCGTTGGAGGCGGTCGCGCCGACCCGGACGGGCCTTCCGTCGCGCTCATCCAGAGCGAGCCAGAAGTCGCGTAAGGGGCCGGCGGTCTCGGGAAGCGCGATGAAGGGTTCGTCCAGGAGTTCTTCGAACGCGACGGTCGCGCGTCCGGCGAGCGGGTGGTCGTCCCTGAACGCGACATAGCGCGGCTCCTCGGCGACCACCTGGATGTTCAACGTCTCCTGGCGCGGGACCGGCAGCCACACGAACGCCACATCGACATCACCGTCCGCCAAGCCGGCCGTGGGGTCGTCCCAGTTGACCTGGCGGAACCGGATGCTCCAGGTGGGACGGCGCTCCGCGAACCGCTCCCGCATGTCCGCGATCAGGCCGCGCCCGACGCTGGTGGACATGCCCACGGTCAGCACGGACGCCTCCCGCGCCGCCGCGTCGCTCACCGCCCGCTGGACCTCGTCCCAGCCGCAGAGCATGTCGCGGGCCGCGGGGAGCAGGGCCCGTCCCGCCGCCGTCAGCGCGACGGCCCGCCGGTCGCGATCGAACAGGCGCACCCGCAGCTGCTCCTCCAGCTGCCTGACCTGCTTGCTCAGCGCCGGCTGCGACACGAAGAGCCGCTCGGCCGCCCGGGTGAAGGACAACTCCTCGGCGACCGCCACGAAGTACCGCAGATCCCGCAGATGCGCATCCATAACCGATGGTAATCACGGCCGCCATTGGACGCGCGACGGTCACCCGAGCAAAGATCGTCGCGACGGGGGAGGTACGGCATGACGGTCTCGCTGGTCACCGGAGCGAACCGCGGCATCGGCCGCGAGGTGTGCAGGCTGCTCTCGGCGCAGGGCCACGACGTCCTGCTCGGAGCACGCTCGCCGGAGGCGGCCGAACACGCCGCCAAGGAGGTCGGTGCGACACCGGTCCGGCTGGACGTCACCTCCGCCGCGGACATCGAGCGGGTCGCCGCCGAGATCGGCGCGCTGGACGTCCTGGTCAACAACGCCGCGATCACCTACGACACGTGGCAGCGGGCCTCGACCGCGGACCTGGCCGTCGTCCGGGAGGCCGCCGAGACCAACCTGTACGGCCCGTGGCGGCTGACACAGGCGCTGCTCCCCCTCCTGCGGCGCAGCCGGCACGGACGGATCGTGAACGTCTCCAGCGAGGCCGCCTCGCTGACCAACATGGGCGGCGGCACCCCCGCCTACACCGCGTCCAAGGTCGCGCTCAACGCGCTGACCCGCATGCTCGCGGCCGAACTGCGCGCCGACGGCGTCCTCGTCAACGCGGTCTGCCCCGGCTGGGTCGCGACCGACATGGGCGGGCCCGGCGGGCGTCCCGTCGCCGACGGGGCGGCGAGCGTGGTGTGGGCCGCGACCCTCCCCGACGACGGCCCGACCGGCGGGTTCTTCCGCGACGGCCGCCCCCTCCCCTGGTGAAAGGACACTGACATGATCGTGGTCGCCGGTTCCACGGGAAACATCGGCTCGGAGCTGGTCTCCATCCTCGCGTCGTCCGGCGAACCGGTGCGGGCGCTCGTCCGGAAGGTGCCGCCGTCGACCCTCGACGGCGTCGAGTACGTGACGGGCGACCTCGACGACCCCGCGTCCCTGGCACCCGCGCTGGACGGGGCCTCGGGCGTCTTCCTGCTCCCGGGCTACCGCGACATGCCGGGCGTCCTCGCCGAAGCCCGTCGTGCCGGAGTCGAGCGCGTCGTCCAGCTTTCTGGTGGTTCGGCGGGCAGCGGCGATATGACGAACGCCGTCACCCGCTACATGGTCGTCACCGAACGGGCCGTCCACGACTCCGGCCTGCCGTGGACGATCCTCCGGCCGAGCGCGTTCATGTCGAACGCGCTCCGCTGGCTCCCGCAACTCCGGGTCGGCGACACCGTGCGGCTGCCCTTCGCGAACGTCCGGGCCGCCGTCGTCGACCCGCACGACATCGCCGCCGTCGCCGCCACGGCCCTGCTGGACGACGGCCACGAGGGCCGGACCTACTACCCGACCGGCCCGGAATCCCTCCTCCCGTCCGACCAGGTCACGATCCTCGGCGAGACCCTCGGCCGCGACCTGCGCTTCGAGGCGCAGCCGGACGACGAGGCCCGCGCCGAGATGACCGGCCAGATGCCCGCCGAGTACGTCGACGCGTTCTTCGACTTCTACGTCAACGGCTCCCTGGACGAGTCGGTCGTCCGCCCCACCGTCCAGGACGTCACCGGCACCCCGCCCCGAACCTTCGCCGACTGGACCAGAACCCACATCACCGCCTTCGCGTGACGGCCGCGCCCCGGCACCGGCTTGACCGGCCCCGAGGCGCGGCCCCTCAGGTCTGCGACCACCGGTACGGCGACTGGAACATCTCGGTGGCACCCTGCGGTCCGTAGACGACCCGGCGCGCCAGGGTCCCGAGGAACTTGATCCGGGCCGTCCCCTTCCGAGCGAGCTGGACCAGGCAGTAGCCGCGCAGCACGCAGGGCGTGAGGAGCAACGTCACCGTCCAGGCGATGAAGGGGACGTCTCCCCCAGGCACCGGCTCCGTGCCGTACCTGATATCCGCGTAGATACCGAGCGGGAGCACCGTGAGGACGACGTAGACGGTCGTCACCGCGTCGATGAGCCCGCACTGCACCGCGTGGTACCTGACGTTCCGGCTCCGGCTGAAGACGAGCAGCAGGCTCGCGAAGAACGGCAGCAGGTAGGCCAGCACCGATCCACCACGCAAAGGCTCCTCCCAACCCTGCGCCGGCGGAGCGACGGGAGCGGCCGGCGGCGGGGGCGGCCACGGTCGAGACGGCGGCCCCGGCGGCCTCCAGGCTCCTCCGGACTGGAAGGGACCCGGGGGCGGGGGCGCCGTCACCCGCCGACGCTCCTCGAAGGGCCGTACCCGGTCGACCTCCGCCATGGCCTCGCGGGCGCCGGTCGCCACCATGCGGCTGTCGTCGCCGAGCAGCGTCCTCAGCCGTTCGTAGGCGAGCCGCCCGGCCTCGTCCCCGGCCAGCGCCAGGTCCTTCAGCGTGGTCACGGCGGCGGCGCGCACGGACGTCAGCGGATGCCCGACCGCCGAGGAAACCTCCTCCGGCAGCGCCGGCGGGCGGGCCGTCCCGGGACTGAACGCGACGATCAGCTCGCCGCTGACGTCGGAGAACTTGGTCGGCGTCTGGTTCGGGTTCGCGGCGGTGACCTCGGAGTACGTGTAGTCGTACAGCTCGTCGATGGAGATCCGCCCGTCCCGGTTCCGATCGGCCTCCCCGGTGGTGAGGCCGCGCACGAGCGCCTCGGTGAAGACCGACGGCCCGCCGCTCTCGTCCTGGGACGGGTAACGCGAGATCTCCTTGGTCACCCGCCGCCGGTCGAGTTCGAAGGCGTACTCCAGCGCCGAGGACGACGACAGGATCGCCCGTCCGGAGCCGCTCAGCCGCTCGTTGATCCCGACACTCCCACCACCCCGCACGACCATGCCCTCGACGAACGCCCCGCTGTAGCAGCAGTCCAGCAGCAGGATGATGTTGCGCGACATGCTGTGGGACATCTGCTCGCTCACGAACGTCGACGCGATCCCGGTCGATCCGAGCCTGTTCACCCGGGTGTTGGACGTCGCGAAGTACAGCCGCCCCGCGTCGTCCTTCACCCCGTGGGACGAGACGTAGAGCAGGAGCACGTCATCGGGCCGCCGGTCGCAGAAGAAGTCCTCGATCGCGGCGTTCACCTCGTGCGCCGGCCGGTTGAACACGTCGTCCACCTCGAACCCGCCGATCCTCGGGTCCGCCAGCGCGGCGGACAGGGCCCGCACGTCATGGGCGGGTGAGCGCAGCGAGCCGAGCCCCGGATCCTCGTAGCGGTCCGAGGCCAGCAGAAGCGCTAGTCTCCGCGCCCGTCCCGCGTTTCCTCGTCGCATGTCAGCAGCCATTCGAGCAGTTCCCGCCGTTCCCCCGGAGTCGCCGCGGACAGTTCCACCGACCTGTCACCGCAACTGATCTTGATGTTTCCTCTCCGCGGACCGAGCCAGCCGAAGATCCCATTCACGAACGCCTTCATGGCCGGCGTGCCGCCGAGGCCGACGAGGAGCGTCGCGATCGCCACCGCCGATCCGGACTTCGCCCCCGCGGGCGCCCGGACGGCCCGCCGCTCGGCCTGCACTCCGACTCTCCGCAGGTCTTTCAGCAGATGACGGCTGAGCTGGTCCAGCCGCACCGGATCGGCGCCGCGCTCATGGATCTCGACCAGGACGGTTCGCGTCATAGATCACTCTTTCGCCGAATTACCATTGCCCTCTTCCCTCGTGTCGCGCCCTCATTAAATTGACGCGCCCCCATCCACGCGGGAGGGCACCCTCCAGGTCTCGATTTGGAATACACCACCGAGTAGCCGCGGGCATTCCACTCATCTTCGGATGATTCACCTGCAATATCGCCACACGATACGTGGAAAACACGGAATTCCAAGCCCCCCAGAACTGCAAGTGGCCAACTGCTAGGAAGCGCGCGGACTCGACGCCGAGCAAACGAAGGGGCCGACCGGTGGTGGTCGGCCCCTGGGGTGTGTGGGGTGGTCAGGTGGAGGGGCAGGTTTTGGTGGGTGGGGGGAGGGTCGTCTGCCGCATGAGCTGCGCGTACTCGGCGTAGTCGCGGACGGGCAGGCTCCAGTCGGAGCAGAACTGCGCGGTGAACGGGTCCTTGGTGGTCTCCTTGGCCGTCGGCTTCTCGGCGAGCGCGGGCCTCACGGGTTGGGATGCGTTGAGGGCGGCCAGGTTCTTGGCGAGGTCCGACCAGTCGGGGCCGTAGAAACTCTTGTAGGCCATCAGGACCAGGGCGAACTCGGGGAGCGGGGTGCTCGGGTCGGACGGGTCGGGGAGTTCGCCGCGGGCGGCGCGGGCGCGCAGGTCACGCCAGACGTCGCGGACGTCCTTGCCGTGCAGGGCGCAGTCTTTCGTGCGTCCGCACCAGGCGACGAACTGGTCGAAGGAGTCCTGCGCGGCGGCCAGTTCGGACGTCAGGAAGCGGCGGGTGTCGGGGACGCTGTGATCGTTGACGCTCTCCAGGACCATCGCGCGGACGCGCTTCGGGAACGTCTCGGCGTACATCTCGCCCAGCAAGGTGCCGTACGAGCAGCCGTGGAACGTCAGCTTCGGCTCGCCCAGCGCGGCGCGGATCGCGTCGACGTCCCGGACGGTGCTGAGCGTGTCGGCGTGGTCGTACAGGGGTCCGGTGCGTTCGCGGCAGTCGGCGCGGAGGCTGGCGTTGTGGTCGAGCGTCGCCCGGAAGCCCGCGGCGCTCTTGATCATCGGTGAGGGGGCGCTCGCGACGAGGTCGGCCGAGCACGTCACCGGGTTGCTGGCGCCGACCCCGCGCGGGTCGAAGCTGACGATGTCGAAGTGCCGGCGGAGCCGGTCGCTGAACCGGTCGACGCCGTCGGTGACGCGCTGGACGCCGGAGTCGCCGGGGCCGCCGGGCCCGAAGACGAGCGTCCCGACGCGGGCGGACGGGTCGAGGGCCTTGCGGCGGGCGATGGCGAGGCCGAACGTGGGGCCGTCCGGGCGCGACCAGTCGACCGGCAGCCGGAGCGTGGCGCACTCGGCCTTGCCGTCGTCGCCGCAGGGGCGCCAGTCGATGGCGGGCGACGCCGCGGCCGGGCTCGGCTGGAGGGGAGCGGCGGCGCCGGTGAGCGCCACGGCCCCGGCGGCGGCCGCCGCCCAGAGGGCGAGCCCGTGTTGGCGCAGCATGAATGGCCTTCCGGTGGAGGGGACGTCGGATACGCCGGCTCGTGCGTGCGGGCGTCACGGTCCCCGGCCCGACCGTGGCCGGGGACCTCTGACGATCAAGCTAGGGGCGGTTCCCTCACCGGAACAGGGCGTTCAGGGACGTTTCAGGGTAGGTTCAGGGTTCGCTCAGGGCAGCGCGCGAACTCCTCCGACCCCGCGGGTCCTGTCAAGAGTCGTCGGTCAATACTTCACAGCGTCGTGGTATTCGACAATTCCTAAGATTTACAGGGGAAATGAGTCTGGTGACTCAACGGCCGTCCAGATCTCCGTTCTGGATGGCGTTCAGGAGAGTCCGCCACGCTGCGGGAGCGAGGGTGACGACGCCGGCGGAGCGGTTACGCGAGTCGCGGACCAGGACGGACGGCCCCTGGGCCGCGACTTCCACGCAGTCGTTCGAATCCTGGCTTGCGCTGGCCTTTCGCCAGTTCAGTGCGGTCTCCAGGTCGGACCGGTACACCATTCAGCAACCCTCCATCCATGGTCGGCGGTTGCCGTCACGCCCTGCCGATCGGGCGGGGGCGACCACCGGGCGAGCATCAAGTTGGGCACAACAAACCACGACCTTGTGGATAATTTCCCGATCAAGAGTGTAAACGGTTCTAGTTATCCCGCCTACAAGGGAACACAAGATCACTCAGAGTGTTATGACGGCCACTCGCCTTGGGGATGCTGGTGCCGCGGTCACCTCCCGGTTGAGTTACGGTCCGGTAGTCAGTCAGGCCATGAGGTCTTCCGCGCACTGGCGCATCAGGGCGATCGACTCCTCGGCCGACAGCGCCTGCTCCAGCAGCAGCTCGAAGCTGTCCCGGTACTCGGGGATCCGGGGGTCGTCACCGGTGATCATCAGACTGGCGCCCTGCCGGCCCTCCAGGTAGAGGATGTCGCCGAGGTCGCCGTCGAACTCCAGGACGCTGAAGGGCCCCTCCAGCCCGAGGTGCGCCCCGGCCTTGAACGGGAGCACCCGGACGGTCAGCAGATCGTTGCTCTCGGACGCGTCGGCGATGTGGTTGAGCTGCGCCGGCATGATCGCCGGGTCGATCTTGATGCCGACGTGCCGGCGGATGACCGCCTCGTCGATGATGTAGTGCTGGCGGGGCGGGTTCTCGCGCTTGGCCAGCTCCTGCTGGCGCTGGATGCGCAGCTTAGCGGCGAGCACGCGTCCCGTCTCGGACGACTTGCCGGTCGAGAGCACCTCGGCGTACTCGGGCGTCTGGATCAGCCCGGGGATGACCGTCCCGTGGAACTGCCGGATGTAGGCCGCACCGGCCGAGTAGCCCACATAGGCGAGGAAACTGGGATCGAGCTCACTGCGGTACTGGTTCCACCAGGCGGGCTCGCGTGCACCGCGGGCCAGTGCCTGGAGCCGCTCCTGACGCCCTTCCGAGTTCACTCCGTACACCCTGAGGAGCGCTTGCAGGTCCGTCCTGGTGATGGCGTTCTTACCGCCCTCCACACGGATCAGCTTCGACGGAGACCACTCCAGTTCCCGCGCCACCTGCTCTTGCGTCAGGTTCTTCTCCTTGCGCAGGCGTACCAGCTCGGTGCGCAGCAGTGCGCTCTGGACTATGGGCCCCTGGTCACTGGTCATCGTTATCGCTCACTGTCCGTAGTTGATGCCACCAACCTGGATGCTACATGGCATACCGGGACCTCACATCCCACATGACGTCACTGCGCTATATGTCCCGGTAAAGCGATCTTCACTGTGGGCATCAGACCCCGTCATATCGCCCGAATCTCGCATCTAGAGCTTCCAGACTGCTGCATACCTTGAGACCATGTACTAAAGTGCTAGGTAGCAGAATAGCAGAAGACTAGTTGCGACCGAACGCGGTGCAACGTATCGTCAGGGTCAACACTGACTCAGAGTGAGGGCCTCGGGCGGGACGCGCGCCCGGTCCGCACTCCACCGGCGGCCACGGGGCCACGGGCGCCGCCGGCGCGGAACGAACGACGGACCCGGCGCGCGCCGGACGGGAGGGCACGACGGAGCACATGACTTCGGCAGAGCCGGAAGCACACCCACGAACACTGTCAGAGGCGAAAAACAGAGTCGCCCGCCGCTTCCCGACGATCACCGGTCTGGCAGCCAAGACGATCGCGGGAGAGCGGAGAGCGACTCCCAGGGCCGCACGAGAACGTCCGGGCCGGTCTGCGCAGACACCTGCGAAGACGCAGAAAGATCCGGGCTGACCTGCCAAAACGTTTCTGCGGACTCACCCAGTCTAACCGCGATCACGCGGTCCGGGCCATAGGTGAAGTGAACATCGGCCGCCCCCGACCGGTGCCGGGCGCCTCCCGGCACCCCCCGACCGGAGGCCGGTGTCACGATTCGAGGCATGGGGTCCCTGTCATGTCAGAGCTGCAGTCTTCTTCCCCGACCTTCGCCGTCCACCCCCCACACCCCACGGGGTCGCCACGTCCCGTCCGGTCCGGCCCGAGGCGGGTGGTTCAGTGAACGACCACGCCCGCGACCACGACCCGGACCAGATGGTCAACTCCGAGCTGATGCCGCGGCCGCGGTCCGCCCGGCCGGCCGAGACCGCCCGCCGGCAGGGGTTCTGGCCGTCCCTGACCACGATCGAGCAGGCCGCGTTCCTCGCGTCCGCGCGCGAGGTCGTGTACCCGGTCGGCGCGGTGCTGTGGGCCGAGGGCCAGTCCGCCGACCAGACCATCGTGATCAAGTCCGGCTCGGTGCGGGTCAGCGTCGAACGGGACGGCCGCGAGCGGATCATCGCCTTCCGCGGCCCCGGCGACATCCTGGGCGAACGTGCCGCGCTGATGCTGCGCCGCCGCTCGGCCACCGTCGTCGCGATGGACACGCTGCACGCCCTGCTCCTGTCCACGCAGGAGTTCGTCGCCTACCTCAGCGACCACCCGCGCGTCGTGGCCGTCCTGGAACACGAGATATACGACCGGATGACCGAACAGCACGGTTCGGCGCAGCCGCCGCAGTACGCCACCGGACCGATGCACCCGTACGGCCCCGCGGCCCAGTACGGGCCCCCGCAGCCCTACGCGTCGGCGTACGTGCCGGTCCTTCCGCACTACCAGTACGCGATGACGGGGCCCTTCACGGTGGCCGGCGCCTACGCGGTACCCGACCCCCGCACAGGCGGCGCGGCCTACTTGACCAACGCGCCCATGACCAACGCGCCCATGACCAACGCGCCCATGACCAACGCGCCTTTGCCGGCCCACACCATCGGCGCGGTCGTCGAGGCGTCCTACGAACAGCCGACGCAGCCGATGGACTTCCCCCGGCGTAAAGGAGCGTCCTGGGCCGGCCAGAACTGCACCATCGTGTACACCGACGTCGCCGGGTTCAGTTCCCCCGACCGCGACGACGCCGACCGGATCGACGTGCGCCGCGCCATGTACCGGGCCCTCCAGGAGGCCTTCGAGGACTCCGGCGTCCCCTGGGACGGCTGCCACATCGAAGACCGCGGCGACGGCGCGCTCATCGTCGTCCCACCGCAGGTCACGACCGCCGCTGTGATCGACCCGATGCTGGTGTCGCTCGGCATGCGGCTGCGCCGCCACAACCACCGGTCGAGCGAGGCCGTGCGCATCCAGCTCAGGGTCGCGGTGAACGTCGGCCCCGTGATGCCCGATCCGCCCGGCGTGTCCGGATCGTCGATCATCACGACCGCCCGGCTGCTCGACGCGCCGCCGCTGAAGCAGCGGCTCGCCGCGACCGGCGCCGACCTCGGCGTCATCGCGTCGCGCTTCGTGTACGACTCCGTGATCGTCCACAGCCCCGGCTATGTGAAGGCCACCGAGTACGAGCAGGTCAGCTGCCGAGTGAAGGATTCGGACGTCGAAGGCTGGATCCACCTGCACGGCCTCCCCGCCGAATCGGCGATCTGACCCCACGCCGGCCCGTCCCCCCGCGCGGGCCGCCGAACCCCCGACCCCGCGTGCACCGGCGCCGCGGGGTTCTTCGCGTCCAGGGCACTGCCGGACCGACTCGTGTGCTCGTGCACGATGCCCGGATGGGACGTGGCCGGTCAGGCCGAGGGCGGATCCCGGCGGTCGCGAGGCATCCGCAGGACGAAACGGGCACCGCGGTCGCTGTCCTCGATGGTGAGGGTCCCGCCGTGCAACCGGGCGATCTCCCGGGCGATGGGCAGGCCGAGGCCCGTCCCGCCGGGATCGCGGGCCTTGCTGTCCTCCAGGCGCGCGAAACGCCGGAACACCAGGTGCCGGTCCTGCTCGGCTATGCCCACCCCGTCGTCGAGGACCTCCAGGACGGCGACACCGTCCTCCCGGGCCACCGTGACGTCCACCCGGGACTCGGCGTGCCGCTCCGCGTTGTCCAGCAGGTTCGTCAGCAGGCGGACGAGGCGGAGCCGGTCGCCCAGCACGATCACGCCCTCCTGCAGGTGCGGGACGATCCGCTTCGTCCGCTCCGACCTCGCCACCTCGATGGTGACCAGCGCGCCGAGGTCGACCGGCTCCACGTCCTGCCATGCCGCCGCGTCCAGCCGGGCCAGCTGGAGCAGGTCCGTCACGATCGCCTGCAGCCGTTCGAGGCTCTGCAGGACGGCCCGTGCCGTCTGCGGCCAGTCGACCTGGTCGGGGAACAGCAGCGCCTCCTCGATCTGCGTGCGGGCCGCGGCGATAGGGCTGCGCAGATCGTGGGACGCGTCGGAGGTGAAGCTGCGCTGCTGCTCCAAAGCCCTGTCCAGGCGGTCGAGCGTCGCGTTCGCGGCCTCCGCGAGCCGCCTGATCTCGTCCCGGTTCTCCGGCACCGTCACCCGGCGCCCCGACTGGTCGGCGGTGATCTCCGACAGCTCGGCCCGAATCGCGTCCACCGGGGCGAGGGTCTGGTCGACCGTCCCCCAGGCGCGCAGGCACGCCAGCAGGATCACCAGCAGCGAGACGCTGGCCAGGAAGAGGATGAGCCCGCCGCTGACATACCAGGGGACGGTCGGCACGGCGGCGTAAATGATCCAGTCGCCCGCGGGCTGGAACACGCGGAAGCCGATGACCCACTGGCAGCCGCTCAGCCCCGGCGGGGAGCACAGGGTGTCGGCGTCGAACACGCGGAACCTCGACGGATCGAACCGGGCGATCGGCGGACCGTCCAGCGTCGGGCCCGGCGTCCCGGCGATGACCGTCCGGGTCTGGTCCAGCACCTGCACGACGACGCCGTCCGGCGTGACGAGGGGGCCGCTCACCTGCCCGCGCCTGATCTCGTAGGCCGTGCTCAGCGCGGCGGACGTCGCTTTGCTCCGCGAGGAGGTGGTCTCCGCCCCCCGGGCCTCCACCAGGATCAGCGTGGTGACGATGGCACAGATCACGACGGTGACCGCCCCGGCAATGACGGTCATCCGCACCCGTATGGACCATGTGCGCCGTCCGTACACCCGACCTCCCGCAGGTGAGGTAATCACCGCCCGGACCGAAATCAGTCCTCTGAACAGCAGCGACGCCGCCAATAGAGGTCAAAGAAAAGGTTGCCCGGCCGGTCCGTTCCGCAGAAGCGGGAGCGCTGGACCGGTGCCGGATTAGCATGTCCGGTTATGGAGCTGCGCCAGCTTGAGTACTTCGTGGCAGTGACCGAAGAGGCGAGCTTCACCAAGGCCGCCGCCCGGCTGCACGTCGCCCAGCCCGGCGTGAGCGCCCAGATCCGGCAGCTGGAACGGGAACTGGGGCAGCCCCTGCTCGACCGGTCCGGGCGGACCGTCCGGCTGACGGAGGTCGGCGCCGCCGTCCTGCCCTACGCGCGGGCGGCCCTCGCGGCGGTCGAGGGCGCCCGGCGGTCGGTGGACGAGCTGACGGGGCTGCTGCGCGGGCACGTCACCATCGGCACCATCGACTGGATCCGGTCCCTCGACCTCCCCGGCATGCTCGCCGGATTTCACCGCGACCATCCGGACGTGGAGATCACGGTCCTCCAGGAGGACGCCGACACGCTCACCGGCGGGCTCCGTGCCGGGCGGATCGACCTGGCGTTCCTCAGCATCGGCGCCGAACCGCCCGACGGCATCGCCACCAAGGTCGTCATCGAGCAGGACCTCGTCGCGGCGGTGCCGCACGGCCATCCGCTGGCGCGGCGGTCCACGCTCCCGCTGCGGACCCTCGCCGACCAGGACCTGATCTGCCTGCCGAAGGGGACCGGGATGCGGGCCGTCCTGGACGGGGCCTTCGCCGACGCCGGGCTCCGTCCGCGCATCGCGTTCGAGGCCGGCGAGCCGCCCGTGCTGGCGGAGATCGCCGGGCACGGCCTCGGCGTGGCCGTCCTGCCCGAGTCCGCCGCCCGGAGCGTGCCGGACGTCCTGCACGCGATGCCGATCGTCCGGCCGCGGCTGAGCGGGCGGATCGCGCTCGCCTGGCGCGCCGAGGGACCGCGCAGCCCGGCGGCGCGGGCACTGATCGCCCGCGCCCGCCGGGTCACCCCCTGATCAGGCGGCCCGCCTGGCGGTGCCCTTCAGGAGCCGGTCGAGAACGTCCGGCTTGTTGGTGATGATGCCGTCCACGCCGAGGCCGATGGCCTTCTTCATGGCGGCGGAATCGTTGATCGTCCAGGTCAGCACGTCCATGCGGTTGGAGTGCACCGCGCGGACGTAGGACGCGGTCAGGTCACCGTACGTGGGGTTGATCTGGTCGGCGTAGGACGCCAGCTTCCGCAGCTCCCCGGTCTTGGGCGTGCCGAGCAGCCCCGTCGGCACCTTCGGCAGCACCGCGTGGAAGCGCCGCACCGACTCCCAGTCGAACGACTGGACGACGAGGAGCCGCTCGCGCGGGTCGTACCGCAGCCAGGACGGCGAGCGCCGCAGCTCCGCGGCGATCCGCTTCTCGATGCCCGGGTAGAGCGCCGGGCTCTTGATCTCCAGGAGCAGCCCGAGGCCCTTGCCGCGCATCGCGCGGAGCGCCTGCCCCAGCGTCGGGACGCGCTCACCGGCGTACTTCTTCGCGAACCACGACCCGGCGTCCAGCCTCCTGATCTCGGCGAGGGTGAAGTCGGCGACCCTGTAGGGCGCGCGGCCGGGGTAGACCTTCTCGACGTTCGTCGTCCGGCCGAGCGTGGTGTCGTGCATGAGCACGAGCTTATGGTCCTTGGTCTCCTGCACGTCCAGCTCGAACATGTCCGCGTTCTGGACCTTGGCCAGCCGGAACGCGGCGAGCGTGTTCTCCGGCGCGTACGCGGACGCGCCGCGGTGCGCGACGTTCACGACGTCCCTGGCGGCCGCGGCGGTCGTGGCGGCCCTGGGAGCGGTAGGGGCGGTGGCCCTGGGAGCGGTAGGGGCGGCGGCTTCGGCGGTCGCCACCGGAACGGTGATCGCCGCCGTGGTCACGACGACGACGAGCGCGAGACGATTCCGTCGGTGCATCGGTCACCTTTCGGGAGCCGGACTGTCCGCCCCCACCCTGGGACCTTCTGGTGACGACAGCGTTACGGGTCGGTAGCAGACTGTGTACATCCGGCGACAATACGCATCCGGGGTGGTCCCGGAAGTGCCGGACACGGCGCTTCCGGCGAAAAGATCAGCCGGTGTCGTCCGGTTCGCCGGACTCCCCCGCACGGGCGCTCTTCGCGGCCCGGGACAGCACCAGCGCCCCGAGCACCAGCCGCCGGCTGCGCCGCAGCGGGCGCGGGAAGCGGACGCGGGACCGCCGCGCCGCCGGCCGCGGCTCCGGAAGCGCCGGCCACCGGGGCGTGCCCAGCCGGGTCGGGCGGCTCCGGCCGCGCAGGATCACCGAGCGGCCGATGTCCCACTCGTCCGACTCGGCCAGATGCGCGAGGTCGAGGACGGCGGCCGAGGCGAGCACCCGCGCGTCCTCCCCCTTGGCCAGGTCGCTGAGGCGGGCCGCCTCGTTCACGGGGTCGCCGATCACCGTGTACTCGAACCGCTCCTCGGCGCCGATGTACCCGGCGACGACCGGGCCCGCGGACACGCCGATGCCCGCGTCCAGCATCGGGACCTCGGCGCGCAGCCGCACCGCCAGCTCGCGGGCCGCGCCGAGCGCCCCGCCGGCCGAGTCCTCCAGCTGGGTGGGCGCCCCGAAGATCGCGAGCGCCGCGTCCCCCTCGAACTTGTTGATCCAGCCGCCGTGCCCCGCCACGACCGCCACCACGACGCCGAAGAACCGGTTGAGCAGCCCGACCACCTCGTCCGGGCCCCGCGTGTCGGCCAGCCGGGTGGAGCCGGTGAGGTCGACGAACAGCACCGCCACCTCGCGCGTCTCGCCGCCGAGCGTGATGTCGCCGCGCTCCAGCGCCAGGTCGGCGACCTCCTCGCCGACGTGCCGTCCGAACAGGTCGCGCAGCCGTTCGTTCTCGCGGAGCCCGGCGACCATGTGGTTGAAGCCCGCCTGCAGCTGCCCGACCTCGCTCGCGTCGTACACCGCGACCTCGGCGCCGAGATCGCCCCGCTCGACCTGCGCCATCCCGGTGCGCACCGACCTGATCGGATCGGCGATCGCCTTCGTCGCCATGTAGAGGACGTAGGCCCCGGCGACCAGCGCGGCCCCGCCCACGCCCAGGATCGTGATCGCGAGCTGGGTGACGTTGATGTCCGGCGCGGCCAGCGCGGCGATCGCGACGCAGATCAGCCCGAACACCGGGATCGCCGTCCCCAGCGTCCAGGCGAGCATCACCCGCGTCGTCACGCCGGGCAGCCGGAACCGTTTCGGACGCTCCCTGCCCAGCACCAGGGCCGCCGCCGGCCGCAGCAGCCGCTCCGACAGCAGGTAGACGATCGTGCACGTCGTCGCCGCGCCGAGCAGGCACGTCAGGCCCGTCTTCACGGCCAGCCGCCCGGTGAACAGGACCAGGTCGAGCACCGCCCAGCCGAGCGCCCCCACCGCCCAGAGCGCGCCGACGAGCAGGGTCAGCCGCAGCGGCCCGAGCAGCACCGCCCGGCGCTGCAGCCGGTCGGGCTCCCCGCCGTCCCGGACGAACGTCACCACCGGACGCCACAGCCGGAGCCCCGCGACCAGCGCCACCGGCGCCGCGACGAACGGGTAGCCGAAGAACGCCAGCGCGTTGATCAACCGCACATGGTCGCGGTCGGCCAGCGGAGGATCGGGGATCACGAACGTCGCGAACAGCAGCACGACCAGCGAACCGACGACGTTCGCGACGCCCACCACGACCAGCAGGACCCATCGGACTCGGATCTCCAGCATGCTGGTCACGCGCGCCTCCGGAGGGAAGGAACCGCTCAGGGGGAATCATCCCACGGCAGGAGGGCGCCCTCTCTCAGGCGCTCGCGCCCTCCTCGGCCACCGGAACCTCCATCGGCTCGACCCGCGACGCCCTCCGCACGAACGGCCAGCCGACCACGACCAGCGCCGCCCACGCGGCCATCACGTACAGCGCGACCCTTGTGTCGGCCTCCCATGCGATCGTCACGGTGACGAACGCGAAGAACGCCAGTACCACCCAGTTCGTGTACGGCGCCCACGGCATCCGGTACGGCGACCGCGGCAGCTCCCCGGCCGCCGACCGCCGCCGGTAGATCATGTGCGCCACCAGGATGACCGTCCACACCAGCAGGGCACCCCCCGTCGACACCGACGTGATGTAGGCGAACGCCTTCTCCGGCACCACCGCGTTGACGATCACGCCGATGCCCATGACCAGCGCGGAGATGACGACGGTCAGCACGGGGACACCTCGCCCGCTCAACCGTCCGAGCACCTTCGGCCCGTCGCCGTTCACCCCGGCCGTCCGCAGCATCCGGGACGTCGAGTAGAGCCCGCCCGCGTTGCACGACGACAGCGCGGCGGTCAGCACCACGAAGTTGACGATGTCCCCGCCGCCCTTGATGCCGATCTGGTCGAACGCCAGGACGAACGGGCTCGCCCCGCCCTTGAACGCCGTCCACGGCACCACCGCGAGGATCACCAGCAGCGACCCGAGGTAGAACAGCGCGAACCGCACCGGCAGCGCGTTGATCGCCCGCGGGATGTTCTTCTCCGGATCCTTCGCCTCGCTCGCCGTCACACCCACCAGCTCGACGCCCAGGTAGGCGAACATCACCATCTGCAGCGTCATGATCGTGGCGCCGTACCCCTCGGGGAAGACCCCGCCGTGCCCCCACAGGTTCCCGACCCGCGCCGTGTCCCCGGCATCGCTGAACCCGAAGACCAGCACCCCGAGCCCCACCAGGATCATCATCACGATCGCCGCGACCTTGATCATCGCGAACCAGAACTCCAGCTCGCCGAAGAGCTTCACCGAGATCAGGTTCACCACGAACAGGACCAGCAGCGCGACCAGCGCCGTCTGCCACTGCTCGACGCCCGGCCACCACTTCTGGATGTACTGGCCGGCCGCCGTCAGCTCCGCCATGCCGGTCGTCACCCAGATGATCCAGTACGTCCAGGTCGTGGCGTAACCCCAGAAGGGCCCCAGGAACTCCCGGGCATACCCGGCGAACCCACCCTCCGTCCGGCGGTACGTCAGCAGCTCACCGAGCGCCCGCATCACGAAGAACAGCGCCAGCCCCGCCACGGCGTACGTCAAGACGAGACTCGGGCCGGCCTTGGCGATGTTCTCCCCGGCCCCGAGGAACAACCCCGTCCCGATCGTCCCGCCGATCGCCAGCATCTGGATCTGGCGAGTACCAAGCCCTCGCTGATACCCCTGGCCCGCTGGGAGCTTCGCGACCACCCGTCCCCCCTCACACACCAAACGCCACTAACCAGACACGCACAGTAACGCCCCCCGGACAGGCCAGGGCGCCCGTCACCCGGTATCAGCCCGATCCCCCTCCGTCACGATCTTGCCCCGCTCGCCCCGCGATAACCGAGTTGGCGCGCCCCTCGGCCATCGCGTATGCTCTCGGACGTCGCCAAGCGCCGGGCCACCCGGCCGAGACACCCCTCCGAAGCCGTTAAGCTCGGAGCAGCAAGGTCCTGTGGAGCAGTTAGGAGTGCTCGCCACCCTGTCAAGGTGGAGGCCGCGGGTTCAAATCCCGTCAGGACCGCCAGACGTGCGGATGCACGTCCTGGGCAGGTAGCTCAGTCGGTACGAGCGTCCGCCTGAAAAGCGGAAGGTCGGCGGTTCGACCCCGCCCCTGCCCACCACCACACCTCTGACCAGCCGAAACACGGTCAGAGGCGCTTCAGTTTCTGGCCCCGAAGCGGCCTCAAGCGGATGCACACCGCTCGAACACCTTCCGCCTATCGCCCTCGAAGATGATCAGTGCCCAGATCGGCCAACCGATCCACGTCCACCACGCTGGTCACGCCCATGATCGACTTCACCATGGCAGCCCCCCGGCTTTCGAACGCTTCGCGGCATGAGCGGGAGCCAGCCGAGGGCGATCGGTCGTCATGCGCGAGGTTGCCAGGACAGGAGGTCGTAGGCCATGGCGAGGTCGTCCGCCCACGCTGCGTCGTGGTCACGTTCGAAGGCGCTGATCAGCCGGTCGATTGTCACCTCGCGGCACAGCCAGGCGGTCAAGCCCCTGTGACGGGCATCAGCGAAATCGTGTTCGTTCACCAGCTGGGCAAGGTGGCGATCTGCGGCCGGATCAGGGATGGTGTCCCAGACGGCGAGGTATCTTCCGATGCTGTCGCCGGTCGTTGCAGCGGCCTGAAGGAATGCGGCAGCGTCAAAGAAGGCACCGATCCTTGAGGGGAACTGCCTCAGCAGGGATCGCCAGACCGCATCGAGATAGTCGTCGATCGCTTGCTGCTCGGCCGAAGGCCAGTGGCGCCATTGTTCTTTGGTCAGAGTGGACAGGACGATGCTCCCGTCGAGCTCACCGGACGTCACCATGCGCTCGAACAGCAGAGGGAGCAGGCTCTTCACATCCTCGCGGCCGCCCACCGTGCCGCCCAAGCGGAGAGTCAACGGGAGGAGGTCGTCCTCGTCGACCGGCGTCGCAGGACGGCAATGTGGGCAGCCGTCAAGCACCGCTCGACGGGGATACGGCGCGAAAACTTGGTCGAGGCGCGCCAGCACGGCCGCGAGGTCTTCGTCCACGACTTCAGGATTCCAGGTCGACGGATCGGTGCAAATGCCCGCTCATCGGCAGACCAGCGCGTTCCGGTCTGGGTCCTTGGTTCAGGTGCCGGAGGCCATGTAGCCGGGGAGGATGTAGTAGGGGTGGCGGTCGAGGTTGTTGCGGGCTCGGTCGTAGCGCATGGTGGTGCGTGGGTCTGCGTGGCGGGCGGCGATCTGTACGTCGCGTAGGTCGACGCCGGCGTCGAGCATGGTGGTCACGAAGGTGTGGCGGAGCATGTGTGGGTGCATCCGTGGCAGCCGGACGACGGATGCGGCTGCGAGCTGGCGTAGGCGGCGGGTGGCGGCGTGCCGGTCCATCCGGGCTCCGCGGGTGTTGAGCAGGATCGGCCCGGCCGGCCGGTCATCGATGGCGCGGTCGATGGCTCTGCCGACTGCTGGCGGGAGGGGGACCAGTACACTCCGGATGCCTTTGCTGATCACGCGTAGGACTCGGTGACCGTGTTCCTCGCCTAGGTCGCCGATGTCGGCGCCGGTGGCTTCGAAGATCCGCAGTCCGAGAGGAGGCCGAGCATGGCCACCAGCGCGAAGTCGTTGGGGTTGGTCGAGGCGCGTGCGGCTGACAGCAGGGCCTCGAATTGCAGATGAGAGAGTCCGAGCGTGGGCGATTCGGGTGGGACGTTGGGGCGGCGGACGTGGTCGGCGGGCGAGTGTTCGAGAATCCCGTCGATCACGCAGGTGCGGTAGAAGCCGGCCACTACTGACAGGCGTCGGGACACGGTCGAGGGCCGGAACCGGCGGATCTCCTGGAGCCACCGTACGTACATCTCCACATGCGCGCGCCGTACCGCTAAAGGCGCCAGGTGCCGTTCGGCGCACCAGTTCAGGTAGATCCGCAGGTCCGACTCGGTGTGCATGCGGGAGTCGCCCTTGTATCGGGCCAGGTAGGCGAGCGTCGCCAGCCGCAGGACGTCCCTGTCGGCGGTCCCAGCGCCGGGCGTCGCTCCCAAGAGTTCATCGAAGGAAGTCATACCTGCGACGCTGCGCCTGCATCAGACCCAAGACCAGACCGACCACACGCGGTAGAAGAGGATGCCCTGCCGAATCCTGCTGAACCTGAAGGCGGCGAAGGCATCACCCGGTCTGGATGCAGGGGCGAGCAGAGTCAAGCTGAGCACCGTTCGAGGCGGTCCAGCGCTGCCAGTGAGCTGGCGTACACCGTCACCATCGGCCACGGCGGGTTTTCGCGCTGCCCACTCCACGTCGGATGCGCGACCGCGAAGTGGTGTGGCCTGCCCCGCGCTCGGGCTTTGCTTTCATCGAGCCGGACCAAAACGTCGTCACAGGCATTGCAGGCCAGCCAGACCACCAATTCCCGACCGTGCAGGATGTGGCCGGGGCCCGATCTCTGCCCCGAGTTCGACGGCCACCACCCGTTCCCGCTCGGTACCCTCAAGGACCTGCCACCGACTGGATCGTCGGCGTCCGGGCACCAGCGAAGCGCCCCGCCACCCGGCCAAGGACATTCCACGACTTCGCCATCTCAGCCAGCCGGGCCCGGTCCGCGCAACCCAACGGCACATGGGCATCACAGAGCAGGTCCGCCATAGTCTCCACAGCCAGACCCTGCTCACCGGCATCCCACAACAGCAGCGGCTCCGACCGATCACCCAGCGGGACCGGCTCCGAAAGCCGCGCAACGAACTCGCGATCATCCTGCCGGCCTCTGTCCGTCATGGCCCGATCCCATCCCACCAACCTCGGGGCCGCAAGCAACGATCAGGCCGGGCACGGTTCACAAAGCGGATGGATGACGGGCGTCGCTGGTCCAGCGAAATGAACAATCCGTGATGGCGGCGAATTACGATCACCGAGATCGCTGTTGTGGTCTCACAGGGGTGTCTCTTCTTTCTGGCTCCCAGGTCCGACTCGGTCTACTCCGGCTGCCGTGATGTGTGGCCGGGTGCGGCCCCTCCATACCGAGTCGGGCTTCACGGCGACTGATCAGCGTACGCTGGCACTGCGCATGCAGTTGATCGCACTACGTGTTTCCACGGATTGCGGCGTCATGGCTCCCGCTGTACGCGCGAGATCAGGGCGAGCAGAGGAGTAGACGCAGTGCCACAGATGACCAAGGGCGCCAACATTGACCTGTCCGGCCTGACCACGGCGACCGGCCCGTTCACCGTGGCGTTGAGCTGGATCGATCCTTCTGGCGAAGGTGAGGCCGATGTCTCGGTGCTCTTGGTCGACGCCGATGGCAAGGTCGGCAGCGACGCCGACTTCGTCTTCTACAACCAGCCCGCCACCGCTGACGAATCGGTGCGCCTGTTGGGCAAGGCGCCCACCGCCACCGGCAGCGAGGACCGCATCCTGGTCGACCTGGGCGCGGTGCGGCCCGAGGTGCAGCGCGTTGTCATCGCCGCCAGCCGTTACGCGGGTGCGACGTTCGGCGGACTGGACGATCTGCGGCTGACCACCTCCGACAGCGCCGGAGAGGTGCTGCTGACCTTCGACATCACCGACGCCGACACCGAGACCGCGTTCATCTTCGGGGAGCTGTACCGCAGAGGCGACGGCTGGAAGTTCCGGGCGGTTGGTCAGGGCTACGAGTCCGGCCTCGCGGGCCTGGTCGCCGACTTTGGCATCAACGCCGATGACAGCGACGAGGAAGAAGCCAGCCGGACCCGCTCGCAGCGGGCCGCCGAACCCGAGCCTGACCGGCCGGAGGCTCCAGGGCCCGCCGCCGCGCCCCCGCCCGATGATTCAACGCCCACCGACGGTGACCGCCCCAAGCGGGTCCGGACGGCCAAGAAGAAGACGACCGTGCCCAAGGCTGCCAAGGTCAATCTGGCCGAGCATCCGTCCTGGCAGCATGCGCGGCTGTTCCCGGTCACGGGGCTGCGCAACGACCAGGAACGAGAAGCGCGCGCAACCGCCACGCTGCTGGCGGTGATGGCGCAGGTACCGGAGTTCGGCCGTCGCCTGACGGCCCGTTTCAACGCCCCCGCCGGCACCATTCAAACCTTCGCCGAAGCCACCTTCAAACACGGCGAGGGCAAGGTCCGCCCGGACGGTGTGCTGCGCGTGGCCAGGGCCGGAAGGATCTGGACCGCGCTCATCGAGACCAAGACCGGCGGCAACCCCCTCAAGACCGACCAGGTCGAGGCCTATCTGGGAGTGGCGGCCCGGCACGGCTACGAAACCGTGATCACCTTGTCCAACGACCTGGCTCTGGACAACGAGCATCCCTTGAAGGTCGACAAGCGGCTGCTGCGCAAGGTGGCCCTGCGGCACCTGTCCTGGGCCGAGGTCGCCCACGAGGCCGAGATGCTTTGCCGCCACGACGGCGTGGCCACCCCCATGCATGCCTGGCTGCTGGGCGAGCTGCTGGACTACCTGCGCCAGGACAACGCCGGCTGCCAGGGCTTCCGGGCCATGGGTGCCGCCTGGGTCCCGGTGCGCAACGCCGTCACCGCGGGCACCTTGCGCCTCGGTGATCGGCGCGCGATGCAGGTGGCCGAGAGCTGGGAGAAGCTGATCCGGCAACTGTGCCTGCGTCTCAGCGGGGAGACCGGCCTGGCCATCGCCCCCGTCCTCCGCAAACGACGGGACGGGGACGCCTCGGTCCGCCGCCTGCAGACCGTCACCTCCCTGGTGGAGTCCGGTCGCATGAGCGCCGAGATCCGGATCCCCAACGCCGGCGGCCCGATCCTACTCGAAGCCGACCTGCGCACCGGACAGATCGAAACCACAGTCGAGGTCCCCGCCGCAGCCCGCGCCCGTCCCCTGACCCGCGTCCAGTGGCTGCTGCGCCAGCTGAACGACGCGCCGCCCGAACTCCGCGTCGAAGCCCTCGCCCCCAAACACAAGACCGGCCCCTGCGAACTGCTCAAGAACCTCATCACCGAGCCCGGTCTTCTCGTCCCCGACACCACACCACATATCGACACCTTCCGCCTGACCCTTGCGACCGGGCTCGGAACCAAACGCGGCACCGAGGAAACCGGCTTCGTCCGCAGCATCGACACCGCCGTGGACCGCTTCCACCAAGAAATACTCCAGGTCCTGAAACCCGATCCCGCGACGGCTGCCGACACCAAGAACGCCGGCTAACTGGTCCGCGTCGTAGGTCCCTCGGGCGTACAGCCCCGACCGGCATCCGCACTCGCAAGACGGCGTTCACGTCACCTGGTTGGCTTTGAATCACCGGCACGCTAGTCATCGCAACTGGCCAGTGCAAGCACCAGTTGATCAGCACGATCGCTCTCGAGGAGGCCGGTCACGGAACGTAGGGCTCACCGACACGTGTGTTGGTTCAAGGTCGCCCTCGAGTGGCGCCGATCTTGGCCACTAAAACGAAGCGAAATGGGCGTCGCAGCTGTGCAGGTCGGCTGAGTGTGGGCGGCACCGCCAGCGATTCGTCTCGGCCACCCCGAGGTCCGTGGACCGACACCAGACCAGCGGTGATAGTCGTCCAGGTCGACGTTGCTACCGCAGATGATGGTGACCACGTGGCAGCTGGCGAAGCAGGCCGAGTCTTCCAGGACAGCGGCGACGCCACGGTCCGCTTCGCACTAGAACAATGGAGTGTCCAGGGACACCGGGCCGATCACGCGGCGAGCCGCGCGGATCCGGTCAATATCGAGGCGCGTCTTGAGCGCGACGCAACAACGTACCCGGCACAAGCGTCACCTTGACAGCTGGCACCATGAATCCGCTCCCGCCGGATCGCTCCCGCATACCCGACCATCGACGCCTACACGCCCCATCTGCGGCAGATGCGTGTGTTCGCAGGACCACTCGATCACGGGGCCATGCCGAATGTGGGTTCGGCCTCGGTTCTGTAACGCATGCCATAGACGGCCGGGGCGGTGTCCTGCGAGTCTGCATCGAGTACGGGGAGGCCCCTTTGACTCTGCCGTTATTGCCGGATGATCCTCAGCTGATTGGTCGTTACCGTCTCCTCGGGCGCCTTGGGCAGGGCGGCCAGGGCGTCGTCTATCTGGCCGAGACCGATGACCTGGGAAGGGTGGCGCTGAAGCGTCTAATTGCCGGGACCCTGGACGAGCTCGCGGACCGCAGGGCCCAGGTCAGATTCAAGCGGGAAGTGGTGGCGCTACGGCAGCTGAACGAGAAATGCACGGCTCCCATCCTGGACTGGGACCTGGACGCCGACCCGCCGTACCTGGTCAGCGTCTATGTGCCCGGCCGGTCATTGCACGAGCTGGTCGCCGGAGACGGAGCGGTGCGGCCGCTGCGGCGGGACGAGCTGGAGGGCCTAGCCGTCCGGACGATCACGGCCCTCAGCGCGGTGCACCGTAAGGGGATCATGCACCGCGACATCAAGCCGAAGAACATCCTGATCGGCCGGGACAGCAGGCCACGGATCATCGACTTCGGCGTGGCGAAGATGCTGAACAGCGACACCCAGAGCAGGGAGATCTTCGGGACTCCCGCATTCATGTCACCGGAGCAGCATCGGAACGATCGGGTCAAGACCAAGACCGATATCTACTCCTGGGCACTCACCATCCTCTTCGCCGCGGGCGGCTACGATCCCGAATCCGGAAAGTCCGATGTGAACAGGGTCGGCGATCCCCTACGCGGCATGCTCGAGGCCTGCCTCGCCGAGGACCAGGAGAAGCGTCCCAGTGCCCATGAGCTGCACTGGCAGATGACGAAGGCGGGCATCGCCCGAGCTCATGGAGCGTCGGAGGAATGGACGGCCGTCAGCGCGATGCCCTCTGGGGGCACTGCAGCGGGCCACACGCGACGCTTACTGGCCACCCCCTGGTATCTCCGGCCGTATCTCCCGATCCCGGTCAGCGTGGGTGTGACCACGGCGTTGACCACCCTGGCGTTCGTCCTGCTGGATGCCGGGGCGGAGAAGGTGCTGCCCGCCGCAGTGGGCTTGTTCGTCGTCACGTTGATGCTGTTCTCGATCGGTACGGATCCGGCGCACCACTCCCAGGTCAGGCAGGGGCGCGGGCGTCCGCGAAAGCCCACACCTCCCCCGCCGGGGTGACGGTGACGCGGCGCACGGGCTGCGGCGAGTCGGGCTTGTGGAACAGGGCCACCAGTTCTTGGGCCCGGTGGCCAGGGGTATGGCCGGTCATCTCGAGCAGCCCCCAGGCGAGCGCGCCACGCAGCGCCTGCCGGGCTGCGCCCGGGCTGTGCCCGGTCTTCTCCAGGACGGTGATCAGTTCGCGTTCGTCCCGGTCCTCGGGAAACATGCGCATGAGTTCGCGGAGCGCGACAGCGGCGGCGCGACGGCCGGGGTCGAGCCGCGGGGTTTCCTCCCTATCCACGCAGTTGTATTGCTCGTCGCGATGGGCCTTGTCGGTGCCGCGCCCTCGTCCCCGCCAGGCGATGTCAACCTGTTCCCCGGTGCGCTTCACGGCGACGACCTGCTTGAAGGTTCCCTTTGGCGGGGGCGGGTCGGGGGGGCGCACGGGTCGTGGCGGCAACGCCTCTACCGGCTCGTTTCCAGCTTCCTCCTCCTGCCGGTTCATCCGCGCGCGCCTCAGCCATTCCGCGTCTTTATTCTCAAACTCGCGCTGCCGACGCTTGATCAATTGGTCGTGCTGACGCTCCTGCCCTGCGATGACGCTACTGGGGCAAACCCACATCCCGGCCGTGATCTCACCGGCTGGGCGCCGAATGCTGATCTCGGGCTTGCGCTGCGCCGCTGCGCCGTCCTTCCCTTTGCGTAAGGCCCACATCCGGAGCAAGGTCGAGCCGTTGGCGAACCACCCGGCCGTCGCGCCGACGGCCACCCCGACCGGCACCGCCCACCAGCTGGCGAGCGGGAGGAACAAGACGGCCTCCACGAGGCCCGCGCCTAGCCCCAGCATCCCCTTCGCGGCACGGGTCCCGACGCGCGATTCTGTCCAGACGCTGCCCACGATCAGCTCGGGCGCGATTCGTAAGCGCCCCTCCCCTGCACCGCTCACGCCCCGACGATAACCCGGCATTTCCGGGCAGTCTGTGAAACCACAACGTGCTCCGACCCCGCTGCGGACTCACCCGAACCGAGGTTTTCAAGACAAGCGCGGGTCCCGCGCGGCAGACCGGGCCAGGTGGACACGCAGGCGTACCGGAGGTCGTAGACCCTCTTGGCGAGCAGTGAGGCGTACTCGGCGTCACTGAGCACCGCCTTGCGGGCCGCATCCCACGCGCGGCGGTTGGTGATGCTCGCCAGGGCAGGCACACGACGTTCCTACCAGAACGATTTTCGCCACGAGGGTGACGGCAACCCTGACGGCAACGACGGCAACCAGTCGGCACCACCGGCGCACGTCAGCTACCTTCTGACCTCGGCCTACGGGGTCGTGGCAGGGTGGTTGCTACTTCTGAAAAGCGGAAGGTCGGCGGTTCGACCCCGCCCCTGCCCACCACATCTGACCAGCTAAAAGGCTCGGAACCTGATCAGGTTCCGAGCCTTTTGACAGCAACGGCCTCAGCCGAGCGCATCCCCCAGCTTCCCGAGCGCCGCCCGCTTCTCATCAGGCGCCGCGTGAGCGTAGATCGTCATCGTCACTTCGATGTCGCTGTGCCCGACGATGTCCCGGACGATGTGCGGCGGGATGCCGAGGGCCAGGAGCAGCGAGACGCAGATGTGCCGCATGTCGTGGAACCGCATCGACTCCAGCCCGGCCGTTTCCCGGATACGGCCCCGGCTACGGCGGAGGTTGTCCGGCTCCATGGGCGTACCGAGGCGGAACGGGAAGTCGAGTCCCGAGTTCTGCCAGTTCGGCCAGGCGTCCGCCCGTTCGGCGTCCTGGCGGACCTGGTGCTCACACAGAGCGGTGATGCACCGGTCCGGCAGCGGCACCGTGCGCTTGGAGTCGTCGGTCTTGGGGCCAGACGAACCGCAGCGCTCGCCCGACGCGTTGAAGCGTCTTGACCACTTCCAGCGTCGCCGACTCGATGCCGCTCTCTCCGCAGCGTCCGAACGGCTCACCGTCGAGGGTGCCGCCTTCACCGCCGCAGGCGCGGCAGCCGACGAGCCGGACGTCATCCCACCACAGCCCGAGCAGCTCCCCGCGCCGCAGGCCGAGGCATAGCGCCAGCACGCCGTTCGTCTTTGGCCGCCTTGAGGACGTCGCGCGCCTGGTCGACCGTGAGCCCCCGGTTGACCCCGTATTTCGGCGTGGTGACCGTGACCAGCTTGGCCACGTTGCGCGGGATGATCTCCTCGCGGACGGCCGTCTGCAGGGCGTTGCGCAGGACCGCATGAACGAACTGGATCATGCGCGACGATAGCCGGGACTGGCAGGACTCCCCGCCCTCGAGAGCGCAGCAGCGGGGCACCTCGCAGGACGCATCCCACTCGTTGCAGCAGCACTGGCACGCCTCCCGGATGCGGGTCAGGGACAGGCGCACGTCACGAGCCGTGAGCTTCCCGCAGCGACCTGGCCGCACGCTCGCGCGAGATCCGCACCGCACTGCGCACCGAGCACCTGAGCCAGCCCGAGGTCGTCACCAACGCCTACGCCGCGTCGGTGCGTGCTCTGCTGGCCGTACTGGACGTCATCAATACCCAGGTCAAGCCCCTTCAAGGGCAGGTCGAGGCACATTTGGGCAGAACCCCGGCCGCTGAGATCGTCCTGTCCCAGCCCGGCCTGGGGCAGATCCTCGGCGCCCGGGTGCTTGCAGAGTTCGGCGACGACCCCGACCGCTACGCCACCGCCAAGGCCCGCAAGAACTACGCCGGCACCAGCCCGATCACTCGCGCGTCCGGGAAGAAGAAGGCCGTCCTGGCCCGGTTCGTCCACAACGACCGGCTCATCGACGCCCTGATGACCCAGCCTCGATCGCCCTGCGCCACTCGCCCGGCGCCCGCCGCTACTACGACAAGCTCAGAGCCCGCGGAGCCGGGTACAACACCGCCCTGCGCCAGCTCGCCAACCGGCTCGTCGGCATCCTGCACGGCTGCCTCAAAACCGGCACGCCCTACGACGAAGCGACCGCCTGGTCGCACCACGTCCAGAACGCTACGACTTGACACAGTTAACTCCTGGGATTTTTTTCAGGTGCTGCGGTGGTACGGCTTGGTGCAGACCGCACCCCCGTACTTCGACGTGCACACCCTCAACCACATCTTCCGATTCTCGGGATAATCGAGCTGCCACTCCACGGTCTGGCGGCCGTGCGAATAGCGCCTTTCCGTGCCGAACCCCTCGACCCAGATCTCGGCCATCGTCCAGTGGTCGTTGTTGAAGTGGTCGTGGACTTTCAGATATTCGCCGGAGGGCTGGAATGACGCCGCCACACTGTCGCCGTTGTTTTTCCTGGCGACGGCGTAGACGTAATTGGGTCCGCCGTCGATCACCGCGTAGCCGCCGAAGCAGTGCCAGGTGCTGTGACCGCTGGGGCAGCTGCTTCGCTGCGTCGCACCGGAATCGCCGGTCGGCTGGGTGACGGTGGAGTCGTTCGGAGTCTGGCGGCTGTCGGCCGCGGCGCTGCCGGTCATGCCGGTGAACGCGCTGACGGCGACGACCGCGGCTGCGCCCGCGCCGATGATTCTTCGTGAGATGAGCATGCCGGCCCCCGTATCTCGGTGATCACGTACAACCCCAGTAGACGCTGCTCACGCTGACGAAGTTCGCGGCCATTTTCGGCCGGGGCCGAGCTGTGAATCGACATCAGCCGGGCCCGCGCTCAACGGGTGGAAGCATTCGGGCTGGTGAGTGGCTCGGCAAAGACTTCTTTGGGCTTCTTGAACCCGAAGATAGCGCGGGGTCGGTCGTTGAGTCGTCGGTGACGGCTTGCAGGTACTCCGGGTCGCCCGTGATCGTGGCACCTTTGGGGAATATTCGCGTAGCCAGCGGTTGGTGTTCTCGTTGATGCCGCGTTTCCAGGGACAGTGCGGGTGGGCGAATTACACCGGCAGGTCGGCCTTGAGGGTGACGGCGGCGTGTTCGGCCATCTCCGACCCGCAGTCCCAGGTCAGCGAGCGCCGCAGCACGTCCGGCAGGTCCTGACCTGGTCGATGACGGCCTCGGACACGGTGGCGGCGTCGCGGCCGGCCAGCGGCACCAGCACCACGAACCGCGATACCCGCTCGACCAGCGTCCCCACGGCGGTCTTGCCGTCCTTGCCGATCACTAGATCGCCCGCCCAGTGTCCGGGGACCTGCCGTCTGTGGGGTCGGCGGGCCGATCGTCGATCCACCGGATGCCATTGATCCGTGGCGCCCGTGGGGCACGACCGTGAGCGGACTTGCGGCGGGTGCGACCTGAGCGCAGCGCCAGCCCTTGGCGGGCCAGCTCACCCTTGGGCAGTGCGTAGATCCAGCCGTAGATAGCCTCGTGCGACACATCAACAGCCTGGTCTTCGGGATGGTCGAGGGGCGTTGACAGGTCTGACGCTCCCGAGCCGCGGGGACGCCGAGACCCACTCAGGCCGAGGACGAGCCGCCCGCCCGCCTCGTGGTCATACTGGGCTGGTGCGTGCTGCGGTTCGGATGCGGTATGGCGGCCCGGAGGTCATTCGATGAGCTGCTGGGGGCCGGGCCGGCGCCACACCAGCAGGAGCCGGAGGTGGTCACCGGACGGACTCATCCGGGATCCGAAGGCCGGCAGCAGCGGCTTGCCCACCACGCGCACCTGCTCAAGGTCGATCCAGATGCGATGCGACCCGCCCCGGTCGTCGGGGGCGTCGCTCTGCACGCCCTCCAGCCCGATCATGCGCAGGATCGGGATGATCGCCGTGCGGAGGTTGCCCGCGGTCTTGGAGCCCAGCCCGCACGCCTTCCACTGCCGAAGACCTTCCCGGGCGTCCTCGCGGCGGGCGTTGCGGAGCTCGGGGATGCGGATGTCCGCCCCCGCAGCAGTTCGGCCAGATCCGGGTCTTCGACGTCCCAGCCAACGCGCAGCGCGTCCATCAACCCGGTCAAGAATTCACTGGTCTCCTGTGTGCGGGCGCGGCTCCCCGCTCGCCCAGCGCCGGCGGCGGACATCAAGGCCGAAGCACACCGCCGCAACCCCGAACTGGCCGCCCCCGAGCGCCAGGCCCAGGCTCGCGCCGAACTGGACGCCTACGTCGCCGGCCACCACCTCAAGGAGCTTCGCAAGGCCATCGGCAAGACGCAGGCCGAGGTCGCCCAGATCCTGGGGGTCTCCCAGTCCCGCGTCTCCCAGATCGAGAACGGCAACCTCGAAGCCATGGAACTGGAAACGCTCCGCGCCTACGCCACCGCACTCGGAGGACACCTGGACATCACCGTCAGCGTCGGCCCCCACTCAATCAAGGTCGCCTGAAAGCCCCAAGCGGTGACGGCAACGACGGCAGCCAACCAGCACCACGGGCGCACGTCGGGCACCGTCTGACCTCGGTGGATGGCACTGCGGCAGGGTAGTTGCTACTTCTGAAAAGCGGAAGGTCGGCGGTTCGACCCCGCCCGTGCCCACCTGGTCCTCTGACCAGCGGAAACACCGGTGACTGATTGATCATCGTCGGTGTATACCGCTTGAACAGAGGAAAACCATCTCCCGATGGGTACCGCCCGTACGCGGCGCCCGATGGACCTCCGAGCAGGTACCTTCCAGCCCGCGATCAACTCGTTCATCCTCCACCTCAACGCCGAGGGGAAGTCCCCCCAAGGGCATTGCGCGGCCAGCAAACCGGCTGACCGCAGGGCGGGTGCCGGTCCGTCTGTTGCCGTCACCTCTGCAAACGATCGTGCCGGAGTTCACCGCGTCCCGAAGGACCAAGTACGGCATCCCGCATGCGGTCGCCTGCCGGGCTTTGGAGGTCTCGCAGTCCTGGCTCTACAGGTGGATCAAACGTAGGCTGACCGCTCGCGAGCAGCGACGGAACCGGCTGGATGAGCAGATCCAGCGGCTGTTCACCGCCTCGGGCGGCACCTACGGGTCCCCGCGGATCGCCCGTGACCTGCGGGACGAGGGGCGGAGGGGTGTCGGCCAACACCGTCGCCGCTCGGATGGTCGAGCTCGGCCTGGCCGGGCGGGCACCCTGACGGCGCAGGTCGCTGACGCGCCAGGGAAGGCGACCGGTGGCACCGGATCTGGTGCGCCGCAACTTCGCCGCGGTGGCACCGGATGTGCCGTGGTGCGGGGACGTGACGCTGATCGACACCGGCGAGGGGCCGCTCTACCTCGCGACGACCGAGGACCTGTTCTCTCGCCGTCTGCTCGGCCACGCCATGTCGGCCACCACGACGCGGCCCTGGTGGCGGCGTCGCTACAGATGGCGGCCGCGACCAGAGGTGGCGACGTCGACGGGGTGATCTTCCATACCGATCGCGGGGCGGAGTACACCGCGGCCAAGACCGCAGCCGCGTGCCGCCGGCACGGCTGACGGGATAGAGGTAAGCCCGACACGACTGGTCCTTTGCGTCAGGGCCAGTTCGCAGACCATGTGGACCTCACGCGTGCGGGTCTGGGTGTCACCGGCCTGTTCAGCGTGGTGCCGGGACCTTCGCGGTGAGATGGGCCACCAGCTGCGCGGGCGCGTCCTCCTGAAGGAGGTGGCCGGCTCCCTCGATCCAGTGAAGCTCGGCGTGCGGGATCCTCTCGTGCAGCCACTCGGCGTACCGCGGGGGAAGGATGCGGTCCTCGCGGCCCCAGATGAGGCGCACCGGCAGCGAGATGTCGTCCAGCAGATGCTCGTACGCGGCCGTGTCCACCTCCTTGATCTGGCTGTACTGGCGGTAGAACGCGGCCTGCCCCTCGACGCCCCGCCACGGCGCAAGGAAAGCGTCGAGGATCCCCGGCCGGAAGCCGATATGCGTGGCGTGGCGTAGATGGCTGGCCACCAGTGCCTCGTGGGCGTAATCGGGAAGCTGCCGGAAGACGTCCGCCTGCTCCAGGATGAGCTGGAACAGTCCTCTCTCCCACCGGCCGCCGCTCACCGCGTCGAAGAGGGTGAGATCCCCGAAGCCCGCCCCTTCCAGCAGCAGTGCCCGCAACGCGACCGCTCCGCCGATGTCGTGGGCGATGACGCTCGGGCGAGACAGTCCCCAGTGGCCCAGGAGCCGGCTGAAGTTCCTGGCATGAGCGGCCAGGCTGAGGTCCTGGCCTTCACGTTTGTCCGACTGACCGAACCCCAGATGGTCGAAAACGAAGACCTTGCGGGTCAGAGCGAGCGCCGGTGCGATGTCCCGCCACAGAAGGGACGAGTAGGGGGTGCCGTGCACGAGCACGACAGGGTCGCCGCTGCCCATGGCCGCCCACCGCACGACCCCGTCAGGCGTCCGGAACTCTTCGCCCAGCCTCCAGTCCACGGTCACCCTCCTGTTCGATCGGATACGGCACTGACCGCCATCCCCGCGGAGGCAACCCGATATTCCTGACGCGAGCTCCAGCGCGCACGTTCAGAAGGCCACAGTGCGAGGAATGTCCGCCACACTGACTACCTTGAATTCAAGTCTGAGCGCGAGACCGGGGATTGCGAAGTGCCAAGACCCATCCGATCGGACGGCCCTGGGACCCCCACGCACGCTCATGCCGCGATCCGGCGGACCGCTGTGGTCATCGCGCACAGCCCGGCGCCCGGACAGGTCTTCAGTGCTCGTTGCCCGCACGCAGCCAGGCGATGTAGTCGGCGACCGCGCGTTGGGTGTCGTATTCGGGCTGGTAACCGGTGTCGTGCTGGAGCCGGGTGATGTCGAGGTGGTTCTGCCGTGCGTCCCCTCCGGTGGGCAGTTCGACCCGGGCGTCCGGCACCGCCTGTTTGATCGCGGCGATGATCTCGGCGTTGGTCGTCGCGCGGCCGGACGCGACGTTGTAGGTGCGGTGGTCGAGCCGCTCTGCGAGCTGAAGGAGCGCGATGGCACGGGCGGTGTCCTTCACGTAGCACAGGTCGATCGAGTCTTCCGCGTGCGCGGGCCCGGGGAGCGTGGACAGGTCCGGTTCGGTTCCGCGAACGGCGGCATGGACGAGTTCGGGAGCCGCGAAGAACAGGGCGCCGTGGGGGTCGCGCGGACCCCAGGTGCCGGAGATGCGGTAGTTGACGACATCGATGCCGGCGGCGTCGGCCAGGTGACCGTTGAGCAGCTCACCGATCTTCTTGAAGGTCGGGATCAGGTGGGCTGAGGTCATCACCAGCGGCATGTCCTCGCACAGCGGCCCCTCTCCGGCCCCCAGCGGGCCATCGCCCGCGATGCCGCCGTAGACACCGATCGTGCTCGCCACACCCACCCGGTGCACGTCCCACTCGTAGGCGGCCTGAAAGACGTTGAACAGGCCGCCCAGGGCCTTCCGCGCAGCCTCGACGGGCTGCTCGGAGTCGGGCGGCCACGGCATCGAGCCCGCGAGATGCAGGATGCCGGTGATCTGGTGACGCCTGCCGATGTCGAGCAACGCGCTCAGATCGGTGATGTCGGCCCGCTCGACCGCCACCTGCCCGCCCGCGAGATAGGCCGGCACTTCGCCCGTCCGGCGCTGGACCAGCACGCAGCTCTCGCCGACGTCCAACAGTGCGCGCACGGTGTGGGAACCGATGAATCCCAGACCTCCGGTCACCAAGATCATTTGCTTCTCACTTCCTGTCGCTTTACTGATTATCAGTAACACTGACGATCAGGCTAGCGGTAGAGTCCTTCCGTGTCTAGCAGTGATGGGCCGGGCCCCGAGCTGAGCAGGAACCTCGTCTACCTGCTCAAGCATGCGCACCTTCGGATGGCGGAACTGGCCACGAACGCGGTGGCGCCGTACGGCATCGACGGGCGTGAGCTGGGGGTCCTGCTCTGCCTGGCCGGCCGCGAACCGGCGTCCCAGCAACAGGCGGCGCAGCGGCTGGGCATCGACCGCACCACGATGGTCGCGATGCTGGACGCCCTGGAGGGCAAAGGTCTAGTGTCACGTCACCCGCACGCGGAAGACCGCCGCCGCAACGTCGTCGAACTGACCGATGCCGGCCGCGAGACCCTCCGCCAGGCCACCGACGCCAACGACAAAGCCGAGCGCGAATTCCTGGCGCCCCTCACCCCGAAGGCCGCCGAGCACCTACGAAACTCCCTACAGAAGCTTGCACTCCCCTCACACGACTAGGCCCCCAGAGTCCCTCGATCACATCCGAAAGGGATATCGCGGGCCAGGCCGGTCGGTAGCCACGAGAGCTGGGCATGGCCTCTCGTCCATCGGCACAGCGGTCTTCCACCCGACCCGCGCAACCGCTACCCGCAGCGGCACCTATACAGCCCGACCCATGTCAACAACCCGGACGCGCTTTTCTGTCGCAGTCCGCGCATCTCTGCCGCCGGCCCACCCGCGGACTCCGCGACCGCCCGAGCACGGAAGCACCAGGGCCCGCTAATCGGGCGCCTCGGCGAGCGACAGGCTGTTCCCGTCAGGGTCCAGCACGACCACGTGGCGCACGCCGTTGCTGTAGGTCTCCACGGGTTCGTGGCCGATACCGTGCGCGGCGAGACGGGCGAGAATCTCGTCGAGGTCGGTCACGCCCAACGTCACCATGGCCTTTCCCACCCGCTCGGCCAGCACGTCCCGATCGTCGACGACCACCCAGGCGTTCGGCCCGACCTGCTACAGGTACTCCTCGCCGATCGCCTCATCCGCCGCACGCCCGAAGAACGCCCCGTACCACCCCAGTGCCCTGGCACTGTCACTCACCGGCATGACGCTGTACAGGTCCACTCAGACAACTCCCCCCGTTCGCTTCGGAAGTTCCGACCACACTCGCATCCGGAACTCACCGCAGCGCCCGCCCAGCTTCCGGACGAAGGTCGGCGGTTCGACCCCGCCCCTGCCCACCTCCACACCCGTACACCAGCTCCGCGGACGCAACCGGGACGCGGTCAGGTCAGGCTGAGCCAGACCACGAACGGGACGGGGATCAGTGCGGCCATGCCGAGCCAGGCTCCGAGTTGCCGCCCCCTGCGTCGGAGCGGCAAGAGCACGTCCACGGCGAGCACCAGTGCCAGCAGCGCTACTCCGGTCACCACCAGGAGGAGCATGACGACCGGCGCGTGATCAAGAGTCGGGTGGTAGCAGTTGGTCAGCCCGGGTTTGATCACGTCCTGGCTGCTCCTGCAGTCCATCGGCAGGTACTCGGTCCAGAGCCATCTCGCCAGGTAGAGCGGAAGCATCGCGGGCACTCCCAAGGCGAGGTTGGCCAGGCCGGGCGCCCAGAGGCCGCCCCTTGCACGACCGTCCTGATCGGCATCCGCCGCGGCTCGATGCCCGCCCATCCCGCACTCCCCCTGTCCGTACGGATGCCTGGTTCAACGTCCGAAATCTGTCCCGTGACCACCACGACGGGAAGCGGCCACTCCCCGCACGGAGGCGATGCGGCCACCGTCTCATGGGCAGCCGAACGCCACCAGCAACATCACGGTTGATGAAACGAGTGCGGCTGGTGGGCCGGCGAGTGACCGCCGAGCAGGATCGGGACGCCCTGGCCCGTCTTATCGAGTACGACGCCGACCCGTTCGAGGTCGAGTTGTACGAGTTGGCGTCCGACCCGCGAACGTTGCTCGTCGACCGTGCCCAGCGACGTCGAGCGGGACTGCACGAGCGGCATGCGCGGCGTCTCGAAGCCCGACGTCAGCGCCAACGCAGCTGACGGCAAGAGCCCCGTGCAAGGGGCGCCAGCAGCAGCCGGGCACCCTCTACCTCGGGCAAGCGCCCTACCAACCGGGACGGTTGCAACTTCTGAGCAGCCGAAGGTCGGCGGTTCGGCCCGGCCCTGCTCACCACCGAGCTAACGCTCACTTCGCGGCTACTTGTTTCATTGCCTCAGGATCGGTGCCCGGCCAGGCTCGGTCCAGGCGCCTGGGCCGTCGCTCTCTCTCTGCGGCTGCCCACGCTGGTCGGGTGGCTCTCTCATGGCCTGCGCGGTCCGGGCGTCGCCCCAGGGCGGGGAGAGGCTCAAGAGGGGTTTGCTC
Source organism: Actinomadura madurae (assembly GCF_047130825.1). Taxonomy (NCBI): domain Bacteria; kingdom Bacillati; phylum Actinomycetota; class Actinomycetes; order Streptosporangiales; family Thermomonosporaceae; genus Actinomadura; species Actinomadura madurae. The sequence continues at coordinate 5,811,514 of NZ_CP083237.1, forward strand.
TGCTCGAAGTAGCGGTGCCCTCCCGGCTCGACGACCAGGCGATGGATCGAGCATCGGAGGACGCGCATGGACCCAGTTGTCCTTGGCATGGACCCGCACAAACGCTCTGCCACGATCGAGGTGATGGCCGCCGACGAGGCCATCCTCGGCCGCGGGCGCTACGGCACCGACCGCGACGGCTACGCCGCGATGCTGCGCTACGCCCGCCAGTGGCCGGACCGGGTGTGGGCGATCGAAGGCTGCAACGGGATCGGCCGGCACATCGCCAATCGGCTCCTGGCCGATGGTGAACAGGTCCTCGATGTCCCGACGAAGCTGTCGGCACGGGCACGGCACGGGTATTCGCCACGGGGCAAGGCCGCAAGACCGACGCGACCGACGCGCACTCGGTCGCCACGGTCCGGCCCCGTGACGCGGTCGGGAAGGCGCGGCGGCGGGTCGCCGCGGAACTGATCAGCGACCTCGAACGCATCTACCGGCGTACTGCTGGTCGAGGTCGGCGACATCTCCCGGTTCCCCAACCGGGCGCACTTCGCCTCCTGGAACGGTACGGCCCCCATCGATGCATCCTCCGGCGACCAGATCCGGCACCGGCTGTCGCGAGCAGGCAACCGGCAGATCAACCGGGTCCTGCACATCATGGCCACCGTCCAACTCCGCAACCCCACCGAAAACGGGCCTACTTCGACCGCGCGACAGTCTCGGGCAAGACCTCGATGGAAGCGATGCGGGCCCTCAAATGCCGCCTGTCCGACGTCGTCTACCGGCGCATGCTCGACGACGCGCTCACGCGTTCGGCGACGGGCCCGGGGGGACACCGGGGAGCGACTCCAGACTCCAGCGCGGCCGGCTCACATCCCCATGCCGGCACTTCGGACAAGCCACTTCCCGGACCCGCCACCGCACAGCCTACGACCACCCTCAGCACGGCCTCTTGACACAGAGGGGAGCCATGACAGGGCGTTCACCGAGACCGGCGCGCTTACGCTCGTGTTGTCGAGGGCGCGTTGTCCTTTGGCTGGCTGGAGTAGCGTCGCGGGGTGATCGAGAATCTGGTGGCGCGGGTGGAATCTGGTGATGACACCGTGGTCGAGGAGCTGGCCGACCTTGCGGCGGCGGATCCGGAAGCGCTGTCTCCGTACCACTTGCGGCTATTGGACGCCGGCGTGTTCTGGCGGTTGTGGGTGCTGTATCGGGGTGCGGACGAGGAATTCCAGCGTGCTGTGGTGGCCCGGATCGAATCGGGTACAGCCGAGTCGCCGGCCATGCTGGCGTACGTGCTGACACAGACGCGTGGTCGGGTTGCGGAGGAGGCCTTTCGCCGCTGGATGCAGTCGCCTCCGACGGAGCCGGACTTCGACCCTTATCAGCGGGGCGTGGCGGCGTTGATCCGTGATGGTGGGTGGGAGCTGGCGGAGGACGGCGTCAGAGAACTCTGCGGTACCAGCGCCTACCGCCTCGTACCGGAGCAGGGCGGCGATCGCACCGCGGACACCTGCCCATGGTGCACCAGTCCCTTGTGGACCGTGCTGGACGTGGACACCTCTGACCCAAGGATTCGTGACGCACTCGCGCATACCCGCTGGCGGGGCAGGCTGCGCATCGTCACCTGCCAGATATGCTCCTGCTACGGCACCACTTACGCCGAGGTCGCCGCCGACGGGGGCGCGAGATGGTCCGCCCATAACGAGCGCCCGGAGTATCTGCCTGGTGGAGGACCCGAGGAGCCGCCACCGGTCAGGCTGACGCTCGGGGAGCAATGGTCGACGCCTTACCTTGCCAGCGCCTGGAATCGCGAAGGGTCCACGCTCGGCGGATGCCCCGACTGGATCCAGGACCCCGTCTACCTCGACTGCCCAAACTGCGGAAAGGCGATGGACTATGTCGGCCTGGTCGGCGGCGCGGACCTGTTCGAATACGGCGAAGGCGCTCACTACCTGTTCCTGCACACGCAATGCGGGCTGGCGGCGGTGGAGTATCAACAAAGCTGAACAAAAGCGTGAGACGCCTGTAGCCCACCACGAAGCAGCCGGGGTTCGCCTGGGTTCGAAGCTGTTATGGCTTGTCGGGTGTGGTGATTCTGGTCTGGGCGTCGGCGATCAGGGTCGCCGCGTGCGGGCCGGCGGCGTAGCGGGCCGCGTTGATGGCGCCGGTGGCCGCGGCGAGCGGGTCCGGGTTGGTCGCGTGGTGCAAGGCGAGCCAGACCCACCTGTGTTCGCCGTCGCTGAGCTGGGAGCGGCGGGCGCGCAGGTGCGCGTCCGGCGTCAGTGTGCGGGACGCGACGCTGGCGGCTATGTCGGGGTCTTCGGCGAGTCCCGCGTAGCGGGCGGCCTCCGCGGCGGCCCACCAGGCCAGGTCCCGCTGGGCCGGTTCGGGTAGCCCGGCCAGCGCCTGGGCGGCAGGGCCGAGCGGGTTGTCGGGGCGCGGTCCCCGCGGGTACAGCGCGGGTAGGTCCGGCACGATCCGGAATGCGATGTCGGCGGCCTCGATGCGGGCCAGGTATTCGGCGGTGATGCCGTGGCCGGTGAATCGCTGCACCGCGACCAGGCCCATCATGTGCCTGCGGCGATGATGGTCGTCGAAGTCGAGGCCGTCGAGTGTCGCGGTGAGCTGTGGTGGCGCGTCGAGGTCGCCGTATGGTTCCTGCGACAGCAGCACTTCGCCGTGCTCGGCGAACGACAGCCGGGTCAGCATATTGACGTTCCAGTACATGCCGGCGGCCCGCCCGCCGGCGGAGGCTCGGGTGAGCACGGGTGCGGTCGAGCCCTGCCAGCCGTTGTATTCGACGGCGAGCACGGCGCCGCCGATGTCCAGTACCGCGACCCAGGGATCGGTCGACCCCCGGTTCATCAGGTCCTCGGCGATGGTCCGCAGCGACTCCGGCCGGGCCGGGTCCGCGTTGAAGGCGCGCAGCACGTCCGCGACGTCCGCCCCGGTCACCATCGTGACCGTCGCGGCCTCGGACAGAGAGCTGCGGCTCAGCCACCGGTAAGAGGTTTCGGGCAGTTCGGGCCGCGTCGGCTCTGGCTCGCCGCGCAACCGGTGGCCGAGCCGGTCGCTTCGGGCGTGCACGATGTCGGGCGCGGCGGGTGCCTGCCACACCACCAGCTCGTAGGACTCGGTCTCGTCGGCGTCGTCCCGGCCACGGGCGTGTACCCGCAGCCGGTAGTCGCCCGGCCATGGTGGAGTGACCCTGCGCAACTGCCCCTGGACCGCCTGGGGCCCGGCCACCGAGGCGCTGCCGACGGACGCCCGCCAGCTGACCTCGACGATCTCCTCCCAGCCGGTCGCGACGTCCGGTGGTGGCCCGTCCAAGACGGACAACAGGAGCCGGACGTGTCCGTCCTCGACGCCGGTACGGATCACCGCGCCGCCCGCGACGACCGCGACCAGCCCGTTGCCGCTGAAGTCGACGTCCGGGACGGCATCGTCCTCCAGCAGTGCGAACCGGTGCCCCGACACCGGTGCCTGCCCGCTGGAGTGGAGGGGCAGGAGGTAGTCCGCCCGGGCTTTGGCGAGTACCGCGGCGGCGTAACCGGAGGGCATCGGGGTCTCTTGCAGTAGCAGGGCTGCGGTGCCGATCGCGACGCCGAGCACCGGTGGCGGCTCCATCGCCCAAGCCTGGACGCCCACCCCGTGCAGGACGGCCGTGGCGGTGGACACGGCCAGCGCGAGCTGTGCCGCGCCATGGGCCGCTGCCAGACCCGGCTCGTCGGTGATCTCAGGCCCCGCTGCCAGGAGCGCGGCCACTCGTGGGTGGGTGGCCAGCCGGCGGGCAAGTGCGGCGACCAGCGGCACCGCGCCCGGCCGGACGTGGTCCAGCATCGCCGCGCCGTTGACCGCCTCGCTCGTCCCCGCAGCTCTCGCCACACCGAAGGTGCCGGTGAACGGCTCCCCCAGGAAGCCGGTCAGATCCGGGACCTCGGCCATGTCCAACTCTGGGACGGTCAGTTCCAGCGCGCCGAGCAGGCGTTCGATCAGCAACGGCGGCAGCGAGCCGAGCGCGTCCCGTACCGGCGATTGGCCCGCCCCGGACCGGACGCCAGAGCGTAACCGGGCCACAGCTTGGAGTCCGAAGGCCGTTCCGTGGGTCGGGTACGTGCCTTCGACGGTCGCCCGCAGCCGACCGAGCTCGGCCGCCGGCGCCTTCGGAGTGCGAGCGACGACGAGCGGAATCGCCGCGGCGACCGGCCCGGCCAACTCGTCCAGTACCGCATCAGGAACCTCGACCACAGCACCCCCGGCCGCCGACATGGACAAGACGGACGAACTCTAGCCCCGACATAGCCGCCGGTTGTCACAACTGACGGCAAAGCGGTCGGATTTGAGCGACAGCCCCCATTTCGACCGCTTCCCGCGCCACTCCATCCCGAATGCGTGGGGCGATGAGCCGCACGCGAATCGACACGAGGAAGCGGTTTGCGGCATGACATCGGGATACGACGAGCGAAAAGGTCAGCCAAGTGATGCGCTAGCGGCGTGTACTTCGCTCAGGGCCTTCGGTGATAGGTAAGTAGCGAACCGTCTACAGGGGCCCGGTCGTCTTCGGACCATTCGTTATATCCCCACTTGAGGACGGCGATTGGATTGGGCACGCCGTAGGGGACGAGGGCAGCGGCAGCGGTCATGGCGGCCGCGAGGCTGACGCTCTTCAGGGCGTTCCCTGGAGTTCGGCGTGGGCGGTGACGGCCGCTTTCAGACGCGGGGCGATCTCCCGTGGGTGACCGCCCCGTGTCATGTGGATTGGCGGTCCTTATCCTCGGCGGAAGATGGCTCCGTCGGACGAGGACTCATCCGCAGGCCGTAGCTGCCCCGCGCCCCACACGGTGGTGGTCCCAGGAACCAGGGCCATGGCGTCGACGTAGGCGGTACGGTCCCCGGCTTGGACGACCGAACTGGACCACGTGCCGTTGGACGAGCGGTGCATCAGCACCGGTGTGTCGCGGCCCGACTCGCGCGGATCGCCGTCCCCGGAGATCCACAGCCCACCGTGGCCATCGGACTCGGCGACCCGCGGACGCCAGTTCCCCGGCACGTCCACCTTCTGCCACCGCTTGCCGTCCCAGCGCGCGGCCACCGGAAGCTCCGTTGTGCCAAGGTCGTCGGTACGGCTCACCGACCCCGTCACCCAGACTTCCTTGGCCGACACTGCGACCACGTCCGACAGGAAGACGTACTGGGAGGGCTCCCCCTCGCCGCCTTGGATTTCGTCGGGCAGCGCGTCGCCGGCCGGTATCTCGGTCCAGGCCGTGCCGTCGTAATGCACGATCACCTTGAAGCTGTACGCGGAGTTGCCGACCGCCCAGATGTCGCGTGCGGACACCGCGCTGGCCTGTTGGATGCCGTACGGCAGTTGGACCTGGGTCCACCGGCGGCCGTCGAAGTGCCAGGTGCCCACGCCTGCGTCGCGGCGACCGTCGCTGAAGACCCATGCCTGGTTGGGACCCGCCGCGGTCACGCCACTGACGACGCCGGTGGCCCATTGTTGCGCCACCACCCATTTGCGGCCGTTCCAGCGCAGTGCGTACGAACCCCTGGAAGCACTGTCGCTGTCGCCGACCGCCCAGGCGTTCGAAGCGGATGTGGCGCTGGCCTCGCGGATCTCTCCGGGCAGTTCGGCGGGTCCTGCCACCTCGCGCCAGGCCCTGCCGTTCCAGTGCTGCGCGACGATCCGTTCGTGCAGGTCACCGGTAACGAACGTCCAGGCGTTGCGCGGGCTGGTGGCCGTGACCGCCGACATGGCGTCGTACTGGTTGACGTCGTAGGTCTTCACCACTCGCCAGGGCTGCGGCTGTGCGGCTTGCGCCGACGGAGCCGCTCCCACGAACACCAGCCCCACCGCTAACGCCGGCACTGGCATGAGACGACGAAGCTTGGAAGTGAACGTGATGCATGAATCCCGCACCGTTCCCCCGATCGAAATAGGGTTGAAAGCAGTCATCTGTAAGACACTTAGCCCATCCCGCCGGTAGCACTCGTTACCGGAAACGGCCACCGCGTCAACCGGTCACCTTGATCACCCGTCCGATATCCGTGGATATCCCCCGTTTTCCGCTGATGTCGCGAGTCAAAGCCTGGCCCTACCTTGACCGTCACGGTGAAATAGCCTGCTCCACAGGCAGCCAGACCAATACCAGGCCGGTTCACAGCCAACTGCCGCCGAAAATGAGGTCCGCCGAGCAGCAGAACTGCACTAAGACAAGCCATGCATCGAAACTCATGATCCAAGGGTTCCAAGCCTCACCAGCGCCCTCGCCGCTGCCGCCTGCGGTGCTGGTACCTCGATGCAAGCCACCAGTTGGATCTGCTTAACGTGCCCGGTTCTGGCGTTCCCGATGCAGAGGGCGTCAGGAGTTGGGGCCCTGGTCCACGCAACTTGAATAGGGGCTCGGATCACGTAACCCGCTTCCCAAGCCCACCGCTCCCTGCGAGAGCCCGACGACGGCTTGTGAGGCCATGCCGGTGGATCTGCCGTGGGGCTTGACCATTGCACTCGTTGGGGAGCGCGCACTTTTTAGCGCGTCCGTCCCCGGTACTCAGTGCGGGGTGACGACGACCTTGCCAAGGGCATGTCCCTCGCCGACGTGAGCGAGGGCTTCTGGTACCTGATCGAGTTCGAAAGTGCGATCGATGTGGATGCTCACGTCACCGGCGACGCACAGTCGGGTCATCGGCTCGAAATGGGAGGGGCCTTCCCTGACGACGAGTACCCCTAGCCGCCGACGGGTCATCCACCCGGCGGCCGCGCCGATCGTGAGCACGCGCAACAACGCCCGTACCGACCCGCCCACGCACCGATACCGGCCGCCCGGAGCGAGCGCTCGACGATAGGCGAACACCGACCGGTGAGCGACGAGGTCCAAGATGACGTCGTACGGCTCACGATCACGGGTGAAGTCGTCGCTCTGATAGTCGATCACGGCATCGGCCCCGAGTGATCGCATGAATTCGAGCTTGCGGCCGTTGTCGACACCGGTCACGTGCGCACCGAGACGCTTGGCCAACTGGATGGCGAACGCGCCGGTGCCCCCGCCGGCACCATTGATCAGCACCCGGTGTCCTTCGGCGACGTCGGCCGTGCCCTGCACAGCGATCGCACCACCTTGCGGAATGGTCGAAGCCTCGGCGAATGTCAGCTCGGCGGGCTTGAGGGCGAGTACAGACTCGGGCGCGACGGCGTATTGAGCGAACCCGCCCTTGAGCTGGAGATTGTCTCCGTAGACCTCGTCACCGGGCTGGAACTGGGTGACACCGGTGCCGACGGCTTCGACCCAGCCGGCGATGTCCGAGCCCAGTATCGGGCGTCGTGGCGCACGCAACCCACCCAGGCGAGCGTAGAAAGGCGAGCCACACAGGCCTTCCCAATCGCTGAGATTGATCGACGTCGCCGCGACCTTCACCAGCACCTGCCCGGCCCCGGGCGACGGCATCGAGACGTCCTCGACCCGCAACACGTCGGGGCGCCCATACCGCTCGTACACGACAGCCTTCACGTACCCTCCACCACCGAGGTGCCGAACCTTCAAGCCGGGCGCATCGTGCCCGACCCTGAAGACCATCGTTCCGGGCGACGCGCCGAGACGGACGCCGATCGTGCCCTGCTGAGCTGCGCGTCGCCACCCGTCCCCTGGCATTGGACGACACGGAACCCGCACGACGTCCCCACGCGCGTGCAACAGGCGTCACAGCCGCAGGCTAACCCAAGGACAGCACCACAAGACCGGCCAATATCGGACCGCAGGCCAGAAAGCCGAACACGCGCGGACGATCTCGCCGAGGACCCGGGAGACCTCACGCAGAACAACGTCGGCACGTCGTCCCCCGTGGACGGTCAGTGATCGCCCGGCCCCCGCAACACCACATCCTCCCGGCCGCCCACCGTGCCGCCCAAGCGGAGAGTCAACGAGAAAGGGGCGTCCTCGTCGGCAGGCAACGCAGGACGGCGATGCGGCAGCCGTTAAGCATCGCTCGACGGCGATACGACGCGAAAGCCTGGTCGAGTCGCGCCACCACGGCCGCGAGATCTTCGTCCACGCCTTCAGGATTCCAGGTCGACGAATCAGTGCAAGTGCCCTTCCCTCAGCTACTGATTTCATCGCCTCGGGATCGGTGCCCCGGCCAGCTCCGGACCAGAGGCCCCGGCAAGCGGCGCCCTCCCGGCTCGACAACCCAGTGCTGGATCGAGCATCGGAGAACGTGCATGGACCGGACCGGGTGTGGGCCTTCAAAGGCTGCAACGGCATCGGCCCCTCCGGTGCCGCACGCCTGCTGGTCGAGGTCGGCGCGCCCGGCCTTCGCAGCGCGTGATTCTCCCGGCCGGCTGCCGTGGGCGCCATTGGAGTGGTCGCGGTCGATCGTCAGTGCTCTGCTCGGCCGCCGCATGTCCAGCAGACATGTCTCACCGACCGAAGACTTACGCACATGCTCAGTGGCTTGCATGATGCGGTTTCCGATCAAACTTTGGGGAACCGCATGGCCCACAACTGGAGTTGCGCGGAAGCTAAGAATCCTGGTTGTGACTGCGCCTGTGGTGGCGCTGGACATGGCTGCCGGGGCGCGTTCAAGATCGCAGACGGGCCGCTCGATGGTGTCCTGGAACTTGTGAAGCAGCGAGAAGATGCGTGGGATCCAAAGAGTGTGAAGCCCACAAGGCCCACTCGCCAGGCTGTGATTGGTTGTGGACAAGCGGAGGTCGTCCACTGGTTGCATCGTGACCGCGGACTGCTTTACTGCGCGTGGACGACGCAGACGGTTGCGTTCGAGGACGACCCGAGTGCACCTGCACAAGGCATGGTCTTACGCAGGGTTGGTGAACACCTCGGTTCGGAGCTGATGGCGGAGTTTCAGGAATGGGCTCTGGCGAAACACTTCTGGTGTGGGTTGCTTGCGCAGATGGCATGTGCGATTGCACAGTACGAGGTTCTGCGTTGTCGAATATTCCGAACGGTAGAGAATCTTATCGAGCAGCAACATGGGCAGACCTTTCCAGATGCACTGCGCCATGCTGGATCGATCGGGTCCGCGGTTCATTGGGCCTGGCGATATGTGCTCCCGAGCGTCGTCGCGGCATCGGGCGCCGGGACTTTGGCGACGGTGCTGGCCGGCGGAGACCTTGGGCGGCTCCTCTGGCCCATCCGGGTCATCGCGGTACTGATGTGCCCGGACGCCTCAGATCACGCAATGGTGAGAGAACATTGCTGGTATCCGATCCTCCGTCTTGCCAGAGCGCAGGTTCGGGACGCCGTTCGCGAGCGATTTGCCCAGGTCTTTCGGGAGGACCCGTGGTTCGGTCTGGGGCACAATGCTCCGAGTTGACCTAGTGTCGTCAGAACAGCTGGTGCCGACCGCTGCGGCTCGCCGGGTCGGACGGAGGAGGCAGGTTGCGGCGGTCGTTGGCATGCGTGGCGGCAGTGGTGCTGCTGGCGTTGTTCGCCGCGGCGGTGTTGGGCATGTCGTGGGCGATCGCCGATGGGCCGGACGGCATACGGGGATGGGCGCTGATCCTGGTGTTCGTCGTTGCCGGTCTGGTGGTGATGGGGCTGTGGATGGCCCTCTTGATGGCCGGCACCGGTGACCGTCCCGTGTGGTCGGGCGTTGCCGTGGTCGCCGGAGTCGTGGCCTTGATCTTCGCCGGTACCGTTCCGGCCTGGTTCAGCGAGTGGCTGCTGTACGAGCGCGGACGGGTCTCCACCTGCCGGGTGGTGACCGTGACCGAGGTCGAGACGGTTAACGGGTCCGGTTCCGCTTACCGGTATCGGCTGGCCTGTGACGGCGGTGGCACCGTCTCGGTCACGCGGTCCGACCGGACGCTGCAGGTAGATCAGCGCGTCCGCGTGCGCCACGACCCCCTGGAGGGGGGGAAATCGGACAAGGCCGAACTGGTCGGCGACACGGAAGGCATGAAGCCGCAGGACATCGCCTGGACCGCCGGCGCCGAACTTGGTTTGATCACGTTCGCGTCCCTCGCCCTGATCATTACCAGCCGACCCGGCCCATCTGGTCGGCCCTCCCCCGCCCCTTGACCGAGTGGCTGAGTCCCGCGCGATGACCGTGCCCACACATCACCCCATCGGCAGGAGTGGCAAGGCGGTACTTAGAAAGCAGCTATGGAGGAGTTCGCTATCTTGCACCTCTGCTTGCGCTATGCATTGGAGTAACGCTTTCAGCTTTGTCTCATCTAAGGAGCTTACCTCTATATAGATCGAAGCCATCTTTCTCCGTGCTTTTCTGGGGTGGGGGCGGTGATGAGATCGGCCATTCCAGCGGGCGGCCACGTCGAGCGCCACGGTTCGTCCGTGGTTGCGATGCAACACCGCCTCACGGAATGGATCAGTCGGGGAGGGAGTGGAGGTAGGCCATGAGGGCCTTGCCGCGTGGGGAGAGGCGGTAGCCGGTTTCCAGGCTTTCGGTGAGGCCGAGGGCTTTGAGGCGGCGGACGTCGGCCTTGAAGGGGAGTCTGTCGCGGTCCAGGCGTTCGGCCAGGTCCAGGGCGCGTAGGCCGGGGTGTTCCTCGATGAGGCGGAGGACCTCGCGGGTCCAAGGGCCTCGGCGGCTGCGGGTGTCGATGGTGTCCAGGGCGGCTTTGATGTCGGCCAGTTCCTGGTCGGTCAGGTCGGCGTTCGCGGCCAGTTCCGCTCGGGGGTCGGGGCCGCCCAGATGGAGCATGACGCGGTGGTAGCCGCCCTGCTTGGTGCTTTTGGACAGGGCGGTGAGCAGGGCCGCGCGGCTCTTGAAGCCCGAACGCAGGGCGTCATCCTCGGTGATCTCCTCGGGGGCGACGGCCGTGACCGAGTCGATGACGATGATCCCCGCCCAGGTGCGCTGGGTGCTCCCCGCGCGGACCGGGGGCTCGGCCCACACCCGGAACACCCGGTCGATCCGCCCGCCTGCGATCCCTTCAAGGACCTCCCGCCTGAACAGCATCGTCCCCTCCCAACACGACTCTTGTGCTGCATTCTTTCTCGGAAGTCGCACCGATCTCCTGCCCCGTAGAGACGCAAGGTGTCCAGTTGAGGCCTGACCCCCATGAGTGACGGACCCGGCGCGGACGGAGGGCGCGAGTAGGGCGACGCATCCGGATCCATGTCGTCAGCGGCCTCTGGGAGGGGGCAGGCCGTAGGTGGCCAACGGATGAGGGCGGCTTCCGTTGTGGCGTGGCGCGCGAGGTCGTGATGCTGGTCGCATGAGGCGACGGCCGTGGGTGGCTGCCGCGTGGGCGGGGTTGATGGGCGTCCTGCTCGCGCTGCTGGGGAACATGGCGACGAACACCGTGGCGGTCCATGGCAAGGGTGTGCCGCTGGTGTGGGGTGGGCTGGCACTGGCGACGGCGGTCGTGGTGGTCGGCCAGGTCAGGCAGGACGGAGGGCTGCCGTCCACGCTGGAGGAGACGGTCCGCAGCCTCCGGGAGACCGTGCGGGTGCAGTGGCGGGAAGAGGAACGCATTCTGGGGCTGGCCAACCCGTCCCCGATGCCCGTGCGGTGGGCCCTGACGGTCGAGGTCGAGCGCCGGGACGCGGCCGGGCGGGTCAACCTGGGCGGGCCGGCCGTCTGGACGGGGTCCGGCGACAACATCGAAGACCTGGTCGCGCGGTTCAAGGAGCTGCCCAGCCGGCGCCTGGTGATCCTCGGCGGTCCAGGGGCGGGCAAGACGACCCTCGCGATCCAACTCCTCCTCCACCTCGCCGACTCCCGTGACGACGGGCCGGTTCCGGTGCTGTTGTCGATCTCGGGCTGGGACGCCGTCGCCTCCCCCTCGTTCGAGGAATGGCTGATCACCCGGCTGGAGGAGACCTATCCCTGGCTCCGCGAGCACGCGCCCTCAGCGGGGAGCAGCACGGCCCGCAGGCTGCTGCGCCTCGGGCACGTCCTCCCCGTCCTGGACGGCCTGGACGAGGCCCCGGGCGAGATGCGCCCGTTGATCATCCGAGCGATCAACGAGGCGATGTCGGCCGGGAGCCGGCTCATCATTACCAGCCGGACCGAGGAGTTCATGGACGCCGCCCTCGCGTCGCGGAGCATCACCGGCGCGGCTTTCGTGGAGTCCGAGCCGCTCGCCCCGGACGACGCCGCCCGGTATCTCGAAGCGACGCTGTCCGCGAATCCGCACCCGGCCTGGCGGCGCCTGCTGGACGAGGTGCGCGACGGCCCCAGCCCGCTGGTGGAGGTCCTGGCGAACCCCCTTGGCATGTGGCTGTTGCGGACCACGTACGCCGAGCCCGACGCCGACCCGTCCCCTCTGCTCGATCGCGAACGGTTCCCGACCGCCGAGACGCTGCGGTCTCACCTGTTCGACCGTCTCATCCCCGCGCTGATCGATGCGCGTCCTCCGGCCGGGAGGGACGATGCGGCGCTCTTCCGTCCGCGGCGCGAACACGACCCGGCGCCGACGCGTCGCTGGCTCGGGAATCTCGCCGACCTTCTCGACCGCAGTCCGGCGACGGTCAGGCAGGTCGGCGCCCGGGGCATCGGCACCCGCGACTTCGCCTGGTGGAGGCTGGCGCGGACCGTCCTGCCGGGTGGGACGCCGGGTGACCTGGTGAAGGCGCTGGGCGCGCTCGTGTGCGCGCTGTGCGTCATGGCGGTCGGCATCGTCGCTCTCGACGTCCAGTGGTTCGGCGGGCTCACCGGCGGCGTGTTGATCGCGGCTTTGGCGAACGACATGCGCGACGACGAGCGTGCCTCCCGCTGGACGCCCCTTTCGATGCTGGGCTCTCTCGCGTGGGCGCTCGGGCTCGCCGCCGTGTGCCTTCTGGGCGTGATTCTCGTCCGGGTCGGCCTCCACCTGGTGTCGCACGGGACTCCGGGCGGGCTCGAAGGGCCGCTCCGCGAGGGCCTGTCGGCGGGAACCCTCTACGGGCTGGCGTTACTCGTCCCCTTGCTCACCGAGGATCTGTCCCGCTGGACGCAGGCCACCGCGCGCCTGGAGGCCAGCACGCCCGTGACCAGCTGCCGCGCGGACCGCCGCATCACCCTCACCCGGTTCCTCATCGCCGTGCTCCTGGCGGGCGGCGTCTCCGGCGCCACGGCCGCCTTCACCGGAGGCACGCTCGCCGGAACCGCTGTGGCGGCCGGGCTGGGAATCGTGGGCGGCGCGGTGTTCGCCTTCGTCACCGAGAAGGAGGCCACCTGGCTGGGCTACGCCCTGGTCACCGCCCGGCTGGCGCGCCGACGCCGCCTGCCGCTACGGCTGATGCCCTTCCTGGACGACGCCCACAAGCTCGGACTCCTGCGCGCGGTCGGCCCCATCTTCCAATTCCGCCACGCGGAGTTCCACGATCACATCTCCCGCCGCCGGCCGCCGCCCCGGCCGGCTCCCGAGCCGGTCCGGCCTCCCGTCCGGGCACCCCGCCCGGACGGAACGCTCCGGCCCGTCCGCCTGCGCACTTTCACAACGCCCCGGTGGCTCAAGGACGTCGCCTTCAGCCCGGACGGGCGGTATCTGGCGCTGTTCCGCGACGGCGCCACCGATCTTCTCGACCCGTCGGGCGCTCCCGTCCGCCGCGTACGCCACGGGTCGCGGCTGTGGGGGATCGCCCTGCAGGAGGGGCAGATCGCCTTCAGCCCCGACGGTGCCCGGTTCGCCGTCTCCGGCGGCGGTCTCGGGGGACGATCACCGGAGTACACCCGCGGCCGCTGCCGGATCTTCGACACCGCGACCGGTGGCGAGATCGCTCGCATCGTCCATGACGACTGGGTCCAGGCGGTGGCCTTCAGCCCGGACGGCGGCCGCCTCGCGACGGGCAGCCACTACGGCACCACCAAGATCTGGGACGCGACCACCGGGGACGAACTCCTCGTCATCAGCAATATCGGATGGGTGCACAGCGTGGCGTTCAGCCCGGACGGCACCTGCCTGGCGACGGGCACGTCCGGTGTGTGGCCCGCCGACCCCGACCACTGTCCCGCCGAGATCTGGGACGCCACCACCGGTCAGGCCCTTGCACGTCTGCACACAGCGCCCGGCCGCGCGACCGTCGACGGCGTCAACAGCGTGTCCTTCAGCCCCGATGGCACCGTCCTGGCGGCGGGAACGCACAGGGCCACCGTGCTGTGGGACGCCCTCACCGGCGCCGAGACCCTGCGCATCGAGGAGGGGGCCCGGCAACTGGAGTTCACTCCAGACGGTTCGATGCTCCTCACCTCGGGCCCCGGCCTCTACACCCGACTCTGGGACACCTCCACCGGACGCAAACTCGTCGAGATCAGCCAGAGTCGGTACGTCTCGTGTGCGGCGCTCAGCCCTGACTCCGCCCTGCTCGTCACGGCCAGCGAGATGGCCCGCGAGGCCCAGCTCTGGCGCCTCTACCCCGACGCCGACCCCGCATGACCAGACCGCTCGGCCGGCGGATCGTGGGGGTGGAGATCATGGCTGACGACATGGAGCAGGTCGGCCAGGTTGAACGGGATACCGCCGTTGATGAAGATCGTGGACTTTCTCCCGCCGGCGTAGTGTCCGGCCGCCTGGAAGTGCGCGTCCGGCACCACCTGGCAGTCGACGTCCTCATCGTCCGGCAATGGCACCAGGGCGGCGGTGCGGGCTCGCTCCGACCTGCGAGGCCAGAAAGGTCGCCCGCGGAGGATCGAACGGAATCTCCGCCAGCAAGCGTTCGGTGTCCTCGGCGAGCCGGGCGGGCGGCGGCGGGTCGTCCGCCTCTACCTGCGCGCGCCATTCCTGCGGCCCCCGGCAGATGAGGACGGTCCCCCGGGAGGTACCGACCACTTGCCGGTTGACCTGCAAAGCCAGCGTCGCGTACGTGCGCAGCCACCGCTGCGCGGGCTCATCGGTCATCGTCCCTCCACGTGCGAACGTCCTGCGGGAATCGATCCACGATCAAGCTATGTGTACGGTTTTCCGTACACCGCACGGGAGGAGCGAGCGCGTGCCAAGAAAGCCGCCGGGCCAGTCCGTCTGGTTCCGTGACGAGCCGGCGCCTCGCAAACCTCGGTTGTCCCGGGAGCGCATCGTCGAGGCGGCCATCGAGTTGCTGGACGCCGAAGGCGCGGACGGCTTCTCCATGCGCCGCCTGGCCGCGCGCCTGAACGCCGGCACCATGTCGCTGTACGAATACGTGACGAGCAGGGAGGACGTCCTCGATCTCGCCATGGACGCGGTGATGGCGGAGATCGATCTGAATATGCCCGACGACGCGAATCGGCGCGACATCCTCACCGGGCGATGCGGCACCCATGGGTGGCGCCGCGGGAAGGGTGAAGGGTTCGCCCCCACGCCGGAGACGGCCCCTCCTGCGTGGGCCGTCCCCGATCGGTTACTCGGTCTCCTCGGCCAGCGCGACGAGGATGCCCGCGGGGCCGCGGACGTAGCAGAGCCGGTAGCTGTCCTCGTACCGCACCAGCTCGCCGAGGAGTTCGGCTCCGTGGATCCGCAGACGGTCGAGGATGTCCTCCATGTCCTCGACGGCGAACATGATGCGATGGGCGCCCAGTGTGTTCGCGGGAGCGCGCGGGTCACCCTCTCGGATCGACGGGGCGTGGTACTTGGTCAGCTCGACCCGCCCGCGGCCGTCCGGGGTGCGCATCATCGCGATGTCCGATCGGGCTCCTTCGAGCCCGACGAGGCGATCCACCACGCTGCCTTCGAGTGTCGCCTCGCCTTCCAGCTCCAGCCCGAGTTCGGCGAAGAACGCCTTGGCGGCCGCGAGATCGTCGACGACGATGGCGACGTTGTCCATCCGCTGGACCGTCCCGCGCCCTGGACGCGGGTCCTGCCGGCCGGTGTCCTCCATGGCGGTCCTTTCCGTGTTCATGCGCGCTGGTTCTCCTTCTGGCGCGCCATGAGCTCCTCGATGGCGGTGGGCAGCGTGGTCTCGAAGTCGATCAGCTTGGCCCAGGTCGGCTTCACCACGACCCGGACCATGCCGTCGTAGAGCGACTGCACGCCCTTCTCCCACTCGGCCCGCTGCTCCGGCGTCATCTCGTACGTGCCGTTCCACTGGAGGTACTCCTCCGGGATGCCGTCGACGACGTCCAGTTCCGCGTTGCCGCGGAGGAGCAGGACCTTCGGCGGGTGCGACTCGGTGTCGATGGTCAGGGCGACCGCCGGGTTGTCGCGCAACGCCGGCAGTTTCCGCGCGTTCTTCGCGGTGCACATGACGATCTCCGTGCCGTTCCAGTGGATCCCGATCGGGATCGACCGCGGAGTGCCGTCCAGCGCGACGTACGCCAGCCTCGCCAGGTCGCGGGCGAGCAGTTCCTGGCTGTACGGACGGTTCAGTACCTCGTCGATGGCGTTCTGGTCCATGGTTCGAGCTCCTCAGTCGTAGTAGCGGCGGGCGCTGGACCCGACGCGGGAGATGTCGGTGCCGTAGATGTGCAGGCTGATGGCGGTCTCGTCGCCGACGTTGCGGATGCGGTGGATGTCGCCGGGCGGCGCGAAGCCACTGACCTCGCCGGGCGGGTTGTCCCGCGTGCCGATGGGGTTGAGCGACTCGTCGAACAGTTCTTCGTGCTCGATGCCCGCCAGCACGCCCACGACGCACCAGGTGATGTGGTCATGGATCCGGGTGCCCTGCCCCGCGCGCCAGACCAGGCCGAGGATGGAGAACGCCCCGTCCGGCTCGGCGTGCAGCAGGTGGCCCGCCACCTGGTCGGGCAGGCCGAGACGCTGATCGGGCGTCAGGATCTCGGGGCCGGGCAGGTGCGCGCGGAGCTGGTCGGCGACCAGGTCCGCGGTGTCGGTCCAGCCGGTCCGCATGTCGACCGTCCGGCGCACGGCCGCGACGAGGTCGGTAAGTGTCGCTGATGTCCGGAGCATGACCGCGTCCTCCTTGGCAGAACGAGTTCGTCCCGCTCAGCGTCGCGCACGCCGAGTCATACGTCTAATGACAATGCTTGGCCTAACTCATGCGTATCCTTGATGGATGCTGGATATCGTGCGGCTACGCGTCCTCGCGGCGATCGCCGCGGAGGGCTCGGTCACCAAGGCCGCCAAGCACCTGAACTACTCCCAGCCCGCCGTCAGCCGCCATCTGGCCAGGCTGGAGGCGGAGACCGGGGCCAGGCTCGTCCAGCGGGTCGGCCGGGGCATCCGGCTCACCCCCGAGGGCGAGCACCTGGCCCGCCGCGCCACCGAGATCGTCGGCCGGGTCGACACCGCCGCCGCGGAACTGTCCGCGCTGGTCGGCCTGCACACCGGCCTGGTCCGGGTCGCCGGCTTCCAGTCGGCGCTGGCCGCTCTGGTACCGCACGCCGCGGGCACCCTGCGCCGCGAGCACCCGGGCCTCGAACTGCGCCTGATCGAGTCCCATCCGCGCGTGGCCCTCGACCTGCTGCGGGCCGGGGAGGTCGACGTCGCGGTCGCCTTCCGCTACGACGACCCGGCCCCGGACGACGTCCGCGCCGCGCACCTGTTCGACGACCCGATGTACCTGCTCAGCCTCGACCCCGGCCAGACGCTGGAGGGCAACCGCGACTCCGACTGGATCGCGGGCTGCGAGAACTGCCGCCGCGAGTTCCTGGAGGCCTGCGACAAGGCGGGGTTCACCCCGCCCATCGCCTACACCGCCGACGACATCATCGTGAACCAGGCACTGGTCGCCGCGGGCATGGGCGTGACCACCATGCCGGGGCTGGCACTGCGCACCCACCGCGCACCCGGCATCGAGGCCAGCGTCCTCCGCGACTTCCAGCGGCACGTCTACCTCGCCACCTACGGCGATCCGCCGGATCCGCCGGCGAATACGGCCTTCATCGCCGCACTGCACCACGCCGTCCAGCAGATCCGGCCCGGCGGACCGCTCCCGCCCGTGCTCCGTCCATCTCAGGCGGAGTGACGCGTCGAGCGCCGCGGCGCCACGGACCGTTCCGGCTCAGCATTCGATGACGTTGACCGCCAGCCCGCCGCGCGAGGTCTCCTTGTATTCGAGCAGCATGTCGGCGCCGGTGTCCCGCATGGTCTTGATGACCCGGTCGAGGCTCACGATGTGCGTCCCGTTGCCGCGCAGGGCGATCCGCGCCGCGTTGACGGCCTTGACGGCCGCCACGGCGTTGCGCTCGATGCAGGGGATCTGGACGAGCCCGCCGACCGGGTCGCAGGTCAGCCCGAGGTTGTGCTCCATCCCGATCTCGGCGGCGTTCTCCACCTGCCGGGGCGTGCCGCCCAGGACCTCGCACAGGGCGCCCGCCGCCATCGAACAGGCCGAGCCCACCTCGCCCTGGCAGCCCACCTCGGCACCGGAGATCGACGCGTTCTCTTTGTAGAGCACCCCGATCGCGCCCGCGCAGAGCAGGAAGCGCACGATCTGGTCGTCCGTCGATCCGGGGCAGAACCGCGCGTAGTAGTGCAGGACGGCCGGGAGCACGCCCGCCGCGCCGTTCGTGGGGGCCGTGACGACGCGGCCGCCCGCGGCGTTCTCCTCGTTGACGGCCAGCGCGAACAGGTTCACCCAGTCCATGACGAGCAGGGGGTCGCCGGCGTCCGGCTCGGCGCGCAGCCGCCGGTACAGCCCGGGGGCCCGGCGGGGGACCCGCAGCCGGCCGGGCAGCGCGCCCTCGTTCGTCCAGCCGTTCCGGACGCACTGCCTCATGACCGCCCAGATCTCCAGCAACCCGGACCGGACCTCGTCGGCCGTTCGCCGGGCCTGCTCGTTGGCGAGCATGACCCCGCTGATCGGCAGGCCGGACTCGTCGCAGCGCGCGAGCAGCTCGGCGCCGCTGCTGAAGGGGTACTGGGGTGGCGCGGGGTCTTCGGCGTCCCGTCCGACGTGGGCTCCCTGCTCGTCGAGCACGAAACCCCCGCCGACCGAGTAGTAGATCCGTTCGCGTAGCGTCCGTCCGGTCGAGTCGAACGCCGAGAACCGCATCCCGTTCGGGTGATGGGGCAGGCTCTCGCGACGGTGCAGGACGAGGTCTCCGGCGCCGAGGACGACCTCGTGGCGGCCGAGCAGAGCGATCCGTCCCGTCGCGCGGATCGCCGACGCGCGCTCGGATGCCGTGGCGGTATCGACCGTCTCCGGGTACTCCCCCAGCAGACCGAGCACGACGGCGCGGTCGCTGCCGTGGCCCAGGCCGGTGGCGCCGAGGGACCCGAACAGCTCGACGCGGACCCGGGCGACCGGGCTCAGCACCCCGTCGGCGTCCAATCCCCGGGCGAAGGCGCGCGCGGCGCGCATCGGCCCGACCGTGTGCGAGGAGGACGGGCCGACGCCGATCGAGAACAGGTCGAAGACGCTGATCATTCGTCCGCGAACGGGCCGTGGCTGTGCGGATCGAACACCCACAGCAGGTTCATCGGGTGCGGCCCGGGGTTGAACAGCGTGTGGGGAACTCGCGCGTCCAGTTCGAAGGAGTCGCCGGTTTGCAGGACGTATTTCTCGTCGTCCACGGTCAATTCGAGCGTCCCGGAAAGCAGGTATCCGTATTCGGTTCCCTCGTGGCCCAGCGGGGTCGCCTCTCCCGTCGTCGAGGCCCCGGCGTCATAGGCGAGGAGCCCGAACCGGAGATGGTGGTCGACGCTCGCCAGGCCCTCCCACCGGATGCCGGCCTGGCCCGGACGGCGCGGACGAGCATTGTGCCTGCTGACGCGCACCCCGGAGGACTGCTCCTCGGCGCGGGCCGGCCGGGCTCCTTCCAGCGTGAACAACCGGTCGAGCGACAGGTCGAGCGCGGTGGCCATCGCGTAGAGCGTGTTGATGCTCGGCAATGTCCGGCCGGTCTCGATGTGACCGACCAGGGCCGGAGAGACGCCGAGTTTGCGGGCCAGCTGGCGGGTGGAGAGCTTCTTTGCCTGCCGCGCCGCGCGCAGGCGGTCTCCGAGGTCCGGCGGCATTTCGTGCTCCGGAGCCTGCGGTGCGGACTCGTCGCTCATGAATGGTTTTCTTTCTGTGTCACGGTGACCACGTTATGCACCAGCCGGTATGTCCACGGTCACATCTCCCCGATCGCGTCGACGACATGATCGATGTCCCGCTCGGAAATGCCGGGGTGGGTGACGGCACGGATCGAGGTCTCGCCCCAGGGAAGGACGTGGATTCCGCGGTCCGCGAGCCGGGCGACGACACCGGGGGCCTCGGGCGGAGACCAGATCACGATGTTCGTGCCCGGCGTCGTGCGCGGGCTCGTACTACCCGGCCAGCGCTCCTCGGCCGCGGCCCGGATGCGCGCGGCCCCGCGATGGTCGGCGCGGAACTCCTGCGGGGGGCGGCGCAGCGCGACCAGCCCCGCCGCCGCAACGACTCCGGCCTGCGCAAGGCTTCCGCCCATGGCGAGCCGGCTCTGGCGAGCGCGGTTCATCATGTCCTCCGGGCCCGCGAGGACGGATCCGATGGGCGCGCCCAGGCCCTTGGACAAGGTCAGCGTGACGGTCGTCGCGCAGGCCGCGAGGTCGGCGGGCGGGACGTCCAGGGCCGCGGCGGCGTTCATGAGCCGTGCGCCGTCCAGGTGGACCGGTACTCCGATCCGCGCGAAGCGATCGGCCGCCTCCGGGGTCATCACATGGCCTTCGCGCATCAGGTGCGTGTTCTCGATGGCGAGCGCGACCACCTGGTCGCGGGCCGACCGGAGGTGTTCGGCGAACCGCTCCTCATCGGAGTCGTCCACCGGCAGCAGGAGCCGCTGCGGCAGAGAGTCCTCGAACAGGTTGATGTGGGACAGCCGGCCCACGGCGATGAGCTGGTCCGGTTCCGCGAGCACGGACAGCGCCACCTTGTTCGCCATCACCCCACTGGGCATCAGCACGGCGGAGTCCTTGCCGAGCAGGCGTGCCGCGGCGGCCTCCAGTTCGTTGGCGGTGGGGTCCTCGCCGTACAGGTCGTTGCCGAGCCGGGCGGTCTGCATGGCGCGCAGCATCTCCGTGCTGGGCAGTGAGGACGAGTCCGATCGCAGGTCGACGATCGGTTCGGTGTGAGGGCGGCTGTCTGAGGCCGCCGCGGTCGCCGTCGAGGGAAGCACGGTTCCAACGTAGCGATCTATCGGCGCCTGTGTCTAGTTTCAGTAGCCAAACCGGCCTCGCCGCGTGAGCGCGTGGCCCGACAGCGGCGCAGTAAACCTCCTCGTCACTTGATGATCACCAGGGGATTCGACCAGAACGGCGCGTCCGATCCGTTGACGCCGCCGAAGCCATCGTCTAGTTTCACTAGTCAATCTGATGGGAGGTGACGTATGGCGGAAGTTCGCGCACCCATCCCGCTCGATGCGGCCGTGCGTCCGAGGAAGAGCGTCGGCGCCTGCACGCTCGGCATCGTCCTGCTGGCGGTGACCGGCGTCGTGGCCACGACCGTCGTCACGAGCCCGAATGTCGAGTGGCCGGTGGTCCGGGAGTACGTGCTCTCCGGCCAGGTGCTCGACGGGGTCCGGGTGACGATCGAGTTGTCGATCCTGGCGATGCTGCTCGGCGTCGTTCTCGGCTTGGTCATCGCCCTGCTGAGGGTGAGCGACAACCTGATCCTTCGCACAATCGCCCTTGCCTACCTGTGGGTCTTCCGCAGCGTCCCCTTGCTGGTTCAACTGCTGATCTGGTTCAACCTCGCGCTGCTGTTCCCCGTCATCAGCCTCGGCCTGCCCGGCGGTGGTTCCCTCGCCTCCTGGCAGACGAACTCGCTCATGACGCCGTTCGTCGCCGCGTTGCTCGGATTGGGCCTGCACGAGGCGGCCTACGCGAGCGAGATCGTGCGCGCCGGGCTCGACGGCGTCCCGAAAGGGCAGGTGGAGGCGGCGCGGGTGCTCGGGCTGTCACCGGCGAAGTCGTTGCTGTACGTGGTTCTGCCGCAGGCCGCCCGCATCGCGATCCCCCCGCTGGGCAACCAGTTCATCGGCATGTTGAAGTCGTCGTCTCTGGTGGCCTTCATCGCCGGCAACGATCTGCTCACCGTCGTGCAGAACATCTACAGCCGCAATTACCAGATCATCCCGCTGCTGATGGTCGCCTCCATCTGGTACGCGGTGGTCACCACCGTCGCCTCCCTCGGACAGGGCTGGATCGAACGCCGCCTCTCCCAACGCCGGGGAACCCGAACACGGCGGGACGCGATGGACGGCCTCTTGACCTCCAGGGAAAGCGTATGAGCCAGGAATCGAACGCGAACGAGGCCGGCCCGGTCATGGAGGCACGCGATCTTCGCAAGTCCTTCGGTGGGGTCGAGGTGCTCAAGGGTGTGTCGTTCTCGGTCGACAGGGGCCAGACCCTGTGCCTCATCGGGCCGTCCGGGTCGGGGAAGAGCACGCTGCTGCGATGCCTGGCCTACCTGGAAGTGCCGGATTCGGGTGCGGTGCGGATCGAGGGCCATCGCATGGGCGCGGTCCGTTCCCGGAAGGGGGCGGTCGTGGCGGCCACCGAACGGCAGATGGCCGGGCAGCGCCATTTCTTCGGCATGGTGTTCCAGTCGTTCAATCTCTTCCCGCACATGACCGCGGTCGAGAACTGTGCTCTCTCGCTACGTCGTGTGCACAAGAAGAGCAAGGACGAAGCACAGAAGATCGCCGTACGCCACCTGGAAGCCGTCGGCCTCGGCGACCACGTGCACAAGTACCCGGGGCAGCTGTCCGGAGGGCAGCAGCAGCGCGCGGCGATAGCCAGGGCACTGTCGACCTCCCCTTCGGTGCTGCTCTTCGACGAGCCCACCTCCGCACTCGACCCCGAGCTCGTCGGAGAGGTGCTGCTCGTCATGAAGGACCTCGCCGCCAACGGCACCACCATGGTCGTCGTCACCCACGAGATGCAGTTCGCGCGGGAGTCGGCCGACCGCGTGATCTTCATGGACGACGGGCTCGTCATCGACTCCGGAACCCCCGAGGACGTCATGCACAACGCGCGCAACGAGCGCGTACGCGGCTTCCTTTCCCGGATCGGCTGATCCCCGCACGGCTCGCACCCAGGAGGTACACCATGAACAGGCTCATGCTCTCCGTGACCGCACTCGCCGGTGCCGCGTCGCTGCTCACCGGTTGCGGCACGTCCGGCGACACCACGAAAGCGGCTTCCGCGTTCGCCGACTCGCTTCCCGACAAGAACAAGAAGTCGGGCGTGCTCACCGTCGTCACCGCCCCGGGACAGCCGCCACTGACGTTCCTGTCAGGCCAGGGGAACATCGCCGAGGGCAACGACATCGATCTGATCAAAGCCGTGGGAGCGAAGCTCGGCCTGAAAGTCGAGGTCACCAACGCCGCGTTCCCCGGTGAGCTCATCGCCGTCGCCTCGGGCCGTTACGACGTGGTCGCGGGAGCCATCAACGACACCAAGGACCGTCAGAAGACCCTGACATTCGTCGACTACTTGAATGTCTACAGCGCTCTGTTCGTGCAGCAGGGAAACCCGAAGCGGCTCTCGGACACCAAGTCCCTGTGCGGCAAGACCGCGGCCGTTCTCCAGGGCAGCACCTTCGACCTGGACATCGACGCGATCAATGCCGCGGACTGCGCGAACGACAAGATCCGGGCGTCGAAGTTCCCCACCGCCGCCGCCGCGCTGCTCGCCGTCCGATCGCAGCGCGCCGATTTCGCCTTCAACGACAGCACCACCGCGGCGGTCGTGCTCAAGCAGAATCCCGGACTCGAAAGAGCCGGCGGCAAGTTCGGCAAGGTCGCGCACTACGGCTTCGGGGTCGCGAAGTCCAACATGGAGCTGGCCCGCGCGCTCCAGGCCGGCCTGAAGGCGATCATCGCCGACGGCACCTACGCCAAGATCCTGGCCAAGTGGGGCGAATCCGAGAACAGCTACGTGGAAGCGACGATCAACAACGCGGGCTGACGCGCGACCCCGCCGACGCCGTGGCGGGTCGCTACGTGCAGCCGTTCTCGATCAGGAAGGTCCGGACGGCCTCCACCTGCTCCTGGTGGACGAGCCAGTCCGCCTCGCCGCGGAGGAGGAGGACGGGCGCGGCGATCCCGCCGACCTCGTCCCGCTTGTCGAAGCCCGCGTAGCCGATGAGGTCTCCGGCCATGACCTCGGGGACGTTGCGGCGGATCTGCCACACGGCCTCCCGCGCCCGGTCGCCGGGCGTGCGGGGGCCGGTGAGGGACTCGCAGAAGGTCTCGACGATCTGCTGGCCGTTGCTGAGCAGCATCTCCAGGAGGAAGCCGGACATGGTGGGCGTGTAGTCGGCCCCGCATGGCGGGCCGCTCCAGCCCGAGGGCCTCCATGAACGCCTCGTTGAACTCGGCGTGGCCGGTCAGGCTCTGGAACGGCCCGTCCGGGGGCATGTCGGTCACCGTGTGTGCACAGCCCGTCCGTCGAAATCCAGCCTGCGGAAACCAGTCGGGCCGAATCCCGGGGGCGGTTCCCCTTCTGGGCAGAACAGTTCGATCAGGTAATCGCCGACCCGGCTCAGCCCGTACAACTTCGTGATCCGCCACAGCTGCTCGTCGTCGCCCTTGTACCCGCCGGCGGGAATCAGTTCTCGCCTGCGCAGCGGCGCCAGGTCGGCCAGATGGGCGGCCACCGTTCGTTGCTGGCCACCCAGGTAGCCCTCACGTCCGGCAACGTCGTCATGGTGGTCGAACAGGCCTTCGTACAGCCGGCGGAAAAGCCCCAGTCGAGCTCCATCGCACGATCATTGATCCAGCCGTCCACCCCTGGCAACGGCATTACGAGGGCTCGCGTCGGCGCGATACTTGGACGCGTGGAGTACGTGTCGTGGGCGCCGCGATCGCCGCTGGACGAGCTGATCGACGATCTCTACTACCTGGAGGGCCCGCGGCCGTACTCTCGGCTGGCCCTGCCGCCGATGCCTTCGGCGGTGCTCATCCTCAATCTCGGGCCACCGTTCCTCATCCGTGCCGGCGGCGAGGCCGAGACGGCCGAGTACGCCGACGGCTGCGTGGTCACCATGCCGACCCGCGCCGCCGAGTTCGGCTATCCGCCGTGGACGCGGTCGGTGGGCGTGCACTTCAAGCCGTGGGGACTCGGACCTTTCCTGCCGATGCCCGCGGCGGAGCTGTGCGACCGTCCGGTGACGGTGGAGCAGGTCTGGGGCCGCGCCCGCACGGCCGAGCTGCGGGACCGGCTGGCCTCGGAGGCCGGGCCGCGCGAGATGCTGATCCTTCTTGAGGACGAGCTGCTCCGCCGGCTCCGCGAGACCGCCGGCCTGGGGCTGGTCCGCCACACGAGCGGCGTCATCGCGGCGGCCACGGGAGCGGTGATGATCGGCGACCTGGGCGCGGCGGCCGGTGTCAGCAGCACCCACCTGGCGCGGCGGTTCAAGGAGCTGATCGGCGTCACGCCGAAGCGGCTCGCCCGCACCTACCGCTTCGCCGCCGCCCTCCGCGCGATCGACCCCGCCGGGCCGGTCGACTGGGTCGACCTCGCCGGTCGCGCCGGATACTTCGACCAGGCGCACTTCGGCCACGAGTTCCGGGCCTTCACCGGCCTGACGCCGACCCGCTATGTGGAGGCTCGGAGGCGGTTCCTGCGCGAGCATCCCGGCCATGCGCTCGACGTCGGGCTGATCCCGGCCGTTTGATTCCTTACAAGAGCCGGCGACTCCCGCCGGGCCATGATGGGCACCATCCCGAGCGGAGGAGGTGGCCCATGGGCAAGGTGGTCATGTACGGCACGGTGTCGGTGGACGGCTTCATCGCGGACGGCGACGACCAGGTCGGGCCGCTGTTCGACTGGATGTCCAGCGGTGACGTCCCGTTGGACGACGCCGAGGTCGTGAAGGTGACGCAGGCGTCCCACGACTACGTCCGGGCGTACTGGGACGAGATCGGGGTGACGATCGCCGGCCGCCGCGTCTTCGACCTCACGGACGGCTGGGGCGGCACGCCCCCGGCCGGGGTCGACCACGTCGTGGTCGTGTCGCACCGGCCGGCGCCCGAGGGATGGAACGCTGACGCGCCGTTCCACTTCGTCGACGGCATCGAGGCCGCCATGGCCACCGCGCGGAAGCTCGCGGGCGACCGCACGGTCGAGGTCGCCGCCGGCGACGTCGGCGGCCAGATGCTGGCCGCGGGGCTCGTCGACGAGGTCGCCATGGAGGTCGCGCCCGTGGTGCTCGGGTCCGGCAAGCGCTACTTCGGGCCGGTCGACGCGCAGCACCTGCTGGAGGATCCCGACGTGGTGATCCGGGGCGACCGGGTGCTCCACCTGCGCTACCGCGTGCGCCGCCGACCGACCGCGTGAGGGGCCGTCCTCTGGGTGAGGGCGGCCCCTGGCGGGTTGCCGGTCAGACGATCGCGGGTTCGGAGAGCTCCTGGTCCTTGGGGGTGGGCTGGTCGGTCGGGGCGCCGCGGAGGGGGGTCTCGCGGATGAACCAGGCGGCGACGATGGCCAGCAGGGTGAACGCGCCCGCCCAGAGGAAGACGTTGTGGACGCCGGAGGCGACCGCGTGCTCCACGGCGTCACGGACGTTGGCCGGCATCTGCTTGAGCAGGGCCGGGGTGAGCTGTCCGCCGCCGCCGGAGAGCGACCGTCCGGCCTGCTCGCCCAGCCGGTCGGTCAGCGCGCCGGTCAGCTGGTTGCTGTAGACCGCGCCGAGGATCGACACGCCGAGCGAGCCGCCGATCGTGCGGAACAGGGTGGCCGCGCCGCTGGCGGCGCCCATGTCCTTCATCTCGACGCTGTTCTGGGCGATGAGCATCGTGTTCTGCATCAGGAAGCCCAGTCCGGCGCCGAGCACGAGCATGAACAGGCCGGTGGTGAGGCGGGTGGAGTCCACGGTGAGCTGGGCCAGCAGGAGCATGCCCGCGGTCATGAACACCCCGCCCACGATGGGGAAGACGCGGTAGCGCCCGGTACGGGTCACCAGCTGGCCGACGGCCATGGTGGTGACGAGCATGCCCATCATCAGCGGCAGCAGGAGCAGGCCGCTGTTGGTGGCCGAGGCGCCCTGCACGAGCTGCTGGAACTGCGGCAGGAAGGTCACCGCGCCGAACATCGCGAAGCCGACCAGGAAGCCCAGCACCGAGGCCAGCGTGAAGTTGCGGCTGCGGAACAGGCTCATCGGCAGGATCGGGGAGTCGGTGCGCAGCTCCCACAGCACGAACAGGGGCAGCAGGACGGCGGCGCCGATGCCCAGGCCGATGACGGTGGCGGAGGACCAGGCGTACTCGGTGCCGCCCCAGCTGGTCATCAGCGAGAGGCAGACGATGCCGGCGGTCAGCAGGGCCGCGCCGACGAAGTCGATGCGGGACGTGCCGCGGGGACGCTTGGGCAGGTGCATGGTCAGCCCGGTGACGACCAGGGCGAGGGCGCCCAGCGGCAGGTTGATGTAGAAGGCCCACCGCCAGCTGAGGTGGTCGGTGACCAGGCCGCCGAGCAGCGGGCCTCCGATGAAGGCCAGCGGCATGACCGCGGCCATCAGCCCCTGGTAGCGGCCGCGCTCCCGGGGCGGGACCAGGTCGCCGATGATGGCCATCGCACCGACCATCAGCCCGCCCGCGCCCAACCCCTGGACGCCGCGGAAGGCGATCAGCTGCGTCATGCTGTGCGCCATGCCGGCGAGCGCCGACCCGATCAGGAACAGCACGACCGCGGCCATGAACATGCCCTTGCGGCCGTAGATGTCACCGAGCTTGCCCCAGATCGGCGTCGCCGCGGCGGTGGCCAGCGTGTAGGCGGTGACCACCCACGACAGGTGCGCCAGGCCGCCCAGCTCGCCGACGATGGTGGGCATCGCGGTGCCGACCACCATGTTGTCCAGCATGGCGAGCAGCATCCCGATCATCAGCCCGCTCATCACGATGTAGATCTGGCGTTTGCTCTGGGAGGGCGCCGTCACCGGGCTCTCCGTGGGGGTCGTACTCATCGCGTCCTCACTTACCTGCCGTCCGGCTAGTTTGCTTACCTGCCGTACGGTAAGCTCAGAACTAGCCGGGCGTCAAGTAAGTTAGAGGGAGGACGCGATGACCCGCCGTCGAAGCGACACCCGCGAGCAGATCCGCAAGGTGGCGCTGGAGCTGTTCGCCGAGCAGGGCTACGAGAAGACCTCGCTCCGCGAGATCGCCGAACGCCTTGAGGTGACCAAGGCGGCGCTGTACTACCACTTCAAGACCAAAGAGGACATCGTCGCCAGCCTCTTCGAGGACTTCCACGCCGAGGCCGAGGAGCTGCTGGAGTGGTCCCGCGGGCAGGAGGCGACTCCGGCGTCCCGGCGGGAGTTCGTGCGCCGCTACGCCGAGATCTTCCAGGGGCCCGGCCGGGAGATGATCCACTTCATGCAGCAGAACGAACCCGCCATACGGGATCTGAAGGGCAGCGCGAACCTGCGCACGCTCATGCAGTCGTTCGCCGCGTTCCTGGCCGACGAGGAGGCGAGCCTGCCCGACCAGATCCGCGCCCGCCTGTCCATCTTCACCCTGCACATGGCGCACTTCGCCATGCGCGACACGGTCACCGACGAGGACGAGCTCCAAGCCGCCGCGCTCGACGTCGCCCTCGGCCTCATCCCGGACGACTAGGCGCCCACGCCCCGCGCCGGGCAGGTACGGCGCTCCATTTCTATGGCGCACTAAACACATCCGGGTCCCTGATGGCCGTTCAGGTCCAGGCGCAGGCGACCCCGTTCCCTGAGACACGGCTGGCCGACAACGCCACCCACACGTACTGCATCGCGGGCGGCGGCTGGTCCAGCGCCCGCAGGACCTCCGCGGTCTGGGGCATGAACCGCCTGGCCAACACCACGGACATGGGCGCGAAATACGAAAGCGCGTGCGGCCCTCACACCGATGTCCTCTGGAAGGTGAAGAACCTGGCGGGGTCTGTGCGAGGCGTGACGAGGTGCACCAGAGTGAACGGCCCCAAGTGCGACAGCGCCACCATCTGGATGGACTTCCCCCAACTCGCCAAGGGGACCGACGACTGGTACGACTACCGCAAGACGGCCGTCCATGAAATCGGGCACACCATCGGCTTCGACCACCACGCGAGCGGCTCCCACAAATGCGCGATGAGGACCGGTGAGGTCCCGAGCCGCTCGATCGTCTGGCGCAGTTACACCGCCCACGACCGCAGCCACATCAACAAGGCCTACTGAGCCGAGGGGACGTCACGATGAAGGCGAACATCGTCGTCGTGTCCATCGTCGCGGCCGGCCTCGCGCTCTCGGCGACCGCCTGCTCCGGCGGTGAATCCGGTGGTGAATCCGCCGTCGTGAGCGGGACGCGCGACTCGGGCTCCGTTCGCGCGCTGACCGACCTGGCCACCGGGAGCGTGCACGTCGACTACGACCCGCTGACGTCACCGGCGGACGCCAGGAAGAAGGCCGACCTCATCGTCACCGGCACGCTGACGAAGGTGGAGGACGGCATCCGGCTCGTCACAGGTTCCACCCCGACAGACGACGGCTACGTCACCTTCGTCATCAACGTCGACAAGGTGCTGGACGGGAAGAAGCGCGACGTGACGGGCGGCAGGGTCTACGTCTCCGTCTACACCGACGGGGCCACCCCGGCCGCCGAGCTGGCCGCGCTCAACCCGCAGGCCAAGGTGGTGGCGGTGCTCGACGACATCACCACCTGGCGCCCCTCGCCCGACGAGACCGTCGTGCGTCCGGCGAACATCCCGGCGGGTGCGCGCCTGTACGCGCCGTACACCGACGGCATGTGGCTCCAGGGGCGGAGCGACACCCGGATGTTCGGCGTCGGCGCGGAGGCCGCCGACCTGCCCACCGGCTGGAAACGCGCCAGGACCGTCGATCAGTTCTCGGCCCGCCTCGACGGGGAATGATCCGGGTCCGCCACCTCTCCGCGAAAGCGCGGTCGGCCCCTGCTCTGCCGCCTCCTTCGGACGGCAGAGCAGGGGTTTTTACCGCGAAATTCCCGGACCAAAACCACACTCGGCCCCCGCCGCCGAAAAAGCATTCGCCTGATCTCGGTGACCTCGGGCAGCATGGAAGGGCGGCGGTGTAGAGGGGTGGGCGGCTGTGCTGGGATTACGAGTGGGCTCCTCCAAGGACGGCCAGTCGACCCGGCGACGAGCGGTTCTGCTGGCCCTGCGCTATTACTGCGATGAGCTGCGCCGCCAGTGGCGGATCTCGCTTCCCGCTCTGCTTTTCCCATCGCTCGGGAACATCAGCCTGTTCTACGTGTCGCCGCTGGTGGTGGCGGCTCTGGTGGGACATCTCGCCGGCGGCGGGAAAGGCGACCTCGCCGCGCTCCTGCCCTTCGTCCTCGGCTTCGCCGGGCTGGGCCTGGCGGGCGAGGCGCTGTGGCGCGTGGGGCTCCACTACCTCAACCGGACGAACGGCCGGGGCATCGAATGGCTCGGCATCGCCGGCATGGACGAGTTGCTCGCCAAGGACGCCGCCTTTTTCCATGACAACTTCGCCGGTTCACTGACGAAACGGATCCTGAGTTTCTCCGGCGGGTTCGAACACTTCGCCGACACCCTCACGTTCTCGGTCATGGCCAACGTGATCCCGTTGTCGTTCGCCTCGGTGATCCTGTGGCGGTACCACCCGCTTCTGGTCATCGTCCTCGTGGGACTGATCGTCCTCACGGGCCTGGTCGCGTCCCCG
Organism: Actinomadura madurae; assembly: GCF_047130825.1. NCBI lineage: Bacteria > Bacillati > Actinomycetota > Actinomycetes > Streptosporangiales > Thermomonosporaceae > Actinomadura > Actinomadura madurae. The sequence continues at coordinate 5,841,918 of NZ_CP083237.1, forward strand.
CTCATCCGCCGCCGCCAGGCGCTGGTGGACGCGCGCGAGGCGGCCAAGGTGCGCGTGTCCGGCCACGTCGCCGACGTGATGACCAACATGGAGACGGTGCGGGCGTTCGCCGCCGAGCGCCGCGAGGCCGCCGAGTTCCGCGGCCGGGCCGCCGAGCAGCACCGCCTGTCGCTGCGCTCCTGGGACTACGGCAACCTGCGGGTCGACATGGTCGTCGCCCCGATGTCGATCCTGACCGGCGCCCTGGGGCTGCTCGTCGCGGTGACGCTGCGCGGCGGGCTCGGGGTGGAGGCCATCGTGGTGACGTTCTCCTACTACACCAACGCGACCCGGATCATGTTCGAGTTCAACCAGGTGTACCGGCGGCTGGAGAGCACGCTGACCGAGGCCGCGCAGTTCACCGAGCTGCTCCTGACGCCGCCGACCGTCGTCGACCCGCCCGATCCGCTCCCGTCGCGTCCGGCCGACGCGTCGGTCCGCTTCGAGCGGGTGCTCTTCGCCCACGGCGACGGCCCGCCCCTGTTCGACCGGCTGGACCTCGACATCCCGAGCGGCGCCAAGATCGGCCTGGTGGGCCGGTCCGGCGGCGGCAAGACCACCCTCACCCGGCTGCTGCTGCGCCTCATGGACGTCGACGGCGGCAGGATCCTCGTCGGCGGCCAGGACATCGCGCGGCTGCGCCAGAGCGACCTGCGCGACCTGATCGCCTACGTCCCGCAGGAACCCGCGATGTTCCACCGGTCGGTGCGCGACAACATCGCGTTCGCCCGCCCGGCCGCCACCGAGGCCGAGGTCTTCGAGGCCGCGCGGGCGGCGCACGTCACCGAGTTCGTCGAGAGCCTCCCGGACGGGTTCGACACGCTGGTCGGCGAGCGGGGCGTCAAGCTCTCCGGCGGCCAGCGGCAGCGCGTCGCGCTCGCCCGCGCCATCCTGCGGGACGCCCCGATCCTGCTGCTCGACGAGGCGACCAGCGCCCTGGACTCCGAGAGCGAGCTGCTCGTCCAGGAGGCGCTGTGGCGCCTGATGCGCGACCGCACCGCGCTGGTCGTCGCCCACCGCCTGAGCACGGTCGTCCGCATGGACCGCCTGATCGTCCTCGACCGCGGCCGCGTCCTTGAGGACGGCTCCCACCGGGAACTCCTCCAGGCCAAGGGCCCGTACGCCAGCCTCTGGCACCACCAGTCGGGCGGCTTCCTCACCGAGGACGCCACCCCCGACATCGTGCCCGCCGCCCGGCACGACCCGGCATCACAGTCGCCGATCGGCTGACGCGGTGTCACGGGACCGCCGGCGCCAGATGGCCGTCCGGGCGGACCCGGCCCGCTTCGGTCTGGACGTGGGCTCCCGTGCGCAGGGCCTCGAAGAGGGTGCGGCCGTCCGGCAGCCGTAGGTTGCGGACGCGTTTGCCGGTCGCGTGGGCGACGCTGAGTCCGGAGAGGCGTTCGGCGAGTTCCCGGGACATGTCCGGCGCCGTGGTGATCAGGCCGCTCAGCACCGCCCGCAGTGCCAGTCCTTCGGGAGAGTAGGTCGTCATCAGCGCGGTCTGGGCGCGGGTGTGTTCGAGGAGGTCCGCGCCGGCGGGGTGGCGTTCCTCGTGGTAGGTGTCGAGCAGCGCCTCGTCCGCACGGCCGGTGACGACGGCGGCGAGCTTCCAGCCGAGGTTGTGGGCGTCCTGGATGCCGGCGTTCATGCCGACGCCGCCGGTCGGGAAGTGCATGTGGGCGGCGTCTCCGGCCAGCAGCACGGTGCCCTTGCGGTAGGTCGCGGCCTGCCGGGTCGCGTTGCCGAAGCGCGACAGCCAGACCGGGTCGCGCATGCCGAAGTCGGTGCCCGCGATCCGCCGGACCGTCGACCGCAGCTCGTCGAGAGTGAGCTCGCCGGGCCATTCGGGCCGGTTGGTGCGGGGGTCCCCGCCGACGAGGCGGTGGATCCCGCCGGGCAGCGGCACGATCATGAGGCCGCCGTCCGCGCCGGAGACCTGCGCGAAGCCGCGTTCCGGAGGCGCGCCGAGCACCACGTCGCCGAGCCATCCCCAGGTCGTGGCGTCGGTGCCGGGGAAGTCGATGCCCGCGGCCTCCCGAACGGTGCTGCGGACTCCGTCGCACCCGACCACGTAGCGAGCCGGGACGACCTCTCCGTCCGCCAGCGCGACACCGTCGGGCGCCAGGCCGGTGACCCGGCGACCGCGGCGGATGGTCGCGCCCATCCGGCGGGCGCGCGCTTCGAGCAGCTCCTCCGTGCGGGCCTGGACCAGCGCGAGGGTGAACGGGTACGGCGTGTCCAGGACGGAGAAGTCCATCCGGTCCGGCAGCCCGGCGAAATGGCCGTTCGGGATGCGCAGGCCCTCCGCCAGGAACGGTTCCGCGACGCCGCGGCAGTCGAAGATCTCGATCGTGCGCGGATGGATCGTGAGCGCCTTGGAATTGGGGTCGCGCTCCCGCCTGGTCTCCAGAACCGTGACGGATGCCCCGCCGAGCCGCAGTTCCCCGGCGAGCCACAACCCGGTGGGACCGGCCCCCACCACGACGACGTCCTCCATCGAACCTCCCTTGGTCACTGACCAATACCGTCCGGCCATTAGAGTAGGTCAGTGACCAAGAGTCAAGCGGACGTGGTGCGGGCCGCCCTGCAGGTCCTCGACGAGCACGGCGCCGGAGAGGTCTCCATGCGCGCCATCGCGCGGCGCCTCGGCGTGCGGATGAACACCGTCCTCTGGCACGTCAAGAGCAAGGCCCGGCTGGAGGAGCTGATGGCCGACGCGATCGTCGCCGGCGTCTCGCTCGACGGCCTGCCGGAGCACTGGCGCGAGCGCGCGGCCGAGATCGCCCGCCGCTACCGGCGCGCCCTGCTGGCCCACCGCGACGGCGCCGCCGTGGTGGCCGGCACGTACGCCGCCGAGCCGGCGACCCTGGACATCGCCGAGGCGCTCGTCGCGGCGCTGCTCGACGGCGGCCTGCCCGACCGCGAAGCGGCCTGGACGTGCTGGAGCCTCATCTACCTCGTCCTCGGGCTGACCCAGGAGGAGCAGGCGCTTCCCGACCGTTCCATCCGCGATCTCGCTGTGGGACGGCGCCCAGCACTCCAGCGCGTGTTTCCCGTCCTGGCCGAGGAATCCTTCGACGAGCGGTTCGAGTTCGGCATCGCGAAACTCCTCGATCAAGGGAACGCCCGGCCGGGGCCGTAGCCTTGGGCGGTGTTCTCCACTCAAGGGCCTTCTCTGCGCGAGCTGACGGTTCAGGCGTTGTCCTCGGTCGAGCGGGGCTACGACCTGCTCGCTCCGAAGTTCGACCACACGCCCTTTCGCACCCCCGAAAGCATTCTCGGCGCCACCGCCGACGCGCTGCGTCCGTTCGGGCCGTTCGGCCAGGGGGTGGACGTGTGCTGCGGGACAGGTGCCGGCATGCAGGTCCTCGAACCGCTGTGCCACGGACGGATCACCGGCGTCGACTTCAGCGCCGGGATGCTCGCGCAGGCCCGCCGGGCGCACCCGGACGCCGAGTGGGTACGCGCCGACGTCCGGGCGCTGCCCTTCGCCGAGGACTTCGACCTCGCGGTCACCTTCGGAGCGCTCGGGCACTTCCTGCCCGCCGAGCGGTCCGCGGTGTTCGCCGGGGTGTATCGCGCGCTGCGGCCCGGCGGCCTGTTCGCGTTCCCGATCGGCGCGCCACCACATGTCGGGTCGGCCTGGTACTGGGCGCTGCTCGGGTTCGACCTGGCCATGCGCATCCGGAACGCCGTGTGGCGTCCACCGTTCGTCATGTACTACCGGACCTGTCCCCTGCACGCGGTCCGCGACGACCTGGCCGAGGCCGGTTTCACCGTGACGACGACCCCGCTACCCATGCTCGGCCGGCGCGACGACGGCGGCCCCCGCTTCCGCCTCATCCTCGCCCGCAAGCCAAGCTGATCACCCGCCGGGGAGGGTCAGGGCTCGTCGGGGAGGCCGGCGGACATTCCGAGGCTGTGCACGGTGGTCCGGGCGGCGAGGATGTGCGAGCGCATCACGGCCTCCGCCCAGTCGCCGTCCCCGGCGGCCAGCGCCTCGATCAGCTCGTCGTGGTGGAACATGCTGGCGCGCAGCCGGTCCGGCGCGTACCGCCGGAACGTGCGGTGGACGAGCGGCACGTCGATGAACCCGCGGATCAGCGTCTCGATGTGCCCGTTCCCTCCGGCGGCGGCGATCGTGAGGTGGAACTCCCCGTTCAGCTCGGTGAGCCGGTCGGCCGCCGGGCCCTCGGCGCCGGCGAGCGCCTTCGTCTCCGCGGCCAGCTCGCGGAGCCGGGCGAGCTGCTCCCGCTTGATCCGGGACGCCGCCAGCTTCGCCGCGTAGCTCTCCAGCAGGGCGCGGGCCTCGTACAGCTCGTCCAGCTCCCGCTCGGTCCACGCCGTCACCCGGGCGCCCCGGTTCGGGACGAAGTCGACCAGCCCCTCGGAGTCCAGCCGGCGCAGGGCCTCCCGGATCGGCGTCCGCGAGACGCCGACGCGCTCGGCCAGCTCGGCCTCCCGCAGCCGGTCGCCCCGGGCGAACTCGCCCGACACGATCCCGGCGCGGATCACCGCGTACGCCGTCTCGACCGCCTTGGCCACGACCCCACCTCCTGACGCGGTACACGATGTCACGGCGCCCGGCCGGACGGGTCAGCCGGTGAAGCGGTGCGTGGTGCCGCGCTCCCAACCCGGGTCGCCGTCGCGGGCGAAGGACGTCCACACGCGCCGGACCCGGCGGACGAGGCCGGGCGGCAACTCGCCGGCGAGCATGGGCGCGTCCCGCCACGCGGCCGCCGAGCCGAGGACGAACGGCAGCTCGATGCAGTGGCAGGCGCCGAACGGGCCGTGCTCCGGGCGCCAGTCGAAGCCGTACAGCCAGGGTGCGGCACCGCCGCCGGCGAGTGCCTCCGCCAGGCGCTGGGCCGGCTCGACGAACATCTCGGCGGTCACCCGCTCGGCCGCCTCCGGGTCGTCGGCGAAGAACGCCGCGGCCTCGTCCCGGGTCGTCCCCATCATGAGCCGGACCCCGTCGGCGGCCCTCGCCGCGGTCGCGGCGAGCGGATCGGGTGCCACCAGCTCGCCGTCGGCGACCAGCTGGAACGGGGGCACCGGGCTGTGCGGGGCGGCAGTGGCGCGGGCCACCGCCCCCTGTGCGGCCAGCAGATCGGCCACCGGAACGTCGACGAGCCGGGACGCCTGATCGGGTTCCAGGCCGAGCGCGTCCAGCAGCAGGTGGCCGACGCGTTCGGCGTCGTCCGGCCGGGCCGGAGCCATGCCCGCGGGCGCGCTCTGCAGGATCGCGCGACCGAAGAGTCCCCGGGCGTGCCCGCCGGACAGCAGGGCCAGGATCGACTGGGCGCCCGCCGACTGCCCGGCAACGGTGACGTTGCCCGGGTCGCCTCCGAAACCGGAGATGTTGTGGCGCACCCAGGTCAGCGCGGCGAGCTGGTCGCGAAGCCCGAGGTTGCCGCCGGCCACGCCGGACAGGCGCAGGAACCCCAGGACACCGAGCCGGTAGCCGACCGTCACCACGACCACGTCGCCGGCCGCGGCCAGTTCGGCGCCGTCGTACCAGGGCAGGCCGCCCGAACCGCTGGTGAAGCCGCCGCCATGAAGGAAGATCAGGACCGGATGCCCGTCCCCCGGTGGCCGCCACACGTTCAGCGACAGGCACCGCTCGTCCTGCGGGACGTCGAAGCCGCCCATCACGCGCTCCAGGCGGGACGGCGGTTGCGGTGCGGCGGGGCCGGGCGCGGAGGCGTCCCGCACGCCCGCCCACGGCCGGACGGGACGGGGCGCGGCGAACCGGCCGGCCTCCGCGTAGGGGATGCCGAGGTAGGCGGTGACCGGGCCGGCGGCGACGCCGCGCACCCGGCCCGCCACGGTCTCGGCGATCATGAGGCGGTGAAGATCAGGGCGGCGCCGTGCGCGTCCCGGGCGGACACGGCGAAGCCGTCGCCGGCCGGCCTGGTCCCGGTGCCGCCGTCCTCGATCAGCGCGCGGGCGGCGTCCGCGTCGTCGACCCGGATGGTCATGGCGGCCAGGTAGGACGGGGCCGGGACGGGTTCGCCGGGCAGCACCTCCCCGGCGTCGGACGCCCGGAGGATCTCCAGCCGCCCGTCCGCCAGGTCCAGCACCGTGAGCGGGCCCTGCCGCCGCGGCGTGCACGCCAGCACGTCCGCGTACCGGGCGGTGATCGGCTCGTGCGCGGAGTCGTCCACCACGATCAGCACCGCCTCCAGGGCGCGCGCCCCGTTGGCGTGGGCGAGGTAGCGCGCCTGGTGGACGTACTCGCGGTCGAGGTGCTGCGCGATGCCGACGTACGCCTCGGGGGTCGAGCGCGGGTCCAGGTGCACGGCGCGGGCGCGCAGGGTGCGGGTCCCGTCCGCGGTGTCGACGTCGCGTTCCAGGTCGAGGACGCCGGAGGTGCGCAGGCCGAGCCCGGTCAGCCTTCCGTCGGTGGCCTCGGCGTCGGCGGTGTCGAAGTTCAGCAGCCGGAAGCCCTCGTACTCGTCCGCGATCGCCTTGGTGCGCCAGGGGTCGGGCGCCGACTCGTCCACGATGCCGAGCAGTTCGATGTAGGCGTTGCCGAACAGCGCGCACCGGTTGGCCGTGCACCCGGGCACCGGCGGCTCGCCGGGCCGCTCGTTGAGCAGGTGCCGGGATCGGGGGCTCAGGGTGAAGCCGAACCCTGTGTAAGTGCGCTCCAGGGCGTCGAGGTCGCGGGTCAGGATGCCGGTGTGATGGAAACCATGGATGTCGCTGGTCATGGCACCGATGGTGGGGTGCCCGGCCCGGCCCGGTCCCGTCCGACGGCCGGAGACGCCGGGATCCGACATCGAAATACCATCATCGGGTGGATTCGGTCACGCTGGACCCGCTCGACCTGCGGCTGCTGCACGCGCTGCATCTCGACGGCCGGGCGCCCTTCGCCAGGATCGCCGAGGTGCTCGGCGTCTCCGACCGCACGGTGGCCCGCCGCTTCGCGCGGCTGCGCGCCACCGGAACCGCCCGTGTCACCGCGAACGTCAGCAGCCGGGACATCGGCCTCGCCGAGTGGCTGGTGCGGTTGCGCGTGCGGCCCGCCGGTGCCGCCGCGCTGGCCGGGGCCCTGGCGCGGCGTCCGGACACCTGCTGGGTCACCGTCCTGACGAGCGGCACGGAGATCGCCTGCGTCCTGCGCGCCCCGGCGGGGCGTCCCGCCCCGCTGGCGCCGCTCGCCCGGCACCCGCACGTCCTCGCGGTGGACGCCCACCGGTTGCTCCGCCATCTGATGGACCACCGCTGGTCGGGCCGGACGTCCGCCCTCGACGGGGACCAGATCGCCGCGCTCCGGCCGCCGGTCTCCGGCGCGGCGGCGCCGGCCGCGCCGACCGACCTCGACCGGCGGCTGCTGCCGTCCCTGGCCGCGGACGGCCGTGCCGCCTATCCGCGCCTCGCCCGCCAGACCGGCTGGTCGGAGTCGGCGGTCCGCCGCCGGCTGGACGAACTGCGTCGCTCCCGGACGGTCCGGTTCGACGTCGAGGTCGACCCGGCGGTGCTGGGCTACACCGTCCAGTGCCTGCTGTGGCTGGCCGTCAGCCCGTCCCGGCTCGCGGACGTCGCCCGCTCCCTCGCCGCCGATCCGGAGGCCGCGTTCGTCGGCGCGATCACCGGGACGCACAACCTGCTGGCCATCGCCGTCTGCCGCGACGAGAACGCCCTGTTCACGTACCTGAGCGACCGGCTCGGGGCCCTGGAGGGCATCGATCACGTCGAGACCGCCGTGGTCACCGGCTACACCAAGCGCGTGGCCCCGCCGCACTGACGGCACCGCCTCCCGGGAAAGTGGGTATGCCTGGTTCGCGGGGACTGTCGTGGATTTGGGGGCGGTTATGCCGATTCAGGTTGGCGGCATCGAATTCCATGCGGGGCCAGCGGTGCTCGGCGGGCCCGACGACCTGGACGCCGTCATCCGGGACTTCGTCGCGGGCGCCCGCCGCACGCTGCGCGTGGCGGTGCAGGAGCTGGACTCCCGCTCGATCGCCGAGGCCCTCCTGGCGGCGCGGGCGTCCGGGGTGCGCGTCCAGATCATCCTGGAGGGCGACTACCTGCGGGAGGAGCGTCCGGCCGCGGACCCCTGGGCGGCGGCCGGGGCCAACGAGGAGAACCGGCTCATCCACGCCGCGCTGCTGCGCGCGGGCGTGGACCTCGTCACCGACCTCAACCCGGCGATCTTCCACCAGAAGTTCATCGTCCGGGACGCCGGCGAGCCGACGGCGGCGGTGCTGACCGGCTCGGCGAACTTCACCCTCACCGACACCGGCACGAACCCGCCCGGCGGGCGCGGGAAGGCGGGCAACAACCTCAATCACGTCCTGGTCCTGCGGGGGCGGCGCGCCGCCGATCTGTACCTCGCCGAGTTCCTCCGGATGCGCTCGGGGACGTTCGGAGCCCTGCACGAACGCGTGGAGCCGACGCCGGCGGAGTTCCGGCTCGGCCGGGTCCGGGTCAAGCCGCTGTTCGCGCCCCGGCACGGACCCGAGATGGAGATCATGAAGCAGATGCTCAAGGCCGCCGCGAGCGTCGACTTCGCGATGTTCACCTTCGCCCGGTCCTCGGGCATCGACGACACGATGATCCGCCTCGCGCCGTCGCTCTCCCGCCTCCGCGGCGTCCTCGACAACGGTCAGGGCGCCCAGGCGTGGGCCGCCACCGACCCGCTGAGGGCCGCCGGGGTGGAGCTGTTCGCCAACAAGCCGGGCACGGGCGTGCGGAAGGTGCACCACAAGCTGATGGTCATCGACGAGCGGCTGGTGATCGCCGGCAGCTTCAACTACACCGCCCCGGCCACCACGCTGAACGACGAGAACATCATCGTCATCGGCGACCTTGAGGAGACGCGCGAGGACGCCGAGGCCGCCCAGCGCGAGATCGCGTCGTACGCGCTCCAGGAGATCTCCCGCATCATCACCGACCTCTCCCGTCCGGTCTGACCATGGGAGGTCACGTGTGGTCCGCCGGCGAGGCCTACGAGAGGTACATCGGCCGATGGAGCCGCCGGATCGCGGAGGCGTTCGTGCCCTGGCTGGGCGTCCCGCCGGGCCGGCGATGGCTGGACGTCGGCTGCGGCACCGGCGTGCTGACGGCCACCGTGCTGGCGATGGCCGATCCGCTCCAGGTCGTCGGCGTGGACCCCTCCGAAGGCTTCCTGCACCGCGCGCGGGAGCGCGTGGATGATGAGCGGGCGGTCTTCCACCTCGGTGACGCGCAGGCGCTGCCGGTGGCCGATCGGAGCGTCGACGCCGTGGTCAGCGGGCTGGCGCTCAACTTCGTCCCCGACCCGGAGCGCGCTGTCGCCGAGTTCGCCCGGGTCGCGAGCCCGGGCGGTGTGGTCGCGGCGTACGTGTGGGACTACGCCGGCGGCATGGCGATGCTGCGCCACTTCTGGGACGCCGCCGCGGACCTGGACCCCGAGGCGGCCGGCCTGGACGAGGGCCGCCGCTTCCCGATGTGCCTCCCCGAGCCGCTGGCCCGCCTCTGGGCGGACGCCGGGCTGACCAGGGTCACCGTCCAGGCGATCGAGGTGCCGACCGCGTTCCCCGACTTCGACCACTACTGGGAGCCGTTCCTGGGCGGCCAGGGCCCGGCCCCCGGATACGTCGCGTCCCTGAGCGAGGAGCGGCGGCGCACGCTGCGCGAGCACCTGCGGGAACGCCTCCCCCTCGCCCCGGACGGTTCCCTCACCCTCCCCGCGACGGCATGGGCGATCAAGGGCACGGCCCTCTAGGACCCCAGGTAGTCACGGGTGTACTCGAGCATGTCGTGTACCTGCTCGGCGACCCGGCGGGGGCAGAGCTCGCCGCGCTCGTCCGGCACCCCGGGGCGGGGCGGGGCGGCGAGCTTGACGCGCCGATGGCCTTCGCCGTGCGGGCAGGACGTCTCGCGCGGTGCGCGGTCGACGGTCGCCAGCGCCTCCCGGTAGAGCCCGACGATGCCGGGTGCCGTGGAGCTCCAGTAGCAGTGCTTGGCGAGCAGGCATACCGCGATCGCCAGGCGGGGCCGTTCGGCCTCGGGAGCACCGGCGAGCAGCCGCCGTGCCGACCAGATCGCCGCGTTCTGCGCCTGCGGGTCGACCTGGCTGTACCGCTGCCGTTCCAGGTCGCCGATCAGGGGGTCGAACGCGGTGCGGCCGTCGGCGGTGAGGTAACGGGCGTCGAGGTGCTCGGTCTCGGGAGCGGCGAACCGTTCGCTGAGGGTCGACCGCAGCGTGGAGGCCGTGTCGGTGGCCAGGGGCGCGAGGTGACCCGGGCATGCGGCGGCCTCGACGGTCTCCCGGTCGTCCGAGCCGCCGATCATCTCGATCAGGGCGGCCATCCCCTCCGGGTCGGAGGCGTCGGCGAGATCGGGATGCTCGTGCCCGCCGGCGCAGCCCGCGGCGGTGAGCGCCGCCTCGGCGCGCTCGGCCGCCTCGGCCAGTGCCGTGACCAGTCCGCGGTCGTTGATCTTCCAGTGCACGAACCAGCGGCTCGCCCACAGCGCCGCCAGCATGGCGCGGCCGTGCGGGCCCGCGGGGTCGGCGCTCACCTCATCGCCGATCCGCCCGAGCAGCTCGGGCGGGTCGGCGTAGGGGTAGCCGTGCGCCATGGAGGCGATCTCGCCTGCCAGGCCCGGGTAGTCGGCGGTGTCCATCAGGGGCTCCGGTTCGTCGCGACGGTGATTCGATCTTGAGACGGACCGGACGGGCACCGGGTTTCGCCCGGCGGCCCGGCGCCGGGCGGCGGGGCCCAAACGGTGGGCACGGTTGGCTCAAGGGGGCGCCAAATGGGACGCGGTCACGGTTTGCACATAGTGCGACAAAGGGGATCTTTCGGCATAGGCGAGCGACGTGATCCGGGCCCGACGAGGGAGGTCTCATGACGACCAGGATGGCGCACGGCACGGGCACGGCCGGGACCCACAGGGAGGTCCGGACGTCCGGGTGGCTGACGTTCGCCGGCACGCTGGCGTTCGTGGTGGGCGCGTTCAATGTCATCGACGGCCTGGTGGCCCTGTTCAACGACGACTACTACCTCGTCGGCGACAACCGGATCCTGGTGTTCGACTACACCGCGTGGGGCTGGTTCTGGCTGGTCCTGGGGATCATCCAGATGGCCGTCGGCGCCGCGATCCTGTCCGGGAAGATGTGGGCCCGCGCCACGGGGGTCTTCTTCGCCGTTCTCGCCGCCATCGGGCACCTGGCGTTCCTGCAGGCGTTCCCGCTCTGGTCGGTGCTGACGATCGCGCTGTGCGTCCTGCTGATCTACGCGCTCACCGCGCCCCCGGCCGGGGCGAAGGGCGCCTGACCCGGGTCAGCCGCCCGGCGATCGGAGGTCGGCCGGTGTCGCGGGACGGAACCGGACCGCCTGGCCGCCGCTGCGCGCCAGGACGGCGGTGAAGGTGCCGTCGCGGGTGACGAGAGAGCGGGTGACGTCCAGCTTCTCCGGTGCGGTCGCGTAGTCGGTCCCGCGCGCGTCGGTGTAGGCCTCGGCGACCCAGGTGCCCTTGCCGAGGAACGAGAGCGGGTAGCGCAGGGTCCGCGCGCGGTCGCCGGTCATCGCGCCGACGTACCAGTCGGCGCCCGAGCGGCGCGCGGTGACGAGGTGGTCGCCGACCTCGGCCGACAGCACCTTCGTCTCGTCCCAGGTGGCCGGCACGTCCTCGATGAACGCGAGGCCGGGCGACCTGGCGTAGTGCTCGGGGAGGTCGGCGGCCATCTGGGCGCCGGAAGAGTAGGTCACGTAGTAGGCGAGCTGCTTGGCGAGCGTGGTGTGGACGCGGCGGCCCGCCTTCCGCGGATCCCAGCGGACGTCCACGATCCCGGGCGTGTAGTCCATCGGGCCGGAGAGCATGCGGGTGAACGGCAGGATCAGCGTGTGCTCCGGGGAGTTGCCCCCGCTGAAGGCGTCCCATTCCTGGCCGCGGACGGCCTCGCGGGCGAGCGCGTTGGGATAGGTGCGGGTCTCCCCCGTCCCGTGGACGCACTCGTGGCAGATGACGTTGATGCGGTGCCGCGCGGCCGTCTCCAGGACGAGGCGGAAGTGGTTCACCATGCGCTGGTCGTAGTGGTGGTGGCCGGGGATCTTCCCGACGTAGCCGGTCTTGAGGTAGTGGATCCCCAGCCGCTCGTAGAGCGCGAACGCCGCGTCGAGCTGCCTCTCGTAGTTGTCGACGCCGGAGCCCGTCTCGTTGTGGGCGATGAACTCGACGCCCTTGCTCTTGCCGTAGGCGACGACCCCGGGGAGGTCGAAGTCCGGTGTGGCGGCGGTGAAGTCCTGGTCGGCCCAGGAGCCCTCCCAGCCGCGGTTCCAGCCCTCGGCGAGCAGGCCGCCGATGCCGTGCGCGGCGGCGAAGTCGATGTACTGCCTGGCGCGGGCGGTGGTCGCGCCGTGCCACCGGCCGGTCTTCCATGTCGCCTTGCGGTGCTGGATCAGCCACCAGATGCCGACGTACTTGGTCGGCCTGATCCATGAGGTGTCGGCGCCGCAGATCGCGCAGGGCGGGTTGAGGTTCTCCAGGAGGTGGGACTCGATGAGCCCGCCGGCGTCGGGGGTGACGGTCAGCGCCCGCCACGGGGTGGCGCGGCCCGTCCGGGTGACGACCGCGGCCGTCCTGCCCGGGGTCGGCACGAGCGCGGCGCGCAGCCGTCCCGACTCCGGGACGACGGTCATCGCGGCGTAGTCGTTCAGGTCCGCCTCGTGGATCGACAGGTACGGCCCGGCCCCGTACCGGAACGTCACCGGCGTGTTGCCGGGCCCCATCGCGCTGTAGGCGGACGACCGCCAGGTCTTCTCGTCGGAGTCGAAGTCGCGCGGCGTCCACCAGGCCGCCGGGTCGCCGGCGAGGGCGAACTCGGTGGCCTCGTCCACGATCTCCAGGGACCGCAGCCCGGCCTGCGCGGGCACCTCGTAGCGGAAGGCCACCCCGTCGTCGTAGGCGCGGGCGATGACGTTGAAGACCCTGCCGTCCGCCTGCCGGAGCCGGACGGTCAGCTCGCGGTAGCGGTCGCGGACGGCGGCGTCGCCGCCCCACAGCGGCCGCCACGTGCGGTCGCCGGACGTCCTGCGGATGCTCGTGATCCGGACGTTCCCGCCCAGCGTGGAACCGTCGGTGAGCCGCAGGCCGAGGGCCGACGGCCGGACGAGCACGGCGCCGGCCCGCTCGACGGAGTAGCGCAGGAGCCCGCCGTCGGCGGACACCGTCAGGGACAGCGCGCCGTCCGGTGACGTCACGGCGGGCTCCATGGGGACCGGCGTGCCCGCGGCGGTCGCCGTCGCCCCGGAGAGCAGCGCGAGGGACACGACCGCCGCGGCGGCTCGCAGCGCGCGGCGCGCGGATCCCGGTATCACCATGGTGATCCACATGCTGCCCGCTTTGACCATGTTTCGGCGACCCCCGGCGACCTGCACATACCCGGCCCGTGTACGGGCAGTAGTCGGTCGTGACGCCGGCGTGGACCCCGCGGCCGTGGAGGCGGGCGCACACCGCTCCCGGAGGCGGGCGCACACCGCTCCCGGAGGCGGGCACGGCGGGGGACGCCGCGCCCGTGTCATCGTGCTGCTGGCCTGCGTGCTCGCGCTGAACGCGGCCGACACGGGGGTGATCGGCGCGATCGTCCAGGAGCTGCGGCACTCGCTGCACATCGGCAACACGCAGGTCGGGGTCCTGACCGCCGCCCCCGCGGCGATCGGCGCGGTCGCGACGGTGCCGGTCGGGCAGCTGACGGACCGGGTGCCGCGGATCCCGCTGCTGGCGGGCAGCGTGCTGCTGTGGAGCCTCGCGATGGTCGTCGGCGGGCTCGCCGAGTCCTACGGGTGGCTGCTGGCGTCCAGGGTGGCGCTCGGGGCGGTCACCGCGACGGCCGGGCCGACCGTCGCGTCGCTGATCGGGGACCTGTTCCCGCCCGAGGAGCGGGCCGCGACGTACGGCCGGATCCTGGCCGGTGAACTGGTCGGGGTCGGGTTCGGGCTGCTCGCGGGCGGGAACATCGCGGCGTTCGTCAGCTGGCGGGTCGCGTTCTGGTTCGTCGCCGGGCTGGGCCTCGTCCTCGCGGTGCTGCTGTGGCGGATGCTGCCCGAGCCGCGGCGGGGCGCGCAGCAGACCGCCGGCCGGGGCGAGGAGCTCGCCCAGCGGCAGGTGCACGAGGCGGGGGTGGAGCCGAACCCGGAGGCCGTCCTCGACGCCGACCCCGCCGCGATGAGCCTGCCGGACGCCGCGCGGCACGTCCTGCGGATCCGCACCAACGTGATCATCATCGTGGCGTCCGCGATCGGCTACTTCTTCTTCGCCGGGCTGCGCACGTTCGCGATGGTCTTCGTGCAGGAGCGGTACGGGGTCGGCCGGGGCGAGCTGTCGGCGTTCGTCCCGGTCATCGGGCTGGCGGGGCTGGCGGGCGTGCTCGCGGGCGGGCGGCTCGCGGACCGGCTCGTCCGGCGCGGCGTGCTCGCCGCCCGCGTCAACGTGCCGGGGGTGGCGTTCGCGGCGTCGGCGCTGCTGTTCCTGCCCGGCCTGCTCACCACCGAGGCGCTGGTCGCGCTGCCGCTGTTCACGCTCGCCGCCGCCGCGCTCGCCGCCGCGAACCCGCCGCTGGACGCGATCCGGCTGGACGTCGTCCACTACCGGCTGTGGGGCCGCGCGGAGGCCATCCGGACGATCGTGCGGATGGCCGCGGAGGCCGCGGCGCCGGTGCTGTTCGGGTGGCTGTCGGGCCTGCTCGACTCGGGCCGCGGCTCGGCGGACGGCCTCGACCAGGTGTTCCTCCTGGCGTTGGTGCCATTGCTGGTCAACGGGCTGCTGCTGCTCAGGGCGCGGCACACCTACCCCCGGGACGTGGCGTCGGCCCTGGAGTCCGAGCGCCGCTTCGCCGACGGGCAGTGATCTCCGGCGGCTCTCAGCGGACGCTCATGGAGTTTTGAGACTCGTCGGATAGACCGGCACGCATGAGCTTCACTCGCCGCCGTTTCCTGCTGTCGGGCCTGGTCGGAGGGGCTGCGCTCGTCAGCGGCGCCGCGGCCCGCCGTCCACCGGACGCCCCGGAGACGCGGGACGCCTTCGGTGAAGGGGACTACCTCACCCTGCCGGGCGTCCGGCCGCCGAACCTGCGCGCGCGGCGCCTCGGCCGGACGGCGGAGGGCCTGCTGTTCCTCGCGCCCTTCCGGGGAACGGGCACCGCCGACGCGCTGATCGTCGACGACACCGGCGAGCCGGTGTGGATCCACCGGTCGGACCGGCTCATCACCGACGTCCGGGTGCAGAGCCACGGCGGCCGGCCGGTGCTGACCTACTGGGAGGGCGACCGGAAGGAGGGCGGGCACGGGGAGGGCGTCGGCGTCGTCCTCGGTCAGGACTACCGGCGCGTCGCCGAGGTGCACGCCGGCGAGGGCGTCCGCGGCGACCTGCACGAGTTCACGCTCACCGACCGGGGGACGGCGCTGGTCATCGCGTACCCGGAGGTCACCGCCGACCTGCGGCCGATCGGCGGCCCGGGCAGGGGACGCGTCCTCGACGGCCGGGTCCAGGAGATCGACGTCGCCACCGGCCGGATCCTGCTCGACTGGAGCGCCCTCGACCACCTCGACATCACCGAGACCCGCACCGCCCTGCCCGAGAAGGGCGGCGACGCGTTCGACCCGATCCACATCAACTCGGTCCAGGACGACGGGGACGCCCTGCTGGTGTCCGCCCGCAACACCTGCGCCCTCTACCGCATCGACCGCCGGACCGGCGCCGTCCGGTGGCGGCTCGGCGGCCGGCGCGGCGACTTCGCGTTCGGGAAGGGCGCCGCGTTCGCGTGGCAGCACGACGCCCGCCGCCGCCCGGACGGGACGATCACGCTGTTCGACAACCACATCGGCGCCGTGGGCGACGGCCCGTCGCGGGGCCTCGTGCTGGCCGTGGACGAGACCGCCCGCCGCGCGACCCTGGTGCGCGAGTACGCCGACGGGACGACGTACGGGCAGTACATGGGGAACGTCCAGGTCCTGCCCGACGGGAACGCGGTCGTCGGCTGGGGCTCCACCCCGAAGCTGACCGAGTTCGCCGCCGACGGGACGCCCGTCCTGGAGATCACGGGCCTGGGCGACGGCTCCTACCGCTCGTACCGCTCCCCCTGGACGGGACGGCCCGAGGCGCGGCCGGCCGTGGTGGCGCGGCCGCTCGACGCCGGGCGGATGCGGGTGCACGCGAGCTGGAACGGTGCGACGGAGGTGGCGGCGTGGCGCTTCCTCACCGGCGCGACCCGGCTCACCCAGGCCGCGATCGTGAAACGGGCCGGTTTCGAGACCGCCGTCACGCTCCCCCGGGCCGAGAACGCGGCGGCCGAGGCGCTGGCCGCCGACGGCACGGTCCTCGCCCGCTCGCTGTGACCTAGTCGTCGGCCGGTGGGCTGTTCAGGGTGCGGTAGCGGTCGAGGATGCGCTCCAGCTCGCGGCGGTCGCGCTTGGTCGGGCGGCCCGCGCCGCGCTCGCGGCGGCCGACCGGGATGAGCGCCTCGCGCGGCGGCGGGGGCGGGCTCTTGTCGATCAGGCATTCCTGCGCGGCGGGGGCGCCGACCCGCTTGCGGACGATCTTCTGCACGACCACGATCCGCTCCCGCCCGTCATGGCGGAGCCGCACCGTGTCGCCGGGCTTGACCGCGGTGGACGGCTTGGCGCGCTCGTCGTTCACGCGCACGTGGCCCGCCCGGCAGGCGGTCGTCGCCATCGACCGGGTCTTCAGCAGGCGCACGGACCAGATCCACAGATCGACCCGCACGGACCCCTCGTCGCCCATCCGTCCATGATGTCACTTCGGCGCGGGCTCCTGCTGCGAGCCGATCCAGGCGTCGGCGCGCTCCCACTGGTCGTACAGCCAGCCGACCCGCGCGTCCCGGTCGCCGGGCACGTCCCGGGCCGGGACGCGCCACCAGCGGGCGCGCACGACGCCGGTCAGCGGGACGCGCCGCCAGATCTCACCGGCCGTGGACATGCGGTCGAGCCCGCAGTGCGCGACGAACACGACGTCGGCGGACGGGGCGGCGTCGAGCGCGGCCAGCACGCCGCCGGGCCGCGGCGGCATCAGGTGGGGCATCGCGGCGGCGCGGGCGGCCTCGTCCCGGCGCCGCAGCCGGACCAGCCGGCGGATCGCGCGGCGGCGGCGCTCGGGGGTGAAGTTGCCGCCCTCCGGGAAGATCAGCAGCGCGTCGCGGGGGCCGAGGCCGCTCGCGAGGCGGCCGATGTCCTCGACGGCGCCGCCGCCGGGCGTGACGAACACGTTCGGCATCCGGCCCGCGGCGATGTCGATGCACGGGTCCAACTGGAGCTGCGCCTTCATCACCACGCGGGGCCGCCGGCGGTAGTCCGACAGCAGGTGGTGGACGAGGAGCAGCGCGTCCCCCGGCCCGGCGTGCCGGCTGAGGACGATCAGCGGGCGGTCGCCGTCCGGCCCGTCCCAGGAGCCGTCGATCTGGACGCGCAGGCCGAGCTGGCGCTGCGCCATGGAGTACAGGCCCGCGATGTAGCGGCGGATGACGTCGTAGTGCCGCTCGTCGCGGGCACGGCCGCGGAGCCACAGCCATCCGCATTCCACGACGGCGGCGGACTCCCGCGTCCCCCACGCCAGCGCGAACCACAGCAGCCGGCGCGCCCGCCGGCGCTCGCGCCCGATCAGCGACGTCACCAGGTAGGCCGCCGGGAACAGGACGACGACCAGCGCGGTCAGCAGGAACAGCAGCGGCGTGAACACGAGGCGGCGGACGACACGGGGTGGCACCATCTCACGATCGCTCCTTCAGGTACTCCAACGATGCCTGATAGGCGCGTTCGATGTGGGCCTGGATCCCGGAGCCGTTCCGGTAGCGCATCTGGGCGAGGTCGACGCCGGCCCGCCGCGACCGGTTCCCCGCGGGCAGGACGTGCACGGTCAGGCCGTCGGGGAGGGCGGCCATCTCCTCGAAGAACCGGTGCCGGCGCGCGATCTCGAACGCGACCAGGCCGACCTCCCACGGCCGGCGCGGCGGTGCGAGGTCCCGCTCGATCCGCCCGACGTGCAGGACGTAGATGGTGGTGGCGCCGAGCATGACGGCCCGGCCGACCGGGATGCTGTGCACGAGCCCGCCGTCGAAGTAGTGCCGGTCCCCGACCCGGACCGGCGGCAGCAGCCCCGGCGCGGCGCACGAGGCGAGCACCGCGGGGACCAGCGGGCCGCGGGTGAACCAGTGCGCCATCGCGGTCTCGATCCCGGCGGCGACGCACTGGTACGGCACGTCCAGCTCCTCGAACGACGACACGGGGAGCAGCTCGTCCAGCATCCGGCGCAGCGGCTCGCTGGAGTGCAGGTGGGTGCCGGACCGGGCGAGCGTCCACAGCCGGGCCAGGACGCGGGAGCCGAACACCTCGCGGACGGACTCGTCCGACCACAGGCTGGTGAGCCGCTCGACGGCGGTGCCGGGTCCGGCCGCGACGAACACGCCGTTCAGCGCCCCGATCGACGTCCCGACGACCAGGTCGGGCCGGACGCCGGTCTCCTCCAGCGCCCGCAGCATGCCGACCTCGTGCGCGCCGAGCACCCCGCCGCCGCCGAGGACGAACGCCACCCGCGGCTCCCGTTCCACCCGGGCCTCCCTTCACGCGCGCGCTGGAGGCAACCTCACCCGTGGAAACCGGGATAAACGGGCCGGCCGCCCGCACGCGGCGGACGGCCGGCCCTCGGAATCAGTGGCGCCCGATCAGTGGTGTCCGCCGCGGGTCCGCAGGCCGTAGCCGTAGGGGAACAGCGGCTTGTAGTTCCGGTCGCCGACGTTGATCGGCTCCTGGTCCTCACTGCGCGGCCACGTCACCGGCAGCTTCCCGGTGAAGGGGCGCCTGCCGAACAGGACGTCCGCGACGCCCGCGCCCTCGCTGCCGGGCAGCCAGGACATGACGAACGCGTCCGTCTTCGCCAGCTGGTCGGTGACGATCTGCGGGCGTCCCGCGACGTCCAGGACGACGCAGGTCCTGATCGCGGAGCAGACCCTGTCGATGTTGGCCTTGTCGGCGTCGGACAGGTTCAGCGTGTGGCCGTTGCCGACGTCGCCGACGCCCTCGGCGTACGGCTTCTCGCCGACGACCACGACGCCGACGTCGTTGCCGGCCGTCGGCGCCGACGCGTCCTCGCTGTAGGTGACGCGCGACGAGTTCTGCTTGATGCCGTCGAGGATCGTCGTGCCGGGGATGATGTCGCCGGACGAGCCCTGCCACGTCACCGTCCAGCCGCCCGCCTGGTTGCCGATGTCGTCGGCGTTGGTGCCCGCGACGTAGATCCGCGCGTTCCTCTTCAGCGGGAGGGCCCGCTTGGAGTTCTTGAGCAGGACCTGCGACTTCGCGACCGCCTCGCGGGCGACCGCGCGGTGCGCCGCCGACCCGATCGTCTTGGCGTTGCTGCGGTCGGTGTACGGGTTCTCGAAGAGGCCGAGCTCGAACTTCGCCTTCAGGATGCGGCTGACGGCGTCATCGATGCGCGACATCTTCACGCGCCCGGCCTTCACCTCCGCGAGCAGCGTCTGCACGAACTGCGGGGCGCTGTACGGCTCCATGAACATGTCCATGCCGGCGTTCACGGACGTCCTGACCTGCGTCGGGTAGTCGCCGGGGATCTGGTGGATGGCCTCCCAGTCGCTGATGAGGAAGCCGTCGAACCCGATCTTCCGCTTGAGGACGTCGGTGAGCAGCTCCTTGTGCGCGCTCATCTTCAGCGGGTTGCCGACGCCGTCCTCCTTCCAGTCGACGCTGGAGAACGACGGCATGATGCTGCCGACCCCGTACTTCTTGACCGCGACGGCGTACGGCGCCAGGTTGATCTTCGCGAACGTCCCGCGGTCGGTGACGGTGACGCCCTGGTCGATCGTGTACGTCCCGCTGGTGGACGACCCGAACACCGTGTCCCCGTCGCCCGCGTAGTGCTTGGCCGTCGCCAGCACGTGCCGGTTGGTGGCGAGGTCGCGCTTGTGGCGTCCCTGGAAGCCCTCGATGCCGGTCTCCATCTGGACGACCAGCCGCGGGTCCTCGCCGTAGCTCTCGTAGGCGCGTCCCCACCGCAGGTCGCGGGTGACGCAGACGCACGGCGCGAACACCCACTGGGGCCCGGTCGCCTTGGTCTCGACGGCCGTGATCTGCTCCTCCTTGCGGACGAGCCCGGGATCGCGCGTCGCGCCCATCGCGATGTTGTGCGGGAAGACGGTGGCGCCGACGAGGTTGTTGTGACCGTGCACGGAGTCGATCCCGTAGAGCAGCGGGATCTTCAGGCGGGTCGCGAGCGCCTTGGACTGGTAGGCGTCGACCATGTCGGCCCAGCCCGCGGGGCTGTTGTCGGCGGGCACCGAGCCGCCGCCCGAGAGCACCGAGCCGAGCGCCAACTCGGTGATCTGGTCGCGGTCGCCGTCGATGGCGCCGCGCTCGGCCTGCGTCATCTGGCCGACCTTCTCTTCCAGCGTCATGCGCCCGAGCAGGTCGCTCACCCGCTTGGCGACGGGCAGCCGGGGGTTCAGGTACGCGGCCTGCCGGGGGGCCTCGGCCAGGGCCGGCTGCACCGCGATGGCCGAGGGGAGGGCGGCGATGGTCGCGAAGGCGACCAGTGTCCGCCCGATCCGGGTGGCGATGACACGTCTGTGGGGGTGTCGCAAGTCGTCCCTCCTGGGTCGTCCGAGGACGCCCACGCGGCCCGGCGGGCCGCGTGCGTGACGGGGCGCCGGGGTCATGGCTCGCCCGGACGGCCATGACCCCGGCGCCGCCGGCGTCGTCACCCAGGAACCTCCCCCGCCTCCCGGCTACCTGTCAACAAACCTGCCTATTACAGACCGGACCGTGGCCGGGAACTGTGGAAGAGGGCTTGACGACCACTAAATTCACACGTTGAATCATGGGCCAAACAAAGCCGGTCGGACGGGTGGGCCATGATCGGCCCACCCGTCCGGCCGCCGTGCGGGCACGCGGCGGCCCGTCCGCCCCCACGGATCCGCTGGCCAGACCCGGCCACCCGCGCCCCACCCCCGGGCGGGCACGGAGCGGGCCGGGCAGCCGGTGCGGCCCCGCGGTCAGGTGGCCGGACGGTCGCGGTCGCGCCCGCGCTCGCCGCCGGCGCGCGTGCCGTCGTCGCGGGTGACCTCGATGCGCTCCTTGCGCAGCTCGCCGCGGATCGTCTGCTCGTCCTGCACCTGCTCGGTGCGCAGCCGGACGCGCTCGACCGGCACCGTCTCCTTCGCGATGACCGGGCGCTCCTCGTAGAGGATGATCTCCTGGTCCTCCTCGGCGATGGTCACCTTCGGGTCCGGCCGGCCGGCGGTGATCGGCTCGCGGTCGACCTTGAGCTCCTCGTGCGAGACCGGGATCGTCCGCTCGACCGTCTCCGTCTCGACCCACTTGTGCACCCGGACGCGGCCGGCCTCGTGCCGCTCGGTGCCGATCCGCATCTGCTCCTCGAACCGGGTGATCTCGGTCATCGGGGCCTCGGCGCCCTCGCGCGGCGACTGCGCCGGCATCGCCCGGCCGCCCGGCTGCTGGCCCGTGGTCGACTGGCCCGTGCTCGACTGGCCCGTGGTCGACTGGCCCGTGCTCGACTGGCCCGTGCTCGACTGGCCCGCGGGCTGCTCGGTCGTCCCGCGCCGGCCCTTCTCGGGGTGCACCGCCATCCCGGCGGCGCCCGCCATGCCGGCCGTCCCGGCGGCACCCGCCGGACCGCCCGCGCCCCCGGTCTCGGAAGTGCCCCCGGCCTCGGAAGTACCGGTCTCGGAAGTACCGGCCGTGCCGGCGGCTCCGGCCGCCTTGCCCTCACCGCTCTCGCCACCGGCCATGCGACGGTCACCGGACGCCTCGGACGTGCCCGTCTCGCCACCGGAGCGCCGGCCACCCGGAGGACGGACGCCGTAGTGCCGGTACAGGTCGACGATCTGGGCATGCGACAGGTGTTCGTCGGCGTCGACGTTCGGAGCGCCCTTGATGGTCTCCTTGTCGTACGGAACCTGGAGGGCGTCCTTGCTCTTGCGCGCGCCGGACAGGGGGACGAAGCTCTCGCGCATCCCGAACCACCCGGTGTGGACGGTCACCCACTCCGGCGAGCCGGAGTCGTCGTTGAGGTAGACCTGCTTGATCGTGCCGACCTTCGTCCCGTTCGTGTCGGTCACGCTCATGCCCATCAGTTCCCGCACCTGCGTCTGCGTCTCCACGTTGAGCACCTCCGCTTCCGTGAACGCTCCCGGACGGCGGGGGGCCGGGGGGAGGTGGTGCCCGCCACTCGGTCGCGGTTGTTCTGTTGATCCCGAGTTGCCGGATTACCTCCTGCTTTTCCCTGCACGCCAGCTATAAACGCGTTTACAGGATTATAGGCAACGATTTACCGAATACTTACGCCCACCCCCGAACGATCCCTGTCGACAATTCTCGACAAACAGCCACGACTTCCCCCATTCACGAATGGCATCCCACCCGAGATGGTGATCATTTTAGTCGGCGTCGGTTTTCCTTTCCCCCGCCCGCGCAAAGACTGCGAGGGTAAGTTCCGAACATTGGAGAACTGGAATGCGCGACTTCTCAACGGCGGCCCGGCGGGCGGGCGCCGTGACCGCCGCGGTGACCGCGGCACTCGCCTGCACGGCGCCCAGCGCGACGGCCACCGCCGCCGCGGCCCCGCGACCACCGGCCTGGTGCAAGGCCGTCGGGGCGCTCGCCGTCCGGACGCTGCCGCACACGATCAGGATCGACGACTGCGACCTGCGCGGCCGGACCGTGCGCGGCAACGGGCTGGCGGCGGTCGTGCCGACCGACGGGACCTCGCTGGTGGCGCAGCAGCTGCACACCAACGGCGGCTCCGAGCTGCACATCCGGGTGGACCGGCGGACCGGCAAGATCACCATCCGCACCCGGAGCGGGCGGGTGCCGCAGGGCAGGCCGCGCATGGCCCGCGCGGCGGTGGCCGCGTGCCAGGACGGCACGTACCGTCCCGAGCCCGCCAGGTGGCCGCGGGGCCACACCGTCCAGTGGCACTACCACGCGGGGGGTTCCGGGCTGCCGCTGGCGCCCATCGCCAAGGGCGTCTCGAACATGGTCAACGCCCGCACCGACTGCGTGAGCGGGGGCCGGTTCACGCCGCAGCCGAACGTGCACGAGAACTACGCCGGGCAGAGCAACCGGCCGCCGAACCTGACCGGCGGGGCGGCCTGCGGCGCCCGCGACCGGGCCAACACGTTCGGCTGGCTGGCCATGCCGGGCGCGGGCCGCAACGTGCTCGCCGCGACCTGCATGTGGTTCAGCGGCACGCGGATGGTCGAGACGGACATGGCGCTGCAGACGCAGGACAGGCAGTGGTGGACGGGCGGGACGTGCCGGCCGGGCTCCTACTCCGTCGAGGCGGTCGCGACGCACGAGACGGGCCACGTCCTCGGCCTCGACCACGTCAGCGGGTCCCAGCACTCCGACCTCACGATGGCGCCGTCCATCGGGGCCTGCGACGACGGGGCCGCGACGCTCGGCAAGGGCGACCACGCCGGGCTGATCTCGCTCTACGGCGGGCGCTGACCGGCGGCGGGCCGGAGGCGGCGCGCGGCGCTCGCGCCGCGACTCAGCGCCTCGACGCGATCTTGCCGACGACGACGAGGCGGCGCCGGTCCGATCCCTTCGGCGTGCAGGTGATCAGCGTGACGTACCGGCCGTCCGGGGCGCTGCCGCGGTGGAACGGCACCGGCTCCAGAGCGCGCCGGTCCCGGGGCTTGATGACGCGCTTGAGCCGGACCCGGTACACGTAGGTCCGCCGGCCCACGCGCAGGACGATCCGGTCGCCGCGCCGCATCCGGTCCAGCTCGCCGAAGGGGTGCCGCCAGGTCGTCCGGTGGCCGAGCAGGACGGTGTTGCCCTCGCGCCCGGGGAGCGCGGTCCCCGGGTAGTGGCCGACGCCGCGCCGCAGCACCGCCCGGCCGACGCCCTGCCTGACCAGGGTCTTCAGGCCCATCCGCCGGATCTGGAGGCGCGCGATCACCGTGCCCGTCCGCGGCCGGGC
Organism: Actinomadura madurae; assembly: GCF_047130825.1. Lineage (NCBI taxonomy): Bacteria > Bacillati > Actinomycetota > Actinomycetes > Streptosporangiales > Thermomonosporaceae > Actinomadura > Actinomadura madurae. The sequence goes on from NZ_CP083237.1 coordinate 5,865,924, forward strand.
CGCGGTGGCCGCGACCGCGGCCGTGCCGCGCGCGGGGGCGGCCTGCGCGGGCGGGACGGAGACGGCGGGCAGCGCGCAGAACGCGGCGACGGCGACCGCGCAGAGGGACTTCCGGCCGAGCATGGTTCTCTCCTCCATCTGGGGTTCCGCGGGCATGGGGAAGGGGGCGGCACGTCTGCCGCCCCCTTCCGCCGTCGTCCGGCCGCGGGTCGTCACCCTGGTCCGGACCATGTCAGGTCAGGAGAGCGGCGACCCGAGCGCGACGGGCACGCTGCCCTTGGCCAGGCGCGGGGCGATCCGCCCCGGCTCGACGCCGACGCCGGACGTCTTGACGGGCCGCTTGATCGTGTCGAGGACACCCCGCACGCCGGGCACGGCGTCCGCGGTGCGGTGGCCGGCGTCGGGACGCGCGACGCGGGAGCCGTCGGCGCGCATCGTCGAGGGCAGCTTGGTGTGCTCGGCCGCCGGGCGGTGCTTGGACGGCTTGTAGGGCTTCGGCTTCTTCGGCGTCCGGTAGGTGGGCGGCGCGGTCTTGTGCCCGTTGTCGACGGTCGCCCCGCCCTTGCACTGCGCCTCCGCCGCGCCGAGCGCGCCGACGGCGTTGCCGCAGGCGTTGACCGGGACGCTGATCGGGATGTAGGCCTGGTTGCCGTTCAGGATCCCGAAGTTGCCGGCGCTCTTCATCTTCACCTTGCGGCCGCCGGAGTTCTTGACGGTCGCGCCGCCCTTGCACTGGGCCTGCGCCGCGCCGAGCGCGCCCACGGCGTTGCCGCACACGTCGACCGGGACGCTGATCGGCGCGAACACCTGGTTGCCGTTGCCGATCCCGAAGTTGCCGGCGCTCTCCATCTTCACGTTGCGGCCGCCGGAGTTCTTGACGGTCGCGCCGCCCTTGCACTGGGCCCGGCTGATCCCGGCGATCGCGATGGCGTTGCCGCACACGTCGACGGGGATGCTGATCGGCGCGAACACCTGGTTGCCGTTCAGGACGCCGAAGTTGTGCGAGGTCTCCATGCGGACCTTGCCGTCGTGGCCGCCGCCGTGCAGGGTGGCGGCGCCGGCGGGCCCGGAGCCGAAGGCGGCTCCGACGACGAGGGCTCCCGCGGCCACCAGGGCCGCGCGGCTCGTGCTCTTCGCCCACTTGCGCATGAGTTTCTCCTGTCGTTGCTTCGATCTCGGTGGTGAACGCTGCGCGGCACCGTCCGGGTGGGCGCAGCCCGGCAGCGGCCGGTGGTCGGCCGTTGCCTCAGAGGAAGGTCTGGTGAAAGGGGGCGGGCGGCGTGCTTCGCGCACGCGGCCGCGCCGCGGCCGGCCGGGCGGTGGCCGGACGGCTGTGGGAGACCCCTAGTCGGGGACGACGGACGGGCCGCCGGGCGCGGCCACGTCGGACAGCGCCGTGCGGTGGAACGTCCCCGCGCCCGCGGCGGAAGGCGCCGCGGGGTACTGCCGGGTCAGCAGGTCGGCGAACGGCACGAACGGGTGCCCGCCGCCGGAGCCGGCGCTGCGCGGGCCGTCCTGTCCGGACGGCAGGGCGGGGTCCCGCACCGGGGCGCGGTCGCCGCCGCGGCAGGCCGCGCAGTGGCCGCCGTCGCCGTCCGGCGCGGCGCCCGCGAACGTCTCGGGCGCGCTGGTGTGACCGGCGCGCGTGGTGGCGGGCCCGCCCTTGTCGGAGGCGTGGCCGGCGTCGGCGTCCTCCCCCGGCTGCGCACCGGCGTCCGCCGGCGCGGCGTGCTCGGGGGCGGCGTGCTCGGGGCCGGTCATCTGCTGGACGAGTTCGCCGATGACGGGGCGGTCGGGCCGGACCTCGGGCGCGGGCAGCCGCGGGACGCCCGCGGCGGCGGTCAGCTCCTCGATCCGCTGGACGGCCCGGTCCTTGTCGTCGAGCACGTCCCGCTTGCGCGACCCGAGGTATTCCACGGGGTCGTCGCCGGCCTCCCGGAGGTCGCCGGAGAGGGACTCCGCCGGGTCCGCCGCGTCCCGGCCGTGGCCGGGCGAGAGGTGCCGGAGCGTGGACAGGTCGTCCGGCTCCATGGCGCCGTCGCCGAAGACGGCGTCATGGACGGCCTGCTGCGGCCGGGGCGCCGGCTCGTCGGCGAACGCCGTCTCGGTGAGCGCGGAGAGCGCGATCCAGCCGGCGAACGCGAAACCCGCGACGGCGGCGACACGGGCGAGAACGGGGACGATGGCATACCGGCACCGATCCTGCGGGCGAATTGCCCCGCGCTGGATCGGTAGGGACCGCATTGCCAGTTCTCCTTGTCGCCGCCGCCGGTGTTCGCATCCGGTTTCTGGTTCCGGTCGGCATGAAGGTAGCACCGCGGCGGCGGTGATCACGGAACGATTTCGAATTCTCCCTGCGTGTCCTCGAATCGTTTACCGGCGCATTAATTCCACTTTTACCGTGGACGGGTTTCCAGCGCCCGGCATTCCTTTTTACGAGAATTCTCCGTTTCGCCGGACGTCGGGGGCTTCGTCGCCCTCCCGGGGACCGTGGCGCACCGGCCGGGCCGTCCGATGACCGGAGGAAGCATGGCGGACGGTATCGAGTGCGCTACATTCGGTGAACGGACGGCCGCGGCGGCCGTCCGAGCGAGGAGCTTCCGATGCCCGACCCCTCGTCCGCGATCGCGCGGCTGCTGCCCGCGCGCCATCACCGCCCCCGTCGCCAGACCCACCGCTTCGTGACCCGCAACGAGGCCCAACTGATCGTTCTGTCCCGCGTCTCCGCCGGTCAGAGCACCTTCTCCAAGCGCGGATGGTCCTCGGCGTGGACGCTGTACTCACGCTGGGAGTGGACCAGGGCCACCGCCCGGGACGAGCGCGCCCGCCGCCGGGCCCGGCCGCCCTGGGCCTGACCCGCCCCGGCCGGCACCGCACCGCCGCGGTGCGCCGCCGGCCGGGGGACAAACCTTGACCGCCGGGTGACGATGTCCTACCGCCGGGGTACGTCCGCCTCCGGGACGCTCTCCGCCCGCACGGGCGGCATGCTCGGGCGCGGCCCGCGCCGGGAGATGTGGTGCGCGATCCGCCCGGCCGCGAACCCGGCGCCGTGCACGAACCGCATCACCGGCCCGAACGTGAGCGCGGCGGCGAGCCCGGCGAAGTAGAGGCCCGGCACCGACGCCTCGAAGTCGCGGGACAGGACCGGCGCGCCCGCCCGGGTCCTGATGCGGGCGCGCAGCTCGGGCGCGAGCAGCGGGAGCCGCTCCACGTCCGGGACGAACCCGGTCGCGGCGATCACGTGCTCGGCCTCGGTGACGAGGCGCCGCCCGTTCCGGTCGACGGTGGTGAGGGCGACGCCGTCGTCCAGCTCGACGGCCTTCGACAGGTGCCGACCGGTCGAGACGCGGATCCGGTCGTCGAGCCGGTCGCGCAGCCACCACGCTCCCGCCGGCGGGAGCGTCTCCCGGACGATCTTCCGCCGGGTCCGCTCCGGCAGGTACCGGACGATCCCCGGCCGCTCGGCCCACAGCCACGTCCGGTACCCGGTGCCGAGCCCGGACCGCGGTCCCTCCAGCAGCACGGAGCGCCGGGACCGGCGCTCCTCCGGGACGGTGTTCCAGTCGAGCTCGCGCCTGCGGGCCAGCAGGTGCGGGTGCGCGCCCGCGTCGGCGAGCAGCACCGCCGTCTCCAGCGCGGACTGCCCGGCGCCGACGACCGCGACGTCCTTGCCCGCGAACAGGCCGAGGTCGCTGTGGGCGCTGCTGTGCGAGACGAGCCAGGACGGCATGCCCTCCAGCTCGTCCGGGATGTGCGCGAACGGCCCGACGCCCACGGCGACCACGACGGTCCGGGCGGCGATCCGCTCGCCCGTGGACAGCGCGACGGCGAACCCGCCGCGGCCGCCGCGCCCGACGCTCACGACCTCGGCGTCCTCGGTGCCGGAGACGGCCTCGGCGGCGAACCAGCGCCCGTACTCGACGAAGGTCTCCAGGGGGATCGGGTGCCCGACCCGCCAGCCGCGGTGGCGGTCGATGAAGCGCAGGCCCTCCTGCGGCGCCCCCAGGCTGGACGCGAAGGGCTCGGACTTCAGGTACATGCCCTCCGGCATGTTGGCGTCCCAGAAGCGCATCGGCTCGCCGATGACGCGGACGTCCAGTCCGAGGTACCGCAGGTGGGCGGCGGTCGACAGGCCGTAGGGCCCGGCGCCGGCGATGACGACGTCGCATGCCGAGTCGCTCATGTTCCATTCCCCCGTGTGTTCGTGGTGTTACCCGGTGCGGAGCCGCCCGACCGCGCGGAGCGCGCTCTGCCGGCCCATGGCGAGGAAGGGCGGGAGGTCGTCGCCGGCGTACCAGGCGAGCTCGTCGGCCCTTCTCAGCGGGCGGAGGGTCTCCCGCAGGTGCTTCGGGCGCGGCAGGGGGCGCCGCGCCGATCGCCGGAGGTAGTGGTTCTCCACCAGCAGGTGGCGGCCGGGCGCCGGCCGCGCGGCCGGGACGGGGCGCCCCGACTGGTCGAGGTGCAGGACTCGGGCGAGGTCGAGCCCGATCCGGTCGGTGAACAGCCGGAACTGGGCGCCGATCCGCGGGTTGAAGTCCAGCAGGTGGTGGACGCCCTGCTCGGCGTCCAGCCGGAAGTCGAGGTCGACCAGGCCGCGACAGCCGAAGCGCCGGACGATCCCCGCCGCGAGCCGTTCGAGCGCCGGGTCGTCGACCCACTCGCCCGCGACGGTGTGCCCGGCGTGCGGCGGGTGCGCCAGGTGCTTGCGGCCGACCCCGCCGAACAGGCAGGCGAGGTCCTCGTCGAAGTACCCGTGGAAGAACCAGTCGCCGCCGGACGGCGGGATGCGCCGCTGCAGGATGAGCGGGCCCGCGCCGCCGCCGGAGGCGTCGTCCGGGCGGCGGTCTCGGGTGGCGGCGAACAGCCGGTGCAGCTCGCCGGCCGTCCGGACCAGGGTGGTGCTGCGCAGGCCGGGGCGGAGCCGCCACGGCCGCGCCCACTTGGCGATCAGCGGCAGCCCGAGGTCGGCGGCGGCCTCGTCGACCTCCGCCGCGGACCGCGGCATGCGGCTCGGCGGGCACGCGACGCCGTGCCGCTCGCAGGCCTCCAGCAGCCGGGCCTTGTCGGCGACGCCGCGGGGGACGGCGGGGTCCTGGCGGGGGAAGACGAAGCGGGACGCCAGCGGCGCCGCGTGCTCCGCGACGAAGATCGCCCCGGCGTCGTCCATCGGGAGGAGCAGCGCGCGCCGGCCGATCCGCTCGCCGACCGCCCGCAGGTGGTCCAGCAGCTCGTCCGGGCGTCCGGGGGGCGGCGCCCAGGGATGCGCGCGGGACAGGTAGCGGGACCGGGACGAGGGGTTGGCGTCGCCTTCGAGGATGGCGTGCACGGGGACGCCGGCGCGGCCGAGGCTGCGGATCGCCGCGAGCGTCCCGTGGTGGAGCGGGTTGCGGTCGGTGCGCAGCAGCAGCACGGGAAGGCCGGGATCGAGGCGCGTCATTTTCGTTCAGGCTCGATTCCACATATTGCGGTGCACGACGTCCCTTTCCCGGTGGTAAATTTTGCCATCGCCCGCTCCGGCGGCTTTTTCGCGGCGGACGTCCCAGGGCATACGATACGCATGAGCGGCGACATTATCCATCCAGCCGGGCACCACTCCGGGCGCCAGTGGAAAAGGGCATCGCGCTTTTGTCCACTCCCTCCCATTCTGGCCGCGTCCGTCATGCTGGTCGCGCTGATCGCGCCGGTATTCGCGACCTGGCCGCAACTCCGGTCGGCCCAGAGAACCGCGCCCTACGTGCCGTTGGGGGCCTTTCTCGGCTCGGGCGGGGAGGGCGTGGCCCGGCTGGGCCCGTTCGAGCGCTGGCTCGGCTCCACGGTCACCGTCGGCCGCACCTACCTGCCGGGCGACGACTGGGACGACATCGAGGGGCCGCGCGAGTTGCTGGCGGCGTGGGCGCGCTGGAAGGAGGCCGACCCCCGCCGGATGCTTGTGGTCAACGTCCCGATGATGGCCCCGAACGAGACGTGGCTGCCGCGGCCGGTGCTCGCCTCGCTGCTGCGCGCCGGGGCGCGCGGCGTGTTCGACGGGCACTACCGGGCCCTCGCGCGGCGGCTGGTGTCGGCCGGCGCGGGCGACGCGGTCCTCGTCCCCGGCTGGGAGATGAACGGGGAGGCCTACGCCGGCCGGTGCGCGCCCGATCCGGAGGCGTGGAAGACCTACTGGCGGCGGATCGTCGCCGCGATGCGCGGCGTCCCGGGCACGCGCCTGCGTTTCGACTTCGCGCCGTCTCGGGGGCGGGACGCGATTCCGTGGACGCAGTGCTATCCGGGCGACGACGTCGTAGACATCATCGGATCGGACAGTTACGACCAGCCGGCGGGAAAGTCCTTCCAAAGTTTCGTGGACGAGCCTTACGGACTGCGCGACCACGCGGATTTCGCCGCCGCGCACGGCAAGCCCATCTCGTTCCCCGAATGGGGGCTGTTCCGCAATTCCGACAACCCGGAATATGTCCGCGGAATGCATGACTGGATCATGTCGCACGACGTCGCCTACCAGTCGATCACGGATTACTGCCCGCACGGCGTCTGGTCGTGCGGCGGCAATCCGCGCTCGGCCGCCGCCTACCGGGAGCTGTTCGGCGGCGTGACGGCTCCGCCGCCGTCCCCGTCCGGGCCGTTCGTCCCGGCGCCGTCCCCGGCCTGGAAGGCGCCGGCGCCGGCGCCGACGCCGGCGAGGCCCGGATGGCCGGAGCCGCCGGCCACCGCCCGCGTCCCGGCGGTGGGCTCGTCCGGGGCGCCGCCGGCCCCGGCCACGTCGCGGGTGACGGCGGCGAGGAGCGCCACCGTCCCGGAGATGTCATAGGCCTCGGCCGCGGACGCCGCCGCCAGCCCCTCCCGTTCGGCGATGCCGGGGGACAGCAGCCGCGCGGCCACCTCCGCGGCGAGCGCGGCGGGGTCCTCGGCGGGAACGAGCGCGCCGAGACCGGGCCGGAGCAGCTCGGTGATGCCGGGGACGTCCGTCCCGATGAGGGGGCGTCCGGTGGCGAACGCCTCCAGCGCGGTGAGCGGCAGCCCCTCCCACCGCGACGGCAGCACGACGACGTTCGACGCCGCGAGCCAGTCGCGCGGATCGTCGACGGCCGGGACGAGGGACACCCCGGCGACCGCCTCGCCGCGCAGGGCGTCGAGGTCCTCGCCGTCCCCGACGACGGCCAGCCGCGCGGACGGGCACCGGGCGGTGACCTCCGGCCAGGCCGCGAGCAGGACGTCCTGCCCTTTCTGCCTGGTCAGGCGGCCGACGCAGACGGCGAGCGGGACGGTCGCGGGCAGCCCGAGCCGGGCGCGGGCGGCCAGCCGGGCGGCGCCGTCGGCGGGCCGGAACCGGCGGCGGTCGACGCCGTTGCGGACGACCCGGTACTCCCCGCGCACGCCCGCGCGCATGCCCTCCTGGAGCTCGCCGATGCCGACGCAGACGAGGGCGTCGGTCCAGCGGGCCGCGAGCCGCTCCCACAGCCGGCTGGGGGCCTCCTGCCGCCCGGTCGCGGCGAGCCAGGACCAGCCGTGCGGCTGGAAGATCGTCGGCGTGCCGCGCGGGCGGCGCGGCAGCCGCCCGGCCAGGCCCGCCTTCGCGGAGTGCAGGTGCACGACGTCCGGGGCGAAGGTCGCCACCAGGCGGCGGAGGCTGCGCGCCTCCAGCAGCGTGCGGGGCCCGGGGGCGCGGCGGGCGTCCCACGGGAACCAGGGGACGCCGGCCGCCGCGCACCGTTCCGGCAGGTCGCCGCCGCGGGGGCAGGCGACCGCCACCTCCCAGCCGCGCCTGCGCTGGTCGCCGGCCGCCTGCCCGACGTAGACGGCGACCCCGCCGCCGTTCGGCTGGCTGACGTGCAGGACCCGCAGCGGGCCGCGCGCCTCCCGGTCAGCCATCGCCGGCCGGCCGGCCGTCCCCCGCGTGCCGCCGCTCCGACAGGTGCGCGCGGGCGCGGGCGAGCCCGGCGAACGCGGCGGCGGGCGCGGACCTGCCGAGGATGATCCGCTCGTTGCGGACCGGCGCCGGCCGCCATTTCAGCTTGTAGGGCTCGTCGCCGCGCAGCAGGCTGACGCCCTGCCGGTGGCGCTCGCGGGCGAGCGCGAGGTCCTGGCGCAGCATCATCAGCGTGACGTCGAGGCAGGACCGCAGGTCGGGGATCGCGCCGTACAGGTAGGCGCCGACGTACCGGTGGCCGATGAGGAGGAGGTCGCTGGCGACGAGCCGCCCGTCCCACCGGTACTGCAGGACGGCGGCGCGCCCGTCGCGGACCATCCCGTCCGCCGCCTCGGCCAGGTGGCGGCGGAACCGGTCGCGCGTGTGCTCGGGGTTGACCGGGCGGCCCTCCCACTGCCAGAGGTGCAGGTCCAGCAGCGCGTGGACGGCGTCCGAGGCCCGCTCCGCCGGGACGCTCTCCACCGTGATGCCGCGCACGTCGATCTTGCGGAGCTTGGCGCGCATCTTGCCGGCGGTGCGGCGCGGCAGCCGTCCGAGCACGTCGTCGATGTCGGTCGCGGGCAGTTCGAGGCAGACCGACGACGGCGTCCGCCAGGCCCGCCGCGGCCACCGGTCGGCGACCAGGTGGGCGGCCGAGCGGGGCCGCACCTCGCGGAGGTCGAGCGCGCACCATCCGCGCTCGTCCAGCAGCGCCCGGGTGAGGTGCCGGACGGCGCCGTCCGCGTAGACGGGGTCGAGGAGGAAGTCGGTGAAGTCGCTCTGCTCCGCCGCGAGCGGGACGAGCACCGGGAACCCGTGCCGTGTGGCCGCCATCAGCGGCGCCGCCGCGACGAGCCGGCCCCGGTGGCGGACGGTCACGAGGCGGAGCCGCCCGCGCGTCCCGTACCAGCCCCACCACGACCTGAACCACTCGTACGTCTGGAAGGGCGTGGCGGCCGGGCTGCGGTCGTAGAGGTCGCGCAGCTCGCCGGCGAGGCCGACCAGGGACTGCTCGTCCCGGTGCACCTCGGCGGACCACTCGGCGGCCGGGGCGTCGACCGGCGACGGTGGGGCGATCGCGGTCACGAGCCCACCTCCGCCCGCTCGGCCGCGGGACCCGGCGCGGTGGCGGGACGTGTTTCCGCGCGCTCGCGGCCCCGCCCGCGGCGCCCGCCGCCGAGGGCGGCGCCGAGCCCGGCGAGCAGGACCCCGGACGCGGTGCCGACGGCGACGCCGAGCGGCAGGTTCGGCGACGAGGGCTCGGCGGGCCGCGTGGCGAGGTTCATCAGCGCGACGCGGACGCCCGTCTCGGCGTGGTGGGTCTTGCCGTACCGGACGAGGGCGTCGGCGGCGGCGTTGGCGTACGCGGCGGCGTCGCGGGGCGTCCGGGCGCTGCCGGCCAGCCGGATCAGCGGCGTGTCCGGCGAGGTGGACGCCTGGATGTGCTCGCGGGTGGCGCCCGCCGCGCCCTTGGGCAGCGGGATCGAGGAGTACTGGAGCGTCTCCGGGAGCGGCGCGAGCCGCCCGAAGGCCTGCGCGAAGCTGACCGCCGCCGGGCCGGCGCCGCCGTCGCGCTCGTCCACGGCCATGACGAACGACGTCGCGGTGTAGGTGCTGGGCGTGAACAGGGCGTAGCCGAGGCCGCCGAGCCCTCCGGCGAGCACGAGCGCGGCGGACGGGCCGGCGCGCCGGGCGAGCGCGGCGAGCCGGCCGCGCAGGCGCCGGGCGGTCCCGGCCCGCCCCCCGGTCTCAGGCTTCCTGTCGGCGTCACGTGGCGGCATCACGAACCCTTTCTCGTATCGGTGCGGCTCCGCGGACGGGCGGCTCGGGGCGGTAGAGCCGGGCGAGCTCGGCGGCGCGCTCGGCGATGGCGTACCGGGCGACGGCCGGCGGCACGCGGGTGCGGTCGCGGGGGGCGCGCAGGACGCGGGCGAGCTCGGCGCTCCAGATCCCGGCGTCGGTGGGGAGCCGGCGGGCCTGCGGGGCGGCGCCGGGCGGGAGGCCGTCGAGGGCGGGGCAGGCCGTGTAGCGGACGGGGAGCCCGGCGGCGAGCGCCTCCAGCACGCCGAGGCCGAACGTCTCCTGGACGGACGGGGCGGCGAGGACGTCCATCGCGGCGAGGGCGCCCGCGACGTCCGACGTCCCCCCGGCGAAGATCACGCGGCCGGCGACGCGCGGGTCGCGCGCCAGCCGTTCCAGCGCCGCCCGCTCCGGGCCCGCGCCGACCAGCAGCAGCCGGACGCCGCCGAGCCGCGCGACCGCCTCGATCAGCAGGTCGAAGCGCTTGGTCGGGACGAGCCGGCCGAGCGCGCCGACGACGGGCTCGGCCGGGCCGATCCCGAGGCGGCGGCGGGTCGCGGCGCGGCGGGCGGCGTCGAACGCGAACGCGGCCGCGTCGATGCCGTTCGGGATGACGGCGATCCGGCCGGGCGGCACGCCCCAGCCGCGCAGCCGGGCCGCGACGGCGGGCGACACCGCGACCGTCGCGGACCCGAGCCGCTCGGTCGCCCGGTAGAGCGCCCGGACGCCGCGGGTCGTCGGCCGTCCCTCGATGTGGCCGTCGCCGAGGGAGTGCTCGGTGGCGATGACGCGGGGCACGCCGGCCATGCGGGCGGCGATCCGGCCGTACACGCATGCCCGGTACAGGTGCGTGTGGACGACGTCGTACCGCCCGCGCCGGATCAGCCGGGCGAGCCGGGGCAGCGCGGCGAGGTCCCGGTTGCCGCGCATCCCGATCTCGTGCACGGGGACGCCCGATCGGCGGATCTCCGCGCCGAGCGTGCCGGTCCGGGTCAGGGTGGCGACCTCGCAGGCCACCGGCAGGTGGCGCAGCAGCAGCACGAGCTGGCGTTCGGCGCCGCCGTGCTCCAGCCCGGTGATGACGTGCAGGACCCTGGTCACACGCGCCTCCGCCGGCGCAGTTCGTGGCGGACGAGCTTGACGCGCAGCCGCAGGGGGCCGTCCCGGTCGCCGATGTAGGTGCGGGCGAGCGCGTGCCGTCCCGGCTGCTCGGGGCTGATGTCGCAGGCGTAGTCGTACCCGGCGGCGCGCACGGCCTCGGCCTCGCGGGCGGTGGCGTGCCCGTAGGGGTAGGCGAAGCCGGTCACCGGGCCGTCGATGAGGTCCTCCAGGACGGCGCGGCTCTCCTCCAGCTCCTCGCGCAGCTCGGTCTCGTCGGTGGCCGGCAGGGAGACGTGGTGGCGGCCGTGCGAGGCGATCTCCATGCCGGCGTCGGCGACCATCCGGATCTGGTCGGCCGTCATCAGCGGCTTGCGCGGGCCGTCGTCCCACGCGTTGAAGGACCCGATCCGCCCGGACACGATGAACGTCGTCGCGCCGAACCCGTACCGCACGAGGACCGGGAGGGCCCGCGTCGCGAAGTCGGCGTACCCGTCGTCGAAGGTGAGCCCGACGAGGCCGCGCGCCCGGCCGGCGGCGTGCGCGGCCAGCAGTTCGCCCATGCCGGCGCCGCGCAGGCCCCGCGCCCGCAGCCACGCCATCTGCCGCGCGAACCGGGCGGGCGACACCGTGACCAGGTGCGGGTCCTCATCGAAGTGGTCGACCGAGTGGTACATCAGCACCAGCGGAGCCGGCCGGATCTCCCCGGCCGGGGGCGCCGGCTCGGCCGGCCGTGTCGTCTCCGTCAGGTGCGCTGGTTCTGTCGGCTGGCTCACTGGTATCCCCCGATTCGATGCGGCCGCGCCGGGCACGCGCGCGGAGCGGCCCGGAAGCGATCCATGGAGAGGCGAGGCCGGGTCCCGCCAGGACGGCGAGGACGGCGAAGGCCGCGGTGGTGACGGCTCCGCCCGCGGCGAGCTGGACGAGGTCGGAGCCGTCCAGCGCCCCGGCGGCGAGGCGGCCCGCCGCGCAGGCACCGGCGGCGGCGAGCGCGAGCCGGGACACCTCGGCGGCGACGCGGCGCAGCGGGATCGGCGCGACGCCCCGCCGCAGCCCGGCCAGCAGCAGGACGGCGGCGAGCGTGATCCCGGCGGCGTTCGCGGCGGCCAGCGCGATCGTCCCGGCGGACGCGGCGAACGCCCCGCCGATCGCCGCGGTGACCGCCAGGCCCGCGGCGATCACGGCCGCCGGGCGCCAGGTCGGCCGCCGCTGCGCGAAGAACGCGCGGGCGGCGAGGCCGACGGCGGTCTGCCCCCACAGGCCGAGGGCGTAGACGCGCATGATGGACGCGGTGCTCGCCGTGTCCGCGGGCCCGAACGCGCCGTGCTCGAACAGCACCCGGACGATCGCGGGCGCGAACGCGACGAGGAACGCGGCGGCGGCCAGCACCATCGCGCTCGCGACGAGGATGTCCTGCCGGATGCGGCGGGCGACCTGCGCGGTGTCCCCGTCCGCCGAGGCGCGGGCGAGCCTCGGGAACGTGACCGTCACGATCAGCAGCGAGAGCACCATCGGCACCTGCGCGACCTTCTGCGCGTAGTTCAGGTGCGAGATGGACCCGGCGGGCAGCTCCGACCCGAGGAACCTCTCCACGAACACCTGCGCCTGCCGCGTCACCGTGTAGACGACGACGGGCGCGACGGCCGCGAGCCCGAGGCGGATGTCCGGGCCGGCGGCCGGGGCCGGTGCCGGGGCGGCGCGCAGGCAGCGGGCGAAGGCGGGCGCCTGGACCGCGACCATCAGCACGCTGCCGCAGGCCACGCCGACCGCCGCGCTGGTGACGCCGATCAGGCCGGAGAAGCCAGCGATCAGCGCGAGGATGCCGGCGTTGTAGGCGAGGTAGATCGCGGCGGGCGGGCCGAACGTGTGGTGGGCGCGCAGCACCGCGCTCATGAAGCCCGCGACGCCGAACGTCACGACGGTGACGGCGGTGAGCCGGACGCAGAGCACGGCCGGGCCCCGCTCGGGGAGCCCCGGCGCGAGGACGTCCACGACGAGCGGCGCGAAGACGGCGAGGGCGGCGGTGACCAGCGACAGGCCGAGCACCATGCGCGGCAGCGTCGTGGCGGCGAGCGGGCGCGGGCCGTCGCCGCGGGCGAGCAGCCGCGTGACGGCGGGCACCATCAGCAGCGCCATCGCGTCCTCGATCAGCAGCGGCGAGACGGTCTCGGGGATCGTCCAGGCGACCAGGAACGCGTCCGTGCTGCCGCTGGCGCCGAACAGGTGCGCCATCGCGAGGTCGCGCAGGAACCCGAGCCCGGTGCCGGCGGCGATGAGCACGCCCGACAGCGCGGCGGCGCGGCCGACGGAGCCCGTCCCGGCCCGGGTCATCCGCGGACCGCCCCGATGGCGCGGGCGGCGGCGATGCCGAGGACGACGGCGGTGAGCGGGCAGGTCGGCCCGCCGAGGTCCGCGTACAGGAAGTTGACCAGCAGGAACGCCATCAGCGCGACGCTGGCGAGCCAGAACGGGTCGCGGGCGCGGCGGCGCCGCCACAGCCCGGCGACGATCGCGCCGAGCAGCGTGAGGAGCCCGGCGAGGCCCACCACTCCCTGCTCGGACAGGAACAGCAGGTACTGGTTGTGCGGTGACAGGAGCGGCTGCCGGACGTACCCGTTCACCGGGTCGGCGGTCTCGCTGCCGGACGACAGCTCGATCGAGGCGTAGGTGTCGCGGTAGGCCGGGAAGTTCTTCACGCCGACGCCCGCGACCGGATGGTCCTCCCAGATGCGGACCGCGGCGGCCCACAGCTCGTACCGGTCGTCCACGGACCGGTCGGGATGGACGATCGAGCCCACCATCGACCTGGACCGCTCGACGACCGCCTGCGACCCGCCGCCCGCCACGCCCGCCAGCACGACCACCAGCGCGCCGCAGCAGGCCAGCACCTTCACCGCCGTCCACCGGTCGAAGAGCACCAGCATGAGGACGGCGGCGGCGCCGAGCGCGATCCACGTCCCGCGGCTGAGCGCCAGTGCCAGCGCGGCGGCCAGCACCGCGAGTCCCGCCAGCGCGGCCGGGACGGCGGCGGCGCCGCGCCCGGGGGCCGACAGCGCGAAGGCGGCCAGGATGAGGAACGCGAACCCGGCGACGATCGACATGGCCATGACGTCGAGGGCGCCGAACGTCCCGACGGCCCGGATGCTCTGGCCACCCATGGAGGCGCCGTTGCCGGTGCCCGCCTGCCAGATCCCGTAGGCCGCCTCCACGAGCCCGAGGCCGAGCACCGCCCAGCAGACGATCGCGAGGTCGCGCCGGTCCCGCAGCAGCAGCACGACCGCCAGCGGCACCAGCACGAAGACCTGGAGGTCGCGGACGAACCCGGCCAGGCTGGCGCCGATGTCGGCCGAGTGGACGGTGCTGGCGCCGAGCGCGGCGATCAGCGGCCCGAACGCCAGCGGGGCCCGGCGCGGCATCGCGACCCGGCCGGTGACCAGCAGGAAAGCGGCGACCAGGACGAGCCCGCCGCTGGCCACGTCCCCGGCAGTGACCTGCACGCCCGGCCCGGACGCCGCGTCGCCGGGCGGGATCCCGACGCAGGCCACGGCCACCGCGACCAGCCAGCTCGGGCGCCGCGGGACCGCCCTCGCGACGAGCGGCGCCGCCGGCGCGCAGACCGTCATCCGGAGTCCCGGCAGAGCATCGCCCGCGCCGTCAGCAGCAGGATCCGGAGGTCGGCGGCCACCGACCAGTGGTCGATGTAGTGGTTGTCGAGCCGCGCCCGCAGCTCGATGGAGGTGTCGCCGCGGAACCCGTGCACCTGCGCCCAGCCCGTCATCCCGGCCGGGGCGCGGTGCCGCAGCGTGTAGCCGGGGCAGGTGCGGGAGAACTGGTCGACGAAGTGCGGGCGCTCCGGGCGCGGGCCCACGAGGCTCATGTCACCGCGGATGACGTTCCACAGCTGCGGCAGCTCGTCCAGCGACGTGTTCCGCAGGAAGCGGCCGACCCGTCCCATCCGACCGTCGTTCTTGACCGTCCAGCGGGTGTCGGCCTCGTGCTCGTCCGCAGGTTTCAGCGTGCGGAACTTCAGCAGGACGAACTCCTCGCCGCCGAGGCCGATCCGCCGCTGCCGGAACAGAACGCCGGGACCGCCTTCGATCCGGACCGCCGCCGCGCACACCGCGAGCAGCGGCAGCGCGGGCACGAGGACCAGGACCGCGATGATGACGTCGAGGGCGCGCTTGGCGCGCCGGGCGGCCGGGTCGTGCAGCGGGCCGCCGACCCGCGCGCACGGCAGCCCGGCGAGGTACTCGCGCCGCGCCGGCACCACCGGGACGACGTCCGACGGCGGCTGGACGAGCAGCGTCTCGCAGGGCAGCCCGAACGACACGCGCAGCACGGCGTCCAGCCGGTGGGGGTGGACGTCCTCGGCGACGACGACCAGCGTGCCGATCCGGTGCTCGGTGACGATCGCGGGCAGGTCGGAGGTGTCCCCGAGCAGGGGCGCGGCGCCGGGGTGACCGGGCGGACGCCCCGCGGTCACCTGCCCGACCGCCGCGAGCCCGTACTCGCCGCGTTCCCGCAGGACCTCCAGGACGTGCTCGGTCATGGCGCCCGTGCCGACGACCAGGGCCGGCCGCGCCCTGGAGCGGCGGCACCGGTACGTCCTGACCGCGGCGTTCACGCAGGCGCGCCCGCCCGCCTGGACCGTGAGGGCGACGGCCGTGATCCACGGCCAGGCCGCGGGGTCCGCGAGGAGCGCCGCCGCGGCGGCGCCGACGAGGGCCGCCCGGACGAGCAGCGGCGGCAGGTCGGCCAGCAGGGAGGGGCTGCGGCGCATCCGGTACAGCCCGGCGGACGCGTTCAGGAGCATGATCGCCAACGCGGCCGGGCCGGCGAGGAAGCCACCCCGGGTGAGCGTCACGGCGGCGGCCATCGCCCAGCCGTCCAGCAGGGCGAGGCAGACCGGGCACAGCCCGGCCAGTAACCGCGGACCGGCGCCCCCGGACGGGACGGCCGTCCCGTCCGCCGCCGCGGCGAGCTCCGGAGGAGCCGCGCCCGGCTCGATGGCGGAGGTCAGCCCCTGGGCTCTCATCGCGCGTCCCTTTCACAGGCAAGAACTCACGTCGCGGGGGCCGTCACCGGCGGCCACGGAACAGAATCGCAGCCGGTCACGGCGCGAATCGCCGCCTTTAACCGGTGCCGCCACAGACTTGAGCAGAAGATCGACAGGCCGGATCCGGAGCGAGAAAGATCCTGCGAATCGGCCCCGGAAGGCCAACCTTCGCGGGACCATGGACGTCTAGAGAGTGCGTCGGTCCCGGAGAGCCGGCCGTCACGCCTTCCGGGCCGGACGGGAACAACGGGCCGTTCCGCAAGCGATCTTGATGCCGTCCCGCGTCACGCGGGCCAGGCGGGCTGTTAAGGGAGAACGGTGCGAGGTAAGGCGTTGGTGATGGCGCTGGTCCTGGGGCTGGCGGCCGCGTGCGGTGGCGGTGACGGCGGCGAGGGCGCGGCCGGGACCACCGCGAAGAACGGGGACGGCGCTCCCCAGGTGACGATCACCCCGGCGAACGGCAGCGGCCGGGCCCGTCCCGACCAGGGCGTGACGGTCAGCGCGGCCGGCGGCACGCTCGGCGCCGTGTCGGTGAAGCTGCGGGGCGCGGCCGTCCCCGGCACCCTGTCCGCCGACAAGACCATGTGGCGCTCGAAGTGGACCCTGCAGCCCGGCGGCGCCTACCAGGTGTCGGCGACGGCGACGTCCTCGAACGGCAAGTCCACCAGCGCGAACAGCGCCTTCCGCGCGAGCCGCGCGACGGCCGCCACCCGCGTCAACAACCTTGTGCCGAGCCAGAACGAGACGGTCGGCACCGGGATGCCGGTGTTCGTCCAGTTCAACAAGGCCGTGCCGGAGAAGGCCAAGCCCGCCATCGAGCGCGCCATCGAGATCTCCTCGACCACCCCGACGGAGGGCGCCTGGCGCTGGCTGAGCGCCGGCGAGTCCTTCAACGGCCTCCCGTCGGTCGTGTTCCGGCCGAAGCAGCCGTGGAAGCCGCGCCAGCAGGTGACCGTCAAGGTCCACTACGCGGGCCTGAAGATCGGCGACAACGTGTACGGCGACCGGGACGTCGTCCGCACCTTCAAGATCGGCGACTCGCACACCGTCAACATCAACGCCAAGACCCACCGGGCCGTGGTGAAGAAGAACGGCCGGACGGTCCGCACCTGGGGCGTGAGCCTCGGCTCGGGCGGCGACGTGCAGGCCGACGGCGTCGACCACCTGCTCACCACCAGCGGCGTCCACCTGACCATGGACCACGTCCGGCTGGAGCGGATGCGCCCGCCCGGCAAGAAGAAGGGCGACCCGGGCTGGTACGACGAGAAGGTCCCGTGGGCGACCCGCATCTCCAACAGCGGCGAGTACATCCACCAGAACATGGACGACCCGTCCTGCCTCGGAAGGCGCAACTGCAGCCACGGCTGCGTCCGCTCCCCCGCGAACGACGCGCAGTGGTTCTTCCACTGGTCCTACCGCGGCGACCTGGTCACCATCAGCGGCACCAAGCGCAGCCTCCAGTGGACGAACGGCTGGGGCTACTGGCAGGTCCCCTTCCCCAAGTGGACCAAGGGCAGCGCCCTCGGCACCTCGGTCACCACGACCCCCCTCGCCTGACAGGTTCCGGAAGCCCGTGGTGAGCGGGGGCTAGTCTGCTGGTTCCAGCGGCCTTGCGAGCACGGGGTGGGCGGTGGCCTCGAAGATCGTCCTGCACATCGGTCTCCAGAAGTCGGGGACGACGTTCCTGCAGCACGTGCTGCAGGCGGGCGGTGAGGCGCTCGCCGAGGCGGGGGTGCTCTACCCCGTCCCGCCGGACTGGGAGCGCGGGAAGCGGACCGTGGCCAACCACGAGTGGCCGAGCTACGGGCTGCTCGGAACCGAGTTCCCCTGGGTGTCGCGGGAGCGGGCGGCCGAGGAGGCCGGCTCGTGGAAGGCGCTGCTGGACGAGGTGAACGCCTGGCCGGGCACGGTGCTGCTGTCGGCCGAGGCCCTGTCGGTCGTCCGCAGGCCCGCCGTCGACCGGCTGATGGACGCGCTCGGGGCCGGCGACGTCGAGGTGGTCGTCACGGCGCGGAGCCTCGGACGGTCGCTGCCCTCCCTGTGGCAGCAGCACGTCCGCAACGGGCGGAGCGCCGGCTTCGCGGGCTATCTCCGGACGCTGGCGGAGCAGCGGAGGGCGGGCTGGGAGCGCGTGGAGGAGGAGCCCGCGCTGCACCTCTGGCGGGCGTTCTCGCTGAGCCGGCTGGTCCGCCGCTGGTCGGAGGCGGGCGCCGCGCGCGTGTCCGTGGTGACCACGCCCGGCCGGCCCCCGGAGCTGCTGTGGCGGCGGTTCGCGGAAGCGGCGGGCCTGCCCGGCCTGGACGGGGTCCCCGCCCTGACCGGCCGGCAGGCGCACACCGGTCTCACCGCCCCGGAGACGGTGGTGCTCTCGGCCATGAACGCGGCCATCCGCGAGAGGTCGTGGAGCGGGCAGAACGCCGACTGGGTGCGGCAGGTCGTCACGGAGCGGTTCCAGGCGCGCGGAGACCGCGGCGGCAGGGCCGTCATCCCGCCCGAGTGGCGGCGCCGCGTCGCCGGGTGGAGCGAAGAAGACCTCCGGGGGCTGCCCGGGACGTCCGCGCGGATCGTCGGTGACGCCGGCGACCTGCGGTACGACCCCGGCCGGGAGGACGGGTCCGCGCCGACCGCCGAGGAGGTCGGGGCGGCCGGCGCGGAGGCGGCGGTCGCGCTCGCGGAGGCCGCCCTCGACGAGTCGTTCGTACGGCGCAACGTCCGGCGCGTCCGGCGCAGGCTGCGCTGAGCGCTTTCGGTCGGGCCCGGTCAGTCGAGGCAGAACTCGTTGCCCTCCGGGTCGGCCATCACGATGTGGCCGAAGCCGAGCGGCGGCGCGGGCTCGTGGCGGTCGAGGCGGGTGGCGCCGAGGGCGACGAGCCGCGCGGCCTCGGCCTCCAGCGCCGCCATCCGGGCGTCGCCCTCCAGGCCGGGCGCGGCGCGCACGTCGAGGTGGACGCGGTTCTTGGCCCGCTTGCCCTCCGGCACGCGCTGGAAGAACAGCCGCGGCCCGGAGCCCTCGGGGTCGACCACCGCCGAGGCGTCGTTGCGGCGCTCGGGCGGCACGCCCAGCGCCTCCAGGGCCTCGTCCCAGGACGCGAAGTCCCCGGGCGGGTCCTGCAGCCGGTAGCCGAGGACCTCGGCCCAGAACGCGGAGAGCGCGGCCGGGTCGGCGCTGTCGAAGGTGATCTGGACGTCGCGGGCCATGTCAGCTCGCCTCCCGGTGAGTGTGCAGGTAGAGGTCGCGGAGCAGGCAGACCTCGGACAGATGATGGATCAGCTCGCGGTTGATGTGCAGGACCAGCGCCGACAGCGGATATTCGGCGTACGCCCCCTCCGCCTCGCCGCACGGCTCGGCGAGGCCCGCCTCGTCGAGGGACTCGACGCCGGCCAGCCATGTGGCGTACTCCGCGTCGAGCTGGTCCAGCGCCTCGGCGGCGGTCGCGGCGTACTCGAACGACCCGTAGTCGACGGGCGCGCGGCCGAAGTGCGCGGCGCTGCGCATCGCGAGCACGCCGGCGATCACGTGCCCGAGCCGCCAGGCGATCGTGGTGAACGGCGCCGGGTCGGGCGCGGGGAACGCGAAGTCGATGGTCATCGCGCCGGCCCCGGCCGCCATCGGCGTGGTTCCGGTGCCGCGCGGGCGGACGCTCCAGCAGTCCGGCACCGGCTCCCAGAAGTACTCGTCGTCGGTGAGCCCGTCCAGTCGGTCGCGCAGCTGGTTCGTCCAGTGCCAGTTGATCTGGTCTCTGAGCTGCTGGTTCCAGGTCTGATCGGCCATGGGTCCAGCGTTCCCCATATCGCGGACAGAATCCTTCCGCGATCCGTGGGACGATGGCCGCGTGACCGTCGAGGCGACGACCGAGCGGGTGCTGCGGCTGCTGGCGCTGCTGCAGCGCAGGGCGTCCTGGACCGCCGCCGAGCTGGCCGCCGAGCTGGACGTCACGGACCGCTCGGTGCGCCGCGACGTGGAGCGGCTCCGCACGCTCGGCTACCCCGTCCAGGCGACGTCGGGCGTCGGCGGCGGCTACCGGCTCGGCGCCGGCACCCGGCTGCCGCCGCTGCTCCTGGACGACGCGGAGGCGATCGCGACCGCGGTGTCGCTGCGGATGGCGTCCGGGGGGACGGTCGCCGGCGCGGGCGAGGCGGCGCTGCGGGCGCTCGCCAAGCTCGACCAGGTGATGCCGCCCCGGCTGCGCGGCGAGGTGCGGGCGGTGCACGGCGCCACCGAGACCCTCGTCGGCCCGGGGGTCGAGATCGACGCGGAGCTGCTGGTGACGCTCGCGCGCGCCTGCCGCGACGCCGTCCGGGTGCGGTTCGGGTACGCGGGCCGGGACGGCGGGGAGCGCGAGCGCACGGTCGAGCCGGTGCGGATGGTCGCGACCAACCGCCGCTGGTACCTGATGGCCTGGGACGTCGACCGCGACGGCTGGCGCACCTTCCGGCTGGACCGGATGCGCGAGGTGACGGCGACGACCTGGCGGTTCCGGCCGCGGGAGCACCCGGACCCGGTCGCCTACGTGCAGCGGTCGGTGACCGCGGCGCCGTACCGCCATGTCGCGCGGGTGCGGCTGGACGCCCCGCCCGACCGGGTGCGGGAGCTGGTGCCGCCCCAGGTAGGGCGGGTCGAGGACGAGGGCGGCGGGCGGTGCGTGCTCGTCGCCGGCGGCGACGACCTGGACTGGCTCGCCGTGCACGTGGTCCGGCTGGGCTTCGACGCGGAGGTGCTGGAGCCCCCGGAGCTGCGGGAGGCCGCCGCCCGGCTCGCCCGCCGCCTCGCGGCGATGGCCGCCGGCGACGGCTGACGGCCCGGTGGAACGGGTCAGGCGGGATCGCGGGCCGAGCACATACACTTGCGGTATTTGCTGACTTCACCTGTTCGCGTTTGTGAGGAGAGGTTCGACGCCATGACCGCAGCTCAGGGGCCGACGACCGCCGAGGAGCTGCGCGGTGCCGGGCTGCGCGTGACGGCCGCCCGCGTCGCGCTGCTGGAGACGGTCCGGGTCGGTGACCATCTCGGCGTCGAGGCGATCGCGAACGGCGTGCGCGACCGGGTGGGGCACATCTCGCTCCAGGCCGTCTACGAGGCGCTGCACGCGCTGACGGCGGCCGGGCTCGTGCGGCGGATCCAGCCGGGCGACAGCCCGGCGCGGTTCGAGGGGCGCGTCGGCGACAACCACCACCACCTGGTGTGCCGCGACTGCGGCGCGCTCAAGGACGTCGACTGCGCCAAGGGCGAGCCGCCCTGCATGCATCCGGTGGACGACGGCGGCTACCTGGTCGACGAGGCCGACGTGACGTTCTGGGGGCTGTGCCCGCGCTGCCGCACCGAGGCCTGAGACGGCGACGGCCCGGACGTCCGGGTGTCCGGAACGTCCGGGCCGTCGAGGCCGTCCGGGCCGACCCCCGCGAGGGCCGGGCCCGGACGAGCGGGTCAGATCAGGTCGAACCGGTCGAGGTTCATGACCTTGTCCCACGCCGCGACGAAGTCCTTGACGAACTTCTCACGGGCGTCGTCGCTCGCGTAGACCTCGGCGAGCGCCCGCAGCTCGGAGTGCGAGCCGAACACGAGGTCGGTGCGGCTGCCGGTCCACTTGACCTGGCCGGAGGCGTCC
Organism: Actinomadura madurae; assembly: GCF_047130825.1. NCBI lineage: Bacteria > Bacillati > Actinomycetota > Actinomycetes > Streptosporangiales > Thermomonosporaceae > Actinomadura > Actinomadura madurae. The sequence continues at coordinate 5,887,387 of NZ_CP083237.1, forward strand.
CGTCCCTCGAAGGTCTCCTGGTCGGAGGACGTCGACTTCCACGTGGTGCCGAGGTCCAGCAGGTTCACGAAGAAGTCGTTGGTCAGGACCCCGGGGGTCTCGGTGAGGACGCCCAGCGACGAGCCCTTGTAGTTGGCGCCGAGGACCCGGAGGCCGCCGACGAGGACCGTCATCTCGGGCGCGGTGAGGGTGAGCAGGTTCGCCTTGTCGAGCAGCAGGTACTCCGCCGGGAGGCGCAGGCCCTTCCCGAGGTAGTTGCGGAAGCCGTCCGAGGTCGGCTCCATCTCGGCGAACGACTCCTCGTCGGTCTGCTCCTGGGAGGCGTCGGTGCGCCCGGGGGTGAAGGGCACCTCGACGGTGTGGCCCGCGTCCCTGGCGGCCTTCTCGACGGCGGCGCAGCCACCGAGCACGATCAGGTCGGCCAGCGAGACCTTCTTGCCGCCGGTCTGGGCGCTGTTGAAGCTCTCCTGGACGCCCTCCAGCGCGCGCAGGACCACCGCCAGCTGGTCGGGCTCGTTGACCTCCCAGCCGTTCTGCGGGGAGAGCCGGATGCGGGCGCCGTTGGCGCCGCCGCGCTTGTCGGTGCCGCGGAAGGACGAGGCCGCCGCCCACGCGGTGGAGACCAGCTGCGCGACCGACAGGCCGGTGCCGAGGATCTGCTGCTTGAGGGCGGCGACGTCCGCGGCGTCGACGAGCTCGTGGTCGACGGCGGGCACCGGGTCCTGCCACACCAGCGTCTCGGACGGGACCTCCGGGCCGAGGTAGCGCTGGACCGGGCCCATGTCGCGGTGGGTCAGCTTGAACCACGCGCGCGCGAAGGCGTCCGCGAACTCCTCCGGGTTGTCCTTGAAGCGGCGCGAGATCGGCTCGTAGATCGGGTCGAAGCGCAGCGACAGGTCCGTCGTGAGCATGGTCGGGTGGGTCCGCTTGGACGGGTCGTGGGCGTCCGGGACGGTGTCGGCGCCCGCGCCGTCCTTCGGCCGCCACTGGTGCGCACCGGCCGGGCTCTTGAACAGCTCCCACTCGTACCCGAAGAGGATCTCGAAGAAGCTGTTGTCCCACTGGGTCGGGGTGTTCGTCCAGATGCCCTCGAGGCCGCTGGTGATGGTGTCCCCGCCCTTGCCGGTGCCGTAGGCGTTCTTCCAGCCGAGGCCCTGCTGCTCCATCGGGGCGCCCTCGGGCTCGGCGCCGACGTTCTCCGCCGGGCCGGCGCCGTGGGTCTTGCCGAAGGTGTGGCCGCCGGCGATCAGGGCGACGGTCTCCTCGTCGTTCATCGCCATCCGGCGGAACGTCTCGCGGATGTCGCGGGCCGCCGCGATCGGGTCGGGGTTGCCGTTCGGGCCCTCCGGGTTGACGTAGATCAGGCCCATCTGGACGGCGCCGAGCGGGTTCTCCAGCTCGCGGTCGCCGGAGTAGCGCTCGTCGGCGAGCCAGGTGGTCTCGGGGCCCCAGTAGACGTCCTCGTCGGCCTCCCAGACGTCCGCGCGGCCGCCGGCGAAGCCGAACGTCGTGAAACCCATGGACTCCAGCGCGACGTTGCCGGTGAGGATCAGCAGGTCGGCCCAGGAGAGCGCCTGGCCGTACTTCTTCTTGACCGGCCAGAGCAGGCGGCGGGCCTTGTCGAGGTTGCCGTTGTCGGGCCAGCTGTTGAGGGGCGCGAAGCGCTGCTGGCCGGACCCGGCGCCGCCGCGGCCGTCGTGGACGCGGTAGGTGCCCGCGCTGTGCCACGCCATCCGGATCATGAACGGGCCGTAGTGGCCGAAGTCGGCGGGCCACCAGTCCTGCGAGGTCGTCAGCACCTCGGCGATGTCCCGCTTGACGGCGGGCAGGTCGAGGGTCTGGAACGCCTCGCGGTAGTCGAAGTCCTCGTCGAGGGGGTTGCGCTCGGCGCCGTTCTTCGCGAGGAGCTTCAGGTTGAGCTGGTCGGGCCACCAGCCGCGGTTGCCGCCGCCCTGGGTCGGGTGCGGGGCGCGCTCGTGCGCGACCGGACACTCACCCGCGCTCGCGGTGTTGGTGTCGTAGACGTCGGCCTGGCCGTTGTCAGCCATGTCGATTCCTTTCCGGGCCGTCTGTGGGTGAGCCTGTATCTCTGGCGGTGGAGCAGTCGGGGCACAGGCCCCAGTAGACGACCTCGGCCTCATCGATCGTGAAGCCTCGGTCGTCGGAGGCGGTCAGGCACGGCACCTCGCCGACGGCGCAGTCGACGTCGGCGATGGCGCCGCAGGACCGGCACACAACATGGTGGTGGTTGTCCCCGGTCCGCGACTCGTAGCGCGCCACGGAGCCGGAGGGCTGGATGCGCCGCAGCAGACCCGCGGCCGTCAGCGTGTGCAGCGAGTCGTACACGGCCTGGTGCGACACCGTGGGGAGCTCCGTGCGGACGGCGCGGATGATCGAGTCCGTGTCCGCGTGCGGCCGCGCGTGCACCGCGCCGAGCACGGCCACCCGCGGGCGGGTGACGCGCAGGGCGGCGCCGCGCAGCATCGCCGGAAAGTCCGAGGGCGTCGACACGGAGGACAGCTTGGCCCACTTTCTGGAATGAGTCAAGAATACGCGCGAATCCAGTGAACGCGGGCGGCCGGCCGATCACCGCGCCGGCCCGGTGGTCCCGAGGGGGAGGTGCGAATCAGGACGTTTCACTAGGATGCTCGCGTGCGCGAAGATCAAGGGGTCTGGCCGGACGCGGCCGGTGACGACGTCATGACCGCGCCGCTCCGGCTCCCGGCGGGCGGGCCGGAGGACCAGCAACCGGCGGAGGCGGTCGTGGAGCGCAGCAGCGAAGTCGATTCCGTGCCGGTGCGCGCGTTCGGCCAGGACGTCGAGCGGCTCGGCGAGCTGGTGGCCCAGCTCGTGACGACGGCCGGGACGCTCGGCGAGCGGCTGGACGGCGAGGTCCGCGAGGTGCTCGGCAGCGCCGAGAAGGCCCTGGCCGAGGCGCGCGGCGCGCGGCAGGAGGCCGCCGAGGCCGACGCCCGCGCGGCGGAGGCCGAGGCCCGCGCGGAGGCGGCCCGCAAGGAGGTCGCCGAGGCGCAGGAGGAGCTGCGCAAGGGCCTCGCCACCGCGAAGGCGAGCGTCACGGCGGCGCAGGAGAGCGAGGCCAACGCGTGGAAGGAGGCCGGCGCCCACCAGCAGGCGCGGGCCACGTCCGCCAACGAGGCCGCCAACGCCGAGGGGCTCCGCAAGCGCGCGGAGGCGGCGTGGAGCACCGAGCACCAGGCCCGCGTCGACGCCGAGCGCGAGCGCGACGACCTGGCCACGCGGCTGTCCGCGGAACAGGCGGCGCTGGCCACCGCGCGCACGGACCTCGCCGACGCCCGCACCGAACTGGAGGGCCTGCGCGCCAGGCTGGAGGAGGCCGCCGAGGCCGAGCGGCGGCTGCGGGCCGAGCTCAGCGTCGTCCAGGGCGAGGTCGCCGGGCTGACCGTGGAGCGCGACTCCGCCGCGACGCGGGCCGTGGAGCTGGCCTCGCGCGCCGACCGGGCCGAGCAGCTCGCCGACGCCGCGGACGCGCGCATCGACGCCGAGCGGGAGCGCGCCGACCGGGCCGAGCAGCGCGCGGACGCGGCGGAGATGCGCGCGGACGCCGCCGAGATCCGCATCGACCGCGACGCCGCCACCGCCCGCGCCCTGCAGGACACGCTGCGGGCGGCGCTGGACCTCCCGTCCATGGAGGACGTCACCGGCGGCCGGCGCGGGGTGCAGGTGGGCGACACGGGCGCGGTCACCGTCCAGCCCGGCGGGCTCATCGGCGTCGACGAGGTCCCCGAGCTGATGGACGGCGAGCTGGCCGGCCGGTTCGCCCGCGCGATCCTCGCCGTCCGCGTCCACCAGGCGACGCGCCGGACCGCCCACGAGCCGCCCGCCGCCGAACCGGCCGCCGAGCCCGAGCCCGAGGCCGAGGAGACGGCGTCCGAGGACGAGTAGCGCCGCCCGCCCGCGTCATCTGAGCGCGGCGGGGGCGCCCTTTGGAACGACCGGCCTGTCGGGCATGACCCGCTCGACGCGCTCGTAGGCGGCGCCGGGCTCGGGCCGCGGGTCCTTCTGCCCCCGGTTCGGCCAGAACGCCATCGCGCGCTCGGCCTGGGCCGTGATGGTGAGGGACGGGTTGACGCCGAGGTTCGCGGTGACCGCCGAGCCGTCCACGACGTGCAGGCCGGGATGGCCGTGGACGCGGTGGTACGGGTCGATGACGCCGGTCTCCGGGGTCTCCCCGATGACGCAGCCGCCGATGAAGTGCGCGGTCGTCGGGATGTTGAACAGGTCGAACCACGTCCCGCCCGGGGTGGCGTCCAGCTCCTCGGCGAGCATCCGGACCGCGTCATGGGCGACCGGAATCCAGGTGGGGTTCGGCTCCCCGTCGCCCTGTCGCGCGACGAGCCTGCGGCGGCCGAGGCGCCCCCGCTTCTCGCCGAGGGTGATGGAGTTGTCGGCTGTCTGCATGACGAGGGCGATGACGGTCCGCTTGGCCCAGTCCCGCAGGGACAGGCCGCGCAGGATGATCGTCGGGTGCCGGGCGGCCAGCCCGAGGAACTTCAGCCAGCGGGGCGGGCCGCCGCCGTCCACCAGCAGCGTCCGGATGACGCCCATGGCGTTGTTGCCCGCGCCGTAGCGGGTCGGCTCGATGTGGGTCTTGTCGTCCGGGTGGAAGGACGAGGTGATGGCGAGCCCGGTGCTGTGGTCGACGTCCTTCTTGCGGTGCCAGACGGTCATCCGCTCGACTCCGAGGAGCGCCTCGGAGTTGGTGCGGGTCAGCTCGCCGAGCCGCGGCGACAGGTGCGGGAGGCGGCCGGCCGCGCGCATCCGGTGCAGGAGGCGCTGCGTCCCGTACGTCCCGGCGGCGAGGACGACGTGCTCGGCGGTGAGCGTCCCGCGGCGCCTGCGCAGCGGTGCCGTGCGCTCGGTCGCGACCTCGTGGCCGCCCCCGGCCCGCGGCGTGAGACCGACGACGGTCGTGTCGGGAATGACCTGCACGCCCGCCCTCTCCGCCAGGTACAGGTAGTTCTTGGTCAGCATGTTCTTCGCGCCGACCTTGCAGCCGATCATGCAGGACCCGCAGCCGGTGCACGTCGTCCGGCGCGGGCCGGCGCCGCCGAAGTACGGGTCGCCGGCGTCCTCGCCCGGCTTCTCGCCGAAGAGCACGCCGACCGGCGTCGGATGGTAGGTGTCGCCGGCGCCCATCCGGTCCGCGACGCGCTTCATCGCCTCGTCCGCCGGGGTGACGAGCGGGTTCGTGGTGACGCCGAGCATGCGCCGGGCCTGGTCGTAGAAGGGCTTCAGCTCGTCCTGCCAGTCGGTGATGTGGCCCCACTGGCGGTCCTTGAAGAACGGCTCCGGCGGGACGTACAGGGTGTTCGCGTAGACCAGCGACCCGCCGCCCACACCGGCCCCCGCGAGAACCAGCACCCCGGCCTTGCCGCCCACCAGGTGGACGCGCTGGATACCGCGCATCCCCAGGCGCGGCGCCCACACGTACTTGCGCAGCCGCCAGGACGTCTTGGGGAGGGTGTCCTCGTCGAAACGGCGTCCGGCCTCGATCACGGCGACCCGGTAGCCCTTCTCGACCAGCCGCAGCGCCGACACGCTGCCGCCGAACCCCGAACCCACCACGATCACGTCGAAGTCGAAGCCGTCCTCGGCCACCGCGCACACCACCTTCGTCGGGGGAACGAAGGGCCCGAGTGTGGCCTTCCGGACCGTCGCACACCATGCACACAACGCAACGATTCTCCGGCGCGTTTATCACCCGATTGACAAATCCGGCCCCGCGCGCAGAGCGAGCGCACCACTACACTCCGGCTCAGCGGCTGCCGTCTCGGAGGATCGTGTGCCCTTGCCCCCCATATCGACGGAGTGCCCTCTGAGGCTGAGGCACGAGACGGGCCGCGTACCGGACGAGAAGCGCAGGACGCTGACCCATGTCTCCTTTGTCGACAGCACCCGCCAGGTGCGGCGTCCGGAGCAGGGCAAGGCCAGAGAAGTCGTCGTGTGCGATCACTGTGGCCGGAGTACCGAGTTCACCGTTTTCAGCGTCAAGCGCGCGCAGCGGATGCGCACCTTCTGGTTCGCGCTCCTGCTGCCCCTGCTGGTGCTCGCCGTGGCGTCGCTCGTCCTGGTCTTCACCATGTTCACCGGTGTCGGCCCGGGCTACACCGACGGCCTGCCGACCTGGGCCGGGGCCACAGTGATCGCCTCCGGTATCGCGTCCATGTGGGCCATCGGTTTCATCCTCTTCTTCCTGTCGGATGAATTCGGCGTCAGAACCCGCTACCGATGGCGATACACCGGCCAGACGGTCACTCCCGACACGGAGCGCGGGACCTTTATCGGGAAATGCGTGGGGACCTGGCTTGAGCCGGGCCGGTCACACGGCCCCGACACGACATTGTGAGCCGACGGCCTTAGACGATGTCTTCGGGGAGGAGGGTGACGAGTTGGTCCGTGGTGAGCTCCGTACCGGAGTTGGCGAGTTGCTCGGTGCGGCGGGCGTGGGCGGTCACGGCGGCGCGGAAGAGCTTGTCGACCTCGCGGCCGTTGCCCTGCCGGAACTTGTCGCGGTTCGCCTCCAAGTGGGCGGCCAGGGCCTGCCTCGTCGGGTCCGGGACGCGGTAGTCCGCCGCCTTGGCCTTGCCCTCGAAGATGGAGATGAGGCCGTCGACGGGGTACGGCGCGAAGGTCAGGGTGCGGGCGAACCGTGACGCCAGGCCCGGGTTGGTGGCCAGGAACCCCTCCATCTCGGAGGTGTAGCCGGCGGCGATCACGATGACCTCGTCGCGATGGTCCTCCATCAGCTTGACGAGCGTGTCGATGGCCTCCTGGCCGAAATCGTGGCCGCCCCCCTGGCGAGACAGGGTGTACGCCTCGTCGATGAACAGCACCCCGCCGCGGGAGCGCTGGAACACCTCGGTGGTCTTCTGCGCGGTCTGCCCGACGTACTGGCCGACCAGGTCGGCCCGTGCCGTCTCGACGACCTGTCCCTGCGCGAGGACGCCGAGCGCCGCGAGCAGTTCCCCGTACAGCCGGGCCACCGTCGTCTTACCTGTTCCCGGGGGACCGGCGAAGATCAGGTGTCCGGTGAACGGCTCGGCCTCCAGCCCGGCCGCGCGCCGCCGCCGCGCCGACGCGATCAGGTCCAGCAGGTCGCCGATCTCGCGCTTGACCTCGTCCAGGCCGGTCATCGCGGTCAGCCGCGCCTGGACGGAGCGGACCTGCCCGGGGTCGCGGGCCTCCCCGAACCGCGCCGCCAGGCCGGTGTCGACGTCGAGATCCGCCGCCACCAGCAGGGACAGATCCTCGGCGGACGGCAGCTCCTCCAGGTCGGCGAAGCGCTGCGCCTGCCGCTCCACCGCCGCCTCGAACACCTGCCGCGCCGCCCGCCCGTTCCCGAACGTCGCGTCCCGCTTCACCGACGCGAAGTGTTCGAGGACCGCCTGCCGCGCGTCGTCGGCGAGCCGGTACCCGGCCTTGCCGGCCTGCGCCTCGACGATCTGGACGAGCTCCCCCGGGCTGTAGTTCTCGAACTCGACCGTCCGGGAGATCCGCGACTTCAGACCCGGGTTGGCGGCCAGGAACTCGCGCATCTCCGCCGAGTACCCCGCCGCGATGACGACGACCTCGTCGCGGTGGTCCTCCATCAGCTTGACGAGGGTGTCGATGGCCTCCAGCCCGAAGTCGGTGCCGGACGCCGTGCGCGACAGCGTGTACGCCTCGTCGATGAACAGCACGCCGCCCTTCGCGCGCTCGAACGCCTCGGTCGTCCGCAGGGCCGTCCCGCCGACGTTCTCCGAGACGAGGTCGCCCCGGCTCACCTCGATGACCTGGCCCTTCTCGACCACACCGAGCGCCGCCAGGATCCCGCCGTACAGCCGCGCGACCGTGGTCTTGCCCGTTCCGGGCGGGCCCGCGAACACCATGTGACGCCCGATCGCCGGGCCGGGCGGCAGCCCGGCGGCGCGCCGCCGCTCGGCGACCTTCTGCAGGTTCGTCAGCTTCCGGATCTCGCGCTTCACCCCGGCGAGCCCGATCATCGCCTCCAGCTCGGCGAGCAGCGCGTCCGCCTTCGTGCCGCTCTTTCCTTCCGGGGCGGGCGCCCCGGTCTTGGGCTCGGCGGGTGCCTTGCTCGCGGGCTTCTTCGCGGGCGCCGGTCTGGCGGCGTCCTTCGTCTCGCCGGTCTTGACGGGGGTGTCGAACCGGTCCGGCCGGCCGTTGCGGACGCTCGTCAGATCGCTGACGACGACTTTCGCCTCGACGGAGGCGGCGATGCCCCGGCCGGCGTTGTCGGTCACCGAGCATTCCCGGATGGAGAGCTGGGCCCCCGGGTCCGCGGCCACGCCGGCGACCTTGTTGCCGCTGACCGTCACCCCCTCCAGTATGCCGACGCCCTCGCCGCCCAGCCCGAAGCCGACCTTGTCCGCCTCGGCGACCCGGCCCCGGACGAGCATGACCCTCGCCTTCTCGGTGACGGACACGCCGTTGGCGCCGGCTCCGACGACCTCGCAGTCCTGGAGGATCGCCTCGCTCTTGGTCGCGATCAGCCCGGCCCGCTTCGACGCGTCCACCCTGACCCGGCGCGCGGTCAGGACGGCGCCGTTCAGCACCCATACGCCGTCGATCCCCGCGTCCGAGATCCGGGTGTCCTCCGCGTCCGCCTTGCCCTTGTCCCGCACGACCAGGGCCGTCTCACCCGCGTTCTGGATCGTCGAGGTGCGGATGGTCGCGCTCGCGTGGTCGTCGACCACGATCCCGGACTTGCCCGGACCGCTGATCGTGCACTGCTCGAGCACCGGCCGGGACCCCTCGGTCGCCCAGATGGCGTGCTGGGCCGCGTCCTCGACGCGGCACGACCGCAGCATCACCGAACTGCCGCTGCGGATCGCGACCGCGTTGCCGGTCGCCCCGGTGAGGACGGTGTTCTCCAGGGCCCCGGTCGAGGCGCTGTACACGACCGCGCCCTCGTCCACCTTGCAGTTCCGCAGGTAGAGCCGGCCGCCTTTCGACGTCCGCACGGCGATGTTGGACCGTGACACGAACTCGCACTGGTCCGCGATGACGGACCCTTCGTCGAGTTCCACCGCGGTGCCCTCGTCGCTCCAGTTCCGGACGATCAGTCCTTGCAGCACGACCTGGCCCGTGACTTCGATCGTGGCGGCGCCACGGCCGTCGAGCGTGACCGACCCCAGCCCCGCCGCGGCCTCCATGAAGAAGTCGCCGGTGCTGCGAAAGCCGGTGTTCGGGTACGAACCCGGCTCGATCACGATGTGCCGTCCGGGCGGTGCGTTCGCCGGCAACGGCGCGTTGAGCGCCTCCAGTACGGTTCGGTACGCCCCGGGGGAGGTCTGTGACACGACCAGACGATGCAAGCTCGGCTCCTCACGATCACCGCAATCGTGCCATGACGTGTCCCCAGATCATGCAGTCGTGCCAGGTATCGCGGTCGGGGTCGGTCGCCTTCCAGGCTCGGCAGTGGCGCGGGAGACGTCGTTCGTACCGGTATCCGGCGCGGTCGGCCAGACGCAGCGAGGGGGTGTTGCCGGGCTCGATCTCAAGCCAGATCCGGTCCAGGCCCAGGTCGTCGTACGCCCAGCGGGTCAGTGCGCCGACACCGCGCAGGGCCAGTCCTCGGCGGCGGTTCTCCGGCCGCACCCAGTAGGCGAGTTCGGCGCTGCGCGGGCCGTCGATCATCAACCCCAGGGCACCGAGCAGGCGGTCGTGCATGAGGAGCCCGTAGGACGCCTGATTTCCCGCGGCCGGATCCCAGTCGTCCAGGGCGGCGTGCGCGTCCCGAGGCGTGTAGGGCCCGGCCGGGTGCGGCCCCCAGAGCGAACGAGCCGTCTCGGTACCGGTCGCCTCGACCACGAGGGCGACGTCATGCCTGGTCAAAGTGCGCAGCCGCAGCCCCCGCCCCAGGTCGACGTCGGCGATCATTTCACCTGGCCCTGGACGTCCGGACGGCATCGGCCGCGACGTCGTAACGTAGTTGGTGTTCATGTTCATGCCGCCTACTATGCGAACGAAGGAGGTAGGGGGTCAAGTGCGTTACGTCGCCTACATCGGCAATCTGACCCGCCTGGCCGTCGAACTGGTCAACGGTGACGAGCCCAGCGAGCTGCGGCGGGAGTTCTTCCGCCAGCACCACATAGCCGAACCGGACGCCGGCGAGCTGGAAGGTCTCCTCGCGCCCCTGCGCGAGGCGGTCGCTGCCGTCGCGGACGGCGGACCGATCGCTCCCGTCAACCTGCTGCTGGAACGCTTCCCGCCCGTGATGCACGTCAGCGAGCACGACGGGGAGGGCCAACAGCACCTGCACTTCGGCCGCGACGGAGAGGAGCCCGTCGCCTGGCTCGGCCGCAGTTGCGCCGCGGCCCTCGCGCACGCGATCTGCGGAGACCCCGAGGTGGCCGTGGGCCGGTGCCGGGCGGAGGGGTGCGCGCGCTTCTACGTCGACGACTCCCGCAACCGCAGCCGCCGCTTCTGCTCCAACACCTGCGCGAGCCGGACGACCGTCGCCAACTACCGCGCCCGCCGCAAGGCGGCCACCACCCGCTGAGCCGCGCCGCCGTGCACCTCGCGTCGGCGGACTCGACCCGCCCTGCTCGGCGACATGTAGTCGTCGTAGTTCGCTTGACCACCTACACCCTTGCCTCCTAGCGTAGGCAGCATGAGCGCTAATGACACCTACACAATTCTCGACACCGCCCGCCGCCTGCACGTGCTCGGTGACTGGGACCACGCCGCCGCACTGCTGGCCGGAGAGCGAAGCACCGAAGCGCTCGAACTGAGGGCCGAGATCCTGTACGAGCGGTTCCTGTTCAGGCTCGACGGCATCGACGCCGCGGCCGGCGCGATCGCGGACCTCGGCCCGGAATCGCCGCGAGCCCGCCTGCTCGCCGCCCGGCTCGCCTACACCCGCCTGGTCTTCAAGCTGGACCCGCTGCCGGAGGACTACGAGACCGCCGAGTCCGGGTACCGTTTCGCGTCCGCCGACCCGGCCACGCACGGATGGGCCGAGTTCCACTGGGGAGCGCTCCTCGACAACGTCCGCGACGACGGTGATGCCGCGAAGGCGCACTACACCGAGGCTCTCCAGGCCGCCCACCGGGAAGGCGACCCGATCCTCGAATCGATCGTGCTCCGCCACCTGGCCTGGCGGGTGATCGAGGACGGCGATCGCGACGAGGGGCTGCGCATGCTGCGGCGCTCGCTTCATCTACGCTCCGCGGTCGGCCTGCGTCCGCAGATCGCCGCGGCCCAGCTCCTGCTCGCCGCCGAGCTGCCCGGCGATGATCTTGAGCGTGCCACTCTCGTCGAGACCGCCCGGACCACCGCCGACGAACTGGGCCTCAGCTGGGTTCGGACCGGCCTCGATCAGCTCGCCGCCTGACACCAGCCCCGAGGGACGTCCCGATACTCGGTCCCGAGGACCTGTCGCCGAACGGCGTCACGCCGTCCTTCTGGCGCCGCCGGTTCTAGGCGCGCTTGACTTCAAGTCGCCTTTAAGTCGCAGCATGACGCGCATGTCCAACGAAACGATCGAAGCCCTCATCCCTCAACTCGATGCGGTCGACGCGAGCCCGGGCGCCGCCGAGCTGCGCGCCCGCTCGTACGAACTGCTGCGTTCCGCCCCGGGCTCGCTCACGGTCGATGTCGGCTGCGGTGCCGGGCGCGCCGTCGCCGAGCTGGCGGACCAGGGCGTCCGGGTGATGGGGATCGACGTTGACGACCAGATGATCGCGCTGGCGCGGAAACGCCGGCCGGACGGCGAGTTCCGCGTCGGGGACGCGTACGCCCTGCCGCTCGGGGACGGGGAGGCCGCGGGCTATCGGGCCGACAAGGTCGTCCACACGCTGGCCGACCCGGGGCGGGCGCTCGCCGAAGCACACCGGGTTCTCACCCAGGGCGGGCGCGTCGTGCTGTGCGGACAGGACTGGGACACGTTCGCGATCGATTCCGCCGACCCGGAGGTCACCCGCACCATCGTGCAGAAACGCGCCGACCTGGTCGCGTCGCCGCGGGCCGCCCGCCGGTACCGCAACCTCCTGCTGGACGCCGGCTTCCGCGACGTGACGGTCGAGGTGCACACGGGGGTGTTCACCGACGGCTCGTTCCTGCCGGTCCTCACCCGCCTCGCCGAGACCTGCCGCGAGCACGGCGCGATCACGCCCGCACAGGCCGAGACATGGATCGCCGACCAGCGGGAACGCGCCCGGACCGACCGGCTGTTCGCAGCCGTACCGATCTTCATGGCGGCGGCGACCCGTCCCTGAGAGGGCGAGCCGGCCGGGCGCGGTCAGCGCTGCGGGGCGGGGACCTTGCCTATGCCGAGGGTGTTCTGGGCCGGCATCAGGCCGGTTTCCAGCACCTTCACCAGGATCGGCATCGTGAGCTGCGCGAGGCGGTCGGCCTTGGCGGCGCCGAGCGCGCGCCACGGTTCGTGGGCGAGGTCGTCGGTCAGCCGCTCGACGGAGTCGCGGAGTTCGCGTCCCGCGGCGGTCGCGGTGCCGGCGGCGTCGACGAGGCCGCGGGACGCGAGGCGGTCGCGGGCGGCGGACCACTCGGCGTCCGTCCAGCCGCGGCTCGCGAACGTCTCCTCGGGCGCGGCCCCGATCGCGGCGAACGACACCAGCGCCTCGGCCGGGTCGAGCCCGTGGGCGAGCAGCGCTGCGACGTGCCCGTCCCCGCGCTGCTCGCGCAGGATGCCGATGGCGTGCCAGAGGACGAGGTGCGGTTCGTCCGGCCAGGGCAGGCCGGCGTTGGCGGCGGCGATCGGGCGCCCGGCCGTGCTCGCGGCCTCGGCGGCGGCGCGGGCCAGCTCGGCGGCCTCGGCGAGGTCCGCGTCCGCGATGCCGTCGCCCAGAAGCGCGCGGTACATGGCGTCGACGGCGCGGAGGCGCCCGTCGAGGACGCGTTCGGGCGGCGCGACCGCCCAGGCCGCGGGGACGTGCTCGGCCACCATGCGGGGGCTGAAGCTGTAGAAGGCGGCCGAGACCAGCTCGGGGCCCGCGGCGCCGAGGGGCGCGGCACGCCAGGCGAAGTAGCTCGGCCAGCGGGTGCCGGTGTCGTAGCCGAGCCGCTCCGCCTCGGCGAACACCTCGGGCGAGTACCAGAACAGGGCGTGCACGGCTTCGAGCTGGTGCCACATCTGCCGTGCCAGGCCCGGGTCGTCCGTCATCGACGTCTCCTCTCTCGTTGCCTCCCACCCTATCTTGACATTGACTAGATTGGAACGTCGACCGGTCTGCGGGCGGGACGGCGCTCGTGGCGGGGGAACACCAGCAGGGCGAGGACGGCCAGCCCGACGCTCGCGGCGCGCAGCGCGAACGGCCCGGTCTCCCGGGGCCACGGCTCCCCGTACAGCAGCGTGGCCGACAGCAGCAGGTGCGTCTTCGCGGTGACCGTGACGACGGTGACGATCACCGTGAGGCGGCAGCGCTGGAGGCCGATCGTCAGCAGCCCGACCCCGAGCGTCCCCGCGAGGAGGAACAGGTACGGGTGGGGCGAGGACGGCACGTCCGCCCCGCGGCCCGCCGCGAGCATCATCGCCATGCCCTGCCCGCACGCCTCGGCCGCGCCGAGCAGGACGCCGGCGCCCAACCCGTAGGCGATGCCCGTCAGCGGCCGTGCGTGCCGGCCGGCGACGGGCCGGTCCCGCACGGCGAACATCCAGAGCGGCAGCGCCAGGGAGGGCACGAACACCGGGGCCGCCTCCCGGAGCGGGAGCGCGGCGGCCCCGTCCGCGCGGTGCATCTCGTCCGGCACCGGCAGCACCGACAGGGCCGCGGCGACCATCGCCGCCACGGTGATGAGGACGGCGGCCCACTCGCGCGCGGTGGGGCGCTCGCCGAACCCGCTCATCCCGACGGCCAGCAGCAGGACGAGCCCGAGCCCGTAGGCGGGCAGCGTCGCGGCGACCGGAAGGCCGGCGAGGGCCGTGGCCGAGAGCCCGAAGCCGGCCGCGAGCACCAGCAGGCCGGCGAGCCAGCGCGGGCTGCCGAGGAACCGCGCCGCGGCCTCGGCCGGATGGCGGCCGGAGACCGGGCCCATCCGCCCTGCGGCGGTCTTGAAGAGAACGTAGGCGGCGATGTAGACGGCCTGCGCGGCACAGGCGAGGACGACCGCTTGCATGGCGCACCTCCACGGGGTGGGCCTTGAGCGTGACACGGGGAACGCGGTCGGTGATTGGCGCTGAAAGACGGAGAAACCGCCCGATTTGTACGTTCGAGTGAGTGGTTCCCCTCACATCCGCGCCACCGATGCCCGCGCCCCGCACCGGCGCGCACGGAGCACCATCAGATATGTGGTGAAGTGAGCAATGTGCTGGTCGTTGTTCACTTTTTCCGTGATGCGGGAGTTCTGTGGTAACTCCTACCGTAAGCTCCGCCACCGAGGGTGAAGCTGTCCCGGAAAGGCCAAGATCAATGCGTCCGTTGCGTTGCCCGATCACTCATCGCAGGTGAATGATTGCGGTGCGCTTCCGAGTCCGAGTGGTGATGCATTGACGTCCTCCCCCCGTTGAAGGCGGGGGGATTTCAACCGTTCCTACGCTGGGTGGAGGTCGGGTTGGGGTTCGCGGTTCCCCGAGACCTGTGCGAAGGAGACGTGCCGGCGTCCAGCACGGTCACGGATGCCCCGGAACGACTTCACACCGCCGGAGATAGGGCGGGACCAGCGGAACCGGACCCATCCCACCTTCGGGACCCGTACCTCACCCGTCTTGCGGGACAGGCGCCGTACATCCCATTGCCTGCCGCGCCGACCGACGATCCGGAACCCCTCATGCACACCGGCTTTGCGCCACGTCGGCCGCTGGTGCGTCCCGCCGAAGAAGTTGGCCATGGCTTGGCCGAAGTCCTTGAGCGCCTTGTGCTGAACGGTCACCGACCCGGCGCGCAGCCACGCGAACGCGGCGCGGGCCTCCGTGAGCTGGGCGCACCGCTCGGCGAACCCCGGCGCATCCCGGCGGTCGGGCCTCCAGTGCCCGTGCTGCTCGACGGCCAGGTTCCATACGAACCGGGCGTGCCCGCAATGCTCGAGCAGCCCCGCCTCCTGATCGGAAGTCGACTGCAGACGGTAACGGGACACGCACCCGACGCTAACGGAAAGGACCGACAGAACATGACCAGCCGCAGGAGCACCCTCCCCGGCCAAAGGGATGGGGCGTTCGCCCCAGAAGCCCAGTGACCGTAGGGATGGAACGGCTCGGTGAACCGTTCGGCTTCACCGGCGACGGCGACGGCGGCCGGCGAGCCCGCCGCCTCGTCCGCGAGCGTGCCGCGAAGGTCGTCGCGGACGACACGCTCCTGGACGACGTCGAGCTGATGGCCGCCGAGGCGGTCGCCAACGCCATCCTGCACGGTTCCGGGCTCGTCACCGTGGACGTCGCCACCGACGGCGAGCGGCTCCGCGTGGAGATCGCCGACGACGGCCCCGCCCAGTCCGACCCGCACAGGCGCCCCCGCCTCGACCACGGCCGCGGCCTCACCGTCATCGACGCGCTCGCCGACGAGTGGGGGCTCGACCAGACCACCCGCCGCACCCGCCTCTGGTTCGTCGTCGACGCCCACCGCACACCCGCCGACGCCTGACCCGCGTGCTCAACCCGCGTCCTGGGCCAGCGCGCGGCGCAGCACCTTGCCGGTGGCGTTGCGCGGCAGGGCGTCGACGAACGTGACGTCGCGCGGCACGGCGAAGCGCGCCAGACGGTTCCGGACGTGCGCGCGCACGGCCTCGGCGTCCAGCGTCTCCCCCGCGCGCAGCACGACGAACGCGGCGGCCCGCTGCCCGAAGTCCTCGTCCGGGACGCCGACCACCGCGACCTCCCTGACCTCCGGCAGCCGCTCCAGCACCTCCTCGATCGCGCTCGGGAAGACGTTCTCACCACCCGAAACGATCATGTCGTCATCGCGGCCGTGCACGAACAGCCGCCCGTCCCCGTCGAGGTGGCCGAGGTCGCCGAGGCTCAGCAGGCCGTCCCGCGTCTCCCGGGTCTCGCCGCCGGTGTAGCCGGCGAAGAGCAGCTCGTTCGCGGCGAAGATCCGCCCGGTGACGCCGGCCGGGACGGGCTCGCCGGCGCCGTCCAGGACCGCGACCCGCGTGCCGGGCGGCGGGGTGCCCGCGGTGTCCGGGTGGGCGCGCAGATCGGCGGGCGTCGCGATGGTGACCCACGACGCCTCCGTCGACCCGTACAGGTTGTAAAGAACGTCGCCGAACTCGTCCATGAAGGCGGTGGCGAGCGTCGCGGGCAGCGCGGAGCCGCTGACGGCCGCGATCCGCATCGAGGACGTGTCGTGCGCGCGCCGGACGCCGGCCGGGACGTCCAGGACGCGCTGGAGCATGACCGGGACGGCGACCAGCGCGGTCGCGCCGGTCTCCTCGATCGTGCCGAGCGTCCGCCGGGGGTCGAAGCGGGACCGCAGGACGACGGTGGCGCGCAGCGATACCGCCGTCTGGAGCATCGCGTATCCCCAGGTGTGGAACAGCGGCGCCTCGATGAACATCCGCTCGTGCACCCGGTACGGGATGCGGGACAGGATCGACGCCAGCGGCGACAGCCCGGGGCGCGAGTGCCGGTCGGCGCCCTTGGGCCGGCCGGTCGTGCCGGAGCTGAGCACGATCGTCCGGCCCGCCCTGGCCGGGGGCTCGACCGGCGCGGCGGGCGCGGCGTCGATGAGCCTCTCCAGCTCCGACCCCGGCCCGCCCGCGGTGATGGCGTGCACGCGCTCCGGCACCGCCGCGAGGAAGTCCCCGAACTCCTCGTCGGCGATCACGACCTCGACGCCCTGCTGACCCAGCACGGTCACGAGCTGGCCGGTGCTCATCCCCGTGTTCAGCAGGACGAGGTCGCAGCCGCCCTTGCCGCACGCCGCGAGCACCTCCACCATGCCGCGGTGGTTGCGGCAGAGGACGGCCACGCGCGGGGCGTCGCCGAACCGGCCGAGCGCGGTGGCGAGGCGGTCGGTGCGGGCGTCGAGCTCGCCGTAGGTCAGCTCCCCGGCGTCGTCCACGACCGCGACGACGTCCGGATCGCGCGCGGCGGCGGAGGCGACCGTCCCGCCGAGCAGGGTGCCCCAGCGGCGGAGCGCGCCGAGCTGGCGGGCGACCTTCAGCGGCGGCCCGGGACGCCACAGCCCGCTCCGGGCGAACATGCCGCCCACCCGCGCGACCGACGCCGCGCGGCGCCCGAACTCCGTCCGTCCGCTCATGTGACCGCCTCCGGTTGAGGTTCCGGATAGGAACGGTACGGACGTCGCGCGCCGTCCTCTGCTGATCCGCGCCAGCTCTTCGGCCGGGCGGTTGTCAGGGAGGTGACAACGGGCGGCCGTGCGCGACGGGGACCGTCCCGGCGTCCTCGTCGTCCGCGGCGGAGGTCCCGGTGAGTTCGGCCGCCTCGGAGGTCTCGGCCAGGTCGAGGCTGTCGCGCAGGGTCACCGGCCTGAGGAACGCCGCCGCGACGAGCCCGACGACCGCGATCCCGGCGGAGATCATGAAGATGTGCCCGGTCGCGTCGCCGTACGCGGCCTGGACGATCTCCCGGACGGGCGCCGGCAGCGCGGCGATGTCGAGGGTGCCCGCGTCGCCGCCGCCCGCCGCCGGGCTCGCCCCGAGCCCGCGCAGCCCGTCGGTGATCCGGGCGGCGACCTGGTTCGCGAGGACGGCGCCGAGGACCGAGACGCCGATCGTCCCGCCGAGCGAGCGGAAGAACGTGACGGTGCCGGACGCGGCGCCGATCTCGTCCAGCCGCACCGAGTTCTGCACGACGAGCACGAGGTTCTGCATGGTCATGCCGACCCCGGCGCCGACCAGGAACATCCCGGCGCCGATGAAGACCAGCGAGGTCTGGTGGTCGATGGTGGCCAGCAGCCCGAACCCGGCGGTCAGCACGACCGTGCCGGTCACGATGTACGGCTTGACCTTGCCGGTCCTGGTCGCGAGGCGTCCGGCGACCGCGGACGCGCCGAACACGCCGAGCATCATCGGGAAGGTGAGGATTCCGGCCTTGGTCGGGCTGTAGCCGCGCCCGATCTGGAAGTACTGGCCGAGGAAGACGGCGCCGCCGAACATGGCCATGCCGACCGCGAGGCTCGCCACGATCGCGAGCGCGGTGTTGCGGCGCGCGACGACGTCCAGCGGGACGATCGGCTCCGCCACGCGGGACTCGACCCGCATCGCGAGCGCGAGGAGCAGGACGCCGCCTCCGGCCATCGCGGCCGTCTGCCAGGACAGCCAGGCGAAGTTCCGTCCGACGAAGGTGACCCAGATGAGCAGGACGCTGACCCCGGCGGCGATCAGCGTCGCCCCCACGTAGTCGATCTTCACGTCCGGGCGCCGGACCACCGGGAGCCGCAGGGTCTTCTGCAGCAGCCCGAACGCGACCACCGCGAACGGGACGCCGATGAAGAAGCACCAGCGCCAGCCGAGCCACGAGTCGACGATGACCCCGCCGAGCAGCGGCCCGCCCACCGTGGCGACCGCCATCACGCCGCCGAGGTAGCCGTAGTACCGGCCCCGGTCCCGCGGGCTGATCATCGCGGCCATGATGATCTGGACGAGGATCTGCAGCGCGCCGACGCCGAGCCCCTGCACCGCGCGGAACGCGATGAGCTGCCCCGTGCTCTGCGCGAACCCGGAGGCCACCGACGCCAGGACGAAGATGGCGACGCCCGCCTGGAGCAGCACCTTCTTGTCGTAGAGGTCGGCCAGCTTGCCCCAGATCGGGGTGCTGGCCGTGGAGACCAGCAGGGTCGCGGTGACGACCCAGGTGTACTGCGACTGGCTGCCCTTCAGCGCGCCGATGATCTGCGGCAGCGCGGTGGACACGACGGTGCTGCTCAGCATGGCCACGAAGAGCACCAGCAGCAGGCCGCTGAGCGCTTCGAGGATCTGCCGGTGCGACATCGGCGCCGATCGTGGTCGAGCCTGCTCGGTCAACAAAGCCTCCGGGAGAAGTGGGAACGAGGGCTCCAACCCTGGCCCGGTCCAAATCATTCCCAATGAGCAACTTTTCCCGTTGCGCAGCCTGGCTTCTCGGTAGGCTTGCCTGACCATGGAGAGGACCGGCGGGCTGCGCGAGCGCAAGAAGGAGGCGACGCGCCGCGCCCTGCACGAGGCCGCGATGCGGCTCGCCGTCGAGCACGGCCTGGACGCGGTCACCGTCGAGGCCATCGCGGACGCCGCCGGCGTCTCCCGACGCACGTTCTCCAACTACTTCGCCGGCAAGGAGGACGCGCTGCTCTACGGCGCCGAGCAGCGCATCCGGTCCCTGGTCGGGACGTTCGAGGCCCGCCCGCCCGAGGAGTCGTCCTGGACGGCGCTGCGCGCCTCGTTCGGCGCCGTGCGCGACCGGTTCGGCGAGCCCGACCCGCGGTGGGCCGCGCAGATGCGCCTCGCCCGCGAGCACCCGTCCGTCCTCGCCCGGCAGCTCGCCCAGTACGCCGAGTTCGAACGCAGCCTCGCCGACCTGATCGCCGTCCGGGACGGCCTGCCGCCGTTGCGCGCCCGCGTCATGGCGGGCGCGTTCATCACCGCGCTCCGCATCGGGACCCTCACCTGGATCGAGCAGCAGCCGCCCCACTCCATGAGCGAGACCGTCGAGGCGGCACTCGCCGAGATAGCCCGCGAGTTCCGCTAAGGGCGTTCCGTTACGGGCGGGGGACGTTGCGCAGGTTGCTGCGGGCGAGGTCGAGTATCTTGCCCACGCCGCCGGTCAGCACGGTCTTGCCCGCCGCGAGCGCGAAGCCCTTCACCTGCTGCGGGGTGATGTGGGGCGGAAGGGACAGGGCGTTCGGGTCGGTGACGACGTCCAGCAGGTAAGGGCCGGGCGCGGAGAGGGCGCGTTCCATCACGGTCCGGACGTCGGACGGGCGCTCCACGCGCGCCGACTCGATGCCCATCGCGTGCGCGATCGCGGCGTAGTCGACGGGCTCGTGGTCGGTCTCGTAGGACGGGAAGCCGTCCACCATCATCTCCAGCCGCACCATGCCGAGCGACGCGTTGTTGAAGACGATGATCTTCACGGGGACGCGGTGCAGCTTCACCGTCAGCAGCTCGCCGAGGAGCATGGCGAGCCCGCCGTCGCCGGAGACGGAGATGACCTGCCGTCCGGGCGCGCCGTACTGGGCGCCGATGGCGTGCGGCAGAGCGTTCGCCATGGAGCCGTGGACGAACGAGCCCATCACGCGGCGGCGCCCGTTCGGGGTGATGTAGCGGGCGACCCACACGTTGCACATGCCGGTGTCCACGGTGAAGACGGCGTCGTCAGCGGCGAGGTCGTCCAGGACGCTGGCGACGTACTCGGGGTGGATCGGGATGTGCTTCTCAATGTCCCGCGTGTAAGCGGAGACGACGTTCTCCAGCGCGCGGGCGTGGCGGTGCAGCATCTGGTTCAGGTACGTCTGGTCCCGCTTCTGCTCGACCTTGTCCATGACGAGCCGGAGCGTTTCCCCCACGTCGCCGTGGACCGCGAGGTCGAGCGGGGTGCGGCGCCCCAGCTTCGACGGGTCGTCGTCCACCTGGACGGTGTTCTTGCCCGGCAGGAACGGGTCGTAGGGGAAGTCGGTGCCGAGCAGCAGGACGAGGTCGGCCTCCTGCATCGCCTCGTAGCAGGCGCCGTAGCCGAGGAGCCCGCTCATGCCGACGTCGAAGGGGTTGTCGTACTGGATCCACTCCTTGCCGCGGAGCGCGTGGCCCACCGGCGCCAGCAGCCGGTGCGCCAGCTCCATCACCTCGGCGTGGGCGTCCTTGACGCCGGACCCGCAGAACAGCATCACCCTGCGCGCCCGGTTGAGCGCGCCGGCGAGCTGCGCCACCTGCTCGGACGGCGGCCGGACGATCCCCTTCCGGACGAGGAAGTCGTGCTCGCCCGCGGGGCCCGCGGCGTCCTGGCCGGCGACGTCGCCGGGCAGCGTGAGCACGGAGACGCCGCCGAGCCCGACGGCGTGCTGGATCGCGGTCCGCAGGATGCGCGGCATCTGCGCGGGCGTGCCGATCGCCTCGCAGAAGTGGCTGCAGTCGGTGAAGACCCGCTCGGGATGGGTCTCCTGGAAGTACCCGCTGCCGATCTGCGTGCTGGGGATCTGCGACGCGAGCGCGAGGACCGGCGCGCCGGAGCGGTGCGCGTCGTACAGGCCCTGGATCAGGTGCGTGTTGCCGGGGCCGCAGCTTCCCGCGCACACGGCGAGCCGTCCCGTCGTCTGCGCCTCGGCCGCCGCCGCGAACGCGCCCGCCTCCTCGTTGCGGACGTGCACCCAGTCGATGCCGCCCGTGCGGCGGACGGCGTCCACGACGGGGTTGAGGCTGTCGCCCACCACCCCGTAGACGCGCCGGACGCCCGCCTGCCGCAGCACCTGGATGAACTGGTCGGCGACGGTCGCCATCGTCCCTCCCCGTACACGTCTCCCGCTTCCCCGCACGGAGGAGATGCCCGGTGATCTCCGCCTGACACCCGGCCACGGACGCGGTTAAATGGTCAATCCGTGAACCATCGTGAGGGCGAGCGCATGAGCAGTGACGCGGAACTGGACTTCTGGTCGTTCGTCGATCTCGCCGGGGAGCGGCTGGCGGAGGAGTTCGGGTTCCCGCACCGGCTGGCGACGCGGCTGCTGCTGACCCTGAACCGCGCGTCGGCGATCGTCACCTACGACCTGGAGTCCACCGTGCACCGGCCGCGCGGGCACTCGTGGGCGGGCTTCCGGCTGCTGTTCGTGACCTGGCTCGCCGGGCCGCTGGAACCGGGGCGGGCCGCCACGCTGGCCGGGATGAGCCGCGCCGCGGTGTCCAACCTGGCGAAGACGCTGGTCGCGGACGGGATGATGACCCGCACGCCCGGGGAGCGGGACGGCCGGTCGGTGATCCTGTCACTGACCGAGCGGGGCCGCGCGGCGATGCTGGGGATCTTCGCCGGGCAGCACGAGCGCGAGCGGCAGTGGGCGGGCGCGCTGACCGAGACCGAGCAGCGGATGCTGATCATGCTGCTGGACAAGCTGATCGAGGGCCGGCACCGGTTCGACGTGCGCGAACGGAGCTGACCCCCGGTTCGCCCCCGATTCCTCCTGGCCGGATTGGGCCCTTCCCTGGATGGGAGAACAGTCGTAGTGTCGGGGAAAAGTAGTTAATGCATTAATCATCGGAGGCGATGGACCGTGACCCACTACCGCCGGGTCGGCCACGTGCCGCCGAAACGCCACACCCAGCACCGCCACATGGACCACGGGGACGGCGCGGAGCGGCTTCTCTTCGAGGAACTGATGGGCGAGGAGGGCTTCTCCTCCGACTCGTCCCTGCTGTACCACCGGGAGATCCCGTCGGCGATCGTCGACTCGCAGACCTGGGACGTCCCGGGCCTCACCACCACGCCCAACCATCCGCTCAAGCCGCGCCACCTCCGGCTGCACGAGCTGTTCCCGAAGGAGACGTGGGCGGAGACCGACGCCGTCACCGGCCGCCGGGTCCTGCTCGCCAACAACGACGTCCGGCTCTCCTACGTCGTGTCCGCCGCCGACTCGCCGCTGTACCGCAACGCCACCGGCGACGAGATCGTCTACGTCGAGTCCGGCACCGCCACCGTCGAGACGATCTTCGGGACGCTGGCCGTGCGGCAGGGCGACTACGTCGTCATCCCGACGTCCACCACGCACCGGTGGCTGCCGACCGGCGACCAGCCGCTCCGCGCCTACGCGATCGAGGCGACCGGCCACGTCGCGCCGCCGAAGCGGTACCTGTCGCGCTACGGCCAGTTCCTGGAGAACGCCCCCTACTGCGAACGCGACCTGCACGGCCCGGACGAGCCGTTCACCCTGGACGGGACGGACGTCGAGGTCCTGGTGAAGCACCGCGGCTCGCGCGGCATCACCGGCACCCGCATGACCTACGCCAGGCACCCGTTCGACGTCGTCGGCTGGGACGGCTGCCTGTACCCGTTCACGTTCAGCGTCCACGACTTCGAGCCGATCACCGGCCGCGTCCACCAGCCGCCGCCCGTCCACCAGGTGTTCGAGGGCCACAACTTCGTCGTGTGCAACTTCGTGCCGCGGAAGGTCGACTACCACCCGCTGTCGATCCCGGTGCCGTACTACCACTCCAACGTGGACTCCGACGAGATCATGTTCTACTGCGGCGGCGACTACGAGGCGCGCAAGGGTTCCGGCATCGGCCAGGGGTCGGTGTCGGTCCACCCCGGCGGGCTCGCGCACGGCCCGCAGCCCGGCGCGTACGAGCGCAGCATCGGCGTCGAGTTCTTCGACGAGCTGGCCGTCATGGTGGACACCTTCCACCCGCTCGAACTCGGCGAGGGCGGCCTGGCCTGCGAGGACGAGGCCTACGCCTGGACCTGGGCGAGGCGGTCATGATCCCCGCGTTCGCCGTCCGGCTCTGCGACGACGCCGCCGTCTTCCCGCCGGGCCTCGCGCCGCTCGCCGAGGCCGTCCCGGCCCACCGCGACCACCTGTCCGCGCCCCACGCGGAACTGGTCGGCCCGCTCGTCGTCCCGGCCGCCGCGCTGGACGAGCTGTACCCGCTGCTCGGCGGCGAGCCGCTCGACGTGTCGGTCACCGCGCCGAGCGGGCCGTGCCAGGCGGCGAAGGCGATGGGCGCCGCCGCCGACCTGCCGGTCACCGTGCGCGGGCTGGAGGTCGCCGTCCCACCCGGCATGGGGCCCGACGAGTTCTTCCGCGTCCTCGGCCGTGTCGAGCCGCCGGTGTACGTCGAGATCCCCCGCGACGAACGCCGTCCGGCGTTCATCGCCGCGGCCGCCGCGCGCGGCCACCGCGCCAAGTTCCGCACGGGCGGGGTGAAGGCCCATCTCTACCCGAGCCCGGACGAGCTGGCCGCCGGGATCGCGGCGGTCGTGGACGTCGGCGTCCCGTTCAAGGCGACCGCGGGGCTGCACCACCCCGTCCGCAACACCGATCCGGAGACCGGCTTCCACCAGCACGGCTTCCTGAACCTGCTGCTCGCGACCGACGCCGCGCTCGCCGGACGCCCGGTGGCGGAGCTCGCCGCCGTCCTGGCCGACCGCGACGCGCCGTCCGTCGCGTCCCGCGTGGCCGGGCTCGGCGCAGCGCGCACGGCCGCCGTGCGGGCCGCGTTCCTGTCCTTCGGGACGTGCAGCATCACCGACCCTCTCAGCGAACTCGCCGACCTCGGCCTGCTCGCGTCCGCCGCCCTCCAGGAGACCTGCCGTTGACCCGTATCGACATCCCCGGGAACTCCCTCTTCGGGCTCGCCAACCTCCCTTACGGCGTCTTCTCGACCTCCGGGACCGCGCCCCGCGTGGGCGTGCGCGTGGCCGACTCCGTCGTGGATCTGGCCGCCGGCCTCGGTGACGACGTGTTCGCCGCGCCGTCGCTCAATCCCTTCATGGCGCAGGGCCATGCGCGCTGGGTCGAGGTCCGCGGACGGATCCTCGACCTGGTCTCGGGCGACATCCCGGGCGAGGCCGTGCATCCCCTCGACTCCGTCACCCTGCACATGCCGTTCGAGGTCGCCGACTACGTGGACTTCTACGCGTCCGAGCACCACGCGTCCAACCTCGGGCGGCTGTTCCGTCCGGGGTCCGAGCCGCTGATGCCGAACTGGAAGCACCTGCCCGTCGGCTACCACGGCCGCGCGGGCACGGTCGTCCCGTCCGGGACGGACATCGTCCGGCCTTCCGGGCAGCGCAAGGCGGAGGGTGGCCCGGCCTTCGGCGAGAGCCGCCGCCTCGACATCGAGGCAGAGGTCGGCTTCGTCGTCGGCACCGGCTCGTCGCTGGGCAGTGCGGTGGGCACGGACGACTTCTCCGAGCGCGTTTTCGGCGTCGTCCTGGTCAACGACTGGTCGGCCCGGGACATCCAGGCCTGGGAGTACGTCCCGCTCGGGCCGTTCCTGGGGAAGAGCTTCGCGACGTCCGTCTCGCACTGGGTCGTCCCCCTCCTCGCCCTGGAGGAGGCCCGCGTCGCGACCCCGCCCCAGGACCCGGAGCCGCTCCCCTACCTCCACGAGAAGAACCCGTGGGGCCTGGACCTCACCCTCGAAGTCTCGTGGAACGGCCAGGTCGTCTCCCGCCCGCCCTACCGGGAGATGTACTGGTCGCCGGCCCAGATGCTCGCGCACATGACGGTGAACGGCGCCTCGTCCCGCACCGGCGACCTCTTCGCGTCCGGCACCGTCTCGGGGCCGGCCAAGGACCAGCGCGGCGCCTTCATCGAGCTCACCTGGGGCGGCAAGGAGCCGGTCACGGTCAAGGGCGAGCCCCGATCCTTCCTGGAGGACGGCGACGAGGTCTCCATCACCGCCACCGCCCCCGGCCCCGGTGGCGCCCGCATCGGCTTCGGCGAGGTCACCGGCAGGATCCTCCCCGCCCGCTGATCACCGAAAGTCAACCGGGCGGCATGGCCGAGCGGTCAGAGGCCGGCGAGGAAGGCGAGCATCGCGGCGTTGACCTCGCCGGCCGCCTCCATCTGGACGAAGTGGCCCGCTCCTTCGACGATGTGGACGTCGCGAAGCCCCGGCACCGCGGTCTCCATCCGCTCCATTGCGTTGGAACCCATCATCTGGAGGACGGGGTCACGCTCGCCCACGAGGAACAGCGTCGGAACGGTGACGGGCTCGTCCGGACGGCGCTGCTTCTCTTCCCAGACGTGGTCGTAGGCCCGATACCAGTTGAGGCCTCCGGTGAAGCCCGTCCGGCGGAACTCGTCGACGTAGTAGGCGAACTCGTCCTGTGACAACCACGGCCAGGGCAGGGGCGGGGCTTCGGGCAGCACATCGAGGTAGCCGTTGCCTTCGCTGGGGTGCCGCCAGATGTCGAGGTACCGGTAACCGCCGCTGAGCGCCCAGAACACGTTCGCCAGGAAGCGCTCCGGCGCCGCTCCCAACTCCTGGTCCGCGGGCCCCTCCTCCTGGAAGTAGTGCACGTGGACGAAATGCTGCTCGGCCATGCGCGCATAGATCTCGGTGGGCGGACGCGTCGAGACGGGCATGCGCGGCACGCTCAGCTGCATCAGCGCCTTGACCCGTCCAGGGGCCCACTGGGGCAGGTCCCAGACGAGAGCGGCCCCGAAGTCGTGCCCGGCGAAGACGGCCTCCTCGATCCCGAGCCCGTCCAGGAGCCCGACCAGGTCGGCGACGGTGTGCCGCCGGTCGTACGCCTTCGGCGAGGCGGGACGATCGCTCCGTCCGTACCCGCGCATGTCGACCGCGATCGCCCGGTACCCGGCCGCCGCCAGCACCGGAAGCTGATGCCGCCAGCTGTACCAGAGCCCTGGAAACCCGTGGCACATGACCACCGGGAGCCCGCTCCCCTGCTCGGCCACATGCAGCGCGACGTCGCCGACGTCGAGCATCCGGTGCCGGACCTCCTGCTCGCCAAGGCTCATACCGACGATCCTCGACGCCCGCCCCGGCATGATCCTCTCCCCTCCCGTTCACCGGGACGCCCCTGGACGGGCCGTCCCCGATGGCCGAGGGTCGACCACCATGGCGCACCCGTCCGACCTCGCCGAGCGCGTCGCCCGGCTGGAGGCCATCGAGGAGATCAAGGCCCTCAAGCACCGCTACCTGCGCGCCTGCGACGCCAAGGACCCGGCGACGTTCCGGGACTGCTTCATCGCCTCGGGCGCCTCGATCGACTACGGCCGGCTCGGCTCCTTCGACGACGCGGAGGGCATGGTCAAGGTCTTCGAGTCGATCGCGCTCCGGCGGGTGGACGGCCGCGACGCCGTTCTCGACATGCATCACGCGACGCATCCGGACATCACCGTGCACGGCCCGGACAGGGCCTCCGGCCGCTGGACGCTCAAGTTCCGCCAGGTGAACCTGCTCGACATGACCGAGTCGGTGAGCACGGGCGAATACCACGACGAGTACGTCGTCGAGGACGGCCGCTGGAAGATGGCGAGATGCCGCTTCCGCCGCTATTGGACGATCACCCGCCCGATCGGCGGCGACTGCCGCGTCGACCAGGCGGGCGACGTCCCGTAGCTCAGGGACGGACCGCGACCGCGTCCACCTCGAACAGCATGCCGGGCAGCGCGAGCGCGGCGACGCCGGTGAGGGTCTGCGTCGGGGGCTCGTCCTTCCAGATCTCGCGGATCCGCTCGGCGAGGACCGCGAGCTTCCCGGCGTCGTGCTGGACGATGTGGGTGCGCAGCTGGACGACGTGCCCGAAGCCCAGCCCGACCGACGCGAGCGCGGTCTCCAGGTTGGTCAGCGAGCGCCGGACCTGCCCGGCGAAGTCCTCCGCGACGACCTCGCCCTCGATGCCGGATGCGTACTGCCCCGCGATGAAGACCAGCTCGCCCGAGGCGGACGCGACGTGGCTGTAGCCGAAGCGGACCGGGTCGTGCAGGCCGAGGGGGTTGGTGATGGCGTGCGTCATGGTCGTTCTCCTCATCAGGACGCGGCGGGGTTGCGGAGGGTGACGTTGATCCGGTTCCAGGCGTTGATCGCGGCGATCACCATGACGAGGGCGGCGAGCGACTCCTCGTCGTAGTGGTCGGCGGCGTCGTTCCAGACGTCGTCGGAGACGCCGTCCGGGTTCTCGCCGATCCGGGTGGCGGCCTCGGCCAGGGCCAGCGCGGCCCGCTCCTCGTCGGTGAAGAAGGGCGCCTCGCGCCAGGCCGCGACCGACCAGAGCCGCTCGTCGGTCTCGCCGGCCTTCTTGGCGTCGGTGGCGTGCATGTTCACGCAGAACGCGCAGCCGTTGATCTGGCTGATGCGCAGCCTGACCAGCTCCAGCGTGCTCTGCGGGACGGGGCTGCCGTTGATGTACGACTCCAGCGCGAGCATGGCCTTGTACCCCGCCGCGGCGGGCTTCACGACGTTCATTCGTGCCTGCATGGTGGTTTCCTTTCTGCAATCTGGATGTTAAATGTCCAGAATTAGCCGATGGCCGGACGCCCTGCCGGGCCGGCCGTGATCAGGTGCGCAGGTTCGCGAGCCAGGCGCGGGTCTCGCCGGGCGTGGCCGGACGGTGCCGCTCGACCGTGTCCCGGATGTCGGCGAGGGTCTGCCCGGCCAGCTCCTTACGCCAGGCCAGCTCGGCCCGCCGCATGGCCTGGGAGACGAAGCACCGCCTGCGGTAGTCGATCCCCTCGTGCTCGCCGGGGCCCTGCCGCAGGATCTCCTCGCAGCGGAACGCCTCGTCCGGCCCCTCGATCGCCGTCACGACGTCCAGCAGCGTGACGTCCCCGGGGCTTCGCGCGAGCCGGAACCCGCCGCGCGGCCCGGGGGTCGAGGTGAGGATGCCGGCGCGGGCCAGCGCCTGCAGCTGCTTGTTCAGGTAGGCCGCCGGCAGCGCGTAGAACGCCGCCATCCTGGCCGCCGTCACGGCCTCGCCCGGCTCCAGCCAGGTGAGGTTGAGGCAGCTGTGGATCGCCCATTCGACCCCCTCGCTCATCCGCATATTCTGGATACTAGGCATCCAGGATTACCCGTGCAACCCACGAGCGGGGCCGGGGCATCGCCGGCCCGGGGCTAGAGTCCCGCCTGTGAGTACTCCGAACTTCACCTTCCGCTCGGCGACGCCGGCCGACGTCCCGGCGCTCGTCACGCTCGTCGAGTCGTCCTACCGCGGCGACTCCGGCCGCACCGGTTGGACGTCCGAGGCCGACATCCTCGACGGCCAGCGCACCGACGCGGGCATGGTCGCGGACGCGGTGAGCGGCGCCGGAAGCCGGGTGCTGGTCGCCGAGACCGTCGACGGCCCGGTCGCCTGCTGCCAACTGGAGAACCGCGACGGGCACGCCTACTTCGGGATGTTCGCGGTGGCCCCCGCCGCCCAGCGCGGCGGGCTCGGCTCGACGATGCTGGCCGAGGCGGAGCGGCTGGCCCGCGAGGAGTGGGGCGCGGACGAGATGCACATGACGGTGATCAGCGTCCGGGAGGAGCTGATCACCTGGTACGTCCGGCGCGGATACGTCCGGACCGGGAAGACGAGCCCGTTCCATTACGGCGACGAGCGCTTCGGCATCCCCAAGCGGGACGACCTGGAGTTCGAACTCCTGGTGAAGCCGCTCCGCTGACTTCCGACTGCCTGTGGTTTGAGGGTCTGCGTCGAGTTTCCTCTGCCGACCTGCACCATTGTCGGCCAAACCTTCATAGGGCACGTCAATGAGACGATTTAATGTATGAAGTTCATCCTCGAAGTCGACATGAGAGAAGGCGCCATCACCGAGGACGCCGCGGGCGAGCTGGGGCGCATCCTGCGGTACTGGGGCGGCAACGTCCGGCACTACGCGCTGAAGCCCGGCGACGCGTCCGCGATCTACGACTCGGACTACCGCGAGGTGGGCCGCTGGGAGATCACCGAGACGCCCGCCTGACCCCCGCGCACGACGGAACGCCCGGCCGGAGGGAACCGGCCGGGCGTTGCGCGGGGAGCCCCGGACCAGATCAGGCGATGTTCTTCGGGCGGTACGCCTTGTACTCGCTGCCGCTCGACAGGCCGTACGTGCGGGTCCGGTGGTCGGTGCCGTAGCCGCCCCGCTGCTCGTACGCCCAGTAGGCGGTGTGCTTGCCGCTGGTCCACTTCTCGAAGATCACGACGTGCCGGGTGGTGTTGCTCCCGATCGCGTCGATGATCAGGTCGCCCTTCTTCAGCTGGGACATCGAGATGCGCGTGCTGTAGGTGGACGACGCCAGGCCCACCGTGTTCGGGCCGGGCTTGGGCAGCCGCAGCGTCATGGACGCGTAGCCGGAGCAGTCGGTGCGGTAGCCGCCGTGGGTCTTGGACTGGCTGTAGGGGACCCGGCTGCCGGTGTGCGGGTTCCAGGTCTTGGCGTTGGCGATGACCTGGTCACGGGTGACCTTCGGCGCGGCGGCCGCCGCGACCTTCGCGTCCGCGGCCTGCAGCTGGACGCCCTGGACCGGTGCGGACGGTCCGGCCTGGCCGGACGCGCCGACCAGTCCGAAGACGGTGCCGCCGGCGAGCGCCAGCGAGCTGGCGCCGATGAGAACGGCTCGGGGGGAAGCCATTGATAATCCTCCGTGAATGGCAGTGGAATTGCGCCCGGTGGGGGCGCTTGGCGGGGGTTCGTCGATCGACTCGGCAAACCCTAGGGAGCACCGTCCGCCATTCGCCAACCTCTCCGGAAAGGTTGGGACGCTGAGACATTCATTACGGCTTCGACCTGCGACAACGCTGTCCCGGACGGGCGTCCGGCGGGACACTGGGACACGCTGAATTGCCTCTCGGGACTCACGTTGGGTGCCCGCGGCCGGACGATCGGTGATCATCACGGGATTCCGTGCTGGCACTCTCGGAACTGGGCATAATGGGCCAGCCCTGCCCCGAGTTCCGGAGCGCACCCGGGCCGCCGCCCGGAAAAGGCGCTGTGACCTGCGGGAGAATCGTTCATGAGCCGAACCCGACCACCGACCCCGCTGCCCGGAGACCTGCCGGAGGCGGTGCGCGTCCTGCTCACCGAGCTGCGCGGGCTGAAGGAGGAGTCCGGGCTCGACCTGCGCGCCCTGGAGCGCCGGACGCACGCGAGCCGCTCGTCGTGGGGGCGGTGGCTCAGCGGCGAGACATGGATCCCGGCCGACGCGGTCGCGGCCCTCGCGGACCTGTGCGGCGCGGACGCGCACCGCCTGGCGGCCCTGTGGGAGGTGGCGGACGAGGCGAGGCGCGCGGCGCCGCCCACCCCCGCCGGGACGAACGGCACGGCGGACACGATGGACACGGCGAAAACGATGGACACGGCGGCCACGGTGAGCGCGCCGTCAGAGCCGCCGCCCCACCGGACGGGCCGGCACCGCCGCCTGCTGTTCCTGGGCGCCGTCGTCGCCTGCACTTTCGTCGCCGGGACGGCCGGGGTCGCCCTCGGCGCCTCCCTGCGGACGCCGCCCGTCTCCGGGGACTCGGGCGGCCGCCCGCCCGGCGCGACCGGCGAGTCCGTCGGCGCGATCAGCCGCCAGGACGTCATCGCCCGCAGCCGGAGCTGGCATCCGCACGGCCCGCGGCGGGTGCCCTACGACCAGGCGGCCGGCCACCAGGGGTACCGAACGGACGGCTCGGGCTACGCGTCGATGGCGCTAGGGCTCCCGAAGCCCGGCCCCAACTCCGCGCTCCTGGAGGCGTCCTACTGCCGGCAGATCCCCATGCCGTCGCTGCGCCCCGGCGACCTGGTCATCAAGTCGAGCGGCGGCGCCGACGTCCGGGAGGTCCTGATCTTCGAGAGGTGGACGAGCGGCGCGCGCACCGCCTACTGGGCCTACCAGCAGCGGCGCGGCTACGGAACCGACCACCTGGTCCGCCGGGACGGCCTGGCCCGCGGCAGCGACCACCGCGCCTGCCGCCCGAGGAACATCCAGGACGACCCCGTCGGCTGACCCCGGCGACCGGTCGCCAGGGGCCCGTCACCGAGGAGCCGGGACGAGGCGGAAGGCCAGGAACGCCGGGAGGGCCTCCAGCGTGGCGTGGTCCTCCGGGTAGCGGTCCGCCATCTCGGGGGCCGGGCGGGGCTCCAGGAGCTCCTCGATGAGGAAGCCGGCCTCGCGGAACTCGGCGCAGATCGACGTCAGCGGCCGGCGCCAGGCCCGGATGGGCCAGTCGCGCTCGTCGCTCAGCGACTCCTCCACCGGCTCCTCGGTGAAGTAGGAACCGCCGAGGCGCACCCATCCCATCGTCGGGTGCTCGGTGGACAGCACCAGCGCCCCCGAGGGCTTCAGGATCCGCCGGAACTCCCTCAGCAGGGCCACCCGGTCGTCGATGTAGTGGATCGCCAACGCCAGGACGACGAGGTCGGCCGCACCGTCCCCCACCCAGGTCAGCGGCCGGGAGAGGTCGTGCACGCGCAGGTCGGCGCGGCCCCCGGTGCGGGCGCGGGCCAGCTCGACGAAGGTCGGGCTCACGTCGCAGCCGGTGACGCGGGCGCCGCGGTCCAGGAGCTCCCGCGCGTAGAGGCCGGGTCCGCAGGCGGCGTCGAAGACGCCGCGGCCGGCGACGTCTCCGGCGAGGCCGAGCATCGCGGGACGGTCGTAGAGGGCGTTGTGGGCGCTGTCCTCGGCATGGGCCGCGTATTCGCGGGCGAAGCGCTCGTACATGTCCCCGATCGTGCCAGAAAAGATCAACTGGTCGTGTCAGGAGGACGGCCGCTCTCGGTCAGGTCCGGGGGGACGGCCGGCAGCACGGACGCGAAGTAGTCCTGGGCCGCCGTCGACGTGCCGACGTCCCGGCCCGACCTCTCCGACAGGTACCAGCGGTGTTCGAGGACCTCGTGGAACAGCTCGACGTCGTCCAGGCGATCGCGCAGATCCGGCGGAATCGCTTTGATCACGGGTTCGTACACCTCGGCCAGCCACTGGTTCGACGCCACGACCTCCGGCACCGGGCCGCCGTGCAGGCGTTCGAGATGGCCGCGGAAGGCGGCGATGTCGTTGAGCAGCCGCCGCGCCTGGTTCTCCTGCGCGTCCAGCCCGGTGCGGGCCATGAGGATGCGCCGGTGGTGGCCCGGCTCGGCGACGCGCGTGCGCACGCGCAGCCGCGCCCCCTCCGGCGGGCCTTCCGAGGGGGGACGACCCCCCACACCCCCCGGAGCACCTTCGGTGCTACGCACATCGACCAGCTCCACCTCGTCCACATCGAAGCCGAGGGAGTTGATGCGGCGGAGGCGCTCCGCGATGCGGTAGCGCTGGTCGGCGGGATGCAGGATCTCCTCGCGGGTCAGCTCGTCCCAGAGCCCCTGGTACCGGCGGACGGTGTCGTCCGCGACGTCGATCGGGTCGACGTCGTCGGGAAGGGTGCCCGCCGCCGCCAGGTCGAACAGCTCCCCGGCGATCCGCTCGCGCGCCAGCGACACGTCGTAGTCGCGCTGTCCCTCGGAGAGGGACGGGTGCAGCTCGGCGGTCTCCGCGTCCACCAGGTAGGCGGCGAACGCGCCCGCGTCCAGGCGGAACAGGACGTTCGACAGCGAGCAGTCGCCCCACATGAAGCCCGCCAGGTGGAGCCGGACGAGGAGCTCCACCAGCGCGTCCAGCAACCGGTCCGTCGGATGGGCGTAGCGCGCGTTGGCGAACAGCGCGCGGTAGGACGACGAGTGGTCGAGGAAGCGCGTGACGAGGATGGCGTCCTGGTCGGGACGGTCGACGACCACGCCGATCACCTCGACCGCGGGCAGGCCGAGGGAGCGCAGCTCGCGCAGCAGCCGGTACTCGCGGCGCGCCAGCCGCGCGTCCAGCTCCTTCAGCGCGTAGACCGCCCCGCCCTCCGCCACGAACCTGACCGTGTGGCGGGACAGGCCGCGCTGCCTGATCTCCACCAGCCGCGCGTCGTCCCATTCCGCGAGCGGCACCGTCCACGGCAGGTCGAGCAGGCCGGCCGCCGACTCCCCGGGCGGGGTGAAGACGAAGTGCATCGGTCACGGTTCCGCGACCGACGCCCCGTCCCCGTCCCCGGCCGCGCCGGCCGCCGGCTCGCGCTGCGCCTCCCGGCCCGCGACGCGCGAGTCCTCGGCGATGCGGCCGAGCTGCGCGACGCGCTCCTCGTCCCGGGTGAGGTTCTCGCCCGTGGCCGGGTCGAAGATGTGGGCGCGCGCGGTGTCGATCCACAGCTCCGCCTCGCGTCCCGGCGCGATCAGGCTGGCCGCGTCCAGCGACACGACGGCCTGCGTGCGCAGCTGGTCGCTGTCGAGCTCCCGGGACAGGTCGCGCAGCTGCGCGGCGAGGTCGTCGGGCGCCTCGTACGGGACGTAGGCGTACAGCTCGTTGCCGAGCCACTCGGTCACGTCCACCCGGGCCCGGACGACGCTGCCCCGCGCCTTCTTCTCGTCGGCGACCAGCGACGCGTCCTCGAAATGCTCCGGGCGGATGCCGACGAGCACGACCGACCGGTCGCCGATGGCGGTGACCTTCCGCTCGTCCCGCAATTCGAAGCGGCCGAGCGGCGTTTCGAGAAACGCGCCGTCCACGGACGCGGGCAGGAAGTTCATCGACGGCGAGCCGATGAACCCGGCGACGAAGAGGTTGACGGGCTCCTCGTACAGCTCGCGCGGGCTCCCGACCTGCTGCAGGACGCCCCTGCGCAGCACCGCGACCCGGTCGCCGAGCGTCATCGCCTCCGTCTGGTCGTGCGTGACGTACACGGTCGTGGTGCCGAGCCGCCGCTGGAGGCGCGAGATCTCGGTGCGCATCTGCCCGCGCAGCTTCGCGTCCAGGTTCGACAGCGGCTCGTCGAACAGGAACGCGTCCGCCTGCCGGACGATCGCGCGCCCCATCGCGACCCGCTGCCGCTGCCCGCCGGACAGGTTCGCCGGCTTGCGGTCCAGGTGCTCGGTCAGCTCCAGCAGGTCGGCGGTCTCCTTCACGCGGCGCTGCACCTCGTCGTCGGAGGTCTTGGCGAGCCGGAGCGGGAACGCGATGTTCTCGAACACGGTCAGGTGCGGGTACAGCGCGTAGTTCTGGAACACCATCGACAGGTTCCGCTCGCGCGGCGCCACCTTGTTGACGACCCTGTCGCCGATGACCATCTCGCCGGACGTGATGTCCTCCAGCCCGACGATCATCCGCAGCAGGGTGGACTTCCCGCAGCCGGACGGGCCGACCAGGATCATGAACTCGCCGTCCCGCACGTCCAGGGACACGTCGTTCACGGCCGGGAAGCCGTCGCCGTACTGCTTGACGATGTTCTTCATGGTGATGGCGGCCATGGTCTTCCCCTCAGCCCTTGACGGCGCCGGACGTCAGCCCGGCCACGATGCGACGCTGGAACAGCAGGACGATGATCACGACCGGGACCGTGACCACGACGGCCGCGGCACAGATCGCGGTGGTGGGCTGCTCGAAGTACGACTCCCCGGTGAAGAACGCCAGCGCCGCCGGCACCGGTCTGGCGTTGTCGGTGGACGTCAGCGAGATGCCGAAGACGAAGTCGTTCCAGCAGAAGAAGAAGGTCAGGATCGCCGCGGTGAACACGCCGGGCGCCGCCAGCGGGACGATCACCTTGCGGAACGCCTGCCAGCTCGTGGCCCCGTCCACCTGCGCGGCCTGCTCCATCTCCCACGGGATCTCGCGGAAGAACGCCGACAGCGTCCAGATCGCGAGCGGCAGCGCGAACGAGATGTACGGGATGATCAGGCCCGGCCAGGTGTCGTACAGGCCGATGTTGCGCCACAGGTCGAACAGCGGCCCGACCAGCGACACGACCGGGAACATGGCGATGGCCAGCGCGAAGGACAGGATGATCTTCTTGCCGGGGAACTCCAGCCGGGCGATCGCGTAGGCGACGAGCGTCGCGAACACCACCCCGATGAACGTGGCGATCAGCGAGATGCCGATCGAGTTGATCAGCGCGGAGGTGAACAGGTCGGTCTGGAACACCGTCTCGTAGTTCTGCCACGTCCAGTCCTGCGGGAAGAACCCCTGGACGTTGCCGATCTCGCTGGGCGTCTTGAACGACAGCATCACGATCCACAGGATCGGGAACGCCGTCCAGACCAGGATCAGCAGCGAGGCGACGATCCACAGCGACTTCGAACGTGCCGACTCCATCAGCGGTCACCTCGCACTTGGGACAGGTCCACCCGGAACCCCTTGATGAACAGTGCCGCGATCAGCACCACCGACAGGAACAGCAGGACGCCGACCGCGTTGCCGAGGCCGAGCTCCGTCCGGGTGATGATCTGCTGGTAGGTGAGGAACGACAGCACCTGGGTCTTCTCCTGCCCCGCCGTCATGATGAACACGTTGTCGAAGATCCGCCACGCGTCCAGCGTCCGGAACAGCACCGCGACGAGGATCGCGGCCTTCATGTTCGGGATCGTGACCCGCTTCAGCCGCTGCCACGCGGTGGCGCCGTCGACCGTCGCCGCCTCGCCGAGGTCGCGCGGCACCTGCGCCAGCCCGGCGAGCAGCAGCAGCGACACGAACGGGGTCGTCTTCCAGATCTCCGACAGGATGATCACGAACAGCGCGGCCCAGCGGTCGGAGAACCAGGCGAAGTCGCCGAGCCCGAACCAGGAGTTCACGAACCCCGACTGCACGTCGAAGGCGTACTTCCAGGCGAACGCGGAGATGACCGTGACGATGCCGTAGGGCAGCAGGATCGCGGTCCGCACCGTCCGCCGCCCGAAGATCGCGCGGTGCATCACCATGGCCAGCGCGAACCCGATGACCAGCTCGACGCCCACCGTGATCACGGTGATGACCAGGGTGGTGAGCACGGTCTGCCAGAACAGCGGGTCCGACAGCGCGGTCGCGTAATTGCCGAGGCCGACGAACCGCCGGTCGTCGGGCGCGGTGATCCGGTAGCTGAACAGCGACTGGTACAGCGCGTTGATCAGCGGGTACGCGGTGACCAGCAGCATCACGATCACCGCGGGCGCCGACAGCAGCAGCCCCAGCCTGCGCTCGGCCCGGCCCCGGTCGGAGATCTCCGCCCGGGCGGGGGCGCCGGCCGGCCGCTTGAGCGTCGTATCTGCGGACGTCATCCGGACACCTCCGTTAGAGCAGGGCCTTGCCTTGCAGGACCTCGCGGATGAACGCGGCCGACGCGCCGGGCGTGGTGGCCGGGTTCACCGACGCCGGCGGGTGCCACCGGTTCTGGATGGCGCCGGAGACGTCCGCGTAGTAGGGCGTGGCGGGACGGGGGGCCGCCGCGGCGATGGAGTCCCGCATCAGCGGGGCCATCGGGAACTCCTTGAGGATGTCGGGATCGTCGAAGATCGCCGGCCGGGCGGCGACGTTGCCCTCGTCGAGCATGTACCGCTTCATGTTCGCCGGCGAGGTGATGCAGCGGACGGCCTCCACGGCCAGGTCGTCGCGGTGCTTGCCGTACGCGCCGACGCCGATCTCGATCCCGCCGAACGGCGGCTTGCTCTCCTGCTGCGGGCTCACCCTCGGGTACCGCGCCCAGCCGAGGTCGTTGACGATGTTCTTGTCGATGGCGCCCGCCTCGGCGTCGCCCTTCTCGGCCCGCCAGACATAGCCCCAGTTGAGCAGGAAGCCGCCGCGCGGCCCGTTGATCGTCGACCGGGACTGCTCCTCGATGTCGGTGGACAGCGTCGGGCTCGCGGCCGACGAGCGGGCCAGCTTCTGGATGATCGACGCCGCCTGCCGCCCGGCGGGCGAGTCGATGTCGATGGTGGCCTCGTCGCCCTTCTCGGCGTCGCTGATGATCCGGCCGCCGGCGGACGCGATCAGGGCGTTGATCCACACCATGTAGCCCTCGTACCGGTTGCCCTGAACGCCGACCGTGGTGTTGGTGCGGATGGCCGCGTCGATCAGCTTGTCCCAGGTGAAGTCGGGCGCGTTCGGGTCGATGCCCGCCTTCTGCGCCACCGACTTGCGGTACCAGAGCAGCTGGGTGTTGGCCCAGAACGGCGCCGCGTAGAGCTTGCCCTCCCATGTGGAGCTCTGCACCGCCGTGTCGAACACGCCCTCGGTCAGCGGCGCGGCCTCGCTCTGGGTGAACGGGCGCAGGAACCCGGCGTTGGCGGCCTCCGCCACGAAGACGGGGTCCAGGCTCATCAGGTCGAGCCCGGAGTCCTTGGCCGCCAGCCGCCTGATCAGTTGCTCGCGCTGCTGGGTGGCGTCGCTCGGCAGCAGCGACGTCTCGATCCGGTACTTGCCGCCGGCCGCCTGCGTGCAGGACTTCGCGATGGCCGCCTGCCCGCCGTTGTCGGGGTTGATGTACCAGGTGAGCTTGGGCGCCCCGCCGCCGCCTCCGCAGGCCGAGAGCCCCCCGGCCACCAGGGCCAGCGCCAGCGCCGCCCGCAACCGTCCCGCCGGGCCGTGCCGCCCGGTGGCCCTCGTGCGCCGCCGGGCGCGTTCCGGCCCGTCCGACTCCGCTCGTCCGACTCGCTCGACCATGGGGCCTCCCGCAGCCTCCCGCCGCACCGCGAGCACTTCGCCGGACCGCGGATCCGGCGGGATCGATCTCCATTCGAACACCGGACCGGGTGACTGTCGAGATCCAAAGAGTAATCGGCGGGCAAAGCCGACCTCATGCGGAACACAAGCCACAGGGGTCGCACCGGGAGGGGCCCGGGTCGTACAGCCAGCCCGCGTACTGGACCCCCTTGATGACCGTCCTGACCTGCCGGAACAGGGTCGGCGGGAGCGCGCACAGCCCGCTGTCCACGACGTCGCGGAAGATCGGCTCCGAGACGATGAGCGCCACGTTCCGCTCGGGGTGGGCGTCCAGGTACCGGCGCACCGGCCGGGCGTCGAGGAGGCGGCTCACGACGACCGGCGCGTGCCCGGCCGGCCCCAGCACCGCCGGCCATCCGATGATCAGCGCGCCGTGGTGGAGCGCGAGCCGCACCCGCAGCCGGCGCCCCGGGGCGCCGCGCTCCTCCAGGGCGGCGAGCGCGCGTTCGAGAGCGGGGGCGAAGACGCCGGTGACGGTGACGATGTCGGCGTCGTCCGGCAGCACCGCCAGCACACCGTCCCCGGCCACCTGCTGCGCCCACGCGGCGCGGTCCAGCCCGGCGTCCGCCGCGGCCCGCTCCATGGCGTCCAGCAGATCGAGCTGGGCCGCCACCTGCATGCGCGGCGTGCGGAGGCTGTAGCCCTGGATGTCGACGGCGAGCAGCAGCCGGAACGTCAGCCGGATGTCCGCCGGACGCTCCGGGACTTGCGGTTCTGGGACGGATGTCGGGACGACCGCCATGATGCCCTCCGCCTCGTGCACGGCCCTGGACGGGCTTCCCGGCCTGGCCGGGGTTGCATTCAGAATGGCACCCGGGAGAGCATGGCAGAAGTCGCCGAAATGGCCGCCGAAAGCAGAATGCCAGGTGGCGCGGAGCGATCCGGCATATCGCAACGGAGCAGACTGGAGCACGTTCCCGCGAGCCGCTGGAAAGGCCCAGTTAAAGGCTTACTGATCGCGTGTCCCCTGCCTTTCTGCAACCTGGCAGAACGGCATATGGGGGCGACCTGTCCTCGACGTTACATTCTCATTATCGGTAGGTATCGAGAAGGCGCGGAGAGATCGCGGACCCCGACCGACCCGCGAGCCCTCCGCGCCTTCGCCTGTGGGGCGGTGGCGCGGTGGCGGCCTAGTAGCCGCCGCCCGACCCGTAACCTCCGCCGCTTCCCCCGTCGCCGGAACCCGAACCGGATCCCGAGCCGGTGGCGCGCTTGCCGGACGGCTGGGTGGCCCACCAGACGCCGCCGACGCCCTGGCCCTTCGTCTCGCCCGGCTGCTCGTCCTTCTCGTAGTAGTACATGGGCCAGCCGTCGATGGTGAGCTGGCACTTGCCGTCGTCCTTGCGCTCGATGAAGTCGACGAGCTTCTTGGAGACGCCTTCGACCTTGAGTTTCTTGAACCCGTTGAACACGACCGGCGGCCACGCCTTCTTGCACGAGCCGAAGCAGGTCGTCGTGGGCGGCTTGTCGGTGTCCTTGTCGAACCGGTAGAGCGTCCGGCCCTTGCCGTCGGTCAGGATCATCCCGAGCTTCGGGTCCTGCCTGGCCTTGACGACCGTCCAGCCCTTCCAGCGGTTGTCGTTCTCCTTCTTGACCGGCGCGGCCTTCTTGCCCGTCGGCGCCGCCGCGTACCAGGTGCCGCCGACGCCCTGCCCCTCGGTGTCGCCGGGGCTCTGGTCCTTCGCGTACCGGTACAGCGGCCATCCGGCGAGCGTGACCTGCCACTTGCCGTCCGGGCGCTTCACCTTGCCGACCAGCGACTGCTCGACGCCCGTGACCTCGGTCTCCCCCGTGCCGGCCTCCACCGGCGGCCACGCCTTGGCGCACGCCTCCGCGCAGGTGGACGCGGGCGGGCGGGCGGTGTCGTTGTCGAAGCGGTAGAGCGTCATCCCCTCGCCGTCGGTGACGACCTTGCCGAGCCTGGTGACGCTGGCGACCTCCAGGCTTGACGGCTTCGGCGCCGGCGGCCGCGACGGCTCGGCGGAGGGCCGGGCCTGCGCCTGCGATCCCGCGGCGTTCTGCTTCCCCCCGGCCTTCTCCTGCCCGCACGCGGACAGCACCAGTCCCGTCGCCGTCAGGGCGGCCGCAGCGGGGATCGCCCAACGTGGGAATCTCATGTCGTGGTCCTCCAGGTCGTCTGGGCCCCGGCTCCGGTTCCGGGTCCCGCACGTCGATCGCGGGGAGCCGCCGCACCGCTCTCCTGGATCGTGGAGCAGTACGGTGAAGCCCGCGGACCGGGTTCAACGCCGCGGAACCGGTCAGCCGCGTGCCGAGTCGGATACGTACGGCGATCGATGAGGAAGGCAGCGGTGACCACCGGAAACACTCCCCCCGGCGGACGGGTCGACCTGCGCAAGGGCCCGAGCGAGGAAAGGCCCGAGCCGCGTCCCGGCCCGGCGTGGATCGTCGTCCCCGCCCGGATCGTCGCGCTGATCGTGGTGGTGCCGGTCCGCCTCGTCCACGACCTGCTCGTCGTCGTGGGCCGGGGCATCCGGGCGGGATGGAACGGGCTGATGCGGGGCCTCGCCGCCATCGGGCGCGGGCTCGGCGCGCTGTTCGACTTCCTCGTGGTACGGCCGCTGCGCTGGCTGGCCGTCGTGGTGATCCTCGGCTTCCTGCGCCGGCTCGGGCGCGGCTCCGGACGGCTCGCACGCTGGTTCCACCGGGTGCTGCTCGCGCCCGTCGGACGGTTCATCGCCCTGATCGGGCGCGGCCTCGGACGTCTCCTGGACCTCGTCCTGCTGCGCCCGCTACGGGCCCTCGGGCACGGGCTCGCCTGGTGCCTCCGCCTCATCGGCCGCGGGTTCGCGCTGCTCTTCCAGGGGATCGGGCTGCTGCTCGGCGTGCTGCTGGTCATGCCCGCCGTCCTGCTGTGGCGCTACGTCCTGCGCCCGCCGCTCCTCGGCCTGGCCTGGCTGCTCCTGGGCGTCTGGAGCGGCCTCGTCCGGCTGGCCCGCGGCGTGTGGGCCGGTCTGACCTGGCTCGGACGCGGCGTGTGGGGCGGTCTGACGTGGCTCGGCCGGGGCTGCCTCATCGTCCTCGCGGCGAGCTGGGGCGTGTTCGCGGCGGGCCTCGCACTGCTGGCGGCGGGCGCGGCCCTGCTCGGCCGCGGTCTCGCGTGGCTCGGGTACATCCTGATCGTCGTGCCCGCCCGCGCCGTGTGGCGGTTCGTGCTCGCGCCCATGGTGGCGGCGCTCGTCGGGACGTGGCGGCTCGCGGGCCGCATCCTGCGCCGGCTGTGGCGGACGCTCGTCGTCGCCCCCGTCCGGATCCTGGTCGTCGCCCCGGCGCGCTGGGTGGGCGCGACCGTGGTGCGTCCGATCGGGCACGGCATCCGCGGGACATGGCGGGTCGCGGTACGCGACCCCGTCCGCGCCGCCCGCCGGACGATGCGCGAGGCGCGGCGCGACGTCCGGCTCCAACTCCGCCGCGTCTTCCGCGGCTACTGACCGCGCCGGACACCGAACCGCGCCGGCCTCCCGGGAGGGAGGACCGGCGCGGCCCGTGATTAGGTTCCGCGGCCCTCAACGGGTTTTCGCGGGAGCCGGCTGAGATACTGGCAGGCGATGTATCGACTTCTGTTCACACTGGTCATCGCCCGTGTCCCCGCGGAGACCGTCCACCACCTGACGATCCGCGGGCTCCGCGCGATCCAGGCGGTGCCGGGCGCCGCGCCGCTGCTGCGGCGGCTGCTCGTCCCGCGCGACCCGGCGCTGGCCGTCCGCGCGTTCGGCCTGGACTTCCCGAGCCCGCTCGGCCTCGCCGCCGGGTTCGACAAGGACGCCGTCGCCTACGAGGCGCTCGGCGCGTTCGGGTTCGGCCACGTCGAGATCGGGACGGTGACCGGGCGCCCGCAGCCCGGCAACCCGCGCCCACGGCTGTTCCGCCTCGCCCCCGACCGGGCGGTCGTCAACCGGATGGGGTTCAACAACGAGGGCTCCGAGGCCGCCGCCCGCCGCCTCGCGGGGCGGTCCGCCCGGACGATCGTCGGCGTCAACATCGGCAAGACCAAGGCCGTGCCCGAGGCCTCGGCCGCCGCCGACTACGTGGCGAGCGCCGAGCGGCTGGCGCCGCACGCCGACTACCTCGTCGTCAACGTCAGCTCCCCCAACACCCCCGGCCTGCGCAACCTGCAGGCCGTCGAGCATCTGCGCCCGCTCCTGACCGCGGTCCGCGAGGCCGCCGACCGGTCGTCGCCGCGCCGCGTCCCCCTGCTGGTCAAGATCGCGCCGGACCTGGCGGACGACGACATCGACGCGGTCGCCGACCTCGCCCTCGACCTCGGCCTCGACGGCGTCATCGCGACCAACACCACCGTCGGCCGCGACGCCCTGCTCAGCCCGCCCGCGCTGGTCAAGGAGACCGGCGGGCTGTCCGGCGCGCCGCTGCGGGACCGGTCGCTGGAGGTCCTGCGCCGGCTGCGCGCCCGCACCGGCGGGCGGCTCACGCTGGTCTCGGTCGGCGGCGTCGAGACGGCCGACGACGTGTGGGAGCGCGTCCGCGCGGGCGCGACCCTCGTCCAGGGCTACACCGGCATGATCTACGGTGGCCCGCTCTGGGCGCACCGCGTCAACCGCGACCTGGCCCGCCGCCTCCGCGCCAGCGCGTTCCGCACCCTCACCGAGGCCCGCCGCTAGAGGAAGAAGCCGTCGGCGATGAGTTCCGGCAGGACGGCGTCGGCGTGCGCGCGGACCTCGTCCGGTTCCCTCCCGGTGAGCTGGGCGATGGCGTCGAGGAGCGGGGCGAGGGGCAGGTCGCCGTCGCAGACCCCGGCGAGGCCCGCCTCGACCGTGCCGACGCCGGCGGCGCGGCGGAGCCGGCCGGTCTGCCGGAGGACGATCCGCTCCGGATCCTCGGCGCCGGGCGGTCCGATCTGTTCCTGGACGAGACCGGGCGCCGCCGCCGGCGTCCGTCCACAGCCTGTGGAAAACTCCGCGCCCGCGGCGAGGCCGTCCAGCACCTCGGAGACGTAGGCGCCGACGGGCTCCTCGACCGCGTGCCGCAGCTCCTCGATCCGGACGGCCGGGCGGTCGCTCCGCCGCAACGTGATCCAGCCGAACCCGATCCCGGTGACGCCCTGCCGGTCGAAATGATCGAGCCACGCCTCGTACCGCGCGCGGTATTCGGGAGTGCCCGCCTCGCACGAATCCCGGAGCCACAACTCGGCGTACTCCGCCGGATCCTGGACGTCCCGCTGGACGATC
Source organism: Actinomadura madurae (assembly GCF_047130825.1). Taxonomy (NCBI): domain Bacteria; kingdom Bacillati; phylum Actinomycetota; class Actinomycetes; order Streptosporangiales; family Thermomonosporaceae; genus Actinomadura; species Actinomadura madurae. The sequence continues at coordinate 5,930,424 of NZ_CP083237.1, forward strand.
CACGCGTCGCAGCCGTCCACCCACGCCCCGACGCGCTCCTCCCACGGAACCCCGTCGAGGTGCAGCCAGTTGGCCAGGAGCTGGCAATATCCACCGTCGTTCAGGTACCGCGCGGCGTCCTCCACGAGCCGCCGGCAGAAGTCGTCGCCCGGCATGCCCGACTCCCGGTAGGTGAACCGGCGGCCTCCGGACGGCGCCACGACGAACGGCGGATTGGACACGATCAGATCGAACCGGCGCCCCCGGACGGGCTCCAGCAGCGACCCGCGCACGAGCTCGGCGCCCTCCACCCCGGACAGCGCGAAGCTCATCGCGGCCAGTTCGAGAGCGCGCGGATTGACGTCCGTCGCGGTGATGCGCGCGCCCGGAGAGCGGCCCGCCAGATGCACCGCCTGGACGCCGCATCCGGTCCCGAGGTCGAGCACGTTGTCCACAGGCCTGTGGATAACCAGCCGCGCCAGGTTGCCGGACGCGCCGCCCGCACCCACCACGTGATCGTCCGCCGGGACGCCGCCGGACCCGGGCCGCACCTTCAGATCGGACACGGCGTATCCGGCATGCCCGTCCCCGCCGACCGCCTCCAGCGGCTCGACGCGCAGCAGCGCCCGCACCTCCCCGCCGGACCTCTCCGCGAGGCCCGCCGCCACCAGCCCGTCCGTGACGGCTCCCGCCTCCACGGGGACCTGCAGCCAGAACAGCCGTGTCAGCACCTCGACCGGCGACCCGCCGCGCGTCGCGCGCAGCGCCGGCACGATCTCGTCCCGGGCCAGCGCCCCGCCCGCGACGGGGCCGAGGAGCTCCCGCACCCCGGCGACGGTGTAACCGCTCCCCGGCAACAGCTCACGCACACGATGAAGATCAGGCACCCGCCCATCCTCCCCGAGGCGGCTAGCCCTGGGTCAGGTACTCCTGGAAGCCCTTGGCCAAGGATTCGGCGATCCGCTGCCGGAACGAGGCGCTGGAGAGCTTGGCGGCGTCGTCCTTGTTCTGCATGTTGCCGCACTCGATGAAGACCTTCGGGACCGTCGACATGTTGAGGCCGCCGAGGTCGTCGCGGCGATCGATGGCCTTCTCGCCGAGGTAGTTGGAGTAGGCGATGCCGGTGCCGTCGTGGTAGGCGTCCCGCAGCGCCTTGCCGAGCTTGGCGGACCTCGACACCATCTCGGCGTTGCGGCCGATGGAGATCGGCTCGATGATGTGGAAGCCGTGCCCGGACGGGGACGCGCCGTCGGCGTGGACCGACACCGCGGCGTCGGCCTTCATCCTGTTGCCGAGCGCGGCGCGCTCGGTGATGCACGGGCCGACGCCCTTGTCGTCCTTGCGGGTCAGCGCGACCTTGGCGCCGCGGGCGCGCAGGATCTTGGCGAGCCGGTTGGAGACGTCCCAGGTGAAGGCGTGCTCGGCGTAGCCGCCCTTGGTGGCGGTACCGGCCGTGTCGCACTCCTTGCTGCCGTTGCCGATCTTGACCTTCTTGCGGATCTCGGCCGGGTGCGAGGCGTTCCCGCCGTTGTGGCCGGGGTCGATGACGATCACCTTGCCGTCCAGCGACGGCGCCTCGCCGCCCTCCCGCGCGGGCGACCCGCCGCCCCCGGGCGCCGCGCCGGCGGTCGGCGGCGCCGCCTGGCCGGCCCCGCCGGCCGCCCCGGAGGAGCCGCCGCACGCGGTGAGCGCGCCCAGGCACAGCGCGATACCGGCGGCCGCCGGGCCGCCTCGATGGATTCGCACAGGCCGCTTCCTCCGTGACGTCTTCGTTACCGACCCTGACAGTCTGCACGCCGCCGGAGGAACGTCAAACGAACTCCGCGAAACCCGTCCCGTTCAGCGGAGCGGGTCCTCCTTGCCGAGCAGCGCGGCGAGGGCGCGGGCCTCGTCCGCGTCCAGGCCGAGGACGACCCGGGGACGGCCCCACGGGTGGTCGATGGAATGGGCCACGTAGCTGGCGACCGACTCCGACACCTGCTCGGCCAGGCCGCGCGCGTGCCGCCACTCCGACCACGCGCGTTCCAATTCGCTCGCCGCGCGCTGCGCGCACGACACCAGTTCCGGATCACGCACGAGCTGAACCCCCTGGGTGGACACGACTCTCTGGTCCGTCCGGCGGGGTCCCGTCCGGGCGGCCTGCGCCGAGGCCGCCCGGGACCGCCCGCCGGCGATGAGTCCCATTAACCCCCCGCCGGCGGGGCGCGGGCCGGTGAATACGGCAGGTTTGGCCGCCCCCTTACCCGGCGCGTACCCAAGCCATACCGGCGGCGGGCACGCGGTCATGGACCCACGCTGTTCATGGACCCACGTTCATGGACCGGGGCGGGTGGGGTGCTGCGGGAAGCGAGATGAGGCGGGGGGACGTCCTGCGGCGCGCGCGGGCGGTTCACGGGGCGGTGGGAGCGGGCCCCGTCGTCGAGCGGACCACCAGGTGCGGGACCACCAGGTTCTGCCGGGCGGGCCGGGACGGGTCGCCGATGCGCGCGGTGAGCAGCTCGGCGGCCACGCGTCCCATGTCGCGGCGCGGCTGGTCCACGCTCGTGAGGGAGATGTGCCGGATCGCGGCGAGATGGGTGTTGTCGTACCCGACGATCGACAGGTCCTCGGGAACGCGCATGCCGAGCTCGTCGGCGGCCGACAGCGCTCCGGTGGCGACCAGGTCGTTCGGGGCGAAGATCGCGGTCGGGCGGGGGTCGCGGCGCAGCAGCGCGCCCGCGGCCCGGTAGCCCCCGTCCTCGGTGAAGTCGCCGGGCTCGGCGACGATCTCCTCGCCCAGCCCGTGCCGGCGCATCGCCTTCTCGTAGCCGGCGCGGCGGTAGCGGGCGGTGGTGGAGCGGGCGCCCTCGATGTGCGCGATGCGGCGGTGGCCGAGCTCGACGAGGTGGTCGACGGCCAGGCTCGCGCCGAGCTCGTCGTCGTCCACGACGATGTCGACGCCGACGACGTCGCGTTCCCCGACGACCACCACGGGGACGCTGGCCGCGGCCTCCTTGAGCGACTCGGGGACGACGCTTAGCAGGACCAGCCCGTCCACCCGCATCTCCAGGAACGCCTCGACCGCCTCGGCCTCGAACATCGGATCCCAGCGGCCGCTGCCGACGAGCATCCGCAGGCCCTCGCCGTGCAGGGTCTCCTGCAGCCCGTCGAGGAACTCGGCGAAGAACGGGTTGTGCAGGTCGGCGACGATCGCGCCGATCAGCCGGGTGCGCCCCTCGACCAGGCTCCGCGCCACGGCGTTCGGCCGGTAGCCGAGCTCCCGGGCGGCCTGCAGCACGGCCTGCCGGCGCCGCTCGCTCACGTGCGGTGACCCCCGCATCACCAGGGAGACGAGCGACTTCGACACTCCGGCGCGCTCGGCGACGTTGCGGATCGTCGGTTTCGGCGCGGGCACCGCCCTCCCCTCGTCGCGCGGGGCGGGAGAGGGTTCGCTGCGCGGCCGGGGCACCGCGCCCTCTCCCTTCCTGTGGTGCGGGGGATTCGCTTCATCAGCTGACATGGCACTCCGTCCAGGGGGACCTGCAGGACCTGCCGCGACGGCGCACCGGTGAGGGGTTCGGCGCGCCGCCCTCCGCTCGGGAGGAGATGCCATGATGCCGCGCCTTCCCCCCAAATCGTCGCAACAGTGAGTAACGGGCATACGGCAATGGGGGTTCGGGCCTGTGGTGTCCCGGATCACAACGGCGTCCGGGGAGGATCACGACCCGGTGAAGAGCCTGTTCCGCCGCCGCCCGGCGGGGCTCGCGCGGGTCCGGCTCGGATACGCTGCCCAGGTGGGAGATCGTGCGGTGGCCGGTGAGAAGGTGCCGGGTGAGAAGGTGCGGGGCCGGACGGGCGGTGGACGGGGCCGTCGCCGGCTCAGCGTGGACGAGCGTCGGGACGAGCTGATCGAGGCGGCGCTGCAGCTGTTCAGCACGCGCTCACCCGAGGACATCTCGATCGACGACGTCGCGGCCAAGGCGGGCGCCTCGCGCGCGCTGGTCTACCACTACTTCGGCGGCAAGTACGAGCTGTACATCGCGGCCCTCGGCAGCGCCGCGAAGAAGCTGTCGGTGCTGCTGGAGCCGCCCACCGAGGGCAAGCCGCTGGAGCGGCTGCGGATCTCCCTGAAGCGGTACTTCGACTTCGTGGAGAGCCACGCGGCCGGTTACACCGCGCTGCTGCGCGGCGGCCCGGCCGACCGGTCGGGCGAGGCGGGCGAGATCGTCGACGGCATCCGCCAGCTCCTTCTCGACCGCATCCTGCACTCCCTGGACGTCGACGTCCCGCCGCCCGTCCTGCGCATCACGCTGCGCTGCTGGATGGCGACCGTGGAGACCGCCGGGCTGGACTGGCTGGAGAACCGCGACGTGCCCCGCCCCGACCTGGAGCGGCTGCTCGTCGACCAGCTCGTGGTCATCATGCAGGTCGCCGGGCGGCACGACCCCGGCACGGGCGCCCTGTTCGACCGCCTGGCCCAGGAGGAGATGGGCTCCTCCTGAGACGCGCGCGGCAGCGGAGCCCTCTGGGCCTAGTGTCCGCTTGTGGACGCACGAGTCTGAATTGTCCGAAATTTCGCCCAGCTCACCCGGCGTCCGCGATGATCCCGGCGATCGCCGCGCCGTCCTGGATGCCGGGCACCCCCGGGCGTCCGACGTCCAGGACGACGCGATCGGTGCTGGTTACTCCGAGCGCTGCTGCGGGATTCCCGCGAGCAGCGCCCGCACCTCCGCCTCGCGGTAGCGGCGGTGCCCCCCCAGCGTCCGGATGGACGTGAGCTTCCCCGCCTTCGCCCAGCGCGTGACGGTCTTGGGGTCGACGCGGAACATCGTCGCCACCTCCGCCGGCGTCAGCAGGGGCTCGGCCTCTGGCGTACGTGCTGACATGTTTGCGGCCTCTCCTCCGTGGACCGATGACAGCGATCCTGCGGTTGTTCCTCGCGCGGTCACTGATGTCCCCTATGGCCCGAAAGAGCCACTATGACATCACAACGTGTAACCTTGCCACCACTCAGCGCAACAAGCAAGTTCTCGGCGGTAGTTGCGTGCAAACATCCCCGCGGATGCGGGGTGCCGCGGCCGTCCGGTGGTCCCTGGGTCACGCTGCGTGATTCTAGCGACACGTATAGTCGTATCGCGCGCGGATTCGGGAAATTTGTTTTAGTTCGCCGACTCCAGCGACCGGACGGGCCGCCAGCGGGCGAGGAGCCGCTTGTACATCGCGACGGTCAGCTCGGCCTCTCCCCGCTCCATCCCGGTGAGGGCGACCGTCATCTCGGCGACCGACTCGTCCGTGCGGAGGGTCTCGTCGTCCAGCAGATGGACGAGCCCGCCGTAGTCGAGCTCCACGAGCGCGCGCGGGTGGAACTCGCCGAGCCACCGGCCGAGCGTCTCCAGGCGGCCGGCCGACAGGAGGTAGACCTCTCCCGTCCCGTCGCCGAGGTTCTCCCGCACCACCGGGAGCGCGGCGGCCACCCGGCGGCGCGCCTCGCCCATCGAGGTGACGTAGATGAGCGTGCGCGTGGGCGCGGCCGTCGCCGGGCCGTGCCCCGGGTGCTCCTCGGACGTCTCGTCCTGCCGGCGGTACCCGGTGCCCGGCGTGCCGAGCATCAGGCAGCGCTCGCCGCGCGCGAAAGGGACGAACCAGTCCAGCGGGACATGCCAGGTGCTCGTCAGGATGTGCGGGCGCAGGGCCCGGCCCGAGCGCTTCCACTGCTCGAAGTCGCCCATCACCCGCTCCGACAGCGGCGGCGGCACGAACGCCGCCGCGACGCCCGCCGCGTGCTCGTCCCTGAACCGCTCGAAGGCCAGCCAGGAGCGCAGCCGGGTCTCCCACGGGCACACGTAGATCATGTCGTCCAGCCGCCGCACGTAGGCGTCCCTGCTCTCCCGCTCCGGGACGACCTCCGGCGGCGAGGCCGTCAGCCTGAGCGCGGCCTCGCGGTGCTCCACCCCGAGCGCGTGGATCCGCCTCGGACGGCGCCTGGACTCGGCGTAGACCGTCCACAGGGTCCGCGCGGGCTCCGGGAAGGCGGTCACCGGTTCATAAACCCGTAGGTACGCGGCGTACGGAAGCACGACCGCATCGTTACACGAGATTCGGCCGGGCGTGACGCCATCACGCGCCCTAGGCTGATCTTAGAGACAGAGAGGAGGGCACTACCGTGCCTAATGTCTTCGGGGCGCCCCACAAGGGCACCGAACCCCGACACGAGCAGGTCGTCTTCTGCCAGGACGAGGCCAGCGGCCTGCGCGCCATCATCGCGATCTACTCCACCGCGCTCGGCCCGTCCCTGGGAGGCACCCGCTTCTACCCGTACGGCTCCGAGGAGGACGCGCTCGCCGACGTGCTGAACCTGTCCCGCGGCATGGCGTACAAGAACGCCCTGGCCGGGCTCGACCTCGGCGGCGGCAAGGCCGTCATCATCGGCGACCCGCAGGTCGACAAGACCGAGGCGAAGCTGCGCGCGTACGGACGGTTCGTCCAGTCCCTGAACGGCCGGTACTACACCGCGTGCGATGTCGGCACGTTCAGCGAGGACATGGACATCGTGGCGCGCGAGTGCCGCTTCGTCACCGGGCGGACGGTCGCGCACGGCGGTGCGGGCGACTCGTCCATCCTCACCGCGTTCGGCGTGTTCCAGGGAATGCGGGCGGCGGCGGAGACGGCCTGGGGCTCCCCCACCCTTCGCGGGAAGCGCGTCGGCGTCGAGGGTGTCGGGAAGGTCGGCCACCGCCTGGTGGAGCACCTGCGCGAGGACGGCGCGGACGTCGTCATCTGCGACGTGAACGAGGCCGCCGTCGACCGCGTCCGGTCCCTGCACCCGGAGGTGGAGGTCGTCGCGGACGCCGACGCCATGGTCCGCCTGAACCTCGACGTGTACGCGCCCTGCGCGCTCGGCGGGTCCCTGAACGACGACACGGTGCCGGTACTGGGCGCCAAGGTGGTCTGCGGGGCCGCGAACAACCAGCTGGCCCACACCGGCATCGAGAAGCGCCTCGCCGACCGCGACGTCCTGTACGCGCCCGACTACGTGGTGAACTCGGGCGGCGTCATCCAGGTCGCGGACGAGATCGAGGGCTTCAACTTCGAGCGGGCCAAGGCCCGCGCGGCCGGGATCTACGACACCACCCGGAAGATCTTCGCGCTGGCCGCCGACGAGGGCGTCCCGCCGGCGGTGGCCGCGGACCGGCTCGCCGAGCGCCGGATGTCCGAAATCGGGAGACTTCGCGGCATTCTCCTCTGATTGTCCGACCGATGCCGGTCTGAACGGATGCGCTTCCTAGACCTGTTTAGACCGTTGCAAAACCGTTGCGAGGGCCGCCGCGGGCCGGTGTACGACCGTCCCGCGGTGGCCTTGGCAGGTACTCGTGACCACCGGATACACTGTTGTTATCAGCTACAGGGGCGCCGCCACGTACCGTCGATGTACCGAGCCAGGCGCAAAACGGGTACGGTTGTACCCGTGACTGACGCATGGCTCATCAGGCACCGGTTCGTGTGGTACACGCGCGCGTTGATGGGCCCACGAAAGCCCTGACCATCGAGGGGGTCGAGCCAATGGGTCGCGGCCGAGCCAAGGCCAAGCAGGTAAAGGTTGCCCGGCAGCTCAAGTACAACACCGGCAACACGGACCTCGACCGCCTGAAGGACGAACTGGGAGTCAGCGACTCCGGCGACGACTCCTATGACGAGCTCGCCGAGAAGTACGCCGACTACGCCGATGACTACGGCACGGAGACCCGCAAGGACGGCACCTCCGGTTGACCGGCCGACAGTGCGCCACCGCCCGCACGCTGGGCGGTGGCGTTTGTCGTGACCTCCGGATACCGGATGCCCTCCGCGCCGGACGTGCCCCACGCCGTCCGCCGAGCGGACCTCTCGCGCGACTTCGGGGGCTCCCGGTCCCCGTGTGACCTCTGAGGGCCGTGAGGCGTTCAGCGGGCCGCTCAGCCCGTCACACGGGCAGCCCGTCAGGCGAGCACTCCGTGTGCGAGCACCTCGTCAGGCGAGGCGGGCCGTCCCGGTGCCTTCGGTGATCTCGCCGAGCCGCCACGACGGCACGCCGCGCGAGGCCAGCAGCCGCAGCGCGGCGCCGGCGGCGTCCGGTGCGACGATCGCGGCCATCCCGACGCCGAGGTTGAACGTCTTGTCCATCTCGGCTTGAGGCACGTCCCCATGCGCCTGCAGCACGCGGAAGATCGCCGGGACCTCCCAGGAGGAGCGGTCCAGGACGGCGTCCACGGTCGGCGGCAGCGAGCGCGCCAGGTTCGCCGCCAGCCCGCCGCCGGTGATGTGCGCGAACGCGCGCACGCCGCCCTCTCGGGAGAGGGCCAGGCAGTCCTTGGCGTAGATGCGCGTCGGTGTGAGAAGTACCTCACCCAGCGGCCGGTCGAGCTCGGCCGGCCGGGACTCCAGGGTCAGATCCGTCGTCGCCAGGATGTGCCGGACGAGCGAGTACCCGTTCGAGTGGACCCCGGACGACGCCATGGCGATGACCGCGTCGCCCGCCCGGACCCGCTCCGGTCCGAGGACCTCGTCGGCCTCGACGACGCCCGTCCCGGCGCCCGCCAGGTCGAACTCGTCCGGCTCCAGCAGGCCGGGGTGCTCGGCGGTCTCCCCGCCGACGAGAGCGCAGCCGGCCAGGGCGCAGGCGTCCGCGACGCCGCCGACGATGTCGGCGATGCGTTCCGGGACGACCTTCCCGCAGGCGATGTAGTCGGTCATGAACAGCGGTTCCGCGCCGCACACGGCCAGATCGTCGATGACCATGCCGACCAGGTCGTGCCCGATCGTGTCGTAGACGCCGAGGCGCCGGGCCAGGTCGACCTTGGTGCCGACACCGTCCGTGGACGTCGCGAGCAAGGGCCGCTTGTAGCGCAGAAACGCCGACGCGTCGAACAGGCCCGCGAACCCGCTGGCGTCGTCGACGACCTCCGGACGCCGCGCGCGCGCCACCCGGGACTTCATCAGCTCGACGGCGCGCTCGCCCGCCGCGATGTCGACGCCCGCGGCCTCGTAGGAGGCCGTCCGGCGTTCCGTCATCGGGTGACCTCCAGCAGATGCTTGCCGCGGGCGTCCTCGTCCACCGCGATGGGGTACTCGCCGTCGAAGCACGCCCGGCACAGGCGGTCCTTGGCGATGTGCGACGCGGAGATCAGCTCGTCCAGCGAGATGTAGCCGAGGGTGTCGGCGCCGATGGAGTCGCGGATCTCCTCGACCGACAGGTGCCCGGCGATCAGCTCGGCGCGGGTCGCGAAGTCGATGCCGTAGAAGCACGGCCAGGAGACGGGCGGGCTGGAGATGCGCACGTGCACCTCGGCGGCGCCCGCGTCCCGCAGCATCGCCACGATCGCGCGCTGGGTGTTGCCGCGCACGATCGAGTCGTCCACCACGACCAGCCGCTTGCCCTCGATCGCCTCGCGCAGCGGGTTCAGCTTCAGCCGGATGCCGAGCTGGCGGATCGTCTGGGACGGCTGGATGAACGTCCGGCCGACGTAGGAGTTCTTCACCAGCCCCTGGCCGTAGGGGATGCCGGACGCCTCGGCGTAGCCGATCGCGGCCGGGGTGCCCGACTCGGGCGTCGGGATGACCATGTCGGCCTCGACCGGGTGCTCCCGGGCCAGCCGCCGCCCGACCTCGACGCGGGTCGCCTGGACGCTGCGCCCGGCGATCGTGGTGTCGGGCCGCGCGAGGTAGACGTACTCGAACAGGCAGCCCTTCGGCCGCGCCTCGGCGAACCGCTCGGACCGCACGCCGGCGCCGTCGATCGCGACCAGCTCGCCCGGCTCGATCTCCCGGACGAACCGGGCGCCGACGATGTCGAGGCCGGCCGTCTCGGACGCCACCACCCAGCCGCGGTCCTCCAGGGCGCCGAGGACGAGCGGCCGGACGCCCTCGGGGTCGCGGGCGGCGTACAGCGTCCCCTCGTCCATGAAGACCAGGGAGTACGCGCCGCGGGTGGCCGGGAGGATCTCCCGCGCCGCCGCCAGCGGCCCGGCCGTGCCGTCCGGAGCGCCTCCGGTGCCCCTCTTGCCCTGCTCGGCGAGCAGGGCCGTCAGGACCTCGGTGTCGCTCGTGGCGGTCAGCACGCCGGGTTCCAGCCGCGCGGCCAGCTCCGGCGTGTTGATCAGGTTGCCGTTGTGGACGAGGGCCAGCCCGCCCGCGTCCGTCGACCGGAACGTGGGCTGCGCGTTCTCCCACGTTGGCGAGCCCGTCGTGGAGTAGCGGCAGTGGCCGACGGCGATGTGGCCGCGCAGGGTGTTCAGGACCGACTCGTCGAAGACCTGGGCGACGAGGCCCATGTCCTTGAACACGACGATGCGGGAGCCGTCGCTCACGGCGATGCCCGCCGACTCCTGCCCGCGGTGCTGGAGTGCGTAGAGGCCGTAGTAGGTGAGCTTGCTCACTTCGGCCCTGGACGCCTGGTCGGCGGGGACCCAGACGCCGAAGACCCCGCAGGCGTCCTGCGGAGCGCGGTCAGAGGGATCGATGTCGTGGCTCAGACGTCCGTCGCGAAGAGGCACGTTCGCCAGTCTAGATGGCCGGTTCACCTGCTCCGATCGGTGGCATCTCCTTAACGGACCTTTACCCCTGCGAACCATGGGCATCACACGGTGCGGGGGACTCTGAGGACGGACACGTGGAGGAACTGCATGACGCTGCCCGGGTACCGGATGTACTCGCCCCCTGCGCCGCCCAAGAAGAGCACTCTGGCGCGGGCCTCACAGGTCCTCGGAATCGTGGGCCTGGTCGGTCTCGCCGCATGCTTCGCCGGTCTGGTCCCGGCCGTCGTCGGTCTCATCCTGGGCGGGATCTCCCTGGCGCGGCGCGATCCTGATCGGCGACCGGCTCTCGTAGGGGTCGTCTGTTCGGGCCTCGCTCTCGTCATCGGTGCCCTGGCGCTCTCCTGGCTGCTCAGCAAGGCCGCCCAGTGCGGGGACGAGGCGCGGTACCCGGACGACGTGTCACGCCGAGGCTGCGTCGAACGCGAGTTCCCGTTCGCCCAGGCGAACCCCTAACCCGCCGGGTCCGCGAGGGCGCGGACGGCCTCCTCGTCGAGGGCGGAGGCGTACACGCGCAGATCGTCCATGAGACCGCCGAAGCCGGGCTTGGTGGATTCGCGGCCCAGGTAGATGGGGCCGGCCGGTGTGACGACGGCGTGCTCCAGCGGGAGGGCCGCGTCCTGCCGGCCGTCGATGTAGACGTACATCCCGGCGGTGTCCACGACGAACGCCACGTGCGCCCAGTCGCCCACGGTCAGCCTGGCGCGGCTGTCGACGTAGTCCGGGCCCTTGATGGTGAAGAGCTGGACGCGCAGCCTCATCGCGTCCGGGTACAGCCACAGGCCGAGGCCCCGGGCGTCGTTCTCGGCGACCGGCTTGTAGAGGAGGCTCCGCCATTCGCCGGTCGGCTCCTCGGCGACCTGGACGAAGAAGGCCACGCTGAACCCGAAGACCTGGCTGAGGACGAGCTGGGGCGCGGCGGGGATCACCACGCGGTCGTCCCCGCCGAGCGACAGCGCCGCCCCGTCCCGCCCGGGGACGATCCCGGCGGTGCCGCCGAGCTCGGCCGCCGGCGCGGCGCCCGCCGCGACCGCGACCGTGCGGCCGTCCACGGTGTCGGCGTCGAACGTCCAGTGAGCGATCAGCACGGGACCACCTCCGGTAGGGCGCACGCTATGCCCGGAGTGCTGCTCAGTCGAGAGGTATGGGAAGGTACTCCGTCAGGTCCGCGCGCGCGCCGCTCGCCCGGACCCGTCCATCGGCGACCGCGTCCGCCCAGGCCAGCCGGCCGGTGGCCAAGGCGATCCATGTGGCGGCGTCCATCTCCACCACATTCGGTGGCGTACCCCGGGTATGGTGCGGGCCGTCGATGCACTGAACGGCGGCGTGAGGTGGAACCCGCACCTCCACCGATCGTCCGGGTGCCAGCTCGGCCAGCCGGTCGAGCAGGTACCGCACCGCTCCCTTGACGACCGGCCGGGACGGCTCGGCGCCTCCCGCCCCGAGTCCGGCCACGACCGTGTCCAGGGCCGCGCGGCGCAGGTCGCCGGGCTCGTCCGCGCCGGTGTAGGGCGCAAGGCCGAGCGCGGCGCGCTGCTCGTTCAGGACGTCGGGGGAAAGCGGTGTTCGCGGCATCGCGACGACGCTACCGGGTCCGCCGCGGTACCGGCAGGCGGTAGAAAGGACCCCGGTGCCAGGCATGGGGGAGTGGAGTGGACGGGGAGGCCGGGGACGCCGTCCCCGGGGAGACGGAGGTTCGTCAGATGCCCGAGGCGCTGCCCCTGCAGCCGGGTGACCCGCGCAGACTCGGCTCGTACGAGATCGCGGGACGGCTCGGCGTCGGCGAGCAGGGCGCCGTCTTCCTCGGCAGGGACCCGTCCGGCGTGCCCGTCGCCGTGAAGGTCCTGCACGTGCGGCTGAGCGGCGAGCCCGTCGCCCGCGCGCGCTTCGCGGAAGCGTTCACCTCTGCCCGGAAGGTGTCCGGGTTCTACACGGCGGCGATTCTCGACGCCGACGTGGAAGACGACCTTCCCTACGTGGTGAGCGAGTGGGTCGGTGGCCCGACCCTCCAGAGGCTCGTGGACGAGGAGGGCCCGCGCGGCGGCGTCGTCGTCGAGCGCGTGGCCGTCGGCGTGGCGATCGCCCTCGCGGCCGTCCACAGGGCGGGTGCCGTTCATCACAATCTGAAGCCTGGGAACGTTCTTCTCAGCCGGAGCGGGCCCAAGATGGGCGACTTCGGCATCGTGCAGGCCATGGAGGCCGTGAACGTCTCCTTCGGCGGGCACATCACCGAGGACCCGGCCTACCGGTCCCCCGAGCAGCTGAGCGGCACGGGCATCGGCCCCGCGACGGACGTGTTCGCCTGGGCGTCGACGCTCCTGTTCGCCGCCACCGGCCGGCCGCCGTTCGGAGAGGGCTCCCCGTCCGAGGTGATGCAGCGGATCATGTACGACGACGCGGCCCTGTCGGGCGTCCCGATGTCCCTGCGCGACGTGCTGACGAGCGCCCTCGCCAAGGATCCGGCCGAGCGGCCCACCGCGAAGGAGCTTCTCGAAAAGCTGCTGGACGCGAACGGTGCGCTCGTGACCCGCCTGCCGTTCGGGATGGTGGAAGAGGGGCGTGCCGTCATCTCGCCCCCGCGCGCCACCCCTGACGTCCCGTCTCCCGCTGCGTTCCCCTCTGCCCCGAGCACCCCTCCCCCGGCCCCGAGCACGCCTCCAGGGCCGCCTCAGGAGCAGGCGCCGTCCCCGTCCTTCCCCCTGTTCGGGAAGCTCTCGCGCTCCCGGCGCTACGACTCCGAGCCCGGCGACGAGCCGTCCACCGCCGATCTCGACCCGTCCGCCTTCGAGGCGACGGCGACGTTCGGCGCCCTCGGGTCCGAGCCGCGGGCGGAGCCCGGCGGCACGGACCGGACGGCGACGTTCGACGCGGTCGGCGCCGACTCGACGGCCAGGTTCGACGCCGTCGACCCGCGGGACGACGCCAACACGACCGAGCCGCCCCCGAATCTGATCCCGGGGCTGGGCCACGGCCGCGAGGGCGGCGGGCACCGCTCCCCGTCGACGTCGTCCTTCGTGCGGATGCGGCGTCCCGGCAACCACGTCCTCGGCCTGGCGCTGTCGCTGGTCATCGGGGTCAGCGTCGGGATCGCCATCATCGCGCTGGTGCTGTGGCCGCAGCTCAAGAGCGACGACGGGTCGCCGCCGGACAGCACGAACTCGTCCAACAACCGCCCGGTGACGACGATCCCGGCCTCGTTCGCGGGGACGTGGAAGGGGACGCTGGTCAACACCAACCGCAACGCCTCCTTCCCCGTGGAGATCACGTTCGAGGCCGGCGGGACGACCGGACGCGCCGTGTACCCGCGGGAGAGGTGCAACGGCACCCTGCGGATGACCAGGGGCACGGAGAGCGCGCTGAAGATGAACCTGGACATCGGCAAGCCGTGCACGTCCGGGATCGTCCAGATCACGCGGCAGCCGGACGGGACGCTGCAGTACACGTGGAGCAAGCCGGGGACGGCCCTCGCCTACGGGGGCCGCCTGCGCCGCGGCTGATCCGCCGAGCCGTCCGATTTTTCATCTAATTTCAGGACAGTTCCGCTAAGGTTCCCCTCGATCGAGACCATCGATCATGTGAGGGCCCGCGCCGCGGTCCCCCCGGCAGAAGGAGAAGCCTTGCGGGCTGTCCACCGAAGGCTGCTGCTCGTCGGCACGGTCGCGACCTGCCTCGGCGCCGCCGCGACCTTCCCGGTGCTCGCCGACGACTCCGCCTCCCTCGTGAGGGTGACGGCGGCGGAAGGCACCCCGGTCCCCGGCCAGTACATCGTCACGCTGAAGTCCGGGGCGTCCCCCGACGCCGCGGCCAAGAAGGTCAGGGCCGCCGGAGTCAAGCGCTTCGACGGCGTCCTGAACGGGTTCTCCGCCCGGCTGAACCAGGACCAGCTCACCCAGCTGCGCCGGGACGGCCGCGTCGCCGCGATCGAGCAGGACCAGGTCGTCTCGGCCAGCACGACCCAGCGCGCGCCGCTCCCCTGGGGGCTCGACCGCATCGACCAGCGGTCCGCGAAGCTCTCGAAGAGCTACTACTACAAATCCTCCGGAAGCGGCGTCAACGCCTACGTCATCGACACGGGCCTGGACGTCGGGCACAAGGACTTCGGGGGCCGCGCCTCGGTCGCCTGGGCCGCGAGCAGGTTCGGCGGCGACGGACGGGACTGCAACGGCCACGGCACCCACGTCGCGGGCATCATCGGCGCCAAGACCTACGGCGCCGCCAAGTCCGTCAAGCTGCGCGCCCTGCGCGTCCTGGACTGCAAGGGCGAGGGCTCGATGTCGGACGTGGTCGCCGCCGTCAACTGGCTGCGCACCCACGCCGCCAAGCCCGCCGTCGCGAACCTGTCCCTCGGCGGGCCGAAGTCCGCGGCGCTGAACACCGCGGTGATGAACCTGTCCAAGTCCGGCGTGTTCGTGTCCGTCGCCGCGGGCAACGACAACGCCGACGCCTGCAAGTTCTCGCCGTCCGGCGCGGGATGGGTCATGACCGTCGGCGCGACCACCAAGTACGACAACCGCGCCGCGTTCTCCAACTGGGGCAAGTGCGTCGACATCAACGCACCCGGTTACGGCATCTACTCCACCTGGCCCGGCGGCGGCCACAAGGGCCTCAGCGGCACGTCCATGGCGGCCCCCTACGTCAGCGGCGTCGCCGCCCTCTACCTGTCCACCCACAAGAAGGCCACCTTCCCGCAGGTGCAGAAGTGGCTGAACGACAACTCGACACACACACTCAAGAGGCTGAAGCAACAGGCGAACCGGCTCGTCTACAAGGGCAAGCTGTGAGTCCTGTCACGTAAGATGGCCCGGCTCCCAGCAAAGGAGCCGGGCATCTCGCGCTTCGCGCCGTCCCACGCACGCCAGGGGTTTACTCTTGGCGAGGCAAAGACGGTTCTTTAACGTCCATTGACCCTTTGGCCATGACGAGAGGAGAACACGTGGAGACCCCCGCCTCCACCCGTCGGCCCACCGATCGCCGCCGGGGCGGACGACGCGCCGCTGCGGCTCTCGTGGCCGTCGCCGCCGCGCTGCCCCTGCTCGGCACGGCGACGCCGTCGGCCGGCGCCGCGCCTGCGTCCCTGCCCCTCGACCCGGGCGACAGCAGCAAGTTCGCCAAGCTGAACCGTCAGATCGAGCAGCTCGACAAGGAGTACGGCGGCGACCTCGCCAAGCTGAAGGACGCCGAGTACGCCGCCAGGAAGGCGCTGGACAAGTCCAACGACCTCCAGCGCGACCTCCAGGAGGCCCGCGGCCTCGTCGCGCAGCTCGCCGCGAACCAGTACATGACCAACGGCGAGGACCCGACCGTCACGTTCCTGGCCGACGCGAACCCGTCCGACCTCCTCAGCAACGCCACCCTGGTCAGCCACCTCGCCCAGAACAAGGCCGCGAAGGTCGCCCAGATCCAGAAGCTCGTCGACGCCCAGCTCCAGGCCCGCAAGCAGGCCCAGCAGAAGATGACGGACCTCAAAAAGGAGATCAAGGACCTGAAGAGCCGCAAGGCGAAGATCCAGGCCCTGGTCAAGAAGTACAAGCCGGAGTCGCCGAGCACCGGCTTGGGCGGCGTCACCCCCCGCATGCTCAAGGTCAAGAACACCATCGACCTGGAGGCGGGCCCCTTCCCCACGATCGGCTGCGTCCGGCAGACCGGCGACCCCCAGGACCACGGCACCGGCCACGCCTGCGACTTCATGGTCACCACCGGCGGCGTCATGGCGGGCGGCAGCGCCAAGACCCAGGGCGACCGCGCGGCCGAGTACGCCATCTCCCACGCGAGCGCCCTCGGCATCAAGTACGTCATCTGGCGCCAGCGCATCTACGACATGCGCAGCCCCGGCTGGCGCACGATGGAGAACCGAGGCGGCGTGACCGCCAACCACTACGACCACGTCCACATCTCGGTCTTCTAGAGGTGAAGGCCCTCCGACCAGGGCCGCACCTCACGAGATCTCCCGAGAGGGCACATCCAGGGCACTCGCCCCCGGAATCGTTCCCCAGGTCTCATCGATCGCCTTGCGCATCCTGTCCCGGCTGGACGGCATGAGATGGGTGTAGGTCCGCAGAGTGAACCCGGGGTCAGCGTGCCCAAGGAACTCGGCCAGCGCCCGAATGTCCACGCCACGCTCCAGCAGGACGCTCGCGAAGTGATGCCGCAGCGCGTGGAACCCGTTGTCCCGAGTTGCCGGAACATCGGCGCGCACGAGGGCCGGTTTCCAGACGAAGCGGTTCCATTCCGTCCGATGGATGGGCGTCCCCTGCCGAGTCGTGAAGATCAGACGAGCCGTGACCGGGTCACCGTCCGGCGTCTTCCATGGCAGGGTCACCGGCACCGGCGGGTAGTTGTCCGACTGCATGTGCTCGGCCAGGAGCAGCCGCAGCGAGTCCGGTAGCGGGATGTCGCGTTCCTTGCCGCCCTTGGGCAGAGCGAACACCTTGCGCCGGCCTTTGAAGATTTTGATCTGTCGCCGGATGTGCACGACCCCGCGGATGAAGTCGACATCTTCCTCGGCCAGGCCGAACGCCTCACCTTGCCGAATTCCGAGGCGAGAACCAACGGCCACCATCACCGCGTATCGCTCGGTAATGGCCTGCCCGACCGCCGCCACCCGTTCGACAGACCACGGTTCGAACTTTCGCCCGTCCCGCTTGGGCGCACGCACCGACGAGGCCCGGCACGGATTCTTGATGATCACGCCGTCATCTATGGCCGCGTTGAAGACCGTGGACACGTGCGCGAGGATCACGCGGACGTAGTTCGGCGCGATCACCTGCTGACGTCCCCGCAGCCACGCCTGCATCAGGGACGGCCGCTTGGACAGCACGCCGAGTTGCTTGTCTCCGAGGTCGGGGTAGACGTGTAGGCGTAGCCGCTGCTCGATGGCGTCGCGGGTCCCCTCGTCGAAGGTCTGGGCCGCAAGCCACTCCCCGGCGTACTCGCGGAACGTGACCTTCCCGGCATTCGGGTCGACGTACATCCCGGCGTCGAGGTCAGCTTTGATCTTCGCGTCGAACGCGTCAGCGCACGTGTTCGGGTCCTTGCCCGCCTTCTTCGCAAAGTTGCGCTTGCACTGCTTGCCGTTCTCGTCACGCCACCGGACTTGCCAGCGGTCCCCCTTGCCGTGATCGACGCTGGGGAACTGCTTGTGTTCACGGCATGGGAACAGCGGTCGGCCCTGCTCGTCCTTGCGAGGCTTGGCCGTGTGCCAACGGTCGTACACGGCCATTACGCAGCCTCCTGCTGTTGCCGGAACCAGTCGAGGACATCAGCGGGCAGGTAGCGGAGATGCCGCCCTACCTTGGCCGCTTTGGGGCCGGTGCCCAGGTAGCGCCACTGATGGAGGGTGGCCACCGGTACGCCCAGGAAGCGAGACACCTCCTGTGGAGTCCACGTCCGATCGACCGGCAGGTTCAGCACCTCGGCATCTGACGTCCTGCTCACGCTGCCTCCGGAGTTGCCGAAAGTTCTGGGGTGGGGTGGTGGGTTGCGGCGTCGAGCTGGCGGCGCCGTTGGATGCGTTCGTTGATCAGGAGCAGAAGCCGTTGGTCTGTGGGCTTGACGTCGGGGTCGCCGGGTCCGGCGCGTTCCCAGACGTGGACGGCGTTCGGGTCGACCGGGTTGAGCACGGGTACTCCGGCCTCAGCGAGCCGCGCCAGAACCCACGCCTTGCGGTCGGCCTTGTGATCGGCCAGCGTCTTGCCCGACCACCTACGCGAGACCAGGACGCGGCGACCGCCGTAGCCGAGGTGTTCGCGTCGGTGTGCCTTGCCCTTGCAGTAGCCGGGCGTGAGGCCCTTGCGGGGGTTCTTGGGTTGAACGCCGTAGCGCAGCCAGTTCGCGCAGGTGGGCGAGCACGGTTCGTAGCGGAGGGTCTCGGCCATCCGGTCGACGTGTTCACGCTGCGCGCCAGTTTCGGCGGTGTGGCATTCGGCGACGCCCTTGACCAGGTACTTGGTCAGGTAGCCGATCAGCTTGCGCGACTCGGGCGAGTCCGGCATGACGCCCTGGGCGTCGATCTGCCGACCGAACTTCACCACGTGCAGCGGATCGGCGTCATCGTCCTGGCCGAGGGCGTCCAACGCCTCATCCCAGGTCGGAAGTACCTCACCGGTAGCCGGGTCGAGGTAGCCGCCGCCGTTCTCGCCCGCCACGTCGTCCCAGACCGGCAGGTGGTCACTCTCGAAGACGACACGGTCGGTCGAGGGCCACCACACCTGGTGATAGGTGGCCGCCACCACCTGCCGCAGCTCAGCCCGCGAAATCGTGCCGCGAATGGCCATGTGCAGGTGGGGCGCGAGACGGCGTTGCGGTTCGACGGTGGCAAAGTACTGGACGTCGTAGCCGACGAACCGGCGCAGGTTCTGCACGAACCGGTCCACCAGCTTGGAGAAGTGCAGGGCATCCCGTGCGGCCCGCGGGTAGTCGTAGGTGTCCGGGTCGACCGGGGTTCCGTCCGAGCGCACCCGCCCGTAGGAGTCCAGCGTCAGGGTCAGGAAGATCGACGGCCGGAACGTCTTTCCATCCTTGCCGCGGAACACCTTGCCGACCGTGCGCGAGTCGACCGGCCGCCGAGGAAGGTCCGGCGCATCCTGCCGCCGCCGGGTCGACCGGGTGCGCCGGCCCCTGGTCTGCTCACCGGTCTTGAGCGAGCCGCGCACGCCGGTGCGTTCGAGTTCGTTGTCGAGGTCACGCACCACCGCATCCCAGAACTCTGGCCCTTCCCCGTCCGCTGTGCCGTCCTGGGATGCGCGGTCACGGGCCGCCGCCGCTTGCGCCCGCAGTTGCATCCATGCGTGTTGCTCGGCATCGGGGTCGGCGCGGGTGATGACGGGTTCGGTGTCCAGGTGCCAGCCCTGGGAGCACTGCACGGCCCGCAGTTTGCGCTTGCGTTCGGCGCACGACGGGCACACCGAGGCCAGCGTGTGATTACACGGGACGTACACCATTTCGGCCGTGCCGGTGTGCAGGTCGACGCGCCGCATGGGCACCGGCCGGATACAGACGCCGTGTTCGACCGCGACCGCTTCCAGCACGCCCCGTGCCAGCGGAGCCAGCGACTTGACCACCGCGCCCGTCTGCGAGCCCTCAGCGGCCGATGTCGACTCCTCGGAGGGTGCGATAGACGCCGATCCGTCGAGGGTCAGTTGTGTCACGCCGCCTCCACGTCCGGGAAGCCCAGCGCGACCATGGCCCGAATGTCGTCATCGGAGACGTAGGCGGCCCGGACCCGCACCGGGTCGGGGGTGGTCTCCAGCCGGACGAACCCGGCTCCCGCGCCGATCTCGGGGATGGAGGAGATCTGATCGGCCAGGGCGCCACGGTCGCGGGCACCGTCGCCGAGCACCATGTCGACCTGTTCATCCTCGTCCAGCCGCAGGGCGATGCGGTCGGGGAACAGGTTGCGCAGGTTGTTGACCTCTTTGCGGGCGTCCTGCTGTGCCCCGATCACGCAGTACCCCACCGACCGGCCCTGTGAGGTGAGCACGGCCAGCGCGGACTCGGCCCGCTTGCGGAGGTCGCGTTCGGGGCAGTAGGCGGTCAGGAACGCCAGCTCATCCACCACGATCACCCGGAACGGGAACTCATGGCTGGGCGTGAACGACCGCGTCACCCCCGCGAACCGTTCCGCGCGGGCGTTCATGTCCTCGGCCGCCGCCTCCAGCAGATCGACCATGCCGCCCTTGGGATCGGAGGAGTAGCGCCCGTACCGTTCGAACAGCGCCCGCCCAAACGACAGCTCCATGCGTTTGGGGTCGACGGCCCACACCTCCACCAGCCCGCCGAGCATGAGCGGGAGGAGTGCGCGGATGGTGGACCAGATGACCGAGCCCTTGCCGGCTCCTGTGGCGCCCGCGATCAGCACGTGGGTTCCGAGGAGCCGCAGCCGCCAGGGTGAGCCGTCCTCGGTCCGTCCGATCTCCAGGCCGGACAGGTCGACCTCGGACGGGTCGGGGACGGGGAGTGCGGGGATGGGGACGGCGAGGGCGTCTTTGCGGACGCACTCCAGCCAGATCCGTCCCGGACGGTCCCCGTCGCGGACGCGGACGAGGGTTGCGCCGAAGCCGTGCGCGAGGTTGACCGCGACCCGTTCCCACGCGTCCGGAGCCTGCCCCTTGAGCATCTTCACCAAGACGCGGTCAGACGTCGGACCGCAGCGAACGCGGACCAGGGAGGGCAGATACTCCCGTCCCTTGTGGACCTTGGTCAGTCCGGCGGTGACCAGGACGGGTTGCCAGTGCCGCCGGTACACGAAGATGAGCCGCCACCGGGCACGGGCCGGACGAGCGACCCAGCGGACCAAGGACGGACGGTCCACCCCCGCCCACACACCCAGCGCTACGGCGACGAGGGCCAGGACCAGGACGGGGACCGTCCATCCGAACCGGACGCCGAGCCAGGCCAGGCCGGACAGGACGGTGACGGGGACGATGTTGCGGGCCAGGAAGACGAGCGTGCGGACCAGGACGCGGACGGCGTTGACGATCAGCACGAGCCCTTCGGGCATGTGCCACACCGGAGGCGCCCACTTGGGGGCGGCGAACGGGTCGCGTTGGGCTTCTACGGCGACGTTGTCGCCGGGACGGAGCTTGCGGAACTCCCATGCCATGATGGATGACCTCTTCTTTTGGGTGTTTGAGGGGAGAGGAAAAGCGGGGCGGCCGGAGGTACCAGCTCCAGCCGCCCCACCTACATCACGCCGCCGCGTTCTCGGCGGACCCGGAGGACTCGGCGGACCCGGGTGACTCGGGGGACTCGGCCGTGAAGCCGTAGAGGGCGTGGAGCCGCTCCACCTCGGCCGTGAACCGGGTGACGACCTCCAGCAGCCGCCGCGCGTTCTGCAGGTCGCCCTCCTCCAGACCACGTCCCCGGTTGGACAGTGCCAGCGACAGGCCCGGCGTGGAGACCGTCAGAATCGGCGCGGTCGGCGGGTTGTCGGGGTAGATGTGGCAGTCAAAGCGCGTGTCCGCGCCGAAGTGGACGCCCAGCGAGCCGTATCCGTCCTTCACGCCGCCACCCCCTTACGGGAGGACCGGCCCGACGAGGACCGCCCCGACGAGGGACGGCGGTCGGAACGAAACAGCCGTTCGACCTCCACCGCGTACGCCGTCGCCTGCTCGGCCAGCGCCCGCGCGAACTCCACGTCCCCGGCGCCCAGCCGTTCGGGAAGGGTGAGGGTGACCAGCACCCGACCCGCCGACACGGTGAACAGCGGCGTACGCGCCCGGAACGGCTTGAACTCCACCGACGCACCGGCATCGATCGGCAGCGACAGCGCCGACATGCGCCCGCCCGCCATCACGCCGCATCCTTCGCCGCGTTGTCCTTGCCCGCCGTCCGGCCCGCGCCCTTGAAGTTGGCCGGACGCACCGCCGCCGCCTTCAGCGAGTACGCCAGACGGCCCGTGCCGCTGTTGACGTAGGGCGTCACCGCCAGCCCGTCGAACTCCACCGGCACGAACGGGAACCCCGACGGAGCCTCCGGAACCAGCGGCTGCACCGGCCCGGCCAGCTTGACCTTGAACGTGCCCTTGGACTCCGGGTCGGCGTCCAGGACCTCCACGGCCCAGACGAGTTCGCCGGTGTCCTTGTCCCGCGCCTGCACGAAGTTCTCCCGGGTCGACCGGTCGAAGTCCCGCACCGGCTCCACCCCGCCCTTGACGAACGCGCCGAACGGGAACACATCCCCGAACGCGACCTTGAACGGACCCTGCACTGCCACTGTGATCACATCCCGTCCGGTCAACTGTCTGTCAGTTGACCTATCAAGTGTGATCGTACCCAGCTTGGTCTATCAAGTAACTAACCGGCGTGTGGCCGGATGCGGTCACGCCAGCGGGTAGGCGTCTTCCAGCTCATGCAGGTCAGCAGGCATGACCGTGTCGACCACGAGCAGCGGACGGCCAGCAGCGTCCCGAGCCGTCGCGTACACGACGAGGACCGGCGTCCCGTCACGCATGGACAGCAGGCCCGCTTCCTCCTCAGTCGGCATCCTCGCGACGATGTGCTCGATGATGTGATCGAACTTCACGCCCTTGCGAGATTCCAGATGTTCCCGCACACCCTGTCCCAGGGGCACACCGCTGGTCAGGTTCGTTCCCTCCGCCAGGTCCAGGGGCAGCCACAGGGAGAGGAGTTCAGACGGCGCACCGTCAGCCGTCAGCAGTCGCCGGCGAAGGAACGCCTTGCCGGACGAGTCGAGACCAAGGAGCGTCCGGACGCGGTTCGGAGCATCCACCACCCCCGAGGCCAGCAACTCACCAGGGATGGCCGCTTCCGAGCCAGCCAACCGAACCTGACCCGCCCGCGCGCTCTCCAGGGAGGCCAGGGCAGGACGGCCGCGGACGAACCGGCCCTTGCCCTGCCGGGAGTCGATCCAGCCTTGATCGCGGAGCACCCGCAGGGCCGCGACCACGGTCGGGCGGCTGACGCTGAACTCTTCGATGAGCTGGTGTTCACTGGGCATCGCCGAGCCGGGCGCGTACTGTCCTGCTTCGATGCGCCGTTGAAGCTCCGTGACGAGCTGGGCGTACTTCGGCGGCACGGATTCAAGGCTCATCTCGACCGTCCATCATCCGACAGGTTGTCTTACCAGGTCGGGCCTAACCTACGCCCAACCCGCCCCGGCTGTCACGACTACCGGACACCACGAGGCCCGACTACGCCGCCAGGCACAGCCGACCCGAGCACCTCAGCCATCCTGTCCGCGAGCTGCATAGGCGTCATCGCTTCAACGAGCATCCACCGAGTAGAACCGGGCACCACGGCCCACCACCGGAAGGTGTGCTGCCCGAACCAGACCGAAGCCCCCGGGAACCGGCGTTCCAGCGTGACGACGGCCGCAGTCACGTCATCGGGGGCATCCTGGGGCCACGACCTCACGGCCGAGACCTCGGACGGTCGGGGGTCGCCGACTCCGCCATGAAAGCGCTGATCAGGTCCACCGCGCCGTCCAAGTCCGTGATCGGGTGCAAGTTGTCCACCCGCCACCACGAGACCTCACCCTTGCGCCGGTTCACCACGACGTAGCCGATGACGTCCGTCGCCGTCCCGCCCCTCCGAGTGACCGTTAGCCCCGGCACCGCGTCGCGCAGCTGGACGTACAGACCGCGCTTGACCAACGCCCGGCAAAGGTCACCCAGCACGCGGAGTTCGGCGTCACGGGAGATAGAAGGACCCATCACCTGTTTCTCGCTTTCGTTGGAGCAGAGCCGACGGCGCGGGGCCTGTGCCCGCCCCTCCCACACACGTGATCCACGGGGGAAATGGGGGACGATCACGCAGCGGGCCATCCTCGTCGCGCCGCCGGCTCTGCCGTTCAATGCGCCATGGCCAGCCCATCGGGCCAGCCGAGGCGTTAGTCGAAGTGGTCGTTGGCCGACCCGTTGAGCTGTCCGGCCTGAGCGGTCACAAAACGAACGACCTGCGCCGCCGCGCCCGGCACGTCGTCGACCGGGTGCTTGCTGTCGTCACGCCGCCAGGTGAACGTCCGCCCGGAGGCCCCGACGAACACCCACACGAACAAGCCCGGATTGGCCGTGCCCACCAGCAGCCCCGGCATCCCCTCGTCCAGTCGGACGGCCAGGCCCAGACCGAGCAGCGAGGTACGCAGATCAGCCAGAAGCCGCAGCTCGAAATCCCTGGCGTTCACGACTCCGCACCGTCCTGCCGCTCGGACGCGTGACCGGTCCCCAGGCAGTCAGGGCAGGTGTCCTGACGGCTGTCAGCCGGAACGCCCGCCACGTGCCCCGGAGCCAACGTCCGCCGTGCAACGCGTCGCTTGACTCCGCGTCCCCTGCAAGAGGTGCAATCGCTCGCCATGACGACACCGTGCCAACGAGTCACGTTGCGTCACGACGCCGTGATCATCTCGTCTTGAGCGTCAACGTCTTGTATCTGTCTCGACTTTGTCTCGTCTTCGATCTCGTGTCGCGCCTAGCCTGGTGAACGCCCACCCAGAGAGGACGGCCGGTGTCTCCCCAACCGATCCTGTTGCAGGTCGTGATTCGTCAGCGCCGCCTACATCGCTACGGCATGTTTCAGGCCGCCTACAACGAGGCCGCCAAGAAGATCTCGCCCGAACTCTCCGGCACCGCCCCGAGCCGTGCCCAGCTCCACCGCTGGACGTCCGGTGAACTCAAGCGCCTCCCTTACACAGACCACTGCCGCGTCTTAGAAGCGATGTTCCCCGAGTGGACCGCCGACGAGCTGTTCGCCCCCTGCCCGCCTCACGTCCTGGCGGACGAGCCCGCGGCCTACGCCGCCCCTAGTGACGAGCGCGCAGACCTTGAGTCGACCGCCGACAGGGTTGGCCCGAACCCCTACGCCGACGTCACCGCCGTCTTCGCCACCCGCGCCGAGTTCTCATTCGCCCACCCACCGCACGCCCTGCTCGACGGCGCGAGCAGCATCCGGGCCGCCGGCCTCTCCCTCAACATGCTGTGCCAGCAGTACCCCGACACCCGTCTCTTCCGGCTCATCGAGGACGGCGCCATCCTGCAAGCCCTGTTCCTGGACCCCGAAGGCGAGGCCATCCGAGCCCGCGAACACGAAGAGGGCTACAGCGACAACCACCTCACCACCCTCACACGCCTGAACATCGAAGTCCTGACCCGCCTGCGCAAGCGCCTATCGCCCGAGGCCCAAGACCGCCTGTCGGTCGCCGTGTACGACGAGACCATCCGGTTCAACATCACGCTCATCAACGACCAGCTCTGCGTGATGCAGCCCTACCTACCGAACGCCCGCGGAGTCGACTCGCCCACCTTCCTCGCCGAGCGCGGTACGACCGGCACCGGACTGTATGGGACGTTCGAAGAGATCTTCAACGCGCTATGGGAACGAGGCCGCACCGTATGACCGACGCACCAGCAGCCCTACTACCCGTCGCCCTCCAAGCAGCGGAGATAGCCAGCGAACTAGTGCGCACCCGCGTCCCCGGCCTAGTCACCGCCAAAGGCGACCGCGACATGGCCAGCGAAGTCGACTACGCCGTCGAACGCGCCGTCCGCGCCCACCTCAAAGAACGAACCCCCGGCATCGCCATCCTCGGCGAGGAAGAGGGCATCAGCGGAGACACCACCGGCGGACTCATGTGGGCGATCGACCCGGTAGATGGCACCGCCAACTTCGTCCGAGGCATCCCCCTGTGCGGTATCTCCATCGGCCTCATCGAACGAGGCCGCCCCGTAGTAGGCGTCATCGACCTACCGTTCTTGGGCAACCGCTACCACGCCGCCCAGCACACCGGCGCCTACCTCGGTGACCGCCGCATCCAAGCCAGCATGACCACCGACCTCAAAGACGCAATCGTGGCCATAGGCGACTACGCCGTGGGCGAGGGAGCCGAAGCCAAGAACCGCCAACGCATCGCCCTCACCGAACGCCTAGCCGCCAACGTCCAACGAATCCGCATGCTCGGCTCAGTAGCCATCGACCTAGCCTGGCTTGCCGAAGGCAAACTAGACGCCAGCATCACCCTCTCCAACAAACCGTGGGACATGGCCGCTGGCGTCATCATCGCCCGCGAAGCGGGAGCCAAGGTCATCAATCACGACGGCACCGATCACACCTTCGCGTCAGCCGCCACCGTCGGCACGACACAAGCGATCGCCAAAGATATAGTCGCTCTAATGGGCGGAACGAGCCAAGCTGCGAACACGCGCTAAACGGCCCGAGACTGCCTCCTTGCAGAAGTCGAAAATCTTCCGTTACAAGAATTGCCCGGCCGAATTATGTGAGCCGGGGCTATTTTCGCTTCTGCTTGCGCGGCTTGGCGATCTTAATCCAGGCGCTCATTTCCCGCTGCTCAATCTCTGTGACCGACTGTGCCAGAAGGCCATCCCGTGTGAGGTCGTCATTGTAGGGCTCAGTCTTTGTCAAATAAAGGCGGCGTTCGGCCTCTACGGCTTCGCGTGCCTCGCTAAATCTGATGTAGTCGTCATGCCAATGGAATATTGACCGTAATCCCGTGAGGATGACAACAAGACTACCGAGGATTGCTGGAACTATGGCATTCTTGGGAGAAAGTACCGCCGAGATCGGTATAGCTGAAGATAGTACTAGCTGAAGAACCTCGGTGAGTCGATAGTACCTCCGCGCCTTTTGAGCTGCACGCTGGTACCAGCGGTAAGAATCATCTGCCAGCGTCAAAACATAAGCAGATTCACTGGAACTCGATTCTTGCGTCGACATCTGGAGACTCCTGCTCACGGCAGGATCTTGTTTGCGTCTGCGTTAAAGCCCGCCGCCTTGAGTTCCTGAACGAGGCGAAGCTTCCAGCCCCCGCCCGCATCGAAGACAATGTAATTCATGCCCTGTACGTCACTCGGAAGCTCCACGCCGTCCTCTTTGAGGATGGCAATGTTTGCCCGACCAAGGGCAGCCAGTACATAGCCAAGTTCCAATACGACATTCTGTCGAGCTCTGCTCGATAGATCGGAGTCGCCTTTAAGGCGACCCTCGTCATCCGCAGTCATTAGTACCACGGCGTATGAAGAGGATCCGATATGAGAACTGACCTTCTCGACTATGGTGCTGCCAGCGGCTGCCTCATCGCTGAGAACAACAACTGCGAGGTCAGTCATCCGCTCAAGGGCGCGGCGCACTTCTTCGCGAGCGGCTGAGTCGCGCCCATGAACCAGAAAGATCACACCCGCTTGTTCTACACTCAAGCTTGAAGCCCCTGTGCTCGAACCTTCTACTTCATAGAGTGACAGTGAGTCAATCAGGGAAAGAATCTTGCGCGCCTTCTCAGCGGCAAGCTTGAGTAGGGTCCCTGTTTGATCCTCCTCAAGATCAAGACTGGAAAAGAATTCCAAATCCTGGAGGTCTGCATAGTCTGACTTGGGACTACTTTCATGCCAAGGAACCGCAGTGAAGCTATTCTCGATAAGCCTCTTGTTGTGTTCATCCCAGCTCTTGAAGGCTGCCAACAGGGTCTTTCGATCAGCCGTGGTAGAAATCGGCATGACCTTAAGTTTCTCGTAGCGCGCAAGTGACTGCTTGAGTTGCGTCTCGAACTTGTCGCGTGGGATGAGCAACCTAGCTGGCATGCGCCCAATATATCAATTGATCATGCGTTCTGGTTGGACTCTCGCTGGAGCGCTGCCGAATTGGGCTGTTTTGGATCAAGGGGCGGCGGCGCTCAGGCCGCTGCGCGGCCCCGCGCCAGGCCGCCCGGAGCGTGCGGCGTGGGCGCCGGTCACCGGACGGCCGCGCTGGGCCGCGCATCGCGCTGCGCCGCCGGCCCCGCCCCATCCGGCCGCCACGGGGGCCGCGCCGCCGTCGCACATGGTGCATCAGGTCAAGCACAAGCCATCCCCGATACAGGGACGTTGCAGGCTGAGGCGGAAATCCGCGGGGCTCCCCCGACCCCGATCTGTCGAGGATGGCGACGGCCAGAACCCGTCAAGGGCGCCTACGGCGTCACTACGTGATGGCCTACGGCCACCCTTGACGGAACCTGTCCGTCGCTAAGTACAGGTCTCGTCGGGGCCGGGGGGAGGAAGGTGAGGGGAAGAAACCAGCTACGCCGGACGCCCAAGACCCTCGCAGATGTCGCACGCCAGGCGAATGCAGGTGGCCGGTTGCGGGCAGCGAGTTCACCTTGAACAATCGTTGGATATGGCCGCGCTGTCCGTAGCATCGGGCTCATGCGGCAGAGCGGACAGACACCGGGGTATCGGCCGATCAAGGACGCACACAAGACACTCGGGCTGTGGTCGATCCGCCGGGCATTGACCTTCGCCTTCACCGCCGCTGTGGTGTTGCTGGTCGCCGCCTGGTTCCTGGTGCTGTGGCTGCTGGGCTCGCCATCCCAGGCAAAGCCGAAGCCACTGGAGACCAAGGATCTCCTGGAATTGCTCAAACTTGTCTTTGCCCTAGTGGCCGGAGTCGGTGCCCTGGTAGCCCTGGTCACCGCCTATCGCCGCCAACGCGTCGACGAGGCTGCTGGTGAACGCGCCGAACGCGTCCAAGCCCATGTCGAATACGGCCAGGCCGTCGAGTTGCTCGGACATGATAAAGCGGCCGTCCGGCTAGGTGGGCTGTACTCCCTAGAGCGCCTGGCTCAAGACCACCCCTACTACCGGCAAACCGTCATCGACGTCGTCTGCTCTTACCTGCGGATGCCCTTTCGGCTCCCACCCACTTGGCAGGACCCCGAAGGTAGCGAATCGAACAACTCTACCCGCTTCGATCCGGTTGCCACTGACTTAGCCCACCAAGAACTCCAAGTTCGGCTCACTGTGCAAAAACTCCTGAAACGTCACTTGATCACGACGCAATTAGGAGAGCAGGATCTCCCCTCCTACTGGGAGAACATTGACGTCGACCTCAGCGGCGCGCAATTGATCTTTTTCGACTTCAATGGCTGCTCTCCAAGAGATGCTCGTTTCATCGACGCTCGTTTTAGTGGGAGCGCTGGATTCCGGGAGGCACGGTTCAGCGGAGCCGTCAACTTCGCCGGGGCGCAATTCGGTGAGGCTGTCAGCTTCGGCGAGACTCAATTCGGTGGGACTGTCGACTTCAGCGAGGCGCACTTTGAGGGAGCTGCTGGATTCGGCGCGGCTCGATTTGGTGGGACTATCAGCTTCGGCGGAGCGCAGTTCAATGGGACTGCTGGGTTCGGCGGAGCGCAATTCAGCGGGGATGCCGTGTTCGGCGGAGCGCAGTTCAATGGGACCGCTGGGTTCGGCGGAGCGCAGTTCGGTGGGGCCGGCGGCTTCCACGGGGCGCGGTTTGGCAGCGATGCCTGGTTCGCTGAAGCGCGGTTCGTTGGAGATGCGAGATTCGGCGGAGGGGTTCAGTTCAGTGGGGATGCCACCTTTAGGGAGGCGCGGTTCGGCGGTGACGCCCAGTTCCGCGGGGCGTGGTTCGGTGGGACCGCTGGGTTCGGCGGAGCGCAGTTCAGCGGTACCACTAGGTTCCATGAAGCGCAGTTCGAAAGCGAATCTAACTTTGATGGAGCCACAGTGAGCGATCCGAACGTCGATCACGCGTGGCCAAGTTCCTGGCGTGTGCAGATAGGCGACAACGGCTTGGCTCGGCTCACCCGTAGGGACGGACAGCAGCGGTGACAGCATCACCAGCAGACGCCTCCGCACGTGATCCGTCACCGTGAGGTCAGCGCGGGGAAGCCAGCCAGCGACCCTGGCCATGGTCGAACGGATAAAGATGCGGCGATCCGGCCAAGGCCCGGACAGCACAGAGGGCACATCGGGGGCACATGGGGGCGCGATCATGTGCGAGACGTTGAGAGTGACCGAGGG
The DNA here is from genome assembly GCF_047130825.1 of Actinomadura madurae. Lineage (NCBI taxonomy): Bacteria > Bacillati > Actinomycetota > Actinomycetes > Streptosporangiales > Thermomonosporaceae > Actinomadura > Actinomadura madurae. The sequence continues at coordinate 5,960,208 of NZ_CP083237.1, forward strand.
GACGAGGACCAGGTCAGCACCGTTATGCGCGATATCGTCGCTGGTCGCGATCTTGGGGTTTTAGAACTCGGTCTTCTAGGCGCCCGGCCCTCCGACCAGGGCTGTGGCCGACCGACGCGGGGGTCTGCGGCTGCTCTGGGCCTACGTCCAGCCTTGGGTGTGGAGGCGGTCGAGGGTGCGGGTGAGGATCGCGTGGCCTGGGGCTTCTTTTTCCCACCAGAGTGACCAGTTGACGTGGATCCGGAGCTGGATGAAGGTGTCGAAGTCTTCGTGGTCGGGGCGCCGGGTTCCGGTGTGGTTGTGCGCGTCCATGGAGAGCGGCGGCCAGGTGACCATGTGGGCCCGGTGGGCCCATGTCGTGCCGTCGTCCGCGCGTATCAGCGGGATGTGGACGTCGGCATTGCGGTTGTCGTAGTCGTCGACCACCAGGTGGTCCGCCGGGCCGTGCTGCTGCGGCACGTGGGCCATGGTGTCGTGGACGTACATCTCCTCCCATTCGACCCATTGGCCGGTGGATACGTCGTCTGGGTCGTCGAGCGCGCGAGCGGCCACCTCGAACATGCTCGCCTCGTCGATCGTCTCGGCCTTCACCTCCACCGGGTCGACATAGGCGGAGTGCGCGTACTGGGGTGTGTCCGGGGTCGTCAGGTACCAGTTCCAGCGGCGCGGAACGTGGACGCCGATGCCGGGGATGCCGTCGACCTCCTCCACGACCCGCCGGGTGATCCCGAAGTCCAGGGGACGCGCCAGGTCGCGTGACAGCTCACCGAGCGCGCCGATGGCGGATCGGGCGGTCAACCGCTCGAAGCCCTGCCATGACAGGTCCCCGCGCTTGAGCCCCCGTTCGAGCGTGATTCCCTTGCTGTCCTTGTAGACCCAATGCTCGGCGGGGGTGATCATCTGCGCTCCGGGTTTTACGGGTCGGGGATTATCGTGGCGGTCAGGAAACGGCCGTTCGCGGAGCGGGCGTACGTCACTTCTTCGCCGTACGGGACGACGGACGCGAAAGGGATCTCCGTGGGGTAGACGGCTTTGCGGAGATCCGCCAGGAAGGCGTCGTCGGGAAGGTGGGCCGCGGCGGCTGCGATTTCCGGGTCGTCGGATACGCGCGCCGTGGCCGCCGGCATGGGTTGGACGGTGTTCTCAGGATGGCGGGATAGGGATTCCTCGTTGCCGAACAGCCAGTCGCTGAACGCCTGGCCCAGGTCGCCATCGGTTCGCAGGGCGGCCTCCAGCCCTGACGCCAGGTTGTCCGCCCAGCTCAGCAGGCTCGGGGCCACGAGGCGGGCATGGGGTTCCTCCCAGAAACTGAAGACCCGGCCCCAAGCACCGTTCTCCACGTCCACGTAGTACGTCGTCGCGGAACCGTCGCTGTGCAGAAGCCAGTAGGTGGAGGAATCGGCGCCCAGCGGCCAGTTCTCGTTCGCCACCGGGACGTGGTTGTCGGGGTGGTTGAAGTCGAAGACGTGCCGGTCGCCGATCGTGAAACCGCCGACGGTTCCGAGGAATGCGCGGACGTCCTCGGGGACGGGTGTCGCCCACGAAGACATCTCGTCGTCCGGAACGGCCGGCAGGAGCCCTATCCGGCCGTCCGAGACCCTCGCCAGCTCCTGAAAGCGGGCGGCCACTGCGTGCGGCATCCGGTGCGCCTCCTCAAGATCCCTGATGAGGGATGGTAGCCCGAGGAGGCGCCGGTCAGTCGGCGTAGCTGGGAAGCATCCGCTCGTGCGCCTCGCGCAGCTCGGACAGGGGGACGGTGAACAGCTCCTGCTGGTCGCCGTCCGGGCCGCGTCCCGTCACGTTCAGCGCGTCGCCGCCCGCCACGCCCAGCTGCGTGACCGGGACGCCCGCCGACTCGCAGAGGGCCGCCAGGCGCGCTTCGGCGCCCGGACGGACCGCCACCATGGCGCGGGCCACCGACTCGCTGAACAGCGTGACGAACGCGTCGCCCGGCAGGGTGACGCGGGCGCCGAGGCCGCCGCGCAGGCACGACTCCACCAGCGTCTGCGACAGCCCGCCGTCGGACAGGTCGTGCACGGCGGTGACCAGGCCGTCCCGGATGGCGGCGACCATCACCGACGCGAGCGCGGCCTCCGCCTTCAGGTCCACCAGCGGCGGCAGGCCGCCCAGGTGCCCGTAGACGACGTGCGCCCACTCGGAGCCGCCGAACTCCTCGCGGGTCTCGCCTAGCAGCGCGAGCGTGGCGCCGTCGGACGTCAGCGACATGTTCACCCGGCGGCGCACGTCGTCGTGGACGCCGAGGACGCCGATCACCGGTGTCGGATTGATCGGGGTCTCGCCCGTCTGGTTGTAGAAGCTGACATTGCCGCCCGTCACCGGGATGCCGAGGTACTGGCAGCCGTCCGCGAGGCCCTCGACGGCGCGCGCGAACTGCCACATGACGCCCGGGTCCTCCGGGGAGCCGAAGTTGAGGCAGTTGGTGACGGCCAGGGGCCGCGCACCGGTCGCGGCGACGTTGCGGTACGCCTCCGACAGCGCGAGCTGGGCGCCCGAGTACGGGTCGAGACGCGCGTAGCGGCCGTTGCCGTCCAGGGACAGCGCGATGCCCAGGCCGGACTCGTCGTCGATGCGCACCACGCCCGCGTTCTCCGGCATGGCCATGACGGTGTTGCCGAGGACGTACCGGTCGTACTGCGACGTCACCCACGTCTTGCTGGCGAGGTTCGGCGCCCCGGCCAGCCACAGGACCGTCCGGCGCAGCTCGTCGCCGTTGGACGGGCGGGTGAGCCGCCCCGGCGTGTCGGACTGCAGCGCGCCGAGGTCCTTCGGCGGCTCCAGCGGCCGGTTGTAGACCGGGCCCTCGTCGGCGGCCGTGACCGGCGGGATGTCGACGATCGTCTCGCCCCGCCACGTCATGACCAGGCGGCGGGTGTCGGTGACCGCGCCGATGACGGTCGCGGGGATCTCCCAGCGGGCGCAGATCTCCATGAAACGCTCGACCTTGGCGGGCTCCACCACCGCCATCATCCGCTCCTGCGACTCGCTCATGAGGATCTCCTCCGGGCGGAGCGTCTCGTCGCGGAGCGGGACGGCGTCGAGGTCGACGTGCATGCCGCCGGTGCCGGCCGCGGCCAGCTCCGTCGTCGCGCAGGACACGCCGGCCGCGCCGAGGTCCTGGATGCCGACCACGAGGTCCTCGCGGAACAGCTCCAGGCAGCACTCGATGAGCAGCTTCTCCATGAACGGGTCGCCGACCTGGACCGACGGCCGCTTCTGGTGCGACTCCTCGTCGAACGTCGCGGACGCGAGGACGGACGCGCCGCCGATGCCGTCCGGGCCGGTGAGGGCGCCGAACAGGATCACCTGGTTGCCGGGGCCGGGGGCCACGGCGCGCTTGATGTCCTCGTGCTTCATCACGCCGACGCACAACGCGTTGACGAGCGGGTTCTGCTCGTAGCAGGCGTCGAAGACCGTCTCGCCGCCGATGTTGGGCAGGCCCAGCGAGTTGCCGTAGCCGCCCACGCCCGCCACCACGCCGGGCAGGACGCGCTGGGTGTCGGGGGCGTCCGCCGGGCCGAACCGGAGCGAGTCCATGACGGCGATCGGCCGCGCGCCCATCGACATGATGTCGCGGACGATCCCGCCGACGCCGGTCGCGGCGCCCTGGTACGGCTCGACGTAGGACGGGTGGTTGTGCGACTCCACCTTGAAGGTGACCGCCCAGCCCTGGCCGATGTCCACGACCCCGGCGTTCTCCCCCATGCCGACCAGGAGCTTGTCGGTCTTCGGGGCCTTCTCGCCGAACTGGCGCAGGTGCACCTTGGAGCTCTTGTAGGAGCAGTGCTCGCTCCACATGACCGAGTAGATCGCCAGCTCGGCCGACGTGGGGCGGCGCCCCAGGATGTGCCGGACGCGCTGGTACTCCTCGCCGTTCATCCCCAGCTCGGCGAACGGCTGCGGACGGTCGGGGGACGCGGCGGCGATGGCGACGGTGTCCGTGCCGTGGTCGGCGGGCGCGATCGCCGGCTGCGGGCCGGTGCCCCGTCCGATGGCCGGCTGCGGGCCCGTCCCGGAGCCCACGGCGGGCTGCGGCCCGGTGCCGGGGCCGACGGCGGGCTGCGGCCCGGTGCCAGACCCCACGGCGGGCTGAGGACCCGTCCCAGGGCCCACGGCAGGCTGGGGGCCGGTGCCGGGGCCGACCGGAGGCTGCGGGCCGGTGCCGGGGCCCTCGGCGCCGAACCGGACCAGCGGACCCGTGTTCAGGTCGACGAGAGGCTGCGGGCCGGTCCCCGGGCCGCCGGGCCCCACAGCGGGCTGAGGACCCGTCCCAGAGCCGACGACGGGCTGCGGACTCGTACCGGGACCCACCGGAGGCTGCGGGCCCGCACCGGGCCCCACAGCGGGCTGTGGACGGGTTCCGGAGCCCACGGCGGGCTGCGGGCCCGTCCCAGAGCCCACGGGCGGCTGCGGACCCGTCCCAGAGCCGACGGCAGGCTGGGGGCCGGTGCCGGACCCCACCGCGGGCTGGGGGCCCGTGCCGGAGCCCACGGCAGGCTGCGGGCCGGAGTCGGACGGAGGCGGCGGGGCCGCGAAACCGCTCAGGTCGGGCACGGTCAGCGAGGAGTCCGTCGCGGTGACGTTCGGGTCACCGGCGGCGCGCTCCTCCTCCAGCGCACGCGCGAACTCCTGCTCAGGGCCCTGAGCAGGCCCCGACGGGACGTCCGACGACGACTGCTCACCGTTCAGCACCGGAATGGGCCCGGTGAAGGGCCCCGGCGAGCGCTCGGCCGGAGGCTCCTGCCGGGACGGCCGGACCACGGGCATGTCCTCGTCGACGATGGCCTTGAAACCCTGCGTCACCGCGGGGTTGACGGGCTGGAGCTCAGGGTCGTCGGCGTCGGACCTGAGCTCGCCGAGCCACTCCATCGACGGCTCGTCACTGTCCCGGGTCGCGCGCCCCGAACCATGGGGCCGTTGCTCACTCATGCGTCCTCCTTGTGGGGGACGATCCCCCACACCCCCTGGTTCGCGCCGCTCATGCGCTCTTCCTGTGGGGGAGCGATCCCCCACGTCCCCTGGTTCGCTGCGCTCATGCGTTGACCAGTCTCTTAACAACCGAAGCAAAGAACCCGAGCCCGTCCGTAGAAGGCCCGGTAAGGGACTCCACGGCGTGCTCGGGATGGGGCATGAGCCCGACAACGTTGCCGGCCTCGTTGCAGATCCCGGCGATGTCGTCGAGAGAGCCGTTCGGGTTCAGGTCGAGGTACCGGGCGACGATCCGGCCGGTGTCGGCCAGCTCGATCAGGGTCTCCCGGTCGGCGGTGTAGCGGCCGTCCCGGTTCTTCACCGGGATCACCAGCTCCTGCCCCTCGGTGTACTCACTGGTCCACGCGGTGTCGGTGTTCTCCACCCGCAACCGCTGGTCGCGGCAGACGAAGTGCAGGCCGGCGTTCGGGAGCAGCGCGCCCGGCAGCAGGTGCGACTCGCACAGCACCTGGAAGCCGTTGCAGATGCCGAGGACGGGCAGGCCGTCGCCGGCGGCGGCCGTCAGCTCGGTCATCAGCGGCGCGAACCGGGCGATCGCCCCCGCCCGCAGGTAGTCCCCGTAGGAGAACCCGCCGGGCAGGACGACCGCGTCGACGCCCTGCAGGTCGTGGTCGGCGTGCCAGAGCGCGACCGGCTCGGCGCCGGCGAGCCGCACCGCGCGTGCGGCGTCCCTGTCGTCCAGGGAACCAGGGAAGGTGATGATCCCCACCCGGGCAGCGTCCATCTGTTCTGTTCCTCCGAAATGAGGTGCGGCCGGGACGGGCGGGATCCTCTCCGCCGATCACCCCGCTGCGCGTCGCATTCCCCCTGCGCGCGTACCAATCTACCCGGCGTTGTGCATGAGGTCGCGGTCGAGGCGACCTATCAGTGCCCCGTCGCTCCAGGTCAGGCGCTTCCGCAGGTGAACGACGGTGCCTCGATCCGGCGCGGAGTCGATGTCCAGGTCGTCCACCAGCGCACGCATGATCCTAATGCCGCGCCCGGACTCGCTCAAAACCCCCCGGTCCTCCGGGGCCGGCCGGGGCCCGCGGCCCCAATCCATGATCTTGAACTGGCCCATGCCCGCGTCGACGTGCCCCGTGACCCTGTAGTCCCCGGCCGCCCGGACATGCTGGACGACGTTGGTGCACGCCTCGGAGACGGCGACCAGGAGGTCGTCGACGCAGCCCTCGGAAACGCCCAGCCCGCGCAGCGCGTCCCCCACCACCCGGCGGACCACCGGGATGCTCCGCGCGTCGCGCGGCAGCGCGAGCGAGAACCTCATCTCCACCCGGACACCTCGTGTCATGCCCCGGGCTTCCCACCGTTTCCCCCGGCCCCGGAGCGTGCTCGACGACTCGACGCAGCTAACACTTCCCCGGCGGAATATCGCGTAACCGCCATACTCGCCGGTGGTTACAGAACGTGAACCTCGTAGTTCTCGATGACGGGGTTCGCCAGCAGCGTTTCGGCGATCTTGCCGACCTGCTCCAGGGCGGCCTCGTCGGCGTCCCCCTCCAGCTCCACCTCGAACCGCTTGCCCTGCCGGACGGCGACGACCCCGTCGTAGCCCATCTGCGGCAGCTTCCGGGCGATCGCCTGGCCCTGCGGGTCGAGGATCTCCGGCTTGAGCATGACGTCCACGACGACACGCGCCACGGTCGCCCCCTCACTGATCAGCGCTTTTCCTTACGATCCTGAAGCGTACGGCACCATGGCCGAGCACGATCCATCCGCACCCCCGGAGCCACGCGATGAACATCGACGACCTGACCCCGCCGGAGCGCCGCCTCTGGGAGGCCTTCCCCAGGGGCGAATCGGTCGACCTGTCATCCGGCGACCGGCAGCTCGACGACATCACGCGGTCCGACCGCTGGGGACACGACCGGGTGGTCAGGGCGGAGGTCCTCGTCGCGCTGCTCGTCGGCGCCGTGGAGGCCGAGCCCGGGCAGGTCGCCGCCGTCCGGCTCGGCGGGGCGCGCATCACCGGCTCGCTGAACCTCGGGCACGCGGAGGTCCACGTCCCGCTGGCGCTCACCGGGTGCGACTTCGACGAGGCGCCGCACCTGTACTGGGCGAGCATGAGCAGCGTGCACCTGATGCGCTGCCGCCTGCCGGGCCTGATCGCGTCCGGCACCCGGGTGGACGGGCACCTGTGGCTGGAGGGCAGCCGCATCAACGGCGGCCTGTGGCTGGACGGGGCGAACATCACCGGCATCCTGAACATGTCGGGCGTCCACCTGGCCAACCCCGGCGGGGACGCGCTGCTGGCCGACCGCCTGTCGGTCGAGGCGAACGTCTACTGCGACCAGGGGTTCTCGGCCAACGGCGAGGTCCGGCTGCCGGGCGCCCGCGTCGGCGGCCAGCTGATCTTCCGGGGCGCCCGGCTGCACAACCCGTCCGGCGCGGCCCTGTACGCCAGCCGCCTGGACGTGGCCGCGAACGTGTTCTGCGACGGCGGGTTCGTCGCCGAGGGCGAGGTGCGGCTGCGCGGCGCCCGGGTCGGCGGCTACCTCTCGTTCGTCGGCGCCCGCCTGTCCGCGCCCCAGCGGACCGCGCTCAACGCCGACGACCTGGCCGTCGAGACCGACGTCTACTGCTCGGACGGCTTCACCGCGACCGGGGCGGTCAGCTTCTCCGGCGCGCGCGTCACCGGCCAGCTGAGCCTGCGGGACGCCCGGCTGCGGCACGACCAGGGGACGGCCCTCAGCCTGCAGCGCGTCCAGGCCGAGGAGCTGCTCCTGCGCACCGCCGAGCCGGTCAGGGGCACCACGGACCTGTCCTACGCCCGGATCAACCTGATGCGCGACGACGCCGCCTCGTGGCCGGAGCGCCTCCAGCTCGACGGCCTCCAGTACGAGACCCTCGAACCGCCGCTCACCGCCCGCGAGCGCCTCGCCTGGCTGCGCCGCGACACCGACGGTTACGCACCGCAACCGTACGAGCGGCTCGCGCAGACGTACCGCTCGCTCGGCCTGGACGCCGACGGCCGCTCCGTCCTGCTCGCCAAGGCCCGCGACCGGCGCAAGACCCAGGGCGTCCCCCGCAAGATCGTCGGCTGGATGCAGGACGGCCTGGTCGGGTACGGCTACCGCCCGTTCCGCGCCGCGAGCTGGCTAGTCGGCCTCCTGGCCTTCGGGACGATCGTCTTCTCCCTCCACAAGCCGGACGTCCTCGACACCGGCCACAAACCGCACTTCAACGCGTTCTTCTACACGCTCGACCTGCTCCTGCCCATCGGCAGCCTCGGCCAGGAGATGGAGTTCGCCCCGAAGGGCGTCTACCAGTGGATCGCCAACCTCATCGTCGCGGCGGGCCTGATCCTCGGCCTGACCGTCGCGGCCGGCGCGACGCGGGCGCTCTCCCGCGAGTAGCGGCCGGGGGTGTGGCACCCCGGAACGGCGGCGTCAGTGGGCGGGAGCGGGGTAGGGACCTCGATGCCGGGGCTTGCATCACAGGGTGTGATGTCTGCCACGATGGTATTGCGGCCTTTGTCCCTTACCGGGGAGCAAGGCCGCTGACATCGGCCGGCTGCGCGGCGATCCCGCGTAACGGCCCCGAACGAGGAGTGTCCATCGATGACGATCGACTCCGTGCGCGGCGCGCCCGACACCCCTGAGCTCGCCCGACCCGAGCTCGTCCAGTTGCTCACCCCCGAAGGGGAGCGCGTCGAGCATCCCGACTACCCCCTGGACCTCAGCGCCGAGGACGTCCGCGACCTGTACCGCGATCTGGTGATCGTGCGGAAGATCGACCTGGAGGCCGTGGCGCTCACCCGGCAGGGCGAGCTCGGCATCTGGGCGTCCCTGCTGGGACAGGAGGCGGCGCAGATCGGGTCGGGGCGCGCCCTGACCGAGAACGACATGGTGTTCCCGACCTACCGGGAGCACGGTGTCGCCTGGTGCCGGGACGTGGAGCCGCTGAAGCTGCTCGGCCTGTTCCGGGGCGTGAACCACGGCGGCTGGGACCCCGCGGAACACGGCTTCCACCTCTACACCATCGTGATCGGCAGCCAGACGCTGCACGCGACCGGGTACGCGATGGGCATCCAGCGCGACGGTGTCCTCGGCACACCGTCGGCGGGCGCCACCATCGCCTACTTCGGCGACGGCGCGACATCGCAGGGCGACGTGAACGAGTCGTTCGTGTTCGCCTCCGTGTTCAACGCGCCGATCGTGTTCTTCTGCCAGAACAACCAGTGGGCCATCTCCGAGCCCCTGGAACGCCAGTCGAGGATCCCGCTCTACAAGCGCGCGCAGGGCTACGGCTTCCCGGGCCTGCGGGTGGACGGGAACGACGTGTTCGCCTGCCTGGCCGTGACCAGGAAGGCCCTGGAGAACGCCAGGACGGGCCAGGGCCCGACGCTCATCGAGGCGTTCACGTACCGGATGGGCGCCCACACCACGACGGACGACCCCACGCGCTACCGGCTGAAGGCCGAGGAAGAGGCCTGGAAGCTCAAGGACCCGATCGAGCGCGTCAAGGCGTACCTGGTGCGCGGTGACCTGGCGGACGCGGCCTTCTTCGACAAGGTCGACGACGAGGCCAAGCAGATGGCCCGCGAGCTGCGCGAGGCGTGCCTGGCGCTGCCCGACCCGGAGCCGCTGTCGATGTTCGACCACGTGTACGCCGACCGGCATCCGCTGATGACCGAGGAGCAGGAGCGGTTCGCCGCCTACCTGGCGTCGTTCGAGGAGGAGGCGAAGTGACCACCCTGACCCTCGGCAAGGCGTTGAACGAAGGCCTGCGCAAGGCCATGGAGAACGACCCGAAGGTCCTCGTCATGGGCGAGGACGTCGGGAAGCTCGGCGGCGTCTTCCGGATCACCGACGGCCTGCAGAAGGACTTCGGCGAGGAGCGCGTCATCGACACCCCGCTCGCCGAGTCCGGCATCGTCGGGACGGCGATCGGGCTGGCGCTGCGCGGCTACCGGCCCGTCGTGGAGATCCAGTTCGACGGGTTCGTGTTCCCCGCCGCCGACCAGATCATCACGCAGCTGGCGAAGATGCGGATGCGCTCGCTCGGCAAGGTGTCGCTGCCGGTCGTCGTCCGGATCCCGTGCGGCGGCGGCATCGGCGCGGTGGAGCACCACTCGGAGTCGCCGGAGGCGTACTTCACGCACACGGCCGGCCTGCGGGTGGTGGCCTGCTCGAACCCGGTGGACGCGTACGCGATGATCCAGCAGTCGATCGCCTCCCCCGACCCGGTGGTCTTCTTCGAGCCGAAGCGCCGGTACTGGGAGAAGGCCGAGGTCGACGTCGACTCCACCGACTGGGCGCCGCTGCACGAGGCGAAGGTCGTCCGGCCGGGCGAGCACGTCACCGTGCTGGCGTACGGGCCGTCGGTGAAGACGTGCCTGGAGGCGGCCGCCGCGGCGTCCGAGGAGGGACGCTCCCTGGAGGTCATCGACCTGCGCTCGCTCAACCCGCTCGACATCGGCGCCGTGACGGACTCGGTGAACCGGACCGGGCGCTGCGTCGTCGTCCACGAGGCGCCGGTCTACAGCGGGTTCGGCGCCGAGCTGGCCGCGCGGATCACCGAGCGGTGCTTCTACCGGCTGGAGTCGCCGGTGCTGCGCGTCGGCGGGTTCTCCACGCCGTACCCGCCGTCCCGCATCGAGGACCAGTACCTGCCCGACCTCGACCGCATCCTGGACGCGGTCGACCGGACCTTCGCGTGGTGACGCCCGTGAGCCAGCCGAAACTGTTCAAGCTGCCGGACGTGGGCGAGGGCCTGACCGAGGCCGAGATCGTCAAGTGGCACGTCCAGCCCGGCGACACCGTCGAGGTCAACCAGACGATCGTGGAGATCGAGACCGCGAAGGCGATCGTGGAGCTGCCCTGCCCGTTCGAGGGCGTGGTGGCCGAGCTGCTGGTCACCGAGGGCCAGACCGTGGACGTCGGCGTGCCGATCATCTCGGTGGACGCCGAGGGCTCGGGCGGCGTGGCGACCCCGGTGTCCGAGCCGCCGGCGCAGGCCGCGGCGATGCGCGAGGAGGGCGTGCCGACGGTCAACGAGCCCGGCATGGTGTCGCCCGAGGAGAAGCCGAAGCGCCAGCCCGTCCTCGTCGGCTACGGGGTCAAGGAGGGGGCGACCAGGCGGCGCCCGCGCAAGGCGGCCAACGGCACGGCCTCCGCCGCCGCGTCCACCGCCGCGCCCGCCGCCTCGCCGGCCCCCGCGCCGGCTCCGGAGAAGCCGCTGCCGGCGCCTCGTCCGCAGCCCGGGGGCGACGGGCTGCCGCTGGCGAAGCCGCCCGTCCGCAAGATGGCCAGGGACCTCGGGGTCGACCTCGCGTCGATCACGGGGTCGGGCCCGCAGGGGTCGATCACGCGCGAGGACGTCCTCGCCGCGCAGGCCGGGGCCCAGTCGCACACCCAGGCGGCGTCCGCGCGGGCGCGTCCCGTCCAGGCGGGGCCGCGCGAGGAGCGGGTGCCGGTCAAGGGCGTCCGCAAGGCGACCGCGGCGGCGATGTCGTCGTCGGCGTTCACCGCCCCGCACGTCACCGAGTTCCTCCAGGTGGACGTGACGCGGACGATGGAGACAATCAAGCGGCTCCGCGAGCTGCCCGAGTTCGCGGACGTGAAGGTGTCGCCGCTGCTGCTGGTGGCGCGCGCCCTGCTCACGGCCGTGGCGCGGAACCCGATGGTGAACTCCACGTGGGCGGACGGCCCGGACGGCGCGGAGATCGTCGTCAAGCGCTACGTGAACCTGGGGATCGCGGCGGCCACCGACCGCGGCCTGCTCGTCCCCAAGGTGAAGGACGCGCAGGACCTCGACCTGCCCGGCCTGGCACGCGCGCTCGCCGACCTGACCGAGAAGGCGCGCGCGGGCAAGGCGACACCCGCCGACCTGTCCGACGGGACGATCACGATCACCAACGTGGGCGTGTTCGGCGTGGACACCGGGACCCCGATCCTCACCCCGGGCGAGGCGGCGATCCTGGCGTTCGGCCAGATCCGGGACATGCCGTGGGTGCACGAGGGCGAGCTGGCGATCCGCAAGGTCACCACGCTGTCGCTCTCGTTCGACCACCGCATCGTCGACGGCGAGCTGGGCTCGCGGGTCCTGCGCGACGTCGGCGACATGCTCGAAGACCCGATCCGCATGCTCGCCTGGAGCTGAGGACCGTTCCGAGGGGCCGGCGCGGGACGCGCCGGCCCCTCGGGCGTCTCAGGGCCGGGGCGGGTTGTCGCCGTCGTACATGCGCTCGTCCCGCCCGCTCTGGAAGCGCGGGCCGCGCTGCTGCATGCGGGACATCATCAGCAGCTGGAGCGCGAACGACACCCCGCCGACGATGATCAGGATGACCCCGATGATGTGGATGTCCACCGGGTCGGTCATCGCGTCCGGTTTGATCGCGAACTTGAGGATCAGCCCGAGCGTGATCGTGAAAACACTGACGCCGACACCCATGTGCTGACCTCCGCCGGACGATCCGATGCCGTGTCTTTTAACTATCCGTTCGGATCGTCCGTCACACGTCGGAGGCGTGGTCTACGAGACGGGAACCTTCTCGGCCTTGCCGAAGGGACCCGCGTCGAAGGTGACGGACTTGATGTCGCCGGGCGGCGCGAGCAGGTAGACGAAGCCGCGGACGGGCTGATTCACGGCGGTGCGGAACACCGCGCGGCCAGGGTCGACGTAGGCGCTGGGACTGCCCGGCACGGCGGGTCCGACGCGAACGGCGCGGTAGACGTCCTTGCCACCCGGCACCTGGACGGAGAACGAGCCGAACACGGCTCCCGGGTAGGTGGTGTTCGGGTAGGACGCGTCCGGCGGCGTGGTGCCGGGGCCTTCGTTCACGATGTCGAACACGGCGACGAGGTAGGCGCCGTCCTTGTAGAAGGGCTTGACCTCCAGGCGCCGCTTGTCGGCACCGAAGCGCGCGGTGAGGGTCTTCACCGTCCCGCCGTCCTGCGCGCGGAAGGCGGCCGGCGTCCCGGTGCCCGCCGCGGTGCTCTTGAGCTGGTAGGAGATGTCGAGCCCGTTGCCGCCCTGCTTGCCGGTCGCCGTGTAGGTGAAGTCGTCGCCGAGCCGCGACTTCATCTCCTTCATGACGGCGTCGGCGCGCTCCTGGGACAGCTTCTGGTCGCCCGCGTGCCCCTCGAACGTCAGCGCGCGCCCCGCCTTCGCCTTGATCTCCTGCGCGGCGCCGTCCAGGGCGGCCTTCGCGCGGCTCGACAGCTTCGCCGAGTTCGTCTCGAACAGCACGTCGCCGCCCAGGCTGACCGTCACGCCCGAACCGCTGGACGCGACGGTCCCGTTCTCACCCTCGACGATGCCGAACAGGTCCGCAGGATTCCCGCTCTGCGCACCCGTGGAGGGCGTAGGGGACGTGGACGTCGACGTGGAGGGGCTGGGCGAGGTCAGGCTGGACGGCGTGGAGGCCATGAACGGCTCGGCGCCGACAGACGGCTCGGCCCCGACCGAAGGCGCGGACGACGACGGCGTGCTCGACGGTGCCGACGACGTGGGCGGCGTAGTGGGCGCCGAGGACGGCGTCCCGGTGCCGCTGGTCACCGGAATGCCGGTGAACTCCCCCGCCGTCCCGGGCGTGATCAGGGTGACCTTCTGGACGGTCGACGGGATCGGCGGGTACTCGGCGGCCATCTGGCGGATCGTGCCGGGCGTGAAGCCCTCGCCGCTCGTCGTGCCGGTCGGCTTGTAGAGCTTGCGCCCGACCGGGTCGAGGATCGCGATCTCGAAGGGCACGGACTTCGCGGACGAGTCCAGCGACGTGACGCTGTACCGCAGCACCGACTTCGACGCCTGCCGTTCGACGCCCTTGACGTCCACCCGGGCGTGCAGGCCGTCCGCGCCGCCGAACCAGCCTTCCTTGGAGTACGCCCCCACGCTCTGCGCGGCAGGCGCGGAGCCGCCGGCGCGGACCGTGGGAGGGGCGACGTTCTGGGCCCGGTCGGCGTCACCGCAGGCGGCGGCGAGGAGGAGCCCGGCGAGGGCGGCGGCGAGGGGCAAAGGGCGCATCGGCCATCCGGTCGGGGGGAAACGGACGGGGAACGCGGCCCAGATTAGTGAAACGCCCACCGCCCCGCCATCACTCCGCCGCGGCACGGGCCCGGGCAGGGTTGAACTGGCCCGCGACCAGGGCGGCGAGAGCGAGGGCGAACCCGGCGACCTGGACGACCGTGAAGGCCTCGCCCACCAGCAGGACACCAAGGAGCGCGGCGACGAGCGGGGACAGCAGGCCGAGCAACGCCGCCGCAGTGACGGGCAGCCTCCCGATGCCCCGGAACCACAGCATGTAGGCGATCACTCCGCCCACGGTGGCGAGCCAGAGGTAACCCGCGACGGCCGGCGCGTCCACACGGGCCGGAACGCCCTCGAAGACCAGCGTCAGCGGAAGGAGGAACAGCCCGCCGCTGGAGAGCAGCCATCCGGTGAGCGTCAGCGGGCTTACTCCCGCGGGCCGTCCCCAGCGCTTGGTCAGGGTGACGCCGGTCGCCATGGACACCGCGCCGCCGAGCCCGGCGACAATGCCCACCGGGTCGAGTCCCGCGCCGGGACCGATGACAACAAGGCCCACGCCGACCACACCGGCCGTCCCCCAGGACAGCCGCCAGGACGAGGGCGACTCCCGCAGGACGGCGACGGCCAGCCCGGCGACGATCAGCGGCTGGACGGAGCCCAGCGTGGCCGCCACACCGCCGGGCAGCCGCTCGGCGGCCAGGAAGAGCAGCGGGAAGAACGCGCCGATGTTGAAGATGCCCAGCACGGGGGCCTTCCACCACCAGTCGCCGCGCGGCAGCGTCCGGGACAGCGCGACGGCGAGCAGGCCGAGCGGCAGCGAGCGCATCAGCGCGGCGAACAGCGGCCGGTCCGGCGGCAGCAGCTCGGTGGTCACCGCGTAGGTCGTCCCCCAGGCCATGGGCGCGAGGGCGGTCGCGGCGACAAGGGCGAGCAGCTTGAACGGGGGCCGTGAAAGCGAAGGAGTGTTCGGAGCAGTGATCGTGGTCATGCAAGAAGTCTCAGCGCCCACCCATCAATGCGTCCAACACATGGTTCTCATCCCATCAATCGCGAACTAAGATCGATCGATGGACCTGCAGCAACTCCGCTACGTCGTCGCGGTGGCGGAGACCCGCAACTTCACCCGCGCCGCCGAGCGGTGCTTCGTGGTGCAGTCGGCGCTGAGCCACCGGGTCGCGAACCTGGAGCGCGAGCTCGGCGTGAAGCTGTTCGCCCGCACCAGCCGCCGGGTCGAGCTCACCCCCGCCGGCGCGGCGTTCCTTCCCGCGGCCCGCCAGGCGTTGGAGGCGGCGGACCGTGCGGTGGCCGAGGCCGCCGCCGCGGTGGGCCTGGTGCGCGGACGGCTCGCGGTGGGCGTCATCCCCACCGCCGCGGCCGTCGACATGCCCGCCGTCCTCCAGCACTTCCGCCAGCGGCACCCCGAGGTACGGATCAGCCTCCGCGTAGGCGGAAGCGACGAGCTGACCGCGCAGGTGGCGTCCGGCGAACTGGACGTCGCCGCGCTGGGCCTCCCCGAAGGCGACCGCCCTCGCGGCGTCCAGGTCCGCGAACTGGCCCGCGACCGACTCGTCGCGGTCGTCCCACCCACTCACGCCCTAGCGGGCAAGACCCGTGTCGGTCTCGAAAGGCTCGCCGAGGAGACCTTCGTCGACTTCCCCGCCCACACCCCCGGCCGCGCCCAGAGCGACCGAGCGTTCGCCGCAGCAGGCCTAGCCCGCGACGTCGCATTCGAGGTAATGGCCCCGGACCTACTGACCCGCATAGTCCGCCAAGGCCTAGCAATCGCCCTCCTACCCTCCGCCGTAGCAGGAATCGCCCCAGACCTGTCAGCGATCCAAGTGATCAACGGCCCCCGCCGCGTCGAGTACCTGGTCTGGAGCGAGTTCAACCCGAGCCCCGCCACCCACGCCTTCCTAGCCTCCCTAGACGAGGTCACCCCCCACCCGGCCTAGCGCCCTCCGACCGTCACACATGGGTGCGCTGTTCCGCGAGCGTCTCGACGTCATGCTTGAAGACCGCCAGCGGGCGTTCTGATGCCTCCGCCAGCCGAAGGCCCCCGCCGGAATCCGGCGGGGGCCTGTGGGCGGGCGGTTAGAAGGCTTCTTCGGGGAGGTCCATGACGTCCAGGTTGGTGGCCTCGGTGATGGCGCGCTCGGAGGCCAGGCGGGGGAGGACGGTCTGGCAGAAGAACTGCGCGGCCGCGACCTTGCCCGTGTAGAACGCCTTGTCGGAGCCGGAGACGTCCCCGCCGCCGAGGGCGGTCAGCGCGACGTCGGCCTGGCGGAGGAGCAGCCAGCCGACGATGAGGTCGCCGAGGGCGAGCAGCAGCCGGGACGAGTTGAGCCCGATCTTGTACAGCTCCTTCGGGTTCTCCATCGAGCCGAGCGCCCAACCGACCATCGGGTCGATGATGCCCTGGACGTCGTCGAGGGCGCGGCCGAGCAGGGCCCGCTCGTTCTTCAGCCGCCCGTTGCCGGCCTCGGACTCGGCGAACGTCCTGATCTCGCCGGCGAGCACCTTCAGCGCCTCGCCGTTGTCGCGGAGGATCTTGCGGAAGAACAGGTCCTGGCCCTGGATCGCGGTGGTGCCCTCGTACAGGGTGTCGATCTTGGAGTCGCGGATGTACTGCTCGATCGGGTAGTCCTGCAGGAAGCCGGAGCCGCCGAGGGTCTGCAGCGACTCGGCGCCGAGCAGCGCGTAGGCCCGCTCGGAGCCGAAGCCCTTCACGATCGGCAGCAGCAGATCGTTGATCTTCTCGGCGGTCTCGTCCTTGCGGCCCTCGTGCTCGGCGAGCTGCACGGCGTCCTGGTAGGACGCGGTGAGCAGCACCAGCGCGCGCATGCCCTCGGCGTAGGCCTTCTGCGTCATGAGGCTGCGGCGGACGTCCGGGTGGTGGGTGATCGTGACGCGCGGAGCGGTCTTGTCCGTCATCTGCGTCATGTCGGCGCCCTGCACGCGCTCCTTGGCGTACTCCAGCGCGTTCAGGTAGCCGGTCGACAGGGTCGCGATGGCCTTGGTGCCGACCATCATCCGGGCGTACTCGATGACGAGGAACATCTGCCTGATGCCCTGGTGAACGTCGCCGACCAGGTAGCCGATCGCCGGGTGCTTCTCGCCGAAGGTCAGCTCGCAGGTCGTGGAGACCTTCAGGCCCATCTTCTTCTCGACGTTCGTCACGTAGGCGCCGTTGCGCTCGCCCAGCTCGCCGGTCTCCAGGTCGACCAGGTACTTGGGGACGAGGAACATCGACAGGCCCTTGGTGCCGGGGCCGGCGCCCTCGGGACGGGCCAGCACCAGGTGGAAGATGTTCTCGGCCATGTCGTGCTCGGCCGAGGTGATGAAGCGCTTGACGCCCTCGATGTGCCAGGTGCCGTCCGGCTGCCGGACGGCCTTGGCGCGCCCGGCGCCGACGTCGGAGCCGGCGTCCGGCTCAGTCAGCACCATCGTGGCGCCCCACTGCCGCTCAAGGGCCAGCTCGGCGAACCGCTTCTGCTCGGGCGTGCCGATGTGCCACAGGATCTGCGCGAAACCGGGGCCGGAGGCGAACATGTAGACGGCCGGGTTGGCGCCCAGCACCTGCTCGGCGACCGCCCAGGTCAGGGAGCGGGGGGCGCCGCTGCCGCCGAACTCGGGGGCGAGGTCGAGGCGATACCATTCGGCGTCCATCAACGCCCGGAACGACTTCTTGAAGCCCTCCGGCATCGTCACCGTGCCGGTGGCGGGGTCGAACACCGGGGGGTTGCGGTCGGCGTCCTCGAAGGAGTCGGCGATCGGTCCCTCGGCCAGCCGCTTCACCTCGTCGAGGATGCTGCGCGCGGTGTCCTCGTCCAGCTCCGCGTACGGGCCGCTGCCGAGGAGGTCCTGGCGCCTGAACACCTCGAAGAGGTTGAACTCCAGGTCCCGGAGGTTGCTCTTGTAGTGCCCCATTCGAGACTCCGTCTGGTCCGGCGGCGGCCGGGGGCCCCGCTTCGTACTGGTTAGTAACTCGACATCATGCTACCCGCTGGTAACCAGTGGCAACCACCCCGGATCCCCCTGAATCTGGGGGACGCAGGCCACATCGATACCACGCCCGGACGTCCCGCGTGAGCCACGTCACCCGGGTCGCGGGCCGACCCACCGGGCCCGCCGATCCACGACCGGCGGGTTCGTCCCGCGGGCCCCACCCGGCTACAGCCGCCCCGCACGTGGTGGCAAGATCGAGCGGGCGCGAACACACCCGCGGTGCACGAGGAGGTGCGCAATGCAGCAGGAGGAGTCGGAGGCGCCGAGGCTGACCGTCATCGGCACCGGCTACCTCGGCGCCACGCACGCGATCTGCATGGCCGTGCTCGGCTATGAGGTCCTCGGCGTGGACGTCGACCGGCGCAAGGTCGAACGGCTGGCGTCCGGCGAGGTCCCGATCTTCGAACCGGGGCTGCCGGAGCTGCTCACCAAGGCGCTCGACTCGGGCCGGCTCCGCTTCACCACCTCCTTCGCGGAGGCCGGGGAGTTCGGGGACGTCCACTTCGTCTGCGTCGGCACCCCCCAGCAGGAGGGCTCGGACGCCGCCGACCTGTCCTACGTCGACGCCGCCGTCCGCTCCCTCGCACCGCACCTGCGCCGCCGCGCCCTCGTCGTCGGCAAGTCCACGGTGCCGGTCGGGACGGCCGCGCGCCTCACCGGCCTCGTCCAGGAGCTCGCGCCCGCCGGCACCGACGTCGAGCTGGCGTGGAACCCCGAGTTCCTGCGCGAGGGCTTCGCCGTGGACGACACGCTGCGTCCCGACCGGCTGGTGTTCGGCGTCGCGTCCGACTGGGCGGACGCGCGGCTGCGCGCGGCGTTCAAGCCCGTCCTCGACCTCGGCACCCCGGTGGTCCGGACCGACCTCGCCACCGCCGAGCTGGTCAAGGTCGCGGCGAACTCGTTCCTGGCCACCAAGATCTCCTACATCAACGCGATGGCGGAGGTCTGCGAGGCGGTCGGCGCGGACGTCAAGGACCTCGCCGACTCGCTGGCGCTCGACGACCGGATCGGCGGCAAGTTCCTGCGTCCCGGCCTCGGCTTCGGCGGCGGCTGCCTGCCCAAGGACATCCGGGCGTTCGCGCACCGCGCGGAGGAGATCGGCGTCGGCCAGGCGGTGTCGTTCCTGCGCGAGGTGGACGACATCAACCGGCGCCGCCGCGCCCGCACCGTCGACCTCGTCCGGGAGCTGCTCGGCGGCGACTTCGCCGGGAAACGCATCGCCGCGTGGGGCGCCGCCTTCAAGCCCAACTCCGACGACATCCGCGACGCGCCCGGCCTGGACGTGGCGCGCACCATGCACGGCCTCGGCGCGGACGTCCGGATCTACGACCCGGCCGCGCTCGGCAACGCCCGCAGGGCGTTCCCCGAGCTGCGGTACGGCGACAGCGCGATCGACGTCGCGCGAGACGCCGACGTCGTCGTCCTGCTGACCGAGTGGTCGGACTTCCGGGAGATCGACCCGGCGGCGCTGGCGGACGTCGTCCGCCACAAGCGGGTCGTGGACGGACGCCACGCGCTCGACGCCGTCACCTGGCGGAAAGCGGGGTGGGAGTACCGCGCGCTGGGACGTCCCAGCGCGGGAACAGGCGGCGCCTAGGGGCCGTTGACGAAGACGAGGGCATGCTCAGGCGTTCCCTCCCGGACGAGGTGCGTCGTACCCGGCAGGCGAAGACGGCGCGTGACCGCAGCCGTCTCGTACCGGGAGCAGAACCATGGCCTGGATCCTCGTCATCGTCGCCGGCCTCTTCGAAGTCGCGATGGCCCTGTGCCTGAAGGGCAGCAAGGGCTTCACCGAACCGCTGCCGTCCGCCGGGTTCGCGCTGTTCGCCGTGACCAGCTTCGGCCTGCTCAGCCTCGCCCTGAAGAACCTCGACGTCGGGACCGCCTACGCGGTCTGGGTCGGCATCGGCGCCGTCGGGACGGCCGCGCTCGGCATGGCGCTCATGGGCGACCAGGTCTCCGTCCTCAAGGTCGCCGCGCTGGCGTGCATCATCGCCGGCGTCGTCGGCCTCAACCTGGCCGGGGGCGGCCACTGAGGCGGCCGTTCGCAGGTCGCCGCGACTTCCCGGAACGTAGTCTCCCGTGACAGCGTCTATGGGACGAGAGCGCGGGGAGTCGCTCGAACACGGGAGGACGGACCTTGGTCTTCAAGAAGCTGCGTCAGGCGATGGGCATCGGCGGCCCCTCGATCGAGACGATCCTGCAGAATCCGAACACGTCGCCGGGCGGCGTCGTCACCGGTGAGATCACCATCATCGGCGGCCAGTTCAACTCCGACATCAAGGCGGTGAACCTCGCCCTGCGCACCCGGGTCGAGGTCGAGTCGGGCGACAACGAGTACTCCTCCAACCTGGAGTACGCCAAGATGCCCGTCGCCGGCGGGTTCAGCCTCCAGGAGGGCGCGCGGCACAGCGTCCCGTTCCAGTTCCCCATCCCGTGGGAGGCGCCGCTGACCCACATGTACGGGCGGCCGCTGCACGGCACGACCGTCGGGATCGCGACGGAGCTGGAGGTCGCGGGCGCCGTCGACCCGGGCGACCTCGACCCGATCGCCGTCCACCCGCTGCCCGCGCAGGAGCGCATCCTCGCGGCCTTCTCCAACCTCGGCTTCCAGTTCCGCAACGCCGACTGCGAGAAGGGCCGCATCTGGGGCGTCCACCAGGAGCTCCCCTTCTACCAGGAGATCGAGTTCTACCCTCCGGGCCAGTACGCGCGCGGGATCAAGCAGCTCGAAGTGACGTTCGTGTCCTACCCGCAGTCGATGGAGGTCGTGCTGGAGCTCGACAAGCGCGGCGGGGTCTTCACCGAGGGCCACGACGCGTTCAGCCGGTTCACGGTCGACTACGCGACCGTCGAGCAGACCAACTGGGAGCAGCAGCTCGACGGCTTCCTCCAGGACGCCGGACGCCGCCGCGGCTTCTTCTAGCCACCCCCGGGATCCCCTCCGCGATGTTGATCGCGGAGGGGATCTCCGCGTAGAAAGAGGTTCCGTGCCCCAACCCCCCGGACTCAACGACGCGGAACGGCGCCTCTGGAACGCGTTCCCCACCGGCTCGACCGTCGTGCTCGGCGACGACCGACCCGCCGGCCCCGACCCCGAGCGGATCGTCCGCGCGGAGATCATCACCCGGCTGCTGCTCGGGGCGTGCGAGACCCGTCCCGGCGCGGTCGCGGCCGTCCGGCTCCAGGGCGCCTACATCACGGGGCAGCTCGACGTGTCCGGCGGCGACGTCCAGTACGAGCTGCTCCTGGCGGAGTGCCGGCTCGTCGAGGAACCGGACTTCTCCAACGCCGACACGCGGCAGCTGCGGTTCTCAGGTTGCTGGATGCCCGGGTTCGACGGCGGCGGGCTCCGCGCGGACGGCTACCTCAGCATGTCCGGGTCGGAGATCGACGGCGAGGTGCGGCTTCCCCGGGCGCAGCTGAGCGGCGGCCTGCGGATGAACGGCACCCGCATCACCGCGTCCGAGCCGGACAAGTGGGCGGTGTTCAGCGGGGGGCTCGTCGTGGACGTCGGCGCCTTCATCCGGGACGCCGAGATCACCGGCGGGGTCCGGTTCGTCGGGGCCCGCATGAACGGCGGCCTGTTCATGGAGCGGACCACGCTGTCCAACCCGGGCCGCATCGCGCTGGACGCGCAGAACATGATCGTCGAGGACACCGCCGAGTTCAGCAACGGCTTCACCGCCCTCGGCACCGTCCGGCTGCGCAGCGCCCGCTTCGCCGGCATCCTGTCGTTCTCCCGGGCGCGCCTCGACTCCGGAGACCCGGCCCGGATGGCGCTGCACGCCAGCCACATCCAGGCGGACGAGCTGCTGCTCTGGCCGGAGGAGCGGATCAAGGGCCGGGTGTCCCTCTCCTACTCCCGGATCGACCTGATCATGGACCATCCGGACGTCTGGCCGGACGAGCTGTACCTGAACGGCATGACGTACCAGACGCTGCGCAACGCCAAGTTCAAGGACCGGCTCGACTGGGTGTCACGGGACAAGGAGTTCCATCTCCAGCCGTACGAGCAGCTCGCCGCCTGGTACCACGGCATCGGCCACGACGACCTGGCCCGCAAGGTGCATCTCGCCAAGCTGCGGGCGCGCCGCCGCGGCCTGAACCCGGTCGGCAAGGCGTGGAACCACCTGCTCGACTGGACGGTCGGGTTCGGGTACCGGCCGTGGCTGGCGTTCGCGTGGTTCGCCGCCCTGCTGGCCATCGGGACGACGGTGTTCTCGATAGAGCATCCGCGTCCGATCAAGCCGGGCAACGAGCTCCCGACGTTCCACGCGCTGATCTACACGCTGGACCTGCTGATCCCGCTGGACACGTTCGGGCAGCAGCTGTCCTACGACGCGGTCGACTGGTCCCGCTGGGTGGCCTACGGGCTCGTCACGACGGGCTGGGTGCTGGCCACGGCCCTCATCGCGGGCGCGACGCGGGTGCTGCGGCCGAACTAACGCGCGGCCCCCGGCGTCCACCGGGGTAGGGGATCGACGAGAATGGAACGCCATGGGCACGTATCTGATCACGGGGGCCACCGGCGGCATCGGCACGGCGGTGGCCGAGCTGCTGCGTGAGCGCGGGCACGACCTCCTCCTCGCCGGCCGCTCTCCCGAGCGCCTGGACAAGCTCGCCGCCGCGCTGCGCGGCGGAGCGAACGCCGCCACCCAGGTCATCAACCCCGGCGCGGTCGCCTCGCCGCCGCGGGCCGCGGGCATCGCCACCATCCCGCTGGACCTGACGGAGCCGCGCCGCATCGAGGCGGCCCTCGCGCTGGCGGGGATCCCCCCGCGGCTCGACGGCCTGATCCACACGGCGGGGATGGTGCATCTCGGGCCGGTCGCCGAGATGGAGGCCGACGAGTGGATGGAGCACCTGTCGGTCAACCTGGTGTCGGCGGCGGAGATGACCCGGCTGCTGCTGCCCGCGCTGCGCGCCGCCGGGGGGCACGTCGTCTTCGTCAACTCCACCGCCGGGCTGCGCGCCAACCCGGAGTGGTCGGCGTACGCGGCGAGCAAGTACGGCCTGCGCGCGCTCGCCGACTCGCTGCGCGCGGAGGAGCCGTCCCTGCGCGTCACGAGCGTCTACCCCGGCCGGACGGCCACCCAGATGCAGCGGAGCGTCCGCGCCCAGGAGGGCCACCCCTACGCCGAGGACGACTTCGCGGCCCCCGGCACCGTGGCGCGCGTCCTCGTGGCCGCGCTGGAGACGCCCCGCGACGCGGTGGTCTCGGACGTCACCGTCAGGCCGAACTAGTGTCCCTGCGCAGCACCCACGAGGCGAGGACGCCGCCGAGCAGCCCGAACAGGTGGCCCTGCCACGAGATGGTCGGGTCGCTCGGGATGACGCCGAACAGCATCGTCCCGTAGACGGCCACGACGGCGACCGCGATGCCGATGTCGAGCAGCCGCCGCTCGAAGACCCCGCGGCCGACGAGGTAGCCGAAGAAGCCGAAGATCAGGATGCTGGAGCCGAGCGTGTTCGCGGAGCTGATGAACCACACGCCGAGCCCGCCGACCACGATGATGATCAGGCTGGCGACGAGGAACTTCACGATCCCCCGCGCCGCCGCGATGAACCCGAGAATGAGGAACGGCACCGTGTTGGCCATCAGGTGCCCGAAGCCGCCGTGCATGAACGGCGCGGTGAAGATGTCCGGCAGGTCGTCGACGTCCCGCGGCTGGATCCCGAACCGGTCGAGCCACCCGTCGCTCGTGTAGTCGACCGCCTCCAGCACCCACATCACGGCGGTCACGGACAGGATCAGCACGCCCGCCGAAAGCGCGCGAGCGCCGTGCGTGGCGAGCGATTCGGAACGCTGCCGGTCGGGGGTATAGCTCATGTCAGCCACCGTAAGTCTGGACGTCCCTGCATCGTCAACGCACGGGCCCCCCGGAAGGTGCCAGGGAGCGCTTCCGGCATGACCTGCCGAACAGCCGGCTCGTGGGAAAAGTGGCCCTCGTCCCCTGGGCGGCGTCCCCTAGGCGGCCGAGGCGTGCTCCGGCTCCGAGGCGTCCCCGCGGACCACGATGACGGGCAGCGGGCGCCGCGCGGGGGCGTCGGCGGTCCGGCGCAGGTAGCGGCGCTCCTCGGGGGTCGTCCCGCCCCAGATGCCGTCGGGCTCGCCGACCTTCAGGGCCCACGCGAGGCAGTCGGCCTTCACCGGGCAGTTGGCGCAGATCGCCTTGGCGGCGTCCTCCTGCGCCTGGAGCACCGGCGCGGAGTACCCGATCGGGAAGAACAGGTCAGGATCGGCGCCGCGGCAGATGGCGTGGTCGGTCCAGTGTTCCTCGTTCTCGTTGTTGTGCATTGGATCTCCCTGCGCGGCGACGAGACCACCGTGCAGTCCGGAGGTGGTCTCCACTCAGCGTAGTACTACAACTCGTAGTACTACAAGACATACGTGAACGTTGCAAATTAGCGCCCCGATAACCTGGGAGTGTGCAGAGTGATCAAGAAGTGACCTTCCGCGATGCGACCGTGGACGATCTGCCCCAGATCGTCCGGCTACTCGCCGACGATCCCCTGGGCGCCACGCGCGAAACACCGGGAGAGGACATCCCGGAGGCCTATTTCTCCGCCTTCGCCGCGATCGACAAGGACCCCAACAACACCGTCGTCGTCGCGGAGGCCGGCGGGCGGGTCGCCGGCACGCTCCAGCTCACCTTCATCCCCGGCCTCACCTACACCGGCGGCGAGCGCGCGCAGATCGAGGGCGTCCGCGTCGCGGCCGAGTACCGCGGCGCCGGCCTCGGCCAGCAGATGATCAACTGGGCCATCGACCGGGCCCGCGCCCGCGGCTGCCGCGTCGTCCAGCTCACCACCGACCGCCAGCGCCCCGACGCGATCCGCTTCTACCAGAAGATCGGCTTCCGCCCGTCCCACATGGGCATGAAGTACCACCTCACCTGAGAGCCTCCTGCCGGCGCACCGTCATGGGGCCGCCCGGTGGCCCGCACTCTGCCCCTGTAGCGCCCTTACCTGCCGCGGCGTCCTCCCCCGGTCATCCGTACGCGGCGTGACGGTCAAGCGTACGGAAGGTTTCTTTTGCCGATCATCTCGGCGTGAAATGCTGGTCACCTGCGTGGTGTGCGCCGTGTCATCGATCAGCCCGGAGGAGCAGAGCGTGACCGAAAGGCATCTGGAGATCGAGCAGAAGTACGACGCCGCGGCCGCCTTCGCCCTGCCGGACCTGGACGGGCTGCCGGGCGTGGCGTCGATCGGGGAGCCCGAGGTCCACGAGCTGCACGCCACCTACTTCGACACCGCCGGCCTGCGGCTCGCCGCCGCGGGGATCGCGCTGCGCCGGCGGCGGGGCGGGCACGACGCCGGCTGGCATCTCAAGGTGCCGGCCGGGCCGGACGGCAAGGAGGAGCTGCGGGCTCCGCTCGGCCGGCCGCTGGTCGTGCCGGCGCGGCTGGCCGGGCTGGTCGCGGCGCGCACGCGCGGGGCGGAGCTGCGCCCCGTCGCGACGCTGGAGACGCGGCGGACGGTCGTCCGGCTCCTCGACGCGGACGGCGACCTGCTCGCCGAGGTCGCCGACGACCTGGTGACCGGGCGCGGCGAGCAGGACGCCGAGCCGCGGCACTGGCGGGAGATCGAGGTCGAGCTGGGGCCGCGCGGCACGCCGGAGCTGCTGAAGGCGGCCGGCAAGCGGCTGCGCAAGGCCGGGGCGAAGAAGGCCAAGTCGTCGTCCAAGCTGGGGCGGCTCCTCGGCGCCGCGATCGTGCCGTCGGAGGAGGCGGCGCAGCGGGCCGCGGCCAGGTCGCGGCTCACGGAGGCCACCTCCAACGGGAAGGCGCCGTCGATCACCACGGGCGAGGTCGTGCTGGCCTACCTCGCCGAGCAGGTCGAGGCGGTCCTCCGGTACGACCCGAAGGCGCGGCTCGGGGAGGAGGACGCGGTCCACCGGATGCGGGTGGCGGTCCGCCGGACGCGGAGCGCCCTGCGCAGCTACCGTCCCGTCCTCGACACCGAGCGGACCGTGGAACTCGGCCCCGAGCTGCGGTGGCTGGCGCAGGTCCTCGGCGAGGTGCGCGACCTGGAGGTGCTGCGCATGCGGTTCCGGGACGCACCGGCCTTCCTGCTGGACGATCTGCGGCGGCAGGAGGGCGCCGCGTACCGGCGGCTGAACGCGGCCCTGAAGGACCAGCGGTACTTCACCCTCCTCGACGAGCTCGACCGGCTCGTCGCCGACCCGCCGTTCGCGATGGGGGCCGAGCGGAAGGCCCGCAAGGAGCTTCCCGGGCTCGTCACCCGCGCGTGGGACCGGATGGCCAAGGAGTACGGGTCGATCAGGACGGCCCGCGACCCCGACTACGCGCGCCACGAGACCCGCAAGGCCGCCAAGCGCGCCCGGTACGCCGCCGAGCTGGCGGTCCCGGTGCTGGGGGTGGCGGCCAAGCGGGTCGTGAAGGACGCCAGGCGCATCCAGGAGGTCCTCGGCGACTACCAGGACGGCGTGATCGCCATGGAGCACCTGGAGAACGCCGCCGGACGCGCGAGGACGACCGGGGAGGCGTTCACGCTCGGCGCCCTCTACGGCAAGGAGAAGTGCGAGGCCGAGGCCGCCCGGGACCGGCTCGCGACTACGTGGTCCCAGACGCTGGGGCCCTCGTTCTAGAGCCGTCCGTTCTGGGGCCGTGCCGCTCCAGGGCGGCCATCGAGCCGCCCGCCAGGTGTGCGGTCCAGAACTCGCCCTTCCGCAGCTCCGGGTCCTCCGGCACGTCCTCGCCCAGCTTCGCGCACAGCCCGCCGATGAGCTCGGAGACGACCTCGCCGTGCGTGCAGACGACGGTCGGTTCCCCGGCCAGGGCGAGCAGCCGCTCCACGGCCTGTTCCGGGTTCGTGTCGCCGACCGTGAACGCCGGCTCCGTCACGATGGACGTGCGGGCCAGGCGCGCGTAGGGCAGCACGGTCTCCAGGCAGCGCGCCGTGGTCGAGCTGACCACCCGCATGGGCCCGTAGGAGTGCAGCAGGGCGGCGAGGGCGGCCGCCTCCGCGCGGCCCGCCTCGTCCAGCGGGCGCAGCTCGTCGGCGTCCCGCCACGCGTGCTTCTCCCCAGCGCTCGCGTGCCGCAGGATCACGAGCGGCGACGTGCGGGCGGGGCCGCTCAGGAAGCCGCGCAGCAGGTCGGCGTCGTGCCGGTAGCTGAGCCTGGCCTCCGCCTCGTCCGCGGGCAGCCAGACCACGTCGTCGACCTCGTCGTTGGGGATGAACGCGCTCTCGGCCGCCGGGCGGGCGGCCCAGTAATCGACCTCCTTCACGCGGTCCCCGACGGGATAGGTGATGGTCGGCAGCCGCCGCCCGAGGCGCGGGACGATGCCCGTCTCCTCCTCGGTCTCGCGGACGGCGGCCCGCAGGAGGTGCTCGCCGCGGTCGGCCTTGCCCTTCGGGAACGACCAGTCGTCGTACCGGGGGCGGTGGATCAGCGCGACCTCCGGTCCGTCGCGCCACAGCAGGGCGCCCGCCGCCCGGATGACGCCGGGCCCGGGGTCAGCCATCGATCGTCCTCCAGCGGCGGGTCTTGACGAGGTGGGTCTGGATGTCGAGCAGGGTCTCGCCGGGGCGGGGCCGGTTCCGCGTCCAGGTGCCGTCGCCGGCGAGCGTCCACGCGTGGGTGCCGTCGTCGGGGGCGAGGTCGAGCAGGTCGAGCAGCCCGTCGCGCTGCGCCCGGTCGGTGACGGTGACGAGCGCCTCGACACGGCGGTCCAGGTTGCGGTGCATCAGGTCGGCGCTGCCGATCCACACCTCGGGCTCGCCGCCGTTCTCGAACGCGAACACGCGGGAGTGCTCCAGGAACCGGCCGAGGACGCTGCGCACCCGGATCAGGTCCGACAGGCCGGGCACGCCGGGACGGAGCGCGCAGATGCCGCGGACCCAGACGTCCACCGGCACCCCGGCCCGCGACGCCCGGTACAGCGCGTCGATGACCACCTCGTCCACCAGCGAGTTGCACTTGATCCGCACCCGCGCGGGATGCCCGGCCCGCCGGTTGTCGATCTCGTGCTCGATCCGCTGGACGAGCCCGGACCGCAGGTTGTTCGGCGCGACGAGCAGCCGGTGGTAGGAGCTCTGCCGCGAGTAGCCGGTGAGGTGGTTGAACAGGGCGCTGACGTCCTCGCCCACCTCGGGGTCGGCGGTGAGCAGCCCGAAGTCCTCGTACAGGCGGGCCGTCTTCGGGTGGTAGTTGCCGGTGCCGATGTGGCAGTAGCGGCGCAGCTGGCCCTCGGCGTCCTGCCGGACGATCAGCGCGAGCTTGCAATGCGTCTTCAGCCCGACGAACCCGTAGACGACGTGGCAGCCGGCCGTCTCCAGCTTGCGCGCCCACGCGATGTTGGCGCGCTCGTCGAACCGGGCCTTCAGCTCGACGACGACCACCACCTGCTTGCCGGCCTCGGCCGCGCTCATCAGCGCGTCCACGATCGGGGAGTCGCCGCTCGTCCGGTACAGCGTCTGCTTGATCGCGAGGACGCGCGGGTCGGTCGCCGCGTCCTCGATCAGCCGCTGGACGGTCGTGGTGAACGAGTCGTACGGGTGGTGGACGAGGACGTCGCGCTCGCGGATGGCGCTGAAGATGCTCGCGTCCTCAGGAAGCGCCTCCTTGGACGGGACGAAAGGGGGGTACTTCAGCTCCGGACGGTCGAGGTCGGCGATGGCCGCGAGCCCGCCGAGGTCGAGCGGCCCGGCGACGCGGTAGATCTGCCCCTCGTCCACCGCCAGCTCGGAGGTGAGCAGCTCCAGCACCCCCTCGGAGATCGACTCCTCGACCTCCAGGCGGACGACCGGGCCGAACCGGCGGCGCAGCAGCTCGCGCTCCAGGGCCTGCAGGAGGCCCTCGCTGATGTCGTCGTCGATCTCCAGGTCCTGGTTGCGGGTGACGCGGAACGCGTGGTGCTCGACGACCTCCATGCCGACGAACAGCTGCCCGAGGTGGGCGGCGATGACGTCCTCCAGCGGCGTGAACCGGTCCGGGGACGCCTCGATGAAGCGCGGCAGCAGCGGGGGCACCTTGACCCGGGCGAACATCGTGGCGTCCGTCTCCGGGTCGCGGACGATCACCGCGAGGTTCAGCGACAGGCCCGAGATGTAAGGGAACGGGTGCGCCGAGTCGACGACGAGCGGGGTGAGGACGGGGTAGATGCGGTCGCGGAAGAGGCGCCGCAGCCGCTCCTGCTCGGTCTCGGCCAGCTCGTCCCAGCGCAGGATGTCGATGCCCTCGTCGCCGAGCGCGGGCCGCATCTCGTGCCGGAAGCAGGACGCCTGCCGCAGCATCAGCTCGTGCGCGACCTCCCCGGTGCGCGCCAGCACCTCGCGGGGCTGCCGGCCGCTCGCGGACTGCACGGCGAGCCCGGTCGCCATCCGGCGGGCGAGGCCGGCGACGCGCACCATGAAGAACTCGTCCAGGTTGCTGGAGAAGATCGCCAGGAAGCGGACGCGTTCGAGCAGCGGGAGGTCCGGGTCCTCGGCCAGTTCCAGGACGCGCTGGTTGAATCTCAGCCAGCTCTCCTCCCGGTCGAGGAAGCGGTCATCGGGCAGCGCTTCGGACTGCTGGGGGAGGTGTTGTCCCGGATTAACGGTCATGCCGTAATTTTCCCTGATTAAGGTGAACGACTGTGAAACTCGCGGCCTTCGCCGACCTATCAGATACGTCGATCATGCCCGCGGTTCCCGCAGATCACTCCGGCTTCCCCGACCGAGCGGGACATGGCCTGCGGGTTGTAACGACCTGACTACAAAGAGGCTTCACGGCTCGGCCATGCGTGGGTAAAAGAAGAGGCGTGACCCATCACGAGCCTTCCATGCCGACGGTGTTCTGGCCGCGCTGCCGGACCGTCCACGGCTGCACCGGACGGGTGGCCGGAGAGACGGGAGGCTGCGCCGCCCACCTGCGCCCCCGCGAGTTCGAGCGGTTCGTGGGCGCGCTGCGTCCCGGCGCCGACCTCGACCTGCGCGGCGTCACCGTCACCGCCTGGCTGCTGGACGCCGTCCTGGACGCCGTCACCGGCCCGGACGGGCGCCCCCACCTCGGCCGGACGCGCTTCGACGGCGCCGTCCTGACGGCGGACGCGGGCCTGCGCGGCTGCTGCGTCGAGGGCGACAGCTCCTTCGACGGCGCGTGCTTCCTCGGCGGCGTGTCGTTCTACGACGCGCGGTTCTTCGGCAACGCCTCGTTCCGCGGCGCCCGTTTCGGACGCAACGTCTCCTTCCACGAGGCCCGCTTCCACCGGCACGCCTCGTTCGAGGAGGTCGTCTTCAGCGGCGACGCCGTGTTCGGCGAGACGCGGTGGCACGCCGACGCCGCGTTCCGGCGCGCCGTGTTCATGGGCGCGGCCAGCTTCGACCGCGCGCGGTTCGGACGGGACGCGGCGATGCAGGCGGCGTGCTTCGGCGGCCCCGTGTCCTTCAAGCGCGTCCAGGTGGCCCGGCACGCCCACTTCGAGCGGACGCGGTTCCGGCACGGCATGTGCCTCGGCCCGCTGGTGGCGGGCGGCCTGATCGGGCTGACCGACGCGGCCGTCCACGGCGCCCTGCGGGTGCACGCGGCGGCGCGGCTGGTCACGGCCCGCGGCGCGACCGTCCACGGGGACGCGGTGTTCCGGCTGCGGCACGCCGAGCTCGACCTGGAGGAGGTCGCGTTCGAGGGCCCGGCGGCCGTCCGGTCCCTGCCCCACCCGATCCAGGGGCTCACCGAGCCGCCGTGGACCGGCCCGGCCGACGTCCGGCTCGTCTCGCTGCGCCGGGCGGACACGGCGCGGCTCGTCCTCACCGGCGTCGACCTGAGCCGCTGCGGGTTCCTCGGGCTGCGGCGGCCGGACACGCTGAAGATCGGCCGCGGCTGCTCGTTCGCGACCGTCCCCGGCCGGCACCTCGGCCCGTGGCGCGGCGCCGCGCGGGCCGTGCTCGCCGAAGACCTCGCCCGCGGCGCCGGCGGCACCGGCGACGTCCGGCTGCGGCCCCTCTACCTGGCGCTGGCCCGCGCCGCCGCCGACCTGGACGAGGGCCGGCTGGCCAGGGACTTCCGCTACAACGCGCACGAGGTGCGGCGGCGCGGCGAGCGCGACCCCTGGCGCCGCGCGGGCCTGCACGTCCTCTGGCTGACCTGCGGATACGGGCTGCGGGCCGGCCGCGCCGTCGCGTGGATCGTGGTCATCACGGCACTCGTCTGCTCGGGCGTGTCGCTGGTCCGCCACGACGCCCGGCCACGGCACCCGAGCGGCCGGGCCCCCACCACCGCGTGGCGCCCGCCGGCCCACCGCACATGAGCGGCACAGGCACATGAGCGGCACAGGCACATGAGCGGCACAGGCACATGAGCGGCACAGGCACATGATCGGCACGGGCATGAGCGGCACGGGCAGATAACGGCGGCCTCTCGAAAGGTCGCGGGGTCGTTTTGTCAGACCCCTGGGTAATGATTTGTGTTATGAGCAGAGACACCCATCCGGGGGTGCAGTGCCCGCACTGCCAATCGCATCTCGCGCTCGTCCCCGTGCCCGGAAACTCCGCCGCCGCCGCACCCGCCCCCGTCCTGCCGATCGTGCTGAAGGAGGAATGGCAGCCGCCGCCCGTCGCCGAGGTTCTCGCCGTTTACGCCGGGCGCGCCAAGGACACCAGGACCGCGACCCGCGGCGCCGCCAAGGTCCGCGAAAGCATGAACCGCGCCAGGGCCGCCGCCGCGCAGCGCAGGGCCGCGCAGAAAGCCGCCCGCCGGACCCCGAAAAGCGCCTGATCACATCTCGGCCACTAACACCGGGAGAAGGGACGGCACCGGCAGGCGGCACCGTCCCTCCGCCAAGGGCGTCAGCGCGGCCGCGAATCGGTCCAGCCGGTCGCGAGCGTGACCGTGGAATTCATCGTCCGCCCGGCGGGGACCGCCGACCCGGCCGCCGGCCTCACCATCACGTTCCGGCTGGCCAGCGCGGTACCGGACGGCACATCGATGATCAGCTCATGCCGGATGACGCCGGCCGGCGTCCTTTCGTCCAGGGCGATGGCGTCCCCCGTCCGCCCCTCCGGATCGGTGACCTTTCCGAGCGACCGCACCTCCGGCAGCCCGGCCAGCATCCGGAACCCGGCCGCCCGCACGGCGGGC
This sequence comes from Actinomadura madurae, assembly GCF_047130825.1. Taxonomy (NCBI): domain Bacteria; kingdom Bacillati; phylum Actinomycetota; class Actinomycetes; order Streptosporangiales; family Thermomonosporaceae; genus Actinomadura; species Actinomadura madurae. The sequence goes on from NZ_CP083237.1 coordinate 5,992,273, forward strand.
TTCACCGGCATGTCCATCACCAGGCCGCGCGCCACGTTGTAGAGCCACTCGCCGGAGGCCATCGGCCGGTCCGACTCGGTGTCATGGCCCTCGTACCAGCGCAGCAGCTCCGCCTTGAGCCGCGCGGGGTCGGACGGCAGCGATCGCAGGTCCTTCATCGTCACGTTCCGGCCCAGCCAGAACACCTTGTCGCCGTCGACCAGCGGCGAGCCGCTGAAGTGGCGCTCGCCCGGCGCGGTCGTCGCCGTGAACCCCTTGAGCCGTCCCTTGCCGCCCGGCGTGACGGGGACCTCGACCTTGAACGTGTCCGGCGACCCGGCCCTCCGCCAGGCCGCCTCGTCCGCCTTCGTCGCGGGCCTCGCGCCGAGGTCCTGCTCGGCGCCCCACGCCGTGCCGCCCGGCCTGCTCGGCGTCCAGCTCTCCGACCTGCTCCGCAGCGTGACGGCGTAGCGGTCGCCGCCCGTCCCCACCGTGTAGGTGCTGGACGAGATCGTCACCTGGTGCCAGTACGCCCGCACCCGCTCGGCCTGCCCGTCGGCCTTCCCGGCCGCCGCGAGCAGGACGGTCCGGGCGTCGAGCGCCACGGCCGCCCCGCCCCCGCTCCCCGGCCGCGGGCCGTCCCCATCGGTTCCGCCGCCCTCATTGATCATGGGCGCCGTCAGCACGGCCGCCGCGACGACCGCGCCCGCCGTGACCGCCCCGGCCAGCCCGAGGCCCCACGCCGGCCGCACCCGCCGCCGGGCCGGCGCCGGCGGCACCGCCGTGGGCGCCGCCGTGCGCGCCCCTGTGGGCGCCGCGGCCATGGCCCGCGCCAGCTCGGCGCGCCGGACGTCCTCGCCGACCGGCAGGTCCGGGTCCAGCTCGGCGGGCCGGGCCTCGCGCAGGGCCCGCAGCACGTCGTTCATGACATCTCCTCACTGATCATCCCCACCTGCGGACGCGACCCGGCCCGGCCCTCCGCCGGTTCCCGCGGGGCCGTCCCGGCCGTGCGGGCGAGCCGGCGGCGGGCGCGGTGCAGCCGCACCCGCAGCGCCGCCGGGGAGCAGCCGACGACCCGGGCGGCATCACGCGGCGCCAGGCCCTGCCAGGCGACGAGGATGAGGACCTCCCGGTCGCCCTCGGGCAGGTCCGCCATCGCGCGCAGGACGGCGAGCCGCTCCGCCACGTCCTCGGCGATGTCGCCGGACGCCCGCGGCGCCCACCGCCGCAGCTCGTGCGCGAACGCCTCGCGCCGCACCTGCGCGCGGTGCCCGTCGCGCAGCACGTTCCGCGCGACGCCGAGCAGCCACGGCAGCGCCGGGTCGGGCACGTCGGCGAGCCGCCGCCACGCCACCGCGAAGGTCTCGCTCACCACCTCGTCCGCGATCTGCCGGCCGGCGCGGGCGGTGGCGTACGCCCAGACCCGCTGGCGGCATTCCTCGTAGATCGCGGTGAAGCGCTGTTCATCGGGGACTTCGTCCGCCACCGCGTGGTCCTCCGTCCGTCCGGGTGTCGCTGTCAGGAGGTAGTGGGCCGAAACGCCGCATCGTTACGCGGCATGGGGACTTCGTGTTTTTCCGGCTACCACGTGCCTTTAACATTTGCTGGACGACAACGGACACCCCGCCCGACAGACCGGTCGTGCCGGACCGAAGGAGCACAACATGGCCGCGATGAACAGTCGCGGTGCGGAGCGGCTCCTCGGCGTGGCCGGCTCCCCGCACCTGCTCCTGGTCGAGGACGACCCCGGCGACGCCTTCCTGTTCGAGGAGCTGCTGACCGAGGCGCAGCCCGGCCTGCGGATCACCGTCGCGACCACGCTGGCCGAGGCGCTCACCGCGCTGCGCGCCGACATCCAGTGCGTCATCGTCGACCTGTCCCTCCCGGACGCGCAGGGCCTCGACGCGCTCCACCAGATGCGCAGGCACGCCCCCGCCACCGCCGTCCTCGTACTGACCGGGCTCGCCGATGCGCACGTCGGCGTGGCGGCCGTCGCCGCCGGCGCCCAGGACTACCTCGTCAAGCAGGACGTGGACGGCGCCCTGCTCACCCGCGCGATCAGCTACGCGATCGAGCGCAAGCGCGCCGACGAGACCGAGCGCCAGCTCGTCGAGGCGCGGGCGCTGAGCCAGGAGAACGCCCGGCTGGAGCGCGGCCTGCTGCCCGTCCCGATCCTGCACGACCGGACGCTCGGGCACCACACCCGGTACCGGCCGGGCCGCTACCGGGCCCTGCTCGGCGGCGACTTCCACGACACCGTGGAGACCGCGGACGGCACCGTGCACGCCGTGATCGGCGACGTGAGCGGGCACGGCGCCGACGAGGCGTCCCTCGGGGTCCGGCTCCGCATGGCGTGGCGGACGCTCGTCCTCGCCGGGCACACCGCCCCGCGGCTGCTGAGCACGCTCGACGCGGTGCTCCGGCACGAGCGGTGGAGCGACGAGATCTTCACGACCGTCTGCATGGCGACGATCGCGCCCGACCGGCGCAGCGCGCGGCTGTACCGGGCCGGGCACCCGCGCCCGCTGTTCTTCGGCCCGGACGGCGTCGATCCCGTCCCGGACGAGCCGCGCGGCCCGGCGCTCGGGCTGTTCCCCGTCGTCGACTGGCCCGCCCTCGACCTGGAGCTCGGCGACTCGTGGGGCCTGATGCTCTACACCGACGGGCTGATCGAGGGCCAGGCGGGCGCCCCCGGCGACTACCTCGACCTGGCCGGCCTGATCGAGCTGGCCCGTCCCGCGCACGCGGCCGGGCGGCGCGGCGACGTGCTCGTCGACGGGCTCATCGCCGAGGCCGAGCGCCTGAACGGCGACGTCCTGGCCGACGACCTGGCCGTACTGCTGCTGACCCGGGAGGACGACCGATGACCGAGGAGGGCTCGGACGGCGATACCGGGCGGGAACCGCGGATCACCGGGCCGGGGGTCGTGCTGCCCGAGACCGGCATCCCCGAGGGGCACGGGCTCGGCCGGGTCCGGCTCGTCCAGATCTACCGGATCGGCGCGCTCGTCCTGGGCGTGCTGCTGCTGGCCGCGGTCGTCCAGGCCGGGATCGCGCTGAACGGGAACAACCGGGCGCGGGACGTCCTCATCGACAAGGTCGACCCGGCGACGCTGGAGCAGTTCCGCCTGTCGACGGCCGTCACCAACCAGGACACGGCGATCCGCGACTACGCGCAGGACGGCGGCGCCGAGCACGTCGCGCGGTACCGGGCCGCCGTCCGCAGCGAGGCGGAGTCGGCCGCGCGGATGCGCCGGCTCCTCACCGGCGTGCCGGGCCATGAGGACGTCGACCGCCTGCTCGCCAGGGCCACCGCCGACTCGCGGGCATGGCGGGCCGAGTTCGCCGACCGGATCGCGGCCGGGCCCGGCGGGGAGAACGTGGACCCGGACGAGAGCAGGCGGGCGCGGCGGCTGCTCAACCAGGCGCGCGGCGACATGACGCCGCTGCAGGCCGCCATCGTCAGGGTGCACGAGCATGCCGCCGAGGACCTGCGGTCCCGCGCGCGCACGGCCCAGTACTCGGCGCTCGCCGCGCTCGTCATGGTCGTCGTGGCGGCGCTGCTGCTCGCCCTGCTGTTCAGCCGGACAGTGCTGACGCCGGTGTCCGCGCTGACCGGACGCGTCCGCGCCGTGTCCCAGGGCGACTTCGGGCACCGGCTCGCCGACGTCCCCGGCCCGGCGGAGATCAACGAGCTGGCGGCGATCATCGACGCCATGCGCGCCCGGATCATCGACGAGTGGCGGGCCAGCGAGGACAAGACCCGCCGGCTGAACGAGCAGACGGCGGCGCTGAACGAGCAGACCGAGGAGCTGCGCCGCTCCAACGCCGAGCTGGAGCAGTTCGCCTACGTCGCGAGCCACGACCTCCAGGAGCCGCTGCGCAAGGTCGCGAGCTTCTGCCAGATGATCGAGCGCCGGTACGGCGACCAGCTCGACGAGCGCGGGCGGCAGTACATCGCGTTCGCCGTCGACGGCGCCAAGCGCATGCAGGCCCTGATCAACGACCTGCTGAGCTTCTCCAGGGTGGGGCGGATGTCGCGGCCGGAGGAGGCCGTCGCCCTGGACGAGGTCGCCCGGCAGGCGCTGGACAACCTGGCGACCCTCCGCGAGGAGACCGGCGCCGAGGTGGACGTCGCCGACCTGCCCGAGGTGCCCGGCGACCGCACCCAGCTCACCCAGCTGTTCCAGAACCTCGTCGGAAACGCGATCAAGTTCCGGCGCCCGGACGCGCCGCCCCGGGTCACGATCGGCGTCCGCCGCGACGGCGACGAGTGGGTGTTCCACTGCACCGACAACGGCATCGGGATCGAGCCCCGGTACGCCGACCGCATCTTCCTGATCTTCCAGCGGCTGCACCCGCGCGACGAGTACACCGGGACGGGCATCGGCCTGGCGCTCTGCAAGAAGATCGTCGAGTACCACGGCGGCCGGATCTGGCTCGGCACCGACGGGCCGGAGGACACCCCGGGCACGACCTTCCACTGGACGCTGCCCGCGCGGCCGTCCGCCGACAACGCCGACAACGCTGACAACGGAGACACGGATGAATGAAGGCCCGCGCCCCATCGAGGTCCTGCTGGTCGAGGACGACCCGGGTGACGTCCTGCTGACGGTCGAGGCGTTCGAGCACAACAAGGTCAACAACTCCCTGCACGTCGTCAACGACGGCGAGCAGGCGATGGCGTTCCTGCGCCGGGAGGGGGAGTACGCGGACGCGCCGCGCCCGGACCTGATGCTGCTCGACCTGAACCTGCCGCGCAAGGACGGCCGCGAGGTGCTGCAGGAGGTCAAGGACGACGACGACCTGCGCCGGATCCCGGTCGTCGTCCTCACCACGTCCGAGGCGGACGAGGACATCCTGCGCAGCTACCACCTGCACGCCAACGCCTACGTCACCAAGCCCGTCGACTTCGACCAGTTCATCTCCGTCGTCCGCCGCATCGACGACTTCTTCGTCACCGTGGTCAAGCTCCCGCGCTGACGTCCGGCCTGCCCGCCGAGGCGGACGATCACCCCCTGATCCCGGTATGCCGCGGTCGTCCTCGTGTGTAACAGTGGAGGGCATGGTGGACACGTCGAGTGAGCAAGCCGAGGACTCCGCCGCCGCGCTCGACGACGCGGCCTCCACCCTGATGGACGTCTGGTCGCGCGCCCACAACGCCGCCGACGTCCCCGTCCCGTCCGCACAACTGCGCGCGCTGTTCGTGCTGGAGCGCGGCCCGGTCAACATCAGCCACCTGGCGGGCACGCTGGGCGCCCTGGTGTCGTCGGCGAGCCGCCTGTGCGACCGGCTGGAGGCCGCCGGCCTGCTGACCCGCGACCCGGGGCGCGATCGCCGCGAGGTGACGGTCCGGCTGAGCCCGGACGGGCAGGCGCTCCTCGACCGGCTCCGGCTGCGCCGCCGCGCGGACCTCGCCCGCGTGCTGGCCAAGATGCCGGCGCCCGCGCGGGCCGCGCTGCTGTGGGGGCTCACCGAGTTCCACGACGCTGCCTCCAAACGCGACGGCGAGGACGGCTCGGTCTCCATACGCGTCTGACCTGTCCCATGAATCCGCTTTTCTCGGCTTAGTCGCGACGCTCCACAAAGAGCCAATAAAATCGAGGCTTATCGACATTTACATTCGCGGGTTCCGGCGCGTTTTTCGCCATTACCGCTACGGGCGCCTTCACCACTACTAACATCGCGGCCCATGGCGACAACAATGGCCCGGCGGCATTCCGCCCGTGCCCTCACCGCGGGCGGGCTCACCGCCGTCCTGCTGCTGTCGCTCGCCGGCTGCGGCGGGGCGACCCGGCAGAACACGGCGTCCGCGGGCGGAGGACGGAGCGGGGGCCCGGGGGCGGCGGGAGCCGCCAAGGTCCCCGAGGCGACCACGTTCACCACGATCTCCGGCGCTCCCAGGGACGACGCGCCCGACGGCACCACCGACGGCCTGGTCGCGCACCCGGCCACGGCGGCGGCGGTGTTCGACCGTCCGGGCGGGCGCCGGATCGCCACCCTTCCCACCACCGAACTGGGCGGCCCTACCTGGGTGCCCGTGGTGGAGAGCTCCGGCGACTGGCGGCGGGTGCTCCTGCCGAGCCGTCCCAACCAGGCGAGCGGTTGGGTCTCCGCCGCCGGGCTGAAGACGGCGCACTCGCCCTACACCGTCCGGGTCGAGCTCGCCCAGAGGCGGCTCACGCTGCGCAGGTCCGAGCGCACGGTCGGCCGGTGGAAGGTCGCGGTCGGCGGCGCGAAGACCCCGACACCGCCGGGCCGGACGTTCCTCATGGCGAACCTCGCGCCGGCCAAGAAGACGCCGAGCCCGACCGTCCTGCCGCTCGGCACCCACTCGGCGACCCTCGACACCTTCGGCGGCGGTCCCGGCACCGTCGCGCTGCACGGCTGGCCCGACGCCTCGGTGTTCGGCAAGGCGATCACGCACGGCTGCGTCCGGGTACCCGCGGACGCGCTGAAGGCCCTGTCCCGCGTCCCGCTCGGATCACTGGTGCTCATCACGGCCTGACCGGCCGCAGGCACCCCCAGCTCTCTCAAGAATCGGAGTACGTCCATGCGTCACACCCATCTCGCCAAGCGCCTCGCCACGACCGGGCTCCTGGCCGCCGGCCTCGCCGCGCCCGCCGCGCCCGCCCTCGCCTCGGCGCCCGCCCTCGCCGCGACGCCCGGGGGCGAGGGCTCCGCGTACGGGCTGACGGTCACCGGGCCGGTGGCCGTCCCGCCGGTGCCCGCCGTCGCGTCCCGCACGGGCACGGTCAGCAAGAGCCTGCTGCGGGAGAACCGCACCGGGCTCGTGTCGGCCTCCGCGCTGGACGTGAAGGCCTCCGCCGCCCGCGCCAGCTCGACCGTCGCGCGGCTGGCCGTCCCGAAGGCCAAGCTGCTGGCCAGCGCGGTGTCCGCGAAGTGCACCGCCGGGCGCGGCTCGGCGCACCTCGCGCACGCCGTCCTCGCCGGCCGCCGGCTGGACGCCTCGCCGCCGCCGAACACCACCGTCCCCGTCGACGTGGACGGCCTCGGCCGGACGTCCCTGGTCCTCAACAAGCAGCAGCGCACGGCCGACGGCCGGCTCGCCGTCACCGCCATGGAGCTGAACCTGCCCGGCGGCAAGGGCGCCGTCCGGGTCGCGTCCGCCACCTGCGGGCGCGCGAAGGCCCCGGCCGAGGCGCCCGCCCCGACCCCGGTCGAGCACGACCTGCCCGTCACCGGCTGACCGGTGCCCGATGCGCGGCCCGGTGGGCAACAGCCCGCCGGGCCGTCTCCATGCCGGTCAGCCCGCCAGCGACTTCTCGAAATGCACGACCGAGCCCCTGCTCCGGTCCCGCGCGGCGATCCGCAGGTCCTCCGTGAACGCCCGCATCAGCCGCAGCCCCCGCCCGTGCTCGGCGAGCGGCGGCGCCTGCGCGCCCTCCCAGCCGTCGGCTCCTTCCGCCGCGTCGTCCGTGCCCCCGTCGATGACGTCCACGACGCATCGCGCCCCGTCCATCCGCGCCCGGACCTCGTACTCCATTCCGGCCGCCGCGTGCTGAATGACGTTCGCGCACGCCTCGCCCAGCGCGAGCGCGATATCGGCACGGATCTCGGATCCCACTCCGAGCCCGCGGAGGGAGGCGTCGAGCGTGTGCCGCACCAGCGGTGCACTCTCGGCGTTCCTCGGCAGGGTCATTTCGAGAACGACCTCCATGCCAATCGCCTCCGTTCCCTCGACTGGCAGATTTCCCCTTGATCCTGAAGGGAAACTCCAGCCACCGGAAAAAGAGATGACCGGAAGCGCCATTATCGGAACGCCGGGCCAGGCTACTCGTCGGCGCGGCCCGCCAGCCGCCGGGCGGCCGCCACCTGTTCCTCGTCCAGCCCCTGGTAGTCACGGTGCCGGTGCTGCTCGGCCTGATCGTCGATCCATTTGCCGTGCGCCTCCCAGGCGGCCTGCTTGCTGACCCCGGTCGCCGCGCCGATCTGCGCCCACGACGCCCCGGCCCGCCGCGCGGACCGGACGGCGAGCTGCCGCCCGTACACCGCCTTCCGCGCGATCACCTCCCCGAGCGCGAGCATCTCGAGCACCTCCTCGCGCCCGAGCGGCGACTCCCCCACGGCGTCCCGCACCCACAGCTCGTCGTACCTGGCCGCCGCGCTCGTCAGCGTGATGTCCCGCTCTATCGCATCTGGAGTGACCATCCCGCGAGTCTGCGCGTCAAGCTACCCTGACGTCAAGTCTTCTTGACGAATTTCTTCTGGCGCGGGTCCCTTGACCGGGCGCGCCGAACGGGCAGACTGGTGCGGTGGTCAAGTCGCTGCGTCCCCAGAACTACAACGAGGTCCTGTACGTCGGGCACTTCTTCCGCAAGGGCGTCCCGGTGCTCATGGACCTGACGGACCTCACGGACGGCGACGCCAAACGCCTGGTCGACTTCGCCACCGGTCTCGTCTTCGGCCGCGGCGGCGCCCTGGACCGCGTCGACCGGAAACTGTTCCTCCTCCAGCCCTGATCAATCGAGATAGTCCTCCAGCAGCGCGGGCGTCAGGTTCGCCCGTTCGGTCTGGCGGACGAATTCGGCCACGTCCGCGGCGAACGTGCGCCGGAAGTGCGCGAGGACGATGTCACCGGGCTTGAGCCGGTTCCCCGCGGCGAAGGTCGTCTTGCCTCCGGCTATTTCGGCGCTCCAGTTCACGATGTGCGTGATGCCGCATTCGGCGGCGGCGTCGGCGGTGGTCTCGTCCCGGGCGCCATAAGGCGGACGCAGCAGCGTCGGACGGCGGCCGAAGTCCTTGGCGAAGTCGTCCGAGGCACCGCAGATCTCGTGGCGCTGCGCATCGCGCGACATGCCCTCCAGGTTCGGATGGGTGAGGGTGTGGTTCTCGACGACGGACCCGGTCTCGCGGGCCAGCCGGGCGAAGAATCCGGGGTCGGCGCGGACGTACTGGGCGGTGAGGAAGAAGGTCGCCTTGACCTTCGCGTCGCGCAGCGCCCTGACCATTCCGGGGTCGCGGGTGACGCCGTCGTCGATGGTCAGGAACGCGACCCGATCGGTCGTCCGCACCCCGTAGACGGTGTTGTCCGGAGGGGCACCGGGCGCCGATCTGACGATGGCGGTCTCAGCGCCGCAGGCCAGCGCGAAAAGGGGAAGTGACACGATCACGAGCCATTTCTTGGTCATCATGGCGGTCACGCTAGAAAGCGGAAACCTCGGGCCATTCACGCCTTTCACTCGGCTACCCGGCGGTTTTCCGTAGGTTGTGTAACAGCGTCCGGCGCGTCCCGGCCCGGCGGATAGCATCGCCGCATCATGAGGAGAACGCTCACGGTCGTGCTCGCCGGGCTGGCCCTGACCGGATGCGGGACGCCCGGGGCCGGGCTGCGCGTCGAGGGCCGGGCCGAGGACGTGCGGGCGTCGACACCGCCGGTGGCGGACGGCAGCCCCACGGTCGACGAGGTCCGCGTGCTCCGCGACGACCCTGGCGTCGGCCACCGCATCAAGGCCGCGGTGGCCCGCCCCTGCGCGAACGGCGCGTTCCGCGGCTGGTACCCGGTGTACACGCGCTACGCCACGGTCGGCGGCGCGGGCACGGTCGTGCTGATGGACGTCGCCGGCTGCGAGGACCACACCGCCTGCGGCGGCACGCTGGGAGCGTTCGTCTACCGCCTGGACGAGGGACGCCCCGAGCGGGTCTTCGGCACCGAGGAGGCGGGCGGCCGGGTCACGGCGGACGGCACCGGCCTCCGCCTGGAACGTCCGGTGTTCAACCCCGGCGACGACGAGCCGTGCCCGAGCACGACCCGCGCGACACCGCTGCGCTGGGACGGCACCCGGTTCGCGGAGGCCGGCCGGTGAGCCACGTGCTCCTCGTCGAGGACGACGACGTGATCAGGGAGACGACCCAGCTCACCCTTGAACGCGACGGCTTCCGCGTGACCGCCTCCGCCGACGGCCGCGCGGCCCTGGACGCCTTCCACGCCGAACGTCCCGACCTGGCCCTCCTCGACGTGATGCTCCCCGGCCTCAACGGCGTGAGCCTGTGCCGTCGCATCCGCGAGGCGAGCCTCATCCCGGTGATCATGGTGTCCGCGCGGGACGACCCGGTGGACATCATCGTGGGCCTGGAGGCGGGCGCCGACGACTACGTCACCAAGCCGTTCGACGGCGCCGTCCTGACCGCCCGCATCCGCGCCCAACTCAGGCGCGCGGGACAGCCGACCCGACCGACCGGAGTCCGCCGCTTCGGCGACGTCGAGATCGACCCGGACGGCGTGCAGGTCCGCCGCGCGGGGAAGATCGTCGCGCTGACCCCCACCGAGATGAAGCTCATGCTCCGGTTCGCCGAGTCCCCCGGCACGGTCCTGACCCGGGACGTCCTGCTCGCGAACGTCTGGGAGTACGAGGCGGGCGGCGACACGCGCCTCGTCGACGTGCACGTCCAGCGCCTCCGCAACAAGATCGGCGCCGACCGCATCGAGACCGTCCGGGGGTTCGGCTACAAGCTGCGGAACACCGAATGAGCCTGCGCTGGAAGATCTCCGCGGTGATCGCCCTGGTCAGCACGGCCGCGGCGGTGGCGCTCAGCCTGACCGTGCACATCGCGTTCGCCCGCCGCCAGGCCGACGAGGCGCGCCGCCTCCAAACAGAGCGCCTCGACCTCGTCCTGCGCGAGTACGCCCGCACCGGCGCCCCGGCCTTCGGCGGCACCCTCGACGACCCCGACCTCCCCCCGGAACTCCGCAGAGCCGCCGCCCGCGGCAACCACGCCACGCTCCTGGACGGCGACACGATCTGGGCGGCGGCCCCGGCCGGCGGCAGCGTGCTCTCCCTCGCGTCCACCTATGAGGACCGCCGCGCACAACTCGCGTCCCTCGACCGGGTCCTGCTCTTCGGCTCCCTCGCCGTCGTCGCCTGCGGGACGGGCGCCGGCGTCCTGATCGGCGCGCGGCTCTCGTCCCGCCTCCGCCGCGCCGCCGCGGCGGCCCGCCAGGTGGCGGACGGCGAGCACGGCACCCGGGTCGGCGACGCGGTCGGCGACCGGGCCCGCGACGAGACCGCCGACCTCGCCCGCGCGGTGGACGCGATGGCGACCGCCCTCCAGGCCCGCCTGGACGCCGAGCGCCGCGTCACCGCCGACATCGCGCACGAGCTCCGCACACCCCTGACCGGCCTCACCACCGCGGCGGAACTCCTCCCGCCGAGCCGTCCCGCCGAACTGGTGCGGGACCGGGTCGGCGCGCTCCGCGGCCTGGTCGAGGACGTCCTGGAGGTCGCCCGCCTGGACACCGCCACCGAACGCGCCGACCTGTCCGAGGTGCCCCTCGGCGCGTTCACGTCCCGCCGCGTCCGGGCCCTGACCCCCGACGCCCAGGTCAACGTGCTCACCGACACGGTCGTGGCAACCGACCCCCTGCGCCTCGAACGCATCCTGACCAACGTCCTGGCCAACGCGACCCGCCACGGCGCCCACCCGATCGAGGTGGAGGTGGACGGCCCGACGATCACGATCCGCGACCATGGCCCGGGCTTCCTCGACGACCTCCTCCAGGAGGGCCCGACCCGCTTCCGCAAGGGCTCCGCCGAAACCCCGGGCGGCCACGGCCTAGGCCTGACCATCGCCAAGGGCCAGGCAGCCGTCCTAGGCGCCACCCTGACCCTCACCAACCACCGAACAGGCGGCGCCCAAGTAACGATCCACCTCCCAGACCGTCCATAAGACCGTCGCCGCATCGACGGTCAGCACCGTGATCTCCTCGGCGACCCGGTCGAGGAACCGGTCGACGCCGGGGACCGTCGCATGGCGAGCCTTGACCGGGTCGGCCGTCACACCGAGCACTTCGGCGGGCACGGAACGCCCGGTGCCTGGCCCTTGGGGAACAGCAGGCCGCCTGCCGGCTTCGTGATCTTCATCTTTCCTCCCTTCGCGGCCGGGCGGCCCGGAGGATTCGTCTGGCGGTGCTCTGGATGTGGACCTCGTCGGGGCCGTCGTAGACGCGGGCCTCGCGGGCGTGCCGGTACATGCGGGAGAGCGGGGTGTCGTCGGTGAGGCCGGCGGCGCCGTGCACCTGGACGGCGCGGTCGACGACGTTGTGCAGCATGCGGGCCCCGACGACCTTGATCGCGCCGATCTCGATGCGGGCTTGGCCGCCCGCGTCGATCTGCTCGGCGGCCTGGAGGGTGAGCAGGCGGGACGCCTGGATCTCGGTGTAGGAGTCGAAGACGTGCTGCTGCATGAGCTGCTTCGCCGCGAGCGGCTCGCCGAACGCGACGCGGGTGCCGAGGCGGTCGCACATCAGCTCGAAGGCGCGCTGGGCCTGGCCGAGCCAGCGCATGCAGTGGAAGATGCGGCCGGGGCCGAGGCGCTCCTGGGCGATGACGAAGCCGTGCCCGCGCGGGCCGAGCAGGTTCCCGGCCGGGACGCGGACGTCGTCGTAGGCGACCTCGTAGTGGCCGCCGTTCAGGCCGAGGACGGGCGTCTCCCGGACGATCCGGTACCCCGGCGTGTCCGTCGGCACGACGATCATGCTGAAGGACAGGTGCGGGGGCGTCCCCTCGGGTTCGGTGCGGCACATGACCGTGGTGTAGGCGGCCTGGGCGGCGCCCGTGGTGAACCACTTGCGGCCGCTGATGACCCAGTGGTCGCCGTCCAGGACGGCCCTGGTCTGCAACTGGGTGGGGTCAGAGCCGGCGTGGTCGGGCTCGGTCATCGCGAAGCTCGGAGAGATTTCGCCCGCGACCAAGGGGGCGAGGTATCGCTCACGCCATTGAGGGCTCGCGTACTTGTGGAGCATCAGCGAGTCCTGGAGGGTGAACGTGCCGAGGACGAGCTGGCCCCACTCGCTGCGTCCCTGGACCTCGTTCACGTACACGTAGTCGAGGAAGGGCATGCCCCCGCCGCCCAGTTCGGCGGGGTGGCCGAGGGCCCACAGCCCCTCGGCCTTGGCTTCATGCCGCAGTTGGAGGAGCAGGTCGCGGTCGCCGGCGTTGAGCGCGGGTTCCGCCGGCTCGACGCGTTCGGTCATGAAGGCGTGGACTGCGTCGCGGACGTCCCGGACGCGGTCCGGCACGGGGAACAGCATCAGCCCGCGCCGGTCAGGTCGGCGGAGATGTCGCGATTGCCGTAGCCCTCCGGCGCGGCGACCTCGACGACCGGCTCGGGACGGTCGTCGAACTCCAGCCGCAGCGCCCGCGACATCGTCGCGTGCATGTCGTACATGCAGGTGATGTAGGTGAGCTGGAGGATCTCGTTGTCGGGGAGGTGCTTCTTCAGAACATCGAAGACGGCGTCGGGCGTCCGGCCGCCGTCCAGGACGAGGCAGTCGGTGTAGGCGAGGACGGCGCGTTCGAGGGGCGAGTAGCAGTCGGCGGTCTGCCAGTGCGGGATCGACTCGATCTTCTCCTCGGGCATGCCGAGCGCCCGCATCTGCTTGCAGTGCTGGGAGAAGACGAACTGGCTGCCGCGCGCCCAGCCCGCCCGGCACTGGCCCAGCTCGCGCAGGACGGGGTCGAGGTCGGCGTTCCGGTACAGGGCGAAGCCGCGGACCGCGTGCCGGAACACGTCCGGGGACTGGGCGAACACCGTCCACCAGTCGCCGGGCGATCCGGTCGCGGTGCCGTGGTCGACGGCCGGGTCGCGGTCGGGGGCGAACAGGTGGTCGTAGAAGAAGAGGATGCGCTCGTCGGTGACTTCGGCGCGCGGAACCTCACGCAGTCGCGGCATGCGTTTCCTTCCGGGTGGTCCGGTCGGCGCCGGTCTTGGGTTCGTGGGAGACGTCGGACTCGTCGAACGTCCGCGTCCAGCAGGCGAATTCGAGAAGAATCCCGTCCGGGTCCTGGAAATAGAACGACCGGACGAAGACGCCGTCGTGGACGTCGCGAGAAACACCGGCCGGACTGTCGTCGTGGTTCAGGATCGGGCTGACGGTGACGCCCTTCTCCTTCAGTCGCCGCCGGTAGTCCTCGAACTTGTCGACGGGGACGTGGAACGCCACATGGTTCATCGACCCGACCGCGCTGAGCAGTTCGCCCTGCTCGGGACGGCCCGCGGGCGCGGAGACCCCGGGGACGCCGTCGGGCGCGTCCGGGAACCAGAAGAACGCCACGCAGTCGCCGCCGCCGCAGTCGAAGAAGAAGTGCTGGCCCATTCCGCCCGGCAGGTCGAGCGTCTTGATGAGCGGCATTCCGAGGACGCCGGAGTAGAAGTCGATGGTGCGCTTCATGTCGGACGACACCAGCGCCAGATGGTTGATGCCGCCGAGTTCGAACTCGGTGTTCATGGGACCTCCTCGAACAGGGCGGCGGTGCGCCCAGAAGTTGACTTGACAGTCATATCAACTTGCTCGATGCTCGGATACTGTTCCCGCGAACATCGGGCTGTCAACCCCTGGCGAGAGGAACCACGGCGATGCCGAGCCGCGACGACCCCGGCGGCCCGCCGCTCACCGAGCGCGGCGCGCGGACCAGGGAGCGCCTCGTGGCCGCGGCGCGCGAGGTGTTCGAGGAGCGCGGCTTCCCGGAGACCCGCGTCGCGCACATCACCCGGCACGCGGGCGTCGCGTACGGGTCCTTCTACACCTACTTCCCGTCCAAGGAAGCGGTGTTCCTGGAGGTCGCCGACCGGCTGTTCGAGGAGATGACGCGGCAGGACCTCGTCCCGTCCGCCGGCCCGTCCCCCGCCGCCCGCATCCGCCGCGCCAACCGCGCCTACTACGAGGCGTACCGGCGCAACGCGAAGATGATGGCGATCATCGAGCAGGTCGCGACCTTCAACGAGGAGTTCCAGCGGCTGCGGCGCAAGCACCGGGCCACCCAGGTGGGACGGTCCGCACGGGCGATCGCGCGCTGGCAGCGCGAGGGGCTCGTCCCGTCCGACCTGGACGCGGAGATGGCCGCCCGCGCCCTCGGCGCGATGGTCGACCACTCCCTGTACCTGTGGCTCGTCCAGAGCGACGACCCGCCCGGCACCGAACGCCTCCTCGACACCCTCGACGCGCTCAGCGTCCGCGCCCTCGGCCTGCCGTCCCAGCTAGGAGACCCGTGGAACTCGCCGACCGCCTCATGACCGCCATCACCTCCGCCCAGCGCGCGGCCCGCGCATGAACGCCCTGGAGACCGCGCTCGCCGGACGGCTGGGCGCGCCGGTCACCGGGCTCCGGCGGCTGTCGGGCGGCGCGAGCCGCGAGACGTGGTCGTTCGACGCGGGCGGCCGCCCGCTGATCCTGCGCCGCGACCCGCCCGCGGTCCTCGACCCCACCGCAATGGCGCGCGAGGCCGCGCTGCTCGCCTCCGCCGCGGACGCCGGCGTCCCCGTGCCCCGCCTCGTCGGCCACGGCGACGACCTGGAGGGCACGGCCTACCTGGTCATGGAGCGGCTGGCGGGCGAGACGATCCCCCGCCGGCTCCTGCGCGACGACCGCTTCGCCGCCGTCCGTCCGGGCCTCGCCCGCGAGCTGGGCGGCATCCTGGCCCGGCTGCACGCGATGGCGCCCGTCCCCGGCCTGCCGGACGACGACCCCCTCACCGCGCTCAAAGCCCTGTACTCGACGTTCGAGATGCGGCCCGCCGTCGAGCTGGCCCTGCGCTGGCTGGACGACCGGCGTCCGCCCGCGTCGGGCCGCCGGACGGTCGTGCACGGCGACTTCCGCAACGGCAACCTGATGATCGGCACGGGCGGCGTGACGGGCGTCCTGGACTGGGAGCTCGCCCACCTCGGCGACCCGGCCGAGGATCTCGGCTGGCTCTGCGTGAAGGCGTGGCGCTTCGGGTCGCCGCATCCCGTCGGCGGGTTCGGTCCCCGTGACGACCTCCTCGCCGGGTACGCCGCCGCCGGCGGCACCCCGCCCACCCCCGAGGAACTCCACTGGTGGGAGGTGTACGGGACGCTCCGCTGGCTGATCCTGTGCCGCCACCAGGCCGAGCGCTACCTGAGCGGCTCCGACCGGTCGATCGAGTACGCCGTCCTGGGGCGGCGGGTCTGCGAGCAGGAACACGACCTCCTCCTCGCGATGGGCCTGACGGAACCGGTGACCGTCCAAGACCCCCTGGAGAACGCGCAAGCACCGGACGCATCACCCCACGACCAGCCGGACGCGCACGCCCTCATCGACGCCGCCGGCGGTTTCCTGGCCACGGCCGAGCAACCCGACGACCGTCTGCGCTTCCACGCCCGCGTCGCAGCCGCCGCGCTCCGCATAGCCCGCCGGGAACTCCTGCTGGCCGAAGCCCACGGGGCCGCCCACGAGAACCGCCTGAAAGCCCTGGACTGCGGAACCGACATCGCGCTTGCGAAGGCCATCCGTGAAGGCACCCTCGACGCCCGGATGGACGAGGTGATCGCCACCGTCCGCGCCACGGTGATCGACAAACTCACGGTGGCCAACCCGCGCCACCTCTCCCTCCCCGGCTGACCGGAATCCGGCCTTCGAGGACGCAGGCCGACCTGCACGAGAGGAGCCGATCCTCTTGTAGCGGAACCAGGGGTGGTTTCGGCGCATCTGTACCTCTAAGGTCGCTCGATCAGGGGGTAGAAAGTGAAGCGTTCCGCATCGTTCCTCTCGGTACTCGCGGTGGGCGGGGCATTGTTGATCACCGGATGCCAGAGCAACTCGCACTCGTGCGTCAACGGGAAATGCCATGTGACGGTGAACGGCGCCGGGCAGACCGTGGAGATCAACGACGTGGACGTCACCGTCTCGGAGATCTCCGCGCAGGGCATGACCGTCTCCGCCGGAGGTTCGGCGCCCGCCACCATCGGGAACGGGCAGAGTTCGCGGGTCGGGCCGGTCACGATCACGATCACGTCGATCGAGGGCGAGAAGGTCAAGTTCGACCTGAGCTGAGGCTTGACCCTCACATCGATGTGAGGGCGTAGCGTCGTCCCCGGCCGAAGGAGGCGGGGATGGCAGGAGCAGTGATCATCGGTGCCGGTCCGGGCATCGGACGGGCGGTGGCCCGCAGGTTCGCCCGGGAGGGGCTGCCGGTCGGGCTCGTCGCGCGGAACGAGGGGGCGCTGCGGGACGAGGCCCGGGCGGTCGCGTCCGATGGAGCGGACGTGGTCGCGCGACCGGCGGACGCGACCGACGAGGTCGCGCTGCGCGCCGCGCTCGACGAGATCGCCGGCAAGCACGGCACACCGGACGTCGTCGTCTACAACGCGGCGCTCATCAGGCCGGACGGCCCGAGAGACCTGTCGGTCCAGGGCCACATGGAGGCCTGGGCGGTGAACGTGGCCGGGGCGGCCGTCGCCGCCGCCCACGTCGCGCCCGCGATGGCGGAACGGGGGCGTGGAACGTTCCTCATCACCGGCGGGATGCCGGAGCCGAAGCGTCGGTACGTGAGCCTGTCGCTGGGCAAGGCGGGGGTGCGGACGCTGGTCGAGCTGCTCCACCAGGAGTACGGGCCGTCCGGCGTGCACGTCGCGAGCGTCACCGTGGCGGGCACGGTCGCGCCGGGGACGGACTTCGACCCCGACGACATCGCCGAGCACTACTGGCGGCTCCACACGCAGGAGCGGGACGAGTGGGAGCGCGAGGCGTACCACGGCCCCTAGAACGGGCCGGCACGTCCGAGAAGGGCGGATGCGGGCCTGCCGAGCAGTTCGGCCAGCCACAGGCCCGTTTCTGATACCCGGACCAGGTCGATCCCGGTTTCGACGCCGGTGCGGTGGAGGGCGTAGAGAAGGTCCTCGGTGGCGATGTTCCCGGTGGCCGCCGGCGCGAAGGGGCAGCCGCCGAAGCCGCCGGTGCTCGCGTCCAGCGTCGCGGCGCCCTCGTCCAGGGCGGTGAGCGCGTTCGCGTAGCCGGTGTTCCGCGTGTTGTGGAAGTGGAAGCGCAGCGGCGTGCCGGGGGCGGCGTCGCGGACGCGGCGGGACAGGTCGCGGACCTCGGACGGGACGCCGACCCCGACCGTGTCGGCGAGGGCGATCTCGACGGCGCCGGACGCGGCGGCGCGGCGGGCGATGTCGGCCACGCGGCCGGGCGGCGTGTCGCCCTCGAAGGGACAGCCGAACGCGGTCGCGATGGTCATCCCGGCGGGTATGCCCGCGTCGGCGGCGGCAGCGGCGATGCCGTCCCAGGCGTCCAGCATCTCGGACGTGGTGCACCCCTGGTTGCGGACGCAGAACGTGTCGGACGCCGGTATGGCCACGTTGATCTCGTCCACGCCCGCCTCCAGCGCGCGGTCCAGGCCGCGGCGGTTGAGGACCAGCCCGCTGTAGGAGACGCCCTCGCGGCGGGGCACGCCCGCCATGACCTCCTCGGCTCCCGCCATCTGCGGGACGCGCTCGGGATGGACGAACGAGACGGCCTCGACGCGGCGCACGCCCGCGTCCACGCAGCGCGTGACGAAGGCGATCCGGTCGTCGGGCGAGAGCACGCGGTCCTCGTTCTGCAGGCCGTCGCGAGGGCCGACCTCCAGCACAGTTGTATGCAATCCGACTCACTTCTTGCGGGATTGTCCGTTGTCGGCACTATATTGCATGCAAACAGCGCCCAGAAGGGCTGCGGGCGAGGAGGATGATGAGCACCGAGGCGCTCGGCGATCTGCGGGTCGTGGAGATGGGGCAGCTGCTGGCCGGGCCGTTCTGCGGCCAGTTGCTCGGCGACTTCGGCGCCGAGGTCGTCAAGATCGAACCACCCGGCGCCGGGGACCCGATGCGCGAGTGGGGGCGGGAGAAGCCCCACGGCATGTCGCTGTGGTGGCCGATCCTCGCGCGCAACAAGAAGTCGGTGACCCTGAACCTGCGCACACCGGAAGGGCAGGCACTCGCCCGCCGGCTCATCGCCCAGGCGGACGTGCTGGTGGAGAACTTCCGTCCCGGAACCCTCGAACGCTGGGGCCTCGCGCCCGCCGACCTCCACGCCGAGAACCCGCGGCTGATCATCACCCGCGTCACCGGCTACGGGCAGGACGGCCCGTACGCGCCGCGCGCCGGGTTCGGCTCGATCGGGGAGGCGATGGGCGGCATCCGGTACGTGACCGGCGATCCGGACAGGCCGCCGTCCCGCGCGGGCATCTCCCTCGGGGACGAGCTGGCCGGCACGTTCGCCGCCCTCGGCACCCTCGTCGCGCTGCACGCCCGGCACCGGACCGGACGCGGCCAGATCGTCGACTCGGCCCTGTACGAGGCGGTGCTGGCGATGATGGAGTCGCTCGTCCCGGAATGGGAGATCGCCGGCTACCAGCGGGAGCGCACCGGTTCCGTGCTGCCGAACGTCGCGCCCAGCAACGTCTACCCGACGAAGGACGGACCCGTCCTCATCGCCGCGAACCGGGACACGATCTGGCGCCGCCTGGCCGCGCTCATGGGACGTCCCGAACTGGCCGACGACGAGCGCTACGCCACGCACGGCGCCCGCGGCGCCAACGCCGAGGAGCTGGACGACCTCATCGGCGCCTGGACGGCCGCCCAGGAGTCGGCTCCCCTCCTGGAACTCCTCCACGACAACGGCATCCCGGCCGGGCTCACGTACCGCGCCAAGGACATGCTCGCCGACCCGCACTACAGGGCCCGCGAGGCGATCATCCGGATGGCGCATCCCGAGTTCGGCGACTTCCCGATGCACAACGTCTTCCCGAAGCTGTCCGAGACGCCGGGCGAGGTCCGCTCGCTTGGCCCTGCGCTCGGCCGGCACAACGTGGAGATCTACGGCGGCCTCGGCCTGACCCCCGAGCAGATCGCCGCACTGGAGGCCACCGGGACGATCTGACCCGCGGACGGGCGCCGGTGGCCGTGTGAGCGGATTGTGAGCGCCGCCCGGCAGCCTCGGCGCCATGGACTACGCATTCCAGGCGGAGGGCCTGGTCAAACGATTCGGAAAGACGACCGCGCTGGCCGGGGTGGACCTGGCCGCGCGGCCCGGCACGGTCCTCGGCGTCCTCGGCCCGAACGGCGCGGGCAAGACGACCGCCGTGCGGATCCTCGCCACGCTCCTGCGGCCGGACGGCGGCAGGGCGGAGGTCTGCGGGCTCGACGTCGTCCGCGACGCCGCCAGGGTGCGGGAGCTGGCCGGCCTCACCGGCCAGTACGCGTCGGTGGACGAGGACCTCACCGCGACGGAGAACCTCGTCCTCATCGGGCGGCTCCTCGACATGCGCAAGGCGGACGCGCGGGCCCGCGCCGCCGAGCTGCTGGACCGCTTCGAGCTGACCGACGACGCCGGGCGCCGCGTGTCCACGTACTCCGGCGGCATGCGGCGCCGCCTCGACCTGGCCGCGAGCATGATGGGACGTCCCGCCGTGATCTACCTGGACGAGCCGACGACGGGCCTCGACCCGGGCCGGCGGGAGGAGGCCTGGCGGCTGATCCGGTCGATGACCACCGGCGGCGGGACCGTGCTGCTGACCACCCAGTACATGGAGGAGGCCGACGCGCTCGCCGACGAGATCACCGTCATCGACCGCGGAACCGTGATCGCCGCGGGCACCCCGGCCGAGCTGAAACGGGTCGCGGGCGGGCAGACGATCGCCGTCCGGCCGCGCGACCCCGGCCGGCTCGCCGAGGTCACCGCCATCCTGCGGGAGGTGTCGGGACGCGAGGTCGAGCCGCCCCGCCGGGACGTCGTCACGGTGCCGGTCACGGGGGACGCCGCGTTCACCGAGACCGTGCGGCGCCTGGCTGCGGCCGGCATCTCCGTCACCGAGCTGTCCCTCCGGCTGCCCAGCCTCGACGAGGTGTTCTTCACCCTGACCGGCCACCACGCGGAGAGGGAGGCCGCATGACCGAGATCGCTCTGCGGCCCGCGGCCGGCGCGGCGGCGCGGCCCCGCCACCGGCTCGTCCGGCACAGCCTGCTGCTGGCCGGGCGCAGCCTGACGAAGACGCGGCGCAACCCCGGCGTGCTCCTGGACGCGCTGTTCATGCCGATCATCTTCCTGCTGCTGTTCGTGTACCTGTTCGGCGGCGCGGTGTCCGGCTCCACGCACGCCTACCTGCAGTACGTCTTCCCGGGCGTGCTGGTGATGACCATGCTCCTCGCCGGGATGCTGGCGACCGGGCTGAGCATCAACACCGACATCAAGAAGGGCGTCTTCGACCGTTTCCGGAGCCTGCCGATCGGACGTTCCGCGCCGCTGACCGGCATCGTCCTCGGCGACATGATCCGGTACGTCGTCGCCGCCGTCGTGCTGTTCGCGACCGGCTACCTGCTGGGCTTCCGCGTCCAGACCGACGCGGCGTCGGCGGTCGCCGCGGCCGGGCTCGCGACCGTGCTCGGGTTCTCGCTGGGGTGGCTCAACGTGCTCATCGGCGTGCTGATCAGGGAGGAGGTCATCGTGCAGACGGTGGCGTTCCTCGGGATCTTCCCGCTGGCGTTCGGGACGACCATGGTCGTCCCGGCGGACACGCTGCCGGGCTGGCTCCGGGCCTGGGTCGAGGTCAACCCGGTCAGCCACGCCGTGGACGCCGCGCGCGGGCTGCTGCTCGGCGGGCCCGTCGCGCATCCGGCGGCGATGACGCTGCTGTGGTCGGCGGGGTTCCTGGCGGTCTTCGGGCCGCTCGCCGTGTACGCCTACCGGCGGCGCAGCTGATCGTCGAGCAGGGCGAGCGCGCCGGCCACGTCCAGCCTGCGGCCGCGGTCGACGGCGGCGCGGTGGGCGTGCTCGCCCAGGGCCTTCCGGATGCGTCCGGCCACCTGCGCGACGTCGGGGTTGTGCGCATCGGACGAGCCGCGCAGGACGGACGCGGCGCCGAGCACCTCCGCCGCGCCCTCCGGGTCGGCGACGGCGCGCAACCGGGCCACCGCGTATCCGGCGACGGCCGCGATCGGCATGTCGGGCGAGTCGACGGCGAGGGCGAGCGCCCTTCGCAGATGGTCGTGCGCCGCGTCCGGCTCGCCCCGTCCCATGGCCATCTGGGCGTGCGCCGCCTCCAGCAGTGAGCGGTACTGCGGGTAGGCCCGCACCCGGCCGATCTCCCGTCCGGCGGCGGCGTAGTGCTCGCGGGCCTCGTCCGCGGCACCTGCGTGGCGGGCGAGGTCGCCGAGCGCCAGCCGGGCGGGGACGAGGTGGCGGGACGGGGTCCCGGCGCCCGGCTCGATCATCGCGGCGAGCTCGTCGCGGGCGCGCCGCACGTCGCCGGACCGGGCACGGGCCACGGCGAGCATCACCCGCTGCATGCCGGCGGCGTCGTCCTGCCCCAGCTCGCGCAGCAGCCCGATCGACTCCTCCAGCGCGGTGGCGGCCCCGGCGAAGTCCCCGGCGACGGTCTGCGTCTCGGCCCCGAACGTGAGCACGAGCGCCAGCCCGGCCCGCTCACCGGCCTCCCGGAAACCCCGCCGGGCGGCGGCGATGTCGTCGCCGGCCTGCCCCATCTCGCCGCGGTTGCCGTTCAGCATCGCCCGCATCAGCCGCAGCGCCGCGCGCGCCCACGGGTCGTCGTCCGGCGGGCGCCGGTCGATCGCCGCCACTCCGGCGGCGTTGTCGCCGGTGAGCAGGGCGGCGGCGGGCTCGGCCAGCGCGGCCAGCGGATGGCGCGCGTCCCGCGGCCGTTCACCGATCAGCGGGTCGTCCCGGGCGTCGCCGCCCGCGAGGACGGTGTTGAACGCGTAACCGCCCAGCGCGGCGTCCTCTCCCGGGACGGGCGACCGCCGCGGCACCCGCAGCACCTGCCGCAGCCTGCGCGCCGCCTCGGCGTGATCGCCCTGGATCATCCAGAACGTGGCGAGCGCGGCTCCCAACCGGACGGCCGGCTCGGCGTCCCCGGCGTCCACGGCGTGCTGCAGCGCGGTGTGGAGGTTGTCGCGTTCCGCCGTGAGCAGGCGGACCCACTCCAGCTGGCCGGATCCCCGCAGGTGCGGTTCCGCCCGCTCGGCCAGTTCGAGGAAGCAGCGGACATACTCGGCCCGGACGCGGCCCGTCTCGTCCGCCAGCCGCTCCCGCCCGTACTCGCGGATCGTCTCCAGCATCCGGAACCGCGGCTCGGAATCGTCCACGACCTGGAGAAGCGAACGGTCCACGAGGGATTCGAGCAGCTCCAGAGACCGCCCGGCCCCGGTCACCCGGGCCGCGCTCTCCGGCGTGATCGTCCCGGGGAACACCGAGAGGCGCTCGGCGAACCGGCGTTCCCCGGCGGGCAGCAGATCCCAGCTCCAGGCGACGACGGCGCGCAGGGTCCGGTGCCGGGGCAAGGCGGTCCTCGGCCCGCCGGTCAGCACCCGGAACCGGTCGTCCAGCCGCGCGGCCAGCCGCTCGGGCGACATGGACCGCAGCCGCGCCGCGGCCAGCTCGATCGCCAGCGGCAACCCGTCCAGCCGGCGGCAGATCTCGCCCACGACGTCGCCCCGCACCGTGAACCCGGGCCGGACGGCCGCCGCGCGCTCGGCGAACAGCTCCACCGACGCCGACGCCAGGCCGTCCTCCCCCGGCCCGGGGACGTCGAGCGGCGGCACCGGGCAGAGCGCCTCGCCGTCGACGCCGAGGCGCTCCCGGCTCGTCGCGAGGACGCGGAGGCCGGGGCAGGCGGCGAGCAGGCCGTCCGCCAGCCGGGCCGCGGCCTCGACTACGTGCTCGCAGTTGTCCAGGACGATCAGCGTCTCGTCGGTGGACAGCGCCTCCACCAGCCGGCCCGCCCCGTCCCGCAGGCCGAGCACGCCCGCGACCGCGTGGACCACCTCGTCCGGCTCGTCGATCACCGCCAGCTCCACCAGCCAGACCCCGCCCGGGTACCGCCCGGCCAGGTCGGCGGCGACCTGCGTCGCGAGCCGGGTCTTGCCCGCCCCGCCGGGCCCGACGAGCGTGACGAGGCGCCCCTCCCAGAGCCGCCGCGCGATCCACGCGCGCTCGTCCTCCCGTCCGACGAAGCTGGTCGGCGGCACCCGCAGGTTGCCGCGCACCCGTTCCCGCGGGGCGGACCGCAGGACGCCCAGGTAGGCGTCCCGCAGCTCCCGCCCCGGATCGGTCCCCAGCTCCTCGGCGAGCACGCCCCTGAACCGCTCGAACACCGCCAGCGCCTCGGCCGGCCGTCCCGCCCGGTGCAGGGCCTGGACCAGCAGGGCCCTGCACCGTTCCCGCAGCGGATGGCGCGCCGCCAGCTCCTCCAGCTCCGCGACCGACCGCGCCGGCTCGGCACCGGCGACCAGGTCGGCGGCGATCCGGTCCTCGGTGGCCGAGAGCCGGAGCGCCTCGTACCGGACAGCCGCGGCGTCCGCGAACGGCAGCCCGGAGGCGTCCGCGAGCGCGTCGCCCCGCCACAGCTCCAGCGCCTCGCGCAACCGCTCGACGGCGCACCGCGCGTCCCCGTCGCGCAGCGCCCGGCCGCCCTCCCGGGCGAGCCGCTCGAACTCCGGCGCGTCCACGTCCGCGTCCAGGACATAACCGCCGGGCACCGACCGGATCCGCCCCTCGGGCAGGCACCGCCGCAGGCGCGAGACGAGCGCGTGCAGCGCATGCACCCGATCTCCGGGGCCGCCGTCCGGCCACAGCGCCCGGACGAGCGACTCGGCGGTCACCGCCCGCCCCTCTTCGAGCGCCAACCTGATCAGCAGCGCCCGCAGGCGAGCCCCGCCGACCACGACGTCACGCCCGCGGTCCGTGACCGTCAGCGGCCCAAGGATCCCAACCCGCACGCCTCAACTCTGCCACCGTGCAGTCAGCAGTACTTGGACGACCCCTTCTTCCCCCACGAGCACTTGTCCGCGAGACGGCCACTCGGGTAGAGCAGGTAAGCGGTGTCACCGGTGTTGTTCCACACGTACCACTTCTTGCCCCAATACCGGTGCGTCGCGTTGTTGGAGCCCCGGCCGGTGTGGACGTAAACCGACTTGCGCCCCTTCAACGTGAAGGCCCCGAAGGTGTACGTGTACCCGGCCTTGTCGCGGATCTTCACGCCCTTCATGTTCTTGGACGACTTCGACGTGTTGAACAGCTGCACCCATTCGGCGTTCAGCGACGAGTTCGACCCCCGGTCGCTCCCCGGCGAGTTGTAGTACACCCGATAGATCTGCACGGCACTCGCGGCCTCGGCCGGCGTCGCCACCAGCAGCCCGGCCCCGCCCGCCACCGCGACGGCGGCGGCCCCCGCAACGAAAAGCCTCTTCACCCCTGTGGATCCCTTCCGATCGAACGAATCCCTAGAAGTACCGGTATTCGCTGATCGATGGGGCATCCTGACCACCTTGGGGCATCCCGCCAACCGACGGGATGCCCCAGGCGTCCAACGAACCGCGTTTGCCCAGGTGATCCGGGAAAACACGGGATCTCAGACCTCTTCGGGATCCCGCCCCACGGCATGCCGCCCGCCGTCCACCGGAACCACGGCCCCGTTGACGAAGCTCGATTCATCCGAAAGCAGAAAAGCCACAGCCGCCGCCACCTCATCCGGCCGCCCGACCCGCCCCACCGGATGAAGCAACCGCATCTCATTCTCGATCCGCGCGACCTCCCCGGGCGCCTGCCGCCCGAGAAATGCCTCATACCGTTCAGTCGTGATGGACCCGAGCGCCACGACATTCGTACGAATCCCGCGAGGCCCATAATCAACGGCCAAGGCCCGGCTGAACCCCTCAATGGCCGCCTTGGCCGTCGCATAAGGCAACGCCCCACGCACCGGCCGCTGCGCCTGATGCGACGACACGTTAACAATCGCGCCCCCTGTCCCGGCATCCAGGAACCGCCGCACGGCAGTAACACACCCCACCACCGCCGGCTCAAAGTTCATGGCAACAAGCCCCAGAAGCTCCCGAGCAGACGGGTTTCCGACGTCCCGAAAAACCGCGGCATTGTTCACCCACCCCACCAACGCCCCCACCTCCTGCGCGAGGTCGGCGGCCCGCTCGGCGACCCCTTCCTCAGAGGCATCACCCACGACCGAACTCACGCCCGGCCGATCCTCCGTCCAAGCCAAGGCCTCCGGGTCGAACTCGATGACGACCACACGCCCGCCACCCGCCACCAACCGCTCAACGATCGCGCGCCCCACACCCCGCCCACCACCGGTCACGACATACGACTCACCCACAGCACACACCTTCCTCTCGCCACCCGATCATGCACCCTCCCTATCATCCGGATGCGGTCCAATTGGTTCACAGGGCGCCACATGTATGATCTTGCCCATGCGAAATCCATTCAGCCGCGAGAACCGCGACGCACGCAGACTCGTCGCCCAGATTGAGAATGTCCTTGATAGAGAGCAGTTCCCCGAGTCCGAGACGGTCAAGGAAATGCTCAGCCGATACGGCCGCGAAACGCCAGACTCCCGCGGGCGAGGCGGCCCTGCTCTACGATCGGCGATCAAACACGCCCGCGACGAGAACCGCTGGACGGACGCCGTGCCGGTCTTCCTGGACGAGGCGGCCCGGCAACCCGACCACGAGACACCGTACGTCTGGCTTGTCAGTTTCCTCGACCGCGAGGAACGAGCGCGGAGCGCCATAGAAATCGCCAGAAGTGCCGCGAAACACTGCAAGACGAAGCATTCCCTGCTGATGCGCGCCGCCGAGGTCGCATTGTTCTCGGGTAACACGAGGGAGGCGATCCACCTCTTCAGCCAGTCGATCGCGACTGCGGGCCGACCACCCCGATACGACGAGCCCGGACTACAGCGTCCCTTTCTCTTCATGGCAGTATTCTTCGACCTCTTCGGCGACGCCGCTGGGGCAGGCTGGGTGGACGAGATCGACCTGGAAACAGAATTCGAGGCCGACTACGTCGACAGGATTCGCCGCGCAGCCCAAGATATAACCGACGAGGAACGGGCGCTCATCCGCGCCGAACTACCAGAAATCAGCAAGGCCCTCAAAGAGCGACTGCTCTCCGCCGAATAGTACCCGTGCATCGTCCGAGCGGCGGAACCGAGGCCTACGCCACATCGAACATGGCAAGGCATGATCCCGCCCCTGCGCCCACGGAGAACAAGGCAGAGGCGGGACCAGCGAAGTGACCGCGATCCGTGCTCCCAAACTCGGCCAGCGAGTCACCATGAACAACAGTCACCAGAAACCCCCGATCGTCAACCACCAAACCCGGACCAGTTTGCGCTGCCGCCACCGAGCCGACCGGCTCCCTGACCACGGCCAGGGGCAACCACCGCGCGTCCCACTACGTCGCCTGCCGCAACTCCCTACCGCAGGCCCGATCCCACACCGCCGGCCGCCGGTGGCCAGGCCGGGCATCGCGCCACTTCACGCTCGTTGCATCAAGGCGCGTCATCGGCCAGAGATTCGCCTGACGCCCACGGCCCCAACGGGGCTACGCCGGCCTGTTCCATGCCCTCAAGCACGTCCCTGATCTGAGGTCTCCCCAGTCTGGGGAACACCCGATCGAGGGCCTGCCATTCATCGGAGGCCTCGGTAGCGCCCCGGGGTATCCTCCGCACGATCTCCATGCACACGGTACGGGCTTCGTTCCGGTTCTTGATCAGCACCGCGATACTCGCCGCCTCTCCGTAGCGGCCCAAGTTCACCAGCGCGACCGCCGCCTGCCGCTGTTTGACGGACGTGGCCTCGTCGGACTCGACCATGCTCAGAAGTTCTTCGAGCCTGTCGTGCGACAGCAGCGTTCGAATATCGAGAGGGTCGATGTTGGGGGTGCCGGAACGCAGCCGGGAGCCGACCCGGGTTATCGCTCTTTCGATGTCTCCCAGCGCTTGCCGCTCTCTGATGAGCGGTATTTCCTGCGTGATCTCGTTGGCCAGACGCCTGGTCCCATCGACCGGTGAATTTCCAGTTGCACCAGAGAGCGCCTTCAAGAAACGCATTACCGAGCTCACGTCGGTGAGGATCACAGACTGGAAGGCTCGCATCGGTTCCCACAACCGCTCCACCTTAACGTCTATCAACAACGGCGTCGTCGGCTTGCCGAGTATCCAGAAGCTCGCCCATTCAGCCGTTATCCAGGGCCGTCCAACGGACTCCGGAGTGACGATGGAGTAGATGGCATCGCATTTTTCGATGCCCATTTTGATGCGTTCGCTCCACACCGTCCCAGGCGGAGTGTCATCGGACATCATCCAGAACGACACCCCCATCTCCACGCTCAGACTCTCTTTCAAGAAATGCGCAACAGGCTGATCGTAAGCAGCATAGCTGAGAAAGATCTTCATGTTTCCCCCGGAGCGTGACGGTGATTTGCGCAGCGAGATAAGCTCAGACTACATTCGGTCGCCTTCCCGCTTGCAAGATGGCCACGAGTGGACATGCGATCACCGTCGCGTGGAATTGCCGACACGGTCCGTCGGCCAAAACTTCTCGCAGTCGCCCCCATGGAACTCAGAGGGCGCATTTGGCCCAGACGATCTTTCCGCCTTCCAGGATCGGTCGGGTTCCCCAGTCGAGCACGAGATGGGACATCAGCAGCAGGCCCCGGCCCGATGTCGCCGCGAAGTTCTCTGGGCCGATCACAGGGAGGCCCTCGCCTCGGTCCCAAACCTCGATCACCACGAAGTCCGGTCGCGCGTCGCGGAAGAGGCGGACGATGATCGACCCCTCGCCGTGCCGGCAGGCGTTGGTCACCAGCTCGCACACCACCAGCCGTCCCACGTAGTCGTCCGTGGATCCCCACTCCCGGAACTGGTCGGCGAGGAAGCGGCGGGCGAGGGCGGGCGCGCGGTCACCGGGGTCGAGAACCACGGTCGGTATCTCGGGGGCAGGGGCTGTCGGCATGGCATGACCTCTTCGGACGTTTCCGCTGATCCGCCGGACAGCCTGCACGCTGAGCGATAGGTTCGCTACGTTCCGGATTGGACCGCAACAAACCGGAGGAGCCATGCGCGCGCGGGACTCATTGGACCCGTCACGATCGATCTGGCACTTCATCGCGGTTCACCTGCGCCGATACCGCGAAACGCACGGTATGTCGGGGCAAGCTCTCGGCGACGCCCTCGACTGCGATCGTTCGACTGTTTCCCGATACGAGTCCGCGACGCTCCGGCTCAAGCGCGCGCACGCCGAAACCGTCGACCGCCTCTGGGGGACGGACGGGATGTTCACGCACCTCGTCGGCTTCGCGGAGATGGCGGACGAGGGCGACTGGCTGCTGTCGCTCGCCGAGTTCGAGCGCCGCGCGACACGAATCCGCATGTGGGAGCCCACCATGATCCCTGGACTCCTGCAGACATCCGACTATGCACGTGCCGCGCTGATGGCAGGGACTTCCAACGAGCTGGACGCCGACTTGGAACGTCGCATGTCCCGCAAGGCCGCCGTCTTCGACAAGGAGGCCCCGCCACGCGTGACGGCCTACCTCAGTTGGGCCGCCCTGGCGCAACTGGTCGGCTCGCGCGAGATCATGCGGGACCAGCTCACTCAACTCATAGAGCTGAGTGAGCTTCCCCATGTGAATATCCGGGTGGTCGAGAACAGTGCAGGAGCGCACCCCGGGCTGGATGGTCCGATCATGATCCTCACGGTCGATGACCGCGATCTGGCATATGACGAAGCGACGACTCGTGGGCGGTTTCTGATGGACCCGATCGATGTCCAGGACGTCGAAGTACAATACGACTCAATTGGTGACATAGCCACCCCGGTCAGCCCGTCTAGGGCGCTCCTAGAAGCCGCATTGGAGAGATGGACGTGACCAGATGGCGTAAGTCGAGCCGCAGCGGCACCAGCGGACAGTCCAACTGTGTCGAGGTTGCGGCGCTCTCCGGAAACATCGGCGTGCGCGACAGCAAACACCCCGACGGCCCCCACCTCACCCTCACGGCCACCTCCTTCCGCCAACTCGCCACGAACATCAAGCGCGGCACACACGACCTCCCCTAGCAAGGCCGTCCGCTCAGGAGCCGCCCTGAAGGGGCAACCATGACCACGTGGCGCAGATCGAGTCACAGCGGTACCGGTCAGCAGTCCGACTGTGTCGAGGTTGCGGGGCTCTCGGGAAACATCGGCGTGCGCGACAGCAAACACCCCAACGGACCCCACCTCACCCTCACGGCCACCTCCTTCCGCCAACTCGCCACGAACATCAAGCGCGGGACACACGACCTCTCCTAACAAGGCTGCCTCTGCGTGAGGGTCGGTAGGGTGGGGGTGCGGATGGTTCGCTTGCGCTTGGGCGTGAGTGTCGTAAGAGGGAACCCGGTGTGAGTCCGGGACTGCCCCGCAGCGGTGAGCGGGAACGACCGCCGTCATCACGCACTGGGCCACGCGGCCTGGGAAGCGACGGCCAGTAGGACGCCTCGGAGAGGCGATGCCCGCGAGTCCGAAGACCTGCCTCCGCCCGTGCGCCGGCCGGCGTGCGGTGGTCCGCGGCCTCGTGGGACGGCCCGCGACACGGCAAGGCCGTGCGCCCTCCCGCGTGTCCGCCCGTGGCAGAGCGAGGGAAGCCGCCATGAACACCACGATCCTCGGATATCCCCGGATCGGCCCGAACCGGGAACTCAAGGTCGCCACAGAGAACTACTGGGCCGGACGTGCCGACGCCGGCGCGCTTGTCGAGGCCGGTGCCCGCCTTCGGGCGGAGGTCTGGACGCAGCTGCGTGACGCCGGGCTCGGCAGCGTCCCGTCCAACACGTTCTCGTTCTACGACCACGTGCTCGACACCAGTGTGTTGGTCGATGCGATTCCCGAGCGGTATCGGCACCTGACCGGGTTCGACCGGTACTTCGCCATGGCGCGGGGCGTGCAGGACGTCCCGCCGCTTGAGATGACCAAATGGTACGACACCAACTACCACTACATCGTGCCCGAGGTGGGGCCGGGGACGCGGTTCCGGCTGGCGGAGGGGGCGGCGGCCAAGCCGCTCGCCGAGTACCGGGAGGCGAGGGCGCTCGGGATCGAGACGCGGCCCGTGCTCGTCGGGCCGCTGACATACCTGTTGCTGGCCAAGCCCGCGGTGGACGGGTTCCGCCCGCTGAGCCTGCTCGACGGGCTCGTCGACGTGTACGCCGAGGTGCTGGAGCGGCTCGCCGGGGCGGGCGCGGAATGGGTACAGCTGGACGAGCCCGCGCTCGTCGAGGACCGGACGTCCGAGGAGATCGACGCGCTCGCCCGTGCCTACGCGCGGCTCGGGCGGCTGACCAGCAGGCCGCGGCTGATGGTCGCCACCTATTTCGGCACGATCGGTGTGGACGCGTTGCGGGTTCTCGCGAGGAGCCGTGTCGAGGCCGTCGGGCTCGATCTCGTCGCTGGGGCGCAGAACGTCGATGTGCTGGCGTCGGTCGGTGGGCTGCCTCGCAAGACGCTCGTCGCGGGTGTGGTCGACGGACGCAATGTGTGGCGGACGGACCAGCGGCGGGCCAGGGCGACCAGCGCCTCGCTGCTCGGGCTCGTCGACCGGCTGGTGGTGAGCACGTCGTGTTCGCTGATGCACGTTCCGATCGATCTGGACGCCGAGACGTCGCCGGCCCCCGAAGTACGGAGCCGGCTCGCGTTCGCCCGGCAGAAGGTCGGTGAGGTCGTCGCGCTCGGGCGTGCGCTGCGCGAGGACGTGCCCGCCGAGGCCGCGGCGGCCGGGCCGGCGGTCGACAGGGCCGTCCGCGAGCGGGTGAAGGCGATCGGCGACGCGCGGCGGGGTGACCGGGCCGTCCGGTTCGCCGCCCAGCGGGAGGCGCTGGGGCTGCCCGCGCTGGCCACGACCACGATCGGCTCGTTCCCGCAGACGCCCGAGATCCGCAGGATCCGCGCTGACCGGCGTGCCGGGCGCATCGGCGAGGAGGCCTACACACGGGCGATGAAGGACGAGATCGCCCGCGTCATCGCGTTGCAGGAGGACCTGGGGCTGGACGTCCTCGTGCACGGCGAGCCGGAGCGCAACGACATGGTGCAGTACTTCGCCGAGCAGCTCGACGGGTATGCGGCGACCGAGCACGGGTGGGTGCAGTCGTACGGGTCGCGGTACGTCCGCCCGCCGATCCTGCACGGCGACGTCGCGCGGCCCCGTCCGATGACGGTCGAGTGGGCGACGTACGCGCAGTCGCTGACGAGCAGGCCGGTCAAGGGGATGCTGACCGGTCCGGTGACGATGCTGGCGTGGTCGTTCGTGCGGGACGACCAGCCGCTCGCCGACACCGCGCGCCAGGTCGCCCTGGCTCTGCGGGACGAGATCGCCGATCTGGAGGCGGCCGGGATCCGCGTCATCCAGGTGGACGAGCCCGCGCTGCGCGAGCTGCTGCCGCTGCGGGCCGCCGACCGTCCCGCCTACCTGGACTGGGCGGTCGGGGCGTTCCGGCTCGCCACCTCGGGGGTCGCCGACTCCACCCAGATCCACACGCACATGTGCTACTCGGAGTTCGGGGAGATTATCGGGGCCATCGGTGCGCTGGACGCCGACGTCACCAGCGTCGAGGCGGCCCGTTCCCGCATGGAGCTGGTCGGTGACCTGCGCGCCGCGGGGTACGAGAACGGCATCGGGCCCGGCGTGTACGACATCCACTCCCCGCGCGTCCCGTCCGCGGAGGAGATGGAGGACAACCTGCGGCGCGCGCTCCGGGCGGTGGAGCCCGCACGGCTGTGGGTCAACCCCGACTGCGGCCTGAAGACCCGCGCCTATCCGGAGACGGAGGCGTCGCTGCGCAACCTCGTCGCGGCGGCCCGGCGCGTCCGGGAGGAGGTCGCGGGCTGACGCCCGGGAGTCGCGTGGCCCGCCCCCCCGCCGGGCCACGCGACGCCGGGCGGGGTCACCCGCGATCGGGATCGTCCAGCGTCTCGCAGAGCTGGACGATCTGTTCGCAGGCTTCGGTGATGTCGGTGATGGGGAGACGGCCGTCCGCGCCGGAGCGGGCGCACCAGCGGAACGACGCGGCCTCGCACCAGACGGTCAGGTCGCCCATGCCGTGCAGGACGGGTCGACCGGACTTCTCGGTGGGGGTGAGGTGGACGATCCCGCGCCGGACGATCAGCGCGTGGAGGTCCCGCGTGGCGTGCGGGCCGTCCACCCGCCAGACGTGGCGGCGGCGCACGGTGTGCGGGAGCGGGACGGCGAACCAGGTCGCCTTGCCGCGGACGGCCGGCGTCCGCAGCCGGGACCGCGTCGGGTGGTGGCCCCACCGGCCCCGCGTGAGGAGCTCGATGATCTCCAGGCCGCGGCCGTGGTCGAGGATGTCGTCGCCGGGGTCGGCGGGCGGGCGCCATCCGCGCAGCGTGTCGAACGTCTTGACGACCAGCTCGTCCTGGCCGTGCCCGTTGTCGCGCTGGTAGACCCAGAGTTCGGCTCCCGGGGCGCCGTCGCGGGACGTCGCGTGCTGCAGGACGTTGGTGGCCAGCTCGCTGACCATGAGCGTGATGTCGTCGACGTCGCCGATCGACAGGCCGAACGCGGGCAGGAGGCCGGTGACGTGGGCGCGGGCGACCCTGGCGATGGAGGTGTCCGCGGGGAGGGGGAGGGCGGCGCAGCCGCCGTTTTCCAGTCTCCAGGGAATCCCGCACATCGCTGCGGCCTTCGTCATGACGCCCACCCTCACAGCACAGGGTCGTTAGCGGAGCCGGTCGTGATCCAGACATTCGCGACATGCGCCCTCATGGTTCGCGACTCGCTATGTGTGAATCACAGTTCCAAGCTTCGCACATTTCTGGCGTCCCGGGGCGGCGGACCGCAAGGATCATCCACCCACGAGTGAGACGTTCACCGATGTGCCCGTAATGGCCCAAACCACGTCGCCCGGGGGCGCCTGAAACGTGTACCGGCGGACAGGGGACCGGCCCTCCGCGCCGCTGTAGCGTGGACGTCGCCTGAGAGAGGGCCGCACACATGAAGATCCCCCAGGGGTGCAGCCCTGGGGGATCTGTGTGCGGCCCGGGTCAGCGGTCGTAGCGTCCCGCCCGGACGTCCTCGAGGAACGACGCGAAGACGGTCCGGGCGACGACGTGCGCCCCGGCCTCCGGTGTCCTGCTGTCACGCAGCCCGGTGGCCGTCTCGAGGTCGGCGACCTCGACGCAGCCTCCGTTGCTGCTCGCGCTGGCGGTGGCCTTGAACCACCGTGCCTGAGAGAGATCCATACCGGTCTACTCCAGCGTTGAGATCAGTTTCTGCAGATGGTCCGCGGTGTCGGCTGGGCCGAGCGCCGCCTGGCGGATCTGGTCGAAGATGGCGTCATATGCCTCCACGTCGCCGGGGGTGTCGATCTCCTGGATCGCCGCGTCGTTCTCGAGGAAGACCATGGGCGGCTCGCCGCCGGGGAATCGGAAGATGTTGACCAGCGTGGACATGCCCGGGTGCAGCCCGTCCGCGAGCCGCAGCAGCCGCAGCTCCACGTTGGAACGCCGGGACATCGTCAGCAGATGGGCGAGCTGCGCCCGCCGGTCGCCGGCGTCGCCCCACTCGTACATCAGCGACGCCTCGGTGATGACCGCGATCAGCTCCGGGGCGTGCTCGTCCCTGTCGAGGATCTGCTGCCGCCTCAGCCGTGCCCGCAGGGCGCGCTCGCGCCATTCGGGCGTCCTGGTACCGGACGACAGGAGCGCCTGCATGTACGGCAACGTCTGCAACAACCCGGGAAGTACCAGCGGCATGACCACCCGGATGCTCGACGCGTCTCCCTCGAAGCCGGGGAACTCGTTGTCGTACACATCCGAGTAGTCACGCCACCAGGCCCGCCGGCGCGCGCGGGCGGCGAGCTCTTCGAGCTCGTCGAGATCGCTGCCCTCGTAGATGCGCGCCAGATCGCGGATATCGCTGAGCTCGGGCCGTACCCAGCTGTTGGCCTCGAACCGGCCGACCTTGCCCCGTCCCCAGTTCAGCCGGTCGCAGACCTGGTTGGCCGTGTATCCCGCCTCGACGCGCAGCTCCTTCAAACGGCGCGCCAGCCCCCGCTTGGCGATGGTGGCCCCGTACGCCTCGCTCACCGGAACCACCTCCCTTGACATCCGGCCGCCATCAGCATACGCCTTCCGAACTTGTGAATCACAGATCCGATCGGATCAGGAAGCGGCGCGATCGAACTCGCCCTTCTTGACACCGTCCAGGAAGCACGCCCACTCATGCTCGTCGAAGACCGAGATCAGGTCACCGGACGTGCGCAGCAGCGTCCACTCCCCGACGAACGCCACCTCGATGGCTCCCTCGTCCGTCTCCGACCGCTTCCACTCCAGGGCGTCCGGATCGACGCCCAGCTCCTCGACTGACGGTTTCCTCATATCGGCTTCCTCGCCACAGCGCAGTATCCCCACCGCGACCCATCACTGTCGGCGGCGTCAGGGTCTTCGGCACCCCACTGCCCAACGTAGGCGAGCTCCGCCGGGGCCCCGCCATAGGGCGGGACGATCTCCAGCCCGGTGAAGAACCGCTCGATGTCGGCACGCGCCCGGACGCGGACGGCTCCGGTGGACGACTTGGAGTACACCTCCTCGACCGTGTCGATCGCCTTGTCGGGCTGCCGCTCGCTGGTGATGGAGGACAGCACCAGGTAGCTGCCGGGCACCAGCCGGCTCATGTACCGCTGGACGACGCCCCACGGGTCGTCCTCGTCCGGGACGAAGTGGGTCACCGCGACCAGCAGCAGCGCCACGGGCTTCGTGAAGTCGATCAGGGCGAGGGCCTCCTCGTGCCCGAGCAGCCCGTCGGGGTCGCGGAAGTCGGCCGTGATGAACGCCGTCCCGGACGACCCGGCCAGCAGGTTCTTCGCGTGCGCCGCCACCATCGGGTCGTTGTCGGCGTACAGGACGCGGGCGTCGGGCGCCACCGCCTGCGCGGCGTCGTGCGTGTTGTTCCGCGTCGGCAGGCCCGCGCCGATGTCGACGAACTGCCGAATGCCGCCCTCGGCGAGCCGGCGCACCGACCGCTGCAGGAACCCGCGGTTCGCCCAGGCGGCGTCCTCCAGGTCGGGCATGTTCTTCCGGACCGCCTCCGCGGCCTTGCGGTCGACGTCGTAGTTCTCCGTTCCGCCGAGGATGTAGTCGTACATCCGGGCCGGGCTGGGGACGGTGATGTCCACCCCGGGAGGAGCCTTCTCCATGCCGCTCACCGTTTCGCCTCCATTGCCGCAACTTGTGATGCACGAATTATGAAGCAAGGCCCTTGACCGTGCGATGTTTCGGTCAACGCCGGTCCAGGGTTCGCCTCCCCTTCCCCGGGCATGGGCGAGGCGAAAGGGGGAAAATATGAAGACCGCGCCGGAACTCGCCCTGCGTCAGCTCACGATGCAGTTCGTCGGCAATGCGACCATGCTGCTGCGTTGCGGGCCGTTCACGCTGCTGACGGATCCCAACTTCCTGCACCGGGGGCAGCGCGCCTATCTCGGATTCGGGCTGACCACGCGGCGGCTCACCGAGCCCGCGGTGCGCATCGGCGACCTGCCGCAGTTGGACGCCGTCGTCCTGTCCCACCTGCACGGCGACCACTGGGACCGGGTCGCGCGCGCGAAACTCGACCGGGGACTGCCGATCGTCACCACGCCCCACGCGGCGCGCCGCCTCCAGGGATGGCACCGCTTCCGGCACGCCGTCGGCCTGCGCACGTGGGAGTCGCACACGCTGGTCAAGGACGGGGCGCTGCTGCGCGTCACGTCCATGCCCGGCCGGCACGCTCCCGGCCCCGTCCAGTACATGCTGCCGCCGGTCATGGGCAGCCTTCTGGAATTCGGACCCGCCACCGGCGATGTGCAGTTCCGCCTCTACATCACCGGTGACACGCTGATGTTCGACGGAATCGAACAAATAGCCCGGCGCCACCGCGACATTCATGTGGCCGTCCTGCATCTGGGCGGCACCAGGCTGCCCGGCGGCCTTCTGGTCACCATGGACGCCGTCCAGGGCGCCGATCTCATAGAGACGATCCGTCCGGCGACCGCGGTGCCCGTCCACTACGAGGACTACACCGTGATGACCTCATCTTTGGAGGATTTCCGGCGGGAACTGGAACGCCGTGGACTGTCCGACAGGGCCGCCTACGTCGCCCCAGGTCAGACTCACACCTTCACGCACCCGTAAAGGCGCATGACTCGCGTCGGCTGGGTAGACGCGACACATGACCCGAAAGCTGGACGGAATCATGTTTCAGATCGAGGACATCAGGCAGTGGCGCGGCCGGGACGTCATCGACGCGTCCGGGAGCAAGGTGGGCCAGCTGGAGGCCGTCTACGTCGACACGCTGACCGACGAGCCGTTCTTCGCCACGGTGAAGGTCGGGCTGCCGACCCGGCAGCGCCTGGTGTTCGCGCCGCTGGACGGCGCGACATTGGGCCCGGAGCACCTCCGGCTCGCCTACCCGAAGAAGCAGGTGAAGGACGCCCCGTCGATCGACACCGACGGCGAGCTGCTCGCCGCCGCCGAACCGGCGGTCTTCGCCCACTACGACATCCCGTACAAGGCGGGCCCGAGCGAGCGCCGCCTGGCCCGCCGCTGACGCCTCCGGCGCGGTCGCGCCGCCCCGTCCCGGATAGGACGGGACGGCGCCGCCTGCCGCCGCTTGCTCACCAGCGGTACCAGCGGCCTCGCCGACCGGACGGTCCCGTGCCGCGGGCCACGAAGCCCAGCAGCCACACCAGCAGGACGACGGCGGCCACGATCCACAGGACCTTGAGCGTGAAGCCGACCCCGAACAGGATCAGCGCGAGCAGCAGTACCAGGATCATCAACCAGGGCATCGGGGGCCTCCTCGTGGTGCGTCTCAGCGCCTCGGGTGTGCCCCTTTCAGGAAGGTTGATACATGGCAAAGGTCTCGTTTAGAGCGCTTTGCCGTTCGTGATGTGCAGCCGGGTGTGCAGCCCGGCGACGTGCAGGATGCGGCGCACCCGCGGCTGCGGATCGCACAGGGACAGCAGCCGTCCGCGCCGGGCCATCAGCTGGTGCGCCCGCACCATGACCGACAGTCCGCTGGAGTCGATGAACGCGAGTTCGGAGAGGTCCAGCAGGAGCCGGTGCGGGTCGTGCGCGTCGATGGCGACCGCGATGTGATGCCGCAGGTCGTCGGCGGTGGAGCAGTCGAGCTCGCCGGTGAGGCGCAGCTCGGTGGTGGGCTCGTCGGGATGGACGAGGATGTCCAGCAGAAGCAGGCCGCCGGCGCAGCTGATGCTGCCTTGCGCGGGCGGCGAGGTCGAACGGTCGGCCGAGGTCACTGAGCCTCCAAGGGCTGCGCGGGATCTCCGGGCCGGACGGGGGCAGGGGCCGGACCATCGAGAAGGGAAGATCAAGATCGGGTCGGGGATGGTCGGCACGTGCGCAGGTTCAGGCGTCGCCCCCGCTCAGGACCTCGGCGGCGAGGTCGGCGACGCGCCGGCGGCTGGCGCGGGCCCGCCGGCGCAGCCGGTTGAAGGCCGCGACGGCGTCCTCGCCGTGGGTCGCCATCAGGAAGCCGATGGCGCGTTCGATGACCACCCGGTAGTCCAGCGCGTACTGCAGCTGGGCGGCGGTGGCGCTGTGCTCCTGGGACGCCAGCGCGGCCGCCACGAGCTCCCCGGCGAGCCCGGCGTAGGCGCGCAGTGCGACGATGTCGGACTCGTCCCATTCGGCGGGCTCGGACTGGTAGACGTTCAGGGTGCCGACCGGGCTGCCGCCCAGCAGGATCGGGACGCCGGCCACGGCGCGCACCCGCTCGTCGAGCACCTCCGCGAGCTGGGGCCACCGGGCGTCCGAGCGCACGTCCTTGGTGGTGACCGGGTGCCCCACGACGTAGGTGTCGTAGCAGGGCCCCTGCTCGGCGCGGGCCTGCGCCTCCTCCAGGGACCGGCCGGCCTCGTCGCCCGCGGCCACGTAGCGGAGTTGCTCCTCCTGATCGATGAGCATGATGCCCGCGCCGTCGTAGCCGAACAGGCGGTCCACCGAGCTGACCACCCGCTGCAGGGCGCGCACGACATCAGGTTCGTGCGGAGCCTTCCGCAGGCGCTTCAGGCTCGCCCCCAATGCTTCGCTGTCGATCTGCACGGTGTTCCCCGTCCTCGGATGCCCGTTAATGGGACGTCATGGCGCCACGGCCGTCCTGGTCGTACGCCGGCGGAGGCACGGGGAGCCGGACCAGAAGGTCGGCCGCGGTGTCGGCCAGGCTCTGCCCGACCGCGATCTGGTCGCTCGTCCACGCCCCCGGTGTGATCCGGTAGAAGTTCAGCGCCCCGATGACGGCACCGCCGGCGTGCACGGGCACCGCCAGCACGGCCCGGACCGGTGCGGCCCGGCGCGCCAGCCTCGCGTACGCGGTGCCGCCGCGGCCCTCCAGGTCGTCCACGGCGACCGGGTGGTCGGCGGCCACGGACTCGTGGGCCGGGCCGTCCCGCTCGGACTGCTCGGCGTACTCCAGCTCCAGCCCCTCGGCGGTGGACCCGGCCACCGCGCGCAGCCCCGCCTCCGGGTCGTCGAGCATCAGCGCCACGCCGTCGGCCCGCGAGATCGCGACCATCGAGCGCAGCGCGCGGCACAGGCGTCCCGCCGCCAGGAACAGGGTGCGGTCGGTACCGGAGAAACCGGTGCCGGAATCGTTCGCCATGATCGTCACCTCGGGCAGCCGTCAGTGCTGATCCGCGGACACAGGGCGGAACTTCCGCGTCGACTCTACCCGTGCCCGCGCGATGTCACCCCCACACCCGGACGAGACCCGACATTCCGCATCGCGGGCAAAATCCCGTTAATACGCGCTTGCGTACACGGGCCCAGGGTACGGGGGCGACCGAACCAAGGAGGGAAAATGATCGACACACTGCACAAGTGGGGCCTGAAGTCGAACATCATGTACATGGCGGGAATCGGGTCGATCGGGCTGGCGTTCGCCTCGTGGGCGATGTCCAACCGGCTGGAGGACGCCGGTCTGGAACGGGCCGACCGATGGGGCATCTTCGTCGGTGAATGGGCCCCGACATTCTTCGCCATGGGCATCGCCCTGCGCATGGAGGAAATGCGCGACAAGACGATGGACATGCTCGGGCGGCGCGACGCAATGAACGAGCGTGTCGCCGGCCGGGAAGCGCACTCGACCACGGTCCGCTGACCGCACCGCGGCCCACGCTTGTCGAGG
This sequence comes from Actinomadura madurae, assembly GCF_047130825.1. NCBI lineage: Bacteria > Bacillati > Actinomycetota > Actinomycetes > Streptosporangiales > Thermomonosporaceae > Actinomadura > Actinomadura madurae. The sequence goes on from NZ_CP083237.1 coordinate 6,032,035, forward strand.
ACGGGTGTGGAAGGCGGATGCAACCGCCCGGCCGTCACGTCCCGAAGGACCGTGCAGAACCTCACGGACGACGCTGGAGGAAGCGGTGGATCTCTGGCACCGGACGGCGCGCGATCCCGTCGTGGTCGTCGGGGCGGGCCTCGGCGGCCTGTCCGCGGCGCTTCACCTGGCCGCGCGGGGCCGTGACGTGCTGGTCGTCGAGGGCCGCGGCGCGCCGGGCGGCTGCTGCGGGTCGGTGACCTCCGGCCCCTACCGGTTCGACACGGGCCCGTCCGTGCTGACCATGCCGGACGTGCTGGCCGCCACGTTCGGCGCCGCGGGCGTGGACATGGACGGCGTGCTGCCGCTCCGGCGGCTGGATCCGTCGTACCGGCTGGCGTTCCCTGACGGCTCCCGGCTGGACGTGGTGGCCGGCGCGGAGCGGATGGCCGGCAACGTCCGGGAGCTGTGCGGCCCGGCAGAGGCGGCCCGGTACCTGCGTTTCCGGCACCGCCTCGGAACGCTCTTCGAGGCGGAATGGTCCTCATTCATCGACGCGGACATGACCCGGCTGCGCAGCATGGCCCGCCCTTACGCGTTGCTGAAACTGGCGGCGGCGGGCGGGTTCCGGAGACTGGACCGATGGGTGTCCAGCCAATTGACCGACGAACGCCTTATCAAGGCACACACTTTCCAGTCCCTCTACGTCGGCTTGGCTCCCCACAAAGCACTGGCCATCTACGCGATCATCGCCCACATGGACACGGTGAATGGCGTCTTCTTCCCTTCCCGTGGCGGTATGCATGCCATTCCCCAGGCGCTGGCTGACGTGGCGGAAAAATCTGGCGCAACTTTTAGATACGGAGTCGTGGCCGAGCGGGTGGAGACGGACGCGTCCGGGGTGACGGCCGTCCGCCTGAACACAGGCGAGCGGCTGCCCGCGAGCCACGTCGTCGTCGCCTGCGACCTGCCGCGCGCACACGCCGGGCTCCTCCCCGAGACGGCAAGCGACTGGCGCCTGCGCAGCCCCCGCTACTCGCCGTCCTGCCTGGTCATGCACTTCGGGCTCGACGAACGCCTGCCCGACCAGGCCCACCACACCCTGCATTTCGGCCGCCACTGGCGGGACGGGTTCGGCGCCCTGACGGCCGGCCGCCCCCAACCCGACCCGAGCCTGCTGATCACCTATCCCGGAGACGCGACGCTCAGCGTCCTGGAACCCGCCCCCAACCTGACAGGCGGCGCCGACTGGGACCACCTCACCCAACGCCTGCGGAACCGGCTGGCCGACCTCGGCTACGACCTGCCGTCGGCCCCGCGACTGATCATCGACCCGCCCGCATGGGCCCGGCTCGGCCATTCGGCGGGCACCCCGTTCGCCCTGGACCACCGCTTCCGGCAGACCGCGTGGTTCCGGCCGTCGGGCCGCAGCCGCGTCCCGCGGCTCCACTTCGCCGGCATGTACACCGCCCCCGGTGTGGGCGTCCCGCCCGCCCTGATCTCCGGAAGGCTCGCCGCCGCCCGGATCCTGGAGGACGCCCCATGGCGCTGACCGCGAGCTACGAGCACTGCCGCCGCCTCAACGCCCGGCACGGCCGCTCCTTCTACCTCGCCACGCTGCTGCTCCCGGAGTGGAAGCGCAGGCACGTGCACGCCCTCTACGGGTTCGCCCGCCACGTCGACGACATCGTCGACGAGTGCGGACCCGGCGACCCGGCCGCACGCGCCGCGGCCCTGGACGAGGTCACCGCCCGCCTGGACGCCGCGATGGCCGGCGAGCCCGTCCGCGACCCGGTGCTGCCCGCCTTCGCGCACACCGTCCGGTCCTTCGACGTCGGACGCGCGGACATCGACGCGTTCCTGGAGTCGATGCGCGCCGACCTGACCGTCACCAGCTACAACACCTACGAGGACCTGCGGGCCTACATGGAGGGATCAGCCGCGGCCATCGGGCTGATGATGCTGCCGGTCCTGGAGACCGTGCCGGGCGCCCTGCACTCCGCACGCGAACCCGCCCGCGAGCTGGGCCGGGCGTTCCAGCTCACCAACTTCCTCCGGGACGTCTCCGAAGACCTCGCCCGGGGCCGCGTCTACCTCCCTCTGGAGGACATGGCGAAGTTCGGCGTCACCGAAACCGACCTAGCCTCCGGAACCTGCACCCGCCCAATGCGAGACCTAGTGGCTTTCGAGGCCAACCGCGCCCGCGACCACTACCGGCAAGCGCTGCAAGGCGTGGAACTGCTGACCCCGTCCTCGCGCCCCTGCATTCGCGCGGCGCACCAGCTGTACGGCGGCATCCTGGACGAGATCGCCGCCGCGGACCACGACGTCCTGACCGGCCGCGCCCGAGTCCCCCGTAGACGCCGAGCCGCGATCTACGCCCGCCACCTCCTAGCGGCCAACGCCGCCACCCGAGCCGAACGCCGCCCAGAAACCACCTGAAATGCCCACCCCACCACCCGACCACGCCCCCACCAAAGACTCCGACGCGGGTGGGGGGTTTGTTGTGTTGGATGCGATGGGGGGTGATTCTGGGCCCGCGGTGGCGGTGGCGGGGGCGTTGGTGGCTTGGCGGGAGTTCGGGGTGCCGGTCGTTCTGGTGGGACGGGCGGAGGTGGTCGAGCGGGAGTTGGGGCGGCAGGGCGGTGTGGGCGAGTTGGACGTCCACCATGCCGACGAGGTCGTTCCCATGGCCGAGGCGGGGGCGCGGTCAGTGGCGCGGCGGGGGGCGAGTCTCACGGTGGGGTGCGAGCTCGCCCGGCGAGAGGGGGCGCCGTTCGTGTCGGCGGGGTCGACGGGGGCGGTCGTGGCGTGCGCGGTGCGTGCGTTCGGGCGGCGCGAGAGTGTGTTGCGTCCCGCGCTGGCCGTCGCGCTTCCAACGGCGGCTGGGTCGACAGTGCTGGTCGACGCCGGCGGGACCGCCGATCCGTCGGCCGAGATGCTGGCGCAGTTCGCGACGCTCGGCGCCGAGTATGCGCGCGGCGTGCTGGGCGTGCGCGATCCGTCGGTGGGGTTGCTGTCTGTCGGTTCCGAGCCTGGGAAGGGGAATCGGCTTGTCCGGGATGCCGCGAGGTTGTTGCCGGACATGCCGGTCCGCTTCCACGGCAACGTCGAGGGGCATGACGTGCTGGCGGGGACCGTCGACGTGGTCGTCACCGACGGCTTCACCGGAAATGTCGTCCTGAAGAACATCGAGGGCTGTGTCCGCACCACGCTCGGCATGGTGGCGCGTGCTGGGCTTGCTGAGACGGGTCCGCTGGACGAGGTCGCGCGGCTGTACGCGGCCGACACGCACGGGGGTGCGGCGCTGCTGGGGCTGGACGGGACGGTGGTCGTCGCGCACGGCTCGTCCGGGCCCGCCGCCATCGCGCGTGCCTGCGTGGTGGCGCGTGACCTGGCGGTCAGAGGGGCGGGTGTGTGAGCGGGTCAGGCGAGGGGGTCGCGGCCGTCCCATGTGCCCTGGCTTCCGTAGGGAGCGAAGCGGGCGAAGAGCTCCTCGCTGTACCAGCCTTCGTCGCGGACGCGTCCGATGACGTCGCGGTGTGCGGTCCGGCCGTAGGCGAAGCACCGGACGGCATTTTCCTCGTCCCACAAGGAAAATGTGGCCTGCCGGGCCAGCGGCCACTCCCCGATGCCGACGGAGGCGAGGCAGCCGTCCTGGTGGCGCAGCAGCCTGTCCACGTCGGGGACGGCGCGGTAGAACGCCACGAGGCGGCGCGGGCGGATCGACGCCCGGGTCAGCACAGCCACCGGCCCGCGCGGGGCCGGGCGGGCAGGGACGTCCTCGAACGGGTCTCGCCCACCCCAGCGGCCACGGGACGTGATCGGCGCGAGGCGCACATGCCACGACTCCTCGGCCTCCGCCCGCCATCGCGCCGCCATCCGGGAGCGCGCCAGGAACCGCTCCAGCGCCGGTTCGCCGTCCCACACGGCGAACAGCGCCCAGCGGCGCAGGTCGGCGCCGAGACTCATCGACCGGCCCCGGCCCGTGCCGAGCAGCCGCCAGAACCGCAGGCCGCCGGTGCCCCGCAGTTCCGGACGGTCGAACGCCATGTACCGCATGGCGTCCACACCCGCGTACCTGACGAGGTGAAACGAGGCGATGATTCCCGTGCTCGTGGCGGTCATCGGCGGCTACCTGCTCGGTTCGGTGCCGGTCGCGGTGCTCGTCGGGCGCGCGCACGGCTTCGACCCGCGTGACGTCGGCGACCGCAATCCCGGCTTCTGGAACGTCATGGAGCGGCTCGGCTGGAAGGCGGCCGCACCCGTCTTCGCCGGCGACATGCTCAAGGGCACGGCGGCGGGCCTGCTCGGCCTGCTGGCGAGCGGGGCCGAGACGAGCGCGGCGGGGTCGGTGGCCGGGGAGAGCGTCCTGCCGGTGTACGCGGCGGTGGCGGCGGCGATGGTCGGCCACGCCTGGCCGGTGTTCGCGGGCGGGCGCGGCGGACGCTCCATCCTCACGTTCGCCGGCGGGTTCGCGGTGATCTGCCCGGCGGCGTTCGCGCTCGGTGTCGCGTTGCTCGTCGCGGGGAGCCTGACCTTCCGGTCGTTCGCCCGGGGCACCCGCCTCGCCGTGTTCTCGCTGCCGGTGCTGCAACTGTTCTTCGCGCCGGTCGAGCAGGTCGCCGGAACCGGGGCGCTGATGTGCCTCATCGGGCTGCGCTTCGGACAGGCCGCCCTGGCGGGCCGCCGGACATGACCGCCTCCCGCCCGTACCCCCGCCCGCGCCAGGCCCGCGCCGGAGACAACGCCGACCGCGTCAGCCGGACGGCCGCGGCCACGTCCAGCAACGGGGAAAGCGCGAGCCCCAGGCCCGGCCGCGCGTAGCTTCCGCGCAGCGCGGCCACCAGCAGGAACCTCTGCGCCAGGAGGGCGAGGTCGAGCGGTGTTGGACGTCCCATCGCGGCCCGCAGGACGGGCAGTGCGGCCGTCAGCCAGACCGTCGCCACGTCCATCGCCAGCCGTCGAGCCGGGGTCACGTCCCGCAGGGAGATCGACCGGCCCCACTCCCGCCACACCGCGCCGGCCGACTCGTGCATGTCCACTCCGAGCAGGGGACCCGCGTCCAGGAATCCGACCCGCCAGCCGTCCCGCGCGAGGAGCCGTCCGAGCGCGACGTCGTCGGTGAGGTGGCCGCGGACGCGGGCGAACCCGTCGGCCTCGGCCATCCGGGCCTTCCGAAACGCCATGCACTGGCCGTTGACCAGCAAACGTCCGGCGGACGGCGCCGCGGGCCCGACCGGGCCGAACCGGTAGACGAGCGTCGCCAGCAGCGACGCGTGCAGCGCCTGCTCGGCCACGCCTCCGCAGATGAACCGCGGCCCCACGCTGACCAGGTCGTAGCGGTCGAGCAGTGCGGCGAGTTCCGCACAGAGCCCGGCTTCGGGACGCGTGTCGGCGTCCAGCAGGACCACGACCGGCCCCTTCGCCGCCTGGACGCCCTGGTGCAGCGCCCACTGCTTGCCGACCCATCCGTCCGGCAGCGGCGCGCCCGTGACGACCGTCGCGCCCAGTTCCGCGGCCAAGCGCGGCGTGCCGTCGCGCGACTCGTCGTCCACGACGATCACCTCGCTCACCGCGGGGTCGGCGAGCACCCGCACCAGGCACCCCCGGAGGCGGGCCTCCTCGTCGCGAGCGGGGACCACCACCGAGATCGCCTCCGCCGGCTCACCGGACACCCCGGCTCTCAGCGGTGTCGGACGTCCACGCCCCCGCGCCAACCGCCCCGCCACCACCCCGGCCGCCACCCCCTGCCCCACCGAAAGCACCCTCATCGGTATCGGCTTTCGGGGGTGAAGTCCTGGTTGAGGAGGGTGGTTACTATTCGGGCGCTCATTGCTACCAGGGGGAGGCCGCCGCCTGGGTGGGTGGAGCCGCCTACCAGGTACAGGCCGTGGCGGGGGCCGCGGTTGGTGGGGCGGCGGAAGGGGGCGAGGCGGCCGAGGTGGGGGGTGCCGTAGATCGCGCCGCCCCAGGCGCCGTAGCGGTCGCGGAGGTCCGCCGGGGTGAACGGCTCGACGAAGCGCAGGCGGCCCGACAGGTCGTGGCCGCGGCGCGCCAAGTGCTCCAGCACCAGGTCCCGGTAGCCGTCGACGGACATCGGCCAGCGGCCCGGGTCGCGGGACGGGACGTTCACCAGCAGCACCCAGTTCTCCGCTCCGGCGGGCGCCTGGGTGGGGTCGTCCACCGCCGAGCAACCGATGTAGATCGTGGGGTCCTCGGGCGGCACCCGGCGGAGGAAGATGTCGTCGAACTCCCGCCGGTAGTCGGCCGAGAAGAGGACCGAGTGGTGCGGCAGCCCGTCGGTCCGGCCGTCGACGCCGGCGAGCAGCAGGAACGCCGAGGACGACGTGCCGAGGGTCGCGATCCGGCGCAGGCGGCGGCGGTCGGGGAGCAGGCGGCCGTACAGGGCGGCGGCGTCGGCGTTGACCACCACGGCGTCCGCCCTCACGTGTTCGCCCGACGCCAGCATCACGCCCGAGACCGCCGAACGAGAGGCGGTCACCCGCTCCACCTCGGCACCGGTGCGGACGTCCACGCCGGCCGAACTCAGGAGCGCGGCGAGGTCGTCGGCGAGGCGCCGCATGCCGCCGGGCACGTACCAGCCGCCGTCCCCGTGCTCGATCGCCGGGACGCAGCCGAGCGCCGCCGGCGCCCGGTACGGGTTCGACCCCGCGTACGTCGCGTACCGGTTCACGTACTGGCGCAGCCGCGGGTCGTCGAAGAAACGGCGGGCCAGCCCGTTCAGGGTCCGGCCGGGCGCGACCGCGAGCAGGTCGCGGGGCCGGGCGTGCTCCGGTGGACGTCCCAGGGGCCCGGCGAAGAAGGTTCGCTGTGAGGCCGCCAGGCACTTCTCGGCCCAGGTGTAGTAGGCACTCCACGCGGCGCCCTGGCCTGGGGCCAGCCGGTCGACCTCCTTGGCCATCCGGGCGGGGTCGCGGTGGGCGCGCAGGAGCGTTCCGTCGGCGAAGTGGTACCGGCACAGCTCGTCCAGTTCCAGCAGGGGGCGGCCCACGCCCAGCTCGCGGAACAGTCCGGGCAGCGTGAGCAGCGACGGGCCGAGCGAGAACACGAAGCCGTCCCGCTCGTGCTCCGCCAGCTTGCCGCCGAGCCGACCGAGCCTCTCGTAGAGCCGGACGTCGTGGCCGCCGCGCGCCAGCAGCAGTGCCGCGACCATCCCGCCGACTCCGCCGCCGACCACGATCACCTCCGCCATGCGCGCCTCCACGCCGGGACGGCGAACGCCCCCATCGCGGCGCCGCCGGCCGCCGCCACGAGGAGGTCGCGCGGCTCGAACACCGCCGCGAACGCCAGCGTCTCCATCGCCGCCATCACCGTGTAGAGCGCGACCAGCCCGCGGGACACGTCCGTCCGCCTAACCACGACGTCGATCAGCACCATGACCAGGAACGACACCAGCAGCCACCCCGCGAAGTTGCTGACCGGAACGCCCCGGTACGGGCCGCCGTCCGGCCAGGTCCACAGGCCGAGGCGCAGCATTTGCGGATCGAGGAACAGGTCCCAGGCGGTCAGGGCCAGCGCTCCGGCCGCCCATCGCGCGAGCCGGTTCTCCGGCAGGACGGACGCCGCGACCGCGTGGGCCGCGAGCCCCATGCCGCCCCACGCCACCGCCACCGTGACCGGCACGCCGCCCACCTGCGGTCGCAGCACCGGCGTGTAGGAGTACTCCCCGAACGGCACGCCCGCCCGGACTCCCACCCACTCGGCCACGTACCCGACGGCCACCGCCGCGCCGAAGGCCGCCGCCGCCCGGCGGAGCCCGTGCCGGGCGGCAAGGTACGACACGGCGCTCGCGGCCAGGAGTGCCACGACGACGCTGGTCAGGACGATCGGCCTCGGACGCACCCCGGACAGCACCTGCGCCGCCATCATCGCGGCGAGAAACCCGGTTCCCGCGAGTGCCCATGCGCTCGGACGCCGCCGGACGGCCGGACGCCGCCGGACGGCCCTCCTATGCCGTCCGGCTCGTCCCATGCGCCCGACCCGCACCTGCCCCACATAGCCTTTTCGTGGCCGGATGCCGCCGTGGATGCATGAGCCTAGGAAGAGACGCTGAACGCGAGCAGCGCCGTGTCGTCCTGGAGTGCCTCGCCGAACTGTTCGAGCAGTCCGTTCAACGCGGTGATCAGCGGCTTGGCGTCCATGGGGGCGAGATCGGCGACGAAGGAGCGCAGGGCCTCCTCGCCGAACAGTTCCCGGCCGGCGCCGGTGCGAGCCTCGGTCAGACCGTCGGTATACAGCAAGAGGGTGTCGCCCGGATGCAGGACCGTGTCGGCGCTGGCGAAGAACGCATCGGGCAGGGCTCCGACGAGCTGGCCTCCCGGAGTGTGCAGGTACCCGGCCCGTCCGTCACGCCGCAGGACGAGCGCCGGCGGATGCCCGCCGCTGGCGAGATGGACGGTGAAAGAGGCGGGGCCCGGCGTCAACATCCCGTAGACGGCGGTGCAGTACTGGAGGTCCTCGTCCGTGCCGTGCGCGTCCAGGACGGTGTTGAGGACGGTCAGCGCCGCCACCGGTTCGGGATCCTGAACGGCCGCCGCGCGCAACGTGTAGCGGGTGAGCGAGGTGATGGCGGCGGCCTTGGGGCCCTTGCCGCGCACGTCACCGAGGAAGAACCCCCAGCGCATCGCGTCCAGGGGGAACACGTCGTAGAAGTCGCCGCCCATACGGTCGGGCGAAGCGGTGCGGTACGACGAGGCGATCTGGAGGCCGGGAACCTCCGGGAGGAGGGGAGGCAGGAGGCTCTGCTGCAGGACGTCGAGCGCCTCCTGCAACCTGTCGCGGTCGACCTCGGCCTTCCGATGCTCCTCCTCCGCCGCACGGCGGGCGCGAAGGAGCTCCTCCTCGTAGGCGCGGCGGTCGCGGGCCTCAAGCAGCGTCATGCGGATCTGCCGCGACTCACCGCCGGCCTTGCTCGCGCCCGCCCCGCTCTCGCCCGCCGCGCCGCCCGCCCCGCTCGCGCCGTCCTCGCCGTTCGGGACCTTCGTGACGACCGCCGTGACCAGCACCGGGATGCGGTCGCCGCCGGCGGCCACGACCTCCATGGCGATGCCGTCGACGCGGCCCTGCATGTGCAGCAGCGGCGCGAAATGGGTCTCGTGGTAGAGCTTGCCGCCCACGGTGAGCAGGTCCGCGAACCGCAGCCGGTCCAGCACCTCGGCGCGGTCGCGGCCGATCCAGTCCAGCAGCGTCCGGTTGATCTTGGTGATCGTCCCGTCCATGCGGGTGGACACGTAGCCGACCGGGGCGCTCTCGTAGAACTCCTCGGCGGGACGCGTCACGGCGGCAGGTCCCGGACGAAGGCGATGATCGCCTCCGCGGTGGGCTCGGGCGCGCTGAGCTGGGGGCAGCGGCCGGACGCGTCGAGCGTCCGCAGCCGGCTGCCGGGGATCGCGGCGTGCACGTACGCGCCCACCTCGGGCGGCGCGATCACGTCCTGGGCGCAGTCCAGCACCAGCGTCGGCACCGTGACGTTGCGCAGGTCCTCGCGGTTGTCCGACAGGAAGGTGGTGCGCGCGAAGACCCGGGCGATGTCGGGGTCGGTGCGGCAGAACGCGTTGGTCAGCTCCGCGCCGAGCTCGGGACGGTCCGGATTCCCCATGATCACCGGGGCCATGGCGGCGGACCAGCCCAGGTAGTTCGACTCCAGCGACGCCAGCAGCTCCTCGATGTCCTCCGCGGTGAACCCGCCCCGGTAGCCGGCCTCGTCGATGTAGCGCGGCGACGGGACCAGCATCACCAGTCCCGTGATCCGCTCGGGCATGGCCGCCGCCGCGAGGACGCCCACCATCGCGCTGACCGAGTGCCCGACGAACACGGCGTCCCGGACGTCCAGCCCCTCGCAGATCTCCACGACGTCGCGGGCGTACCCGTCGAGCGACCCGTAGCGGGCCTCGTCCCAGGCCGACAGGTCGGACCGCCCGGAACCGACATAGTCGAACAGCACCACCCGGAAGGTCTCGGCCAAGCGGGGGGCCACCAGCCGCCACAGGTTCTGGTCGCAACCGAACCCGTGCGCGAGGACGACGACGCGCCCCTCGGCCGGGCCCTGGACGGTCACGTTGTTCCTGGTGACGACGTCCATGCTCTCAGACGGGCTCGGCCGGGGACGGCATCCGCCGGGGGCCGCGCCGGCCGCCGAAGGCCTCCGTGGCGGCCACCGTCCGGAACTCCTCCAGGATGGTGATCTGCGCCTCGGCCCGCGCGAGCAGTTTCCGCAGCTCCTCGGCGTCCAGGGCGGGGTAATCGCCGGTGAGGGCGAGCAGGGTGCGCCAGCACGCCGCCTTCCCCTCGACTCCGAGCCGCATGGCCTCGGCCTCCACCACGTCGGTCAGCGGGGGCCGGCCCCGCAGCTGCCCGTTGAGCTTCAGCCGTCCCAGCTTCTCCCCCGCGGACATCGCGATGCTCTTGTAGCGCCGGACGGGGATGCCGAGCGCCTTCATGGTCGCGAGCAGGGCGCCCCGGTCGGTCGCGATGTCGTCGGCCAGCCGGCGCAACCGCTCCCCGTCCGGCCTGCCCTCGTGCGCCTGCGCGAGGGCACGGGACCGGGCCACCCCGCCCGCCGCCCCGGCCAGGTGATCGTTCATGTAGATCGCCAGGAATGTCGTTTTCTCCATGGAGGCCCCCCTACCCGGTGAGATCCCGCCGACGACTGTCCGGCGCCATCACTTGAGCGGGTCGTGACCCCAGTTCATCAGCGAGTACCGCCACCTGCTCTCCGTGACGTCCCCGGACGGCCGCTGCGCGAGATGCCGGTGCACGTACCCGACGACCTTGTTCATGTGGGCGTAGTCGTCCTCGCCCAGATCCGCCTTCTTCGCCCGGAGCAGCTCCACGATCCTGCGCCCGGACGCGTGCCCGGTCGACTCCCCGCCGCCGTCCTTCTGCCCGGCCGACCGCGACTCGTCCGTCTCCAGCCAGCGTTCGAGCTCCCCGGCGGTCATGTTGACGACCTTCCCGAACTCGGCCGCCACCTCGTCGTCCGTCACGACTTCCGCCTCTTCAGCGCCGACGCCTTGTGGACGGCCTTCTTCCCGCTCTTGTGGCTGCGGACGACGTACTGCGGCTCCTCCGGCGACGCCGCGACCGTCCGTCCGCCCTCCTCGCGCCGGTCGGTGACCTTCTTCTCGACCCGTCCCTCGGCCTCGGACCCGTGGCTCCGCCAGGTGACCTCGTCCCCCGCCTTGAACTCGTCCTCACGTTTCGTCATGCACGCCCACCTACCCCCCGAGCCGCCGCATCCGACCAAACCCCAGGTCAAAAGCGACAAGCGGCAGGGCGCGGCCCCGCCGGGGCCACGCCGTGCCTGTCGGTGCGGGTCGGTGCGGGTCGGTGCGGTCAGTCGCGCGGGCCGGTGTAGCCGAGCCGGCCGCGGGTGACGATCAGGAGCACCAGCGCCACCGTCCCGTAGCCGATGCTGCCCGCCACCAGGATCAGCGAGGGCTCGGTGTCCTTGAACATCTCCGGCAGGACGAGGCTCGCGACGTTGTTGTTGGTCGCGTGCAGCAGCAGGGCGAGGGGCAGGCTCTCGTTGGTGTGGTTGAAGACCCAGGTGATGATGAAGCTGATCGCGACGCACATCACGAGGAACGTGCCGACCATGCTCCACCAGCCGGCGGTGTCCGGCCGCGTCCCGCCGAGCGACCAGGCCGTGAAGAACAGCGGAAGGTGCCAGAAGGCCCACACCACACCGAGGATCAGGGTGCCTACGGCGGCCCCGTGGCGGCGCTGCAGCAGCGGGAGGGCGAGGTCGCGCCAGCCGGGCTCCTCGGCGAGGCCGGTCGTCAGGATCTGGACGACGAGAGCGGGGACGAAGGCCACCAGGACCAGGACGGAGGGCGTCCGCAGGTCGCCGGCCGCGCCGGGCAGCGCCAGGGTCCCGCCGATGAGCATCGCCGTGACGCCGAGCACCACGAGCGGGTACCAGTACCAGCCGACCCGCATCCGCAGCAGCCGCCGCTTCCAGTCGCGCAGCCCCGCGCGGCCGCCGGTGACGAGCGTGACGAGCAGCGCCGCGCCGAGCGGGCCGACGTACGCGCCGGGGAGGATGCCGAGGAGCTGGGCCTCGTCGGTGAACCCGGGGAAGCGGAAGTCCAGCACCCCGAGGCCCTGAGCGGACAGCAGGTACGGCAGCCAGCACAGCCAGCTCGCCGCGAACGCCACGGTGAAGAACGACAGGAGCGGGTGCCGCTGGACGAGTCCGAGCGGTCCGCGGCGGCGGGGGACGGGCGCCGGGGCGAACTGGACGGTGTCCGGCCGCGTGGGCGTGCTCATCGGGAGCCTCCATCGGGGTGGGGGTCGTGGTGCGAACACGACCTATCGCACCATCGGCGCACCCTCCGGATCACTCCCGTCACCTGCTCGAACGTCCGTCCAGCGCTCTGCCCGCCGGGTGGTACAGCAGGCTGGACCGCGGGCGTCAGGCGTGCCCCTGGGTCTCCTCCAGGTAGCGCAGGACGGCGGCGACCCGCCGGTCCGCGCGGTCGGTGGGCGCCAGGTCGAGCTTCGCGAAGATGTTCCGGATGTGCTTGTGGACGGCCCCCTCCGTCACGACGAGCCGTTCGGCGATCGCGGTGTTGCCGAGCCCTTCGGCCATCAGGGCGAGGACGTCGCGCTCCCGGGCCGTCAGCCGCTCCAGCGCGCTGTCGTGCCGGGTGCGGGTGAGCAGCTGCGTGACGACGTCGGGGTCGATGGCCGTCCCGCCGCCGGCGACGCGGTGCAGGGCGTCCAGGAACTGCTCGACGCGGCCGACCCGCTCCTTGAGCAGGTAGCCGAGCCGTTCGGCGCCGGCGGTCAGCAGCTCGGTGGCGAACGACTGCTCGACGTAGGCGGACAGGACGAGCACGGCCAGCCCGGGATGGCGGCGCCGCGCCTCCACCGCCGCCTTGATCCCCTCGTCGGTGTGGGTGGGCGGCATGCGGACGTCGACGATCGCGACGTCCGGCTCGTGGTCGTCGACGGCCTTCAGGAAGGACTCGGGGTCCTCGGTGGTGGCGACCACGTCGAGGTCCTCGGCGCGCAGCAGCAGCGCGACGCCCTCGCGCAGCAGGAAGTCGTCGTCGGCGATCACAATCCGCATGGCAGCTCCACCTGTACTGTCGTCGGCCCACCGGGTGGGCTGGTCACGGCGAGGGTGCCGTCGTGCGCCTCGATCCGGCTGCGGATGCCGGTGAGCCCGGACCCGGCGCCCGCGTCCGCGCCGCCGACCCCGTCATCGTCCACCCGCACGACCAGCCGGTCGCCCTTGAGGCGCACGGCCACGGACGCGTGCCGCGCCCGGCTGTGCTTGGAGATGTTGGTGAGCGCCTCGGCCGTCACGAAATAGGCGGTGGCCTCGACGGACGCGGCGCAGCGGCCCGGCAGGTCGACGTCGACCTCGCAGGGGACGGCGCAGTCGGCGGCGAGCCCGGCGAGGGCGCCCTCCAGGCCCCGGCCCTCCAGGACGGGCGGCAGGATGCTGCGCACGACCGTCCGCAGCTCGGCCAGCGCCTGCTCGGCGACGTCCTGCGCCTGCCCGATCAGCTCGTCGGCCTTGGCCGGGTCGCGGGCCAGCGCGCGGCGGGTCGCGCCGAGCAGGACGGTGACGGCGACCAGCCGGTTCTGCGCGCCGTCGTGCAGCGAACGCTCGATGCGCCGCAGTTCCGTCGCGTGCGCGTCCAGCGCCGCCGCCCGGGTCGCGGACAGCTGCGCGATCCGCAGGGACAGGTCGGCATCGGCGTCGGGTGTGAGGAGCCGCCGGCCCGGCCACGCCTGCAGCCGGGCCAGTCCGGGCCCGACGATCACGAAGACGACGCCCAGGACGACGCCGAGGACCCCGACGGCCAGCGCGGTGGCCTCGTTGTGCACGTCCCAGAACACGAAGGTCGGCTCGGCCGACTCCCGGGGCAGCACCCGCCACCATGCCGGATAGGTCACGTACTGGAGGGCGTTCACCGACAGCAGCACCCCGGCGCCGCCGGTGAGCAGGCCGAGCGTCGCGTGCACCGGCAGCCACAGCAGCTCGCGCCGGACGGACGGGTCGCCGAGGGCGGGACGCAGCGCGGCGGGCGCGGGCCCCGGCCCGAGGATCTCCGGCCCGGACCGCGACAGCCGCCCCCGCTCCCGGTCGGCCACGGCCCGGACGGCGCGCGGCACGGTCGCCGCCAGCGGCAGGCCCACGACCAGGGCGCACAGCAGGGCGACGATGACGAGCCACATCAGCACGGCGAACGCCAGCAGGGCCGTCCCGAGGCCGCCGACCAGGCGCTCGACCGCTTCGAGCAGGGCGCGCGCCCGTCCCCGCCCGGCGGCCCGTCCACGATTCTTCACGGGCATGCCACCTCCAACGCCCGCGACACTAGGGCGGCGTGCTGATCTCCGTCCCGTGATCGGACGTGAAGTACAGCCTGCTGTACCAAGGAAGACACGCCCGCTGGATCGTCTCCCGCCGTCGCCGTTCCTACCGTGATCAGTGTCGATCGGACCTCTTCACGAAGGAGCATGACATGACGAACACCGGCGGCGTTCCGGCCACCCAGCGCGACGGCGGAATACTGCGCCCGATTCTGTGGGCGGTGCTGGCGATCGGCGTGGTGGGCAACATCTGCTTCTCCGGCGCCGGCCTGCCGATGGCCGGAAACATCGCGTTCAGCACGGTCAGCCTGGTCGGCACGGTCGGCCTGATCGTCCACCATTACCGGACCCGCCGCTGAGCGCCCTCGCCCGGCCGTGGGTACACCAGGTGGGGTGAGCACGGAAGGAGGCTGTGATGGGAATCGTCTCACGCGGGTTTCACGGCCGGCGGCGCGAGTCCGCCGACCTGCCGCCCGGACAGTACCTGACCGAGGACTTCCCGGTGCTCTCGGCCGGCCCGACCCCGCGGATCTCGCGGGACGACTGGGAGTTCACCGTCACCACGGAGACCGGGCAGCGGCACCGGTGGACATGGCGCGAACTGCTCGACCTGCCGTCCGAGGCACCGCATGTGGACATCCACTGCGTCACCAAATGGTCCAAGCTGGGCACGGACTGGCAGGGGGTCTCGCTGGACGTCCTGCTGGCCGATGTCGAGACCGCGGCCGACTTCGCGCTCGTGTCGTCCTACGGCGGGTACACCACGAACCTCCCGCTGGAGGACCTGCTGGACGGGCAGGCCTGGATCGTCCACGGCTTCGACGGTGACGATCTCGCGCCGGAGCACGGGGGCCCGGCGCGACTGCTCGTGCCGCACCTGTACTTCTGGAAGTCGGCGAAATGGGTGCGCGGCATCGACCTGCTCACCGAGAACGAGCCCGGCTTCTGGGAGACCGCCGGCTACCACGACTACGGGGACCCATGGCGCGAGCAGCGGTACCAGGGCGACTGACCTGGCGCGTCGCGCGGCTCACCGAGTCCCGCGCCGAGACGGCGACGGCCCGCACGCTGGTCTTCGACGTGCCCGACTGGCCGGGGCATCTGGCCGGTCAGCACGTCGACGTCCGGCTGACGGCCGATGACGGGTACACCGCGCAGCGCAGCTACTCGCTCTCCGCACCCGACCGGGTCGAGTTGACCGTCCAGCGGATAGCGGACGGCGAGGTCTCCCCCTACCTCGCCGACGTGCTCGACATCGGCGACGCGGTCGAGCTTCGCGGCCCGGTCGGCGGCTGGTTCGTGTGGCGGCCGGGCACGGGACGTCCCGTCCTGCTGGTCGCGGGCGGCTCCGGCGTCGCACCGCTGATGGCCATGATCCGGGCCCGCCGCCGCGCCGGGGACGGCGCCCCGTTCCGGCTGCTGTACTCAACGCGCACGCCCGGCGACGTCTACTACGCCGACGAGCTGCGGCGCCCCGACCCCTTTCTGGACGTCACCCACGTCTACACCCGGGAGGCCCCGGACGGCTGGCCGCGCCCGCCGGGCCGCCTGACCCCGTCCGACCTGGACGGCGGCCCCGCCGACCCGGACTGCTTCATCTGCGGGCCGACCGCCTTTGTGGAGGCGGCCGCCGACCTCCTCGTCGACCGCGGCCACGACCCCCGGCGCATCAAGACCGAACGGTTCGGCTGAGCGGAGGCAGACATGACCGTGCCCCATCGAGACTCCCCGGGCGCACCCGCCCCGGTGGACGGCAACGCGCTCGCCGGCCCGCTGGGCGAAGTGTTCGCCGTGGACGTCACCGCGGCCATCGGCCGCTGCGCCAACTGCGGCCTGACCGGCCCGGTCGCCGCGCTGCGCGTCTACGACCGGGCGCCCGGCATGGTCGCCCGCTGCCCCGGCTGCGACCACGTCGTCCTACGCCTCGTCCGAACCCCGGACGCCGCCTGGCTGGACCTGACCGGCGCGGTCTCCCTCCACATCCAGCTTCCGCCCGCCGAAGCGACGTAGCCCTCAAGCCTTCAGGACGCGGACCGGTCGAGGTCGGACAGGTCCAGCACGAACCGGTAACGGACGTCGCCCCGGTCCAGACGTTCCAGCGCCTCCTGGACGCGCGACGAGGGGAGCACCTCGACGTCCGCGGCGATGCCGTGCTCGGCGCAGAAGGCGAGCATCTCCGCCGTTTCCCGGCGGCCGCCCGTGCCCGACGAGGACAGCTTCTTGCGGCCGATGGCCAGCTCCATGATCCGCACCGATGTCGGCATGGGGTAGCCGAGCACGGACAGCGTGCCGTCCAGTCCCACCATGCTCAGCAGCGGAGAGAGGTCGTGCGCGGCCGAGACGGTGTCCAGGACGAGGTCGAACCGCCCCCGCGCCTGCCGCGCCCGCGCCTCGTCGGTGGTCAGGAGCAGGTCCGCGGCTCCGAGCCCGCGAGCGTCCGCGGCCTTGCCGGGGGTGCGGCTGAGCACGGTGACCTCGGCGCCGAGAGCGGCGGCCAGCTTCACCCCGAGGTGCCCCAGCCCGCCCAGTCCGGCCACGGCGACCCGGCTGCCCGGTCCGACCCCGGCCGCCCGCATCGGCTCCCACATGCTGATCCCGGCGCACATCAGCGGCGCGGCGGCGGCCGGGTCGAGCCCGCCGGGCAGCCGATAGGCGAACTTCTCGCGCAGGACGTACTCGCGGCTGTACCCGCCTCGCGTCTTCGTCCCGTCGACACGTTCGGTCCCGCCGTAGGTGGAGACGGGGCCTTCGTAGCAGTAGTTCTCCTGCCCCACCTGGCACATCGGGCAGGTTCCGCAGGAGTCGACGAGGGTCCCGACCGCGACCCGGTCACCGGGCGCCAAGCCGGTCACCGCGGTACCGGCGGCGGTGACCGTGCCGGTGAACTCGTGGCCGGGGACCACCGCGCCCTCACCGAGCATGCCGCGGATCCTGTGCAGGTCGCTGTGGCAGACGCCGCAGTAGTCGACGCGCACCGCGATGTCGTCGTCGCGCAGATCCCGGCGTTCGATCGCGACCCGCTCCAGGACGGTCGAGCCGTCGTCGACGCTCTGCCAAGCGGTGGTGGGACGCATGCTTCCTCCAAAGACAGACTATTCGGTCTGTTTCGACCGTAGCCTGATCCGGACGCAGAAACAAACCAACTAGTCTGTCTGCTACAGTGGTCCCGTGCCCGAACTGCCGACGACGACGCGCGGCGCCGCGACGAGCCGGCGCATCCTCGACGCGGCCGCCGAGGAGTTCGCGGAGCGCGGCATCGCCGGCGCCCGGATCGACCGCATCATCGCCGCGGCGCGCACCAACAAGGCCCAGCTCTACGGCTACTTCGGCAGCAAGGACGGCCTGTTCGACGCGGTGATCGCCGACCGCGCCGACCGCCTGATGAGCGCCGTCCCGATCGACGCGAACGACCTCCCCGGCTGGGCCGTCGGGATGTACGACGAGAACGTGCGCCACCCCGAGCTGGTCCGCCTCATGGCCTGGCTGCGACTGGAACGGCGCTCCCAGGGCCGGCTGTCCGACGCTTCGGACCACGAGCCGAAGATCGCCGCCATCACCCGCGCCCAGACGGAAGGCCGGATACGCGAGGGCGACCCGTCCGACCTGATCGCCATGGTCGTCGCCATGGCCTGCGCCTGGTCACCGGTCAGCGGCGTCCACGTCGCCACCTCGGACGAGCCGACCGCCGATCACGACCGCCGCCGCGCGCTCCTGCGCGACTGCGTGGCCCGCGCCCTGACCCCATGACCGCTCGTCCTCCCCGGACGCCACACCTCCCTCTCGCCTCCTACGCCGAAGCCCCCGGGGTCGTCGACCTGGCGGTCGCCGGCATGCTCCTCATGGAGCTGTGACCTGCTACAACACCGTCCGCAGGGTGACCGACACGCGTCGGCCGCGGGGCACCCGTCCGTCCGGGCCCGGGTCGGACTTGCGCGCCGGGATGGCGTGCCGCCAGGTGAACCGTGCCGGGCCGGTCATCACGCACAGGCTGCCGCGTTCGAGGCGCACCGGCACGCGTGTCTTGTCCTGCGGGTGGGTGAACTCCATGACGCACCCCGACAGCAGGCTCACCGAGGCGACGACCGGCCCGAAGGCGGGCACGCGGTCGACGTGGGCGCTGATGCCCTGACCGGGCAGGTACTCGTTCACGATCACCTGGTCGGCGGGCCGCTCGAAGTGCCCCTCCTCGTGCAGCCGCCGGACCAGCGCCATCGCCCAGCCGGGAAGCGGCGGGGCCGGGGCGCCGCCCACCCCGCGGCTGCCGTAGTCGTAGCGGTGCCCGTAATGCTGGACGCGCCGCCGCAACTGCGACGACCAGGGCGCGGCATCGACCTCCGCCACCACCCGCCGCTGACCGTCCTCGTCCAACCATCGATCAACGCACACAAGCCCCGGCACCATTCTCGAAAATATATTCGACCATTACCGGCCCGGTCCAGGCTGCCGTGGGAGATCCAGTGGCCCGGCCCGAACCGGACGTGCACCTTTCAATTCTTGAACCGATTCTGCGCGCGGTACGTGGGTGGTGTGACGGCGCCGTCGACGTGCGTCGGCTCGATGAACACACAGGGGAGGTTCCATCATGCGACGACTCGCTCGTGATCGGGTGGCGATCGACGCGGCCATCGGCCTGCTCACCGCCGCGGCCGTGGTCGCGCCCTTATCCGAGGCCGGACCGGCTGACGCGGCAGCCGATCCGAGCCGGGCGACCGAGAACCGGAGCGCCGCGTCCCCTGGCGGGCGCACGGCCTACGTGACGAACAGCGCGAACGTCGGCGGCACCGCCAATGTCACTCGCTTCTCGATCGGCGCGACCGGCGCCCTGACGCCGGTCGACGCGGTGGCGCTGGGCGACCGCGGCGGGGCGCGCAGTATGGTCTTCACCCCCGACCTGCGATTCGCCTACCTGGCGAACACCCGGGTCGACCGGGTGGTGAGGTTCCGGATCGGGCCCGGCGGCGCGCTCGAACGCCTCGGTGAGGTCGAGACCCCGGGACCGTTCGCGATGGCGATCGCCCCGGACGGAAAGACGATCTATGTCAGCAACGCGGGCACCCGCATGCTGTCGCCGTTCACGGTCGGGAGAGGGGGCGAGCTCAAGCCGCTGCGCTCGGTGGACACTGGGGCGGAGGTCGCCAAGGGAGTCTCCGTGACGCCCGACGGCCGCTTCGTGTACGTCAGCCACGGCTCGCCAAGCGACACCACGCCGACCGTGATGACCGGCTTCGCCCTGCGATCGAACGGCTCCGTGGGACGCGAGGTCGCACGGAAGAAGATCGGGATCTCCGGCGCGGAGACCGTCATCACCCCGGACGGCCGGTTTGTTTACGTCGTGAACCAGGGCTCGAACAACGTGCACGGATTCCGCATCGGCGTCGACGGCGCGCTCACCCCCGTGCCGAACTCACCCGTCGACGGCGGCGACTTCCCGGAGGGCGCCGGAATAAGCCCGGACGGACGCGGACTGTACGTCGCTGCGGTCGGCGTCGAGGGGAACGACCCGGATGCGCGCGCGGGCCAGGTGCTGAGTTTCACGATCGGCGACGACGGGAGGCTCACCGAAAAGCCTCGGCGCGTCACGATGGCGAGTCCGATCGGCATCGGGTTCTCGGCGGACGGGCGCCACCTGTACGTCAGCGATTACACCGAGAGCATCGTCAACGCGTTCGCGGTAGCGCCGGACGGCACTCTCGACCTCATCCAGACGGCTGCCTCGAATGGCCCGCGCCCTGCCTTCCACTCGATCAACGTGCTGCCCTCGCGCGGGACTGCCTCCGCGCGATAGGCCATCAGAGCATGCCGGCCTCTGGGCTTCTCCCGCTGACGCAAGTGCACACACAGCGGACCCCAACCGCGGTGAGCACGGTCCTGCGGGCGGCCGTCCAGACCCGTACTGAACACGCCGCTGGCTGACCACTCCCACAAGCTACTCACCTCCCTCAACCGCGGGACCGCACGGCGGCCTGTCCTTCACCAATCCATATCAAGGGACACCGGAAGACGTGTGACGTGTCCGGCCGGGGTGGGTCAGGGCCTGGTGGGGAGGACGGTGCGGGCGATGGCGGCGCGTTCGGCGGCTTCGCGTTCGGCGGCGGCCTTCTCGGCGGCGGCGCGCCTGTCGTAGGCGGAACGGGCCGCGGCGATGGCGTTCTGGTGCTCTTCCGTCCAGACGACGAGGGCGCGGATGGTGCTGTGCAGGGTCGCGCCCATGGGCGTCAGCTCGTAGTCCACGCGCGGCGGGACGGTCGGGTGCACGGTCCGGCTCACCAGGCCGTCGCGTTCCAGGTGCCGCAGGGTCCGGGCCAGCATCCGCTGGCTGACCCCGTCGATCGCGCGGCGGAGCTCGGTGAACCGCAGGCTGCGCTTGTCGAGCAGCGCGATGACGAGGAGCGACCACTTGTCGGCGACGCGGTCGAGGATCTGCCGCACCTCGCAGTCGGCGCGCTGGTCCCACTGGAGAACGTCGTCGTCGAGGTCGGTATCCCCGCAGTAACCGGGGGACTCGAAAGTTCCGTCTTCCATGGTCACCGATGGTGCCTGACGATGCTGTCGGTTACAAGAGGGAACCGGCAGGCACTCGGGGAACCATCCCGGGGCCGGTTCCCGATGGAGAGGGTCGGGCACCGATGTCCAATTCCGTCACCGGACCCGCCGGTGGGCCATCCCATCTGACGGGCCGCTCGCTGGGTCTGCTGCTGGTCCTGTGCGGCGCGATCTTCCTGGAGGGGATCGACGTGGCGATGCTGAACGTGGCACTGCCGTCGATCCGCGCCGACCTGGGCCTGTCCACCGGGATGCTCAGCGGCGTCGTCAGCGCCTACGTGCTCGGCTACGGCGGGTTCATGCTCCTGGGCGGACGCGCCGCCGACCTGCTGGGCCACCGCCGGATGTTCGTGCTGTGGCTCGTCGTCTTCCTGGTCTTCTCCGGGTTCGGCGGGCTCGCCACCGAGGGCTGGATGCTGCTGGCCGCCCGGTTCGTCACGGGCGTCGCGGCCGCGTTCATGGCACCCGCCGGGCTGGCACTGATCACGTCCAACTTCCCGGAGGGGCCCGCGCGCACCAGGGCACTCGGCGTCTACGCGGGGACGGCGGCGGGCGGCTACTCGTTCGGCGTGGTCGCGGGCGGCGCGCTCACCTCGCTCGGCTGGCGCTGGGTGTTCTTCGCACCGGTCATCCTGTCGGCGCTGATCCTGGTGGCGGCCCTGGCACTCGTCCGCGACACGGGCGGCGCACGTCCCTCCGGCGGCTTCGACCTGGCGGGGGCCTTCACCATCACCGGAGCGATGCTGCTCCTGGCGTACGGGGTGGTGCGGCTGGAGCATCCCGGCGACGGCACCGGCCTGACCGCCGGAGTGTTCGCCGGCGGGCTGGCCCTGCTGGGGCTGTTCCTCGCGGTCGAGCGGCGATCTTCGTCACCGCTGCTGCGGCTCGGGATCCTCCGCTCGGCGCCGCTGGTGCGCGTCAACGTGGCCGCGCTGCTGTTCCTGGCCGCGTTCGCGGGCTTCCAGTTCCTGGCGACCCTGTACTTCCAGGAGTTGCGCGGCTGGAGCGCGATGCAGACCGGCCTGGCCCTGCTGGTGATCAGCATCGACGCCGTCCTCGCGCCCGTCCTGACACCGCGCCTGGTGAACCGCTTCGGCAACATCCGCGTCCTGTTCTGCGGCCTCACGCTCGCGGCGGTCGCGTACGCGCTGTTCCTGCCCCTCGGGATCGACTGGGCCTATGCCGCCATGCTCCCGGCGCTGATCCTGCTCGGGCTGGCCTTCTCCCTGGCGTACGGGCCGCTCACCATGGCCGCCACCGACGGCGTCGCCGAGGACGAGCACGGCCTGGCGGGTGGCCTGCTCTACACCTCCATCCAGTTCGGCACGGCGCTCGGCCTGTCGACCGTCACCGCCGTCAGCGTCTCGGCGGGCTCGGGACTGGACGCCCTGCGCACCGCACTGGTCGTGCCCGTGACGGCGTCCGCGCTCGGCGCCGTCGTCATCGCCTTCGGCCTCCGAAGCCCGCGGCGGCCCGGCGACCCGATCCGGGAGCCCCGGGCCGAGGCCGCGACCACCGTCTGACGGGCAAAGAAGAATTCGCCGTCCGTCATCCGAGCCTTTCCGAACTTAAGGTTACGAGTTTCCGCGCAGGGGGGAGGGAGTTACGGGTTTGGTGTGGCGAGTTGCGAACTCCGGACGGGGCCGAGGTGTGCTACGGACTCGGACGAGACCGGCGGTGTCCCCGTATCGACCCGCCTTTCGCAGGGAGCAGATGCCATGAGCACGATCAAAACGCGCGACGGTACAGAGATCTACTACAAGGATTGGGGAAAGGGCCCGGTCGTCACGTTCTCTCACGGCTGGCCGTTGAGTTCTGATGCGTGGGACGGCCAGATGCTGTTCCTCGTCCAGCACGGCTACCGGGTGGTCGCGCACGACCGGCGCGGGCACGGCCGGTCCAGCCAGGGCTCCACGGGAAACGACATGGACGGGTACGCCGACGATCTGGCCGCGTTGATCGAGGCGCTCAACCTCGACGATGTGACGCTGGTGGGCCACTCCACCGGAGGCGGCGAGGTCGCCCGCTACATCGGCCGGCACGGCACGAGCCGGGTCGCCAAGGCGGTCCTGATCGCCGCCGTGCCCCCGATCATGGTGAAGACCGCGGACAATCCCGAGGGCCTGCCCATCGAGGTGTTCGACAAGATGCGCGAGGACCTCGTCAACGATCGTTCGCAGTTCTACAAGGATCTGGCCGTCCAGTTCTACGGCGCCAACCGACCCGGCGCCACCGTCTCCCAGGGCGTGCTCGACCAGTTCTGGATGTGGAGCATGCAAGCGGGTCTCATCAACGCCTACGAGAGCATCAAGGCGTTCTCCGAGACCGACTTCCACGACGACCTCGCCAAGTTCGACGTGCCGACGCTGGTGCTGCACGGCGAGGACGACCAGATCGTCCCGGTCAAGGACTCGGCGGTCAAATCGGCCCGGCTGATCAAGGGCGCCAAGGACGTCTATTACCCCGGGGCCCCTCACGGGCTGACCGCCACCCTCCAGGACCGGGTCAACGCAGAACTGCTGGCCTTCCTGCAAAACGGCGCCGAGGCCTGATTCGAGACCGGTCGGATACGAAGGAGGCGCGCTATGGCGTCCATTTCCGAAAGAGAGAACCGGGAGATCGAGGCGGCCAACGCCTCGGGCAAGACACCGGTCGTCTTCATCCACGGCCTCTGGCTGCTGCCGAGCAGCTGGGACAAGTGGGCGGACTTCTTCGAGCAGGCCGGCTACGCGCCGCTGACGCCGGACTGGCCGGACGATCCGGAGACAGTGGAAGAGGCTCGGGCGAATCCGGATGTCCTCGCCAAGAAGACCTTAAAGCAGATCGCCGACCACACCAGGGAGGTCGTCAGCGCCTTGGACAGGAAGCCGGTGCTGGTAGGGCACTCGACCGGCGGCCTGCTGGCGGAGATGCTCGCGGGGGAGGGCCTCTCGGCGACCACGGTCGCCATCGACCCCGGGATCTTCCGCGGTGTGCTGCCGCTGCCGGCCTCCGTGCTCCGAGGTGTCGGCCCCTTCCTGATCGACCCGCGCACGCGGGGCCGTGCGATCACGCTCACGTTCGACCAGTTCGTCTACGGCTGGGCGAACGCGCTGGACGAGGAGGAGGCGCGGAACCTCTACGACACCTTCCACGTCGCCGGTTCCGGGATGGCGCTCATGCAGATGGGCAACGCGAACCTCAACCCGTGGACGGAGGCGAAGGCGGACACGAGGAACCCCGACCGCGGTCCCCTGCTGATCATCGACGGGGAGAAGGACCACACGGTGCCCTGGGCGATCGCGAACGCCGCCTACAAACGGCAGAAGCACAATCCCGCCGTGACGGAGATCGTGAAGATGCCGGACCGAGGCCACTCCCTCACCATCGACCACGCCTGGCCCGAGGTAGCCCAGACCACCCTCGACTTCGTCGAGCGCTGCGCCTGAAGGGCCGAAGTCTGGTTAGCGCGGCTTCCGCGCCTCGAACAAGGTGCGGGTGCTGTGCGCCACGAAAGGCCCTTCCGCCACGATCTGCTCGTGCAGCTCCTTGAGCTGGGGAAGGTAAGCCGCCACCGTGAAGCCCGGCACCATCCAGATCACCTTGCGCAGGAAGTGGACGACCGCTCCGACGTCGTAGAACTCCATCCGCAACCGTTCCGTTCGCACGTCTACGACCTCCAGCCCGGCAGCGTCCGCCCGCGTCCGCTCCAGATCCGGGTGGCGGCTGTTCCTGGTCTCCTCCGGCTGCGGGCCGCGGAAGTACTCGACGAGCTCGAAGACGCTCGCCGGGCCGACATGCTGGGCGAAGTACGTCCCACCAGGACGCAGGACGCGCGCGATCTCCTCGAAGTAGGGCTTCACGGGATGCCGGCTGACCACCAGGTCGAACGCATCGTCCGCGAACGGCAACGGCGGCTCCTCCGGTGCGGCGACCACGACCGTACCGAGCGGGTGCAGCAAGTCCGTGGCCTTGGCGACGTTGGGCGGCCAAGCCTCGGTCGCCACACACAGCGGCGGCCGCTCGGGCACGCCGGCGAGCACTTCACCCCCACCGGTCTGGATGTCCAGCGCGGCACTGGCCGAGGCCATGCGCTCCCCCATCGACCGCTGATACCCCCAAGAGGGCCGCGCCTCGGTGGCCCGCCCCTCGAACCACGAGAAGTCCCACCCCTCGGTAGGGACGGCCTCAGCCTCCGCAACCAACTCCTCAAACAAACGCACACCACCCATGCCCCCAGAGTCCCAGGGTGGCGAAGACCCCTCCCACAGGTTTTCGAGCTCCAGCCGACCACGTGGCCGCACCCTCGCCCCACCATCTGCCGACCCGCACGACCTCGCCGGCCGCCGCCGGTCTTCAAACTGGGTTGAGGACGGCGAAGACGACCTTGCCGACGTTGCCCGCCAGCGGCCGGACACCCCAGCACCGGCAGAACTGATCCACGATGAACAGCCCCCGCCCTGCCTCGCTGATCGTGTCGGACTCCTGCATGTGCGGCAGGTCGCAGGTGGCGTCCTGGACCTCCATCCACAGCGCACCGTCCTCGGTCCGCCCCAGCCGGAACCGCACATCCTCATCGGACGCCGACGCATACCGCAGGGCATTGGTGACCAGCTCACTCGCCACCAGGCACGGGACGAAGTCGTCCATGCCCCACCGCCCGATCACCAGCCGCACGAACCGCCGCACCTCCGCGACGACCTTGAGGTCCTGCTTCACCACCATCTCGTCCTCACACCCCGCCGCCTCGCCCACGATCTCTCCTCACCGTGTGTGTCCTTCAATACACAGTGAGCCACCATCGCGGCTACGATGTGCCTACCGCTGTGAGGTGGCAGACACCGGTAATCCCCCCGCTGAGCTCGACAGATTTCACCGAAAGGCAGATGCCATGCCCCCGCGACGCCAACGCCCCCGGGAATCGCCCGCCCTCGTCGCCTTCGGACGTCAGATGCGCCGGATGAGGGAAGCCAAGGACGTCAAGCAGGAGACCATCGCTCATCTCACGAAGGTGAGCGGCCCCCAGGTCAGCCGCATCGAGAACGGGAAGAAGCGAGCCACGCGCTCATTCGTGATCGCCGTAGACGACTACCTGGAAGCGGGCGGCTCGCTCATCAGCCTGTGGGAGGACCTCAACAAGGACGGTCACCCCGTACCAATCTGGTTCGACTGGCCAAAGATCGAGGCCGACGCGATCGACCTGACCTGCTATCAACTAAGCGTCATTGCAGGTCTTGCGCAGTCACCGTCTTACGCGGCCACGATTCTCAAGGGTGAAGATGAGGCCGTTGCAGCCCGACTTGAACGTCAACAGATTCTACTGAAAGAGGGCGCCCCCTCAGTAACTTTCCTAGTCGATGAGCAGGTTTTATATCGGCCGGTCGGCACTCCAGAGACGACGAGAGAGCAACTCCATCACCTGCTGTCACTCGGCGAGTTACTTAACGTGACCGTCCAGGTGGTGCTCAGCGGCGGGGAGCACGACGGAAACGGCAGTAGCTTCATCGTCGCTACGATGGCCGACATGAGCCAGGTAGCCTACGTGGAGACGGCTATTCGCGGACTCACAACTGACGACCCCGCCGACCTGGCTGCAATCTCACGTGTTCTGGTCGACCTCCGGAACCGAACACTTCCTGGAGACATGTCGCGGGACCTGATCAAGAAGGTGGCCCAAGAGCGATGGACTTCAACAACCTCACCTGGAGAAAGTCGACGCGAAGCCTAAGTAATGGCGGCGAGTGCGTCGAGTTGGCTGGGATGGCTGGCGCGGTGGTGGCGGTGCGAGACAGCAAGGACCCGCACGGCCCCGTCCTCCTGCTAACCCGCGCGGCTCTTCGCACCGCCATCCAGTCTGCCACCACACACTGACCGCCCGCCACCGACCACCCCGCCGTCCCCCACCCGCCCAAGCAGGAAGGCGGCAAAAGAGCAATGGACCAGAACAGGGCCACCTGGCGCAAGGCGAGCCGCAGCGGCGAGAACGGCGGCAACTGCGTCGAGCTAGCAGGGCTCACCTGGCGCAAAAGCACACACAGCGGCTCGAATGCCGCCGAGTGCGTCGAGTTGGCGGACGCGGCCGGGGTCGTGGTGGCGGTGCGGGACAGCAAGGACCCGGACGGCCCCATCCTCCTACTAACCCGCGCGGCCCTGCGGACGGCCGTGCAGTCCGCCGCCCGGACGCACTGAGCCCGCCCCCTCGCCGTGGCGACGAGGAAGGCCGCCAAGGGCCGCGTGCTGGTCTCCTCGCCACCGCGGCGCCGCGCGGGCGGACGACGAAACCACGCCCCACACGCACGCGGCCGTGGTCGCCGTCCCGTCCAGCACCGCCATGGCTGCGTACGGCGCCATCGCCCCCGGCCGTGGCGCCCTACGCGTTGGCTCATCACAGCATCCGCAGGTCACGCGCAGCCCCAGCGTTTTGGTCAGCTCAGTGCCGGGGAAGCGCTCATGCCGTGGCTGACGAGCAGCCCGTCCAGGTAGCCGAGCGCCAGGCCAGCGTCGGCGGCGAGCCGCCGCCGACGCTGATCGACGTGTCGCGTGCCCAACCGATCGACCTCATCGCCGGCGCCCAGCGCGGGTCCCGCGCGGCCGGGTGGGCCTCCTGGTTGTACGGGTTGGTCGCGAGTTCGAGATCGGCTTCTCCCCTCGTCCGAGGGCTTGACCCGACCCTGGGGCCGTGACGGTGATCGGCGGCGGGCGGAAGAAGTCCTCAAAGTTTTTCCGCGGCGGTGTCGGATCGGGGTGGTCGTGTTCGTGGAGGTAGTGAAGCCGCCCAACGGGGGCGGCGCAGAAACAGGGAGTTGCGCCATGAGCACCACCTTCACTGTCGACTTCTTCTGCAGCCTGGACGGCTACGGCATGGCCCACGGTTGGCCCGGATACTGGGGGAAGGAGGGTCCCGAGATCCGCGAGGACCGGGTGCGCACCTTCGCGCAGGAGCAGGTGCTCGTCTTCGGCGCGACGACGTTCCGAGAGTTCCGCGAGTTCGTCGTCGAGTACGACGAGCCTTACTACGACAGCCTGAACGAGTTGCCGAAGATCGTGTTCTCCAGCACGCTCGAAGAGCCGCTCGGGTGGCAGAACTCGACGGTTCTCAACGAGGACGCGGTGACGGCGATCGAGCGCCTCAAGCGCACCACGGACGTCCCGATGCGTTCGCACGGCAGCATCTCGCTGAACCGCGCCCTGCTCGCCGCCGGCCTCGTCGACCGGCTCGAAGTCATCATGTTCCCCGCCATCTCCGGCCGCGCCGGCGGATCGGCGCTCTTCCACGACGGAGCTGAGTTCGACCTGGAGCTCATCGAGTCGACCGTGCTCGACGGTCGGACGCACAAGCTCGTGTACACCCCGCACCTTCACGGCGAGATCCCCGAGGGTGTCGGGCCGCGACGCCGAGACGTGGGCTAGGTCCCAGGGCTTGCGCTCGACCTGACTAGAGACCACAGGAGACGATCCTCAGATGCAGTACCTGCTTTCCGTGATCCACGACCAGGCCGGCCTCGCCACCCCGGACGAGGACGCGGCGATCGATGTGTTCAATGACCGGCTCCAGGCCGAGGGCCACTGGGTTTTCGCCGGCGGTCTCGCCTCGCCCGACACGGCCACCGTCATCGACAACCGGGGCGGGAAGGCGATGGTCACCGACGGGCCGTTCTTGGAGACGAAGGAGTACCTCGCCGGCTTCTGGGTCGTCGAGGCGCCCGACCTGGACGCGGCGCTCAAGCTGGCCGCCGAGGGGTCGAAAGCCTGCAACCGAAAGGTCGAGGTCCGGCCGTTCCGGGACGCGTAAGCGCGGCCGCCGCCCGCGCGGCGCTGCCCGCGAGACGGTTCAGGGGTCAGCGCTCGCGTACGGCCTTCAGTTCGATGTCGATCTCGAACGGCACGCTGACGGTGATCCGGTCATGGTGGACGCCGGTTCCGACGTATCCGCCGGTCGCGTCGTCCAGCTCGTAGGTGTAGATCGCGAATGCCGGCGCGGTCTGGTCGGTTTCGACCCGCCAGAAGTGCCGGATTCGAGCCTCCGCGTACGGAGCCGGCTGTACACGACGAGGCCGGGAGAGATGTCTACCGGCTCCGCCTCGTCGTCCAAGAGGACGTCCACGCCGGTGTCGACCTGCCAAGCGGCGGGGGCCGCGTCCTCGATGCGATTCGCCAGCCGGCGAGCGGTGCGCTGGTGGAGTGGGCGAGGACGTGGGTTCACGACGAGTTCTCCGTAGACGAGGCTGACGCGCTGGGGAGCTTCGGCAGGTCACCAGTCTGTCCGAGACCAGGCGTCACCGGATGGCACCCGTGAGATCCGCGGGACGGCAGGGGCCCGTGTGCAGGTTAATTGGAAAGAGTCTTGACAGTAGTGGAACGATCCGGGACCTTGTACTACAGCTCCCCTGATACGCGCGTTTCAGACAACGGCAACCGAACCCTCCCCCCGCCAGGAGTTCCCGTTGGTCACCCGCAGATCATTCCTCGCTGCGGCCGGAACGGCCGCTCTCGCCATCCCGTTCGGGCGCGACCTGCTCGGCAGGCCCGCGTTCGCGGCGCCGTCGACGTGCGCGCTCACGCTCGCCAATCACGGTTCCGCGCCCGTGAGGGCCTACATCACCGGCCGTGAGCAGGGCACCGACCGGCTCATGCTGCTCCGCGCCGACAGTACGCCGTACTATCCCCCGTCGCCCTCGGCGCCGCAGACCCCGCTGGGCGCGGACTGCTCGATCCCGATCGGCGCCGGCGGCGCGGCGAACCTCACCCTCGGGCAGATGTACGGCGCCCGCATCTACTTCGTGAAGAACGACGCGCTCGACTTCTTCGTCAATCCCGGCCCGGCGCTGGTCGAACCGGCGTTCGGGACCCCGGCCGACCCGAACTACCAGAAGACCTGGTCGTTCTGCGAGTTCACCTTCAACCCCCAGCAGATCTTCGCGAACATCTCCTACGTCGACCTGCTCACCGCGCTGCCGATCGGGCTCGACCTGGTCGGCGACTCCCGGCACACGGTCGAGGCCGCGCCCGCCGGGGCGGTGCAGGCGGTCGCCGACGGTCTCGTCGCGCAGAAGAACGCGGACGGGCAGCCCTGGGACCAGCTCGTCATCCGCAACGGCGGCGGCGTGCTGCGGGTCGTCTCACCGCAGGGCCACATGGCGTCCAATCCCGGTGCCTTCTCCACGTACTGGGACGGCTACGTCAACCAGGTGTGGGACAAGTACGCCGGAACCGACCTCAAGGTGGATCTCCAGGGCGGGCGCGGCGTCTACACCGGGCGCGTCAGCGGCGGTGTGCTCAGGTTCAACGACGGGAGCACGTTCGCGCGGCCCTCGTCCAAGGACATCTTCACCTGCAACGACGGGCCGTTCGCCAACAACCCGAGCGACTCCGACATCAAGAAGGGCCTGCTCGCCCGCATCGCCGCCGCGTTCAACCGCAGCACGATCCTGAGCAGCGCCGACCAGCCGAACGGCACGCCGCAGTCCGACTACTACAAGGACCCGACCACGAACCACTGGGCACGGATCCTGCACGCCAACACCCCGATCGGGTACGCGTTCCCGTACGACGACGTGTGTCCCGACGGGGCGCCGGACGTCTCCGGCGCCGCCGCCGACGGCAACCCGCAACGCCTGACCGTCAACGTCGGCTGAGACCTCGCCGCGTCCGTCCGCGCGCGTCGGCTCAGGCCGATGCGCGCGGGCGGGCGCCGGGTGGGGTGAAGGCGCAGGGCAGGCGCTTGTAGCCGTTGATGAAGCCGGACATCAGCCGGTCGGGCTCCCCGGCGGTGATGTCGGGCAGGCGGGTGAACAGCTCGCGGAACATCACGGTGATCTCACGCCGGGCCAGGTTGGCGCCCAGGCAGAAGTGCGGGCCCGGACCGCCGAACCCGACGTGCGGGTTCGGCGAGCGCAGGATGTCGAAGCGCTCGGGGTCGGTGAAGACCGCCTCGTCCCGGTTCGCGGACCAGTAGAACAGCGTCACCCGCTCGCCCTTGCGGTAGGTGTGGCCGTTCATCTCGTAGTCGCGGGTCAGGTTGCGGCGCATGAAGATGACCGGGCTGCTGTACCGGACGATCTCCTCGACCGCCCCGGCGATGCGTCCGTCGAAGTCGGCCAGCAGCAGGTCGCGCTGGTCGGGATGTTCGGTGAACAGCTTCAGGCCATGCGCGATCGCGTTGCGCGTGGTCTCGTTCCCCGCCACCACCAGCAGCAGGAAGAACGCGGCGAACTCGCGCGGGCTCAGCCGCTCGCCGTCGACGTTGGCGTTCACCAGGGCCGAGGTCAGGTCGCCGGTGGGCGCGGCGCGGCGCTCCCGTCCGAGCTGGAAGGCCAGCCGGTGCAGCCGCCACCCCGCCGACGCCACGGTGCCCAGCATGCGGAGCGTCGCGAGCCGGCCGAGCTTCGGGCCGTCGCCGCCGTACTCCACGGTGGCGCCCACGTACTCGGGGTCGCTGTAGCCGACGATGATGTTGGTCAGCTCCACCACCCGCCGGTGCTGCCGGACGGGGATGCCGAGCATGTCGCAGATGACCTCGACCGGCAGCCGCGCCGCGGCCTGGGACACGAAGTCGCCGCCGCCGGACTCGATGAGCCCGTCCACGATCCGGGTGGCCCGCCGCGCGATGTCGTCCTCGGCCTTGGCGAGCATCTTCGGGCTGAACGCCCGGGACACGATCCGGCGGATCTTCGCGTGCCGCGGATCGTCCATGTCGATCATCGAGTTGAAGTACTTGTCCATCCAGCGCGGCATGTCGGCCGGGCTGGTGGCGCTGGGCTCGCTGCTGAACACCTCCGGATGGCGGCTGGCCTCGGCCACCTCGGCATGGTGGGTCAGCGCCCAGGACCCCGGGCTCTGCGGAAGGAACGGCAGCTTGGGCAGGGTGAAGAACACCGGTCCCGGCTGGGCGCGGAGCACCGCGAACGCCTCCGCCCGCTCCGGCAGGGGACGGGCCCAGAACCGCAGATCGCTCAGATCGATGTCCGCCGGCTGTGGCGGGTTCTCCGTGGCCACGCGCCTCACGCTCCCCTCGTCGCGACCGCGAATTCTGGTGAAGCGTTGCACCAGAATATCTGGTGATCAGCGTCCCCAGATCTGCGGACGAAGTCAAGGGATGCGGCACAATCGGGCTGTGACCTCCGAGCCCCCGCGCACACGTCCCTACCGCGGCGTGCCCGCCGACCAGCGCCGGGCCCGCCGCCGCGCCGCGCTGATGGAGGCCGGGCTGGAACTGCTCGGCACCCGGGGATGGGCCGCCACGACCGTCCGGCAGGTGTGCGCCGAGGCCGGGCTCAACGACCGGTACTTCTACGAGAACTTCCCGGACCGGGACGCCCTGCTCCTGGCGATCATCGACGACCAGGTCGCCCAGGGCACCGACGTGATCCTGTCCGCCGCCCGGCAGGCCCCCCGCCGGCCGCAGCCCCGCACCCGCGCCGTGGTGACCGCGATCCTCGACTTCCTGACCGGGGACCCGCGCCGCGCCCACATCCTCACCCACGCGTTCCCCGCCTCGCCCCTGCTCCAGCGGCGCCGCGTCGAGATCATCCGGACCATGACCGCGATCTTCGCCGCCCAGACCCACGAGACCCTGGACCAGGTCCTCCTGCCGGACGTCGACGTGGAACTGACCGGCCTGACCCTCACGGCCGGCCTGTGGGAGCTGTTCACCACCTGGTTCCGCGGCGACCTCGGCATCGACCGCGACCACCTGGTCGACTACACGGTCGCCCTGGTCCTGAGCACCACCGAGCTGGCCACCCCGCTCCACCAACGCCTCCACTAGGCCGGCGAGCGTGCGGGGCGGCACGTCACGCCGCGGCTTCCCGGACCCCGGTGATCGCGGCGGACGTGCTCAGGGTGATACGGCGCCCAGGGTTCGCGCGACGGAGCGGCGGGCCGCCATGCGTGCGGGTACGGCGGTGAGCGCCGCCGTGGCCAGGACCGCCGCGACCGCGGCGGCGAGGAGCCACCACGTGGGCGGCTTGGGCACGTCCCCACGGCTGAAGGACAGGACCAGGGCGATCCCGAGCGGGACACCGGCGAAGGCGCCGGACAGGGCCGGCAGGAGCTGTGCCGCCGACAGTCCGGCCGCGGTCTGCCCGGGTGTGGCGCCGAACGCACGGGCGATGGCCATGGTGGGACGGGCTTCCATGGCCAGGGTCCAGGTCACCGTGATGGTGTTCACGAGGGCGAGCGCGATCACCGCGATGGTGACGCCCAGCAGCAGGTGGCGGTCCTGAGCGGTCCGCGCGTGGGTCGCCATGGCCGAGCCCGGATAGCCCCGGTCCGGCTGGACGTAGACCATCAGCAGTGCGGTGACCGCGAGCAGCGTCGTCGCGATGGTGCACGCGTACAGGACGGCGCGGCCGGGCCGGCGGGCGATCAGGCGCAGCCCGAGCAGGAGCGAGGTCGGCAGCGGCGCCGACACCCTGTTCAGCCAAGCCCGGCGCCTGGGCCGGCGGGCGGTGTCCGCCAGAGCGGAAACGGTGCCGGTGCGCAATGCCCGCAGCGTCGGGCCCACGGTGGTGAGGACCGCCGCGAAGACGGCGGCGACGGTCGTGAACGCGATCGTGTCGCCGCTCGGGCCGATGGCGGTGCTGACCAGGCTCGCGGAGGGGTTGACGACGGTGGGTGCGGCCAGCCCGGCGATCGCCAGGCCCAGCGCGTCCGCGAGCAGCGCCAGGATCAGGTATTCGGCGAGCAGGACGGCGCCGATGAGGCCGGGTGTGGCGCCGACCGCCTTGAGCAGCCCGACCCTGCGGGTCTGGCCGGCGGCGCGTCCCGCCGCCAGTGTCGCCACGCCGCCGACGGCCAGGAAGCTGAGCAGCCAGCTGCCGATGACCAGGATCGGCTGGCTGTTCCGGAGCATGACGAAATCCTGCTCGGCGATGTGCTGCCAGGTCTTCATGTTCACCCAGGTGTTCTCGAACGCTGGAGCCACAGCGGGGTCATGCCTGTTCAGCGCCCGGGCCTCGTCGGGGTCCCGCAGCTTCAGGTTGATGAAGGAGGTCACCGGGACGTCGGGCGACTCCAGTGCCCGGGTGTCCCGCTCGGCCAGCCAGACCAGGCCGCCGCCGTCGCTCGGCCCGCCGCCCGGCCCGATCCCCAGTGCCCACGGGTAGACCGAGCGGGCCGCGGTCACGGCGACCCCGACGACGGGAAGCGAGCGGCCGGCGACGGTGACGTGGTCACCCACCCCGGCGCCCATGGCGGCGGCGAAGCCGCGTTCGAGGACGGCGCCTCCCGGACGCACCCAGCTGCCCGAGGTCACCAGCGGGCGGTCGACCGGGCCCGGCGTCATATCGGCGACCTGCACCACCGCGGCCCCCGTGGAGCCGTTCGCCGTGAGGCTCGTGTAGTACTGGCGGTACGGCCCGCTGTGCGCGACCACCCCTGACGCGTGCTCCAAAGCCTTCAGGGCATTGATCGTTTTCAGGTCGGCGCCCGGGGACAGCGCGACCACGTCCGGCCCCGCCGTGACCTCCCGGGTCTGCCAGTAGAGCTTCTCGGTCCCCCCGCGCAACGACAGGCCGAGGGCCAGCGCGGCGGTGGCCGCGGTGACCGCGACGACGAGCACCGCGGCCTGGGCGGGATGCCGGCGGACATCGGCCAGCACGAGGCGGAACACGAGCAGGACGCGGCCCACGGGGTCAGTCCCCCATCTCGATCAGGTCGCCGAGCCGCCCGGCACTCCCCGCCGCCAGCCGGGTGTCGTCGACGAACGCCCCGTCGCGCATCGAGACCAGCCGGTCCGCGGTGGCCGCGATCCGCGCGTCATGGGTGACGATCACGACGGTCTGCCCGGCGGCGCGCAGGCCCTCGAAGAGCCTCAGCACGTCGGCCGTCGCCGCGCTGTCCAGGTTCCCGGTCGGCTCGTCGGCCAGCAGGACCGGCGGCTCGTTGGCCAGGGCACGGGCGATGGCCACCCGCTGCCGCTGTCCCCCCGACAGCTCCCGGGGCAGATGCCGGGCGCGCTCGGCGAGCCCCACCCGCTCCAGCAGGAAGGCCGCGCGGCGCCTGGCCGCACGCGCCGAACGTCCGGCGAGCAGCGCGGGCAACTCCACGTTCTCCGCCGCCGACAGCTCCTCCACCAGGTGGAACGACTGGAAGACGAACCCCACCGACCGGCGCCGCAGCCGGGCCAGTTGCCGCTCGCTCACGGTGTCGATCCGCCGCCCGGCCAGCCACACCTCCCCGCGGGTCGGCCGCTCCAGGCCGCCCAGCATGTGCAGCAGGGTGGACTTGCCGCAGCCGCTCGGCCCCATCACCGCCAGCATCTGCCCCACAGGTACGTCCAGGTCGACGTCGTCGACCGCCCGGACCAGGGCCTGCCCCTGGCCGTGCTCCTTGCACAGGCCACGGACCTGCAGCACGTCATCGTTCATTCGTCATCAGCCTTTGCCCAGACGCGTTCGCAGGTTTCCAGCCAGCGCAGGTCCGCCTGCAGTCGCAGCGCGACGCCTTCCAGCAGCAGCCCGGCGGTCGAGCCGTCCGGCTCGGCCAGCGTCGCGCGCTGCACGTCACGCAGACGTCGCAGCAGCTCGCGGCGCTGCGCGTCCACCAGCTCGACCGGATCGGCGAGCCGGGCCGCGGCCGCCGCGGCGAGCTTGAGATGGAACTCCGCCAGGTTCGGTTTCGGCCAGTTCACCTCGGTCAGCCAGGCCGCCACCCGCTGCTGCCCGGACGGCGTCAGCGCGTACACCTTGCGGTCCGGCCGGTCCGGCAGCCCGTCCGCCCGCTCGGAGACGACCAGGCCCGCCTTCTCCAGCCGGTTCAGGGTCACGTAGACCTGGCCAGCGTTCATCGACTCCCCGAGTGGCCCGAGAGCCTCCCGCAAGCGCGCGCGCAGCCGGTACCCGTGCGACGGCTCCTTCGCGAGCATCGCCAGCACCGCGTCCTGCATCCGATCATCTCCCTAACGGCTAGCCAAATAGATAGCCGTTAGCTATTGGCTCCGTCAAGCGGATCTCCGGCATCCCGTCGAGAGCACGCCGGGATCGACCGGCGGCGCGGGATGCGGCGTCGCAGGCACGCACCAACGCCCCCGGAAACCAGCGGGGGGCCGGTGTCAGGAGACGGCGGCGGCGAGGTACTCGGCCTGGCGGGCGCGTTCGCGCTTGGTGATCGTGATCGGGAGGTTCAGGAAGCCGTGGGTCGCGTCCGCCACGACCTCCAGCTCGGCGACGTTCCCGGCCGCCCGCCAGCGGGCCGCCATGAAGAGCGAGTCGTCCAGGAGCGGATCCTCGGTGCCGGCCACGAAACGCGCGGGCGGCATGCCGCGCAGGTCGGCGTAGAGCGGGGAGACCGCCGGGTCGCGTCGCTCCTCGGCCGAACGTCCGGGCAGGAGCTGGTCCCTGAACCAGGCCAGCACATCGGTCGGGACGAGCAGCTTGTCGGTGCCGAGACGCTGGCTCGGCGTCATCGACAGGTCGTACGCGCCGTAGGTGAGCTGCGCGGCGCGGAACGCCCGCGCCCGGTCGCCCAGGCGCACCAGCGTGAGCGCGGCGAGGTGCGCGCCGGCGGACTCTCCGGCGATCGCCAGCCGGTCCGTGCCGAACTCCGCGGACGCCGCCGTGATCAGCCAGCGGGCCACGTCCTCGACGTCGTCGGCGGCGGCGGGATGCGGATCCTCGGGCGCGCGCCGGTAGCCGACGCTCACGACGGCCAGCTTCGCGGCCTGGGCCAGCTCCCACAGGCGAGTGTCCTGACCGTCTGCGCTGCCGAACGTCCAGCCGCCGCCGTGCACATGCAGCAGGACTCCCCGGACGCCGGCGGGACGCAGGACCCGGACGGGCACGTCACCGGCTCGACCCGGAACCGTCCGGTCGAGGCCCTCGGGAAGCCTCACCGGCACCGAGTGCAGCCCCTCGCCCTGCTCCCGGCGGCGCCGCGACTCGGCCACGCCGATGTCGTACGGCTTGGGCTCGGCGGCGAGAGCCGCGGCCAGCTTGACGTTGAACGCCCGTGTCTCCTCGACGACGTCACTTCCGGTCGTGACCACAGAGTCCGTCATGTCCCCGATTCTCCCGCACCTCCCGGCCGTCGCCGCCGACCGCGA
The DNA here is from genome assembly GCF_047130825.1 of Actinomadura madurae. NCBI lineage: Bacteria > Bacillati > Actinomycetota > Actinomycetes > Streptosporangiales > Thermomonosporaceae > Actinomadura > Actinomadura madurae. Next base: position 6,068,930 of record NZ_CP083237.1, read on the forward strand.
AAGCGAGACGACAGCGTGCCTGCATGCAGAACGGTTCCGTAGACAACGGCGAGCATTACGCTGGTACGAGAATGGCGCGGGATCCAGGCGTGCAGCCAATCCTGTGTTGCGATCGAGGCCACCGCGGATCCCCAAAGCACCAGCATCCCGATTGCGGGCCCCACCAGGCTCTCAGTGATGGACTCACTCATTTCTCAGCCGGAGTCACTCCCCCGTGTCGGCGTTCGGGTGGACGCCAATTCAAAAGCGGGACGAGGTCGCCCCTCAGTCTCCGTGCTGTCGCGACGCGTCCGGGAAGTCATCCGGCGACCCTCGTTCGCGAGTGCGTCGGAAGACGCATATGCGGATGATCACCGCGGGTACCCTTATTGCAGACAGACGGTGGTGTTCGACAGACGTGAGGCAGGGCGGATGGCGGGCGCGGGACTCGGGTCGCTCAAGGCCGCCGACCCGGCGAGAATCGGGCCCTACCGGCTGCTGGCACGGCTCGGGGCCGGGGGGATGGGGCAGGTCTACCTGGGCCGCTCCCCCGGACGGCGGCTCGTCGCGGTCAAGGTCGTGCACCCGCACTTCGCCGACGACACGGTGTTCCGGCGCCGGTTCACCAAGGAGGTCGCGGCGGCGAGAAGGATCGGCGGCTTCTACACCGCCCAGGTGATCGACGCCGACCCCGACGCCGACCCGCCCTGGCTGGCGACCGAGTACATCGCCGGGCCGTCGTTGCAGGCCGCCATCGACACCAACGGCGCGCTGCCCGAGGTGTCGGTGGCGGCCCTGGGCGCCGGGCTCGCCGAGGGGCTGCTGGCCGTGCACGACCAGAACGTCATCCACCGCGACCTCAAACCCGGCAACGTCCTGCTCGCCCAGGACGGGCCGCGGATCATCGACTTCGGCATCGCGCGGGCGACGGACGCCACGTCCCAGAGCATCACCATGGTCGGCACGCCCGGCTACATGTCGCCCGAGCAGTACCTGGGCGGGGACGTCGGGACCGCCAGCGACGTGTTCTGCCTGGCGGCCGTGCTGGTCTTCGCGGCGACCGGCCACCACCCGTTCGGGGAGGGGCCGCCCGACGCCCTCGGGTACCGCGTCCGGCACGAGGAACCGGATCTGACGGGCGTTCCGGAGTCGTTACGGCCTCTCGTCGCGGCCGGGTTGGCGAAGGACCCCGACGACCGCCCGCCGGCCCAGGAGTTCCTGGAGCGGTGCTCGGCGCTGTCGGCGGACGAGGGCATGACCCTGCCCGAGAAGTTCAGCCGGATGATCGCCACGCGCGTCGCCGAGACCGAGGTCTTCGCCAAGGACACGGGCGGCGGACGGAAGCGGCGCCCTGAGCAGGCTTCGCCGCCGCCGCCGCCGTCCGGCGACCGGGTCCAGCGGCCCAAGTCCGGTGACCGGCCCCAGCCGCCCAAGTCCGGTGACCGGACCCAGCGGTCTCCGCAGCCCTCGCAGCGGCCTGCCCAGCAGAGCACCCGGCCCAAGCCGAACGCCGCGGTCGTCGCCGGGGTCGTGGGAGTCCTGCTGGTCGCCCTGATTCTCGCCATGGCCAACAACGACTCCAACGGCTCTTCCAGTAACGCCGGCTCCACGTCGACGCCGTCCGCGACGCCCCGAACGAGCGGTGGGCCGAGCAGCACGCCGTCCAGCAGCCCGACGCCCGATCCGACCTTCAAGGCCTTCGAGGCCATCAGGCGAGGTGACTGCCTCGACGCGCACAAGGACCCCTACGACTCCGACGGGTGGAGCGAGGAGGAGCCGAACGTGGTCCCCTGCGGCGCCCCCAACGCCTACGTGAAAGTGTTCGGCATCCAGGACTCGGCCTCCGACTGCGGCTACGAGCCGCTGGACGGGGAGTCCTACTGGAAATCCCCCGTGCACGACGGGGAGGCGATCTACCTGTGCGTGCGCCGGGAATTCCACATGGGGGAGTGCTTCCTGGGCTCGAAGAAGAGCGGCCAGCCGGGGAGGATCTTCATCAACGGGCACGGTCTGATGACCGCGTGGGGATGCAGCAGGGACACCGTTCCGAGGAAGTTCGACTACGTCCTCAAGTACACCGGCTACTACGCGACCAGATGCCCGGAAGGCTCGCACAAATGGAGCGACTTCCGGGAGGGCGTCCTCTGCGCCCGAGTTGCCTGAAAGAGCGATTTGACCGGCTTTGAGGAGGTCGTGGCCGTAGGCTGTCCGCCGTGACGTCTGGGCGGATGGTGATCGACGGCCGTTTCGAGCTGCGGGACCGGCTCGGCAGCGGCGGGATGGGCACGGTCTGGCGCGCGTTCGACCTCGCCCTGGAGCGCGAGGTCGCGCTGAAGGAGGTGCGGCTCTCCGACACCGAGACGGCGGACCTCGATCCGGACGTCGCGCGGATGCTGCGCGAGCGGGTGATGCGCGAGGCCCGCGCCCTCGCCCGGCTCGATCACCCGAACGTCGTGACCATCCACCACATCGTGGACTCGCCCGACATGCCGCATCCGTGGCTGGTCATGGAGCTCGTCCGCGGGCGGTCCCTCCAGGAGCGGCTGGCGGAGGGGCCGCTCTCGCCGCCCGAGGGCGCGGCCGTCGGGCGCGGGATCCTCGCGGCGCTGCGCGCGGCCCACGAGGCCGGGATCTGCCACCGCGACGTCAAGCCCGCGAACGTCCTGCTGCGGACGGACGGCACGCCGGTCCTGACCGACTTCGGCATCGCCGTCCTCCAGGAGGCGTCCCGCGTCACCGTCACCGGCGGGCTGGTCGGCTCCCCCGAGTACATCGCGCCGGAGCGGCTGCACGGCCAGGAGGGCGAGCCCGCCTCGGACCTGTGGTCGCTCGGCCTCCTGCTCTACACGGCCGTGGAAGGCCGGAACCCGCTGCGCCGCCCCAGCACCGCGGCGACGCTGGCCGCCGTGATGACGGCTCAGATCCCGCCGTCCCACCGCGCGGGTCCCCTGGCGCCCGTGCTGCAGGCGCTGCTGGTGCGGGAGCCGGCCGCCCGCCCCTCCCCGTCCCAGCTCGACCAGATGCTCGCCCAGGTGGCCGGTGCGAGCCCGACCGGCATCGTGTCGCCGCCTCCCCCGATCGCCCCCATGCCGGGCCCCGGGACGAACCCGGTCCCGCCGACCGGTCCCGTCCCGCCGACCGGTCCCGTCCCGCCGACCGGTCCCGTGCGGCCGCCGCGGCGCCGCGGGCTGACCGGGGTCGCGATCGGCGCCATCGCGGCCGGCATGGTCGCCGCGGTCGTCGGGTCGGTCGTCATCGTCCTCCCCAAGGTGCTGGACGCCTTCGCCACGGCGGAGGACAGCGCCGGCCGCCTGCAGACGCCGGAGGACGACCCCGGAACCTTCGACACCGAAGGCGGCGGCGAGTCCGGGGAGGTCAAGAGCCTGCTCGCCCCCGCCGCCGTCCGCACTGTGATCAAGGAGTTCGAGGCGGCGTCCGGCAGCCGGGAGTTCGCCGAACTCACGGTGCACGAGGACCGCGCCTCCGCCGACGCCCCCGTGTCCGGACGGCGCGGCGCGTTCGACAACTACACCTACGAGAAGGGCGCGGAGGCGGCCGTCCGGAGCCGTCCCAGCATCGCCATCACGACCGGCGACGCCAAGGTGAACATGCGCACCTTCAACTGGGAGGCCCTGCCCGCGCTGATGCGCCGCGCCGAACGCACCCTCAAGGTGCCGAAGCCGACCAGCCGGTACGTCATCGCCAAGGCCGCCTGGACCTTCAACGGCGACCGGCCGACCATGATGGTCTACCTCAGCGACGACTACGGCGGCGGCTACCTCGCCGCGAACCTCAAGGGCAAGGTCGTCAAGACCGTTCCCGCCGACTCGTGACGGGCGGCCGGGCCCGGGTCTCACCGTCCGACAAGGCTGATAGATCCCTGTGTATGAGCGTTGACGAGTTCCTGAGCATCGTGCTCGGCCTGCCCGAGGTCACCCGAAACGACGGGCATCCCGAGTTGACCGGCTTCCGGGTGCGGGACAAGGGGTTCTGCTACCTCCGAGACGCCGACGAGGTCGTCATGCTCAAGGCCACCCGTGAGGAGCAGGCCGCCCTCATCGCCGAAGACCCGGAGACGTTCTCCGCGTCGTGGGCCACCGGCGGCCGTTTCGCGTGGGTCGAGTTCCGCCTGGCGAACGCCGACCCCGCCGAAGTGAGCGAGCTGGTCACGGAGGCCTGGCGCCTCTCGGCCCCCAAACGCCTCGCCGACACGATCCGCCCGGCGGAACCCGGCTGATCGCCCGCCACCTAAGCGACGCTTGGTTGACGACCGAGCAGGCAGCCGGGCCGCGGGCTCCGGAGCGGGGGTACGGGCCGGCCCGCGCGCCGGGACGCCACGGCCGGGCGGCCGCCGCTATGCCGAGGGTCCGCCCGGCTCCAGCATGGGCACCAGGAACCGCCGGGCCACCTCGGCGACCTGCTCGTCGTCGTCGAGGTCGACGAGCTCGCTCGGGATCGCCAGGAAGGAGGCGGAGACGCGGACCATCATCTCGGCCACGAAGTCGACGTCCAGGTCGTCCGGGACGGTCCCGGCGCGCTGCTCGCGGCGGAGCTGGCCCGCGACGAACCGGCGCACCGTCGCGAGCGTCCGCCCCTCGTCGTTGATCATGGTGGGCAGGACGGTGTCCGGCTCGGTGGCCATCAGCCCGCCGATCAGCGGGTTCCTCCGGATGGCGCGCATCGAGCTGACGAAGCCCAGTACCACCCGGTCCGCCGCGGTCTCGGCCTGCTCGATCTCGACGAGGAACCGGTCGAAGTACCTGCGGAACTCCCGGCGGATCACCTGCTCGACGAGCGCGTCCTTGGTGGCGAACCGCCGGTAGACCGTGATCCGCGAGACCCCCGCCCGGCGGGCCACGTCCTCCATGGTGGACCGCTGGATCCCCAGCCGGGAGAACTGGTCGTAGGCGGCGTCGAGGACGCGCGACCGGGCCTCGTCCAGGTCCGCCACCTGTTCGACGGCGTCGACGTAGGCGCGTTCGAGCAGCGACTCCGGGTTCGAGGACGGCACAGGTTCCACGATCTCCTCCTGACGCGACCGATTCTGTCCCAATCGCGAATGTTCGTCACGTTAGGTCTTGTGATGGCCGACACGGTGTGCTGTGATGAAGAGCATCTGATACATGGATGCAGGATGTGTTTCATCGTATCAGAACCGCTCTCGGCCCCGAGGAGGAGCGAAAGCATGGAGAAACCCAGCAGGCGGAACGTGCTGATGGCGGGCGGAACGCTGGGCGCGCTCGGCGCGCTGAGCGTCGCGACGCCCGCGAACGCGAGCTCACTGTGGACGTGGTCGCCGAAGGGGTCGGTCGCGGGCGCGGGGAAGGGCGCCGACCCGAAGTGGGTCTGGGACGAGGAGGCCGACCCGCTCGTCGCCTCACTCCTCGACCGGGGCGCCGTCCCCGAGGTCAACAAGCTGCTGCGGACCTGGACCAAGAACGGCCAGGCCCTGCCCGAGGGCCTGCCGGCCGACCTGCGCGCGTTCATGGAGAAGGCCCGGCAACTCCCGTCCTGGGCCGACCAGGGCAAGCTGGCGAAGGCGTTCGAGTTCAACCAGAAGCGCGGCCTCTACCTCGGCGTCACCTACGGCTTCGCCAGCGGGATGATGAGCACCGCCATCCCCAAGGAGGCGCGCGCCGTCTACTACTCCCAGGGCGGCGCGGACATGAAGGACCGCATCACCAAGACCGCCAAGCTCGGCTACGACGTCGGGACGGAGAACGCCTTCGACCCCGACGGCGAGATGATCGTCACCTGCGTCAAGACCCGGCTGGTGCACGCGGCCGTGCGGCACCTGCTGCCGAAGTCCCCGTACTGGAGCAAGGTCGCCGACGAGGAGATCCCGATCAGCCAGGCCGACATGATGGTCACCTGGCACAGCCTGCCCACGACCGTCATGCAGAACCTGGTCAAGTGGAAGGTGCCGATCCCCGCCGCCGAGTCCGCGGCCTTCCTGCACTCGTGGCAGGTGACCGCGCACATGCTCGGCATCCTGGACGAGTACATCCCCGCCTCGTGGGACGAGGCCGACTCCCAGGCCGAGCAGGTCCTGGACCCGATCCTCGCCCCCACCCCCGAGGGCATCAAGCTGGCCGACATCCTGCTCAACCTCGGCTCCGTCATCGACGGCGGCCTGCTCACCAAGCCGATCCTCGGCGCCCTCACCCGCTTCATGCTCGGCGACGAGATCGCCGGCTGGCTGAAGATCCCCAGGGAGCCGCTCTGGGACAACCTCCTGAAGACCCTCTGGCCGCCGTTCATCGCCGTCCGCGAAGGCCTGCTCGACCTCACCGACGCGCCGAAGGCCCTGCGCGACCTCTACTGGACGTTCGACGAGATCCTCCGCCAGGCGGCCCTGATCTTCCTCTCCGAGGGCGACTTCCCGATCAGCATCGAGATCCCCCAGACCAACAACCCGCACTACTGACCGTCCCGCCATCGGGCTCGGAACCCCTCGAATTCCGGGCCCGGTGCGCCCCCGGTCTCACTCGATGGCGGGGCTGCGCCGTTCGAGCAGGACGACGTCCCGCCACCGGCCGTTCAGGCGGCCGATGCGCCGCCGGGTTCCGACGGTTCGGAACCCGGCCCTGGCGTGCATCCGGAGGCTCGCGGCGTTCTCCGGGAAGATGCCGGCCTGGACCGTCCAGATGCCGCCGGCCTCGGTGGCGGCGATGAAGGCGTCCAGCAGCGCGGCGCCGAGGCCCAGCCCGCGGGCGTCCGGGCTGATGTAGACGCTGTGCTCCACCACACCGGCGTAGCAGCGGCGGGCGGACACACGGCCGGCGGCGATCCAGCCGAGCACGTCACCCTCCGCGCCGGTCGCGACATACCGGTACCGGTCGAGCTTGGCGGCATCGAACTCCTCCCAGGTGGGAGCGGTCGTCTCGAAGCTCGCCTCACCGGTGTCCAGGCCGAGCTGGTAGATCTCCAAGACTCGATCCGCGTCCTCGGCCCGCATCTCCCGGATGCCGATGCCGCGGCGCCGGTGATCCGGCCCGGCGTTCCGGTCGAGCGGCCACTTCTTCTCCCCAGTCATCGCTCATCGACGATAGACGGGCGGCGCGCGGCACCGGTTGCCGGCCCGTTCGGGGGACGGACGGTCCTGTCCCTGAGCACACGCACGGTGGGCTCGGGCGAGACAGGAGTCACCCGCGTGACGAGCAACCTGGTGACGGCGAGCGGCCGCTCTCGTGAGTACACGGTGATAGGCGGGGTCGGGGCCGCGATAGCGCTCCTCTACGTCATGACCATGTCGACCTGGCCGTCGAGCGGCACGAACCCCGAGAACCCGCCCCTGTGGGCGAGCGGCGCGGGGTGGGGCGCGGGGACTCTGGCAGTGGCGGCCGCAGTCGGTCCGCTCGTGATGATGGCGGTCAGGGACGTGCGTGGCGTCCGGCACGACGGCATGCCGACACCGGTTCGGGCCCAGAGTCTCAGCGTCGCACTGGGCACGGCGGCGTGGTTCGTCGGCGGTCTGTTCTCGCTTCTCCGGTTCGTCCATGCCCAGGCCGACGTCTGCGTCGGAGGTGGTGCCTGGTCGTTCGGCTGCCAGAACCGGTCGGGTGTGCTCCTCAGCGTGCTCGGCCTGGGGTTCACCGCGTCGGCGACCCTGGTGCTGGTGACCCTGACCATCCCGGACGACCGGTCGCCGGTCTCCAGATGGCTGTCACCGGTCCTCATCCTCGGCCTGTACCTGCTGGCGCTCAGGATGTGGATGCCTCATGTGGGTCTCGGAGTCCCGTCTCGTTACCAGCCGGTGCCGTGACCGGACAGGCGCACCTGGAGACCCGGTCGCCCCCTGCTCCCGCGGACTCCCCGTCGCGCGGACGGACGAAGTGCACGGACGCCCCGTTCACTCCCCCGGTCACCGCCTGGGCCGTCATCGCGGGGATGTCGCACACGTCGCCGATCGGGAAGAGCGACCTGGTCTCGTTGATCACGGCGTGGTCGCCCGCGCGCAGCACCACGCGCAGGTCCGGCACCAGCGCGAGGGCCGCGATGGCCGCTTCGACGTTGTCCAGGTCGTCGGCGCCCATGGCGGCGAAAGCGCGGGCCCGGTGCAGGCTGAGCCGCTGGAGGACGTCCCGGTCCTCGGCGTGCGCGATCAGGACGGGGATCCCGGCCGCCCTGGCGAGCCGCAGGTTGGCGGCCCGCGGGTCGCGTTCGACCGCGAGCACCGGGATGCGCAGGTGCCGCAGTGCCATGCACAGCCGAAGGCTGACCTGCCCCAGCCCCACCACGACCACATGGTCACGGGTGGGAAGCGTACGCGGGCCGACGATGTCGACGCTGCGGCCGGACAGGAACCGGTTCACGATCCCCGCGGTGAACAGGGCACTGAAACCGATGGTCAGCAGCATCCCGGTGCCCGACAGGACGAGGAACCAGCCGGGCGCCGGATGCTCCCCGGAGCCGACCGTCGCGACCACACGGGTAGCGGTGTAGAACGCCGCGGCGGCCGGCTGGTGCAGGACGAGGACGGCCAGCGCCCATTCCAGGAGCAGCGTGACGGCCAGTCCCGCCAGGCCGGTGAGCAGGATCCTGCTGGTCAGGTCATGGGGACGGAGCTGGCGGGTGAAGCCGCGCATGATCCTGCGGGGCAGGCGGTCGGGACGCCAGACGTCGGCGGCGACCCCGTCGGCGGTCTCGACGAACACGGTGGCGGGCGAACTGCGGACGTCGACGGCGAGGACCGGCGGGCCGAGGCAGGCCCCGACGATCGCGGGCACCGCGATGTCGGCCGGGGAGGTCACCTGGCAGTTGGGGACGGCCCTCAGCAGCTGGTCGGCGACGGTCCGGTCGAAGAGCATGACCACGAGGCGGATGCCGGGGCGCAGATGCTCGGCCAGCAGCGCGTACCGCAGCGCGACGACGTCGCCGCGGACGAGGACCGCGACCGCGTCCACGTCACCTAGCGCGCCGCGCAGGTCGTCCTCGTTGGGCCGGAGCAGATGGGTGACGTCGTTGCCGTGCCGGGTGAGGGACGTGCATGCGAGCCGGGCTATCTCGATGTCGCCGATCACCAGGACGCGTCGCGTTGCGCTCATGCCGCCTACCGTGCGCGTTCGGGCGGGCTCGGCAGCACGTCCGCCTCTCGACGTCCGCCGGCACGCGTCCCGGACACGTGCCGGACACGTGCCGGCGGCCCGGCGCCGGCCTCGCTCAGTCGCCGGCCGTCCGGGTGACGGCGTGCGTGATGACCAGCTGGTCGGCCCGGTCGCCGGCCAGCTCCCGGATCTCGTCCTCCAGGTGGCGCGCGCACCGCTCCGCGCCGGCCTTGGCGAGATGCCAGTGTCTACACGACCGCATGTATTTCTTCTGCTCGCCTCGGACGACGGTGACGGCGGTGGCGGAGGCGGTGTACACGACCCTCACCCCTCGCTCGTCGCGGGGGCGCGGCCGGTGGTGCCGCAGTACTGGTCGCTGCAGGAGCCGGTGGTCCCGCCGGTCAGCCGGTGTGCGCGCAGAAGCCCATCGCACCCGAAGCGACCGCACCGGTTGTAGGTGGCACCGCAGGAGGGGCACTCGAGTTGCGCTCGTCCCGAACTGGCATTCCTGACAACCCCGCTGCACCGGTTCAAGCACTTCATCTCGGTCCTCTCCAGGGAGACTCAACTGTGTCGGGCCGAAGACGACCGTCAGGACCGGATGCCCGTCGGCCACTGCCGAACCGGCCACAAAATGGTCACCGGCCGCCCCGAGGCACTCCCGCACGACGAAGGCGGAACCAGCAGGCCGGAGGGGGCTTGCGCTTCCGGAAGCCCGCCGGACTGTCTACTCCAGCGTCGCAGGAGGTGAGCCATGCCCGAAAAGCCGCCGACGCACCTGGCCAGGTCGATCACTCGGCGTCCCCACGCCCAACGATCCCGGCCGCCCTGCGGGAGCGCTCGCCGCCCTCGCACCGGGCGGCGGCCCGGCCCTGCCCACGGCGATCCCATCGGCGGAGGACGTGACGACCTCGTCGCCTCGAACATCACCTGATCAGGTGTTCGGGGCCATTCGACGCGAGGGCTTCATCTGCCGACCGCGTCCGCCGTTGCGGCAAAAGGAGAAACGGGCGATCCACTGCCGGAGGGCAGGGATATGCGTCAGCCATGGCCCGCGATTCATCGGTGCAGCGAAACAACCGTCCGACAGCAGGAACTCAGGACGATTTTCGGTGAGTTCCCCGGAAACCGGGCGTCATCCAGGAGGTCAGCGTGCGGAGGAACCCCATGGTGTGGTGGTTGCTCACCATGATCTTCGGGAGCGGCACCATGACATTGGTGGTGGTCACCGCGGTGGGCCTGTCGGTCATGTCGCAGCAGATGGGACCACTGGGGCAGTTCGCGATGCAGGCATGTGCTCCGAGCGGCTCGACGGGGAGCACGGGAGTGGTACAGGCGAGCGCGAAGAAGAACTCCATTCCTGAGAACTATTTTGAATACTATAAACGGATCGGCGAAGAAGAGAACATCCCATGGCAAGTGCTGGCCGCCATCGGCAAGATTGAGACCGATCACGGCAGGACCACGCTGAAGGGCATGCGTCGCGGCGAGGAGAACTACGCGGGGGCGGGCGGCCCCATGCAATTCCTCCAGACCTCGTGGGCGGGAGCCGCCGGCGGGAGCGGGTACGGGGACGATGGCAACGGGGATGGAAAGGAAGACCGTTACGATCCGCAGGACGCGATTCTCGGTGCCGCCAACCACCTTCGGGGCAGTATCGGCAAGGCGAACCCCAAGGACGGCCCTCCGCGAGGACCACTCAGCGAGAACGACATAAGAAACGCCGTCCATCGCTACAATCCCGGAAATTACACCCCGCAGAGCAATCCGTACGTGAGAGACGTGCTGGCGGTACGGGACAAGTACCTCAAGGGCGACTACAGCCTGGGAGCGCCCAACTATGTGAACATGCCGCGCTGTGCCGCCGGATCGGGCCTGGCGGCCGGATCGTTCGGCCAGCAGATCGCCTATGCCGCCGCGAGGTGGACGATGGAGGACAGCAGCGCGCCGACGCCACCCCAGCGCGTGGGCGGAAAGACTCCCTACTCGTGGGGCGGTGGCACTGAGAACGGCCCCTGGGACCCAGGGAAGGGCAGAGGCGCGGGCTTCAAGGGGTTCGACTGTTCGAGCCTCGCGATGTACGCGGTCTACCAAGCGTCCAAAAAGAAGATCAAAATCGCCCGGACGACGCAGGCGCAGTGGAGCCAGGGCATCGGCAAGAAGATTCCCCGTAGCGGTCCGTTCGCCCCTGGCGATCTACTCTACTTCGGCGGCCCCCCGCCCACGCACGTGGCGATCTACTACGGCCAGGAAAACGGCACGCACTGGATGGTCGAGGCCAAGAAGACCGGCACCTTCGTCATGTTCTCCAAATTCACCCCCGGCAGCAATTTTCTGGGGGCCCTTCGTTTCAGCGGGCAGAAGTCTTCCGGAACCATCCGCGCGATGGCTCCGGCCGGGGCCGGCGCGGACACGGGTGCGGCGTGACCGGGCGACGGGCCACGGCGTTCCGCTCCGCCGGCTGCGTCATCGTGGCCGCGGCCCTCGCCGCCGGCTGCGGCGGCGGCGACGGAGGACGGCCCGATGCGCGATCATCCGGACGAGGTGGGGCGGCCGGTACTTCGCCGTCCGCTGCCGTCTCGTCGGTGCCGTCACCGAACGGGCTGCCCGATGATCTGCCGATCCCCCGCCAGATCGTGGAGCAGGACCCGACGGCACTGTCGAAGGGTGCCCTGACCCTCATGTACACGGCCGACAGCACCGTCGACACGGGATTGCGCGACGCCAAACTGCGCGCGGAACGCTACTTCACCGCCGACTACGCGGCCGAGGTCAAGGCAGAAGTACGGCAGTACGTCCCCGCTGAATGGCGGCGGCACCGAGCCTATCTCGCGGTGCGTCTCGAACCGCTCGCGAAAGAGGAGGGAGCTCCGCCCGATGGACCGACCGCCGCTTACCGGCAATGGGAGATGATCGCGACCCCCACGGGGCGGGATAAATGGCGCGGGGATCCCAGAAGGTCCGTGGTCTATGTGGGGCTTACCAGGTCGTCGGCGGAGGCTCCCTGGCGGATCTCCAGCGTGACCGTAAGCGACGAAGACTAGCCCCGGGCAGAGAAACATCGCGACCGGCGATACAGACTTGAGGAGTCATAGGTGAGCAGTGGAGATGATGACGACGTTTACGCCTTCTTGTTCGGTATCGGCGTCATCGTCGTGCTGCTGGGCGGTGTGTTCAGCTTCCTGATCTGGCTGGCGGGCCAGCTGTCCGGCCTGCTGGCGGGAAAGGGCTGGCCGGATTCGGATCCGCTGGACTTCCCGGAGATCGCTTTCAACTTCATCCGGAACCCCGGCGACCCGCACGCCGCGTGGCCGCCGGCGGCCGCCGCCGCCATGGGGGCCGGCCCGCTGTTCTTCTTCCTGCTGATCATGCTCTTCGCCGTGGCGTCGGCGGGTGTCTACGTTGGTTTGCGGGTGTTCCTGAACGTGCGGCGGCACCGGCAGTTCCGGCGGCTGCGCCTGGGCTTCGCCTCCGGCTGGGAGGTCCGCAACCTGCTCAGTGCGCGGACCGTCCTCAGCAAGGCCCAGCAGGTGCGGCCGTCCACCGCGAGCCGGCCGGCGAGCGAGGTGAAGCCCGAGGAGGTGGGCTTCTACCTCGGACGGGACATCAGATCCCGGCGCAAGCTGTACGCCTCGATCGAGGACACGGCGATCATCGTCTCCGCACCGCGGCAGGGCAAGGACGTGCACTTCGTCACGCCCTTCACCATCGACGCGCCCGGCCCCTGCATCGTCACCTCCACCCGGCGGGAGACGTTCGTCAACACCGCGATGGTGCGGGCCCAGTACGGCGAGGTGTATGTGTTCGACCCGTTCAACTGGACCGGGTGGCCGAAGCGGATGCGCTGGTCACCGTTGCAGGGGTGCGAAGACCCGAACGTGTGCGCGGTCAGGTCCGGGACGCTCGTCCAGTCCAGCCATTTCCAGATGGGGGTCGAGGGCACCTACCTCACCGGAGTGCTCACCATCATCCGCTGCCTCCTGCACGCCGGCGCGATCGGCAAGGTCAACTTCCGCGAGGTGATGCGCTGGGTCTACGAGGCGAACGGCGACGAGGCGCTCGACATCCTGCGCCAGGGCGAGCGCGACGGAACCGCCGCACCGGGATACGCCTCGCAGTTCGAGTTCGTCAGAAAGGACGAGGCGGCCTGGACCAACACGATCCAGGTCATGCACTGCTTCTCGCACCCGAACGTGCTGGAGGACTGCTCGCCGCCCCTGGGCGAGGAGTTCGACTTCATCAATTTCCTCAAGGGCCGCAACACCCTCTACTTCGTCGGCAAGCAGCAGCCCGACTGGGGCGGGATCGCGCCGGTCGTCACCACGATCATCGAGCAGTACTTCCGGTCCGCCCGCGGTACGGCGATGAAGAACCCGACCGGACGCCTCGATCCACCCCTGACCTTCGAGTTGAACCAGGCGACCGACATCTGCCCGATGGGCGGCCTGCCGGTGTACATGGGCGAGTCCGGTGGCTACTCGATCTCGGTGCACGTCTACCTGACGTCGCTGGCGGACGCTCGTGCCAGGTGGGGATCGGACGGCGCCGCACGCCTGTGGGAGAACTCGTCCATCAAGATCGTTTCTGGTGGCGCCGGAAGTGCCAAGGACCTCGACGAGCTCTCCGGTCTCGTCGGCAAGGAGAACGGAAAGCACATCCTCAGTCCCGAAGAGCTCAGGACCATGCCCTTCGGCCGCGCTGCGGTCGTCGCGGGCACGGCCCGCCCGGTCGAGATGTGGCTCACGCCGTGGTGGAAGCGCAAGGACGCCGACACCCTCGCCCAGGGCAAGCGGATCGTCGAAGAGAAGATCGCGAAGCAAACCGCGGGTGGGTCCGCCGCGACCGCCACCCCGGATCCCACCACCCCTGATCCAACCGCCGCGGAATGATGTGGTCGGAATTCGTTCGAACGAAAGCGTGAATGCCCAACGTGGAAACCGCATTGTTGACCACCACCCGGCTCTCGATCGAGCTCGGACATCTGGAAACCCGAGCTTTGGGGAAGGATCCCGCGGAGCTGGAGCGTTACTTCCGTCGCCTGCTACCCATGTGGGAAAGAGCGCTCGACAGTGACCCGAACGACGCTCCGGTCAGTACCTGCCTGCTGATCGACGACTATGCCGCGGATCCGAAACCGCCCAAGTACGTGCTGCCCAACATCGTCGAGGCCACCGAGAAGGCCGGGCTCCGGCTGGACTACATCGTCCGGGAGTCCGGCTTGGTCGAGCTGGGCGGCGCCTTGATCGAACTCGGCAGGGCCTTCGTCGACAGAACGGCGCCCCGCCCGCTGCCCAGGTACCTCGCGGTGCGCGAGAGCTCCTACCGGCACTCGATCTCGACCCAGGTGGAACTCTGGAACGACACGCAGCTGGCCTGCGCGCTGCTCGCCTCCGTCTGGCAGCTCGTGCGGCTCGGTGCCGTGGACGCCGGTCTGGGAGAGCCCGCGCTCTGGGAGGACCTCACACTGTCCCGCAGGTGGCGGAACGTCCCGGCGGTCATCCGGATGTCCCCGGAGGCGCCACCGCTCGTCGCGGATCGGACGATCTCCGTCCTGCCCTCCAAACTGCTCATGGTGGAGCACGCCGTCATGACGATTCTCGGCCATATCGCTCCCGAGCAGCGGGACAGGATCGACTACATCTTCACTCAGGAGTGGTGAGCTCCACGCTCAAGCTCTGAGACCTGAATGTTCCTCACGCACGGGCGGTGCATCATGCTGGCCAATGATAAGGTTTCCTGGAATGAATTCGACTCGGAATCGTACTTCAAGGCGAACTACGACTTCGTGGAGTTGCGAACGGACGAACTGCAGCTGATCGAACTCGTCAGTGAGCACTTCCGATTCGCCTCCTCCGTCGAAGACGGTATCGACGTCGGAACGGGCCCGAACATCTATCCGGCTCTGGCGATGCTGCCGGTCTGCGAGTCGATCACCCTGCTGGACTATTCCGAGGCGAATCTCCGCTGGCTGGAGAAGGAACTGCGGGATCCCAGCCCCGCATGGCAGGCGTACTGGGACGTCCTGGCCCGGGAATCCCGCTACCGCGAGATCAGCGAACCGTGGGCGGAGCTCCGCAGGCGGACGACCCTGACGCGGGGAGACGTCTTCGAACTGCCGCGGAACCGCTGGGACATCGGATCCATGTTCTTCGTGGCAGAGTCGATCACGGAGACACCGGGCGAGTTCGAGGAGGCCACCGAGCGTTTCGTGGGTTCTCTGCGCGGAGGAGCCCCGTTCGCGGCGGCCTTCATGGAGCGGTCCGCGGGCTACACGGTGGGTGACCGGCGCTACCCGGCCGTCCCGGTCACCGTCGACGACGTCGCCGGCTGCCTTCGGGACCGCTCCGCCCGCCTGGAGGTCGATCGGATCCACATCAGCGGCGAGGCGCTCCGTGAGGGCTACGGCGGCTTCATCCTCGCCCGAGGCCTGGCGACGGGCTGACGGCAGGCACGGTCGTCGAGTTGGTCCAGCGCTTGTTGGTGTCGTTGACGTCGCGTTCGACCGAGGTGAGTTCCACTCTGAACGGGATGCCGGGGCGGCCGCCGACCTTGACCAGGAACCGGCCCCGCCCCGGCGGTTCGCTGTCCTCGCGGGCGTCGGGGTTCCAGGACGGCGGGGTGGACCAGTCGACGATCATGCGCTGCTCGATACCCGACATCCGCACCACCTCGTTCACCAGTGGCATCTCCGCCTGTGGCAGCCCGCCGCAGATCACCATCCCGGCGCGCTCGGCGAAGCCTTTGGCCTTGAGCCGGTCGGCCTCGTCCTGCAGTGACAGCAGGTCGGCCATGGTGTGGGTGATCAGCACCTGGCCGGCACCGCGCTGCCGGTTCAGCCGGGTCAGGGCGTCGACCCGGTCGACCAGGCCGCGTCCGGAGCGCAGCACTCGCCATAGCTCGTCCAGGACAACGAAGAAGTGCCGTCGTGGTTCCAGGCCCTCATCGGCCAGTGCGTGCGCGGCCTCCACCGCGCCGAACCCGTCCGACCAGCACGCCAGCAAAACGGCGGCCTGTAGTTCGGCGTCGGAGTCGTCGATGCCGCTGATGTCGATGCAGACACCGCCCGGTTTGTCCAGGTCGATCTTGGTGGTGGTGTGCCGGGCGAAGGTCTCTCCCATGGGCCCGTCCAGGATCCCGAGCAGTGAGGCGTGCAGCGGGTCGACGGCGGCGCGGTACTTGGCCTCGTCTCCTCGGGCCAGGGTGACCGAGCGGAGCCGTTCGGGGCCCTCGTCGATCACCTTGATCAGGTCGGGCAGGACGGGCACGCCGGGGTGGCGCTCGTCCAGTACCCGCAGGGCGGCGTTGAGGACGGTGCGTTCGGTGTCGGCGATCGGCCCGCCGCGCAGCACCGTCAGCAGCGCCGCGACCATGTTCAGGCGGCGGCCGTGCGCGTCGGCGACCAGCTTGGTCCGCGCCTGCTCGGGCAGCCGCGCCGCCGCGGCCGCCGTGGCGCCAGGGTCGAGCACGTTCAACGACCCGAGCCCGCGGCCGAGTTTGATGATCTGCCCGCCCAGCGCCCGGATCAGGTCGACGTAGTCGGGTTTGAGGTCCCCCAGCACCATGGGGAACACGCCCTGCCCGACCAGCCCCAGCACCATCCGGCGGATCAGGGTGGATTTGCCCAGCCCGGGTTTGCCCAGCACCAGCGCTGAGGGGTTGTGGATCAGGTTGGCCCGCTGGAACCAGGAGATCGGATCGCAGCACAGCGCGGCGCCGGTGGTCAGCTCCCGGCCCAGCGGCACACCCATCATCGGTGTCCCCGACCCCGCCCCGAACGGCCACAGCCCGCACACCTGCACCGTGGTCCCACGCCACTCAGCCGGCATCTCCACATAGGAGGCCCGTCCCCCGCCGCGGCGGGTGAACCCCCGAAGTCCGGGTTTGGGTTCGGGCCGGCCGGACTTCTTCTCCTTATCCTTCTTGCCCTTCTTCTTGCCCTTCTCGTCTTCTGACGGGCCGTTCACAGGGACTCCCTCACCATCGCCGGGACCTGAAGGTGATCGGGCAGGACGATGCCCACCGGAAGCGCGGCCGCGAACGCCGACGCCTGCGACCCGTACATCCGCCGCAACCGCAGGCGCGCGGGAGCCGCGAGCGTGTCGACGGCGGCGGCCGCGACCGGGAGCTGCTCGGCTGTATGGACGGTCGCGGTGACCAGGACGGTGAACCGGGTCACCCCCGCCCCTCTGGCCTCTTCAAGGGCCGATTGGTCGCTCTTCATGACGTCGAGTTCGTTGCGGGCGGCGTTGGTGGTGCCGTCGAGACGGAACCGCGAGTCCCTGCGGTCGCGTTCCACGATCCGGGCCGCCGAGGCCGGATCATGCGGCCGGTAGAGAAAGGTGACGCGCTTGCGGGCGATGTCGTGATGCGGGGACACCAGACTGGTCATCACGCTCGACAGCACTTCGCCACGGGGCGCCTCGGTCATGCCCCAGGTGATGGAGCGGCCGCTGTCGTGGACGTAGTGGTCCCATGATTCCTGCGCCGCGACCGGACCGACGTCCTCCCACCGCGCCGGCCCGTCGCCGGTCTCCATGTCCGACTGCGCGCCCGGGTCGTAGGCGGTCCGCACAGCCCGGGCGAGCTGGTCGGCGGTCATCGGACGCGCCGAACCCGCACCGGTCATCTCCAGCCCCGCGATCAGCCCCGGGATCCGCATCCCGATCTCCCGCACCATCGCGTCCTGGTCGCGGCGCTTGCCACCGGGATGCGGCAGTGCCGCGAAGGTGACCGCGATCCGGGTGGAGACCCTGGCGCTGCCCACCGGATAGTTCCACACGATCTCCTCCAGCGCCGCCCGCGCCAGATCCGGAGCGTTCGGATCGGTGTTGGCGTGGACCTCGTCACGAAGGCGGTGCCCGAGGTCGGGGGCCGTCTCGACGGTCGCGCTCGCCGCCACACACCCCGGCTCGTAACCGAGCGAGGCCAGCCAGTGCCCCCAATGCGCGACCCACGCGTCGACCTGTTGCTGGTCGACCAGCGCCGCCCCGTCGGCGTTGCACTCGAACACGACGGTGTAATGCCTCGTGGACGGGATCACGACCAGGGCGAACGGGCGCCCGTAAGAGTCGCGGCCCTCCACCAGCCGGGACGCGGCGAGCAACCCCGGAAGCTTGTGGGAGCCGCGCGAGACGACGCTCAACGGCCCCGACCGGTACAGATGCCAGCCCTGCGAACGCCCCCACCACCAGGTCAGCCGGGCCGTGATCGCCTGAAGCGCCGTCCGCCCGTTCCGGTCCTGGAGCACCAGCGGCAGCATGACGACCCCCAGCAGCACGACGCCGATCACGGCGGCCCGTGTCGACACCATCGCCACCAAGGTGAGGATGACCAGCCCGAACATGAGGATCAGGGTGCCGACCAGACCCAGCCGCCCGATCCCCGGAGACACCGGTTTACGCCAGTTCCCGTATGTGGGCTCACGATACTCAGACGCCATTTCAGCTCACCTCATTCCCCGGGCCTACCGGCTGCCGTTCGCATTTCCATGATCGCTGCTGCTTCACCTGCTGCCGATCGCCGTCACCCGGGCACGCTGTCGTCGCGGGGATTGGGATTCGCTCCCGAGGGACCAGTGGGGGGAGGGGTGAGCGGTCGGGTGGCACCGCCCGAACTGGGAGGACCGCTCGAACCGCCCGGAGCGAACCTGTCGACTGCTCCGGCAGCACCCTTGACGGCTTGATCCGCAGCGCCAGAGGCACCTTCGAAGGCCCGATCGGACGCCAGACCGGCCGCCTGAACGGCACGAGCGATATAGGCGGCCCCCGGCGCACCGCTCGGGTCGCCACCCGAATCGGTACCCGAACCACCGATCGGACCCGTCCCGGGCCCACCGCCACTGGAGCCACTCGGGACACTGGCCGGAGCGCCACTGGCCGGGCTACCGCCACCGCCGGTCGTCCACCAGTCCGTGGTACCGCCACTGGCCGGGCTACCGCCGCCGCCCCCGGTATCGCCACTACCGGTCGGGACGCCGCCACCGCTCCCGGTGCCGCCACCACTATCGGTACCGGTGCCGCTCCCGGTGCCGCCACCGGTACCGCCACCGCGTCCGGTGCCGCCACCGCCGGTCAGGCCACCGCCTCCAGACCCGGTACCGCCACGGGTCGGAGTGCCTCCACCGGCCGGGCTACCGCCACCCGGCCGCCCGACATAGGTGATCGAGTTGCCCTCCCCGGTGCCGCTGCCGCTGCCGCCGCTTCCACGGCGAAGCCGGTTCCTCAGCAGAGACTTTCCGTCGGCGTAATTCATCGCGGAACCGCCGAACCAGAAGTGTCCGGCCTGACGTATACCGAACGAGCTGGTGTCCTGGGTGATCGCCGGCATGATGGCGGAATTGACCGTGGGATAGACCACGACCATGGCGACGATCCATGCCAGGCCGACAAGGTGGTCTGTCGTGTAGTCGGACTTCAGGAACTGCTTGCCCGCGGCGAGGCCCGTCGCGCCGAGCGGCGCCCACAGGTAGATCGAGACCAGGATGGCCAGGGCCCGCTTGTAAGCATAGTCTCCATATGAGGTGAACCTCGCTGCGGCGAAGGTGGGCAAAAGTGCAACGAGAATCACCATGGCGGCGGAGCGGAAGAGCATGAGCATCCACTGGATCACCGCGGACACCGTGGCAAATACCGCAAAAACCGCAGAGACCACCATCATGCCCATCGTGCCGGGCACATCAGTGCCACCACCGACCGTTTCGAAATCCTTCATGATGTTGTCGGTCCAGCTGTCATCGCCCGACAGGATCCACCGGCAGTACCCATCGGCGAGCACGTTCGCCACATGGACCACGGTGGCCAGGCAGAGAACCAGGATCGCCAGCTCGAAGAACTGGGACATGAGTGCCCGAAAAGGTTCGCCACTGCGCTTTATGGCAAGCCGGAAAGCCGCAACGAGAAAGCCGCATCCCTGCGCCATCGCGGTGATCCAGTTGGCATGCTGGCGAAGCGTCTGAAGCACTCCGCCCGCACCGTTCGGGGTGTTCATATTCAGGTCATATGCGCCGTTGATGAACCAGCTCGCGAACAATTTAAGGGCGAACGCCGCAGCCGCCAAGAAGATCTCGCCTACGCCTTTAAGAAGCTCGTCGAGAACCAACGGTCAACACCCCCAAAGGGTAAAACCAACAACATCATGCGTGCGAGCGTCACCGAGCCCGGCCGAGGGCGGACCGAGTGCTCCTTCCCTGGAAGCCCTCAGAGTCAAGAGAAGAGGAGGGAAATGAAGCCGAGGGCCGTGCCTCCGGCCGATACGATGCAGGCGACCATCACCCAGGTCAGCCCCGTGGCATGCGCACCGGCCTCACCCCTCTTGTGCCGGAGCGCCATGTTGCCGCCGACGAGCAAGAACCCTGCGACACAGCCACCCAACGCGAACCAGCGCAACCACCCGAGCAACAACTCCGCCGGCGGAGTGACCTTGGAGACCTCGTCCGCGTGACCACGCAGTTTGAGGGTCTCATCCGGGCGGTCTCTGTAGTTCGCTTTAGGCGGCCTATTTCCGGGAATTTCCGCGTTACCAGGGACACCACCACCGCCAGCCCCAGAAGGGGGAGCGCCAGGAGCGCTGATGATATTGACGCCATAGGAATCACAGTATTGCTTTGCCTTTGCAGGCACGTCGCACTTTTCTATCGAACCCATCATGCAGTAATCATAAGCGGGGCCATCTATAAGATGGCATGAAGACTCCGGATTGGCTTGAGCCTTGAGGCAGTTGACCTTCGCGTCACCGCCCAGCGTCATACAGCCGCCCGCGCTTTTGTCTCCGTCGGGCCATTTGGCCAGGGTGGCCGTGTTGCACCATTCCACCACTTCCCTCGGAGGAGGCACCGGAATGTCCTGTCCTGGGGGGGTGGGATCTTGCCTCTCCAGTTTCTGCGTATAAGCCAAGCAAACCAAGAATCCGTATTTCATCTTCTTGGTCTTCTTGTTCCGCTGGTAAGAGCCGACATCAGGGATCTCGGCCTCGTCGCAGCGGCCCTTGCCATTGGCGCGTAGTGAGATCGTCTTGCTTCCGAGAGATACCTGGGCGAACACGTCGCGGTTGTCGGCCTCGACATCGCACACTCTCGCCCGGCCGCTTTTCGGATCGAACTGGAGCCTGCCGCCGGGATCACCGTCGACGGTGTGGATGTCGCTCATCCGGTCCCAGTACTCGTTGTCCCTCGGCTCGGCGAAACCGGCCGGGACCACCCGCCCCGCCGCCTGGGCCGGAACGGAACCGGCCGAGCTCGCGGGGCGTGCGGCGACTTCATCCACCGATTCCCGGGGCAGAGCGATATCCGCCGCGAGCCGTGCGGTTCCCCCCTTCGGTCCGGGCCCGCCCTGACCGTACGTCCCCGGGGCGACGGCGCCCACGCAGCAGGTCACGCCCAGGACGATCCCTGTCACGATGAGCGCGGCAGCCCTCGGGCCTTTCACGCCAGGCCTCTCATCCGCCTAGGACCCGGCGAATTTCTCAACGAAGAGAACCGCGGACGCCACGATGATGCAGGCGGCGCTTGCGATGGCCAGACTTCCCATGTGGCCGCCCGCCTCGCCCCGCTTGTGCTGGTACCCCATCCGGGCGCCGATGACGAGGAAGCCGGCCACGCAGCAGAAGAGCGCACCCCATTTGGCCCATCCGAGCATGGTCTCGAACTTCTCCGCTCCCGGCGGCCGCACCCCGTTTTCGGGCTGGGGGATGCCTCCTCCTCCGGAGGGCGTCGGCGTGGGATCCGCCTGGACCAGGTCGTGAAGCCCCGAGTGGTGCACCAGGTCGCTCGTCCACGTGATCATCGCGTCAAGCATGTGCGTCCTCCGAGATGATGCGATTGAGGTCTTGGGTCAGCCGTGCGTAAGGGGACGGCAACCTGACCTGCGTCGGGGGGTCACCGAGGCGGAGGGCCTCGACCCAGGGGAGTTCCCAGACCTGCGGGACGCCTCCGGAAATGAGGCGCAGCAGTTCCTTCAGCGGCTTGGGGCGCTTTCCGGGGGCGTCGGCGACCGCGACCAGTCCGAGCAGCCGGACGCCCGGCAGCACACCGGCCGCCCACTGCCGGGCGGCGGCCTGGGCCGCGATCAGGCCGGAGGCGTGAGTGCGCGCGACGAGCACCACGCGCGCTTGCCCCGGAGGCTCGGGCACCGGCCAGTACCGTCCGGCGCAGGTGCCGCCCGGGTAGAGCGTGGCCAGCGTGGAGGCGCCGGTTCCCCCGTGGCAGGAGGTGAACCAGACCGCGGGGCCGGGGCCGTTGAAACGGGCGAGCCCCAGCGAGCTGGTGGGCGGCGGCGCCAGGCGCGCCGGTGTGACCGCCCGCGCCTGGAACCGGCCGGCTTGGGGTCCTGCCTGTCCGGGGCCGGGGGCGTACCCCGCCGGCGGGCCCGGTGGGCTCGGCGGACCCGCAGGGCCAGGTGGCGACGGCGATCGGGCCACGTCCGCCATTTGCATGTGTGTTCGACCCCCTTCCACGAACGGTCGCTCGTCGGCCAGGACTGAACCGGCGGGACGAGCGCCTCGGCATAGCTCTGGCGCTTTGCTCTGGACGGTCCGGAAACCGGCGTGATCGTCAACCGGTCGTTGCGGGAATAAGCCCGGCGGTCCGGGCAGGCCGTCTCGGCATCTGGGAAGTCGCAGGTCATTGGAGTGCTCGACGCTCAGTGATGAAGACGACACCGTGCTGGATGACCGCGCAGGACGAGGCGCGGCCGAAGCGGTGTCAGCGCCGCTTCGCGGCGGACGCCGGCCGGGTCGTTCGCAGGGCCCAGAGCGGTGGGCGGGGGTTCCACCACCAGGACAGGCGGCGGGGCAGCGGGCTGGAGCGCCGCAGGCCGGCGGCCAGCAGGCGGACCTGCTCGGACGTGAAGGCGGCGTCGTCCGCCGTGACCGGGCCGCCGAAGCCGGCCGCGTTCACCAGCGTGTTCAGCCGGCGCAGCCGTCCGGGATCGGAACCCGGCAGCTCTGTCGCGAGGCGCGCCGACACGTCCGTTGCCGTGGCGGACGCGGGCACCGCCGAGCCCGCGAGCCGTAGCGCCACCAGGAGTTCCACCCACGCCGCCAGGATCCGGTCGGCCGGCGGGCCTCGCCGGGACCTGCGCCGGCCCGGCAGCCGAAGCAGCGGCGCCGCGACCAGGAAGAGCAGGAGGAACAGGAGGAGCGCCAGCGGAAGGACGGCCAGAAGCAGGGCGGACCCGCCGCCTTCCGACGACCGCGCGGCACCGCCCGCGCCGCCCGCCGCCGCGCTGGGGGCGTCCTTGTCATAGTGCGTTCCCTTGTCTCCCGGCGACTGCGACGAGGGCGGGGGCACCGCCGAGCGCTTCCGCGGGTTGGGGTCGTAGGGCACCCACCCGAGGCCCTCGAAGTAGACCTCGCCCCAGGCCACCGCGTCCCCGGCACGGATCAGGCGGGTGTCGCCGCCGCTCCCCGGTCCGAACCCGACCACCACCCGGCTCGGCAGCCCGGCCGCGCGGGCGAGGACCGCGAACGCGCTGGCGAACTGCTCGGAGGTGGCGCCGCCGCCCTTGCGGCCCGGCGCCACCAGCAGCTCGGCGAGGTCGGCGTAGCCGTGCCCGCCCGGCGCTCCCGGCGCGAAGGTGTAGGAGTCGCGCAGGTACTCGGCGATCCGGGACGCGCGCTGGTGCGCGCTGCCGTCCCCGGCGGCCGAGCGGGCGATCCCGGCCAGCTTCGCCGGCGCGCCCGGCGGCAACCGCAGGTAGCGCTCGAACCCCGGACCGGAGGCGGCCGCGGCGCCGGTGCCCCGCCATCCGCGCCAGTCGGGGACCGCCCCGGTCGCCGTGTACGACCGGCCGGTCACCGGGCCGTCCACGGAGAGCAGCGTGCCGGAGGCGGTGTCGTGCCCGACCGGGATCCCGTCGACCCGGGTGGGAACCCCGGGGACGGGCACCCAGTCGCCGGGCAGGTCGCGGACCGAGACCCGCACCGTGGTCGAGACCGACCCCGGCGGCACCGGGCCGGCGGGCGGCAGGACCGATCCCGCCGGACGGTAGGTGCTGTCGGGCAGCCACACCGGGCCGGTGAACTCCGCGAGGGCGACCCAGCGGAGATCGGTGCGCGGTCCCGACACCGTCATGAGCGGCACGTCGGGGGCGGCGGCCCATCCCGACAGGTACGCGAGCGGGTTGCGCACCTCGCGGGGCCTGTCGGGGACGTCGCCCTGCCCGCGCGGATCGTCCGCCCGCACCGGCCATCCGCCCAGCATCCCGGGCATCGCGACCGCCGCGCCGACGCCGGGAAGGGCCACCGCGCACGCCACCGCCGTCCCCGCCGCGGCGACCCGGGGAAGCGGCCGCCGTCGCGGACGCGCGGCGGAGGGCGTCCTCACCCGCAGCGCGAACCCGGCCCGGGAGGTGTCCGGCGCGGTCTGCGGGGCGGAGGCCAGCGCCGGCGCGGCGGCGCCTCCCAGCAGCCCCACCGACAGGTATCCGGCCTCGATCGCCTCCGGGTTGAGCGCGGCGGCCCCGCACAGGAGCAGCGCGCAGGGGAACAGCGCGGGCAGGACCCGCCCGTCGCGGCGCAGCGCGGTCGCGACGGCGGCGGCGAGCCAGACCGCCAGGACGGGGAACGCCAGCAGGTCCACGGTCGCCGGGGGGTGCGGCGCGGTGGTCAGGATGCGGGGCCCGGAGTGCAGCACGGCGTCCACCACCGCGGGCACCGGCGCCTTGACCGGTCCGGGCGACCAGGCGGCCAGCGCGAGCAGCACGACCGCCGCCGCGGGCAGCCCCGCCGGCACGGCGACGGGCCCCCGCAGCAGCCGGTGCGCCGCCGCCGTGACGGCCGCCGCCGCGATCGCCGTGCCGACGAGGACGGCCGCCACCGGTGCGGGCCGCTCGTACCCGGCGGCCAGCAGCGGTGCCGGGGCCGCCGCCGCCATCGCCACCGTGACCGCCGCGAGGACGTCCCGTCCGCGGCTCACCGCGTCCACCAGCGGCTCTGGTTCCAGCCGGCGGCGAAGTCCTCCGGGGTGTCGGCGTGCAAGAGCCGGACCCCGGACGGGAGCACCGGCGCCGCCGCCCCGGCCGCGGGGCCCACCAGCCCGACCAGGGACAGGACGCGGCGCGCTGAGAGGGCCTCCGCCGCCGCGGCGACGTCCGCCGGAGCCGCGGCGGCGGGCAGCAGCACCACCGCGCGGCCGCGGGGGCCGGAGCGCAGCCGCGCGCAGGCCGCCGGGAAGTCCGCGTCCGGGCGGGCCGCAGCCTCGGCGAGCAGGTCCAGGTGCGCGGTGACGCCCGCGTCCGCGGGCGAGCGGCCGCCGCCGGCCAGGGCCAGGTCGACCGGGACGTCCGGGGCGGCCAGCACGATCGACGCCGCCGCCTCGGCGAGGTCGTCCAGTTCCGCCGGGCCCCGGCGGTCGTCGACGAGGACGCTGACGCCGGGACGGGCCGAGTCGGCGTGCTCGCGCACCATCAGGCGGCCGCGGCGGGCCGACGTCCGCCAGTGGATCTGGCGGATGTCGTCGCCGGGCGCGTGCTCGCGCAGCCCCGCGAAGGCGCCCTCGGTCGCCCGGATCACGGCCGACGAGGTGTCCCGGCCGCCGGAACCGGCCGCGGGCGGCGCGGCGAGTTCGTGGTGCCGGGGATGGACGAGCAGCCGCACGGTCTCGTCGTCGGCCCGCCGGACGGACCGGACGAGCCCGAGCGGGTCGGTGCGCACCAGGTCGAGCGGGCCCACCTCCAGAGCGCCCCGCCGCTCCGCGGACAGCTCGTAGCGGATCTGGTCGCGGGCCCGCCCCAGCGGGAGGACGAAGGCGCCGGCGGGCGTGGTGACGCGTTCGGCGGCGGTCACGCGCCCGGCGTGCCCGCCGCCGGTTTCGAGGGTGACGGTGACGGACCCGCCGGCGCGCACCCGCGCGTTGGTGACGCGGCGGTGCACGCGGGTCGCTCGGGGGCGCCGGGCCAGGGCCGCGGCCAGCGCGACCGTGGGGAACGCCATCACGCCGAGTGCGGCCGGCGCCAGGTAGCCGAGGGCCAGGCCCCCGCCCGCCAGGACGGCCCCCGACGCGAGCAGGCCCCAGCCGCGGCGGGTGGGGCGGGGCGAGCCGCCTCCCATGTCTAGCGCCGGTTCTCGTGCGGGCCGGGCACCGGGACCTCGTCCAGGACCTCGTCCAGCAGCAGGGCGGCCTCCTGCGCGGTGGCGGCGCCCGACAGCGGCACCAGCCGGTGCCCCCACACCGGCCCGGCGAGGGCCTTGACGTCCTCGGGGGTGACGTACACGCGGCCGGCGGCCAGCGCGTACATGCGCGCCCCCTCGCACAGCGCGATGGACGCGCGCGGCGAGACCCCGGCCCGCAGCCGCGGATGCCGGCGGGTGTGCTGGGCCAGCCGCAGCACGTACTCGTAGACCGGGTCGGCGACGATGACCCGGTCGGCGGCGGCGGCGAGCCGCGCCATGCCCTCACCGTCCAGCACCGGGTCCAGGTCCTCGGGGGCGGTGCGGGACGAGCCGCGCATCAGCGCCAGCTCGGCCTCCTCGGCGGGGTATCCCAGCGACAGCCGCATCAGGAAGCGGTCGAGCTGGGCCTCCGGCAGCGGGAACGTGCCCTCCAGGTCGAGCGGGTTCTGCGTCGCGACGACCAGGAACGGGCTCGGCGCCGGATGCGCCGTCCCGTCCACGGTGACCTGCTCCTCCTGCATGACCTCCAGCAGCGCGGACTGGGTCTTCGGCGAGGCCCGGTTGATCTCGTCCACGATGACGACGTTGCCGAAGACCGGGCCGGGGTGGAACTCGAACTCCCGGGTCCGGTCGTTGTAGATCGTCACGCCGGTGATGTCGGACGGCAGCAGGTCCGGGGTGCACTGCACGCGGCGGACCGTCCCGCCGGTCACCGCGGCCAGCGCGCGGGCCAGCGTCGTCTTGCCCATGCCGGGCAGGTCCTCCAGCAGCACGTGCCCGCCCGCGGCGAACGCGGTGAGGACCAGCCGCACCGTCGCGGGCGCGCAGCGGGCCACCGACCCGACGCCCGCCGCCATCCGCTCGAAGGCGTCGGCCGCCAGCACCGCCTCCTCGCCCGTGGGCGCGGCGGAATCGACCGTGGTGATGCTCAACGTCGTCCCTCCCGGTCAGCCGCAGTTGCCCCAGCCGGCCGACGCGCTCGCGCCGGACGCGCCACCGGAGTAGCGGACGCAGATGCCGGACGCGTTCACGTACACCGGCCCTGCGTAGTACTTGAACGTGCCGCTGTCATAGCCGTCGGCGCCTCCGGTCTGCTTCTCCAGCCGGACCCAGACGCTGGTGCCCTTGCCGACGTTCGCGGTCTTCATCGTGACCGCGCAGTTCTTCTTCGTGCTGGGGCTGTAGAGCTGGTAGACGCGCCCGCCGGAGAACGACGACGACCGCTGCACGACGTAGTCGCCGCCGCTGCCGCCGCTGTTGCACACCTGCTGCGGCGTGTACGGGTTCTTCGTCGGCTTCGGCTTCGGCTTAGACGTGGGCTTCGGCTTCGGTTTGGAGGACGGCTTCGATGTCGGCTTCGAGGAGGGCTTCGACGTCGGCTTCGACGATGTCGGCCCAGGCCGCGGCTTCGACGTCGTGGGTCTCGGTGCGGCGGACCCGCCACCGGGGGACGGGGGCCGTGGCTCGCGCGTCGTGGGCGCGGTCGAGGGCCTGGTGCCCCGCTCGGGCCCGGGAGGGGTCGGCGTGGGAGCCTCCGTCCGCGGCGGCGCGGGCGAGATGCGCGTGGGAGGAAGGTCCGGGAGCACGGGGTCGGGGAACCGCGGATCCACCGGGGGGGCCTCCACCAGGGGCGGGCCGTCCCCGGGGGGCGTCCGTCCCGGCCGGTCGCCTCCCCGCCCCGGGCCGACGGGGTACTTGCCGATCATCCTCACCCGGCCGCCGGCGTCCACCACCTGCGCGTTCGGGCTGCCGGGCGCGTTGACGAACAGGTTGTTCTCCCGGACCTGCAGGACCAGGTCGCCGCGTCCCTCCGGCATGGAGAGCACCCCGGTCTGCCGTCCGGTGGGGTCCTGGATCCGGACCTGCCCGGTCTCCCGGACGGGGATGTACACCTTGCCCGCGAACGGCACGGCCGGCTCTTGGACGGGATCGCGCAGCGGCGACGACAGGACCGGGCCGCCCTTGCCGACGTCGCCCAGCGTGACCAGCGCACCGGCGGCCGGGACGGTGACGACCGCGAGCGCGCCGTGCGTGCGGTCGGGCACCATCGCCCCGGCGAGCGGGACCGGCGCCGTGATCCGGCGGGCGCCGCTTTCGGTCGCGACCACCAGGTCGCGCCCGCCGCGGTCGACCGCGAGCGCGCCCTGGTCGAGCACGCTCAGCACGAGGTCGGCGCCGGGCTTGGCGACCTCCACGGTGCGGGAGACGGCGACGCCCTGCGCGGAGACCTTCAGCGCCGCGACCGTCCCCTGGCCGGGCACCCCCACCCACAGCAGCCCGGCGGAGTCGAACTCGCCGCCGACCAGCGGCCCGGGCAGCCGCAGGACGGGCCCCACGGGACGCAGCGTGGCGGGATCGAGCGCGCGCACCTCGCCGGTGGTGCGGCCGACGATCGCGGCCACGGACGAGCCCATCACCAGATGCTGGTCGTCCTTGGTCCCGACGTTCAGCCGTCCCGACAGGCCGAGGCCGCTCAGGTCCAGGGAGGACACGCGCCCGGTGTCGAGGTCGTGGATGAGCAGGTGCTGGTCGTTCTGGGTGACCTGCACCCGGTGGCCCTTGGCGTCGGTCACCTCGCGGCGCTGCTCCACCTTGCCGCTGTCGGGGTTGACCCTGTCCACCTCGCCGGCCGTCCGGCTCCAGAGCCAGGCGCTGCCGTCGAACGACTCGACGGCCTGGCCGACCCGGCCACCGCCGAACAGCGTCGCCGCCAGCGCCACGACCGCCAGGCCCGCCGCGCCCCAGCCGCCGAGGCGCGAGCGCCCCTTCGCCTCGGTCCTTCCACGCGCCATCGGAGGCACTCCTTCGTCTTCTTCCACGCTGTGCACACGCATGAGGGATCCCCAGGGCTGACCGTCCGGAGCGGCGCACGATGCGCATCTCGAAATCGGGGACGGATCCGCGACGCGCGCCGCGAGCGCCGAGGGCCCGCCGATTCCGCCGCAGGGTGGGGATGGCGGCGAGGCCTTTTGCCTGGACTGTCATCAGTGGAAACCGGATTCGTCCCAGTCCGGCCGACGACGACAGCACTGAGGACACGTGTGATGACTACTGCGCCCGACCTCGTGGTGGCGGGAGACCGGGGCCTGTCAGGGAAACTGCGCGGCACCGGACGGTTCCGGACCGTGATCGACGTCGCCTCCGCCACCGAGCTGTGGGAGCTGCACGAGAGCGGCCATGTGGGGCCCCCGGCCGCGTTCGTGTTCGGGCCGGAATTCGACGAGAACCTCCCCGGGGCGGGAGTCCCGCACCTGGCCGGCGACCTGGCCGCGCGAGGCTCCACCGTGCTCGTCCACGGCTTCTTCACCGAACGCGGCGACCTTTTCGGTCCAGAAGTGATCGCGAACACCGGGCCGCTGTCCTTGTCGGATCTGATGACGATGCTCGGCGCCCCCGAGCCCACCGGCGGCGCGGAGCCTGACCTGCTCCCCGAGCCGCCCCCGGAGCCGTGGGCGCTCCCGACGGCGGTGCCCTCCGAACCGGTCGCCCGTCCGGACCGTCCGGGAGACGCCCCGGAGCGACCGCGTCCGGGAGACCTTCCGGAACCGCCGCATCCGGGCGAAGCCGCGGAGCCGCCGCCGGACAGGTCCGTCGCTCCGACCGACAAACTGGTCGCTTCCTGGCGGACATCCCGGGCTGCCACCGCCCCCGAGGCCGCCCCCGAGGCCGCCCCCGACGCCGCCCCCGACGCCGCCCCCGCACCCGTTCCCGCGCCCGTTCCCGCGCCCGGCCCTGTCCACGTGCCCGGCGACGGCGACGCCCCGGTCGAGCCCGTGGAGCCCTCTCCCTCCAACGACTGGGAGAACCTCACGGGATGGTCATGGGAGGAGACGGCACCCGAGCCGGGTGACACCTTCGACCCCCGGGAGGCGGCGGCGGCCCTGGCCGCGCCCGCGGCTCCGGTCCACCGCCGCGGGCGCCGCAAGCCCGTGCTGGCGGCGGCCCTGGCGGTCCTCGTCCTCGCCGGGACGGCGGTCGGTGTCACCACCCTGACGGCCGGGAGCGAGACCACCGGGCGGCCGACGCGAGCGGCGTCCTCGCCGCCGGCCCCTTCACCGGCGCGAACGCCCGGGACGCCGGCCCCCGGGACGCGGACGTCCCAGGCGAAGCCCTCCCGGCCTCCCGCGTCCGCCCCGACGTCGCTGAAGCCCGTCCAGGAGTACGTGCCGGGGCAGGTGCGGATCGTCGACGGCAGGATCTCGATCGAGGTCACCTGGACGGACCGCAGCGGGGGGCGGGCCGCGCACTATGTCGTCGGCGGTCCGTCGGGGCGCCCGCCCTCGACGCTCGCCAGCGCCATGCCGGGGACCGCGAAGGTCACGGTCACCGCCCTGAACCCGAGCGTGGACTACTGCCTGACCGTGGTCGCCGTCATGGACGTCGACCGGGTCTCCCAGGCCAAGCCCGTCTGCACCCACCGCGTCCCGCGACGCGGGTGACAGCAAGGAGTACCAACACGTGACACTGGTGAACGACGCGGCTCCCGCGGTGGGATCCACCGGTCGCAAGTTCCGTGCCTTCACGGCCAAGCACCTGGAGGAGTTGACCGCTCGGGCGGGGTTGTCGCCCGAGCAGCGGCTGGCGACCCGGGCGGTGGCCACGGTGCTGCCGTTCAGGACCAACGCCTATGTGGTCGAGGAGCTCATCGACTGGTCGGCGGCGCCCGATGATCCGATGTACCGGCTGGTGTTCCCGCAGGAGGACATGCTGCCGGCCGAGGATGTGGCGGTGTTGTCGGATCTGTTGCGGCGCGATGCGCCCAAGGCCGAGGTGGAGGCGGCGGCGCATCGGGTGCGGATGAAGCTGAACCCGCATCCGGCCGGGCAGATGGAGCTGAACATCCCCAGCTTCGGGGACGGCAAGATCCCCGGGATGCAGCACAAGTACGACGAGACGGTGCTGTACTTTCCCAAGCAGGGGCAGACCTGTCACGCGTACTGCACCTACTGCTTCCGGTGGGCCCAGTTCGTGGGCGAGGCCGATCTGAAGATGGCCGGGGACCGGCCGGCCGCGTTGCGCGACTACCTGCTGGCGCATCCGCAGGTGACCAGTGTGCTGTTCACCGGCGGCGACGCGATGATCATGGGTGAGCCGGTGCTGCGCCGCTACATCGAGCCGCTGCTGGAGTTGGAGCAGCTGGAATCGATCCGGATCGGGACCAAGTCGCTGGCCTACTGGCCGCAGAAGTTCGTCACCGATCCCGATGCCGAGCCGATGCTGCGGTTGTTCGAGCAGGTGGTGGAGTCGGGTAAGAACCTGGCGTTCATGGCGCACTTCACCCATCCGCGGGAGTTGGAGCCGCTGATGGTGACCGAGGCGTGCCGCCGGATCCGCGACACCGGCGCGGTGATCCGGACGCAGGCGCCGCTGATCCGCACGATCAACGATGATCCGGCGGTGTGGGAGGGCATGTGGCGGACCCAGACCCGGCTGGGGCTGGTGCCGTACTACATGTTCGTCGAGCGTGACACCGGCCCGCAGGACTACTTCGCGGTACCGCTGGCGCGGGCGTATGAGATCTTCCGGGACGCCTACAAGAACGTCTCGGGGCTGGCGCGGACGGTGCGAGGCCCGTCGATGTCGGCCACCCCCGGCAAGGTCTGCGTGGACGGGGTGGTGGAGGTGATGGGCCACAAGGTGTTGGCGTTGCATTTCATCCAGTGCCGCGACGCCGACCTGGTCGGCAAGCCCTTCTTCGCCCACTACGACCCCGACGCGGTCTGGCTGGACGACCTCAAACCCGCCTTCACCGACCGCTTCCCCTGGCAGTAGGCCTCGGCGGTGGTCAAGCCGCGGCGCCTTGAGGGGCGGGTGTCAGAGCGGGCGGCCCAGGTGCCGGCGCCTGGCCGGGTACGGGCCGGTCAGGTACAGGGAGCGCACGGCCGCGAGGCGCACCCCCAGCTCCTTCGCCCACGCGGCCGGCCGGCCGGTGAAGAACAGGCGCCGCGGCGTGTCGTCGGGACGGACGAACTGGCACAGGCCGTCCCCGCGTCCGAGGCTCACGGTCTGCATGATGTACCCGAACCGGTGGCCGCGCGGGATCCGCCCGGTCAGCCGGTCGGCGATCGCGTCGGCGGCGGTCACCGCCATCGGGATCCCCGTGGCGCACGCCATGCGCAGCTCCCGCCCGCCGGGGCCGATCACCCGGGCCGCGTCGCCGATGACGTACAGGTCGGCGTCCGTCGTCGAGCGCTGGGTGTCGTCGACGAGCGCGCGCCCGTCGTCGTCCACCTCCAGGCCCGACTCGCGGGCGAGCGAGGGCACCGAGAAGCCCGCGTTCCAGATCACGGCGCCGGCCTCCACGCGGGTGCCGTCGACGAGCACCAGGCCGTCGGCGGTCACCTCCTTGACCTTGGCGTGCTCCCTGATCTCGACTTCGAGGGCCGACATGACGCGCCGCACGTGGGCGCGTCCGCCCTTCGACAGCCCGGGGCCGACCACCTCGCCCGACACCAGGCACACGCGCAGGTCCGGGTAGAACTCGGCGAGCTCGGCCGCCGTCTCGATGCCGGTCAGCCCGCCGCCGACGACGCAGACGCGGCGGCCGGACGCGGCGAGCTCGCGCAGCGCCTTGCTCGCGAAGGCCCGCGCGTGCTCGACGTCGGCCAGCGAGTACGCGTGGTCCGCCACGCCCGGCACGGTCTCGGTGTCGGCGCCGCTGCCGAGCGCGTACACCAGCGTGTCGTAGCCGATGACCCGCGAACGCTCCTCCGTCCGCAGCCTCACCTGCCTGGCCCGACGGTCGAGGGCGACCACCTCGCCGACGACGACCCTGACGCCGGTGCCGCGCACCATGCCGGCGAGGGTGCGGGTGGGCAGCCTCTGCCCGGTCGCCATCTGGTGGAGCCGGATGCGTTCCACGAAGTTCTCGTGGTCGTTGACGAGGGTGACCCGGACCTCGTCCCGGCGGACCTGCCGCGCGATGCGCTTCGCCGCCAGCAGTCCGGCGTAACCCCCGCCGATCACGAGCACGTGGTAAGCCATCCGCCTCCACCCTTCACGCATCGACGTACCAACGTGCTTACGACATCCAGGGCGATGAGGGGCGTGACATCGCGCAGGTGTGGCCTCAGTCACATCGGAGCGGCCGCCGGCGCGGGACCGGGAGTTGTCGTGGCGGAGGATTCCCGGACGGTCGGGCACCACAGGCCACGAGGGAAGAGACCTCATGATCGAGACAACTGCCACGGACCCGGTTCCCCCGGCACACGACGACGCCCGGTGGGTCGTCGCGCACGAACCCACGCTCGGGGCGGTGCGGGCCGCGGAGGGGCTTCTCCGCGCGGCCCTCCGAGGATGGGGGATACGGGACTTCAAGGTCATCGCCGCCGCGCAGGTCGCCGCCAGCGAACTGGCGGGCAGCGCCGTGCGCGACCGGCTGGACACGGGCCGTTCCGACGACCTCGACATCACGGTCCGGCTCGTGCGCAAGCG
The DNA here is from genome assembly GCF_047130825.1 of Actinomadura madurae. NCBI lineage: Bacteria > Bacillati > Actinomycetota > Actinomycetes > Streptosporangiales > Thermomonosporaceae > Actinomadura > Actinomadura madurae. The sequence goes on from NZ_CP083237.1 coordinate 6,102,496, forward strand.
CGAGAAGTGCTACGTCAGGATCGAGGTCTCCCACACCGCTCCGGGGTGGCCGGACGAGAGCGACTGGTCCGCCAGGTTCACCGGCCTCGACCTGACTCCGGCGACGTTCGGCACCCGCCGCTCGGACGATTACGAAGGCATGTGGGCTGAAATAGACACCACCCCCGCATAGCCAGGCTAAGCAATTCCCCAGGGCAGGCTTATTCGATATCGGCTCTTGCCATCGCCGAACTCCCCCGGACGGTACCCACCGATGGGCACAGTGGCGTGCCCATCGAGGTGGACGGTCAAGGGGAACCATGATCTGGAATCTGATCGAGTCGCGGAAGGCGGGCGCCTCGGCGCGAAGGATGCTGTGGCTGGCCTTCTGGGGTGAACGGGCCCGTGGCTACGCCACGGCGGTCCGGATGCACATCCCCGAGGACGAGGTGGTCGCGGCGGTCAGGCGCGGCATCTCGCTGAGCGACTACATCCGAGCACGTGAAGCGGCCTCCCACACCGAGACGCTGGAGGCCCATGCCGCGGCCGGCGACCTCTTCGAGTACACGTGGCAGCGTGGATTCGGTCGTGCTCACCGTCCGGCGATGGACGCGGCCGAGGGGAAGCCGCTCTCCGAGAACGACCGCGAAGAGGTCGAGGCGGCACCGGACGCCGGCGCCCGCGAAACACTCCGCGAAGACCGCACGCGAACCCCGCTGGAGGAGAAGGTCTTCTCAGAGGTGCCAATTGAGGCTGTCTACGAACACCAGCCGCACTAGCATAGCCAGCCATCCGGAATCCTTCGCGTCCTTCTTGCTTAAATGGCCCGTCGCGATCCTCGCGATCGGTTAAATTTCAATTGACACGCCTCTTGACAATGGCCGGTCCCGTCCTGACCCCGCGGCAGGGACCGGCGGGAGCGAGGGCGTCGGAGCCAAGCGCACCGCCGCCTCACCCCCAGAGGAAGCCACCACGAGTGGTCACCCCAGGTCAACGCAGTGAACCCGTCCCACGCCGCCCGTCCCCCGTGGCACAATGACCGAGTCGACCAAGATCATTCTTAACCGACCGGGACGCCGAAACGGCGGCGTCCCCTCGCCCGCGGCCGCACCCCGCAGGCGGACCCATGGTCCCCGGACCAGGTCGTACGGGGTCCGCCGCGGGCCTCTCCCCCATACCTCAGAGAAACCGTCCCATCTGCAAGAGGGCTCCATGGCACATCAGCCGACGGTCCGCACAGCCAGCAGGCCCGCGTCCCGGGCAGTTCCCATCGTGACCTTCGCCGCCGTCCACCCCCCGCGCGGACGGCACCGGCCGGGCGGGATCCGGTGAGCGCACGGCGGCTCACGTCCCGGGCCATGAGCGCGGCGCTGTCCAGGCTGGGCAAGAGGATCGCCACGTTCTGGACGGGACCGTGGAGGGCGGACGAGCTGGAACGCGAACGCTCCAGGCTCAGCACCGTGATCGACCACTCCGACGTCGCGATCCTGGCCGTCGACGCGCGCGGCAAGGTCGTCACCTGGAACGCGGCGATGGCGGAGCTGACCGGCCTGCCCGGGTCGTCCGCCATGGGGAGGCGCGTCGACGACCTCTTCACGCTGACCGACGAGGACGGCGACGCGGTGAGCATCGCCGAGCGGCCCCGGGGCAGCGCCCGGCTGACCTCGACCGCCGGCCGCTCCCGCTGGGTGGAGTTCTCGTCCTCGGCCATGCCGGCCGGAACCGCGCCGAAGCTCCTGACCGCGGTGTTCGTCGACAAGTCCGCGAAGCGGCAGCTCGAATACACGCGGCACCTGGTGCTCGCCTCCATCCACCACGAACTGCACGGCCCGCTCACGATGATCCGCGGGCACGCCCAGCTGCTCGAACCGACCGTCTCCAACGAGTCCTCGGCCGAGTCGCTGGAGGCGATCGCCGAAGCGGTCGACATGATGCAGCACGTCATCGCCGACCTGGTCTCGCTCGTCGACGACGACCGGACGGAACGGCCGACCACGACGGCGGAGCCCACCGAGGTGAAGCCGCTGGTCCGCAGGACGCTGCTGAGCCTCCCGTCCGTGGGGGCGCGCACCGTCATCTCGGCGGAGCCGGACCTCGCCGTCATGGCCGACCCCGTGCATCTGCGGCAGTGCCTGCTCCTCCTGCTCAACAACGCCGAGAAGTACGCCCCCGAGGGGACGATCACCATCACCACGCGCAGGGACGGCACTCACGGCGTGATCGGCATCGCGGACGAGGGCCCGGGGATCCCGCCCGCCCGGCGCGATCTGGCCCTCAAGCCGTACTACCGGCTGCCCGCCACGCGGGACCTGCCCGGTTCCGGGCTGGGGCTGCACATCGCCGAGACGCTGATGACCACGATGAACGGCCGGATCGAGCTGGCGGACGCGCCGTCGGGCGGCCTCAAGGTCAGCCTGTGGCTGCCGCTGGCCACCGCGGGCAAGGCGGAGGAACCACCGGCCAAGGCGCAGAGACCCGCGGCCAAGGCAGCGGAACCACCGGCCAAGGCGGAGAGACCCGCGGCCCCGGCGGGGAAGGACACGACCGGCAACGCGTCGTGGCGGGTAACGGTGGACGCCCGGCGGAACTGAGGATCAGTGATCCGTCAGCGAGGCCACGAGGGCCCTGAGCTCCCCGAGGTCGAACGGCTTGCCGAGGACGCGGGTCCGCACGCCGTCGTCCAGGTGGGCCGACGCCTGGGCGGAGGCGGTGACCACCAGCACCGGCAGCTCCGCCGTGCGGGCGTCGGCGCGGAGCCTGTCCAGGAGGTCGGCGCCGTCCATGTCGGGCAGCATCCGGTCGAGCACGACCAGGTCCGGCGCGGGCGCCTGGCTGAGCATCGTCCAGCCGTTCTCCCCGTCCTCGGCGAGGACCGGCTCGTGCCCGTCACGCTGCAAGACGGCACGGAGGAGCTGACCGACCCGGGAGTCCTCGACGATAAGCACCCGCACGTTTCGTCCTCTGTTCTGGAGGCGTCACGACGACACCGGCGTGACCGACGCGGACGTTACCAGTGCGCCGTCCCGCGCCCGGGCACCCCCCGCGCCGCAGAGCCGCCCAGAAACCCCGAAACGCCCCGGAACCGGCTAGACGCCGCGGATCGTCCAATGCCGACCGAAGAGTCGATCAAGACAGATGGAGGCGGCGCGTGACTGTTCGATCACCCCAAGCACATCAACCGTTCACCTGGATAACATGACTTGCGTGGCACGCGTACTGGTGGTGGACGACGATCCGCGGCTGGTGAAAGTGGTCGCGAACCTTCTCCGCAAGCACGAGTTCCAGGTGGAGTCGGTACCCAACGGCGAACTCGGCCGCCAGGCCCTGCGCCGCGGCGACATCGACATCGCCCTGCTGGACGTCAACCTCCCCGACGTCAACGGCCTTTCGCTGATCTTCCAGCTCCGCGAGGAGGGCAACACCACACCGATCATCCTGCTGACCGTCCGCACCGAGGTGCACGAGCAGGCGCTCGGGCTCCGCCTCGGCGGCGACGACTACATCGTCAAACCGTTCAACCCCGAGGTGCTGCTCGCCCGGATCGACGCCGTGCTGCGGCGCAGTGCCCCCAGCACCCCGAGCCGGACCGAGACCCCCCGCAACGAGCACCTGGAGATCCCGCCGGTCACGATCGACCTCACCGCCCGGCTGGCGTACAAGGACGGCATGCCGGTGCGGCTCGCCCCCCTGGAGTACGCCGTCCTGGAGTTCCTGGCGGTCAACCGCGGAAGGGCGGTCTCCAAGGAGGAGCTCATGCTGAGCGTGTGGGGCACCAGCCGGGGCGTGTCCCGGACCCTCGCCGAGCACATCTCGCGGCTGCGCCGCAAGCTCGGCGACGACCTGATCATGACCCAGACGGGATACGGCTACCTGATCCCCGCGCCTCCGGGGGATCGCGCAACCACAACTCAGTGACGAGGACGTCCTCGCGCTCGGTCCGCGACCACATCTGGTGGCCGTGGGCCTGCATCGCCGCCCGCCACCGGGCGAGCCCGAGTTCTCCGCCGATCCCCTGACCGGCCCTTGACGGCCACGGCAGCCCGACCCGCGCGACCGCCCGTTCGAGATCGGCCCGGTTCCGGTCCTTCGTGACCGACCGCACGGTGTGGACGGTGAACTCCTTCTGCCGCCGGACGTGCACACGCTGGCGGACGACGCCGAGCAGGGCCTCGTGGGTGCGCTTGGCGTCCGTGACGATCCGGTCCGCGCCCTCCTCCGGCCGCTGCGCCTCGGTCAGGTCGGCGAGCAGCCGGCCCAGCGCGTCGATGGCCGAGCCCAGCAGGACCGCGTCCTCGTTCGTGTCCCCCATCGCCGCGTGACCGAGCAGCTCGGTCGTCACCGCCGCGATGGTGAGCTCACCGGCCATCCGGTGGGCGAGCCCCCGGGTGAACCGGTCGTGCCAGCGCTGCGGGTCCGCCGGCCCGGGAGTCTTGAAGATCATGGCGGACGCCGGCGTCAGCGGGACCGCGGTGACGGCGCCGCAGGTGAACGTCGACTGCCAGCTCATCGCCTGCCCGGCGGTGATGAGCGACTCCTTGTCCAGGACCGCGCCCAGGTCGCCGGTCAGGTCATCCACCCGGCCGGGCGGGACGCCCGAGCGGGAATGCACGCACACGGGAAGCATCGGGTCGCGACACCTCAGCGAGCGGCCGTGTCGGGGCCGCCCGGGCACGGGTGCGCGGTGGCCGTCCTCCCGGCGGGCGGTGACTCGGGACCGGCATAGCTCATCGTTCGCACCGTAATGGTTCCTCTCGTCCTCTGGGAGGCGGGGACGCCGCCCGTCCTGAACCGCCGTCGGCGTCTTCCCCCCGCCCCCTCTAAGGTCCGTGCGCTCGTGAATCGGCAACCGTATCCGGTCATCCGACCGGGAACCTGGCCGAGATCGCACACCGCGGGCGCACCGGGCGCCCACCGCAGCCGCAACGGGCGTCCGATACAAGATCAATTTCAGATCAACGCGCTGGCGCCCCGGCGAAATTCCCGGAGGGCGGCCCGCCGCGGGGACATGGGGCGCCACCTCGGCATTCACCGCTCCGTGTCGCCTTCGTCTCCGTGCGTGCGCCGCGGAAACCGCCTCGGGGGCGCTGTCAACACGTGTCAAGACGCGGGCCCGTTTTGAGTGATCGTCAAGCGGCACAGCACACGAGCAGCCGAGGGAGATGGACATCGTGCACCCGCACCGCGACGGCCACCCCACCACCGACACGTACCAGAGCCACAACGACGATCTCTTCGAACGGCGCACCGCGCTCAAGGACCGGCTCGCCGCCCTGCACGCCGGGTCCGGCGCCGACCAGGCCGAGGTGCGCCGGGTGGAACGCGAGCTCGACGATCTCACCTACGAGATCATGATCGCGAACTACGGCCTGGTCAGGCAGTACGTCTCCATGTTCACCTCCAAGTCCAACGAGCACAGCCAGGACTTCGAGAGCGCCGGCAAGGTCGGGCTGCTGTGGGCCATCTCCTCCTACGATCCGGCCCGGGGCCCGTTCGCGAGCTGGGCGTTCAAGCCGATCCAGCGCGAGGTGCTGCGGGCCGTCCGGGACGCCGACTACCCGAACCTCAATCTCGGCGACTTCGAGAAGCGGCCGGTCATCCTGGCGGCGGAGCGGGCGCTGTGCGACGAGGCCGGGCCGGACGCCACCGTGGAGCACGCCGCCATCGCCCGCCGGGCGGGGGTGTCGGAGGCCCAGGTCCGCCGCGTCCTCGACGCGCCCCGGCTGGACAGCCTGCAGACCCCGCTGAGGTGCGAGGACGGCCACCCGGTCCAATGGGAGGACCGGCTGGCGGACTCCTCCTCAAGCCTTGAGGAGGAGGTGCTGCTCAGGCTGCACCTGGGCATCGTCACCCGCGAGGGCCTGCCGAACCTGGACGGCCGCGAACTGTACGTGCTGACCCGCCGCTTCGGGCTGGACGGCGAGCCGGAGGAGTCGCTCCGCGTCATCGGCGAGCGCCTCGGGCTCTCCCGGGAGGGCGTCCGGCAGATCCAGCAGAAGGCGCTGGCCAAGCTGCACGAGCCGCTCGCCGCGGTCTGACGGCGGACGCGGCGCGTTGACACCCGGGACGTTCCACGCACGGTCAGAGGCACCATGGCAAAGATCAACGAAGACGGGACGATAGTCCGCGGCCCCGCCGGCGGAGTGACGGCCGGCGGCTACGACCAGGGCACCATCACCACCACCTACGGCCGTCTCACCGCCGTGTTCGGGCCCCCCGACATCGGCGCCTACCCGGACGACTACCGCGACCTGAACGTGGACGAGATCCGCTACGAGTGGCTCATCGACACGCCGGACGGGCCCGCCCAGATCCACGACTGGAAGACGGGTGACCGGGATCTGCGCAAGACCGGCGAACTCTACGAATGGCGGGTCGGCGGGCACGGACCCGGCGTGATGGGGTGGATCGAGAAGGCCGTCAAGAACGGCTGAAAGAAGGGCACTCGTGCGTCCCGCCCGGAGGCCGCGACCCGGGCGGGCTCGATCGAGCACGAGGCCGCGCAAGCGAATCACACGGGCCGCTGCCGGGCTTTCAGGCGCTCACCCGGCTCCCCTCCGGATCCCTCACCCGCCGCCGCAGCTCCCGCAGTTCGGCGCCGAACGCCTCGACCGTGTAGGTCGGCGCGGATATGCCGGCGTGAGGGAGCCCGAAGCCGGCGAGATGGCGCCGCGTCGCCTTCATCAGCAGGGAGGCTCCGATCCGTGTCTTGGCCAGATCCTCACTCGGACCGACGAGTACGGCGACCCCGCTGCGGGTCTGGTAGACCACCGCATGGTCGTTGAGGATCTCGTCGAGCCGACCGGCCAGAAGGCATCGCGCCTGCACGGCGGCCTCGTCACCGAGCGCGGCGAGTTCCTTCACGTGGACGGCCGCCAGAGCCCAGTAGCCCGGAAGGTCACGGCCGAGCACCTGGTCCAAGGCGTCCTCGTCCGGCGGTTCGACGCTCACCCGCGGGCTCGGTTCCTCCTGTCCCCCCGCCACGATGTCCATCGAACGATTTTCGGTGGAATCGGGTCCCGACATGTGTTCTCCCATCTCCGGATTGCACGACGAACAACGCGCGACATCCAGAGGAAACCGTTCCGAGGAATCACCACATGGCAACTTCCGAACCGGCCTCGATCGGCGCCTCGCAGGGGCACGGCCACTCGGGGAAACACGTCTCGGATCGGAAGGTTGCAAACCCGGGCGGTCACGGACGGTCCTGGTTGGTGACTTCGCGATCGGAGGCGCACGATCGCGGGACACCGTGCCCCGCCCCGCCTCTGCGCTTTCCCCCGTGGCGCCGAGGCGGGGCCCTGCATCTCCTCCGGCAGGGTCGTCCGCCCGGACTCGACGAGGCCCGCTCCCGCGCGGTCGGCGATGAGTTTCCGGCATTTCCGTGGTCGAAACCGGTGACACATCGATCACGGACAGAAGGACGACATGTCACTCGATCTCTTCGCCGGAGTCCCCGTCACCGACTACCAGGCGGCGTTGCCGTGGTACGAGCGGTTCTTCGGCGGGAAGCCGTCATTCCTGCCGAACGACATCGAGGCGGTGTGGGAGGTGGCCGAGAACCGCTACATCTACATCGTCCAGGACCCGGAACGCGCGGGTAAGGCGCTCGTCATGTCGTTCGTCGACGACCTCGACGACCGGGTCGCCGGGCTCGCCGAGCGTGGCCTCGAACCCGCGGACCGCGAGACCTACGGCAACGGCGTCACCAAAGTGATCTACCGCGACCCGGAGGGCAACGAACTCAGCCTCGGCGGCCAGACCCGCTAGGCGACGATCGCGAGCAGCGCCGTCATGGCGCTGGTGAGCTCCGGGTCACCCTCCGAAGTCGACCGCCGGCGGGCCTCCTCCACGGTGATGCCTCTGGTCGCCAGGCGCCAGAAGGTGTCCTGATCCATCGCGACGAACGCGGCCGGCGCCCCTCGGGCGTCGGCCATACACCACCGCCCACCCTGCCGGACCACGGCCCACCATCCGCCCGCCGGGCCGCGCACTTCCAGATGTGCCGTGCTGTTCTCGGGCCGGTCGTGCGTCCGCAACGTCTCCGGCAGGGCCCGCGCGAAGAGGTCCAGCACCGGAGCCATGAGGTCGGGTTCGACGGCGCCAGGAGCGGAGACCGCGTCGCGCACCTGCTGCTGGTGGACCCAGAACTCGGTGTAGTCGCGGCCGATGTCCAGCCAGGCGGGACTGTCGATGTCGGTGGCGGCCCATGAGACGTTCAGATCCGCGGTGGCCTTGAGGTCCCGAGCCGCCCACAGGGCATCGAGCCGCGGCCCCAGGTGATCCAGCAATTCGATCATCAGTCGCGGGCTGAGCTGCCGGGAGGCCCGGACGAACTCCTCGTTGGTCCGGGCCAGATAGGCGGGCAGCGTCTCGTCATCGGCGAAGACGGCTCCGGCGTGCCCGTCGCGGCTGCCCGACAGGCGGCGCATGTAGTCGTTGAGCACGTGCGCGACGACGTCGTGCACGTCCCAGCCGGGGCACACCGTCGGCGCGGCCCAGTCGGCGGGGGCCAGGCCGCCGAGCAGGTCGAGCAGCGCCCGCCGTTCGCGGGGGAACAGTGGACGGACGTCGACGGCCGGCCCAAAGATCACCATGGGGCGACCCTATCCGCGGGCTTCCATCGACTCGACGATGCGGATGAATCCGGACGTGCCGTGTCCGCGCTCGATGACGCGGCGCGCCATCTCGTCCGCCGCGCGCATCATGCGCGCGTCGATGCCGTGGGCTTCGGACGTCTCGATGATGTGGGCCATGGACGACGCCGCGGACGTGATCGGGTTGCCCTCGCCGGAGAACCCGCCGCCGGCCACGTCCTCCGCGGTCTGCTCGAAGATCGGCGGCAGGATGGCGCCGATGCCCTTGGCGAACGGCGCCAGCTCGCGTGCGCCGATGCCCTCGGCACCGGCCAGGGCCAGCGCGTGGGCGTAGCCGGCCATCGCCGTCCAGAAGATGTCGAGCAGCGCGACGTCGTAGGCCGCCGCCCGCCCGATGTCCTCGCCCAGGTGGGTGTGGCCGCCTCCCAGGGCGTCCAGGACGGGACGATGCGCCCGGTACAGCTCGTCCGGGCCGCTGTGGAGGAACACCGCGTCGGGCGTGCCGATGGTCGTGGTCGGCGTCATGATCGCCCCGTCCAGGTACCCGATGCCGTGCTCGGCGGCCCAGGCCGCGGTGCTCCGGGCCCGGTCCGGGGTGTCGGCGGTCAGGTTTACCAGGGCGCGGCCTTTGAGGGCCGTGGTCACCGCGGCGCGGCGCACGATCGCGTCCACCGCATCTCCGTTGACCACGCAGACGACGGTCACCCCGCTCGCGGCGACCGCGGCTTCGGGCGACTCCGCGCGGGTCGCGCCCCGCTCGACCAGGTCCCGGTCCTTGCCCGGCGTCCGGTTCCAGACGGTGGTCGGCACGCCGGCGTCCAGGAAGGCGCCGGCCAGGGCCCGGCCCATCGGCCCGAGACCGAGCACCGTGACGGCAGACTGTTCGTTGTACGAGGGCATGGCTCAACTCCTGCGTTAGTGCGAATGGGGATGGACGATGACGCGCAGCCGCGCTCAGGATCCGAATGTCTGCGGAGTGACCGCCGCCATCGCCGTGATCGATGGCAAATGGAAGACGCTTCTGCTCTGGCTCCTGGAATCGCGCCCGCACCGTCCCGGCGAGCTGCGCCGGCGGTTGCCCGGTCTCACCGAGAAGGTGCTGACTCAGGCGCTCCGGGAGATGGAGAGCGACGGGCTGGTCCATCGCGAGGTGCACGACGAGCGCCCGCTGAAGACCGTGTACTCGTTGACTCCGTTCGGCCGCGACCTCTCCGAAGCGCTGGAGCCGCTCTCCGAATGGGGCCACCGCCGCCTGGAGAGACTGGCCGCTTCCGAGCCGGCCTCCTGATACACCGCCACGCCTCCGTCCGTGTCCGGGGGCCGTCCGACCGCCCATGACCCAGCCTCACGGCACCGCGTCCGACCTGCAAGTACCCACAAAAAGGTGGCCACCGCCGCCCGCCCGCTTCAGCCTCTCCCGCCGGCCTGCTCCAGGCGATCGGTCAGAAGGCTCTGGAAATGCGGGCACGTCATGATGTCGTCGTGCGGGCAGTCGCCCTCGATCATGTGGAGTGCGGCCTGCGCCCGCGCGATCCGTGTCAGCAGCCGCTCGCGGTGCCGGGCCACCACCTCGCGGCGGGCCGGTGCGGACCGGGCGGCCAGCATCGTCCGGATGTCCGCGAGCTCGAAGCCCGCCTCCTTCGCGATCAGGATCGCCGCCACCCGGCGCAGGTCCGCGTCGGTGTAGCGGCGGCGGTCGCCCGCGCGGGCCGGTGCCAGCAGCCCTTCCGCCTCCCAGTAGCGCAGCACGTGCGCCGGAAGCCCGAACCGGGCCGCCACCTCGCCGATTGACTTCATGTCGGCATTAAGTCGCACATCGCCGACCATGTCCACGCCACTCCCCAGGCCGGCGGGTCCCCCGCTTGGGGGAGAGGTGTCCCCGGGCGGGGGGACGATCCGCCGCGACACCGCTTCCTAATCTCGGTCCAATGGCCGAGGAGGAATGGCGATGAGCGGTGTTGCGGCGCAATTCGCGAATATCGTCGGGGACGCGAATCTGCTGACAGGCGCGGCGATCCCCGAGGACTACGCGCACGACGAGGCCCTGCGGGTCGCCCCTCGGCGTCCCGCCTACCTGGCGAAGCCGGGAAGCGCCGAGGAGGTCGCGGGGCTGCTCAGGGCCGCGGGCGAGCACGGCGTGCCGGTCACCGCGCGGGGCTCGGGCACCGGGCTCTCGGGGGCCGCGCGGCCGCGGGAGAACGGCCTGGTGATCTCGTTCGAGCGGATGAACGCCGTGCTGGAGGTCGACACCGCGAACCACGTCGCCGTGGTCCAGCCGGGCGTCACGCTGGCCGACCTGGACGCGCGGACGGCCGAGGCCGGGCTCGGGTACACCGTCCACCCCGGCGAGCTGAGCGCGAGCGTCGGCGGCAACGTCGGGACGAACGCCGGCGGGATGCGCGCGGTCAAGTACGGCGTCACGCGGCACCACGTCGTCGGGCTGGAGGCGGTGCTGCCGACCGGAGAGATCATCCGGACCGGCGGCAAGATCTCGAAGGTCTCGACCGGCTACGACCTGACCCAGCTGATCATCGGCTCCGAGGGCACGCTCGCGATCGCGACCGAGATCATCGTGCGGCTCCACCCGCGCCTGCCGCACGGCGCGACGGTGCTCGCCCCGTTCGCGACCTTCGACGAGGTGCTGACCGCCGTCCCGAAGATCGTCTCCAGCGGGCTCGAACCGCACATCCTCGAATACCTCGACACCCTGACGCTCACCGCGATCAGCGACCACGTGCGGCTCAACCTCGGAATGCCCGCGGACGTCCGCGACTCCGCGGAGGCGTACCTGGTGGTGGCGCTGGAGGACCGCGACGGCGACCGGCTGCAGGACGACATCGGCGAGCTCGGCGGCCTGCTCGACGCCCTCGGCGCGCTGGACGTCTACGTCCTCGAAGGCGGCTCGGCCCGCAGGCTCATCGAGGCGCGCGAGAAGTCGTTCTGGACGGCCAAGGCGTTCGGCGCCGACGACGTCATCGACGTGGTGGTCCCGCGGGCCGCGATGCCGGAGTTCCTGCGCCGGACCAAGCGGCTCGCGGAGCCGTACGGGGCGAGCGTGGCCGGGTGCGGGCACGCCGGCGACGGCAACGTCCACCTCGCCGTCTTCTGCGAGGACCCGGACGAGCGGAGGAAGCTGCTGACCGGCGTCTTCGCGCTGGGCATGGAACTGGGCGGCGCGATCTCCGGCGAGCATGGTCTCGGCCGGACGAAGTCCGGGTACTTCCTGGAACTGGAGGACCCGGCGAAGATCGCGCTGATGCGGCGCATCAAGGCGACCTTCGACCCGGCCGGGATCCTCAACCCGGGTCTGCTTTCCGACGAGGAGGCCGCCAGGTGAACGGCGCGCAGTCACTGATCCGCACGCTCGCGGACGCAGGCGTGGAGGTGTGCTTCGCCAATCCCGGCACCTCGGAGATGCACTTCGTCGCCGCGCTCGACTCCGTCCCCGGGATGCGGGGCGTGCTCGGCCTGTTCGAGGGGGTCGTCACCGGCGCCGCGGACGGCTACGCGCGGATCGCCGGGAAGCCGGCCGCGACGCTGCTGCACCTCGGCCCGGGTCTCGGCAACGGGCTGGCGAACCTGCACAACGCGCGCCGCGCGCGCACCCCGATCGTCAACGTGGTCGGCGACCACGCGACCTACCACCGGCGCTACGACGCACCGCTCGACTCCGACATCGAGGCCGTGGCCGGCTCGCTCGAAGGCTGGGTCCGCCGGTCCGAGCACGCGAAGGACGTCGGCGCCGACGCCGCCGCGGCGGTCGCGGCCGCCCAGGACGCCCCCGGGCGCATCGCGACGCTGCTCCTCCCGGCCGACGCGTCCTGGGGCGAGGGCGGCGAGACCGCCGCTCCCGTCCCGCCGCGCGGCCCCCGGGCCGTCGACGCGACCACCGTGCGGGACGTCGCCGGGGTGCTGACCGGCGGCGAGCCGGTGGCACTGATCATCGGCGGCGACGCCTGCCGCGAGGCCGGGCTGCGCGCGACCGGCCGGATCGCCGCCGCGACCGGCGCGCGGGCGTTCGCCGAGACGTTCCCTGCGCGGCTCGAACGCGGCGCGGGCCTGCCGGCGATCGAGCGGCTCGGCTACCTCGGCGAGCAGGTCGCGCAGCAGCTCGACGGGGTCGCGCACGTGGTCGTCGCCGGGGCGAAGGCGCCCGCCTCGTTCTTCGCCTACCCGGGCAGGCCGAGCGACCTGGTACCCGAGGGCGCGCGGGTTCACGTACTGGCGGAACCCGGGCAGGACGTCCCGCGCGCGTTGGCCGACCTCGCCGACCTGGTCGCCGCCGGAACCGAGCCGGTGCTGCAGGAGCCCTCCCGTCCCGCGCTGCCGTCCGGGCCGCTGACCCTGCAGAACTGGGCCGAGGTGATCGGCGCGCTGCTCCCCGAGCGCGCGATCATCGCGGACGAGGCGAACACCTCCGGGCTGGCGCTGCCCGCCGCGACCGCGGGCGCGCCGCGGCACGACGTGCTGACCCTGACCGGGGGCGCGATCGGCTTCGGCATGCCCGTCGCGACCGGCGCGGCCGTCGCCGCGCCGGACCGGCCGGTGATCGACCTGCAGTCCGACGGCAGCGCGATGTACACGATCTCGGCGCTGTGGACGCAGGCGCGGGAGGACCTCGACGTCACCACGGTCCTGCTGAACAACGGCGCCTACGCCATCCTGCGGCTGGAGCTGCAGCGGGTCGGGGCGGACGGCGGCCCCAAGGCGGCCGAGCTGCTCGACCTGTCCCGGCCGGAGATCGACTTCGTCGGGATCGCCGAAGGCATGGGCGTTCCCGCGACGCGGGCGACGACCGCGGAGGAGCTGGCCGAGCAGTTCCGGCGGGCGCTGGCCGAGCCCGGCCCGCACCTGATCGACGCGATCGTCCCGCCGCTGCTCTGACGGCGCCGGCCACCCGATGTCCCCCGGGCGACGAGCCCGGGCGCGATCACCACCTCCCACCCGACCGGAGGAGCAAGCATGTCCGAACATGTCCACATCTGCGAGCAACTCGCCGGCCGGGACACCCCCGCGCTCAGCAACGCCCTGCGCCGCACCGAGGCCGGCGCCGACGGGCAGGCGTACACCGACGGCTCGCTCCGCCGGATCGCCGGGGGACGTTTCCTGGGCACCGCCGTCACCGCCACGATGCGGGCGAGCGAACCGGGCGACGACGCGGTACCCGTCGCCGAGCTGCACCGGGCCGTGCTCGCCGCCGAGGGACCGGTCGTCGTCGTGGTCCAGGACCTCGACGAGGTGCCCGGCGCCGGGGCGTCCCTCGGCGAGGTCAACGGGACGCTGCTGGCCGCGCCGGCGATCTCCGGGTTCGTGACCAACGGGCGGGTGCGGGACGAGCCGGACCTGCGCGCGATGGGTTTCGCCGTGCACGCGGCCGGTCTGTGCGTCGCCCGCGCCCACATGCGGCTCACCGCGATCGGGGTACCGGTGCGGGTCGGCGGCCTCGACGTGGAACCCGGCGACCTCCTGCACGGCGACCAGCACGGCGTCCTGCGCGTCCCCCGCGCCGTCGCCGGCCGGCTTCCCGCGCCGGCCGAGGAGGTCCGCGCCGAAGAGCGGTCCTTCGTGACCTGGGCGCGGTCGCCCGAGTTCACGCCGGAGGGGCTGCTCGCCTTGAAACGCGTCCGGCACCAGGCGGCCCGGTGCGCATCTTCATCACCCGGGCCCTGCCCGGGGACGTGCTCGCACCGCTCACCGGGATCGGCTCGGTGACGGTCTCCCCCCACGACCGGCCGCTGACGCCGGCCGAGCCGCGCGCCGCGGTGGCCGGCGCCGACGCGGTGATCACGACGCTCAACGACCGGATCGGACCGGCCGTCCTCGACACGGCCGGGCCGCGGCTGCGCGTGGTGGCGAACACGGCCACCGGCCACGACAACCTCGACGTCGCCGCGATCACCGCGCGCGGCGCGGTCGCCACGAACACCCCGGGCGTGCTGGTCGACGCGACCGCCGACCTGACGACGGCGCTGCTGCTCGACGTGCACCCCACCTCGGCTCCGCCACCACCGAGACCCGGACCCGGATGGCCGAGGTCGCGGTGGAGAACGTCGTCTCCGTCCTGACCGGCGGCGGACCGGTCACCCCGATCCACCTGCCCTGATAACGCCCTCTTTTTTGGGAGAACCGATGACGCAATATCCGACCCGCGTTTCGCCAGTCGACCTGGACGGCCTTTCCGGCCGCCAGGAGGCCGTGCGCATCAAGATGGGGCCGTACGGGGAGAGCGGCACCTCCACCATGATGAAGACCTTCCTCAACTATCCCGAGTTCGCCCGTTCCATCGGACGGATCGGCACGCGCGTCACCCTGACCGGCGACCTGCCGCCGCGCCTCGCCGGACTCGCCTCCCTGCGGACGGCCTGGCTGGGCGACAGCGAATACCTGTGGTCGCACATTCGCGAGCGATGCCTGGAGATCGGCCTCAACGAGGACGAACTCGCCGAGGTGGCCGCCGGCGTCTCGGGTGGCGGGCTGAGCGGCATGGACAGGCACATCGTCGAGGCGATCGACGAATTGCACCGGACGCATTACCTGAACGACGAGAAGTGGTATCGGATCGGCCGGCTCGGGCCGAACGCGCTCATGGACATCATGACGACCTACGGCTTCTTCGTCTCGCTCGCGGCCGCCGTCAACAGCATGGGCGTGCCGTTGGAGGACGGCCTCACCGGTTGGGGCGCGGTGCGTGACGTGGCGGACCACGAAGGCGACCGGAACCTCAAGGCCCCGCGCAGCCTGCCCAAACGCGTCTTCGAGGCCGACTACGCGAACCTGAGCCCGCGGCAGATCGAGCAGGCGAACCGCATGGGCCGCCGCGGCAAACCGAGCACGTCGAAGCTGCAGAAGGCGATGATCAACTACCCGGAGTTCCTCCAGGCGATCTCCCCCTTCGGCAAGCGCGCCATCGACGACACCTGCCTCCCGCCGCGCGTGTGGCAGCTCGCCTGCATGCGCACGGTCTGGCTGTGCGACAGCGAATACCTGTGGTCGCAGCACCGCAAGGCGAGCCTGAAACTCGGCGTCACGGACGAGGACCTTCTCGGCGTCGCCGAAGGCCCCGAGAGTTCACGGCTGGAGAGTTTCGACCGCGTGGTCGTCAGCACCGTCGACGACATGTACCACCGGAACCGCATATCGGACGAGCACTGGAAGCAGTTCGACCAGTTCGGTCCCGAAGGCGTCACCGATCTCATCCTCGTTTACGGGCTCTACGTCCTTCAGTCCTGCGTCGCACGCAATTTCGGCACGACCTTGGAAGAGGGATCGGTCGGTTACCTGCCCGAACTCGACCGGTTCCGCGACGGGCAGCAGCGCACGCTCTGAGACGAGGCGAACTGAGACGAGGCGGAGGAAAATGGACGACACATCTGATCGCCGGTCGCAGGACTGGTTCGGCGGCCGAGGCGCGAAGGGCTTCGCGCATCGGAGCTGGGTGCGAAGCCGCGGCGTGCCGGAGGACCACTTCGACGGCAGGCCCGTCATCGGCATCTGCAACACCTGGTCCGAGCTGACCTCCTGCAACTCCCACTTCCGCGAGCTGGCGCAGCACGTCCGGGAGGGGATCCTGGAGGCGGGCGGCGTCCCGATGGAGTTCCCCGTCATCTCGACGGGCGAGACGCTGACCCGTCCCACCGCCATGCTGCTGCGCAACCTCTGCAGCATGGACGTCGAGGAGACCCTGCGCGCCAACCCGCTCGACGGGGTGGTGCTGATGATGGGCTGCGACAAGACGACCCCCGGACTGCTGATGGGGGCCGCCAGCGTGAACCTGCCGACGATCGGCGTGTCGGCGGGGCCGATGCTCAACGGCAGCTTCCGCGGCAGGCCCTTCGGGATCAAGGACGTCTGGAACCTCTCGGCGGACCTGCGCGCGGGCCGGGCGACGGTCGCGGACGTGGAGGAGGCCGAGTCCTGCCTCAACCGCACCGTCGGCGTCTGCAACGTCATGGGCACCGGGTCGACGATGGCGGCGATGGTGGAGGCGATGGGCGTCGGCCTGCCGGGCAACGCCGCGATCCCCGCCGTCGACGCCCGGCGCCGGGTGCTCGCGCGCATGGCGGGGCGCCGCGTCGTCGACATGGTCCGCGAGGACCTCACGCTCGACCGGCTGATGACCCGCGCGGCGTTCGAGAACGCGATCAAGGTCAACGCCGCGATCGGGGGCTCGACCAACGCCGTC
The DNA here is from genome assembly GCF_047130825.1 of Actinomadura madurae. Lineage (NCBI taxonomy): Bacteria > Bacillati > Actinomycetota > Actinomycetes > Streptosporangiales > Thermomonosporaceae > Actinomadura > Actinomadura madurae. The sequence continues at coordinate 6,119,251 of NZ_CP083237.1, forward strand.
ATCCACCTGACCGCGGTGGCGCGGCGGATGGAGGTGCCGCTGTCCATCGAGGACTGGCACCGGATCGGCAGGGACATTCCCACGCTGCTCAACATCCAGCCGTCCGGCGACCACCTGATGCAGGACTTCCACGAGGCCGGCGGCCTGCCGGTGATCATCCGGGACCTGTGCGAGGCCGGCCTGCTGGACGGCGGCGCGCTGACCGCGTCCGGCCGCACGCTCGCGGAGAGCAACGCCGGCGCCGTCTGCCACGACCGCGACGTGATCTTCAGCGTGGCGGAGCCGTTCAAGTCGCACTCGGGGATCGCGGTCCTGCGCGGCAACCTGTGCCCGGACGGCGCCGTCATCAAGCCGTCCGCCGCGGAGCCGCGGCTGCTCAAGCACCGGGGCCGGGCCGTCGTCTTCGAGAACCAGGACGACCTGAACGAGCGCGTCGACGATCCCGGTCTCGACATCGACGCGGACTCGGTCATGGTCCTGAAGAACTGCGGCCCCAAGGGCTTTCCCGGCATGCCGGAGCTCGGCATGATGCCCATTCCGGCGAAGCTGCTGGCCCAGGGCGTCAGGGACATGGTGCGCATCTCCGACGCGCGGATGAGCGGTACCTCGTTCGGCGCGGTCGTCCTGCACGTGTCCCCCGAAGCGGCCGCCGGCGGCGCGCTGGACGTGGTCCGAAATGGCGACGTCATCGAACTCGACGTGGCCGAGCGACGGCTCGATCTGCTCATCTCCGACGACGAACTGCGGGAGCGGCTCGAAGCGCGTCAAATTCCCGAACCGAAGGCCACGCGGGGCTACGCGAAGCTCTACATCGACACCGTGAACCAGGCGCACGACGGGTGCGATCTGGATTTCCTCGTCGGCAAGACGGGCAGCGCCGTCCCACCCAACCAGCACTGATTCCTCCCTATGGAAAGGACGCCGGCATGAGCACGTCAATCAAGGTCTATGTGCCGCAAGGTTCACTGGGAGTCGGCCTCTTCCCGGAGGAGATCGACCTCGCCCTCGCACGCGACCCCGACGCGATCTCGCTGGACGCGGGATCGACGGACAGCGGCGCGGCCTATCTCGCCAAGGGCATGTCCAAGAACGACCGCAACTCCGTGAAAAGGGACCTGGAACTGCTGATGCACGCCCAGCGGACCGCGGAGATCCCGCTGCTGATCGGCACGGCCGGGCAGGCGGGCGGCGACCTGAACGTCGACTGGACGCGGGACATCGTCCTGGAGATCGCCAAGGAGAAGGGGTACTCGCCGAAGATCGCGCTGCTCTACTCGGAGCAGTCGCCGGAGATCGTCAAGCGGAAGCTCGCCGAGGGCCGGATCTCCAACCTGCCGCCGCTCGGCGACCTCGACGAGGCGCGGATCGACCGCTGCCTGCACATCGTCGCCCTGATGGGCCCCGAGCCCTACTTCGCCGCGCTGGAGGCCGGCGCCGACATCATCATCGGCGGGCGCGCCTCCGATCCGGCGGTCATCGCCGCCTACCCGCTGTGGAAGGGCGCGCCCGCCGGCCCGTCCTGGCACGCCGGCAAGATCGCCGAGTGCGGCGGCCAGGCCACGTCGGCGAAGACCGGCCAGCGCGGGGTGCTGATCGAGATCGGCGCGGACGGCTTCGACGTCGAGCCGGTGGACCCGCGGTTCAAGGCCACGGTGAACGGCATCTCGGGGCACTTCCTCTACGAGAACAAGAACCCGTGGCGGCTGACCGAGCCGGGCGGCGAACTCGACGTGACGGACTGCGAGTACGTCCAGCTGACCGAGTCGAAGGTGCGGGTGACCGGCTCGGAGTGGATTCCGCGGCCGTACACGATGAAGCTGGAAGGCGCCTCGGGGAACCTCTTCCAGACCATCATGATCGTCGGGATCGCCGATCCCGACGTGCTGGCCGCCCCCCAGACGTTCCACGACAAGATGCTGTTCACGATGACCGAACGGGCGAAGTCGGCCACCGGTCTCGACGAGGGCGACTTCCACATCTCCCTGCGCATGTACGGCTACAACGGGGTGAGCGGCATGCCGCCGGCTCCGGGATCGGTGCCCCTCGAAATCGGCCTGATGGGCGTCATCACGGCCAAGACGCAGGAACTCGCGAGCGAGATGGCGAAAGCCTGCAACCCGTACTTCTTCCACATGCCCATCCGGATGGGAATGGAGCTGCCCAGTTACGGCTGGGCGTTCACGCCCGGCGACATCGACCGCGGCCCCGTCTACCAGTACGAGCTGAACCATGTGGTCAGCCTCGACGATCCGCTGGAACTCGTCCGCTTCGAAATGATCGACGCCTGAAGAACCGAGAGAGAGAGAAGGTGGCCAGCGATGCCCAAGGTCAGTGAAGTCTGCCGGCACGTCGAATCGAAGGTGGCGGGGCCGTTCTGGGTCACGATCGACCTGATGTTCGACGGCGAGGAGAACTACGACCGCTACGTCCGGAGCCCGGAGCTCAGCGCCGAGTCCGTCGGGACGATCTACGGCGTCGATCCGGAGACCGTGTCCTTCTACCCGATCCCCCAGTTGAAGGTTCTGAAGATTTCTTATCCACGGCGCGTCCCGCAGGGCGGTGTCGAGGAACGCGACCTGCATTCCGGCCAGCAGTACGCCTACCTGCTCGACGTCGAACTCTCCTGAGAGGACGGGAACGGCATGACCGGCCAATTCGGTGACTACCAGTTCGAGATCTACCTCGACGCGTTGAGCGGGAACGTCTCGGACCTCCCGATGGACTACGCGACGCTGGAGCGCAAGGCGGCCGCCGCGCTCCCGCGGTCGCTGCACTCCTACATCGCGGGCGGAGCGGGGGACGAGGCGACCCAGCGCCGCAACGCCGACGCCTTCGCGCGGTGGGGGCTGGTACCGCGCATGCTGGTCGGCGCCGAGAAGCGCGACATGTCGGTCACGGCGTGGGGGCAGACGTTCCCCGCCCCGATCTTCATGGCGCCGATCGGCGTGGTCGGGCTGGTCACCGCCGACGGGCACGGGGACATCGCGGTCGCGCGGGCCGCCGCCGAGACCGGCGTGCCCGCGATGTTCTCCACGCTCATGCAGGACCCGCTGGAGGAGGTGATCGAGCACGCGGGCCCGACGCCGAGCCTCTTCCAGCTCTACACGCCCAAGGACCGCGATCTCGCGGCCAGCCTGGTCGAGCGCGCGGAGAAGGCCGGCTACCGCGCCATCGCGGTCACCCTCGACACCTGGATCCCCGGCTGGCGGCCCCGCGACCTGGCCACCGGCAACTTCCCCCAGCTGCGCGGGCACGTCCTGAAGAACTACTCCGGCGATCCGGTCTTCCGCCGCCTCGCCGGTCCGGCCGGCGCGCCGCGGGAGGACGTCCGCGCCTGGGCGGAGACCTTCGGCAACCCGCTGACCTGGGCCGACCTGGACTGGCTCCGGTCGCTGACGGAGCTGCCGATCATCCTCAAGGGGATCTGCCACCCGGACGACGCCCGCCGCGCCGTCGACGCCGGTGTGGACGGCGTCTACTGCTCCAACCACGGCGGGCGCCAGGCCAACGGCGGCCTCAGCGCCCTTGAACTCCTGCCGGACGTGGTGGCGGCCTGCGACGACCGGGTGCCGGTCCTGTTCGACTCCGGCGTCCGGAGCGGGTCCGACGTGGTCAAGGCGCTCGGCCTCGGCGCCACCATGGTCGGCATCGGCCGCCCCTACGTCTACGGGCTCGCGCTCGGCGGCGTCGCCGGGCTGGTCCACGTGCTGCGGATGCTGCTCGCCGAGGCGGATCTGCTGATGGCCGTGAACGGGTACCCCGACCTCGCGGCCGTGCGCGCGAACACCAGGAAGGCGGGATGACGCGTCCCGCGGGCGGTTGCGCGTCCTAGAGGTCCTGCTCGTCCCCGACCTGGACGATGCCGTGCCGGTAGGCGTACCGGACGGCGTGCACCCGGTCGCGCAACTTCAGCTTGGTGAGGATCCGCGAGACATGGGTCTTGACGGTCTCGTCGCCGATGTAGAGGCGCGCGCCGATCTCCGGATTCGTGAACCCCTCCGCGAGCAGCACGAACACCTCGCGCTCCCGCGCCGTCAGCCGGGCCATCCCGGGCGGCGGCTCCGGAGGCGCCTCCTCGGCCGGGGCCAGGGCGTCGGCGATGCGCGGCGTGAGCCGCCGCACGACCGACGGGTCCACGTAGGCGTCGCCGCGCGCCGCCGCCCGGACCGCGGCGATGAGCTCCTCCGGCGGCAGGCTCTTGAGCACGAAGCCGTGCACCCCGGCGGTCAGCGCGCGGTGCAGGTACTCGTCGCTGTCGTAGGTGGTGAGCATCAGCATGCGGACACCGGTCAGCCCCGAGGCGACGATCTCGGCCGCCGCCGCCAGCCCGTCGAACTTGGGCATCCGGACGTCCAGGATCGCGAGGTCCGGGCGCAGCCGGATGGTCTCCGCGACCGCGGCGCGCCCGTCCGCGACCTCGGCCACGCACTCGAAGTCCGGCTGGGTGCTGAGGATCGCGCGCAGGCCGGACCGGAAGGTCGCGTGGTCGTCGGCGATCAGTACGCGGAACATGACGGTGCTTCTCCTGGTGATGGGGCGCCGCAGGACACGCTGACCCTGGTCGCCCAGGTCCGGCCGGCGGCGTCGGGTCCGTGGGAGACGGTGCCCCCGAACAGGGCGGCCCGGCTGCGGATGCCGTCCAGCCCGCGCCCGGTCGAGGGGCGGTCGCCGCGCTCGGACCGCGGCCCGATGCCGTTGCGCGCGGTCAGCACGATCCGGGTCTCGCCGAAGTCGAGATCGACCTCCACGACGTTCCCGTCCCCGTACCGCAGCGCGTTGGTCAGCATCTCCTGGGTGATCCGGTACAGCGCGGCGTCGACGGGGCCGGGCAGCCCGCGCGGCGCGCCGCTCACCCGGAACCGGACGGCCAGCCCCGACCGGTGCACCCCGTCGAACAGGTCGACGAGGTTGGCGAGCCCGAGCTGGTCGGTCGAGTCCGCCTTCTCGTGCAGGACGTCGAGCATGCGGCGCAGGTCGGCCATCGCCGAACGGCTGGACGACTCGACGGCCCCGAGCGAGTCCATGATCTCCGAATCGGCGAATTCCGGTTTGGCCGCGAGTTTCATCCGCGCGGCGCCCGCGTGCACCCCGATCGCGCTCACGTGGTGGGAAATGACATCGTGCAGATCACGCGCGATCGACGTCCGGACCCTGTCGACCGCCCTCTCCATTTCCGCGGCGGCCTCGCGCAATTCGTTCTCCCGGTTGTGGCGCAGTTCCGAAATGTGCGCGCGGCGGGACGAGGTGTACCTGCCGACCAGCCAGGGAATGCACGCGTCCTTCATCATCTCGGTGGCGGCCGCGAGGGGGTTCGCCGGGTCGGCGACCAGCTGCGCGGTGACCGCGCCCACCGCCAGCGCGGAGACGGCGCCGACGCTCCACCGGCCGCGCAGCCACGCGCCGGCGCGGTAGGCGGCGATCACCGTCCCGACCAGGTCGAGCTCGGGCTCGGGGGTCCCGCGGAGCACGACGGCGAGGCCGACCGCGGTGACCGCGTGCAGGACGACGACCCACCCGGAGTACCGGACGGGCAGCGCCAGGGCGGCGTCGACGCCCACGACGGCGGCGAGCACCCCGGCCCGGAGCGCGACGGGCAGGTCTGGCGTCGCGACGCCCACCACCACGGCGTCGACCAGCAGGCACGCGACGGCGACGGGGAGGGCCCGCCGTTCGAGGGAGCGCATCACGCGGGGAGCGTCCGCCCATCGCGGGGACGCCCGCGCCACCGCCGTCCCGGCGTCGTCCGCATTCGCCACCGAAGCGATGTTATCCGGACCACACCGGGCGAGGAGTCCCCCGACCAGGGGATACGCCTCCCCGGACGGTGTGACGACCCGCCGCGACCGGGCTCCTACGCTCGGCCTCGTCGCAAAAGTCTTCCGAGGTCATTCCGCTTGCCGGGTGCCTTGGCGGGGGTCACAGCAGAGAGGAAACACCATGCTGGCTCTCCTGGGGTTCGGGACGATCGGCCTCTTCACCGCATTGGTCATGACGAAAAGGCTGTCGGCCGTCGCCGCCCTCATCCTCGTCCCCACGGTATTCGGACTGATCGGCGGGTTCGGTGCCGATCTGGGCGACATGATGATCTCCGGAATCGCGGAAACCGCGCCGACCGCGGTGATGCTCGTCTTCGCCCTGATGTATTTCCTGGTGATGTTCGAATGCGGGCTGTTCGAGCCGTTCGTCCGCCGGATCGTCGCCGCGGTGGGCGACGATCCGGTGCGGATCGTGGTGGGCACCGCGATCCTGGTCATGATCGTCGGCCTGGACGGCGACGGCGCCACGGCCGTGCTGATCACCGTGTCCGCGATGTATCCGATCTACCGCCGGGTCGGCGTCAACCCGCTGATCATCGCCATGCTGCTGGGCGTCATCTGCCCGATCCTCAACTGGATGCCGTGGGGCGGCCCGGCGGCCCGGATGGCGATCTCCCTCAAGATCGACATCACCGACATCGTCGTCCCCATGCTGCCGGCGTTCTTCGTCTCGCTCGCGGCCTGCCTCGTCTTCGCCTACGTCCTCGGCCGCGCGGAGCGGAAGCGGCTGCGCGGGCTCGAAGCGCCGGCGGAGGCGGACGCACCGGGGGGCGCCGACGCACCGGGGGGCGCCCACGAACCCCGCACGGTGATCGAGCCCCGGAACTTCTGGTTCAACTTCCCGCTCACGGTCGCGCTCATGGTGGGCCTGGGGCTCGGGATCATGCCCCTGCCGGCGCTGGTGATGACCGCGTTCGCGATCGCGATCACGGTCAACTTCCCCAACCTGCGCGAGCAGCAGGAGCGGCTGAAGCCGCACGCCGGCACCGTCGTCATGCTGATCACGCTCATCCTGGCGGCCGGCGCGTTCACCGGCATCATCAGCGAGAGCGGCATGGTCGAGGCGATGTCCGACCACATCATCTCGGCCGTCCCGGAGAGCTGGGGCGGGGCCTTCGCCTTCGTCACCGCGGCGCTCTCCATGCCGATGCTGATCATCCTGTCGACCGACGGCTTCTACCTCGGCGTCGTCCCGATCCTCGCGCAGACCGCCGGAGAGTTCGGCATCCCGCCCGAGGTGGTCGCCCGCGCCGCCCTGATCGGCATGCCCCTGCACTCGCTCAGCCCGCTGATCGCCCCGATCTACTTCGTCGCCACCCTGCTGCGGACCGACATCGGGACGCTGCAGCGCTTCGCCTGGCCATGGACCCTCGGCCTCAGCGTCATCGCCATGGCCGCCGCCACCGTCACCGGCGCCATCTACGCCGCATAACCCCAGTCACAGGAGGCACGGGTGCGATTCATCACCTACACCACCGGCACCGAAGAGGGCGTCGCGATCAAATCCGGAGAGGGCTATCGAGGCCGTCCGGTCTCCGAGCTCGGCGGCGACCTCCAGCACTTCCTGCGCAGCGACGCCGACCTGGCCGACCTGGGGAAGACCCTCGACGGCGCACCGGAACTCGCCCTGCCGGACGTGCGGCTGCTACCACCGGTCGTCCGGCCGGGGAAGATCCTCTGCATCGGGCTGAACTACCACGAGCACTCGGCGGAGAGCGGCTTCGAGGCGCCGTCCTACCCGGCCGTCTTCGCCCGGTTCGCCAACAGCCTGGTCGCGCACGGCGAACCGCTGGTGCGGCCGGACGCGTCCGACCTCCTCGACTACGAGTGCGAACTCGCCGCCGTCATCGGCAAGGGCGGCAGGCACATCGGCGAAGACGAGGCGCTCGACCACGTCGCGGGCTACTCCGCGTTCAACGACGGCTCCGTCCGGGATTTCCAGATCAAGTCGCAGCAGTGGACGATGGGCAAGACCTTCGACGGCACCGGCGCCTTCGGCCCGGAACTCGTCACGCGCGACGAACTGCCCCCCGGCTGCGCCGGACTGCGCATCAGGACGCTCCTGAACGGCGAGACGATGCAGGAGGCCGACACCAAGGACATGATCTTCGGCGTGGCCGCCCTGGTCTCCCTCCTCTCCGAGGCCATGACGCTGGACCCGGGCGATGTGATCGTCACCGGCACCCCCGGCGGCGTCGGCGCCCTGCGCGACCCGCAGGTCTGGCTGAAGCCGGGCGACGAGTGCACGATCGAGATCGAGCAGATCGGCTCATTGACCAACCCGATCGTCCAGGAAACCCCACACTGACCCGCAACGAACCGCCCCAGCCTGACGCGCAGCCCGTCGCGTCAGGCTGGGTCGCGTTGAGGGCGGCCCTTTGGTCGCCGTACTAACCTTCGAACGTGAGTTTCAGTTTGTACGCGCGAAAGGTGCGTGATCCCACTCGGCCCTACCCTCGGCGGGTCGCAGATCTCCAATCGTGCGTGCAGTTGTATCGCCCCCTCGGTTTCCATGCGACCCTCAGCTATTTGGAGGAGATCGCGGGGCCGTTTCGACGCGACGAGCAATCGCTGCTGCGTGCCTTGGAGGCGCTCACAACCAGCCGCGAACTGTGGAAGGCGGATGTCCGCGACTACGCCGCCAAGCGTGGACGCGCGAAACTGCAGGGTCAGCGAAGCCCTCGCCCCGCAGACCTTGATCCCAGCCACTCGCCCGGCCACTGGTACGGCGCTCCGCAAGAGGCGGCCCTGCACGCTCTGAGGTTCTGGTCCCGCAAGCGCCTCCCCACCCTTCTCGAAGCGTCTGACCAGGTCACCGAAGACCTGAACACCTGCGTAATCGCGTGCCTGGAATCAGGTGGCTCGCTCACCGCCGCACAGCACAAGATCTTCACGAACTGCAAGACCGTCCTCCAGAAGCGTCTACAGCCCGGCATCGCCCAAGACGATCCAACGGCCTACTTCCGCACCTGCGATCTCCTGACAGTCGCGGGCCTGCTGGAAACCGTTCGCACCGCGTCCTCCGACTGCCGCACTTAAAACAAGCTCAGGCATACCGGGAGACAGTCAGCGAACTAATGTTCCTCTCGGATTGCCGCCGGGTGTCGGGTGTCGGTATCGGCTGGCAGTATTACGGGCCATGAGCGACAGGGAAGGCGGCCCGCTTGCCGGGCTGGACGAGGTCGACTGGGCCGCCCTCGAACATGCCTACGGCTCGGCCGAGGACGTGCCCGACCAACTCCGGGCGCTCGCCTCAGAGTCAGCCGGCGAGCGCGACAAGGCAAGACACGAGCTGTACGGCAACATCTTCCACCAGGGCAGCCGGTACGAGGCGACCGCGCACGCCGTCCCGTTCCTGGCCGCGCTGGCCGCCGACCCCCGGGTCCAGGACCGCGCCGGCATCGTGCACCTCCTCTCCGCGATCGCCATCGGCTACGACGAGTCGTACCTGCCGCACGGCGTCGACATCACCGGATGGCGCGCGGGCATCCAAGAGATGCGTGCCGCCGACCCCGACGAAGAGCTGCGCCGAATGGAGCAGTGGGTCGCAGAGGCCAAGGACGAAGGCGAGCGAAGAGTCCGCGAGATGCATCTCGCCGCATTCGAACCCGGCCAGTCCCTGCACCACGCCGAAGCCGAACTCGATGCATACGACGCCGTTCGCGCCACCAGTCCGACGCTGCGCGACCTACTCGGCGATCCTGACCCGGAGATCCAGGCCGCCGCGGCGTACACGCTGGGCTGGTTCCCGGAAGAGGCGGCCGACACGCTGCCCGCCCTGCGGCCGCTCCTGGAGCCGGGCATCGTCCCCGCCGTCGCGGTGAACGCGATCATCTCCGCGGGTCTGCTGTCCGGCCATGACCTCGTACCGCGGCTCCGCGCTTTCCTGACCGGCCAGGACGCGCTCCTCCGGTGCGCCTCCGCGATCGCACTGGCCCGCCTGGAGGTCACCGACCCGGACGTCCTGGACGTGCTGGAGGCGGCCGCCGTCCAGCCACCCGAGAACTCCGAACCCGGGATCCATCATCTGGACGGCAACGTGCGCGGCTACGCGACGATCACGCTCTCGGGGATCGAGGAGCGGGCGCATCCGAGGCTTCTCGGCGCCCTGCTCAAGGGGCTGGCGCTCAGCTCCGGCCCCGATGCCTTCCCAACGGCCGAGGCCGTGCTGCAACACGTCTTCGGGCAGCCGCGGAGCACGCCCCTGCCGCCATTCGCGGAGCTGACCGAACCGCAGCAGCTCGCCGTCCGGACACTGGCCGAGATGGGGGACGACACCTGGCGGTGGGGCAACTTCATGCTGATGCTCAGCTCTTGGGGCCTCCCGTCCCGGCGAGCGAAGTGCCGCACGTACGCGGGGCTGGACTGAGACGGGGTTCTAGCTGGAAGGCGAGCCTGCCGTCCTCACCCGTCAGGGGTTGGATCGCCCCCCGGCAGCGGCGAGGACCTCGCCCAGCTGACCACGTGCTTGGGCCGAACGCAGGTGGTCGAGGTAATCGCGGGACTCAACGATCTTCCCGTCGCGGACCCGCATGACGAAGATCGCCGGAACGGCGAAGGGCTCGCCGGTCTCCACCACGGTCCCCTCGTACCGGAACTCGGCCACGATGACCTCGGGATCCGCGGTCTCGTGAACAGTGATGCCGACCGGCCGGCGACGCAGGGTGTGCCCTGTATAGGCGCCAGGCGGTGCGTCGATCCCGAAGTGCGCGCGCAACTCCTCAAGAGACCGCAGCGGGGGCGCCGCAAGTGGATGGAAAGGGTGCTCTACGTGGGTCTTCTCGGCGTAGAACTCGATCACGTCTTCCCAGCGTTCCTCGCAGACGCCGTGCACCAGCCTCAGAAAGATCTCGCGCGGAGTCACGGATTCGGGCATGAGACCTCTCTCTCATCAGAGGCATCAATATAGTTCGTCACCGAATTATTCGTCAAGGAATCATCTACCCACCGCCCGCCGAGTGGACCACGCTGGCGCGTGCTTCGCGCCTGCCGGGTGGCATGATCGGTGTCGTGTTGGTCATCCAACGGGTTCGCACCGTCTGGACCGGACGCGGCAGAGGTGCGGCCGAGGCGACCAAGCGCGGCCGGCTTCCCAAGGCATTCCCCGTCCCAGAGAGTGACGGTGGCGGGGAAGTACTTGTGCACGAGGTCTGGATGCGGGAGGCCGATGGGTACGTCCCGTCTGAGGAACTCCGCACCCACGGCGACCTTTCCGAGGTGGACTGGCTGTGCCTGAAGCGCGAACCGAGCGGCGCGATCCGAATTGAGCGCCAGCCGGTCTGGGCTTCCTTTCCGGTGACCAGACGAATGGTCCACATCGGAACCCTGGCACCGGGCCAAAGCGCGTCGTACCGGGCCAACTTCCGGCTCTCCGGCTATTCAATGACCTGGACGTACTGCGACTGGGCAGTCAGCATTGCCCACGAGACTCCCGAGAGCGCCATGTTCCTCGGACGCCACTACAGTCTCGAACGCGACGACAGGGTCTCCCTCTACGGGAAGCCCTCCCACCGCTGACCTGGCACGCTCTTGCCCGCTGCCGGAGCGCGCCAGGTCGCATTGTTCATTCGGGGCCGAAGAGCAGTGTCAGGACGAAGGCGAGCGCGAGGCATAGCCCGAAACAGATGAAGACTCCGCCGACCCAGCCGCCGCGCATCGACGTGCCTTCGACAAAAGCCACCGCGGGCTTCTTGGGGTGGTACAGGACTTTGACCTGGCTCCCCTCACGCAGGTTCCGCATCCCGATGTCGCCACCCTTGGTCGTGATCTCGCGCCCGTCCTCGGTGACGAACTCGACGATCGCCTCCCGGATGGTGCTCCCGTTCTCGCTGAAGATGACGTCGAGCTTGGTGATGCGTCCCGAGACGCGCACCGCGCGGGCACGGAACAGCCTGGCCCTGGCCAGCAGGAAAACCCCGGCCACGAAAAGGCAGCCCGCGAAGACGACCAAGAGTGACAGCTCGTCCACGAAACCTCCCGGTCGCCGCCGCGGCCCTTCGCCCAGACCGTCTGCGGCAGGCTACATGGACCCCTTGCGACCTTCAGGATGCCGGGGGTTGGCGTCACGTCATCTCGCCGGCGGTTCGGCGGTGTCGAGAAACGCCATCAGCGCATTCGACGCCCGCTCGATATGGGCCTTCATGGCCTCGTCGGCCTTGCGGTCGAGCGTCAGACGTGCCTCAAGCAGGTACCGGTCTGCGCATCGTCTCGGTGGCCGAGCAAATCGCCCTGGCCTTCGCTTGCCATTTCCGGCCGCTACCGCTGAAAGGACCCTTGGCAGACGATCAAGATGCCTGGCCGGGCCGAATCGATTCCCGATGGGCCACCATTGCGCTGCGGTCGCCCGGGCACGTCCAGACCCGCCCGTTGACCAGCGTTGCAACCCATCCTGGCCGCGCAACGGCGGGCACGCGCGCGGGTCCGCAGCGAGAACTGTCGCCGATGGGGACGTCCTCGCCCCCAAGCCGCGTGACCAACCTGGTGATCGATAGTGGTCACCGCACTGGCCACTTCGATCCGGACTCAGGTCGGCCGGGCGGCGGGCCGGAGGCCGTCCATCAGAAGGTCGAGCAGGCGACCGGCCCTGGCTTCATGCTCGTGCCGGGGGGCCACGGTGAAGATGCCGATGAGGGACGCGGCGATGTCTTCGGCGGTGACGTCGGAGCGGAGGTCGCCCGCCGCGCGACCGGCGTCGAGAATCGTGGTGACGGCCGCCAGTAGCTCGCTCCGCGTCTGCACATGGGCGATCTCGCCCGACTCGATCATCGCGACCAGCGTGTCGAGCATGCCGTTCTTGGTCGCGACCCAGTCCCCGAACAAGTCCATCCAGCGCCGCATCGCCGCAGCCGGGGGCAGCCGGTCGAGCAACTCGCGGGCGCCGGTCGTCAGCCGCTCGACCTGGTCCCGGTAGACCGCATCGACCAGCGACTCGCGGGTCGGGAAGTGCCGGTAGAGCGTGGCGATGCCGACTCCGGCCTCGCGGGCGATCGCGCGCATCGACGTCTCGGCGTCAGCCGACGCGAACACGCGGGTCGCCACCGCGAGCAACTGGTCACGGTTACGGGCCGCGTCCGCCCGCGGCGCGCGCATCTTCGCCTCACCCAAAACGGATCACGCTCCGGTTGTGTTAGAGTCAGCCATGAAACGGAGCATAGTCCGTTTCATGCGTTCCCTCGGCCCCCAAGGAGACAGGCGTACATGCAGGAACAGAGCGACCACCCGCCGACGAACAGGAGCCGAGCGGTTCGGCTCGATTCATTCGGCGGCCCCGAAGTACTGGACATCTGTGAGGTTCCCGCTCCGCAGGCCGGCCCAGGACAGATCCGCGTGCAAGTCACCGCGGCCGGCCTCAACCCGATGGACTGGATCATCACCGCCGACGCGGACACCGCCGCCCGGTTCGGCCTGAGCCTCCCGACCGGCTTCGGGACCGACTACGCGGGGCTGGTCGACCAGGTCGGTGACGGGGTGACCGGCTTCGCGCCGGGCGACCGGGTGTTCGGGGGCGCCCTGTCCCGCGCGGTCGCCGACTTCGTGGTGATCGACCTGGCCGAGGGGGACGCGGCGAGCGAGGCCCATCACACGCCCGACGGCGTCGACGACCGCACCGCCGCCACCCTCACGATCGCCGGGCGCACGGCATCCGCCGCCCTCGCCGTGGTCGACCCCGGCCCGGACGACACGGTGCTGATCGGCGGCGCGGCGGGCGGGGTCGGGGTGTTCGCCGTCCAACTTGCCAGGCTCACAGGAGCGCGCGTGATCGGGACGGGATCGGCGACATCTGCCGATTTCCTGCGCGATCTCGGAGCCGAGCCGGTCCCCTACGGCGAGGGTCTGGCCGACCGGGTCCGAGCCCTCGCTCCCGGCGGTGTCACCGCCGCCATCGACCTGTACGGGACGGAGACGGTGCACGCCGCAAGGAAACTCGGCGTCCCGGACGACCGCATCTGCACCATCGCCGCGCAAGTCGAGGGCGTGTCGGCGGCCAACGGCGCGAACTCCGCCCCCGGCGCCCTGGAAGAGATCGCCCGCCTGGTCGCGACGGGCCGAATCCGGGTGCCGATCGCGGCGAGCTTCCCGAGCGACCAGATCCGCCGCGCGGCCGAACTCCAGGCCGGCCGCCACGTACACGGCAAGATCGTGATCGACCTCTAGTTCAAGGCCCTCGCGATGTAGTCGTCACTTTTCAGGCGGGGCCCGGCCTCCCGCCCACTGAGATCCCAGGGCGCCCAACCAGCGCGCTTCAACAGGCTCGACCACCCGCCGCCTACCTCCCCGTTGATCGCTGCCGCCTATAGCGTCAGCCTCATGGAGATGCCCGAGCTCGCAGATCTGATCTGGCTCTTCGAGGACGAACCGACCTCCGACCACGAGGATCTTTCCTGGCCCGTCGGTCTTCAGTCGTTCCGTCTCCGGCGAGGTGATCGCGAAGTGCTCTTCTCACTCGATCCCACGTCGGGCGAGGCGTACCTGACGATGTTCGAGGCGGGCGAAGAGACCGCGTCGATCGGCAGGCTTCGCAGGCTGCAGAGCCTCACGATCGAGAAGCGAGGCGAGCATGAGGGCCTGGTCATCCACTTCGCGAGCGAAGCCCTCGATCCGTTGCAGTTGCAGACACGTCCGGTCATCCGTCTCTCTTGGGACGTCATGCCACTCGGAGTCTGGTGACCGGCGCGCCTCCACACACCACCCTGCCCGAGCCGTCTACCGTCGTCCCGCACTCCGCGCTGCCGGGCCGAGGCTGGGGAATACTGCAATGATCTAGCAAGCTACGACCAACACTCCCACCGCGCCGCGGGCTCCCTGAACACGGTCCAGCCGCGACCATAACCGGGGTTTCGCAATCGGTCAGGACCGGGCTGCTGACCGTTAACCGTCCCACAGCTTCGTCTGCTCAGCTTTCCACCGGTGCCAGCGTTCGTCCCGGCCCTGTACGGCTACAACGCCGGCAAGAAGACCATGACCGTCTGGGATCCTTGGAAGGCGACCGGCGGCAAGCACACCATCAGCGCCTCCAAGCTCTCCGCCGTCTCCCAGAAGGGCGGAATGTTCGTCCTCAACCCAACCCTCTGACCAGGACGGACCGACCGGGCCTGAGCGGCGGACGCGTCTACCAACCGACGCACTGCAGACCGCCGCCAGGCCCTGACCGCCACCAATGCACATCCCTCCAGGCCGACCGGGCCCCCATGAGGCCAGGCGTCTCGACCAATGGAGACCGCACTATCGCCAATAGCCTCGATGCGCTATCTCAGGCCGAGCACGGCCAGAACGACGAGGGCGTGACGGGGTGCCGGTACATAGTGGCCCGTTGATGATTAACGGCGTTGGAGGACCACACCAATCAAGGCCCAGGTTGGGGGCGCCACCCCCGGGCGCTGCGGGGCCACAACAGCCTCACGGTGAAGTTGCGTTCCTCGCCCGCCGGCGAAGGCGTTGCGTTCCTCGCTCGCGTTGAGGGCGGGCGCCACTGCATCCGAGCGGACAGGGGCCGAGTCCGAGGTTCCAGGCGTGCCCTAGAGGGTCGGGCACGCCTCATTTCAGCCGGTGAACGGCTCGGGGCCGAAGCGGCCCCAGGCCACGAAGGCGGCCGCAGCGAGGAGGGCGAGACACAGTGCGACGTTTTTGTAGTGCCCGTAGCGGGCGTGGGTGATCATCCCGCCGATCATCAGCAGAATCCAGCAGACGGCGGTCACCGGCACCATCACCGGCGCAATGTCGAGCGCTGCGGGCAGGATCAGGCCCACCGCGGCCAGGATCTCGAGGCCCCCGAGGGTTTTGACGAAACCGGCGCTTACGCTCTCGGTCCAATCCGTTGACTCGTCCAGCTTGGACTTAGGCAAGAACACTTTGGTGGCGCCACTGAACAGGGCGAGGGCGGCAAGTAGCCCGGCAACGATCCAGAGGGTGAGGTCCATGAGGTTCCTTCAGGTGCGGGGCGACTCGGACCGGCCGTCGATCCGCCGAGCCGTTCATCGCCGACGGGCTGCCAGACCATGCCGTTCGCGGGCATCCCTGTCGGCTTCCCGATGGTGTGACTGGTCGGGCATAAGACACCGCCAGTCGCGATTTTCTGACAGCACCGACCGATGATGTGATCTGCTTCACAGAACGTCAGGATCTGCGTCGATGCGGTGTCTTGTTCTCAACCACTCGGGTCGGAGGAGACACCATGGACAAGAGGATCGAGGTGGTCGTGGTCGGCGGCGGTTACGCCGGGGTGATGGCGGCCAATCGTGTGACGCAGCGCGACGACGTGACGGTGACCGTGATCAATCCGCGGCAGGTGTTCGTCCCGCGGCTGCGGCTGCACCAGCTGGTGGGCGGGACCCACGATGCGATCGTCGACTACCGGGAGGTCCTCGCCGAGGGTGTCGAGCTGGTGGTCGGCACTGCGGCGCGTATCGACGCGACCGCGCGCACCGTGACCCTCGCCGACTCCGGCAGCATCGGTTACGACTATCTGATCTATGCGGTAGGTAGCTTCGGCGGCGGACCACAGGTGCCAGGCGCGGCCGAATTCGCTTATCCGGTCGCGACCTTGGAGGCCGCGCAGCGGCTGCGGTCGGTGCTCTCCGACACGCCCGCGACGGCCGCGGTGACGGTCGTCGGAGGCGGCCCGGTCGGCATCGAGACCGCGGCGGAACTCGCCGAACAGGGTCGCAGTGTCGGGCTGGTCTGCGGTGGTGTCCTCGGCCCGAACATGCATCCCAGCGCCCGGCGCGCGGCCCGCAAATACCTCGCCCGACTGGGCGTCGAGGTGATCGACGGCCCGGATACGTCGGTCACCGCGGTGCGGTCGGGAACCGTGGAACTCGGTGACGGCCGCACCCTGCCGAGTCAGGTGACTGTTTGGGCTGCGGGTTTCGGTGTGCCCGATCTGGCCGACCGCAGCGGGCTCCGCACCGACGCCGCCGGACGGCTGCTCACCGACGAGACGCTGACCAGCATCGACAGCGATCGCATCATCGCGGCAGGTGACGCGTCGGCGCCATCGGACCTGCCGTTCCGTATGAGCGCCTACATCGCTGGATGCCTGGGCGCCCACGCCGCCGACACGGTGCTGGCCCGGATCGCGGGTGAGCGGCCTGCGCCGATCGACCTGGCATTCCAGGCCATGTGCTTCAGTTTCGGGCGCGGTGTCGGGATTTTCCAGCTCCTGCACAAGGACGATACGGCGAAACGGCTGTACTTCACCGGGTTCATGGGCCGCAAGCTCAAGGAGTTCTCGTGCGCCGCCAGTGTCAAGCACCTGGTGACCGAGGCGCGCCAGCCCGGCTCGCACCACTGGCCAAAGGACGGTGAACACCGGCCCGCCCTGCTACGAGCCCGGAATGAGAACGTGAAGATACCGAGCGAGTAGACGCTGTTTCGTCGCTATCACCAGTGGCACGGTGTGCGGCGGCGTTCGAAGCGAGAACACCGCGCATCGTGCACCCCGGTCCCACGACCAGCTCCAGAAAAGGAACTCATGCACACGACAGGTGAAGCCGATGCGGCCCGGCGGGCCACGGGCGAGGCGGCGAGCCGCGGCGACAGTGACCGAGCCACCCTGGCGGCGACGGAGATGTTTATAGCGCACCGCAATCTGCTGTTCACCGTCGCTTACGAGATGCTCGGATCCGGGGCAGACGCCGACGATGTCCTGCAGGAGACCTGGTTGCGTTGGGTCGGTGTCGACGCGGCGCACATCGACGACCCGCGCGCCTACCTGGTTCGCATCACCACGCGGCAGGCGCTCAACCGGCTGCGCTCGGTAAGGCGCCGGCGGGAGGCGTATGTGGGCTCCTGGCTGCCGGAGCCGCTGCTCACCACTCCGGATATGGCCGCCGATGTGGAACTCGCCGAAAGCGTGTCGATGGGCCTGATGGTCGTACTCGAAACCTTGACCCCGACCGAACGAGCGGTATTCGTGCTGCGCGAAGCGTTCGGACTTGGTTATGACGAGATCGCGGCTGCGGTGGAGAAATCCCCCGCCGCCGTGCACCAGATCGCTCACCGTGCGCGCCGCCACGTCGAAGCCCGCCGACCGCGCCGCACGGTCACCCCACGCGAGGCGCAGGCGGTTGTCGACGCGTTCCGGCGCGCGCTCGAGACCCGGGACCTGCAGGGCCTGCTCGAAGTCCTCGCCCCCGAAGTGGTGGCGATCAGCGACGGCGGCGGCATCAAGCAGGCCACCCCACGGCCCGTCATCGGCGCGGACAAGGTCGCGCGGTTCGCGGTCAAGGGTCTCGCCAAGCACGACGTCGCGCTCACCGTCGAACCAACCGCGATCAACGGCAGCTCGGCGTTGGCGCTGTACGTCGATGGGGAACTCGACGGTGTCCTCGCGGTGCGGGTCGAGGACACCCGCATCACCGGTCTCTACTTCGTCCGCAACCCGCACAAGCTGACCCACGTCGACGCCGAAAACCCACTCACCCTCCGCTGAATCCGGCCACGATCCGACCGTTCACCACCCGCAAGCGGCACGCGGACGTAACCCGTGACGCCGCCTCCGGGCCCTCATCCTCCTCGCCGCGTTCGCAGGTCAGCGGTGAGGTGAAGTGACCGCGCTCAAGCGCTGCGACATCGACATCGTCAACCGCATGGTCCAGGTCCGCGGCGCCGATATCGAGCGGGCGAACGGACAGATGATCCTCGGGCCGACCAAGTCACAGGCGGGAATGCGCAGGGCCGCGATCCCCGACGCGAACGTCCCCCACCTGGTCACGCACCTGACCAAGTACACCAAGAAGGATGACGATGCCCTCATGTTCACGGGCATCAAAGGCGGGCCCCTGCGGCGTAACGGCTTCGACAAGGTCACGCGCTGGAAGCCGGTGGTCGAGGCGCTCGGCGTCCCGAACCTGCACTTCCATGACCTCGACACGCGCGCACCACCCTCGCCGCCGACATGGGCGCCTCGCTGCGCAACCTCATGGCGCGGATGGGCCATGACAATGAGCAGGCGGCGCTGCGGTATCAGCACCGGTCCAACAAAGCTGACCGCGCCATCGCGGACGGGCTCAACGCACTCGTCCAGACCGACCAGAAGCGGGACGGCGACGATGACGACGAGACAGCGAGACCGCCGATGCCGGTGGCGTAATTGCACGCCAAATGCACTGCGCTGATCGGCCGACAAAACGATCAAGGCGGCTGGAGGATCATGCCTCTGACCTGGGCCTTCTCAGTGAAGCGGGTAACGGGAATCGAACCCGCGCTGTCACCTTGGAACCAAGACGAACTCGGCCGTCACCCCGCTGACCTGGCATTCGACCGTCCCTCCAATGACCGTGAGTACCCCTCACTAACCGTCCCTAATGGCACGCAGACGAAGCGCTGACCCGCGTCCGCTGCTGCCGAGACGCCTCCACCGCTCCCCCTCCGGCCGTCCTGTCGAACCGACGGCGTTCACCGGCTGGCCCGGGTCCAGAAGCTTGACTGACCACGTTCGACGCATATCATCGTCATATGGCGATTGATTCCGAATGTAGAATGACTTCGCTGGACGCCCTCGCACCGGCCGCGGCGCTGTTTCACTCGTTGGCCGATCCGGTACGGCTGTCGATCGTGCAGCGGCTGACACGTGGGGAGGCTCGCGTGGTCGACCTGACTCGTGAGCTGGGGCTGGCTCAGTCAACGGTGTCGAAGCACCTGGGCTGCCTGCGCGGCTGCAAGCTGGTGGACTACCGCGCGGAGGGCCGTCAGTCGTTCTACTTCATCGCAACCCCTGAACTGCTGAACCTGCTGCGCTCGGCCGAGCGTCTTCTTGCCGCGACAGATCAGGCCGTTGCACTGTGCCCGACCTACGGCATCGACGGCGGTGAAGACGTGGGGGCGTGCGCGAACGGAGCTGAGGTGCGGGCGTGACAACGCTGTCGCTGGGCCCTTCTCCTCGGCGCCGGGCGGTGCTGGCGCGACGGGTGCGGCTGCTGGTGGCCGCCACGATCACCTACAACGTGGCTGAGGCGGTTGCGGCGATCACCGCTGGTACGGTCGCGTCTTCGGGTGCGCTGGTGGCGTTCGGGCTCGACTCGCTAATCGAGGTCGCTTCGGCCGCCGCGGTCGCCTGGCAGTTCTCCGCGCGTGACCCGGCCGTGGTCGAACGTCGCGAGCATCGCGCGCTGCGCATCATCGCGGCCTCGTTCTTCGCGCTGGCTGCCTATGTCACCGTCGACGCGGTCCGCACCCTGCTGGGCACCGGACAGGCGGAACACTCGACGCCCGGCCTAGTGCTGGCCGCGCTGTCGCTGCTGGTGATGCCGTTTCTGTCGGCTGCGCAACGCCGCGCCGGCCGCGAGTTGGGCTCGGCCAGCGCCGTGGCCGACTCGAAGCAAACCTTGCTGTGCACCTACCTGTCAGCGGTGCTGCTGCTCGGGCTGGCGCTCAACGCACTGTTCGGCTGGGCCTGGGCCGACCCGATCACAGCGCTGGTGATCGCGGCCGTCGCGGTCAAGGAAGGCCGTGACGCCTGGCGAGGCGACGCTTGCTGCGCCGTCCCCACCCGCAAGGGCACAACGTCCGACGACATCAGGGGCTCAATGCCTGACGCCCGCGATGCCTGCGGCTCCGCCTGCGCCTGCTGCTAGCCACACAGAACACGAGGACGGAACGTCGCAGCGATTGCCGTGATGGGCGCCTCGTGGCGGATCGACGTCGACGCACACGAACGCACGACCTGATGACCTCCGCCATCTTCGCCCTGGCCCGCCATCACGTAAGTGACGTGGTCAACTCCAGGCCACCGCGCTCGAATCGCACAACACCATGCTCCTGTCCTAACCAGGTTCTGAAGAATGCAGCACGCGCCGCATCTCCCTCAGCCTCCCGTCCGACTGCCCATGTTCCGCACCCCCGGAGCGACAGCTTGATACGATCGAATGGTGTCATCGTTCAGCGGCTGGGCCGTTATCGATCTAAAAGATGGGCGAGACCCCGAGGAGTTCACACTCGCCCTCGCGGATGCCCACAACTCGACCCTCGACGTCGTCTCCGAAGGGTCAAGAGTCTTCATTTTCGCCGACTTCGGCGTGACATTGCCTTCAGTGGTGGGCGACCTGCTGCCAGCGTGGGGAGTGCGGGCGATCACGGCCTCCGATTTCGACGAACACGGCGTGATCAACGAGGTTCTCGGCCCCGACGGCACGACCGTACATGTCGCCTCGATCGACGAAAAAGGCGATGGTCTGCCCAGCAACGACACCGCGGAAAGCCGCCGCGCCGCGGCCGCGCTGTTCGGCGTGAAGCCATCGGTCCTCGACGAAGTATCAGAGACATGGGACGAAGAGGGCGCTGAACCGTCGGTGTTGGGTGTGCCCTACTTGAGATGGTGGACGGCCCTTGGAGCCCCGTGGCCGCACCCCTTCGAGTCGACCACGGTCGAGCCCCGAACGAAACCCAATTCCTAGCCTGTTCTCAAAGTCCCCGGTAAAACGCCTCAACGCACAAGCTCGATTGCGAACGACCGACGACGAGGCGGGACCGGGCAAAACAGACCACACGCCCGGCGCGCCAGTGCGAGCGGCCGTCTGACGGCGCGCAGCGGTGCCCTTTGAAGACGCAAAGAAGTTCGTTCTCTTTCCGCGGCGATCTGCGGGGCGCTCCTAGGTCTTGCCCGCTGGCCCACCAGGTTGTGCGGGCTTCCTCGGTCTCAACTGGGGCGGGGCGCGGAAGCAGGTGTTGTCGCACGGAGGCGTCAGACGGCTGATTTCAGGCTCTTTCACACCAGATGCGGGACGTCGATGAGTTCGGCCACCAGGCTGATGGCGGCGCCGGGGGCACGCTTCGGGCACGAGAGCCGTGGACGGCTGCAGAACGAGCAAGGGCCCAGGCCGGGACCTACTCCTTGCCCTGGGCTTTCGCGGTTGGAGCGGGTGACGGGAATCGAACCCGCGCTGTCAGCTTGGGAATCATACCGAACCAGGCCGTCACAGCGGCTGACCTGGCCTCCGCTCGTACCGCAAGTGACCGTGACTGACCCCTGATCACCGTGGCTAATTGCACGCTAATTGCACGCGGCTGTAGGTGCTGAGCTGCGTGTCCTCAGCCTGCTCGACCAGGACAGTACCCGGTCATCCGAGGGCAAGCGGACCCGGAGCGCAGGCCGGCAACGGCCCGAGCACCGGAAGCCGCGCGGCAGCGATCGCCCTCAACCACGCAACCACCTCAAACCGCGCTGTGGCGATCGTAGAGCTTAGCCACGGAGGAATTCCGCCTAACCTTGTGGAGAAGAGGGATCCGGTTGGCTTGGCGGGCTACTCGCGGGAAGCTGCGAGGCCTGGGGATCGGCAACCTCAAGAGGTTCGGGGACCATATCGAATCCTAGCCTCGCTCTGACCATGTCAGCACGGGCACGGATAAGGAGAGCATACGCCTTTATAATGGCTGCGATTGCGCTGCCGATTGCGACCACAATCCCGCCCGTTGCGGTAATTATCTGCACGGTCTCAGAAGGTCCTACTGCGTGATTCCGATGGACTGTAGCCAGTAATGAATGAACCGATATTCCTGTGACAAAGAATGCGACAGCAGAGAGTAGAATCAGACAAAAGAGGCCTTCCCATTGCGTCAGATATGCTATTTCCATCACTCGGCGATAATTTCTTTCCTCTAGTTCCTTCAGCTCGATTGTAAGTTTATCATTTCCTCCCTTCAAGGCTATTTCCCGTCTCCACATCTCCGCCTCCTTGACGTCATCCTCGATAGGCCGCGGCCGACGGACAAACCTCCTTTTGGAGATATGAGTATACAAAGGAGGGATAATAGCCAACGTAAAACTCCAAATGAAGACTACCATTTCCATATTCATATGCACTTCCACTTCACCCTCGATGCTTCCTGGTGCGTTGCTCTTGTGCTATTGACAGGATGGCCCATCCGCTGACTTCGGCGCAGCCGATTGCGAGCCTCAGCAGGTCACCCGCGTTGCCTGTCGACTTGCCTGGTCAGGGCAAGGGCTCGTAATAGACGTCTTAGGAGGGCGGGCGAGCGACGCGGCGGGACCGGACGGGACAGGCCGCATGCCCGGCGCGCTGGGGCGGGGCGGCCGCCGGCGACACGAAGCGGCGCCCTTGACGGCGCCTCGTGCTCGCGCGAACTGCGGTTCGTTCCGCCCAAGACCGAGGACTCAACGCGAACCATCCCACTGCCGGACCTGTGCGTACCGCGCTCTGCGGGCACCGGGTGAAGCAGGATGCCGAAAGGGCCGATGCTTGGCCGCGCTGGCAGGATCACGGGCTCGTCTTACCGTCCAGCCTCGGCACTCCCATGGAGCCGGACAACCTTCGCCGTAGCTGGGGACGTATTCGGGCCGCCGCTGGCCTTGGCTCGATGCGACTGCACGACATGCGGCATGCCTGCGTCTCTTGCTTCTGGACCTCGGCGTCTCGCCTCACGTCGTGCGAGAGATCGTCGGGCAGTGTGACATCGAGGTGACGATGACGATCTACGCGCACGCGGTCCTCGACGAGAAGCGGGCCGCATTGCGGAAGCTTGGTGACGCACTGGGCTAAGTCTGAAACGTTGACCGTTGCGCGCCTGCCCTGAGCAGGCGCCCAACGGTCTTTTAGTTATCGTCCGACTCCTCGACCTGGAAGTTGCGTACCTCTTCCTCGGAGCGATGGATCCAGTCGTCGCCGTCGAAGAACATCTCGTGAGGTACGCGAACATAGCCGAGTATCACGCCCGTAGGCGACACGAAGATCATCAAACTGTAACCGCGTCTAGAGTGATAGAAGACGACGCACCATACATCCCGTGGGTCCGTGCCACCCCAAGCCGTACCGGGTAGGTGTCTGCCCTCCCGACGGTCGTCAAGCGGCTTGGCCTCCACGAAGGTCATCTCGATCAGCTCGTGTCGGAGTTTTGGAACACCTGCGGCAGCTATTGCGGCCTGCGTGTAGCTCTCGGTGATCGACGGCATCGTGACCTGCGGCCGCCCCGTCACCTTCCGGATGAATCCGCGCAGAGCCCCTCCGATGACCAACAGGCCAGCGACGGTGCTGACCGCGTTGTCCGAGAGTGCAAGAAGGACCGAGACTCCGAAACCCGATGCGCCGATTCCAAAGGAGCCTTCGGCGAGCGTGGCTTCCGCGTCGATCGCAGCTTCAAGATCTGCGAGGTCCTTAGGTCCCAGGCCGATCTGGTCAGCCAGCTCGCGGTGCGCCTCGGAATCGCTGGGCTCGGGGATGCCGAAAGTTACTTGTAGCGTGGTTGTCATGCTTCGACCGTATGGCCTGCCTGGCTTGGGCGCGGAGAAAGGACGAGAGCGCTATGGCTGCGGCTAGCAGCTGCCGTCAGCGTTGTCGTCAAAAACTTCCCGCTGCCGTGTGGCTCGGGGACGTTTGTGCTGGTCTTAGAGGTGGGCAGGGGCGGGGTCGAACCGCCGACCTTCCGCTTTTCAGAAGTAGCAACCGCCCTGAGCTCGTGCCGTCTGCCGAGGTCGGGCGGTGGTGGACGTGTGCCGTTGGGTGGGGTCGGTGGCCGACGTTGCCGTCAACGTTGCCGTCACTCGGCTGGCGGTCCGGGTGTCCGTTCCGCTCGGCCTCGGCACGCCGGATGGTGGGTGCCGTCCAGGACTCTCGTTGGTCTGGGTACCTGAGGTGTGGCCTGGTAGGCCGGTATCTTCGTGCGGGTGACCGCTGATGCGCTGTTCGATGTCGGGCTGTCCCCGTCCCCGCTGCCGTTGCCGCCTGAGTCGGTGGTGGAGAACGGTGAGGTGTTCACCCGGCGCTGGGTCGTCGACCTGATCCTTGATCTTGTCGGCTACACCCCGGATCGAGACTTGGCGGGGCTGCGGATCTGTGAGCCTGCCTGTGGTGAGGGGGCGTTCCTCGGCCCGATCGTGGAACGGCTGTCGGCCTCGTGCCGTGTGTTCGGCCGGTCGCTGCTGGACGCACAGGAGGCGGTCGAAGCGTTCGATCTTCTGGATCGCAATGTCGAACACGCCCGGCGTCTGCTCGTTGACCAGCTGCGGGGGGATGGCTGGGACTCTTCTGAGGCGTCCAAGGTGGTTCAAGGGTGGGTGAGCCGGGGGGACTTCCTCTTGCTGCAGAGCTCTCGGGCTGTGGGCGCGGATTTCGTGGTGGGTAACCCGCCCTACATCCGGTTGGAGGACGTTCCGGATGAGCGGATGGCGGTCTACCGGTCGATGTGTCCCACCATGGGCGGTCGGGCGGACATCTACGTGGGCTTCTATGAGTTGGGGCTGCGGAGCCTGAAGCCTGGCGGGAAGCTCGGCTTCATATGCGCCGACCGGTGGATGCGCAACCAGTACGGTCGGCACCTCCGGCAGATGGTCAACCGCCGGTTCAGCGTCGACCTGGTGCTGAGCATGCATGACGTGAACGCTTTCCATGACCAGGTGTCGGCCTACCCGGCCATCACCATCATCAGCAACCGTCCCCAGGGCTCGGCGATCGCGGCCGACACCACGCGCGACTTCGGCCCGGCGCAGGCTCGGGCCTTGCTGGCCTGGTCCGCGCAGGCCAGCGCCGACCGGGTGAACGCTGCCGAGTACCACGCTGCGCGGCTTCCGCACTGGTTCGCCGGTGACGACTCTTGGCCGGCGGCATCTCCGGCACGACTAGCGATGCTGGAGGAACTCAGCGACCGGTTCAGGCCGTTGGAGGACGAGACGACCGGGACCCGGGTGGGTATCGGGGTCGCGACAGGCGCTGACAAGGTGTTCATCACAGACAGGGCCGACCAGGTGGAGCCAGATCGCCTCCTGCCGTTGTCGATGGTCCGCGACGCCCGGTCCGGAACCCTGGAATGGGGCGGCAGCTACCTCATCAACCCCTGGACCGCCAGCGGTCACCTGGTCGACCTCGGCGACTACCCGCGGCTGCGGGCCTACTTCCAACGTCACCAGGCCGCCCTGAGCAAGCGGCACATCGCCAAGAAGAACCCGGCCCGCTGGTACAAGACCATCGACAAGGTCGACCACCGGCTCACCGCCCGGCCCAAGCTGCTGTTCCCGGACATGAAACTAACGATTCACCCGGTTCTGGACGAGGGCGGCCACTACCCCCATCACAACCTGTACTTTGTGGTCTCTGAAACGTGGGACCTCAAAGTTCTTGGCGGTCTGCTGCTGTCCAAGGTCGCTGAGGCCTTCGTCCAGGCCTACGCCGTCAGGATGCGCGGCGGCACCCTCCGGTTCCAAGCGCAGTACCTCCGTAAGATCCGCGTCCCCGACCCTGCCGACATCGCCCCCCAGACACGTACCGCCCTCATCGAAGCCTTCGAAAAACGCGACGTCCAAGCCGCCACCCGGGCCGCGCTCCGTGCCTACGGCTTGGAGGACCTCCCCGACTAAGGAGACCCCCAGTGGCCGAAGACCCCGGACAGGCCAAACACCCCGGACAGGCCAAACACCCCGCGCAATTCGCCGTAGATGCCTTCTGGGACGTGCGAGACCGAGCAGGGCGCAAGCAAGTGGAGATCGGCAAGGTCGACGCTGGGGAACGGGGCAAGGTAACGGCGGGGCAGCATATGGCACAACTCGAAGAGATCGTCATTGAGGAGTTCGTCAGGGCAGGGATCCCCCGAACCTCCATCCGCCGTAAGACCGGCATCGAACTTCCCGGCTACTACAGACCGGCCAAGAAGTGGGACGTGGTGGTCTTCGACCGGGGCATCCTGGTTGCCGCGATCGAGTTCAAATCCCAGGTCGGCCCCTCATTCGGCAACAACGTCAATAACCGCAGTGAAGAAGCCATCGGCTCCGCGGCCGACGTTTGGCGCGCCTACGAAGAAGGCACCTTCGGCAGAATCCGGCCCTGGCTCGGCTACTTCTTCCTCCTCGAAGCCACCAAGAAGTCCACGGCACCGGTGAGCCTGCCCAAGCCCGTCTTCCCTGTTGACGACATCTTTCACGGAACGTCCTATGCCGACCGCTACCGCATCCTGTGCCAGCGACTCGTCCGGGAACGCCTCTACGACGCTGCTTGCTTCCTCACCACAAGCGCCGGCCCCCCGGCCACCCTCGACGAGCCTGACCAAGAACTTGGCTTCGCCAACTTCGCCGCCGCAATCGCTGGCCGCGTCTCCTACATTCAAGCCCTACCGGGTGAGACCACCAAAGGCCAAGGCAGCCTGATCTAATCGAAAGCGCTAGTATAGGGCTCCACGTCTGTGGACAGGCCGGATGGCTGGGGCGAGGCTCAAGAATCCGTAGCGCCGTCCGGCTAATCAGCACTCATAACCGCACTGAGCGCAATGGCCTTCTGATCCGTAGCAAGATCAGCGACGTCCAGAACCGTCCCCACACATGCCCTGACCAGGGCCACACCCTCCCGCATGTCCACACCCGTCCAAGGTCATTCGGCCCCGTTGTTAACACGGCCGTTAGCACGTACACCCGTCCCGGAGGGTGCGCCCGCGCGAACGGCGAGACGGTGTGACAGACGGATTCGCGCGGGCGTGCCCTCCGGCCCGCGGGGGGCTGGGGGCCGCGAGGCCCCCGCTTCTCTCGCGCTCAACCGGGGCACTGGCTGAGGGCTTTGCGTGAGCTGAAGCAACACAGCCTTGGATCACCTATCAGGGGGCAGTTGATTCGGCCCTGTTGACGACTCTCCTGTGATCTGAACATCGCCATGAATCACGTTGCCGTGAAAATCACGGCCGACCGCAACCTGATTGCCAAAAACAATTTGCTGGGCCGGTATGGAAACCTGAGCCTCTGCGTGAGGGGCTACGTTCCCGTTAATCTTCCATCTTAGATAGAAAGCGAAGTATGGGTCGGAAATATGGAGTGTCGAAAGACTCTCGTCGTAGTCGACGACCGGTTCTCCTTCTAGATCACGCTTTGCGATCTTCGACATCTCTTCGAGAACCCTCGTCACTTCGTGCCTCTGGGGCAGATCTTCGTCGAGGACATTTCTGAGCGCGGAACGCAGCCCCTCGTAAGTGAGCGAAGTCAGTGGACCAGTGAAGGCAATCGCATACAGGACAGCGCCGTAAATGTCTGTGGCTGTACCCCCATGGAGGATGCGGGGTTTCCTATCCGTTCGTTGACGAGGTCCCCTTGCCAGCATTTCAAACGCCGTTTTTGAAGTTGACGAGGAGCGACCTGAGAAAAATTCAGCCCAATTGGGAGATTTGAGTTTGCTTGCCATTCTTGACTTCTCGCGGATATTGTTGACCTTGCAAATTTGTAGACAAAAATCCTGCATAAGGTGAGGACTTGAAAAGCTCTCCTCCGCGAGCCTTTTTGCGATTGCGTCGTTCCTGTCTATGACGTTCAGCGCAGAGAAGCCTTGTCGAGAGATCTCCATCAGTTCAGACGTCGACCAGAACCCGACTTCGAGCTGTTCCACTCTGCCCGTCATCTCTTTTTCTACGCGTACCACATCGTAGGCCCTGTGGGGCACGGCAATAACGACGACGGGTAGACCATCGAAGACGAGATCCTTGAGGCCTCGGACTATCTGCATCTGAATTTCTTGATCAACGTAGTGGAAGTCGTCGATTACCAGAGGAGAGAGGGCGCCACGCAAGCCGTCGCGGGCGGCAGATGCTATCGGTCGATTGCGCGCCGCTCGACTTTCTGTGGTGTAGGTGGTCGCTGACTGTCCTTCGCGGGCGACTTTGACGACTGCAACGCCAGCCTCCCCCTTGTTGACGCGACCTTCCGACTCGGCGGACGAATCCGTTGATTCTATCTCAGTGAAGAGATTGAGTTCGTCGGCGATTTGCGACCAAAAATCTTCAAGGCTATTTAGCGTCCCTCCGGAAAGCCATATAGCGTTCTCATTCCTCAACATTTTTCTCATGAGAACGGTCTTGCCGGTTTTGGTCGGCCCTGAAACTGAGAGGATGCGGTGTCCTTCGTCCAGATAATCAAGGACCTTCTGTTCGAGATTATTCTGACTCCGCGGAATGTACGTCAGAGTGGGAAGGCCGCCCGCTACGAACACCTTGCCAGCTTTGATCACGTCACGTCGCGCCATGGTGTGAGTGTAGGACGACAACAACGCGAGGGCGGTCAATTCCAGCATTTCAAGCAAGATCGTTTATTGCTCGTGGCGATATCGGGCGGACGGGCGGCGCGGCGCGGCGGGACCGGACGGGACAGGCCGCATGCCCGGCGCGCCGGGGCGGGCGGCCGCTGGCGACCGCGTAGCGGGCGCCCTTGAAGACGTAAAGAAAGTTCTCATCCGGCCCGCACACCTGCTGTTGTCCTGTCCCGGGACATGCTTGACATCTCTGTCCCATCACATGCTTGACGGGTGCCTGTTCGGCTTGGCTGCTCAGGAGCCGTTCGCAGGCGCGGGAGTTCGACCGAAGCGGCCCGCGCCCCCTTCGGTCGGCTCGATCCGCCAGCCTGGCGGTGGCACATGCTCGCTGGCGGCATCCACCACGGTGGCCAACGTCATATCGGCGCCAGCTTCGAACCTCGCCTCGTCGAACCTGGCGGTCCCAGTGAAGGTCGCCTTGGGGAACCTGGCGGTCCCAGTGAAGGTCGCCTCGCTGAACCGGGCGCTTTCGGAGAAGGTCGCCTCGCCGAACCTTGCGACCCCAGCAAAGGTCGCCTCATCGAACACGGCGGTCCCAGTGAAGGTCGTCTTGGGGAACCAGGCGTTCATGGAGAAGGTCGCCTCGCTGAACCGGGCGCTTTCGGAGAAGGTCGCCTCGCCGAACCGGGCGGTCCCGGAGAAGGTCGCCTCGCCGAACCAGGCGGTCCCAGAGAAGGTCGCCTCGTCGAACACGGCAGATTCAGAAAAGGTCGCCTCGTTGAACCTGGCGGTCCCAGAGAAGGTCGCCTCGCTGAACCTGGCGACCCCAGCAAAGATCGCCTCATCGAACACGGCAAACCCAAAGAAGGTCGCCTCGCTGAACCGGGCGCTTTCGGAGAAGGTCGCCTCGCTGAACCGGGCGGTCCCGGAGAAGGTCGCCTCGCTGAACCAGGCGGCCCCGGAGAAGGTCGCCTCGTCGAACACGGCAGATTCAGAAAAGGTCGCCTCGTTGAACCTGGCGGTCCCGGAGAAGGTCGTGTGGGAGAAGTCTGCGTGGCGGACGGTGCAGTTGTTCAGGGTGAAGTCGGTAAGGGTGGCGCCGGTCAGGTCCAGGGAGAGGCCCGCCCAGTGGTGTTCGGCGGTGCGCTGGAGGTGGGTGGTGAGGAGGCGTTGGGCGGTGAGGCGAACCTGATGTTCCTCGCGGGGGTCTGGGCCGTGGGGTGGGAGTTCGAGAGGGGGCATCCGGTTGTCGCGGGCGGCGCGGTAGCGGGCGGCGTTGCGGCGTGCCCTCTCCCGGTGTTCTTCCTGGGGGTCGGGGCGGTCGGCCGAGGGCGGGGTGTAGGGCATGCGCAGGTAGGCGCAGATGATGTTGACGATGGTCTGCCGGTGCCGCTCGTTGTCGTTGGCCAACCGCTCCAGCGTGTACAGCGCGGTGAGGCGGACTGGTGCCTTGTCAGAGCCGAGTTGCTCGGCGGCCGCGTTGTACAGGTCGGTGATCCGTCGCTCGGCCGCGTCCAACTGCCCCAGTGCAGTCGACAGCTCGGCGTGCCGTTGCCGCCGGAACGCCAGCATCAACCCGACCGCCGCGCCCGCACCGCCGCCGGCGGCCAGGCCAGTGCGGACGGCATCCACCCGGATCCTGGCCCGATCGGTGCCGGGCGGGGCGTCATCGGCAACGTCCAGCAGCCAGGCGGTGGTCAGCCAGATTGCCAACGCCGCCGCCCCTGCGGCCGCCAGCATCCAGAACCCCGCCGCCAACGGCCGCACCCGTAACGGTTTGCTCTCACGCCGAGCTCGCGTCTGTGCCCAGCGCCGCCGTATCGGCTCCAGCCCCCGCCTCACACGCCCATGCGCGCCGCTCGGCGCCACCTCGCCCACAACGCTCAGACGCGGCCACCGCACCAGCCGTTTACGATTCCGTGACCGGTGGCCACGACCGCATCCGGCCCTTTACCCATCCCAATGCATCCGCTAGAGGTGGAACATGATCATTTCACGACAGGTGATCGGCCACGCCGTTCGGCAGGCCAGAGGGCCGGGCTGGGATGGTCAGGTGGCTGACTGGCCCCGCACGTTGAGGAGGGCTCGCATGGTTTCGACTGGGGTGACGCAGCGGAAGCCGGTGTCGTCGTCAAGCATGTCCGCTGAGGCGTCGTTGAACGTGGATGGGGCGCAGCGTAGGAAGGGGCTCGTGAAGGCGCTACCCTTCAGCTCGTAGCGGCCTGGATCGGTCTCGGTGGAGCACCAGTCCCAGGTGTTGCCGCACATGTCGTAGACGCGCCGTACGGGCTGACGCCGCTTGCGTAGCAGTCAACGGGGGTCGTGCTGCGCTTGCCGCCCTCGCGGCAGTTGACCTTGGCGGGGGTCCGCTGGTTGCCCCATGGGTAGATCTCGCCTCGGGTGCCTCGGGCTGCCTTCTCCCATTGCTGGGCGCTGGGGAGGGCCTTGGCGGACCACTGGGCGTACGCCTGGGCGTCGTGCCATGTGACGAACACGACTGGGTGGTTGTCGAGTCCTTCGGGGATGTCGCCGGTCTCCCAGTGCTGCGGTGGCTTGTAGTCGGTCGCTGCGACGAACCGGGCGTAGTCGGCGTTTGTGGTGGGGAACACATCGATGTAGAACGCCGGGAGGTAGACCGGTTCGGCGTTCTCGCCCGCGAAGTAGACGCCGGCCGGGACCAGCGTCATCAACTTCCCGTCGATCGGGTGTCTGACCTGGTCTTCGTCGCCGACGGGCACGTCGGGCTCTGCCTGGGGGCCTTCTGGCTGTTCTGAGGACACGCCCGGATACTGTGCGGGCGTGGTCGCGGCAGTCAAGCCGATCATCTCGGCGAAGCGGGCCTGCACGTCCGGGCTACAGGCCGCCAGGATGGTGTCTAGGCCCTGCTGGTTGATGGGGCGGGGAGTGACGTTCCCCTTCTCCCATCGGACGATCATTCGTTCGCTGACGCCGAGTTCCGCGGCGAACTCCACCTGGCTGACGCGCTTGGCTTCCCGCAGGGCGCGGGCTTCCTGGCCGGTCCAGCGTGAGACTGTGGGGGGCATGTGGTGCTCTCCGTAGCGGGGCGGTACTCAGACGGCTTCGGCGGGGATCTCTTCGTATTCCTTGTGGAGGGTGTCCAAGATCGGGTGCGCGTCCGGGAACTCCACGTCGTTGATGGCCGTGATTGCTCGTACGCCAATGGCTGTGTTAGTGGCGAACGCGGCTTCCATGCGCGGCAGGTCGGAAAGGTTTACGGGGCCAACAGATGTCGCGTCGTGCACCTGGTGGAGTAGGCGCATGGTCACGCCGGGGAGAACTTCGGCGTTAGGCCAGATGACCTGCTGTCCGTCGAAGAAGCCGATGTTCCAGGTTGCGCCCTCAGAGATGTACAGGTCCGGGTCGGTGAAAACGCAATCGTCGAATCCGTCGAGTTGGGCGTTACGGCGGTGCCACAGGGCGCCGAACAGGCCCACGTGCTTCTGTTCGGGCAGCTCGCGGACGTAGGAAACGGATTGCACCCGCATCGAGGACATCGGCCATGTCCCGGACGGGCGGGTCGTGACGAGAACCTTTGGCTCGGCTCGGGCTCCGGGGTGGCCTAGTTCGAGGTCAGGGTCGTAGATCGTGATGCGGACGACGAACGCGCCGTCTCGTCCGGCGGTGGCCTGTCTGACGTACTCCCGGACCTGTTGGCGGTCCAGCTCGTGCCCGAAGAGAACTCGGCAGTCCCGGACAAGTCGCTCTAGGTGGTGCGAAAAGCCTCTGATGTGCCGGTTTTCCATGCGCATCGAGGTGAAGTGACCGTAGTTCATGAGAGCTAGCGCTTTGAGCTCATCCGGGGTGACAGGTACGCCGTTGAGTTCAGCCATGGGCCTCAGTGTGTCAGTAGGTATGGGCTGCTCACAGGGTCGGGTGCAGGACAAGTTCAGTGCTGCGTCGGTGCCAGGACATGGGAACGGCTTGATCAATACGACACCGTGG
The DNA here is from genome assembly GCF_047130825.1 of Actinomadura madurae. Classification (NCBI taxonomy): domain Bacteria; kingdom Bacillati; phylum Actinomycetota; class Actinomycetes; order Streptosporangiales; family Thermomonosporaceae; genus Actinomadura; species Actinomadura madurae. The sequence goes on from NZ_CP083237.1 coordinate 6,151,973, forward strand.
TTGGTATGAGCGGTCGTGTGCGTTCGGAAGACAAAGTGGTGCGGCTCTCCGGGCCGCGTCTGCGCAGCAATGCCACGGGGCGGGCCGGTGGGCTGAGCGAGGGAGAGCGTCAGCTCCTGCTCGCGGAACTCGCCGAGATCACTGCCGAACTCGATGAACTCCGCGCTCGGACACAGCAGATCACGGCTCGGGTTCACCGGGCCGGTACGGCTATCCCGGCTCGCGAGACCGGGGCGGCCTGAGATGAGTCACTTCGACTGAGGAACCCTGCGATGGAAACGCGTGCGCACAACGATGACCCGGCACTTCGTCGACTTCGGGAGGAGTTCACCGGGCATCGGATCTGGCGGGCTCGGCGGTGGGACGGGCGTCCGGGCGACTGGGTCGCGACGCTGCACGACTCGGCCGCCGGCGTGGACCTCACGGTGATCCGGTCGGACTCTGCGGCGCTGCGTGAGGCGCTCGTGCAGGAGAGGGGCCGCGCGGGCCGTCCGGTAGTGAAGAGGGCGTGGTGATGGTGGCGTGGACTCCCCCGCCGTCACCGGTCGGGGCCGTCCCTGCGCCGGGTGGGGCGGCCCGGGGGGAGGCTGAGGCGGCGCGGCGGGTGCTTATCCCCCCGGATGCACTGGTCGCGCTGCCTCGGCCGTTGACCGCGCGTCGGCTGCTCAACCGGCTCGCGCGTGCCCTACGGCGGCGGGGCTGGACGGTGGAGCGCCGTTACGCCGAAACCCTGCCCATGCTGCGGATGCACTTCCCCAAGGTTGCGGGCCTGGGCGAGAGCGTCACCGTCGTCGGCGGGGATGGTGGCTGGTGGTACCGGTCCAGTACCGGGGAACTGCTCGCGCCCTGCTCAGATGTGGACCTGGCGTCGCTGCGGGTGGCGACGTCGCTGGATCGGTGGATCGCGGCGGCGGGCTCGTCCTGGAGGACGGACGGGGCCTGATGGATGCCGGGGCGGCCCTCGCCGAGGTCTCGGAACGTTTCGAGGTGACGTGCTGGCGGGGCCGCTACACCCGGTCGTGGTGGGCGCTGGTGCACTGTGACCGCGGGTGGCGCCTGGTGGAAGCGGCATCGGTCCGCGAGCTGGTCATGGCTATCACGCACCCTGACGGGTGGCCATGGCCGTGACGGCCGTGCGGCACGGGGGACGGTGGGGCACCGTGACTTCCTGTGCTGCGCGGTCGTCGCTCTTCGAGGGCCGGCGGGATGACTGGCAACGCGGCCCGGCCTAAAGGTCCCTCGTTCGCTCGTCCAGGTCATCAACCTTGGCGCTGAGACGACGGACATGCTCCCGGATCTCCTGAAGTTGTCCGAGGAGGAGAGTGAACTCTTCGCTCGGGCCTTCGGCTGCTTCTCCGGAGGGCTCGCCTGGCGCCTTCTGCTCCGGCCGCCTCGTGACAACGCTCGGCGTGCCCTGCCTGCTCATGATGATGTTCTCTTCCCGCAAGACTGCGAGCGCGCGCTCCACTGTGGCACCGGCCGCACCGAACCGCTCCCCCAGCTTCGCTATGGACGGCAGTGCTTCGCCCACGGGGTAGCGCCCTGCCACGATGTCCTTCCGCAGCTCGTCAGCGATGCGGACGTACACCTTCCGGCGGTCCGCTGAACCAGGTTTTCCCATGTCAGCAGCATAGCCGCCCGACTTAGGTTCGTGGGTTCCTAGGAAAGTTTCGGTCTATTACTTGACCTACTCACTTTCCTATGTAACCTAGGAACGTAGGTAGCAATCGATGGCCTGGAGGCTGACGTGCGAAACATCCCGGTGGACCTGACGGCGTTGACGTTCGTGTGCGTCTCGCCGCCGCGTCCCAAGCTGGTTAATCAGGACACGGGGGAGGTGAAGACGGACCGCAACGGTCAGACGGTGTTCACGGTGGGTCTGTCGGCGGCCGACGCGATGGGGCGGGTTGACCTGCTCAACGTGGCGGTGGTCGGCGACCAGTCGGTGACGATCGGGGAGGTCGTCACGCCGGTCGGGCTGGTCGCGTTCCCGTGGGAGGCGGTCTTGGGCGGTGAGAAGCGCTGGGGCGTGGCCTACCGCGCCGACCGCATCGCCCCCGTCTCCTCGGTCGCTCCGCCCCCGGCCTCCTCGTCGTCGGGGTCGGGATCGGGATCGCCGGACTCGTCCGCTTCGGCGGGCGTGGCCTGATCGGCGGCCGTGATGAATGATCTGCTTGTGGTGCTCGGGGTCCTGGCCGCTGCGGCGGCCGGGCTCTGGGCCTGGCGGCGCTGGCACCCGGTGTCGTTCTGGTACGGCGTCGGCTTCCCGCTCCGCGCGGTGCTGGTGTACCTGACGTGGCACCACATCGCCTCGGGCTGCAAGCTCACCCGCAACCGGCGCCGGTTCCGGCTCACCCTCGACGCTATCCCCGTGGTCGGGCCTGCGTCCCGGTCCGCTGCGACGGTGGTCGAGCACAAGCGGCGGGTGCGGCGGGTCGACGTCGAGCGCGCTCCCCGCCTCGGCATCCTGCGGCCGACCCGGCTGGGGTGGCGGCTGCGGCTGCGGCTGCATGACGGGCAGGTCCCGGCGGACTACGAACGTGCGGCGGAGGGGATCGCGCACGCCTGGCGGGTGCACTCGGTGCGGGTGGTCGACGTCCGGCCCGGCTACGTCACCCTGTGGGCGACCATGCGTGACCCCCTGGTGGACGTGATCGCCGAACCCGAAACCGGTGAACTGCTCACCGTGCGTCCCGGCAAGCTGGAGAACGGCCGCGACTGGGTGATCGACCTGCGGACGGTGCCTCACTGGCTCAACGCCGGCGCGACACAGTCCGGTAAATCGAACTGGGCCAACGCCCTGCTCAAGGGCCTGGCTCCGCAACCGGTCGCGCTGGTCGGCTTCGACCTCAAAGGCGGGGTCGAGTTCACCCCCTACGCGCCCCGTCTGTCGGCGCTGGCCACCACCCGCAAAGAGTCGGTCGACCTGCTGTCCGACCTGGTCGGCGAGGTCGAGAACCGCATGGCCACCTGCCGCGCGCACGGCGCCCGCAACGTCTGGACCCTGCCCGAGGCGCTACGGCCGGTGCCGGTCGTGGTCCTGGTGGACGAAGTCGCCGAACTGTTCCTGATGGCCGACAAGTCCGAGAAAGAGGAGGTGTCCAAAACTGCTACCGCGCTGCTGCGCGTCGCCCAGCTCGGCCGGGCTTTCGCGGTCCACCTGATCGTGTGCGGGCAGCGCATCGGCTCCGACCTCGGCCCCGGCGTCACCGCGCTCCGCGCACAGCTCTCCGGCCGGGTCTGCCACCGGGTCAACGACCCGGAGACGGCGAACATGACGCTCGGCGACCTCGACCCGGCCGCCCTGGACGCTGCCCGTGCGATCCCCGCTGAGTCCCCGGGCGTGTGCGTGGTCGCCGGTCAAGACGGCACCTGGCACCGTGCCCGGTCGGTGTACGTGCCCGAATCCGCGGCTGAGGAAGCCGCCCACAAGTACGCGCACCTGACGCCGGACTGGGACACCCTCATCGGCGCCGTCCCGATCACTCCCGCCGCATAGGCACTCCTCTCCTTCTCCTCTTCTTCGGCTCGGCGTGAGCCCTGATCGCGCCACGTCCCTACCCGCCCCATGCCCGAAACCGGCCCTGGAGGCTGCCCTATGGTCGCTCGCATCCGTGTCCTTCGTCCCCGTCCTCGTCCCCGGTTCGTCGCCGTCCCGGCCCCCGCATCCGCTTCCTCCTCGTCCTGGTCGCCGTCCTCGGGCTCGTCCCGGCCGTCGGCGGTGTCGTCCTGGGACGTGTGGCCGGTCGGCGTCGAGTGGGACTAGTTCCGTTCCCTGCACATCGCCCGCTGCCAGCAGTGCGCCGACTCGTTCGCCTCCTCGTCCTCGGCTGAGGTCGACGACTGGGCCGACACGCACCGCTGTGACCCGGAACTGGCCGCGCTGCTGGCCTTCGTCGACACCCGGCGGGCGGCATGACCCGGCGCATCTTCGGCGCGGTGGCCGACTCCGGGCCGGTCGTGGTCCTGGCCGCCATCGCGGCGGCCGGATCGTTCACCCATATCCGCGACACCGCCACCGAACACGGCCAACACGGCTGGATGGCCTGGGCCATCGCGGTCTGCATCGACCTCACCTGCGTCATGGCCGCCGGGGAACGGCAACGCGACAAGCGCACCGGACGTGACACCGGACGGCTGTCATGGCCGACCGTCGTCCTGGTCGGCGGCATCCTGCTCTCCCTGGCCGCCAACCTCGCCCAGGCCGACCCCTCGGTCTGGGGCTGGATCACCGCTGGCACTCCGGCGGGCGCGTTCCTGGTCGCCGTGTCGATGCTGGAACGCAGAAAGGCCGGCACCCGTACGGCGGTTCGCCCGTCACCGGTCCCCAACTCCTTCGGCCGTCCCGAACCGTCCCCGTCTCCGTCCGGAGCGCCGTCCGTCCCGTCCCCGGCGGACCCGGCCTCGTCCCCGTGGGTGGTCTGGGAGCGGCCCACGGCTGCCGCTGCTGCCGCGCCCGGTCCCGGCGATCAGCACGACCACGACGACCGGGACCAGGACGAGGACGAGCAGGACGGACAGACCTCCATCCCCGTCCCGAGCGAACGCCCTGCCTCTACGGCGCCCGCGTCGCCGTCCGGCTCGTCCTCGTCGGCTCCGGCGGGGCCGCTGGTCGACTTCGCGCGCCGCGTCGCCTCCGAGCACGAAACCGAGCACGGGCGGCCGATCACCCGGGATGCGCTGCGCGCCCGGCTCGGGGTCTCCAACCAGCTCGCCTCAGACCTGCTCCGCCAGATCCGCACCGAAGCAACTGCGCCCGTCGCCTGACCCTGCTGGAGGAACCCGCCATGACCACGCCTTCCAACCCGACCGGCCCGGCCGCTCCGGTAGTGCCCGGTGACCTGTTCGCCCGCCACCAGACCATCACCGGCCTGCGCGCCCTGGCCGTCTTCTTGGAGGCCAACCCGGCCGTACCCGTCAACGAGTACGGCCACGACCTCACCGTCAGCGTCCGAGCCAGCGACGACGCCTCGGCGGTCGCGCTGGTCGACGCCACGGCGGCGCTGCTGGGCGTCGACGTCACCGACGACACCGACCGGGGCGGGCACTACACCGCGACCCGCACCTTCGGCCGCGTCTCCTACCGCATCGTCCACATCCCCCAGCGGCGCCGCGAGGAGTACCGCGCCCGCGACAGCTACCGCGACAACATCACCCTCGACGCCGACCAGCGCAGCGACCAGGGCCACGGCGAGATCAGTGGGCGGGTGGCCTGATGACCGACCAGAACCCCACGACGTGGCGGCTTCGCTGCCGCGCCTGCCACGTCACCAGCGGCGGTCTGCACTGGGTGAACCTGCTCGCGCATCGGAGCGGCCCCTCGTGCTCGGCCTGCGGCTCGACCGAGGTGACCGCGCAGGACTCGGCGACCGGGTCGGCCATCGCCTTCCCGCGCCCGCTCGCCCCGGTCGGCCAGTGGTGGCAGTGCTGCAACTGCGGCGGAACCGGCCTGGACTCCTACGGCGACACCTGCCCGCACTGCCAGGGCCTCGGCAACTGCCAATGACCCGCCCGTGATCCGCCAGTGATCGCAGCGCCCCCGGCGTGACCGCTCAACCGCCAAGTCACGCCGTCACGTCGGGGGCCATCCCCTTCACCCGCACGAAACCGGTAAGGAGACCCCTTCATCGTGCCCCACCCTGCCCTCACACCGCAGGACGCCCGGCTGATGGCCAAGATCATCGACCGGCCCGACTTCGAGCGCTGGGCCGCTCGCGCCCGCGCTACCGGCGGCTGCGCACAACCGGTGTTCCTCACCGGCACCGTCAGCCACGTCCACACCGGAACCGGGGAACTGCTGCACCACTACACCACCGACCGTGAGCCGGACGGCGCGCTACCGGTGGCGTGCAAGACCCGGCGGGCCTCCCGCTGCCCGGCCTGCGCCGAGATCTACCGGGCCGACACCTACCAGCTCATCCGCGCGGGACTGGCAGGCGGCAAAGGCATCCCCGAAACCGTCTCTAGCCATCCGGCCGCCTTCGTCACCCTGACCGCGCCCTCCTTCGGTCCCGTCCACGCGCGGCGGGAACGCAACGGTGGACGGGTCGAGCGCTGCCACCCCCGGCGCAACGCCAAGCCATGCCCGCATGGCGTGACGGCGTCCTGCACCGCCCGGCACCCCGCCGACGACCCCCGGCTCGGGGAACCGCTGTGCCCCGACTGCTACGACTACGCCGGGTCGGTGCTGTTCAACGCCCTGGCCCCGGAACTGTGGCGGCGCTTCACCCTCGCGCTGCGCCGCTACCTGACCAAAGCGGCCGGGCTCACACAAAAGGAGTTCCGCGAGACGCTGGCGGTCTCCTTCGCCAAGGTCGCCGAATACCAACGGCGCGGCGTCGTCCACTTCCACGCCGTCATCCGCTTCGACGGCCCCAACGGACCGACCACACCCCCGCCCGGCTGGGCCACCGTCCAGCTCCTGGAAGACGCCGCCCGGCACGCCGCCGGCGCCGTATCGGTCACCACTCCCGCAGCACCGGACATCCCGGCACGGTCGCTGTCCTGGGGCGCGCAAGTCGACATCCGGGCCATCACCTCCTCGGGTGCCCTCACCCAACAGGCCGTAGCGGGCTACATCGCCAAGTACGCCACCAAAGCCGCCGAATGCGTCGGCACCCTCGACCGACGCCTACACCCCACAGACGACCTGGACCAGCTACCGATCACACCGCACGCCCGGCGGCTCATGAGCGCATGCCTGACCTTGGGTGCCCTGGACGAATTCGCAGACCTCCGGCTCGCCCAATGGGCTCACATGCTCGGCTTCCGCGGCCACTTCTCCACCAAATCCCGCCGCTACTCCACCACCCTCGGCGCACTCCGCGAAGCACGCATCGCCTACGTCCGCGAGCAACACCCCGGCTGGCAACCCCCCGACGACCACGACCCTGACCAGATCCTCGCCATCGGCGAATGGCGATTCCACAGCCAGGGCCTCACACGCGGCGAAGCACTCGTCACCGCCGCACTCACCGGAAGACCTCTCCCATCTCCGTCAGAAGCGACCGCTAGGAGCGCAGCTTGACCAGGGCAAGGCCGCAGACAGCTCCCATCGACCTGAACGAACGGCTGTTGACGATCACTGAGGCAGCCGAGCGTCTGAACACCTCCCCGCGGTTCCCTCGTCGCCTCGTGGCCGAACGGCGCATCCGCTTCGTCAAGCTCGGACGCTTCGTCCGCATCCCCGAATCCGCACTTCACGAGTTCATCGCGGCTGGTCTCGTCGAGCCGATGACCGCCTCTGACGTCTGGAGGGCCGCGTAATGGCCAAGGGCAACAAGCCGGGTCACCGTCGCTTCGGCAACATCCGGAAACTGCCGTCCGGGCGCTTCCAGGCGAGCTACCTCGCTCCGAATGGGCAGCGGCGGACGGCTCCTGAGACCTTCCAGCGCAAGGGCGATGCTGAGAAGTGGCTGACGCTGGCCGAAGCACAGATCCTCAGCGGCGAATGGACCGACCCTGAGCGCGCCAAGGTCAAGGTGGGCGACTACGCCGCGCAGTGGATCGAGCAGCGCGCGGGCCTTCGACCCCGGACGGTGGAGTTGTACGTCTGGCTCCTGAACAAGTACATAGCGCCGCACCTCGGCGGGGTCACGCTGGGCAAGCTGAGCACGGCCATGATCCGCGAATGGCGGTCGACGCTCCTCGCCTCCGGCGTCTCGCCGACGATGACGGCAAAGGCGTACCGGCTGCTCCGAGCGATCCTCATGACGGCGGTGGAGGAAGACAAGATCCTCCTTCGGAACCCGTGCCGCGTGCGGGGTGCCGGCACCGAGGAGGCTCCCGAGCGTCCGGTCCTCACCGTGGCCCAGGTCTTCGAACTGGCCGAACGGGTCGGAGTCCGGCCGGTCGGCAACGTCCGCAAACTGGAGTCCGGCGAGTACCGGCTGCGATACAGGGCGAAGAACGGGCACATGCGGCGCTTCCCGCAGACGTTCCCGACCAGGCCAGAGGCCGAACGGGTGCTGTGGAAGCTGGCTGAGGACGGGCACGCGGACGTGACCCGTGACGATCGGCTCCGGGCGTTCATCCTCCTCGCCGCGTTCGCGAGTCTGCGGTGGGGTGAGGTGACCGCGCTCAAGCGCGCTGACATCGACATCGTCAACCGCACGGTCCGGGTCCGCGGGGCCTACATCGAACGGGCGAACGGACAGATGGTCCTCGGGCCGACCAAGTCACGAGCAGGACTGCGCACGGTCGCGATTCCCGACGCGATCGTCCCCCACCTGGTCGCGCACCTCACCAAGTACACCAAGAAGGGTGACGATGCCCTCGTGTTCACGGGCATCAAGGGCGGCCCGCTGCGCCGCAGCGGCTTCAACAAGGTCACGCGCTGGAAGCCCGTAGTGGAGGCGCTCGGCGTACCGAACCTGCACTTCCACGACCTTCGGCACACGGGCAACACCCTCGCGGCGGACATGGGCGTCTCACTGCGCAACCTGATGGCGCGCATGGGCCACGACAACGAGCGGGCGGCGCTGCGGTATCAGCACCGGTCCAACAGTGCTGACCGTGCGATCGCGGACGGGCTCAACGCGCTCGTCCAGGCCGACCAGAAGCGGGACGGCGACGATGACGACGGGGCGGCCGGATCGCTGGTGCCGGTGGCGTAATTGCACGCTAATTGCACGGCGCTGATCGGGCGATGAAACGATCAAGGCCCAGGTTGGAGGATCATGCCTCTGACCTGGGCCTTCTTAGTGGAGCGGGTGACGGGAATCGAACCCGCGCTGTCAGCTTGGGAAGCTGAAGTTCTACCATTGAACTACACCCGCGTGGGGGCCCTGGTGGGGCTCCATGCTGTGGTTACTGTACCGGATCGCCGGGTGGGGTGGGGTGTGGGATAGCGTTTCGGGGTGCTGCTCTCCGATCGCGATATCAGGGCCGAGCTCGGGTCCGGGCGGGTGAAGATCGACCCGTATGAGCCGGGGATGGTTCAGCCGTCCAGTGTGGACGTGAGGCTGGACCGGTACTTCCGGGTGTTCGAGAACCACAGGTATCCGCACATCGATCCGGCCGTGGAGCAGCCGGATCTGACTCGGCTGGTGGAGGTCGATCCCGAGGAGGCGTTCGTCCTGCATCCCGGGGAGTTCGTGCTGGCGTCGACGTACGAGGTGTTCGCGCTGCCCGACGATCTGGCGGCCAGGTTGGAGGGGAAGTCCAGCCTGGGGCGGTTGGGGCTGCTCACGCACTCGACGGCCGGGTGGATCGATCCGGGGTTCAGCGGGCACGTGACGCTGGAGCTGTCGAACGTGGCGACGCTGCCGATCAAGTTGTGGCCCGGGATGAAGATCGGGCAGATGTGCCTGTTCCGGACGAGCTCGCCGGCGGAGTACCCCTACGGGTCGGCGAAGTACGGGTCGCGGTACCAGGACCAGCGGGGGCCGACGCCCTCGCGGTCCTACCTGAACTTCCATCGGACGAAGGTGTAGTCGGTTCGTGACCTGAACGTGACGGAGATCACCAAAAGATGAAACATGTTCTCTGGACGGGTAGTTTCGGGCGACGCACAACGTTGGCGTCTGGTTGACAGTCTCTTTGCATGAGACTCCGGACGCCCGGACGGACAGGGCGACCCGTTTCCGCGCTTTGACGTGGGAACCCGGAAGGAGATCGTGTCAGTACTCCGCGCGGAAAGCGTCACCAAGCTCTTCGGCCGTAAGGCGGGCGAGGCACAGCGGAAACTCAGGGCGGGCGCCGACCTGCAGGCGGTTCGCGACCTAGGGGTCACCCCCGCGGTGGTGGACGCCACGTTCGAGGTCCGGCAGGGCGAGATCTTCGTGGTCATGGGCCTGTCGGGGTCGGGGAAGTCGACCCTCATCCGGATGCTGAACGGGCTTCTCGGGGTCACGTCCGGGAGTGTCGAGATCGACGGCCAGGACATCGCGAAGATGTCGCCGAAGGCGCTGCGGGCGCTCCGGCAGAACAAGGTCAGCATGGTCTTCCAGCACTTCGCGCTGTTCCCCCATCGGACGGTCCTGGCGAACGCCGCGTACGGGCTGGAGGTCCGCGGCGTCCCGAAGGAGGAACGAGAGAAGAAGGCCCGGGAGTTCCTGGCCCTGGTCGGCCTGGAGGGCTGGGAGAGCAAGGTCCCCCGGGAGCTGTCGGGCGGGATGCAGCAGCGGGTGGGGCTGGCGCGGGCGCTGACGGCCGGCACCGACATCATCCTGATGGACGAGGCGTTCAGCGCGCTCGACCCGCTGATCCGGCGGGAGGTCCAGGACCTGCTGCTCGACCTGCAGGGGCGGTTCGGCAAGACGATCGTGTTCATCACGCACGACCTGAACGAGGCCATGCGCATCGGCGACCGGATCGCGGTCATGCGGGAGGGCCGGATCGTGCAGATCGGCACGGCCGAGGAGATCCTGACCGACCCCGCGAACGACTACGTCGCCCAGTTCGTCGCGGATGTGGACCGTACCAGGGTGCTGACGGCGTCCTCGGTGATGGAGAAGCCGCTCGTGACGGTGCTGGCGTCGACGGGTCCGCGGACGGCGCTGCGGACGATGCGCGAGCACCAGACGTCGGCGGCGTTCGTGATCGAGCGGGACCGGAAGCTGGTCGGCCGGGTGCGGGCGACGGTGATCGCCGACGCGGTGCAGGAGAACGTGCAGACGCTGGACGGGCTGGTCGACCCGGAGGACCCGGCGCCGGTGGCGCCGGACACGCCGGTCGCGGACCTGTTCGTGCGGTGCGCCGCGAGCGACCTGCCGGTCCCCGTGGCCGACGAGGACGGGACGCTGCTCGGCGTGATCCCGCGGGTGACGCTGCTGGCGGCACTGGGTGCGATCAACTCCCATGTGGAGGAGGTCGTGGCCGAGCCGGAACTCGCGCTGACGAAGGAGGGCAGTGGCGTTGACGGTGAGTAGAGCGGTCGAGCTGCCCCGGGTTCCGGTCGGTGAGTGGTTCGACAGCCTGGTGAACTGGTGTACGGACAACCTGTCGTGGTTGTTCGACGGGATCGGCTCCGCGATCGACTCGTCGGTCGAGGTGCTGACGGACGTCCTGACGGTCCTGCCGCCGCTGGCGCTGACGCTGGTGCTGGCTCTGCTCGCGCTCGTGGTCAGCGGCTGGAAGCTGGGCGTCTTCACGGTCCTCGGGTTCGCGCTGATCGACAGCATGGAACTGTGGGAGTCCGCGATGGACTCGCTGGCGCTGGTGCTGGTGTCGGCGGTGGTGGCGACCGTCCTGTCGATACCGATCGGCATCGCGGCGGCGCGCAGCGACATGGTGAGCCGGGTCGTGCGGCCGATCCTCGACTTCATGCAGACGATGCCGGCGTTCGTGTACCTGATCCCGGCGATCTTCTTCTTCAGCATCGGCGCGGTGCCCGGCGTGGTGGCGACGGTGATCTTCGCGATGCCGCCGGGGGTGCGGCTGACCGAGCTCGGCATCCGCGGCGTCGACCCGGAGATGGTCGAGGCGGGCGAGGCGTTCGGGACGCCGCCGAACCGGATCCTGACCCGGATCCAGATCCCGCTCGCGATGCCGTCGATCATGGCGGGCGTCAACCAGCTGATCATGCTGTCGCTGTCCATGGTGGTCATCGCGGGCATGGTCGGCGCGGGCGGCCTCGGCGGCGAGGTGCTGGAGGGCATCAACCGGGTCGACGTCGCCAAGGGCTTCGAGGGCGGCATCGCCGTCGTCGTGCTGGCCATCTACCTGGACCGGCTGACCGGTTCGCTCGGCGGCGGCGCCGGCGCCGGCCTGCTGCGCGCACTGTTCTCCCGCGGTACCCCGGCCGTCGTGGGCACCGCAGGCGCCGACTAGCCGCGGCCCCGGCCGGTTCGACGCCTTCCCCCGTTCCCCCCACACCATGCAAGCCGACGAAAGGATGGGCATGCGCTTCAAGTTCAAGGGCCTCACGGTCGCGGCGCTGACGCTCACGCTGGGCCTGAGCGCCGCCGCGTGCGGCGACTCCGACTCCGGTGGGGGTGAGAGCGACAAGAACATCACCATCGGCATGGTCTCGGGCTGGGCCGAGGGTGAGGCCGCGACGGCGCTGTGGAAGCGGCTCCTGACCGACAAGGGCTACAAGGTCGAGGTCAAGACCCTCGACACCGGGCCGCTGTACGCGGGCATGTCGAAGGGCGACGTCGACCTGTTCGTGGACTCCTGGCTCCCCGGCACCCACGAGGACTACTGGAAGCAGTACGGCGACAAGCTGGAGAAGATCGGCGCCTGGTACGACTCGGCCCCGCTGACGATCGCGGTGCCGAACTACTCGCCGCTGCAGTCGCTGGAGGACCTGAAGGGCAAGGGCGGCCAGTACGACGGCAAGATCGTCGGCATCGAGAAGAGCTCGGGCCTGTACCGGGTGTCGCAGGAGGAGATGCTCCCCGCGTACGGCCTGAAGGACGAGTACACGGTGACGACGTCCTCGACGGCGGCGATGCTGACCGAGCTGAAGAAGGCGATCGACGGCAAGAAGGACATCGTCGTCACGCTGTGGCGCCCGCACTGGGCGTACACGAAGTACCCGATCCGCGACCTGAAGGACCCGAAGGGCGCGATGGGCAAGCCGGACGGCATCTACACGGTCGCCCGCGAGGACTTCGGCAAGGACCAGCCGGAGGTCACCGCCTGGCTGAAGAAGTTCCGGATGGACGACAAGCAGCTGGGCTCGCTTGAGGACCTGATGGAGAACAAGTTCAAGGGCAAGCCCGACCAGGCCGTCGACGAGTGGCTGAAGACGAACCAGAGCTACGCCACGTCGCTGACGGGCTGACCGCCCGCGCTCGGAAGAGGGCCGTCCGGCATCGCCGGGCGGCCCTCCGCGCTTTTATCCCGCGAGGCCGACCGTGCTCATCCGGCGAGGCCCACCGTGCACAGGACGGCGAGCAGCCCGAGCCCGGTGGCGCACAGCGTCATGATCCGCGGGTGGACGCTGTGCGCCTCGGGGAGGATCTCGGCCGCCGCCAGGTACAGCAGGACGCCCGCGAAGAGCCCGAGGTAGGGGCCGAGGACCGCGTCCGGTACGGACGCGAGCGTGCCGAGCGCGGCCCCGGCCACGGGGGCGGCGGCATCGGCGAGGAGCAGCAGGACGGCGGGCCGCCGGTCGGTGCGGTGCAGCGAGGCGGCGGTGAAGGTGTTGAAGCCGTCCGCGAAGTCGTGGGTGACGACGGCGAGCGCCACGAAGACGCCGACGTCGGTCCCGGACTGGAAGCCGAGGCCGATGCTGAGGCCGTCCACCAGGCTGTGGGCGACGAGCGCGGACGCGGCGACGAGCCCGCCGGAGCCGGCGCCGTGCGCGTGGACGTGCGGGGCGTACTCGTCCTCGTGAGCGCGGTGGATGGCGACGGCCTGCTCGACCACGTGCAGCAGGACGAACCCGGCCGCGAAGCCGATCATGGGGGCGGGGACGCCGAGCGGGCGGTGCCGGGTCAGCTCCAGCGACTCGGGGATCAGGTCGAACGCGACGACGCCGAGCATGAGGCCGCCCGCGAGGCCGAGGACGAGGTGCCGGTGGTCGCGGATCCGCATCGCCGCCAGCCCTCCGGCGAGCGTCATCACGAACGCGAGGAGGGACGCGAGCACGGCCATTTCCAGGTCTTACCAGTTCATCGGCCACCGCAACCCACGAAAACGGCCCCGCCCCCCAGAGGAAAGCGGGAGCGGGGCCGTCCGGGACGCGCCTACTCGGCGGCGACGGGCTCCTTCTCGGGAGCGGTGCCCTCGCCCTTGATGGAGCGGATCAGGAGCTGGGAGACGTCGACGACCTCCAGCGACTCCTTGGCGTCGCCCGAGTTCTTCTTCTCGTTGATGGCGTCGCCCAGCATCACCAGGCAGAACGGGCAGGCGGTGGAGACGGTGTCGGGGTCGGTCTCCAGGGCCTCGTCCACGCGCTCGGTGTTGATGCGCTTGCCGATGCGCTCCTCCATCCACATCCGGGCGCCGCCGGCGCCGCAGCAGAAACCGCGGTCCTTGTGCCGGTGCATCTCCTGGGTCTTGACGCCGGGGACGGTCGCCATGATGTCGCGCGGCTGCTTGTAGACCTTGTTGTGGCGTCCGAGGAAGCAGGGGTCGTGGTAGGTGATGTTCTCCTCGATCGGCGTGACCGGGGTGAGCCTGCCCTCCTCGACCAGGTGCGCGAGCAGCTGGGTGTGGTGGACGACCTCGTAGTTCCCGCCGATCTGCGGGTACTCGTTGGCCAGGGTGTTGAAGCAGTGCGGGCAGGTCGCGACGATCTTCTTGACGCCCGCGTCGTTGAGGGTCTCGACGTTCTGCTGGCCGAGCATCTGGAAGACGAACTCCATGCCGAGCCGCCGGGCCGGGTCGCCGGTGCAGGCCTCCATCGGGCCGAGGACGGCGAACTTGACGCCCGCGATGTGCAGCAGCTCGGCGACGGCCTTGGTGGTCTTCTTGGCGCGGTCCTCCAGGGCGCCGGCGCAGCCGACCCAGAACAGGTACTCGGTGTCCTCGGCGACCTTGTCGTCGACGACGTCGACCTCGAAGTCCAGCTCCTCGACCCATTCGAGGCGCTTCATCTCGGACATCCCCCACGGGTTGCCCTTGTTCTCCAGGTTCTTCAGCATGACGCCGGCCTCGGACGGGAACGAGGACTCGATCATGACCTGGAAGCGGCGCATGTCCAGGATGTGGTCGATGTGCTCGATGTCGACCGGGCACTGCTCGACGCAGGCGCCGCAGTTGGTGCAGGACCACAGGACGTCCGGGTGGATGACGCCGTCGTCGGCGACGAGCTCCTTGTCGACCTGCATGGCGAGCTTCTGCTCGTCGGTGAACTTCTCCCGCTGGTCCTCCGACGCGGTGAAGTACGGCGCCTTGGCGAGGGCGTGGTCGCGCAGTTCGAGCACGAGCATCTTCGGCGACAGCGGCTTGCCGGTGTTCCAGGCGGGGCACTGCGACTGGCAGCGGCCGCACTCGGTGCAGGTCGCCATGTCGAGGAGGCCCTTCCAGGTGAAGTCCTCGATCTTGCCGCGGCCGAAGACGTCCTCGTCGGGGTCGGCCTCCTCGAAGTCGAGCGGCTTGCCGTCCGACATCATCGGCTGCGCCGGGCCGAGGCCGTCCGGGCTGCGCTTGAACATGACGTTCAGCGGGGCCAGGAAGATGTGCAGGTGCTTGGAGTGGACGACGAAGACCAGGAAGATCAGCGCGACCGCGATGTGCAGCAGCAGGCCGATGGACTCCAGGACCTCCAGCGTGTCGTGGCTCATGCCCTCGAAGAGCCGCCCGACGAGGTAGGAGAAGTAGGCGCCCTTGCCGTAGGGGAGGTTGCCGCTGGCCCACTCGACGCCGCGGAAGAAGAACAGCGTCCAGATCACGTTGAAGATCATGAAGAGCGTGATCCACGCGCCGGACAGGTGGGAGCCCTTGAACCGCGACCTGCGGTCGAGCCGCTTCGGCGAGTTCTTGATCCGGATGGCGGTGAACACCGCGAGCCCCGCGGTGCAGGCGAGCGCGATCGTGTCCTGGACGAAGCCGATCGGCGGCCAGGTCTGCAGGCCCGGGATCTTGGCGTCCAGCCCGAACAGCAGCGCGACGCCCGCCTCCAGGTAGACGGTGATCAGCAGGATGAACGCCCACATGACCGCGAAGTGCGCGCTGCCGGCGAGCGTCCATTTCAGCAGCTTGCGCTGGCCCAGCACCTCGACTGCCTGTCCCTCGACGGCCTTGGCGGGCTCACGCCTGACCTGCAGCGTCCGTTCCGGGTCGGGCTGACCGCTCTTGGCGATGGCGTAGAGGAACAGCACCCGCCGGCCGGCGAGCGCCAAAGCGACCGCCGTTCCGGCGAGCCCAATGACCAACGTGATCCAGAACACTGTTCCGTCCTCCTGGGGTACGGGCGATGGCTGTCAGCGTAGGGCTCGCCACGAACCGCTCGTCATCCGGGGCCCGAATACTACTCGGTAGTAGCTTAGGCGTCACATCCGCTGGTCAGACTACCGATGAGTTTTCGGCCCTTCACGTGTCATATCACCGGATGGGACGCGGCAGCCTCGTCCCGTCCAGCGGTATGCCGAAACGGAGGACTCCCATGACCCCGATGCCCGATCTCGCGCCCGCGACGCGCCGGATGGCCGCCCTGCTCGCGGGCGTCCGCGACTTCCAGCTCGAACGGCCGACCCCCTGCGCGGACACCTCGCTCGGCGCCCTCATCGACCATGTGAACGGACTGACGCTCGCCTTCACCTGGGCGGCGAAGAAGGACTACCCGGAAGGGGGTACGCAGCCGCCGTCCACGGACCGGCCCGGGATCGACGATGAGGCGCCGCTGCTGCCGCCGGACTGGCGCACCCGCATGCCCGAGCAGCTCGACGCGCTCGCCGACGCCTGGCGCGACCCGGCCGCGTGGGAGGGCATGACCCATGCGGGCGGCATCGACCTGCCGGGGGCGGACGCCGGCAACGTCGCCATGAACGAGCTGGTCGTCCACGGCTGGGACATCGCCCGCGCCAGCGGCCAGCCCTACGAGGTGAGCGCGGAGGAGATCGAGTCCTGCCTGGCCTTCGTCGCCCCGTCCGTCGAGCAGAGCGGGGGCAAGGGCGTCCCGGGCCTGTTCGGTCCCGCCGTCGACGTCCCCGAGGACGCGCCCGCCCTCGACCGCCTCATCGCCATGACCGGCCGCGACCCCTCCTGGACGGCCGAGCGGAACTGACCGGGCGGCGGTTCCGGCACGGCAGGTTTTACCCGCGCCCGCTGGCTCCTGATCTGCTGTTCTGTGACGATTGTCGGAGTGGTTGCCGTGTGCCGGCATCTCCAGACGCGGCGGGGAGCGCGATCGGGGGAAGCCATGACCGAGACCGGCGCGACACCTCGCTGGCATGCCGCCGGCGACTGGTTCGACGTCTGCAAGTGCGCCGTCCCGTGCCCGTGCACCTATGCGCAGCCTCCTACCTACGGTGACTGCGACGGTGTGCTGGCATGGCACATCCGCGAAGGGAGGTACGGAGACGTCTCTCTCGACGGCCTCAACGTCCTGATGCTCGGCTCGTTCGTGGGGAACGTGTGGGGCGAGCACTCCGACGCCTACGCGGCCGTCTTCCTGGACGAGCGCGCCGACGATTCCCAGCGCGAGGCGCTCGGGAAGATCTTCGGCGGTGAGGCCGGAGGGTGGCCCGCCCAGCTGGTGGGGATGCTCGCTCCCGAGGTGCGGGGGATCGAGTTCTCGCCCGTCACGATCTCGGTCGACGACGACCTCGCCACCTGGAGCGCGGAGGTCCCCGGCCGGGTCGTGGCGAGGGCCGAGGCGCTGACGGGCCCCACGACGCCCGAGGGGGCACGGGTGCAGACCCTCAACCCGCCCGGTTCCGAGACGGGGCCCGGACAGGTCGCCACCTGGGGCAGGGCGCTCGCCGACCAGGCCGACGCCTACGGCTTCAGCTGGGACTGGGCGGGCCGCTCCAGCAAGCACATCCCGTTCGACTGGAGCGGACCGGAGTGAGGGCTCCGCCGGTCCCGGTGCCCCGGCGGCGGACCGGCGCCCGGCCCGCGACGCACGAGCTCGTGTTCGTCGGGGTCCTCGTCGCCCTCGCCGCGGTCGCGTGGCTGGCGGTCCACCGCCTGGCCACGCCGGACATGCGCGCCGGGCTGCTGACCGGCGCCGCCCGTCCCGGAGGCTCCGGCGGGATGGACGCCATGCCGATGGACCATTCCATGAGCGCCGGGCTGTTCCTCGGCATCTGGCTCGTGATGATGGCGGCGATGATGCTCCCGGCGGTCACACCGGTGATCGTGCGGATCGACCGGCTCGTGCGGCGCCGGGACGGGCGGGGCATGACGGCGTACATGCTGGCGGCCGGGTACCTGCTCGTGTGGGCGGCCGCCGGAGCGGCCGCGTACGGCCTGTACCTGGCCTTCCAGTCGGCCGTCACGGCGGGCGATGCCCTGACCGCCGTGCGCGCGGGCGCCGTCGTGCTGGTGTTCGCGGGCGTCTACCAGCTCTCGCCCCTGAAGCGGGCGTGCCTGCGGCTGTGCCGCTCGCCGCTCGCCGTCGTCGTCCGGCACGGGGAGCGGATCACGGCGGGCCCGTCGGGCGCGCTGCTCGTCGGCGTCCACCACGGGGCCTTCTGCCTGGGATGCTGCTGGGCGCTGATGGCCGTCCTGCTCGCCGCGGGGATGATGAGCCTGGTCTGGATGGGGGTCGTCGCCGCGGTCATCCTCGTGGAGAAGGTCTGGCGGTACGGGGAACGGGTCAGCGGACCGCTGGGCGCCGTGATGATCGCCTTCGGACTCGTCCTGCTGGTCTCCCCCGGCCTCTCGCCCACGCTGACCTAGTATCGCGGCGGATCCGGGAGGGCGGGTCCGCCCTCCCGGGCGGTGGAGGGTTGAATGCGGGGGAGGCGGACGAGCGAGGAGGCGACGGTGGAGCAGTGGGCGCGGCGGGCGACGACGGTCCGGGTGATCGGCACCGGGGCGATGGGGCGCGGGATCGCGCAGCTCGCCGCGGCGGGCGGGCTGACGGTGGAACTGGCCGACCTCCGGATGGACGCCGTGGTCGCCGCGGCCGAGTACATCGGCGGCATGTTCGACAAGCTCGTCTCCAAGGGGCGGATGACGGCGGCTGAGGCGGAGGCGGCCAAGGCGAGGCTCCGGCCGGTCGGTGAGCCGCTCACCCCGTTCCAGGACTGCGATCTGGTCGTGGAGGCGGTGCGGGAGGACATCGACACCAAGCGGGAACTGTTCTCGTCCTTGGAGAAGGTCTGCCCGGCGCGGACGATCCTCGTCACCAACACCAGTTCGCTGCCGGTGACGGCCATCGCCGCCGCGCTGGAGGATCCGTCCAGGGTGGCAGGGCTGCACTTCTTCAACCCGGTGCCGCTGATGCGCCTCGTGGAGGTGGTTCCCGGGGCGCGCACGGCGGAGTGGATCCCGGGCGCTCTCGCCGACCTCGTCCGGCGTCTCGGGCACGAGCCGGTGCTCGCGCCGGACGCGCCCGGCTTCCTGGTCAACCACGCCGGGCGCGGCCTGGTGACGGAGGCCCTGCAGATCCTCTCCGAGGGCGCCGCCGAGCCCGCGGACGTCGACCGGGTCGCGCGGGACGTCCTCGGTCTGAAGATGGGGCCCTGCGAACTGCTCGACCTCACGGGGATGGACGTGTCGCACCCCGTGATGGAGTCCATCTGGACGGGGTTCTACACGGAGCCGCGGTTCCGTCCGTCCAGGCTCGGACGTGCGCGGCTGGAAGCGGGGCTCTACGGACGCAAGACGGGCGAGGGCTTCTACAAGTATGTGGACGGTGCCAAGCAGGAGCCGCCGGAGGTCACGGTGCCGGCGGTGGACCCGCGCCCCGTGTGGGTCCACGGCGATGTGCGTGAGGAACTTGGTGCGCTGCTGTCCACGGCGGATATAGAGGTCGAGACGGGGGACGAGCCCTCCGACCGCGCCGTCGTGCTGGTCGCCCCGTTCGGGCAGAGCACGGTGGCCGCCGCCGAAGGCCTCCCTCTTGAGCGCACCCTGGGCGTTGACCCGCTCGGGGGTTTCTTCACCCGCCTGACCGCGATGGTGCATCCGGGTCTCGACCGGGACGCGGGCCGTGCGGGTCTCGCCGCCCTCTCGGCCACCGGACGGGACGTCACCGTCGTGCGGGACGCCCCCGCCCCCGTGGCGCAGCGGCTCCTCGCGTCGATCGTGAACGTGGCGTGCGGCATCGCCGAGCAGCGGCTCGCCCGCCCGCAGGACATCGACACCGGGGTCCGGCTCGGCCTCGGCTACCCGCGCGGACCGCTGGAGTGGGCCGACGACGCGGGCGCGGACCGCGTCCTTGCGATCCTGCGCGGCCTGCACGCCTCCACCGGCGACCCGCGCTACCGGCCGAGCGCCTGGCTGACCGAACGGGTGGCGCTCGGCCTCCCCCTCACCGAGGCCGGCACCGCCCCGTCCGACCTCACGTCCTGACGGGCTGCGGCACGTCCGCGGCGGCCGGGCGGGCGACGCCGCGCATGACGAACGCCGCGAAGACGGCGGCGGCCAGCATCACCCCGGCCGCCGTCAGCGAGCCCGCGGCGACCGCGTCGGCGAAGGCGTCCTTCGCGGCCCGCGCTAGGCCGGGGTCGCCGGTCGCCAGCGCGGCGCCGAGCGAGTCGCGGGCGGGGCCGGACACGCCGTCCGGCAGGCCCGCGGCGTAGCCGGCGGAGACGACGCTGCCGAGGACGGCGACGCCGAGGGCGCTGCCGAGTTCCTGCCCGGCGTCGTTCACGGCGGAGCCCACCCCGGCCTCCTCGGGCGGCACGGCCGCCATCAGCGTGCTGTAGGCGGCCGGGGTGCCGATCCCGGCGCCGAGACCGAGGACGACCAGCCCGGCGGCGAGCACGGCGTACCCTTCGTGCGGGTCGGTCAGGCCGAGCGCCGCGAGCCCGGCCGCGAGGACGGCGAACCCGGTGATCAGGGCGGGACGGGCGCCGTACCGCGACTCCAGCGAGGCGCCGAGGCCGTTGCCGGCGCCCGCCGAGACGGCGACGGGCAGCAGCGCCAGCCCGGCCTTCAGCGGCCCGTAGCCGAGCACGAGCTGGAGCAGCTGGGTCAGCGCGAACATCACCCCGGCCAGGGCGAACCCGAACATCGCGATCATGGTGGCGGCGCCGGAGAACGCGCGGCGGCGCAGCAGGCCGAGGTCGAGCATCGGCTCGGGGTTGCGGTGCTGCCAGAGGACGAACAGGGCGAGGGCGGCGGCGCCGGTGATCGGCACGTTGACCAGGAAGGCCGAGCCCCACCAGAAGTGCTCCAGCAGGAACCCGCCGAGCGTCGGCCCGGCGGCGAGTCCGACCATGGACGTCGCGCCCCAGATGGCGAACGCCTTCGCGCGCTCGTCGGGGCCGAACACCTGGGCCATGATCGACAGCGTCCCGGGCATGAGGAGCGCGCCGCCGAGACCCATCAGCGCGCGCATCGCGACGAGCTGCGCGGGATCCGCGGCGAAGGCGGCGAGCAGCGAGCCGGCGCCGAACAGGGCGAAGCCGATCAGCATCGCGCGGCGGCGGCCGTAGCGGTCGCCGAGGCCGCCGGCCGTGATCAGCAGCCCGGCGAAGACCAGCGAGTAGGCGTCGATCACCCACTGGACGTCGGACGTGGTGGCGTCCAGGTCCTTCAGCAGGGACGGGATCGCCACGTTCAGGATCGTGTTGTCGACCATGACGACGAAGAGGCTGAGGCACAGCACGCCGAGGATCCGCCAGCGGCGGGGATCGGGGGCATGGCTCATCGGAGCATCCTTTCTCGTACAGCGTTCGAGATAGCTCGCACACTGTATGACTCAACTCGTACACTGTTCAAGTGGCGGTACTCTGTACGAGACGAGGGCGAGGGACGACGGCGAGGGAGCACGCGATGGCGGAGAAGGCACCGGCGTCGGTCTGGACGCGGCCCGCGCGGGCCCGGCGCGAGCAGCCGGCGCTGAGCCGCGACCAGATCGTCGACGCCGCGCTCGGCCTGCTCGACGCCGAAGGGCTGGACGGGCTCAGCATGCGCCGCCTCGGCACCCGGCTGAACTCCGGCGCCACCTCGGTGTACTGGCACGTCGCGAACAAGGACGAGCTGCTCGAACTCGCGCTCGACCGCGTCATGGCCGAGGTGGAGGTGCCCGCCGGGGACGGCTGGCGCGCCGCCGCGGCCGGGTACGCCCGCAGCCTCCGCGCGATGATCCACCGGCATCCGTGGACGGTCACCCTCTTCGGCAGCCGCCCGATGATCGGCCCGAACGCCACCCGCGTCCTGGACGAGGTGCTGGCCGCGTTCGGCGCCGCCGGGTTCGCCGGCTTCGACCTGGAGTACGCCTGGTCCGCCGTGGTCGACTACGTCATCGGCGCCGCCGGCAGCGAGGTGAGCTGGCAGCGCGACCAGCCCGGCACGTCCGCCGCGGAGTGGGTCGAGAGCCTCGGCCCCTACCTGGGCGGGCTGGACGCCGAACGTCCCGGGCTCGCCGCCCATATCCGCGAGATCTGGATGAAGGAGACCGGCGACGTCCTGGAAGGCCGGTTCGCGTTCGGGCTCGCGTGCGTCCTGGACGGCCTGGAGGCACGGCGCCCCTGACGCCGTGCACGGGCGATGCCCCCCGCCCGGACGGTGGGCGGAGGGCATCGTGTGGGGGCGGCAGTCGCCGTGGCTTTCGCCAAGGGATAACGGCAGCGCTCACCACCCCCGGTTCGGGAGAGTTCGGAGGCGTCAGAAGGGCAGTTCCGCGGGAGGCTTCGGCTTGGTGTCGGTCCAGCCCTCCGAGCGGGTCGCCACGTAGTTGATGATGAAGCCGGGCTTCATCTCCGAGTACCGGCCGCCGGGCTGGGTCAGCGTGTCCTGGACGGCCAGCAGCCCCCCGGTCCGCGGATCGAACACGATCACCTGGCGGTGGCGGTAGGTTCCCCGCTCGGCCTTCGGCCCGCCCCACTCGCCGTCGATGGTCGCGGTGCGCTCGCCCGAGGCCAGCGCGACGCCGCGGCGGCCCAGCGGGTCGGCGACGGTGCCGATCGCCTGGACGCCCGGCCGCGCGGCCAGCGCCCGCATCAGCGCCGCCCGCACCTTCGGCGTCACCGGGGTGTTGCTGAGGATCGACGCGGTCCGCCAGATGTCGGACGCCTGCGCGGCCTCGGCCTTCAGCCTCGGGTTGCGCTTCCCGCCCGAGGGGTCCGCCCCGAAGCGCGCCTCCCCGTTGCCCAGCAGGATGTCGGTGAGCCTGGCCGGATCGGCCGGCAGGTTCTGCCACTCCTCGATCGACTTGCCGAGGAACTCGCCGCCGCCCTCGGGAAAGACGCCGACCTCCGGGCCGTTCGACCGCCACGGCGTCGCCTTGGCCTTGTAGGTGTAGTAGTGGTCGTTCGACCAGACCCGGAAGCTCGACGGCGACCCGGCGCGCTTCCACGCGGCCTCGTCCTGCGGGGTGAGCGGCCGGGCGGGCAGGTCGCGGTCGTAGTACGCCTCGCCGGTCCCCTTCTTCACGCCCGCCCAGTGGAACGACTCGCTCGCCGCGCCGACGATCGCGTACGTGCCGGTCTTCGCCCGGACGATGTACGACTGCCCGTCGATGCTGTCGGTGTGCCAGTACTTGCCGGTCGGCGCCAGCTCCGCCTTGGCCGCCGCCGCGAGCACCGCCTTCCGGTTCAGGTCGACGGTCCCCGGCGTCCCCGGCGAACCGGGCGAACCGGGCGAACCCTGGCCCGTGAGGGCGATGGCGACGGCCGCCGCCGCGCCCACCGCGACCAGCCCGGCGCCCAGCTTCACCGGCCACCCGAACCGCCGCCGCGGCCGGGACGTCCGAACGTGCCCGCCGCCCGGCGCCATCGCGTCCTCCAGCATGGCCAGCGCCTTCGCCGTGACCTCCTGCGACGGGGGCGGAGGCTCCTGCAGCAGGGCCCGGACCTGGTCCATCACGTTCTTCTCTTTCTCGTTCACGCGGGCGACTCCTCAACCATCAGCGCGCGGTGCGTCCCGCCGAGCGACTCCCTCAACCGGCGCCGGGCCCGGTGCAGCCGGGAGGCGACCGTGCCCGTCTTCAGGCCGAGCGCCTGCCCGACCTCCTCGTACGACAGGTCGGCGAGCGCGACCAGCAGCAGCACGTCCCGGTCCCCGCGCGGGAGCCCGGCCAGCGCGTCCGCGAGCTCGGCCCCGGCGCCGCCGGCGGTGACGCGCGCCGTGACGAGCTCCTCGTGGCCGTCCTCGAAGTGATCGGCGGGAGTGCGGGCGAGCGCCCGGAAGCGGCGGCCCTCCGCGCGGCGGTGCAGCCCGATCAGCCGGGTCGCGATGCCGTACAGCCAGGGCCGGACGCTCCCGCGCGCCGGGTCGAAGCGCCCGCGCTTGCGGAACGCGGCGAGGAACGTCTCGGCCGCGATGTCGTCGGCCGCGTCCACGCCGAGCCGCCGGGCCGCGTACCCGTGGATCGCGGCGAAGTGGCGGTGGAAGATCTCCGTGAACGCGGCGGGGTCGCGCCGCGACCGCACGATCGCCTCCGCGTCCGCCGCGTCCGCGCTCAGATCAGGCGGTGGGTGAGGGGCCATAGGGATGATCCTCGCTGTGGGGAAGTGCTCGGTCATACCGTTCTCAACCGAAGCCCGGTATCGCCTTCACGGGCGCACGCCCTCCGCCCGGGCGGAGGGCGGGAGGCGTGCGCGGCCCCAGGTCAGAAGGGCGGCAGGGTCAGGAGGGCGGCCGGTCAGAAGGGCGGCTTGGCCGGAGGCTTCGGCTTGGCGTCCGTCCAGCCCGTGTCCCGGACGAGCCAGTAGTTGATCACGAATCCGGGCTCGCGGTCCCTGTACGCCCCACCGGGCTCGGTCAGCACCAGCTGCTCGGCGAGCAGCTCACCGGTGGCCGGGTCGAAGACGAGCTCCGACCGCGCCTTGTAGGTGCCCTGCTCCTCGGGCGGCGCTCCGTACTCGCCGTCCACCGTCGACGGCCGATCCTCGGCGGCCAGCGCGACGCCCTTCCGCCCGAGCGGGTCGGTCGCCTTGCCCAGCGACCGGATTCCGGGCTGCGCGGCGAGCGCCCGCATCAGCCCCGCGCGCACCTTCGGCGGCAACGGCGTGTTCTCCAGCAGTGCCGCGGTCACGCCGAGCTTCGCGCTCGGAGTGCTCATCCGGTCGAGCGGGCGGACCGCCTTGCGGTCGAGCGGGCGGCCGGCCTTGCGCTCGAACGGGCGGACGCCCTTGCTGTCGCGCGGGGGTTTCGGCGCGTAGAACATCGTGGCCAGCGCCTCGGGATCGGTCGGAAGCCGCTGGATCTCCGCGACGGTCAGCGATCGGCCGGTGCCCTGCACGAAGTACTTGCCGCCGCCCGCCGGGTCGGGATCGTCCACCTCCCATCCGGTCGTCTTCTGGCCGTAGGTGTAGTAGTGGTCGTTCGACCACACCTTGAACTTCGTGGGCGAGCCCGCGCGCCGCCACGCCGCCTCGTCCTTCGCCGTCAGCGGTCTGGAGGGCAGGTCGCGGCCGTAGAACGCCTCGCCCCCGCCCTGCTTCGCGGCGGCCCACTGGAACGTCTCGCTGTGCGCGCCGACGATCGCGTAGCTCCCGGTCTTCGGCCGAACCATGTACGACTGGCCCTGGATCTGGTCGGTGTACCAGTACTTGCCGGTCGGCATCAGCTCCGCTTTCGCCGCCGCCGCCAGCACCGCCTGCCTGCCCAGGTCGACCCTGGACGGCGGTGCCCCCGGCGAACCCTGGGCGGTGACCGCGACGGCGACGGCGGCCGCGGCGCCCGCGGCGACGATCCCCAGGCCCAGTCTGGCCGGCCATCCGAAGAGGGTGCGCCGTGCGGGCTTCCCGTCCCACACGGCGCGCGCGTCGGCGATCTCCCGTGCGGTCGGCGGGGCGGGCTCCCCGTACGCCTCGCGGATCGTCCGCAGCTCATCCATGGTCGTCCTCCCCTTCGCGCATCGGGTTCGTGCCGCCGAGTGCCTCGCGCACCTTCTTCCTGGCCCGGCTGAGCCGGGAGCCGACCGTCCCGTACGGGACGTCCAGCGCCGCCGCGACCTCCTCGTGGGTGAGGTCGGCGAGCGCGACGAGCAGGAGCACGTCCCGCTCGCCGGCGGGCAGCCCGGCGATGGCGCCGGCCAGCCGTCCCCGCAGGCCCTCGGCGCTGACCCGGGCGTCCACCCGGTCCGCGTGGCCGCCCTCGTCCGGGACGGGGCCGAGCCGCGCGCGGGCCTGCAGGCCGCGCACCTCGCCGCGCCGGTGCTTGCCGATCAGGTTGGTCGCGATGCCGTACAGCCAGGTCCGCACGTTCGCCCGGGCCGGGTCGTAGCGGTGGCGGCGGCGGAACGCCTCCAGGAACGTCTGGGAGGCGATGTCGGACGCGGCGTCGGGGCCGAGCCGCTTGGCGGCGTACCCGTGGATCTCGGCGAAGTGGGCGTCGAAGACCTCGCCGAACCGTTCGGGGTCGTCCAGGGACGGCCGCGCCGCGGCCGGACCGGTGCCGAGCCGGTCCGGCCGCGCCGCGGCGAGGGGTTTCCCTGTCATGTGGTGCCTTTCCGTCGGGCGGATGGCGGTCACACACGTATCACCCGGAACCCCTCGCCGCTTTCACTTTCAGGCCGTACCGCGGCCTACCGGACGCGGTAGGCGCGGACGATGCGCTGGTCGATGCCGCTGCCGTCCTCGCCCTGCGCGCCGACCCGCAGCGACACGGCCTGGCCCTTGACGGGCGCCGGGAGCGGTGCGCTGAACCGCCCGCCGCCGAGATCCTTCACCTGGACGGCCTGCCAGGTCGTGCCGTCGTCCACGGACGTCCAGAACTTCAGGCCGGTGACCTTCGCCTCGCCGGAGCCCGCCATCCGCGCGACGGTGAACACGGCGGGTTCACCGGCGGGCTGGTTGTGCAGGTCGAGGTTCAGGTCGTAGTCGACGAGGAGGAGCGGGAGGTTCTCGCTCTTCTGGCCGCGCGGCTCGCGCGAACGGAACGTCCAGGAAGTGGACGTCCGCGTCGACACAGGCAGGATGGCCGACGCGTCGTTCTCGTACGTCAACCGGTACTCGGCCGGTCCGGACGGGACGGTGAAGTCGCCGAACGGGCCGTTCTTCTCGCCGACCTTCTCGTCCCCGGCGAACAGCGCCATGTGGCCCTTCACCTCGTGCAGCCCGCAGTCGAAGCCGTCCGGCCGGGTCTGGAGGTCGACCAGCGCGATGCGCATGTTGTCGCCCGTCCGGGCCGTGGGGTACCGGGCGCATTCACTCGGCGTGATGCCGGTACCGGAGTACGGGCCGGGACGCATCGGCTGGCGGCCCCAACGGTGCGCGATCCGCTCGCCCGGCTTCAGTTCGGCAAAGTGCCCCTGGTCGACCCACATGTCTTCACCGATCTGGACGAACCCCTCGCTCAGCCAGAGCTGTCCGGCGCCGGTCGAGACGTAGTCGGTCCGGGACGTTCCGGGCTCGACGTCGCCGCTCCCTTCGAATGACAGCAGGCCCTCCGGGCTGAGGCCGTAGCGCTTCTCGCTCATCGACCGGCCCGTGTCGCCGTCGAACGCGGCGAACGTCTGGTCGACGCGGGCCATCCGCTTGAGTTCGGCGGCGGTGACGACGTGCGTCGGGTCGGCGGGGATCCCGTCGCCCAGCGGGTGGACGATGTCGTACACGGCGCCGGGCGCGGTCAGCCGGTACTGGGTGGACGCCTTGATCGTCCCCTTCGTCCCGCCTTCCATGGGCTGGACGTAGACGGGCGCAGCGGCGGGATCGAACGCGTACACGGAGTAGTACCAGAGCCCGTCGCCGGCGTCCTGGACAATGTCCGCGGACGACATCGCCGCCTTCGTCCGGACGCCCTCGACGCTCGCTCCGATCTTGACGGCGGCGGTGCCGTCGAGCGTCACTGTCACGTCCCGGTCGACGACCACCTCCGGGGCGCCTGCGAGGGCCGAGCGCCAGTCACCGGTGTCGTCCACGGTGCCGAGAACGGAGTAGCGGCCCTCGGGTACGCGGAGTTCCGTCCCGCCGTCGGGTCCGACCTCGGCCCAGCCGGCGAACAGCGAGTGGTCGTCGAGGTTGACCACCGTGGCGGCGCCGGAGAAGTTCGCCGGTTCGGTGCCCGGCAGCGGCGTGCCCTCGACCTTGAGGGTGTGCGTCGGGGGTTCGACGTAGAACGTCACGGGCGTCTCCAGGGTGACGCCGTGGCCTTCGGCCGTGACCACGGCCGTGTACAGGCCGGGCCGTCCCGCGAGGCGGGAGGCGTCCACGGTCAACGCCGCCGTCGCGGCACCGCCTGCGGGCACGCTGACGCTGGACGGGAGGGTCGCGACGCCGCCGGCGGCACGGCCGTCCCGGTCGGTCACCTCGACGCTCAGCCCGAGCCGGACGGGACGGTCCGTGCCCGACGTCCAGCCGAGGTCCGTGGACAGATCACCGTGGTCCGGATACTTCGACGTCCCGAGGTCGACGACGCTCTGGTCGGTGAGGACGGCTGCGTTTGCGGCCTCGCCCACGTCGAGCCGTCCGGCGCCGAGTTCGTACGCGTCACCGCCGGTGGCGGGGTCAGCGGTACCGACGAGGGCCGCCTTGAGCCGGGCGGGCTTCCAGTCGGGGTGCTTCGCGGCGAGCAGCGCGGCGGCGCCCGCGACGTGCGGTGTCGCCATCGACGTGCCCGACATCTTCGTGTAGTACGCCCCCATCGGGGTGCCCGCCGCGGTGCCCCCGGCACGGGCCGCCGGGATGCCGACGCCCGGCGCCACGATCTCCGGTTTGGCCTTGTTGCCGACCGGGCCGCGGCTGGAGAACTCCGCGAGCCCGTCGCGGGCGTCGACCGCGCCGACCGTGAGCGCGGCCTCGGCCGTGCCCGGTGAGCCGACCGACGCGAACGTCCCCTCGTTGCCCGCGGCCACCACGAACAGCGTCCCGTACTTGGCGGTGAGGTCGGTCAGCGCCATGGACAGCGGATCACTGCCGTCGGTGGGATCACCGCCGAGGCTCATGTTGACGACGTCGGCGCGCGGCGCGGCCCACTCCATCCCGGCGATCACGCCAGACTCGGTGCCGTATCCGTCGTCGCCGAGGACCTTGCCGATGAGCAGGTCCGCGTCCGGGGCGACGCCCTTGCGCTCCCCGCGCGACGCGGCGCCCGTTCCGGCGACGGTCGAGGCGACGTGCGTGCCGTGCCCGAACCGGTCGACGGTGTCGGCCGACTCGGAGAAGTTCGCCGACGCGGAGATGCGCCCCCGGAGGTCCGGGTGCCCGGCGTCGACACCGGTGTCAAGAACGGCGACCTTCGCACCCTTCCCGGTGTAACCGGACCGCCATGCCTCCGGTGCCCCGATCTGGCTCAGGTTCCGGTCGAGCCGCGCGGTCGCGGCCGGGGCGAAGCTCGCCTTGACCTTGCCGTCAAGCCAGATGTGCCGGATGCCACCGGTCGCCTTCGCCGACGGTCCCCGCATCCCGGCCAGCGTCTTGCCGAGGTCGCCCGCGTCGCCCTTGGACTGCCGCACGGCCACGGCGCCGATACTGGGCAGGTCCTTCGTCCCGCCGAGCGTCGGCAGGGCGCGGGCGCCCTTGTCGCGCTTGACGATCAGCGGCAGGTCCTTGCTGCGGGCGTCGTCGTAGCCCTGCGCGATCAGCGCGGTGACGTCGAACAACTCAGGGTCGATCACGTGCCCGACCAGGTCGGCGACGTCGACCGGGATGACGACGACATGCCCGTCCGGCCGGATCTCCTTGCGGAACGAACGCTTCTCCCGGCCGGGCGCCGGAGTCACCGAGACGAGCGGGGGCTTCCCCTTGACCGTCCGGACGCTGACGACGTCCCCGGTCAGCAGCGTCACTTTCCAGGCCTTACCTGGGTCCAGGCCACCCGTCTTCGGCGCCGCGTGCGCGGACGGCGGAATGGCGGCCAGCGCCCCGGCCGCCAGCAGGATGCCGAGCAGGGCCCGGCTCCGGCGTCTGTACGTCATCGAGTCTCCTCTGCGCGATGCCCGTCCCGTACTGGACGGTCACCCTTGATCACCCGCAGAGGCCGATCGTCTTCGCCAGAAGCCCACACGCCCCGATTTCTCAGAGCCCCAACCCAGGCACGGCCGTGTTCAGCCAGTCGAGTTTGCACGAGACGGCCGTGCGCCTGCCGGAGCGGATGGAGCAGATCCTTCGCAGGGCGCTGGAGTCGCGGCAGGTGGTCTTGGAAGGTCGTCCGCAGCCCCTGACCGGCTGCGCTACACCTCGCCGTTCTTGATTCGGGACGTCAACGCACGCCACGCGGACGGCGAGACCACCAGCACCGGCCCATCCCGATCCAGCGAGTCACGAACACCGACCACACCGGGAACGTTGAGCGCCACCTCGACACACGAATCGTTGCCAGCTCCGGAGTGGCTGCTGATCCGCCACTGGGCTTCGGCCGGGAACCTAGGCATCGACATGAGTTTGAAGCTCCTCCCGGATGGCGGCGATGAGCGCAACCGAATCTTCTTGGGGCAACGCCGCATCGGCGATGCGGTCCAACATCGAGCCACAGCGCCGCACCTGGGCGATGTCCTCGATGTACATACTTCCGCCCATAGTCTCCACGTGTGCGGTGTCCAGTTCCAGCGGTGCCGAGAACTCGAAAACGACGACTGAGCCTTCGCCGAGGCCGGGCCGGTACTCGCGCGTCATTGGCACAACACGGACAGTCATTGATGGCTGGGTGGCCGCCTCCAGGAGTGCCGGGAGCCACGTCGATCGCGCTCTTCGCGGGGCGAGCGCGGGTGTGCGCGGTGCGGTCCGGCTCGTCACCGTGTCCATGTACGGCAGGAGCGAGTACATCGACCTCGGAATCGTCGGCGAGGCGCGGCGTGGCGACGGCGGGGTCTTGCGGACGAGGCGCTCCTCCTGGTGGGGGACGGCGTACTCCTCCGTGCAGCCGAACTCCGAGCGGGCGGGGCCGAGTCGGGAACCGGAATAGGTGAGTCAATCGTCCTGTTGTAGAGGACGTCAGCAAAGTTGAGTCGGGTCGGCTCAAGTCATTTGACAAGGCCGCGACCGGACGGCACTCTTGCGGACAGAAGACTCAACCGGCCGCGCCTCGGGGGCGACCGGGGCTGCGAGGACACCGGCAACGGGGTTGCAACCGGAAACGACGGAGGACGAGAAACATGGCACGTGCGGTCGGCATCGACCTCGGGACGACCAACTCGGTCGTCGCGATTCTGGAGGGCGGCGAGCCCACCGTCATCGCGAACGCGGAGGGGTCGCGGACCACGCCGTCCGTCGTCGCGTTCGCCAAGAACGGGGAGGTCCTGGTCGGCGAGGTCGCCAAGCGCCAGGCGGTGACCAACGTGGACCGGACGATCCGGTCGGTCAAGCGCGAGATGGGCACCGACTGGAAGACCAAGATCGACGACAAGGACTTCAACCCGCAGCAGATCAGCGCGTTCGTGCTGCAGAAGCTGAAGAGGGACGCCGAGTCCTACCTCGGCGAGACCGTCACCGACGCGGTGATCACGGTCCCCGCCTACTTCTCCGACCACCAGCGGCAGGCCACCAAGGAGGCCGGCCAGATCGCGGGCCTGAACGTCCTGCGCATCATCAACGAGCCGACCTCGGCGGCGCTGGCCTACCACCTGGAGAAGGAGAACGAGGCCACCATCCTGGTCTTCGACCTCGGCGGCGGCACGTTCGACGTGTCCCTGCTGGAGGTCGGCGACGGCGTGGTCGAGGTCAAGGCCACCAGCGGTGACAACCACCTGGGCGGCGACGACTGGGACAACAAGGTCGTCGACTGGCTGGTCGAGAAGTTCAAGAACGCCAACGGCGTCGACCTCGGCAAGGACAAGATGGCCCTCCAGCGGCTCCGCGAGGCCGCCGAGAAGGCGAAGATCGAGCTGTCCGGCTCGTCCGAGACGCAGATCAACCTGCCCTACATCACCGCGTCCGCCGAGGGCCCGCTGCACCTGGACGAGAAGCTCACCCGGGCCGAGTTCCAGCGGATGACCTCCGACCTGCTCGACCGGACCAAGGCGCCGTTCCACTCGGTGCTCAAGGACGCCGGCATCACGGTCGACGGCATCGACCAGGTCGTCCTGGTCGGCGGCTCGACCCGGATGCCCGCGGTGTCCGACCTGGTGAAGGAGCTGACCGGCGGCAAGGAGCCCAACAAGGGCGTCAACCCGGACGAGGTCGTCGCGATCGGCGCCAGCCTCCAGGCCGGCGTGCTGAAGGGCGAGGTCAAGGACGTCCTGCTGCTGGACGTGACCCCGCTGAGCCTCGGCATCGAGACCAAGGGCGGCATCTTCACCAAGATCATCGAGCGGAACACCACGATCCCGACCAAGCGGTCGGAGACGTTCACCACCGCCGACGACAACCAGCCGTCCGTGGAGATCCAGGTCTACCAGGGCGAGCGCGAGATCGCCGCGTACAACAAGAAGCTCGGCACCTTCCAGCTCACCGGTCTGCCGCCGGCGCCGCGCGGCGTCCCGCAGATCGAGGTCACCTTCGACATCGACGCGAACGGCATCGTGAACGTCAGCGCGAAGGACCAGGGCACCGGTCGCGAGCAGTCGATGGTCATCACGGGCGGCAGCGCGCTGCCCAAGGAGGACATCGAGAAGATGATGCGCGACGCCGAGGACTACGCCGAGGAGGACCGCAGGCGCAAGGAGGAGGCCGAGGTCCGCAACCAGGCCGACACCCTCGCGTACTCGACCGAGAAGTTCCTGCGGGAGAACGACGAGAAGGTCCCCGAGGAGCTCAAGACCGAGGTCAACGACGCGGTCGCCGAGGTGAAGAAGGCCCTGGAGGGCACCGACGTCGACGCCATCAAGGGCAGCGCCGAGAAGCTGGCGCAGGTCAGCCAGAAGATGGGCGCGGCCATGTACGCGCAGAACCCGGAGGGTGCCCAGGCGGGCGCCGACGACCCCGGGCCCACGGCCGGCGCGCAGAGCGGCGAGCCGCAGGACGACGAAGTGGTCGACGCCGAGATCGTGGACGACGACAAGCCGAAGGGTGATGCATCGTGACGTCCTCCCCCAACGAGGGCGAGGAGAAGGAGGGCCCGGTGATCCGCGACAAGCGGCGCATCGATCCCGAAACGGGGGAAGTCCGGGCGCAGGCGGCGGAGTCGTCGCCGGCCCCGGAGGCCCCGGCGAACGGGGGCGCCACGGTCACCGACGAGGAGACCTCCTCGCTCAAGACCCAGCTGACGGAACGGCTCGCCGACCTCCAGCGGCTGAAGGCCGAGTACGACAACTACCGCAAGCGCGTCGAGCGCGACCGGGTCGCCGTCCGCGAGCAGGCCCTCGGGCAGGTGCTGTCCGAGCTGCTCCCGGTGCTGGACGACATCGGCCGCGCCCGTGACCACGAGGAGCTCACCGGCGGGTTCAAGTCCGTCGCGGAGAGCCTGGAGGCGGTCACCGGCAAGCTCGGCCTGGAGCGGTACGGGGAGAAGGGCGAGCCCTTCGACCCGGTCGTGCACGAGGCGCTGATGCACTCGCTCTCGGCGGACGTGACCGAGACGAGCGTCATCGACGTCCTCCAGCCCGGCTACCGCATCGGCGAGCGGATCCTGCGGCCCGCCCGCGTGGCGGTGGCCGACCCGGACCCGGACGCCGCGCCGGACGCGTCCGGCGCCGAGCCGGGCGACAGCGACGACGGACCGGGCGAGTGAACCCCGCGGGGCCCGTCCCGTCCGGGGCGGGCCCCGCCCGGGGCTTGAAGACATGTGGCAAGTGGCGATAGCAGAAGGCGGGGCGCCGTGAGCACCAAGGACTATCTGGAGAAGGACTACTACAAGGTCCTCGGTGTCGCGAAGACGGCCTCGCAGGAGGAGATCAAGAAGTCCTACCGGAAGCTGGCGCGCAAGTACCACCCGGACGCCAACAAGGGCGACGCCGAAGCCGAGGACCGCTTCAAGGAGGTCTCCGAGGCCTACGACGTGCTCTCCGACGAGAAGCGCCGCAAGGAGTACGACGCGGTGCGGTCGATGCCGGGCGGCTTCCGCGGCCAGCAGGGCGGCGGCTTCCCGTTCGACCTCGGCGACCTGTTCGGCCAGCAGGGCGGCGGGACGCAGCCCGGCGGCGCCGGCGAGCGCATCGGCGACCTGTTCGGCGGGCTGTTCGGCCGCGGCGGCGGGGGCGGCACCCGCACGACGGGGACGCGGCGCGCCCGGCGCGGCGCGGACGTCGAGACCGAGGTGACGCTGTCGTTCGGCCGCGCGATGAACGGCGTGACCGTCCCGATCAAGCTGACCAGCGAGGCGGCCTGCAACGGCTGCCGGGGCACCGGCGCGAAGGCCGGCACCGTGCCGCGGGTGTGCCCGAACTGCGAGGGCACCGGGCACGAGACCCGCAACCTCGGCAACTTCGGCTTCCAGGAGCCGTGCAAGGAGTGCCGCGGCCGGGGCCTCGTCGTGGACGACCCGTGCCCGATCTGCCACGGCAGCGGCCGCGCGACCGGCACCCGGACGATCCAGGCCCGCATCCCGGCGGGCGTCGCGGACGGGCAGAAGATCAGGCTGAAGGGCAAGGGCGCGCCGGGCGAGAACGGCGGCCCGGCCGGCGACCTGTACGTGAACATCAAGGTGCACCCGCACAAGGTGTTCGGGCGCAGCGGCGACAACCTGACCCTGACCGTCCCGGTGACGTTCCCCGAGGCGGCCCTCGGCGCCGAGATCAGGGTGCCGACGTTCCAGGGGCAGCCCGTCACGCTGAAGCTGCCGGAGGGCACCCCGAACGGCCGCAAGTTCCGTGTCAAGGGCCGCGGGGCGCCCCGCCGCGACGGCACGAAGGGCGACCTGCTCGTCTCCGTGGACGTGCACGTCCCGCAGAAGCTCGACGAGCAGTCCCGCGAGGCGCTCGTCCGGCTCCGCGACGCCGGCGACGGCGACGACCTGCGCGCCGGGCTCCTCCAGCAGGCCAGACAGGAGTGAAGTCATGAGCGGCGGCGAACGGAGTGAGCCATGAACACTGATCCCTTCGGCGACGACACTCCGGTCTACGTGATCTCCGTGGCGGCCCAGCTGTCCGGGCTGCACCCGCAGACCCTGCGGACGTACGACCGGATGGGCCTGGTGTGCCCCGGCCGGACGGCGGGACGGGGCCGCCGCTACTCGATGCGCGACATCGTGATGCTCCGCGAGATCCAGCGGCTCTCCCAGGAGGAGGGCGTCAACCTGTCCGGCATCAAGCACATCCTGGAGCTGCAGCGCGACAACGCGCGGCTCCGCGAGGAGCTCGCCAGGGCGCACGCCGCGCTGGAGGAGCTCGCCAACGAACTCGAATCGACCCGTTCCGTCGCGGCGCGGCTGGCGCAGCAGCGGCGGCACGGGGAACCGGGCGGCGCACCCGGCGGCGACCTCGTGCCGATCAGGCACACCAGCGTCGTCGTCTGGCACGAGCGCGACTCGGACTGACCTTCCTACGGGGGCGGGACATGGACTACAAGCTGACGCAGAAGAGTCAGGAGGCGGTGTCGGTCGCGGTCCGCAGGGCCGCGGCCGAGGGACACCCCGAGGTCGATCCCCAGCACCTGCTGGTGGCCCTGATCGGGCTGCCGGACGGCACGGCCGTGCCGCTGCTGGAGGCGATCGGCGCCGACTGGCAGGTCATCCGGCGGCGGGCGGAGGAGCGGCTCGCCGCGATGCCGAAGGCGCAGGGGTCGACGGTGGCGACGCCGCGGCTGTCCGGCCAGCTCCAGCGGTCGATCAACACCGCGGCGAACCGGGCGCAGCAGCTGGAGGACGAGTACGTCTCGACCGAGCACCTGCTGGTCGGGCTGGCCGCGGACGGCGGCCCGGCGGCGGGCCTGCTGAAGGAGTTCGGCGCCACGCCGCAGGCGCTGCTGGACGCGTTCGAGAAGGTGCGCGGCCACGCCCGCGTCACGACCGAGAACCCGGAGGGCACCTACCAGTCGCTGGAGAAGTACGGCGTCGACCTGACGGGGGCGGCCCGCGACGGGCGGCTCGACCCGGTCATCGGGCGCGACTCGGAGATCCGCCGGGTCGTCCAGGTGCTGTCGCGGCGCACGAAGAACAACCCGGTGCTGATCGGCGAGCCCGGCGTCGGCAAGACCGCCGTGGTGGAGGGGCTGGCGCAGCGGATCGTCGCGGGCGACGTCCCGGAGTCGCTGCGCGGCAAGCGGCTCGTCTCCCTGGACCTGAGCGCGATGGTCGCGGGCGCCAAGTACCGCGGCGAGTTCGAGGAGCGGCTCAAGGCCGTCCTCAACGAGATCAAGGAGAGCGACGGGCGGATCGTCACGTTCATCGACGAGCTGCACACCGTCGTCGGGGCCGGCGCGGCCGAGGGCGCGATGGACGCCGGCAACATGCTGAAGCCGATGCTGGCCCGCGGCGAGCTGCGGATGATCGGCGCGACGACGCTGGACGAGTACCGCGAGCGCATCGAGAAGGACCCGGCCCTGGAGCGCCGCTTCCAGCAGGTCTTCGTCGGCGAGCCCTCGGTGGAGGACTCGATCGCGATCCTGCGCGGGCTGAAGGGCCGCTACGAGGCGCACCACAAGGTGCAGATCAACGACTCGGCGCTGGTCGCGGCGGCGACGCTGTCCGACCGCTACATCACGTCCCGGTTCCTTCCGGACAAGGCCATCGACCTGGTGGACGAGGCCGCGTCCCGGCTGCGCATGGAGATCGACTCCCGCCCGGTGGAGATCGACGAGCTGCAGCGCGCCGTGGACCGGCTGAAGATGGAGGAGCTGAACCTCGCGAAGGAGACCGACGAGGCGTCCCGGCAGCGCCTCGACCGGCTCCGCAAGGACCTGGCCGACAAGCAGGAGCAGCTCACCGGCCTCGTCGCCCGCTGGGACAAGGAGAAGGCGAGCCTGAACCGCGTCGGCGGGATCAAGGAGCGGATCGACCAGCTCCGCGGCGAGGCCGAGCGCGCCCAGCGCGACGGCGACCTGGAGACGTCCGCGCGGCTCACCTACGGCGAGATCCCCGCGCTGGAGAAGCAGCTGGAGGAGGCGTCGGAGGACGCCGAGAACCGCGACGCGATGGTCAAGGAGGAGGTCGGCCCGGACGACGTCGCCGACGTGGTCGCGTCCTGGACGGGCATCCCGGCGGGACGGCTCCTCGAAGGCGAGACGGCCAAGCTGCTCCGCATGGAGGACGAGCTGGGCCGGCGGCTCATCGGCCAGGAGACCGCCGTCCGCACCGTGTCGGACGCGGTGCGCCGCGCCCGCGCGGGCATCTCCGACCCGGACCGCCCGACCGGCTCCTTCCTGTTCCTCGGCCCGACCGGCGTCGGCAAGACCGAGCTGGCGAAGGCGCTCGCGGAGTTCCTGTTCGACGACGAGCGGGCGATGACCCGCATCGACATGAGCGAGTACTCCGAGAAGCACTCCGTCGCCCGGCTCGTCGGCGCCCCGCCCGGGTACATCGGCTACGAGGAGGGCGGGCAGCTCACCGAGGCCGTCCGGCGCCGCCCGTACTCGGCGGTGCTGCTGGACGAGGTGGAGAAGGCGCACCCCGAGGTGTTCGACATCCTCCTGCAGGTCCTGGACGACGGCCGCCTGACCGACGGGCAGGGCCGCACGGTCGACTTCCGCAACACGATCCTGATCCTCACGTCCAACATCGGGTCGCAGTTCCTCGTCGACCCGACGCTGGAGAACGGGGCGAAGCGCGAGGCGGTCTGGAACGCCGTCCGGAACTCGTTCAAGCCGGAGTTCCTCAACCGCCTCGACGACGTGATCCTCTTCGACGCGCTCTCCACGGACGAGCTGACCCGCATCGTCGACCTTCAGGTCGACACGCTGGCCGCACGCCTCGCGGACCGGCGGCTCACCCTCCAGGTGACGCCCGCGGCCCGCGAGTGGCTGGCCATGACCGGCTACGACCCGCTGTACGGGGCGCGTCCCCTGCGGCGCCTCGTCCAGACCGCGATCGGGGACCAGCTCGCCCGCGAGCTCCTGTCCGGCGGGATCCGCGACGGCGACGAGGTGATCGTCGACCTGGACGAGGCCGCCGACGCCCTGACCGTCCACGCGGCCAAGGGGCTGACGGTCTGACCCGGTGCCCCAGGGGTCGCCCCCTGGGGCACGCGCGTCACACCTCCAGGTTCTCCTCGATCTCGCGGAGGCGGTGGCGGGCGAGGGCGAGGTTGGCCCGGCCGCGATCGAGCGCGGCGTAGAGGAAGAGGCCCTTGCCCTTGCGGCCGGTCACCGGGCGGATGACGTGGTACTGCGTGGAGATGCTGATGAGGACGTCCTCGATCTCCTCCTTGATGCCGAGCTGCTCCATCGTGCGGAGCTTGGCGCGCACCACCTCGGTGTTGCCGGCGGCGGCGATCTGCAGGTCGAGGGCCTTGGAGCCGCCGAGCTGCCCGAGGGCCATGCCGCTGTTGTAGTCGACGACGGCGACCCCCACGGCGCCGTCGATCGCCATCATGTCCTTCAGGGCGAGGTCCAGGTTGGACATGCGTGTTCCCCTTTCGATTTCGGTGACGCGTGATTGCGGTTACAGGCGGCGCGTGCCGGTGAGGTGCGCGGCGATGGCACGGGCCGCGGGGCGCGACTCCAGGTGGAGCCGGCCCACGTTGACGGACGGGCCCGCGAGAACCGTGAGCGACGCGGTCGGACCGGCCGCGTAGATGACGACGTAGCCGTCCACGCCGCGGATCACCACCTCGTGGAAGGCGCCGCCGTGCGCGGTCTGCGCGATCCGGTGCGCGAGGGACAGGCCGGTCGCCGTCACGGCCGCCATCCCGGACGGCTCGACGGACTCGGGCAGGTCCTGTGCGACGAGCAGCCCGTCCGCCGACGCGACCAGGCTGCCGGTGAGCTGCGGGACACGTGCCCGCAGCGTGCGCAGCTCCGCCGCCACCTCCGTCGCGGGGCGCGGTACCGCCGCTCGTCTCGCCACCTTCGTCAGCCTTTCGATCGAACGTCTCACCGGTCGGCCGGCCCACTCGGCCCGTCGCACGGTCAGCCGAGCTCCACCAGCGCCGCCCGGAGCCGTCCGAGCAGGTCGTGGTCGGCCGGTGCCCATTCGGCCGGGATCTCGGCCCGGGGCGGTGGCGGGGGGCCGGGGACGGCGGGCGGGTCCGTCCGGATCAGGGACGCGGCGGCGAGGCCGCGGACCGCGAGCAGGCAGCCGAACGCCGTCCGGCCGAGGTCGCGGGCCAGCCGGCCGGGGGTGCGCCGGCCGTCGGCGTTGAGCAGGATCTCCGCCTGGACGCCGGTGAGGATGACGCGCTGCCGCCGGACGCGGCGGACCGGCACGACGGGAGCGGCGTCCACGCCGGCGTCCGGCCAGGCGGCGTCGAGGAGGGTGCGGCGCCGGCGCCGCTCGTGCACGAGCGTCGCCACGGTGACCCGGAAGGGACGCCCGCGCGGCGCCCCCTCGGTGAACACCGGCTCGGCCGTGGAGCCGAGGAGGAAGTAGGCGGCGTCGAACAGCGCGAGCAGCGCCGGCAGTTCAGGGTCGGCTCCACCCGGCCGGGGCCCCGGCGCGTGCGGGCTCTCGGCATGGACGACGGCTCCGCGGTCGACATGGACCGTGCCGTCGCCGCCCACGCGGAGCAGGCCGGTGCGCCTTTCCCGTTCGAGCGAGCCGAGGACGTCCGAAATGGTGTTCCGCACCATCTCAGCCGCCCGTCATTTCGCCGACGAGAGAGCGCATCCGGATCCGGGCGAGCGCGAGGTTTCCGTTCTGCCGGTCGAGCAGCAAATGGACGAACAGGTGGCCGTCGAGATCGGCGTCGGTGAGGGCCAGCAGGTGATATCCGTGCGTGCCGCAAACGATGATCTCCTCGACGTCGTCCCCCGCGGCGGTCGCGCTCAGCGCCGGCGCCGTCAGCACGGCGCGCACCACGTCGGTCGTCCCCGCCGCGTCCTCGTGCTGGTCGACGAGGTCCTCCCGGCCGACCGCGGCCACGGCCAGCCCGCTGGCGCAGTCGACCAGGGTCACCCGCTGCGCCCCCGGTATGGCCATCATCCGCGCAAGGCAGTCGTCAATGCGCAAGCCTATTCCCCCACCGAATGAGAGTTGCAGGAACTCGACCATAGCCAGAATTTCCCCGCTCGCACCACAAACTCGGTAAAGCGAGCGACCGGGATATAAGTACCACCTAGTATGCGAACCGGTCAGCGCGGATATGCCCGCCTTACCCGCAAAATCGGCCCGCCACCCACCCCTCTCCGACACACCCCCAAAAGCCCTGAAGCCGCGACGTTTGATCGGATTCGCCCCCGATTGCGTACCTCTCCCAGACGGGTCCCGCCGACCCGGCGCGCCGACCGGGGCCCCGCGAAGGAGAGGTGACCACATACGGCCCAGCCCGACACCAAGGCCGTGCGCGACGGCGGCCTCACCGTCACCGAGGCGTTCACCGTCCACGGGACGGGCCAACGCATCACCATCGCCATCACCGACCTCGGCCCCCTCGCCACCTGCCAACCCAGCAGGTAATGCGACCGAAGCCCGAGTCGCCCCGAAACGTACGGCGCCGCGGACGCCCAGCCTCCCCGCGGCGCCGTACCCATCACTACTCCGGCGGCCGAACTCGCGACCATCGGCTTGCAGAGCTCCAAGCCATCGGCGACCCGCACGGGCGGCGGGCCCGAGGAATCAGACGCCGGGCCCGAGGCAACAGACACCGGGCCCGAGGCAACAGACACCGGAGCCGAGGCAACAGACACCGGAGCCGAGGCAACAGACACCGGAGCCGAGGGATCAGGCGGCAGGGGCGAGTGGTCAGAGGGTGTTCAGGCGGTGGGCGAGGTAGCGGCGGTCGGGGGTCGCGCGGGCCAGGGCGAGGGCCTCGCGGTAGGCCTCCGCCGCCTCGTCCCTGCGGCCCAGGCGGCGGAGCAGGTCGGCGCGGGTGGCGTGGAGCAGGTGGTAGCCGTCGAGACCCTCGATCCGGTCGACGAGAGAGAGGCCCGCCTGCGGGCCGTCGGCCATGGCCACCGCGACCGCCCGGTTCAGCCGGACGACCGGGCCCGGGTTCATGGTCTCAAGGCGCCCGTACAGGGCGGCGATCTGCGGCCAGTCGGTGTCCTCGGCGGTGCGGACGGTGGCGTGGCAGGCCGCTATGGCCGCCTGCACCTGGTAGGGGCCGGGGGCGCCCTGGTGCAGGGCCTCGTCCAGGAGCGCGGTCCCTTCGGCGATCGCGGCGCGGTCCCAGCGGTCGCGGTCCTGGTCCTCCAGGGCGATCAGGTCGCCCGCCGCGTCCTGCCGGGCGGCGCGCCGGGAGTGCTGGAGCAGCAGGAGCGCGAGGAGGCCGGTGACCTCCGGGTCGGCGGGCATCAGGCCGTGCAGGACGCGGGCGAGCCGGATCGCCTCGGCGCACAGGTCGACCCGCACGGGGTCGTCGCCCTCGGTCGCCGCGTACCCCTCGTTGAACAGCAGGTACACCACGCCGAGGACGGACGCGGTGCGCTCCGGCAGCAGGTGCGCGGGAGGGACCCGGTAGGGGATGCCCGCGTCCCGGATCTTGCGTTTGGCCCGGACGATCCGCTGCCCCATCGCCGGCTCCGCGACCAGGAACGCCCGCGCGATCTCGCCGGTCGTCAGGCCGAGGAGCGTGCGCAGCGTCAGCGCCACGCGCGCCTCGATCGGCAGCGCCGGATGGCAGCAGGTGAAGATCAGCCGGAGCCGGTCGTCGGGGACGCCGCCGGTGTCGGGCGGTTCCTGCGGCCCGGTCATCGTGCCCAGCTCCTTCAGCTTGGCGGTCTCGGTCGCGCCGCGCCGGATCCGGTTCAGCGCGTGGTTGCGGGCCGTCGTGGTCAGCCAGGCGCCCGGCCGGCGCGGCACGCCGTCGTCCGGCCACCGTTCGAGGGCTCGGGCGAACGCCTCCTGGGCGCACTCCTCGGCGAGGTCCCAGTCGCCCGTCATGCGGATGAGGGTCGCGACGACCCGTCCCCACTCGTCGTGGAAGGCCGCCGCGACCGCCCGCTCGACGCCGCCCGTCATCCCTCCCCGAGCGGCCAGAACGGCCGCAGCTCGATCGACCCGTACCGCGCCGACGGGTGCCTGGACGCGATCTCCAGCGCCTCCTCCAGGTCGGCGCAGTCGAGGAGGTCGAAGCCGAGGATCTGCTCCTTGGTCTCGGCGAACGGGCCGTCGGAGATCAGGGTCTCGCCGTCCCGCACCCGGACCGTCGTGGCGGCGTCGGCGTGCCGCAGCCGGTCCCCGAACCGGCGGACGCCGCGGTCGTCCATCTCCTTGACCCACGCGACCGTGTCGGCCATCATCGCCGCCTGTTCGTCCGGGGACATCTCGCGCCCCGGCACGCCGC
Organism: Actinomadura madurae; assembly: GCF_047130825.1. NCBI lineage: Bacteria > Bacillati > Actinomycetota > Actinomycetes > Streptosporangiales > Thermomonosporaceae > Actinomadura > Actinomadura madurae. Next base: position 6,193,563 of record NZ_CP083237.1, read on the forward strand.
AGATGAGCATCATGTACTGCATGGTTCCTCCTATCGGACTCTGACCTTCTCCGGCCGCGAAACTCGTCGGACCGGTGCCGTGAGCAGGACGCCCACGACGAGCACGCCGGCCAGGGCGATCCCGGCCGACGCGTCGAACGCCGCGCGGAACCCGGCGGCGGGGCCCGGCCAGGACAGGACGGCGGTGGACGAGACCGCCACCCCGAACGCGCCGCCGAGCTGGAACGCGGCCGTGTTGATCCCGGACGCCAGGCCCGCGTCCCCGGCGGCGGCCCCGGCGAGCGCGGCGACCGCCCCGGCCACCCCGCACGCCCCCAGCCCGAACCCGAGCAGGGCAAGGCCCGGCAGCAGTCCCGCCGCGTACCCGCTGGTCTCCGTCACGCGGCCCAGCAGCAGGCAGCCCGCCGCCATGACCGCGAGCCCCGCCATCGCCACCGGCCGGACGGCGACGCGCCGCAGCGCCGCCTGCGCCGTGTACGACCCGGCGACCGCCATCACCGGCAACACCGCCGTCGCGAACCCGAACTCCAGCGGCGAGTACGCGAGGACGCCCTGCGCGAACCGCGACAGGGCGAACGACGTCCCGAACACCGCCATCGCAGCCACCAGGGTCACGGTGTTCCCGCCGACCAGCCGGCGCGACCGGAACGTCCGCAGCGGGACGAGCGGTGCCGCCGACCGCGCCTCCACCCGCACGAACAGCGCCCCGGCGACGACCGCCACCGCGAACGCGGCGGCCGTCCAGCCGCTCGTCCAGCCGACCTCGGGAACCCGGACGACCCCGTACACCGCCGCCGACACCGCGAGCGTCACCGTCAGGGCCCCCACCGGGTCATAGGCACGTCCCCCGCCCCGGCTCTCGGCCAGCAGCACCGGGCCCAGACCGAGCAGCAGCACCGCGACCGGGACGTTCAGGAAGAAGATCGACCGCCAGCCCAGCACGCCCGTCAACGGCCCGCCGACCAGCAGCGCCGCCGTCGCGCCGAAGCCGCCGACGCTGCCCCACACCGCGATCGCCCGGTTCCGCTCCGGCCCCTCCGCGAACGTCGCGGTCACGATCGACAGCGCGCTCGGCGCCATCAGCGCCGCCGAAATCCCCTGCAGAACCCGCGCACCGATCAGCACCCCGCCCGTCCACGCGGACCCGCACAACAGCGACGCCACGAGGAACAGGGCCGTCCCGCCAAGGAACGTCCGCCGCCTGCCCGCGAGATCGGCCGTGCGCCCGCCGAGCAGCAGGAGCCCGCCGAACCCGAGCAGGTAGGCACTCAGCACCCACTGCGCCCCACCTCCCGCGAACCCCAGATCGCGCTCCACTGACGGCAACGCCAGCAGCACGATCTGCGAATCGAGGATCACCATGAAGTTCGCCGCACACAGCAGCCCCAACACTCCCCAAAGCCGCGCCCCCATGTCTCTCCCCTTCCGCCGGAGTCAGCTCTCCCCCTCCCGACAATCGACCGACCCCGTTTTCGACACCCACCCCCGAGAAACTCACCCGCCGCGGAGGGGGTGGAAGAAGGTGCGGATGTCCTTGGTCAGGAGGTCGGGGGCGGGACTGTCCGGAAGATCGTGTGGGTGAGGTGGTGATCCGGAAGGCTGGGGCTGATGCCCCGGCTGGGAAGGATCATCTGTGACCGACGAGGACAAGGATGAGCAGTCGAGCGGGCTGGACGTCCGGCTCGCTGCCGAGCTGGTGGAGCGGGCGCGGGCGGAGGGGGTGTCGCTGGTCGGGCCGGACGGGCTTTTGGCCGGTGTGACCAGGACCGTGCTGCAGGCTGCTCTTGAGGCCGAGATGTCCGATCGTCTGGGCTATGACCGGGGCGAACGCCCGGCCGAGCCGACCGGTAATCACCGCAACGGCAGCTCGTCCAAGACGGTGTCGACCGAGGTCGGACCGGTGCGGATCCAGGTCCCGCGGGACCGCGCGGGTGAGTTCGAGCCGCAGATCGTGCCCAAGCATGCCCGCCGGGTGGAGGGGTTCGATGAGGCGATCGTCTCGCTGTATGCCAAGGGTCTGACCACTGGTGAGATCCGTGCGCACCTGGCCGAGATCTACCAGGTCGAGGTGTCGCGGGATCTGATCTCCCGGGTGACCGACAAGGTGCTGGAGGAGATGGAGGCCTGGCGGGCCCGACCGCTGGATGCGGTGTATCCGGTGGTGCTGATCGACGCGCTGTATGTGAAGATCCGTGAGGGCAACGTGGCCAACCGTCCGGTGTATGTGGCGGTCGGCATCGACTGCGCCGGCGAGCGCGACGTGCTGGGCATGTGGGTCGGGGCCGGCGGCGAGGGCGCCAAACACTGGATGACCGTGCTCACCGAATTGCGCAACCGGGGCGTCGCCGACGTGTGCATTGCCTGCTGCGACGGCTTGAAAGGGCTGCCGGAGGCCATCGAGGAGATCTGGCCGCAGGCCACCGTCCAGCAGTGCATCGTGCACCTGGTCCGCTCCTCGCTGCGGTATGCCTCCAAGGCGCACTGGAGCCGGCTCACCAAAGATCTGCGCGAGATCTACACCGCCCCGAGCGAGGACGCCGCCCAGCAGCGGTTCGCCGACTTCGAGGCCGAATGGGGCGAGCGTTACCCGGCGATCATCCGGCTCTGGCAGGACGCCTGGCCGACCTTCACCCCGTTCCTGGCGTTCCCAGCCGAGATCCGCAAGGTCATCTACACCACCAACGCGATCGAGAGCCTGAACGCCCGGTTCCGCCAGGCCACCCGCCGCCGCGGGCATTTCCCCACCGAACAGGCCGCGCTCAAGGTGCTCTACCTGGTCATCCGCAGCCCTCTGAAAGGACGGACCAACGTGACCGGCAAAACCCGAGGATGGAAGACCGCGCTCAACGCGCTGGCCCTGCATTACGGTGACCGCATCACCCTGAACTGACAGGCGATCACCACCTCACCCACAAACTTTCAGACAGTCCCTCGGGGGCTTCGGCGGCGGCGAAGTGGCCGCCGCGGGGGTGTTCCGTCCAGTGGACTAGGTTGTGCTGCTGTTCGGCTATGCGGCGGATGGCGGGGTCGCTGGGGAAGATTGCGATTCCTGTTGGGACGCTGTGGGGTCCGGGTGGTGCTACCGGGGCGGCGCGTACCTCGTAGTAGAGCTGGGCGGATGAGCCGGCGGTGTTGGTGAGCCAGTACAGCGTCACGTTGGTGAGGAGCAGGTCGCGGTTCACGGCGTCCTCGGGGAGCGGTTTGGTCGGGTCCGTCCACTCCCAGAACTTCTCCACGATCCACGCGAGTTGCCCGGTCGGTGAGTCGCTGAGTGCGTAGGCGAGCGTTTGGGGTCGGGTGCTCTGTAGGTCGGCGTAGCCGGTGCCGACCTCGCGGAGGCGTTCCGCTGCGGCGATGCGTGCCCTCTCATCGGGTGTGAGGTTCTGCAGGTCGCCTTCCGGGAAGGCCAGTCCGCCGTTGATATGGACGCCCACTACTTGGTGTGGCGCGATTCGTCCCAGTTCTGGTGACACGATCGAGCCCGTGTCGCCGCCCTGCGCCCCGTAGCGGTCATAGCCGAGGCGGGCCATGAGCGCGGCCCAGGTTCTCGCGATGCGCGCGTGGTTCCAGCCGGGTTCCTTCAGCGGGGTGGAGAATCCGAAGCCCGGGACGCTCGGCGCCACGATGTGGAACGCGTCGGCCGGGTCGGCGCCGTTGGCGCGCGGGTCGGTGAGCGGTCCGATGATGTCGGTGTACTCGACGATCGAGCTCGGCCACCCGTGCGTGAGGATCAGCGGTAGGGCGTCCGGTTCCGGCGACCGCACGTGGAGGAAGTGGACGGGCTGGCCGTCGATTTCCGTGATGAACTGCGGGAAGCGGTTGAGCCTGGCTTCGTGGTCTCTCCAGCGGTAGGTCAGCCAGTACTCCGCGAGGCCTGCGAGGTAGTCGACCGGGACGCCGCGTTCCCAGCCGGTCCTTGGCACCTGGGACGGCCAGCGTGTGCGCTCCAGGCGGCGGTGCAGATCGTCCAGCTGACGCTGTGGCACGTCGATGACGAAGTCGTGGACTTCCACGCGTTCAGAATATCCTCGTTGGGCGAGGATATTCGTCAGCCGTTGAGCCAGTCGGCGGGGAAGTCGTCTCGGAAGCGGTCGAGGGTCTCTTCGTCCTGGGCGCGGACGGAGAGCCAGCCGCCGGTGTCCCAGACGAGCACTCCCGGGCCGGTGTAGAAGGCGGACTCGCCGTCCGGGTATGCCGGGAAGGGCAGGCGGGTGAAGCGGCGGGCCAGTTCGTCGCCGTCCTCGTAGTCGCCGGAGTCGCAGACGGGTTCCTCCGCCAGGAGCGACTCCGTCAGGACGATCTCGATGCAGGAGATGGAGAAGGCGTCCAGCCAGCCCTCCCAGCGCTCGGCCTCCTTGTCTGCGAGGTCGGGACGCGTGCGGACGGGCGGGTCCGCCTGGTCGAGGTCGGCGAGGAGGACGCCCCACGACGCGGCGCCCTGGTTCTCCTCGCGGAAGACCAGGGCCTCCTTGCGGTCGTCCACGTAGAACTCGCCGGGGCTCAGGAGGTGGTGCATGTTGCTGTGCAGGTCGAAGCGGCGGCCGAAGAGGGTGTACGCCTCGCGCAGGGCGGCGGGCAGGCGTATGCCGAGGGCCTCCTCGGCCGCGGTCAGTTCGGTCTCCGGCGTGCCGTCGCCGGCCGTCAGCGGGGTGGACCAGGCTTCGGCGAAGCCACGGATGTACTCCCAGGCCGCCGCCCGGTCGGCCAGCGCGCCCGGGAGGTCGCGGACGAGCTCGAATGAGGTCACGCAGGCGAAGCTACTCCGTTCGTCCGACACCGTCAGGCGGTCTTGATGGCGCCTCCGTCGATGACGTGGTCGGCGCCGACCGTGCTGGCCGCGAGCGGCGACGCCAGGTAGGCGATGAGGGCGCCGACCTCGGCCGGTTCCACCATGCGTCCGGTGAGCATGCCCGCGGCGTCCGGCAGGCCGGCCAGGAACTGATCGTGCCGCAGCCCCATCGACGAGGCCAGTTCCGCGCCGTAGCCCTCGGGGGCCTCCCACAACGCGGTCCGGACCGGGCCGGGCGACACCGTGTTGACGCGGACGCCCTGCGGCCCGAACTCCTCGGCGAGGGCCTTGCCGAGCGCCGTCAGCGCGGCCTTGGCGGTCGTGTACGGGACGGGCCCGGAATGCGGGAGGCGCGCTCCGTTGGACGAGACGTTCACGATGACCCCCGAACGCTCCAGCAGGCTCGGCATGGCGGCGCGCGTCGTGCGGACGGCGGCGAAGAGGTTCAGCTCCATGACCTCCTGCCAGCGGGCGTCGTCGAACGCCAGGAAACCGCCCACGGCGCCGCCGTCGCCACCGCCGACGTTGTTGACCAGGACGTCGACGCCGCCCAGCTCGGCGAGCGCGGTCTCGATCAGGCGGGCGGGCCCGCCCGGGTCGGCCAGGTCGACGGCGACGTTGATCGCTCCGGTCTCCGCCGGCTCGGGCGGCGCGGTCCGGGAGGCGGCCACGACGCGCATCCCCTCGGCGGTGAGGGCCCTGACGGTGGCCAGGCCGATCCCCCTGCCGGCACCGGTCACCACCGCGGTCTTGCCGTTCAGTCGCAAATCCATTGAAGACTCCGTAATGCATCGACGTTGATGCGTTCAGCCTAATAACTGCAACACTGATGATGCAAGTAGCGGTTGAGTCGGGACGCGCCTGTACTGTTTAGGGGTGACGAGAGCACTGCGCGCCGATGCCGAACGGACCGTCCGGGCGATCCTGGAAGGGGCCGAGCGGGTCCTGTCGCAGGATCCGGCCGCCTCGATGGAGCGGATCGCGGAGGCCGCCGGGGTCGCCAGGACGACCGTCCACCGGCGCTTCGCCACGCGCGAGGCGCTGATCGACGCGCTGACCCGGTGGGCGGCCGAGCGGTTCGCGGCGGCCGTCGCCGCCGCGCGTGCCGACACCGCGCCGCCGCTCGTCGCGCTCTACCAGGTCACCGCGAACGTGCTCGAAGTGAAGACCGGCTGGGGTTTCGCCATGGGACGGGCGGCATCGTCGTCCGATCCGGAGGTCGCCCGGGTGCACGCGGACGTCCTGCGGGAATGCGACGGCCTGTTCCGCCGTGCCCAGGAGGCGGGCGTGATCCGGCCCGACGTCGACCTGACCTGGGCCCGGCGGGTGTACTACGCCCTCATCCACGAGGTCAGCACGGGCGGTGGGGTGGACGGCGGCGACGACGTCGGCGCCCTCACCAGCCTTGTGGTGGACACGCTGTTGCGGGGAATCGCCACCGAGACCCCGGTTCCGCTGTAAGCGTGCAGACTTTCCGTACAGAACGTACAGAAGGCAGAGTCTTCCCCATGAAACTTCTGATGCTGGGCGGTACGGAGTTCGTCGGACGCGCCATCACCGAGGACGCGCTCGCACGCGGCTGGGACGTGACCGTCTTCCACAGAGGACGCCACGAGCCGCCCCAAGGCGTGGCGTCCCTGCATGGCGACCGGACCACCGAAGACGGTCTGAAGGCTCTCGCCGACGGAAAGTGGGACGCGGTCGTCGACACCTGGTCGGGCGCGCCGTCCGCAGTCCGTGACGCCGCTCGCCTCCTGGAAGGACGCGCAGAACGCTACGTCTACATCTCCAGCCGTTCGGTCTACCGGTTCCCCACGCCGCTCGGTCTGGGCGAAGAGGCGGACGTGGTGGACGGCTCCCCGAACGACGGGGACGTCGACTACGCGACGGCCAAGCGCGGCGGTGAACTGGCGGCACTTGAGACGTTCGGCCAGAAGGCGCTGCTGGTGAGGGCGGGGCTCATTCTCGGCCCGTACGAGAACATCGGCCGGCTCCCCTGGTGGCTGACCCGGATCGCCAAGGGCGGCCCTGTACTGGCACCCGGCCCGCGCGACGCCGGCATGCAGTACATCGACGTCCGGGACCTGGCCGCCTGGACACTCGACGCCGTCGAGCAAGGCCTTGACGGGCCGTACAACCTGGTCAGCCCAGCCGACCACACGACGATGGCCGAGTTGCTGGAAGCGTGCATCGAAGCGACGGGGTCCGACGCCGAGTTGGTCTGGACGGCCCCGGAGACCATCCTCGAAGCGGGTATCCAGCCGTGGGTGCAGCTTCCGGTGTGGCTCCCGCCTGGCGACGACTACGACACGCTGCACCAGGCGAACGTGCAGAAGGCCCTAAACACGGGGCTGCATTGCAGGCCGGTCCAGGAAACGGTGACGGATACCTGGGAGTGGCTCCAGTCCATGGGCGGACGCGCCCCGCAGCGCCCCGACCGTCCGGTGGTGGGGCTGGACCCGGTGACCGAGGCGGCGGTGCTGGGCCGCTGAGACGAGACGAGTGGACGCGGCGCCCCCCGGTCCGCTAGAGAGACGGGGTATGACCGCTTTGGTACTCGGCCCCCACCTCCGCCACGTGAGTCACCGCACCGCGACGATATGGGTGGAGACCGACCGGCCCTGCGAAGTCAGGGTCGTCAGCCGGCAGTACGACCTGGACGCGGGCTCCCGCACGTTCACCGCGCATGGCCACCACTACGCAGTCGTCGAGATCGACGGGCTCGCGCCCGGGGCGCGGATCCCGTACGAGGTGTCGATCGACGGCGAGACCGTCTGGCCGGAGGCCGACACCGGGTTTCCGCCGTCCGAAATCAGGACGCTGACCGAGGACGGCAGGCTCCGCATCTCGTTCGGGTCCTGCCGCCGTTCGCCCGGCACCGTGGAGGAGTTCGGGCACGACGCGCTGACCTCGTTCGCGCACCGGCTGCGGACGGGCGGCGACGCGGTCACCTGGCCGGACCTCCTGCTCATGGTCGGCGACCAGGTCTATGCCGACGAGCTGAGCGACGAGATGCGCGCGTTCATCCGGGGCCGCCGCGCCCAGGGCGAGCCGCCGGACGACGAGGCCGCCGACTTCGAGGACTACACGCACCTGTACAAGCTGGCGTGGCATGACGACCCGGAGGTGCGGTGGCTGCTGTCCACCGTCCCCACGTTCACGATCTTCGATGACCACGACATCCGGGACGACTGGAACACCTCGTACGCGTGGCGCCAGGAGATGTGGTCGCAGCCCTGGTGGAGGGACCGCATCACCGGCGGGATCGGGTCGTACTGGATCTACCAGCATCTCGGGAACCTGTCGCCGCAGGAACGCGCGTCCGACCCGGTCTACAAGGCGGTGCGGACGGCGTCCGACACCACGGGCGACGCGGGCACCGTCCTGGACGAGTTCGCCGAGAAGGCCGACAAGCAGCCGGACAGCACGCGCTGGAGCTACGCCCACGACTGGGGCGGCACGCGCCTCATCGTCGTCGACAGCCGATGCTCCCGGCTGCTCACCGCCGACCGCCGCGGAATGCTCGATGACGACGAGTTCGACTGGCTGGACGGTCAGTGCCAAGGCGGCGTGGACCACCTGCTCATCGCCAGCTCCCTGCCCTACCTGCTCCCCATGGCGATCCACCATGCCGAGTCGTGGAACGAGGCGGTCGCCAGCGGCGCGTGGGGCAAGCGTGGGGCGCGGCTGGCCGAGAAGGTCCGCCAGGCGGCCGACCTGGAGCACTGGGCCGCGTTCGAGAAGTCGTTCCGCGATGTGGCCGCCGACGTCGTCGCCGTGGGACGGGGTGAGCGCGGCCCCGCGCCCGCGAGCATCTCGTTCCTGTCGGGCGACATCCACTACTCGTATCTGGCGCGGGTCACGTCACCCGACACCCGGTCGAAGGTCTCCCAGATCGTCTGCTCCCCCCTGCGGAACCCGCTGGTCGGGAAGTTCCGGTGGGCGAACCGCATCGCCTACTCGCGGGCGACGGGCAGCCCCTTCCGGCTCCTGGCGAAGCTGGCCAAGGTGCCCGCCGTGCCGATCCGGTGGCGCATGACCGACGGCCCATGGTTCGACAACGCCATCGCCACCGTCGAGCTGTCCGGACGTGACTGCACGGTGCGCTGGGAAACCCCGAAGGACGGCGGCAAGCTCACCCAGATGGGGCACGCCGACATCACCTGACACGTGGGGTGCGTTCGTTCCACCCCCTCGACGGAACGAACGCACCCGCTTCACGCACTTCTCCAACGGCGTCGCGTCCGGTCCATGACGCCACTTCGCCCGGCTTTCTGTGACCAAAACGCGCGACAAGCAGTGGTCAACCCGTCACAATGAGCAAGTATGGAGCGAGGAGAGGACGCGCCTGAAACGAGCGGCGCCGGGGTCAGTGATGCCGGGGTCAGTGACGCCGCCCTCATCCGCCGTGCTCGCGACGGCGACGCCTCGGCCTACGGAGCCCTCTACGAACGGCACCTGCCCGCCGCGCGAGGCCTCGCTCGCCATCTGGCCGGACGCGACGCCGCCGACGACGCCGTCCAGGACGCCTTCGCCAGGATCCTTGCCGTCCTGAAGCGCGGCGGCGGGCCCGGATCGGACTTCCGCCCCTACCTGCTCACGGTGGTGCGGCGCACCGTCTACGACCGGCGGCGCACCGACCGGCGCGTCCACCACACCGGCGACATCGAGGCGTTCGATCCCGGGACGCCGTTCGAGGACACCGCCGTCGAGGAACTGGAGCGCTCGCTGGTGGCGCGCGCGTTCCTGTCCCTCCCGGACCGCTGGCAGACGGTCCTCTGGCACACCGAGGTCGAGGGCGCGAAACCGGCCGAGGTGGCCCCGATCCTCGGTGTCACGGCGAACAGCGCCGCCGCGCTCGCGTACCGGGCGCGTGAAGGACTGCGCCAGGCGTACCTGCGCATGCACCTGGACGGCGTCGAGGCGGACGACGCGTGCCGTCCCGTCCAGGAGAAGCTCGGCTCGTACGTGCGGGGCGCGCTCGCCGCCCGCGAAACGCGCCGGGTGAAACGTCACCTGGACGGCTGCAAACGCTGCAAGGCCTTCCACGCCGAGCTGGCCTGCGTGAACTCGGCACTGCGCGACGTCCTCGGCCCTCTCGTCCTGGGCTCGGCCAGTACCGCCTACCTGGCGTCCAAAAGCGGCACCTTGCTGTGGTTCCGGCGTATGCCGATACGCGCCCAGGCGCTCGGCGCGGGCATCGTCGCCGTCGCGGCGGCACTCGCGATGGTGCTGGTGGCCAACGACGAGCCCGCTCCCGCTCCGCGCACGCCACCGGCCGTGGCGATACCGACCGTCCCGGCGGCCGCGCAGCCTCCTCCCCGTCCAGCGACGGGGAACCCGGACCCGAAGTCCGCCCCCGAGCCGACGGCCACACCCAAGCCGGCGACCGCACCCAACCCGAGGACACCACAGCCCAGACCACGCCTTACACCCGACTCACCGCCGCAGCACGTCCCGCCCGAACCAGAAGAACCCGGTGCCCCGCACCAGCCGGCACCCGAAAAGCCCGCCGAAAGACCTGGAGGCTCACCCGTCCAGATCCACCTGCGCGTGACACCGCGCTCCGTGAAGGTGCACGTCCATCTCAGGGGCGACACCGCACTGCATAGGACCCGCCATGACCGGTTGAAGTAAGGGTCGCGGGTACACCGCGACTGAACCGGCGACCTGATTCTTCCCGTAAAGATCCTGCGGAAGCTCAGGGCGGGGCCGGATCGGCTGGTAGCGTCCGCCGCGGCTCCCATCTCACGGTTACTGGGGAGTCGCCAACCGGCGGGTCGCCATGAAAGAGTGGCGAATCGCCGTATTGGCCTACCGGGCAGACGGGCTTCACTACGCTATAAGCGCCCGGGGCCGCTACGCCGATGTGGGCATGCTGTGAGCTCCCGTGTTGAGGAAGGACGGTGTCGCATGGATCGCTGCGCGCTGTTCGTAGACGCCGGCTACCTGCTGGCCGACGGCGCCATGGCGGTGCACGGCACCCGCCATCGCGAGACCGTCTCGTGGGACTTCGGCGGCCTCCTGCAACTCCTGGGCAACCTCGCCAGAGAACGCACCGGCATGCCTCTCCTGCGCTGCTACTGGTACGAGGCGACGGTCGAGGGACGCCGCAACCCCGAGCACGACGCGCTCGCCGACCTCCCCGGCCTCAAGCTGCGGCTCGGCCGGATCCGCCCCGGCCGCCGCGAAGGCGTCGACACCGAGATCCACCGGGATCTGATGACGCTGGCCCGCAACTCCGCGCTCACCGACGCCGTCCTGGTGAGCGGCGACGAGGACCTCGCGCAGGTCATCGCGGACGCCCAGGACTTCGGCGTCCGCGTCACCGTCGTGCACGTCGCCGTCGACGGCAACTGGACGATCTCCCGGGTGCTCCGGCAGGAGTGCGACGACCTCATCGAGATCGGCTCCGGCCACCTGCGCCCCTACGTCAACATGCTCACCGGGATGGACGGGGCGTCCTCGCACGGGACGAGCCCGCTGTCCAACGGGCACGGCTCCGTCAACGGGCACGGCAGCTCGATCGGCCCGCTCCAGACGACCTCGCACAACGGAGGTCCGCCGCCCTCGTCCCCGCTCAGCGGGCAGCCGCCCGCCACCCCGTCCGTCCGCGACCTCGGCCCGGCCATGACCGGCGGGCTGAGCGGCGGGCTGAGCGGCGGGCCCGGGACGACCGGCGGCGTCGGCCCCGGACCGAGCGCGGGCACCGGCCCGATGCCGCTGCCGAACGGCGGCGGGGGCGGCTACTCCGGGTCGTCCTACGGCACCGGCGGGCAGCAGGTCCCGTTGCAACCGGCCCCGGCCGGGCCGTCCTCGACGCAGGCCCCGCAGGCTCCGGCCCCGTCGCCCCCACCGGCGCCGTCCCAGCCACCGCCGAGCCCGCAGTACAGCTCCTCGCCCGTCCCGTCGCCCTCCCCGCCGCCGCCCCCGCAGACCGTGCAGCCCACGGGGCAGCACGGCCCTTACACGGGCCCGCAGCAGGTCTCGCCCGTCCCCGTGCAGCAGACGCCCACGCTCGCGGACGCCGTCAAGGCCGCCCACCAGGAAGGCCAGGACTTCGGCGAGTCCGTCGCCCGCGACGCGCCCGCGCTGTGGCTGGAGGCCGTCCTCGCCCGCAAGCCGCGCATGCCGTCCGACCTCGAAGCGAGGCTGCTGCAGGGCTCCTCGCTGCCCATCGACTTCCTCCTGCACGACGAAGTGCGGCACGCGCTGCGCCGCGGTTTCTGGGACGCGCTAGAACGTTCCCGCAGGTGACCTGACACCTACGCACCGGTATTCCACGATCATCATCGATTCGCCCGCTTCGGTCGCGCGACGGCGGGTAGCGTTGAACCGTGACGCATGTGACGGAAGACGATCTCGACGACCTGGAGTTCGACACCCTGCGCACCGGCGATCACATCTCGGCGGCCCGGCGGCTGTCCGAGCTGGCCGAGTCGGTGTCCGGCGGAGTGTCACGCGCCAACGTCCTGCTGCGGGCCGGCGAGCAGTGGCAGCACGCCGGCGACCACGGCAAGGCGGCCGAGCTGTACCGCAGGGCCATGGAGGACGGCGGCGAGACCTACGGCGACCCGCGCGCCTACCTCGCCGACGCGCTCTTCGAACTGGGCGAGGCCGGCGAGGCCCGCAAGCTCGTCGAGCGGATCCGTGCCGACAAGCCGCGCGACCCCGAGGTGTACCGCACCGTGGCCGAGGTGCTCTACGCCCAGGGCGACGCGACCGGCGCCCACGAATGGGCCACCAGCGGCGCCGACGTCGTCCTCGAACTGCGCGACCGCGCGGTCGGCACCGGCATGGGCGGCGGCCCCGACGAGGCCCCCGCTCCCGACGCCGACTCCCTCACCCCGGGCCCCGACGACGTCGCCCTGGCCGAGGACAGCCTGGAAGCCCTCCTCCGCCTGCGCTACCGCGCCCGCATCGACCTGGGCCGCAGCGAGGACGACTACGACGCCCTCCTGGACGACCTCCTCAAGAACGCGTGATCACCCGGGGCCTGCGGGGCTAGGACAGCCCCAGTACCAGTTCGCTCAGCGACTGCGCGACCGCGGCCGGGGGCTCGTGTTCGGTGACGCGCCAGTCGCGCAGGCGCGCCTCTCTGACGGCCTGGGCGTGGCCGGAGGAGGCGGTGCGGTCCGCATGGGTCCAGAGGTAGCCGCAGGGCGCCTCCGGCCAATCTGGGGGCATGGGGACGTCGTTCTGCGGCTCCGCGTGGTCGTGCGCGAGGCGGCGCGGGAGGTCGGCGTCGATGAACACGTACCCGCGGATGGGGCGGTGGGCGGCGCGCTGCGCGAGGGCGATGCCCGGCACCAGCGGCCCGGCGGCGCCGTGCGCCGCGAGGGTGAGCGGCGGTGCCGGGGCGGTCGCGGCGATGATCAGCGAGACGCGGGCGATGTAGCGGGGGCCGGTGTCGTCCGGGACGTCCGGCGCGACCACGTCCAGCCCGTACGACCGGAGCATCTCGGGCAGATCGCCCCAGGAGGCGGCGGTGGCGTTCGGGGCGTGCAGCAGGACGACGGTTCCGGTGGTCACCCGGCGAACCGTACACGGCGGCACCGGGGGCCCGGCGGGAGGTCATTAGGGTTCTGCACGTGAGCGATCGTGATGAGCTGCTGCAGAAGATCAAGGACAGGGCCGTGGTGCACGGGGACTTCGTGCTGTCCTCGGGCAAGCGGGCGTCCTGGTACGTGGACCTGCGCCGGGTGACGCTGGACGGGGCCGCGGCGCCGCTGGTGGGGCGGGTCATGCTCGACGAGACGGCGGACCTGGACTACGACGCCGTCGGCGGGCTCACGCTCGGCGCGGATCCGGTGGCCGCCGCGATGCTGCACGCCGCGGCGGCGCGCGGGCGCGTGCTCGACGCGTTCGTCGTCCGCAAGGCGGGCAAGGCGCACGGGCTGCAGCGCCGCATCGAGGGCCCGGACGTCGGCGGGCGCCGCGTCCTCGCCGTGGAGGACACCTCCACCACGGGCGGGTCGGTCCTGACCGCGGTGGAGGCGCTGCGGGAGGCGGGCGCGGAGGTGGTGGCGGTGGCGACGATCCTGGAGCGCGGCGCCGCCGGCCGGATCGCCGAGGCCGGGCTGGACTACCGGCACCCGTACGACGTCACCGACCTCGGCCTGGACTAGGCGCGGCTCAGGAGCCGCTGCGGGTCTTGACGAACCATTGGGCGCGCTGGCCGTTCGGCTGGCGCGGTTGCAGCTTGCCGTAGATGACCACCTGCAGGGAGCCGCCGTTGGTGGCGACGACCTGCAGGGGGGCCTCGTCGTACTTGAGCGTGTCCCCGGTGTTGAGGGTGCCGTTGGTGAGCACCTTCCCGCCGGTGTCGGCGACGCGGACGACGACGTTCGTGGGCTGGCCGGTCACGCGGATCACCAGCGGGACCGTCGCCGTCGGCGATGTCGAGGCTGCGTTGCTGCTCGCGGGCGTCCTGGCACCGCTCTCGGAGGGCGAGGCGGCCGTCGACGGCCCCGAGTTCTCGGGCTCGCCTGAGATCGCGTTGACCAGAGCCATGCCGCCGACCACGAGAAGGGCCAAGGCGGCCACCACGGCCAAGGCCGCGATCAGTATGCGCGCGAGACCCCTAGGGTCCGACCGATGACGTCCCACATGGGGAGGTTAGCGATAACTGTCACCGCTGAGCGACGGACGTGACTCTTCGGGGCCATTCTTATTCGGACCCTGGTCCGCTTTGCGCCCCTTGAGGACCTCGCGAATGATCGGAATGACCGACAGGATCAGGATGACCGCGACGCCCGGCAGGATGTACTTCTCGATGTCAGGCACCTCGGAGCCGAGGAAGTGGCCGAGCAGGAACAGGCTGTCGGTCCACACGATGGCGCCGATGGCGTTCCAGATGAAGAATTTTCGCGTGTCCATGCCGAGCATCCCGGCGAGCGGGTTCAGGAACGTCCGCACAATCGGGATGAACCGGGCGAGAACCACCGCCTTCGCGGGCCCGAACCGGTTGAAGTAGTACTCGGCCTTCTCCACCCACTCGTGCTTGAAGATCCGCGAGTCGGGTCTGTCGAAGAGCTTGCGGCCGTAGCGCGCCCCGAGGAAGTGGCCGAGCTGGGCGCCGGCGATCGCCGCGACCGGCCCCCCGATGAGCAGCCAGGGCAGCGACAGGGGCTGGAACTCCTGCCCGTTGACGGTCGAGACCGCCGTGAGGATCCCCGCCGTGAAGAGCAGCGAGTCACCCGGAAGGATGCAGCCGAACAGCAGTCCGGTCTCCGCGAAGATGATGGCGAGCACGCCGATCGTCGCGAACGTGCCGAAAAGCTGCAGCCACGCGGTGGGATGCAGCCACTCGGTGATATTGAGGGGAAGGGTCGTGAGATCCACACCGTGAGCGTACCTTTCCCCACGCTCCGATTAGGCGGGATACTGAGCGCGGACGGCATGCCCGACCCGGAAACCGTGTGACCTGGGCACTCACCTGGGTACTCGGACGACCGGGTGCAACCGCCCGGCCGGATGCCCGGCGGCACCCTGCGTATGAAAGGACGCTGACAATGCCCATCGCAACGCCCGAGGTCTACGCGGAGATGCTCGACCGTGCGAAGCAGGACGGCTTCGCCTTCCCCGCGATCAACGTGACGTCCAGCCAGACGCTGAACGCCGCGCTGCGCGGGTTCGCGGAGGCCGAGAGCGACGGCATCGTGCAGGTGTCCACCGGCGGAGCCGAGTACCTGTCCGGTTCCACGGTGAAGGACATGGTCGTCGGCGCGTCCGCGCTCGCCGAGTACGCCCGCGTCGTGGCCGCCAAGTACCCGGTGAACATCGCCCTGCACACCGACCACTGCCCGAAGGACAAGCTGGACGGCTTCATGCGTCCGCTGATCAAGATCTCGCAGGAGCGGGTGGCGCGCGGCGAGGAGCCGCTGTTCCAGTCGCACATGTGGGACGGGTCGGCGGTCGAGCTGCACGAGAACCTCGACATCGCCTCCGAGCTGCTCGACCAGTGCGCCAAGGCGCGGATCATCATGGAGATGGAGATCGGCGTCGTCGGCGGCGAGGAGGACGGCGTCGCCAACGAGATCAACGAGAAGCTCTACACGACGCCGGGCGACGCGCTCGCCACCGCCGAGGCCGTCGGCGTGGGCGAGCGGGGCCGCTACATCCTCGCGGCGACGTTCGGCAACGTGCACGGCGTGTACAAGCCGGGCTCGGTGAAGCTGCGTCCCGAGGTGCTCAAGGAGATCCAGGACGCGGTCGGCGCCAAGTACGGCAAGGACAAGCCGTTCGACCTGGTCTTCCACGGCGGCTCCGGCTCGACGCTGGAGGAGATCCGCGAGGCGGTGTCGTACGGCGTCGTCAAGATGAACATCGACACCGACACGCAGTACGCGTTCACCCGCCCGGTGGCCGAGCACATGTTCCGCAACTACGACGGCGTGCTGAAGGTCGACGGCGAGGTCGGCAACAAGAAGCAGTACGACCCGCGCTCCTGGGGCAAGGCCGCGGAGGCCGCGATGGCCGCCCGCATCGTCCAGGCCGCCGAGAACCTCCAGTCCGCCGGCCAGAAGCTGAAGTAGGACGGCCGGACCCGGGCCGGGCGGGCGACCGCCCGGCCCGGCCGGGTTCCAGGGGACGCATTCCCTGAGCACGACATCGTTGTTTGATGAAACTCAGGTAGGGTCGGGGTGTGGCACTACCCCGCACCTACGAGTCGCAGAACTGCTCGATCGCCCGCTCGCTGGAGGTCGTGGGCGACCGGTGGACGCTGCTGGTGATCCGGAGCGCCTTCGAGGGCGTCCGGCGCTTCGACGACTTCCAGGACGTCCTGAGCGTGGCCCGCAACGTCCTCACCGACCGCCTCAACCGGCTGTGCGACGAGGGCATCATGCGCCGCGTCCCCTACCAGGTGCGGCCGGAACGGTACGAGTACAGGCTCACCCGCAAGGGCGTCGAGCTGTGGCCGGCGATGATGACCCTGCTGATGTGGGGCGACCGCCACTACGCGCCCGAGGGCGCGCCGGTCATCATCGGTCACCGGGGCTGTGACGGCACGCTGACCAGGCAGTTCACCTGCTCGTCCTGCGGCTCCCACCTGGGCCCGGGCGACGTGGAGCCGCGCCCGGGCCCCGGCGCCTGACCCCCGGTTCACGGAAAGCGCACGCACTTTTTGCCGGCCAATGAGTTGCGTCAAGCAACCCAACTACGCTCCAATGGGTTTTATGAAGCAACTCGATGTGCGCAGCGCCGCCCACATCGCCGCGACGCTCGACGACGTCCGGATCCGCCCGTACGGCCGGACCGACCGCGACCGCGTGCGGCGGATGTCGGACCGGCTGTCCTCCGCCAGCCTCTACACGCGCTTCTTCTCGGGCACGCCGCGGATCCCCGAGCACTACGTCCGGCTGCTGGACGCCCTCGACCACTGGGACCGCGAGGCCCTCGTCGCCCTGGCCGACGGCGAGATCGCGGGCATCGCCGAGTACGCCCGCAACG
Organism: Actinomadura madurae; assembly: GCF_047130825.1. Taxonomy (NCBI): domain Bacteria; kingdom Bacillati; phylum Actinomycetota; class Actinomycetes; order Streptosporangiales; family Thermomonosporaceae; genus Actinomadura; species Actinomadura madurae. The sequence goes on from NZ_CP083237.1 coordinate 6,210,805, forward strand.
CCGCGCAGCCCGGCCGGGCCGACCTCGCCGTGCTGGTGACCGACCCCTGGCAGCGCCGGGGGCTGGGCAGCGCCCTCGTCTCCTGCCTGTCCCGGCTCGCCGAGCGGCGGGGCATCCGCGAGTTCGACGCGGACGTCGTCCTCACCAACCGGGACGCGCTGCTGTTCGTCCGGCGCGGCTGGCCCGGCGTCCGCTCGACCAGGGACGGCGGAGCCGCGCATTTCCGGCTGCCGCTCCCCATCCCCGCGTGATCGCGCGAAACGACCGGCCACGCCCCGGGTTGATCCGGGGCGGGCGAGCCCACTTACGATGACCCGCATGACCCAGAACCTGCTCGGCGGCCCTCCTCCGACCGAACTGCCGGACAACACCGAGGCCCGCACGGCCCTGGAGAACGGCGTCGACCCGTTCGAAGTCGCCGCGCGGCACCCGGACTACCCGGCCGCGTGGGCCGAGCTGGCCGACCGCGCCTTCGCCAAGGCGAGCGTCATCGACTCCTACGCGTTCGCCCGCACCGGCTACCACCGCGGCCTCGACCAGCTGCGCCGCGCCGGCTGGAAGGGCCACGGCCCCATCCCGTGGGAGCACGCGCCCAACCGCGGCTTCCTGCGCGCCCTGCACGCCCTCGGCCGCGCCGCCGCCGCCATCGGCGAGGACGACGAGGCCGAGCGCTGCAAGTCCTTCCTGCGCGACAGCAGCGCCACCGCGGCCGACGAGCTCAGCTCCTCCTGACCGGCACGGTCCTCGCGGCGTGCCGCGCCGCGAGGACCGATCGGGCCGCCCGGTGCGCCTGGACGGCGACGCCGGCGATGCCCGACACGATGAAGGGCCCGCCGGCGAGGTCGCCCGCCACGTGGATCCGCGGGTCGGGACGGCCGCCGACGACGAGCCGCCCGGTCTCCGGGTCCGCCACGAGGCCGCCGTCCGGATGCCGCGTCGCCCCCTGGCCGAGCAGGGACGAGACGAGCGGTCCGGCCGGTTCGGGGACCGCGTGCGGCGGCGGGTTCACCGCGTTGATCACGACGTCGGCGGTGCGCACCCCGGCCGCGTGGAGGATGCGGAACCCGCCCCCGGCCTCGATCTTCTCGACCCCGGATACCGCGTCCAGCGTTCCGGCCTCGAACAGCTCCAGGAGCACGGCGGCGTTGAGGGGCACCATCGGCGACGCGAGGCTGGTGATCGTCCGGCCGAGGTCCACGCGGAGCCGCTCCCGGTCGCGCGCGCCGAGCAGCCGCCAGGCCACCGGGCCGGCGGTGTGCGCGGCCTCCTGCAGGATCCGGCGGCCGAGCTGGGGCGCGTCCACCATGGCGAGCTGCTCGCGCAGGTTCGCGACCGGGTCCCGCCGCATCGCCGCGGCGATCCAGGCGGACAGCTCGTCCCAGCTCTCGCCATGATCGGCCAGTTCCGCGCGGATCAGGCCGGCCAGCCGGTCCAGCGTGACCGGCCCGTCCGGCGACGGCAGGCGATCGGGTTTCAGGTGCCGGATGCCGGTGTCGGCCAAGCGCTGCCAGACCAGCGGGAGGGCTCCGCTGCGCGACACCAGGCTGATCCTGCCCGTGTGCCCCCGCGCGGCCAGCGACACCGCGACGTCGACCGCGGTCAGGCCCCCGCCGACGACGGCGACGTCACGGCCGGGCGGGATCCCATCCAGTGTCGACTCCAGCGGGTACGGGTCCGCGACGAAACCCGGCGCGCCCGCCAGCCCGTAGAGGTCCGGGGGCGTACCACCGCCGACGCAGAGCAGGACATGATCGACGATGTGCCGGCGGCCGTCCGAGGTTCGCACGACCGGGCGGGCCTCCAGCGACACCCCGGTCACAGCGGCCTGAACGACCTCCGTCCGGGCGAACCGGGCGAGCGCGGCCTCCGCCGTGTCCACCAGGTACCGCCCGTAAACGGCGCGCGGCGGGACCGGTGCACCGAGCCGCTCATCGAGGTAGGTCCCGGCGGGAGCCCTTTCACCGAGCCAGCGCGCGTAGTGGTCCCGGTCGCCGAACCGGATCGACATGATCTCCGGAGGGGCGTTGACGAGCACGGAATCGAGGTCGGGTCGATAGGGACGGCCGCGCCATGGCAGCGGCGCGGGGTCGAAGACGGTCACCGATCGCACGTCCGAGGGGGCGAGGGCGTCCAGCAGGCCGACGGCCGCCGCACCCGCCCCGATGATGGCCAGATCCATGCCGACGAGCCTCGCCGCCGGGCCGCGCCCGCCCCATCCCCCCGGTCCGGGAACCGGCCCGGACCGGAATCCCCCAAGTGAGGGGTTCGCGCGGCGCGTCCCGGAGGCAGACTTGATCCCGTGTTCGATCAACGGGAGCGGCGGGCCGTCCTCGACCGGGCGGCGGGCGCGCGGGACGCGTCCGGCCTGTTCGGCGGGGTGTCGGCGCGGCTCCGCCGGCTGGTGGGCTTCCAGGCGGCGGCGTGGTCGGCGACCGACCCGGAGACCGGGCTGATCACCGCGCCGATGCGGGTGGAGAACCTCGGGAGCGGCGACCAGTGCTTCACCTACTGGGAGTGCGCGATCCTGGAGGAGACCGTCATACCGTTCCGCGAGCTCGCCCGTGCGGCGGTCCCGGCCGCAGGGCTCGCGGCGAGCACCGGCGGCCTCCCCGCGCGCAGCGCCCAGTACCGCAAGCTCCTCGGCCGCCAAGGGGTGGGCGACGAACTCCGTGCCGTCCTGCGCGCGGGCGGGCGCCCCTGGGGAGTCGTGAGCCTCTTCCGCGACAAGGGCCGACCTCCGTTCAATCCAGCCGAGATCTCCCTGGTCGCCGACCTTTCCGCACCGCTGGGCGACCGCCTGCGCGAACTCGCCCGGCCCGTCCGGACGCCGGCACCCGGCAGGGAGCAGGATCCCGGGCTGATCCTGTTCGACCCGTCCGGGACGCCCATCTCGATCAACGACGAGGCGCGCCACCATCTGGAGCGCCTGCCCGACGGCCCGTCCACCCCGTCGCCGCTCGGCCCGGCCCTGCCGGTCTGGCTCGTCGGGACGGCCGCGCAGGCACGCGCCGTGGCAGCCGGGCACGACCGCGGGGCGGCGCGCATCCGGATCCGCACCCGCGACGGCCAGTGGCTCGTCTGCCACGCCTCCTGCACCGACGGCCCCGGCGGCGCGCCCGGCCCCACGGCGGTGGTCGTCCAGCCCGCCGCCGGCTCCGACATGGCGCCCGTCATCGCGCAGGCGTACGGGCTGTCCGCCCGCGAGCTGGAGATCACCCAGCTCGTCGCGCGGGGGCTGACGACGGGCGGCATCGCCGCCGAGCTGGTGATCTCCCCGCACACCGTCCGCGACCACGTCAAGGCGGTCTTCGCCAAGACCGGCGTCTCCAGCCGCGGCGAGCTCGTCGCCCGGCTGTTCGCGGAGAACTACTGGCCGCGGCGCGCGGGGGCCTGAGCCGGGCCGGACCCGGCTCCGGTTTCCTTGCCGCCCGGGGCCGGGTACGCTTTGATCGCAAGAGGCCCCTTCGCGCGCTTGCGGCGACCGGGGCCTTCGTCGTGGGAAGGAAATGTGGCATGCCTGCCATCGTTCTTGTCGGTGCCCAGTGGGGAGATGAGGGCAAGGGCAAGGCCACAGACCTGCTCGGCGGCGACGTCGACTACGTCGTCCGCTACCAGGGTGGCAACAACGCCGGTCACACGGTGGTCATCGGTGACAAGAGCTACGCGCTCCACCTGCTGCCGTCCGGGGTGCTGTCGCCCGACGTCGTCCCGGTGATCGGCAACGGCGTGGTGATCGACCCGGCCGTCCTGCTGCAGGAGATCGACGGGCTGCGGGACCGCGGCATCACCTGCGAGCGGCTGCTGATCTCGGCGAACGCGCACCTGATCATGCCCCACCACCGGGCCCTCGACAAGGTCACCGAGCGGTACCTCGGCAAGGCCCGGATCGGCACCACCGGGCGCGGCATCGGCCCCACCTATGCCGACAAGATCAACCGGATGGGCATCCGCGTCCAGGACCTGTTCGACCCGAACATCCTCACCCAGAAGCTCGACCTCGCCCTGCGCGAGAAGAACCAGGTCCTCACCAAGGTCTACAACCGGCGCCGCATCGACACCGGGCCGATCGTGCAGGAGTACCTGGCCTACGGCGAGCGCCTCAAGCCGTTCGTCGCCGACACCACGCTCGTGCTGAACAAGGCCCTGGACGACGGCAAGATCGTCCTGCTGGAGGGCGCCCAGGGCACGCTCCTGGACATCGACCACGGCACCTACCCGTTCGTGACGTCGTCCAGCCCGACGGCGGGCGGCGCCTGCGCGGGCTCCGGTGTCGGCCCCACCAAGATCACCCGGGTGATCGGCATCCTGAAGGCCTACACGACCCGGGTGGGCTCCGGCCCGTTCCCCACCGAGCTGCTGGACGAGCAGGGCGAGTACCTGCGCAAGACCGGCGGCGAGTACGGCGTGACCACCGGACGCGACCGGCGGTGCGGCTGGTTCGACGCCGTCATCGCCCGCTACGCCACCCGCGTCAACGGCATCACCGACTACTTCCTGACGAAGCTGGACGTCCTGTCCGGCCTGGAGCGCGTCCCGGTGTGCGTCGCCTACGAGGTCGACGGCGTCCGGGTGGACGAGCTGCCCACGACGCAGACCGAGTTCCACCACGCCAAGCCGATCCTCGAATACCTGGACGGCTGGCGGGAGGACATCTCCGGCGCCAAGAAGTTCGAGGACCTCCCGGCGAACGCGCAGGCGTACGTCCGGTCATTGGAGGAGATGTCCGGCGCGCAGATCTCCGCGATCGGCGTCGGCCCGGGCCGCGACCAGACGCTTTCCCGCCGCTCCCTCATCTGACTTCCGTTTCCTTTGACCTCACCCGTTCTCCACCGCCCGTTCGGTCGCGGACTGTAGCGTGCGTGCGGTGATCACTACCGTCGAGGTGCACGGGCATCGCGGGGCGCGCGGCCTCCGTCCGGAGAACACGCTGCCGGGCTTCGTCCACGCCCTCGACCTGGGCGTCGACGCCATCGAGCTGGACGTGGGCCTCACCGCCGACGGCGTGGTCGTCCTGAACCACGACCAGTCCCTCTCCCCGGCGAACCTGGCCGACACCGCCCCCGCCTGGCCGGACGACCCCGCCCACCCCTACGTGGGCAAGCCGATCCGCGAGCTGACCCTCGCCCAGCTCCGAACCGTGGACGCGGGCACCCTCTTCCGCCCCGCACCGATGCCGGGCACACGCATCCCCACCCTCGCCGAGGCATGCGCCCTGCTGGCCCCCACAACGGTCAAGCTCTCCGTAGAACTCAAAACAGACCCCACCTGGACCAACGAGGAAGTCGAGCTCTTCACAGCCGCCGTAGTGGCCGTCCTCGACCACCACGCCCTGACCCCCAGAGCCAGCCTCCTGGCGTTCGACTGGCGCGTCCTGACAGAGGCCCGCCGCCACTACCCCACCCTGGGCCGCGTCGCCCTCCTGGAACGCAAGACCCTCACCCCAAACACCACCTGGCTAGCAGGCCAGAACCCCCACGACCCCATAGCCGCAGCCCAGGCCATAGGCGCGACGGCAATCTCCCCCGAACACGCCATAACCACCCCCGGCCTGATAGACGACGCCCACGACGCCGCCCTCCCCGTCATCGTCTGGACGGTCAACACCCCCGAAGACATGACCCGCTTCATCAAGTACGGCGCAGACGCCATAGTCACCGACTACCCAGACCTTCTCCAATCCGTACTGGCGAGTTCCTGAGCCTCCCTCGACAAAGGAGGGCGCCCCAGCGCCCGACGGCAGCGGCCGGACCCCCGGGCGCTTCCACCTCAGCCACCGCCGCAACCACGCAACGACATGAGGGCCGCGATCGCGTCCGAAGGCAGGTTCGAGCTTGCGAGAACCTGATCGCGAAGTGAGCCGCTAGGCGAGTCGGAGCGATGCCAGCGATCGCCCGCTTTGATCGACGATGGAGGGCCGCCAGGCCCGAAGGAGGAGATTAAAGCCAACCATTACGCCGGAAGCCCCGGTATAGGGAGAGGCAGGCGAAGCCGATGACGCCGAGGATCATGGGGTAGCCGAACCGCCACTGGGTTTCGGGCATGAAGTCGAAGTTCATGCCGTAGACGCCCGCGATGGCGGTGGGGACCATGAAGATGGCGCCCCAGGCGGAGATCTTGCGCATGTCCTGGTTGTCGGCGACGGTGACCTGGGTCATGTGGGCCTGGAGGATCGGGTTGAGGAGTTCGTCGTAGGACTCGACCTGCTCGCGGACGCGGGTGAGGTGGTCTTCGACGTCGCGGAGGTATTCCTTGATCTCGGCGGGGACGAAGCGGCGGCCGGAGAGGTTGCGCAGGGGGCCGGCGAGGGGGCCGACGGCGCGCTTGAGCTGGATGACCTCGCGCTTGAGCCGGTAGATGCGGCGGGACTCGTCGGTGCGCTCGGGGGAGAAGACGGCCTCTTCGACCTCGTCGATGTCCTCCATGACGGCGTCGGCGACGCCGACGTAGCCGTCGACGACGCGGTCGGCGACGGCGTGCAGGACGGCGGCCGGGCCGAGGGCGAGCCGGGCGGGGTCCTGCTCCAGGTCGCGGCGGACGGGGCCGAGGGCGCCGTGGGCGCCGTGCCGGACGGTGACGACGAAGTCGGGCCCGCAGAAGATCATGATCTCGCCGGTCTCGACGACCTCGGCGCCGCCGGGGCCGGTGGAGACGTAGCCGACGGTCTTCATGACGACGAAGTGGACGTCGTCGTAGCGTTCCAGCTTGGGGCGCTGGTGGGCGTGGATGGCGTCCTCGACGGCGAGGGGGTGCAGGCCGAAGACCTCGGCGAGGTCGGCCAGTTCGGTGGCGGACGGCTCGTGCAGGCCGACCCAGACGAAGCCGGCGCTGTCGCCCTCGGGGGTGAGCCGGCCGTCGCGGATGAGGCGGACGGCGTCGGCGACGGTGTCGGTGGAGACGCGGTGCCCGTCGATGTAGGCGGCCCAGTCGATGACGGCGGAATCGCGGTTCGGAGCCTGGACGCCGGTGGGGCGGCCGCGCGTCTTGAACAGCACGCGGCTCGGGCGAACTCGTGTCATGGCCATGAGGTGCTCCTAAACCCGCCGGCCACGCGCGCAGCGCGCGCTCAACCCAGGCCGGTCAGCGAAGGGAGCGCGCGAGGGGGGTGGCCGGACGCCAGATGGAGGCGGACGGTGAGACAGTCCTGCCCGGACTGTGAGGGTTTTCCGGCGAACTGCAAGGATCACCAGGACTCATCCCGACCACCTCCTTTCACGCACCTCGACATGCGGCGGTCAAGCCCGTCGCAGCTTATCAGCCGACAATTGGGACGCCGCCTGTAACGGCGAGGTTCACCCGGCTCGGGTGTGACGGTCGCCTCATCCGGAGCGACGCCGGTCTCCGAGGGGTCATGCCCGCCCTCGGCGGAGGCGGGACCAGTAAGCTCGCGTGACGTGCGAGTACTCGTCCTTGGATCGGGTGGCCGCGAGCATGCGCTCGCCCGCGCCCTGCATCGCGACCCTGCCGTCACCGCCGTCCACTGCGCCCCCGGCAATCCGGGCACGGCGGAGATCGCGGACAACCACCAGCTGGACCCGACGGATCCGGTGGCGGTGACGGAGCTGGCCGGGCGGCTGCGGGTCGACCTGGTGGTCGTGGGCCCGGAGGCGCCGCTGGTGGCGGGGGTGGGCGACGCCCTGCGCCGGGCGGGGTTCCCGTGCTTCGGCCCGGACCGGGCGGCGGCCAGGATCGAGGCGTCCAAGGCGTTCGCGAAGGAGGTCATGGCGGAGGCCGGGGTGCCGACGGCCGCGTCGCGGGTGTGCGACACGAGCGCGCAGGTGGCCGAGGCGCTCGACGCGTTCGGCCCGCCCTACGTCGTGAAGGACGACGGTCTGGCGGCGGGGAAGGGCGTCGTCGTCACCGGGGACCGGGCCGCCGCGGAGCGGCACGCGGCCGGGTGCGAGCGCGTGGTGATCGAGGAGTTCCTGGACGGCCCCGAGGTCTCCCTGTTCGCGCTGTGCGACGGGCAGCACGCGGTTCCGCTGCTGCCGGCGCAGGACTTCAAGCGCGCCTACGACAAGGACGAGGGCCCGAACACGGGCGGGATGGGCGCCTACACGCCGCTCCCCTGGGCGCCCCCGGAACTGGTGGACGAGGTCATGTCCACGGTCGTCCAGCCCGCGGTGGACGAGCTGCGCCGCCGCGAGACGCCGTACGTCGGCGTCCTGTACGCGGGTCTGGCGCTGACGTCCAAGGGCGTGCGGGTGGTGGAGTTCAACGCCCGCTTCGGCGACCCGGAGACGCAGGTCGTCCTGGACCGGCTCGCGACCCCGATCGGCAGGCTGCTGCAGGCCTGCGCGATCGGCGGGCTCGACCCGGAGTTCCGTCCCGAATGGCACCCGGGTGCGGCCGTCACGGTGGTCGTGGCCGCCGAGGGGTATCCGGCCGCGCCGGTGAAGGGCGACGAGATCACCGGCCTGGACGGGGCCGCCGGGGTCGAAGGCGCGTACGTCCTGCACGCGGGCACCAAGCTCGGCGGCGAGGGACGGCTGACCGCCAACGGCGGGCGCGTCCTCAACATCGTCGGCACCGGGCCCGACCTCGCGGCGGCCCGCGCCACCGCCTACGAGGCCGTCTCGAAGATCGCCGTGCGCGGCGCCCACCACCGCACCGACATCGCCCTGCGCGCCACCCGGGCCGGCGCGCTCCGGGACACGTGAGGCCCCGGGGCGACCGCTGACCGTCCAGCCTGGGACAATCGTCGGGTGATCGAGCGGTACACCCTTCCGGAGATGGGGCGCGTCTGGAGCGACGCGCACAAATACGAGCTGTGGTGCCAGGTGGAGGTCCTCGTCGTCGAGGCCCACGCCGAGGCCGGCACGATCCCGCCGGAGGTGGTGGAGCCGGTGCGCGCGGCGCCGCCGCCGACGCCGGAGGCGGTGCACGCGATCGAGGCGGTCACGCAGCACGACGTGATCGCCTTTCTGTCGGCGTGGGCGGACAACACCGAGCCGCGGGAGGCCGCCCGGTACGTCCACTTCGGCATGACGTCGTCGGACCTGCTCGACACGGCGCTCGCGCTGCAGCTCGTCGAGGCGACCGACATCCTGCTGGACAAGGCGGACGCGCTCGTGGCGACGCTGCGCGACCACGCCCTCGCGCACCGGGCGACGCTGCGGGTCGGGCGGACGCACGGGATCCACGGCGAGCCGGACGTGTGGGGGCACCGCGTCGCCGACTTCGCGTTCGCGCTGGCCCGCTCGCGCGACCGGCTGCGGCGCGCCCGCGAGGCGGTCGGCGTGATGGCGATCTCCGGCGCGGTCGGGACGTACTCCAACATCGACCCGGCGGTCGAGCTGCACGTCGCGCGGAAGCTCGGGCTGCGGCCGGCGGACGTGTCGACGCAGGTCGTGATGCGGGACGGGATCAGCGAGTGGGTGTCGTCCCTCTCGATCATGGCGACGGTGTGCGAGGCGATCGCGCTGGAGGTGCGGCACGGGCAGCGCACCGAGGTCCGGGAGCTGTGGGAGCCGTTCGGCAAGGGCCAGAAGGGCTCGTCGGCGATGCCGCACAAGAAGAACCCGATCATCTCCGAGCGGCTGGCGGGGATGGCGCGGATCGTCCGCGCCCAGGTCGTCCCGGTGCTGGAGGGCATCCCGCTGTGGCACGAGCGCGACATCTCGCACTCGTCCACCGAGCGGATCGCGCTGCCGGACGCGTCCATCGCGCTCGACTACATGCTGAACCTGACGAACCGCCTCATGTCCGGTCTGGTCGTGGACGAGGCGCGGATGCGGGCCAACCTGGACTCGACCGGCGGCCTCATCTACACCTCGACCGTGCTGCTGGAGCTGGTCGAGGCGGGCATGTCGCGCGACGACGAGGCGTATCCGCTGGTCCAGAAGGCCGCCATGGAGACGTGGGAGAGCGGGACGCCGTTCCGCGAGACGCTCCGCAAGCACGCCGCGGAGGCGGGCCTGACCCTGGACGAGCGGCGCCTGGACGAGGTGTGCCGTCCCGAGCGTTTCGTCGAGCGTCTCGGGGCGATGTTCGACCGACTGGCCGATCTGAGGTAGGAGGGGCCTTGCAGGGGACCCTGACCGAGCTGAACGTCTATCCGCTCAAGAGCGGCGCCGTGACCGCGCTGCGCACTGCCGAGTTGACCGCGCGCGGTCTGCCGTTCGACCGCGAGTTCATGCTCGTCACACCCGAGGGCCGCTTCCTCTCTCAGCGGGATCTCGCGCGGATGGCGTTGCTGCGCCCGTCCTACGACGGCGAGATCCTCACGGTGGACGCGCCCGGAGTCTCACCGCTGGTGCACAAGGCCTCGGACGTGGGCGAGGTCAGGGACGTCACCGTCCAGCGCAAGGAATGCCAGGGCGTCGACCAGGGCGACGAGGCCGCGGCGTGGTTCTCCGAACTGTTCGACATCGACTGCCGCCTGGTGCGTTTCACCGGTCACCGGCCCACGTCCCGGGGTGGCGGTGAGGTCATGTTCGCCGACGGATACCCGCTGCTGGTCATCTCCGCGGAGTCGCTGGACGACCTCAACGCGCGCCTGGACGAACCGCTGCCGATGAACAGGTTCCGTCCGAGCCTCGTCGTCGAGGGCCTCGGCCCCTTCGGCGAGGACGACGTCCGACTCCTGCGCGTCGGCGAGACCGTCATCGAAATGGTGAAGCCGTGCAACCGCTGCGTCATCACCACCACCGACCAGAAAACGGCCGAACGGGGCCGTGAGCCGCTGCGGACGCTCGCCTCCTACCGCAACCGTGACCGCGGCATCCTCTTCGGTCAGAATTGCGTTCCGCGCGTTCTGGGCACGCTCACGGTCGGCGACCCCATCGAGGTCCTGGAACCCCGCTGACCCGCGGAGGGTCAGCCGACCACTTCGCCGGTCTCGTTGCCGTAGCGGTCGCGCATGGCGGTCGGCACGATCTCCACGGTGAGGCCGGGGAGGGCGGGGACCGCGGCGCTGCCCGCGGTGGGCCGCAGGACGGCCGTGAGGTCGTCCAGGGCGGCCGGCGGGACGTGGACCTCCAACTGTCCCTCGTCCGGCTCCTCGACGGCGAACGCGTCGCCGGGACGGAACGCCAGGACGGTGTCCTCGGTCTGCAGGATCAGTTCCCGGCCGAAGGGGAGTCGGCCCCGCAGCGCGTCCGCGATCGCGGGGGCCTGGAGCGCGCCGAGCCGCAGCGTGGTGGACCCGGCGTCGCGCAGCCAGCCGGCCGTGGTCACGAACAGCAGCCCGCTGCTGGAGCCGTCCCGCGCGATGCCCGCCTCGACGGCGCGGGCGACGCCGGGGTCGGCGAGCAGCGACCGGCGGTCGACGTCGGTGACGAGCAGCGGGAGGTGCGGGGCGAGCACGGCCATGAGGCCGTCGGCGTTCCAGCGGCGCAGCGCCTCGTACTCCTCCGCCGCGAGCCCGACGACCTGGAGGAAGAGGACGCTGCCGTGCGGGGTCGCGATCTCTCCGAGTTCCGGGTCCGCGGCGAAGGTCACCGCGCGGATCTCCGAGTCGTCGCGGTCGGCGGCGATCGGCCCGTTGACGTCCATGTGGTGGCCGGGCTCGAACCAGTTGCCGCTGGTGAAGACGTAGCGGCCCAGGTTCTGCAGGAAGTTCGCGGCCCACGCGGGCGGCGTCTCCTCGGCCGGGTCGCGGGCGAGGCGGAAGGTGAACTCGAACCCCCAGCCCGACTCGTCCGGATTCTCCGATTCCTTGGTGTACAGCTCGCTCATCCCGTACGACACGAAATGCCAGTGCGGGATGGGTTCGGTGCGGGCGTAGACACTGATCCCGTCCAGCGGATCGGGACCGCCCAGCGCCCACTTGAGGAGCGTGCCCAGGTGATAGGGCTTCGCGTCCCCGTAGATGCCGCGGAGGGCGTCGTCGATGGCGTCCCAGCCGGGCGTCTCATCATCCATAAATGATCACGATAGCCCGTATTCGCCCGCCTCGCGGCCCTAGGCTGACCTTGGGAATTTTCCTGGGGAACGCGAACCTTTGGCGTGTCGCGGAAGTCTCAACGAGCAGACTGACGCCGACGAGGCGCGGGCCGGGCTTCACACCCTCGGCCCGGTGGTTTACTGGGGTCGCGTTGACGCAGAGGGGGGACTCGGCGCGCTCGGCCCTCGTGCTCCCACTGGATTGCAGGCACTGAAACCGCATCTGAGAGGAAGTAAGGCGGCATGAGCATGGGCCACGAGGTTCGCTACCGCGTGCGCGGCGGCCGGCAGTTGCACGGCACCGTTTTCATCCAGGGCGCGAAGAACGCCGTCCTGCCGATGATCGGCGCCTCGCTGATGGCGGCCAAGGGACGGACCGTCCTGCGCAACGTCCCGATCATCGAGGACGTCCGGCGGGCGGTGGAGCTCGCCCGCGCGGTGGGCGCCAAGGCCGAGCTGCACGAGACCGAGCGCACCCTGGTGATCGACGCGTCATCGCTGAGCAGCCCCGTGCTGCCCGCCGACATCGCCTCCCGGTTCCGCGGCTCGTTCCTGTTCGTCCCGGCGCTGCTGCACCGGCTCGGCGAAGCGGTGATCGAGGGCGTCGGGGGCTGCAACCTCGGCAGCCGCAACCTGGACTTCCACTACAACGGCTTCAAGCGGATGGGCGCCACGGTCACCGAGCACGTGGCCGACAACGGCGACGGCATCATCCACATCAAGGCCGGCGACCTGCGCGGCGGCACGCTGTACTGCGACACCCCGTCGCACACCGGCACCGAGAACCTGATCATGGCGGCCGCGCTGGCGCACGGCACCACGCTGATCAAGAACGCGGCGCTGGAGCCCGAGGTGCTGGACAACATCGCGATCCTGCAGGCGATGGGCGCCCGGATCAGCGGCGGCGGCACCGGGTTCATCACCGTCGAGGGCGTGGACGAGCTGACCGCCGTCGAGCACACCGTGATGCCCGACCGGATCGACGCCGGCGTGTTCGTGATGGCCGCCGCGATCACCGGCGGCGACCTCAGCCTCGTCGGCGCCTCGCTGGAGCACCTCGGCGTCGCCGCCGACAAGCTGGAGCAGATGGGCGTCGAGTTCCACCAGCAGGGCGCCGTCCTGCAGGTGCGCCGCGACCGGACGCTCCGCCCGATCAACGTCATCACCGACGAGTACCCGGGCTTCGCCACCGACCTGCAGTCGCCGATCATGGCGCTGTCCTGCCTGGCCGAGGGCCCGTCCTACGTCTACGAGCGGATCTTCGACGGCCGGTTCAAGCTGGCCGGCGAGCTGGCGAAGATGGGCGCCGACATCGAGGTGGACGGCAACCGCGCGAAGGTGAACGGCCCGCGCGGCCTGCGCGGCGCCGAGGTCGAGGCGCACGACCTGCGCTGCGGCAGCGCCCTCGTCCTCGCGGCCCTGGCCGCCGAGGGCGAGACGACGATCACCTCCGCGTACTACCTCGACCGCGGGCACGCGCACACCGCCGAGCGGCTCTCCCAGCTCGGCGCGGAGATCGTCCGCGAGGCCGACTAAGGCGCCGCGGCGCCCGCCCCGGGGCCTTAATCGGCCGAATGTGGCCTCCCTCTGACCAACTCGGGCGTGATCCCTGACGGGGCATGTAACGCCCGGCGGCCAAATCGCCCGAGCGGTGCGTCACCGGCCGGTGACGCACCGCTCGGACAGCCGTCCTGACCGCCTGTAGGGCGTCCCGCTGACCTGGGAAGTGCCCCCTGGACCGCTCCCAATGGGGCGGACCGTAACGCGGTAAAAAATCACCGGCGCCGATCCGCGGCCCTGCCTGCACGGATCGCTCGTCTTTCCGGCCCGGTCGGCACGGGCTCGCACGGATTTCGGCCCGCGCGTAAACCAAACGGACACCCTAGGGGTCCCCCCTGTACGTGACAGCGTCAGGAAGGACCCCCCGCCATGTTTTCGGGTCTTGTTTTTCAACTTCGGACGTCCGAAGATGCAGGATCATGCCTGGCCGATTGGTGACAAATTACTGACCAAGGGGTCGCGTAGGTTACTTTTTCGCCGCACTCTTGATTCGATTTCGCCTCTGGGCGTCACACATCGTCGTCCTGACCCGATCTGCGGACTGTGGGAAGGCGAATCGCACGGGAACTGCGGTGCTGGGGCAGAAGGCAGGGACGACGAGCCATGAGTCAACCGTTGGGCGGAACGTGCGCGAGCAGGTGGCCGGGGCGGCGACCCCGCCGAGAGGACGGACCGGAAGCGAGCGATCATCGATGACGGCGGCACGCACGGGGTCGGTCACCCCCGACCTCACGATCGGGGTCGTGGGCCCGCATGACCTGGTGGAACGGGTCATGCTGATGGGCCATGGCCCCACACCCGTCCCGAGCCGGCTGGTGGCCGCCGCGTACCGGGACGAGCAGGAGGCCGCCGACAAGGTGGTGCGGCTGGGCTCGGGCGTCGACGTGTGCCTGTTCGCCAGCCCCGTCCCCTACGACTTCGCGCGCAAGGCGGGCGTCCTCAGCATGCCCGCCACCTACGTGCCGCTGAACGGCGCCGCGCTCCAGGGCGCGCTGCTGCGGGCGTCCCTCGACGAGCGCTTCGACCCGTCCCGGGTCAGCATCGACGTGCTCGGCCGCGCCGAGGTCGAGGAGGCCTACTCCGAGATCAGCCTCGGCACCGAGCAGGTGCACCTGCGCGAGGAGGCCGCCGGCCCCGGCACGCTCGCCGCGTTCCACGAGCGGCTGTGGCGGCGCGGCGCCACCACCGTCGCGATGACCTGCGTGCACGCCACCGCCGAGCGCATGGAGATGGCGGGCGTGCCCACCATCCGCGTCCGCCCGACCGGCGCCGCGATCCGCAGCTCCCTCCAGACCGCGGCGCTGCTCGGCGCCCACCACCGCCTGGAGGAGTCGCAGCTCGTCGTCGTCCTGGTGGACGTGCCCACCCTCCGCGAGACGCCGCGCCGCGTCACCCCCCGCTACTGGCGGGACGAGCTGAAGCTCGCCCTGCACCGCGTCCTCCTCCAGGAGGCGCACCGCATGAACGCCTCCGTGTGGCCCCTGGACGACCACAGCTACCTGGTCATCGCGACGCGCGGCTCGGTGACCGCGTCCACCGAGGGGTTCCGCACCCCGCCGTTCGTCGAGCGCGTCCGCGAGGAGCTGGGCCTCGCCATCGAGGTCGGCATCGGCATGGGCCGCACGGCGCACGAGGCGGAGAACCACGCCCGCGCCGCCCTGGCCCGCTCGCAGAGCTCCCAGCGCGCCCAGGGCTTCGCCCTCGACCGCGACGGCCGCGCGCTCGTCCCCGCGCCCCGCACTCCCCCGCGCGCTCAGCCGCAGGCCAAGCCGAAGGGCCTGGAGATCCTCGCCCGGCTGGCCGACAAGCTCGGCGACCAGGAGCAGCCGCTCATCGTGGACGCGGAGAACGCCGGCAAGATGCTGGGCGTCACGCCCCGCACCGCCCGCCGCCTCCTGCGCACCCTCGTCGAGGAGGGCCTGGCCTGGCCGCTGCCCCCGAACCGCACCCCGCAGCCCGGCCGCCCCCGCCAGCTCTACCGGCTGATCGTGGAGAAGCTCGGCCCCGCCAAGGCCGGCTGACCCCGAGACGGTTCCGGACGTCCGCGAGGGGCGGCGCCGGCTTCGCGGACGTCGCCCTGGCGAGAGACGTTGGCGAGGGATTGCAGCGCGGCTGCTGAGGCGGGGTCGTTCGGTGTGTATATCTCAAGCCGGTGGTCGGGGCTGTCGGGCTGGAGCCAGACCTGGTAGGCGATGCTGACCGCGCCGGCGGCGGGGTGGCTCAGGTGCATGTCGCCGGTGGTGCAGTCGGCGACCTCGCCGGTCGCCCACATGGCCGCGAACTCGTCGCTTCGCATGACGAGTTCCCCGATCAGCTCCGCCAGCCGCGCGTCGGTGGGGAACCGGCCGGCGGTGAGCCGGAGGTAGGCGACGTGGATGCGCGCGAGCTCCTCCCAGTTGCGGTGCAGGTCGCGGGTGCGCGGGTCGAGGAAGAACATGCGCGGGATGGACGGCCGGTGCCCTGGTTCCTTCGGCGCGTCGAAGGCGAGGTGCCGGGCGAACAGGGCGTGACCGGTGCGGTTCCAGGCCAGGACGTCTCCCCGGCGGCCCAGCACGAGCGCCGGTATCGCCTCACCGAGGGAGTTCAAGAGCGCGAGGACCCGCGCGTGGGGCGCCTCACGAGGTGGTTCGGACAGACCGGGAACAGGAGACTGCCGCGCGAGATTGAGCAGGTGCGTGCGCTCGACCGCGTCGAGCCGCAGCACCCTGGCGAGGGCGCTCAGAACCTGCTCGGAAGCGGTGTCCGCCAGGCCTTGCTCCAGGCGCGTGTAGTAGCCCGCGCTCACTCCGGCGAGCTGGGCGAGTTCCTCGCGTCGCAGTCCCGGCACCCGCCGCGCGGTGCCGTAGGTACGCAGCCCGACCTGGGCCGGCGTGACCCGGTCACGACGGCTCCGCAGGAACGTTCCGAGGCTCTCCACGATTTCGAGCGTAAGCGGTCCGGCGTCTGACCGGGTGCACCTGCGAGGTGTACCCACGGCAGGTGGATGGCTGCCGTCCGGGCGGTGCCGGAGCGTGGACGGCATGTCTCAGCGGCACGCGACGAACCCCGCCGGTCTCCGTTCCTGGCTCGGGCTCCTGGTGATCCTCGGTCCCGTACTCCTGGTGTCCATGGACGGCTCGATCCTGTTCCTGGCGATGCCACGGATCGGTCAGGCCCTCACGCCCACGGCGGACCAGGCCCTGTGGATCCTGGACGTCTACGGATTCGCGGTCGGATCCCTGCTCATCGCGTTCGGCGCCATCGGCGACCGGTACGGCCGGCTGCGGCTGCTCATGATCGGCGCAGCGGTCTTCGGTCTCGGGTCCGCGGCGGCCGCGTTCGCGCCCACCCCGGAGCTGCTCATCGCCGCCCGCGCGCTGATGGGCGCCGCCGGCGCGACGCTGCTGCCGTCGGCCCTGGCGGTGCTGAGCGAGCTGTTCGCCGACCCCCGCCGCCGGGCGCAGGCGATCGGCATCTTCGCCGCGGCGTTCTCGGCCGGGTTCGCGATCGGCCCCGTCGTCGGCGGGATGCTGCTGGAACGGTTCTGGTGGGGATCGGTCTTCCTGGTGAACCTGCCCGTCACCGTGCTCTTCCTGGTGTTCGCCCCCCTCCTGCTCGGCGAGGTGCGCGCGGCCCGTCCCGGGCGCGTGGACGTCCTCAGCGTGGCGACCTCGGCGGCGGGCCTCCTGCTCGTCGTCCACGGGCTCAAGCACGGGGCCGCCGAGGGCCTCTCGCCCGCCGCCGTCCTGGCGGGCGCGGCGGGGGTGGCGCTGCTCGCGTGGTTCGCCCGCCGGCAGCGGGTCCTCGTGCACCCGCTGATGGACTTCTCGCTCTTCCGCGACCGCGTCTTCACCGTCGCGATCATCACCGGTCTCCTGCCGCTGGCCGCGTGGTCGGCCACCGCCTTCCTGGCCGGCGTCCACCTCCAGTCGGTCCTCGGCCTGCCCATCCTGGACGCCGCGCTGCTGGCCCTGCCCGGGGCCGCGGTCCTGACCACCGCCTGCGTCGTGACACCGCCGGTCGCCGACCGCGTCGGCAGGCGGGCCGCGCTGATCACGTGCCACTTCTCCATCGCGGCCGGGCTGCTCCTCTTCCTGCCGGTCACGACCGGCGGCGGGGCCGGATGGTACGTCGCCGCCACGGTCACCGCGGGCGTCGGCTACGGCATCTCCTTCGCCGTGGTCGCCGACACGGCGGTCGGCGCGGTCCCGGTCGAGCGGGCGGGCTCGGCGGGAGCGATCGCGGAGACCAGCAACGAGATCGGCAACGCCCTCGGGATCGCGCTGCTCGGCTCGCTCGCCGCGCTGATCTTCCGGCTCCAGGGGCCCGGCCTGGCGCCCGCCCTCGATGAGACGCTCCGGCTCCCCGGGGTGACGCCCGCGGCCATCGGGGACGCGAAGGCGGCCTTCGTCACCGGCCTCCGCGTCGCCGCCGCCGTGGCGAGCCTCCTGCACGTCGTCCTCGGCGTCATCGCGCTTCGCTGGCTCTCACGGTCCGGGCCGGAACAGCCCGAACCGGTTGCCGAGCCGACGAGGACGGATCAGGCGGTCCACTGACGGCAGCGCACGCGAAGGCCGTCGTGCGCTGCCGTCCGAGGGCCGTCAGTTGCGGTGGGGGAAGGCTTTGGCCACCGCGAGGAAGGCGTCGTTCTCCTCTGGGGAGCCGATCGAGACGCGGGCGCCCTCGCCCGCGAAGGGGCGGACGCTCACGCCCTGGGCGTCGCAGGCTGCGGAGAAGTCCATCGTGCGGTCGCCCAGGCGGAGCCAGACGAAGTTGGCCTCCGTCGGCGGGACGGTCCAGCCGTCCGCGAGGAGCGCGTCCCGGACGCGGTCGCGCTCCTTCACCGTGCCCTCGACGCGCTCCAGGAGTTCACCGGTGGCCCGCAGCGACGCGATCCCGGCGGCCTGCGCGACCGAGTTCACGCTGAACGGGAGGAAGGTCTTGCGGATCGCGCCCGCCACCTCCGGGTGCGCCACGAGGAACCCGAGGCGCAGGCCGGCGAGGCCGTAGGCCTTGGAGAACGTGCGGAGGATCGCCAGGTTCGGCCGGTCGCCGTAGAGGGCGAGGCCGTCCGGCACCTCGTCGTCGCGGACGTACTCGCGGTACGCCTCGTCCAGGACGACCAGGCAGTCGGCGGGGACGCGGTCCAGGAACGCCTCGATCTCCGCGCGCCGGACGATCGTGCCCGTCGGGTTGTTCGGGTTGCAGAGGAAGATCAGGCGGGTCCGGTCGGTGATCGCGCCGGCCATCGCGGGCAGGTCGTGGGTCTCGTCCCGCAGCGCGACCTGGACGCCCGTGGCGCCCGACAGCGACACCAGCAGCGGGTACGCCTCGAAGGAGCGCCACGCGTAGACGACCTCGGCGCCCGGCTCGGCGACGGCCTCCAGCAGCATCTGGGTCATCCCGACCGACCCGCAGCCGACCGCGACATGGTCGGCGGGGACGCCGCAGAACTCCGCGATCGCCTCGGTCAGCGCGGTCGCGTTGTTGTCCGGGTAGCGGTTGACGTTCCGGGCCGCCTCGCCGATCGCGTCCACGACCGACGGGAGCGGACCGTGCGGCGACTCGTTGGACGACAGCTTGAACGAGCGGCCCTCGGGCGACATCACGACCTTGCCGGGCTTGTAAGCCACGAACCGGTCGAGAACGGAGCGGAAGCGCGGAGTGGTTGCCTCGGACACCGTTGTCCTCCAGATCGCACAGGGGGTGATGAGCCCCAGCCTATGCAGCGTCCATCATCATCCAGCAAACGGCCACGATCCGGACGAACTCCCAGTCGCGGGTGTCGTCCGGCCACCAGCCCCGGTTGAACGCGTCCTCTGCGAAACCATGCAGGTATCCCATCAGCTCGGCCGATCCGGGCGGCGCGCCGGGCTCGCCCAGTTCGTCGCGGAGGCTGGCCACATGCTGGTCGACGGCCGCCGCCAGGCCCGGGGAGCCGGCCATCTCCGCGACGCCGGCCTCCCCGATGTCCCGGACGAGCAGGCCGAGAGCGTCGGAAGGGTCACCGTTCATAGGGGGTGAAACTAGCAACCGCCCGGCGCTGCTTGCGACATCGCCCCAGGTAAAACCTCATGCGCGGGGTCTCAGCATGGGCGGCCTGAGCTGTTCGGCGTCGCCGCGCCGGTAGAGCCTCGCGGGGCGTCCGCCGTCCCGCGTGGTGGTCCGGTCGGTCGGGATGAGGAACCGGTCGGCGCCGGTCACCTTCCGGTGGAAGTTCCGCGGGTCGAGGCTGGTGCCCCACACGATCTCGTAGACGCGGCGCAGCTCCGCGACCGTGAACTCGGGCGGGCAGAAGGCGGCGGCCAGCGAGGTGTACTCCAGCTTCGCCCGTGCCCGCTCCATCCCGTCGCACAGGATGCGCCGGTGGTCGAACGCGGCCCGGTCCCGGTGGACGAGGTCGTCCACGGCCGTCCACAGCACCTGCGCCCGGCTGGAGGCGGGCAGGTCCGGCGCGAGCCCGAGGTAGGCGACGCTCACCACCCGCTGCCGGGGGTCGCGGTCGGGATACCCGTAGGTCGCGAGCTGCTCCAGGTGGATGCGCACGTCCGCGAGCCCGGCCCGCTCCGCCATGAGGCGGGACGCGGCGGCGGGCAGGTCCTCGTCGAGCTGGATGAACCCGCCCGGCAGCGACCACGCCCCCTGGTACGGCGCCCGGTCGCGCCGCCACCGGAGGGCGCACAGCCGGTGCTCCCGCACGGTGAGGACGACGAGGTCGACGGATACGGCAAGCCGCGGCACGGACATGCAACGAACTTAGCGGGAGCGACGGGCCGTTAACGCCAAGAAGGCCCGGCCCGGGACCGGGCCGGGCCTTCGGCGGTCAGTCCTCCTTCGGCGTCTCCGCGGGGACCTCCACGGGAACCGTGGCGGCCGGGACGCCGTTGTGGCCGTTCGCGGCGTTCTGCCCGTTCATCCCGGCGAGGAGCTGCCGGGCGACGCCGAGGCCGGTGCCGCCGAGCGTGAGCGCCTTGGCGAGCATGTCCTCCATGCCCTGGGCGCCGTTGAGCAGGACCATGTTGTCGACGTTGCCGAACACGCCCGCGCCGGCCTCGACGATCTCCGGCCACTTCTCGGCGAGCTGCTGGGCGATGACGGCGTCGGTGTTCTCCGCCAGGGCGACGGCGCGGGCCTTGATCGCCTCCGCCTCGGCGAGGCCCTTCTGCCGGGTCGCGTCCGCCTCGGCCTCACCGAGCAGCCGGATCGCCTCGGACTCGCGCTGGGCCTTGAGCTGGACCTCGGTCGCGGCGGCCTGGGCGTAGGAGATGCGCTCCTCGCGCTCCGCCTCGGCCAGCTTGACCTGCTCGTACGCGCGAGCGTCCGCGGGCTTGCGGACCTCGCTCTCCAGCCGCTTCTCGGTGCGCTCGGCCTCCAGCTCGGCGTTGCGGGTCTCCTTGAGGATGACCTCCTGCCGGGCCTGCTGCGCGGCCTGCTGCACCTGGCCCTCGTACTCGGCCTTCTTGATCTCGGTGTCCCGGATGACCGCGGCGTTCTCCCGCAGGGCCTCCTGCTCGCGCTGGGTGGCCTCCTGGTTCCGCTCGGCCTCGGCGATGCGGGCGGCGGCGGCGACCTTGGCGGCGTGCGGGCGGCCCAGGTTGGTGATGTAGCCGGCGTCGTCGTGGATCTCCTGGATCTGCAGGGAGTCCACGATCAGGCCGAGCTTGCTCATCTCGTCGGCGGCCGAGCCGCGGGTCTCGGACGTCAGGCGCTCGCGGTTGAGGATCAGGTCCTCGACGGTGAGGTTGCCGATGATCGAGCGCAGGTGGCCGGTGAACAGCTCGTGGATGGCCCCGTCCATCGACTTCTGCTGCTCCAGGAAGCGCCGCGCCGCGTTGGCGATCGACACGAAGTCGTCGCCGACCTTGTAGATGACCACGCCGCGGACCTTGACCGGGATGCCCTGCTGCGTCACGCAGCTGACCTCGAGGTTGGCCGCGCGGCTGTCGAGCCGCAGCCGGCGGGACGTCTGGAAGCCGGGCAGCACCGCCGTGCCCTTACCGGTAATGATCTTGAAACCGAGGCTGTCCACGCCGTCGATCGGCTTGGACCTGGCGCCCAGCCCGGAAATGATCAGAGCCTCGTTCGGCTCGGCGACCCGCCAGACCATCTTGAACAAGATGATCAAGACGATGACTGCGACGACGGCACCGACCGCCACGGCGATCACGGGCATGGGGCCTCCTCTTCAGATGTCAGGGGCGCGGCCGGCCCGGGGGCGGCCCGTCCGCGTTTCCCAATAGACGCCATCCGCGCGCGGACGGTTCGGTCACCGCCGCACGTATTCGCGTCCTGATGAGGCCAATTTCATCGTCGTGGCGTCACGAGGGAAGCGCGGGTGCCACGTACACCGTCCGGGGCGGGTGGTACTCGACCACGACGACGATCGCCCCGACGTCGATCTCGTCACGGGGATTGACCGGGTGCGCGTAGAACGCCTCCACACCCCCGCGGATGCCCACCATGACCTCGCCGACGAGTCCAGGCCCGATCCGGCCGGTCACCCGTCCCTCCCTACCGACCACGACCACCCCTGCGAACGCCATGCCTCACCGCACCCTGCGGCTCGTGTAAGCCGAACCGTATCTGCTGAAACCCCCCTCCCGCACCGCCGCACCCCACCCCCGCGGGCACCCTTCGGGGTTTGAAGCTCAGCCGGGGCCACGCACGACACCGACCCGCACGGTCACGACAACCCGCACCGTGGCGTGAGGATCGACCGGCTCGTGACGGGGGTTCCAGGGGGTCGCCCCCCTGGGAATTAGGGCAGGACGCGCTGAGCCTGGGCCAGGGCTTCGTGGGCCAGGCGTTCGGCGTCGGTGCGGGTCGCGTTGGGGCCGAAGACGGTGATGGTGGACAGGTAGTGGCGGCCCCGGAACACGACGTACCAGGTGCGGGTGCGGGCGCCGCCGCTGATCGTGGTGACGCCGACGGTGCGGGAGCCCTCGCCGATGTCGCCCTTGGGCGCCTCGACGACCCGGTGCTCGGACCATGTGGTGCCGACCTTGGTGCGGAAGGTCAGGCAGCCGGTGGGGACGCGGGCGTTGACCTGCTTCTCGGCGTCGGCGGCGGACATGCCCATCAGCGTCTCGGTGGCGGTCTGGCCGCTGCTGTTGGTGAACGAGACGAGGGCGGCGGGGACGTCGCCGGCGACGTCCCCGGCGAGGCGTCCCGTCCCGCAGCGGGGCTTGTCCAGCGCCGCCTCCCGCTGCAGCCTGGCCGCGTTCTGGATGGCCTTCAGCGACCCGTACTCGCCCGAGTCGGGCTCGCCCGCGCGCCGGTAGCCGGTCGGCGCGGTGAGCAGCGCCTGCGCGAGCTGGTCGGAGGTGTAGCCGATGCCCGCCACCTCGGCGCGGGCCGTGCCGCCCACCTGGGAGGCGCGTCCGGCGTCGCCGCCGCCGCACGCGGTCGCGGCGGCGGCCGTCGACAGCAGCATGATCGGGAGGAGCCTGTGCGCCATGGCGCGACCCTACGGGGCACAGGGGGCGAGTCGCCCCGGACGACACACCCCCGGACGAACCCGTCAGCTTTTCTCGGCGCGCTCGTTGTACTCGCCGGCGTACTCCTGGCCGGACATCTTCTGGATGGTCTCGACGATCTCGTCGGCGATGGCGCGGCGGGCCTTGGCGGGCGGCAGGTCGCGGTAGTGGGAGAAGTCCATCGGCGGGCCGATCCGCACGGTGGGGCGGGGGCCGAACACGCGAGGGAGGCTCGCGCCGATCGGCTGGATCTTCTCGGTGCCTTCGAGTGCCACCGGCAGGACGCGCGCCCCGGACTGCAGGACGAGCCAGCCGATGCCCGTCCGGGCGCGGTAGAGGCGCCCGTCCGGGGAGCGGGTGCCCTCCGGGTAGATCGCGAACGCGCCGCTGTTGCCGAGGACCTCGGCGGCCTGCTCCAGCGCGCCCATGGCGGCCCGCCGGGCACCGCGCCGCACCGGGACGTGCCCGAGGTTGGTGAGGAACCAGCGGACGAAGCCGTTCTTCAGCCCGCCGCCCTCGAAGTAGTCCGCCTTGGCGATGTAGGTGACCGGACGCGGGACCGCCAGGGGGATGATGAAGCTGTCGATGAACGACAGGTGGTTGCTCGCCACGATGAGCGGCCCGTAGCTCGGCACGTTCTCGCCGCCCACCACCCGCGGGCGGAAAAGAAGCCAGAGGATCGGACGCACCACGCGCGTCATGAACGTGTAGAACACCCAGCCTCCCGAATTCGCCAACGCCACTGTAACCTCTGCGCCGATCCGGGCCCCGGTCAGCGCCCTCCTTTCCCGGCCGAGAGCCGGTCAGGAATGGTTCAAGCCCAGGTCAAAGGCCACCCAGGCGGTATTGGACGCCATTTCCTACCCTCAAGTAAGTTTCTCTTGAGTAAGTTATTACGCCTGTTTCCCGGACGCCCCGGGAGGCATCCGGACGCCCCGGGCGCATCGTCAGGTAGAGTCGTCACGGAGCACCGGGCGGACGTCCTGGCGGGCGTTACGGTCCCGGGTGAGGGGCGGGCGACCTGGTCCTTTTCCCGGGAAGTGCTTGGAATGCGGGCACGGGTGCGCAATCCTGAGGAGTCACCTGAGATGGCCGGGAACCGCCGGAGTGGGGCGTGAGGTGACGATGGACTTCGACATCAGTCTGATGCGCGACGACCGCTGCACGCTCGTCCGCGTCAAGGGCGACATCGACGTGGTGTCGCGCACGCGCTTCGAGGAGACGCTGTTCGAGGTCGTCGAATCGGGCGAGCCGATGGTGGTCGACATGCGCGAGGTCACGTTCTGCGACTCGACGGGCCTGAACGCGATCGTCGCCGCCAACCGCCGCGCGGGCGAGCGCGGCACGCACATCGCGCTGGTGGCGCTGCCGCCGCGCGTCCAGCGGGTCTTCCGCATCACCGGGCTCGACAAGTTCATCCCGATCCACGACACGCTGCGGGAGGCGATCGTCGCCTTCCCGTCCACGACCAGATAGGTCCGGGCCCTCCGCGGCTCAGGTACAGCCCTCGAACTGGGGGACGCTCGTCGTCAGCTTCAGCCCCGACTGGCCGAACCACTTGTTCAGCAGCCGCTGCGCCGTCCCGTCCTGGTACATGGCGGTGATGGCCCGGTTGACCTCCTCGCACCCCTTCAGGTCGCCCTTCTTCAGCCCGACGCCGTACTTCTCGTCGGTGAACGGCGCGTTGATCATCCGTCCGGGGCGGCCGGTGGCGAACCCGGCGAGGATGAGGTCGTCGGTCGAGACGGCGTCGAGCCGGCCGGCGGCGAGGGCGTCCATGCAGGCGCCGTAGGTGTTCACGGTGACGGGCTTCGCCGCGACCTTGCGCTCCTCGATGACGCGCCGCCAGGAGTTGGACCCGGTCACCTCGCAGATCCGCTTGCCCTTCAGGTCCCGGACGTCCTTGACCGCGGTCGCGTCGGCGCGGACGAAGGTGTCCTGGTGCGCGACGTAGTACGGGCCGCCGAAGGTCACCTTCATCTTGCGCTTGGCCGTGATCGAGTACGTCGCGACGATCATGTCGACGGTGCCCTTGGCGAGCGCGTCCTCGCGGACGGACGAGTTCGTCGTCCGGAACGTCAGACTGCTCTCCGGGACGCCGAGCCGCCCCGCGATGTACTTGGCGACGTCGACGTCGAAGCCCTCGTACTTGCCGTCCGGGCGCTTCACGCCCAGGGCCGGCTGGTCCTCCTTCACACCGATGACGAGGGTGTCCTTGTCGGCGATGGACTGCTCCTCCTGGGCCCCGAGGCCGCAGGCGGGCAGCAGCGCCACCGCCGCCAGGACGGCCGCCGGGGCGGCGATCGCACGGGTCGCGCGCATGGCTTGCTCTCCCTCGCTCAGCGGAACTCGGCCAGCCGGGGACGGGCCCCCGCGATGATCAGGGCGGCGATGACGGCGGCGGCGATCGGCGGGACCGCGTTCCAGCCGCGCAGCCCGCCGTCCGCGTCCTCGATCGCCTCGTCGAAGACGTCCTGGTGGACGGCCGTCAGCGCGCTCAGCGCCGAGTCGTAGTCGTCGAAGTCACGGATCGTGCTGCTGTTGCGGCCCATCCGCAGGTCGACCGCCGCCGTCCGGTTCCCGGCCGACGCGAGCCGGCGCATCTCCGCGTCGTTGCGCTGGACGGCCCGGTACGCCGCGAGCGTCTTGGCCAGCGCGTCGCCCTCGCGGCCCGTGCCGGCGGTGCGGGCCTCGTCCCCGAAGAACCCGAGGAACCCGACGGTGCGCTGGCCGGACTTGTACGCGCCCGCCTTCTGCTCCAGGCCCGCGTAGTAGTTCTCCAGGTTCACCGGCTTGTCGCCGAGGTCGGGGTAGATCACCGACAGCGACTTGTCCAGGTACGTCTGCTCGTAGGTGTCGGCACGGCCGGGGTCGAGGAGGTAGCGGCTCTCGTCCCCGAACGCGCTGTGGCTGATCGCGCGGGCCCGCGATAGCTGCAGGATGGAGTCGAACCCGTCCTCCTTGGCCTTGCGGATGTGCCCGG
The DNA here is from genome assembly GCF_047130825.1 of Actinomadura madurae. Lineage (NCBI taxonomy): Bacteria > Bacillati > Actinomycetota > Actinomycetes > Streptosporangiales > Thermomonosporaceae > Actinomadura > Actinomadura madurae. Next base: position 6,236,686 of record NZ_CP083237.1, read on the forward strand.
CGTGGGCCGTCAGCAGGCCCGCCCCGACGGCGGTGAGGACGAGCGTGCCGAGCGTCGCCAGCACCAGCGCCGGGTTGAGCACGCGGCGGAACGTCCGCATCAGGTACAGCTGCGTGGCGATCAGGAACAGCAGCACGATCAGGCCGGTGAGCGCGACCCAGGCGCGTCCCGTCAGCACCGCGGACCGCTTCGTCTCGTAGGACTCCCGCACGTGCGCGCCCGTGTCGAGCGTGATGTTGTACGCCTTCGGCAGCAGTTGCAGCTTCATCAGGTCGGTCGCCTGCCGGTAGGCGTTCACGACCTGCGGCGGGGTCTCGCCGGGCGCGTGGTTCGACTGCGCGTCGAGCTGCATCGCCTGACCGACCAGCCGCTCGTACTTGCCGAGGCCGTCCAGCACCTCCTGGACGGTCCGCTTCAGCGCCAGGTCGCTTCCGGCGAGCTGCGCGGCCTGCACGGCCGCCGCGTCTGCCTCCGCGCGGCGCCGCTCGTACACCCGCAGCGTCTCGTCGTAGCCGATGCCGAGATCGTGCTCGCGCCCGATCAGCAGGATGTTGGAGACCTGCGCGTCCATGTCGCTCAGCGCGAAGTACAGCGTGCCGGTCGCGACGACCTGCGGGCCCGCGTCGTGCCCGATCGTCTCGACGGAGTCGCGGGCGTTCCCGATCGCCACGGTGAGAACGGCAAGCAGCGCCAGGAGCGCGGCCAGGCACAGCACCACGTGGGAGCGGATCCGGCCCGGGATGGTCTTCAGCCACCGTCCGCGGACGAACGTCCGCAGGCGGCCGGTGCGCCGCACCTCCGCGGCGTCCTCCGTAACGGGCGGCCGCGACGGCTGCGGGGCGGGGGCCGCCGGCGGTGCGGGACTCATCGTCATGGCGTGCCCTCCTGAAGGGACAGCGTGATGGTCGTCCAGGCGCCCACGTGGATGCGGTCGCCGTCACCGACCGGCATCGGCACGTTCACCGGGATCGGCTCCGTCCCGCCGTTGACGGTCGTGCCGTTCGTCGACCCGGGATCGATCAGGTTCCAGGTGCCGTCCGGCTGGGCGAGCAGGACGGCGTGCAGATGCGAGACGCCGGGGTCCTCCGGCGGCGTGCTCAGGTCGATCTCCGGCAGCAGCGCGCGGGACGTGCTGCGCCGCCCGATGCGGATCTGGTCGCCGAGCAGCGGGACGCGGCGCTCCGGGCAGTACGGCGGGAACGTCAGGCCCCCGGCGTCCGGCCCCATCTCCGCGACCACCGTGTCGAAGTAGGCGCGGTCGGCCGCGATGACCGCGCACGGGCCGGCGGGCGCGGACGGCGCCGGGGTCGGGGCGGAAGGCGGGCCGGGCGTACGCTGCCGCGGCACCAGCGGCACCGCGTGCGCGGTGCCCGCCGCGGACAGCTGGACGGTGTAGACGGTGCCGGTCTCGAAGTCGTACCCGTCGACCTCGCAGAACCGGCCGGAGCGGGGCGTCCCGCAGTGCGGGCAGTCCGCCGGCTCCGGCTTCGACGACGCCGACGGCTGGGACGGCGCGGACGGCTCCGGCGGCTTCGGGACGGGCTCGGCGAACTCGGCGCGCTGGGCGCCCTCCATCAGGTCACCGCACACGTCGCAGTAGTCGGTGGCCTGGGAGGAATGCCCGCTCGGGCAGACCGGCATGGGCCTCAGCCCCCTGCCTCGTCGCCGTGCCGGGTCCGCACGGTCCGGACGGAACGGGTGTCGAGCGACATCTCATCCGCCTTCGCCACGTCCCGCTTGAGCCGCACCGTGCCGCGCACCGGGTCGACCACGTCGACGACCTTGTCGAGCAGATCGGAGATCTGCTCGTTGCCGACCTCGCGGGCCAGCACCACGGCCCGGCCGAGCCGCGCGGTCGCGGTGTCCTCGTCGCCCTCCCGGCGCGCCTCCAGACCCTCCTGGATGGCGTCGGCGAGCTCCGACTGGCCGGTGTGGATCGCGACGCGGCCGTTGATGCGCGTCGACCGCGCCTCGTCGTCGGTCCATTCGGCGAGGACGTTCCCGGACGCCAGCACCTCGTCGCCCGCGACCAGCTTGACCCACCCGGCGCGCATCTGCCGCCCGATGTCCCCGGGCTGCACCTCCACGCACACGTGGTACTCGCGGTTCTCGTTCCCCCACGCGCCGAGCGGGTAGTCGCCCGTCTGCGTGCCCGACTCGACCCGGCGGCCGGTCAGGTCCTCCACGACCGGGACCATCTGCTTGACGAACCGGAGCTTCGCCTGCTGCGGCGTCCACACCCGCAGCGTCACGTCCGCGATCTCCTTGCTCATCGCGGCGCGCGTCATCGCCAGGAAGTCGGCTTCCAGGTCGGCCGGGTCGGGGACGTCCAGGAACCCGCCCAGCAGCGCCGAACTGATCTTGCGCAGCTCGGCGACGTCCCAGTCGGTGCCGACGCCGCGCGCGTCGCACAGGAAGCGGCCGGTGCACTGCCGCAGCGCCGCGTCCAGCTCCTCGTCCGACTCGTGCTGGTTCTTGCCGTCGGTGAGGAGGATCGCGTGCTTGACGGCGCTCTCCCCGACGGCCGCGTCGTGCCCGGCGAACAGCCGCTCGGCGAGCCGCAGCCACGACCCGATCGCGGTGCCGCCGGCCGCCTCCAGCCGCCCGATCGCGGTCGCCGCGTTGCGCCGGGACGTCTCGTCCGCCACGACGAGCCGCTCCCCCTGCGGGTAGATCATCCGCGGCCGGTTCGCGCCGGCGACCACCGCGAAGTGCACGCCGTCGCGCAGCACGTTCACCGCCGCCCGCGCCGCCCGCTTCGCCGCGGCCATCTTGCCCCGGTACGACATCGACCCGGACGTGTCGATCATGATGATCTCCGCGGCCGGCGCCCGCCCGGCCGCGGCCGGCGCGGCGCCCGACGACCGCGCCTCCACGGACACGATCGCGTGCATCTCCCGTCCGCCCGCCGGAAGGTAGGGGTTCTGGTCCACCCGGACGGTGAACTCCGGAAAATCGCTCATCTGCCCCGCTCCCTGATCGGTTCCGGCGGTGGACAGGGGATCACCGCCACCGTGACGTTGTCGTGCCCGCCCGCGTCGAGCGCCGCCCGCAGCAGCCTGCGCGCCGCGCCGAGCGGGCCGTCCCGCCCGTCCAGCGCCACGCGCGCGAGGTCGGACGGCTCCGGCAGGTCGTTCCACAGCCCGTCGCTGCAGAGCACCACCATCCCCGGCCGCGTCGGGCGGAACGCCGTCACGTGCGGCTCGACCGGCCCCGCGTCCGCGCCCAGCCACGCGGTCAGCAGGTGCGCCCGCTTGTCGGCCCACGCGTCGGCGGCGGTCATCGTGCCCTGCTCGATCATGTTCGCGGCCCACGAGTCGTCCGTGCTCAGCCGGCACGAGCCTGTGGCGGACAGCCAGTACGCGCGGCTGTCGCCGACCCACCCGACGGTCACGCCGGACGCGTCCACCACGGCCGACACGAACGTGCAGGCGGGCGAGGACTCCGGATCGCCCGGCAGCCCGGCCACGGCCTCGGCCGCCCGCGCCACCGCCGCGCGCATCGCGCCGCGCGGATCCATGCCGACCGAGACCCGTCCGGTCAGCACCGACACGGCCGTCTCGGCGGCCACCCGCGACGCCTCCTCCGACCCGGGGGCCGTCGCGACGCCGTCGCACACCACCGCGCACGCGCCCGCGGGCAGCGCCGCCAGCGCGAACGCGTCCTCGTTGCGGCTGCGCCGGAGACCGAGGTCGCTGACCGCCGCCCCCAGCCGGCCGAGGTCGGCCTCCACATGCTCCCGCCCGCTCGGCTGCCGCAGCCCGCACTGCTCGCAGTACCCGTCCGCCCCGACGGCCCCGCTCCCGCAGTCCACGCAGACCGCACCTCCACCGGGCGGTGCGGGCGTCTCGGGAGCGGGGGAGGGGTTGGGGACGAAGAGGACGTCGCGGCCGGCGGGCGGAGGGGCGGCGTTCGGGAGGGAGTTGCCGAGGGGCGGGGTCCGCCGGATGGTCGGATCGGGCCGGCCGCACTCCTCGCAGAAGCGGTCGCGGGGCTGGACGGGCTCGCCGCAGGTACGGCAGAGCGCCACGGGGGTGTGCTGGTCCGCGTTCATGGTCAGAAGAGCGTCCTCGGGCGGACGGCGTTGGCGCGCTTGACCATCGCGTGGCGGTGCTCGGAGCCGTCGGCGAGCTTGGCGAGGACGCGGTAGGTGTCCTCCAGCCTCTTGCGGAGGGCCTGCTCGTCCAGGTCGGTGCCGAGGACCTGCTGCCGGACGCCGGGCGGGGCGGAGCCGCGGCCCGCGCGGAGCCAGCCGAGCGCCGCCTCCAGGACCTCGGCGGTGAACGCGGCGGAGCGCTCGGTGTCGAGCCTCAGCGACGCCAGCCGGCGGCCCGCCTCGATGAGCGCGGGCGCGGTCAGCTCGGCGGGGCGCCGTCCCCGGACGGTGGTGGCGACGGCGGCGAGCTGCGCGGACAGGTAGTGGCTGGAGATGTTCGGCACCGAGTCCAGGACGCGTTCGGCGGACGCCCGGTCACCGGCGGCGAGGCGGGTGCGGGCCAGCCCGAACGCGGCGCTGACGTGCGTCGGGTCGGTGCGCCAGACCGTCTCGTAGAAGTGGCCGGCGCTCTGCATGTCGCCGAGGGTCTCGTGGCAGAACGCCAGCGCCAGCTTCGGCGCCTGCTCGCCGGGCGCGAGGTCGTACAGGTCGTTGAAGACGGCGACCGCCTCGGTGCCGCGGCCGCCGGCGAGGGCGCGGGCGCCGCGGTACCAGTCGACGCGCCAGTCGTCCGGGGCCTCGGCGGCGATGTCCTCCAGGAGCCGGGCGGCGCCGTCGAGGTCGCCGAGCTCGATGCGGACGCGGACCAGCGCCAGCCGCACCTCGCGGGACGCCACCGGGGCCGAGCCGAGGGCGGCGGCGAGGTCGGCGGGGTCGCGGGCGGTGAGCCCGGCGAGGAACGCGGCGGCCGGGTCGGAGGCGTACACCAGCGGGACGGGCAGCGCCGCCGCGGCGGCCGCGGGCTCCAGCCGCGCCAGGATCGGCGGGGCCGCCCCGTTCGCGGCGGTGTGCTCCAGCCCCTCGACGATCTCGGTGCCGGCCGTCTGCTGCTCGGGCCCGAAGAGCGGCGACGGGGCGGGGCGCGGGCGGCCGTCCTCGGCGGACAGGACCTCGCGCAGGACGCCGGTGAGCTGCTCGGCCATCTCGGCGGCGCTCTGGAACCGGCGGGCCGGGTCAGGGTGCGTGGCGCGGCGCAGCAGCCGGTGGTAGGACTCGTACCGCTGGAAGAGCGGCACCTCCTCGCGGGGCGGCAGGCTGCGCAGGTGCCGTCCGGTGTAGCCGCGGAACGGGAAGCTCAGCACGGCCAGCGTCCGTCCCACCGTGTACAGGTCGGACGTGATCGACGGGCCCTGCGAGCCGATCTCCGGGGCCTGGTAGCCGGGCGTGCCGAAGATGGGGCTGTCGACGTCGAAGGCGCGGCGGACGCCGCCGAGGTCGATCAGCTTCAGCTGCTCCTCGGACTGGATGGCGTTGTCCGGCTTGAAGTCGCAGTACAGCAGCCCGACGCCGTGCAGGTAGCCGAGGGCGCTCAGCACCTCCAGCCCGTAGGCGATCACCTGGCCGAGCGGGAGCGCCGCCTGCTCGCCCTGCTGCTTGCGGGTGCTGAGCAGGATGTCCTTCAGCGACCGCCCGCCTACGTACTCCATCACGATGTAGCCGGACTCGCCGTGCCGGACGAAGTTGTAGATCTTGACGATGTTGGGGTGCTCGACCTCGGCGAGGAAGGCGCGCTCGGCGGTCGCGGCGGCCAGCGAGTCGGCGTCCCCGGTGTCGAGCAGGCCCTTCAGGACGACCCACCGCTCGCTCACGTTGTGGTCGCGGGCGAGGTACACCCAGCCGAGCCCGCCGTGCGCGAGGCAGCCGAGCACCTCGTACTGCCCGCCGATCATCTCGCCCGGGTGCAGCTTCGGGGTGAACGAGAACGGGTGCCCGCAGTTGCGGCAGAACCCCTCGGTGCGTCCGGGGCGCCCGCCGCGGCTCCGCCCGACCTTCTCGTCGCACTTGCTGCAGAAGCGCCGGTTCTCCGGCACCTCCGGCTTGTCCATGATCGCCGAGGCGGGGTCGCGGGCCGGGACGGGCGGCACCTCCACCAGCCCGGCGCCGAGCATGCCGCGCCGGGCCGAGCCGCTGGAGCCCGTGCCGCGGGTGCCGCCGCGCGACGCCGTCCGCCCGGACCCGACGCTCCGCGACCCGCTGGCCGGCGACCCGCTGCTCGACGAGCCGCCGGACGACGAGCCGGGCCCGCTCGGGCCGGACGAGCCGGGCGGCGCCCCGACCGGAGGCCCGGGCGGCGCGCCGACGGGGGCCGCGGGAGTCGCCGGAGTCGTGACCGGGGCGGGGTTCGGAGGCCGCCCGTACGCGCCGGGGTAGCCGGGGGCCACGGGCGCGGCGGGACGCGCGGGCGCCGCCGCCCGCGCGGGCGGCATCTGCGGCGCCGGTGCGGCGGGCGCGGGCCGGGACACCGAGTTCGCGGGGCTTTCCGCGACCGGTCCGGCGGCGGACTCCGCGGGCGGCGGAGCGGCGGCCGGAGCGGCGGCCGGGGCCATGCCGCACACGTCGCAGAAGCCGTCGGCCTCCACCTCGCCCGTGCAGCCGGGCTGGGTGCATCGGTTCATCGCCGGGTCCCCGTCTCGCTTTCGCACGCCCTGATCGCTCGCTGGTACTCCGCCAGTACCGTGGTCGCCCTGCGCAGGTCGCAGGGTGCCGTCCACAGCACCTCGCGGGCCTCCCCGTACAGGACGGTGAGCCGCTCGTCCTCGGCCAGGCCGAGCCGCGCCGCCTTGGCCCGGTACGCCTCCAGCCGCCCGCGCAACTCGCCCCGCCGGTCGAGCAGCCCGGCACTGAGACGCAGGTCACCCCTCGCCCGTTCCAGCGCCTCGTCGGCGGCGCGTTCGAGTTCGGCGAAGCGGCCCGCCATCTCCACCCAGCGGCCCGCCTCGCGGAGCCGTTCGAGCGCGGCGAGCCGGTCCCGCAGCGCGGTGCCGAGGCCCCGCGACGGTGCGGGCAGGTTGGGCGAGTAGATCTTGGCGAGGGCGGTCGCGTGGGCTTCGTGGGCGCGCCGCTCCGTCTCCTCGATCTCCTCGACCGTGGCGGTGACCCGGAGCACGAGTTCCTCGTAGTCCTCGCGCATCCGGGCGACGCCGGCGAGTTCGTCGCCGAGCGAGGTCAGTATGGCGCAGACGCGGTCGAGCCGGGCGGTGTCGGCATTGCCGTCCTTGACCAGCGACAGCGGATCGGTACGGACGATCCGGCCGAGTGCGGTCAGCTCGCGCCCGACGCGGTCGAGCTCCGGGTGCCGAGTGCCGTCCAGCGAGTGCGCCAGCCGGGCCGTGTCGCGCCAGCCCTCCTCGGCCTTCTCCAGCGGCTGGAGCAGCGCAGACCAGGCGGCGTCCGCGGCGGCGATCTCGCCGGCGACGAACGCGTAGGCGTCCGACATCATCGTGACGGCCTCGTCCAGCGTGATCCGGCGCTCCTGCGGGCCGAGCAGCGTGCGGTGCTCCAGCGGGATCTCCCCGTCGGGCAGCTCCACCGACGGGCCCGACAGCAGCTCCGACAGCTCCACCAGCGTCGCCGCGTCCGGACGGGACGACCGGTCGCGCAGCTCCCCCGCCGCGTCCAGGACGCGCTGGTAGGCGTCGAACAGCCGCCACAGCGTCGCCAGCCGGGCCTGCGCGTCCTCCCAGCGGCGCCACGTCTCGCCGGTGAGGCGGGCGCCCTTCAGCAGGCGGCCGCCCTGGTGGCGGTCCAGTTCGAGCAGGGACGCGGCGATGCGGTCGCGCTCCGCCCTGAGCTCCCTGAGGGCATGGTCGACGCCTTCACGGCTCATGGGCGCGGCGGCCCCTGCCCCGCTCTGGTCCAACGTTCGCCCCACGCTCGTGTTCTCGGGTCCCCCTGAGCATGCCCTCAATGCCGGTCTGGGAGCACGGACCGGTCCACTATCGGACGTACGCTCTCATACAAGTGTGATCCGTGACACCAACCGAGACAAGGTCCTTTCTCTCACGGAAGCCCGACACCGCCCGAGGGCCACCGCCGCCCGGCCGTACCCTGTCCGCGGGGAACCTCGTTGTCCCTGGTGACGTTACGTCAGGTAGCCCGTCTACGAGAGGAGTGGTGAGTCCGCGGTGTCGGACCCCAGTCATAGACCCGGTGCCCCGTGGTGACCGCGGCACTGGGTGTGCTGGCGGTGATCCTCCTCACCGCCGCCACCGGATACTTCGTCGCCCAGGAGTTCGCGTACGTCGCCGCCGACCGCGCGACCCTGGAACAGGCCGCCGAGCGCGGCGACACCTCCGCCCGCAGAGCCGTCAAGGTCATCGGCAGGCTCTCCTTCATGCTCTCGGGCGCGCAGCTCGGCATCACGATGACGACGCTGGTCGTCGGATTCATCGCCAAACCCGCCCTCGCGGAGCTGATCGAGCCGCTGCTGACCCTCGCGGGCATCCCGGAGGGCGCCACCGGCGCGATCGCGCTCGCCACCGGTTTCGTCCTGGCGACCCTCGTCCAGATGCTGCTCGGCGAGCTGTTCCCCAAGAACCTCGCCCTCGCGCGCGCCGAGTCGCTGGCGCGGGCGCTGGCCTCGTCCACCCTCGTGTACCTGACGGTCGCGGGGCCGCTGATCCGGCTGTTCGACCGCGCCGCCGAGCGGCTGCTCCGCGCCGTCGGCGTCGAACCCGTCGAGGAGCTGCACAGCGGCGCGACGCTGGAGGAGCTCGGCGACATCATCGGCAAGTCGCACAGCGCCGGGCACCTGCCCGCCGACCTGTCCGGGCTCCTCGACCGCGCGCTGTCGTTTGGCGACCTCACCGCGGACGAGGTCATGGTGCCCCGCCCGCAGGTCCGGACGCTGCCCGCCGCCGCCCCCGTCGCCGACCTGGTCGCGCTGATCCGCGAGACCGGGCACAGCGCCTACCCCGTCTACGGGCAGGAGGTCGACGACGTCGTCGGCGTCGCGGGCGTCCGCGAGGTCGCCGACGACGCGCTCGACCCGTCCACCCCGGTCGGCTCCGTCGCCCGTCCCGCGCTGCTGGTGCCCGGCAGCCAGCCGCTGTACGGGGTGATCGAGCACATGCGCGACTCGGGCGAGGAATTCGCCTGCGTCGTCGACGAGTACGGCGGGCTCGCCGGCATCCTCACCTTCGAGGACGTCGCCGAGGAGCTCGTCGGGGAGATCTCCGACGAGACCGACGGGCCGCATGACGCGCCGACGTCCCGCCCGGACGGGTCCTGGCTGGTCGACGCCGGCATGCGCATCGACGAGGTCGGCCGGCTCACCGGGCTCGACCTGCCCGAAGGCGACGCCTACGACACCCTCGGCGGCCTCGTCATGGCGGAGCTGCGCCGGCTGCCGTCCGCCGGCGACCGGCTCACCGTCGGGCTGGACGCCGGCTCCGTCGAGCTGGAGGTCGTGAGCGTGGCCCGCCGGGTCGCCGAGAAGATCCTGATCCGCACCGCGGACGTCCCGGCCGGGGAGGCCGCGTGGACCCCCTGACCTCGCTGCTCATCACCGTCCTGCTGCTGCTCGGCAACGGGTTCTTCGTCGCGGCCGAGTTCGCCCTGGTCGCGGCGAACCGGCCCCAGCTGGAGCGCGCCGCCGCGAAGGGCAGCCGTCCCGCCGTCGCCGCCGTCGCGGGCGTCCGCGAGCTGTCGCTGATGCTCGCCGGCGCGCAGTTCGGCATCACGATGTGCTCGCTCGGCCTCGCGATCGTCACCGAGCCCGCGTTCGAGCACTTCCTCGAACCGCCGCTGCACGCGGCCGGCGTCCCCGAGGCGGGCGTGAAGGCCATCGCGCTCGGCACCGCGCTCGCCGTCGTGACGTTCCTGCACATGGTCATCGGCGAGATGGCGCCGAAGTCGTGGGCGATCACGCATCCGGAGCGGTCGGCGCTGCTGCTGGCCCTGCCGTTCCGCGCGTTCGCGAAGGTGTCCCGGCCGATCCTGTCGGCGCTGAACGCCACCACCAACGCGCTGCTGCGGCTGGTCCGCGTCACGCCGAAGGACGAGCTGGACAACCACACCGACCCGGCGCGGCTCAACCACCTGGTCGGCGAGTCCCGCCGCCTCGGCCTCATCGGGCGGCACGACCACGAGCTGCTCCGCCGCGCGATCTCGGCGCGGGAGGCGACCGTCGGGACCCTCGTCGTGCCCGCCACGTCCGTCAGCACGATCGGCGCGGACGCCACCGCCGCGCAGATCCGCCGGACCGCCACCGCCAGCGGCCACAGCCGGCTGCTGGTCCGCGACCGGGACGGCGCGATGACGGGCATCGTCCACGTCCGGGCGGCCATCACCGACCCCGGCGACCGCAGCGCCGGCGAGCTGGCGCACCCGGCGCCCGTCCTCACGGCGGAGACGACCGTCCTGGACGCGGTCAGCCGCATGCGCCGGGGCCGCGCCCAGCTCGCCGTGGTGAACGACGGCCGGGGCGAGTTCGCCGGCATCGTCACCCTGGACGACCTCCTCGCGGAGCTGCTGGCGACCAACCCGCACTGACACAGGCCGTGCACCTGCGACGACACCGCAGGTGTCGAGATGCTGCAACGGACTTTCCGGTCCATCGTGGACGCATGAGCGGACACGGACACCGGCACTCCTCGCGGGCACGGCTCCTCCACCGGATCCGCCCGCACTCCCACGAGGCGGCCGACAAGGTCGACTCGGCGATGGAGGCGGACGCCCAGGGGATGCGCGCCCTGTGGATCTCCCTGGCCGGCCTCGGCGCGACCACGGCGCTGCAGGCCGTCGTGGTCGCCTTCACCGGCTCGGTGGCGCTGCTGGGCGACACCCTCCACAACGCCGCCGACGCGCTGACGGCCGTCCCGCTGGCCATCGCGTTCGTCCTCGGCCGGCGGCCGCCGTCCCGCCGCTACACCTACGGGTACGGCCGCGCGGAGGACCTCGCCGGCGTCGTCATCGTCCTGGCCATCGCCGCGTCATGCGTCGCCGCCGGGTACGCCGCCGTCCAGCGCCTGGCCCATCCACAGCCTGTGGACCACGTCGCCGCCGTGGCCGCCGCCGCCCTGGTCGGCTTCGTCGGCAACGAGCTGGTGGCGCGCTACCGCATCCGCGTGGGCCGCCGCATCGGCTCCGCCGCGCTGGTCGCCGACGGCCTGCACGCCCGCACGGACGGGTTCGCGTCCCTCGCCGTCCTGCTGGGCGCCGCGGGCATCGCCCTGGGCGCCCCGTGGGCCGACCCGGTCGTCGGCCTGCTGATCACCGCGGCGATCCTGACCGTCCTCGGGCAGACGGCCCGGGACGTCTGGCGCCGCCTGATGGACGCCGTGGACCCCTCGCTCGTCGACCGCGCCGAGCAGGCCCTCGCCTCAACCCCGGGCGTCCTCGCCGTGGGCGAGGTCCGGCTCCGCTGGATCGGCCACAGCCTCCGCGCCGAGTGCGACGTCGTCGTCGACCCCGCCTCCACCGTCGTCCGCGCCCACCGGATCGCCGCCGACGCCGAACACGGCCTCCTGCACGCGCTCCCCCGCCTCACCGGCGCCGCCGTCCACCCCGACCCCGAGCCACGCCCCGGTGAGGACCATCACGCCGTCCTCGCGGGCCACCGCTGATCGCTTACCTGTGAGACGTTAGTCCCGAGCAGAAGGGGAACATACTGGCCCCGGGCGGTAGATGTGGGACGGACAGCACCGTGAAGCAACCTTCGGAAACCAACGGGCCGGACGAGGAAGACGCCGAGCCCAGGTACATCCCGGACTCCGAACTCCCCACCGTCACCGTCCCCCTCCCCACCAAGGACGAGCCTTCCGCGGACCACGCCTCGCCGTCCCCCGAAACCGACGACGAGGATCCCGCGACCAACGCCGCCACACCAGACGCACCCACTCCGAGCGAGCCCGCCGCGTCCAGCGAGGCCGACGACGAGCAACCTGCGGCCGAGGTACCCGTAGGCGGCACCCCCGCACCCACGGCAACCGACACCGAATTCCCGGCAAGCACCACCACAGAGCCCGGTGCCGTCGCACCGGACGAGGCCTCGGCAGACGTCACCCTCCCTGCGACCGAAGCGACGGCAGAGGATGAGGAGCCCCCGGCTGGCGCCACCACGCCAGAGCCCGCCAACGCTGGCGACACCAACCCGCTCCCCGAAGTCAGCAGTGCGGAGCCCGCGACTGGCGCCGACATGACGGGCGTGCCCACGCCGGGCAGCGCCACCGCGCCCTTCGAAGCGATCGCGGGCGATGCAGAGCCCTCGGTCAGTGACACCACGCCAGAGGCGGCCGCTGCGGACGACCCCGGCCCGTCCACCGAAGGCGACGATGGCGAACCTGCGCCTGGTGAGGATATGGCGGGCGAGGTCGCTGGGGGCGGCAGCTTCCCGTCCACCACAGCGACGCCGGGCGATGCGGAGTCCCCGGCTGGCGTCGGCGTGACGGACGCGCTCACGGGCGACAGCGCTGCGTCCTCCGAACCCGCGGGTGTCGAGGGGCGTGCCGGGGCCGCGGAGGTCGGGGACGGCCGTGGCGGGGCCGGGGAGCAGGGTGGGGAGGCGGTTCCTGCCGGGGAGAGCGTCGGCGGGTCCGGTGGCGCGGCGGCCGTGGAAGGCGAGGTGCTTGATGTTCGGGCGGGGTTGGAGACCGTACCCGTGGAGGTCGGAGAGCCTACGCCGCCCATGGGGACGGAGTCCGCGGGTGAGGGGTGGCGGGAGCTCGTCGAGAGTGTTTACGGGCCGCTGAGCGAGTTCTACGAGCGGATCGATGCGCGGCTTCGGGAGGTGCCCGAGGACGTCCCGCCGGTGGGGTGGGGGCCCTATGTGGCGGCGCTGCGGGCGTTGCGGGACGGGCAGGTCGCGGGGAACTGGGAGGTTCTGGCCCGGTTCCTGGTCTCGCCCGGGTCCGTGGAGGGCGCGGAGGAGCTGCGGCTCGTCGAGGTGGACGCGGGGGACGAGGTGGAGGCCGTCCGGGAGGCGGTCAAGGAACTCGCGGGCAGGGACGAGCGGGCGCTGCTGGTCGCTCCCACCCCGGAGAAGGCCGCTGAGCTGCTGCGGAGCATGGAGGACGATCCCGAGGTCTTCTCGCTGCTGATCGAGACGCAGCCGCAGACGGCGGAGGTCCGGTCGGTGCGGACGCAGGCCATGCCGCCCGTGGAGGAGCCGCCGCCGCTGCGGGAGCCCGGGTCCAACGGGACGATCGAGTTCAGGCCCGTGGCGCCTGGCGAGGCCGCTGTGACCAGGGCCGAGCCGCTGCCGGTGCCCGTGGAGGCCGCGCCGCCCGTGGAGCCGGAGGAGGGGCCGTCGGCGCCGGAGACGCGGGTGCGGTCGGCGGCGCTGCGGCCGGTCGGGGAGGCGTGGCGGCTGTCGTGGCAGACGGAGGCGCGGCTGCTGCAGCGCGGGCTGATGTGGCTGGAGCAGTGGCCCCGGGACGCGGCGGCGCTGAAGGCCGTCCAGGCGGAGAACCTGCGGCGGACCGAGCAGCTGGAGGTCGAGCGGGCGGGCCTGGCGGAGGCGATCGAGGAGTCGCGGACCGCGGCGGGTGCGGCGGAGCAGGCCGCGGACGAGGCGGAGGCCGAGGCGCGCCGGCTCGCCGGCGTCGAGGAGGAGGCCGAGGCGGAGCTGGTGGGTCCGCGGGAGGAGGCGGAGCGGCTGCAGCGGGCCGCGGACGAGGCGGGCGCCGAGGCGAACGCGCTCACCCGGACGGCCGACGCCTCCTACGCGCGGTGCGTGCAGATGGACGAGCGGGCCAAGACGGCGCAGGCGGAGCTGCAGGCGGCGCGGCAGGCGGAGGCGTCCCTCACCGACGAGCTGGCGCGGGCGCGGGAGGCGCTGCCGGGCGCGGCGGAGGAGGCCCACCGGCTGACGGCGGCGGACGCGGACGCCGCGGCGGAGGGGCACGCCGCCTACTACCGGCTGGTGTCGGCGGAGTCGGCGCTGGCGGCGCTGCGCCGGAAGATGTCGCTCGGGCAGCGCCTGCACGTGGCGTCACCGCCGTCGGAGCTGAAGAGCCTGCGCGCCGAGGTCAAGGCCCGGACGCGGGAGGCGGACGAGGCGGCGAAGCGGGCGCGGGAGGCCAAGGAGGCGGCGGAGCACGCGGAGCGGGTGCGGCGCGGGCTGGCGTCGTTCGTGTCGGAGGGCGGGGCGCGGCTGAAGGCGGCGCAGGAGGCGCAGGAAAGGCTCGGGACGGAGCTGACGTGGCTCGCGGCCGAGCGGGAGAAGGCCGGGGCCGAGCACCGGGAGCAGGCGCGGCTGGCGTCGGAGTCGGTGGAGCGCGCGACCGAGGCGGGCCTGCGGGCGCGGGCGGCGCACCAGGCGGCGCAGGTGATCCAGGACCGGGTGAATGCGGCGCGGGCTTCCCGCGCGGAGGCGCTGGCGGCGGCGGAGCGGGCCCGGTCGGCCGCGGCGGCCGCCGCGGCGCGGGAGGCGGAGCTGGCGGCGACGCTGGAGCGCCACACCGAGGAGGCCGCGCGTGAGATGGCCGCCCGGGAGAAGGATTTGGAGACGGTCACGGCGACGGAGGCGCGGACGCGGGAGAACGTCGTCGAGATCTGCGGCGCCGATCCCGCCGACGACCCGGAGGTCGTCCCCACGCATCAGCGGCGCGCGATGGCCCGGATCGAGGAGCTGACCGGCTACCTGCAGGGCGGCCGGGCGGTGGGCGGCGACGTCCTGCTCCGCACCGCCGACCTGGTCGTCGGGACGCCGGCGGGCGCCGCCCTGACCGCCCCCGGCCAGGAGTTCGACGCGTTGATCGTCGCGGACGCGGGGGCGCTGACGGACGGCGAGTTCCTGGTCGGCGCCGTCCGGACGCGCCGCTGGATCCTCGTGGGGGCGGCCGGTTCGCGCCCGCCGGGCTACCGGGAGTACGCGGACGAGCCGTCCGGGCGCCTGGAGCAGAGCCCGTTCGAGCGGGCCGCGAGCGCCGCCCCGGACCTGCTCGGCTAGTCGTCGTCCTTGTCCTTGCCGTCCGGGACGAGGACGTGCAGCAGCCAGCCGACGACGCCGACGACGATCGCGCCCCAGAAGGCGGGCCAGAAGCCGGTGACGTGGAACGGCAGGTCCAGTTCCTGGGCCAGCTCGCTCGTCAGCCAGAGCAGCAGCGCGTTCACGACGAGCCCGATCAGGCCGAGCGTGAGGACGTAGAAGGCGCAGCCGAGCGTCTTGATGACGGGTTTGAGGATGGCGTTGACCAGGCCGAAGATGACCGCGACCGCGAGCAGGGTGACGATCCGCCGGCCGGTCGACTGGTCGCCGAGGGTGATGCCCTCGATCAGGACGGTGGAGACCCAGAGGGCGACCGCGGTGATCGCGACCTTGAGAAGAATACGCACACCACGATCATGCTGGCCGGGGTCCGCCCGCGTCATCCCTCCCCTTGACGATTCGCCCGGACGGCGGCGTCATCTTCGCGGACTACTCGGCGCGGTCGAAGAACGGGGAGGTCGCGGGGATCTGCGAGCGGTTCCCGGCGGGCCGTCCCGCGACGCGCACGCCCTGCACGGCCGGCTCGCGGGGCGGGGCCTGCCGCGGGCCCGACTGCTTGACGCGGGCGAGTTCGCGCTGGAGACGGCGCTTCTCCATCTCCAGGGTGGTCAGCGACTCCTCGTGCTCCTCGCGGAGGTCGCGCAGGTCGCGGCGGTCGCGGACGCGCCGGGCCGCACCCATGAAGGTGAGCGTCAGGCCGCAGACGAGGACGAGGGCGACGCCCGCGCCGGCGAGGAACACCTGCCACTCGTTCTCCAGTGCGGGCACCGTCTGGCCGAAGAGGACGAGGTTCGCCGGGTCGGTGTTGTCCAGGACGATGCCGACTCCGACGGTGATGGCGGCGGCGACCAGGAGAAAACCGAGGAACACCATGAGCAGATCTCCTCTGCAGTGACTCCGGAGGGGGGGCGGAGGGTCTCCACGATGCCAGACTGCAACTGGATCTTGTCGCATTCGTCGGATAAATACGTTTCGTCCCCACCGCGTCACCGCAGGTGGTGCCGGAGGTTCCGGCCCGATCGCACCGGGTAGTGACGGGACGTCGCACCCGAGAACCGTGGAGGGCCCATGTCCGTGCAGGCGATCGTCTTCGACCTGGACGGCGTCCTGATCGACTCCGAGCCGGTGTGGGAGGAGGTGCGGCGCGCCTACGTCGCCGGGCGCGGCGGGCGCTGGCTGCCCGACACCCAGGAGCGGCTCATGGGCATGAGCACCGAGGAGTGGGCGGACTACATCGCCACCGACCTCGTCGACGGCGTGGCGGCCGAGGAGGTCGCCTACGAGGTCATCGACCACATGACGCAGCGGTACGAGGCCGGGCCGCCGATGCTGCCGGGGGCCGAGGCCGCCGTCCGCCGGATGGCCGAGCACCGTCCGCTGGGGCTCGCCAGCTCGTCCCCGCGCGCGTTGATCGACCTGGTCCTCGGCAAGGTCGGCGTGGAGAGCCTGTTCCGCGCGACCGTGTCGACCGAGGAGGTCGACCGCGGCAAGCCCGCACCGGACGGGTACCTCGCCGTGGCCGCCCAGCTCGACGTGCCCGCCGGTGACTGCGTCGCGGTCGAGGACTCCAGCAACGGCATCCGGTCGGCGCACGCGGCGGGCATGACGGTGATCGCGATCCCGCGTCCAGCGCATCCGCCCGCGCCCGACGCGCTCGCGCTGGCCGCGCACGTGGCCGAGGACCTCGACGAGCTGACGCCGGAACTCGCGGACGTTGTCCACAGGTGAGGTTTCGGCGGACGGGTGTCGCGAGCGGTTCATAGTATGGCCCGGTGACTTCCCCTGAGACCCCGGAGACCCTCGACGCCCTGCGGCGCGTGTTCGGTTACGACACGTTCCGGGACGGCCAGCGGGAGATCATCGAACACGTCGTCGCCGGCGGGGACGCGCTCGTCCTGATGCCGACCGGCGGCGGGAAGTCGCTGTGCTACCAGATCCCGGCGCTCGTCCGGAAGGGCACCGGCATCGTCATCTCCCCGCTCATCGCCCTCATGCAGGACCAGGTGGACGCGCTGCGCACCGCCGGCGTCCAGGCGGGCTTCCTCAACTCCACGCAGGACCTCGACGAGCGGCGGGTCGTCGAGGCGCAGTTCGTCGCGGGCGAGCTCGACCTGCTGTACCTGGCGCCCGAGCGGCTGAAGCTCGCCTCGACCGTCGAGCTGCTCGACCGGGGCGACGTCTCGCTCTTCGCGATCGACGAGGCGCACTGCGTGTCCCAGTGGGGGCACGACTTCCGTCCCGACTACCTGATGCTGTCCGGCCTGCACGAACGCTGGCCGGACGTCCCGCGCATCGCCCTCACCGCGACCGCCACCGAGGCGACCCGCCGCGAGATCGCGTCCCGGCTCCAGCTGGAGCAGGCCCGGCACTTCGTCGCGAGCTTCGACCGTCCGAACATCCAGTACCGGATCGAGCCGAAGACCGACCCCAAACGCCAGCTGCTCCGCCTGCTCCAGAACGAGCACAAGGGCGACGCGGGGATCGTCTACTGCCTGTCCCGCAACTCGGTGGAGAAGCACGCCGCCTTCCTCACCGAGAACGGCATCGAGGCCCTCCCGTACCACGCGGGCCTGGACTCCGAGACGCGCGCCGCGAACCAGGCGCGCTTCCTCCGGGAGGACGGCCTCGTCATCGTCGCGACCATCGCGTTCGGCATGGGGATCGACAAACCCGACGTCCGGTTCGTCGCCCACCTCGACCTGCCGAAGTCCGTCGAGGGCTACTACCAGGAGACGGGCCGCGCCGGGCGCGACGGCCTCCCGTCCACCGCCTGGCTCGCCTACGGCCTCCAGGACGTCGTCAACCTGCGCAAGATGATCGACGGCGGCGAGGGCGACGCCGCCCACCGCCGCCGCCAGAGCCAGCACCTCGACTCCATGCTCGCCCTCTGCGAGACGGTCGAGTGCCGCCGCGTCCAGCTGCTGAACTACTTCGGCCAGTCCGGCGAGCCCTGCGGCAACTGCGACACGTGCCTGAAGCCGCCCGAGACGTGGGACGCGACCATCTCCGCCCAGAAGGTGCTGTCGGTGATCGTCCGGCTCGACCGGGAACGGCGCCAGAAGTTCGGCGCCGGCCACATCGTCGACATCCTCCTCGGCAAGAAGAACGCCAAGGTCATCCAGTTCGACCACGACGCGCTGAAGTCCTTCGG
The DNA here is from genome assembly GCF_047130825.1 of Actinomadura madurae. NCBI lineage: Bacteria > Bacillati > Actinomycetota > Actinomycetes > Streptosporangiales > Thermomonosporaceae > Actinomadura > Actinomadura madurae. Next base: position 6,254,764 of record NZ_CP083237.1, read on the forward strand.
CATCGGCACCGAACTGCGCGACGTCGAGTGGCGCGGCGTCATCCGCCAGCTCCTCGCGCAGGGGCTCGTCGCCGTGGAGAGCAACCACGGGACCCTCGTCCTGACCGACGCCAGCGCCGACGTCCTGCGCGGGCGGCGCACGGTGATGATGCGCCGCGAACCGGAACGTCCCACCGCGAAGGCGGCGAAGACCGCCAAGACGGCCAAGGCCCCGGTCGAGCTCCCCGCCGAGGCGGCCCCGGTCTTCGAGCGCCTCCGCTCCTGGCGCGCCGCCACCGCGAAGGAGCAGGGCGTCCCCGCCTACGTCATCTTCCACGACGCCACCCTGCGCGAGATAGCCACCGCCCTCCCCACCACCCTCACGGAACTGGGCCGAGTCAACGGCGTAGGCGAGAACAAACTGGCCAAGTACGGCGACCAGGTCCTGGAAACCCTCGCCACCCCCGCCTGACCCACCAGCGCCGCGGGACGGTTCACAAGGCGATCTCTTCGGCGGCGCGGTGGCCCGCCTCGCCAGCGCGCCGCCCAGTGACCCCGCACGCACACCCCCCGGGCGAGCGCCCGGAACGGCGGCCCGCAGCAACACACCCGCCGACGCTGGGAGACGGTTCACAGAGTGATCTCGTTGGCGGCGCGGTGGCCTGATTCGGCGGCGCCGTCTATGTAGCCGGCCCAGCGGGTCGCGGTTTCGGTGCCCGCCCAGTGGAGTGGGCCCACGGGACGGCGGAGTGCGGGGCCGAAGCGGGTCAGGGTTCCGGGTGTGGCGAAGGCGCCGTAGCAGCCGCGCGAGTACTCCTCCTCGGCCCAGTCCTGCTCGATGTAGGCGGCCGGCTCCTTCGCCCGCGGGCCGAAGTAGCCGGTCAGGTCGGCGATGACCTGGGCGCGGCGTTCGCTGGCGGTCAGGCGGGCGGCGATGTCGGCGTGCCGTCCCTCCAGGAAGCCGACGATCACGCCCGGCGACCCGCTCTCGGGCGTGTTGTCGAAGGTGATGCCGAACGGGCGCCGGTCGCTGGTGACCTGGCCGCTGAGGCCGTCCGCGCGCCAGAACGGCTCGTCGTAGACGACGTTGATCTTGATGACGCGGCCCATCGGCATGCGCTGGACGAGCTGGTCGCGGTCGCCGGGCAGGCCCGGGGTGTAGCGGATCCGGGCGGCGAGCGGCGGCGGGACGGCGATGATCGCGCGGCGCGCCCGGACCTCCCGCGAGGGCGTGCGGAGCGTGACGGCGTCGTCCGTCCACTCGATGCCGGTGACCGGCGAGTCCAGCACGACCCGGTCGCCCAGCTCTTCGGCGAGGGCCAGGGCGATCCGCTGCGAGCCGCCGGAGACGCGGTCCTGCTGCGCGCCCCCGGCCGTCTCGATCAGCGGGTCCAGGCCGCCGGCGGACGCCATGTAGAAGCCCGCCCACAGCGCCGACATGTCCGCCGCCTCGGCGGAGAAGACCGCCTGGGTGATCAGCCGCATGAATCCGCGGCCGTTGCTCGTGTGCAGGTTGCGGCGGAGCCACGTCTCGAACGTCTCGTCGTCCAGCCTGGCGGCGTGCCGGGCGGTCCACGGCGCGTCCGGCGGGATGCCGCGCACCATGCGGGCGATGCGCAGCTGGCCCTGCGCGATGTCGGCGAGCGCCGCGGGCGACAGGCGCGGGATGCGGCCCGCGTACTCGCGCCGGACGCGCCCGAGCTCGGCGATGTGCCGCCCGTCGTCGTAGGTCGGGTACGTCGACAGGCCGAGCTCGTCGATCAGCGCGAGCACTCGGTCCTGGCCTGGGCCGACCCACTGGCCGCCGATCTCGATGGGTTCGCCGCCGGGCAGCTCGGCGTTCAGGATCCGCCCGCCGACCCGGTCGCGGGCCTCCAGGACGACCACGTCGTGGCCGGCCCGCCGGAGGTCACGGGCGGCGACCAGCCCGGCGACCCCGGCTCCGACGATCGCGATGTCCGCCATGATCCCTCCCATACGCGGCGCATCTGACATACGCCATGTATGTGTTATACATGGCGCATGGAGGAGCGGGTCAAGAGCCGGCGGGAGCAGTACGCCGAGAGCACCCGCACGGCGCTCCTCGACACCGGGCGCCGATTCTTCGCCGAACGGGGCTTCAGCGGCGTGTCGGCGGAGGAGCTGGTCCGTGCCGCCGGCCTGACCCGCGGGGCCCTCTACCACCACTTCGCCGGCAAGCAGGGGCTGTTCGAGGCCGTCTTCGAGGATCTGGAGGCCGAGGCGGCGGACCGCGTCACCGCCGCCATGGCCCGCGAGGACGCCCCGCGTGCGCGGGCGACCGCCGGCACCCGCGCCTTCCTGGAGATCTGCTCCGACCCCGCCTACCGGGAGATCGTCCTGCTCCAGGGCCCCATCGCGCTCGGCTGGGAGCGATGGCGCGAGCTCGACCAGCGGTACCTCGGGACGATCCTCACCGGCGTCCTGGCCGCGCTCCTCGGCGACTCCGGCCCGCATCCCCTCGGCCTGACCGCCGCCGCGTTCTACGGCGCGCTGACCGAACTGGCCCTCGCCGTGGCGAGCGCGCAGGACCAGGCGCCGGCCCGGGAGCAGGCCCTGCGCCTCGTCGGCGCCATGCTGGACGGCGTTCGGTGAACTCTCAGGGTTCTCCCAGGAACGGGCGGGGACTTCTGCCAGACGCCGCCGCTTCCATGGTCCGCATGAGAACCAACCGGAAGACGATCGCCGCCACGGCCGGTGCCGCCGGGCTCCTCGGGCTCGGCCTCTACCTCGCCGTCCCGGCCGCCGCCGACGACCCCTCTCCCTCGCCGAAGGCGACCACGGAATGGGGCCACCGGGGCGAGGGACGCCCCGGCTGGGGGCACCCGGGTATGGGAGGACACCCGTTCTGGCGGGCCGGGGGCATGCGCGGCGTCCACGGCGAGGCCACCGTGAAGCGCGACGGCGGCTTCCATCTGGCGACCTGGCAGCGCGGTGACATCACGTCCGTGTCCGCCACCGCGGTGACCGTCCGCAGCGAGGACGGCGTCTCGTGGACGTGGAAGGCCGACGACGAGACCCGCGTCCGGAAGGACGGCGACAAGTCCGCCATGACGGACCTGAAGAACGGCGACCAGGTCCTCGTCGCGGGCGAGCGCTCCGGCGACACCCGGACCGCCCGCTTCATCCGCGTCCCCAAACCCCGCTAGGCCCTGCCCCCGGGCGGTACCTTCGGGCAGAAGGGACGGGACGAGATGACCTGCGGGAGCCGATGAGCGAGAGCCGGCGCGTGCTCGTCGTGGACGACGAGGCCAACATCCGCGACCTCATCGAGGTCGCGCTGCGTTTCCACGGCTTCGCCACCGTCACGGCGGGCACGGGCGAGGAGGCGTTCGCGGCGGCCCGCAGGGATCGGCCCGACCTCGTCCTGCTGGACGTGATGCTGCCCGACCTGGACGGCTTCGAGGTGTGCCGGCGCCTCCGCGCGGACGGCGACCAGGTGCCGGTGATCTTCCTGACCGCGCGGGACACCCCGTCCGACACCGTCACGGGCCTCACGCTCGGCGGCGACGACTACGTCACCAAGCCGTTCTCGATCGAGGCGCTCATCGCCCGGGTGCGGGCGGTGCTGCGCCGGGCGGCCCAGCCCGCGGCGTCCCCCGAGGACGCCGTCCTGCGCGTCGGCGACCTCGAACTGGACGAGGCGCACTGGACGGTGCGCCGCGGCGGCGTCGCCGTTGACCTGTCGCCGACCGAGTTCCGGCTGCTGGCCTTCCTGATGCGGAACGCGGGCATGGTGCTCTCGCGGTCCCAGCTCCTGGAGGGCGTGTGGGGGTGGGACCACGGCAACCCGCAGGTCGTCGAGACCTACGTCAGCTACCTGCGCCGCAAGCTGGACCCGCTCGGCACCCCGCTCATCCACACCCAGCGCGGGGTGGGCTACGCGCTGCGGCCATGACGCTCAACGCCCGGCTGCTCACCGGCCTGCTCGCGGTCACCACGGCCGGGCTGGCCATCATGGGCCTGGTCAGCGCGCTGGTGCTGAACGGGTACCTGATGCACCGCGTGGACGGGGAGCTCCTGGCCTCCCGCGAGTACGCCGTGGCACGGCTGCTTCGGCCCGGCTTTCACCAGCAGGGGGTGGCCCCGGCCCAGTTCGTGGTGCTGGCCGTGGGGACGCAGGGGTCCGTCCGCGTGCTCAGCGGCGACGAGCCGTCCCCCGAAAGGGCCGTCGCGGAGGTGCAGCGGCTCGGGACGGGCGGCCTCGCCGCCCGCGCCGAGAGGGGAGAGCCGTTCTCCCTGCCCGGGCTGCGGGCGGTGGCGCGCCCGTGGCGGGGCGGCTTCGTCGTCGTGGCGTCCCCCCTCGACGACATCCACGCGGCCGTGCGCAACCTCGTCCTGTCCGAGATCGCCACGGCCGCCCTCCTGCTCGCGGCCCTGGTCGTGCTCGGCCGGTGGCTGATCCGCCGCGGCCTGCTGCCGCTGAGCCGGATGGCCGCCACCGCGAACGCGATCACCGCCGGCGGCGACCTGCGCGCCCGCATGCCGGACCCGGGGCAGCGCACCGAGACCGCCCGGCTCGCCGCCGCCATCAACGTCATGCTGGAGCGGATCGAGCAGGCGTTCTGGGCGCGCAGCCGGTCCGAGGCGCGCGTCCGCGAGTTCGCCGCCGACGCGTCCCACGAGCTGCGCACCCCGCTGACCGCCATCCAGGGTTACGCGGAGCTGTACCGGCACGGCGCCCTCGGGCCCGACGAGCTGCCCGACGCGATGCGCCGCATCGAGGAGGAGGCGAGCCGCATGAGCAGCCTGGTCACCGACCTCCTCGAACTCGCCCGGCTCGACCGCGGCGCGTCGCTGAACCCGGTCCCGACGGACCTGGTCGCCCTTGCCCGGGACGCCATGGCCGACGCGACCGCCGCGGACCCCGACCGTCCCATCGTGCTGGACGCCCCCGACACTCTCGTCGCGACCGTCGACGAGGCCCGCATCCGCCAGGTCTTCGCGAACCTGCTGGCCAACGTGCGTGCCCACACACCCCCTGGAACGTCCGCGACCATCCGCCTCGCGCCGAACCTGATCGAGGTCTCGGACGAGGGACCGGGCATGACCCCCGAGGACACCGCCCGCGCCTTCGAGCGCTTCCACCGCGCCGAGAAGGGCGGCTCCGGGCTCGGCGGGACCGGGCTCGGGCTGCCCATCGTCGCCGCCATCGCCGCCGCCCACGGGGGACACGCCGAACTGCTGTCCGCGCGATCCAAGGGAACGATCGTCCGCGTCACCCTCGGCTCCCGCTGAGCGGGACGGGACGGTGCCGGGACCCGCGGCGTCCTGCACAGTCCGAGGGGTCGGCACCCCGAACCTCACCCCGAACCGAAGGATCCGCATGGCGGGCTGGAGTCACCGGTACGCGCGCATCAACGGCCTGGACGTCCACTACGTGGAGCAGGGGGAAGGGCCGCTCGTCGTCCTCCTCCACGGGTTCCCGCACCTGTGGTTCAGCTGGCGCCACCAGATCGGGCCGATCGCCGGCGCCGGGTACCGCGTCGTGGTGCCCGACATGCGCGGAATGGGAGGCACCGGCGGCCCGGAGGACCACCGCGAGTACGACGTGGACCGGATCGTCGGCGACCTCACCGGGCTCCTCGACCACCTCGGCGAGACGAAGGCGGTGTTCAGCGGCCTGGACTTCGGGCTGTTCGCCGCCTACGACCTCGCCCACCACCACCCGGAGCGCGTCGCCGCGATCATCGGCCTGGAGAACCCGTTCTTCACTCCGAGCAAGGAGTCACCGCTGACGCTGGCGGCGCGGCAGGCCACAAGGCATTTCAACCACATCCATTACTTCAACGCTCCCGGAGTCGCCGACCGGGAGTTGGCCGCCGCACCCCGCGAGTTCCTGCGGAAGCTGTTCTACGCGCTCTCCAGCGACTACCACTATCTCGACGTCTGGCGGCAGCCGCCGGGGACGTCCTATATCGACGCGCTGCCGGAAACACCGCCGCTCCCATGGACGTGGCTGACCGAAACGGAACTGGAGTTCTACGTCGACGCCTACAGCCGCAGTGGCTTCACCGGTGGGCTCAACTGGTACCGGGCCATGGATCTGTCCTGGGAATACCGCAAGTCGTACGGGGACCGGAAGAACCCCGTCCCGTTCTACTTCATCGGCAGCGAACAGGACACCGACCTTGAGGGCTGGCACGGCCCCGATCCGCTGAGCCGGCTGGAGGACCACCATGCCGACGTCCGCGGTGTCCGGATGATCAAAGAGGCCGGCCACATGATGCAGATGGAGAAGCACGCCGAGACGACGGCGGCCATGCTCGAATTCCTCACGGGAGGCGGCCGGTGAGCCGCGTCGTCGTTGTCACCGGCGCCAGCCGCGGCGCCGGAAAGGGAATCGCGCTGGCGCTCGGCGAGACCGGCGCGACCGTCTACGTCACCGGGCGGACCCGCGCCGAGGGCGACGCCGGCCTCCCCGGCACGGTGTTCGCCACCGCCGAGGAGATCGGCCGCCGCGGCGGCACGGGCGTCCCGGTGATCTGCGACCACTCCGACGACGCGCAGGTGGAGGCGCTGTTCGCGCAGGTCGGACGCGACCACGGCCGGATCGACATCCTCGTCAACAACGCGTTCACGATCCCGGACGGCCTCGCCCGGAGGGGCCCGTTCTGGGAGAAGCCGCTGGCGCTCCAGGACATGTTCGACGTGGGCATGCGCTCGGCCTACGTGGCGAGCTACTACGCCGCCCCTCTCCTGATCCGCGGCGACGGGGGCCTCGTCGTCAACACGTCGTCCTTCGGAGGCCGCTGCTATATGCACGGCCCCGCCTATGGCGCGGGGAAGGCCGCCGTCGACAAGATGGCCCACGACATGGCCGTCGATTTCCAGCCCTACGGCGTCGCCGCCATCTCCCTCTGGATGGGGCTGCTGAAGACGGAACGGAACAGGGCCCTCTTCGAAGGCGTCCCCGACCAGTACAAGGCGTTCGCCGCGGGCGCCGAGTCCCCCGAATTCAGCGGCCGGGTCATCGACGCCCTCGCGCGCGACCCCCGGCTGATGGAGCGGACCGGGCAGGTCCTCATCGGCGCCGAGATCGGCGCGGAGCTCGGGGTGGTGGACGTCGACGGCGGCACCCCCTCGTCCCACCGCGAAAACCTGGGCGACCCGCCCACCTTCAACCCGGCCGTGGTGAAGTAACGGCAACGTCTCCTGCTCGGCGGCGTCGATACCTCCACCGACGCGGTCAGTGCCGGACAAAGCATCGGGCAATGGGCTTCCGCATATCCCCATTCCCTTGCCAAGCCGCCGCGTTCGATCCCCCGCGCGCCGGTTAGGGACGGCGGTTCGGGAATACCCGTGGGACGTCCGGACGCCGTCGTCCGCATTCCTTCGTCCATCCCGGCTTCCCGGACCGAGCGAGACAAGGCGACGGGACTCCAGCAAAGGAGGGACCATGACCCGCGTCGAGCAAGAGTCCACCCCCCGGACACAGCCCGCAGTGGCCGACCCCGCCCCGCTGGGGCTGGCGGCCCTCGCCCTGACCCTGTTCCTCCTGTCCGCCAAGAACGCCGGCTGGACCGACGGCACCGACGCCTGGCTCGGCTACGCCTTCGCCTACGGCGGCCTCGTCCAGCTGCTGGCCGGCATGTGGGGGTTCCGCGACCGCAGCGTGTTCTGGGCCACGGCCTTCTCGTCCTACGGCGCCTTCTGGATCGGCCTCGGCCTGTACGTCGTGCTCCTCGCCGGGCAGACCAACGCCGCGCAGGAGACCAACGACCTCGCCTGGATCCTGCTCGCGTTCGCGATCTTCAACACCTACATGACGATCTGGGCGACCCAGGTCAACCAGGCCGTCCTCGCCGTGTTCGTCACCCTGGAGGCCACGCTGATCATCCTGTTCATCGGGTACTTCGCCGGCAGCGACGCCACGATCAAGATCGGCGGCTACATCGGGATCCTGACCGCCCTCTGCGCCTGGTACGCGTCCGCCGCCGGCGTCATCAACGGCATGACCGGCCGCACGTACCTCAGCGTCGGCAAGCCCCTGCTCAGGGAGATCATGCCCACCACCGGCTCCCGCCCCCGCTGACCCAAAGGAGGGAAGAGATGGGCTTCATCACCACTGACGACGGGACGAGGATCTTCTACAAGGACTGGGGCACCGGACGTCCCGTCGTCTTCAGCCACGGCTGGCCGCTCAACGCCGACGCCTGGGACGACCAGCTGAGGCTGGTCGCCGAGAACGGCTTCCGAGCGATCGCCCACGACCGGCGGGGCCACGGCCGCTCCGACCAGCCGTGGAACGGCAACGACATGGACACCTACGCCGACGACCTCGCCCGGCTCCTGGACGAGCTCGACGTACGGGACGCCGTCCTCGTCGGCCACTCCACCGGCGGCGGCGAGGTCACCCGCTACATCGGCCGGCACGGCACCGGACGGGTCGCCAAGGCCGTCCTGCTGGGCGCCGTCCCGCCGGTCATGCTGAAGAGCGACTCCAACCCGGAGGGCACGCCGATCGAGGTGTTCGACCAGATCCGGGCAGGGGTGGCCGCCGACCGATCCCAGTTCTACAAGGACCTGGCGGAGAGCTTCTACGGCTTCAACCGTCCCGGCGCGTCCCGCTCGCAGGGAGTCGTGGACGCGTTCTGGCTGATGAGCATGCAGGTGGGTCTCAAGGGCGCCTACGACTGCGTCAAGCAGTTCTCCGAGACCGACTTCACCGCCGACCTCCAGCGCATCGACGTCCCCACCTTCGTCGCCCACGGCGAGGACGACCAGATCGTCCCCATCGCCGCCGCGGGCCTGAAGACCGCGCAGATCGTCAAGGACGCCACCCTGAAGGTCTATCCCGGCGCCCCGCACGGCCTCACCGGCACCTACAAGGACGACTTCACCACCGACCTCCTCGGCTTCATCGAGTCCTAGCGAACTTACTCACACCGCTGCCGCCTCACCTGCCGGTGAGAGGTCCCGGACCGGCGTGTCGTGCTCGCCGGGGCGACGTCCGGGCTCGTCCCGCCGCCGGAGAGCTGTTGGCCCCCGGGCACAGCGGCCCAGGCCCACGACACCGGGGGCCGCACCAGGCTTGCCGCGCTGCGCGGGTTTCTGGGGCGGGTAGAGCCAGGACGGCGGCGGAGTGTGACGCCGCACGGACTGCGGCATACGACGGCGCGGCAGATCGGTCCGTCCACCACGGTGAGTCGGGGCCGGTGGATCCGTCCGGGTGCGTTGAGTTCCGTGTGGACGCGGTCACCCGGCATAGCGTGCCCAGCCCGCTGGGTCGGGGTGGGTCGGTTCCCGGGCGGAGGGCGGACCGTTGGGACCATTGCCATGGCCGGGCGCGCCCGGCCGGATCCCGCACGTCTCGGCGGCCTGCGGGCTCGCTCAGGAACGGGCGCCGGCGGCATCCGGGGAGCACCGAGGGGTTCAGGACGATGTCGACGGAGGGCCGCTGTCCTCGTCCACCGGCGTCCAGGTGACTACGAGTGCCCCTCCCGGACATCGACTGCAATGCCCGTGGTGCAGCGTCACCGAATCGGTGGTCGAGACGCCTGCTCGCCAGACGTACGCACGCCCGGATGCTTGGGGCGCGTCAGCGGCGGGCGGTGGCGAGGAAGGGCGATCAGGGCGAAGGTTTTGGCGAGGGCCTGCGCGATGAGGAACACGGCGGCTGCGGACAGCGGGGCGTCCAGCGCCAGTAGTGCGGGCGCGCAGCCGAACAGAGCGACGTCCGGCAAGGACCCACAGGAACGGGCCGGTCGGCAACGAATCGGTGGGGGATCACCGGCATCGAGTGATCGACCGGACGCCGCCGCGCCATCCGCAGCCCCCGGCGGCCATCGCCGCGACCGGTACCGTCCCATGCCCGCCGCCGCGGCGAGGGCGGGCAGCACGGTGGAGACCAGCAGGACGCCGATCCGGCGCGGGCGGCGTGCCAGCCTGCGCCAGTCGGCCCAAACCACCCCTGCCGGAGCCGTCCGCCACGCGGGCCAGGAACGGGAACGCAGCAGGCGCCCCCGCCAATGGTGACCCTCGGCGAGGCGCCGGGGACCAGGACGGCCCACGCGGCGGCGACGTGACCGGTTCGGGTGGAGGCGCCCAGCAGGGAATGGGCGGGCATCCGTCCGAGCGCACCCCAGACGAGCCGAAGCAGCACCGCAGTGACGGCCGCGCACGCCGACGCCAGGGCCGCGCCCAGGGACACCGGCGCACCGCGCGATCCCTCACCGAGATCGTCGTATCCGCAGGCGCCCGCCGGGGCTTCGGCTTCGCCCAGGTCCGCTGGGATGGCGGAGGTTTCCGCCTGTGGCAGGTCATGACCTACCTCCCCAATCCGCGCCATCGGCTCCGCAAGGGCCGCACTTCCGCAAGCGTCTCGGACGACTTCCGAGCCCGATGCCGGGACGCTCGACGTCCTTAAGGCTCACCACAAGCGCCAGATCCCCGACAAGCTCAGCTCGTCCTGAAAAGGTGGCTCCCGGCGGGCGCCCGCGCATGTGGTGGCCGCCCTGCTCGGGCATGCAACGGGCACGGGCCAGCGCCGTGGGAACATTGGGATGACCGCTGACCGGGACGCTCGTGAGCACGTCAAGCTCTGGGCTTGCGCCAAGTCCAATGGGGAACCGGTCTATGAATTGGTGGCTGCAGAGCGACTGCCGGACGGGCGATACAAGATCCTCGTTACACCAGCCCTCGTGCTCGGGTGCGCCGCAGGCGACATCGTGATTTTCAACGAGGTGATGCGCGCTCAATTGCTACACCGTGGCGGCACCTGGCAGTTCAAGCGGCTCCGGTTAAGAATTCGTCCCCACGGATGTTGATCGGCTGCGCGAGGCGATGACTCCGCCGAGTGGGCTGGCAGAAGCTCCTGCCGATCTACAGTTCGTCGTTGTGACCGTTCCTGCGGCTACGGGCTTCTCGCGCATCGAGTCGATCATGAACGAATGGGCCGCCACAACCAACGCCGAGTGGTGGTACAGGAACGACAATGGTGCGCTGTTGACCTGGTGGTAGCCGCCGCGTGGCACCCGGTCCAGCAACGGACGGATTCTGCCAAGGGTGGCGAAGCCACGACCGTAGTAACGCCCGAAGGCCACCCTGGACAGGAACCGTCCGCCGCCACCCTCAACACATCGGATCGGGGGAGCCCCGCACCCTTCCAGACCGGGTCGCAATGTCCCTGAGCCAGGGTACTTCCGCCGGGGACGCCCGCATGCAACTCTGCCTGAATGACTGACGAATGCCCCTTTTGCGCAATGGGCTCGGGTGAGATGGATCGCGATTTGATCCCACTGCGAACTGAGCAAGTCTTCGTCTCACTAGCCAGAAAGCAGCGACGCACCAACCCTGGACATGTTCTGGTCTGCCCAGTCGAGCACGTGACCGCTCTGTACACGGTTGAGCCGTCCCTGCTTGCGGCAGTGTTCAGCGTGGTCGCCCGCATCACACGTGCGGCACCGTTGGCCTTCGGCGCCGTAGGGACCACCGTGCTCAACAACAACGACGCCCCAGACCAGGTGATCTCCCACCTACACGTGCACGTCATCCCGCGCTTCGACGGCGACAACCTGGTGATCCCTAACCCGGACAAGGCTCCAGCATCCCGAGAGCTGAGGGTCCAGCTCGCGTCACGCCTACGGCAGGCGCTGACCTGAGGCGCGACGGCGCGACCATGGGTCCTTCTATCTCCCAAAACGCCGAACTCCGCGCGCTGGGCGGAATGCGCCGCGCCTTGGTCAAGCGCGGCCTCCACGTCCAGTTTCGCAACACGGTGCCGGGCCTGACGGTCACTCGCACGGGAGGGACGACAAAGGACGTCATCGGCTGCGTCGTGGTGGACCGCCGCAAGGGCGAGATCTCCTCATGGCGGCTGGACAACCTGCACGGGGTCACGGAACTGGACGGCGCGGCGGACGCCCGCCGCCCTCCGCACCACGTTCATGGCCGAGTCGGCGCCCCCCGACCAGCCGAGTGCTCGGCCATGAGGTCGTGGACCGCAACTGCCCCTGATGACGTAACAGCAGCCGTCATCACGCTGCAACGCCGGTTCGCTGGGGGCCTCGGTCTGGTTCGGGCTACACACCTTCCGGTGGTGGGCCATGGGTGCCGGGTTCTACGTGGTGGATGCTCGTTGAGGCAACGACGCCCATGCAGCTCACGGACAGGATGGCCGAGGTCTCCAGGTCAGCTGTGCCTGCCGACGTAGTCGGGTCACGTGGCATCCAGTAGTCGTAACAGCCGGGGCAGGCTGGACGTACGTCAGCGCGCGGCGGCTGAGGCCATGAGCAGCGCCCGCTTCGGAGCTTGACCTGTCCCTATGGCTCCCAAGGCGCACGCAAAAGCCCCCTCGCGGAGATCGCAAGGGGGCTTTGAGCTGGGCGCACCCGAAGGGATTCGAACCCCTAACCTTCTGATCCGTAGTCAGATGCTCTATCCGTTGAGCTACGGGTGCCTGCCGGAGCTAACTGTACCGGCTCCCTGGACCTGTGGGCGAATCGGTTGTCGGACGCGAGGGCCCGGCGCAGGTGTGACTTGAGTCACGGAACCCTTTGTGGCGAAGGTACGCCAAAGGTGTGATTGAGACGGGTGTGACCTGGGAGTCTTGATCCCGTTCAAGCCCAACCCCCTGAAGGAGAAACCCCATGCGCATTTCCGCCACCAAGCTGGTCGGCGTCCTCGCCGTCGGCGGCCTGATGCTCGGTTCGACGGGCTGTGGCGCGATCGACACCATCGCCGGCGGAAAGAAGAAGACCGCCTGCAAGAACATCGAGACGGAGCTGCGCAGCTTCTCGACCAGCGGCATGTCGATGTCGTCCCCCAGCGGCGCTTCGGCGACCGCGCAGAAGTTCTCTGACACGGCCTCCAAGGTGCGGTCTGAGGGGCAGAGCGCGGGCGGGGACGTCGAGACGGCCGCGACCGCGTTCGCCGGCGACCTCGACGAGACCGCGTCGCTCCTGCGGAGCCTGCAGTCCGGCTCGACGAGCCCGCGCCAGCCCGACCTCTCGAGCATGCGGCAGCACGGGAACGACCTGGCCGAGGCCTGCGGGTTCACCGGCTTCCGCCTGGGCTGACGTTCGGCGCACCGCTCCCGCGGCCCCGGGAGCGCACGCGCTCGAAGGCGATTCCGACTATCCTGACGAGCACGCAGGTCACGCTTTGCCGGTTGGCTCGCCGAACCGGTAGCCTGTCCTGAGCCTGATGGCTGCTGGAGGATTCGCCTAGTCCGGTCTATGGCGCCGCACTGCTAATGCGGTTTGGGTTCACGCCCATCCGGGGTTCAAATCCCCGATCCTCCGCCACTCTGAGCAGGGACTTCGTCCAAGATCTCAATCTGGACGAGGTCCCTGTTGCTTTTGTTGGCTTTGGATGGCACCTGGTGAGCACGAGATGTCGTGGAGGCGCTACCGAGCCAGGTCAGAGCCCCGAAGTGGATCATCGGAATGCCTACGCCGCGTGTTCGGTTCGGCTCTTGCGCCGGTCCGCCGGGCGGCCGACTCGGCTGGCACGTCGTCGGCCGACGTGCGTGGGACGACCGCGACGCCTCAGCAGCGGCCCTCGACACTGGGCACGTCCAGGGCGGATGTACGGATGTCGGTCTGTTGATCACTCGACCGGCAGGGCAGGAGGGAGTCGGGCGTCAGGTGTAGGCGGCGACAAGATCGGGGAGTAGCCGCTGGGCGCGGGTGGGGCCCCCTTTGATTCGACCGTCGAGTGTGAGGGTGACCAGGCCGTGGAGTTGGGCCCAGAACAGGTCGGTGACCGTGTCCTGATCCCTGCCCGGTGCGCGGGTGCCGGCGGCAGCGGCGAGCAGGTGGAAGCAGTCGAGCGCGCTCTTGGGCGTGTTCGGTTCTCCGAAGGGGACGCCGCCCAGTCCGTGCATCAGCCGGTACAGGTACGGCTCGGCCATCGCGAACGCCCAATACTCCTCGGCGGTCGCCAGCAGCATGTCCGTCTTGTTCCGACACTGGGCCCGGCCGAGTCGTTCGGCCAGTTCGGCGAAGCCGGTGTCCACAACGGCGACCAGCAGGTCGTGCTTGTTCGAGAAGTACTGGTAGACCACCGGAGCGGCGTAGCCGACCCGGCTCGCGACCGCCCGCACCGTGACGGCGTCATAGCCGCCGTGTTCGGTTGCCAGCGCCCGGGCGGCGTCCAGCAAGCGGCGCCGGAGGCGCTCGCGTGCCTGTGCGCGCTCGTCGCTGGGCCCCTTGATTCGTCCATCCGACCCTGGCACTGAGCATCCCTCGGTTTTCTAACAACGGTAGACAAGCCTAGCCGAGCACGGCTACGGTCGATTTCTAACAACGTTAGAAATCAAGGGGACTTCATGCTGGTCTTAGTCACGGGAGCCACGGGCACCATCGGCAGTGCGGTCGTGCGGGCACTGCGGCGGCGCGGGCACGATGTCATCGGCGTCGTCCGAGCGAACACGGGACTGCCGGACGGGGTCGCCTCCATCACGGCCGATCTGTTCGAGCCCGAAGCGCTGGCCGATGTGCTGCCACGGGTGGACGCGTTCGTGCACGCCGCCTCGAGCAACGATGAACGTGCCGGTGGTCTCGACCACGGCGTGGTCGAGACCACCCTGCGGGCCTTCGCCGGCACCGACAAACCTCTGCTGTACACCAGCGGGCTGTGGCTGCACGGCAACACCGGGGCCGAGCCCGCCACCGAGGACTCACCGTTCGACCCGCCAATGGTCGTGTCGTGGCGCCCCGACGTAGAACGGATACTCGCCGAGGCCGCACCGCAAGTGCGCACGGTCCGCATTCGGCCGGCTCTGGTCTACGGCGACGCGCGCGGCTATGTCCCGGTCCTGCTCACCCCGCAGCAGCAGGACGGCACCAGCGTCGTTCGCCATCTCGGTGACGGCGGTAACCGATGGGCCACCGTGCACGCCGACGATCTCGGCGACCTGTACGCGCTAGCGGTCGAGTCCGCGCCACCTGGGTCCGTCTACCTTGGCACCGCTGGGGATTCCGTCACTGTCGCCGATGCCGCCAGGGCCGTCGCCGAGCGCGTCGGCGCCACGGTCGCCCCATGGGACCCGGACGACGCCCGGCGGCATTGGGGCGTCATGGTCGACGCCTTCATGCTCGACCAGGTCGCCAGCAACGCCAAAGCCAGCGGCGAGCTCGGCTGGAAACCGCACCGGGCCGGCCTCATCGACGAACTCGGCGCCTGATGCCGACGCCCAAGATCTGGTTCCTCACCGGGGCTTCCCGTGGCCTGGGCCGCGCGTTCGCTGAGGCGGCGCTCAGCCGCGGGGATCGGGTCGCCGCAACCGCACGCCGAACCGACAGCCTGTCCGACCTGGCGGCGCGGTTCGGCGATGCGGTCCTGCTGATTCGGCTGGACGTGACCGACCGCGCGGACTGCTTCGACGCGGTACGGCACGCGCACGAAATATTCGGGCGCCTCGACGTCGTGGTCAACAACGCCGGCTATGGCCTGTCCGGCGCTGTCGAGGAGGTCACCGAAACCGAGGCCCGCGCCCAACTGGACACCAACCTCTTCGGTGCTCTGTGGGTCACCCAGGCGGCGGTCCCGATCCTGCGTTCGCAGCGCACCGGCCACCTCGTGCAGATCTCCAGCCTCGGCGGGGTGGCCGCACTGCCTCTGCTCGGGCTCTACCACGCCTCCAAATGGGGACTGGAAGGCTTCACCGAATCGCTCGCCCAGGAAGTCGCTCCGTTCGGGGTCAAAGTGACCATCGTCGAGCCTTCAGCGTTCCGAACCGACTGGTGGGGCGACTCGATGAACAAGGCCACTTCAAACCCCGCCTACGACCGCGCCCGAGATGACCTGCACGCGATCACCGGCGAACCGGCCGGCGACCCCCAACGGGCAGCGACCGCACTACTTTCCATCGTGGACTCACCGGAACCGCCGCTGCGAGTGCTGTTCGGCGTTCAAGCCTACGACGTCGCCACGGCGACGTACCGCCGCCGCTTGACTACTTGGGCCGAATGGGAGACGACCTCCCGCAGAGCCGACTCCGCAAACTGACACATCCGCTCATGCCGCCGACCGCGGGCTCAATCCGACCGCGATGATCCGGAGCAGTTGCCCGACTGCCCGGTCGGCATCTTTGATGTTGGGAGACAACCAAGGAGGCCGTGTGGCCGAGGGTACTGAGAATTGGCGGCTCATCCTCCAGGCGGCCCGATCTGCGCGACCTCCAGATCGCGGCACGCCATGCAGACCCGAGCACCACCATGCGCTACGACCGGGCCCGCAACAACCTCGACCGCCACCTAACTACAACTCGCCGCCTACATGGCGTCCGGCACTTGAAACGAGGGCAGCAGACCGGAACGCGCTGGTCTGCCGATGAGCGGATGGGCGGCTGTAGGGCGGTTCGGGCACGTTTGCACCGCGGCAGCAGGAAAGGTTCAGGCCTGCGCCGCCAGGATGGTCCGCATGCAATGATGTTCGAGTCTGGTATTCGTTGCCCACATTTACCCGTCCCGGGCCGACGCAAAGCGCTGAACCGGGGGTGCGCAGGCCTTGAGATCGGAGATGGACGCAGTGGACGAACTGCCGCGGACTGCTCCTGAGACCGCGCGTGCGATGGCCGAAGCCGCAGCCGCCTTCCTTGCGGCGCTGACCGAGGTGCAGCGGGACAGGGTCGGATTCGACTTCGCCGATGAGGCTCAGCGGCGTGATTGGTCGTTTCTGCCCGCCAGGCAACGCGACGGCTTGCCGATCGGCGCGCTCGACGAGGCGCAACGCAAGCTGGCGCACGAGTTGATCGTGTCCGGTACCAGCATGCCGGGTTACGCCAAGGTCGTCTCTGTGATCGCCATGGAGCATGTGCTCCGTGCGCTGACCGCTGTGAAACGTCCGGCCAGCGCAGACCTGTTCGACCCGGGGCGGTACTGCTTCAAGGTGTTCGGCCGCCCCGGTGACACCGGCGCGTGGGGCTGGCAACTCGCCGGGCACCATGTTTCGCTCAACTTCACTGTGGTGGACGGACGTTATGTGTCTCCCACCCCCTGCTTGCTCGGCTCGCAGCCGGCCGCCTTCGGCACACTCGCTCCGCTCGCCGATGACGAAGAAGCCGGCTACCGCTTCGTCAATTCCCTCGACCCCGCGCAACGTGCCTCCGCGATCATCCACCATCGACCGCCGCCGGATCTGGCGACCCGCATCACACCCAAGATCGGCCACCTCGAGCGGCCGGACCCGATGTTCGCGCCCGAACCCGACTACGTGCTCAGCGAGGCCGAGCGCGACATCCTCAGCTACGTGCGCGACGACCCCAGGGGACTACCCGGGAGCGCGCTGCGCGAGCACCAACTCAGCGCCCTGTTCGCCGTCGTCGAAGCGTTCGCCGGGCGGCTGCCATCGGACGTCGCGGCAGCGCAACTCCGCAACATCGAGCACGCCGGCCTGCAGAACCTGGTGTTCGCCTGGGCCGGCGGCACATCACCCGGAGACCGGCACTACTTCCGTATCCAGGGACCGGTCCTGCTGATCGAACACGATAACTCTCAAGACAACGGTGCCCATATCCACTCGGTCTGGCGCAACCCCGCCGACGACTTCGGCGACGACATCTTGGCCGAGCACTACCGTCAGCACCACTTGACCCCTAAGAACCGGTAATACCGCTCAGACGCCGACCGTCCCAGGCGAGTCCCTCTCCGTGAGGGTGTGGGCATCGCTGTTATGCAGGTCAGCGTGCCGGTGGGAGCGCTGAGGACGGACGAGCCGGATCGCGACCACGTGGCCAACGATCCGGCCGAGTCCCGTCAGAGTCGAAGCGTCAACGCACTCTTCTGCCGCTGAGAGGATGCTCGACAGCGGTCTTGAAGCCCATTTGGTGGGCGAGCTCCACCCCGTGCCGATGTGCGGATGTCGCAGGCCCTCGATTGAAAACGCCGTGGCGCCTGGCATCCTGCTGCCCCAGCCCATGCCTGTGGGGCGACGCGTCGCACACCAAACCGGGGGCGCTGGAGCAGCGGGCTCCAGCGCCCCCGGCTGTGCTAGGCGCCGAGAAGATGGTCGACGATGGCCCTTACCCCACCCGCGATAGCGCCGCTGATAGCGGCGCGTATCAGGATCCAGCGCTTGGTCTTGGGGTGCTCTTCGGTAGTCATGTGGCTCCTTGCCCGTTGCAGGTGATCGGAGCGTCGGCCGACGTAAGCACCACTCTCGGCGCTTCGGGAAGTGGACGTTTCAGTCGCGATCAGTTCTGGCAAGGACCGGCTTCAGTGCTGTTCAGACATGCTGAGGACGGATCTGCGAGATGATGCGTGCGATGAGTGGCGATGGGAAGAGCCGCCCCGTACGTCGGCCCCGGCGGATTGCGCAACCTCGGCTACCGCCGGGACCGCTGCAGGACCTCAAAAACCTGCTGTACCGCCTGTATGTCGAGGCCGGCGCACCGTCCTTGGACGACATCCACCACCAAGCCGAGTTGGCGGGAACCGAGGCGGTGGCTGGATGGCCGGGTCGGGACACCATTCATCGGATCATCGGTGACGCAGGCTTGCCGCCCTCACAGGGCGACACGATGGCGGTCGCAAAGGTACTGGCCCGTCTTGCACGTTGGGACGTCTCGGACGCCGTCGGCCGTGTGAGGGAGTTGTGGGTCCAGGCGCAGATGACCGTGCCGGTCGGCATGCCAATCGGCACTCTGGATCCGTTCGCGCTAGAAGTGCGCCGCGCGATCAGCGCCGCCGCCGATTCCGGGCCCCTGCCCGTTCTGCCGCGGTACATCACACGCGCCCATGATGCGCGACTGACACAAGTCGTAGCGGAGGCCAGTGAGGGACGAAGCGCGATCGCGGTCCTGGTCGGCTCTTCCTCGACCGGCAAGACCCGCGCATGCTGGGAAGGGATACAGGCTCTGCCCCGCAGTTGGCGATTGTGGCATCCAATCGATCCGACTCGGGCGGAGGCGG
Organism: Actinomadura madurae; assembly: GCF_047130825.1. Taxonomy (NCBI): domain Bacteria; kingdom Bacillati; phylum Actinomycetota; class Actinomycetes; order Streptosporangiales; family Thermomonosporaceae; genus Actinomadura; species Actinomadura madurae. The sequence continues at coordinate 6,273,618 of NZ_CP083237.1, forward strand.
TACTGGCGGGGATGGACCGCGTCGGTCAGCAGACCGTGGTGTGGCTGAACGAGGCGCAGGAGTACCTGGCTCATCCCACGCTCGGGGAACGTGTCGCGTCCGGTCTGCGAGAGTTGCTGCGCGCACGTGACCGTGCACCGATTCTGTTGTTGGCCACGCTTCCGCGCGAGCAGTGGGCCCGTATCAGCGCCCGTCCTGAAGACGGCATCGATAGATTCGCCCAAGCCCGGGAGTTGCTGGTCGGCCATCAGATCCACATTCCGGATTCGTTCACCGCCGAGGATCTGACCGTGCTTCAGAACGTTGGCGAGGAAGACCCCCGGTTGGCGGAGGCAGCCGCTCACTCGGTCGACGGTCTCGTCACGCAGTATCTGGCCGGCGTTCCGGTTCTGCTCGACCGCTATCAATCAGCCACTCCAGTAGATCGCGCCCTCATCCATGCCGCCTACGACGCCCGGCGGTTGGACTGCGGGTCAGACGTGCCGTTGCCGGTACTCGCGGATGCCGCATTCGGCTACCTCACCGATCTGGAGCTCAACGAGCTCTCCGACGATTGGCTTGAGAAAGCTCTCGCGCGACTCACTCTCCGCAGTCACGGTGTTCCGGGTCCGCTCAGCCGTGTACGTCCTCGCCGGGGCATCCCTTCCGGTGGGCCGTTCTACCGGCTGGCCGATCCACTCTGGGAGTATTTGGATCGTGGCGGTCAACCTATTCCCGGTGAATTCTGGGACGCCGTCCTTGCGCATGAGCTTCCAACGGCAACGCTGCGCCTTCTGGCTGAACAAGCCACTGTCCGATGCCAATTCGAACAGGCCGCGCTCTTGTTGGGTTCCGCAGCTCAGCAAGCACCCAGGGAGGATCGCGCTGAAATATATGCACTCCTGGGGGAGTTCCTCGCATATCGAGGTCTGCACGTCTTGGCCAGTCAGTATTCTGAGGCCAGTGCCCGCATAGGCAGCGTGAACGGCATGGTGACGCTGTCGCTGGCCGCCGAAGATCGCGGCGACATCGACGGGGCACTTCACTGGGCAAAGCGAGCCAGCGCCGCGGGCAACGATCGAGCGTTCTTCCATGTGTATTGGCTACTGGCGAATCACGAGCGGTTCGACGAGGCCGAAGCCTGGATTCGTCCGCTCGCCGACCAGGGCGACATCACGGCAATTCGTTTCCTCGCTGCTCAACTCGCTGAGACCGGGCGGATCCCCGAGGCCGAAGAGCTCTTGTGGCCCGCCGCCCGCGACAACCTCCGCCGGTGCCGCCGTGACTTGATCGATCTTCTCTACAAGGCAGGCCGACGCGACCGGATTTCGGCTTTGTTCGGGCAGCTGGCGGACAACGGCGATGACGACGCCCAAGAATGGTTGAGCGCCGTAGCCGGATGGGACGAGAACCAAACCGAGCGCGAAACAGACCGGCCTGGAAACCGTCCGGACCCACAAGAGATGGCCGGCCATGGTTCCTCGTACGTATTCGGACAGCGATTTCCGGCCTTGGACCGTGCTGCCGAACTTGAGGCGGCCGGGGACCTCGACGCGGCCATCGATATACTTTCAGCCGCACTACCGGTACAGCACTGGCCACTACTCCAGAAACTCAGCGCATTGTTAGAAGGACGAGGAAGATCCGAGGAGGCCGTGGCCGTCTGGCGGTTCATGGCGGAGACCGGAAATCCTGCGGCGCTGAGGGAGGTCGATCACATTCTCAGGCGCTGCGGACGTGCCATCCAGGCCGAAGATCTGCTACGTTCCAGCATCATCAGTGGCCGCACTTACGCTTCCACACCTTCATTGTCCGATCCGCACATTCTGGACATACTGACCGCCCACCTTGAGGCCGAAGGGCGCGCCGACGAAGCCGCATCCGTTCGTATGTGGGGCCTCGATCCATCCGGTGCCACGGCGCGTGCGTGGACGTATCCTGCCCCGACAACACACGACGGTTGATTCAGCCCCGGTCGATCACCCGAACTGGCACCGGTTGGGGGTCAGGTGCGGCGGTGGCCGGGGTCGAGTCGGTCCGCGAGTTCTGTCAGTACCGAAGACCGGCGCTGCTCACGCTCGGCAAGCGTTGCGTCGGATCGGGTCGATAGCCGGTCACCGGCGAGCGCGGCCTGGGCGGCCAGCATCCGAAGCCGCGGCCCGAGCCGGGCGAGCTCCTCGTCCGGCCGCACGGCGCGGGACAGCAGGTGCACGACCTCCGGGTCCTCGTTCTCCAACGCCCGCGTCACCGTGCTCGCGTCGACCGGCGCGCCACGGTCAAGGAGAGTCCGGGCAAGGTCCACATCGACAGCGTGCGCGCCGACCCGCAAGGAGTTCTCGACCGGGACACCTTGTTCGAGCAGCCACGCGATGGCCTCGAAGGCCCGATGGCGAAGGGCCACCTCGAGCGGACTCAGCCCGCTGTCAATCTCCTCCGCCGGATCACAGCCCATCGCCACAAGGCGCGCGAGCAGCGCCACATCGTCATCGGCCGCCGCCCGTTCCAGGGCCAGCCGCCGGAGCCGACGCTGCCCGGCGAGCGTGCCCTCGTCCAGCGCGCCCCGCCAGTCGAGCACGGTCGCCCGGACGAGCCGGCGCAGCTTCGCCGCGGCCGACCGGGCGTCCGGGTCGCCACGGGTTCCCAGTTCCTCGATGGCGTCACGTATCTCTGCGCCCGTGTCGCCTTGGCTCTCCCAGGGATCCCGATCCAGGACGAGGCGGCCGAACAGCGCATGCAGGTCGTCCGCGAGCCGCCCGGTGCGGTCGCCGGTGGACAGCTCCCATCCGGGTGGCAGTCCCTGCCGCCAGCAGACGATGGCGCCGTGGTCCGGGCCGGCGGCGGTGTGCACGTAGACGCGCTCGAGATACTCGAAACCACCGATCGGCAGGTGGACGAGGCCGCCAGACCAGTCCGGCTGGTACTCCTCGGCCAGTCCGCATTCGTGATCGATCCAGCCCCACAGGTCGTGGTAGCCGTCGCTGTCGGGATAGAACAGCTCCACCAACGACAGCGGGACGTCCTGGCCGTCGAGATCAGCGCGCAGGTCGTAGTCGAGCCGTCCGCCAAAGGCGGTGCGCCACAGCGCGATGAGCGGATCGGGCAGCGGCCCGGCGCAGCGCTCGGCCACCGCATCGAGGACCGCATCGTCGATCGGCGGCTGCGCGTCCAAGATCAGGCGTCCGGCGAACAGCGCCAGGCCGGCTTCGCTGAGAACGCGATGTTCCCGGTCAGAGAGCGGGTCCGGCAGCGCGTCGTCCGATAGGGCCATCACCCCGCGAAGCCTAGAGGCCAGGCATGCCCCCAATCCACGATCCGGTGGTGACGGGCGATCCTGTCGATCGGCCAGCCCTCGCTGGAGTGCTTGTCCTGGACGAGTCCCTATCTGGGGGACGCTGGCGTGGTCCGTCCTCGTGGGAGACCCGTCCGGGGGTCCGTCTACACCTACGGGTCTTTCTCGTTTCTGGGGGTCCGCCGCTGTTGAATGCGGTAGCGAGCGGCTTGGGCGGCGACGTGTAGTGGCCACTCGCTCCGGCAAGCTTTCCGTTTGTTACCAGACCGTTCTCTAGATATTTGCTATGAGTGAATGAGCTTATCTGTTTCGAATCGTGTCCTGGAATCGCGGGTGAGTGCATGGGGAGGCGAGGCTTGCCATGGCTGGCCAGAGCGATCACCGGCACACCTGCCGCACCGGTCTGCGATTAGATGGACAATGACGTCTCTGATCGCATCCGACCGCTTTGAGGGGCTCCCCGGGGATGGACGAGCGACCGACTGATACGGGCCGTGTACGCGCGGCCCGTTTCACTCCGGGACTCGTTCGTGTGCTGAGTGCGGAGGGCGACGGGGTCGGCCTAGGGCTACTTGTCGGTGAGCGCGAGATCGTCACCTGCGCGCATGTGGTGAATTATTCGCTGGACCGCGACACCATGGCCGACGGAGTACCGGCTGTTCCCATACATCTCGACTTTCCTTTCGCCACGTCGGGACGCAGGTTCACGGCCGAGGTGGTCGCTTGGGCACCGCTCGCCGAGGACGGCCGCGGGGACGTCGCGGGGCTCAGATTGCACGGCCCTCCGCCGGAGGCGGCCATTCCCTCGTCAATGACGGCCGTCGACGACCTTTTCGGTCATCCGTTCCAGGTCTTCGGTTTTCTGGACGGCCATGAGACGGGTGTGTGGGTGACCGGAGAGCTGCGCGGTTCCGACATCGTCGGGAGCCTGCACCTGGTCGGTGAGGCGCAGAGCGGCCTGCGGGTCAGCCCGGGATTCAGCGGGTCCCCGGTATGGGACGGCCGGCTGGAGGCGGTCGTCGGCATCACCAGCCGGGCGGCGATCGGAGCGGGAACCGCGCCCAGCGCGTACTGCCTGCCCGCGGCGACCATCGTGGACGCCTGGCCGGAGATCGAACGTACGCTGCGTCCGCCATGCCCGTTCCGCGGTCTGCAGGCCTTCCGGGAGGCGGACGAGGAGTTCCTGTTCGGCCGCACCGAGCCGGTCCGCCGGCTCACCGAGGAACTGCCGCGGCACAGGTTCTCGATCATGGCGGGCCCCTCCGGATGCGGGAAATCCTCACTGCTCAACGCGGGGGTCGTGCCCGCTCTCAAACGTCGCTCCGACCTGTTGGTGCGGGTGTGCCGTCCTGGCGTGTCGCCCCACGTCGCGCTGACCGAGGCGGTGGCGCCGCGGCTGATCAGGGAGTTCGGGACGGAGGGGGCCGCCTCCCGGGGCCATGCCGTCCTCGTGCGGGAGGCGGCCGCCGAACTGGACCGGGCGGAAAGGGAGCGGCTGGTTCTGATCATCGACCAGCGACGTGCCCGGCAGTGATCGCGCCGCCTATCCGATCGCGCCTGGTCACGTCTGCAGGGGCGGGCGGTCCAGGGCGGTGAGTACGGCCCGCCGTACCTCCTCGGGTCCGGGCAGGTAGGCGTCCTCCAGGGGTGGGCTTACCGGAATCGGCTGGAACGGCGCGGCGACCCGCTCGATGGGCGCGTCGAGGTGGTCGAACGCCGCGCGGCCCACCGCCGCCGCGATCTCGGCGCCGAATCCCGAGGCGCCGACCGCCTCGTGCGCCACCACCAGCCGGTTCGTCCGGCGCACTGAGGCGACGATGGTGGCGAGGTCGAGCGGCACCAGTGTCCGTGGATCGATCACCTCGACCTCTGTGCCGTCCGCGGCCAGGTCCTCGGCCGCGGCCAGCGCCTCGTGCACCATGCGTGACAGCGCCACGACGGTGACGTCACGGCCCGGGCGCAACACCGCCGCTTCACCGATCGGCACGGGCTCGATGGGCTCCTGGACCTCTTCGGCACGGAAGTACAGCGTCTTGTTCTCCACGACCACCACCGGGTCGGGGTCCTCGATCGCTGAGGCGAGCAACCCCGCCGCGTCGGCGGCGCGGCTGGGCATGACGACCTTCAGTCCCGGCACATGGCACAGCCAGCTCTCCAGGCTCTGCGAGTGCTGCGCGCCCGCTCGCTGGCCGGCCCCGCCCTGGGTGCGCAGCACCATCGGCACCGAGAGCTGCCCACCGGACATGAACCGCGCCTTGGCCGCGGTGTTCGCGAGCTGGTCGAGGGCGAGCGTCAGGAAGTCGATGTACATGATCTCCAGAACCGGGCGGAGCCCGGACTGCGCCGCGCCGATGGCGATACCGCAGATCGCGGCTTCGCTGATGGGGGTGTCCCGCACACGCTCAGGGCCGAACTCGTCCACAAGCCCTCGTGTGATCGTGAACGGGCCGCCCGCGGAGACGTCCTCTCCGATGACGAACACCCGCGGGTCCGCGCGCATCGCATCGGCGAGAGCGCCGCCGACGGCCTTGGCGTAGGTCGTGCGGGTCATGACGCGTACACCGAGGCCGCGGCGAGTGCCTGCGTCGGATACGGGCTCTGCCCGGCCCACTCGACGGCGTCGTCCACGGCGGCGACGGCGTCCTCCCGCGCCGACTTCGCCTCTCCGGCGTCGAACCAGCCACGCTCGACGCCCGTCTCCTCCAGCCGCACGATGGGATCGAGCCGCCTCCACTCCTCGCTTGAGACCGCGTCGCGATAGCGGTCGGGGTCGCCTTCGTAGTGTCCGCGAAGGCGGTGCGTCAGGGCTTCGAGCAGTGCCGGGCCTCGTCCCGCCCTGGCCCCGTCCAGCAGCTCGCCGAACGCGTCCCACACGGCGGGGGCCTCACTGCCGTCGACCGTCGCGGAGGTCACGCCCCACGTGGCGACGAGGTCGCTCACCCGCTCGACCGGGGTGTGCGCGGAACGCGGGGTGAACTCGGCGAACCCGTTGTTCTCGCATACCAGCACCACCGGAAGCCGCCACAGCGCGGCGAGGTTCACCGACTCGGCGAACACCCCCGACTGGACCGCCCCGTCCCCGAAGAACACGACCGCGACAGCGTCCTTGCCGAGCATCCGGGCGGCGAGGGCGCTGCCGAGCGCCAGGGGGACGGTGCCTCCCACCACTCCTGTGGCCCCGAGCATCCCGTGCGCGGCGTCCACCAGGTGCATCGAGCCGCCCATCCCCCGGCACAGACCGCGAGCCCGTCCCATCAACTCGGCCATCGTCTCGCGAAGCGGGGCGCCTTTGGCGATCACATGGCCGTGGGCCCGGTGGCCGCTGTAGACGACGTCGTCGTCGCTCAACTGCCCGCACACGGCGGCGGCGACGCCCTCACCGCCGATGCTGAGGTGAATCAGCCCGGGCACCTGGTCGGCGCGCTTGAGCCTGCCGACCCTCTCCTCGAACACGCGGATGCGCCACATCGTCCGCAGCGCCGCGCGTGCCTGGTCGCCGTTCACGCCCTGCCAGCCGGCGCGCCGACGACCTTCCGTGCGGCTTCGACGATGCGTTCCTCGTTCGGCAGTACGTACTCCTCCATCGGCCGGGCATAGGCGATCGGCGCGTCAAGTGCGGTGACCTGCATGATCGGCGCTCGCAGATACGACCAGCCGTGCTCGGCGACCTCCCCCGCGATCACCGTGGCGACCGACCCGTGCCGGGGCGCCTGGTCCACCAGCACCAGCCGCCCGGTGCGCGCCACGGACGCCAGCACGGTCTCGGTGTCCAGGGGGGCGATGGTCCTCGGATCGATCACCTCGGCCTCGGTGCCCTCCGCGGCCAGGCGCTCGGCGGCGGCCAGGGCGAGGGACACGGTCCAGCCGGTGGCCACCACCGTCACATCGGTCCCGGGCCGCTTGACGTCGGCGACGCCGAAGGGGACGACGTGCTCGCCCTCGGGCACCGGCCCTGTCTCCAGCAACTGGAGGAAGCTGTGCAGGTACAGGACGGGGTTGTCGTCGCGGATGGCGCTCGTCATGAGGCCCTTGGCGTCGGCGGGCGTCGAGGGCAGCGCCACCTTCAGGCCCGGTACGCCCAGGAACATGCCGTAGATGGAATTACTGTGCTGGGCGCCCCACCCGGCGGCGAATCCGTAACCGGCCTTCAGCACCATCGGCGCCGTCACACGGCCACCGCTCATGTAGTGGAAACGGTTCGCCTCGTTGACGACCTGGTCCATGGCGACGAGGAGGAACTCCGCCATCGTGCAGTCGACGACGGGACGCTTCCCCGCCAGGGCGGCCCCGGCGGCCATACCGATCTCGGCTGTCTCGGAGATGGGGGTCACCCTGACGCGTTCGCCCGGGAACGCCTTCCGGAAGCTCTCGTAGTGGTCCTCACCTATGGTCTGCCCGAACAACACGACGTCTTCGTCGCGCGACATCTCCCCATGTACGGCTTCGGCGATCGCGGCGACGAACGGAATCTCGTGGCTCATGCTCTGCTCTCCTGGCTCTCCTGTTTGCTCCTGCCGGAGACGGGGGGTCGACGCTCACGCATGGACATGGGAGAGCGCCGCTTCGGGCATTGGCAGCGGGCTGTTCAGCGCGAAGTCGACCGCCGCCTGCATCTCGGCCCGTGCCTCTTCCGCGATCGATTCGGCCTCGGCCGCGGTGAGCAGTCCGTCGGCTCCGAGCCGGGCCCGGAAGCGCGGTACCGGGTCGCCCCGCTTGGCGGCCTCGTACTCCTCGACGGCGCCATAGACCGCGATCGCCTCGTGCTCCGGGTAGTGCAGCGGTACCCCGGGTGGCGCGATCGAGTTCCCGTGCGCCGACAGACGGTAGACGAGCGACTCGATCAGCGTCGGGCCCTCACCGGCACGGGCACGCTCGACGGCCTGGGACACCGTCTCGTAGACCGCGAGGGGGTCACCGCCGTCGATGGTGACGCCGGGGATGCTGTAGGCCTTGGCCTTGACGGCCAGCGGCTCGCCCGCGGCGGCGTTCGCGTCCTCCTCCTCCGTGCGCACGGAGACGCTGAAACTGTTGTTCTCCATGATGAAGACGACCGGCAGCTTCCACAGCGCCGCGACGTTGAGCGACTCGTGGAAGGCGCCCTGCTTGGTCGCGCCATCACCGAAGAACGTCAGGACGACGTCACCGCGCCCGCGCAGCTGAGCCGCATACGCGGCCCCCACGCCCTGCGGGATGTTCTGCCCGACGATGGCGGAGGTGCCGAGAAAGCCACGGGGGACGTCCGTGAGATGCATGGAGCCGCCGTAGCCCCCGCACAGGCCCGTGGCGCGGCCGTAGATCTCGGCCATCATCGCCCCGGTGTCGCTGCCGAGCGCGATCGGATAGCCATGGCAGCGGTACGTCGCCATGGCCTGGTCGCCGGGACGCATCGCGGCGACCGACCCGACGACGGACGCCTCGGCGCCGTCGGCCAGATGGGTGTGCCCGCGGATCACGCCCGGATGCTCGGCGAACGTTCCTTTCACACGTTCCTCGAACTCTCGGATGCGGACCATCTGGCGGTACAGTCCGATCTGCCGGCTCTTGTCCAGCCTCACGTTCGTTCTCCTCTCGCAGGGCGGTGTCGGGTCAGGGGGCTGGAGTCAGGCGGTCGCTTCGGGGACCGTCAGCGCCAGCGGGCGGTGCAGCAGGGCGACCACGCGGGTGAGGAAGCGGGCGGCGTCCGCGCCATCGACGACGCGGTGGTCGCAGGTGAGGGTCAGCTCCATCACGGGAACGGCGACGACACCGTCCTTCTCGCTCGTGCCCGGGAGGGCGTCACGCCAGCGCGGAAGCGTCCTGACCGCACCCACGGCCAGGATCGCGGCCTGCGGCGGAACGATGGCGGCCTCGAAGGAGACGATGCCGAACATCCCGAGGTTGGAGACCGTGAACGTGGCGCCGTCCAGGTCCGCCGGGGTGGCCGCACCGTCCCGGACCCGAGCGATGAGCGGCTTCGTCACAGCGGCCAGTGCCGGCGCGGGCAGCCGGTCGGCGTCCTTCACCACGGGGAGGATGAGACCGTCCCGGGTCTCCGTGGCGATCCCCACGTTCACCCGCGGGTGCAGCAGGACGGCGCCGTCGTCCGCGGACGCGTTCAGCCGGGGGAACTCGCGGAGCGCCCGGGCCACGGCCCCGACGACGAGGTCGGTGACGGTCGGCGCCGGATCACTGATCTCGGCGAGGGCGGAGCGGAGCGCCATCGCGGCGTTCATGTCCACCTCGGCGGTCAGCGCGAACACCGGGACGGACGCGCCGTCGGCGAGCCTGCGCACCGTCGCCTGCTGGATCCTGGTCAGCGGCGCCCGTGTGGAGTCACCGCCGGCCGCGACCGCCCGGACCGTACCGCCGGGCCGCGTTGCCGACGACCGGCCCTGGGCACGCCCTGAGGCCGCCTCCCCGTCCGCCGCGGCGCGCCCGGCGGCCTGCCCGTCCGTCGCGGCGCGCCCGGCGGCGTCCGCGTCCCTTGCGGCCTGCCCGGCGGCCTCCACGTCGGCGCGGATGATCCTTCCGCCCAGGCCGGTCCCGGTCACCGCGGACAGATCGACCCCCAGTTCGCGGGCACGACGCCGGGCGAGCGGAGAGGCGATCGGCCGGTCCCGGTCGCGCGCGGGGGACGGCGGCCGGACGGGATCGGGCGGAGCCGCCGACGAGTCGGCCGTGGCGGCAGCGGTCGAGCGGTCGTCGCCCGGGGCCGCGTCCGGGCTCTCAGCGGCGGCGGTCGAGCTCGTCCCCAGCCGAGCGATGACGGCCCCCACAGGGGCGGACTCGCCTTCGGGCAGAACGATCTCCAGCACCCCGGAGGCCTCCGCCTCCACGCCGACAACGGCCTTGTCGGTGTCGATCTCGGCCAGTTCTTCACCGGCGTCGACCTCGGCGCCGTTCTCGTGCAGCCAACGTTCGATGGTGCCCTCGGTCATCGACTCCGACAGCCGCGGCATCCGTATCTCGACAGCAAGGCCCATGCGCCCTCCCAGGTCTTCCCGCATCGACGCTAGGAGCGTCCGGCCTGCTCAGACCATCGGTTCAGCGCGGGGTTGCCTGGTGCTCAGCGCACGCGCCTCCCGGGGCGGCATGCCGTACTCGCGCTTGAACGCCTGGGAGAAATGAGTGGCGTCGGTGAAGCCCCAACGAAAAGCGATCTCGGTTATCGAGCCGCTCTCCGGGTCGGCCAAGTCCTCACGGCAGCGCGCCAGCCTGCCCCTGCGCACCAGCGACGCGACGGTCTCACCGCTCCCTTCGAACGCGGAGTGGAGGGTGCGCAGCGAGACCGACAATGCCCGCGCGACGGCATCGGGACCGAGCCGCGGATCGGCCAGGTGGATCCGGATGTAGCGCCGGGCGCGTGCACGGAGGGCCTCCCTGCGCGCGGCCCTGGTGTCGGGAAGCGCGGGTTCCACCAGGGAGCGCAGCAGCTCCAGCGCGACGTCGCAGGCCGTCGCCCGCATACGCGCGTCCATGCCGGGCAGCTCGGTCACCACCGCGTCCGCGTAACGGGCCAGCAGGCGCGCGCCGGGGAGGCGGCCCAGATCCGGCACCGCGGCGACGTCCGCGAGACGAGGGCAGGCGCCGAGCACGACGCGCCGGGAGAAGATGAGCGTCCGTTTGGCGAACGGCTCCACGACCTCCAGCCTGGCCGGGCGCGTCCCGTCCCACAGGTCGAGGCCGCCCTCCGTCAGCACGTGGTTCCCGGCATGCGGCCCCGTGATCCGCTCGACTCCACGCAGCAGCATCTGAACACCGATGCGTTGCTCGCCCGGTTCGTCCGCCGGGTCCGCGGCGCGGAAGCCGGCGAACGGAGTGCTGCGGCACTCGACCACGTCCATCGTGCCGAGCCGGTGGCGTACCACCGAGCCGGTGAAGGCGTCGTCATCGGGCAGCCTGACCTCGAAGGCGCCATGGGTTTCGGTGAGGGCGTCGCCCCATGCCCGCGCCGTGCGCGCGCCGCGCCCCGGTCGCACGTCCCAGCGCTCCGGTCCGCTCACAGGGCCCGGGTTCATCGTCATCGTTCCGCTCTCCTTTCTATGTGGCGGGACGGCCGTGGAGGTCCGCCCGGGAATGCCGGGGCGGCTCAGTTGGATCCGCGCGCCCGGTTCCTTGGGTATCCGTGCGCTCGGCGGAACGGGCCCGGGCTCGGCGCTTAACGTGGCCGACGGCATCGGGCACCGGCGAAGGCGGGATTTGGATGCGGATCGTTGGCCTTGACACGTGGATCGTCTCCATCCCGCATCCGCGGCCGGTCACCTGGGCGGGCGTCGTCGAGACGCACTGGGAGTCCGTCCTGCTCAGGGTGAGAACCGACTCGGACGTCACCGGTCTCGCGCAGGCGAGGCTGCACCCGGCATGGTCCGGCACCTCGCCGCGGCTGACGGCGCAGGCTCTCGGCCAGCTGTACGGACCGCTGCTGCGCGGCGTCGATCCCCTCTCCGCCGAGCGGACGAAGGCCGCCGTGGACCGGGTCCGCGGATGGTCCCCCGCCAAGGCGCTGCTGGACATCGCGCTCGCCGACGTCCGGGCCCGGCACGCGGGCCTGCCGCTGCGGACCTATCTGGGCGGCTGGACGGACGAGGTGACCGTTTCGGCCCTGCTGACCCGAGGGCCGCGCGAGGGATGTGTCGACGAGCTGGCGAAGGCCGTGGACCGGCACGGCTTCACCGCCGTGAAGGTCAAGGTCGGTGGCGACGCGCGCGAGGACATCGCCAGGATCCAGGACATCAGGAACGCGTTCGGCGACTCCCTGTCCGTTCGGGTCGACGCCAACTCCGCATACTCGCGGCGCGAGGCCCTGCTGGTCGGGGACGCCCTGGCCGAGCTCGGCGTGGCGCATTTCGAGGATCCCTGCCCGCTGGAGCCGCCCGCCCACCGCCGGGAGCTGTTCCGCAGGTCCCGCGTCGACGTCCTGGTCGACCGTGTGGTGGATTCCCCCGCCGCCGCGCGCCAGGTCATCGACGAAGGTGCGCGGGCGGTCTCGGTGAAGGCCAATCGCCTCGGCTACGCCAACGCGCGCCGGATCGTCGAGATCTGCGAGGACGCCTGCGTACCGTGCGTGGCCGGGCTCAGCGGGGAGTCGGCCGTGGGCGCGCTGGCGTCCCTGCAGATGTGCGCCGCCTACCGGCAATGCGCGGACATCCCGGCGGAGGAGAGCTTCTTCACCATGCTTCCGCACGACGTGGCGACCACGGCGCTCGAGATCCGCGGCGGGAAGGCCGTCCTGCCGGACAGTCCTGGTCTGGGCGCCGACCTGGACCTCCGCGCGCTGGAGAGGTTCGGCGTGCGCCACCCCGCCTAGCGGCCGGGCGCCTCGTGCTCGCCAAGGACGGCTCATCCCGGCTCACAGGACCGCTACGGCGTTTCCCGGCGACCCCACGCCCCCCGGAAGGTTCAGGGGCACAGAGACGAACAGGAACTCGTGGCGGCCCAGGTCAGCGCAGACCCGGGCCAGCTCTTCGAAGGTGAACAGCTCACCCATGGGCATGCCGAGCAGCGGGAGCAGCCGCCTGTGCAGGGATCCGTCCCCGGGCCGGCCGGGCGCGGCCTCCACGGCGGGGTTGTCGGCGGTGACGGCACTGACCCGCCAGTCCCACAGCAGTTCGGCCATTGAGGCGGACCCGGCGAGTCCCGGCCAGCGCCGGCTGCGGGCGAGGCAGTCCCGGCCGGCGGTGTCGCTCTCCCAGTAGCACCGCATCCAGCCGGTGCGCACGCACAGCACGTCGCCCGGAAGCACCTCGGCACCGGCGTCGTCCACGGCACGCGCCAGGGCATCGGCGTCGATCACATGGCCCCCGGCGGCCCATTCGCCGGGTGTGGCGGGGCACCGCGCGGACACATCGACGAGGAGACCACGGCCGATGATGCCGGTCTCAGCCCAGTGGTTGACGCCGAGACGGTCGTCATCCGCCTCGAAGCCTCCCGGATGGCCGGTGAAGAATCCGAACTCGCGCGCTCTGACGTGCCGGAAGCCGTCCCACTGGGTCGATGCCTGGGTGAAGAAGCGATCCAGACGGTCGTCCATGACATTGCGCGAAGGCGAGAACACCGTGTGCTGAAGCGGCTGCCTGCCGAAGAGCGGCGGGTCGGGGTGGTTCATGGGGAGCGAGATGTTCACCACCGTGTTCTCACGGACCGTCGCGAAGCCGCGCCGCCGGGCCCGCGAGGTCAGATTGCGCAGGCATCCCAGGTTCTCGCCCGGCGGGTACACGTCCCAGGCATGCCGGTAGTCCCCGTCCGTGTGCAGCAGGGGCAGCTCGCGGTATCCGGGCAGATCGTCGCGCATGATCAGAGGTTCTCTCCGGCTCGTCTCGGACTACCGCCCCGGCTGCCGGACCCTCCCGATTCCCCGGCGAGCGCGTGGATCATCCCGACGCAGTCGGCGGTGGGAACCTGCCCGGGCAGGCGCAGGACCGGCCGATCGATGCCCGCCCGCCGGAACTCCGCGGCCTGCCGCAGAACCGCGGCGGGTGTCCCGCGCAGCGTCGTATCGGCGAGCATCTCGTCGGAGACGGCGGCGCGCGCCAAGTCCCGTTTCCCGGCGGCCCACAGCTCACGGATGCGCGCCACCTCGTCGGCGAAGCCATACCGCTCGAACAGGCGCCGGTAGGCGGTGCCGTTGGCCGCCACGTACCAGGCGAGGGTCGCCCGCAGATGACGGCTGAGTTCGCGCTCCGCTCCGACGACCCCGTAGATGTAGCCGGCCACGGCGGGCATCGGCCTCCCCGCGGTGACGGCCGCTTTCCCCAGGTCCGCCAGCTGCCCGCCGCGACCCGTCCTCGACGGCCAGATCGGCAGCCATCCGTCGGCGTGCGCCGCGGTCACCTCGATGGTCTTCGGCGTGAGCCCGGCGACGTAGAGGCGCAGGCGCGCCCGATCGGTCGTGATGCCGAGCGACAGGCCGGTGTGGGAGAAGATCTCCCCCCGCTCGGGCAGGGCTCCGGTCGTGAACCCGCCGTCCAGTGCCCGGACCGCCTCTCGAAGCCGGCTGACCGGACGGTCGAAGGGAACCCCGTGGTACTGCTCCACCAGGGCCCGCCCGCTGGTGCCGAGGCCGAGGTTCAGCGGCCGGTCGCCCATGACCTCCATCAGTCCGGCGGCGGCCTGGGCGAGCGCGGTGGGGGTGCGGCTGAAGACGTTCACGATGCCGGTGCCCAGACCGATCCGCCGGGTCCGCAGCGCCAGCTCGGTCAGCACGGAGAAGGCGTCCCGGCCGATGCCCTCGGTGACCCAGACCGCGCCCGCTCCGGCGTCGTCGGCCGCACGTGCGATGGCGACGATGTCATCCCGCGGACGTTCGCGTCCTCCGATGGCGATGTCGATGCCGCCGATGGTCATCGCCGGGGCGGCCGGGGTCCGCGTGTCGTTCATGGCGCTGCCTTTCGCTGGCCTGACGGGTGGACGGTGGGGCTGCGGCGGTTGGCGCGCAACCCGGACGGAGGCCGGTCACAGCAGAAGGGCGTCGACGATGTGCGCGCCACCGTCCGGGCTGACGATCACCGGGTTCAGTTCGACCGTGCCGAACCGCGCCAGGCCGCCGTGCACGGCCTCGTCCGCGATCTCCTCGCAGATCCGGCGCACGGTCGCACCACCGCCGGCGGGCAGGGCGTCCAGGACCCGGCGCAGTCCGGAGCGTTCCGTCAGGGAGTCCCAGGACTTCGGGTGCCAGGGGAGCGGCACACTCGCGCCGGTGCGCAGCGCCTCCACGAGCGTGCCGCCGAGGGCGAGGGTCAGGAACGGCAGCCCCTTGGCCCAGCGGGTGGAGACCATGACCTCGAAGCCGTTCACCATCTCCTCGACCAGCAGGCCCTCGAAGCGTTCGGCGAGTGCGTGCTCGTCGACGCTGCGCTCGATGGCCTCGGCCGCCGAGCGCACCTCGTCCCGGTCCCGGGCACCGAGCCGGACCAGCCCCAGGCGGGCCTTGTGGCCGACATCCCGTACCACGGCCTTCACCGCGTAGGGTCCCGGTCCGGGCAGCCGGGCGGTGCCGATGCCGTCGACACCGCCCAGCCGCAGACCGCGGACCACCGGCAGCCCTCGGGCGGCCAGCAGTTCCTTGGCCTGCGGTTCGCTCACCCACGACGACGCACTCGCCGGCGCGGCGGGCATGCGCGGCTCCCACGGCGCCTGACGGCGGTGCCGGGTGCGCCGCTGCAGGACGCCGAGCGCGGCGGTGGCACGTCGCAGGCTGCGGACCAGCCCGAGTCCCGGAGTGTCCCGGACGAGGCGGCCGACCCAGTCCGTGACCTGCTGGTCGGCGACGCCCGCGACGACGACGTGCCGTCCCGTCGTCGTGGTGGACGTGGCGAGCGCCCCGAGCATCTCCCGGTGCATGGCACGGAAATCCTCGTCCCCGGGAAAGTTGACCCCCAGGACGTACATACCGCCTGTCGTCCCTTCGTCGCTCAGCAGCGACTCGTACAGCCGGAGCCGAGCCGGACCGTCCAGGCCGCCCGACGCGGTGAGGTCCATGGGATTGCCGACGTAGCCGGAGGCGGAGACCAGCCCGCCCAGCAGGGAGCGGGACGCCTCGCCGAGTTCGGGCAGCCGGAGCCCGCCGTCCCCGGCGAGGTCCGCGGTGAGGGTCGCCGCACCTCCGGACGAGGTGATCACGACGGGACCGCTGCCGTCGGCCAGGTCCCCTGCCAGGCGCCGTTCGTGGAGGTGGCAGACGGTCACCATGGTCTCGACGTCCGGTACGAGCACGACTCCAGTGTCCGCGCACACGGCTTCCAGCAGGTCGTGGTCGCCGGCGATGGAGGCGGTGTGCGAGAGCGCTATGTCGCGGGCGAGCGCGCTCCGGCCCACCGCCAGCAGCACGATCAGCGTGCCGGTCGAGGCGGCGCGTCCGGCGATGTCGCGGAAGCGGCCCAGATCGTCGATGTTCTCGGCGTAGCAGGCCACGGTGCCGGTGCCGGGGTCGTCGACCATCCAGTCGATCCAGTCCAGGAGACCGGTGACGGTCCCGTTGCCGACGGATACGACGGCGTTGACGCCCACGTCCTCGGTGACGAAGCCGTCGAGAATCCCGGAGATCAGCGCTCCGCTGTGGCTCACGACCGATACGCGCCCGGCCCTGATGCCCGCGGGCACGGGCTCGCAGATCGGGACCAGGCCGTCGGTGAAGCAGGCGACGCCGATGCCGTTGGGCCCCACGAGTTCGATGCCCAGCCGCTCGCACGCGGCCCGCAGCTCGGCCGTCCGGGCGGCGCCGAGTTCGTCCGCCCGCTCGATGTAGCCGTCGGCGATCAGGACCACCCGGCGGCAGCCGCGCTCCGCGAGCTGCCCGATGGCTTCGGGGGCCCGCGCAGCGGAGACGCCCAGGACCGCCAGGTCGGGGTCGACGGGAAGACCGGCCACGTCAGGGTGGACCTTGTGCCCGAGCAGCGTTCCGCCCTCGCGGTGCACCGGCAGGATCTCCCCGTCGAACCCGTAGGCGTCGAGGTTCCTGATGGCCATCGTCGCGTAGAAGTTCCGCTCGGAGGCGCCGACCACGGCGACGGCGCGCGTGGCGCTGAAATAGTCGGAGGAGGGTTTCATCGGACCGCTTTCACTGGTCCGCCGCCGGCTCACCGGTGGCGGGCGGGAAGGGGCTGGACGGCGGCGACGACCTCCATGCGCTGATCGTCGCCTTCAGGCCGTCCCGTTCACGCTGGTCGTGTATCTCGGTGACGGCCCGGGTGCTGTGCGCCAGCGCGTCCCACGCCGCGCCGGCCCGGACGGCGTCCTCGAAGCCGAGTCGACCGTGCACCTGGTTGAGGGCGTGCTTCTTGAGCGTCAGCAGGTCCCGGCCGACCCGGGCGATGTCGGCGGCCATCGCCCGGGCCGTCGCGTGAAGCTCCGTCCCGGGGACGGCGTGGTTGGCGAACCCGCAGGCCGCGGCCTCTGCTCCGGTCATCCTGGAACCGACGCGGTAGCTCATCTCCTTGGCCTTGTGCAGGCCCACATGCCATACCCAGGTGGGGCTGATCAGGCCCCCGCCCAAGGGAAGCGCCGGCCATGAGATGGTGGCGGCCTCGTCGCACAGGACGATGTCGCAGCAGTTGGCGAGGATCGTGGCCAGTCCGACGCAGTGCCCGTGGATCGCGGCGATCACGGGGACCGGCAGCCGCCAGACGTCCAGGAACAGTTCGATGGAGCCGTCGAGGATGCGGCGGCGCTCGTCCTCGGGCGTCAGGGACCCGTACTCCGACGAGGCAGCGACGTCGGCGCCGCTGCAGAAGGCGCGGCCCGCCCCGGAGAGCACCACGACCCGCACGTCCTCGTCGTCCCGCACATCGCGCAGGGCATCGCGCAGTCGCGCGCGCAGTGCGACGTTGAGCGCGTTGAGCTTCTCCGGCCGGTTCAACCGGATCTCCAGCACATGCGGCAGCGGCCGGTTCAGCAGCACGAGTGGCGACGCGCTTACAGCGCCGCCCCGGTCGGCGGATTCGGCGGCCATGTTCACGCCTTCCTCAAGCCGGCCTCGACCAGTAGCGGCCGGATCGACTCGTCGTACCGGGCGACCCCCTCGTCGTAGTCCGGGAAGGACAGTGCCGTGCCCTCCAGCCCGCCCTTCGCCATGGCCATGAGGTCCTCGGCGACCTGTTCCGCGGTGCCGATCAGCGGGAAACCCCAGTTGCCTCCGGCGGTTCTCCGCATCATGGCCGTCTGGGCGACCACGTCGATGCTCTGCATCTTGCCGGTGGACATGGTCATCAGGGCCTCGGTCGACGCCCGGTCGAGCTCGTCGTCCAGCAGGTACTCGTAGCGCCGCCTCGCCTCCTTCTCCGTGTCCGCGCACACGACGTAGGCGTGGCCGCAGAACTTGAGCCCGGGATTGCCCGCCTCGGCCGCGATCTGGCGATTCCTCCGCACCGCCTCCGGGAAGTCGTCGAGGTTGGGATAGATACCGAAGTTGACGTCGGCGTACCTGGCCGCGAAGGCCAGCCCGACCGGGCTGGAGCCGGCGCTCATGATCACTGGACTCGGACGCTGGAGCGGTTTCGGCTGGGAGGCGATGTCGCGACCGCGCAGGTAGCGGCCCTCGAAGTCGAACCACGCGTCCTCGCGGAAGATCCGCTGCAGCAGATCCATCCACTCCGCGGCGTACTCGTAGCGCTCGTCGTGCTCCACTGGGTCGAGCCCGAACATGCCGAACTCGGCCTGGTTCCAGCCCGCGACCACGTTCAGCGCCAGGCGCCCCGAAGCGATGTGATCGACCGTGGCCGCCATCTTGGCGACCATCACAGGATGGAAGAGCGGTATGTGCACCGTCGAGAAGAACTGGATCCGCTCGGTCACGGCGGCGAGCCCCGCCGCAAAGGTGAGGGCGTCCCAGTTGCGGTCATACTGCGGCCGCGACCGCGTCCAGTTCTTCCAGTGCGCGATGGGCAGGATCGCGTCGATGCCGGCCCTCTCCGCGGCCTGGGCGATGCGCACGGTCTCGTCCCAGGTGATCCGCAGCGTGCCCGCACCATGGGAGAGGGTCGTGCCGCGCCCGGTGTTGAGGGACAGCAGCACCAGCTTGAACTTGTTGTCGTCGTTGAGGATCGGGGTGTCCTTCGGCGACACGACAGGGTCGACGACATCGCCGACGGCGGCGTCTTGCTGCCCGGCTGTGCTGGTCATGGGGCATCGTCTCCTTGGACTCATGCGCGATTGCGCGGATCGGTGGCGAACGGGCTGGAGCGGGCCGGCGGAGGTTGCGAAGGTCGGCGCGGTGCCCGGTCCGGGTCGCCGCACCACGCGTCGAGAACGGTGGGGGCCCGGAAGGCGGCGGACCCGCTCAGCTGTGGACGGGGAGCCGGGCAGTGGCGAAGTCCATGACCTGCCCGGCTATCGTTTCGAGTTGCCGGCGCGAGGACTCGTCGATGCGGGAGTCCGTCGCGCCGATCGCCGGCTGCGCCGTGTTGAGCGCGGCTCCGAGCGGCGTCGGCCAGCCGCGCAACGCGTGGACGGCGACCCTCAGGTTGTGCAGGGTCGACACCGCGGCCTGCCAGCCGTGCGCGACCGCTATGCACCCGACGGGAAGGCCGTCGAGATAGACCCGCTCCTCGTCGTGCAGATCCGCGATGTAGTCCAGGGCGTTCTTGATCATTCCGGACACGGTCCCGTGGTAGCCGGGCGAGGCGATCAGCAGCCCGTCGGCGCGGCGCACGGCGGCGGTGAGGGCCCTGGCCTCGTCACAGCGGACGGGCGACTCGGGCTGGTAGATCGGCAGGACCAGCGCCGGCCCGGCGAGCACCTCGACCACCGCGCCGCTCTTCTCAGCGCAGGACGCGGCCACGCGCAGGGCCTCCTCGGAGCTGGATCCCGCCCTGGTCGATCCGCCGAGAGCGAGCAGTCGTACCGCAGCGCGGTCGCCTCTATTTGGTTGCGTCATCTCGCGGAACTCCTGTCCTGGTGTGGGCGGCGACGTGCGCGCCGCTCGGTATGCGCGCAAGGCACAGCGCGCCGGGGTGCATGACGCACCCGTGCGCGGCGTGACCGGGAAGCACGAGAAGCAGAGGTGGTCCGAGACACCGACCAGGACTGGCCGGGGTGCGGGTGTCGGTCGTCAGAGATATGTGTTCGGGCGGCGCGGTCGCGCTACGAACCAGGAGACCGGGCATGGCGATCGTCCACGCGAGCGGCCTTTTTCCTATAAGCAATAGGGAAGATAGCCGCGGCTGAAACCGCCGTCAACCCCTCGAATGCCCGAGCGCCCTTCCGGCACGCTGGGAGATCGCCTGATAACGGGGACAGACACCCCGTCCGGATCAGTCGGTGACGAGCCGGCTCACACCATCGATGAAGAATCGGAGGAAGAGCTCGAAGCTGGCGTCCACATCCGAGACGTCGGGGATGGCGTCATTGATCTCCTGGTCGACGAATCCGTGAATCGACGTACGGAAGACCAGGTGCACATGCGATATGAGCTCCTCGGACAGCCCCTGAGCCCGCAACACGTCACGGACGGCGCTCGCCGCCTCGTTCGCCGCCTCCCAGAACTCGGGCGTCGACGGCGCACGCTGCTGCAGCATGTACAGCGCGGGGTGATCGCGCACGAACCCGCGGTACGCGTAGGCCATCGCGCGCAGCGCCTCGTCACCCTCCAGGCCGCGCACCGCGCCGCGCACCCTCCCGCTGAGCTCGATCATTCCGCGGATCGCGGTCCGGGAGCGGATCTCGTTGAGGTTGCTGACGTGGCTGTACAGCGTGGGCTGGGAGACCTTCAGGCGGCGAGCGATCTCAGCCGTCGTCAGGCCGTCCACGCCACGGTCGGCCAGCACGTCCACGGCGACGTCGACGATGCGCTCGACGGAAACTCCGCCCTTGCGCCCGGGCCTGCCGACCGGCTTGGAAGCGTCAGCGCCCGGCGTCGCCGCCCCCGAAGCCATGGATCGCCCCTTTCCCACCGACGGGCGGCGCCCGTCATCCGGGTACCGCGTCACCGAGCCCAACCCTACCGATCCCACCCTGCCCGCACTGGGGAGGGCGGGAGAAATCCATACAAGATCACGGGCGTTCGACTTCCCCTTCCCCGAACGGGCTCTCGCCGCCCTCTCCCCCCGCGACCGGAACCCGCGAGCCGCCCCGGCCTTCGAAGACTCCGCTCCAGGTGGTTGACGGCTTCGCGGTTCCGGTAGTAACTTCCCTATTGCCTATAGGAACCGCGTCACCTGCATACTCGATCATCGCGCTCGGTTTCCGGATCGTGGCGCTACAGCGCACTCCGGAAACGCGGCCATCGCGGGGCCACAAGGCCAGGATGGCCTGGACTGTTCCGCATCCATGAAGCCGTCATGGTTTCCACCACCACCCCATATCCGATTAACAGGACCGCACGTTTCCCTCGGTGATTCGTCACCCGGTTTCGTGTCACCTGCGGCGGCGGGATTCCGATCGCCAACCCCTGTCCTCGTACGGCAGAGGCTCGATTCGGTATTTCCGCGCGGTGTCGCTTCGTCCCGACGAAGCCACATCGAATCGACCCGTGCTCCGGGAAGCGTCCCGCAGCACTCAGCCACGTCCTTCGCTTCGCCGTCCGGCCGAAGCATGGAGTCGGGAAAGGACAGTTCCATGGTCATTCGAGCCCTTGGCACTACGCCCCAGGCCGGCGGATCCCCCCGGGTACCCGGCGCCGGCGATCGGACCTCCGACTTCACCGGCGCCCCTCTTTCGTTGTGCGCCGACCCGGCCGCGGCCAAGAGAAGGGCGAGCCGGTGACCACCGGTGCCGCCGCCGCGCCGCTCAGCTCCGCGCAGATCAACCGCAAGGTCTCGCTGCGCATCATCCCGTTCCTCTGCCTGCTGATGTTCGTCGCGTACATCGACCGGATCAGCCTGGCCTACGCGGGGCCCGCCGGGATGAACGAGGACCTGGGGCTGTCCGCGACGGCGTTCGGATTCGCCGCCGGGATCTTCTTCATCGGCTACATCGCCATCGAGGTGCCCAGCAATGTCGCCCTGCACCGGTTCGGTGCGCGTCTCTGGCTGGGGCGCATCATCATCACCTGGGGCGTCGTCCAGATGCTCACCGCGTTCGTGCCCAACGCGGAGACGCTGTACGTCATGCGCTTCCTGCTCGGCCTCGCGGAAGCGGGCTTCACCCCGGGCGTCCTGCTCTACCTCACCTACTGGTTCTCCAGCGAGTACCGCGGACGGGCCATCACCAGGTTCCTGTTCTCCGTCATGGTCACCACCGTGATCGGGGCTCCGCTGTCGATGTGGCTGATCGGTGTCGGCGACTCCGCGCAGCCACTGGGCCTGACCGGCTGGCGCTTCCTCATCCTGACGACCGGCGTTCCCGCCGTGGTGATGGGCATGATCGCGCTGTTCTACCTCGACGACCGTCCACAGACCGCATCCTGGCTGTCGTCGGCGGAGAAGGCCGACATCCAGGCCAGGCTGAACGCCGATGCGGAGCAGTACGCGACCAGGGCCGGGCGAGTCCGCGACGTCCTGCGCAACGGCCGGGCCTGGCTGCTCGGATTCTGCTTCTTCGTCTTCAACTACGGATCGTACGCACTCACCTTCTTCCTGCCCACGCTCGTCCTGGGGTTCCAGGAGCGCTTCGACACCCACTACTCACCCGTCCAGGCGGCGCTGCTCACCTCGGTACCGTTCGCCTGCGGCGGTCTGGCCCAACTCCTGTACGGCCGGCACTGCGACCGCAAGGGCAAGCCGGGTGCGCACATCGCCGTCTCGTCCGTGATCGGTGTGACCGGCGGCATCGGCGCGACCCTGGCCGAAAGCCCCCTGGCCCTCATCGCCTGGCTGTGCGTGATGGCCGTCGGCATCGTCGGCGCGGCGCCGCTGGTCTCCGTGATGACGTCCAACCTCTACCGGGGGGTCGGCGCCGCCGCCGCGCTCGGCCTGGTCAACACCGTCGGCGTCTCGTCCGGCTTCTTCGGCCCCTACATCACCGGCTGGCTGCGCGACCTCACCGGAAACCAGGACGCGGGAATCATCCTGATCTCGGTCCTGCTCGTCGCCGCCGGCGTGACCGGCCTGCTCGTGGAGCGCGGTCAGCGCAGGCAGGCGCACGCCCTCTCCGCCGGAGGAGCGCAGGTGGTCGGTGGGGACGATCCCGACCCTGCCGTCGCCAGGGAGTAACCCCCCTCTACGACCGCCACGCACGCTCACGACGACTCACGACTTGGGAGACGACCCATGCCCTTGGTAGTCAGGACCATCAGCCTTCCCGTACCCGCGGCGCGCGCATGGGATCTGATCGGCGACTTCGCCGCGGTCGACCGCTGGATGCCGGGGATCGACCGGCTGGAACTACGCGGAGGCCCACCCGGCACTCCCGAGGTCGAGCGCGTCGTGCACAGCGGCGGAATGGAGTTCGTCGAACGGCTCGTGGCCGTGGACGACGCGGCGATGCGCATGGTCTACAGCATGCCGGACCCGCCGTTTCCCATCGCGGACCACCAGGCGACCCTGGCGGTCACGGCCGATCCGGGAGGCGGCTGCACCGTCTCCTGGTCGGCGCGGTTCGAGGCGGACGACGGTGTGGTCGAGGCCGTGGACGAGCAGATGGGCACCGGGGCGTTCCAGGTGGGCCTTGACGCGCTGGCGAAGTGGTTCGACCGCGCGGGACGCACATCGTGACCGGGCCGCAGCGGTCCGAGCGGGGTCGGCGACGGCAGGAGCCCGTGCCGGTCTGGGAACGCTACCCGGACGCCGCCCTGGACGACGACTCCCGCCACCTCTACGAGGGCTGGCTGGAGCGGGAGTTGCGCCTTCCGCGGTGCGCCGACTGCGGGGCCTGGCACGCCCCGCCCCGGGCCATCTGCCCGTGGTGCTGGTCCTTCGACGTCGTGCCCACCAAGGTCAGCGGGCGGGGGGTCGTCCATCTGTCGATGCTCCTGCATCAGGGGCCCCAGGCAGAGGGCGTCAGCTATCCCCACCCGGTGGTGACGGTGGAACTGGCCGAACAGGCGGGTCTGCGGTTCACCAGCACCATCATCGGCAGCCCGGCGCTGCCCGCCCCGATCGGGACCGCGGTGGAGCTCGCCTGGACCGAACGGGCCGGAGCGCCGTACCCGGTCTTCCGCACCGTCACCACCCAGGACGGAGCCCGGCGATGACCCACAACGGCATCCAGGACCGGATCGCCATCGTCGGCGTCGGTTCGACCGGCTACACCCGGCGGACCGGCCGCAGCGCGCGCACACTCGCCGCCGAGGCCGCGGTCGCCGCGATCAGGGACGCGGGCCTGACCCGCGATGACATCGACGGGGTCGTCTCCTCGGCCGGCATGGGCAGTTGGACGATCGTCCCCCCGGGCGCCACCGAGATGGTGGCGATGCTCCGGCTGCCGGAGGTCACCTACTTCGGGGACGGCAACCCGGTCATCGTCGGCCCGCTGCTGGACGCGATGAACGCGATCTACGCGGGTGTGTGCGACACCGTGCTGGTGTACCACTACAACTTCCGCTCCCCGTACAACTCGCGGAAGGCCGCGGAGGACCCGTTCCGGCGATGGGTGCGCGGCTACGACAACCCGCCTCCGGAGAACGCCCGCAACGCCGCCGCGTACGCCGCCTGGGCGAGCAGGTACCTCCACGAGAACCAGGTCACCAGGCGGCATCTCGGCCGCATCGCCGTGAACAGCCGGACCAACGCGGCCGACAATCCGCTGGCGGCCATGCGCACCAGGCTGACCCTCGACGACTACCTCGCGGCGCCCATGATCCGCGAGCCCCTGGGAATGCTCGACATGGACCTCCCGGTCGACGGCGCCGAGGCGTTCGTGCTGACCAGCGCCGAGCGGGCCCGCGACCTGCCGCACGCCCCCGTGCTGATCCACACGGCGAGCGAGGGTCTGGTCGAGACCGCGAGCGACGAGGAGCAACTGGCCTCCCTGCATCGCCACGGCCAGGACGTCGTGGTCGGCCAGCTCCGGGCCCGCAGCGAACGCACTCTCGCGGACGTCGACGTCGCCTACATCTACGACGGCTTCACCTTCATCACCCTTTCCTGGTTCGAGAAGCTGGGCTGGTGCGATCCCGGCGAGGCCGGGAAGTTCGTCGAGGAGCATTGGGACACCGAACGCGACCGGCTCCTCATCGACGGCCGTGTCCGGGTCAACCCCCAGGGCGGCATGTTGTCGGAGGGCGGATCCCAGGGAACCGGGTACGTCCGCGACGCGGTGCACCAGCTGCGCGCCACGGCCGGCGACCGCCAGATCCCCGGTGCCCGCACCGCCCTGCTTGCCATTGGCGGGTTCTTCTACAACTCCCAGGCCGCGGTCCTCGTCGCCGACGAAGACGCCATGCCCGACAAGAACGCCATGCCCGACGCGGGCCGGCATGCCCCGGCGACAGTCCGCACCACTTCCTGACCGAAAGGACACCGGTCTGATGAGCACCACCAACCAGGTCGCCGCCCGGCCGTTCCTGGACGGGATCCGCGTCCTGGAACTGGCGAACGAACTCGGCGAATACTGCGGGAAGCTGCTCGCGGGGCTGGGCGCCGACGTGGTCAAGGTCGAGCCGCCAGAGGGTGAGGAGACCCGCCGGTACGGCCCGTTCCACCACGACGTGCCGGACCCCGACCGCAGCCTCTGCTTCTGGCACTTCAACCTCGGCAAGCGGTCGATCGTGCTCGACCTCGACAGCGCGCAGGGAAGGGCGGAGTTCGCCGGGTTGGCGGAGACCGCGGATGTGATCATCGACAGCCGTCCCCGCGGCTACCTGGACGAGCGGGGCATCGGATACGAGCGGCTGCGCGAGTCCAATCCGGCGCTGATCCACGTCCGTATCAGCCCCTTCGGGGACACCGGGCCCTGGGCCGGCCATGTGGGCAGCGATCTGGTCCACCTCGCCCTTGGCGGGGTCATGATGAACTGCGGATACGATCCCGATCCGTCCGGTTGCTACGACACACCGCCGGTCGCACCCCAGATGTGGCAGTCGTACCAGATAGCCGGTGAGATGGCCGTCATGTCGGTGCTCGGGGCGCTCACTTACCGGCTGCGCACCGGCAGGGGCCAGACCCTCGACACCAGTGTCCACCAGGCCGTGAGCGCCAACACCGAACTGGACACACCGGACTGGGTGCTGTTGCGCATGGAGCACCACCGCCTGACCGGCCGCCACTCGATGCCCGACTCGACCGTGCCCTCCCTGGCGATCACCAAGGACGGCCGCTATGTGATGCCGTACCGGACCTATCTCAAGAGCTTCGGTACCGACTGGGACGCCAACCTCCGGGTCCTGCGCAAGTACGGCATGCAGGCCGACCTCGACGACCCCGAGTACCGCGACGAGGACTTCCGTCTGCAGCCGATGACGGCGATGCACATCAACGACGTCACCGACACGCTGGTCGGGCGCCTGAGATACGACCGGGAGATCTGGCGCGACGCCCAGGCGGAGGGCCTGCCGTGGGCGCCGATCCGCCGCCCGGAGGAGAACGTCGACGACGACCACTGGCAGGCCAGGGACACCTTCTTCGCCGTCCACCACCCGGAGCTCGGCGAAACCTTCACCTACGTCGGGGCCAAATGGTTCTGTCCCGAGGTGCCCTGGCACCGCGGCCCGCGACCTCCGCTGCTCGGCGAGCACACCGCGACAGTGCCGGCCGAGTGGCGCGCCGCGCGGCCCGAGCGCCGGCGAGCCGTGCGGCCACCGCGCGAAAGCCGATCCCGGGACGCCGCACCATCCTCGGTGAGCAGGCACGGCAAACCGTTCGCGCTGTCCGGTGTCCGGGTCATCGACCTGAGCTGGATGCTCGCGAGCGCCGGCGCCGGCCGGTTCCTCGCCGCGATGGGCGCCGACGTCATCAAGGTCGAGCACGCGTCGCGCTGGGACAGCATGCGATTCGGGTACGGCATGTGCCCGCCGGGAGGCCGCGCCGAGCGCGACGCGGCGACCGGCCCCATCACCGCCCCCGAGGTCACCGACCCCGATCGCTGCGGGCACTTCATGGACGTCAACGCCGGCAAGCGCGGCATCTCCCTCAACCTCAAGCATCCGCGGGGCAAGGAGGTGCTCGAAGAGCTCATCCGCGAAGCGGACATGATCGTCGAGGGCTTCTCGCCGGGCACGATGGAGCGGATGGGCCTCGGCTACGAACGGCTCAAGGAGCTCAACCCCTCGATCGTCTACGTCCAGCAGTCCGGTTTCGGGCAGCACGGCACCTACGGCGCGGCGCGCGCGTTCGGCCCCACCGCCCAGGGCTACTCGGGCCTCACCGAGATGTCCGGGCTGCCGTCTCCGTTCCCCCCGGCCGGGATCGGCTACTCCTACCTCGACTGGTTCGGCGCCTACAACATGGCCAACGCGATGCTCGCCGCCCTGTACCGCCGCACTGCCACCGGTCAGGGGTGCTACATCGACGCATCGCAGACGGAGGCGGGGATCTACCTGACCGGCACCGCCGTCCTCGACCACTCGGTGAACGGACGGGCCTGGTCCAGGTACGGCAACCGCTCCCCGTACAAGCCGGCCGCCCCGCACGGTGCGTACCGCACGCGAGGCGACGACCGGTGGATCGCCGTCGCGGCCTTCACCGAGGACCATTGGACGCAGCTCATCGCCGAGCTGGGCAGCCCCGGCTGGGCGCGGGAGCCGAGGTTCGCCACGCTCCAGGACCGGCTTCGCCACCAGGATGACCTGGACAGGCTGCTCGAATCGGCGACCAGTGGCAGGGACGGGTTCGAACTGATGGCCGCGCTCCAGGCGCGGTCGGTGCCCGCCGGGGTGTGCCAGACGGCCCAGGACCGCTACGAGAGCGACCCTCAGCTACGCCATCGGAAATGGATGGTGGAGCTGGACCAGCGCGACATCGGCACCTGGCCGGTCAAGGAGAATCCCGTTTCGATGAGCGAGACGCCTTCCTATATAGGCGGTCCTTTCGATCACTCGGGGCCGAGCTACGGGCAGGACACCTACCAGGTGCTGACCACGATTCTCGGCATGGACGACGATCGCGTGCGGGAACTCCGTGAAAGCGGTGCCCTGTGACGCGGCCGGAGAACGCCCCGGCGCCCCGCCGGGTCCGGTTCGGGATGGCGGCCACCGACGTCGCGACCCTGCCGGAGACCGCCCGGTCCATCGAGGATCTCGGCTACGACTATCTGGCCGTCGGCGAGCACCTGTTCTTCCACGTGCCCACACCCAACGCACTGACCGCCCTGTCAGCGGCCGCGGTCCTCACAAGCCGGATCGAACTGCTCTCCGGCGTCCTCCAGTTGCCGCTCTATCCGGCGCCGCTCCTGGCGAAGATGGGCGCTGTCATCGACGTGCTGTCCAACGGCAGGTTCAACCTGGGGGTCGGTGTCGCCGGCGAGGAACCGCGCGAGTTCGAGGCGTGCGGCATACCGGTGAACTCCCGTGGTGCGCGCTCGGACGATGCCCTGGACGTCGTGACCCGGCTGTGGACGCAGAAGTCGGTCTCCCGCGAAGGGCCGTACGGAACGCTGCGGGATGTCACGCTCGACCCCGCCCCCGTACGACGGCCGCATCCGCCGATCTGGGTGTCCGGGCGAAAGACACCGGCCATCCGGCGCGCGGCACGGTTCGCGCAGTGGTGGATGCCCTACATGTACACGCCCGAGAGGTTCGCGGCGAGCCTCACCGAACTGCGCTCGCTGAGCACGGCCGCCGGGCGCGAACCCGATGCCGTGCGCCCCGCGCTCTTCGCCTTCGTCTCCTGCCACGCCGACCGGGACCGCGCCGTCGACCAGGCGGTCCGGCGACTGAGCGCGCAGTACGACCAGGACTTCTCCCAGCTGACTGAGAAGTACGTGCTGGCCGGGAACCCCGACGACTGCGCGGCGAAGATCTCCCGGTTCGTCGAGGCGGGTGCGGAAACGGTCATCCTCGTGCCCGTCGGTGAGGAGCGCGACTTCGCGGACATGCGGGCGCTGCTGAGCGCCGAGGTGCTCCCCGCGTTCGCCTGACCCGGGCCCCGCATCCACCTCAGCGAGCAGAGGAGCCTCGTGGACACCGAGCACTTCATCGACGCCGACCCGCCCTACCTT
The DNA here is from genome assembly GCF_047130825.1 of Actinomadura madurae. NCBI lineage: Bacteria > Bacillati > Actinomycetota > Actinomycetes > Streptosporangiales > Thermomonosporaceae > Actinomadura > Actinomadura madurae. The sequence continues at coordinate 6,302,329 of NZ_CP083237.1, forward strand.
CACCCCGAGTACAAGAACACCGTGCTGCGCGCACCGGACAGACGCCTGGTGCGGCTGCCGCGCGAATGGTTCCACCACTCGCCAGGCCCGGTCTTCGGCCGCGTTCCAGTGGCGCCGGGCGACAACGACCTGACGGCGCAGCACTCGGGCACGCCCATCGGCCACGTCATCGTCCTGTCCGGGCGTCTGCTGGACAGCGACGGCCGCGGTGTGCCCGGCGCACTGATCGAGATATGGCAGGCCAACGGCGCCGGGCGGTACGTGGACCACGCCGACCCGGGGCTGATGCCACTCGATCCGAACTTCACCGGCGCGGGACGCACGATCACCGACTCCACGGGGCGGTACGGCTTCCGGACGATCAAGCCCGCGCCCTATCCGGCCAGGTATCGGGGCATGTACCGGCCCGCGCACATCCACTTCTCGGTCTGCGGTCCGGACCTGAGCAGCCGCCTCGTCACGCAGTGCTACTTCGAGGGCGATCCGTTGCTTCGCAACGACCCGGTCGTCCGGGCGATCCCGGACCCGCGCGGCATCGACCGGCTCACCGCCAAGCTGAACTGGGACGCGACCGAACCGGGCGGGGTCGGCTCCGCCCTCGCCTACGACTGGGACATCGTCCTGCGCGGTCGCATGATGACCCCTTGGGAGCACTGACATGAGTTCCGGCCCGTCCCAGCACGCCGCCCCGGCAACCCCCACGGCACTCACCCCCTCGCAGACGATCGGCCCCCTCTACGGCTTCGCCCTGATGTTCCAGGACAGCCACATCAGCGCCGGCCCGGAAGACGCGGAGATGATCCACGTGGAGGGCTCCGTCCTCGACGGCGAAGGACGGGCCCTCACCTACCCGGACGCCATGATCGAGGCATGGCAGGGCCGACAGTGGGTGCGCGCGCGGACCGACCAGGACGGCATGTTCCGCTTCACCGTCCGCAAGCCGCAACCGCTGCGAACGGGCGACGGCCGTCTTCACGCCCCCCACCTGAACGTCGCCGTCTTCGCGGCCGGCCTGCTCAAACAGGCGATGACGCGGCTGTACTTCCCCGATGAGCGACAGGCGAACGAGCAGGACCCGGTGTTGAAACGCCTGCCACCCCAGGACCGCCACCGCCTCGTGGCACAGCGCGGGAAAGACGCCCTGCGATTCGACATCCACCTACAAGGAGACGACGCAGTCCCCTTCTTCGAATTCTGATCCCCGGGAGACAGGAACCATGGTCGTTCTCGGTCACGTCGCGTAAGAGCGGGCCTGCGATCATCAAAGCATGAGCGACTGGGAGCAGTTCCTCCAGGAGGTTTCTTGGTTCCTCCAACCCGGCCAGAGCGTCGTAGTGGGCGAGGCGCAGGCGTGGACGCGCGGATCGGTCGAAGACCTGCCCGAACTGTCCACACTGCTTGACTCGACAACTCTCACCCCGATCTTCGTCGGAGACACTGCGTACGAGTTGCTGGCGTGGGGACCACCGGACGGTCGACGGGGGTGGCTCTGTCATCTGCCCGACGTTGCGAACAGCGAGTCTTTTCCCAAGGCGCACCAGAGCTTCTGGAAACTCTGCGGTGGAATCGTCGAGAGGTTCGGTGAACCCGACACCTGGTGGCGCGATCAGGACGAGGTGCTCACGGTCCAGGCGACACAGGTGCGAATCTCAGACGTCCTGGCCGACTACCTGTGGCTATGGGAAGGCGACGGCCTGACGATTCCCATCAACCCGGACGAGTACTACGCCGTGGCCGTAGAGGCGAACGGGAATCTCACGCTGGCGCATCGCGAAAACGGTCGACTCCTTCTCTTCGCACCAGACCACGCGCTCGAAGATGTCACTCCCCTAGACGGTTGCCCGCCATACTCGCTGCTCACGCTCGATAATGTGCCCGACCTCGCGACCTGGATAGAGGTATGCGCTGAGGCCTGGCGACATCGGCGACCCACGTCGCCGTGCGGATCTGCCGACGAGTAGGCGCAGTCGCGTCGAGGGGCCCCAAGCCCCCCACGTCCGGCGCAGGCGTAGATCCGGCCTGTAGGTAGCGGAGGGGCGGACGGGAGGGAGCGCCCCTCCGCTGGTCTTCATGTGGGGTTGAGGACGGCGAAGACGACCTTGCCGACGTCGCCGGCGAGCGGGCGGACGCCCCAGCAGCGGGTGAACTGGTCGACGATGAACAGGCCGCGGCCCGCCTCGCTGACGGTGTCGCTCTCCTGCATGTGCGGCAGGTCGCAGGTGGCGTCCTGGACCTCCATCCAGAGCGCGCCGTCCTCGGTGCGTCCGATCCGGAACGTCACGTCGTCGTCCGACGCGGACGCGTAGCGCAGGGCGTTGGTGACCAGCTCGCTGGCCACCAGGCACGGGACGAAGTCGTCCATGCCCCACCGCCCGATCACCAGCCGCACGAACCGCCGCACCTCCGCGACCACTCGAAGGTCCTGCTTCACCACCATCTCGTCCTCGCACCCCGCCGCCTCGCCCACGATCCATCTCCTCACTGTGTGTGTCGTACAGCACACATTGAGCCACTTTCGGGGCTACGATTTGCCTACCAAGGCCAGGCGGTAGGTCTTGGGAAGTTCTGATCAACATTGGTAACTTCCACAAGAGGTAAGAGCCATGCCCCCACGGCGTCAGCGTCCTCGCGAATCTCCCGCCCTCGTCGCCTTCGGCCGTCAGATGCGCCGATTGCGAGAAGCGAAGGCCGTTAAGCAGGAGACGATCGCGCAACTGACAACGATGAGCGGCGCTCAAATCAGCCGGATCGAAAACGGGAAGAGGCGAGCCACCGCAAACCCCGGCTTACGCACTGGCGATCTTGCGCGGTAACCAAGAGGCCGCCGACGCTCGACTCAAACGCCAGGCCATCCTCACCAAGGACGGCGGAAAGCCTCCTCTGGCCCTACTGCTGCTGATCGATGAGCAGGTGCTCGCCCGTCTCGTGGGCACGCCCGAGACAATGAAGGATCAGTTAGAGCACCTGGTAGCTATGAGCTCGTTGCCGAATGTCACGATTCAAGTAGTCTTGGGAAGCGGCGAGCACGACGGCAACATGGGGGCCTTCGTGGTCGCGACGATGGAAGATCGCAGCGAGGTCGCCTACATCGAGACTGCCGTCCGCGGCATCACGACGGACAACCCCGCGGAACTCTCCATCCTGGCGCGTACCTTGATTGACCTCCGTTCCCGGGCACTCACGCAAGAAACGTCCTGCGAACTGATCGGAAAGGTCATCGGAGAAAAATGGACCTGACAGACGCCAAGTGGCGCAGGAGCAGCTACAGCGGCTCTAACGGTGGCAACTGCGTCGAGCTGGCTGGGCTCACCTGGCACAAGAGCAGCCACAGCGCCTCGAATGGCGGGGACTGCGTCGAATTGGCGGACGCGACCGGGACGGCGGCGGACGCGGTGGCGGTGCGGGACAGCAAGGACCCGGACGGGCCCGTCCTTCTACTGACCCGCGCAGCCCTGCGTACGGCCGTCCAGTACGCCACCGACAAGCACTGACCGTCCACCCCCCGGCTACCCTGCCCCCGTCAATCATCCTTTAGCAGTGTCACGAGGCGGGCCAGGGCGTTGTGATGATGCTGGTCCAGGGCCAGTGCGCCGGGGGCGCGGCATCTGTCGGCGTCCGGTGGTGACCAGCCGTCCGGCGGTGTGCCACAGGCGCAGGCGGCAGGGTTCCCAGGCCTGGGCGGGACCGTTCGGACGGCCTCCGCCTCCAGGCCAGCAGGTCCAGCGCCAGGTGCACGATTCCAGCCAGATCTGGTTCTGCGCGGTGTGCGCAGGGGGGCTGCGCAGGCCGGTGGCGCGGGCGGCGCGGATGCGGTCCTCGGCGCGGGCGCGGCGGCGGTGGCGCAGTTCCAGCCCGGCAATCGCCAAGCCGGTGTGTTGGCAGCAAGCAGGTCAGGCGCATGCCGTCGACGGCCGTGAAGCATTGCCGAGCGCCCGGATGCGGTCCTTCTTTCCGGACGATCGGGAAGTCGACGGGCCGTCGGCACGTCTACGATGCGCTGATCGCCGACCAGGGCCGGCCCGGTCAGGCGGTACCGCCGACGGCGACTTCTCCCTGGCCCTCCGGGCCTATGCCGTGCCCGCGGAAATCCGCCACAGTCTCGCCACGATCACCTGACGATCGACTCGCGATTCAGTGGTCGTTGTAGATCTCGAACGTCCGGACGCCGTCGTAGCACCCCACACTGCTCGCCACGCATACCTGGATCTGGATCCACTTCTTCTCGGGAAGGTTGAACCTGCCCCCCATCGAAGCGTCGGAATACTTGCACTTCCCGTCGTTCTTTGTGTCGGGGAGGTCGAACCGGTAGGTGGCGTTCTTGCCCTGCCCCACGGACACCCATGCCATGGCTCGATGTCCATCGGACTTGGTGTCGCAGATCTTGAGGTGATCGCCCTTCTTCGTGAACCACGCCGTTGCCCCCTTGGTCTCTGACCTCCACGGGCCGTACTCCCAGGTGGCGGCCGATGCGGTACCTGAGCCCAGGGTCACCGCGGCCACGGCCACCGCGACCACGGGAAGGACGCGGGTGAGCAGCGCCTTGACGTTCACGCAGAATCCAATCTCTGGGGGAGAAAATCGCCCGAACGAGCGTGATCATGCTAGAGGTTCCGCGCCGAAAGCGATACAAGATCACTGAGCCATTGAACGCGCGTTGGATCCGGTTCTGGTGGACGGGGACTTCGGCCAGGTCACCGACCCGATGGGGGGCGGCAACGTGCGGATCACCACACCAGCGAACGCGCCAGAACCAGGCGACGCGCCCCCCGGGTGCTGATTTGGTTCTCACCGGGAATTCATAGGCAAGAAAGGTCGCGGCCAATGCCCCGGCCCATGGCGGCCAGAGGCAAGGCTGGCTTGCGTCCGCAGTCAGGCTCATGCCGTAGACGATCTCGGGCAGCAGGGGCGGCATGATGGTGACCGAGCACTGACGCCTCTGCCTCTGCGTCCGACACCACGTCCCCTGCCTTAGAGACCCCCGCGACGCTCCTTGCGGCTCTCCGCGCCTTGTCCGCTGTCGCCTGACCAGCCGGTACGAAGGCCCGCAGAAGACCGCCGAACGCCGCCGCGTCCGGGGAGAGGACGTATTGCAGGGTGGACTCGTCGGTGGTCAGGCCGATTGCAGTGGCGGTCCGGCGTCTGGTGGTGCCGGTTACGCCGTCATGCCGCCGTCTAGCGGGATGACCACGCCGTTGAGGTAGTCGGCGCTGGGGCCGGCGAGGAAGGTCACGACGGCGGCGACGTCTGCCGCGGTGGCCAGTCGGCCGGCCGGGATCGTCGGGAGCACGTCGCGCTCGATGTCGAGGGCTGCCTGCGCCGGTGCGGACATCGGGCCGTCGACGACGATGCCGGGGTTGACCGCGTTGACCCGTACGCCGTCCGGACCGTGCTCCAGCGCCCAGGTGCGGGTCAGGTTGTCCAGGGCGGCTTTCGAGGAGTTGTAGATCGACGCGCCCCAGTAGGTCTTGACCGTGCCGACCGTGCTGAGGTTGACGATTCGTCCGGCTCCGGAGGCGATCAGCCCTGGTAGCGCGGCCTGGGTCAGGAAGAACGCGGCCTTGTAGTTGAGTGCGACGATGCGGTCGAAATCCTCCTCGGTGCCCTCGATCGCCGGGCCGCTGGTGTAGACGGCGGCGTTGTTGACCAGGATGTCGAGCCGCCCGAAGCGATCCATGGTGGCGTCGACGATGCGGCGGTGCGTGCTGCTGTCGGTCAGGTCCGCGGGAACGAACATGGCGCGAGGCAGGTCCTTGGCGACGGCCTCGCCGGCTTCGGCGCGGCGGCCGACGACGGTGACCGCCGCCCCGGCGGCGGCGAGGGTGCGGGCGATGACGGCGCCGATGCCTCCGGTCGCGCCGGTGACGATCGCGACCTTGCCGTCCAGGTGAGGTGTGGAATCCATGTGATCGACCGTAAGAACGGGAGTTCATAAGATCAAAGACGAGTTCGAGATGACTTGATAACGTGAATGCATGAAGTTCGACCTGCGGCACCTGGAGTCGTTCGTCGCGGTCGCGGAGGAGTTGCACTTCGGTCGTGCTGCGGCCCGTCTGCACCTGGCCCAGCCGGCGCTCTCGCAGCAGATCCTGCGCCTTGAGGCGGCCCTCGGGGTCGATCTGCTGGTGCGCGAGCGACGGCGCACGGCGCTCAGCGACGTCGGCCGGCTCTTCCTGGTAGAGGCACGGCGCACGCTGGAACAGGCGAGAGTGGCGGAATCGGTGGCTGAGCGCGCGCGGCGCGGGGAGGTGGGCCGGCTTCGCGTCGGGTATCACCCGACCGCCTCGTCCCAGCTGTTCCTCACCGCGCTGTCCGCCTTCGAGCGGGCCGTCCCGGACGTGGAGCTGAGCCTGCGGGAGCTGCCCATGGGCGTCTTGGGCGAGCCGCTCCACGACGACACTGTCGACGTCGCGTTTCTCAGCACCTTCGGCGCGATCGATTGCGAACGGGGAGAGCTGCGGATGCGGATCCTGGCGAGAGAGTGTTTCCTCCTCGCCGCGCCAACGGGGCACGCGTTGGCGACGCAGGACGACGTCGCGCTGCGCGACGTCGTAGGCGAGACGCTCGTCATGCTGGGCCGTGACGTCTGCGCCTTCTGGCACGACGACCTGCTGGCGATGTGCGGAAGGGGCGGCTACACCCCTGAGTCGGTCCGGTATGTCGGCGAGCTAGGCACGCAACTCACCCTGGTGGCGGCCAGACTCGGAGTCGCACTGGTGCAGGAGACCAGCAGAATGGTGCGAACCGACGGCATCGACTACGTCCCTGTCCGGGACGCTGACCAACCGGTGATCTCCGCGGCGATATGGCGGGCCAACGATACGTCGCCGGCGCTTGCCCGCTTCCTGGACCTGCTTCCTGAAGTCATGCCAGGGCAGCCCGACCACACTGGTTGAGGCAATCTGCCGCATATGCACCTGTAGGCGCTCTGCCGGAGGGGCTACGGTCCTGGGATGACCTGGTTGTCGGATACCCAGAAGTCCTACGACGCCCTGGCGGCCGGCTATGCCGACGAGACCCGCGACCTGCTCGACAGGCTGCTGCACGTGCGGGCGGGGGTGGTGCTGTTCTCCGACCTGGTCCGCGCGATCGGTGGCGGGCCCGTCGCCGACGTGGGCTGCGGGCCGGGGCACACCACCGCCCTGCTGCGGGAGCTGGGCGCGGACGCGTTCGGCATCGACCTGTCACCCGCGATGATCGAGATCGCCCGCCGCGAGCACCCCGGCGCGCGGTTCGAGGTCGGGTCGATGACCGACCTCGACGTCGCCGACGGCTCTCTGGCGGGTGTGATCGCGTGGTGGTCGCTGATCTACATCCCGGACGATGCGGTGCCGGGCGTCCTCGGACAGTTCCGCCGGGTCCTCCGGCCGGACGGGGTGCTTGCCGTGGGATTCCACGTCGGTAACGAGTCGAAGCTTGAGACGACCGGAGACGGCGACCAGTCCGTACAGACGTACGTCCACCATCGCCGACCGTCCCGCGTGGCCGACTGGGTCCGCGAGGCGGGCTTCACCGTGGAGGCTCAGCACCTACTCAGCCCGGACAATCCGAAGCCGGGCGCGATCCTCTTCGCACGCAGGCCTTCGGCGGCCCCGCACTGACCGAGCTTGACTTTGTCGCATGCTATGACTCATCTTATTAAGACAAAGCTTGCGACATTGAGGGGTGCGGCATGCGCCAGGCGGATGACACGGAGGCCGCGGAGGCCGTGCAGTGGCTGGCCCGGCACGGCCTGGCCGACGCCGAACCCTCGCCACTGCTCGTGACGCGGCTGGCGGTGCGGCGGCGCGCCAGGGCCATCGACAGCATCCTGCTGGCCGCGTTCCTGCTCGGCGCGGCGCTCACGCACGTGTTGGCGCTGCCCGTGGACGTCCTGCCCTCCTGGCTGCCGCTGCTGGCACTGACGGCGCTGGTGGCCGCTCTGCTCATGGCGCAGTGGCAGCTCGGACGCTGGGTGCGGCGCGCCGACCGGCGGGCCGGCGCGCGGCTGTCCCGGCGGGTGGCCCACCCGGTCGCGCTCAGCTGGCCGGAGGTGCTGGGCCGGCCGTATGCCGTCTTCACGGCCGCCACCTTCGCGGGCGCGCTGCTGCTCGCGGTCAGCGTGCTGCCGGTCTCGGACCCCACCTTGCGGTACGGTGCGATCATCGTGCTGATCAGCCTCGCCGGCGTCGGCGCCGGCCTCCTCGCGCAGCTGCGCCATGTGCTGGCGAGCCCGGCCGTGGCGGAGGACGAGGCGTCGCTCACGGCCGATGTCATCATGCGGGTCGAGGACGCCCGCGCCCTCGTCACACCCAGCCTGGTGTGGTCGCTGCCGGCCATATTCCTGTACGGGGAATCGCTGGGCTGGTGGAACGCGGTCGCGGTGGGGCTCGTGGTGGTGGGCGTCGTCGCGCTCGCCCTGATCCATCACCGGACCACCGGTGTCGCGGCGGCGGCACGGCGCGCCATGGACACTCGATGATCGTCATCGACGGGGCCTCGCCGGTGCCGCCGTACGAGCAGCTCCGGGCCCAGCTCGCGGGGCAGATCCAGGATCGCACCCTCGCCGTCGGGGCGAGGCTGCCGACGATCCGCCGGCTGGCGGCCGATCTCGGCCTCGCCGTGAACACCGTCGGCCGGGCCTACCGGGAGCTGGAGGAGGCCGGGTTGATCGAGACCCGCGGGCGGGCCGGCTCGTTCGTCTCCGCCGCCGGGGAGCAGGCCCGCGAACAGGCTCAGCGCGCCGCCCGGGACTACGCGGCGATCATCGCCAGGGGCGGCATCGACCCCGCCGAGGCGATCCGGATCGTCGAGGCGGCGCTGGGCCAGGCCGCACGTCCATGACGGCCGCTCCCGCACCGCGCCATCGTCAGCGCCATCCGAGTTCGGGGGCCACGTGGGTGAGGATGTCTTCCAGGACGTGGGCGTTGTAGTCGACGCCCAGCTGGTTGGGGACGGTGAGCAGTAGCGTGTCCGCGGCCTGGATGGCCTCGTCGCCTGCCAGCTGCTTCACCAGGACGTCTGGCTCCGCGGCGTAGGAGCGGCCGAAGATCGCCCTGGTGTTCTCGTCGATCATTCCGATCTGGTCGTCCGAGTCGGCGTTCCGGCCGAAGTAGGCGCGGTCCAGGTCGGTGGTCAGGGCGAAGACGCTGCGGCTGACCGACACGCGCGGCTCGCGCTGGTGTCCGGCGTCCTTCCAGGCCTGCCGGTAGGCCTCGATCTGCTTGCGCTGCTGAACGTGCAGCGGCTCGCCGGTCTCGTCGTTCTTGAGCGTGGAGCTTTGCAGGTTCATGCCGAGCTCGGCCGCCCACACGCCGGTGGCGTTGGAGCCGGAGCCCCACCAGATGCGGTCGCGCAGGCCCTCGGAATGCGGCTCGGGGCGCAGCAGCCCCGGGGGATTGGGGAACATCGGCCGCGGATTCGGCTGGGCGAAGCCTTTGCCCCGCAGCACCGTGAGCAGCACCTCGGTGTGCTTGCGCGCCATGTCGGCATCGGTGTCGCCCTCGGACGGCTCGTACCCGAAGTACCGCCACCCGTCGATGACCTGTTCCGGTGATCCCCGGCTGATGCCCAGTTGCAGCCGTCCGCCGGAGATCAGGTCGGCGGCCCCGGCGGTCTCGGCGAAGTACATCGGGTTCTCGTAACGCATGTCGATGACGCCGGTGCCGATCTCGATGCGCGAGGTCTTCGCGCCGATCGCGGAGAGCAGCGGGAAGGGAGAGGCCAGCTGCCTGGCGAAATGGTGGACGCGGAAGTAGGCGCCGTCGGCGCCCAGTTCCTCCGCGGCCACGGCGAGATCGATCGACTGGAGCAGCGCGTCCGCCGCCGACCGGGTTCGGGAGCCGGCGCCGTCACTCCAGTGGCCGAACGAGAGAAAGCCGATCTTCTTCACACCGACACCAACCATCTCGGCGTCCATGAGATTCCAGCCTGGACGGTCCTGAGCCCGGTTCAGACACCTGGGTCCGTGTTTCCTACCAGGACGCCCTTTCGGGGTTGGGGGGCGTCGACCGGGTCGTCGTTCTTGGTGCGGAACAGCGACGCCAGGCCGCCCGGGAGGAAGAGGATCACCAGGACGAAGACGGTGCCGAGGATGAAGTCCGGCTGGCTCATGGGTGCCTGGATGACCTTCGGGAGCGCGCTCACCGCATCCGAGTCGGCGACCGCGGTGAGTCTCTCGTTCAGGTAGGTGTAGACGAGGCCGCCCACCACGGCGCCCCAGATCACTCCGCGGCCCCCCAGCACGACCATCAGGACGAGCGACAGGGAGTACCCCAGGACCACGATGCTCGGATTGGCGCCGCCCATGACGATGGAGTAGACGGCCCCGCAGACGCCCGCGAGGGTGCAGGCGATGGTGCCCGAGGCCAGCTGGTAGCCGTAGACGTTGTAGCCGAGTACGCCGGTCCGCAGGGGGTTCTCGCGTATCGCCTGCCAGATGTGGCCCGCCTCGGTGCGGACGGCGAACGCCACCACCGCGTACACCGCGACGAGCAGGGCCAGCGCGAGCCAGTAGGCGTTGCGCGTGTTCGCGATGCCGACGAAGGGGGCGGGCAGGACGTCCAGGCCGTAGGTGACGCCGACCTCCCCGCCGCTGCGGAGGAAGCCGCGCTCGACCGCGATCGCGAGCGCCTGGGCCAGGGCGAGCGTCGCCATGCTGAAGCCGATGCCGGTGAGCCGCAGGGACGCGGCGTTGCCGACGAGGGCGACCATGAAGGTGAGCAGCATGGCCAGCGGCAGGCCCAGCGTGAACCCGAGGCCGCTGATGTTGCTGAGGATCACCGTGGAGTAGCAGCCGAACCCGAAGTACAGCGCGTGCCCGAAGGACAGCAGGCCGGTGTAGCCGAACATCAGGTCGAGCGTGATCGCGGTCGCGGCGGCCACGAACATCAGCGCGAGAAGTTGCAGGCTGCCGGTGCTGTTGACCGCGCCCGGCAGGAGCCCGCCGAAGCTCAGGGCGGAGTACGGCGCGAGGGCCAGCAGTACGACGACCACCACCAGTACGAGTGCACGAACCATCGTCACACCAGCCGATCCTTCTGGCCCAGGAGTCCCTGGGGCCGCACCAACAGGGTCAGTACCAGCAGCGCCACGACGAGGATGTCGCCCACCCCGTTCTGGACGTAGTAGTTGGCCAGCGACTGGGCGAGGCCGAGGACCACCGCCGCGATCAGCGCGCCCTGGACGGAGCCGAGCCCGCCGATGATCAGCACGATGAAGGCGAAGATGAGCATCTGGTCGCCGAGGAACGGCGAGACGCCGCCGTAGTAGGAGCCGGCCAGCGCCCCGCCGAGTCCGGCGAGCATCCCGCCGGCGGTGAAGACCGCCGTGAACGACCGCTTGACGTCGATGCCGAGCGCCGACACCATCTCCGCGTTCTCGACACCGGCCCGGATGATGAGGCCGTAGCGGGTGCGCGACAGGCACGCCTGGATGACGACCATGGTGACGGCGGCGGCCCCGATGAGCAGGAACCGGGTGTTGGGGATCGGCGCGCCCGCGACGTTCGTCGTCGAGGCGACCCAGCCCGGCTGCGGGATCATGTGCTCGTCCGGGCCCCAGATCGCGGCGAGCAGGGCGACCAGGGCGAGCCCGAGGCCGGCGGTCGCCAGGAGCTGTTCGAGCACCTTGCCCTTCAGCGGGCGGATGATGGTGAGCTCGGTGACCAGGGCGAGGACGCCGGCGGCCACGCTGGACACCAGGACCGCGACGAGCAGGCGCCAGAGGGACGGGGTCTCCGCGTTCCGGAGCACCGTCCAGGAGGCGAAGGCCGCGACGGTGAGGAAGGCGCCGTGCGCGAAGCTCAGGACCCGCATGAGTCCGAAGATGAGGGAGAGGCCGCTGGCCAGCAGGAAGTACAGGGCGCCCAGCCCGAGGCCGGAGAGCGCGATGAGGGTGAAGGTGTCCACGGTCCGGATCCCTTCAGGACTCGCCGACGCCGAGGTAGCGGCGCATGGATGCTTCGTCCGCCAGGATCTCGGCGGCGGGTCCCTGGGTGGCGACCCTGCCCTCGGACAGCACGACGACCGTGTCCGAGAGGCGGCGGGCCGCGGCGAGGCTCTGCTCGACCAGGAGGATGCTCGCGGAGGACGCCACGCGCGCCAGGGTGTCCACGACCTCGCGGACCAGGCGCGGCGCCAGCCCCTTCGTCGGTTCGTCGATGAGGAGGAGCAGGCTGTCGTTCAGCAGGGCGCGCCCGAGGGAGAGCATCTGCTGCTGGCCTCCGGACAGGGTGCCGGCCCGCTGTCCCGCCCGCTTCCTCAGCTCCGGGAAGAGCTCGAAGACGCGGTCGTAGTCCGGCGTCGTGCCGCGCCGCTCGGCGAGGCGCAGGTTCTCCGCGATGGTGAGCCCGTGGAAGACGTCGCGGTCCTCGGGGACGTAGCTCACCCCGAGCCGGGCGATCTCATGGGTCTCCAGGCCGCCGAGGTCGCGGCCGTCCAGCCGGATGGTGCCGGTGCGCCGCATCAGGCCGAGGATCGAGCGGAGCGTGGAGGTCTTCCCGACGCCGTTGCGGCCCAGGATGGTCGTGACCTGCCCCGCGGGGACGTCGAAGCTGACGCCGTTCAGGATGTGCGAACGGCCGATGTAGGCGTGGACGTCGGTGAGCGTCATCAGGGCACGGCTGTCCGCGGACGTGCCCTCGGCTTCGGACAGCACTCGGGACGCGTTCACAGCGGCTCCCCCATGTAGACGGTCTGCACGATCTCGCTGGCGATGATCTCCTCCGGAGAGCCGCACGCGACCAGCGCTCCGTGGTGCATCACCGCGATCCGGTCGGCGAGGTCGAGCACCACGTTCATGTGGTGCTCGATCATCACGATCGTCTTGGCCTGCGTCCGGTGGACCCGCTGGACCAGGTCCACCAGGCCGCGCACGTCGTCGATGTTGACGCCGGCCATGGGCTCGTCCAGGAGGATGACCTCGCTTCCCTGGGCGAGGACCGTCGCCAGCTCCAGCTTCCTGCGGTCGCCGTGGGAGAGGGTCGAGGCCGGACGCCCGGCGAGCCGGTCCAGGCCCACGAGCGCGAGGGCCTCGTCCGCGCGGTCCCAGGCCTCGCCGCCCCCCGAGACGAGGGCGGCGTTGCCGAGGAAGCCGGACCTGCGCGCCCGGGCCGCGAGCCTGGCGTTCTCCCGGACGCTCCGCCCGAGGAGCAGGTTCGACGTCTGGAACGTGCGGCCGAGGCCGGCGCGCGCCCGGCGGTGCGGCGGCCGGCCGGTCACGTCCCTGCCCAGCAGGTGCACGGTTCCGGACGTGGCCCGGGTCGCCCCGCTGAGGACGTTGATCAGGCTCGTCTTGCCGGCGCCGTTGGGTCCGATCACGGCCATGAACTCGCCGCGGCCGACCTCGATGCCGACCGAGTCGAGGATGTGGTGGCCGTCGATCACGAGGTGGATGTCGCGGCCCGCGATCGCCGCCGTCCCGGCCGGGGGTGCCGTGTCGCCGCGGAGCCGCATCACGAGATCTTTTTGGCGACCGGGGACTCGACGTCCTTCGCCGAGTACGTCTTGTTCAGGTCGAGCCGCCAGGTGGCGCCGTCCTTCACCATCGTGTAGCCGAAGATGGGCTGGAGCGGGACGTGATCCTCGGCCCGGATGGTGACCGTCCCCACCGGGGTCTCGAACGTCGCGCCCGAGAGCGCCTTGTTCACGGCGCCGACCTCCAGGCCCGCCCCGGCCTTCTCGACGGCCTTCACGGTCATCTGCGCCGCGAGGTAGCCGCCCACCTGGTGGATGTCGATCGGGGTCTTGGAGCCCTTGAGCGCGTCGAGCATCGCGGTCTCGGCCTTGGTGCGGGTGGTGCCCTCGCCGTAGTAGGTGATCAGTTCGAGCTTCGGGAGGTTCGGTCCGAGGGCGGCGGCGAACTGGGCGAACTGGGGCCGCGGCGGGCCGATGGCGATGACGTGGGTGCCGTTGAACGCGCCCTGGTCGGCGAGCGCCTTGAACAGCTGGGACAGCCCTTCGCCGGCCCAGCCCACGAAGATCGCGTCGGGCTTCTGGGCCAGCGCCTTCGCCACGCCCGCCGTGAAGTCCTGCGTGTCGACGGGCAGCAGCACCGATCCGATGCTCACGCCCTTGGCCGGGGCGAGCTTCTTCAGCGAGGTCACCGCACCCTGGCCGTAGGCGTAGTCCTGGCCGAGGTACAGCAGCGACTTGTCGCCGGCCTTCGCGGCGGACTCCAGGACGGCGGTGTTGAGCTGCGGCGTCGTCGGGGAGCTGCGGAAGACGCCCGGGCCCATGCCGTCGATGTCGGCGGTGCCGGTCTGGCCGGCGATGAAGACGGCCTTGTTCTGCATCGCCAGCTGGGCGACCGGCACGACGACGGCGGAGCTCGCCGGGCCGACGATCACCTTGGCGCCGTCGCCGAGGAGCTGCTTGGCGGCGCTGAGGCCGGTGGCCGGGTTGCTGTTGTCGTTCTTCTTCTCGATCTCGATCTTGACGCCGCCGACCGTCATCGTGCCGCTGGTCGAGACCTTGAGCCCGGCGCGGTACCCCTCCTCCCAGGCGGGGCCGAAGCTGGCCAGGGCCCCGGTGTAGGAGTTGACGAGGCCCACCTTCACCGTCGTGGAGTCTCCGCCGGCGCCGGTTCCGGAGGAACACGCGCCCACCGCGGTCAGGAGGGCGGCGGCGAGCCCGGCCGCCGTGAGTGTCTTGGTTGCCATGTCTCTGTCCCTGGGTAGAAGACTCCACCGAGTCGCTTCGCCGGTCGGCCCTGACCTCTGGCTTCGTGCACAACCATCCGTTTTCCGGACTATGACATCCGTAATTCGGCACTCAACCACCCGGGCGAGCGTGACGTCAAGCACACTCGGCCAAAATCCCCCGCTCCTCGCCTTCGGTGACGGGGTGGACACGAAGGGCAACTTTTCCTCGTGGTCTCCACCTCCAATATTCCGGAGGTTATGCTCCGATAATCGGTATGAGAAGAGGGGTGGCGAGATGTCGGGCATGGCAGGCAAGGTGGTGCTGGTCACCGGCGGGGCGCGCGGCCAGGGCGCGGAGGAGGTCCGGCGGCTCGCCGCCCGCGGGGCCCACGCGATCGTCGGCGACCTGCGCGCCGAGGAGGCCGCCGCGCTGGCCGGCTCGGTCCCGGGGCCCGGCACGGCCGTCGCGATCACGCTCGACGTCGCCGCCGAGGACTCCTGGAGGCAGGCCGCCGGGGAGATCCAGGCCCGGTTCGGACGGCTGGACGGCCTGGTCAACAACGCCGGGGTGGCCGCCCCCGGCACGGTGTCCGGCACCTCCTACGAGACGTGGCGCGACGTCATGCGGGTCAACCTCGACGGGGTGTTCCTCGGCCTGAAGCACTGCTGCCCGCTCATCGCCGACAGCGGTGGCGGCGCGGTCGTCAACATCGGCAGCGGCGTCGCGCTCGTCGGCTACCACACCGCCGCCTACGCCGCCAGCAAGTGGGGCGTCCGGAGCCTCACCCACTCGGCCGCCCTGGAGTTCGCCCACCGCGGCGTGCGGGTGAACGCGGTGCATCCGGGGCTCGTCGAGACGCCCATGACCGCGTCCGACACCGCGCGGTTCGACGCCATGGTCCAGGCCACCCCCTGGGGACGCGCGGCGGACGCCGGCGAGATCGCGGAGGTCGTGCTGTTCCTGCTCAGCGACGCGGCGGGGTTCGTCACCGGCGCCGACATCCCGGTCGACGGCGGCTTCGCGTCGGGCGGGCTGGCGAAACGGATCGCCGAGAGCACCGGCGTCCTGCCCACCCCGCCCGCCTGACCGGGCGGGAAGGGTGCCCCCGTCAGGAATCCCGGTCCGGGTCGCAGAGCTCCCGGATGGCCGCCGGATCCCAGTGGAAGATCTCCATGCTCGCGATGAGCCCGTCCCGCAACTCGATGCGGTGCAGCACCGAGTTCATCATGGTCCGCCCCGTCGCGCGGGAACGGATGCGGCTGCGCATCGCCATGAACACCGTGTCGCCGCACTCGAAGGTCCGGCGGTCGCTGAAGTCCGCCTCGTCGAACACCTCGCGCAGGCGGTGCATCAGCCGCTCCACGCCCTCGCGCCCGTGCCACTCGCCGCCGTACGGCAGCGACTCGGGCTCGCGCACGACGACGTCGGGGGTGAAGCAGTTCCGGAACGCCTCGCGCGCCGCCGCGTCGTCCATCCCGCCCGCCAGGTACGCCGCCTCGGCCGCGTAGAACGCGTCCAGCCGCGAGCCCTGTCCGTCGTCCGGCATGACCATGCACCCCTTGTCACCAAAGATTTCGGAGCATAGTATCCGAATATCGGTTTCTGATCGAGGGTCCGACGCGAGGGGCGGGGCGGCTTGTACACCTGGGAAGAGATCAGCGCACGCCTGGAGATCCGGGACGTCCTGTACCGCTACTGCCGCGGCATCGACCGCCGTGACAAGGAGCTCCTGCGCAGCGCGTACTGGCCCGACGCGGTGGACCGGCGCTCCTACGGCCCCCCGGACGCCTCGCCCGCCGAGTTCGCCGACCGGGTGATCGACGGCTTCGGCGAGCTGCCCGCCTACAGCCAGCACCACGTCACCAACGTGTTCATCGACCTCGACCTGGCCGACGACGCCGCCCGCGTCGAGTCCTACAACCTCGTGATGCACCCGGTCGGCCCGGAGACCTCGCTCGTCCTGGCCACCGAGGACGGCGGGGCGCACCTGCGCGTCATGGGCGGCCGGGCCCTCGACCGGTTCGAGCGCCGCGACGGCGAATGGCGCATCGCCCGGCGGGTCATGCTGGTGGACTGGTCGCGGGACGACCTTCCCGGCAGCCCGCTGTTCGCCGAGATGCGGCACGGCCTCGACACGGGCGGTGCCGGGACCGACCCCTCCTACACGGTGCTGCCCAAGCTCTGAGCAGCGTCCTCACGCGGTCGCGAGCTCGATCCTCAGATGCCGCACGGACGGGAGCGAGGCCTGCACGGCGTACGCGCGCCGGAGGTAGAACTGCGCGTCGCACTCGTAGGCGAACCCGAGCGCGCCGTGGAGCAGGACGGCCGACTCCGCCACCCGCACCTGCGCGTCGACGGCATGCGACACCGCGACGAGCACGTCAGCGAGCGCGTCCTCGTCGCCGCGCGCCCAGGCGGCACCCGCCCCGGCGACGGCGGCACGCGTCATCTCCACGTCCACGTAGAGGTCGACACAGCGATGCCGGACGGCCTGGAAGGCCCCGATCGGCCGCCCGAACGCCTCGCGTGCGCGCACGTGGGCCGTCGCGAGCCCCAGGTTGCCCTGCATCGAGCCGAGGCAGTCGGCCGCGGCCACGAGCAGCCAGAACGCCCGCAACCGGCGCGCCTCCCCGGATGGCAGGGTGCCCAACTCACGCACTGGCGCTTCGGACAACGCGAGGACGGCCGCCGGACGGGTCGGGTCGATGCCCGTCACGTCGAGGCGCTCTGTTCCGTCGAGCTCGACCAGGCCGACACGCACCCCGCCGTCGTCGCCGGAGGCCACCAGCAGCAGCCGAGGTGCGGGCATCAGCGTGCTGAGCCGGCCCGAGACCCGGCCGGACCGCCAGTGAGCCTCCGCCCCTCTGCCCACGCCGTCCGGCCAGCACACCGCCGGGACGTCCCCGTCGAGCACGCGCGCCAGCTCGGTGCGCGCGGCCTCGGAACCCCCGGCCAGCGCCGCCAGCGTCCGGACGGCCCACAGCCCGCTCAGCTGTGAGCCCGGCGTGAGCAGGTCGCGGGCGCACTCCTCCGCCACGACGAAGGCGAGCGCCGGATCGCCGCCGGCGCCTCCCAGGGACTCCGGCAGCCCCGCGTGCAGCAGCCCGAGCCGCCGCCACCGGTCTTCGAGGCGCGGGCCGCCCGCCATCGCGACGCGGGACGCGATCGTCCCCTCGGCGCGGGCCCTGCGCACCCCCCGCCTCAGTTCGGCCTCAACTGCGCTGTCGTGCACGGTGGTCCTCCTCGCGCCGATCCCTTTCACGCGGCAGGCCGAGCACCCGGTCGGCCACGATGGACTTCTGGATCTCATCGGTGCCGCCGGCGTTCTTGATGCCGGGCCAGGACAGCGCGAACCGGCTCAGCGGGCTCTCGGTCGCCAGGTCCTCACCGAGGATCGCGCGTGCGGTCTCGGCCGCCGCGCGGACGCCGTCGGCCAGGCAGAGCTTGGCGACCGAACCCTCGGGGCCGGGGTCGGCGCCCTCGCTCACCGCTCGCAGCATCCCGTGGCGGAGCTGCTCGACGATGCGCCGGCGGGCGCGGACGGCCCCGAGCGCCGCGGCGACGTCCGGGTCCGCCAGGCTCCCCCGGGCGCTCGCCTCGTCGCGCAGCGCGGCGAACGGGATCTGGTCGGGTCCGACCGCGAGCCGCTCGTTCATCAGCGTCGTCAGCGCAACGCTCCAGCCGGCGCCCGGCGGCCCGATGGCGGCCTCCGGCGGCAGCACGACACCGTCGAGGAAGACCTCGTTGAAGGTCACCGCCCCCGTCGCCTGGACGATCGGACGCACCTCGACGCCCGGCGCGGACATGTCGATCGCGAACGCCGTCAGGCCCGCGTGCCCGCCGCCGTCACCGGTCCGGGCCAGCAGGTAGCCCCGATCGGCGAGATGCGCCCACGACGTCCACACCTTCTGTCCGTCGACGACCCAGCTTCCGTCGTCGCGCCGGACGGCCCGCGTCCGGATCGCGGCGAGGTCCGAGCCGCAGCCGGGCTCGGAGAACAGCTGGCACCAGAGGTCCTCGCCGCGCACCAGCCGGGTGATGTCCTCGACCTTCTCGGGGGCCCAGTGCACCAGTGTCGGGAGCACCATCCGGGTGGTCACCTCGAACAGGTGCGTGGGGAGGTGGTAGCGGGACTCGGCGTCCCAGAACGCCACGTCGGCGGCCCTGCCCCCGCCCCGCCCGCCGTATTTCGCGGGCAGCGACGGCGCCCCCCACCCGTGGGCGGCCTTGTGGGCCTGCCAGTGCCTCCCCCTCTCCACGAGCTCCCGCTCCGCCTCCGCGCTCATCGGTTCGAACGGCGTGAGCGGCGGCGGACCTGGCGGTTCGTGTGCCGGGGCGTGCCGCGCGAGCCACTCCGCCGCCGCCGAGGCGACCTCTTCCATAGTGCTCATCCGGCGGCCTCGGCGCGCTGGTAGACCTGGGTGATCGCGACCGATCCCGCCCCCAGCATGTGGCACAGGGCCAGCCGCCTTCCGGCGCGGAGCTGCCGCACGGTCTCGTGCACCTGCGCCACTCCGGTGGGACCGCCGGGATGCCCTCCGGCGATCAGGCCGCCATGGGTGGAGAACTCCGGGAGGCCGAAGCGCTCGCGCGAGCCGGGCCCGAAGGCGCCGCGCTCGACCAGGCCCTCCGCCTCCCCGTCGGCGCAGAAGCCGAGCAGCTCGTAGTAGAAGAGCTCCTCGACGGCGAAGGCGTCGTGGACCTGGACGACCTCGATGTCGCGCGGGTCGGCGCCCGCCTTGCCGTAGGCCGCCTCGGCCGCCGCCCGGGTCATCGCGGGCGGTCCGACGATGGCCCCCTCGAAGACGTGCCCGGGGGCGTAGGTCTCGCTTTCCACATGCGATGCCGCCAGGCGCACGGCGGGCGCGTCGGAGCCGAGGCGCGCGAGGAACTCCCGCGAGCAGACGACCGCCGCCGCGGCTCCCTCGCCCCACGGGGTGCACATCATGCTCGTCAGGGGCGGTGCGACCATCCGGCTGCCGAGCACCTTCTCGGGCGTCACCTCCTCGGCGGCCCGGCGGGCCGCGAAGGGGTTCGCGCGGGCGTAGTTCCAGTTCTTGGCGGCGACCGCTGCCAGGTGCCGGGACGTCGTGCCGCGGTCGTGCATGCGGCGGGCCGCCCACATGGCGAACAGGGCGGGCGCCGGGAGGTTGCCCTCCGCCTCGATGATCGACAGGGCGGACACCTCGCGCTCCGGGCAGTCGATGCCGAGGACGAGCACCGCCTCGTTCTCACCCGAGCCGACGAGGGTCCAGGCGAGGTGCACGGCCGCCAGCCCGGAGGCCGACGCGTGCTCGGCGTGCAGCACCGGCAGCCCCGTCACGCCCAGCTCCTTCGCGAGGTACACGCCGCGCGGGGTGAGCGGGTGCGCCGAGCCCGCCACGAAGCCGTCCAGGTCGGCGAACACGCAGCCCGCGTCGGCCAGCGCCGCCAGGCTCGCGCCGCGCGCGAGGGCCCGTGCGCTGCCCGCGGGATGCCGGCCGAAGGGCATCATGCCGGTTCCGGCGACGTACACCTCACGCACGGGCGAACCACCAGTCCCCGTCCACATCACCCTCCAGTCGATAGGCGGCCCCGATCTCGTGGGGACCGGGTCCGAGGCGCGCCTGCACGCGCACGCCGTTGGCGAGGTCGACCTGCCCGTAGTCCCGGCCCCCGAAGGACGTCCAGGAGTAGAGGGACCCTTCGCGAGGGAGGTCGACGGGTTCCAGCTCGCGCTGGCCGCCGTCCACGGAGAGCGCGCGCTCCGGGAAGTAGAACTCGCCGGTGAGGGGATCCAGGCTGCCGCGCAGCCTGCCCTCGCCAGACGCGGCGGGAGCGGGGTCGGGGGTCAGGATGAAGGTGTTGCGATACCTGGCCCTGAGCCCGGAGGCGTCGGACATCTCGGCGATCAGGTCGACGAAGCGCAGCTCTCCGGCCGAGCCGGTCCGGACGCGCTCGTTGGCGATGTACTCGCGCACGCCGAAGACCTCGCCGACGCGGAGCGGGCCGTCGACGAACTCGATCGACGTCTCGCCCATCAGCGTCCGTGCCCTCGCGAAGCCGACCCGGGCGATCGGATCCGGTTCGGGCAGCCAGAAGCTCAGCACCGTGGGGTACGTCGGCGGGACCGGGGACCCGGTCTCCACCGGCCGCGGCCAGCGCACGCTCGCCGCGAACTCCCGCGCGGCACCCAGCTCGACGGGGAATTCGATGCGCTGCTCATCGACCCCTTCGCCGGTGGTCGCGGGTTCGCACGGCACCTCGATCCGGACGGTGGCGGAGAGCTTCCCCTCGACGGCCAACTCCGCCTCGTACCCGGTGTCCGTCTTCCGGACGTCGGCCGTGAGCGGCACGCCCAGCGGGACGATGCGCTGGAACCGCAGCCGCACCGCGAACGGGCCCGACTCCGGCAGGACGGAGCCCTGCGCCACCGCGTGCGAGATCAGCCAGCCGCCGTGCAGCGCCCCCATGGCGAACAGCCCGTCGTACCCCGACGCGCGGTTGAACTCGGGGTCGTAGTGGATGGGGTTGCGATCACCGCTCGCGCCCGAATAGCGGACGATGTCGGGCAGGCCGATCGTCCCGAGCGAGGCGGTCACGCCGGGGCGCCCAGCGGGAAGAGGCCGCCCGCCGCCTCGTCCAGGAGCTCCGGCGTCCACCTGCGGTCGCCCGCCTTGATCTTCGACGTGGCCGTCCACGGCTGAACCAGGGTGATCTCGTCCCCCTCGACCGTGTAGACGGTCCCGGACGGAAGGGGGCACGACGGGTCGGCGAGCCACGCGACGAACGGGGCCACGTTGCCGGGGTCGAAGAAGTCGAACCCCGTCTCCGGCTTGGCGACGGCGTCGACGGCCGCGGGCGAGCTCTCGGTCAACCGGGTGCGGGCGCTCGGCCCGATCGCGTACGAGCGCACCTTCAGGCGCTCGTGGAGTTCGAGGTGGCACTCGTAGGCGAAGGTCGCGATGCCCGACTTCGCCGCCGCGTAGTTCGCCTGCCCCACGCTGCCGAACAGGCCGGAGATGCTGGTGGTGTGGATCAGCACGGAGTCGCGGTCCACGGCCGACGGATCGGCCTTGGCGCGTGCGCGCCAGTGTCCCGCCACGGCGCGGGTCGGGCAGAAGTGGCCGCGCAGGTGCACCCGGATCACGTCGTCCCATTCCTCGGCCGACATGTTCACCAGCATCCGGTCGCGCAGGATTCCCGCGTTGTTGACCAGGATGTCCACCCCACCGAAGGTGCTCAGCGCGGTCTCCAAGAGCTGATGGGCGCCGTCCCAGTCGGCCACGTCCGACGCGTCGGCGACCGCCTCCCCGCCGGAGGCCAGGATCTCCCGCACCACCTCTTCGGCGGGCGTCTCGTTCCCGGCCTCGCCCCGCCCTCCTTCTCCATGGAGGCCGCCGCCGAGGTCGTTGACGACGACCCTGGCCCCTTCCCGCGCGAGTTCGAGGGCGTACTCGCGGCCGAGGCCGCGACCCGCCCCCGTCACGATCGCGACCCTGCCTTGCAGCCGTTGCATCTGTGCTCCCTGTTCGCAGCGTTGTCGGTTGGGAGGCCCCGCGTCCCGGGGGTCTCGATCCGGCGGTCTCAGTCCGGCGGTGTCAGTCGGGCGGTCTCAGTCCGCCCGGTCGAGCCAGGAGGTGAGGTACACGCCGTCGTCCGACTCCAGCGCCCCCTCGCCGAGCAGCAGCGGGCGGAAGGTGTCGATCATGACGGCGGTCTCGTCGACCTCCTCGACCCCGATCGACGCCTCGTAGGCACCCGGCTGGGGGCCGTGGGAATGGCCCGACGTGTGGAGGGTGACCGAGCCGTTGCGCACGCCGGATCCGCCGCGCGCCTCGTACCGTCCGGCCACGTAGAACATCACTTCGTCGCTGTCCACGTTGGCGTGGTAGTAGGGCGCCGTCACGGCGCCCTCGCGGTAGCCGACCCTGCGCGGCACGAAGTTGCAGACGACGAAGTTGCGCCCCTCGAAGACCTGGTGCGCGGGCGGGGGTTCGATCACCCGGCCGTTGATCGGCTCGAAGTCCCGCAGGTTGAAGGCGTAGGGGTACAGGCCGCCGGCCCAGCCCACCGCGTCGAGCGGGTGACGCGGTGAGGTGTGGACGCTGCCGCCGATGCCGCCGGCGCCGCGGTGCTTGATGTAGATGTCGACCTCGGCGTCGGGGTCCTCGCCCACGTCTTCGGCCAGCAGGCGTGCGCGGGGGACCCGGAGGTCCCTCTCGCAGTACGGCGCGCTCTCCAGGAACTGGCCGAACCTCGACAGGTACCGGGCCGGCGGGGTGATGTGCGAGGTCGCCTCGATGCAGAAGGCGCGGACGGGTCCGGCGTCCGGTGGGACCACCCACCGGTGGGTCGTCGCCCGGGGCACGACCAGGTAGTCGCCCGGACCGGCGTCCAGGGGACCGAACACCGACTCCAACCGGGCCGTCCCGTCCTCGATGAACACGCATTCGTCGCCCAGCGCGTTCCGGTAGAACGGGGAGGTCTCGCCGGCCACGACGTAGGAGATCCGCACGTCGTCGTTGCCGAGCACGAGCCGCCGGTGCCGGACGACGTCCCGCCCGGCGCCGCCCGGGAACAGGGCGTGCAGGTCGAAGTGCCGCGGGATCAGCGGCCGGTTCTCGCGCAGCGCGGTCCCGGTCAGGTCCCAGGTCGCCGAGCGGGCGATCGCGGACGGGATGTTCCGGCGGTAGAGCAGCGACGAGGTCGACGAGAAGCCCTCCTCGCCGATCATCTCCTCGTACAGCAGGCGCCCGTCGTCGCCCCGGTAGGCGACGTGCCGTTTGCGCGGAACATCACCGACGGACATGTAGTAGGTCATCGGGGCTCCTCCGCCTCGCCGGGGATCGTCGGGTTCGGGTTCCGCCGGGGGAGCAGCCGGTTGCCCGCATCGACGATCAGGTCGGTGCCGGTGATGTCGCGGGCGGCGTCCGAGCAGAGCCACAGGACGGCGGCCGTGACCGAGGCGGGGTCGAGGTGGCCCCGTCCGGCGAGGGCGGTCGTCGCGTAGGCGGCGCGCTGGAAGTCCTCGCGCGAGGCTCCGGACCGCACGCGGTCGTAGACGTCCTGGAAGTGGATCATCGGCGTGTTCACCAGGCCGGGGCTCACCGAGTTGACCCGCACGCCGTACCCGCCCAGTTCCAGCGCGAAGATCTTCGCCAGCTGCACCAGGGCGGCCTTGGACGAGGCGTAGTGGGCGTAGCCGGACGTCGGCACGGTGGCCGAGGTCGAGCCGATGAGGACGACGCTGCCGCCGCGCTGCTCCATGAGGGCCGGGGCCATGGCCTTCATCAGGCGCCAGGTGCCGTGGACGTTGACGTCGTACGTCGCCGTCCACCGCTCCTCCGTGATCTCCCAGAACGGCCCGGTGCTCCAGATGCCCTGGTTGAGCACCGCGACGTCGATGGACCCGAACTCCTTCAGCACGGCGTCCACGGCGGCGCCGACCTGCTCGCCGTCCCGCACGTCGCAGTGCACGCGCAGGACGGGAGCGCCGGCGACCTCGACCAGGCGGGCCGTCTCGTCGAGGTCGCCGGCCGTACTGGGCTTGTACTGCAGGGCGGAGAGGGGGGCGGCCACGTCGAGCAGGGCGACCTGCATCCCGCGTTCGGCGAAGGCCAGCGCGTGGCTGCGTCCCTGGCCGCGTGCGGCCCCGGTGACCAGCGCGGTCGGTCGGCTCATCCGGCTCCTTCCCGAGCAGTATCATCCGAAGAACGGAGATTTAGCTCCGTTAATCGGTTGCAGATCTACCATCGGCCGCAACCCGGCCGCCTGTCAACACCCGGCCCGACCGGACGGCCGGCGGGGGTTGACACCCGCGGCCGGACCCGCCCATGCTGACCTCATATTCGGATACTACGCTCCGAAAAACGGAGTTTCAGGGGGTGGCGGTGCCGGCGGAACGGGAACTGCTGGCCGTTCCGATGTCCGGTACGGCCTCGGCCAACGAGGTGTACTCCGGCGTCGCCCGGCTGGCCGGGACGCTCTGGTGCGTCCGGCACCGCGCCGTCCCCGGCCGCCGGTCGGGCACCGCGGTCGTCGTCCTGCACCCGTCCTCGAACTTCATGGGGCACTACGCGCTCGCGGCGATCGCGGAGGCGGGGCACGACGCCGTGGGCATGTCGACCCGCTACATCGGCAACGACACCGCGCTGCTGCTGGAGAACTGCGCGGTGGACGTCGGCGCCGTCGTCCGCCGTCTCCGGGACGAGGGCTACGAGAGGATCGTGCTCTTCGGCAACTCGGGCGGCGGCGCCCTCGCCGCGATGTACCAGAACCAGGCCGAGCGGCCCACGATCACCGCGTCGCCGTGCGGGGGCGGGCCCGACCTCACCCGGGCCGACCTGCCTCCGGCCGACCTGCTCGTCCTGGCGATGGCGCACCCCGGCCGCTCGCAGCTGCTCACCGAGACGCTCGACCCGGCCGTCCACGACGAGCGCGCGCCCTTCGACCGCGACCCCGATCTCGACATGTTCGACGACCGTCACGGACCGCCGTACGACGCCGCATGGCTGGCGCGCTACCGCTTGGAGCAGCGCCGGCGCAACGATCGGATCACCGCCTGGGCGGAGGCGCGGCTGGCCGAGCTCGCCGACCGCGGAGTGCACGACCTGCCCTTCGCCGTCCACGGCGTCTGCGCCGACCCCCGCCACCTGGACCTCGCACTCGACCCCAACGACCGCGTCCCGGGCACCCTCTGGGGCGACCCCTGGAACGCGAACTTCCAGCCCGCGACGCTCGGGCACTTCACCACGGTGCGCGCCTGGCTCTCCCAGTGGTCGCGCCTGCGCAGCAACGGCCACGGCCCCGACCTGCTGGCCACCGTGCGCGCGCCCGTCCTCGTCGTCTACGGGACCGCCGACCAGAGCTGCTTCCCCTCCCATGCCCGGGAGCTGCACAACGCCGTCGCGCACGACGACAAGAAGCTCGTCCCCATCGCCGGGGGACGCCACTACCTGCACGGCCAGCCGCAGCAGATCGGCCGGCTGGTCACCGCGCTGGACGACTGGATCGACGCCCATCCCCGGACTTCGGAGGCATGACATGACCAGCCAGGCCGAGCAGTACACCACCGAGGCGCTCCAGGCCCGTGCGGAGATCACCGACCGCTTCCACCTCTACGCCCACTGCGTCGACCGGCGCCGGTGGGACCTCCTTGACCAGGTCTTCCACCCCGACGCGACCTGGTGGGTGTCGTCCATCGGCACCGACAACCACTGGCGGGACGCGATGGAGAGCAGCCGGGAGCTCTTCGCGGTCGCCCTGGACGCGACGCATCACCAGGTCGGCAACATCCTGATCTCCCTCGACGGCGCCGCGGCCGACACCGAGGCGCTGATCACGGCCTACCACCGGGTCCGGGCCGACGCGCCGCTCGGCGGCATGTTCGGCGGCACCGGAAGCCCCTACGATCTGTTCGCCGGCGGGCGCTACCTGGACCGCTGGGAGCTTCGCGACGGCGCCTGGAAGATCGCGCGGCGCCGGGTGGCCTCCGAATGGCGGCACCTCCAGCCCGCGTCCGACGGCATCCTCGCCTCGGTCCCCCTCCAAGCGCGGGGGAAGTACGACGACACCGACCTGTCCACGCCCACCATCGAGCGTTTCCGCGCCGCCCGGTCAGGGTGACACCGGGCGCGCCCTGTCCATACCCGACTGCCCACACCCGACCGTCCGCACCCGACTGGAAGGACGACCATGTCGCGGCCCCGGCTCACCGCCAGCCTCGCCTACTGGAGCTCCCGCACGCCCGATTCCGTCGCCCTGGAATGCGAGGGGACGACGCTGACCTGGCGCGGGCTCGCCGACTCGGTCGAGGCGGTCGCGCACCAGCTGCGCGACGGCGGGCTGGCGGCCGGCGACCGGATCGGGTACCTGTGCGAGAACAGCGCGGGCGTCATCCAGACCATCCTCGCCGCGGCGGCCCTGGACGCGATCGTCGTCCCCCTCAACGTGCGGCTCACCACGCCCGAGCTGAGCTGGATCGTCGAGGACGCCGGGCTGTCGGCGCTGCTGACCGACCAGGCGTTCGCCGACCGGTCCGAGGAACTCGCCCGGCGGCACGACCTGCGGGTCTACTGGCGGGAGGAGGCGGCCCCGGACTGGGCCGCGCCGCTGACCCGGGAAGGCACGGACTCGCGTGAGCTGCTGTCCCGGGTCACCTCCACCGAAGACCTCCCGGTGTTCATCTGCTACACCTCGGGCACGACCGGCCGGCCCAAGGGTGCGGTGCTGACCCACGGCAACGCCATCGCCGCGGCGACCTCGTTCTCGATCACCGAGACCATGACCCGGTTCGACACCTGCCTGCTGGTCCTGCCGCTGGCCTTCACCGGCAGCATCATGGCGACGTGGGCGCCGACGTACTACAGCGGTGCGCGCTTCGTCATGCACCCCCGCTTCGACGCGTCCCGCACGCTGGCCGAGCTGGAGCACGGCGGCGTGACGGTCTTCCCGGCGGTGCCGGTGGTCTTCGAGCAGCTGGCGGCACTGGACCGGTTCGACGGCGCCGACCTGTCCACGGTGCGGGTGGCCAAGGCCGGCGGGGCGCCGCCGTCCGCCGCGACCCTGCGCAGGTACGAGGACCGCGGGATCCCGATCGGCCAGGGCTATGGCATGACCGAGAGCTCCGGGGTCGGCACCTCGCTTCCCCAGGAGGACTTCGAGCGCAAGGCCGGCTCGGCGGGGGTGGTGAACTTCGGGACCGACCTGTCGATCCGGGACGCCGAGGGCGCTCCGCTCCCGCCCGGCGAGGTCGGGGAGATCTGCCTGCGCGGCCCCAGCATCATGTCGGGTTACTGGGGCGACCCGGACGCGACCGCCGAAACGCTCGCCGGCGGATGGCTGCACACCGGCGACCTCGGGCTGCTCGACGGCGACGGCTACCTGACGATCATGGGCCGGGAGAAGGACATGGTCCTGTCGGGCGGTCTCAACGTGTATCCGAGCGAGATCGAGCGCGTCCTGCTGCTTGACGAGCGGGTGCGCGAGGCGGCGGTCGTCGCCGTGCCCGACGACCGGTGGGGAGAGGTCCCGGCCGCGATCGTCGTCACCGACGACGCCGGGCTCGGCCCCGATCCGCTGCTGGCCCTGTGCCGGGACGAGCTGGCCGACTACAAGATCCCGAAGTACTTCTCCTTCACGACCGATCCCCTGCCGCGCACGATGTCCGGAAAGGTGGCCAAGGCGGACCTGCGCGACCGGGCCGCGAAGCTCGCCGGGCTCCCGCCGTCCGGGCCGGAGGGAGCGGCGGACCATGCGGCCGGGCAGGGCTGAGCCGAGGCGGCCCTCACGCCTCCGCGGAGGTCAGCTGCGTGCTGATCGCCTCGGCGGCGGCCACCACCTGGTCGGTCGCCTTGCTGACGGCCGCCACCCGGTCCTTGTCCGTGGGCGTGTAGACGGCCACGCTCGCGGCGACACCGTCGATCGAGCTGATCGGGGCCGCGAGCGCCCACAGCCCGCTCTGGTTCTCCTCGTTACCCGAGGTGTAGCCCCGCCTGCGGATCCGCGCCAGCTCAGAAGCCAGGGCCCGGTCGTCCCCGACGAGGTGATGCAGCTCGTCCTCGTCGCCGAAGGCCGCCATCACCTTCCCGGACCCGGTCGCGAGGATGTGGTGCCGCAGCCCCGGCGGGTAGCTGACCTGGACGATGTGGTCCCGGCTGACGATCCGGTGAACGGAGAGGGACTCCCAGCGGTCGCGGACCACCAGCACGACGGTCTCGCGCAGGCTGTCGACGAGCGTCGCCATGTGGGAGTGCGCGGCGTCCCGGACGGCCCACTCCACGTGCTGCGCCAGCGCGAAGAGCTTGGGCCCGAGGCGGTAGACGCCCGCGGTCCGGCGGATGAAGCCGCGCACCTCCAGGGTGCTGAGCAGCCGGTACGCCACCGTCCGCGAGAGGCCGAGGTCGCGCGCCACCTCGGCGATGGTCGTGCCGCCGCGGTCGCCGAGGTACTCCAAGATGTTCAGCGCCCCGTCCGTCGTCTTGGAGACTTCAGGCATCCGGCCGTCCTCACCCGTGCGTGTCCGACATTCGTAGGTCGCCCCGGCTCCCGGCCCACGTCGCGTCCGGCCGATGCCTCGGGGAACAGCACACTACTATTCGGATTCTACAACCCGATTAACGGACATAGGAGCAGGGTCGATGAAGGCCGCCCAGATCCACCTGGCCCGGCGTCCGCAGGGGGACCCCGTCGCCGAGGACTTCCGCGAGGTCGAGGTCCGGCTTCCCGATCCCGCGCCCGGCCAGGTGCTGGTCCGCAACGTCCTGATGTCGGTCGACCCCTACATGCGCGTGCGCATGGCGAAGCTGCCGACGTACCCGGCCTGGGAGATCGGGGACGCGCTGGACGGGAGCGCCATCGGCGTCATCGTCTCCTCGGCCGACCCCGCCCTGTCCCCCGGTACCGTCGTCTCCCACCGCTACGGGTGGCGGGACCACGCGCTGATCTCCTCGGACAAGCTCCGCGTGCTGCCCTCGTCCCCGGGCATCCCGCTCACCGCCCACCTGGACGTGCTCGGCATGACCGGGCTCACGGCCTACGTCGGCCTCCGGCACATCGCCGGGCTGCGCGTCGGTGAGTCCGTCTACATCTCGGGGGCCGCGGGCGCCGTGGGCACCGCCGCCGGCCAGATCGCGCGCATCCTCGGCGCCGCCCGCGTGACCGGATCCGCGGGGTCCGCGGAGAAGCTCGCCTACCTCACCGGCGAGCTGGGGTACGACGCGGCGTTCGACTACCACACCGAGGACCTGTCCTCGGCTCTCGACGCCGTCGCCCCCGGCGGATTCGACGTCTACTTCGACAACGTCGGCGGCGATCACCTTGAGGCGGCCCTGAACGTCATCAGCCCGCACGGCCGCATCGCCGTGTGCGGCGCGAGCAGCGCGTACGGCGCCCCCGATGACGCGAAAGGCCCCGGGAATCTGATCTACGTCCTGACCAAGCGGCTGCGGATGGAGGGCTTCACCGTGCGCGAACACCTGGCGCACTACGAAGGGTTCGTGGCCGAAGCAGTGAAATGGATGCACGAGGGCAGGCTGCTCAGCAGAGTCACGGTGATCGAGGGGCTGAGTCACGCCGTGGAGGCGTTCCAGCTGATGTTGAAGGGAGGCCACCGCGGCAAGATGCTGGTCCGCCTCTCCGATGATCCGGCCTAACCCTGGGGGTGGGCCTTGGCGCCGAGCAGGGCCTTGATCTCGCTGTGGAAGGCGGGGCCCGGGTTCACCTGGTAGGGGCTGAGGTCGAAGAGGACGCTCTTGGGGCCGTGGCGGTGCAGGTGCAGGTGGACGGGAGTCCGTCCGGGATGGGCGGTGAGGATCTGTCTGAGGTCTCGGACGAGCTGAAGGGTCAGCCGATCCTCGTGGACGTGGAGGACGACGGGCGGTTCGGTGGCCGTCCGGGAAAGGTCGAGAGTGGTGATGTCCTCGCCGTACACGCTGAGGGTCTCGTCGCGGATATTGGTGCGCCCTCGGACGGAGATCACGCGGTCTTCGGCCAGCGTCTGCCCGTAGAGCGTGTAGGTCTTGGGGAAGACGAGGCACTCGACGGCGGCGTCGTGGTCTTCCACGGTGATGATCGCCCAGGGGTTGCCCTGCTTGGTGACCTTGCGCTGCACGCTGGAGATGATCCCGGCCACCCGCACCGGTGCGTCGGCACGCGGGGAGGCCAGCAGGTCGGCGATCGTGGTGTCGCGGTGGGCTTCGAGGACGGGTTCGGCGCCGTCCAGGGGATGGGACGAGACGTACAGGCCGAGCATCTCGCGTTCGAAGGCCAGCAGGGTGCCGGTCTCCCACTCCTGCTCGGGGACCTCGACCGTGAGGGTCTCCGCGGCCTCGGTGGACGCGCCGAAGAGGGAGTCCTGGCCGTGGGCGGCGTTGCGCTTGAGGTCGACGACCGCGTCGACGGCCCGCTCGTGGACCATGACCAGGCCCTTGCGGCGGTGGCCGAGGGCGTCGAACGCGCCGGCCTTGGCCAGTGACTCGATGACGCGCTTGTTGCAGACGCTCTGCGGGACCTTGGCCAGGAAGTCGTTGAAGCCGGTGTAGGCGCCGTCCCGCCGGCGGGTGCGGACGATGGCGTCGACGACGCCCGCGCCGACGTTGCGGATCGCGCCCAGGCCGAAGCGGATGTCGTGCCCGACGGCGGTGAAGTCCAGCTCGCTCTGGTTGACGTCCGGGGGCAGCACCTTGATGCCCAGGCGGCGGCAGTCGGCCAGGTAGACCGCCATCTTGTCCTTGTCGTCGCCGACCGAGGTGAGCAGCGCGGCGAGGTATTCGGCGGGGTGGTTGGCCTTGAGGTAGGCCGTCCAGTACGAGACGAGGCCGTAACCGGCGGTGTGGGACTTGTTGAAGCCGTATCCGGAGAAGGGGACGAGCACGTCCCAGACGGCTTTGATCGCCTCGTCGGAGAAGCCGCTGTCCCGCATGCCGGCGGAGAACCTGCCCCATTCGGCGTCCAGGACGTCCTTCTTCTTCTTGCCCATGGCGCGGCGCAGCATGTCGGCGCCGCCGAGCGAGTATCCGGCGAGCTGCTGGGCGATCGCCATGACCTGCTCCTGGAAGACCACCAGGTGGTAGGTGTCGCCCAGGATGGGCTCCAGCGCGTCCTTGAGCTCGGGGTGGATCGGTTCGACCTTCTGCCTGCCGGTCTTGCGGAGCGCGTAGTTGGTGTGGGCGTTCATCTCCATCGGTCCCGGCCGGTACAGAGCGGACACCGCCGCGATGTCGGTGAACTCGGTGGGACGCATCAGCCGCAGCAGGGTCCGCATCCCGTTGCCGTCGAGCTGGAAGACGCCGAGGGTGTCGCCGCGGGCGAGCAGTTCATAGGTCTTGGTGTCGTCCAGCGGGACCTTGAGGATGTCGATGTCGACGCCCTTGTTGGCCTTGACGCCCGCGATCGCGTCGTTGATGACGGTGAGGTTGCGCAGCCCGAGGAAGTCCATCTTCAGCAGGCCCATCTCCTCGGCCTGGGTGAACGGGAACCCGGTGATGACCGGACCGTCCTGCTTGGGCTTGACCAGGGGGAGCACGTCGATCAGCGGCTCGGACGACAGGATCACGCCGGCGGCGTGGACGCCGGTGCCGCGGGTCAGGCCCTCGACGCCCATGGCGGTGTCGATGACCCGTTTGACGTCGGGGTCCTCGGCGTACATCGTCCGCAGCTCGGTGGCCTCCCCGTGGCGGGGATCGCCTGGGTCGTGGACGGCCGCCAGCGGGATCTCCTTGCCGCCGGCCGCGGCCGGGAACGCCTTGGTGATCCGGTCGCCGAGCGCGTAGGGGTAGCCGAGCACTCGGCCGGCGTCCTTCACCGCAGCCTTGGCCTTGATCGTGCCGAAGGTGACGATCTGGCAGACCCGGTCGGCGCCGTACTTCGCGGTGACGTAGTCGATCATCTCGTCGCGGCGGCGGTCGTCCATGTCGAGGTCGACGTCGGGCATCGTGACCCGCTCGGGGTTGAGGAACCGCTCGAAGATCAGCCCGTGCTCGATC
The DNA here is from genome assembly GCF_047130825.1 of Actinomadura madurae. NCBI lineage: Bacteria > Bacillati > Actinomycetota > Actinomycetes > Streptosporangiales > Thermomonosporaceae > Actinomadura > Actinomadura madurae. The sequence goes on from NZ_CP083237.1 coordinate 6,334,412, forward strand.
GGGTCCAGCTCGGTTATCCCCGTGCAGTATGCGACCATCGACCCGGTCGCCGACCCGCGTCCCGGGCCGAGGCCGATCCCGCTCGCGCGGGCATGCCGGCAGATGTCGGCGACCACGAGGAAGTACCCCGGAAAGCCCATGCCGTCGATCACCGACAGCTCGTAGTCGATGCGGTCCAGGACGTCCCGCGGCGGGTCGCCGTCGTAGCGGCGCCGGGCTCCGGCCAGGGCCTCCTTGCGCAGCCACGACGATTCGCTCTCCCCGTCGGGGACGGGGAACTTGGGCATGAGGTCGCGCGGGGCGAACACCTCCGCGTAGTCGCCGACGCGTTCGGCGATCATCAGCGTGGTGTCACACGCCCCGGGCACCTCCCGATCCCACAGGGCTCGCATCTCGTCGGCGCTCTTGACGAAGTAGCCCGACCCTGAGAACCGGAACCGGTTCTGGTCGGCGAGTTGCTTGCCGGTGCCGATGCACAGCAGGGCGTCGTGCGCGGCGGCCTGGTCCTCGGTCACATAGTGCGAGTCGTTGGTGGCGAGGGGCGGCAGGTCCAGATGCCTGCCGAGTCTCAAAAGGTCGTCGCGGACGCGCCGTTCGATGGCCAGGCCGTGGTCCATCAGTTCGAGGAAGTAGTCGTCCTTGCCGAAGATGTCGCGGTAGCGCGCGGCGGCCTCGACGGCCTGGTCGTACTGGCCGAGCCGGAGCCGGGTCTGCACGGCGCCGGACGGGCAGCCGGTCGTGGCGACGATGCCCGCGGCGTGTTCGGCGAGCAGTTCATCGTCCATCCGCGGATATTTCTGGACGTGGCCCTCCAGCCACGCCCGCGACTGGAGCCGGAACAGGTTCCGCAGCCCCTCGGCGCCGGTGGCCCACATCGTCATGTGCGTGTAGAGGCCGCGTCCCGACACGTCACCGCCCGCGCCGGTCTCGTCATCGGACCGGCGCAGCGCGAGATCCTCGCTCCAGTACACCGCCTGCCTGTGGAACCGCGACGCCGGCGCGACGTACGCCTCGATACCGATGATCGGCTTCACCCCGGCCTTGGCCGCCGCGTGGAAGAACTCGTACGCCCCGTGCACGTTGCCGTGGTCGCTCATCGCCACCGCGGGCATCTTCTGCCGCGCGACCTCGTCCAGCAGCGGGCCGATCTTGGCGGCGCCGTCGAGCATGCTGTACTCGGTGTGCACGTGGAGATGCACGAACGACCCCACGACGACCACGCCCTCCGGTTGTAGGTTCATCCGCGAGCCCGTGCATTCGACCGGAGAGCGAACAGCAGTGTCCAACAATCGACACGCCGCCTCATCACAATCGTCGGTTGTGCATGCAGGTGCGGCGGATCTGGATCTGGCCGCGGTCCGGGCGTTCGTCGCCATCACCGAGGACCGCTACTTCAGCGAGGCCGCGATCAGCCTGGGCATCAGCCAGCAGGCCGTCTCCAAGCGGATCGCCACCCTCGAGGCGGCCCTCGGGGTGCGACTGCTCGCCCGGCGGCGCACCGGCGCCGAGCTGACCGAGGACGGCCGGATCTTCCTCCCGCACGCGCGCGCCCTGGTCGGGACCGCCGACCAGGCGCTGGCGGTGCTCCGAGACCGGCGCCGCGCGCTCCGCGTCGACGTGCTGGACACCCGCACCGCCGCCATCGACCTCGTCCGCGGGTTCTACGACGCCTGCCCGGACGTGGACATCGAGATCATCACGTCCAACGGGCTCAGGTCGGCGCCGGGCGCACTCGCCCGCGGCACCGTGGACGCGGCGTTCTGCCGGGTCACGGGCGCTCTGGACGACGAACTGGTGTCCCTGCCGGCCTACCTGGAACCGGCGCACCTCCTGGTCGGCCGCGACCACCCGTTGGCCGGCCTGCGCCAGGTGGAAATGGCCCAGCTCTCCGGCGCCACCGTGTGGATGCCCGGCAATGCCGAAGGAAGCGAGTGGGCCGAATACCACCGCTTCCTCGGTGCCGCGTTCGGCATCCAGATCGACACCACCGGACCGGACTTCGGCTACGAACACTTCGTGGGAAACGTCGCCTCGGGCGGCCTCGCGAGCATCGTCGGAGAACGGTCGCGGATCCAATGGCACCCGGACACGGTCCGCATGCCGCTGGTCAACCCCACCCCGGTCTACCCCTGGTCCCTACTCCACCCGCGCAGCTACCGGCACCCGGCCCTGGACCAGCTGACCCGCCACATCCGAGCCAACTACGAGCCTTACGACCCGCCCCACCAATGGCTCCCCGCCACCGACCACCCGCGCTTCACCGCGCCCCGCTAGGCCCCGCGAGTCAGGTCATGCGTTGGCGGGTGCGGGTGATCGCGCGAGGCGGCGTTGCCGTTCGAGGGTGGCCAGGTAGAAGGCCCAGGCGAACGCGAAGCTGGTGAACAGGCTGGAGACGAAGAACAGCCACGGGCGGCCGATGCCGCGCCGGCGGCCGTCGATGATCGTCATGAGCGGCAGCAGGATCACGTTGCCTATCGTGTAGTCCTGGCCGGCGGAGCTCGCGGCGGGGTTGGTGAACATCAGCTCGACGTACTGTGCCCAACTGCCGTCGCCCCAGATCGGATTGACGTTGCCGTCGGCGTACTCGTTCACGAACCGGATGTTGAAGTACCAGCCCACCGCGATGGACGCGATGCCTATGACGTAGTAGACGCACTCCAGTGGCGAGACCGCGGGACCTGTCGCCGGACGGCGGAAGATCTGCGGGTTGGAGGCGACGAGGAACCAGACGACCGCAACGCCCAGGACGGCGTGGACGATGAGCGACACCATTTCGCCAGCGTCACCCCGCCCCGCAGTTTTGTCAATATTGTCGAAACAGGTAGGTTATGAATCATGGCCAGGTCGGCGCAGACGGCGCGCAGCGAACGCACCCGAGAGGCGCTCCGGCGCGCCGCTCTGGTCCGGTTCCTCGCCCAGGGCGTCGAGGACACCTCGGCCGAGCAGATCGCCGCCGATGCCGGGGTGTCGTTGCGGACCTTCTACCGCCACTTCACGTCCAAGCACGATCTGCTCTTCGCCGACTACGACGCCGGCCTGCACTGGTTCCGCGGCGCTCTGGCCGCGCGTCCGGACGGCGAGCCCATCATCGAGTCGGTGCGGGCGGCCATCTTCGCCTTCCCGTACGACGTGGACGCCGTCACGCAGATCGCCGCGCTGCGGGCCGAGGCGCTCGACCCGGGGCAGATCGTCCGGCACATCCGCCAGGTCGAGTCTGACTTCGCCGAGGCCGTCGCCGAGCGGCTGTCCCGCGGAACGGCCACCGAAGGCGATGCGCCGCTCGGCGAACGCCTCGCCGTCACGGTGACCGCACGGTGCATCGCCGCCGCGGTCTTCGGGGCCATGGAGGTCTGGATGCTGCGCGACGAACGGTCCTTGGCCGAGCTGGCCGAGCTGTGCCACTCCGCGCTCTCCTCGATCGAGGGCGGGATGGTCGACGGCATGTTTCGTCACTATTGACGAAACATAGGGCGCGTGCCAGCCTCCTGAGAGGAAGCCAACGGAACCCGGGAGGCGGCGCAATGCGAGACCGCGACGCGATCGTCATCGGCGCGGGGCACAACGGGCTGGCGGCGGCCGCCCTGTTGCAGCAGGCAGGCCTGAACACCGTCTGCCTGGAGTCCAAGCGGTACGCCGGCGGAATGGCCTCCACCGTGGAACTGTTCGACGGCTACAAGTTCGAGATCGCGGGCTCGCTGCAGTTCCCGACGTCCGCGACGGTCAGCCGCGCGCTCGACCTGGACGCGGTGCCCACCATCGACCTGGACGTCATGTCGGTGTCGATGCGGGGCGTCGGTGACGACCCGGTCGTCTACTACGCCGACCCGATGCGGCTGATGACCCACCTGAACGAGGTGCACGGCACCGAGGTCGTCAACGGTATGGCCGAGTTGGTGGCCTGGAGCCAGGCACCGGCCCGGGCACTGGGCCGCTTCGACGCCGGGCTGCCACCGAAGACGCTGGACGAGATGTACGCCTGCGCGACCGATGAGCTAGAGCGGTCCAGCATCACCGACCTTCTGTTCGGATCGGTCACCGACGTCCTCGACCGCTACCTCCCCGACAAGGACAAGCACGGCGCGCTGCGGGGGATGCTCGCCTTCCTCGCGGTCAACACCACGTACCGCGGCCCAGCGACGCCGGGGAGCGCCGCGGCCCTGGCGTTCGGTCTGGCCGTCCCCGACCAGAACGCGGTCTTGATGAAGAAGCCGCGGGGCGGCATCGGAGCGCTCACCGAGCATCTCCAGGACCTCTTCACCTCCGCCGGAGGAGAGCTGCGGCTCCGTACCGAGGTGACGGAGATCCGCGTCGCCGATGGCCGCGTGGTGGGTGTCCGAACCCAGGACGGCTCCACGCTCGACGCCCCGATCGTCGTCTCATGCGTCGCCCCCGACCTGACGATCACCCGCCTGGTCTCGCCCGGCGCCGTGTCCGCCGACGTACGCCGGCGGTTCTCACACGTCGACCACCGCGGCAGCTACGTCCAGATGCACTTCGCGTTGGACGGCGCGCCAGAGTTCGCGGCACCCTACGAGCTGCTCAACGACCCTGCGATGCAGGCGGCCATCGGCCTGTTCAGCACGCCGGAGGAACTCCAGCGGCAGTGGGAGGACTGCCGTCGCGGGATCGTGCCGGACGACCCGGCCATCGCGTTCCAGATCCCCTCGGCGCACGACCCCGACCTGGCGCCGCCGGGCAAGCACGCGGCGTCGGCGTTCTCCCTGTGGTTCCCGATCGAGACCGACCATGCCGACTACGCCCGGCTGAAGACCGAGATGGGCCGGCGCGTGATCGACAAGATCAGCCGCCTGGCGCCCGACTTCGCCGACCGCATCACCAAGCACACCACGTTCACGCCACGCCACATGGGCACCATGTTCGCGGCGCCGGGCGGCGACTACTGCCACGGCCTGCTCCACCCCGAGCAGATCGGCCCCAACCGTCCAGGCCCGAACGGCTACGCAGACCAGCCGCTCGGCATCGACGGCCTCTACCTGGGCAGCGCAGGCTGCCACGGCGGCCCGGGGATCACCTTCATCCCCGGCTACAACGCCGCCCAAGCAGCCCTCACGGGTAGCTGACCGGCGCCGCCGGAGTGAAATCGGGCCAAGCCAGTCGAACGGCGATCTTGGTGTGTCAGGGGCGGGCGGTGGCGGACGGTCCCACCAAGCCACTGACGCGCAAGCGCGCGCGGGGTGGTTCGGGAGCAGGTGCGTGTGGTAGCGATGGCGAGCATGACCGAGATGCCCGTCCCTTACGCCGGCGATCACAACGGCCCGACGCGGGTCCTGCAACTCCACACGCGCCGCGGGGTGATCGCCAAGGCGAACGTCACCGTCGGCATCGACGGTGCCCACTACCACCAGCGTTGGGGCAGGGCGGCGTTCGAGATCCCGGCGGACAAACCGGTGCACGTGGCCGTGTCACAGGGAAGCGGCCAGATCGGCGTCGCCACCACGGTCCTCACCCCTGAGCAGCCATCTGAGCTGGAGTACCGCGGCCCTGCGGCCCTGTACCTCGCAGGCACCATCGGGGCTCCCGGCACTGTGAAGCAACGAGGCTGCCTCCTCCAACTCGCCATCATCACTCTCGCTCCCCTGACAGCCCTGGCGCTCGTCATCGTGATCGCCACCCTCCTGGCCCGATAACCGCCGACCCCTTGCCGCGCTCTACGCGCATCAGGGCTTTGTCTAAGTACGTCAGGCAGGCGCGCTACGGGTGCTAGCGTGCCCTTCACGTGAAGATGCACGTGCATCTGCACGCCCCCACCCACGTGTCGCTGAGCGAGAACCCGCAAGCCCGACGACGTTTCATCAAGGAGATACAGGCCGCTCGCAGCGTCGACCGGTTCTGCACCGCGCAGGTCCTGGACACCGACCTGGAGGGCGACGTCTCCTACGTCGTCAACGAATACATCGACGGCCCTTCCCTGCGAGAGACGATCAGCGAACACGGCCCGATGGCCGGAGGGCAGTTGGAACGGCTCGCGATCGGCACGGCCACCGCACTGGTCGCCATTCACCGGGCAGCGGTGGTCCATCGCGATTTCAAACCCACCAACGTCATCATGGGCCCGGACGGCCCCCGAGTGATCGACTTTGGAATCGCCCGGCTGCTGGACAACGGCCCTTCGTCCACCAGCCAGATGGTGGGCACACCCGCTTACATGGCACCCGAGCAGTTCCGCGGCCACAAAGCGAGCCGACCTGCCGACGTGTTCGGCTGGGCCTGCACCATCACCTACGCCGCCACCGGCGAAACGCCCTTCGGCAGCGACTACATCCCCGCGGTCATCAATCGGATCCTGAACGAACCACCGGACCTGGGCCGACTTGAAGGGCCGCTACGCGAACTGATCGCCTCCTGCCTGTGCAAGGAGCCCGCCGCCCGGCCGACCGCGCCCCAGGTTCTCGCGCGCCTCCTCGGCGAGGAAGACCCTCCGCCACCTCCGGTCCTGGCCAGCGTCCCCGGGGCGATACCGCTCCCTCACGACATCGACACCACCAAGCCCAGCATCGCCCGCACCTACGACGTAGTGCTCAACGGCAAGGACAACTTCGAAGTCGACCGGGCCTTCGTCGCCGAGATCTCCAAGATCATCCCCGAGATCTACGACGTGGCCACCTACAACCGGCAGATCCTCGGCCGCGGCGTCCGGCACATGGTCGGGCAGGGCATCAGGCAGTTCCTCGACCTGGGCTCTGGACTGCCGACCGCGCAGAACACCCATCACGTCGCCCAGGCCGCGGCGCCAGATTCAAGGGTCGTTTACGTCGACTGCGACCCGATCGTCCTCAGCCATGGACGAGCACTGCTCGCCGAAAACGACTACACCACCGTGGTGCAAGCCGATATCCGCGAGCCGGAATCCATCTTGATGGACGCCGAGGTCCGCGGCTTCATCGACTTCGATCAACCCGTCGCGATCCTGCTGACCGGCATTCTGCACCACCTCCACGACGATGAAGGCCCCCAGAACATCACAGAGATTCTCATGAAAGCCGTCCCCGCAGGCAGCTATCTGTTCATCACCCACTTCTGCGCCTCCAGCCAAGACGCCATCGATGCCGAGCAGAAATTCCTCTCGCTGCTGGGCACCGGCCGGTTCCGCACCCTCGAAGAGATCAACGCCTACTTCAACGGCCTTGACCTGCTGGAGCCAGGAATCGTCCCGATCCCGCTATGGCGCCCCGACCGGCCGGCCCCCGACCCCGATGCCCTCAGCATCGGCCAGAAACTCCTCTACGGTGGTATAGCCCGCAAGAATTGATCGCCGCACATGGCGACAGCTCTTCAAGTGACCGCCGCGTCCTCGATCTGTCACCTTCCTCTGCCCGCAGGGACACTGCCCTCCCGCTCTTTGCGAAGGAGTAGAGCATTGCGCAGCAGTGAGCTGGCCGCCCTCGCGGGCGTCACCATCCGCACCCTGCGGCACTACCACCAGATCGGGATCCTCGACGAACCTGAGCGCTCGGCCAACGGCTATCGCGACTACGACGTCCACCACCTGGTCCGGCTCCTGCGGATCACCCGCCTGACCGAGCTCGGCCTCCCGCTCGCATCGCTCCCGGAGGTGCTCGACGACCCCCGGGCCGCCGGGGCGCTGCTCGGCGAGCTGGACCGGCGCACGGCCGCCGAGATCGAGCGGCTCACCGACCGGCGGGCGACGATCGCCGGGCTCCGCGGCCACGGCGGGATGCCCGACCTGCCGCCGGACCTGGCGGCCTTCGGGCCCGTCATCAGCGCCATCGCCGACGTCGACGCCGAGCTGGCGCACCGCGAGCGCGAGCAGATCGTCCTGCTGTCCCACCTGCTCGGCGAGGCCGACATGTCCGCACTGGCCGGTGCCCTGGCCGAGCACGACATCTTCACCCCGGCCACCGCGGACCTGGTGCGGCGCTTCGCCGAGCTCGGTCCGGACACCCCGCACGAGGCCGTCGAGCGGCTCGCCGACGACATGGCGGCGCACTACCGGCCCCTCCTGGAGAACTGGCCCGAGATCGAGTTCGGCGCCGATGTCACCTCGGCGCTCGCCGCCTATGGCGAGCACATCCTCAACGACCAGCAGCACCGCGCGAACCAGATGTTCGCAGAGCGGGTGATCGACGGACGGCGAGCGGGAACGTAGCGGGGCACTCCATGTCGCCGCGAGCCACGGCGGGCTCGGTTGACCCCGACGCGACGTCATGGTTTTGGCTGTCAACCCATGCTGTCCGCGGGTGTCGTCACCCCGACGATGGGAGAAAGCACGTGCGCTTTCGCAAGAGCTCGGCCGTCGCCATGGGGGCCGCGGCGCTGACGCTGCCGCTCGGTGCCTGCGCCGGGCAGGTCGGCGGGCGGGCAGGACTGGCCGGCGCCGGCCGGGACGCTTCGGAGCCGGCCCGCTCCGTCGCCGGCCTGGAGCGCTTCTACGGGCAGAAGCCGGCGTTCGAGCCGTGCGATCCGGGACTGCCGCCGGGCGTGCCGGCCGTCACGGCCGAGTGCGCGCGACTCAAGGTGCCGCTCGACTACCGGAACCCGAAGGGCGAGCGGGCGGAGATCGCGCTGCTGCGCGTGCCCGCGCGCGGCGAGAAGCCGATCGGGTCGCTCGTGCTGAACCCGGGCGGTCCCGGCTTCCCCGGTACGGGACACGCGGCCCTGACCGCCGCCGCGTGGGCGAACTCGCCGATCACCGAGCGCTTCGACCTGGTCGGGTTCGACCCGCGCGGCGTCGGCGCCTCCAAGCCGGTGCTCGACTGCTACACCGACGCCGAGCGCGACCGCGGCGCGAAGCTCTCCTCGATCCCCGCCGGGATCGATGACTGGACCCGGCAGGAGACCCGCCGGCTCGTCGAGCGGTGCGCCGCGCGCTCCGGCGGCAAGCAGGTGCTCGCGCACGTGGGCACCCGCGATGTCGCTCGGGACATGGACGTGCTGCGCCATGCCCTGGGTGATGGGAAGCTCTCGTTCGCGGGCACAAGCTACGGCACCCGGCTCGGTGCCGTATATGCGGAGATGTTCCCGAAGAAGGTCCGCGCGATGGTGCTCGACGGGGCGTTCGACCCGCTGGCGGGCACCCACGAGCGGCGCGTCCAGCAGTTCACCGGGCTGCAGGCCTCGTTCGAGCGCATGGCCGCGTCGTGCGCCACCCGGCAGGACTGCCCGCTCGGCACCGACTCCAGGCGCGCCACCCAGGAGTTCCAGAAGCTCGTCCGGCCACTGATCGACAAGCCCGCGCGGACCTCCGACGGACGCGGGCTGACGTTCGAGCAGGCGGTCGAGGGGGTGACGGCCGCGCTGTACAGCAAGACGGTCTGGCCCACGGCGATCGCGGGCATGGCGGAGCTGAAGGCCGGAAAGGGCGACACCCTGCTGAAGCTACGCGACGGCTACCACGAGCGGACGCCCGCCGGTATCTACTCCAACTCGCTTGAGGCGACCCTGGCGATCAACTGCCTGGACGAGGAACGCCACACGCCGAAGCAAGAGACCGCGCTGAACCGGGCGGCGTTCGAGGCGGCACCGTTCACCGACCACGGCCGCCCGATCAAGGAGGCGCGCGACGGCTGCGAGCACTGGCCCATCAAGCCGACCCTCGGCTATCCGTACGCGACGGGCATCGAGGGCCTGGCCGACACGCTCACGGTCTCCGTCACGGGCGACGCCATAACACCGCACAAGGGCGGCATCAACCTGGCCAAGACGCTCGGCGGCAGCCTGCTCACCGTCGAGGGCGAGCAGCACGGCGCCCTCCTGGCCGGTAGCGCCTGTGTCGACAAGGCCGTGGCCGCATACCTCATCGACCTCGAATCCCCGGCCGAAGGCGCCCGGTGCAAGCTCTGACCCGGGTACCGGCACGCCGGGCACGCCTTCAAATGACCGCGGGTGGATGCTCACGTCAGGGTGCCTTCGGACGGAAGGCACCCTGACTGCGCGCGGGGCCTTGGCGATCAAGGCGTGAGTGGGTGGGCTGGATCACTGGGGCCCGCCTCCGGGCGCCATTGGTCGTGGCTGAGCAGTGCCTCGGACAGGGCGGCGGCGTAGGTCGGGAGGGAGGGGCTTGTCGCTGGGAGCGGCCAGACGACCGAGGTTCGCCATGCCAGCTGGAGGTCGTCGATCGGCAGCCAGACGAGATCGCCGGAGAGGTCCATGCCCGGCTGCCTGATGGCGATGGAGTTCTCGGTGGTGAGCAGCGCGCTGAGCAGGCGCGTGACCGGCATCTCGGTGCTTGGACGCAGGCCGTGCGCGGCGAGGGCGGCGAGCGTCTCGTCGTGGAGTCCGGGCGCCATCGGGCGGGGGAAGAGGACGATCGGGTAGTCGGCGAGATCGGCGGCGCGCAGCGCGTCCCGCCGGGCCAGCGGATGGTCGCGGCCCATGAACGCTCCCGCCGGGGTCCGCAGCGGCGGCTCGACGTGCAGACCGGACTCGGGGAAGGGATGCCGGAGCAGTCCGATATCGAGCTTGCCCTGGTCCAACGCGTCGAGCTGTTCGCCGGTGGAGGCCTCGACGATCTCGACCCTGGCCAGGTTCGCGCGGCGCACGGCGGTGGTGAACCCCCGCACCGCGGCGGCGGTGGTGTCCGGGGTGATCGCGACTCGGAGCGGGGCGGCGGGGCGGGCTCGGAGTTTGCGGGCGACGCGCTGGGCCTCGCCGAACGCCTCCACGGCCTTGCGGGCGCTGGGCAGCAGGGCCCGGCCGGCCGGGGTGAGCGCGACGCCGCGTGGCGAGCGCGTGAACAGCGGGGTTCCGATCTCCCGTTCGAGGTCCTTGATCCGCGCTGAGAGCGGTGGCTGGCTCATGTGCAGCGCGCGGGCGGCACGACCGAAGTGAAGCTCGTCGGCAACGGCGAGGAAGTAGCGCAAGTGCCGGATCTCCACCCGCTCACGATACCAGTTTGGTATCGCCGCGTCGCGAAAACGGTGTTGGACCTGCGATAACGCGCCGGGATTCCATACAGGAACCGAACATCGGGCGAACACGGCGGAGGTCACGTGCTGACAAGTGAACCGGATCGGACCGACGCGGTCGGTGGTCGCCCGAAGGCGGGCTTCGCCTACAGCCACCGCCACGACGACGTCGAGATCGTGGTGATGAACCGGCCTGAGAAGCTCAACGCCTGGACCGAGGCGATGCGCGACGATCTCGCCGAGATCCTGATGCGGGCACGGGACGACGACTCGGTCGGCGCCATCGTGCTGACCGGCTCCGGGCGCGGATTCTGCGCGGGACAGGATCTCGCCGAGACCCGGACCTTCGCGGCCGCCGACCCGGCGCGGGCGGAGGCATGGCTGAGGCGGATCGCGGCGTTCTACGACGTGATCCGCGAGACGGACAAACCGACCGTGGCCGCGATCAACGGCGTCGCCGCGGGGTCGGGCTTCCAGGTGACGCTCCTGATGGACGTCCGCGTGGCGCACGCGACCGCGATGCTGGGCCAGCCCGAGGTCAGCTCCGGCATCCCCAGCATCACCGGCACCTACCTGATGGCGCAGGCGCTCGGGTTGTCCCGCACGACGGAACTGGTGCTGTCCGGACGGCTGATGAGCGCGGACGAGGCGCACGCCGCCGGCGTCGTCCACGACGTCGTGACCACGGGCGACGTCGTGGACGTGGCGATCCTGCGCGCGCAGCGGCTGGCCCGGCAGCCGGCCGGTGCCGTGGCCCGGACCAAGGCGTGGCTGCGCGCGATGACGGAGCGCTCCTACCGGGACGCCTTCACCCACGCGCTCCACGCCCACCGCGACGCCTACGCCTCCGGCGAACCGCAGAGGGAAATGAGCCGGTTCCTCGAAACACGGGCCACGACACCGGCCGCCGACGTCACGGAGGGACGCTGATGCCGCACCCCACCACCGGGACGGCCCACTGGGACGAGGTGCCGGAGAAGTACAACATCGCCCTCGACGTCAGCACGCGGCACTCGCCCGAAGCGCTTTCGATGATCTGGCGCGACGACGCCGGCGCGACCCGCCGCGTCACGTGGCGCTGGATGCGAGCGCGCGCCGCACGGTTCGGCACCTTCTTCCGCGACCGCGGCGTGCGACCGGGAGACCGCGTCGCGCTGGTCCTGCCGGCGTCGCCGGACACCGCCGCCGCCGTGCTCGGCGCGCTGCGCATCGGCGCGGTCGTGGTGATGGCCGGCACGCTGTGGGGAGAGGAGGCACTGGCCTTCCGGCTCGACGACAGCGCGCCGGCCCTGACGCTCACCACGCCCGAGCGGCTCGCCGCGTTCGAGGCGTCCGGGACGGGCCACCTGATCGCATTGACGCCGCGGCTGCTCGACGGTGTGCCGGAGGAGTGCGAGCCGGAGGTCACCCGGGCGGACGACCCCGCCGTGATCTACTACACCTCCGGCACGTCCGGGCCGCCGAAAGGCGTCGTCCACGCGCACCGCTGGCTGCCGGGCCACAACGAGTTCACCGTCTGCCACCAGCTCAGGCCGGGCGAGCTCTTTCACGGGGCGGGAGACTGGGCCTGGTCCCTGGCGAAGCTGCTGGGTCCCTGGCGGCACGGGGCCGTGCCGTTCGTCTTCCACCAGCCGGGCCGCTTCGACCCGGTGGCGCTGTTCGAGGCCATGGCCGCCGAAGGCGTCGGCAACATGCTGTTCAACCCCACGATGCTGCGCCGCCTGCGCGCGGTTCTACCGGAGGCCGGGAAGCAGATCCCGCTGCGCCCGCGCCGGGCCTACAGCTCGTCCGAGCCGCTGCCCGCCGACCTGGCCCGCTGGTTCACCGAACAGTTCCATGTCCCGCTGTACGACTACTACGGGCTCACCGAGTCCTACCCGATGATCGGCGTGCTGCCCGGCACCACGGCGCCGAGCGGCTCGATGGGACGGGCCCTGCCGGGCTGGCAGGTCGCGGTGCTGGACGACCGGGACCGCCCGGTCCCGCCCGGAACCCCCGGCCAGATATGCCTTCGAGCACGGACCAACCCGCAATACCCGCTGGGCTACTGGAACCGTCCGGCGGACACCCGTGCCGTCTTCGAGGGCGAGTGGTTCCGCACCGGTGATACCGCCACCCAGGACGACCGGGGCAACTTCTACTTCCTCGGCCGCAGCGACGACGTGATCATCTCGTCGGGCTACCGGATCGGCCCCTACGACCTGGAGGCCGTCCTCGACACCCACCCCGCCGTCGCCGAGTCCGCCGTCGTGGGCGACCCCGACCCCGACCGCGGGCAGATCGTGCACGCCTTCATCGTGCTCGCCGACGGGCACCGTCCCTCGCCGCGGCTCACGGCGAGCATCCAGGAGCACGTCCGGACCGTGCATTCGCGCTTCGCCTACCCGCGCCGCGTCGACTACGTCGACGCGCTGCCGCGCTCCACCACCCACAAGATCCAGCGCGCCGCGCTTCGCGCCGGACGCTGACGGACGAAAGGCCCGGTCATGACCACGTACGTGACCCCCGCCACCCGTCGCTCGGCGGTACGCGCCGCCGGCATCGGCAACTTTGTCGAGTGGTACGACTTCGCCCTGTACGGCTACTTCGCGACCACCATCGCCACCCAGTTCTTCCCCGGCCACGACCCGACCGCCCGGCTGCTGTCCACCTTCGCGGTCTTCGCCGTCGGCTTCGCCATCCGCCCCGTCGGCGGCGTCGTGTTCGGCCACCTCGGCGACCGGCTCGGCCGCCGCACCGCGCTCACCCTCGCGGTGGTGCTGATGAGCGTCGCCACCCTGGGCATCGGCCTGCTGCCCGGCTACGCGACCGTCGGGCTCCTCGCGCCCGCCCTCCTCCTGGTCTGCCGCCTGGCCCAGGGCTTCTCCGCGGGAGGCGAGCAGGTCGGCGCCAACACCTTCATCATCGAGTACGCCCCCGACGGTCAGCGCGGCCGCTACGCCGCGACCATCCCGATCTGGGTCGCCGCCGGCACCATCACCGCGGCCGGGTTCGCCTTCGCCGCCGGGCAGGCGCTGCCCGAGGCGTGGGGCTGGCGCGTCCCCTTCCTGCTCGCCGCACCGCTCGGCCTGATCGGCCTGTATCTGCGGCTGAGAATCGAGGACAGTCCCGAGTTCCGCGCCGTCGAGGAGGCCGGCGAGATCGAACAGGCCCCCCTGCTGGAGGCGCTGCGCACCTCCAAGCTGCGCATGCTGCTGCTCTTCGGATGGGCCATCACCAACGCGGTCGGCTTCTACCTGATGGCCAGCTACACCACCAGCTACATCACCTCCGAACTCGGACGCTCCGACGCCACGGCTCTGATCTCCTCCAGCCTCGCCCTCGTCGCGTTCGCCGTATCGGCGGGCATCGGCGGCCGGCTGTCCGATCGCCACGGCCGCGTGCCCGTCGCCGCGACCGCCGCCGTCGCGCTCGCCGTCGTCGCGGTGCCGGCCTTCGACCTCGTCCGCGGAGACCATCTCGCGGGCGTCCTGCTCGGACAGGCACTGATCGGCCTGTGCCTGGGCCCCATCTCGTGCACCACGTGCCTGCTCACCGTGGAGCTGTTCGCCCCTCGCATCCGCTACAGCGCGAGCGCCCTGTCGTTCAACCTGTGCTACACCGCCTTCGGCGGCACCGCCGCCTACGTCGCGACCTGGCTCGTGTCCACCACCGGCGCACAGCTCTCCCCTGCGATCTACCTCGCGACGGTCGCCGTGATCAGCACGGTCACGGCCGTGGGCGGGCTGTCCCGTGTGCTGCCCGCTCGTTCCGTCCGGCCGCTGTCCGGCCCCGCGCCCACGACGGCGGCGCCGCAGACCCCCAGATCCTGACCGGGACCCCAGCCGATCCGTCCAGAGAAGGGCAGACCATGACACTCGAACCCCGGCCATCGGTGGTACCACGACACCGCGGCAGCCACGGCGTCGACATCGGAGTGATCTTGATGGACACCGACGCGCCCCGCGCGGTCGGCGACGTCGGCAACGCCCGCACCTTCGACTTCCCCGTCGGGTACACCACCGCCGGAGGAGCAGATACCGAGCGCGTCGTCGAACACAACGCCGCCGGCCTCCTGGACACCTTCCTCGCCGCCGGGGACGAACTCGTCTCACAAGGCGCACGGGCCATCGGCACCTCCTGCGGATTCGTCGCCATCCACCAGGCACAGATGGCAGCGCGGTCAGAGGCCTTGGTCGCCACCTCCGCCTTGCTGCAGATCCCCCTGGTGCTGCAGATGCTCGCCCCCGACGACCGCCTCGGCGTCGTCACCGCGAACGCCCGGACGCTGTCCGGAGACCATCTGAAAGCCGTCGGCATCGACGAGACCGCGTCCAAGCGGCTCACGATGATCGGCCTGGAGGACACGGAGCACTTCTATCCCGTCATGGTCGGCGGCCACGGCCCGCTCAACCTCGACATCGCCGAGCAGGAGGTACTGACCGCCGTCCGCGACGGCCTCGCCGAAGACCCCGCCATCAAGGCGATCGTCCTGGAATGCACCAACCTTCCTCCTTACGCGGAGGCCATCCGAGCAACCACTGGACTCCCGGTATGGGACGTGACGACCCTGCTGCGCTGGCTCCAACTCGGCCTCCACCCATAAGGCCGCCCCCACCGCCGCCGCGGCCGCTCGGCCCTGCCTTCGGCTGGGCCGGGCACTGCATAGAGCACCCGGAGCGAGTGCCCGGTGACCTGCGGGTGCGTCCTCATCAGGCAGGGCGGCCAGGCGACCGGTCTCGAGGCTGACGCTGGGGGCGCTCGAGCAACAGGAAACGCTGAGGAAACATGCGTGGCTGCATTAATGGGGGATCGTCGGTGGTTCGCCCGCGAATCGGTCTCTACTTCAGTCTGGAGGTAATCGTGCAACTGCCAGCATCGCTCAAGGCCGTCGGTGTTTCCGCTTTTGCACTGGTCACCGTGTTCAGCACACCGGCCAGTGCCGAGACGATATATACCGAGAACGCGCACAACCCGGGCGGAAAGGTTCCCTGCATCGACTACAGCTTCGTGGCCGTCGACGCCTCGGACCTGCCCACCCAAACAGGTGACCAGGTCAGGATGCAAGCGTGTTTCGAGCGCGGTGGCGACAAGTTCTGGATACGGGACACTTCGGCGGACGGCTACCACCCGGCGCTCTACGGGTACTTCCGTGGCGGGCCGGACAGAAAGTTCTGGTGCCACAACTACAAAGGGGCGGGATCTGGCTGGAAAGTGTGCACGGGATTTCACGATAAAATCCCGGAGAACAAGAATATCACTCTGATACCGCAGCTTTTCGATGGCGATAAGTGGATCACATCGGGGTGGGCGCGCGAGGTCAGCACCGGATGACCGCATCATCGTCCAGCGGAAGGATGGTCGAGACAGTGAAGCGGGTTCTTACGGTCGTCATCGCCTGTTCGCTGCTGGTCGCCGGGTCGGCCGCTACGGCATCCGCGACCACATCTGTAGCCAATGTCAGCATCTATACGACCGATGGCCGGTCCGGCGGCGGTCTCGGGTTCTCCCCTCGCGGGGACGTCATCACGGTGTGCGACGTGCAGTCGGACGGTAAGCGCGCCGTCGGCTATGTGCGCAATCCCGATGGCACCAGGCGTTACAAGCTCTTCGACCGGAACAACGACGGCAAGTGCACGACTCACCGGGCCTCCGAGGGGCAGCCGTACAACCTCAACGAGAACAAGACCTACCGGTTCGAGATCTGCCTGGACGACGACCCCGGCGCCGACCAGTTCTGCAACCACGAGTACATCAAGGCCGGCGGCTGACGAGCCGTCACCGCGAAAGAGGAGTAATGGTCATCTTGAGTCGCGTCCGCACCATCCTCACCGCCACCGCTGCCGCCGCCGTCGTCATGTCGTCGTTCTTCCCGGGTGTGGCTCAGGCGGGGCAGAACGCCGGCGCTTGCACCAGGGCGTCCGGCTCGCACGCCAAGTGCGCCGGGAGCGCGAAATTCCAGGCCAAGGGTGAGCACTTCTTCCTGACCGACAACGCGGCCGATGGCGCCGGGGTATTTCTGCAGATCACAGTCGATGGCGTGGTCCTCACCCCCAACAAGAAGAACACGAAGGGCGCGGGTACCACGATCGACTTCAACTCCGGGTGGCCGGAAGGCCTCAAGGTCGAATTCGTCGTGTGCCTCACCGACGATGGCGTCGTCCTCTCGAAGACCTGCAACGGCGGCACCGGGGTGTCGTGACCGCCAGATGGCCATGTCGTCCCTCGGGTGCTTCATCGACGGCGACGTCCGGTCCAGTTCCGGCGACGACCGTGCTGGCCGTCGTTGAGCGGTGGATCGGGGCACGCCTGCACGTCTGATCCGTGCGAGGCAGGGGCTCGCTAGCACCGGCGGGTAGCGTTTGAGCAGCTGAGATGCGGGGGATGCCCGGATACCACCGAATTCGTCCGTAGCGGGGGATGGTTGACGTGGGCGAGCAATCGCCGGAGGAAGCCGGTGGCCGAATTCCCCGGCATGTGCTGCTCACGGCCGCGCGGCTTTTCTCTGAAGTGGGATATGACGAGACCACGACGCAGCTCATCGCCGATGCGTGCGGCATCGACGCCTCCGTGGTCCGCGACGCCTACGGGGGCAAGCGCGGCGCGTACCTGGCCGTCATGGAGCAGTTGACCCAGGAGCGGATGGAACACCTGGCCCCCGTCCGCGCCGCTTTCACCCCTGATGCTGAGGGGCTGATCCGGCTGATCGACCGGAACCTGGACTACGCCCTGGAACATGAGGAGCTTCCGTCGATATGGGTGCACCGGTGGATGGCCGACGCCACAGACTTCCCCGATCTGGAGGAGCGGTATGGCCTGCCTCCATTCCGGATGATCAACGACATGGTGGCCCAGGCCGTCGACGGTGACGTGGATCCGGAATTGTTCACATGGCATGTGGCCTGGCTCATCAGTGGATTCGTCAGGGGCGGCTTCGTCGGCGCGGACGGCGTCCGCAAGCACGCCGACGACCCGGACGCCCTGCGTCGCTTCAAACTCTTCATGCACCAGATGGCCCGGCGAGCGGCAGCCCGCTGACGGGCGTAGCGCTCGGCGTAGCGGCTCTATGACACGTCCGACCTGGGCGTCTTGAGGCCAGGGGTGCCGTTGACAGGCGTCGCGGTGTCGTGGCATTTTACAAAGCGAGCGTTCACTTTGCTACCGAGGCGCGGCGGGTCATGGGACGCCCCGACGACGGTCCTGCCGTAGAGAGGAAGCAGATGCCGGAGTTCTACATCACGGGTGTCGCCGAGAGTCCGCTCGGGCACGTCATCGACCAGTCCGAGTCGTCGATGGCCGCGCTGGCGGCGATGGAGGCGCTCGACGAGGCGGGGCTGACGCGCGCCGACGTCGATGGGCTGTTCGTCAACTACATGGGCGAGGAGGGCTCGGTCCAGGTCGGCGAGTACCTGGGCATCGAGCCCAGCCATGCGGATTCCTCGGACCTGGGCGGCGGCTCGTGGGTCGGCTTCATCGGGCATGCCATGGCGGCGATCGCGGCCGGTCAGTGCGAGGTCGCCCTGCTCGTGTACGCGTCCCGGCAGCGGGCCCTGCGGAAGCGGTCCCGGGAGTACCCCGTGGCGCCGCCGGCGCCGGAGTCGATCGCCGCGCAGTTCGACCTGCCGACCGGAATCCCGACGCCCATCGGCCATTTCGCCCTCATCACGGCGCGCCACATGCACGAGTACGGGACGACCGAGGAGCAGCTCGCCTCGGTCGCGGTCACCGGACGGGAATGGGCGCGCCTGAACCCCAAGGCATGGCGGCGGGGCCCGCTCACGATCGAGGACGTCCTCGCCTCGGACCGGATCTGCGGTCCGCTCAAGAAGCTGGACTGCTGCCCGATCACCGACGGCGGCGGCGCCGTCGTGGTGACGACGGCCGACCGGGCCCGGGCCGCGAAACGCCCGCCGGTCGCGATCCGCGGGTGGGGGGAAAGCCACACCCACTGGCATCCTCACCAGCGCCGCGACATCACGACGACCGCCGCGGCCGGCTCGGGCCGCCGTGCCTACGACATGGCCGGCATCGGCCCGGAGGACGTCGACATCTTCCAGCCCTACGACGCCTTCACCATCACCCCGATCCTGCAGCTCGAAGACCTGGGTTTCTGTGAGAAGGGGGCGGGCGGCGAGATGTTCGCGCAAGGCCATTTCAGACCCGGCGGGAAACTGCCGGCCATGACGTCGGGGGGCGGCCTGTCCTACACGCACCCCGGCGCTTTCGGCATTTTCCTCGTCATCGAGGCCGTCCGGCAGCTGCGCGGCGAGGCCGGCGACCGCCAGGTGGATCCGGGGCCCAGATGTGCGCTGGTCAACGCGATCGGCGGCCTGTGCTCCTACAGCTCGACGGTGGTGCTCACCAATGACTGATAGCGCGGAAATCCTCGATCCGCCCACGACGACGTTCTGGTCCGCGGCGGCCGAGGGGAGGCTGCTGGTGCAGCGGTGCACGGTGTGCGGGCACCACCAGCTGTATCCAAGGCCCTTCTGCATGGCCTGCGACTTGACCGACCTGACGTGGATCGAGGCATCCGGCCTCGGCACGGTGTACTCGTGCGTGACGGTCCACCTTCCGGTGCGGGACGACATCCCGCCGCCGTACACGGTCGGGCTGGTGGAGATCGATGAAGGCCCGCGGCTGCTCGCGCGGATGCCGGACACCGCCGCCATCGGGGACCGCGTCGCCGCCCGCTGGAGTCAACCTGACGCCGGAATACGTCCGGTCCTGTTCTTCGACGAGGTCGGGGAGGTGGCGCTGTGAGCCCGCTCGCCGGGATGGCCGCGATCGTGACGGGCGCGGGCGGCGGCCTGGGCCGAAGCCACGCCCTGCATCTGGCGAGCCTCGGCGCGGCCGTGCTGGTCAACGACGTCGCCCGAGGCCCCGGGTCACGCCGGCCGGCCGACGGCGTCGCCGAGGAGATCACCGCGAACGGCTCCCGCGCGGTGAGCGACCACGGCGATGTCTCGGACTGGACGGACGCCCGCGAGATGATCGACGCCTGCGTCGAAGCGTTCGGGCGGTTCGACATCCTGGTGAACAACGCCGGGATCCTGCGGGACCGGACGCTGGCGCGCATGACCGAGGCCGAGTGGGACGACGTCGTCCGTGTCGACCTGAAGGGCCATGCGGCCCCGTCCATCCACGCCATGGCTCACTGGAGGAAGCTGGCGAAGGCGCACGGATCCCCCATTCAGGGCGCGATCGTGCATACCAGTTCCATCGCCGGCCTCATGCCCAACTTCGGGCAAGGCAACTACGCCTCCGCCAAGCTGGGCATCGTCGCACTCTCCTCGGTGCTGGCTCTGGAGGGCGAGACGGTAGGCGTCCGGTCGAACGTGGTCGTTCCCTCGGCGCGCACACAGACGGTCCTGGACAGCATGGCGTCGGCCGGGGAGCTCATCGAACCGGCGGACGAAACCGGCTTCGACTACTGGGACCCGGGGAACGTCTCCCCCGTGGTGGGCTGGCTGGCGTCCCCGACCTGCCGGGCCACCGGCCAGGTCCTGCACGCCGTCGGCAACGAGGTGCGGCTCTTCGCGCCGCCCCCCATCGTCGACCGGTTCACCACGAGCGGGCGCTGGACCCTGGAAGAGCTGGAACGGCAGGTCGGTCCGGAACTCAGCACGTGGCCGGACGTGACGGAATTCCTGGCCGCGCTCGGCGAGAAGGAGCCCGCCGATGGATGACCCGACAACACCGATATGCCGGCCCTTCGACGCCGGCGACGAGCGGTTCGTGGCGCGACTGCGGAACCAGTGCTTCTCCGCGCCGCTGGACGTGGATACGTGGCTGGAGAACGGCCACGTCCTCGAACGCGACGGGGCACCTGTGGCCGCCCTCCTGGCCCGGCGTTGCGGGCAGTGGTTCGGCGGCAGGCCCGTTCCGTGCGTGACGGTCTCGTCGGTCATGGTCGACCTCACCCGCCGCGGGGGCGGGGTCATGGCGGACCTGCTCGGCCCCGTCCTCGATCGGTACGCCGAGGCGGGGGCGGCCATCGCCACCCTCACCCCGTCCAGCGTGGCGCCCTACCGCCGGGCCGGGTTCGAGATCGCCGGGTTCCGGTACCGGCATCACGTGTCGCCGCAGGCTCTGCGGCGCGGCCAGGAGAAGGACGGCGTCCGCTGGTTCGAGGCGGCCGACGCCGACCGGCTCGCCGAGGTGTACGACACGGTCGCCCGGCGCGGCAACGGGCCGATCGACCGCGACCGGAGCTGGTGGCACGGTCACATCCTGCCGCGGGTCCGGTCAGGCGAGACGTTCGCCGTCGTCGCCGAACGCGACGGCACCGCGACCGGGTACGCGCTGTGGGACCAGGTCCCCGCGCCGCGCGGCGAGTTCGCGTTCTGGCACCGCGTCCGAGCCCGCGAGATCGTGTGGACGAGCGCCCCGGCGGCCCGCGCGCTGCTGCACGCCTTGGCGCAGGCCGGCTCGCCCGGGGAGGAGATCTCGTGGTTCGGCGGCCCGTCCGACGGGCTGGCCGGCTTCTTCGACGCCCCCGTTCTCATGGACTGGGTCCACCCCTGGATGACCAAGATCCTGGACTATCCGGCCGCGCTCACCTCGCGGGGCTACAACGCCGGCCTGGACCTGACGCTGGTGCTGGGGATCCAGAGCGCACCGGACACCGAGGCGAGCACGCTGAGGCTCGCGGTGCGGGACGGCCGCTGCCAGGTCGAGGAAACCGACGCGGAGCCGGACGTGACAGTGGAGGCGACGGCATTCGCGTCCCTCTTCACCGGACGGTCGAGCGCCCGAGAGGCGCTGGCACTGGGGCATCTCAAGGCACATATCAGCGCGGCGGTCGACCGGATGGACGCCATGTTCGCCGCCACCAGCCCATGGTTCTTCGAGCACTTCTGAAAACGCCGGGTCAATGAAGTTCAGCGCGCGAGGAATCCCCGCAGCATCTCGTCGGCCGCCCTTCCGAAGACCTCATCGACCGTCTGCTCACCCTTGGGGTTGAACCACATGCCAGCCCAGTTTCCGACCGACAGAGTGATGAGGCGCACCATGTGCGGGTCCACGTCCTTGCGGAAGACGCCGGCCTCGATCGCCTCCACGATGATGTCGTCCCAGAGCTGCTCGTACGCCCGGCGCTGGCCGAGCACCTCGTCGAACTCCCGGCCGGTGAGGTGCCGCCACTCGGTCAGCAGAATGCGCGACATCGCCGCCGCGTCGACCTCGATGTTCGCCCTCACGTGCGCGAGCAGCGCGGCACGGAACTTCGCCTCCGGATCGAGTGAACCGTCGCGGATCGCTTCCACGGCGACCTGGGTGTGCCGGTTCGCCTCGCTGACGATGTGGTGCAGCAGAGCCTCTTTGGAGGGGAAATGCGAGTAGAGGCCCCCCGAGTGCATTCCGGCGCCTTCGGCGATCGCGCGCACCGACGTCCCCTGGAATCCCCGCTCGTTGAAGAGCTTCGTGGCCGCGGCGACTATCTCCTGGACGCGGGTGGGACGGGGCACGTGGCAATCGTATCAGCGAGTTCAGCAAGCGTTCGCTAACTTACGAGGAGGAAAGGCGTTGCCCCAGCAGCGACTCGCGTTCGACCACTACGTCGGGTACGGCGAACGCATCCGCCATCTTGGCGCGACACGTCCCGACGAAGTGGCCCTGACCTTCGTCACCCACCCGGACGCCACCACGACCCGTCTCACATGGTCGGAGCTGGACGCGCGCAGCGACACCTTCGCCTCCGGGCTCGCCGCGCGCGGCGTCGGCCCCGACAGCGTCGTCGTGGTGAAGCTGCGCAACTCGGTCGAGCACCTGCTGTCCACCCTGGCCGTATGGAAGCTCGGAGCATGCGTGGTGCCGCTCAGGTCGGACATGCCGGCCCGGGAACGCGACCCGATCCTCGCCCTTGCCCGTCCTGCCCTGGTCATCTCGCTCGATCCTGTGCCCGGCCACCAGTGCGTCACCCCCGCGCAGATCGAGACGATGCAGGACCCAGGCTGGCGCCTCGCCGACGCACAGCCGGGCAAAGCCGTGTGCTCCGGAGGCTCGACCGGGGTGCCCAAGCTCATCGTCGACCCGTTGCCCTGGGGAAACCCTGGAGCCGTGGTCGGAACCGCCGAGGGCCACGCGCTGGAGCCGCTCGCGCAGGCCCTCGGGTTCAGGCACGACCAGACCCAGCTGGTCTCCGGCCCGCTCTACCACAACGCGCCGTTCGGCTGGGGGTACTGGGGCTTGTTCTTCGGCCATCACCTCGTGGTCCTGGAAAGGTTCACGGCAGAAGTGGCGGTCGACTGCGTCGAACGGTACGGCGTGAACTTCATGTTCGCCGTCCCGACGATGATGATGCGGATGATGCGGTTGGACGGTGTCACCGATCGTGACTGGTCCAGCGTCGAGTCACTCTTCCACGGCGCCGCGTCCTGCCCCCGGTGGCTGAAGAAGCAGTGGATCGACCTGCTCGGACCGACCCGGGTCAACGAGCTGTACGGCGCCACCGAGGCCATCGGAGCCAGCGCGATCAGGGGCGACGAATGGCTCCGGCGGGAGGGCAGCGTAGGCAGACCTCTCGGGTGTGACCTGCGCATCCTCGACGACGACCAGCGCGAGGTGCCGACCGGAGAGGTGGGCATGATCTACATGCGTCCCCGCCACCGGGGCCCGACCTACGAGTACCGCGGCAGCGAACCGGCTCCCTCCACCCCCGACGGCTTCATCACCGTGGGCGACTTCGGTTACGTCGACGACGACGGCTACCTCTACATCGCCGACCGGCGGGTCGACCTCATCATCTCCGGCGGCGCGAACATCTTCCCCGCCGAGGTGGAAGGGGCGGTGCTGGAGCACCCCGAGGTCTCGGACGCCGCCGTCATCGGCCTGCCGCACCCCGAATGGGGCCAGACCGTCCACGCTGTGGTGCAGCTCGTCGACGGCTCGTCCCTCACCGTCGAGGCACTGAGCGACTTCATGCGAGGCCAGCTGGCGGCGTACAAGCTCCCGAAGACCTACGAGCTGGTCGCCCGCATCCCACGCGACGAAGCCGGCAAACTACGCCGATCCTCCCTCGTAGCAGAACGCACCCCCTCCCCCTGACCCTCCCACCGACGCCCCGGGCAGGTAGGAAGTCACCTACCAGGTCGGTCGTGCACCGCCCGAGGACGAACGACCTCCTGCCCCTCGCCAAGAGGACGACGAGGGGCAGGAGGTCTCTATGAGCGCGCAGGCGTGCTCACCTCACGTCGTAGCGGTTCTCCTTCACCCGAGCGAGAAACTCGCCCCACGCGATCGAGCCGAACGTGAGGAACGGCGCCTCTGCCGGGTTCTTGGCGTCACGCACACCGGCCCGCCCCGGCGAGAGCCGGGCCACCTCGACGCAGTACGAGTCGGAGGCGCAGTAACTGCTCTTGCCCCACCGCGGGGCCGGACGCCGGGTCGCATGCGCACGACCCTCCCGGCCTCCGTCCGCCTTCTCGATCCCGCTCATCTGCTCGAAGTCCCTTCTTCCGGCGTGCCGCCGTTTGATGGAGTAAGGATGATGTTCACCGGCCGACCGACGAACCGGCGCCTGGAGCCGTCCCGCTTCCGGCCGCCCCTGGGCCTCAGTTCCCGTGACAGGCTCTGGAGGGCCTTGTCCTGGTTGCCGAGGCGAGCGTCGCGCCGCCGGCGTTCCTTCTTGGACCGTGTCTTCCTTCCCAACGCATCGGGCTCCTTTGATCGATGCCGTCTATGGACGGAGGGCCGCGCTCCGGCCTGGTGGCTCGGTTGCACGTATGCCTTCTAATGACGGGCGCGGCCCGAGATCCCTATGGAGGTGGCTGTGTCCTGTGTCACACCCGGGGTGGCGGTGAGCGCCTGGGCCGGGCATCGGTCTGGCCGGATGAGGCCGCGCGACGACCTGCGAGGCCGACGGTTCACATGCCCTGATCGGTGAAGGATGCGCTTTCCGGGTTCACCTGGATGTACTACGATCCGTGGCACTTCGACAGGCGTCCGCACGCCGCCGAACCCGCGACAGGGCGCCCGCCGGCATGTCGACCGATGCGGAGCCGCCGAGATGACGCTTCTGTGACGACAAATGAGGCGCTACTCGACAGGGTCTCCATAGAACTGTGACCGGCGGCACAGCTGCCGCCTCTGGTCCGCTGTCTAATGCGAAGGCGGGAGGAGAGCCTCCCGCACGTCGACCGGTGGATATTCATCCATTTGCGCTGATTTCGTCAGATGCTTTCATGTTTCGCCGAGGGCCGAACGCATATGAAGACTCGTCAAGGGATGGCCGTGAGTTACTCATTTGTCGTACCATCCCTACCGACCGGTCAGTTTGAGAGGGTGGGGTCTTCGATGCCGGAGCGGGGCAGGGAATCCCGGGAGCCGGAAGAGGTCACCGGGGCGGACGCCTTGGACGAGGCGGACGCCACCCGCGATCTCCTGGCTTCGGCCGTACTCCGCCGACGCCACCGCGACGAACTCGAACGCCTCATGGGAACGCCGGAGTTCAGGACGAGATTCGCCTCTTCCCGAACTCTGACCCAGGCTGCCGCGGGCCCGGCGGGTACGGTGACGTTCTTCCGGGAGACCGGCGAGTTGGTGGAGTTCCTCGACTGGTCGGTGCGTCCGCGACTGGAAGAGTTCGCCTGCGCCCAGGGGGTCGCGGACGTGCGGGCGGCGGAGATCGCCCAGGCGGCCCTCGCCTGGATCGTCCGGGAGCACCCGGACCCGGCCGATCCCGCCGCCATCGAGGGCGACCTCGATCTGGCCCATGACCTGATCGGAGCCCTGGCCGGCCAGGGCGCGAAGTCCCGCTCCGCTCCGGGCGGTCAGCCACCGGGACGGTTCCGCCGCCGCGAAGAGTCCGCGCCGGGCTTCGTCTCCGGAGCCTCCCACCTGCCGAGCGGGTGGGCGGTCCACGGCAGCCGACCGGAGAACCCGCGCGGCGACATCCAGGATGGCCGGCGGGCCGGCGGCCTGCCCTGACGGGAGATCACTGGTCCTTTCCCGGCCAGTCACCCAGATCGCGGTAGTGCTTAAGGGCGTCGAGCAGCTTCTTCTTCGCCCGCGCGAAGAGGTTGTCGACCGTCTTCGGAGAGATGCCCATCTTCTTGGCGACCGCCGTCCGGTCGAGACCGTCCAGTTGCCGAAGGCAGAAAGCCTCGTATTGCCGTTGGCCTCGCCCGTTTCTCGAGACCAGTATCTCCTCAAGTACCTGGCGTACTTCCTCATCGGACATCTCGCATTGGGCGTCCATACTCTCCCTGACTTCCAGTCTCGCTTGCAGCCTCCGTTGCCTTTCGTGCTGCCGGAATGCCTCTCGCACCACGTTCTTAAGCGTCCCGGACGCCCATTGAGGAAACACCGTCGTGCAGTCGAAGGGGCGAGTGCAGCGTGGCTCATGGTCGCAGCCGGTCAACTCCCCCACCTCTTTGAGTCCACGGTAGAACGTCTCTTGGACGGCGTCCTCCGCCTCCTGTGAGCCGAGCCGGCGCATCATCGCCCGCGCGTGGCGGAAGAGGTCCCTGCGGAGCTTGTCGTGGTCCGAAGGTTCCATTCGAGTTTCCTCCTCGCACCACCTGCGGCGGCTCCAT
Organism: Actinomadura madurae; assembly: GCF_047130825.1. NCBI lineage: Bacteria > Bacillati > Actinomycetota > Actinomycetes > Streptosporangiales > Thermomonosporaceae > Actinomadura > Actinomadura madurae. The sequence goes on from NZ_CP083237.1 coordinate 6,360,813, forward strand.
GTGCCCTCGAGAGGGGACGGGCTGGTCACATGGCTCGGGGTGTCGAGTGTCGGGATCGAGGTCGGGGATGGGCCTGATGGTGCTACGAACTCGTGCCCTCCATGCCCGCCCGACGATCGGCGAGCCGGAGGGGGTCAGCGGTGTCCCGCAGGCAATGGGCGACCCGCGTTGTGACGCTTGGCATCGGTGTCTTCCTTCCACGGGGCGGGTGCGCCGCGAGTGCTGCCGGGATCCTGGTCTGCTGCCACCTCGCCCGGTCAGTGACCGGATATGCGGGATCTGCGTGAAGGCCCGTTGGTACCGGGCGGTTCACCTCGTGAGTCGAACGTTCCCGAGCGGCCTCACGCCGGTCCGGCGTGGCGGGCCCATGCCCGGCCCGCGCGCCCGGAAGGTGGTCCAGCCGCCCTGCGTGAGTCCCCAGCGCCGGCGAAGCCGCGCAAGCGCGCGTCGCAGGAGTGGACTCTGGACAGCAGGACTGAAGTCAGTCATGTGTTTCGCTCGCTCAATCGTTGGTGCGGCCATGGATGCCCGGGGGTCCGGTGAAACCCCACCCCCGGTCCCGCAGGCTCCGCGTCGGATGTCAGTATGCCATGTGACACCATGTCGGGTAACACCAAGCCGTATACCATAGATCACACTAAGTAGGAGTTTCCGCACACTGTGCAGGCACGCGTGAGCGGTACGAGTCGACCGCCCGGCGCCGACGCACGCCGCACACGTGACCGCCGCCGAAACCGCCGCTCCGAGCTACCGATAACACGAGGTCTCACCATGAACAACGAAGTAAGTCCCGTCGTCCAGAGCCTTCTTCTCCGTAACGCACTCGTGCGCCACCGCAAGAAAAGGGGACTCACCCAGGAGCAGGTCGCCCACGAACTCGAATGGTCGTCGGCGAAGCTCATAAGAATTGAGGGAGGGCGGAGTCCACTGAGCAAGACGGATTTGCAGGTTTTGCTCGCACAGTATGGCGTGGTGGAGGCCTCGGAGGTGGAGCGGCTGCAGAATCTCGCCCGGGATGCGCGGCGGTCCGCCTGGTGGCAGGCGTATCGGCATGAGATATCCGACAACTACCTCGCATATATCGGCTACGAGGCCGGGGCCTCATTCATTCGACAGGTCCAGGACTCTGCGGTACCAGGACTGCTGCAAACCGAAGATTATGCGCGAATGTATTCCAGCGAGGTCTTCGAGAGCGTTGATTCAGAACTGGTGGTCAAATTCCGGCTGCGGCGCCAGGATGAGCTCAACCACCGCACCCGGCCGCCGCGGCAGTCGTTCCTTCTCGACGAGGCCGTCATCCGGCGCCATGTCGGGATCAAGGTCGACCGGGAGATCATGCCGACGCAGTTGCGAAAACTGGTGGAGGAGGGGCGTGACGGGCATGTCGAGATCGCGGTGATCCCCTTCGGGGCAGGGGCGCACCCCGGCATGAAGGGGCCTTTCACACTCCTGGAGTTCGATGGAGACCTCGGAGACATCCTCTACCTGGAAGGCTCCGGAACGAGCGAGACGATCACCGGTGAGGACCCGCGCATAGCCGCCTATCGGGCCGCCTTCGAGCAACTGCGGGCCGAGGCCCTTCCTTCGGAGGAGTCACTCACGCTCATCGAGCAGATCGCGGACGAGATGTCAGGTTGAGCGCGGAGGGGAGATACTGCGTCATGCGGCATAGGCTCAGGACGGCAGATCAGCCTACACTCTGACTGAGGAAGTCATCCCAAGGAATTGAGGGCTGTCGGATGGTCGCGCTACCGAAACCGTCCTCCACGCTCGTATGGATTAAGAGCAGCGCCAGCAGACAGGAAGAGTGTGTCGAGGTTGCTTTTTCTGGCCGGTCTGTTCTGATCCGTGACTCCCGCCACCCCTCAGGGGGTGCCGTGGTACTCGAAGTTGGGCAATGGGTGGCGATGCTCGAGTCCGCGAGAACCGGCGGCCTCGATATGTCCGGCTACTAACGCCTCGTACTTGCGAAACACTCGCGGAGGCCATGCACCCGATCAGACCGTGTTGCGGATCACTGAGCGTCGATGTGCGGAGGGAGTCCATGGCTCGTGATTGGATGAGCGTGGAGCACGCAGCACGAGCCGTGCGATCCGGGGTCGTCCGGGGTCTCCGTCGGTTCGTAGACGTCTACGTCGACGACGTCGACCAGCCTGCGCAAGGAGGCGGCGGCGACCTGCGCCTGGCGTTCTGTGGCTACGAATGTCGCGGCGAACGTGCGGCGGTCTGACGTCGGCCGGGTCAGTGCTGCTTCGGTCACGGGGACGCCTCGGCGGTGCAGGGTTGCGACGACCCTCAGGAAGGCGGAGGTGTCGTCACCGGCCAGCGCGACCGCCACCGAGTACGGACGCACGGCACTCAACTCAGGCTCCCTCGCTCGCATCGGATCGTCATGTTGGTGGAAGCCGCTTTGGGGGCGGCCGGGTGCATCGATCGTCATGGAGACACCTCTAGGTCGCCACCATCGGCTCCGCCCCGTGGCGCACCCGGCGGCGGCTGCCGGCGGGTGCCGTTCCACGGAGGCGGGCGGATGGATGATTCCTTGTCACAGGACGCCTCGGCCCTGATGGGGCTCGCCGTGAGCCCCCGTGCTCATCGGATCGCGACGGCGTTCGCGGGAGAGCCCGACCCTCCGGTCAGGTTGAGCGGGCTGGACACGACCAGGCAGTCCCACTTCCCGTCACGGGCGCAACGCTCCGCGAGACCGTCCAGGTCCCAGAGCTCGCCGAGCACGAATCCCAGCAGGCCGATGAGGACGCCGTGCATGACGCCCGAGTACACGGTGCGCGGCACGTCGCCGCGGCGTTCGGCCTCCGTGAGGAACGGGGAGTCCGCCGGTGCGGGGAACTCCTCCACCCCGAAGTTGTCGGCAGCGAGCAACGAGAACCGGTGGTCCCAGAGCCAGGCGACGGTGTCGTGGCTCGCGAGCAGGCCCGACGCCCGCAGCGGGTTCTTGGCTTCGTGGCGCTGCTCGGGGGTCAGCTCGTAAAGGTGGTGGTGCACCCAGCCCGTCCGGACGAGAAGCAGGTCGCCGGGACGGAACTCGACGCCCTGCTCCGCCGCCGCGTCCGCGACATCGGTGATCGGGATCGCCTCGGCCGCGGCGTGGTCGATTGGTCGGCCCTGCGCCCGGCGGAAGCGGTCCACGTCGACCAGTACCCCGCGACCGACGATGCCGTGCTCGACGAAGCGGTTGATCCCGAGGAAAGGGTCGCGCGGCTGGAAGCGGTCGGGATCGGCCCCGTTGTAGAAGCCGAACTCGGGGTGGCCGATATGGCGGAACCCGTCCAGCTGGGTGCTCGCCTGCGGATAGAAGCTGTCGAGGTACTCGTCCCGGTGGGACGGGTTGTTCGCATAGATGTTGTGCTGAAGGCTCTTGCGGAAGGGGCTCACCGGCGGGTCGAACGTCTCCAAAGCCAGGTTCAGGTTGACGACCTCGCCGGTGCGGACGACGCCGACCGCCTCGCGCACCCGCTCGGGGGTGAGGTGGTTCAGGGTGCCGAGCTCGTCGTCGGGGCCGAAGAGACCCCAGGCCGATCCTGCCGGGGCGTCAGTGCGAGCGAGCAGCTCTGCGTAGGTCGGAAAGTGCTTCTCGGCGGACATATCGCCTCCAAAGTGCCGGCCGGGTCGTGGCCGTCGATCGCGAAGGGAGTGGTGCGGGCGCGAGCCCGGCGGGTCCTAGCGCAGGCGGTGCGCGGGCAGGGCGTTCTCGTCCTTGACGAGCCGGCGGTGACGTCGGTGGCTCCGGTGGCCGTATCCGTCGCCTGACCCCATCTCCGCGTCCTTCGTTTCGCCCAGCGCGACGGTGCAGCCCAGGCCGATCAGGCAGAGCACCGCCAGGAACGCTCCAAAGGCGAGGGAGCCGTAGGTGTCGATCGTCGCGGCCGCCACGACCCCGGGGACCGCCCCGCCGAGCACGCCGGCGATGTTGTAGGAGAATCCGGTCGCGCTGTAGCGGTAGCGGGTGTGGAACAGCTCGGGCATGAAGGCGCCCACCGGCCCGTACGTGACACCGGCGATGATCATCGTGACGCACGCTCCGACGGCGAAGGTCGCGGCGGACGCCGAGCCGAGGACGGGGAACAGCGCCAGCGCCCAGAAGACCGCGACGGCGTTCCCGCCGATGATCACGGTCCGCCGTCCGATGCGGTCGGACAGGGCGCCGCCGAGCACGATGGCCGGCGCGATGACGACGCTGGCGAGGATGGTGATCGCGAGGACGGTGGTCTCGCTGAGCCCGAGCTCCGCCGTCCCGTAGCTGATCATGTAGCCGAGCACCATGTAGATGAAGGCGAACACCGTCAGGAGGACGCCGGAGCCGAACAGGACCTCGCGCGGCTGGTGCTTGATGGCCTCCAGGAGCGGTGCCGACGCGGCGCCGCGGCGCGCGATCTCTTCTTTGAACACCGGCGTCTCCTCGATCGAGCCCCGGATATAGAGGCCCACCAGGAGCAGGAGGACGCTGGCGAGGAACGGGATCCGCCAGCCGTAGGACAGGAACGCGGCGTCGCTCATGGTCATGCGCGTGACCAGGAGGGTCGCGAGGGCGAGAGCCGACCCGATGGCGCCGCCCAGTGAGGCGAACATCGACCAGAATCCGCGCCGCGGCTTCGGCGCGTATTCCGCCGCCATCAGCGTCGCCCCCGTCCACTCGCCGCCGACCGCGATGCCCTGCAGGATCCGCATGGCGACGACGAGGAGCGGCGCGGCCACGCCGATCTGGTCCGCTGTCGGCATCGCGCCGACGAGGACGGTCGCGATGCCCATGAGCAGCAACGTGGACACGAGCGTCCGCTTGCGTCCGAGCCGGTCGCCGAAGTGCCCGAAGAGGATGGAGCCGACAGGGCGGGCCACGAAGGCCACGCCGAGCGTCGCGAACGAGGCGACCGTGCCGGCGGCCGATCCCAGCGCGGGGAAGAAGATCTTCGGGAAGACGAGCGCCGCGACGGACGCGAAGATCACGAAGTCGTACAACTCGATCACGGTGCCGATGCTGCTCGCACTCGCGATCAGCCGCATCTTTCTGGGGCCGGTCTCGGACGCCGCCATGGAGCCGATCCTCTCTCTCGAGTCAGGAAAAGTGATCGCTCGCTTTGTTTCACCGATTGTGCTCTGTGACGTGGGTCATGTCAACACTCAGGTACCTCGGCGACCTGGACTTTGCCCTCGTCCCGGCGCCGGCGCCGGTCGGGTGGAGGGCCTTCGGGCACCTTGACTTTTCGCGCCGGCCGCGGCGCGACCCGCGGGGGCCGGCGGCCTCCGCCCCCGCCGCATGCGGGCCGGCCGAAGCCCGCGCGGCACACCGCCATACCCGGCCGAGGTCGCCGGAAAACCGGCGGCCGGCCCGTGGCACGACCTGCTCCGACAGCCCGTCGCTGAATGGGGCTTGGCTAGCAGGGCGGCTGGTACCGCGCGCCCGGGATGTACAGCCGCCATTCCGTCTCGCTGATGTCCCGGCCCACCATCGCGCACACTCGTGCGGCGACGCGTGCGAGGTCGATGTCCCAGAGCCGGACCGTTCGGTCGAGACCGCCGGCGGCCACCCCGGTGCCGTCCGGCGCGAACACCGCCGGGAGGATCGCGTCGTCCGGACCGGTGAGGGTCGCGAGCGGGCGTGGGTTCCGCCGGTCGGCGACGTCCCACAGCCGGACGGTCCGGTCCGTCCCGGCGGCGAGGAGCCGGCGGCCGGAGCGGTCGAAGGCGACGGAGTAGACGTACCCGTTCGGCCCCGTGAACGCGGGCCCGTACGGGACGGCGCGTCCCGGCCGGGACGCGTCCCACAGCCGCACGGTCTTCCCCGTGCTGCCGACGGCGAGCGTGCGCGAATCCGGGCTGAACGCCACCGAGTAGACCGACCCCTCTGGAACGGGCAAGGTCTGTAGCAGGCGGGGCCGGTCGCCCGTGCTCCACAGGTGCACGGCACGGTCGGTGCTCGCCCCGGCGAGCAGTTTGCCGTCGGGGCTGTAGGCCAGCATGAACAGCCCGCCGGTCGCGTCCGTGAGGCGGCCGGTCTGGCGCGGATGACGCCGGTCGGTGACATCCCAGAGCCGGACGATCCGGTCGTCTCCGGCCGCGGCGAGCGTCCGGCCGTCCGGGCTGAACAGCACGGACTCGATCCAATCAGCGGCGCCGGTCAGCGGGCGGCCGAGCCGGACCGGCCGCGCCGGGTCGGCCAGGTCCCAGAGCCAGACGGAGCGGTCCCCGCCGCCCGCCGCGAGCGTCCGCCCGTCCGGAGCGAACGCCACCGAGATCACGAAGGCGGCGGACGAGACGACCGGCTCGGTGAGCGGCGTGCGCGTCACCGGGTCCCACAGCCGGATCCGGCCGTCCTCTCCGCCGCCGGCGAGGACGCGGCCGTCGGGCCGGTACGCCAGCGAGTAGACGTGCCCTTCCGGCTGGCGGAGGACCGGGCCCGGCAGCCGCCACAGCCGGGCGGCCCCGTCGGTGGACGCCGACGCGAGCGTCCCGTCGGCGCGGAAGGCCACCGACGTCACCGGCTCCGGATGGGGGAGCACCGCGGTGATCCGCCGCGTCGCCGTGTCCCACACCCGGACCTTGTCGTCGGCGCAGGCCACGGCGAGCGTGCGCCCGTCCGGGCCGAACGCGGTCCCGTACACGTAGCTGGTCGGGCCGGTGAGCGGTCCGCCGAGCGCCTTCGGGCGTCCGGGGTCGCGCAGGTCCCACAGCCGGACGGCCCGGTCGCGGCCTCCGACGGCCAGCGTCCGCCCGTCGCCGTCGAAGGACAGCGTGGTGATGTCGCTTTCCGCGCCTTCCAGCAGAGGTCCCGGCCGGCCGGCGGCGTCCCACAGCCGGACGGCCTTGCCTGCGCCGCCCGCGGCGAGGGTCCGCCCGTCCGGGCTGAACGCCACCGCCTGGGCGGCGCCGCGTAAGCCCGGGTAGCGCCGCGGCTCTCCCGGTCGGCGCAGATCCCACACCCAGACGTCCCGCTTGGAGCTGGCGGCGGCGAGCCGGTGCCCGTCCGGGCTGAAGGCGACCGCGTGCATGCCGTCGACCGGCCCGCGCAACGGCGGCAGTGACCGCGGGTTCGCCGGGTCTCCGGTGTCCCACAGCGCCACGGACGGCCCGGCCCCGCCCGCCGCGAGCAGGCGCCCGTCCGGGCTGAAGGCCACCGACGAAAGGCTCAGCTCGGTGGAGGTGAGCGTCGCCGCGGGCGCTCCGCGTTCGACGGGCGCCTTCGTCGCGGACGCGGTGTCCCACAGCCTGACCCGCTGGTCGGCGCCGATCCCGGCGAGGGTGCGCCCGTCAGGGCTGAAGGCCACCGCGTGCAGCTCCCGCGTTCCGCTGTCGAGCCGCGTCGCGAGAGGCGATGCGGAGGTGTTGAGCAGCGCGCTGCGCGCCTCCGCCGTCGGCGCCAGCCGGAACGCGGCCAGCGCCAGCTGCGCGGCCAGCGCCGTGTCGGCGCCGCGCAGCCGGTCGGCCTGGCCCGCGGCGAGCCGGGACAGCGCCAGCGCCCGCGCCCCCTCGGCGGCGTTGCGCTGCTGGAACGCGTAGAGGGTCAGCGCCGCCGCCAGTACCGTCAGCGCGACCAGCGCGGTGATGACCTGGTAGAGCCGGCGGATCCTGCGCCGGTTCCAGCGCAGGCTCGCGGCCACGTAGTCCCGGACGACCGGCGCCCGGTTCGCCCGTTCCCGCGCGGCCGCCAGCCTGGCCCCGTGCAGCAGCGCCGCCGGCGCGCGTCCCTGCCGGTCCCAGAGCTCGGCGGCCTGGGACAGCTCCTGCTCGAACATGAGCCCGGCGCGGTCGGCGTCGATCCAGCCGCGCAGCCTCGGCCACGCGCGCGGGAGCGCCTCGTGGCTGATCTGGACGGTGTCCATCTGGGCGGTGATCAGCCGTTCCCGGATGAACCGCTGGAGCAGTTCCCCGACGTCGCCGAACTCCTCGTAGAGTTCCGCGGCCACCCGCCGCCGGGACGTCTCGGTGCCCTCGCTCAGGTGGACCATGCTGAGGAAAAGCCGCCGGGTCATCTCCCGGCCCGTTTCGTCCAGGCTGAGGTACACCTCCTCGGCCGTCGCCGCCACGGAACCGTGGACGCCGCCGCTCTCCCGGTAGTCCCGCAGCGTCAGCCGCCGCCGCCCGCCCCTCTCCCACATGGCCGCCAGCGTGTGCGACAGCAGCGGCAGGTCCCCCTCGCCGAGGTCGCGCAGCAGCAGGTCGACGAGCCCGTCGTCGACCTCCAGCCCGGCCTTGGCCGCCGGCCCGAGGACCGCCTCGCGGATCTCCTCCGCGAGCATCGGCCGCAGGATCACCTGCTGCCCGCGCAGCGCGTCGGCGAGCCGGGGGTCGGCGAGCGCCGCGGCGTAGAAGTCGGCGCGCAGGCCCAGCACCGCGACGCCGCCCGCCGCGCACAGCTCGTCCACGACGCGTCCGCCCTCGCCGAGCGCGAACACCTCCTCGAACTGGTCGACGACCAGGACCCGCCCGTCCCCCGGCGCCGGCTCGCCCGGGGTGCACACCTTCGCCGGCGTCCCCCGCGCTTCCAGCGCCGGGACCAGTCCGGCCCGCAGCAGCGAGGACTTCCCGGATCCGGACGCTCCGACGAGCGGGAGCATCCCGCCGCCCTCCTCGGCCAGCTTCAGGACCGCGTTCAGCAGCTCGGCCGTCGCCCCGTCCCGGCCGAAATACCATTCCGCGTCCTCGACCTGGAACGCCTCCAGTCCGCGGTAGGGCACCGGGCCCCCGGCGGGCGCCCGCCCAGGTGCGTGCCGCACGCGGACCAGCGCACGCCGCCACCCCTCGACGTCGGCCGCGCCGATCCCGCAACACCGCAGGACGCTCTCCAGCAGCTCGGGCCTGCCCACCGGCGGTAAGTGCCGGCCGCTGAAGTACCCGCCGAGCGTGCTGTGCGGAATGCCCGTCCGGTGCGCCAAGTCCCGGACGGTGAGCCCCGCGAGTTCGCGCGCCCGCGTCAGCTCGGCAGAGAACTCCGCACGGCTCGTGATCTTATCCGGCGAGATATTCGACATCGGCCCCCCTTTTCCATCCAGAAAAACGAAGCCCTTCGGCCCTGTCGAGGGCAAATACTGGCCACGGCGTGATCGGAATATCCAGGCAGGTCATGCCTGTACTACGGTTCTGAGATATTCCTCCGCCTGGCCGATGGCGGCCGTCTCAGGACCTAACAGGCTGGGCGCCCGCCTCGCTGATCGTGTCGCTCTCCTGCATGCGCGGCAGGCGCCCTTCGTTCACGGGCACTCACCGAGGAGATGTCACGCGAGCTGATCAGAAAAGTGGTCCAAGAAAGATGGACCTGGAAACGCCAAGTGGCGGAAGAGCAGTTACACCGGATCCAACGGCGGCAACTGACCCGCGCCGCCCTGCGCGCCGCCGTCCAGTCCGCCGCCGTTCCACGCACTGACCACCCACCACCAGCCATCCGGCAACCCCCGACCCGCCGGATAGCGGCGAGTCGCAATGTCGTGCTGCCGGCCGTTCGGTCAGACTGGTAATGCAGCGCGCCGGAGACGTCGGGGCGGCCCTGCTCAGACTGGGATCCAGTTGCCGTGGAAGCCCGCGGGAATGCGCACCGGGACGTGCACCTCGGCGATCGGGGGCGCGGCGAGGTCGGCGGCGTCCAGAATGGCCAGGTAACTCGTACCGGCGCCGCGGTCGTGGGCGAACGTCATCAGATAGCCCTCGTTCTCGCCGGTCCCCGCCCGGGGCACGAAGACGGCCTCGCCGCAGGTGTGGCCCGCGGGCAGGCGGTGCGTCGCCCGTACGCCGCCGCTGGTGAGGTCGTAGGCGTAGATCTCCGACCGATCGGGCTCGGCGTCCAGGCAGAAGCTCGTCGTGTAGCCGTAGCGGTGCGGGAGCCCGAGCATCGAGTCGGCCACCCGGGGGTATTCGCTGGGCGCGTCGTCGAGCGGTTCCTCGGTGACCACGCCCGCCCTCAGATCCAGCGTCCAGCGGTACACGACCGGGAGCCCGCCCTCCAGGTCGTCGGCGCCGCTGCGCCACAGCGTGGGGACGCGGGTGCCGGTGACGGTGATCGTGTCGCCTTCGGGGTCCTCGAAGGCGTTCATGGTGTGCCACACGTAGCAGGGGGCGACGTCGAACCAGCGTACGGGCGCGTCGTCGCCGGCCGTACGAGCCAGGACGCCGAAGCGGGCGCGGTGCGCGTCGTCCCAGTGCCACGGCGGCCCGCCCGCCGCAGCCCGGGCGGCGTCGAAGACGACCGGCAGGTCCATGAAGACCACGTGATTGCGGGTGATGGCGAAGTCGTGCATCATCGTCGCCCGCGGCACGTCCACGACCCGCGTCTGCACCAGTTCGCCGCCGGCCGAGGCGCGATAGTAGGTCAGGTACGGCGGGCGCAACCGGTAGCCGAAGAACAGCAGTTCTCCCGTGATCGGGCAGGTCTTCGGGTGCGCGGTCATCGGGGTCCGAAGGGCCCCGTCGAAGGTGTGCGCCCCGATCGTGGCGAGGTCGGGCGTCACCTCGTACGGGAAACCGCCCTCCTCCAGGGCGAACAGTCGGCCCGCGTGCGTGATCAGGTGGGTGTTGGCGGTGGTGACGCGGTAGTCGATCCGGCCCGTCCCCTGGTCGAGGGCGAGGGCGAACCGCGACTCGCCGGGGTGCTCGTACAGCGGCGTGCGCACGTACCGGTTGCGGTACCAGCGCGCCCTGCCGCCGTCGAGCGCGATGGTGTGGATCATGCCGTCACCCGCGAAGGAGTGCGGTGACCAGCCGGTACGCGGGTTGGGCCCGTTGCGGAAGAACTGCCCGCTCAGCTCGGCCGGGATCTCGCCGACGACGTCGGACGGCTCCAGGGTCACCTCTTCGGGGACCGGCGCGTTATTGCCCGCCAGGTGCAGCGGCACGGTTTCGGACACGTGGGAACTCCTGTCGGCAAGTGGGGGACGCCGACAACCGTGCACGCAAAAGACGACGGACAACAGTCTTGTTCTTTCCGTCCGCCTCAGCCGACGGAAGAGAGCCCAGGTGAGGGCGGCGCAGGAAACCTGGGCATGGCCCCGCGGTTCGGGCGAGACGATCTTGGTGCGCTTCGACATCGGCGAGCCTGCCTGGGCCGGGGGCCGGGGCACTGTCGGAGCGGCGCCGTACCAGTTGTCACTCGTAGCCGACATCTTCTTCGGAGTGCAGGCGCCAACCGTCGTACCGCTTGACCAGGACGAAGGCGGTGCGCTCAAGAACGTCGTAATACCCGGACTCCGGTTCGTGGCCATACGTGAACCAGAGCGCCTCGACTCGCGCCGTATCCGGGGTCTCGCTGACGACGGTCACCTCTTCGAGTGTGGAAACGGCGCCGAATAGATCGCTTCTTGTGCGGCTGTGCGCTTTGGCGTACTCGACGCAGAAGTCAGCAGGGCTCTGGTAGAGCATCTGAACCTCTTGGGTGCGAGCTGCGGCCGGTTTGTATGAGCATGATGGCATTGTCGTCGCCCGCCTCCGGCGCGCAGGACGGTGTCGACCCGCGAGGTCACAGAGCGAAGGCGAGCTGGGCGGCGATGATGACGTCGACCACGGCGCACCATTGGGCGTAGGAGCGGAGGACGACCTTGTCGAGCTTCAGGTGGACGAGGTCCCAGATGCCGTGCGCGAACCAGCCGGCCGCCACGATGTAGCGGCCCGTGTCGGGAGCGACGACGAGCCCGGTCAGCGCGACGGCACCGAACCCGATCATGGCCATTGCCTGGGCCTGCAGTACACCCGACCGGGACAGCCGCCCCTTGACCGCGCCCCGGACGAGGGCGGCCAGCGCCACACCGGCCACGACCGCGGCCGGTTCGACGACGTCCACGGCCTTGAGGGCGGTGAAGGCGACGATCAGGGCGGCGAGCACTCCCCATGTCGCCCGGCGCCACTGGAACGTCTCGACCAGCAGGTACAGGAGCGGCAGGAGCAGCAGTGCCGAGGCCAGGGACGCGACGCCCTCGCCGGTCTCGCTTCCGCCCCAGCTTGCGGCGCTCATCGCGACGGCGAGGGCCGCGGGCCAGAGACGGCGTGCGGCGGCGGGCCGGGAGGCCGCTGCGATGGTCTCAGACATGGGCCGCGCCTCCGTACTCGGCGCGGCGGCGGAGCATCACCGCGAACATCGCCGGCAGCATGACGAGGTGCTCCAGAAGCATCAGGGACCCGGCCGGGAGCACGCCGAGCCACAGCAGCGGGAACAGCGCGGCCAGCGGTGCGAACATGGCGCCCGTCATCTCCAGGGAGGCCGCCCAGCCGTGGCCGCGGTAGCGCATCCAGATGACCATGCCGGCGGACATCTCGGCGGCCATCTCCAGGGAGGCCCACTCCTCGGCGGCGGGCGCGTCCAGTGCCGTCAGGGCCAGGACGCCCTGGACGGCGAGGCCGAAGACCGCCATCCCGACGAGCATCGCGGCGATCATCTCCAGGTAGTGGCGCAGGAAGTGCCGCCAGTCGGTCGTTCGAGGGCGACCGGTCCTCGCTGTCATGACCATGTCCCTTCAGTACGGGGGTGGGGTATGTTCGGCTTCCATGGTGCTGGCCGCCGGTGGCCGCCGGCAGTGCCGGAACCGCACGGGAGGACGGGGAGTCGTCATGGGATCGGATGACATTCGTCATGCGCCTCCCGGCGACCCTGGGCGGGAGCGGAGCCTGGAGCGCTTCCGGCGGCACGTCCAGTGGTCCCTCGCCGGAACGTTCGCGCTGTTCGTGGTGCTGTTCGCCGAGGACTGGATCATGCACCCCGAGGTGGCCGTCTGGGGCCGCGCCCTGGCCGCGGCGGCGCTCCTGGTCCTGTGCGCGGCGTTGGTGGTGCTGCTCGGCCGGCGGCTGCCGCCCGCCGGCACGGCGGTCCGGTCGCCGGTGGCGTGGCTGGCCGCCGGAGGCGCGGCGGCGGCGGTGCTCGGGGTGATCCCGCTGACGCTGCCCGGCCAGCGGCTGTGGTCGCTCGCGCCCGCGGTGATGGTGTCGCTGACCGCGATGTTCCTGCCGCCGGAGCGGCGCCGCGTCCTCATCGCCGCCGCGATCGTGGCCGCCGCGGTGATCGGCGGGACCGCGGGCGGGCTCACCGGCGACGGCTTGCGGTTCGCGACGGCGTTCCCCGCCGGGATGGTCGCCTTCACCGCGTGGACGATGCTCGGGACGCTGTGGGCGTGGGACATCGCCGACCGGCTGAACCGGGCCCGGGGGATGGCCGCCGAGCTGGCGGTCAAGAACGAGCGGCTGCGCTTCGCCGCCGACCTGCATGACATCCAGGGCCACCATCTGCAGGTCATCGCGCTCAAGAGCGAGCTGGCCGCGCGGCTGGCCGGGACCGATTCCCGGCGGGCGGCGGCGGAGATGACCGAGGTGCACGAGCTGGCGGTCGGTGCGCTGCGCGACACGCGGGCGGTGGTCCAGGGGTACCGGCGCACGACGCTGGAGGAGGAGCTGGCCAATGCCGCCAAGGTGCTGACCGCCGCCGGCATCGACACCCGCGTGGAGTCGGACGAGGGAACCGACGCGCTTCCCGACGCCCTCCGGCACCTGCTCGGCCTGGTTATGCGGGAGGCGACCACCAACATCCTGCGGCACGGCCAGGCCGGCCGCGCCACCATCGACTACCGGGTCGCGGACGGCTCGGCCCGGCTCCGCGTGCGCAACGACGGTGCCGTGGACGCCCCCGGCTCGGGGACGGGCACCGGCCTGCGCGCCCTCACCGAGCGGCTGGAGCAGGCCGGAGGGACATTGACCTGGGAACACGACGACGAGTGGTTCGAGCTGACCGGCTCCCTGCCACTCCCCGCGGAGGCGCGCGCCCGATGATCAAGCTGCTGATCGCCGACGACGAGGACCTGCTCCGCGGCGCTCTGGCCGCGCTGCTGGACCTGGAGGACGACCTGACCGTGGCGGCGCAGGCGTCCACCGGCACCGAGGCCGTCCGGCTGGCGCGCGAGCACCGTCCCGACATCGCGGTCCTCGACCTGGAGATGCCGCCCGCGGACGGGCTGCACGCCGCCGAGCAGATCCGCGCCGAGCTGCCCACCCGGATCATCCTGGTCACCCGGCACGCCCGGCCCGGGGTGCTGCGCCGCGCGCTGGCCGCCGGGGTGAGCGGGTTCGTGCCGAAGACCACGCCGTCGACGCGGCTCGCCGAGATCGTCCGGGACGTCGCCGCGGGCCGCCGCTACGTCGACCCCGACATCGCCGCGTCCGCGCTCACCGAGGACGACTGCCCGCTCACCGCCCGGGAACTGGAGGTCCTGCGCGCGTCCCGGACGGGGGCCTCGGTCAACGAGATCGCCGCCGAGGTGCACCTCGCTCCCGGAACCGTCCGCAACTACCTGTCGTCCGCCATGGCGAAACTGGGCGCGAGCTCCCGGCACGCCGCCGCACACCACGCCTGGGAAGAAGGCTGGATCTGACCCGTCCGTGGGCGGCACGCGCCCCTCGGGTCAGGACAGCACGCGATAGGTCACGTGCGTGACCGAGCTCGCCGGCCGCGACTCCACCTGTTCGAGGTTCAGGGGCGGGACACCGTCGAACAGCCGAGCGCCGGCCCCGAGCGTGAACGGCACGATGTGCAGCCGCAGCTCGTCGACCAGCCCGGCGGCGAGATACTGGTTGATGGTGGCCGCGCCGCCATGGATCGAGACATCGCCGTCCCCGGCCGCCTCGCGCGCCTGGGTCAGTGCCGACTCGATCCCGTCGGTGACGAAGTGATACGTGGTGCCGCCGTCCATCGGCTGCGGGTCGCGCGGGTGGTGGGTGAGTACGAAGACAGGGGCGTGGAACGGCGGATTGTCACCCCACCAGCCCTTCCACGGCCGGTCCCAGTCGCCGCGCACCGGGCCGAACATGTTCCGGCCCATGATGACCGCTCCGGCGGCGTTGATCTTCTCGACCTCGGCCCGGTTCTCCTCGGGGTCGTCGAACATCCAGGCGTGCAGCCTGTTGCCCCAGCCGTCGCCGCCGTCGTCGCCGAACGGTCGCTTCTCGGTCTGGCCGGCCCCGGCCGAGTAGCCGTCGGCCGTGATGGTCTGGTCGCAGACGACCCTGCTCATATGTGTCTCCTGTCAGGTCGAAAAGGTGGCTCTGGTGGCCCCGACCGCGTAGTGATCGTCAGCTTGGCGGACAGCGGTGGCAGAGTTGTGTCAGTCGGGTGAAACAGGTCGCCGAGCGGGGAGGGGCGAGCACGTGCTGGTCGTCGAGGTGCTCGGGCCGCTGCGCGTTTCGGTGGACGGGCTGGCGGTCGAGCTGCCGCGCGGGCGGCTGCGCGCGTTGCTGGCGGTGCTGGCGATGTCGGCAGGCCGTACCGTCCCGACGGACCGGCTGGCGATCGCGATGTGGGGCACGGACACGAACGGCGACCCGCGGGTCAACGTCCGTACGAACGTCAAGCGGCTGCGCCGCGCTCTGGGACCCGCCGCAGGGCAGCTGATCGCCGCCAGGGCGGGCGGCTACCTGCTGGCGGCCGAGCCGGATCAGGTGGACGCGCTGCGCTTCGGCCGCCTGCTCGATGAGGCCGGGGCGGTGCCGGACCCGGCGCGCGAGCGGTCCCGGCTGGCCGCCGCGCTGGCGCTGTGGCGCGGCACGCCTTTCGAGGGGATCCGGTCGGACTGGCTGGAGCAGTCCGTGGCCCCGGGGCTGCAGGAGCGGTACCTGGCCGCGCTGGAGCGGCGGGTCGATCTGGATCTCGTGAACCGATCGCCTTCCGACCCGGCCGAGCTGACCGACCCGGCCGAGCTGACCGAGCTCGCCGAGCGGCATCCGCTGCGGGAGTCCCTCTGGGTGCGGCTGCTGCGGGTCCTGGAGTCGGCGGGCCGCCCCGCCGAGGCGCTGGAGCGGTACGAGACGATTCGGCGTCGGCTTGCCGAGGAACTCGGTGCCGATCCCAGCCCCGAGCTGCGGCTGCTCCACGCCGAAATGCTCGCCGGAGGCGTTGCCACCGCTGACGGGCCCGGCGCCGGCGCGGTGCCCAGGCAGCTGCCCGCCGCCGTCGACGGCTTCATCGGGCGGGAGGCCGAACTGGCGGCGCTGGACGCGCTGCTCGGCCCCCGGGGCGAGACAAGGTTCCGGTCGCCGCTGATCACGGTGATCGCCGGCACGGCCGGAGTCGGGAAGACCACGCTCGCCGTGCGCTGGGCACACGGGGTCGCCGATCGTTTTCCGGACGGTCAGCTCTACGTCAACCTGCGCGGATACGACCCGTCGGCCGAGGCCGTGCGACCGGAGGCGGCCGTCCTGGAGCTCCTCGGCGCGTTGCAGGTGCCGCCGCACCGGATCCCGGACGGCGAGGCCGCGCGGGCCGGTCTCTATCGCAGCCTGCTGGCCGGGCGGCGCATGCTGGTGCTGCTGGACAACGCCCGCGATGCCGACCAGGTCGCCCCGCTGCTGCCCGGAGCGCCCGGCTGCCTGGTGGTGGTCACCAGCCGGGACCATCTCGCGGGGCTGGTGCTGACGTACGGCGCGCATCCGCTCACCCTCGGCCTGCTGCCGCCGGAGGAGGCGAAGCGCTTGCTGGCCGCCAGGATCGGCCGCGATCGACTCGGCGCCGAGCCCGTCGCCGCCGAAGAGATCGTCCGCTGCTGCGCCGGGCTGCCGCTGGCGCTGGCGATCGTCGCCGCGCGCGCCGCGATCCATCCCGAGCATCCGCTCGGTGCGATGGCCGGCGAGCTCCGGGACACCCTCGGCGCACTGGAGCCCGCCGCCGATGTACGGGCGATCTTCTCATGGTCGTACGACACGCTCGACGAGGCGGCGGCGCGGCTGTTCCGGCTGGTGGCCGGGCTGCATCCCGGCCCCGATAGCACGATCGGCGCCGCCGCCAGCCTCGCGGGCGTCCCGGCCTCGCGGGTGCGGGTTCCGCTGGCCGACCTGACCCGTGCCAACCTGCTGACCGAGCACGCCCCGGGCCGCTACTCCTGCCACGACCTGCTGCGCGCCTACGCGGCCGAACTCTGCGAGGCCGTCGACGCCGACCGGGAGGCCGCGCGGCACCGCGTCGTCGACCACTACGTGCACACCGCGTACGCCGCCGCGCTGCACCTCCACGGGCACATCGAGACCGTGCCGCCCGGCGCGCCCGGCCCGGGTGTGTCCATCACCGGATTCGCCGCACCCGACCAGGCGCTGGCCTGGTCCACGGCCGAGCGCGCCGCGCTCCTCGCCGCCCTGAAGCTCGCCGCCGAACTCATGCTCGACCGGCACGTCTGCCATTTGGCGCGGGCGTTGTTCGTCTTCCTGCACCGGCAGGGCCGCTGGCACGACCAGGCCGAGACCGGGCGGGCCGCGCTGGCCGCGGCCCGCCGGTCGGGCGACCCCGCGGAACAGGCCCGCGCGCACCGCAACCTGGCCTGGACGCTGGCCGACCTCGGGCACTTCGACGGCGCCCACCACCACCTCGATGCCGCTGTGGAACGGTCACGCGACGACCCCGCCGGCCGGGCGTGGACGCATCACCACCGGGACATCGTCTTCACCATCCAGGGCCGGGAGTCCGACGCGCTCGACGCCGCCCGTCGCGCCCACGATCTTTTCGAGCGGCTGGGCGACCAGGTCGGCCAGGCTTCCGCGCTCACCAACGTCGGTTGGCATCACGGCCGCCTGGGAAACCACGGCCAGGCTCTCGACCTGTGCGAGCGGGCACTCGTCCTGCATCAGAAGGTCGGCAACCGTTCCGGAGAGACCCATACGCTGTCATGCCTCGCCGACACCCACCTCGGCATGGGCGACCCCGCCGGGGCGATTCCCCGCTACCGCGAGGCCCTCGACCTGTTCCGGGAATTGGGCGACCTGTACGGCGAGGCCAGCACCCTTGCCCACCTCGGCGCGTGCCATCACCTCGCAGGCGGTCACGCGGCGGCGCACGAGCACTGGCACCGGGCCCACACCCTCCTCAGCGGCCTCGCCCCTGCCACCACCGACCACATCCACACCCAGCTGACGATCATCGACCCGTCCGCCGCCGATGCCTTCCGCCGACGCCGGTGACTCGGCGTGCCGGGCTCGGCGGGTATACGCGGTGGCGGCGCGGCGGGTGGCCAGAGTGGCGCGGATGGCCTGTTGGGCGCGCCCACCTGGGCGATCCTCCACACGATGTGTCAGCTACCAGATTGTGTGTGAGGTACTGCCTATTGGCGGCCGTTGTTCCTGAGTGGAGCAGAGATCGTGTGGAGCAGCGCCCTTGCGGGGGTGGTGGGTTGTCAGGGCGGCCAGGCCGAAGGCGACTGGGATCCACGTGACCACCGACAGCCGATCGAGCTCGTAGACGAGCGGGTGCATGGAGGCCACCAACGCCCCGGTCAGACCCGCGAGGGCCAGTGGCCACGCCGCGTCCCAGCGGAGGCGGGCGAACAGGCCGACCGCCGCGAACAGGAAGGCCGCCGGGATGAGCGGGGCTTCCAGCATTCGCTGAGCTATCGCGTCCGTCCACAGGGACTGTGACGCGTCGGCGAGGCGCTGCCACGGATCGGTCACATCGGGAAGGCGGAAATGGCGGGTGAAAGTGTCCTGGAGAGTTTCGTGAACTCCGGGTAGGTGAAGGGCGGAACTGATCCAGAGATTGCCCGCCAGGACGAGCGTCGCGATACCGGTGACCGCCAGGGACGTCCGGCGCGACGTGGCGAAGGGGAGCGACAGCACGGCGCCCGCGGCCAGCGCGGCGGCCAGGGCGACGCCGTTGGCCGGCTTGACGGCGCACAGTAGGGCCAGCCCGCATGCCAGCAGCCCGACCGCCGTCTTTGCGTTGCGTCCGCGCAGCAGCAGGACCGTTCCGATCAGAGCGACCAGCAGGCAGAGCATCATGGGCGCCTCGGCCAGCAGGCGGCTGCCCCACAAACCTGTCGGGAGCAGGTAGAACAGCGTCTCCGCGATCAGCGCCTGGACGGGACGCAACCCGATGGCCAGCGCCAGCAGAACGACCGCGATGCCGCACGCCACCCCCAGCGCGGCCGTCGCCGCGGCGAAACCGGTCGTGCCCATCACACGGACGAACGGGACCGCGAGCAGCGGGTAGCCCGGCCGCGAGGTGAAGATGCGCTGGAAGCGGACCGGCGCCTTTGCAGGTAGCCGCGTGCGGTACCGCAGGCATTCTGTGTAGGTCAGGCGCCAGCGCGCCCGGTCTCGTTTCATGGCTCCGCACGTGATCTCCGCGGCGGTGCGGTCCGCCTCGGCCGGCGAGTGGCCCGCGTACCGCAGGGCGTCCCGCGCGTACCAGAAGGTGTCCGGCGTGGCGGTCGAGCCGCCGCCCGACCATCTCAGCATCCACAGACCGGAACCGAGGAGACCCGCGATGACGACGAGTGCCGCCGCCCGCGCCCAGCGTCGGTCCCGTAGGCCGGACGTCGACGCCTCGGCGAACCGCACCAGCCGGCGGGGCTTGGAGGGACGACGCTCCGGCTTGAACATCCGGTGCCGCCCGGCTTGCGGCGAGGACGTATCTATTCCGGCGTCCTCGTGCTCGTCCGCGCCGCGCCGCGGTGGTCGGCTACCGGCGTCCGCAGGGTGTGGAGATCTCTGGGTCACGGCATTCGCCTGCCCTGCTCTCGCGGGAGGCAAGCCGATCCTGTAGATCGATCAAGAACAATTGGGACGCGCTATAGGTCGAGGTCCGGGTGTCGGCCGTGGACGGCGACCGAGTGTCGTGCTGATCACCTGTGGTGACGATGGTCGGGGTACTTGATCGGCGGCATCGTTCACGCACTCGACCCTCCGGTCCTGGCATGTGATCCTTGAGTTCGCGCAGGTGCCGTCCGGTTCGGGTTCGGCGGCGGTCTGGACGGGGCGGGCGGGATGGGCAGGAGACGCGAGGTCGACTGGGCCTCGAGGAAGTACGGCGCCAAGGACCGCGGGCATTTCGCCATCTGCCAGGTCCTGATTGGCGCCGGGATGCTGATGATCTGGCCCTTCGTGTTGGGCGCCATGGTCGGGGAGGCCTCGGCCGCGGGGCGCGCCGCGAGAGGCGAAGGGGTTCCGGGAACGTTCATCGCGCAATCGGAGGTGTGCGGTCGAGGCGGATGTTCCTGGTACGGCGTCTTCACGACAGGCAACCTCTCCGACCCGACCCACGAGAGAGTCGAGTTGAGGGGGGACTCCGGCCATTCCGTTCACGCTTTCCAGAAGGTTCCCGCTCGCGATGTCGGTTCACGAGACTTCGTCCACATGGAGGGCGGGCGGCCGGAGTGGTTGCCGTCGTTCGGCGCCGCGATCTTTGCCGCCTACACCGGAGGCGTCGGGCTGTTGGTGAACGCCTTGGCGCTGCGGGGCGTTCACCGGGCACGGAGTTCTCCAGCTTCGCGCAGACGGGTGGCGAGGGAACGTAAGGGCTCCGTGCTGCGCAGCCTCTCCGACCGAGCCCGCTGGGGCTGGTCAGCGCGGCCCGGCTCTTCCACGATCAAGGTGAAGGTGGCCAGGTCCAAGGGGTGGACCCTGGCCGGGGTGGGCGTCCTGCTCTTACTGGTGGTGATGCTGCTCTCGTTCGGTCTGATCTGGATCGAGTTCAACGAGGAGACCACCCTGACCGAGGTGGCCGCGGCCTCGTGGGCACCGATCTTCGCGGTCGTCCTCGTGGGCGTCGCGATCCAGACGCTCAGGCTCGTGCTGGTGCGGCCCCGGATGTGGGTGACCGACGATGAGATCGTCATCTGGGACGGGCTACTGCTCTGGAAGGTGCTCCGGATCCCGCGCACCGCGCTCGCGGCGATCCATTACGGCGAGCCGTTGATGTGCCAGGTCGAGGAGGACGTGGCCCAATTGACGCCGTTCCGGGAAGAACTCAACCTCGTCCTGCGGATGCGGGACGACATCACTCTTCCCGCGCGCCGGCTGCGGTGTGGAAATTGGTTCTGGGTCGTACTGGCTCTCAAAGACCGAATCCCGCAGACGAGCATGCCTCAGCGGGGGCGCCAGGTCCGCCAATTGTGCCTTCGGGTGAAAGAGCCGCGCAGGGTGGCCACCGACCTCGACCGCTGGCTGGGGGAAAGCGAGGGGCTCCCGCCGCAGTTCACGCCGGTCGATCACGCCCATTACGGCACGGTCCGCACGCACCGCGGCGTCGGCGGGACTCGCGTCAAGATCAAGGGACGGCTCCCCCAGCCGGTGCTGGCCGAGATCGTGAACGAGGGCGACGGGACGCTGCGGGCCTGGCTTCGACGCACCGAGTTCGGCGGGGGGACCCCGGTCGCGGTGTGCGGCCCCGGAGCCCCGCCCGCCACGACCGTCCTGCACGACCGACTGCTGTCCGACAAGGCGCTCACGAAGAGGTTCCTGTACGTCGAGTCCGAGGGGCGGTGGAGAGTCACGATCAGCGGACCGGAGCGCGCACGCGAGTTCACCGGCTCCACCACGGGCCGCGGACCAGAAGTGCTCGCCTACCAGGGACCGGCTGGAATCGCCGTCGTGACATGCCCGGATGGACAACCCCACCAGGTCCGCCTGTACGGGCCGAACCTGGACCCGCTGCCCGGCTGCGATCCGGTCGCGTCAACCCTCATGCTCAGCCGGCCGCCTGGGGGCGAGCCCTCGCCGACCCGGAGCACGTTCGCCGTCCCGGCGCAGGCGGTACTCCAGGTGAGAACCGCCGGGGCGGACTGGCGGATCGACGTGACGCCCCTGGAACAGGCCGACGCGGGCGCCCCTGCCCGAGCCGGAGAGCGGGACGCCGTGACCGTGCCGCCCGCCGGCCACGTCCGTCCGTTCGAGCACTCCATAGCGGGCCACC
The DNA here is from genome assembly GCF_047130825.1 of Actinomadura madurae. Classification (NCBI taxonomy): domain Bacteria; kingdom Bacillati; phylum Actinomycetota; class Actinomycetes; order Streptosporangiales; family Thermomonosporaceae; genus Actinomadura; species Actinomadura madurae. Next base: position 6,382,459 of record NZ_CP083237.1, read on the forward strand.
GGCCCGCGGTGGTGCGCTACCTGGGCCCGCCGGGACGCGTGCTGTTCCGTGGCGGAGACACCTTCGGCCTCCTGCACCTCGACGCCACTCTGACCCCTACCCGGACACTCGCTCTCCCGGACGGCGACACGGAGATCCGACTCCGTTCCCATGCACTCCTCCAGGTCACCGGAGGCCGCGGCACCTGGTCCCTGGAAGAGCTGAAGCAGAATCGGGGCACTCCCGCCTGAGCTTCGATTTACGGTGGCGATCAGGTCCGCCGACCCGCGGGCCAGGTGCCGGGCTCGGCGAGCTCGATGATGGTGCCGAGGTTGTCGGTGATGAACGCGATGCGCTGACCGATGTCCGCCACGTCCATGGGCCCGCCGATGAGGTCCACCCCTCGTCCAGCCAGCTCGGAGACGGCGGCGTCGAGATCTTCGACGGCCAGGCAGAAATGGTGCAGGCGCGAGGGGTCCATGCTCGCCAGCACGTTCTCGGTCGGGGCCTGGCGGCTCGACGCGCCCGCCATCAGCTCGATCTTGACGTCACCGCGGACCATGAAGACGAACGTCGTGCCGTGAATGTCGAATCGCCGGTCGACGGTGAAGCCGAGCTTGGTCGCGTACCACTGGACGGTGGCGTCGAGATCCTCAGCGGTCACGCTGAGGCCGACATGGTCGTGAGAGAAGGAAATGCTCATGCGCCCCACGTTCGCCAACCGGCGAGGCCTCGGCCAGAGATGGGCCGGCCGTAGGAAAACCGGTACCACCCAACATCGCTGGTGACGAGCGAGAATCGACCGTATGGCCACTGATGGGACGACGTTGGGCGCGACGCTGCGTGCGTGGCGCGAGCGCATCGCTCCGGAGGCGGCGGGGCTGCCCACCAAGCGTGGCCGCCGGGCGAAGGGACTGCGCCGGGAGGACCTCGCCGAGCTTGCGGGGATCTCCGTCGACTACGTGGTCCGGCTGGAGCAGGGCCGATCCACCACACCCTCGGCGCAGGTGGCCGCCGCACTCGCCCGCGCGCTGCGGCTCACCGGCCCCGAGCGGGACCATCTCTACCGGCTGGCCGGCCTCGTTCCCCCGTCGGGCGGGGAGATCTCCGACCACATCCCTCCCGGCCTGCACCGCCTCCTCGACCGGCTGGGCGACACCGCGGCCGCCGCCGTCTTCGCGGCGGACTGGCAGCTGATCTGGTGGAACCGGGTCTGGGCCGCGCTGCTGGGCGATCCGTCGGCCAAGCCGCCGAGGCTCCGCAACTTCGCCCGCGACACCTTCCCGACCGATGGTGGGGGCCCTCACCTGTCGCACTGGCCCGTGACGTCGCTCGCCCAGGACGCCGTCGACTCCGCCATCGTGTCCGACCTCCGCCGCGCCACCGGACGCTTCCCGCACAGCGACCGGCTGACCGCCCTGATCCGGGACCTCACCGCGGGCAGCGAACGCTTCGCCGGGCTGTGGGCCTCCGCGGTGGTCGGCGCGCACCAGGAGGACCGCAAGATCGTCGACCATCCCTCGGTCGGCCCGATCACGGTCGACTGCGACGTCCTGACCGATGGCGAAGCGGACCGGAAGGTCGTCATGCTGACGGCCGAACCGGGCAGCGAGGACGAGACGAAGCTCCGCCTCGCCCTCCTCTCGGGCGCGCCCGGCTCCACCCGCGGCTGACCTGTCAGGAGGTCTCGGAGCGGGTGTTCTGGAACGCCGCGATCAACCAGCCTCGGTCGCCCTTGGTGGCCACGAAGGTCTGGATCGAGTCCGCGCCGGTGGGAACGATCTTTCCCTCGGTGTGGAAGATCGCCACCTGGGGCGACAGGAAACGGAACCCGATGATGCGCGCCTGGACCCGGGTGTTCTCGAGGACGCCGTCGAAGGCCGGCTGGAGCAGGCCGATGATCGCCTGCCGGCCCCGGGCATGGGTGCCGCGGAAATCGATGAGGTCGGCGTCGGGCGTGTGGAACGAGGCGTAGGCCGCGGCGTCGCCCCGCGCCCACGCATGGTTGATCTTGTCCAGCAGGCCGCGGACCTCGGCCTCGTCCGCCGCGGTGCCCGTCCCGCCCGGGGACGGCGAAGAGGCCGAGGCGGCCGGGCTCGTCTCGTCCCCGCTCCCCGAACCGCAGCCGACCAGGACGAGGACGAGCGAGGCCACCCCCAGGGCCGCCTGAGTGAGACGCGCGTTCTTCATGGTCATCCACACCTTTCATGCCGGACGTCAAGATCTCGGTGCGGCGACTCTAAATTAATTTGCTTCAAGCAGATAGTGCTTGAAGCAAATACTCGGGTTGGCCCCAGGACGACCCCTGAAGCCACCCCCACGGCCTACTGAGACTTGCGGCGCCGGGTGCCGTGCGGCCGTCCAGCGGTGCGGAGCCGGGCGGTCTCGGCCTGGGTCTGCTCGCGCTCGCGCCGCAGGAACCCCAGCAGGAAACGCAGGTTGTCGTCGGAGATCTGGTCGACGTGGCCCCGCCACTCGACGCCCATGGGCTCGTAGAAGCGCGCGATCTCGGCCACCCGCTCCGGGACGACGCTCACCACCACGCGCCGCCGATCTTCAGGATCCGGCCCGCGGCGCACGAATCCGCCGCGTTCGAGCCGGTCGACCATGCGGGTGACGGCCCCGGACGTCATCCCCATCAGCTCGGCGAGGCGACCGGCCCCCACCGGCCCGGTCTCCAGCAGGGCGGCCAGGGCATGGAGATCGGTCACCGGGATGCCGATCTGGTGGGCGACCGCGACCTGGAAGCGAACCAGCGTCGAGATGTACCACGGCATCTCCTCGACCAATGCCTCGATCAGCTCCTCGCGCTCGCTCACCGTTCGCCACACCCCTCGCCCGAGCCACACCGTCCGCCCCGACGGTAACGACCCCCGCCCCGCCCCGCAGCAGTGCGCTCCCCAGGCTCTCCCGGCCGACGGGACGGAATTCCGCAGAGCAAGAACCCTTGCATTTCGAAACTCAAGAGTCGTAACGTGTTCTAGTGGGCGGATACGGCATTTGCGACGCAATCGACCGTCAGGATCTACCGTGGCCCCGCTGACGCCTGTGACCATTCACCTTCGCACGGCCATGTCAGCCGCTACCATCTGCGAAGTCACGATCGTGCGCACCTCGCCACACCATTGATCACCGGTTTCCGCATGCCCCTACATCCAGGGCAATAAGGAGAATTCAGGTAAAATGCTCATCGGGCATACGTCGCCAGAAGGACCCGGTCGGGGACTTCGACTCCTGATCGATCTACTCCTGGGGCGCCGTCGACATGAAGAGGGCGACTCCGAGTCCAGATCCCTCACAACCGACTGCATCTTCTGCCAAGCGGATGACCCGTCCCTCAACAGGATCCTCTGCGAGAACGAGTTATTCTATGCGCGCTTTGATAATTACCCCGCCAACCCCGGGCATATTGAGATAGTTCCCAGAAGGCATGTCGTCTCGTTCTTCGACCTGAAGGATCACGAGGTCCTCAGCGCCTACACCTTGATGCGCAGGGCACGGGCTCTCATCAACGAGAAGTACTTCCCCGAGGCGTACACGATCGGTATCAACGACGGCAAGGCGGCCGGGCGAAGCATCGATCATCTGCACATCCATCTGATCCCCCGGCACCAGGGCGATGTCGATGACCCCCGCGGGGGCATTCGCCGGGCCGCTCCCAACTCCGACCCGGACGCCTGGCAATGACGTCGGCTATCGCCTGCCGATCGCGACGAACCAGCCCGCACGGCCGGCGAAGCGAATCCGGACGTCGGCGAAACCGGCCGCCTCCAGGCAGCCCGTGAACGCTCCCGGATCGACGAACGTGAACCAGCGCCGCCCGTCCAGCGACCCGCCGTTCTGCCAGCCCTCGCCGTCCCCGATCCGCATGCTGATCGCCGCGATGCCCGCCGGGGCCAGAACGCGATGCACCTCCGCCAGCGCACGTTCCATCCCGGCCGAAGGGATGTGGAGCAGGCTCCCCGAGGCCCACACCCCGGCCACCGCCGCGTCCCGGAGCGGGAGCGTCAGGGCGTCCAGCCGCAGGAAACCGAGCGTGCGTCCCTCCTCCCGGGTCCGGCCACGGGCCCATTCGAGCATGGCGGGCGCGTAGTCACCCGCGATCACCGTGCGGCCGAGCGACGCCAGCAGCCGGGCGTCCCGGCCACCGCCGCATCCAAGGTCCAGGACGGGCAGCGGGCGAGGAGCGAGCCGCGCGAACTCGACGACCTCCGCACGCAATCCTGGAAACCTGCCGTAATCCTCGGAGGCTTCACCATAGGAGTGCGCATTGGCGTCGTAGCAACCACAGGTCTCGCGGGTGATCCCGCCCACCTCAGACATTCTCGAACCCGTCCTCCCCGACCACGATGGTCAATGAATTGAGGATATGCCAGATGCGCTGCACGTTGAGCGCATCGTGGCCGTACGAGACATCGAAGCTGACGCAGCCGACGAACTTGGAACGACCATTTCTGATCGGTGTGGCGAAGACCGCGCCGCGATGACGGTAGCGCTGGAACTCCTCCCAGGAGAAGCCCATCACGGCATCCGAGCCTTCCTGTGCCCGGTATGAGCTGAATGCGTCTTCGTCGACCAGCACCCGGGCCAGGCTCGCCACATCGACGCTCACTTCCTGATCCAGCTTCCAACATAAGCCCACAACGCCGACACCCATCGTCGGACGTATTCTGCGGGTCGCCGGTGACGCGCCGAGACGGTAGGTGGCCACGCGCGTGAGCTCACCGCGGAGCGGATGCCGGTGATTGCGTTTCCGCTGCCAGATATGCAGCCCTAGATCACTGACCTCGACCGCCGGGGTCACGGCCGCGCAGACCTCGATCAGTTGCCCGAAGGCCGTGAGGACATGCCTGCGCATGACCAGACGGCGCTCGATGCGCAGACGCCGAGACCATGACTCGACAGGGGCCGCGACGCCGAAGAAGCCGGCGATCATAATCAAGGCGACCAGGACGTACGAGTTTTCGTGCTCGACATCCTTCCACAACTCGTCCGAAGGGAAGCCGTACTGCTTGCTGGCAAGCGTCACCGTCGCCGCCAGCACGATCAAACGGTCTATGGCACGCGCCGCCGACATTTTCATCTGCCGCTCATCCCCGTTCGGCACACCGCAATCCCGCCCCAGACTTGCCAGACCGTACCCGGGGCGAGTAACAATAATGCTGCCGACTTCGCCAGGTCATATTTCGGCCCGCCAAATGAGGCGAACAAAGCCAGTCCGAATTGCGGTCGAGGTGATCCGTGACCGAACGAGACTCTTGCGTCGGCTCCGACTTCTGCCGGGAGCTCGCCGGGGCCGAGGACGTCACCTTCCATCGCATCTACGGCGCGTCCGCACCGGGAAGGATCATCGGACGCGGCAGCACCCTCACGTTGCTCGCGGATATGTCGCCGCTGACCTGGGGACATCTTCTCCTGGTGCCCAATGCCCACTATGTCAGCTTTGGCGCCGTGATGTGCGACCACGCCGAAGAGGTGGCAACGGCACTCAAGCAGATAGTCCTGCCTTACACGGCAAGTTTCGGCGAACCCGTCTTCCTTGAGCACGGCTCCACAATGCGGATGGACGGATCCGCATGCGTCACGCACGCTCATATCCATCTGCTTCCTCTGCCGTTCGAGCAGGTCAACACGCTGATGGCGCGGGACGGCCTGGCGCCGACCACCCTGGGCGGCCTCGCCGATCTAGAACGGTTCGGGCATGACGATCTCCCATATTTCTATTGCGGAGACGCCGACGAACACCAGGTGTACGCTGCGGTGCAGGCAAGGCCTCGCCAATATCTGAGATCGGTGGCGGGGAGAATTCTGGGTCTCGCAGACCCGGAGTGGGACTACGCCGTGGTTGTCCGAAAAGACGTTTTAGTGACGACGATGAAAGAGACCGCGCACTGGAGGCTCTCGTTACCCTGAGCCATTGACACCCCGCGGGAAGGTGGAAGATCGGATGGGTTCCATGCAGGGCGCCTGCACCGCCTCCGATGAGCCGACTCGGCTGGCCGACATCGTCGCGCCCATGTTCGGCGGGCAGTCGGGATGGTCGCAGCGGCTCCACAACGGGGTTCAGGCCGCGCTCGTCGCGGGCGCCGACGCCCAGGACGACTGCGCGGTATTCGGGATCGACGGACCCATGGAAATCGTCGTGGGATCCGACTACGTCCGCGGGCCGAAATTCCAGCTCTACGAACTCGGCTACCTGTCGAATTACGACATCGGCTACTACCTGGCGATGGCCAATCTCAGCGATATCGCCGCCATGGGCGCGCTCCCGATCGCGCTCCTCACCGTCGTCCGCTATCCGCGGTCACTCCCGGATGACGACTTCACGTCCCTCATGGAAGGGATCCGCGACGCCTGCCGGCAGGTGGGCGCGCCGAACGTCGGAGGCGATATCGGCAGCGCGGAGAGGATCATCCTGTCCGCGTCGGCCGTGGGCATCGTCGAGCAAGGCGGATCACTGCTGCGGACCGGTGCCCGTCCGGGAGATCGCCTTTGCGTCACGGGGCCGACGGGGGTGGCGGCATCGGCCCAGCGCTACTTCGGCCGCCCCGGCTCGGCCAAGCTCCGGCCCGCCGAGGAGGAAGCGCTGCTATCCGCATGGCGGCGTCCCCAGGCGCTCGTCCATCATGGACGCTGCCTGAGCACCAGCGGTGTGGTGACGAGCTGCCAGGACACCTCCGACGGCCTGAAGGCCGGCGTCCAGTCGCTGGCGGGCGCCAGCGGTGTCGGCTTCGTGGTCGAGGAGAGCGCGCTCCCCGTCGCCGGCATCGTCGCCGAGGTCGCACGGCTCACCGATGGCGATCTGACCTCGGTCATCCTGGGCGACTCGGTGGACTTCCAACTGGTCTTCACCGTCGCGGCCGACGATGTACCGCGGCTCTCCAAAGTCTTCGCGGACGCGGGCCTTCAGTTCTCCGACATCGGCCACGCCACCGAGGAGCGGCAGGTTCGGCTCAGGGGCGCGGACGGCCGAGAGCAGGAGCTGCCCGGGGTTCCCTGGCGCCACGCCACCTGAGCCGATCAAGGTCCGTGCCGCGTCCACGAGTATGACCGGTGGGACTTCCGCCCCCAGGTTCCGAACGGCGGGCCGGTTCCGCGCGGCGGCTGCCTAGTGTCCTGCCAGTCGGGCTACGACGGGGGCGAGGGTTTCGGCGGCGTTGGCGCCGAAGACGAAGTAGGAGAAGCCGAGCTCTTCGCGTCGGCGCTGGATCTCCTCGGCGGCCGCCGCGGGGTCTTCCGGGAGCACCGCCAGCGAGTCCGCCGCGTGAAGCGCGGCGGGGTCGGTGTCGGGGGACGCCATGAACGGTGCGACGGAATCGCCGATCACCGCGACGTGCTGGGCGAGTTCGAGGTCTCGTGTGGGGCGGAAGTCGCGGACCACCCGGGTGATCTCGTCCCGCTCGTCTCCCGGCATCAGCGCGATGGCGACCGTGTCCGCGATGTCGGCCGCCAGCGCCAGCGCCTTAGGCCCGCGCACGGCCATCACCACCGGCGTGCGCACGTCGGGACCGTCGAGGTCTCGCAGCTCCGTCACGGTGTCACGCACCTGGGACAGCCGCTCGCTCGGTGGCGGGGCGGGCAGTCCCCGTTCGCGGAGTTCCTCTTCGATGCCGGGCCTGCCGGTGCCGATGCCCAGCTCGAAGCGGCCGTCGGTGAGCACCGACAGCGAGTGCGCCTCCCATGCGGTGCTCCAGGCCGGACGCAGGGGCGAGGCGTACACCCATGTGCCCACCCGCAGGTCGGTGATGGAGGCCGCGAGGGCCAGCGTGGGGGCCGGCGCCGGCTGCCAACGGGGGACGTCGGGCATCAGGAGCGTGGAGTAGCCGCTGCCGGCGATGCGGCGCACCCGGTCTCGCCACGTCGGCAGGTCGGTTGTGAGCGGGGCAACGACCCCGAATCGGAAGGGCCTGGTTCCGCTGGTCGCCGTCGAGTCGGTCATCGTCCTGTCCTGATCGTTCGTAGGGTCGGGGCTCGTCGAGCACCCTGGTCGGTGTCTCACCCTCGCTACGAACGCCGACGCCCCGATTCGACATCGCTTCCGGAATCTCTGGCGAGATTTTGCGGGTTCGTCAGCCTGAGCCGGACGGTGCCCGGCTCAGGTCCACGACGCAGAAGACGTTTCCGTCGGGGTCGGCGAGGACGACGAAGTCCGGATCCGGCGGGTACAGGTCCCAGTCGGCCCTGGTGGCTCCGAGGTCGATCAGGCGTGCGACCTCGGACGTCTGCTCGTCCGTGGTGTCCACGAACAGGTCGAGGTGTAGACGGGGATGAGGTTCGATCGGCGACTCGCTGCGCATCAGGCCCAATGCCCGGCCGGATCCGTCCGCGTGATGCAGCGTCCTCCAGTTCGGGCTCTCCCACTCCGGCACGGCGACCAGATCCAGCGCGGACGTCCAGAAGGCCACGGCGCGGGGCATGTCGGTCACGCCGATCACCGGGAATCCGAGTCTGAGCACGAGAACGAGTCTAGGGAGCGCCTGGTCGGTCCTTACGGTCCCTGTCCATCGAACGCGGTTGAACGGAAGCCCTTGGTGATGAGCCAGATGCCCAGGGACGCTTCCCAGACGATTTCCGGTGCCGTGAACAGGAAATTCACGGGGGACTGCTGCTCGTAGGCGCCGAACAGGACGGCGGTCGCGGTGGCGCAGGCGATCGGGCCTCCGATGAGCCCGATGAGTGCCATCGGACGTGGCACCAGGCCCGACCGGTACATCAGGAAGCCCAGCAACAGGCCGTTGCCGAAGCCCGCGCAGAAGGCGGGACCGAGCAGGAACGTCTGGTCTTTCACCGCCACCAGTGACTGGCCGATCAGCGCGGCATCGGCCCCGCCGCCCGCCACGTCCTGCCGCAGCACCACGACGGCGAGGACGCTGACGACGCCCACCAGGATGAGAGTCGACTCGACGACGCGCAGGGTGACGTAGCCGAGGGCGATGCTCTCGCTCTGCCGCTTCAGAACCGGGAACAGCACGACCGCGGTGGCGATGTTCGCGACGGCGGTCAGAACCTCAAGGAAGGCTCCGAACCGCACCTGGGTGTCCGCGCCCGCTCCCAGGATGTAGTTCGCGTCGTTGATCACCGGGTCGTACAGGAACACCGCCGGGATCGAGAAGGCGAAGGTGAGGACGAACCAGACGCCGGCGATCCTGGCGGTCCGCTGAACGGCGTCCGCCGGGGCTTCCGGCATCCGGGCTTCGATCGTGTCCACGCGACGCTCCCAGGCTTCGATCCACCCCGCCCGACTGCCGGGATAGTCGTAGGGAACCACGCTGAACGGGCGCTGTCCGCACCCTCCGGTGGCCGGATCAAGCCGCGGTCCGGGTGCGGAGGCTTCGCGTCAGGGTGGGGATCATCACCGCCGCGGCGACGAGGTGCAGCGCGAGGAGGGCGGTGATGGTGGCGGCGTTGGCCCCGGAAAGGAAGGGCGGGACCAACGAGATCGCGGTCAGCGACACCGCCGTCCACACGAACCGTGCGGCGGGGCGCGCGCTCCAGCGAAGGAGCGCGGCGGCGATGACGATGCCGACGAGCGAGAAGAACCCGGTCACCACGGCGATCCCGGACAACGGGATCGACTCTTCGCCGTCGGGGACCTCGAAGTCGACGCCTGCGGTTTGGGCGAGCGCGGCGGCGAGGGTGGTGGCCGCCGTCGCCGCGAGCGCGCCCGCCAGGCCGGTGCCGATCAGCCCGCGGAGTCGGCGGGGGTGGGTGAACGAAGCGTCCGTGCCGTTCATGTCGTCCTCCACGGGGGGTGTGGTGACCGGCGTGTGAGGGTTCCGGGGGTGACGATGTGCACCGTCGCCGTGCAGCGGCCGGGGTTCTGCAGGGCGCGGACGCCGGTGCCGCGCAGCCAGAACCCGGCGCCGCGGCCGAGGACCGGTCCGGGTTCGCCGTCGCGCAGCTCCAGCTGCACCCGCCCGCGGGCGACGACGCCGAACGCGTCCGACCATTCGGCCGCGACGACCGCGACACGCGCGCCACCTCGCAGCGCGAGCGTCCGCACGGGACTACTCCGTGCCGTCCGCCGGCAGCTCCTCCGGCAGCCCGAGCCGCGGGAACTGGTCGTCGTGGAAGGTGGTGATCTCGGTGATCGCCCCGCCGGTGACGCGCAGGACGTCGATCGTCAGCGGGAGGTACGGGCCCCCGCTCTCCCGCTTCTCGTAGAAGGCGACGGCGGGCTGCCGGTTGACGGAGGTGGGGACGGCGCGCAGGCCCGTCATGTCCCCGAAGCCGCTCTCGACCCAGTCGTTCACCACGGCGTCGCGGCCGATGTACAGGCCCGGGGTGGGCGGCATCGAGCACCGGACGTCGTCGCGGAGCAGCGCCGCGAGCGCGTCGATGTCGGTTGCCACGCTGGCGTCGGTGTAGCGGCGGACCACCTCGCGCGTCCCGGCGTCCTCCTCGCCGCCGGTCCAGTCCTGCCGCTCGGGGGGCAGGTGCTCGCGCATCCCGGCGCGGGCCCGCTGCAGCGCGCTGTTCACGGAGTTGACGGAGTCGCCGAGGAGCTCCGCGACGTCCTTGGCCGGCCAGCCGAGCACGTCCCGCAGGATCAGCACGGCCCGCGGGCGCGGCGCGAGGTGCTGGACCGCTACCAGGTATGCGAGCTCGATCGTCTCCCGCGCGACGGCGACCGCCTCCGGCTCGTCCGCGTCGCCCGCGGGAAGCTCGTCGAGCAGCCGGTCCGGGTAGGGCTGGAGCCACAGCACCTCGCCGCCGGTCGCGGGCTCGGGACGGCGCTTGGCGAGCAGGTCCAGGCAGGCGTTGGTGGCGATCCGGTACAGCCAGGCGCGGAACGTCGACCGCCCCTCGAAGGTCTCCCTCCGCCGCCAGGCGCGCAGGAACGTCTCCTGGACGGCGTCCTCGGCGTCCTCGAACGACCCGAGCATCCGGTAGCAGTGCACGTGCAGCTCTCGCCGGTGCCGCTCCGCCAGCCCGGTGAACGCCGGCTCGTCGACGTCGGCCAGACCGCTCACGCCCAGCTCCTCCAACTGCCTGTCCGCACCCATCACGTCATCCTTCCCACTTGTCGTGTCCGTCGTATGTGTGACGGGTGCGGGCGCGAGAACTCATCACCGGGTCGGTCGTGATGTGCCGCGTCGCGGTTACGGAAGGGTGACTTCGGTCTTGAGCCGCAGGTATTCGCCGTACCGTCCGGCGGCCTGGTCGAGGGCTTCGAGCTGTGGACGCGTCAGGGCCCGGTAGGGCCGCAGGTCGAACCGCACGCGGTCGCGGCCGATGGTGCGCCGCATGGAGGCGGCGAGCTGCGCGTCGACCAGGGCCATCCCGGTCGCGGCCTCCCTGGCGCGCGGGACGTCGCCGGCGGCGTCCAGCACCCAGCGGGAGTCCTGGTAGCCGCGGTAGGTCTCGTCGAGGATCTGCAGGAGATGGCCCGCGGGGTCCTGCGGCTCGCCGGGAGGTTCTCCGGGGGCGTGCCAGAACGTGCGCCCGTCGTGCTCGAACGAGTCCAACCGATCACGCACCTCGTGCAGGCCGGCGCGCACGTCGGTGAGGGTGAGCGTCGCCCAGTAGGCCAGGTCCCGTTCGGTCGCCGGGCCGTGCCCGGTGTAGTAGCGCAGCGCGAGTTCGGCCAGGGCCTCGGTCCGGGAGAGCCGCCGCGGTGCCGGCACGCGCTCGTCCATGAGCGCGTAGGTGTGTTCGCCGTCGGCGACTCGTCCGCTGCAGATCAGCCCGTCCAGCTCGGCGTGGGCCAGCAGGATCATCAGCATCTGCCCGCCGCCCAGGACACCGCGCTCGCTCAGTTCCTCGGCCAGTTGCGCGCGGGTGAGGTGCCCCCGGCTCTCCAAGGCCCCCAGGACGGCGGCGACCGCCTGGTCGATGGAGCTTTCGTCGAGGCCGTGCGCATTGCGCAGCTGCCGGCCGGTGAGGCGGCGTACGCGCGGGCCGGTCAGATCGAGCAGCCAGCCGACGTCCTCGGCTTGCACGTAGTGCCACGTCGGGCGCAGCACGTGCGTACGCACGACGGAGCCGTCGTCGAGGAGGGTCGCCAGATCGGCCTGGTCGGGGTTCCGCGTGCGCGCGGCCACCGCCCACGCCGCCTGACCGGGATTCTCCGCCTGGACGGCCAGCAGCGACCCCACCACCTCACCGGCCGACCCGGCATGGGGCCGAACCAGGTGCTGGCTGCGCAGCCGCCAGCGGGCAACGTCGACGTCCCGCATCACGCCACCGCCCTCCGGACGCGAACCGGGGACCAGCCTAGCCAAGCACGCTCGGGCCGCCCGGATTGGCACTCCGTGCCAGGCCTGTTGACGCACCGCGCAAAGGGCTTCCCAAGTCGCGCCCGCTCCGTAGCGTTGGACGCACGGCTCCGCCGCGAACCAGCGAGCGAACACCCGTCCCTACGCGAACACTGTCCCAGCGCGAACACCGTCCCTGCGAGTGATCGATATGCCAGCCAACGAGCACGCCGCCCTCTTCATCGAGCTTCCGTCATGCGGGGCCGTGGAGACGGCCCACGAGATCGGCCCGAAAGAGCACCGGAGCGTTCGGGACGCCGCGACGCCCGGCCGCCGTGAGACGGCCGCGATCTGCCGCGAGCTGTCCGGGGTGGCCACCTTCCCCGGTGTCAGCCGCTCGGCGGGGCGTGCACGCGCGTTCGTGCGCGAGGTCCTCGGAACGAGCGCGTCGGCCGACACGGTGGAGTTGTGCGTCAGCGAGCTGGTCGCCAACGCCGTGTGCCACTCGTCCAGCGGGGACGGCGGCCAGGTCACCGTCGCCATCGGCGTGAACGGCGACCGCGTCCGGGTCGAGGTGACCGATGACGGCGATGGGCGCAGCGCGCCGCATGTGATGGACGACCCGTCCGCCGAACACGGGCGCGGGCTGATGGTCGTCGACGCCCTCGCCGCCCGCTGGGGCGTCATCCCCGGCCCGGCGGGCTCGACGGTGTGGTTCGAGTACGCGGGATGACCTAGGTGGACGAAAGGTCGACGGCCGCCGCGCGGCGGTGTTCGCGGGGGCTGACGCCGTATCGGGCGCGGAACGAGCGGCTGAGGGAGGACGCGTCCGGGAAGCCCCACCGCGCGCCGATCTCGGCGATGGGCAGCCCGGCGAGCCGCGGGTCGCCGAGCTCCTCGCGGCACCGGTTCAGCCGCTCCTCCCGCACCCACCGGCCGAAGGTGGTGCCCGCGCGCGCGAACAGCCGGTGCAGCTGGCGCAGCGAGATGTTGTGGGCCGCGGCGACCTTCGGCGGCGCGAGCTGCGGGTCGGACAGATGCAGGCCGATGTAGAGCCGGACGCGGCGCAGCAGTTCCTCCCCCGGTGAGGCGGGCGGCCGCTCGACGCCGGAAACGGAGGCGAGGGCGGTCGCGATGAGGTCCAGCGACATTCCGGCGAGCCGTTCCCCGGTCTCCGGATCGACGGTGTCCGCGGCCTGCACGACGTTGAGCAGGAAGGGCGTGACCAGCCGGCCGAGCGCGGAGTCCAACGCGATCCGCCGGACGGTGACCGCGCCCGTGTCGATGCCCCGTTCTTCGAGGGCCGTGCGCGGGAACCGCAGCACCAGGTGATCGAAATGGCGCCCCTGGAAGTCCACCCGGTAGGGGCGGGTGCCGTCGAACAGGGTCAGGTCGCCGGGCAGCAGAATGGCCTGGCGGCCGTCCTGTTGCGCGATGGTCCTGCCGTGCAGCTGCACGGCGAGCAGGCATAGGGGCTCTTCCAGGGACCGCGGGTGCCGGCTCCCGCGTTCGGCGGTCATCGGGTCGGTGAGGATGCGGGTCGCCTGGAGGGGTCCGATGTCACGGTCGCGCACCTGGCCACGGAAGGCTCCGCCGCCGGCCTGTTCGTCATCGAGCTGGATGAAGGTTCTGCAGATGACCTCGTGCCAATAGGCGAGTCGCTCCTGCGGCGGGACCTGGTCGGTGGAGAACACCCGTCCCATGTCTTGACTTTATGCTGGTCAGAACGAGATTTACAAGACGTGTTCGTCGCTGTGAGCTGACCGAATTCAACGATCCGCGCGCAGACTTTTGCCAAATGCAAGCATTATGGCAAAGCGGGTCCGGCGGGCTCCCGCACGCCGGATCGGGTGCGGAAAGTGCGGCGGTAAGTGTCGGGAGGCACGCCGAGCGTGCGGTTGAAGTGGCGGCGCAGTGTCGTGGCGGTGCCCATGCCGGTGGACGCCGCGATGGCGTCGATGCCGTCGTCGGTCTTCTCCAGCAGTTCTTGGGCGTGGCGGATCCGCTGGGTCAGCAGCCATCGCAGCGGGGTGGTTCCGGTCACCGCCTTGAAGTGGCGTCCCAGATGGCGGGAGCTCATCCGCGCCTGGCGGGCGAGGTCCTCCACAGTCAGCGGCTGGTCCAGCCGCTCGATCACCCAGGGGAGCAGGGCGGCGAGCGGGTGGTCGTCCTGCGCGGGCACCGGGGCGGGGACGAACTGGGCCTGGCCGCCGGCCCGGTGCGGCGGGACGACCAGGCGGCGGGCGACGGCGTTGGCGACCGACGAGCCGTGGTCGAGGCGGACGAGGTGCAGGCAGAGGTCCAGGGCGGCGGCCTTGCCGGCGGAGGTGAGCACGCTTCCGTTGTCCACGTAGAGGACGTCCGGGTCGACCTCCACACGGGGATGGCGGACGGCCAGGGCCTCGGTGTGCGCCCAGTGGGTGGTCGCGCGTCTCCCGTCCAGCAGGCCGGCCGCGGCCAGCACGAACGCGCCCGTGCAGAGGGAGACGACGCGGGCGCCCGCCTCGTGGGCCGCGCGGACCGCGTCGACCAGTTCGGCCGGCGGCTCCTCGTCGGCGTCGCCCCAGGCCGGGACGATCACGGTCCCGGCGTGCCGGAGGTGGTCGAGCCCGAAGTCCGGTTCGAGCCGGAACAGGCCCACGCGCAGGGCGACCGGCCCGCAGACGGCGACGTCGTACCAGGGGACCGTCACGCCGTCCGGGGCGAAGGCGAAGACCTCGTACGCCAGGGACAGCTCGAAGTGCAGCATCCCGTCGGTGACGGCCAAGGCGACTGAAGGCATGTCCGGAATTGTATGAGTCATGGCGTTCCAGACACTCGCCGGTGCGACCGGGCCCCGGCATGATCGCCGCATCGGTTCGTTCGAGCGGGGGGGTGCCCATGGGATCGGAACAGAGGGTGGCGGTGTTCGGCGCGTACGGCCACACCGGGCGGTTCGTGGTTGCGGAGTTGCGGGAGCGCGGATACGTCCCCGTCCTGTCCGGCCGCGACGCCGGGAAGCTGCGGGCGCTGGCGGCGTCCCATCCCGGGCTGGAGGCTCGCCAGGCCTCGGTGGACGACCCGGGCTCGCTCGACCGCGCGCTGGCCGGTGCGGCGGCGGTGGTCAACTGTGCCGGGCCCTTCGCCACGACGGCCGCCCCGGTGATCGAGGCGGCCCTGCGGGCCGGGATCCCGTACGTGGACGTGGCGGCGGAGATCGAGGCCAACGCCGACACGTTCGCGCACTTCGCGGGCCGCGCCCGGGACGCCGGCGCCGTGATCGTCCCCGCGATGGCCTTCTTCGGCGGGCTCGGCGACCTGCTGGCCACCGCGGCGATGGGCGACTGGACGGCGGCCGACGAGGCGCACATCGCGTACGGGCTGAGCGGCTGGAACCCCACGGACGGGACGCGCGCGGCGGGCGAGGTGTCCCGCGAGCGGCGCGACGGCGGGCGCGTCCGCTACGTGAACGGGCATCTGGAGTACCGCGACGACAGCCCGCCCACCCTGGAGTGGCCCTTCCCCGCCCCGATGGGCAGGCGGGCGGTCATCGGGGAGTTCTCGATGGCCGACGTCGTCACCGTTCCCGGCCACCTGGCCATCCCCGAGGTGTGCACCTACATGGCGATCGAGGCGGCCAGGGACCTGTCGGCCCCGGACACGCCGGGGCCGGCCGCGGTCGACGAGCGGGGGCGGTCCGCGCAGACCTTCCTCGTCGACGTCGTCCTGCGCTCGGGGGGCCGTGAACGGCGCGCCGTGGCGAGCGGCCAGGACATCTACGCCGTCACCGCCCCGCTCGTCGTGGAAGCGGTCGACCGCATCCTCACCGGGCGGACCCGCGCCGCCGGGGTCGCCTCCGCGGGCGAGATCTTCGACGCCCCGGACTTCCTCCGGGCGCTGTCCCCGCACATTTCCGTGGAGTTGTAGCCGCGCAGGGACGACGCACGCTACGGCGTGCGGGTTCTGGTCTCGGCGGCCTCCGGCGCGGTGACCGGCTCGGCAGGACGGCGCTCGGGCCCGCGGACGAGAACGTAGACGAACAGGACCGCCATGACGGTGAAGCCCGCCCACATCGCCTCCTGCCACCCGTCCACGAAGGACTGCTGGGCGGCGCGGACGAGCGTGTCGGCCTCGGGCCCGGCGTTCTCGGCGGCCTCCAGGGCGTTGGCGACACCGCTGCGGGCCGGGTCGGCGGCCCCTTCGGGTACCCCGTGGAGCCGGGAGTCGATGGCGTCGCGGTAACCGGCCGACAGGACCGCGCCGAGCAGGGCCACGCCGAGCGCGGTGCCGAACTCCCTGGTCACGTCGTTCAGCGCGGACGCGACGCCCTGCCGCTCGCGCGGCAGCGCCGTGGTGATGGCCTCGGTGGACGGGGTCATCGACAGGCCCATGCCGAGCCCCATGGCCAGCATGCCGGGCAGCACCGAAAGGTAGCCGCCCTCGACGGAGACGAACGCGGCCATCAGGGCCAGGCCGGCACCGCCGAGGAGGATGCCGGACGCCATCGTCCACCGGCCGCCGATGCGCGCCGCCACCCGCGGCGCGAGGCCGGAGGCGGCCATCATCAGCAGTGCCGTCGGCATCAGCGCCAGCGTGGAGCGCAGCCCGGACCAGCCCAGCACGGCCTGGAAGTACGGGAAGAGCACGACGAAGATGCCGGCCTGCACGCCGAACACGCCCAGGAGCGACACCGAGCCGCCGGCCAGGTCGCGGCGGCGGAACAGCCGGACGTCGAGGAGGGGCGCCTCCCGGCGCAGTTCCCACGCAACGAAGCCGATCGCGGCGGCGGCTCCGGCGAGGAGGCTCAGCAGCGTCCCGGGCGCGGTCCAGCCCCGCTCGGGGCCTTCGTGGAGGACGAAGATGAGCCCGAGCACGGCCACGGCCGAGGTCAGCGAGCCGATGGCGTCGAACCCGTGCTCCGCCGGCTCGCGCGAGTTCGGCACCGACCGGAGCGTCAGGGCGGCGGCGGCCAGGACGAGCGCGACCGGCAGGACGAACAGCCACCGCCAGTTCGCCAGGTCGACCAGGAGGGCCGACAGGTACATGCCCAGGATGCCGCCACCGCCGGCGACGCCCGTCCAGACGCCGATCGCCCTGGAGCGCTCCTCGTCGGGGAAGGTCGAGGTGATGACGGCGAGGGTGACCGGCATGATCATCGCCGCGCCCGCCCCGGCGAGGAGGCGCGCGGCGAGCATGACCTCCGTGGACGGGGCCAGGCCCGCGGCGGCGCTCGCCACCCCGAACACCGCGAGGCCGGCGAGGAGCACCGGCTTGCGGCCCCACCGGTCGCCGACCGCGCCGAGCGGGAGCAGTAGCGCGGCGAGGCCGAGCGTGTAGATGTTGATCATCCACAGGACGGTGTCCTGCGCGGCGTCGAACTCGACGGCCAGCTGCGGCTGGGCGACGTTCAGGCCGGTCACCGAGGCGATGACGGCCATGAGGGCGACGCAGACCGCGATCAGGATCGTGCGGCGCCGGCGCGGGTCCCGGATGGTCGGGTCGGCGCCGTGCGCGGGCGGGGGCGACTTCATGGAAGCTCCTTCAGTGCTAGGGGCGGCGGACGGCGCGCACGACGACGTCGTGGAGGACGGTCTCCCCGCCCCCGTGGCCGGTCAGCGTCCGATCGGTCTCCTCGGCGGTGACGACGTCCCAGGCGGTCCGGTCCAGCCGTGCCGTGATGGCCGCGGCGGTGGCCGACGCTTCGGCGGGCGGAAAGTGCCCGGACCCCTCGTCGTGGCCGTGGCGGTGGAGGTGGCCGACGATCAGCAGCGTGCCGCCGGGGGCCACCCATCCGGCGATGCGGGCGTAGAAGTCGAGCTGCGGCATCGCCGGGTGGGCGTAGTGGGTCGTGACCAGGTCGAAGCGGGTGTCCGGGGTCCAGACGCCCAGGTCCGCCTCGACCCACCGCAGCCGCTCGGACGCGCCGCTCGCCGTCCCGCTCGCCGCCGCGCGCTCGGCGGCACGGGCGAGGGCCGCGGACGAGATGTCGGCCGCGGTCACCCGCCACCCGCGGGAGGCGAGCCAGATCGCCTCGGCACCGGCACCGCACCCGGCGTCGAGCGCCGTGCCCGGCACCAGATCGCCGGCCTCACGGGCCAGGTAGGGGTTCGGCGAGTGCCCGGCCATGGACGCGGGGCCGCTTTCGTCCTGCCAGTGCCGCTCCCAGTAGTCCTTGTCGAACTCGTGCTCCATCGTTCGTCCTCCCCGTTCGTCTCAGCAGGTCCAGCGATGGTGACCGGCGCGAGGGCGAAGCGGCAAAGCCTGTTGCCGAATGGCAAACTGACGGCATGGGCAATGCAGAGGACCGGACGCTCGACGCCTTCGGGCCGAGGCTGAAGCAGCTACGGCGGCGCCGCGACATCACCCTGGCCGACCTCGCCGGCGAGACGGGCATCTCCGCCAGCACGCTCTCCCGGCTCGAAGCCGGCCTGCGGCGCCCCACGCTGGAGCAGCTCCTGCCGCTCGCCCGCGCCTACGGGGTCACCCTCGACGAGCTAGTCGACCCGCCGCCCACCGGTGACCCGCGCATCAACCTGCGTCCGATCTCCTACCGCGACGGATCGGTCATCCTGCCGCTGACCCGGAGGCCGGGCGGCATCCAGGCCTACAAGTTCGTCCTCCCGGCCGGGGACGACGACGCCGTGCCCGACCTGCGCACCCATGAGGGCTACGACTGGGCCTACGTCCTCAACGGCACGCTGCGCCTGGTCCTCGGCGAGCACGACCTCCTGCTCGAACCCGGGGAGGCCGCGGAGTTCGACACGCGCATCCCGCACTGGTTCGGGGCCACGAGCGCCGGCCCGGTGGAGTTCCTCAGCCTCGTCGGGCGGCAGGGGGAACGCGCCCACGTCCGCGCGGCGCCGAAGGCCCGTCCCGCCGAATAGGCCCGCGGCCGGCCCGGGACGTGCCGGAGCTCAGGGTTTGCGGGCGATGCCGGCGAACTCGTCGACCTCGTCCGGGGCGCCCCAGGTGGCGATGTCCATGGGGTCGGGGCGCCAGTGGGCGCAGCTCACGAGGCCCGGTTCGACGAGGTCCAGGCCGTCGAAGTAGCGGAGGATCTCCTCGGGGGACCGCAGGGTGACCGGGGGCCTGCCGCCGGCGTCGTTGTACTGCCGGGCGGCGTTCTCGGAGGCCTCGCCGAAGACGGCGTAGGTGGCGTGGTTGATCACCAGGAAGCCGCCGCTCGGCAGCGCGTCCGCCAGCCGCCGGACGATGCGGTGGGACTCCTCGGTGTCCCCGACGTGGTGGAGGATGCCGACCAGCATGATCGCGACCGGCCGGGTGAAGTCCAGCATCCGGCGGGCCGCGGCGAGGATGGCGTCCGTGTCGTGCACGTCGGCGTCGAGGTACTCGCAGCGGCCCGCCTTGGTGCTCGTCAGCAGGGCGCGGGCGTGCGTCAGCACCAGGGGGTCGTTGTCGACGTACATGATCCGCGACTCGGGCGCGACGCGCTGCGCGACCTCGTGCGTGTTGTCGACGGTGGGCAGGCCGGTGCCGATGTCGAGGAAGTCCCGGACGCCTTCGTCCTGCGCGAGGTACCGGACGGCGCGGCCGATGAACGCGCGGTCGGCGACCGCCTGCTTCTTGATCTGCGGGTAGCTCTCCGCGATCCGGTCGCCCATCTCCCGGTCGATCGGATAGTTGTCCTTGCCGCCGATCCAGTGGTTCCAGATGCGGGCGGAATGCGGAACCGAATCGTCGATGCCGGCGACCATGGTGAGAGCCTAACGAGCCGCCGGGCGGCTCTGTAGATCCTTGTCCAAGATCGGCCGCGCTCCGTCCGGCCCGGTTTCGGTTGCGGGCAACTCGATCGGCGCAACCGTAGACTGGGGGCATGACCGGGACGCTCGACGATCACCTGAAGCTGGACATGCAGGTCTGCTTCGCCCTGCACGCGACGTCACGGGCGTTCGACGCGCTCTACCGCGCGGTCCTGCGCGACCTGGGCCTCACCTATCCGCAGTACCTGGCGATGCTCGTCCTCTGGGAGACCGACGGGCTCACCGTCAAGCGGCTGGGCGAGCGCCTCCGCCTCGACTCCGGCACCCTGTCGCCGCTGCTCAAGCGGCTGGAGGCCGCCGGGCTCGTGGAACGCCGCCGGAACCGGGAGGACGAGCGCTCGGTGTCGGTGCACCTCACCGCCGAGGGCGCGGCCCTGCGGTCGCGGGCGCTGGACGTGCCGCGGCGGATGCTCGGCTCGACCGGCCTCGGCCCGGCCGAGCTGGCCGACCTCCGCGGGACCCTGCGGCGCATGACCGAGCACCTCGACGCGGCCGCCGCGTCCGCCGCCTGACGGCGTCCCTTGACGGCGGGCCCATGACGGTGGGCGCCGCCTAACGGCGCCCTTCCCGGAAGGCGCGCTCCGCGGCGGCGTGCCACCAGCCGGGCGGGGACGGGCCGATCCGGCGCGACAGCGGCTGGTCGGGATGCAGCCCGAGCCGCCGCAGGGCGTCCGCCCGCACCCGGACGCCGAACCAGCCGCGCCAGTGGCCGTCGTCGCCCGGCCCGCAAACGAGGTCGATCAGGATGTCATCGTCCTGGAACGGCATCCAGTCGATGCCGCGGTCGCGCAGTCAACCCAGCAGCGCGGCCACCGGCCGCGGGCAGCGCGGAAGGTTCTCGTACGTCACGACCGTGATCCAGTCGCCGTTCGGCGGGTTCATGCCACTCATGATGCCCGACCATCCGGCTTCAGCGCTCGCCCCGGCGGGACGGCGTTCGCCGTCAGAGCACCTCCGGCGAGGACGGGGACGCCGTTGACGATCACGTGGTCGATGCCCTCCGCGGGCGTTCTCGGGGCCTCGTAGGTGGCGCGATCGGTGACGGCGGCGGGATCCACGACGACGAGGTCGGCGGCGCGGCCCGCCTCGACCCGGCCGCGGTCCGCGAGGCGGAACCGGTCGGCGGCCCGTCCGGCCAGGTGCACGGCGGCCTCCTCCCACGTCCAGTCGCCGAGGTCGCGGACGTGCCGGGCGAGCAGCCGGGCGAACGCGCCCCACCCCCGCGGATGCGGGTGCCCGCCCTGGTAGACGGCGTCGGACCCGGCCATGTGGACGGGATGCCGCAGCAGCGCCCGCATCGATTCGTCGCTGTTGGTGTTCGGCTGCCCGAACACGCAGCCCGCCTCCAGCCGCGTCGCGACGAGCAGGTCGCAGCAGAACTCGCCGGGGCTCGACCCCGCCCGCTGCGCCGCGTCCGGCAGGCTCATCCCCTCGGCCCACCGGTACTCGCCGGACGGGACGTGCGACAGCACGATGCGCGGCCACACCTCGGCACGGTGGGCGAACCAGTCGCGGTGCAGCCACTCCCGGACGGACGGGTCGGCGAGCGCGTCGAGCGTGGCGTCCAGGTCGGCGATCGGGAGCCGGTCCGGGAGCGTGACGAGCGTCAGCGTGCTGCATCCCCGCAGGTAGGGGTAGCTGTCGAAGGTCAGGTCGATGCCCTCGGCGCGGGCGCCGTCCACGAGCGCGATCAGCTCGTCCCGCGGCCCGTGGTAGTGCGAGACGTGCGGGGCGACGCGTCCGGTCCGGGCGATCTCCAGGACCTCGGCCATCGCCGTCACGGCCGCCGACTCGTACCCGCGCATGTGCGTGACGTAGGGCAGCCCGGCCGCGCCGACCGGCGCGCACAGCGCCCCGATCTCGGCGGCGTCGGCGTACGAGCCGGGCACGTACTCAAGGCCCGTGGACAGCCCGGCCGCGCCGTCCGCCAGGCCGCGCTCGACCTGATCCCGCATGGCGGCCAGCTCGCCGGGCTCCGGGGCGCGCCGCGCCGTGCCGAGGACGCCGTGCCGGATCGTCCCGTGCGGCATGAGATAGACGGTATTCAGCGGGACCGCCCGGTCGTAGCCGGCGAGAAGCTCTGCGACCGAGACCGGGCCGCCGTCCAGTCCCGGATGGGTGCCGTTCACCGGCGCGAAGTAGCGGCTGACGTACCGGAGCGTGGCGGTGCCTGCCGGGGCGTAGGAGATGCCGTCCTGCCCCAGGACGAAGGTGGTGACGCCCTGGCGGAGGGCGGCGAGCTGCACGTCCGGGTCGAACACGGCCGCCTCGCCGTGCACGTGGGCGTCGATGAAGCCCGGCATGACGTGCCGGCCGGTCGCGTCGATCTCCGTGGCCGCCCGGACGCCGTCCAGGACGTCCACGGCGGCGATGCGTCCTCCGGCGACGGCCACGTCGGCGCGCCGCGCGGCGGCCCCCGTCCCGTCCAGGACGGTTCCGCCGCGAACCACCAGTTCGTACATGTGACCTCATCCACCGTTGTGCCGCAGAAGGTACGGCTTGACCCGGCCCAGACCCTGCAGAGGACGAGGGCGCAGCCCGGAGACGTCATACCCGCCGGACGGCAGGGCCGAGACCAGGCCGGCGTCGGCCAGGACCGTTCCCGGGTAGGCGGTGGAGGTCAGGCGGGCGGCCAGGTTGACCGGGGTCCCGAAGACGTCGCCCAGCCGCTGGATGACCTCGCCGTACGCGAGCCCCACCCGCACCTTCGGGCTGTCGGGCTCACCGAACCGCTCGGCGATGCGCAGCCCGATCTCGGCGGCGGCGGACGGGTCGGACGCGACGAACAGCACCTCGTCCCCGAGCGTCTTCACCACCCGGCCGCCGTGGTCGGCGACGATCTCCGCGGCGGACGACTCGAAGCGCTCGACGAACGCGGCCAGCGCGTCCCCGTCCAGGCGGCGGCTCAGCCGGGTGAACGACACCACGTCGGCGAACCCGACGGCGAGCTGCGCGATGCCCGCCGCGGGGTCGGACCGCGCGGACGCCGTCGTCGCCGCGGCGCGCATCCCGGCGGCGGTGAGCTGGCGGCGCCAGCCGTGCAGCAGCAGCCGCTCGAACGCCGGCCGCAGCTCCTCGGTCGCGGCGAGCGCGGCGGTGACCACCTCGGGCGTGATGGGCTCGCCGGACGGCTGCTCCCCGAGCCGCCGCAACCAGACGTCGCCGAGCCAGCTCGCCAGCCGCCCCATCGTCTGCCCGACGGCGCGGGCGAGCTGCAGGACCATCTCCTCGTCCACCATCGCGTGGCCGAGCAGGTCCCGGATCTCGCGGAGCGCGGCCACGTCGCCGTCGGTGAAGGCGACCTCGTCGTCGGGGGGCGCCGGGAACCCCAACGCCTGCCAGATGCGGCGCGCGTACTCGTCCGGGACGCCCGAGAGGTTCTCGACCTCCTTGCGCGTGTAGCGCAGGGGCCCGCCGAGGAGGGTCTCCTCGATGTCGTCCGCGTCGTCCGTCATGCGCCGACCCTATGTGCCATCGATCAATGTCACAATGGCGCGGGAGTAAGATCGCGCCTGTCATGACCGAGTACCGAATCGACGAGCTGGCGCGGCTGGCCGGCAGCACGGTGCGCAACATCCGCGCGTACCAGGACCGCGGGCTGCTGCCGCCGCCCCGCCTCGCCGGCCGGGTCGGCCTCTACGACGACTCCCACCTGGCGCGGCTCCGGCTGATCGGCAAGCTGCTCGGCCGCGGCTACACCTTCGCGATCATCAAGGACCTGCTGTCCGCGTGGGAGACCGGCAAGGACGTCGGCGAGGTCCTCGGGCTGGAGAAGGTCCTCACCGACCCGTGGTCGGACGAGATCCCCGGCACCGCCACCTACGAGGAGCTCGTCGGGAAGTTCGGCGCCGGGCTGGACGAGGACGAGGTCGCCCGGATGCTCGAGCGCACCGTCGAGCTCGGCCTGATCGAACCGGAGGGCGAGGCGTTCCGGGTGCCGAGCCCGCGGCTGCTGCACGTCGGCGCGGAGCTCGTCGCCGCGGGCATCCCGCTCGGCGCCGTCCTCGACATCGCCGGGCAGATCCGCGACGACTGCGACGTGATCGCCGGCCGGTTCGTCGGCCTCGTCGAGGAGCACGTGTTCGACCGGCTGAAGGAGCAGCCCGTCCCGGACGGCGACGAGACCCGCGAGATCGCCGCCGTGGTGCGCCGGATGCGGCCCCTCGTGAAGATGGTCGTCGAGCCGTTCATCGCGCGGGCCATGGAGGCCCGCGTCCAGGCCTCGCTCGGCGAGCACCTCGAAACGATCAGGGATCACCTGGGGGAGCGGCCCGCCGCGGACGGCTGAACCGTCACAGGATCGTCGCGCCCCAGACCACCTTCACCTCGTGCGACGCGCCCTCGGAGTCGGTGAACGTGATCGTCCCCTGGCCGGGCAGGCCGATCAGCGCCGTCCGCAGGGTGAGCGTCAGCCGCGTCGTGCCGTCCTCCGGCATCCCGCCCTGCATCTCGGACAGGATCAGCTGGTTGGACGACGTCATCGCCGTCCACGTCACCGGCCCCTGCTCCGCCGCCAGGTCGACCTTCGCCGTCTTCGTCCCGTACAGCTCCACCTTCGCCGGGTTCACCACGAGGACCCCGCGCTTCTCGGGCGGCCGCGTCGGCTGCGTCGGGGACGGCGACGGCCCCCGCGACTGCCCCGGCTCCCCATCGGTCTGCGGGTTCGGCGGCACCTGGCCGGGGCGCCCCTGCGCGGCGCCGCCCGAGCCCTCCGGCCCGTCCTTGCCGCGGGACGGGCCGTCGTGCGGCTTCTCCTGCGTGATCGACGGCTGCGGATGCGTGCGGAACGGCGGCCACGACAGCGTGTTCCCGCTGATGCCGGGCCCCATCACGAACACCGCCACCAGGGCGGCGGCCAGCGCGCCCGCCATCCCTCCCCCGGTGAACATCCACCGGCGGGTGAACGGCGACGGCACGTCCGGCTGGCTCGGCAGGCCGGACGGGGTGAGCGTCCCGCCGCGCGCCGCGATGTCGGCGCGGTAGCCGGCCAGCTCGGGGTCCGTCGCGGTGTGCATGACGCGGTGCCGCAGCGCCGCCGGCAGGATCGGCGCGGGCGCCCGGCGCAGCAGCGCGGCGGCGGTCACCCGGGCCCGGCGCCGGCAGGCGGCGCACCCGGCGGCGTGCAGGTCGGCGGACGGGTCGGCGGGGGAGTCCTCCCCGCGCCGCCGGAACCCGCGCCTGCGCCCCCTGCCCGCCGCCTTCGCCGGGGCGGGCGGCTCCTCCTCCCGCACCACCGCCCCGCGGGCGGCGAGGACCGGGATCGCCGTGGCCGGGACCTCCTCCTCCGGACGGCCCTCGGCGCACGCCCGCCCGGCACGATCGAGCTCCCGCTGGAGCGCGGCCTCCAGCTCCGCCCGGCCCCGGCGCACCCGCATCGCGGCCCGCCGCGACGACAGGCCGAGCGTCGCGCCGAGCCGGGCGGGACGCAGCCCGTGCCGGAACGCCAGGAGCACCACCTCCTGGTCGACGGGCGCCAGCCGGGCCAGGGACCCGCGCAGCAGCTCGTGCAGCTCCTCCGCCGGCGGCCACTCCGGCACCGGGCCGTCCGGTTCGGCACGGTCCAGAAACGGGATCTCGGAGAACTCGGCGTCCCGATCCCAGAACAGCACCTTCGCGCGGCCCCGCCGGACGCACCGCCGCCGCGCCGCACCGTAAAGCCAGGAACTCAGGTACAGGTGGTCGCGCATCCGGGGGGCGCGGCGGCACGCGTCGATGAACGTGTCATGCACGATGTCGGCGGCGGTTTTCCCGTCTCCCGACATCGACAGCGCGTAATCGTATAGGCGCTCACCGTACTCGTCATAGAGTGCGGCCAGCGCAGCCTCGTCGCCGTCACTCAGCCCTTTGACCAGCGTGCGGTCGGCTGAGTGCGCAGAGGTCGACAACCTGGGCATTCACGCTCCCGGCAGCGGCGTGCGGGGCCGGCCCCACTGAGGGCCATCCGGACATTCAGCCCACCTTGGATACACCCACGAACCCCATCCGCACCACTCATCCGCCGAAATCCCCTTTAAGGTAACACCTTGGAGAGAGTCGGCATCTCTGCGTGACCACGTGCGGAATGACTGCGCGTCAGAATCCGGTCAGGGCCGCGCCGGGATCAGTCGGCCCGCCGGACCTCCAGCTCACCCTCCGCGTACCTGCGGCGCAGCACCTTCTTGTCGAACTTGCCGACACTCGTCTTCGGCACCTCCGCGATGAACGCCCAGCGCTCCGGGAGCTGCCATTTCGCGATCCGCCCAGCGAGAAATTCCTTGAGCTGCTCCGCCGTGACCTGCGCCCCCTCCCGGACGACGACGGACGCGAGCGGCCGCTCCTGCCATCGGTCGTCCGGAACCCCGACCACGGCCGCCTCGACCACGTCCGGGTGCGCCATCAGATGGTTCTCCAGCTCCACCGAGGAGATCCACTCCCCGCCGGACTTGATCACGTCCTTCGCCCGGTCGGTGAGGAGCAGGTGGCCGTCCGGCGACAGCGTCCCCACATCGCCCGTGCGCAGCCAGCCGTCGTGGAACTTCGCGGGATCCTCGTCCAGGTGGTAGGCGCCGGTGATCCACGGCCCGCGGATCTCCACCTCCCCGACCGACTCCCCGTCGTTCGGCAGCACGACGTCGCCGTCCCCGACGACCCGCATCTCCAGCCCCGCGAGGACGCGGCCCTGGCTGAGCCGCACCCGCCAGACGTCCTCGTCCGCCGCCTTCACAGGCGGATGCGCGACCGTGGCGACCGGCGACGTCTCCGTCATCCCCCACGCCTGCACGATCCGGACGCCGATCTCGTCGAACCCCCGCATCAGCGACTCGGGCACCGCCGACCCGCCGCACGGCACCAGCCGCAGCGAGCTCAGGTCCGACCCGTGCTCCCTCGTGTGGCGCAGCACGTCCGACCAGATCGTCGGCACCGCGCCCGCCACCGTCGGACGCTCCGCCTCGATCATCCGGACGAGCGGGTCCGCCTGCAGGAACCGGTCGGGCATGACCAGCGACGCCCCCGCCATCAGCGCCGCGTACGGCAGGCCCCACGCGTTCGCGTGGAACATCGGCACCACCGGCATCACGACGTCGGACGCGCTCAGCCCGATCGCGTTCCCCGTGCACGTCGCCATCGAGTGCAGGTACGCCGACCGGTGCGAGTACACGACGCCCTTCGGGTTCCCGGTCGTCCCGCTCGTGTAGCACATCGCCGCGGCCCACTGCTCGTCGACGTCCGGCCACGCGAACTCCGCGGGCGCCGCGGCGAGCAGCTCCTCGTAGTCGTGCAGCTCCTTGCCGGCCTCCTCCAGCGGCCCGGTGTCGCCCCCGCCGACCACGACCACGTGCTGGACCGTCTTGAACTGCGGCAGCACCGGCGCCAGCAGCGGGATGAGCGACCCGTCCACGAGGACCACCCGGTCCTCGGCGTGATTCGCGATGTAGACCAGCTGATCGGGGAACAGCCGCAGGTTCAGCGTGTGCAGCACGGCACCCATCGACGGGACCGCGAGATACGCCTCCAGATGCTCGGCGTTGTTCCACATGAACGTGGCGACCCGCTGGTCACCGTCCACCCCGAGCCCGCGCAGCGCCCCCGCCAGCCGGGCCGCACGCTCCCCGACCTCGGCGTACGTCCGCCGCCGCGCCCCGTCCCCCGTCCACGTCGCGACCTCGGCCGCCCCGAAGACCTCGGCCCCGAACTTCATGATCGTCGTAATGGTCAGCGGAAAATCCTGCATGGTGCTGTACACGACACGCCTCCAACCAAAACAGCCGCCTAAGCCGGATTCTCGCAGCGCCGCCCCACCCTGACGACCCCCTCCACCCCACTAAGAACCCCCACAAAGTGGGCCCCAGCACTGTGCACCACCAAGAGCGCTCTTAGGTCTGAGGCTCAGCCGGAGGCACGGGCAGGCGCGTGGAGCGAGCGGTGCGCGCATGCCCGCCGAGCCGGGCGACCGCAGCGACACGCCACCACCCGCACGGTCACAGCCCAGCAGCACCGTGGCGTGAGAATCGACCGGCTCGTAAAGGGGGTTCCCGGGGGCTCGCCCCCGGGGGGTAGACACGGTTAGTACAGCTCTCTTAGGCGGGCCATGGCTCTTGAGACTGTGGATTTGACGGTGCCTACGCTGACGCCCAGGACTTCGGCGATCTCTCGTTCGGACATGTCTTCGTAGTAGCGGAGCATCACGGCCAGGCGCTGGCGTTCGGGGAGGCGGCGGAGGGCACGGGTCAGGGCGTCGCGGGTCTCGCTGCGGGCGGTGTGGTCCTCGACGGGGCGGTCGGGGAGCTGGTCGGTCGGGTAGACGTCCAGCTTGCGGCGGCGCCACCAGGAGATCTGGGTGTTGACCATGGCCCGGCGGACGTAGCCGTCCACGGCGGAGCGGTCCTCGATGCGGTCCCAGGCCAGGTAGGTCTTGGCGAGGGCCGCCTGGAGGAGGTCTTCGGCTTCGGCGCGGTCGCTCGTCAGCTGGGTCGCGGCGCGCAGCAGCACGGGTCCGCGCTCCGCGACGTACGTACGGAACTCCTCGTGCCGCGTCCCGTTCACCACCACCACCGGACCAGGGGTTGTGGAGCGCGCGCTCCCGGCCGTGCGCGACTCCCGGTATTCACGACGATCGCAGGGCGATCGTAATTCCGGGTCTACAGAAAAGATATTTCCGGGTCAACCAGTGCATAATCTTCAACCCAGGTAGATCAGACGTCCTCCGCGGGCTGACTTATGGCGACAAATCCGTCGACAGCCCAGTCATGACCCGGCGACTCTTGACTCACTGTCCTAACACCGGTCGCCCAGCGTGACGATGATCGATTCCGGAGAGTCGCGATGTCGCCTTCCCAGCGTCACCGCCGCCGCGAGGCGGTGTTCGGCGCGGCCCCGCGTCCGGACGCGGGGCGGCCGGAGCGGGGGCTGAGCGGGATCGTCCTGGACGCGAGCCCGCACCTGCTGGTGCTGCACGCGGACGGGGCGGAGGTGCGGCTCGCGATGAGCGAGAGCACGGCGGTCTGGCACGGCGGGCGCGGGGGCCTCGCCGCGCTGCGGCCGGGCCGTCCGGTGGTCGTCCGCCGGAGCTCGTCCGTCGCCGAGAAGGTGTGGGTCGGCATCGGGCGGGTCGGGGGCACGATCCTGGCGTGCGGGCGGGACACCGTGGAGGTGGACATGGGCCCCCACCGGGGGCGCGCCCATGTGGTGATCCCCCCGCACGCCCGCGAGCGGGTGCTCGTCCGGCATCCGCGGCTGGAGCCCGGATACCTGATCGACGTGATCTGCGTCCGGTCGCCGGGCGGGCCGCTGGCGGTGCGGCCGGGCACGTCGCAGCCGGGGTACCGGGTGGACGACCTCGCCGCGCCCGAGGCGGGGAGGCCCGTGCCGGACGTCCTGCACGGGACGGCGACGTGGTTCGGCACCACGGAGGGGGAGGTGCGGGACGGGGCGTCCTACCCGGCGGTCGACTCCGAGGGGGACGCCGGGGGATGCGCGGACGCCCCGTCCGGCTGCGTGCCGTTCCCGTACCTGTCGCTCGGCGGGGAGGTGACCGTCCGCAACGAGTGCGGCGGGCGGTCCGCGACCCTGCCGGTGATCGAGTGCGGGTGCGCGGCGGCGCGGTTCTGCGACCGGTGCGTGGAGTGCGCCGCGTCGCCGCGCGGCCGGATCGTCGAGCTGACGCCGGCCGCGTTCGCCGGGCTCGGCGGCGAGCTGGAGGCCGGCTGTTTCAACGCGGCCGTCCGGCCGCACGTGCCACGGGGGAGTTGAGGCGCCATGGTGACGGCGTTCCAGAACACGCAGGTGCTGCTGCTGGCGGCGGTGCTGATCGCCGCGTGCCTGGCGAAGCTGACGGTCCGGGAGCGGGCCGCGGACGCGCCGGACCACGTGCACGGCGTGCCGGTGCCCGCCGGGGCCGCCCGGCTGACGGCGCTGCGGCGCAGCCGGGGGATGACGGTCGGGCTCGGTGTCGGCGAGGGACTGCTCGGGCTGGCGCTGTTGGCGACGTCGCACCTGTCGGTCCGGCTCGCGACGACGGTGGCCTTCGCCGCGGCGACGTGGGTCGTCGGGGAGCTGCGGGTGGGGCGGCCGGACGCCGGGTGCGGCTGCTTCGGCGCGCTGAGCGGCAAGAGGGTCGACCGCCGCAGCGTGCTGCGGGCAGTGCTGTTCACGTGCGCGGCGATCGCGTCGCTCGGCGCGCCGCTGGCCGGCGTGGACGTGCTCCGGAACGTCGAGGTGCAGGTCGGGCTGGTGTTCGCGGTGGAACTGGCCCTGTTCGCGGCGCTGTCCCCCGAGCTGGCGGAGCTGGCCGGGCTCGGGCAGCGCGCGGCCGTCCCGTGCGAGCGGCGCCGGAGCCCGATGAGGGAGACGTACGCGACGCTCCACGCGAGCCCCGCGTGGGCCGAGCACGAGAACGTGATCGCGAGCGCCGTGCCGCTGGAGGTGTGGCGGGAGGGCTGCTGGCGGTTCGTGGTCTTCCCGGCCCGGGTGGACGAGCGGGACGCGGAGATCGTGTTCGCGGTGTCGACCGCCGGGCGCGACCGGGTCGTCCGGTCGGGGGTCGCGCGGCCCGAGGTCTCTGCGGCCGTCTAGCGGTTTCTTGGACACGTCCAATAGCCGGTTAGACATTCCTCATTGCCAGTCGCCGCCGAACTCCTCGTCCTCGGGCAGGAAGTCGGTCTCCGGTCGCTCGGCTTGGCCGCCCTGCTCGTCCTGCATCGGCGGTTCGTCGTGCTCGTCCCAGACGGTGTTCTCGTCTTCGCTGGTGAACTCGCGGTTCAGGTCCTGGCCGCGGAATCGGTCTGCCATGGTTCCCCCCGACATCCGTGCCCGCTCATGGGGCACACGACCGGGTCCTACCCCTCCTCGTCCAGCGACACCTAGGGCACGAGCTCGACTCTCTGGAATTTTCTAGCGCTCTCTAGGAAATAGTCTAGAAAGACTTAGAGATAGGCAGACGGCAGGCGAGCGGAATCTACGGCTTTCTAGGGCGGTCGCTAGAGAGCCGGATATTCACCGGACGACCGGGGTCGATGCGACTTTCTACCGCTCTCTAGCATTTCCGCTAGAGAGACTCGATAGGGCGGTAGGACGGTAGGTCAGGCGGGCTGGGAGCGGAGGAACTTGCCGAAGTGCGGGACGGTGAACGCCACCAGGCCGCGCTCGGCGCTGTAGATGAGGCCCTTCTTGATGAGCCCGTCGCGGGCGGGCGACAGGCTGGACGGTTTGCGGCCCAGCTCGTCCGCGACGGACGCGGTGGGCACCGGGTCGTCGCCGAGCATGGCCATGGCGCGCATGTAGTCGCGCTCGGCGGGGGTGGCGCGCTCGTACCGGCTGCCGAAGAAGCCGACGGCGAGCTCGCTCTCCGCCTCGGGCGCGGCGACCTTGATGTCGTCGGCGGTGATCGGGGTGTCGGGCGCGACGTCCCAGACGACCTTGGCGTACGCCTGGACGAAGTACGGGTACCCGTCGGCCGCGCCGTACAGCGCGTCGAGGGCGTCCTTGGTGAAGGTGACATCCTCGCGCTCGGCCGGGGCGAGCAGCGCGACGTCGGCCGACTCGCGGTCGAGCCGGTCGATGCGGGCGTACCGGAAGAGCCGCTCGGAGTAGGACTTGCTGGCGGACAGGACGGCCGGCAGGTGCGGCAGCCCCGCCCCCACCACGATCAGCGGGCCGCCGACCTGCGACAGCTCGTGGCACGCGGCGCACAGGGCGGACACGTCGTCGGCGGGTATGTCCTGCATCTCGTCCACGAACAGGGCGATGCCGACGCCGACGTCGGTGGCGACGGACGCGGCGTCCACGAACAGCTCGGTGAGGTCGATCTCCAGGTCGCCGGAGTCGGCGCGGCCCCGCGTGGCGGGCACGTCGATGCCGGGCTGCCAGCGGTGCACCCGCGCCTTGCCCTTGCCGGACGGCTCCGGCTCGGCCTGCGCGAACGCCTTGAGCACGCCGAGGAACTCCTCGATGCGGTCGGGCGCGCGGTGCCGCGGCGCCAGCTCCCGGACGGCGCGGTGCAGCGCCGACGCGACCGGCCGCCGGATCGACTGGTCGGGCCGGGCCTCGATCTTGCCCGTCCCCCACAGCCGCTGGATGGCCATCGACCGGAACGCGTTGAGCAGCACGGTCTTGCCCACCCCGCGCAGCCCGGTGACGATCATGCTGCGCTCGGGACGGCCCCGGGCCACGCGTTCGAGCACCACCTCGAACTGCCGGAGCTCGCGGTCGCGGCCGGCCAGCTCGGGAGGGCGCTGCCCGGCGCCAGGGGCATAGGGATTGCGCACGGGGTCCACGCTCTCGGACTCTATGAGGCGATATAGCTGCGGCCGTAGATTTGCGTAGAAAACACTGCGGCGTGTCGCGGGCTCCCGGCGACGCCCGCAGCGCGCGGGAGCCTCGGCTCCCCTCATGGCCGTCGCCACCATGCCGCCTCCCGGGCGAGCGCGTCCGAACATCGTCATCGAATCTCTGTTCGACTATTCGAACACACTAGCGCATGCCTTCTCCCCCGTCACGCGAACCCGGGAAGCGGGACCCGGTCGCGGGCACCACCGCCGCGACCGGGAGCGCGGAGCCGCTCAGGCGAGCGGCTCGTCCTCCGACGACCGGTGGGGCACCTTGTCGGCGGGGACCGTGCCCATGCGTCCGGCCTGGAAGTCCTCGAAGGCCTGGACGATCTCGTCGCGCGTGTTCATCACGAACGGGCCGTACCGGGCGATCGGCTCCCGGATCGGGAGGCCGCCGAGGACGAGGATCTCCCACCCGTTCGCGCCGGCGAGCGGCTGGCCGTCGGCGGCGCGGACGACGATGCCGTCACCGTCGCCCTTGTGGTGCGAACCGGCGAAGACGGCCAGCTGCCCTTCGTCAAGGCCCGCCTCCTCGACGCCGGCCGTCCCGCGCCCGGAGAGGACGTAGACCAGCGCGTTGAAGTCGCGCGGCCACGGCAGCGCCAGACGCGCGCCGGGCGCCACGGTCGCGTGCAGGTAGTTGATCGGCGTGTAGGTCACGCCGGGGCCGTCGTATCCGGCGAGGGACCCCGCGATGACGCGGATCAGGGACGACCCGTCGTCGGAGGCCAGCAGCTTGACGTCGCGGGCCTCGATGTCCTGGTAGCGCGGCGGGACCCACTTCTGGGCGCGCGGCAGGTTCACCCAGAGCTGGATTCCGTGGAACAGGCCGCCCTTGGCGACGAGTTCGGGCGGCGGCTGCTCGATGTGCTGGATGCCCGACGCGGCCGTCATCCACTGGGTGGCGCCGTCGGCGATGAGGCCGCCGCCGCCGGTGGTGTCCTGGTGCTGGAACGCCCCGTCGATGATGTAGGTGACGGTCTCGAACCCGCGGTGCGGATGCCACGGGGTGCCCTTCGCCTCGCCCGGCGCGTACTCGACGGCGCCCATGTGGTCGAGGAGCAGGAACGGGTCGGCCAGGGACAGGTCGATGCCCGGGAACGGGCGCCTGACCTCGAAACCCTCGCCTTCGAGATGGCGTTTGGCGGTCACGACCCTCGCCACGCGGCGCCAGCCGGTGCCGCCCTCGGGCAGCAGCGGGAGGCGGGGCAGGGTCAGCGGGTCGGCGATCACGGCGGGCATTGGGGTCCTCCCTCGTAGGGTCTGCCCCGGGCAACGTAGTTGATGCTTCAACTATTTCCGCGGACGGGTGCGCGGCGTCCTGATACCGTAAAAATAGCCTGGCTTAGTTGAAAGTTCAACATGTGTTCTATACTTCCGACATGAGCGAACCTCGCTGGCTCGATGCCGCCCAGCAGCGCGACTGGCGGGCGTACGTGGACGGCAGCGTCCGGCTCACCGAGATCATGGACCGCGACCTGAAGGCCAAGCACGGGCTGTCGGTCTCGGAGTACGAGATCCTCGTCCGGCTGTCGGAGGCGCCCCACCGCCGGCTGCGGATGGCCGAGCTCGCCGAGAACGCCAGCCAGTCGCGCAGCCGCCTGTCGCACACCTGCTCCCGCCTGGAGAACAAGGGCCTGGTCAAGCGGGACAGCTGCCCCAACGACAAGCGCGGCGTCTTCGCCCAGCTGACCGACGAGGGCTTCGCCGCGCTCGAACGCGCCGCCCGCGACCACGTCGAGACCGTCCGGACGTTCTTCATCGACGTCATCGAACCCGAGGACCTTGAGGCCATCGGGCGTGCGTTCAGCGTCGTGCTCAAGCGGCTCGGCCCCTCCTAGAGCGGCCCCTAGAGCGGCCGGCCACCTCCTAGAGCGGCACGGTCACCCCGGTCAGGAAGCCGACGGACACCAGGGTCAGGAACGTCCAGGCGAGCATCATGCCGATGCCGAACGTCCGCCACCGCCCGCCGACCTTCCACACGAGCAGGCCGCCCAGCCCGAAGGCCAGCACCAGCAGCGTGATGAACTGCGGCAGCAGGCTCGGCCGACGGCTCATCATCAGCGGCGCGTACATCATCACGGCGTCGACGAACACGAACATGCCGAAGCCCGCCGCGAGCGCCTTGACGTCCCTGCCGAGGTACGCCCGCGCCCGCTCGGCGAGGTCCTGCGCCTTGTCCGTCCGCAGCCGCGGCTGCGCGTGCGCCGCCGGCTCGACCTCCACGCTGTGCGCCACCGCGAAGATCTCGTCTTCGAGGCTTGGGAGGTCCCTCTCCTGAGGTTCCGCCATCCCGGCTCCCTTGGGACCGGACGCCGCCGGACGCCATGCCCGGCGGCAGGTTGTGGATCACGGCCCGTCCGTCCCGGCCCCTTTCCGGCGGGCGCGCCTTCAAACGCACGGTAGCGAAATCCTCGCCCCTCCGCCGACTGCGTATGCTGCAAAGATGCCAGGTAGAGGCCCCGTTCGAACCGCGACCTTCCTGACCGCGCTGCTGGCCGTGCCCATCGTCGCGGCCGGATGTGGCCGCGGCTCCGACGACGGCGGCGACGACACGGCACCGCCCGCGACGCCGCCGACCGCGTCCGCCACCTCCGCGGCCCCGCCCTCCCCGTCCCCGACGAAGCAGGGCTTCCAGGCCACCGTCAAGAAGGTGACCGCCGGGGACCTGAAGCACTCCTGGCGCAAGGGCTGCCCGGTGGCGCCGTCCGGCCTCCGCATGATCGAGATGACCTACTGGGGGATGGACGACAGGCCGCACACCGGCGGGCGCCTCGTCGTCAACGCCAGGGCGGCCGACGACCTCGTCAAGGTGTTCAAGAAGCTCTACACGATGCGCTACCCGATCAAGCGCATGGAGCCGGTCGACAAGTACAAGGGCAGCGACTTCGACTCCATCGAGGCCGACAACACCTCGGCGTTCAACTGCCGCCAGGCGACCGGGTCGAGCTCGTTCTCCCAGCACGCGTACGGCCTCGCGGTGGACATCAACCCGTGCGAGAACCCCTACGTCTACGCGGACGGGCGCACCGCCCACAAGGACTGCGCCAAGTACAAGAACCGAAAGAACGACGACCCGGGCGTGATCCACGCCGACGACAAGGTCGTCAAGGCGTTCGCCTCGATCGGCTGGGGGTGGGGCGGCGAGTGGAGCGGCGCCAAGGACTACCAGCACTTCTCCGACTCGGGACGCTGAGCGTCACATCATCATGAGCGCGACCGCGAGGATCGCGACGACGGCGACCACGGCGACGATGCCGACGATCATGCCGACGTTGGGGCCGGACTTCTCCGGCTGCGCCTGATTGGCGAAGTTCTGGAACTGGTGCGTCGTACCTGCCGGATCCTGCGGTGTCTGCGACATGCCGAAGAGGGTAACGGATGCCTTCCATCCCAGACGGGCGCTATATGGCGGAGAGTGTGGGATTCGAACCCACGAGGACTGTCCCCAGCCCTGGGCGCTTTCAAGGCGCCTGCACTAGTCCACTATGCGAACTCTCCTGGTGACCACCGCCAACGATAGCGGGCGCGCCCTGCTGCCTTCGACCGCATATCCCGACTTCATGCCGCGGGCGATTCCTAGGGGACGCGGTATCCGGGGATCGACGGCCAGCGGACGGTCATCACGATCGACTCCTCCTCGGCCTCCCAGGAGTGGTCGACGCCGCGTCCCCATACGACGTAGTCGCCCTGTTCCTTGAGGACGACGTCGCGTTCGGGGAACTCCAGGCGGAAGCGACCGCTGATGAGGACCAGGAGGGCGGTGCGCTTCTCGCCGTTCGTCCATTCGGCGCGGCGCTCACCTTGAGGATGCACGCCCCACTTGATCTCGACCTCCTCGCTGTGCCGGAGGTCGCCGGACGGCTTGAAGTGACCGAGCAGCCATCCGCGGTCGCCGGCCGCGTCCGGCCCCGCCTTCCCCACGTACACACCGTCCACGGACCGCAACGTTAGCGCGGACCGGATTTGTCGCGGACAGGACTCATCGCGGACGGGGTTCATCGCGGACGGGGTTGCGCGTGTGCGGCCCGGGACGCGCGTGACCACGATCCGGTTGCACTTGATCACGTTCCGTGACCCGATGTGGCCATCTGTGCCGTATGACGCTAAGCGCGTGGGGCCGCGGTGCGATGCTCGGGCGTCCTGCCAGGTCGCAGCGATTCGGAACGGGGGCCCCATGATCTTCGCCGTCTCTCCCGCAGAGCCCGCATAGGGGCGCCGTGCGCGAACTCGACCCGGGCGACCCCGTCCAACTCGGCAAGTTCCGGCTGCTCAAGGTGCTCGGCGCCGGGGGCATGGGGAAGGTCTTCCTGGGCCGGCACGTCAGCAGCGGGACGCCGGCCGCCGTGAAGATCCTGACCAATCCGCGGCTGCGGAACGACGAGGCCCGCCACCGGCTCCACCAGGAGATCCAGTCGTGCATGCGGGTCGGCCCCGAGCACACCGCGGCCGTCCAGGCGTGCGACGTGACCGACGATCCGCCCTGGCTGGCGATCGACTACCTGAAGGCGCCGACGCTGCAGGAGCTCGTCGCGCGGGAGGGGGCGCTGCCCGTCCGGACGGTGCGCTGGATGGCGGTGCGGCTGGCGACGACACTGCTGGCCCTGCGCGACCTGTCGATCGTCCACCGGGACATCAAGCCGAGCAACATCATCATGGACGCGTCCGGGCCGAAGCTCATCGACTTCGGCATCGCGAAGGAGCTGGGCAGGTCGCCGGCGTTCACCAGCGGCCGCAAGGGGACGCCCGGCTACATGTCGCCGGAGCAGGCGATCGGCGGGGCGGCCCTCACGCACGCCACCGACATCTACTCGCTCGGGGTGACGATCGCGTTCACCGCCACCGGCCGCCATCCGCAGCTCGGGGCCAACGACATGATCGCCCGGGACGCGGCCGGGCGGGCCGTCTTCACCGGGCTGCCCGCCGAGCTGGCCGGCCTGGTCGCGCACTGCACGCACCAGCGGGCGAGCGAGCGGATCACCGCGGAGGGGATCATCGCGGCCGCGACGGAGGACGGCCCGCACACGCCCGCCGGCGAGGCGGGCGACACCGAGCGGCGCCGCGGCGCGCTGACCGCGCTGCCGAGCCGGGCGGGCAAGGTGCTGGGCGAGTACGCCGAACAGGCCACCGAGGCCCGGCCGCAGGCGCTGCAGCTGCCGGACGTGACGGTGCCGCACCGGGTGCCGTCGCCGCCGGCGGGCGCGGTGGAGCCGCGGTGGCGGGTCCGGCTCGGCGGCAACGGCTACTACGCCTCGCCGGTGCTCGCGGCGGGCGGCGCGGTGCTCGCGGGCGGCCAGGACGGGCTGGTCCGGGCGCTCGACGCGGCGGACGGGCGCGAGCTGTGGCGGTCCGGTCCCCACGGCCGTGTCGACCGGACACCCGCGGTCCATCAGGCGAGCGTGTACTTCTCGACCGCGTCCGGGGACGTGTGGGCCCTGAACACGCGCGACGGCAGCGTCCGGTGGCGGGTCGTGCTCGCGCCGGCGGCCGGGTCCGCTCCCGCGGTCGCCGTGGAAGGGGGCGTCCTGGTCGTCGGCGACCACAACGGCGCCGTGCGCGCCCTGGACCTGGCCTCCGGCGCCGAGCGGTGGCGGTTCCGGGCCGAGGACGCCGTGGAGGGGCCGCCCGCCGTCCTCGGAGGGCTGGTGTACGTCGCTTCCTGGGACCATCACGTCTACGCCCTGCGCGCCGACAGCGGCGAGGAGGTCTGGCGGTACGACGCCGAAGCCGCGATCAGCTCTCCGCCCGCCGCGTCCGGCGGCCTGGTGCTGTGCGGGACGCTCGACGGAGCGGTGCACGCCGCCGACACCGTCCGGGGCCGCCGCCGCTGGACGTTCCAGACGGAGAAGGCGGTGCACTCCGCCCCGGCGGTGTCCGGGGACGTCGTCTACGTCGGCTCCGACGATCAGCACCTCTACGCGATCGACGTCGCGGACGGGCTCGGCATCTGGACGTTCGGCACGGGCGGCGCGGTCCGCTCGTCGCCCCTCGTGCACGGCGGCGCGGTGTACTTCGGCAGCCGCGACCACCACTTGTACGCGGTGGACGCGCGGTCGGGCCTGGAGCGGGGACGGTTCACCGCCGCCGGTTGGCTCGACTCCTCGCCCGTGACGGACGGCGCCGCCCTCTTCACCGGCGACTGGGAGCGCCACATCACCGCGATCGAGATGCGGTCGCTCGGCGCCGGGCGGACGGCATGAGCGCGGGCCGCCCGGACGAGGACTACCGGTTCGACCTGCTGGAGCCGCTGGGGTCCGGGACGCTCGGGGAGCGCTTCCGCGCCGTGGAGATGGCGACCGGCGACGAGGTCGTGTTCACCCGGCTGCACCGGCACTGGACGCGAGGCTGGCCGTCGGAGGAGCCGTTCCTGCGGACGGTGGAGCGGATGTGCGCCGTCCGGAGCCTGTCCGTCGCCACGACCTTCGCCGGCGGGGTGGACGGCGAGGGCTGGTGGCTGACCACCGAGGACGTCCGCGGGACCCGGCTGGACCGGCTGATCCCCGACGGCGGGCCGATGCCGGAGCGGCAGGTGCTCCGGCTCGCGCACCAGATGGCGGCCGGGCTGGCGGTGCTGCACCGGCACTCCCTGCCGCACGGCGCCCTGGAGCCGGGCGCCGTCCTGCTGACCGAGGAGGGCCGCGTGGCGCTCACCGAGCACGGGCTGCTGCCGCTGCTGGCACGTGGGGCCGCACGGTTCGGGAACCTTCCGGCCGGGCACACGCTGCGCGGCGACCCCGCGTACATGTCGCCGGAGGTCGTGTCCGACGGGGGGCGCGGGCGTCCCTGGGACGACGTCTACTCGCTCGGCCTCGTGCTGCTGTACGCGTCGACGGGCGACCGCCCTTACGGAGACCTCGACATGCTGGCCACCGCGGCGCGGGTGCTGCGCGACGTGTCGCCCGTCGAGGCGCGGCTGCCCGCCCGGTCCCGCAAGCTGATCAACCGGTGCCTCCGCCCGCCGTTCTACCGGCCGGACGCGGCGCGCGTCGCGGCCAGGGCGGGGCGGTCCCGGGGGCGGTCCCGGCTCCGGTCCCGGCGGGCCGGCTCCGATCGGACGGGACGGCCCGCGCCTCCGGGACCGCACGCCGGCGCCGCGCCGGCCTCGCCGCCCGCGGAGCCGGCGCACACCGCGCAACCGGCACGGGCGTCCGCGCCCGGTCGCCCGGCGGCGTCCCTGCCCGCCCTCGGGCCCGGTCCGGGCCCGGCGTCGCGCGACCCGGATCCGCGGCCGTCCCGGCCGGGCGGCGCGGACTCCCCCGAGCCGCCGGTCGTCTACCGTCCGGCGATCGGTCCCGCCCTCACCGTGTCCGACGACGGTGAGGCGGTGCCCGGCCGCCGGTCCTGGATCTTCATGACCGGCGGCATGATCGACGCGTCGCCCGTCCTCATGCGGGGCCTGGTCCTGGTCACGAGCCTCGACGGGGTCCTCTACGCGCTCGACGCGGCGACCGGGCGGCTCCGCTGGCGGTACGAGACCGACGACATGATCGAGTCGGGGCCCGCCCCGCACGGGGACGTCGTCTACCTCGGCGGGCGCGACGGGGTGCTGCGCGCCCTCGATCCCGCGGACGGCACCCTCCTGCGCAGCCGCCGCGTCGGCGACATGCTCGGCTCCACCCCGGCCGTGGACGGCGACTCGCTCTGCGTCGGCACCGGGGACGGCGACCTCGTCGTCCTGGAGCACGATCTGCGGGTCCGGCACCGGGCCGCCGCGCACGACATCGTCGACTCGTCCCCCGCGCTGGCCGGGGGGCGGGCGTACGCGGGCACGTCCGGGGGCGTGCTCGCGGTGGACCGGGCCACCGGCAAGGCGCGCGTGTGGGCGGTGGGCGACACCGGCGGCTGCGATCCCGCCGCGGCGGACGGGACCGTCCACATCGGCACGGCGGCCGGCGAGGTGCTCGCCCTGGACGCCGGGACGGGACGGGTCCGCTGGTCGCTCGGCACCGGGGGCCCGCCGGTGGGCCGCCCCGCCGTGTCCGGCGGCGTCGTGTACGCGGGCAGCCGCGACCACTGCCTGTACGCGATCAAGGCGGCGTCGGGCCGGGTGCTGTGGCGGCTGCCCACCGGCGGGCCGGTGACGGGCGGGGCGACCGTGCGGGGCGACTCGGTGTACCTCGGCAGCCGGGACGGGCGCCTGTACCGCGTCGCGCGGGCCACCGGGAGCGTCGGCTGGCGGTTCGACGCGGGCGGCTGGATCAACCGGTGCGCGCCCGCCGCCGGCGACGGCCTGGTCTACGCCGGAACCGCCGGCGGCCACCTGCACGCGGTCGACCTGCGCACCGGGCAGGGGATCGCCGCGCCGCCGCCGGAACTCGACGTCCGGCTGGAACTGTGACATCGAATCGGGAGCGACATGTACGAAGCCGAGATCAACCGGGCGACACCGACCTGCATGGTGTTCCTGCTCGATCAGTCCGCCTCGATGAAGGCGCGGATCGGCGGGGGCTCCGAGGCGAAGCAGCAGGTCGTCGCGGACTCGCTCAACCATCTGCTCGGCGAGCTGATCAACCGCTGCGTCCGGCAGGGCGACATCTACGACTTCTTCCACATCGGGGTGATCTCCTACGGCCGGACGGTCGGGCCCGCGCTCGGCGGCGCGCTCGGCGGCGGCCGGCTCGTCACCTCAAGCGAGCTGGCCCACCATCCGCTGCGGGTGGAGAACCGACGGATCCGCAGGCCGGGCAACGGTGGCGGCTTCTACGAGTACGACGAGGAGGTGCCCATCTGGGTGGACGCGGCGGCGGAGGGCCTGACGCCGATGACGCGGGCGCTGGAGCAGACCCACGACCTGCTGAAGGCGTGGGTGGACGAGAATCCGCGCAGCTACCCGCCGATCGTCCTCAACATGACCGACGGGGAGGCGACGGACGGGGACCCGGCCCGGGCGGGCGAGCGGATCCGCTCCCTCACCACCCACGACGGCGGCGCGCTGCTGTTCAACCTGCACATCTCGTCGAAGGAGCTCGACCCGGTGCGGTTCCCCGCCGCCGACGGCGGCCTCCCGAAGAGCGGGCGCCGCCTGTTCGGGATGTCGAGCAGGCTGCCGGAGCGGATGCGGCTGTACGCCGACGCGGAGCTCGGCCTGGAGGTCAGCCAGGGCAGCCGCGGGTTCGTCTACAACGCCGACATCGCGTCCATCATCCATTTCCTGGACGTCGGAACGCGGCCCGTCTACCACCGGAACGGCGCGGCGTGACCGGCACGGTCACCGCCGTCGAGGGGCGGGTGTCCGTCCTCGGCGTCGCGAAGGGCGCCCGGGACGCGGAGGGCATCGAGGACGCGTGCTGGCCGCCGGAGCCGGTGTCCGCGGCGGGCCCGGTCGTGCGGCTCGCCCTCGCCGACGGGGTGTCCGACAGCTACCGGCCGGGACCGTGGGCGCGCGACCTCGTCCGGGCGTTCGGGACGCGCGCCCCGCTGCGCGCCACCACCGATCCCGCCGAGTTCGCCGAGGTGCTGCGGCGGCAGTGCGCGGCGTGGGCGCCGCGGCTGCGCGGCTACGTGCGGGACGAGCGGGAGGGGCGCCGCCTGCCGTGGTGGGAGAAGCGGAAGCTGCGGGCCGGTTCGGCGGCCACCGTCCTCGTCGTCTGCGTCTGCGGCGACGGAGTGTGGACCGCGGCGGCGCTGGGCGACACGTGCGTCTTCCACGTGAGCCGCGACGGCCGCGCCGCCCGTGCGTTCCCGCTGGACGACGCCGGCGGCTTCGACTCGGCTCCCCCGACGGTCGCGAGCGCCGACACCGACTGGGCGACCGTGCGGCGGAACATCCGGCTGCACCAAGGGTCGTGGAGGTCCGGCGACCGGTTCTTCCTGGCCTCCGACGCGCTCGCCGAGTGGGCGCTCCAGCGGCACGCCCGCCACGGCGACCCGTGGCGGGAACTCGACGAGGCGGTCGACGCGGGGGACGCCGACGCGGGCGAGTTCGCGCGGTGGGTGGCGGAGCGGCGCACGGCGGGCGCCATGCGCGACGACGACGTCAGCGTGATCCGGCTGGTCCTGAAGTAGACCGATGAACGGCGACTCATTCTTCAGCGCGACGTCGTACATCGCGTCGTTCCAGAAGCCGGAGCGGTACCTGCGCGACCCGGAGCTGCGGGCGGGACGGGTGGAGCGCCCGCACGGCGGCCCGCTGCGGCCGATGGACGGCGGCGGGTTCGCCAGCGTCTTCCGGGTCGTCTCTGCGGACGGCCGCAAGAGCTGGGCGGTCAAGTGCTTCCTGCGCCCGACGGCGGAGCTGTCCGACCGGTACCGGGCGATCGAGGCGCGGCTCGCGGACGTCGGCGACTACTGGAAGGTCGGGTTCGGCTACGACCCGGAGGGGCTGTTCCACCTGCCGGAGAACCGGTGGGTGCCGGTGCTGAAGATGACCTGGGTCAACGGGACCCGGCTGATCCCCTGGCTGGAGGACAGGCTCGGGGACGCCGCGGCGCTGCGGCGGATGGCGTTGGAGTTCACGAACGTGATCGGGTCGCTGGAGCGGGCGGGGATCGCGCACGGCGACCTCCAGCACGGCAACATCATCGTCGTCGCGGGCGACCGGATCCGGCTCGTCGACTACGACGGCATGTACGTCCCGGCGCTGAAGGGGTTCCGGATGCCGGAGTGCGGCGTGCCGCACTACCAGCCGCCGGACCGGGGAGAGCGCGGCTACTTCGGCCCGGCCGCCGACCGGTTCTCCGCCCGGGTCATCCGGCTCGGGATCCGCGCGGTCGCCGCCGACCCGGGGCTGTGGGACCGCCTGCACGAGACCGACGGCGAGTACCTGATCCTGCGGAACACCGACTTCGCCGAGCCGGAACGGTCCGAGGCGCTCCGCCTGCTGCGCGGCAGCGGCGACCCGTGGGTCCGCGCGGAGACCGCGCAGCTGCTGCGGGACCTCACGACCGACCCCGAGCTCATCCCGTCCCTCAGCCCGCTGGACCTCGCCGGTCCGGTGCCGAGGGTGGCCGGGCTCCCGGTGTGGATGCGGACCGCCGGGCAGCAGGTGCCGTGGACGCCGGCCTCTCCGGACGTCACCGCGGCGGACGGGACACCGGTGTTCCAGGACGTTCCCGGCACCGCCGTGCCGGGCGGGCCCGCCACAGAGCACGGCGTTGAGCACGGCATTGAGCACGGCGCGGGACGTCCGGCCGCGGAGAGCCCGGTCCAGGAGCCGGAGGCGACCCCCCTGCCGGTCGATCCGCTCGCGGACGACACCGGGGAACATCTGCGGCACGGATACACGGTGGGCGGGACACCGGCGAAGTCGAGCGGAGGGGGAGGCGTCGCCGTGGCCGTGTGCCTCATCGCGGCCGTGGTGATCCTCGTGCTCTTCCTCATCTTCTGACCGGCCGGGCGGCCGAGTCAGGCGTCGCGGACCTGGTCGCGGTTGATGTTCTGCGTCATCCCGCCGGTGACGACCTGCCCGGCGACATCGGCGAAGCCGATGGTGATTCCGCTGCTCTCGCCCCGCATCGGGTTCCCGGTCGGCGACTCGGAGAAGATCCCCCGGTCGAGGATGCGTGTCAGCACCGGTTCCAGCTCGGGCTTCTCGCCGAGCAGCCCGCGCACCCGGGCGGTCACGGCCTCCAGGTACTCGGTCTCGACGTGCGGCGCGCCATAGTCGGGGTCTTCCCTCAGCCGCCTCTGCGTCGCACGCAGGTCGGCCTTCAACGCCGCGGCGGCCTCGGGATCGTCCTCGGCCAGGGACTCGGCGAAGACGCGGAGCACCTGGTGCCAGACGTCCATGGTCATGGCGTCGAGCAGGGCCCTGCCCAGCGTCGCGGCCAGTGCGTCCATGATCAGCTCCCGCC
Source organism: Actinomadura madurae (assembly GCF_047130825.1). Taxonomy (NCBI): domain Bacteria; kingdom Bacillati; phylum Actinomycetota; class Actinomycetes; order Streptosporangiales; family Thermomonosporaceae; genus Actinomadura; species Actinomadura madurae. The sequence continues at coordinate 6,426,492 of NZ_CP083237.1, forward strand.
CTCCTCGGCGCTTCCACCGTACGCGCCGTCCAGCCGGTCCAGCATCTCCTCCGCGGCGGCGCGCAGGTCCGCCATCGGCCCGGTCCGGTGGACGCGTGCGAGCCCGGCGGCCTCGGTCGCGGCCTCCCTCGCCTCCGGCGCCCGGCCGCTCAGCTCCAGGAAACGGGCGAGGTCCACCAGGCAACTCGCCAGCGGCACCGCGTACTCGCGCGGCGGCCCTTCTTCGAGCCCGCGGTACAGGGCCACCGCCGCACGAGCGCGCTCGGCCGCCTCGTCCAGCCGGCCGCGGTCGCCGAGGCGGCGGGCGAGATCCTCCAGCGCCGCCGCCGGACCGGCGGGGGCGGACAGGCGGCGTCCGCTGAGCCCGCTATAGATCTGCACAGCCTCTTGGACGGCTGCGAGCCCCTCGTCGCTCCCGGAAAGCAAGGCCCCGAGGAAGTGCAGGCCCTGCGCGAGGTTCTCCTCGTGGTTCTCCAGCCCCCCGGAGACCAGCTCACGGAAACCGAGCACGGCGTCGCGTGCGCTCACCGCCGCTTCGGTTCGCCTCCCGGTGACGGCTTGATGCCTGGCGAGGTTGAGAAGGCTCCGGGCCAGGGGACCGCTGAACACGCCGGGACGGCCCTGGACCAGACTCCGGTAGATGCTCGCCGCCTCGTGCGCGGCCACCAAGCCCTCCTCGAACCGGCTCTGGTTGCCCAGGAACGTCGAGTGGTTGTGCAGGCTCCGCGCGAGCAGCGCCAGGAAGGCGGTCGGCTGTTTCCGGCAGAGCCACCGGTAGATCGAGACGGCCTCGGCGGAGACGGCGATCGCCCCCGGCATCTCGCCCGTCAGCCCGCGCGTGATCGCGGACTTGCCCAGGCTGCCCGCGAGCGCGGGCAGGAACGCGTCCGGACGGTCCTCCGCCAGTCCCCGGTAGATCGCCACGGCCTCCTCGACGACCCGCACCGACTCGCTGAACCGGCCCAGCTGGTTGAGCCGGTCTCCCAGGTTCGCGAGCGACATCGCGAGGTCCGCCGCGAACGCCGCCGGGTCGTCCGCCGCGAGCCGGCGGCGGATCCCGACGGCCTCCCTGATCACGTCCAGTCCGCCCTCGTGGTCGCCCAGCTCGGCCAGCCGCACGGACAGGTTGTTCAGCGCCGCCGCGAGGTCGGGGCGGTAGGCGTCCGGACGCTGATCGGCCAGCAACCGGTAGGCGGCCACCGCCTCCTGTACCGCAGCCAGCGACTCGCGCGAACGACCCAGCTCGCCCAGCTCGACCGAGTAGTTGTTCAGGGCCGCGGCGAGGTCGGCCCGGTAGGTCTCGGGGCGCTGCTCCGCCAGCGTCCGGTAGGAGGCGACGGCCTCCTCGATGGCGGCCGCCGCCTCGTCCCACCGGCCGAGCTCGCCGAGCCGCGTGGACAGGTTGTCCAGCGCGCCCGCGAGGCTGGCCTCGTACGCGCCGGGCACGGTCGCGGTCAGCCGCCGCTGCATCCGCACGGCCTCCATGGCGGACTCGGCGGCCTGCTCCGCCAGGCCCAGCTCCGCCTGCCGGAGCGACAGGTTGTGCAGCCCGGCGGCCAACGCCGGCAGGTGCGCGTCCGGCTCCTCGGCGTCCAGCTCCCGGTGGATCGCCACCGCCTCCGCCACCGCGGCGAGGCCCTCCTCCAGCCGGCCGAGCGCGGCGAGCCGCGCGGACAGGTTGTTCAGCGCGGACGCGAGCTCGGCGCGGTAGGCGCCCGGACGCTCCCGGTAGAGCGCCACCGCCTCCTCGACGGCGGCCAGGCTCTCCTGGCGTCGGCCGAGCTCCGCCAGCGCGAGCGCCTGCGCGTTCAGCCCGGACGCGAGCTGGGCCCCGAACGCCTCCGGATGGTCGGCGGCGCGCCCGCGCAGCACCTCGACGCTCTCGACGAGTTGCCGCAGGCCCTCCTCGTGCCGGCCCATCCGCCCGAGATGGCCGGAGGAGATGGTCAGCGACTCCGCCAGCGCGTCCGCCGTGCCGGCGTCGCCGCGCTCGGCCGACAGCGTCCGGCGCAGCGCCACCGCCGACGCCGACGCCCGCTGCGCCTCCTCGTACATGCCGACGTTGGCGCGCCGCTCGCTGAGCCGCTCGTACAGGGCCGCCTGCCGGGCCGGGTCGCCGGCCGCCGCGGCGAGCCGGTCCGCGAACAGCCGCTCGGCGAGCACGGCGCCCGCGATGTCGAGGTCGATGCGGCGCTCGCGCGGCAGCCGCTCCTCGATCGCCGCGAGGACGGCCGGGTCGGTGTCCGGCGCCTCGGCGAGCCGGAGCAGCACCGCGCCGCCCGCCTCGACCGCCGGGTCGGGCCTCTCCCGCAGGTGGACGTTGAGGACGCGGGCCATCAACGGCCAGCGCCGCGCGGTCTCCACCAGCACGCCGACCGCGGCGGCGCCCCAGCGGCCGTGCAGCACCGTGCGCAGCGCGCCGGTCATCCAAACGTCGTCCTGGATCATGAGGGCGAGGTAGTCCTCGGCGAGGCGGTCGGGGGAGACGGGCTGCAGGACGGTGTGCGGACGGGCGGGCGGGTAGCAGTGCCGGTGGTCCCGCAGGGCGGTACTGGGCTCGCGAACCCCCAGCTCCCGGAGCAGGCGCTCGGCCTCGTCCTCCGGCACCGGGCCGATCAGCGAGGCGACGCACATGACCCGCTCCATCACGTTCGCCGTGGTGCCGATGGTGCCGTCGGCCAGCTCCCGTTCCCAGTAGTCGCGCTCCTCCGCCCGCAGCAGCGTGGCCGGGACCGCGGAGCGGCGATTCCGCCCTCCCCAGGACACGCGGGGATTCAGCACGGCGCTCAGGGCGGCCATCTGGACGGCGAGGACCTGCTCGAACGCCGGATCGTCGGCGAGCGGATGCGTGAAGGCGCCCACCGCGACGTCCGGACGGCCGAAGAGGTCCGCGAACCAGGCGACCGCCGTCAGGAACCCCTCGCGCCGCATCCGCCCGTCCCCCAGCAGGGACTCCAGCTCCATCGTGGCGGTCTCGACGCCGCCGTGCCCGAGCCGGCTCGCCAGCGCCACCCACCAGGCGCCCGCGGGACGGGCGATGAGGAGGACGCGCACCGTCCCCCACCTGCCCGACGCGCTCTCGCCGAGCATGTCCAGCAGGTCCTCGATCGGCCACGTCTCCGCGTAGTCCACGACGAGCAGCAGGCCCGCGGCATCGGGCTCGCCGGGCGGCGCGGCGTGCGGAGCGCCGCCCGGCGCGGACCGCTCGCCGTGCCGGGCCGCGAGCACCTGCCAGCCGTCCTGCCGTGACCGCCGGGCGAACTCGGCGGCCAGCCTCGTCTTGCCCTGCCCGCCCGGCCCGTGCAGCAGCAGCACGGTTCCCGCGTCCCCGTCGCGCCACGACCGGAGCCTGAGCAGCTCGTCCTCGCGTCCGGTGAAGGGGATGGACCGGCTGGCCGCCGCGAGCACCCTGCTCAGCGGCAGGCTCCACGGGTCCGCGATCTCCTCGGGCTCCGGCGGGTACGGGACGAGCGAGTAGGGAGGCGCGGGCTCGGCGGCCCCGGACCCGCCCCCGGCGTCCATGAGGACGGAGCGGTCGACGTTCAGCGGGATGGTGCGGAAGGGGACCCCGCCCTGGGTGACGAGGGTGAGGCACAGCTCGTCGCCCTGCGCGTCCAGCGCGTGCGCGACGAACGTGACCGGACCGTACGTGCCGCCGAAGCGGTGCACCACGAGGGTGGTGTCGCCGACCGATTCCACCGCGAACCCCGTGCCGCCGTCGAGCATGCACCCGACGGCGTACTCCTCCTCGGGGTACGGCCACTCGTCCGGCGGCCCCTCGGTCTCCAGGTCGACGCTCACGCGGTAGCTGCCGCCCGGCTCGACGCGCGCGGGCCAGCTCACCACGGGCCGGAGCCTGACCGCGGGGGCGTCCGTCATGGCGAAGCCGCCCGAATCAGCCGGAGGGTGGTGTCCGGATGCCCGTAGTAGACGTACATGAAGCTCCAGAAGAACATCCTGTAGTCGTCCGGAGTACGGGTGTCCGGCCGGCCGGGCTCCGGCCGCATGCGCCGCGCGACGTCCGCCCGGTAATCGCGGAGGTAGCGGGCCAGGTTCTGGTCCCTCGCCGCCGCGTCCGCGACGAACTCCACCGCGAACTCGTGCGAGTGGTCGAGGTCGACATCTCCGAGCGTCGCGATGACGGCGCTCGCGCCCTCCCGGAGGAACTTCTGCGCGAAGCCGCGGGTGGGCGCCCGCAGATGCTCCCGGTCGTCGGTGATCGGACGGCCGGAGATGCACGCGTTGAGCAGGACGACCGCCCCGTTGCGCCGCAGCACGGGCAGCCGCCTCTCGATGAGCTCCTCCAGCACGACGCCGTTCAAAGTGAGGCGCTCGCCCGGCGCCCACTCCCCGTGGCAGCGGATCATGAGCAGGGAGAAGGCGAGCAGCTCCTCCTCCACCTCCAGCCGCCGGACCAGGTCCTTGATCGCCTGCTCCCGGCCGGCGACCTCGAAGTCGGCGTACACGTCGACGTCCGTGCGCATCGCCGCGTCCTCCATCATCAGGAGGCCGCCGTTCATCTCCCGCGGCGCCGCGCCGAGATGCCACTCCTGCGTGTCGTGCGGCAGGCTCGTCCAGCGGCTGACGGGGACGAGCGCGCCGAGCCAGCCGTCCGGCCCCGCCGCGCCGGGCGGCGGCTCGTACCGGAACAGCTCCCACGGGATCTCGTAACCCGTCACATCGAACACGATGAGCTGCGCCCCGGCGTTCATCAACAGGTCGCGCAGCCAGCAGTTCAGGGCGAACTGGTAGCCCGACCATTCCCCGATCCAGTGGAAGAGCCGCTTCCACTCCTCGTCGGGGACGTCGGCCTTCAGCCTGCTCAGCGCGAGCTCCGGGTGGGCCTGCTGCTTGTCCAGCGCGTCGCGGCCGTTGGCGCTCCGCACCTCGCCCCCGTGGTGGAAGTGCAACTCGAAGCTGCGCGGGCCGTAGGCGTTCGCCTTGACGCACAGCAGCGCGACGTCGGGCGAGAGTTCGTGGTCGAGCGGCACCCGCCGGGCGCCGAACGCCCCGGTCCGCTCGCCCAGCACGTTCGCGGCGGGCACGTCCGCGGCGCCGGACGCGTCCGGACGGGGGCTCGGCTCGGGCGGGCGGCCGTCGTCGGCGCCCAGGAACTCCCGCATCGTCACGTGCCCCCGTCCCGCGGCGGAGCGATGATCACCGACCCGCCCAGGGCGTCCGCGAGCTCGAACGGCAGGCTGCCGTAGCGGCCTTCGTCCGGGGCGAGGACGGCGGTGCGGACACCGGGCAGCGACCGCACCGGCGCCGCCGCCCGCAGCGCGTCCCGCACGCCGCGATCCCCGACGGGGCCGCGGACCTCGCCGAGCAGGCTGCCGTCCAGCGGGACGTTGCCCCGGCCGTCCGTCGCCACCACCAGCGACACCGGCACCGGGCCGCGGCGCAGCAGCCGGCGCAGCTCGGCGACCGCGAGGTCCAGCCCGTGCGCGAGCGGGGTGGCGCGGCCGGGGCGCCGCCGCAGCGACACGGGCAGCCGCGGGTCCAGCAGCGTCCGCGCCCGGTAGCGGACGGCGGCCAGTTCCCCGGGCGTGTCCCGGTGGCCGAACTCGATCACGGTGACGGCGGCGTCGTCGCGGTGGGCCGCGCGCAGGAACGCGGCGAGGCCGGGCCCGCGGTCGAAGTGCCGCCAGCAGGAGTGGTCGAGGACGAGAACGAGCGCCGCCCCCGGCTCGGCGGCGCGCCGCGGGCGCCGCAGGTCGGCCGGGCTGATCAGCAGCCCCGGCGGCGCGTCCGGCCGGTGCGCCCGCCGGACCGCCTGGAACTTCGCCGCCTCCACCACGGTCGCGACGATCGCGAGGTCGCGGGGCCCGGACGCCGGGCGCACGCCGACCGGACGGCCGCGCAGCCGGCCCGCCCGGGTACGGCGGCCGGGCGGCGGCCGGAGCGCGCCGAGCCGGGGCAGGGCGCCGGGATCGTCCTCCGGATACGGCCACGGGCCGGCCGCCGCGGCGTCCGGCAGCGTGACGGGCTCCCCGGTCCGCGTCGCCACCCGCCGGCCGGCCCCGGGCGCGACCGTCTCCGAGCGGGCCCGCGCCCCCGTCGGTTCCCGTTCCGGGCGGCGGGGCGCGAGGGGTCCCGGCCCGTCCGGCGGCGGCTCCGGGACCGGAGGGGTGCCGGACCCGCCGCCCGGCACGGCGATGCCGAGCAGCGCCGCCGCCTCGTCGACGTGCGCCGCTCCGGTCCGCGCCGCTCCCGCGAAGCCCGCGACCGTCCGCGCGATCCGGGCGAGCGCCAGGTCGCGCCGCCTGCCGGGGCCGGGCGGCAGCAGGACGGGGACCCGCCGCAGCGCGTCCTCCGCGAGCGGCGGACCGTCCGGGGCGGCCTCCAGCGGCGGGACCGCGTGCAACAGCGCCGACTCCTCGTCCGCCCGGGTCGTCCGGCGCACCGCGTCCGCCGCCCGCGTCCACTCCGCGAGCAGCCGTCCCGCCTCCACCCGGATAGGGAACCGGTCCAGCAGGTGCGGCGACACGGTCGCGACCTCGGCGCGGGACGCGGCGGCGAGCCACCACGTCCGGGGCCGCCACCGGCGGCTGTACCCGCGCATCTCCACCGCGGCGGCGTCGGCCCCGGCCAGCGTCACCGCGATCCGCGCCACCGCCGGGTCGGCCTGCCCGAGGTCGGGAACGAGCACCACCGCGCCGTCGGCGGCTGCGAGCGGCCCCGGCGCGAGGCGCAGCGCGTCCCCGTCCGGCCGCATCCGGACCCACAGGCCCTCGTCCGCGGACCCCGGGCCGAGCACCACCGTCGCCGGGGACCCCGGCAGGACTCCGGTGAGCAGCCGCGCGAGCGGGGCCAGCAGGAAGGGGTCGAGGTCGTAGAACAGCACACCGCCCAGCCGGGGGTCCGCCGCCAGACAGCTCAGCAGCGTGCGCACCCGGTCGAGCGCGGCCACCCTCACGCCCCCCGGAGCCGTGCCACGACCCGGCCGGTCTCCTCCGGGCCCCAGTCCGGCAGCCGCCCGGAATGGTCGCTCGACCTGCGGTGCACCAGCGCGGGCCGGGCGACCTCCGCGACATGCCCGGCGGTGACCTCCGGCGCGCCGTCGAGGGCCGCGCGGGCGCGCGCCGCGCGGGCCAGCACCAGCTCGCCGCGGTGCCCGGCGAGCCCGAACTCCTTCGCGACCCGCGCGCAGCCCGCGAGCACCCCGGCGGCGAAGCGGACCTTCCCGACCCGCCGCTTCGCCGCGTCCAGCGCGGCCCGCGTCTCCAGGTCACGCTGCCTCGCCTCCGCCACTCGCGCGGAATCCGGGTCGTCCTGGAAGGTCAGCACCGCGTCCATGATCTCGGCGCGGCGGTCCGCGTCGTTCTCCGGCCGCACCTCGGCGACCAGCCCGAACCGGTCGAGCAGCTGGGGGCGCAGGCTGCCCTCGTCCGGGTTCATCGTGCCGACCAGCGTGAACCGCGCGGGAACGGCCTTCGCCGCGAGGTTGTCGCGCTCGACGTTGAGCACGCCCGTGGAGACGACGTCCAGGATGATGTTCACCAGGTAGTCGTCGAGCAGGTTGACCTCGTCGATGTAGAGGATGCCGGCCTCGGACCTGGACGCCTCCAGCAGCAGCCCGTCCTGCGGCTCCGGGTCTCCCTTCATCAGCTTGTCGATCTTCCAGCCGCCGAGCACCCGGTCGTCGGTGGCGCCGATCGGCAGCGTGACCGGGAGCTCGCCGGTCAGCATCAGCGTGAACGCGCGGACCGTGGTGGTCTTGGCGGTGCCGCGCTGCCCGGTCGCCAGCACGCCGCCGACGGCGTCCGCGACGTAGGCGATCTCCAGGGCCGAGCGCAGCTCCTCCTGGCCGACGATCATCGAGTACGGCAGGACGGTGGACGCGGGATCCGGATCGGTCACTTCTGTTCCTTGTGGACGATGTAGCTCTCGTTCGGGTTGCCGGCGAACTCCATGGCCTCGTCGAGCGGGACGCCCTGCCGCCAGTGGTCGCACCAGTCCTCGTTCAGGGCGCGCTCCTCCTTCAGGTCCTTCGGGAGTTTCACGCGCAACGCGCCGAACAGTTCCGCACGGTGCAGGTCGAACGCCACCGAGACGGTCTCGGCGTAGGCGAGGGCGGCGTGCACGGCGCCCCGGTAGGACAGCCAGGCCAGCGCCGCCGGGACGAGCGCCAGCGGCCACCACCAGCCCGAGCCCAGCAGCAGGACGCCCGTCGCGACCGCCGTGACCGCCAGGGTCACCGCCATCCGGGCGGCGAGGTCGAGGCCGTCGCGGCGGTCGTCGACCAGCTCGCGGACCCGCTCCCCGAGCAGCGGGTACAGCCGCGGCCACGCCACGACCGCGTCGACGCCGTAGTGGCGTCCGGCGCCGTCCTCCATGGCGGTGAGCGCGTTGCCGAGCGCGGTCGGCCGCAGGAGGTGGTCCGGTGCCGGGAAGCGGCGGCGCAGCTCGTGGCCCTTCTCCCCGGCCCGCTGGATCTCCTCCTGCGCCGGCGCCGGGCCGGACGGCGCCGCGTCCTCGCGAAGGCGGTTCCGCCGCCTCTTCTGGCCTCGCAGCAGCAGCGACGAGAAGGGAAGCCACGGTCCCGTGCCTTCGAGCATCCTCATCATCGCGAGCTGGAACGGCTGGAGGACGACGGCCACGATCGTCAGGGCGAGGACCAGCAGGACCACCTCGCCGAGGCCCAGCCCGGCCGCCGTCCGCCACGCCGCGCGGAACTCCAGCGGCCCCCACGCGCCCGCCCACACCAGCGTCAGCAGCCAGAGCGCCGCCGCGTACACCGGGAAGTAGCCGATCAGGACGAACCGCCGGCCGAACCCGGAGTCCGACGGCGCCTTGAGAACCGCGTCGAGCTTCACCGGACCGCCCCGGTGAACGCCATCGGGCCGTGGCCGCTCGCGCACTCCGGCGGGAAGCGCTCGTCGTGGAAGGACCGGTGGGCGCGCTCCCCGCATCCGGGCCGCGTGCAGCCGTAGACCAGGAGCCGGTACCGGGTGGAGCGTCCCGGAAGCCCCGCCCGGTCGGACTCGCCGAGGCCGGCGGCGGGCGTCCCGGCGGTCGCGGGCGCGGCGAGCACCTTCTCGCGGGGGGCGACCGCGACCCGCCGGCCGTCCCGGACGAGGATGATCCGGGTCAGGTCGGGCGCCTCCTCGAACCGGGCGCGCAGGCGGCGGCGCACCTCGACGGCCTTGAGGCCCTCGGCGTACTCCATCTCGGCGCCGTCCGGCTCCCGGTCGAGGGACACGCGGTCGCGGACCGCCGGATCCGTGAACGTCGCGACCCTCGACTGGGCCGCCTTCAACTCCTGATCGTCCAATCCGCCACCCCTCGACCACGCAGCGTCTGCGGCCGACCACTTTTCCACCCATCCGGCACGCGGACGTGGGAAAAGGACGCAGAACCGGAGACCGGTACCGGTCGTGGCGGGACGGTCAGGTCTGCGGGCGCTGGTAGGCGAAGCCGTCGCCGACCACGGCGGCGAGGGTCAGGTAGGCCTCGCGGGTCCCGGGGGCGAGCTGCTCCAGCTCGACCTCGGCGCCCTCTTCCAGGTGGTCGTCGTAGGGGATGCGGACGACGGCGCGGCAGCGGCTCTCGAAGTGGGACTGGAGCTTGTCCAGGTCGACCTGGCTGCGGGTGCGGTTGCGGACCATCGACAGCACGACGACGCCGTTGCGGACGAGGTGGCCGTGGTCGTGCGCCTCCAGCCAGTCGAGGGTCGCGCTCGCGGAGCGGGCACCGTCCACCGACGGGGAGCTGACCAGGACGAGCTGGTCGGCCAGGCTCAGCACGCCCGCCATCGCCGAGTGCAGCAGGCCGGTGCCGCAGTCGGTGATGCAGACCGAGTAGTACTGCTCCAGGACGACGGCGACGGCGGCGTAGTCGTCGGCGCTGAACGCCTCGCTGACCGCCGGGTCGCGGTCGGACGCGAGGATCTCCAGGCGCGCCTCGTTCTGCGAGGTGAACGCGCGGACGTCGGCGTACCGGTGGATCTGCTCGCGGTTGTTCAGCAGGTCGCGGACGGTCGCGGCGGTCTCCAGCCGGACCTTGTCCGACAGGGTCCCGCGGTCGGGGTTGGCGTCCACCGCGATGACCCGGTCACCGCGCAGCGACCCCAGCATCGAGCCGAGGCCGGTTGTCGTGGTCGTCTTGCCGACGCCGCCCTTCAGCGACATCACCGCCACCCGGTGGTGCCCGCCCGTCACGGGGGTGCGCGCCCGCGCGACGAGGTCCTTGCGGCGCAGGTCGTTCTGCGACTCGCCGGGGTGGATGTTGCCGGCGGTCGCCTTGTAGACCGCGCGCCGCCAGCCGGAGGACGGCGCGATCTTGCGCTCGCCGAGCAGGTTCTCGGAGCTGAGGTTCTCGGTGCTCTGCGGTCCGGACGGCTGCTGCTGGACGGACTGGTCCGGCTGCATCATCTGGTTGAGCGTGTGCGGGTACTGCGACTGGTCCTGCGGAGACCCGCCGGGGTACCCGTAGCCCGGCTGCGGGTACGGCTGCCCGGTGCTGGGGTCAACGGGCGGGTACGGCTGGCCCGTGTTCGGATCCACCGGCGGGTACGGCTGGCCGGTGTTGGGATCGACGGGCGGATAGGGCTGGCCGGTGTTCGGGTCGACGGGCGGGTACGGCTGGCCGGTGTTCGGGTCGACGGGCGGGTACGGCTGGCCCGTGTTCGGGTCGACCGGCGGGTACGGCTGGCCCGTGTTCGGGTCGACCGGCGCGTACGGCTGGCCCGTGTTGGGGTCGACCGGTGGGTAGGGCTGGGCGCCGGGGGGCGGCGGGGGCGGGTACGGGCGGCCCATGTTCGGGTCCATCGGCGGGTACGGCTGAGGGACCGCGCCGGGGTCCTGCTGGTACATCTGGCCCGTCGAGGGGTCGGCGGGCGGGTACGGCTGGGCGCCGGCGTTGGGGTCGGGCTGCCACGGCTGACCCGTCACGGGGTCCACGGACGGGAACGGCTGCTGCTCCATGGGCGTGAACCGCCGGCCGGCCGCCGCCGGGTCGGCGGGCGGGAAGGGCTGCGCGTTCGGGTCCGGTGGCATGGGACGGCCCGTGTTCGGGTCGATCGGCACGTACGGCTGGCCCGAGGCGTCCGTGTCCTGGGGAAACGGCTGGCCCGTGGCGGGGTCGACGGGCGGCTGGTAGGGCTGGCCGGCGGCGTCCTGCGGCGGGGCCTGCTCGGACGGGTACGGCGGAAGCTGGTCGAGGGGCGGGGTCGCGTTGCCGTTGACCTCGTACGGCGACGGCTGCTGCCCCTGCTCGCCCGGCTGGCCCTGCCCGTAGCCCTGGTAGCCGCCCATGCCCGCGTACGGCGGCGGGAGCATCCCGCCGTCGAACGGCTGCGGCATCGGGCCGCCGTCGTACGGCGGAGGCATCGGGGGCCCGAACGCGTCATCACCCGGCTGACCCTGGAACGTGGGGGGCGCGGCGAGCCAGGGGCTGCTGTTCGGATCGGTCTGCTCGGCCTGCTCGGCTGGCGGCTCGGCGGGGGGTGGGGCGTTCTCCTGCTCGCCGGTGTTCTCCTCCGGGGCCTTCTCCGCCTCGGGGACGGGGGACGGCCCGGTCGTCTCTCCGCTCATCGCGTCCAGTGAGGCCAGCCGCTCCTCCAGGGACCGCCCGTCGTGCTCGTTCCTCGCCACCGTTCTTCCCCCTAGGGCACGCCTCTGTTGATTACACGGAGCAGGTGGGCAAATTGGGCCCCCACGCAGGATACCTGTGCGCCAATACCACGCATCCCACGAGTAGATCGCCATTGCCGCGAAGAAGTTCGAGGTTCCGGGCGCCTTGGACGCGCCCGGTAGCGTGATCGGTATGCATGCCATCGTGATCCGGGAGCCGGGAGACGCGGACGTCCTCGCATGGACGCCGGTACCGGACCCGGCGCCGAAGCCGGGCGAGGTACTGATCGAGGTGGCGGCGAGCGCCGTCAACCGCGCGGACGTCATGCAGCGGATGGGCTTCTATCCGCCGCCGCCGGGCGCTCCCCCGTATCCGGGCCTGGAGGTGTCCGGCCGTATCGCCGAGCTGGGCGCGGACGTGACCGGCCTGGCCGTCGGCGACGAGGTGTGCGCGCTGCTCAGCGGCGGCGGCTACGCCGAACGGGTCACGGTGCCCGCCGGCCAGGTCCTCCCGGTGCCGCGCGGCGTGGACGTCGTCGACGCGGCCGGGCTTCCGGAGGTCGCGTGCACGGTGTTCTCGAACGTGGTCATGCTCGGCGGCCTCCGCGAGGGCGAGACGTTCCTCGCGCACGGCGGCGGCAGCGGCATCGGGACGTTCGCCATCCAGCTCGCGAAGGCCCGCGGCGCCCGGGTGGTGACGACGGTGGGCAGCGCGGAGAAGGCGGAGAGGTGCCGGGAGCTCGGCGCCGACGTCGCCGTCAACTACCGCGAGGAGGACTTCGTCGAGAGCGGCCCCTACGACGTCATCCTCGATCTGGTCGGCGCCAAGTACCTGGAGCGGAACGTGGAGGCGCTCGCCACCGGCGGGCGGCTCATGGTGATCGGCCTCCAAGGCGGCGCGAAGGGCGAGCTTGACCTCGGCAAGCTGCTGCGCAAGCGGGCGCTGGTGCACGCGACGACGCTGCGGGCCCGTCCGCCGGAGGAGAAGGCGGAGATCGTCGCGGGCGTCCGGGAGCACGTGTGGCCGCTGCTGGAGTCCGGGACGATCCGCCCGGTCGTCGACCGGCGGATCCCGATCGCGGACGCGGCCCGCGCGCACCGGCTGCTCGAAGAGAGCGGTCACGTCGGCAAGATCCTGCTGACCGTGTGAGTATGGGGGGATTATGAGCGAGCCTTCGAAGAACAAGTCTGGACAGGAACCGCAGGTGCTCGTGCTCGGCCCGAACGGCATCGCCGTCGAGGGCGGCGGTGAGGGCGAGTCCGAGGGCAAGTCGGTGACCGACATGGTCGAGCAGCCGGCGAAGGTCATGCGGATCGGCGGGATGATCCGCCAGCTCCTGGAGGAGGTCAAGGCCGCCCCGCTGGACGAGGCGAGCCGGGCCCGGCTGCGGGAGATCCACAAGTCGTCCATCAAGGAGCTGGAGGACGGCCTCGCGCCCGAGCTGGTCGAGGAGCTGGAACGGCTGTCGCTGCCGTTCACCGAGGGCACGGTGCCGAGCGAGTCGGAGCTGCGGATCGCGCAGGCGCAGCTCGTCGGCTGGCTGGAAGGCCTCTTCCACGGCATCCAGACGACGCTGTTCGCCCAGCAGATGGCGGCCCGCGCGCAGCTGGAGCAGATGCGCCGCGCCCTGCCCGCCGGGATGATGCCCGGCGGCGAGGAGGAGCAGCAGAAGCCCGGTCCTCGGTCGTCCGGCCCCTACCTGTGACACGTCCCCCGGCCGCACCCCGCGAACGGGGGTGCGGCCGTCGTCATGGGAAGAGGCGTTCCAGGACCTCGGCCACGCCGTCGTCGTCGTTGCGGGACGTCCGGTGCGTCACCGCCGCCAGCACGAGCGGATGCGCGTTCGCGACGGCGTAGGAGGTGCCCGCCCAGCTCAGCATCGGCAGGTCGTTGACCATGTCGCCGAACGCGGTGACGTCCGACGCCGCGATGCCCTGCTCGGTGCACAGGGCCGCGAGGGCGCTGGCCTTGGTGACGCCCATCGCGCTCATCTCCAGCAGCCCGCGCCCCGACGAGTGCGTGACGGTCACGAGGTCGCCGACCGCCTGGGTCGCCTTCTCCGACAACGTGTCCGGGTCGGCGTCCGGGTGGAACGCGAGCAGCTTGGTGCCGGCGCGGCTCACCAGCTCCCCGTCGTCGACGGGCCGGCCGCCGAACTTCCGGGCGTCCCAGCGCCCCATCTCGTAGCGCGCCTCGTACACGAACTCGTCCGGGTACTCCACCGAGAACCGCAGCTCCGGCGAGATGCCGCGCAGCCGCCCGATCGTCTCCGCCAGCACGTCCGGCGGGATCTCGTCGGCCCGCAGGACGGCCTCGGTGTGCAGGTCGTACAGGACGGCCCCGTTCGCGCAGATCGCGACACCGCGATGGCCGACGGCCGCGGCGATGTCGGTCATCCAGCGCGGCGGCCGGCCGGTGACCATGACCAGCATCGAGCCGGCGCGCTCGACGCGGGAGAGGGCGGAGACGGTCCGTGCGGAGATCGTCCCGTCGGAGCGGACGATCGTCCCGTCGAGGTCGGTGGCGATCACGCGCGGTGCGGACTTGGTCATGTCACCTTCCTGGGCAGATGGGACACACCCTAGGCGACACCGCGCGGACCGCCCGCCCGCGGGTCAGCGCTTGACCGGCTCCAGCACGTCCTGCCCGAGGAACTTGCGCAGCGCCTCCGGCACCCGCACCGACCCGTCGGCCCGCTGGTGGTTCTCCAGGATCGCGACCATCCACCGGGTCGTCGCGAGCGTCCCGTTCAGCGTCGCGACCGGCTGGTTCCGGCCGTCCGCGTCGCGGTGCCGGACCGCCAGGCGGCGCGCCTGGAACTCGGTGCAGTTGGACGTCGAGGTGACCTCGCGGTAGGTGTTCTGCGTCGGCACCCACGCCTCGCAGTCGTACTTGCGGGCCGCGCTGGAGCCGAGGTCGCCGGCCGCCACGTCGATCACCCGGTACGGGATCTCGACCTTGGCGAGCATCTCCTTCTCCCACTCCAGCAGCCGCAGGTGCTCGGCGTGCGCGTCGGCCGGGTCGCAGTAGGAGAACATCTCCACCTTGTCGAACTGGTGGACGCGGATGATGCCGCGCGTGTCCTTGCCGTAGGAGCCGGCCTCCCGGCGGAAGCACGACGACCAGGCGACGTACCGCCGCGGCAGCTCGTCGATGATCTCGTTCATGTGGTACGCGGCGAGCGGGACCTCCGACGTGCCCACCAGGTACAGCTCGTCCTGCGGCAGGTGGTACACCTCCGCCGCGTGCGCGCCGAGGAACCCGGTGCCCTCCATCGCCTCCGGCTTCACCAGCACCGGCGGGTACATCGGCACGAACCCGCTCGCGACGGCCTGCTCCATGGCGAGGTTCAGCAGCGCGTACTGGAGCCGCGCGCCCACGCCCGTCAGGTAGTAGAACCGCGCGCCCGACACCTTCGCGCCGCGCTCCATGTCGATCGCGCCGAGGCTCTCGCCCAGCTCCAGGTGGTCTTTGGGCTCGAAGTCGAACGTGGTCGGCTCGCCGACGTGCTCCAGGACGACGAAGTCCTGCTCGCCGCCGGGCGGGGCGCCGTCCTCGATCAGGTTGGGGACGCTCTTCAGCAGCGCGTCCAGCTCCTCGCCGAGCCGGTCGGCCTCCGCCTCGCGCTCCTTCACCTGCTGCGCGAGCTCCTTCGCGCGGGTCAGCAGCGCCTGCCGCTCGTCGCCCTGCGCCTTGGACACGGACTTGCCGAAACTCTTCTGCTCCGCGCGCAGCCGCTCGAACGACGTCAGCGCCGAGCGGCGCCTCCCGTCCAGGTCGATCAGCTTGCCGACGACGGCGTCATCCTCACCGCGGGCGCGCTGCGAGGCGCGCAGCCGCTCGGGATCCTCTCGAAGAGCTCGCAGGTCAATCACAGACCCGAGGCTACCGGGCCGGAACCTCGTCCGCGCGCGTATATCCGCTGTCTCAGCGGACCCCGCTGGCCAGCAGCGCGTGCGCGGGCAGCGCGACCTCGCCGTCCCGCACCGCGTACGCGGAGACGATCCGGTCGTACTCGGTCTTGATGCGGGCGACGGTCGCCGCGTCCTGCCGCCCGACGATGACGCCGTTGGTGCCGACCCGGGACAGCGCGCCCGTCTCCCACCACTCCTCGGGGTCGACGACGTGCTCCCAGGTCACCTCCTCGACGGCGACCTCGGCGAACCCCGCCTCGGTGACCAGCCGCCGGAACGCCGCCGGCTCCCCGTACCGCAGGAACGGCGGCTCCGGAATGTCGTCCGGCCACGGCACCCCGGCCGCCTCGATCGCCTCCCGGACGATCGCGAGCGCGCCCCTGCCCGGCATCACCCAGCAGGTCAGCGCCAGCCGCCCGCCCTCGCGCAGCACCCGCCGCAGCGCACCGAGCGCCGCGCCGGGATCCCCCACATGGTTGATCACGAAGTTGCCGGCGACCGCGTCGAACGTCCCGTCGCCGAACGGCACCTCCGGCAGGACGGCGACCCGCACGTCCAGCCCGGGAACGTTCCTGGCCGCCGTCTCCGCCATGCCCGGCTCCGCGTCCAGCGCCGACACCTCGGCGCCGCGCCGGACCGCCTCCCGCGACACGAACCCCGGGCCCGTCCCCACGTCGAGGAACCGCGTCCCGCCCGCCACCCCGGCCGCGTCCAGCAGCGGCTCGACCATGTACCGCGTGACGTGCGCGAATCCCCGCTCATACGCGGGCGCCCGCCCGGCCCACAACTCCCGCTCGTAGAGATCGAAGTCCATCGGCGCAGCGTAACCCAGGGGCTTACCGGGTGGGCGGGGGGACCGCGCAGGTGTCGTCGGTGCAAGTTTCGGCCTGGTCGCCGACCATGATCGGGGTCGGGTTCGCTTCCGCCCAGGCCTGGTCCAGGACCTGCGTGAAGGTCTCCGTGGGCTGGGCGCCCGAGACGCCGTAGCGGCGGTCGACGACGAAGAAGGGCACGCCCGTCGCTCCGATATCGCGCGCAGCGCGGTACTCGGCGTCCACCTCCTCGGCGAACTTCCCGGACGTCAGCACCTCGCGCGCCTCCGTGGCGTCCAGTCCCGCCTCGGTCACGATCTCCACCAGCGAGTCGTGGTCGAACACCGAGCGCCGGTCGGTGAAGTGGGCCTTGAAGAGGGCCTCCACGACCGCGTCCTGCACGCCGCGCTCGCCCGCGAGGTGGATCAGCCGGTGCGCGTCGGCGGTGTTGCCCGCGCGGCCGCCCTCCAGGTTGTACTCCAGGCCGGCCGCCGCGGCGCGCTCCTCCATCTGCCGGTTCATCTCGACCGCGCGGTCGCGGGTCATGCCGTACTTGTCCGCCAGCATGTCGGCCACGTCCACGGTCTCGCCGTGCGGGAACGACGGGTCGAGCTGGAAGGACCGGTGGATCACCTCGACCCGGTCGCGGTGCTCGAAACCCTCCAGCGCCCGCTCGAAGTGGCGCTTGCCGAGGTAGCACCAGGGGCACACGACGTCGGACCAGATCTCAACGCGCACGGGAACACCTTTCTCGGGGACGTGCCCCGTGCAACAAGCGTCCGTGCCGTCTGATTTCCGGCGGCTGTTTCCGGCGGCTCAGGCGTGGCCGGTGCGGATGGCGTCGACCCAGGCGGCGGCCTCGGTGAAGTCGGTGTCGTGGGTGCCGCGGCGGATCTCCGGGCGGACCTGGTCGGCGCGGGCGTAGGAGCCGACGAAGCGGACGTCGGAGCAGACGCGGCGCAGGCCCATCAGGGCCTCCCCGACGCGGGCGTCGGCGACGTGGCCCTCGAAGTCCATCCAGAACAGGTACGAGCCGAGGCCCGCGCCGGTGGGGCGGGACTGGATCAGCGTCAGGTTGATGCCGCGGACGGAGAACTCGGTGAGGATCTCCAGCAGCGCGCCCGGGTGGTCCTCGCCGATGAACGCGACGACGGTCGTCTTGTCCATGCCGGTGGGCCGCGGCGGGGTGCAGGGGCGGTGCAGGACGACGAACCGGGTGACCGCGTCGGCGACGTCGTGGATGTCCTCGGCGAGGATCGACAGCCCGTAGCGGGGGGCCGCGAACGCGCCGGCGAGGGCGGCGTCGTAGTGGCCGTCGGCGACGTGCTGGGCGGCCTCGGCGTTGGACGTCGCGGCGCGCCACTCGGCGTCCGGGACGTTCTCCAGCAGCCAGCGGCGGCACTGCGGCTGCGCGATCGGGTGGGACGCGACGGTCTTGATGTCGTCCAGCGCGGTGCCCGGACGGACGAGCAGCGCGAACGAGACCGGCAGGTGGATCTCGCCGACGATCTGCAGGGGCTCGCCGGTGGCGAGCTCGTCGAGGGTCGTCGGGACCGAGCCCTCGACGGAGTTCTCCAGCGCGACGACCGCGGTGTCGGCCTCCCCGTTGCGGAGGGCTTCGAGGACGGCCGGAACGGTCGCGCACGGGACGTGCTCGGCGTCCGCGGCGCCCGGGAGGGTGTGGAGCGCGGCCTCGGTAAAGGTGCCCCGCGGACCCAGGTAGGCGTAGCGCGCTGTCCTGCCGTCTGCGGTCACGGAGTCCCCCGGGTGGTGTGTTTCGCGAGATGGCTGAGTTTACTTCCCGGTCCGTAAAGCCCAGTACTCGGCCGCGGGTCAGGCGCGGGCCGTGGGGGTGCGGTCGCCGTTGCCGAAGTCGGGCAGCGGGTCGTCCATCGAGACGACCGGGCCCTTTCCGAGCCGGGCCGCGCGCAGGACCTGGTTCTCCTCGGGGGAGAGGGTCTCGACGGCGTGCCCCGCCTGGACGGCCTTGGCGTAGGTGCGCGTCTCGGTCCGCCCGTTGATGGAGCTGACGATGACCCCGTCCCCGACCGCGTTGATCAGGGCGAGCGAGAACGAGCGGTGTCCCGACATCTCCTTGAGGGCGTCGTAGTGGACGATGGCGAGATCGCGCAGCGCGCGCTCGTCGACCGACCCGCTCGCCACCTGGAGCTGGCGCCTCAGCATTTCCCCGCACTCGTCGACGACCTGGTTGACCCGGTTGTGCGCGACAACTGCGATGGACAGCCCCGCGACCCCGGCGACCAGGCCCGCGACGGCCACCGCGACAAGCATCACGAGCTGAGCGTACCCATCCCGACCTGCTGTTGCGAAGGATCCTCGGGCTTGGTGACCGGATCGAGCCGTTTCACGAGCCAGGTGCCGAGCGCCAGGATGGACACGAGCGCGGCGATGCCGAACGTGTCGCGCAGGACCGAGCCCGCGAAGACCGAGACCATGGAGTGGTCCGGGCCGATCAGCGCGCGCGCCCACCACGGGATCGGGAACAGGAAGAGGAGCCAGAGCCCGCACGCGAACAGACATCTTCGCGTGTCCCGCCCATCACCGGCCAGAGCGCCGACCACCGCGATCATCCAGACAAGGTGGTGAATCCACCCCACAGGGGACAGGACGACGGACAGCAGCCCGACGATCGCGACCCCGGCGAGCAGCAGGCTGGCGGAGTCCGTCCCGGTCGCGGCATCGGCGGCGAGGGTCGCGCGGCGGGCCCACGCGAACCCGAAGCAGGCGACGACCAGGGCGAACGACAGCCACACGAACGTCCGGGCCGGCCCCTCGTCCAGGATCCGGGCGACGATCCCGTGGATCGCCTGGTTGGTGGTGCCGTCGACCGCGCCCGTCCGGTCACCGCCCTGCAACAGCGCGCCGAACCAGAAGCCGGACGAGTCGGACGGCAGCAGCGCGAACCCGGCGAGCGTGGCCGCGGCCGCCGTGAGCACCGCGTTGGCCAGCGCCTCCCGCCGGCCGGTGATCAGGAAGTAGACGAGGAAGACACCCGGCACCAACTTGATCGCCAGCGCCAGCCCGACCAGCGCCCCGCGCGGCCAGCGGGCCGTGCGGGCGCAGCAGTCGGCCAGGCACATGGCGAGCAGGAACAGCCCGACCTGCCCGAACCGGACCTGGTCGCGGACGGGGTCGAGCCACGCCATCGCCGCGAAGAGCACGCCGGCGGTGAGCGGCGCCCAGCGTCCCGTCCGGCGGATGAGGTCGCGGAAGGCGTACCAGACGACGATCGCGAGGGCCACGTAGATCAGCCCCGTCCACGCCCACTGCGCGGCACGCCAGGGCAGCAGGGTGAACGGGACGGCGAGGACGGCTGCGATCGGCGGGTAGGTGAACGGCAGCAGCTGCGGGGGCTGCGTCAGGAAGTCGTACAGCGGCGCGCCGCGCAGGACCGCCCGGCCGCCCTCCCGGTAGACCTCCAGGTCGACGAGCCGCTGGTCGGGCGGATTGCCGAGCCAGCGCACCACGATCGGCGTGACGGCGGCCACGGCCACCACGACGCCGGCCAGGACGATGATCAGATCGAGCGGGCCCCGCCGGGGGGCGGCGGGGGCGGCCTCGCCGCGGGTTTCGCCGGCATCGCGCGCCATGAGACCGTCCACAGCACGCAGGATACGACCCCTACCCGATGGTGGGGCTCTTGTAACCTGAACGCCATGACACCCCGGGGAACGAAGATCGCAATGTTCCTCGCGACCCTCGTCACCGTTCTGACCGGCGCGATCTGGCCGGCCGCGGCCCACGCGGAGGCCGGCTCCGCGCCCACCGGGCGCGTGGTCATCATCGGGGTGCCGGGGCTGATGTGGAGCGACGTCACCCGGGAGAACACCCCGGCGCTGTGGGGCCTGACGGCGCAGGGGGCGGGTGCGGGCCTCAGCGTCCGCACGACGCGGGTGAACACGTGCCCGACGGACGGCTGGCTGACGCTGTCGGCCGGGCAGCGGTCCCGGCTGCCGCACGGCGACTGCGCGCTGCCGTCCGCGCCGATCCTGCCCGGCCAGGACTCCCCCACCGGCGCCCCGCCGCCGGGCGGCGCCATCGCCGCCGGCTGGCCGGCGATCAAGAGCGACAACGCGGGCACCAACTACCACGCCCAGATCGGGCTGCTCGGCGACGAGGTGCACGAGGCGGGCGGCTGCACGACGGCGGTCGGGCCCGGCGCGGTGTTCGGCGCCGGCAACGGCGGCGGGCGCGTGGACCGCTACGTCGAGTCCCCGGGCAAGGTCACCGCGGCCGACTGGGCGCGGTGCCCGCTCGCCGCCGTCGACGTCGACGACCTGTTCCGCGCCTACATCAACGCCGGCGTCGACCCCAAGGGCGACCAGGTCCCGCTGTCGGACCGCAAGCGCGCCGCCGCGGCGGCCGCCGCGGACCGCCGCGTCGCCCAGGTCGTGACCGGGCTCCCCGAAGGCACGAACGTCCTCGTCGCGGGCCTGTCCGACATCGGCGTGGACCCGCACCTGCGCGTCGCGATCGCCACGGGGCCCGGCTTCGAGCCCGGCTACATGACCTCCGGCGCCACCCGCCAGGACGGCCTGGTCACGCTGACCGACCTCACCGCGACGACGCTGAAGCTGCTCGGGGTGAAGCAGCCGAAGCAGGCCGTCGGGTCGGCGTGGCGGTCGCAGCCGTCGGAGGCGTCCACGCACGAGCGGGTCGACGCGCTCATGGACGAGGATGTCGCGGCGCAGGCGATCCGGACCGTCCAGACGTCGTTCTACTGGGTGCTGTTCGCGACGCAGCTCGTCCTGTACGGGGTCGCGGTGATCGCGCTGCGCCGCCTCGGCGGCGACCGCCGCTCGCGGGCGCGGATACTGGGCGGTACCCGGGTGATAGCGCTGCTGGGCGGGGCGGCGCCGGGCGCGTCGTTCCTCGCCGGGCTGCTGCCGTGGTGGCGGGCCGAGGCGCCGACGCCCGTGCTGATCTGCACCGTCCTCGGCTTCGCCGGGCTGCTGACCGGCGTGGCGCTCGCGGGCCCGTGGCGCCGCTCCGCGGTCGTCCCCGGGCTGGTGATCACCGGGGTGACGGCGCTGGTCCTCGCGCTGGACGTGATGACTGGCTCGTCCCTCCAGCTCAACACGCTGATGGGCTACACCGCCCTCGTCGCCGGACGGTTCTACGGCTTCGGCAACCAGGCGTTCTCGCTGTTCGCCGTCGCCTCGATCCTGACGGCGGCGTGGCTGACGGAGTACCCGCTGCGCAAGGAGCGCAAGGCCGTCGCGGTCGGGATCGTCGCCGTGATCGGCGCGTTCGCCGTCGCGGTGGACGGGCTCCCGGCGTTCGGCAGCGACTTCGGCGGCGTGCTGGCCATGGTCCCCGCGTTCGCGATGCTCGGCCTGATGGTCGCCGGCAAGCGCGTCTCGGCGCCCCGGCTCGGCGTCTTCTTCGTGGCCGGCGCGGTCCTGGTGCTGTTCATCTCCTACCTGAACGCGCGCAGCGACAACCCGACGCACCTCGGCCGGTTCTGGCAGGACCTCATGGACGGGGACGCCTGGGGCGTCGTCACCCGCAAGTTCGACGCGATGCTGAACAGCCTCGGGTACTGGCCGTACACGCTGGCGCTCGCCGCCGCGGTGGTGTTCCTGTTCTTCGTCCTGGCGCGGCCGACGCGGTGGCGGGTGTCGCTGCTGCAGGGCGCCTACGAGCACAGCCTGACGATGCGCCCGGCGCTGATCTGCGCGCTCACCGTCGGGGTCATCGGCACGCTGGTGAACGACTCCGGCGTGGTGATCCTGTCGGTGTCGTTCAGCCTGGCGACCCCGCTGATGCTCGCGGCCGGGCTCCGGTCGCTGGAGATCGACCTGAGGAACGCAGACACGCCGCCACCAGGGCCGTCAGGATCGCCAGCAGCGTCCACGGAACGACGGTCGGCCGAACGACGGTGAACAGCCACTCCAGGTCGTCCGGCAGCCGGATCCGGGCGGGCGCGCGGGCGGGCAGGTAGGCGAGGCTGAGCGCGGCGGTGTGCGCGAGCAGGATCCAGTCGATCCGCGTCCACGGCAGCAGCGCCAGCAGCGCCCAGCCGAACCCGTCGTACCAGGGCAGCGCGTAGGGGGCGGCGAGGAGCCACGCGAGGACGATCGCGACGGCGACGCGGCGGTTCTCGGCGTCCTGCGCCGTCGCCCCCGCGTCCGGCGACAGGTCGTCCTTCGGCAGGGCGCGGAACAGCAGCAGGAACAGCGCCAGGCCGAGGAGCATCGCGCCTAGCTTGATGACGTCGCGCTGCGAGCCGCGGCCGAGCGACTCGTCCACCAGATGCCAGGGCGTCGCGAACGACACCATATTGCTCGCCTCGCGGACCTGGTCGAGGGCGTGCGGTCCGGCGAGCACGTACGACAGCGCCGTGACGGCCACGCCGCCCGCCACGAGCGCGACCAGCGCCCCGATCGGGCGCCACCGGCGCTCGGTCCAGGTCTCGCGGAGCAGCGCCCAGGCGGGGCCGCCCGCGACGAGCGCGGCGGGCAGCTTGATCGCCGTGCCGATGCCGGCCAGCGCGCCGGCCGCGAGACCGCGCGCCCAGCTCGTCCGGCCGCCGGCGACGGCGAGCGCGGCCACCATCGGCGCGATGGCGAGGACGTCGTTGTGCGCGCCCGCGATCAGGTGGAACAGCACGAGCGGGTTGCACGTCCACAGCAGCGCCGTGCGGAGCCGCCGCTCCTCGCTCCTGGACGTCCGGTAGAGGATCAGCGAGGTCGCCGCGAACGCGACCGTGTTCAGCACCGACAGGACGAACACGGTCAGCCGCACCGAGCCGCTGCCGAGCCACGCGGCGAACGCCTGCCCGCCCGTGGCGATGGGCCCGTACACCGACGGCGTCGTCCGCCACTCCTCGGGCGCCCCGGCGACCGGGTCCTTCGGCAGGTCGTCGGCGCTCGTCCGGTAGGGGTCGTGGCCGGTCGCCGCCATCCGCCCGTACGAGGCGTAGTTCAGATGGTCGGTGGACCCGACCGGCGGCATGACCATGAACGCGACCGCCGCCGCGATCCCGGCCAGCACCAGCGGCAGCGGCCGCACGCGCCAGCCCCGGCGGACGGCGGCGAAGCACAGGCCGAGCCCCACCGTGCTCGCCACGATGCCCGCGACGACGAGGCCGATCACCAGGTACGGGGACGGGTGGACGTCCAGCGCGTACGGCGGCTCGCGGCGGGGGCCCTCGAGCTCGGGCTGGAACACCGACGGGCCGAGCAGGGCGGTGACGGCGAAGCACGCGACGCCGGTTCCGAGCCCGCACAGCCCGCCCGTTCCGAGACGGGTCACCGGCGGCTGCCGCGCAGGCGGTCCAGCCTCCTGGCCACCGCCGGTTCGCGCACGGCGAGCGCTCTGGCCACGTCCCGGAACTGCCGGGCGCGGTGCAGCTGGGAGCGCCAGTCGGTGCCGGTGGCGCGGTGCGCGAGCGGGACCTCCACCTCCGCCACCCGGAAGCCCTTGCGCAGCAGGTCGACGGTCAGCGCGGTCTCCACGCCGAAGCCGGCGGCGAGCGGGAGCGCGGCGTCGAACGCGGCCCGGGTCAGGCAGCGCTGCCCGTTCAGCGGGGCGGTGGCCTCCCAGCCGGTGGCGCGGCGGATCCCGTCGCGGGACAGCCGGACGACGAACCCGTGCCCGCCGAGCTTCACCGTCGTGGTGAACACCGCGATCGTCATGTCGGCCTCACCGGCCCGGACGGGTTCGACGAGCGGCGCCGCCCCGCCGGCGGTCTCGGCGAGGTCGGCGTCCAGGAACAGCAGGTGGCGGGGCTGGTCGCGGCCCTCGTCCAGGAGCCGGACGGCCTCGGCGCCGGTCTCCATCGCGGCGCCCTTGCCGCGGTTGCGGCTGTGCCGCACGACCCGGGCGCCCGCCTCGCGCGCCACCCGCCCGGTGCCGTCGGACGAGCCGTCGTCGATCACCACGACGAGGTCGGCTCCGGGCAGTTCCTGGGCGGCCTTGACCGTGGCCGCGATGCGGTCGGCTTCGTCCTTGGCCGGGATGCATACCGCTACGTCCTGCATATCCGCGATCGTAGTCGGGGACGGGCGCGCGATGCCGCACGGCACCCGGAACGATCCGGGCCGTTTCCCCGCGGGATCGCGCGGCGAACCCCGGCGTTCACCCGCCGGGGCGGCCGCGGATCAGCCGGCGTCCAGGACGGGCGCGGCGTCGGTCACGGTGAAGACGGTGTCGAGCCCGGTGACCTGCAGGATGCGCTTCACGGCCGGGCGCGGCGCGGCGAGCTCCAGCGAGCCGCCCTGCTCCTTGAGCCGCTTCATGGCGGCGAGCAGCACGTTCATGCCGGTCGAGTCGCAGAACTCGACGCCGCTCATGTCGACCACGATGCGGTCGATCTCCTCGCGCAGCAGTGCCGCGAGGGCCGCCTGCAGCTTGGGCGCGGTGTACAGGTCGAGTTCACCGGTCGCCGTGACGACGGCGTGACCTCCCTGAGATGCGGTCGAAACGTTTAGCTCCACGTCCGGCACACTATCTCGCTCACGGCCACGGGGCCAGACGGTTCGCCAAGTCCCCTGCCCCGTGGGCGATTCCGGGGCGTGTCGCCGCCTTGCCAGCCCCGTACGCTTTGAGAACTACCCACCGTGATGCCGTGATCCCCGGTTCGGCCGAACTCGCGGGTTCGCCTCGCGCGGACGTCCGGAGTAGGAGAGGCTGAGCGGGTGCAACAGCGGCATGTCCAACTCCGCGAACGCCTGGAGACGATCCGGGCGCGCTCGGCGAAGTCCAGCACGTGGCGGACGTCCACGCAGGTCCTCTCGCGCCTGGTGAACAAGAACGGCTTCGTCCCGGTCCG
The DNA here is from genome assembly GCF_047130825.1 of Actinomadura madurae. Classification (NCBI taxonomy): domain Bacteria; kingdom Bacillati; phylum Actinomycetota; class Actinomycetes; order Streptosporangiales; family Thermomonosporaceae; genus Actinomadura; species Actinomadura madurae. Next base: position 6,451,589 of record NZ_CP083237.1, read on the forward strand.
CACGCGCCTGTCGCGCGAGGACCTCGCCTTCCTCTCCGGGGCCCGCGAGGAGGTCATCGCGTTCGCCGACCTCGGCCTGCGCCTCATCGACCTGCACCGCCCGCAGGAGGCGGGCGGCATCACCAGTGACCCCGACCGCCCCATCCGCCGCTGCCGCGCCTGCATGTCCCGCTGGCCCTGCCCCACCTACCGAGCCATCTCCGAAGCCCTCGACCACTGATCCGGCGCCGCCTCGCTCCGCCGTTCCTCAGACGGTCAGGGGGAGGCGGACTTCGAAGCGGCAGCCGGGGCCCTCGTTGGCGACGCCGATCTCGCCCGCGTGGGCCTCGACGATGCCGCGGGCGATGGCGAGGCCGAGGCCGGCGCCGCCGCCGGGGGTGCGGGCCGCCTCGCCGCGGAAGGCGACGTCGAACACGCGCGGCAGGTCGTCCTCCGGGATGCCGCCGCAGGCGTCGGCCACCGTCACCCGGGCCTCGCCGCCGCGGACCTCGCCGAGGATCTCGACCGCGCCGTCGCTCGGGGTGTGCCGGATCGCGTTGACGACGAGGTTGCGCAGGGCGCGGCCCAGCTCGCCCGCGTCGACCTGGACGGGCAGGCCCGCGCGGACGTCGCCGTGCAGCCGGACGCCCTTCGCGCGGGCCAGCGCCTCGGCGCCGGCGACCGCCTCGGCGACCAGGTCGGCGAGGCCGACGCGGCGGCGGGACAGGCGCAGCGCCCCCGCGTGGATGCGGGACAGCTCGAACAGGTCGTCCACCATCTCGGTCAGCCGCTCCACCTCGACGCGGATGCGGCCGTGGTAGCGGTTGATGGTCCGCTGGTCGGCGACGACCTCGTCCTCCAGGGCCTCGGCCATCGCGCGCAGCCCGGCCAGCGGGGTGCGCAGGTCGTGGCTCACCCACGCGACCAGCTCGCGGCGGCTCGCTTCGAGGGCCTGCTCGCGTTCGTGCGCGGCGGCCAGCCGGTCGTAGGCGGCCTCCAGCTCGCGGGACAGCTCGGCCAGCTCGGCCGGGAGGTGGGCGGCCGGCCGCCGGAACCGGCCGGCGCGGACGGCCTCGACCAGCACGCGGTTCGCGGCGACCAGGCGGCGGCCGAGCAGCACCGACACCGCCATCGCGACCAGCCCGGCGGACGTCACGACGGCGAGCACCACCGACCGGTCGTGATCGTTCAGCAGCATCATGAAGGAGATCACGAGGATGCCGGAGATGGTCGCCAGCACGGTCGCGGCGCCGACCACGATCAGCTGCGTGGCGACCGAGTGTCCGCGCAGCGCGTACAGCACGCCGAGCGCCAGCCCCGCGACGACGAGGGCGGCCACCGCCGCGTAGAAGATCACCCAGAGGAGGTCCTCGAACGGGATCATCGGTCGCCTCCGGGCTCCGCGGGCTCGTACCGGTAGCCGACGCCCCAGACGGTGACGATGCGGCGCGGCGTGGTCGGGTCGTCCTCGATCTTCTCGCGGAGCCGGCGGACGTGGACGGTGACCGTGGACGAGTCGCCGAACGTCCAGTCCCACACGCGTTCGAGCAGCTCGTCGCGGGTGAACGCCTGCCGCGGGTGGCGCATCAGGAACGCCAGCAGGTCGAACTCGCGGGACGTGAGCGCGAGCCGGTCGCCGCGCAGCAGCGCCTCGTGGGCGCTGACGTCCACGAGGAGGTCGCCGTCGTGCAGCGGCCCGGACGGGCCGGTCGGGACGAGCGCCCCGCGCGCCCGGCGCAGCACCGACCGGACCCGCAGCGCCAGCTCGCGCGGGCTGAACGGCTTGGTCACGTAGTCGTCGGCGCCGGTCTCCAGCCCGACGAGCCGGTCGGTCTCCGTGCCGAGGGCGGTGAGCATCACGATCGGGACGGTCGAGGTCTCGCGGAGCCGCCGGCACACCTCCAGGCCGTCCATCCCCGGCAGCATCAGGTCGAGGACGACGAGGTCCGGCTGCTGGTCGACGGCCTTGCGCAGGGCGGTCCGGCCGTCGGCGACGCAGACGACCTCGTGCCCGTCGCGGGCCAGGTACCGGGCGACGACCTCGGCCACCGTCGGGTCGTCGTCGACCACCAGGACGCGGCCGGCATGGGACACGGAGTTCACCCCTTCACGCTAAGGCGCCGCCCCCCGCCCCGCCCATTCCGTCACCACCCTGTAAGGAATGCCCCGGGGGCCGCTCTGACCTGCTGACCTGCGTGAGCACCCGATCGCCGGTTTAATGGCCCGATGTCTCAGACGCGTCCCGCGACCCCCGTCGCCGGCACCATCGCCCTCGTCCTCGTGGGCGGCGCGGTCGCCACGGGCATCGGCGTGATCCTGACGTTCGCCGGCATCTACCAGTCTCCGTTCCTGGCGGAGTTCCGAACGTCTACCGCCTACTACGCGCTGCACTGCGTCGTCGTCGGGGTCCTCACGGCCGCCGGGCTCGTCCTCACCCGCCCCCGCGGCCCGGCCGCCCCGATCGTCGCGGCCGTCTCCGCGCTCGTCGCGCTCTACGTCGGCACCCGGCTCGGCGTCTTTCTCTATGGGGCGACCCACAACGCCTCCTTCAGCGGCGGCTACATCACCGCGGTGCTGAAACCGCGCTTCCACGCGTGGGACCTGCTGGCGCCGCTGGTGGCCGGTGCCGTCGCCGGGCTGCGGGTCGCGATGGTCGCCGGCGGCACCGGGCCCACCCGCGCGCCCTTCCCGCAGCCGGGCCCCGGTCATCGGCCCTTCCCGGGACAGCCTCCGGCGCCGCCGTACCAGCCGGGGCCGGGTCAGGGTTCCGCCCCTGGTGCGCCTCCGGGATGGACTCCGCCGCACGGTGGGGCCTAGGTCGTTCCCCAGGGTGATGACCGCCGCGCGAGGAACGCTTACGGTGGAGTCATGGGTAAGACGATTCTGACCATCGTGGGCGTCATTCTCGCGGTCTGGCTGCTTTTCACCGTCGTCGGCGCGATCCTCTCGATGCTGAAGTTCTTCTTCTTCATCGGACTCATCGCCGTCGTGGTGGTACTCGCCGTGACCGCCGTGTCCAAGATGTCCAAAAGCCACTAGGTAAGCGGCCCGATCCCCTTGCCGCGGTGTCGCCGGTCACCGCATGATGCCGGAACAACCAGGCGGTCATCCAGCAAAGGGGCCCACCGTGCCAGGTCTTGACGGAGTGCTGCGCGAACGCGCGCTCGCCCATCCCGATCGCGTCGCCTACATCGCGGGCGACACCGAGATCACCTACGGCGACTTCGACCGGCGCGTCGACCGGGTCGCCGCCGCGCTGGCCGCCGCGGGTGTCGGCACCGGCGACCGGGTCGCCATTCTGGACAAGAACTCCCTGGAATACGCCGAGCAGCTCTTCGGCGCCGCCCGGATCGGCGCCGTGCAGGTCCCGGTGAACTACCGGCTCGCGCCCGACGAGGTCGCCTACATCGTCAACAACGCGCAGGCGAAGGTCTTCATCGTCGGGCCCGAGTTCGTCCCAGTCCTGGACGCGATCGCCGGCAAGCTGGAGCACACCGCCCACACCGTCGTCATCGGCGGATCCGACGCCCACAAGGACTACGCCGCCTGGATCGACACGGCCCCCGAGACCGTGCCCGAGCACGAGCCCGACACCGCGGACGTGTTCGTCCAGCTCTACTCGTCCGGCACCACGGGCCTGCCCAAGGGCGTCATGCTCACGCACGACAACTTCCTGGCGGCGCTCGCGGTGACCACCGACGTGTGGGACATCGACGAGTCGTCCGTGCTCATGGTCGCGATGCCGATGTACCACGTGGCCGGCAACGTGCTCACCGTCTCCACCGTCTACAACGGCCTCACGGGCGTCATCGCCCGCGAACCCGACCCGACCCTGATCGCGCAGGGCATCGAGCGGCACGGCGTGACGCACATCTTCCTGGTTCCGGTGCTGCTGCAGTTCATGCAGCTGATCCCGGAGGTGGCCGCCTGCGACCTGTCCAGCCTGAAGCTCATGCTGTACGGCGCGTCCCCGATCAGCGAGGACGTCCTGCGCGGCTCCATGGCGATGCTGCCGGGGACCCGGTTCATGCAGGTGTACGGGCTGACGGAGGTCACCGGCGCGATCACGATGCTGCCGCCCGAGGACCACGACCCGGGCGGCCCGAACGCGCACCGGCTGCGCAGCGCCGGCCTCCCCAACGCCACCACCACCCTCAAGATCGTCGACCCGGCCACGCAGGAGGAGCTGCCCCCGGGGCAGGTCGGCGAGATCCTCTGCCGGACGCCGCAGAACATGAAGGGCTACTGGGGCATGCCGGACGCCACCGCGACCGCCCTCTCCGAGGACAACTGGTTCCGGACGGGCGACGCCGGCTACCTCGACGAGGACGGTTACCTCTACATCCACGACCGCGTCAAGGACATGATCATCTCCGGTGGGGAGAACATCTACCCCGCCGAGGTCGAGAACGTCCTGATGGGCCACCCCGACATCACCGACTGCGCCGTCATCGGCGTCCCCGACGACAAGTGGGGCGAGACCCCGAAGGCGATCGTCGTGGTGTCCGGCGACCTCTCCGACCAGGAGATCATCGACTACTGCCGCGAGCGGCTGGCCCACTTCAAGTGCCCCACCTCGGTCGAGCGCCGCACCGAGATCCCCCGCAACCCCACCGGCAAGATCCTCAAGCGCGACCTCCGCGCCCCCTACTGGCAGGGCCGGGACCGGGCTGTTTAGTTTTGTTTTTGTGGGGGTCGCGGCGCCCGGGGCGCCGCGACCCCCACAAAAACGTGCGATCGCCGGCATCGCTCCGGCTCGCCTTGCGGCTCGCTGCGCGATCAGATTCTCGCTTCGCTCGAATCTGCCTTCGGACGCGATCGCGACACTTGGGGTCGTTGACGGCTGAGGCGGTGGCTGGGGTCAGTGCGCCCCCGCCTGCCCAATTTCTGGTGGGTGCGTCAGGGGTAGCGGATTACTGCTGAGAGGGGGCGGTGGTCGGAGGACTTGGTGTCGGCGGTGGGGACGGTGCAGGAGACCGAGGCCGACTTGCCGATGAAGAGGTAGTCGGTCTTCTCGACCGCGGTGCCCTGCCAGTTCTGCCGGGTCTTGGCGCCCGTCCGGGACGAGCCGGTCTGGTCGCATTCGGCGTAGGCGGCGTACAGGGGGTCGAGGGCGGGGCTGTCGGGGGCGTCGGCGAAGTCGCCGCCGATCAGGACGCGGCCCTTGCCCGCGAGCGTGGCCAGGGTTCCGGCCTCCTTGCGGCGCCACTGGGCGTCCTCGGACGTGCCGAGCTGGGTGACGCAGACGCGGGTCTTCCAGGACGGGACCTCGCCGCAGAGCGCGATGCGGGAGTGGCCGGCGGGCGCGGGGAGCTTGGTCTGCCCGTGCTCGGTGAGCTCCGCGTCGGTGCCGATGGCGAGGCCCACGTCGCCCTGCCCGTCCGCGCACGTCCCGCCGCCGGGCGACGGGGCGAACGCCCAGCTCCAGCCGGACACGGCCTTCTTGACGGTGCGGAGCTGCCCTTCGCAGACCTCCTGGAGGAGGACGGCGTTCGTCCTGACCTTCCGTCCGCCGACCTCGGTCGCCCGCATCCGCTGGACGATGTCCTTCGCGGCCCCGGCGGGCGCGGCGCCGGACGGGCAGCCGGGCCCGCCGCAGACGTTCCAGCTCATCGCGGTGATCGTCACGGCGGCGGGGCGGGGGGCGGCCCCGTCGGCGTGGGCGGGACCTCCACCGCCGCCCGGAAGGCCCTCGATGCTGGCGCCGGTGGCGGCGGCGGTCACGACCGCGGCGGCCGCACAGACCGAGAGCAGGGGAATCAGGGCGCGGGGAGATCGCACACGTTCTCCAGAAATGGGGGATCTGCGGGGGTGATGCCGGAATCCCACCACATCAAGATCGCTTCCGCCAGCCGTTCGCGACCGCTCGGTCACCGCGGCCGGAAGAATTTACCCGGGACCGGCGGAAGGGCCCGGCGGGTGATCCCGCCGGGCCCTCCTCGCTAGTCGAGCAGCGCCGTGACCGTGCCGGCGCCGACCGTCCGGCCGCCCTCGCGGATGGCGAAGCCGAGCCCCTCGGTCATCGCGACCGGCTTGCCCAGCTCGACCGCCATCTCGACGGAGTCGCCGGGCGGCGCCATGCCGCCCTCGCCGAGGTCGATGCCGCCGACCACGTCCGTGGTGCGGAAGTGGAACTGCGGCCGGTACCCGTGGAAGAACGGCCTGGACCGCCCGCCCTCGGCGGCGGTCAGCACCCGGACCCGCGCCCGGAACCGCAGGTGCGGCCGGATCGCGCCCGGCGCGCTGATCACCTGGCCGCGCCGGACCTGGTCCCGCTTGACGCCGCGCAGCAGCATGGCGGTGTTGTCGCCGGCCTCCGCGTGGTCCATCGTGCGGCCGAACGTCTCCAGCCCGGTCGCGACGGTGCCGAAGGTCTCGCCGAGCCCGACGACCTCGACGGCCTCCCCGAGCCGGATCGAGCCCTGCGCGACGACCCCGGTCACGACGGTGCCGCGCCCGGTGATCGTCAGGACGCTCTCGACCGGCATCAGGAAGGGCCGGTCGAGCACCCGCGCCGGAACGGGCACGTAGGCGTCGATCGCGTCGAGCAGGTCGACGATGCGGGCCGTCCAGTACGGGTCGCCCTCCAGCGCCCGGAGCCCGGACACGCGGACGATCGGGATCTCGTCGCCGGGGAACCCGTACTCCGAGAGCAGGTCCCGCACCTCCAGCTCGACGAGGTCGAGGAGTTCGGTGTCCTCGACCATGTCGGCCTTGTTCAGCGCCACCACGACGTGCCCGACGCCGACCTGCCGCGCGAGGACGATGTGCTCCCGCGTCTGCGGCATCGCCCCGTCCTGCGCGGACACCACGAGGACGGCCCCGTCCACCTGCGCGGCACCGGAGATCATGTTCTTCACGTAGTCGGCATGGCCGGGCATGTCGACGTGCGCGTAGTGCCGGGTCGCGGTCGCGTACTGGACGTGCGCGACGTTGATCGTGATGCCTCGGTCGCGCTCCTCCGGGGCGCGGTCGATCCGCTCGAACGGCACCGCGGACGCCAGCCCGCGCTCCGCGAGCACCTTCGTGATCGCGGCGGTCAGCGTCGTCTTGCCGTGGTCGACGTGCCCCATCGTGCCGATGTTGAGGTGGGGCTTGTCGCGCTCGTACAGCTGCTTGGCCATGGTCTTGTCCTCACTGGTGGATCCGGTGAGAACCGCTGGACCACCCCCCTCCGCTGGTTCTCCGGAGGGTGGGACGGAGAGGGGTCAGCTTCGCAGGCCGTCGAAGGCCGCGTTCGCTGCCGCCGCCGAGAGGGCAGCCGGCACCGCGCTCAGCAGGCCGTGGCCTGCGAGCGTCCGGGTGCCGGCTGCGAGGAACATGCCTCGGACATTACGGTCGCCCCCGGTGGAAGTCGACCGATTTTCCGTCCGGTCAGCAGCCGGACGGGGTCGCCTCCGGGCCGGGGCGGAGCGCCCGGTCGACGATCGCGGTGCGCAGCAGGGCGCTGGACTGGGTCGTGGTCAACGGTGGGCCCGGCGGGTGGCCGTGCCGGCGATGACGGTGCGGGTGCCCAGGAAGCGGTCGATCAGGTCGGACGCCGCCTCCCACTGCCGGTCGCCCTCGCCCTGGCCCGCGAGAAGGTCGAGCAGAGCGCCGAGGTAGGGCCGGTCGATCGGAGCCAACGCCGAGCACGGGCCGACCGCGCTACGGCCTGGGCCCTCTCGTGTGTCTGGGGCCCGTAGTGCGGGGCTACTTGCCTTCGTCCGCGTCCGCCAGGAACGTCCCGCGTCCGGGTACCGCGACCACTGCACCGCGCGCCGTGAGTTCCTGGACGGCACGCGCCGCAGTGGCGTGCGCTACGCCGTAGGTCTGGGCGATGCGCGGACACCGGGCAAGCGTCGCCCGGCCTCGCCCACCGCGATGCGCGAGCCCCGTCAGGCTTGCGAGGCGGCGGGGCTCTTCGCGTGGCCGGGCGAGGAGCGGTTGGGGGCGGCATGGGGTGGCCTCTCGGTTGTGGGCGTGTCACCTCCTCCTGTCCGGCCGGGCGCTCGTGGGTCCGTCGGCTTTACGGGTCCTCGGCGGGCTTCTCGCCTGCGGGGACGCGGAGGAGGAGCAGGCCGGCGAGGGCGCCTGCGAACTGGAAGGCGGCTATGCCGAGCACCAGGCCGACGGGGCCGACCGCGTCGGCGAACGCGGCGGTGAGGGCGGCGCCGAGGGCGGACGCGCCGATCTTGAGGCTGCCGCCCGTCGTGTTGACCTGGCCGAGCCGGTCGGGCGGGGACTCGCGCTGGCGGAGCATGAGCGTGGCCGCGAACACCGGTCCCTCGGAGACGCCCGCCGCGACGAACGCCGCGGTCGCCCAGGGCAGGGACGGCGTCACGGCGAGGGCGGCCAGGGACGCGCCGAACGCGACGAGCCCGGCGATCATGACCGGTTCGGCGTGCTTCGGGGTGAGCCAGCGGCTGGACGCGAGCGACCCGATCAGCGAGCCGACCGCCATCGCCACCAGCAGCCGGCCGCCCGCGCTGGGCGGGCCGCCGATGTGCTCGGCCAGCAGCACCGCCGTGACCGCGACCCCGCCGAAGCCCATCCACGCGAGCGTCGTCGCCACCGTCAGCGCCCGCAGCACCCGGCCCCCGGCCAGCACCACCAGCCCGCCCGTGATCACCGAGAGCGTCCCCGCCGCGCGCGGCCCGGCCTTGGCGCCGACGGCCGCGGCGCCCGTGGCGGCGGTGGCCTCGGCCGGGAGGGCGCCGGCCGCGCCCGCGGAGGGGCCCGGGAACGGGAGCAGCGGGAGGGTCAGGAGGCCGAGGAGGCCGACGGCCACGACCGCGGTGCCGGCGTACTCGCCTCCGGCCAGCGCGGCCACCCCGGCGGCCAGCCCCGGACCCGCGATCCCGGCGAGGTTGTAGCTGGACGCCTCCAGGCCGTAGGCGCGCGAGAGCCGTCCGGCCGGGACGAACCGGGGCAGCAGGCTGGTGAGTGCGACGACGATCGGCTCGGTGCAGCCGATCACGGCGGCGATCAGCAGCGCCAGGGCGAGCGGCGACCGGCCCGCCGTCAGCAGCAAGGCGGCGGTCGCGACGGCGTAGCAGGCGGCGAGGGCGACGGCGGCGCGGCGGGGCCGTCCCACCCGGTCCAGCGCGTCGCCGATGACCGGGCCGCTGAGGACGTACGGCAGCGTCATCGCGGTCTGCAGGTAGCCGGCGGTGGCGGCGTTCCCGGTCCGCGCCTCGACGGTCAGGACCAGCGCGGTCGCGACGCCCTCCGCGGACACGCGCAGCATCGTGGCCGACGTGAGGTGGAGCGGCAGGGCCGCGGATCTGCCGATCACCTAGGCATGGTGGCACAGCGGGTGCGGGCGCTCGCCGCCTAGACTTCGGAGGGTGACGGCAGCGAAGACGCACGAGCACCGGGTCACCAGCGAGGTCGGACGGTTGCGGACCGTCCTGCTGCATCGTCCGGGCGCGGAGCTGAAGCGGCTCACTCCGCGCAACAGCGACAAGCTGCTGTTCGACGCGATCCCGTGGGCGGGCCGCGCGCAGGAGGAGCACGACGCGTTCGCCGAGGCGCTGCGGTCGCGCGGCGTCGAGGTCCTGTACGTGACGGAGCTGCTGCAGGACGCGCTGGAGTACGGGGCCGCCCGGGAGCAGGCGATCGCGGACGCCGTCGTCGACCTGCGCCTCGGCGACCAGCTCCGCCGCGTCGTCGCGGACCACCTGCGCGGCCTCGACCCGGAGAACCTCGCGCACACGCTGATCGCCGGGCTCGCGCACGAGGAGCTGAAGGCCGGGCACGGCCTGGTCTACCGGCTGATGGACACGCAGGACTTCATCATCGACCCGCTGCCGGGCCTGCTGTTCACGCGCGACAACAGCACCTGGATCGGCGACCGCGTGGCGGTGACGAGCCTCGCGATGGAGGCCCGCCGGCGCGAGTCGGCCCTGACCGGCCTCGTCTACGCGCACCATCCGCGGTTCGCGGGGGTGGAGCCGGTGTACACGCCGTCCCTCGAACATCTGGAGGGCGGGGACGTCCTGCTCCTCTGTCCGGGGGTGATCGCCGTGGGCACCGGGGAGCGCACGACGCCGGCGGGCGTGGAGCGGCTGGCCCGCCAGGTGATCGGCGCCGGTCTCGCCCACACCGTCCTGGCGGTGCCGATCGCGCAGGAGCGCGCCACCATGCACCTCGACACCGTCTGCACGATGGTCGACGTGGACACGGTCGTCATGTACCCGCCGGTGGCGCACTCCCTGACGGCCCACACGGTCACCCTGATGGACGGCGACCTGCGCGTGACCGAGCCGCGTCCCTTCCTGGACGCCGCGGCGGAGGCGATGGGCCTGGACCGCCTGAAGGTCATCGACACGGGCCTGGACCCCGTGACCGCCGAGCGCGAGCAGTGGGACGACGGCAACAACACCCTCGCCGTCGCTCCCCGCCTGTGCGTCGCCTACGAACGCAACATCGAGACGAACGCCCAACTGGAGGCGTCCGGTATCGAGGTCATCAGGATCAGCGGCAGCGAGCTGGGTACCGGGAGGGGCGGTCCGCGCTGCATGTCGTGCCCGATCCTCCGCGACACACCGGCCTGACCGGGGGCGAAGGGGGCTTTGCGTTCTTCCCGGTGTGCGAGCCGCAGGGCATCGCACACCGGAAAGAACCACTCAACGCCGGGGCGGTGTCGACGGGGGCACGACAGCGCCGCGAGCGTTGGTGAGGACCATACAAGGTCGGGCGGGGTTCCTTCCAGGCAGGGTCGCTCTATGCCGGATATGCCCTACTTGGAGCTACTTCATTCCTCGAATCGGTGCCGAGGTCGTCGTTCGGGTCGTCCAGGAGGTCCGGGAAAGCGGAGAGATCGGGCATGGCGGAGTGGCTGCCCGCGGGGGCGGCGGACACACCGTGCGCGTCCGGCGACCTTGGGGCCCGCAGCACGGCCCAGACCGTGGTGGAGCCGTCCTCGTGACGCACCCCCCACCCTTCGGACAGGGCCTCGACGATGCCGAGACCGCGCCCGCCGAGCGAGGACAGGGTGCCCGGACCCCGGCGCGGCTCGGTCATCGCGCCGCCGTCGCTGACCTCCAGTTCGAGCAGGTCACCGCGGCGCAGCCAGCAGACCCTGACCTGGCCGGACGGCAGCGGGCGGGCGTGCCGGAGGGCATTGCTGATCAGCTCGCTGACGATGACGCTGGCGTCGTCGACGATGGACTCGTAGACCCCCGAGTCGGCCAGCTCCGAGCTGAGGCGCTTACGGGCGACCGCGACGCTGGACGGCGCGTGCGGCAGCAGTACGACGCTCGATGCCCTCACCTCCCCGTGGTTCCGTTCACTCGGACGCGGCCCGTCGTCGCTCTCCCGATACGACCGAAATGCCCTGTTGGCCCTGTCCGGAAACCCGGGCGCCTCGGCTCACCACCTGCACAACGAGTCACCGGCCATCCGGTCACGGTGATCACCCCCGGATCGGACCTTCGTCACCAACGGCAACCATCCATGGATCTATCCAGCCAACGGCGGACTTACTCCTCACGCACACGTTTCGTCCGTCACACCCCGAAGACACCGCACTTTCCCGCACCAGGCCAGCCTGCCATCCGCCGAGACCGCCGAAAGCCCTGGTCACGCCGGTCTCACCGGGCCACCCGGGACGGAGTGTCCTTACGGTAAGTAACCGCCGCTCACCCCGCTGCGCGCAGGACGAGGCGCATGCACGTGCCCTCGCCCGCACGCGCGCCACCTGCGGGTCCGCGCCGCTCCGCGACCGGGAGCAGCCGGGTGGCGCGGTCCAATTCGGGCGGCTCGGCGCCGCCCGTCCCGTTGATCGCGCCGTGCCCGGATTCAGTGTGAGATGCCTCACGTCCGGCCGGATGGGCGGAGATCGTGCCGCCCTGCGCCTCCGTCAGCCGCCGGACGATGTACAGCCCGAGCCCGATCCCGCCGAACCGGCGGCGGTCCCCCGCGTCCCCCTGGACGAACCGCTCGAAGATCCGCTCGTGGTCGCCGTCCGGGATGCCGATCCCCTCGTCGGTCACGGTGACGACGATGCGGGAGCCCTCGCGGCGGGCGCGGACGCTGACCGTCCCGCCGTCCGGGGAGTACTTGAACGCGTTCTCCAGCAGCTGCCCGAGGACGATGTCGGTCGCCATCGCGTCCCCCCGGCAGGGCGGCAGGCCCGGCTCGACGTCCAGCTCGACCCGGTGCAGCGGCGACAGGGACCGGAACCCGGCCACCACGCCCTCCAGCACCCGGGTCAGGTCGAACGCCTCGATCGTCACGGCCAGCTCGTCGGCGCCCGCGCGGGAGCCGAGCAGGAGATGCTCGACCAGGCGCCCGAGGGACTGGGCGCGCTCGGCGATGGTGGCGACGGCGGCGCGGCGGTCGCCGTCGGCCATCTCGTCCCACCGGTTGACCAGCGTGGACGCGAACCCCTGCACGACCGTGATCGGGGTGCGCAGCTCGTGGCTGGTGGTGGCGAGGAACAGGTCCTTCGCCTCCTCCAGCGCCTTGGCCTCGGACACGTCGCGGAAGTCGACGACCAGCTCGCCGGTCTCCTCGATCTCGGCGGCCAGCACGTTCAGCCAGGTGCCCGACTCCAGCCGGAACGTCAGCATCTCGCCGAGGGCCGGCATGTCGAACGGCAGCGGGCGCCCGATCGCCTCCTCCGGCGGGATGCCGGTCAGGGTGTGCGCGGCGGGGTTCCAGTGCCGGACGACGAGGTCGTGGTCGAGCACGGCGATGCCGTCCGCGCTGGAGTCGATCACCGCGCGCTCGTGCGCCCGCTGCCGGACGACCTCCGCGTAGGCGACGGCGTTGCCGACCGCGACCCCGGCGTGCCCGGCGAGCAGTTCCAGCAGCTCCAGCTCGGTGTGCCCGACCTTGCGCCCGGAGAACAGCGCGTACAGCGCGCCGTAGGGCCGGTTCTGCAGGTAGGAGAGCCCGAGCGCGATCGTGTGCAGGCCGGGCAGCTCCGACCAGATCAGGTCGCCGAGGCGCCGCTCGCCCGTCGCCAGCTTGACGGTCTTGCCCGACCGCAGCAGCTCCCCGACGAGGCTCGGCCGCAGCTCGGCGGACCGCCCGCGCATCCGCTCCGGCAGCCCGGACATGCTGACCAGCCGCAGCCGGTCGCCCTCGATCCGGACGAACCCGCCCGCGTCGGCCCCGGTCAGCTCGATCAGCGCGGCGGTGATCCGGTCGAGCACGATGCCGAGGTCGAGCTCGGCGTTGAGGTCGGCGACGATGTCGTTGAGCCGCCGGACCAGCCGCGCCCGCTCGGTCATGCGGTGCTGGACGATCTCGTCGTCCTCGACCGGGTGGTACACCCCGACCCAGCCGAGCAGCGTCCCGTCCGGGTCTTTCAGCAGGCTGGTGTCGATGCGCACGTCGATGAGGCGCCCGTCGCGGTGGAACCGGCGGGTCGCGATCGAGATCTGCCCGCCGTCGCCGGCCCGGCGGGTGAGGAGCCGTTCCTGGACGGCGTTGTGCTCGGCCTTCAGCTCGTCCGGGACGATCGGCGGGACGCGCCCGACCATGTCCGCGGCGCTCCAGCCGAACATGCGCTCGGCGGCCGGGTTCCACACCGTGACGCGGTGCCGCCGGTCCACGGCCACGATCGCGTCGGCGGCGCTCTCGATGACCGCGCGCGCGATGGGATCGTGGACGTGCTCGTACACGTCTGTCATCGTGCCACCGGACTCCGGCCCGACGCCGGGCAACTTGCGCCGAAAGTTTCTTCGGCGCCCCTCCACACACGCAAACCTTACCGTTTGGTAAGCCTGCCGATGAGAAGGGCCGCGAGCCCGGCGACCAGGAACGACAGCAGGGAAGCGCTCATCCAGCTCTGCGGCGTGAAGTGCAGCGCCTCCTGGACGTCCCGCCAGAGGCCGGCCCAGCGCTCGACCGTGCCGGGGTTGATGAGCTGGTAGACGACGAACCCGGCCGCCCAGGCGGCGATCATGCCCCAGCGGGACGGCGCCGTGCGCGAGACGTCCCAGCCGCCCCGCGCCCGGCGGCCGAGGAAGAAGTCGGCGGCGAGGACGCCGAGCATCGGCACGAACACCGACCCGATCAGCGACAGGAAGCCCGCGTAGTCGCCGATGTCCAGGGCGAGCGCGAGGACGGTGATCCCGGCGCCGAGCCCGACGCTCAGCACCCGGCGGTCCGCGCGCGGGAACAGGTTCTGGATCGACACGGCCGTGGAGTAGGTGTCGGCGAACGACTGGTCCGCCTCGCGCAGCACGAACACCGCGAAGAACACCACCCCGAGCGTGGCGCCCAGGAACGGGTCGAACACCTTGCTGGAGTCGCCCGCGACCAGGGCCAGCGCGAGCAGGCCCAGGACATAGGCGACGATCTGCGTGACGGAGTAGCCGACGGCCGCGGCGCCGAACGCCCCGCGCTCGGTCTTGGCGTGCCGGGTGTAGTCGGCGGCGACCGGCACCCAGGAGATCGACACCGCCAGCGCGGCGTCCGCGCCGATCCAGAAGCCGCCCCACGACCCCTGCGTCAGGTCGGGGATCGGCTCGCGGAGGAGCTGGACGTAGAAGTAGACGAGCGCGACCGCCACGGCGACCGTCACGTACCGGCGCAGCAGCCGCACCGAGCCGAGCGGCCACACCGTCAGCACCGTCGTGATCGCGCCGGCGGCGACGACGTAGCCCCAGCGGGGCACCCCGTCCCACAGCTCGCGGGCCGCGTCCGCGATGACGATCAGCTCGAACGTCCCCCAGCCGACCAGCTGGGCGATGTTGAGGACGGTCGGCGCGTACGACAGCTTCGCGCCGAACAGGCCGCGCAGCAGCACCATCGCGGGCTGGCCGGTGCGGGTGCCCGGGACGGCGGCGAGGCCGAGCATCAGCCCGCCGAGGATCGTGCCGGCGGCCATCGCGACGATGCCCGCCATGATCGAGATGGTGGGACGGCCGTCGGCGTCCGGCGCGAGGACGGTGTAGGCGCCGGAGAAGGCCAGGAGGCTGACGCCGAGGTTGGCCCAGAAGGCGCTCTGGTCCCAGAATCCGAGGACCTTCGGGGCGGGTTCGTCGAGGGTGTAGGGGACCTCGTTCTGCGGACGCGCGCCATCGGAGCGCTTCTCGACGTCGGACGTCACGGCACACACTCCCTACGCCGGCATTACCCGGACAGGTTCATGCGGTCGGCGACGCCTGGAAGGCCGCCCTCTCAGCCCGGCTGTGGCCCGAGCTCCCGCGGGTTTCGGTCGGCCCCGATCGTACAACCCCCAACAATCGCCCAAAAGAGTGCATAGGGCTTTAATCGCGCGACCCGGCTCGGGCGCCGCGGATCAGGCGACGTACGGCTCGCCGTTCCCGGAGCCCTCCATCGGGCGTCCCGCCTCGGCCCACCCCTTCATGCCCCCGTCGACGTTCCTGGCCAGCCAGCCCGCCTGATTCAGCGCGACCGTGACCTGCGCGGACCGCGCGCCGGAGCGGCAGATCACGTAGACCTCCCGGTCGCGCGGGATCTCCCCGGCGCGATCGCCGAGCTGCCCCATGGGGATGTGGACCGCCTCGGGCGCGTGACCCGCGTCCCATTCGTCCTGTTCACGCACGTCCACGAGGTAACCGTCCTGCGGGACGTCGGCGGCGACCACGGCCGGCACGTCTTCCCCGAAATTCATCACACCCCCATGGAACCGCGCGAAGCCCCCCTGCGTCGAATCACGCATGCGGTATCGGACGCTCCTTTTCGCGGCGCCCGGGCTGGCCACGCTCCTGTCTCTGGCCGCCTGCGGCGACGAACAGGCCAACGGAAACCCCGCCGACAAGCCTTCGGGCACGACGTCCGTGCAGCCGTCCGGCACGCCGGCGGACACACTCACCGTGGAGGTCAAGGCCTCGAAGGAGGCACCCGCCAAGACCTGGAAGCTGACCTGCGAGCCACCGGGTGGCACCCATCCCAAGGCCGCCGACGCCTGCGCGGCCCTCACCAAGGTCAAGGAACCCTTCAAGCCCGTCCCCGAGAACCAGATGTGCACCAAGATCTACGGCGGTCCGGAGATCGCCACGGTCAAGGGCACCTGGCAGGGGAAGGAGATCGACACCCAGTTCACCCGCGCCGACGGCTGCCAGCTGCACCGCTGGACCGAGGTCGGCCCGCTCTTCGGCAGCGTGCCGAAGGTGCGCTGACACCACACATCCGCCGAACGAGCCATCCCCGTTCCGGTCTCGTTCACGAACGATCAGGGCCCGGCCGTCCGGCCGGGCCCTGATCCGTTCTCGAACAGGTCGTTCTAGAAAAGGCCGCCGATGCTGCGGTTCTGGGAGACGGCCGTGTCGAACGCGAGCGGGCACGCCAGCACGAGCGTCCGCATCGGCTCCTGGAGCTGGACGTGCATGCGCAGGACGTACCGGTCCGCTCCCGTGAACACCTGCGACAGGTACTCGCCCATGCCCGCGAAACCGCGCTGGATGCGGGCCAGCTCCCGCTGCTGCCAGTCGGTGATCCGGCCGCTGAGCAGCTCGTAGTACCCGATCTGCCGCTCGTGCGGGTCGAGGATCTCCCACCCGCGCATCGCCCGCTTGCGCAGGTGCCCGAAGAGGCCGCCGTGCGGCGTGAGCACCTTCATCATGGGCGTCCCCATGAACCCGTACGGCTTGTAGAAGGCGAAGTACGGCATGCCGTCCGCACGGAAGACCGACAGCTTCCGCTCGGCCTTGTTCTGGTTGCCCTGGCTCATCACGCGCAGCGCCTTCTTGGCGCCGCTCACGCCCTCTTCGCGGACGTAGGCGGCGGGCTGCCCCTGCGGGCTCCAGATCGTGTAGTTCGCCTCGGTCGAGAAGAACTGCGCCGGCTGGTCGTAGACGAGGATGGGCGAGCCGTACAGGTCGGCGGGCTGCTGCGGGGGCATCGGCGGCCCGGGATGCGCGGGCGGCGCCTGCGGTGCCGGGTAGCCGCCCTGGTGGGGGTATCCGCCCTGCTGGGGGTGGCCGCCGGGCGGATACCCGTGCGCGGGCGGCGGCGCGCTGGGCGCGTAGGGGTGCGCGGGGGCGGCGGGAGGGGACGGGTGGCCAGGGGCGTACGGCCCACCCGGGCCCGGCTGCGCGGGGTGGGGCGGGTAGCCCATGGCGGCTCCTGGGACGGCGAGAGGCGTGATCGTCTCGCGCCACGATACGCCGCCGTTCTCTCCCGGCATGGGGCCTTCGCGCGGAATGCCGGGGCGGGCCGGCGGGCGGGCTACTTGAGCAGGCGGGACATGCGGCGGTCGGCGAGCGGCTTGCCGCCCGTCTGGCAGGTGGGGCAGTACTGGAGCGCCGAGTCGGCGAACGACACCTCGCGGATCGTGTCGCCGCAGACCGGGCATTTCTGGCCGGCCTTCCCGTGCACCCGCAGGCCGGTCTTCTTCTCGCCCTTGAGGTCCTGCGCCTCCAGGCCGCGCGAGCGCTCGACCGCGTCCCGCAGCGTGGTGACGATCGCCTCGTGCAGGACGGCGACGTCCTCCCCGGTGAGCGACGACGCCATCTTGAACGGCGACATCTTCGCCACGTGCAGGACCTCGTCGGAGTAGGCGTTGCCGATGCCGGCGATCACCTTCTGGTCGCGCAGCAGGCCCTTGATCTGGTTGCGCTTCCCTCCGACGATCCCGGCGAGCGCCTCGACGGTGAACGCGTCGTCCAGCGGGTCGGGGCCGAGCGAGGCCACGCCGGGCACGTCGTCCGGGTCGCGGACGACGTAGACGGCGAGCCCCTTCTTCGTCCCGGCCTCGGTCAGGTCGAAGCCCGAGCCGTCGTCCAGGTGGACGCGCAGCGCGAGCGGGTTCTTGCCGCCGGGCCGGACGGGCCTGGCCGGTATCTCGTCCCGCCAGCGCAGCCAGCCCGCGCGGGCGAGGTGGATCACCAGGTGCAGCCCGTCGACGTCCAGGTCGAGGAACTTGCCGTGCCGGGACGCGCCGGTGACGGCCAGCCCGCCGAGCGCGGTCACCGGCGGGTCGTAGGTCTTCAGCGCGGAGATGGCGAGAACATCGACGCGGGCGACGACATGGCCGACCACGCGCTCCCGCAGGAACCCCGCCAGCGCCTCCACCTCAGGTAGCTCAGGCATGGCTTCAGTATCCGCGACGGGCCGGGGTGCCGGAACGTCGTCCACAGCCCTGTGGACGTCTGTGGATAACTCTGGAGGCGGCTGTGACCGGGATCTCGGAACAGATGGATACCCCCCAGGGGTTGTCAGGGGCGTTCGGTTATGGCAGTCTGAGGCGCAGGAGATACCCCCCAGGGGTAATTGAGAAGGAGACGCGATGAGCACCACCACCTACACCGTCAGCGGGATGACCTGCGGCCACTGCGTGAGCTCGGTGACCGAGGAGGTCGAGCAGATCACCGGCGTGACCGGTGTGGACGTCGACCTGCCGAGCGGCAAGGTCACCGTCACCAGCCAGACGCCCCTCGACGAGGCCCGGGTCCAGGCCGCCGTCGAGGAGGCCGGATACCAGCTGACCTCGTGAGCGAAGCGCGCCCCGCCTCCGGGCGGGGTGCCTCGCCCGACCGACGAGCGGAGTGAATCGGCATGAACAGCGCGACCAGGATCGGGGCCTACGCCGTAGGACTGGCGGTCGTCTTCGGCGGCGCCGCGGGCATCGGTAAGATCACCGGCCCCGTCGGCGAGCCCGCCGAGAAGATGGCCTCCCACGAGAACGGCGGCGGCCACGCCGGCGGCGGCGAGGGCGGGCACGGCGGCGGGCACACCGCCGCGGCGGCCCACGCCCCCGGCGGCCTCCAGGTGTCGGAGGACGGCTACACGCTGACCCCCCAGCGGACGACCGTCACCCCGGGCGAGAAGACCGACTTCCGGTTCACCATCACCGGCCCGGACGGAAAGCCCGTCACCGCGTTCAAGCCCCTGCACGGCAAGCTGCTGCACCTGATCGTCGCTCGGCGCGACCTGGCGGGCTTCCAGCACCTGCACCCGACCCAGCTCGGCGGCGGCGTCTGGTCCGTCCAGATCAAGCTGCCGAAGGCGGGCGTGTACCGGTTCTTCACCGACATCCAGCCGACCGGCGCGACCCGGCAGCTCACGCTGGGGACCGACGTCTTCGCCCCGGGCGACCAGAAGCCCGCCCCGCTGCCCAAGCCCGAGCAGGTGGCGACGGTGGACGGCTACGAGGTGAAGCTCACCGGCGGTCTCACCCCGGGCAAGTCCACCGAGCTGACCCTCACCGTGAGCAAGGACGGCAGGCCGGTCACCGACCTGCAGCCGTACCTGGAGGCGTACGGGCACCTCGTCGCCCTGCGGCAGGGCGACCTCGCCTACCTGCACGTCCACCCGGACGGCGAGCCCGGCGACGGTGTCACCGAGCCCGGCCCCGGCATCACGTTCTCCGCCGAGGCGCCCAGCTCCGGCGCCTACCGGCTCTACCTGGACTTCAAGCACGGCGGCAAGGTCCGCACCGCCGAGTTCACGGTGCACGCCGGGGACACCCAGGTCCCCGCGCAGGAGGCCGAACCCGGCCACGACGACCGCCCCCACACCCACTGACGCGTACCGCACGATCGATGCGAAGGAGGACACGATGAGCACGGAAGCGAAGTCCGCGCCTATCGAGCTGACGATCGGCGGTATGACGTGCGCCTCGTGCGCCAACCGCATCGAGCGGAAGCTCAACAAGATGGACGGCGTCACCGCGACCGTCAACTACGCCACCGAGAAGGCCCGCGTCGAGTTCCCCCCGGAGGTATCTCCGGAGGACCTGATCACGACGGTCGAGAAGGCGGGCTACACGGCCGCGCTGCCGGCCCCGCCGGCGGAGGAGGGCGCGCAGGACGCCGCGCCCGAGCCGGACGACGCCCTGCGCCCGGTCCGGCAGCGGCTCATCACCGCGGTCGTCCTGTCGGTCCCCGTCATCGCGATGGCGATGATCCCGGCCATCCAGTTCGAGGGGTGGCAGTGGCTCTCGCTGACGCTGGCCTCCCCGGTCGTGGTGTACGCGGGCTGGCCGTTCCACAAGGCCGCGGCGGTCAACCTGCGGCACGGCGCGACCACCATGGACACCCTGATCTCGCTGGGCACGCTCGCCGCGTTCGCCTGGTCGCTGTGGGCGCTGTTCCTCGGCACCGCCGGCGAGCTGGGCATCAAGCACGGGTTCGAGTTCTCGATGACCCGCTCGGACGGGTCGATGAACATCTACCTGGAGGCCGCGTCCGGTGTGATCATGTTCATCCTGGCCGGCCGGTACTTCGAGACGCGGTCCAAGCGCCGCGCCGGCGCCGCGCTGCGGGCCCTGCTGGAGCTCGGCGCCAAGGAGGTCTCGGTCATCCGGGACGGGCGCGAGGAGCGCGTCCCCATCGGCCGGCTCGCGGAGGGCGACCTGTTCGTCGTCCGTCCCGGCGAGAAGATCGCCACGGACGGGACGGTCGAGGAGGGCTCGTCCGCGGTGGACGCGTCCATGCTGACCGGCGAGTCGGTCCCGGTCGAGGTCGGGCCCGGCGACACGGTGGCCGGCGCGACCGTGAACGCCGGCGGGCGGCTGCTGGTGCGCGCCACCCGGATCGGCGCCGACACCCAGCTCGCGCAGATGGCGCGGCTGGTGGAGGAGGCGCAGAACGGCAAGGCGCAGGCGCAGCGGCTCGCCGACCGGATCTCCGGCGTCTTCGTCCCGATCGTGATCGCGCTGGCGATCGGCACGCTCGGCTTCTGGATCGGCACCGGCGAGCCGCTGGCCGGCGCGTTCACCGCCGCGGTCGCGGTGCTGATCATCGCCTGCCCGTGCGCCCTCGGCCTGGCCACCCCGACCGCGCTCATGGTCGGGACGGGACGCGGCGCGCAGCTCGGCATCCTGATCAAGGGCCCCGAGGTCCTGGAGTCCACCCGCCGCGTCGACACGATCGTGCTGGACAAGACCGGCACCGTCACCACCGGCCGGATGGCCCTGGTCGACGTCGTCACCGCCGACGGCGTGTCGGAGGACGAGGTCCTGCGGCTGGCGGGGGCGCTGGAGAACGCGTCCGAGCACCCGATCGCCCAGGCGATCGCCAAGGGTGCCCTGGAGCGGGTCGGGGAACTCGGCACGGTCGAGGACTTCGCCAACGTGGAGGGCCTCGGCGTCCAGGGCGTGGTGGACGGGCACGGCGTCCTCGCGGGACGCCCGCAGCTGCTCGCCGAGTGGTCGCAGCACCTCACCGCCGACCTCGAACGCGCCATGGAGAAGGCCCAGTCGCTCGGCCACACCGCCGTCGCGGTGGGCTGGGACGGCGAGGCCCGCGCGGTCGTCACCGTCGCGGACCAGGTCAAGCCGACCTCGCGGGAGGCGGTCGAGCGGCTGACGGCGCTCGGGCTGCGTCCGGTCCTGCTGACCGGCGACAACGAGACGGTGGCCCGCACGGTCGCGGACACGGTCGGCATCGAGGAGGTCATCGCCGAGGTCCTGCCGCAGGACAAGGTGGACGTGGTCAAGCGCCTCCAGTCCGAGGGGCGGACCGTGGCGATGGTCGGGGACGGGGTCAACGACGCCGCAGCGCTCGCCCAGGCCGACCTCGGCCTCGCGATGGGCACCGGGACGGACGTGGCGATCGAGGCGTCCGACCTGACCCTGGTGCGCGGCGACCTGCGCGCAGCGGCCGACGCGATCCGGCTGTCCCGCCGCACGCTCGGCACGATCAAGGGCAACCTGTTCTGGGCGTTCGCCTACAACGTGGCGGCCATCCCGCTGGCGGCGTCCGGGTTGCTGGTCCCGATGATCGCGGGTGGCGCCATGGCGTTCTCCTCGGTCTTCGTCGTCACCAACAGCCTCCGCCTCCGGAGCTTCAAGCCGCTCTGAGTCCGATCGCAGTGCCTGTGACGCCGGGCCTTGACGGCCCGGCGTCACAGGCACTGCGTGCGATGGCCGCCTCCCTCCGGGGTCCCCAGAGGCTCACTACGCGAGCAGCCCCTATAGCGCGGCCGACGTGCGGACTAAGGTCCGCGGGCCAGGAGAGCTCAGCGACGCAAGCTCGCGATAGGGGGCACAGGGTGGCGATCAGAGGCACAGGGTGGCGATCAAGGGGGCAGGGTGGCGATCAGGAGCGCAAGGCCGCGATCAAGAGCGCAAGCTCGCGATCAAGGGGGCAGGGTGGCGATCAGGAGCGCAAGGCCGCGATCAAGAGCGCAAGGCCGCGATCAAGGGGGCAGGGTGGCGATCAGGGGCGGAGGGTGGCGATCAGCGGGGCGAGGGTGGGGTCTTCGGCGGCGGCGTCGAGGGCTTCGGTGAGGGTCTCGACGTAGGTGGGGCTGGCCTTGTCCAGGACGGCCAGGCCCTCGTCGGTGATGACGCTGTAGACGCCGCGGCGGTCCTTGGGGCACATGGCGCGGCGGGTGAGGCCCGCGGCCTCCAGGCGGGCGACGAGCCGGCTGACCGAGCTCTGGTTGAGGCCGATGAGGTCGGCGAGCTCCTGCATCCGCAGCTCGTGGTCCTCGGCGCGGGAGAGGCGGCAGAGCGCCCGGTACTCCGACAGGCCGATCCCGTGGCGGCGCTGCAGCGCCTTGGCGAGCCGGGCCTCGACGCGCCCGTGCAGGGTGACGATGCCGTCCCAGAGGGGGCCGTCGGCGGTGGCCGTGGTCCCGGCGGTCTTCTCGGCAAGGCTCATCTCGCACCCGCTTCCCTGTTGACGCCAGCATACATGCAATGCCAATATCTGCATGTACATACAACTCATGCAGGTACATGCACATGACCCGCCCGGCGAGAGGGGACCCCGATGACCGGCCCGCTGCTCACCCCGTACGAGGGCCCGCATCTCAGGCTGCGCAACCGGATCGCGATGGCGCCGATGACGCGGGGGAGGGCGGACGACGTGACCGCCGTCCCGCACCCGCTGACCGGGGAGTACTACGCGCAGCGTGCCGCGGCGGGCCTGATCGTCACCGAGGGGATCTGGCCGCACGAGCTCGGCAAGGGCGGCCCCGGCATTCCCGGGCTGGTGACGGACGAGCAGGTCGCCGGATGGCGCGAGGTCACCGGCGCCGTGCACGCGGCGGGCGGGACGATCTTCGCTCAGCTCTGGCACGTGGGCCGGATGACGCACCCGCTGAACCTGCCGGGCGGCGCGACGCCGGTCGCCCCCTCGGCCGTCCGGATCGAGTCGCAGCGGATCCACACGAACGTGGGCTCCGTCGAGCACGTCACGCCCCGCGCGATGACGACCGCCGAGGTCGAAGCGGCCGTCGGCCACTTCGCCGCCGAGGCGCGCAACGCGATCCGGGCCGGGTTCGACGGGGTCGAGGTGCACGGCGCGAACGGCTACCTCGTCCAGCAGTTCCTCGCCGAGAACACCAACCGGCGCACCGACCGGTTCGGCGGCTCCCGCGACGGCCGGATCCGCTTCGCGCTCGACGTCGTGCGGGCCGTGGCGGACGCGGTCGGCCCGGAGCGCGTCGGCCTGCGCATCTCCCCCGACAACCCGGAGAACGAGATCGCCGAGGAGGACCCGAAGGGCACCTACCGGGCGCTCGTCGACGCCCTGGACCCGCTCGGCCTGGCCTACCTGCACATCATCGAGCGCGGCGCGTACGGCGCCCTCGCCGACCTGCGCCCGCGCTGGTCGGGCACGCTGATCGGCAACTTCAACGGCGACGAGCCGACGACGCGGGCGGCCGGCGAGTCGGTGGTCGAGGCGGGGCTGGCCGACGTGTTCTCCTTCGGCCGCCTGTTCATCTCCAACCCCGACCTGCCCGCGCGGTTCGCGTCGGGCGCCCCGCTCGACCCGCACGTGCCCGAGCTCGTCTACGGCGGCGGCGCGGAGGGGTACGTGGACTACCCGGCGCTCACGTGAGGGGCACGTCCCAGAAGGCGATCTCGTGGCGCATGCCCTCCAGGAACAAGCGCTCCGCCACCGCCTGCTCGGCGCCGGACTCGTCGATCATCTGGGCGATGCGGGACGTCAGCTCCGCGAACCCCGGGTCGGCGTAGGTGTCGACCCAGCGGCGGTAACGCGGTTCGGACGGCGGGTTCTCCGCGAGCAGCCGTCCGAGGGTCGAGTAACCCCACATGCAGGGGTACAGGGCCGCGAGGCCATCGGCGTACACGGCGGCGCTGTCCAGGAGGAAGGACGTGTACGCCGCGCAGGCCGGGCCCTTCTTGGCGCCGTCCAAGTCCGCGGCGAAGCTCGCGGAGAGAGATCGGTGCAGCTCAAGCTCGTCGTGGAACGTCGCATGGGCGAGATCGACGAGATCGCCGAGATGGGGGTCGGGTGCCTGCCACGCGAGGCGCGAGAACACGCGCACGTAGTCGTGCAGGAAGAGGTAGTCCTGCTCCAGCCAGGAGCGGAATACGGCTTCGTCCAGATTCCCTTGGGCGATGCCCTGGACGGTGGGGTGCTCGAGCTGTTCGTCGACCAGAGGGCGGCCGAGGTGCTCCAGGCGCGCGGCGAGACTCATGCCGCCAAGTCTGCCCGCAAACGATCAGGCCCCGCCGGGTCGGACGACCCGGCGGGGCCTGATCTGCCCTAACGGACAGGGCTTGCACCGGTGTGTGGGTCGCCTCTCGGCGAAAGGCACAACACGGCTCCAGCCGGACGGTATTCCGTGAAGGCGAAAGGTGAGGCCCGGGGACACCAGGCACACCGGCTGTCATGTGTAACCGATGGACCCCGGGGATTGTTCCCGGCCTCTGAAATCGGTGAAGGTCCCCGTCCGCCTGATGGTGTGCCAGCCCAGCCCCGCCCCCAGCAGGGCCGTGACCAGGGACTGGACGACGACCAGGTACATCAGCTGCCGGTAGACGAACTGCTGGAGCGGCAGCGCCCACAGCGGGCGGACGGGCTCGCCGTCCAGCCAGAGCGCGTAGGCGCCCGCGGCGGCCTGCGCGGCCACGAACACCGCCCAGGTGATAACGGGAGCGGCGGGGTCCAGGAAGACCAGCCCGAACAGCGCGAACAGATCGACGGCCGGCGCGAACAGCGGCAGCAGGACCTGGAACACCGTCAGGTAGGGCAGGCAGCGGCGCCCGAACCGCCCGGACCCGCCGCGCTCGACGACGGAGCGGCGGTGCTTCCACATCGCCTGCATCGTCCCGTAGCACCAGCGGTACCGCTGCCTCCACAGCTGCCGCAGGGAGGACGGCGTCTCCGTCCAGGCGATGGCCTTCTCCTCGTAGACGACGCGCATCCCGGTGCGGCAGATCGCCATGGTGAGGTCGGTGTCCTCGGCGAGGGTGTCGCCCGGGACGCCTCCCACCCGCGCCATCACCGACCGCCGGAACGCGCCGATCGCGCCCGGCACGGTCGGCATGCACCGCAGGACGTCGAACATCCGCCGGTCGAGGTTGAAGCCGATGACGTACTCGATGTGCTGCCAGCGTCCGAGGATGCCGCCGCGGTTCGCGACCTTGGTGTTCCCGCTGACCGCCGCCACGTCCGGGTCCGCGAACGGCGCGACGAGGTGCCGGATCGTGTCCCGCTGGAAGACGGTGTCGCCGTCCACCAGCACGAAGATCTCCGACCGGGCCACCTCCATGCCCGCGTTGAGCGCGCTCGGCTTGCCGCCGTTCGGCTTGCGGATCAGGTACACGCCGGGCAGGCCGAGGGAGTCGACGATCGCGGCCGTGCCGTCGGTGGACCCGTCGTCCACCACGATCACCTCGACGGTGCCCGGGTAGTCGGTGTCGAGGAGCGAGGCGACGGTCGCCGCGATCCCCGCCTCCTCGTTGTAGGCGGGGACGACCACGGACACGGGCGGGAACGGGTCGGGCGGCAGCTCCCCCGGCGGCGCCCGCCCCGGCCCGGCGGCCCGCCGCGGGCGGTACCGCGGCGTCCGGACCCGCCGCATGTGGACGTGCGCGAACACCAGCAGCGTCAGGAGCCTGAGCACGTACAGGATCCCGGCCACCGCGAACAGCACGCCCATCGTCCCGGTGAGGGCGGACGCGGCGCGCTGGGCCGCGACGAGCGTCCAGCCGACGGCCTTCTCGTGCGCGGGCACCGGCACCTCGGCCGCGGGAATGCCGAGCGCCCGCGTGAGCGTGGTGAACCGGTAGCCCCGCGGCTGGAGCCGGTCGAGGATCCGCTCCACGGCCGCGACGGTCTCGGACCGGTCGCCGCCGGAGTCGTGCAGCATCACGACCGCGCCCTCGCCCTGCCGCTCCGCCGCCAGCGCCCGCTGGACGATCGTCGCGGTGCCCGGCTCGGCCCAGTCCTCGGTGTCGCGGTCGGCGAGGACCACGACGTACCCGTCCCGGCCGGCCCGCTCGGCCGCGCGCCACTCGGGCGCGGTCAGGCCGTCCGGACGGGACGAGTACGGCATCCGCATCAGCCGCGTGTGGACGCCGGCCGCGCCCGCCAGCGCCCGCTGCGTGAGGTCCATCTCCAGGCGCCCGCGCCACGCGGGCGCGGCGGCGAGGTCGACGTGCGTGTAGGTGTGCGACCCGATCTCGTGGCCCTCGCGGAGGATGCGCCTGGTCAGCGACGGGTTCTCGGCTACGCGGGCGCCGACGGTGAAGAACGTGGCGCGGGCTCCGCGGCGGCGCAGGACGTCCAGCAGCCGCGGCGTCCACGTCGGGTCGGGGCCGTCGTCGAACGTCAGCGCGATCGTCTTCGCGGGCATCCGGCGGCTCTGCGGGGTTCCCCCCGCGAGGTTGACGACCGGGCCGCCCGAGACGATCTGGGACGGAGCCGGCACGGGCCGCCGCGGCACCTCCCGCGGCGCCTCGCCGACGGCGCCGTGCGCGAAGCCGTCCAGCAGGAGGAGCACGGTCAGCGCCAGCCCGCCGAGCAGGAGCAGAGCCCAGTGCCCCCGTGGCTCACGCCGCCGCACGGTCAGCGGTTCTTCTTCTGGCGGCCCCACGCGGGCGGGCTGGCCTGCGACTTCCCGGGACGGTCCGTGGTGGCGGCGGCCGTCGGGCCCGGGAGGGAGGAGGGCCCCGGGGCCGCGGACGGAGCGGGCCTCCCGGCCTGCGCGGTGGGCCGGGGCCGCGCCGCCGCGGGCGCCTTGCTCGTCGTGTGCTTCGGCGGGACGTTCGGGCGGCTCAGCTTCACGCGCGGCTCGGGGGAGGCGCGGCTCCACGGCGTCAGCGGCACATCGGCGCCCGTGGTCATGCCGAGGCCGAGCGAGCCCAGGAACACGATGAGGAGGGCGCCGGCGAGCAGCCCGAGCCTGCGCCCGAACCGCGCCCGCCATCCGGACGCGTCGGCGAAGACGGGCGCCGTCTCCGCGTCCGGCTCCCGGTCCGGCGTCGCCGAGGGCATCGGTGTCGTCGAAGGCATCGGCGTCGCCGGCGGCAGGGGCGTCGTCGGCGGCCCGGTCACCGGCGAAATGCCGGTGACAAGTAGCTTGTCCCGATCTTGCGGCACGTTGCCGATCATCCTTCGTCCATCAATCGGGTGCGGGGGGGGGAACGCCCGGCGGCAAAGGCGTTCACTGCTTCAGCGCGTACCTCCGAGTACGTGTCACACCACCGGGGAAATGCCTGCACAATGGCGCGGTGGACGAGGACGAGCTCAGCCGGGCGCTGCGTGCGGCGCAGGACGGCGACGAGGCGTCCTTCCGCATGCTCTACCGCGACGTCCAGCCCCGCCTGATCCGGTTCGCCGGCGCGCTCGTCGGCGCGGACGCCGAGGACGTGACGTCGGAGGCCTGGCTGCAGATCGCCCGGGACCTCCGCTCGTTCCGCGGCGACCTCGACGGCTTCCGGGGCTGGACCGCGACGATCACCCGGCACCGCGCCCTGGACCATCTGCGCCGCCGGTCGCGGCGCCCCGACACCGACCTGCCGGCCGAGGAGCTGGTGACGATGGCCGCCGGTGCCGACACCGAGCTGGACGCGCTGGACGGCATCGCCACCGAGCGGGCCCTGGCGCTGATCGCCGAACTCCCCCGCGACCAGGCCGAGGCGGTGCTGCTGCGCGTCGTCGTGGGCCTGGACGCCAAGTCGGCGGGCTCGGTCCTCGGCAAGCGTCCGGGCGCCGTCCGCACCGCCGCCTACCGCGGCCTGCGGCGGCTCGCCGAACGGCTGTCGTCCCCCAGTCCCCAGGCCACCGACGACCCGGCACAGGCCCGGCCGCTCGTCCGAGGTGACAAAAGCGGCGGTACCGGCGCTGAAGGGGTGACATGAGCGACCACACCGAGCCCGGAAGGCCGGACGACCGCACCGCCGAGCGCCTGCTCGACGGCGGCGACGGCCCTGCCGCGCTGCGTGCGCTGCTCTCCGCCGCCGCGGCGCCCGGCCGCCCGGAGGAGCTCGGCGGCGAGGACGCCGCCGTCGCCGCCTTCCTGGCCGCCCCGCGCTCCACCCGCCGGCACCGGGCGGCGGACCTGCGCCGCTTTCTGACCGCCAAGATCATCGCGGCGGTGGGCGGCCTGATCCTGCTGCTGTCGGGCGGCGTGGCGTACGCGACGGGCAACTTCCCCGGCCAGGAACCGGCGCCCTCCCCGTCGCCGACCCGCAGCGAGCCCAAGGGCCGCGGCGGCGACAGCACCCCCGCGACGCACGGCTCGCAGCCTCCTGGGACGTCGCCGGCCCCCGGGAAGCCCGGAGCGGGGGGCACGCCCGGCGCCAGGAAGTCGCACGGCAGGACGAACGCGCCGGGCCAGCAGAAGAAGACCGCGAAGCCGGAGAAGCCGGTCAAGCCTCCGAGAGGCCCGGGGAACGACAACGGCTCGTCGCCCGGCGCCAACTCGGGGAACGGCGGCGGCAGCGGGAACGGCACCGGCAGCGGCAACGGGCTGAGTCCGCAGAAGGCCCAGGGCGGCTCCGGGAACGGCACCGTGGACCTCGATGGCGCCGGCGACGGCGGCTCCTCCGGGGCAGGCGACGGCCAGGACTAGCCGCGCGCCTCGTGGACGGTCCCTCGGGCCTTGTGGGACCAGCGGGCCGGGTCGACCTCCAGGGCGGAGCGGTCCCAGTGGCCGAGGTCGGCCGCCGCCTCGTAGGTGTCCTGGAGGAACTCCAGCAGGGCGCGATCGGGATCGGGAGCCTTCCGCACCGCCTCGTACGGCAGCAGGAACTGGCCGTTCTCCCGGCTGTAGAAGGCGCCGGACGGCCCAACCGGACGGTCGGCGAATCCCGGCGGCTCGGGGTAGGCGTAGGCGTAGAAGGCGCCCTCCTCGCCTCCGCCGGGCCAGAAGCCGCAGCTGCTGAGCTCCCGTGAATAGCCTTCGACCATCACCCAGTCGCCGCAGTTCGGGGCCCCGCCCGGATGCTCGGGGGCGTCCCGTCCGGAGAAGCGCGTGCAGGCGAGGTCCATCGCGCCCCAGAAGAAGTGCACCGGGCTGACCTTGCCGGCGAAGCGGGAGCGGAACTCGCCCATCACCCGCGCGGGCTGGAGCAGCTGGCGCCAGAACAGGTGCGCCGCCGCGGCGTCGTAGGAGGCGTGCCGGTCGTCCTCCGCGAACGGGATCGCGGGGTCGACCTCGTTGGGGCGCGCCTGGATGCGCGTCGGGACCCCGAGGTCGTCGAGGGCCCGCATCGTCCGCGCGTAGAACTCCGAGACCGGCATGGGCTCCAGCCCGATCTCCCGTGCCCCGCCTTCGGTCGTGCGGACGAGCAGCAGGTGGTCGACGAAGTCGAACTCGATGTCGAACGCCCCCGTGCCGTGGGGGATCGCGGACGTGGTCAGGCCGCGCGCGCTGACGTACAGCGTCACCTGCCACCAGTGGTTCACCAGCGGCGCGTGCGCCAGCCGGATCTTCCCGACGATCTGCGTCCACATGTGCAGCGTGTCGCGGGTCTCCTGCCAGTCATCGACCCGCAGCCGCGGCCAGCCCTGTCCCTCCACCGTCGCCCCCCTCACCCGGACGTGTGCGGTCATGCCCGGCATCCCGGCGGCCCAACCTGATCCGCCCGGGGCGGTGTGGGGGTCAGAGGCAGCCTTCGAACTGCGGGACCTCGACGTCCGACAGGTCGAGGCCGGACGCGCCGAACCACTTGTGCATGAACTTCGCCATCATCCCGTCCTGGTACATCTCGGTGATGGCCCGGTTGAGCGCCTCGCAGCCGTCCGGGTCGCCCTGCCGGATCGCGATGCCCGTCCGCCGCTCGCCGAACCGGGAGTTCAGCAGGCGGAACCCGGCGCCCTGGCGCGTCTTCAGCCCGGCCAGGATCGTGTCGTTCGTGGTGACCGCGTCGATCCGGCCGTCCCCCAGCATGACCATGCACTCGTCGTAGGAGCGCGCCGTGACCGGGACCGCCGGCACCTCCCGCTCCACGGTCACGGCCTCGGCCGCGCCCGACCCGGTGACCGCGCAGATCCTGCGCCCCTTCAGGTCGCGGACCCCGCGCACCTTCTTCTCGCCGTCCCGGACGAGGATGTCCTGGTACGACAGGAGGTAGGGGCCCGCGAACGCGAGGCGCTGCTTCCACTCGGGCTCGATCCAGAACGTCAGCACCATGTCGACGTCGCCGTCCCGGAGGAGCCGCTCCCGGTCCCGCGCCAGCGCGGGGACGAACCGGACCTTCTTCCCCATCCGCTCGGCGAGGTAGCGGGAGACGTCCACGTCCAGGCCCTCGAACGTCCCGTCCGGACGCCGGAACCCGATGCCCGGCAGATCCGGCCGCACCCCGGCCACCAGCGCCTCCGCGCCGAGGATGGACGCCGTCTCGTCCCGCCCGCATCCGCTCAGCAGCAGGCAGCCGGCGAGCAGCGCGGTCGCGGCGGCGATGGGCCGCCGCGTCCTCGGACCCCCGAACCATGTCGCAGCCAACGATCAGGCCCCCCGTGTCGTGGCCGCCCCCGGCCCTCCGGCCGGGTCGGCGCGGTGCCGGTTCCAGGTCAGCGCCAGCTGGGTGCGGTTGGCGGATCCGGTCAGTTCCATCGCCCTCGCCAGGTGCTTCTTCACGGTGTCGGTGCTGATGAACAGGGCCTCGGCTATCTCCCTGTTCGTCAGCCCGCTCGCCACCAGATCGGCCACCTCCGCCTGGCGGGAGGTGAGGCGAGGCTCGACCGGCGTGCGCGCCGACTGCCGGACGTAAAGGCGAAAAAGGTTCTCCAGATGGCCTCTCAACAAGGAGACGCGGGCCAGGTCGACCGCCCGGAATTCCCCGGACTCTTTGGAGAGGATGCCGATTCCGGCAGCCGCTCCCGGCGCCTGGAGAAGCATGACCATCTTCGCGTGGATGCCATTCCGAAAAAGGAAAGAATCAAGGTACTCGCGCCCGCCGGGAAGGCCGAGGGGATCGAGCTGGTCCAGGGACAGGACACGGCGGCCGCGGTAGCCGGGCGCGGCGGCGCGCTGGGCGAACGGGTCGACGCGGTGCGCGTCCTCGACGTAGCGGCGGACGATGTGCCCAGGCAGGCCGTTCGCCACGGGATCCCGGTCGGCGAAGAGGGCGGGGACCGTCCGGCCCGCGAAGAAGGTGGCGTGCCGGTAGCCGAGGTGGCGGGCGAGCGCGTCCACCGCGGTCTCCCGGAAGGCGGCGAGATCGGGCTGCCGCCCGCACTCCTCGACCACCGTGAGCAGGCGCGTCAGGTCACGGGTGCCGAGCGGACCGTCCTGCATCGCCGTCACCTCGGGGCGCCGTCGTTCCACCTTCGGGCCATATCGAACGATCAGCCATGGAGTTAATCTGACGCCGTCTATTGTAAGGAGGGCGGATGCTCCCGAGCAATCCCAATGATCGCCCCTCGGCGGGAAATCAGGTCAATGTGGGCACCTGGGGAAACATTCGGTCGACGCAGATCGCGGGCGGCGACATCAACGTCAGGAAGCGCAATATCCGCGTCGGGCTGGCCGGGCTGGCGGCTCTCACGGTGTTCGGAGGCGGGTCCGTCGTCATCCTCAATGTCCAGGGCGGGAAGGCGCCGCTCACCTACGAAGAGGGAATGACGCCGGCCGAGGTGAAAGGCATCGGCTCGTCGGGCGGCGAGAAAGGTGCCAGGCAGACCGCCGTCATCTATCTCCAGGCCGCCGTCGCGGGCGACGCGGCGACCGCGTGCGAACTCGTGTCGGCTGACGCACGAGCCAAGCGCTTCGCTCTGCGCGGCTGCGACAGCGTGGTCCTGGAGTACGCGGAGCGCATCGCGGACTCCAACCGCCCCGGCACTCCCGGGCGTTGGAGGGAAGCACTGGGAAAGGCGAGCACGACGGTGCGGATGCGGGGCACCGGAACGGCGGAGGTCATCGTCCGCCCGTCCGGCATCCGGCCGGTCTCCGTCACGGTGGCCAGGCAGGACGACAGGTGGCGCGTCATCGGCACATCGATCACCGGGTTGGGGCTGGACTGAGCGGAGGGGGGCCGGGCGGGCGCCGGGACGGAGGTGGCGCCGTAAACATTCCGTAAACGCGGTCCGCGAGGCTGGGGGCACTGGGAAGGACAGCGGCAGGACGGTCCCGCCGCCCGCCCGAGAGGACGCTCACAATGCGCACGTTCAAGCTTCAGGTCCAGGTCAGCGCGGACGGCTACATGGCCGGCCCGAACGGCGAGATGGACTGGATGACGATGCCGTGGACCGACGACGTCGACGCCTATGTCGACGCGCTCCACGCGTCGGTCGACTGCATGGTCCTCGGCCGCAAGCTCGCGGAGGGCTTCATCCCGGCGTGGGAGTCAGGGCCCGA
The DNA here is from genome assembly GCF_047130825.1 of Actinomadura madurae. Taxonomy (NCBI): domain Bacteria; kingdom Bacillati; phylum Actinomycetota; class Actinomycetes; order Streptosporangiales; family Thermomonosporaceae; genus Actinomadura; species Actinomadura madurae. The sequence continues at coordinate 6,483,983 of NZ_CP083237.1, forward strand.
GGGCGAGACACAGGAGTCCATCGACCAGATGAACAACACCCCGAAGGTGGTCATCTCCGACACGCTCGCCGAGTCGCCGTGGAAGAACGCCGTGGTCGCGGGCGGCGACCTCACCGAGACCGTGAACCGGCTGAAGGCCGAGCCGGGCGGCGACCTCATCACCTACGGCGGCGGCACGCTCGTCCGGGACCTGATCGGACGGGGGCTGCTCGACGATCTGCACCTGTTCGTCAACCCGACCGCGGTCGGGTCCGGCATGCCGGTCTTCCCGGCGGGCGGCTACCAGCGGCTCGACCTCGCCGGCTCGCGCTCGTTCGACTGCGGGATCACCGTCCTGCACCTCAAGCCGAAGCGCTGATGACCGGCGTGCCGGGCCGGCGCGGTGCCGGCGGCGGCCAGGCCGGCGTCCTGGCCGCCTCGACGGCCTACTGCAGGAGGTGGCGGAGGGTCGTCTCGTCGGTGACCGAGCGGTAGTAGCAGGTCGGCCGGGCCTCCCCGGACGGGAGGTTCGTGTGGCAGGCGCCGCCCGTGGTGCGGTCGACCAGGTAGAGCAGCGAGTTCTGCTCGCAGTTGACGCGCACGTCGACCAGGGCGAGGACGTCCCCCGAGGTCGCGCCCTTCCGCCACAGCTCGTTGCGGGACGTCGACCACAGGACGGCGATCCTCTCCTCCAGCGTGGCCTTCAGGGCCTGGTCGTTCGCGTATCCGATGAACAGGACCTCACCGCTGCCGGCGTCCTGCAGGACCACCGGGACGACCCGCGCCCCGGTGGCCGCGACGCCGGCCAGCTTGTCGAAGTCCAGGGTGAGCCGGGTGCCTTCTTCGAGTTCGTTCACCCTGCCATCCTGCCCGGCCGCGCGGTGGGCGTCGTACCCGACACGGGCCGGCGGGCTCGCCGGGCCCTCTCTCAGGCCGTCCGGCCGTCCGCGCGCAGGGCCAGCGCGCCGAGGGCGGCGTAGCCGCCGGTGATCGCCGCCAGCCCGGCCGCGGGCCCGCGCGGCACGTCCCCGCGGATCAGATGCGCGACCCCGGCGGCGGTGTCGCAGGCGTCCACCATCAGGCAGAGCCTTCGCCAGCGGCGCCGCGCCGCCGGGTCGCTGATCAGGTAGCCGAGGCCGAGCGCGACCGCCCGGCTCCCGAAGATCCGGATCATGTACCTGAGCTCGGGCGTGTCCCGGTCGCCGGCGCCGACCAGCTTCACGTTGAGGCCGGGCGCGGCCAGCGCCAGCGCTCCCCACACGACGCGGCCTCCCGCCGCCATCTCCAATGCGCGTTCCATGCCTGCGACACTCGCACCCGGCGTGGACGCGACTCGATTACCCCGCGGGTAAAGCCGCTTCGCCGGGCGGGGACGCGGGTCAGGCGGCCAGGATCGACTGGACGGTCGCCGTGATGAGGGGGGCGGTCTCCTCGGTCTTCAGGCGCTCGGCGCGGTTCTCCTCCGCGGCACCGTGCAGGACGTACTGGACGACGTTGACCAGCCACGTGATCGGCATGTCGGTGCGGAACACGCCCTCGTCCTGACCTCGGCGGATGAGCTGTTCGAGGCGGTCGGCGGGACGGCCGTGCAGTTCGCGGATGCGTCCGGCGGAAAGGGTGCCCTGGGCCGCCGTCAGCAGCGCGGCCGACTCGGCCACGAGGGACCAGCTCGACTCCAGCAGCCGGTCCAGCGCCTCCCGCGCGTTCCCGGTGAGATCGACGCCCGCCAGCACCTCCTCGCCGGAGCGCAGCGCGTCGGCCAGGGCGGCGTCGACCAGCTCGGCCCGGTTGCGGAAGTGGCCGTAGAGCGTCATCCGCCCGACCCCGGCGGCCTTGGCGATGTCGTCGATGCTCGCGCTCGGGTCCCTGCTGAGGCTCTCGCGGGCCGCGGAGACGATGCGGGCGATGCTGCGCTCGGCGTCTGCGCGCCGGCGCCGGCCGGGTGATGCGGAAGACATGGCCCAATCCTAACTCGTACACCGAAGTACGTGTTACTCTCATCTAAGTCGTACAGTCGAGTACGAGTTAAGGAGAGAGATTCGATGACGGACAAGATCCCCGGCCCGGAGGGCGCGGGCGGCACGGGCGGGACGGCCCACCCGCTCCGCTGGCGCATCCTCGGCTTCCTCGGCATCGCCCAGCTGATGCTGATCCTCGACGTCACCGTCGTGGCCATCGCGCTGCCGCACATCGAGACCGACCTGGAGCTGAGCCGCCAGGCCGTGACCTGGACGGTCAGCGCCTACACCCTCACGTTCGGCGGGCTGATGCTGCTCGGCGGGCGGACCGCCGACCTGATCGGGGCGCGGCGGGTCGTGCTCGCCGGGCTGCTGATCTTCACGGCGGCGTCCCTGGTGACCGGGCTCGCCGGGTCCGGCGGCGTCCTGCTCGGCGGCCGGATCGCGCAGGGGGTCGGGGCGGCGATGCTGTCCCCGGCCGCGCTGTCCCTGGTGGTGAGCCTGTTCGACGGCGACGAGCGGAACAAGGCGCTCGGCGTCTGGTCCGCGCTCGGCGGCGGCGGCGCCGCGCTCGGCGTCCTGCTGGGCGGCGCCCTGACGGCCGGCCCCGGCTGGCCCTGGGTCTTCTACGTGAACGTCCCGATCGGCGTGGTGATCATCGCGGCGCTCGCCCGGATGCTGCCGCGGCAGAGCGTGCCGGGCCCCCGGGCACGACCGGACGTCCTCGGCGCACTGCTGGTCACGGCGTCGTCCGGCGCCCTGATCTACGCGTTCATCCGCGCCGGCGACGACGGCTGGCTCAGCCCCGCGATCGGCTGGCTGGTGCTGCTGGCCGCGGTCGGCTACGTGGCGTTCGTCGCCCGGCAGAAGACCGCCCGGTCACCCATGATGGACGTCTCGCTGCTGGTGCGGCGCCCGGTGGCCACCGGCACGTTCCTGATCCTGATGGCGACCGCCCTCATGATCGCGGTGTTCTTCCTGGGCACGTTCTACTTCCAGCACGCGGAGGGGTTCGGTGCGCTGCGGACCGGCCTGCTGTTCCTCCCCGTCGCCGTCGCGACGATGTTCGGCGCCAACCTCACCGGCCGGGCCATCGCCACGGCGGGACCGCGCCGGCTCGCCGTGACCGGGCTGGTCACCGCCGCGGTCGGGATGGCCGTCCCGGCGGTGTCGATGAGCCCGCTGAGCGTGGTGATCGGCACGGCGATCGCGGGCGCCGGGACCGGAGCGATGTTCGTCGTCGCGTCGGCCACGGCGCTCGGCCAGGTGGCCCCGCACGAGGCCGGCATCGCGTCCGGGATCGTCAGCACGTTCCACGAGTTCGGGGCGTCCATCGGGGCGGCGGTCATCTCCAGCGTGGCCGCGGCGAGCCTGGCGGGACAGACCCTCGACGGGTTCACCGACGGGTTCGTCCTGGCCGCGGTCGTCGCCGCCGTGGGAGCGGCCGCGGCGGCGGTCCTGACCCCCGGCCGTCCGGCGGCGGCGTAACGGCAGGGAAACAGGCGACGCCGTTGTATCGGCGCATGACTCCCACATCACGGCGAACCGCACTCAAGGTGCTCGGCGGCGCCGCCGCTTCCGGCGGCGCCGCCCTGACGTCCCTCGGAGCGGCGCCCGCTGCCGCCGCGTCCGGCCGGATTCCTCCCGGCCTGAAACCTGGAGGCGAGCTGGACCAGCTCATCGCCGACCTCGCGGCCGGGGACCGGTTCTCGGGCTCCGTCCTCCTGACCTACCGGAAGCGGCCCGTGCTGAGCCGCTCGCACGGGATGGCCGACAGGAAGAAGGGAGTGCGAAACGGGCCGCGGACCCGGTTCGCGCTCGGGTCGGTCACCAAGATGTTCACCGCCGTCGCCGTCCACCAGCTCGCCCGGCAGGGGAAGCTGAACTACACCGACAAGCTCGGCGCCCACCTCGACGGCTTCCCGGCGCACATCGCGGACAAGGTGACCGTCCACCACCTGTTCACCCATTCCTCCGGCCTCGGTGGCTTCCACAACCTGCCCGGGTACAGGGAGGCGTCCGAGAAATGGAACAGCCCGGACGAGGTACTCGACGGCACGGTGGACTTCATCCGGAAAGTCGATCTGGCTTTCCCTCCCGGGGCCGGAAACCAGTACAGCAACTCCGCGTACTGCCTGCTCGGGGCGATCGTGGCCGCCCTTTCGAAACAGTCCTACTACACGTACATGAAGCATCTCTTCCGGGACGCCGGCATGGGCGACAGCGGCTTCTTCACCAAACCTCAATGGCGGGCCGACCCCACGCTCGCCCACCCGTACTACAAGAAGCCCGGGTCGTCGGAATGGACCGACGGCCTCGAAGAGCACGCCTACATCGCGCTGCCGCCCGGCGGTTCCTTCGCCACGTGCGCGGACATGGACCGGTTCGCGCAGATCCTCATGAACGACGACCTGCTGGGTCCCGTCTACACCAGCCTCATGCTGGGGGCGAAGATCCCCAGACCCGACGACGAGCCATCGGAAGAACAACTCGGCACGGCGTTCGCCGGATACGGTTCGCTCACGGAACTGGCAGGCGACCAGTGGGTGCACGGGCACGGCGGTGGCAGCACCCTCGGGACGTCCGCCAACCTCGACTTCTTCCCCGCGAGCGGATGGGTCGTCGTCGTCCTCGGCAACTCCGGGGACCGGTCCAGCCAACCCATCGCCGAACTGGCCAGGGACCTTATCCTCCAACAGTGACTCCCCGCACTGGACCGCCCCTCGCCGACTCCCTCAAATGGGCGCTGCTCGTCCCGCCGCTGCTCGCTTTCGGGGGTTGGGTGGCCCAATACCCGTACGGCCTCATCGTGGTGGGCGTCATCATCGCCGTGGTGACGGCATTCGTCGCGATCGCCGTCGTCGGCTCGTCGTGGCAGCGGCCCGGTGCGGCGGTCCTGGTCGCCGTCACCGGGTTCGCCCTGCCGATCTTCGCCGGGCCGGCGCTCTACATCGTCTACATGGAGACGCTGGGCGAGTCGGCCCCCGCCGTCGTCACCAAGGTCGAGAACCGGGACGCCCGGCGCGGGGCCGACTGGTTCTGCACCGTCGTGGAGACCACGGGCGATCACGCCGTCCACAAGATCTCCCAGCAGGAGAACTGCTTCGGCCAGATCAAGCCGCTCCAGAAGATCACCCTGCGAAAGGACCCGCTCGGCCTGCTCGACCCGCGCCTCCCCGACCGCCCCGGCGAGAGCGACACCCTCCTGAGCGTCCTGCTGTCAGCGGCGCTCTTCGCGGCGAACGCGGCGACCTTCCTCTACGCGGGCCTGCGCCGCAGAGGCAAGGCCCGCTCCCCAGCCGCACCCGACCTCACCTCACAGGTCAAGAGCTAACGCTCGATGGTGGAGGTCAGGGGTTAGCGTCGCGACGCCCTTCCCGACTTGACGTCTCAGGAGCGTCCCATGCCGCCGACCTCGCGCATCGTCAAGCTCGCCGCCCTGCCGGACGGGCTGCCAAGGCCAGAGCACTTCGCCGTCGTGGAGGTGCCCGTACCGGTGCCGGACGAGGGCGACGTGCTGGTGCGCAACCGCTTCTTCCAGGTCTTCCCGGCGGTGCGCACCCTGATCGGCGGCGGCGTCGAGGGCACCCCGTTCCCGCCGCTGCGGCCCGGCGATCCGCTGTTCGGGGCCGCGATCGGCGAGGTCGTGTCGGCGCCGCCGGACGCCGGGCCGCGGCCCGGCGACCTCGTCCGGCACTGGCTCGGCTGGCGCGAGCACGCCGTCATGCCGGCCGATCAGTGCTCGCCGCTGGACGACACGCTGCCCGATCCGGCCGCCCATCTCGGCCAGGCGGCCATCGCCTACGCGGCCCTGACGCGGGACGCGCCGGTCCGTCCGGGCGACACCGTGTTCGTGTCCGGCGGTGCGGGCGGGGTCGGTTCCCTGGCGGGCCAGATCGCCCGCCTGCTGGGCGCGGGCCGGGTGATCGGCAGCACCGGTTCCCGGGAGAAGGCAGGACGCCTCGTCTCGGAGCTGGGTTACGACGCGGCCCTGATCCGAGGCACGGAACCCTTCGCCGAGCAGCTCGCGAAGGCCGCCCCCGACGGCATCGACGTGGTGGTGGACAACGTCGGCGGCGAGCAGCTCCGCGCCGCGATCGCCGCCGCTCGCCACGACGCGCGCTTCGTCCTGGTCGGGACGCTCGCCGGGCAGCTGGCGCCGGACCGCTCCGGCACCACGGCCCCCGTCGAGATCGACACCTTCCAGCTGGTCGCCAAACGCATCGCGATGCGCGGCTTCGGCGGTCCGGACGGCACCGGGGAGTGGGCCGAACGGTTCGGCGCCTGGCTGCGCGCAGGGGGCATCACTTTCCCGCACGTACGCATCCGGGGCATCGGTCAGGCACCGCGGGCGTTGCACGATTTGATCGGCGGCCGGTACCTCGGGGCGGTCATCATCGAGCTCTAGACCTCCGAGAGGAGACCCGATGCGGATCAGCGACGCCGCGGCGGCGGCCGGGACGACCCCGCGGGCCCTGCGCCTCTACGAGCAGCGCGGCCTGCTGCCGCCGCCGTCCCGGACGCCGAGCGGCCAGCGCCGCTACGCCGCCGCGGACGTGGCCCGCGTGCTGACGATCCGCCGGATGCTGTCCCTGGGCCTGACGATCGAGGACCTCCGCGCCTGCGCCGACCGGCTCCACCTCCTCGACGGCGACGCGCTGCCGCCCTACGACAGCCCCGCATGCGCCCCGAGCGGCATCGCCCGCCGCCGCCTCGCCGTCCTCGACGCCGAGATCGCCCGCCTGACCGATCTTCGCGACCGGCTGGCCGCCCAAACCGGCGCCCCGGCCGACCGATGACCGGCATCGGCTTGCGGCCGGCCACGCCCGCCGACGACGAGTTCTGCTTCGAGCTGCACAAGGCCGCCATGGGCGCCTACGTCACCGCGGTCTGGGGCTGGGACGAGGAGGTCCAGCGCGGCTTTCACTCGCGCTCGTTCGACCCCGGCCACTGGCAGATCATCACCGCGGACGGCGCCGACGTCGGGATGCTCGCCGTCGACCACCGTCCCACCGAGATCTACCTCGGCCGGATCGAGCTCCTCCCCGGCCACCAGGGCCGCGGGATCGGCACCGAGCTCATCACCGCCCTGCTCGACCAGGCCGGCCGGCAGGACAAGGCCCTGGTCCTGGACGTCCTGACCGTCAATCACCGCGCCCTCGCCCTCTACCGGCGCCTCGGCCTGCGCGAGGTGGCCCGGCTCGGCGACGGCGACATCAAGATCAGGATGCGCTCCACCCCGCACAGGCCCAGCGGCGGCTGACGCTCCGCCGGTCAGGTGCTGACCGCCTTCTTGTAGAGGCGGGTGGCCAAGGGGACGAACACGACGAGGATGACGGCGATCCAGAGCAGTGACACCGGGACGGCGTGCTGGACGGGCCAGGCGTCCGAGGTCTTCAGCGCGGGGCTGGTGTTGCCGAAGAGTTCGCGTGCCGCCTGGGTGAAGGCGGAGACGGGGTTCCATTCGGCGAAGACGCGGAGCGGCGCGGGCAGTTCGGAGCTGTCGAGGAAGGCGTTGGAGATGAACACCAGCGGAAACGAGACCATGGTCGCGATGTTGTTGAAGCTCTCAGGAGTGCGCAGTGCCAGCGCGACGGCCGCGGTGACCCACGAGAACGCGTAGGCGAACAGCAGCAGCAACCCGAATCCGAGGACCGCCTTGTAGGGCGAGGTGTGCACCCGCCAGCCGACGATCAGCCCCATCGTCCCCATGACGACCAGGCCGGCGAGATTCATCAGCAGGTCGCTGATGGTCTGGCCGATCAGCACCGCGGACGGCGCCATGGGCAGCGAGCGGAACCGGTCGAAGATGCCCTTCTGCAGGTCCAGGGTGAGCGTGTAGCCGGTGACCTGCGCGCCCGTGATCACGGCCTGGACGAAGATGCCGGGAAGCAGGAACTCCTTGTACGACATCCCGGGGACGTCGATGACGCTCCCGAAGACGTAGGCGAACAGCAGCACGAGCACGATCGGGAGCATGACGACGGCGCCGAGCATGTCCGGCGACCGCCTGATCTTCAGGGTGTTGCGCCTGGCGATCGTCCAGCCGTCGGCCATGGGCATGGTGAGCGCGTTCATCGGGCGGCCTCCTCGGCCTGCGGTTCGGTGCCGGACGCCCGGCGCCCGGTCAGGGTGAGGTAGACGTCGTCGAGGGTGGGGCGCCGCAGCCCGGCGTCCCGCACCCGGACGCCCTCGCGGGCGAGCCGGCCGAGGACCTCGCGGAGCGCCTCCGGCCCGCCGGTGACCGGCACCGTGATCCGCAGCGACTCCGGGACGGTCCGCATGGCACCGACGGCGACCCAGGCGAGGGCCTGCCGGGCGGTCTCCAGCTCGTCGGGGTCGCTCACGGCCAGCTCGATGCGGTTACCGCCGACCTGGTCCTTGAGCTCGTCGGCGGTGCCGCGGGCGATGGCGCGGCCGTGGTCGACCACCAGGATCCGGTCGGCGAGCCGGTCGGCCTCTTCCATGTACTGGGTGGTCAGCAGCACCGTGCCGCCACGGGCGACGAAGTCGGAGATGGTGTCCCACAGCGCGGCGCGGGCTCGGGGGTCGAGGCCCGTGCTGGGTTCGTCCAGGAACAGCACCGGCGGGTCGGCGACCAGCGCGCCGGCCAGATCGATCCGGCGGCGCATGCCACCGGAGTACCCCTTGACCGGACGGTCCGCGGCGTCGACGAGGTCGAAACGCTCCAGCAGCTCGCGGGCGCGGGCCCGGCTGCGCTTCGCGCCCAGGTGGTACAGGCGTCCGATCATCTCCAGGTTCTCGGCGCCGGTGAGGTGCTCGTCGACGGCGGCGTACTGGCCGGACAGGCCGATGTGCGCGCGCAGCCGCGCGGCGTCCCGGACGACGTCGTGTCCGGCGACCGTGGCCCGGCCGCCATCGGGGCGCAGCAGCGTGGTCAGGACTCGCACCGTGGTCGTCTTGCCGGCGCCGTTCGGGCCCAGCAGGGCGAGCACCGTGCCCTCGGGGACGGAGAAGGTCAACTCGTCCAGGGCGGTGACCTCGCCGTATCTCTTGACCAGCCCTTCGGCGGTGATCGCGTCGCTCATGAGGGGGCTCCTTGCCGGTGTCGTCGAAAAGTCAGGATCGGTGGACGTCGATGTCGCCCCAGTTGGTGTGCGCGTGCAGCTCCAAAACCTTGCCGGCGTCCTCGGGGCCCTCAGAGGGCGTCAGGCTGTTGCGCACCACGCCGTTCTTGGAGTGCAGGTCCAGCCAGGCGGCCGTGCCCTCGGCGATGCCGACGGCGACCTTGCCGTAGCCGTTCTCCAGGTGGACGGTGCCGCTCACCGCAGCACCGATCCGGATCCGGCCGTGCGCGGACTTCGCGGTGACGCCGGCCGGCACGCGGTCGATGTCGATGTGACCGGTGCCGGTCTTCAGATCCAGGTCACCGGTCGCCTCGCCGATGCCGATGGAGCCGGTGGAGGTCTTCACCGTGCCGGGACCGTCGATGGTCCCGAACCGGATCGTCCCGGTGGAGGTGCTCGCCTCCGCCGGGCCGGTCACCCGGTCGACGGAGATGTCGCCGTTGGACGCCCTGGCCTCCAGGGGACCGGTCTCCTCCAGACGCAGGTCGCCGTTGGCGCTGTGCAGGACGGTCTCGCCGAGCGGACCGGTCGCGATCAGATCCGCGGCGACCTCGGCCTCGACGCGGGACCCGGCCGGCAGGACGACGGTCACCTCGATGGAGCCGCGCCAGGAGCGCAGGTAGGCCAGCCCCTTGGGCTTCGGGCCCTTGACCAGCAGCCGTCCGCCGGAGAACTCGACGACCGTCCGCTCGGCGGCCTGCACGCTCGCCTGGTCGTCCGGGTCGCTCGGGCGCACCTCCACCTCGGTTTCGGAACGGTCGCCGGCGTGGATGCGGACCTGGCCGGTGTAGACCTGGATCTCGGCGGTGATCGGTTCGGGGGTGTCGAAAGCAGGCATGGCGGAGCCCTCCTCATGGGTCCGGTGGTGAATCCCGGCCTCGGGCCGGGCGATGAGCGGTGGGGCCGGGCCGGGCTAGCGCACCCAGCCGGTGTAGCTGCGCCCGCTGTGGGACTGCTGCGGCCGGTCGGCGGGACGGCTCCCGGCGCCGGACTCGAACGCGGCCGAGATCGCGCGGACGAGCCAGGCGTTGACGGAGATCCCGTCCCTGCCTGCCGCCTCCTCCACGCGCACCTTGAGGTGCTCGGGCAGCCGCAGGGTCATCCGCGCGGTGCCGCCTTCCTCCACGGACGGCGGCACGGGCTCCCGGACGGGCTCCCGCGCGGGTTCCGCCCCGCCGGGCGAGGGCGGCGCCGGCTGCGGCGGCGTCACGACGAACGCCGGGTCACCGCCGCGCAGCCGCACCTCGACCGAGCCCGGAGCGAGATCACCGGTGATCTCGTCCGCCGCGGCCGACAGCGCCTCCAGCAGCGCCAACCTGGCGGCCGACGCGAGAGCACCGCTGAGGCGTTCGGCCAGCTCGCGAGCGTCCGGCCCGCCCGCCTCCGCGGCGACGGCCAGCTCACGGCGGAGGTTCTCCACGTAGGGCATCAGATCCATGCCCTCACTATGACGCCATCATGACGTCAAGTCAAGTCAAAATGACGTCACTCCGCTTCAAGGTGGCGTCACCGGCTGGCCGGGACGTGATTCCAGGTCGAGCATCATGTCGAGCGACCGGAGTCCGTCCGGGCCGGTGAACGGGCCGATGTGCCGGAAGCCGTTCTTCTCGTAGAAGCGGATGGCACGGGCATTGTCGGCGAGGACGCCGCCCCACAGGATGATCCTCGTCCGGCCGAGCTTCCGGACGACGTCCGTGAGGAGCGGGAAGGCCAGCGTCCCCACCTGGCGGCCCTGGAACGCGTCGGCCAAGGTGGGCCCGAAGCGGCAGTCGGACGTCTCGGTGAGCTGGACGCCTGCGGCACGGTAACGCGCCACGTCCTCGTCCACGAGGGCGAGGCTGAGCTCGAAGAGGCCGACGATCGTCCTGGAAGCCGCGTCTTCGAGCACCAGCCGGAGCTTGTCGTAGCGCGCGATCGCGTCGCACAGCTCCCGGGCCGCCGCAAGGTCGTACCCGTCGAACGTGCTGAACCGCCGCGACTCGCCCGAAAGCCCCCGGAGGAATCCGGCGAGCCCCTCCGCGTCGGCGTGGACGAGCGGCCGAAGCACGACCTCGGGACCGTCACGCAGGCTCAGCCGATACGTCAGAACCTCCGGAGCCTCAGCGATCTCCCCAAGCGTGAGCACTCCGACACCTTCTCAGTCGCTGCGACGACTGTGCGCGGGCTTCGCGGTGACGCCGTGCTCTACTGCCAGGTGGCGGTGTCAGGGTCGATGCCGTGGGCGCGGGCGCCGGCGTCGATGATCCGGCGGAACCATGGGGCGAGGCCGGCGCGGATGCCGTCGTAGTGCGCGGCGAATCCCGGGTCGGCCTCGAACATGCGCCCCAGGCAGACCTGCATCTGCCTGGTGAGCGGAAAGTACGAGGAGAAGACCTCGCGGTGCCGCTCGACGAGTTCGTTCGCTTCCGGGCTGCCGGGTGCGACGCCGGCGTCCATCGCATCACCGAGGGCGCGGTCGAGGTCGGCAACGGCGTCGGCGACGGCCTGCCACTCCTCCGGACCGCGGGACGCCGCGCGTTCGGCGAACTGCTGCCACTGCGGCGTGTGTCCGTAGCGCCGGCGGGCCTCGGCGACCCCGTCCGGGTTCCACTCGGGGCCGAAGATCGCGGCCTGCTGCTCGGCGGTCAGCAGCAGGCCGCGCTCGTGGGCGTCGATCATCCGGTCCAGCCCGGCGCCGAGCCGCCGGAGGCGGTCGATCCGTTCGGCTATCTGGGCGCGCTGCGCCCGCAACGCGCCCGGCACGTCCGCGGTCGCGTCGTCCAGGAGCTCCCGGATCCTGTCCAGGCCCAGACCGAGCTCACGGTAGACGACGATGCGGTGCAGGCGTTCCAGATCACCGGCGGTGTAGAGCCGGTAGCCGGCGGCCGTGCGCAGCGTCGGGCGCGCCAGGCCGACCTCGTCCCAGTGGTGCAGCGCACGGACCGTCACACCCAGACGCGTCGACACCTGACCGACGGTCAGGCCATCGGCGTCGGTGGCATCAGGCATGCTCCTCATTGTCGTCCCGGCCGAAACCCGGTGGGGTGATCCCGACGGCTTCAAGGTCCCGCGCCTCCTGACTTTCCGGATCGAAGGGCTTGGCCGCGGTGAGGACGACCCGCGCGTTCTCCGGGGTGATCACCTCCACGTCCCGAGTGTTCCAGGGGGTGTCGCGGGGTCCTTCGACCGAGTCCGGGCGCATCGCACGGCAGTCCTCGGCGAGGGAATCGACCTGGCTGAGCACGCACGCGAAACTGACGCTCATCGCCGGTGGCTCGTCCAGGACGCTCTCCGCCTGGACGAGGAGTACGTCCTGGAACGCCCACCGGCGCAGATGCACGAGCCTGCCGGGGATGCCGAACAGTTCGAAGAACCCGAGCCCGCGGATCCAGAAGTCCACCGACGCCGCCAGGTCGTTCGTCGGGATCGTCACGAACGCGGGCATTCCATAGATGCCGCGGTACGGCTCCGGCGGGACCGCGTCCGGGCCGGGAGCGGGTACGGGGCTGATCTCGAACGCGCTGTAGTGGTCGCTCATGCACCCCACCTTCGAGCCTCACGCAACGTGAGGGTCAAGCCGTGCGCGCTCGAGCAGCTCGGCGGTCGCCTCCCACAGGCGCCGCTCCCGGACGCGGTCGTGGGCGACCGGCTGCACGTCGGTCACCTTGGTCTTCACCACGAACGCGCCATCGCGCACGTGTGCCCACTTCTCATCGAGGGCCATCGCCGCCAGCAGCGGCCCCGAGCGTCGCGGCGTCGACACACCGGGTACGCGGCCCAGAGCACGGCCCATCGCCTGGACCCCCTTGGGGGCGCCACGGCTCAGCGCGGTGCCGGGCATCCAGCCCGGTTCGAACACCGACACGTTGATCCCGTCGCCTACATGGCGCTGCAACTCATGGGCGTAGTACAGGATCGCGAGCTTGGCGTTGGAGTACGCGACGCCGGAGGCGGTCATGCCCGGCACCTGCTCTCCCTCGGCCGGACGGGCGAGCTCGACCGGATCGGCCCACTCGGCCTCGGCCACGTGGAGCAGCTTGCGCCAGAAGTTGGCGTGATAGGTGTTCGAGCCGAGCAGCACGACCCGCGCCGGGGCGGTGAACGAGCCGAGCAGGTCGCCGATGAGCTGGGCGTGGGCGAGGTAGTTGACGGCGAAGGTCATCTCGTAGCCGTCGGCCGAGGCCTGCCTGGTGTCGGCCGACATGATGCCCGCGTTGGCGACCAGCGCCCGCAGCGGCCGGACGGCGCCGGTGGAGAGCAGGTCGCGCACCGTGGCCGCGGCGGCTCGCACGTCGGCCACGCGAGACAGGTCGCAGCCGATCTCGCGGACGCGGGCACCTCGCGCGCGGGCCTCGTCGGCGACCGCGGTCAGCTCCCGCCCGGCGCGGCCGAGCAGGAGCAGGTCGGGACGCCGCCCGTGCGGGCGTCCGGCCATGGCCAGCGCCGCGTGACGGCCCAGGTTGCGGGTCGGGCCGGTGATCAGAACGGTTCCGGGTTCGGTCATGGCCCCAGCCTGCGCACCCGGCCGAGCCGCAGGCAGTCGTCCGGTTTTCGTAGGACTGCCAGGGCCAGGACAATTCCATGCGGATCGCGCAGACTGGATCGCGTGGAAGCGTGGGAGTTCGGCCGGACGGTGCGCCGCCGGCGCGACCGGCTGGCACCCGAGGCGGTCGGCGTGCCGGTGGGCCGCCGGCGGCGGGCCAGCGGGCTGCGACGCGAGGAACTGGCCGCGCTCGCCGGCATCTCGACCGACTACCTGACCCGCCTGGAACAGGGGCGCGCGACCGCGCCGTCGGCGCAGGTGGTGGAGTCGCTCGCCCGAGCGCTGCGCCTGCCCGGCACCGAACGCGACCTGCTGTACCGGCTGGCCGGGCACGCCGCGCCCGGCCCGGACGTCGTGCCGTCGCGGGTCACGCCCAGCGTGCAACGCCTGCTCGACCGGCTGTCGCACACCCCGGTGGCCGTGTACGACGCCGGCTGGACGCTCGTGCTGGCCAACGCGCCCTACGACGCGCTCATGGGCGACACGACGGCCTGGCGGGGCCTGGAGCGCAACGCCGTCTGGCGCAACGTCGCCCGCCTGCCCTCAAGAGTCGTCCACACCCCCCAGGAGCAGGCCGAGCACGAGGCCCGGCTCGTCGCCGACCTGCGCGTGACGGCCTCCCGCTACCCCGCCGACCGCGCCCTGCGCCGCCTGATCAGCGACCTGACCTCCGGCAGCCCCCGCTTCGCCGAACTCTGGGACGCCGAGGCCCCGCCGCCCCTGCCCGACCCGTCCCGGCACAAGACCATCGACCACCCGTCGGTCGGCCCGATCACCCTCGACTGCGACACGCTCTTCGTCGCCCTCGACGACCTGCGCATCACCGTCTACACCGCCGAACCCGACACCCAAGACGCCGACCGCCTCTCCCTGGCCACCGTCCTGGGCCTCCAATCCACGGTCTCCTGACCTGACACAACGACCGGGTTCTTTAACCGAGCAGGAAACGGATCACCTTGTTGGTGTGGCCGATCAGGCGGCAGACAGCGAAATAGGCGAACGTGAGGGCGAACGTGGCGAGCGTGACCGGCACCCAGAATCGATCGACGATGTTCCGGTCGGCTTTCGCGGCATTGTTGTGGTCGCCGCGCACGTACCGGACCTTGACCCTGTCTCCGGGGTCCGGCAGCTTTCCCCAATCGCTCTGCTCGATCTTGACCCGGACGCTCTGGCCGTCGACGGTGGTGAACGCCACCACCAGGTGGCCGCTCTTGTAGCCCTCCTCTGCCTCGATGACCCGCGCGAACGTCTCTTCGCCCGCACGCATGCGGTCGATCTCGGCGATGAAGAACCCCAGCGAGATGAGACCGAAGAAGGCGGCACCGAGCATGCAGCCGACGGCCTGCCCCCGTGACTTGTTCATGCATCTTGGACGCGCGGTGGCCGCGCACGACCGCATGTTTCAATGGCCGTCCTCGGTCACACGGCCCCGTTGCCACCGGCCGTCAGCGGCTACGTGGCAGGTAATCGCCGCACGGCCGGTGGCGCTGTCACGGTCGGCTCGTGCGCCCCGGTTGTCGATCTGAGGAGGCCGACCATGTCCGCTATTGCCACGCCTACGAGCACGCGAGCAGTGGTGGAGGAGTTGCTGCGCCGGATCGGTGAAGGCGACCCGGAACGGATCGCTGCGATGTACGCCGAGCACAGCGACTGGAAGCTGGACTGGCCTGAAACCGAGCACGGCCGCGCCGCTACCCCCTGGATCCGGCACCGGTCCAGCCGTGCCGATGCCGCCGCCCACTTCAGGGAAATCGCCGAGCACCACGTCCCGGAGAAGGCAGACACCCGGGCTGAGCGCATTCTCGTGGACGGCAATGACGCGGTGGTGCTGGGGGAAATCCGGCAGACGGCCCGCTCCACCGGACGCGCTTACCGAGCCCGGTTCGCCCTGCACCTCACGGTCGAGAACGGCCTGGTCACCCGACACCACGTCTACGAAGACAGCCTCGCCGTCGCCCAGGGCTTCACCCCCTGATCAGCAACGACGGCCATCCCGGGCGGGCCCCTCAACAGACACCCGCCAAACCTGACGTGCCGCCCATCCACCTGGTGAGCTACGCCATCCTGATCGAACACGGACGCATGCCGATGGTCGATCACCGGCTCGCCGGGCTGCGCCTTCCACCGGGCGAAGAGCCCTGGCGCACCGTCCGCCGCGAAAGCCGTGAGGAACTCGGCGTGGAGGTCATAGCGCCCGATCCAGCGTCCGCCGAGCACCGCTTCACACACAAACTCCGGACCGTCCTCTGGCCCCGCAACGGTCCGCCGGTGGCCTGGAGTTCGTGCATGGCTTCCGGGCTCGGCCTTGACCTGACGTCCGATGTCATGGCCCGGTTGCTGTCCGCGGCCCGACGCACCGATCCTGAGTTCATACTCGTCCATTCGGAAGGACACGAACTGGAGCCACTGGTTCCGGCCGCAGTATCCGAATGAGCGGCCCTGCCGCGGATCGGGGCCGGTCGAGCACGCGGGCCAGGCTGCGTATCCGGCTCCCGCACGCCGCGCCCCTATGGAGTGGGCCGTTCCACCGAGGCCATCGGCGAGAACCTGCCGCTACTCGCCGACCGCGGCTTCGCCGCGCCCGATCGGCCCGCTCGGACGGTACATGCCTGGAATGAGATGCGGCGTCACCAGGGTGTCTCATCCTTGAGCCGGGTGAGCAACGCACCCACGCCTCCGAACTCAGCACGCGGCGCGGCACGGCGCAGGAAGGTGGCAACGGTGGCGCCGGTCTCGTCCTTCCTGGCGTCAAGGTGCAGCAGGCCGCCAGGCTGATCCGCGCGCAGCGGACGGTGGTGTGGCGGGTGTCTGGGATGCTTCGGCCCGGTGAGCGGATCGCACTCGGACGGTGCACTCGGGGCACGCCGGTCGCAGCGGTGCTTGAGCCGGTTGAGCAACCTTCGTGGTCGTGCATGCGACCCGCGTATCCGCCAGCGAGACCGGGGCCAGGGGATGATGTGGCATGGCGATGTATCTGACGTTCAAGTCCCTGACGATTCTGTCGGACCACGAGGTGGCCATTACGTTCACTGACTCCGCAGGTGAGGAGATCACCTACCGCTTCACGGCGACGGAGGGCCCGATCAGGACGATCAGCGGCGAGGATGCATTCGGCGACCAGTACCGACTCACCCCCGGCCCGGCAACGCCGATGTGGCCGGAACGCCTTGTCGCTAAAGCACTGGACGCGTATCAGGACCCCCTTCCCGCCGGGGAGACACTTGAGCAGCTCCGCTTGGAATGCCGCGAAGAGCTGGACAGGCGCTGGCGACGGAAGGACTCGTCTCCTTAAGGCAGGAGTCGCGCCTTGTCAGGGTCTGTGGAGTCGCGAACACCCACGAGGCCGCCCCGTCCAAAAGACAAGTGCACCCGTTGTTACTGCTCTTGCGCCAGCGTCCCGCCGGCCGGAAGGCATCTCCTCAGCACATGAGATTCGCCGCGTCCTGCTTGAGCCGGGTGAGCAGCGCTCGCCATGCCTGCGGGGTCAGGGTTAGGCGTGGCCCCTCTGGGGCCGTCGAATCGCGGACCGCGATGAAGCGTGCCCCACCCGGACAGGGCAGCCAACTCCACGCACTGGTGATCGTCCTGGCTGCCGCTGTAGCTGCTCTTGCGCCAGCGGGTCTCCGTCAGATGGGGCATGGGTCCTTCCTCCTCGGCCGCGTCAGGCCGTGCGCTCGGACGTTTCCTGTTTGAGCCGGGTGAGCAATGCACCCCAGGCCTCCGGACTCAGCACGAGGTGCGGCCCCTCCGGATCGGTCGAGTCACGAACTCCGATCCCGCCGCCCTGTCCAGACGCCGGGCATGCGCACTCGACGCAGGTCTCGGACTGGCTGGCGCTGTAACTGCTCTTGCGCCAATGAGTCATTTCTTGATCCTTTCGCTTGCGTGGATGCGGAGATCGCGGATAGCTCGCTCAAGGCGTTCACCGGTCTCAGTCTTGCTAAGGGCGAGGCAGCACAACTCATCCTGCACCCTTCGGTATGCCGCTACGCTTTCATCGTCGTCGATGAAGAATCGACGACGGAGCGCGTCGACGACTACAACGGGGAAGTTCCCCACCTCAACGTCCAGGATGATGAACGATCCGTCAACGCCAGGATGCGTGGGGGCGGTGAACGGAAAAACCCGGAGATCGATGTTCGGTCTCTGGATGAGTTCGAGAAGGTAGCGGAGCTGGGCGATCATGACTTCCAGTCCGCCCATCCATTGACAGATAGCGGCCTCACCGATCACGGCCTTGATCGAGAGCGGGTCAGGCCGGTCGAGCGCCTCTTTACGCGCCATGCGGTAGGTGACCCCCTCCTCGATGTTTGTCAGCCCGCTGCTGGGGACGGACGACATGACCGCGTGTGCGTACTCAGGGGTCTGAAGGAGCCCAGGGATCAGGTCCGCGTGGTAGGCGAAGAACTCGGAAGAGTCCTGTTCGAGCATGACGTACTCACCGTAGTTCGGCCCCTTGCCGGGGAGCTTGTGGCGTCTGGTCCAATCACGGGAGCGGCCGCCGGTGGCTAGGCCGACGAGGGCGGATCTCAGGTCGTCGTCCTTCTCATAGCCGTAGGACATGAGGATGTAGTCGACCTCGTGGGCACGGGCTCCGACCTGGGCCTTCTCCATCCTGCTCAAGGCGCTCTTGGACATCATCACGCGAGCAGCCGCCTCTTCGAGGGTCAGGCCGCGTTCTTCACGCAGCTTGCGTAGCTGTGCACCAAGTCGCTGTCGGTGAACGGTCGCGAGTCGTCTTGCCATAGCACCGAGTGTGATGTCGCGGCAACGATCTGTCACCCGGCTCGGAGAAAGCGGGAAATCCCGCTTTCCCGGAATCCCGGAGTGCTCGCCTCCCTGTCTCCGGCAAGGCGGTTGTGGGGGTTCACCTGGCGTTTCATGCTGGCGGGCGTCGGTTACCGGAGGGAGTGAGGCAATGACGTGGTGTGAGCGGGAGGCGGGAGAGCTGCGGTTGCTCGGGACGATCACGATGCCCGGGGTGGCCAGGTCCGCGCGGGCGGCTCGGGCCTTCGTGCGGGGGATCGCGCCGCAGGTGGACGACGAGGCCATGGCCGACATCGTGCTCTGCGTGGACGAGCTGGTGGCCAACGCCGTCGAGCACACCGCGTCCGGCGCGGGCGGTCAGATCACCGTCGTGGTGAGCGCCCGCGACGACATCCTGCGCGTGACCGTCCTCGACCAGGGCGGCGCCCGGGAGCAGCCCCGCGTGTGCACGGATCTCTGCGCGGAGGACGGTCGCGGCCTGCTTCTCGTCGACGCCCTCTCCAAGAGCTGGGGCTCGCATCCCGCGTTGAACGGCTCCGCCGTGTGGGCGGAATTTCATGCGGTGAACGGCTTGCCAGCCTTTTAGTCTTGGCCGATGCCGCTTCTCGTGCTTTCGCCCCGCTACACGTCCGACTCGAAGGTGCTGCGTGCCGCGGCCGGACGGCTCGGGTGGAAGACCGAGCGGCTGGGCGGCTGGCGGGCACCGGCGCATATGCATGGACAGGACGTGGCCCTTTACGGAGAGCCCACATTCGTCGAGGTCATCGCCTCGCAGGTCGGTGTCGCGCTTCTCGATGTCCCGTCCGGTTGGTTGCCGGGGCTTCCCGAGCGGCATCGGCGCAGGAGTATCGAGGTGTCGACGTTGGGTGCTGTGCGGCAGGGCCTTTCTGAGGCCGCGTTCGTGAAGCCCGCGGATGGGCGCAAGGCGTTTGAAGGCAAGGTGCACCACTCGCCGGACGAGCTTCCTGGCCAGGACGTCCTGCCCGACGAAACTCCGGTGTTCGTCAGCGAGCCCGTCAGGTGGGACGTGGAAGTCCGCTGCCACGTCCTGGAAGGCCAGGTCGTCACCATGTCCCCCTATCTGTTGGACGGCGAACTCGCCCTCAGCGAGGACGGGCATTGGCACGCCCCAGAGCAGGACGTCCGTGAGGCCAGCGAGTACGCGGCGCGTGTCCTGGAGGAGGTGCCCGTTCCTCCGGGGACCGTCCTCGATGTTGGGCGCATCCACGATCGGGGCTGGGCTGTCGTGGAAGCCAACGCCGCCTGGGGTGCGGGCCTCTACGGGTGCGACCCCGAACAGGTCCTTCGTGTGCTGGCCCGATCGTGCCTCGACCGCGAAAGCACTGCCCCAGAAGACCGTGACTGGGTCGTCGAGGAGGTCACCGTCGACATGGACAGGTAGGGCACCCCAGTCATCTGACAGATGAGCGGCCCTCCTCGCCCTTCGTAGCTTCGAGCACGTCATCGAGCTATGTGAGGAGCGACCCCATGACCGAGACACCGCTTCGCGTCGCGATCATCATCGGCAGCACGCGGGAGGGGCGGTTCGGCCCGACCGTGGCGGAGTGGTTCGCCGAGGAGGCCCGGCAGCGCGACGACCTGATCGTCGACGTGGTCGACGTGGCGGACGAGCCGCCGCCGGCCGCGCTCGGCGCGCGGACGTCCGAGAGGTTCGCGGGCGTCACCGCGAAACTGGCGCAGGCCGACGCCTACACCGTCGTGACCTGCGAGTACAACCACAGCTATCCCGGCACGCTGAAGAACCTGATCGACACCCACTTCTACGAGTGGCGGGCCAAGCCGGTCGCGTTCGTGTCGTACGGGGGACTGTCGGGCGGGCTGCGGTCCGTGGAGCACCTGCGGGGCGTCTTCGCCGAGCTGCACGCGGTCACGATCCGGGACACGGTGAGCTTCCACAGCCCGTGGAACTGGTTCGAGACCGACGGCCGGCCGATCGACGCCGAGGGCGCCACCGCCGCCGCCAAGGGGATGCTCGACCAGCTCGCCTGGTGGGGGCACGCGCTGCGCGACGCGCGCGCCGCCCGCCCGTACGGGGCCTGAGATGACCGCACTGGCGGAGGCCGCGCCGCGGGTCAGGACCCGGCCGATGGCGATCGTGCTCGTGCTGGTCCTCGGCTCGATCATGATCACGCTGGACATGACCGTCGTGAACATCGCCATCAACCGGCTCGCGCAGGACTTCCAGGCGCCGCTCGGCACCATCCAGTGGGTGGCGACCGGCTACTCGCTGGCGCTCGGCGCGATGATCCCGTCCAGCGCCTGGGCCGTCGGACGGTTCGGCGCCCGCCGCCTGTACCTCGGCGCGATCGCGGCGTTCGCGGCCGGGTCGGTGCTCGCCGGGCTGGCGTGGAGCATCGAGTCGCTGATCGTGTTCCGGGTCGTGCAGGGGTTCAGCGGCGGGCTGGTGATGCCCGTCGGGATGACGATCATGCTGCGCGTCGCGGCACCGGAGCAGCTCGGACGGCTGATGAGCACGCTCGGCCTGGCGATCCTCGTCGGGCCGCTGGCCGGGCCCGTCCTCGGCGGCTGGCTGATCGACGAGGTGTCGTGGCGGTGGATGTTCTTCGTCAACCTGCCCGTCGCGGTGGTGGTGGTCGCGCTGGCCGCCCGGCTGTTCCCGCGCGACGCCCCGGCGGAGCGGACGCCGCTGGACGTTCCCGGGCTGCTCATGCTCTCGCCGGGAATCGCCGCCGTGCTCTACGGCGTGACGACCGGCGGCGACCACGGCGGCTTCGGCTCGGCGGGCGTGCTGGTGCCGCTGGTCGCGGGGGTTCTGCTGGTCGCCGCGTTCGCCGTCCGGGCGCTGACCGCGCGGAACCCGCTGATCGACCTGCGCCAGTTCCGGGACCGGACGTTCGCCGCCGCCACCGGCACGCTGACGCTGTTCGCGTTCGGCTACTTCGGGACGATGCTGCTCCTCCCTCTGTACTTGCAGGTCGTCCGGGGCGAGAGCGCGACGATGGCCGGGGTCCTCGGCATCCCGTTCGCGCTCGGCTCGGGGACGGCGATGCAGGTCGCGGGCCGGATCATCGACCGGGTGCCGCCCGGACGGCTCGTCCCGGTGTCGATCGCGACCGCCCTCACCGGCTTCGGGCTGTTCACCGTGCAGCTCGGCGCGGACTCCTCGTACTGGGGCCTGTGCGCGACGATGCTGCTCATGGGCGCGGGCGGCGGCGCGACGATCATGCCGGCGATGACCGCGGCGACCCGCGGCCTGCCGCACGACCGGGCCCCGGCGGCGAGCGCGACCGTCAACCTGATCAACACGATGTCGGGGGCGGTCGGGATGGCGGTGACGTCGGTCGTCCTGTCCGCGCTGATGAGCGACCTGGTGCCGGACGGCGAGGGCGGCGCGCTCCAGGCCGTCCACAGGCTGGGGACGAAGGAGCTCGCCGGACCGCTCGCGGAGACGTTCCAGCACACCTACCTGTTCGCGATCGGCCTGCTGGCGCTGGCGCTCGTCCCGGCGCTCCTGCTCCCGCGCCGTCCGGCCGAATGAACGCGGGCGGCCCCGGCACTAGGGGCCGCCCGCGTGTTCAGATCTCCTTGAGGAAACCGGAGTCGACGGCGAAGTCGGCGCCCGTCGTGCTCGCCGAGCGGGGCGACGCCAGCAGCGCGACCGCGTCCGCGATCTCCTGCGGCTCGGCGAGCCGGCCGGTGGTGAGGCCCATCATCTCGGCCGCGCCGCCGTCCAGCACCGCGTCGCGGTCCGAGCCGGTGGCTCCGGCGATGATGTCGGCGGCGCCGCCCTCGTCGGTCCACCACGGCGTCCGGACCGGGCCCGGCGAGACCGTGTTGACGCGAATGCCCTGCGGCGCGTACTCCTCCGACAGCCCCTTCGCCAGGTTGTTCATCGCCGCCTTCGCCGCGTTGTAGTCGAAGTTCATCGGCCCGGGGCGCCGCCCGTTGCCCGACGAGACGTTCACGATCGACGCCGCGTCGCTCTTCAGCAGGTGCGGGATCGCCGCCCGCACCGCCCGGACGGCGGCGACCACGTTGAACTCGAACATGTCGCGCCAGTCGTCGTCGGCGAGCGTCATGAACCCGAACCGCGGCAGGCTCACACCGGGCGGCGGCCCGCCCGCGTTGTTGACCAGGACGTCGAGGCCGCCGAACACCTCGACCGCCCGCTCCACGGCCCGCGCCGGGGCGTCCGGGTCCATGAGGTCGGCCGCGACGTGCAGCAGGTTCGGGCCGGCGAGCGCGCCGAGCTCCGGGCCCGGCTTGCGCGACACCGCGACCACGCGCGCGCCCTCGTCCAGCAGGGTGCGGGTGATCGCGAGGCCGATCCCCTTCGACGCTCCGGTGACCATCGCGACCCGTCCCGCCAGCCGCAAGTCCATGGGTTCCCCTCTCATAGGACGGACACGCCCACACCGGACGCGCCACGCCCCCATGAACCCCGGCCCGCCGCCCCCGGTTGCGTCAGGACGGCGCGGGATCGTCCAGCCTGCTGAGGACGGTGTTGCGCACATGCTGGAAGATCACCGACGTCCGGAACCCGGCGATCTCCTTGCGCTTGCTGAGCCCGTCCAGCAGGAACGCGTGCAGGTGGTCGAGGTCCTGGACGCCGACGTGCAGGACGAGGTCGTCGCCGCCGGCCACCACGAACACGCCGATGACCTCGGCCATCCCCGACACGTAGTCCTTGAACGTGTTGATCACCGTCCGGTTGAGCGGGCGGACCTGGAGCGACACCAGCGCCTGCACGCCCCGGTTCAGCGCCGCCGGGCTGATCTCCGCGTGGTACCCGCGGATCACGCCGCGCCGCGTCAGCGCCCGCACCCGTTCGAGGCACGTGGACGGCGCGATGCCGAGCGTCCGGGCCAGCTCGCGGTTGGACTGCCGGGCATCCGTCTGGAGAAGGCGCACGATCTCCGTATCAAGTTCGTCCATGCCCCGATTATGGCGACCAATTCCGAACGAACGTTCAGCTCAAAGCAGCCTGCATCGCCCAAATGGCTAGTTTCTAGCCGTACGACCACTCAATCGGGGGAACTATGGCGAACACGACCGGTCATCGGCTCGGCCTCGGCCAGGGCACGGCGCTGATCGTCGGCGCCGTGCTCGGCCCCGGCGTGCTGGCCCTGCCCCACCTGGCCGCCGCGGCGGCGGGCCCGTCCTCCACGGTGGCGTGGGCGGCGCTGCTGGCGCTCAGCGTGCCGGTCGCGCTGACGTTCGCCGCGCTCGGCGCGCGGCACCCCGACGCGGGCGGCGTCGCCACGTTCGCCGCCCGCGCGTTCGGCCCCCGGACCGCGGCGATCGCGGGCCTGTGCTTCTACGCCGTCGTCCCGGTCGGCGTGCTGGCCGGCGCGATCATCGGCGCCGACTACACGGCCTCGGCCGCCGGGCTCGGACGGCCCGGCGCCATCGCCGTGACCTGCGCGCTGCTGCTGGCCGCGTTCGCCGCCAACTACGGCGGGCTGCGCGTCTCCGGAGGCGTCCAGCTCGTCCTCGTGGCCCTCCTCGCGGCGCTGCTGATCGCCGGGATCCTGGCCGCCGTCCCGCATCTGGACGGCGGGAACTTCACGCCGTTCGCCCCGCACGGCGCTTTCGGCGTCGTCCACGCGGCCGGCGTCCTGTTCTTCGCGTTCGCGGGCTGGGAGGCGGCCAGCCACCTGTCCGGGGACTTCGCCGACCCCCGCCGGCTGCTGCCCCGCGCGACCGTCCTCACCCTCGCCATCGTCGGCGCCCTCTACCTCGGTCTCGCGGTCGCGGTCACCGGCGTCCTCGGCGACCGCGCCGCCTCCTCGCCCGTCCCGCTCGCCCTGCTCCTCGACGCGGGGATCGGGGCGGACGCCGCCCGGCCGGTGACCGCCGGGGCCGCGCTCGTCCTCAGTTTCGTCGCCATGAACACCTACATCGCCGGCGGAGCCCGCCTCGGCACGGCCCTGGCCCGGGACGGCGTGCTCCCCGCGCCCCTCGCCCGCGGCCGCCGGAGCCTGGCGCTGCTGGCGCTCGCGACCGGCGCGGTGACCGTCCCCGTCCTCTCCACGGATCTGGGCCTGGACCCGCTCATGCGCACCACCGCCGCCTGCCTGGCCGCGGTGACCCTCATCGGCACGGCCTCCGCCACGCGCCTCCTGGCAGGACGCGCACGCACCCTCGCACGCTCCGGCGCGCTGTTCACCGGAGTGGTCCTGCTGTCATGCGGGCTGTATCTCGCCGTGCCCGCCGCCCTGGCTTTGACCGTCCTGGGTCTCCGCCTCGGCCGCACGGCGCGCGCGCAGAGCACGCACCCTGCCGCGTCGGGACCCCTGCACCGCCGAGCCCTGTCCGGTCAGGTCGACACGGAGGCCAGGTAGGCGTCGGTCTTGGCGGGGTCCATGATCCAGTTCTCGAAGTCGTGCGGATTGGCGTAGCCGTAGGCGAACCGGTAGGCGACCGCCTCGTTCTGGGCCGCCACGCCGAGAACCTTCTGCACGTGCTCCGGCAGCGGGCCGAGCATCATGTTGGTGTACGCCGTCGGGTGCCGGACGTAGTCCCAGAACGCGTCGAACGTCCGCTGCATCCATTCCGCGTCGAACGGCCGGTCCCCGTGCCGGACGATCTCGTCGCAGTAGATCGCGGCGCAGCGCGCGGCGTTGTTGGACCCCTGGCCCGTGACCGGGTCGTTCGCCACGAGCACGTCCCCCATGCCGAGCACGTTCACCGAGCCCGACAGCCGTCCCACCGGGTGCCGCACGACCGGGGCGTAACCGCCGTACAGGGTGCAGCGCGCGTCGGTGGGTTCCGCGCCGACCGTCCGCTCGTACTCCCAGGGGGCGTACTGGCGCATCATCTCCAGCGTCCGCGCCAGATGCCCGGACGGGGACGGGCGATCCGACCACACGTCGAAAGGCCCGCCCGGCACCGCCTCCCAGAGCAGGATGTCGCAGGGACCGGTGTTGGTGTAGCCCGGCATGAAGAACAGCTCGCCCACCCCGGGGGTCGCCGTGATCCGGACGTGCGGCTCGGGATAGTCCGGACGCGGAGACATCCCGTGCAGGTAGATGCAGGACAGGTGACGCTGCGGACGGTCATACGGCGACCGGGACGCGTCGCGATCGAACAGCTCGACCAGCTCTCCCTTGCCCGCCGCGATGAGCGTGAGGTCGTACAGGGAGGCGAGGCCCTCCAGGTCGGACGTCATGACGCCGTGGTAGACGACGTTCCCGCCGCGCGACTCGAACAGCTCCAGCCAGCCCGCCATCTTCACCCGCTGGTCCACCGACTGGGCGAAGTCGTCCCACCGGCCGACGAACTGCAGCGCCTCCTGGCCGGGCGGCCCGGCCACCGTGAGCCGCTGCGCGACGATCTTGGGGGCCTGCTCCTCCCACAGGTTCAGCCCCCGGTCGCGCTCCAGCTGGAGCTGCGGCCAGAACATGCACTGGGTCGACATGATCCGGCCGCCGCGGATCTCGTCCGGCGTCCGGGCCGACATCACCGTCACGTCGTAGCCCTCGGACTGCAGGCTCAGCGCGAGCTGCAGCCCGGCCTGCCCGGCACCGATGATCAGGATCCTGCGCAACGCGTCCTCCTAGCCGGAGATCCCGGGGGATCAGGGGGGATCAGGGGGTGGTCACGGCGCCGGACCGCCGCCCGGCCGTGCTGTGCAACGTGTGGGTCAGGGTCTCGGTGAGCACCGTCGCCACGGAGCCGCGGTCGCGGGCGTCGCAGGTCGTCAGCGGCACCTCGGGCGGCAGCCCCAGCGCCTCCCGCACCTCGGGGAGCGGATGGGAGGCCCGGCCGTCGAACAGGTTGACCGCGACGATGAACGGCACGTCGGAGTCGTTCTCGAAGTAGTTCACCGCCGGGAACGACACGTCCAGCCGGCGCGTGTCCACCAGGACCAGCGCCCCGCTGGCGCCCCGGCACAGGTCGTCCCACATCGGCCAGAAGCGCGGCTGGCCCGGCGTGCCGAACAGGTACAGGACGAGGTCCGCGGCCATGGTGATGCGCCCGAAGTCCATCGCGACGGTCGTGGTCGTCTTGCCGGCGGGGTCGCCGTCGAGCGGGTCGACGGTCTTGGCCGCCTGCGTCATCCAGGCCTCGGTGTTCACCGGGGGGATCTCCGAGACCGCGCCGACCAGGGTCGTCTTGCCGACGCCGAACCCGCCCGCGATCACGATCTTGGCCGAGGCACGCGACTGCGGCGGGCGGTCAGGCGAGCTCGCGTAGACCATCGATCACTCTCTCCAGGATGCGCGGGTCGTACGGGGAGATCTCGGAGCCGATCACGACCCGGCCCCCGGACGCCAGATCGCTCAGCAAGACCCGGGTCACTCCGAGCGACACCCCGCAATGCGCGGACAGTTCCGCCACCGACTCGTCGACGGTGTGCACGCGGTCGTACAGCGCGCGGGCCTCGGGCAGCAGCCGGGCGGCGAACGCGGCGTCGTAGCCGTTCCCCGACACCAGGGTGTGCACGAACAGGTGCTGCCGCCCGCGGGTCCGCCCGCCGGTCAGGACGTAGGGCCGCACCCAGGGATGGGCCGTCATGGTCGTCCTCCAGTCACGGGGATCGCGCGGCTCATGGCATGCCCTGCCCCGCCGACATCCGGCGCAGGTCGTCGCGCATCTGCGGGGTCAGCACGTGCCCGACGCTCTCGACGAGCCGGCCCATCCGGTAGGCGACCGCGCCGAGGTTGGCGCCCTCGGACACCAGCACCGCCAGCCCGGCCAGGCTGCCGATGCTCATGAACAGGAAGTGGCCCGCCGGGAACTTCAGCATCACCTGCTCGCAGCCGCTCTCCCCGACCCGGCGGGCGATGTTGTTCGCCAGGCTGATCATGCCGCTGGTCATCGCCGCCATCGGGTCGGCGAAGTCGGCGGGCATCCGGCCGGAGCCGACGAGCGCCAGGCCGTCGGAGGACACCAGCAGCGCGTGCGCGACGCCCGGCGTCGAGCCCGCGAAGTCGTTGAGCAGCCAGCCGAACCCCTCCGGGCCCTGCGGCCGGCCGTTGTCGGCGTTGACGGTCATGGTTCGGCTCGTCCCTCCGGAGGATCGTCGGCTTCGTGCCGGTCCGCCGCCGGAGCGCCCGAGGTGAAGGCCTCCAGGTCCTCGGCGAACGACCGGGCGGCCGTTCCGCGGCCGGGCGCGCCCTCCGCGCGCAGCGGCGACACGCTCGCCTCCGGCGCCGCCTCCGAACGCCGCAGGCTCATGCTCTCCCGGCGCGGCAGCGGGTCCAGGGCGGACAGCGGCGGCTGCGCGGCGGGCTCGGCGAGATCGGGCACGCGCTCCGGCGCCCGCAGGTGCGCCAGCGACCGGTCCACGGCACCGCCGGGATGCGGCGCGGCCGAGGCCGCCGGACGGGGCGGGACGAGGGGCTCCTCCGCCAGCTCGCACAGCAGGGCGGGCGGGACCACGACCATCGCGACCGTCCCCTGGGCGGAGCCGCTCGCCGCCGGGCGGCACGCGAGACCCACGCCGATCCCGTGCTTGGCCGCCAGGCGGTGGGCGACCGGGAAGCCCGTGTGCCGGGCGGTGTCGGCCCCGATCGGCGGGACGGGACCGGAAAGCATCGCGTTGATGGCCTGGAGCCGGTCGGGGGCGATGCCGATGCCCTTGTCCTCGATCCGCATCATGACGGCGCCGTTGTCCAGGAGGTGCGCGCTGACCGTGACGGCGGACGGCGAGTACCTGGTCGCGTTGTCCAGCAGCACGACGAGCAGGGACGCCACGTCATCGGACGCGTAGGGGACCACGGCGAGCTGGACGACCTTGCCGATGACCACCTGGGTGTACCGCTCGATCGACGACTCGGCGAGCCGCACGACGTCCACGAGCGAGGTGGTGTGCCCGCCCATCTCCGCCGAGCCGCCCCCGGCGAGGACGCTCATCTCCCGCGCCGCGCGGCGCATCCGCGTGACGGCGTGGTCGACCTGGTAGAGGAGCTGCAGCCGGTCGGCGTCCTCTTCCTCGCTTTCGAGCTGGTCCATGGCGGGACGGAGCTGCTCGCTCAGCAGCAGCACCTGCTGGGAGAACTGCTCGCACACGGCCGGCCAGGCGCTCGGTTCCGGGGTCGCGACGGGAGGGCCCGCCGGGGCGTGACCGGCATGACCGGCCTGGGAGGCGGGACCGCCGTCCTGTGCCGGTGCGCCCCAGCCGCCTTGCCGGGGTGGTGCCGCGTACCTCATGGGGGGCGTCTGGGACGTCCTGGCAGCGGAAGCGCTGCGCCTCCACCAGCTCACGTTCGGTCACCGCCGTACCGCGCGTTCGGCGGCCTACCGCCCCGGCCCCGCATCATGCTCCGCGTCGTCCTTCCGGTCGTTGTGCCCGCGCACGGACAGCCGGCACAGCATGACCTTCAGGCGCGTCTACGTCGCGCCGGCGCACGGCGAAGCCACGCGCCTCCGCGTCCGAGAGCAGGCCCCGTGCGGCGACCACGCACAAGGGTGGCAGAGTGACATGTAGCGATCAATGCCCAATGACCAAGCCGCCATATTTGCCACAAAGATCCCATTTTCCCGTTTTAGACGGGGGCTGCGCTCAGCGCAGGGCGTCGTACACGCCGGCGGCCACGGCACCGTAGGCCAGATGCGGGATGACGTCGGCGGCCCAGTCCGAGGCCGTCCACTCGCGAGGATCGGTCAGCCCCAGCAGGGTCATCGGGGCGCTGGACCCGAGCATCGCCAGCCCCGTCAGCGCGACCGCCCCGACCGGCCGCGGAACCCGCCGCCGCCCCGCGACCAGACCGAACAGCAGGCCGGCGCCGAGCCCGGTGCCGAAGCCGAGGACCGGCCCGAGCCCGGCCTTGCGGTTCTCGGCCTGCTCGCCCTCGCCGAGGTCGACGCCGGCCACGTCCGCCAGCCGCTCCACGCTCTGCTCCGGCGTGGTGCTCGCCGGACGGCCCCGAACCGCCATGTCCAGGTAGGTCACCAAATTGAGTGCGGTGGTCCCGGCCGCTCCGGCCGCCAGCCCGCGCGTCAGTCTGTCCATGGTCCCCCGCTACCCCGGGAGGCGGCCCGTCAACGTGCGGGGGCTCGGCTTGGTGGAACATCGCCCGCACCCGAGCGACCGGCGGGCCGCATAATGCCTGGTCGTGCGTACGCGGGTTCTGTTAGCCTCCGTCCGCACACGCTCCCAGCCTCCCGGAGTCCCTCCGTGACCATGAACATCGCGATCCGCCTGGCTCTCGGTGGCCTCCTTCTCGTCGGTGCCGCCGCATGCGAGGGGGACGACAAGTCCGGGGCGGCCGGCTCGTCCTCCGCACCGTCCACGGCGGCGACCACGGCGACGCCCGCACCCGCGCAGGCCACCCCGACCACGAGCGCCCCCGGGACTCCCGCGCCGACCACCACCAAGCCCAAGATCAAGCTCCCGACCAGCAAGCAGATCGTGATGATCGACCCGGAAGGGAAGAAGTACACGTACCTGAAGATGGCGCAGCTGGCGGCGGGCATGCGCTACACCATGGGCGACCGGCCCCAGGCCAACTTCTGCGAGAAGTCCTACGTCAAGGGTGTCGAAGGCGGCGGCAAGTTCCCCGCGGGCAAGGCGGCCTTCCTGGCCGCCTGCCACGAAGGCTGGCGCAAGGCCGAGCAGATGCACCGCGCCGGGCAGTAAGGGCCCGTTCGGGACGTCACTTGGACCGGATGCGGCCCATGGGGCTGTCCGCCGTTGCCGAGCAGATCGATCCGCGCCCTGCTGCCGTGCCAACGCCACCGCGAACCTGCGAACGGGCCGCCACTGCCGCCTCATTGAAACCGGCCCGCGGACGTAAGGGGCGGCACGGGCGTCACGGCTACCTGGGGGTGCCATGACGCCCGTGCGGTCGCGGCGGTCAGGCGGCCTTGCCCCGGGCGATGTAGACGTTCATGTCGGTGAAGTCGAGGGTGATGTTGTAGGGCTTGTAGAAGGGGTGGAAGAAGGCGCCCAGCGTGTCGAACCCGTTGGGGGCGGGCCGCATGGTCGGGTTCGCACCGCAGTAGACCTCCTTGGCGGTGGCGCTGCCGAGGCGTATCTCCTTCGGGTAGCAGGGGTAGACGACGACGGGATGGCTGTGGCCGAAGGTCTCCATCGGGCGGTCGTAGTCGGTGCGGACCCGCAGACGCTTGGCCGTTTCCTCGGACACGATCGCGGCGGTCTCGGTGGCTCCGCCGATGGACAGGCCCACCACCCCGGGCCCGGAGCCGGCGATGCTGCCCCTGCTGTGCACCGCATGCTCACGAGCCAGCCACAGCGGCAGGGGCTTGGCGCCTGCCCGTGCGGCCTCGGCGCGCACCTTGGCGGCCGCCTCGGGGGTCCGGCGGCGCAGGATCAGCGACCGGCCCGCGTAGTCGAACGTGGTCAGCAGGTGGTAGAAGATCCACGTGCCGATGATGCCGTCGTTGGCGCCCCCGGGCGAAGCCTGGTCCGTCTCCGACCACTCCACGGGGATGTTGCGCAGTTCGATGCCGCCCATCCTGAACGATTCCAGCACCCCGAAGTACTGCCATGCGGTGCCGTTCAGGTAATCGATCTTCTGCTCGGCCACGGCGGTGAGCCCGGCCTCCTCGGCCACCTCCGCCGACATGCCGAGCCACGGGGCGCCGGTGTAGAACATGAAGCGCTTCGGCGGTCCGCCGTTGACCGAGCCCTCCACCAGCGCGGACGGATCCAGCTGCTGCCATGGCAGCCGCGCCGTGTCGCCGTGGATCTGATACGCCTGACCGCGGAGCGCCTCGAACCATTTCGCGCGCACCTCGCCGCCGGCCGCCCGCCAGTGCGGCACGGAGAGGGAGAACCTGTCCTGCCGGATGTAGCAGTCGCCCAGGAGCTGGTTGGTCTCCTTGTCGTCGGGCGCCAGGTCGAAGGCCATCCTGAGGTACTTCTCGGCCTCGGGAAACCTGTTGCTCAGCAGCCCGACATAGCCGCGCTGGCGGGCCGCCCGGACGTTCTCGGGGTCCGTCTTCAGGATCTTCTCGTAGGCTCGGCCGGCCTGCTCGAACCTGCCGGCCTTGAACAGCGCGTCCGCGTCATCGGTCCCCGTTCGCGCCGTGGCGGCCTCGCCCAGCAGCGGCACCGCCGCGGCGGCGCCTGCCACCACGGCCGCGCCCCGAAGGACGGAACGCCGGTCCCATTCGCCGTCATCGGTCATTGCCTTCTCCTTTTCGTGATCGTTGGCCGCGGCACCTTCCAGGCGTGCTGGCGGCTCCTTGACGCTCAGAGCGTGCGCAGCGCCTCGGTCGGGGAGAGGCGGGCGGCTCGCAGGGCCGGCAGCAGCCCGGCGATCGCGCCGATCAGGATCGCGGCGCCGATCCCGCCGGCCCACGCCTCGGCCGGGATCACCACCGCCCAGCCCTTGACGCTCGCGTAGACCGCGGTGGTCAGCGCCCCGGCCGCGACTCCGGCGACCCCGCCGAGCAGCGCGAGCATCACCGCCTCGGACAGGAACTGGGTGCGGATGTGCCCCCGGGTCGCGCCGAGCGCCCGGCGCAGCCCGATCTCCGACCGCCGCTCCAGCACCGAGATGATCATGATGTTGGCGACCCCGACCGCGCCCACGAGCAGCGCCACCACCCCGAGCCCGAGGAACAGGCTGTCGAACGCGCCCTCCGCGGCGGCCCGCGCGGTGAGCGCGTCCGACGGCTGGCTGACGTCGACGTCGGCGGGCGCCTCGGGGTTCGCGGTCTGCGCGAGGACCCCCTGCACCGCGTTCACCCGGTCCGTCCGGGCCCGCACGTAGACCGTCGTCGGAGGTCCGGGCACCGCCGCGCCCTTGTCGACGGCCGTGTAGCCGAGGTAGCGCTCCGCGGCCGGGTAGCCGATCAGGGCGCTGGTGTCGATGTCGGTCGACAGCGCCGCGGGCTCCAGGATGCCCGCGACGTAGAACCACTGGTTCTTCAGCCAGATCCGCTGCCCCGGGTAGACGCGGTCGATCCCGAGACGCTGCGCGGCGAGCGCCCCGAGCACCGTGACCGGCTGGCGCTCGGTCGCCGCGTTCAGCCAGCGGCCCTGCGCCACACCGGTCCCGACCACCTCGGGGAGGTTGAGGCTGGCGGCCTCCACTTTCAGGGCGTTGGTGTTGATCGCCGGGATCAGCGGGCTGCGGTACACGCTCGCGCCGTCGATGGCGCCCGCGTGCGCCGTGTCCTCGACGTCGGGCAGATGGGAGATCCGCTGGGGCGCGGCGGCCGGGAGCTGCGCCGTCCCGCCGGTGACCGATTTTCCGGTGTTGGCGGTCAGCAGGTTCGTGCCGAGCCGGTCGATCTGTGCCAGCAGCCCGGCCTGGGACGACGCGGACAGCCCGAGCACCGCCACGATCGCCGCGGTGCCGATCGCTATCCCGAGCGCGGACAGCGCGGCCCGCAGGCGGCGCGCCCGGATCCCGGCGCCGGCCACGCGCAGCTGGTCCGACGGCCTCATACGCCCTCCATCTCGCGCGCCGCGCTGTCGGAGACGATCCGCCCGTCGAGGACGTGCAGCCGGCGGGGCATCTGGGCGGCCAGCCCGCCGTCGTGCGTGATCACCAGGATGGTCGCGCCGCCCGCGTTGAGCTCGTGCAGCAGCTCGATGATCGCCGCGCCCGTCGTGCTGTCGAGGTTCCCGGTCGGCTCGTCGGCGAGCACGATGGCCGGGCGGCCGACCAGGGCGCGGGCGATCGCCACGCGCTGGCGCTGCCCGCCCGAGAGCCTGCTCGGCAGGAAGCCCGCCCGGTCCTGCAGCCCGACCCGGGCGAGCGCCTCGGCGGCCCGCCCGCGCCGCTCGGTCCGTCCGACGCCGCCGTACAGCAGGCCGTCGGCGACGTTCTCCAGGACGGTCGTGTGCTCGGACAGGTGGAACTGCTGGAAGACGAAGCCGATGCTGCGCGCCCGCAGGGCTGCGAGCCGGCGGTCGGTGAGCGCCGCGACGTCCTCCCCGTCGATCCGCACCGTGCCCGCGGTGGGCCGGTCGAGCGTGCCGAGGATGTGCAGCAGCGTGGACTTGCCCGATCCCGACGGGCCGACGATCGCGACCAGTTCCCCGCTCCGGACGGTGAAGCTCACCCCGCGCAGCGCGTGGACGGGCGGCTCCGAACCGTAAATCTTGGTGACGCGCTCCAACTCGATGACGTTCGTCCCGCTCATGTCGACGGCACCACCACTCGGTCACCGGCCGCCAGCGCGCCGGAGACCTGGACCCGCCCGTTGGCATGGTCGAACAGCCCCAGCGTGACCGGGACGAACCGGGTCCGGCCGCCGTCCCCCGCCGCGACCTCGACCTCGTAGCCGCCGCCGGCCCGCCCGAGGAGCGCGGTGACCGGCACGCTGAGCGCGTTCTTCACGCCGTCCGTGGTGATCTCCACCTGGACCGGTGCCTGGTCGAGCGTCCCGGCGTCCTTCGGGCGCTTGAGCGTGATGTAGATGGGGAGCGTCGCGGGCGCCGCGTCGGCGCCGTCCTTTCCGGAGGACGTCGCGACCGTGCCGATCCGGGTCACCACCCCGGGCGTGGTCCGGTTGTCCGGGAGCGTGATCTGCGCGCCGTCGCCCTTCCTGACCTCCGACTGCTGGGACGGGTCGAGGTTCACGACCACCTCGCGCCGGTTCGACGAGGCCTCCATGACCGGACGGCCCGGGACCGCGCCCGTGCCGTTCCCGGCCGTCACCTTGCCGATCCGCAGCGGGCCGGGCAGGGACACCGCCTGGCCGAGGTCCAGCCTGCCGGTCACGTCGGCGCCGCGCTCGTCCTGGAGCTTCTCCAGCGCCGCCGCGGTCGCCCAGCCGAAGTGGCCGGAATCGGGATCGAGCCTGGACCGTTCGGCGTAGCCCCCGTCCACCAGGGTCCTGTTCAGCGCCCGGACGTCCTTGCCGTCGTCGCCCACGGACAGGTCCCGGTACGCGGGGACGCTTCCGCAGACCAGGATCACCGGCTTCTGGTCGACCTTGTACAGCGTCTCGCCGCAGTCGATCTGCGCGCCCGCCACCGGCATCCGCGTGTAGGTCCCCTTCGCCTGGTTGACCACCTGGTACGGGGTCCCGGTGGCGCCGGCCGCGTACGAGAGCGTCCCGCTCTGGCCGACCTGCGAGGAGAGGGGGCCCTGCTGGACCGCCACGAGCGACGTCCCGCCGCCCGTCGCCGTCTCGGCTTCGCCGCCGTCACCGGACGAAGCCGTCACGGCGACTGCCGCGACGGCGGCCACGACCGCGAGGACGGCACCGCCGCCGATCATCCTGCGGCGTCTGCGCGGCGGGCGGGCGGGCGCGTCCCGCGCCTCCAGGGCCGGTTCGGTCACTCTGGTGCTCATCGAATCCCCGCCTCAGCCGCCGGCGCCCTTGGCGCCGCCGACCTCGAACGGGCGGCAGGCTTCGACGGCCCTGCGGAACTGCGGGGTCTTGTTGTCGATCGTGCCCTTCTCGATGAGGATGCGCCCGTTCTGCGGGTCGGGGAAATTCGGGACGCCGTTCTCGCGCATGCACCGCGTCCACTTGAGCATCTTCGCCTGGAGCTCGGCGTTCTCCGGCGTGCCGGGCCGGTTCTGGGGCGGCTCCAGCGACTGGCACGCCTGCCGCGCCTTCCGGAACGCCGCGGAGTCGCGGCCCGGGAAGTTCGCGCCCGGGTTCTGGCCGGGGTCGGGGTAGCCTGGAAGGCCGTTCTCGCGCATGCACTGCGCGTGCTTGATCCCCTGGTCCGCCGTGGCGACCGCCTTCGCGCCGGACGAAGTCGTGCCCGACGCCGATTCGCCGGAGCCCCCGCATCCGGCGGCGGTCACGGCGAGGGCGGCGGCCGACGCGGCCAGCAACACCGAGGCCCTGTTCATCGTTCCCCTTCCCGAAAGACATCGTTGTGCGAGGTCATGTCTAGAAGGGGAGCGGTCACATGGCGGTGCGCGAGGCTGTGACCCGGCTGTGACCGCGATTCGGGGAGGCTGACCGGGATGAGGGTGCTGGTGGCCGAGGATCACGCGGAGCTGGCGGGCTCCGTCGCCCGGGTCCTGCGGCGCGAGGGGATGGCGGTGGACGTCGCCCTCGACGGCCGGGCCGCGCTCGACCGCGCGGCGCTGACCGACTACGACGTGGTCGTGCTGGACCGCGACCTGCCCGGCGTGCACGGCGACGACGTCTGCCGCGCGCTGGTGGCCGACCCGGGCCGCCGGACCCGGGTGCTGATGCTCACCGCGTCCGGCACGATCGCCGACCGGGTCGAGGGGCTCAGCCTGGGCGCCGACGACTACCTGCCGAAACCGTTCGCGTACGCCGAGCTGGTCGCGCGGATCCGCGCCCTCGGGCGGCGGGCGCAGCCGGCCCTGCCGCCGATCCTGGAGCACGGCGACCTGCGGCTCGACCCGGCGCGGCGCGTCGCCACCCGCGCCGGGCTGCGGCTGGCGCTGAGCCCGAAGGAGATGGCGGTGCTGGAGTACCTGCTCGCGGCGGGAGGGCGCGTGGTCTCCGCCGAGGAACTGCTGGAACGCGTCTGGGACGAGGCGGCCGACCCGTTCACCACCACGGTCAAGGCGACGATCAACCGCCTGCGCGCCAAACTGGGCTCCCCGCCGGTGATCGAGACCGTCCCGCAGAGCGGCTACCGGATATGAGGCCGCTCCCGCGCGGGGTGCCGCGGACGGTCCGGATGCGCCTCACGCTGCTGTACGGGTCGCTGTTCGCCGCCTCCGGCGCGGTCCTGCTGGCGATCACGTTCGTGCTCATGCGGAGGAACGCGGTCTTCAAGGTGCGGGTGCCGTGCGTCGACGCGAGAATCGAGGACTGCGCGGCCCGGCTGGGCCTTCCCCCCGAGACGACCGATTCGGTGGCCGTGTGGAGGGAGCAGCAGCAGGACGCGCTGACGCACGGGTTCCTCGCCCAGGCCGGGATCGCACTGGCGATCATGCTCGTGGCGTCCCTGGCGCTCGGCTGGTTCGTCGCGGGACGGGTGCTGCGCCCGCTGCGCACGATGACCACGACCGTCCGGCACATCTCGGCGCGCAACGTGCACGAGCGGCTGGCCCTCACCGGCCCCCGCGACGAGCTCAGGGACCTCGCCGACACCGTGGACGGCCTGCTCGGGCGCCTGGAGGCCGCGCTCGACGCGCAGAAGCGCTTCGTCGCCAACGCCGCGCACGAGCTCCGCACCCCGCTCACGCTCGAACGCGCGCTGGTGGAGGAGACGCTCACCGACCGGCGGCCGACCCTTGAGGCGTTCCAGACGACCTTCGAGCGGATCCTGACGATCAGCGACCAGCAGGGAAGGCTGCTGGAGTCGCTGCTCACCCTCGCCACCAGCGAGCGCGGGCTGGACGGCCGCGTCCCGGTCAACCTGGCCGCACTCACCGAGCGGGTGCTGGCGGACCGTCCGGAGCCACCCGGCGGCCCGCGCCTGTATTCGCGGATCGCCCCCGCCGCGACCGCGGGCGACCCCGCCCTGGTCGAGCGCCTCGTGGCCAACCTCGTCGACAACGCCATGCGGTACAACGTGCCCGGAGGGAGCGTCGACGTGACGACCGGAACGCGGGACGGGCAGGCCGTGATCAGCGTGAGCAACACCGGCCCGGTCGTCCCGCCGGAACAGGTGGCGCGGCTGCTCGAACCGTTCCAGCGGCTGGACCGCTCCGCCCGCGGCGACGGGCACCACGGGCTCGGCCTGTCCATCGTCCACGCGATCGTGCTGGCGCACGGCGGAACCCTCAACGCCTCCCCGCGCCAGGACGGCGGCCTCGTCGTCGAGGCCGCCTTCCCGGCCGCATAGGCGATACAGAAGAGGGCGCATCAGCTGGGGTCGCAGACCGGGTCGGTGGCAGGGAGAACACCGGTGGCCAGGTAGGCGTTGACCTTGGCGTCCACACACGCGTTGCCGTACTCGCCGTAGATCCCGTGGGCGATGGTGCCGCGCAGGGTGAGCAGGCGGGAGCCGGTCAGCGCCCGGTGCATGGCCTTGCCGCCCTCGTAGGTGGTGGCGGTGTCGCCGGTCGAGGACACGATCAGCGCGGGGGTGGAATTGCCGATACTGGTGGGACGCTCGCGCGGCTGCCCCGGCCAGAAGGCACAGGGCCAGATGTTGTTCTTCAGCGGGCCGAACAGGGGATGCCGGGCGCGGCTGCGCTGCACGTCCTTCCAGTAGACGTCGGGGTCGCGCGGCGCGGCGCGGTCGCCGCAGGTGATCGCGGCCGTCGGGCTGACGAGCGGGGAGCCCTCACCGGTCAGGACGAACCTCAGCTGCCCGTCGAGTTCGGGGCCGGGGTCGGCCGGGCGGCCGTGCGCGGCCTCGTTCAGGGTCCGGACGGTCGAGCTGAACTGCGCGCGGGCCGCGGGACGGTCGTCGCCCGAGCCGTTGGAGAGGATGTAGGGGACCACCTGGTCGTCCACTTCATACGACCCGACGCGCAGCGGACGGTCCTCCGCGGCGGCGACGATCGCGTTCACGGTGGCGAGCACGCGGCCGGGGGTGGCGCCGAGGCCGTAGGTGCCGTGCCGTCCGGCGGCCCAGACCGCCCAGCCGCGCAGCGCGCGTTCCGCCTCGTCCTCGGTGCCCCGCAAAGCCAGGGGGCCCCACGTGCGCGGATCGCCCGCGCTGTCCAAGACCACACGGTCGGTGCGGCCGGGGAACATCTGGGTGTAGACCGCGCCGAGGTAGGCGCCGTAGGAGTAGCCGAGGAAGGAGATCCGGCGCTCGCCGAGGACCCGGCGCACGAGGTCGATGTCGCGGGCCGTGTCGCGGGTGTTGACGTAGGGGAGCACGTCGCCGTGGCGCCGGGCGCAGCGTTCGGCCAGGTCGCGCTGCACCGCCACCTGGTGGTCGAACCGGGCGCGGGTCGCGCCGGCAGACCGGAGGAACATGCCGATCGGCCAGCCGCAGTCGAGCGGCGTGCTGCGCCCGACGAAGCGCGGGTCCAGGCCGACGAGGTCATAGCGGGCGGCGACGTCCTTCATGGCCGCGCGCACCTGCAGCGGCATGCCCAGCGTGGGCTGGCCGGGCCCGCCATTGTTGAGCACCATCGTGCCGATGCGATGGGCCCGGTCAGTGGCAGGAAGGCGAGACAGCGCCAGCGTGATGGTGCGGCCCCCGGGCTTGGAGTGGTCGAGCGGCACGGTGACCTCCGCACACCGCGCGCCCGCCCGGTCGAGATCCTTCCCGACGGTGTCGTCGGCCCCCTGGGCGCAGGCCTTCCATTCCAGCGAAGGAGGCGGCCCGGAGTCGGCTCTGGCCAATGAGGGAACAGCGGCGGAAAGGGCGGTCAGGGCGAGGGCCGGAACCAAACGGCCGAATGTCGTTTTCATGGTCGAGGACGCTAATTCGGCCGGAACTCCGGCACGATACAGCCCGCCGCAGGCGTTGACCTACAGCCCGCTGTAGTGCCAGACCGGGCCCGGTGGCGAACAATGGCCTCCATACCGCCGGGATAAGGAGGTCCGTATGCGTAACCGGGCGTTCTCCGGCTCGGCCTACCTGCTGGGCACGCTGGCCACGTCCGTGGCCACGGTACCGGCGTTGCCGGTGCTGCTCGCGCCACCGGCGGCACGGGGATGGGCGGCCTGGCACCACCGGCGAGCCGCCAGGCTGCTCGGCGTTCCAGCCGACGGACAGCCGTCTACGCGGCGGAACCTAGCCTGGGCACTCGCGCACGTCGCCGCCGGTTTCCCGCTGGGACTCGCCGCCCTGATGTGCTTGGGCAACATCCTGGTCGCCGCAGTGGCACTGCCCTTCTGGTGGGCGTTTCCCGCAGACACACGCCCCACCCTGTTCTCGTTCCTCGACGTCCACATAAACAACTGGGCGACCGCACTGATCGGAAGCTCTGTGCAGATCGCCCTCCTCGGCGCGGCCGCCTGGTGGGGGCTCCCCTGGCTGGCGCGCCTCCACGCGCGCCTGTGCCTGGCGGTGCTCGCGCCGTCGGCCACCGAGCGGCTCACCGAACGCGTCGACACCCTGACCAAGACCCGGGTCGGCGTGGTCGACGCCCACGGCACCGAGCTCCAGCGGATCGAACGCGATCTGCACGACGGGACGCAAGCCCGCCTGGTGACCATCGCCATGCAGCTGGGCATCGCCCGGGAGTCGCTCACCGACGACCCGGACGCGGTGGGGCCGCTGATCCAGCAGGCGCACGAGACGGCGGAGGAGGCGATGACCGAGCTCCGCGCGGTGCTCCGGACGATCTACCCGCCGATCCTCGCCGACCGCGGCCTCGACGGCGCGCTGGCGTCGCTGGCCGCCCGGTCGAACGTGCCCGTCCGCATCGACCTCGCCGACCTGGGCTCCCTCCCAGCCAGCGTCGAGGCTGTGGCCTACTACGTGATCGCCGAGGCGCTGACGAACACGGCCAAGCACGCCGCCGCCACGCGGGCGGACCTCCGGGTCGAGCGAACCGGCGACGTGCTGGGCATCGAGGTCACCGACGACGGCAAGGGCGGCGCCGACGAGGGCCACGGCACCGGCATCACCGGGATACGCCGGCGGGTCGCCGCCCTGGACGGCACCGTCCGCCTCGACAGCCCGCCGGGCGGCCCCACCACGCTCACCGTCCGGGTGCCGTGCGCACCATGACCGTCCAGGAGGATTCCGTGCGGGTCGTGATCGCAGAAGACAACGTCCTGCTATCAAGCGGCCTGGAACTCCTACTGCAGTCCAGGGGCTGCCAGGTCGTGGCGGTCACCGGCGACGCCGAGGCGTTCCTCGCCGCCGTCGCCGAGCACCGCCCCGACATCGCCATCGTCGACGTGCGGCTGCCGCCGTCGTTCCGCGACGAGGGAATCCACGCCGCACTGCGGGCCCGCCGCGAGCACGGCCCGCTGCCGATCCTGGTGCTGTCGCAGTACGTCGAGCGCGAGTACGCGGGCGAACTCCTCTCCGACGGCCGCGGCGGCATCGGCTACCTCCTGAAGGACCGCATCGGCCGGGTGGCCGAGTTCGTCGACGCCCTCCGCCGCGTCGCGGCCGGCGGTACCGCCATGGACCCCGACGTGGTCGCCCAGCTCCTCGCCCACCGCGCCGGCACCCCTCTGGACACCCTCACGGCCCGCGAGCGGGAGTCGCTCGCCCTCATGGCGCAGGGCCACGACAACGCCACCATCGCCGAGCGGATGCGCATTTCCGACAATGCCGTCCACAAGCACATCGGCAACATCTTCGCCAAGCTGGGCCTGGCCCCGGACGACTCCGGCCACCGCCGAGTACGAGCAGTACTCGCCTACCTGGACGGCAACCCCACCTGACCACCCCCGCGCCGATTCCGGCCATGGCAGTGGGCGAACGTCTGGTCACAGCGAGCGCGAACAGGGAAAGTGGACTACATGGCCCCGAACCGCCGCCAGACGCATGCCCGCCACCTGCCCAAGGGGCGACAGTCACACCCGCAGCACCCCAACCCCGGAGGGGGCAAGGGGCGAAGCCCCAATACCGAACCACGCACCAGCGGACCCATGCGCGCCGACGGCAACCGGCAGGGGGCGTGGGGGCGGAGCCCCCACATCGGGGGTCCGGGGGTCGCCCCCCGGGTCAACATGACGAAGGAGTGGCGGCCCGCGCTCTCCGCGGGCACACCACTCCCAACTCGTTCGTGGGCGAGGAGGGATTTGAACCCTCACATCCTTTCGGACACACGGACCTGAACCGTGCGCGTCTGCCGTTCCGCCACCCGCCCAAGGGTGCCGTCCCGTTTCCGGGCGCCTGAAAAGGCTAGCACGGGTGATGCGGTGGTTAGGTATCCAGATACGCCGAGCGAACCTTCGCACCGATACGATCGTCTACCAGTGGGGAAGGGAGGTGCCCGTGGGCGTCATTCAGCGCTTCGAGCGAAGGCTCGAGGGCATGGTCGAAGGGGCCTTCGCCCGTGCCTTCAAGTCTGAGCTGCAGCCGGTCGAGGTGGCCAGTGCTGTGCAGCGCGAGATGGACGATCGGGCGGCGATCGTGGCACAGGGCCGCACGCTCGTTCCGAACGACTTCGTCGTCGAGATCTCTCAGCAGGACGGGCAGCGGCTGCAGGTGTACGCCGACAGCCTGAGCCAGGAGCTGGCGAATCTGGCGCGCGAGTACGCGAAGGAGCAGGGGTACTCCTTCGTGGGCCCGGTGCGTGTGCGGTTCGAGAACGCGGGGGATCTCGCCACGGGCATGTTCCGCATCCGGTCCGGGGTGATCCGGGGCTCGACGGTGGAGGGCGGGGAGATCCGCCAGCCGGTGAGCGACGTTCCGCAGGGCGGCCGCGGCGGAGTGTTCGGCGGCCATCCGCGGCTGCTGGTGACGACGGCGGTGGAGGGATCCGACACGACTCAGCGCACCTATGAGATCAACACCCCTGTGACCCTGCTCGGTCGCGGCACGGACTGCGACCTGCGTCTCGTCGATCCTGGCGTGTCACGGCACCATGCCGAGATCCGTGTAGAAGGTCCCGAAATCGCTCTCGTGGATCTAGGGTCGACCAACGGCTCGTTCGTGAACGGGCAGCCGATCCGGCGGGTCACGCTGGTCGACGGCTCCCGCGTCACGATGGGCCGGACCACCCTTGTGTTCCGCCGCGATAGGGAGTAACCCCGACTCCGATGTCCCCATTCACCCTCACGCTGATCAAGCTGGCGTTCCTGGCGGTGCTCTGGCTCTTCGTCATCGCGGCCGTCGGCGTGATCCGGGCCGACCTGTTCGGCTCCAAGGCCGCGACGAAGGCCGCGACGCGGGCGTCCCAGCCACGTCCCCCGAAGGCGGCGCGGCAGCCGAAGCCGCCGCGGCAGCAGCGCAGCGCCCAGCAGGGCGCCCCGACGAAGCTGGTGGTGGTGCAGGGCGAACGTGCCGGCACCGTCATCGACCTCACGGGGGTGCCCATCACCATCGGCCGGGCGAATGACGCCACGCTGGTCGTGACCGACGACTACGCTTCGAGCCGGCATGCCCGAATTTTCGCGCAGGACGGTCAGTGGATCGTGGAAGATCTCGGCTCGACCAATGGGACGTACCTCGGACGCACGAAGGTGAGCCGGCCGATGCCGGTCCCGCCGGGCGTACCGGTCCGTATCGGCAAGACCGTGATCGAGCTGCGCAAATGACTCTGGGAATCCGCTACGCCGCGCGCTCCGACGTGGGCATGCTGCGCGAGGGCAACGAGGACTCGGCGTACGCGGGCGCGCACCTGCTCGCCGTGGCCGACGGGATGGGCGGGCACGTCGGCGGCGAGATCGCGAGCGCCGCGGCGATCGAGGCGCTGCGGGCGCTCGACAAGGACCTGCCGGCGACGGAGCTGCTGGCCGCGCTGGAGCACACCGTCAAGACGGCGAACGACAACCTGCACCGCATCGTGGAGTCGGACCCGGCCCTGCAAGGGATGGGCACGACGCTGACGGCGATGCTGTGGGCGGGCAACCAGGTCGCCCTGGTGCACATCGGGGACTCCCGCGCGTACCTGCTGCGGGACGGCAGCCTCTTCCAGATCACGCACGACCACACGCTGGTGCAGTCGCTGGTGGACGAGGGGCGGATCAGCCCGGACGAGGCGGCGTCGCACCCGCAGCGTTCGCTGCTGCTGCGGGCCCTGGACGGCCGCGGCGAGGTCGACCCCGACCTGTCGCTGCGCGAGGCGAAGGTCGGCGACCGGTACCTGCTGTGCTCGGACGGCCTGTCGGGCGTCGTCACCGCGGAGACGATCTTCCAGGTGCTGACCGACGTGGACGACCCGGAGCAGGCCGTCCGGCAGCTGATCGACCTGGCGAACCGGGGCGGCGGCCCCGACAACATCACCTGCGTCGTCGCCGACGTCGTCGACCTGGAGCGGCAGCCGCCGACGGGCGGGCCGGGCCACGCGGTCGGCGCGGCGGCGAACGCGGCCCCGCCGGAGCCGCCGGGCGGCGGGCCCGGCGCGAACACGACGGCGGCCGACACCCCGGCCGGGCGGGCGGCGCAGCTGCGCGAGACGCGCCCGCAGCCGCCGGTGGCCGTGGACGAGATGCCGCCGCCGCACGCGGCGATGCCGCGGAACGAGCCGATGGGCGCCCCGCCGGCGCCGATGCAGGCGGCCCCCCAGGCGCGGCGGGGCGGCGCGCGCCGCTGGACGTGGCTGGTCGTGGTGGCCGGCGTGGTCGTCATCGGGGTCGTGGCGGGCGGGTTCGTGCTCGTCCAGAACGTCCGGAACGGCTACTACGTCGGCGCCGAGGACGGCCGGGTCGTGCTGTTCCGCGGGACGACGCAGAAGGTGCCGCTCATCAGCCTGTCCCGCAAGGCGGCCGCGAAGGACCAGCCGAAGCAGCCGATCCTCGTCGCCGACCTCCCGCAGGACCTCCAGCAGCAGGTGAAGGACACCTACACCGTCAACGGCCCGAAGGCGCTCAAGCAGCTTGAGGACGCCGTCTGCAAGTACTCACTCGTCGAGGAGAACGGCAAGGTCGCCATCCTCAAGGGCAAGGGCCAGCAGAACTGCAAGCAGGCCACGGTGAAGGCCACCGACGTCCCGGTCGCGGAGCTGCCCGCGTCCGATGTCGACGCGGTCGCCAAGGGCAGCCTGGTGTTCATCGGGCAGAGCGCGGCCGAGGCCAAGCTGAACGAGCTCAACACCCGCCGCAACGAGTGCAAGCAGCGCAACTCCACCATCAAGGACTGTCCCTCCAGCGGGGGGAGCTCGTAGATGCACTCCATCGGGGAACAGATCAGGGCGCACCTGCCGTACCAGCGCCGCAACGCGGCCTCGCTGGCACTGCTCGTCTTCGCGATGATCCTGACGCTGTCGGCGTTCGCGGAGGTGGGGCTGGCCCGTGACGGGAACATCCCGGGCGGCCTGTTCATCTACGGCGGCGGCCTGGCGGTGCTGGCGTTCGTCGCCTACTTCGCCCAGGCGAAGTTCACCCCGTACGCCGACCCGCTGCTGCTGCCGCTCGCGGTGGCGCTGAACGGCATCGGGCTGGCGATGATCTACCGGCTCGACCTGGACACCAGCAGCGACCGCAAGGCCGCGGCGGCGGCCGGCAAGAAGCTGCTGGAGGACGCGGCCGACGCGCCGAGCCAGCTGATGTGGACGTTCGTCGGCATCGGCCTGTTCGTCGCCGCCGTCGTCATCATGCGCGACACCGAGAAGCCGGACGCGCCGGTGTCGTTCACCCCGAAGACCGCGCAGCGCTACACGTACCTGATCGGGCTCACCGCGGTCATCCTCCTGCTGCTGCCGATCGTCCCTGGCATCGGCCAGCAGATCAACGGCGCCCGCGTGTGGATCTCCGTGGGCCCGTTCTCGGTGCAGCCGGGCGAGTTCGCGAAGCTGCTGCTGGTCGTGTTCTTCGCCGGCTACCTGGTGAACAAGCGGCAGGCGATGTCGCTGATCGGCAAGAAGGTCGGCCCGATCAGCCTGCCGCGGGCCCGCGACCTCGGCCCGATCATGGTGATCTGGTTCTTCTGCCTGGGCGTGCTGTTCATGCAGAAGGACCTCGGCACCGCGCTGCTGTTCTT
Source organism: Actinomadura madurae (assembly GCF_047130825.1). Taxonomy (NCBI): domain Bacteria; kingdom Bacillati; phylum Actinomycetota; class Actinomycetes; order Streptosporangiales; family Thermomonosporaceae; genus Actinomadura; species Actinomadura madurae. Next base: position 6,528,608 of record NZ_CP083237.1, read on the forward strand.
CGGCCTGTTCATCTCGATGCTGTACATCGCGACGCAGCGGGTCTCGTGGGTCTTCATCGGCGTCGGCCTGCTCGCGATCGGCGTGTTCATCGCGACGCTGCTGCCGTTCATGGGGCACGTGAACCAGCGCATCGACATCTGGCAGAACCCGAAGCCGTACTTCGACGGCGGATGCCTGCTGGAGAACGGCAAGGTCGTCCCGGTCAACCCCGACACCGACATCTACAAGAAGTTCAAGGCGCAGGGCAGCGTCTCCCCGGGCTTCTCCGCCTGCGCCGAGCTGGGCGGGGAGTACTCCGACAGCGCCCAGCTGATGAAGGGCCTGTTCTCGCTGGCCCAGGGCGGGGTGCTCGGCACCGGCCTCGGCCAGGGCGAGCCGTGGCGGACGCCGCTGTCGTTCAGCGACTTCATCTTCGACTCGCTGGGCGAGGAGCTCGGGCTGACCGGGCTGATGGTGTTGCTGCTGGTATACGCGTTGATCGTGCAACGCGGGATGAAGACCGCCGTGGCGGCCAGGGACCCGTTCCTGAAGCTGTTCGCGGGCGGTGTGTCGTTCGTGCTGGCCCTCCAGGTCTTCGTGATCGTCGGGGGCGTCACACGGCTCATCCCGCTGACGGGCCTGACGACGCCCTTCCTGTCCCAGGGCGGTTCGTCGCTGATGGCCAACTGGATCCTGATCGCGATTCTGGTGCGGATGAGCCATGACGCTCGGAAGCCGGCCCCGCAGGCGATCCAGGACGAGGGCATGACCCAGATCGTGAGCACGAGGTGACTTTCGTCCAATGAACAGCGAGCGAGCCGGTGCTGCCTGGACTGAGGAGCGCGCGGAGCGACGAAGGAGCGAGCACGCGACGAGGGAAGGCAGCACCTTCCCGGGCTCGCTCGCAGCCGAGCGGAGCGAGGCCCAATGAACATGGACAAGCCGGTCCGGCGGGTGGCGATCTTCGCGCTGCTGCTGTTCTTCGGGCTGATGGCGCAGGTCAACTACGTCCAGGGCAGCCAGGCGGAGGACCTGCGCACCGACGCCCGCAACAGCCGCCAGTACGCGGACGTGTTCAACTCTCCGCGCGGCCAGATCTCCGCCGGCGGCGAGGTGCTGGTGACGTCGAAGGAGACCGGCAAGGACAACCCGAAGTACGGCCGCACCTACAAGGACGGCCCGATCTTCGCGCCGGTGACCGGGTACTTCAACGGGAACGCGACGCAGGTGGAGCGGGCCTACAACTCGCTGCTCGGCGGCAAGGACAAGCGGATCACGCAGCAGCGCTGGTTCGACACCTTCATCGGCAAGAAGGCCGAGGGCGCGAACGTCGAGCTGACGATCGACCCGCAGGCGCAGCGGACGGCGTACCAGCAGCTCAAGGCGAAGACGACGCAGGGCCGCCGCGGCGGCGCCGTGGTGATCGACGTGGAGACCGGCGCGGTGAAGGTGGCGGCGTCGTGGCCGTCGTTCGACCCGAACGAGGTCGCCCCGCAGACCGGTGAGAAGGGCGGGCAGCGGCTGGAGCAGCTCGACCAGGGCAACGGCGTCGTCAAGCCGCTGGTCGACAACGCGATGAGCCAGACGTTCCCGCCGGGTTCGTCGTTCAAGGCGGTGGTGTCGGCGATCGGGATGCAGAAGCTCGGCCTCAACAGCTCGTCGACGGTGAACACCGGGCAGCTGATCCTGCCGGAGTCGGGCCGCCCGCTGCCGAACTCCCACGACACCGGCAACTGCGCCGGGACGGCCCCGCTGCGCGGCGCGTTCGCCGAGTCCTGCAACACCTCGTTCGCGAAGATGGCGCTGGACCTCGGCATCGAGCAGCTCCACGAGGGCGCGACGAAGTTCGGGTTCGGCGAGCGCATCCAGCTGGAGCCCGACATGTACGCGGCCGAGAGCGACGTCCCGGTGGCCTACACCGACGCCGAGGGCAAGACCACCCCGACCGGCAAGGACGGGACGGCCCGGTCCGGCATCGGCCAGGAGAACGTGCGGGCCACCCCGCTGCAGATGGCGCTGGTCGCCTGCTCGATCGCCAACGACGGCAAGATCATGAGCCCGTACGTGGTGCAGAAGGTCCGCGCCAAGGACCAGAGCGAGCTCTACAACGCCTCGTCGAAGGAGCTCGGCGAGGGCATGACCGGTGACCAGGCCGAGCAGCTGCAGGACATGATGCGCGCGGTGATCTCCGAGGGCACGGCGAAGAACCTGCAGGGCATGCGGATCGCCGGCAAGACCGGTACCGCCGAGCAGGGCCCCGGCAACCCGAACGCCAACTGGTTCGTCGGGTTCAGCCCCGCCGAGAACCCGCGCTACGCGTTCGCCGTCATGACCGAGGTCGCCGGCGGCTCGGGCGCCGGTGACGCGGGCCCGATCGCGGGCGCGATCATGGCTAAGGTCCTGCAGAAGTGAGTGCGGACCTCGTCCTGAACCACCGGTACCGGCTGCTGGAGCGGCTGGCGATCGGCGGGATGGGCGAGGTCTGGCGCGCGTCCGACGAGGCGGCCGGGCGGCAGGTCGCGGTGAAGCTGCTGCGCCTGGAGCTCGGCTCGGACATGCGGGCGCGGGGCCGGTTCGAGTCGGAGGCCCGGTTCGCGGCGGAGCTGCGGCATCCGGGGATCGCGCGGGCGTTCGACTACGGCGAGCAGGACGGCCGGACTTTCCTGGTGATGGAGCTGGTGGCGGGTGAGCCGCTGGACGAGATCCTGGCGCGCGACGGCGGGCTGCCGGTGGAGGCCGTCCTCGACCTGATCGTGCAGGCGGGGCGGGCGCTGACGGTCGCGCACGAGGCGGGGATCGTGCACCGCGACGTCAAGCCGGCGAACCTGATGGTTTCCCCGGACGGCAGGCTGAAGATCACCGATTTCGGGATCGCGCGGCGGCTGGCGGCGGCGTCGCAGACCCAGACCGGGATGGTCATGGGGACGGCGCACTACATCTCGCCGGAGCAGGCGCAGGGACTGAAGCTGTCCCCGGCGGCGGACCTGTACTCCCTGGGCGTGGTGGCCTACGAGTGCCTGACGGGCGCGCCGCCGTTCGACGGGCCCACGCCGGTGGAGGTGGCGCTCAAGCACGTCCGGGACGCGCCGGCGGAGCTGCCGGCGCGGGTCCCGGAGGAGGCCCGCGAGCTGGTCATGGAGATGCTGGCGAAGGAGCCGCGGGACCGTCCGGCGGACGCCCACACGGTCGCGGCCCGCGCGCTGGCGATCCGGGCGGGCCTCAGCACGGGCCGGATCAGCGCGGTCCCGGCGGGGCCGCCCCGTCCGGGACGGTCCGGTGCGGCCCGTCCGGGCCCGGGCCGGCACTCCGCGGCCGGCGGCACGCACATCGTTACCCAATCGTCGGCTTTGTCGGGATTTGACGACACGTCAGGGGCGGATAGCCTCGCCAACGGGTCAGTGCCGGGGCAACGGCGCACGGTGCTGGCGTACGTGTCCGTCGCGGCCGCCCTGCTGGTCTGCGTCATCGTGATCGGTTCCCTGTGGAAGGGGCTCGCCTTCGCCGGGTCCGGCAAGGACGAGCGGGACCCGCCCGCCACCCCGGCGACCCTCCCGGTCGGGGACGACGGCGTGAGCGATCCCACGGCGAAGCCCGGCGGCACGCCGCCGGAGCACTCCCCGCCGAGGCACCGGAGCCGCAGCGGTACGAGGCCGGCTGTTCCACCACCGCACCGGACGCATAGGATCCGTCCGTCAACGCAAGGGGCGCCTCGGACGTCCCCCACACGCAAGCCATCCACGAATCCGCCCCGGGCGACTCCCACCGCCCCTGAGCCGACACCCACACCGACGGAGAGCCCCACGAATCCGTCAACTCCGAGCCCGGATCCCCCGCCGACACCGGACGGGAAGCTAGGTTCAGGAGACAAGGTGTAGACGTACGAGGGAAAGTGCACATATGAGTCAACCTCGGCTGCTCGGCGGCCGCTACGAGCTCGAAACAGTGATCGGGCGGGGCGGCATGGCCGAGGTCTACCGTGCCCGAGACCTGCGCCTCGATCGCGTCGTCGCGGTCAAGACGCTACGGTCCGACCTGGCTCGTGACCCCACGTTCCAGGCCCGGTTCCGGCGCGAGGCCCAGTCGGCCGCGTCGCTGAACCACCCCTCGGTCATCGCGGTGTACGACACCGGCGAGGACATGATCGCAGACACGCCGATCCCGTACATCGTGATGGAGTACGTGGACGGGAGCACGCTGCGCGACCTGCTGCGGGAGAACCGCGCGCTGCTCCCCGACAAGGCGCTGGAGATCACCGACGGCATCCTGCGCGCGCTGGACTACAGCCACCGCGGCGGGATCGTGCACCGCGACATCAAGCCGGCCAACGTGATGCTCACCCGGCAGCACGAGGTCAAGGTCATGGACTTCGGCATCGCCCGCGCCATGGCCGACTCGGCGGCCACGATGACGCAGACCGCGCAGGTGATCGGCACCGCGCAGTACCTGTCGCCGGAGCAGGCCCGCGGCGAGCGGGTCGACGCCCGCAGCGACATCTACTCGACGGGCTGCGTGCTGTACGAGCTGCTCACCGGCAAGCCGCCGTTCACCGGCGACTCCCCGGTCGCGATCGCCTACCAGCACGTCCGGGAGGAGCCGGTGCCGCCGTCGCAGGTGGACCCGCAGATCCCGCAGTGGGCGGACGCGATCGTGCTGAAGGCGATGGCCAAGGAGGCCGACCACCGCTACCAGAACGCGACGGAGTTCCGGCAGGAGATCCAGCGCGTCCTGCAGGGGCAGCCGGTGGCGTCGACGGCGGCGTCCACGATGCTGATGGGCGGCGCGCAGCCGCAGGGCACCCAGGTGATGGGCGCGTACGGCGGCCCGGCCCGCACGCAGGTGCGGCGCCCGCCGGACGACGGGTACGGCCTGCCGCCCGCTCACTACGACGACGATGACGAGAGACGCGGCGGCGCCGGGAAGAAGGCGGCGCTGTGGCTGGGGCTCGCGGTGCTGTTCATCGGCGGCGCTGCGCTCATCGGCTGGATGATGAGCGACACCGACAAGGCGCAGCAGGTCGCGGTCCCGCAGAGCATCGTCAACGTGTCGCAGAGCGACGCGACGGCGCAGCTCACCAAGCTCGGTTTCAAGGTCGGCGAGCCGAGGACGGACTACAGCGACGACATCCGGCGCGGGTACGTCATCAGCTCCGACCCGGAGCCCGGCACGAACGCGGCCCAGGGCGCCACGGTGACGCTGCTGGTCTCCAAGGGCAAGAAGCCGCCCACGGAGGTCGAGGTGCCGGACGTGACCGGCAAGCCGTACGCGGCGGCGAAGAAGCTGCTGGAGGAGCGCGGCTTCGAGGTCGAGAGGAAGGTCGAGTCGAGCGACAGCGTCCCGCGGCTCAACGTGATCGGCACCGACCCGGCCGGCGGGTCGAAGGCGCCGAAGAACTCGACCGTGACGGTGACGGTGTCCAACGGGCCGACGAACCTGAAGGTGCCGGACCTGTTCAACAACAGCCAGCGGGCCGCGTGCGCGAAGCTGCAGGGCCTCGGGCTGAAGTGCAACGTGCAGAAGGGCCCGTCCACGAACCCGCAGGTCGCGCCGGGCTTCGTGTTCAACCAGCAGCCCGGTCCGGACGCGACGGTCGCGCCCGGCGACACGGTGACGATCTTCGTGGCGGAGAAGCCGCAGTCGCCGCCGCCGAGCGGTCCCGGCGGGAGCCCGACGCCGGGCTTCCCGGGCTTCCCCGGCGGTAACGACGACGGCTGACCCGTCCCGCCCGGACGGTGCCGTGCCGCCCGACGATGAAGGGCCCAGTCTCCCGGATCGGGAGGCGGGGCCCTTCGGCGTCGTGTCGTCAGGACGCGAGGAGGGCCTCCGCCACTCGGGGGCAATGGCGGAAGCCCTCGATATGGTCTTCGTCACCGCGCCTTGGGACGTTACGGATTTCAACCGATATTTTCCGGCGGAGCCTGCGAAGGGCTCGCCGCGGGCCCGCCCCCGCCGCGCATCCGCGGGTCACCGCAGGAGGAGAGCCAGTTGCGCAGGAGCCGGTGACCGTGCCGCGAGAGCACCGACTCCGGGTGGAACTGGACGCCCTCGACGGGACGGGTGCGGTGCCGCAGGCCCATGATCACGCCGTCGGGGGTGCGGGCGGTCACGTCCAGGAGATCCGGCGGGACGGTGCCGGGACGGACGGCGAGCGAGTGGTAGCGGGTCGCGGGGAAGGGGTCGGGCAGGCCCCGGAAGACGCCCGCGCCGTCGTGGTGGATCTCGCTCGTGGAGCCGTGGACGATCTCCGGCGCGCGGCCGACCGCGGCCCCGTGCACGTGCGCGATCACCTGGTGGCCGAGGCAGACGCCGAACAGCGGGGTGCCGCGGCGCTCGGCGTCCCGGACGAGGTCGAGGCAGACGCCGGCGTCGGCGGGGTGCCCGGGACCGGGGCTCAGCAGGACGCCGGCCACGCGGGCGGCGTCCGCGACGGCGACGTCCGAACGGTCCTTGACCACGCAGTCGGCGCCGAGCTCCCGCAGGTACTGGACGATGTTGTAGACGAAGCTGTCGTGGTTGTCGACGACGAGGACGCGCACGGCCGGTCAGCCGCCCGGGGTGGCGGTGCCGGACGGCGCCGGGGTCTGCACGACCCCGTGGTCGAACTGGACCTTGGGTTCGACCCAGGGGAACACCACGTACCACAGGAGGGCGGCGACCGCGATGAGCAGGCCGGCCGCCGTGGCGGTCTTGGTCTGCCAGGCGCCGGGCAGGCGGCGCCAGATCCAGGCGTACACGGGACCTCCTCCTACGTTCCGGCGGCCTGCGACGCGGCCGCGACGCGGGGCCTGGACTCGGCCAGCTCACCGAACACGATCATGCGTTTGGCGGCGGAGTACTTCGGGTGGCAGGTGGTGAGCGTGATGAGCCGCTCGGTCGGCCGCCGCTTCGGATGGAACGGGACGGACGCGGTCACCTCCGTCGCCGACGGCTTCACGATCCTGCGGTCGGTGACCGTGTACACGTACTGCCGCTCGCGGGTGTCGATCAGGATGCGGTCGCCGCGGTCGAGTTCGCCGAGCCGGTTGAAGGGCGCCGAGTAGGTCGTCCGGTGCCCGGAGACCACGAAGTTGCCGACCTGACCCGGCAGCGCGGTGCCGGGATAGTGGCCGGGGCCCTTGCGCAGGTCCTCCCGGCCGACGCCCTCGATGACCACGAAGTGGTAGCCCTTCCCGAAGCGGGGGACGCGGATCATGGCGAGCCCCTTGCCGAGCCTGACCTTCTCGGTGGTGACCCGGCCGTCCCGCCAGTTCTTCAGCATCTCGTCGCCGAGGCGGTCCTGCGCGCCCTGCGTGTACCGGCCCGTGCCCCACAGCTCGTACGTCACGAACAGCATGAGGATCAGCCCGGCGGTGATGCACAGTTCGCCCATGCCACGGATCACCGTCCGCACCGCGCGTCCTCCTCCTGCCGAGCGCTAGCCGCCCTTGGGCGGCGCCGTCGGTACCGTAGCGTGCTTCATCGTCACGTTGCCGGTGTAGGGCGGCAACGTGGCGCGTTCCAGGCTCCGCACCGCGTAGCCGAGCCCGTAGGCCCGGACGTACCTGCGGTAGATCGCGATCTCCTCGGACGCGCCGAGCGCCGCGCGCAGCCGGTCCGGGTCGCCCGCGGCGATGATCCGGAACGGCGGGGAGTACACGACGCCCTGGAGGATCAGCGTATTGCCGACGCACCGCACCGCGCTCGTGGAGATCACCCGCTGGTCCATGATCTGCATCGCCCGCGCGCCGCCGGCCCACAGCGCGTTCACGACCGCCTGGACGTCGCTCTGGTGCACCACGAGGTCGTCCGGCCGGGCCCCGTGGGGAAGGCGGCCCGCTTCCGGTGCCGGCGCGTCGTCCAGCGTGACGCTGACGGCGGGGCCGGTGTACGGGGTGAACCCGGCGCCGGCCGCGAGCCGGTCGGCCTCCTCCCGCGCCTCGCGCACGCGGGCGTCGTGCCGTCCGGCCTCCCGGGAGATGGCGTCGACCTGGGCGCGCAGCCGCCGGTACTCGGCGCGCTCCTCGCGGCCCCGGCGCTGCTCCGCGGTGATCAGCTCGGTGATCCTGGTGCGGCCCTGCTCGCGCAGGTTCGTGCCGCGGGCCGTGCTCGCGCTCGCCGCGAACAGGACTCCCGCGAGAAGCGTGAGAACTGGGATGATGCTTCCCCACGCTGGACGCCGTACGCTGCTCATCGAGAATCTGCTCATCAGACAGTGCTCACCAGCGACTACGCTAACCGACAAACCACCCATGCGCGGTCCGGCGCTCCGGCCGCCGGACGCCCGAGGAGATCGAACCGCCGTGGCCAAGTCCAAAGTGCGCAAGAAGGCCGTCTACACCCCGCCGCAGAAGTCGAAGGCACCCGAGGTCAGCCCGCGCTGGCTCGTGCCCACGATGGTGGGGCTGTGGCTGGTCGGGCTGATCTGGATCGCCGTCTTCTACGTGACGGCGAGCACCGGCACCGACGTGCCGTACATGACCGACCTGCACAACTGGAACCTGGGGATCGGCTTCACGGCCATCATCCTCGGTGTGATCCTGTCGACCCGCTGGCGCTGACCGCGGTTATCCACAGGTTGGGGATCTCCCACCCCGGCTTTCCCCAGGTTTTCCACAACGGTTTTCCACAGGCGCGGTGCCGCGGACGCCGCCGCGTGAGCGGCGCCCGCGGCGTTCGCCCGCCGTCCGAGCGCGGCTAGACCGCCGGACTCAGCTCCGCCGTCCTGACAAGGACCAGCGCCGCGAGCAGCGCCAGCGTGACCAGCGGCGCCGCCACGTGCACCAGCGTCCGCCGCGCGGCCGGCGCGTAGGCGTACGCCGCGGCCAGCGCCGCGCCCACCACGAGCCCGCCGACGTGCCCCTGCCAGGAGATGCCCGGCACCGAGAACGTGATCACCAGGTTGAGCACCAGCAGCACCACGATGGGGCCGACCGGCCCGCCGAGCCGGCGGCCGATCACGAAGTAGGCGCCGAACAGCCCGAAGATGGCCCCGGACGCGCCGACCGCCGAGTCGCCGGGCGAGCCGACCAGGTACAGCAGCACCGACCCGCCCAGCCCCGACAGGACGTACAGGGCCAGGAAGCGCCACCTGCCGAGCACCTGCTCCAGCGCGGGGCCGACGGCCCACAGCGCCCACATGTTGAACAGGATGTGGGTGATCCCGAACGACCCGCCGCGCTGGTGCAGGAACATCGTGGTGAACAGCCGGTACCACTCGCCCTCGGCGACCCCGCCGACGTCCCCGTCCGGCAGGACGCCCCGGCCGAGCATCATGAACTCCCAGACGACCCGCCAGGACGACAGCTCCGCCAGGTACGCCGCCACGCACGCGCCGATCAGCGTGTACGTCACGACCGGCGTGGCCGACGCGGGACCGCGCGCGCCGAGGGCCGTCCGGGGCACCGCCCGGCGGACGCCCCGGTTCCCCTCGGCGACGCACTCCACGCACTGGTGGCCCACCGCCGCGTCCCGCATGCAGTCCGGGCAGATGTAGCGGTCGCACCGGGTGCAGCGCACGTACGTCTCGCGCCCCGGGTGCCGGTAGCAGGTCGGCACCGAGGTCTCAGGGGCGTGACCGTGGTCTGTGCTCATCAGGGCTCCGTTGGCCGATGCGGTGGCACCCGTCGCGGGGTCTCACCGTGAGAACGTCTAACGGCGCTCGATCGTCACCGACTGTACGACGACGTCCTCCTGCGGACGGTTCATCCGTCCCGTCGGGAGGCCGCCGATCCGGTCGACGACGTCGGTGCCCTCGATGACCTTGCCGAAGATGGTGTGCCGGCCGGTCAGGTGCTGGGTGTGCGCGACACTCAGCGTGATGAAGAACTGGGAGCCGTTGGTGCCGGGCCCCGCGTTCGCCATCGCCAGCAGGTACGGGCGGTTGAACTTCAGGTCCGGGTGGAACTCGTCCTTGAACTCATAGCCCGGCCCGCCGGTGCCGGTGCCGAGCGGGTCACCGCCCTGGATCATGAAGTCCTTGATGACGCGGTGGAAGATGGTGCCGTTGTAGAGCGGCTTGTCCGACTTCTGGCCGGTGCGCGGGTCGGTCCAGGTGCGGGAGCCCTCCGCCAGCTCGACGAAGTTCGCCACCGTCTCCGGCGCGTGCTCCGGGTAGAGCTGGATCACGATCTTGCCCTGCGACGTGGTGAGCGTCGCGAAGATCTCGTTGGCCACGCTGGCCGCCTCCTCATGGAATGGATTGTGGGACGTCTCGACGCGCGGTCTCGGCCAGAGCCGAATCCGTCACCCTGTGTGAACATTCGATCACGTTCACGGGGTTTACCTCCCGTTCGCGGGGAAGGCTGCTTGACAGGACCTCGCAAACAGGGAGGTTAGCGTGTCCCTAATGATCAGTATCCGCCGGAAGCCGCAGGACGAAGTCCGTTCCCGGTTCGGCCGCGTCCAGGAGACGGCCCGGCACCGCAGCGTGCTGTGGCGGCAGGGCGCCTCCGACGTGGCGGGGCGGGCCTCCGACATGGCGGGGCGGATCGGCCCCGTCGCGGGCGAGCGCATCATGGTCGCCCGCGGATGGAGCGCACCGAGACTCCGGAGCGCGGCCCGGTATGTGGAGAGCGGGCTGGCCCCGCGGGTGAGCACGTTGCTCAACGACGCCGCCGGACGGGTGGAACCCCCGAAACCGGCGAAGTCCGGGCGTGGCGCCCTCATGGCGATGATGGGCGCCGTCGCGGCTGTCGGCGTGGCCGGCGTGGTCGCGACGCGGCGCGGCGCCATCCGCGACATGACGAAGGGCTCCGGTGAGCACCGGGAGGACGCCACCTCGGCCGACTCCATGACGGTCACCGGCGCCGATGTCGACGGAGAGGTGCAGTCGCCGCATTGACCCGCACAGGGGAAGGGGGCCCGGCCGTGCACGGCCGGGCCCTTTTGCGTGGCCGCGGCCCTGCGGGACGGGGGTTGCTACCACCCGGTACGGTGAACGCCATGTCGCCGAAGCGCTCCGTCCTGCACGGGCTGACCGCCCGGGTGAGGCAGCGGGCCCGCCAGGGCGCGCACACGGCCCTGCACCGCGGCTGGGAGTGGCTGCAGCGGCACGGGGAGATCACCCCGCACACGCCGGGCCGCCGCAGGTTCGCCTACCTCGGCGAGGGCGCGTGCATCGGCTTCCCCGTCGGCGCGATCTACGGGGAGCCGTGGATCTCGATCGGCGACCACACGCTCGTCGGGACCCACGTCACGATCTCGGCGGGGTTCGTCCCGGGCCTGGACCTCGGCCCGGACGTCATCGTGCGGATCGGCGCGAGCTGCTCGCTCGGCCGCGGCACCCACATCGTCGGCCACCAGTCCATCGACATCGGCGACGACGTCTTCACCGGCCCGAACGTCTACATCACCGACCAGAACCACACCTACGGGGACCTGCACACCCCGATCGGGCGGCAGTGGCCGGAGAACAACCCGGTCGTGATCGGCGACGGCTGCTGGATCGGCACGGGCGCGATCATCCTTCCCGGCACGCGGCTCGGCCGCAACGTCGCGGTCGCGGGCGGCGCCGTCGTCCGCGGCGAGTTCCCCGACCACTCGGTCATCGGCGGCGTTCCCGCGAAGATCCTGCGCAGCCACGACAAGGAGCTCGGCTGGCAGCCGCCCTTGCGCAGCGGCCCCCTGATGTCCCTGGACGAGCTCGCCGCCCTCTCGGTGGACGGCCTGGACGGCCTCCAGATCCTCCAGGACAAGCTGCGCGAGGAATCCCCCGGCCCCGCCTCCGGCTCCGAGGACGTGCTCAGCGAGGAAGCCGGCTGAGGAACGCCGGCGGGTTCCGGGGCGAGCCGTCCCGCGATCGGGCGTGTTCCGCGGTCGCGCGTGTTCCGCCCGGCCGCCGTTGTCCCCCGTGCGAGCTACCCGCGATTGTCCACCGCACGGTGACGATCCGCGCCCTGCCGATTCCATAGCGTTCTCCACGTAGCCGCGGCGCCCCAGCCGCGAAATCCCCCCGGCCCTTTCCGGGCACCGCTCCCGCTGGAGGACACCATGCTTCGCAAGATCAGGACCGCCGCCGTCACCGCCGTGTGCTGCACCGTGCTCGGTGCGGGACTCGTCGGCTGCGACGACAGCACGGGGGAGGACTGGGACCCCTTCGCCTCCTCCCCGAAGCCCGCCGCCGGCTCCTTCACCGGGACGAAGAAGATCGAGGTCGGCGGCAAGTCGGTGAACGTGTCCTGCTCGGGCGAGGCGAACGGCAAGCCGGTCGTCGTCCTCCTGCACGGCGGGGGCGACGGGCTGGACAAGATGGCCGCCCTGCAGAAGACCCTGAGCGAGAAGAACCGGGTCTGCTCCTATGACCGCCTCGGCGCGGGCAAGAGCGACAAGCCGGACGGCCCCCAGGACTTCACGAGCTCCGGGAAGGTCCTCACCGGGGTCCTCGACCAGGTCGCCGGCGACGCCCCGGTCGTCCTGGCCGGGCACTCCCTCGGCGGGCTCATCGGCGCCCGGTACGCCCCGGAGCACCAGGACAAGGTCAAGGGCCTGGTCCTCCTGGACGCCACCCCGTCGACCATGGTCGCCGACCTGACGAAGATCATCCCTGCGTCCGCCACCGGCCCCGCCGCCCAGCTGCGGGCGCAGTACATCGCGCTCTTCAAGGGCCAGAACCCGGAGCAGCTCGTCATCAAGGACGGGAAGGTCGCCTCCGCCGGCGACATGCCGGTGGAGGTGGTCAAGCACGGGAAGCCGTACCTCAGCGCCGTCCCGCAGTACGGACAGAGCCTGGAGCAGGCATGGACCGAGGGCCAGCGCAAGTGGCTCGAACTGTCCAGCGACAGCTCGCTGCGCGTCGCCAAGAAGAGCGAGCACTACATCTACACGGACCAGCCCGAGGTCGCCGTCAAGTCGATCCAGCGCGTAGCCGCGCAGGCCGCGCGCTGAGCGCTCCCCGGCCGCGAAGTGCGGCCCGCGTGAACAAGGCCCCTGGCGCGAAGCCAGGGGCCTGTTCCGTTCGTTCTAGGGCGGTCAGTTCGAGCGTGCGGTACGGCGGTCGCCGTCGCGGCGGTTGCCGTTGTACGGGCCGCCCCGGCGGGCGCCGTGGGAGCCGCCGCCGGTGCGGGGGCCGCCGCCGTGCCGGTCGCCGGACGAGTAGGAGCGGTGCTCGCCGCGCCCGCCGTCGCCCTCGCGGCGCCGGCCGCCGCCCTCGCCGCGGTCGAAGGAGCGCGCGGGCCGGCCGCGCCGCCCGCCCGGACGTCCCCGGCCGCCCTCGCGACGGGCCGGCCGCTCGGGGATGATCGGGCCCTCGATCGGGATGCCGGACGGCGGCCGGGCGCCGGTCAGCTTGACCAGCTCGGCGTCGCCGGTGCTCACCCGGATGCGGGGCGCGTTGATGCCGGCCCGGCGCGTCATCGAGGACGTGGCGCGCACCTGGTGCGGCAGGACGAGCGTGACGACGGTGCCGCGCTCGCCGGCGCGGGCGGTGCGGCCCGCGCGGTGCATGTAGTCCTTGTGGTCGGCGGGCGGGTCGACGTGCATGACGAGGGACACGTCGTCGACGTGGATGCCGCGGGCGGCGACGTCGGTGGCGACGAGGACGCTGATGGATCCCTCGCGGAACTCGGCGAGCGTGCGGGTGCGCAGGCCCTGGCTCTTGCCGCCGTGCAGGCCCGCCGCGCGGACGCCGGCCTGGACGAGCTGCTTGGCGAGCCGGTCGACGCCGTGCTTGGTGCGGGCGAACAGGATCGTCCGGCCCTCGCGGTTGGCGATCTCGGCGGTGACGGCCGCCTTCTCCTTGGGCGCGACCAGGAGGAGGTGGTGGTCCATCGTGTCGACGGACTCGTCCACCGGGCCGATGGCGTGCGTCACCGGGTCGTTCAGGTACCGCCTGACCAGGACGTCCACGTCCTTGTCGAGGGTGGCGGAGAACAGCAGCCGCTGCCCGCCGGGCTTGGCGGCGTCCAGGATGTCGGTGACGTCTGGCAGGAAGCCCATGTCGGCCATGTGGTCGGCCTCGTCCAGCACGGCGATCTCGATGTCGGACAGGTCGCAGGCGCCCTGCCGCATCAGGTCCTTGAGCCGGCCGGGCGTGGCGACCAGGACCTCGACGCCGCGGCGCAGCGCGTCGATCTGCTTGAACATCGAGGTCTGGCCGATGACGGTCTTGAAGCGGAGGCCGAGCCCGCGGCCGAGCGGCTCCAGGTTCGTCTGGACCTGCTGGGCGAGCTCGCGGGTCGGCACCAGGATCAGCGCCAGCGGGCGCTTCGGGGCGGCCTTGCGGCCGGAGAGCCGGGCGAGCAGCGGAAGGCCGAACGCCAGGGTCTTGCCGGAGCCGGTCTTACCGCGTCCGAGGACGTCGCGTCCCGCCATGACGTCGGGGATCGCGGCGGCCTGGATCGGGAACGGCGCGTCGATGCCCTGGCGGGCCAGGGCGTTCACCAGCACCGGCGGGAGGCCGAGCTCGGCGAAGGTGGGAACCCGCTCCTCGTCCGCGGTCGCGGGCATGGACGGGTTCTGTGCAGCGGCAGCTGTGGTCACGCATTACCTTCCGAGAGGGGGGCACGTCTCGGGAGGCACCACGGTGTGCGTGGCCTGCAAGGACGAGCCTGACGCCAAGGTCGGCGTCGAAGAGTGATTCCTAGAGTCTAACGTCGCCGGGGGCCGTCCTTATGCCCCGTCCCCGAGGGAACATGCGTCATCCCCTGCTCAGCAGGCACAGGAGACCCCCGTCACAGGGGCCGTGAGCGGGTCGGGGGAACGGTGCGTGACGACGCCGCCACCCGTCTCGACCGGGAGACCTTCGCGCGCCCAGTACTCGAACCCGCCGAGCATCTCCTTGACGGGACGGCCGAGTTTCGCGAACTCCAGCGCGGCCTTCTGCGCGCCGTTGCAGCCGGGACCCCAGCAGTAGACGACGACGGTGGCGTCCTCGGGGAGGAGCGCGGCGGCCCGTCCGGCGATCTCGGCGGTGGGCAGGTGGACGGCGCCCTGGACATGGCCCTGCGCCCAGCTCTCCGCGCTGCGCGTGTCGACGACGACGAGGCCCGGCGTGCCGGCGGCGAGGGCGGCGGCGACGTCGGACACGTCGGTCTCGAAGGCGAGGCGGGCGGCGAAATGCCGGCGGGCCTCATCGGCGGTCGCGGCGGATGCGGTTTCGGGCGCGGGGACGGTGGCCATCGCGGGCTCCTCGTTGCTCGGGTCGTCGCTCGGGTCGTTGCTCGGGGTTCGGGACCGATCCTCGGTGGAGCGGACGTCGAGCGGGAGTGGCACGAACGCCCATCATCGCTAAGATCTCGCCATGCCCGTCCCACCGTCCCGGCGCCACACGGTGTCGGTGCTGGCGTTCGACCGGATGGCGCCGTTCGAGCTGGGCACGGTCGTCGAGGTGTTCGGGCTGCCCCGTCCCGAGCTCGGCGTCCCCTGGTACGACCTACGGGTCTGCTCGCCGGAACGCGGCCCGATGCGCGCGGTCGGCGGCTTCACGATGACCGCCGAGCACGGGCTGGACGCGTTCGCGGCGGCGGACACCGTGCTGGTCGTCGCCGTCCCCGACGTCCGGCGGGATCCGCCGCCGGGGGTCGTCGCGGCGCTGCGGGAGGCGCACGCGCGGGGCGCCCGCGTCGTGTCGATCTGCTCGGGCGCGTTCGCCCTCGCCGCCGCCGGCCTGCTGGACGGGCGGGAGGCCACCACGCACTGGCGGTACGCGGACCTGCTGCGGCGGCGCTTCCCCGCGGTGCGCGTGACGCCGGACGTCCTCTACGTCGACGGCGACGACGTGCTCACCGGGGCGGGAAGCGCCGCAGGGCTCGACATGTGCCTGCATCTCGTACGCAAGGACCACGGCGCCCGGATCGCGAACGCGGTGGCGCGCCGCCTGGTCGTCCCGCCGCACCGGGACGGCGGCCAGGCGCAGTTCGTGGAGGCCGCCGTGTCGCCTCCCGACGAGGACGATCCGGTCGCGCGGGCCATGGCGTGGGCGCTCGCGCATCTCGCCGAGCCGATCACCGTCGCCCGGATGTCCCGGGAGGCGTGCCTCGCGCCCCGCACGTTCATCCGGCGCTTCGGCCGGCGGACCGGGACGAGTCCGCTCCGCTGGGTGGTCAGGCAGCGCGTCCTGGCGTCGCTGCCGCTACTGGAGGACGGCACGGCGCCCATCGAGGAGGTCGGCGCGGCCGTCGGGTTCGAGAGCCCGGCGACGTTCCGGCACCACTTCGTCCGGGCGATGCAGACGTCCCCGTCCGCCTACCGGCGCACCTTCCGCACCGGCCTCTGACCGGACGGGGCCCCGGCTTGCTCAGCGGGGGTGGACGGGGGCCTGCCGGTCGATCTCGCGGCCCAGGGTGACGACCATCCGGTCGAAGGCGGCCGCCCCGTACCGGGCGTGGAGGGCGGGGTAGACGTTCTTGCGGGCGGCCTCCCTGAGCATCCAGCTCAGGTCGGCGTGGGGGACCTCGCCGCCGCGGGCGAGCCGGTCGTGCGCGTCCCGCGTCACCCGGAGCAGCTCCGGATGCGCCGCCGACTCGGTGAGGATCATGCGCGTCGCGTCCCTGAGTTCCATGGGCGGAGTCTAGAACCGCCGGCGGATCATGGACAGCCGAGGACGTCGGGCGGCGGCGGTTGTGCAATGCGTGCCTGATTCGGAGAGTCGTCCCAGTTCGCTCTGCTTGGCCCTTCCCGTCCGCCAGAGGCCTGGTTAGCATCACGCTGCCCCACCTCGACGGAGAGGACCCCCCGCCATGCACAGACGCCTCCTCGGCGTGCTCGCCGCCGCGTTCCTCGGCGCCGCGGCGGTCACCGCCGGACCGTCCACCGCGACCGCCGCTCCCGCCCCGCCCAAGGCCGCCGTCGACTTCACCGGGATCGTCGCCCTCAGCAACTGCTCCGGCTCCCTCGTGCGCGCCCCCGGCGCCGCCGACGGCGACCCGGCGCTCGTGCTCACGAACGGGCACTGCTACGAGGGCGGCATGCCCGCTGCCGGCCAGGTGATCACGAACCGGGCGTCCCAGCGCACGTTCACGCTGCTCGACCCGAGTGGCAGCGGGTCGCTGGGCACCCTGCGCGCGACGACGATGCTGTACGCGACCATGACCGACACCGATGTGGCCCTGTACCGGCTGAACACCAGCTACGCGAGCATCCAGCAGTCGTACGGCGTTCCCGCGCTGGAGCTGTCGCTGCAGCGCCCGGCGTCCGGGACCGACCTGCGCGTCGTCTCCGGCTACTGGAGGCGCATCTACTCCTGCCGCCTCGACGGCTTCGCCTACCGTGTTCGCGAGTCCCAGTGGACATGGAAGGACTCGCTGCGCTACACGCCCGAGTGCGACACGATCGGCGGGACGTCGGGTTCGCCGGTCGTCGACGCCGCGTCCGGCAAGGTCATCGGCGCGAACAACACCATGAACGAGAACGGCGGACGCTGCACGCTGAACAACCCGTGCGAGGTCGACGAGTCGGGGAACGTCACGGTGCACGAGGGCATCGGGTACGGCCAGCAGACCCACATCCTGGCCGCCTGCATCGCGCCCGGCAGCGTGATCGACTACGACCGCCAGGGCTGCCTCGTCCCGCGCGGCTGACGCCCCGTCTCTCGCGCTGACCAGCGCCTCCCCTCCATGGCCCGCGGCCCCGACCGGCCGCGGGCCTCGCTGTGAGGGAACTAACCACGGCGCGTAGTACTACAGCTCGTAGTATGTCTGACAGGATGTAGTACTACAGCTTGTAGTAGATGAGCCGGAGAGGCACGCGCCCATGGACTCGGTCGACATCGCACGGTGGCAGTTCGGGATCACCACCGTCTACCACTTCCTGTTCGTCCCGCTGACGATCGGGCTGTCCGCGCTCGTCGCGGTGCTGGAGACGGCGTGGCTGCGGACGGGCAAGACCGCCTACCTGCGGGCCACCAAGTTCTGGGGCAAGCTCTTCCTGATCAACTTCGCGATGGGGATCGTCACCGGCATCGTGCAGGAGTTCCAGTTCGGCATGAACTGGAGTGACTACTCCCGGTTCGTCGGCGACATCTTCGGCGCGCCGCTCGCCATCGAGGGCCTGCTCGCCTTCTTCGTCGAGTCGACCTTCCTCGGCCTGTGGATCTTCGGCTGGGACCGGTTGCCCAGGCGGATCCACAACGCCTGCATCTGGATCGTGCACGTCGGGACGCTGCTGTCCGCGTACTTCATCCTCGCCGCCAACTCCTGGATGCAGCACCCGGTCGGCTACCGGATCGACCCCGAGACCGGACGCGCCGTCCTCACCGACTTCTGGGCCGTCCTGACCAACTCCACCCACCTCGTCGCCTTCCCGCACACCATCACCGCCGCGTTCGTCACCGGCGGCATGTTCATGGCGGGCGTCTCCGCCTGGCACCTCGCCCGCCGCAAGAACGTCGAGGTGTTCCGGCCGTCGCTGAAGCTCGCGCTGGCCGTCACCGCGGTCGCCTCGATCGGCGTCGCCGTCTCCGGCGACTTCCAGGGCAAGGTCATGACGGAACAGCAGCCGATGAAGATGGCCGCGGCCGAGGCCCTCTACGAGACCGAGCAGCCCGCCTCCTTCTCGATCTTCACGGTCGGGACGCTGGACGGCGACGAGGAGGTCTTCGGAATCAAGGTCCCGCGCGTCCTGTCGTTCCTCGCCACCGGCACCCTCGACGGCGAGGTCAAGGGCATCAACGACGTCCAGGCCGCCGAGGAGGCCCGGTACGGGCCCGGCGACTACCGGCCGCTCGTCCCGGTCATCTACTGGAACTTCCGGATCATGGTCGGGGTCGGGATGCTCACCGCGCTCGTCTCGCTGGCCGGGCTGTGGCTGCTGCGGCGCGGGCGGCTGCCGTCCAGTCCCTGGGTGTACCGGATCGGAATGCTGTCGCTGACGCTCCCCTTCATCGGCAACTCCGCCGGATGGATCTTCACCGAGATGGGCCGCCAGCCCTGGTCGGTGTTCGGACTGATGAAGACGTCCGCGAGCGTCTCGCCCGGCGTCACGCCGTCCTCGATGCTCATCTCGGTCATCTCGCTGACCGCGCTGTACAGCGTCCTGCTCGTCATCGAGACGGGCCTGATGCTCAAGTACGCCAAGGCCGGGCCGCCCTCGGAGAACGAGGTGCTGCCCCCGCCGCCGGGCGACCCCGACTCCGATTCCGACTCCGAGCGCTCGCTCGCGTTCGCCTACTGAGAGCCGGCCATGGAACTCACGACCGTCTGGTTCATCGTCATCGCCTTCCTCTGGACGAGCTACTTCTTCCTGGAAGGGTTCGACTTCGGCGTCGGCATGCTGCTGCCCGTCCTCGGCCGGGACGACGTCGAGCGCCGCGTCGTCATCAACACCATCGGCCCGGTATGGGACGGCAACGAGGTGTGGTTCATCGTCGCCGGCGCCGCCACCTTCGCCGCGTTCCCCGAGTGGTACGCCACCCTGTTCAGCGGCTTCTACCTGCCCCTCCTCGCGATCCTGCTCGCGCTGATCATCCGCGGCGTCGCTTTCGAGTACCGCGGCAAGCGCGACGAGGCCCGCTGGCGCTCCCGCTGGGACAAGGCGATCTTCTGGGGCAGCCTCGTGCCCGCGTTCCTGTGGGGCGTCGCGTTCGCGAACATGGTCCGCGGCGTGCCGCTGGACGCCGACCACGAGTACGTCGGGACCCTCGGCGACCTGCTCAGCCCGTACGCGCTGCTCGGCGGGCTCACCACGATGATCCTCTTCGTCCTGCACGGGGCGGTGTTCCTCGCGCTCAAGACCTCCGGAGGGATCCGCTTCCGGGCCCGCCGCATCGCGGGTTTCGCCGCCGTCGCCGCCCTCGTCGCCGGCGGGGGCTTCCTCCTGGTCACCCAGCTCCAGTACGGCAAGCCGGTGACGTGGCTGACCGCCGCGGGCGCCGCCGCCGGGCTGCTCCTCGCCGCCGCCGCCAACCGGCGCGGCCGGGAGGGCTGGGCCTTCATCGGCACCGGCGCCGCCATCGTGCTCGCGGTCGCGACCCTGTTCACCTCGCTGTTCCCGGACGTGCTGCCGTCCACCCTGGACACCGGCTCGCTGACCACGACGAACGCCGCCTCGTCGGACTACACGCTGACGATCATGACGTGGGTCGCGGCCGTGTTCACCCCGATCGTGATGATCTATCAGGGCTGGACGTACTGGGTGTTCCGCAAGCGGATCAGCACGTCCCACATCCCCGTGAAGCCGCCGGAACCGGTCGCATGAAACCCCTCGACCCCCGGCTGCTGCGGTACGCCCGGACGACGCGGCTCTTCCTGCTGGCGTCCGTGGCGCTCGGCACCGCCACCGCCGGCCTGATCATCGCGCAGGCGACCCTGCTCGCCGCCATGCTCACGCGCGCCTTCCTGGACGGCGCGTCGCTCGCCGACCTGCGCACCCCCATGCTGCTCCTGCTCGCCGTCGTGCTGGCGCGGACGCTCGTCGCGTGGCTGGCCGAGGTCGCGGCGCACCGCTCGTCCGCCGCCGTGAAGTCCGAGCTGCGGCGCCGGCTGCTCGCGCACGCCCTCGGCCTCGGCCCGCGCTGGCTGTCCGGCGAGCGCAGCGGCGAGCTCGCCACCCTCGCCACCCGCGGGATCGACGCCCTCGACGACTACTTCTCCCGGTACCTGCCGCAGCTCGTCCTCGCGGTCATCGTGCCCGTCGCCGTCGGCGCGCGGATCCTTCTGGGCGACTGGCTGTCGGCCGTGACGATCGCGGCGACGCTCCCGCTCATCCCCGTCTTCGCGATCCTCGTCGGCCTCACCACCCAGCGGAAGATGGACCGCCAGTGGCGGACCCTCTCGCTCCTGTCCGCCCACTTCCTGGACGTCGTCGCCGGGCTCCCCACGCTGAAGATCTTCGGCCGCGCCCGCGCCCAGGCCGGCCGGATCCGCGAGATCACCGACCGCCACCGGCGCGCCACCATGTCGACCCTGCGGATCGCGTTCCTGTCGGCCCTGGTCCTGGAGCTGCTGTCGACCCTCTCCGTCGCCCTCGTCGCCGTCTCGATCGGGCTGCGGCTGGTCGAGGGCGGGCTCGGCCTGGAGACGGCGCTGCTCGTCCTGATCCTGGCGCCGGAGGCGTACCTGCCCCTCCGCCAGGTCGGCGCGCAGTACCACGCCAGCGTCGAGGGCCTCACCGCCGCCTCGCGCGTCTTCGAGGTCCTCGAAACGCCACCGCCCGCCTCCGGGACGCGCCCGGACGTCCCCGGCCTGGCCCGCGCGACACTCCGCCTGGAGGACGTGACGGTCACCTACCCCGACCGCGACGCCCCCGCCCTCGACGATTTCTCGCTGACCGTCCATCCGGGCGAAACGGTCGCGCTGGTGGGGCCCAGCGGCGCGGGCAAGTCGACCGTCCTCTCGGTCCTGCTGGGCTTCGTCCGGCCCGACTCGGGCCGCGTCCTGGTCGACTGGGACGACCTCGCCACGTTCTCCCCGGACGCCTGGCGCGCGCAGATCGCGTGGGTCCCGCAGCGCCCGTACCTGTTCGCCGGCTCGGTCGCCGCGAACATCCGCCTGGGCCGTCCGGACGCCTCCGACGCCGAGGTCCATGCCGCCGCGGAGGCCGCGAACGCCCTCTCCTTCATCGAGGCGCTGCCGTCCGGCTTCGATACCCCGCTCGGCGACCGCGGCACCGGCCTGTCCGCGGGCCAGCGCCAGCGCATCGCCCTGGCCCGCGCCTTCCTCCGCGACGCGCCGCTCCTCCTGCTGGACGAACCGACCTCCGGCCTGGACGGCGAGAGCGAGGCCGCGGTGATCAACGCCGTCGCCCGGCTGGCGATGTCCCGCACAGTGATCCTCGTAGCCCACCGCCCAACCCTGCTCCCCCTGGCCGACCGCGTAATCCCCCTCACCCCCACAAAGGTCACAACATGACCACCCCCACCGACCACCACACGCTCCCCGCCAAGGCCCCACAGGCACCGCACCGCGGCCCCGCAAATGACTCAACCCACCGCGCGATCTCCCCCGCCCCCGCGAAGGTCACAACATGACCAGCCTCAGCAACCGCCACAGCAACAACCGCGCGCTCCATACCGGGGACGGACCAGGGCCGCGCCGCGGTCCCACGAATAACTCAACCGACCTCGTGATCTCCCTCGACCCCGCCGAGGCGACGACATGACCAGCCTCAGCAACCGCCACCGCAACGACCGCGCGTTCCGTACCGGGGACGGACCAGGGCCGTGCCGGGGGCCCGCGAATGTCTCAGCCGACCTTGTGTTCTCTCTCGTCCCTGCGGAGGTGACGACATGATCGGCCTTCGCGACCGGCGCCGTGACGGCCGCGTGGTCCGGGTCGGGGAGGGGCTGGGGGCGCGCTGGGGGGCTGCGGATGATTCACGTGAAACCTCGTTGCGCGGCCCGGAGGGGTACGGCTCGAAGGGTGGGGGTGGCATGGTGGTCTTGCGGCTGATCGCGTTCGCGCGGCCGGCGCGGGCGCGGCTGGGGCTCGCCGTCCTGTTCGGCGTCCTGGCGCTGGGCAGCGGGGTCGGGCTCATGGCGACCTCGGCATGGCTCATCTCGCGTGCGGCGCAGCATCCGCCGGTGCTCATGCTGATGGTCGCGATCGTGGCCGTGCGCGCGTTCGGCCTGGGGCGAGGCGTGTTCCGCTACGTCGAGCGGCTCGTGGGGCACGACGCGACGTTCCGCATCCT
This sequence comes from Actinomadura madurae, assembly GCF_047130825.1. NCBI lineage: Bacteria > Bacillati > Actinomycetota > Actinomycetes > Streptosporangiales > Thermomonosporaceae > Actinomadura > Actinomadura madurae. The sequence continues at coordinate 6,551,124 of NZ_CP083237.1, forward strand.
CGCCGACCTGCGCGCCCGGGTGTACGAGCGGCTGGAGCGCCTGGCGCCGGGAGGGCTCCCCGCGTTCCGGAGCGGCGACCTGCTGAACAGGCTCGTCGCGGACGTGGACGCCGTTCAGGACCTCTTCCTCCGCGTTCTGCTGCCCTGCACGATCGCCGCGGTCGTCGGCGGCGCGTCCGTGGGGGTCGCCTGGGCTCTGCTGCCGTCGGCGGGGGTCGTCCTGCTGCTGGCGCTGGTGGTCGCGGGTGTCGTGGCGCCGTGGCTGTCCGCCGTCGTCTCGCGGCGGGCCGAACGCCGCACGACCGACCTGCGGGGCGAGCTCACCTCTCACGTCGTCGACACGCTGCAGGGCGCGCCCGAGCTCATCGCCTACGGAGCAGCCCCTGACCAGCTCGCCAAGGCCGAGCAACTCGATCACGACTTCACGCGTGCGACGGCCCGTTCCGCGACGACCACCGGGGCCGGGGCCGCCATCTCCGTCCTCGCCGGCGGTCTCGCCGTCTGGGGCAACCTCGCCGCCGGCGTCCCGGCCGTTCGCTCTGGGGCCTTGGACGGTGTCCTGCTCGCGGTCATCGTCCTGCTGCCGCTGGCCGCGTTCGAGGTCGTGGCCGGGTTGCCGCTGGCCGCGCAGTACATGGAGCGGGTCCGGCGTTCGGCATCACGCATCTTCGCCGTCCTGGACAGCCCGCCCCCGGTGCGGGACCCGGACGACCCCGCACCGTTGCCCGCGCCGCCCTACACCCTCTCGGTCGAGAACCTCCGAGCGCGGTGGACGCCCGACGGCCCGTACGCCCTCGACGGCATCTCCCTCGACCTGATGCCGGGCCGCCGCTGCGCGATCGTCGGCCCCAGCGGGTCGGGCAAGACCACGCTCACGTCCGTCCTGCTCCGCTTCCTGGAACCCGCCGGCGGCCGGGCGTCCCTCAACGGTGTGGACCTGCGCGCCCTCACCGGCGACGACGTCCGCCGGGTCATCGGCCTCTGCGCCCAGGACGCCCACCTGTTCGACTCCACGATCGGCGAGAACATCCGGCTGGCGCGTCCCGCCGCCACCGACGACGAGATCCGCCACGTCCTGCGCCGCGCCCGGCTCCTCGACTGGGTCGAGACCCTCCCGCGCGGCCTCGACACCCATGTCGGCGAGCACGGCGCCCAGGTCTCCGGCGGGCAGCGCCGGCGCATCGCCCTGGCCCGCGCGCTCCTCGCCGACCCGCCGGTGCTGCTTCTGGACGAGCCCGCCGAGCACCTGGACATCGCGACCGCCGACGCGCTCACCGCCGACCTGCTCACCGCCACCGAGGGCCGCACCACGCTGCTCGTCACCCACCGCCTCTCCGGCTTGGACGCCGTCGACGAGATCGTCGTCCTGGACGGCGGCCGCGTCGCCGACCGCGGCACCCACGCCGCCCTGCTCTCCCGCCCCGGCCCCTACCGCGCCCTCTGGGAGCGCGAGCAGGCCGCCGTCCCGGCCCCCGAATTTAAGTGAGTAAATTAATCGAGATCAGGTAAACCTGTCGCCAGAGCAATTCGTCGCGCCATTTTCTTGGATTTATCGAGAACAATTCCGAACGGGCCGCCATCTCACCGAGTACAGGATCCGATCGATGGGAACGGGGGTTCCACAGATGAAGATTCTCCTGCGCGCGGTGCTCGCCATCGCCGCGACGGTCCTCGCCGTCGGCACCAGCCTGGGGGCGATGCAGGCCGCCGGCGCCGACGGACCGGACACCAGCCCGACGGTGGCCAAGGCGATCGAATCGCAGCCGTGGGTGGAGCTCGGGCCCGGCGACAGCGACTACCGCATCGCCTCCGCCCGCTGCTACCTGGTGCAGTTCGGCTACTACCACGACTGCACGCCGACGTCCGCCGGGGAGGGCTGGCCCGCCGACCTCGGTCCCGCGCTGAAGAAGTACCAGGCCGCGCACGACCTGCCCCAGTCGGGCAGGCTCGACGCGGAGACCTGGGGCGCGCTGCGTGACGACGGCGGCGAGGTCGGGCAGGGCAGCGGCCGCCGCAGCCAGATCAAGGGCATCCAGTACGCGATGAAGGTCCTGCAGGACCGCTCCCTCGTCGCGGACGGGTACTACGGTCCGGCGACCACGAAGGCCGTCACCGCCTTCCAGAAGCGCAAGGAGATCGACGCCGACGGCATCTTCGGCCCGATCACCTTCCGCGCCGCGTTCGCCAAGGGCGCCGAGGCCCAGCGCACGCCTGGGCGGTGACCCACCGGCGGCCGCCTCGCGCCCCCTCCCGGTCGCGAGGCGGCCGCCGCCTTCACCCGCCGGATACCATTTCGTTGATCAACGCGGCGCGCTCATTTCACCCTTTGAGCGCGTCGCGAATGTGATGTGCGAGTGAGCGGGGCGCCTGCGCATGAGCCAGATGCCCCTGCCCGGGGATGCGCACGATCTGCGCTTGAGGCATCGCCCGCGCGAATTGCGCGAACGCCGTTCCGTACGGGACCTTCCCTTCGTTGTCTTCGCCGAGCAGCAGGGTGACCGGGACGTCCAGCGCCGCGTAGGCGTCCATGGCGGGACGGTGATCGTTGATGGCGGCGAGTTCGCCCGCCGAGGGTTCGGCCAGCGGGCGCAGGACGCCCCACGCCGGGCTCGCCCGGAGTTCGGCGACGTAGCCGGGCGTGAACCCGGACACCAGGAGGTTGACGACCTCCACGGCCCGGTCCAGATCCCCCTGGTCGACGGCCTCGCGCAACGGCCCCACCGCCTCCGGGGCGAAGGGGTGGGCCACCGGCTCGTACAGGACGAGCGAGCGCAGATCCGTACGGCCGGCGGCCGCCTCCAGCGCGATCAGCGCCCCGTAACTCCAGCCGAACAGGTGCACGTCCTCGCCGAGCGCGTCCAGGACGTGACGGAGGTCGTCCACCTCGGTCCGCACCGAATACCCGGGCCCGAGAGGTCCACTCGGCGCCCGGCCACGGCGGTTGAGCACGATGACCCGGTTGGGTAGGTCGATGTGCTCGACCACGGGCCGCCACCCGGCTGCGTCGGCCATGACGCCGGGCAGCAGGACGAGCGGTGGACCGTCACCGTCGCGGACCTCGGCGGCGAGAACGGTGCCATCACGGTTGAACTGCAGTGGACGCACTGTCGATCCTTCGAGACGAGTCAGAGTGTCGAGACGAACCCGGGCAGGAGACCGAGCACCGGGACGGCGATGAGCGTGCACACGGTCATGGAGACCACGTTGCCGATGAACGGATGGAAGTCCGGCGGCAGCCGCCTGGAGACCAGCGCGGCGAGCGGCGGCCCGGCGACCGCGCCGAACACGGCCCCGAGAACGACCGCCTGAACGGTCGCGCCATAGGTGAGGACCACCGCCGGCGCCACCGACACGACCGGGACGAAGGTCGGGTACCAGCCGAGGACGGCCCATCGGCGCTGGTAGAGCAGGACGCCCAAGGTCCCCGCCAGCACCTGGGCGGTGAGCATCGCGGGCAGCAGCCCGCTTCCGTACACCGGCGTCAGCGGGTTGAGCAGGTAGGTCGCGAGCGTCCCGCCGATCAGGCCGATGGCGGCGATCTCGTTGCCGTAGAACTGAGCCTCGGTGAAGTCGGCCAGCACGCGCCGGACCACCCAGACGCCGCCGCGCTCGTCCGGCTCCGGCGCCGGGGGCTTGGCGGTTTCGGCGGATTCGCTACTCTGCTCGGTTGCGAGCGGACGAGGCATCCACGGCAGATGGCGGCAGATCAGGAACGCCAGGAGCGCTCCGACCCACATGCCCGTGACGTTGCCGATGACGTTGGGCAGGTGCAGCGGGTGGCAGAAGTAGTTCGCCACGGCCAGCGCCACCGGCGTCGTCAGCGCGGCTCCGAGCACCGCCCCGGTGGCGGCCACCGACCATCCCGCACCGTAGACGAGCACCACGGCCGGAGGAACCGACACGAACGGCACGAAGGTGGGCTGCCACTGGCCGGTCGCCTGGATCGTCCACCCCCAGGCGAGGTCGGACAGCAGCAGGCCGAACGCGGCGGAGCCCAGCAGCCACGGCCACAGCCCGGTGCCGTAGCTGATCGGGAAGCCCGCCCAGCGGCGGCCCCGTCGCCAGGCCGTGTGCGCGAGCCAGCCTCCCGCGATCATCCCGAGCCCGCCGATCGCGGACTTGAAGAACTCGGCCTCGGTGGCGTCCCCGATCCACCAGCGCAGGAACTGCGGGACGTTCGCGTACATCTCGTCCTGCCATGCGGTGTAGCCGGGCAGGACGTGCGGCAGCCCGTCCTCGGCTCGCGTGAGGAGGACGGCGAGCGCCGCGGTCACCGAGACCAGGACGGCGCCGCCCGCCCATCGCCCGACCGCCGGATCCGCGGCGCGGGCGGACACGGCCGGCGAGGTCTTCGTCGTGTCGCTCATGGCGGGCCTCCTCACCGCGGGAAGGCATCGCCGCCGCGGTAGCCGAGCAGCGGATCGTAGAGATCGGTGCGCCGGTCGCGGACGAGGTCGTTGAGGTCGTTCCAGATCGGCGCCGACCGCGCCGCGACGACGTCCAGGTCCGCGTAGACGGTCGTCTCGCCCTCGGCCGGGGCGACGGAGCCGATCGGCCAGCCGTTGGTGGCCGTGATGAGGGAGCACCCGAGGAACTTGCCGCCCCGCTCCTCGCCCACCCGGTTCGCCGCCACGATCGGGAGGTTGTTCACGTGCGACGCGCTCATCGTCAGGTAGGAGGCCATGCACCGGCCCGCCTCGTCGAAGAGCGGGGGCGGCGTCCACACCCAGTTGTTCACGCTGCAGACGACGTCCGCGCCCTGCGTGGCGAGCAGCCTCGCCACCTCGGGGAACCAGATGTCCCAGCAGATCAGCAGCCCGATCCGGCCGATCCGGGTCGGGAACACCGGGAAGCCGAGATCGCCGGGCTCGAAGATCAGCTTCTCCCTGTTCCACAGGTGGGTCTTGCGGTAGGTGCCGATCACTCCGTCCGGACCGGTCAGCACCGCGGTGTCGTACAGCCGGACGCCGTCGCGCTCGGCCAGGCCGCCGACGATGTGCAGGCCGCGCTCGCGGGCGGCCTCCGTCCACGCCCGCGTGGTGGGCCCGTCCGGGACGGGCTCCGCGTGCGCGTAGGCCTCCTCGCGGGTGGCGAACCCGTAGCCGGTGGCGGCCAGCTCCGGGAGCACGATCAGCGTGGCTCCGCGGTCGGCGGCCTCGTTGATCAGTTCGAGGCTCCGCTGGACGTTCTTCTCCTTGTTCTCCAGGCCGACCTGGGGGTCGAACTGGACGGCGGCCGCGGTGACCGGGCTGACAGCGGACATGGGTGCTCCTTCAGGGCTGGGATGCGGTGGTGGTCGTCTGGTTCGCCTCGGACAGACGGCCGGCGACGGCGAGCAGCAGGCGCTCGGCGCCCGGCCTGGCGATCAGCTGGAGGCTGGTGGGCAGCCCGTCCACCGGTGCGGCGGGCAGGCTGATGGCGGGCAGCCCGAGCACGCTCCAGGGGCTGGTGAGGGACAGCAGTGCGGCTCGGACGTCGATCGGCGTTCCGTCCAGGGACAGGCTTCGGGCGTCCAGTGGCGGAGGGAGGATCGGGACGGTGGGCATGGCGAGGAGGTCATGGCCTTCCAGGAGCGCCGCCACCGCGACGTGGACCCGCTCCCGGATCGCCTGGGCCGCTTCGGCGTCCTCCTCGGTGATCCGCCCGGCGGCGCGCAGGCGGGCGAGAACCTCCTCTCCGTACAGCTCCGGCGCGGCGGCCAGCCGCCCGGCGTGGATCGTGTGGACCTCACGCCCCTGGATCACCTGGTAGGCCCAGCGCAGCCGCGCGATGCCAGGGACGGCCACGTCCCGCACGGGCAGCGGTTCCAGCAGAGCGCGAGCCGCCTCGGTCACCCGCGGGTCGGCCGGATGGAGCGCACTGGGCGCCACCCACCCGACACGACAGCCGGAGACGTCCGGCTCGAGGGCGTCCTCACCTGCTAGAACGTTCCAGAGCAGCAGGCAGTCCCCGGCCGTGCGCGCCATCGGGCCGACCGTGTCCAGGGAGGGCGCCACCGGGAAGACGCCGCCGGACGGCACGGCGCCGCGGGTGGGTTTGAGCCCGACGATCCCGCAGCAGGCGGCGGGGATGCGCACCGAGCCGCCGGTGTCGGTGCCCACCGCGAGCGGCACGATCCCGGCGGCCACCGCGGCGGCGGACCCGCTGCTGGAACCGCCGGAGACGCGTTCCCGCCGGTACGGGTTGCGGGTCGCCCCGTCCGCCGACCGGTCGCCGGTGGGGCCGAACGCGAACTCGTGCGTCGCCGCCTTCCCGACGATGATCGCGCCGCCCGCGCGCAGCCGGCGCACGCACTCCGCGTCGTGCTCGGGCACACGGCCGGCGTAGTGACGGGACCCCATGGCGGTGCGCAGGCCGGCGGTGTCCACGACGTCCTTGACCACGACCGGGATGCCGTGCAGGGGCCCGCGGTCCATCCCCGCGGACAGTTCGCGTCCCGCGCGCTCCGCCGCCGCCCGCGCACCGGGCGCGTCGACCGCGGCGAGCGCGTTGAGCCCCGGGTCGAGCCTGGCCGCCTCGGCCAGCGACCGCTCCACCAGATCGGCCGGGGACGTCGTCCCGGCGCGCAGCGCACCGGCCAGCCCCGTCACGGTGCGCCGGGCGAACCACCCCGCGCCCGGCGGCGGTCCGATCATGCCTGTCCCGCCGCGTCGACCCGTCCTGCCACGACTCGCCTCTTTCCCAAACGTTTGGGCGTTGACCTCTGGCTGACCCAAACGATTGGGTCAAACGTTTGGGTTGTATAAAAGGCACCAGAGGGTCGCCCTGTCAAGGGGTGGCGGCGACGGAGAGGCAGGACGGGTGGCCCGAACCGATCGGCAGCGGCCCGCGACACTGCGCACCATCGCGCAGGCGGCGGGCGTCGACGTCTCGACCGTCTCCCGGGTGCTCAACGGCTCCGCCGAGGACGCGCAGCGCGCCGCGTCCCGCGAGACCGCCGACGAGATCCGGCGGTGGGCGGCCCGGCTGAACTACCGGCCGAACCCGCACGCCACCAGCCTGCGCACCGCGCGCAGCAACCTCGTCGGCGTGCTGGTCCCCCGGCTGTCCGACCTGGTGCTCGCCACGATCTACGAGGGCGTCGAGGACGCCGCCGCCCGGCACGGCCTGACGACCTTCGTGATGAACAGCCACGACCGGCCGGAGCAGCAGCGGGTGCGCACCGAACTGGCGCTGTCCCGCCACGTCGACGGGCTGGTCTTCGGCGACGCGCACACCGACGCCGCGTTCCTGGACGAGATCGCCGAGCGCCGGATCCCGTTCGTGCTCGTCAGCCGGCACGCCGGCCGGCACCCCGCCGTCACCTGCGACGACCACCTCGGCGGCCGGCTGGTCGCCGAGCACCTCCTCGGCCTCGGCCACCGCCGGGTGGGCGTCATCGCCGGCGAGCCCTTCGCCAGCACCGGCGCCGACCGCACCGCCGGCTTCGTCGACCGCTACCGCGGCGCGGGCCTCCCGGTGCCCGGCTCCCACGTCGTCCACTCCCGGTTCGACGCCGCCGGCGGCCGCGACGCCGCCGAGACTCTCCTCCGCCTCGAACCCCGGCCCACGGCCATCTTCGCCGTGAACGACTTCTCGGCCATCGGCGCGCTGGGCGTCCTGCGCGACCACGGCCTCCGGCCCGGGAAGGACGTCGCCGTCGCCGGATACAACGACACCCCGCTGGCCGCGGAACTGCCCATCCCGCTGACCAGCGTCCGCTCGCCCATGCGGCAGATGGGCGCCCGGGCCCTCGACCTGCTCGTCGACCTGCTCGCCGGACGGTCGCCCGAATCCGAGCGGCTCCGCCCGCAACTGATCACCCGGGCGTCCACCGACCCCGCGAAGCTCTCCAAGATGATCGAGGAATTCTGACGCTTCGTGAAAACCGTGAAAGACCACTGGCCTGAAACGGGGAGCGTCCCTACGCTGCCGGGGTCGCAGACGAACCCTGGAGGGTCGCCCCCATGCCCGAGCTCCCCGCCACGACGTCGATCGACCGCAGAAAATTCTTCGGGGTGACCGCGGGAGCCGCCGCGGCGTCCACCCTGCTGACCTCGACCGCCGCGCACGCGGACGCACCGGCGCCCGGCCGCCACCGGCACCGCCGCGTCCGCTTCGGCGTGAACTACGTCCCGAGCAAGAACTGGTGGTTCTCCTGGTCGGACTGGGACCGGACGTCGATCGCGGCCGACCTCGACGACATCGCCTCCCTCGGGATGGACCACATCCGCATCATGCTGGTCTGGTCGGAACTGCAGCCGAACTCCACCTACGCCCGCGGCGAGCACCTCGACCGTCTCGAAGAGCTCCTCGACCTCGCCGACCGCCGCCACCTCGACGTCGAGGTGACCGTCTTCAACGGCGCGGTCAGCGGCGTCCTGTTCGTCCCGCCGTACCTCATCAGCAACAGCGACGGCACGGTCCGGAACGTCTTCACCGACCCGGAAATGATCGAGCGGGAGCAATGGCTCCTCGCGCAGATCGCCGAACGCATCGGCCGGCACCGCAGGTTCATGGGATTCGACCTGTCCAACGAGATCCACTGGTTCGGCAAACCGCTGGGCATGGCGGTCACTCCGGCCCAGGGCGACGCCTGGCACACCGCCCTCTTCGACACCTGCGAGAAGGTCGCGCCGGGCAAGATCCACGTCTCCGGAATCGACCACTGGCCGTGGCAGAACAACGACTACTGGAGCCGTCACGGCCTCGCGACCTCCGGAACGATGACCGCCAACCACACCTGGGCGGGCTGGACGCAGGTCATCCAGCGCTACGGATCGCTCTCCACGTCGTCCACGCACTATTCCGAGTTCTTCGTCGAACTCATCAATGCCTTCCACACCGACCTGAAGCGAAAAGTATGGATCGAGGAGACCGGCGTCTCCACGGTCTGGATGGACGCGGCCGACATCCCGCCCTGGACCGAAAGGTCGATCCGCGCCATGGCCGACTGCCCGGACCTCTTCGGCATCACCTGGTGGGACTCGCACGACCTCAATGCGAAGCTCAGCGGCTACGTCAATCTCGAATACGATCTCGGCCTGTTCACCAACGACCGGAAACTGAAGCCGATCGGCAAGACCATCCGCAAACTCATCGCCGAGTACGACGCACGCCCACCCGCCCCCGCCCCGCGCGAGACCGCCCTCGTCCTGCCCGACGACATGATCCCGGCGGCCGACTTCACCACGTTCTTCGATCCGTTCATGAACCTTGTCGACCAGGGGAAACGCCCGTCCGTCGTCCTGCAAAGCCGCAGCGACGACACCGCCTACCTGGAGGCCCGCGGCATCACCCACCTGATCACCCTCGACCAGTTGCGAACGTGAACCCGCATTTGGGGCCAGGGCTGGTACGGTCAACGCCGGGTGGCCCTGACGACCGGGAGCCAGAATGATCGCCCGAATATGGCGCGCAACCGCGACCCCCGAGGGGGCGGAGTCCTACCGGGAGCACTTCGCCGACGCCGTGCTCCCAGCGCTCCGCCACCTTGACGGCCACCGAGGCGCCTACCTGCTCCGCCGGGACGCAGACGGCCAGGTAGAGCTGGAAGTCATGACCCTGTGGGACTCCCTGGATGCCATAAAGGCCTTCGCCGGAGCCGACATGTCAACAGCCGTCGTAGAGCCAGAGGCACAGGCCGCCCTCCTGACCTACGACAGAACAGTCACCCACCAAACGGTCGCGCTAAGCACCCTCGAAGAACCGGAGACCACCTAGCAAGCCCGGCCCGGACAGACCACCGATCCCGACCAGCGGCCAGGAGAACCGCCCACGGCCAGCGCTTGGGAGACGGGCGGACGCGCGTTGGGCGCGCCATTCACTGCGCGGAGGTGCTGCCGGTTTCCGCGCGGAACTCTTCGATGCCGAGGACTCGCAGCAGGTCCAGCCTCTCGCGGGTCTCGGCGTCCGCCGGGGTGAGCACCAGCAACTGCTGACGCTGGTCCGGCGTGATCAGGGTCTCGCAGTCCATCAGCAACCGCCCCACCCGCGGATGCAGGATGGTCTTGCGGTCGGCCCGCCGGACCGCCACCTCGTGCTCGGCCCACAGCCGGCGGAAGTCGGCACTCGCGTCCTGCAACCGGTCGACCAGCCCGGCCACCACGGGATCACCGGACCGGCGCCCGGCGACGGCGCGCAGATCGGCCACGATCTGGCGTCCGTAATGCTCCTGCTCCTCGGGCGGGCAGGCGGCGCGCGCGGCAGCCTCGGTGAACCAGCGGTACACGGTGTACCGCCGGTCGCCGGAAAAGACCGTGTGGTCACCCGCCAGCAGGGCGGACATCCGGTTCTGCGCGAGGACCTCCCCCAGGTCGGACAGCACCATGGCCGGAGTGTCGCCGAGCAGGTCGAGCATGCGCACCAGACCGGCACGGGCCAGGCGGGCCACATCCTCGGCCGGCGGTGGCCGGTGCCCGGCCAGATGGAACAGGTGGTCGCGCTCATCATTGGTCAGCCGCAACGCCCGGGCCAGCGCACCGAGCAGCTGGGTGGACGGTTGGCTGCTGCGGCCCTGTTCGAGGCGCACCACATAGTCCACCGACATGCCGGCGAGCATCGCCACCTCTTCCCGGCGCAGGCCGGCGGTGCGGCGGCGGGGACCGTCGGCCAGTCCCACCTCGGCCGGGCGGATCGCCTTGCGGCGGCGGCGCAGGAAGTCGGCGAGCTGCTCACGTTCCATGACTCCATGGTCCCTCCGGTCGCCGGGCATATACAGGGAGCGGCTCTCCCACGATGAACGCTCCGCTTTCGCACGTCCCGTCCGGAACGCAGGGTGGAACGCGACATCGAGAAGAGGAGAACCTCATGCGGACAAGAACCTTGGGCCGTACCGGACCGACCGTCTCCATGCTCGGCCTGGGGGCGATGGGCATGTCAGGCGCCTACGGCGAGGCCGACCGCACGGAGAGCATCGCCACCGTGCACGCCGCCCTCGACGCCGGCGTGACGCTGATCGACACGGGCGACTTCTACGGCATGGGCCACAACGAGCTGCTCCTGGCCGAGGCGCTCCGCGGCCGGAACCGGGACGACTACAAGCTCAGCGTGAAGTTCGGCATGCTGCGCGGCCCCGGACCCGACTTCGGCGGGCAGGACGGCCGTCCCGAAGCGGTGAAGAACTTCCTGGCCTACTCGCTGACGCGGCTGGGCACCGACCACATCGACATCTACCGTCCCGCCCGGCTGGACCCGGCGGTGCCGATCGAGGAGACGGTCGGCGCGATCAAGGAGATGATCGACGCCGGATACGTGCGGCACCTCGGCCTCTCGGAGGTCGACGCGGCGACGATCCGCCGCGCGCACGCCGTCCACCCCGTCGCCGACCTGCAGATCGAGTACTCGCTGATCTCCCGCGCCGTGGAGGCCGACGTCCTGCCCACGCTGCGGGAGCTCGGCATCGGCCTGACCGCGTACGGCGTCCTCGGCCGCGGCCTCATCTCCGGGCACTGGTCTGCCGGCCGCACCTCCGGCCCCGGAGACAGCCGGGGCTTCAGCCCGCGGTTCTCCGGCGGCAACGTCGAGCACAACCTCGCCCTCGTGGACGCCCTGCGCCGGGTCGCCGAAGCAAAGGGATGCACCGTCGCCCAACTGGTCATCGCCTGGGTGGCCGCGCAAGGCGAGGACGTCGTCCCGCTGGTCGGCGCCCGCACCCGCGAGCGCCTGACCGAAGCCCTGCCCGCGGCGGAACTGGCCCTCACCGCAGACGACCTCGCCGAAATCGAGAAGGCCGTCCCGCCAGGCGCCGCCCGAGGCGACCGCTACCCGCCCGCCTTCATGCCCGACCTGGGCGTAGGCAACTGACAGGGACGAAGGCGAGCACCTCCCGGCACCCCAGCCACCGCATCCGGCTCCTCGCGGGACGTGTGCCGGCCGCAGCCGGGAGGCGCTCACCCTGCACGCGGCATCGGGACGTCACGGCACGAGTCTTGTGGACAGCGTCGAGGAGGTCGACAGATGCAGCGATCACGGACGGCTCACGGCAGCATGCGGAGCCAGATGCCGATGCAGACGTCGCTGGTGTGCCTCAAGGCGTCCTCGCCGCCCTCGCCCGCCGAGGCGTAGTAGAAGTTGCGCTCGGTCATCCAGCACAGCGCCCGCGCCACGTCCTCGGCCGACCCCGGTCCCTCCGCGGAGAGCCCGCCGCTCAGCATCACCTCGGTCGTCACGGTGATATAGCGCTCGACCGTCTCGGTCCACATGGCGCCGATCTCGGGGATCACCGCGCCCAACTCCACCGCGGCTCGCATCACCACGCCGTGCTGGATCCAGTGGCGCTCGGTGTTGTGGACCGCGCGGACGATGCGCTCGGCCGGCTCGGTGCCGGTGTCGGCCGCGGTGGACGCGGCATCGTTCGCGACCTGCTCCACCGTACGGCGGACCAGCGCGGTCAGGACATCCTGCTTTGAGGCGAAGTAGAAGTAGAGGGCGTTGCGGGTGATCCCGGCGCCGCGGGCGATCGACTCGACGGTCATCCTGTCGAGCGTCTGGGTCCCGAGCTGCTCCTCGGCCGCATCGAGGATGGCCTGTTCGCGCAGGTCGCCCTTGCGAGGCGCCTCGCGCCGGCGCCGGCGGCTGGCTGCGTCTGCGCTCGTCATTCCAAGAATGCTAGTCGGCGTGATCCGGACCCGTGGCGACGCACCGGCGACTGCTCGGCGAGGCGCCCAGGGGAGACCGCCGTGCGCACCAGCGGCAAACCCTGCCGGTGAGTTGCTCCAGCCGCGCGTGTCACGCTCGCGCATCCTTTCCGCCGTCGGTACGCCTGGCGCGGGCGATCGCTGCGTAGTGCTCGATGACAGCGGGGTTCTCCAGGCTGCCGGCGCCGGCCGCCCGCTCGACCGGCAAGCCTTGGAAGAGCCGCTTGACGGGCACCTCGACGCGCTTGCCGGTGCGGGTGCGTGGGACGCCCGGCACGGCCAGGATGTCGTCGGGCACGTGCCGCCGGCTGGCGTTGCCGGCGATGGCCTCGCGGATCGTACGGCGCAGCTCGTCGTCCAGTTCGGCGCCGTCGACCAGATGCACGAACAGCGGCATCCAGTAGCCGCCATCGTCCTGCTCGACGCCGATCATCAGGCAGTCGACCACCTCGGGCAGCGGTTCCACGGCTGCGTAGACGTCCGCCGTGCCCATCCGGACACCGCCGCGGTTGAGGGTGGAGTCCGAGCGGCCCGAGACCACGGCGGAGCCGCGCTCGGTGATCTCGACCCAGTCGCCGTGGCGCCACACGCCTGGGTAGGTGGAGAAGTAGGCGTCGCCGTAGCGGCTCCCGTCGGGGTCGTCCCAGAAGCACAGCGGCATCGACGGCATCGGCGCGGTCACCACCAGCTCGCCGTCCCGGCCGGTGACCGGTCGGCCCGCCTCGTCCCAGGACGCGACGGCCACGCCGAGCATCGGGCCGGAGAGCTCACCGGCCCACACCGGGTGCATCGGGGTCGCGCCGAGGAATCCGGTGGCGACATCGGTGCCGCCGGTCGAGGAGACCAACTGCGCGCCGGTGCCGACGGCGTCGTAGACCCACCGGGCCGTGCCGGCCGGCAGCGGCGAGCCGGTCGACCCGATGAACCGGACCCGCGACAGGTCGTGCCGCTCTCCCGGCCGGAGCCCCTGGACGGCGCACGCGGTGAGATAGCCCGCGCTGGTGCCGAAGTGCGTGAGGCCCCACTGCTGCGCCAGCTCCCACTGCCGGTCCAAGTCGGGGTGGGTCGGGCTGCCGTCGTACAAGACGGCGGTCGCCCCACCGAGCAACGAGCAGACGACGATGTTCCACATCATCCAAGCCGTGGAGGTGTACCAGTAGAAGACGTCGCCAGGCCGGACGTCGGTCTGCAGCAGCATGTTCTTGTATTGCTCGAGCAGCATGCCGCCGTGACCGTGGACGATTCCCTTGGGGATGCCTGTGGTTCCAGAGGAGAACAGGATCCACAGCGGGTGGTCGAAGGGCAGCGGGGCGTACTTCGGCTCTTCCTCGCCGGCGACGAGGTCGGCCCACGGGACCACGGTGCGGCCCTCCGGAGCCTCGGGGACCCGTCCGGGATGCAGGTGGTCGACCCAGACGCAGGTCTCCACGGTCGGCAGCTCGCCGAGGATCTCCATCGCGGCGGCGGTCCGGTCGTGCCGCTTCCCGCCGAAGTGGTGGCCGTCGACCGCGATCAGCACCTTGGGCCGGGTCTGGGCGAGCCGGTCGAGGACGCTGCGCACGCCGAAGTCGGGTGCGCACACCGTCCACACCGCGCCGACGGACGCGGCGGCGAGGAAGGCGACCACGGCGTGCTGGGTGTTCGGCAGGTACGCCGCGACGCGGTCACCGGGCTCGACGCCGAGGCGCCGTAGCGCGGCGGCCAGCGACCCGACCTGACGGCTCAGCTCGGCACCGGTCAGCCGGGCCGACCTGTCGTCCTCGGTGTGCGCGGCCAGCGCCACCCGGTCGCCGTCGAGGGCGGCCAGCAGGTGCTCGGCGAAGTTGACGCGCACCCCCGGGAACCAGACCGCCCCCGGCATCGAGTCGTCGGCCAGCGCCTGCTCGGCGGAGAGCCCTCCGGCGACGCCGAAGAACTCGGCGACGTCGGCCCAGAACGTGCCCAGGTGCTCGATCGACCATCGCCACAGGTCGTCGTACCCGGCGAAGCGGATACCGTGCCTGGCCTCCAGCCAGGCCGTGAACTGCCCGAGCCGGGTATCCGAGCGGTCGTCAGGTGGTGACCACAGCGGAGCCGGGGCGTCCTGCCCGCGGGGCGGCGAATGCTCGTGGGTCGGTGAGGTCGCGTCGGCGGAGATGTCGCTGTCCCCCTCGAATCGTCCGTCACTTGATCGCTACCGCGCTGACCGGTGAGCCGGCCGCTCCCGTCAGCGGCAGCGGTGACGCGCTCAGCATGAACTCGTAGGCTCCGTCCTCGGCGCAGTCGCGGGCGAGGGTGTCGAGGTCGAACATCTCCCCGAACGCGATCCCGGCGTGGACGAGGCAGACGACGTGAAGCGGCTGGAAGACCCCGATCTCGTTCGGCCGGACCTCGACGCCCCAGGTGTCGGTGGCGACCGCGGCGATTTCCCGGGCGTGCAGCCAGGGGGCGGTGTGCAGCGAGAGCCCCGGTGCCGGGCCGCCGGCGTAGTCGCCCCACTTCTCCCGACGCGCTGCGAGGAAGCCGGTGCGGACCAGGAGCGCGTCGCCGGGCTCGACGGTGAGCCCGTGCTCGGCGAGGAAGGACTCGATGTCCTCCGTGGTGACGGCGTGGCCCGGTTCGAGGGACTCGACGCCCAGCATCGCCGGTACATCGACCAGCAGACCGCGGGTGACGATCCGACCGGTGTAGTTCTGCACCCCGTTGGCCGCCGCCCCCGACGAGGTCGACTCCGCGGCCGAGCGGCCGTTCCACATCCGGCCGTCCCAGAAGATGTGCGAGAGCGAGTCCCACTGGGTGCCGGCCTGGTTGTCCATGACGAGTATGTCGTCGGAGTAGCCGAACCCCTTCGGGGTGCCGCCGCCGGGGAGAAAGTCCTGGGTCCCGGCCAGGTAGTCAAGGCCGGTCGCGGTGGCGACCAGCCGCGGGTTGGACCGCAGCACGCCGTCCTGCGGGCCGCTCCCGTCGTAGGGAAGGGTCAGCGAGATGGTCCTGCCGGCCCGGACCGCGCCCGCGCCCGCGCCCCGGCGCACGGCGGCGGCGTCGATGAAGTTGACCGCGCCGACCTGGTCGTCCTCGCCCCAGCGGCCCCAGTTGGTGCACTGCTTGATGTAGCGCTGGAGCAGCGCCAGGTCTTCGGCCGGCGCCGGCGCCTTTCCTGCGAAATCGACCATGATCAGCCGGCCAGGTTGGCGAGGGCCAGCGCGGTCACGTCGTCGAAGCCCTCGGTCGGGGTGGCCGGGAACCGCTCGCCTGCGGCGCGGACACGTTCGAGCACCCGCGCGGCGGACTCGTCGGCCTCGGCCAGGAGCTTCGGCAGGTCGTGCCCGACGAGCACGCCGTCGCGCTTGACGAATTCGCCGTCGACCAGCACGTGGCGCACGTCGCTCGGGGTCGTCTGGTAGATCAGCGTGCCCGGACCGTCGATGACCGGGTGCTGGCCGATGCCGGGGCCCCCGACCACCATGAGATCGGCCTTCTTCCCCACCGCGATGGTGCCGACCTGGTCGCCGAGGCCGCAGGCCTCCGCCCCGTTCGTCGTCGCCCACTCCAGGGCGTCGAGCGCAGTGGCGGTGACCTTCTCGACGTCCTTGCCCGCCAGGTTGAGGTGCTCGGTCTCGGCCCAGCGCTTGAAGGCCAGGCCGAACCGCGCCTGCGTGATCACGTCTCCGCTGTTGAGCGAGACCACGTCGCAGGACAGCGTCGGCTTCACGCCGAACTCGGCGCACTTCTGGAAGACCGGCCGGCCCATGCCCATGTTGGTCTCGGTCTCGACCGAGATCGACACCTTGGAGCCGGCGCCGGCGAGCCGGCGCCACTGCTCGTCGCTGAGGGTGTTGCAGTGGATGTGCACCATGTCCGGGCCGAGCAGCCCGGCGTCGGCGATCTCGTCGAATCCGGACGGCATCTGCCAGACGCACGCCATGTGCGTGGCGATCAGGGCATCGTGCGCGCGGCCGATCTCGATCTCCCTGCGAGTGTGGGAGAACGGAACCAGGCCGAGTTCGTTGAGGGCGACCCCGAGGGTGACCCGGCCCGTCCCGGTGAAGTACGTCGCGGCGATGCGCTCGAAGTCCCTGACCCGCTCGGAATGGTCGGCGAAGTGCGGCGGCGCGAACGGGCTGCTCTCGAAGAAGCCGTAGCAGAACCTGGCCCGCACTCCGGAATCCAGCAGTCCGGTGACCGCCGCGTCGGAGTGCTCAGGGGTGTTGTTGCAGTGCGAGAAGTCGAGGATCGTCGTCACACCTGCGTTGAGGGCCTCCAGGGCGCCGAGCTTGTTGCCCAGGTGCACGTCGGCCGCGGTGTACGCGGGGGAGACCGCGAGCCGGATCCCGTAGAAGTAGTCGGCCAGCGACCAGTCGGCGCAGATCGCGCGGGCCTGGGTCTGCCAGGTGTGACGGTGGGTGTCGACCATCCCCGGTGCGACGACGTGGCCGGTGACGTCGAGGACCTCGGCGTCGGTCACGTCCAGCTCCGGTCCGACGGCGATGATGGTGCCGTCCTCGATGAGGACGTCACCTTGCGGGAGAACCCCGGTGGCGGGGTCCATGGTGACGAGCTGGGCTCCGCGCAGGAGCAGGCGTGTGGTCATGGCGTGGTCTTCCGTTCTTTGCTGTCGGAGTTGTCTGTGTTCGTCGTTCGTGGTCGTGCGGGGGACGGCTCAGATGAGGATCAGCCCGCCGTCGAGGGTGAGTCCCTGGCCGGTGAGGCCGGCGGCGGCGGGTGACGCGACGTAGGCGACCAGCTCGGCGACCTCGTCGACGCCGAGCAGGCGCCCCTGGGGGACGCGAGAGACCAGGCCGGCGAGTACGGCCTCCTCGGTCGTCCCGAGCACCGAGGCCCACTGCGGCAGGGCCTGGGCGACCATCTCGGTGTCGACGAAGCCGGGGCAGACCGCGTTCACGGTGACGCCGTCCCCGGCGGTCTCCAGGGCCAGGCAGCGGACGAGTCCGAGCAGTGCGTGCTTGCTGGCGTTGTAGGGGCTCTGGAACCGGCTGCCGTACTTGGCGGCGGTCGAGGCGACGGCGACGATCCGGCCCCAACCGCGCTCGCGCATCGGGCCGAGCACCGCGCGCGCGAAGCGGACCGCGCCGATCACGTTGATCTCGTAGAGGCGGCGCCATTCGGCCTCGTCGATGCACTCGAACCGTCCCGCGGCACCCTGCCCGGTGGCGTAGACGAGCACGTCGACCGGCCCGAACTCCTCACCGACCCGGTCCACGACCCGGGCGACGTCACCGGCGACGGTCACGTCGCCGGGGTACGCCGCGCATTCGGCGCCGCCGGCGCGCAGGGCCGCGGCCGACCGCTCAAGGGAGTCCGCCGACCGGGCGGTCAGGGCCACCCGGGCGCCGCGCCCGGCGAGCCGGGTCGCCACCTCCGCCCCGATGCCACGGCTGGCACCGACGACCAGGGCGCAGCGCCCCGACAGGGTGAGCGAGCGGTCCTCGGACAGGTCTGGCATCAAGATCCTCCCGTGACGTCGGTCGTGAGGAGCGTTACACGTGACACACTTTTTGTCTACGCAGCATCGATTTTTTTTGTCGTAACGTCGAAAAACTCTTCCGGGGCGGCCCCCTCCGGCCCTACCCTCGGCCCATGAGCGAGAACGCAGCCACCGCCGAGCCCGCCGTCCGACCGAAGACTTTCCTGATCACAGGCGTGAGCGCCGGGCTCGGCCGGGCGCTGGCAAGCGCCGCGCTCGAGGCCGGCCACACGGTGGTCGGCACCGTTCGCAGGGCGGAGGACGCGGTCGCGTTCGAGGCCCTCGCGCCCGGCCGGGCCGTAGCGCGGGTCCTCGACGTCACCGACCACGACGCCGTGCTCACCGTGCTCGGCGCCGTCGAGGAGGACGTCGCGCCGGTGGACGTCGTGGTGGCGAACGCCGGCTACGGGCATGAGGGGGTGTTCGAGGAGTCCCCGATGAGCGCGCTGCGCGCGCAGTTCGACGCCAACGTCTTCGGCGCGGTCGCCACGATCAAGGCCGTCCTGCCCTCGATGCGCCGGCGCCGGGCGGGCCGTGTCATCGGGATCACCTCGATGGCCGGGCTCATGACGGTCCCGGGCCTGACCTTCTACCACGGGAGCAAGTACGCCCTTGAGGGCATCCTGGAGTCCCTCGGCAAGGAGGTCGCCCAGTTCGGGGTGTACGTGACCGCGGTCGCTCCCGGCTCGTTCCGGACCGACTGGGCCGGCCGTTCGATGGATCGCGCCGGGCGGTCGATCAGCGACTACGACGAGCTGTTCGGACCCATCCGCGAGGCGCGCCTGAAGGCGAGCGGCAACCAGCTCGGCGACCCGGCCAAGGCCGCCGCGGCGATCCTCGCCGTCGTCGAGTCGGAGCAGCCGCCGGCACACCTGCTCCTGGGCTCGGACGCACTGCGGCTGGTGCGGTCGGGGCGCGCCGCCCTGGACGCGGACATCGCGGCCTGGGAGCAGCTCAGCATCTCGACCGACCTGCCCGGAGGTGCGCAGATCGGCTGAGCGCACCGACCGCCGCCCGCCTGCCTGGAGACGGCCGACCCCAACGCGCAGGCGGGCGCCGCGCCGCCTCCGAGAATCGCCCGGCGCGACATCATGCCGGTCGCCGACGCCCCGGCGTCAACTCGAGCCCACCGGCCGAAACCCAATGATGCACTCAGTGGTGCGTTGCGACGCCCTCAAGCGCTCGGGCATGCGAGCGTCGCCTTCACGGCCGACCGATGCCGAGCCGCATCAGGTCTTTTCCCACGATGAGGCGGCCGGAGTAGCCGCGCTGCGCGAGCCGCCAGCGAGACGCCGCGTTCGTGCTCGGTATGAGGTGGCTCAGCACCAGGTTCTTCGCGGCGGCGGGCTCGGCCACGTCTCGGCCCACCTGCTCGATCGTGGTGTGGGAGCTGAGCAGATGCTCTCGCGCCGGCCCGGCGATGTCGTCGGGCAGCGAGGCCGTCACCGCCTCGACGAATTTCGGATCGATGACCTCGTGGACGAGGAAGTCGCATCCTTGGGCGAGATCGATCAGGTTCTCGCTGACCGTGGTATCTCCCGAGATGACGACGGACCCGTCCGGGGTGTCGAAGCGGTAGCCGAACGCGGGCGCGGTCGGGTGGTGGTCGACCAGCGTTGCCGTGACGCGCACATCACCGTCGTCCCAGACGTGCAGCGGTCCGGCGAGCCGGGGAGGCCTGCCTTCGGCGTCGACGTCCCAGACACCGGCCAGGTCGATGTCGTGCACGTCGAAAAGACTCTCTGGCGCTGCCAGGTTGTTGTCGCGCGCGCGGTCGTTGAAGTCTTGGGCGAACGCCCTGCTGAGGTAGCTGGTCATGCCAGTGATACCCGGCGTGGGGTCTTCAGCGTGAACCACTGGCGGCGCTGGCCGTCCCGGGGGGAACACTCGGGGCAACGTACCTCGGTCCCCGGGCCCGAACACTTGTACTTTGGGCAGCATGCGGCCGAATGCGTTCGTCGTGCCGGTTGCGTAGACGCCAGGCCAGTCCGTGACATGATCGCTGTGCAGGTGCGTGAAGAAGACCCCGCTCACCCGCGCCAGCGATGACGAGACCTCGGCGTCAAGGCCCAGGCCGCTCTGCGAGAGTTGGATAAGGGATCCGGCGCCGAGGTCGACGAGGTAGACCCGGTCCTCGTACACCACCGCAGTCGAGACGCCGGCCGGGCCACCGGCAAGCCGACCAGGCCCACCGGCGGTGCCCAGAAGGACAAGTCTGGTGCGGTGACGGCGAGCGGCCGGACCTTTCCTCTCCGGCCCCGCCGCAGCCGCGGGCGAACCGGCCGCTATGAGCCCACCGGCGGCCGCAGCCGCGCTCAGCGACTTGAGGAATCGCCGCCGATCGGCCTCCGGCATCTGGTTCGCCGCGGATCTCAGGACATCGCACATCGTCTCGCTACTCCTTCGTCGTTCGGAGGACGGGTGCGGTGGAAGCAGCGTCCGGTGGCAAGCGCATGCGCGTATTGTTCGACGTGAGAAGGTCGGCGCACATAGAGCGATTCCGATGAGTGGCACGGGAGATGTCCGTCGCGCCTCCGCCGGCAGTCGGCCGGAGAGCCGCTTGATCGTCCCCTGGTGCCCGCCCTAGTGGCCCGCCGCCCAGGTTGCCGCGCCTGGTCCCGGTGACGCTGGTGCCTGGGGCTAGAGAACGGTAGGGCTGCGGCGTTCGAGGAGGACGACGTCGCGCCACCTGCCGTGGAGACGGCCCAGTCTTTGACGGGTGCCCACTGTGCGGAAGCCTGCTTTGGCATGCAGGCGGAGGCTGGGGGTGTTTTCGGGGAAGATGCCGGTTTGGATGGTCCAGATGTCGTCGGCTTCGGTGGCGGCGATGAACGCGGTCAGCAGTGCGGCGCCGATGCCCAGCCCGCGGGCGTGCGGGGAGACGTAGATGCTGTGCTCCACCACCCCGGCGTAGCAGCATCGGTCTGAGACGGGGCTGGCTGCGATCCAGCCGAGCACGTTGTGGTTCGGGTCTGTGGCGTGGTCGGTCGCGACATAGCGATATTGGTCGAGCTTGGCGGAGTCGAACGCTTGCCAGGTGGGGGCGGTCGTCTCGAAGCTGGCGTGTCCGGTGTCCAGGCCGTGTTGGTAGATCGTCAGGACTTGGTCCGCGTCCTGGGGCTGCATGGCCCGGATGGCGATCCCGGGCTGATCATGGTGATGGGATGGCATGGCGCGTTCGGGAGCTAGCCGGTGGGCTTGGTGGCCTGGACGATGGCGGCGTGTAGCCCGTCCCCGGTGTCGGCCGTTGCGGTGATGGTGATGCCGGTGAATCCGGCGGCGTGCAGTTCGCGACGGTACTCCTGGGCGGTGAGGGTGGAGGCGGCGCAGCCGAGGCGGTTCTCTGCGGCGGTGCGCTCGTCGGGATCAAGGCCGGATTCGGCGATGATGTCGCTGACCCCCAGTCGGCCGCCGGGGAGCAGGACGCGGAAGGCTTCGGCGAGCACGCGGGCCTTGTCGGCGGCGAGGTTGATGACGCAGTTGGAGATGACCACGTCCACGCTGGCCTCGGGAAGCGGGATGTCTTCGATGTGGCCGCGCAGGAAATGGGCGTTGCGGGCTCCGGCCTGCGTGGCGTTGGCACGGGCGAGGGTGAGCATGTCGTCGCTGGCGTCCAGCCCGTAGGCGGTTCCGGTCGAGCCGACGCGACGGGCCGACAGCAGCACGTCCAGTCCGCCGCCTAAGCCCAGGTCCAGGACGGTTTCTCCGGGACGCAGTTCGGCGACGGCGAGGGGGTTGCCGCATCCAAGACTCGCGCGTAGAGCGGCCTCCGGCACCTGGTCCTCAGCGGAATAGGCGGCGGCGTCGGTGCAGGCGTCGCTGCATTTGTTGCCGTCTTCTGGGGTGCCGCCGGCCAGGGCGAGCCGAGCTAGGCCGGAGTACCGCGCGACGATGGCTTCGGTTGTGGGGGCGCCACCGGGGCTGGGGTCGGCCATCAGGTGTCTCCTTCGGGTGGGCAGGTCGGCGCGACCGGTGCGGCCCGTCCCATGACCAGGTCGGCGGCGGTGGGGAAGCACTCCACGCACGCCGCATTGATCCGGTAGAAGCG
This sequence comes from Actinomadura madurae, assembly GCF_047130825.1. NCBI lineage: Bacteria > Bacillati > Actinomycetota > Actinomycetes > Streptosporangiales > Thermomonosporaceae > Actinomadura > Actinomadura madurae. The sequence goes on from NZ_CP083237.1 coordinate 6,573,253, forward strand.
GGAGGTCCCGTGCTGGTCGACCAGGACGAACCGGACCCGAGCCAGCACCTTGAGATGGGCGGACACCGTCGACTGCCCGACGTGAACGGCGTCAACGATCTCGCCGACGTTCATCGGCCGTCCCTGCCGTGCGAGTAGGGACACGATCTGGACGCGGGTCGGGTCGGCCAGTGCCTTGAACCAGGACGCGTACTCGGTGGCGGTCGGCCGGTCGAGCGGCCCTTTCTCCTCATTCATCGTTCATCGACGATAGACGATAAACAGCGCATGCGGAAGGAGGCGACAGGCGCCGGCCGTCAGGCGCCGGCGGGCAGGAGTTCGGCGAGCAGGGCGCGGACGCGGGTGTCGATCTCGTCGCGGATGGGACGGATCTTCTCGACGGGCCGGCCGGCGGGGTCGGGAAGCTGCCAGTCGAGATACCGCGTGCCAGGGAAGGCAGGGCAGGCGTCGCCGCAGCCCATGGTGATGACCACGTCGGCGGCCTGGACGGCTTCGCCGGTGAGCGGCTTGGGGAACTCCTTGGACAAGTCCAGGCCGAGTTCGGCCATCACTGCGCGGACGGCGGGGTTGATCTCGTCTGCGGGTGCGGACCCGGCTGACCGGACGCGGACCCGTCCGGCGGCGTGGTGGTCGAGCAGGGCGGCGGCCATCTGGGAGCGTCCAGCGTTATGAACGCAAACGAACAGCACCTCGGGCACGACGGCGGTCATCACAGGCGCCCGGTCAGGAGACAGCGGCTGCGGCGACGCGCGGCCCGAGGATCGTCGACAGCCGTTCCAGGACGCCGGGGTTGAGCCAGTAGTAAACCCACGTCCCGCGCCGCTCGGAGTCGATCAACCCGGCCTGCTTGAGCACTTTCAGGTGATGGCTGATCGTGGGCGCCGTGAGGTCGAACGCGGCGGTCAGGTCGCATACGCACACCTCTCCACCCTCGCGGCAGGCGATCAAGGACAGCAGTCGCAATCGGACGGGGTCGGCGATCGCCTTGAACAACGGCGCCAGTTCGGCCGCCTCGTTCTCGCTCAACGGCTCGCAGACCAGGGGCGCACAGCACGCCCCCTCGGTGTCGACGGGACCCAAGATCGGCAACGGCTGCTTAGACATGCCTCTAATTTGACATCCATCTATGCACGGATGCAAACTCGATCCATCGGCTGCTTAGACGAACATCTAAACAGCCTTCACCTGGGCACCCGCCGACCGACGACCGGCCGACACCGCCCACGACACGAGGAGGAACCCATGTCCCGCGTCCAGCTCGCATTGCGCGTGTCCGACCTGGAAGGCTCGATCGCCTTCTACTCCAAGCTCTTCGGCACGGAGCCGGCCAAACTCCGGCCCGGCTACGCCAACTTCGCCGTCGTCGAGCCGCCGCTCAAGCTCGTCCTGATCGAGGGCGAGGACGGGGAGCCGACCCGCATGGATCACCTCGGCGTCGAGGTCGAGGACTCCGGGCTCGTCACCGACGCGACCAAGCGCCTGACGGACGCCGGACTCGTGACCCTGGAGGAGAACGACACCTCGTGCTGCTACGCGCTGCAGGACAAGGTCTGGGTCCACGGTCCCGGCGGCGAGCCGTGGGAGGTCTACACGGTCAAGGCCGACGCGGACACTCTCGCCAAGGCCGAAGAGTCCGCGTGCTGCACAACCCAAGCCGAAGACCGGACCACCGAAACGACCACGGCAGTCGCAGCCACAGCCAGCGCGACCTGCTGCTGACCACCGCCACCCAATTGCGCCCGCACCGCAGGCACCGTGACTCTCCGGCAGGGCGTCGGCCCTCTGTTCCGAAAGCACCTGCGGGCGCACGTCGCCAAGCACGCTACGACGCTCGTCTCTGCGGAGCCGAACAAGCGGGGGCAGCTTTCCGGCGAACGCCCGTGAGCTCTGGCCGTCGAGACCGTCGCGCGTCCGAACCTGCACTCCACGACCTGCGGCACACCGGCAAAACGCCGCACTGCGGGGAAGCCTGCGCGACCTCACGGACCGATTGGAGCAGAAAGCGTCGGGCAGCGATGACCGACCACCACTCGACGTCCGAGCCGAGCCGCAGGCGATCCCCCGCTGCGCTCGACGAAAGGATGAGAGCGGAGCGGGCAGCGACGGCAGGGAGAATGACGGCGGTCTCGCCAGTGGCACACTCGTCCCGCTGGCGTAATGTCCCGAACGCCCCCATCCGGAGTCGGATGGGGGCGTTTCCGCAGGTGGGCCCTAGGGGATTCGCCCCCAGACCTGCGTAGGCTGCTCGGAGCGGCTACAAAATGACGGAGGGCCTGTGACTCTCGCTAGAAGGGGATGCCGGCGCATCGTCGTCGACGGGGCCGAGTATCGGTGGAAAGTGCGCGGCCGCCCGACCTACTGCCAGGGGCTGGGCTGGTCCCCGCTGACCTTTGCTGTGGAAGCCGCAGAGTCACCCGGCGCGCTGCTCGTCGTCTCGCTGCCATGTGCGCATCCCAGCAACTGGGTGAGCCTGCCATCCGGCGTGGTCCTGCCCCGGACGGTTTCGAGGGCGATCCACTCAGCGCTGCTCAACGGTTGGATGCCGACACTGCCAGGCCCAACGTTCACGCTCACCTTGAGCGATACCACCGTGATGAGCGCTTGATCCGCGCCTGACCTGCAAGTCTCCTGACCTGACCACCTCGTCACATCGCCCCGCAAACGACCGTGGGTCCCTTGATCACCTTGAGATCCAGCCTGCAACGGACAACGGGCTCGGAACGGGCTACCCGCACCCCGCGCCCCGCCTGAGCTTTCCGCTGCCGTCGTCCCCGTGCCCCGCGCAGCCAGGGCGCCGGGGTCAGGGGAAAGGTCCAGCGCCCCGCTGAACGAACGACCTCGCCGCCTGGTTCGAAGATGTGTGCCCTTCATGGCCTGCGGCACACGGGGAACACCCCCGCCGCGATCGCAAGGGCAACGCTTCCTGAGCTCGAGGAACGCATGGGCCGCCAGCCACCACGCGGCGATGATCTACCTGCGCGCGACGGACGAACGGCACCGCGAGATCGCGGGCAGCCTGAGCGCGATGGCCAAGGCCGAACCCAAGGGCCGAAGGCGTTCGGGCACGCGACGGGCACGGAAGCGAAAGAAGATTCGTGAAAGACGAGAGCCCAGGCCGGAACTTCACTTCTGACCTGGGCTTCTTGGTGGGTGGAGCCTAGGGGATTCGAACCCCTGACACCCGGCTTGCAAAGCCGGTGCTCTACCAACTGAGCTAAGGCCCCTTGCGGCGGGACAAGCCTACCCGGGGTGGTCGGCGGTCGTGGAATCGGTGGTGGGGAGGATGAGGTCGGGGAGGGACGCGACGCTGGGGAGGACGTGGGTGGCGCCAGCGTCGAGGAGGCGGTCGTGGTCGTGGGCGCCGGTGAGGACGCCCGCGACGATGGACGCGCCGGAGCGGCGGCCGGTGAGCATGTCGTTGGCGGTGTCGCCGCAGACGGCGATGTGGCGGACGTCGTCCACGCCGAGGCGGAGGGCCGCGGTCAGGACGAGGTCGGGCCACGGGCGGCCGCGGGGGACGTCGGCGGGGCAGAGCGTCAGGTCGACGCGGTCCCACCAGTCCAGGGCGTCGAGGATGCGGGCCTGGGTGCTGCGGCCGAAGCCGGTGAGCAGGCACACGCGCACGCCGGCGCCGCGGATGCGTCGCAGGGCCTCATCGGCGCCGGGTACGGGTTTGAGGCCGTGCCGGTCGACGAGCTGGTCGTAGGAACGCTCGAACGCCAGGTTCGCGGCCTGGGCGCGGGGTTCGTCGAAGAGCGCGCGGAAGATGGCGATCTTCGAGCCGCCGCGGGCGTCGCGGAAGTGGGCGAGGGCACGGTCGTAGGCCGCCGTGCCGGAGACGATCCCCAGGGTGGCGATCGCCTCGGCGAAGGCGGATTCGACCGTGTCGCCGTCCGCGACGGTGGTCCCGGCGAGATCGAGGCAGGCGACGGTGATCGGCTCTGCTTCGCTCACGCCGGGGCCGGTCGCCGGCGGATCAGTTGTCGGACGACGTGGCCTCGGTCCACAGGTCCAGCTCGGCGCGGTCCTGCTGGAGCTTGCGCCAGACAGCGAAGCCACCGAGTGCGACAACGGCGAGGACGAGCAGCTTCTTCACGGTGGGACCCCTTCACCTCGACTATCAAGTCAAACCCGGGAAATGCGGAACGATGTCTGCTTCCCCCGGCTCTCCGCAGCCTAGCAACCGATGCCGGGCGATCATCACCCACTCGCCGTCATCGGACCGGACGTCCAAAGAAGTTGTCACGTTTTCGCCATCTCGCCGGGACGCCCGGACGGTCGCATAATCCGTGGTGACGACCTTCGGGAGTGCCGATGGCAGAGGATGACTTCCGGCGTTGGGAACGCGAGTTCGACATGGGTGTGCCGGACGAGCGGGCGACGGGAGGCCGCGGGCTGGTGCTCGCCGCGGGCGCGACCGCGACGGGGTGCGCCGCCATGATCGCGCTGGGTGAGGTGGTCCTCGGCGTCGCGGGATTGGTGCTGTCGTCGGTGATCCTGCTGCTGTGGCGCATCGGGATGTGATCCGCCATCATCGCGGCATGGATCTGCGCGGAGCGAACGTCCTGGTGACCGGCGCGACCGGCGGTATCGGCCAGGCCCTGGCGAAAGCGCTGGCCGATCGCGGTGGCCGGCTCGTCCTGACGGGCCGCCGGGCGGACGTCCTGGAGCCGCTCGCGGAACGGCTCGGCGCCCGCGCGATCGTCGCCGACCTGGCCGATCGTGCCGCGGCCGAGGGGCTGCTGGACGAGGCCGGGCGCGTGGACGTACTGGTGGCGAACGCGGCGCTGCCCGCGTCCGGGCTGCTGGCGGAGTACTCGATCGCTCAGATCGACCGGGTACTGGACGTGAACCTGCGGGCGCCCGTCGTGATGGCGAAACTCGCGGCCGACCAAATGGCCGATCGTGGCCGCGGGCATCTGGTGTTCGTGTCGTCGCTGTCCGGCAAGGCGGCGTCCGGGAACGCGTCGTTGTACAACGCGACGAAGTTCGGGATGCGGGGATTCGCGCTGGCGCTGCGGGAGGATCTGCGTCCGCACGGCATCGGCGTTTCGACCGTCTTCCCCGGGTTCATCCGGGACGCCGGGATGTTCGCCGAGGCGGGCGTGACCCTGCCCAAGGGCATCGGGACGCGCACGCCCCGGGACGTGGCGCGGGCTACCGTCCGGGCCATCGAGCGGAACATCGCGGAGATCGATGTGGCGCCGCTGGGGCTGCGGCTCGGCGCCCGGATCGGCGGGGTCGCGCCCGTCCTGTCCGCGGCGGTGCAGCGGCGTGCGGGCGGGCACCGGGTCGCGCGGGACCTCGCGAACGGGCAGCGCGACAAGCGGTAGCGACAAATCCGGATCTTCCGGCGATAATCCGGGCGTGCCCGCTTGATCAGCGGGCCGAGCCGGCGCAGCGCCGGGCCGCATCCCGCCCGCCGCGTGCGCCTCCGCGCGAGGAGGGTCTGCGCATGTGGACGGGCAGGACGATCGTGATCGGGACGGCGGCCGCGGCCGTCCTGTCGATGGCGGCGGCTCCCGCACGGGCGGCCGATCCGGCGGACGCGCAGGTGGTCCCGGTCCAGGTCACCGGTGATCCCGCCAAGCGGTTCAACCTGGTGGTGCTGGGGGACGGCTACACGGCGGCGGACATGCCGAAGTTCCGCACCCACCTCGCCGAGCACCTGAACGACCTGTGGACGATCGAGCCGTTCAAGTCGTATCGCAGCTACATCAACGTGTACGCGGTCGAGATCCCCTCTGGCGAGTCGGGCGTGAGCTGCGACCCGGCACTGTCCTCGCCGCGCCGGAACACTCCGCTGAGCATGGCGTTCTGGAGCGGCTGCCGGGACGACGGCATTCAGCGCCTCCTCGTCATGGACGACAACGCGGCCAAGACGTACGCGGACCTCGTCCAGGGAACGACAACGCAGAACCGGCAGATTCTCGGGCTTGCCAACAGCGACACCTACGGCGGTGCAGGTGGGGCGTATGCGACGGCGTCCGGCGGGAACGCGATGTCCGCTCTCATCGCTCCGCACGAACTCGGCCATTCTCTGGGCGGGCTGGACGACGAGTACGACTACTACCAACGGGGCGTGCCCGGCGGGACGTACAGCGGTCCTGAGCCCGAATCCATCCACCACACGCTGCTGACAGAGCGCGAGATGAAGGCGCAGAAGGCGAAATGGTGGCGGTGGCTCGGTGAACGGAGCGAGGCCGGCGACACCATCGGACGGTACGAGGGCGGGCTCTACTCCAGTAAGGGCGTGTGGAGGCCGAGCCAGCACTCGATGATGAAATCGCTCGGCTATTACTTCGACCAGGTCGCGCGTGAACGGATGACCCAACGGGTGTCAGCCAAGGTGAATCTGGTCCAGGCGCACACGCCGACGGACGCCCCTGTCGGCGACGACCGTGTTCTCTGGGTGGAGACGATGCACCCGTCCGGCCACAAACTGTCCGTTTCCTGGACGGTCGACGGTAAGAAGGTGGCGCGGGGTGCGAACCTCGATCTGTCGAAGCTGCACCTTAAGAAGGGCACGCACACGGTCAGAGTCACGGTCACCGACCCGACCAATTTCGTCCGGGACCCGGACATCAGGTCGTCGGCGGCTCTCACCCAGGTTCGTACTTGGACGGTCGATACTCGCCTGAGCACGCCGCCCACCACCGTGCCCGTCGACTTCAGTTCGTCCACGCCGATCGACAAGCCCGTTGGAGGCGAGTCCGTCGTGTATGTGGAAACCACCCACCCTGACCAGAGCGTGCCGAAGGTGCGCTGGGAGCTCGATGGGCGACCTGTGCGCGGCGGTGACCGGGACGTCGATCTCGGACGGTTCCGCCTGGCCAAGGGCACCCACACGCTGGTCGCACGCACCGGAACCAAGAGCCTCACCTGGACGATCGACGCGCAGAAGCCGACGGTGACCTACGAGCTGTCCAAAGCGGCCCAGAGCACGGTTCGCCCTGGACGCACGCCCGAGTACGTCTTCGACGGCCCCTTCACCATGCGGCTCACCGGTTCGGACGACCGCGCAGGTGTCGTCGTCTCCGAGTTCCGCGTGGACGGTGACGGCTGGTTCAACTACTTCGGCTGGCCGACCGACTCTTCCGCCCCCTGGCTCTTCACCGAGAACGGCACGGTCATCGACAGCCTGACCTACGGCAAGCTGGGCAAGGGCCGGCACACCATCGAGTACCGCGCGATCGACCCGGCCGGCAACACGGCCAACCCCGGCAAGTTCATCGCCACACTCCGCTGACCCCCCACGCGTACGTCGTCCCCCAAGCACCTCGAATCCGATCGAGGACGCCCGACTCCGCGCCCGCCCCCACCTCGCCGCAGTAGTCGAGCACGGCGGCGCCTGGACTCCGACACCCACTGGCAGGACCGCCCGACCATCCCCAAGAAGCAGCCGCCGTACGCCAGCACAGCCCCCCGGCCGGTACAGGGGTCCCCTGGCAGCCGGGTGCCGCTTCGCCACACTGCCCCCACCCAGCCAGGCCCGCCCGCGGCCCTGTTCCCGTTCCGGGGCGGGGGTTATCGGCCGGTGGCTGGTTCAGGGGTGGGGGTGTCGTCGCGTAGCGGGGGTGGGGCGGTTGGGGAGCGTCGGGCCGTCGCGAAGATGGAGCCGCCGAGGATCAGCATGAAGGACGCGATGATCGTCCCGGTGAGGGGCTCGCCGAGGAAAACGACCCCGGCGGCCACCGCGACGGCCGGGTTCACGTAGGTGAACACCATGCCCCGGGACGTGCCGACCTCCCGGATCAGCTCGAAGAAGACGATGAACGCCAGCGCCGTGCACACCAGGCCGAGCGCGATCAGCGCCGCCACGACGCGTCCGCTCGGCATGGTCTCCGGCCGCGTCGCGATCGCCGGGCCGGAGTAGACGAGCGCGGCGATCGCCAGCGAGAACGCGGCCATGTGCAGGCTCGGGAGCTCGTGCAGCCGCCGGGTGGCGATCATCGGGGCGATCGAGTACCCGAGCGCGACCAGCATGACCTCGCCGATCGCCCAGGCGCTGCCGCCGCCGAGATGCGGCCCCGCCAGCACGCCGACGCCGGCCAGCCCGACCAGCAGCCCGGCCCAGCGCACCGGCCCCAGCCGCTCCGCGTCGCCGGTGAGCCGCGCGAGCACCACACCGATGATCGGGACGGCGGCGATCAGCAGGCCGGTCATGGAGCTGGTCAGCCGGTTCTCCGCGTCCGACACCAGCGCCCACGGGCCGAGGATCTCCACCGCGGTGAACGCCAGCAGCGGAAGCCAGTGCCGGCGGACCACGTCGAGCTGCCCCGACCTGATCACCAGCGGCAGCAGGACGAGCGCGCCGAGCGCCGTCCGCGCGAACACCACCGTGGGGACCGAGACGCTCTCGACCGCCACCTTGATCAACAGATATGGGATGCCCCACAGCACGCTCATCAGCGCGAACAGCACCCAGCCACGGCGACTCAACCCGACCTCCGATCCCGCTCGGACGTTCAGGATGCGGGGCGCCGGGACATGCTGTCTTGAACGGAGTTGCGGTAAATGCCCGGTGTGACGCCCACCACGCGTCGGAACCAGCGGGTGAGATGCGCCTGGTCGGCGAACCCGACGAGCGTCGCCGCGTCGGCCGGTCTGTGCCCCGCGTCCAGCAGCGTCCGCGCGCGAGCCACCCGATGCTGGGCGAGCCATGCGTACGGCGGCATGCCCGTCGCGTCCCGGAAGGCGCGCAGCAGCTGGTAGCGCGAGAGGTCCAGGTCGGCGGCGACCTCGGCGAGGGTCGGTGGGGCGATCATCTCGTCGGAGAGCCGTGCCGCCACGACCTGCGCGATGCGTGCCGCTTCGACCCTGCGGTGGCCGGGAGGCGCCTTGGGACGCGACGTCGCGTGCCGCCGGACCAGGGCGCCGAGCATCCCGAGCAGCCGCGACTCGCCTTCGAGCGGGTCTTCCCCGGCCCTCAGCGCACGGTGGGCCAGCCGGAGGGCCTCACCGAGCCGCGGATCGTCGATGATCGGTTCCCGGAAGTGCGGCGCCGCCTCGGCCCCGGCGGTCGTCGCCGCCCCCAGCAGGTCGGCTCCGGGATAAAGGCAGAGGTAGGCGAACCCTTCGGGATGCGCCGGGCCACCGGTGTGCGCCTCGCCGGGCTCGACCACCACGAGGCTGCCGGCCCCCGAGTAGACCTTCTCGCCCCGGTACCGCATTGTTTCCAGGCCGTCGACGGTCACGCCGATGGCGTACTCGTCGTGGGCGTGCAGCGCGTAGTGCCGGCGTCCGATTCGGGCCGTCAGCAGGTCGAGCGGTGCCCCCTGAATGCCGCCGACCCGCGTCCACAGCGTCCGGTCGCTCCGCCGCGGACCGGTGTCACGCGGAGAAGACGTGCCGAAGCCGCCAGCGGTCCTCGTCACGGCCCAACTCCACGACGGCCACGCCTTCCGCGCCGGTGACCCGCATCCGGTAGACCCTGCCCTCCTGGGCCGTCCCGTAGGTCTTCAGCACCTCGTCCACCGCGTAGCGCGCCCCTCGCCACTCGTACGCGGTGAGCCGCCCCGCCCTGTCGTGCTCCGTGCGAACCGGCTCGTTCAGCAACTGCCCCATGGCGGGAGCGTAGCACGCATTCGAACTGGTGTTCGCAGGTGAGGGCGCCTTTCATCTCCCGCTCGACCCGGCCTCGAACCCACGAAACCCGCGGCCCCGTCGACGGTTTCGCCCCCTCCGGCCTTCCGCCGCAGAGCCGAATCAAGCGCGTCATACACAAACCAACAGACAACACCTGCCCTCTCATCCTTCGCTCCGAGCCAAACCGATCAACGCCCCCATGTACATCTACGGCACCGTCGGCTTGCGGACCGCCTTGGCCCGCCGCCATCACCCCTCGACGCCGCCCCCTGCGCATCGCACAGGACTGCGCCCACCCAGGCGCCGCGCTCCGGGATGGCGGCGGGCCGGGTCGTCTATGCGATCCGCGTGCAGCGAGCACCTCGCGACCCGGCGACCTCGTCGCCGACTCCGCCCCCACGCCGCGCTATCAGCCGCTGTCTCTGCCGGACCACCGGACGCGGCTGGGGGCGGCCTCGACCGGGGATCTGACCGAGCACACCCGCAGCGTGTTCGCGCTCGTGTTCGCGCTCGCGCTCGCGTTCGCGTTCGCGTTCGCGTTCGCGCTCGCGTTCGCGCTCGCGCTCGCGGTCGGCGTCGATCGAGGGCGACGTTGACCACGGTCGCGTCGACCGCGAAGAACCGCAGCACGAGTGCGGGCGACGTGGGCTGACGACGGGGGTGGGTAAGGAAGGATCGCGGGTGGCTGAAGGGAGAAATCGTGATCAATGGTGCGCATGTCATTCTCTACAGCAACGATGCCGAGGCGGATCGCGCGTTCATCCGGAACGTCCTGGAATTTCCGGGGGTCGATGCGGGTCACGGGTGGCTGATCTTCAAGCTGCCGCCGGCGGAAGTCGCCGTGCACCCCGTCGAAGGGCCGCCGCGCCACGAGTTCTGCCTCATGTGCGACGACATCCGGGCCACGCTGGACGAGCTCGCCGACAAGGGTGTCAAGGTGGCCGCGCCCATCAGCGAGCAGGGGTGGGGACTGCTCGCGGCGATCGAACTGCCGAGCGGGGCGGAGTTGCCGATCTATCAGCCGCAGCATCCGCTGGCGAAGGACCTGTAGGGCGCGTAATCCACAGGCTGTGGACAACCTTCGCACACACCTCCTTCCTCGTCGGACTAGGCGATCCAGAGGTCGCGTCCACAAGCAGATCCCCAGAACAGCCGGGGTTTCCACGGTGCTGACGAGACATCGGGCGCCGTTGTGTCCATCATGCCGAGGGCGCCGCATGCGTCCACAGAATCCACAACCTGTGGATAACTCTCGTGCACAACCTGGGTACGACGGCCCGACTCCGCGTCCACCATTCTTCCCCAGCTCACCCCCAACCGGGGGCCAGGTTATCCACGTCGTGGAAAAGCCTCTGACCTGCGACTAGGCCACTCCTGAGCGGTGCGCCCCACAACCCGTTCACAGCCTGTGGGCGGATTCCCTCCACAACCTCACCGGGTCGGTGGACAGCGTTGCCCACAGCAATCCCCAGCCGCGTCCCCAACGGAGGCACGGTTGGCGTCGCCTCGGATGCCCGGCGCGAGGCCTGTGGTTTCGGCCGCTCCGCCCCCGCCTCACTCGGCTGATTCGCCTGCCTGCTCCGACGCGCCTTCCAGGTCGGCCAGGCGGTTGAGGTCGTCCATCAGGCCCGATGGATCGGGGAGATCTACCGCGCGGGCCTGCGCCACGAGTGCGCGTGCGCGCGACCAGTCCTCCAGTTGGACGGCCGCGTCCGCGCGCAGGACGAGGGCCTTCAGGCGTTCGGCCGGCGTCAGCGGCTCGGCAGAGGCCAGCAGGTGATCAAGGATCTTGGTGGCGGCCCGATGATCTCCCTTCGAGTCGCCCAGTAGCGCGGCCATGTGGAGGGCCTTGGCGACCGGTTCTTTCGGGACCGGCGCGTAGCGCTGGTCGTCCGAGATGGGCTGGCCGACGCGGAGCTGGAGGCCGTCCGGGTCGCTGATCAGGAACTGCCGGACGCCGTACGACATGTCCCGCACGGCACTCAGCCGGGGAAGCCCGCGCGTGGGAATCCGGCCGAGTGCCTGCCGCAACCCGCCCCGGAACGCCTCGTACAGTGCGTCGACGTCCGTTGTGGTGACGTAGCACATGTTCATGGACGCCGCCGGCTCGTGCTTCTTCCAGCCGAAGAACTGCAGCTCGATGTCACCGCGGCGAACCGCCACGCACGGGTTCGGACGAAGCTGCCAGGTGGTCTGCTCGAAGCCGAGCGCCCGGTAGAACTCCCAGGTCGCCTCGATGGAACGGCACGGATAAATCGGGATCGCCTTCTCAGCCATCCCCGGAGCGTAGGCAGCTTTAGGTATGTAGTCAAGTTTGATTAGACGCACCTCGCGCTCGGCGGCGTCCGCACGGCGTGGCGCAGGCGCGTGCTCGCCAAGGCGCGCTGAGCGATCCCGCCGCGCGAGAGCCGGCGCCGCCGCTGGCAACGGATGCGCGTATCTGACTGAACAGGGCCCTGGGTACTCGCGATCGTCACGATTCGGAGGAGGCGGCGGTTCTTCCACCACGGGCCGCCACGCGCCCCCGCCTTCGGACTGGCGAAGTTCGTCACCGGCCTCAGCCTGCCCCCCTCCACCCCCGCCGCCCCCGGACCGGCATCCGCCCCGTTCACCTGCCCTGTCCCGCCCCAGGCGCTGCTCGGTTCCAGCCCCGCCGCTGAGTACGTATCCGGGTCTGGGCGACTCTGAGACCGGCTGGCCAGGTCGGAAGCATGCTGTCGACTTCGATGAGCCCGTCATGCCCCGAGGGGCTTCTGGCCCGTGGCCGGGTGCCTTCTGCGTCGTCCTCGTGCACGTTGAGGCCGACCAGCATCGAGACACCCCAGAGCGTCCGACAGGGGAACGATTCGCGGCTTGTGTAAGGGCATGCGGCCGACTGTGGCGGGGTTGCTTTGCGGTGGGCGCGAATCCACAGGCAGACGCACTATTCCGCAGCCCGTCATGGCCCCCGGCGCGCCGTCCCAACCTGTTCAGCGTGTGACGCCCATCTGTGAGTTGCCGCGCCGCCAACTCACCGCCAAGTCCGGCCGGACGTCCGGATCGTCCCTTCCCGACGCGAGGTGTTCGTCACCACGAATGGGCGATGCCGTCCAGCACGCCACGAGGCCGTCCGCCACCTAGACGGGAGTGAACGCGTCGTTCCAGGGCGCACGAACCGGGGAGGTGAAGGATGATGTGAGCGTGATCGCGCGACCAGCGCGGCAGCGATCAACGGTTACAGCGATCACGGGCGGAGCGGAGGCGTGGGAATGTCCGCCCCCTCGGGGCCATCCTCCGCCTGGTCGCCTCCGTCGCGAGTTATCCACAGGCTGTGGACAGGGCGGCCATGGGCTTCAGCGAGAACATCGCCGCCAGGCCGTCGAGGACGCTTTCTAGACCGCCCGCCCACCACATCTCGCCGCACTCCCAGCCGCCCCGCACCAGCTGCCCACCTGCCCTGCGCCCACCAGGAACAACATGTGATCACGTGCTCAGCGCAGCCAGCACCACCACCGAGCCAACTGCGGCTCACCCGACGCTGCGTACACACCGCCGTGATCACCATGCTCTCCCTCGACACTCCGCCCGCCCAGCGGGGTGCACGGGTGGGTCGCCGAACCTTGCCGTGCCTGCACAACCTGGTGGGGTGGGAGGTCGGGGGCGCCGCCAGGAGTGAGGTCTAGGTCGCCGCAAGGCGGCGGTGCTGCGGCAGCCGGGAGTCTGTCGACCAGGACGAGCCCGCGTCATCAGGTCGCCGGCGCGCATTGCCGACAAGTTCGGACGAGGCCAAGCCCGCACCGACCCGTGGCGCGGCGGGGGCGCAGCCCAAGCGGATCAGGTCGAGGGCGGGGAGGTCTTGGCCGTGCCCGTCCACCGACCTCCCGAGGACGCTGGATCCGCTCATCTGTCGCCCGCAGCCGTTCGTGCGCGAGGCGCAACCCCGCCACAGTCGGCCGCATGCACCTACGCACGCCACGCAATCGTTCCCCTGCCGGACGTTCCGGGGTCTTGATGTTGGCCGGCCCCTCAACGTGCACGAGAACGACGCAAGAGGCGCCGCCCAGGGCCTCTGACCCATCGGGTCGCCCCGCACGCTCGGAGACACCATCGATCCGGGCCGCGAGCGACAACACGTGGGGCTGGGTCGGTTAGCGCCAGCTCGGGCGCGCCCGAGTCACCGGGCGAGACACCGCGGGTGATCCCCCGCGGCGGGCGGCCCGCGGGACGGGCGGGTTGTCCCCGGCCCGCACACCGCCGACCGCAGGGCCCTCTTACGTGCGGCGCGGGCGTCCCACCGCCGTCCCCAGACGGCCCGCGCCCGCAGTTTCCACACCGACGCCCAAGGACGATTGCCGTTCCGTCCGTCGCGCTAGGCGCTGACCGATCCGCGCAGACAACCCATGGGATGCTCCGGCCGCGGCTGGATGTCACGCCACATCTCTCGTCCGCCTCACGGCACAACCCGTCTGAGACAGGGCTGCGCGGGCCGGTTACCTGCCCAGGGTCGCTCAGCTCGCCTCCTACACTGCGTCTGCCGCCGGCGACCAGGCTCTGCGCGCGGACGAACGGCAAGGAGGTCAGGTGGCAGACGGCGAGCGGCCCCGCAGAATCTGCTCGATGCCCGAACCGTGAGCCCCCCTTCCGCCACCGTCGTCGACCTGCTTTCGGAGCCGAGAACCGCCGGCAAATGCCCTGGCTCTGGGACGCCCGTCCCGGGCAGACTTTGCGGATGCCCACCCGCACCCTCTGGCGTCCGGTCGGCCCGACCGAATTGGAACTCCTGCGCGCCTCGGACTGGCGGTCGTGGCCGCCGCGCCTTCCGGATCAGCCGATCTTTTACCCCGTCCTCAACGAGGAGTACGCGATCAAGATCGCACGCGACTGGAACGTGCCCGCCCACGGCTCCGGTTACGTGACACGATTCGAGGTGGACGCCGCCTTCGCCGCTCGCTATCCGGTCCGCCAGGTCGGCGGCCGAACCATCCTGGAACTGTGGGTGCCCGCGGAGGAACTTCAGGAGTTCAACGAGCACATCGTCGGCCGCATCGAAGTCATCCACGACTTTCACACCGAGCCTCCGGCCTGACGATTCGAGTTATCCACAACCTGTGGAGAAACCCCCCGCTCCTATGGATAACCCTCTGTGATCTGTCCACACAAGGCGCCCTCTGTGGGCGTCCGAACGCATGACACTCCCGAGGGCGTGGAGACGCCGAATGCCCTTCCTGCCTGATGGGACGCGGTGAGGCTGACCCGGAGCCTCCTCGACTTCCGCAGCGTTCGAGTGGTCATCTCGATGGCCAGGGAGCAACGGTCTCCCAACCTCGGGAACGCCCCCCGCGCCATCGAACATGTCAGCGCGCTGAACACCCCCGGCTATTCGTTGTGGTGGCCCAGACAACCCCGGATCAGGTGATCTCGCACCTCTCATTCCGTCCTACGAGCGGACCAACGGCCTGACAAGGCCTGGCCCGACCTGTGCGCCCGCTAACCACACAGATGCCGAACGCTCTGCACCCACCACGGGGGCCCACGCCTCTACGACGCACCGAGTCCCGCTACTCGACCGGATCCGAGCAAGCCTTGAAAGCCGCCGCCGCAAGATCAACGAGGATCGGACGAAAGTACCCACCTGGCCGACGACTGCATTCCGTGCAGGCGGGCCCCGATGGGCCGACAGCACGCAACGGCCGACCGCCCGTCGTAATCCGCGACCCGTCGTAATCCCCGGCGTCCACCCGAAGCCGGGATCATGAAAGGCCGCTGAGCAGGACCGGCGGCACGGCGACCACGGCCGCACGGCCGGCTTCATCGGGGCGCATTCGGCCACCTCCGCCAGGCAGCCGACGGCGGGGACGTCGTTGTCGCCCACCGGCCTCGTTGGGGGGCCGGTCCACGCACGGCGGCCAGCCTGATTGACTCATGCGCCGGCCTCAGCGGGCGGCGCCCTCCTGCGCTCGCCGCCCTTGTGAAGGCGCCCGCAGAGCCCCCGGAGCGCCTCCTTCACTGCCGCGCCCCCGCCCGGCCGCGAAGCGCACTAGCGTCTCGGCGCGGCAGATTCGGGCCGGTGGCCCGGTCGCATGGCCAGCACCTTGCCTTGTGGCGCAGCTGGGCGAGACTTCGCGGTGCTCTCCGGTGCCCGTACCGCCGACGGCGCCCTTCCAGGACGGCAAAGCGTGCGCGTGCGGCCTCGCCGCAGACGATGACCGACCTGGTCAGCAGGCTACGAAATGCAGCCCGAACGCCGCATCGGCGAAGAAGCCTGTGGATGCGCGACGCGATACGCGAGCCGCGCATCGGGAGTTGCCCCAAGTCAAGGATGCGCTCAGCTCGATCATGTCTTGGCCGGTGCGCCGGCTCTCCGTGCCCCACACCCGCTGCCCGGCCCGTGAATCAGCGGTTCTTGCCGCGACGGCGCCCTTCGGCCGTCCATGACAAGTCCGTCCCGCTGTGCCCCTGGGAGCCCCTGTCCCACGCCCGCATGTCACGACGGTTTTCGCGTGCTTCGGACATCATCGCCGCACCGTCTCGGAACCGATGCCCCCGCTTGCGGAGACGTCGGTCGTAAATTGCCCCGAACAAGAGCAACAGAGCGACAAAGCCGAGAATCACCATCCACCACATGCAGTGATACTCCTAGATCAAGCTCAACCCGAGAAGGAACAACTGCACAGAACTTCGGATCACCGCAAGGGGGCGGCCAACGCGGCGGGCGCCCGCCGGCACGGCGCCCTGGACCCACGTCGCCGCACATCGGACGGCCTGTCGAACCTGGAGCCCTGCGCAGCGGCCCCGTCGGCTCTCGCGTGAATGGGCCGGTGATGCGTCCGTCTGCAGACGCCGGCGGATATGGCGGGTTGATCACCTGCGAGGTGAAGGTGGACTCCACCGTTGTGCGGACGCACCAGCACGCCGCCAGCGCCGGGAAGAGGGGCTGTGCAAGCCGAGGCGCCCGGAGAGGTGACCCGGGAGCCGAACGATCAAGCGCTGATGGTTTCGGTGCGGGTGATCGACCAAACACCATCCGGCCTATGAGCAAGGGCAAGAGCCGTTGTCGCTGGTGGCCAGCGCCGGGCGGCGCGGGGACGCTCCGCAGTTGCGTGTCGGTTGTTCATCAAGCGGGGCCGAGCAGGTCCCATCGGTTGCCGGCTATGTCGAGGAACACGGCGACTTGCCCGTAGGCCTCTGTGCGTGGCGCGGTGACGAAGTTGACTCCGGCGGCCGTCATGCGTTCATAGGCGGCATCGAAATCGTCCGTTTGGAGAAAGAACCCGACACGACCGGCCACCTGGTTCCCGACGGCACCGGCTTGACGCTCACCGTCCGCACGGGCCAGCAGGATGCCGGTCTCGGTGCCCGGCGGCCGGACGACGACCCAGCGTTTCGGACGGCCGTCGTTGGTCAGTGATGGCGAGTCCTCGACCAGGTCGAATCCTAATACGGTGGTGAAGAACTCGATGGCTTGGTCGTAGTCGTCCACAACGATCGTGATCAGTGTCAGTCGCACTGCATGAGAGTAGCGGCGCCCGCCGAGGCTCACGGCTCACGCAGCGGCACGCCCCCGGCCCGACCGACGTCTATTGAGCCAGCGTGGCTCGCTCACCGCCTGCACCACTGGAAGTGCCGCTGCGAGTACTGCAAGGAGGCCTACCACCTCTACCGCGCCCAGCGTCGAGCCACAGGCAGGGACAGCCCGCGCTCGCCGGGCGTACGGCAGTCCGACGGCCACATCCCGGCCGACTGGTTCCGCAAGCAGATCTGGAACCCGGCCAGCAAGACCGCCGGGCTGTGCCACGTCACCCGCACCACTTGCGTCACGCCCACGCTTCCTGGCTCCTGGCTCCTGGCCAGCGGTGCAGACCTCCGGGTCGTCCAAGAACGCCTGGGCCATGCCTCGATGGCCACGACCGATCAGTACCTCCACACCCTCCCCAACGCCGACGAGCCCCCTCGCCGCCCTCAACAAGATCTGCGGACCTCAGATCAACGAGGCCTGGACACCTCCGAGTTGGACACTCCCAAGGCCGAGAACGAACGCCTCCGAGCCGCCCTTGCCGACGTGGCCCTGGCGCTCCGCCCCGACTCCGGTCCCGCTTGGACACGGCCTGACCGCAGGCCCCACCCCAGCGGAGTCAGAGACCGGGCTAGCGTCGGTTCCGGCCGAACTCGCGTTGTGGGTCGATGCCCTGGAGCTCGTCTCGGACTACTGCCCGGAGTTGTTCGCGGAGTTCGGCGGCGGCGTCGTGGAGCCCGGCGCCGAAGGCGACGTTCCAGTCCTCGCACAGTTGCCACACACGTCCACTTCCGAACGCCTGGACCCCGATCAGCACGTCTATCGTCCAGTCGATGCGCTTGCCCCAGGGCCATTGTTCGTCGAACTGTCGGAGCTTGTCCTGGTCGTCCCGCGCCTCATAGTCGGCCCGCTTGGTCACCAAGTCGACCCAGCGCAGGAGGATGAAGTAGGCGTCCCTGCGTTCGTGGCGCCCGTGACGACAGGTGCGACCCACTCCGACGGTCGGGGGTTCGCAAGTCACTTGCGGGCCTCCGGGTCAGATGGCCGTCCTAGCCACCTCGATCACGATCACGGTGGTGACCTGGACGGCGATGTTGATCGCTCTGCAGGTCCACCACGGCCACTGACACGGCCGCGGAATGTGCGCCAACCGACCACCTCCAGGGTTGGCCGACCGGGCTCCCTGCCGTCCCCGCCGGAGCGCTGCCGGCTGGGCTCTGTGGTGAGTCCACACTTCCGCGGGCGGCGCTAGCCGATCGACGCCGGCTCGTCCGGCAGATGGATGAATGAGCGCCGCTCGGGACGGTGTTCCGCTGTCCGTTCCGCGTGAAAGTGATGAGTGGCCGCCGCTCTGAGCAGGCGCCCGCACGGTAGGTCTGAAGGGAGCTCGTTGGAGTTGTTCAGACTGGCATTGCAGTTTCGGTTGATCTTGGCTGGGGTGTCAGTAGAGGAACGGCGGGGTGGGCAGGACCTTGCCGTTGTCGAGGGTGAGGTCGGTGCCCGCTGAGCGTCCCATGAGCCAGGCGAGCAGGGATGCTTGGCGACCTCGAATCATGGGTGTGTCGTTGCCGGCGGATATGTCATACCGAACGTCGGTGTTGGTGGCGTGGAGCCGCATGGGGGGCGCATTCTCGCGGCGGTTGAGGGCTGTGGTGACGACGTCGAGTTCGTAGGCGACGAAGTCGGCGGGCCAGTCGTCAGGTGTGAAGCCGACCTGTAGATCGACGTGGT
This sequence comes from Actinomadura madurae, assembly GCF_047130825.1. Taxonomy (NCBI): domain Bacteria; kingdom Bacillati; phylum Actinomycetota; class Actinomycetes; order Streptosporangiales; family Thermomonosporaceae; genus Actinomadura; species Actinomadura madurae. Next base: position 6,592,064 of record NZ_CP083237.1, read on the forward strand.
GGACGAGCACTTCGCAGAGTCGTGCGTCGGCGATCCTGGCGGCGGGATGCCGTTGCCCGGCAGTCCACTGGACCATATGTCGCCAGGCCTCGGCGGGCATCAGCGAGTACTCGGCCGCGAATTGGTCGGCGCTGGCGCGAACGTCTGCGATCAGTTCGGTGGTGCTTCGGTCGGCGCCCGCTTCGATCTGGGCTGCCCGCGCCGTCAGGCTCGGGTATTCCTGCGCGGGCTCTCCTGTCCGTGCCCAGTTCAGCAGCCGCGTGCCGCCTTCGGCGTTGCGGGCCAGATGGGTCAGTACGTGGCCTCGTATCCAGCCCGGCAGTAGGGACGGGAGGCGCATGTCATCGTCGCTGAGGCCGTCAGTGGTGGTGATCAGGTGCTCGGTCGCGGTGGTGATCCGGTCAAGGAGCACAGCAGGTTCAAAGCCCGATTCCAGATCTGGAGCCATGCACTCATAGTCGACCTGTCGGGGGTGTCGGAGGCGCCGTCGGGCCTCGCCGGGTCCTTGAGGAACAGGGTCAGGGACGGTCGGGGGTCTCGGGGGATCGGGTCGTGCCCCGTGGGGGCTCGGAGTCCGAGTGCCGTGGGAGTGCCAGACGATCAAAAGACCGGTTCCGATCTACGCGGAACCGGTCTCTGACCTGCGTTGGGCTGGTGGGCCTAGGTGGACTTGAACCACCGGCCTCATCCTTATCAGGGATGCGCTCTAACCGACTGAGCTATAGGCCCGGAGTGTGCCGCCGCCCTGGCGGCGCAACGAGAGGTTACCCCATCTGGGCGGACAACCGGAAATCGTTTCGGGGCGGCGGCGGGTGGGGGTTACTCGGCCTCCTTGAGGGTGACCTCGACGCCGCCGACGAGGTCGGCGGCGAGGTTGTAGATGACGGAGCCGACCGTGGAGAGGGCGGTGATGAGCAGGACGTTCAGGGCGCCGACGAGGACGGTGTAGCCGAAGACGCGGAAGAAGGAGAACCAGTTGCCGGCGTCGACGCTGCTGCTGGTCTCGCCCTGCTCCTTGGTGAGGCTGTTGATCGTGTCGCTGATGGCGTCGAAGACGCCGAGGCCGGACAGGATCGCGTACAGGACGATGACGGCGACGAGTAGGACGACGAAGCAGACCAGCGACATGACGAAGCTGAACTTCATCACCGACCAGGGCTCCAGGCGGGAGAGCTGGAGCTGGGCCTTGCGGGCGGGCTTGCCGTTGGCGGCCTTCGCGGCCGCGCTGTTCGCCGGGGCGACGGAGGTGGACGGCCGGTCCTTCAGGACGGTGCCGGCGAAGCCGCGGAGGCCGCCGCCGGAGTTCGAGCCCGAGGACGCGTTGCCCGAGTCGGCGCCCGCCGATTTGAACGGCTTGGCGGGCTTGTCCGTACGTCCTGTCGAGACCGATCCGGACGGCTCGGCGGGTTTGGCCCAGCCCGCCGGGCCGGAGGCGGACGCCGCCGGTGTGGAGGCCGCGGGACTCGCGGCCGGCTTGCCGGTGGCAGGCGGGGCCGGTGAGGAGGGTGTGGACTCGGCCTTCGGCTTGCCGTCCTTGGGCGGTTCCGCGGTGTCCTTGACCGGGGCGATCTCCGGCGTGTCCGGTTCGTCACCGAGGTGGGCGAGATCGGTCCTGGTCTCCTCGGCCCCCGAACCGGACTTGTCGGACTCGATGTCGACGGTCGTCTCGTCCCTGCTGGACTTGGCGGACGCGGCGGCGACCGTCCGGCCCGGCTTCGCGGCCGGTTTGCCGCCGGAGGGTTTCGCCCCCGGTTCGGACCCGCCCGGCTTGGCGGCCGCGGGCTTGCCGGCGGACGGCTTCCGCTTCGAGGCGGCCTGCTTGGCGGGTGCCTCGTCCTTCTTGCCCGTGCCGGGCCCGTCCTGGTCGTTGCCGGGCTCGGTGCTCACGTGTCCTCCTGGCCTAGCGGCTCGGTGACGATGCAGGATGCGTCACTCACCGTCGGTCCCTTCCGCGTCGTCCGAGTCCTCCATGGACTCTACGTTCCTCGCGATGGCCACCACGCTGTCCCCGTCCGCGAGGTTCATCAGGCGGACGCCCATGGTCTGCCTGCCGGACTGCTTGATCTCGGCGGCGGTCGTCCTGATCACGCCACCGTTCGACGTCATCGCGAACACCTCGTCGTCCGGGCCCACCATCAAGGCCCCTACCAACATGCCCCGCGATTCCACGATCTTAGCGGTGAGGACCCCCTTACCCCCACGCCCTTGGAGGGGGTATTGGTCCACGCGGGTGCGCTTGGCGTAGCCGCCTTCGGTGGCCACCAGGACGTCGTCCGAGGTGTCGGTCACGACCAGCATGTTGAGGACCTCCTGGTCCTCCTCGAACCGCATGCCGATCACGCCGGACGTGGCGCGCCCCATCGGCCGCAGCGACTCGTCGTCGGCGCGGAACCGGATCGCCTGGGCGCCGGTGGAGACCATGAGCAGGTTGTCGTCGGACGAGACGAGCCGCGCCGCGATCACCTCGTCGTCGTCGACCAGGTTGATCGCGATGATGCCGCCGGTGCGGGGCGAGTCGAAGTCGCGCAGGGCGGTCTTCTTGACGCGGCCCTTCTTCGTGCCGAGGACGAGGTAGGGGGCGACCTCGTAGTCGCGCAGGTCCATGACCTGGGCGATGTGCTCGTCCGGCTGGAAGGCCAGCAGGTTCGCGACGTGCTGGCCGCGCGAGTCGCGTCCGGCGTCGGGCAGTTCGTACGCCTTGGCCCGGTAGACGCGGCCCTTGTTGGTGAAGAACAGGATCCAGTGGTGCGTCGTGGTGACGAAGAACTGGTCGACGATGTCGTCCTGCTTCAGCTGCGCGCCGCGGACGCCCTTGCCGCCGCGCCGCTGCGCCCGGTACAGGTCGGTCTTGGTGCGCTTGGCGTAGCCGCCGCGGGTGATCGTGACGACGACGTCCTCTTCGGCGATGAGGTCCTCGTACGACACGTCCCCGTCGAACGGGATGATCTCGGTGCGCCGCTCGTCGCCGTACTTCTCGACGATGGGGGCGAGCTCGTCGCCGACGATCCGCCGCTGCCGCTCGGGCGAGCCGAGGATGTCGTTGTAGTCGGCGATCTCCGCCATGAGCTTGTCGTACTCGTCGGTGATCTGCTGGCGCTCCAGGGCGGCGAGCTTGCGCAGCTGCATGTCGAGGATGGCCTGCGCCTGGATCTCGTCGATCTCCAGCAGCGACATCAGGCCCTGCTGCGCCTCGGACGCCGACGGGGAGCGCCGGATCAGCGCGATGACCTCGTCGATCCGGTCGAGGGCCTTCAGCAGGGCGCGCAGGATGTGGGCGCGCTCCTCGGCCTTGCGGAGCAGGAACCGGGTGCGGCGGACGATGACGTCGATCTGGTGCGCGACCCAGTGCCGGACGAACTGGTCGATGCGCAGGGTGCGCGGCACGCCGTCGACCAGCGCGAGCATGTTCGCGCCGAACGTCTCCTGCAGCTGGGTGTGCTTGTACAGGTTGTTCAGGACGACCTTGGCGACGGCGTCCCGCTTGAGGACGATGACGAGGCGCTGCCCCGTCCGGCCGGAGGTCTCGTCGCGGACGTCGGCGATGCCGTCGAGCTTGCCGTCCTTCACCCCGTCGGCGATCTTGAGGGCGAGGTTGTCCGGGTTGACCTGGTACGGCAGTTCGGTGACGACGAGGCAGGTGCGGCCCTGGATCTCCTCGACCTCGACGACGGCGCGCATGGTGATCGAGCCGCGGCCGGTGCGGTAGGCCTCCTCGATGCCCTTGCGGCCGACGATGAGGCCGGCGGTCGGGAAGTCGGGGCCCTTGACCCGCTCGATCAGCGCTTCGAGCAGCTCCTCGTCGGATGCGCCGTAGTTGTCCAGGTACCAGCGGACGCCGTCGACGACCTCGCGCAGGTTGTGCGGCGGGATGTTCGTCGCCATCCCCACCGCGATGCCGGCGGACCCGTTGACCAGCAGGTTCGGGTACCGGGACGGCAGGACGTCCGGCTCCTGCGAGCGGCCGTCGTAGTTGGGGGAGAAGTCGACGGTCTCCTTGTCGATGTCGCGCAGCAGCTCCATCGCCAGCGGCGCCATGCGGCACTCGGTGTACCGCATGGCCGCGGCGGGGTCGTTGCCGCGCGAGCCGAAGTTGCCGTTGGGGTCGACCAGCGGGTACCGCATCGACCAGTGCTGCGCGAGCCGGACGAGCGCGTCGTAGATGGCGGAGTCGCCGTGCGGGTGGTAGTTCCCCATGACGTCGCCGACGACGCGGGCGCACTTGAAGTAGCCGCGGTCGGGACGGTAGCCGCCGTCGTACATCGCGTACAGGACGCGGCGGTGCACGGGTTTGAGGCCGTCACGCACCTCTGGCAGCGCGCGCGCGACGATGACCGACATCGCGTAGTCGAGATAGCTCTTCTGCATCTCGACCTGGATGTCGACCGGTTCGATGCGCTCGCCCGGGTGTCCGCCCTCTGCGGTCACGTCCGTCACTCTCAAGACCTCTTCTGCTCGGTGGGAACGAAGTACTTCCGCCTGCGGGAGTCAGGCCGCTGGGAGCCCGGCCCAGACGGGTACCTCAGATGTCGAGGAAGCGCACGTCCTTGGCGTTGCGCTGGATGAACTCCCGGCGGGGCTCGACCTCCTCGCCCATGAGCACGCTGAACAGCTCGTCCGCCTGCGCGGCGTCGTCCAGCTGGACCTGCAGCAGGACCCGGTTGTCGGGGTCCATGGTGGTGTCCCACAGCTCGTTGGCGTTCATCTCGCCGAGGCCCTTGAAGCGCTGCACCAGGTCGCGGGGGCGGGGGTCGCGCTTCCCGGCGGCGATGCCGGCCTCGATGATCGCGTCGCGCTCGGCGTCGGAGAAGGCGTAGTCGGCCTCGTTGCCCCGGGCGTCCCACTTGATCTTGTAGAGCGGGGGCTGGGACAGGTAGACGTGCCCGGCCTCGATCAGCGGCTTCATGAACCGGAACAGCAGCGTCATCAGCAGCGTGTTGATGTGGTGGCCGTCCACGTCGGCGTCCGACATCAGGATGATCTTGTGGTAGCGGAGCCTGGTGATGTCGAACTCGTCGTGCACGCCGGTGCCGAGCGCCGTGATGATCGCCTGCACCTCGTTGTTCTTGAGGATCTTGTCGATCCGGGCCTTCTCCACGTTGAGGATCTTGCCGCGGATCGGGAGGATCGCCTGGAAGTGCGGGTTGCGGCCGCCCTTCGCGGAGCCGCCCGCGGAGTCGCCCTCGACGATGTACAGCTCGGACTTGGCGGGGTCGGTGGACTGGCAGTCCGACAGCTTGCCGGGCAGCGACGTCGACTCCAGCAGGCTCTTGCGGCGGGTCAGGTCGCGCGCCTGCCGCGCCGCGACCCGCGCCCGCGCCGCCTGCGACGCCTTGTTGATGATCTCCTTGGCCTCGCCGGGGTTCTCCTCGAACCAGTCGCGCAGGTAGACGTTGCAGGCCCGCTGCACGAACGACTTGGCCTCGGTGTTGCCGAGCTTGGTCTTGGTCTGCCCCTCGAACTGCGGGTCGGCCAGCTTGATCGAGATGATCGCGGTGAGGCCCTCGCGGACGTCCTCACCGGTGAGGTTGTCGTCCTTCTCGCGCAGCAGCCCCTTGTCGCGGGCGTACCGGTTGACGATCGTGGTCAGCGCCGCGCGGAAGCCCTCCTCGTGGGTGCCGCCCTCCGCCGTGTTGATCGTGTTGGCGAAGGTGTGCACGGACTCGGCGTACGACGAGTTCCACTGCATCGCGATCTCGACCGACATGCCCGTCGTGTCGTCGTTGAAGTAGACGACCGACTCGTGCGCGGCGTCCTTGCGCGCGTTGAGGTAGCGGACGAAGTCCTCGATACCGCCCTCGTAGTGGTACCGGACGACGTGCGGCTCGCCGTTGATGTGGTCGGGACGCTCGTCCCGCAGCGTGATGGACAGGCCGCGGTTGAGGAACGCCATCTCCTGCATGCGGCGGGAGAGGGTCTCGAAGTTCCACTCGGTCGTCTCGAAGATGTCGGGGTCCGGCCAGAACCGGATGAGGGTCCCGGTGTCGGTGGTCTCCTCGCCCTTCTGGAGCTCGATCTCGGGGCCCTGCCACGTGTAGGACTGACGCCACACGTGGCCGTCGGTGCGGACCACAGCCTCCAGCCGGGTGGACAGCGCGTTCACCACGGCCGAGCCCACCCCGTGCAGGCCGCCCGAGACCGCGTAGGACTTGCCGTCGAACTTGCCGCCCGCGTGCAGCGTGGTCAACACCAGCTCGATGGCCGGACGTTTCTCCACCGGGTGCTCGCCGACCGGGATGCCGCGGCCGTTGTCGTCCACGCTGACGCCGCCGTCGGCCATCAGGGTGACCACGATGTTGTCGGCGTAGCCGGCCAGGGCCTCGTCGACCGCGTTGTCCACGATCTCGTAGACGAGGTGGTGCAGGCCGCGCTCACCGGTCGAGCCGATGTACATGCCCGGGCGCTTCCGAACCGCCTCAAGCCCTTCAAGGACAGTGATCGAACTAGCGTCGTACGCCAAAGGAGATCCTCCTGCCGGGGATGTCCGCCGCTCCGCGCCCGAGGGAGGCGCGGTGTGCCCCGTAACACACATGAGGGCACCCGGTTGTGCTCTGTTCGTTGTGGTCAGAGCCCCGGGCGCCCCAAGGCGGCACTGCATCCTGAACCCACATTCATTCTACCGGGTCGGCCGACGAAACGTGGCACTCCCGAGCGCTGTGTGCGCGTGTGGCGGCCGAGTGGGCCTGGAGCCACATCCCCCCATTGGCCCCGGGGGGTTCTCTGGCCTACGTGGCGCTCGCCGCTGAACTGGGCGACTCACCCGCCGAACAGATGTTCCCACCCGCCACTTCCGCCTCAGCGGGCGCGCCACGCGCCCGTCCGGCGCGGCCCGGAGGCCGGGCCCACCACCTTCACCCGCCGGACGGTGCCGTGGCCGAGCTCCTCGTTCAGCCGCCGGACGAGCGTGGACGACAGCAGGCGGAGCTGCGTCGCCCACGTCGTCGAGTCGGCGGCGACGGTCAGCTCGCCGTCCTCGAAGCGGTCCGGGCGGGTGTGCTCGGCCAGTTCGGCGCCCACGATGTTCGCCCAGTTGCCGAACACGCCGCCGACGGCCGCCCGCTGCTCCCACCCGCGGGACGCCAGCAGGTCGCGGATCGCACTGCCGAAGAGCTTCGGGTCGCCGCCGCGTCCGGGCTCCCGTACGCGGACGACCCGCCCGCCGCCCTTGCGCTTCTGGCCGGGGAGCGTGCCGCGCTTCAGGGCGTCCGCCTTCGCCTGGGCGAGCGCCTCACGTGCCAGCTCGATCCCCGACTTGGCGGGAACCGCGCCGTCTCCGGCGGAGTTGTCCACATCCTGTGGATCGTTCACGCGCTCGCCCCCTTGTGGTCCCGGACGATCTGGCCGTCGAAGACGGTATACGAGGCCCCTGTCAATTCGGCGGGGACGTCGGCGGGGACGGCCGCCGTGATGAGCACCTGCTCCGCCGGCGCGACCATCTCGGCCAGGCGGCTCCGCCGCCCCGTGTCGAGCTCGGCGAACACGTCGTCCAGGATCAGCACCGGGTCGTCGCCGTCCGCGCGGAGCAGGTCGAACGCCGCCAGCCGCAGGCCGAGCGCGAACGACCACGACTCGCCGTGGCTGGCGTAGCCGCGCGCCGGAAGCTCCCCCAGGCGCAGGACCAACTCGTCCCGGTGCGGGCCGACGAGGCTCACGCCGCGCTCAAGCTCCTGCTTCCGGGACTCGCCGACCGCCGCGAGCATCTGCTCGGCCAGTTGTCCACGGTCTGTGGACAACTCCACGTCACCGAGCGAGCTCCTGTAGACGACGTCGACCGCGCCACTGTGCGGCGCGAGCGCCTCGTAGGCCCGCGTGATCAGCGGACGGAGCGCGGCGACGAGATCCAGCCTCGCGGCGAGAAGCTCCGATCCCGTACGCGCCAGATGCGAGTCCCACACGTCCAGCGTCGCCAGTACCTCGGGACCGGGGGAGCGCCTGTGCGCGGCCGCCGACTTCAAAAGGGCGTTGCGCTGCTTCAGGACGCGGTCGTAGTCCGAACGCACGCCGGCGAACCGCGGAGCCCGCGCGGTCAGCAGCTCGTCCATGAACCGGCGCCGCTCCCCCGGATCGCCCTTCACGAGCGCGAGGTCCTCCGGCGCGAACAGCACGGTCCGCAGCATCCCCAGGATCTCGCGCGGCCTGGGGACGGGGGACCGGTTGAGCCGCGCCCGGTTCGCCTTGCCCGGGTTGATCTCGAGCTCGATCAGCGCCCTGCGGTCGTCCTTCACCACCCCGGCCCGGACGATCGCGCGCGGCGCCCCGTGCCGGACGAGCGGCGCGTCCGTCGCGGCCCGGTGGCTGCCGTGCGAGGCGACGTACCCGACGGCCTCGACCAGGTTCGTCTTGCCCTGGCCGTTCGGCCCCACGAACGCCGTGACCCCCGGCTCCAGCGCGACCTCGGCGGCCGGATAGGACCGGAAGTCCTGCAACGAAAGGTGGGCGACATGCACGACACCCGAGCGTAGAGCCTCCCGCCCGCCCCGGCGCACCCCCGGAGCCGCACGACCGGACCGGGGCCGAGAGCGGGGCGCCGCCCCGCCTCAGTCCGTCCGCCAGTACCCGGCCTGGCCGCCTTCCCCTTCATCGGGCAGGTCCAGCATCTTCCGTATCCGCGCCTGCCGCTCGGCGTCGCTCTCCTCCGACCGGATCGACGCCCGGTAGCTCTGCCACCGGACGAGGCCCACGCTGCCGACGATCACCAGCCAGGTGGCGACCAGGAAGCCTCCCAGGTAGAGCAACCCGCTCATCCCATCCCCTTGGCAGCCGCCCGAACCGGTATCGGTCCGTCGAAGCTACCCAGGAGCCCGGCCGGCGATCAAGAGCCGTCGTCAGACCTTCGGGGGGTTGACGTCGGCGCCGGGGGAGTCGCCGTCGCCGACGGACTCGACGGCGTGGCCGCCGAACTGCTTGCGGAGGGCGGCGACGACCCGCATCGCGGGCGAGTCGTCCTGGCGGGAGGCGAAGCGGGCGAACAGGGAGGCGCTGATGGCGGGCAGCGGGACGGCGTGCTCGACGGCGGCCTGGACGGTCCAGCGGCCCTCGCCGGAGTCGTTGGCGTAGCCGCGCAGGTCGTCCAGCTCGGGGTCGTTGGCGAGGGCGCGGTTCAGCAGGTCGAGCAGCCAGGAGCGGATGACCGTCCCCTCCTGCCAGCTCAGGAACGTCTCCGGCACCTTGGTGACGAGCGGGCTCGCCTCGATCAGCTCGTAGCCCTCGCCGAACGCCTGCATCATCGCGTACTCGATGCCGTTGTGGACCATCTTCACGAAGTGGCCGGCCCCGACCTTGCCGGAGTGGACGAAGCCGAACTCCCCCTCCGGCTTGAGCGTCTCGAAGATCGGCATCAGCCGCTTCACGTTGTCGTCGTCGCCGCCGACCATGAGCGCGTAGCCGTTCTCCAGCCCCCACACCCCGCCGCTCACACCGCAGTCGACGAACCCGATGCCCTTGGCGGCCAGCTCCTCGCCGTGCCGCTGGTCGTCCACATAGTGTGAATTACCGCCGTCGACGACGAGGTCTCCGGGCTGCAGGACCTCCCCCAGCCTGTGGACGGTGTCCGCCGTGGGCTGCCCCGCCGGCACCATCACCCACACGGCGCGCGGCGCGGACAGCCGTTCGACGAGTTCCTCGACCGAGCCGACGTCGGTCACCTCCGGGTCGCGGTCATAGCCGACGACCGTGTGGCCGCCGCGGCGCAGCCGCTCGGCCATGTTGCCGCCCATCTTGCCGAGGCCGATGATCCCGAGCTCCATGAAACGCTCACTCTCCCCTGTGCGTAACCGCCTGTGCGTAACCGCGGGGGCGCGGCTCCCCCGCGGTCCATCGTCCCCGGCGCGTCCCGGGGCATGCCCCCGGGCATGATCCTTATCCGGACAGCCGGACGGGCATGATCAGGTAACGGTAGTTCGGGTTCTCCCCGTCCTGCGGCGGCTTGCCGGTCAGGACGGCCGGCTTCGTCGGCGTCGTGAACGACAGCCGCGCGACGTCCGAGCCGATCGCGGAGAGCCCGTCCAGGAGGAACGCGGGGTTGAACGCGATGTCGATGTCCTCGCCCTCCAGGGACGCCTCCAGGGCCTCCACGGCCTGCGCCTCGTCCCCGGTGCCCGCCTCCAGCACGACCTCGCCCTGGCTGAACGAGAGCCGGACGGGCGTGTTCCGCTCGGCGACCAGCGAGACGCGCTTCACGGCCTCGATGAACTGGGCCGTCTGGACCTCGGCGAGGCCCGCGTACTCGCTCGGCAGCAGCGACCGGTACTTCACGAAGTCGCCGTCCAGCAGACGGGACGTGGTGCGGCGGCCGCCGCCCTCGAAACCGATCATGCCCTCGCCGGTGCCGCCCGTCCCGGCGAGCGCGATCGACACCTCCGCGCCCGCCGTCAGCGACTTGGCGGTGTCGGCGAGCGTCCGGGCGGGGACGAGCGCGACGGCGGAGAAATCGGGCCGCTCCGGCTTCCAGTGCAACTCGCGGACCGCGAGGCGGTAGCGGTCCGTGGACGCCAGCGTGACCGTCTCACCCTCGATCTCCACCCGGACACCGGTCAGCATGGGGATCGTGTCGTCCTTGCCCGCGGCGATCGCCACCTGGGAGACGGCGGCCGCGAACTCGTCGCTGCCCACCGACCCCGCGGCCGGCGGCATCTCCGGCAGCGTCGGGTAGTCCTCCACAGGCATGGTGAGAAGTGTGAACTTCGCGCTGCCACAGCGGAGCATCACCTTCGCGCCGTCCGTCGTCACCTCCACAGGGTGGGGAGGAAGGCTGCGGGAGATCTCGGCGAGGAGCCGTCCGGACACCAGCGCCGTCCCGGCCTCCTCCACATCGATGTCCGTGGACACCTGTGCCGAGACCTCGTAGTCGAACGCGGACAGCTTCAGGCGGTCGCCGATGTCCTCACCCCCGGCCACGATGTGCATGCCCGCGAGGACCGGCACCGGGGGACGGACGGGGAGCGTGCGCGCGGTCCAGGCGACGGCGTCGGCCAGGGCGTCTCTGTCGATGCGGAACTTCAAAGGGACCCGCCTCCTGCAGGTGTCGGACAAGGGTGAGCTGATCTTGGCTGGGCCGGGGCGCTCGGGGCGCGTTGTCCCCAGGCCCTGACTTGAGGTGGATCTTTTCTTGGATAGAGAAGTAGTGCAGTACCAGTAATAGGGGCGGTGGATAGTGTGGACAGAGGCCATCGTCGCAGGTGAGAGTGCGTTTCTCTGTCCACGGGTGCTGTGCATGGGACGTGGACGGCGCGGCGGCGCCTGGGGACGGCGAAATCATCCCCACAGGTCGTCCTCATGTCATCCCCCGGTTATCCACGAGTTCTCCACGGGTCTTCCGCCGGTTCGCCGCCCGTTGGCCGCCGCTGGGGACAGAGGGACGCGGATCCGCGGGTTCGCTTCCGGACCGTCCCCAGGCCGTCCCCAGCTCGTCCACCGGTTTTCCCCAGCGGGGCGGGGGCCCGTGCACAGCGGGTCCACATCCGTCCACTCTTCATCCTCAGCTTCTCCAAGGGTTGCCCACAGGGTTATCCGCGAAAATCCCCAGAGTTTTCCACAACTTGTGAGTAGCGGCGGGGGTCTTCGGGGGAGGCGTGCACTTTGTCGGTTCTTTGCCCTGAACCGGCTGTGGACGACGCGGCCGGCGCCGGTCCACAGGGCTGACGCCGGTCTGTCCACAGTGTGTACGACCGGGCGCGGTCAGCGCTTGCGGGCCTGGTGCTTGATGCGCCCCGTGAGCTCCGTGACCTGGTTGTATATGGCGCGGCGCTCGGCCATCAGCGACCGGATCTTGCGTTCGGCGTGCATGACCGTGGTGTGGTCCCGTCCGCCGAACTGCTGCCCGATCTTGGGGAGGGACAGGTCCGTCAGCTCCCGGCACAGGTACATCGCGATCTGCCGGGCGGTGACGAGCATCCGCGACCGGGACGGCCCGCACAGGTCCTCGATCGTCGTGCCGAAGTACTCCACCGTCTGCGCCATGATCATCGCAGCGGTGATCTCGGGGCCGGAGTCGTTCGGGATGAGGTCCTTCAGCACGATCTCGGCGAGCTTCATGTCGACCGACTGCCGGTTCAGGCTCGCGAACGCCGTCACCCGGATCAGCGCGCCCTCCAGCTCGCGGATGTTCGTCGCGATCTGCGAGGCGATGAACTCCAGCACGTCGGGCGGCGCGGCGAGGCCCTCCTGCCGCGCCTTCTTCTGCAGGATCGCGATCCGCGTCTCCAGCTCGGGCGGCTGGACGTCGGTCGTCAGGCCCCACTCGAACCGGTTGCGGAGCCGGTCCTCCAGCGTCACCAGCTCCTTGGGCGGACGGTCGCTGGAGATCACGATCTGCTTGCTCGCGTTGTGCAGCGTGTTGAAGGTGTGGAAGAACTCCTCCTGCGTCTGCTCCTTGCCCTCAAGGAACTGGATGTCGTCGACGAGGAGGATGTCCACATCCCGGTAGCGGCGGCGGAACCCGTCGGCCTTGCCGTCCCGGATCGAGTTGATGAAGTCGTTCGTGAACTCCTCGGAGCTCACATAGCGGACGCGCGCCCCGTTGAAGAGGCTTTGCGCGTAATGGCCGATGGCGTGCAACAGGTGCGTCTTGCCGAGCCCGGAGTCGCCATAGACGAACAGCGGGTTGTAGGCCTTCGCCGGCTGCTCCGCCACCGCGACCGCCGCGGCGTGCGCGAACCTGTTGGACGAGCCGATGACGAACGTCTCGAATGTGTACTTCGGGTTCAGTCGCGCGTGCTCGGACGCACCGGCGGGCTGCGGGGCCGGTGCGGGGGCAGGCGCTCTCGGGTCGGAGCTCCTGGGGTCGGAGCCCTCCTCGTCCCGGAACGCACCCTCGCCCCGGTAGGGCTCCTCACCGCGGTACTGCTGCTCGCCGCCGGGGTAGGACGGTTCCCCGTTCTGGAACGTGTCCTCCACGTGCCCGAGCGGCGGGTCGAGGGGGGCTTCGCGGCCCTGCTGCTCCGCGTGGCCGCCGGGACGCAGCGGGCCGAGCGTGCGGTCGTTCAGATGGGAGTGCGGCGGCCGTCCTGGAGGCTCGCCGCCGAAACCCTCCTGCCCCCCGTAACTCGGGTAGCCGCGTCCTTCGAACGGCGCTGGGCCGCGACCGCCGGGCCCCGCGCCGTACGCGGGCGGACGGGAGGGCGGCGGATACGTTCCACGGTCCTCGTCCTGGGCCTGTGGATAACCTCCGGGCGAACCGGGGTTGTGGGTAACTCCCGTCTGGGGCCGGTAACCCTGGTCGCCGTACGGCTGCTCCGGATAGGGGCGCTCGGGGCGCTCTGTATAGGAGGAGGGCTCGCCGTACTGCTGCTCCCCGTAGGACTGGTCCGTGAACGGACGCTCCCGGTCGCGATCGTCGTGCGGCCGTTCCCCGTAGGGCTCGCCATAAGAAGGTGCGGGCTCGTGCATGCCGAGCCCCGCGCCCGGCCCCGGAATCGGCGCGGAAAGCGGCTCGCCCGCCCCCGGACGAGAGCCCCCGGGAGGCTCCGGCTGGACGGTCACCGCGACGCGGATCTCCCTGCCCAGCTCGCGGGACAGCGCCTGCGTGATGAGGTTGCGGAGGCGGGTCTCCAGCGCGTCCTTGGCGAACTCGTTCGGCGCGGCGAGCAGCGCCGTCCCTTCCACGAGCGCCAGCGGGCGGACCATCGGAAGCCAGGCGCGATAGCTCGGCGACAGATCGCTCTCGGAAAGCGCCGTGAGGGTGCGGGCCCAGACCGATCCGAGATCCTGACCGTCCATGCGCAACGTCCCCTCCCGACAACTCCGCCGAACGGAGTACCTGACTGCCCGGCTTTCCCGCGGGATGCGGCACGCCTCGCAGGGCACTGCCGCGACGCGGAAGACTTACTCTCTCACGAGTTGTCCACAGAGTTGTCCACATGCTGTGCATAGGCATGGGGCACCCTGTGCAAAACCCGCGAGACGGGTTCCGGGGAACAAAGGTCGACAAGGTCCCGGCCGTCGTCCGGCCGGTGCGGGGTGGTTCTCGAACGGGGGCTTGAAAGGGCTGAACGCCGACATCAGATCGTCGATCTCGTCGAAGAAGCGTCGGCTCGCCCGGACGACCTTAACCCCTGCCGGTCCCACTCGCAACACCGTCCCCACGCTCACCGCCCGCCCGGCGGCGGCCGCCTCCGTTTGACCGGCCACCCCGCCAGCCCGTAACGTGCTGAGGTCGAGTCGCATCGACGGAGATGCCGCGTGCCCGCCGGCAGCCCCACAGGAAGCTCGGGTGGGCCCCCGCTGCGGGGGACCGGACGCGGCCCTCGGTGCGAGACACCGGCGCTTCACCACCTTCAAGCCGAACGACCGCAGCACTGGAGCCTCAAGTGAGCAAGCGTACTTTCCAGCCGAACAACCGCCGCCGCCACAAGAAGCACGGCTTCCGGCTGCGCATGCGCACGCGCGCGGGCCGCGCCATCCTGTCGAGCCGGCGCGGCAAGGGCCGCGCCCGCATCGCGGTCTGACCGACCCTCACTGTGCTGCCGTCCGGTAACCGGATGCGGCGGCGGGACGACTTCACGTTGGCCGTCCGGCGCGGTCGCCGCGCCGGACGGCCAACTGCCGTGGTCCACCTGCTACGCCCGGACGAGGCCCCGGCAGCGGCCGAGCCGCCGCTGGTCGGGTTCATCGTGGCGCGCACCGTCGGCAACGCCGTCGTCCGAAACGCGGTCCGGCGCCGGCTCCGCCACCTGATGCGACCGCACCTCGACCGGCTCCCAGCGGGTAGCCTGCTCGTAGTGCGCGCCAACCCCCGCGCGGGAGAGGCGCGCCCAGACGAACTGGCCGCGGATCTGGAGTCGGCACTCGACCGGCTGCTGCGGCCCGCGTCCAAGGGGCGAAGATGAGGAGTCGGCAGGGGACGCAGGTCCCCGCGCAGCACCAGGCGGGCCGTCCAGGTCCCGCCGCGGCCGTGCTGATCCTTCTCGTCCGCGCCTACCGCCGCTTCTTGAGTCCCCTGCTCGGGCAGCAGTGCCGCTTCCAGCCCAGCTGCAGCGCGTACGGCCTGGAGTCGCTCCAGGTGCACGGGGCGCTGCGCGGCACATGGCTGACGGCCCGCCGGATCGCGCGATGCCACCCCTTCAATCCTGGGGGGTACGACCCGGTGCCGCCGAAGAAGACCTCTCGCACGAACCCCTCCGGGGCGTCCGGAGGAGCCGGCCCCCGGACGCGATCCGCGGCGGCCCCCCCGAACTCCGGCCGCGCGGAGAGCGGCCCCGCCCTAGCAGAGCCCAAGGAGCTGCCCGGTGCTTGACTGGTTGTACGAGATCGTCACTCAGCTGATCGTGTGGATTCACACGGGGCTGAGCACCGTCGTCCCCAAGGACAGTGGATGGGCCTGGGGCGGTTCGATCATCCTGCTGACCGTCCTGCTGCGGCTGGTCATGGTCCCGCTCTTCGTGAAGCAGATCCACGCCTCGCGCAAGATGCAGGAGCTGAACCCGAAGGTCCAGGCGCTGCGCAAGAAGTACAAGAACGACAAGCAGCGCCTCAACCAGGAGGTCATGAAGCTCTACCAGGAGAACGGCGCCAACCCGCTGTCGGGCTGCCTGCCGCTCCTGGTGCAGATGCCCGTCTTCATCGGCCTCTTCCAGGCGCTGAAGAACATCTCCGACGCCAAGCCCGGCGAGAGCGTCTTCGGGATGTCGGCCGACCTCGTGGCGAGCGCGCAGCACGCCAGCATCTTCGGCGCGCACATCCCCGACACGTTCCTCAACGCCTGGGGATCGGACCCCAAGTCGTGGACCGCGATCGCCATCACCGGCATCGCCGTGGTGATCAGCTCGTGCACGACGTTCTTCACCGTCCGGGCCAGCATGAAGCGCCAGCCCGTCACCGACGACGCCAACCCGATGATGCAGGCGCAGAAGATGATGGTCTTCATGGCGCCGCTGTTCGGCCTGTTCGGCCTCGGCTTCCCGCTGGGCGTCCTCATGTACTGGGTCACGTCCAACAGCTGGACGCTGGCGCAGCAGCACTACATCTACAAGAAGTACCCGCCGCTCAGCACGGACGACAGCGCGGCCACGGCCAAGGCCGGCGGGACGAAGACGGGCGGCACGAAGACCGGCGGCGCGAAGACCGGCGGCGCCAAGGCGGGCGGGACGAAAACGGGCGGTGCTAAGGCGTCCGCGGCCAAGAACGGCCAGGCGTCGTCCGGCATCAAGGCCAGGCTGAAGAAGGAGCCGGAACCGGAACCGGAACCGGAACCCGAGCCCGAGACGAAGCCGAAGGTCGTGCGCAACCAGCCGACCCGCAAGTCGCGCAGCAAGCGCAGCGGCACCCAGAAGCGCTAGTTTGAACTCCGAGCACGTGGCCGAGAAGGAGACCCCGTTGAGCCAGACCGACACGACCGAGGTCGACGTCCAGGCGCTCGAGCAGGAGGGCGAGATCGCCGCCGACTACATCGAGGGCCTGCTGGACATCGGTGACTACGACGGCGACATCGACATGGACGTCGAGGGCGAGCGCGCGATCGTCGCCGTCGTGGGCGCTTCCCTGGACGAGTTGGTCGGCAAGCGCGGCGAGGTCCTGGAGGCCCTGCAGGAGCTGACCCGGCTGGCCGTCCACCGCCAGACGGGCAACCGGACCCGCCTGATGCTCGACATCGGCGGCTACCGCGAGCGCCGCCGCGCCGAGCTGACCAAGCTCGGCACCGACGTCGCCGACGAGGTCAGGCAGGGCGGCGAGCCAAAGCCCCTCGCCCCGATGACCCCGTTCGAACGCAAGATCGTCCACGACGCGGTGGCCGCCGCCGGCCTCCGCAGCGAATCCGAGGGCGAGGAACCCGACCGCTACGTAGTCGTCTACCCCGCCTGACGCTCCCCGGCTCGTCCCCAAGAGCCGCCCACAACCCGACCGGCCCCGGTGCAGCCCCGCACCGGGGCCGCTCCCGTCCTAGAGGCAGCCGTGAAACCAACGGACACTGCGGTGCGGCGGTAGGTGCGGCAGGGGCGTGGGCCGGTCATGCGCGGGCGGACCGCCACCTCATGCCCGGCCCAAAGCTGCCGAAAATCGGCATTCGCCGCGCGCAACCGGTCGACGAGTCCCGACCCTCGCAAGGTCACCGGACCGACGGCCAACGACCGCGCGGAGATCGGCCACGGGCTGAGGGAGTGCTTCCGCTCCTCATGCGGGCCGACGACACGCGTGGCGAGTCGGTCCGAAGCAGCAGGAAGTACTCGACGAGCGGTGGGCCGCCGAGGTGAGCCGGGGCCGGTGGGCACATAGACGTGCGCGATCGGGGATCCGCCCAGGCGTCGTCGACCACAACCTGTGGACAACTCTGGAAAGGGGAGGGCCCCGCGCCCTGGCCGACGCGGGGCCCCGAAGCCCGGTGTGCACCGCCGCCCAACGCACACCGGGCGGGTCCGATGCTCGGCGTTACCGCCGTGCGGTCCGCCGCCACCTGCGACGCTGCGAAATGCGGTCACCGGAGTCCACGACGGACGGGCTGTTCTCCTCGGCCGGATTCTGAGCGTGCGCGGGATCCTGCGAGTACGCCGGGTCCTGCGCGACGTGGCCGTGCGGCGCCGCTTCGTCCACAGGATGTTCGATCACACGTTCGACCCGCTCGCTCGGGCGGTTCAGGGGCGGCGGGTCCTCGATGATGTGCTCTTCCCGGATGACCGTCCCGGGCTCGTCCCCGTAGGCGGGGTCCGCGCCGACGACCCGCCCGGCACGGCGCCGCGGGCGCGTGTACTTGACGGTGAAGCCCATGCTCACCAGCCCCACCAGGATCAGGATCCAGCCGACCATGTGAATGTCGAGGCCGCTGAGGTCGACGCGGATGGCGAACGCGAGGATCGCGCCGAGAGCGATGAATGCGAGGCTGACTCCGATTCCCATGTGTCGGAGCTCCTTCCGGGGGGACGGTCGGGCGACACACCCCCTCTACCCGGCGCTCGCCGAATATGCGGAGGGGTCATGTGGTTCTCGCCATAACGCAAGGGTCGTCCAACCTCGCGCGCCCGACTTATCCACAGGGACGTTGCGCATGCACGACCCCACCGGTTTTTGTGGAACGATTCGTCTGGTGGGGATTGCACGTGAGGTTTTCGGTGACGCGCTGCCGGTCGCGGAGCGCTACGCGGCGTTCCTCGCAGAGGCCGGGGTCGAACGCGGCCTCATCGGGCCGCGCGAGGTCGACCGGCTGTGGGAGCGCCATCTGCTCAACTGCGCGGTGGTCTCCGAGGCGATCCCGCAGGACGCGGAGGTCGTCGACATCGGCTCGGGCGCGGGCCTCCCCGGAATCGTGCTCGCGATCGTCCGGCCCGACCTGCGGATCACCCTGCTGGAACCGCTCCTGCGACGCACCACGTTCCTGACCGAATGCGTCGAGATGCTCGACCTGCGCAACGTCGCTGTACGACGCGCTCGGGCCGAGGACGTGACCGAAGAGTTCTCGGTGGACGTGGCGACGGCGCGGGCGGTCGCACCCCTGGAACGCCTGGCGAAATGGGCGCTTCCGCTACTGCGTCCGGACGGTGAGCTGCTCGCGCTCAAGGGCGAACGGGCGGCGGCCGAGCTGGACGACGCGGCGCCCGTCCTGAAGCGGTTCGGGGTGCGCTCCACGGAACTGCTTCAAGTCGGGCGCGGTATGGTCGATCCGCCGACAACACTCGTCCGTGTGGTCGCCGGCCGAGGAGAGGTTGTCGGGCGACGACAGCGCGCCCCCCGGCGTGCCAAAGGGTCGAGGAAGAGGTCTTCATGAGCACGGGACCAGGACTGGGCCGGCCTGACCGCGCCGATGAATCCCCCGACGAACAGCCGTCCGGCCTGGGCGGACCCGGCGAAGCCGAAGGGGCGCAGCCGCCCGCCACCGGCGAGCCGCAGGGAGACCCCGGCACGCCGGCGGGCACCATGCCCTCCGGACACGCGATGTGGGGAAACACGACGTCCGGTACCGCGGAGAACGTCGGCTATGTTCCGACGAACACCGGCGCGAAGCCGCCGCCGAGTCCGCGCAAGGGACCAGATCAGGGGGAGTCAGAACTCGTGCGAGAGGCGCTCAGGGACGCCAAGGTTTCACATGAAACAACCGTCACCGCGCTCAAGGCGATGTCGGGCCGCAGGGAACGGGAGTGGCCGCGCCCGGACAAGTGCCGGATCATCACCATCGCCAACCAGAAGGGCGGGGTGGGCAAGACCACCAGTTCGGTGAACCTGGCCGCGTCGCTCGCCATGCATGGTGCGCAGGTGCTCGTGGTCGACCTCGACCCCCAGGGCAACGCGTCCACCGCCCTCGGTGTCGAGCACCACGCGGAAGTCCCTTCCATCTACGACGTGCTGATCGAGGACATGGCACTGGGCGACATCGTCGTCCCGGCTCCGGAGATCCCGAACCTGTACTGCGCGCCCGCGACCCTCAACCTCGCCGGCGCGGAGATCGAACTCGTCTCCAAGGTGGCCCGCGAGTCACGCCTCCGCCGCGCGATCGACGCCTACGACACCGAGAAGTTCGACTACGTGCTGATCGACTGCCCGCCGTCGCTCGGCCTGCTCACGGTGAACGCCCTCGTCGGCGGCGACGAGCTGCTCATCCCGATCCAGTGCGAGTACTACGCGCTGGAGGGCCTCGGGCAGCTGATCCGGACGGTCGACCTCGTCAAGGCGCACCTCAACCAGAGGCTGAGGGTGTCGACGATCCTTCTCACGATGTACGACGCCCGGACGCGGCTCGCCGCCCAGGTGGCCGACGATGTCCGCAATCACTTCGGGGACGTCGTCCTCAACACGGTGATCCCCCGCAGTGTCCGGGTCTCGGAGGCGCCCAGCTACGGGCAGTCCGTCATGACCTACGACCCCGGTTCGAGCGGCGCCCTCGCCTACAGCGAGGCCGCCTCGGAAATGGCCCACGGAGGAGCTGTTCAGTGAGCCAGCAGCGACGCGGACTGGGTAAGGGACTCGGCGCCCTCATTCCCACCGCCCCGCCCCCGCCGACGCCCGCCGAGCCGGGCAGCGCAGGCGAGCCGGGTTTCCCCGGCGGCACCGTGCCGAACGGCACGGCCGCCCCCGATCCGGCCCTCCAGCCGGTCGCCGGCGCCCATTTCGCGGAGCTGCCCGTTCGCTCCATCACGGTCAACCCCCGCCAGCCACGCGAGCACTTCGACGAGCAGGCCCTGGAGGAGCTCGCCGAGTCGATCAGCATCGTCGGCCTCCTGCAGCCGATCGTCGTCCGCCGATCGACGTCGGAGGAGCACGACTACGAGCTGATCATGGGCGAGCGCCGGTGGCGCGCGTCCCAGCAGGCCGGGCTGGACGTCATCCCGGCGATCGTCCGTGACACCGGCGACAACGAACTCCTCCGTGACGCGCTGATGGAGAATCTCCACCGGCAGCAGCTCAACCCGCTGGAAGAGGCCGCCGCATACCAGCAGCTGCTCCAGGACTTCGGTGCGACGCACGAGCAACTCGCCGGACGGATCGGCCGGTCGCGCCCGCACATCAGCAACACGCTCCGCCTGCTGAACCTGCCGCCCGCGGTGCAGCGCCGGGTGGCGGCCGGCGTGCTGTCCGCCGGTCATGCCCGCGCCCTGCTGTCTCTGGACAGCGTCGAGGCGCAGGAGCATCTGGCGCAGCGGATCGTCCAGGAGGGGCTGTCCGTCCGCGCCCTCGAAGAGATGATCGCGCTCCGCGAGGTCGAGGACGAGCCGAAGGCTCCGCGGCAGGGACGCCGGAAGAAGCCGGTCGCCCCCGGCCTCCAGCAACTGGCCGACCGCCTCTCCGACCGCTATGACACAAAGGTCCGCGTCGACATGGGCCGCAACAAGGGCAAGATCGTGGTCGAGTTCGCCACCCTGGAAGACCTGGACCGCATCATCAAGTCCATGGCCCCCGACGAGGACGGCGCAGACGACTCCTAACGCCCACCCCACCCGCGCCCCGGAAGCCCTCACCTCCGGGGCGCTTCTGTTTAAGCCCGCTCCCCCGCCGTTCCCCGTGAAACCCCGACGGCTCACCACACGCACCCCCGGTTTCACGTGAAACAGCGCTTGAGTCAACGGCCACCACGCGATAGGCCTTGCCGTAGAGCCGTAGAGCCGTAGAGCCGTAGAGCCGTAGAGCCGTAGAGCCGTAGAGCCGTAGAGCCGTAGAGCCGTAGAGCCGTAGAGCCGTAGAGCCGTAGAGCCGTAGAGCCGTAGAGCCGTAGAGCCGTAGAGCCGCAGGCCCTTCCCCGTGAGCCGGTGACCGTCCTGGGCTTCATCCGATGTCCCTGACCATCGTGGACGGGTCCCGCCGCGCGGTTCGCCCCCGATCCCGCAGCACCCGCCCCTCCACCAGATACGCGTCCAGCACCTCCACCACCGGACGCGGCAACGGCACATCCAGCGTCCGCCCACCCTTACCGAAGATCCGCCAGCGGGGAGCCGGGGGGCCTGGATTCGTCAGCTGACCCCCGTCGCTGCGGTCAATCGGCCCGCCTCCCTACAGCCCACCGCGGCGCCGGCGCCGCGCAGCGCGCTGGCGAACTCCGGCTCCCGATCCCCGCATAGCTGAACGGAGACCCGCGCCCGTCCAGGTACCTTCTCTAACCCGAGGGCTGCACCGCCACAACGAGGCCTTCGCCACGGTCGATAGAGAGAACTGCCCGCTGGCACGTCCGCGTTCGTGAGGGGGGAAAGTAGCCGACAGTGAGCGCACGGACGAATCAGACTGCACACGGAGAGGGCGCGCCCTAGAACACTTGGCCCCGGCCTGGCGCCAGCCGCAGTGGTCGGGCGAATTGCTCCCCGCTCCCGACCCGAGACTTCTCGAAGCAGCGCCGCAGGGCCACAGCGCCGCAGGGCCACAGCGCCGCAGGGCCACAGCGCCGCAGGGCCACAGCGCCGCAGGGCCACAGCGCCGCAGCGCCGCAGGGCCACAGGGCCACAGGGCCACAGGGAGGACGACACCGCTGCGGTCACGCATCGCCGGCCTCCGAACCCCGACATCCGCGCCCGGCCGTCGGCGCGGGAGACCGGCCGGTGGTGACCGCTGGGCGCCATCTGGACATCAAAGCCGGAGGGCGACCCAAGCCGAGCCGCTGCGCGCCGTCCGGACATCAGAGCCGGGGGGTCCCTGGCCGAGCCGCTGCGCACCGTCCGCACGCCCGAGCCAGGATGGCGGCTGGCCGAGACGCTGGGTGCGGACGCCCGAGCCGGGAGTTCCTCTGGCTGGTGTCTGAATAGGGCCTGTGGAGGGCGCGCGGGACTGACGTCGCTGGGAGTCGGGTCCACTCCGTGCGGTGCCCAGCTTCGTGGTGTGCACCGAGATTGGGTTCGGTGGTGCCAGCGAGAGTCTGGTCATGCGGCACGACACCGGCACGGAGGCGTCCTCTACGTGGCCGGAACCATCCTGGCGATCCGCCGTGTGAGCGAGCGGCGGGCGTGCGCAGAGGTTTAGCTCCCTGCTGTTCGCCACTCCGGCTGAAGAATGATCGGCGAGTTGATTGCGGCCAATCGGGGTGGACTTAGCTGGTCTCGCCGAAGCTGGGGAGCGTCATGGACGGCACCGCGACCTCTCTATGTGTCCGCGTGCGCTCACCGGGCTGCGTGGAATCACGCGACGGGAGGACGAGGCGGCGGTCGTCGGGCGCGGACCTCTTTCACCACAGCGCTCCTGATGGATGGCGGCAAGTGAGCGCGCCTGCGGAGAAGCCGGCGGCCGGTGTTCGCCCGCCGGGTCGGCGTCCGCCCGTAGATGAGAACGTCCAGCGGCGCTTTCGCTCGTACATTGCCGTGACCAACGTCCGGATCTGGGGCGGGGAATTGGGGACGTCGCTCGGGCAGGAGCCGCGTGGGGCTGCTTCGGGCGGGCCGCGGAGCCGCGTGCATGCCCACTGCGGTGCCGAGCGGGCTCGGCCAGCTCCCGGGCAGTACTGCTGGGCACGACCGGCTTGGTGACGCTGGCGTAGTCGATGATCTCCCAGTGCTCCAGATACTCGGACGTGTGCCTGGCCGCCCGCAACAGAACCGCGGCCGTCACGAAGGAGTTGCCTGCGACGATCACTTCGCCCCGCGGTCGTGTGCCAGCCGGTCCAGGTCGGTGTAGTCGTCAGCGGTCAGCCTGCTTGATCCGACCACCACATGCACCCGGCCCGTACTGCCGTCCGCGCGTTCTTCTGGCGGCGGCACTGGCGTGGTCGACCACCACGTCGGCCGAAGTGGCGTCGAGCGCCTCGGCGACGGACCAGTAAACCGCCTCCAGCGTTCGTCGAGCCGACAGCCGTCGCCAAACTCTCCCCAGACGCCGAACGCGAGACCCCATCGGCCAGCGTCAGATCATCGGCCTCGCAATCGCAGTCACAGTGGGTGCTGCCGTCCACCCGGCCACTCCGGCAAAGTAAACGTTGATCGTGCCGTCACTGTGGGCACCCCCACGGCTGCCCTCTATTTCTCCACCAACCTGCACGAAGCACCGCATGGAGAGCCGACGACCCCACGGAGAACAGCAGCCTGTGCCCAGCAGGCTGCGATCCTTCAGCGCGAGAAGGGGGCGCCCCAACGGAACGCTGCCCGGGGAGTCGACGACCCACGGGGGGCAGCTCCTGCCCGCGCGCGATCCTGGAGCGCAAGCAGGACGCCTTATCTGCAGCAGCAACCCGTCGACCAAGTCAGCCCTGACCTGAGCGCGACGGAGTTGGACATGCTCTCCCGGTCGTTCCGGCCGGCGCAGGATCTGGCGCTGGGCGCAGGCCCCCGGCCACGACGGCGTGGTGCTGCATCGCACCATCCAGGCGCCGCCAGCGCCCAGGCCCAGCGTTGCGGGCGCCGCTGGGCCGGTTGTCGCCGCAGCCAGACGCCCACTGGGTTTCACGTGAAACGAAGCCTCCGATCCAAGCCGAGAGTCGGACGCTCAGCCGCCCTCTTCGGCAGCCCGCCGCTCGCGTGACTGCAATTGGGCCGTCGCGCCGTCGCCTCATGCCGGTGGTGTTGATTGTGGTCCAGGCGCCGTGGACGCCGAGGGAGTTCCCGCACGCCCGCCCTCGGGGAAATCACCGGCGGGCCGCCGTGAATACGTCCGGGGCGCCCGCCGCGCCAGCTCTACCACCAGAGGACCCTGACTTTGTGCGTGGCCGATCGGTGCCGCTCGACCCGTACGCGCCGATGGCGAAGTACTGACCGGAGTTCGCCGCACTTGGAGAGCCAGCCGGGGACTCCCAAGGGAAGCAGCCCTTGCGCGGCGATCCTATGAGTGGGCAGGACGATTCATCTTCAGCAGCAAGATCCGTTCACCATGTCAGCTCCGGACTGAATAGGACGGCTCAGACATCCTCCCCCGCTGTTTCACGTGAAACGAAGCCTCCGATCGACGCGGCGAGTCCGAGATCCACTTGCCCCCCTCTGGCCACCCGCGCTCACGTTGCTGCAATAGGGGCCGCTGCTCCGTCTAGTCATGCCCGTGGATGGGCGCATGAGCGACTCTCGAATTGGCGCCCGAATCGCGACGTGATCAGCGATCGTCCACTGGCGATGCCATCGGGGCGCCGACTCGAACCGTCAGCCGCATCTTGTGCCGCCACACGGCGTTCTTCACCCCCACGCGGCATCGCGCGGATCGAGTGGGCGCTGACCGACCATGCCAAGATCTAGAGGATTAGCCGCGCGTTCCAGCACGCCTGGCCGACTTGGATCAGACAAGGTTCTCCCGGCCCCGCTGGCCGTGGACCGACGGCAGAGCCGAACGCCTCCATCGCACCTGGCTACCAAACGGACCTACCGGCGCCCCTACCTACACCAGTACCGACCGACGCCCCAAGCAGTCGGGCCCTGGCTGGAGCACGACAAACCAAACGCCTGCACTCAGCCTGGGCAGCCAACCCCACCCGACCACTACCAAGATCATGACCGAGTCCAGCACGTGGCTGGCTGGGCGGTAGACGTCCCCCGCTTGCGGCACCCGGGGGGTGCCGGTGGTCGCAGATGACGACCCGCTGGAGGTCGAGGCGACAGCCGTCATACCCCGTGGACACCGCTCCCACTGTTGCCTGTTGCGGTGTCAGCCGGGCGTGTGGGGCCCAGCCCCGTAGCGTGCACCGCTGGCGGTGGAGAAGGCCGGGGCTCCACTGACCCTGTCGCCGGAGGGCAGGTTTGCGCCGTCTACCCGAAGCCAGGCCAACGGTAGCGGGGGCAGCCGGGTTATCCCCGGGCGCGCCGAGACGGCCGCCACGATCTCGCACATGTCGCCGACCTTGGTCGGCGTGCAGCCACGCCCAGCGCTGCGCGTTTCCGTGTCCGTAGACGCAGGCAGACGCGCCGGGCGCGCCGCTAGGACGAGAATGCGGTCGCCGACCGCGCCTCGGTGGTGTTAATGGTGGTGCAGGCGCCGTGGACACCGAGGACAACGCACGCCCGCCCGCGGCGGATCGCTGGCAGGTCGCCGTGAACGCGTCCAGGACGCACGCCGCGTCAGTTCCCCAACTACAAGATGACCTTAATTCTGCGTGTGGCTAAGCGTGGGCTGCCCGATCTCTACTTTTACCGTCGCCGGCACCGGCCCGCTGTCGGACCTTGCCGTGGTCCGCACCGATGGATCCACCCCCCGGCCCGGCCACCCTTGGCGGCGCCGACGACGTGGTTGTCGGGTAACTGGTCGTGGCCCTCGGCAACCTCCTCGGCTGGCCGGGTCGGTGGCCGCCAAAGTGGTGTCGGCGCTCAGCCGGTACCTGCCGATCTCGTGGCCCGCCTGCTCCGGGGCCGACGTGGGGGCGGGGGCTCATTCCGCCCGAGGGCGCTGCCGGCGGGCGGCGGGCCATTGAGGGCGACATTCACGCCGTCCACTATGTCGACCCTGGAACCGAGCAGGAGGAGTCAGGCATCCTCTCCCGTTGTTTCACGTGAAACGGGCCCTTCGACCGAAGCCGCGAGACCGACATTCGCCTCGTCTCTTGCCGTCGGCCGCCGGTGACGTTGCTGCTGGCGCAGGGCGGCGCTCGGTCAGGTCGAGCCGCCTGGTCCGCGCCCGGCGCTTGCGGAACCCACTTGGGCGCTGAGGGACGTGAAGCTCGCTGACTCATACCTGTGGATGGGCCGACACAAATCGGATCTTCACTGATGATCTGGTGGCCACATCAAACCGGCGTGCCGTGGCGGGCGCCTGGCCGAGGTGGCGAGAACCGCTCGTGCGGCAGACCGTCCTCCGTTCCCGCGTCCGCGCTCGTGACCTCTGCCGCCATCGCCGCGTCGTTGGCTGCCCTTCCCCGTCTTGGGCAGCACCGCTTGGGCCGGGCCGCTGGCCTGGGAGCCGCCGTCGCGACCGCGCCGCGATCGTCTGTCATACATCCCCCGGGTCCCCGCGATCGGTTCTTCCCTCTCCTTCTCGGCGGCTTCGCTGGGGCCCGTGTCAACGGCGGCCCTCGACATGGCCACGTCCCCAGGTGTGACGGACCGGCCGCGTGCTGCCGACCCTGGGGCCAGTAGCTGGCGGACGGGCGCTCCCCGCGTCGGTTGCCAGCCACCGGCCATGTAGGGCCAACTCGACGTACCACGACTGTGGCCACCACGAGGGCTGAGCCGGCTCGGGCCATCCATCGCCGCCATCCCTACGGCTCGCCCGCACTGGCGCGTGCGTGCGCATCGCCGCGTCGGCTGCGGCATTGGCAAGTGGCCGGCTGCTTCCCAACAAGGTGGCCCTGTGGCCGCCACCATGGCATGACCAGGCTGCTGTTGAACGGGTGGTGGGACGGGCGGGCTCGCCCGCGGCTCGCCGCCTGAGCGAAGCCGGTGATCAGCGGTATTTCGTGTATCGGTGATTCACCGAACCTGGCCGCGCGTGTCGTCGGCCCGCCTGAGGAGCGGGAGCATTACTCCCTCAGCTCGTGGCCGATCCGCGCGTGGGTCGTTGGCCGTCGGTCCGGTGGCCTTGCGGTGGTCGGGACTCGTCGACCGGTTGCGGGCGGCGAATGCCGATTTCAGCAGCTTTGGCCCGGGCATGAGGTGGCGGTCCGCCCTGCCGACCGTAAGACCATCCTGCATCCGCGGGTGGGTCGACTGCTAAGGACTGCGAGACCCTGCTCATGGCCGACCAGCGTCAGCAGTTGCTGGTGCTCCTCCCTCTGGGCCTTTGCCGAAGAAGTCTCGCCTAACGCAGCGCATTGTTCGGTCGCACCGGGAGGCAGCGTGGCACCCGTAAACCGGCGCTACGGGTGTCGCTGCGCGTTACGCCGACCATCAAGTCTTGGCCACGCCGTCGGCATTCCAGATCGCCGTCGTACCGCTTTGCTGCTGGGACGGAGGCTTCCTGGGGAGGAGGTGTCGAGCGCGTCGGCGTCGGCGCTGCTGCATCAGTGTGCTTTTCGGGCACGGGCGATGGGTTCGTGAAGATCGGCTTGAGCTGTCGAACGCGCGGGCCAAGACGTTGTGGAGTGCCGCAGTCACGCGGACAGGATCGGCCTCGGCGGGGCGGGTGCATCAGGGGATCACGGCGACACGGTGGTCGCGAGCCAGGCGGTCCGGTGTGGGCCTAGACATCGGCAGTCGCCCAGCACAGCGTGCATTGCGGCTACCCGGCGATCGCTCTAGAACGTCCCGAGCACCATGCGAGACGTCCTTGTGGCATGGTGGCGGCAGAAGCGGTTCGGTGACCGCCCTAGGGACACAGTGGCGGGGTGTGTTCAGCGACGGACCGTCCCGCCGTCGGGCGAAACTGTAGATGCAGCGGCCGGGCGTGACAGGAAGCTGTGACCACTGGAGCACAGGCTTTCCTGCCCTGCGCGCGGGTCGTGGGAAGCTCGCTGGGCTACATCTCGACCGATGGGCTGAAGAACCTCATGACCAGGCTCGGGCAGGACATCACCGATACCTGCGCAGTGGATGTGGTGGTGGCCGCCGGCGCCGTACTCGTCATGGTCATGCCCCATCGCTCTATGGCGTCTCGCGCTCAACCTGCCCGGGGGAGAGTGAGGCCGGTGGGGCTGTGGTTGTGGTGGCGTCGCGGCCCATGGTCAGCGCGCAGGTCGGCGGACACCGCTCCGGGGTGGAGTGACCGCGACCGTCAGGAGTCGGGCGCCAGGGAGAAGACCCGCGGCGGCCCTGCGCACCGTGCC
This sequence comes from Actinomadura madurae, assembly GCF_047130825.1. Lineage (NCBI taxonomy): Bacteria > Bacillati > Actinomycetota > Actinomycetes > Streptosporangiales > Thermomonosporaceae > Actinomadura > Actinomadura madurae. The sequence continues at coordinate 6,620,064 of NZ_CP083237.1, forward strand.
TGCACGTTCACCGCCGAGCCATCAAACCCGCCAGGCCCTCCGTCCGTCCGCACCGTCCTGTTCTCCGACGGCGCGTACGGTCGTTAGAGCGGTTGGACTCAGTGGCACTGCCAGGTGAAGCGGGCCTTGTCGAAGCGATGGGCGGCGAGGTCTTGGGCGGTGGCCAGCCAGTAGAGGACGCCCGCATCACCCCACATCATGTCGGCGTCGGTGTCGCCCGCGAACTGGGCTAGGAGTTCCCACCGCGATGCTTCGGCGAGGATGTCGTCCAGATGCGGATTGTCGGGAGTGAAGTCGTCGATGTCCCAGTCCGGTGGGAAGTCGGCGACCTCATACTCGACCTCGCCTTGGACGTTGCTGGGCAAGCCGCCCACCTGATGTTTGTGGGTGGAGCACAGGTCCCGTACGGCGTCGTTGAACTCGGCGTACATCGGGTCGGTGTCCAGCGTCTCGGGGGCGATGCCGAGCGGTTCGTACATCTCGAAGGTGTCGATCAGCGGCAGGGCAACGGCTGGTTCCGCGCGGAGCGGCACCTGCTTGTAGGGCTTCAGAGGGCTCGGTGCCCGGCGTGGCTGTACGGGTGTACCCGCAGGGATGTACAGGAGCCGCGATCCGGGCTGGGACTCGGGTTCTGATGGATGAACCCAACTCCCGTAGTTGTCGGCCTGCCCGTCGAAGTAGAAGAAGAGCAAGGTGCCGCTCGCGGGCAGCGCCAGCCCCGTGTGAGTCGTCGACAGTGGACGGCAGTCGAGTGCCGCGACGAAGGACAGCGGGCCGTGACCTTCCCACACTGGCCAATCGGAGGTCTCCGGAAGCTGTGGTTCGCCGCCCAGGACGCCGATCCGGTCGTCTCCGGGTTGAGCGGCCGAAAGGATCTGGCCCGACGGTCGCAACAGTGAGCTGTAGCGGTCCGCAAGATCGGCGGGGAGCCGTTCCCGCGCCAGCCCGCTGATCTCGGAGAGGCTGATCATCATGCGGCGGAAGTATGCCAAACCCGGGTGACACGGGCTGAAGAGATCACTGGCCTCGCGTCGATCGAGGCCGCCTGTCCCTGGCTCTGCGCCGCAACTTCCGATATCGCCAAATCGCTGCGCCACCGCCTCATGCCCTCGCCATGTTCCGACGCGACTACGACGAGCCGGCTGGACGCCAGAGGCTCGCGCGCCGGATGCGAGGTGCCTGGCATCGAGGTGGGTGCCGCCAGCGTCCCTACGTATCCGCGCCACCCCTTCGTCGCCACGACGCGCGTGGCCTTTGGTGCCCATCGGTTGTCGCTGGGATCGCTCTGCACCTACTTCCGGGCGGTCCTGGCTGCATGCCCGCCGCCCCGACAGGTCCAGCTCATGTTCACCTGCATCGATTGCTCTCACTTGCAGAGGCTGCGGCGACCAATGAGCCACACAGCGCCCCGTCTGCAGGCTTACCAAGGTGTTGGACGTTCAGGCTGAATCGGGCGAACGACTATATGGACGGTGTCCACTTCCGCCGAGATCGTCCCGCTGCTGAGGCGCGGGCGATGGCGCCCGGTGATCTGTGGGGTGGTGGAGGTGGGTAGGCGGCTTGGGATCTTGTCTCCTTGCCGGAGGCGGGCTCGTCGGCCGGGGTGGTGTCCAGGCGGATGGGACCCGATCCGTGCACGTACGGCTTCCTCACCGGCACAGTCGGCCTCGGCATGTCGTTCATTGGCGTCGTCACGCGGGCGGGGCGGCGGGGTGGCAACGACCCGCCTCTGCGTGGTCGGCGGACTGGACGTCTATCTGGGGAGTGGTTCTGCCCGTGGGCCTACGCGGGGGTGTTAGTGGAGGTGGGCCTGAAGGAGGGATTCGCAGACTTCGCCCAACTCCAGGCCGGCGACGCTGACGGCTCGGGGGAGGAGGCTTGTCTCGGTCATGCCGGGGGCGACGTTGACCTCTAGGAAATGGACCTCGCCGTCCTGGGAGACGATGAGGTCGGTGCGGGACAGGTCGCGGAGGCCCAGGGCGCGGTGGGCGGTGACGGCGGCGGCGGTCGCGCGGGTGGACGCCTCGGGGGTGAGGCGGGCGGGGGTGACGAACTCGGTGTCGCCGGCGTCGTAGCGGGCCGTGTAGTCGTAGATGCCGCCGGGGGCGACGATCTCGACGGCGGGGAGGGCGGTGGGGGTGCCGTCGCGTTCGATGACGCTGACGGACACCTCGGTGCCCTCGATGTAGCGCTCGACGAGGGCGGCGTCGCCGTAGGCGAAGCAGCCGACCATGGCGGCCGACAGGCCGGACGCCTCGTGCACGACGGAGGCGCCGAGCGCCGAGCCGCCCCGGGTGGGCTTCACGAACAGGGGGAGGCCGAGGCTGCCGACGATCTTGTCCATGACCGATGTGGCGCCGAGGTCGTGGAAGACCTCCTTCGGCAGCGCGACGGAGTCGGGTGTCCGCAGGCCGGCGCGGCGCACGACGGACTTGGCCGTCGGCTTGTCCCAGGCGACGCGACATGCGTCAGGACGGGCGCCGACGTAGGGGACGTCGAGCAGTTCGAGGACGTCGCGGATGGAACCGTCCTCCCCCGCCGCGCCATGCAGGACGGGGAACACGACGTCCGGCGGGTCGTCCGTCAGGGAGTCCAGCAGTGTCGCGTCGGCGTCGCGGAGCTCCACGGGGATGTCGCGGGCGCGGAGGGCGTCCGCGACACGGCGTCCGGACCGGAGCGACACCTCTCGCTCGTAGGAAAGTCCCCCGGCGAGGACGACGACATGCCCGAGTTCCAATGCAGGTGCCCCTCAGCGTGTTTCACGTGAAACGGTCAGACGACGTCCGGACCCGGTGCCTGGACGCCGGTGGAGGTGTCGCCGACCGCGCCGCCGAAGGTGTTCCGGAGCTGGATCTCCTGCTCCACCACGCCGGCGAGGCGGCGGACGCCCTCGCGGATCCGGTGGGGTTCCGGGAAGCAGTAGGACAGGCGCATGTGCCGGTGCCCGGTACCGTCCGCATAGAAGCCGGTGCCGGGGACGTAGGCGACCCGCTCGGCGATCGCCCGCGGCGCCATCGCCTTGGCGTCGAGGCCTTCCGGAAGTGTCACCCAGACAAAGAAACCGCCCGCGGGGCGCGTCCAGGTGCAACCGGCCGGCATCAGCTGGTCAAGGGATTCCAGCATCGCGTCGCGGCGGGCCCGGTACAGCTCGCGGAAGTCCTTGATCTGCTCCCGCCACGGCTGGGTGGCGAGGTACTCGCGAACGGCGAGTTGCGAGAAGTTCGAGGGGCACAGGATCGCGGACTCGGCGGCCAGCACGAGCTTGGCCCGCACCGCATGCGGCGCCAACACCCAGCCGACGCGCAGGCCGGACGCGATCGTCTTGGAGAACGACCCCAGGTAGATGACGCGCTCGGCGTCGTCCGCGCGGAGGGCCCGCATCGGCTCGCCGTCGAAGCCGAGGAGGCCGTACGGGTTGTCCTCGATGACGAGCACGTCGTACTCGGCGCAGATCTCGAGGACCTGGGCGCGCCGGGCCGTCGTGAGCGTGACCCCCGCGGGGTTCTGGAACGTCGGGACGGTGTAGAGGAACTTGACCCGCCGGCCTTCGCGACTCAGCCGCGACAGGGTCTCCCGGAGCGCCGAGGGGATGAGGCCGCCCTCGTCCAGCGGCACGTGCACGACGTCGGCCTGGTAGGCGGCGAACGTGCCGAGCGCGCCGACGTAGGACGGGGCCTCGGCGAGGATGACGTCCCCGGGATCGATGAAGATCTTGGTGATGAGGTCGAGCGCCTGCTGCGCGCCGACCGTGACGACGACGTCCTCCGCGGACGCGTGGACGCCCTCAAGGGACATCACCTCGCAGATGTGCTCGCGGAGCAGCTCGTCCCCCTGGGCGGAGCCGTACTGGAGCACCTCGGCGCCCTTGCCGGCGACGAGCTCGCCGACCATCTGGCCGACGGCGTCGAGGGGGAGCGCCGACACGTACGGCGCCCCGCCGGCCAGCGAGACCACCTCGGGACGGGCGACCATCGCGAACAGAGCCCGGATCTCGGACGGCACCATGCCGGCGGCACGGGCGGCGTAGCGATCGGCGTAGGCATCTGAACGCGAGTGCTGTTCCACGAGGCACCTCCGAGGTGGAAATGGCTTCCCTGCAAACTACGCCATGGTCATCGCGGCGACGCCCGCGGGTGTGGCGAGCCGCGGGGTTGGGGAAACTCCTGTCCGATACGATGCCCGCGGGTCCCGGAAGGTTGCCGGGAACTTCCGCCGCCACGGGTTCCAGGCCCGACGGGCGAGGATCGCAGCAGGGGGTGCCGACCCGGTGTCGCGTCGTCTCGTCAACATCACGCTGGACAATCTCGGTGATCTGCCGCACCGCTGTCGCGGCTGTGTGTTCTGGGAACTCGACCCGGTGAGCCGGGAGCGGGCGCAGGACAGCGGGGACGCCGGTCTGGAGAAGGAGGCGTGGATCTCCTCGACGCTCCTGGAATGGGGCAGTTGCGGGAAGATCGTGTACGTGGACAACGTCCCGGCGGGGTTCGTGATGTACGCGCCGCCGCTGTACGTGCCGCGCTCGGTGGCGTTCCCGACGAGTCCGGTCAGCGCGGACGCGGTGCTGCTGATGACCGCGCACATCCTGCCGGAGTTCGCGGGCGGCGGCCTCGGCCGGATGCTCGTCCAGGGCGTCGCGAAGGACCTGACGCGCCGCACGGTGAAGGCGATCGAGGCGTTCGGCGACCTCAAGGGCGAGGAGGGCGGGTGCATGGTGCCCGCCGACTACCTGCTGTCGGTGGGGTTCAAGACCGTCCGGCCGCATCATCGCTATCCGCGGCTGCGCCTTGAGTTGAAGTCGGCCCTGTCGTGGCGTGAGGACGTCGAGGTGGCGCTCGAACGGCTCCTGGGCTCCATGACTCCCGAAGGGGCACTGCGGCCGGTCTGAGGCGATCTGAGCCGCTTTGAACGACGTGTGGCCCGCACTCCGGACGGAGTGCGGGCCACACGCTTTCGCGCTCGCCGCGGGAGACGGGAGGCGGCTCAGATGAAGTCGGCGAGGTCCTTCAGCAGGGCGGCCTTCGGCTTGGCGCCCATGATCTGCTTGACGACCTCACCGCCCTTGTAGACGTTCATCGTCGGGATCTGCATGACGGCGTACTGCTGCGGCACCTTCGGGTTCTCGTCGATGTTCAGCTTGACGATCTCGATCTTGTCGCCGTGCTCCTTGGAGATCTCCTCCAGGATCGGCGCCACCATCCGGCACGGGCCGCACCATTCCGCCCAGAAGTCGACGAGGACCGGCTTGTCGTTCTCGAGGACCTCGGTCGCGAAGTCGGCGTCGGTCACGGCTTTCATGTTTCTCCCTCTGTTCTCGCGCGGGCGGGACCCTTCCCCCGCCCGCGATGCGGCTCGTCCGTCCGGTGGTGGGCATGGCCGGTCGGCGGGCGGGGTCCGCCCTGCCTCGCGGTGGTGGGTCAGGCCTGCGGGACGGTCTCGGCGGCGTCCTGGTCCTGGAGCCAGCGTTCGGCGTCGATGGCGGCCGCGCAGCCGCTGCCCGCCGCGGTGATCGCCTGGCGGTAGATGTGGTCGACCACGTCGCCGCAGGCGAAGACGCCGGGGATCTTGGTCTTCGTCGTCGGAGCGTCGACCAGCAGGTAGCCGTCGGTGTCGGTCTCCAGCTGCCCGGCGAACAGGTCGCTGCGCGGGTCGTGGCCGATCGCGATGAACAGGCCCGTGAGCTCCAGCTCCGACTCCGCGCCGGTCTTGGTGTTGCGGACGGTCACGCCGGTGACGCGGTCGTCACCGTGGATCGCCGCCACCTCGCTGTCCCACAGGAACTGGATCTTCTCGTTGGCGAAGGCCCGATCCTGCATGATCTTGGACGCGCGCAGCTCGTCCCGCCGGTGGATCACCGTCACGGAGCGGGCGAACTTGGTCAGGAAGATCGCCTCCTCCATCGCGGTGTCACCGCCGCCGACGACGGCGATGTCCTGCTCGCGGAAGAAGAAGCCGTCACAGGTCGCGCACCAGGAGACGCCGCGTCCGGAGAGCCGCTTCTCGTCCGGCAGGCCCAGCTCCCGGTAGCCGGAGCCGGTCGCGACGATCACCGTCCGGGCGAGGTAGGTCTCGTCCCCGACCTTGACGACCTTGGGGTCGGCGGTCAGGTCCACCTCGGTCACATCGTCGGTGACGAGCTCGGCACCGAACCGCTCGGCCTGCTTGCGCAGGTTGTCCATCAGGTCCGGACCCATGATCCCGTCGGGGAACCCGGGGAAGTTCTCCACGTCGGTGGTGTTCATCAGCGCACCGCCGGCCGTCACCGAACCCTCGAACACCAGTGGCTTCAGGTCGCCGCGAGCCGCGTAGATGGCGGCCGTGTAGCCCGCGGGACCGGACCCGATGATGATGACGTTACGGACGTCGCTCACAGTTCTTGCCTCTCCTCGTTGGCCGCCGGTGCCGCACGTCCGGCCTACCAGTCGCGTCAACCGATCCTAGGGCCCGAGGATTCCCGGCACGCGGGGACCGGCCGCGCGCCGGCCCGCCCGGCGCTGTTCAGGGCTGCTCTAGGGTGTGGCCCATGGCACGGATCCTGCTTCTCCACTCGATGTACGGGCTGCGGCCCGCGGTGCACCAGGCGGCCGACCGGCTCCGCGCGGCCGGGCACGAGGTGCACGTCCCCGACCTCTACGACGGGCGTGTCGTCGACGACGCCGAGGCCGGGATCGAGATCAAGGAGGAGATCGGACGGGACGAGCTGCTGCGGCGCGGGGTCGCGGCCGCGGCGCCCCTGATGGGCGACGGCGGGCTCGTCTACGCGGGGTTCTCGCTCGGCGGCTCCATCGCCCAGAACCTCGCGTTCGCCGACGAGAAGGCCGGCGGGCTGCTGCTGATGCACGGCACGTCCGACATCGCGGAGGGCGCGTCCACCGACGTCCCGGTGCAGCTGCACGTCGCCGACCCCGACACGTGGGAGCCCGTCGACTGGCTGAACGCCTGGTACCTGCAGATGCGCAAGGCGGGCGCGGACGTGGAGGTCTTCCGCTACCGGGGCGCCGGCCACCTGTTCACCGACCCGGACCTGCCCGACTACGACGCCGACGCCGCCGAACGCGCCTGGACGATCGCCCTGGACTTCCTGGCCACCCTCTGACCGACCCACCCCCGCACGACCGGGCCCACCCCCCAGCACCCCGAGTATTCGGTCTGCTGGTGCCGGACGCGGTGCCGGACGCGGTGCCGGACGCGGTGCCGGACGCGGTGCCGGACGCGGTGCCTGGGCGTGGGGGTTTGGTGCGGTGCTTGGCGCCTGGTGCGCGTCGCGAGCGGAACACCCCCGGCCGGAGGTGGTGAGAGGGAAGGCCATGGACGGCGGTCGGGGCGTCCATGGCCTTCGGATATGTGTGAAGCCTGCGTCAGGCGTTGGTGAGTTTCTTCAGCAGATGGTGGTTCTGGGCGGTGCAGTCGGGACCGACGACCCAGATGTTGTGCTTGCCGGGCTTGTCGCCCTTCACGGCGATGACGATCGCCGGTTTCCCGTCGTACTTCGCCTGGTCGACCAGCTGGAGCGACTGCTTGTTGGCGACGCTCGTGACGCATCCCCGGAGACGGGCGTCGGGGGGTGCGGCGCTCGCGCGGAGCTCCTGCTCGCCACCGATGACCTGGCCTACCTGGTCGCCGAGAGTCCCGGAACGGTAGTCGGTGCCGCTGTGAGCGACCTTGAACGCCGGCTCCGGGGCCGCCACCTTCGGGTTCACACCCGGCGGGGCCTCGCCCGATGCGCGGTCCTGGGCCGGGTGCCGGGCCGCCCCGTCGGTGCCGTTCGCGCCGTCGAGCGCGATCTTGCCGACGGTCGCTCCGCCGCCGACCACGATCACCGCCGCCGCGGCCGCCGACAGTATCCGCCAATGCCGCCTTCCGCGCCGCTGTTCCAGGCTCACCACGGTGGCGGTGTGCATCGACTCCGCCGCGATGGCGGTGTCGATGCGCTCGGCCAGTTCGGCGGGCATGGACGGCACGGGTGCCTCCGCCAGGATCCGGGAGACGTCCGCAAGGTCGGCGGACAGCTCACGGCAGTCGGCGCAGGTGTCGAGGTGCGCGTTGACGGAGGCGGCTTCGTCGTCTTCGAGTAGTCCCTCGGCCAGGTCGGCCAAGACGTCGTAGTCAAGGTGTGCGGGGTTCACTTGGGCATGCCACCTCCTTCCACACCTCCGACGTTTTTGCGTTCCCGTCGGTTCCGGTGGTGGACGAGAAGGGGGGCGAGCCTGGCGCGACCCCGCGCGCACCGGCTCTTGATCGTTCCGGGTGGGACCTCCATCACCTGCGCGGCGTCGTCGACGGAGTAGCCCATCATGTCGACGAGGACGAGGGCGGCGCGCTGCTCGAACGGCAGCTGCTCCAGGGCGGTGTGGACGTCGAGGGACACGCCGTGCGCGTCGGTCGGGTCCGGCATCTTGGGCGCGACGGCGTCGAACGTCGCGTCGTCGCCCATCGGCGTCGCCGGGCGGACGGACTTGCGCCTGATGCGGTCGAGGCAGGCGTTGACGACGATGCGGTGCAGCCAGGTGGTGACGGCCGCGTCGCCGCGGAACCGTCCGGCCGCGCGGAACGCCGAAAGGCAGGCGTCCTGCAGCGCGTCCGCGGCCTCCTCCGGGTCGCCGAGCGTCCGCAGCGCGACCGCCCACATCCGGTCGCGGTGCCGGTGGACGAGTTCGGCGAAGGCGTGCGGGTCCCCCTGGGCGTGCCGGGCGAGGAGCTCCTTGTCGGGCACCTCGTCGACACGACGCATGCTCACCGACGTCATGAGCGACCGCTTTCTCGTTCGGGACGCCAGGCCGGCGCCGGACGTCCTCGACCGGCTGCTGAGGTAGGCACCAAGGATTCCTGGGGACGAGGGGACAAAGTAAAGTGCTCACAGGCACGATACAGACATGCGCCGCTCCACGTCACAGCTCAGGTGACGGGCGAGAGACGATCAGCCCGCCTCGCCGTAGACGGTGATCTCGCCGAGCCGTCCCTTGAACGGCCCGCCGGGCAGCTGGGTGAACCACACGAGCACGTACCGGCCGGTGGCCTGCGGGTTCGCGGTGATGGTGATCTCGCCGCCGTTGGGGGCCTGCTCGCCGACCCGTTGCAGGGCGGTCGGGGTCTTGGAGTCGCCGACCCGCACCTGGAGCGTCCCGCCGGTGACCGGGGAGTGGATCTTGACGTCGGCGACCTTGACGGGCTTGCCCATGTCGAGCAGGACGCCGAGGCCCTTGGACAGCCTGCCGAAGTCGGCGCCGTTGTAGCTCTGCGTCTCCCACTGGCCGGAGGCCTTGCCGTCGGTCAGCGTGGACAGGTGCTTGCCGATCGTGTCGTCGCCGTTGCCCGCGGCGGTGCGGAGCTCGGCGGGCTCGATGTTCTGCGGGGTGAGCTTCGCGACGGACGGCGTGACCGGAGCGCTCGTCTTGCCCTTGTCGGTGACGCCGCCGTCCTTGGGGTCGTCGCCGCCGCTGTTGCTGGACAGCGCCCAGGCGCCGAGGCCGACGATGACGGTCAGCGCGGCGGCCGCGACGCCGAGGAGGGCCCGGTTGGCGGGACGTTTCGGTGCGCCGTGCCCGTGCGCGGGGCTCGTCCGGGTGGACGTGGCGGCCGGCGGCGGAGGCGGGGCGGCGTGCCGCTGGGCACGCGACCGCGGCGGCGGGACGTGCGAGGGCGTGGACGCCTCGGGCGCGGGCGGCCGGTGCGGTTGCGTCGTCGCCGCCGTCGACGGGGTGGCGGGACGCCGGGGCGGGGTGGACGCGGGGGACGCGGGGGACGCGTGGCCGAGGCCCGCGAACAGCGGCAGCGGGGTGCGCGGGACGCCGCGCAGCGCCTTGGCCAGGTCGGCGGGGGCGGCGAGCGGTTCGGCGGTGCCGATGCCGAGGCAGCGGCAGACGATCGCGTCGATCGCGTGGGAGATGCCGGCCTGGACCTGGCGGGGCGCGTGCGGGACGCCGTCGGCCTCGGGGGCGGCGGGCAGGCCGGAGCCGTCCTCGTCGCCGGGCCAGTGGGCGGTGAGCGCCGCGTACAGCATCCGGCCGAGGCCGCGGACGTCCTCGGCGGCGGGGTCGTCGGAGTGCCGGTCGCCGAGGACGGCGTCGATCGCGACGCCGAGGAGCTTGACGGTGCCGCCGGTCGTCCAGACGAGGTCGCGGGGGGTGAGGCAGAGGTGGGAGAGGCCGGCGGCGTGCGCGGCGGAGATCGCCTCGGACGCCTCGTACAGCAGCGTCGCGGCGCGGCCCGGTTCGAGCGGGGCCTTGCCGAGCATGCCCTCCAGCGTCTCGCCGGCGACCCACTCGCTGACGATGTAGGCGCTCTCGCCGGAGTCGTCGGCGTCGAACACCTGGGTGAGGCGGGGGTCGGTGAGCCGGCTGGCGGAGCGCGCGGACGTGACGGCGTCGGCGATCCGGGGGAATTCGGGGTCGAAGGTGCGGACGGCGACCGCCCGCGCGAGGATCTCGTCGATCGCCTTCCAGAGCGACGATCCGCCCGAGTCGCTGATGCGCTTCTCAAGCCTGTAGCGGCCGGCGAGACGTGTGCCGGGCTCGATGACTGACGTGCTCACGGCAACGTCCTGCACAGGTGGTCAGATCCCATGTTCGTGGCGTGGCAGCTTACGCCTCCGACCCTCCTCTTTGCGTTCCCCAGGGTGTCGCCCCGCAAGCCGTAGTCCCCCACATGGTAGTGGTTACTCGCACCAGTGGCCCGTCTTATCGCCGCGCGTCCTTTTACTTTGCCCGACCCGGCAGGCGCCGCGCGAACGTGGCGAGCGTGGTCTGGATCTCCTCGACCCGCATCAGCTTGGCGAAGAACACGTAGAGCAGCCCGCCGCCTACGGATCCGGCGACGAGGGTGGCGAGTGCCGGCAGCAGCGTGTCGGTGCCGGCGAGGGCGTCTGCGACGGTGTGGGCGGCGTAGGCGAACCCGACGAGCGGCCAGATCGCGACGAGGAGCTTGAGGTGGCCGCCGACGATGCGGCGGCCGTCGATGCCGCCGAGCTTGCGCCGCAGCACCAGCCAGCAGGTGATCGTCCCGACCAGGTTGGTGATCGCGAACCCGCCGGCGATGCCGACCACGATCCACTTGACGTCGAGGACGTTGTAGGCGGTGAACGCCATGACGATGTTGGACGTGGTGACGACGAGGCCGACGAGGGCGGGCGTGCGGGTGTCGCCGTGGGCGTAGAAGACCCGCAGCATCAGCTGGTAGATGGAGAACGGCACGAGCGCGATCGCGAACATCTGCATGACCCGCGCGATCACCAGGGCGTCGTCGGACGAGGTGTTGCCGTGCGCGAACAGCACCGTGGTGATCTCCGGGCCGAGCACCAGCATCAGCGCCGCCGCGGGCATGATGATCACCGAGGAGAGCCGCAGGCCGCTGGAGAACGCGGCGCGGACGTCGGCGGTCTTGCCCTCGGCGGCGAACCGGCTCATCCGCGGCAGCAGCGCGGTGATCACCGACACCCCGACGATCGCGTAGGGGAGCTGGAAGAGCTGGTAGGCGTTGAAGTAGGGGGTGTAGCCGTAGCCCTCGCCGAGGCCCTCGTCGACGGCGAGGTTCCCGGCCCGGTTCGCGAGCGCGGTGACGACGGCGAGCGCGGCCTGGGTGGCGACGACGTACAGCAGCGTCCAGCCGGCCATCTTGCCGACCTCGCCGATCTCGCCGCGGCGGAAGTCCAGCCGGGGCCGCCACCGGAACCCGACGCGGCGCAGCGACGGCCACAGCGCGACCGTCTGCAGGACGATCCCGCCGGTGGTGCCGACCGACAGCAGCAGCATCTGCCCGTCGGAGATCGAGGACGGGTCGACGCGGCCGGTGGTGATCGCGAGGAACGCGCCGCCGATGGCGATCACGACGATGTTGTTCAGGACCGGCGCCCACATCGGCGCGCCGAAGCTGCCGCGCGTGTTGAGGATCGCACCGGCGAACGCGCCGACGCCGTAGAAGAACAGCTGCGGCAGGAAGAACTGGGCGAACAGGATGGCGACCTCGCGCTGGTCGCCGGTGTAGCTGCCCGCCAGGACGCTGATGAACAGCGGCGCGAGCAGCACCGACACGACGGTGAGGGCGCCGAGGCCGATCACCGCGAGGGTGAACACGCGCTGCTCGTACTGCTCGCCGTAGGCCTGGTCGCGCTGCTTCGCCCGGACCAGCAGCGGGACGATGACGCTGGTCAGGATGCCGCCGAGCAGCAGGTCGTAGATCTGGTTGGGGATCGTGTTGGCGGTGTTGTAGGCGTTGGCGAGCAGCCCGGTGCCGAGCGCCGCGACGATGACGGCGGTGCGCAGGAAGCCGGTGACGCGGGACGCGAGGGTGCCCACCGCCATGATCGCGCCGGACCGCAGGATGCCGGACGCGCCCTTCCCGGAACCGCCGGAGTCACCGGAGCCGCCGGGGCCCGGCGTGTCCACGATCGTGGTGTCGGCGACGGGGGAGCCGCCTCCGGGGAGGGGCAGGTCAATCGCCGTCTCGGCGGCGGTGCTCGCCGCGCCGGGCGGCCTGCCCGTCGGCGGCGGGCTCGGGTATCCCTGCGGAGGCCGGGGGCTCTGGTACGGCGGGCCCGGGTGCGGCTGGGCCGGGCGTCCCCGGTCCGGCGGGCGGGGCGGCGGGGGACCCTGGGGAGGAGGTCCCTGGGGCGTGGGGCCCTGCGGCGGGCCCTGCGGGGGTCCCTGGGGAGGGCCCTGGGGAGGGCGGGGCCTCTGGGGATGGCCCTGACCCGGATACCCCGGGGAATTCGGCGGCGGGTATCCCGGCCCCTGAGAGCCCGGAACCGGGGAACCCGTCCCCTGGTTCCCCTGGCCCTGCCGATCCCATTCCGGTCGGTCCGTCACCGGCTGCCTCCGCTTTCCGGCGGCGCCTCGCTCTGATGGCCCGCACTCCGACGCCCACGAAGAGTACGGCAAGTCCGCCGCCCGTGATGAGCAGGGCGATACGCCCGTAGCCGGTGACGGTGACGGTGATGCTCTCGCCGCTGCCGTACGTCCGCCCGCGCGACTCCGGGATCTGCAGCTCCAGGTTGACCTTGAAGTTGCCGTTGCCGGCCGCCTGCGCCGGGATCCACCGCTGGGCGCGCTCGCCCGGCCGGAGCTCGATCAGCGCGTCGTCGGGGTCCAGCCCGCCGAGCCGGAGCTTCGCGGTGTTCTCCGAGGTCACGACGAGCCTGACCGCCACCGCCTGGTCCTGCAGCGTGTTCTCGACGAGGACCGGCAGCCGGCCGGAGCTGCCGCCCATCAGCACGCGTTTGTTCTTGGTGGTGACGACGCGGACCTTGCGCATGTCCCACTTGAGCTCGTTCTCCAGCTCGTTGCGCGCCCGCTTGGCGCGTCCCGGGGAGGACCTCCATGCCACCGACTCCATGCGCAGCACGGCCCGCTCGTAGGAGATCTTGACCGGGCCGGTCATCACGGCCCGGAACGCCGCCGCCCGCTCCGCGATCGCCTGGGTGTGGTCGAGGTGGGCGTCGCCGAGCTCGTAGCGCTGGTAGGGGTCGGGGTAGCCGTTGAAGACGCGTTGCTGCGGCGCGGTCGACTCGATCTTCCGCAGCGGCACCTCGCGCAGCCAGGCGGCGCCCTTGGTGTAGCTCAGCAGGCTCTTCGCGAGGCCGTCGGCGGGGTTCCAGTACCGGTCGGGGGCGACGACGACGGTGCGCTGGGCGTTCGGCGCCTCCCCCGCGATCACCGCGGTCTCGGCGAGGAAGCGCTGCTCGCTGAGCAGGGCCCCGGACGCCGACCTCGCCCCCGTCGCTGACGATCTGGTTCATCGTCTGGTCGAAGATGAGCGTCTTCTTGACGCCCAGGTGGGTCTGGAGCGCGCTGGCCGCGTTCGGCTGCGCGCCGTTCGCCGGGTTCTGGAACTGCGAGCTGTTCATCAGGAACGTCCCGCCGTCCTTCAGCGCGTACTTGGCGAGCTGGTCGAGCGTGCCGGGCCCGCCGGCGCCGGCGGCCGGCCAGGCGACGTGCGCGTCGGGCGCCCGGCCGAGGATCTGCGCCACCACGCCGGTGTTGCGCTGGTCGAACGCGGTGCCGATGTCGCGGGTCGTCTTGCGGCGGACGAGGGCGGTGACGTCGGGGTCGCCGTACGGGAGGACGAAGTAGGGGTCGCCCTTGGAGGCGTTCTTCAGGGACGTCAGCCATTCCGCCGCGACCCGGCTCTTCTCCTTGCGCGTGGCCTTCTTCGCGCCGGGCGCCCGGACGTAGTAGTCGCCGGCCGCCATCCGCTGCACGTCGTCCAGCAGCGCGGGGTCGATCGCCCAGGTGAGAGGGGTGTTGGTGCCGGCCGCGGCGTCGACGAGCCTGCGGAGCCGGCCGCCGGGCGACAGGTCCGTGGTGAGCCGGTCGTCGATGAAGGTCTGGTCGTTGGTGCGGTGCATCCGGTCGATGAGCGGCACGATCCAGCCGACCGCCACCGGCTTGAAGCGGCGCTGCTTCGGCATGAGGGTCAGGAAGGTCGTCAGGCCGCCGACCACCTGCTGGGCGGAGTTCAGCACCTCGACGCCCACCGGGTAGACGCCGGGGGTGCCGGCGGGCGCGCGCAGCCCGAGCTGCCTGGCGCTGGTGCGGAACGTCCAGTTCTGCTTCACGCCGGGCCCGGCCGCCTCCGCGAGCGGCTGCTGCGGGCCGACGTTGGGGAGCGCGCTCGGCTGGCCCTTCGCGATCTGGTCGAGCTGGATGCGGCTGGTGACGGGCTGCGCGCTGTACCGCAGCCGCAGGGTGAGGCCGGGCAGCTGGCCGTCGGTGCGGTTCTTGGCCACCCCGGAGATCTCGATCTTGGAGTTCTCGCCGACGGTCTTGGGGGTGACCTTCGTCAGCGCCAGCGCCACCTGCGCGCGGGCGAGCGCCTGCGCCCGGGTCGGCGGCCGGGCACCGGCCGGGGGCGCCAGGGCGGCGGGAGCCGCCATCGCGAGACAGGGCAGCAGCGCGGCCAGCGCCGCCACGCGTTGGACCGTCCTCACGCCGCGCCCGCTCTCACTCCGCGTCCGCCCGGGGGCCGTCCGGCACCGTGCAGGCGGCTTCGGGACGGCGGGCATGGATTTCCCGCACCACGGCGTCGAGTCTAGATGCAGTGCCCCGCGCGCCGGGCCCCGCGCACCGGTTCCCGGGAAGGCTCAGGTGGCCGCGCGGTCGAGGTTCGGGGCGCGGGCGGGCGGCGGGGAGAGGAGGTCGGCGGGCTTGGCGTGGCAGAGCGCGAACAGGGTGCCGGCCCGGATGCCGAGCGCGGTGGACGCCTCGCCCGTCGCGGTGTAGACGACGTCGTCGGCGGGCAGCCGGTCGGTGAGGCGGTGGTCGATCAGCAGGGTCACCGAGTCCGGCAGGAGCAGCGGGCAGACGAGGCCCGCCGCGTACTCGGTGACGGCGTTGACGACGTCGGCGCGCGCGGGGCGGACGGTGCGGGCGCCGGCGGCGAGCCGCACGGCCTCCGCGGAGGGCCGCCGCCCGGCCGGGACGAGCACGCCGGTCAGGAAGGGCCGGCCGCGGGCGTCCTCGCAGGAGTAGACGCGCGTCACCAGGCACCGGTCCGCCGGGAGGCCGAGCGCCTTCGGCAGTTCGTCCGCGTTCCCCATCGCGACGGGCAGCCGCACGATCTCGTGCACGGCCTCCCATTCGAGCAGCGCGCGGTGGATGACGAGAGCGTCCTTCATGTTCGGCTCCATCCCGCGGGGGGTCTCCCCGCTCACACCCGGAACGTGGTTCGCTGTGTCCCCGTGCTTCGCACTCTGCGGGGGAAATCCCCACATACCCGAAACGACCGATCTAACCCGCGTCATACATCACGTAAAACCCTCACGATGCGCCTCATCCGCAGGTGCGGCGGACCGTGGCCTTTCGGATCCCGCTACCGTTGTCGTGCGGGGGGCTCTCCGGGTCGCGCAGGCGTCATCGGGGTGTCCGCAACGTAACCCGGGGATCGCGGCATGGGAAGGGCCACGTCCTCCTTCGGCCCCCGAAAGTACTCCCGCCCGAACCCCCGTGGATCGCCAGAAAGTCCTTTGTCAGCCCGTCAACCAAGGAAATACGCTCGATGGCCGTGCCTGACCAGAACGTGACCCCAGAGTCCTCGCGCCGCACCGCGATCGCCGAGCTGCTGCGCGGGATCGCGCCCGTGGCCGACGACCTCGGCGCCCGGTTCGCCGCGGCCGGTCACGAGCTGGCACTGGTCGGCGGGCCCGTCCGGGACGCGCTGCTGGGCCGTCCCACCAAGGACGTCGACCTGACCACCGACGCGCCGCCCGAGCGCACCCTGGAGATCATCCGCGGCTGGGCGGACGCGCACTGGACGATCGGCATCGACTTCGGCACCATCGGCCTCCGCAAGGACGGCGTCGAGCTGGAGATCACCACCTACCGCAGCGAGTCCTACGACCCGAAGTCCCGCAAGCCGGAGGTCTCGTACGGGACGTCCCTCGTGGAGGACCTGCGCCGCCGCGACTTCGCCGTGAACGCGATGGCGGCGCGGCTCCCCGGGCGCGAGTTCACCGACCCGTTCGGCGGCCTCACCGACCTGCGGCGCAAGGTGCTGCGGACGCCGGGCCTCCCCGAGGACTCCTTCAGCGACGACCCGCTGCGGATGATGCGCGGCGCCCGGTTCGCCTCGCAGCTGGGCTTCACCGTCGCCCCGGACGTCGTCCGCGCGATGAAGGACATGGCCGGCCGCATCGAGATCGTGTCGGCCGAGCGGGTCCGGGACGAGCTGTCCAAGCTGCTGTGCGGGGAGTACCCGCGGCAGGGCCTGGCGCTGCTCGTCGACAGCAACCTCGCCGCGCACGTCCTGCCCGAGCTGCCGAAGCTGCGCCTGGAGATCGACGAGCACCACCGGCACAAGGACGTCTACGAGCACTCGCTGATCGTCCTGGAGCAGGCGATCGCCCAGGAGGAGGACGGCCCCGACCTCATCCTGCGGCTGGCGGCGCTGCTGCACGACATCGGCAAGCCGAAGACCCGCCGGTTCGAGCCGGGCGGCCGGGTGTCGTTCCACCACCACGAGGTCGTCGGCGCGAAGATGGCCCGCAAGCGGCTCACCGCGCTGCGCTACCCGAAGGACGTCATCAACGACGTGTCCCGCCTCGTCGAGCTGCACCTGCGGTTCCACGGCTACGGCACCGGCGAGTGGACGGACTCGGCCGTCCGCCGCTACGTCCGCGACGCCGGGCCGCTGCTCAGCCGCCTGCACAAGCTGACGCGCGCCGATTGCACCACGCGCAACAAGCGCAAGGCCGACCGGCTGCGCCGCACCTACGACGACCTGGAGGCGCGGATCGAGCGTCTGGCGCAGGAAGAGGAGCTGGCCGCGATCCGCCCGGAGATCGACGGCAACGAGATCCAGGAGATCCTCGGCATCACCCCCGGCCCGCTCGTCGGGCGCGCCTACCGCTTCCTCCTCGACCTCCGCCTCGACCGCGGCCTCATCGGCAAGGACGCCGCCGCCGACGCCCTGCGCGCCTGGGCCGCCGAGGAGGGCATCACCACCGGCGGCGACGCGTGATCCCGCTGCGGCTGGGGCGGATGAGCCCCCGCGAGGCCGAGCGGATCGCGGAGTTCGACCGCGAGCACATCTGGCATCCGTACGCCCCGATGCCCGCGCCGGTGCCCGCCCTGCCCGTCGTCTCGGCGGACGGGGTGCGGCTCACCCTCGCGGACGGGACCGAGCTGATCGACGGCATGTCGTCCTGGTGGGCGGCCGTGCACGGCTACAACCACCCGAAGCTGAACGCCGCCGTCACCGGGCAGCTCGGCAAGATGGCGCACGTGATGTTCGGCGGGCTCACGCATCCGCCGGCCGTCCGGCTCGCCGAGCAACTCCTGGAGATCACCCCGGAGCCGCTGACCAAGGTGTTCTTCGCCGACTCCGGCTCGGTGGCCGTCGAGGTCGCGATCAAGATGGCGCTGCAGTACTGGCGGTCGCAGGGGCGTCCGGAGCGTCGCAGGCTCCTCACCGTCCGGGGCGGGTACCACGGCGACACGTTCGGCGACATGGCCGTCTGCGACCCGGTGAACGGGATGCACCACCTGTTCAGTGACATCCTCGACAAGCACGTGTTCGCGCCGCAGCCCCCGCTCGGGTACTCGGCCGACCCCGACGCGGCGTACCTGGACGAGCTGTCCCGGCTGGCGGCCGAGCACGCGGGCGAGCTCGCCGGGATCATCGCCGAGCCGATCGTCCAGGGCGCCGGCGGCATGCGCTTCTACGCGCCCGAATACCTGAGCGCCCTCCGCGACATCGCCGACGAGCACGGCCTGCTGTTGATCCTGGACGAGATCGCCACCGGGTTCGGCCGGACGGGGGAGCTGTGGGGCTGCGACCACGCCGAGGTCGTCCCCGACATCATGTGCCTCGGCAAGGCCCTGACCGGCGGATACATGACCATGGCGGCGACGCTGTGCACCGACCGGGTGGCGCACGGCATCACGTCCGGCGAGGCGGGCGTCCTCATGCACGGGCCCACGTACATGGCCAACCCGCTGGCCGCCGCCGTCGCGTCCGCGTCCATCGACCTCCTCCTCTCGCGCGACTGGCGGGACGAGGTCGACACCATCGAGGCGACCCTGACCAGCGAACTCGACGGCGCCGCCGCGTTCCCGGGGGTGGCGGATGTCCGCATCCTCGGTGCGATCGGGGTGGTGGAGGCGCGGGAGCCGGTGGACGTCGCGTCCGTCCAGGAGACCGCCATGGCGCACGGCGTCTGGCTCCGTCCCTTCGGCAAACTGATCTACACGATGCCGCCCTACGTCTGCACCGACGACGAGGTCCTGCACATCGCCGCCGCGCTCCGCGCGATCGCCGAATCGCTCTGAGGTCAGCGCAGGGCGTGGGCCGGCCGGCGCATGCGGGACGCGGCCGTCCGGTAGGCGACGGCGCCCGCGGCGTAGGCGGCGATCACCGCGAGGAGGGTGACGGTGGCGCGGCCGTCCGGGGGCAGCCAGGTGGCGGCGGCAGCGGCCGCCGCGGCGAACGTCGCGTTGAACAGCATGTCGTAGACGGCGAACACCCGGCCCCGGTAGGCGTCCTCGATCCCCTCCTGCAACGTCGTGTCGACGCACAACTTCACGCCCTGTGACACCACGCCGAGCAGGAAGGCGCCCGCCGCCCACGGACGTTCCGCGAACGGCGTCCCCAGAAGGAGCAGGCTCAGCGCCGCCCCGGCGAGCAGCCACGCCACCCACGCCTGCTTGCTGATCCGCCGCACCACAGGCGGCGTGATCAGCGCCGCCGCGAAGTACCCGGCGCCGGACACGCCCAGCATCAGCGCGAACGTCTCCAGCCCTCGGTCGGGGTCGTCGGCGAAGTGGTTCCGGCACAGCAGCAGCGTCATGATCAGGACGATGCCGTACAGGAACCGGTGGAATGAGATCGCGCCGAGCGCCAGCGCCGCCTGGGGCCGCCGCGCGATGTGCCGCGCCCCGTCCGCCAGCCCGTACAAAACGCCGCCGAGCGCCTCCACGGTCCGGGGCAGCTCCGCCCGCGGCGCCCCCGGCAGGGCGTCCTCGGCCGGGTGCGGACCGAGGAGCCGCCTCGGCAGCGTCGTCGCCGTCGCCCCCGCCAGCAGGAACAACGCCGCCGCGACCACGAGGATGGACGCCGTCCCGTCGTGCCCGGACCCGAACAGCCGCCGCAGCAGGTAGCCGACGCCCGCGCCGGCGAACGCGATGACCGTCCCGGACGTCACCGTGAACGCGTTCGCCGTCACCAGCTGATCCCGCCGCACCACGTGCGGCAGCGCAGCGGACAGCGCCGCGAGAAAGAACCGGTTGACCCCCAACACGACGAGAACGCCGAGGAAGAACCCCAGCCCGTCCTGCCCCGCAGCGACAAGGGCCGCGACAAGAAGCACCAAGACAGCGCGCACTACAGGCGTCCACACGAGGATCTGCCGCCGCTGCCACCGGTCGATGAACACGCCCGCGAACGGCCCGAGAGCCGAGTACGGCAGCAACGTCACCGCGAACGCCGCCGCGGCCTTCGTGGCCGTCGTCTGCCGCTCGGGCGAGAAGAACACGTACCCGGCCAGCGCCACCTGGAAGACGCCATCGCTGAACTGTGACGCGAGCCGCGTGCCGTAGAGCCGCCGAAAATCCCGCCCCCGCCGCAAGATCCCCCGCAACTCACCCGCTTCCACCCGATCACCCTACGTCCTCCCCCAACCCCCCAAACCCGCCCGCCGGCAGTTAGTGACGGGTGCCGGGCCGCTAGGCCCTGCGCCCGTCACTTACTGCAAAGACAACACCGTGTAGTCGTAGGCGGCGGTGGTAGGGAGGTAGCGGGCGTTGCGGACGCGGGAGGAGCGGAAGAGGGTCTGGGCGCGGTCGAGGAGGGGGACGATCGCGGCGTCTTCCATGATCTTCTGGTCGGCCTGCTGCCAGTAGCCGGCGGCGTGTTCGGCGTCGGGGGCGGTGAGGGCGGCGTCGATGAGGGCGTTGACCTGCGGGTTGTCGTAGCCGCCGTAGTTGGTGGAGTTCTGCCCGTAGGCGCGGCCGTCGAAGAGCGGCTGGACGATGGAGCGGCCGTTGTTGCCGTACCAGTCGGGCACCCAGCCGGGGGCGGCGATGTCCCAGGCGCCTTCGCGGGCGCGGGCGGGGACGGAGAGGGTGCCGGAGTAGAAGGAGCCGCCCGAGTCGGCGGTCAGTTCCGTCTTGACCCCGCAGGCGGCGAGGTTCTCGGCGATGGACTGGGCGATCAGCTTGTGGACGCTGTTCGTCCGGTACGGGAACTTCAGTTCGAGCCCGGAGTACCGCGTCTTGCCGAGCAGTTCGCGGCATTTGGCCGGGTCGCCGGACTCACCGGGTGTCGGGTAGTGGTTCAGGGCGGCGTATCCGGCGTTGCCGGACGGGATCACCGTGTGCAGTGGCTTCGCCACCGACGGCCCGCCGACGATCTTGATGAGGGCGCTGCGGTCGATGGCGTACTCCAGGGCCTGCCGGACGGCCCGGTCGCCGAGCGCGCCGCCGTTGTTGGGGCTGCGCAGGTTGAAGACGAGGTAGGGGCTGTTGTTCGGCGTCTCCCTGATCGCGAAGCGCGGGTCGTCACGCAGGTCCGGGATGGCGGACGTCGGGACGGGCTGGTCCCACGCGAGGTCGGCGACGCCCTGCTCGATCTGCTGCTGGACGGTCTCCGGCGAGTCCTGCCCGAGCGTGATCCGGATCTTGGCGACGTGGCGCTCGCGGAGGGGGTCGCTCGCCGCCCGCCAGGCCGGGTTGAGGGAGAGCACGTACGAGAGCCCCGGACGGTACTCGGTGATCTGGTACGGGCCGTTGGAGATCGTGTGCTGCCGGAACTCGGCGCTGTCCGGGACGTACGCGTCGTACTCCGTGGGCGCGGCGGCGGTGAACGGCAGCGACAGCAGGTTGAGGAAGTCGCTGGCGGGACGCTTCAGCCTGAACACGAGCGTCCTGTCGTCCTTGGCGCTGACGCCCTCGATGTCGTGGTCGCGCTGGTAGGCGGCGATCGCCCCGGCGTTCTTCGCGTCGACGGAGCCGAAGCCGCGGCAGAACTCGTCCATTCCCTTGAGCGTGGAGAGGTAGTAGCCCTTGCCGGAGGACGGCGACGCCGGGTTGCAGAGCCGTTCGAAGCCGCGGACGAAGTCGGGCGCGGTGACCGGGCGCGGCGGGCTCGTGTTCCACTGGACGCCGTCGCGGAGCCGCACCGTGTACGTGCGGCGGTCCTTGGAGATGTCGCCGTTCTCGCGCGTGGGGAGGCGGACGGCGACGTCGGGCCGGACGGGGATCGTCTCCTGGAAGTCGTTGGACGCGCGCGTTCCGAACAGCGTCCGGGCGAAGGTGCGCGCCAGCCCGTACGCGCCGACGCTGGACACCGACGCGGGGTCGAGGTGCTCGACGTCGGACGACCCGATGACGCGGAGCGTGCCGCCCTGGCGGGAGGCGCCGTCCGCGGAGGCGTCGTCACCCCCTCCCGCGCACCCGGCGATCCCCATCACGAGGCCCGCCAGCCCCACCGTCACCCTGAACATCTCGCGTGCCATCACGTTCCCCACCTCGAAGCTTCGGCACCTGGCGCGCAGTAACCGGCGGTGTCACAGTAGGGCCAGAGCGTGACAAAGGGCCGGTACATCACCGTTTTCTCACAGAAGTAAGGACGCCCTGACAGTGGGATGTCCACTGCCAGGGCGTCCTTTGGGAACTTTGTGATCAGACTCTCAGGGCTCAGCGCTCCACGTCGCCGCGGATGAACTTCTCCACCGCGTCGTGCGCCTGGTCGTCGTTGTACTGCTCGGGCGGCGACTTCATGAAGTAGGAGCTGGCCGACAGGATCGGGCCGCCGATGCCGCGGTCCTTGGCGATCTTGGCGGCGCGGACCGCGTCGATGATGACGCCGGCGGAGTTCGGGGAGTCCCAGACCTCCAGCTTGTACTCCAGGTTGAGGGGCGTGTCGCCGAACGACTTGCCCTCCAGCCGCACGTACGCCCACTTGCGGTCGTCCAGCCACGGCACGTGGTCGGACGGGCCGATGTGCACGTCCGCCTTGGCCATCTCGTGCGGGATCTGCGAGGTGACGGACTGCGTCTTGGAGATCTTCTTGGACTGGAGCCGCTTGCGCTCCAGCATGTTCATGAAGTCCATGTTGCCGCCGAAGTTGAGCTGGTACGTGCGCAGCAGCTCGACACCGCGGTCCTCGAACAGCCGGGCCATGACGCGGTGCGTGATCGTCGCGCCGACCTGCGACTTGATGTCGTCGCCGACGATCGGCACGCCCGCGTCGGTGAACTTCTGCGCCCACTCGGGGTCACTGGCGATGAACACCGGCAGCGCGTTCACGAACGCGACCTTGGCGTCGATCGCGCACTGGGCGTAGAAGCGATCGGCCTCCTCCGAGCCCACCGGCAGGTACGACACCAGGACGTCCACCTCGGCGTCCTTCAGCGCCTGCACCACGTCGACCGGCTTGGCGTCGGACTCCTCGACCATGTCCAGGTAGTACTCGCCGAGGCCGTCGAGCGTGTGCCCGCGCTGGACGGTCACCCCGGTCGGCGGCACGTCGGCGAACTTGATGGTGTTGTTCTCGCTGGCGTGGATGGCCTCGGACAGGTCCATCCCGACCTTCTTGGCGTCCACGTCGAACGCCGCCACGAACTCGACGTCGCCCACGTGGTAGTCGCCGAACTGGACGTGCATCAGGCCGGGGACTCGCGTGTCGGGGGCCGCGTCCTTGTAGAACTCGACACCCTGGACGAGCGAAGAGGCGCAGTTGCCCACACCCACGATGGCTACGCGCACCGAACCCATCCGGTTGCTCCTTCTCTGTTGCGGAACATGTGGTGTTTCACCCGCCCCCGAAGGCGCCGGGCCGCTCGTTGTTCAGCGGCCCTCGTCCCGAGGCATGTCCTGATCAATTCGCTTAGCTGACTGTGCTTGCAGTTCCTGCTCGGCACGCTCGCGCCCGATGAGCTCGTTGAGCCACCGGACCTCGCGCTCCACCGACTCCAGCCCGTGGTTCTGCAGCTCCAGGGTGTAGGAGTCGACCCGCTCGCGCGTTCGCGCCAGGGCGGCGCGGACGCTCTCCAGGCGCTCCTCCAGCCGGCTGCGCCGGCCTTCGAGGATCCGCAGCCGGACGTCGGCGCGGGTGTGCGAGAAGAAGGCGAAGTGCACGCCGAACCCCTCGTCCTCCCACGACGCCGGACCGGCCTCGGTCAGGAGCTGCTGGAGGCGCTCCTTGCCGTCGGCGGTGAGCTTGTAGACGATCTTCGACCGGCGGCTCTGCAGTGCCAGTGGCGGGTTCGGCTCCTCCGGCCGGTCCTCCATGATCAGCCCGTTGGCGAGCAGCTGCTTGAGGCACGGGTAGAGCGAGCCGTAGGAGAACGCGCGGAACATGCCCAGCAGGGCATTGAGCCGTTTGCGCAGCTCGTAGCCGTGCATCGGGGACTCGTGCAGCAGCCCGAGCACGGCGAGCTCCAGCACGCCCGCGCCCTTCTTGGCAGCCATCCCGGTCCCTCTTCCGCAGAGCCGATGTCTCGATCCGATGTATCGAGCGAATGTATCGGCTCGATACATCGACAAGATACGTAGCCCGGCCCCTCCTGGCAAGTGGCGATCTACCTGGGGCGGCTCGGCGGGGCCGCGGTCCCGCCTCCCGAATGCGGCGAATTCAGGGTGTATGTGGCGGAAATATGTCAAAGTTGCGCAAGGCGCTATCGGCCACGTCGTACGTACTCAGGAACGGGGACCCGAGCCCCGAGCGAGAGACGAGTAAGGAGGATCCGCCTACTCCGGGGGCGTTGACCGGCCGAAACGTACCTTCGCCGTGCACGC
This sequence comes from Actinomadura madurae, assembly GCF_047130825.1. Classification (NCBI taxonomy): domain Bacteria; kingdom Bacillati; phylum Actinomycetota; class Actinomycetes; order Streptosporangiales; family Thermomonosporaceae; genus Actinomadura; species Actinomadura madurae. The sequence goes on from NZ_CP083237.1 coordinate 6,644,285, forward strand.
GCTCCCCCCGCTCACCAGCCCGCACAGTACTCTTCGGACGGCGCACGAGTCGCAACAAGGCCGGGGAGCCACCCCCGGCCCTCGGCAACACCCGTTGTCCCCTGTTGATGAGGTCGCGTGAGTAATCCAAGCCAGCCCCGACCGGAACCCGGGTCGCAGAGGCCGGGCGGGCAGCAGAACCCCCGTCCCGGCGACTCCGGCGAATCCGGCCTTCCGGGTGCCCACCGTGAGCCCGCCGGGTCGAACCCGGCGGGTCCGTCCGGCATGCCCCAGAACCCCGGCCCGCCCGGCCCGTCGGAGAGCCCCGGCTTCATGGCCGGCTCCTCCGGCCCCGCCGCGTCGCCGGGGCCGCTCGGCGGCACCGCGCCCAATCCCGCGCTCCCGTCCCCGCCGTCCAGGGGCCGCCACGCGGCGCAGCCCCCGCCCGCCGACCCGGGCCCGATGGGCACCCCAGGCCCCCAGGACCCCCCGCTCGGCGGCCCGAGCGCCGGCGGCCACGACCCGCTGGCCGGCCCGCTCGGCGGCCCGGCTGATCAGGGTGCGTTCGGCGGTCCGGGCGCAGGCAACGCCGCGGGCGGCCAGGGGCCGCTCGGTGGCCCCGGTGACCAAGGTGGGTTCGGCGGCCCGAGTGGCTCAGGCCCGATGGGCGGCCAGGATCCGCTAGGCGCCCCGCTCGGTGGCGTGGCCGATCAGGGTGCGTTCGGCGGTCCGAGCGCCGGTCCTGCCGCAGGCGGTCAAGGTCCGCTGGGTGGTCCCGGTGGCTCCGGCCCGATGAGCGGCGATCCGCTGGGCGCCCCGCCTGGTGGCGCGGCTGAACAGGGCGGATTCGGTGGTCCGGGTGCGGGTGGTGCCCCGGGTGGCCAAGGTCCGCTTGGCGGCGGTGACCAAGGTGCTCTTGGCGGTCCTGGGAACTCGGGGCCGATGGGTGGACGGGAGCCGCTGGCCGGTCCGCCCGGCGGGGTGCCTGATCAAGGTGCTTTCGGTGGTCCGTTCGGTGCTCAGAGTGGTCCTGGCGGCGGTGCGCCTGGCGGTCAAGGGCCGCGGGTCGGGCCGGGTGAGGCCGCTCCCTCTGGCCCCAGCGGTTCTGGGGCGCTTGTGCCTTCGAACGGGCCCCGGATGGGCAACGCGCCCGGCGGGCCGGGTAACTCGGGGACGCCTAACGGCCTTGGCATGGGGGGCGTTCCGGGCGGACCGGGCGGACCGGGCGGACCGGGTGGACCGGGTGGACCTGGTGGGCCAGGCGGGCCAGGCGGGCCAGGCGGGCCCGGGGCGTTCGGTGCGCCGGGCGGCGGTATGGCCGGGCCCGGGATGGGCGCCCCGGCGGGGTTCGGTCCCGCGCCGAAGCCCGGGGTGAAGGAGAAGCTCGGCGAGCTCGGGAAGATCGGGCAGGACCTCGGTTCGAAGGTGACCGCGAAGTTCCGCGGTGGTGGGGTGCGCGCGGCCAACCGGTCGACCGGCCCCGGAGGCCCCGGCGGACCCGCAGGGCCCGGCGGGCCCGGGGGACCTGGCGGGCCGGGCGGGCCCGGTCCGCAGGGGCCCCCTGGGAAGAAGGGGTTCCTCGGGCATCTGCGGTCCCGGGAGACGGGGTGGCGGCGGTTCATCCCGTCCTGGAAGATCGTGGCCGGGGTCTGCGGGCTCGGCATCGCGGCGTTCGTCACGCTGATCTGGGTGGCGTACGCGAACACGCCGACGCCCAAGGAGCCGACGGTCGCGGGCGTCGAGGACCAGGCGTCGATCTTCTACTACACCGACGGAACCGAGATCGGCCGGATCGGCAAGAAGCGGCAGAGCGTCGAGCTGGCCAAGGTGCCGCCGCACGTCCAGAACGCGGTGCTAGCGGCGGAGAACCGGAGTTTCCGCACCGACCCCGGGTTCTCGGTGAAGGGCACGACGCGGGCGGTGTGGGACAACCTGACCGGCGGGTCGGGCGGCGGGTCCACGATCACCCAGCAGCTCGCGAAGAACTACTACTCCGACCCGAACAACCGGACCGTCAGCCGGAAGTTCAAGGAGCTGTTCATCTCGCTGAAGCTGGAGGACGAGCACTCCAAGGACGAGATCCTCAAGCTCTACCTGAACACCATCTACATGGGCCGGGACACCTACGGCATCCAGGCGGCGTCGCGCGAGTACTTCGGCACGGACGTGTGGAAGCTCCGGCCGGACCAGGCCGCCCTGCTCGGTGGCATCATCCAGAACCCGAACCGGGATCCGGGGGAGAAGGCCAACCAGGCGTGGACGACCGCGAGGTACCAGTACACGCTCAAGGGCATGGTCGCGATGGGCAAGCTCAGCCAGGCCGATGCCGCCAAGTACATGCAGCGCCTGCCGAAGATCAGTAAGGCCGGCACCAGCGACCAGCTCTACGGCGGCCAGCGCGGCTACATGCTGATGCGGGCCAAGGAGGAGCTCCGCCGGCTGAAGATCGCCGACAAGGAGCTGACGACCAAGGGCCTGCGCGTCTACACGACGTTCGACCGCAAGAAGATGGCGATGGCCAAGCGGGCGGCCGAGCGCACGGTCCCCCAGGTGAACCCGAAGAAGCTGGCGAAGAAGAAGATCCGCGTCGGCCTGATCTCGGTGAACACCGCGAACGGGGAGGTCGTCGCGTTCTACGGCGGTCCCGACTACCTGGACCAGTCCTTCAACAACGTGTGGCAGGGCTCGGCGCAGGCGGGGTCGGCGATGAAGCCGTACGTCCTCGCGACGGCGCTGAAGCAGAACTACAGCCTGAAGAGTCTCGTGGAGGGACGGTCGAAGACACCGATCGGCCCGGAGGGCAACGTGGTGTCGAAGGACGACCCGAATGCGGTGATCGTCCCGAACAGCCATGACGTGGGCCCGGCGATCAATCTGGTCAAGGCGACGCAGGACTCGGTGAACACCGCGTTCATCCAGCTGATGGGCAAGGTGGGCATCGAGGAGGTCATCAAGACCGAGACCGACGCCGGCATCGAGTCCGAACTGCTGAAGCCGCACGCGTGCTGCCTGAACCTGGCGCTCGGCGTCAACAACATCCGCCCGGTCGAGCAGGCGGCGGGGTACGCGGTGTTCGCCAACGGCGGCGTGTACCACCAGCCGCACGTGATCCGCACGGTGAAGGCGTCCGACAACAAGACGGTCCGGCTGAAGCCGAACTACGAGAAGCGCCGCGTCTTCAGCCCGAAGGTCGCCGCGGACGCGACGTACGCGATGCAGCAGGTCATCCGGGGCGGTACCGCGACGGCGGCGGCGCTGCCGGACGGGCGCCAGGCCGCGGGCAAGACCGGCACGACCGACCGGAACGTCTCGTCGTGGTTCGTCGGGTACGTCCCGCAGGTCTCGACGGCGGTGACGATCTTCAACGACTCGGTGGGGCCGGACGGGAAGAAGAAGTCGGTGATCCTGCCGGGGATCGGCGAGGTGGAGGGCGGCACGATCCCCGCCCGCATCTGGCGGTCCTACATGGCGAACGCCGTGCAGGGCATGGAGCCCCAGGCGTTCCCGCCGCCGGTGTGGGGCGGGATCGTCCAGAAGTGGGCGAAGCCGCCGGAGAAGAAGAAGGACAAGCGGCCGCCGTGGTGCGACAGCCCGATCGGCCGGTTCGATCCGCGCTGCCAGGGCGGCAACGGCGGCGGTCCGGGCGGCGGTCCCGGCGGCGGCAACCTGCCGCCCTGCCAGTCGCCGTTCCAGAACGGCAACTGCGACCCGAACAAGCCGCCGAGCAACCCGCCGCCGCGGTGGTGGTGCCAGATGCACCAGGGCGACCCCGCCTGCCGGAACAGGCGGGGCGGCCGCGAGGCCGAGACCGAGAGCCTGCGCCCGCTGTCCCTGCTGTCGAGACCGCCGGAATGAACCGGCGGACCCTCCCGAGCCGAACCGTCCAGTGGAGATTGGGGGTGTGACATGAAGCATCTTCGTGAATTGCCGCACGCCAGCGGTCATGACCGTGTGCGTCCGTCCGCTCTGGGGGAGGCGAGCCTCGCCTCATCGCCCCCCGCGGCTCCGGGGGCACAGTACGCTCGGACGACGCACAGCCGTCCCCCAGTTGATGAGGCCGCGTGAGTAACCCAAGCCGATACGGACCGGACTACGGAGAGAGCCCCGGCCGGAGGGGCGCCCCCCGCCCCGGCTCATCCGGTGCGCCCGCGGGCGGGCAGCGCGGCGGGCCGGCGGGCTCGCCGACCCCCGGCCGCACGCCGGCGCGCCCCGGCGGCAGGCCGGGCGGGCGCGGCGGCCCCGCGCGGGCCGGTGCCCCCGGCGGCGGCGCCCGCCGCCGCGGTGCGCCCGCGGCGATGCGTTCCGGCGGCGCGGGCCGTCCCGTCAAGCGCAACGGCCCCGGCGGCCCCGGCGGCCCTGGAGGCCCCGGTGGGCCGGGCGGTCCCGGCGGGCCCGGCGGCGGTGGCGGCGGCGGGGACGACGGTTTCTGGGGCGGGGACGACGGCGGACGGAGAGGCCTCAAGAGGAAGAAGCGGGCCGACGGCGAGGCCAAGACCGGCTGGCGGCGGTACGTCCCGAACTGGAAGATCGTGGTCGCCGTCATCAGCGTGATGATCCTCGGCATGGCCACGCTCACCGTCGTCGCGTACGCCAACACCCCGCTCCCGACGCAGGCGCAGCAGGCCGCGCTCCAGAAGGAGTCGAGGATCACCTACAGCGACGGCTCGACGCTCGCCCGGATCGGCACCCACCGCGAGCCCGTCCCGCTCAAGAACATCCCGAAGGTCGTCCAGGACGCGGTGCTCGCGGCCGAGGACCGCGGCTTCTGGCACGAGCCCGGCATCTCGCCGGCCGGCATCGTCGGCGCGGTGTACCGGGCCGGGACCGGCGGCGGGGTCGCGGGCGCCTCGACGATCACCCAGCAGCTGGCCCGGAACTACTGGGCGAACCTCAGCCAGGACCGCACGGCCAGCCGCAAGATCAAAGAGATCTTCATCTCCATCCGCATGGGCAAGGAGATGGAGAAGAGCGAAGTCCTGGAGCTGTACCTCAACACCGTCGCGTTCGGGCGCCACTCGTACGGCATCCAGGCGGCGTCCCGCGCCTACTTCCGCAAGCCGGTCGACAAGATCACCGTGTCGGAGGCGGCGATGCTCGCCGCGATGATCCAGCAGCCGTACTACTTCCGCACGCGCGGCCCGGAGTCGCACCCGGCCAAGAAGGCTCTGGTCGACCGCTGGAACTACGTCCTCGACGGGATGGTGAAGGAGGGCTGGCTCGACTCGTCCCAGCGCGCGGCGGCGAAGTTCCCGCTGACGCAGGAGGACTGGAGCGACGCCCCGGACGACCCCAACGTCGGCTACCTCCAGGACCGCGTGATCGCCGAGCTCAACGCGCTCGGCATCGACCAGCGGATGCTGGACCAGGGCGGCCTGCAGATCAAGACCACGTTCGACAAGCGGTTGCAGGAGTACACCAACCGGGCCGTCGCGAAGATCAAGAAGGACAACGGTCTCGGCAGCGACATCAAGTTCGGGCTCGCCGCGGTCAACCCGGCGACCGGTGGCGTGGTGGCCGCCTACGGCGGTCCCAACTACCAGAAGTCGCAGTTCGACAACTCCTTCCAGGGCCGGGTGCAGCCGGGTTCGTCGTTCAAGCCGATCGTGCTCGCCACGGCGCTCGACCAGGGCATCAGCCTGAAGACGACGATGGACGGCAGCTACAAGCGGAACATCGCCGGCGCGACCTTCACCAACGACGCCCGCCACGAGAACGGCATCTACAACCTCAAGCAGATGACGGCGATGTCGATCAACACGGCGTACGTCGAGCTCGGGCAGAAGGTGCAGCTGGGCAACGTCGTGGAGATGGCCAAGAAGATGGGCATCCCCGCCAACACCCCGAGCCTCAAGGACGACATCACGTCCCTGCCGCTCGGCGTCATCGACACCACCCCGGTCACGATGGCGTCGGTCTACTCGACCTTCGCGGCGGGCGGGAAGCACCGCGACGCCCATGTCATCGAGGAGATCAGGCGGAGCGACGGCCAGCCGATCGTGAGCAGCAAGACCCACAAGGTCGTGAACAAGAATCCCTGGGGCAAGAAGGTCACCCAGGCATTCGACGAGGGCGTCGCGGCGGACGCCACGTCCGCCATGCAGGCGGTCGTCCAGTCCGGTACCGGTACCCGCGCGAGCCTCGGCTCCCGTCCGGTCGCCGGTAAGACCGGTACGACGGACGAGAACAAGTCCGCCTGGTTCGTCGGCTACACGCCGGAGCTGTCGACGTCGGTGGCCATGTGGCGCGAGGACAAGAACCGCAACCGCAAGTCGCTGATCGGTGTCGGCGGCTACAACCAGGTCTACGGTGGTACGGTCCCGGCCGAGCTGTTCAAGGTCTTCATGCTGAAGGCCCTGGAGGGCAAGGACATCACCCAGTTCCCGCCGCCGGTCAACGGCGGTGAGATCGCCCCCTGGGCGAAGGCGCGGCCGCAGCCGACCACGTCGCCGTCGCCGACGCCGTCCAACACGCCGACCTGCCAGCCGGGGCAGCAGCAGGGCCAGCAGCCGGGCCAGCAGCCGGGCCAGGGCTGCCAGTCGTCGCAGCCGGGACCGTCGAGCACGCCGACGATCCCCCAGCCCGGTCAGGGCCGGCCGTGCACGGAGGCCGAGTACAACATGCCGATCAACTGCAACCCGGACCTTCCTCCCACCGGCGACAAGGACTGGTGGTGCGCGAAACCCGAGAACCGGAACGACCCGGTCTGCCGGAACGAGAACGAGCAACCGAACGGCGCCTAGCCGCGGCGTGAACGGGACGGCCCGGAGCCTGCGACGGCTCCGGGCCGTCCCGTTTCGATCAAGGATTCGGTCCGTGTTGATCGCCCCCGGGGCGGGACCAATAGTCTTGCTGTCCATGTCGTCGTCTACGGAAAGGGTCGCGATGTCCGCCGACGGCGACCCGGCGGAGGGGCCCGGCCGGTTCAAGCGGCTCGTCCCGGTGCTGGCGGGCCTCACCGTGCTGGTCTGCCTGCTCGGCCGATTGCAGAAACAGCCGTGCGCGTCGGTGCGGTTCGACTTCCTGAAGACGACGGAGAACGCCTGCTACACCGACATCTATCCGCTCTACTACGTGCGCGGGCTCGCCGACGGGAAGATCCCGTACTTCGACACGTTCACCGGCTCCGACATCCGCTACGTCGAGTACCCGGTGCTGAGCGGCGGCTTCATGCAGCTGGCCGCGTGGCTGGTGAGGCCGTTCGGCGCGGACGCGCGCGGGATGGCGTTCTTCAACGTCACCGTGTTCCTGCTCGCCGTCCTCGCGGTCGTCACCGTCCTCGCCACCGCCTACGTCGCCGGACGGCGCTCGTTGCGCACCGGGCTGATGGTGGCGCTGTCCCCCGCGCTGCTCCTCACCGCGTACATCAACTGGGACCTGCTCGCGGTGGCGCTGTCGGCGCTGGCGCTGGCCGCGTGGTCGGCGCGCCGCCCCGCCCTCGCCGGGGGCCTGCTGGGGCTGGCTATCGCGGCGAAGTTCTACCCGCTGCTGTTCCTCGGCCCGCTCGTGCTGCTGTGCGTCAGGGCGGGGCAGTGGCGCCCCATGGGACGGATGCTCGCCGGCACCGCCGCCGGCTGGCTCGCCGCCAACCTCCCCGTGATGCTCTTCGCGTGGGACGGCTGGAAGGAGTTCTACACCTTCAGCCAGGGACGCGGCATCGACTGGGGCTCGATCTTCTTCGTCCTCCAGAACCACGGGCTGGAGAAGCCCGCGACCGACACCGACCTGCTCAACCTCCTCGGGACGGGAACGTTCCTCGTCCTCGCCGCCGGGATCGCCGTCCTCGCCCTGACCGCGCCGCGCCGGCCGCGCGTGCCGCAGCTGATGTTCCTCGTGCTCGTCGCGTTCATGCTGCCGAACAAGGTCTGGTCGCCGCAGTACGTGCTGTGGCTGCTGCCGCTGGCGGTGCTGGCGCGGCCGAAGCTGCCCGCGTTCGTCGTCTGGCAGCTCGGCGAGATCGCCTACTTCTTCGGCATCTGGTGGTTCCTGCTCTCGGTGTCCGGGCAGACGCCGGGCGCCGACCTGTCCGGGACGATGTCGGCGGTGCTGAGCCTGGACGCGCCGGAGGGCGGCATCAGCCAGGACGTCTACTCGCTGGCGCTGCTCGCCCGGTTCACCACCGTGCTCCTGATGGCGGCGCTGGTGGTGTGGGACATCCTGCGCCCGTCCGGTGACGCCGTCCGGGCGGACGGCGTGGACGATCCCGCCGGCGGCGTCCTCGACGGGGCGGTCGACCTGGTGTCGCTGGGACGCTGGCGCGGCGCCCACCACGCCCGCGTCCCGGTGACACCCTGACTCAGGCGCGCAGCGCCTCGATGAACCACTCGAACGCCGGCGTCAGCGTCGGCGGGATGGGCCAGCCGTTGATGACGGCGAGCAGCTGCCAGTACCGCTCCGCCCGCCGGTCGTTGCCGATCTCCATGCGGGCCAGCAGCTCGCGGCGGAAGGCGGCGTCGTCGGTCGCGCCGGACGCGTCGGCGTAGGCGCGGGCCAGCTCGTCCACGATGGGGCGGGCCTCGTCCGAGTCGGGCGCGATCCCGTCGGCGAGGGCCTGCCCGGCCTTCTCCACCGTCAGGTCGGCGAGGCGTTGCGGGTCGTCCGGGACGGTCTGCCGTCCCATCTCGGCGGCCTGGAACTCGGCCATCCGCCGCACCGACGCCCGGAAACCGGGGTCGCCGACCAGTTCGGCCAGCTCCACCCAGGCGTCGACCTGCTCGGGCTCGGGGTCGTCCGGCAGGTCCGGCAGGGCGGCCCGCATCTTCTCCGCGAAGCCGGGGTGGACGTCGAGACCGGCGAACGACTCGTCGATGAAGTCGGTGATGATGCGCCGCCGCTCCTCGTCGGACAGCCGGGCGAGCTTGTGCATGAGTTCGATCTCCTCAGGGTTCGATCCGCGTTTCGCCACCGCCCGCAGCACGGCCCGGCGCAGCCGGAGCGTGCGGATCTGCACGTCCAGCGCCTCCGCGTGCGCCGCCGCGACCTCCCCGACGCCGACCTCGCGGTCCAGCACGCGCCGGACGGTGCCGAGGTCGACGCCGAGGTCGCGCAGCGTCCGCACGAGGTCGAGGCGCGCGGCGGCGTCCGCGTCGTAGAGCCGGTAGCCGGCGTCGGTGCGGCGGGTGGGCGGCAGGACACCCGCGTCGGAGTAGAACCGGATCGTCCGCACCGAAAGCCCGGTGCGCCGCGCCAGCTCCCCGATCGTGTACACGGTGTCGCCTTCCATGCCCCTCACCCTGGGGCCTCCAGCCACTGGAGACTCAAACCCGGATTCATCATGCCCGCGGAAGCGCGCGCGGGAGACGCATGGCGGAGGCCCGTCCGGCAGGATCGCCGGGACGGGCCTCCGGGGGTGCGGGGTCAGCCGTCGTAGGCGGGGTCGGCGACCGTCGGGGTGGTGCCTTCGCGCCGGGCGCGGCGGACGTCCTGGACGAACTCGCGCGAGAACATCGCGGACAGGGTGGCGACCCCGCCGCGGTGGACGCGGATCTCCCCGTGCCGGATCTCGCCGGTGACGCGGACCGTCCGGCCGCCGCCGTTCTCGCCGGTCCAGTCCTTGACCCGGCCGCGGCCGGTGTAGCGCAGGTCCCAGTGGTCGATGCGGGCGTCCTGCGGGACGAGCAGCTTCACCATCGCGTGGTCGAGGCCGACCCCGACCTCGATGTCGCCGTCCGGGATGCGCGGGGACCGCAGGTCGAGGACGACCATGCCGCGGCGGGCGCGCACCTCGAAGCGGCGGTCGTCCGTCCAATGGCCGAGCTTCTTGACGGTCTCGTAGTGGGCCTGGACGCGGGTGGCGGTGGGCGTGGTGTTCATCTCTGTGTTCCTTCCGGAATCGGGCAACTACCTCGCTCCGAGAGTTGCTCTGAAATTGAGCATCTCTTAAATCGAGAGAATACGGAACGACGAGAGACGCTGTCAAGGTCGGGAAATCGGCGCTGCTCAGCGCGTCATGGGCGGGACCGCGTCGGGTGCCCGTGCGGCGATCGCCGGGCGCTCCGGCGGTCGTGGCCGGAACGTGCCCATGTTGGGGGATTTTGCGGCGGATGTCCGGGAAATGATCGCCGCGGGCGGGTCGACCCGGACCCCGCGCGCCGCAGGAACGCACGACACTGCCGGGAGATGACGTGGACGCGAACCAAGCACTGACCGAGCTGCTCGCGGGACGGCTGGAGCCGGGCGTCTACCAGTGGCGGACGCCGCCGGTGCCGGGCGCGGTCGGCGACACGAGCTGGATCGGCAGGGCCGAGGAGGCCGGCTGGCGCGGCTTCTACCTCGACGGACGCCGCGCGCGGACGGAGGAGTCGTTCCTGCGCCTGTGCGGCGGCGCGTTCGAGCTGCCCGAAGGGGCGGGAACCGGCTGGGACGACCTCGGCGAGTACCTCAAGGACCTGTCCTGGACGCCGGCCAAGCACGGCTACATGGTGCTGTACGAGTCGTGGGCCGAACTGGCCGACACGGACCCGGCGTCGCTGCGCGCCGTCCTGGACGTCTTCGCCGGAGCGGTGAAGGCCTGGCGGGACACCCCCACCCCCATGACCGTGCTGATGTCGAGCGTCGGCGTGGAGGTGGCGGGCGTTCCCCGGCTCGCCTGAACGGTCAGTACGTGCTGCTGGTCGCGGCGCCGCTGCCCACGATCATCGCCCACAGGCCGATGTAGAAGATCCAGAAGATGATCCATCCCGCGGACACGATGTAGCCGAGGACGAGTCCGGCGACGGCCATGCCGTGGCCGCCCTCGCGCGTCCGCTTGATCTGGTTCAGCGAGATGTGCCCGAAGATGACCGCGAGGATCGACGTCAGACCGCAGGCGAAGAAGCCGATGAGCCCGCACACCAGCGACGCGGTCGCCATCCCGTTGGTCGGCGCGGTGGCCGGCACCGACGACCCGTAGTAGTGGTGCTGGACCGCGGGCTGCTGTGAGTAGGACTGGGCGTAGGGGTCCTGCGCTCCATAGCCGTAGGGGTCGTAAGGGGGCTGTGCCATGAGCATCCCGATCGGTCTGCGCGCCCGCCGCCAGAGTGGACACGCGTGCGCTGAGGGCTGGGTTCCGGATTATGCCAGTGTGACGTGACCTTCGGATTTTGTCGTCCGGCTTGACCTACGCGGTTTTCCGTCACGACCCGTTAGATGCCGTGCGCGGCACGCTGGTTCCCCACCCTGGGCGAAGATCCATCCGGCGGCCGCGTCAGATCTTCGACCGCAGCCACGCGATGTCGTCGGACTGGCCCGCCGCCGGCGTCTCCACCACGACCGGGGCGTTCGCCGCCCGGACGACACCGAGGATCAGCTCGGGATCGATGCTCCCGCTGCCGAGGTTGGCGTGCCGGTCGGCGCCAGATCCGAACGCGTCCCGGCTGTCGTTGCAGTGCACCAGGTCGATGCGGCCGGTTATGGCCTTGATCCGGTCGACGGCGTCGACGAGCTCCTCCCCCGCCGCGTGCGCGTGGCACGTGTCGAGACAGAAACCGATCTTGCCGTCCAGCCCCGGAACGCCGGACAGCACCTCCCACAACCGGGCGATCCGGTCGAACTTGCGCGCCATGGCGTTGCCGCCGCCCGCGGTGTTCTCGATGTAGACCGGAATCGGACACTCGACGCGCTCGAACACCTTGCGCCAGTTCTCGAAGCCGGTCTCCGGGTCGTCGTCCTTCAGGACGTGCCCGCCGTGCACGATCAACGCCTTCGCGCCGATGGAGGCCGCCGCCTCCAGCTGCTGCGTGAGGTTCTTGCGGCTCGGGATCCGGATCCGGTTGTTGGACGTGGCCACATTGATCGTGTACGGAGCGTGCACGTAGACGTCCACGCCGGAACCCGCCAGCGCCTCGACGCCCTCCGGCAGGACGGGCTTCTTCCACCCCTGCGGATCGCCCAGGAAGAACTGGACGACGTCGGCGCCGACCGCGCGGGCGTTGTCGAGCGGGTTGTTCTGGTCGACATGGGCTCCGATGCGCATGCCCACGAGCCTAGCCGCGCACCACGACAGCGCGGGCGGGCTCCGCGGTCAGAGGGAGAACCCGCCGTTGCTCAGCGCGAACCCGGCGCCGATGAACGCGGCGATCATCCCGATCACGTTCAGCCAGCGCTCGTTCGTCGTCGCCGACACCATCTGGGAGTACAGGGCCAGCGGCAGCCCGATCGTGCCCAGCACCGCGCCGAAGAAGTGCGTTTCCGGGATCCACCCGAGGACCAGGGCCGCGAGCCCGACGGTGACGGACGCCAGAGCGAGCACGTCCTGCATCCGGTGCGGCTGTGACTCGGCCTGCGCGCGGGCGGCGGACGGCCGCGAGCCGGTCGCCTCCTGTGGCATGGACTCCTCCTCGTCAGCTGATGGCCCCCGCGCCTGGGGCGCACGGTGAGCGCGGGACCGGACGGACCATGTGGGTAAAGAAATGCCCAGCCGAGCAAGAGATCAACCGGCGGGGGTGCGCGATAAATGTCGGCGGCACCCGGTACGGTCGAACATGGATTCGAGAACACCGGGCTCGGGTCCGCCCGGGGGAGGAGCAGGAGGTGCACACCGTGACGAAATCGGAGCTGGGGCTCATCGGTGACGCGGAGCTCGTCGAGGAGCTGTCGCAGCTGACGACCCAGGCCGCCCGCATGCGCGCCCGCATGGCCGACATCATGGCCGAACTAGACCGCCGCCGCTGCGCCCGCCGACCACCCCACCCAACCCCCACCCGATGACCCACGCGCCATCACCGTTCCGGCAGGGGCGGTACATCACCGTTTCCGCGGGCGCGACGGCCGGTTCACTCCGCCGCGGCCCGGGCTCCGCGAACCGTTCCGCTGGCGCTCCACTCCATGAACCGGCTCGTAGTCACTCGTGGGGGCGACCCCTACACCCCCGGCAAGGGCGGTACGAGCCGGTTCACTCCGTTCCGCTGGCGCTCCACTCCATGAACCGGCTCGTAGTCACTCGTGGGGGCGACCCCCACACCCCCGGCAAGGGCGGTACGAGCCGGTTCACTCCGTTCCGCTGGCGCTCCACTCCATGAACCGGCTCGTACGCTGCCGAGTGTTGGTAGCCTGGACCGGTCTCGCGGCAGGTGCGCCCGGCGATCCGGGGTTCGGCGCCGCCGCGGGGGACGCAACAGCCCTCCTGTCACGGAGAGACCGTGACCGCATCAGTCCAGAGGAGGTAGGGACACAGCATGCGTCGTTACGAACTCATGGCCATTCTCGACCCCGCCATCGACGAGCGCACCGCCAACGCGGCGCTCGACCCGTACCTGAAGGTCGTCAAGGACGGCGGCGGCAGCGTGGAGAAGATCGACGTCTGGGGCCGCCGGCGCCTGGCGTACGACATCCAGAAGAAGTCCGAAGGCATCTACGCGGTGGTCGACCTGTCGGCTGAGCCTGCCACGGTCAAGGAGCTCGACCGGCAGCTCAACCTGAGCGAGTCGATCCTCCGTACCAAGGTCATCCGCCCCGAGGTCCACTGAGCCTGGCTCAGCCCTCTCAGCAGCCGGAGCGAGCCCCATGGCAGGCGACACCGTAATCACGATCGTCGGGAACCTCGTCGAGGACCCGAATCTGCGTTTCACGCCGAGCGGCCAGGCGGTCGCGTCCTTCCGCATCGCCTCGACGCCGCGGTTCTTCGACCGCCAGTCGGGCGACTGGAAGGACGGCGAGGCGCTGTTCCTGACCTGCAACGTCTGGCGGCAGGCCGCCGAGAACGTGGCCGAGACCCTGCAGCGCGGCATGCGGGTGATCGTGCAGGGACGCCTCAAGCAGCGCTCCTACGAGACCCGCGAGGGTGAGAAGCGCACCGTCTTCGAGATCGAGGTCGACGAGGTCGGCCCGTCGCTGCGCAACGCCACCGCCAAGGTCAACAAGACCCAGCGGCAGGGCGGGGGCGGCGGTGGTTTCGGCGGCGGCGGAGGCGGCGGCCAGGGCGGCGGCGGCTTCGGCGGCGGAGGCCAGCAGGGCGGCGGTGGTTTCGGCGGCGGCCAGCAGGGCGGCGCGCCGGCCGACGACCCGTGGGCCACCAGCGGCGGCGGCGGGGGCGGCGGAGGCTTCTCCGACGACCCGCCCTTCTAACAGATCAAGTACACGTCCATTCCCGCGTGAGCGGGGCTCTCCCAAAGGAGCACCACGATGGCGAAGCCACCTCCCCGCAAGCCGAAGAAGAAGGTTTGCGTTTTCTGCCAGGAGAAGATCTCCTACGTCGACTACAAGGACACGGGCCTGCTGCGGAAGTTCATCTCCGACCGCGGCAAGATCCGTGCCCGGCGGGTGACCGGCAACTGCACCCAGCACCAGCGCGACGTCGCCACGGCGATCAAGAACGCGCGCGAGATGGCGCTGCTGCCGTACACCAGCACCGCGCGCTGAGGCAGGAGGAACGATCATGAAGCTCATCCTGACCCAGCAGGTCTCCGGGCTCGGCGAGCCCGGAGACGTCATCGAGGTCCGCGACGGCTACGGCCGCAACTACCTCGTCCCCCGCGGGTTCGCGATCAGGTGGACCCGGGGCGCCGAGAAGGAGATCGACTCCATCAAGAAGGCGCGTTCGGCCCGCGAGATCGCGACCGTCGAGCACGCCAAGGAGGTCGCCGACCGGCTCGGCGGGCTGCGCGTCACGCTGCGCACCCGCACCGGCAGCAACGGCCGCCTCTTCGGCGCCGTGACGGCCGCCGACATCGCCGAGGCCGTCCGCGCCGCGAACGGCCCCGACCTCGACCGCCGCCGCATCGAGATCGGCAACCCGATCAAGACCGTCGGCACCCACCGCGTCAGCGTCCGCCTGCACAGCGACGTCAACGCCACGATCGACGTCAACGTCCTCGAGGCCTGACACCCGCTCCACCGACGGCCCCCGCCCACCCGGACGGGGGCCGTCACCATTTCCAGACACCCCACCCCCACCGCCCCTACACGCACCACCGCGTCCCGCCACCCACACCGCGCCCGCCCCACCCAGCGCCGCCCTCGGTCCAGGTCATGCTCCGGACGCCGTCGCCTCGCGCGACCGTTTCTAGCTCGCCGGCGTTTCGCCTCGACGCACCTCGCGCCGCCCTCGGGGCGGGTCATGCTCCTGCCGTTGCCTCGTGTGGGCGGTTCTCGCCGACCGCATCTCGTTCTCCTGGAGATCGTTTCGTTGATGGCGACGGGCTTCCGCGCCACGCTCCGCGGGATCGGGTTCGCCCGCTCGTTGGCTGTGGCGGCGCGGCCGGCCGCCGGGGCTGAGGCGACACCGTACGGGTTATTGGTCCGTTCCGCTGCTCGTGCTTCTGCCGTGGGGTGCGTTGGGGGGCTTTGTCCGGGGTGAAAGTGGCGGGGACGGGGGTCTGGGGTGGGGTGTTGTTGGGCGGCGGGTTGTCCGGGGTTGGGGTGGACGGGGGCTTGCGGGGGCCTTCGGGGTGGGTGGGGTGGTGTTATGGCCATGGTTTCGCGTGAAACGTCCGTGAATCGCCCTGTGTTTGGGTGGTCAACTTTGGGGCGATTACGTTCCGTGATCACATAATCGCGGAATGAAGGGGGACGGTGGTGAACGCGCATTCGGGGGAGGGCGCGAGCGACCGGGACGGGGCGGTCCGGCGCGTGACGCGACGGTCGCTCATCGGGGGTGCGGTGGGAGCGGGACTGCTGGAGATGATGTCCTGGGGGACGTCCCACCAGAATGTGGCCATGGCGGACGAACGTCTTCACGGGACCGGCGAGCAGGTCATGTTCAGGGCCGAGGCCCCGCACGTGTACACGCGTGCGCAGTGGAACGCGAGGCCGCCTCGGCGTCCGGCGAGGATCCTCGGGCGGGCGCCGGACCGCATCATCGTGCACCACACGGCCACGGGGAACTCCAAGGACGGTTCGCTCGCCCACGCGTTCGGCCTGTCGCGGGCCATCCAGAACATGCACATGGACGGCAACGGCTGGGACGACACCGGCCAGCAGCTCACCATCAGCCGCGGCGGCATCGTGATGGAGGGGCGGAACCGGAGCCTGCGGTCTGTCCGGGCGGGGAACCTCGCCGTCGGCGCGCAGGTCCTGCACCACAACGAGCACACGATCGGCATCGAGAACGAGGGCACCTACATGACGAAGGCGGTGCCGGACCGCCTGTGGAGTTCGCTGCTGGAGGTGTGCGTCTGGCTGTGCCGGCAGTACGGCCTTGATCCGTCCAGCGCCATCATCGGGCACCGCGACCTCAACAACACCTCGTGCCCGGGGGACGTCCTCTACGCGCGGCTGCCCGAGCTCCGCAAGGCGGTGGCCGCCCGTCTGGGGAGCTCGGCGGGGGTGGGGAAGGCGGTCGACGGCTCGGGTTCGGTCCTGCAGATTTTGCCACCGCTCGGCGGCTGAGCGGTCACGTCTCGGGGGTCGTGTAGCGGGTGCGGCGGCGGGCGATCTCCGGGTCGATGCCCTCGACGAGCGACCAGATGCCCGCGACCCGTTCGACCAGGGTCTCCGGGGGCAGGCCGGCGAGGCCCTCCGCCGCCAGGTCGTCGATCGCCTGAGTCAGCCGGGCCATCCGCTCGCCGTGTGTGGAACACATGTTCGAATAGTAGCGAGTGTGATGGCCGGTGCGGGTGTGATTCGCGGATTTCAGCGGACCGCGCCGGTGACCATCCAGCGGTCGCCGCGGGCGCGGAGGCCGAGGGTGAGCATGCGGGTCAGCATCCACAGGCCGATCGCCGTCCACAGTCCGACGAGGCCCGCGTCCGCCCGGTAGAGGACGATGGCCGCCGGCATGAAGACGGCGGTCGCGAGCAGCGTCGTCACGGCGAGGTAGGGGCCGTCGCCGGCGCCGATCAGGATGCCGTCCAGGACGAACACCACGCCGGCGACCGGTTGCAGGACCGCGACGAGCAGCAGGGAAGCGAGGAGGAGGTTCCGGACGTCGCCGTCGGAGGTGAAGAGGCCCGGCAGCCACGGCCGCACGGCGAGGATCGCCAGCCCGAACGCGATGCCGCACCCGATGCCCCACCCGACCATCCGGCGGGTGACGGCCCGGGTGCCCGCGAGGTCGGACGCGCCCAGGTAGCGTCCCGTGATGGCCTGCCCGGCGATCGCGATGGCGTCGAGCGCGAACGCCATGAGCGTCCAGATCTGGAAACCGACCTGGAAGGCGGCGATCTCCGGGTCCCCCATCCGGGCCGCGATCGACGTCCCGACGATGAGGACGATGCGCAGCGCCGCCGTCCGGACGAAAAGGCCGAAGCCCGCGGTGGCCGACGTCCACAACCCGTCCAGGTCGGGACGGACGGGGGCGCCGTGCTCGCGCGCGCCGCGCAGGACCACCGCGACGTAGACGGCCGCGCTGCCCGTCTGGGCGAGGACGGTCCCCCACGCGGAGCCGGCGATCCCCCAGTCCAGGACGAGCACGAACAGTGCGTTGAGCAGCAGGTTCAGTGAGAAGCCGCCGACCGAAACGGCGAGCGGGGTGCGCGTGTCCTGGAGGCCGCGGAGTACGCCGGTCCCGGCGAACACGAGCAGCATCCCCGGGATGCCCAACAGGCTGATCTTGAGGTACGTCTCGGCGTGCGGCGCGACGCCGGGGGACGCGCCGAACGCGTCGACGATCCAGGAGACCAGCGGCCAGCCGGCCACGACCAGTGCCGCGCCGATGGCGAGCGCGAGCCACAGGCCGTCGATGCCCTGCCTGATCGCGGCCCGCATGTCCCCCGCGCCGACCTGGCGCGCCACCCCGGCGGTCGTGCCGTAGGCGAGGAAGACGCAGACGTAGACGATGGTGGTCAGGGCTTGCCCGGCGACGCCCAGTCCGCCGAGCTGGGCGGTGCCGAGATGCCCGACGATCGCCGTGTCGGACAGCAGGAAGAGCGGTTCGGCGACGAGCGCGCCGAAGGCCGGCACGGCCAGGCGCAGGATCTCGCGGTCGTGCGGGGTCGCGAGCCGGCGGGGGGAGGTCATCGCGCCGAGGGTACCAGGCTGTAACGTTCGTACGAAATTCAAGCCTTACATCGGGACGATCGGCCGACTTTCTTTCTCACACACCCCGTGGACGGCGTTCCCGCAGGTTAGCGGGATGCCGTCGAGGTCGTCCACGACGAATCCACAAAGTTGTCCACAGGTCGTGCACAACCGAATCGGCGTGTCTGCACAGGGAGTCCACAGGGTCGTCCACAGGCTGCTTTGCCCGCGGCGGCGCGGGGTCGCGAGAATGTCCGACGCGTCAGGTAGACGTGAGGTGAACGGGTCGGCGACGGGGCGGACGGCGACCACGAAGATGGGGGTGCGGCGGTGAGCGTGGCGGATATCGGCCCGCAGGACCACGAATTCGAGCGCACCCCTCCCCACGACATCTCGGCGGAGCAGGGCGTCCTCGGCGGCATGCTGCTCTCCCAGGACGCGATCGCCGAGGTCGTCGAGCTGCTGCGCACCCCCGACTTCTACCGTCCCGCGCACCAGATCATCTACGACGTCGTCCTCGACCTCTACGGCCGCGGCGACCCGGCCGACGCCGTCACCGTCGCCGGCGAGCTCACCAAGAACGGCGAGATCGGCCGCATCGGCGGCGCCCCCTACCTGCACACGCTGATCTCCCTGGTGCCGACCGCGGCGAACGCCGGGTACTACGCGAAGATCGTCCACGAGCGGGCGATCCTGCGCCGCCTGGTCGAGACCGGCACCCGCATCGTCCAGATGGGCTACGCGGCCGACGGCGCCGACGCCGACGAGGTCCTCGACCGCGCCCAGGCCGAGGTGTTCGCCATCGCCGAGAAGCGCGCCGGCGAAGACTACGTCGCGCTCTCGGAGATCATGCCGGGCGCGCTGGACGAGATCGAGGCGATCGGCAGCCGCGGCGGCCAGATGGTCGGCTGCCCCACCGGCTTCGCCGACCTCGACGCCCTCACCAACGGCCTCCACCCCGGGCAGATGATCGTGGTGGCAGCGAGACCTGCCATGGGCAAGGCGGTTTGTCTGAACACTCCCCTTGCAACCCCGTTGGGGTGGACCACTATGGGCGACGTGTCCGTTGGTGATCATCTGATCGGAGCCGATGGCAAGCCGACGCGCGTCGTCGCCGTGAGCGACGTCATGTACGACCGCCCCTGCTATGAGATCGAATTCTCCGACGGCGAGGTGATCGTCGCCGACGCCGAGCACCAGTGGCGCACCACGAGGTCCGGCGCCGCCTCGCCTCGCTGGGGCGACTTCTCCGGCCGGACGGCGTCTCCCGCGCGCGCCCTCGCCGGGCGGTGCGGCACTCCCGGCCGCGCCCCGACGGCACCCGGCGTCCGGCACCTCGCCGATCCCGCGCGCTGGGACGAGTTCGTCCGGCGATTCCACGGGCAGGCCGCCCGCGCCGGTGGGCACGCACCGAACCAGGCGACGCCCGGCAGGCGCCACCTTCCGGCGGGCAAGGGCGGCCACGGCACGGCCGCCTTCGCGAACGAGCCCGTCCCGCCGCTCACCGGGGGTCCCCGGATCCGGACGACCGAGCAGATCCACGCGACGCTCCGGCACGAGGGGCGTCCGGCCCACACCGTCGGGGTCGCCGCGGCCTTCGACCTGCCCGAGGCCGACCTGCCCGTCGCCCCGTACGTCCTCGGCGTGTGGCTAGGTGCCGGAGACGAGGACGAGGCCCGCATCACCTGCCTCGACGGCGAGGTCATCGCCCGGATCGAGGCGGCCGGTCAACACGTCGTCCCGGAGCCGGTCCCCGGCTGCCACCTCCTGCCCGGCCTGCGCGAGCGGCTCGGCGGCCTCGGCCTGCTGGACGGCGCGCACATCCCGGCGCCGTACCTGCGGGCGTCCGCGGCCCAGCGCCGGGCGCTGCTCGCCGGGATCCTCGACGTCGCCGGCCACCTGTCCGGTGACGGGCGCGTCGACGTGGTCTTCTCCAGCGCCCGGCTCGCCGGCGGGGTGCGCGAGCTCGTCCTCAGCCTCGGCCACCCCGCCGAGCTGACCGCCGACCCGGCCGGGGAGCCCCTGTCCGAGCCGATGCACCAGGTCGGCTTCACGCCGCGCGAGCCGGTGTTCCGGCTGTCGCGCAAGGCCGCCCGGGAGCGCGGCATCGTCCACCCGGGCGCTCCGGTGCGGCACATCGTGGACGTCCGGCCGGTCGAGAGCGTGCCGGTCCGGTGCGTGCAGGTCGACAACGCCGACCACATGTACCTGGCGGGGCGTTCCTGCATCCCCACGCACAACTCGACGCTCGCGCTCGACTTCGCCCGCGCCGCGTCCATCAAGCACGGTCTGACCTCGGCGTTCTTCAGCCTGGAGATGGGACGCAACGAGATCACCATGCGGCTGCTGTCCGCCGAGGCGCGGGTGGCGCTGCACGCGATGCGCTCGGGCACCATGCAGGACGAGGACTGGACGCGCCTCGCCCGCCGCATGAGCGAGGTGGCCGAGGCGCCGCTGTTCATCGACGACTCGCCGAACATGTCGATGATGGAGATCCGCGCGAAGTGCCGCCGCCTCAAGCAGCAGCACGACCTGCGGCTCGTCATCATCGACTACCTGCAGCTGATGACGTCCGGCAAGCGGGTGGAGAGCCGCCAGGTCGAGGTCTCGGAGTTCTCCCGGTCGCTGAAGCTGCTCGCGAAGGAGCTGGGCGTCCCGGTCATCGCGCTGTCGCAGCTCAACCGAGGCCCCGAGCAGCGAACCGACAAGAAGCCCATGGTCTCCGACCTACGCGAATCGGGGTGTGTCACGTCCTCCACCCGGATCATGCGTGCGGACACCAACGAAGAAGTCACCATAGGCGATCTCGTCGCGGACGGCGCCCGTGATGTTCCCGTGTGGGCTCTCGACGAGCGGTTGAAGTACGTGCCGCGCACCATGACGCACGCGTTCTCCAGCGGACGCAAGGAAGTGTTCCGGGTGCGGCTGGCCTCCGGCAAGGAGGTCGAGGCGACGGCCAACCATCCATTTCTCACCTACGGCGGGTGGACGGCTCTCGGTGACCTGAAGCCGGGGTCCCGTGTCGCCGCGTCCAGGCATGTGCCGCCCCCTCTCAAGCCGGAGAGTTGGCCTGAAGACCGCGTTGTCCTGCTTGCACACCTCATCGGGGACGGTTCTTTCGTCAAGCGTCAGCCGATTCGCTATGCCAGTAGAGACGAAGCCTGCTTGCAGGCTGTAACCCGTGCGGCCGAGCATTTCGGTATCAGCGCGGTCCGGGACGAGTATGAGGCTGCGCGTGTCACGACGCTCCGTCTACCGGCGCCCTACCGTCTGACTCATGGTCGGCGAAACCCGATCGCCGAGTGGCTCGACGAGTTGGGTCTGTTCGGGCTGCGTTCGCATGAGAAATTCGTCCCGGGGCAGGTGTTCAGCCTCCCCAAGGAGCAGGTAGCGCTTTTTCTGGCGCATCTCTGGGCCACTGACGGCTGCGTTCACTGGGACGCTGAGCGGGAGCAGTGCCGGCTCTACTACGCCTCAACGAGCAAGCGCCTTGTCGACGATGTGTCGCGACTGCTTCTGCGGTTCGGCGTCCTGTCCCGTATCAAGACGGTGAGGAAGGGCGATTACCGGCCCGGTTACCAGCTCCATATCTACGGCGCGGAGAATCAGCTCGCGTTCTTCAATGCGGTCCAGGTGCACGGGGGGCGGGGACTCAAGGCGGCGTCCGCCATGCGAAGCTTGCAGGGAAAACGGCCGAACACGAACCTCGACACCATCCCACGTGATGTTCGGGACGACGTCAAGACGATTCTTGTGGATCGGGGCATGACCCATCGTGAGTTCTCCGCCGCCATAGGGACGCAGTTCTGCGGCAGCGCCCTGTGGAAGCGTTCACCGAGTCGGGCGCGCCTCGGCCGGGTGGCGACGGTCCTCGACTGCTCCGATCTGGAGTTCTTGAGCGTCAACGACGTCTTCTGGGATGAGATCGTCGAGATCGAAAGTATCGGCGAGCAAGAGGTCTACGACGCGACGGTGATGGGCCTTCATAATTTTGTTGCGAACGGAATAGCCCTGCACAACAGCATCGAGCAGGATGCGGACATGGTGATCCTGCTGCATCGCGAGGACGCCTACGAGAAGGAGTCGCCGCGCGCCGGTGAGGCCGACCTGATCGTGGCCAAGCACCGCAACGGCCCGACCGCCACCGTCACGGTCGCCTTCCAGGGCCACTACAGCCGCTTCGTCGACATGGCCCAATAGCCCCTCCCACCCAACTCATCCCCCCGCCCCGGTCCGTCCGGTGTCGACGGGGTCGACGCCGCGGCACGGGCACCCTTTCCGGGGGTGGCCGGGGGTGGTCATCGCGGGGTGAACCGGGGTGGGGCGGGAAGACGTACGTCGGGGTGAGGGTCGCGGGGGCGGGCTCGCCGGATGTTCACGGGTGGTTGTGGCGGGCCTTCGGGTCTCGTGGTCCTTTGCGGGCGGGGGCGAGCGGGCGACCCTGCCTTGGCGGGGGACGGGTGATGCGGCATGTGGCTGCGGGAGCACGGGCCTACGGCGCCGGGTGACGGTGCGAGGCTGCTGGTCGGGATGGGCAGCGGGGCGGTGTCGGGGCTCGCGGTCGGCGCGCTGATGGCGTGGCAGGACCTGCTGGCGGGCCACGGGACGTACGGGTGGGCGGTGTTCGCCCTGTACGCGGCGGTCACCGGTGAGCTGCTCGGCGGGTTCGTGGGGCGGCGGCCGTCCGGTCCGGCGGTGTCGGCGGCGGGCGGGCTGCTGCTCGGCCTGCTCGGCTGGGCGTTCTGGTGGCTGACCGTGGACCCCCTGATCCAGGGGACGGCGCCGACCTGGTCGATCGCGGCGGCCACGGCCGTGTATCCGGAGCTGGTCGGCTCCCTGCTCCAGGGGACGCTGGCCGGGCTGCTCTTCCACGCCGCCGTGCGGCGTTTCCGCGACCGTCCCGCCAAGGAGAGGCCGCGCGCGCCGCGGGTGGTCATCATCGGGGGCGGGTTCGGCGGCGTCGGCGCCGCGCGCCGGTTCGAGCGGCTGAACCTGCGGGGGCACCGGATCGACGTGACGCTGGTCAGCGACTCCAACCATCTGCTGTTCACGCCGATGCTGGCGGAGGTCGCGTCGGGCGGGCTGGAGGAGCGGCACATCACCTCGCCGGTGCGCGCCGCCGTGGCGCACACGCGGTTCCGGCACGGGCGGGTGGCCGAGGTGGACGCGGCGCGGCGGGTCGTCCGGCTGGAGGCGGGCGAGGCGCTGCCGTACGACCATCTGGTGCTGGCCGTCGGGTCGGTTCCCCACTTCCCGGATCTGCCGGGTGTGGCGGAGAACGCGTGCACGCTGAAGTCGCTGTCGGACGCGGTGCGGCTGCGCGACCGGGTGCTGATGCTGCTGGAGCGCGCCGACCAGGAGGACGATCCCGCCGAGCGGGCCCGGCTGCTGACGTTCGTGGTGGCGGGCGGCGGGTTCGCCGGGACGGAGATCGTCGCCGAGCTGTACGACCTGACCCACGATGTGCTGCATTTCTATCCCGGCATCGACCCGGGGGAGCCGCGGTTCGTGCTCGTCCACTCGGGTGCCCGCGTCCTGCCGGAGCTGTCGGATCGGCTCGGGGAGTACGCGCAGGAAAAGCTGCGGGCGCGTGGGATCGAGTTCCGCCTCGGTGTCCGGGTGGCGGCCGCGGGCGCCCGGGACGTGCGGCTCAACGACGGGGCGGTGATCCCGGCGGGGACGTTCGTGTGGACGGCGGGCAACCGGCCGAGCCCGCTGGTCCGGGCCCTCGCCGGCGACGGCCCGGTGCCGGTGGACCGGACGCTGCGGGCGTTCGGACTGGACGGGGTCTGGGCGATCGGCGACTGCGCGCGGATCCCGGCGCCGGACGGGCCGCCGTACCCGCCGACCGCCCAGCACGCGGCGCGGGAGGGGCGGGCGGTGGCCGACAACATCGCGGCGGTGCTGAAGGGGCGCAGGCCGGCGCCGTTCCGTTTCCGGACGCTGGGCGTGTTCGTCGCGCTCGGCCATCGCACCGCCGCCGGGCAGATCCGCGGGCGGCCGTTCTCCGGGCTGAGCGCCTGGCTGCTGTGGCGCGGCATCTACCTGGCCAAGCTGCCCGGCATCGACCGCCGGGTCCGGGTCCTTCTCGACTGGGGGCTCGACCTGGTGTTCCCCCGCGACATCGTGGTGACCGGGCCGTCCGCCGAGGCGCCGGTGCCCGCGCGGGGCGTCCGGTGACGGCCCGCGCCGGCATCGGGGCGGTCCCCGCGCCGGGCGTCCTGCGGGGCGCGTGGACGGGCGGCGCCGCGGGGCTCGCGGGGGGCCTGGTGCTCGGGGCGGCGATGCGGTCGCTCGGCATGCTGCCGGCCGTCGCGGTGCTCGCCGGGTCGGGGTCGCCGGGCGTGGGATTCGCGCTGCACATGGCGATCTCGGTCCTGGTCGGCGCCGGGTTCGGGCTGCTGGCGGTGCGGCAGCGGATCCGGTCGAGCGAGCTGGTGTTCTGGGGGCTGGCCTACGGGGTGTTCTGGTGGTTCCTCGGGACGCTGACGCTGCTGCCTCTGCTGACCGGCGTCCCGATGACGTGGAGCCTGGCGAGCGCGCAGTCGGCGATGCCGAGCCTGCTCGGCCACCTGTTCTACGGCGGGGTCACCGCGGTCGGGTTCGCGCTGCTGCACCCGGACGGCCGGTTCGCGGTCAAGGACCATCTGCGGCCGAGGCCGCTGCTGCGCGGGCTGATCGCCGCCGGGATCGTGGCGGGCGTCCTCGTCCTGGCTTTCGGGGTGGGCGGCGGCGCGCGTCTCGGCTGGCTGCCCGCCGCGGCCGTGGCCATGGGCGCCGGCTACCCGGTGGTGTTCACCGGACGTCCCGAGGGGACGGGCCCGGCGCTCGTCCGCGGCACCGCCTACGGGTTCCTGTGGTGGGTCGCGGCCGACCTGACGCTCGTGCCGCTGGTCCAGGACGGCGCGCTCGGCTGGTCCCAGGCGGCGGTGGCGGAGGAGGCGTCGAGGCTGCCGGCGTATCTGCTGGCGGGTGCGGGCATCGCGGCCGTCTTCGGCTGGCTTGGAGGGCTCGCGCGGAGCCTGTTCGTGGACGACGTCCGGCTCCTGCACCGCGGCGCCGGGACGCGGGGGCTGCGGGCCGTCGGCTACGGCGCGCTGGCGGGGCTCGTCGGCGGTGTCGTGTTCGGCCTGCTGTGGGGGAGCGTGGAGGCGCTGCCGACCGTCGCCCGGCTGGTGGGGGCGCGCGGCGCCGGGGCCGGCTGGGCCGTCCATCTCGTGATCGCGCAGGTCATCGGGGTGTCGTACGCGCTGTTCTTCCGTGGACGCAGCTACGACCTCGTGTCCGGGGTCGGCTGGGGGCTGTCGTACGGGTTCTTCTGGTGGGTGCTCGGGGCGCTGACGCTGCTCCCCGTCCTGCTGGGCCAGCCGCCGAGGTGGGAGGCCGCGGCGATCGCGGCGGCGTTCGCGAGCCTGATCGGGCACCTCGCCTACGGCGCCGGGCTCGGCACCGTGTACGCGTGGCTGGAGCACCGGGAGAACCCGTGGTGGGTGGCGCGCAGCGACGTCGAGGCGGTCCGCGCGACCGCCCGCAGGGAGCAGATCCTCGGTTCGGCTCCCGCGTTGTGGACGCTGACCGTCCTGATCGCGCTGGCCGTCCCGGTGATGGTGGCCTGACGCCTACTCCGCGCGGACGCGGGATTCGACGCGCCGTTCGAGGATGGCCAGGGTCTCCTCGCACCAGCGGAGGTTCTCGCGCTCGAACGCCATGCCGCGCATCAGCGTGAGGTAGGGGCCGATGCGTTCGGCGGTGGCGAGATGCTCCTCCTCGGTGCGGCCGTTCAGGAACCGGGCGCGGATCCGCTCGAAGCGGGCGATCTTCGATTCGGCCCAGGTCAGCCGTTCGCGGATGGCGTCCATGACGGCGTGGACGTCTCCCGCGTCCACCGCCTGGACCTGCACCATCAGCTCCTCGCGCATGGCGCCGGGGCGGGGCGGTCTCGCGGTGAACTCGTGCAGCGCGCGGTGTCCGGCGTCGGTGAGGGAGAAGAGGCGCTTGTTGGGGCGGCGTTCCTGCTGGACGACGCGTGCGCGGATCAGGCCCTCGGCCGCCATCTTGTCCAGTTCCCGGTAGAGCTGCTGGGGAGTCGCCATCCAGAAGTTGGCCACTCCGGCGTCGAAGCTCTTCGAGAGGTCGTATCCGGAGGCCTCGCCCTCCAGGAGCGTGGCCAGGACCGCGTTCCGCAACGACATGTGCCCGAGCGTACTGCCCGCCGGCGGGCAGTACGGCCATTAATCGCGTGTGCTCTGTGGGGGAGCGACCCCCCACACTCTCCGGTATGCGTATGTGACCGTCCACACGACACAGATCGCTGGCGATCCGCCCTGCTCAAAGATACTGTTATCCGCACCTATTCAACTTGTTTAATATGGGGGTGTCGCGCATGCATCCGTTCCGGCGGGCCGTGGAAGCCGGTGACATATCGGCGGTCGAGGGACTGTTCGCCGACGAGGCGGTGTTCACCAGCCCGGTGGTGTTCAAGCCGTACCACGGCAAGGCGATCACGGTGGCGATCGTCCGCGGCGCGGCGCGGGTGTTCCAGGACATCCACTACGTGCGGGAGATCGTCAGCCCGGACGGCCGCGACCTCGCGCTCATGTTCAAGGCGACGGTCAACGGCCGCCAGGTGCACGGCTGCGACTTCCTCCACCTCGACGAGAGCGGCCTCATCGACGACCTCACCGTCATGGTGCGGCCCCTGTCGGCGGCGACCGAGGTGGCCCAGGCCATGGGCGCCGAGTTCGACCGGATCCAGCGCGAGGCCGCGCAGACCCCGGTCACCGAACCGCAGTAGGGCGCGCTACTCGCCGGTGACGCCGTCAATGGCCTCGCGAAGCAGGTCCGCGTGGCCGTTGTGGCGCGCGTACTCCTCGATCATGTGGAGATACACCCAGCGGAGCGTCAGCGTGCCGTCCTTACCGGGGAACTCCTCGTCCAGCGACCGTCCCGCCGTCGTCGCGCGCGCCAGCTCGACCTCGCGGGCGTAGGTGGCGAAGTCGGCCTCCGCGCCGCCCGGGTCGGCGAGGTCGAATTCACCGTCCGGATACTCCTCGCTGCAGTAAAGGTCTACTGCTGACGGGTCTTTTCCGAACCTATTGCGGAACCACCACCGCTCGTTCTCGGCGAGGTGGCGCACGAGGCCCAGCAGGCTCAGGTTCGTGCTCGGCAGCGGCTTGGCGGCGAGTTGTTCGCCGTTCAGCCCGCCGCATTTGAGCAGGAGGGTGCGGCGGTGAAAGTCGAGAAAGCTTTCAAGGGACGTCGATTCGTCAGCGGCGGCGGGGAAACCGCCGCGATCCACCATGGGAGCAGTCCAGACCATGCAGCATCCTCACCACTGCGAGGGCGCCTGCTCAACAGAATTAACGCTGGGACGGGAGCATGCGGGCCCCGTGCGTGCGGAAATCGCGCCAGCGGGCGTTCATGCCCTGGCCCTGCAGGGAGCGGCTGCGGCCGTTCCGGGGCGGCAGCATCGTCCAGATGCCGAATCCGATCTGGACGCGCTCGGGGACGAACGTGCCGGGAGTCTCGTACACGGTGTGGCCGTCGACGCGCCAGGTCGCGGTCGACGTGCTCCGGTCGAGCGTGATCTCGCAGGTCCGGTGCCGGGTGAAGTCGTCGTCGAAGTCCTCGTACGGCGACTCGGCCACGTGGTAGAACGGCCGGTCCGCTCCCCAGGCGCCGAGCCGCTCGTGCAGCGCCAGCACGCGCGTGGACGTGCCGCAGACGGCGAACACGCGCTTGCTCACGTCGAAGTCGAAGACGTGGAAGGCGGCCATGCCCAGGCGGTAGTCCCCCGGGTCGCCGCCGACGTTCTCGACGGCGAGGTCGACGGCGAACGTCGCGGGCCGGTCCGGGGGCACGTCGAACGTGCGCGTCGAGAAGACGAGGTACTTGGGGCTGTCGGCGGGCTGGAACGTGTCGTCCGCCATCGAGAAGCGCGGGATCGCCACCCGCACCTCGCCGTCGCCCACCGCCGTCTCCGCGTTCGGGTCGATCGGGACGTGCACCCCGCCCTCCGGACGCGGCAGATGGACCGGGCCCCAGAACGCGGGGTCGAGCTCCGGTCCCCCGAGCCCGCCGTACGCGACGAATCCGTCCCTGACCTCGGCGGACCTGCGATCGGTCATCATGATCGGTCTCCCTTCGGTTACCCTCTCAACGGATAGACCCCCAGTGGCACGCAGATGTGACGCCGCGCCCGGCGTCCGGAACGGGTCCGCCGATCGATGGACGAGAGCGACCGGCTGGCGGCGCGGTTCGAGGAGCACCGGCCCCGGCTGCGGGCCGTCGCCTACCGGCTGCTCGGCTCCGGGAGCGAGGCCGACGACGCGGTCCAGGAGGCGTGGATCCGGCTCAGCCGCTCCGACGCCGCCGCGATCGGCAGCCTCGAAGCCTGGCTGGTCACCACGGTCGGCCGCGTCGCGCTCAACATGCTCCGGGCGCGCAGGACGCGCCGGGAGGAGCCGCTCGGCGCCCACCTGCCCGACCCGGTCGTCGACCGCGTGGACGGCCCCGACCCGGAGCGCGAGGCCCTGCTCGCCGACTCCGTCGGCGTCGCGCTGCTGGTCGTCCTGGAGACCCTGACGCCGGCGGAGCGGCTCTCCTACGTCCTGCACGACATGTTCTCCGTCCCGTTCGACGAGATCGCCGGGATCATCGGCCGGTCGCCCGACGCGGCGCGCCAGCTGGCCAGCCGCGGCCGCCGCCGCATCCGCGACGCCGAGGCGGCGCCCGGCACCGGCACGGCCGCTCAGGAAGAGGTCGTCAGGGCCTTCCTCACCGCCGCGCGAGAGGGCGACTTCGGTGCCCTGGTCGCCGTCCTCGACCCCGGCGTCGTGGTGCGCGAGGACAGCGGCACCGGCATGCTCGTCGAGGTTCGCGGCGCCGAGAACGTCGCCCGGAGGGCGCGGAGCGTCTCGCGGCTCGGCCTCGACGCGTGGCCCGCGCTCGTCGACGGCGGCGTCGGCTGGGTTTCCATGCTCGGCGGAGAGCCCTTCGCGGTCGCCGCCGTCACCACCCGGGACGGGCGCGTCGCCGCGATGGACATCCTCACCGACCCGGAACGTCTCGCCCGCCTCGACCTCACCGGACTCCGCCCGCGCTCCTGACGGCCCGCGTGTGGCCCAGGGCCCGCGACCGCGCCTACGCTGCGGGTATGCCTGGAGAGGACCGTCCGGCCCGGGTCGAGGACGTGCACGACCTGGCCACGGGCATGCCCCATGTCACCGTCGAGCGCGCGTCGGGCGGCAACCCCGTCTACCAGGTCGGGGGCAAGTCGTTCGTGTTCTTCCGCAACCCCCGTCCCGACGCGGTCGACCCCGTCACCGGCGAGCGCTACCCGGACGTGATCGTGTTCTGGGTGCCGTCGGAGTCCGACAAGCAGGCGCTGGTCCAGGACGAGGCGTCGCCGTTCTTCACGACGCCGCATTTCAACGGCCACCGCTCGGTGCTGCTGCGGGGGAGCCGGATCGGTGAACTCACCCTGCGGGAGCTGACCGAGGTCGTCCAGGACGCGTGGCTGTCCCGGGCGTCACGGCGGCGGGCCGAGACGTGGCTGCGCGAGCATCCCGCCCCGCAGGACTAGCCCGGGGCGTCAGCGGGCCGGGCGGTCGAAGATGAGTTCGCGCCCGTCCTCCTCGTCCCACTGCTCGCCCACGTGGGTGAAGCCGTGGCCCGCGATCGTCGCCAGCGACGCGGCGTTGTCGGGGCTGATCGTGGCGCGGACCGTCGTGACGGACGGTTCGGACGCGGCACGCTCCAGCAGGGCGGCGAGCATCGCGCGGGCGTAGCCCTTGCGGCGGTGGGCCGGGTCGACGGAGTAGGCGATCGTGACCGTCCCGTCCGCGTCCGGGGCGCCGTGGAAGCCGGCGTGCCCGATGACCGGGCCGCCCGGCTCCGCCACGGCGGCCCGGACGATCCAGGGGGCGCAGGACGGGTCGCGGGCCAGCTGCGCGAGGCGGAACCGCCAGAGGAACTTCGCCTCGTCCGTCACGAAGTAGCCGGTGAGGGGGATCCCGGCCGCCGCCCCGGCGCCCGCCAGGTCGTCGTCCAGCAGCGCCTCCATGGCGGCGGGAGGCAGCTCGACGAGGCGGATGGCGGGCGGCGTCGGCGGCATGGGCGGCTCCTCAGCGTCGGTGGGCGTGGTGGTCGGCGAGACGTGCCAGCAGGTCGGCGAGCTGGCGGCGTTCGGCCGGTGAGAGGGGGGCGAGCAGGTCGTCCTGGACGCCGGTGACGACCGCCTCCAGCTCCTCCAGGTGGCGGGCGCCGTCCGGGGTCAGCGTGATGACGTTGCGGCGCCGGTCGGACGGATCGGGAGAGCGGTCGATGAGGTTCTTGGCGGCCAGCTCGTTGAGGGCGGCGACGACGTCGCTGCGGTCGATCCCGGTGCGGCGCCCGAGGTCGGCCTGGCTGGACGGGCCGTACTCGTCCAGCGTGGCGAGCAGCCGGTAGTGGTACCCGCGGGCGCCGGCGGCGGCGAAGGCGTCGCCGACCAGGCGGTGGCTGTGCAGGGACACCAGGTTGATCAGCCAGCTCACGGCATGCCGGAGCCGCGCGGGCGTCTCGGCGTCGGCCCTCATCATGTGGATCAGTGTAGGGGCTCGTTGGCTCGACCAATGATCGGACGCGTCAGGGCGAGGTGAGCTCGTCCGAGAGGGCCTTCAGGCGGGCGCGGGCCTCGGTGTCGTAGGCCTGGGCGTCGGCGCGCGCTTCCCGGAGGCCGTTGAAGAAGCGGCCGGACACCCCGTCCAGGGCCGGGTCCGTGACGAGGCGATGGGTCGCCCGCACCCCCTCCTCCAGGGTGCTGATGGGGGTGGGGACCAACTTGGTCGGCATGTAGGTGGCCGGGTGCAGGGCGTTCGCGGTGACGCCCGTCCCGGCCAGCTCGCCGGCGAGGTCGATCGTGAAGAGGATCTGGGCGAGCTTGCTCTGGCGGTACGCCCGCATCCCGCCGTACCCGCGGGTGATCATGACGTCGTCGAAGTCGATCGCCTCCTGGCCGAGGCTGCTGACGTTGACGATCCGCGCCGGCGCGGACGCCACGAGGGTCGGGAGCAGCAGCCGGGTGAGCAGGTAGCCGGACAGGTAGTTCACCTGGAACGTCAGCTCGTGGCCGTCCGCGCTCTCCATGCGCGGGCCGTCGTTGCCGATGCCGGCGTTGTTGACGAGCACGTCCAGGCGCGGATGGTCGGCCCGGACGGCCTCGGCCAGGGCGCGGGTCTCGGCGAGCGACGCCAGGTCGGCCCGGTACCAGGAGGCACGGCCGCCGATCTCCTGGAGGGTCGCCTTGCCGCGCTGGTCGTCCCGTCCGTGGACGAGGACCGTGGCGCCTTCGGCGGCCAGTTCGGCGGCCAGGGCGCGACCGAGCCCGTCGGTCGCGCCCGTGATGAGGATGGTCTGCTGCTCGATGGGACGCATGGTTCCCATGGTGCTCGACGCGCGCGCTCACTCACAGGGGCGGCCCGGCCGGTGTCCTAGGAGCGGTCCAGGAAGTCCCGGACGAGCTTGGTGAACTCGTCGGGACGCTCCGCCAACGCCACGTGCCCGGTGTCGAGCTCGGCGTACTCGCTGCCGCGGATGCCCGCGTGCAGCTCCCGGTGGTTCTCGACCGGGACCACCTGGTCGCGCGTCGCGCCGATGACCAGGGTGGGCGCCTCGATCCTGGGCAGCAGTGCCCGGATGTCGAGACGCCGGACGAGGTCGATGTGGCGCAGCACCCCGTCCGTCGGGCGCATGAACGCGGTCGCCTGCTCGACCGCCTCGTGACCGATCTGGTTGAGGAACTGGCGGCTGTAGGAGGTCATCGTGGCGAAACGCCCGAAGCTTTCGGGGTCGCCGCCGAGGGCCGCCCAGGTGGTCATGTACTGGCGGACGTACTCGTCGCCCGCGTGGGACAGGCCGGCGACCGGCACCAGTCGCCGGACGAGGTCCGGGCGCAGCGCCGCCGCGGCCGCCGCGGTCGGCGCGCCGAGCGAGAAGCCGACGACGTCGGCGGGGCCCGTCCCCGAGTCCTCGATCACCGCGTTGACCTGGGCGGCGAGCGCCTCGATGGTCAGCGGGGAGCCGTCGTCCTCGGCCGGGTCGCTGCCCGCGAGGTCGGGCAGCACGACGGTGCGGTGATCGGTGAAGCGGTCGAGCAGGGCGTCCCACATGATCGAGCCCGGCCCGGCGCCGTGCACCAGGACGAGGGCGGGCCCCTGACCCTCGACGCGGTAGGGGATGTGCGCGTTTCCAACGGTGAGCTTCGGCATGGCCGGTCGTCCTTTCGCATCGTTCTTTCGCGACGTTCTCTCGCGTCGTTCCGGATGTCTCCGACGCTGCCAGCGCCCGGCCGCCGGGAGAAGCGGACCGCTTTGGCTAGGACAACCGGTCCCAGTCTCAGCCCTACGGACATACCGGGCAGACCGGGAATCATGGGGGCATGGAGATGGACCGCACGGAGCTCGCCGACTTCCTCCGCCGCTCCCGCGAGCGGCTCCGCCCGCAGGAGGTCGGGCTGACGGCGGGCCCGCGGCGCCGCACCCCGGGGCTCCGCCGGGAGGAGGTGTCGCAGCTCGCCGGGATGTCCGCGGACTACTACATGCGCCTCGAACAGGCCCGCAGCCCGCAGCCGTCCACCCAGCTGCTGGGCGCCCTGGCCCGCGCGCTGCGGCTGACCACGGACGAGCGCGACCACCTGTACGTCCTCGCCGGGCACCGCCCGCCCGGCGGGCCGTTCGAGGGCGACCATGTCCGCCCGGGCCTGCTGTACCTGCTGGACCGGCTCCAGGAGACGCCCGCGCAGCTCGTCGGCGACCTCGGTGACCTGCTGGCCCAGAACGCGCTCGCCGAGGCCCTCTTCGGGTGCGTGTGCACGGTCGAGGGCGCCGACCGGAACATCGTGTGGCGGTGGTTCACCGATCCGTTCGTCCGGGAGGCGTACCCGGAGGAGGAGCACGAGCCCCACGCCCGGCGGCTCGTCGCCCACCTGCGCGCCGCCGTCGCCCGCCGCGGCCCCGACCCCGTGGCGTCCGCCCTGGTGGGACGGCTGCACGCGGCCAGCACGGAGTTCACCCGGCTGTGGAACCTGCACGAGGTCGCCGTCCAGCGCAGCTGCCGGATGAAAGTGCGGCATCCGGAGATCGGCCTGATCGTGTTCGACATGGAGGCCCTGCTGGCCCCCTCGGAAGACCAGCGCCTCTTCGTCTACACCCCGCCCCCGGGAACGGGCAGCATCGACGCCCTGGAACTCCTCCGCGTCGTCGGCCCGGAGACCGCCCACCGCAGCCACGTCTGACCGGGCGTCAGCGGGAGGTCAGCCGCCAGAGGGACGTCGTTTCGGCGGTGCGGGCGGCGTGCAGGGGGTCGTCGGGGTCGGTGGCCCGCAGGTGGCGCGGTCTGGTGTCGAGCCTGCCGGCGACCTTCAGGCCGGACGCCTCGAACAGCGCGAGGAGATCGTCCCGCGTCCGGAGGCCCAGGTGCTCGGCCAGGTCGGACAGGATCAGCCAGCCCTCGCCGCCCGGTTCGAGATGCTCGGCCAGCCCGGACAGGAAGCCTCGCAGCATCCGGCTCCCCGGGTCGTAGACGGCGTGTTCGAGGGGTGAGCTCGGCTTCGCGGGCACCCAGGGCGGATTGCAGACGATGAGCCCGGCGCGTCCATCCGGGAACAGGTCGGCCTGGACGACGCGCACGTCCACCTTCAGGCGGTCGAGGTTCTCCCGGGCGCAGGCGAGCGCACGCGGATCCTGGTCGGTGGCGACGACGCGGCCGATACCGCGGCGCGCCAGGACGGCCGCCAGGACGCCCGTTCCGGTCCCCACGTCGAACGCCGTGCTCGTCGCCGGCAGCGGCGCTTCGCCGACCAGGTCCACGTATTCGCCCCTGACCGGGGAGAAGACGCCGTAATGCGGGTGTATGCGGTCGCCGCCCAGCGCGGGGATCCCGACACCCTTCTCGCGCCACTCGTGCGCGCCGATCAGACCGAGCAGCTCACGCAGCGAGGTGACGTAGGGCTGGTCGTCCGGGCCGTGGGCCTCCGTGCAGGCGTCCTGCACATCCGGTGCACGGCGCAGCGGAATCACGTGGCCAGGATCGAACGGTATGAGCACCATGCCGAGCGTCCGCGCGCGTTGGGCGCGGGACTGCCGGTAAAGGTGGAACGCCTGCACCTGGGAAGGTTCCGGCTTCTTGCGCCGCCTGCGCGGCGGACGGTCGATCCGGCGCGCCATCGCCGCGAGGAGCTGGCGCGCGTTCTGGAAGTCGCCGCGCCACAGCAGCGCGGTGCCTTCGCACGCAAGGCGGTACGCGTCGTCCGCGCGCGTCTCGTCACCGGCGACCACCACGCGGCCGGGCGGCGGCGCGCCGCTCTCCGACCGCCAGCGGACGCGATGGTCCCGGCCGCCCTCCCGCCAGGAGATCACGTCCACGGCAGTACCGTAGCGGCGTGCGTCTACCTGGGCCATTGCACGTCCTGAACGAGGGCCTCGCCTTCCTCCTGGAGATCGCGGCCATCGCCGCCCTCGCGTGGTGGGGCTTCACGACCGGCGGGGGCATTCTGACCGGCGCCGTCCTCGGGGTCGGGGCACCGGTGGCGGCGATGATCCTGTGGGGGCTCTTCGCGGCGCCCCGCGCCCGGTTCACGGTCGCGCTGCCGCTCGTCCTCCTTGTGAAGGCCGTCGTGTTCGGCGCCGGTGCGCTGGCCCTGTACGGCGTCGGCCACCATGGCGCCGCGATCGGCTTCGCCGTGATCGCGCTCCTCAACACCGCGCTGGCGACCGCGGACCGCGAGGCACATTTCCGCGGCGCGGCCGGGTGAGGCGGGGCCATACGGCGGGCTATGCGGCGGGCTTCGCCGTGATGTCGCCGTTGTCGGTGCGCAGGTCGAGCAGGTAGGGGGCGGACGCGTCGTTCGGGACGTCGATGGTCCGGTCGCCGTTGCCGACGTGCGAGGTCACGCGGTACCGGCCCGCGGGGACGGTGACCTTGATCTCGCCGTTGTCCGTCTCCGCGCGGATGTTCTGGGCCTTGGCGGGCGTCAGGCTGACGTCGCCGTTGTCGGTCTTCACGTCGGTGCCGGCGCCTCTGAGCCCGCGACCCTCGATCTCGCCGTTGTCCGTCCTCGCCTTGATCGGCCCGGCGACCTCGTGCAGATGGATCGAGCCGGAATCGGTCGACACGTTCACCGCGCCCACCCGCGACAGGTGGATGGACCCGCTGGACGTCTTGCCGGACACCGGGAGGCCCGCCGGGAGGTCCACCGTGTATCGCACCGAGCAGCGTGAGCCACAGCCGCGCAGCTTCAGGACACCGTTCTCGATCCGGTACGTCACGCCTTCCGGCCGATCGCCCCGGTACTTGACGGACCGTCGCAGGGACGCCTTGGACGACCCGCCGTTAAGGTTCACACGCCCCGATCCGATGTCCAGCTCCACCGAAGTGATCTTGCCCTGCAACGTCGCGCCGTCCTCGAAGGTGGTGGACGCGAAGGCCAGGTCGCATGCGCTCAGCGCGGTCACGCTGGCCCCGGCGAGGGCGAGGGCGGAAAGTCGGCGGCGCACAGGGAACCTCCTGGTCGGTGCGGTTGAACGCTGCCGAGCCTAGGAAGGTCGACTCCGGACGGCCGTCACGCCAGGGAGCCAGCTTCATTCTCCTCCCAAGGGTCTGAGCCCGGCCCCGGGAGTAGCACGAACGAGTGGACGGCCGGCGGGCGATGCGCGCCGCCGGCCGTCCGAGCGCCGCGCGTCAGGCGGGCACCTTGTCGAGGAAGCCGGTCACGCGGTCGAAGCGGCCGTCGTCGCCGAAGGTCGCCACGTCGAAGCCGACCGCGATCGCCTCGCCGCCCTCGGGGCCGAGCTCCCAGGTGAAGCGGGCCACGTTGTGGTGGGCGTCGACGGCCCCCGCGGGACGGAACACCAGGCCGGGGAACTGCTGCTGCGCGGCGCCGACGAACGCGTCGATCGCGTCGCGCCCCTCGGCCACGCCGAGCGGGTCGACGTAGAGGGGGTTCTCCGTCCACAGCTCGTCGATCGCGGCGCGCCGCGCGGCCGGGTCGGTCTCGTTCCAGATGGCCAGGTAGCGCTCGACCCGCTGCTGAACGTCGCTCATCATGACTCCCGTTTCTCGATCGTCCGGGACGGTTCGTCTCCGTGCCCACCACGCTGCCAACGGCACGGCCGGAGATCGATTACCTGGGACGTCATGCGCGAGCGGGCGGCCCGGGCCCCGCAACCCGCTGCCGTAGATGGACATGGCCTCGTTCGCCCAGCGGGTCATGCCGTCGACCGACAAGGGGTCAGAGCCCAGCACGTCGGTCAGACGGTCTCGCAGCAGGAGGACGGCCAGATCGTTCACCATCACGCTCTCGCGCAGCCCGGCCTTCGACTTGAAGTGGTGCATGACCAGCGCCGGGGAGACGTCCGCTGCCTCGGCGACCAGCCGGATCGTCACGGCGTCGGGACCGTGCGCCGCGAAGAGCCGCAGCGCCTCCTCGCGTATGGCGGCCAGAGCGGTCCGGTCGTGGGCCGAACACATCTGCAGCAGGCTGAGTGGCCGCTCAGAACGTCCGCAACGATGATGTCGGATTTTCGCCAGTGGACCGGCGCGACCATCGGTGATGCTGGAGCCATGCACGAGGACGTGGAAAGGTGCGTACGGGCCGTCCAGTCGAAGGACGCCCGTTTCGACGGCTGGTTCTTCACCGGGGTCGTGACCACCGGCATCTACTGCAGGCCCAGCTGCCCCGTCGTCCCGCCCAAGCGGGAGAACATGCGCTTCTACCCGAGCGCGGCCGCCGCCCAGCAGGCCGGGTTCCGCGCCTGCAAGCGGTGCCGGCCGGACACGTCCCCGGGCTCCCCCGAGTGGAACCACCGCGCGGACGTCGTCGCGAGGGCGATGCGCCTCATCGCCGACGGCGTCGTCGACCGAGAAGGCGTTCCCGGGCTCGCAGCGCGGCTCGGCTACAGCGACCGCCAGATCGAGCGTCAGCTAAACGCGGAACTGGGCGCCGGGCCGCTCGCCCTGGCGCGGGCCCAGCGCGCGCAGACGGCGCGGCTCCTCATCGAGACGACGCCCCTCCCGATGGGGGACGTCGCGTTCGCGGCGGGGTTCTCCAGCATCCGCTCCTTCAACGACACGGTCCGCGAGGTGTTCGCGCTCACGCCGACCGCTCTGCGGGACCGTGTCGCGAAGGGGCAGCCGCCCGCCGGTTCGGGGACGCTCTCGCTGCGCCTGCCCTTCCGCGCGCCCCTCTGCCCCGACAACCTGTTCGGGCACCTCGCGGCCACCGCCGTCCCGGGCGTCGAGGAGTGGCGGGACGGCGCGTTCCGCCGCACCATGCGCCTCCCGCACGGCCACGGCATCGCCACCCTCAGCCCCCGCCCCGACCACGTCGCCTGCACGCTCCGCCTCGGCGACCAGCGCGACCTCACGATCGCGATCAGCCGCTGCCGCTGGATGCTCGACCTCGACGCCGACCCCGTCGCCGTGGACGACCTGCTCCGCGCCGACCCCGCCCTGGCGCCGCTGGTGGGCAAGGCACCCGGACGGCGCGTCCCGCGCACCGTCGACGCCGCGGAGTTCGCCGTCCGGGCCGTCCTCGGGCAGCAGGTGTCGACGGCCGCGGCCCGCACCCACGCGGCGCGCCTGGTCACCGCCCACGGCGACCCCGTGGACGACCCGGGCGGCGGGCTCACGCACCTCTTCCCGACCCCGTCCGCCCTGGCCGGGCTGGACCCGGAATCCCTCGCCTTCCCGAGAACGCGCCGCACCACCATCACGACCCTGGTCGACGCGCTCGCCGGCGGAGAGATCGACCTCGGGGTGGGGAGCGACTGGGAAGAGGCCCGCGCGCGCTTGTCCGCCCTGCCCGGCTTCGGTCCCTGGACCGTCGAGACCATCGCGATGCGCGCACTCGGCGACCCGGACGCGTTCATCCCCGGCGACCTCGGAATCCGTGCCGCCGCCAAGACGCTCGACCTCCCCTCCACCCCGGCGGCCCTCACGCGCCGCGCCGCCCGATGGCGCCCGTGGCGCGCCTACGCCGTCCAGTACCTGTGGGCCACGGGCGACCACGCCATCAACCTGCTTCCCGCGAGCTGAAGGAACCTCTGTGGAACGAACACATGTCGTCGTCGACAGCCCTGTCGGTCCGCTCACGCTGGTCGAGACCGACGGCGCCTTGTCCGGCCTCTACATGGAGATGCAGCGGCACCGTCCGCCGGCCGAAACCTTCGGTGCGCCGGGCGACCCCGACAGCGAACCGTTCGCGACCGTCGCCGAACAGCTCGCCGCGTACTTCGCCGGTGAACTGACCGAGTTCGACATGCCGCTCCGCCTCCACGGCACACCGTTCCAGCAGCGCGTCTGGGACGCCCTCCAGGAGATCCCCTACGGCGAGACCACCACGTACGGCGAACTCGCCGTCGAGATCGGCAGTCCCTCGGCGTCCCGCGCGGTCGGCCTCGCCAACGGGCGCAACCCGGTCGGCGTCATCGTCCCCTGCCACCGAGTCGTCGGCTCCACCGGCTCCCTCACCGGCTACGGAGGCGGCCTCGACCGCAAGCGCTACCTGCTCGACTTCGAGCGCAAGAACCGCGCTACCGAGAACGCCCTGTTCTGACGCGCGACGCGAGGGAATGTCAGAGCCGCGGGTTACTGTGCGGAACATGACCGTCAAACCCCGGAGAGGTTGATCGAGGTGGAGTTCCGAGTCGACCGCCAGACGTTCGCCGACGCGGTGGCGTGGGCGGCGCGGACCCTCCCGGCGCGCCCCGCCCTCCCCATCCTCGCGGGCATGCTCATCGAGGTCACCCGCGAGGGCGAGCTGACCGTCGCGGGGTTCGACTACGAGGTGTCCGCCCACGCCCGGGAGGACGCCGCCGTCGCCGAGCCGGGCCGCGCCCTCGTCCCCGGTCGGCTGCTGGCCGACATCGTCCGGAACCTCCCGCAGGAGCCGGTGGACGTCGTCATGACGGGAACCGAGGTCGTCGTCCGCTGCGGCCCCGCCGAGTTCGGCCTCCAGACGCTGCCCGTCGAGGACTACCCCACCCTCCCCGACCCGCCCGCCCGCGCCGGCACCCTCCCCGGCGACCTGTTCGCCACCGCCGTCGGCCAGGTCACCCCGGCCGCCGGGCGCGACGACACCCTCCCCATGCTCACCGGCGTCCGGATCGACATCGAGGGCGACACGATGTGGCTCGCCTGCACCGACCGGTACCGCATCGCCGCCCGCGAGCTGACCTGGTCCCCGGACGACCCCGACTTCACCGCCGGCGTCGTCGTCCCCGCCCGCACCCTCGCCGACACCGCCAAGGCGATCCGGCGCGGCGCGGACGTCGCCATCGACCTCGGCGGCACCGCCGACACCCTCATCGGCATCGCGGGCGGCGGCCGGAGCATGACCAGCCGCCTCCTCGACGACCAGTACATCAACTACCGGTCCCGCCTCACCGGCACCTGGACGTCCGTCGCCGAGGTCCGCGTCGCCCCGTTCGTCGAGGCCATCAAGCGCGCCGCCCTCGTCACCGAGCGCGGCACCCCGATCCGCCTGGCGTTCACCGGCGGCGAGGTCCGCCTCCGCGCCGCCACCGGCGACTCCGCCCGCGCCAACGAGAGCCTCGCCGCCGACCTCACCGGCGACGACATCGACATCGCGTTCGCCCCCCAGTACCTCCTGGACGGCCTCGCCGGCATCGACACCGAGTACGCCCGCCTCGAATGCGCCGGCCCCACCAAGGCCGCCCTCCTCACCGCCATCCCCGACAAGAAGGACGACGAGCAGGAGCCCGCCGAGTCCGACACCGGGTACCGCTACCTCGCCATGCCCGTCCGCCTCACCTCCTGAGCAGGTGTCCCAGGCGCAGGGCGACCCCTAGGAGCCGGCCAACGCGGGTTCGGCCGCCGCGAGGCCTCCTCTGGCCCGGGGCTTCCGCGCGGTTTCCCTCGGCCGGGGGACCGGGATGGCGCCCTTGGGGGATCACCGGCCCGTGCGGTTCGCGCGACCGTGGTGATCGCTTGCATGGGAGGGGCATTCATGGCGATCACAGATGCCGGGCAGGGACGCGGTCGGATCACCGTGGCCGCGCTGTGCTGGTCGGCGGTGGCGGCCGGGCTGGGGCTGTGGTGGGTGCTGCGGCCATCGGCGTATCTGCTCGGGCGAGGGGACGCGGAGTCTCCCCCGCTGGCCTTCGACATCGGGGCGCGTCCCGGGGCGATCGGGCTGCTCGCGCTCGGCGGGCTCGGCGTCGTGGTCGCTCTCGCTCTGCGCGGTCGGCGATGCGTCGAAACGATGCGCCGGCCTCTTCTCGTCCTCACGGCCGGATATGCGGTGCTGGGGTTCGTGCTTCCCGGCTACATGGCGATGGTCGTCGTCGCCTACACCTTCGCGTTCTCGGCACCGGTCATCCTGCTGGCGGCGCTGCTGGCGCGCGCCCTGCGGCTCGGCCGGGTGGGCACGTCGGTGCTGGTGGGCGTTCCGGCGGCCGCCGGGCTCGGGTTCGCCACTTTCATCGTGGCGTACAAGGGCGCCCACTGGGCCGTGTTCACCGTGGTCGGCGGGGTCATCTGGGCGGCCTGCACCGTGACCGCGTTCCGGGTCGGCAAGCGCCGCTGCGCTCGCTGCGGCCGTCCCGGCGCCGCCTGGACGCGGCCGGAGTCCGCGGCGCGCTGGGGGCGCAAGGTGACGATCGCCGCCGCGCTCATGCCCTTGCCCTACGGGCTCATCAGGCTGACGTGGCTGACGCCGTGGCCCATCGCGTTCCCCGAGGGCGCCGGCTGGGGGTCTGGGTCACCGGCATGCTCCTCGGCTGCGCGTCCGAGGGAGGGGCGATCCTGACCCGAGGGCTCATCCGCCCCTGGGGGGAGGTGTGGCCGCGATGGGTTCCGGTGGTGCACGGCCGCCCGATACCGGTGGCCGTCCCCACCAGCGCGGCGCTGGCGGCGTCCGCCGTGCTGGCCCTGTTCACCGTGTACGTGGTCACGGAGATCCCTCAAGGCGAGGGAGGGTGGCTCTTCAGCCTGGCGTTCATACCGATCGGGCTGTGGGGCCCGCTCCTGGCCGCCGCGGCGCTCGCCTACTACTACCGTCGCCGCGGCGCCTGCACCCACTGCGCGCGGCGTCAAAGGTCGAGGACGGCCAGGGTGAAGCGGACCTCGGAGTCCGTCGCGTTGCCGTAGGAGTGGGGGCGGTCGCCTACGAAGACGGCGGCGGCTCCCTTTTCGACGAGGTCCGTCCGGCCGTCCACGCCGAGGGTCAGCGTGCCTTCCTGGACGTACACGATCTCCTTGGTGCCGGGGACGTGCGCGTCGCTCTCGCGCGTCTCGCCGGGCTGGAGGACCCAGTTCCACAGCTCCAGCGACGGCCTCGGGTCGCTTCCGGCCAGGAGCGTTCCCGTCCCGCCGTGCTCGCCCTGCCACAGGACGACGTGCCGCTCCGGCCGGAACAGCCGCACCGGCGGCTCCTCCTCGACCTGCACCAGGCGTGTCAGCGGCACCCCGAGGGCGTCCGAGATCCGGATGAGCGTTCCGAGGTTCGGGTTGCCGCGCCCCTGCTCCAGGCCGACCAGCACGCCCTTGCTCACCCCGGCGCGCCCGGCCAGCTCGTCCAGGCTCCACCCGTGCCCGGCCCGCAGCGCCCGCACCGTCCGCGCCACGGCCTCGCCGATCGCCTCCTGCTCGTTCAAACGCCCTCCAGCCGTCGGTCCGCGCGCTCAGTTTCTCGTACCGCGCGATGATCGGAGCATGGACGACTGCGTCTTCTGCGAGATCGTCGCCGGCCGGCTTCCGTCCTACCGGGTCGCCGAGGACGAGCACACCGTCGCCTTCCTGGACATCGCCCCCGCGAATCCGGGGCACACCCTGGTCGTGCCGCGCGTGCACGCTCGGAACATCTGGGACATCGGCGAGGCCGTCCACGGCCGGGTGGCGCATATGGTGCACAGGGTCGCCGCACTGCTCAGAGCGGCCCTGGAGCCGGACGGTCTGAACATCGCCCAAGCGAACGGCGAGGCCGCCTGGCAGGAGGTCTTCCACTTCCATGTGCACCTCGTCCCCCGCAGGCATGGCGACGACCTGCGCCTGATGTGGGATCCGGCACCGGCCGAGCCGCGCGACCTGGACGGGGTACTCCAACGGCTCAGCCGGGCGGCGGGCCTTGGGCCGGACCACGGGCGGTCGGTATAGTGGAACGTCAATGTCATTAAAGTGACCGCCCGGAGGGTGAGGAATGCTGGAGCGGGTCGTCGTGGACGAGGCCGTGCGGGAACTCCGTCCCGATTTCGCCGTGCTCGTCATGGTCGCCGAGGGGATGGAGAACGGGCCCGGCGACCAGGTGGGCGAGGAGTGGCTGGCCGCCGCCGCGCGGAAGGCGGACGCTGGGGACCCGCATGTCGAGGCGTGGCGCGAGGCCTACCGGGCGTTCGGCGCCAAGCCGCAGCGGACCCGGCCCTCGGTGGACGCGCTGCTCCGCCGCGCCGACGCGCTCCCGTCCATCAACCGGGTCGTGGACGCCTACAACGCGGTCAGCGTCGAGTACGCGCTGCCCATCGGCGGTGAGGACCTCGACGCCTACCAGGGGGCGCCGCGCCTGGTCCGCGCCACCGGTGACGAGCCGTTCGACGTCATCGCCGGCGGTGAGCCCGCCGTCGAGCACCCGAACCCGGGTGAGGTCGTCTGGCGGGACGACGCGGGCGTCACGTGCCGGCGCTGGAACTGGCGGCAGTGCGTCCGGACCCGGCTGACGGAGACCACCAAGAACGGGCTCTTCCTGCTCGAACGCCTTCAGCCGTACCCGCTCGACCGCCTGGACGAGGCGGGTGCGCGCCTCGCGGAGCTGCTCCGGACGGTCTCCCCCGGCGTGCGGATCGAGACGCGGCTGATCGGCGGGCGGTGATGGTCACGGTCCTCGCGCTGAGCGCCGCGCTCGCCTACGGGGTGGCCGACTTCCTCGGCGGCGCGGTCACGCGGAAGGCGGCCGCGATCAGGGTCCTCAGCTGGTGCGTCCCGATCGGGCTGGGGGTCGTGCTGGTGTCCGCGCTCCTCAGCGGAGGCAGCCCCAGCCCGGGGCCGATGACCTGGGGCTTCACCGCGGGACTCTGCGGCGGCGCCGGGCTGATGACCTTCTACCGGGCGCTCGCCCGGGGCCCGATGAGCGTGGTGGCGCCGGTGTCCGCGCTGGCCGCGGCGATCATCCCGGTGGCCGTGGGCGTCGCCAAGGGCGAGCGGCTGGACGCGTCCGTCCTGCTCGGGGTCCTGCTGTGCCTCGTCGCGATCGGGCTGGTCAGCATGGAGGCCGACGGACGGAAGGCCGCCGAGCCGGTCGCGGACGGGTGGCGGCGCCTGCTCGACTCGGGCCCCGTCATGGCCGGCGTGTCCGGTACCTGCTTCGGCATCTTCTTCGTCCTGCTGAAGGAGGCGGGGGACGGCACCGGGCTCTGGCCGATCGTCGGAGCGCGGCTGGGGAACCTGGTCATCGTCGTCGTGGCGCTGCTGGTGCTGGCGACCCGCGGCGGTGCGGGGCCGCGGGTGTCCGGGCGGACGCTGATCGGGCTGGCGCTGCTGTCCGGAGTCCTGGACGCGGGCGCGAACGTCCTGTACTTCCTGGCGGTCAACGAGGGCCTGCTGAGCCTCGCGGCCGTCCTGACGTCCCTCTATCCGGCGATCACCGTCCTGCTGGCCCGGATCGCCTACAGCGAACGACTCCGCACCGTCCAGCGCGTAGGGATGACGGTCGCGGTCGCCGGCGTGGCCCTGGTCACAGCAGGTTGAGGCTTTTGCCCAGCTGCTCGACGCGTGCCCGGTCGAGCAGTGAGGAGATCTGGACGATCCGCCCGTGCGCGATCACGAAGCCCTTGACCGAGACGGCTCGGTGACCGGTGCGGAGCCCCGGGCACGGCTCTTTCCGTCTCGGCAACTCGACTCTTGCCAAGTTGGAAACTAAGCGGCTAGAGTTTCCGGCATGGAAACTAACGGGGAAGCGTCCCTGCCGACGCCGGAGCAGGCCCGTGCGGCCCTCGCCGACACCGACGACGTCCGAGTGTCCGTCGAGGCGCTGTCCGCCACTCCGTGGCCGACCTGGTTCGTCGCGACGATCACGGCGATGTTCGTCGTACTGCCGATCACCTTCGGCGGTGCGCTGGCCGAGCCCGACTGGCTGATGCCGCAGGGGGCATGGCTGGCCGTCATGCTGGGGGCCGAGGCGGTGTTCCTCGCGTTCTTCGTCGTCGCGGGCAGGAACTGGCGCGCCAAGACGGGCGTGGCACTGCGCCTCGACGTCCTGCCCAAGCGCGCCACCGTGCCGGCGCTCGTCGGGACACCGCTGCTCATCGTGGGCTCCGGATACGCATTCCGGTACACCGACCAGCCGCTGTGGCTGTTGGCCGCCTCCGCCGCGGGCGCCGCCCTGTCCATCGGCTTTCACCTCTGGTTCGTCCGTCTGCACCGGAAGGCGTCGTGAGCACGAGCACGACCGACCCGATGGACGGCTTCAACGCGACCATCCACGCACCCAATCGGCTGCGCATCTGCGCCCTGCTGGACACCGCGGGCGAAGCGGAGTTCGGCGTGGTGCAGGAACAGCTCGGAGTGTCGGCGTCCGTGCTCAGCAAGCACGTCACCGTGCTCATGGACGCCGGATACGTCCAGCAGCGCAAAGCGGTCCGCGACACCCGGCAGCGGGTGTGGCTGTCCCTGACCCGCGAGGGACGCGAGGCCTACCGAGCCCACCACGCCGCCCTACGCGCCATAGTCGGCCCCTGAACAACCGAGACCGGAAACGCGAAGGGCGGGACCGACGGTCCCGCCCTCATACATGTGGGTGGCGGTGGTGGTGGGATTCGAACCCACGGAAGCTTGCACTTCACACGCTTTCGAGGTCTGCGGCCCTCCGTCCACCCAAGATCGCTAACGTCTGACCCCCAGGACACGGCCGTCTGGCCACGTGGAACCGATGGCCGACGAACCCACGTGAACGCCCCTGAACTTCGCCTCATTGAGACTAGAACTGAGACTGCGAAGCACCGCGAACGCACGGGCCAGACAGCCCCAGGGCATCAGGCTCTGGCGGTTCGTGCTGGCTGACTGCGTGGCGTCCTAAGGGACAAGCCGGGGGGCGGCCCACAGGCCCACCCCCAGCTACGCTCCATACTCATTGCGTTGACGGCGCGC
The DNA here is from genome assembly GCF_047130825.1 of Actinomadura madurae. Classification (NCBI taxonomy): domain Bacteria; kingdom Bacillati; phylum Actinomycetota; class Actinomycetes; order Streptosporangiales; family Thermomonosporaceae; genus Actinomadura; species Actinomadura madurae. Next base: position 6,689,270 of record NZ_CP083237.1, read on the forward strand.
TCGGGGCGGTAGCTGTCTGAGCCCCGCCCCGGCCCACCTACCCCACCAGCACGCGCACGCGACTGCCGTTAGTTGGGGACGCCTCGCTCAGACCCCACCTTCGACCTGGGCTCTCCTAACCCGCCGCAGTCCGCCGGACCTTAGCAAACGATGAAGGCGCCCGTGCTCGTGATACCCGGGCTAGCGACTGGTTGAATTAAGCCTGTGTTTCGGTCCTCTTCGGGCTACTATGTTGCTGTGACTATGAGCCTCGAAGTTGCGCTAGGCCAGCGGATCGATCTTGAAAAGTATGGATCCAACAAGCGATTGCTGTTCGCCCTTCAACTAGCTTTCGGTATCGAGGACATCGACACGGTAGCTGCGACTGCTCTAACCGATCACGGCAATGACAAAGCGTGTGACCTGCTTTACGTGGATCGAGACCGAGGGCGTGTAGTTCTTGCCCAGGGTTATGAAGCGCAAGGCGCCAATAGGGAGAAAGAAGCTCCCGCCTCTAAAGCTGCTTCCCTGCATCAGGCGGTTAATTGGCTGTTCAGCAAGGAATCGCCCACGGGTGTCCCTGCACTGCTTTCGAGTGCATGGCGAGAGTTGCATGAAGCGTTGGAGGACGAAGCTATCGGCCACGTCGAGATATGGTACGTCCACAACTGTTTTAGTTCAAAGGCGGCAGAGACTGAAATCCAGAAGGCTCGCGATGCTGCGTATGAGCGCCTACAATCAGGCTACCCGGCCAGCGAGGTGACGGTATCCGGAAGCCAGATTGGCTCTGAGGCACTTTCGCGGCGATATCAGAACTCGCAGACGCCGATCTTGGTATCGGAGACTTTTGAAGTAGCGATCCCTGGGTTCTTTGAGGAAAGTGGAGAAAAATGGACGGCGCTTTGTACCAGTGTGCCCACCATATGGCTTCATGAGCGTTTCGAGCAACACGGAGCGGATCTGTTCTCTCCTAATGTGCGCGGATATCTGGGTAGCGTGCGATCAAAAAGCAATATCAACAACGGTATCCGAGAAACTGTGCGGAGTGAGCCGACGAATCTCTGGGCCTACAATAATGGGATCACTGCACTCGTGCATAGCTTCTCGGTTGAGAATGACATGCTAAAGATCACTGGGCTGGGCATCGTAAACGGTGCGCAGACAACAGGGGCGGTCGGCTCTCTTCCGGATGCGGAGGTTAGTCACGAGAGTCACGTGCTCGCCCGATTCATTAAGTGTGATGATCCTGAGACTGTTAAAAGTATTGTCAGATACAACAATCGCCAGAACCCTACCCAAGCCTCCGACTTTCGGAGTAATGACGGTACTCAGACACGTTTGGTGCAGGAGTTTCAGCGCTTGGGTGTAGTTGGCTACAGTGGTGGCCGTCGAGGTGGCGCTGAGGACGTCATTAGGCGTCCGGGCGAGAACCATCTACCGGCACCCGTAGCCGCACAGGCTCTAGCGGCCTTTCATGGGCAATCCCATATCGCCTACCATGAGAAGGGGCAGATATGGGAGCAGGATGCGATGTACACAAGCGTTTTCCCTGATCGCATTACTGCTCATCACATTGTCTTCGTGGCTAGTCTGCTGCGTGCCGTAGAGGAGAAGAAAACGCTGATCGGACAGATCGACGCGACTTCTCGAACGCAAGATCAGGCTGCTCTCCATGAGTGGCTAGGGCTCCGGGGCTCAATCATGCTCGCGGTCGAGGCCATCGGAAAGACAATGGAGACGATCCTCGGAGTCGCTGTTAGTGATCCATACACATTGCAGTTCAAAAAGAACCTCCCCATGCCATCGGCAACCGAAGCATGGGCGCCTATCGTTGAGTCTCTGCTTGTCTTCGCGCCCGACCACCTCAGTGCACCACTAGTTGCCCCAAGTGCACTACGTAACCGCGAGGCCGTCTCTAGTGCAATTGCAAACTTTCGGGCCCTTGCGGTCTCTGCCCGGAAGTTCAGCGCCTCTACTTACTCTAATTTCGCCAACATGGTGGCTCGTTAGTTCGGGAGCACTAGGAAACTGGTGGCCGAAATGAGGTAGCCCTCGATAGGTCAAGTGCCTGGCCGTTTAAACTCTGGCGGTTTCGGCAACCGTTAGCCAGGCCTCCACGCGTTCGCGGTCGATACCCATTAATTTTGCTAGCCTGACAGCCCTAGTACGGATCAACTCATTGCCTGCGGTCTTCCACGCTGCTACGGCGACGTCATAGGCGACGTCTCCGGAGAGGCCGCGCGGGTCAATCAAGTAGAGCTTCCCAGCGGGCCCCGTGAGGATGTTCTTAGATGATGTATCTCCATGGCAGAGCAACCGGGTTGTCTGGCTGGTGAGTTGAGTTAGCAATTGGGCGGCTTGCTGCCGTTCGGCTCTTGGTGCCGCCGTGGCTCCGGATGGCAGGTCTATGGCTTTGTCATCCTGGAGGCGCTTGGATAGCCAAACGGTTAGGGTTGGCAAGTGTGCTGGTGCTCGCCGCCCTTGTAGCGGATGGAGCGCGGCGGCCAGTTGCTCGATTGGTACGAAGCGGTTCTTGAGGGTGTATCCCGGAAACACTCGGGCCGCCACGGTCCATACCCCCGACTCAGTGGCTTCGACCTCTCGGATCTCCGGGCCGACGCCGAGAGCGGCGAACCTCTGGGAGACCTTCGCCTGAGAGAGTGCATCGGGGTCCGGGGAGGAACGCATCACGAGACGCTCAGTGTCGGTTTCGACCTCGACCACTAGGCCATACCGAGAGTCGAATGTCGACAGTGGGATCGCTCTGTAGCGTCGGCAGAGTTCTGCCAACTCGGTCGTAACTTGGCTGAGCCAGAGTGGCGCCCGGTCGGGCCATCGTGCGGAGATGCCCTGTGCCACGGAGGTTGGAACGCTGACAGAGGCGCCTGTCACTGCGCGTCCAGTTGGAGGGCTCCGGCGGCCTCGGCGGGGAGAGCCATGCTCTCGACGACAATGTCGGCGCCAGCGGCGCCAAGTTCCCGTACGCGGCTTTTTCGCTTGGCATAGCCGACGCTCGGGGCGCCCACCTTCTTGGCAGCTTCGATGTCGGTCGGTGCATCGCCGATTACTAGGCATGGATCGGGTGGCCCACTTGCCTCCTGAGCAGCTCGATGGGCGGCGCTCCCTACCTGCACACCTTGACCAGCCGAGTTCCCACGGCCACCAACGCCACGTACTACGCCCACCTTGTTCGCGATCTCGCGTACGCCCGCCGTGTGGTCGCCTCGGGGACGCGGTTGATGCAGCTCGGTTACGCCTCAACCGGCGACGCCCAGGACGATCTACGCGGCGCCGTCGTCGCCGAGCTGGCCGCCGTCACCGCCGCCCAGGGCCAGGGCTGGACCGACCCGACACCGCTGGCGGCTACCGCCGATCTGCCCGTGTTCCCCGTGTGGACGTTCCCGGACTGGCTCGGCGAGTATGCCGCTGGTCTCGCCGAGGTCACCCAAACCCCGCCCGACCTCGCTGGATGCCTCGCCTTGGCCGTGCTCGGCGTCGCTGGTGGAGGGAAGGTGTGGGTCCGCGCCACCTCGTGGACTGAGCCCACCAACCTGTTCACCCTCGTCGTGTTGCCCCCGGGCAACCGCAAGTCCGAGGTCTACAAGCACATGACCGCCCCGATCAAGGCCGCCGAGGCCGCTTTGGTCGAGCAGGCCCGCCCGCTCATCGCCGATGCGGTCGTGGCGCGGAAGGTCGCCGAGGCGGCCGTAGAGAAGACCGAGAAGGCCGCGACCTCCGCGCAGGACCCCACTCAGCAGGCCCTTGCCCGCGACGAGGCCGCGTCCGCGCGGCTGGATCTGGAGAACACGCCGATTCCGGCTGAACCCTGTCTGTTCTCCGATGACGCCACCGTGGAACGGCTCACCAGCCACGTAGCCGAGCAGGGTGGCCGGTTCGCGGTCCTCTCCCCAGAAGGCGAGATCTTCTCTATCGCCGCCGGACGCTACGGCGGTGCGCCCAACCTGGCCATCCTGAAGTCAGGCCATGCGGGCGAAGAGATGCGCATCGACCGCATGGGACGTCCGAGCGAGCGCATCACGGCCGCGACCATCACCCTCGGGATCTGCACTCAACCCGGCGTCCTGGCCCGCCTCGGCGAGACGCCGCAGTTCGGCGAACAGGGGCTCTTGGGGCGCCTGCTGTACTCGGTTCCTACGTCGCTGCTGGGCTTCCGCAACGAGCGGCCTGAGCCCGTTCCCGACCACATCCGGGACGCCTACAACGCCAACGTGCAAGCGCTGGTGTTGTCTCTCGCTGCGCTGCCCGAGGCCGCCACGCTGCACTTCGCGCCGGACGCCCAGGCCGCCATTCTCGATCTCGCCCGCGAGCACGAGATCCGGCTACGCCCAGGTACGGGCGACCTGGCCCACATGACCGACTGGGCGGGTAAGTACGTCGGTGCCGTGGTGCGCATTGCCGCTTTGCTGCACCTGGCCGAGCACGTCCGCGACGGATGGGATCAACCCATCACGCTCGCCACGTTCACCAATGCCCGGCTCATAGGCGAGTACTTCACCCTTCATGCCCAAGCGGCCTATGACGCCATCGGCGCCGACCCTGCCGTTAACGACGCTCGTGCCGTCCTTGAGTGGATCGAACGGACCGGCACGGCGCGATTCACCGCGCGGGACCTCATGCGCAGCGGCCTCAAGAACCGCTTCAAAAAGGCCGCCGACACCGAGCCCGCGTTGCGCGTACTGGAAACTCACGGCTGGATTCGACGCCTCCCAAGCCCGCCCAACACCCGTAACCGACCCTCCGCCCCGGCCTACGAAGCACACCCCGATCTGACCGATGTCTCTTCCGGCTCGGCGTGACTCATCGTGACCACCCGGCAGGCCGTCACGGCGGTCAAGGACCGGGGGACACGGTGACAGAAGTCGACAGAACTACTTCTGTCGACTTCTGTCACCACGTCACCGCGTCCCCAGCCATTGCCCGACCTCCGCCCGTCCGTAACGCTCCGCGATCCCTTCCCTGCCGTTTCAGCATGCCCCGGAGGTTGCAGTGACCGTCATGGCCAATGACTCGGACCTTCTGCTCACCGTCGAGGAGGCCGCTAAGCGCCTCAAGATCGGCCGGACCCAGATGTACACCCTCATCACGTCTGGCGAGATCCAGAGCGTGACCATCGGCCGCCTACGCCGAGTTCCGGCCGAATGCCTTGCCGCCTATGTCTCCGGCCTTCTGGCCGCCGTCCAGTCCAACTAACAGGAGGAGAACAGCCACTATGGGGCGCAACGCCAATGGGCGGTCCAGCATCTACCAGGGCAAGGATGGTTACTGGCACGGTCGGGTGACGGTCGGCACCAAGGATGACGGTAAGCCCGACCGCCGTCACGTCATGGCTAAGACCAAGGCCGAGGTCACTTCAAAGGTCAAGAAGCTTGAGGAGCTTCGAGACAAGGGGAGGATGCCCAAGGCCGGACAGCGCTGGACCGTCGAGAAGTGGCTACGGCACTGGATCGACAACATCGCGACGCCGCCGAGGATCTCGGAGAACGCGCACTCTGGGTACCGCGTGGACGTCGAGAAGCACCTCGTTCCTGGCCTCGGCGCTCACCGCCTGGACAAGCTCACGCCTGAACACTGCGAAGCGCTGTACGCCAGGATGCAAGAGAAACAGGGACTCTCGGCGGGCACGGCGCATCACGTACACCGCACGCTCCGAAACGCCCTCAACGTCGCTGTCAAGCGTGGCCACCTTGGCGCCAACCCCGTTCTTCTCGCCACCGCGCCGAGGGTGGAAGAGGAGGAGTTCGAGCCTTACGAGATCGGCGAAATCAAGAAGCTGCTCAAGGTCGCGGGGGAGCAGCAACGTAACGGCGTGCGCTGGGTGTTCGCGCTCGCCCTCGGGCTCCGCCAGGGCGAGGCGCTCGGCCTCAAATGGGAAGACGTTGACCTAGACACCAGCATGATCCGGATTCGGCGTGGCCGCCTGCGTCCGAAGTACGTCCATGGCTGTGACGGCGAGTCCTGCGGCCGCGTCAAGGCGGGTTACTGCCTGCAGCGGCAACAGATTCGCGCGGAGACCGGCCGGACCAAGTCCAAGGCCGGACGCCGCGTGATTGGGCTCCCCGCGCCGCTCCTGGAGCTTCTCAAGGAGCACAAGGCCCAACAGGACGCCGAGCGTGAGCAGGCGCGGCAACTCTGGGCTGACAAGGGATACGTCTTCACCAAGCCCGATGGGGAGCCGCTCAACCCCTTCACCGACTACCACGAGTGGAAAGACCTTCTCGTGACGGCCGGACTTCGCGAAGCTCGGCTGCACGACGCTCGGCACACGGCCGCGACGGTGCTTCTGATCCTCGGGGTTCCGACGCCCACGGCAATGGCCATCATGGGGTGGTCCAGCGCCGCCATGGCGAAGCGGTACCAGCACATGAGCGACGTGATCCGAAGCGACGTCGCCGAACGTGTGGCGGGGCTCCTCTGGGAGCCAGCCGAGGTTCACGACGACGACCCTGAGGGGAGCCAGGGAGCGGCCTAGCGGCGGCAAACGAGACTAGAACTGAGACTAGAAAGCGCTGAGGGCGGGACCATGGGTTCCGCCCTCATAGCGTTCGGCCAGGTTGACGGCCGTTTGGGTGGCGGTGGTGGTGGGATTCGAACCCACGGAAGCTTGCACTTCACACGCTTTCGAGGCGTGCGCCCTCGTCCACTAGGCGACACCACCGCGGGAGAGCCTACCCGACTCTGCGGTGCGTGAAGAACTCGATCAGCAGGGCGGCGCACTCGGCGGACATCACCTCGGCGATCACTTCGGGGCGGTGGTTGAGGCGCCGGTCCCGGACGACGTCCCACAGGGAGCCCACCGCGCCCGCCTTCGGGTCGACGGCCCCGTAGACGATGCGGTCGAGCCGGGCCTGGACGGACGCGCCCGCGCACATCGTGCACGGTTCCAGCGTCACCACCAGCGTGCATCCCGCCAGCCGCCAGCCGCCGAGGGACGCGGCCGCGCGCCGCATCGCGACGATCTCGGCGTGGCCGGTGGGGTCGGCGGTGCGCTCGCGCTCGTTGCGTCCCGTCCCGATGATCTCGCCGGAGGCGTCCAGGACGACGGCGCCGACGGGGATCTCGCCTTCCGCGGCGGCGTGACGGGCCTCGTCCAGCGCCCGCCGCATCGCCGGGTGGTAGGCCTCGACGACGGGGTCCACGCCGGCCGGGTCAGTCACGGAGGCGGTCGAACTCCTCGCCGAAGCCGGCCTGCTCGGCGACGGCGAGGAGGGCGTCGCCGGGGAGGGCGCGCTCGCCGAGGTCGCTGAGGCGCTCCGGGGCGAGGCCGAGGTCTTCGAGGAGGGCGGCGTCACCGGCGGCGTCGCCGTCGGGCACCTCGCCGACGAGCTGCTGGAACAGCGCGCCGAGGCCGTCCTCGCGGACGGTGGAGACGAAGGCGCGGGGCTCGTCCTCCCGGTCGAGCCGGACGACGGCGAACCAGTCGTCGTCCTGCTCGATGAGCAGCAGAACCGGGTCGCCGTAGGACTCGACGGCGGCCTCCCGCATCAGGTCGGCGACGTCGTCGACGTGCTCCGCCTCGGCGAGCACGGCCTCCGTGCCGACCCAGCCCTGCGGTGTCTGTGCGAAGACGGCGGCGAAGTATGACACGTGCTCATTGTGACCCACGGGGTTGGCCCCGACACACCCCCGTGCCAAGGAATCCGGCATCGGGTGCCCGGATGCGCTTGTGAATAAACTTCGGGTTTTGTCCGCTGGCGGACGGTCCGCGTCCTTCCCGCGCGCCACAGGAGTTCGCATACTGCTCAGCGGTCACCTTCCTCGGAGGAATGCCATGGGCGCGGACGAACTGACCAGGCGCGGGTTTCTGGCGGGCACGGCGGGCACCGCGGCGGTCATCGCGACCGGCGCCGCCGGCGGGTCGTCCACGCAGGCCCACGCGGCGGCCCTGGCGGCGGCGAAGCGGGCGCCCGTCGCCGAGCTTCCCGATCCGGACGAGTCCGGCATCGACCACATCGTCGTCGTGATGATGGAGAACAGGTCGTTCGACCACTACATGGGCTGGGTGCCCGGCGCGGACGGGCGCCAGGCGGGCCTCACCTACACCGACGCCGACGGCAACGAGCACGGCACTCACCATCTGAAGGTGCCGTGGGGATGCGGCTTCCAGGACCCCGACCATTCTTACGAGGGCGGACGCGTCGAGTACAACGGCGGCGCGTGCGACGGCTGGCTGCGCGCCGGCGACAACGACGTGTTCTCCATCGGCTACTTCGAGGGCCCCGACCTCGGCTTCCACGGCCACGCCGCCCTCGACTGGACGGTCTGCGACCGCTACTTCCCCGCCATCATGTCGTCCACGTTCCCCAACCGGATCTTCCAGCACGCCGGGCAGACCGACCGGATCTCGAACTCGCTGACGATCTCGGAGATCGCCACCGTCTGGGACCGGCTGAAGGCGAAGGACGTCCCGTGCCGGTACTACTTCAGCGACGTCCCGTTCACCGCGCTGTGGGGGCTCCGGCACCTCGACATCAGCCGGAACATCGCCGAGTTCCGCGAGGACGCCCGGCGCGGCCGGCTGCCCGCGGTCAGCTTCGTGGAGCCGGCCTTCCTCGGCGAGATCTTCCTGCCCGGCATGTCGGAGGACGAGCACCCGCTCGCCGACATCCGCTTCGGCCAGGCGTTCCTGAACGAGGTGTACACGGCGCTCGTCACCTCGCCGAACTGGCCCCGCACGCTGCTGGTGATCAACTACGACGAGTGGGGCGGGTTCTTCGACCACGTCCCGCCGCCGTCCGGGCCCGACCCGCGGCCCGACCTCGGCACCGCGCTGCGCGGCTTCCGCGTCCCCTGCCTGCTGATCTCACCGCGGGCGCGGCGCGGCGCGGTCGCGCACGAGGTGTACGACCACACGTCCGTCCTGAAGGCGATCGAATGGCGCTGGGGCCTGGAACCGCTGACGGTGCGGGACGCCGCCGCCCGCAACATCGCCGAGGTGCTGGACTTCGAGAACCCGCCCGACCCGCGCGCGCCCCGCTACGACGCCAAGCGGCCGATCAGCCTGGGCTGCCTCGACCCCGGGCACGGCCACACGGGGGACGACTGGGCGGACCTGGCTAATTACGCCCGCCGCAACGGGTTCCCCGGCTGACCTTTCAGGAGACGGTGTCCAGGGCGCGCTCGAAGGCGTGCGCGAAACCGATGCGCCCGGCGATGCTGAGCAGCATCTCGTCGGGGTAGAGCTCCAGGTCGCCGGAGATCGCGCCGAGCTCCATCTCGTCCAGCCCCAGGTCGGCGAAGATCGACATGTCGCCGACCGGGAGGACCTGGTCGAGCTCCTCGTCGTCGGGGACCGGGATGTCCAGATAGTCGAGGACCTGGCGGGCCAGCGGCCAGTCGACCGACGCCGTGACGTCCGACAGGAACACCATCACGTCGTCCCCGAGCAGGCGGATCGCGACGAAGAAGTCGTCGCCGACCGAGACCAGCCCGACCGTGCCGCCGAGGCTCGGCTGCTGCCGCAGGGCATGGATCAGCCCCGCGAGGTCCTCGGTCAGCGCCACCGGGAGGACGTCGGCCTCCCAGCTCTCGTCTTCCCGGTACACCACGACGGCGAAGTCCGTCGCGTCCACATCCGTCATTTCCACCCCACCGGCGCGTCTCCTGCCAGGGCATGGTCGCAGATGCGAGGCGCGCTCGCGCGCCCCACCACCAAACTCGCCGCCGCACCCGGCTGTGAAACCGGAAGTCAGCGCTGCAAACCCGTACCCGGCGGGACGAACCTACTCGACTGCGTCAGTGCAGGCGGAAGGTACGGCGGCGCAGCGCCGCGTGGATCCGGGCCCGGCGGGACCGGTGCGGTGTCACCCGGCGGCGCAGCTCACGGGCCTCGGCCAGCTCGCGCAGGAAGACGGCCCTGCGGCGGAGCCGCTCGCGCACCTGCTCGGGGGAGATGTCGCCCTGCGGGCCGGGACGCTCCGCGGCGTTCTCCTCCCCTGTGACATCGGTCACCGGGGACCGGCGGGACGGAGAGGCGGGTTCGGGAGGTGGCGCGGACTCGGGAGACGGGGAGGCCTGCGAGGTGTCGTCGGCGGCCTCGGGAGGCGGCACCGCGGGTGCGGGCGGATCGGGAGCGGACCCCCGGGCACCCTCCGGGCCGTCCGGCTGGTGATCCCTCTCGCTGTTCATACCGCCATATTGCCCAGCTCAACGGTGTCCTATCCAGCCGCGGGAGTCGCCGGTGCGGGGTGGGCTACGGTGAGCCCATGCAGACCCTCGCCGTCGACCACCCGCTCGTCGCGCACAAGCTCACCACGTTGCGGGACGTCCGCACGGACTCCCCCACCTTCCGCCGCCTCGCCGACGAGCTGGTCACCCTGCTCGCCTACGAGGCCACCCGCGACGTCCGGGTCGCCGACGCCACCGTGCGGACCCCGCTCGTGTCGGCCCACGGCGTCCAGCTCGCGAGCCCGAAGCCGCTCGTCGTGCCGATCCTGCGCGCCGGCCTCGGGATGCTGGACGGGATGACGCGGCTGCTGCCGACCGCCGAGGTCGGGTTCCTCGGCATGATCCGGGACGAGGGCACCCTGCAGGCCCAGACGTATGCGACCCGGCTGCCGGACGACCTGTCCGGGCGGCAGTGCTACGTCCTCGACCCGATGCTCGCGACCGGCGGGACGCTCGCCGCCGCCATCCGGCTGCTCTTCGACCGCGGCGCGGACGACGTCACGGCGATCTGCCTGCTCGCCGCCCCCGAGGGCCTGAAGTACCTGGAGCAGGCGTTCGCCGACATCTCGGCGCCGATCAAGGTGGTGACCGCCGCGATCGACTCCCACCTCAACGACCAGGGCTTCATCATGCCGGGCCTCGGCGACGCGGGGGACCGGCTCTACGGCGTCGTCTGACCCGCCCCGCCCGGGGCGCCCCGTCCCCGGGCCGATCGCGCCCAAACCCCGCGCGACCTGCGATGTTCGTTCCGGACGGCAGGGGGTAGCAACCTCCTACGGGACGCCTCGCGCGTTCCCCTCCGCCGTCCCGGCACGGGGGACCGGGCGGTGCGAGCGACCTCAAGGACACGAGATGGCTCACCACGAGGACGGCAACCTGCCGCGCTACGCCGCGATCGGCGAGCGGCTCGCCGAGGAGTTCGACGGGGTGCACGGCGCCGACACGGTGGACCGGTACGTCGACGCCGCGCGGTACGGCGCCGAGGAGGTCATCGGCTCCGCGCCGCCCGAGCTCGTGGAACGGATCGCGCGCCGGCACCTGGAGGTGCTCGCGACCGTCGCGGCCGAGAAGCGGCGCAGGACGAGCCGCACGTCGCACGGCAACACGTCCTAGCCGGGACGCTCTTCGCGCCCTGGCCGGGGGCGTGCTCCGCGCCGTGCGCGGCCCGCCGCGCGCCGTGTCCAACGCGCTGCGGCGCGTGCTTTGCCGGTCGTGGCCGCTGTGCGAAACTGAACCGGGGTCCGTGGGTCAACGCTCCGGGAGGCAGCCGTGCCCGCAAAGAAGTACATGACGTGGGCCGCGGTGGCCTTCGTCGCTTTCTACGTCATCAAGCAGCCGGACGGCGCGGCCCAGTCGGTGGAGAACGCGGCCAACGGCCTCGCGTCCGCCGCCGGTTCGCTGGCCACCTTCGTCAACGCGCTCGCCTGAGGCCGGCATGAGGCTCGTCACTCCCGGCGACTCCGCGCCGGCATCGGTCAACAAGTACCTGCTCCCCCACGAGAACCAGGTCATCACGGTCCGGCGGCACCCGGCCATCCTGATGGTCCCGGTCGGGCTCCTGCTCGGCGGGCTGATCATCGCGGGCGTGCTGACCAACACGGTCGCCAGCGACGCGGGCACCGCCATCAGCTGGATCTGGTGGGGCTGGCTGATCCTGCTCGCCTGGTTCGTCTGGCGCGTGGCGGAGTGGTCCGTCGACTACTTCGTCATCACCAACCAGCGGATGCTGCTCACCACCGGCCTGATCACGCGCAAGGTCGCGATGATGCCGCTGGCCAAGGTCACCGACATGAGCTTCAAGCGGACGATCGCGGGCCGCATGCTCGGCTACGGCGAGTTCATCCTGGAGTCCGCCGGCCAGGACCAGGCCCTCACCAACGTCGACTTCCTGCCCTACCCCGAGCAGCTCTACCTCGAAGTCTGCGAGATGATCTTCCCGAACAAGAACCCGGCGCCGGAGGAGAAGACGCTGCCCCCGCCCCCGCCGCCGCGCCGTCCCAAGGAGCCCAAGGAGCCCGAGGACGTCCCGACCGCCCCGCTGCCGAAGGACGGCCCCGGTCCCGAGGCCTGACTCGAAACTTACTCGGCGGTAATGTCCGGAAAACGCGGTGGACTGGTCAATATCGGCGGTGCCGGGGGTTCCGTACGGCCGGTCGGGATACCGTCGGCGAATGACAGTCGTCGCGACGGCGGGACGATCGGCCGGCCGAAACCGGCGCACCCCGGCCTTCCCCCGGTGCGCGCGCGGCGACCTGGGCCGGCCGCCCGGCCGGTCCCCACTTCCGCCGCATCATTGCCCTCGATGTGCGTTTACCCGCGATGTGCAATCATGTCGGCACCCCAGCCGCCTGTTTACTTCCGCTAAGTGAGTCCACATGCCGGGTCCAGGCAACGTCGGAGAACGCGTCCGCAACCTGCGGCTGACCAGACGCTTGTCGCAGGCGCAGCTCGCCGGTCACGACCTTTCCGACAGCTATATCTCCTTGATCGAGTCGGGAAAGCGCACGCCGACTCCGACCGTCCTGCGGATGCTGGCCGAGCGCCTCGGCTGCACCCCGGAGTACCTCGCCGAGGGCGTCGAGCCGGAGCAGCGCGCCCACCTGGAGGTCCGGGAGCGGCACGCGCACCTCGCGCTGCTGCGCGGCGACCCCGCGACGGCCGAGGCCGGGTTCGACGAGGTGATCGCCCGCAGCGACGACCCCGACCTGACCGCCCGCGCCCGCTGGGGCCGCGCCCGCGCCCTGGAGGAGATGGGCCGGACCGACCGGGCCATCGCGCTCTTCGAGGAGCTGCGCGAGCAGGCCGAACGCGACCCGGGCCGGGCGAGCTGGCTGCCCCCCGTGATCGCGCTCGCCCGGAGCTACCACACCGTCGGCGACCTGGGGCAGGCGATCGCGCTCGGTGAGCGCGCCCTCGAACGGCTGGACCAGCTCGGCCTCCACGCGGGACACGAATACACCGAGGCCGGGCGCATCCTGCTGCTCGCGTACGTGGATCGCTCCGACCCCGTGCGCGCCCACGAGCTGGGACGGCGCCTCCTCGGCCCGCGCGGCTCCACCGACACGGAGCCGGTGAGCGTCCACTACCAGCGGGCGAGCATGCGCGCCCTGGACGAGGGGACGGTCGGCGACTCCCTGTACCTCGCGGACCAGGCCCTGTCGGCACGCACCGACACCACCCCCACGCAGGCCCGCGCGCGCCTCGCCCTGGCCGGGGCCAAGGCGCTGCTGCGGGGCGTCATGCCGTTCTCCGCCGACGCGCCCGCCGACGTCGTGCCGCCCGGTGAGTTCGGCTTCGAACGCCCCCGCACGGAGGGCACGCGGGAGGCGGCGCGGGAGGCGCTCGAACTGCTGCGGGAGACCGAAAGCCTTGAGGGCGCCGAGGCGACCGAGCGGACCATCGCCCAGGCCCGCGCGCTGGTCCTGACCGGCGACCTGGGCGACGCCATCGCCACGCTCGAACAGTTCCTCGACACGGGCCTGGCCCTGGCCGCCCCGACGAGCAGCCACACCGCGGCCCCGCAACCCGGCACCGACCTGACCGTGCGGTCCCAGAAGACCGTCCTGGCCAGGCTCGTCCTGGCTCGCGCGCGTGTCGCGCAGGGCGACCGCCCGGCCGCCCGGGTCGTCCTGCGGGCCGCCTCGGAGCAGCTGGCCGCCATGCCCGCGGGCCGTCCCGTCGCGCACCTCTACCGCGAGCTGGGCGAGCTGCACGAACTCGTCCAGGACGCCGAGCAGGCCGCCACCGCCTACCGGCACGCCCTCGAAGCCGCCGGCCTGTCGACCTTCCCCTCGGCCTCCGACGCGAAGGCGCACGTCTGACCGTCCCACGCGTCCGGGCGGAATAAAACCGGTCCGTCAGGTGTCCTATCATCGAAACATGGGATGACTGGCTGACTGGAGGTTTTGAGGTGACGCTGCGCACGGCACGCCGGTCGTCGCTGGTCGACCAGGTGATCGACCAGCTGAGGGACGAGATCGCCGGGGGCGGCTGGCCGGTGGGCGCCAAGATCCCGCCGGAGCCGGTGCTGTCGGAGACGCTCGGGGTCGGCCGCAACACCGTCCGCGAGGCGGTGCGGGCCCTCACCCACGCCGGTCTCCTCGAAAGCCGCCAGGGCGACGGCACGTACGTGCGCGCGACGAGCGAGCTGTCCGGGGCCGTCCGGCGACGCCTGGAAACGGCGGAACTCGTCGAGACCCTGGAGGTCCGGCGCGGGCTGGAGGTGGAGGCCGCCAGGCTCGCCGCCACCCGCCGCACGGACGCCGACATCGCCGCCATCGCGGTCGCCCTCGCGCGCCGCGACGCGGCCTGGGCGGCGGGCGAGCACGCGACCTTCGTCGAGGCGGACCTCGCCTTCCACACCGCGGTCGTCGAAGCCACCCACAACCGCGTCCTGACCGACCTCTACCACGACTTCAGCGCCGCGCTCCGGGCCAGCATCGGCGCGGCCGGCATCCTCCTGGAGCACGCCGACGTCCCGCACGGCCCCATCGCCGCCGCCATCGAAGCGGGCGACGCCGACGCCGCGACCCGGGCCACCCACGCCTGCCTGGACCAGATCCTCGCCTCCACGGCCTCGGCCGCCTCAGCGCCTGGAAGCCGTCCTGTGGCCGCGCAGGAGCATTGATGGGCTGACGACGCGCCAGTCCCCCATACACGCACCAACCGCCACGTCCCTCGCCACTCCCAGGGCGATGCGGAGCCACGGGCCGGTTGAGGGGGCGTGGCCGGGGGCTGCCCAGCCGGCTCCGATTCAGGCCGGCGCGAGACGAAGACCCGATGACGACAGAGATCGGGCGGGGTTCCCTCAAGGGGCTCACCGTCCGCCGAGCGTTGACGAACAGGTGAAATGAACAGCTCTCAGACGACCCCCGTTCCCCGCGCCGTGGCCGTGTGGTCGCTCGTCGGCCTGGTACTGCTCACGGTCAACCTGCGCGCCGCGATCACCGGCATCTCCCCGGTGCTCGGCGAGCTGCGGGAGCAGTTCGGGCTGTCCGGCGCCGAGGTCGGGATCCTCACCACGCTGCCGGTGCTGTGCCTCGGGGTGTTCGCGGCCGTGGCACCGGCGGCGGCGCGGCTGGCCGGCACCGAGACCGCCATCGCCGGATCCCTCGTGATGATCACCGCGGGCATCGTGCTGCGGGTGGTGGAGTCGCCGGTGTCGCTGTTCGTGGGAACGGTCCTGGCCGGCGCGGGGATCGCCATGGGCAACGTGCTCCTGCCCGCCGTGATCAAGCGGGCGTTCCCGTCCCGGGTGGGGTCGCTGACCGGGCTCGCGATGATGCTGATGGCGGCCAGCGGCGCGGTCGCGGCCGGGCTCGCGGTGCCGCTGGACGAGGCGGGGGGCTGGCGGCTCGCCCTCGCCGTCTGGGCCGTCCCGTCCCTGGTCGCGGCCCTGGTGTGGGGACCGCTCGCGGTCAAGCGGCGCCGCGCCCCGGCCGCCCCGGTCACGGCCCCGCACGCGGGAGGGTCCCTGCTCCGCTCCGCGGTGGCCTGGTACGTCGCCGCGTTCATGGGGCTGGTGTCGCTGATGTTCTACGTGCTGATGTCGTGGCTGCCGGAGATCATGCGGGACGCCGGGTATCCGCCCGCGGCCGCCGGGATGATGGTCTCCACGATGATGATCGTCGGGATCCCGCTCGGCTTCCTGGTCCCGGTGTTCGCCGCGCGCCTGGGCGACCAGCGTCCCCTCGTCGTCGCGGTCGTCGCCGTCATGGTGGCGGGCCTCGGCGGCCTGCTGCTCGTCCCCTCCGCCGGCTGGGTGTGGGTGGCCGTCCTCGGCGTCGGCACCGGCAGCGCGTTCCCGCTGGCCTACACGCTGCTCAGCCTCCGGTCGCCGAGCCCGTCCGCCGCCGCGCGGCTGTCCGGGATGGCGCAGACGGGCGGCTACCTCCTCGCCGCCACCGGACCGCTCGCGGTCGGCGTCCTGCACGAGGCCACGGGAGGGTGGAACGTTCCGCTCGTCCTGCTGCTGGTCCTGGTCGTGCCGGAGCTGGCCGTCGGACTGCTGGCGGCGCGCCCCGGGTTCGCCCGCACGTCCGGTCCGCGTGCTCCGCTGGTCGAGCCGAAGGAGCTCACCGCGGCCGAGCCCGCCCGCGCGCGCTGATCAGGTCAGGTCGACGGCGTCCAGGTCGAGGACGCGCGCGTGCAGGACCAGGCGCTGGTGCAGCGCCGCCCGGAGCGCCCGGTGCAGGCCGTCCTCCAGGTAGAGCTCGCCCTGCCACTGGACCACGTGCGGGAACAGGTCGCCGTAGAACGTCGAGTCCTTGGAGAGCAGCGACTGGAGGTCCATCTCCCGCTTCGTGCTGACGAGCTGGTCGAGGCGGACCTGGCGCGGCGGGATCTTGGCCCAGTCCCGGGACGAGAGACCGTGGTCCGGATAGGGCCTTCCATCACCCACCGCCTTGAAGATCACCCTACGAGTCTACGGCGTCGCCCTCCAGCCCGAGAAGGCAACGCAACAACACGCGTCACTCGGCTTGCCAGAGTTGGTAAACCAGTTACGCGGCAGCTCAACCAGCCGGTGACTAAGTACCGGACTTGACCCGCGGGTCATGGCCGCGGGGCGAATCGTCAGCGCTGGTCCGTCCAGACGTAGGCGGCGGGGAGCAGCTCCGCGATCGGAACGGCGCTCAGTGCGTCACCGGCGGCGACGATGACCCCGATGGACGGGAAGTAGTCGAGGAGGACCTGCCGGCAGCGCCCGCAGGGCGGCATCACGCCGCGGTCGCCGTCGCCCACCGCGACGATCGTGTCGAGGTGGTGAGCGCCCTGGCCGGCGGCGGTGCCGATGACGGCGAGTTCCGCGCACGGGCCACCGGTGAAGTGGTACACGTTCATCGCGGTGACGATCCGCCCGTCCCGGGCGCGGGCCGCGGCGGCCACCGTGTGCCGGTCGCCCCGGGCGTGCCCGGCCGCGACACGCGCCGCCGCCTCCACGAGTTCATGATCAACGATCATCGGCATCATCGCAGCGTACGGCGCGTCACCGCCGGGACGGCCGGTCGATTCGTCGTTTTTTCGTTGCCATTCAGCCATATCCCGCTCCAGCCATACGAGATACAGTCATCTCGTGAAGAACGTGGATGGCATCGATCGTCGGTTGCTCGAACTTCTTCAGCAGGACGCCACCCGGTCCTACGCCGCCCTCGGCACGGCCGTCGGCCTGTCGGCGGGCGCCGTCCACCAACGGGTACGCAAGATGCGCGAGCGGGGGATCATCCGCAGGACGAGCGTGGACGTCGAGCCCGCCGCCCTCGGGCAGGGCGTGCTGGCCTTCGTCATGATCGACTCGTCGGTCTGGATGGGCGAGCGCGCCGCCGACTTCGCCGCCATACCGGAGGTGCAGGAGGCCCACGTCGTCGCGGGAAAGGCGTCCGTCCTGGTCAAGGTGCGCACGTCCACGACGAGCAGGCTGCAGGACGTCCTACGGCGCCTCTACGACATCCAGGGAGTCAACGGCACCCACGCGACGGTCGTCCTGGAGACCTTCTTCGAACGCCCGGTCTCCCCCAACAGCCCGTGACGTGAAGGTCGAGGCCCCCGGTCCCCCGGTCCCTCGGTCGATCATGTGCCGATGACTCCGACCGTTGACGAGTCGTGGGACCGCATCCTGGACTGGCTGGCCCAACACGCCCCGGCCACCTTGGACCGCATAAGCCCACCCGCCGCCGACGCGGACATCGCCGCGGCCGAGGAGGCCGTGGGCGTGGAGCTGCCCGCTGATCTGGCGGCCTGGTGGCGGCGCGCGAACGGTAGCGCGTCCATCTGGTCCCACGAGCCTTTCGAATTGCTCCCGGGGTACGCTCCCTGCCGCATCGAGCACGCACTCGCCTCGCGGAAGGTGTGGTGGCAGGTCTGGCATGACCAACTGCTTGAACAAGGACGGGTCACGGAGGAGCACTTCGCCAAAGCGCAGGCCGACCCTGCGGGCACAGAGGCGGGGACGTGGCTCCTCGCCTTCTTGCCCATCGCCGGCAGCGGCGGCGGCGAGGACCTGTTCGTCGATCTCCGGTCTGGCCCCCGGCACGGGTGTGTGCGGGAGTTCGACAAGGTCTCCACCGACGGCGAACCGCGATGGGACAGCGTGACCGCCATGCTCGCCGACGCACTTGAGAACCACAGCCCGATCGACGGATTCGACGCTTGGGCGGACGAGCACGGAGTCCTGATCTGGGAGTGAAACCCCATCGAGACCAGGGCTGACGCTAAAAGCGCTGAGGGCGGCGCCCATTGGGAGCCGCCCCCGGAAGGTCTGCCTGGTGAGGCTTGGCGGAGGATGCGAGATTCGAACTCGCGAGCGCTTGCACGCAACACGCTTTCCAAGCGTGCGCCCTAGGCCACTAGGCGAATCCTCCACGGGAAAGCCTACCGGTTCTCGGGTAGTGACCTGACCTCAATTACAGCGGAGACCGGGATCGGGCCGTACACGTGCGGGAAGAGTTCGTCCCCGGCGGGCTCGTACCGTACAGGGGCCTCCAGGCGGGACACGTCGACGGCCAGCAGGACCAGGTCTTCCCGGGGGATGCCGCCGTAGAAGCGGCCCAGGACGCCGTTCACCTGCGCCATGTCGGACGAGCAGTGGATGAAGCCCTCCTCGTCCAGCGTCCGGCCCAGTGTCGACATCGAGTACGACACACCGGCGGCGCGGGCGGATTCCCAGTGGGTTCGTTCGGCGATGTGCAGGAGCGTGTCCCGGGGTGAGGCGGCCATGGGACGGAGACTACGCGGGAAGCATGGCAATCCAGGGTGGGGGATGCCATAGACTGTGAGAGGACCCCTCGCATGGCGTCACCCTGTGAACCTCCCCAGGGCCGGAAGGCAGCAAGGATAAGCAGGCTCTGGCGGGTGTGCGGGGGGTCCCTTGGTTTGACGGCGACCGGTTCACGGCGACCCTGCGCATCCGACGCTCTGCTTCTCGAGGGAGGGCGGACCCCCGATGAGTCTGGCTCTGTACCGCAAGTACCGGCCAGCGACGTTCGCCGAGCTGAAGGGGCAGGAGCACGTCGCCGAGCCCCTGCGGCAGGCGCTGCGCAACGGCCGGATCAACCACGCGTACCTGTTCAGCGGTCCGCGCGGCTGCGGCAAGACGTCCAGCGCCCGCATCCTCGCCCGCTCGCTGAACTGCGAGCAGGGCCCCACCCCCGACCCGTGCGGCAAGTGCGACTCGTGCGTCGCGCTCGGGCCGTCCGGGACGGGGCACATCGACGTGATCGAGATCGACGCCGCGTCCCACGGCGGCGTCGACGACGCCCGCGACCTGCGGGAGCGGGCCTTCTTCGCCCCGGTGTCGGCGCGCTTCAAGGTGTACATCATCGACGAGGCGCATATGGTCACCCGCGAGGGCTTCAACGCGCTGCTGAAGCTCGTGGAGGAGCCGCCGCCGCACCTGAAGTTCGTGTTCGCGACGACCGAGCCGGAGAAGGTCATCGGGACGATCCGGTCCCGGACGCACCACTATCCGTTCCGGCTGATCCCGCCCGGCGTGCTGCAGGAGCTCGTCGAGGAGATCCTGCGGAGCGAGGACGTCCCGTACGAGCCCTCCGCGCTGCCCCTGGCCGTGCGGGCGGGCGCCGGATCCGCGCGCGACACGCTGTCGATCCTGGACCAGCTTCTCGCCGGGTCCGACGATAAGGGCATCACGTACGCGCGGGCCGTCTCGCTGCTCGGCTACACCGACTCGGCGCTGCTGGACGAGGTCATCGCGGCCTTCGCGGCCGGCGACGGCGCGGCCGTGTTCGCCGCGATCGACCGTGTGATCGAGAGCGGGCAGGACCCGCGCCGCTTCGCCGCCGACCTGCTCGAACGCGTCCGCGACCTGGTGATCCTGTCGAACGTCCCGGAGGCGGGCGGTTCGGGGCTGCTGAACGTCCCGCCGGACGAGCTGGAGCAGATGCGGCGGCAGGCGTCCTCGATGGGGCCGGGGGAGCTGACGCGCGCGGCCGACCTGCTGCACACCGGCCTCACGGAGATGCGCGGTGCGACGTCCCCGCGCCTGCTGCTCGAACTGATCTGCGCGCGGATCCTGCTGCCGGCGGCCTACGAGGACGAGGCGTCCCTGCTCGCCCGCCTGGACCGCCTCGAACGCCAGGCCTCCCAGGGCGGATTCGGTGCCGGGCCGGGGGGCGGTCCCGATTCTGGCGTCGGCCCTCGTCCCAGCGCGGCGGCATGGTCGGGGCCGGGTGGCCCCGCACAGGGTGGCCCCGCACAGGGTGGTTCGGGGCAAGGCGGCCCGGGGCAAGGCGGCCCGGGGCAAGGCGGCCCGGGGCAAGGCGGCCCGGGGCAAGGCGGCCCGGGGCAAGGCGGTTCGGCGCAAACGCGCGACGATGGCCCGGGACAAACGGGGGGAGAATACTCCCCGCCCTCCCAGGGGGGCGACCCCACTTCCAGTGTCAACCCCCGCTCCACCCCGGCGCCCGCCGAACAAGACTCTGTGGATAACCGTGGTGCGGCGCCCCACGCCGGTGCACCCGGTGCGGGTGCGCCCCATGTGGGGACGGCCCACGCGGGGACGTCCGGTGCGGGGACGCCCGCTCGTCCGGGACAGGCCCAGGCCCCGCCGGCTGCTTCGGCGCCGGGGGCCTCGGCTTCCGCGTCCGGCGGTGGGGTGGATTTCGGGGCTGTTCAGCGGCTGTGGCCGGACGTCGTCGAGGCCGTCAAGCAGAAGAGCCGCGCCACCTGGATGGTCATCATGTCCGGGGTGCAGCCGGTGTCGCTGGACGGGAAGGTCCTCACGCTCGGGTTCGACGCGGAGGGGCGCCGGCTGGGATTCGTCAACGGCGGGCGCGACGCCGTCCTCCGCGAGGTCTTCAAGGAGCGGATGGGCGTCGACTGGCGGATCGAGACCGTCGTCGGCGGGGCACCGGCCGGTCCCCCATCGGGGAGGCCGGGCCCTAGCAGCGGGTTCGGTGGAGCGGCGACACCGAACCCGGCACCGCAGCCGCGGTCCCCGGCCCGGCCGGCCGCGCAGCCGTCCGGGCCGGGGCCCGAAAGGTTCGAGAGGCCCGAGAGAGCAGAGCGCGCGCCCGAGCCGCCGCCCCCGCCGCCGGACGAGCCGCCGCCGCCCCCCGACCCCGGTCCCCTGGACGAGAGCGACGAAGTCGACCCGGAGGGGGACGCCGACGCCGACGGGATCGAGGCCGAGATGAACGGGATGGCGCTCATCGAGCGCGAGCTCGGCGGCCGGATCATCCGTGAGATCGACAACTCCTGAGATCGACAACTCCTAGGAAAGGGGACCGGGGACCGTCGGTCCCGCGTATCGCATCGTGCGCCGAACCCGTAGTCTCGTGGGACGGACGTCCGGTGGCTGGCGGAGCGCCAGTGAGCAGGCCCTCGGGGGCCGGAAGAGGGAGTGCACCGTGGAACCCGGTGGTCAGCTGAACATGCAGGAACTGCTCCAGCAGGCGCAGGCCATGCAGGAGCAGCTCTTCAACGCGCAGCGCGAGCTTGCGGAGGCCGAGGTGACGGGGACCGCCGGCGGCGGGCTCGTCACCGCGACGGTCAACGGGCAGGGCGAGGTCACGGGCCTGTCGATCGACCCGAAGGCCATCGACCCCGGCGACCCGGCCGACACGGCGGAGACCATCGCCGACCTGGTGCTGGCCGCGATCCGCGACGCCGGCCGCGAGGCGCAGGAACTCCAGCAGGAGAAGATGGGACCGCTCGCCCAGGGCCTCGGCGGCCTGCCCGGCGGAGGCGGCCTCCCCGGTGGGGGCGGCGGCCTGCCCGGCGGTTTCCCGGGCCTCGGCGGCGGCCAGGGCGCCTGAGCGCAGCGACCAGGAAAGGAGGGGTCCGTTGTACGAAGGGGTGGTTCAGAACCTCATCGACGAGCTGGGCAGGCTGCCCGGCGTCGGCCCCAAGAGCGCGCAGCGGATCGCCTTCCACCTCCTCGCCGCCGATCCCGCCGACGTCGAGCGCCTCGGCAAGGCGCTCAAGGAGGTCAAGGACAAGGTCCGCTTCTGCAAGACGTGCGGAAACGTCGCGGAAGAAGAGGAATGCCGGATCTGCCGTGACGCCCGCCGCGATCCCCACATCGTCTGCGTGGTGGAGGAGTCCAAGGACGTCGTCGCGATCGAGAAGACCCGCGAGTTCCGCGGCACCTACCACGTGCTCGGCGGCGCGATCAGCCCGATCGAGGGCGTCGGCCCCGACGACCTGCGCATCCGCGAGCTGATGCAGCGGCTCGCGGACGGGACGGTGACCGAGTTGATCCTCGCCACCGACCCCAACCTGGAGGGCGAGGCGACGGCGACGTACCTCGCCCGGCTCGTCAAGCCCATGGGCATCACCGTCACCCGTCTGGCCAGCGGCCTGCCGGTGGGTGGCGACCTCGAGTACGCCGACGAGGTGACGCTGGGCCGCGCATTCGAAGGACGGAGGCTGCTCGATGTCTGACACCAACAGCCCGCAGGACTGGAACGCTCTCGCCGAACGCGTGGCGTGCCACGTCGACAACTACCTCAACGGCCTGGAGGCGGTCGCCCGCGGCGACGGCGGGAAGCACACCATCCCGCTGCTGCTCCTGGAGGTGTCGCAGGTCATCCTGGCCGGCGCGCAGCTCGGCGCCAGCGCCGACGTGATCCTCCCGGACAACTGGGAGCCCGAGGTCGGCGACGACCCGGATCTCGACGCCGTCCGGCAGGGTCTCCGCGAGCGCCTCCAGGCCCTGGACGAGTACGTCGAGGTCTTCGACCCGTACAAGGACACCGAGCCCACCGCGTACCGCCTGTCGGACGACCTGGTCGACGTGGCCAGCGACCTCGTCCACGGGCTCCGCCACTACAACCAGGACCGTCCCCTGGAGGCCCTCTGGTGGTGGCAGTACTCCTACTTCAACCACTGGGGCAACCACGCCGGTGCCGCGCTGCGGGCCCTGCACGCCTTCGTGGCGAACTCCCGCCTGGACGTCTCCCCAGAGGTCGCGACGGCCTAGCCACCCCCGCCCCAGCCACCCCGCCCCAGCCGGACCGCATAGCCGGACCGCATAGCCGGACCGTCCTGGCCGACCGTCCTAGCCGGACGCGTCCGCGTTCACCGACGCGCCCAGCGTCCAGGCGACGAGCTCGGCCGCCTTCTCAGGGTCCGGGCCGATCTGCCCGCCCGGCTCGGACGTCCACGCGTAAAGGCGCAGGTCGTCGTCCCAGGCGACGGTCGCCTCCTGCCCCCGGTACGCCACGTGCAGGACCGCTCCGTCGTCCGGCCGCGTCGCGGACACCTGCGGAGCACGCCGCCGTAACGCCGCGTACAGCGAATGAAGCGGACCTCTGCGCACCCGCGGCAGCTCATCGAACGCGCCCATCGGCTCTCCCCTCGGCTCGGACATCCCGGCACACGTGCCCGCGGGCACGGGCGCGGCGGATCGCCGGCGGACGGCACGACCCGCGGCACCGCCCACCCCGTCGATACGTAGACGCTTTGCCCTACTTCCGGGTGGTCCGCCGAGAAGGCCGGAAACGCGGTGACATCTCCCACTCCGCCCGCCTGTCGAGCCGCCCCCGCGCAGAGCGCCTGGACGGGCGGCCGACGAAGATCAGCAGCGCCGGCCCGCGAACGCGGGCCGCCGTGGCCCCGCGGCAGCCCGCTGGCCGGCGCGCGCAGTGCACGGGTCTCAGAGCGCGGTGTGGCGAAGGCGTCGTGAGACGATCAGTTCGGTGGCGATGCCGAGCCCGGCGCGGACCAGCAGGAACGCCGCGAGGCCCCACACGTCCCACAGCAGCGCGGCGATGATCGGCCCGAGGGCCTCCCCGACCGACAGCGCGGTGTCGAGGGTCGCGACGACCCGGCCGGCCCGCGGCCCCGCGCGGCGCGCCGCCTGGGCCAGCAGGCTTCCCCAGGGCGGCCGGAACGCGGCGCGGCCCGCGACGTCCACGAGGCGGCCGGTCAGCAGGCCGGCGGCGGTCGGGAAGACCAGGTACAGCAGGGAGGACAGCGTGTTGGCGACCGCGCGCGCCCCGGTGAGCGGCATCGCGCCGAACCGGTCGGCGGCCAGGCCGGCGAGCGGGCCGACGACGAGCAGCACGAGCACGGACGCGGAGTAGATCCCCCCGATCTGCCCGGGGCTCAGGCCCGCGATCTCGGCGGCGAGCAGGGGGAAGAGCCCGTGGGTCATGTGGGCGGTCATCCCGGCGAGCAGGCCCAGCGCGCACAGCAGCCGCAGGCGGCTGTCGCGGAACACGCGGGATCCGGGGTCGGCCCGCCCCCGCGGCGGGTCCTTCACCAGCCGGACGGCGGCCGGCTCCCCGGCCGCCGCCGTGTCCGCCGCCTTGCCCGCCGCCGTGTCCGGCGGTCGCGGTTCCGGGCGCGGAACCCAGCGCCACACCACGAGGACCGGGACGAAGGAGACGGCCACGACGAAGCCCCACAGCAGCCGGAAGTCATTGCCGCTCATGGCCAGGAGGAGCCCGCCGAGCGCTCCCGCCGACACGGCGCCCAGGTCCTTCGCGCCGAACGAGATCGAGAAGGCCCGGCCGAGTTTCCGCGTGCCGGAGCCGGCCACCACGCTGATGGACGCCGGATCCCGCGCCGCCGACGCCGCCCCCTGGACCAGGCGCACCAGGTAGAGGGAGGCGGGCGTGGCGGCGGTGAACAGCAGCATCGACGCGACGAGCCGCACCGTCACCGCCGTCAGGTAGCCGCGCCGGGCGCCCCACCGGTCCACCGTCCATCCCATGAAGGGCTTGACGATCAGTTCGACCAGCGGCTTCATCGCGACGAGCACGCCGATCTCGGCCAGCGACATGCCCAGCTGCCGGGCGTAGAGCGGCATCGCGAAGATCACCACGCCGAAGGCCAGCCGGGTCGTGAAACCCTCCACGACGACGGCCCGCAGCGCGTGGTCGGGCGGGGAGCCGCCCGTCCGGAAGACCCTCGGCACGCTCATGGCGCGCGTCCCCGGCCCGCGACGGCGAGGGCGGCGTCGGCGACCCAGCCGGCGGCGTCCGGCACCCCGCGGAAGCCGGGGAAGGTGTTGACGTCGACGATGACGGGGCCGTTCGCGCAGGTCACGACGTCGATGCCCCAGCAGACCAGCCCGCACGCCTCGGCCGTCCGCAGGCCGAGCCGCACCAGCGACGGGTCCGGGTCGGGGACGGGGACGCGCGGCACGTCCGGGCATCCGGGCTCGACGCGGACCCGCAGGACGGCGGCCCGGTCGTCCACGCCGCACACCTTGTAGTCGAAGCCGGGCCCGTCGATGACGTGCTGCACGAGCCAGGGTCCGCCGCCCGCCGGGTGCTCTCCCGGGTAGAGGGTGCCGGCGTCCCGGCCCAGGCGGCCGCGCAGCGGTTTCACGAACCGGGGCCTTCCGGCCGTCCGGAGCAGGTCCGCCACCGCGCCGGCGTCGGCCGCCACAGTCGTCGGGGGGACCGGCAGCCCCGCCCGTTCGAGCAGGGCCAGCGACCGGATCTTGTCGATGGCGCGCAACGTCGCGGGGAGGGCGTTGAGGCAGGCGCCGCCCGCGTCGGCCACGGCCCCCGCCGCGCACAGCACCGCCGGGTCGCCGCCCTTGATGAGGTACACGTCGGCCTCCGGCAGGTCCGAGGGCTCCCACGGGACGGTCGCGTCGAAGGACGTGAGGCCCCCGCCGCGTGCGGTCAGGGCCGCGCCGAGCGGGCGCAGCAGCGGGTTGCGGGTCGCGTCCGACCCGGCCTCGACCAGGACGCAGACCCGCACCCCGCTCATCGGGGCACCGTCTCTGGGCGAGGGTCGCTCAAGCCGGGCACGCCGCGCAGGGACGGCGGGAACCACGGGCCGCCGTCGGCGTACCGGAAGCCGCGGTAGCAGTCGGCGACCGCGGTCGCGAACCCGTCATCGGCGTCCAGGCCGCACACGCGGGTCAGCACCGCGGGCGCGCCTCGCGCGTCCAGCAGCCGGCGCAGCCGGCGCGCCGACGTGTCGGCCGCCAGCACCGCCCCGTCGCCGTACCCGTACAAAAGCACGGCGGCGACGCCGAGCACGAAGGGGGCCAGGCCGCGCGGGGCGGTCCGGCCGAGGAGGGCGACCGGCCCGAGCAGCCGGTCGCCGGGCGCGAGCTTGCGGATCGGGTCGCGGGCCACCCGGACGACGGGGTCGGCGAGTTCGGTGTTGCCGTAGCGGGCGAGCACGTCGGCGACGGGAGCGTGCACGTCGGCGACGAGGTCCGGCGCGTGTCCCGGGCACAGGCACGGGTGGGCGGCGAGGACGGCGCGCCGGGCCGCGAGCAGCGCGCCGGTCACGACCGGCCGGACGAACGGGTCGCGGATCGCCGTGTCGATGGTGCGGTGGCCGCGCAGCCAGCCGAGGTAGGCGGTGAACGCGTGGCCCGTGTTGAAGACGAACAGCTTCTCGCGCAGCCGCGCGCCGAACTCGCAGGTGGCGTGCACGCCCGGCAGCGCGGGCGGCGCCAGGTGCAGCGGGAGGGCGTCGACGTCCAGCCGCCGGGCGGCGTCCCCGACGAACTCCGGCACCCCCGGTTCGTGCCAGCTGCCGCGGCTGACGGCCACCCGGGCGACCGCCCCGGCGATCCCGAGCGGGGGCAGCGGCGTCCCGCCGGCCTCCGCGGTGCCGGCGAGCGCTCCGCGCACCCGGCGGGCGCAGTCGGCGTTCCCCACCACCCACACGTCCAGCGGCCGGCCCCGGCGGGCGGCGAGCCCGGGGACCAGATGCCGCGCCACCTCCGCGACCTTCCCCTCGCCCACGCTGAGCACGACCAGGTCCGCGCTCGTGACCGCCCGATCCATTTCCGCCGTGCCCACCGCCGCGGCGGCGACACCGCGGATTTCCTCCGGCGGCTCCCCGGTCACCCGCACCCGCCAGCCGCCGGCCGATCGGATGCGGCCGGCGGTGTCACGGGTCCGGCAGCCGAGCAGCACCTCGTGCCCCGCCTCCAGGAACAGGGGGACCAGGTACCCGCAGCCCAGCTTCCCGGAACCGACGATCACTACGCGCATGGCTGCGCCCCCCTTCAAGGTGGCCGAGCAGGTGGTCGAAGACGAGGCCGGCGGCGCCGGGGACGCCCTTGAACCCCGGGAAGGCGTTGACATCGACGATCACCGGCCCGTCCGTCCCGCCGATCATGTCGACGCCGTAGGCGCACAGCCCGAACACGCGCCCGGCGCCGAGCGCCAGGTCCGCCATCTCGGCGTCCGGAGGCAGCGGGCGGCCCAGCTTCTCGGCGAGAGACCGGGCCGGCCAGCGGCGCAGGGTCCCGTGGACGTGCGGCCCGACCACGAACAGCTTGCGGTCCCACCCGTCGCCCGGGATCCGGTCCTGGACGAGCCAGGGCCCAGGGCCGCGGGCCGGGAAGGCGTCCCCCTGATCGAGGAGCGTCACCCCCTCACCGCGGCTGCCCAGCGGCGTCTTCACCACCACCGGCCGGCCGGCGGCGATGGCCGCCACCGCCCGCGGATCGTCGACGACCCGCGCCGGCGGCACCGGGAGGCCGGCCGCGGCGAGCCGCCGCCAGGTCTCCACCCGGTCGGCGACCGTCGCCGTGGCCGCCGGCGCGTTGCACCAGGCGGCCTCCGCCGGGGCGCTCGCGCGCGCCGACGCCGCCGTGGCGGGATGGACCGACCGCAGGATGACCAGGTCGGCCCGGGCGAAGACGGCCCCCGGCAGGTCCGGCGCGTCCTGCCAGGTCTCGATGTGAGCGCCCAGCGCGCGGAACTCCGCGAGCACCTTCCAGACGATGGAGTGGGGCGTCGGCTTCTTGCCGTGGACCAGGACGACCCGCACCCCGGTTCTGATCGTGGTCAAGACGGAACCACCTCCGCCAGACGGGACTCGACGAGGTCGGCGACGGCGTCGGGAGCCTCCGCGATCCCCGTGTAGTTCGGAAAGTCGTTGACGTCGACGACCAGCGGTCCGCCGGGGGACGGCAGCACGTCCACGCCGTACAGCTCCAGCCCGAAGGCGTCTCGGCAGGCGAGAGCGAGCCCCCGCAGCTCTTCGGTGACCGGCACGGGCTCGGGCTCGTCCCACGGTCCCGGCGCGAGCAGCGGCGAGGGCCGCCGCACCGCCCACACCTCCGTGCCCGCCCCGTACAGCTTGACGTCGACCCCTGCCACGTCGACGTAGTGCTGTGCGAGGACCATGCCGTCGGGCCAGGGCAGCCGCTCCAGATCGCGCGGGGAGTCCACCCGGACGATCCCGGCGCCGTTGTCGCCGTAGGGCGGCTTCAGCAGCAGCGGCCACGCCGCGGCGGGAAGGCCGGCCAGCGAGGCCGGCCGGTCGGTGAGGAACGTCCGAGGGGCGGGCACCCCGGCGCGGGCGAGCAGCAGCGCGGCGTGCGGCTTGTCGCGCACCGCCTGGATCGCCTCCCAGCGGTTGACCGTGCGGACACCGTCGAGCTGCGCGCGGCACAGCAGCGACAGCGCGAACGGGTCCCGGGTGCGCGGCACGACGAGATCACCCGGCCGCGGCGCCGGCGGGCCCCGCCGCACGCCCCGCACCGCGCCGCCGTCGGCCCGCACCTCGGTGACGAGCCGATCAACCGGGGCCGCCACGACCGGCACCCCGCGACCGCGCAGCGCGGCCACGAGGGCGCGCGGCATGAGCTGACCCAGATAGCGCGAGTCGGTGAGCACGAGCACGCGTTTCATCGACCACCCCTCTCTCAGCGGCTCACGTGAAGGCGGGCTGAAGGCGGACCGTCCGGGACATGTCCTCCGTCCGAACGCCAGGCAAAGAGGAAAGTCCAACAGTCAGCCTGTGCCGCCCACGTGAAGCCAGCGTGAAAGGGGCGTGAGCGTTCTCTCACGCTCGACTGATCAGGGCTCTGACCAAAATGAGGGAAGATAGCGAGAAGGGGGATCGGGACGTGCCGCTCAGCCGCACCGGTACCCCATGCCGCGGAGCGTTTCGATCACGCCGGGCCCGAGTTTGCGCCGCAACCGTCCGATGTAGACCGCCACGACGTTCGAACAGGGGCCCACGTCGGGGCCCCAGACATGGTCGAGAATCTGTTCCTGGGAGACCACCTGTCGCGGGTGCCGCAGCAGCAGGTCGAGCAGGGCGAACTCCCTCGCACTGAGATCCACCGTGTGCCCGGCGGGCGTCCGCGCCCGGCGGGTGCGCAGGTCGAGCGTCAGCCCGTCGACGCTGAGGGCGGTGGGCGCCGCCACCGCGCCGTGCGCGGTGCGGAGCCGGAGCCGGATCCGCGCCAGCAGTTCATCGAACCGGAACGGCTTGGTCATGTAGTCGTCCGCCCCGCCGTCCAGGCCCGCGACGGTGTCGCCGACCGTGGTGCGCGACGTCAGGATGATCACGGGGAGGGTGGCTCGCGCCGCGCGGATCCGCCGGAGCACGTCGAAGCCGTCGCGGCCCGGAAGCCCGATGGTGAGCACGAGAAGGTCGTATTCGCCGGACAGGGCGTGCCTGAGCGCCGTGTCGCCGTCGGCGACGACGGTCGGGTGAAAGCCATGGGTGCGCAGTCCCTTGTGGATGAACCGGGCGATGCGTTCATCGTTCTCAGAGATCAGGATTCTGTTCATGGCCGTCTCCCCGTCTCGGTCCGGTCGTCACTCCTCGCCAAGGAGAGCGACCATGGTTTACCCCCGGCCGCCGAAATCAATTCCCTCGGCACCGTCGATTTCATTTGGCTACGCCTTTTGTGCCGTTGATGGACGGATATTGCCCGAGGATGGCCTGGCCGGGTAAAGGGGTTGCCCTTTTCGGGGACTTCGCGGATCCGCGGACGGTGGCGGCGCCGCATCGAGCAGGTCCGCCCGCGCTCCAGGCCGTCCAGGTCGGATCGAGGAACCGCGAAACGTCGTGGTGACCGCCTATACTCGTGCTTCGGACCATGAGCACGCACACGCCACCGTCAACGGACGCCTCCGCCGAGTTGCTTGAGGCGTTCAAGGCGCTGGCCAACCCCGTCCGGCTGCGGATGCTCCAGTGGCTGCGGGACCCGCGGGAGCACTTCCCGGTGGAGACCGGGATCGCCGACCCCGACGAGGTGGGCGTGTGCGTGAGTCACATCCAGGCCAAGACCGGGCTGGCGCAGTCGACCGTCTCGTCCTACATGGCGGCGCTGGAGCGGGCGGGGCTGGTCATCTCGACGCGCGTCGGCAAGTGGACGCACTACAGGCGGGACGAAGAGCGCATCGCCCGTCTCGTCGAAGCGCTCGGACGCTCCCTCTAGCCGCGAGGCGAACCTGCGATCAAAGCCCCGCCGGACCATACATATCGAAATTATGCGATACTTCGATTCGTAAGCCGGGACGACGATCAGGAGGGTGATCATGGGCGCGATCGAGGGAATGGACCTGGGGCGCTACGGGATCTGGACGTTCGACTTCGAGGAGCAGCCCGCGAGCCTGATCCGGGAGTCCGTCCAGGAGTTGGAGGAGGCCGGCTGGCCGGCGGTCTGGATCCCGGAACGGGACGGGCGGGAGGCGATGACGCACGCCGGCTTCCTGCTCGCCTCCACCGAGCGCATCGCCGTCGTCAACGGCATCGCGCGGATCTGGTCGCGCGGAGCCCTCTGGACGCGGGGAGCGGCCTGGCTCCTGGCCGACGCCTACCCCGGACGGCACCTGCTCGGCCTCGGGTTCGGGGGCGAGCCGCACGCCGAGACGACCCCGCTGCGGGCGATGAGCGCGTACCTGGACGAGATGGACGCGACGGCGAACGCCAACCCCGAGCCGGCGGCGCCCGTCCGCCGGGTGCTGGCGGCCTACGGGCCGAAGATGCTGGCGATGGCGCGCGACCGGTCCGCGGGCGCCCACACGTACCACGTGACCGTGGAGCACACGGCGCGGGCGCGCGAGGTGCTCGGCAAGAGGCCGTTCCTCGGCGTCGAGCAGGCGGTGCTCTTCGAGAGCGACCCGGGCAGGGCGCGGGAGATCGCAAGGGAGCACCTCAGCGGATACCTGAAGGAGAAGTACAACGTCGCGAAGTTCCTCCGCCTCGGGTACACCGAGGACGACGTCCGCGAGGGCAGTGACCGGCTCGTCGACGACCTGGTGGTCTGGGGCGACCTCGACGCGATCGTCCGCAGGCTGAACGATCACCTCGACGCCGGCGCCGACCATGTCGGCGTCCAGGTCATCGGGGTCGAGCCCGGCCGGACGGCCATGCCCCAGTGGCGGCGGCTGGCCGAGGCGCTCGTGCCCGCGCGGGCGGCCGTGTAGCGGCCCCGGCCCGGCGACGCGGAGTTACCTGGTCGTGATCCATCGGTGCGGGCTCTGTAGACTCGTCGTCCGGAACGCCTGACCCCGATCCGAGGAGCGCCCGCTCGTGGCTCTTGTCGTGCAGAAGTACGGTGGCTCCTCCGTCGCCGACGCCGATGGCGTCAAGCGGGTCGCCCAGCGCATCGTCGCAACGAAGAAGGCGGGCAACGACGTGGTCGTCGTGGTCTCCGCCATGGGCGACACGACGGATGATCTCATCGATATGGCCAAGCAGGTCAGCCCGCTGCCGCCGGGCCGCGAGCTGGACATGCTGCTCACCGCGGGCGAGCGCATCTCGATGGCCCTGCTCGCCATGGCCATCGCGAACCTGGGCCACGAGGCCCGCTCGTTCACCGGCTCCCAGGCGGGCGTCATCACCGACGGCTCGCACGGCAAAGCCAAGATCATCGACGTGACGCCGGGACGGATCCGGACCGCGCTGGACGAGGGCTCGATCTGCATCGTGGCCGGTTTCCAGGGCGTCTCCCAGGGCACCAAGGACATCACCACGCTCGGCCGCGGCGGGTCCGACACCACCGCGGTGGCGCTCGCCGCGGCGCTGGACGCCGACGTCTGCGAGATCTACTCCGACGTCGACGGGGTCTTCACCGCCGACCCGCGCATCGTGCCCGCCGCCCGCAAGATCCCGAAGATCTCCTACGAGGAGATGCTGGAGATGGCGGCGAGCGGCGCGAAGATCCTGCATCTGCGCTGCGTGGAGTACGCGCGCCGGTACAACATCCCGATCCATGTGCGCTCCTCCTTCAGTCAGAAGGAGGGCACGTGGGTCGTCGACAGCAGTGAGATCGAGGGACAGGACATGGAGCAGGCGATCATCTCCGGCGTCGCGCACGACCGGAGCGAAGCCAAGATCACCGTGGTCGGGGTGCCGGACAAGGTCGGCGAGGCCGCCACGATCTTCACGGTGCTGTCCGACGCGGAGATCAACATCGACATGATCGTGCAGAACGTGTCGGCGGCGTCCACCGGGCGGACCGACATCTCGTTCACGCTGCCGTCCACCGACGGGCAGAGCGCGCTGACCGCGCTGAACAAGGTCAAGGAGCGGATCGGGTTCGAGTCGCTCCGCTACGACGACCGGATCGGCAAGGTGTCGCTGATCGGCGCCGGGATGCGCTCGCACCCGGGCGTCACCGCGACGCTGTTCGGCGCGATCGCCGAGGCCGGGGTGAACATCGAGATGATCTCCACCTCGGAGATCCGGATCTCCGTCGTCGTCGCGCAGGACGACATCGACACCGCGGTCGCCGCCGCGCACCACGCCTTCGACCTGGACTCCGACCAGGTCGAGGCCGTCGTCTACGGCGGCACCGGCCGCTGACGTTCCGCGGGGCCGCGCGGGCGATCCCGTCCCGCGCGGCCTTTTGCGTCGCCCGACTCAGACCCGCGTCGCCGCCGGTGGGAGCATCCCGTCCGGGAACCGGTCGAGGATCGCGGTAGTTCTGAGGATGTGAGTGCGACGATGGACTCGGATTCCGGACGTCCGGCCCTCGCGGTCGTGGGCGCGACCGGGGCGGTCGGCTCGGTGACGCGCCACCTGCTGTCCACCCGCCGGGACGTGTACGGGGAGATCCGGCTCGTGGCGTCGGAACGTTCTACCGGACGGACGCTCCAGGTGCGCGGCGAGGACGTGCCGGTGGCCCCGCTGACCCCCGAGGTCTTCGACGGCGTCGACGTGGCGATGTTCGCCGTGCCGGACGCGGTCGCCGCCGAGTGGGCGCCGGTCGCTGCGGCCCGCGGCGCCGTCGCGGTCGACGGCTCCCGCGCGTTCCGGACGAGACCGGACGTGCCGCTCGTCGTCCCCGAGGTGAACCCGGAGCGGGTGCGGGACCGCCCGCGCGGCATCGTCGCCGGCCCCGGCTGCGCCACGCTGTCGATGATCGTGGCGATCGGCGCGCTGCACCGCCGGTACGGGCTGAAGGAGCTGGTCATCGCGTCCTACCAGGCGGCGTCCGGGGCGGGCCGGGCCGGCACCGACACCCTGTACGGGCAGCTGGAGAAGGTCGGCGGCGACCGGGCGCTCGGCAACCGGGCGGGCGACATCCGCGGTGTCGTCGGCGAGCTCGGCCCGTTCCCCGCGCCGCTCGCGATGAACGTCGTGCCGTGGACGGGGACGCAGGCCGACGGCGGCTGGACGTCCGACGAGGTCGGCCTGCGCGACGAGACCCGCAAGATCCTCGGCCTGCCGGGGCTGCGGGTCGCGGCGACCTGCGTGCGCGTGCCGGTGATCACCGGTCACTCGATGGCCGTCCACGCGGTGTTCGAGGAGCGGACCGGCCGCCGGGAGGCGCAGGACGTCCTCGCCCGCTCGGCCGGGGTCGTGCTGTGCGACAACCCGGACACGCGCGAGTTCCCGACCCCGTCCGACGTCGCGGGCACCGACCCGACCTGGGCCGGGCGCGTCCGCCGTTCCCTGGACGACCCGTACGCGCTCGACCTGTTCCTCAGCGGCGACAACCTGCGCAAGGGCGCCGCGCTCAACACCGCCCAGACCGCCGAGCTGATCGCCGCCGAACTCGCCGGCTGAGCGGGGGTGGCGCGATGCCGGTCCCGTCTGGGTATACCGTTCCCGGACGCGGGGTTGCGCCGTGCGGCGGTTCGTGGCATGAGCGGGACGTCGCACTCGGGCTTTAGGGTGGCATGCGTGACCGAGACGAAGGCCGTGAAGTCCGAGCAGACGCGCGCCCTGATCGTCGAGACGGCGCTGCGCCTGTTCCGGGAGCGCGGCTACGAGGCGACGACGATGCGGGCGATCGCCAAGGAGGCGGGCGTCTCGGTCGGCAACGCCTACTACTACTTCGGCTCCAAAGAGGAGCTGATCCAGGCCTACTACGACGAGCTGCAGGACGATCATGTCGCGGCCTGCCGGGCCGTCCTGGACGCCGAGACCGCGTTCGCGTCCCGGCTGCTCGGCGTGCTGAAGGCGCGGGTCGACACGATGGTGCCGTACCACGAGTTCGCCGGGAAGTTCTTCAAGTTCGCCGCCGAGCCGACCAGCCCGCTCAACCCGTTCAGCGCCGAGTCCGGCCCGGCCCGCGACTCCGCGGTGGCGATCTACCGCGAGGTCGTCGAGGGCTCCGACCTGAAGATCGACAAGGAGTTCCGGGCCGAGCTGCCCGAGCTGCTGTGGATCTACTCGATGGGCATCGTCCTGTACTGGGTGCACGACAGCTCGCCCGGCTGCCGCAAGACCTACCTGCTCGTCGAGCGGACGGTCCCGCTGGTCAACCGCATGGTCTCGATGTCGCGCATGCCCGGGTTCAAGTCCGTGACCCGCGAGCTGGTGGGCATCATCCGCGAAGTCCGCGCCTGAACCGGGGCGGGCGGCGCGACCGCCCGCCCCTGCTGGCTCACGACATGCCGAGGTGCTTCCGGGCGAAGCCGATCTCGGCGGCCATCTGCGTGATGCGCTCCTCGACGACGAGGGAGCCGTGGCCCGCGTCGTACCGGTACACCTCGTGCGGGCGGCCCAGCTCGGCGAGCCGCGCCAGGTAGTTGTCGATCTGCCGGATGGGGCAGCGCGGGTCGTTCTCCCCGGCGAGGACCAGCACCGGCGCCTTGACCCGCTCGACGTAGGTGATGGGGGACGACTCGCGGTACCGCTCCGGCACCTCCTCCGGCGACCCGCCGAACAGCGACCGGTCGAACGCCTGGAGGCCCTCCATCTCGTCCTCGTACGCGGCGACGTAGTCGGCGACGGGGACGGCGGCGACGGCGACGGTCCAGTCGTCCGGCTGGGTGCCGATGCCGAGCAGGGTGAGGAACCCGCCCCATGACCCGCCGGTCAGGACGAGCCGCCCCGGGTCGGCGAGCCCCGACCCGACCGCCCAGTCGCGGACGGCCTTGACGTCCTCCAGCTCGGTGAGGCCGACGCGTCCCTCGATGGCGTCGCGCCACTCGGACCCGTAGCCGGTCGAGCCCCGGTAGTTGACGCGCACGACCGCGAACCCGTGGTCGACCCAGGCGGCGGCCGTCGGGACGAACGAGTCGTCGTCCTGCGCGGTCGGCCCGCCGTGGATGTCGAAGACGGTCGGGTAAGGGCGGTCGCCCTCCGG
This sequence comes from Actinomadura madurae, assembly GCF_047130825.1. NCBI lineage: Bacteria > Bacillati > Actinomycetota > Actinomycetes > Streptosporangiales > Thermomonosporaceae > Actinomadura > Actinomadura madurae. Next base: position 6,724,662 of record NZ_CP083237.1, read on the forward strand.
CTTGCTGACCAGCGCGTGGACGCGGCCGCCGGGCCCGTCCACCCACACGTCCTCGACCGGGACGGACGGCGGCGCCGGCGGCCCGGGGGGCGTGCGGACGACCGCGCCGGACGTGGAGCGGATCACCGGCGGCTCGGCGGCCGACGACCAGACGAACTCGACGGTCCCGTCCGGCCGCACGGTCGCCCCGCCGATCACGCCGCGCGGCGTGTCGATCCTGGTCAGCGTCCCGTCCGCCAGGTCGTAGCGGTACAGCTCGTCGCGCGCCTCGTGCGAGTGGGAGACCAGCAGCGCCGTCCCGTCCGGGTACCAGCCGGCGCCGATCTCGCCGGGCAGGTCGAGGACGATCTCCCGCTCGGTGCCGGCGACGGGGTCCCAGACGAGCATCTCGTCCCGGCCGCGCCGCTCGTGGTTGACCAGGAGCCGCGTGTCGCCCTCGACCGGGGCGAACCCGGCGCCGTAGACGCCATTGCCGGGGCCGTCCCAGAGGTCGGCGACCGTCGAGCCGTCGGGACGCAGCACGCGCAGCGCCATGTGGCGGCTGTCGCCGTGCTCGCTGTGCCCGATCGCGATCAGGGACTCGTCCCGGGACAGGTCGGCGACGTGCGCGTCCTCCGCGTGGTGGTAGAGCACCTCCGGCGCCGAACCGGGCCGGCAGAAGTGGACGGTGTTGCCCTGGTCGGTCGTCCGCCCGATGACGGCGAGCCCGCCGCGGCCGAGGGCCAGCCCGGACGGGTACGACGGTTCGAGCCCGGGAACCGCCGGAACGCTCTCCGTCTCACCGAACGGGACGCGCCGCCACACGCCGAACTCGTCGCCGTCCGTGTCGGCGAACCACCACACCGACTCGCCGGACGGGTCGACGGTCCCGCTCCAGGTGCCGTTGGGACGATCGGTCACCTGGCGTTGCTCGCCCGTGTCGCGGTCCCAGGTGTAGATCTCCCAGGTCCCGGTCGCGTTCGACCGGTAGATGCTGCGGCTCGGGGCGTCCCGCGCCCATCGGGGCAGGCTCATCCGCGCGGCCCGGAAACGCGCCTTCCAGCGCTCGTCGTCGACCATCCCCCCAGTATCGCCGAGCCGCCGGGCCCGGCTCGGCCGATCGGCGGGAGGGCTCGCGGCCACCGCCGGTCAGGGCGCGGGGACGCCGGCCACGAAGGTGCGTTCCTGGGGGGAAGCGACGAGTTCCACCGTGGTGCCGGGGCGGAGCTCCTCGCCGAGGACGGCGGTGATCGCGTCGGTGAGGCCGGTGGCCAGCCTCGCGCTGAACTCGGCGGCCTCGGGGCGGTCGAAGGCGGCGGCGCGGACGCCCATGACCAGCGAGACGGTCGTGTCCACGGCCTTGCCGCCCTGGGCGAGGCGGCCGGCGGGGACGCCGGACAGGTGGACGCTCGCCAGCTCGCGGGCCCACTCGCCGTAGGCGCCGACGATCGCCTCGGTCAGCGCGGCGATGAGCTCGGGCTCGCGGCCCGCCAGCCTGTCTTCTGGAAGGTGGGCGGTCAGATGCGGCACAGTGGTCCCCGTTCTCTTTGTCCTCAAAGGCTTTGACATCAAAGATACTTGTGGAGGGTGCCGATGTCCACCGGATCGGGCGGTCCGGCCGTCGACGAGGCCGTCCGGACGCTGCTGCTGCTCATGCCGCGGATCGTCGGCCGCGCCAAGCGCCTGCCCATCCCGCCGGCGCTCCAGGGCCTCGACCTGGCGCCGCGCCATCTCGCGCTGCTGGCGCACCTGGAGTACGACGGCCCGGCAAGCGTCGGCGACCTCGCCGCCCGGCTGGAGGTCGCCCCGACCACCATCAGCCTCATGGTGAGCGACCTGTCGAAGCTCGGCGTCCTGGAGCGCGCCGCCGACCCCGCCGACCGACGGCGCCGGATCGTCGCCATCGCCCCCGCCTTCGCCGGGCCGATCGCCGAATGGCTCTCCGGCAGCGCGTCCGCCTGGGAGCGCGTCATGCGCGACCTGGCCCCGGCCGAGCGCGCCACGGTCATCGGCGCGCTGCGCGCCTACGAGGCCGCCCTGGAACAGGGCCCCACCGATCGCCGTTAGCGGCCTCCCGCGTCAGGCGCGGGTCAGGCGAAGCCACCGCCGGTGAAGGGCCTGGAGGCGGGCATGCCGTTCGAGGTCTCCGAGGGGGCCGGACCGCGCACCCCGCTCGAAGGAGCCGGGGCTCAGGGGGTGGCGAGGCGGGCGAGGAGCTGGTCGATCGCGGCGCGGACCTGGCGGTCCATGGCGCGCGCGAAGCCGGCCTCGACCGTGACCTGGGCGCCGGGGCGCAGCCGCGCGAGGGTCTCGGTGAGGTCGCCGAGATGCCGGTCGTCGATCTCGCGGTCGTCGAGGCGCCCGACGACGTGCGTGGCGATCAGCCGGACGAACATCGCGGCGAGGTCGTCCATGCTGCGCTGCAGCTCCAGCCCGGCCGACAGGACGGCGTCCAGCGGCACCCCGGCCCGGACGAGCGTCACCGTCGCGTCGAGCTGGCGGCGGCTCCAGTGGGTGACGCGGTCGCCGTCCACCTCGATGTGGCCGAGCGCGACGGCCCGCTCGACGGCGTCCGCGCCGACCTCGCCGGGGAACAGCGCTGCCAGCTCGTCCAGCGTCATCGTGACCGGGACCTCGGTGGACCACGGGGTCGTGACGGCCTTCTCGACGCCGAGGACGGTGCCGATGTCGCGGCCCTGCTCCCACGCCGACAGCAGTTCCCGGATGCCCTCCAGGGTGTGCCCGCGCTCCAGCAGGTTCCCGATCATGCGGAGGCGGGCGAGATGGTCCTCGGAGTAGAGCCCGATGCGCCCCTCGCGGCGGGGCGGCGGGAGCAGCTTGCGCTCCTGGTAGTAGCGGAGCGTCCGTACCGGGACGCCGGCGGCCTTCGCGAGTTCGCCGATCCGGTACTCGCGGCCGTCGGCGCGGGGATGGCCGCCCTGTTCGTCCGTCGGCTCTTGGCTCACGGTCGCCAAGCATAGTTCGCGGCCGGAGGCGGCCACGTCCCGTCCGGCAGGGCCGCGGAACGCGGGCGCGACGCCGCAGGCCGGGGGTGTGGTGAGGACGACGCGCGCCACCGGGCGGTGCCGGTGGCGCGGTCGCTAGGTGACGCGGCGGATGGTCATGGTCCGGCGTTGTCGGCGCCGGGGCGCTTCCTTGTCGGCCTGGGACGCGTCGGCGGCGATCAGGTCGCGGAGCGTGCGCGGGACGATGTCCTCGCGGCGGTCGGTGAACGGTGAACGCATGGTTCCTCCGGTGAGGTCAGGCCGCCGTGGCCAGCTCGGGGTAGGCCGCGGAGACGGTGGTGAGGGCCCAGCGCATCCGGGCCACGTAGGTCTCGGGGTGGTCGCCGGCCTCTTGGGCGACGGCGGCCACGCAGGCGGTGCGGTCCTCGCCGCAGGCGCCGAACCGGTCGTGGATGGCGATCCGGACCTGCTCGGCGGAGGGGTGGTCGGACTCCTGCAGCCGGGAGGTGAAGAGGATCTCGGCGAGGTCGGCTGCGGTCATCGAGGTGAAGTTCGGCGTGTTCGACATCGGAGTGCCTTCTTCCTGCGGGAGGGATTCCTCGTCGTCCCTTCTGCTGAATACGACTCTGCCCGCCGGGCGAACTCATCGCCATACGGGAAAACCCCTAACCGGGGTGGAGTAATCCCCCCGGCGCCTCGGGGGCCGGGCCGCCTTCGCTCCGTCCATGGTAGCAGAACGGAATACTATGTTCCATAGCTGAGAGAACCTTCTGCGTCGCTCTGAACTGTGGGTTCCTTGATTTTTTCGCTCAGGGTGCCAAGGGTGGGCGCCCCTGAGTCGACCCCTGGTCGAGCGCGGCGGTCGCCACATGACGAGCCTAGGTGCGGTGTGCAAATCCGGGCCGTCCGCACTAGGGACGTTTCGGGAGTAAGCGACGAATCCCCCTACGCGCCGGTAACATGCCCCTACCGCATCCACGCGGATCGCGAAGGGGACGCGCCATGCAGCCCGACCTGGACACGTTTCTCGCCGACCGCCTCCACGAGATCACCGCCGAGGTCGCCGGCGAGATCACCGCGCGCGTCCCCGCGTACGGGCACCTGCGGCCGGGCGGGATCCGGACGCTCGTCCGGGACGCCCTCGCCGTCTACAGCGGCGCCCGGGAGCCCTGCACGGTGGTCGAGGTGTTCCGCGACCTCGGTGCGAGCGAGGCCCGCGCGGGGCAGGACGTCCGCCACTTCGAGTCCGCCCTGCGCACGGGCGCGCGCGTCCTCGTCCGCCGGACGGCGGGCGCCGCCGCCCGCCTCTACCCGCCCACGGCGGAGTTCATCGCGGTCATGGAGACCGCCTTCACCGCCGAGGACGAGCTGGTCGGCGCCGCCGTCGACGGCCACCACCGGGCGCGGCGGCCGCTCGTGGCGCGCCGCCTCTACAGCCTCCTCAGCGAGAACTGACGCCCTCGGGCACCGGGCGCGGCCGGTCGAGGCGGCGGAACACCGGCTCGGGACGGGGCAGCCGCCGCCCCGCGCACTGCCGCCGGACGCGTTCCGCCGCGTCGGGCAGGAACGGCTCCAGCAGGTCGCCGACCGTCCGGCAGGCGCTCACCAGCCCGGCCAGGACGGCGTCCAGCCGCGGGTCGCCGGCCTTCGCCAGCTCCCAGGGCCGCACCCGGTTGATGTGGCGGTTGGCCTCGTCGACGATCCGCCACACCGCGGCGGTGGCCCGGCGGAAGTCGGCGTCGTCCAGCGCCGCGCCGATCTCGCCGGGCGCCTCCCGGCAGACGGCCTCCAGCTCGTCCGCCTCGGCGGCGGGGACCTCCCCGCCCCGGTACCGGTGGACCATCGAGACGACCCGGTGCACGAGGTTGCCGAGGCCGTTGGCGAGCTCGTCGTCCGCCCGCGCGATCAGCCGCTCGGCGGTGAAGTCGGCGTCGCCCGCCCTCGGCACCTCGCGCAGCAGCCACCAGCGCACGGCGTCCACGCCGAACTCGCGGACGAGGCCGACCGGGTCGACCGTGACGTCCCCCGACTTGCTGATCTTCCGTCCCCCGGCCGTGAGGTACCCGTGCACCAGGACCTCGTCCGGCACGGGGAGTCCGGCGGACAGCAGCATCGCCGGCCAGTACACGGCGTGGAACCGCAGGACGCCCTTGCCGACCAGGTGGACGCGGCGCGCGTCCCCCGTCCACCAGCGCCGGAAGTCCGCGCCGCCGCGCCCGTAGTCGAGTGCCGTGATGTAGTTGCCGAGCGCGTCCCACCACACGTAGATGACCTGCGACGGATCGTCGGGCACCGGAATGCCCCAGCCGCGGGCGCGCTCGGTGGAGCGCGAGACGGAGAAGTCCTCCAGCCCGCCCGCGATGAGCGCGAGCACCTCGTTGCGCCGCTCGGCGGGCTCGATGCGGAGCCTGCCGCTGCTGATCAGGTCGTGCAGCCTTCCGGTGTAGCGCGACAGCCGGAAGAACCAGTTCTCCTCCGAGACCCGCTGCGGGACCGTCCCGTGTTCGGGGCAGCGCCCGTCCACCAGCTCGGCTTCGCCGTAGAACTGCTCACAGCCGACGCAGTACAGGCCTTCGTAGTGCCGCCGGTAGAGGTCTCCGGACTCGGCGCACGCCCGCCACAGCCGCTCGACCCCGGCCCGGTGCCGGGGGTCCCGGCTGGTGCGGATCACGTCGTCGACCGACAGTGAGAGCGGGCCGGCCAGCCCGACGAACTCCTCGGCCAGCGCGTCCACGAACTCCTGGACGCCGGTGCCGGCGGCCTCGGCGGCGAGGACGTTCTTCAGCGAGTTGTCGTCCGTCCCGGCCTGGAACCGCACGTCGCCGCAGCGGCGGAGATGCCGCGCGAGGACGTCCGCCTGCACGAGTTCCAGCGCGAATCCGAGATGGGGACGGGCGTTGACGTACGGAATGGTCGTGGTGATGTAGACACCCATGGGGCTCCTCCATGTGAGACCGGAGCCCCGAAACGAGAAGAGGCCCCGCGAACAGGGCCTCGAACAACGTCCAGCGTCAGCGGCCCCGCGAGCGGGGCATCATGGCCTGACTTGTGAACGGCGTCATGGTCCGAGTCTAGCCGCCCCGCGCCGACCGGTTCCGGCCGAACCTTGCCAGTGTTCGTTGGCGAGATGAGAATCGGCGCATGAGGAAACTGAGCATGGCCCTCGGCGGCGCCGTCCTGTCCGGTGCGCTGGTCTTCGGCGCGGCTCCCGCGCAGGCGGCGCCGGAGCCGGACGCCCGCCAGATCCCGCAGGACGTCATCGAGCGGCTGCCCGCACCGCTCCGGGCGGCCGCCGAGTCGCCCGGCAGCATCGGCTGGGACGACAAGGGCCCCTACATCGTCTGGGGCAACATGGCCTGCCGCATCCACCTCTTCGTCCCCGAGGAATGGGGATGGGCCTGGGGCACGGGGCCCTGCTGGTTCTAACCGGTGCTGGAGAGGGCGGCGGTGAGATCGTCCAGGTGCCGGGCGACCGGGCCGGCGGTGAGGACGCCGCTGCCCGCCCCCGCTAGCTCACCGGCGGCCGGCGCCAGCTCGGCACGCGCGCGCCGCATCACCGCGCGGTCGCCGACGGCGATCGCGGCGTGCGCGGTCAGGCACCACAGGGCCTCGAAGAGCAGGTCGCGCGGCGGTTCGGGGACGTCCCGCACGGCCCCGGCCGCCTCGTCCGGCCGGTCCCGCGCCAGCAGGACCAGGGGACGGGCCCACGGCTCGTACGGCCCCCAATCGGCCGGGCCGGTCTGGGCGGGCCGCCGGTGCTGGACGCGCAGGCAGAGCAGCGCGAGCGACGGCAGGCCGTCCTCCAGGCCGGGCATCCCGCAGCCCCGCATGCGCTCGGCCGCGTTCCGGTAGGCGGCCTCCGCCTCGGCCATCGGGGCGCCGGACGCGGCGAGCCGCAGCGCCCGGTACCACGTGGTGAACACGCCGACCAGCGGGCGCTCGTGCCGCTCGGCCAGCCGGTCGGCCGCGTCCGCGTGCGCGTCCGCCCCGGCGAAGTCGCCGAGCGCGCAGCGGGCCTGGAGCCGGACGAGCCGTCCGAGGACCTCGTAGTTCACCAGGTCGCCGCGTGCCGACAGGTCCACCAGCTCGGCGCCGATCCCGTCCCGCCGCGCGGCCCGTCCCGCCCGGTCGAACGCCTGCATGAACGCGCCGTTGAGCGCGAACGCCAGCAGGACCGGATCGTCCAGGCCGCGGGCGAGGCGTTCGGCCTCCCGGGCCGCCTCCCGGCCGCGGTCGGAGCGCGCGCCGCGCGACTCTAGCGCGATCGTGGCCAGCAGCCGCGCCCGCGCGGCCTCGTGCCCGTGCGGCAACCCTGCGAGGCACCGCTCGGCCGCCGCGACGACCTCGGCCGCCTGGCGCGGGTCGTCCGACCGGGTCCAGATCGCCGGGACGTCGTAGGCGCCGATCACCCGGGCGGTCAGCTCGGCGTCGCCCAGCTCCTCGGCCGCCGTGATCGCCGCCATGCGGTGCTCGCGGGCCGCCACCAAGCCCCCGGCGCCGGTCACCGCCAGGTTCCGGAGGATGCCGACCGTCGATTCCAGCCGGGCCCGCGCGCCGGACGAGACGCTCCGGTCGTACGCCTCCGCCGCCTGCGCCCACACGCGCGAGACGGCGTCGTGCCCCGGTTCCAGATGGTCGGCCTGGCGGAGGATGTCTTCCTCTAGGCGACGCAACATCGGGCTGGGGTCGAGGCCTAGTTGCTCCACCAGGAGGTTCCGTGCTCGGCGGAGGACCGCCAGCGCATCACCCTGGCGGCCGGTGCGGTACAGGGCGAGCGCCAGGAGACGCCACGCTTCCTCGCGCCAGGGATGCTCGGCGACATGGGCATCGAGGTCCGGGATCGCCGCGGCCTCCTGCCCCAGGGCCATGAGCGCGTCGGCCCTCCGCTCGACGGCGTGCAGCCGCAGCTCGGCGAGCCGGGAGCGTTCGGCATGCGCCCACGGCTCGCCGGCGAACTCGGCGTAGGCGGGGCCGCGCCACCAGCCCAGCGCCTCGTCCAGCTCCTCGACCTGCTCGGCGGGCGGGCGCGTCGCGGTGGCGGCCTGCTCGAAACGCCAGGCGTCCACCCCGTCCGGGGCGGGGTGCAGCGCGTACCCCGGTCCTTCGGTCACGAGGAGCCCGGACGGCGTTCTCGGTGGACGATCGGGCTCCAGCACGCGCCGCAGCGCCGCCACGAAGGTGCGCACGGCCCCGACCGCGTCCGACGGGGGATCCGCCCACAGATCGTCCACGATCCGGGACACCGGCACGACGCGTCCCCGCGCGACGATCAGCCGGGCCAGGACGGCGCGGTGCCGCGGCCCCTTCAGTGCGATCGCGCTCCCGGACCCGTCCCAGGCGGTCACCGGCCCCAGCACCCCGAACAGGACCTCCACGCCGACCACGGTATAGCGCTCATCGGATGCTCATCCGTCCCCGGCACGCTGGGGACATGCCAACGATCCCTGGATTCGACCACACGCGCGTTCCCGTCGCCGAGGGCGTCTCCCTGAACGCGGCCGTCGGCGGCTCGGGCTCCCCGATCGTCCTGCTGCACGGCTTCCCGCAGACCCACCTGATGTGGCGGCACGTCGCCGCGGACCTCGCCGCCGACCACACCGTCATCGCGCCCGACCTGCGCGGATACGGCGACAGCGACAAGCCGTCCGACGGATATTCCAAGCGCACCATGGCCGCCGACGTCGTCGCACTCGCCCGCGCGCTCGGCCATGACCGGTTCGCCCTCGCCGGACACGACCGCGGCGCCCTCGTCGCCTTCCGCGCGGGCCTCGACCACCCCGCCACGATCACGCATCTGGCCTGCCTGGACGTCCTGCCGACGCTGGACATGTGGGACGTCCTGCACGGCACCACCGCCGCCGCAGGCTTCCACCTCTACCTGATGGCGCAGCCGCCCGGCCTGCCCGAACGGCTGATCGCCGGGGCGCCGGACGCGTTCTTCGGGCACTTCCTCGACCTGTGGGCGAACGACCCGTCCGCGATCCCGCCCGACGTCCGCGCCGCCTACCTGGACGCCTGCCGCGCCGCGATCCCGTCGATCGTCGCCGACTACCGGGCGTCCGCGGGCGTCGACGTCGAGCACGACACCGCCGACCGCGACGCGGGCAACCGGCTGCGGATGCCCGTCACCGTCCTGCAGCAGGACTGGGGCGCCGTCCTCGGCTACGACGCCGCCGCGCTGTGGAGCGCCTGGGCGGCCGACCTCCGGCACGCCACCGTGACCTGCGGCCACTTCATGGCGGAGGAGGCGCCGGCCGACATCGCGAAGGCGCTCCGGGACCTGCTGTCCCGCTAGGGGCGGCGCCGGACCGCCGCGCCGGGGCGGTCTACCACCAGGGCGGACCGCCCTGCGTCGCCGCCCACACCCACAGGTAGAGGAGGAAACCGGTCACCGCGAGCCCGAGCAGCATCTCCCAGTTGAGCGCCGCGTGCCGTCCTGCCCTGCGGGCCATACCGTCCCCCCGATCGTCCGGCGTCATCCCGGGACGTAGCCGGACGTTCTCCCCCTTAATCTCCATGGACGGCAAACAGCGTCAACGCAGGAACGTCTGGAAGCCCTTCGCCAGCGCGTCGGCCATGCGCTGCCTGAACGGGCCGCTGGACATCTTCGCCGCGTCGCCCGGGTTCATCATGTTGCCGCACTCGATGAACGCGGCCGGCACCGTGGACATGTTCAGCCCGCCGAGGTCATCGCGCCGGTCCAGGCCGTCCTTGCCGAGGTAGGTGGAGAAGGGGATGCCCGTCCCGGACCGGAAGGCGTCCCGGATCGCCACGCCCAGCCTGCCGGACGGGGCGACGATCGGCGCGTTCTTCCCCACGGGCAGCGGCGTGATGACGTGGAAGCCGTGCCCGGACGGCGCCGAGCCGTCCGCGTGGATCGACAGGGTCGCGTCGGCGTCCAGCCTGTTGGCGATCGCCGCCCGCTCGGTGATGCAGGGCCCGACGCCCGTGTCGTTCTTGCGCGTCAGCGTCACCTTGGCGCCCCCGTCCCGCAGCACCTTCGCCAGCCGGTTCGCCAGATCCCAGGTGAAGGCGTGCTCGGGGTACCCGCCGGTGGTCCTCGTCCCGGTCGTGTTGCAGGGCTTGTAGCCGTTCCCGACGAAGACCTTCCTGTTGATCTCCTCGGGGTGTTCGGCGTTGCCCCCGTTGTGCCCGGGATCGAGCACGATCACCTTGCCGCTCAGCGCCGACCCGGTGGTGGGAGTGCCGCCTCCGGTGGCGGTCGGCGGCGGTGCGCTGCCGGCCGGCGGGCCGTCGTCGGACGAGTCGGTGCAGGCGGCCAGCAGGCTCAGGGCCAGCCCCGCGATCACGGAAGCGCACGCGAATCTCCGCACAGGCCCGTCCCCCCAGAAAGAGCCTTGTCGCCGACCCTCACAGTCTGCACCCGCCAGGACCAGGCCAAACGCGACGTGGTCCGACAAGTCGTCGGGGACGCCAGCCCGGAGGCGGGCGGGCATGCCCCGCCCGCCTCCGTCGCCGGTCAGCTCTTGGTGAACTGGGCGATGGCTCCGAGCACCAGGGAGTCGGCGAGGAAGCCGATGTGGGTCTGGCAGGCCACGTAGTGGTTGTTCGCGCCGTCCAGGCGGGTGCTGGTGTAGGGGATGATGATGCCGTCGCAGGGCGAGTACCAGGTCGCGTACCGCGTGCTCCCGGGCGTCTCGTCACCGGCGGTGATCTGCTGGATGAACGACGAGCCGGGCAGCATCTGGCGGCACGTCGCGTAGATGGTGCAGGCGGCGGCGAAGGTCGTCCCGTGGTTGGCGCCCGCGATGGACGCCAGGTGCGCGACGTTGGAGCTGCCGTTCAGCACCTTCAGGTAGTACTGGCTGACCAGGCCGCCCATGGAGTGGTTGACGATGTCGACCTGGGACGCGCCCGTCCGCGACTTGACCTGGTTCACGTACGACGCGAGCCCTGCCGCGTTCTGCGTGTTGTCGCCGTAGGAGTTGTACTCGTACGCGAACAGTTGGTCACCGCTGTAGCCGGCGGAGCGGAACACCGCCATGGCGGTCACCCAGTTGGACGCGCTGCCCGTGTACCCGTGCACGAACACCACGGGCCGCGGCCCCGCCGCGTGAGCCGGCGCCAGGCCGGACCCGAACGCCGCCAGCGCCGCGCACAGCGCGATGAGCGATCCGAGGAGCCTTCTCATGAACCCTCCAGGGGTGGGACGAACCAACCCCCGGAGTGTCAACCGGCACCAAACCCCCCGACATCGGCAAAATCACCAGCCTCCGCGGGAGGAAGGCTCACGCGGATTCGTCGAGAAGGTGCTCGTTCCATACGGCCGCCGCCCGCTCATGGGAGTCGACTCCGGCGAAGAAGGCGTCGGCCAGCGCGGCGTAGTCCGGCTCTTCGACGCCCGTGACGTCGATGAACTTGGGCCGGTAGACCGCGAACCCCTGCGGCGATGTCCGCGGCCGGTACGGAACGGCCATCTTGATCGCATGCCGCTCGGGGCCGTACTCGACGGCGTCGACGATCAGCGCGTCGACCCTTCCCCTGTCGAGGTGGAGGTAGGCGTCGACGACGAGTGCCGCGCGGACCCTGCCGTCCCGTCCCTCTTCCAGAGCGGCCTGGCCGGCTCGTGCGGCGTCGCCGACGTCGTCGAAGACGAGCCGGTCCATTCCCTGGCCGCCGTCCGCGTCCACGTACCCGAGCATGGGGATCAGCGTCTCCCCGTCGGCGACGCTCCAGACGCCGTGAGCGGCGTAGAACCCGGCCATCCGTGCGATCTCGCGCATGGCGCGCCAGCGTACCGGTCGTCCGGCCCCTCGGTCCGCGGTGTCGAGGACGTCAGGCCTGGAGGTGGGGGAGGTGGCGGTCCAGGCGGCGGGGAGGCCACCAGTTGGCCTCGCCCATCAGGACCATCAGGGCGGCGACGAGGACGAGCCGCACCGATGGCCTGGTCGACCGCCTGCCGATGGTCGGAGACGATCAATGCACCACCCGTGACCTGCCGCCGAGCACACGTTCGACAGGACTGACCGAACGATCTAAAATCTGACCATGCGGTCTAATATCGACGCGGGCCCGCCCCTCACCCGCACCCAGAGGGCCCGCCGCGACGACATCGTCTGCGCGGCCATCGCGATCATCAACCGCGACGGCTACGCGGCCGCCTCGATCGACAAGATCGCGCGGGAGGCGGCGACGTCCAAGAGCACCGTCCTGTACCACTTCAAGACGAAGGAGGCGATCAACGAGGCCCTGGTCGGCTCGCTGTTCGAGGACGGCGCGTCCGCCATGGCGCCGCACATCGCCGGGGCCGGGACGCACCCGGAGAAGCTGCGCGCCTATCTGACGTCCAACCTCCGCTACATCGCCGACCACGCGGCCCACATCACCGCGGTGCACCGGATCCTGGAGAACACCGACCTCCGGCCACCAGGGGACGATCCGGTCGCCTGGCTGGCCCGATTCCTCGCCGACGGTCAAGAGGCTGGAGAGTTCGGCGCGTTCGACCCGCATGTCGTGGCCCTGTCGATCCGTGCCGTCATCGACAACGCCTCCTTCTACTTCACGGCCCATGCCGACCTCGACTTCGACCACTACATCGGCGAGATCACCCGGCTGTTCGAGAAGGCGACGCGGCGATGACCGGGGCCTCGGACCGGCCGGCGGCCAGGACGGCGTTCCGCGCCATCAAGCTGCTGGTCGGCTGCTACGTCGCGGTCAGCCTCGGGGCGATCGCCGTCCTCGGCGTCCTCCACGGCCACCCGTCGGTCGCGCCGCGGGAGGCCTGGGCCCACGCCGTCATCGTGGCCGTCACCGCGACGCTGATGATGGCCTCCTCCGTCCAGGCCGCCAAGGGCAGCGCGTCGGCCTACCGCCGCCTCCGCATCGCCTCGTCGGTCATGCTCGCCGCGATCGTCGTCATCACCGCCATCCCGGGTGATTTCCCCCTCTGGATGAAGTCCGAAGGCGTCTTCTGCGGCGTGCTCCTCTGCGGCGTGGTCGTCATCGCCAACCGCAGGCCGCTGCGGGACGCCTTCAGCGGTTGATCGCGGCCTGGTCGAGGAGGGCCGCGAGGCGGGCGAGGGTGTCGGTGCCGTCCGCGGCGAGGATCGTCCCGTCCGGATCGGTGACGACGGCGTACGGCGGCCACGGGATGCCGTTGGCGTCGAAGACGTCGGGATCGATCACGAGCGGGAGCCGGACGTCATGCGCGGCGAGATGGGCGCGGATCTCGTCCGGCGGCCCCGCGCTCACCAGGACGACCCGCATCCGTCCCGCGACCTCGGTGAACTCGGGGAGCATGGCGGTGCAGAGGCCGCATGACGGTGAGATGAGCGCGAACAGCGTCGGGCCGTCGGTCACCGTCTCCGGTCCGGCCGCCAGCTTGAAGCGTGTGCCCTCGCGCGGGGCGGGGGGCGTCGCGACGGGCGGGAACAGGCGCGGCACGGCCGCGACCAGGGCGAGGGCGAGTACCGAAAGGGGAGGTTGGACGGCGGAGAAGCCGGCCGGTCCCGCGACCACGGCCGCGATGGACAGGAGCAGCAGCAGACCCGTCCGCGCCAGGCTCGCCGGGCCCACCGGCGTCGGACGGTTCGCGCCGAAACACCCGCATTCGACGCTCATCCCCCGCCGAAGGACGGAGACCATCGCGCCCAGGAACGCGGCGAACAGCAAGGCCGCGAGGAGAGCACCCCAGCGCCGCGTGATGGGGAGCGCGAGAAGCAGCGCCGCGCCTGTCTCGGCGGCGAGGACCAGGATCGCGGCCGGGACGCCGAGGCGATCCGGCAGGATCCGGTAGCCGGCGATCACCCGCCCGAAGCCGCCGACATCACGGACCTTGCCCGCCACCGCCGCCGCCAGGACGACGATCAGTACCGGCCAGGCCGCCGCGAGCACGGTCATGGCGCCCCCGGCTCCGCGGGGACCAGGTCGTCGCCGAGCTGGTACGCGGAGGCCTGCAACCGGTACAGATCGGCGTACAGCCCGCCGAGCCGCAGCAATTCGGGATGGCTTCCGTGCTCGACGACGCGCCCGTGGTCGAGCACGTAGATCCGGTCGGCGAAGCGGACGCTGGCGAGCCGATGGGTGATGAGCACGACAGTGCGTCCCGCCGCGTGGTGCCGGATCCGCTCGAACAGCGCGTGCTCGGCGCGGGCGTCCAGCGCGGACGTCGGCTCGTCGAAGATGACCAGGTCGGCGTCCCGGTAGAAGCCGCGGGCGGCGGCGATGCGCTGCCACTGCCCGCCCGACAGGTCGTGACCGCCCCGGAAACGGCGGTCGAGCAGCGCGTCGTACCCGGCGGGCAACTCGCCGACCACCGCGTCCGCGCCCGCCGCCGCGACCGCCTCCGCGAGCCGGTCCGCGTCGGCGGGACGGCCCATCATGACGTTCTCTCGGACGGTCAGCGGCCACCGGGTGTGGTCCTGGGCGATCACCGAGACCCGCTGCCGCAGCGCCTCGCCGTCGATGCCCGCGAGGTCGGTCTCGTCCCAGCGGATCGTCCCGGCGTTCGGGCGGTACAGGCCCGCGAGCAGCTTGGCCAGGGTCGTCTTGCCCGACCCGTTCTCGCCGACGAGCGCGATCACCTCGCCCCGCGCGACCGTGACGCTGACCTCCGACAGCGCCGGCGCGTCCGCCTCCGGGTAGGTGAACGAGACGCGGTCGGCGGTCAGCCGGTGGAACCCGTCGGGCGGTACCCCGGCGGACGGCGGCGGGACCCGGTGCTCGGCCAGCTCGCAGAACTCCAGGTAGTCGCCGAAGTACAGGCCGGCCTCGTACAGCCGGTTGACGCTCTGGACGAGCGCCGTCAGCGACGTCTGCCCCGCCCTGATCGCGAGGACGGCCGCGCCCGCGACCGACAGCGGGATCACGCCGCCCGACAGCATGACGCCCAGCGCGCAGTACGCGCCGACGTTCGCGACACCGGTCATCAGGTCCCCGGCCGCCTTGGTGCGGGTCTGGTCGCGGGCGACGTCCAGCTGGACGCGCTGTTCGAGATCGGCGACCCGGTCGTACTGGCCCAGCAGGAACCCGCGCAGCGTGAACGCCCGCACCTCGGCGGCGGGCAGCCGCTCGGCCATCAGGTCCGACAGCATGAACTTGCGCCGACGCGCCGTCGACAGCCGGTGGAACGCCGCGTACCGCAGCCGCGCCACGCGCAGCGCCGCCCAGCCCGCCGGGACCGCCGTGACCAGCAGCAGCGGCGCCAGCGCGGGATGCAGCAGCCCGAGCGCCACCGCGGGCGCCGCCACCCCGACCGCGCCGGTCGTCGCGGTGACCGTCATCTCCACCACGGTCGCCGAGTCGGGGACGCCGCTGTCACGCGCCCGCCGCATCGCGTTGTGGAACTCGTGGTCGTCGAACGCGGTCAGCTCGACCCGGGTCGTCAGCTCGAACAGCCGCGTCTCCGCCGCCCGCTCGACCTGCGGTTTCAGCCGGGCCTGCGCCCAGCCCGCCGCGGTCGTCAGCGCGCCGCGCAGCCCCGCCGCCGCCGCGACCAGCGCCAGCGACGGCAGCGCCGCCCGCACCTTGTCCGGCGTCGGTCCGCCGGCGAACAGCGAGGCGAGCACCTCGGACGTGGCGAGCAGCCCGAACGCCGTGAACACCCCGGCCAGCACGTTGCCGCCCAGCGCCACCGCGCTGTCCCGGCGGTTCGCCCGCCACGCCAGCCGCAGCGCGGCGGCCACGAGCGCGGGCAGCTGCCGGACCATCGTCCCGAGGCCGGCGGACATCAGCTCGGCGTCGTGGGCCTCCCAGTAACGGGTCTCCAGCCCAGCCTCGTCGCTCTCGTCGTCCTTGGCGGGACGGCGCGGCCGGCGCGGCAGCCTCAGCCGCATCCGGTCGATCCCTGCCCCGATGGCCTGCGCCGGGACGGCCCGCGTTTCATGATCACCGGGCCAAGGTAGATCATCACGGAACGGATGTAAATGCCTGGAACAGGGAAGAGTTTCGTGGCTGGACAGTTTGGACAACGTCTGCTCATAATGCGTCCGTCAAGATCATCCGGTGGTCGTGAAGGCGACTCCACCGGATGGTCCGGTGCGGGAAATGGCGCCCACAAAGCGCCGTTCCCCGGCTCACGTCCCCTCGCCGGCCGCCACGAGCGGCCAAGGAAGGAGCCCCCCATGTCCGTGCTCGCGATCGAGCCCCGCGACGCCGGCGTCCTCGACATCGAGGACCTCGACGTCGATTTCGAGATGGAGCTGATGGAGCTGCTCCACGGGCCGCAGGCCTGCGTGAACACCTGCAAGCGCACGGTGTGCTCCACCTTCCCCTGCTGTCCGTCGATCGTCTGACCCACCCCTGAAGCGGCGCCGGCCCCCGCGACCCGCGGCGGCCGCGGTGGCCCGCGCCCATGCGCCGGAGAAAGGCCACCGGCCCGTCCAGTGGTCTTTCTCCGGTCATACACAATTCAACGACACCACGGGGGAGACGAATGGCGACGTCACGTCCCGACAGTGCGGACACGCCGGTTTTCGATGTGCTGGAGTACCTGGCGGGCATTGCCCATGGGAATGGTAGGGAAATAGTCGCGGACGATACGTGGGTCAGCGTGCACGACCCCCGGTTCGACATTCCCGCCCAGGGCTGGAAGCTGCACGTCTCGGCCCGTCCCGGCACCCTGGCCGCGACCCTCGACCGGGTCCTCCCCGTGCTGCTCGACACCGCCTGCGACTTCAAGGCCGCCCGCTCCGCGGCCGTCCTCAGCGACCTGAACTCGGGCGACGGAGACGCCGGCGCGGTCGGCAAGGCCGTCACCGTCTACCCGGCGCAGGACGAGGTCACCGCCCTCGGCCACGCCCTCGCCGAGGCCCTGGCCGGCATGGCGGGCCCGCGCATCGTCAGCGACCGCCGCGTCCGCCCCGACGCGCCCGTCTACTACCGGTACGCCCCGTTCCTCCCGCAGTACAAGGTCGACGAGAACGGCGAGTTCTCGCTGATCGTCGTCGGCCCGTCCGGCGACACCCTCCCCGGCGCCGCGGGAGCCGAGTTCACCTGCCCACCCTGGGCAACCGACCCCTTCCGGAGCGCCCCTTCCGAGGCGGCCGCGCCGGCCGCGGCCGCGTCGGCGACGGCGGCCACGAAACCGGGCCGCCTGATCGGCGGACGCTACCGGGTGACGTCCGGCGTGATGCGAGGCCCGCGCGGCAGCGTCTACCGAGCCGAGGCCCCGGACGGCCGCCCGGTCGTCGTCAAGGAGACCCGCGCCTACGTCGGCGAACGCCCCGAAGGCTTCGACCTGCGCATGTACCTCCGCAACGAACTACGCATCCTCCGCGCCCTGACCGGCGTCCCGGGCGTCCCCGAGGCCCTCGACCACTTCCGGCACGGCGAGGACGAGTACCTCGTCATGACCGACGCCGGCACCACCGACCTCAACCGCCACGTCGCCGAGTCCGGCGTGTACAGGGACGGCGACCTGACCGCCCTGGCGTCCCGGGTCCTGGAGGTTTTGGACGCGGTGCACGAGCGCGGCGTGGTCGTCCGCGACCTCTCCCCGAAGAACATCGTTGTCGAGGACGGCCACTGCACGCTCATCGACTTCGGCACCAGCGGCTACGAGGACCTGCAGATGCCCGGCTGGAGCCGCGGTTTCAGCGTCCCCGACCAGCGCACCGGACGTCCGTCCACCCCTGCCGACGACTACTTCTCCCTGGGCGCGACCCTCTTCTACGCGGCGACCGGACTGAACCCCGTCATCATCGACCCCGACCCCGTCCGGGGGGTGGAACGCACCCTCCAGTGCCTGTCCCGGATCTTCCCGGACCCCATGGGCACCGTCGCCCTCCTACCCCACCTGCTCAGCCTGGACCCCACCGAACGAACGTCCGCCGCGGAGTCAATCCGAACCGGCGGCGAGGCGCCGACCCCGCGTCCGTACGCACCCCCAATCCACCTGACCGACGACCTCCTATCCGCGGTCCTCGCACACACCACCCGCGAGGTCATGGGCTACGCGGAACGCCTGATGGAGGGCCCCGCCGACGCCCGCCGCTCCGCACCCCCGGTAACCAACGTCTACGCAGGCTCCGCCGGAGTGGGCATGGAGCTACTCCAACACCCCGAAGCCCGAACGATGGGCCTCGACTTGGCGCACTGGACGGCCGCAAACCTACCCCCGGCGAACCTCCCCCCGTCCCTGTACTTCGGCCTAACAGGAACGGCCATCTTCCTAACCACCGCCGGAGTCCCCTCACCCGGGCAAGTGCAGTTGACCGGCGAGGAACGCGCGGACCAGGCCCACGGTCTGGCAGGCATAGGCACCGGGCACCTCCTCCTGGCGTCCCTCACCCCAGACGGCGACCACCTCGCAACGGCCACCGAATGCGCCCGCCGCCTGCTGGCCGGCGACTTCACCGAGCCGGACGCCCTCCCCGAACAACTCCTTGCATTCGAACCGTCCGGCGCGGGCCTGGACGTCGACACCGCCTACGCCCACGGCGCCGCAGGCGTAGCCGACTTCCTCCTGGCCCACCACCTCGCCACCGGCGACACCGCCTCCGGCGAAGGCGCCCGCGAACGCTTCACCGCCCTGGCCAAGTCAGCCGAAGCCCTGACCGACGAACTGGCCTCCCCGTCCGGACGTCCCATGGGCGCATCCTGGTGCCAGGGCATGTCAGGCGTGGCAACGGCCCTCCTCCACGCCGCTGCCGCCTACAACGACGACACCTACCTGTCGCTGGCCACCCGAATAGCCGACGCCTGCACCCAGGTAGCCCCTCGCGCCTGGGTGACGTCCCAGTGCTGCGGCCTAGCAGGCATAGGCGAAGCCCTGATCGACGTGGCCCAAGCAACCGACGACAACACCTACTGGGCCCACGCAGAACAAATAGCCGAACTAATGCTCATCCGATCCGGCGGCCCCCACGAGGCCCCCACCTTCCCAGGCAACGACCTAGATACCCAAGCCTTCACCTGGGCAACAGGCACAGCCGGCGTCCTAACCTTCCTACGCCGCCTGACAACCCGCACGCCCTCCCGCCTATGGCACCCCGGATCAGCCACCTGACCCTCCCGGGGACGAGCGGGTCTAGGTGGGTACGGAGCTGTGCGCGCCACCGATGGCGCTCTGAAGCCCTTGAGCGTGGTCACGCAACTCCGGCGGGAGATCCTCGCCAAGCAAGGGGGTCAACCTCTGGCGCGCTTCATCGATTCGGCCGAGCTCGACCAGCAACATCACCCGGTTAAGGTCCAGGATCGGACTGCTCTCCCCGCCGGCTGCGACGTGCTCGATGTCGTCCAAGGCGTCGTCCAGCCGATGAGCCATATGCAAAACGGCCGAGCGCTCCATGCGCAAGGGCACGGAATCGGAGTCCTGATCGAGACCGCGATCGAGGATTCGCAGAGCTTCGGAGATGTCATCACGACTCGCGGCGATGCGTGCCCGGAAAACGATGAATCGCTCGTCCGACGCCAGCTCCGCATCGCTCTGATCGAGGACGCGCTCGGCCTCGTCGAGCATGCCGGAGTCGATCAGGACCTCACTCAACAGCGCGAGAGCCTCTTCGTCCGCCGAGTCCATGTCACAGGCGATCCGGAGATCGTCGATCGCGCCGTCGAGATCCCCCTCCTCCCGGCGCAGGAGCGCTCTGTTCTGGTAGGCCTCGGGACCGGTGATGCAATGCTCGATCGCGACATTCAAGTCGTCGAGCGATTCAGACACCCGCCCTGCCGCATGCAGTGCGATCGCTCTGTCAACACGGTACTCCGCGGTATGTGAGTCCTTCTCAACGACGTAACTGAGATCCTCGATCGCACGGTCGACCTGCCCGACCTTCATATGCAGTGTCGACCGGTTGTCGTGGACGACAACGTCATGCTGCAACTCATCAAGCGTGCCGAACTGAGTGCGGAGGAGCTCAAGATCCCGGTCAAGCAGAGCGATACCACCAGCGAGATCACCGCGATGCATCGAGACCAGTGCCCGCGCATTCAACAGGAAAGCCTCACAATGGCATCGCAAACGCGGGTCTTCGATGTCGACGGCGGCCGCCTCAGCCTGATCCAGCGCAGCAGAGACTTTGGTGAGACTCCGCTCTTCAGGCGGCGCGTATCTCGTGTAGACCATGGCCCTGACGTAATGACCGGTCACATGCAGGGCGGGATCGCTGCGCTCCTTGAGAGCGGAATCAAAGGCGGAGAGTGCCGCGTACGGCTGCTCGGTCTGGAGGAACGCCATGCCGTAAGCGTTCAGCGCCGCATGGTAGTCACTGTCGCTCTCATCTGCTGAAGCCCCGGAGGCGAGGAACTGCCGACCGTACCTCAGAGCAGCCTCGTAGTGACCCAACCCAGCCGCATCGATCAGAAGCCGCCGCAGGTGAGACCTGGCAGCATCAGGCGAGGTACCCCGCAGAAGATGAAACACCAGCGCAGCACGATGGTGCGATCCATCAATGAGCTCTGCGGCCTTGGCATCGTGCCATGACCGACGCTCCCCCGCGCCGGCCAAGCGGGGCATCTCGACCATCTCCGCCGCCTGCACATCGGGATAGAGCCTCGCCTCACCGCCATCACTCGGGCGGCGAGCGATCCGGAGCCCTGTCGAAGACCGGCGGACCCGCCGGTCGAGGGCATCCAGCAACTCGCGATCGGTCTCATCCGCCAGCTCCGCATGGCAGACCTCAATCGACAGGTCCGACAGAACTCCGTCCGCCACAAGGAGCTTGGCCAGCTCATAGCAAACGAGCCTCACATGGCTTTGCCCGTAAAACCTGGTGCGCCAACGCGGGTCGACGGTCAAGCTCAGAGGCAGTATCGAAGGGTCCATGTCCATCGAGGGCACGCCGATGAACGCACGAACGATGTGTTCCTTGATGCTGATCGGTCCACCTGAACGGGCCGCATCCACGAGAGCAAGCAACCGCCGCCCGAGGGTGAACGGCCCGTCCAAGTCGTGACCGGCGCACACACGGATTGTGTCTCTCATTGTGATCACCGGTCCCTGCGAATCAGAAAATGTAGCCGAACCTCAGCGACGTCATCCGTCGCATCCGGTTGCTACTCACACTCGTCCGCAGCACGATGTTCACCCCCCTCCGACAAACCGTCACCAGGCATGAGAAGCCGCGCCCGCACCCAACAGGAGACTGATACCAGCCAACCCTACGCGCCCCCAGCTTCAAATCGGCTTCATCACAAACGACAAAAGTAGTCCCAGCCCGATATCGGCGCACTCACAGCTCGTACGGCAAGCTCTGACCGGTCACCGACTCCATTCAACGAGCAGTCCGAAATCGACTCGTGACAGTGTGTTCCCTTGGACTTAAACATCAAAGGGGAAATCCAAGGTAACCCCGAGCTCTCTCTCGCCTGCCAATTCAGTGTCGGGCCGGCGAGATTTGAACCCACGATCTCCTCATCCCGAAGGGCGTATTGTACGTTTTCTGCGACTCGCAGATAAAGCTTGATCTCTGTAAAATCCCAGGTAGATGACCTGTTCGGCTGCCAGCGCGTGATCTCTAGGGCCACGCCATCACTCGCAGTCCGGGGTCAAACGAGGGTCAGATGATCAAGCCTGAGAGGCGGAAGCCCATGGGGCAGACACGCAAGAGAGTGGGCAAGGACGGCAAGCCTCGCTACACGGCCTACTACGACGACATTCGCGGCCAGCGAAGGTCTGCCGGAACCTTTGCGAGCAAAAAGAAGCGGACAAAGCCTGGCAACGCGCCGAAGTTAAGGTATCGGAAGGTCGAACCGGAGAACCTTCCCGCGGAAGACAGCGATTCAGAGACTACGTCGAGAACACCTGGCTCCCGAACCATGAGATGGAGGCCAGCACCCGGGAGGGCTACACCTACGCCATCTACAAACACCTCATGCCGGAGTTCGGCGGCATGCGGATGGTCGACATCCTCCCCGAGCACGTCCGAGCCTGGATCGCCAAGCTCAAGAACCAGGGCATGAAGCCCGTGACCATCCAGTGCAACAAGATCATCCTCAGTGCCATCTTCACCACGGCACTGGACGACCAGGTCACCTACCTGCACCCCTGCCGTGGGGTGAAGTCTCCGCCCATCGCGCGCAAGCCTCTCCAGATCGTCACGCCCGAGCAGTTCGATGACGTCTACAACGCCCTCCCCGAAGGCACCTTCCGCCTCCTCGCCGAAACCGAGATCGAGAGCGGCCTCCGCTGGGGCGAACTCAGCGAGCTGCGTCCCAAGGACCTCAACCTCAAGACGCGCATCCTCACGGTCAGCCGCATGGTCGTGGAGTTGAACCCGAAGTTCCACCCGGAGGGCGGCCACTTCCTCGTCAAGGACTACCCGAAGGACAAGGAGTACCGCCGCTTCAAATTCAGCGCCCAGATGACCGAGAAGCTCGAAGAGCCCACCAGGACGGCGCGCCTCACCCGAGACGACCTCTTCTTCCACATGCCGCCCCAGGACAAGCCCCGAGCCCGCATCACCGAGATCCCAGACCCGGAGACACTCGGCCGAACCGAACCGAACCGAATGAGAAGGGCCGCACCTACAACCACGGCACTCTCAGCGGCTACACCGCCGGGCGCTGCCGCTGCGACTACTGCCGAGGCGCCTTCTCCCTCTACAGAGCTGCCCGCCGCGCCAACGGCAAAGACAACCCGCGCCCCCTCCGCACGCGCATGACGGATGGCCACATCCCCAACGACTGGTTCCGCCGCGACATCTGGAACCCGGCCATCGCCGCCGCTGGCCTCGACTTCAGGCCGACCATGCGCGACCTACGCCACGCCCACGCCTCCTGGCTCCTCAACGGCGGCGCCGACCTCCAAATAGTCAAAGAACGCCTAGGCCACGCCTCCATCGCTACCACCGAGCGCTACCTACACACCCTCCCCGATGCCGACGAAACAGCCCTAGAGGCCCTCGCCAGAACCCGCAACCGCTCAACCACCCGATAGCCGACTGACGCAGTCTTCGAAGGACCGGACAACCCGGCCCTTCGGGTGCTTGTTCAAGCTTGCCGACAACAATCCAGCGTCGGCCTTGAAGATGGCGAGGCCTTCCATGCCCGGCGAGTGATCCAGCACCACCGCGACACGATCGACGGTTGCTCGGCCCCACCGTCCTCACCCTCATGGCCACACCCGCTGGACAAACCCGCGATGATGAGTCGCGAGTGCAGAGGACGCCGTCGGCGGCGCACGATACGCTGCGTAGCTGCTGGCGCCGCCGTCGCCCAACGTGGATGATCTCGTGAGGAACCTGCGGCGGAATCAGGAACGAACGACCTACCTGGAGATCAAGTGCAACCCCGCAAGATCGTGGACCTGTTCGCTGGCCCCGGTGGACTTGATGTGGCGGCGGAGAAGCTTGGTGTCCCGACCGTCGGCCTCGAGTGGGAGGCCTCCGCCTGTGAGACACGACGTAAGGCTGGCCTAGAGACCGTCGAAGATGACGTGCGCGGCTACGGGCCTACCGACTTCCCCGATGCGAACGTGCTGGCCGGCGGCCCCCCTTGTCAGACGTTCACCGTCGCTGGCACCGGCGTTGGTCGCAAGGCTCTTGACGACGTTCTGAGCTTCGTCGAGCGAATGGTCAATCGAGAAGATCGCGATGTGATCGCGAAAGATCTCAACAATCTGAGTGATGAGCGGACCGGCCTGGTTCTCGAGCCGCTGCGCTGGGCGCTTGAGGCGATCGACCTGTGGAAGATCCCCTACAAGGCCATCGTTCTCGAGCAGGTTCCGGCGGTCCTGCCCGTATGGGAGGCCTACGCGAAGGCCTTGCAGGGCGAGGGGTACGCCGTTGATTGCGATGTGTTGAGCACGGAAATGTACGGCGTCCCGCAAACCCGCAAGCGGGCTGTCCTCATCGCTCGCCTGGATGCTGAGTCGGTCAGCCTCCCCAGTCCCACTCACCGGGCCTATCGCAAGGGCGTGCGGCGGGATGAGGGCAATCCAAGCCTGGAGCCGTGGGTGACGATGGAGGATGCGCTCGATCGCCCCTACCGGTTCTCCGTGATCTCGAACTACGGCACAGGGGGCGATCCGAAGGATCGTGGCCGTCGAGCCCACAACGAGCCCTCAGCCACCGTAACCGGAAAGATTTTCCGTAACCGCGTCGTCTCCGATGACGAAGAAGAGCTGCCTCGCTTTAGCTACTTGGAAGCCGGCCAGCTCCAGACCTTCCCGCGGGACTACCCTTGGGAAGGGAGGGACGTGGGTCAGCAGATCGGGAACGCTGTCCCCCCTCGTCTGGCGATGCACGTTCTCTGTGCGGCATTCGGCTGGTCGGCGCCTACCGATGGGATGCTCAGGAAGCTTGAAACCTGGAGAAGCGCAACGACAGCTCCGGGCGGTCGAGATGACGTGACCGCTAAGAATAACGCCTCCGGTGCTCGCTGTGCGGTTTAGCCTGTTCACCTCGGTATGCCTCGCTGGATAAGCCTACGGTGGTATCCATGATGATTGTGCGGCCGACCGTCGCCTCGAGTCCCGGCGTCCGCAGGAGCATGAAAGCCAACAGAGGACGCGACACCCAGCCGGAACTGGCACTCAGGCGTGCCGTGCATGCCTTGGGACTCCGCTACCGAGTCTCGGTACGGCCGCTCCCGGATGTGAGGCGTACGGCGGATTTGGTCTTCACACGTGCCAAAGTGGCGGTCTTCCTTGACGGATGCTTCTGGCACGGTTGTCCGGACCATCACACGAAGGCGGCTACCAACGCTGCTTACTGGGCCGACAAGGTCGAAAAAAATCGCGCGCGTGATCGGGAGACCGATGCCTTGCTCAAGGCCGCAGGTTGGGTGACTGTGAGGATCTGGGAACACGAGGACCCCAGAGAAGCGGCACTCAAGGTCGAATCGATCGTACGCGCGAGGTGAAGGTTCCGCTGATCTCCAGAAAGCGGAAGGCCCCGGCCGACCTGAACCGGGGCCTCCCACCGCTCACTTACCGCTTGCGATGCTTTAGGGCAAGCCAGCCGGCGAGTATCAAGTACACGAGGACCAGAACGCCGGTCCAGTTCGGGTCAAGGCCCGCGTGTCGAGCCAGTGAGAGGGTGCAGGTCGGGCCGCCGACGCCTACCAGGACGACGGCTCCGATCTTGGCCTTGGCCGTGCTCCGAATCTCGCCCGTGTCGGGAGAGAGGCCGAGCGCTATCTCGGCGTGTGCGCTCTCATACTCTCCGTCCGGGGACTCCTCTCCCTTTTCGGAGGGTGGTGAAGACTGCTGCCTTTCCGATGGCCCTTGCGGGGCGGCAGGCGTGATCACGGCGGTGCTTGCTCCTTTGGAGGAATGTGGGGCTATGGCGCCAGCCGCCCCGGGGAACGATCCTGGCGAGTTCTTCTCGCCTTTCGTGCCCGTCGCGAAGGGTCGATAGCGCTGCGGGCGATGAACAGCTATTGCGCATGAGGCCTTTTTGTGACGGTGCGCCAGCAAGCGGCCAATACCCCACGACCGCTCTTTCGGCCTCGCTCTGGAATCTCGGATGTTGCTGTGCGCCTTCACCGGAAGGGTGGAAAGCCACACGCGCAGTTGCAGAGACATCCACGTCTACAAGGGACCAAGCACCTCGAGTAACTCCTGGACCGGTAAAACAAGCCCGGCCTGCAATAGATTAGGAGCCGCTCGCTTAATGGTCGCTGATGTTTGTTTTCCTCCCAGTGGTGGGTCTCGGCCTTGTTCGGGTCGTGCCGACGGTGCACTCATGGTTCTACGCCACCCTTCTTTCACTTCAAGAACATGGACTTCGTACCTTTGTGGCGGCGAGGATGCCCTCGGCTTGAGGCTGCTTGGCCCGAGCCCGATCGGATATCCCCGCGTACACAGGAACGACCCTGTAAGAGAGTCATCCCACCGCCCGGGCGAGCCGGGCATAACGGAGCTTTTCTGATCAACCTCGTTGAGCGCAAGGGGTCGAGGCAAATCCGCGTGAAATATGCCCTTTTGTGTCGATTCTCACCCTTACTGTGTTAAGGTGGTGTAAGGGATAATCTGCATTTCACCCCTTACGTCGTTGATGCAGATGACCAGCTGTTGACATCCTTGCGGTGGACCGCATAATCTCCGCGAGGGCGGCTCGACTCGAGTCGTCAAGGACCCCGTGCCTGGATGAGCTTCTTAGCCTGATGGTCTGGGACCTGTAACGCTTGGATGGTCTCTTCAGGGTTGCTGACCGAGTCATTCGATGGCTGGGCTCCGCGTCAGCGTGCCGAAAGACGACCCTCCCTCGCCACTACAGGGCACAGAGGAAGGCGTTGGCGGCTCAATGAACGTTCACTCGGCCGAGAGTGGTCGGCGTCTCCACCGGGAGCAACTGGAGAAGCTTGAGCAGTCACTCAAGGACGCGTTGGCAATCGTGCAGGCCACGCCGCGTGAGAATCTGAGGGCTCAGGACTGGCTGGAGACCGCGGCCGAGGTCGGCAGGCACCTTGCTGAGTCGCGAGAGGCGCTCGCCGAGGTTCGCCACGACGTCGTTGGTGGAGCCCGAACGGCGTTGCTTCTCTACTTTCGCAGTCATCCTGGGGAAGAGGTCTCGCCCCATCAACTGGAGGGTGTGGCGGCCATCCGGGCATGGGCCCGACGTATCCGCGAACTTCGTCAGGTCGGTTGGGACATCGACACGGCACGTGCGGGTGCTGACGCGCCCTACCGGCTCAATGCTCCATACCTGGAGGAGGCTGTTGCCTCGAGCGAAGAGACCATCGGATCGATCGGTGGCGCAACCCCAGGTGAGAGACTGATCGAATACCTCCTCCACATCAGTCCCTGGCCAGCGAGCCCCCAGCAGCTTGAACGCGTTGCCAAGGTTCCGACATGGCGCCAAGAGCTGCGCCAACTGATCGAAGAGGGTTGGCTGATCGAGTCGCATGACGACGCCCCCGCGGAGATTCCGCCCGGACACCATCGGCTGGCGAACTTGGAGTCATGACGGCTGGTTTGTTCGCTCATGGGGCCCAGCTGTCGTACCCGTCTGGCATGACGTTACTTAAAAGGGACATCTCGCGTGTGTTCGTGAGGAGAGCGGATCTAAGTGGTCAGTTCGAATGAGGCCGAGCCCGCCGGACGCTCCGGCTGGTCGGGCGAGGACAGTCCTGTCGCTCAGGTCGTCCTCACTCAGTCGGAGGCATGTCTCCAGTCCTACGTGGCCAACGCTGATCTGATTGAGGAGCACGCGAACATCGAGACCTCCATCCGGGAGGGAGGCTACGGACACCGGCAGCTGTACGAGCTGATCCAGAACGGCGCCGATGAGCTCATGGGTTCTCGTAACGGGCTCATTCATATCGTGCTCACGACGGAGGCTTTGTATTGTGCGAACCGTGGTAACCCGATCACTCCCGATGGTGCCCGGACCATTTTGGCTTCGCATCTGTCCCGCAAGCGAGGTGCAGAGATCGGTCGCTTCGGCGTCGGTTTCAAGTCCGTCCTGAGCGTTACTGACCAACCGCTCTTCTTCAGTCGTACCGGCTCTTTCGGGTGGTCGGCAACTCGCGCGCGGGAGCGGATTTTGGAACGCGTTCCCGGGGAGCGGCCCACACCTGTCCTCCGTATCGCGCATCTCCTTGATGCAGACGGGGAACGGATGGCCGACCCAACGCTCAATGAGCTGATGTCCTGGGCCGTGACCGTGGTGAAGCTGCCCTTGCGTGATGGCAGATTCGCCGACCAACTCGCTGAGCAGCTCCGTGTATTCCCGGAGGTGTTTGCGGTGTTCTCTCCGCATGCCGGCCGGGTGATCCTCGAGGACCGCAGAAACGTCTCGTATCGCAAGGAGATCTTTGTCCAGGGCGACGGCGTTCGCCGATCGCTCCAGGTGATCGAGAACGGTGTCGAGAAGGATCCCTCAGAGTGGTCGGTCTTCGAGATGAACTCCATTCTCTCTGATGACGCATGGGCAGATGCGGGTGAGTATCGCCAGCGTGTCGCGGTTCCCATCGCTTGGGCTGTTCCAAACTCTGGATGGAACAGGGACGGGGCCTTCTGGGCGTTCTTTCCAACGGAGTACGATACGACCTTGAGCGGTGTCCTGAACGCTGCTTGGAAGACGAATGAGGACCGCCGGCATATCCTCGATGGGAACACGTTCAACCAGGAGCTAATGAAGGAGGCGGCCCGTCTGATTGCCGCCTCTCTTCCGCGCCTCGCCACGCCTGAAGATCCCGCACGCCCTCTTGAGCTGATCACGGCTCGTGGTCGTGAAACGCGCAACTGGGCAGACGAGCTCCTTACTGAGCGCGTCCGCATAGAGGTAGCGAATAACCGTTCCATCCCCGACCAGGAGGGCGCGCTCCAGCGCCCCGGTGACGTCCGGATTCATCCAAAGGCTCCCGACCAGAACGAGGAGCGTTGGAAAGTGTGGGTGGAGCGATGGGCCTCGTACCCTGGTCGTCCTGTCGAATGGTGCCACCCTTCTGTGGAGAGGACGCAGACGCGCAGGGCACGCGCCTACATGCTGATCGAGGACGTGAACGGCAGGGCTGCGACCGTCCAGGAGTGGCTGGAAGCGCTGGTCTCCGACGGTACGGCCGCTGCGTCCGCGGTTGCGTTGTCGATCGTGGCCGAGATGGTCGACGAAGAGCATCCCTACCAGGATCTGGCTCGCGGAGCTGCGGTTCTCCGTACGGCCGACGGGCGACTGGTCCCGCCGCAGGAGGGCAAGGTCTTCCGGCGTACGGCGATGGATCCCCCCTCCGAGGACACGGTGTACGTGGATCCGGAACTGGAGGACGACCCAGAGACCTCTCAATTCCTCGAGATCCTCGGGATCAAGGCAGCCGACGCTTTCGGCCGCTTCTCTGCGGCGGTCTCCGGAGGCTTTGCCCTTTACCTGGGGCCGGATTGGGATCGGTTCTGGCAGCTCGCCCGGCGCGTCCCGGTGGATCGTGCCGTTGAGCATGTGATCAGCCGTGGCGTTGTAGCGGATCTCATGGTCCGAACACGTGCCGGGACCTACAAACGGTTGAGCCGCTGCCTTCTACCGGGGGTTGTCATTCCCTCCGGGAGTCCGGATGACTCGGATTTCATGGTGGATGAAGACTTTCATCACGATGACATCAGGATGCTGCGCGGGTTGGGTATGTCGGACGTGCCGCTTCCTGATGTGAACCCGTCGTCGGCGGTGTGGTTCGGTGACTACAGGTCGAGCATGGTCGACCTGTACTACAAGGCCCTGCCGGCAGGTGTTCGCAGGCCTCAACAGGGCAGGATCGAGCTCGAAGGCGCCCATCCCGCCGGACATCTCGGGCTCCTGTTCGACCTTTCCCCGGCCGCGCGCTCTCGGTTCATCCAGAACCTGCCGGTAGAGGGCCTGGTCACCAAGTGGACGGTCCATGCGCTGACTCGTCCCGATGACACGCCCCTCCCCGTTCCGTCACCGTTGGTGTGGGCCATTGAGAAGAGCGGCAGGCTTGCCACCTCGATGGGTATCCGTCGGATCGCAGACTGCGTCGGGCCAGGCTTGGCCGCCCACGCTCGGGTCCTGCCGGTCGCTGATATCAACCCTGGTCTCGCGCGGGCTCTCGGCCTCGCCAACAGCTTGGCGGAGATCAAGGGGGGCCTCTGGCTTTCGCTCCTCAACCAGGCCCTGGAGAGTGAACGACACGTGGAGCTTGGCGCGCTGTATGCGCTTGCCGCCACGCAGTTGAGCGCTCCCGTCAAAATCCGTTGCCAACAGGGCGAGACATGGACCACCTGCTCTCCTGCGGAGGCCGTCGCCACGGCAGACTCCAGCCAGTATCAGCGTCTCATGGCGGGTGGTATCGCGGCTCTGCTCGTTCCTGAGTCGGACGACGTTGCCCGGCTCGTGGACCAGTGGGGGATGAAGACCTTCGACGAGGTCTACATCACCGAGCTTCGCGCTACGTCCTCAGGTCAGCCGACTCCCCTCGAGGATGTGTTCCCACAGCTGAAATTCGAACCCGGACGTCCGCTGCGCGGCCTTGACCTGCTGCGTTGCGAGGCGTTGGTGCAACTCGTCCGTACGCCGTCGGGTCAGACTTCACAACCTGTCGACATCGGCCGGCGCGAAGAGACGGTCTACTGGCTCGATCGTGGCGACGACCTGGCGCTCCTCAGAGAGTTGAACGCCCTTCTCAGGCTAGGACTCTCGGAGGAGCGTTGTCGTCAGGTCCTTCAGCATCGGGAGGACATCCAGCGAGACCAGCAGATCCTCAAGGTCCGCGAGCTGGAGGACCTCCGAGACAAGCTGGTGGCCATGCTCGGGGACGATGTTCTTCGGGAGAGGCTGCCGTACGGATTGGTCGACGCAGTCGAGGCCGAGGAAGGCCCGGTCGACGACCGGACCGTCGCCGAGTTGGCGCTCGCCGTCCACGGCTCAGGCGTCCTGCGGGAGTTCCGGCAGGAACTGGAGGACCGGGGGTTCCCCGTACCGACCCAGATGGCAGGCAACCATCTGGCGAAGGCCTTCGTAGCGGATCTTGGTTTCCCCGCCGAGTATGCCGGGTTCCGCCAACCAGGCCTCGAACCTGTGCTCACCGTGCAAGGTCCGGTGAACTTCCCAGCCCTGCACGACTACCAAGAGCTCATGGTCGGTCGAATTCAGGAGGTGCTCCAAAGCCGGCCCGCCCTACGCGGAATGCTCAGCCTGCCGACCGGAGCGGGTAAGACTCGCGTCGCCGTGGAGGCGATCATTCGCCGTCTGCGGGTGCTTCCTCCCTTCGCTGTGTCTACCCCGGTTCTGTGGGTGGCGCAGACGGAGGAACTGTGCGAGCAGGCGGTCCAGACCTGGCAGATGGTGTGGCGCAACACGGGTCCGGCTCAGCAGTTGACGATCAGCAGACTCTGGTCCACCAACGAGGTGGACCCCGTGGACGAGGGATATCACCTCGTCATAGCCACCGACGCCAAGTTGGAAAAGGTCATCGAGGCCGACGGCTATGAGTGGCTACGTGAAGCCCAGGCCGTCGTCGTGGATGAGGCGCATGCGTCGATCAGTCCGCGATACACCCGGGTCCTCGCCGCTCTCGGGCTGACTCCTCATCGATCACGCTGCCCTCTGATCGGCTTGACCGCGACCCCGTTCCGTGGCACCAACACGGAAGAGACCGACCGGCTCGTCGCGCGCTATGGGCGCAACCGCCTGGACCATCACCGCGACGGCCCGGAGATCCTGGGCGCCGAGCCGTACGTGACCTTGCAGAAGCTCGGAGTGCTGGCCCAGGTCAAGCATGAGGAACTTCCGGGTGCCAGTCTCGATCTGAGTGCGCAGGAGCGAGACTCACTTGCTCAGCTGCGTCGACTGCCGGCATCGGCTGAGGAGCGGCTCGGCCATGACGCCATCCGTAACGGAATTTTGATCAACAAGATCCTCGAGCTGCCCGACGACTGGCCGATTCTGCTGTTCGCTACATCCGTTAACCACGCCCAGACCATGGCGGCGCTGCTCACCCGCAAGGGCGTGTCGGCGGCCGCGGTATCGAGCGATACCGACCTTGGCCAGCGCCGGCATGCGATCGAGCAGTTCCGGCAGGGCAAGGTTCGCGTCCTGGCCAACTACAACGTCTTGTCTCAAGGGTTCGACGCGCCGGCGACGCGGGCAGTGATCGTCGCTCGGCCGACGTATAGCCCGAACGTCTACCAGCAGATGATCGGCAGAGGCCTCCGTGGTCCGCTGAACGGCGGCAAGGAGGAGTGTCTCATCGTCAACGTCGCCGACAACATCGCCCAGTACGGCGAAGAGCTCGCGTTCCGTCAGTTCGAGTACCTGTGGAAGAGCTGATGAGCACCGACGTTCAGCTGACGGAAGAGCAGCGGCAGGTCGTCGAAGAACCCGCAGAGGCTCGTCTTCTGGTGACGGCTCCGGCAGGATCTGGCAAGACCCTCTCCTTGATCCATCGCCTCGCCTTCCTCATCGAGGAAGAGGAACTCGAACCATCCGAGATCCTTGTACTGAGCTTCTCGCGCGCAGCCGTCAGCGAGGTCAGGAAGCGTCTGGCCGTCTTCGGCTCCGCCGTCGGGCATGTGGACGTTCGGACGTTCGACGCCTACGCGACTTGGCTCCTGTCCGAGGTAGAGCCCGATGGTAGCTGGCAGCGTCTGGGGTTCGGGCCACGGATTCGTGAAGCGACTCGGTTGATCAAGGAAGACCCGAACGTCGGTGAACTGGTAGAAGAGATCCATCATCTGGTCGTTGATGAGGTTCAGGACCTCGTCGGTGAACGCGCTGAGCTCGTACTGGCGCTACTGGAAACCGGTATCGAGGGGTTCACCCTGCTCGGCGATCCGGCCCAAGGCATCTATGGCTTCCAACTCGACGATCCGCAGGAGCGTCTGGAGGGAGCGGCGCGACTTTACGCGGAGGTGCGCGAACGCTTCAAAGATGAGCTCGATGAGGTCGCACTCGAGAGGAACTTTCGTGCTCGAGAGTCCGAGGCCCGGGCGGCGATCGCCTACGGTGAGTCGCTAGGTGCCGTGGACGCGCCCTTCGACGAGATTCAGCGAAGTCTGCGGACCACGCTCATGGCAGGGGACTCCCTCGGCACGATCGACCAGGCGGCCCCGGTCCTGGCCCGGATGGCCGGTACGACCGCGATGCTCTGCAGGTCGAACGACGAAGTCCTGCTGATTTCGCGGCGGCTTCACGACCTCGGCGTCCCACACCGGCTCCAGCGGTCCGCTCAAGACAGGGCCATCCCTTCGTGGGTTGGCTCGCTCTTCCGCGAGCTCGATTCCAAGCAGCCGCAGAAGACCGAGGTGTTGGACGTGCTCGGTAGGGCCGGCGTCGATCCGGAGGTCTCCTGGGAGCTTCTTCGGCGCATCGATCGAGGCCGACGCGACGAGACGCTCGATCTTCCGGCGATACGGAAGCGGTTGATCCGTGGAGGACTGCCCGACGAGCTCGGTCAACAGTGGTCGGACGGCCTCGTGATCTCGACCGTTCACAGAGTCAAGGGCCTCGAATTCGATCAGGTGATCGTCGTGGACCCCGGTGATGCACCTGAGAACGACCCCATCGAGCAGGCCGAGCGTGCTCGACTGCTGTACGTGGCCATGACCCGGCCACGCGATCTCCTGATCCATGTGAAGGCGATCGCCAAGCTCACTGCCGGCCGTCTCCAGCGGCAGCGTGACGGGCGGTGGGCTGAGCTGGGGTTCAAGGCCGGGCGAGTGTTCGGAATTGAGGTCCTACCGGAAGACGTGAATCGGGACGAGCCAGCTGGCACGGTCGGTTTCCAGGAAGATCCCCTGAAGATTCAGCACTACCTTGCGACTTCCGTGCGAGAGGGCGACCCCATCACGCTCGTTCGGCTCCCGGTCGCATCGACCGAGGACTCTCCCGCGTACCTCGTGGAACACGACGGGCACCGGGCCGGAGTGACCACCGAATCCTTCGCCAGAGCGTTGCGAGCGCTTCTGCCCGGGCGCGACCGTAGGTTGCCGCCTAGGATCAAGGAGCTTCGAGTGGACAACGTCGAAACCGTGATCGGCCGTGAAGCGGCCGGCCTCAACGCAGGGCTCGGCTGGTCGGGCATCTGGTTGCGACCGCGGATCGTGGGACTGGGACGTTTCGACTGGGCAGGAGTGCAGTCGTGAGCTTTGACGGGCACTATGCGTTCCGCCGCGAGCTGGTCACCAGGCTGGAGCGAGATCTGATCGGACCGACCGGTGCAGCCGAAGAGACGATCACGGATCCCCCCATCACCAAGTACGCCGCCGGGATCCTTTTTCCGCAGTCCCGGGACAGTGTCGCCGAGAACAACCCGCTGGATGAGGCCCCCGAGAACAGGCGCCAGGGGGACTTTCCCGACCCGGCTGTTGCCATGGCCCACGTCCGTTATCCGTCCTCGATGGGGATGTCCTTTTCGGTCGACCTTACGATCTCAGATTCGATCATGGTCGAAGTGGAGGCAGCGCGCTACGTGTCCGATGCTCCTGCGGAAGGACGTCGTACTCGCACCAGCTCCGTGGCGGAGGAACCATGGCGGCGCAGGAGCCTGCCGATCGAACCCCACTGCATCAAGGTTTCGGAAGTGGGCCAGCAGTCGATCAGAGTCGCCGACAATCTTGAACTGTTCGTTCGGGTACGGCCAGCGAATGCTAAAGGAGTCGCAGCCGTCACGCTGGCTCTCCTCAACCTGTCTGTGGCTCAGGACAACAGTTCTATTCGAGATGAGACGGCTTTCTTCCAGCCGCGCATCACAGTACGGCCCGTCGCTGAATCGTCACCCTTCGTGGAGCGGCCACCGCTTGGTTCCGCGGACACGGATGAGGAAGCCGGTGCCTACAGGCTGCTCTACCGTCATGCGCCGAGTTTCGCTACCGGCCATGGCTGTGCGGTGGAGTGGGAGCCCAGTAAGGTCGCCGTCAACGAGCTGGCTGGGGTCCCTGCCCCTCGATGGGTTCGAACGACGTTCGTGCCCACCTACGATCTCCGGCTGGCCGACTCCAATCTTGAAATCGACGTGGCTCGCCTCGGAATGCATCGCCTTGCAACGGTGTCCGATGCCGAGGTCATCGCCGCCCTGAAGGGCTTCACCTCGGGCTACCGTGCCTGGATTCGCCAGAGACGTAACCAGGTCGACGACATCGCGGACAAGAGTCTGCGCGAGACGGCCCTCGAGCACCTGAGGCGGTGTACGACATCCTGCGATCGCATGGATGCGGGAATCGAGATCTTGGCGGATCCTGCGGATCCAGCCCCCATGGAGGCGTTCCGACTTGCGAACCGTTCCATGGCACTGCAGCGTGCTCGTACGGAATGGCTGAGGTCCTCGAACCGAGATGCGTGCGAGCCCGATGAGACGGCGGCCACCTGGCGCCCGTTCCAAATCGCGTTCATACTCCTCTCTCTGCGCGGTGTCGTGGATCGAGAGTCGGTCGACCGCGACATCGCCGACGTGCTGTGGTTTCCAACCGGTGGTGGCAAGACCGAGGCGTACCTAGGCCTGATCGCCTTCTCCACTTTCCTCAGGCGACTACGAGACCCGCAGAACGGAGGCGGGGTCACGGTCCTGATGCGGTACACCCTTCGCCTGCTGACGGTTCAGCAGTTCGAACGTGCCGCCCTCCTCATGTGCTGCATGGAGCGGTTGCGTCGGGACGCCGGAGCCCATCTCGGTCAGCGCGAGATCTCCATAGGCATGTGGGTCGGCCGTGGCTCCACGCCCAACACGCTGGATGAGGCCAAGCGGTCCCTGCGGAGGCTCGCCAAGAACGAAGAGGTACAGGAGGAGAACCCGGTCCAAATACGTTCCTGCTGCTGGTGCGGCACTGCGCTGGACCATTACGACTACAAGATCTCCGCCGATCGCCTGGTGATCGCCTGTGGCGCCCCGGGCTGTGACTTCGCTGACGGCCTTCCGGTCCACGTAGTCGACGAGACCATCTATGCGCAGCGCCCGACCCTGATCATTGCCACGGCGGACAAGTTCGCCGGGCTGCCCTGGAAGCCGGAGATCGGCAACCTTTTCAACCACTTCAGTTCCGAACCACCGCCCGAACTGATCATCCAGGACGAGTTGCATCTCATCTCCGGCCCGCTGGGCACTCTGGCGGGTCTCTACGAGACCGTCGTGGACCTGATCGGTCAACGGCCCAAAGTCATCGCCTCCACCGCCACGATCCGTCGTGCCGTGCACCAGGGCCTGGCGCTGTTCGATCGTCAGGTGGAGCAGTTCCCACCGCCCGGCCTCGATGCCCGAGACTCCTATTTCTCGGTTGAGACACCACCTTGCCGGAAAGCGAGCAGGCTCTACGTGGGCCTCATGGCGCCGGCCACCAGCCAGACCAGCCTGATGGTGCGGACGTACGCGGCTCTGCTCCACCATGCCCAGGTGATCGAGGGGAGCGACGAGGTCCGGGACGCCTACTGGACACTCCTGGGCTACTTCAACAGCCTTCGACTTCTCGGCGGCGCCAAGCTTCAGGTTCAGGACGACGTCAACGACCGTCTCGACCTCCTCAGCGAGAGTCTCGGCCAGAAACGGCGTGACATCCGCCGGGACATCGAGCTGACCAGTCGTGAGCCGTCCAGTGCCATCCCTGGTCACCTACAGGACATGGCCACGCCGTATCCGGATGCACTGGACGTGATCCTCGCCACCAACATGATCTCCGTGGGGGTCGACGTGGATCGTCTCGGCTTGATGGTCATGATGGGGCAGCCTCAGTCCACCTCTGAGTACATCCAGGCCACCAGTCGGGTCGGACGGAAGTGGCCTGGGCTGGTGGCGACCCTCTTCAATGGAGCGCGGTCCAGGGATCGCTCACACTACGAGAACTTCACCTCGTATCACTCCGGCTTGTATCGCCAAGTCGAGGCGACCAGCGTGACGCCGTTCTCGGCGCGTGCCCGCGATCGCGGTCTCCACGCCGCGATCGTGGCGCTAGCCCGCCTGATGATCCCCGTGGCTCGCCCCAAAGAGGCCGCCGCCTACATCGCCGATTTCGAGGACGAACTCAACGTGATCTGCGATCAGATCCTCTCCCGCGTCGAGCGGGTCGCCGACCGAGCCGAGCGAGACATGACGGAAGAGCAGATCAAAGAGATCATCGCCCAGTGGCGCGAGGCGGCGGACGAAGACCCGGAGCTCACATACGGCACGTACCGACAGCCCGGACTGATGGTCGACGCCGGCCGATGGGACCAGTCGGACGACTCGATCGCTTCCGCGTTCGCGACGCTATGGAGTCTGCGCGACGTCGATGTCGAGTCGACCATCTACCTGGACAGGGCAGTGCGGTGAAGGGGAAACCCATAGGGGGCGTCCGAAGGGCTCAGCTCATCACAACCTATGGGGTCGGTTCTCTGATAGCCGTCGGCAGTGAGTCGTTCATGGTGGCCGGACTCGACCGCTGGCCCGAGCTCGGTCCCTTTGATCAGATCATCCACGAGCGCCGGCTGGAGAAAGAACTCGGGGTGGAGTGCTTCCGACTCCCCCCGGCGTCCGAAAGCAGCAAGTACGGCGACATTCCGGTGGTCCGGTTCCCCGAGATCCAGTCCTGCCCTGGGTGCAACCGACTGGCAAAGGCGAAGTTCTTCGGTGCGAGCCGCAGTCCTGCCAAGTGCAAGGAGTGCGATCGCGAGCTGGTGCCGTCCAGATTCGTCGTCTGCTGCGCCGCAGGTCACATCGACGACTTTCCCTACTTTCGCTGGCTCCACAAGGGCGGCAATTCCGTCGGAAGTGACTCTCAGCGGCACGACCTGAGGCTGAAGGCCACAGGACGCAGCGCCTCGCTCGGCGACATCGAGATCTCCTGTTCGTGCGGCGTGCGCCCGGTCACCATGGAAGGCGCCCTGAGGAAAGCTGCGCTGAGGGGGATCAGCGACTGCACCGGACGGCGCCCCTGGCTTGGTGACGTTCCGGCAGAGGAATGTGAAGAGCTCCCGCGGGCGATGCAGCGAGGCGCGTCCGGTGTCTGGTTCTCCGATGTGCGATCCGCGCTCTCGATCCCGCCATGGTCGGAGGGCGTCCAGAAGCTGGTGGAACGCCATTGGAAGTCCCTGAAGAAGGCGCCTGACCTACGTGATCGTCTAGAAGAGCTGGAGCTGGACAACCACCGGCTGTACAGCGTGGAAGAGATCATCCAGGCGGTCGTGAGGCGTCGTCAGGACGATGCCGGTCAGACGGACGACTCCGAGGAGACGCTGAAGTTCGACGAGTACCAGGCGTTGACCAGGACCACGCAAGAGCAACCGGGACCGCAGGATTTCGTCTGCGTACCATGGCCGGACAAGGCGATCGCAACAGAGCTGGCCCTCGACAAGGTAATGCGGGTGAAGCGACTACGAGAGGTACGCGTCCTCAAGGGATTCACTCGTCTAGCCGCGCCCAACAGTGCGAACATCGATCGGCGGACGCCGCTCTACTCGGCAGAGAACCAGCCTGATTGGCTGCCCGCGATCCAAGTCATCGGAGAGGGCGTCTTCCTCCGGCTAGATCCGGATCGAGTGGCCGAGTGGGAGTCACGGCCCGAGGTTCAGACCCGGATAACTCCGATCGGCCATGCGTACCGAGAGCGTTTCGCACGATTCGGCCTGGACCCGGACCGAGAGATCACACCGCGGCTGGTCATGATTCATACGCTGGCTCACTCGATCATCAATGAGTGGAGCTTGGACTCGGGGTACCCCGCGGCGTCTTTGCGTGAGCGCCTGTACGTGTCCGACAAGATGTCCGGCTTCTTGGTCTACACGGCCACCAGCGACTCCGCCGGAAGCCTTGGCGGCATTGTCGCCCAGGTGGAATCGGGGCGCCTCGCCGCCTCTGTGCGCAGCGCCCTAGAACGAGTGTCGTGGTGTTCCGCTGATCCACTGTGCATGGAAGCGCAGACCAGTGGCACCGACAACTTAAACCGAGCCGCTTGCCACTCGTGTGTTCTTCTCCCGGAGACCAGTTGCGAGGAGTTCAACACCCTGCTTGATCGTGCCCTGCTGGTGGGCACCTCGGAGGTGCCCACCCTCGGATTCTTCTCCTCGAGGGACGCTCGCGCGGCCGAGGGACAATTCGCACAGCGTTGACGATCTCTGTGGCTGGAGCACGATCTTCCGATCTAGGGGACGGGGCGATCACGATCTTCAGCGGCCGCCTCCACTGGAGCACCCCGCCGAACCCGGGGGTCGACAGGCGAATACAAAACCAGCGTGGCTGAAGCACATCTACGAGCTGTGCTGGCCTCAAGCCCGTAGCCGAAGAACTGATCGATGTTCACCGGAACAGCCGACCACAAGGGACCGCTCGATGACAACGCCGTCCGCAGTGTGCCCGTCTCCGGGGTCGGCGCAAGCCAAGCGCTTGCGGGCTGTGGGCTGGCCTCGTGTGCTGGAGTACCTCCGGCCGAAAGCGGCATCCCTGGCCTTCGAGGACGAGGCTGAGCTCGTCCTCATCCTTGGGGTCGTGCATGCCTGCGGACGTGGAGATGGTCGAGCGGCTGGTGCCAGAGGAGTTGTGGGAGCTGTTCCAGCGGGTGGTTCCGCCCGCTCCACGAGGCCGCAGGGCGGTGGCCGGCGCCGGTACGGGGATCGTGAGGTCCTGGCGGCGATCATCTTCGTAGCCACCACAGGTTGTACGTGGCAGCAGCTGCCGCCGGTGTTCGGGCCGTCGGGCCCGACCGCGCACCGGCGTTTCACCGAGTGGACGACTGCGCGAGTGTGGGTCAAGCTGCACCGGCTCGTCCTGGACGAGTTGGGTGCGCGCGGTGAGTTGGATTGGTCGCGGTGCGCGATCGACTCCGTCAGTGTCCGTGCCGCCAAAGGAGGGAGCTGACAGGCCCGAATCCTGTCGACCGCGGCAAACCTGGGTCGAAGATCCATCTGCTGACCGATCGTGCCGGACTGCCGCTGTCTGTCGGAATCTCGGCGGCCAACACCCACGACAAACTCGCACTGGAGCCGCTGGTGCGGGGCATCGCGCCGATCCGCTCCCGGCGCGGGCCACGCCGTCGCCGCCCGCCAAAAGTGCACGGCGACAAAGGCTACGACTACACCGACCTGCGGCGCTGGCTACGCGGGCGGGGCATCACCCCGCGCATCGCGCGCCGCGGCATCGAGTCCTCCGACCGGCTCGGACGCTACCGCTGGGTGGTGGAACGGACGGTGTCCCGGCTGAGCGGCTGCCGCCGCCTGCACCGCCGCTACGAACGCAAGCCCGAACACTTCCTGGCCTTCGTCTGGCATCACCGCCACCCTCATCTGTCACCGCCGACTAACCAAATGAGAAGACGTCTTAGTCTGCGCGGCGGGGCCGCCTGCCGTGCTGTACACGTGAGTTGATGGTCTACGTTCTCAGCCTGCATCAGGAGGGGCTCACTATCCGGGGTATCGCAGCAAGGCTTAACGCCGAGTCCGTGCAGACCCCCACGGGAGGCCGCGGTGGCATCCCTCGAACGTTGGCCGCTTGCTTACGATGCGCTTCGCGCAGGAAGTAGGTGAGGAGATGGCACGGACGCAGTGACACAGTGCCGGGGCGGGCACTTGTGGCCACCGATCGCGTCGTGGCTATCGCGAAGGCTCAACGTTCACGGTCACTGAGTATGTGCTTCGTGCGCTCTCATCGCGGTGTTCAAGGTGCAGCCTCGTCGACCAGGGCGAGGCCAACCGCACTGCGTCCGCCTGTGGCGAGCAGGCGCTGGGGAAGCTTGGGGCTGAGGTTCAAACGGGTCCGGAGAGAGCTGAGATGTGACCAGTAGGTGATGGTGCGTGACCTTGGAGGTCGCGGAGTCACGGTCGGGGGCGGGGTCAGATGGGGGTCAAAAGATCTTGAGGCCGGTCTCCTGTGTGGAGAACCGGCCTCTGAGCTGGCGGTTTCTGTCGGGGTGGCGGGATTTGAACCCACGACCTCTTCGTCCCGAACGAAGCGCGCTGCCAAGCTGCGCTACACCCCGGTGGTGGCTGCCCGGGAGTCGTACGTTCTCCCGGCGCCTAGTCCACCTTAGCGGATGCCGGGGGGTGCTGCGTCCCTATTTACGGGCTGTGAAGCCGGTCACGGCGCCGGAGTGGGTGAGCTCTATCGAGGTCAGGCCGGCGGTGGTCAGCCAGGTGCGGAGGTCGGTGACTGTGCCTGGGTTGCCGAAGGTGCCTTGGCGGCGGAGGAGGTTGATGAGGGGGTCGCGGCCTGCGCCTCGGACGATGGTGGTGCCGCGGAGCCAACCGCTTGGGCGTAGGACGCGGGCCAACTCGCGTACAGCGGCGGCTGGGTCTGGGAGGCAGTGGAGGCCGTTGTAGGTGAGGCAGGTGTCGAAGGTCGAGTTTTCGAAGGGGAGGGCGTAGATGTCGGCCTGGAGGAGGGTTGTTGTCTTGCGGCGGGCTCGGTTGAGCATTGTGCGGGAGAGGTCGGCGGCTACGTGGCGGGGGTTGTCGGTGACCGCTATGCCGCCGCCGCAGGGGATGTCGAGGGTGAGGGCGGACGGGTCCTGGGCGGCGATGGACGTATGGAGGTGGTCGATGTCGTAGTTCCAGAGGACGCGGGCTCCCACGCGGGAGAGGACGCGGTTCTGGACGGCGAAGTCGTACCAGAAGGCGGTGAAGGAGGCGGTCTTCCAGCTCACCGGCGGGGGACGAGGGTGAGGAGGGATGCCTCGGGCGGGCAGCAGAAGCGCATGGGGGCCTTCGGGGACGTGCCGAGGCCGGCGGAGACGTGCAGCCAGGAGCCGCGGTGCTGGTGGAGGCCCTTCACGCGGGGGCGGTCGATGCCGCAGTTGGTGGCGAGGGCGCCGTAGAAGGGGACGCAGACCTGGCCGCCGTGGGTGTGGCCGGCGAGGAGGAGGTCGTAGCCGTCGGCGGTGAAGCGGTCGAGGTTGCGGGGTTCGGGGGAGTGCATGACGCCGAGGTGGACGTCGGCCTGCGGGTCGACCGGGCCGGCGATCTTGTCGTAGCGGTCGCGGTTGATGTGGGAGTCGTCGATGCCGCCGAACTCGACGTCGAGCTCGCCGACCTTGAGGCGGCCGATGCGGTTGTTGAGGTCGAGCCAGCCGGCGGCCTGGAGGGACGAGCCGAGTTCGCGGTAGGGAAGGTCGGGTTCGCGGCGGCGGCGGTCGTAGTCGGACTGGCTCGTCCGCCAGACGTAGCGGAGCGGGTTCTTCAGCACCGGCGAGTACAGGTCGTTCGACCCGTAGACGAAGACTCCGGGACGGTCGAGGAGGGGGCCGAGGGCGTCCAGGAAGGGGCCGATCGCGTCGCGGTGCGAGAGGGAGTCGCCGGTGTTGACGACGAGGTCGGGTTCGAGCGCGTCCAGGGAGCGGACCCAGTGGATCAGGCGCGAGCGGCCGGGGGTGAGGTGCGCGTCGGAGAGGTGCAGGATCTTCACCGGGGGACGGCCGGGCGCCAGCACGGGCACGTCGAAACGGCGGAGCCGGAACCAGTTCCGCTCGATGAGCGAGGCGTACCCGAAGGTCGCGGCTCCCGCCCCCAGGAGTCCCAGGGGCGCGGCGTAGATCTTTCGCACGGCTCTCCCTTCTCAGGGTTCCATGTTTTCAGACATGGGCACCGCGCGGTAATCCTGATGAGGCAGAAGGTACCGGACGGGCATGATGTTGGGCATGACCCTGAAGGAGAAGCTGGAGTCCGACCTCTCGTCCGCGATGAAGGCCCGTGACGAGGTGCGCACGCGGACTTTGCGGATGGCCCTCACCGCGGTGAAGAACGAGGAGGTCGCCGGCAAGCAGTCGCGCGAGCTGTCGGACGACGACGTCGTCAAGGTGCTCACCCGGGAGGCGAAGAAGCGCCGCGAGGCCGCGGCGGCGTTCGGTGACGCGGGCCGGGAGGAGCAGGCGCAGGCGGAGCGGGACGAGGGCTCGGTGCTGGAGGAGTACCTTCCCGCGCAGCTGTCGGACGAGGAGCTGACCGCGCTGGTGGCGGACGCGATCGCCGAGACGGGCGCGTCCGGGCCGCGCGCGATGGGTCAGGTCATGAAGTCGGTGAATCCGAAGGTGGCCGGACGCGCCGAGGGCGGGCGCGTCGCCGCCGAGGTCAGGCGCCAGCTCGCGGAATGAGGAAGGGCCCGGCACGCTCGCCGGGCCCTTGCGTCTCAGTCCTCCCAGGGAGATGACCGGCCGTTCGGCTGGCCGCGCCCGTTGCCCTTCTTGCCGCTGCTCACGTAGAGGATGACGGTGCTGCCGGGCGGGACCTCGGTGCCGCCGTCCGGGGAGGTGGACACGACCGTCCCGCGCGGCTGGTCGGAGTCGACGGACCCGGGCGCGACCTTGACCTTCAGGTCGGCGCCCCTGAGCTTGGCGGTGGCGGCGCCGATCGTGTCGCCCTTCACCTCGGGGACGCGGGTGGTGTCGCCGAAGTCGCGGGACGGGGTGCGGAAGCCGGGCGCCGGCTCGCCGGCGAGGGCGCTCCGCATGGACTGCTGCCAGATGCCGCCGGGGATGTCCGCTCCGTAGACGCCGTACACCTTGTACTGCCAGGGGCCGCGGAAGTCCCAGTAGGCGGTGGCGGCGGCGAGGTTCGGGGTGAATCCGGCGAACACGGCGCAGGTGAACTCTTCACACGTTCCGGTCTTGCCGGCGGCGGGACGGCCGATGCCGCGTCCGGCCGCGGTGCCCTTGGTGAGGACGCCCTGGAGGATCGAGTTGACCTTGTCGGCGACGTCCTCGTCCAGGGCCTGGTGGCAGTCCTGCTTGGGCAGCTTCAGCTTCTTGCCCTCGGGGTCGACGACCTCGGTGACGGAGATGGGGGCGCAGTACTTGCCGCGGGCGGCGAAGCCGGCGTAGGCGGCGGCGAGGTGCACCATGTCGATGTCGTTGACGCCGAGGACCTGGGACGCGATCGGCAGGAGCGGGTTGCCGTTGCCCTGCTTCATCCCGAACTTCTCGGCCATCTTGACGGCGTTGCAGACGCCGACGCGCTTCTCCAGGTGGGCGTAGAACGTGTTGACCGAGTGCCAGGTGCCGGTCTTGAGGTTGAAGTTGCCCTTCTCGCTGTCGCCGGCGTTGGAGAGGGTCCAGGTGCCGCCGCCGATCATGGCGTTCTTGACCTTCTTGCCCTGGTACATCCCGGTGTAGCGGCACGGCTGGAAGCCGCCGATCGTGGTCGTCTGCGGCGAGTTGATCGTGGTGCTGACCGGGATGCCCTGGTCGATCGCGGCGGCCAGCGTGAAGATCTTGAACGTCGAGCCCGCGGACACGCCGTTGCCGCCGCCGTGGCGGGAGTCGGCGGGCAGGTTGATGGTCGTCCGGCCCTTCCCGGGGCCGAACCGCTTGCTGAGCCCGATCGCCTTGACCTTGCCGGTGCCGGGCTCGACCATC
Source organism: Actinomadura madurae (assembly GCF_047130825.1). Classification (NCBI taxonomy): domain Bacteria; kingdom Bacillati; phylum Actinomycetota; class Actinomycetes; order Streptosporangiales; family Thermomonosporaceae; genus Actinomadura; species Actinomadura madurae. Next base: position 6,768,195 of record NZ_CP083237.1, read on the forward strand.
GCCTCGGCGCCGACGCGGTTGCCGCCGGGGGCGACGGTCTGGCGCAGCGTCTTGTCGACGGCGCGCTGGTCGTCCATGTCGAGCGTGGTGCGGATCGTGTAGCCGCCCCGGTTGAGCTCGTTGACGACGGCCTGCTGCTGCTTCGGTTCGAGCTCCCAGTACTTGCCGTCCGACAGGATGTTGAGCATGTCGTACTTCACGTACTCGCAGAAGTACGGCGCCTTGCTGGACTGGCAGCCGCCGACCGGGTCGGTGCGGTTCAGCTCGATCGGCTTGGCGGCTTCCTCGTCCGCCTGGGCCTTGCTGATGTGCCCGAGCTGCGCCATCCGGTAGAGGACGATGTCGCGCCTGTGCCGCGCGTCCTTCGGGTTACGGATCGGGTCGAACGCGGCGGGGTTCTGGGTGATGCCGGCGAGCAGGGCGGCCTGTCCGAGGTTGAGCTTGCTGGCGGGGACGCTGAAGTAGCGCTTGGCCGCCGCCTGGACCCCGTACGCGCCGGCGCCGAAGTAGGCGATGTTCAGGTAGCCCTCAAGGATCTGGTCCTTGGTCATGCGCTGCTCGATGTCGAGGGCGTAGCGCAGTTCGCGGAGCTTGCGCCCGACCGTGGGAGCCGTGGCCTCGCGGTACTCCTCCTGCGTCCGGGCGCTGTCGACGAGGAGGTTCTTGACGTACTGCTGCGTGAGCGTGGACCCGCCCTGAGTCTGCTCGGACTCGACGTTGGACGCGAGGGCGCGGATGGTGCCCTTGAGGTCGAGCGCGCCGTGCTCGTAGAACCGCGAGTCCTCGATGTCGATGATCGCCTTGCGCATGATCGGGTCGACCTGGTCGAGCCGGACGGACTCGCGGTACTTGTCGAAGAACGTGGCGACCTGCTTGCCGCTCGCGTCGTACATCACCGTCTTCTCGGACGGTGGTGTCGTCTTGAGCTCGCCCTCCATGTCCTCGAAGTTGTTGGCGGCGTCGCGGGCCGTCAGCCCGGCGCTGCCGACCGCGGGCAGCGCGATGAGCGCGACGATGAGCCCCGCCACCACCCCGGCCCCGAGCAGCCTGAACAGCGTGGACGCAGCCTTGACCCGATCCGATTTCGCAACGCGCACGGGGTATAGGGTACGCGGGACGAGCAGTGCATTAGGGACAGGTCCCCCGGCGCCCCCGCTTTCCGGGCCCCACGATCAGGACGTTCGTCCGGTATGCCCTCATGATGACAACCTGCGCTGTGTCTGGCGCGTCAACTACAGGTAACTAGTCCGTTCCGGCGGTATGGCCCCGGTGGGCTATATCGAGAATGGGCCCATCGGGGGCTGTTGAAACGTCCCTCGCTTCCGTAAGTTCTTCCCCACGGCTTTCGTTTGGCGGCCTGACGTCCGCGCCCGTCCGGCCAAGGAGCGCAAATCGACACAGACCCTAGGGGAGTGGGGCCAAGATGTGGATCACGGATTGGACCGCCCGCGCCGCCTGCCGTAACGCGGATCCGGATGCCCTGTTCGTGCAGGGAGCGGCGCAGAACCGGGCCAAGCTCATCTGCCGCGGCTGCCCAGTGCGCACGGAGTGTCTCGCTGACGCCCTCGACAACCGGATCGAGTTCGGTGTCTGGGGCGGCATGACCGAGCGTGAACGCCGTGCTCTGCTACGGCGGCGGCCGGATGTGAAATCGTGGCGCGACCTGCTGGAGACCGCGAAGGACGAGTACGAGCGGTCGGTCGAGGTCGACGAGGAAGAACTCGTCGCCAGCTGACCTCGGCGGGCCTCACGGCCCGTCCGGCAGGGGTTCAAGGACCGGGAAGGTCCAATTAAGAAGCGTGACCGCGGGCCTGTACCGACCTCCAACCGGTACAGGCCCGTTGCCACGCCTCACGTTGGTGGCCTGACGGGCGCAGCGCGCTACGTCGCATGCCCTGTGGCCCTGTGGCCCTGTGGCCCTGTGGGCCTGTGGCCCTGTGGGCCTGTGGGCCTGTGGGCCTGTGGGCCAAGCCCGCTCGCGATGGCTTCACCGCGCGGTGCCTCCCGTCGGCGCTGTGGCGCTGCCGACGCCCGCGGTCGGTACGACGGCAGGACCGGCGCACGCCCCCGCCGCCCACACCACGGCCCACGGCCGAACCAGCGACCGCGACCAACGACCGCGACCAACGCACCACGCACACAGTCCAACAGCGGCGCGCCACCTGACACCGTCACCGCGACCCTTGGCGACCGCGACCCGCCGCCCGCTGCGGGTAACTGCCGCCGCGACCTGCCGTGGTGACGACTGCCCGCTCTTGCGACTGGCCAGGGCCAAGACCCCCTGCTTCGACCTGCGGTGGTGGAAGACCGCCGCCGTTGCGGCTCGCTGCGGCCAAGACCCGCCGCCGCGGCCTGCCATGGTGGCGACTGCCGCCGCTGTAACCAGCCGCGACCAGGCATAGGTTGACCGCGCTCCCTACCGGGCTGCGCAGCACTATCGGGTTGGATTTGCTGTGATCAGCACGGGTGCATGGTGATTCGGTGGCTCGACGCGCTGCCACCGCTAAGTCTCGTGTCGCTCAACGACCAGCTCGATCAGGTTGCTGCGGCGGCAAATCCGCAGGTGCTGGTCGATCTGAGTGCGATGTGCGGCTATTGCTCCGATCGGCTTGTTGTGAATGCGATGGGCGGCGCGAAGTCGATACCGTGAGTGTTCGTTTTGAGGTCGTCCGATCATCTTCTGCTACACGGAGTAACGCGCGCCAGGCTGAAGCACGTGCGATTCGGACAGATCGGGCCGTGCGGATCGCCTCCGCCTGCACCAGGTCGTCAGGCTGGAGGCGTACGAGGTTGATGTTCCGGTATGCCTTGACCGCCGGACCCACCACGTCGCGTGATACCGCCGCCGTCGTCTCGGTCGTCGAGGTGACCTGGTCAGAGGCAGCATCGCCTTTGAACTGCCGCCGGGTGTGCTCGGGGACCGTCGCTGAGGTCAGCTGTTTGGTGCGCTCGGCGACGTCGGGCGACGCCGGGGGTGGGTCCGGGGAGCTCGCAATCCACTGCCTCACCCGCCGCGCAGGGTAGCCCGTCCAAACCGCCGTCGAAGCAGTCCAGGAGGGCGGGGCGGCGGGCGGCGATGAGCGCGTCGGCGCCGGGGTGCTCCAGGACGAACCGCAGCGCGGTGCGGGTGGTGGTGCTTGTGGTTGGCGCGCAGCCGGCGCAGCGTGAGCAGGACGGTGATGACGTGGCCGGGCGCAGCCCGAGAGTCAGGACGCGGGCGGTGCGAGCCTGGACAAGGTCGTCACCTCTGCGTTTGTCGACGCCGTAGGCGAGTCGGCCGCCTCGCAAGCCAACGGAATTTCGCAGGTCAGGACGTGCTCAAGGAGGCGTCGAGAAGTATCTCGGCGGTGGTGCGGGCGTCGGTGAAGACGTCTGCCGAGTTCGCGGACGTCGACAGTGCGGTGACTCCCTCGAAGAGGAGGTTCAGCTGGCGGCCCAGCGTTCGGGGGTTGGACGCTCCGGCCTCGGCCGCCGTCGCGGCGAGCCGTTCGGCGAACGCTTCCTTGTAGTCGGCCACGAGCGTGCGGACCGGTGTCTCGATGTCGCAGATCTCGACGGCCGCGTTGTGGAAGGGGCATCCGCGCAGGGCCGTGCCGGGCGTGGGCGGTTCGAAGAGCGCCAGGAGCCGTTCGCGGGGAGTGAGGCTTTCGTCGTCCAGGACCTGCGTGCGTGACAGCGGCGTCTCGTAGTGGAAGCGCCTCAGATAAGCCTCGACGAGCGCGTCCTTGCTGGGGAAATGCTTGTAGAACGTCCGTTTCGACACGTGGGCGACGTCTGTCAGGCGCTCCAGGCCGGTGGCGTTGATGCCTTCCAGGTAGAAGAGCTTGGCCGCCGCCCACAGGATGCGTTCGCGGGCGCCCCGGCCGCCGTGCGGTTGCCGGTCCGTCTCGTCCATGACCGAAGTATACCGATCGTTGTACCTTTGCTAACCTGCTCCAGGTACACCGATCGTTTTACTTTGGAGGCGGCGTGGAGTACATGACGTTCGGCCGGAACACCGGCCTGCGCGTGTCGGAGTACGCGCTCGGCACGGGCAATTTCGGGACGCGCTGGGGCATGGGCGCCGAACCCGCCACCGCCCGCAAGATCTTCGAACGGTTCGCCGAGGCCGGCGGGACGTTCATCGACACCGCCGACACCTATCAGGCCGGAGAGGCCGAGGAGATCATCGGCGACCTGCTCGACGGGAAGCGCGACCGGTTCACGCTGGCCACAAAGTTCGCCAATCCGGTGACCCCGGCGTCTGGCCTGAACAGCACCGGGAACGGGCGTGCCCACATGGTCCGCGCGGTCGAGGCGAGCTTGCGGCGCCTCCGGACCGATCGCATCGACCTCCTGTGGGTCCATTTCCCGGACGCGGTGACGCCCGTCGAGGAGATCGTGCGGGGCCTGGACGACCTGGTCGCGTCCGGGAAGGTCGTCCACGGCGGCCTGTCCAACTTCCCGGCGTGGCGTGTCTCCCGCGCCGTCACGATGGCCGATCTGCGCGGCTGGTCACCGATCATCGCGGTCCAGCACGAGTACAGCCTGGCCGAGCGCACCGCGGACCGGGAGGTGCTGCCGATGGCCGAGGCGCTCGGGCTCGGGACGGCGCTGTGGTCACCCCTCGGCGGCGGTCTGCTGACCGGCAAGTACCGCTCCGGTGCGGAAGGGCGCCTGACCACCTGGGGACGCGTGATCCAGAAGGAGGACAGCGACCACAAGACCGCCATCGTGGACGAACTGCTCTCCGTCGCGTCCGAGACCGGCCTGCCGCCGGCGCAGGTCGCCATGGCCTGGCTGCGTGAACGGGCGGCGCGCTCCACGACGCCGACGGTGCCCATCATCGGCCCGCGGAACCTGGATCAGCTGGACGGTTACCTCGCGGCCCTCGATGTGAGCCTCGCTCCCGAGCACCACGACAGGCTCACCGCCGTCAGCGACATCGCCCTGGGCGAGCCCCACCAGGCGAACGCCGCTCAGCGTGACGCCCTGTTCGGCGGTCAGGCGTCAGCGTTCCGCACTCCTTCGCTGCCGGCGGCCTGACCTGCGGAGACCGGTAGTTATCCACAAGTTGGCGTTCGCTTCTCCCGACGGCCTCCGAGCGGTCAGGCTGTGTTCGCAGGCGGGGAGTTGGGCATCGGCGCACCGTCGCCGGCCAGGGTCGCTCAACGTTGCCTGGGATTCGGCAGGCCGCATGTCAGGGCTGCGAGACGCCGCGTGGGGTGGCGCGTCGCGTCCAGCCAGGAAGGAGGGGTGTTAGCGGTCAGGTTGGGTGTCGCGCGGCGGGTAGTCGGGCGTTGGCGCACCCTTGCAGGCCAGGGTCGCCCGACGTTGCATGTGTCCGGCGGGCCGTATGTCGGGGCTGTGAGATGCCGCGTGGGGCGGTGCGGCGCGTCCAGCCAGGAAGGGGGTGCTTGTGGTCGGGGTCAGGCTGCCGGTGCGGATGAGGTGGGGGCCGCCAGGTCTTCGCCCACTTGGCGCAGGCCGTCCAGGTCGTGGACGTCCTCCGCCTGGGCGGGGACGGCCGTGACGGGGACGGTCGGGTGCGTGGACGCGAAGTGGTCGCGGAGGCGGTCCTCGCGGGCGGCCAGTTGCATGCGGTCGGTGTGGAGACGGAGCAGCGCGGCGGTCAGCTTGTGCTCGCCGCGTTCCTCCAGCGTCTCGGCGGCGGCCTGGCTTCGGGCGGCCGACAGCGTGTCGGCGGCGGACTCGTGGACGCGGTTGACGACGAGTCCGGCGAGCGGCATGCGTTCCTCGGCGAGACGCTCGACGAAGTAGGACGCCTCGCGGAGGGCGTCCGGCTCGGGAGCGGCGACGACGAGGAACGCGGTGCCGGGGGTCTGCAGCAGCTTGAACGTCTTCTCGGCGCGCTCGCGGAACCCGCCGAACATCGTGTCGAACGCCGCGACGAAGGTCTGCACGTCCCGCAGTAGCTGGACGCCGAGGACCTTGTTGATGACGCCGGTGAACACGCCGAACCCGGCGCTGATCACCTTGACGCCGAAGCGGCCGCCGGTCTTGGCCGGCGCCGCGAGGATCTTCATGAAACGGCCGTCGAGGAAGCGGCCCATCCGCTCGGGCGCGTCCAGGAAGTCCAGCGCGTTGCGGGACGGCGGGGTGTCGACGACGATCAGGTCCCACGCGCCGGACCGGTGCAGTTGCCCGAGCTTCTCCATCGCCATGTACTCCTGCGTCCCGGACAGGCTGGACGACAGCGACTGGTAGAAGGGGTTGGCGAGGATCTGCTTCGCGCGGTCCGGGTCGGCGTGCGCCTCGACGATCTCGTCGAACGTCCGCTTCATGTCGAGCATCATGGCGTGCAGCTCGCCGTCGCCGTCGATCTCGATCTTGCGCGGGTTGTTGTCGAGCTCCGACAGGCCCATCGACTGGGCGAGCCGGCGCGCCGGGTCCACGGTGAGGACGACAACGTCCCGTCCCCGCTCGGCGGCGCGCACCCCGAGCGCGGCGGCCGTGGTGGTCTTCCCGACGCCCCCGGACCCGCAGCACACGATGATCTTCGTGCGGGGGTCGTCGAGCAGCCCGTCGACGTCCAGTGCCGGAGGGGTCTTGCTGATCGGGCTCATCGGTTCACCTCTGCCGTCCGTGCCCTGGCTCGGAAGGGCCCTTCCCCAGGACCGCGCCCACGCGCCGCTCGCTCGTCATCCCCGGCGCGGTGCCTGTGTGCGCAGAACCCTCGTGCCTGGCGAACGCTCACGTCCGGCCCGAGCCCATGCCCGTCATCCAGCGCGACCCACGAAACACCTGGCGGCACCGCCTCGGCACCGTCCAACGCCACCCACGAAACGCCACCCCGCGACACCCCAGACGCGACCCCGCCGCCGGTCACCGGACCAATCGCAAGTACGTCAAACCCCACCGCACCGTCCACAGGCGCGCCATAGCGTGGCTGGTCAGGCCTAGCCCCGCCGTGCCACAGCCCGCCGCCGAGTGTGGATGTGTCGTGCGGCGTCCAGTCAGGTATGGAGGTGTCGTGGTGGGTGGGCGCGTATGCGGATGCTCGCAGGTGCGCGCGTTCATCCCCGTCGCCTCGGTGAGGATGTGCGCCAGCCGGGTGTGCAGGTCGGAGGGCAGTGTGTTCACGCTGGTGTGTCTGGTGGGGAGCCAGTGCGGGGGTGTTGTGCGGTGCCCGGGTGGGGTGGGGGTGCTGGGTCATGCGGCGCCTTGGGCGCGGAGGGCGGCGGCCAGGTCGTAGAGGCCGGCGAGGTCCATGCCGTCCGAGAGGAGGGGGAGGGTGTAGCGGGGGCGGTCGATGGACTCCAGGCGTTCCTTCTCGCGGCGCTGGAGGGCCGTGCGGCGGGCGTGGTCGGTGGCCTCGGCGGCGAGGACGGCGGCGATCGACTCGGCGTCGTGCTCCAGGCCGGCGGCCTTCACGCCGCGGATGATCTCGTCGGTGTCCAGCGTGCCGGCGGCGGCAGCGGCGAGGTCGTCCTCGGTCAGGACGGGCTGGTGCTCCATGTTGACGATCACGCCGCCGACCGGGAGGCCGACCTCGGTGAGGGCGTGGATGCCGTCCATCGTCTCCTGGACGGGCATCTCTTCCAGGAGCGTGACGAAGTGCACCGCGGTTTCGGGGCTGCGGACGACCTTCATCACGGTGTCGGCGTGGTTCCGGACGGGGCCGACCTTGGCGAGGCCGGACACCTCGTCGTTGACATTCAGGAACTTGGTGATGCGGCCGGTGGGCGGGGCGTCCATCACGACGGCGTCGTAGATGAAGGAGCCGTCCTTCTTCCTACGGCGTACCGACTCGGAGGTCTTACCGGTGAGGATGACGTCGCGGAGGCCGGGGGCGATGGTGGTGACGAAGTCGACGATGCCGAGCTTGGTCATCGCCTTCCCGGCGCGCTTGAGGTTGTAGAACATCTCGAGGTACTCGATGAGCGCCTCTTCGGTGTCGATGGCCAGCGCGTGTACGTCCCCGCCGTCCGGCGCGACGGCGACGCGGCGCTCCTCGTACGGGAGGGGCGGGCAGTCGAAGATCTGGGCGATGCCCTGGCGCCCCTCGACCTCGACGAGCAGGACCTTGCGGCCTCCGGCGGCCAGGGCAAGGGCGAGGGCGGCCGCGACGGTCGTCTTGCCCGTGCCGCCCTTCCCGGTGACCACGTGGAGGCGTACGCCGTCCCAGTCGGTGTCTCTCGCACTCACCCGATCGACCATATCGTTCACTCGTCAAACACTTGAGAGGGCGGACGCCCTCGTGCAAGTGATCCCTGACACGATGCCGCCCGGGTCGATCCGCCCGGACGTTGTCATCCGGCCTGCCCGCGCGGTTAGCTGGGAAACGTGAACCGTTGCTCTCGGCGGTTCCGCCTGAATCGTACGGGTTCAGAAGCCTGCCGGGGTTCCGGGGGCGCGCTCCCGGTGCCCGGCCAGCACGCGAGAAGAGGTGCCGTGATGGCAGCGGTGGCCCTGGTCATCTTGCTCATCGTCCTCGTCGGCGGACTGATCGTCCTGTCGTCGTCCATCCGCATCGTGCAGCAGTTCGAGCACGGGATCGTGTTCCGGTTCGGCCAGGTGCAGCGCGGCGGCCAGCTGCGTCCAGGGGCGGTCCGCGGTCCCGGCCTGACGGTGATTTTGCCGATCATCGAGCGGATGCAGAAGGTCAGCCAGCAGACGATCACCATGGGGGTGCCCGGGCAGGACGGCATCACCCAGGACAACGTGAGCGTTCGCGTGGACGCGGTCGTCTACTTCCGGGTGGTCGATCCGGTGAAGGCGATCGTGAACGTCCACAACTACGGCTATGCGGTCTCGCAGGTGGCGCAGACGTCGCTGCGGTCGGTCATCGGGCAGGCGGACATGCAGGAGCTGCTCGGCGAGCGCGAGAAGATCAACATGCGGCTGCGGGCGATCATCGACGAGATCACCGAGGGGCCGTGGGGCGTCCTGATCGAGCGGGTCGAGATCAAGGACGTGTCGCTGCCGGAGGGCATGAAGCGGTCGATGGCCCGGCAGGCCGAGGCCGAGCGGGAGCGCCGCGCCCGGATCATCACCGCGGACGGCGAGTTCCAGGCGTCCAAGCGGCTCGCCGCCGCCGCGGAGATCATGTCGCAGGACCCGGCGGCCCTCCAGCTGCGCCTGCTGCAGACGGTCGTGGAGGTGTCGGCCGAGAAGAACAGCACGCTGGTCATGCCGCTGCCGGTCGAGGTCCTGCGGTTCTTCGACCGCGTCACCGGCGGTCACGGCCAGAGCGGCGAGTCGGGGAGCGGGGACGGCAAGCCCGGCCTCGCGGAGCGGCTCGCCAAGGCCGAGGCGGAACTGGCGAAGGCGGCGGAACAGCCGTCCACGCTGAAGTCGGCCGAGGACGTCCCGCCCGTCATCGGCCTGGACGAGCCGAAGTCCCAGGTGGCCGCCCCGCAGGACGACGAGCAGCGCGGCATCACCGGCGCCCCCGACGGCGGGACCGGAGAGAGCCAGCAGCCCCCCAACTGAACTAGGAGACCACGAGCAGCCCCCGCCGCGTCCCATGGACGACCCAGCGTGGGGGCGCGTGGGGACGGTGTCGCGCTCGTCGGCGCCTGCCGTTCCTTGCCACGGACGCCCACCCGACAGCGCGGCGGCCGCGTCCGGCCGGTAGACGGGCGATGCACGGCCGCCGATAACCCGGTCGGCCGACTTGCCGTGGGTCACCATCCGCGCCAGGCGGCGGACGCCTCCTCCGCAGGCCCGAGGGCGTGGCCGGGGCGGTCCTCCGCGACCGGTCGGTCGGTCGTGGGACCGTCCAAAGGCGGTTGTGGGGTGGGCGGCTTTAGGGGGACGCCGCTAGTGGGGTCGGCTCTGGCATGGTCAGGTGGCGGACGCCGGGCACCGCGGCGGTGGCAAGGCAGGACGCGGCGACCAGGACGGCCGCGGTCCAGAGTGGCGCGGACGCGTTCCAATTGGACGCGGCCCACGGGGCGAGCGCGTAGCCGAGGGGCGCCGCGGCCTTGACAGCAGCCAGTCGTAGGACGTCACGCGGGCCAGCGCCTGCGGGGGGATGCTCATCTGCACGACGTTCTCCCAGGTGGAGTTGAGGACGCCGAGCCCGGTCAGCGCAAGCCCGCAGGCGCCGATGACCGGGGGCGCGGGCGCGGTCGCGGCCAGCAGGGCGAGGGGCAGCGCCAGGGTGGCCAGGCCCGCGTTCGTGACGAGGACGGGACGGCGCGGCCGGACGCGGGCGGCGAGCAACGCCCCCACGACGAGCCCGACGGCGCCCACCTGGACGGTCGCGATCCACGTCTTCTCGCCGCCGAGCCGCTCGATGGCGAGGGCCGGCCCGAGGGTGAGGAGAACGGCGGACGCTCCGTTCCAGACGCCGTGCGCGGTCAGGCTCGTCCAGTACCAGTCGCGCGACCGGACCTCCGACCAGCCTTCCGCGAGGTCCGCGCGCAGCGAGCGCCGCGGGAGCGGGACGTGCCGGACGCGGGGCATGGCGAGGAGGGCGGCGCTCGCGGCGAAGGAGGCGGCGTCCAGCAGGGACGTCCATCCGGGACCGATGGTCAGCACGAACGTGCCAGCCAGGGCCGGCCCGGCGAGTCTGGTGGCGCCGTTGGCCGCGCCCATCAGGGAGTTGGCGCGCTGGAGCCCGGACGTCTCGACGGTGCCCGCGATGAGTAGGGAGATGGTCGGTGTCTGGAACGCCGAAGCGGTCCCGCCCACCGCTCGGGCGACGGCGAGGTGCCACAGCCGCGGCTCCCCGCCGATCAGTTCGAGCGCGGCGAACAGATGCGCACCCGCGCCGACGAGGTCGGTGACCAGGGCGACGGCGCGCGCGCTGAACCGGTCCGCGACGACCCCGCCGATCGGCAGCAGGTGCAGGTGCGGCACCATTGCGCAGCCGAGCACGAGGGCGAGCGCCGACGTGGAGCCCGTCGCCCGCAGCACGGCGAGTGTGAGCGCCGCGGGAATCGCGGCATCGCCGGTCAGGGACAGGACACGCGCGCTGAACAGTAGCCGGAAGTCCCGGCCGCGCGGTGGGTGAGCCTTGGCGCGCAGGGTAGTTCGTTACGGATTTATTCGTCAACGAATTACCGCCTGGATACGATCGCCGCCATGGGCGACAGAGACCGGACCGATGAGCACGTGGCGCGGTGGACGCCGATCCTTCCCGACCTCGATCCGGACACGGAGGGCGCCGTGACCCGGATGGGGCGCTTCGTCAAGCACATCAAGCGCGTCCGGGAGGACCTCCTCGTCGCCTCCGGCCTGCAGCGGCACGAGTACGACACGCTCCACGCCCTCGCCGGCCGGCACGGGACCGCCGCGCCCTCCGAGCTCGCCGCCGACCTGGGCATGCCGCCGAACTCGATCACCGGTCGGCTGGACGCGCTGGAGCGCCGCGGCTTCGTCCACAGGTCGCCGTCCGCCACCGACCGCCGCCGGGTCGTCGTCGAGCTCACCCCCGAGGGCCGCGCCGCCTGGCGTGAGGCCCTGGACGGGGTGGGCGACGAGGAGACCCGCCTCCTCGCCGCCCTGACCCCCGACGAACGCCGCACGCTGTCGGACCTCCTCCGCCGCGTCATGCTCCGCGCCGAGCAGGACCCAAGCTAGAAGCGCCCCCCCGCGCAACGCCCCGGTCCCAAACTGCCGCGCTGACGCCCCCCGCGCGATCGGTGGCCGAGCGGACGTCCGCCGGGCGGTCGACGCCGCCAGATGGCCACGCCGCCGCCGAGGAGCGCCGGTCTCGGGGCGGCGCCTGCCGACCGCTCGTGTTGGACGGGTGTGGAGGGGCCGCGTCTGAGGTCCCACATCGCGGCCTGCTCCGCGCTGCCGGGCGGGGCCGTGGACGTTCGTCTCAGCTCGGCCTGGCCATGCGGCGGTGCCACCACGGGGCGCGGGTCCGCCGGCGTGCTGAGCGTGCCGTGGTGTGGACGCTTTTAGGGCTTGAGGGCCAGGCCGCCGTGGGAGGGGCTGGCCTCTAGGTGCTGATGCGCGTTGCGGGGCCTCGGTCTGGTCGTCACGTGGGTGGTTCTAGGGGGTGAGGACTAGGCGGCCGCGTAGAGGGGTGGCTTCTAGGCGTTCGTGTGCTTTGCGGGCCTCGGTTAGGGGGAGGGTGTCGGCTACGCGGAGGGTCAGGTGGCCCTTGTCCACGAGTGTGACCAGGTGGCTGAGCTGGGGTGCGTTGGCGCTGATCCACTCGTTGCGGACGGTGATGCCGCGTAGCGGGACCGGGATGGCCGGGCCGCCGTTCACGGTGGCGAACGTTCCGCCGTTCCGGACGGCGTCGAGGGCGGCGCCGGCCAGGGGGCCGCGTCCACGGCGCCGTCGACGCCGCCGGGGACGAGTGCGCGGACCGCGTCGGCGAGGTGCGCGTCGCGGGGGACGAACATGTCCGCGCCGAGGCGGCGGACGAGGGGCTCGTCCGCCGCGGAGGCGGAGGCGACGACGCGCAGGCCACGGTGGGCGGCGAGTTCGACGGCGTAGCCGCCGACGGCGCCGGCGGCGCCCGTGACCAGCAAAGTCGCTCCTTCCGGCAGGGCGAGGAGGTCGAGCGCCTGGAGAGCGGTCAGGGCGTTGAGCGGTAGCGTCGCCGCCTCGACGGGGGAGGCCGAGCGGGGCGCGTGGGTGACGGCGGCGGCGTCGAGGACGAGGGCCTCGGCGTAGGTGCCGAGCGGGATGTCCAGCCGGTCCTGGAGGCCGACGACGGCGTCTCCGGCGGCGAGCCGATGCACTCCCGGGCCGACCGCGTCGATGGTTCCGGCGACGTCCATGCCGACGCCGAACCAGGGGCGGGTGCCGAAGGCGGGCATGAGGCCGGCGTCCGCAAGGGCACCGGAGCGGACCGCCCGGTCGACCGGGTTGACGGCCGCGGCCGCCACCCGGATCCGGACCTGGCCCGGCCCGGGTTCGGGGACCGGTATGTCGGCGTCCTCCAGGGACTCGGGTCCGCCGGCCGTTCTGATGATGATCGCGTGCATGCCGCAACTCCTGAGTGAGGGACGCCCCCACCTTCGCCGGAACAGCGGTGTGCCGGAAGAGGTTACCCAGGAGTGCGTTCGGCACCAGGAGGTGAGCCCGCAGCATGGCGACGACGACGGCCGCGCAGCGCCGCGAGCAGGAGAAGGCGGCGTTCGACGCGTTCATGGAGGCGTGCCCGATGAACCAGTTGCTGGGCATCGTCGGCAAGCAGTGGAGCACGATGGTCCTCGTCGAGCTGGCGGAGGGGCCGCGCAGGTACGCGCAGATCAGCCGCGCCATGCCCGGGGTCAGCGCGAAGATGCTGACGCAGACGCTGCGGTCCCTGGAGCGGGACGGTTTCGTGGCGCGGACCGTGACGCCGTCCGTGCCGGTCCAGGTCGAGTACGCGCTCACGGTGCTGGGCGAGCGCATCATGCCGCTGATCACCTCGATGCTGGAGTGGGCGAACCGCCACATCGAGGACGTCCACGAGGCGCGGGAGCGGTACGACGGGTCCCGGGTGGGTTCGAACGGGGTTCCGGTCGGCCCATCGCTAGGGTGAGGGCCATGAAGAAGTGGGAGTACGCGACCGTTCCGCTGCTGGTGCACGCGACCAAGCAGATCCTCGACAACTGGGGACAGGACGGGTGGGAGCTGGTCACCGTCCTGCCGGGGCCGAACCCGGAGAACCTCGTGGCTTATTTCAAGCGCGAAGTCCAGTCGTAACGAGGAGGAGTGGCATGAGCACGCCCGAAGAGCGGATCCGCGAGCTGGGGATCGAGCTGCCGGAGGTCGTCCCGCCGGTCGCGTCCTACGTGCCGACGGCCCGGACGGGGTCGCTGGTGTACACCGCCGGGCAGGTCCCGCTGGTCAAGGGCGAGCTGGGCGCCACCGGGAAGGTGGGCGCCGAGGTCGACGCGGAGGAGGCGGCGCGGCAGGCGCGGATCTGCGCGCTGAACTGCGTCGCGGCGCTGAAGGCCGAGCTCGGCGAGCTGTCGCGGGTCGTCCGGATCGTGAAGGTTGTCGGGTTCGTGGCGAGCGCTCCGGACTTCCACGGCCAGCCCGAGGTCATCAACGGGGCGAGCGACCTGCTGGTCGAGGTGTTCGGCGACGCGGGCAGGCACGCGCGCAGCGCCGTCGGCGTCGCCGTCCTGCCGCGCGACGTGCCGGTCGAGGTGGAGCTGATCGCCGAGGTCTCTTGACGGAATGCCATTCGGTATGTCCGAATTGGCCGCCATGGGGATCACCAACGGGCTCAAGCTGCCGGACTCGTTCCGGGACCAGGTCGAGGCGATTCGGGACGGCCGCGCCGAGCCCCCTCCGGCCAGGCACGCGGCGACGGTCGTCGTGCTGCGCGACCACGACCGGCACGGGCTGCAGGCGTTCATGCTGCGCCGCGTCCGGTCGATGGCGTTCGCGCCGGGCGCGTACGTGTTCCCCGGCGGCTCGGTCGACCCGCGTGACGGGGAGGCGGAGCCGGCATGGTCCGGCCCGCCTCCCGCCGAGTGGGGCAAGGCGTTCAAGGCCGACGAGACGCTGGCGCGGGAGCTGGTCTGCGCGGCCGTCCGGGAGACGTTCGAAGAGACGCTCGTCCTGCTCGCCGGGCCGACGGGCGAGACGGTCGTGGACGACACCCGGGGAGACGACTGGGAGGCCGACCGGCAGGCGCTCCTCGACCGGTCGCAGTCGTTCGGCGAGTTCCTGGCGAGGCGCGGCCTCGTGCTGCGCGCGGACCTGCTCCGCCCGTGGGCGCACTGGATCACCCCCAAGATCGAGCCGAAGCGGTACGACACCCGGTTCTTCGTGGCCGCGATGCCGCGGGGGCAGCGGGCCAGGGACGTCAGCACCGAGGCCGACCAGGTCGCCTGGGTCCGTCCGGCGGAGGCGGCCGAGCGGGCGGCGAAGGGCGAGTGGATGATGCTGCCGCCGACCATCGCGACGCTGGCGGAGCTGGCCGCGTTCGACACGGTCGCGGACGTGCTGGCGGCGCGGCGCGAGATCGTCGTGCACGAGCCCGTCGCGGAGATCGTCGACGGTGAGGCGTATCTCGTCCTGCCGGAGAGCGTCGCGCGGCACTACTCGCAGGGCTGACCGTGCCGCGCAGGGTGCCGCTGAACCGGTCCGTCGCGTGGCGGCTGGCGGGGACCTCCGCGCTCCGGCACCTGGAGCGTCTCGGCTGGAACCCGGTCCGTCACCCTGATCGGGCCTCGGGCAGGATGGGGGATATGACGGAGATCGACGGGATGGGTACTGAACGGGCGACTTGTGTGCTCGCGCCGAACCCGTCCGCCATGACCCTGGACGGCACCAACACCTGGATCATCGCCGAGCCGGGAGCGGACGAGGCCGTCGTCGTCGATCCCGGCCCGAAGGACGGCAAGCACCTCCGGCGCGTCCTGGACACCGTCGAGGCACGGGGGTTGCGAGTCGGGCTCGTGCTGCTCACCCACGGCCACCCCGACCATTCGGCGGGCGCCGGGAAGTTCGCGAAGCTGGCGGGCGGCAAGCTCACGGTGCGGGCGCTCGACCCGGCGCACCGGCTCGGGGAGGAGGGCCTCGCGGAGGGCGACGTCGTCACGACGGGCGGCCTGGAGCTGCGGATCATGGAGACGCCGGGGCACAGCGACGACTCGCTGACGTTCTGGTTGCCGGCCGACGGCGCCGTCCTCACCGGTGACACCGTGCTCGGGTACGGGACGACCGTCGTGGAGGGAAGCCTGGGCGACTACCTGACCTCGCTCGACCGGCTCCGCAGGTTCTCCGCCGACGTGGAGGCGGAGACGATCCTGCCCGGTCACGGACCGAAGCTGGACGACCCGATCGCCGCCCTGGACCACTACATCGACCACCGCCGCGAGCGGCTCGCCCAGGTCGAGGCGGCCGTCGCCGCGGGTGCGCGGACGGCGCGCGAGGTCGTCGAGCGCGTCTACGCCGACGTCGACAGGTCCCTCTGGCCCGCGGCCGAGTGGTCGGTCCAAGCCCAGCTCGACTACCTGCGGGAGCGCTGACGGCCCGCCGGGCGGGGCCGCCTCCCGTGCCGCCGCGCGAGCGTGCTCCCGGCGGGGGTCACTTCGAGCGCTTGCGGAGCCGTTCGATGTCGAGGATCACCACCGCGCGGGCCTCGATGCGCAGCCAGTTGCGCTGGGCGAAGTCGGCGAGCGCCTTGTTGACGGTCTCGCGGGACGCGCCGACGAGCTGCGCCAGCTCCTCCTGGGTGAGGTCGTGGTGCACGTGCAGGCCCGACTCCGACGGCTGGCCGAACCGCTCGGCGAGGTCGAGCAGCGCCTTGGCGACGCGGCCGGGGACGTCGGTGAACACCAGGTCGGCCATCACGTCGTTGGTCTTGCGGAGCCGCTGCGCCAGCGCGCGGAGCAGCTGCACGGCGACCTCGGGGTGGCCGGTGAGCCAGGGCCGCAGGTCGTCGTGGCCGAGCCCCGCCAGCCGGCACTCGGTGACCGCGATGGCGCTCGCGGTGCGGGGACGCGGGTCGAACAGGGACAGCTCGCCGAACATCTCGGACGGGCCGAGGACGCTCAGCAGGTTCTCCCGGCCGTCCGGCGCCGTCCGGGTCAGCTTGATCTTGCCTTCGAGGACGACGTACAGCCGGTCTCCGGTCTCGCCCTCGTTGAACAGCGTCTGGCCGCGGGCGAGACGCACCTCGGTCACGTTGGCGCGCAGCGCCTTGGCGCCCTGCTCGTCGAGGGCCTCGAAGAGCGGGGCTCTGCTCAGAACGTCCACGTCGCGATCGGTCACGCTTCTCCTCCTCGAACACCTACATGCCTAGTGTGACGTACGTCCCACCGCGTACGTGAAGGCAGGGTCACGGCGCGCCGAAACGCGGACCGCGTGCTCCGTGCCCGTGAAGCGGTCACGGTCCCGTTCGCCCAGTGTACGGACCATCGGGTGAATGCCGTCACACCGGTCTCAACACCTGATACCGGATGATCTCGGCTGGACGGCACCGTGCCCTAGCCTGAGCGGATGCAGAGTTCACCGCGGCGCCTTCCGAGGGGGCGTCACGCGCTGTCCCGCGCGGAGGTGGAGCGGGTGCACCGCGACCGGCTGTGCTCCGCGATGGCGGCGGCGATGGCGGAGAAGGGGTACGTCGGCACGTCGGTGGAGGACGTGCTGAAGCGGGCCAGGGTGTCGAGGCAGAGCTTCTACGCGCTGTTCTCGTCCAAGCTCGACTGCTTCATGACGGCGTTCGACCAGGCGAGCGAGTTCCTGCGCCTCCATCTGGCCGACACCGTGGCGAGCGCCGGCGCGAGTGAGGGAGACCCGGCGGAGAGGTTCGAGCGCGCGTTCACCACCTACCTGGAGACTCTGGCGCTGGATCCGGGGTACGCGCGGCTGTTCCTGGTGGAGGTGTACGCGGCGGGGCCGGAGGCCGTCCGCCGGCGTACCGAGGTGCAGCACATGCTCGCGGAGGGCCTCGCGGACCTCATGGGCGTGACCGGGGACGCGGGCCGCTTCGCCTGCCAGATCGTGGTGTCGGCGGTGAGCACGATGGTGACGCCCGCCGTCGCGGCCGGCGACATGGAGGCCCTGCGGGCGGTCGGGCCGCCGGTCATCGAGCACGTACGGCTGCTGCTCCGCTCGGGCGTCCTGGACGGTTAGCCGTCAGGCCGGCGGTCGGGCTGGACGCGCAGCGCGGTGATCACGGTGGCGAGCATCTCGTAGTGGGTGGCCAGCATGGTCAGCTCGACGCACTCCGCCTCGGTGAGAACGGCGCGCAGCCGTATCCAGGTCTCGTCGTCGAGGTCCCGTTCGGTGTGAAGCCGGTCGGTCGCGATGAGGAGCGCCCGCTCGCGCGGCGTCCATCCGAGGGCGCGCGGCCCCTCCTCGACGCGCTCGATGTCCCGGTCGTGGAGGCCGGCGCGGCGCGCGAGGCGGACGTGGTGGTCGAACTCGTAGCGGCAGTCGCGCAGGTGGGCGACGCGGAGGATGACGAGTTCGGTCTCGCGGCGCGGCAGGGTTCCGCCGGGCATGAGCCGTCCGGCGAACCACAGCCAGCCGCGGAACAGGCCGCGGCTGCGCGCCAGCGTCAGGAACAGGTTCGGCGGCCGCCCGGTCCCCGTGGCCCGCCCTGCGACGCGGCAGATGAGCCAGTTGACGAGCCCCACGTCGCGGCGGCTGCCGGGGGTGGCGCGGGGTGAGGTCATCGGCGGGGCTCAGGTTGCGGTGTGGTCAGCTCGACTTGCTCGTTCCTGGCGATTTCCAGGATCTCACGTAGTCCCTTCTGGACGACGCGGTCGGAAATGGGTTGCACGACCATCCGGACCGGCAGAACGCCTCCGACCCACCAAGGAGCCACGATGCGCTTGGAACGTCGGGCGATTCCGCGCTCCAGCGCGTCGATCCCCACTCGCAGTGGCGCGACGCCCGAAACGAAGCTGCTGCGCGGCGCCGCGTCCATCAAGGCGGACGCCGCTTCGGTGCTGAACCCGCGGTGCGTCATGTCGGTGTCGAGTTCGGCGAAGTAGGCGACGCCCGCCTTCGCGCCCCAGGGGCGCAGCTCCGCGCGCAACGTGTTGCCGAGGGCCTCGACTCCTGCCTTGGACGCGCTGTAGGCGCCCAGCAAGGGCGCGTGGACGGCCGCCGCCAGGGACGCGACGGCGAGGGCGTAGCCGCGTTCATGGCTGATGTGGGGCCCGGCGGCTCGGAGGGTGTTGAACACCCCGAGCACGTTGACGCGCAGGCTCTGTTCCAGGACGGACGGGTCGCCGCCTATCACCGGCATCTGCGCGGCCACCCCCGCGTTGGCCACGACCACGTCCAGGCCGCCCAGCTCTTCGACCGCGCTGGTCACGACGTCCTCGACCCGGTCGCGGTCGGTCACGTCGCACGTCCACCAGGGGGCCCGCCCGCACTCCCCGGCGACGGCGGACAGGTGGTCGGGCTCCAGCCCGGCGAGCGCCACCCGCGCGCCGCGCTCGTGCAGCCTGGCGGCGAGGGCCGCGCCGATCCCCCGCGCGGCGCCGGTGATCAGCACGCGCCGCCCGGCGAGGGTCGCCGCCCACCGGGAGGAGTCACGGATCATGGGGCGACTCTACCATTAAAGAACATATGCGTCTTTTTGGGATCATCGGATGTCCTGCCGGACGCTTCGCGCGGCCGGGCGACGCGGGCGAGGCTCTAGGCTGACCGGTATGGCGACGGAGGCGTCCCCGAAGGCGCGTGCTCGGAAGTGGAAGGACGAAACACGCCTGGGGCTGGTGCGGCGCGCACGCCGCATCAACCGGATCCTGGCCGAGACCTACCCGGACGCCCACTGCGAGCTGAACTTCGGGACCCCGTTCCAGCTCCTCGTGGCGACCGTGCTGTCCGCGCAGACGACCGACGTCCGGGTCAACCTGACCACGCCGGAGCTCTTCGCCAAGTACCCGACACCCGAGGACCTCGCCGCCGCCGACCCCGAGGACGTCGAGGCCATCCTGAAGCCCACCGGCTTCTTCCGCGCCAAGACCAAGTCGGTCATGGGCCTGTCCGCCGCGCTCCGCGACCGGTTCGGCGGGGAGGTCCCGGGGCGGCTCGACGACCTCGTGAAGCTGCCGGGCGTCGGGCGCAAGACGGCCAACGTCGTCCTCGGCAACGCCTTCGACGTCCCCGGGATCACCGTCGACACCCACTTCGGCCGCCTCGCCCGGCGGTTCGCCTGGACGACCGAGGACGATCCCGTCAAGGTCGAGCAGGAAGTCGGCGAGCTCATCCCGCGCAAGGACTGGACGATGCTGTCCCACAGGCTCATCTGGCACGGCCGCCGCATCTGCCATGCCCGCCGTCCGGCCTGCGGCGCGTGCCCGCTCGCGCGGCTGTGCCCGGCCTTCGGCGAGGGCCCGACGGACGAGGACACCGCCCGCAAGCTCGTCAAGCCCGGACCGTTCTCGTGACCCGCCCGGGAAGGAACGCGGGCCGCCCGGAGTTGGGACGGACGTGACCGACACCACCCTCAGCCGCCCCGCCTGGCTCGACCGGTTCCTCGCCGAGGCGCCGAGGATGCCGGTGCCGCCGATGTTCCGGCCCGAGCCCGGCGCCCGCGACGCCGCCGTCCTGATCCTGTTCGGCGAGGGTGCGGACGGTCCGGACGTCCTGCTCACCGAGCGCGCCGCCACGCTGAACAACCACGCCGGGCAGCCCGCGTTCCCCGGCGGCCGCATCGACCCCGAGGACGACGGGCCGGTCGCGGCGGCGCTGCGCGAGGCGTGGGAGGAGGCCGGCGTCGAGCCGTCCGGCGTGGACGTCCTGTGCTCGCTGCCCGAGCTGTACCTGTCGCACAGCGCGCACCGGGTCACGCCCGTCGCCGGCTGGTGGCGCGAACCGTCGGAGATCGCGCCCGGCCATCCTGGAGAGGTCGCGACGGTCGCGCGCGTCCCGCTCGGCGAACTGGTCGACCCGCGGAACCGGCTGATGGTGCGGCACCCGTCCGGGATCAGGGTGGGGCCGGCGTTCCACGTGCGGGACATGCTCGTCTGGGGTTTCACGGCGGCGCTGCTGACCCAGGTCCTGGACGCGGGCGGCTGGAACCGCCCCTGGGACACCTCGCGGGTCGAGGACCTCCCGCAGGAGGTCGTGGACCTCGCCGCGCGCGGCTGACGGCCTCGTGCATTCCCACAAAATCGTTTCGCCGCGTCCGCACGGAGAGCTCGCCACGGGTCAGGGCGCCGTTCGCGGTGCGTACGGCGATGGTCACGCGCGCGCGTCACTCCCGGCGGCTACCTCGCGCACCCGAATCTGGTACATCGAGGGGACGTGAAGCGGCGGCGCGGACCTATACGGTGAACGCGTGCTGCACGACCACGTACTCGATCTCATCCTGCTCGTGCTCGTCGTGCTGTTCGGGGTCTCGGGCTACCGGCAGGGCTTCATCGTGAGCCTGCTGAGCTTCGTCGGCTTCGTCGGCGGCGGCGTCATCGGGGTGCTGATCGCGCCGCCGATCGCGGAGGCCGCGGTGGACGGAGCCGCCCAGCAGGCGCTGCTCGCCATCGTGATCGCCTTCCTCGCCGCCACCCTCGGGCAGCTCGTCGCCTCGTCGCTCGGCGCCGTCCTGCGCAACCGGGTGACCGGCATGAACGCCCGCACCGCCGACGCCGTCGGCGGCACGTTCGTCAGCGCGCTGTCGCTGCTCATCGTCGCCTGGTTCTTCGGCAGCCTGGTCGCCAACTCCGAGTTCAAGCCCGTCCGGACGCAGGTCAAGGGCTCCTCCATCATCAACGGCATCGACGACGTGATGCCGGCGCAGGCGCAGACGTGGTTCACCTCGTTCCAGGGGTTCGTGAAGAGCAGCGAGTTCCCGCAGGTGTTCAACGGCCTCGGCGGCGAGTCGGTGGTGCAGGTCCCGCCGCCGGACGAGTCCGTGCTGAACACGCGGGGACTGCGCGCGGCCAAGGACAGCATCGTGAAGGTGGTCAGCACGGCGCCGCAGTGCCAGCGCCGCATCGAGGGCACCGGGTTCGTGTTCGCGCCGCAGCACATCATGACGAACGCGCACGTCGTCGCCGGGGCGCGCGGCTCCTCCGTGGTGGCGACGATCAACGGCGACACCAACCGGGGGCGGGTCGTGCTGTACGACCCGAAGCGCGACATCGCCGTCCTGTACGTGCCGGGGCTGCGGGCGCCGGCGCTGCAGTTCGCCAAGGAGGCCCGCGTCCGGGACGACGCGATCATCGCCGGGTTCCCGAAGAACCAGCCGTTCACGCCGGGGGCGGCCCGCATCCGCGCCCGGCAGACGGCGCGCGGCCCGGACATCTACCACTCCGGCCAGGTCAGCCGCGAGATCTACGCGATCCGCGGCAAGGTCGAGCCGGGCAACTCCGGCGGGCCGCTGCTGTCCACGGACGGCCGGGTCTACGGCGTCATCTTCGCGGCGGCGCTCGACACCGAGTCCACCGGGTACGCGCTCACCGCCGAGGAGGTCGCGTCCGACGCGCGGGCGGGGGCGAACGCCACGAAGCCGGTGTCCACGCAGAGCTGCTCCGACTAGGGCTGCTCCGAATAGGGGGCTGCTCCGGCCAGGGGGCTGCTCCGGCCAGGGGGCTGCTCCGACGAGGGGACCGCTCCGGCCTAGGGGTTTGTGAGGCGGAGGGGGATGGGGCCGTTCTGCGGCTCCTCGGCCAGGGCACGGGCGCGCTGAACGATTCCGCGGACGTCGATGCCGTGCGGTGGCGCGTCCTGGTACGGGACGATCCGGTCGGCGGCGCGGCGGAGCAGGGCTTCGCCGCCGCGTGCGTTTCCCCGGCGGAGGTGGGTTATCCCCACGGCGACCTGTGCCAGACCCCTCCACAGTTCACGCTCGGGCTCCGGCGCGGCCTTCCAGACCGCTTCCAGTACTTCGTGGGCGTGGAACGGACGATCGGCGTCCAGAAGCCGTTGGGCCTCGGCCAGAGCTTCGCCTGGGGGCATGTCGAGGTCTTCCGGCATCGTGGGTATGCCGCTGGCGCCGTGCGGCAGAGGACGTCCGTACGCGTCGCGTGGCCGTGCGTTGCGTGGGCGTCCAGACTCGTCCCGATCCCGCATGCCTCCACGGTACGCGGGGGTTTCAGCCTTCCGGTCCCGGGTCGGCGAGCCAGCCGAGAAGCTGCGTGTCGAACTCTTCGGGGCGTTCCTGATGGGGGAAGTGGCCCGCGCCCTCTATGAGCGTCCAGCGGTAAGGAGCGGTCACGTAACGGCCGGAGCCTTGTGCACTGGACGGGAGGATGCACGTGTCCAGGGCGCCGTGCACCTGGAGCGTGGGTGCCTGGATAGGGGCTCGCATGCGGTGCGCGTAGCGGATACCGTCCGGGCGGGCCTGCGACCGGACGAGCCAGCGGTGGTACTCCAGCGCGCTGTGGGCCGCCCCAGGTATCTGCACGGCCTTCCGTACGAGCTGTTCTGTGCGTTCTTCCGGCCAGCCTGGACCGGACCAGTCGTGCAGGAGCTTCCCGGCGAGCGCCGCGTTGTCGCGGACCAGGCGCCGTTCAGGCCACATGGGCAACTGGAAGCCGAACGTGTGGCGCGCCGCCCATCCCTGCCCGCGCGGGTCGCCGGCGACGGCCTGCCGCAACCGCAGCGGGTGCGGGGCGCCCACCACCGCCAGCCGCTGGACGATCTTCGGGTGGTAGACGGCCATCGTCCAGGCGAGCAGCCCGCCCCAGTCGTGCCCGGCGACGATCGCGTTCGCCTCCCCCAGCGCGCGGACGAGCCCGGCGGCGTCCCCGGCCAGGGTGACCAGGTCGTACCCGCGCGGCGGCTTGTCGCTGCCGCCGTAGCCGCGCAGGTCGACGGCCACCGCCCGGTATCCCGCGGCCGGCAGCGACACCAGCTGGTGGTGCCAGGACCACCAGAACTCGGGGAAGCCGTGCAGCAGCAGGACGAGCGGTCCCTCACCGGCCTCCGCGACGTGGAAACGCGTCCCGCCGGCGCTGATCTGCCGGTGCGTCCACGGGCCCTCGACCTCGATCAGCGACGCGTCGTGCCCGGACATGGCGCCCGTCAGGCCGTCAGCTCGGGGGCACCCGAGTCGCCGCGGCTGCGCAGCGCGGCCAGGTCCTCCTTCAGCGTCTTCCGGGTCCGCTTCGCACCCTCGATCTTGGAGATCCGCCACTTGCCGAAGAGGATCAACAGCCCGGCCACCGCCGCGTACACGACCGCGACGATGAGGAACGCGGCCCAGTGCCAGAGGCCGAACCCGACCAGGCCGTAGGCGAAGGCGATGGACAGCAGGATGACGACCAGCCCGCCGAGCACCCCGGCGGCGCTGAACATCGCGCTGCCGATCGCCGCCTTCTTGGCGTCGGCCTTCAGCTCCAGCTTGGCCAGGTCCATCTCCGCTCTGACCAGGTTGGAGATGGAGCTCGACGCCAGCGCGACCAGCTCGCCGACGGACTTCTCCTCGACGCGCTCGTCCGGTGTTGCCTCCGACATATCGCATTTCTCCTTAGCCCGGGCGCGCGCGCAGACGCACCCTTCTCCGGAAGACGACGGCGGCGGCCGCCGAGGCGAGAACGCTCGCGATCAGGACCGCAGTCGTCACTCTCTCGAATTGTGACGGGTCGGTATAGGCCAAACCGCCGATCAGCAGCGAAACGGTGAAACCCACCCCCGCGAGCAACGCGACCCCCGCGATCTCGTGCCAGTGCAGATCCTCGCCGAGCGTCGCCAGGCCGAGCCGGACGGCCGCCCAGGCGCCGCCGAAGACGCCCACGAACTTACCGATCACCAGTCCGGCGATCACCCCGAGGGCCACCCGATCGGTGAACACCGCCCCCAGTTCGGACATGCCGAGCCCGACACCGGCCGACACGAAAGCGAAAATGGGAACGGCGACGCCCGCGGAGAACGGCCGCAGCGCGTGGTCGGCGCGTTCCGCGTTGGTCGGCCGCCCGTCGGGCGTCTCTTTCGGGCTGGTGAGCATTCCCAGCGCGACGCCGGCGACGGTCGCGTGGATCCCGCTGCGCTGAAGGCAGTACCAGGCCAGGACGGCGATGGGCACGTACACCCACGGCGAGCGGACGCCCTTGTACTGCAAGAGGCCGTACGCGCCTATCAGCGCCACGCTGAGCGCCAGCGGCGTCCAGTGCAGGGTGTCGGTGTAGAAGAGCGCGATGACGGCGATGGCGATCAGATCGTCCACCACGGCCAGCGTCAGCAGGAACGCGCGCAGCGGGGCCGGGCACGAGGTGAACGTCACGGCGAGCACGGCCAGCGCGAACGCGATGTCCGTCGCCGTCGGCACCGCCCACCCGCCGAGCGCGCCCGGCTCGCCCGCGCTCACCGCCAGGAAGATCAGTGCCGGCGCGACTACCCCGGCCCCCGCCGCGATCACCGGCAGCGCGGCGTCCCGCGGATGGCGCAGCTCGCCGTACGTCAGCTCCTCGCGCAGTTCGAGGCCGGCGATGTAGAAGAACACCGCGAGGAGCCCGCTGGACGCCCAGTGCTGCACGTCCATGTGCCCGATGTGCAGCCAGTGCGGGCTGATCTCGAACGTCCGGAGGTCCTCGTAGGCGCCGGCCCACGGCGTGTTGGCCCATACGAGCGCGGCGATGGCCGCGAGCAGCATCACGACGCCGCCGATCGTCTCCGTGCGGAGCGCACTGGCGACCTGCGTGCTGTAACGGACGGTGGGACGGAGCGGCCACGTTGCGGCAACGCGGCGCTTCACGGTGGGGCGCGCCATAAAGGATCCTCGGAAGCGGCGGACGACGGACATGGGTCACGTCCCGCACGCAACGGGACAATCCCCTGCCGACCAGGCTTCCCGGCGCACCTAAGCCCAGTTTACCTGCGATGATTCAGTGGGTGGTTTCCGGACCTGCGGAGCGCACCCCGCGCAGGGTACGCAGTGACCGTGCGGGGTGTGCGCAGTGGCCGTGCGGAGTGTGCGCAGAGAAGCGGCCCGCGCCCCCCGGTGTGGGCAGGGCGCGGGCCGCGTCGGTTCCTCTGGTCCCCTGGTGGCTAGTCCTCGGACTTGGCGCTGGGCAGCTTCTCGGAGATCAGGTCCATCACCGTGCTGTCGGCCAGGGTGGTGACGTCGCCGATGCTGCGGTTCTCCGCCACGTCCCGCAGCAGCCGTCGCATGATCTTGCCGGAGCGGGTCTTCGGCAGCTCCGGAACGATCATGATCTGCCGGGGCTTGGCGATCGGGCCGAGGGTCTTGGAGACGTGGTCGCGCAGCTCGCGCAGGAACTCCTCGCCCTCCACCTCGCCGCCGGCGTCCCCGCGCGGGATCACGAACGCCACGATGGCCTGCCCGGTCACCGGGTCGGTCGCGCCGACGACCGCCGACTCGGCGACCTTCGGGTGCGAGACCAGCGCCGACTCCACCTCCGTCGTGGAGATGTTGTGCCCGGACACCAGCATGACGTCGTCGACGCGGCCGAGCAGCCACATGTCGCCGTCCGCGTCCTTCTTCGCGCCGTCACCCGCGAAGTACAGGTTCTCGAAGCGGGACCAGTACGTCTTGACGTACCGCTCGTCGTCGCCCCAGATCGTCCGGAGCATGCTCGGCCACGGCTCCCTGAGCACCATGAAGCCGCCGCCGCCGTCCGGCACCGACCGGCCCTGGTCGTCGACGACGTCCGCGGCGATCCCCGGCAGCGGGCGCATCGCCGCGCCCGGCTTGGCCGCCGTCACGCCCGGCAGCGGGCTGATCATGATCGCGCCGGTCTCCGTCTGCCACCAGGTGTCGACCACCGGCGTCCGGCCGCCACCGATCTTGTCGCGGTACCAGACGTAGGCCTCCGGGTTGATCGGCTCGCCGACCGACCCCAGCACGCGCAGCGACGACAGGTCGTACTGCGCCGGGATGTCGTCGCCCCACTTCATGAACGTCCGGATCGCCGTGGGCGCGGTGTAGAAGATGGACACCTTGTACTTCTGGATGACGTCCCACCAGCGACCCTTGTTGGGGGTGTCGGGAGTCCCCTCGTAGATGACGCTGGTCGCACCGTTGGCCAGCGGCCCGTACACGATGTAGGAGTGTCCGGTCACCCAGCCGATGTCGGCCGAGCACCAGTAGACGTCCTTCTCCGGCTTCAGGTCGAACACCGCCCAGTGGGTGTACGCGCACTGCGTGAGGTAGCCGCCGGTGGTGTGCAGGATGCCCTTCGGCTTACCCGTCGTCCCGGATGTGTACAGGATGTACAGCGGGTGCTCGGAGTCCATCGGCTCCGCGGTGTGCTGGTCGCTCTGCCGCTCGACGACGTCGTGCCACCACAGGTCGCGGTCGTTCTCGGCCACCGCCTCGCCGGTGCGGCGCACCACGAGGACGTGTTCGATCGTCGGCGTCTGCGCGACGGCCTCGTCCACGATCCCCTTCAGATCGGACGGCTTGCCGCGCCGGAACCCGCCGTCGGCGGTGATGACGACCTTGGCCTGCGCGTCGTCGATGCGGGTGCGGAGCGCCTCCGCCGAGAAACCGCCGAACACGACCGAGTGGGTCGCGCCGATGCGCGCGCACGCCAGCATCGAGATCGGCAGCTCCGGGATCATCGGCAGGTAGATCGCGACCCGGTCGCCCTTGCGGACGCCCAGTTCGAGCAGCGCGTTCGCGGCCTTGTTCACTTCGGTCTGCATGTCGGCGTAGGTGAGGGTACGGGAGTCACCCGGTTCCCCCTCCCAGTGAAAGGCGACCTTCGCTCCCCGCCCGGCCTCGACGTGCCGGTCGACGCAGTTGTAGGCGACGTTCAGCTCACCGCCCACGAACCACTTGGCGAACGGGGGGTTGCTCCAGTCCAGGACGTCGTCCCAGCGCTTCGTCCAGGTGAGCCGGTCGGCCTGCTCGGCCCAGAACCCCAGGCGGTCCTCAGCGGCCTGCTCGTAGGCCTCGGCCTTCACGTTGGCCTCGGCGGCGAGTTCAGCGGGCGGGGAGAAGCGGCGCGTCTCCTGCAGAAGGTTCGACAGTGTTTCTTGGCTGTTGCTCAACGCGAACTCCTTGCTAGGTGATGCGGGGTCGCCCGGTCTCCCCACTTCACCAGGAAGGTCCCGGTCCTCACAAGGCCGCGGACCCGGGTGTCGGGGGGAGAGCGCGAGCGGCGCCTACGTCTCCGGACGGTTCGTGCGGTGCCGACAGGCCGGGCCTTCCCAGGTCCGGCATGCGGGAACCGTCTCCGTTCTACGCCCTCACGACCCGATGCGCGAACGCCGGACGGGACCGCATAAGGTCGGGCCGTGACCGATGCCTTCGCCGCCGTAGCCGACCTGCCCGGTGTCGCCGACGCCGTCGACGACGCGCGTAAGGCTGTGGACCGGCTGCTCGGCCACCGGATCCTGCGGCGGCGCAGCGCCGAGGTGTCCACGGAGTCGGCGCTGCGCGGCGCGCGCGCCTCAGCCGTCCTCGAAGGCTCCCCGGTAACGCTGGACGAGCTTCGCACCACGGAGAACCCGTCGGACCCTGTCGTCCAGGGCACGCTGCGCGTCTCGGCCGAGCTGGGCACGCTGGCGGGCGTCTGGCGGAAGGCACCGCGGCAGGCGCTGGCGCGTCTGCACGTCCTCGCAGGGGCCGACGCGGTGGCCGGCGCCGAGCTGGGACGTCCGCGCAGTGGCGACGGGGTGGTGAAGGACGTTCTCGGCCTTGGCGAGCCTCCCGCGCTGTCGGAGGTGACGGCTCGCCTGGACGCGCTCAGCGGGCTGCTGACCGAGCCCACCAAGGCGCCGGCGCTGGTCGTCTCGTCGATCGTGCACGGCGAACTGCTGGCGCTGCGCCCGTTCGGGTGGGGGGACGGGGTCGTCGCCCGCGCCGCTCAGCGTCTCACGCTGGTTGCCCGTGGCCTCGACCCCAAGTCGCTCGTCGCGCCGGAGGTCGGGCACCTCGAACTGTTCGAGGAGTACGCCGAGGCCCTGCGCGGCTACACGTCCGGTACGTCCGAGGGGGTGGCGCGCTGGGTCGCGCACTGTTCCGCCGCCGTGGCCGCCGCCGCGCGAGACTCCCAGGCAATCTGCGAAGCGTTCATGCGCGGCTGACGCGTTGTCGGTGGGTGGGGCCATGCTGTTCGCATGGTCGATCGCATGCACGGACGACCCGCCGCGCCGACGAACGTCACCATCTCTTCGGAGAACTGGGATTCTCGTGACCTGACGGGTGAGAACCACGAAAACGTCCTGTTCGTGGACGTGGACATGACGGAGGCCAGTGGCGTCGGTGCCATGTTCACCGGCTGCACGTTCAGGGGCGTGCGTTTCAACGTGTCCAGCCATACGGATGCGGCGTTCGTGAACTGCACGTTCGTCAGATGTGGTTTCTTCGACGCGTCCTTCACCGGGTGCAAGTTCCTGGGGAGCCTGTTCGACGGCTGTACACACGACCTGATGAAGGTCAAGGGCGGCGACTGGTCGTTCACCGGTCTCCCAGGCGCCGATCTGCGGCGGGCCTCGTTCACCGACGTGCGCATGCGCGAGGCGGATCTCACGGGCGCGAGGTGCTCGGGGGCGGAACTGCGCGAGGTCGACCTGTCGGGCGCATCGCTGCACAAGGCCGACTTCTCGCGCTGTGATCTACGCGGCAGTGACCTGTCGTCCCTCGACCCGCTCACCGCCGAGATGAGGGGCGCGGTGATCGACGCCTACCAGGCGGTCGTGCTGGCGACGACGCTGGGGTTGGACGTCCGCGGGTGACGCCTGCGGAGGGGCGGTGGGCGCAAGCGAGCGGCGCCCCGCTCGGGGACGCCGCCGCCAAACACGTCACACCGGGTTACCAAGCGTGCACCTCATATCCGTCGGACCGGGTCAAGCCCGTCTCGACGCGCCTCCCGCGGCTGGTCGCGCGTGGGTGCCCGGGTGCCGTGCTCGGACACGTGGTCCGTACGACCTGTCTACGCCTCATTTGCCCTGTTGACAAGCCCCTGTTGGGGAAACGCGCGGGGGCGGCGGGTCCGGAGCCGGAGGAGACATGGGTGCCCTATGGGGCTGACGGGGGATATTCCGGACTAACCAGAATCATAACTTTGGTCCGGTAATTGATTACACACCGTGATCGTTTCCTTTTGGGCGCCGATCCCGGATGTGGCGGGAAAGATCTTTAGTTCTCCTGTACGCTCCCACTCCCGCCCCGTTGCGCTCCTTGTGCACTGGGACGGGAGCCCCGGCGCCGGTGCGGTCGCGTCGCACGCGTCCCGCCTTCGGCGGATCGTTACCGCCAGGTGCGAAAAATCGTCACGTGCCGGACGAGTTTGCGACTCGACGGAACTCTCGACGATCGGGCAGCATATGTTGTATCTGCCTAGACTGGAGTCCGCGAGTTTGCCCGTGGCATAGCGCGAACTTACATACGGGCTGAACTCCCTGAGTCTTTCCTGGGAAAACGGGCCGGCTCTACCCCCCCGGAGCCGGACCGTCCGGCGACCCCCGCTCTCCCCCCCGGCGGGGGTCGCCCAGTCGTGCAGCGGCCGGGCGGTGGCGCCCGCGAGACACCTCCGCGCCACCGCCCCGCCGCCCGCGGCGGGAAGTTATCCACAGGTCACGTATTCCCAGCGGCGCCCGCGCGGCGCCCCGCAAGGTGGATGTCTCCGAACGTCGAAGGAGCCATCCGATGAACCTTGCGGCACTGATCGTCACCTCCGACCCGGCGCTCGCCGACGGCCTGCTCCGCCTCGCGGCCGCCGCCGACGCCCACGCCGAGGTCGCCTACGGCGCCGACGAGGCCAGGCCCGCCTGGACGTGGCCGGCCCTCATCCTCGTGGGCGCCGACGCCGCCGGGGACGTGGCGGCCGCCGGCCTCCAGCGCCGGCCGGGCGTCGTCCTCGTCACCGGCGACGGCGCCACGTCCGACGCGTACCGCCTCGCGGTGGAGGCCGGCGCCCAGGACGTCGCCGCGCTGCCCGACCACGAGGACTGGCTCGTCAACGCGTTCGCCGCCGCCTGCGAGCCCGAGGGCGGCTGGGCCACCACCCTCTGCGTCGTCGGCGCCCGCGGCGGCGCCGGGGCCAGCGTCCTCGCCGCCGCGCTCGGCGTGGCCTCGGCGAACCAGGGACTGCGCACCCTCCTCGTCGACGCCGACCCGTTCGGCGGCGGCGTCGACCTCATGCTCGGGCTGGAGGAGCACGAGGGCGTCCGCTGGCACGACCTCGCCGAGCGCCGCGGCCGGCTGAGCACCGCCACGCTCCGCGAGACCCTGCCCCGCGCGGGCGACCTGTCCGTCCTCTCCTGGCGGCGCGGCGAACCCGTCCCGGTCTCCGACGAGGCCGTCGGGTCGCTGTTCGACGCCGCCGCCCGCGGGTTCGACCTGGTCGTCGTGGACGTCCCCCGCTACCCCGGCGACGTCGGCCGGGCCGCGCTGCGCACCGCCGACCGCACCCTGCTGCTCGTCCCCGCCGAGGTCCGCGCCACCGTCGCCGCCGACGGCCTCGCCACCGCGCTGCGCCGCGACACCGCCGACCTGCGCCTGGTCGTCCAGGGCCCGGCGCCCGGCGGCCTCACGCCCGACGCCGTCGTGACCGCCCTCGACCTGCCGTCCGCCGGCACCTTCGAACGCGACCGCCGCCTGCCCGCCGCGACGGACGAGGGCACCTTGGAACGAGCCTGCCGCCGCGGCCCCCTGGCCGACTTCTGCGCCGCCGTCCTCGACGACCTCGCCCTCCAGCCCACCGCCTACCAGGAGGCCGCCGCGTGACCGGGCTCTCCGACGCCGTCCGGGACAGGCTCGCCCACACCGGCGGCGAGGCGACGACCGGCCGGGTCGCCGCCGCGCTGCGCGCGGAAGAACGCCTGCTCGGCGACCGCGAGGTCCTCGCCCTGGCCGACGAGTTACGCGCCGAGTTCGTCGGCGCCGGCCCCCTGGAGCCGCTGCTGCGCTCTCCGGATGTCACCGACGTCCTGGTGAACGGCCCGGACGAGGTCTGGATCGACACCGGCTCCGGTCTGGTCCGCACCTCCGTCCGCTTCCCGGACGAACCGGCCCTGCGCCGCCTGGCCCAGCGCCTCACCGCCGCCGCCGGCCGCCGCCTCGACGACGCCTCCCCCTACGCCGACGCCCGCCTGCCGGGCGGCGTGCGGCTCCACGCGGTCCTGCCGCCGGTGGCCGCGACCGGCACCTGCCTGTCGCTCCGCCTCCCCCGCCGCCGCGCCTTCACCCTGGACGAGCTGGTCACGGCGACCACCATCCCGCCCGAGGGCGCCGCCCTCCTCGCCGCCCTGATCGAGTCCCGCGCCGCCTTCCTGATCACCGGCGGCACGGGAACGGGCAAGACCACACTCCTAAGCTCCCTGCTCTCGCTCGTGAACCCATCGGAACGCCTGCTCCTGGTCGAAGACTCCGCGGAGCTGAAACCGTCCCACCCCCACGTCGTCCGCCTCGAAGCTCGCCCCCCGAACATGGAGGGCGCGGGCGGCGTAACGCTGAACGACCTGGTCCGCCAGGCCCTCCGCATGCGCCCCGACCGCCTGGTCGTAGGCGAGGTGCGCGGCCCCGAGGTAGTGGTTCTCCTCCAAGCCCTGAACACCGGCCACGAAGGCGGTTGCGGCACCCTCCACGCCAACACGGCCGCCGACGTACCCGCCCGCCTGGAAGCCCTCGCCTGTGCGGCGGGGCTCACACGGGAGGCCGTCCACAGCCAGCTGGCAGCGGCGCTGGACATCGTCGTCCATCTGGTCCGCGAGCCGGGCGGGGGCCGGCGCCGCGTAGCCGAGATCTGCCTGCTCCAGCGGGCCCCCGACGGCCTGGTCGGCGTCGTCCCCGCCGTCTCGTTCACCACCTCCGGCGAAACCGTCCCGGCCCCGGGCGTGGACGCCCTGGCCGCCCGGTTGAGGGGCGAAACATGATCGAGGTTCTCGCCGTCCTCTGCGCGGCCGCCGCGGCCTGGACGCTCCTGACACCCTCCCCAGCGTCCCACCGCCTCGACCGCCTGACCTCCCCAAAACCCTCAAATCCACTGCGCCCCCTCCAGACCAGGATCGAGACCTTCCGGGAACACCGAACACGTCCACAACGCCGCCGCACCGCGGTCATCGAACTGTGCGACGCCATGGCCGCCGAGTTGGCCGCCGGCCGCACCCCTGACGAGGCCTTCACAGCGGCTGCCGCCGTCCTAGACCCGCACGTGTCCGCCGAACTCCTCAGCCTGCCTCGCCCACCGCCCGACCACCTGGACAAGCTGGCCGCCCAACCCGGCGCCGAGGGCCTCCGCCTGCTCGCGGCCTGCTGGCGCGTCGGCTCCGAACGCGGCGGCACCCTCGCCACCGTCCTGGACGGCCTCGCAAGCGCCCTACGCGACGAGGAGACCCAGCGCCAGGAGGTCTCCGTCCAACTGGCCGGCCCCCGCGCAACGGCCCGCCTCCTGGCCGCGCTCCCCCTCCTGGGCCTGGCCATGGCCGCAGCCCTAGGCGCCCACCCCATCCAGTTCCTCTTCGGAACCCTCCCAGGCCTGGCCTGCCTGATCACAGGCACAACCCTCAACGCAACAGGCCTCTACTGGACCCGCCACCTAGCCCAATCCGCAGAATCCCCACTAACCCCACGAACTCCCAGGCCCCCATGATCACCCCGCACCACCACCTCCCTTCAAGGCGACGGATGGGAAGGGGCCAGGCGTCGCAGTGTGTGTCTGGCGCCGGTGTCCGCGACGCGGTTGGGCTCGCGGCGCCTACGGCGGAGGAACTGGTGCGCGGGCGGCTCGGGAACCAGGCGTCGGTCGGCCTCCCGAACGGAACGTCTCCACCTTGGTGGGCCGGAACTTGCCCACCCGGAGGCAGATCTGTGCGCTGGCAAGGCGGTCGGATGGGAAGTGGCCGGGTGCGCAGTGTGTGTCTGGCGCTGGTGTTGGTGACGCCGTGGGGGCTTGCGGCACTGCGGCGGAGGCGTTGGTGTGCGGGCGGCTCGGAGGGACTGGTGTCGGTCAGCCTTCCGAGCAGGGCGTTCACCACCTTGCGGACGGACTTGTCCGTCTGGAGACAGAGCTGCTCTGGCTTCCGTTGCGCGCGCTCCCTGGCCGCGTGCTGAACGTGGCGCCGGCTGTTCTGTTTGCGGGTGGGGCGGGGGCGCCGCGAGTTGGGGAAGGCAGGTCAGTCGGCTTGCAGCGGGGGCGGATGGGCTCGGGCCGGGCGACAAGGTGAGCGAAGGGTAGGCAGGTGGGGGCGTGACGGTGTGGATGGTTGTGCTCTGCGCTGCGGTGTCCGGTTTTCTCCTTCCTAGGGGGACGAGTACCGCTACGCACAGGCTGGCCAAGCAGTTTCGTGGGAGACAGCCGAAGCATGCCGCTGCTAGTCCGCGGCGTGCGCGGGGTCAGGCCGCCTTCCGGCGGGGTGGGGCGCCCGATGCCGTGAAGGGACGGGACGGGCCCTCAGAAGAGGCTCAGCGGCGGGACGTCTTGCTCAGGCGTGCCGCTGCTGGTGCGGCGGGAGTGCTGTGCGTGGTGGTGCTGGGCGGGCCGACCGGCTGGGCGATCGGTGTTCTGGCGGCGGTGGCGGTGTGGTCGTCCTTCAGCCGTCTCGGCAGCGGTGAGCGCCGCCGCAGGCAGGCCCGGCTCATCGCGGACCTCCCGGCCGCGGTCGATCTTCTCGCCGCATGCCTGCGTGGCGGCGCGCCCTGGCACGAGGCCGTGACCGCCGTCGCGGACGCCGTTGGTGGCCCACTCGGGGACGAGCTCCGTGCCGTTTCCGTCCAGATCCGGTTGGGAGCCGATCCGGCGGAAGCGTGGCTGGCGTTGACGAAGGAGCCGATGCTCGCACCCTTGGCACGGGCGGCCGTCCGGGCGACGTCGACGGGGGCCGCTCTCGCCCCGTCTCTCAGCCGCCTTGCACGCGACCAACGCCGCGTCGCCCGCTCGGCGGCCGCCGCCAGGGCCAGGGCGGCGGGCGTCCGGGCACTCGCCCCGCTCGGCCTGTGTTTCCTGCCCGCCTTCATCCTGCTGGGCGTCGTCCCGGCCATCGCCGGGATCGCCTCGACCCTCCTCCTGCCCTGGTGAGCCGGGTTATCCACAGAACGGCGTTCACCCTTCACCCGGTCCGCCCGGACAGCAGCCTTGAACAGAACCACGAGCGAAAGGAGCCCCGATGAGGGCCATGAAGACGGTGGTGCGGCGATGGTCCGGAGCATGCAAGGACCGCGGGATGTCCACCGCCGAGTACGCGGTCGGCACCATCGCGGCGGCGGCCTTCGCCGGGTTGCTGTTCAAGATCGTGACCAGCTCCCAGGTGAAGTCGCTGCTCTTACAGATCATCGAGAAGGCCCTGAAGCTGGCCGGCTGAGGGACCGCGGGACGGTCACGGCGGAGATCGCCGTGGCCCTCCCCGCCCTGGTCCTGATCACCGCGGTCGCCCTGTGGGGCGTGACGGTCGCGTCCGTCCAGCTCACCTGCGCGGACGCGGCCCGCGCCGGCGCCCGTGCCGCGGCCAGGGGCGAGTCCCTCACCGCGGTACGGGCTCTGGTGAAGGAGGCCGTCCCCGATGGGGCGACCGTCGAGGTCCGGCGCGACGAGGCGACCGTCCACGTGGACGTCTCGGCCCCTGTCCGCCCCGCTGCGGCGATCGGCCTGCCACCCCTGACCGTCCAAGCCCATGTGGCCGCCCCCACAGAACCAGGAACCCCCGCCGATGCCTCCTGACCCTGCACACACCGCGAACCAGCCCAGGTGGGGGTCGAGCTTGTTGCGGGGGGATCGGGGGTCGGGGACGGTGTGGGTGCTCGCGTTCTCGGTCCTCGTGTGGGTGGTCGGTGTCACGGCGATCATGGTCGGCGGCGTCCGGGTGGCGAGGCATCGGGGGGACGCGGCGGCCGACATGGCGGCTCTGGCAGGCGCAGCGCGGGTCGCGTACGGGGACGCCTGCGCCAGGGCGAAAGAGATCGCGGTCGAGTCCGGTGCCCGCGTGGCGCGGTGCCGGGTGCGCGGTGACGTGGTCGAGGTGTCGGTGACGGTCGAGCTGCATGTGCCGATGGGGATCGGCGGTCTGCGAGTCGCTTCCCGGGCCAGGGCTGGCCCCGTGGGACGGGACGATGTAAGGTAACGCTTACATCGTTGCACTGAGTGTCAATAGGGTGGGAGGTCGTCGGAGAATGAAAACACGTTCCTCTTTGTCATGCTCCTGTGACTTTTGCTACCCGGTGGTACGTTACGCTGCCGTAAGCCCGTAGCCATCTCCAGGCACAGTGTGACCCGCGAGCCCTCCGCGGGACGAACGAGCAGGACGCTGTCGAAGGGATTGAGGCCGTGACCATCAGTCGCAGGATCGGTGCAGTCGCGCTCGCGGCGCCCCTTGCGATGAGCTTCCCGGTACTCGCCGCCCTGCCTGCGAAGGCCGCGACGACCAGTGTCATCACCCCGGCGAACGGCGCGGTCATCACCAGCGGGTCCGAGCTGACGGCCAAGGCCCACTTCGACTTCGCCATCACCATGCAGCTGAGGGTGGACGGCCCCGGCATCGGCGACACGTTCCTCCAGGAGAAGGGCTTCTCCGGGGACATGTCCGGAACCTTCTCCATCGGCCGGAACGGCCGCTACAAGGTCTACTTGAAGGGCAAGCAGACCGGGAACATCTACGACTCCAACACCTTCACCGTGCGCATCGCGCCGGCGGCCCCCACCGGAGTGTCCGCCAGCGCGTCCGGCGGCAAGGTCGTCGTGAAGTGGAACCGCGGCCTTGAGGACGACCTCACCGGGTACACGCTGTCCGGTTCGGGTGTGAAGTCCAAGTCCGGTTCGGTCGGTTCCCTGTGCCAGGGGACGAGCTGCTCCGCCACCCTGTCGGCGACCCGGTCCAGTGGCGCGGTCTCGGTGGGCGTCAAGGCCCGGCGGTCGACGGGAACGGGCGGCTCCCTGTCCTCAAGCGCATCCACGGCCAGCGCCTCGCTGGGTGGTTCCGGCTCGGTGCCCGGCGGCTCGGCGCCGTCTCTCCCGTCCGGCGGCAGCGTCCCCAGCACCGGGACGCCGCTGACCCCGTTCAACAACCAGTCGCCGGTCACGCTCCCGTCCGTCCAGCCGGACGGCGCGACGCCCGGCTTCACCTACCCGGCGCCGCAGATCGCCACCGATTCGCCGAAGGCGGAGAACGTCGCCGCGACCGACCGCCTCCAGTGGGGCAAGAGCGTCGGCATCGCGATGGTCCTGCTGATCATCGCTGCGCATCTCGGGACGTGGACGCGGCGACTGCGCGTCGCGCAGGGCCCGACCAGCAGCAAGGGCATGGCCGCGCGCATCGCCCGCAGCGGCACCGGCCGCAAGCGGGTGTCCAAGGCCCGCGAGCAGATCGCGCGAGCCGAGGCGCTGGCCAAGACGGCCCCGGTCACGCTCGCCGGGGCCAAGGCCGGCAAACCGGCGAAGAGGACCGGTGGCCCGAGGACCGTCGACTCGCCCAGGCCGAAGCCCGGCCGCCGTCCCGCAACCCTCGGCAAGCGCTCCAGCGGCGTAAGCGTCCGCATCGCCCAACCCGCCACCAAGCCCAAACGCGGCCGCCGCAGCAAGTAGCCCGCACCGCGCCCCTCCCCCTGGCGCATGCCCATACTCACAGCCCACCCGGCCGCCACGCGGCCGGAGGCTCTCCGGCGAGCCGACCGTCACCCGGCTCGCGATTGGCCGACTGCCGTTCCCGGTCCATCGAGCGGACCGTGGAACGGCCGCCGGTCCAGGGGATCTCACTCAATGGTCTGCGCCCGACCCGGCCGACCCGTGGGCCCGGCGGGCCGGCCGATTCATGGGCCCGGCGGGCCGGGCGATTCATGGGCCCGGCGGGCCGGGCGATTCATGGGCCCGGCGGGCCGGGCGATTCATGGGCCCGGCGGGCCGGGCGATTCATGGGCCCGGCGGGCCGGGCGATTCATGGGCCCGGCGGGCCGGGCGATTCATGGGCGCGGGCCGGGCGATTCGTGGGTGCGGGCCGGGCGATTCGTGGGTGCGGGCCGGGCGATTCGTGGGTGCGGGCCGGGCGATCCGGTGGGCGCGGCATGGGTGGCCGTCTACGCGGCTGGCGGAGCAGGAAGATTTCCGGGGCGGTCGCGTCGGTGCGGAGGGCGCCGGCGTTGTGGGCGCGGGTGATCGGTTCGGCGGTGAGCCGGCGGGCCTGTTCGGTGGCGTGCTGGATCTGCGGGGTGAGTTCTATGGTTCTCGCCAGCGGGCCAATGCGCCGAAGCGTGCCCAGCCGGTCGGCCACGTTCACTTGTCCTGTGGCACTGCGGGGTGCGGGGCTTGTGGTATCCGCTCGCTGGGCGGCAGCGCTGCTTTCGCTTCGTGATTACCGGCTCGATCATTGCCCGCATCGTCAGAGACGGTCGCTGTGTATGGCTTTCTCCCCCGAGGCCGTAGCCAGGCGGCCGATGGCTGGCGGTCGCTCCGGGGTCATGGTGCTGGCTGGTGTGTCAAGCGTGCTGGTGGGTGGGGGCGGTGGTCGGCTGTGCCGGGTTGGAAATGCCCGGTGGGTGCTTGCTTTCCTGGGGCCGTCTCAGGGGTTGGTGGGCTTGGGAGGGGTGGTGGGGGTGGGCGTAGCGTGGGGGGATGGCCGGGGGGAAGTTCGGCCGCGGGGCGTTTCGGGGTGTGGGGCGCGCTCGGGCTCGGCTGACGCGGGGGGCGTTCTGAGATGGCGCCGGCGTTGCGGGTGCGGCTGCTCGGCGGGGTGGAGCTCCGGCTGGACGGGGAGGCGCTTCCGACGCTGGAGTCGGCGCGGGTGGAGTCGTTGCTGGCGTATCTGCTGCTGCATCGGGAGGCGCCGCAGTTGCGGCAGCGGCTGGCGTTCCTGTTGTGGCCGGACTCGACCGATGGGCAGGCGCTCACCAACCTTCGCAAGGTGCTGCACAATCTGCGGCGGTCATTGCCGGACGTCGACCGCTTCGTCGACATCGGGGCGCGGACGGTGCGGTGGCGGGACGAGGCGCCGGTGCGGCTGGACGTCGAGCAGTTCGAGCTGGCGATCGCGGGTGGGCGGCTGGAGGACGCGGTCGGCCTCTACGGCGGTGAGCTGCTGGAGGGCTGCTATGACGAGTGGCTGATCGAGGAGCGGGAGCGGCTCGCGAGGCTGTACATGGGGTCGCTGGCGGAGCTCGCGGAGCGGCGCGGCCGGGAGGGGCGGTGGCCGGACGCCGTCCGGTACGCCGAGCAGCTGGTGGGCTGCGATCCGTTGCGGGAGGAGGGGCATCGGCTGCTGATGCGGCTCTGCGGTGAGGGCGGTGACCGGGTGCGGGCGCTGCGGGCGTACCACGTGTGCGCCACGACGCTGGAGCGGGAGCTCGGCGTCGGGCCGTCGCCGGAGACGCGGGCGATGTACGAGGCGCTCGTCGCGGAGGCGGAGCCGCCGGCCGCGATGTCGCCGTTCGTCGGGAGGGCCGCCGAGTGGGAGCGCCTGGCGGGGGTGTGGCGGGAGGCGGCGTCCGGGCGTGCGCAGCTGGTGCTCGTCAGCGGGGAGGCCGGGATCGGCAAGACCCGCCTGGTGGACGAGCTGAGGGTCCGCGTGGGCGCGCCGGCGGTGGAGGCGCGGGCCTATCCGGCGGAGGGGACGATCGCCTACGGGGTCGTGACGGCGTGGCTGCGGTCCCCTCCGGTGTCGGCGCGGCTGCCGAGGCTGGATCGGGCGCGGCTGACCGAGCTTTCCCGGCTGCTGCCCGAGCTGGCGGTGGCGCCGCCCGAGGCGCTGCCGGAGCCCGAGCTGCGGCGGCGGCTCTACGGCGCGATCCGGCGGGCGCTGATGTCCGCCGGGGCGCCGCTGCTGCTGGTGGTGGACGACGCCCAGTGGTCGGACGCGCAGTCGCTCAGGCTGGTCCATTACCTGGTGCGGGCGGCGC
This sequence comes from Actinomadura madurae, assembly GCF_047130825.1. Classification (NCBI taxonomy): domain Bacteria; kingdom Bacillati; phylum Actinomycetota; class Actinomycetes; order Streptosporangiales; family Thermomonosporaceae; genus Actinomadura; species Actinomadura madurae. Next base: position 6,807,241 of record NZ_CP083237.1, read on the forward strand.
CGTCCGCGCGGCTGCTCGTGGCCGTCACCGCACGGAAGGAGGACCTCGACGCCGGGCATCCGCTCGGCACGCTGATCCGGTCGCTGCGGGCGCTCGGGCGGTTCACCGAGATCGAGCTCGGGCGGTTGGGCCGGGAGGAGACCGCGCTGCTGGCCGAGCGCATCACCGGCATGCCATTGGACGCCGCTGATCTCCAGAGGCTGTACGGCGACAGCGAGGGCAATCCGCTGTTCCTGGTGGAGGCGCTGCGGGCGGACGCGCCGGCGGCCACGCCGAAGGTGCAGGCGGTGATCGCGGGGCGGCTGGCGCGGCTGTCGGAGCCGGCCGCGGAGCTGGCGGGCGTCGCCGCGGCGGTGGGGCGGGCGTTCACCGCGGACGTCGCGGCGGCGGCGAGCGGGTTCGACGAGCGGACGTTCGTGTCCGCGCTGGACGAGCTGTGGCGCCGCGGGATCGTCCGGGCGCACGGCCCGAGCGCCTACGACTTCAGCCACGGACGGATCCGGGACGCCGCCTACGCCGCGCTCGGGCCGCCCCGCCAGCGGCGGGCGCATCTCGCGGTGGCCCGCGCGCTGGAGGAGGGCGGCGGCGCGGCGGCGGCGCTCGCGGCGCACTACGAGAAGGCGGGCGCGACCGCGGCGGCCGTCCGGTGGCATGAGCGGGCGGCGCGGGACGCGCAGTGGCTGCACGCGCACGCCGACGCTGCCCGCGCGCTGGAGCGGGCGCTGGAGCTGTCGGACGGTCTCCCGCGCGGCCCCGGCACGGCGCGGCTCCAGCTGCGGCTGCTGACGGCGCTGCCGGCGCCGCTGGTGGCATGCGAGGGGCACGGGTCGGAGCGGATGGCGCGGGTGCACGCGCGGGCGCTGCGGCTCGCCGACCGGCTCGGCGGCGAGCCGGATCCGCCGCTCGTCTGGTCGCTGGCGCTGGCGGCACTGACGCGCGGGGAGTGGGCGGCGGCGCACGGGTTCGGCGAGCGGCTGCGGGCGCGCGCCGAACGGGACGGCGACCAGGTGCTGTGGGTGGAGGCCGACTACGTCGACGGGATCGCCGCCTACTGGGCGGGGGACCTGGAGCGGGCGCGCCGGCATTTCACGGCGGCGGTGCGGCGGTTCCGGCCCGCGCGGCGCCGGGCGCACGTCCTGCGCTACGGGCAGGACACCGAGCTGATCGTCCGGCTGCGGCTGGCGCACGCGCTGTGGCTGCTCGGCCGCGGCGCCGAGGCCGACCGCCAGCGCGCCATCGCGCTGGGGGTCGCGCAGGGGTCCACGCACGCGTACAGCAGGGCGGTCACGTGGCTGTGGGCGGCGATCGACGCGATGGACCGCGGGGACGCCGTGCAGTTCCGCCGGCACGTGCGGGGGCTGGAGGCGGACCTCGCGGAGGGCGCTCCCCGCCAGGTGCGCGTGCCGATGGAACTGTTCGGCGGATATCTCGACGTGCTCGCCGGGCGGACGTCCGAGGGCCTGGAGCGCCTGCGCCGTTCCCGCGACCAGGTCGTCCTGGGCGAGCCGCCCGCGCCGGGGCTGCCCGGTGTCGCGACCCGGCTGCTGCTGGAGGGGTACGCCCTGGCGGCCGAGCCCGGCGCCGGGCTGGCCCTGGCGGACGAGGCGCTCGGCATGGGCCGCGGCGCCCGGCTGTGGGAGGCAGAGATCCGGCGGCTGCGCGCCCTGTTCCTCGCGGCGCTCGGCGAGCCCCGCGGCGAGGTGGACGCGGAGCTGTACCGCGCGCTCGCCGCGGCGCGGCGGCGGGGGCAGCGCGCGTTCGAGGAGCGGGTGCGCGGAACGCTCGCGGAACGGGGGTTCCGCCACGATCGTGCCATCTGACGATCCGAAGGAGGAGTGATGGCCCCGATCAACGTGGTGAACGCCCTCAAAGGCGGGTTCTCCGGCACGGTGCTCCTGCCGTCCCAGCCCGGATACGACGAGGCACGGAGCGTCTTCAACGGGATGATCGACCGCAGCCCGGCGGTCATCGCCCGGTGCGCGGACGCGGCGGACGTCGCCGCGGCGGTCGACACCGCGCGCGACAACGAGCTGCTCGTGGCGGTCCGCTCCGGCGGCCACGGCGTCGCGGGGCTCGCCACCTGCGACGACGGCATGATGATCGATCTAGGCGGGCTGAAGTCGGTCACCGTGGACCCGGTCGCGCGGACGGCCACGGCGGGCGGCGGCGTGCTGTGGGGGGAGTACGACGCGGCCACCCAGGCGGAGGGGCTGCACACCCCCGGCGGGCGGGTGACCACGACCGGCATCGGCGGGTTCACGACCGGCGGCGGCTACGGCTGGACGTCCTCGAAGTATGGGCTGGCCTGCGACAACCTCGTCTCGGCGGAGGTCGTGCTCGCCGACGGGAGCATCGTGCGGGCCAGCGAGGACGACAACGCCGAGCTGTTCTGGGGCATCCGCGGCGGCGGCGGGAACTTCGGCATCGTCACCGAGTTCGAGTTCCGGCTGGAGCCGCTCGGCCCGACCGTCCTCGCCGGGCTGACGGCCTTCCCGGTCGAGCGGGCACCGGAACTCGTGCGCCGGTGGCGCGACTGGGCGGACGCCGCGCCCGACGAGCTGTCCACGTCCTGTGCCGTCCTCACCGCGCCGTCCGCGCCGTTCGTCCCGCCGGAGCTCGTGGGGAAACCGGTGTTCGGGGTGCTCGTGCTCTACGTCGGGGCCCCGGAACTCGGCGAGGACGCGATCCGGCCGCTCCGGGAGATGGGGCCGGCCGTCGACCTCATCTCACCGATGCCCTACACCGAGTTCCAGGCGATCCTCGACCCGACCTGTCCGCCGGGCTTCCGCAACTACTGGCGCGGCGAGTACATGCGGGACCTGGACGACGCGGCGATCGACGTCTACCTCTCCCACGCCGTCGACCTGGCCGGGCGCGGGGCGCCGCTGAGCCAGATGGTCCTCTTCCGGATCGGCCAGGGCGTCGCCCGGGTGCCGGACGAGGCGACCGCCTTCTCGCACCGCGACGCCCGCTACCTGTTCCATCCGATCGCGGTGTGGTCGGATCCGGCCGACGACGCCGCGATGACCGCCGCCACACGCAGGTTCGCGGCCGCGCTGCGCCCGTTCAGCACGGGTGCGTCCTACCTCAACTTCACGGCGGAGGGAGACCGGGTCCGCGACGCGTTCGGCGAGGAGAAGTACGCCCGGCTGGTCGCGCTCAAGGACGCCTACGACCCCGCGAACCTGTTCCGTCTGAACCAGAACATCCGGCCGACCCTCCCCGCGGAGCCCGCCCTCACGTGACGCCCGCCGGCGCCGGGTGACCTTGCGTGGCCGGACGGCGGCGGCGGGTTCCGATGATCAGGAAGGGCTGGCGACCGGTTTGGGCAGGGTCTAGGCTGCCATGCCGAGTCGGATCGTCCGGTAATGCGGCCCGTCGCCCGGGATTCCGGCCCGTTCCGGGCCGGTGGGGCCCGTTGGAGAGGAGACCCTCCGCATGATCTTCTTGGGACTGATCGTCGCGCTCGCCGCCGTCGCGGTCGGGGTGGCCGTGGTGCTGGACAACGGCGGCGCCGCCGAGATGGCCGTGTTCGGGAACGACGTGCCGGGGGTCACGGCGCAGTGGCATGTCTTCATGGCCGGTGCGGTGGTCGCCATCGTGTTGATGGCGGGCGTGACGGTCGCGATGCTGGGCTTCCGGCGCGCGATGAACATGCGGCGGGAACTGAGGGATCTGCGGGACGAGCACGAGGAGTCGCTGCAGACGCTGGAGATCGAGCGGCGCAAGCTCCAGCAGGCCCTGGCCCAGGCGCGCCGGGGCATGGACGACCAGCCGCCCGTCTCCGCGCAGCGCATGGCGCCCAACGCCTAACGCTCTCGGGGGGCTCCGTCCAGGAGGACGGCCAGGAGGTCCAGGGCGCCGCGCTTGTCCAAGGGGTCGTTGCCGTTACCGCACTTGGGCGACTGGATACAGGACGGGCAGCCCGAGTCGCATTCGCAGGACGCGATGGCGTCACGCGTCGCCCGCAGCCAGGACGCCGCGTCGGCGTAGCCGCGTTCCGCGAAGCCCGCGCCGCCTTCGTGGCCGTCGTAGACGAAGACGGTGAGCAGCCCCGTGTCGGGGTGGACGGCCGTGGAGACGCCACCGATGTCCCAGCGGTCGCATGTGGCGAACAGGGGGAGCAGGCCGATCGAGGCGTGTTCGGCGGCGTGGGCGGCGCCCGCCAGGTCGAGGTCGTCCAAGCGTGAGATCTGGTCTTCGGAGAGCGTCCACCAGACGGCGCGCGTGCGGAGGGTGCGGGGCGGCAGGTCCAGGGGCTTCTCGCCGAGCATCTCGCCCGTTTGCAGGCGCCGCATCTGGTAGGCGACGACCTGGCGGGTGACCTCGACGGTTCCGAAGCAGAGCGTGGCCTCGCCCCAGGAGACCGAGCGGAGCCGTTCGACGATGCCGATGTCGGTCACGTCGCGGGCGGTCGTGGAGTAGTCGGGGTCGGCGGCCTCCACGAGCGCGACGCCGTCGTCCAGGTCGAGGGTGTGGACGATGAACGACTCGCCCTGGTGGATGTAGACGGCGCCCTCGTGGACGGTGGTGTGCGCGGAGGCCTCGTCCACGGTGCCGAGCAGGCGTCCGGTGGACAGCTCGACGACCTGGATGGGGGCGCCGCCCGCCCCCCGGATGTCGGCGAGGTCGGCGGCCTTGTCGCGGCGCGTCCAGTACCAGCCCGCGGGACGGTGGCGGAGGAGCCCGCGGCGGACGAGGTCGGGCAGCAGGTCGGCGGTCGCGGGGCCGAACAGCGGGAGGTCGTCCTCGGTCAGCGGCATCTCGGACGCCGCCGCGCACAGGTGGGGTTCGAGGACGTAGGGGTTGTCGGGATCGAGGACGGTGGCCTCGACCGGCGTCCCGAAGATCGCCTCCGGATGGTGGACGAGGAACGTGTCGAGCGGGTCGTCCCGCGCCACGAGGACCGACAGGGCGGCCTGCCCGGAACGTCCGGCACGTCCCGCCTGCTGCCAGAGGGACGCGCGCGTCCCCGGCCACCCGCACACGAGGACGGCGTCGAGCCCGGAGACGTCGACGCCCAGCTCCAGGGCGTTCGTGCTCGCCAGGCCGATGATCGAGCGCGAGCGCAGGGCGGCTTCCAGGGCGCGCCGCTCCTCGGGCAGGTAGCCGGCGCGGTAGGCGGCGACCTGTTCCGCCAAGTCAGGCGCTGCCTCGTGCAGTGCGCGCTTGGCGCTGAGGGCCACCGACTCCGCACCGCGCCGTGACCGGACGAACGCGAGCGTCTGAACGCCCTCGACGACCAGGTCGGCCAAGAGGTCGCCTGCCTCGGCCGTGGCGGTACGGCGTACAGGGGCGCCGCGCTCACCGCGCAGGTCGGTCAACGGCGGTTCCCACAGCGCGAACGTGGCGGGGCCGCGTGGCGAGGCGTCGTCGTCGACCGCGACCACGTCCAGCCCGGTGAGGCGGGACGCGGCGATCGCGGGGGAGGACGCCGTCGCGGAAGCGAGGATGAACGTGGGGGACGAGCGGTAGCGCGCGCAGAGCCGGCGCAGGCGGCGCAGGACGTGCGCGACATGGGACCCGAATACGCCGCGATACCCGTGCGCCTCGTCGATGACCACATACCGGAGGCGGCGGAGGAACGACGACCAGCGCGTATGCCCGGGCAGGATCGACCTGTGCAGCATGTCGGGGTTGGTCAGCACGTAGTTGGCGTGCTGCCGGACCCACGTCCGCTCGTCGTGCGGAGTGTCGCCGTCGTAGGTGGCGGCCCGGACGCGCGTGAGACGGAGGGAGCGGAGCGCGCGCAGCTGGTCGGCCGCGAGGGCCTTCGTCGGCGAGAGGTAGAGGACCGTCCCCTCGCGGTGGGCGTCCTCGTCGCCCGCGTAGATCGCCTCGACGGCCGGCAGCAGGTAGGCCAGCGATTTTCCGGACGCGGTGCCTGTGGCGATGATCACAGACCGGCCGGCGCGGGCGTGCTCGGCCGCCGCGGCCTGGTGCTCCCACGGGGCGTCGATGCCGGCCGCGGCCAGCCGGTCCAGCAGGAGCGGATGAGCCCAGGACGGCCAGCTCGCGTGGCGGCCCTGACGTGCGGGAACGCTCTCCACATGGGTGATGCGATCGCGCCGCGCAGGGTCGGCGAGCAGCCGGTCCAGGGGAGTTGAAGATCTTTGGGCGCCCATCAGGTTTTCAGTTTGCCAGCCTGGGCAAAACAACGGGAACGCCCCGGCGACGGAGGGCTGTTACCCCCTGCCCTGGCCCTGAGATCAGCAGGTCAGACGGGATGGCGCGAACTTTCGCCCGTGTGGGCGATTACCTGCGTGCACGGCGCCGGAGCGTGGTTGAATCACGGCGAAGTCTCGGTGGACGCCGCCGCTCGGGCGGTCCGGACGCCGGGATCGGATAGTGCTGCACGGCGCGTGGAGGATCTGTGGACCTGAAGGTGAACGACTACACCACCGACGATGGCCTCACCGTCATCAACGTGGAGGGCGAGATCGACGTCTACACGGCGCCGAAGCTTCGCGAGAAGCTCATCGACCTGGTCAACAAGGGCAAGTTCCACCTGCTCGTGGACATGGAGAAGGTGGAGTTCCTCGACTCCACCGGGCTCGGCGTCCTCGTCGGCGGGCTGAAGCGGGTGCGCGCCCACGACGGCTCGCTGGAGCTGGTGTGCACCCAGGAGCGCATCCTCAAGATCTTCCGGATCACGGGGCTGACCAAGGTCTTCGGCATCCACGACTCGATCGCCGAGGCCGAGGAGAAGCGCAAGGGCGCCAAGTAGGCGGCCCGCGGCTGAGATGTCGACCGTTGAACTGTCCTTCAGCGCGCTCCCCGTCCACGTCCGGACGGCCCGGCTGATCGTGACCGCCGTCGCCCGCCGCAGCGGAGTCGCCGAACCCCTGCTGGACGAGGTGCGGCTCGCGGTCGGGGAGGCGTGCTCGCGTGCCGTGGAGGCGCACCGGCGGCACTGCCCGGACGAGCCCGTCCGCCTGGAGCTGAGCGGCGCCGACCGCCGCTTCGAGGTCACCGTCAGCGACACCGTGCCCGGTGACGAGACGGCGGGGGGCCTGTCGGCCGCCCCGTCCGCGGACGAGCTCGAGTACGGGCTCGGAGAGGGCACCGCCGAACTGGGCCTGGCCGTGATCGCCGGGCTCGCCGACGACGTGGAGATCGCCGCCACGCCCAAGGGCGTGCAGATCCGGATGAGCTGGCCGGCCGAAGCCGAGGCGACCATCTGACGCGCCCCGTCCTCGCTCGCGGCCGAAGGCCCCGCCACCCCGGCGGGGCCTTCGCCGTGTCCGGCCCCGGGACCGCCTCCGGCGACCCCCGGGTCGACCCCGGGCCGACCCAGGACGGCCCCGGCGACGGCTCCAGGACGGCCTCCGGCAACCCCGGGGGTGGCCCCAGGACGGTCCGGGCGAGGGCGGCCCCGGCGACCGCCCCGCGACGCTCCCGGGGTGGGGCCGGTGGGGCGTGTGGTGCCTGTGGTGTGAGATTCTCTCGTGATCAACCCAAGATCGTCCCGATTTGGGTCTGGACATAATCCGTGTTAATGCCTAGCTTGATTGGGGACGCCGGTGGAGACGCCGAAGCGCCATAGGTCCCTGCGCCTGTCAAGGTAACGGCGGGGTAATAGTGAGCTGGCCCGGGTTGACCTGGGCCGATGGCCGTTGATCAGGCTAATAGGTCAATTTCCGGCGTATCGCGGATTGCATTTCGGCGACATCTTCATCAGGGGTGTCGCGGCCTTAACAATCGCCTTGTACGTGCGTAGACTCCCCGCACCCGCGTTGCCGTGCGAGGCGTTCGAAATCATGACTCGCGGGGTACGCGGTAAAGATCGTCTTTTGGGCGATCGAGACGCAATGCCCCTGTCGAGGAGGACGGATGTCCGGGTTTTCCCTGTCAAGCCCGGCCAGCGCAGAAGTGGATCTCGGCGGCGGCGACCTCTCCCTGGTCGTCGTCGTCGCCGTGATCGCGCTGCTCGCACTGGCCGTCGCCGCGGGTCTCGTGCGCGATGTCCTGGCCGCTGGCCAGGGCACCGACAAGATGCAGGAGATCGCGCGAGCGGTACAGGTAGGTGCGAGCGCCTATCTGAAACGCCAGTTCCGAACGGTCGCGGTCTTCGTCGTCCTGATCCCGCTCGTTCTGCTGCTCCTGCCGGCCGACTCCACGGGTGAGCGGATCGGCCGGTCCGTCTTCTTCGTCATCGGCGCGCTGTTCTCCGCCGTCACCGGCTTCACCGGCATGTGGCTGGCCGTCCGGGGCAACGTCCGGGTCGCCGCCGCCGCGCGCGAGCAGGGCGGCGAGAAGACGGCGATGCGCATCGCCTTCCGCACCGGCGGCGTCGCCGGCATGTTCACCGTCGGCCTCGGCCTGTTCGGCGCCGCGGTCGTCGTCCTGGCCTACCAGGGCGAGGCGCCGAAGGTGCTGGAGGGCTTCGGCTTCGGCGCCGCGCTGCTCGCCATGTTCATGCGTGTCGGCGGCGGCATCTTCACCAAGGCCGCCGACGTCGGCGCCGACCTCGTCGGCAAGGTCGAGCAGGGCATCCCCGAGGACGACCCGCGCAACGCGGCGACGATCGCCGACAACGTGGGCGACAACGTGGGCGACTGCGCCGGCATGGCCGCCGACCTGTTCGAGTCGTACGCGGTCACGCTCGTCGCGGCGCTGATCCTCGGCACCGCGGCGTTCGGCAACGAGGGCCTGGTGTTCCCGCTGATCGTGCCGATGATCGGCGTGATCACCGCGGTGATCGGCATCTTCGCGGTGGCCCCCCGCACCGGCGACCGCTCCGGGATGACGGCGATCAACCGGGGCTTCTTCATCTCCGCGGGGATCTCGGCGGTCCTCGTCGCGATCGCCGCGTTCACCTACCTGCCCTCGTCGTTCGCCGACCTGAGCAACGTCACCGACGCCGAGATCCGCGGCCTGGACGCCGACCCGCGCTGGGTCGCGCTCGGCTCGGTCCTCATCGGCATCGTGCTGGCCAGCGCCATCCAGCTGCTCACCGGCTACTTCACCGAGACCAACCGCAGGCCGGTCAAGGAGGTCACCGGCAGCGCCCGGACCGGCCCCGCGACCGTCATCCTGTCCGGCATCTCGCTCGGGCTGGAGTCGGCCGTCTACACCGCGCTCGTCATCGGCGGCGCCGTGTACGGGGCGTTCCTGCTCGGCTTCGGCAACACCACCGTCGCGCTGTTCGCGGTGGCGATGGCCGGCACCGGGCTGCTCACCACGGTCGGCGTGATCGTCTCGATGGACACGTTCGGCCCCGTCTCCGACAACGCCCAGGGCATCGCCGAGATGTCCGGGGACGTCCAGGGCGAGGCCGCGTCCGTCCTGGAGCGGCTGGACGCGGTCGGCAACACCACCAAGGCGATCACCAAGGGGATCGCGATCGCGACGGCGGTGCTCGCCGCGACCGCGCTGTTCGGCTCCTTCCGCACGACGGTGATCGCCGCGCTGAGCGACGCGTCGCAGAGCGCCAAGGACGCGATCGGCGACGAGTTCCTCGCGTTCAACCTGTCGATCGCGAGCCCGAACGTGCTGATCGGCCTGATCGTCGGCGCGGCCGTGGTGTTCCTGTTCTCCGGTCTGGCGATCATGGCCGTCGGCCGGGCCGCCGGCCGGGTCGTGGTCGAGGTGCGCGAGCAGTTCCGCACCAAGCCCGGGATCATGGACTACACCGAGAAGCCCGACTACGACCGGGTCGTGGACATCTGCACCCGGGACGCGCAGCGCGAGCTCGCCACCCCCGGCCTGCTGGCCATCATGACGCCGATCGCGGTCGGCTTCGCCCTCGGGTACGCGCCGCTCGGCGCCTTCCTGGGCGGCGCCATCGCGGCGGGCGTGCTGATGGCGGTGTTCCTGTCCAACTCCGGCGGGGCCTGGGACAACGCCAAGAAGCTCGTCGAGGAGGGCCACCTCGGCGGCAAGGGCAGCGAGGCGCACGAGGCGACCGTCATCGGCGACACCGTCGGCGACCCGTTCAAGGACACCGCCGGCCCCGCGATCAACCCGCTGATCAAGGTGATGAACCTGGTCGCGCTGCTGATCGCGGACGCGGTGGTCACCTACGCGGGCAACACCCTGCTGCGCGTCGCGGTGACCGTGCTGTCCGTCGCGGTCATCGTCGCGGCCATCGTGATCTCCAAGCGGCGCGCCGACCCGATCGGCGAGCCGCCCGCGGAGCCCGCCGTCGAGGGCGGCTCCCCGGAGGCGACGGAGAGCGGCGAGGCCAAGGGCGGCGCCATCGAGGAGGGCCCCGAGGAGGCCGTGGTGGGCGCCGAGGGTGCCGAGTCGGGCAGCGAGGAGCCGTCCGGCAAGTCCTGACCGCTTGAGGCAGAGGGGCCGGTGGCGACGCGCCACCGGCCCCTTCCGCGTTCCCCGGGGCCGTGTCTGGATCACCCGGCACCGGTCGTACGCTGTACGCGAGGGCTCGGACGTCCCGCGCCCGGACCCAGATTTCAGGAGGCGGCCTTGGCGAGCAGCGGCAGCGGGAAGCCGGGCATGTCGGGGCCCAAGGGGTTCGCCGTCGTGATCGGCGGGATGCTTCTCGTCATGCTCGTGCTCTGGGGCATCGCGGCGCTGGTCGCGCCGTAGGGTGGCGGCCATGCCGACGCTCATCGTGCTCCGCCACGCCAAGGCCGTCGCCGGCCTCGGCACGTCCGACATCGACCGGACCCTCAACGACCGCGGGCGGCGCGACGCCGCCGCCACCGGCGACTGGCTGCGCGCCGGCGACCTCGTCCCCGACCACGTCCTGTGCTCCACGGCGGCGCGGACGCGCGAGACCCTGGACCTGCTGTCGCTCGACGCCGCCGTGAGCTTCGAGGCCGGGATCTACGGCAACGACCCCGACCACCTCCTCTCCCTCGTCTCCGAGGCGCCGGAGGACGCCGGGCGGGTGCTGCTCGTGGGGCACAACCCGTCGGTGCACCAGCTCGTCCACGACCTGACCGGGCAGGCCCCCGACTCCTTCCCCACCTGCGCGCTCGCCGTGATCGACCTGCCGGGGGCGTGGACGGACGCGCGGCCCGGCGCCGGCACGCTCCGCACCGTCCACACCCCGAAGGGCTGACTCAGGAACGCGGCTCGGCGGCCTCCAGCGCCGTGTCGATGACCGTGGCCGCGTCCCGGCGCAGCGCCCGGATCGTGTGGCGGGTGCCGGACACCTGGAGGAGGGCGTGCCGGAGCGGGGTGGGCTCGTCCCGCCCGACACCGGCCTTGATCTCGGCGCGCCGCCGCCGCGTCAGCGTGGACAGGTGCGCGTCGAGGTCGGCGAGCTCCTCGCTGAGCTCCTCGGCCGGCGTGCCGGCCTCCGGGTCGAGGTCCGCCGGCTCCTCCAGGAGCCCGGCGGCCTCCTCCAGCTGGTCGGCGACCCGGTCGAGGATCTCGGGGATCGGGCCGGTGTCCACGGCCTTCTCGCGGGCGAGCCGCGCCACCGCGATCAGGTGGTCGCGGCTGCGGTGCGCGGCGTCCACGGTCCGGCGCAGCAGGGCGATCAGCTCGGTGTCGGGCAGCCGCTCCTGGCCGAGCCGCGTCCGGGTCTCGGCGACCGCCTCCGCCGCCCGTTCCGCCGCCACGATCGTCTCGTGCGGCAGCCGGACGCGCTCCCCGGCGAGGACGTCCGCCGTGGCGCGGATGAGGCCGGCGTGCGTCCGCAGCAGCCGTTCGAGCTGGACGGGGAGCCGCTCCAGGTGCCCCGCGGGCCACAGCAGCCGGACGGCGAGGTAGGCCATCAGCGTCCCCGCGAACGTCAGCCCGATCCGCTCCCCGGCGGTGCGCCAGTCGGCGGGCGTGGAGAAGTCGAGCAGCAGCATCGCCAGCGGAGTCCCGAACAGCGCCCAGTAGGAGTAGTTCACCGGCTTCATCGCGAACCCGGCGACGGCGAAGCAGAGGACGGTCAGCGCGATCGTGATCTCCCCGGGCGCCAGGGTGAGGATCACCGCCGCCACGACGGACCCGGCCGCCGTCCCGCCCACCCGCTGGACGAGCCGCTCGACCGTCTCGCCGTAGGTGGCGCGCAGGCTCAGCATCGCGGTGATCGTCATCCAGTGCCCGTGCGGGATCTCGAACGCGGCGGCCAGCGCCATCGACACCAGCGCCGTCACGAACACCCGCGACACCTGCCGGAACCTCGGGGACCGCGTCCGGACGGCGCGGCGCAGCCGGTCCCATGCCGGCGTCGGATCGAGCGTGTCCGGCATGCGCGGCGCGCCGAGCCCGATGCGCAGCCCGCCCGCGACGACGCGGCGCGCGGACGCGACCTCGCCGGCGATGCGGTCGATGGAGCGGCGCACCTGGCCGATCAGCGCGACCGCGACGAGGTCCTCGTCGCCGGCGAGCCCGGCGCGCCTGATCTGCTCGGCGGCGCGCCCCATCCGCCGGACGGCGGCGGACTCCTCCCGGCCGAGCGGCGCCTCGCCCGCCGTCGCGATCGCGCCGGCGAGCAGCCGCAGCCGCGCCGCGAGCGCCGAGATCGCCGTCTGCGTCTCCAGCCGCCACTCGCGGTCCGGCGGGTAGTTCTTCGCCGCCTCCAGGACGGCCTGCAGCGTCACCGTCTCGTGCAGGACGCGGCCGAGGGCGTCGATGAGCCGCTCGGGCCGCGTGGGGTCCCCGTCCCCGCGTCCGGACCGGTACAGCGCGTAGGTGGAGCGCGCCGCCGTCAGCGCCTCCGACGCGGCCCGGCGCTTGGCCTCCCAGTCCGGGATCCGGGTGACGGCCAGCAGGTCGGGGTTCGTCAGCTCGACCGCGTCGAGCGGCGCCGCGTCGGGCGCCCCCACGTCCTCCGCGACGGCGTCCAGCGCCTCCGCGACCGCGTCGGAGGCCTCGCTCAGCGCCTCCCGCAGCGGCAGCAGCCGCCGCGCCGGGTACGGCGCCAGCAGCAGCAGCGCGGTGAGCAGCCCGCCGGCCAGCTCCAGCAGGCCGACGTTCAGGACGTCCGCGGACTCCGGCCGGACGGCGCTCAGCAGCACCGCGAGGCTCGCCGTCGCCCCGATCCGCGGCACCGCCACCCCGAGCGCGACCAGCGGCGGCACCACGAGCACGGTCGGCCACCGGTGCTCGCTGAGCAGCCCGCCCACCCCCGCGCCGACCGACACGATCAGCACCCCTGCGGCCAGGTTCCGCGCCTGCGCCCCGTAGGGCCCCTCGGGCGCCCGCAGGGCGACGAGATAGGCCCCGAGCGCGACCATCGACCCCTGCGCCGGATGCTCGTTCACCGCCCCCACGAGCAGGGGCAGGGCCATGGCCACAGCGGCGGCCACCCCGTACATGGGTGCCACCTGCCCATGGGCTCGGGCCAGGGTCTCCCGAACCCGCGCATAAGCCCCCACCGGCCGCCGCAACATGATCCAGATCTACCCGAACCCCCCTTCCCCCCGAACCTCACCCGCCTCGTGGCGGAGGTTCGATTCGCGCTCTCTTGGAGTCCGAACATCAGCCGGGGGCACGGGCAGGCGCGTGGAGCGAGCGCAGCGAGCGGAGGGCGCATGCCCGTCGACGCAGGCGACCGCAGGGACGCCGCGCACGTCAGTACAGGCACGACAGACCGCAACCGTGGCGTGAGGATCGCCTGCGTCGTGACGGGGGGTTCCAGGGGGGTCGCTACCCCTGGGAATCTAGAGCGTCTGCGGCCTCTACCTCTTCTCGGGAGATGCCCAGGAGGAAGACGATGGTGTCGAGGTAGGGGACGTTGACGGCGGTGTCGGCGGCCTGGCGGACGACCGGTTTGGCGTTGTAGGCGATGCCGAGGCCGGCGGCCTGGAGCATGTCGAGGTCGTTGGCGCCGTCGCCGATCGCGACCGTCTGGCTGACCGGGATGCCGGCCTCGCGGGCGAAGCGCTCCAGGGCGGCGGCCTTGCCGGCGCGGTCGATGACCTGGCCGGTGACGCGGCCGGTGAGCTTGCCGCCGGCGATCTCCAGGGTGTTGGCGGCGGAGTAGTCGATGCCGAGGTCGTCGACGAGGGCGTCGGTGACCTGGGTGAAGCCGCCGCTGACGATCGCGAACTTGTAGTCGAGGCGCTTGAGGGTGCGGACCATGGTGCGGGCGCCGGCGGCCAGCCGCAGCTTGCCGCGGACGTCGTCGATGGCGGAGGCGTCCAGCCCGGCGAGGAGGGCGACCCGCTCGCGGAGGGAGCCCTCGAAGTCCAGCTCGCCGCGCATGGCGGCCTCGGTGACCTTGGCGACCTCGTCCAGGCAGCCGGCGTGCTCGGCGAGCAGCTCGATGACCTCGCCCTGGATGAGGGTGGAGTCGACGTCCATGACGATCAGCCGCTTGGCGCGCCGGTGCAGGCCGCCCTGCTGGACGGCGACGTCGACCTGCTGCTCGGCGGCCTCGACGGCGAGCCCGGCGCGCAGCGCGTCCGGGTCGGCGCCGGAGACGTCCATCTCGATGCAGGTGACGGGGTTCTGCGCGAGCCGCTCGATGCGGTCGATGTTGGCGCCGTGGGCGGAGATCCGGCCGGCGATCCCGGCCATGGCGGCGGGCTTGAGCGGGTTGCCGAGGACGGTGACGTGCAGCCGGCCGCCGGGCCGGTGCGTCCGCTTGTTGCGCCCGGTGGACAGCTCGATCTCCATGTCGAGGTCGTTCGCGACGTGCTCGGCGGCGTTCCACACCCGTCCGATGTCGGCGCCCTCGGTGTAGGCGAGCAGGACGCCGAGGACGAGCCGGCCGCGGATGACGACCTGCTCGACGTCGGCGACCGTCAGCGGGAACTGGGAGAGTGTCCGGAAGAGACGCGACGTCACGCCGGGGCGGTCGCGTCCGGTGAGCGTGATGAGCAGCGTGCGCTGCGCTGACCCGTCCATACGTTCACAACGGTACCGGCCGCGCCGCACGCCTCGTCCGGCAGGTCCGGCATGCGAGACGGGGGGACTAACCGGCCACGATCAGGTTGAGGTCGCCGAACTCGTGCCAGAGGTAGCCCTCGGCCAGGGCGGACTCGTAGGTGGCGGCGAGCAGTTCGCGGCCCGCGATGGCGGTGAGCATCATCAGGTGGGACGACCGGGGCTCGTGCAGGCCGGTGAGGAGCCCGTCCACGGCCCGGACGCCGCTCTCGGGCGTCACGACGTGCTCCGTCCAGCCCGAGGACGGTTGGACGCGTCCAAAGGCGTCTGCGGACGTCTCAAGGGCGCGCACGGCGGTCGTGCCGACGGCGATCACCCGGCGCCCCCGCGAGCGGACGTGCTCGACGAGCGCGGCCGTCGATTCGGGGACCTCGTAGCGTTCGGCGTACGGGGGCTCGTGGGCCTCGGGCGACGCGACGCCCGTGTGGAGGGTGAGCGGGGCGAACAGCACCCCGCGGGAGACCAGGCGCGTCACGAGCTCGGGCGTGAACGGGCGGGCGGCGCTCGGCATCTCCGCGCTGCCCGTCGAGCGGTCGTGGGCGAAGGCCGTCTGGTAGGCGGAGACCGGCCAGTCGCGGCGCACGTACCCGTACCGGATCGGCGTCCCGTATCGCCGCAGGTAGGGGACGACGTCGGTGCTCAGCCGGGCCTGCCAGAGCCGGTCGGACTCCCGGGATCCGGCGGCGTGCCGTCCGACGAGGGTGAGGGTGGCGCCGCCGGGCATCGGGATCCACTCGCCGGGGCAGCCGCCGGAGTACGGGCGGCTGGACTTGCCGGCGAGGCGGCGCAGCTCGACGATCCACAGCCGGTCGTCCGCGCCGGGCACCGGGGTGGAGAAGTGCACGCTGATCCGGTCGAGCCGGACGGCGGCGGGCAGCGTGGCCGAGGTGTTGACGACGAGCAGGTCGCCCGGGTCCAGCAGCGCGGGCAGGTCGCGGAACTCGTGGTGGGCGACCTCGCCGGTGGCGCGCCGCCCGACGAGGAGCCGGACGCCGTCGCGGGTCCGGCCGCGCGCTTCGGGCGGCTCGTGCGCCTCCAGGGCCGGGGGCAGGGTGAACTCGACGGTCATTTCCGGACCTCCAGGCGGAGTGCGGCGATCACGCCGAACACGGCGATCGCGGCGAACAGCGCTCCGGCGACGGCGAGCCCGGCGCCGAGCCGGGCCGCGCCGAAGCCGGTGACCAGCGCGCCCGCGACCCCGACCACGAGGGACGAGCCGAGGGTGTCGCTGATCTGCAGCGCGGACGAGTTGACGCCCTGCTCGTCCTCGGGCGACAGGTCGAGGAGCAGGACGGAGAGGCTGCCGATGGAGAAGCCCATCCCGGCGCCGCCGATGATCCAGGCGGGGGCGGTGAGCCAGCCGGAGATCTGGAGGGCGACGGTGGCGAGGACGATCCCGCCCGCGAGGAACACGGCGCCGAGGACGGCGAAGAACTCGCGGGACCGCTCGGAGCGGGCCTGGATCTGGGACGCCGCCGACCAGCCGAGCGCGCCGACCGTCAGGACGATCCCCGCCTGCGTGGCGGTGAAGTGGTGCAGCCGGGTCAAGGCCAAGGGGATGAACACGTCGGTTCCGAAGAACGCGCCGGCCAGCAGGCCGCGCACGAGGACGACGCTCGGCAGCCCGCGGCGCAACCGGAGCGTCCCGGCGGGCAGCAGGCGCGGCAGGCCGAACGCCAGGCCGGCGAGGCCGATGAGGACCGCGGGCACGATCGTCCAGCCCGTCCCGTCGAGGCCGTACAGGAGGGTCCCGGCCCCCGCGGCGACCAGGGCGGCGGCGAGGTAGCGCGGCCGTCCCGCCACCGAGGAGCCGGTGACCGTCCCGATGCCGCGGAGCACCGGCAGCAGAAGCAGGGTCGGCGGGACCACCAGCGGGATCAGCCCGAGGAACACCCACCGCCAGCCGATGTGCTCGGCCACGGCGCCGCCCGCCGCGGGGCCGATCAGCGACGGCAGCACCCACGCCGCCGACAGCGCCGCGAACACCCGGGACCGCATCTCCTCGGGGTAGACGCGGGCGATCACCACGTACATCGCGACCAGCGCGACGCCCGTGCCGAGGCCCTGGACGGCGCGCCCGGCGACGAACAGCCACATCGACGGCGCCGCGCCCGCGACCACCAGCCCGGCGACGAACGTGCCGAGCCCGATCATCAGCGGCCGGGACGGCCCGGACCGGTCGACCCAGCCGCCCGCCAGCACCGTGGACAGCAGGCTCGTGATCAGGGTGGAGCTGAAGCCCCACGCGTACAGCGACAGGCCGTTCAGGTCGCCCGCGACCAGCGGCATGACGGTGCCGACGGCCATGCTCTCGAACGCCAGCAGCGTCACGACCATGACGATCCCGAGCGTCGCGCCCCGCAGCCCGGACCCCATCACGCTCCGCCCGGCGACCGTCTCCCGTCCGGGCTCCAGGACGGTCGTCATCGCGCGCCCGCCAGGTCCGCCACCCGGTACCGGCCGCTCGGGAGGCGGTCGGCGACGAGCCCGCGGAGCACGGCGGCGGCCTGCTCGGGCGGCGGTGCCGCGTCCGCGTCCTCGCCCGCCGCGCGCAGCATGGCGGTGTTCATCTCGCCCGGGTCCGCCCACCACACGGCGACGCCGGGCTCCTCGGCGGCGAGGACGTTCGACAGCTGCTCCAGCGCCGCCTTGGACGTCCCGTAGCCGCCCCACGTCTCGTAGTTCTCCACGGCCGCGTCCGACGTGATGTTGAGGATCGCGCCCCGCCGCTCCCGCAGGCCCGGCAGCACGGCCTGGATCAGCGCGAGCGGCGCGAGGACGTTCGTCGCGAGCGTGTCCGCCAGGGCGTCGGCGGGGAGCGAGGCGAGCCGCGGCATCGGCGTCGGGCCCAGCGTGCTCGCGTTGTTGACGAGCAGGTCGAGCCCGCCGCCGGCCGCGCGGGCGAGGGCGGCCCGGTGCGCGGGGTCGGTGACGTCCCCCGCGATCGCGGTCGCGCCGGTCTCGTCCGCGACCGCCGCCAGCGCCGCCGCGTCGCGCGCGTCGATGACGAGGTTCCAGCCGTCCTCGGCGAGGCCGCGGGCGAGCGCCCGCCCGAGCCCCCGGGAGGCTCCGGTGATCAGTGCCGTCTTCATGCTCTCGACGCTAGGAACCGGGGCGTTCCGGGACATCGGCCGACGGGCCCCCGGGACCGTCGTCAGATGGTCCTAGGACCGGTGTCCCCTCCCGGGGGACGGCACCGCGCCGGCACGTACTTCCTCCGGCTGATTCGGGAAGACGCGCCCAGAGAGTACGGTCTTCACATGTGAGCACCGCGGGGCGCTCGCAGGGGGAGACCGAGAGGCCGGGATGGAGACCGACGACGCCTGCCGCGGCGACCAGGGCGCGACCCTGCACGCCGTGAGCTCCGCCGTGCTCGCGGTCACCCGGCACCTGTCCGTGCACGAGGTGCTCCAGGTCATCGTCCGGGCGGCGGCGCAGCTGCTGGACGCCAGGTACGCGGCGCTCGGCGTGCCCGACGACGAGGGCTCGTTCGCCGAGTTCGTCGTCGAGGGCGTCTCCGACGAGGACTGGGAGCGCATCGGCCCGCTGCCCCGCCAGCACGGCATGCTCGCCGCGATGCTGCACGGCGACACGCCCAAGCGGCTCGCCGACATCCGCCGGGAGCCCGAGTTCGAGGGGTGGCCGGTCGCGCATCCCGTCCTGAAGGACTTCCTCGGCGTGCCGATCCGCGACGGCGAGGACGTCATCGGCATCATCTTCCTGGCCAACAAGCGGCGTCCGGGCGGCTTCGGCCAGGACGACGAGGACGTGCTCACCCTGTTCGCCGCGCACGCCGCGATCGCCATCACGAACGCCCGCCTCTACGAGCGCAACCGCGAGCTGACGGTCGTCGCCGAACGCAACCGGCTGGCCCGCGAGCTGCACGACGCGGTGGCGCAGAAGCTCTTCTCGCTGCGGCTGACGGCGCGCACCGCGGCCGCGCTGGCCGAGCGCGACCCCGGCCGGACCGTCAAGGAGCTGGAGCAGGTGGAGCGGCTCGCCGCCGAGGCCCTCGCCGAGCTGCGCGCCGTGATCTTCGAGCTGCGTCCGGCCGATCTCGCGGACGGCCTGGTCTCGTCCCTGCGCAAGCACGTCGAGGTGCTGGACCGGGCCTACGAGACGGCCGTGGGCATCACCGCCGACGAGGCCGTCGTCCTGCCGGAGGAACACGAGGCCGTCGCGTTCCGCATCACGCAGGAGGCGCTCTACAACGCGCTGAGACACGCCGGTGCGCGGACCGTCCAGGTGCGTCTCGGCACCGAGCACGACCGTGCGGTGCTGGAGGTCTCCGACGACGGCGCCGGGTTCGACGCGTCCGACACCGATCCGCAGGGCGGGCTCGGGCTCGCCTCCATGCGCGACAGGGCGTACTCGATCGGCGGGGCGCTCACGATCGACGCCGCCCCGGGGAGGGGCACCACCGTCCGGCTGGAGGTGCCCCTGTGAGCCCGCGGCGCGAAGCGATCAAGGTGCTGATCGCCGACGACCACCCGGTCGTCCGGCAGGGGCTGCGCACCTTCCTCGGCATCCAGGACGACATCGAGGTCGTCGGCGAGGCCGAGGACGGGACGTCGGCCGTGACACTGGCCGAATCCCTGGAGCCCGATATCGTGCTCATGGACCTCAAGATGCCCGGCGCCGACGGCCTCACCGCGCTGACGGAGCTGCGGGCTCGTGGGGTGCAGGCACGGGTTCTGGTCCTGACCAGCGTGACGGAGCGCGGGCACGTGCTGCCGGCCGTACAGGCGGGTGCGGCCGGGTACCTGTACAAGGACGTCGACCCGCAGGCGCTCGTCCAGGCGATCCGGGCGGTCCACGACGGGCACGTGCTGTTCGCGCCCGACGCGGCCGAGGCGATGCTGCGGGACGGGACGGCGGACGGCGGCGGTGGGGACGACCGCGGCCTCGCCGCGCTGACCGAACGGGAACGGGAGGTGCTCGTGCACATCGCGCGGGGCAGGTCCAACCGGGAGATCGCCCGCGCGCTCGTGGTGTCCGAGAAGACGGTCAAGACGCACGTCAGTAATCTGCTCATGAAACTGGGAGTCCAGGATCGGACGCAGGCGGCGCTGTACGCGGTCCGGCACGGTGTCGGAACGTCCGGCGCGGCCGGGGAAACCGGGGAGACCACCGCCCGCGGCTGATACAACTCCTCTGACAGGATCGTCATCGAAATTGGTATGAACGTAGCAATCAGGTACGCAGCAGGCAGTGACATCGGGTGCAACCGGGAGAACAACGAGGACTCCGGGTACGCCGGTGCACGGTTGATCGCGGTCGCGGACGGCATGGGCGGCTATGCGGGCGGCGAGGTCGCGAGCTCGACCGTGATCGGCTCCTTGCGCTCGCTGGACACCGATGCCCGTGAAGACGATCTTGTCGACATGCTGGGCCGCGCCGTGGCCGAGGCCAACGAGAAGTTGCGCATCGTCCGGGAGGAGCGCCCCGACCTGAGCCGGATGGGCACCACGCTCACCGCCATGCTCTGGTCCGGCGAGTCCGTCGCGCTGGCGCACGTCGGCGACTCGCGCGGCTACCTGCTGCGCGACGGCGAGCTCTTCCAGATGACGCAGGACCACACGATGGACGAGCTGCTCAAGGCGGAGGCCGAGCAGGCGGGCCAGACCGCCGACCCGGCCGAGACGTCGCGGCTGTCGCACGTCCTGTACCGGGTACTGGACGGCCGCGACGACCGCGAGCCCGACCTGCGCCTCCGCGAGGCCCGCCTCGGCGACCGCTACCTGCTGTGCTCGGACGGCCTGAGCGGCCCGGTCGACGCGCAGCAGATCTACGAGGTGGTGTCCGCCGAGGCCGACCCGCAGCGGGCCGTCGACCGGTTGATCGAGCTGGCCCGGGAGAACGGCGGACCGGACAACATCACCGCGGTCATCGCCGACGTCGTCGAGGCGGAGCACTTCACCGGCGCCGAGGGTCCCATGGTCGTCGGTGCCGCCGCGCAGAGCTGACCCCCGCGGATCCGGCGTCACGCGGTCCCTGCTCTCGCGTGAACGCCGCCGGCACGGCGGGATCCGGCCGATTCATTCATACTCGTCCCGCTAAAGAGTGCGCACGTAGCTGCCGTTTTGTCCTACTCTTACCCCGAGGTGGTGTCGCCCTGCGCCGCGTAACGGTCCGGTAGCGGATCGTTGCCCGCGCTTGACCCGCCTCAGGGTGCACCCGGTATACGGGTCACTCACCTGTACGTACTGAGGCGGAGGATTCGTTGGGGGGAGCGCCCGGGACGGCGCCCGCCGGTACACCGGAAGGTGTGCTCGGGGGGATCGTCAGCCGGACCCTCACCGCAGCGCGGCACGGACCCCTGGGTGTCGTGCTGCGCGTCGCGGCGATGGCCACCGCGGCCATCGGCGCGGCTTGGATCCACCGCGTGAACGACCCCGGTGTGCTCTGTCCCCTGAGGGCATTCACCGGAATCCCGTGTCCCATGTGCGGGGGCACGACCGTGTTCATCGAGTTCGGCTCGGGGCGTCCCGCCCAGGCCGTCCTCGCGAACCCGGTCGCGCTCGCCGGCGCCGTCGTCGTCGCCGCCGCACCGCTGGGCCTGGGAGGCCGGTGGTGGGCACTCCAGCCGAAGACCCGTGCCTGGATGCTCGGCACCGCCCTCGCGGGGGCGGAGCTGTGGCAGCTCGTCCGGTTCGGTGTTCTGCGCGTTTGAGCCGCGGTCGATCCTCGGTCAGACTTGCGGAGCCCACCGGGTCCGGCGGGCGTCACATAACCACAGGGTCAATCAATAAGGAGCAAGTGTGGGTAACCCCTACGACCCGTACGGTCAGCAGCCGGGCTACGGGCAGCAACAGCCCGGGTACGGCCAGCAGCCTCCGGCCCAGCCCGGCTACGGTCAGCAGCCCCCGGCCCAGCCGGGCTACGGTCAGCCCCCGGCGCAGCCCGGGTACGGTCAGCCCCCGGCGCAGCCGGGCTACGGCCAGCCCCCGGCCGCCCAGCCGGGGTACGGCCAGCAGCCTCCCGCCCAGCCCGGCTACGGCGCACCCGCCCAGCCGGGGTACCAGGAGGTCCACCACCACCACTACGGCTCGACCGGCCAGCTGGCCGAGTGGGGCTCGCGTGCGGGCGGCTACATCATCGACTACCTGATCTTCGCCGGTCCGGTGTTCGTGCTGTACATCCTGATGATCATCCTGTCCAGCTCCGGCAGCGGCGGCGCGGCCCTGTTCGGCCTGCTGCTCATGCTGATCGGCGCCGCCATCTCCATCGCGGGCGGCCTCTGGATCTGCTACCAGGAGGGCACCACCGGCCAGTCCATCGGCAAGCGCCAGATGGGCATCCGCCTCGTCAGCGCCCAGACCGGCCAGCCGATCGGCTTCGGTATGGCGTTCGTCCGCAAGATCGCGCACGTCGCGGACAGCTTCGCCTGCTACATCGGCTTCCTCTGGCCGCTGTGGGACGACCGCAAGCAGACCTTCGCCGACAAGATCTGCAACACCCTCGTGGTCCGCGCCTGACCACACCTGCAAAAACGGGGCGCCCCCACCGGGGCGCCCCGTTTCGCTTTACAGGGAGGGTGCTCCGCTAGCGCTCCGCTCCAGGTACCGGGTCGGGTCATTGTGGGGGAGAACCCCCACGCCCCCCCGGAGGGGTTCGACCCGGTACCTTCCGCTCCGCTAGCGCTCCGCTCCAGGTACCGGGTCGAACGCGCTGTTGCAGGCCGCCACCAGCGCGCGGCGGACGGCGCCGTCCAGGAGGCGCAGGGCCTCGCCGCGGCGGCTCATCTGGTCGGCGCTGAGGCCGCGGTCGTCCATCTGGCGGGCCAGGTCGACCACCAGCGACAGCCGCCCGGCGAGGGCCGCGACGCGGTGGGCGCGGGGCGGGTAGCCGGGGGCGAGCGGATGGTCGCCGCGGTCGGGGTCGCGCAGGTCGACGAGCGCGTCGGCGATCTCGGGCGGGACGCCGGCGAAGTCGTCCACCGTCAGCAGCGCCTCGGTCGCGTCCCGCATCGCGAGGGTGAGCCGGTGGTCGGCCTCGGCGAGGGACGGGACGTCCGGCGGCACCGGCGACGCGTCGTGCGTCGTCCAGCGGACGCCGACGTACGACGAGCCGCGCCTGTCCTCGGACGGGACGAGCCCCATCGCCCGCCCGTCGAGCACGGCGACGACGGCCGCCCCCGCCTCGACCGCCGCGGCGTTGAGGCCCGGCGGGCCGGTCAGCCCGAGCGGGTCGCCCGGCTCGGGCAGTGCCAGCCGCAGCGCCGCCATCCCGCCGACGCGCAGGTCACCGAGCCCGCGGCGCAGCGTCACCTCGGCGGGCTCGCCGCCGACGATCTGCGGGCCGCCGCTCTTCTCGATCTCGTCGACCGCCTCGTCCAGGCCGACGCTGCCCGTCAGCCACGCATTGCCCCAGGCGACCAGAGCGATCGCGACGCCCCTGCTCATTCGTTCGTGCTCATTCCCTGTCCCGGACACTTCGCAATGGGCATGCGAACCACGATAAGCGCTCGGATCGCCGGTGCCACCGGACGTAACAGACCTCTCGCGGTGCGGGAGCGTTCCCGGACCGCCGATTCCGACCGAACCGGGTGGCCCACGCCCGTCCCGGATCGCATAGGTTCTTTCCTGAACCGGACCACGGGACCACCGGATTGGGGACGAAGGCACGCGATGGCAGGCGAGGTACTTCAGCTCCGCGGAGTCGGGGTCAGGCGCGGCGGGGCCCACCTGCTGCGCGACGTCACATGGACCGTCAACGAGGGCGACCGCTGGGTGATCGTCGGCCCGAACGGGGCCGGCAAGACGACACTGCTCCAGGTCGCCGCCGCGATGCTGCATCCCACCGACGGCGCCGTCGAGATCCTGGAGGAGGAGCTCGGCCGCACCGACGTGTTCGAGCTGCGCCCCCGCATCGGCATCGCCAGCTCGTCGGTCGCGGAGAAGGTCCCGACCAACGAGACGGTCATCGACCTGGTGCTGACCGCCTCGTACGCGATCCTCGGCCGCTGGCAGGAGGAGTACGACTCGACCGACGTGGGCCGGGCCGTCGCGCTGCTGGAGGCCCTCGGCTGCGCCGACCTGATCCGCCGCACGTTCAGCACCCTGTCGGAGGGCGAGCGCAAGCGCGTCCAGATCGCCCGCGCCCTGATGCCCGACCCCGAGCTGCTGCTCCTGGACGAGCCCGCCGCCGGTCTCGACCTCGGCGGCCGCGAGGACCTCGTCGCCCGCCTCGCCGCCCTCGCCGACGACCCGTCCGCGCCCACCATGGCGATGGTGACGCACCACGTGGAGGAGGTCCCGGAGGGCTTCACCCACGCGCTGCTGCTCCGCGGCGGGCAGATCGTCGCGCAGGGCAAGGTGGACGAGGTCTTCACCCAGGAGCACCTGTCGGACACCTTCGGGATCCCGCTCACGATCGAGCGGCAGAACGGCCGCTGGTACGCCCGCTCCGCCCGCTGACCGACCCCAGTGCCCAGGTGGTCACCGCGCGGTCCCTACGATGTGTGCGCCGTTCAGTAACACATGACGCAGGGATGGGACTTACTTGGATCTGCTGGACGCGGTCGCCGTCTTCGCGGCCGGAGTGGCCGCCGGAGGCATCAACACGGTCGTCGGGTCCGGCTCCCTGATCACCTTCCCGACCCTGGTCGCGCTCGGCTACCCGCCGGTGGTCGCGAACGTGTCGAACAACATCGGCCTCGTCCCGGGCGGCGTGACGGGCGCCATCGGCTACCGCAAGGAGCTGGAGGGCCAGCGCGGCCGGCTGCTGCGGCTCGCCACCGCGTCCTGCGCCGGCTCGGTGATCGGCGCCCTGCTGCTGCTCGGCCTGCCCGAGAAGGCGTTCAACGTCATCGTCATCGCGCTGATCGCGATCGCGCTGGTCCTGGTCGTCGTGCAGCCCCGCCTCCAGAAGTGGATGGTGCGCCGCCGGGAGGGCGAGCGCCGTCCGCACGGCGGCGCGACGCTGTGGGTCGGGGTCCTGTTCGCGGGCATGTACGGCGGCTACTTCGGCGCCGCGCAGGGCATCATCCTCATCGCGCTGCTCGGCATCATGCTGGACGACGACCTGCAGCGCCTCAACGCGGGCAAGAACGTCCTGTCGGCCGTCGTCAACGGCACCGCCGCGATCCTGTTCACGCTGACGTGGCTGTTCGGCGACACCGGGATCGACTGGTGGGTCGTCCTGCTCATCGCGGCCGGCTCCACCTGCGGGGGCATGATCGGCGCCTCCGTCGGCCGGCGCATCCCGCCCATGGCGCTCCGCGGCGTGATCGTCGTCGTCGGCCTGGTCGCCATCGTGAACCTGGTGCTCTAGCCCTCGTCCTCGCGGCCGTCCCCGGTGGGGTGCTCCACCAGGGCCAGGACCCGGCTGGCCATGAAGCGCGCCGTCCTGACGGCGGTGCCCGTGCGGGTGACCTCGCTGACCTCCACGACGCCGCGCCGGGTCGCGACCTCCACCCGGCGCCCCGCGCGGCTCGCCGTGATCTCGTACGTCCGCGTCCCGTCGCCCCCGGCGTCCACCACGATCTCGACCCAGTCGCCCTTCATCCCCGCGACCCCTCACCTAGTCGAACATATATTCGACTTATACCCCGAACCTCCCTCGCCGAATCCCCCAGAACCCCACAAAACACCAGGTCTCCCGCCCCCGAGAACCCTCTCGAACGAGCCGCTCGACCCCTCTTGAACGAGCACAATTCACACCCTCTCGGGGCTTGAAGCTCGGCTGAGGCCACGGGCAGGCGCGCGGAGCGAGCGCAGCGAGCGGAGCGCGCATGCCCGTCGAGCCGGGCGACCGCAGCGACACGCCACAAACCCGCACGGTCACGACAAGCCGCACCGTGGCGTGAGGATCGACCGGCTCGTAACGGGGGTTCCAGGGGGTCGCCCCCCTGGGCCAACAGGGCTAAACCGGCTTCACCTGGAGGACGCCCTCTTCTGTCACGCGGGTCTCGAAGGTGGGTTGGCGGGCGGTGGCGGGGCCGTGGAGGACGGAGCCGTCGGCCACGCGGAAGGTGCTGCCGTGCCAGGGGCAGACGACGCAGGTGTCGGCGTTGTCGTCGGTGATGATTCGGCCCTGGTGGAGGGGGCCGGCGAGGTGGCTGCAGCGGTCGGCGAGGACGTGGACGTCGTCGCCGCGGCGCAGGACGAAGAGGCTGATGTAGCCGAGGCGGCGGGCGACGGGCCAGCCGTCGGGGAGTTCGTCGGCGGCGCACAGGTCGTGCCAGCCGAGCGGGACGAGGTGGGCGAGCTGGTCGGCGTGGCTGGCGCCGGCGGCCTGCCGGAAGGCGAGGTGGCCGCCGAGGTAGGTGCCGGCGAACAGGGCGCCGAGGCCGGCGAAGCCGAAGGCGCGTCCGGCGGCGTCCCGGCCCTGGTAGCGGGCGAGGAGGGACGCCGAGTACAGCATGCCGGCGGTGGCCGTTCCGGCGGCGTGGATCAGCCCGACGCGCTGCTGTTCGCGGTGCAGGGCGGACCAGTCGGCGATGCCGGTGAGGACGGTCGGGACGGCGCCGGCGAGGCCGGCGGCGACGAGGGCCTGGGAGGCGCGGCGCGTCCCGGGCATGAGGTCCAGCACGGCGGCGGACAGCCACATGCCGATGGGCACGTCGGTGAGCGGCGGGTGGGCGGGGTGCCCGAACGGGACGCCGTGCAGGGTGTCCTTGAGGGGCCCGGGACGCAGCGTGCGCCGCACGGCCGTGGAGAGCACGCGGATGGTGCGGTCGAGGCCGCGGGCGTGCTCGAGGTTCTCGGTGACGTCGGCCAGGCGCGCGGACGCCGGTGGGCGGGACCCGCGCCGGAATATGTTGACCCGTCGGTTCATGTCCCTCCTCCGCGGCCCCGTGAGACGCCTGTTGCGACACTAGTCTTCGGTGTTCACCTGCGGCCAGTCATACCTACCTGTAGCCGGGAGGGGCTAAACAAGGGGTCAGCGCGCCGCCTCCAGGGTGACGGGGACGCCGTTGAACACGGCGTTGCCGGAGAGGGGGTCGATCTCCTGCTCGTCGGTGACGGCGTTGACGTTCACGCCGGCGTGCCGGGCGGCGACCTCGGTGCGGGTTCCGGGGCGGTCGTGGCCCCAGCCGTGCGGCAGGCTGACCACGCCCTGCATGATCGTCTCGGTGGGTTCGGCGACGGCGTCGACGGTGCCGGTGCGGGATGTGACGCGGACCGTGTCGCCTGCGGTGACGCCGATCGCGTCGGCGTCGGCGGGGTTCAGCTGGAGGGTGCAGGTGTTGGAGCCGCGCACCAGTTCGGGGACGTTGTGCAGCCAGCTGTTGTTGGACCGGAGGTGGCGGCGTCCGATCAGCACCGTCCCGCCGGACGTGCCCGGGTCGCGCAGGGCGGAGTGGAGGCGGTCGACGTCGGCGGCGAACGTGGACGGGCACAGTTCGATGCGCCCTGACGTGGTGCAGATCACCTCGTCCAGCCGCGGCTTGAGGGGGCCGAGGTCGAGGCCGTGCGGGTGCTCGGTGCGCAGCCTGGAGAGGGTGAGGCCGCCGGGTTCGGCGCCGAAGCCGTCACCGTAGGGGCCGAGGCGCAGCATCATGTCGAGCCGCTGCTCGGTCAGGGTGCCGGAGTCGAGCATCTTGCGCAGCTCGTCCGGTTCGCGGCCGTGCACCGGGGAGCCGTCGAGCGTGACGGCCTTCCGCAGCGTCGCCGTGATGACCATCTCGTCCAGCGCGGCGGGGTCGCCGTCCGTGCCGGAGGCGATCAGGGCGAGCCGGGCGAGGACGGCGGCCTCGCTCGGGCGCCCGTCCGGCAGCGGCACGGCGGGCGGCGAGTAGCGGGCGTAGTCGCGGACGGCGAGGCCGGTCAGCGCGATGTCGTAGTGCGGCGTCTGCGCGGGGCGGGGCGGCGGCAGGATCACGCTCGCGTGCCGGGTCGTCTCGTTCAGGTACGGGTCGACGCTGACCATGAACTCCAGGCCGGCGAGGGCGCGGTCGAGCCGGGCGGCGTTCGGGGCCGACAGCGCCGGGTTGCCGCCGATCGTGATCAGCGCCCTGATCTGCCCCTCGCCGGGCGTCTCGATCTCGTCCGCGAGCGTCGCGACCGGCAGTTCCCCGTTGACCTCCGGCAGCCCGCGGACGCGGCTGCGCCAGCGTCCGGTCGTGAACGGCCTCTTGCGGCGGTACACGGGCGCGTGCGCGGGGCGCGGGAACATCGCGCCGCCCTCCCGGTCGAGGTTCCCGGTGAGGACGTTCAGGACGTCCACGAGCCAGCTGTTCAGCGTCCCGTACGCCTGGGTGCACGTCCCGATGCGGCCGTAGACGGCGGCGCGGTCGGCGGCGGCGAGGTCGCGGGCGGTGCGGCGGATCGTCCCGGCGGGGATGCCCGTGACGGGCGCGACGCGCTCGGGGGCGAAGTCGACGGCGAGGGCGCGCAGGTCGTCCAGGCCGTTGACGCGTCCCGCGAGGTGCTCGGCGGACGCGACGAGGTCCTCGGCGAACAGGATGTGGACGAGCGCCATGAGGAAGAACGCGTCCGTCCCGGGCCGGATGAACAGGTGCTCGTCGGCGAGGGCGGCCGTCCTGGTCCGGCGCGGGTCGACGACCGTGACCTTGCCCCCGCGCGCCCGGATCGCCTTGAGCCGTCCGGGGAAGTCCGGCGCGGACGCCAGGCTGCCGTTCGATTCGAGCGGGTTGGCGCCCAGCATGAGCAGGTGGCCGGTGCGGTCCAGATCGGGCACCGGGATCGCCAGGGGGTCGCCGAACATGTGCCCGCACGACACGTGCTTCGGCATCTGGTCGGCCGTGCTCGCCGTGTAGAGGTTCCGGGTGCCGAGCGCCTTGACGATCGCGCCGCCGTACAGCGGCCCGGCGATCGAGTGGGCGGTCGGGTTGCCGATGTAGACGGCGACGGCGTCCCGCCCGTGCCGCGCGATGACGTCGGCCAGACCCCGCCGGACCTCCTCGAACGCCTCGTCCCATCCGGCCGCCCCGCCCCCGACGAGCGGTTCCGCGAGCCGGTCGGGGTCGCCGTCGAGGCTTCCGAGCGTGGCGCCCTTGGGGCAGATGAAGCCCCGGCTGAACGGGTCCTTCTCGTCGCCGCGGACGCGGGTCACCGTCCCCGCGTCGTCCAGGGTCAGTTCGAGCCCGCACAGGGCTTCGCAGAGCGGACAGGTGCGGAAGGCCGTGCGGTCGCCCATCGGGACACTCCTTGTGAACGGAACCGTCTTCCATCATGGCAATTCCGCCCAGGTGGCGCCATCGCCGGGCATGGCCGCGAGGGCGATTTCGGAGTTACTTTGAGATAGAGGACTTTCGGCAGCCACTAGGGAGCTGCTATGGAGCCGTGGGTCGCCTGGTTGCTGGTCGCCGCGCTGCTCGGGATCGCGGAACTGCTCACGCTCACGTTCGCGCTCGGCATCCTCGCCGTCGCCGCGCTGGCCGCCGGCCTGACCGGGGCGCTGGGCCTGCCCTTCGCCGTCCAGGCCGCCGTCTTCGCGATCGGCTCGATCGCCGGGATCGCCGTCGTGCGCCCCATCGCCAAGCGCCACGTCAGGCAGCCGCCGCCGCTGCGCTCCGGCACGGCCGCGCTGGTCGGCCGCGAGGCGTTCACCCTCACCGAGGTCAGCCGCCGCGGCGGGCGCGCCCGGATCGGCGGCGAGGAGTGGACGGCCCGCCCCTACGACCCGGACCTGGTCATCCCGGCCGGCGCCACCGCCGACGTCCTCGCCATCGAAGGGGCCACGGCCCTGCTCTACCCGGTCTCGTCCGGACGGGATGAGGAGCCACCATGACCGACATCGCCATCGCCGTCATCATCGTGCTGATCGCCGGGGTGGTGGTCCTGGCCACCGCGGTGATGCGGGCGGTATGGATCATCCCGCAGGCGCGGGCCCGCAACGTCGAGCGCCTCGGCCGCTACCACCGCACCCTCGAACCCGGCATCAGCTTCGTCGTCCCGTTCGTGGACCGCGTGAAGTCCCTCATCGACCTGCGCGAGCAGGTGGTGTCGTTCAAGAAGCAGCCCGTCATCACCGAGGACAACGTCGTCGTCCACATCGACACCGTGCTGTTCTTCCAGGTCACCGACCCGCGCGCCGCCGACTACGAGATCGTGAACTACATCAAGGCGATCGAGCAGCTCACCGCGACGACCCTGCGCAACGTCATCGGCACCCTCGACCTGGAGGCCACCCTGACGTCGCGCGACCGGATCAACACGGCGCTGCGCGGCGTGCTGGACGACGCGTCCGGCAAGTGGGGCATCCGCGTCACCCGCGTGGAGATCAAGGCGATCGAGCCGCCGCCGTCCATCAAGGACGCCATGGAGAAGCAGATGCGCGCCGAGCGGGAGAAGCGCGCCGCGATCCTGACCGCCGAGGGCGCCCGCGCGTCCAAGATCCTCACCGCGGAGGGCGAGAAGGCGTCCGCGATCCTGAAGGCGGAGGGCGGCAAGCGCGCCGCCATCCTGGAGGCCGAGGGCCAGTCCGCGGCGATCGAGCAGGTCTTCAGCGCCATCCACGCCGCCGACCCGGACCCGAAGCTCCTCGCCTACCAGTACCTCCAGACCCTCCCGAAGCTTGCCGAGGGCCAGGGCAGCACGTTCTGGGTCATCCCGAGCGAGGTCACCACGGCCCTCCAGGCGGTCAGCAAGGCCTTCGGCGGCTCCCTGGACGAAGCCAAGTCAGCCCTGGAGAACGCCGCCCGCAAACCCGAACAATCCGACCAGCAAGAACTCTCCGGCCCCGAAGGCCCCTTCGAACTGACCCCGGGCCTCAAACCCAACGGCAAGGAAGAAAACGCCGACCGCCCCTGACTCAGACGCTCTCCAACTCGGAGAACGACACGTTGAGCTTCATGCCCTCGGGCAACTCGGTCTCCAGCGATCCGCGGTGAACGGCCACCAACTGGTAGTTCCGCCCGCTCCAATCGAGCCGGTGCTCCTCAATGGCTCCGATCCGCCCATCGTCCATGACGACGATCAGGTAGGCGGGGATGCGCTGAAGGGCGTACTCGGCACGCTTGTCGGTGAAGTCACTGTCGTCGTCGGAGGACGTGATCTCCACGGCGGTGATGACGTCGTCCGACCAGAGCTTCGCGCCGCGATCGATGCAGTGCAGGACGCTGATATCGGGGCGCCGCACGGTGAACCGCTTCTTGTCCCGTCGCTGGCTTGCGTGGGGGTTGGAATACCGGTACCGCATGTCCAGGTCTTGGACCACGTTGATGCAGGGACTCGGCGGGCGGGCGGCCAGCAGTGCGAACGTCAGGTTGCGGGACACCACCTGGTGCTCCAGGCTCGGGGACTCGCAGAAGACAACGCTGCCGTTCACGACCTCGATCGACTTGCACACCTCTGACGGCAGGGCTTCGTACTCCTCCTCCGTGATGGAGAGGCTGGATGGGTCCGTCGCCCACACAGGGAGGGGCATGCTCAGGCTCCTGGAATTCGATCCTCTACCTGGCCAGAGCCTATCTACGGTACGCGTCTGGCGTGGTCAGGGGTTGAAGGGTGGGGCCGCTTTGAAGTCGGGGTGGAGTTCGATGGTGGCGGGCAGGGTGGCCAGGATGCGGCGGGCCCGGGAGAGGGGGTGCTGGGGGAAGTGGGGGTCCCAGCCCGGGTCGTCGGAGAGGTTGCGCGGTAGGCCGCCCTGGACTTCGGGGGTGTAGGGGTGCTGCGCCCACCAGCGCATCATCTCCTGCATGTCCCGGCCCTGGCCGTATTCGGTCATGAAGTGGTTGAAGGCCACGCTGTCGCGCATGCCGGTGACGCCCTGCTCCAGGCACTGGAGCTTCAGGACGAGGCTGCGGTCGGCGCGCGGGACGGTGAACGAGGCCAGGTAGGCGACGCCGGCCGGGCGGTCCGGGAGGGGGAGCTTGACGATCTGCCGGACGGCGGGGAGCCCGTCCAGCGTGATCACGTCGAGTTCGACCACGCCGCCGCCGGACTCGGCCGTCTTCGCGACGATGCGGGCGCGGAGGAGGTCGAGCCGCTCCAGCGGGGCGGGGAGGTCCGGCGGGAGGTCGAACCCGTAGAGGGCGAGGGTGTCGCCGTCGGCGTTGCGGAACGCCCCCGGCTGGAGCGGTTCCCAGCCGGTCTGGTCGAAGCGCAGGGTCATGGCGGTGCACAGTAGCGGTCATGGGCGTGGTACCTGGTGGGGCGGCCGGGGAGGACATGGCATGCTGGGCCGATCCGACCAGCAGGTCCATGGGGGGCCGGACGGAGGCGAGACGATGGTCAGACGGGGGAGGACGGCCGCGGTCGTGGCCGGAGTGGCGCTGGCCGCCGCGGCGTGCGGCGGCTCCGGCGGCTCGGACGCGAAGGGCGCGACGTCGTCGCCGTCGGCGTCGAAGTCTCCGGGCGGGACGCGGCCGACGCAGGCCGCCAAGCAGCCGATCCTGCTCGCGTTCGGCGGCGACACGCACTTCGAGGGGCAGTTGCGCGGCCGGCTGGGGAACCCGTCCACGGCGCTCGGCCCGGTCGCCAGGCAGCTGCGCGCGGCGGATCTCGCCATGGTCAACCTGGAGACGGCCATCACGACGGGCGGCACCAAGGCGCCCGGGAAGGAGTTCGCGTTCCGGGCGCCGCCGTCCGCGCTGAAGGCGCTGAAGGCCTCCGGGGTGGACGTGACGTCCATGGCCAACAACCACGGCATGGACTTCATGGAGGGCGGCCTGCGCGACTCCCTGGCCGCCATCAAGCGCTCCAGGTTCCCGGTTGTGGGGATCGGCAAGAACGCCGATGAGGCCTACGAGCCGTACCGCGTCACCGTGAAGGGCAACAAGCTCGCCATCGTCGGCGCCACGCAGGTGATGGACGACAACCTGATCCAGGCGTGGACGGCCACCGACGGCAAGGGCGGTCTCGCGTCGGCGAAGAACGTCCCTCGGATGGTCCAGGCGGTGAAGGAGGCGCGCCAGGGCTCGGACGTCGTGATCGTGCATCTGCACTGGGGCGCCGAGCTGGAGTCGTGCCCGCTGCCCCGGCAGAAGGAACTGGCCAAGGCGCTCGTCGACGCCGGAGCCGACATCATCGTCGGCGGTCACGCGCACATCCCGCTGGGCGGCGGCTACATGGAGGGCAAGTACGTCCACTACGGCTTGGGCAACTTCGTCTTCTACTCCGCCAACGGGCAGACGGCGAAGTCGGGTGTGCTGTTCCTGAAGGTGGAGAACGGCAAGGTCACCAAGGACAAGTGGAGCCCCGCGCAGATCTCCGGGGGCCTTCCCATCCCGATGAAGGGCGCCGCCGCCAAGTCCGAGCTGAAGCGGTGGAACGGCCTGCGTTCATGCACCGGTCTGAGCGCGCGTCCCTCCTGAGCTGGACTCTCCCACTGTGGGAGACATCAGGGTGGGGCCTGTGAGCAACGATCTCCTGCCGATCGGACGGTTCGCGCGGCTGAGCCGGCTGAGCGTCAAGCAGCTCCGGCACTACGCCGAGCTGGACCTGCTGGTCCCGGCCTGGACCGACCCGGCGTCCGGCTACCGCTACTACCGGCCCGACCAGGCACGGGACGCGCTGCTGGTCGGCCTGCTGCGGGCGATGGACGTCCCGCTGCCGGACGTCGCGCGCGTCCTGTCCGGGGACGGCGGCGCGCTGCGGCAGGCGCGGGACAGGATCGAGGCGGACGTCGCCCGGCGGCGGCGCGCCCTCCGGCTCCTGGACCGCGTGGTCGCGGAGGGGCTGCCGGAGACCGGCGTGTCGGTCGTCCGGGAGCCGGCGCTGCGGGTGTTCGCCGAGCGCGCGGCGGCGACGCCGGCGACGATCCCGGACGCGACGTCGGCGTGCGTGGCGCGGCTGCTGCCCCGCATGTCGCCGGACGGACTGCTCGTCGGCCTGTTCCCGCTGGACATGGCGGAGGAGTTCGACGTGCGGGTGGCCGTCCGGGCCGCGGACGGCGACGAGGTCCTGCCGGGCGGCGCGTTCGCCGCGGCCGTCCATGTCGGCCCGTACGAGGAGATACCGCTCACGGTCCATGGCGTGCTCGCGTGGTTCGGCGACTACGGGCACACGCCCGCCGGGCCCGTCCGCGAGGTGTACCTCAACGACCCCGCGACCACGCCGCCCGAACACCTGGAGACCCGGGTGATGGTCCGAGTGGAGGATCCTGATGAGCTGGTATGAGGCGGCGGACGAGCCGGAGCTGGTGGAGCACGAGGCCGTGTCCGGCCTGGTCGTCACCGGCCGCGGCGAGCCGGGAGGCGCCGCGTACAACGAGAGCGTGGGCGCGCTGTACGCGGTGATGGGCGCGCTGGGCGCGCCGATGGTTCCGCTGGAGGGACGCTGGTGGGTGGAGGACGAGCGCTCGCCGTTCGAGGTGCCCCGCGAGGAGTGGCGGTGGCACCTGTTCCTCCGTCTCCCGGACGGAAGTGCGCAGGTGGAAAGGGCACGTGAGGAAGTGCGTCCGGGGCTGCCCGCGGCGGCGCGCGTCCAGTACGTGACCTACGCGGACGGGCGGTGCGTGCAGATGATGCACCACGGCGCGTATTCGGACGAGCCCGCGTCGCTCGCGCGGATGACCGCGTTGATGGAGGCCGAGGGTCTCGTGGTGAACGGGCTTCACCATGAGATCTACCTGTCCGACACGCGGGAGACCGACCCGGAGAAGATGCGCACGATTCTCCGCCAGCCCGTCCGGTAGGCGTTGGACGGCCCGTGCCGGAGGCGTAGTTTCGCGGGAGACGGCTCCTACGGAACGGCGGGCGGGCTGATGCGGGACCAGCGGGCGAGGTCGGGCGAGATCGAGCTGGCCGTGCGGGTGCGCGGCGAGGACGACCGGCCGGCGGTCGTCCTCGTCCACGGGTACCCCGACACGGCCGCGATGTGGGACGAGGTGGCCGAGCGGCTCGCCGGGCGGTTCCGCGTCATCGCCTATGACGTCCGGGGCGCCGGCGCGTCGAGCGATCCGTCCGACCCGATGGATTACGGGCTGGACGGGCTCATGGGTGACCTGGAGGCCGTCCTGGACGGTGCGGGCGCCTGCGCGCCCGTCCACCTGGTGGGGCACGACTGGGGGTCGGTGCAGGGCTGGGAGGCCGTCATCGGGGACCGGCTGCGCGGCCGGATCGCCTCGTTCACGTCGATCTCCGGCCCGGACCGGCGGCACATGGCCCGCTGGGCGCGGGAGGCCGTCCGGTCCGGTCCGCGCGGCGTCGCGGAGGTCCTCGGGCAGGCGCGGCGCAGCGTCTACATGCCGGTGCTGATGGCGCCGCGGGTGGGCGAGGCGGCGGCCCGGGTGCTCGCCGCGGGGTTCGGGCGCACGATGCGGCTGCGTGAGGGCGCCGACCCGCGGTCCGGGCACCCGGCGGAGACGCTGCGGGCCGACGCCCGCAACGGGCTCGGCCTGTACCGGGCCAACATGCGGCGCGGCTCGGTCCCCGCGGGCGATGGGCGGACGGACGTCCCCGTGCAGCTCATCGTCCCGGTCAAGGACCGCTACGGCTCGCAGTCGCTCCTGCTCTCCGCGCGGGGTGCCGTGCCACGCCTTTACGTGCGGCGCGCCCCGGCCGGGCACTGGGTGGCCCGTAGCCACCCTGACCTCATCGCCCGTTGGATCAGCGAGTTCGTAGAGCACATCGAGGGCGGGCCGGAGACACCTGGGCTGGCCCACGCGCGCGCGGCGGGACAGCCCGGTAAGGACTTCGGTGGCGATCTCGTCGTCATCACGGGTGCGGGCAGCGGTATCGGACGAGCGACCGCCCATGCCTTCGCCACAGCAGGGGCACGGGTGGTCGTCGCAGATATCGATGAAGGCACCGCCAAGCACACGGTGGACGAGATAGAGGCGGCGGGCGGCGAAGCCCACGTCTACGGGGTGGACGTCGCCGACGCCGACGGGATGGAACGGTTCGCCGAGTACGTGCGTGACACGTTCGGCGTCCCGGACATCGTGGTGAACAACGTGGGCGTCGCCGTCGCGGGTTCCCTGCTCGACACGTCCGAGGAGGAGTGGGCGCGCATCCGTTCCATCAACCTGGACGGCATGTACCGCGGCTCCCGCCTGTTCGGCCGCCAGATGGTGGAGCGCGGCGAGTGGGGCCACATCGTGAACATCGCGTCGATGGCGGCGTTCATGCCCAGTCCGGACCTGCCCGCCTACAGCGCGACCAAGGCCGCCGTACTCCAGCTGACCGAATGCCTCCGCCTCGACCTCGACCGCTACGGGATCGGTGCCTCGGCCGTCTGCCCCGGCGCGATAGACACACCAATGATCGGCCGGACCCGCTTCGCCGGTCTGCCGCCCAGCGTGGACAGCGAACTTCGTGACCGCCTGGGACGGGCGATCGAACGCCGAGGGTTCCCGCCGGAGAAGGTCGCGCAGGCCGTCCTGCGGGCCGTCCGGCAGGACACGCCGGTGGCTCTCGTCACCGTGGAGGCACGCTTCGCCCGCGCGCTCTCTCGCGTGTCGCCCACCGCGAACAGGGCGCTCGCAGGGCTCGCACGCCGGGCGGGAGACCGCCTCCGCACGAACGTGGAACGCCTCCACGGCTGACCCGGCGGCTCCCGAGCGGACTCAGCGTCTCCTGAGCGTCTCGGTGGGGGTCTCGCCGAAGCGCTGCCGGTAGTGGGCGGCGAAACGGCTCATGTGGAGGTACCCGGCCGCCTCGGCCACGTCCGAGACGGTGCGCGGCCCCGGCAGCGCCATGGTGAGCGCGGCGCGCGCGTGGTCCAGCCTGACGCCGCGTAAGAGCTGCGTGGGCGTCGTCCCCCACTGGTCCTGGCAGATCACCTGGAGCTGCCGGACGCCGACGCCCACGGCCGCCGCGATGTCGCTGACGCCGATCGGCCGGTGATGGTGCGCCTCGACCCATTCGCGGATCACCCCGGCCAGATGGTGGGGGGCCTTGCCGGGCTCCTCGGCGAGGGTCGCGGTGCCGGTGTGCGGCAGGCCGAGGAGGATCGCCGTGAGCAGCGCGTCCTCCAGGCTGCGGGCCGCGAGCGGATGGAGCCCGCCCCGCTCGGTGGCGGTGTCGAGGATGGCGCACACGTACCGCCAGGTGCTCTGGATGATCGAGGGCTCGGCGATGGCCGGCCCGGCCTTGTGGAAGCGCAGCGGCGCGGTGTGGTCGCGCCCGAGATGGCCGGCGAGGTGGTCGGCGAGCCGCCCGGTGCTCGTGGCGACGACCAGGCAGCCCAGCGTCGCATGGGGCTTCATCCGCATCGACTCGTCGTGGGACAGCACCAGGTGGTCGCCGGCCGTCTCGCTCGTCTTCGTCGCCCGGTACTCGACGCCCATCGGCGCCTGCGGGGCGCACAGGGCGAAATGCCCCTCGGTCGGCGGGGTGTCGACGATGACCCCGCCGCCGCCGTACCGCACCCAGACCAGGTTGACCGCGCCCAGCCCGAGCGCGTTGACCTGCCCGTCCAGCGGGACCTGCGGCTCGATCGCCTGGAGGTCGTGGCCGACGGCGAACGGTTCGACCGTGTCGTGCAGGAGGTCGATGTCCGTGCTGACGATCCGCTGGTGGGCGGACAGGGGCGGCGAGATGTCGAGAGAAGTCATGGTCCTGGAGGCGAATCCGTTCGGCGGTCGATGGACAGGACACCCCGGGCGCGGAGCCGCGGCATGACCTCCGCGGCGAAGTACCCCAGTTCTTCAGCGTAATTGAGGAACGACAGAGCGATACCGTCGAACCCGGCGCGCGCGAACTCCGCGATCCCCTCGGCCACGTCGTCGGGGTCGCCGATCAGCGGGCAGCTGCCGTGCCCGGCCGCGAACCGGTCCCGGTAGATCTGCAGCATCTCCGGGGTGAACGACTGCGCGTGCAGCCCCTGGAGCCGCATGACCTCGTCGACGGCGGGCCAGTCGGCGTGCTCGTCCGCGTAGTAGCGCAGGAAGTCCTCGGCCTCGGTCCTCGTCGGGCGGCACACGACGTGGCCGAGCGTGAAGACGCCGACCGTCCGGCCGTGGGACGCCGCCTCGGCGCGGATGGCCTTGACGATCTCGGCGCCGTCCTCGGGGCCGGCGACGACGGTGAAGGCGCGGTCGGCGTTGCGCGCGGCGAACGAACGCCCCTGCGTGGACGATCCCGCGTTGATGACGGGCAGGCTGTGCCCGTTGTACGGCTTGGGCCGGCCCACGACGTTCTTCAACTGGAAGAACTGCCCCTCGTGGTCGAACGGCTCCTCGGTCGACCAGATGCGCTTGACGACGTCCCACCACTCCTGGGCCAGGGCGTAGCGCGTGTCGTGGTCGTCGGGCAGCGTGAGGCCGAACATCTCGTATTCGGGAGCGTGCCAGCCCGCGACGATGTTCAGGCCGATCCTCCCCCTGCTGAGGTGGTCCGCCGTCGCGAGCTGCTTCGCCGCGACGACCGGATGGTGGAACGCGGTGTGGACGGTGCTGAACACGCGGATCCGCTCGGTCTGGGCGAGGAGGCCGGACGCCCACACGAGCGGGTCGAGGGCGCTGCGGTGGAAGTCGGTGTCGGGGCCCCAGTCCGTCCAGCGGGCGACCGGGAGCAGGAAGTCGATGCCCGACTCGTCCGCGATCCGGGCGAGCCGGAGATTGTTGTCCCAGGTCGCGTGCCACCTTTCCGGTGCGGTCGTGATCGCGAGTCCCGATTCGGTGTTGGGGGAGAACAAGCCAAGCTGGAATCCCATGCCGACCCCTTTTCGTCCGGCCGCGTTCGGCATTGCCCGCCCAGTATCGGAACTGCCTGGAGTGCGGGGCAATGGCCGGAACCAGCCGGGTCACACTGGTATGGCGCCGAGTGCGAACCGGTCGAAAGGCCCCGGCCCATCCGGGCGCCGCCCGTCCACCGTCGCGTACACGATCGCCCGCGCGTGGTCCCGCCGCTGCCCACGGGCTCGCGTCGCCAATTCCTGCACGGTCTCGGCGAGATGGGCGCCGCAGGAATCGAGGCCTCCCTCCTCGGGGACACCGGCCGCCTCCAGCCGCACGTGAAAGGACGACGTGCGGCCACAGCGGGGCATCGAGCAGAGTTGTTCGCCGTTGCTCGGAGGGCTGGGCATCAACCGGCTTTCGATGGCGGGCGCTTTCGACGGTGGGGTGAAGGCGTCAATGATGCACCACCCCCTCCCACTCTTCAACGTGAACGGGCTAGCCCGCCGCGCTCACGGGCTAGCCCTGCGACCGGCGCGCGAGTCCCGGTGAGAGATCCGGCTTCACATCTGCTCCATCCCACATAAACACCGGGGCTTTTCGGCGGCGGTGAGATCCCGCGGAAACCGCAGGAAGAAACTCCTTTTGAGAGTCACAGAGTGCCGCGCCGGAAGCCGTGCTCGGCTCGCGGTGGCACGTAGAGTGGCGGCCATGGTCATGAAGGACGACGTCCGGCGCGGCGCGCGGGCACCGCGGGGCGAGTCGTGAAGGCGCGCGTTCTCACTTTCAACACGCTGTTCCGCGGGCAGGCCCGGGCGCGCATCGGCGTGCTCGCCGGGCTGATCGAGCAAATGGACTACGACGTCGTCTGCTTGCAGGAGGTCATCTCGCCGCGGGTCCTGGCGGTGCTGCGCCGCGCCGTCCCTTCCTACCCGCACGCGGCCTCGTTCCGAATGCTTCCGCTCCCGCTCGTCCGCGGCGGCCTGGTGACCCTCTCCCGCCATCCGATCACGCGGCGGCACTTCCAGCCGTTCGCGCTCGCGCGTCCGGCCCGTCCCGAATGGCTGCTGGGCAAGGGCGCCCTGTTCACCCGTGTCCGGTTGCCCACCGGTCACCTGACGGTCGTGAACGCGCACCTGTCCGCGAACATGGACATGGACTGGTCGCCGGGCAACCGGTACGCCAAGGTGGAGCAGTCGGAGCTTCGGCGGCTGGCGTCCGCGATCAACAGGATCGACCGGGCGGAGCCTCTGGTGGCCATGGGCGACTTCAACGTCCCGCGCGACTCCCCCTACTTCCAGGAGTTCGTGTCCGCCACGGGACTGGAGGACGCCCTGGCGGGCGACACGGAACCGACCTACCGTCCCGACTACGCGGACATCGGCGCCATCGACCAGCTCCTCGTCCGGCCGGGGACGGACGCGACGACCCGCCTGGTCTTCAAGGAGGCGATCCAGCTCTCCACCGGTGCCTCGACCGTCCTCTCCGACCACTACGGCATAGAAGCAACCCTCACCACCGGCGACGTCTGAACCATGCAGGGGCGGGTCCGGGTGCTGCTGACTCCGATGGGCGATCGCATCAAGTACCAGGTGGTCGGCCGCGTTCACTGCACCCGGCCTGGCCAGGGGGAGCTGCCGAACAGCGGGACGTACGACCGCGACGACCTGGTGTGGCGGTCGGTGTTCGGGTCGGCTCGCGCGGTGGCACGGTTCCTGAAGGCCGGCAAGCGAACATCCAAGATCATCAGTTTGTACGATCTCGGTTACGAAGACTGCGACCGGCTCATGAGCGCGGAGCGACGATCACGCAAGACGACCGGGGCCTGAGGACGTCCGCAGCACAGGCACCGCCTTGCCGGCAGCCTTGTCGCCGCAGATCGTTCCCGGCCTGGTGGTTCATTCGCTGAGCGGGTGGTCTTGACCGTGCTGCGCAGGTCCGACCCACACGCTCTTGACGTTGGTGAACTGCCGGATCCCGAAGGCGCCCAGCTCACGCCCGTAGCCACTGCGCTTGACGCCGCCGAAGGGCAGACGCGGGTCGGACGCGACGATCCCGTTGACGAACACGGCGCCCGCGTCGATGCGGGGCACGATGTGGTTCGCGCGATCGAGGTCCGACGTCCACAGGGCCGCACCGAGACCGAACTCGGTGGCGTTGGCGATGTCGACCGCGTCGGATGCGTCCTTCGCCCGGATGACCGCGGCGACCGGACCGAAGGTCTCCTCGGCCGCGACGGCCATCTCAGGGGAGACGTTGTCGAGGACGGCGGGCCGGTAGTAGAAGCCCGGCCCCTCCGGCACCGTGCCGCCGGTGACGATCCTGGCGCCCGCCGAGACGCTGCGGCGCACCTGGTCGAGCACGTCCGCGCGGATGCTCGCCCTCGCCAGCGGACCGATCCGCACGTCGCGGTCGAAGGGGTCGCCGACGGTGAGCGCGGCGACTCCCGCGGCGAACGCCTCGGTGAACTCTTCGGCGACCGCGTCCTCGACGATGAAGCGCTTGCCCGAGATGCAGCTCTGCCCGGCGTTGAGCATCCGGGCCGTGACGGCGGCATCCGCGGCGGCGGGGACGTCGGCGTCCGCGAGGACGATGAACGGGTCGGAGCCGCCGAGCTCCAGCACCTGGGGCTTGAGGTGCGAAGCGGCCATGGCCGCGACCTGGGCGCCGACCTCGGTGGAGCCGGTGAGGGTCAGGGCGTGGATGCGGTCGTCGGCGATGAGGCCCGGCACGGCGTCCGGGCCGGCCAGCAGCGTGGTGAACAGCCCGGCCGGGCACCCGGCCCGCTCCCAGACCTCGGAGATCGCGAGGGCGCTCCGCGGAACGTTCGACGCGTGCTTCAGCACGGCGCCGTTGCCCGCGAGCAGCGCGGGCGGCGCGAACCGGAACACCTGCCACAGCGGGAAGTTCCACGGCATCACCGCGAGCACGAGACCCAGCGGGTCGTAGGCGATGTGACTGCGCGTGGCGGTGGTCTCGACGGACTCGTGGGCGAGCATCACCGGACCGTGCTCGGCGTAGTACTCGCAGCACCAGGCGGACTTCTCGACCTCGGCTTCGGCCTCGGCGATGGGCTTGCCCATCTCCTCGGTGATCAGCGCGGCGAGCCGGTCCCGCTCGGCGCGCAAGATGGCGGCCGCGCGGTGGAGGTGCTCGGCGCGAACCTCGATCGGAGTGGACCGCCACTGAGCGGCCGCGGTCGAGGCCCGGGTGAGGGCC
Organism: Actinomadura madurae; assembly: GCF_047130825.1. Taxonomy (NCBI): domain Bacteria; kingdom Bacillati; phylum Actinomycetota; class Actinomycetes; order Streptosporangiales; family Thermomonosporaceae; genus Actinomadura; species Actinomadura madurae. Next base: position 6,848,731 of record NZ_CP083237.1, read on the forward strand.
GTATCGATCTGGTCCGGGGTGTGCGGGTCGAAGCGGCCCAGGACTTCTTCGGTCGCGGGGTTGACAGAGCGGATCTGACGAACGGACATCGTGGTGTCCTTTTCGGGTCGGCGCGCGGGAGCGCGGCGGGTGTCACGGTGGCTCGACCTGCACGCCGCGCCACGGAGGGGAAGGTCAGGCGACGGCCTGACGGCCGACGAGCTCGGGGTCCGGCCCGCTCCACAGCACGTCGTCGGCGGCGACGCGGTCGTGCGCCTCTCGCGATTCGAGCGCGTCGAGCACCTCGCGGGCCACGCGCAGGTACCAGTCCGCGACCTCGGCGGGGTAGTCGGCGTAGCTGCCGTTCTCCCGCAGCACCGGTCCCTCGACGGTGGGGATGTCGGTCCGGCCGTCGAAGCCGATCGCGTACGGCTTGCCCAGCCTGGCCGCGGTGGGCGCGTCGATCGTGGCGTCGAGCTTGACCCACCGGCCGCCGACGAAGGCCTCGCCGAGCGAGTGCCACGGCAGCGGGCGACCGGCCGGCCCGCCCCACAGCACGCGCACCTCTGGGGACAGGAACTCCATCTCGGGGGCGTCCAGCGCCTGGAAGGCGACGCGTGCCGGAATTCCGGCGGCTCGGGCCAGCGCGACGAAGGAACTGGCCTTGCCCATGCAGAACGCGACGCCGTTCTCCAGGACGTCGCTGGCGGCCGTCCGCCCCTTCGCGAGATAGCGGAACGAGGCCAGGATGTCGTAGGGCAGGTCGCGGACGTGGTGGTAGATGCGGCCCAGACGGTCGACGTCGGTCGTGGCGCCCTCGGTGAGACGGCGGGCGGTCTCGACGACGATCGGGTGGTCGGAGTCGATGTACGCAGTCGGGCGGAGGTACTCCTCACCGGCGGTCTCGGTCGTCCTGGAGGTCACATCGGAGGTCAACGTGCGGCTCGCTTTCAACGGGTGTCCGGGGAGGTCAGGCGGGCTGGGGAGCACGGGCGGTGTCGAGGTGCGGGAGGATCTGCTCGCCGACCACGTCCAGGTGGTCGGAGTCGGCCACGTCCGGGATCGTGAACAGGAAATGGTCGATCCCGGCGGCCTGGTACTCGTGGATCCGCTCGACGCAGGCGTCGGGGGAGCCGGTGATGAGGCCGCTCTCCGGGATCGACCTGAACCGCGCGCGCAGCCGTTGCCGGGCCTCGGGCGACTCGGTGGGCGCGAGCAGCGTCGTCACGGACAGTTCGAAGGTCGACGGATCACGGTCGATCGACTCGCACTCGCGGTCGAGCAGCACCCGGCGCTCAGCGCACTTCCCGGCCGGCCACCACCGTACGTTGACGCCGTTCGCGTGCCGGACGGCGATGCGGCCGACCCGCTGTCCTTCGCCGCCGATCCACAGCGGCGGGTGCGGCTTCTGGACGGGCGGCGGGTCGCAGATCGCGCCGTCGATCGTGTAGAACTCGCCGCGGAACCGCGGGTTCGCCTCGGTCCAGACGCTTCTCATCACCTGCAGCGACTCGGCGAGCGCCGAGACGCGGTCGCCGGTGGACGGGAAGGGGATCCCGTAGGCCTCGAACTCCTGCTGGAACCAGCCCGCCCCCAGCCCCAGGTCCACGCGTCCGCCCGAGATCACGTCGAGGGTCGCGGCCATCTTGGCGAGGACGGCGGGATGGCGGTACGAGTTGCACAGCACGCTCGTGCCCAGGCGCAACGAGGTCGTGTCGCGCGACAGCGCTGACAGCGCCGTCCAGCACTCGAGCAGTGGGATCGACGACGGTCCCTGCGCCGCGGGCGTCGCGTCGCTCGCGTCGGCGGTGATCCCGGCGTCTCGGACGTAATCGTCGGGGCTCAGGGTCAGGAAGTGGTCGCACAGCCATACCGAGTCGAACCCGTGGGACTCAGCCGTCCGCGCGACGCGGGCCATGTCGGGGTAGGCGCCCACGGACAGGCCCCGGATGGTCAGGGCGAGGATCAACCCGACGTGCGGGCCGCCCCCGCGAGGGGGACCCGGTGTGCCGGGATCGGTGCCGGTCATTGACGCAACCTTTCTGTTCGCTCTGTCATGCCGACCGTCCCTTCGGAGATGACGCGGGGAAGCGTCACCGAGAAGCCGTAGCGGTCCGGCCGGTAGTGGAAGACGACGACCTCCAGGGGGCGGTCGTCGTGGTCGTAGCTGACGCGATCGAGCACGAGGACCGGTGCGCCTTCGTCGATGCCCAGCGCCGCCGCGACGTCGGCGGACGCGCCCGCGGCGTGGATCTCGTGCCGGGCCTCCGCGATGCGCGTGCCCAGCCGCCGCTCCCACATCGTGTACGTGGTCTCGGTGGCCGGCTCCGCCGACCGCAACGCCTCGGCGGCGTCCCGCACCCGGGTCGGGAGGTGGATCGTCACCAACGCCACGGGGTGCTCGCCGTCGCTGTAGCGGCGGCGGATGGTGAGCACCTCACGCTCCCCCAGAGTCCGCGCGACGTAGGCCGACGAGCGTTCGACCCCGAAGCTCATGACCTCGATCTGCGGTGTCACCCCCCGGTCGAGCAGGACCTCCGTGATCGTGCGGACTCCCGACGACAGCTCCTGGTCCAGCGGTGTGGACACGAAGGTGCCCAGCCCTTGCTTGCGCACGACCCAGCCTTGGGTCTCGAGCATGCCCACCGCCGCGCGGACGGTGATGCGGCTCAGCCCGGACTCCGCCATCAGCTCCTTCTCGGTGGGCAACCGCGCGCCAGGAGGCAGCTGCTGCTTGACGATCAGGGCCTTGATCTGTTCGGCCAGCTGAGCCGTGGCCGACGTGGGGCCGCGCTGGATTCGCAGGTCGGCCTCGGACAGGTCCAGGCGGGCCTCTGAGTCCTTTGGTGATGTCATAAGTCGTATTAAACCTGGCGGACGTGATCCGCCGTGTCCCGACATGCGCAGGGGACCAGGCGCCGGGTGGTCCGCCTGCGTCTCAACCTTGACGCCATGCATAAGACGTTTTATAACGTATTGTTCATGAGGGCGCAACAGGCGCCCCGCCCCGGCAAACTGGAGACGCCGTGTCCGACGAGAGCCCTGTGACCGTGATCGCCCGCTTCGACCCGGCGCCTGAGCACGCCGACCAGCTGCGGAAACTGCTCGAGGGGATGGTGGCGCCGACGCGCGCCGAAGCGGGCTGCCACTTCTACAACCTGTTCGCCGTCCAGGCGGACGACGCGCGGTTCGTGTTGCTGGAGTGCTACGAGGACTCCCGCGCGTTGGAAGCACACCGCGCCTCCGCGCACTACAAGAACTACCGGGCCCAGCTGCCGGACCTGCTCGCGACGCCGATCGACGTCACCGTTCTGACCCCGGTCGACGTGCGCGACTGACGGCTCAAGGAGGGCACCATGTCCGACCTGGATAGCGGCGTACCGCCGCTCGACACCCGCGATCGACCCGGGACCATGCGCACCATCGACAAGTCCAGCCGCCGCGCACTCGCCGCGTCGTGGCTCGGATGGACGTTCGACGGATTCGAGACCTACGCACTCGTGCTGGCGGGCTCGGCCGCCGTCACCAGCGTGGGGACCAGCGGCCAGCTCCAGCAGCTGCCCGCCTACGTCGGCGCACTGGTCGCCGCGACGCTCCTGGGCTGGGCGCTCGGCGGGATCGTCGCCGGGTTCGTCGCCGACTACATCGGCCGGCGGCGCACCCTGATGATCTCCATCCTCTGGTACGCGCTGTTCACCGGCCTGACGGCGTTCGTCCCCGACTACTGGTGGCTGCTGGCCTTGCGCTTCGTCACCGGCATGGGCCTGGGCGCCGAGTGGGGCAGCGCGACGGCTCTCATCGGCGAGCTGTGGCCCGACCGTTCCCGCGGACGGGCGGCCGCCGTGCTGCAGTCCGGATTCGGGGTCGGCGCCGTGCTCGCCGCTCTGACCTGGTTCCTCCTGCAGCCGGTGGGCACCGAGGCATGGCGGTACCTGTTCCTGGTCGGGGCACTGCCCGCGCTGGTCGTGCTGTACGTGCGCCGGGCCGTCCACGACCCCGAGATGTGGACGGAGATCCGCGACCGCAGGCGTGCGGCCAGGGCCGCCGCGGCACGCGGTGGGCAGGTCGGCGCAGAAGGCCGTGAGCTCCTGCGGTCACCGTTCACCTCGGTCTTCAGCCAGCCGCACCTTCGTCAGAGGGCCCTGCGGCTGCTCCTGATCACCGTGGTGTCGGTCGTCGGCCTCTACAGCGTGTCGGCCTGGATCCCGCAGTTCACCGGCCAGCTCGCAACGCAGGCGGGGCAGTCCGCCGGCACGTGGGCCCCGAAGGCCGGCCTGGTGTTCAACGCCGCGTCCGTGCCGGGGTACCTGCTGCTGGGCTACCTGGCGGACCGGTGGGGCCGCAAGCCCACCATGCTGCTGTACTACGCGGGATCGGCGTTGATCATCCCGATCTTCTTCTTCGCCGTCTCGACGCCCGGCGTCGCCCTCGTCGCCGCGGGCATCGCCGGATTCTTCATCCTGGGGCAGTTCGCGTGGATGCCGATCTACATGCCCGAACTCTTCCCCACGGCGGGACGGGCGACCGCGATCTCAACGGTGTTCAACTCCGCCCGGATCGCGGGCTCGCTCGTCACGCTCGCCACCGGGCTGCTCATCAGCCTGCTCGGTGGCATATCGACCGCGGCGACGACCGTCGGGGTCGCGTCGTACGTCATCGCGCTCTGCGTGATCTGGTTCGTGGGCCCGGAGACGAAGGGACGACCCCTCCCTCGCTGAGCACGAACTGCTGAGCGCGGACACCCGGCGTGGGGTCGTGAACCACATGTTCACGACCCCGCGCCGGGCTTCTACATCACTACGCCTGCCAGAGGGCGGCCAGCTGGCGGGTGGCGAGGCGGCTGGGGATCGCGCGGAGCGCGGCGTCCCTGAGCCAGGCGGTGGCACCGGTCTTCGAGGTCAGCCGGGACTGCCGGGACGACTGCCGCATGAGGCGGTTGGCGCGGGGACGGCGTTCGGCGTCGTAGCGGCGCAGGCGCTCGACGACCATCGACGGGCCGGCGCCGTCGAGGTGGCGGGTGATCGCGGCGGCGTCCTCGAAGGCCTGGCTGGCGCCCTGGCCGAGGTCGGGGGTCATGGCGTGCGCCGCGTCGCCGAGGAGGGCGATCCGGCCGACGGCGAAGGTGGGAAGCGGCCTGGCGAGGCGGGCGATCGCGTCGACGTAGATGTCGGCGGGCGGGGTGGCCTCGATCAGGGCCGGGACCGCCGGGTGCCAGTCGGCCATCAGGGACAGCATCTGCCGGCGCGCCTCCTCCGGGGCCGGCGGGGACTGGCGCAGCGCGGAGTCGGTGAACCAGTACAGGCCGCCGTCCCCCAGCGGGAACAGGCCGAACATCGACCCGGTGCGCCGGTCGATGAGGATGCCGGCCAGGAGTTCGGCGACGTCGAGGCCGGAGGGTGCGGGCAGTGTGCCGCGCAGGTCCAGCCGCCCGACCCGCCGCGGGCCGGGGTGGTCGGGGAAGAGCCGGCCGCGCAGCGTGCTGCCGATGCCGTCGGCCACGATCACCGCGTCCGCCTCGTCCAGGCGCTCGCCGTCGCTGATCACCGACACGCCGTTCTCGGTGGGTTCCAGCCGCTCGATCGCGGTCGCCGTGCGCACGGACTCGGGCGGCAGCGGGGCTCGCAGTGCCCGGTGCAGTTCGGCGCGCCCCACGACGGCGACGGTTCCGACCTCTTGCTGGGCCTGGCCCGCGTCGGTGACCAGCAGCGGCCGTCCCCGCCAGTCCCGCAGCCCGCCGGTGACGGCGGGCATCGCCCGCCTGCGGACGGCGTCGCCCAGCCCCAGCTCGTCCAGCGCGCGGACGCCGTTCGGCATGATCACGACGCCGGTGCCCGCCTCCCGAAGTTCGGCGCCGCGCTCGTACAGCAGCACCTCGTGTCCCGCCCGGCACAGGCCGACGGCTGCCGACACGCCGCCCAGACCCGCTCCCACCACGACCACTCGCACAGGTTCTCCTTACCACTACGATCGTTCTAGTACGGATACTGCCATACGATGTCGGGATGCCGCGGACCAACCCCGGCCGGCGCCGGGAGCTGACCGATGCCGCCATCGACCTGCTCGCGGCATCGGGCGTGCACGGCGTGACCCATCGCGCGGTCGAAAGGGCCGCGGGGCTGCCTTCGGGAACGGCCTCGAACTACTTCCCCAGCCGCGAGACGCTCCTGGTGGCCACCGCGGAACGCGTCGTCGAGCTGCACCACGCCGACATGGACGACGCCGCCCGCCGCCACGAGAGCGAGCGCGGCCCGGTCGGAATCGCCGACCTGCTGGCCGGGTCACTGCTCGCGGCGGCGACCACGCACCGCACCCGCTACCGCGCGATCTTCGAACTGCAGCTGGAGGCGACGCGGCGACCGGCCCTGGCCGCGGCCCTCGCGGGGCTGGAGGACGCGTCGGTGCGCTTCACCGCCGGGCATCACGCCGAGCTCGGCCTCGCCATCCCGGCCGAGAAGATCCCCGTTCTGATCACCCTGTACGGCGGCGCGCTGTTCGCCCTCGTCACCGCGCCGCCGGAGTACATCGGCGCGGAACTCGTCCGGAGCATCGCCCACGCGATCGTGCACGGCGCACTCCCCGCGTAGACCCACGAGGCCGCCCGCCCGTGTCCCCTTCTCGCCGACGCGACGCTGCGGGGAGCGGGCCCCGGCGGGCGTCAGGGGCTTACGGAAGACTGGTGGGTCGCCCTTCAGGCCGCCGGGATCGTCAGCCGGACTGCTTGGTGTAGTCGCGGGTGTACCAGCGTTCCGGACGCACCCGCGTCAGGACCATCGTGTCGGCGACGTCCTTCGTCGACTCCAGGTACTTGGCGCCGTCCTCGACGCCGAGGTAGCGCTCGGCCATCTCGCGGCGGTCCTCCAGACGGGCCGGATCCTCGAACCCGACGACCGGTCCCTCCACCGTGGCGTACCGGTAGAAGGGCGGCGCGGCGTCCTGGACCACCAGGCTCACCCGTCCGGCCGCCCGGATCAGGGCCATCTTGCGGCTGTCCCGGCCGGTGATGAAGGTGATCTCGCCGCCCGGCTCGTAGGCGTACCAGACGGGCAGCGCCAGCGGCGCCCGGCCCGCCTCGTCCGCGACGCTCAGAACGCCCACGTAGGTTTCGGCGAGAAATGCCTCCCGCTCGGCCGCGGTCATCGTCAGGGTCATCGTGGCTCCTCTCCGCCGAACTCCCAGCATGCCCCGCGGTCACCCATGCCGATGGGCCCGGCCGGTTCCGGCCGGGCCCATCGACGCGGGACGGGTGGTCATGCCCCGTGGCGGGCGGCGGTGGACAGGCGGAACGCGGAGATGAGGAAGAACACGCCCCCGAGGAAGGCGTAGCCGGCGAGGGCGCCCAGCGAGGGATCGTCGGCACCCGCCTGGAGGAGGAACGAGGCGCCGGCGAACGTGGAGATGGCGCCGCTGATGATCATCGCCCACTGCCCGCCCATGCCCCGGCGGACGGCGCCCGCGATGAGCTGGACGACCCCCGCGGTGATGGCCCAGGCTCCCCAGACCCGCAGGACGGCCGGGATACCGGACGTCGCGGCGGCGGCGAGGCCGGCGACCGTGAGCGAGCTGACCGCGATGTTCACGAACAGGGCCGAAGCCGTCCCGCCCCTCGCCCTGGTGGATCGCGCGTCGACGACCGCGGAGGCCACGTCGAACAGGGGGTAGATCAGCAGCAGTGCCACGCTCGCCGGGCCGAGCGTGTCCGCGGTGGTGAACAGCAGGGCGGCCCAGATCGCGGCGAACGCGAAGCGCAGGAAGTACAGCTTCCGCAGGGTGGCGGGATCGCTGGTGGCGGTGGCGGTGGCGGTGTCCATGGGGGTGCCTCTCGGCGGCGTGGTTCGGTGCAGCGGCTGGGTCATCGGGTCCTTAGCTCCGCATCTGGAGAGGGAGAACGTTCGGTCTCATTAAGAGAAGCAGGTCGCCGCGGCGCTGTCAAGACCGAACGTTCTCCCTCATCATGTTGCTACCCTGGGCGGCATGAGCCGGAGCCCAGAAGGCGGCAGGACGTCCGAAGCGCGAGCGCGGCTGCTCGGCACCGCGACGAGGATCTTCTATGCCGAGGGGATCCACTCCGTCGGCGTCGACCGGATCATCGCGGAGGCGCAGGTGACCCGCGCCACGCTGTACCGGCACTTCTCGGGCAAGGAAGACCTCGTCCTGGCCTATCTCGACCAGGCCGACAAGGGAATCCGGGCGCAGATCGGCGCGGCTCAGGCGAGCGGCGGTACGGCGGCCGACAAAGTCCGAGCCGTCGGCACCTCCATCACCGAAGGCATCCGGTCTCCCGGTTTCCGGGGGTGCGCCTTCCTCAACGCGGCGGCCGAATATCCCGATCCCGCCCACCCGATCCACCAGACCGTCCTGGCGCACCGGCAGTGGTTCCTGAACACCGTCACGGATCTGCTGGCACAGGTCGGCGACGCACCCGCCGACCTGGCCGGCCGGCATCTCGTCATGCTCCGGGACGGCGCCATGGCGGCCGGCTGCCTCTTCGACCCGAAACTGGTCTCCGAGACCTTCCTCCATGGCGTCGAGGGCATTCTCCAGGCACGCCTTGGCTGAGCGTCCCGGAATTCCGTTGCTAAGATCAACGCCGCGTTCACCCAGAGCCGTTCGAGCCATTGATCTCCGCCGGATATCGACACGCCTGTTCAGACGGCATATTGATCAGGAGGTCGCGTAGCCGTCGCAGCGGTTTACACGAGCTCGACAGATGTCCGGACTCGGTCAGACAACCAATCTTTCCCCAGTTACGGGGTTGTGTCGCAATGGCTCGCCGTTAAGCTTCGGGCCCATCATTCTCTTGCGTCTCACCGGGAACCGGACCACGAGCGCACTCGCATGCCAGCCGCCGGCCCGCGGCATCCCCGCCATCGCTGAAGTGCGGTCCTCGCCCGGAGGGCACGGGAGTCCCCGATCAGAGGAGAAAGGCAATGCGCGCAACTCGGCTGGCCGCGGCGGCGATCGCCGCGGGTTCCCTGGTGCTCGGGATGGCGGGCCCCGCACTCGCGACCGCGCCGCCCAAGGATGGGCAGTTCTGCAAGAAGGAAGATCTCGGCAAGACCGCCAAGGCCGCGGACGGCACGCTGCTGAAGTGCATGAAGAAGGCGGGGGACAAGCAGCCGCACTGGTACCAGATCAGCGGCGAGCCGACGGAGTCGCCGAGCCCGTCGCCGACGAAGCCGACGTTCAAGTTCGGCTACGACAAGGTGAAGTTGTCGAGCCGCCGAGTCGCGCCCGGTCTGTCCACGACCTTCACGGTGACCTGCCCGAGCACGGTGACGATCACCGGCAACGGCTACACCAGGAACCCGCTGCCGGTGAAGAAGGCCGGCAAGGCCACCTGGACCGCCACCGGCACGTTCCGGAGCAAGCTGCCCGACCCGACGACGGCGACGGTGGTCTGCAAGGGCTTCGGCTCGGTCCGGTTCAGCACCAGCCCGGAGAAGGGCGGCAACAACATGGAGCCGAAGACGCCCAAGATCCCCACCGGGCCGATCAACACCGGTGACGGCAGCATGTACGCGGGCTCGGACGGCTCCGCCGCCCCGGTGCTCGCCGCGATGTGGGGCGCGCTCATGGCCGCCGGGCTCGGCGCCGTCGCGCTGCGCCGCAGGACGGTGCGGGAGCGGTCGTAACGTTGTCCGCCTCATCGGCATCGGCGGCCGGTCGCCGCGTCCTGACCGCGGCGGCCGGCGCGCTGCTCACCGGACTGCTGTTCAGCGGCTGTGGAGGCGGCGGCACGTCCGCCTCCTCGGACACGCCGGAGCCCGTGGCGAGCGGGACGCCCGGCGGGACGACGGCCGCGTCGAACACCTCGCCCCTGTCCCATTCGCCGCCGACCAAGATCGCCATTCCGAGGATCGGGGTGTCGGCGCCGGTCGGCCAGATCGGGCTGCTGCCCAGCGGGCGGATCGAGGAGCCGCCGCTGAGCAGGCCCAACCTGGCCGGCTGGTACAAGGAGGGCGTCACGCCGGGCGAGGTCGGCCCGTCGGTCCTCCTCGGCCATGTCGACGCCCACAAGAAGCCGGCCGTCTTCTACCGGCTGAAGGAGCTGAAGCCCGGCGACGAGATCCGGATCAGCCGCAAGGACGGGACCACCGCGACGTTCGCCGTGGAGCGTGCGCAGCGCGTGGACAAGGACGCCTTCCCGCACGAGAAGGTCTTCGGAGAGACGCTGGACCACGCGTCCCTCCGCCTCGTGACGTGCGGGGGCGCCTTCGACCCGAAGGCGGGCCACTACACCGACAACCTGATCGTCTACGCCGAGCTGACCGGCTCCTGACCCGTACGCGGACCGCCCGCCCGCCCGCGCATCCGCGGACGGGCGGGCGGTCCGTTCAGTGCAGGACGTGGTCAACGAGAAGCCAGGCGCCGAGGGCGGTCATGGCGGCTCCCGAGAGGCGGCCGGTGAGGCGGGCGGCGCCCGGGCGGGCGTCCAGGACGGTGCGGGTGAGCGTGCCCAGGCAGAAGTAGAAGACCCCGCACGTGGCCATGAAGGCCAGGCCGAGGACGCCGATCTGCGCGGCGACGGGCCACCCGTCCCCGGGGTCGGTGAACTGGGGCAGCAGCGCGAGGAAGATCAGCAGCCCCTTCGGGTTCAGGCCGCTGACGCCGACGCCGCGCAGGAAGGTGGTCCAGCCGGTGCCCGGCTCGTCCCGGACGGAGGGCTCGGCGGGGCGGGCGAACGTCGCCACGCCGTGCCACATGAGGTAGAGGCCGCCGGCGAGGGTGAGGCCGCCCAGCATGGCCGGGGAGCCGGCGACGAGGGCGCCGACCCCGGCCGCGACCACGACGGTGACGGCGGCGTACCCGGCGACCAGGCCGCCCACCGCGGGGAGGACGGGGCCGCGGAGGCCGGCGCCGATGGTGAAGGCCCAGTCCGCGCCCGGGACGGCGATGAGCAGGAGCGCGACCGCCCAGAAGGCGAGTACCGAGCCGACGGCCATGGCGATTCTCCCTCGATGGCGACCATTAAGGGGAGAGTACGTTCGATCCGGCCGAAGATGGTTCCAACTTTCCCTCGGTCACCCGGGTTCTGTGGAAGCATCTTCTGCATGGACGCGATCGACCGGAAGATCCTTGCCGTCCTCCAGGAGGACGGCCGCCTGACGGTCACCGAACTGGCGGCGCGGGTGGGGCTCAGCGTCTCGCCGTGCCACCGGCGGCTGCGCGAGCTGGAACGCAGCGGGACCATCAAGGGCTACCGGGCGATCGTGGACGCCGCCGCGCTCGGCCTGACGTTCCAGGCGCTCGTGTTCGTCACCATGCGGCAGGAGGACCGCGACACCCTGCTCGGCTTCGAGGCGGCGGTCGCGCGGGTGCCCGAGGTCGTCCAGGCGCAGCGGCTCTTCGGCGACCCGGACTACCTGCTGCGCATCGTCACCGCCGATCTGACCGCCTACCAGGAGCTGGAGGACGACGTCCTGTCCGCCCTGCCCGGCGTGCAGCGGCTGAACTCCACGCTCGTGATGAAGCACGTCGTCAACGAGAGGCCGCTGCCGACATGAGGCGGGGACGGGCCCGGCGGCGCCGGGCCCGTCCTCGAAGCGGAGACCTCAGCGGCGGAAGAGGTTCAGGCTCTCCTCACCGATCTTCTCGCGGAAGGCGGGATCGTCCACGCCCTGGCCCTCGGCGGTGGCGCCGCAGAGGACGGCGACCTTGCCGATGTGCTGGTTCGTCTGGACGGCGCGGGTCGCCTCGCCCGCCCCCTCCAGCGGGAACACCGCCGACAGCGTCGGGTGGATCATGCCGAGGCCGATCAGCCGGTTGACCTCGACGGCCTCGTGGTAGTTGAAGCCGTGCGAGCCGATGATGCTCTTCAGCCGCATCCACAGGAACCGGTTGTCGTACTCGTGCTTGTAGCCGGTCGACGAGCCGCAGGTGACGACCTTGCCGCCGCGCTTGGCGACGTAGACCGACGCGCCGAACGTCTCGCGGCCGAGGTACTCGAACACGATGCCGGGGTCCTCGCCGACGAGCCGGCGGATCGCCTCCCCCAGCATCCGCCCGGCCTTCGGGTGGCGCAGGCCCTGCTCGCCGAGCTCCAGGTCGTTGCGGTTGACGACGTGCTCGCAGCCCTGGGAGCGGACGATCTCCGCCTTCTCGTCCGAGGAGACGACGCCGACGGGGATGCCGCCGCCGTTCTTGACGAGCTGCGTCGCGAACGAGCCGAGCCCGCCGGTCGCGCCCCAGATCAGCACGACGTCGCCCTGCTTCATGCGGGCGCCGTGCGAGCCGACGAGCATCCGGTAGGCGGTCGCCGCGCACAGGGTGGTGGAGCCGGCCTCCTCCCACGTCAGGTGGGCGGGCTTGCGGATCAGCTGGTTCGCCTTGACGACGCAGAACTCGCCGAGCGACCCGAAGTTGGTCTCGAAGCCCCAGGCGAGCTGCGTCTCCGACATCATGCCGTCGTCGTAGGAGCCGTGGTCCTCCTCGTCCACGTAGGACGGGGACAGCACGACCTTGTCGCCGACCTTCCAGCTCTTCACTCCGCTGCCGGTGCGGACGACGACGCCCGAGCCGTCCGAGCCGAGGATGTGGTACGGCAGGTCGTGCCGGGCGCCGTACCAGCCCTGGCGGCCGAACTTCTCCAGGAACGCGAAGGTCGGGACCGGCTCGAAGATCGCCGACCAGACGGTGTTGAAGTTGATCGCCGCCGACATCACCGCGACGACGCACTCGTCGGGCGCGAGCTCGGGCATCTCGACCTCGCCGACGTGCATGGAGCGGCGCACGTCCTTGTCCGCCTGGCCCTCGAAGATGCCGACCTCGTCCTTGCGGGTGAACGCGGCGCGGAATCGGGTCGGCAGGTCGATCTCCTGCAGCTCCTGGCCGCTCGCGCCGGAGCGTGCGGCGTCGAGCAGGTCGTTGGACGAGCCGGGGTGGGCCATGGGTGTCCTCCGTGGAACGGGGTTTCGGGGGGCGGCCCTCAGCGGGCCGTGTCGAGCGCGGGGACGGCGTCGCGCTCCCGCCGTCCCGCCAGCCGTGCCTCCAGGTGCGCGGCGAGAACGTCCACACCCGGCGGATCGAGCAGGTTGAGGTGGTGCGCCCCGGGGATCGTGACGATCTCCAGGTCGGAGCAGAGCCCGCCGAAACCGTTGGTCCCGTCGAGCACATAGCGGGCATCCCGGACGGCCCAGGGGGTTTCCTCGGGCGCGTGGTAGAGGACGACGTGCCCGTTGTAGGGCTCGGGCCGGTACGCCTCCAGGGAACGGGTGTCCTGGTGGGACGTGAGCTGGTGGGTGAGGGCCGCCGGGGGGATGTAGTCCACGAGCGGCGCCGCACGTTCCATCACCAGCGCGAACTGCGATTCCTCGTCCAGCCCGGACAGCTCCTCGTAGGTGAGGGTGACGTCCAGGCCGTACGTCTCGTTGATGTAGTCGGCGAACGCCGAGAACCGGCGGGCGAGGGTGTCGGACTCGTCGTCCACCCGCAGCGGCAGGCCCGCGTCGAACAGCGCGACGAGCTCGACCTCGCGTCCGGCCGCCGTCAGCTGCCGGGCGGTCTCGTAGGCCAGCACGCCGCCGAACGACCAGCCGCCGAGCCGGAACGCGCCCTCGGGCTGCGCCTCCACCAGGTGCCGGACGTAGCGGGCGGCGCGCTCCTCGACGGGCGGCGCGTCCTCGAACCGTTCCAGCCCGTACACCGGCTGGTCGTCGCCGAGCAGGTCGACGAGCTGCCGGTAGCAGGCGGTGGTGCCGCCCGCCGGATGCGCGATGAAGAGCGGCCGGCGGTCACCACGGGGGTGAAGCGGCCGGACGGTCTGCCGCGCCGCCTCCTCGTCCGCCGCGCGGATGTACTCGGCGACGTTCTCCGCCGTTGGCACCGCGAACAGCTCGCCACGGGTGACGTCCCCGCCGAGCTCCTTCGCGACGAGCGCGACGATCCGGTCGGCCTGGTGGTCCTGGCCGCCGAGGTCGCGGAAGAAGTCCGCGGTGACGCCGACGCGGTCGAGGCCGAGAACGTCCTCGAAGATCCGGACGGCGAGGCGCTCGGCGGCGTCGCGCGGCATGACGTATCCGGACTCGGCGTTCGAGACCGCCGCGGGAGCGGGGGCCGGGGCGCCGGACAGGCCGAGCTCGCCCGCCGCCCACTCCTCGAACACGTTCACGCTGGCGCCCTGGAGCAGGACCGACGCCGGGACGGTCAGCCCGAGGTCGTGCTCGACGCCGCTCTTGATCCGGACCGCGACGAGGGAGTCCAGGCCGAGGTCGGTGAGCGGGACGGCCGGGTCGAGGCGCTGCGGATCGAAGCCGAGGACGGCCGCGATCCGGTGCCTGACCCGCGCGGCGATCATCGCGCGGGCGGTGCCGGGGTCGAGGTCCCGCAGCGCCTCCACACCGGGCCAGTCGCCCTGGTCGCCGCCCTGCTCGTCGGCCGCCGCGGTGAGCGCGGCGAAGTACGGCATGGTCCGGATCTCCGGGAACAGCCCGACCGCGGTGGCCGGGTCGAAGCGCAGCACGCCGGTGGCCGGGAGGTCGTGGACGAGCAGCGTCTCCAGCGCCTCGGCGCCCTCGTCCGGGCTGATCGGGTCGATGACGGTGACCGACGCGCCGGCCGCCCCGCCGATCCGCGACCAGGTGCCCCAGTTGACGGTGGTCCCGGGCCGCCCGTTGGCGCGCCGGTAGGCCGCCAGCGCGTCGAGCGCGGCGTTCGCGGCGGCGTAGGCGGCCTGGCCGGGCGAGCCGAGCAGCGCGGCGGCCGAGGAGTGCGCGACGAACCAGTCGAGGTCGAGGTCCCAGGTGGCCTCGCTGAGGCGGCGGCCGCCCTCGACCTTCGCCGTCCACACCCTGTGGAGATCGTCCGGGCCGAGGTCGGCGATCAGCCGGTCGTCGATCGCGCCGGCGCCGTGCAGCACGCCGCACAGCCGGGTGCCGCCCTCCCGCGCCACCCGGACGAGACGCTCGGCGATGCCGGGCCGGGCGATGTCGCCGAGCACGACGCCGACGTCCACGCCGCTCTCGCGGAGATGCGCGATCACCTTCTCGGCGTCGGCGCCGGGGCCGCCGCGGCCGGACAGCACGATGCGTCCCGCGCCGCGCTCGGCCAGCAGCCGGGCGGTGACGAGGCCGATGCCGCCGTAGCCGCCGGTGATCACGTAGGCGCCGCCGCGCCGGACGATGCGCTTCCTCCGCGCCGGCGTCTCCGGCAGGACGGCCTGCGCGAGACGGGCGACGCGGCGCGTGCCGGCGCGCCAGGCGACCTCGCGCGCCTCGTCGCCGGCGAGGAGTTCCGCGACGAGATCCGCCGGCCGGTCGACGTCCACGTGCGTGGCGCGCTGGACGGTCCGCTCGAAGGCCAGCACGCGCGTGAGCGCGCTGACGAAGCCATGGCCGGGCAGCCCTTCCCCCGTGAGGGGCAGGGCGCCGCGGGTCGCGACATAGAGGCGGGGCCCGTCGGGGAGGGAACGGCTGACGCCGGCGACGGCGAGGACCAGGTCCTCGTCGACGAGATCGGCCGGGGGGACGAGCACGACGCCCTCGACCGGTTCGTCCGCGGCCGGATGGTCGTCCGGCGGTCGGTTCGTCACCCGATGCCGGACGACCCTCTTCCCGCGGTCTTCGAGCCCGGCCGCCGTGGCCGTGGCCAGGGCGTCGTCGTCCTCGCCCAGCAGCAGCCACGTCGCACCGCCCGCGGCCTCGTCGGGGGTGTCCTGGTCGCCGGGCAGGGGCGCCTCATCCCAGACGAGCTCGATCAGCTTGTCGGCTACCGGGACCGGGACGTCATGCCGTTCGACCTGGCGAAGAGTGATGCCGGTCGCCTCGGCAAGGACCTGGCCGTCCGCGGCCAGGAGGGTGACGGAGCCCGTCACTCCCTCGTCGTCGCGCGTCACCTTCGCCTGGACGTGCCCGCCGCGATGCGTCGGCCCGTACACGCGAAGGCTTCCGATGGTGTCGGCCAGCCAGACGCCACCGCCGCCGGAGTCCGCCTCGTCCGAGAGCACGGAAAGGCAGCGGTCGAACACCTCCGGGTGCAGGCGGTAGTGGCGGCTGCCGCGCTCGGCCGCCGCGACCTCGGTGGCGGCGCCGGCCCCGGCCGCGGCGGGGCCGCGGCGGTCCTCGCCGACGTCCGCGCTGGCCAGCCGGGCCCAGCCGCCCGCCGGGGTCAGCGCGTGGATCTCCACCCGCTGGTCCGCCTCGGCGAACGTCGTCGTCACCGTCGTGTGGCCGGCCAGGGCGAGCGGCCGCTCGATCCACAGGCTGTTGACGCGGACGTCCTCGGTGCCGAGCGCGGTCGCGCCCGCCGCGAGCGCCATCTCCGCGAACGCCGCGACCGGCAGCGCGGCCAGCCCGTGGACCCGCAGCCCGTCCAGCCACGGCTGCGCGGCCACGCCGACGTCCGCGCGCCAGGCGTGCCGGTCCTCGCCGGGGATCTCCACATGGGCGCCGAGCAGCGGATGCTCGCCGTGCCCGCCCGCCGGGCGCGCCGGCAGGTCGACCCAGTGCCGCTCGTGTCGCCACGGGGACCGCGGGACGTCGACGATCCGTCCGTCCGCGGGCCCGGCGACGGTGTGCCCGTGCGCGGCCAGGGTGGCGAGCTGCGCATGGAAGGTCAGCGTGTCGTCGGTCCTCTGGCCCTTGCGCGCCCGCTTGAGCGTGTGGGTGACGAGCGCGCCCGTCCCGTCGAGGGTCTCGCCGACGGCGTGCGCCAGGATCGGGTGCGCGTTGATCTCGACGAACGTCCGGTGCCCGTCCTCCGCGGCGGCGGCCACGGCGTCGGTGAGCCGCACCGCGTTCCGCAGGTTCGCGGCCCAGTGGTCGACGCCGAGCGCCGCGTCGGACCCGAGGTAGGCGCGGGGATCGTCGAGGGCGGTGGTGTAGAACCTGATGTCGTCGGCGAAGGGCGCGCCGCGTTCGGCGCCGACCTCCGCGAGCTGTTCCCGCAGGTCGGGCAGCAGCGGGTCGACCTGGGGGGAGTGCCCGGCGCCCTCGGCCTGGACCATCCGCGCGAGCCGCCCCTCGGCCTCCGCCCGCCCGACGATCTCGGCGACCTGGCCGGCGTCGCCGGTGACCACGGTCTGCTTCGGCGAGGAGTGGACGGCCGCGTACACCTCGGGCAGCCCGTCCGCGAGGCGCGCCACCTCGCCGGCGGACGCGCCGAGCACCGCCATCGCGCCGCCGCCGACGAGCCGCGTCAGCAGGCGGGACCGGCGGCAGATGACGCGGACGCCGTCCTCCAGGGTGAGCGCGCCGGCGACCACGGCCGCCGCGACCTCGCCCATCGAATGGCCGACCACCGCGCCGGGCGTGACGCCGTACGCCTGCCACATGCGGGCGAGGCCGATCTGGATCGCGAACAGCACCGGCATCGTGTCGGCGGGGCCGCCGGAGGGGCCGCCCTCTTCGAGCAGCTCCCACAGGCCTGGGCCGCCCTCCTCGGCGAAGAGGCCGTCCAGGTCGTCGATGGCCTCGGCGAACGCGGGCTCCTCCTCCAGGAGCCGCTGCGCCATGCCCGGCCGCTGCGCCCCGTACCCGGAGAAGACCCACACGGGACGGCCCGGAGCGCCGAGCGCCGTGCCGGTCACCACACCCGGATGGGGACGCCCCTCGGCGAGAGCGGTCAGGCCGTCGACGAGGTCCGCGCGGCCCCGGGCGGCGACGGCGGCGCGGGCCCGTCCGCGGCCACCGCGCCGGTGCAGGGTGCGGGCGACATCCGCGAGCTTCACGTCCTGGTCCCGCACCCACTCGGCGAGCAGGGCCGCATGGTCGCGGACACGGTCGTCGCCGGTGTCGGACAGCGGGAACGTCCGCACGACGGCCGGCTGAACGGTCGCCTCCTGCTCGGGCGCCTCTTCCAGAAGGACGTGCGCGTTCGTCCCGCCGAAGCCGAACCCGGACACACCGGCCCGTGCGGCGCGGCCCCGCTCGGGCCACGGCGTCTCCTCCGCGACGACCGCGAGGCGCAACTCGTCGAACGGAATGTGCGGATTCGGTTCCTTGTAGTGCGCGCTCGGCGGTATGACCTTGTGATGCAGTGCGAGGACGGTCTTGATCAGCCCGGCCATGCCCGCGGCGGACTCCATGTGCCCGAGATTGGACTTCGCGGACCCCAGCAGCAGCGGTCTCCCGGGATCGCGGCCCGCGCCGAGCACCTCGCCGACCGCCTTCGCCTCGATCGGGTCGCCCAGGAACGTCCCCGTCCCGTGGGCCTCGACGTAGTCGACCTCGCGCGGGTCGACGCCCGCGGTCGCGTACACGTCCCGCAGCAGGGCGCGCTGCGCGTCGGAGTTGGGGGCGACGAGGCCGTTGGAGCGCCCGTCGGAGTTGACGCCGGACCCCCGGATGACCGCCAGGATCCGGTCGCCGTCGCGCGTCGCGTCCGAGAGGCGCTTCAGCACGACGGCGCCGCAGCCCTCCGCGCGCACCATGCCGTCGGCGGACGCGTCGAACGCCTTGCAGCGCCCGTCGGCCGCCGTCCCGCCGGCGAGGTCGAAGGTCATCGTCACGGTCGGCGACAGGAGCAGGTTCACCCCGCCGGCGAGCGCCGCGTCGGCCTCGCCGCGGCGCAGCGCCTGGACGGCGAGATGGGTGGAGACCAGCGACGACGAGCACGCGGTGTCGACGATCATGCTGGGGCCGCGCAGGTCGAGCAGGTACGACAGCCGGTTCGCGATGATGCCGAGCGACGCGCCCGTCGCCGTGAACGGCTCCAGGGACGCCAGGTCGGACGCGGTGAACGCGGCGTACTCCGGCGCCGACACCCCGACGAACACGCCGGTGCGGCTGCCGCGCAGCGACGCCGGGCCGATGCCCGCGTGCTCGAACGCCTCCCACGCCACTTCGAGGACGAGCCGCTGCTGCGGGTCCATCACCGCGGCCTCCCGCGGCGTGATGCCGAAGAACTGCGCGTCGAACCCGGCGACGTCGTCGAGGAAGCCGCCGAGCCGCGTCGTCCTTTCGAGGAGGTCTCCGACCTCGGGGGAGCCGTCGTCGAACGGGTCCCAGCGCCCGTCCGGCACCTCGCGGATCGCGTCGCCGCGCCCGGTCAGGAAGCGCCAGTAGTCGGCGGGGCCGGTCAGGTCGCGGTCCCCGCCGGGGAAGCGGAGGCCGACCCCGACGACGGCGATCGGCTCGTCCGGCTCGTCGTACGCGGCTCGCGTCGCGGGCGGCTCCGCCTCGTCCCGCCGCACGGTCGTGGTCCCGCCCGTCAGCGCCACCGAGAGCTTGTTGATCGTCGGGTGCTCCCACACAAGCGTGGCCGGCAGGGCGCGGCCGAGCATCTGCTCCAGCTCGCCGGCGATCGCGACGGCGTCCCGGGAGGCAAGCCCGAACTCCTCAAGGGGCCGGTCCGGGTCGATCTCGGCGGCGGTGGTCCCGGAGCGGCGCGCGATCTGCTCGATCAGGTGCCGGCGGACCGAATCCTCGCTGATCCGAGTCTCGTCCCGCGTGGGGTGTGGCGCGGCTCCGGAACGATCATTGCTCTGCATGCGCTGGGTTCCCCCCATGAAACCGGGATCGTTCATCGAAGCGGAGGGACCAACTTTGTCTTACGCCCGCGCGCTCACGATGCGCACCCAGACCACTTTTCTCGGACACGTCTTGTCACGGTGATGACAAGACTCGGCAGTAACCAATGTGGCCTGATGGGATAGTTGTGGAGCCTCGGCCCGGAGTCAGGGCTGTGTAACGAGATGCGAACCAATAGTAACAATAGCGACGACTCTATTTAGGGGGAAGCGGCGGATTTCCGCGGACGGTGCGGAAGTTGCCGCCGCACGGAAGGGTGACCCGGGGACGGTACCGGTGGGCGCTGGCGGTGGTGGCCGTCAGCGCGTTCATGACCACCATGGACAACACGGTGGTCTTCACCGCGCTGCCCACGATCATGGACGACCTCGGCATGTCGTCCTCGGCGAAGGACTGGGTCGCCGCCGGGTACATCCTGATGTTCTCCTGCCTGATGATCACCGGCGGGCGGCTCAGCGACGTCTTCGGCTGCCGGCTCACCTTCACCACGGGAATGGTCGTGTTCACCGGGGCGTCGGCGGTCTGCGGGCTCGCGCAGAGCTCCGACGTGCTCATCCTCGCCCGCATCGTGCAGGGCGCCGGCGCCGCGCTCGTGCTGCCCGCCACGCAGGTGATGGTCACCGTCGGTCGCAACGACAGGCAGCGCTCGATCGGCAACATCGTGTTCATCGGCGCCGCGTCCACCGCGACCGCGTTCGGCCCCGCGATCGGCGGGTTCATCGTCCAGCACTGGCACTGGGGCTGGATCTTCCTCATCAACATCGTCCCCGGCGTGCTGGTGATCCTGCTCGGGCTGTTCGTCCTCACCCCGCACGGCGAGAACCGGCACGCCCGCATCGACCTGCCGGGCGTGCTGATCTCCGCGACGCTGCTGTTCGCGCTCATCTACGGGCTGGAGTCCGGCAACAAGCACGGCTGGGCCGACCCGTCGGTGCTCAGCGTCTTCGTCCTCGGCGCGGTCGCCCTCGGCTGCTTCGTCCTGGTGGAGAGCTGGGCCCCCGACCCCATGATCGACCTGCGGTTCTTCCGGAACCGGGTCTTCACCGGCGGGCTGGTGTCGCAGATGCTCTACGGCATCGGCTTCAACGGCATGATGTTCTACTCGCAGCCGTTCCTGCAGCGCTTCCTCGGCTTCTCGCCGACCGAGGCCGGGCTGGTCATGCTGCCCCCCGCCATCACGATCATGCTGCTCACCCCGGTGGCCTTCCTGGTGGCCGCCCGGATCGGCCCGCGCCCCACGATCGGCGCCGGGATGGGCCTGATGGGCGTCGGCATGTTCCTGTTCTCCGCCCTCCGGACCGGCGACGGCTACGCCGACCTGATGCCCGGCGTCCTGCTCATCGGCGTCGGCGCCGCCATGGGCATGCCGCTGGTGATGTACGTCCTCAAGGCCGTCCCGGAGCAGCGCGCCGGGGTGGCGAGCGGGGTCATCAACGTCATCCGCGAGGCGTCCGGCGCGTTCGGCATCGCGATCGTCGGGCTGCTCGTGCACGCCGTCCCGGACGAGGGCGCGAGCGCCGCCGACCTGGAGGCGTTCCGGCACGGCACCGCCTCCGGCCTCATCCTCGGCGCCGCCGTGGTCCTCATCGGCGGCCTGATCAGCGGGGTCACCCTGCCGAGCCGGCGCGGCTGGCTGGGCCCCAAACACGGCAAGACGGCCCCCCTCGTCACCGCCCCGCCCCCTCGCGCGGCGCCCGATCCGGCCGCGACGCCCCGCGACCCCGTCCCGGTCCTCACCGCGCCCGAGCCTGTGCCCGACCCGCTGCCCGGCCCCGTGCCCGAGCCCCGGCCGGAGCCCCGGCCCGAGCCCGTGCCCGACCCTGTGCCCGCGCCGGTCGCCCTGACCGCGTCCGCCCCTCCTGCCGAGCCCGTCCCCCTCGCTCTCACCTGGGAGAACGAGCCCATGCCGGACGACCCCGCCCCCGCTCCCACCCCGGGCCCGCACTGGTGGACCGACGCCGAACCCAAGCCCGCCGACGACACCTTCACCTGGACCGACGACTCCCCGGCGGCCCCGTGGCCACCCCCGCCACCGTCCCCGCCCTCGCCGGGCGCGGCCAAGGACACCGTCGAGCCGGACGTCCCGGATGCGGGCCGGGTTGTGGAGGAGGAGCCCGGCGAGCGGGTCTGGCGGGTCGTCGCGCGGCCGGGCGCCGCCGAGGCGGAGACCGGCGGCGGTGAGGTGAGGCTGGACGCGGACGGACGGCCCACGCCGCCCGAGGGCTGGTACGAGCCGTACGTGCCCGACGACGAGCCCGTCGAGGAGCCGCAGAACGCTCCGCGCGACGACGCCTGGTAGGAGACAGCGTGAGCCGAATCGTGATCTTCGCGGCCGGGTCGCGGGGGGACATCCAGCCCTGCGCGGCGCTCGGGAGGGCGCTGCGGGCCCGGGGGGACGACGTGCGGCTGGTGGCGAGCGCGCGGTACGCGCCGATGGCCGCCGCGGCGGGACTGGACCTCGCGCCGCTGACGGCCGATCCGGCGGAGATCCTGGAATCGGACGCGGGCCAGGAGTTGCTGGCCGGAGGCCGCAACCCGGTGAAGTTCCTCGACGGGTTCCGGCGCATCCTCGGGCCGATGGCGGAGCGATTGCTGGCCGAGTGTTCGGACGCCTGTAAGGACGCGGATCTGATCCTCGGCCCGACACTGGGTTTCCTCCCGCGGCACATTGGTGAACATCTCGGCATTCCATGGGCGCTGATTCATTTCCAGCCGAGCGAGCCGACCGGCGCGTTTCCGCATCCTTTCGTTCCGCAAGCGCGCGTATTCGGTCCGTGGTCGAATCGGCTCAGTTTCCTCGCGGTCGATCAGATCGCCTGGCAGTTGTCGCGTCCGTTCATCAATCCGTGGCGCGAGGAGGCGCTGGGGTTGCCGCGGCTGCCGCTGCGAGGCCGGCGGACCGAGGGCGGGACGGTCCTGGCGTGCTTCAGCCCGGTCGTCGTCCCGAGACCCGAGGACTGGGCGCCGAACGTGAACCTCACCGGCTACTGGTTCCTGGACGAACCCGCGTGGGAGCCTCCCGCGGATCTGGCGGAGTTCCTGGCCGCGGGGCCGCCGCCGGTGTACGTCGGGTTCGGGAGCATGGTGCCGAAGGACGCGGAGATGACCGGGCTGGTGGTGCGGACGGCCCTCGAACTCGCCGGGGTGCGGGGCGTCGTGCAGGGCGACCCGGCGAGTTCGGACGAGCGGGTCTTCGCCGTCCGGGACGTCCCGCACTCGTGGCTGTTCCCGCGGATGGCGGCCGTGGTGCACCACGGCGGCGCCGGGACGACCGCGGCGGGGCTGAGGGCGGGGGTGCCGACCGTGGTGTGCCCGTTCTTCGGCGACCAGCCCTACTGGGGTGAGCGCGTGGCGGCCCTGGGGGCGGGGCCCGCCCCGCTGCCGTTCCGCGCGATGACGGTGCCGCGGCTCGCCGCGAGGATCCGGCGCGCCACCGGCGACCCGGGGATGGCGGACCGGGCGGGCGAGCTGGGCCGGCGCATCCGGGACGAGGACGGCGTCGGCCGGGCGGCGCGGATCATCGACTCGCTCCTGTGCTGAGGCCGCTCGTTCGCGAGGTCGGCTCGTGCGCGGGGTCGCTCCCTCGCCGGGCTCAGGCGGAGTCGTCGGGCTCCTCGCCCCAGCGCCAGCCGGAGCCGTCCGGGTTGGGGACGATCACCCGCCTGGTGCGCGGCGGGTGCGCGGGCCTCGGCTGCGGCGGGCCGTCCGCCCACGGGGTCCACGGGCCTTCGCCGTTCCCGTCGGGTTCCGCCCCCGGAGGCGTCCGGAAGACGATCTGCGGCGGCTCGCTCGGCTGCGGTGCGGGGCGGAACGCGTCGCGCGCGTCCACCTGCGGGCGCTCGGGCGCCGCCGGTGCGGGAGGGGCAGGCTCGGGAGCCGGGGCCGGGGCCTTCCCGGGCGGAGTCGCCTTCTCCCACTGGATCGCGTACGGGAAGGGCTGCTCGTCCGGGAGAGGGGGCGGGACGGCGGTGGCGCCGGCGGGTGCGAACGCGGTGCGCTCCCGCAGGTCCATGCGGGCGTGGAGGCCGGAGAGGAACCCGGGCAGCCACCAGTTCGCCGAGCCCATGAAGCGCATCGTGGCCGGGACGAGCAGCGACCGGACGAGGGCGGCGTCCACCACGACGGCGACGAACATGCCGACGCCGATCAGCTTCACGACCGTGATGCCGGCCATGCTGAACGCGCCGATGACCAGCAGGAACAGCAGTGCCGCGCTGGTGATGATGCCGCCGGTGTGCTGCATGCCCGACGCGACGGCGAGGCGGTTGTCGTGGGTGAGGTCCCACTCCTCCCGGATGCGGCTGAGCAGGAACACCTCGTAGTCCATGGACAGCCCGAACACGACCGCGAGGATGAGGATCATGCTGGTGGCCTCGACGCCGCCCGTGGGGGTGAAGTCCAGCAGCCCGGCCAGGTGGCCGTACTGGAAGCCCCACACGATCGCGCCGAACGAGGCGCCGATCGACAGCACGTTCATGACGATCGCCTTCAGCGGCAGGACGATCGACCCGAAGAACATGAACAGCAGGAAGAACGTGGCGATCCCCACGACGACCGCCATCTTGGGCAGGGACTCCATCAGGCTCGACATCAGGTCCATCTGCGCGGCCGTGCTGCCGCCGACGTCGATGTGCATCGGGTAGCCGTCCTTGGACAGGCTCATCCCGCGGATCCGGGTGACGAGGTCCTGGGCGTGCCGGTCCATCGGCTCGTACTTGTGCGTCACGGAGATGCGCACGCCCCCGTAGGTGCCCGAGTAGCCCGTGTACTGCGCGTCGGAGACGCCGGGGAGGGCGGCGAGGCGCTTCCTGAACTCCTCCAGGTAGGGCGGGATCGGGTCGCCCTTGCCGGTCGGCGTCCAGTCGCGCGGGATGAGGTCTCCGGACACGACGACGTCGATGGGCTCGGCGGACCCGTTGGGGAAGTTCTTCTTGACCGTCTCGACCACGGCTCGGGTGGGGCTGTCCGGGGGCAGGACGCGGGCGTCCACGCTGCCGAACTGGACGTTCAGGAACGGCCCGAACATCACGCCGAGGATCACGAGCACGACCGCGAAGTACGGCAGCGGGTGCTTCATCACGCTGGTGCCGAGCCGGTACCAGAAGCCGCTGTGCGGGTCCCGCCGGGCGCGCTTGGACGTGGGGCGCCGCCACGGCATCCGCCCGATCTCGACGCGCGGCCCGAGGAGCGCCAGGAGCGTCGGCAGCAGGACCGTCGCTCCGAACACGGCGACCATGACCGTGGCGATGCCGGCGAGCCCGATCGTCCGGAGGAACATCTGCGGGAACAGCAGGAGCCCCGCGAGAGCGGCGGAGACGGTGATGCCGCTGACCATGATGGTGCGCCCCGCGGTCGCCATGGTGGCGGCGAGGGCGGTCTCCCGGACGGGCTTGAGCGACTCCTTGTACGCCGCCTTCGCCGCCTTGCGCGCGGCCTTGTCGCGCTCCCGTTTCCAGGGTTTGCCCTGTGGCAGCCCTTGCGCGGCCATCCCGCGCTGCAGTTCCTCCCGGAAACGGCTGATGATGAACAGCGAGTAGTCGATCGCCAGGCCGACGCCCATCATCGTGACGACTTCCAGAGCGAACGACGTCACGTCGGCGGCGTACGTCACCAGGTGCAGGACGGCCAGCCCGCCGATCATCGAGAACACGGCCACGGCCATCGGCAGGAACGACGCGACCAGGGCGCCGAACAGGATGACCAGCAGGATCAGCAGCGGCAGCGCGGTGATCATCTCGGCGCGGATGATGTCGTTCACGACCTGCGCGCCGAACTCCTCGCCGAGGGGGACGGCGCCGCCGTACTGGACGCGGAGCCCCGGCGCGACCAGCCGCTCCTTGACGGCGTGGTAGTTCTCGATCTGGGTCGCGCCGTCCTCGCCCTTCAGCTTGACGGCGACGAACGTCGAGCGCCGGTCGTGGGACGCGAACGAGGCCGCGGCCTTACCGTCGAACGACCAGTAGGAGATGATCTCCTCGACCTGGGCCTTGGGCAGCCGCGCGATGGTGGTGACGACGGCCGCCTGGTAGCGCGGGTCGTCCACCGTCATGGTGTCGCTCGTGTAGAGGACGAGCATGTCGGGGTTGGTGCTGCCGAAGTAGGTCGCGCCGAGCTTGGCGACGAGCGTCGAGGACGCGTCCGGGTCCTCGAAGCCGCCCTCCTTGAACTTGGCGAACACGCCGAGGCCCCAGGCCCCGGCGATCACGGTGGTGACCAGGATCAGGACAAGGCTGGGCCAGCGCCGCCGGTGGATGAGACGCCCCAGCCCCGAAAGCATGATCCTCCTGTTCCGCCACGGCCGCCGCGGAGCGCCCTTGCTCCCGGCGGCCGGTCACGAGTGGTCACCTGCGCGCAGCGAGGCGGGCCGCCGTCGTCGGCAGCGCGCCGTCCAGGTAGCGCCGCCGCGTCGCCGCGCGTGCGATCTTTCCGCTGGACGTACGCGACACGCCACCCGGTTCTATCAACACGAAGTCGTGGACGCTCATCTCGTGCTCG
This sequence comes from Actinomadura madurae, assembly GCF_047130825.1. Lineage (NCBI taxonomy): Bacteria > Bacillati > Actinomycetota > Actinomycetes > Streptosporangiales > Thermomonosporaceae > Actinomadura > Actinomadura madurae. The sequence goes on from NZ_CP083237.1 coordinate 6,874,668, forward strand.
ATGTTGACGGCGCTGCGCACCGCGGACTCCACCTCGTCCACGTCCAGGCGACCGAGAGGGACGCGGCGGTTGCGCTCGGCGACGACGACGAGCCGCTCCGTCTCCTCCCCGGTGAGCGCGAAGGCGGCGACGTGGTCGGGACGGACCGCCGGGTGGGCCTCGTGCGCGGTGACCTCGATGTCCTGCGGATAGTGGTTGCGGCCGTCGACGATGATGAGGTCCTTGATGCGGCCCGTGACGTACAGCTCGCCTTCGTGGACGACGCCGTAGTCGCCGGTCCTCATCCACGGCCCGGACGGCAGCCCGCCGGGCTCGGCCAGCTCGCCGCCGAACGTGTCCTGGCTCCGCTCGGAGTTGCGCCAGTAGCCGGGCGCGGTGTTGGGGCCGTGCACCCAGATCTCGCCGACCCTGCCGTCCGGCTGCTCGGCGCGCGTCTCGGGGTCGACGATCGCGACGATCTGGCCGGACGGGCGCCCGCACGACACCAGCGCGCTCGTCCCCTCGTCCTCCTCGCCGGCGCGGAGCCGCAGCTCGCCGTGGGTGAGCGCGTCCCGGTCCACGGAGATCACCTTCGGCGGGACGTCCTCGGCCGCCGCGGTGACGAACACGGTCGCCTCGGCCAGCCCGTAGCCGGGCGCCTGCGCGCCCGGACGCAGGCCGGCCGGCGCGAGCGCCTCGGCGAACGTCGCCAGCGTCGACGTGCGGATCGGCTCCGCGCCGTTCAGGCACGTCGTCAGCCCGGACAGGTCCAGGCCGGCGATCTTCTCCGGCGAGGCCGTCGACGCGACGTACTCGTAGGCGAAATTGGGCCCGGCGGTGTAGACGTTCCTGCCGGGACGCGACGCGATCAGCTGCAGCCACCGCATCGGGTTCATGATGAACGACACGGGGTCGGTGTAGATGGCGTGGTCGCCGCGCACCAGCGGCAGCGCCATCGTGGCGATCAGCCCCATGTCGTGGAACAGCGGCAGCCAGCTCACCAGCTCCGGGTTCGGCTTGTCGGGCGCCCAGCCGGCCCAGAGCTGCGCGGCGTTCGCCGTCACGTTCCCGTGGGTGATCTCCACGCCGGCGGGGCGGCGCGTGGACCCCGACGTGTACTGGAGGTAGGCGAGGTCGTCGAACGCGACGGGCTCGTCCTCCCACTGCCCGGCCAGGGCGAGGTCGATCTCCTCGGCGAACACGATCTCCTTGGGCCGCGGGACGTCGTGGTCGGCGAGGAACTTCTCCACGTGCGGCAGCGCGTTCCGCGTCGTGACGATCACCGCGGGCTCGGCGTCGGTGTAGGCGCCGAGCAGCCGGTCGGCGTGCCCCGGCAGGTCGGGGGAGAACAGCGGCACCGCGATGACGTGCGCGTACATGGCGCCGAGCATGGTCATCATGTAGTCGAGCGTCTGCGGGAGCAGCAGCGCGGCGCGCTCGCCGGGCCCGGTGACCCGGCGCAGCGTCACCGCCGTGGCGCGCGCGTGCCGGTCGGTCTCGGCCCAGCTCAGCGTGGTGTGCGCGCCGGACGGGTCCGCCGAGTAGTCGACGAAGGTGTAGGCCGGGGCGTCCGGCTTCTCCTTCGCCCACCGCGTGATCCGCTCGATCAGCGGGGTGCGGCCGGAGCCGCCGGGCAGAAGGTCGGGAAGCAGCGAGCCCAGTGCCATTGATCATCTCCCGAGGAGGGGCCGGGGGGCCGTGTGCGGTGCCGTGCGGGGTCGGGCGCCGCAGGCGGGCGTGCGCCGCGCCTGCCGGACGCCCCTCCTTGGACGCCCCTGGCGACCGGCGATGATCGTCAAGCTACCGGATGGTAGCCAGTGCGCGATATTAGCTCGCGGTCACATTCGCCGAACCGCGGTTTGTCACCGCCGTGACAAGAGGAAATTCCCCGTCACATCGGCCCGTCGTCCGCGGACCCGGACGTCGCGCGGCTCAGCCTGATCCTCCGCCGCCAGAGGGCGATGCACGCGGCGCCCCACAGTAACCCGATCTCGGCCACGAGCGCAGCGCCGACCACCACGGCCCAGTCCGTGTCGTCGCCCTCCTCCGCCCCGACGGGCGCCATCAGCGTCATCCGGGTCCTGCCCGGGGCCACGTTCGGGTCCGCAGGCGGGGTCATCTGCGGGAGGACGTTCGCGTCCGGCCGCGGCACCGGCGGCACCGCCGACCCGGGTGCCGGCGGCGCCGCGACGCCCGCCTCCGGCTCCGGTGGTTCCGCGGCCTCCGGATCCGGCACGTCGGGAACGCCGGCCTCGACGTCCACCGGGCCCTCGTCCGGGCAGTCCGCGCCGCGGCAGACGGGCACCGAGACAGACGGCCCGGGCGCCTCCGGCATGGCAGGCGGATCGCCCGCATTCGTCTGGCCGCCCGCGGGCCGGGACGGGTGCTCCCCGTCACCCGCACCCGACTGCACTCTCGGTGTCTCGTGCGGTGTCTTGCGCGGGGTCGCGTTGCCGCCGGGTGGCCGAGTGCTCTCAGGCGCCCTGGGGCCGGACACGCGCGGTCGGCTCGTGGTGGCTTTGCCGCCCCCATGGGGCAGTGCGCCCGCTTTCGGTGTCTTGTGCGGCCGGGGGCTGGTCGCGGTCGGCCTGCCGGTGGACGGCCGGCCCGTGGCTTTGCCGCCTGCCTTGGGGTGCGCCTTCGGTGTCTTGTGCGGTGTCTTGTGCGGGGTCGGCTTGACGCCGGACGGTCGAATGCTCTTGTGCGGCCTGGGACTGGACGCGCTCGATTTGCCGGCGGGCGGCTTGGTCTTCGTGCAGGGCTTCGCGCCTGTCTTCGCCTTGCCGGTCGCGCAGTGCCGGGGCTTGCCGCGCGGGCTCGGCTTGCCGCCGGACGTGGGGCACGGCTTCTTGCCCGCGCAGGGCTCGGGCTTCGGCGAGGCCTTGGTGGACGGGCTCGGAGCGGCGCCGGAGAAGTCGAACATCGCGAGCGCGGATCGGCGGGTGGCGTTGGAGGCGTCCGCCAGCGCGAGGATGCTCAGCGGTTTCGCGGCGGGCCCCGAGACCTTGGCCGCCGGAATCCGGACGGTGCCCTTGCGTTCCTGTGGCTTCGCCCCCACGTCGCCCAGCTCGCAGCGCAGCTCGCGGCCGGAATCGGCCTTCGAGCAGGTCCGCGAGTGGCTCGTCCAGACGAGGGGGCGCTCGGCCACGAGGCGGACGGCGGCGTGGCGCGCGACGCCGCCGCGAGCGCGGACCCGGACCGTGTAGGTGAGCGTGTAGCCCGGACCGCGCGCCGCGTCGCCGGTGGCCGTGATGTCCATGAGCAGCCGGACGCCCGATGGGCGCCCGCCCGGCACGGCCTCGGCGGCCGGGCTCATCAGCATCAGCGGAACGGCCAGCGCCCCGCTCGCCGCGACGGCGCCATAGCGTGGTCTCCCGCGCCCCTCTCGCACTCGATCCCCCAAACGGTCTCTACGGCTGCCGGGGGGCGGCGACGTGGCGCCGGGCACAGACAGTTATTGCCAGATCATCCACGGGAGTAACGTGCATCACTCTGGCGACCCACCTGCTTTCGCACAGCGGAATCGGTTCTCCGTAGAATCGGGGGGTCGCGACGGGGAGGAGACACGGGGTGGCGGAGGCCGTTCGGTCGCTGGAGCGCGCGTTCGACCTGCTGGAGCATCTGGCGGACGCCGGGGGCGAGATGGCGCTGTCGGAGCTGACGGAGGTCTCCGGCCTGCCGATGCCGACGATCTACCGGCTGATGCGGACGCTGGTGAACCAGGGCTACGTGCGCCAGGAGCCGTCCAAGCGCTACGCCCTGGGGCCGCGGCTCATCCGGCTCGGCGAGGGCGCGAGCCGCCTGCTGGGGACGTGGGCGCGCCCGGTTCTGGCCGGGCTGGTGGACGCGGTCGGGGAGACCGCCAACATGGCCGTCCTGGAGGGCGACGAGGCCGTGTACGTCGCGCAGGTGCCGTCCAAGCACTCGATGCGGATGTTCACCGAGGTGGGACGGCGCGTCCAGCCGCACTGCACGGGCGTGGGGAAGGCGCTCCTGTCGCAGCTGCCCGACCAGCGGGTGAGGGAGATCCTCGCCCGGACGGGCATGGCCGAGCACACCCCCAACACCTTCACCGACCCGGACGCGCTCCTGGCGGAGCTGGAGCGGATCCGCCGGCAGGGCTACGCCCTGGACGACGAAGAGCAGGAGATCGGCGTGCGCTGTGTCGCGGTGCCGCTGCGCGGGGCGCCGACGCTGACGGCCATCTCGGTCTCGGGGCCGTCCGGGCGCATGACGCGGGAGACCGTCCCGGACGTCGTCCCCATCATGCGCGACGCCGCCGACCGGTTCGCGAAGGAACTCGGGCCGACGGCGTAGGAGGCGCGGTCAGTCGACGGGTTCGCCGACGATCACCGTGGGGCGCCCGCCGCGCTCCCACTTGACGAAGTCGCCGGCGGAGCGGACGAGCACGGTGGCCAGCCACAGGGCCAGTCCGGTGTCGTCCACGATGCCCGCGACGGGGATCACGTCGGGAACGGCGTCGATCGGGGAGATGATGTAGACGAGGCCCAGGGCGAGCAGCCCGACCGTCCCGAAGGACATGCCCCTGTACTTCCCGCTCAGCACGGACTTCAGCATCCTCGGGACGGCGCGGACGCGCTCCCAGAACCTTGGGGCGTCGGGCTCCAGCGTCTCGCGGTAGATCTGCCAGGCCTGCCCGGCGGCGGCCGCACTGCGCTTCCTGTCCACCAGCACTCCTCGTTCAGATGTTCGTGAGGGCGCGCCCCCGCGGCGCCCACGTATGACTAGGACGCGAGGGGTGCCGTATTTGTTCCCCTGAAACGATCGTGAGGCGCGTGTCACAGCCGGACCACTCCGGGCGGCGCCGGAATGATCGCCGGTGACGCCTCCCGGATGCGCCCCGGGAGGCGTCACCGGAAGTGAGTTCTTCGTCACTCCGATGGGCGACGTGCGGCGATTCACGGTGTGTTGCCCGGCGTCTACTGGAAGCATGGGGCGACGCTGGGAGGGGCGCCGCCTCCCGCCGGCACGATCGGCATGGCCGTCGAGCATGGGGAGCTGACGTAGCGAGATGAGCGGCGAGGATACGAACCGTCCTGTCCATGGCACCGCGTCGGGGGACGCCTACGTCGCGCTGCCGCCGACGGCGGTCGACGCGGTCATGTCCGGCCCGACCCGGATGGTCGTGGCCTGGCCCGGGTTCGACCCGCCCCGCACGGCGGCGGCGCTGGCGGCGGCGATCCCGATGACGGGCGTGCCGGTGTGGCGCGTCTACCTCGACCTGCCGGGACGCTCGCCCGGCGGGCTCGGGTCGGGCGCGATCCTGGAGAGCGAGAACATCGAGGCCTACTGCGCGGCCGTGCGGACCGCCGCCGAGCGGCTGCCGGCCGCGCTCGCCGCGATCCGCGGCGACCTCGGCCTCCCGGACGGACCGGTCGCGCTCACGGGCTTCAGCGCGGGCGCCGCCGCGGCGCTGCTGGCCGTGGCGAGCGGCGGCGTCGCGGTCAGCGCCGCCGCGCTCGTGGCGCCCGTCGTCGCGCCGTCGCGGGCAGCGCGGGCGGTGGAGAAGCGGTCCGGGCGCGACCGCGCCTGGTCCGACCGCGCCGCCGCGCTCGCCGATGAGCTCGACCTCGGCTCGCTCGCCCCCGCCATCGCCGGCCGGGACGTCCCGACACTGCTCATCAGCGGGGCGAAGGACCGCGTCGTCCCCCCGCGCGAGGTCACCGCGCTCCGCGACGAGCTGCGCCGGCACGGCGCCGCGGCGGTGGAGTCCGCCACGTTCCGGATGGGGCACGCGCTGGCCGCGGAGCCCGGCACCGAGCCCCGCCCGCCGATCACCGAGGCCGTCCGGGTGGACGGCGTCCTCACCGACTGGTTCCGCGACCACCTCGCCCGCGGTCCGGCCTCGCCGTCCGAGACCCTGGAGGACGTCCCGCAGGCGGAGGCACCGCAGGCGAACGCCGCGCTGGGCGACACGCAGCCCGTCGACCCGCGGCACGGGTCCTGGGCGCCCGGCGGCCAGGACGCCGCCGGTGCGCGGACCGGCGCCGGTGTGGGGCACGGGTCCTGACCGCCCGGCGGGCACCGTGAGGCGCCCGCCGGGCGGGTGCGGGGTGTGCGGTGGTCAGCCGCGGGAGAGGACCTCGTACCGGACGGGGATGACACCCGCGCCCGTGCCGCCGACCTTCTTCATGGCGGCCCTGGACAGGTCCAGGCAGCGCCCGCCCGCGTACGGGCCGCGGTCGTTGATGCGGACGATGACGGACCGGCCGTTGTTCTTGTTCGTCACGCGGACCTTCGAGCCCATCGGCAGCGTCTTGTGCGCGGCCGTCAGATCGCTCGGGTCGAAGCGCTCGCCGCTCGCGGTCATCTGCCCCTCCCAGTAGTAGGAGGCTTCGCAGGACCCCGAGTCCACGACCTTGTACTTCTTCTTTTTCTTCTTCTTCTTGGGCTTGGCCGCCTGAGCGGCCTGGCCGTCGGTCTTCGGCGACTCCTTCTCGGGAGTCGCCGACGGGGACGGCTCCGGCGACCGGGTCCCGCCCCGGCTCGCCCGGGTCGGCTCTTCGTGCGGCCGGCCGGCCAGCGGATCGTCGGTGGCCCGCGGCGCGGACCGCGCCGCACTGGCGGAACCCGCCGCGCCGCCGGTGTCCGCCAGGGCGAACGCCCCCACGGCCAGGACGGCGACGGCGGCGCCGGAGACGATCAGGATGGTGCGTAGGCGTGCTCGAAGAAGACGCCTGACAGGGCTACCCACAGAGGAGTCCTTTGGTTGGGGACAGGACCCCGGACGCCCGGCGTTCGTGCCGCCGTTCTCGCGGCGTGGTCAGGCGACCTCGATCGTCCCCGAATCCCCCGCCGCCCCGCGGGCTTCATGGCCCGCCGCGCCGATCTCTCTCAGGCGCGTCCGCTCCGTCGCGGTCAAGCGTCCGGTGAGTGCGGCCGGAAAGGCATCTTCATTTTTGATCTCTCAAGTGCCGCACAAGTTCTTGACCGTACGGTGTGTCCCGCGTGAATCAAGCCGTAGGGCCCTGCTTTGTGGGCTTTGTCACCTCAGTCTTGACCAGGTGAAGCTGATCAACTTCGCACGGTGACCGCCTTTGAAGATCGACTTTACTCGCCATAGACCACGAGATCTCGGGCATATAACAATCGCTTGCATGCTAACGGAACGGGGCGTTCCGGTGGAATGTCGCTTCCGCCGGAACGCCCCGTGAGGAGGTCCGTGATGCCGTGTTGTCGTGGTGTCCCGGTGCCGTGGTACGGCGGGTCAGCCGAGGCCTACCGGGTCCGCCAGGCCGAGGACGGAGGCGCCGGGCATGGACAGCGGGCCGTCCGCCACCCGGGAGACCGAGCGCTCCTTCGCCGTCAGCACGTCGACCACCTTGCCGGCGCCGCCCTTGGACCCGACGAGCCCGCCGGCCTTGCCCACGGCCTTGCCCGCCTTGTTCACGGCGGAGCCCGGCGCGTCGCCCGACGGGTGCCCGGCGTGCCGTCCGGTCTCGCGGAGGAGCTTGGACCCGGCCGGCAGCCCGCCGAGGCCGAGCATGGACGGGACGTCCGGCAGCCCGGACGTCAGCCCCGGAACGGGCATGCTCAGCGGCGTCTCGGCGCTGCGCCCGTGCGGGAGGGGGGCGGCGACCGGCGCCGCGCGGAGGATGCCGTCGACCGCGCCGGTGCCCGTCTCGGCGGCCCGGCCCGCGCGGTTGACGACGGGGGCGGGGAGCGTCCCGGTGACGGGGGCGGCTCCGGTCGCGGTGTCGTAGAGGAGCGTCGTGGCCGGGCCCTTGGCGGCGTTCGCCGGGGCGGCCGCCACGGCGAACGCGGCGACGACGGGAGCGAGGGCGCAGGCGCTCAGCAGTTTGATGGTGGACCGGTTCATTTCTTCCCCCCGAGGGATGTGGGATTGACCCTGCACGTGTAGTGCGCGCCCGCGCGATATGCGAATCCGGCGCGCCGTCGAGCGGGGACGCTAGTACACGCCGATGTCCCACGCGGCGATTTCGGAGGTGAATTGACCGGCCGGAACAAAGATCTACGCGAAGGGGAAGGAAAGTCCGGAGCCGCCGAATGGCATTAAGCTACGAAAAGGCATAAAGCGGGGGCGCCCCGTGGGACGCCCCCGCCGAAGGCCCGGTTCCCGGGCCGCCCGATGCTCCCGGCTACTCGGCGGAGCCGAGGCTGATGGCCTGGTCGACCTCGTCCTTGCGGGCCGCGACCTCGGCCGCGTAGCGCTCCTCGTCGACCTTCTCCGCGATCTCCTCGTCCTGCCTCATCAGCACCTCGAGGTCCGCCTTGGCGTTGTCGAGGACGCCCATGTCCTGGTACGCGGCCTGCACCTTGTCGCCCCACAGGCCGACGTCCCGGACGCAGGGCACGATCCGGCTGAACAGCAGCGACTGGTAGAGGGTGTACATGTCGGAGTTGTCGACATATTCCATGCACCGGTCCACCGGCATGTCGAGCTGCTCGAAGATCTCGCGGCCCTTGAAACGGTCGCGCATCAGATAGCAGCCCTCGACGACGAACTCCTCGCGCTCGGCTCGCTCCTTGTCGGTCAGCTCGGCGTAGTAGTCCTTGAGCGCGAGCCGCCCGAACGCCACGTGCCGCGCCTCGTCCTGCATGACATAGGCGAGCAGCTGCTTCACCAGCGGGTTCGTCGACATGTCGCGGTAGAGCCCGAACGCGGCGAGCGCGAGGCCCTCGATGAGCACCTGCATGCCGAGGTAGGGCAGGTCCCAGCGGCTGTCCTCCAGCGACTCGGCGAGCAGCTTCGCCAGGTCCTGGTTGATCGGGTAGTACATGCCGATCTTCTCGTGCACGAACCTCGTGTACAGCTCGACGTGCCGCGCCTCGTCCATGGTCTGCGTGGCGGCGTAGAACTTCGAGTCCAGGTCGGGGACGGACTGCACGATGCGGGCCGACACGTTCAGCGCGCCCTGCTCGCCGTGCAGGAACTGGCTGAACAGCCATGAACCCTGGTGCCGGCCGAACTCGTCCCGCTCCTTCTGCGACATCTTCTCCCAGATGTCGGAGCCGAACAGCGGGTTGAAGTTCTCCGGCAGCCCGGCGACGTTCACCGGATCGACCTCAAGGTCCCAGTCGATGCGCTTCTGCGCGTCCCACTGCTTGTCCTTGCCCTTCTGGTACAGGTTCAGCAGCCGGTCGCGCCCCTCGTCGTACTCCCAGGTGAAGCGGGTGTCGCCCGCCATCGGTACGTTCCACGTCTCGGTCGGCACCGGCGTGGTGTAGAGGTCGTAGGAACTCACGGGGGATCCTCCTCCGGGCAGGACGCCGCGCGATCGCGACGCGGGTGTGCTCCGCCCACGGCTTTACATACCTTCGTAACATGTAAAGCGCGCGGAGGCCAGGGCGTCGCGGGAACGCGCATCGCCCGGAGGCGGGCGCCGGCGCGGCCGGGAGGGCGCCGGCGCGGCCGGGAGGGCGTCAGGGCGACCGGGAGGGCGTCAGCGCGACTGGAGGGCGTCCAGGCCGACCGCCTGCGCGATGACCAGGCGGCGGTCGAGCCGCGGGTCGTTGATCTCGACGACGTAGCGGTCGCGGAACCCGAACTTCTTGTCGACGGAGAAGACCACCTGGTCACCGGCGTAGAAGTCGAAGTGGTACGGCCAGGCGAACGGAAGGCTCTCCACGTACGGGATGATCTGCCAGACGCGCCGCAGCACCGCGACGACCTTGTTGCGCTCGCTGCCGGTCGTCACGCCGAGGCCCGGCTGCTCCAGGTGCCAGGTCGAGGCGAGCAGCGACTTCTTGAAGTCCTTGCGGAAGACGCCGATCGCCTGCCCGTGCGCGTCGGTGACGTCGTACGCCGACGCGAGGTCGATGCGCTTGCGCGCCTTGAACCCGAGGATCGGGCGCGTCTTGGTGTCGTCGGAGTACAGGGTGACCTGTTCCTTGAACGCCAGCCGCTTCTGCTGCGCGAAGGCGAGCAGCTCGCCCTCCTGGCCGCCGCTGCCCTCGGCGTGCACCTCGTACTGGTTCACCATCAGGCGCACCCGCTGCCGGATCAGCAGCTTGCGCTGCGCCTGCAGTCTCTCTTCGTCCAGCGAACTCACCCGTTCTATTGCGTTTTGCCGAGGGAGTCTGCCACAGCGACCCAGCTTCATGCGGCGTTTGCGCGGGCGCGCCGGGCCGGGCCGCGGCGCCCGGGGCACGCCCGCCGCCGCGGGGGTCGCTCAGGACTCCTGGATGTGCGCGGCCAGGTACCCGTGGATCAGCCGTTCCGCCTCGGCGACGATCTCGGGATCGCCGTCCGGGCTGCGGCGGAACGCCATCTTCAGCACGGCGTCGCCGGCCTCGACCGCGATGGCGAGCGCGGTGGCGAGACCGGGGGTGTCCTGAACGCCGAAGGTGTCCACCACCAGCCTGCGGAGCCGGTCGGCGACCACCGCGTTGTTGTCGGCCTCGGAGTCGAGCAGGTTGACGTCCGCGACGTCGCCGAAGCGCAGCACCCGGAAGCCGGGCACGGTCCGGTGCATCTCCACGAAGATCTCGATGATCGCGCCGACCGTGTCGGACCAGTCGCCGAACTCGCCGGCGGCCAGCCGCGCGGCGACCCGGTCGCCGAACTCCTCCAGGTTGCGCAGGGCGAGCGCCTGCGCGACGGCGCGCTTGTCGGGGAAGAACTGGTAGACCGACCCGATCGCCACCTCGGCCCGCTGCGCGATGCGCGTCGTGGTGAGGCCGTCGTAGCCGTCCTCGTCCAGGATGGCCGCGCAGGCGTCGAGCATCCGCTGGACGCGTTCGGCGCTGCGGCGCTGGGCGGGACGGCGGCGGAGCGGGGTGCGGATCTCGGTCACGTTGCCATTGTCCCCCGAACGCACCGGTGCCCGGCATGCTCGGCCCGCCCTTCACCACCCGCGGGTCACGGGAGTCTTCCGCGCGCACCACCCCCGCACTAATATCCGAAGGCTATTCGCATTTCGCCGAGGCATGCAGGGGAGGGAAACGCGATGGGGCTTCCGGAACGCTTCCGCTGGGGCGTCGCCACCGCCGCCTACCAGATCGAGGGCGCGGCCGGCGAGGACGGGCGGGGACCGTCCACCTGGGACGTCTTCTCCCACACCCCCGGACGCGTCAGGGACGGCCACACCGGCGACGTCGCCTGCGACCACTACCACCGCTGGCCCGAGGACATCGCGCTGATGGCGGGGCTCGGCGTCGACGCGTACCGGTTCTCGATCGCGTGGCCCCGCGTGCAGCCCGCCGGGAGGGGACCGGTCAACCCGAAGGGCCTCGACTTCTACGACCGCCTGGTGGACGGGCTGCTCGCCGCGGGCATCTCCCCCGTCGCCACCCTCTACCACTGGGACCTCCCGCAGCCGCTCGAAGACGCCGGCGGCTGGATGGAACGCGACACCGCCTACCGGTTCGCCGAATTCTCCTACCTGGCGGCGACGCGGCTCGCGGACCGCGTGGACATGTGGATAACCCTGAACGAGCCCGTGGTCGTCACGGCCTACGGGTACGCGTTCGGCGTCTACGCTCCGGGCCGGACGCTCATGCTGGACGCGCTCCCCACCGCGCACCACCAGCTCCTCGGCCACGGCCTCGCCATCCAGACCCTGCGCAGCCGCGGCGCCCGCAAGATCGGGCTGACGAACCACTACTCCCCGGCCTGGGCGGCGACCCCCGAAGACCGGCCCGCCGCGGACGCCTTCGACGGGTTCATGAACCGGCTGTTCACCGACCCCGTCCTGCTGGGCCGCTACCCGGACCCGATGGCGGACGCGCCGTTCGTCCGTCCCGAGGACATGGCGCTCATCTCCGCGCCCATCGACTTCCTGGGCGTGAACTACTACCACCCGACACGGGTGAGGACGCCCGCGGAGGGGCCGCTGCCCTTCGACCTGGCCGACATCACCGAGTACCCGGTGACCGGGATGGGCTGGCCGATCGTCCCGGACGCGTTCCTGGAACTGCTCCGCACGCTCGACTCGCGCTACGACCTGCCGCCGCTCTACATCACCGAGAACGGCTGCTCGTTCCCCGACGAGCCCGGCCCGGACGGCGCCGTGGACGACACGTCCCGCATCGAGTTCCTGGATGCCCACATCACCGCCATGCGCACCGCCATCGATGAGGGCGTCGACATCCGCGGCTACTTCGCCTGGTCGCTCCTGGACAACTTCGAATGGGCGGAGGGCTACCACCCGCGCTTCGGGCTCGTCCACGTCGACTACGAGACGCAGAAGCGCACGCCGAAGAAGTCCTACGGCTGGTACCGCGACCTCATCGCCTCGTCCCGGAACCCGGGGTGACCACCGCGCGACCGTCCGGGACGCGGCGTGGATAGTCTGCCCTTTCCGGATCGTCGTGGAGGTGGTGAATGCCGGAGACCCGTCCGCTGCGCGCGACCGATCCCCGCGAACTCGGCGGATACCGGCTGACGGCCCGGATCGGGGAGGGCGCGCAGGGGGTCGTCTTCCTCGGCGAGTCGGACGCGGGGGAGCGGGTCGCGGTGAAGATCCTGCACGCCGACGTCGGACGGGACGAGCGGGCCCGCACCCTCTTCGAGCGCGAGCTGGCCGCCGCCCGGCGCGTCGCCCCGTTCTGCACGGCCCGCGTCCTCGCGGCCGAGGCGGACGGCGACATCCCCTACATCGTCAGCGAGTACATCGACGGGCCGTCGCTGCGCGACCGGATCGCGGCCGGCGGCCCGGCGCCCCCGGACGAACTGGTGCGGCTCGCCGTCGGCACCGCCACCGCGCTGGCCGCGATCCACGAGGCGGGCGTCGTGCACCGCGACCTCAAGCCCGCCAACGTGCTGCTCGGGCCGGACGGCCCGAAGGTCATCGACTTCGGCATCGCCCGGCCGCTGGAGGCCACGTCCGCCACCCTGACCGGCGCCGTCGGCACGCCCGCCTACATGGCGCCGGAGCAGGTGGCGGGGTCCACCGGCGGGGCGCCCCTGGACATGTTCGCCTGGGGCTGCACGATGGCGTTCGCCGCCAACGGCGTCCCGCCCTTCGGCGGCGCCTCGGTGCCGGTCATCATGCAGCAGGTCCTGTACGGGGAACCGGACCTCGGCGCGCTGACCGGGGACCTGCGCGCGCTCGTCGCGTCCTGCCTGGCCAAGGACCCGGCGGGACGCCCGACCGCGGTCCAGGTGCTGCAGCGGCTGCTCGGCCTCGGCGCGGACGCGAACCTGCTCGCGGAGGGCACGTCGGCCGCCGCGCGCCCGGCACCGGACGCCACGGTGCCCGGCGCGCCCTCGGCCACGGCGCCCGGCGCGCCCTCGGCCACGGCGCCCGCCGCGCCGTCCGCCGCCGCGCCGTCCGCCGCCGCGCCGTCCGCCGCCTCGACGTCCGCACCCTCGCCGCCGTTCCCCGCGCCGGGGTTCCCGCCCGGACCGCCCCCGCCGCCACCGGGCTTCCCGCAGCCGGGCGGCCCGCCGCCGGGCCGGGGCGGCGCCGCCCGCCCGCTGCTGATCGCCGGGGCGGCCGCCGCCACCGTCGTGGTCCTGGCCGGCGCGCTCGTCACCGCCGTCCTGCTCTCGGACGGCGACGAGGAGAGGGCGGAGGGCGGGACCGGCACCCGGACGCCGGTGGCGGGATCGGGGTCGTCCGGCCCGTGCCGGTACCTCCCGGCGACCACCGAGAAGATCAAGCAGTCCGGGACCCCGCCCGCCACCCCGCCCGCGCAGAGCCCGTCCCGCGCCGACATCCGCACCGACCTCGGCACGATCGCGGTGGAGCTGGACCCCGGGAAGGCGCCGTGCACGGTCAACTCCCTCGCCTACCTCGCGGGCCGGAAGTTCTTCGACGGCTCCCGATGCCACCGGCTCACGACGGACTCGTCCCTCAAGATCCTCCAGTGCGGCGATCCGAGCGGGTCGGGAACGGGCGGCCCGTCCTACCGGTTCGGCGACGAGAGCCTGTCCTCCGCGAGGTACACGCGGGGGACCGTGGCCATGGCCAACGCGGGGCCGGGCACCAACGGCAGCCAGTTCTTCATCCTCTACGCGGACGCCGAGAGGCTGCCGGCCAGCTACACGGTCTTCGGGCGGGTCACCTCCGGCATGGACGTCATCGACAAGGTGGCCAAGGAGGGCGTGGAGAACGGCACCACGGACGGCGAACCGAAGCAGCGGCTCACCATCACCGAACTCCGCACGACCTAGCCCGGCCGGGAGAAGGAATGCTGGTCGATCACTTCCCGCTCGTCGGACTACGGCTGAGGACGCCCCGGCTGGAGCTGCGGCTCCCGTCTCCTGAAGAACTCGGGGCCCTGGCCGACGTCGCGGCCGAGGGGGTCCATCCGCCCGAGACGATGCCGTTCGCGGTGCCGTGGACGGATCGCCCGCCCGCCGAGGTGGCGCGCGGCGTCGTCCAGCACCACTGGCAGATGCTCGCGGAGTGGACGCCGGAGTCGTGGGAGCTCGACCTCACCGTCTTCCACGCGGGCGAGGTCGCCGGGCAGCAGACGCTCCGGGGACGTGACCTGGCCGTCCTCCGCCAGGTCGAGACGGGTTCGTGGCTCGGTCGCCGCCACCAGGGGCAGGGGATCGGCACGGAGATGAGGGCCGCCGTCCTGCACCTGGCGTTCTCCGGGCTGGGCGCCGACGAGGCGCTGTCGTCCGCGTTCGACACCAGCCACGCGTCGCAGGCCGTGTCGCGCAAGCTCGGTTACCAGGCCAACGGGATCGACCGCCGCGTCGTCCGCGGCGAACTGAGGATCGATCACCGCATGCGGCTCACCCGGGAGGACTGGGAACGACACCGCACCGTCCCCGTCACCGTGGAGGGGCTCGCCCCGTGCCTCCCGATGTTCGGGCTCCCGGAATCAGGCGCCGAGGACGCCTAGAGGGTCGGCCAGCAGCGCGGCGAAGCCCAGCTCGGCGGCGCCGACCAGGGTGGACTCGTAGCCGAGCGCGGCGGTGCGGAGCTCGACGTGCTCCCGGGAGACGGGCAGGCCGCTCGCCGCCACGCGGGCGCGGACCTGGGACGCCGCGCCCCGGTAGATCTCCTGCAGCATGCCGCCGAAGACGACGACGCCCGGGTTGAACAGGTTGATCAGGTTGGTGACGCCGATGCCGAGCCAGTCGCCGACCCGCTCCAGGGCCCGCCGGGCGGCCTCGTCCCCGGCCTCCGCCGCGTCCACCACGGCCCGCACCCCCTCCCGGCCGACCGGGCCGCCGGCGCGCCCGGCCGCCTCCAGCAGCGCCGCCTCGCCCACCTCCGCCTCCAGGCAGCCGCGCGAGCCGCAGTTGCAGGGGCGCCCGCCGTACGGATTGACGATCATGTGGCCGAGCTCGGCGGCGTAGCCGTCGTCGCCGTGCAGCGGCTTGCCGCCGACGATGATGCCGCCGCCGACGCCGATGTCCCCATGCAGGTAGACGAGGTTCCTGCCGCCCGCGCCCGCGCCGCGTTCGAGCTCGGCGAACGCGCCCAGATGCGCCTCGTTGCCGACCTGCACGGGCAGGTCCAGGCCCAGCCGCTCGCCGAGGGCCGGGCCGAAGTCGAGATCCGTCCACCCCCGGGTGGGCACCAGCCGGACCTTCCCGTCGGCCGCCCTGATCAGGCCGCAGAACGACGCGCCGACCCCCGCGCACGCCGCGTCCGGCGGGGCGGCGGCCACGAGCGCGCGCCCGAACCCGGCGAGGACGGCGACCACGTCCTCCAGGTCGTCCCGACCGCGGCGCCGGAACGCCTCCCTGCGCTCCAGGACCGTCCCGCCGAGCCCGACCCTGGCGGCGACCAGCCGGTCCATCGCGACGTCGAAGGCGAGGACGTACGCCCGGCCGGGCTCGGGGCGGACGACGAGCGACGGCCGCCCGGACCGCCCCGTCGCCGCGGACGGCTCCTCCCGCACCAGGCCCGCGTCCGCGAGCTTCGCGATCAGCGTCAGGATCGTGCTCCGGTTCACGCCCATCCGGGCGGCGAGCTCGGTGCGCGACACCGCCCCGTCCCGATGCACCTCGCGCAGGAGGATGCCCATGGTGCGCCGCCGCGTCGCGGGGGAGACCCGCCCGGTGCCGCCGGTGCCCGGCAGGAGCGAGGACGACATGGCTCCTCCTCACGATGCGCTGCCGCCAAATTACCGAAGCCCTCGTGGTGCGTCAGTCCTCCCCGGCGTAGCGGGCGGCCAGTTCCGTGCCGATGCGCGCCAGCTCGTCGCGGACGGAGGGCGGTTCCAGGACGTCGATGCGCCCGCCCCAGCCCGCGAGGTCGCGGGCGATGTCCAGCGGGGTCGGCGCGCCCACCCGGACCCGCACGCGTCCCTGCCCGGCGGTGCCCTCGGTGCGGCAGTGCCGTCCGAACCGCTCGCGCAGCACGAACACGAACCGCTCCTCGATGAGCACGGTCGCCCAGGTGCGGGAGCGGCGCCGTTCGATCTCCTCGACGGTCTCCTCCCAGGCGGCGGCGAGCGTGAAGCCGTCCGGGCGTGCGGCGCGCGCGTCCGTCGGCTCGGCCCGCTCGATGCGGTCGACGCGGAAGGTGCGGCGCCCGTGCGCGGTCCCGGCGAGGAGGTACCAGACGTCGTCCTTGTCGATCAGGCCCCACGGGTCGACCAGCCGCTCCGTCCGCTCGCGGGTGCGGCCGGCGTAGGTCAGGCGGACCTTGCGGCGGCGGACCACGGCGTCCTGGAGCACGCCGACCAGGGCGGGGCGGGGCCGGTCGTGCCCGCCCCACCGGGTGGGGTCGACCATCGTCGCGGCGGTCGCGGCCTCGGCGTCCGCCCGGAACGTGCTGGGCAGGGCCCGGACGAGCTTGCGCAGCGCCGCCTTCGCCTCGGCCGACACGCCCGCCGCGGGACCGGCGAGCAGGAACAGCGCCTGCGCCTCCACCGCCGTGAGCCCGCTGAGATCGGTGCGGGCGCCGCCGACGAGCGACCAGCCCCCGCCGCGTCCGGGCCGCGGGTAGACGGGGACGCCCGCGGCCGACAACGCCTCCAGATCGCGGCGGGCGGTGGCGACGGACACCTCCAGCTCGGCGGCCAGCTCGGCCGCCGTCACCCGGCCCCGGCTCTGCATCAGCAGCAGGGCGGCCACGAGGCGGTCGGCGCGCATGGTCCACATTCTCCCTCAAAGTGCTCAGAAGGCGAGCACTTTGAGGGAGAGCATGGAGGTATCGACACCGAGGGGGACCAGCGATGATGCACTTCCAGGACGCGGCGGCATGGGAGGCGTGGCTCGCCGCGCACCACGCGTCGGCGGACGGCGTCTGGCTCAAGATCGCGAAGAAGGGCGCGCCCGTCACGGCCCTGAGAATCGGTGAGGCGCTGGAGGTCGCGCTGTGCCACGGGTGGATCGACAGCCACCGCAGGGCCCTCGACGAGCACTTCTACCTCCAGCGGTACTCGCGCCGCCGCGCCGGCAGCCCGTGGTCGCGGATCAACGTGGAGCGGGCGGAGGCGCTGGTCGCCGCCGGGCGGATGCGCCCGGCCGGCATGGCGGAGATCGAGGCCGCCCGCGCCGACGGCCGCTGGGACGCCGCCTACGCCGCGCAGCGCGACGTCACCGTGCCGCCAGACCTGGCCGCCGCGCTCGACGCCGACCCCCGGGCGGCGGCCGGCTTCGCGGCGCTCGGCAAGACCGGCCGCTACCTGGCGATCCTCCCGCTGCTCAAGGCCCGGACCCCGGCCGGACGCGCGGCGAGGCTGGCCAGGACGCTCGCCCGCCTGGCCGCTCACTCCCCGTCGTAGACGAGCAGGCCGTCCTCCCGCAGCCGCGCCCCCGGCGTGGGCGGATGCTCGGTGAGGCGGCCGTCGTGGGCGAGATGCAGCACCGCCCGGCCGCGGGCCAGCACCGCGAAGTCGGCGATGAGGCGGCGGTGGCAGCGCCACCACACCGACTCGCTGCACATCACCGCCGTGCGGCGGCCTTCGGCTTCCTGGAGGAGGTCGTCCATGGCGGCCAGGAACTCGCGGCTGCGGGTGTGCCCGGCGTAGCCGCGGAAGGAGTCGTTGCGCCAGAAGGTGTCGGGCGCGTCCGGCTCAGGCCGCCGGAAGCCGCCGAGCCGCCTCTCCCACCGGTAGCCGACTCCTTCGGCGGGCAGCCACGCCCGAAGGGCGTCGCGGTGGACGTCCGGGTTGCGCCGGCTGCCGGGCGCGGTGCGCACGTCCACCACCGACCGGACCTCCGCGTCGCGCAGGAGCCGGGCGAGGTCCTCGCGCCCGGCCCTGCCGTGGCCGAACGTCAGCAGCGCCTCCACCCGGCCACGCTTCCCGCTCGGCGCCGGGGTTATGCGGCGGCGAGGCGGTAGGTGGTGCCGCTGCTGCCCTGCACCCAGGCGTCCGGGAGCGCGGCGGCCAGGGCGTGCTGGGCCCGCCAGCCGGTGCAGTGGCCCGGGACGACGAGGCCCGGCGCCAGCTCGGTCAGCGCGGCGACCGTGGGCGGGATGACCGGCTCGAAGGCCGGACCGCCCAGGTGGAGCCCGCCGACGAGCGCGTGCAGCCGGTCGACGCCCGTCAGCCGCCGCGCGTGCCGGACGATGTTGACCGCTCCCGCGTGCCCGCACCCCGTCAGCACGACGAGTCCCCGGCCGCGGACGTGCACGACGAGGGCCTGGTCGTCGATCACCAGCGGGTCGTGCTCCCAGCCGGAGCCGGTCCAGGCCTGGTGCGGGGGCGGCATGCCGTGCTCGAACTCGGTCGTGCGGTCCACCTCGCCGGTGATCAGGACGCCGCCGTCCAGGAGGAGGGACGGCTCGCGGCGCTCGATGACCTCGAAGCCCTCGCCGTCCAAGGCCTTCCTGCTGAGCGTCGGCAGCTCCTCCACGGGCTCGCCGGGGACGGCGAGCCGGCGCTTCGTCCACACCCGCGGGTGCAGCACCATCGGCAGCGACCGGACGCCGCGCCGTCCCGCCAGGCCGGCCAGCCCCCCGGCGTGGTCGAAGTGGCCGTGGCTGAGCACGACGGCCTGGACGTCGCCGAGGTCGACGCCGAGCCGGGCGGCGTTGGTGACCATCGCGTCCGGCGACAGGCCGGTGTCGAACAGCAGCCTGGTGGAGCGGCCGGCCCGGCGCACCGTGACCAGCGCGGAGAACCCGTGCTCGGCGATCATCCCGGTGGGGGTGCGGCCCTCCTCGAACTGCGGCGCCGTCACCATCCCGGCGCCGAACCCGGCCCGGCGGGTCCGCTCGTCGCTGCCGAGCAGCGCGTCGTAGACGTTGTCCACCAGGGTGAGGATCTCGACCTCGTCCACCGGCTCCAGCGCGACGGGATCGACCGCCGCCCCGCGCACCGGACGCGGCATCGACGCCCGCGCCTCCCCCGCTCCACCCGTTGTCTCGCACATGGTGGCAGCCTAACCCGGCCGCCGTAGACTGGATGATCATGATTTGCACCGGTGAGGAGACCGGCCGTGGGTGACGCGATGACGGGTCCGCGGGACGCCGAGCCGGTTCCCGGCGTGGACACCGGCACGCCGAGCGCGGCCCGGATGTACGACTACTTCCTCGGCGGCAAGGACAACTACGCCTCCGACCGCACCGCGGGCGCTGGTCGCCACCGACGAGCGCACCGCCATCGTCCAGGCCGACGCGCGTGATCCGGAAACGGTGCTGGGGCACCCGGAGGTCGACCGGCTGATCGATTTCGAGCGCCCGGTGTGCGTGCTGTTCGTCGCCGTCCTGCACTTCCTGCCGGACGAGGGCGACCCGGGGGCGCTCGTCCGGCGCTTCGCCGACCCGCTGCCGGCCGGCGGCCACGTCATCCTCTCCCACGCGGCGGCGGAGGAGCGGCGCAACGAGCAGGTCGGCGAGACCTACCGCTCGGAGTCGGCGAGCGCTCCCCTGGTGGCCCGCACCCGCGACCAGGTGACCGCCCTCCTGGACGGCCTCACCATCGTCGAGCCGGGCGTCGTCCGCCTCCACGAATGGCGCCCGCACGGCGGCGAGTACATCAGCGACGCCGGCTGGACGGCCGTGGCCCGCAAGCCCGGCTGACGGACGGCCCGGCTCAGCCGAAGCGGGCGAGGAGTTCGCCGGACGGCCCCTGGAAGCGCATCACGAGGATGTCGTGGACGGAGACCGGCACCGTCCGTCCGAACGAACCCTGCGCGTCCTCGACGTTCATGCTGCCCAGCGCGACGTTGCGGCCCTCGCGGGTGGTCAGGGAGACCTGGTAGGCGCCCGGCGAGCGCGCGGCGGTCATCGTGACGAACAGCCAGGCGGGCGAGCCCTGGTAGGCGAACACGTAGCCCGCGGGCTCCGCGCCGCCGGCGCCGCCCGCGTCGACGGGAACCGTCCGCAGGTACCGGCCGTGGGCGACGGAGAGCGTCTGGCGGTAGCTGTCGGCGAGGTTCCGGTCGCTCTCGGTCCGCTGCCAGACCGCACCGCCGGACGCCCCGGCGATGACCAGGGCGGACGCGGCCAGCACGAGGGCGTTGCGCAGGCGCCGGGGCCGCCGTCGGCGCAGCATGGGCGCGAGCGCGGCGGCCTCGAACCCGGCGGGCGGCTGCCGCTCCGGGACGAGCCGGAGCAGCTCGTCGACGAGCGCCGTCTGGGCCTCCAGCTCGCGGTGGCACCGGCCGCATCCGGCGATGTGGCGCAGCGCCCGCGCGCGTTCCTCGGCCGGCGCGACGCCCGCCGCGAGCTCGGGCAGGAGGCGCCTCGTCTCGGCGCAGGCGGGACTGTCAGTCATGGGTCACCCCCAGCGCCTCGCGGAGTCTGGCGAGCCCCCGGCGGAGCCGGGTCTTCGCCGTCCCCAAGGGTATGTGCTCGCGCTCGGCGATCTCGCCGGCCGTCAGCCCGTAGTACACCGACAGCACGATGGGCACGCTCTGCTCGGGCGGGAGGGCCCGCAGGGCCTCGCGCAGCTCCTCGGCGTCCTCATAGCTCGTGGTGGCGACCGCCCGCTCGCCGCCGGTGAGCGTGTTGAGCAGGATGTGCGGGTCGACGGGCCGGTCGCCGCGCAGGCGCATCGCGTCCACGGCAAGGTTCCGGGTGATGGTCAGCAGCCAGGTGACGGCACGGCCCTTGCGGGGGTCGTAGGCGCCCGCGTGCCGCCAGGCGCGCAGGAACGCCTCCTGCGCCACCTCCTCCGCTATCGCCGAGGATCCGACCAGCGCGTACGCCAGTCCGTAGACGCGGGCCTGGTACCGCCGGACGAAGACGGCCGCCGTCTCGGCATCGCCCGCGGCCATGCCGGTGAGCAGCGACTCATCGGAAAGATCCCACATGTGCAATACGGGCGCGAGGGCCAAAAGGGTTCACAAAACGGCGAATCTCTTCCGCGCGCCTCGCCGTATTACCGCCGATATGGAATCCGGAGGCGAGGAGCGACTCGTGAGAACGAAGATCCTGATGGCCGGCGTCGCCGCCGCGGTGCTCGGGCTGAGCGCGTGCGGCGGGAGTCCGGAGACGGGCCTGGAGGCCGCGGGCGGGGGCGGCGGCGGTCCGTCGGCGAAGATCGAGGCGCCGGCGGCGGGCGCGGACGTGCGGGCGCCGGTGACGCTGGAGTTCAGCAGCAGCGAGGAGATCGGCCCCGAGGAGTCCGGCAAGGACCACGTCCACGTCATCATCGACGGCGAGACCGACGACTACACGGTCGTGACGTCCTCGCCGTACCAGATCGAGGACCTGCCCGCCGGACGCCACACCATCGGCGTGACGCTCCAGCACGCCGACCACTCCTCGGTGGGGGCGAGCGCCGAGGTCGAGGTGAACGTCACGAGCGGCGGTTCCGGCGGAGGAGGCTCGGGCGGCGGCGGCGTCTATGACTACTAGGCCGCAGGACACGCGCGCACTGGGGACGCGCCGGCGTGCAACGGTGGAGCGGTACACCCGGCCCGTGCGGTGGTTCCACGCGGGCGTCTACCTCGGGGTCTTCCTGCTGCTGGCGACCGGCTGGTGGCTGCTCCTCGGGCATGAGGGCCGGCCGAGCCCGGCGGCCAGGCTGTTCCACACGCCGGACACCACCCTCCACAAGGACGCGGGATGGGCGCTGGCGGGCTTCATCGCCGCCGGTCTCGTCCTGGGGATCCGTGCGGTGCGCACGTTCGCGGTGGAGTCGCTGCGGTTCCGCCGGGAGGACGCGCGATGGCTTCTCAGATGGCCCGCGGCGGCCTGGACCGGACGGTTCGCCCGGCATGACGGCCACTTCGACCCGGGTCAGCGAATCGCCAACGTCCTCCTCGTGGCCGGCCTGCTCGTCCTGATCGGGACCGGTGCGGGGATGGCGACGCTGCACGGCGGTCCCGTGTTCGCCGTGCTGGTCCGCGTCCACAGATGGGCGACGTACGCCTGCACGGTGCTCATCGCGGGCCACGTCCTCGTCGCCTCCGGCGTCCTCCCCGGGTACCGCGGCGTGTGGCGGTCGATGCACCTCGGGGGCCGGCTGGACGCGCGGGTGGCCGGGCGGCTCTGGCCGGGCTGGCTCGAACGCACGCGGGGCCGCCGGCGGGACCGGCCGTGAGCTGCCCGTCGCGGACGGACGCCGGGGCCTACGTCCTCGGCGTCCTGCCGCCCGGCGACCGGTCGCGCATGCGCGCCCACCTGGAGGGCTGCGCGCCGTGCCGGGCCGAGATCGCGGATCTCGCCCCGGTCGCCGGCCTGCTCCGGAGCCTGGTCCTCCGGGGGAGCCGGCCGGCCGGACGCGCCGTCGGCGGGGCGGTCAGGGGCGGAGGGCCTTGTGCTCGTCGTCCTCGGCCCGGGCCGGCGGGGAGGCCAGGTCGCGGCGGAAGCGGGTGTTGAGGGCGATGCGCACGCGGCCGAGGCGGGTGCGGGCCTCCGGCGGGCTCACGCCCTCCGTCTCGGGACGGCCGAGGGCCACCGCGGCGGGCGGGCGGGGGTCGGTCACGGGGGCCAGGCCCTCCTCGCTCGCGGGCCGCTCGACCTCGATGTACTCGCCGCTCGGGAGACGCCGGATGATGCCGGTCTCCAGGCCGTGGTGGGCGAGCGCGGCGTCGCGGTGCTGGAGGCCGAGGCAGATCCGGTACGCGACGATGTAGGCGAGCACGGGCCCGAGGATGATGGCGCAGCGGAAGAACCAGGTCGTCCAGAACAGCGGGATGTCGAAGCGGTCGGCGATCACGTCGTTGCCGCCGGCCGCCCAGAGGACCCCGTAGAAGACGACGCCGGCGCTGCCGATGCCCGTCCGGGCGGGGACGTCGCGGGGACGGTCGAGCAGGTGGTGGACGCGGTGGTCGCCCGTGACCCACCGCTCGGCGAACGGGTACACGGCGAGGCCGGTGAACAGCACGCCCGGCACGACGAGCGCGGGGACGAGGACGCTCAGCGGCAGCGTGTGGCCCCAGGCGCTGATCTCCCAGGCGGGCATCATCCGCAGCGCGCCCTCCAGCCAGCCCATGTACCAGTCGGGCTGCGAGCCGGAGCTGATCGCGCCCGGGTCGTACGGGCCGAACAGCCAGATCGGGTTGATCTGGAAGAACGTCGCCAGCAGCGCGGTCGCCGCGAACACCCACAGGAAGAACGCGGTCGTCTTGGCGATGAAGACGGGGAAGAACGGGTAGCCGCGGACGGTCGTGTTCGAGCTGCCCTTCCCCGGGAACTGGGTGTGCGTCTGCCGCCACGTGAGGACGATCGCGTGCAGCGGGATCAGCGCCGCGAGGATGCCCGGGATCAGCAGGATGTGGATGACGTAGAGCCGCGGGATGATCTCCGTCCCCGGGAACTCGCCGCCGAACAGGAACATCACCGCGTACGAGCCGACGAGCGGGATCGAGGCGATGACGCCTTCG
Source organism: Actinomadura madurae (assembly GCF_047130825.1). Classification (NCBI taxonomy): domain Bacteria; kingdom Bacillati; phylum Actinomycetota; class Actinomycetes; order Streptosporangiales; family Thermomonosporaceae; genus Actinomadura; species Actinomadura madurae. The sequence continues at coordinate 6,898,270 of NZ_CP083237.1, forward strand.
AGGATGCGGATGCCGGTGCCCGACAGCAGGTCGTCCGGCAGCGAGTAGCCGAACAGGCCGTTCACCATGACGAGCATGAACAGCACGATCCCGATGAGCCAGTTCAGCTCGCGGGGCTTGCGGAACGCGCCGGTGAAGAAGTTGCGCAGCAGGTGGATGGCGATCGCGGCCATGAACACGTTCGTCGCCCAGTGGTGGATCTGCCGCATGAGCAGCCCGCCGCGGACGTCGAAGCTGATGTGCAGCGTCGACGCGTACGCCTCGCTCATCCGGACGCCCTTGAGCGGCCCGTACGAGCCGTTGTAGACGACCTCGTTCTGGCTCGGGACGAAGAACAGCGTCAGGTAGACGCCCGTCAGCAGGACGATGACGAACGCGTACATGGCGATCTCGCCGAGCAGGAAGCTCCAGTGGTCGGGGAACGCCTTGCGCAGCGACTTGCGCGCGAACGCGGCGGCGCCGAACCGCTCGTCGACGGCCCGGCCCGCGGCGGCCAGGGATTCGGGAGGTACGCGGTCGGCGGGGTTGGCAGGCACGTGACCACCTCACGGAGTACTCGTCCGTCCCTTCACTGTCGCACCGGACGGGCGGTCAGGCCAGTGCGTCCGGGGAATGTGGAGGACCGTTCAACCACCCGGCCGGAGCCGGTCGTATATCGACCTAGACTTTGCGCCCGAGCACGCAACGGGTCATGATTTGCCCCACATAGGTCGCATAAGTAAGTAATTACCCCGTGTGTCCGGCGCGCAACGCAGGGGGACTGAGCTGGGAGGTTCTGTGGCGGACGACGGTTCGACCACCAGCGGGCGCCCGTGGGCGGATCTGCCGAGAGAACTGGCGGATCACATGCGACCCCACCTCGACGAGGTGGCGGACGACATGATCCAGGAAATCCAGACGCGCGTCAGGGAGTACGACCGGCCGGGCGACGGCTCCTACTCGGGGACCCTCCGCCTCGCCGTCGAGCGCGTGCTCCACTACTTCGTCGACCGGGTGGCCGATCCCGGCCATGATCCGGCCCCGGTGACCGACTTCTTCCGCGCCATCGGCCGCGGCGAGGCGGGCGAGGGGCGCAGCCTCGACGCCATGCAGACCGCGATGCGGGTCGGCGGCGTGGTGGCCTGGCGCCGGATGACCGAGGGCGCCGAGGCCCTGAAGGTCTCGCCGCGCACGCTCGGCGCCGTCGGCGAGGTCCTCATGCAGTTCCAGGACGAGCTGGCGCACGCCGCCGCCGAGGGCTTCTCCCAGGCCAAGGCGGCCGTCGCGGGCGAGATGCAGCGCCGCCGCAAGCGCCTGCTCGACCTGCTGTTCGCCGACCCGCCCGCCGCCCAGGAGGCCATCGCCGACCTCGCCGCCGCCGCGCACTGGCCCGTCCCGCGGACGATCGCCGCGGTCGCGCTCGGCCGGCACCACCAGGACACCCGGCAGCCCGCGTTCCCGCCCGACGTGCTCGCCGACCTGACCCGCCGCACGCCCAGCCTGATCATTCCCGACCCGGACGGCCCCGGCCGCGCCAAGCTCGTCGACCGGGCCCTGGCCGGGACGCTCGCGGTCGTCGGCCCGACCGTCCCGCTGATGGAGGCGGCGCGCTCGATCCAGTGGGCGCGCAAGACGCTGTGCCTCGTCCAGCGCGGCGTGATCGAGGCGGAGAGCGGCGTGATCCGGAGCGTGGAGCACATGTCCACGCTGATCCTGTTCCAGGACGAGGGGCTCATCACCTCGCTCGCCGACCTGCGGCTCGCGCCGCTCGCGCACCTGCGGGCCAGCCAGCAGGACCGGCTCGCCGAGACGCTGCTGGCCTGGCTCCAGTCGGGCCGCAACGCCAACGAGGTCGCGATGCGGCTGCACGTCCACCCGCAGACCGTCCGGTACCGGCTGCGCCAGCTGGAGGAGCTGTTCGGCGACCAGTTGCTCGACCCGGACCTGCGCTTCGACCTGGAGATCGTGCTGCGCGCCCGCGCGCTGCTGGCCGACAACGCGGGCGAGCGGATCATCCCGCCCGCCCGGGAGGCCGTCGGCGACTCCGGCGAGGTGGTCAGCCTCCGGCGGAGCTGACCGGCCCCCGCTCGGACCGGGTCCGCCGGGACGACCGCAGCCGCTCGGCGGTGGCGACGCGCTCGGCCAGCCGGGTCTGCGCGTCGCACAGCAGCCACAGCTCGCCCTCGTCCGCGGCGACGATCTCCTCAAGGCAGCCGTTGAGCAGCTGGTAGTCCGACAGCGGCGTGACGCGGGTGGCCCGCAGGCCCCTGCTCGAGCGTTCGCTGTGCCAGCCGGGCATGCACATGGACACCGACATCACGCGGGACTCCCTCGGTCGGCCTATGGTAGGTCTACCATAGGACGACCAACCACCGCCCACAACGCGTTCGGCAGAACCCCAAGAGGGCCCCGGCGCGGCGGGGATCTGTACGGTGTGAGGTCAACGCAGTGACCCCGGAGCAGGATCTGATATGCCGCGACCCCCCACGAAGGCACAGGCGATCGGCAACGCGCTCGCCGCCCGCATCGTCGAGGGCGAGCTGGACCCGGGGGCCTGGCTGCCGTCCGAGCGGGAGCTGGCGCGCGCCTACGGGGCCGACCGCTCGACCGTCCGGCGGGCGCTGCGGATGCTGGCCGACCAGGGCCTGGTCGAGCTGCGGCACGGCGCGGGCGCGCAGGTGCGGACGGCGCCGAAGGTGCGGCGCGCGGCGGCCGACATCACCCGGCAGGTCGGCGAGTGGCGCGGGTTCCACGTGTCGGCGCGGAAGGGCGGGCACCGGCCGTTCACCCGCACGACCGTCCGGGAGGTCGAGGCCGGCGAGCGGCTCGCGCCCCGGCTGGACGTCCCGCCCGGCACCCGCGTGCTGGAACGCGACCGCCTCCAGGGCGTCGAGGGCGGGCCGCCCGTCCAGACGGCGACGACCTGGGTGATCCTGGACGTCGTCGAGCGGATCCCGGTGCTGCGGGAGGTCAACACCGGGCCGGGCGGCATCTACTCCCGACTTGAGGAGGCGGGGCACCGCATCACCTTCGAGGAGTCGGTGACGTGCCGGCTCCCCCGCGCGGACGAGCAGGAGCGGCTGGAGATCGGTCCCGACCAGCCCGTCCTGACGCTGTGGCGCCGCGCCTACGACCAGGATGGCCGTGTCGTCGAGGTCACCCACCGGGTGGTGGTCGGCGACCGGCACGAACTCGTGTACCGCTACGGGTCGGGAGCGTGAGCACCAGATGAGCGAAGGGAACGGGCCCGCGGTCCGCCAGGTCGGCACGCGGGTGGTGTACGAGAACCCGTGGATGGTCGTCCGGGAGGACGAGGTCGAGCGGCTGGACGGCTCGCGCGGCATCTACGGCGTCATCGACAAGCCCGACTTCGTGCTGGTCATCCCGATCGAGGGCGACGGGTTCCACCTCGTCGAGGAGTACCGGTACCCGATCGGCAAGCGGACGTGGAGCTTCCCGCAGGGCTCGCTCCCCGGCCGGCGGGACGCCGATCCGGAGGAGCTCGCCCGGCTGGAGCTGGCGCAGGAGACCGGCCTGCGCGCCGGGACGCTGACGCATCTCGGCTACCTGAACTGCTCGCACGGGACGAGCGGGCAGGGCTTCAACATCTTCGTCGCGTCCGACCTGGAGGCGGGGGAGACCGACCGCGAGCCCGAGGAGCAGGACATGCGGCAGAAGTGGGTGTCCCGGGAGGAGTTCAAGGCGCTGATCCGGGACGGCCGCATCACCGACGACTCGACGGTCGCCGCGTACGCCCTCCTCACGATCGAGTCGACAGGCTAGAGTCGGCGCAGTTCGTCGCGGTGCCGGCAGGACGCTCCTTCAGGATCTCGCGGGCCCGCTCCCGGGCGAGGTTCGTGCTCATCGCCGCGTCGCCCTCCCGCAGATCGAAGGCGACCCCGCGCAGCGTGCACGACCGCAGAGGCTCGGGCAGCCGGTCCAGGGCGGGAACGGCGTCGGCGGACAGGTTCCGCAGGTACACGATGTCGATCTTCCCGGTGTCGGAGTACCGGGAGACGTTGTGCTCGGCGATGAACCCGTCCGGGTTGATCCCCGCCAGCGCGATCATCGCGACGGCGCCGCTCGCGGCGACCGCGCGCGGCAGCCAGGCGACGCGGCCCTTCATGATTCCGGCGACGGCCACCAGCACCACGACGAAGCCGAGCCAGAACTCGAAGGCGTGCACCCACAGGCGCAGCCTCGTCCAGCCGTAGGTCTCCTCGTACAGGTACAGGCGGCGCAGGGCGACGGCGACGACGACCAGCGTCAGCGCGCAGAGCAGCCCCAGCAGGGCCTGGACGGTGACGCGGTCGGCGCGGCTCGCGGCCGGCGCGTACCGCTTCGCCACGGCGACGACCACGAGGACGAGCACGGTGACGACGACGAGCTGGAAGAACCCCTGCCGCGCGTACTCGGCGTAGGTGAGGCCGGTGGAGCGGAGCAGCTCGTCCTTGTCGTCGGCCAGGAAGACGCCCGCCTGGATCGCGCAGAACACCAGGAACAGCAGGTCGAGCGCGGCGATCGGCACGGCCCAGGACCAGCGGCCCGCCGGCTTGGCCCGCTCGGGGATCAGCATGTGCAGCGGCGGCGGCGCCTGCCCGAGGAACGCGCCGGCGCACGCGAGCACCAGCGTGATGCCGCCCGCGAACCCGTGGACGAAGACGGTGCCCGGCGAGACCTCCGGGACGAGCCCCTCGGCGAGGCTCCCGAACGCCGCGTCCGCGCCGACGAACAGCGCGCCGAAGACCGCGATCAGCCCGGCCGCGATCAGCCCGGTCCGGATGACCGGCCAGGTGTTGCGCCGCCCGGACGTCGCCGCCCCGTAGGCGCCGCGCGCCGTCCACGGCATCATCAGGGCGCCCGCCGGCAGGACGGCGAGCCCGCCGCACAGCACCTCCGCCCAGGACCGCCCGCCGGCCGTCCCGTACGAGCCGACGGCGATCGCGAGCAGGAGCGCCGGGGCGACGACCCACGGCGCGTCCCGGACGGCGGCGGTCGCGGACAGCGCGACCGCCAGCAGCACGAACGCGATGCCGGTCCGGTTCAGCCGCGCGAGCCGCCCGTACTTCGCGGAGGCCGGGCGCGCGATCCGTCCCGCCGACCACATCGACGCGCCCGCCAGGTAGGCGACGGCGGCCGCGGCGATGAGGACGCCGACGCCGAGGCCGTTCATCAGGGCCGGGCCGAGCGTGGCCGCCCCGATGACCGCGGTGACGACGGCGCCCGCGACGAGCGCCGGCGACATCGCCCGCGAGGGCTGCTTCCACGAGGTGAGCGCCTTCTCCAGCTTGGTCGGCGTGTAGACGAACGGCTGCGGCGGCGGATACCCGGGCCGCTGCGCGAACGGATTCACCCCGTGCGGCGCCGCCACCGGGGGGCCGCCCGCCGCCTGCTGAGGCGCGGCCCACCCCGCCTGCCTGGTACCCGGCGGCGCCGCGGCCGCGCCGGGCGCCTTCGCGGCGGTGCCGGCCTCCCCCGCGGAGGCGCCCGCCACGACCTTGCCGGGGCTGCCGGCGGGGGCGTTCGCCGGGGGTTCGCCGGGGTCGGGCGACTTCTCGGGCGACTTCTCGGGCGGGTCCTGCGGTGGGTTCGTCATGCGGGTTCTCCAAAGATCGGGGGGATCACGACGCGGATGCGGCAGCCGGTCGGGGTGTCGAGGACGGTGATGTCGCCGCCGTGCAGGTCGGTGGCCCAGCTCGCGATGGTGAGGCCGAGGCCCGTGCCGCCGCCGGGCGTGCCCGTGCCGGACGCCGCGCCGCGGGAGAAGCGCTCGAAGACGCGGTCGCGCTCTTCGGGCGGGATGCCAGGGCCCTCATCGGTGACTTCGATGACGAGACCGCCCTGCCCGTTCCCGGGTGGCCGGGCCGTGACGGTGACGGGCTTGCCCGCGCCGTGCCGGGCGGCGTTGTCGAGCAGGTTCGCGACGACCTGGTGGAGGCGGTCGCGGTCGGCGGCGGCGCGCAGGCCCGGCGTGACGTCGGGTTCGAAGACCGCGTCCGGGTGGCCCGCGCCCGCCTCCGCGACGACGTCGGCGACGAACGCGGCGATGTCGATGTCGGTGACGTCCAGGACCGCCGCCCCGGCCTCGACCCGCGACAGGTCGAGGAGCTGCGTGACGAGGCGGCCGAGCCGCTCGGTCTGGTCGAGGGCGGTCTGCAGGACGTCCGGCGTCGCGGGCGTGACGCCGTCCGCGACGTTCTCCAGGACGGCCCGCAGCGCGCTGATCGGGGTGCGCAGCTCGTGCGAGACGTTCGCGACGAACTCGCGGCGCTGCCGGTCGACCTCGGCGAGGTCGGCGGCCATCCGGTTGAACGCCTGCGCCAGCTCGCCGACCTCGTCCCGGGACGTGGCCCGCACCCGGCGGCTGTAGTCGCCGCGCGCCATGGCCCGCGCCGCCGCCGTCATCTCGCGCAGCGGCGCGGTCATGCCGTGCGCGAGCAGCTGGATGACGACCAGGGAGATGAGGACGCCGACCGGCAGCGTCTGCCGGGCCCGGAACCCCAGCGGGTAGCCCCACAGCACGATCAGCACGGCGACGCAGGCGGTGACGACCACCACGACGCCGAACTTCACCTTGATCGAGCGGAGCGGGTCCAGCGGGCGGGGCAGCCTCGCCCACAGCCTGTGGATGGCGGCGTTCACGGGGCCGCCTCCATGCTGTAGCCGACGCCGTGCACGGTCCGGATCAGCCCCTGGCCGAGCTTGCGGCGCAGCGCCTTGACGTGGCTGTCCACGACGCGGGTGCCGGACGCGTCCGCCCAGTCCCAGACCTGTTCGAGCAGGACGGTGCGGGTCAGCACCGTCCCGCGGTTACGCAGCAGGCAGGCGAGCAGGTCGAACTCGGTGGGCGTGAGGTGCACCTCGCGGCCGTCCCGGCGGACGCGCCGCGCCCGCTGGTCGACCTCCAGGTCGCCGAGCCGCACCGGCTCGTCCGCGGCGTCGATCGCGGGCCGCTCGACGCGCCGCAGCACGGCGCGGATGCGAGCGACCAGCTCCCGCATGCTGAACGGCTTGGTCACGTAGTCGTCCGCGCCGACGCCGAGGCCGACGAGCAGGTCCGTCTCGTCGTCGCGGGCCGTCAGCATCAGCACCGGCACGGGACGTTCCGCCTGGACGCGGCGGCAGACCTCCAGCCCGTCGAACCCGGGCAGCATGACGTCCAGGACGATCAGGTGCGGCCGGTACCCGCGGGCGCGCTCGACCGCCGAGGGCCCGTCACCGGCCACCTCGACGGCGAAGCCCTCGGCCGTGAGCCGGTCGGCCACCGCGCGCGCGATGGTCGGCTCGTCCTCCACGACGAGGACGCGCGTCTCGTTCTCGGTCACGGAACCCGACTCTAGAAGCCCGGTATGCACGCGCCGGGTGCGATGTGTGCAGGACTTGTGAAGATCTCCGGGTCAGATCTCCCACGTGTGGACGGGGTCGTTGCCGCGCAGATGCTCGGCGTAGGAGCGGGTCATCATGCGCAGCGCGTCGTGGCGGGACAGGCCGTGCTGCTCTTCGAGGAGGCCGACGGTGCCGATCTGCCAGGCGGCGCCGGTCCGCCCGGTGACGCAGCGCCGCTCGATGATACCGAGCAGGTGGTCGCGGCGGACGGGGTCGACGCCCCAGCGGTCGAGGCCCTCGTGGGCGAGGGGGAGCAGCTTGCGCAGGATGAGCTCGGGTGCGGGCACCTCGCCCATGCCGGGCCAGTAGAGCGTCGATTCGAGGCCGTCGCGGGCGGCGCGGTGCAGGTTCTCCTCGGCGGTGGCGAACGACATGCGCGTCCAGACGGGACGGTCCGCCTCGGCGAGCATCCGGACGAGGCCGTAGTAGAAGGCGCCGTTGGCGACGACGTCGGCGACGGACGGCCCGGCCGGGAGGACGCGGTTCTCCACGCGCAGGTGCGGCCGGCCCTCCACGACGGCGTAGATGGGACGGTTCCAGCGGTAGATCGTCCCGTTGTGGAGGGTCAGCTCGCCGAGCTCGGGGATCCGGCCCTCGTCCAGGACCTCGCGCGGCTCCTCCTCGTCGCACAGGGGCAGCAGGGACGGGAAGTAGCGGGTGTTCTCCTCGAACAGGTCGAAGACGGAGGTGATCCAGCGTTCGCCGAACCACACGCGCGGCCGGACGCCCTGGGTCTTCAGCTCGTCCGGGCGGGTGTCGGTGGCCTGCTCGAACAGGGTGATGCGGGTCTCGTGCCAGAGCCGGTGCCCGAACAGGAAGGGGGAGTTGGCGCCGACGGCGACCTGGGCGCCCGCGATGGCCTGGGCGGCGTTCCAGTAGGCGCCGAACTGGTCGGGGCTGACCTGGAGGTGGAACTGGACGCTGGTGCACGCGGCCTCGGGGATGATCGTGTCGGCGTGCATGCGCAGCGGCTCGGGTCCGTCGATCGCGATCCGCATCTCCTCGCCGCGCGCCGCGAAGATCTGGTCGTTGAGCATCTTGTAGCGGGCGTTGGCCGACAGCGACTCCTCGCCGATGTCGGTCTTGCGCAGCGTCGGCAGGATCCCGATCATGACGAGCCGGCCGCCCACCTCGCGGGCGCGGCCGTCGGCGTGCACGAGCTGCTCGCGGACCTCGCTCTCCAGCTCGCCGGTGCCCTCGCCGCCGAGGATCCGGGGCGGAATGTTGATCTCCAAGTTGAACTGGCCCAGCTCCGTCGCCCAGGCGGGGTCGGCGATGGCCTTCAGAACGTCCGCGTTGCGCATCAGCGGGTCGCCCAGCGAGTCGATCAGGTTGAGCTCGATCTCCAGGCCTATGTGGGGCCGCTCGAAGTCGAACTGGGATTCGCCCAGCATGCGGGCCAGCACGTCCAGGCACCTTCGTACCTTGTCGCGATACCGCCGCCGGTCCTCGCCGCTGATGGTGACCGAGGCCACGTCCCTGCCCATGTGTCCGTCCCTGGTGCTCCGGAGGAACCGTCATAAAACGGGATGTCCCGGTGAGCGAGGGTGAAAACCCGGCGCGGAATTTCGGGCTCCCCGTTTCGTGACCGCCCGGTAGCGTGTGTCCTTGTGCCGGGAGACCGGGACGTCGGCCAGGAGGGTCCATGCGCGTGCGCCCCCGTTCCATCCGGGCCAGGGACACGCTCGTCGCCGCCGTCATCGCCGCCCTCGTCCTCGGCGTCACCGCGATCGGCGCCGACTACGCCGTGCGCAGCGCGGTCGAGGCCGATCTTCTCCGCGAGACCCAGGTCGACGCCCGGCGGGTGAGCGGCGCCGTCCGCGACGGGACGCTGGAGGGCACGATCCGCGACGACAGCCGGGGGCGCGTCCTCGTCCAGGTCGTCGAGCCCGGCGGGCGGGTGACCAACGCCACCCCCGCCGCAACGGACAGGCCGCCGGTGAGCAGACTCTGGCCGTCGAGCAACCTGCGGGTCCGGGACTTCACCGCGTGCCACGGCTCCTGGCCGGGCCGCGAGTGCTTCGTCGTCGAGGCCATCCGGGTCAGCACCGCGGCCGACTCCGTCGTGGTGTACGCGGCGAACCGGCAGCCGTCCTACCTGGTCAACGGTCTGCTGGAGGCGGTCCTGGCGCTCGCCGTGCTGCTGCTCGCCGGGTTCGCCGCGTGGGTCACCTGGCGGGTCGTCGGCCGCACCCTCGGCCCGGTCGAGGCGATCCGCGCGCAGCTCGCCGAGATCAGCGCCACCGACCTCAGCCGCCGGGTGCCCGAGCCGGCCGGGGAGGACGAGATCGCCCAGCTCGCCCGGACCGCGAACGAGACGCTCGACCGGCTGGAGCGCGCCGTCGGGCGGCAGCGGCAGTTCGCGTCCGACGCCTCGCACGAGCTGCGCACCCCGATCGCCGGGCTCCGGGCCAACCTGGAGGACGCGTCCATGCACCCGGAGGACAACGACCTGCGGGCAGTCGTCAGCTCGGCGCTGCGCGACACCGACCGGCTGGAGTCGATCGTCACCGACCTGCTGCTGCTCGCCCGCATCGGCACCGGCGGGACGGCGGTGCAGCGCCCGGTCGACCTGTCCGAGCTGGCGGAGGCCGAGATCGGCCGCCGCGCCTTCACGCTGAAGATCGTCACGGAGATCGCCGGCGGCGTCACGGTCCGCGGCGTGCGCATGCAGCTCGTCCGCCTGCTCGGGAACCTGCTGGACAACGCCGAGCGCTACGCCGACACGCGGATCACGGTGGAGCTGTCCGCGGCGGACGGCCTGGCGCTGCTGACCGTCACCGACGACGGCGCGGGCATCGCGCCCGCCGACCGGGAGCGCGTCTTCGAGCGCTTCACCCGGCTGGACACCGCACGCAGCCGCGACGCCGGCGGCACCGGCCTCGGCCTCGCGATCGCCCGCGAGATCGCGCAGGCGCACGGCGGGACGCTGCGGGTCGAGGACCACCCGTCCGGGGCCCGCTTCGCCCTCCGGCTGCCCCTCGAATAGCGCGAGGGGCCGCCCGTGAACGGACGGCCCCTCGCGGCGCGGAGGCTCAGGCGCGGACGGCCTGGACCTCCAGCTGGATGTCGACCTTGTCGCTGAGCAGCGCCTTCTCGCCCTTCAGCGGCACATTGAACTCGATGCCCCAGTCCTTGCGGCTGATCGAGACCGCGGCGGAGAACCCGGCGCGCGTCCCGCCCCAGGGGTCCTCGGCGACGCCGTTGAACTCGACGGACAGCGCGACCGGGCGGGTCACGTCCTTGATCGTCAGCTCGCCGTCCAGGAAGTACTCGCCGCCCTCGGCCCGGACGCCCTTGGTCGCGAACGTCATGACGGGGTACTTCTCCGCGTCCAGGACCTCGGCCGTCCGCATGTGCGCGTCCCGGTCGGGGTTGCGGGTGTCGATCGAGGCGACCTTGATCTCCGCCGTGGCGGTGGACTCGGAGAGTTCCTCCGCGATCTGCACGGTTCCGGTGAAGTCGGTGAACACGCCCCGCACCTTGGTCATCAGGTGCCGGATCACGAAGGTGACCTCGGAGTGGACGGGGTCGATGTTCCAGGTACCGGCGGTCAGCTCGGGGGCGACGGCGGCGATGCTCATGCTGGCTCCTCAGGGAAGGTGCTTGAAACTTCAACGACTGTCGAAGGTTAGTTGAGGGTTCAAACACATGTCAATCCCGGATTGTTCCGGGTGGTCCACCGAAACCGGCGAATCACACCCTGCAACTTGGCCCGCACACCGTGCAACCCCGCCGGGGCCTCGTGCGTAGACAGCGGGCACAGAGGCGAGCCGGAGCCCCCTCCGGCGGATCACTTGGAGTCTTCGTGAGCGACGAACCACCGCGCGCCGCCCGGACGGCGGCCCCGGCACTGCTGGTGACGGCCCTGCTCGTGACCGGATGCGGAGGAGGTGACCACCCCGGGCCGGGCGGCGGCGCGTCGCCCGCGGGCGCCTCGGACAAGCTGCCGCAGGCGACCACCTACACGACGCTGAACGACCTGCCGCGCGACTCGGCGCCGTCCGGCACGACGGACGGCACGGTGGTGCACCCGGACGCGACCGTCCCGGTGTCCGCCAAGCCCGGCGCCCCCGCCGTGGCGGAACTGCCCAGCACCCAGCTGAAGGGTCCCACCTGGGTGCCCGTCCTCGAGTCGCGGCCCGGCTGGCGGCGGGTCCTGCTCCCGAGCCGCCCGAACGGCGTGACGGGCTGGATCCCCGACTCCGGGCTCAAGGCCGCGCGCAGCTCCGGCGCCATCAAGGTCGACCTGAGCGACCGGCGGCTGACCCTGTCCCGCGGCGGCCGCAAGGCCGGTGCCTGGTCCGTGGCCGTCGGCGCGCCGAAGACCCCCACCCCCACCGGGCGGACGTTCCTGCTCGCCTCCCTGGCTCCCGAGAAGCCGACCTACAGCCCGCTGATCCTGCCGGTCGGCGCCCACTCCGCCACCCTCGACACCTTCGGCGGCGGCCCCGGGACGGTCGCGTTCCACGGCTGGCCATCGAAATCCGTCTTCGGCAAGGCCGTCACGCACGGCTGCGTGCGCGTGCCCGCGGACGCGCTGAAGCAGCTCGCGAAGGTGCCGCTCGGCACGCCCGTCCACATCACGGAATAGACGTCCGGCCGCCCGGCCGGTCCCGCTCGACCCCTCGAAACACGGAACCCCGAAGGAGAAATATCGTGCGTTTGCAGTCATTCGCCAAGTGCGCGGCCGTCGCCGGCGCGCTGGCCCTGCCGTTCACGCTGGGCGCCCCCGCCGCGTCCGCCACCAGCGGCGGCGCCGGCTCGGCCTTCGCGATCTCCGCTACCGGCGCGGTCGCCATCCCGGCGACCCCGTCGGTGACGTCCACCGCCCAGCAGCCGGAGCGCAAGAGCGTCGCCGAGCTGCCCGCCAACCCGCTGGTCGAGGCCCGGCTGCTGAACGCCGCCGCCTGGTCCGGGCACGCGCGGGCGTCCGTCGCCGACGTGAAGGTCGCGCGGCTCGGCCTCTCCGCGAGCGCCGTCACCGCCAAGTGCGAGAACGGCAACGGCATCTCCCACCTGGTCAAGGCGAAGCTGAACGGCCGGACGCTGAAGGCCGCCGCGACGCCCAACACGACCGTCAACGTCACCGTGCCCCAGCTCGGCAACGCCACGGTCACGCTGAACAGGCACGTCCGCGACAAGGACGGCACCCTCACGGTCACGGCCATCGAGGTGAGCGCGACCATCGCCGGCAAGACCCAGACGATCAGCATCGCGTCCGCCACCTGCGGCAAGGCCGGACAGCCGGGCCAGCCCGGACAGCCGGGCCAGCCGTCCGACCCGGGCACCCCGTCCTCCCCGGCCACCCCGCCGGGCGAGGCCCCGACCCCGACCCCGATCCCCGGCGACCTCCCCGTCACCGGCTGACCGTCCGCAAGGGCCCGCGCATCCCGGCGGCGCGGGCCCTTGCCCGCCACCCCCGCCTCCTGGATCGTTGATCAGGCCCTGCGGAGCGGCCGACCGGCATCGCAGGCGCGGTCCTCGGGTGAGATTCCGAGCGCCGGTGGGCTGCGCCGGCGCATCGAGGATCTGGCCTCTGCCCAGCGTCAGATGTCTGATTCCTGATCCAGGGGACGTGCGTTGCGCCGGAACGTCGTGCGGTAATCCCTGGGACGCTTGCCGGTGTGCTTCGCGAAGAGGGCGGCGAAGGTCCCGGCATCCCGGTAGCCGACCGTGGCGGATATGTGGGCGACCGACCGGTCCGTGGTCTCCAGGAGGCGGCGGGCTCGGCGGACGCGCGACGACTGCAGGTAGTCGAGGGGGCTCCGGCCGGTCTCGCGGGCGAAGCGCCGCAGCAGCGTCCGCGGGCTGACGTTGAACGCGGCCGACAACGCCGCGAGGTCGTAGCGGGAGGCGAGGTTCTGGTCGAGCCACCGCATGACCCGGCGGGAGAACTCGTCTCCGGGCTGCGGGAGGACTCGGGCGTCGACGTACGGGGACTGCGACGAACGCGCGTCGTCCACGAGCGCCATCCTCGCGGTCGTCCGCGCCACGCCGGCGCCGCTGTGGCGGCGGATCAGTTCCAGTGCGAAGTCGTACATCGCGCTGAAGGCGGCGGTCGTCGTCACCCCCGTGTCGGTGACCACGAGGTGGTCGGGGCTGACGTCGGCGTCCGGGCACCGGCGGGCCAGCTCGTCCGCGAAGAGCCACGCGGTCGTGGCCCGGCGCCGGTCGAGAAGCCCGGCCTCGGCGAGCAGGAACGCGCCGACGCAGATCGAGACGACGGCGTCGCCCCGGGCGGCGTGCGAGCGGATCGCCGCGATCTCGGTGGACAGGGACGCGAGCACGGCGTCCACGTCCAGACCCGGGTGGAGCTCGAACCCGGGCACGACGAGGACGTCGACCTCGCGCGGGGGAGAGACGGCCAGCGCGACGCCACCGGACGCGACGACCCGGCGGCGGTGCGAGACGATCGACACCTCGTATCCGGCGCGGTCCGGGCCGGCCACGTGCGCCGCCATGGTGAGCAGGTCGGGTACGCCGAACACCTCGGACGCGAAGCAGCCCGGATAGGCCAGCACACCGACGCGAAGCGCACTCACACGTCCTCCCTGTCATGGTCGCAGGTGGCGAGATTACCCCTGTAAATGGCGATCTGGCCCATCACCGGTGTGCGCTGCGTAGGACCACGCTTGTCGCCATGAGTGAGAAGAGCGATGCGATCGGGGACTTCGGCCGCCGGGGCGTGGACGTCGACGGGGTGGTGAAGACGGTCTACAGCGCGGGGGCGGGGCCTGCCGTGGTGGTGATGCCGGAGATGCCGGGGATCAGCCCGGACGTCCTCCGGCTGGCGCGGTGGGTGCGGGACGCGGGGTTCACCGTCCATGTGCCCTCGCTGTTCGGCGTCGACGGTGCCTATCCGACGGCCGGGAGCGGCGAGAAGATCGTGCGGCGGGCGTGTGTCAGCGCCGAGTTCCGGGCGTTCGCGGGGGGTGGCACCAGTCCGGTCACGGCGTGGTTGCGGGGGCTCGCGCGGCGGGCGCACGCCGAGTGCGGCGGGCCGGGGGTCGGCGCGATCGGGCTGTGTTTCACGGGGAACTTCGCCCTCACCATGGCGCTCGAACCGGCCGTCATCGCGCCGGTCGTGAACCATCCGTCGCTGCCGCTGGACGATCCCGCCGGGCTGGAGCTCAGTGACGAGGACGCCCGCGCGGTCAGGGACCGGGTCGCACGCGACGGGGTGAAGGTGCTCGCCTACCGCTTCGACAACGACCGCTGGTGCACAGGGCAGCGGTTCGCCGCCTACCAGGCGCTGCTCGGTGATGCCTTCGACGGGCGGGTCCTGCCGGGCGGCGCCGCCAACACCGATCCGCCGCCGTTCTTCCGCGACGTGGTCGGGACGCCGCACAGCGTCGTCACCGCCCATCTCGTCGACGAGGACGGGCATCCCACGGTGCGGGCCAGGGACGAGATCCTCGCCTTCCTGACCGAACGCCTGAAGCCCTAGGACGCGGCGGCCTCGGGGCGGGCGGTGAGCAGGGGGTGGGCGCTGCCTTCGAGGAGGACCTTCGCCACAAGCTGCGGGTCGTCGGCCATGGGGACGTGGCCGCAGCCCTCCAGCCAGACGAAGCGGGCGTGGGGCAGGCGGCGCTGGGCGCGGATGGCCTGGCTGCGCAGGAGCAGGCGGTCCTTGGTGCCCCAGGCGATCGTGACCGGGACGTCCGCGCAGGAGCCGAGGAACCGGGTGGTGCGGCCGGCGCGGAGGGTGGGCTCGAAGCCGGGGGCGTTCCGCAGGGCGCGGGCGTCGCCGGTGAGGGCCTCGACGTCCATCAGGTCCGGACGGCCGTAGATCATGCCGAACATCAGGGCGCGGCGGCGCGGCGAGCGGGCCAGCCGGGTGAGGAACGTCTCCGGGACGCGGGCGCCGAGGCGCGAGGCGCGCAGCACCGACATGCCGTAGCGGAGTTCGAGGGCGTTGAAGAAGCCCGCCGGGGACAGGGTGGTCGCGGAGCTGGCGAGGCCGCGGTCGGCGGCTTCGAGGGCGAACAGGCCGCCCAGGGAGTTGCCCGCGATGTGCGGCCGGTCCAGGCCGAGGCCGGCGAAGGACTCCGCGAGGGCGGAGACGGCGGCGTCCAGCGTGTAGGGGGTGCCCGGCGGGAGGGGCGGGGAGTCGCCGAAACCGGGCAGGTCGACGGCGATGACCTCGCGTTCGGCGGCGAGCAGGTCCATGACGGGCGCCCAGCCCTGGCGGCGGTGGCCGATGCCGTGCAGCAGGACGAGGGGCGGCCCCTCGCCGCGGCGCTCGAAGACGATGTCCACGGCCGCAGGGTAGGCCGGAAGTTACTCAGCGGTCACTAGTGATGCTCGTCACTGCGTGCATTCGGCGGGCCTGCGGTGCTCCAGGGCGGTCCGGAGCTGGGCGCGGCCGCGGTGGATCCGGGAGCGGACGGTGCCGAGCTTGACGTTCAGGGACGCGGCGATCTCCTCGTACGAGAGGCCCTCGATGTCGCACAGCACGACCGCGGCGCGGTACTCGGGGGCGAGCCCGTCCAGCGCCTTCTGGATGTCGTGGTCGAGGTGCCGGTCGTCGTAGGCCTGCGCCGGGGACGGCTCGCGGCCCTGGAGGCGCTCGGCGGCGTCGTCGCCGAGGGCGTCGAACCGGATCCGCTGCTTGCGGCGGGCTCGGTCGAGGAAGAGGTTGGTCGTGATGCGGTGCAGCCAGCCTTCGAACGTGCCGGGGCTGTAGGAGGACAGCGAACGGAAGACCCGGATGAAGACGTCCTGCGTCAGGTCCTCGGCGTCGTGCCGGTTGCCGGTCAGCCGGTACGCCAGCCGGAACACCCGGGTCGAGTGCTCGCTGACGATCTCCTCCCACGTCGGCGGGGTCCACGCCATCGCGCCTGCGCTCACCACTACCCCCGTCTGATACTGAATCGTTACGGCCAAGCATGCCGGTACCCGGATAAGAGCCGTGTAAGGACCGCCGGGGTGGCCGGATGAGGGCATCCGGTGTGTGATTCATCTCATTGGACGGAACGCCAACAAGGATTGAGTTCGCCGGCCGTCCGCGGAGAGGATCGGGACGGTTCCCACCCCGACACCGCGAGGACGTGGCATGGCGCGAAGCTACAACCTGGCCGACCTGCTCGAAATCCTCGCCGAGGCGGGGCCGGACCGCCCCGCCCTGGTGGCCGGGGACGAGCGGCGAACGTACCGGCGGCTGGACGAGCGGGCGAGCCGGGTCGGACACCATCTCGCGGCGGCCGGCGTCCGGCCGGGCGAGCACGTCGCGATCCTCGCCCACAACCGGGCCGAGTGGATCGAGGCGATGTTCGGCGCGTTCAAGATCCGCGCCGTGCCGGTTCCGGTGAACTTCCGGTACGTCGCCGCCGAGCTGCGGCACGTCCTCGCCGACTCCGACGCGGTCGCGCTGATCGGGGAGCGGTCCCTGCTGGCGACGGTGGAGGAGATCCGCGCCGAACTGCCGAAGCTGCGGCACGTCGTCGTCCTGGAGGACGGGTGCGCGGACGACATCCCCGACGCGGTCGAGTACGAGAAGGCGCTCGCCGCGGCCGACCCGGGCGCCGACTTCCCGGAGCGGTCCAGCGACGACCGCTACATCATGTACACGGGCGGCACGACGGGCTACCCGAAGGGCGTCGAGTGGCGCTGCGAGGACATCTTCTTCGGCGCGCTCGGCGGCGGGAACGTCCTCGGAGACCCGATCGGCGCCCCGGAGGAGATCGCCGCCAACGCCGACCAGCCCGCGATGGCCGTCCTGGACTGCGCGCCGGTGATGCACGGCGCCGGGCAGTGGGTCGCGTGCATGGGGTTGTTCAGCGGCGCGAAGGTCGTCCTTTACACCGACCGCGCGTTCGACGCGGACCGGGCGCTGCGGCTGCTCGCCGAGGAGCGGGCGAACGTGCTGATGCTGGTCGGGGACGTCATGGCGCGGCCGGTCGCGAAGGCCCTGGCCGGCGGCGGCCACGACACGTCCTCGCTGATGGCGATCGCGTCCGGCGGCGCGCCGCTGACGGAGGGCGCCAAGGCGGCGCTCCAGGAGCACCTGCCGGACATCATGTTCCTCGACAACTACGGGGCCTCGGAGACCGGCGCGTGCGGGCCGTCCGTCGGCGGCAACGAGGGGACGGCCCGGTTCATGATGAAGCCGGGGATCACCGTCCTGGACGACGACCTGAACCCGGTGAAGCCCGGCGGGACCGGCCGGCTCGCGCGCAGCGGCCGCATCCCGCTCGGCTACTACAACGACCCCGGGAAGACGGCGTCGACGTTCTTCACCGCCGCCGACGGCACCCGCTGGTCGATCCCCGGCGACTACGCGAGCCTGGAGGAGGACGGCACGATCACCCTCCTCGGCCGCGGCTCCCTGGTGATCAACACCGGCGGGGAGAAGGTCTACCCGGAGGAGGTCGAGGTCGCGCTGAAGGACCACCCCGCCGTGTACGACGCGGTCGTCGTCGGCCTGCCGGACGAGCGTTTCGGGCAGCGCGTCGCCGCCGTCGTCGCGCCGCGTCCCGGCAGCACGATCACGCTTGAGGAACTGACCGAATACTGCCGCGGCCGCCTCGCCGGCTACAAGCTGCCGCGGCAGATCACGGTGGTGGACGAGGTGCAGCGCACGGCCGTCGGCAAGTCCGACTACAAGTGGGCGAAGAGCGTCCTCGCGTGAATTGCGCGGGCGTGGCTTATACCACGCCCCCGCCCCTTTTCCCGGGCAGGCACCGGTCAAGAATCAATTGATGCCGAGGGAGCGTGCCTTGGGTGCGTTCCGGCGATTACCTCCGGCATGAGTGGGGATCGGCTGATTCCGCTCGCGCGACGGTATCGCCTGCTCTCCGTGGTCGGCAGGGGCGGCATGGGCACCGTTTGGCGGGCCTACGACGAGATGCTGGACCGGAACGTCGCCGTCAAGGAGGTGCAGCTCCCTCCGCGCATCACCGAAGGCGAGCGCAGGGTGATGTGCCGGCGCCTGCTCTGCGAGGCGCGCGCCACCGCCGCGCTCCGCCATCCGGGCGTCGTCGCCGTCCACGACCTCATCGTCGAGGGCGGTCGCCCGTGGATCGTCATGGAGTTCCTGGAGGCGTGCTCACTGAACCGGCTGGTCACGGAGGGCGGCCCGGTCGGCGTCCGGCGGACCGCGGAGATCGGCGCCGCGGTGCTGTCGGTGCTCCGCGCGTCGCACGCGGTGGGCATCCTGCATCGCGACGTCAAGCCCAGCAACGTCCTGATCTGCGACGACGGGCGGGTCCTGCTCAGCGACTTCGGCCTGGCCGTCCACAACGGCAAGGGCCCCGAACCGGCCGACACGCTGCTCGCGGGCATCGAGGGCTCCCCCGCGTACCTCCCGCCGGAACGGGTGAACGGCCAGCCGAGCGTGGAGGCGTCCGACCTGTGGGCACTCGGAGCGACGCTTTACATGGCGGTCGAGGGTTTCTCGCCGTTCTTGCGTTGCCATGCTCTCGCGTCCATGGTGGCCGTCCTATTGGGCGACTATGCCCGCCCGGTGAGGGCCGGGCCGCTCACTCCCGTCATCGAAGGGCTGCTGCGGCAGAATCCGGATGACAGATTGACGGCCGAAGCGACCGCGGAAATGTTGCGGAACGTCATCGGAACCGTCCCGGAATCGGGCCTCACCCGGGCCGTGGTCCCCCGCCCGCGCCGTTTCTCCGCGCCCCGGATCCCTTTCCGGGGCAGGGCGTCCCGGCCGGCGGCGGCGCGGGCGCGCACGTTCCGGGGCCCGCGCGTCCCGTGGACGCTGCGTGACGGGAGGCGGCCCGGCGGCGCTCCGCCGTGCGGGTCGCGCTGGACGGCCCCGGTCCTGCCCCGGGGGCGGCGCCTGCGTCCGGGGGCGGTCGCCAGCGTGGCGGTCCTCGCGGCGCTCGCGGCCGGGGCGGGCACCTGGACGGCCCGGTGGACGTCGATCGGCAAGGGCGACGCGGTCGCGCTGCGCCCGGCGGCGGGCGTGACGGCGAAGACGGCGCGCTACCACGAGGCGGGGGCCTACTCGGTGCGCGTGCCGGCGGGGTGGCAGGCCGAGCGGCGCGGCAAGGTCATGACCTGGAGGGACATCGGCTCGAAACGGGGGCTGCGCATCTCCCCGGCCCCCGGCGACCCGCTGGCGGGGCTGCGCGCGGAGGAGGGCGGCGCGCTGGCGGAGCACCGCTACCCCGGCTACCGGCGGCTGCGGCTGGAACCGGTGCCCGAGGTCGTCGCGGGCGCCGCCGAATGGGAGTTCACCTGGCGCGAAGGCGCCCGGGAGGTCCGGCACGTGCTGTGCGGGCGCGCGGCCGGCTACCAGTTCTGCTTCTCGGCGCCCGATCCGGACTGGACGCCGGGCCAGCGCCTCTACGACCGGATCCTCAGATCGTTCAAGCCCGAGAAGGGCGAGTGACGCCAAGGACGGGTGACTGGGCCCCGCGGCCCGGTCAGGTCGTCTGCTGGAGGCGGAGCAGGAACTCGGCGTTGGACGAGGTCCCCTTCATCTTCTCCAGGAGCTGCTCGACGGCCTGCTGCCTCTCCAGCCCCTGGAGGGCGCGGCGCAGGCGCCACGAGAGGGCGAGCTCCTCGGGCGACATGAGCAGCTCGTCGCGGCGGGTGCCGGACGCCTCGATGTCGACGGCGGGGAAGACGCGGCGGTCGGCGAGGCCCCGGTCGAGCTTCAGCTCCATGTTGCCGGTGCCCTTGTACTCCTCGAAGAAGACGTCGTCCATGCGGGACCCGGTCTCCACCAGGGCGGTGGCGAGGATGGTGAGCGAGCCGCCGTTCTCGATGTTGCGGGCGGCGCCGAAGAACTTCTTCGGCGGGTAGATGGCGGTGGTCGCGACACCGCCGGCGAGGATGCGGCTGCTGGAGGGCGCCGCGAGGTTGTACGCCCGGCCGAGCCGGGTGATCGAGTCGAGCAGCATGACGACGTCGTGGCCCTGCTCGACGAGGCGCTTGGCCCGCTCGATCGCGAGCTCGGCGAGCGCCGTGTGGTCCTGCGCGGGCCGGTCGAACGTCGAGTGGATCACCTCGCCGCGGACCGACCGCTGCAGATCGGTGACCTCCTCGGGCCGCTCGTCGATGAGCACGACCATGAGGTGCACCTCGGGGTTGTTCTGCGCGATCGCGTTCGCGACGGCCTGCAGCACCATCGTCTTGCCGACCTTCGGCGGCGACACGATCAGCCCGCGCTGGCCCTTGCCGATCGGCGCGACCAGGTCGATGACGCGGGTCGCGAGCGGCCCGGTGTCGAGGCGCAGCCGCTCGTCCGGGTACAGCGGGGTCAGCTTGCCGAACTCGGGCCGGTGCGCCGCCTCCGCCGCCGGGAGGCCGTTCACGGTCTCCACGCGGGCGAGGGAGGAGTGCTTCTCCCGGCTGGACTTCGGCGGCCGGGCGGTGCCGGCGACGGCGTCGCCCGGCCGCAGGTGGTGCGCCTTGACCTGGGCGAGGGAGACGTGCACGTCGTCCTGCCCGGCGAGGTAGCCGGACGTGCGGACGAACGCGTGCTTGTCCTGGACGACGAGGAGGCCGTGGAACGGGACGGCCGGCGCATCGTCGGCGGCGCGCCGTCCCTGCTGCCCGCCCTTCCGGGCGCTCTGCGCGGGCACGCCGTGCGACGGGGACCGCGTCGGCGCCTTGCGGCCGGTGGCGGGGGGTTCGGAGGTGAGTGTGGAAGTGGACATGCGGGTCCCTTCTCAGGCCGGCGCGGAACGCTCCGCGCCGCCCGGGGTCGAATCCCGCGTACGGCGGCGGAACCCGCGGCGCGTACGCGAGGGGAATGCGAGGAATGCAGCTCGGTTCACCGGGCTGACGTGGCTCCCTTGGTGCGGCGATCCCGCACGCCTTGCAGCGTGCGGAACGGAGAATCACCGGGCTCTCAGATGGCCCGGGCGGGGAAGAAGCACTCCCGATGCAAGTCGCGGACATCCGGAGGTGCTGCCTTGACAGTACAGCACCGGAAGACCCTTCCGCATTCCCCCAAGGTCAGTGACGGCGGTGCCGGACCCGGTCGCTAGCATCGCGGTCGCGGCAGAGCGAGGGAGGACGATGGGCGAGGGGCTGGTCTACGAGGTCGCCGGAGGCGTCGGGACGGTCACGATCGACCGTCCGGCCAAGCGGAACGCCATGTCGGCGGACATGTGGCGGGCGCTCCCCGGCATCCTGGACGGTCTCGCCGCGGACCCGGACGTCCGGGTCGTGGTGCTGACGGGTGCCGGCGGGAACTTCTGCGCGGGCGCCGACATCTCCGAGCTGGCCGACATCCACCGCTCCGACGACTCGCACCTGGCGACGGTCGCGGAGCGGGCGCTCGCCGCGTTCCCGAAGCCGGCCCTCGCCGCGATCGAGGGGTACTGCGTGGGCGGCGGCTGCCAGCTCGCGGCGGCCTGCGACCTGCGGTTCGCGGCGGAGGGCGCGCGGTTCGGCGTCACGCCGGCCAGGCTCGGCATCGTCTACCCGGCCGCCGCGACGGCCCGGCTGGTCGGGCTGGTCGGGCCGGCCGCCGCGAAGTACCTGCTGTACTCGGCGGACCTGATCGACACCGCGCACGCGCTGCGCGTCGGGCTGCTGGACGAGGTCGTCCCGGCGGGCGGGCTGGCGGCACGCGTGGCCGCGTTCGCCGCGACGCTCGCGTCCCGGTCCCTGCTGACCCAGCAGGCGACCAAGGACATCGTGGACGCCATCGTCGCCGCCGGCCCCGTCGAGGAGAGGGCGCGGCGGTGGCACGCGGAGGTCGCCGCGAGCGGGGAGGTCGACGAGGGCGTCGCCGCGTTCCTCGAACGCCGCGCGCCCGCGTTCACCTGGACGTCCCCGGCGCGTTAGGGCGCCTCGCAGAACCGGCCCCGCGGGAGGCGCCGCAGGCGCGCGGCCGTGCCGGCCGGGTCGTCCAGCAGCCGGGCCGCCTCGGGGCGGAGCAGCTCGGCGAGCGGCAGCACCCCGCACACGAGCGACTCCGGCGTCCGGACGATGACGAGCGGCCCGACCTGCGCGCCGCCCCGCCCGGTGTCGCGCAGCGCGCCCAGCAGGGTCAGCGCCTTCCCGGTGGTCTCCGTGCAGTTCTCCCGGATCGCGGCCACGAGGTCGAGGAAGTCGCTCTCCAGGCCGCGCGGGCTGCGTCCGGACAGGTAGTAGCGGTCGCGGTCGGTCAGCTCGACGCGGAGCCCGTGATGCTCGGCGAACCGCTCGTAGGGGCCGGTCAGCGCGGGCCGCGCCCCGGCCGGGACGACCGTGAGGGCCCCGGCGACCAGGTCGGCCGGGTCGGCGCCGAGGGACGCGGCCACGGCACCGTCGAGCCGTCCGACGAGGTGCGCGCGGAGCCCGGTGATCTCGGTGGACAGCCGGTCCACGGCCTCCCGCTGCTCGTCGGCGGCCTCCCGCTGCCGCTTGAGCCGGTCGCTGACGTCCGGCACCAGCCGGTCGTTGATCTGCGTGATCAGCGACCTGATCCGGGCGTCGGTCTCGGCGAGCGCCTCCCGGTCGCGGTCCTGCTCGGCCGTGAGCCGGTCGAGGCGGTCCTGCTGGGACGCGCGGAACGACTCCAGCTCGTCGCGGGTGCCCTTGAGCGCGCGGAGCTGCGTGCGGATGTCGGCGATCTCGGGCGCGCCCGGCGTGCGCCTGCGCTCGAACGCCAGGTAGAGCTCCCGCCCGGCGATGGCCAGGCACAGCAGAACCAGAATCACCGTCATCGCGCCCTCCCCGGGCCTGCTCGCCGGGCAGACTATGCCAATCGGCGTGGCCCCGGGTACCCGCGGTACGTGCGGGGCGCCGTCAGCGGTTGAGGTACGCGAGGACGGCGAGGACGCGGCGGTTGTCGTCGCCGGTGACGGGCAGGTCGAGCTTGGCGAAGATGTTCGCGGTGTGCTTGGTGACGGCGCGCTCGGTGACCACGAGCTTCTCCGCGATCGCGGCGTTGGAGCGGCCCTGCGCCATCAGCTCCAGGACCTCGGTCTCGCGCGGGGTGAGGCGGGCCAGCGGGGTGTCGCGGGTGTTGCTGGCGACGAGCCGGGAGATGACCTCCGGGTCCATCGCGGTGCCGCCCGCGGCGACCCGGCGGACCGCGTCCACGAACTGGGCCGCGTCGAACACCCGGTCCTTCAGCAGGTAGCCGACGGCGCCGGTGCCGTCGGCGAGCAGCTCCCGGGCGTACAGCTGCTCGACGTACTGCGACAGCACCAGGACGGGCAGGCCCGGGACCTGCCGCCGCGCCTCCAGCGCCGCCTGCAGTCCCTCGTCGGTGAAGGACGGCGGCAGGCGCACGTCGACCACCGCCACGTCCGGGCGGTGGTCGAGCAGTGCCTTCAGCAGGGAGGGGCCGTTGTCGACGGCGGCCGCGATCTCGAAGTCGTGCGACTCCAGGAGACTGACGAGGCCCGCTCTCAGGAGGGCGAGGTCTTCGGCGAGGACAACGCGCACGGCAGCTCCATGGTCACGATCGTCGGGCCGCCCACGGGGGAGTTGAGGGCGAGGACGCCGTCGAATGTACCGATCCGCCGTTCGATCCCGCGCAGCCCGCCGCCGCCGTCGAGGGACGCGCCGCCGCGGCCGTCGTCGGTCACGCTGATCCGCAGCATGCCCCGCTCGTACCGCATGTCGACCCAGACGCGGGACGCGCCGGAGTGCTTGGCCGCGTTGGTGAGGATCTCCGACACCGCGAAGTAGGCGGCGGACTCGACCGGCGGCTCGGGCCGGGCCGGCAGGTCCGCCGACACCTCGACCCGCATCGGGTGGTCGAGCGCGAGGGCCTTGACCGCGTCGCCGATGCCGCGGTCGGCGAGCACCGGCGGGTGGATGCCGCGGACGAGGTCGCGCAGCTCGTGCAGCGCCTTCGCCGACGACGCGCGCGTCTCGGCGAGCAGGGTGCGGGCCTTCTCCGGGTCCTTGTCGAGCAGGTGCTCGATCGCGCCGAGGCTCATCCCCATCGCGACGAGCCGGGCCTGCGCGCCGTCGTGCAGGTCGCGCTCGATGCGGCGCAGCTCGGCGGCGGACGCGTCCACCGCGTCGGACCGGGTCTCGGTGAGGTGCTGGACGCGCAGCGCCAGCTCCGACTTGCGCGTCGGGCCGAGGACGGCGCGGCCCCAGTGCCCGTAGGCGTTCATCATCTTCGGGCCCATGAAGTACCCGGCGGCGATGCAGGCGGTGGCGACGGCCACCGTGGACAGGACCCGCCCGGTGTCCTGGTCATAGCCCTCGGTGATGTGGATGTAGGTGTACCACTCGCTCCCGCCGTAGTGGCCGATCATCCCGCCGGCGAACGCGGCGAGGGCGTACCCCCAGATCCCGTACAGGATCAGCAGGCCGGGCAGCGCCGCGGTGAACATCGCGACGAACGGGTCGGCGACGACCCAGAGGTAGTCGCGCCAGGTGGCCGGGTCGGAGATCAGCGCGACGAACCGCTTGAACATGCCGTTCAGGCCGGGTTCCTGCTCGGGTTCCGGCAGGTACGGGCGCTCGATCCGGACCTCGGTCCACCGGTTGATGCGCTCCCGGTAGGCGTCGAGCTGCGTGCGCAGCAGCATCGCCGCGGACGGGAACAGCAGCACCCCGACGAAGCTCGTGATCATCGAGATGACCGTGATGAACCACAGGCCGACGAGCGTCGCCGGGACGCTCAGCAGCCACAGGGCCAGGCCTCGCCAGGGTGCCCGGACGTGCTGCTGCAACCGAGTCTCTTTCACCAGTCCACCGTCCACCGGGTCCTCCGCGGGTCGCTTGCCGTCTGGCGTCCAGTCTTCCGGCGGGCGTCCCTGTGCACAGTGTGCCCGCAACCCGGCCCGGCGGTGTAGTTGAGTACACCCCCTGACGCCGTCCAGCCCCATGTCGCGGCGGGTGCGGGCTTCCTAGCTTCATAGGTGCCACCCCGCATTCGACCACTCAGGGGACCCCCATGGAACGGAATCTCGCCGCGGCGCTCGGAGGCTGGAGCGCGCGGCACCGCATGACCGCCATCCTCGGCTGGCTGCTGTTCGTCGTCCTCGCCTCGGTGCTCGGCGGGGCGGCCGGCCAGGTGACGATGGAGGACCACGAGCAGGGCACCGGGCAGTCCGCGCGGGCGGTGCAGATCCTCACGGACGCCGGGGTCGAGGACCCCGACCACGAGACCGTGCTGCTCTCGGGCGTCGCGGCGGACTCGCCCGAGATGCGGCGGGCGGTCGCGGCGGTGCGGGCGAACGTCTCGGCCACCGGTGTCATCACCGAGCTGCGTCCGGACGTGACGTCCAAGGACCGCCGCCACGTGATCGTGCAGTTCACGGTCAAGGAGACGCCGGACGATCCGCTGCCCGCCATCCGGGGCGCGGTGGAGAAGGCGCAGCGCGACAACCCGTCCGTCCGGATCGGGGAGTTCGGCGGCGCCACGGCCGACGCCTGGTTCGACAAGGCGCTCGGCGACGACTTCCACCGGGCCGAGATGACGGCCGTGCCCCTCGCGCTCGGCATTCTGCTGGTCGCGTTCGGGGCGCTGCTCGCGGCGGTGCTGCCGGTCGTGTTGGCTTTCACCGCGTTCCTCGCCGCCGGCGGGCTGCTCGCGTTCGCCAGCCACGCGCTGCACGTCGACCAGACGACGAACTCGGTGATGCTGCTGATGGGCCTCGCCGTCGGCGTCGACTACTGCCTGTTCTACCTGCAGCGGGAGCGGGAGGAGCGGCGCCGGGGCAGCGACCGGGAGGCGGCGCTGGCGATCGCCGCCGCCACCTCGGGACGCTCGGTGCTGGTCTCCGGCCTCGCGGTGATGGTCGCGATGTCCGGGATGTTCCTGTCCGGCCTGCTGCTGTTCAAGGCGATGGCGATCGCGACGATCCTCGTGGTGTTCATCGCGATGCTCGGCTCGGTGACCGTCCTGCCGGCGCTGCTGTCGCTGCTCGGGGACAAGGTCGACTTCGGCCGGATCCGCCTTCCCGGGCGCCGCGAGGGGCGTGCCGGGCTGGTCGGGACGATGCTGAGGCCCGTCCTCGCGCGTCCCGGGATCGCGGCCGTGCTGTCCGCCGGGCTGCTGCTCGCCCTGGCGGCGCCCGCACTCGGCATGAAGACCGAGCGGCTCCGCGTCGACCAGCAGATCCCGCCCGGCGAGGAGATCGCGCAGACCTACACGCGGCTCAACCAGGCGTTCCCCGGGAACCCGGAGCCCGCGGTCGTCGTGGTGAAGGCCCGCGACATCGACGCGCCGCGCGTCCAGGCCGCGATCGCCGACCTGAAGCGGCGGGCGGTCGCGTCGGGCGAGATGAACGAGCCGATCGACGTCACCGTGCACGGGCGGGAGAACATCGCGGAGATCGAGGTGCCGCTAACGGGGACGGGCTCGGACGCGGCGTCCAAGCACGCGCTGGGGACGCTGCGGGAGCGGATCGTCCCGCAGACCGTCGGGAAGGTCGGCGAGGCGCCGGTCACCGGCCAGCTCGCCTGGTCGGTCGACTACAACGACCGGCTGAAGTCGAGCATCGTCCCGGTGTTCCTGTTCGTCATGGGCATCACCTTCCTGCTGATGCTGGTCTTCTTCCGGTCGCTGCCGATCGCGCTGTGCTCGATCGTCCTCAACCTGCTGTCGGTGGGCGCCGCCTACGGAGTGATGGTCGCGGTCTTCCAGCACGGCTGGGGCGACGGGCTGGTCGGGACGAAGGGCGCCGGCGCGCTGGAGTCCTGGATCCCGCTGTTCGTCTTCGTGGTCCTGTTCGGGCTGTCGATGGACTACCACGTTTTCGTGGTCTCCCGGATCCGCGAGGCCTACGACCGGGGCCTGGACACCACGCGCGCCGTCCGGGAGGGCATCGGCGCCACGGCCGGCGTCGTGACCGGCGCCGCCGTCATCATGATCGCCACGTTCGGGATCTTCGGGACGCTGTCGATGCAGGACTTCAAGCAGCTCGGCGTCGGCCTCGCCGTGGCGGTGCTGATCGACGCGACGGTCGTCCGGGTGGTCCTGCTGCCCGCCGTCATGTCCCTGCTCGGGCGGGCGAACTGGTACCTTCCGCGCTGGCTGGGGTGGCTGCCCGGCGTCACGCACGGCGAGGACCCCGCCCCGGCGCCCGAGCCGCTCGTCCCGCAAACCTAGTGCGCCGCCGGGCTCGTCAGAGGGCGACGAAGGTCAGGCCGCGCTTCTTCATCTTCGGGATGACGGTCTTCAGGGCCTTGAGGGTCTGGGACCGGTCGCCGCCGCCGTCGTGGACCAGCATGATGTTGCCCGCCTTGCCCTTGAGGAGCGAGCGGCGGATGCGGCCGACGCCGGGCTGGGCCCAGTCGCGCGGGTCGACGGCCCAGTCGACCGGCAGCATGTCGTGCTCGGCGACGAGCTCCAGGACCGTCTTCGACCAGGCGCCGCCGGGCGACCGGAAGAACTGCGGGACGACGCCGGTGACGTCGGCGATCCGGTCGTGCGCCTCGACGATCTCCTTGCGGACCCGCTTGCGCGACATGCCGCCGATGGAGATCGGATGCGTCTCGGTGTGGTTGCAGATCTGGTGGCCCGCGTCGGCGATCCGGCGGGTGAGCTTCGGGAACTCCTTCACCTGCTCGCCGATGATGAAGAACGTCGCGCGGACCTCGTGCTCGGCGAGCAGGTCCAGCATCCGCGGCGTCCACATCGGGCTCGGGCCGTCGTCGATGGTGAGCGCGATCGACGTCGGGGGCGGCGGCGGGGACAGCTCCGTCAGCTCGCGGATCGGCTTCTCCGTCGCGGTGAGCTTCGCCGGCGTCCACGCCGCGGGCCGCGGCGTCGGGGTCGGAGTGGGGGTCGGCGTCGGATGGATGACCGGCCGCGCGCGGGGCGTCGCCGTCGCCCAGCCGGGGCCCCGGGTCGGGTCGGACGTGCGCGCGGAGTCCGCGCCGAGTGCGGCGAGTCCGGCGGCCGCGCCCATCAACCAGAGAGCTTTGCGGCGGGACGCCCCACCTGAGTCCTCAACCTCCACAAGTCCAACGCTATCGGGGTTTTGCGGGGGTAGGAGAGGCCTATGGGATCACAATCGGCTCACCTGCGGGGAAGGGCGCGGGCGTGAACGCGGCGCCGCAGGTCGGGCCGCTGCTGGCGTTCGTCCTGGCCTCCCTCGCGGCCGTCGCCGCGCTGCTGGTCAGGGCCGGCGGGCTCGGTCCCGGCAGGGAGGTCCTCGTCGTCGCGGCGCGGGCCGCCGCGCAGCTCACCGCCGTCTCGCTGCTCATCGCGGCGGTGCTGCGCAGCGCCGGCTGGACCGCCGCGTTCGTCGCGGGCATGGTCGTGGTCGCGACGATGACGGCGGGCCGCCGCGTCACCGGGGCGGCCCGCGGGCCCGGCCGGTGGACGGCGCTGCCGATCGCCGCGGGGGTCGCGCCCGTCCTGGCGCTGCTGCTTGCGACGGGGCTGGTGCCGTCCCGCCCGGTGGCGGTGCTGCCGATCGCGGGGATCTTCATCGGCGGCGCGATGACGGCGACCGGGCTGACCGGGCGGCGCGCCCTGGACGAGCTGGCCGCGCGCCGCGGCGAGTACGAGGGCGGGCTCGCGCTCGGCCTCATGCCGCGCGACGCGGCGCTGGAGGTGTGCCGGTCGTCGGCGGCGCTCGCGCTGTCCCCCGCCCTCGACCAGACGCGGACGGTCGGGCTGGTGACGCTGCCGGGCGCGTTCGTCGGGGTGCTGCTCGGCGGCGCCGACCCCGTCGAGGCGGGCGCGATCCAGCTGCTCGTCCTGATCGGGCTGCTGGCCGTGGAGTCGGTCGCCGTCCTCATCACACTGGAGCTGGTGGCCACCGGCCGCCTCGACGATCCCGGGTCGTACAGGAGGGTGTAGATGCATGACAACGCGGTGGGCGCGCTCGGCGAGGAACTGCTCGACTGGCGGTTCAAGGCGATCCCGGCGTCCGCGCAGGGGATGACGGTCGACGCGGCGCGGCGGGCCCGGCTGCCGCTGGACGACTTCGGCACGCCGCTCCTCACCCTCGACGCCGGCGCCCTCGACCACAACATCCGGGCGATGGCGCGGTGGGCGGGCGAGGCCGGCCTCCTGCTCGCCCCGCACGGGAAGACGACGATGGCGCCCGCCCTGTGGCGGCGGCAGCTGAAGGCCGGGGCCTGGGGGATCACCGTCGCCAACCTGCCGCAGCTCAGGGTCGCCCGCGCGTTCGGCGTGCGGCGCGTCATGTACGCGAACGCCCTGCTGGACCCGGCCGGCCTCGCGTGGCTGTCGGCCGAGCTGGACGGCGACCCCGGAGCGGAGTTCACGTCGTGGGCCGACTCGGCCGACACCGTCCGGCTCATGGACGAGGCGCTGCGGGCGGCGCGCGGCCAGCGGCAGGTCGACGTGTGCGTCGAGCTGGGCGGACCGCACGGCCGCACGGGCGTCCGGGACGACGGCGGCGCGCGGGAGGTCGCCGCCGCCGTCCGCGCGGCCCGGACGCTCCGGCTCGCCGGGATCGCCGGCTACGAGGGCGCGCTCGCCCACGACGCGTCCGAGAAGGGCCGTGCCGCCGTGGACGCCTACCTGCGGCGGCTCGCGAACCTGCACCGGAGCCTGGAGTACGAGGTGGACGACCCGATCGTGACCGTCGGCGGCAGTGCGTTCTTCGACCAGGTCGCGGAGGTGCTCGCCGGCGCGGAAGGGCGGGTCGTGCTGCGGTCGGGCGCGTACGTCGTCCACGACGACGGCTTCTACCGCGGCATCTCCCCGTTCGCGCGCGGTGCGGCCGGGGAGCGGCTGCGGTCGGCCATGCACGGGTGGGCGCGGGTGGTGTCCCGTCCGGAGCCCGCGCTCGCGCTGCTGGACGCGGGCAAGCGCGACGTCCCGTTCGACGAGGGGCTCCCGGTGCCGCAGCTCGTCCGCGGGAAGGGGCCGGTCGGCGGGCGGATCACCGCGCTCAACGACCAGCACGCGTTCCTCCGCGACTCCTCCGCCGAGATCGGCGACGTGGTCAGGCTCGGCCTCTCCCACCCCTGCACGGCGCTCGACAAGTGGACGATGATCCCGGTCGTGGACGACGCCGGCGCGGACCGCCCCGTCGTGGTCGACTACCTCCGGACCTACTTCTAGCGGTATCCGATTTACCTGAACATTCGTGTTCGTCTAGGTGTTACGGTTTCCAGTGCATTTCGGGGGCCGGACGTCCAGCCCGGAACGAGGCGGGACGGCCGTGCGATCACGGCCCGGCGCAGCCGGCGAGTGGTGCCCGTTGTCCAGGCAGTGCGCCACGGGGGCCGATCTGTGCTGGACGACGCCCGTACCGCGCGTCGCTGACCCCGTCGCCGGGCCCGATCCACCGGAAGAAACCGCGCGGCCCCGCGGTTCCCTCCGGCCCGCCGGCCTGCCACCGCAACCCGGTGGCGGCGGCCGGTGTTCACCGGCCATGTGCTCGACGACCGGGCCCGCGCGACCCGCACTGATGCTCGCGGTGCTGCTGACCGGCCAGTTCATGGTCAACGTCGACATCGCGGTCGTGAACGTCGCCGCGCCCTCCATCCACCACGACCTCCGGCCGTCCGGCGGCGCCCTCGAACTGATCGTTTCCGGCTACACCCTCGCGTACGCCGTCCTGCTCGTCACCGGCGCCCGGCTGGGGGAGGTGCGCGGGCACCGGCGGATGTTCCTGCTCGGGCTCGGCGCGTTCACGCTGGCGTCGCTCGGGTGCGGGCTCTCCCCGTCCACCGGGGCGCTGGTCGCGGCGCGGCTGGCCCAGGGCGCGGCCGGGGCGCTGATGGTGCCGCAGGTGCTGTCGGGCATCCAGATCCACCTCACCGGTACGGCGCGTGCGCGGGCGCAAGGGATGCTCGCCGTCGCGCTGTCCGGCGGCGCGGTGGCGGGCCAGGTGCTCGGCGGCGTGCTGGTCACGGCCGACCTGTCCGGCCTCGGCTGGCGTCCGATCTTCCTGGTCAACGTGCCGGTGGGGATCGTGCTGCTCGCGGCCGGGGCGCGGCTGCTGCCCGCGGACACGCCGGGTGCGGGGAGGCGGCTCGACCTCGGCGGGGTCGCGCTGCTGTCGGCGGCGACGCTGCTGGCGATCGTCCCGCTGCTGTTCGGGCGGGAGACGGGCTGGCCCGCCTGGACGTGGGCGTCCCTCGCGGCCTGCCCGCCGGTGCTCGCGCTGTTCGCCCGCCGGCAGCGCCGGGTCGCGACTCCGCTGCTCAACCTCGGTGTGCTGGCCCGCCCCGTCGTGGCGTGGACGCTGGCGGCGCTCGGCGCGGCCACCGGCACGTTCTACGCGCTGCTGTTCGTCCTCGCGCTCTACCTGCAGCAGGGGCTCGCGCGCAGCGCGCTCTTCTCGGGGATGGTGCTCGTGCCGTGGGTCGCCGCGTTCGGGGTCGCCGGGCCGCTCGTGCCGCGCCTGCCGGCCCGCGCCGCCGAACGCGCGCCCGTCGCCGGCTACCTGCTGCTCGCGGCGGTGTACGCGGCGATCGGGCTGACGCACGCGGACGGGACGGCGCTCGCCATCCTGCTCGGGTTCGGCGGGCTCGGCCTCGGCCTCGGGTTCGCGCCGCAGCTCGGGCGGCTGACGGCCGCCGTCCCGGCCCGGCACGCGGCCGATCTCAGCGGCATCGTCAACATGAACTTCCAGTTGGCCGGCGTCGCGGGCATCGCCGTCTTCGGGACGCTCTACCTCGGCGTCCCCGGCGGCCACGCGCACGCGCTGACCGTCGTCCTGCTCGGGTTCGGCGCGACGGCCCTCGCCGCGGCGGCCGCGTCCTTCGCCGGGCACCGGGCGTCCCGGCGCGACGGTCAGGGCAGCAGGCCCGCACGGCGGGCGGTGGTGACGGCCTCCAGGCGGGTGTGACTGTCGAGCTTGCGCATCGCCGAGCGCAGGTAGCTCTTCACCGTCTCCGGCAGCAGGCCCAGGCGCTCGGCGGCCTCCGCGTTCGTGCAGCCGAGCGCGACGTAGGACAGGACGTCCAGCTCGCGCGGCGACAGGACGGGGCGGGGGGACCCGTCCGGCTCCTCCAGGCCCGCAGCCGCGAGGCGCAGCGACGCCTCCCGCAGCCGGTCGCGGGTCGGCGCGTCGCCGACCTGCTCGGCCAGCGCCCGGAGCTCGGCGTGCACCGCCCGGACCTCCTCCCAGCGCGCCGCTGACGTGGCGGGCCGCGCCCGCGCCAGCGCCTCGTCCGCGCGGTCCTGGACGGCGAGGTCCTGTTCGAGGTCGCGGGCGACCTGGACGGCCGCGCCCACGACCCGGTCGGCGAGCGACAGGGGCTCGCGCAGCGCGCCGTAGATGACGCCGCGGCACCGCCGCCGCACGACGATCGGGACGGCCACGATCGACAGCAGCCCCTCGCGCCCGACGGGCTTGTCGTAGTCGTGGCTGATCGACGCCGCGCACGGGTAGTTGCTCACCCACGCCGGGCGTCCCATGGCCATCGCCTTGCCGCCGAGCCCGTTGCCCTGCCGGACGACGAGCCCGTTCAGCGAGTCGGTCGTGTTGCCGACGAGCTCGGTGATGCGCAGCCGGTCCTGGCCGCTGAGCGCGCCGCCGAACACCATGGGCAGCCCCGTCGTGCGGTGCAGGGTCAGCACCGCCGACCGGACGGCTCCCGCGTCATCGCCCATGCCTCCGAGCATGCCCTGCACGACCCCCGCGACGAAAGGCTCCGGTGCCCGGAAAGTCAGGCGTGCCGGGTCGCGGCGGCGTCCTCCAGCCCGAGGATGTCGACCGCCTCGGCGCGCATCTGCACCTTGCGGATCTTCCCGGTGACCGTCATCGGGAACTCGTCCACGACGTGCACGTAGCGCGGGATCTTGTAGTGCGCCAGCTTCCCCTCGCAGAACGCGCGCAGCTCGCCGGCGGTCAGGCCCGGCACGCCCTCGCGCAGCCGCACCCAGGCCATCAGCTCCTCGCCGTACTTCTCGTCCGGCACGCCGATGACCTGCGCGTCCACGATGTCGGGGTGGGTGTAGAGGAACTCCTCGATCTCGCGCGGGTAGATGTTCTCGCCGCCCCGGATCACCATGTCCTTGATCCGGCCGGTGATGTTGACGTAGCCGTCGCCGTCCATCACGGCGAGGTCGCCGGTGTGCATCCAGCGGGCGGCGTCGATGGCCTCGGCCGTCTTGTCCGGCTGCTCCCAGTAGCCGAGCATCACCGAGTAGCCGCGGGTGCAGAACTCGCCGGGCACCCCGCGCGGGACGGTCACGCCCGTCTCCGGGTCGACCACCTTGATCTCCAGGTGCGGCAGCACGGTCCCGACCGTGGACACCCGCCGGTCGAGCGAGTCGCCCGCGCGGGTCTGCGTCGACACCGGCGACGTCTCCGTCATGCCGTAGCAGATCGCGACCTCGCTCATCCCGAGCCGGTCGATGACCTGCTTCATCACCTCGACCGGGCACGGCGACCCGGCCATGATCCCGGTCCGCAGGGTGGAGAGGTCGAGCCCGTCCAGCCCCGGCTCGTTCAGGACCGCGATGAACATGGTCGGGACCCCGTACAGCGACGTGCAGCGCTCGGCCGCGACCGCCTCCAGCGTCGCCTTCGGGTCGAACGCCGGCGCCGGGATCACCACGCACGCGCCGTGGCTCGTCGACGCCAGGTTGCCCATCACCATGCCGAAGCAGTGGTAGAAGGGGACGGGAACGCAGATCCTGTCCTCCTCGTCGTAGCCGCACAGCTCGCCTACGAAGTACCCGTTGTTCAGGATGTTGTGGTGCGACAGCGTCGCGCCCTTGGGGAAGCCCGTCGTCCCGGACGTGTACTGGATGTTGATCGGGTCGTCGGCGGTGAGCGTCCGCCCGATCTCGACCAGGACGGCCGGGTCGCCCGCCCGGCCCGCCTCGACGAGCGCGTCCCACTCGGGGGTGCCGATGAGCAGGACGTCCCGCAGCGCGGCGCACGCCGGGCGCACTTGCTCGATCATCGCCGCGTAGTCGGACGTCTTGAACGCCACCGCCGCCACCAGCGTCCGGATGCCGGCCTGGTTGAGGACGAACTCCAGCTCGTGCACCCGGTAGGCGGGGTTGATGTTGACGAGGATCGCGCCGAGCTTGGCCGTCGCGTACTGGACGAGCATCCACTCCGCGCAGTTCGGCGCCCAGATCCCGACCCGGTCGCCCTTGACGACGCCGAGGTCGCGGAGGCCGAGCGCGACGGCCTCCACGTCGTCCTGGAGCTGCTCGTACGTCCAGCGGCGCCCGGACGCCCGGTCGACGAGCGCGTCCCGCTCCGAGAACGCGGCGACCGTCTTGTCGAGGTTCGCGCCGATGGTGGCGCCGAGCAGGGGGGTGCTCGATATGCCCGATGCATAGGAGAGTGTCATCGCAGGTCCTCCTCCCGGAACTCGCCCTCGGGCCGGTCGTCGGGGCTCGCGTGCTTGCCGAGCTCGCTCGTCCGCAGCTCGACCCGGCGGATCTTCCCGGAGATCGTCTTCGGCAGCTCGCCGAACTCCAGCAGCCGGACCCGCTTGTACGGGGACAGCTGCGCCCGGCTGTGCGCGAAGATCGCCCTGGCCGTCTCGGCGGTCGGCTCCCAGCCGTTCGCGAGCGTGACGTAGGCCTTCGGGACGGCCGCCCGGACCGGGTCGGGCGACGGCACGACCGCGGCCTCCGCGACCGCCTCGTGCTCGATCAGCACGCTCTCCAGCTCGAACGGCGAGATCTTGTAGTCGGACGCCTTGAACACGTCGTCGGCCCGTCCGACATAGGTGATGTATCCGTCTTCGTCGCGGGAGCCGATGTCGCCGGTGTGGTACCGGCCGCCGGCCATCGCCTCGTCCGTGCGCTCCTCGTCGCCGTGGTAGCCGGTCATCAGGCCGAGCGGCCGGTCCTCCAGGTCGAGGCAGATCTCCCCCTCGTCCGCGGGCTCCCCGGTCAGCGGGTCGACCAGCACCACCTGGTAGCCCGGCACGGGACGTCCCATCGAGCCCGGCTTGACCGGCTGGCCGGGCGTGTTGGCGATCTGGACGGTCGTCTCGGTCTGCCCGAACCCGTCCCGGATCGTCCGGCCCCACGCGTCCTTCACCCGCTCGATCACCTCGGGGTTCAGCGGCTCCCCGGCCGCGACCACCTCGCGCGGCGGGGTGGCGAGCCGCCCGAGGTCGGACTGGATCAGCATCCGCCACACGGTCGGCGGCGCGCAGAAGCTCGTCACGCCGCACCGCTCCAGGGTGTCGAGCAGCCGGTCGGCGTCGAACCGCGTGTAGTTGAAGATGAACACGCACGCCTCGGCGTCCCACGGCGCGAAGATGTTGCTCCACGCGTGCTTCGCCCAGCCGGGCGACGAGATGTTCAGATGGACGTCCCCGGGCCGCAGCCCGATCCAGTACATCGTCGACAGGTGTCCCGCCGGGTACGACGCGTGCGTGTGCTCGACCAGCTTCGGCTTCGCCGTCGTCCCGGACGTGAAGTAGAGGAGCAGGGTGTCCCGCGACATCGTCAGCCCGTACGGGGTGAAGGTCTCGCCCTCCTCGTAGGCGTCGGCGTACCGCAGCCACCCCTCCACCGGCTCGCCCACGGCGATCCCGGTGAAGTCGCCCTCGACGCCGTCGAACTTCCCGGCGTCGGCCGCGCTCGCCACCACGTGCCTGGCCTTGCCGCGGGTCAGCCGGTCCTGGAGGTCGGCGGTGCCGAGCAGCGGCGTGCACGGGATCAGGATCGCGCCGATCTTCATCGCCGCCAGCACCGTCTCCCACAGCTCGACCTGGTTGCCGAGCATCAGGATGATCCGGTCGCCGCGCCGCACGCCCGCCCGGCGCAGCAGGTTCGCCGCCTGGTTGGACCGCCGCGCCATCTGCGCGAACGAGTACTTCGCCTCGGAGCCGTCCTCCTCGACGATCCACAGCGCGGGCGAGTCGTTCCCCTCGGCGATCTTGTCGAACCAGTCGAGCGCCCAGTTGAAGCCGGTCAGCACCGGCCAGCGGAACTTCTCGTAGGCCGTCGCGTAGTCGTCGCGGTGCGCGAGCAGGAAGTCGCGCGCCGCCCGGAACTCGACTGCGGGCATGGTCTCTCCTCGTGGCCGCCACGGTCACCCGGTCAGAAGGATCGTTGGCCATCCGAGTGACCCACGCCACCCCCGAACGGGGGTAGCAGGAGTGGTCTTACCCGCCCGTGACGAACGTCGACCGCAGGAAAAGCGCCCTGTGGTCGCCTCTTTGCATCGGGTCCGGCCGATGCGGTTTCGGGAACCCGGCCCGCCGCCGGGCCCCACCGTGCTTCGATGCTGCTTTACTGCTTTGTCCGGAAAGTGTGCATCGGAGGTCCGTGATGGCCGATCTCGACCCGACCGCCACGTTCAAGGAGTTCGACCGCGACGGCGACGGCTACATCACCCGCGACGAGTTCGCCGCCGCCATGGCCGCCCGCGGCGAGGAGGTCGCCTCGGGCGAGCTCGACTCGATCTTCCGGGCGGCGGACGAGAAGGACGGGGACGCCGACGGGCGCATCTCCCTGGCGGAGTTCCTCGTCGCCTGGGACCGGTGACCCTCCCGCCGGCGAGCAGTTCGAGCAGGCGCCGGGGCCCGTCGTCGGCCGTCATGCGGGGGCCCCGAGATACCCCTTGATCATCACCAGGGCGTCGGTGATGCGCTCGGCCTCGGCGATGGGCTGCCGCCAGGACGTGTAGTACCAGTAGCGCCCTTCGTCCCCGTCGTGCGGGCGACAGGTGATCGTGTCGCCGGACCCGCCCCGCGCCCCGCAGACGCTCCGCGCGGTGGACGTCTCGTTGCGGACGACCAGCCCTCCGGCCACGTACTCGACGGTGAAGCCCTGCGCCCTGAGGTGCATGCCCAGGGTCTCCAACCGGACGTACGACTCCGCCGCCGGGGCCTCGTGCTCGGGAACGCTCACGTCCGCCGCCTCGTGGACTCGGCGAGCGCGACCCGCTCGGACAGCCGGGTCTGCGCGTCGCAGAGCAGCCACAACTCGCCCTCGTCCTTGGCCAGGACCTCGTCCAGGCAGCCGTTGAGCGCCTGGTAGTCGCTCAGCCCGCCAAGCCGCCGCGCGACGAACCCGTCCCCCGACGGCTCGCCATACCAATCGGACATGAGAGGCATTCCCCTTACTCCCTCAGAAGTGGGCGATAGCGGAGTCTTTTTCATTTCGGAGACCTCGATGTCCGGTCGCAGTGCTGAAATGCTTGCGTCCAGCTTCACCTGCCGGGTAAAAGACGACCAGTGACCATTCAACACCTGTGGTCAAGCCTAGCCAAGATCACCTCAACCGGCCCCCACCGGTTAACTCCCCAGAGGATCCCCATGAGTGAGAATCGAGCGCGCATCTTCTTCGGCACCGAACTCCGCCGCATGCGGGAGCGGGCCGGGCTCACTGGCAAGGACCTGGCGGACGCGCTCGGCTGCACCCCCCAATGGATCAGCACCATGGAGAGCGGTCGCAAGGTCTCTGAACAGAGCGCCGAGGACCTCGACACCTATTTCAAGACCGACGGCCACTTCCACCGCCACTGGAAGCTCATCAAGGAGATCGAGGTCCAGTTTATCCTTCCGCCCGGCTTCCCCGAATACCTGGACTACGAGAGGAGGGCGACCTCGTACCGCATCTTCTGCGCGCTGCTCGTCAACGGTCTCTTTCAAACGGAGGACTACACTCGCTCCATCCTCACCATGAGCGATGGAATTAATATCTCGGAATTGACGGCGAAGCGTATGGAACGGCAAGAAGTTCTAACCCGTGAGAACCCGCCGCACACATGGATCGTTCTGGACGAGGCTGTTCTGCGTCGCACGGTGGGGAGCGCTGACATCATGCGCGAGCAGCTCAATTCGTTGCTCCACGCGTCTGAGCGGGTCAACACCATGGTGCAAGTCGTCCCAAATAGGGTGGGATATCACGCTGGGCTCGGCGGTAGCTTCACCATCCTGAGTTTTGACGACACGCCGGACCTCGCTTATACCGAGTCGGCGGGTGAGGGGCTCTTGATCGAGAGGCCTGCCAGAGTCAGAGACAAAGTCGTACGCTGGGACCTGCTCCGCGGCCATGCGCTCCCCATCGAGGAGTCACGGGCCATGATCAGGACGGTTATGGAGGGTCTATGAACGACGTGCTCCGTGTTCACTGGCGGAAGAGCGGCTACAGCGACCACGCGGGCGGCGATTGCGTCGAGGTGGCGGATTTTGCCTCCGCGATCGGTGTGCGTGACTCCAAGGATCCAGACGGTCCGAGGCTGACCCTTTCCCGGCAGGCCTGGGACGCTCTCACCATCGACATCAAGTCCGGCGCACGCGACCTGCCCTGACTGATGGAGAGCCTATGAAGGACTTGCTCGGCGTTCGCTGGCGGAAGAGCAGGTACAGCGGCCACAGCGGCGGCGATTGTGTCGAGGTGGCGGATCTTGCCGCCGCGATCGGGGTGCGTGACTCCAAGGATCCAGACGGGCCGAGGTTGACTCTTTCCAAGGCCGCTTGGGGCACCCTCACTGCCGACATCAAGTCCGGGGTCCGTGACCTGCCCTGACATGCTCATACCTGGGAGCCCTCGGCCAGATCGACGGTGGCCGAGGGCTCGTTTGTGCCGGGCTTACTTCGTGGTGATGTATTGGCGTGTGCTGGTCACGGTGAAGTGCAGTCGTGCGTCCAACGTGCGGGGCATGGCCTGTATCTCGCGCTGGTTCATGCGTTGGCCACGTAGTGGCATGAAGAAGGACTCGTGGTCGATGACGTGTCCACGGGCGGTGCCGCCGGCGACGTCCAGTGCCACCAGGGCGCCTGCCCCGCGCGGACCGCTGTACGGGAAAACGATCCAGCCGCCGTCGCCGGTCACGACCGCCACCCGGTCGCCGAATCCGGCGCGCTCCAGCGACCGCCGCGCCTCGTTCGCGAGCCGGGCGTCTATCTCCACAGTGGTCACCACCGCGCCGGCCTCGGCGAGCAGTGCCGCGTTGTAGCCCGTCCCGGTGCCGATCTCCAAGACGGCCATTCCCGGCGCCAGGTCCAGCGCTTCGATCATCCGCCGCATCAGCCACGGCGCTGTTGACGACGACGTCGGGAAATGCACGCCCCACTTGCCTGGATCGTCGTCGTCCACCTGAGTGACGACGCTCTCGTCCGCCGCGACCAGCCGCTCCCACGCCTCCGGATCGTCCGCCCTGTGCAGGGGAACGAGGTCCTCACCGTCTCCCGGAGCGATCCACACGACTTCGGAGATGAACAACCGCCGATCTACACCTTCCCCGTCCCCCGGCATGCCGAGCAGCT
Organism: Actinomadura madurae; assembly: GCF_047130825.1. Classification (NCBI taxonomy): domain Bacteria; kingdom Bacillati; phylum Actinomycetota; class Actinomycetes; order Streptosporangiales; family Thermomonosporaceae; genus Actinomadura; species Actinomadura madurae. Next base: position 6,937,648 of record NZ_CP083237.1, read on the forward strand.
CACCTCGTCCTTCTTCCCGTGCTGCCACCGCTCAATTTTCCCCTGCCGTTGCAGACGGAGCAGTCCTCTTGTCTGCCGTGCTTTCCCACCGACGCCTTCTTGCTGAGAGTGCACGGATCATTGCTCTCAGTGGGAACGAATTTGGTGTTACGTCGGGGGGCCGGTGGCCGGGTCAGCCGGGGGCCTTGCGGCTCAGGTGCTCCCAGGCTCGGTATTCAGCCGTGCGGGCCTCGTCCATCTGCTGGACGAGATCGTAGGAGGCGCCGCCGACGATCAGGCGCAGCGGCGGCTCCGGCAGGTCGGCCAATTCCATGAGCACCGGGGCGGCGGTGCTCGGGTCGGGGCCGGCGTCGTCGCCCCACATCTCGGCGAGCCGGGCGCGCAGCGGCTCGTACTCCGGACGCGGCTCCGCCGTCGTGGTGCCGCGTGTGAACAGGTCCGTGCCGTACCCGCCGGGCTGGACGATCGTCACCTTGATCCCGAACGGCGCGACCTCCATCGCCAGCGCCTGGCCCAGCGAGTCGAGCGCGGACTTGCTCGCCGCGTAGAACCCGGCCGACGCGACCCCGCCGCCGGTCCCCATCGTGGTGACCTGCACGATATGGCCGGATCCCTGGGTGCGCAGGTGCGGCACCACGGCCTGGGTCACCCAGACCGCGCCGAAGAAGTTGACGTCGAACTGGGCGCGGATCTGCTCCTCGGTCGCCTCCTCCACCATGCCGAGCAGCATGGCGCCGGCGTTGTTGACCACGATGTCCAGCCGCCCGAACACCGCGGCCGCCTGATCCACCACCCTCAGCACGGCCTCCCGGTCGGTGACGTCCAGTGCCAGCCGGACGAGGCCGTCCGGGTGTGCGGCGGCGAGATCCGCGAGGGGGCCGAGGTCGCGCGCGGCGGCGACGACGCGGTCTCCGGCGGCGAGCGCCTCTTCCGCGAAGGCCCTGCCCAGGCCTCGCGAAGCGCCGGTGATGAACCACACTCGGGCTGTCGTCATGGGCTGCCCCTTCCTTGACTAGACGAGACGGTTCGTCTCGTTGCTCCGCCACCCTAGCGACCGGAGAGGCGATTGACAAGACGGACCGTCTCGTCTCGGATCGGTGGTAGGCTCCCGGGCGTGTCGCACCCCAGAAGGCCGGACCCCGCGCGGCGCAGCGAGCGGTCCCGGCGGGCCGTCCTGGCCGCCGCACGCGAACTGGTCACCGAGCTCGGGTACGCGAAGGTGTCGATCGAGGCCATCGCCGCCCGTGCCGGAGTGGGCAAGCAGACCATCTATCGCTGGTGGCCCTCCAAAGGCGCGGTGATCTTCGACTCGTTCCTGGAGCTGAGCGAGGGCGGGGACGGGGTGCGGCTGCCCGACACCGGTGACCTTGAGGCCGACCTCAAGACCGTCATGCGGGCGACCGTCGCCGAGTTCGCCGACCCGGCGTTCGAGGCGCCGATCAGAGCGCTCAACCTGGAGATCGTCGGTGACCCCGCGCTGGCCGCCCTCTACCGGGAGAAGCTCGCCGCCCCCGTCGACGAGGCCAAGAAGGAGCGGCTGCGCAGCGCCCAGCGCGCGGGCCAGCTGGCCGCCGACGCCGACCTCGACCTCGTGCTGGAGGTGCTCTACGCCCCGCTCCACCAGCGGTGGCTGCACCGCGCCGGACCGCTCACCCCGGAGTACGCCGACGCGCTCGTGGAGGCCGCTCTTCGCGCGTTCGCTCCCTGACGGCCGATCCGTGCGGCCATCCGAGTGACGCACGCCACCCCCGAACTGGGGTAGCAGGAGCGGTCTTACCGCCCGTGACCTGCCTCATGGGGTGGGGAGAGGGATCTCCATGTCCGGCAGGTCGTCCGGCTCGGGCTCGCGCCAGGCGTTCGACAGCAGGACGCTCAGGGAGAGCAGGTGCCAGCTCTGCCCGGGACGGCGCGGCGGCACCTCGGCCAGGCGCCGCTCCACCGCGCCGCGGTCGAGGATGGAGAACAGCTCGGGCGGCCCGTCCAGGATGTGCTCCCGGAACACGTCGGCCAGCTCAGGTCCGTACGACTTGCGCCAGTTGAACCCGGCGGCCGCGGTGCTCGGCGGGGTGGCGCGGCGCCGCCAGCCCGGCCGTTCGCGCAGCGACCTGGGGCCCTGCTCCTCGAACCGCCACCGCTTCCCGGCGAGCGGGACGTCCCGCAGCCGGGGCGCGAGCATCCCCAGGACGAGCGCGACCGGTTCCTCGCTCAGCCGCCACTCCACGGGCAGCGCCAGCGCTTCGCGCACCACCCGGTTGTCGAGGAAGGGGTGGTAGTAGGCCCAGTTCATGAGGGTCGCGGTGTGCGATCCGGCCAGCCAGCGGCCGGTCTTGTAGAACATGTGCAGCTTGTCGAGCACGTCGAGGCCGTCATGCTCGTACCGGGCGGCCCACTGGTCGTGACGGCGCCTGGCGTAGGCGTTGGCGTCCTCGGTGAGGAACTCGCTCTGCGCCAGGAAGATGGTGTCCAGCCTGCGGAGGACACCGTCACGGGACAGGTCGGCCTGGTCGGTGAGGAAGCCGCCGCGCAGCCGCTCCCCGCCGGAGCCGGAGGTGCGCGGCTCGGGATCGTAGGGCGCCCACCGGTTCACGTTCTCGTACGCCGAGTTCATGCCCTCGCACATGCGGACCAGGGCGTGGGCGCGCCGCAGCGGGTGCCGGACGACGACCGCGCCGGACCGCTGCCTGTCCAGCGTGACCTGGCACTCCACGTCCAGCGCCGCGGCCACCCGCCGCGCCAGCACGACGTCGGGGCTGCCGTCCAGGCCGTGGGTGGCGCCGAAGAACGGCACCCCGGCGGCGTGGCAGGCGGCGGCGATCAGGCGGCTGTCGCGTCCCCCGGACAGCGCCAGCCGCGCCGGGCGGTCGTGCCGGCCGAGCGGCTCCACCGCCGCCAGCAGCGCCTCGGCCAGCGGCTTCACCCGCGCGCGGGCCTCCCGGCGCCCGCGCGGCGCGGGCTCCTGGGCGGGCAGCGGGCGCGCGACGGTGCGCGGGTCGTGACCGCGCCGCGCGACGAGCGTGGCCGCGTTCGGGACCGCCCGCACGCCCTCGAACGGCGTCTCGTCGGAGACGAAGAACCCGTGCCGCACCATCGCCTGGAGCGCCATCACGTCGTAGGCGGGCGCCGGGCGGGCCAGGCCGGTCGCCGCCGCTCGCGCCGCCAGGTGGGCGAGCAGGGCGCGGGACGCGGCGAACCGCAGGCCGCCCGCCTCGGCGTGGTAGACGGGGCAGGCGCGGGTGATGGACGTGGCGGCCTCGAACCCGTCCGGACCGGCGCGGAACACCGAGAAGCAGCCGCCGAGGCCGTCGAGGCCGTCGCCGAGGGCGTCCATGCTCAGCAGCAGGTCGGCGTCGCCCTTGCCGCCCAGGTAGCCGCAGTAGGTCAGGGCGCGGTCGCCGGAGGTGAGGATCGGCTCCGGGAACGGCGCCCCGGACGGTTCGTTGGACCAGGCCAGCAGCGCGGTGCCGCGGTCGGGCGAGATCCACTCGGCGGGGCGCCGGCGGCCGGCGGGCGCGGGCACCGCCTGGTCGATGGCCCGCCGGGCTGTCGCCAGCACGGCGGGCGTGATCCGCTCGTCGGGATCGCGTGCGGAGACCACCAGGCAAGCGCGCATGGCCGGCACCCAACCATCACCCGGCGAACACCCGGTAAACGCCGGGCATACAGCCGTAAATCCCGCTAAATCGGGGGAGTGTGCCTAGCCGAGGGTGGCGAGGGCTTCGTCGAGGGCAGCGGGGAGGTCCAGGGACGGGTCCTCCGCCCAGCGGAGCATCAGGTCGAGCATGATGCCGAAGGCCGCGCCGGTGAGGGTGCGGACGTCGCCGGGGGCGCGGCCCTCCCGTTCGGCGAGGATGGCGGTCACCGTGCGCATCGTGTCGACGAAGTTGGCGAACGCGGCGCCGCGCAGCGCGGGGACCGACAGGATGAGGACGGCCCGGTCGCGTCCCGCGGCGAGGTCCTCGGGGGTTAACCCGCCGAGGACGTCCAGCATCGCGGCGCGCAGGGCCTGGACCGGGGTCAGTTCCGGCGGCTGGGCGCGCAGCGACGCGAAGAACAAGGGGTCGGCCTCGTCGCTGATGACGAGGTCCTCCTTGGTCGGGAAGTAGCGGAAGACGGTGGTGTGCGCGACCTCGGCGGCCTGCGCGATCTGCTCGACGGTCGTGGCCTCGTAGCCGCGCTCGCGGAACAGCCGCAGGGCCTCGCGCTGGATCGCGGCCCGGGTCCTCGCCTTCTTCAGCTCTCGCAGTCCCTGCTTCGGCGGCATCTCCGGCCCTTTCGCTACCTCGTCCCGACCGAGGAGCCTACTGTCACCTCCCCCGGGGCGTCTCGGAGCCGCTCGCCCTCCACGTCCACGTGCGGCAGGACGCGGGCGAGGCGGGCGGGCAGCCACCAGCCGGCGCGGCCGAGCAGCGCCATCACGGCGGGGACGATCGTCATCCGGACGACGAACGCGTCGAAGAGCACGGCGGCGGCCAGCGCGAAGCCGAACGACTGCACCATCGGCGTCGCGGACAGCAGGAACCCGGCGAACACGAAGATCATGATGATCGCGGCGGCGGTGACGACGCGGGAGCCGTGCGCCAGCCCGGCGACGGCGGCGCCGGTGGGGGAGGCGCCGCGGACGTGCTCCTCGCGCATCCGGGTGACGAGGAAGACCTGGTAGTCCATGGCCAGCCCGAACACCATGCCGATCAGCATGACCGGCAGCACGTTGACGATCACGCCGGACGCGTGGACGCCGAGCGGCCCCTCCAGCCGGCCCTCCTGGAACACGGCGACGACCGCGCCGAACGTGGCGGCGACGCTGAGCAGGAAGCCGAGCGTGGCCTTCAGCGGCACCAGGATCGAGCGGAACACCAGCGTCAGCAGCAGGAACGCGAGGCCGACGACGACCGCGAGGTAGGGGACGAGCGCGCCGGCGAGCTTCCCGGACGTGTCGATGTCGATCGCGGTCTGCCCGGTGACCGCGACGGACGCCCCGTCCCAGGAGCGGTCGCGGATGGTGTGGATGAGGTCCTCGGTGGCCTCGGCCGTCGGCCCGCCGTCGGGGACGACGCCGACCAGCGCGGTGTCGCCGGCGGGGTTCACCACGGGCGGGTCGACCGAGGCGACGCCGTCCAGGGCCGCGATCGTCGCAGCGACGCGCTCGGCGGCGGCCTTCGTGTCGTCCCCGGCCTGCACGACGAGGGTCAGCGGCCCGTTGATCCCGGGGCCGAACCCTTCCGCGAGCAGGTCGTAGGCCTGGCGCTGGGTCGTCCCGGGAGGGGCGGTGCCGTCGTCGGGCAGGCCGAGCCGCAGTCCGAGCGCGGGCGTCGCCGCCGCGAGCAGCCCCACCACGGCCACGATCAGCACCGGGACGGGGTGGGAGGTGACGAACCGTCCCCAGCGCAGCCCGGCGGAGGCGGCGGGACGGCGGCGGGCCCGCGCGCGGCGGCCCGCGAACCCGAGCAGGGCCGGGAGCAGCGTGAGGGCGACCAGCACCGCGACGGCCACGGTGAACGCGGCGGCGAGCCCGAGCCGGGTCAGGATGGGGATGTTCACGACGGCGAGCCCGGCCAGCGCGATGATGACGGTCAGGCCGGCGAACACCACGGCGGATCCCGCGGTGCCCGTGGCCCGGCCCGCCGCGTCGGCGGGCTCGCGGCCGTCCAGGACCTCCTCGCGGTAGCGGGAGATGATGAACAGCGCGTAGTCGATCGCGACGGCGAGGCCGAGCATGAGCGCGAGCGCCAGGGTCTCGGAACTCACCTCCGCGAACGCGGACGCGGTACCGATCGCCGACAGCCCGATGACGATCCCGGCGGCGGCCGTGAGCAGCGGCAGCCCGGCCGCGACGAGCGACCCGAGCGTGACCAGCAGGACGATCGCGGCGGCCACCACGCCGAGCAGCTCGCCCGCGCCCTCCTCCGGCGGTGCGACGGCGTCGCCGCTCATCTCCGTGCGCACGCCCGGGACGGCGGCGGCCTCGCGCAGCGCCTCGCGGTCCGCGCCGGTCAGCTCCTCGGCCGGGACGCGGTAGCCGACCTCCGCGAGCGCGATGCGGCCGTCGGCCGAGACGGTGTGCCGGGCGTAGGGGGAGGCGACCTCGGCGACCTTCGGCGCGGCCTCGATCCGGGCGACGGCCTGCTCGACGGCGGCCCGGGTCGCGGGAGCGGCCAGCGACCGTCCGGCCGGGACGGCGAACACGACGCGGGCGGACGCCCCGCCGGCGGCGGCCCGCGGGAACCGCTCCGCGACCAGGTCGTTCGCGCGCTGCGCCTCGGTGCCGGGGACCGAGAAGGTGTCCGGCGCCGGCTCCGACAGGAGGGCCGCGCCGGACACGGTCAGGACGAGCAGCCCCGCCCACAGCAGGACGACGAGCCCGCGCCGCCGGTAACAGAAGCGCCCGAGCCGGGCCAGGACGACCGCCACGACACCCACCGCCAATCGCTAGTCGAATAGGAAGTGTTAGTGAACTAGCGTAATTTGTCAATCGCTCCCGGAAACGCGAACGTGCCGCCCTTCCCGGGGAAGGGCGGCACGTTCGGTGCTGCGAGGAATCAGTCGGTGGCGTACGCGGCCGTCTCCGCGCCGGTGGTGACGCGGCGCAGCCCGGCGTTCTCGGGGAAGTCGTCCGCCCAGTGGCCCCGCCGCGCGCACCGGACGAGGGCATGCTGACGAAGGGCCGCGCGGGCCATATTCATCAACCTCCCTCGTCGCAGGAACGGCGTGCAGGCTACTGCGCCGGGATGTAGGGCGGCGCGACGCCCCAGCCCCAGTGCGGCATGGGCGCTTGCAGGGGCGGCTTCGCGTCCGGCTGGGAGTTGGCGAGCGCGATGCGCGTGCCCCACTCGATGTAGGACGCGAACGCGGCGCGGAACTCGGGGTCGTCCGGGAGGCCGGCCTCGTCGGCCGCGTCCATCAGCAGCGAGACCCAGCGGCGGCGCTGCGCCTCCGTGATGGCCTTGCCGAGGTGGTGCCGCACCATGTGGTGGTAGCCGCCGCGCTCCCGGCTGTAGCGCTCGGGACCGCGGAACACCTCACCGAGCCATGCGGCGACCCATTTCGGGTGGTCCGGGGCCATGTGCTCGAAGAGGGGGCGCAGCAGCTCGTCCTTGAGGACGTTCGTGTAGAAGACCTCGGTGAGCCGCTCCAGGGCCTCGCCGCCACCCGCCCAGTCGTACAGCGTTGGGACGGACGACCCAGCCCCGCGGACGGGTGTCAGCCCGTAGTGCCGCATCTCCTCGATTTGCTGGACGTACGGCTTGATCTCGGTGAAGAACGCCGGAAAGTGCTCGCCGCCCCGGAACCCCCGCATGTGGTCGTCGGCGGACGTCCAGCAGATGCGCAGGATGTAGGAGGACGGCTCGTCGGCGCACCTCGACAGCTCGTAGTCCACGCACTGGGGTGCGGCGGCGAGCGGCACGGAAGCGCGTGCGTAGGCGGCCTCGAACTCCTCCGCGTCCTGCGGGTCGATGCGGTAGCGGATGTACTCGACGATCATGACGGCCCCCACGATGCCTCCGGTCGGGTGATCACTGTAATCCTGTAATCACCCGACCGGAAGCCGGTGGCTCAGTCCGCGGGGGCGGAGGACCGGCGGAGCCAGCCGACCACGCCGGCCGCCGCCGCCAGGACCAGCGCGATCAGGCCGATCCACAGCCAGCCCGACGAGCCGCCCGAATCCTCCGAGGACGCGGCCTTCGTCGTGGACGGGGCCGGCGCGGCGGGCTGCGCGCCGCCCGCCGACCCCCGCACGGTGAACGTGTAGGAGCCGCTCACCGGGTGGCCGTCCGCCGACACGACCCGCCAGCCCACCGTGTACTCGCCGTTGGGCAGCGCTCCGGTGACCGCCTGCGTGACCTTGTTGTCGACCGCGCGGGGCGGCCCCGCCTGGTACTGCCGCTCCGCGGTGTCCGTCAGCACGACGCGCGGCAGCCGGATCGGATCGGAGTAGGTGAGGACGATCTCGGACGGCGCCGCGACCGTCGCGTCCTTCGCCGGGCTGGCGCCGGTGAGCGCGGCGTGCGCCGAGGCGGGGGGCGCGGTCAGCGCGAGCACCGTCCCGACGGCCGCGGCGCCCGCGGCGACCCGGAGCGCTGCCCGCGTCATGCCCGGCTCCGCGCCCTGGTCACGCCGTACGCGCCGACGCCGATGCCGATCACGCCCACCGCGATGCCGACGCCGCCGAGCAGCCGCGCCGTCCCGTCATCGGCGGACGCCGCGGACTCGCTCGCCGAGACGGGCTTCACCTGGGCGCTCAGGCCGGTTCCGGTCGTGCTGCCCTCGGGGAGCAGCTTCAGCACCGGCGAGGGGTGCTCCGGCTCCGCCGCGCCCTCGGCCGGGGGCTCCTCCCACTTGACGACCTCGCCGCCCGAGTAGGTCTGGTCGGCCTTGAAGACGAGCTGGTCGGTGTCGGTGGGCAGCGGGCCGAGCGAGACGTCGAACTCCTGGAACTGCCCCGGCTCGATCTCGCCCCCCGACCAGGTGATCTCGGTGATCGCCTCGGTCAGCTCGCCGCCGTGCGACTGGATCGGCTTCGCGAGCTTGGACTTCTTCGTCTTCACCGTCCAGCCGGGGGTCGGGCGGACCGACACCGACGCCAGCGGATGGTCGGCCGGCAGGTGCACCACGAGCTTGGTCGTGGACGCGTCGTCGCGCTCGTTCGGCACGCGGAACGAGACCTTGGCGTACGAGCCCTGCTCGGCCGCCTTCGGGTTGACGGTGACGTGCGCGGACGCGGCCGTGGCGAGCCCGATCACGGCCATGGAGGCGAGCGACGCGACGGCGCCGGCGCGCCGGGCGCCTGGAAGGAAACGCATGGAGGAACTCCGTTCGAGTCGTACGGGAAAGGCCGAACGCGCGGGAAACGGCGTCCGGTGACGTACTGCGCTCGGGCTCAGAGGTGAGCGAGCGCCCTCGAACGCGGCGGGGGACCCCGCCGGACCACCTGGTGCCGCAGGGCCCGCCCGGTGGAGGTGACGCCGGCCGGCGCGGGCGTCGCCCGGCGGGGACGCGCCGGCGGCTCGGCCGGCTCGACGGCGAGGAGGGCCAGGAACAGCCTGATCGGACGGTTCGCCAGCGCGGCGACCTGCCGCGCCAGCGCCCACGCGGCCCGCTCGCCGCGGCGCAGCCACCAGGCCGCGACCAGCGCGGCCACGCAGTGCGCGAGCGTCATCGCGAGGCCGTTCTCCGCGCCGCCCCGGGTGGCTCCGTCCGCCATCGCGGCGTGCGTCTCCGGCGTGTGATGGCCCATCGGGCCGGACGCGGCGGCGAAGAGCGTGTGCAGCGCGAACTGCCCGCCGAGCAGCCCGCCGAAGATCGTCGCCAGCGAGCGCTCGTGGCCCGCCAGCACCGCCGTCACGCCGAGCACCGCCGCGAACCCCGCCATCGCCGACCAGACCGGGACCGGCGCCCCGCTCGCCAGGACGTGCCCGAGGGTCGCCAGCGTGACGCACACGGTGGCGAACACCACCGCGCGCGCGGTCCTGAACAGCGGCTGCGAGGCGGGCGGGGACATGGCGCCACCCATCGTCCCACCCCGGGCCGGGGTCGCGCACCCGACCCTGGCGAATCCGCGACACACCCAACATCTTGGGGTTGTGCAAAGATCGTCGACTACATGTAGGGTTCAATCCCGTGCTGGTACGCCCCCGCCGCTCGCGCGGCGGGGGCGTCGCAAGAGGGAACCCGGTGTGAGTCCGGGACTGCCCCGCAGCGGTGAGCGGGAACGACCGCCGTCATCACGCACTGGGCCGCACGGCCTGGGAAGCGACGGCCAGTAGGACGCCTTTCGAGGCGGCGCCCGCGAGTCCGAAGACCTGCCCGCACGACCGCTTCGGGGGTCCGGGGTCGACCCCCGGATCACCACGTCCAGGCCTCGCGGGTGGGCCGGGGACGGAGCGCGGCATGCCGCCGCGTCCCGTTCGCATGCCTCCGCGAGGCGGCTTGCGAGGGGAGATGCACGTGACACAGGCTCTGGCCGCGCCGCCTTCGGCGCGGATCGTCGCCGAGGTCGAGGCGGCCTGCGACGGGGTGCCCGGCGTGGACGCCGGGCGGCTGTCGGCCGCCGCCCGGGCCGGGGACAACGGCGACGCGGGCGCGCTGCGGGACCTGGCGATCGGCGAGGCCGCCGCCCTGGTGCCCGCCGAACCCGGATACTCCAGGGTCGCCGCCCGGCTCCTCGGCGGCCGGATCCGGGACGAGGCCGCGTCCGCGGGCGTCCGGACGTTCGCCGAGTCGGTCGCCGCCGCGCACCGGGAGGGCCTCCTGGCGGAGGCTCCGGCCGCGTTCGTCGCCGCCCACGCGTCCGACCTCGACGCCCTGGTCGACGAGTCCGCCGATGACCGGTTCGAGTACTTCGGGCTCCGGACGCTCTACGACCGGTATCTGCTGCGGCATCCGCGGTCGCGGCTCGTGCTGGAGCGCCCGCAGCACTTCTTCCTGCGGGTCGCCTGCGGCCTGTCCGAGAGCGTCGAGGAGGTCGCGGAGCTGTACGGGCTGCTCAGCACGCTGTCGTACCTGCCCAGCTCGCCGACGCTGTTCAACTCCGCGGCCCGCCGCCCGCAGCTGTCGTCCTGCTTCCTGCTCGACTCGCCGCGCGACGAGCTGGAATCGATCTACGAGCGGTACGGGCAGATCGCGCGGCTCAGCAAGTACGCGGGCGGCATCGGCGTCTCGTGGACGAAGGTGCGGTCGCGCGGCTCTCTGATCCGCGGGACGAACGGGTACGCCAACGGGATCGTCCCGTGGCTGCGCACGCTCGACGCGTCCGTCGCCGCCGTCAACCAGGGCGGCCGCCGCAAGGGCGCGGCCTGCGTCTACCTGGAGCCGTGGCACGCCGACGTCGAGGAGTTCCTGGAGCTGCGCGACAACACGGGCGAGGACGCGCGCCGCACCCACAACCTGAACCTGGCCAACTGGATCCCGGACGAGTTCATGCGCCGCGTCGAGGCCGACGCGACGTGGTCGCTGTTCGACCCGAAGGAGGTCCCCGAGCTGGCCGACCTCTGGGGCGATGCGTTCGACGAGGCGTACCGGGCGGCGGAGAAGGCGGGGCGGTTCGTCCGGCAGATCCCGGCCCGCAAGCTGTACGGCCGGATGATGCGGACGCTCGCCGAGACGGGCAACGGGTGGATGACGTTCAAGGACGCCGCCAACCGCGCCTGCAACCAGACCGCCGAGCCCGGCCAGACCGTCCACCTGTCCAACCTGTGCACGGAGATCCTGGAGGTGACCGCGGACGGGGAGGCGGCCGTCTGCAACCTCGGCTCGGTGAACCTGGCCGCGCACGTGGACGCGTCCGGGATCGACTGGGAGCGGCTCCGCTCGACCGTGCGCACCGCCGTCCGGTTCCTGGACCGCACCATCGACAGGGGCTTCTACCCCACGCCGGAGGCGGAGAAGGCCAACCGCAAGTGGCGGCCGGTCGGCCTCGGCGTGATGGGCCTGGCGGACGTGTTCTTCACGCTCCGCCTGCCGTTCGACTCGGCCGAGGCGCGCGAGCTGTCCACGCGGATCGCGGAGGAGATCGCGCTGGCCGCCTACCACGCGTCCGCCGACCTCGCCGCCCTGCACGGACCGCTGCCCGCCTACGGCATGACGCGGACGGCCCGCGGCCAGTTGCACCCGGACCATTTCCCGGACGCGGCACCGTCCCGTCCGGACGCCTGGGAGGCGCTCCGCGCGCGCGTCGCCGACGTGGGGCTCCGCAACTCGCTGCTGATCGCGATCGCCCCGACGGCCACGATCGCGTCCATCGCGGGCTGCTACGAGTGCATCGAGCCGCAGGTGTCCAACCTGTTCAAGCGCGAGACCCTCTCCGGGGAGTTCCTGCAGATCAACCGCTACCTGGTGGACGACCTGAAGTCGCTCGGGCTGTGGACGCCCGCCGTACGGGAGGCGATCAAGAAGGCGAACGGCTCCGTCCAGGGCCTGCTCGACCTGCCGGACGAGATGCGCGCCCTCTACCGGACGGCCTGGGAGCTGCCGCAGAAGGCCCTGATCGACATGGCCGCCGGCCGCACCCCCTACATCGACCAGGCGCACTCGCTGAACCTGTTCATGGAGACGCCGACGATCGGCAAGCTCTCCTCGATGTACGCGTACGCGTGGCGCAGCGGGCTCAAGACCACCTACTACCTGCGGTCCCGTCCGGCGACGCGGATCGCGCAGACGACGGTCGCCGCGGCCGTCTGCTCCCTGGAGAACCCGGAGACGTGCGAGGCGTGCCAGTGAACGAGCGAGCGATGCTGCTGGACCCGGGCATGGACCTGACCCTGCGTCCCATGCGCTACCCCGACTTCTACGAGCGGTACCGGGCCGCGATCCGCAACACGTGGACGGTCGAGGAGGTCGACCTCGCGACCGACCTCGCCGACCTGGCGCGCCTGACGCCCGCCGAGCTGCACCTGGTCAACCGGCTGGTCGCGTTCTTCGCCACCGGCGACTCGATCGTGGCGAACAACCTCGTGCTCAACCTGTACAAGCACGTCAACGCGCCCGAGGCCCGGCTCTACCTGTCGCGGCAGCTCTTCGAGGAGGCCGTCCACGTCCAGTTCTACCTGACCCTGCTGGACACCTATCTGCCCGACCAGGACGAACGGGCCAAGGCGTTCGCGGCCATCGAGCACATCCCGTCCATCCGGTCCAAGGCGCGGTTCTGCTTCCGCTGGATCGACTCGCTCGGCGCCCTGGACGAACTCCGCACCGCCGACGACCGCCGGGCGTTCCTGCTGAACCTCATCTGCTTCGCGGCCTGCATCGAGGGGCTGTTCTTCTACGGCGCCTTCGCCTACGTGTACTGGCTGCGGTCGCGAGGCCTGCTGAACGGCCTCGCGTCGGGGACGAACTGGGTCTTCCGCGACGAGTCCATGCACATGGAGTTCGCGTTCTCCGTGGTCGACACCGTCCGGGCCGAGGAACCCGAGCTCTTCGACGCGGACCTCACGGCCCAGGTCACCACGATGCTGGAGGAGGCCGTCCAGGCGGAGTTCGACTTCGCCCGCGACCTCTGCGGCGACGGCCTGCCCGGGATGAGCGCCGGCGACATGCGCGCCTACCTCGAATACGTCGCCGACCAGCGCCTCGTCCGCCTCGGGCTCCCGCCCCGCTACGGCACCGCGAACCCGTTCGCCTTCATGGAGTTGCAGGACGTCCAGGAGCTGTCCAACTTCTTCGAGCGCCGGGTCTCGGCCTACCAGATCGGGGTGGAGGGCAGTGTGACCCTCGACGAGGCGTTCTGACGAACTTCCCTGCCGGGACGCGCGTTGAACTGGGAGACGCTAGGCGGAGGAGAGAGAACGTGGCTTCAGTCATAGACCGGATCATGAAGTTCGTCCGGGGCCCGCAGGGGCAGAAGGCCCGCGCGAAGGCGGAGCAGGTCGCGCACAGCCCGCAGGCACAGAAGGCGCGGGCCAAGGCGGAGCAGTTCGCCCACGGCCCGCAGGGCCAGAAGGCGCGGGCGAAGGCGGAGCAGCTGGCCCGAAGTCCGCAGGCACAGAAGGCTCGGGCGCGGGCGGAGCGGTTCATCAACGACCCCCGCAACCAGGAGAAGGCCCGCAGCCTCCTCTCGCGTCTCCGCGGAAGCCCCCGCCGTTGACCGTTCGGAAACGTCTCCTCGCGGCACGTTCCGAACTTTCCGAAGTGGGCACGCGTTGAACTGTCAAGGCTAGGCCGAGGAGGAAGAACATGGCTTCTCTCATCGACCGGATCAAGCGGTTCATGCGGAGCCCGCAAGGGCAGAAGGCGCGGGCGAGGGCGGAGCGGCTCGCCCGGGACCCGCGTACCCAGGCCAAGGCGCGCGGGCTGCTGGCCCGCGTACGCGGCGGCCGCCGGCACTGACGCGCACGACGGCCCGCCCCACACCGGGACGGGCCGTCCAGCGCGCGCTTGTTGCTTGCTGGACGTAACTGCAACTTGTTTGCAATAGTGGCGGCATGGCTGAGTACACGCTGCCCGACCTGCCGTACGACTACGCCGCCCTGGAGCCGGCGATCACCGGTGAGATCCTGGAGCTGCACCACTCCAAGCACCATGCCGCCTACGTGAAGGGCGCCAACGACACGCTGGAGAGGCTCGCCGAGGCGCGCGACAAGGAGCGGTTCGGCGGGCTGGTCGGCCTGGAGAAGACGTTCGCGTTCAACCTGTCCGGGCACGTCCTGCACTCGATCTTCTGGGACAACCTGTCGCCGGACGGCGGCGACCGTCCCGGCGGGGAGCTCGCGGCGGCCATCAACGAGCACTTCGGGACGTTCGAGGCGTTCCAGCGGCAGCTCACGGCGGCGACGTCCACGGTGCAGGGGTCCGGGTGGGGCGTCCTCGCGTGGGAGCCCCTGGGCAGGCGGCTGATCGTCGAGCAGGTCTACGACCACCACGGCAACGTCGGCATGAACACGGCACCGCTGCTGGTCTTCGACGCCTGGGAGCACGCCTATTACCTGCAGTACCGCAACGTGCGTCCCGACTACGTCGAGAAGCTCTGGTCCCTTGTGAACTGGACGGACGTGACCGCGCGATTCGACGCGGCCCGCGCGTCCTGAGAACGGCGGCGTCCTCGCGGGCGCCGCTCGGGGGCGGCGTTCACCTGGCCGGGATCGTGCTCAGAACCTTTCCTCGCGGCCTGGTGAACGCCGCTTCTCCGGACGCCCCTAGTCTGCTGCCCATGACCGGCGAGTACCTGCACTGGGAGACCGTCCCGACGCGGTGGAAGGACAACGACGTCTACGGGCACGTCAACAACGTCGTCCACTACTCGCTGATGGACACCGTCATCAACGCGTGGATGATCCGGACCGCCGGCTTCGACCCGGCGACCTCCGGGGCCATCGGGCTCTGCGTCGAGTCGCACTGCGAGTACAAGGCCGAGGTCTCGTTCCCGGACGCGATCCGGGTCGGGCTCCGCGTCGGGAGGCTCGGCCGCTCCAGCGTGCGCTGGGAGGTCGGCATGTTCCGCGACTCGGACGGCGCGCCCGTCGCCGAGGGGCACTTCGTGCACGTCTTCGTCGACCGGCACACCCGCCGCCCGGCCGAGATCACCGGAAACCTCCGCGCCGAGATGGAGAAGATCCTGGCGCCGGGCGCCTGACCGGTCATCGGAAGCCGTACGAGCCCACCTCGTCCAGCATGGTCAGCTCCGGCGGGTCCTCGCAGAACTCGTCCAGGGCCGCGCGGTAGCGCTGGAAGGCCTCCAGCGGGCGCAGTACCTCGGGCCCGTCCATCTCCGCGAACGCCACGAACGTGACCTTGTCGTCGAGCTGGTAGGACGCGTACCGCAGCCTCTCCGGCCGCACCCGGTCCAGCTCCGCGTAGACCTCGCGCAGCAGTTCCAGGCTGCGCTCCACATGCTCGGCCCCGACCTTGCTCCGGATCATCACGTGCATCACGGCCTCCTTTCATGCAACAGCCTGTATTTCGAAAGACGAACTGTCAACTCAATTAGGTATCCTGGCGGCATGGTGCGCAAGTACGAGCAGCGCCTCCGCGCGGAGGCCGCCCAGGAGACCCGCCGGCGCATCCTGGACGCCGTCTGCGCGCGCCTGCGCGAGGCCCCGTCGGAGCCCGTCAGCATCGACCGGATCGCACGCCTCGCCCGCGTGGCGCGGCCGACCGTCTACCAGGTCTTCGGCTCGCGCGCCGGTCTCTTCGAGGCGGTCGGCGCCGACCTCCTCGACCGCGGCGGCTTCCAGGACATGCTCCGCGCGTCCGCGCATCCCGACGCCCGCGAAGCCCTCCGTGGCGGCATCCGCGGCGTCGTCGCCATGTACGCGACCCACCGCGACGTTCTGCGCGCCCTGCACTCGATGGCGATGCTGGACGCCGCGGCGGTCGGCGGCGCCGTCCAGCGCTTGGAGGCCCGCCGCGCCCGGGGCATGGCCCAGACGGCCGAGCGCCTGTCCGCCGCGAACGCCCTGCGCCCCGACGTCACCCCCGCCGAAGCCACCGACGTCCTCTGCCTCCTGACGAGCTTCGACGGCTTCGACCACCTCCACACCGCCCGCTCCCGGCCCCCCGAAGACGTCGCCCGGCTCCTCATCGAGACCGCCGAACGCACTCTCCTCTCCTGACAGGTCGAGCGCTATGTGAGGACGTGGGTGGTGAGGAGCTGCTCGAAGTCCGTTTCGAACGCCTCGTACTGCGCGCGGAGTTCGGGGCCGGGCCAGCCCGCCGGCAGGAGGGCCGGCGGGAGCAGCGGGTCGTTCAGGAGGTGGCGCAGGACGGCGGCGGCGTGGGTGAAGCGCGCGGCGATCGTGGTCGCGCCGGTGAGGGCCGTGCGGAGGGCGCCGGCCTTGGCCGTCCAGGCGTCCAGGTCCCAGAGGGCGGCGGCCAGGGTCGCCGGGTCCTCTTCGGGACGGCCCACCAGGAAGGTGCACTGGCGGACGACCGGGCCGGGCCGCGGCCGGGTCAGGTTGGCCGGGCGCAGCCAGGTGCCCTCGCGGAGCTCGGCGAGCCGCAGCGTCGACATGGCCTGGCGGAGCGCGGCGCGGTCGGCGGCGGGACGGCGCTCGGCGGTGATGACGGCGATCTCCCAGGTGCCGTCCCAGGGCCGGGTCGGGGGGAGGCGGGCCTCGTCCTGGCGGGCCTGGCGTTCGAGGAGCCGCTCGGTGAGGGCGTAGGTGCCGCCGGACTGGACGAGGTCGCCCGCGGTGACCATCCGGGAGAGCGCGACCCGGATCGTCCCCTCCGCGATGCCGAACAGCTCGCCGACGCGGACGAGGTACCGGGCGGGGAGCCGGGGCGGGTGGACGCCGAGCAGCGTGCTCAGGACGACGGACCGGGCGGTGAGCGGGCGAATCTCCAGGCTGTCCATGTCTGGTGCCGAGCCTATCGGCCCGCCCGCCCGGCTGCGGGATTACGATCTTCCTTCGGGTGACAGAAAAGTGTAATGTCGAGGGCATGACCTCCTACCTGACCGAGTCGTTCGACAGGCTGCCGTTCGGGAGCGCCGAGAAGGCGCGCCGGTACGCGACGGAGCGGTACCAGGGCGCCGCGGGCCTCAACTGGTACGACTGCGACCCCACGCTGCGGTTCCTCATGCGGCGCCATCTGGGGGACGGCTTCGGCTGGGCGGAGCCGCGGCTCAGGGAGATGGGCGCGCTGATGGGCGGGCCGGTCGCCGCGTGGGCCGAGGAGACCGACCGGAACCCGCCGCGCCTGGAGAAGTACGACCGGTGGGGACGGGACGTCAGCGAGGTCGTCATGCCGCCGTCGTTCGAGGCGGCGCGGCGGGAGATCGTGGCGACGTCGTTCACCCGGCCCGGCTTCGTCGCGGAGGCCAGGCGCGAGGGGGTCGATCCCGCGCCGATGGGCGTGGCCTGGAGCTACCTGCTGGACCAGGCCGACATCGGCATGGCGTGCGCGCTCGGCACGGGCGGCGACATGGTCGTCGGGCTGGCGGAGCTGTTCGCGCCCGAGGACGTCAGGGCGCGGGTGCGGGAGCTGTTCGCGGCCGGGGAGATGTCGGGAGAGGCCGCCCAGATGCTCACCGAGCGCTCTGGAGGCTCGGACCTGGGTGCCCTTGAGTCGACGGCCTCCCGGGAGGGGGACGCCTGGCGCCTCAACGGGTTCAAGTGGTTCGCGTCCAACGCCAACGGCTCGGCGTTCGTGGTGCTGGCCAAGCCGGAAGGGGCCGTGGACGGGGTGCGGGGAATCGCGCCCTTCCTCGTGCTCAGGGAACGGCGGGACGGGGCGCGCAACGGCGTCCGGATCCGGCGGCTCAAGGACAAGCTGGGCACGCGGTCGGTCGCGTCGGCGGAGATCGAGTTCACGGACGCGGAGGCGTTCCTGCTGGCCCCGGCGTCGAGCGCCGGCGAGGGCGGGGACGGCAAGGGCCTCGCCCGCATGATGGAGCTGACGAACGGCGCCCGGCTCGGCATCTCGATGATGGGGCTCGGCTGCGCGCGGAGGGCCCTCGTCGAGTCGCTCTGCTACACGCGGGCCAGGGAGGCGTTCGGCGCCTCCCTCATCGAGCAGCCGCTCATGCGGAGAAAGCTCGCCGAGCTGATCGTGGAGACGGAGGCCGTCCAGGCCCTCGTCTTCGACGGATACCTGGGACGGCCGCGGCTCAGGATGGGGGCGGCGCTCATCAAGCTGAGGGCCGCCAGGCTGGGGGTGACGGCCGCCGGCGACGCCATCGAGATCCACGGCGGGAACGGCTACATCGAGCAGTGGCCGGTCGCGCGAATCCTCAGAGACGCGCAGGTCAACCCGATCTGGGAGGGCGGCGACAACATCCTGTGCCTGGACGTCCGCCGCGCCATCGAACGGCAGGACGCGCACGAGCCGTTCCTCGAAAGGCTCACGAGCGCCGTCCGGCAGGCACCTGCCGGGGACGACGCCACGGCCGGACTGGTGAGCGAGCGCATCGGGCATCTCAGGGAGGCCATAGAAAAGTGGCGCGGGCTCGACAGGACCGTCGCCGAGGCACGCCTCTACCCCCTCGCCCAGTACATGGCGGACGTGTACGCGGCGGCGCTGCTGCTTGAGCAGGCGGGCTGGGAACGCGCCGATTCGGGGGAAGACCGCAAGGCGCTGGTCGCACGCCTCTACGCTCGGACCCATCTCGCCGACGCCGGCCCGCTGCGCGCGATCGACGCTCCCGCGGAGGACCTCGACCGCTTCAAGGACCTGGCGGACGGCGCGTTCATCGGCGTCTAGGAGGCCCTGTTGGCGGCACGGATCGAGCAGGTGCGGATCGAGCGGGACGGCCCGGTCACGACGGTCGTGATGTCCCGTCCCGAGACCCGGAACGCCGTGGACGGGCCGGCGGCGCGCGAGCTCGCCGCCGCCTTCCGCGCGTTCGACGCCGACGAGGGCGCGAGCGTCGCCGTCCTGTGGGGCGAGGGCGGGACGTTCTGCTCCGGCGCCGACCTGACGTCCATCGGCACCGAGCGCAGCCCGCGCGTCGACCCGCCCCCGGCGGACGGCCCGCTCGGCTGCACCCGGATGCGCCTGTCGAAACCGGTCATCGCGGCGGTCGCCGGCCACGCGGTCGCGGGCGGGCTGGAGCTGGCGCTCTGGTGCGATCTGCGCGTCGTGGAGGAGACGGCCACCTTCGGGGTGTACTGCCGCCGCTGGGGCGTCCCGCTCGTCGACGGCGGCACGTTCCGGCTTCCCCGCCTCATCGGCACGAGCCGCGCGATGGACCTGATCCTCACGGGACGCCCGGTGCCCGCGCGGGAGGCGTTCGAGATCGGCCTGGCGAACCGGCTCGTCCCGCCGGGGGAGGCGCGGGAGGCGGCCGAGGCCCTCGCGGCCGAGCTGGCGCGGTTCCCGCAGGCGTGCCTGCGCAACGACCGCGCCTCGGTCCTGGAGGCCGAGGGCCTCCCGGAGGACGAGGCGATCGCCGTCGAGCACCGGCACGGGACCGGGTCGCTGGAGGACGCCCTGCGCGGCGCCGCCCGGTTCGCGGGCGGTCACGGGCGGCACGGCGACTTCGCCGACATCTGATCGGCGTCGGTCATTGACCGTACAACTATCGGGACCGTAGCTTTCCCATGGGCGGGCCGCCCGAGACCGAGGGAGCGAGAAATGACGCTGACGGTGGACGAGGCGGGCCGGGCGCTCGCCGATCCGAAGGCCCACGCCGACGACCGGCGGTTCCATGACGCGCTGGCGCTGCTCCGCCGCGAGTCCCCCGTGCACTGGGTCGACGCCACGCCCGACTACAACCCCTTCTGGGCGATCACCCGGCACGAGGACGTCCTGGAGATCGAGCGCAACCACCAGGTCTTCCTCAACGAGCCCCGCCCGATCCTCGGCACCGCCGAGTTCGACGCGATGAACCGGGAACGGGTCGAGCAGGGCATCGCGCTGCGCACGCTCATCCACATGGACGACCCCGACCACCGGGTCATCCGGGCGATCGGCGCGGACTGGTTCCGGCCGCGCGCGATGCGGGCCCTGGAGCCGCGCGTCCGCGAGCTGGCGAAACGGTACGTCGACCGGATGGTCGACCTCGGCGGCGAGTGCGACTTCGCGCGGGAGATCGCCGTCCACTTCCCGCTGTACGTGATCCTGTCGCTGCTCGGCCTGCCCGAGAGCGACTTCGACCGCATGCTGAAGCTGACCCAGGAGCTCTTCGGCGGCGATGACGACGAGTTGCAGCGCGGGACGACCAACGAGGAGAAACTGCAGGTCCTGCTCGACTTCTTCGCCTACTTCCAGGGGCTGACCGAGGCGCGCCGCAAGAACCCGACCGACGACCTCGCCTCCGCCATCGCCAACGCGCGCGTCGACGGCGAGCCGCTGAACGACTTCGACACCGCGTCCTACTACGTCATCATCGCGACGGCCGGGCACGACACGACCAGCGCGACGATCGCCGGCGGCCTGCACGCCCTGATCGAGCACCCCGACCAGCTCGACCGGCTCCGCGAGAAGCCCGAGCTGCTGCCGCTGGCCGTGGACGAGATGATCCGCTGGGTCACGCCGGTCAAGGAGTTCATGCGCACCGCGGGCGAGGACTACGAGCTGCGCGGCACCACGATCCGGAAAGGCGACGCGGTGCTGCTCTCCTACCCGTCCGCGAACAGGGACGAGGACGTCTTCGACGACCCGTTCCGCTTCGACGTCGGGCGCGACCCGAACAAGCACCTGGCGTTCGGGTTCGGCGTCCACTACTGCCTGGGCGCCGCGCTGGCCCGGATCGAGGTCCGCGCCTTCTTCGAGGAGCTGCTGCCCCGGCTGAACTCGATCGAGCCGGCCGGGACGCCGGAGAGCATCGCCACCACGTTCGTCGGCGGCCTCAAGCGCCTTCCCGTCCGCTACTCCATCGCCTGAAGGAGCCCCGGTGCAGATCGACGCGGCGGTGCTCCGCGCCGCGGACGCCCCTTACACGATCGAGCCGCTCGACCTGGCGGCCCCGGGCCCCGGCGAGATCCTCGTGAAGATCGCGGGGGCCGGGATGTGCCACACCGACATGCTGGGCCGCGTCCCGGGGGACCTGGTCGCCAAGCCGGTCGTCCTCGGCCACGAGGGCTCCGGCACGGTCGAGGCGGTCGGGCCGGGCGTCACCGGCGTCGCCGAGGGCGACCACGTGGTCATGTCGTTCGACTCGTGCGGGACGTGCGACACCTGCCGCGCCGCGCTTCCCGGCGCCTGCCCGCAGATGACCGCGCTCAACATGCTCGCGATGCCGCTGGACGGGACGCCCCGCGCCACCGGGCCGGACGGCGAGCTGGGGCCACCCACGTCCTCAACGGGGCGGACGACGACATCGCCGGGCAGATCCGGGCGATCTCCGGCGGCGAGGGCGTGCGGTACTCCTTCGACACCACCGCCGTGCCCGAGGTCGTCTCGGCGGCGGTCGCGTCGCTGCGCACCTCCGGCGTCTGCGGCCTCGTCGGCGTCGGCGCCACCGAGTACCGGCTGGACGCGAACCTCCTGCTCATGGGCCGGACGGTGAAGGGCATCATCGAGGGCGACGCCGTCCCGCACACCTTCATCCCGAAGATGATCGAGCTGTGGCGGCAGGACCGGTTCCCGTTCGACCGGCTCGTCACGTCCTACCCGCTCGACCAGATCAACCGGGCGGAGGCGGACGCGACGTCCGGCAAGGTCGTCAAGCCCGTCCTGATCCCCTAGACCACGCGGTGGAGGATGTCGCCGCCTCGCGCTAGGCGGCGGCAGTTCTCCGCGGCGACCGTGAAGTACCGGTCCCACGTCTCGCCGGTCAGCCACGCCACGTGCGGCATGACGACGACGTTGTCGAGGGCGAGCAGCGGGTTCCCGGCGTCGACCGGCTCCTTCTCGAAGACGTCCAGCCCGGCACCGCCGAGACGCCCCGACTCCAGCGCCGCCACCAGCGCCGGCTCGTCGATCACCGCGCCCCGCGCCGTGTTCACCACGATCGCGCCCTCCGGCAGCAGCGCGAGCCGTTCGGCGTCCAGGAGATGGTGGGTCTCGTCCGTGAGCGGGATGTGCACGGACACGATGTCGCTCGCGCGCAGCAGCCCGTCCAGCTCGCGCCAGGCAGGGTCGTCGGGACGCGGCGTCCTCGACGTGTAGACGACCTCCGCCCCGACGGCCTCCAGCATGCCGCGCAGCAGCGTCGCGATCTCGCCGCCGCCGAGGAGGCCGACCGTCCGCCCGGCCAGCTCGCCGCCCACCAGGGACCGGTCGGCGGGCCAGCCCTCGCCGCGCCGCGTCCGCGCGTCGAACGCGACGACCCGCCGCAGCGCCGCCAGCATCAGCAGCAGCGACGTCTCCGCCACGGCCTGCGCGTTCCGGCCGGGCATGTTCGCGACCGCGATCCCGCGCTCCCGCGCGGCGTCGAGGTCGATCGTGTTGACGCCGGTGCCGAGCTTCTGGATCAGCTTCAGCTTCGGCGCCCGGTCCATGTCGGCGGCCGTGAGCGGGCGCAGCACATGCCAGATGACCTCGGTGTCCGGCAGCAGCTCCGCGAAGCGCGCCTCGTCCTGCTCCGAACAGGACACGATGTCGAGGCCGGGCTCCTCGTGATCCATGTCGTAGTGCAGCAGCACCCGCATCCTGATGACCCCTTTCGTCCGTCCATGGAACCCTGGCACGCGAGCCCGGTGTTCCCGGAGACTATGGTGCCGATCATGTGGACGGACGTGCCGATCGTGCAGGCGCCGATGGCGGGCGGGCCGTCGACGCCGGAACTCGCCGCCGCCGTGTCGGATGCGGGCGGCCTCGGCTTCCTCGCCGCCGGCTACAAGACGCCCGAGGCCATGCGCGCCGACATCGCCGCGACGCGGAGGCTGACCTCCCGCCCGTTCGGGATGAACCTCTTCATGCCGTCCTTGGACGAGGCCGACCCGGCCGCGGTCGCCGCCTACCGCGAGCGCCTCGCGCCCGAGGCCGCCCGCCTCGGCGTGTCACCGGGCGGCCCGTCCGCCCGCGACGACGCCTACGACGCCAAGGTCGCCGACCTGCTGTCCGATCCGCCGGCCTTCGTCAGCTTCACGTTCGGCTGCCCGTCGCCGGACGTCGTCCGCGCGTTCCAGGACCGCGGCACGGTCGTCATCGTCACCGTGACCTCGGCGGACGAGGCCCGCCGGGCGTCCGCCGCCGACGCGCTCTGCCTCCAGGGCTCCGAGGCAGGGGGACACAGGGGCTCGTTCACCAACACCCTCGACGACCCGCTGTCGCTGCGCGCGCTGCTGGCGTCGGTCCGCGAGGTCACCGCGCAGCCCCTCATCGCCGCCGGCGGCCTCGCCACGGCCGCGGACGTCGCCGAGGTCCTCGCGTCGGGCGCCGCCGCCGCCCAGCTCGGGACGGCCTTCGTCCGCTGCCCGGAGAGCGGGGCGAGCGCCGTCCACAAGGCCGCCCTGGCCGACCCCCGCTTCACGGCGACCGCGATGACCAGGGCTTTCAGTGGACGGCCCGCCCGCGGCCTCGTCAACCGCTTCCTCCGCGAGCACTCCCCATACGCCCCCGCCGTGTACCCGGACGTCCACTACCTGACCTCTTCCTTGCGCAAGGCGTCCGCCGCCAAGGGCGACCCCGACGGCGTCAACCTCTGGGCAGGCGAGTCGTTCCGCGGAACAACCGAAGCCCCGGCCGCCGAGATCGTCGCCGCCCTCGCCCCGCGATGACCCGCACCCCCGAAAACCGCGTGCCGGACGCCGGCTTCTGTGCCACGCTCAAGCGTCTCCGCCGCCATGACCGAGGAGACTCCCGATGAACGAGCTTGAAGAACGGATGCGCGCCCGGGAGTACTTCCACTCGCTGACGTTGCTCCCCGGCTCCTGGGCCATCGTTCGCGTGGACGGCCGCTCCTTCTCGCGCTTCACCGAGGCCCGCTTCGACAAGCCCTTCGACCCGCGCTTCTCCGCGCTGATGGAGGAGACCGCGACGGCTCTCCTCACCGAGCTGGGCGGGCGCTACGCCTACACCGAGAGCGACGAGATCTCCGTCGTCCTCGACCCGGCCTTCGACCTGTTCGGCCGCGAGGTGGAGAAGCTCGTCTCGCTGTCGGCGGGCATCGCGACGGCCGCCTTCACCCATGCCGCCGGTGAACCGGCCGTCTTCGACGGGCGCGTCTGGATGGGCACCGGCCTCGACGACGTCGTCGACTACCTCACCTGGCGCCAGGACGACGCGGCCCGCTGCGCCCTCAACGGCTGGTGCTACTGGACCCTGCGCCACGAGGGCCTCTCCCCGCGGCAGGCGACCCGGGAGCTGGACCGCACGTCGGTCTCCGCCAAGAACGAGCTGCTGTTCGCGCGCGGCATCAACTTCAACGAGGTCCCCGCCTGGCAGCGGCGCGGCGTCGGGCTGTGGTGGGAGACGTACGAGAAGCAGGGCCACGACCCGATCCGCAACGTGGACGTGACCGCCACCCGCCGCCGCGTCCATGTCGAGCGCGACCTTCCCATGAAGGACGCCTACCGGGACCTCGCCCGCACCATCCTGGAATGACCGCCCTACCCGGCCTGCGCTTCGGCGCCCCAGTCCCAGAGGGCCTGGAGCACCGGGCCCAGACGCCGGCCCCGCGGAGTCAGCGTGTATCGGGTCCGGGGCGGCCAGCCCGGCCGCCTGCGCCGTTCGAGCACGCCCGCCTGGAGAAGATGGGCCAGGCGGTCGGCCAGCACCTTGTCCGAAAGAGCCGGCAGCGCCTGCCGCAGGTCGCTGAACGAGCGGTCCGCGCGCAGCAGCTCGCGGACGACCAGCGTCGTCCAGCGCCCGCGTAGCGCATCGAGCGTGATCTCCACCGGGCAGGACGGCACCGGTTCGGCGGCGTCCGCCCGCGGATCGTCCGGCAGTCCCGGTAGGCCAACCGTTTGGTGAGTCACGAGGGCGCCTCCTAACGTCCCGGTCATGTCTACCGGAAGGAAGGCGATGCGCTCACTGGCCGACCGCCCCGAGGACCTCCCCTTCGTGTTCGCCGAACGCTTCAACAGCGGCGATCCGGAGGCGGTCGCGGAGGTGTACGAGGAAGGGGCCGTGTTCGTCCCGGAACCGGGTACCGCGCTGACGGGCACGAACGCCCACGCCGCCAACGCGCGGTTCATGGCCCTCGGACTGCCGATCGAGGTCCGCCCGCGGCACGTGTACGCCGTGGACGACCTGGCCCTGCTGATCGTCGACTGGGTGATCGAAGGGACGGCGGACGGGCGTCCCGTCCGTATCGAGGGCACCGCCGCCGACGTCGCCCGGCGGGGACCGGACGGCCGCTGGCGCTACGTCGTCGACGACCCTTTCGGGACGGCCGCGGCCTAGTCGGCGGGGGTGCGACGCGGCCGTCCGGAAATTTCCTGGAAAAAGTTGGGCGGTCGTGTTGATCCGCGGCGCCTCCCGTTCGACCCAGGGGTGAGAGGGTCCGGAAGATGGCCCGACGATCAAGGGAGACGGAACCGTGAAGTACATGCTGATCATGCGCGCCACCGACGAGGCCTTCGCCGGGATGGGCGAGATCGACTTCAACGAGATGATCGCGACGGTCGGGAGGTACAACCAGGAGCTGATCCAGGCCGGCGTGCTGCTCGCCGCCGAGGGCCTCGACGACGCCGAGGAGGGCGTGGTCGTCGACTACTCCGCCGAGCCGCCCGTGGTCACCGACGGCCCGTACGGCGAGACCAAGGAGCTGTTCGGCGGGTTCTACATCCTCGACGTGGCCTCGAAGGAGGAGGCGGTCGAGTGGGCGAAGCGCCAACCGCTCACCGGGCCGGGCTTCAAGACCGAGATCCGCCGGGTCACCACGATCGACGAGCTCCCGCAGGACAACGAGTGGATCAAGAAGGAGCGGGCGTGGCGCGAGGCGACCGGCCAGCTCTGATGGGCGACCCCACCGGACGCGAGGCCGTCGCCGCCGTCTGGCGGATCGAGTCGGCGCGGATCGTCGGCGCGCTCGCGCGCTACACCGGCGACTTCGCGCTGGCCGAGGACCTCGCCCAGGAGGCGCTGGCCGAGGCGCTGGTGACCTGGCCGCGCGACGGCGTCCCCCGCAACCCGGCCGGCTGGCTGCTCACCGTCGGCCGGCGGCGCGCGATCGACGCCTTCCGCCGCCGCGCGGCCCGCGACGAGCGGTACGCCGCCCTCGCCCACGAGCTGGGCGAGGGCGGGACCGCCGCGGGCCCCGCGCCCGCCGACCCCTCCCGGGAGAGCGACGTGCTGTGGGACCCCGACCGGATCGACGACGACGTGCTCGCGCTGATGTTCGTCTCCTGCCACCCCGTCCTGTCGCGGGAGGCGCGGGTGGCGCTCACGCTGCGGGTCGTCGGCGGCCTCACCAGCGACGAGATCGCCAAGGCGTTCCTCGTCCCGACCGCCACCGTGCAGGCCCGCATCACCCGGGCGAAGAAGACCCTCGGCGCGGCCCGGGTGCCGTTCGAGGTGCCGCCGCCCGAGGACCGGGCCGGCCGCCTCGGCTCGGTCCTCAACGTGATCTACGTGATCTTCACGGAGGGCTCGTCGGCGAGCTCCGGCGGCGACCTGATCCGCTTCGGCCTCGCCGGCGAGGCGCAGCGGCTCGCCCGGGTGCTGAGCCGGCTCATGCCGGACGTGCCCGAGGCGCACGGCCTGCTGGCGCTGCTCGAACTCACCGCGGCGCGCTTCCCCGCCCGCACCGGCCCGGACGGCGAGCCGGTCCTGCTGGAGCACCAGGACCGGAGCCGCTGGGACCGGTCCGCGATCCGCCGCGGGCGGGCCGCCCTCGCCCGCGCGGAGAAGGCCGGCCGCGGCCTCGGCGCCTACGGCCTCCAGGCGGCGATCGCCGAATGCCACGCCGTCGCCGCGTCCGTCGACGCGACGGACTGGGAGCGGATCGTCCTCATCTACGAGGCGCTCGGCCGCCTGGCGCCCTCGCCCGTGGTCGACCTGAACCGGGCGGTCGCGGTCTCGATGGCCCACGGACCGGCCGCGGCCCTCCCCATCGTGGACGCCCTGGTCACCGCCGAGGCGCTGCCGAACTCGCACCTGCTGCCCGGCGTCCGCGGCGAACTCCTCACCCGCCTCGGCCGCACGGACGAGGCGCGCACCGAACTGCGGCGCGCCATCGACCTGTGCGCCAACGACCGCGAGCGCACGGTCCTGCGCCGCAAGCTCGCCGCCCTCGGCTGAACGGCGAACGCCAGGGGTCCTTGAACCAAAAACAATCTTGTGACCAGCGGGAACAGGCGATGGTGGCGATGAGTTCTGGTCGTTCGTGGAGTCCGTCCCCCGACACCATCTCGATGTCGGACCGGCGAGGGAGTGAACCGGATGGCCGCCGAAGTGCGGAGAGAACAGCCGCCCCAGCAGGACCTGATCGCGCTGGGCGAAGACCGGATCGCGGACGCCGTGAAGACCGAGCGGCGGCGGCTCTCCGACCTTCTCGATGACCTCGGCGAGGCCGAGTGGGCCGTGCGGTCGCTGTGCGACGCCTGGACGGTGCGGGAGGTCGTCGCCCACCTGACGCTCAGCACGCGCGCCACGTTCGGCTCGGTGATCCTGCCCGCGATCAAGGCGCGCGGCGACCTCGACCGGATGGCCGCGATGATGGCCCACGACCGGGCGGCGAGGTACACGCCGGACGAGCTGGTGCGGCAGCTGCGCGAGAGCGCCGAGTCGTCCCGGCGGATGCCCGGCAGCTCCCCCATGGACCCGCTGATGGACCTGCTCGTGCACGGGCAGGACATCGCCCGCCCGCTGGAGCGGCACCACCCGGTGCCGATCGCGCTCGCGGTGCCGGCCCTGGCCTACGTCGCCGCCAGCCGGTTCCACGGCGGCAGCGGGCGGGTCGCCGGCCTGACGCTCGTGGCGACCGACGCGGACTGGTGGTCCGGCCTCGGGCCGCAGGTGCGGGGGAACGCCGAGGACCTGCTGCTCGCGGTCTCCGGCCGGCCGACGGGGCTCGCCGGGCTGACCGGTCCGGGAGCCGAGCTGCTGGCCGCACGGCTGGGCGGGCGCTGAGCGCTTCCCGGTTCGGGGCGCTTCCCGGTTCGGGGCGGTGCGGTTAATCTGCTTGTGGCGTCCATGCCGGTTGTTCGTGCCTTGCGCCTGGGAGGGTCCCGTCCGCGGGATCCGTACGGCTCTTGCACCGGCTCCTCTGTGTCCCCCGCTCAGCTGAGGAGTCGTCCCCGTGAAATCCCCCCGCAAGCGATGGCCCGCGCTGGTCGCCGCGCTGGCCTCGGCCCTCGTCGCGGCCGCCGTGTCGCTGGTCGCGCTGTCCGCCCCGTCGTCCGCCCGGCCCGTCCCCCTGATCGCCTGCACGTATCCCGCGTGGGCGGAGGGAGCCTCGTACAAGGTCGGAGACAAGGTCGTCCACGGCGGTCACGGCTACGAGGCGATCGTCGCGCACACCGCCCATCCGGGCGCCGGCTGGGATCCGGCGTCCACGCCGACGCTCTGGCGCGGGCTGGGCGCCTGCGACGGAACGCAGCCGCCCACGACACCGCCCACGACACCGGCCGAGGACGAGGTCTGCCCCCTGAAGGGCAAGCCCGCCGGGAAGGTGCTGCAGGGCTACTGGGAGAACTGGGACGGCGCGGCCAACGGCGTCCACCCGCCGTTCGGCTGGACGCCGATCGACGACCCCGCGATCAGGCGGCACGGCCACAACGTGATCAACGCGGCGTTCCCCGTCATCCGGTCGGACGGCACCGTCCTGTGGGAGGACGGAATGGACGCCACGGTCAAGGTCGCGACGCCCGCCGAGATGTGCGCGGCGAAGGCCGCGGGAGCCACCATCCTGATGTCGATCGGCGGCGCGACCGCGGGCATCGACCTCAGCTCCAGCGCCGTCGCGGACCGGTTCGTCGAGACGGTCGTGCCGATCCTGAAGCGGTACAACTTCGACGGGATCGACATCGACATCGAGACGGGCCTGACGGGCAGCGGGAACATCGGCCAGCTGTCCACGTCGCAGGCCAATCTGATCCGCATCATCGACGGTGTGCTAGCCCAAATGCCGTCCGGGTTCGGGCTCACCATGGCGCCGGAGACGGCGTACGTGACCGGCGGCAGCGTCACCTACGGCTCCATCTGGGGCGCCTACCTGCCGATCATCAAGAAATACGCGGACAACGGCCGGCTGTGGTGGCTCAACATGCAGTACTACAACGGCAGCATGTACGGCTGCTCCGGCGACTCCTACTCCGCCGGGACGGTCGAGGGATTCGTCCGGCAGACCGAATGCCTGAACAACGGCCTGACCATTCAGGGAACCACGATCCGGGTGCCCTACGACAAGCAGGTGCCGGGCCTTCCGGCGCAGCAGGGCGCCGGCGGCGGATACATGCCGCCGAGCCTCGTCGGCCAGGCCTGGAACCATTTCAACGGGCAGCTGAAAGGCCTGATGACCTGGTCCATCAACTGGGACGGGTCGAAGGGCTGGACGTTCGGCGACAACGTCCGCGGTCTCCAGGGGCGCTGACCGCGCGCCGCGGGACGGGCGCCGGGCCCGTCCCGCGGCTTGACCTTGACGCCGGTGTGAAGGGTTACCGTCGTCACCGGCCATGAAGGCGAGGAGGGCCGATGCGGATCGGGGAACTGGCCGCGCGGGCGGGCGTGAGCACCCGCACGCTGCGCTACTACGAGCAGCAGGGGCTGCTGCCGGCGCGGCGCGCGGCCAACGGCTACCGGGAGTACGAGGAGTCCGACGTCCGGCTGGTCACGGAGATCCGCGGGCTGCTCGCGGCCGGGTTCTCGCTGGACGACACCCGCCCGTTCGTGGACTGCCTGCGCGCCGGGCATCCCGACGGCGCGTCCTGCCCCGAATCGGTCGCGGTCTACCGGCGGAAGCTCGCGGAGATCGACGCCGAGATCCGCACCCTCATCCGCCGCCGCGCCGACGTGGCCGGCCAGCTCGCGCGGGCCTGCCCCGGCTGCGCGCCGACTCCCGAGGAGGGGATGAATGATCACGCTGACGGCCGAGAACTTCGACGAGCGGGTGCTCCGCGCCGGCAAGCCGGTACTGGTCGAATTCTGGGCGGACTGGTGCCCTCCCTGCAAAATGATCGCGCCGATCCTTGAGCAGATCGAGGCCGAACACGGCGATCGGCTGACGATCGCCAAGCTCAACGGCGACGATCACCCGCAGATCGTTTCCCGGTACGGCGTCATGGGCTTTCCCACGATGAGCCTGTTCCGCGACGGCGAGGTCGTCCGGCAGATCGTCGGCGCGAAGCCCAAACGCGCCCTTCTCGCCGATCTGGACGGCCACTTCTAAGCCGAGGGAACGCATTCTCCCGATCCGTCGTCCTATTGACTGAACGTGACGGCCGGTATCTGGAGGGTTTAGTGCGAACGCTGTTGAATGTCGTGTGGCTGGTACTCGCGGGGTTCTGGATGGCCCTGGGCTACGTGGTGGCCGGGATCATCTGCTGCGTTCTCATCGTCACGATCCCGTTCGGCGTCGCCTCGTTCCGCATCGCGGCGTTCACGCTGTGGCCCTTCGGCAGGACGGCCGTCCCGAAGCGGAGCGCGGGCCTCGGCTCGACGCTGGGGAACATCATCTGGATCATCGTCGCCGGCTGGTGGCTCGCGCTCGGGCACCTGGTCACGGGCGTCCTGCTGTGCATCTCGATCATCGGCATCCCGTTCGGCATCGCCAACTTCAAGCTGATCCCGATCTCGCTCACCCCGCTCGGCCACGAGGTCGTCCGGTCGGACGGCCGGTCCGGCTTCTGACCGCGCGTCAGGACGTCCAGGCCCTGCCGGTGAGGCGTTCGTAGACGTCGATGTAGCGGGCCCGGGTGGCCTCGACGACGTCGTCGGGGACGGCCGGGCCCGGCGGGGTGCGGTCCCAGTCGAGGGTGCTGCTCCAGTCGCGGACGTACTGCTTGTCGAGCGAGTGCTGGGGACGGCCCGGACGCCACTGGTCGGCCGGCCAGAAGCGGGACGAGTCGGGCGTGAGCACCTCGTCGGCGAGGACGAGGGCGCCGTCCGGGGCGCGGCCGAACTCCAGCTTGGTGTCGGCGATGATGATGCCGCGCTCGGCGGCCAGGGCCGCGCCGCGCCGGTAGATCTCCAGCGTGACGTCCCTGAGCCGGGCGGCCGTGCCGGCGCCGATCTCGCGGACCACGTCGTCGTAGGTGATGAACTCGTCGTGGCCCTCGGTGGCCTTGGTGGTCGGGGTGAAGATCGGCTCGGGCAGCCGGGACGCCTCGACCAGGCCGTCCGGCAGCGGGACGCCGGAGACGGTGCCGGACTTCTCGTACTCCTTGAGGCCGAGGCCGGCGAGGTGGCCGCGGGCGATCCACTCGACGGGGAGCATGGCGAGGCGGCGGCAGCGGACGGCGCGCCCCGCCCACTCGTCCGGCACGTCGGTCGCGGACACGATGTGGTTCGGGACGATGTCGGCGAGCCGCTCGAACCACCACAGGGACAGCTGCGTGAGGATCTTGCCCTTGTCGGGGATCCGCGTCGGCAGCACGACGTCGTAGACGCTCACCCGGTCGGACGCGACGAGGATCAGCTCGTCGCCGTCCGCGTAGACGTCCCTGACCTTGCCCGAGTGGACCAGCTCCATGAGGCTCCCTATCTCGTACTCCCGCCGGACAGGAGTTTCGCACAGGGGATCCCGCCGACACGCAACGGCACCTCACTCCTCGATGTGCACCCGGACGCCGCCGAGCGACGCGTCCGCCGCGTCCGGGACGACCATGCCCGCGGCCACGCCGGAGCGCAGGTAGTCCAGGACGGGCGCGGTGATCCGCTCGCCCGGCAGGACGGCGGGGATGCCGGGCGGGTAGGGGGTCAGCATCTCCGCGCAGACCCGTCCGACGGCGTCGTCCGCGGACACCTGCTCCGCCGGGCCGAAGAACGCGTCGCGGGGCAGGATCACGAGTTCGAGCCGCAGTTTCTCGGGTGACGGCACCTCGACGGCGGGCCCGCCCCGCAGCGAGCCGATGTGCGCGTGGAGGTCGCGCAGGGCCGCTAGGAGGCGACCGGCGGTCTCCTTGTCGTCGGCGAAGGTGAGCTGCGCGCTGATCCGCCGGTGGTCGGCCAGGTGCAGGTTGACGCGATGGTGCTCGCGCAGCCAGTCGGCCGCCCGGTAGCCGGTGACGCCGAGGCCGGCGATGTCGATGACGACGGGCAGCGGGTCGAGGTCGTGCGCCAGTCCCGGTCCGGTGAACTCGCCGGGGCCCTGCACGTCGAAGCCGGGCAGCGACGCGATCTCCGCGCGGACGGCGGACGCCAGGTCGAGCGCGTCCTGCAGCAGGCCGCGGCCGTGCTCGACCATCTGCCGCCGCCAGCCGTCCAGGCCCGCGTAGAGCAGGACGGACGGGCTGGTCGTCCCGAGCAGGTCCTCCCGCTGCTTGAGCACGGCCGGATCGACGAGATCGCCCTGCTGGTGGAACACCGAGCCCTGCTCCAGCCCGGCGCCCATCTTGTGGACGCTCGTCACGCAGACGTCGGCGCCGGCGTCCATGGCCCAGCTCGGGAGGCCGGGGTGGAACGGCAGGTGCGCGCCCCACGCCTCGTCCACGATCAGCGGCTTCCCGCGGCCGTGGCAGGCGGCGGCGATCGCGGCGAGGTCGGCGCACGTCCCGTAGGGGGTCGGGCTGGTGACCAGGGCGCCGCGCGCGTCGGGATGCTCGTCGAACCGCGCCGCGAACGCCGCCGCCGACGGCGGGTGCGCGAGATGCCGCGTGGCGTCCCACTGTGGCTCCACCCAGATCGGGCGGACGCCGGACAGGATCAGCCCCGAGACGACCGACTTGTGGGCGTCCCGCCCGACGAGCAGCTTCTCGCCGGGACCCGCCACCGACAGCATCGCGCTCTTGACCGACAGGGAGCTGCCGCAGGTGGAGAAGAAGGTCCGCTCGGCGTGGACGGCGTCCGCCATGAGCTCCTGGGCGCGCTCCAGCACCCCGCCGCCCGACTCGCGGTCGTCCAGGCCGGAGATCGCGAGGACGTCCGACCGGAACACCGCGTCGCCCAGCGCCTCGCGCACGCGCGGGTCGGCGCCGCGGCCCTGCTTGTGGCCGGGCGGCGTGAAGGGGAGCTGGTCCTCGCGATGGTAGGCGGCGAGGGCGTCCAGGACGGGGGCCTGCGAGTGGTCCATGGGCCGACCCGTTCCCGTGAGGGTGCCTCCGTAACGCGAATGGGGACGCGGCCACCGGGTAGGGCGGGCGTGAACGGCCGACAGGGAGTGAGGGATGAACGATCGAGTACCGGCCGAGGCGGAGCTGGCCTGGGAGGACTTCCACCGGCTCGTCAACATGACGTCCGACGAGCTGCGCGTGTGGCTGCTCACGGACGCCTCCGGCGAGGAGGCCTTCCCGGCGGACGGCGCGGGCCCGGGGGTGTCGGAACTGGGCGCCCGCGTGGTCGACGTGCTGCGCAAGCGCAAGGTCGACCTCACGGAGAACGACGCGGAGGTCATGCAGGAGGTCGTCGCCTTCGTCGAGGACCGCCTGGAGAACCGCCCGCCGAACGCGGAACGGGACGAGGAGTGGCGGCACGCGCTGATGAGCGTCGGCCACGATCCGCTGCGTCCCGAACCGTCCAGCGCATAGGAGGCGAAGACCCCTGAACGACGTGGAGGCCGCCCCGGGGACGACCCCGGGGCGGCCTCCTTGTCGGTAGGGGTCAGGGGACCTCGGTCTGCGGGCTGTAGCCGTCGTCCTCGCCGCCGGGCGTCTCCGCCTCCGCGACCGGCGGGTCGGTCGGGCCGGGCGTGTGTTCTGCGGCGAAGTCGGTGTCGTCCTCCTGGGGCGCGTTCGCCTCGGCGCGCCGGTCGGCGAGCGGCTTGTCCTGGTCGTTCCTGCGGTCGCCCATCAGCCGCGCACCTTCCCGATCGCGTCGCGGACGCGGTCGGCGACGGCCGCCATCGGGCCGACCGCGAGGTTCTTGGCGGGCGACTCCACGCCCTGGTGGGGGTGCGTCGGCGCGACCGCCTCGGCGGCCCGGACGGCCTTGGCCATGCCCCGCATCTGCTCGGGCGTCGCCTCGCGGGCGATGCGCGGGAACTCCTCCTTCTCCTCGTGCGAGGCGTGCGCCTCCAGGTCCTTGTGGAACTCGGCGAACGTCTCGTGGAAGTCGGCGGACTCGGGGTCCATCTTCTCCAGCTCGGACAGGACGCCCTTGGCGTCGTGCTCCTCTTGCAGCCGCTCGTCCACGATGGAAGAGCCGTCGCCGATGGCGCGCCGCGCGAACGGATGGACGATCTGCTCCTCGGCGGTCTCGTGCACCGCGAGAAGCTCGCGCAGCCGGTCGAAGGCGTCCTTGCGCACCTGCCCGTGGTTCTTCTCCACCGTGGACGCCAGCCGGCGGATCTCCTCGTGCTGCGAGAGCAGCAGGTCCACGACGTTCTCGGCCTCTGCGGCCATGATCGACCTCCTCCTCATGGGTTCGAACGGGCCGATACCCGGAGGGCGCGCTTCAACCCTCCGGGCCGCGGGCGGCGCTGAGTAGGCTGAACCACATGCTCTACGGGCGGGACGGGGAACTGGCCGCGATCGACGGGCTTCTCCGCCGGGCCCGTGACGGGCGCAGCGGCACCCTCGTCCTGCGCGGCGAGGCCGGGATCGGCAAGTCCGCGCTCCTCGACCACGCGGCCGCCGCGGACGGCATGCGCGTCCTGCGGGCGACGGGCGTCGAGAACGAGAGCGGCATGCCGTACGCGGGCCTGCACCTGCTGCTCGGGCGGTACGCGGACCGCTTCGGCGGCCTGCCGGAGCCGCAGGGCCTCGCGCTGTGCGCGGCGCTCAACATGGGCGGGCGGCCCGGCGAGGGCGACCGGTTCCTGGTGGGGCTCGCGGTGCTGACCCTGCTTGCCGACCTGGCCGAGGAGCGGCCGCTGCTGGTGCTGGTGGACGACGCGCACTGGATGGACGGCCCGTCCGCCGGCGCGCTGCTGTTCGCCGCCCGCCGCCTGGAGGCCGAGCCCATCGCGATGATCTTCGCGGCCCGTGACGCGGACGCGCCGGAGTTCGCCGCCGAGGGGATACCGGAGCTGCGCCTGCGCGGCCTCGACCGGGACGCCGCGCGGCGGCTGCTCGCCGAGCGCACCGCGACGCTGCCCGGCCGGACGGAGCAGGAGGTGCTGGCCGCGGCGATGGGGAACCCGCTCGCGCTGCTCGAACTGCCGGCGCGGGGCGGCCACGGGTCGGCGTACGAGCGGATCCGCCGGTCGTACGCCGAGCGGATCGCCGCGCTGCCGGAGCGGGCGCGGCGGCTCCTGCTGCTGGTGGCCTCGGACGACCTCGGGGACGTCGGGGCGATCGTGGCGGCGGCGGGGCGGTGCGGCGCGTCCGTCGACGACGCCGCCCCGGCCGAGCGCGCCGGGCTGCTGCGCACGACGGCGGACGGGCGGCTGGAGGTGCGGCATCCGCTGATCCGCACCGCCGCCGTCGAGGAGGCGCCGCTGAACGCGCGGCTGGCGGCGCATCGCGCGCTGGCGGAGGCGTACCGGGAGCGCGGCGACGACTGCCATCACGCGTGGCATCTGATCAGCGGGGTCACCGAGCCGGACGAGCGCGTCGCGGCCGTCCTGGAGAAGACCGCCGAGACGGAGCGCGACGGGGGCGGCAACGCGTCGGTCGCCGCGATGTACGAGGCCGCCGCCGAGCTGAGCGAGGACCGGGCGGAGCGCGGGCGGCGGCTGGCGGCGGCCGCGCGCGCCGCGGCCGACGCGGGCCTGCCGGAGCGGGCGGTCGAGCTGGCGACCCGCGCCGAGGCCGACCTGCCCGATCCGGTGGCGCGGGCGGAGCTGACGCTGACCCGGGCCTCGCTCGCCGACGAGCAGGACCGGACGCGGGACGCCTACCGGCTGTTCGCCGAGACGGCCGCGTCGGTCGTCGAGCTCGACCCGTACACGTCCGGCTACCTGTACTTCCAGGCGGCGTCCGCCGCGGCCAACGCGGGGGACTTCGCGGCGCTGGACGACATCGTCGCCGAAGGGGTCCGCGCCGGCGTCCCGAACGCGTCCCATCTGCGGGCGCTGAGCCGGGTGTTCGCGGGGCAGCGGCCGCTCGCGACCGGCGCCGATCTCGCGGACGGCGTGGCGGCGCTGCGGGAGCTGATGGACGCGATGCGCACCTGCTACGGACCCCGCGACAGGATCCGCGCCGGGCTGTGGCATCTGCTGGTCGGGGACGTGCGGGGCGCCGCGGAGGCCGCCGCCGCGCTGGAGCGCCGCCACCGCGAGGAGGGCGCGATCGGGCTGCTCGCCGCGGTGCTGATGCTGCGCTCCCGGACGGACCTGCTGCTCGGCCGGCACCGCGACGCGCTCACCGCCGCCTCGGAGGGCAGGCGGATCGCCCTCGACACCGGGCAGCGGCGGATCCGCGTCTACCTCGACACCGTGCTGGCGCAGCTCGCCGCGATCGGGGGCGACGAGCACCGGTGCACGGAGCTGACGGAGGAGGCGCTGGCGCGTGGCGTCCCGCCGAGCAGCGTGCACGCGGCGTCGGCGCGCGCCCTGCTCGACCTGGGTCTCGGACGCTACGAAGCCGCCGTCGAACGTCTCTCGGATGTCCTGTCGGGCCCGAACCGGCAGGGCGCCATCGCCGCCCTGCCCGATTTCGTCGAAGCGGCCGTCCGGGCCGGGGTTCCAGAGCGCGCGCAGGAAGCCGGTGAGTGGTACGGCAAATGGGCCGCGCATGTAGGGCGGCCATGGGCCGAGGCCATCGCGGCGCGCTGTGCGGCTCTGCTCACCTCGGAGGACCCTGACGCGCTGTACTCGCGTGCCCTGGAGCTGCACCGTGAGGGCGGGACGCCGTTCGAGCAGGCGCGTACCGAGCTGCTGTACGGCGAGTGGCTGCGCCGGTCACGGCGCCGGAACGACGCGCGGGCGCGGCTGCACTCCGCGCTGGAGGCGTTCGACCGGCTCGGCGCGGTGCCGTGGGCGGAGCGCGCCCGCACCGAACTGCGCGCCGCCGGGGAGAGCCTCACCGACGGCGGAGACGGGCGGGACGTCCTCGCCGCCCGCCTCACCCCACAGGAACTCCAGGTCGTCCGGCTGGCGGCGACGGGCCTGAGTAACCGGGAGATCGGCGCCCAGCTCTTCCTCAGCCCCCGGACGGTCGGCTACCACCTCTACAAGGCCTACCCGAAGCTCGGCGTCGCCGGCCGCGCCGAACTCGGCCGGCTCGACCTGACCTAGCTCCTGTCCCGCACGAACCTGACGAGGTCGGGCGCGTCCTCGCCTTCGAGGACGATGCCGAAGTCGGCGGCGAGCGTCGCGGGCAGCTCGGCGGGGGTGAGCGTGCGGGTCTCGACCGTGCCGTCCGGGCGGGTGAGGGTGTGGGTCGTCCCGTCCAGCACGTGGAGGACGTCCGGCGAGAACTTCTGCACGAACGGGCGCGCCGTGAACGGCGAGCGCGGGTTGGTCGAGACGTAGTGGTTGAACACCTCGAAGTCGATGCGGAACGTCTCGTTCAGCGGGAACGTGTGCCGCTGGACCCATCCGTCCGGGCCGCGCTGGTGCATCTCCCAGCCCGCGGTGTTGGGCGTCCACGTCTCGACGGTGCGGCCCCGTCGGAGCCGGAACCCCCAGCCGTCCTGGACGGCCTCCTCGCCGTCGACGAGCGGGAGCGGCTCCAGCGGCCCGGCGCCGAAGCCCACGTCGCAGAGCCACGCCGGCTCGTCCCGCGACCCTCCCGGCGGGCGGACGTGCAGCAGCGCGTGCGTGGACGGGCGGAGCTTCGGCGAGCCCAGCGTCACCCGCGCCGCGAGCGCGGTCACCTCGAAGCCCAGCCGTTCCAGCACGGCCGCGAACAGCCGGTTGTGCTCGAAGCAGTAGCCGCCGCGCGGGCGGCCGACGAGCTTCGCCTGGACGGCGTCGAGCGACATCTCCACCGGCCGCCCGAGCATGATCTCCAGGTTCTCGAACGGGATGGACGTGACGTGCGCCCGGTGCAGGGCGCGCAGCGTCTCCCCCGTGGGGGCCAGGTCGCCGTCGTAGGCGACGCGCTTGAGGTAGGCGGGCAGGCCGAGCAGGTCGCCCTGCCACCCGTAGCCGAGATCGTCGCTCATATTGTCCTCTCGCCTGTCGACGTCGTAACAACGGGCGAGGCGCGGATCTTTCCGTGCGCCGCACGGCGTCGGCGTTCATGACCCAGCGTAGAAGTGCCCGCCTGGATGCTTTGCCCTTCAGGTACCGGCTCGGCGTATTAGCGCGGTCCTCGCCGGGGCAGCCACACAGCGCCGGGGATCCGCAGGGGGAAGGGGCAGGCATGGTGAAGGGCAGACGGCCGTGCGCCGGCGTCGCGGGGCTCGCGCTCGCCTGCGCCGCCGCGGCGCCGGTCATGGTCACGCCGGCGTCCGCCGAGGACGGCGCCGCCTCCCGCAGCGTCACCTACCAGGCGACGCTGGAGCCGCTCAACCACCAGAACGCCTCCGGCTCGCTCACGCTGCGGCTGGACGGCCGCCGCGCCACGATCGACGAGCACTTCGAGGGGCTGACCGGCACGTCGGAGGGCATGCCCTACCCGCACCTGCAGCACATCCGCGGCGGCGGCCGGGGCGACTGCCCCACCACGGCCGCCGACGAGAACGGCGACGGCGTCGTCAGCGCCACGGAGGCCGCGCCGTTCTACGGGCCGGTCCAGACGACGCTGTCGGTCAAGGGGAGCACCTCGGCGAAGGCCGGCTCCGACGTCGAG
The DNA here is from genome assembly GCF_047130825.1 of Actinomadura madurae. Lineage (NCBI taxonomy): Bacteria > Bacillati > Actinomycetota > Actinomycetes > Streptosporangiales > Thermomonosporaceae > Actinomadura > Actinomadura madurae. Next base: position 6,976,122 of record NZ_CP083237.1, read on the forward strand.
AACGCGCCGACGGGGGCCGAGACCGACTACACGCGTGTCACCAGGCTGGACGCGGCCACGCTGGGGTCCCTGCGCGCGGGCACCGCCGTCGTCGTGGTGCACGGGGTCGACCCGGCCCTGCTCCGCCCCGGCATCCAGAAGAAGCCGAGCGACATCCTGCCGTCGCTTTCCCTGGCGGCGACGTCGCCCGTCCTTTGCGGCGTGCTGCGAGCCATGCCGGACGGCGGCGCCGTGACCGGGACCGGGTCCACCGCCGCCCATGACGCGCCGAGCAAGACCGTGCAGGGGGCGTGGGTTCTCGGCGGCGCCGTCGCAATGGCGGCCGTGGCACTGCTGGTCCGCTTCCTCCTGCGGCGCCGAGGGCGGACGGAGGGGTGATCGCGAGGACCCGCGCGAAGGGTCCGGCGGCCGCCCTCGGCGTGGCCGCGGCGATGGTGGCGGCGGCCGCGGGGGTGGACGGCCGGGCGCCGCGGGCCGCCGTGGACGGTCCGGCTCCGCGGGCGGTGACCGTGTCCCGGCCCTCGCCCGCTCCGCGTCCGGCCCGGCTGCCCGCGTCCCCGCCGGTCCGCCTGGTCATCCCGGCCGCGGGCGTCGACTCGCCCGTCGCGCGGGCCGGGCTGCGCCCGGACGGCTCGCTGGAGCCGCCCCGGCCGCCGAACGAGGACGAGGCGGCCTGGTACACGGGCTCGGTCACCCCCGGGCAGCCCGGCACGGCGGTGATCGAGGGGCATCTGGACTCGGCCTCGGGACCGTCGGTGTTCTACCGGCTCGGCCGCCTCCGGCCGGGGCAGCGGGTGAGCGTGCTGCGCGCCGACCGCGCCACGGCCGTCTTCACCGTGGACGCCGTCCGCACCTTCCCCAAGGACGGCTTCCCCGCGCGGGCCGTGTACGGCGACACGCCGGAGCCGTCCCTCCGGTTGATCACGTGCGGCGGGGACTTCGACGCGCGTGCCGGGCACTACCGCGCCAACGTCGTGGCGTTCGCGCGGCTGACCGCCGTCCTCGGCGACGGGTAGTGCGGGGCGCCGGGGCGGAGCCCTGAACGGGACGCGGGTCCCGGGCCGTACTTCGAGGTGACGGGCGACTTTCCGGAGGCGAAGGAGCCGTCGTGGTGAGCGTCGAGGACGTGGTGCGAGCGGCCGGCCGGGTGCCGGACGGGGCGGGCGCCGTGCCCGGTCCTCACCGGCTCGGGGGAGGCGGTGCTGTGGAAGGGACGCGGGACCGCGTGGTGGTCGGCGAGATCATGCTGCCGGGCGTGCGGCGGGCGGTCGGGTGCGCGCGCGGCTTCGTCCGGAACGTGGCGGCCGGCCATCCCGCGCTGGACGACATGGTCATGGTGGTGAGCGAGACGGTCGCGAACGCGATCACGCACACCGCGTCCGGGCGGGAGGGCGGGCTGGTGACGGTCGTCGTCGCCGTCGAGGCCGGGACGTACCGGCTGGAGGTCGCCGACGACGGCGCGGCCGGCGGGCGCCCGCACGTCAAGGCGGAGGCCGGCGCGGAGACGGGCCGCGGGATGCGGATCGTGGAGGCGCTGGCGGCGCGCTGGGGGTTCCGGGCGGACGGCGCCCGGACGGTCGTGTGGGCCGAGTTCCCGGCCCCGGCCGCCGCGGAGCGGGGCCGGGGCGGGGACGGGGAGACGCCGCTCAGCGGCCCCGGTTGAGCTGCCGGGTCGGCATCTGCCGGACGTTGCGGCGGTTGTTGTTCGCGAGGTTCGCTTTGAAGTCGGAGTTCTTCCGCCGCCGATTCTTCTTTCCGTTTTTGGCGAACGGGTCGTTGTCAATGGCACGCATGAAGAGACCACCTCCGGGCACGTCTGAATTCGGCCGTGAGAGGGCCGATGAAAAGGGATGGGGGCGCACGGCGACGTCGCAGGTCACACGAGGTGTACATGCGATACGGGAGCGCCTTGGAAGGAACGGGAGCGGGCCCGCGGCGGTGCCGGGGGCGGCTCAACCGGAGAAGAATCAAAGCTTCATGCGTAAGAGTTAGCCATAGCCTCGCCGGAGTGTCAACCCGGAAAATGCGTTTCCGTGGACTCCCTATTCCGTGGCGGGGGATGGCGCGATCCGTGGGGTACGTGTCGTTGACGCCATGGACGCCGGGCGCTCAGCCTGGAGACATGCGCGTCGTGTTCGTGATCTACGACGGGTTCCAGGTCCTCGACCTGACGGGCCCGCACGAGGTGTTCCGCAGCACCGGGCTGTACGACTGCCTGGTCGCCGGGCCGCGGCCCGGTCCGGTGACGTCCTCCGGCGGGCTCCGCGTCCACGCCGACTCCGGCCCGGACCTGCGGCCCGCCGCCATCGACACCCTGGTCGTGGCCGGCGGCACCGGGGTCGACGCGGCGCGGCGGGACGCGGCGCTCGTCGGCTGGGTCGCGGCGGCCGCGGGCGCGGCGCGCCGGGTCGCGTCGGTGTGCAGCGGCGCGCTCCTGCTGGCCGAGGCCGGGGTCCTGGACGGGCGCCGCGTGACGACGCACTGGCGGCGGGAGGACCAGCTGAGGAGGGAGTACCCGCGCCTGGACGTCGACTGCGACCCGATCTTCGTCCGGGACGGGCCCGTCTGGACGTCCGCCGGCGTCACGGCCGGGATGGACCTGGCGCTGGCGCTGGTCGAGGACGACCACGGGCGGGAGGCGGCGCACGCGGTGGCGCGCGAGCTGGTGATGTTCCTGCGGCGGCCCGGCAGCCAGTCGCAGTTCAGCGTGCCGCTGTGGTCGGCGCAGCCCGCGACGGACCCGATCCGGGCGGCGGTGTCGTCCGTCCAGGCCGATCCGGGCGCCCGGCACACCATCGCCGACCTGGCCGAGCGGTCCGGCCTCAGCGCGCGGCACCTGCAGCGCAGGTTCACCGCCGAGCTGGGGGTGCCGCCGGCCGCGTACGTCGAGCGGGTCCGGATCGAGGCGGCGCGGCGGGCGCTCGCGGAGGGGGACGAGCCCGTCGAGACGCTGGCGCGGCGGCTGGGCTTCGGGACGGCGGAGACGCTGCGCAGGGCGTTCCACCGGCATGTCGGGGTCGCGCCGTCCGACTACAGGGACCGATTCAGAGGGACGAGGGAGTACGCATGACGACGTATGGGCTGCTGGTCTTCGAGAACGCGGAAGAGCTGGACTTCGCGGGCCCGTGGGAGGTGTTCACGGCATCGGCCATGCTCCGCGACCAGGGCGACACGGCCGTCCTGGTCGCCGAGCAGGCCGGGCCGGTCCGCTGCAACAAGGGCATGCGGGTCGTGCCGGACCACACCCTGGACGACCACCCGGACCTGGACGTCCTCCTGGTCCCCGGTGGGCGTGGCGCCAGGGAGACCCAGCCGGACAACCCCGCCGTCACCGGCTGGATCGCGAAGGTCGCGGAACAGGTCGACTGGGTGACGAGCGTGTGCACCGGCTCGATCCTGCTGCACGCCGCGGGTCCGGCGAAGGGACGGAGGGTCGCGACCCACTGGGCCTCCGAGGACGCGCTGGAGGCGCGCGGCGACGTGACCGTCGTCCGGGACGCGCGCTACGTGGTGGACGGCAACCTGGTCACGAGCCAGGGGGTCTCCGCCGGGATCGACATGGCCCTCTGGCTGGTCGGGCGGATCCACGGCCGCGATCACGCGCGGGCGGTGCGCCGCTACATCCAGTACGAGCCGGCGCCGCCGTACATGGCCGACGAACCCGGCTGATCGGAACGAACATTCCGCCATACCAGTGATGATCTTCGCTTATCGGCATAATCACGCGAATGGCGATATCGCTTCCGGTGAGGTTCCGCAGCGACGGCGTGCGGGTGGCCGTGGAGACCGACCCCCTGCACGCCCCGCTGCGCGACTTCCTCATCAACGACCTGGGCGAGGACCTCTCCGCGATCGCCCGCGCGCAGGGCCGGCTGAACGGCGACCCGGCCCGGCCCTGGCAGGAGCACTACCGCTACCACCGCCTCGACTTCGACGGCACGATCGTGCACGTCCGGGACGTCGCCGGGTGGGCGTCCTGCGACCTCGACCCGGCCGTCCTCCGGCAGTGCCTGGACGAGTACCTCCAGGAGGTCGGCGCCCTCAAGAGCCGCCGGAGCCTGGAACGCGGCCTCGGCCAGGCCCGCGACGGCGAGCCCGTGGCCACGTCGCTCGCCCTCGGCGCCGTCTCCCCGCGCACCCAGGGCTGGGGCCTGATCCAGACCCCGCGCGCCGTCCTGGAGGACCTCGCCGGGCTGACCCCGCACCCGGACGCCTGCCTGCCGCACGGCGTCCTCGGAACCGGCTCCGGCGCCTGCTGGGCCGACCTCGCCGTCCTGGACGAGACGGGCACGCGCCTGCGCGGGGGCACCAAGACGTTCATGCCGAGGGGGATCGACCCGGAACGCCTCATGGGCGAGCTGGGGACCGCCCTGACCCAGGCCCGTTTCCTCAAGTCCGTCCCGGGAGCGTGGTCGGGGGTCGTCGCAGGGGTTCCCGCGCACGGTTACGTCGACCCGGAGACCGTCCTGCGGCTCCCCTGCGAGCCGATCGAGATCGGGGGCGTCGTCCGGCGCGTCAGGGCGTTCTTTCCTGAGCTGGCCGATTCGGGTGTCGACCTGGAGTCCGCGGCGTCCGCGGCGAGCGAGCTCACCGCGTCGGTGAACGGGCCGCGCCACGTCCTCACGGCGTTCCTGCTCCACGACGTGCAGAGCCATCGCCACCACCTGGAGGTCCTCCGCGCCGCCCGTCCGGGCTGGGAGCACACGGGCAACGCCTGCCACCTGCGCCTGGACGTCCAGACCGTCCGGCTGGAGCACCTGTGGCTGCCCGGCCACGCCTGCGAGATCCCCACCGGAGAGTTCGGCGGCATCCTCTACGAGTACGAACGGCTCCTCACCCTCTGACGATATTCTTCGCAGCCGGGGAGAACGGGGGAGGCGCGTCCATGACCGTTCCGGGACGACTCGTCGACCGCCTCCTCGGCCTTCCCGAGTCGCCGTCGCCGCACGCCGAGGTCGCGCGCGACCTGCGCGTGCCCATGCCGGACGGGATCGCGCTCGTCGCCGACCTGTACCGCCCGCGCGGCGCCGGCCCGCTGCCGGCCGTGCTGATCCGCACCCCGTACGGCAAGCGGCAGGGCGCCGTGCGGCTGTTCGCGGGCGTTCTCACCCGGCGGGGGTTCCAGGTCGTGATCCAGAACGTGCGCGGGGTCCTGGGGTCGGAGGGCGAGTTCCACGCCTTCCACAACGAGAAGGACGACGGCCTGGCGACGCTCAGGTGGCTCCGTGCCCAGCCCTGGTGCGACGGCAAGGTCGCCATGGTCGGCGCCAGCTACCTCGGGTTCACCGAGTGGGCGGTCGCGCCCTACGCAGACCCGCCCTTGGAAGCCATGGGGCTCGGCATCACCGCGTCCGAATTCGTGAGTTCGTTCTATCCGGGCGGTGCGCTCGCCCTGCACAACACGCTCGTCTGGTCGTCGCTGATGGGCACGCAGGACGAAAGAAGGCGGCCGTTCCACAACAGGCGCGTCCGGCAGGCGATGCGGCACCTGCCGCTGGACGAGGCCGACGTCGCGGCCATCGGACGTCCCGAGACCTTCCTCCGCGAGGTCGCGGCCCATGCCGAGCCCGGCGACGGCTTCTGGGAGGGCACCGACCACAGCGCCGCCGTACCGGAGACGACCGCGCCCACCACGATGGTGGCGGGCTGGTGGGACCTCTTCCTGCGCCGCCAGCTCAAGGACTTCGCCGCCCTCCACGCGGCGGGGCGGGACGTCCGCATCACCATCGGCCCATGGGGACACGACCTCAGAGCCCTCCGCGCGACGCTCTCCGACCAGGTGTCCTGGCTGAACGCCCACCTCAACGGGGACAAGGCCCAACTCCGCACGGCGCGAGTGAGGCTGCACCTGCAGAAGGCCGGCACGTGGCTGGACTTCGACCGGTGGCCCCCGCCCGGGACCCGGCCCACGCCGCTCTACCTCTCTCAGGGCCTCGCCTGGGACGTGCCGGACGAGGAACCCGCCACGTTCACCTACGACCCCTACGACCCCACGCCGAACGTCGGAGGCCCGCTGCTGTCACCCGGCAAGGGCGGGCAGCGCGCCAACGCGCGCCTCGAACGCCGTGACGACGTGGTCGTCCTCACCGGGGCGCCGCTGACCCGTGACCTCGATCTGATCGGTCCCGTCTCGGCGACGATCCACGTCCGCACCAGCACCGGCCGGGGCGACCTCTTCGTCCGCCTCTGCGACGTCGACCGCGACGGCGTCTCGCGGAACGTCACCGACGGCATCGCGCGCATCACGGAAAGCGGCGTCGTCCGCGCCGAGATCGAGATGCACCCGACCGCCTACCGCTTCCGGCGCGGCCACCGCCTGCGCGTCATGCTCGCGGGCGGCGCGTTCCCCCGCTTCGCCCGCAACCCCGGCACCGGCGAGCCCGCGGGCCGGGCCGTCGCGTTCCGCCGCACCCGCTTCGAGGTACTCCGCGCCAGGAGCCGCCCATCCGCCCTCCACCTGCCCGTTTGGGGCGGCTAGGGCCGCTTCGACATCGGAGCGTAATCCGTTCGTCGCAGACGGTGGTCCGTTCGTCGACACGGCCGGGCAAAGCCTCGATCCGCCCGCGGGTGCTCGCTACGTTCTTCACATCCGCAGAACGGCCGGTGCGAAGCCGCTTCGGGGGGAGTGGCCGGTCCTGTGAGCGCACCGGGCCGGCACGGCGGAACGGGGGGAGAGGGGTCACTTCGGGGGGAGTGGCCCCTCCGTCCGTTCCCGCGGTCTTTATAAGATCGCTATAAGGACCGCGGCACGAAGATGGAGATGCGCAAGCAGTAAAGCCGGACGGGACGTCCCACAATTCTGGCACCCGCGAATTCCCCCATCGCGGTATCGGCTAGTGAAGGGTACGCCCCCGATGAAAAGGCATCTGACGCGTGCGTTCAGACTGCTCCCCGCCGTGGCGCTGGTGGCCGGCGCCGCGCTGGCGCCCGCCGCGAACGCCGCCGCTCCCGCCCATCCGGTCCGGCTCGCCGCCAATCCCTACGAGCGCGGACCGACCCCGACCGAGGCGAGCATCACGGCCGAGAAGGGCCCGTTCGCCATCGAGAGGATCGACGTTCCGGCGGGCAGCGGGCCCGGCTTCAACAAGGGCACGATCTACGCGCCGACCGACCTGAGCCAGGGGACGTTCGGCGCCATCGCCGTCTCGCCCGGGTTCGTCTCCCCGCAGGCCTGGATCGACTGGTACGGCCCGCGCCTGGCGACACAGGGCTTCGTCGTCATGACCCTGGAGACCAACAGCCTCTTCGACGTGCCCGCCGCCCGCGGCGAGCAGCTCCTCGCCGCCCTCGACTACATGACCGGCGGGAGCAGGGTGAAGGACCGGATCGACGCGTCGCGCCTGGCCGTCATAGGGCACTCCATGGGCGGCGGCGGGACGCTGGAGGCGGCCGACGACCGCCCGGCGCTCCAGGCCGCCGTGCCGCTCGCCCCGTGGAACACCAACTACGACTGGAAGAGCGTCCGGGTCCCGACCATGATCATGGGTGCGGACAACGACGCCATCGCCCCCGCGGACTCGATGGCCGAGTCGTACTACGACAACCTCACGTCCGTCCCGGAGAAGGCGTACCTGGAGCTGAAGAACGCCGGGCACATGACCTTCAACTCGCCGAACACGACCATCGCGAAATACACCATCGCGTGGATGAAGCGGTTCGTGGACGACGACGCCCGCTACGAGCGGTTCCTGTGCCCGGAGCCGGCGCCGGGCGCGACCATCGCCCAGTACGAGGGCACCTGCCCCACCGGCTGACCGGCGGACGGTGGTGACGGTCCCGGCAGGCCGTCACCACCGCCCTCCGGGGTTCAGCCCGCGGGGGAGACGCGCCGGTCGCCCGGATCCAGCCGGACGAGATGGTGCAGGAGGAGCAGCAGCTCGATGCGCCGTCCGGGATCGAGGAGCACGCCGCCGAGGGTCTCCTCCAGGCGCCGGATCCGGTACCGGACGGTCTGCTCGTGCACCAGCAGCCGCTCCGCCGCCGCCACCGCGTTGTCGCGGCACTCCATGTAGGTCAGCAGCGTCCGGGACAGCGCGTCCCGCCGGTGCGGGGGCAGCTTCATCAGCGGCGCGAGCCGGGTGCTCAGCGCGACGTCGAGCAGCTCCTCGCTCTGCGCCGCGACCAGGCTCGGCAGATGGTCGAGGCAGCGCACGGGCTCCTTGCCGGGCAGCACACCGCGCTCCACCAGCGCGAGGCCCCGCCGCGCCCAGCGCAGCGACAGCGCGGCGCGCGCCGGCGGCACCGCCGGGCCGATCGCCGCCGACCGCGTCCCCTTGATCGCGGCGAGCAGCCGGTCCCGGCCGGGGCCGTCCGGGTCGGGGCAGATCAGGTACGGGGCGGGAGCGTGCCAGTCGGCGAGGAAAAGCGGCGGCAGCACCGGGACGGCCTGGCCGGGGGCGGGCCGGACGGCGACGGCGGCCAGCGTCCGCGGCACCGGCCAGCCGGCCGACCGCGCCAGCTCCCCGATCGCCTCCGCGCTCGCGGGCGGGTCCATGACCAGCAGGTCGCGCAGCCGCCACCGGAACCGCTCCCGCTCCCCGGCGAGCTCGCCCTGGGCGTTGGCGTAGCCCTGGCCGGCCGCGCTGGCGATGCGCTCCAGGAACACGAACAGCGACTCGGTGATCGAGCCGAGCGTGTCCAGCGACCAGCCGAGCCGCCGGGCGTCCTTGATGAACCGGCGGCACGCGACCTGCCCGCTCACCCGGATCGCGGTCTGCAGCCCGTCCAGGCTCCGCCCCGTGCGGGCCTCGTACGCGCCGATCCTCTCGAAGATGCCGGTGACGCTCTCCCACTCCATGTCGGGACGGCCGATGGCGTCCACGAACTGCCGGACCGTCTCCTCGACCGCCCACCGCATCCGGCGGCCGTAGCGGCTCTCCGGCGGGCGCGCGTACTCCGGGACGAGCCCCTGGATCTCCGCGACCATCTCCACCGCCGCCGCCTCCAGGTGGGGCCGCATCGGGCCGGCCACCTCGGCCGGCAGCCCGGACAGCGGGAAGTCCCGTCCCGGGGACGGGGTGGTCCGGCTCATGGCACGCCCTCCTGGTTCCGGTCTCCTGCCCTCTCAGGCTCGGTTCCGGCGGGGCGCCGCGATAGGCACGGACGGAAAGTTTCGATGGTTCCGGATTGTCACCCGGCTGACAGCCGCGCGACCCGCCCGCGACCCGCCCGAGGCGGGGCCCGCGGCGTGTCGCGGCGGCGGCGCGAAACCCCGCGAGCCCGCCCCGCGACCGGCGTGCGACGGGCGGTGCCGCACCAAGAGCGATCTCCCCGCGCCGGCTCCGCGGCGGGTTACCGGAATTCTTCGCAAAGGAATTCCCGGGGCCGTGAAAAAGGCCCGGGACACGTGTCAATCAAGCGGAGATCGCGGCGTCATGCGGGACGTTTCCCGATGTTCCGCCAAATGGTCGTTCCGCGGCGCCGGGCCGGAAAACTTGACCCGGCGGAAGTCGACTTCGCAGAGTGCCTGCGGAATGGTTCTCCCCATGCATTCACGTATTCGAACCACCGGGCCGTCCGGTCCCACCGGGTGGCTGCTGGCCTTTCTCGGCGCCCGCGAGCAGGCGCTGCGCACGCACACCGGGGTCGCCGCCGGACCGGCCGAATGGCTGCTGGTCTTCCTGGAGGTCGAGCGCGCCGAGCTCGCCGCCCGGCAGCGTCCCGCCACCCTGCTGTCGCGGCGCGGCAGGTCCGAGGAGTCCCCGTTCGGCCGGCTGGCCGCCCGCAGCGCCTGAAGGAGCGGCCCCGTGACCATCGAGATGCTCCTCGCCGCCGTGATCGGCGGCGCGCTCGGCCTCGCCGAGCTCCTCGCGCGCTACCGCGACAAGCCCGTCGCGGCCCTGCTGTCCCCGGGCGGGCTGCTGTTCGTCTTCGTCAACGCCAGCGCGTCCGTCGTCGCGCTGATCGCGATGACCGCGTCCGGCTGGACGTTCGGGCTGCCCCCCACCACGCCCCCGGCGAGCCTCATGGTCGTCCGGGTGATCGCGGCGGGGATCGGCTCGGCGGCCGTGCTGCGGATGTCGTTCGGCCCGGCGCACAGCGGCGGCACCGGCCCCGTGGCCCTGCTCGGCGGCATCCTGCGGGTCGCCGACGGTGAGCTGGAGCGCAAGCGCGCGCTCAGCCGGCTGTCGCACAACGACCTGTCGGGCCTGTCGTTCGAACGCGACCACGCCGCCCTCGCCGAGCTGTGCTGCCACCTCCTGCGCGAGTTCGACCTGGCCGAGGCGCAGCGGCTCGGGGGCCTGGCGGCCGAGCTGAGCAGCCGCGACGACCTCACCGACGCCGACAAGCTGGACTGCTGGGGGCTGGAGCTGACCCGGCTCGTCGGGGAGCGCGCCCTCCGGCAGGCGGCGCGGCGGCTGCGCGACCGGCCCCGCGACGAGCTCCGCCCGGCCGCCGGCCAGGCGGCCCAGGCCGCCCCGGCGCCGGACGACCACCTGCTGGAGACCGCCCCGGCCCGCCCGTCGGTGGCCAAGACCTCCCGCCTCGCCCCGAGCACCAACGGCAGGACGGAACGCAAATCGTTCAGCGACGCGTGACACCCCGGGAAATACCGGTGCGCCCCCTTCCGGGTGCACCGGTATTTTCGCTGGACCGGCCGCTACCGGGGCCGGACGGACAGCGGCGGGGCGCCCTCGGCATCGTCCCGCTCCTCCAGGGCGGCCGCGATGCGGTGCAGCGCCTCCGCCATCGAGACGAGCGCCTGCACCTGCGCGGCCGCCATGAGGTTCCCGGGCGAGGGGTCGGCGGCCTGGGCCTCCGCGGCCGCCTCGCAGGCCTGCTGGCTCCACCAATGCACGCCGCGATCCTATTCGAGGGCGCGAACGCGGTCCCCGCCGCCGCGCCGCCCGCCGCCCGCCGCGGCGGTTCTTTGCCGGCAGAGACGAGAGGGCTCCGCCCATGAACACAGAGCAGCGCGCCGCCCCGGCCGCCGGCCTCCCGCGCTGGGCCGGGAAGCCGGTGCGGCGGTTGACCACGGGCGAGCTCGCCGAGGCGCTCGCCTACCTGGAGCGGCACCGTCCCGAGGACGACGTCCTCGGCCGCGCGCTCGCCGGCGAGTTCGCCCGCCGCACGGCCGCCGCCGAGTTCGCCCGCCGCGCCGCGGCCGGCCGCTGACGGGGCCCGGGGCGGTGCGAGGCCGCGGGGAGGGTATACGTCCGGGTATGGAGGTACGACTGCGCAGGGTGTACGAGCCGCCCTCGTCCGATGACGGCAAGCGGATCCTGGTCGACCGCGTCTGGCCACGCGGGCTGTCCAAGGAGGACGCGCGGCTGGACGAGTGGCTGAAGGACGTCGCCCCGTCCACCGAGCTGCGCAAGTGGTACGGGCACGACGCCGAGAAGTTCGCGGAGTTCGCCCGCCGCTACGACGCCGAGCTGGCCGAGCCCGAGCGCGCGTCCGCGCTCGACCACCTGCGGGAGCTCGCCGGGCAGGGCACGGTCACCCTCCTCACCGCGACCAAGGACGCCGAGCGCAGCCAGGCCGCCGTCCTCGCCGGCCGCCTCCGCGACTCCGGCTGACGCCGCGCCTTCTACGCGGACTGGACGGGCCGCTTGAATTTCCCGGCCGGTCGAATGGAACGCTCCTTTCAGTGGCCATGCCGGCCGCTTTCACATTGGACGTTCCATTGTGCCTGCTCCGGCCCGGCGGGAAGGGGTGGTTTCACTGTTTCCAGTGGCCCATGAAAATTGAAAAAACGGCGATTGACCCCTCTGACCTGGGAAGTTTACGCTCCCTTTGCGCAGGTCCCAGCGAGGAGGAATCGCATGCGTAAAGGGATTGCCGTTTCCGCTGCCGCCGCAATTTCCGCGGGCGTCCTGTCCGCCGCGCCGGCGTCCGCGGCGCCGCTGCGGGTGCCCGGGCCGGACGGGGTGACGATCGAGATCGCGACCGTCAACGGGTCGGGCTGCCCGGCCGGGACGGCCGCCGTCGCCGTGTCGGACGACAAGGAGGCGTTCACCGTCACCTACAGCGACTACATGGCGCAGGCGGGCGGTTCCTCCGGCCCGACCGACTTCCGCAAGAACTGCCAGATCAGCATGAAGGTGCACGTCCCGCAAGGGTTCACCTACGCGATCGCGTCCACCGACTACCGCGGCTTCGCGTGGCTGGAGCCGGGCGCCAGCGGCGTCGAGAAGGCGAGCTACTACTTCCAGGGCATGCCGCAGACCGCCGCGATCTCGCACTCCATCAAGGGCGAGTACGCCGACAACTGGCAGTTCACCGACACCAACGACGTCGCGCAGCTCGTCTACAAGCCGTGCGGCGAGGAGCGCAACTTCAACGTCAACACCGAGCTGCGCGTGCTCAAGGGCACGTCCGACCCCGCGAAGACCAGCTTCATGTCGATGGACTCGACCGACGGCAGCATCAAGACCACCTACCACTTCGCCTGGAAACAGTGCCCCCCGTGGTGACGCCCGCCGGCCGAGAAGGCACCGAGTAAAGGAGAACGACCGATGCGCACTGGACTGACCGTCTCGGCGGCGTGCCTGGCCGCCCTGGCGCTCCCGCTGTCCGCCGCCCCCGCGTCCGCCGCCGCGGATCCGCCGACGCCCGACCGGATCGTCATCGACGTGCTGACCGTGAACGGGTCGGGCTGCCACGCCGGGACGGCCGCGGTCGCGACGGCGAGCGACAACACCTCGTTCACCGTCACCTACAGCGACTACCTGGCCCAGGCCGGCGGGAACTCCGACCCGACCGACTTCCGGAAGAACTGCCAGATCAACCTGGGCGTGCACGTCCCGCAAGGCTTCACCTACGCGATCGCCGGCGCCGACTACCGGGGCTTCGCGCACCTGGAGGCCGGGGCGAGCGGCATGGAGAAGGCGAACTACTACCACCAGGGCATGGCGCAGACGACGCCCGTCAGCCACACGATCCGCGGCGGCTACTCCGACAACTGGCAGTTCTCCGACCGGACGGACGTCTCCGAGCTGGTCTTCAAGCCGTGCGGCGAGGACCGCAACTTCAACATCAACACCGAGCTGCGGGTGTACAAGGGCACCTCGGACCCGTCCAGGACCAGCTTCATGACCTTCGACTCGACCGACGGCAGCGTCAAGACCACCTACCACTTCGCCTGGAAGAAGTGCCCCGCCTGACCGGGGCCCCGAACGCCGGGCCGCGTCCCCGACCCAGGGAGGGCGCGGCCCGTGCACATGCCGGGACCTGCGGCGAGGCGCGTCCGGGCCGGTGGAGATGAGGTTTTACAGTGGGGGTGACGCGAGGAAGGAATCTTCACCATGCCGTTGGCCCCCCGCCTGCCCGCACCGCCCGAGACGATGGAGCTTCTGGAGGAGTCCTACGCGAGGGTGCTGAGGCGCGATCCGGGCGAGCCGGAGTTCCACCAGGCCGTGCACGAGGTGCTGGAGTCCCTCGGCCCGGTGCTGGCCGCGCGGCCCGCGCTCGCCACCGCCAAGCTGGTCGAGCGGGTGATCGAGCCGGAGCGGCAGATCATGTTCCGCGTCCCCTGGCAGGACGACCGGGGCGAGATCCACGTCAACCGCGGCTTCCGCGTCGAGTACAACGGCGCGCTCGGGCCGTACAAGGGCGGGCTCCGCTTTCATCCCACCGTCAACCTCGGCATCGTCAAGTTCCTCGGCTTCGAGCAGATCTTCAAGAACGCGCTGACCGGGCTCGGCATCGGCGGCGGCAAGGGCGGCAGCGACTTCGACCCGCACGGCCGCTCCGACGAGGAGGTCATGCGGTTCTGCCAGTCGTTCATGACCGAGCTGCACCGCCACGTCGGCGAGCACACCGACGTCCCCGCCGGCGACATCGGCGTCGGCGCCCGCGAGATCGGCTACCTGTTCGGCCAGTACCGCCGCGTCACCAACCGGTGGGAGGCCGGGATGCTGACCGGCAAGGGCATGCTCTGGGGCGGGTCCGCCTGCCGGACGGAGGCGACCGGGTACGGCAACGTCATGTTCACGGCCGAGATGCTGCGGCACCGCGGCGAGGACCTGGACGGCCAGCAGATCGTCGTGTCCGGCTCCGGGAACGTCGCGATCTACACGATCGAGAAGGCGCAGCAGCTCGGCGCGAACGTGATCACGGTGTCCGACTCCGGCGGCTACGTGGTGGACGAGAAGGGCATCGACCTCGACCTGCTCAAGAAGGTCAAGGAGGTCGACCGCGGCCGGGTGGCGGACTACGCCGACCTGCGCGGCTCCTCGGCCCGGTTCGTGCCGGGCGGCCGGGTGTGGGACGTCCCCGCCGACATCGCGCTGCCGTCCGCGACGCAGAACGAGCTGGACGCCGACGCCGCCGCGCTCCTCGTCCGCAACGGCGTGAAGGCCGTGTCCGAGGGCGCGAACATGCCGGCGACGCCGGAGGCCGTGGCCGTGTTCCGGGAGGCGGGCGTCGCGTTCGGCCCGGGCAAGGCCGCCAACGCGGGCGGCGTCGCGGTCAGCGCGCTGGAGATGCGGCAGAACGCCAGCCGCGCCGCCTGGTCCTTCTCCCGGGTCGAGGAGGAGCTGTCGGCGATCATGACGGGCATCCACGCGACCTGCCACGAGACCGCCGAGCGCTACGGCGCCCCCGGCGACTACGTCGCCGGCGCCAACATCGCCGGCTTCGAGCGCGTCGCCGACGCCATGCTGGCCCAGGGCCTCGTCTGACCCGGCGCCGCGCGTGACCCGGCACCGCGCGTGACCCGGCACCGCGCGAGCGGCCGCCCGGCTAGGGTGGTCGAGAGGCTGCGATGTGGGGGTGTCGCACATGGGCTCCGTGGTGGACGCGGAGATCGAGCCGGTGGCCACCCGGCTGGAGGCGTGGCAGAGGGCGATCGACGGCATCCCCCTGGCGATGGAGGGGCGTCCCGAGAAGCGCGACTTCTCCGCCCGGCTCCTGCTCGGGACCCTCGGACCCGTGCACGTCGCGGAGATCGCCGCCCCGGCCGGCGAGTGCCGCCGGGGCCCGGAGCTGATCGCGCGGACGCGGCACGACCTCTACAACATCCACGTCCTGGTCTCCGGGCGGGTGACGGTCGAGCAGGCCGGGCGCACGGCGCGGCTGGAGCCGGGCGACGTCGTCCCGCTCGACTCCTGGCGCCCGCTGCGGTGCGTGACCGAGGGCAGCCGGCACATCGCGGTCGCGTTCCCCGCGGCGATGCTGCCGGTGCCGATGGAGTGCGCGGAGCGGTTCGCCGCCGTGCGGTTCCCCGGCGACCGCGGCGTCGCCGGGCTGCTGTCGGCGTTCGTCCGGGGGCTGCCGCGCCACCTCGACGACACCGAGGTGACGGGCAGCGGGCGGCTCGGCGCCCGGATCGTGGAGCTGCTCGCGACCGTCCTGGACGCGTGGGACGCGGCCGACCCGGACCCGCCGCTGCTCCGGCGGATCCACGCCCACATCGACGAGCGGCTCGCCGACCCGGGCCTGTCCCCGGCCTCGATCGCCGCGGCCCACCACATCTCCGTCCGGTACCTGCACAAGCTGTTCGAGGCGGAGCGGGTCACGGTGGCCGAGTGCGTGCGGCGGCGCCGGCTGGACCGGTGCCGCCGCGACCTGCTCGACCCCGCGCTGCGCGACCGCCCGGTCAGCGCGATCGCCGCCCGCTGGGGCTTCACCGACCCGGCCGTGTTCAGCCGGGTGTTCCGCGCCGCCTACGGGCTGCCGCCGGGGGAGTTCCGGCTGGCCGTGTCGGTCACATCCGGAGCGGCACCGCCTCGATGACGCCGAACGCGCCGGCGTCGTGGTCGACGCCGACCCGGGTGAGGTGCAGGCCGGCGCGGTTGAGCAGTTCCGCGTACTCGGCTCCGGTCCGCTGCCGGGCGCCCCGCGCCATGATCAGCATCTCGAGGTCGATCCACTTGGCGCGGGACGGCCGGATGTCGTCGGGCAGCACGGCCTCCAGCAGCAGCACCCGCCCGTTCGGGTTCATGGCGTCGCGGCAGTTCGCGAGGATTCGCACGGCGCTGCCGTCGTCCCAGTCGTGCACGATGTTGGACAGCACGTAGGCGTCCCCGCCGGACGGGACGGACTCGAAGAAGTCCCCGCCGATGTACTCGCACCGGTCGGCCACCCCGGCGTCCTCCGCGGCCCGGCCCGCGCCGTCGACGACGTGGGGCAGGTCGAACACCACCCCGTGCGCGTCCGGATCGGCGGCGAGGATCGCCGCGAGCAGGGCGCCGTGCCCGCCGCCCACGTCCACGATCTTCGAGCCGGGCTCGAACTCGCACGCCGCCACGACCGGCGCGATCACCAGGCCGGACACCGCGGTCATCGCGGCGTTCAGCACCTGGCCGTCGGCGGGGTGGTCGCGGAAGTGGTCGAACCCCATCGCGCCGTGCACGTGCTCGAAGGCCGGTTCGCCCGTCCGGACGGTGTGCGCCAGCGCCGTCCAGGCCTCCCGGTGGAACGGCCGCCCCGTCATGATCGCCCAGTCGCGGAGCGAGCCCGGGACGCCGGTGCCCAGCACGTCGCCGAGCGGGGTCGAGGCGAACCGGCGCCCCTCCAGCTCCCGGAACAGGTCCAGGTCGGAGAGCGCCCGCAGCAGCCGGTACAGCGCGTCCGCGTCCGCGCCGACGGTCCGAGCGATGTCGTCCACATGCCGCGGGCCGTCGGCCAGCGTGTCGGCCACGCCCAGTTCGGCGGCGACGCTGACGGCCTGGGACACCCAGGTCCGGGTGGTGAGGTCCATCATCTGCCCGATGAGTTCAGGATCCATAATCGTGCCTCCCCGTTGGTTTTCAGCCCGATTCTGCTGAGGGGACGCGCGGAGGTCCTTGGCACTGGGCGCACAACCATTGACGACCGGTGCACGGCAGGACCCCGGCGTTACCATGGACGTCCCGCCATCGTTGGGCTGTGCTCATGAGCGTCGTTTTCCAGGCCGAGGACGCGCCGGTCGCCTCGCGGCACGAGTACTGGCAGCACCTGATGCACCAGATGCTCGTGCCGATGGACCTCCGCCTGACCGAGCCCGGCTTCCGCGGCCGGGTCGTGGCGGGCGACGCGGGGGCGGCGCAGATCTTCGAGCTGTCCATCACCGCGGGCGAGGCGGTCCGCACGCCGCGGCTGATCCGCCGATCCGACCCGGGGCTGTGCAAGATCGACGTGAGCGTGGCGGGCGAGACGCTGATCGAGCAGGACGGCAGGCAGGCCATGCTCGCCCCGGGGGACTTCGCGTTCGTCGACCTGTCCCGTCCCGCCCGGTGGGTGAACACGGCCCCGGCCCGGGTCGTCGCCGTGAGCTTCCCGCGCGCGCTGCTGCCCCTGCGCCACCGGGACCTCGGCACGCTCACCGGCACCCGCGTCCCGGGCACCGGCGGGCCCGGCGCGCTGATCTCCTCGCTGGCCCGGCAGCTGCCCGGCCAGCTCGACGGCATGGGCGCCGCCGCGCACCGGCTGGGGCGGCGCCGTCCTCGACCTGCTGACCGCGGTGTTCGCGGCCCGCCTCGACCGGGCCGGCGACGCCTCCCGGGACGCCCGGCACCGCGCCCTGCTCCTGCGCGTCCACGCCTACATCGACGCGCGGCTCGGCGACCCCGGGCTGACCCCCGGCCGCATCGCCGCGGCCCACCACATCTCCGTCCGGCACCTGTACACGCTGTTCGAGGCGCAGGGGACGAGCGTGGCCGAGTGGATCCGGCTCCGCAGGCTCGACCGCGCCCGCGCCGACCTGCTCGACCCGGCGCTGCGGGCCCGTCCGGTCAGCGCGATAGCCGCCCGCTGGGGCTTCCCGAACGCCGCGCACTTCAACCGGGTGTTCCGGGCCGTCCACGGCGAGCCGCCCGGCGAGTTCCGGGCGCGGACGGGAAACGGCCCCGCCGGCACGGTCAACGACCGCTGACCTCGGCGGAGCAGGCCCGCGTCCGCAACGGCAGGCGGGGGCCCGCGAGGAGGCCCCGACGCACTGGACATCTACCTCGAAATCCGGACGACCCTGCTCCCCGTCCGATCCGCCTTTCGGCAGGCCGTGCCCGTGTTTTCGGCAAGTCTGCACGGGCAGGGACCCGACCGTTGCTATGACGTGTCCTTGGACGACCGGGGGGTTTCTGAGATGACCGCGGGGTGGTACGGGCCCGAGGGGATGGACCCGTTCGAGGAGATGCTCGCCCGCTACTTCGGGGCGCGGGCGCAACGCCGCCCGATGGAGCGGATCAGCATCGCGCGGCTGATGAGCGAGCCGGCGCGCGAGCTGGTGCGCGACGCGGCCGCGCAGGCGGCGCAGTGGGGCAGCCACGACCTGGACACCGACCACCTGCTGTGGGCGGCGACGCGGCAGCAGGGCACGCGGCAGTGGATGGCGCGGGCGGGCGCCGACCCGGACAAGATCAGGCAGGAGATCGAGGGGCACGCGCGGCGCGGCGACCCGCGGGAGGTGCCGCCCGAGCTGACCCCGTCCGCCAAGCGGGCGCTGCTCGACTCGCACCAGGTGTCGCGCGCCCTCGGCTCGTCCTACATCGGGCCCGAGCACCTGCTGTTCGCGCTGGCGCTCGACCGCGGGTCCACCGCGGGCCGGATCCTCGACCACGAGCACGTCACGCCGGACTCGCTGCAGCAGGCGGCGGCGGGCGGCGGCCAGCCGCCCGGCGGGCCCGGCGGCGGGCAGCCGACCGGCACGCCCACGCTGGACGAGTTCGGCCGCGACCTGACCGCGCTCGCCCGGGAGGGCCGCGTGGATCCCGTCATCGGGCGCGAGGACGAGATCGAGGAGACCGTCGAGGTGCTGTCGCGGCGCACCAAGAACAACCCGGTGCTGATCGGTGACCCGGGCGTCGGCAAGACCGCGATCGCCGAGGGGCTCGCCCAGCGGATCGTGGACGACGACGTCCCGGAGACCCTGCGCGGCACGCGGCTCGTCCAGCTCGACCTCGGCGGCGTCGTCGCCGGCACCCGCTACCGCGGCGACTTCGAGGAGCGGCTGAAGAAGCTCGTGGACGAGATCCGCGAGCACGCCGACGAGCTGGTCGTGTTCATCGACGAGATCCACACGATCGTCGGCGCGGGCAGCGCGGAGGGCGCGATGTCGGCGGGCAACATGCTGAAGCCGCCGCTCTCGCGCGGCGAGCTGCACGTGGTCGGCGCCACCACCATCGACGAGTACCGCCGCAACATCGAGAAGGACGCCGCGCTCGAACGCCGGTTCCAGCCGATTCTCGTGCCGGAGCCGAGCGCCGACGACAGCATCGAGATCCTGCGCGGCCTGCGCGACCGGTACGAGGCGCACCACCAGGTGCGGTTCACCGACGAGGCGCTGGTCGCCGCCGTCGACCTGTCCAGCCGCTACCTCACCGACCGCTTCCTGCCGGACAAGGCGATCGACCTGATCGACCAGGCGGGCGCCCGCGTCCGGTTGCGGTCCGGGACGCGGGACGGCGGCCGCCGCGGGCTGGAGCAGCGCCTCGACCGGCGCCGCCGGGAGAAGGACCAGGCCGTCGCGGACGAGGACTACGAGAAGGCGTCCGAGCTGCGCGACGAGATCGGCCGGCTGGAGAAGGAGCTCGCGGAGACGCGCGAGAACGGCGGGCCCGCGGCCGTCCCCGAGGTGACCACGGAGGACATCGCCGAGGTCGTCTCCCGGATCTCCGGCGTGCCCGTCACCCAGCTCACCCAGGCCGAGCGGGAGCGCCTCGTCGAGCTGGAGGAGCACCTGCACCAGCGCGTCGTCGGGCAGGAGGACGCGGTGGCGGCGGTGGCGCGGGCCGTCCGGCGGTCCCGCGCGGGGATGGGCGACCCGGACCGCCCGATCGGCGGGTTCCTGTTCCTCGGCCCGACCGGCGTCGGCAAGACCGAGCTGGCGAAGGCGCTGGCCGAGGCGCTGTTCGGCAGCCGCGACCGGCTGCTGCGGTTCGACATGAGCGAGTTCCAGGAGCGGCACACGGTCAGCCGCCTGATGGGCGCGCCGCCCGGGTACGTCGGCTACGAGGAGGCGGGCCAGCTCACCGACGCCGTCCGCCGGCAGCCGTACTCGGTGATCCTGCTGGACGAGATCGAGAAGGCGCACCAGGACGTGTTCAACGTCCTGTTGCAGCTGCTCGACGACGGCCGGCTCACCGACGCACAGGGCCGGACCGTCGACTTCCGCAACACCGTCGTGATCATGACGAGCAACCTCGGCTCGGAGCTGATCACCGGCACGACCGAGATCGGGTTCGGCTCGTCCGACGGCGCGGGCTCCGGGCTGAGCGACCGGATCATGCGGCGGCTGCGCGAGTCGTTCCGGCCCGAGTTCCTCAACCGGATCGACGAGATCATCGTCTTCCGGCGGCTGGAGGCCGGGCAGCTCCGCCAGATCACCGACCTGCTCCTGGACGAGACGCGCCGCCGCCTCCGCGCGCAGGACGTCACGGTGACCTTCACCCCGGAGGCGGTGGACCTGCTCGCCGAGCGCGGCTACCAGCCCGAGTTCGGCGCCCGCCCCCTCCGCCGCACGATCCAGCGCGAGGTGGACGACGAGCTGTCCGATCTCCTGCTCGCGGGGGACCTCCGGCACGGCGCGCACGTGGAGGTGTCGGCGGTGAACGGCGGCCTCCAGTTCGACGTGACCACCGCGCCCGACGCCAGGTAAGGGATATAGTCCTTCTGTAACACTTACAGGAGGATCGGGTGCACATCCCACTCACCGACTACACACCCGGCATCGAGCTGGCGAACGAGCTGGTCAGCACGTCGCCGACCGTCCGCGGCTCGGAGGCGCTCCCCGACGCCGAGGCCCTCGCGGCCCTGCTGGCGGGGCACGGCCTCCGGCCGTCCGCCGACGACGTCTTCCCGGTCCAGCTCCTGCGCCGCGAGGTCCGCGGGATCATCGAGACCGAGACCGCGGAGCAGGCGGCGGCGGGCGCCGCCGTGCTGACCCGCCGCGCCGGCCGCGCGCCGGTCCTGCGCCACGACCCGTCCGGGCGGTGGCGGTGGCACGTCCCGACCGCACCGGACGCGCCCCTCGCCGACCAGCTCGCCGCGATCATCGGCGTCGCGCTGGCCGGGGTCGTCCGGGCCCTCGGGCACGAGCGCTTCCGTGCCTGCGCCGCCCCCGGCTGCCGGGGCGTGTTCGCCGACGCCAGCCGTGCCGGACGGCGCCGCTACTGCATGCCCGAGCGGTGCGGCAACCGCCTCAACGTCGCCAACCACCGCGCCCGCCGCCGGGAGGTGACCCGATGACGCTCACCGGCGCCATCCGCCTTCCGGACGGCACCCCGATCCGGGGCCGCGGCCTGCGCGACCCCCTGCCGGACGGGCCGCTCCCCGAGTTCGGCCTCTACCTGGGCTCCGGCCGCCTCCGCCGCAGGCACGGGCCGCACGTGCGCTGGCCGTCCGCCTGGATCGTCTGGCCCGACTTCCTGCTTCCCCGGGACCGCGACGACGCCGTCCGGCAGATCCGGGCCCTGCACGAGAAGGCCCGCTCGGGCGCCGCCGAGGTCGCCTGCGGCGGCGGCGTCGGACGCACCGGGACCGTCATCGCCTGCCTGGCCGTCCTGTCCGGCCTGGACCCGTCCGAGGCCGTCGCGTGGACGCGCGAGCACCACCACCCGCGGGCCGTGGAGACCCCGTGGCAGCGCCGCTGGGTGACGGCCTTCCCGCCGCCCGCCTAGCCGAGGATCAGCGCCGCGCCGTGCTCGCCGATCATCATGCTCGGGGCGTTGGTGTTCCCCCCGATGATGCTCGGCATGATCGACGCGTCCGCCACGCGGAGCCCCTCGACGCCGCGCACCCGCAGCGCCGGATCGACCACGGCCCGCTCGTCGGTCCCCATCCGGCACGAGCCGACCGGGTGGTACACGGTCGTGGCGCGGTTCGGCAGCTCCTTCGCCATCGCGGCGCGGTCGGGGAACTCCGGGCCCGGCGACAGCTCCTCCTTGACGTCCCCGGCGATGACCTTGTTGCCCATCACCTCGCGGACCAGCTCGATGCCGTCCAGCAGCAGCCGGGCGTCGTCCGGGTCGGACAGGTAGCCCGGGTCGATGACCGGCGCGGCCAGCGGGTCGGCCGACGCCAGCCGGACCGTGCCGCGGCTCCTGGGGTAGATCAGCGTCGGCATGACCGTGAGCGCGGGCCGCTTGTCGACGGCGTGCCGGACGGGCGCGTCCTGGTTCGGGAACGGGTACGACCACGGCAGCGCGTGCAGCTGGATGTCGGGGACGTCCCCGGCCTGGCCGCTGCGCACGAACCCGACCGCCTCGAAGACCGACCGGGCCACCCACGTCCCGCCCCGCGTCCACTCCTTGACGACGCCCCGGGCGAAGTAGGGCGCCGTGCCCTTGTTGCGGGCGCTGTCCATGACGAACGTCATCGGCACGAACATGTGGTCGTGCAGGTTGTCCCCGACCGGCAGGTCGGCGCGCACCTCGATGCCGTGCTCGCGCAGGTGCGCCGCCGGACCCACCCCGGACAGCATCAGCAGGTGCGGCGAGCCGAACGCCCCGGCCGCCAGCACCACCTCCCTGGACGCCCGGACCGTCCCCTTCCCCTTCTTGGTGACGACCTCGACGCCCGTCGCGCGCCCCTTCTCGATCACCACGCGGGTCACGGTCACGCCGGTCAGCACGGTCAGGTTCGCCAGGCCGTGGTCGTCCAGGTAGCCGACGGACGAGCTGTAGCGCAGCCCCTTGTCGACGCTCTGCTGGAAGATCCCGACACCCTCCTGCTCGGCGCCGTTGTAGTCGTCGTTCCGCTTCACGCCCGCGGTGTCGGCGACCGCCTCGATGAACGCCTGCGACGCCGGCGTGAGGTCCTTCTGCCGCGTCACCTGGATGGGCCCGCCCGCGCCGCGCAGGTCGGTGGCGCCGTCCTCCCAGTTCTCCAGCCGCTTGTAGCTGCCGAGCACGTCGTCGAAGGCCCAGCCCTCGCACCCTTCGGCAGCCCAGTCGTCGTAGTTCTTGCGGTGCCCCCGCACGAACAGCATCCCGTTGATCGACCCCGACCCGCCGAGGACGCGCCCCCGCACCTGCGGGATCTTCCGGTCGAGCGCGTTCTCCTGCGGCGAGCTGTAGAACCCCCAGTCCAGCCGCTTCTTGAGCTGCGGGACGTTGTGGAACACGGCGATCAGCCCGGGCTTGCGCACCAGCGGCGTCCGGTCCGGCCCGCCCGCCTCGACCAGCACGACGCTCGCCCCGGACTCCGCCAGCCGCCTGGCCAGCACGCACCCGGCGCTCCCGGCCCCCACCACCACGTAATCAGCGCTCTGCTCCATGACGTCCTCTCAGCGGCCATCGCGTCACGCCGCGACCGTTCACGAGGGCCCGCGCCCGGCCCGGTCGGTACCGCCGTTCGGGCCGGACGCGGGCGTCCCGCCAGGTCGGGCGGCAAAGCGTCCGCCGATCGTAAGAGGGCCCCAGACCTCGGTCGACCCGAGTCCCGATGACCGGAACGGCTCGCCGGGCACCGGCTCGGCAGGACAGCGGACTCGCCGTGCCCGGGGTGGCCCGGCGCCGTGAGCGCCGCCCTTCCAGGAATGTCGACAATGATCGCCATAATGGCGCGACGGACATTTGCGATAGCAAAAATTGTGTCTGGTGACACTGATCGGAAAATCTCTCCGCTCGGTGATCAATCCAGAACGCGTTGTCACGGTGTGGCCAGTTTGTAGATTGTCGACAATGGGTATTTGCGAGTCAATGCGGGGTGAAACCGTCGTTCGTCCCCCTAGTCACCGGCGACACTTGGGGCTGACCATGGAGCTTGAGCGCCTGCTCAATGTCCGTCCACTGAAGATCGTCAGGGACGCCGGCGCGACGATCAGGTCCATCGCTCTCTTCGCGACTCTGCTGCTGGCCGGCGGCGGCTATCTGACCTATCTCGTGAGCGCGCGCTTCGATGACACAAAGGTCCTCGCCGGAACGGCGGTCGCTGAGTTCGGCCTGCTGCTCCTCGCCGCCACCTGTTTCAGGTACTACAGCGTCCACTATTGCGATCCGGCGCCCTATGAGATCCTCCGTATCGAGGGCCTGCTGATCATCGAACCGGTCGGCGGATATCATCGCTACACGAATACCCGACGCCAAACGATCAAAGTGCTGCGCGACAACGTACGGCTGGTGGAACACCGGTCCCACTTCACCGGTCGCGGTTCCCGGGGAAAGAATTCGATCGAGTCGCTGATACCGGGACACGACCTCTTCGTGGCGCGCGCCGCGGAAGAGGACGGCGGCAGGAGGCTGTGGATCTACCCCGGAAGACCGCTTTTCAGGGGAGACGTCGAAGAGGTCGGAATTCGACAGGTCTTCGAAGACAATATCGAGACCATGAAGCCCTACTACCGCAAGGGTGGCAATAGGTTCAAGACCAGGGAGATATCGATCGCCATAAGGTTCGTGCTGGCTGAGGATCCTCTGAAGATCGACGGCCTGGTCTGGAATAACGGAACGACCTACCACAAGAGGCGTGAAGTGGGGACGATCGCCCCGGTGCGGACGGTCGACCGCTTGGCCGGCACGGTCGAGTATCAGATCTCCGTGCCCAGGGCAAAGCCGCATCATGCTTACGGCTTCAGGTGGGTTTGGCCGGACGGCAGCTTTCAGAAGCGGGTCAAGTGAGCGGCCTGTTTCATTGAAAGTCGGCGGTCCATCCTTCGGCCATGATTCAATGATCGCATGGAAGATGACTGAACACGCATAAGATGCGACTTCAAGTGATGGGCGTCCAGATTTTCTTCTGGGCGCCCACTGGCTTCCTAGGGTGCCGAAGCGGCGACCATGTCTCCCGTGTGGGCACTGCTCGTCCGGGCCGCCGCGTCCGGCGTCGGCCTGCTCACCACCTGCCGTTTCCGTGAGGCGCACCGGATCGCCACCGAGTAAGTCAGCCTGCCGCCCGCGAAGCCGCGCGACGTCCCCTCCCGGCACTGAAGTTCGCCGAGGCGTTCCACGTGCGGCGTCCCGCGCCTCCGGCCGTCTCCACGAAGGCCGGGGAGGAGCTGGCCGCCGCCGTGGTGGTTCGGGGCCGCGTCGGCGCACGTCATGAGTGTGACCGCACGCTCCTTCTCCTGCACGGACCGTGCCGGGGCTGTGGGGGTTTTGGCGGATGGTGCCGATGGATTACTCGGGTGGACGGGTAATGCTGCCAATCTTCTTGGCCGGATGCGGCTGGTTCGGGTCCTAGCCTGCGCTGGTCTTGTCGGGGTGGATCGGGCGGTGCGGCGTTGGTCTTGCCCGTCATCCGCGGGGGAGTTACCGTTCCACCAATTCGATAGGAAAGTTTCCTATCTGATGGAGCCGCCATGCCCCGCTCCCCGCCGCCCGCTCCCCTCGCGGCCGCTCCCCGCCGCGCCGAACGACAGACCACCCCAGCACGCAAGGACCCCCCGCTATGAAGAAATCAAGGCGCAGGCTCGCCGCTCTCGCGGCCGGCCTCGGAATCGCTCCCCTCGTCGCGGTCGTGCTGCCGGCGACCGCCGCCTACGCGCACGGCTACGTGTCGGCGCCGCTGAGCAGGCAGGCCCAGTGCGCCCAGAAGATCGTCCAGTGCGGTGACATCCAGTGGGAGCCGCAGAGCGTCGAAGGGCCGAAGGGCCTGACGAGCTGCAGCGGCGGCAACGCGCGGTTCGCCGAGCTCGACGACGACGGCAAGGGCTGGCAGGCGGCCGCCGTCGGCCGCCAGGTCACCTTCACCTGGACGTTCACCGCCCGGCACCGCACCACCAACTTCGAGTACTACGTCGGCGGCCGGAAGGTCGCCGACATCGACGGCGGCGACCAGCAGCCCCCGGCGACCGTGTCGCACCCGGTCGACCTCGGCGGGGTCTCCGGACGGCAGAAGGTGCTGGCCGTCTGGAACGTCGCCGACACCCCCAACGCGTTCTACGCGTGCGTCGACCTCCAGGTGCAGTGATGGCGCGCCAGAGGGTGAGGCGCGCGCTGATCGGCGTCGTGGCGCTCATGGTGGCCGCGCTGTCGGCCGTCCTGCCGACGGCGTCCGCGGCGAACGCGGCCGCGTTCGTGGTCAGCGAGGCCCAGTTCAACCAGATGTTCCCGAACCGCAACGCGTTCTACAGCTACGGCGGGCTGACCGCGGCGATGGACGCGTTCCCCGGGTTCGCCAACACCGGCAATGACACGGTGAAGAAGCAGGAGGCGGCGGCCTTCCTCGCCAACGTCAGCCATGAGACGGGCGGGCTCGTCCACATCGTCGAGCAGAACACCGGCAACTACCCGCACTACTGCGACGCGAGCCAGCCCTACGGCTGCCCCGCCGGGCAGGCCGCCTACTACGGGCGCGGCCCCATCCAGCTGAGCTGGAACTTCAACTACAAGGCGGCGGGCGATGCCCTCGGCATCGGCCTGCTGAACAACCCGTGGCTGGTGGAGCAGGACTCCGCGGTGGCCTGGAAGACCGGGCTCTGGTACTGGATGACCCAGCGTGGTCCCGGCACCATGACCGGGCACGACGCCATGGTCAACGGCCGCGGGTTCGGCGAGACGATCCGCAGCATCAACGGCAGCCTGGAATGCGACGGCCGCAACCCGGCCCAGGTGCAGAGCCGGGTGAACGCCTACCAGAGGATGACCCAGATCCTCGGTGTCCCCGCCGGTGACAACCTGACCTGCTGACGCGGGCACCGGCCCACCACCCCGGCGGAAGGCCGCCATCTTCCGCCGGGGTGGTGTCACGCGTCGTAGTCGACGGTCAGCTCCGGCGTGGCCGGGACGGACTGGCAGGTGAGGACGTACCCGGCGTCCACCTCGGCCGGGTCGAGCGCGAAGTTGCGGCGCATGTCGGCCGCGCCCTCGACGACCCGCGCGCGGCACGTCCCGCACACGCCGCCCTTGCAGGCGAACGGCAGGTCGGGGCGGACCCGCTGCGCCGAGTCGAGGACGGTCGCGTCCCGCGGCTGCGTCAGCGTGGTGGAGCGCCCGTCCAGGACGATGGTGACCTCGCTGGCCGGGCCGGACGGCGCGGACCGCGTGCGGTTCGGCTCGGGCGGCACCTCGTCCACGTGGAAGAGCTCCTGGTGGACGCGCTCGCGCGGCACCCCGAAGCCCCGCAGGACGTCCCGCGCGTCGGTGACCATGCCGAACGGCCCGCACAGCCACCAGTGGCCGACGTCGGCGACGGGGACGAGGAGCGGCAGGAGGGCGCGCAGCCGGTCCGCGTTCAGCCTGCCGCTGAACAGCTCGGCCTCGCGGGGTTCCTGGGACAGGACGTGCACCAGCTCGAACCGGTCCGGGTGGGCGTCCTTCAGGTCGGCGAGCTCGTCGGCGAACATGACGGTCCCGCTGCGCCGGTTGCCGTAGAGCACGGTGACGCGGGCGGCGGGGTCGGCGAGGGCGGACGCGGCGATGGACATCACCGGGGTGATCCCGGAGCCGGCGGCGATCAGCACGTGGTGCTCGGCCCCGGGGGCGTCGAGCACGAACGTGCCGGACGGCGGCAGGACCTCGACGACATCGCCCGCCCGCACCTCGTGGACCAGCCAGGACGAGAACAGCCCGTCCGGGATCTCCCGGACCCCGATGCGCGGCGCCGCCCCGGCGGGGGCGCAGATCGAGTAGGAGCGGCGTTCCTCCCGGCCGTCCAGGACGCGGCGGAGCGTGAGGAACTGGCCGGGCCGGAACGCGTACGCGTCCGCCAGCTCCGGCGGGACGTCGAAGGTGACCGCGACCGCGTCGTCGCAGAGCGGCTCGACGTCCGCGACGCGCAGCGAGTGGAAGCCGGCGCGGCGCGGTGCGACCTCGGTGAGCGTCACGGCTCAGATCTCCTTGAAGTGCTCGAACGGCTCGTGGCAGGCGTCGCAGCGCCGCAGCGACTTGCAGGCCGTGGACCCGAACCGGGACAGCTCGACCGTGTCGGCGGACCCGCAGCGGGGGCAGGCGACCCGCCGGGTCGGGCCCAGCGCGAGCGGGATCGGGCCGGACGCGCGGCGCGGCGCGGGGCCGGGCGGCGAGACCCCGGCGGCGGCCAGCTTCCGGCGGCCCGGCCCGCTGATCCAGTCGGTCGTCCACGGCGGGTCGAGCACGGTGCGGATCCGGACCTCGGCGTACCCGGCCTCGGCGAGCCGGTTCCGCAGGTCGTCGCGCATCGCGTCCAGGGCCGGGCAGCCGGTGTAGGTGGGGGTGATCGTCACCTCGACGCGGCCGGGCCCCTCGGTGACCTCGCGCAGCACGCCGAGCTCGGCGAGCGTGACCATCGGCAGCTCGGGATCGGTGACGGTCTCGGCGACCGCGCGGGCGCTCACCATTCCGCCCCCGGATGCTCGCGGGCCAGCCCCTGCAGCTCGGCGAGCAGGGCGGTCATCGCGGCGGGGTGCTCGCCGTCGCGCCCGGCCACGCGGGGCGGTACGGGGTCGGGACGCCGGAGCGTCGCCGCCGCCAGCACCTCGTCGAGCACCGCGTCGAACTCCGCGCGGACGGCGGACGGGTCGACCCCCGCGCCCGCGGCGGCCATCCGCCGCTCGATCTCGTGGACGCCGAACAGCTCGCCCGTGTGCGGCCACACCTCGTCCACCGCACGCTGCGCGCGCTCGTGGGAGAGGTCGGTGCCGTCGCCGAGCCTGATCGTCCACAGCGCGGCGTGGTCGCGGTGGTAGGCGACCTCCTTCACGCTCTTCGCGGCGATCGCGGCGAGAACCTGGTCGCCGGACGCGGTGAGCCGGTCCAGCAGCGCCAGCCGCCATGTCGCGAACAGCAGCAGCCGGACGGTCGACTGCGCGAAGTCGCCGTTCGGCAGCGCGGTGAGGCCGACGTTGCGGAACTCGGGCGCGTCCCGGAAGTAGGCGAAGTCGTCCTCGCCCCGGCCCTTGTCCTCGGCGGCGGCGGCCCGGGCCAGCAGCAGCCGGGCCTGGCCGAGCAGGTCCAGCGCGATGTTGGCGAGCGCGACCTCCTCCTCCAGCTCGGGCGCGTGCGTGCACCACTCCTGGAGCCGGTGCGACATGATCAGCGCGTCGTCGCCGAGCATCAGGCAGTAGGCGGCGAGGTCGCCCGGGTCCAGGCCGTCCGGGACGGAGGCGTCGATCCCGGCGAGCGGGTCGTGGAACCCGGTCCCGAACGCCCAGCGGGGGTCGCCGTCGTCCTGGGTCAGCGCGTGGAACGGGTTGTCCGCGTCGAACGGGTCGTGGAGGGCCATCGGAGCCTCACATGTGCGGGACGTCGTCGGGGATCTCGTAGAACGTCGGGTGCCTATAGACCTTGTCGCCGCTCGGGTCGAAGAACGCGTCCTTCTCGTCCGGGCTGGACGCGGTGATGTCCCGCGCCTTGACCACCCAGATGCTCACGCCCTCGTTCCGCCGCGTGTACAGGTCGCGGGCGTTGCGCAGCGCCATCGTGTCGTCGGCGGCGCGCAGCGACCCGACGTGCACGTGGTTCAGGCCCCGCTTGCCCCGGACGAACACCTCGTACAGCGGCCAGTCCTTCTCCATCAGGACGCCTCCCTCCCGACCGGTCGCCCGGCATTGCGCGCGGCCTGCTTGGCGGCGTGCGCGGCGGCGGCCTCGCGGACCCAGGCGCCGTCCTCGTGGGCGGCCTTGCGCACCGCGATCCGCTCCGCGTTGCAAGGGCCGTCGCCGCTGATGACGCGCTTCAGCTCGGACCAGTCGATCTCGCCGAAGTCGTGGTGGCCGCGCTCCTCGTTCCACGTCAGGTCCGGGTCGGGGAGCGTGACGCCGAGCGCCTCGGCCTGCGGGACGGTCATGTCCACGAACCGCTGCCGCAGCTCGTCGTTGGTGTGCCGTTTGATCTTCCAGGCCATGGACTGCGCGGTGTGCGTCGAGTCGGCGTCGGGCGGGCCGAACATCATCAGGGACGGCCACCACCAGCGGTTCACGGCGTCCTGCACCATCTCCCGCTGGGCCGGCGTGCCGCGCATCAGCGTCATCAGCAGCTCGTAGCCCTGCCGCTGGTGGAACGACTCCTCCTTGCAGATCCGGATCATCGCCCGCCCGTAGGGGCCGTAGGAGCTGCGGCACAGCGGCACCTGGTTGCAGATCGCGGCGCCGTCCACCAGCCAGCCGATCACCCCGACGTCGGCGAAGGTCAGCGTCGGGTAGTTGAAGATCGACGAGTACTTCTGCCGGCCGGAGACCAGCCGCTCGGTCAGGTCGGTGCGGTCGGCGCCGAGCGTCTCGGCCGCCGAGTACAGGTACAGGCCGTGGCCCGCCTCGTCCTGCACCTTGGCGAGCAGGATCGCCTTGCGGCGCAGCGACGGCGCGCGGGTGATCCAGATGCCCTCCGGCTGCATCCCGATGATCTCGGAGTGGGCGTGCTGGGCGATCTGCCGGACCATCGTGGACCGGTACTTCTCGGGCATCCAGTCGCGCGGCTCGATGCGCTGGTCGCGGTCGATCGTCCGCTCGAACTGCTCCAGCGTCATCCGCCCTCCCGTGAATTACCGACCGTCCGTTCAGTCAGTATTTTAGCTCGGTACCGGCCCGCGGGGAAGGGCGCGCACCCCCGGACGCTGCGATAATGACCGCCGTGACCAACGAGGGCGGCAGGCGGGCGAACCGGCGCGGCCGGCCGGGCTACGACAAGGAGTCGCTGCTGCGGGTCGCCGTCACGGTGTTCAACGAGCGCGGCTACGACGGCACCAGCATGGACGACCTGGCGAAGCGGCTCGGCATCAGCAAGTCCGCGATCTACCACCACGTCGCCGGCAAGGACGAGCTGCTCCAGCTCGCCGTGGACCGCGCGCTCGACGGGCTCTTCGCCGCCGCCGCCGAGGCCGTGGCCCGGCCGGGCCGCGCGATCGACCGGCTGGAGCACCTCGTGCGCGCCAGCGTCGCCGTCCTCGTCGCCGAGCAGCCGTTCGTGACGCTGCTGCTGCGGGTGCGCGGCAACACCGCCGTCGAGAAGCGGGCGCTGGCCCGCCGCCGCGAGTTCGACCACCTCGTCTCCGGGCTCGTCGCGGAGGCCGAGGCCGACGGCGACATCCGCCCCGACGTCGACCCGCCGATCGCGGCCCGGCTGCTGTTCGGCCTCGTCAACTCGCTGATCGAGTGGTACCGGCCGCGCGGCGGGGCGGGCGCCGGCGAGATCGCCGACGCGCTCTGCAAGGTCGCGTTCGACGGCCTGCGCCGCCGCCCCGCTGGTGACGCTACAGATTCGTGACGAGGACCTCGGGGCGCTCCACGCAGTCGGCGACGAAGCGCAGGAATCCCCCGGCGACGCCGCCGTCGCACACCCGGTGGTCGAAGGTGAACGACAGTTGCGTCACCTTGCGGAGCCGGACCTTCCCCTTGTGGCCCCAGGGCTTCTCGACGATCCGCCCGACGCCGAGCATGGCCGCCTCGGGATGGTTGATGATCGGGGTCGAGCCGTCCACGCCGAACACGCCGTAGTTGTTGAGCGTGAACGTGCCACCGGTCAGGTCGGACGGAGCCAGCCGCCCCTCCCGGGCGCCGTCCGTCCGCTCCCGGAGGGCGGCGGCGAGCTCGGCCAGCGTCATCGCGTGCGCGTCGCGGACGACCGGGACCACCAGACCGCGGTCGGTCTGCGCCGCGAACCCCAGATGGACCTCCGGCACCCGGACGATCTCCTGCCGCTCGACGTCCACGTAGGCGTTGAGCTCGGGATGGCGCTTCAGCCCGGCCAGGCAGATCCGGGCGAACAGGGCCAGCATCCCCACCCGCGCGCCGGAGCGCTGGATGTCCTTCCTGAGCTTGACCAGGCGGGTCGCGTCCACGTCGACCCACGTGGTCGCGTCCGGGATCTCGCGGCGGCTGCGGGACAGCCGCTCCGCCGCCGTCCGGCGCGCGCCCTTCAGCGGGACGCGCACCACGCCGTCCCCGTCCTCGGGCTCGCCGGGACGCGCCGCGATCGCGGTCTCGACGTCCCGCCGCAGCACGACCCCGCCGGGCCCGCTGGGCGTCAGCGCCCCGACGTCGATGCCGTTGTCCAGCGCCAACCGCCGCACCACGGGCGAGATGACCCGGGGGGCCTCGCCGCGGGCGGGCACGGCTGTCGGGCCGGGGTCCGGCCGCGCCACCCGGCGCCGGGACCGCCGCGGCTCCCGCGTCCCGTACCCGACCAGCACGTTCCCGGACCCGGCCCGCTCCTCCTCCCGGTACCGGGCCGCCGCCGCGCCCTCGGCGGTGATCGCGATGAGCGGGGCGCCGACCTCCACCACGGTCCCGGCCTCGGCGTACAGTTCCGCGACCGTGCCCGCGAGGGGGACGGGGACGTCGACGGCCGCCTTGGCGGTCTCGACCTCGACGATGCTCTGGTCGACGGTCACCGTGTCGCCGACCTTCACCTTCCATTCCAGGATCTCGGCCTCGGTGAGCCCTTCGCCCAGATCGGGAAGCCGGAAGACCGTCGCCTCGCTCATCGGGCACCGTCCAGGAACCGCGTGTCGGGACGGTCGTCGCGCTGGAGGCGGTCGAGCGCGTCGAGGATCCGGTCGGTGCTCGGCAGGTGATGGTGCTCCAGCATGGGCGGCGGGTACGGGATGTCGAACCCCGTCACCCGCAGCACCGGCGCCTCCAGGCTGTGGAAGCAGCGCTCCTGCACCCGGGCGGCGATCTCCGCGGCGACGCCCCCGAACCCCGCGGCCTCGCCGACCACCACGCAGCGCCCCGTCCGGCGGACGGACGCGGCCACGGTCGCGTCGTCGAACGGGACGATCGTCCGCAGGTCGATGACCTCCAGGTCCCAGTCCTCCGCGGCGGCGGCGGCGCCGGCGGCCTCCAGCGCGACCGGCACGGTCGGCCCGTAGGCGACGACCGTCGCGTCGCGGCCGGGGCGGCGGACGGCGGCGCGGCCGAACGGCTCCGTCCGGTCGAGCCGCTCGACGTCCGACTTCGACCAGTACAGCTTTTTCGGCTCCATGAAGACGACCGGGTCGGGGTCGTCGATCGCCTCCCGCAGCAGCGAGTAGGCGTCCTCGACGGTGGCCGGCGTGACGACCTTCAACCCCGGCGTGTGCGCGTAGTAGGCCTCGCTGGAATCGCAGTGGTGCTCCACGCCGCCGATCCCGCCCGCGTAGGGGACGCGGATGACGAGCGGCAGCGCGACCTTCCCGCGCGTACGGTTCCGCATCTTCGCCACGTGCGACACGATCTGCTCGAACGCCGGGTAGGCGAACGCGTCGAACTGCATCTCGACGACGGGCCGGAACCCGCCCATCGCCATGCCGACCGCGAACCCGACGATGCCGGACTCGGCGAGCGGGGTGTCGAAGCAGCGGTCGCCGCCGAACTTCGCGGCGAGCCCGTCGGTGACGCGGAAGACGCCGCCGAGCGCGCCGACGTCCTCGCCGAACACCACGACCCGCTCGTCCCCGTCGAGGGCGTCCCGCAGCGCGGTGTTGAGCGCCTGGGCCATCGTGATCACGACAGCGCCTCCTCGGCCTCGATCTCGGCCCGCAGCTGCGCGCGCTGCTCGTCCAGCTGCGGGGTCGGCGTGCCGTAGACGTGGTCGAACAGCCCCATGGGGGCGAGGTCCGGGTCCGCGTTCATGCGGGTGCGCAGCCGCTCGGCGAACTCCTCCGCCTCGGCGGCCGACGCGGCGACGTCGGTGTCGGTGAGGTGCCCGCGGCGCCGCAGGTACGTCTCCAGCCGGGCGATCGGGTCGCGCCGCCGCCACTCCTCGGCCTCCGCGTCCGGCCGGTACCGGGACGCGTCGTCGGCGTTGGTGTGCGCTTCGAGCCGGTACGTGTGCGCCTCGACCAGGAACGGCCCGCCGCCCGACCGGGCGTGCTCGACGGCCGCGGCGAGGACGGCGAGCACCGCGACCGGGTCGTTGCCGTCCACCCGCTCGGAGCGCACGCCGTACCCGATCCCCTTGTGGGCCAGGGAAGGTGCGGCGGTCTGCCGGTCGAGCGGAACCGAGATGGCGTACTGGTTGTTCTGCACCAGGAAGACGACGGGCGCCTTGAACACGGCCGCGAAGTTGAGCGCCTCGTGGAAGTCGCCCTCGCTGGTGGCGCCGTCGCCGACGCAGGCCAGCGCGACCCGTCCCGTCCCCTTGCGCCGCTCCGCGTACGCGAGGCCGGCCGCGTGGACGGTCTGGGTCGCGAGCGGCGTGCACTGCGGCGCCGTGCGGTGGGCGCCGGGGTCGTAGCCGCAGTGCGCGTCGCCCCTGAGCAGCGAGAGCACCTCGACGGGGTCGATGCCGCGGGACACCAGCGCGACCGACTCCCGGTAGGTGGGGAAGAACCAGTCGCCGTCCTCCAGCGCGAGCACGGCCCCGACCTGGCAGGCCTCCTGCCCGTGGCTGGACGGGTACACCGCCAGCCGGCCCTGCTTCGTCAGCGCGGTCGCCTGCGCGTCGAACCGCCGTCCGACGACCATCGCCCGGTGCGCCCGGCGCAGCAGCTCCGGATCCGGCACCGGGTAGCGCTGCCGCCCGCGCACCGCCGCGCCGCCGTCGGTCAGGAACCGCACGGGCTCCGCCGAGGGCAGCAGCTCCTCCACCCGGCCCGCCATACGCCCCCACCTCCGCACTCGATCGGTGCTAGGAATATGAACCAGACCGGACATAAGACTCAATAGACGGCATAAATCCAGGACGTACGGCCCAGTAACGGAGCTCGGATGAACCATCTGTCGCCCGCGGCCCCGCCGCCCGCCGGGCCCGCCGGACGATCGGCGGCGCCCCTCGACGGCGTCGACCGCGCCATCCTCCGCGAACTCCAGGCGGACGGCCGGCTGTCCATGCGCGCCCTCGCCGAGCGGGTCAGCGTCTCCCGCTCCAGCGCCCACGCCCGGGTGGAACGGCTGATCGCCGACGGCGTGATCACCGGCTTCGGCGCCCGGGTGGACCCGGTCCGCGCCGGCCTCGGGACGGCGGCCTACGTGCTGGTCACCATCGAGCAGAACTCCTGGCGCCACGTGTCGGCCCGGCTCCGGGAGGTCCCCGGCATCGAGCACCTGGCCTTCGTCGGCGGGGACGTCGACCTCGTCATGCTGGTCCGCACGGCCGACAACGCCTCGCTGCGCGACATCGTCCTGGCTCGCGTGCACGCCCTCGAAGGGGTTCGCTCCACCCGGACCTGGCTCATCTTCGACGAGACCCAGGTGCACCGCACCGAGGACGGCGCCGAGGCGCCGGGAACCTGAACGCCCGAAAGGCGGGTTGACGGGCGGCGGGCGCGTCCCTACGTTCGGCTGAAAGCGCTTTCTCTGCGGGCCGGAGCCGAGAGGAGTATCGGTGAACGGATCCCGGCGGGCGTTATGGGAGCGCTCTCCTGATGCCGCCCGCAGCGAGTTCCACGGGTTCTTCGAGCGGCACCACCGCGAGCTCGCGCGGCTGGCCTACCTGCTGCTGGGCGATCCGGACGGCGCCGACGACCTCGCGGCCGACGCCCTGGCCGCCGCGTGGCAGCGGTGGGACCGGGTGCGGGCCGCCGACCAGCCGCTCGCCTACGTGCGCCGGATGGTCGTCAATATGTCGAGGAGCCGGATCAGGGCCCTCGTCCGGGAGCGCGACACGCTGGAGCGGATGCGGGCGGTCGCCGGGGAGCACGTCCCGCCGCCGGACGTCCCCGCGGCCGTGGACGTCCGGGCGGCGCTGCGGCGGCTGCCGCAGCGCAAGCGCGCCTGCGTGGTCCTGCGGCTCGCCTTCGACCTGTCCGAGAAGGACACCGCCCGCTGCCTCGGCGTCACGGTCGGCACCGTGAAGAGCCAGACCGCCAAGGGCGCCGCCGAGCTGGTGAGGCAGCTGGCGGACCGGCCGCCGGAGCGGCGCGGCAACCTTCCGGGCGCGGCCGGCGACTAGTGGGAAAAGGCTTTCCCGCCCCCCGCCCTGGGAGTCGCCGTGAGATCGACCTTCCGTCTCGCGCTCGCCCTCGTCCTCGCTCTCGCCGGGACCGCGGCCCCTCCGCCCGGACCGCGGGCCGCCGTGGCGCAGGCCGCCGCCCGGCAGGCCGAGGACCTCGACCGCGGCCTGATCAGCGTCCGGTCCGGCAACGGCAACTACGTCGGCTGGCGCCTGCTCGGCACCGACCCGCCCGGCACGACCTTCAACCTGTACCGGGGCACGGCCCGCGTCGCCACGGTCACGAACTCGACGAATTACCGGGACGAGGGCGCGCCCGCCGGAGCGTCCTACACCGTCCGGCCGGTCGTGGACGGGGTCGAGGGCGCACCGTCCGAGGCCGCGCTGCGGTTCGGCGACGGATACCTGGACGTGCCCGTCCAGCCGCCGGGGTCCGGCTACAGCGCGAACGACGCGAGCGCGGCCGATCTCGACGGCGACGGGCGCCTGGAGTTCGTCCTCAAATGGGACCCGTCCAACTCGAAGGACAACTCGCAGAGCGGCTACACCAGCAACGTCTATATCGACGCCTACCGGCTGGACGGCACCCGGCTGTGGCGGATCGACCTGGGCCGCAACATCCGGGCCGGCCAGCACTACACGCAGTTCCAGGTGTACGACTACGACGGCGACGGGCGCGCCGAGGTCGCCATGAAGACCGCGGACGCCACCGTCGACGGCACCGGCAGGGTCATCGGCGACGCCTCGGCCGACCACCGCAACTCCGCCGGATATATCCTCACCGGCCCCGAATACCTCACCGTGTTCGACGGCCGGACGGGCGCCGCGCTGGCGACCACGGACTACGTCCCGGCCCGCGGGAACGTGTCCGACTGGGGCGACTCGTACGGCAACCGCGTGGACCGCTTCCTCGCCGGAACCGCCTACCTGGACGGCGTCCGGCCCAGCCTGATCATGGCGCGCGGGTACTACACGCGCACCGTGATCGCCGCGTGGGACTGGCGGGACGGCCGCGTCACCCGACGCTGGACGTTCGACACCGACAGCTCCACCAACGCCGGCCGGGGCTACGACGGGCAGGGCTCGCACAGCCTGTCGGCCGGCGACGTCGACGGGGACGGCCGCGACGAGATCGTCTACGGCGCCATGGCGGTGGACGACGACGGCCGCGGCCTCTGGACGGCCCGGACCGGCCACGGCGACGCCCAGCACCTCGGCGACTTCGACCCGGCGCGTCCCGGCCTGGAGTACTTCAAGGTCAGCGAGTCGTCCGGGCAGCCGTCCTCGCTCTACCTCGACCCGCGCAGCGGGCAGGTCCTGTGGTCGACGCCCGCGTGCTGCGACAACGGCCGCGGCGTGGCCGGGGACATCTGGGCCGGACGTCCCGGGGCCGAGTTCTGGTCGGCGTCGGTCTCCGAGCTGCGCGGCGTCGCCGGGAACAACGCGGGGCGCAAGCCGTCGTCGATCAACTTCCTCGCCTGGTGGGACGCCGACCCCGTGCGCGAGCTGCTCGACGGGACCCGCGTCGACAAGTACGGCACGTCCGGCGACACCCGGCTGCTGACCGCGTCCGGCGTGCACTCCAACAACGGCACGAAGGCCGTCCCGTCGCTGTCCTGCGACCTGCTCGGCGACTGGCGCGAGGAGGTCGTCTGGCCGTCGAGCGACGACACCCGGCTCCGTGTCTTCACCACCAGGGAGGTCACCGACCGCAAGATCTACACGCTCCTGCACGACACCCAGTACCGGACCGCGCTGGCCTGGCAGAACACCGCCTACAACCAGCCGCCGCACCCGAGCTTCTTCCTCGGGGACGGCATGTCCGCCCCGCCCCGCCCGCAGATCTACGTGCGATGAGACGAAGGAGACCCCGCATGGCCACCAGACCCCTGCTCATCGGAACGCTCGCCGCCGCCCTCGCCGCGACCGCCGCCACCGCCGCCCCGGCCACCGGCGCCGCCGCCCCGGCCCGTCCGGCCGCCGCGGCCGATGCGTCCCCGGTCGGGTACGCGAGCATGAACGGCGGGACCACCGGCGGCGCGTCCGGCGCCACGGTGACCGCGGCGAACGCGGACCAGCTCGACTCCTACGCGACGTCGAGCACCCCGTACACCATCCGGATCACCGGCACGATCGCCGTGTCGGGCATGCAGAAGGTGGCGTCCGACAAGACGATCATCGGCGTGGGCTCGTCCGGCCGGATCACCGGCGGCGGGCTCAACGTCTCCGAGGCCAGGAACGTCATCATCCGCAACCTGACGTTCACCGGCGCGAGCGACGACGCGATCAACGTCCAGTACTCGACGAACGTGTGGATCGACCACAACGACCTGTCCGGCGGGAACGACGGCCTCACCGACGTCAAGCGCGGGTCCGACTTCGTCACGGTGTCGTGGAACCACTACCACGACCACGACAAGACCGCCCTGCTCGGCCACAGCGACGGCAACGCCGGCGAGGACCTCGGGCACCTGCGGGTCACGTACGTGCACAACTGGTTCGACGGGACGGGACAGCGCCACCCGCGGGTCCGGTTCGCCAACCCCGTGCACGTGCTGAACAACTACTACAACGACATCGGGAGCTACGGCGTCGCGTCCACCGAGAACGCGGGCGTCTTCGTCGAGCGCAACTACTTCGAGAACGTCGAGCGGCCGACCTCGCTCCAGGAGGGCTCGTCCGACGAGGGCAACATCAAGGCCCTGAACAACCACCTCGTCGACTCGGGCACGCCCGCGACCCGCGACCCCGGGTCCGTCGCGGCGATCCCGTACTCCTACACCCCCGAGTCCAGCGCCACGGTGAAGGGGACCGTCATGGCCGGCGCGGGCGTCGGCCGCATCTGACCGGGCCGTCCGGGCGCGTCACCGCTTCAACGGCGAGGCCGGTGGCGGGCCGGGTCACTCGTAGGGGTTGGCGGGTTTCTTGATCCGCTTGAGGGACCGTCCGCGCAGCGTCTGCACGACCGTCGCCTCCTGCCCCGTCGCGGGCGGCTCCCAGACCCCGTCGACCTGCACCCACGCGTCGGCGGGCGGGCGCGGGAGGCCGCGCACCATCACCGGGAACGGGATGGCGTCGCCCGCGCAGCAGGCGACCTTCAGCCGGGTGAGCTGCCAGCCCCGCGCCCCCTTCCCCGCCGGGGTGACGAACCCCGTCAGCCGGACGGGGACGCCCGTGAACGTCGCGGGGTCGCCCGTCTGCGCCTGGTACGCCCGGCCGATGAACTCGCCCATCTTCATCGGGACGGGCTCGCCGCTGCTCGGCAGCGCGGCGAACCCGCCGGACGGCGCGGGCGGCGGCGCGGTCCGGCCGGTGTTCCTGGTGGCGGTGAACGAGCCGAGCGCCGGAGGGGCGATCACGAAGATCGCGAGGACGGGCAGGCAGAGCAGCCAGGCCACCCTGGGCCCGCCGGCGTGCCCGTGACCGTCGTCCTGGGAGCCGTCGCCGTCCTGGTCGTCGTGGGAGCCGCCGGTGTCGCGCCACTCCCTGCGCAGCCCGGCGGCGCCCAGCACCAGCAGCGCCGCGGCGGCGACCACCAGCGGGTACCGGAAGGCGGGCCGCACGTAGTTGACGTACTCGCCGCTCCCCAGCGTGATCCACAGCATCGCGGCGCCGATGAGGACCAGCAGCAGGTTCTGTGCGGACTTGCTCATGACAGCAGCCCTCCCACCAGGACGCTGACGCCCACCGCCAGGCAGAAGGTCAGCGGGACGAAACGGACGGCGAACCGGCGGCCGAAGAAGCCCGCCTGCAGCGCGATCAGCTTGAGGTCCACCATGGGCCCCACCACGAGGAACGTCAGCCGCGCGGTGGTGGAGAACTGCGACAGGCTGGCCGCGACGAAGGCGTCGGCCTCGGAGCAGATGGACATCAGCACGGCCAGGAACGCCAGCAGGAGCACCGACACCGCGGCGCTGCCCGCCGCCGACTCCACCCACGCCGCGGGCACCACCGCGTTGATCGTCGCGGCGGCGCACGCGCCCACCACCAGGAACCCGCCGGCGTGCATGATGTCGTGCCGCATGGCCTGCCGGAACGCCTCCAGCCGTCCGGCCGCGCCGTGCGCGTGCGGGCGGGACGGGATCCTGATCCACTCGCCCCTGCCGAGCAGCAGCCACGCCCACCCCGCAAGCATGGCCACCACCAGCGACGCGACGAAACGGCCGGCCACCATCTCCGGCTTGCCGGGGAAGGCCACCGCGGTCGCGACCAGGACCACCGGGTTGATCGCGGGGGCGGCGAGCAGGAACGTGAGCGCGGCGGCCGGCACCACCCCGCGCGCCATCAGCCCGCCCGCCACCGGGACCGAGGCGCACTCGCACCCGGGCAGGACGGCCCCCATCGCGCCCGCGACCGGGACCGCCGCCGCCGGCCGGCGCGGCAGCACCCGCCGCCACACCGCGGGCGGGACGAACGCGGTGATCGCGGCCGACAGCGCGACCCCGAACACCAGGAACGGCAGCGCCTGCACGCACACCGCCACGAAGATCGTCGCCCACGCGTCCAGCGCCCGCGCGTCGACGTCCGGCGCCACGAGGACCCGCCCCGCCACCAGCGCGGCGGCCAGCGCGGCGAACGCCCACGCGGCGCGGGTTCCCGGCGCCGCCGCAGCGGGGCGCCCCCAGTCACCGGGCGGGAGCACCTCGTCCTCGGCCACCCGGAGGCCGACCCGATCACCCATGCGGCCATCGTTCCAGAGCCGGCCGCCGGGTTCGGGTAGGACGCTCATGAGGACCCCTCCGTGGTAGCATTCGGAGGATAATCCTCCAGTTATACTCTCATCCGGAGGCCGATCATGGCAGTCGAGCTCAACCACACGATCGTCCACGTCACGGACAAGGCCGCGTCGGCCCGCTTCTACGCCGAGATGCTCGGTGTGGACCCGCCCGCGCCGTTCGGCCACTTCCTGACGGTCGGGCTGTCCAACAACGTCACCCTGGACTTCCTGGACGCGCGCTCCGTCCCCGCGCCGCAGCACTACGCGTTCCTGGTGAGCGAGGACGACTTCGACGCGATCTACGGCCGGATCCGCGAGCGCGGCCTCGCCCACTACGCCGACCCGATGCGCAGCCGCTCCGGCGAGATCAACCGCCATGACGGCGGGCGCGGCGTCTACTGGGACGACCCCGACGGGCACCTCCTGGAAATCATCACCCGTCCCTACGGCGGCGGCTGAGCCGGCAGCCGGGAAGGAAGGGGCGCCAAGGCCCCGCCGCCGTCCTCGCGGGCGGGGGACGGGCGGGACGCGGGCTCGTGGTGCGGGACGGCGGCGACGGCCGGCACCGCCAGCGCCGGCCCGAGCCGTGCGAGAGGACGTCCTGGACGGCTTCGACACCGCCGCGCAGGGCCGCCTGGCCGGCACCGTGTGGAACCAGGGCGGCTGTGACGGCTGGTACCTGGACGCCGACCACCGCAACACCAACAACTGGCCCGGCTCCATGACCGCCTACCGCCGCCGCACCCGCCGTCTCGACCCCGCCGACTACCACCTCGAACACTGAGCGAGCGGCTCCGGGCCGGCGATGACCGGTTCAGGCCGTGGACAGGGCGGTTCGTCCACCGTTACAGAGATCACTGGAATGATCGTCTGGGACAGGAGGACGGAATGTCGATGACTCGGAGAAAGGCCGTCTCGGGCGCCGTCGCGCTCGGGGTGGCGGCCGGCCTGGTGGCCGGTGGAGCCCCCACCGCCGCCGGGGCCGAAACGCTGCAGTTCCACATCAAGGTGCCGAAGCGCCTTTCCGTGGGCAAGGGCGGGTACAGCAAGTCCTGCGCCATGGACGTCTGGGTCTGGGGCACCGAGGGGCCGGTCGTCGCCTATTCCAAGGTGTACATCATCGACCCCGACGGGCGGGTCCCGTCGGCCTACAAGCGCGTCCTGCCCGGGGACGAGGTCGGCTGGGGCGCCGGATGCCCCTCGAAGCTCAGCCACCTGGGTAAATGGCGCGTGCGGGTCATCGCCTACAACAAGAGCGGGAAGGCCCTCGGGAGCCGCGAAGACCACTGGTACGAGAAGTGGGACACGGTGATCCAGAGCGCCAACGCGGCGCCGGAGCCGGTGCGGAAGGGCCGCGCGATCACGGTGTCCGGTCGCCTGAAGCGTGTCGACAACATCGGGTTGGGATACACGTCCTACTCGGGGAAGCCGATCCGGGTCTACTTCCGTCCCAAGGGCGCGAAGACGTGGACGTACATGGGGGCCACGAAGACCGCCAAGGACGGCCGCTTCCGCAAGGCGTTCAAGGCCAAGCGGGACGGGACCTGGCGCGCCTACTTCCCGGGCACGAGCAACTTCGACCGGCAGAAGTCGCGCGACGACTACGTCGACGTCCGCTGACCGGCGGGGCCGCCCTGGCCGCCGGGCGCGGCCAGGGCGTCCGCGTGCCGCGGGGCGGTGACCGCCAGGTAGAGCAGGACCATGCCGACGATCTGGGCGAGGTGGTAGACGGACGTCGGGTCGAGCGCGACGCGTTCGGTGACGCTCGGGTCGATCGCCTTGGCCGCCGCCGCGGCGCCGCTGGCGACCATCGCGACGATCACCGGGACGGCCATCGGATGGCGGCGGCGGGCCGCCCACCCCCAGAGCGCCAGGATGCAGATCATCGTCAGGCTCTCGCAGGCCAGCAGGGCGGACACCCCCGCGTGCCCGGTGACCGCGAGGACGGCGTAGGCGGCGATCCCGACCGACCGCAGCAGCCAGAAGGTCCTGCGGTGGCGCGGGCCGAGCACCTCGGCGACGGTGGCCGC
The DNA here is from genome assembly GCF_047130825.1 of Actinomadura madurae. NCBI lineage: Bacteria > Bacillati > Actinomycetota > Actinomycetes > Streptosporangiales > Thermomonosporaceae > Actinomadura > Actinomadura madurae. The sequence continues at coordinate 7,018,457 of NZ_CP083237.1, forward strand.
CAGCAGGTAGGACACCGCGATGACCACCATCGCGCTGATGACGGCCCAGCTCGGCTCGCTCCACCGCTCCGAGTACTTCACCACGCCGTGGTGGACGAACCCGGCGATCGCCGCCAGTCCCGCCCACCAGAAGGACGTGCGCCAGTGCCGGTGCGCCGTCGACGCGCGCCCCAGCCGTGCCGCGAGCGCCACGACGATCAGCCCCAGGGCGAGATCGGTCAGTGCGGGCGCGGGTTCGGCAAGCACACTTCGCACGTTACCGGCATATCGCCCAGCAGGTCACCGGCGCCCCGGCCGTCCGGGGTCAGGCGGTGCCGTGGCTCCCGCCGCTGGTGTTCCCGCCCCCGCCGCCGTACCCGTTCATGATCCTGTCCACGACGACGCGGTAGCCGACCTCGCCGCGCGGGTGGCGGTACTTGATGCTCCACTCGGCCGGCCCGGGGGCGGCCGGGATGTCGACGGCGGTCCGCCACGGCAGTTCGACGTCCTTCAGCGTCGTGCTCTTCCCGTTGATCGTGTACGTCAGCGAGGTCAGCGTGACGTCGCCCGTCAGGTAGAACTCAAGCACGCGGGTCCGCTCGGCGGGCGGCGACGGGGTGGCGGGGGCGGCCGCCTGCGTGGTCGGGGACGGCGCGGTCGGGGACGGGGACCCGCCCGCCTTGGCCCCGCCCGGCCCGTCCAGGAGCAGCACGCCCGCGGCGAGGCAGCCCACGGCCAGGGCGCCCGCGGCGGACAGCAGTGCCCACCGGGGCCTCCGGGGCTTCGCCGGACGCGGTCGGGGCGCCGGCGGGTTCTCCATCGCGGCGGTCTGCCGGCGGATCTCGGCCGCGATCGGCGGTGGCGGCCAGGCCGCCTGCCCTTCCTGCGCGGCCAGCCGTACGGCCAGCTCGGCGGGCTCCGGCCGGGTGTCCGGGGCGGACCGCAGGCACTCGGCGATCGCCGTCCGCAGCCCTTCGTCGGCGATGGGGACGGATCGCTCCGTGGGCGGGGCGCCGGTGCAGGCGAAGGTCAGCGTGCAGCCCAGCGAGTAGACGTCGCTCGGCGGTCCGATGGGCTCGCCCGCCTCCTGCTCGGGCGACATGTATCCGCGGGATCCGGCCGGTGTGCCCGGCGCCGTCCCGCCCGTGCCGTCCCGCTCGGCCGCGATGCCGAAGTCGATCACCCGGGGCCCGTCCGCGGTGAGCAGCACGTTCGCCGGTTTGAGGTCGAGGTGGACGTACCCGGCGCGGTGGATCAGGGCGAGCGCCTCGGCGAGCCCGGCGGCCAGGGACCGGACGGCGTCCGTGGGCAGGGGGCCGGTCCGCCGGACGGCGTCGCGCAGCGAGACCGCCGGGAGGAACTCGGTCGCCATCCACGGCCGGGGCGCGTCCGGGTCCGCGTCCATCAGGCCGGGCCCGTACGGCCCGCCGGCGGCCCGGGTGGCGGCCACCTCGCGGCGGAAGCGAGCCCGGTGCTCGGGGTCGCCCGCGAGGTCGGCGTGCATCACCTTCACCGCGGCGGCCCGCCCGCTCGCGGACCGGCCGAGGTAGACGACCGCCATGCCGCCCGACCCGGCCCGCGCCAGCAGCCGGAAACGCCCGGCCTGCCGGGGATCGGCGTGCTCCAGCCCCTGCATCCGCTAGCCCCCGCCCGGTGGGGAGAGGGCCCGCACGTATCCGCCGGCGGTGCCGATGAACACCGACCCGCCGATGGCGACGGGCGCCGACGTCCGGACCGTGACGTCGGCCGGGTACGTCCAGACCGTGTGCCCGTCGGCCGCGTCGAGCGCGTAGACGTTCCGGTCGGCGCAGCCCACGTACACCCGGTCGCCAGTGGTGCCGAGCGCGTTCCACGTGTTCCGGGACGCCCGCGGCCCGACCCGGCGCGACCACACGACCTCACCGGTCGCCGCCCGGACGGCGGACACGTCGCCGGCCGCGGTGCCGAAGTGGACCACCCCGCCGCCCGACCCGAAGCCGAAGCTCTCGTAGACCGTCTCGCCCATCCGCTTCTTCCAGACGAGGGCGCCGGTGTCCGCGCGCAGCGCGTGCACGGTCCCACGCCCGTCGCAGAAGAACACCAGCCCGTAGCTGGCCTGCGGATAGTGCGCCCAGTACGCCGGACAGGTCCATCGGGGGCGTCCGCTGCCGGCGTCCAGGGCGGACACCTTCGTCCGGTCGACCGTGATCACCAGGTCCTCGGTGACGGCGATCCCGAGCTCGGTCTTCACGCGCGCGTTCCAGCGGCGGTCGCCGTCCGCCCTGTCCAGGGCGGTCACCGAGTCGTAGCCGAAGCAGGCCGTCGACGCGCCCGCCACGGGGTACATCGGGACCTTGCGCTCGGACGGCCACGGGCGGCTCCAGCGCTCGTCTCCCGATTCGGCGCGGAGCATGGTGAGGCGCGAGGCGAAGTGGTCGACGACGAACACGTCGTCGCCGTCCACGCTGACGTGGTCGATGCCGAAGGAGCGGTGCTTCCAGCGCGTCTTCCCCGTGTCGGGGTCGAGGGCCTTCAGCATGCCGTCGCCGTGCGCCAGGAGGACCTCGCCGGCGGCGAGCAGGTCGGGGTAGTAGTCGTCCACCTTCACCTTCCACCGCGACGTCGCCCGAGGCGGCGGGGCGGTCGGCGTCGTCGCGGTCGGCCTCGGCGGCGCGCCCGCCGCCCGCGCGCCGCCGCCCCGGCCGCGGCGCAGCGTGACCGCACCGCCGATCACCCCGGCGGTCGCGAGCGCGGCGGCACCGCCGACGAGCAACGCCCGCCTGCTCGGCGAGCCGGTCGCGCCGTCCCCGTCCCCGTCCCCGTCCCCGGCCTCGGGCTCGGCGGTCTCCTCCGACATCCGGTCCTGGTCGGGGACGGTGGGCGGCGCCGGCTCGTCCTCGGGCGGCGAGTCCTCGGGCATCCTCCGGGCGCGGGCCGTCCGGCGGTCGATGGCCTCGGCGACGCTCGCGGGCAGCCAGCCGGAGCCCTGCGCCGGCCCGGCTCCGTCGAGCCTGGCGAGGAGGCCGGCGGCGGTGGGGCGCCGCTCGGGCTCCAGGCGCAGGCAGTCGCCGATCAGGTCCCGCAGCCAGGGGTCGGCTATCCCGGCGAGGTCGGCCCGCGCCTCCTTCACCCGCCGCAGGACCGCCGCCATGCCGTCGTCCGCGAACGGCTCCACCCCGGTCGCCGCGTAGGCCAGCACGGTGCCGAGGGAGAAGACGTCGCCGGCCGGTCCGGTCCGCAGCCCGGCGGCCTGCTCGGGCGACATGAACCCCGGGGTGCCGGGGGTGGCGCCCACCCGGGTGATCGTGATGGCGTCGTCGGGACGGGCGATGCCGAAGTCGATCACCCGGGGCCCGGCGGCGGTGAGCATGATGTTCCCCGGCTTCAGGTCGCGGTGCGCCAGCCCGGCCCGGTGGATGTCGGCCAGCGCCTCGGCCAGCCCGGCGGCCAGCGTCCGGACGGCGGGCCCGGGGAGGCTCCCGTGGCCCCCGACCGCCTCCCGCAGCGTCAGCCCCGGCAGGTAGGCGGCGGCCAGCCAGGGCGTCCCGGCGTCCGCGTCGGCGTCCAGCAGCGACGCGGTGAAGGCGCCGCTGACGGTCCGGGCCGCGCCGATCTCCCGCCGGAACCGCGCCCGGTACTCGGCGTCGCCGGTGTACCTCGCGCCGATGACCTTGACCGCGACCAGCCGGCCGCCCGGCGACCGCCCGAGGTAGACGACGCCCATGCCGCCGGCGCCGAGCCGGGCCAGCAGGCGGTAGGGGCCGACCCTCTCGGGATCGCCCCGCCGCAACCGCTGCACAGACCCGCCTTCCCACGCACACCCTGGAGCCACGACCTCGCCCCATGATGGCGTGGCGCCCCACCGGACCACCACCCCTCGAACCGCGGACGGTGACGGGGAAGACCGTTAGCGTGGTCCCCGGAAGGCTCCCGGGGCGAAAGGGCTGAGACGGTGCCGCGGACGCGACCCAAGGTGGAGTTCCTGCCGGCGCGGATCAGGAGCCTCTCCGACGGGCTCCCCCCGGCCGAGCCCGACACGCTGTTCGCCCTGGGGGCGCGCGGCGGGATGAGGGTCGCGCCGGACGCCGGGTTCACGCTCGTGTTCGGACGCCAGGAGGACGCCGTCCACGTCTGCGTCGGACCGGGCGACACCCACGTCAGCCGCAGGCACGGCCACATCCAGCGCGAGCACTCGCGCTGGATCCTGTACAACACCGGGAAGCTGGCCATCCGGTTCCCCGGGTCGCGCCTGGTGCTGCGCGGCCAGTCGGCGGAGCTGCCCGAAGCCGGGTACACGCCGCTGTTCATCGTCGCGCCGGATCAGGAGCACCTGTTCGAGGTGCGGATCGCGGCGGGCGCCGTCCCGCCGGGGAGCGGCGCCCGCAACGAGGCGCCGACCGACGAGCGCCGGCCCTGGCCGCTGGAGGCGTCCGAGCTCCTGGTGCTGGTGTGCCTCGGGCAGCGCTACCTGCGCCACGACCCGGACCCGCGGCCCCTGACCTGGGCGCAGGTCGCCGACGAGCTGGACCGTCTCCAGCCCGAGGCGGGCTGGAACCAGAAGAAGGCGGCGCGCCGCGTCGAGAAGGTGCGCCACCAGTTGAGCGGCCGGGTGCCGGGCCTGCTGGAGCATGAGGTCACCCCGCCGATCGGCAACGCCCTCAACGTCAACCTGATCCGGAACCTGCTGATCACCGGCACCCTCACCCCGGACCACCTGCGCCTCCTGGGCGACCCGCCGGAGCAGGACGAGGACTGACCCGGCGGGCGGCGCTTGTCAGCTCACGGGGACGTTCCGGGTCGGTTCGTAGCCCGGGAACTCCACGCTGATGTTCGTGACCTCGGGCGGCAGCCTGTAGGCGTTGGCGTGCGTCATCGTCCCGCCTGGCAGGACCCGGTAATCGCGGCCCACCGGCTGATTGCACACGCACCGGTTCTGGGTGTCGCGCAGGGTGTAGTAGCGCATCCCGGTGGCCTCGTCATAAAGCGTCACGCCCATGGTGCCGTCACTGGCGCCGCCGTAGTAGAAGACCTTCGTGGCCGGAATGGTGAACTGGGTCGTGCGGGAGAACTGTTCACCGCCGGTATTGGTCAGTTTCCAGACGAGGTTGACCAGTCCGGACGGCGAGCGGCGCAGTTCGGTGACGTCCAGTTTGAGCGAGCGCACTTCCGGCGCTCTCGGTCGGGGCGGGCTGACGGGATTCGCTCGCGCGCCGGGCCGCGACCCGCCATCCGGCGCCGCCGGAGGTTTGGAGAACGTCACGGTGACCCGCCTGTTCCGCCGGCGGCCCTCGTCGCTCGTGTTCCCCGCGATCGGCTCCTTGGATCCGTGTCCGGCCGACCGGTAGTCCACGCCCTGACGGGAGACGAGCGCCGCGAGCGCGCGCTGGACGGATTCGGCCCGGCGCAGGGAGAGCGGATCGTTGATCGCGTCGTCCCCGGTGTCGTCGGTGTGGCCGTCGATCCGCACGGTCGCGCCGGCCGCCCGGTCGATCTGTCGCGCCACGTCGGCCAGGACCGCCTGGGCCTTTGCCGACAGGTCCGCCCGGTCCACGGCGAACAGCACGTCCGACGACAGCCGGACGCTGCGGGTCGCGTCGCCGTCGTCAACCGCCCGGTCCCCGCCCTCGGCGGTGCTGATCAGCGGGAGGATCTTCGGCCGCCCGGCCCCGGCCGGGTCCGTCCCGCCGGGCGGCCGGACGGGCCCTTCGCCGATGGGGACGTCCGGGAACACCCGGGTCTGCGGCACCGAGACCGAGATGCGCTTCACCTCGGGCGGCGGGGCGGGCACGACCGCGTAAAACTCGGCGGAACCGCCCGGCTGGACGATGCTGTTGAGCGTGTCGCTGCACAGGCATCCGCCGCCGGCGCCGATCAGGGGGAAGTACCGCTTGCCGCCGGCCGTGTCGACCAGGGTGATCCCGCGGGCCTGGGTGGTCGACGGCTCGGCGGCGTGGACCCCGTCCGCCGCGGGCCAGTCGAGCACGCTCTCCGGATAGAACGGCTCGTTCTCGCCGTTGACCAGCCGGATACGCACCACCACGGTGTTCGACGGACCTCGATCGAGCCCGATCAGCTCGACCCGCACCTTCCCGGTGGTGATGGCCATGGGAGCGCTCGCCGTTCCCCCGCCGCCTTTTCCGCCTTTTCCGCCATTTGCGGCACGGGACGGCTTGCCGCTTCCACCCGCGTCCCCCTCACCGGCGCAGCTCGCGATGGAAAGCCCCGCAGAGAGCACGGCGCAGAAAAGCGCGGCGGGCGCGATCGAACGATGCGCGGATCTCATCTTTCCCCGTTCCCCGACTGGCAGAGATGCTCAGCGTCACACGGAGGACAAAGGGGCCGATTGTCTGCCGCTGCACGGCTATTGCCGGCGTATGCACTATCAGCGGTCGGCTATTTCGGCGGCCGGTCCGAATGCATGGCCCGGTACTCACCGGGCGGGATTCCATGGACGGCGCGGAAGACCCTGCTGAAGGACGCGGCGCTGGGGAAACCCCAGCGTGCCGCGATCGCCTCCACCGGCCGTTCCAGCAGCGCGGTGTCGGCGAGATCGCGGCGGCACCGGTCCAGCCGCCGGCGCCGGATCCATTCGGCGACCGTGCACTCCTCGGTCTCGAACAGCTTGTGCAGGTGGCGGAGCGACACGTGGTGGGCCGCGGCGATCATGCCGGGTGTCAGCCCCGGGTCGCCCAGGTGCTCGTCGACGAAGGCGTAGATCTGGCGCAGCAGCACCTCGCGCCGGACGTCGGGCGGTGTTTCCGCGTCCAGCCGCCGGGCCAGGACCGCGGCGACCAGATCGAGCGCGGCGGTGGAGATCCGGGCCGCCTCGGACGGACCGTAGGTGCCGAGGTCGGCCGCCACGCGCGTCAGCAGCGCCGACAGCAGCGCGCCCGTCCCCTCCCGGCCGGACAGCGCCACCCCGGTCACCCGGGCCGCCTGCTCGGGGGACAGCGGCAGGAGCGCGCGGGGCACCAGCAGCGTCATCATGCGGCCGGGCGACCGCGCGAGGACGCTCAGCGGCCGCGTCAGATCGGCCAGCGCGACGTCGCCCGGCGCCAGTTCCGCCCGCCGGCCGTCCTGGGCGACCGCCAGCCGCCGGCCCGACGCCGGCAGCCAGAGCTGGTAGAGGTCGGCCTCGTCCCGGCGGATCATCGCCGGCGTGCGGTGCAGCTCCGCCGCGCCCGCGGCGCCGTCCCCGAAGGCCGTCGCGACGGCCGCGGTGACCGCCCCCAGCGCGTCCACCCGGCTCTCGGCCCGGAACACGGTGCGGCGGCCGTAGGGCGTCCGGAAGCCGCAGGCGAGGTGCTCGCGGGTGATCGCCTGCCAGTAGTCGTACCGCTCCGACGCCGGCACGTCGCTCGTGGAGATCAGCATGCCCGTCACCTGCCGCGCAGGACGGCGGCTTCGCCCCCAGCCTAACCAGTCGCCGACGAAAGCCGGATGTATCCGCGCCTACGCCGCCGATCCAGACCTCGCGGCGGCTCGGCGACCTCGTCGCGGAGGGCGACAGGGCCTCAACCGCGGATGTAGCCGTTGACCATCTCGGCCAGCTCGTCGACCATGCGGTCGTGCGGGATGGGCGGGCGGTCCAGGACGTACTTGATGGACAGCAGGCCGACGGTCTCGGTGATGATCCAGAGCGTCGCGTCGATGTCGAGGTCCTCGCGGAACGCGGCGCGGTTGACCAGCAGGTAGACGCGGATCAGGTCGGTCAGCCGCCGCTGCAGCGCGGCGAGCTTGTCGAACGGGCCGAGCCGCGGGACCTGCTCGACGATGATGCGCAGCAGGTCCGCGTTCTCCTCGAACAGCCGGATCTGGACGTCCAGCAGCGCGCGCCCGGCGGCCTCCCACGGCTGCCGCATGGTGGCCTCGATCTCGGCGCCGAGCCGGTCGGCGAGATGGTCGGCGAACCGGTCCAGGACGGCGATGACGATCGCGTCCTTGTTGGGGAAGTACTGGTACAGCGATCCGTTGCTGATCCCGGCGGCCTTCGCGATCCGGTTGGTGGAGGCGCCGTCGTACCCGCGCTCGGACAGAACGCGAGTGGCGGCCTCCAGGATGCGCTCGACCGTGCGCCGCGACCGGTCCTGGGAGGGGATCCTGCGGGGCGAAAGTCCAGGTGAGGAGGCCATGGGCGGTTCCTTCGGAAACGCGACTTGTAAGCGACTGCTTATTCGCGTTTAGCTTACCGGAGTCGCTTCTTTTCGGGAGGTCGCGCACATGACGATGACCGAGGGGACGCCCGAGAGCCCACCGGCCGGGCGGGAACGCAGCGAGGAGCCGGTCCCGTTCGGCCCGGGTTCGCTGCTGTGGGAGCAGATGGGGCTCTACACGTCGGCGATCGCGGGCAACAGCGTCTTCATCCTCCAGGTGATGCATCCGGCGATCGGGACCGTGGTCGACCGGCTGTCGAGCTTCCGCACCGACCCGCTCGGGCGGGCGGCGCGCAGCTTCGCCTCCGTCCAGACCTGGGTGTACGGGGGCCGGACCGCCATCGAGGAGGGCAGGCGGCTGCGGGAGATGCACAAGCCGCTCAGCGCCGTCGACGAGGACGGGAACCGCCACCACGCGCTGTCGGCCGAGCCCTGGGCGTGGGTGCACCTCACCGGCTTCTACGCCGCCGTGGCCGCGGCGAAGTACTTCGCCCCCGCGCCGCCGGCCCCCGAGGAGGGACAGCAGATCTTCGACGAGTTCCTCCAGCTCGGCAGGATCCTGCGCGTGCCCGAACGGATGCTGCCGGAGAGCATCCCGGACTACTGGGACTACTTCCACGACATGGTGGACAACACCCTCGTCCCCCACAAGGTGGCCCACGAGGTCCTCGCCCAGATGGGCCAGGTCCCGCCCAACGTGCCCGCGCCGCTGCGCCCGCTGGCCGCCCCGGTGAGCGCGGCCGCCGGACGGCTCGGACGGCTGATCACCATCGGCACCCTCCCGGAGGCCGCCCGCGAGAAGCTCGGGCTGCCCTGGACGGCCGGGGACGAGCGCCGGCTGCGCCTGGCCGGGCAGGCCATCGGGCGGAGCACGCCCCTGCTCCCCGAACGCGTCCGCTACATGCCGATCGCCTACCGCGCCCGGCAGGCGGCCCGCGCCCAGGAGCGCCTGGAACGGGCCCTGGCGCACCGACCCATGTGAGACGTCATCGCCCCTCCCCGGCCCAGCGGGCGCGCGTGACGGTCGCGACGAAGGTGAGGGGGACGGTCAGCACGGCGGCGGCGGCGAAGATCCCGGCGTACCGTCCGGCGCCCGCCGGCCCGCCGGTGAGGACGGCCGCGGTCGAGCTGCCCAGGAACAGCGACGCGGCGAAGCCCGACACGACGGTCGCGCGCGCGGCCGGGAGCACCTCGGTCGCCCAGGTCTGGAGCGAGGAGTGCATCGACACCCAGGCGAGGCCGAGCAGGACGGTGGCGGGGAGCACCACCGCGGGCGCGCGGGACAGGGCGGTCAGCAGGCAGGCGCCGGTGGCGGCCGTCCCGCCGAGCGCGATGAGGCGGGACGCGTGCACGCGGTGCGCCATCGTCCCCGCCAGGCGGGCGAAGCCGAGCACCGCGACACCGTAGAGGGCGGTGACGGCGCCGGCGACGGACGCGCCCGCGCCCGTCGCCTCCACCGCGGCGGGCAGCAGGGTCAGCACGCCGAGCAGCACCATGCCCTCGACGAACGCCAGCGCGAGCACGAGCCGCGCGGGGCCGGACCGGGCCAGCGCCGCCATCGGCGCGAGCACCCCGGCGCCGGCCCGCACGAGCGGCGGTTCGGGGAGCCGGCGCAGGGCCGGCACGAGCAGCAGCGCCGCCGCGCCCGTCACCAGGAACGCCGGCCGCCAGCCGGCGAACTCGGCGACGGCGCCCGCGCCCGCCGACGCGAGCGCCGTCCCGGCCGCGACCCCGGTCATCAGCCGCGCGATCTCCGGCTGCCGGCGCGCGGCCGGGACGGTGTCGCCGACGTAGACCAGGCTCGCCGGGATCGCCGCGCCGAAGCAGGCCCCGGTCAGCCCGCGGGTGATCCCGAGGGTGAGCGCGGAGTCCGCGGCGGCGGAGGCGGCGGCGGAGACCGCGGCGAGCGCCAGCGCGACGCGCATCGTGCGGACGAGGCCGAGCCGGTCCGCGACGACGGCCCACAGCGGCTGCGTGAGCCCGTAGGCGAGGAAGTAGGCGCTGGCGGCGTGGACGGTCGCCGACAGCGGGACGCCGAGGCCGTGGGCCATCGCGACGAGCATCGGCGCCATCGAGAACCGGTCGAGCGTGCTGACGAACGCGACCGCCTGGAGCCGCCACGGGATGCGGCCGGGTCCGGCGGTCCCGGCGGTCCCGGCGGCGGTCTCGCCGCCGGGGCACCGCGTCATCGCCGCACCGCGGTCATGCCCCGTCCCGCCGGGGCGCGCGCCGGTCGAACGCCTTCCCGCCGGGATGGGAGACGAGCTCGGACGCCGGTCATTCCCGGAAGTCCCATCACAACCCCCCTAACTTGGACCCGATCATGGTAGGCGGCCCTCTTCTGTCCCCCGAGCGAGCTACCCGGGAGTGTCCACCGAGCGGTGAAGATTCGGGATCGCCGGATCTCTAGCGTCTTCGACGTGGCCGCGGCGCCCCTGACCGCGGGATCTCGGAGGAACATCATGCGATTCTGGAAGCAGCTCCTGGCGGTCGGAGTCATCGCCCTCGTCGGCGGCCAGGTGATGATGGCGGCGGACTGGAACGCCCCCCTCAGCCTGGGCATCGGCGCCGTGACCATCGCGCTCATCCTGCCGGTGTACGCGTGGGTGGTGCGGCGGACCGAGCACCGCGAGCCGGCGGAGGTGGCGGCCAAGGGCGCCCCGGTCCGCCTCGGCCTGGGGACGCTGCTCGGCGCCGGGCTGTTCGCGGCCGTCATCGTCAACATCGCCTTCCTCGGCGGCTACGAGGCCGACGGCTTCGGCTCGGCCGGGGGCACGCTCGCGCTGCTCGGCTTCATGGCCGCCGCCGCCGTGACCGAGGAGGTGATGTACCGCGGCGTGCTGTTCCGGATCCTCGAGGAGCGCACCGGCACGTGGGTGGCGCTGACGCTCAGCGCCCTGGTGTTCGGCCTGTCGCACCTGTTCAACGAGCACGCCACCCTGTGGGGGGCCATCGCCATCGCGATCGAGGCGGGCGGCATGCTCGGCGCCGCCTACGTCGCCACCCGCAACCTGTGGGTGCCGATCGGCCTGCACTTCGGCTGGAACTTCGCGGCGGGCGGCGTCTTCAGCACCACGGTCTCCGGCAACACCGCGCCGGAGGGGCTGCTGCACGGGGTGAACCCGGACCCGTCCCTGTCGAGCCTGATCACCGGCGGCGAGTTCGGGCCGGAGGCGAGCCTGTACACGGTGGCGTTCTGCACGATCGTGACGGTCGTGTTCCTGTGGCTGGCCCGCCGGCGCGGGAACCTGGTCCCGCTCCGGCGCTCCGCCCGGCCCGCCGCGCCCGCTACGCTCGCCCGATGATCGACCTCCGGCGGATCCCGGACCTGTGGCGGCGGTGCCCCGTCGTGGTCCGGGATCTCCCGTTCCCGCTGCTGCTGATCGTCCTGTCCTTCGTCCCCGCCCTGCACGGCCAGGAGACGCAGGTCGGCGACCTCCCGAAGCGCCCCTTCGACGCGCTCGCCGCCGTGATCCTCGCCCTGGAGACCCTTCCGCTGGCGGTGCGGCGGCGCTACCCGGGCGCCTCCCTCGCGCTGGTGACCCTCGGCTTCACGCTCGCCGAGCTCGGCAGCTACCACATGGTCGCGGGCACCGCCATCGCCTTCGTGCTGGTGAGCGCGGGCGCCCACCTGGACCATCACCGGCGGCTCGCCATGGTCGCCCTCACCGCGGTGTACGTGCCGCTGGCGATCACGCTTCACCGGATGGGCTCACCGGAGGGCGTGAGCGGGTTCGTGGTGTTCTACCTGGTGGCGACCATGGGATGGTGCGTCGGGTCGTGGCTGAGGTCCACCCGGGAGGCCGAGGCCGAACGCCGCCGGCGCATCGCCGAGGCCACCCGCACCGCGGAGCGCACCCGCATCGCCCGCGAGCTCCACGACGTCGTCACCCACCACGTGACCGCGATGGTCGTGCAGACCGAGGCCGCGCGGTACCTGACCGCCGCGCCCGATCGCCTCGAGGAGACCCTGAGCTCCATCAGCGAGACCGGCCGGCGGGCCATCGGCGACCTGCGCCACCTGCTCGACCTGCTCAACCCCGACCACGACACCGCCACCACCAGGGCGCCGTCCGCCGGCGACCTCCGCACGCTCGTGGACCAGACGCGCCAGGCGGGGCAGCCCGTGGAGTTCAAGGAGGAGGGCGAGAAGGCGGAGTCGTCCGGCAGCGCCGAGTTCGTGACGTACCGCGTCGTGCAGGAGGCTCTGACGAACGCCCTCAAATACGCCCATGGCAGCCGTACGGTGGTGCACGTGCACTACGGCGACAGGGACATCATGGTCGAGGTCGGCAACGACGGATCGGGCACGCGGGCCGGCTCTCCCGGCGGCAGCGGGCGGGGCCTCGCGGGGCTCCGCGAGCGGGTCGACGCCCTGGGCGGCGAGTTCCGCGCGGACGGGCGGGCGGGCGGCGGGTTCGTCGTGCGGGCGCGCATCCCCGCGAGGACCTCGTGACCGCACCCGTCCGGGTCGTCGTCGCCGACGACCAGGCGCTGATCCGCACCGGCTTCACGACGATCATCAACGCGCAGCCCGACCTGGAGGTGGTGGGCGAGTGCGGGGACGGCCGCGCCGCGGTCGACCTCGCCCGCCGGATGGATCCGGACATGGTCGTGATGGACGTGCGCATGCCGGTGCTGGACGGCATCGAGGCGACCCGCCTGCTGGCCGGCGCCGGGGTGCGGCATCCCGTCAAGGTGCTCGTGGTGACGACGTTCAACCTGGACCAGTACGTGTACGAGGCACTGCGCGCCGGGGCGAGCGGGTTCCTGCTGAAGGACGCCCCGCCCGCGCAGCTCCTGCACGGCATCCGCACCGTCGCCGCCGGCGCCGCCCTGCTGGCCCCCGAGGTGACGCGGCAGCTCGTGGGGAAGTACGCGGCGCGGATCCGTCCCGCCGAGGGCGGGCCGGACGACATCCCGCTGACCCCCCGCGAGCTGGAGGTGCTGCGCCTCATCGCCGACGGCCGGTCCAACAGCGAGATCGCCGCGGCCCTGGTGATCAGCCAGGAGACCGTCAAGACGTACGTGTCGCGCATCCTCACCAAGCTCGACCTGCGCGACCGCGTCCAGGCGGTCGTCTACGCCTACCGCCGAGGGCTGGTGACCTGACCGGGGCGGGGGTCAGGCTCTGAGGCCGTCCAGCATCACCCGGGTGAAGGCGTCGCCGGGGCGGGCGCCCGGACGGCAGACGGCGGTGCTGAGCATCTCCACCACCTCCGTGGAGCCGATGTCGCGGCGCAGTCCGCCCTCGTGCCGGGCCTGCTCGATGACCTCTCGGAGGAGCCCGTCGACCTCTTCCTGCAAGGCGCCCCGCTCGCTGGGCACGGGAACGTCCTCGGCGAGGGACTTGATGAGGGCCAGCGGCTGTCCCGTGCAGTAGGCGACGACTTCGGTGAGCACGTCCCAGCGCGAGAGGTCCTGGGCGGCCAGCAGCCGGATCCGCGTGCCGAGGCAGCGGAGCGAGCCGGTCGCGATCTCCTCGACGAGCGCCCTCCGGTCCGGGAAGTGCCGGTAGAGGGTGCCGACGCCGAGCCCGGCCTCCCGGGCGATCTCCTCCATGCCCACGCCGGGGCCGCGCTCGGCGAACAGCCGGAGGGCGCACGTGACGATCCGCTCTCGGTTGCGCCGCGCGTCGGCCCGCATCGTTCGCCCCCTCCCACCGTTAACCGGAATCTCAGATTCATATTACTCTGACGGAACCGGAATATCCGATTCAGGTTGGAGCGGCTTCATGCGCATCGGAATGTTCAGCGTCGCCGGGACGGCCCCCGTGGACGATCTCGTCGCCCAGGCCCGCCTCGCCCGGGACGCCGGGCTCGACGGCTTCTTCCTCGGGCACGCGGCGTCGTGGGACGCCCTCATGGCCGCGGCGCTCGCCGGACGCGAGGTGCCCGGCATCGAGGTGGGCACCGCCATCGTCCCGACGTACCCGCGCCATCCCCTCGCCCTCGCCTCCCAGGCGCTCACCGCGCAGGCCATGGCGGGCGGGCGCTTCACCCTCGGCATCGGGCCGAGCCACCCGCAGGTCATCGAGGGCGCGCACGGGATCTCCTACGAGCGGCCCGTGCGGCACGTCCGCGAGTACCTGTCCGCCCTGCGCCCGCTGCTGCGCGGCGAGGCCGTCGACCGGCACGGCGAGACGCTGACCGCGGTCGGCGCCGTGGACGCGCCCGGCACGACCCCGCCGCCGGTGATCCTGTCCGCGCTCGGCCCGGCCATGCTGCGCGTCGCGGGCGAGCTCGCAGACGGCACCGTGACGAGCTGGGTGGGCGCCGACGCGATCGCCGACCACATCGTGCCCGCGATCACCCGCGCCGCCGACGCCGCCGGACGGCCCGCGCCGCGCGTGCTGGCCGGCGTCGTGGTGGCCGTCACCGACGACCCGGACGGCGCCCGCCGGACCGTGGCCGAGCAGTTCGGTGCCGTGTCGCAGTTCCCCGCCTACCAGGCGGTCCTCGACCGCCAGGGCCTGTCGGGCGTACACGAGACGGTCATCGCGGGGGACGAGGACACGGTCGCCCGGGAGCTGCGCCGCTTCGCCGACGCCGGCGCCACCGACCTGCTGATCGGCCCCTTCGGCGACACGTCCCGCGTCCTGCGACTCGCCGCCTCCCTCCGCTGATGGCCTTCCCGGCGGCCGTGGGGACGCTGTCAGGGACGGAGCAGTGCGGTCAGGGTGCCGACGTCGTGGGTGTCCTGGAGCGCCCGGACGGCCTTGCTGATCGCGGTCGCGCGTTCGGCGCCGAGGACCGGGCCGGCCAGCCGCCGGAACTTGCTCTCGATCTCCGCATCGGTCATCGGGTTGAGCGGGTGGCCCTTGGGGTGGCGTACCTCGCTGTGGAACGTCCCGCGCGTGGATCGCAGGGTCAGGACCGTCGACGACGGGGCGGCGGGTGCGAGCAGCCGCACCTTCTCCGCCAGCCGTCGCACGGCGGTGTCGGTCAGGGTGCCGGGGTGGAACCATGCGGGACCGGGCTGGTGACCGCGGAGTGCGGCCGCGACGCAATAGGGTGCGCTGAACTGGGCGGCGGGGGCGTCGGCGGGGTCCGGCCGGGCGAAGTGCGGGCTGGTCGCCCACGCGCCGGAGTGGAGGTCGATCGCGATGATCTCGGACGCGTCGAGGCGGTGCTCGTCGCGGGCCGCCAGCACCGCGTCGAGCGAGGCGTGGATCTTCCGGCAGCAGGAGTAGGGCTTGGTCGCCACCTGGTCGGCTTGGAAACGGGTGCTCCAGCCGTCCAGGAGCGCTCGGGGGTCCCACTGGTCGGTGGCGACGAGCCGCGCGAAGCCGCGGTCGTCGTCGAGGACGTCCAGTGGGCCCGTCATGTGGTGGTCCGCCTGGTAGGCGGCGGTCATCCCGGCCGTGGCCGCCGCCGCGTAGTTGTTCTTCGCCATCGACGGTCCCAGCGGGCCGTAGACGCTCTGCCGGACGGACGGGACGGGCGCGGCGCAGGCGGCGAGGGCCAGGGCGTGGGCCGTCGCCGTCTCGTCCAGGTGCAGGAGCCTCGCGGTGACCGCCGCTCCGGCGAGGGCCAGGTGCCCGCCGGTCCCCCAGGAGGCGAGCCGGTGCCGGGTGCTGGGCCGGGCGGCGGTGCCGAGGCGCCCGGCGACCTCGTAGCCGGCGAGCACCGCGGCCAGGACGTCGGCGCCGGACGATCGGCGGGCGTCGCCGACGGCCAGCGCGGTGGGAACGATCACGGCGCCCGGGTGGCCGTGCAGGGTGTCGTCGAAGTCCAGGCAGTTGGCGAGCAGGGCGTTCGCGGACGCCGCGGCGAGCGTGCCCACGCGGGTGGCCGAGCCGAAGACGGTGGCGGGGCCGCCGGGGCCGTCGAGCGCGACGGTGCCGTCCACCAGCGACCGGCCCCAGCCGATGCCGGCGGCGCCGAGGCCGCAGCCGATGCTGTCGAGCACCAGTTCGCGGAGCCGGCGTCGTGTCGCCGGCCCCGCCTGGGGGAGGGACGGGGCGGCCAGCCGCTCGGCCAGGCGCGCGCAGACGTGACGGTCGTCCATCGCGGGCTCTCAGGCTCCGCCGCAGGAGCGGCGGACGATGAGCGTGGGTTCGATGACGATCTCCTCGGGCTCGTCGCGGTCCTCGGCCAGGATCAGCCGGGTGGCGAGGACGCCCATGCGGTGGGGGTGCTGGTCGACGACGGTGAGCGGTGGATCGATCAGCGATGCCCAGGGGAAGTCGTCGAAGGAGACGAAGGCGATGTCGTCGGGGATTCGGGCGCCCGCCGCCCGGAGGGATCCGAAGACCTCGCGGGTGAGCCGTCCGCTGGTGCAGATGACGGCGTCCGGGGGGCCGCCCTCGCGTGCGGTGAGCAGCTCGGCCACCGCCTCGGCCACGACGCCGGGTTCCTGGGTCTCGCAGGTGTGCACCGAGATCGGGCCCGCCGGTGGGCCCGTGGCGTCGCGTTCGGCGGCGACGCCCGCCAGCCGCAGGCGTTGCGTGGTCAGCCGCCGGGTGCTCGTGACGACGGCGATGCGGCGGCGGCCCAGCCCGTACAGGTGCCGGGCGCAGAGCGCGCCGGCCGCGCGGTCGTCGAGGTGGACGCTGTGCATGCGCGGGTGCGCCGCCGCCGGGGCGCGGGTGAGCAGGACGCACTGCGCCCCGCGGGACGCCATCTGGCGGGTCAGGTCGTCGTTGTCGTGGCCGGTGGTGGTGATGAGGCCGCGGACCCGCTGCTCGTCCATGAGGCTGAGCAGGCGGCGCTCGGCGGAGGGATTCCTGGAGGTGTCGGCGAGCAGGACCGATCCGTCGGCCGACGTGGCCACCTCCTCGGCCCCCCGGACGAGCTCGACGTAGAAGTGGTTGCGGAGGTCTCCGACGAGCACGCCGATGCTGTTCGACCTGCCCTTGAAGACGCCGCGGGTGAGCCCGTTCGGGCTGTAGCCCAGCTCGTCGATCACCCGCGTCACCCGCGCCACCAGGTCGGGGCTGACGGGCGACGTCCCGGACAGCACGCGGGAGACCGTGGCGGTCGAGACGCCGGCGGCGGCCGCCACGTCCTTGATCGTCGGGCGGCCGGGGCCGGCCCCGCGGGATGCGCGCGGGGCCGGCGGCCGAGGTGTCCTGGGGTGTGTCCATACCGGTGTTCCTGGTGCTCGTCATGGATTCGCGCGGACGAGTTCGCCGTCCGCGACGGCGGGGCGGCCGTCGATGAGGACCCATCGGACGTCGTCGAGCCGCTCCGCGTCGGCCACCACGATGTCCGCCACGGCGCCGGGGCCGATGCGCCCCCGGTTGGGTGCGAGGCCGGGGACGGCGTCGGCGACGTTGGCGCCGGCCATCGCGACGGCCGCGGGCAGGGTGGTGGCGCCGTCCTCGACCGCCTTCGAGATCGCCAGCAGGATGGGGTCGTGGTACCCGCCGGCGTAGTCGGTGGAGATGGTGTCGACCAGGCCTTCCCGCAGCATCGCGAACATTGTCTCAGGGGAGCGCAGGAGCCGGCGCGCTCCGAGCCCGTCCAGCGTCGACACGTCGACGACGACCCCAGATTTCCGCAGCTCGGCGGCGTGCTCCACCGCCTCCTCGACGGTGAAGCTCGAATGGTTGGAGTGGCCGGCGATCAGCCGGACGTCGATCCGCGCGATCTCGGCGACCTGCTTCATGGACGCCGCGGCGTTGTGCACGAGGACCGGCACGCCGTGGCGCCGCGCGTGCTCCGCGGCCTCGGCCAGCCCGTGCAGGGCCACCTCGAAGGCGGGGAGCACCACGGAGCGGACGATGTCCGCCGCGTCCTCCGGGGTCATGAGGTCGATCAGCCCGATCTCGGTCAGGACGGCGGCCACCTCGTCCCGGTCGTGGGTCCGGCGATCGATGTGCCGCCCCAGCACCGTGTACTTCAGGGCGTTCGCCTGCGCGGGCGTGATGGTCTCCCCGGTGAGCTCCCGCACCTTCTGCGGGATGTACATGTAGCTCGCCCCGCCGCCGCCGAGGGTGTGCCCGGCGCCGATCTCGCCCAGTGCCACCGCGCCGTCCCGCACGGCCCTCTCGGCGGTGGCCCGGACGTTGTCCTCGCGCAGCCCGCCGCCGTCCGCGATCTGGGCGGCCCGCAGGCAGGAGGGCGTGTTGCACGAGGCCGCCTTCACGTTCACCGGGTGCGCGGCGTTCGTCCGCGCGATCTGCTCGGCGGTCATGAACCCGTCCACGCACAGGACCGTGGTGGTCCCCTCCAGCAGGTGCCGGTCGAGGTTGCGGACGACCTGGTCGTCGGGGAGCGGCTCGTGCCCGCTCGGGAACAGCGGGCCGAAGGCCGTCCCGTGCGTGTGGTTGTTGATCAGGCCGGGCAGCACGACCTTGCCGGCCGCGTCGATCACGAGGTCCGCCCGGTCGTAGGGCCGCTCCGGGTCCGACGGCGGCAGGTCGCGGACGGCGCCGTCGACGATGACGACGTCCGTGCCGGGCAGCGAGGCGGTCCCGTCGCCGGGGACGACGGTGCCGGATCGGATCACGGTGACGGTCACGAGGCCCCCCGCGTCGTCGCGGCGTCCTGCCGGGCGCGGCCATGGCGGAAGGGCCCCAGCTCATCGACCCGCTCCCCGCGGATCTCGGCGCCCACCAGCTCGGCGACGCGCAGGCAGAGGGTGGCGCCGCTGTGGGTCACCGCGAGGAAGAGCCCGTCTGCCGTGGCGCTCCGTCCGAGCACCGGCAGACCGTCGACCGGTATCGGACGCACCCCGACCCGGGTCGCCTCGATCCGGGTTCCGCGGAAGCCCGGGTAGAGCTCCTCGGTCCGGCGCAGCAGCGTCTCGGCGGCGCCCGGCTCGACGTCCCAGGAGCCGTTCTCGCCTCCGGACACCGCGTCGTCCAGGCTCGGGTCGTGCAGGAGCAGCCGTCCGGCACCATCGGGCCTGAGATGGACGCCCGGCGCGTGGATCACCCTGCCCACCGAGACGGCCGTCGGGGCGGTGTAGGCGAGGAGGCCGATGGAGTTGCGCATGGGCAGCTCGACCCCGGCCAGCGCGGCGACCTCGGCCGCCCGGGGACCCGCGCAGTCGACGACCGCGTCCGCCCGCACGGTCTCCCCGTCGGCCGTGGTGACGCCGGTGACGCGGTCGCCCGCCATCGGCATCCCGACGACGGCCGAATGGGGCCTGACGTCCGCCCCCGCCGCGCGGGCGGACGACAGGAGCGCGCGCACGAGCGGCACGGGGTCGACCCAGCCTTCCTCCGGGTAGTACGCGACCGGCCCGTCGATCTTGCCCGCGGCCAGGTCGGGCTCCAGCTCGCGGGCCTGGGACGGCTCCAGCCACCGCACCGGATAACCCCAGTCCGTCAGGCGCTCGGCCTTCCGCCGCTGGTTCTCCCGCGCCGCAGGATCGGCCTTCCACTCCAGGTTGCCGTGCTCGTGGTACCAGTCGCACGAGGCGGCCTCCTGCGCGAGCCGCCGGTGCGCCCGCAGCCCCTCGACGTTGAGGTCGTGATAGCTGCGGGGCGTCTTGTTGTTGGAGTTGGTCCAGGAAAAGGTGGCACCCGAGGTTCCGGACGCGGGCGCACCCGAATCCAGCACGGTGACCGAGCAGCCGTGGCGCGCCAGTTCAGCGGCCATGGCCGCTCCCATCACACCGGCTCCGACGACGACGACCTTGAGCGACATCGCTCTCTCTACCTCTTTCGTTGGAATGCGGGGATTTCGTGGGGGCGGACGGGCGAGGGGGAACGTCAGTCGGCGAGCACCAGGCACTCCCCGGCCGGGGCGGTGACGGTCACGCGGTCGCCGGGGGAGGGCAACGAGGTGGCGGGTCCGCCCGAGACGGCGGCGGTCAGCCGGCCGGCCCCGGGAAGGTCCACCACGACGTTCGCCGACGCGCCGAGGTACTGGACCTCGGTCACCGAGCCCCGCAACCGGGAGATCCGCGCCGCCGCCTCACCGGCCGCGTCGCCGGTCACGGTGTCGCCGGCATGGACGGTCAGGGACTCCGGGCGGATGAGCACGTTCACGCGCTCGCCGGCCTCGGCCTCCTCCCGCGGGTCGGTGACCGAGAGCGCCTGCCCGTCTTCGAGCCGCACCATGAGGGACGGGCCGGCCGGTCCGGCGACGTCCGCGGCCAGGATGTTCGACTGGCCGACGAAGCCGGCGACGAACGTGTTGACGGGCCTGGCGTAAATCTCCGCGGGCGGTCCGAGCTGCTCGATGCGTCCGGCGTTCATCACCGCGATCCGGTCGGACACCACGAGCGCCTCGGTCTGGTCGTGCGTGACGAACACGGTGGTGATGCCGACCTTCTGCTGCAGCCGCCTGATCTCCAGGCGGAGCTGCTCGCGCAGCTTGAGGTCGAGGTTGGACAGCGGTTCGTCGAGCAGGAGGACGGCGGGCTCGACGACGGTCGCCCTCGCCAGCGCCACCCGCTGCTGCTGCCCTCCGGACAGCTGGCGCGGGAACCGTCCGCCCATTCCCGCCAGCCCGACGAGGGCCAGGGCGTCCGCGATCCGCCGGGCGCGCTCGGCGCGGCCGACCTTGCGCATCCGCAGCCCGAACCCGACGTTGTCGGCGACGGTCATGTGCGGGAACAGGGCGTACTGCTGGAACACCATGGCGCTGGGGCGCTTGTTCGGCGGGAGATGGTCGACCCTGCTCCCGTTCATCAGGACGGCACCGGCATCGGGCTCGGCGAACCCCGCGATCATGTTGAGCGTGGTCGTCTTCCCGCACCCGCTGGGGCCGAGCAGCGTCAGCAGCTCACCGGGGCGGACGTCCAGGCTGAGATGGTCCACCGCCACCTCGTCCCCGTACCTCTTCACGACGGTGCGCAGGGCGACCTGCCCGTCCTGCCCCGCCTCGTGCGATCCCGATCGGGAAAGGGTGGACTTCGTGCTGTTCACCGCCGGTCACCTCCGTAGATGAAGTCGGTCAGCTTGGCGTAGCGGTGGGCCAGGCCCACCGCGAGCAGGACGGGGACGAGCGTCAGCAGCGCCACGCAGGCGAGCACCGGCGAATAGTCGTATTGCATGGCCGACAAGATGGCGATGGGAATGGTCGACTTCTCCCGGGAGACGAGGAACAGCGACAGTTCCACGTTGTTGAAGGACGCGATGAAGCTGAAGAGCATTCCGGCGAGGATTCCGCTGCGGATCAGGGGCAGGGTGACGTGGAGGAAGGTCCTCGCCCTGGTCGCGCCGAGATCCGCCGCGGCCCGTTCCCACGAGGGGTCGACGCCCGCGAGGGCCACCCCGACCGTCCGGACGACGAACGGGATGCCCACCAGCACGTGGCTCGCCATCAGGATCGGCGTGCCGACCAGGTCGCGGCCGCCGAGCTGGGTCAGCATCTGCAGCAGCGCCAGGCTGATGACGATCTCCGGCAGCAGCAGCGGAGAGGCGAGGAAGCCCTCCACGAGCGTGCGCGCCACTCCGCCGGAGCGGAGCAGGCCGTACGCGGCGGCGGTGCCGAGGCAGGTGGCGAGCGCCGCCGCCGGGATCGCGATGAGCAGGCTCTGCCAGATCGGCTCCAGCCACTGCGCCGTCAGCGCCTCTGGCCACCACCGCAGCGACACGCCGCGCGGCGGCAGCTCCGGGTAGGTGTCGGGCTGGACCGCCGTCCACACGACCACCAGCAGCGGCAGCGCGATGAACGACATGATCAGCGACAGCACGGCGGCCTGGACGATGCGGCCGGGCCGCACCCGCCTGCGGGAGGACTCAGCCACGACCGCCCACCCCCGGCCGGCCGCCCCGGCTCGTCAGTCGTGCCGACCAGGACAGCACCAGGATGACCGACAGTCCGAGCGCGAGGATGACGGCGGCGACGGAGGCCGCGCGCGCCCACTCCCCGGTCGTGATCATGGCCTCCTGCACCAGGGTGGCCAGGGTCTGCACCCGGCCGCCGCCGAGGACGGACGGGGTGGCGAACGCGCCCAGGCAGATCGCGAACACGAGGATCGCGCCCGCCGTCACCCCCGGCAGCGACAGTGGAAGCGTCACCCGGAAGAAGGTCCGAACGGGACCGGCGCCGAGGTCGCGGGCGGCCTGTTCGAGGTTCGGGTTCACCGCCTGCAGCGACGACATCGTGGTGAAGACGCTGAAGGGAAGCAGGACGTGGACCAGCCCGATGATGATGGCCGCGTACGTTCCGCGGAGCCCGGTCGGCCCGTCATGAATTCCCGTCCCCTCCAGCACCTGGCTGATCAGGCCGTCCTTTTCGAGGAGCACCAGCCAGCCGTACGTCCGCACCACCACGCTGGCCACCATGGGCGACAGCACCAGGACGACGACCAGGACACGGATTCTGGAATTGCTGCGGACGAGGAAGTGCGCGACCGGGTAGGCCATCACCGCGCAGATGAACGCCACGGCCAGCGAGGTCCATACGGTCGACCACAGGATCCGCAGGAAGTGCGAGTCGGAGAACAGCGCGGAATAGTTCCCCAGATTCGGATCGAGCACCACGTCCGGTCCTTCATAGGAAAGGAAGCTGGTGCTGAGCAGAATCCCCACGGGGACGAGGAACAGGATGGCGAGCCACAGGACCGCCGGTATCGGCAGGACACGATGTCCGCGGAGCGCCGTGGGTCGCCGGCGCTTCGCCGCCCCGGTCTCAGTGCCGGGGGCGGAGATGACCACTGGCCTTCTCCCTTCGCCGCTCGGAGGGGCAGATCATGATCAGTCGAACGTCCGCTGCCAGCGCTTGAGCCAGGCTCCGCGGTTGGCGTTGACGGCATCGGCGTCCGGGACCTTCACCTTCGTCCCGAGGTCGTCGGCGCTGGACACGTGCTTGTCCGCGAACTCCGCGGGCAGTTCCACGCCGCGGACGGTGGGGCCGACGTTGTACCGCTGCGCCCACCTGGCCTGGACGTCCGGCCGCAGCCAGAAGTCGAGGAACTTGTAGGCGTTCTTCTTGTTCTTGGCGCCGACCGGGACGCCGAGGGCGCCCAGCAGTGCGTACGTCCCTTCCTGCGGGACCGTGAAGTCGTAGTGCGTCGTCTTCGCGTAGATCGCGGCGCGACCGTCGAGGTACGGGAAGGCCGACGCCTTCCCCTGCTCCATGTAGGGGACCGCCTCCGCGGACTGGCTGGGCGACGCCAGTAGATGCGGGGCCAGTTCCCCGTACTTCGTCCAGGCGGGCTCCACGTTGGACGCGTCGCCGCCCGCCAGGTCCGCCGTGATCAGGAGCTGGAGCACGCCGAGGGCGTTGCTCGGGTGCCAGGCCAGGGTTCCGCCCCGGTATTTCGGATCCCAGGCGACGTTCCAGGACGTGGGCGGCTTGTCGAACTTCTTCTTGTCGTACATCAGCACGACCTGCTGCAGCTCGTGGATGGCGCCGACTCCGCCCGCCGCCTTGACCAGCTGCGGGTAGGCGTTCGCGACGTTGGGCACCTGGGCGGGGGTGACCGGGGCCAGGAGCCTGTCCTCGCGCCCTTGGGCGATCTCCCAGCTCGTCATGATCCCGACGTCGAAGCCGGGCTCTCCCCGGGTGGCGCGGATCGCCGTGTAGGCCTCCGCGGCCGCCCCTTCCGGGATGTACTCGACCTCGATGCCGGTCTCGGCCTCGAACGGCTTGCCGACGACCTCCATCCAGATCTTGGCGTACTCGGCGCCGTAGCCGTCGATGACGAGCCTGCCGGCGCCCCCTCCCGTCCCTTCGCCACCGCCGCAGGCGGTGAGCAGCAGTCCACCGAGCACGGGTAGGACGAACCATCGGGGTCTGGGTCTACGCAGGGCTTGAGTCATCGATCCGCTCCATCGTGTGACGGACGCTGACATCCCCCTGGCCCCCGGCGGACTGAAC
The DNA here is from genome assembly GCF_047130825.1 of Actinomadura madurae. Taxonomy (NCBI): domain Bacteria; kingdom Bacillati; phylum Actinomycetota; class Actinomycetes; order Streptosporangiales; family Thermomonosporaceae; genus Actinomadura; species Actinomadura madurae. Next base: position 7,042,296 of record NZ_CP083237.1, read on the forward strand.
ATCATTCGCCGCAAGCCCCTGCCAGCCTGTGCATCTGTCTGATGTAACTAGTTACATCAGACAGAATAGCGGCGCCTCCCTTCCTGTCAAGAGTCTTCGCACGTCGGCCGGCGGTCACCGCGCCCGTGCGCGCGGTGGAGGGGCGGGGCTACCCCGGGACGTCCACCAGCACCTTGCCGACCGCGCCGCTCTCCACCGCCCGTTGCGCGTCGGCGGTGCGGTCGAGCGGGAAGCGGACCAGCGGCAGGCCGTGCTCCTCCCCGACCGGCAGGGCGCCGTCGCCGACCGCGGCGGTGACGTCCTCGGCGGCCGCGGCGAGCGCCTGCGAACCGACCGTGTAGAGGACGAGGAACTGGAAGCGGCTGTTCAGGAACATGTTCTGCCGGACGTCCAGTTGCGCCGGCTTGTCGCCGTCGTTGGCGTACACGGAGATCGTGCCGCGTGTCCCCAGCACGGCCAGGTCCAGCGGGAGGTTCACGCCCAGCGCGACCTCGGCGATGATGTCGACGCCCTCCGGGGCGATCTCGCGGATCGCGGCGGCCGGGTCGCCCTCGCGGTAGTTGACCACGTGGTGGGCGCCGGCGGCGGTGGCGAGCCGGGCCTTCTCCGGGCCGCTGATCGTGCTGATCACGGTGGCGCCCGCCCAGCGGGCGAGCTGGATCACCGCGTGCCCGACCGCGCCGGCCCCGCCCGCCGCGAGCACCACCGCGCCGTCGAGCGCGCCGGGCCGCAGCCGGCGCGGGCCGTCCTCGGCGACGGTGAGCGCCCGGTGGGCGGTGAGCGCGGGGACGCCGAGCGCGGCGCCGACGTCGAGACCGGCCTCGTCGGGCAGCGGCACGGCCCGCTCGGCGGGCACGACGGTGTACTCGGCGGCGGTGCCGGTGGGCCGCCCGGCGGCGGCCATGTACGACCAGACCCGCTGACCGGCCCGGCCCGGGTCGATCCCCTCGCCGACGGCGTCGATCACGCCGGCGCCGTCGTGATGCGGAGTGATCTCGGGAAACTGCATGGTGCCGCCGGAACGGCTCTTCCAGTCGGTCGGATTGACCCCGGACACGGAGACCCGGACGCGAACCTCGCCGGGGCCGGGCACGGGCAGGTCGCGGTCGACGAGCCGAAGAACCTCGGGACCGCCGTTGTCGCTGTAGATGATCGCTTTCATGATTCGTCCTTTCCCTCGTCAGCCGATCCGTACGTCGCTCGACCGCGACTCGACGGCGTCGAGGGCGGCCAGGGTGGCGGCGTCGAACGTGATCTCGCTGACCGCCATGTTGGCCTCCAGATGGACGGAGTCGGCGGTGCCGGGGATGAGCAGCACGTTCGGGGCGCGGTGCAGCAGCCAGGCGAGGCCCACCTGGTGGGGCGTGACGCCCAGCGACTCGGCCACGGCGTGGACGGCCGGCTCCTCGGTGACCTTGGGCAACCCGGGGATGGCCCCGCCGAGAGGGAAGTACGGCACCCAGGCGATGCCCTCGTCCGCGCACAGCCGCAGCAGGTCCTCGTCGTCGCGGGAGACGAGGCTGTAGGCGTTCTGCACGCAGGCGATACCGGCCGGCAGGGCGCGGCGCAGGCCGTCGAGGGTGACGCTGCTCAGGCCGATCGCGCCGATCTTGCCCTCGTCGCGCAGGGCCGTCATCACCGCGAGCTGGTCGTCGAGGTCGACCCGCTGGTCGCCCTCGGGGCGCAGGCCGGGTCCGGAGTCGAGGCGGCGGAGGTTCACCACCGGGAGCCGGTCGAGGCCGAGGCTGCGCAGGTTCGCCTCGACACCGGCGCGCAGCTGCTCGGGCCGCTGCGCGATCCGCAGCGGCAGCCGCCCGCCCGGGTCGGGTTCGGCGCCGACCTTGGTGACGACGAGGACGCCGTCCTCGGGACGCAGGGCCTCGCGGATCACGGCGTTGGCGAAGCCGAAGCCGTAGAACTCGGCGGTGTCCACATGGTCCACGCCCAGCGCGACCGCGCGGCGCAGCAGCGCGACGGCCTCGTCGCGGCGGTCGTGCAGGCGGTCGAGCTGGAGGGCGCCGTAGCCGGCCCGGGACACGGTGCGGCCGGCGAACGTGGCGGTGGGGGCGTTGATGGACGTCTCCTCGGTCGGTGGGTCGCCGCGGTGGTGCGCGGACTGCTCGCGACCCACACCGTACAATCAATGGATGACAGATATCAATATCTGTCATTCAGATGACGGCTGACAGGTTGGCTTCCACCAGATCCCTGGCGTACGTTCCTGGAAGTCCGCCTGGAGCTAGGGGGAGGTCTGATGCGCGCAGAGCCGCTCGACGCGGAGACGATCGTGTCGGCCACCGAGGAGCTGCTGCGCCGCCACGGTCCGGAGAAGACCACGGTGCTCGACGTCGCGCGGCTGCTGGGAGTGAGCCACGGGAGCGTGTACCGGCACTTCCCGTCCAAGGCGGCGCTGCGCGAGGCCGTGATCCTGCGCTGGCTGGACCGGATGCGGGACGAGGTCGCCGCGGCGGTCCAGGATTCCGGCCCGGCCCCCGACCGGCTCCGCCGCCTGCTCACCGCCATGTTCGCCGCGAAGTGGGCGAAGGCGAGGGAGGACCCGGAGCTGTTCGCCACCTTCCGGGTGCTGGCGGCGGAGCACAGCGACGTGGCCTGCGCCCATGTCGCGCGCCTGCTCGCGGAGATCCGGGCCGTCGTCGCGGACGGCATCGCCCGCGGCGACTTCGCCGCCGGTGAGCCGGAGGTGATCGCGCGAGCCGTCCTCAACGCGACCAGCCGCTTCCACAACCCGCTGCACGCCGCCGAGTGGCGGTCCCCCGAGACCGCGCCGGAGTCCGAGGACGTCATCTCCCTCATCCTCAACGGCATCCGAGCACGCTGAGCCGCCGGCCCTGCCCGCGTCCGTGAATCGCCTGTTGCGGGTGATTTCGGAACCGTCGAGTTCGGGGAGCGTTGGCCGCATCGGATGGTGAGCGGCCAACGACAGGAGGATCACCATGAACGACCTCGCGGCGCCCATCGCCGCAACGGACTACCCCTTGCTGAACGCCTTCTGGACGATGCTGTGGTTCTTCCTGTGGGTGCTGTTCCTCATGGTGCTCTTCAGGATTCTGAGCGACATCTTCCGCGACGACAGGCTGACTGCGCGCCGTCCAGAAGCGTGACGAGCAGTTCCGCGCCTACGTCCGCGAGAGCGCCGCGGTCGCGGTGCTCAGGGACGGGCTGCCTGGCTCGGCGGGAGGGCATCAGGCGGCCCTTCGAGATGTCGCGGAGCTGGCTGCTGCCCGTCCTGCGGCAGGATCCCGGGCTGCTCCGCACCCATCGCCTCCTCCTGGAACCGCTGGGTCTGGCGGCGGAGACCGGCGCGATGGTCTCGCCCGGCGGGAACGGGGCGGTGCCGGTCGAGCGGCTCAGCCCGCGGGAACTGGAGGTGCTGCGGTAGAGCATCAACCGCAAGCTCGCCGTGACACGCAGGGGCGAGGCGGTACGGCGAGCCCACGAGCCGTCCCTCCTGTGAAGGGGCTCAGTCCGCCATGTGCCAGGTCTTTCGGGGTTTGTTGTGCATTCGTCCGGGGATGCCGGGGCGCTGCTGCCACGGGTGCGGTCCGGTGGGCGGGCGGTAGCCGACGCCGAGCGCGTCCAGGCGGGCATAGTGCGCCGCGTCCATCCGGCGCTCGAAGTCGTCGAAGTCGCGTTCGTCCGGGCCGGGCAGGTCCGACCAGGCCACCTCGGCGAACGCGGCGAGCCGGGGGAACGCCTGGTAGTCCACCCGGCCGCGGTCCTCGGCGACCTCGGTCCACAGGTTGGCCTGGGCGCCGATGATGTTGGCCGCGTGGGGCGTCCCGGCCAGCCGGGGCGGTACGGGTTCGAAGCGGTAGACGTCCTCCAGGGTGTGCACCCATCCGAAGGGCACGGGCTCCTCCGCGCCGGGCGCCTGGACGTGGTCGAGGTAGACCTCCTGCTGGGGGCACATCACCACGCTGTGGCCGCTCTCCGCGGCGGCGATCCCGCCCCGGTACCACCGCCAGCACATGACCGCGGCGCCCTCCGCCAGGCCGCCCTCCAGGATCTCGTCCCAGCCGATGAGGCGCCGGCCGCGCGCGGCGAGCCAGCCCGCGAAGTGACCGATCATCCAGGACTGGAGCCCGTCCTCGTCCCCGAGCCCGAGGTCGCGGATGCGCCCCTGGGCCGCCGGGGACGCGCGCCACTGGTCCTTGAAGCACTCGTCCCCGCCGATGTGGACGAACGGGCCGGGGAAGATCTCCAGGACCTCCTCCAGGACGCCCTCGTAGAAGCGGAGCACGGCGTCGGTCGGGGCCAGCACGTTGCGGTTGAAGCCCCACTCGGTCCAGACCTCCAGCGCGGAGGTGTCGATGACGTCGGTGTTCCCCAGTTCGGGGTAGGCGGCGATGGCCGCCTGCGAGTGTCCGGGCAGGTCGATCTCGGGGACGACCGTGACGTGTCGCTCGGCCGCGTACGCCACGATCTCGCGCAGATCGTCCTGGGTGTAGAAGCCGCCGTGCGGCCGCTCGTCCCACAGCGGGGGCTCGCCCCACCCCAGGCGGGTCCGCCGCCGCCAGGCGCCGACCTCGGTCAGCCGGGGGCGGCGGCGGATCTCGACGCGCCACCCCTGGTCGTCGGTGAGATGCAGGTGGAGGACGTTCAGCTTGTGGACGGCCAGCAGGTCGACATAGCGCAGCACGTCGTCCTTGGGCATGAAGTGCCGGGCGACATCGAGCATGAAGCCCCGCCAGGCGAAACGCGGCGCGTCCTCGATGGTCACGTAAGGCACCGTGGCCGGCCCTCGCTCGATGGGGGCGCGGCGGAACGCGTCTGGCCCGAGCATCTGCCGCAGGGTCTGCCGGCCCCAGAAGACACCGGCCTCGTCGCCGCCCACGATGTCGGCGCCGTCGCTCGACACGGTCAGCCGGTAGGCCTCCGGTGCCAGTGACGGGTCGACACCGGTGCGCACGCTTCCGCTGAACGGACCCGAACCTCCCGTCAGTTCGCATCGGAGTGGGGCAGGGATCACGCTCACCTCGGTCGCCACACGCCAAGTGCATCACACACGGGACGGGGTGAGCAGGCCGGAGGCGTTCTCGACGAGCACGGCGAGGAAGGCGCTGCTCAGCTCGTCCAGCCGGGTGCGCGAGTAGGCGGCCAGGACGCGGGTGACGGCGGGTTCGGGGCGGAGGATGTGGCCCTCGTAGCCGTCCGGGACGAGGTTGGCGGGGAAGAGGGCGGGGCCGAGACCGGCCGCCGCCAGGGTCGGGGCGGACGCGGTCTGCTCCGCGCGGACCGCGGTCCTCGGCCGGAACCCGGCGTCGTGGCAGGCCCGGTCCAGGATGGCGGCCAGGCCGTTGTCCGGGCCGTAGTGCACCCAGCGGCGGTCGCGCAGCGCCGCGAACCCGATCTCGGTGACGCCCTCGACGGCCAGCGGATCGTCCGCGGGGACGGCCACCACGAACTCCTCGGTGCCGAGCGTCCGGACCGGTCCGGTCCAGCCGGGCGGGAGCGGGCCGATGGCCAGGTCGGCCTGCCCGGCCGCCATCGCCTCGGCCAGTTCGGCGGCGTGCCGGTGCTCGAACAGCCGGACGTCGATCCCCGGGTACCGCCGGCTCCAGGCGCGCAGCGCGGGAGGCAGCACGCCGATGCTGATCGAGTAGACCGTCGCGAGGCGCAGCTCCCCCGCGGTGAGGCCGGCCGCCTGCCGGACGGCCGTCTCCGCCCGTGCCGCGTCGGAGAGGGCGGCGCGCGCGTGCGGGAGCATCGCGCGCCCGGCCGGCGTCAGCCCGACCGCCCGGGGCAGGCGCTCCAGGAGGGGCGCCCCGGCCGCCCGTTCCAGCGCCCGGATCTGGTGGGAGAGGGCCGGCTGCGTGACGTGCAGCGCTTCGGCCGCCCGGGTGAAGGACCCCTCGTCGACCACGGTGACCAGGTACTGGAGCTGGCGCAGGCTGAGCATGCACAGATTCTATCGAGCCGATGAAAAAGATGACTTGGACTTATGCATGCAGGTGGGCCGAGACTGAAGGGCACTGTTCACCCATCGCTGAGGAGATCTGACGTGGGCTCTCTCGACGACCTTCCTCTGGCGGGCGAGACCGTGGCGAAGGACTTCGCCGGCTGGTCCGGCGCCGTCCGGGCGGACTTCGACGCGCACGCGTTCAACGGGCAGGTGGGGGGCCTGCTGCTCCACGAGACCGACCGGGTGCGGGTGTGGGACATCCGGCTCGCCCCGGGCGAGCGGCTCCCGGCGCACCGCCACGTCCTGGACTACTTCTGGACGGCGCTGACCGACGGCCGCAGCCGCCAGCACGTCCACGACGGCACGACCAGGGAGGTCGCCTACCGGCGCGGGGAGACGCGCTCGTACACGTTCGGTCCGGGCGACTACCTGCTGCACGACCTGGAGAACACCGGTGACGGGCCGCTGGCCTTCATCACCGTGGAACTGCTGCAAGGCGCGAACCCGCCGCTGCCGCTCAGCTGAGCGCCCACGGAAAGGACGGCGCGGGCGGCGACCCCGCGGCGGCGGCCTGCCTGCGGGCCCGCGACGACGGCGGCCCAGCATCTCGCGCAAACACGAACCGATAAGAGCTGGAAGGAAATCATGCAGACGGAACCCAAGGTGGCCCTGGTCGTCGGAGCCCAGGGCGTCATCGGCGGGCGGCTGGTGGAGCACCTGGCGGAGCTGGGCGACTGGGACGTCGTCGGCCTGTCGCGCCGCGGCGGGACGGACTCCGGCCGCGTCCGCCACCTGTCGGTCGACCTGCTGGACCGCGACGACTGCGCCAAGCGGCTCGGCGAGCTGACCCACGTCACCCACATCTTCTACGCCGCCTACCAGGACCGGCCGACGTGGGCCGAGCTGGTGCCGCCGAACCTGGCCATGCTCGTCAACGTGGTCGACGCCGTGGAACCCGTCGCCAAGGGCCTGCGCCACATCAGCCTGATGCAGGGCTACAAGGTCTACGGGGCGCACCTCGGCCCGTTCAAGACGCCGGCCCGCGAGGACGACCCGCCGCACATGCCGCCGGAGTTCAACGTCGACCAGCAGGACTTCCTGGAGCGCCGCCGGCAGGGCGCGTCCTGGACCTGGTCGGCGATCCGCCCCTCGGTGGTCTGCGGCTTCGCGCTCGGCAACCCGATGAACCTGGCCATGGTGATCGCCGTCTACGCGTCGATCGCCAGGGAGCTGAAGGTGCCGCTGCGCTTCCCGGGCAAGCCCGGCGCCTACGAGTCGCTGCTGGAGATGACCGACGCCGGGCTGCTGGCCCGCGCCACCGTCTGGGCCGCGACCGACGAGCGCTGCGCCGACCAGGCGTTCAACATCAACAACGGCGACCTCTTCCGCTGGAGCTCCCTCTGGCCCAAGATCGCCCGCTTCTTCGACCTGGAGGCGTCCGACCCCCTGCCCATGAGCCTGGAGACGGTCATGGCCGACAAGGGGCCGCTCTGGACGTCCATGACCGAGAAGCACGGACTGGAGCCGCACCCCTACGAGCGGCTCGTCTCCTGGCCCTTCGGCGACTTCGTCTTCTCCTGGGACTACGACATGTTCGCCGACGGCTCCAAAGCCCGCCGCTTCGGCTTCCACGAATTCGTCGACACGGAGAAGATGTTCCTCGGCATCTTCACCGACCTGCGCGACCGCCGGATCATCCCCTGAGCCGTCACCGAGACGCGCCCTCGCCCTCCGCGCCGTGCGGAACGGGCGGGGGCGTGCAGTCGAGGCCGGCGTCCTGGAGGATCCGGCGGATGCCGGCCAGCGCCGCGGGGCTGTCCACGGGGAGCTTCGGACGGCGGGGGAAGCCGCCGTTCTCCCCGAGGATGTTCATGGCCGCCTTGAGCGTGGCCTGCATGCCGCCGAAGGCCCAGTTGTATCCGTCCCGGCGGTCTCCGGCGAGGCCGGCCATGAGCTTCTCGTACCGGTGCGCGATGGCGTACGCCCGGGCCACGTCGCCCCTCCACACCGCCTCGAAGAAGCCGGGCATGTCGGCACCGAGCAGCATGCCGCTGCCGAAGTGGCCGTCGCCGCCGAAGCCGCCGCGGATCAGGGCGACGCTCACCCGGTTCAGCATGTTGCCGAAGACGCGCAGGGTCGACCCCACGGCGTCGATGGTCTCGATGAACTCCGCCATGCTCGGCACGCTCTGCTTGATCGCCACGACGTTGGGGATCTCGGCGAGCCGGACGATCTCCGGCAGGCTGATGTGGTGCCCGTTGTCCTGCGGGAAGTTGTAGAGCCACGCGGGGACCTCCACGGCCCCGAACACCTCGCGGTAGTAGGTCTCCAGCTCCGCGGGCGTCGGACGGGCCAGCGGCGGCGGGGCCGCCATCACCGACGTGGCCCCGGTCCGCGCCGCGTGCTCGGCCAGTCCCGCGGCGTCGTCGACGCGCGAGCAGGTCACCCCGATCACCGTGGGGACGCGGCCGGCGACGGTCTCCACCGCGATCTCGGCCAGCCTGCGCCGCTCGTCGAGGGTCTGGCTGAACCACTCCCCGGTGCTGCCGTTCACGCAGATGCCGTGCACGCCCTGCGCCACCGACCTGTCCAGGACGGCCCTGAACGCCTTCTCGTCCAGCTCGCCCTCGGAGGTGAACGGCGTGATGGCGGCCGTCCAGTAGCCCGTCCACGGCACATCGTTGCGGTCCATCAGATCGTCCCCTCCGCGGGTGCGCCGGTGCGTTCCGGACGCCGGTCGACGGTGCGGCGGCCGGATTGGAAGACCGCGTGGACGGCCTCCTTCTTCTGGAGCACGGTGATGTCCTCGGCGGGCGACCCGTCCACGAGGAGCAGGTCGGCGATCATGCCCTCGCCGATCGTCCCGAGGTCGTGCCCGCGGCCGATGAGCCCCGCGTTGACGGCCGTGGCCGACCGGATCGCCTCCAGCGGTCCCGTGACCCGCGCCTGGAGTTCCAGTTCCAGTGCCTTCCGCGGCTGGTGCCGGCCGAGCAGGTCGGACCCGGAACCGATGCGGACGCCCGCGTCCATGGCCATCCGCAGGGAGGTGAACGCCGAGTCGAGGACGGTGTTGATCTGGTCGACCTGCGTCTGCGTCATCCCCACGGCGAGACCGTCCGCCGACAGCAGCTCGAACGTGGCGATCGTGGGGACGAGGTAGGTCCCCCTCTCGGCCATCAGTGCCGCGGACGCCTCGTCCATCAGGTTCCCGTGCTCGATCGAGCGGACCCCAGCCCTGACGGCGTTGGCGATCGCCTCGGGGTTGTAGGCGTGTGCGATGACCGGCCGGCCACGCGCGCCCGCCTCGTGGACGATCGCGGCGAGCTCCTCGCGGGTGAACTGGGTGTCGGTCACGTCGTCGCCGTGCGAGGCGCATCCGCCGCTCGCCATCACCTTGACCTGGTCGGCGCCGGCGCGCAGCACCTCGCGCGCCGCCCACCGCACCCGTTCGACGCCGTCGGCCACGACGCCGGTCCACACCAGGCCGTCGAACATCACGGCCGGTTCCCGCTCGTGCCCCCGGCGGAGGTCGGAGTGGCCGCCGGTCTGGCTGAGGGGGCCGTTGGAGACCAGCAGCCGCGGCCCCGGCACCTGGCCGCCCTCGATGGCGAGCCGGAAGCCGGCGTCGGTGTAGCCGGCGTCGCGGATCGTGGTGAACCCCTGCTCCAGGGTGGACCGGATCTCCCGGAGGACGGCCGCGGCGTACACGGCGCGGGGGCCGTCCAGGAGCCGGTCGAGGTGGTCGACGGCCCCGAGGTGGGCGTGCGCGTCGATCAGCCCGGGCATGACGGTCCGGCCGGCGCAGTCGATGACCTCGTCCGCGGCGCCGCGGGGTGCCGCGCCGGCGCCCACGGCGGCGACGCGGCCGTTCTCGATGCGGAGCCACGACCGGGGGACGGGGTCGCGGCCGGTCCCGTCGATCAGTGTCGCGTCGGTCAGGTGGGTGATGGTCATGACGCTCCAGGCGTAGGCGGGGCGAGGGACGGTCCGGATTCCCGCCGCGCGGCGTGGCCCGCGGCGTCCTCGGGCAGGTCGCCGCCCAGGTAGAGGGAGCCCAGGCGGGGGTCGTCGAGCATGGGCGCGGCGTCGCCCTCCAACGCCACGGTTCCGGATTCGAGGACGTAGCAGCGGTCCGAGTGGTTCAGGACGAGGCGCGCGTTCTGCTCGACGATCAGGACCGCGATCCCCTCGGCCTTCAGCCCCCCGACGATCTCGAACACCTGCCGCGTCGCGATCGGGGACAGGGCCGCCGCGGGCTCGTCCAGAAGGAGGACCGACGGGCGGCGCACCAGTGCCATCGCGAGGGCCAGCAGCTGCCGCTCGCCGCCGGAGAGCAGCGCCGCCGACCGCCCCGCGACCGAGGCGAGCGCGGGGAACTCCTCCAGCAGGTCGGCCGCGCGGCGCCCGGCGGCCGCCCGCGGCCAGGTCCGGGGCGCCATGAGCAGCAGGTTCTCCCTGACCGTCAGGCTGGGGAAGGTGTTCTTCAGCTGCGGCACGTAGCCGAGTGCGGCCCGGCCCTCGTCGGTCGCCGTCCCGGACCGCACGGCACGGCCGGCGACGCGGACCTCCCCCGCCGTCCAGGGGAGCAGCCCCGCGACGACCTTCAGGCAGGTCGACTTCCCGGCGCCGTTCGGCCCGATGACGCTGACCACCTCGGCGTCGCCGACCGTGAGCGACAGGTCGTGGAGGATGCGCTGGTCGCCGTAGCCGGCGTGCACACCGGTGAGTTCCAGAGCGGTCACGGCCGGCCTCCCAGATAGGCCTCCAGCACCCGCGGGTCCTTCCGGACCACGTCGGGTTCGCCGTGCGCGAGCTCCTTGCCCCGGGCCAGGACGTGCACGTGGTCGCAGTGGGTCATGACGAACTCCATGTTGTGCTCGATGACGCCGACGGCGAGACCGCGGTCCGCGACCGCGCGCATCCGGGTGGCGATCGTCCCGGCCAGGGACGGGTGTACGCCCGCCATCGGCTCGTCGAGGAGCAGCACCCGCGGCTCCCGCATCAGGGCCCGGCCGATCTCCAGCAGCTTGCGCTGCCCGCCGGACAGGGCGTCGGACCGCTGGTCGAGGACCGGGGCGAGCCCCATGAACACGCCCGTCTCCTCGGCGAGGGCGGCCAGCCCGCGCAGCTCGGCCGAGTGCGCGCGCGAGCGGAAGGCCAGCACCAGCGACCGGACGGCGGACGGCCGCGAGCCCGCCACCACCAGGTTCTCCAGCGTGGTCAGCCCGCCGAACATCCGGGGCGTCTGGAAGGTCCGGGCGATGCCGGCCCGCGCGGCCCGGTGGGGGGACGTCCTCGGCACGGCACGGCCGTCGACCCGGATCGTGCCCGTGTCGCGCCTGACGAAGCCGGTGACGCAGTCGAACAGCGTCGTCTTCCCCGCCCCGTTCGGGCCGATGACCCCGGTCACCCTGCCGGGCGGCAGTGCCAGGCTGACGTCGTCCAGGACCTGGAGCCCGCCGAACCGGACGGAGACGTTCCGAATCTCAAGCATCGCTGGTCGACGCCTCCTTGACGGCGGGGGCGGCGGGCTTCTCCGCCGCCGCGTCCGGTTCGTCCGGCGGGCCCGCCTTCAGGTGCCGGCTGGACCGCGGCGGCAGCAGGCCCTCCGGGCGGAGCCGCATCATGACGATGAGGATCACGCCGATGGCGATCCAGCGGAGCGAGGCGAGCTGGGTGTCGCTGAACGCCGTGAACCCGAAGTCGCGGACGAACCTGGTGAACTCGAAGACGGCGGCGATGCCGGCCGCGCCGAGGCAGGCCCCGGCGTGCCGCGCCCCGCCGATGATGATCCCCGCCCAGATGTAGAAGGTCACCCGGGGATCGAACTGCTCGGCGGTGACGAAGCCGACCCAGTGCGCGTAGAAGGCGCCGGCGACGGCGGCCAGGACCGATCCCCAGACCAGCACCGTCGTCTTGTAGGCGGCGACGCTGCGTCCGAGCATGGCCGCGGCCGGCTCGTCCTCCTTGATCGCCGACAGGCCCATCCCGAGCAGGCCCCGGGTGACGACGCGGACGAGGAGCCAGGTCCCCGCGAGCAGCCCGGCGGCCAGCGCCAGCCACGCGGCGGCGAAGACGTCCGGGTCCAGCTGGCCGAAGGGCCGGGGAACGCCGACGAGCCCGCTCGGCCCGCCGGTCGCCTCCAGGTTCTGCAGGAGCACCCGCAGCGTCTCGGCGAAGGCGATCGTGACGATCGCCAGGTAGTGCGAGGTGAGGCGCGCCGCGATCCAGCCGAGGGGCAGCGCCGCCAGGCCGCCGAGGACGCCCGCGGCGGGGATGGACAGCGCCAGGCTCACCCCGTGCAGGGAGAGCAGTGCGGTGGCGTACGCGCCGACGCCGAAGAAGGCGACATGGCCGAAGTTGATCACGCCCGTGCGCCCGACCTGGAGGTTCAGCGAGAGCCCCAGCGCGCCGTACAGCAGGGCGACCGTGGCCACCGCCGGAAGGTAGGTGTTCATACGCGCACCGCCTTGCCCTTCAGCCCCTGGGGGCGGGCCAGGAGCAGCAGGGTGAGGATCACGAAGGCGAACGCCGGCTTGTACACCGGCGGCAGGACGAGGGCGAACATCTCCATGCCGACGCCCACGAGCACGCCGCCGAGGATCGCCCCGCCGAAACTGCCGAGCCCGCCGAGGATCGCCGCGGCGAAGGAGGGCAGCAGCAGGTTCCAGCCCATCAGCGGGGTCAGATGCGTCTTGACGCCGTAGCAGATCCCCGCGATCGCGGCGAGCGCCCCGACCAGTCCCCAGGTCAGCATGAGCGTCCGGTTCTCGGAGATCCGCGCGACGCGCGCCAGGGACCGGTCGTCCGACAGCGCCCTCATCTCCCGGCCGAGCCTCGTCCGGCCGATGACGGCGGCGGTGGCGGCCATCGCGGCGAGCGCGACGAGGCTTGTGTACGCGGCCGCCTTGCTCACATGCAGATCTCCGGCGGCGAACTGGCCCGTCACCCCGAACTCGTACGTTCTCAGCGAGTTCCCCCAGAACAAGGCGATGGTGTAGTCGAGGATGAATTCGAGGCCCATGGTGACGATGAGCAGGGTCATCAGGGGCGCCGCCCGGAACTGCCTGACGACGATCAGATAGGCGACCGCCCCGAGCACGAACGAGGCCAGCACGCCCGCCGCCACGGCGAGATACCAGGTGGTCACCACCGCCGCCAGGGCGTACGTGGTGTAGGCGCCGGCGGCGACCAGGCCGCCCTGGCTGATGTTGGGGAACCGCTGGACGGCGTAGACGAGGGTCAGGCCCAGCGCCATGAGACCGATGAGCATGCCGTCGGTCACGCCGTTGACCATTGCTTGGAGCATGGGAACCGTCCTTCAGGACAGGGTGAACTTCTTGACCAGCTCGACCTTGCCGTTCCTGACCTGGTAGACCCCGTAGTCGGAGCGCTGGTCGCCCTTGCCGTCGAACTCCAGGTCGCTGGCGGCCCCCTGGTAGTCGATGTCGCCGCCGCCCTTCAGCGCCGCGATGCCCTCGGCGTATCCGCCGACCTTCTTGCCGGGCGCCGTGGAGACCTTCGCGATGGCCTTGGTCAGGGCGGCGCCCTTCGTGCACTCGCACGCCGCCATCGCCAGGGCGACGACGATCGCGGAGTCGTAGGCGTAGAAGGCGAAGGTGTTGCTGGCGAGCAGTTCCTTGCCGGTCTTGGCCTGGAACGCCCGCCGGAGGTTCGCGTACGCCGCGCCGTCGACGTTGGGCGCCGCGTCCACGGTGTACAGGCCCTCCGCCGCGGCCGTGCCGACGGCGTCGAACAGCTCCTGGTTGACCGACCAGCCGACCGAGAGCCAGGTGCCCTTGTCCGGCGCGTTCCGCGCGTCCTTCATCATCGCGGCCAGCTCGGGCGTGTAGCCGACGTTGACGATGACGTCGGCCTTCTTGCCGATCGCCCGGCCCACCTCGCCGGTGTAGCTGCTCTGGTTCGGCGGGTAGGTGACGGAGTCGACCACGCGGCCCCCGGACGCCTGTAGGGCGTCCTTGAAACTCTTGACGATGGTCAGGCCGCTCGGGTCGTTGCGCGACATCGCCACGGCGGACGTCCACTTCTGCTCGCGGACGGCCTGCGCGATCGCGGCACCCGTGTACTTGCCCGGCGGGTAGAAGCGCCAGACCAGGTTCTCGTCGTCGAGGTCGGTGACGTCGCCGGCGCCGGCGGCGGTGGTGAGCACCGTTCCGCTCTGGATCGCCATCGGCGCGATGGCCAGGGTCTCGGCGCTCGACCACACGCCCATGATGGCGGCGGAGCGGTTGACGTTGATCAGTTTCTGCGTGGCCCTGGTCGCTGCGTCCGGATCGGTCTGGGAGTCCTCGATCTGCAGCTTGAGCTTCCGGCCCATCGGCGCGTCGCCGTTGATCTCCTCGACCGCGATCCGCAGCGCCGACTGGATGTCCGGCCCGTACACGGCGCCGCCGCCCGACAGGGGGACGAGGCCGCCGACGTTGATGGACCCGCTTCCCGAGCTCCCGCCGCCGCACGCGGCCGCGGTCACCACCACGCAGGAGAGCGCCGCCCAGGTGATCGGCCCGTGTATTCGTCTGCTGCGCCTCATCGTTGCCTCCCGCTCGGCTCAGTCCGGCCGCTGATTGGGGCCTCGGAATCCGTGGGCGCGGCGCGATCCGACGATCGATCGCGTCGTCGTGGGCCCTCGTCGCGAAGGAGATCGATGATCTATGCGCCCACCGGGTTCCGGATGGCTTGCGATGACAGTAATCGCGGGGAACGGCTGCAACGATGCAGGAGTCGGCGGATTCGATACCCGGGCCGCTATTGATCGGTGCCCGCCGCGGCGGGCATCACGGGCGCGGCTCGCCGGAGGAGGTGCACGAGGTCGTCCCGGGCCTGGTTCCGCTCGCCCCGCCGGGAGGCCATGAGGATGCTCGACTGGGCCGGATCCCCCTGCAACCGGACGAACCGCACGCCGTGGCTCGGACGCCGGGCGATCTCGCCGGAGACCAGCGCGACGCCCTCCCCGGCGGCGACCAGGGCCAGCAGCATGAGCGTGTTCTGCACCAGATGCCGGACCGCGGGCGTGAACCCCGCCGCCGCGCAGCCGCTCAGCATGGCGTTGATCATGCCCTGCCCGATGCTGCCCTCGTAGGCGATGAACGGCTCGTCCGCCAGTTCGGCCAGATCGATCTCCGAACGGCCGTCGCGCACGAGCCGGTGGCTGGGAGGGAGGGCGGCGACGAACACGTCCGTGCAGACGTTCTCGAACTCCAGCCACGGATCGACGTTCCCGGGCGCGCGCAGGAGACCGCAGTCGATGCCGCCGTCATGGAGGCCGGCGATCTGGTCGCGGGTGTCCATCTCGTGCAGCCGCAGCTCCAGCCCGGGATGGAGCAGGACGAACTGGTGGAGCACGCGCGGCAGCAGGCCGAGGGCCATCGGCTCCACATAGCCGAGGGACAGCTGCCCGAGGACGCCGCCCGCCGTGGATTTCGCCATCTCCATCGCGCGTTCCAGCCGGGCCATGACGATGTCGATCTCGGCCAGGAACGTCCGCCCCGCGGGCGTCAGCTCGACGTTGCGGGAGTTCCGCCGGAGCAGCTGGACGCCGAGCGAGCTCTCCAGCGCCTGGATGTGGCGGGTGAGGGGCGGCTGGGTGCTGTGGAGCCGCGCCGCCGCCCGCCCGAAGTGCAGCTCGGTCGCCACGGCCTGGAAGGCCCGCATCTGCTGGACGGTCGGATCCTTAGCCATCCGGGCATTGAAACCGGCATTTGTGGCAATCGTCAATCATTTCGCTGGTGACAGACTTGCCGCATGGCATCCATGGTCCCCGCCGAGGCCCTGACGACCCTGAGCGAGACGCTGGACTCCTCCGGCCTCCTGCTCCCTCCGCTCGACCTCTCGCGCTACGAGATCGCCCCGAACAACCTGCGCGGGCGCGCGGGCGCGGTGATCCGCCCGCGGACGGTCGAGGAGGTGCGGGCGGTGCTGGGCGTCTGCCGCGAGCACCGCCTGCGCGTGGTCCCGCAGGGGGCCAACTCGGGTCTGGTGGGCAGCGGCCTTCCGGACCCGACCGGCACGCAGGCGGTGCTGTCGACCGACCGGATGCGCGGCCGGTTCGAGGTGGACGAGGACGGCCGGACGCTCACCGCGTCGGCCGGCTGGACCCTCGACGAGATCAACGCCCGGCTCGCCCCGGCGCGCCTGCACCTCCCGATCGAGGTGGGATCGAGCCCGTCGGTCGGCGGCATGGTCGCCACGAACACGGCGGGGTCCAACGTCCTGCGCCACGGCGACGTCCGACGCCGGCTCCTGGGCGTCCAGGCGGTGATCGCCGACGGCGGGCTGACCGTGATCGACACCCTGGCGCCGCTGCGCAAGCGGAACGAGGGGCTGGACGCAACCCAGCTGTTCGTGGGGACGGAGGGGGCCTACGGGGTCGTCACCGCCGCGAGCTTCGAGCTGGCGCCGCTGCCCGCGAGCCGGGCCGCGGCCTGGCTCCAGATCCCCGACCCGGCCGGGCTCTCCGCCGTCCTGCGCGAGTTCGAGCACCGCGCCGGCGAATGGCTGTCGGCCTTCGAGCTGGCCTCGGCCACGGCCGTCCACCTGCTCGACGACGGGTATCCGCACCTGCTCACCCGTGTCCCCGCCGGCGACCACGACAGCGTCCTCGTCGAGATCGGCGCCGCCGACGGCTCGGCCGAAGAGGTCCTGCTGGCCGCCATCGACGCGCTCTGCGACCGGGGAGACGTCGGGGACGCCGTGGTCGGCGCCCCGGACCGGCTGTGGGAGGTCCGGCACACGATCCCGGCGATCACCGAGCGGATGGACCCGGTGGCCGCCTTCGACATCTCCGCCCCGCGCGGCGGCCTGACCGCACTCCGCGCCGAGCTCGGGACGAGGCTCGCGCGCCACCACCCGGGCATCACGCCGATCGAGCTCGGCCACTACGGCGACGGCGGTCTCCACCTCATCCTGCCGCTGCCCTCCGACATCGCCGCCGACCAGGACGGACTCCGGGAGCTCCGGAACCTCGTGTTCGACACGGTGGTACGGGACTTCGGCGGCAGCTTCTCCGCCGAACACGGCATCGGCCCCAAGAACGCCGACGCCTACGCACGCTACGTGCCGGCCCCCATCCAGCGCATCGCCGAATGCCTCAAGCGCGAACTCGACCCGGAAGGCGTCCTGGGCTGGCGCACCCCCTGAGCCCGGCCCGGGACGGCCGGGACCTTCAGTCCGTCCGCCGCGCCCGAAGCCATCCGGCGTCCAGCTCGGCCACCGAGGCGCATCCCATCAGGCACATGGTCCGGATCATCTGGGACCGCAGCATTTCCAGGACGTGGACGACGCCCGGCTCCCCGCCGGCGGCCAGCCCCCAGACGACCAGACGCCCCACCAGCACCGCACGCGCCCCGAGCGCGACCGCCCGCACCACGTCCCCGCCCCGGCGGACGCCGCCGTCGAGCAGCACCTCCGCCGACCCGCCGACCGCGTCCACGACCTCGGGGAGCGCGTCGATCGCGGCCGGTACGCCGTCGAGCTGGCGGCCGCCATGGTTGGACGCCACCACGGCGTCGGCGCCCAGGTCGACCGCGCGCCGCGCGTCGTCCCCGGTGATCACGCCCTTCACGACCAGCCGCCCGTCCCAGACCTCGCGGAGCCAGGCGACATCGCGCCACGTGGGGGAGAAGGACTCCGCTCCGGCGCGCCCCATCTCGGTGAGCGGCATCGCTCTGCCGTCACTCCCGGATCCGGCCGTGTTGGGCAGCTCGAACGGCATGCCGTCGCGCCAGAACCGGTAGACCCATCCAGGCCGCCGCGCCATTTGCGGCCCAAGGCGAAAGGCGCTTCCAGCGTTAATTCTCAGGTTATAGCTGAACCTGTTCCGAAAATCGCGTTCGCGATTCCCGGCGATGGCCGTGTCGATCGTCGCCACGAGCACCCGGTAACCGGAGCGGCGAGCCCGTTCCACGAGCGCCTCCATCAGCACGGGATCGGAGAACCTGTAGAGCTGGAACCACCGGGGCCCGCTCGCCGACGCGACCTGGTCGAGGGAGTACCCGCCCCCGGAAGGCACGACCGACTCCACGCCGGCTCGCTCCGCCCCCCGCGCGACCGCCAGGTCACCCGCCGGATGCACCAGTCGCATGCCGCCGCAAGGCGCGGTCAGCACCGGCATGGAGAGCTCGGTTCCGAGAACCTCCGTCGCCAGCACCGGCCGGGGTGTCCACTCTCCCATCCGTGGATGCAACCAGAGGCCGTCGAAGGCCTCGCTATTGCGCCGCAATGTCACCTCGTCGTCGGCGCCGCCGTCGATGTAATCGAAGAGCAGCCGCAGCAGAACCCGCCGAGCGGAACGGCGTGCGTCCTCGTGATTGAGCACTCCTGAAAGCCGTCGTCTCCGCATGGCCTGCACGCCGAGCATGCGAACCTCTCAGTTATCGCGAGATATGTATGTCCTGCAATGATAAGTACGCCGCCCAGCGAAACCGTTGCCGTTCGGGCATCGATCAATGCACCCTGACCCGCCACCGGCCCCCGCGCCCCCACCTTCCGCTGCCCCGGGCATCGCCGGGCTCCTCAAGCGCGAGCTCGACCCGGTGGGATTCTGGGCCGGCAAAACCCAATACGGAGATGATCGAGGGGCTGAAGCGCCAGGTGGAGAAGGCTTACCGGGAGTTCGGCGGAGATCCGAAGCCCGCGAAGACCAACCGATGGGCGCAGAGCTCTAAGGCTCCGGACCTGGTCGCCTCCTTCAGCGAGGATGGCGAACTGACGATCACAGGCCGGGCACCCGCCCCGCTCGGCGTCGAAGGCATGGGCTCGCACACCACCATGTGGGCGGCGGAACTCGTGGCTCTGCAGTGGATCGTCGCCTCAGCGGCGCCTGAGGAGCAGACTCGGATCCAGGCCATCAAGGGAAGGGTGAAGGACGATCTCAAGGGCGAGGTGCTCGAGCTCGACTACTTGCTTCCCGCTGACCAGCTCCGCTCCGGGCAACTGCACGCCATCTTCGGCGCCGCCGTCAGAACGCTGGAGGCACAGCGCATCGAGTCGGCCGCGGAGAACTATCTGAGGTTCCGCAATCTGCTTCCCTATGCGACGGTCGATGCGGGTGACAGGGGCGGTCACGGCGAGAGGAAGACCCGGGCTGTGGAAAAGGGGTTCGACAGGGAATCGCTGCTGCAAGCCGTTGCTCAGAAAGCAGACGAGTACAGCCAGGAGCGGGTGGAATCTACGATCGACGCTCTGAAAAAGGCCGCGGCCGCGTTGGAGAAGGAACCCGGTTTGGGGTGGACCTCAACGAAAGAAGTCTTCGACGCCGTCGTACTTTCGATCGGACGGCTGGAAAAGGAGGCCGAGGCCCTCGGCGGGGGCAAAATGCAAGTACGCGGCCGGCGAAAAGTCGAAGAAACAGTGATCGAATGACCGGGCGAGCCACCGCGCGAGCGCGGCCGGTCAGAGGTCGCCGTCGGGGTGGGGGCCCGGGGTGAGGTTCAGGGTGTAGGGGGTCTCCTCCAGGCGCTGGTAGGCGGTCTCGATCACGCTGTCGGCGTCGATGGCCGCTTCCAGCAGCGTCATGCCGCGGTCGGTGCGGGTGGTGATGGCGCGTTGCCAGCGGTCGAGGTTCTCCCTGCTGAGTTCGAGGAACTTGCGGGTCGGCATCGACAGCGGGGTGCTGGGCGTGACGGCGTAGATGGCCCGCGAGGTCAGCGGCTCGATCATGCGCAGGCTCGCTCCCCGGCGGCGCGCGTCCAGCGCCTGGCGCATCGGCAGGAGCGCGGCCCCGGCGCCGGCGATGATGAACGGGACGAGCCCCGCGGGTTCGCTGACGTCGACGACGACCGCGGGCTCGACCGCGCTGGTGTCGCGGATGGAGTCGAGGTAGGGGCGCCCGAACCCGCGGTCGACGATCATGGGGAGGCCGTCGAGCAGGGCGATGGGGACCGGGTCGGGGAACTCGTTGCGCCAGCCGGGCGGCAGCGCGAGGACGACCTCCCCCTCGCCGATGTGGACGCACTCGATGCCCTGGCGCGTCACGGGGGCGACGGTGTAGGCGAGCTCGGCCTCGCCCGTCCGGATCAGGGCGACGATCTCGTCGGTGTCCCCGTGGTGCTGGGTGAGCCGGAGGGTGAGGCCGGGGTGCCTGCGGCGGAAGTGGCCCACCCAGGCGGCGAGGAAGCTCGTCGTGAGGGAGGCGGAGATCGCCAGGTCGACCCGCCCGCGTTCGAGCCCCCGGTAGCTCTCGGCGACCTGGCGGGCCCGATGCATGTCGCGCACCACCTGGCGGGCCGGGCCGACGAGCGCCTCGCCCGCCGGGGCGAGCACCAGCCCGCGCCCGACCCGGCGGAACAGCTCGACGCCGAGGTCGCTCTCCAGCCGGCGGATGATCTGCGACAGGGACGGTTGCGCCAGGTAGAGCGCCGACGCGGCCCGGGTGATGCTGCCCTGGTCGACGACGGCGAGGAAGCATTCGAGCTCGCGGACGTTCATGAGGGCGATCCAAACGGTCGGCTCACGGACGGGTCAAGGCTCGCGCCAGGCGGGCGCCCCGGAGTCGGCCCCGGTCCGGGGCACCGCCCGGTCCGCCTCGGGCGCCACGCCGTCGAGGGTGAAGGGCAGCGACGGGATGGTGTAGCGGTCGCCGTCCGGGCCGATGCCCGTGCTGAGGATGCCGCCGGCGTGCACGTCCGCCGCCGCGGCCACGTCGCGGTAGGTGCGGACCTCCGCCGCGACGATGCCGTGGTCGGCCAGCAGCGCGAGGCACTTCTCGGTCGAGAGGGCGCCGAGGGCCTGCGAGATCTCCGCGAGGAGCGCCGTCCGGTTCGCCACCCGGGACGGGTTGTCGGCGAACCGGGGGTCGTCGAGCATCCAGGGCTTGTCGATGAAGCGGCACAGCCGCGCGAAGTGCTCGGGGGTGTACGCCGAGACGACGATGGTCCCGTCCGAGGTGTGGACGAGGTCGGCCGCGGGCGCCACGGTCGCCTGCCCGTTCCCCTTGCGCCGCGGCTCCTGGCCGGAGGCGTGCCATTCGCCCCACATGGCGGACTGGAGATGGATCGCGGCGTCCAGCAGGGAGACCTCGGCCACCCCGCCCTCGCCGGTGCGCTCCCGGCGCAGCAGCGCGGCGAGGACTGCCTGGACGACCGCGTAGCTGGCGGCGACGTCGGCGATCGGGAAGCCGACCCGGAGCGGATCGCCGTCCTGCTCCCCGTTGATCGACATCAGCCCGCTCTCGGCCTGCGCGGCGATGTCGAGGCCGGGCCGCTGCGCCGAGGGGCCCGCGGCGGGGAAACCGCTGACCGAGACGAAGACGAGCCGGGGGTGGCCGGCCCGCAGGTCGTCCGGCCCGAGGCCGAGCCGGGCCAGCGCTCCGGCCCGGAGGTTCTGCACGACGACGTCCGCCCCGGCGATCAGGCGCAGGGCCGTGTCCCGGTCGCTCTCCTGCTTGAGGTCGAGGACGACCGAGCGCTTCCCGCGGTTGAAGGCGAGGACGATGCCCTCGCCGTAGGCGCCGATGCCGCGCGCCTGGTCCCCGCCCGGTGGCTCGATCTTGATGACCTCGGCGCCGAGATCGCAGAGCAGCTGGGTCGCCGCGGGCGCCGCGATGTAGTGACCGAACTCGACGACTCGGATTCCCGCGAGTGGTGTGGTCATGCCGTTCCTACTCTCCGGTGAACACCGGCTTGCGCTTCTCCAGGAAGGCCCGGGCCGCCTGCCTCGCGTCGTCGCTGCGGGCGCAGTCCACCATGCGGGGCATCTCGCGCTGGAGGTAGTCGGGCAGCGTCGCCAGCCGGGCGTCCGCCAGGTTCTCCTTCGCGTAGCGCATCGCCTTCGGCGGCTGGGCGGCGAGCTTACCCGCCAGTTCGCCGACCCTGGCCGGCAGGTCGGCCGTGGTCTCGGTCACCAGGCCCCACTCCGACGCCTCGGCGGCCGTGAACTTGGCGGGATCGAGGAGCAGCGCCCGCGCGCGGGCGTCGCCCACGGCGCGGGCGAGCAGCCAGGCGCTGCCCAGGTCGCCCGACACTCCGGCGCTGACGAACGCGGTGTTGAACGCCGCGCCCTGCGCCGCCAGCCGGAAGTCGGCGGCCAGGGCGAGGGCCAGCCCCGCGCCGGCGCAGGCGCCGTTGATGGCCGCGATCGTCGGCACCGGGAAGGACACGAGCGTCTCCACGATGGTCGAGGCCCGGCCCAGGCGGTCGAGGTCGTCGGCGACCGAACGTCCGCGCAGGGTGCGCGTGTCCTGGTCGTGAGCGTTGTCCGAGGCGGCGCGGGCCAGGTCGGCGCCGACGCAGAAGTCGGCTCCCGCGCCGGTGAGGACGAGGACGCGCAGGCCGCGTTCCGAGCGGGCCCGCTCGACGGCGGCGAGCAGGTCCTCGACGAGCTGCCAGGAGATCGCGTTGCGGCGCTCGGGCCGGTTGAGGGTCACGGTGCCGACGCCGCCGGCGAGCTCGAACAGCACGGTCCCCGAACCGGTCGCCGTTCCGCTCATCCGGGGAGGCCCGGCAGGTCACGCGCCGCTGGGTATCGAAGATCCATCCGGGTGCACCATCCCTCGTTCGCTGTTCCGACACCGCGCCCCATCCTGAGCAACGCCGTCCTAGTGCGTCAAAGAGCAAAACGAAGAGCAACGCATTGCGTGGAGCTATGGCTGACTCATTGCGCCACGCAATGAGTCGGGTTGAGTTCACGTCTTTGACGTACTTCATCGGGCGGTGACACGGTGGGGCCTTCGCGGAAGTGGACCGAGGTCATGGACATTGGGCCAGGTGGCGGGCTCGTGGCGACGGCGATGTCGTCGCTCTGGTCACCGCCCCATCGGGCATCGGTCCGTCAGACAAGAGGTGCCCCATGAATGCTCGTCCGGTCAGGAAACCCCGCAGCGTCGCCTGGGTGTCGGTCCTCGCCTGCGCGCTCGCCACGGCCGCCTGCGGCGGTGCGACCGCCCAGCAGGCCTACCCGACACGCGACGTCCAGCTCATCGTGCCCTATCCGGCCGGCAGCGCGATCGACACCACGGCCCGCGCCCTGGCCGACACCGTCAACGAGCAGCGCAAACTCGGCAAGCGCCTCCAGGTGGTGAACAGGGCCGGGGGCGCCGGCCTGGTCGGGACGACCGCGGTGCTCAAGGCCAACAAGGCCGGCTACACGATCGGCCTCGTTCCGGACGGGCCGATGACGTTGATTCCCCATACCGAAAAGGTCTCCTACGATCCCGAGGCGGCCACGGTGCTGAGCGAGGCCACCACCTCGCCGGTGCTGTTCGCGGTGCCGGCCGACTCGCCCTACAAGACCCTGGGCGACCTGGTCGCCGCCGCCAAGGCCCGCCCCGGCGCCGTCACGATCGCCGAAGGACCGCTCAACTACGCGGTTCCGGCCAAGAAGTTCGAGCAGCTGACCGGCACGCGGTTCAAGCACGTCAAGTTCGACGGCGACCAGGCGACGACCACGGCCCTGCTGGGCGGCAACGTCGACGTGGGCGTCATGCAGCTGGCCGGGGCGAAGGCGCAGCTGACGTCCAAGAAGCTCCGCGCGATCGGGATCGCCACCGCCGGGCGCGTCGACCTCGCTCCCGACATCCCCACCTTCACCGAGCAGAAGATCCAGCTGCAGTGGGAGGCGTACAACGTCGTCATCGCGCCGAAGGGGCTGCCGGCCGAGGCGCAGAAGAAGCTGTCCGACGCGTTCACCGCGGCCATCAAGAGCCCGAAGTTCACGCAGACCGCGAAGAACCTGGGCCTCGTCGTCAGCGGGGCCGACGGGAAGGCGGCCAAGGCGCGGCTGTCGCAGAAGTCCACCGCGGCGAAGAGCCTGCTCCCGCTGGGATGACGGTGAGGCGCATCCCCATGAGAGCCGCGTCCGACGTGATCGGGGCCGGATCGCTCCTGGCGCTGGGCGTGCTGTACGGCGTGCTGGCCGTCGGGGAGGGGATCGGCACGATGGCCGACACCGGGGCGGGCTTCTTCCCCCTGGTCGTCGCGGTCGTGCTGGTCGCCGCCAGCGGCACTGTCCTCGTGCAGAGCCGGCGCGGGACGTCACGCGCCGAGCCCGCCGAGGACGACGCGGCCCCGGAGGACGGGGCCGAGGACGGTGCGGACGACGCCGTGCACTGGGCACGGGTCGGCGGCGTCCTGGCCGCCGCCCTGCTGGTGCCCGCCGTGGGCGCCACGGTGGGCATGACCGTGACGCTGTCGGTCTCCGTCGCGCTGGCCGCCAAGATCATGGGCCTTTCCCGGTGGACCGGCGCCGCCATCCTCGGCGTCGCCTTCGGCGCGGCCACCTGGCTGGTCTTCGTGCGGCTGCTGTACGTCCCCCTCCCGGCCGGCACGCTCGGCCTGGTCTGAAGAAAGGAAGAAGTGTCGCATGGCGGACGTGATCGGTAACCTCGGCACCGGCTTCGCCTCCTTCGCCGATCCGACCTACGTCCTCCTCGCGCTGGTGGGCGTGGTGCTCGGCACGGTCGTCGGGGTGCTCCCGGGCATCGGGCCCATCGGCGCGATGTCGGTCCTGCTCGGCATGACGACGCAGCTGGGCCCGACGGGGTCGCTCATCCTGTTCGCCGGGATCTACTTCGGCTCCACCTACGGAGGGTCGACGACCTCGATCCTGCTCAACCTGCCCGGCGAGTCGTCGTCGGTGGTGACGGCGCTCGACGGGCACGCGATGACGAGGCGGGGCAGGGCCGGGCCCGCGCTGACCATCGCGGCGGTCTCCTCGTTCGTGGCGGGGACCGTCGCGATCGTCGGGCTCATGGTGTTCGCCCCGTGGCTGAGCGGGGTGGCGGTCGAGCTCGGTCCTCCCGAGTACATGGCGCTGTGCGTCGCGGGACTGCTGCTGCTGGCGGCGCTCTCCGACGGCTCCACCGCCAAGGCCGTCGCCATGATCTGCGCCGGGCTGGCGGTGGGCACGGTCGGCATCGACCCGGCCGCCGGGGATCTGCGGTTCACGCTGGGAACGGGCAGCCTGGCCGAGGGGTTCAGCTTCATCGCCCTGGTCATGGGGGTCTTCGGCGTGGCGGAGGCGCTGAGCACGACCGGCCGCCGGTGGCGTCCGGAGGCCGTCCGGGCCCCGAAGCTCAGGGAGCTCCTGCCCTCCGGGCGGGAGTCGCGCGGGGCGGCGCCGGCGGCGGTGCGCGGCTCGGTGATCGGCTTCCTGCTCGGGCTGGTGCCGGGCCCGGCCGCCGTGCTGTCGACGTTCGCCTCCTACGTGGCCGAACGGAAGATCTCCCGGCACCCCGAGAAGTTCGGGAAGGGCGCCGTCGAGGGGGTGGCCGGTCCGGAGGCGGCCAACAACGCGGCGGCGGGCGCCGCGTTCATCCCCCTGCTGGCGCTCGGCATCCCGTTCGCCCCGACGATGGCGCTCGTGCTCGCCGCCCTGCTGCTGAACGGCATCGTCCCGGGGCCGACGTTCATCAACGACCAGCCCGACCTGTTCTGGACGGTCATCGCCGCGATGTACATCGCCAATCTGGCGCTCCTGGTCCTGAACCTTCCGCTGGTGGGCCTTTTCACGCGCCTGCTGTCCGTCCCGCCGCAGGTGCTGATGCCGGTCGTGATCGGCCTGTGCGTCGTCGGGGTGTACGCCGAGAACAATTCGATGTTCGACGTCATGGTGATGCTGGTCGCGGGGCTCCTCGGATTCGTGCTCCGCCGGGCCGGGTTCAGCATGGCCCCCTTCGTGCTCGCCGTCGTCCTCCAGCCCACGCTGGAGACCTCGCTGCGCCAGACCCTGGCCTACTCCGACGGCAATTCGGGATACGTGCTCGGACGGCCCGTCACGATGGTGATACTCGGCTTCGTGGTCTTGGCCGTGGCATTGTCGGTGCGGCAGGCGGTCCGCGCGCGAAGGGCCTCGTCCGCCCCTTCGGCCAGTTCTGAATCGGCACGCACCGGCTAGCCCGGCCGTCGCCCGCGACGATGACCCATTGAGGCCACCGTTCATCGCATGTGCGCTCTTTATCCTTGATCGGACTATTATGTCCAAATAAATTGGAGCCGTTATGGATGAACAGTACGGTCCGGAGTTGCCGTCGATCCCCGGCGTCGATCCCGAGGTGCCCAATTCGGCCCGGGTGTGGGATTACTGGCTGGGAGGCGACGAGTTCTACCCCGCCGACAAGGCGATGGCCGACGAGATCGAGCGGGTCCTGCCGGACATCGTGGACCAGGCGCGCGCCGACCGGCTGTTCCTGAGACGCGTGGTGGAGTTCTTCGCCGGCGAGGCGGGCATCGACCAGTTCCTGGACATCGGGACGGGCCTGCCGACGTCCAACAACACCCACGAGGTCGCGCAGCGGCTGCGCCCGGACGCCCGCGTCGTCTACGTCGACAACGACCCGCTCGTCCTGGCGCACGCCCGCGCGCTGCTGACCAGCACCCCCGAGGGCGTCACCGCCTATCTGGACGCGGACATGCACGACCCCGACGGCATCCTCGACCTGGCCGCCCGGACGCTGGACTTCGGCCGTCCGGTGGCCGTCACCATGCTCGGGGTGGTCTGGCACATCGTCGAGGACGACGACGCCGTGCGGATCCTCGGGCGCCTGATGGAGCGGACCGCGCCGGGCAGCCATCTGGCGATCAGCCACCAGACCGACGAGGTCACCGGGCAGCAGGCCCGGGACGCGGTGGAGATGTGGAACCGGGACGCCGCCCCCAAGGGGGTGTGCCGGTCCAGGCGGCAGATGGAGACGCTGTTCACCGAGATCGGCCTCGACCTGCTGGAGCCGGGTGTGGTGTCGTGCAACCGGTGGCGGCCGGAGACCACCGACATGCTGCCCGCGGAGGTCGACCAGTTCGGTGGGGTGGGCCTCAGACAGTGACCGGCCGCCATCTGGTGGCCGGCACCGGTGACGGCGCACCGGGACGTTGGGCAGACTGGGACAGCCGCGTAGGAGGTGAGGAGCCTGCCGACCGGAAACGAGGCAGACGCCGGTAGGAGCGCCAAGAAGCCCGACGGGTGCGTGAACTGCGTGAACGGTTCGAGTGCCGTGGACGGCAGGCTCGGTGGCACCGGCGGCCCTTCCGGTGATGCCGGCTGCCGGTGCACCGTGGGCGAGGTGTGGGTCCCGCAGTGCGAGCCGGACGCGCTGACCCAGCCGCGGCTGCTGCTGGCCGCCCGGCTGCGCGAGTTGCGTGAGCGCCGGCAGGTGCCGATGCGCACCGCCGCCGCGGCGATCGGATCTCCGGCTCTGCTCCAGGCGATGGAACGGGGCGTCACGGCATCGTCCCCCCACCACGTGATGACCCTGGCCACGCTGTTCGGGGTGACCGACCACGACACCCGGTCGGTGCTGCTGCAACTGGCCCTGCACTCGCGCCAGGAGGGTTGGTGGGAGCCCTACCGCAGTCTCATCCGCCCCGGGTTCCTGCCCTACCTCGGCGCCGAGCAGGCCGCGCAGCTGATCCGCTCCTACGCCGTCGAGGCGATACCCGAGCTTCTGCAGCACCCCGACTACGCCCGCGCCCTCATCGCCCGGAGGCATCCCGCGGCCGATGACGACGAGCTGGACCGGCGGCTGGAACTGCAGATGCACCGCCAGCGGATCCTGCGCGCCGACGACCCGCCCCAGCTGTGGATGATCATCGACGAGGCGGCGCTGCTCCGCTGGGCCGCCCCCACCACCGTGATGTACCGCCAGCTCGACCACCTGCTCGACCTGTGCGAGCTCCCGCACGTCAGCATCCAGATCATGCCGCTGGACACGGGCGCCGCCCTGCTGCCGCGCCCGCTCACGCTGGTGCGCGTGCTGGAGGACCGCGACATCTCCCGGGTGGCCTACCTTCAGGAACTCGACACCTCCATGTACCCGCACGACGCCGGCCGGGCCAGGCACTGGCTGAACAAGCTGGCGATCCAGGCGGCCCGGCCGGACGAGACGCCCGACCTGCTGCGCCGGGCGGTCGGGCACCTGGCGGGCGAGGAGCCGCGCCCCTCCCGCGACGACCGGACCGGCGACGACCGGGCCGGCGACGACCTGGCCGGCGACGACCGCGCCCGCGTCGCCGGATCGCTCCGGTGACGGCTGAATGTGACGGATGACACAGAGCCGGGCGCCCGCGTCTGGCAGGCTGCCGCCGTCCCCGGACCGCTGACCGGCCCTGACTGACACGCGCATACCGGACACCCGCGCGGCACCGCACCCCGCCCTGCCCTGCCACCCGTCCGTTCTCGCAGAAAGCGCAGCGCCCATGGCAACGACGCCGCGGCGGACCCCCGCGCACCAGATGTTCAACAACGTGCTGTCCAGCCTCCACGAGCACAGTGGGAACGACACGAAGGACGAGATCGCCGGGGTCGTGGTGCGGGTCCCGGGGCTCTACCCCGACTACCGGGGCGGGATCCCCGCGGGGCTGTCCCCGATCAACATCTACAAGAAGCTGCGCGGCGATCATCTGACACTGCCGACCGGCCCCCAGCTCAGCGTGCTCGTCCTGGCGCTCCAGCACCTCGCCTACCGCGGGCACGTGCGCGACGACGATCCGGGGTGCGCCACCCTCCCCGGATGGCAGGCGCTGCTGAACCAGGCCAGGATGCTCGACCGCCACCAGCGGAGCCAGGGCCGGTACATCCGGGATTCGGAGCACGGCGCCGACCGGCCGCTGACCCTGCCCGTGCCCGTGCCGCCGGGGTCCGCCGTCCGAACGTCCGCGGCGCACATCGAGGTCGCCTCCATCGACGTGACCGCGGTCGAAGTCCATCAACTCGTCGCCCTCGGCCACTACGCCCGGACGCTGGCACTGCGCGCCTCCGACGCGGACCCGGGCGCCTTCTACGAGATCGCCGTCGCCCTCGGCACCGCCGGGGACCCCTACCGCGGGCGCGCGGGGGTGTTCGCCGTCGCCGCCGCGGCCGCCGCCCGGGGGCCGTCCCCCGCCTCCGACCTGCTCACCCCGGATCTCGACGTCGACGCCGGCAAGGCCGCCGCGCACGCCCGCGTGCTGGCCCACGCCGCCACCGCCCACGACGACCACGACGCCGCCCGCGTCTTCGCGTACTGCGCCGGCCGCGCCGACAGCCCCGGCCTGCAAGCCCAGGCGCCGCGACTTCGCGACTGATTCCCCCTGCCGCACGGCAAAGGCATCCCCGAAACGGTCGTGACCGACCGATGCACGTTCATTCGCCGCGTGCATTTCAGATCGTTTCCTCGCCGCGCCGAATTGTTGCTTTCTATTTCGCAATGAATATCGGCCGATAAGCTGATATGGGCACCTTGATGTGTCATCGTGGCGCATGTGCGACTTAGTGCCGCTGAGGCCCCCTCAACTGCTTCCGGCCCGTGGTCGCCTCCCGCCGCACGGCGCCCCTGGGTGCACTGACGGTCGACCGTGGCGGCTCCATGTGAATGCCGGACGCCTGGGTCGGCGGTGTTCCGCCGGGCCATTCCCAAGAGATCGAGGTGACCCATGCCCCCGCACAACCCGTCGTTCCATCAGTGGCAGCCCCGCCACCGGAACTGCTTTTTCCTGGACATCTCCCGATTCACCGGCACTGACGAGGCGGCCCAAGCGCACCGGCGGGCAACGGTCCAGAACATGGTCGAGCACACCGCGCGCGACCTCGACATCCGTTGGCGGCCCGGCCTGCACAGCGACCGGGGCGACGGTCTCGCGCTCGTCACCAAGTGCGGCATCGAGGTGCTGGTCCACGACCTTCCGTGGCGGCTCGGCGGCGCCGTGCGCCGGCACAACCAGACCGTCGCGCCCGATCTGCAGGTCCGGCTCCGCATGGCCGTGGACGCCGGCTTTCTCGTCAGGGACCACACGGGCTACTCCGGCGACGCCCTCAACCGGGCCGCCCGGCTTCTCGACGCGCCGGAATTCAAGATCGCGATGAGAGATCAGGGCGCGGAGTTCGCCGTCATCATCTCCGCCGAACTGTACGAGGCGATCCAGGGGTTCCACCTGCTCGACGACAGAAAGATCGGGAAGGTCCAGGTCGACGTGAAGGAGACCCACACCACGGCCTGGATGTGGACCCCCTGAGACCCGCTAGCGGAGCGCCGCGGTGCGCTGGGCCCGGCGCAGGCCGGGCAGCAGGCGGAGGGAGCCGGCGGCCAGGCCCGAGACCAGCACCATGTGGACCGCGAGGTGCACCGTCATGAAGTAGGCGGTGAACGCGGCGCCCCGGCGCCGGTGGACGAAGCGCAGCAGCCCCGGATCGGCGGCGGCGAAGCAGGCCAGCAGGGCGAGCGGCAGCGCGAGCAGCGCCGGGTGCAGCAGGCCGGCCGGGAGGGTCGCCATCGCGAGGGCGCAGGCGAGGATGCCTGCCGGGCGGTTGGCGTGCTCCGGCTGCCCGCCGCCCCGCCTGGACGCGGCGAGCGCGAGCGGGACGAGCGGGACGGCCCGGCGCCACTGCTCGGCGAGGATCGGCAGGAGCCGGCTCGCGTCGTCGTGGTGCCCGCGGACGGCGTCGGTGAGGACGACGCGGCACGTGCCCGCGAGCCGGCCGCCGTACTCGACGTCCTCGCAGTCGCGCAGCGTCTCGTCGAACGGGCCCACGGCGCGCAGCACGTCGCGGCGGATGGCGGCGAGCGCGAACACGACACCGGTGACGTCGCCGAGGTGCCGGCGGCGCCAGTACGCGGCGTGCAGGACGCGGTACCACTCCGCGGGCCCGTCGTCGATGAGCGGCTCGGGCTCGTAGACGCCCTGGACGCATCCGCATTCCGGGTCGTCGTCCAGGACGCGCAGAGCGTTCTCCACCGCGTCCGGGCGCAGCGCTACATCGGAGTCGAGGAAGAAGACGACGTCTCCCGTGGTGGCGGCGACACCGGCGTTCCGCGCGGCCGACACCCCGCGGTTCTCGGGCAGCCGCACGACGCGGCAGCCCTGCGCGGCGGCGATCGCCGCGGAGCCGTCACCACTGGCGTCGTCGACCACGACGATCTCGTCCGGGCGCCGCGTCTGGGCCAGGACGGCCTCCAGGCACGGGCGCAGCGTCTTCGCCGCGTTGTAGCAGGGGACGATCAGGGAGACGGTCGTCATGGCCGGGCCTCCAGCGCCGCGCGATAGACGGAGAGGGTCTGTTCGGCGGTCCTGGCCCAGCTCAGCCGGTCCCGGACGAGCCGTTCCCCGTGCCGGGCGAGGTCCGCCCGGACGGCCGGGTCGGTCAGCACCCCGGTCACGGCCTCGGCGATGGCCTCCGGGCCGGTGCCGCGGACGAAGCGCGCCGCGGGGGCGTCCGCGTCGCCGAGGAACACGCGGGAGAACCCGGCGCCGAGGACCGCCGGTCGGGCCATCGCCATCGCCTCGGTCGCGACCAGGCCGAACGGCTCGAAGAGGGAGGGGAACACGCAGGCGTCGGCCATCTCGTAGTACTCCAGCAGCGCGCGCCCGCCGACGAACCCGCCGGAGGTGCGGACGTGTTCGTCCAGCCCGGTCTCGGCGACGATGCGCGCGACGCCCGCCGTGTCCCCGTCGCCGACGACGACCAGGCGGACCCTGGGGACGTCCTTGCGGATGCTTCGCATCGCTTCGAGCAGCTCGTAGATCCCCTTCTGCCGTTCGAGGCGCCCGACGAACAGGAGCACCGGGTCGTCCGGCGCGATCCCGAGGCGCGAGCGGAGGGCGGCGGCGCCGAGGCGGAGTCCGTCCCGGTCGAACGCGGGGTCCGCCAGGACCCACTCGAACGTGCCGCCCAGGGGGACGACGTCGATCGGCGTCCGGTCCCAGCCGGCGGCGGTCAGCTGGTCCCGCACCTCCGGGGTGGGAACGACGACGCGCCGCGCGACGCGCGCCAGCCACCGCTCGACCGCCGCGAACACGTGCAGCGGGTCGGTGATCGTGCGCTGCGGGGCGACGCCGTACTCGGTGGTGTGGACGTGCAGGACGACCGGCAGCCGCAGCGCGTAGTGGCACAGCAGGCCGCACAGGAAGTTCGTCGTGTCGTGGACGGAGACCAGGTCGGGCCGCTCGTCCCGGCCGAGGCGCCGCAGCCGCGAGAAGTACCGCCAGTTGCTCACCACGACGTTCAGGGCGAGCAGCAGGAACTCGGCCCTGCGGGTCCGGTTGAGGCGCCGGCGGCGGCCGATCGCGCCGAGGACGCCGCCGCGCGGCCGGTACACGGCGATCGTCCCGCTCGTGCCGCGCACCGGGAGGCGGCCGTCGTTCAGCGTGCACACGGCCAGCCGGTGCTCGCGGGCCAGGTACGGCGTGATCATCTCCGCGTACCTGCCGAGCCCGGTGGTGACGTTCGGCGGGTACTGGTTGACGACGTAGGCGATCCTCACCGCTGCGCCTCCACCGCGTCCGTCTCCGTTGTCCCGGTCTCCGCCCGCCGGTACGTTCTGGCCGCGGCGGTCCCCACGATGGCCACGAGGATGACGTTGCCGAGCGCGAAGCCGGCCAGCGCCCCGGTCAGCCCCCACCGGGCGACGCACGTGGCCAGGCACGCCACGGCGACGGGCGTGCCCGCGGCGAGGCAGCCGGCGAGGAGCCGCGCGCCCCGCACCCCGTCCATCGACAGGGCCACGGCGTACAGGTTGAAGACCGTGTGCGCTCCGATGCCCGCCGCCGACAGCGCCATGAGCCCGAGCGAGTAGGGGTAGCCGCCGCCCAGCAGGACGAAGAAGACGGTGCTCGCCGCGAACGCCACGGCCGCCGTGCCCGCCGCGACCAGCGGGGTGATCCGCGCGATGCGCCGCAGCGCGGCCGGCTTGTCCGCCACCGCGAGCGCCGGCAGCAGCACCAGGCCGACCCCGTCGGTGAACAGCACGCCGAGCAGCCGTTTCGGGAAGCCGTTGTAGACCGAGTACACGCCGACGTCCCCCGTGCCGGCCCAGCGGTTCAGGAAGATCACGTCGATGCCGAACAGGACGCCGGTCAGCACGGCGATCACGGTCATGTAGGCGCCGAGCCGGTACTGCGAGCGTGCCGCCGCCCGCGTCCACGAGCGCGGGACGATCCCCAGGCCGGGCAGCGCGACCAGGACGAACGCCGCGTTCGTGGCGATGAGCGCGAAGAGGTAGATCTCCGCGTCGTGTACGCCGAGGACCAGCAGGCAGAACGCCGAGCCGGCCAGGTAGGCGGCGGCGACCGCGAGCTTGAGGGACGCCACGAACCGGTACCGTGCCAGGCCGCGCAGCAGACCCTCGGTGAGCTGGTTCAGCGCCAGCGACAGCGCGAGCGCGAACGAGAAGCACAGCGTCCGGGCGTCGACGCCCAGCGGGACGGCCAGGAGCGGGGAGAGCAGCGCCCCGGCGGCGGTGAGGCCACCGCCCAGCGCGAGGGTGGACAGGAACGCCGTCGCCGCCAGGGCCGGGCGCTCCGCCGGCCGGGCGCGCGGCAGCTCCTGGAGCAGCACGTAGTGCAGGCTCATCAGCATGCCCACGGCGACGATCAGCGCGATCGTCAGCACCAGGGTGAAGTGCCCGAACTCCCGCGGGCCCGCGCCCCGGGCGATGACGAGCGTGGTGCCGGCGGCCGTGGCGCTGGCCAGGCTGCTCAGCAGCGTCGGCCCGGCCGCCCACCCGTGCCCGCCGAGCGGCGACCGCGCGCGGTCGGGCCTCACCCGGCGCGCTCCGCGTGCCGCCGCCTGGCGAACTCCAGGTCGGCCGCGGTGTTGATGCCGCGGGCCTCGTCCGGATCGTCCACCTGCACCGCCGTGACGTCCCGGCCGCGGATCAGCGACAGGTAGGTCAGGAACGGCAGGAAGTTGACCTCGCCGGTCATCGCGCCGCGGGGCGCGGCGGCGAGGTAGTCCCGCCAGGCGGCCGCGAGCCCGCCCGTCGCCAGGCAGAACGCGCCGACGTCGCCGAGCCCGCCGGGCCGGCACGCGTCGCCCTCGCGGGACTGCCGCACCCGCAGCAGCCGGCCGCCGGACAGCTCGTACTCGACGTACGGGTCGGGCATCGGCACCAGCGGGATCGTCAGCCCCGGCGCGCGCAGGTGGGCGTCCACGACGCGGCGCACCGTCCGCCCGGACAGGTTCACCTGGTCGCCCCAGACCACCAGGATCCCGCCATGGGACTCCCAGTGCCCGGACGCCCCGAAGACGGCGTCGCCCATGCCGGTCGGCTCGCGCTGCACGCTCACGGACACGGCGCCACCGGCGATCTCCTCGGCGGCGAGGCGGTGGAACCGCGTCTCCGCCGCGGGCGCGATCACCACGTGCACATGGTCGACGGACGCCCGCAGCGCACGGTGCAGCAGGTGCCACACGGTGACGCCGTCGGCGATCTCCGCCATGATCTTCGGGACGTCCAGGCCGAGCCGCGTGCCGCGCCCGGCCGCCGGGATCACCGCGCAGACGGTGCGGTTCACGGCCGGGCCCCCGTCTCGGCGAGCCCGGCGAGGTCGTCCAGCCCGCTCAGGTGGACCGCGCCCGGGGCGGGCTCGGCCGCGTGCACCTGGAACGTCGTCAGCCCGGCCCCGACGGCGGACGCCACCCCGTGGACCGAGTCCTCCACGGCCACCGCCTCGTCCGGCGCGATGCCCCACCGTTCGCAGGCGCGCCGGTAGAACGCCGGGTCGGGCTTGCTGACCGGGACGTCGTCGCCGGTGAGAACGCCGCGGAACCACCCGCCCAGCGAGCAGGCCGCCAGCACCCGCTCGACCGAACCGCGGCTGCCGCTCGTCACCAGGTACGCGGGCTGCCCGCCGGCGGCGAGGGCCGCGAGGAACCTCCGCGCACCAGGGAAGACCTTCACTCGCCCCGCGTCGACGTACGCGCGGTAGTGCCGCCGCTTGGCGCCGATCAGCCGCCGCGCGCCGTCCGTGCCGAGGCCCAGGACCGCCGCGACCTCGTCGGTGCTCGCGCCCGCGTGTCGTTCGTATCGGAAGGAACCGAGCAGCTCGGGCGCGGTCTCCGCGAGCGCGGCGCGGAAGGCGGCATCGTGGACCGGGGTGGAGTCCACGAGCGTGCCGTCGAGATCGCAGAGCCAGATCATCCGGCCTCCTCCAGCGGGGCGGCGGCGGGCAGCCCCGCCAGGGCGGTGAGGACGCGCACGGTGCGCGGCCCGCTGTGCGTGCCCGGACGCGCGGGCTCCGCCAGGTCCGCGGAGATCCACCGGGCCCGGCCCCAGGTGCCCTCCGGGACGTCCACCGGCACCGCCTTCATCTGCACCGCCTTCACCTGCACCGCCCGGTCGCCCGCGCCCTCGTGGCACAGCACGTGGGTGACGGTCCGGCGCTCGTTGAACGGGTCGCCGAGATGGACCAGGGCGCGGGCGACGTGGTCCGACGCGGTCAGGCCCTGGACGTCGTGGTCCTCCCGGATGTTGACGACCAGCACTTTCGCCGCCGCGCGGCTCGCCGCGACCGCCTGTGCCACCCCCGGCGCGAGGTAGCTCGGGTACAGCGACGAATGCGGGGTGCCCGGCCCGTACACGATCAGGCGGGCGTCCCGGATCGCCGCCAGCGCCGCCGGGTTCGGCGACACCTCGGCGCGGCGGCCGGCCAGGATCCGCCGCACCCGCCCGGCGGGCATCGCCTCCAGCGCGTCCCGGTCGCGGACCGGGTCGCGGAGCAGGAACAGGTCGGTGATCGGCGCCGGGTCCTGCGGCGCGACGATCTCCGCCTCGTCCGCCAGCAGCCGCCCGTCCTCCTTGAGCGCCGCCAGGTGGGCGTTCTCGCCGCCGGTCACGTTCAGCAGCCGCACCGGGGACCCGAACGTCGCGGCGCACGCGCGGACCGCGGCGTTGAAGTCCTCTCCCAGCCGCAGGTAGGCCCCGGCGAACACCAGGTTGCCGAGCGCGCAGTCCGCGAGGTCGAAGCCCCCGGCGCCGGTGCCGAGCCGGTCCAGGAAGGCGGCCAGGTCCCGGGCGATCGCCAGCCGCGGGCCGCGCGGCAGCGCGTGGCATCCCTCGACGAGGTCGACCGCGAGCGCGCCGACGAACTCGGCCAGGTCGCGCGGCGTCGTCCCGTCCGGGAGGCGGTGCTCCAGGACCGCGGCCAGCGCCGCCTGCCCCGGATCGCGGGCGTCCAGATGCAGCAGGAGGTTCTTGCGGAAGTCCGACGGCCCGAGCATCCCGGGCAGGTAGCGGCGCAGCGCGCCGGTGGACATCCCGTTGTCGTACCCGTTGATCAGCAGCGCCAGCCGGATGCCCGGCGTGCGCAGCAGCTCCCGCGCGATCGCGGCGCCGCCCCGCCCGCCGCTGAACATCGCTACCCGGGCGCTCACCGGATCTCCCGGCGGATCCACTCGTTCGCGGACGGGGCGCGCAACACGCCCCGCCGCTGCAGCCAGTGGCGGTAGCCGAGGTAGCCGACGAGCAGCGCCCGGTCCCGGGCCCCGCGCCAGTACCGCCAGCCGCGTCCCCCGCCGGCGCGCGGCCGGTGCTCGATCGGGATCTCCACCCACGTACGGCCGAGTTCGGCGACCCGTGCGGTGATCTCGGTCGAGCAGTTCATCCCGCCCGCCTCCAGCGGCAGCGCGCGCAGCAGCGGCCCGTGCACCAGCTTGAAGATCGAGTTGAAGTCGCGGTAGCGGGTGCGGTGCAGCAGGTTGCTGACCGCGCCGCTCGCCGCCGAGCCCCACCGGTACGCGGCGCCGTCGGCCTTCCGGACGCGGGCACCGGAGAAGGCCGTGCCCTCGCCGGCGAGGACGGGCCCGAGGAACCGGTCGAGGCCGGCGATCGGGAACTGGCCGTCGGAGTCCAGCAGCAGGACCCACTCCAGCCGCGTGTGCCCGATCGCGGCGCGGATCGCCGCGCCCGCCCCGCGGTTGCGGTCGAACCGCACGATGACCAGCTCGGGGCAGCCCACCCTGAGCTCTTCGAGGATGTCGGCGGTCGCGTCGGTGCTCCCGTCGTCGCAGACGACGATCTCCCACTCGCCGACCAGCGCGTTGCGCCGCAGGTAGGCCTGCCATTCGGTGACCACGTCGGCGATGGTCGCCGCCTCGTTGTAGGCGGGCGCCGCCACGGAGATCCCGATGGCGCCGGACGCGCCCCCGGACGTTGGCATTTTGTCCCCTTCCCGCTCAGGTACGGGTCCGCTCGGGGCCGAGCAGGCGCCCGAGCCGGCGATCCAGCGGCAGCAGGTTGAACGCGACGACGAACGGAAGGTGGGCGAGCGCGAAGACGACCGTCGCGCCGAACGAGATCGGCCCGCCGGTGATCAGGGTGATGTGCGGTGCGTCGATCTCGGACGGGAGGTCCACCGGGTTGACGACGTACCACATCAGGTCGAGGAAGCCGGAGAAGATGACGACGATGCCCGTGAACACGACCTTCAGGCACCGGCCGGGCGTCCCGCCTCCGAGCCGGTACGCGACGGCGGTGGTCAGCACGAGGCCCGGATAGAGCAGCAGGTAAAGGTGGGTGTAGAAACTGTCGGCATCGGCGCGCTCGCCGTCCAGAAAATAGAAGCCGCTGATCCTCGGAAAGAGGTAGCCGGCGAAGAAGACGAACGGGATGTACAGCACCCAATGCGGGACCCTCGACGGCCACGGGAACAACGCGATTCCGCAGGCCAGGCAGGCGAAGACCAGCAGTTTGGCGGGCAGTTCCCAGGCGGCCCCGATCTCGCGCCCGTGCGGCATGAACAGCAGTACGGCCAGTGCCCCGGCCGTCCCCGTCACAAGGGCGATCCACCACACGTGAACGCCCCAGCGGACAGGCGCCGCGGGCTGTGCGCCACCGGTCACGGGATCCGGTTCGCCCTCTCCGGATCGCGTCCGGGAGCCCGGGTCCCCGCTTCTGACGCTCATTGTCCGACACCCTTCCCCGAGGCACCGAGCGACGACCGGCACCCATCTTCTAGTCCCACTTTCAACCATCGTGGGAGCGCTCCCACACACTCCCGTCGCACACCACCGAGAAATGTGTGGGAGCGCTCCCAGTAGATTTGAGAACGTCCATTCATGTCAAGACGTCACCCGAAAAACGCCGAAACATCCCTTGCGCGAGCGGGCCTGCGGAGGAGTTGCCGGGTCAGCGGGACCCGCGGTTCACGTGAGCGCCTCGACCAGGCTGCCGTGGCCTCCCGCCAGGCTGATCTCGGCCAGGTGCAGCCCGTCGTCGAACGCGTGCGAGGGGAACCGCTCCCAGATCCGGTTCTCGTGGAACGGGATGATCCTGCGGGTCTCGCCGCCGACGGCGGAGAGCATGGTGTCGGCGAAGTCCAGCCAGCCGGTGGCGCTGCCCGTCGTCATGGCGATGGGCGCGAGGATCCCGTCGCCGCGCAGGCCCTCCAGGTTCTCGTAGGAGTAGACGTTGTCGCCGGCGAAGATCCATTCGCCGTCCGCCGCGTTGGAGACCGCGACCACCTGCGAGCCCGCCGTGTGGGTGTCGAAGGCGGGGCGCACGGCGAGGCCGGGCGCGATCTCGTGCTCGCCGTCGACGCGGGTCCCGAGGCCGTCGCGTTCCCGCTCGGCCAGGAGGGCGGGCAGGTCCGCCTGGCACGAGCGGGTCAGGTACTCGAACCGGGGCGGCCTCCGCAGCGCCGCCTCGTACTGGGTGATCTCGCGTTGCTGGATGTAGACGTGGGCGTTCGGGAAGGCGCCCGCGCAGCCCGCGTGGTCGAAGTGGTTGTGCGTGAGGATCACGGTGTCGACCTGCGCGGCGGCGACGCCGATCCGGTCGAGCACGTCCACCGGCGCGGCCCATCCGGTCCGGCCGTACTTGGCGGTCAGCCGCCGGTAGGTGGCCTCGTCGGCGAACCCGGTGTCGACCAGCGCGCACCGGTCGGCCGAGCGCACGAGGGCGAAGCAGTACGGCATCCGCCGGTGGCCCTCATTCGGCTGCGCGGCGAACAGGTTGCTGGCCGGGAACCGGTCCACGAACCCGTACTCCAGGACCCAGATGGAGTGGTCGCTCATCGACCGGTCTCCTCGGGCGGCAGCAGCTCGAAGGCGCCGAGCTGGACGGCGACCATCGTGTAGTAGCCGACGAGCGTCACCACCTCGAACAGCCGCTCCACGGTGAGCCCGGCCACCGCGTCGGCGTAGGTGCCCTCGTCGAGCTTGCCCGTGTCAAGGAGCTGCCGGGCGACCTCGTACGCGCGGCGCTCCTCGGTGGTCGTCAGCTCCGGCGGCCGGCCGGCGGCGAGCGCGTCCAGGTCGGCGGGCGACAGCCCCGCGGCGATCCCCGCCTTCGTGTGCGCGAACAGCTCGAAGGGGGCCCGGTGGTGATGGCCGACCATGAGGATGACCATCTCCCGGGCGCGCGCCGGGAGCGTCAGGTGGTACCGGATCGCCGCACCGAGCTTTTCGAGCGCGTTGCCGAGCGGCGGGTGCAGGACCCACACCGCCGGCGGTCCCTGGAGCCGTCCCGCGCCGTCCACCAGCGAGAACGGGGCGGACGAGTCCGCGCGGCGGCCCGAGGCGAAGAAGTCGTACAGGGTGCGTTGCTCCGGGCTCATCTCCTCCGGGCTCTGGCCCGTGAAACGCGCGCTCATGCGCGGACGGGGCCGGGCGCGCCGAGGAAGGCCCGCGGGTTGTCGACGGTCATGCGCCGCAGCTCGTCCGGCCGCCAGCCGAGATACGCCAGCTGCTCCACGAAGATCCGCAGGCATTCGGGCTCGGAAGGCGCCCACCGGGAGAAGGCGTCGGTGCTGAGCACGCTCCTCTCGGGGCCGATCGCCGAGAGCATGTCGTGCACGTCGCGGATCGTGTGCCGGGAGTCGGGGTGCAGGAGCGGGCCGTTGCAGAACTCGATGTAGGCGCCGAGGGCGGCGAGCTCGCGCAGCCGGCCCGCGTCCGCCGTGTAGTGCATCGGATGCGTGATCATCAACCGCTGCCCGATGTCGGCGCAGTAGCGCGCCACCGCCTCGCTCTCCTCCAGCGACACGTGCCCGGTCGCCAGCGACAGGCCGAGGTCCCGGCACGCGTCGACGGCCTCGCGCGCCTGCCCGGTCAGGGTGCCGCCGGAGGCGAGCAGCGAGACGGCGTTGCGGCGGCCGTACTCGTCGAAGGACGGGGAGACCCGGCCGAGCAGCTTGGAGATGTAGCCGTTCCGGCCGGTGTCGGCGTCCGAGCCCCAGGTCGGGAGGAAGACGACCCGGGCGCCGTGCGCGGCGGCCAGTTCCACGACCGTCGCGCAGACCCCGCCCATCGGCGGGTTGAGCGTGATGCTGCCGTGCACCTCGAAGCCGAGATCGGCGACCTGCCGCCGCAGCATCCCGGCGCGGTCGGTCGTGATCCACAGGTGCGACTTCAGCACCCAGCCGGCGATGCCGTACGCGTGCGCGAGCCGGGCGACCGCCAGGTCGTCGCCGCGGTAGTGGAACGCGGCGGACA
This sequence comes from Actinomadura madurae, assembly GCF_047130825.1. Lineage (NCBI taxonomy): Bacteria > Bacillati > Actinomycetota > Actinomycetes > Streptosporangiales > Thermomonosporaceae > Actinomadura > Actinomadura madurae. Next base: position 7,082,350 of record NZ_CP083237.1, read on the forward strand.
GGTCGGGCCGGCCGTGGACGTGCACGTCGACGGCGTCGCGCAGGAGCCGGTCGAACCCGTCGGGGAGCGCGGCGACGTCCAGGGGCGGCGCCGGAGGCTGATCGTCGGCCATCTCGTCGGCCATCTCGTCGGCCATGGGGACCTCCACGTGGGGAAGATGTCGTCAGGTGATCGGGAGCGGCGCGATCACGCCGGCGTCGGTGCGCACGTCGATGACCACGGGACGGTCCGCCTCGACGGCCCGCTCGAAGGCGGGCACGAGGCCGGCGGGCTCGTCGACGGTGAGTCCGAGGGCGCCCATCTCCTCGGCGATCCGGGCGAACCGCACGTCCCGGTAGGTCCACAGCTCCCGCGACCGCTCGGTGGCCTCGCCGCCGTACGCCCGGTCGAAGCCGCGCCTGCTCTGGTTGCCGCTCCGGTTGTTGTTGACCACGGTGATGGAGTTGATCTTCCAGCGGGCGGCCGTCTCGATCTCGCCGAGGTGGTAGTACAGGCCCGCGTCGCCGGTGAAGACGACGACGGGCCGGTCCGGGGCGGCGGCCTTGGCGCCGATCCCGGCGGGGAAGGCCCAGCCCAGGTGGCCGGCGCTGCGCAGGTAGTCCTGCCCCGCCGCGGTCACGTCGAAGAACTGCCCCATCCACATGCCCGCGTGCCCGGTGTCGGCCAGCACCACCGCGTCGGCGGGCAGGGAGGCGGTGAGGTCGCCGCAGATCCGCTCCGGCCGGATGGGGACGTCCCCGCTGGTCAGCACGGTCCGGTACTTCTCCCGCCAGGCGTTCTTGATCCGGGCGACCTCCTCGATCCAGCCGTCCCGCTCGTGCCGCGGCCGGGTGCCGGCGAGAGCGATCATCCTGCGCAGCACCTGCCGGACGTCGCCCAGCACCGCGGCCCGCAGCGGGTAGTTGCGGCCGAGGAACTCCGGGTCGATGTCGACCTGGACGGCCGGCGTGCCGATCGGCGGCACGGCCCAGAAGTGGGTCGTCATGCCGCCGGTCCTCGTCCCGAGGAAGCAGACCAGGTCGGCCCGGCCGACCACGGCGTTGGCGCTCTCCCGCGAGTAGGTGCCCACCATCCCCGCCGCCAGCGGATGCCCGCCCGGAATGGTGTCCTTGCCGTTCGCGGAGGTGACGACGGGGATCCGCAGCATCTCCGCCACCTGCACGAGTTCACGGCCCGCCCGGGAGGCCCGCACGCCGCCGCCGGCGACGATCACGGGCCGCTCGGCGGCGGTCAGCTCGCTCAGCGCCGCCTCGACGTCCGCGTCGTCGGGTTCGGGGCGGAACGGCGGCACCTGGGCGAACCGCCGCTCCACCAGCGGATCGAGCTCGGCCTCCTCGGTGTCGAGCTGGCCCTCGTTCCCCTGCACCTGGAGGTGCACCGGTCCTGGGCATCCGGTGGTCGCGACCCGGAACGCGTGCCGGATCATGTCGGGGAACCGGGCCACGTCGTCGATGGTGGCGTTCCACTTGGTCACGGGCTCGAAGGTGGGCAGGTCGTCGATCTCCTGGTACACCTGCCGGAACTTGGTCGCCGGGAGCCGTCCCCCCGTCAGCGCGAGCACCGGCGAGTGCGCCAGGAACGGTTCGCGCAGCCCGGCCGCGAGGTTGAGCGCGCCGACCACCTGGGCCGCGCACACGCCCACCCGGCCCGACACCCGCGCGTACCCGTCCGCCATGTACGCGGCGGACTTCTCCCCGTGCGTGACGACCCGCGCCACGTCGGGGTGGCGGCGTTCCAGCTCGGCGAGCGTCCGCCGCAGGATGGCGGGGACGGAGAACAGGTGCGTCACGCCGTAGCCGGCGAGCATGTCGGCCACCGCCGACGCGCCGGACCGCCTCACCGCACCGGACTCAGCCATCGTGGGACCGCCCCTCGCCGCCGTTGACCGTGGACTTCGTCGAGTACGCCTTCGGCGACGGGTCCGGCCGCCGGGTGGCCGGGCGCTTCCCTGAGTAGCGGAGTCCCAGGTAGGGGAGCGTCCGGCACATCAAGTAGTAGACGAAGTGCGTACGCGGCCACTGGGTGACGTTCGCGCCGGATGACGCGTGGTAGTAGTTGTGGCAGTCCGCGCGCATGGCGGACGCGTGCCGGTCGAGCTGCCGGTCGATCCACCGGACGTACCGGTCGAGCGCGGCCTCCCTGGTGTCGACCGTCCGCAGGCCCAGGCGGTGGACGCGGCGGATCGCCGCGACGGCGATCTCGGCCTGGCGCTCCAGCTGGGCGATGATGGAGAACCCGCCGTTGGTGTTCGGCCCGTACAGGATGAAGAAGTTCGGGAAGTTCGGCACGGTGACGCCGAGGAACGCGCGCGGGCGTTCCCCCCAGTAGTCCTGGAGCTTTTGACCGCCCGCACCGGTGACGGTGGTGCGGGCCAGGAAGCGGGTCGGCTGGAATCCGGTGCTCATGATGAGCACGTCCACCTCGCGCTCCACGCCGGTGGCGTCCACGATGCCTTTGCCGGTCACGGACGTCACCGGCTCGGGGACGAGTTCGACGTTGGCGCGGTTCAGCGTCGGGTAGAACGTCGAGGCCAGGACCGGGCGCTTGCATCCCCAGGGGTGGTCCGGCGTGACGGCCTCGCGCACCGCGGGGTCGTCGATGGCGGTGTCGATGAAGTGCCGGCACAGGCGCTGCATCCGCCCCTGCTGCTTGCTGCTCGCGTCGTACGCCTTGAACCGTTCCATCGACTTCCAGAACAGCCACATCCGGTAGGCGCGGCGGGCGACGCGGCTGCGCAGGAAGATCGCGCGCTCCCGGGCGGTGAAGGCCCGTTCGCCCTTGGGCTCGATCCAGCCGGGCTCGCGCTGGAAGACGTAGAGCCGGCCGGTCTCGGGGGCGATCGCCGGGATGATCTGCACGGCCGTCGAGCCGGTGCCGACGACGGCGACGCGCTTCCCGGTCAGGTCGTGGTCCTCCCACCGGGCCGTGTGGAAGGCGATGCCGCCGAAGTCCTCCAGGCCCGGCCAGTCCGGGTACCGGGGGACGTTCAGCAGGCCCGCGCAGTTGATGACGAACCGGAAGGTCCGCTCGGCGCCGTCGTCGGTCCGGACGCGGTAGCCGGACGCCGACTCGTCCCAGGTCAGCTCCTCCACGCGGGTGCCGAACCGGAAGTGCGGGCGCAGCCCGAACCGGTCCACGACGACCTCGGCGTAGCGCTGGAGCTCGGGCTGGGTGGCGTGGGTGCGGGGCCAGTCGTAGTCCATGAAGGAGAACGAGTAGGCGTGCGAGGGGATGTCGACCTCGCACCCGGGATAGCGGTTGTCCCACCAGGTTCCGCCGGGGCCGGCGCTCTGCTCGAAGATGGTGAAGTCGTCGAACCCGGCCCGGCGGAGCTTGACGGCGGCCGCGATCCCGCCGAACCCGCCGCCGATGATCGCGACGCTGGGCGGTGCGGGGGTGCTACGGGGCATCGGTCAGCTCTGCGGCCTGGGACGGCATGGGGTAGTCGGCGGCGTTCAGCACCCACCCGTCCTGCTGGGAGAAGTCCAGCCGGGGCGGCGCGAAGATGTCGATGAGGTGGTTGGAGCCGGCGCCGATGGCCTGGCTGGTGTGCACGGTCGGCGGCGGGATCACCGTCAGGGACGGGCTGCCGCAGTGCTCGTGCTCGTCCGGCCGCCACTCGTCGAGGTCGGTGGTCCAGGGCCAGCGCAGATGGTGGACGTACTCGCCGTCGATGATGAGCGAGAGCTGCTCGAAGTCGTCGTGCGAGTGCGGCGACATCTTGGCGGTGTCGCGCGGGCCGGTGCGCGGGCGGGTGTAGTTGACCATGAACGACGAGCACCGGAAGATCCGGAACGGCGGGTTCTCCAGGCCGGGGACGTCCAGGCTGTAGGTGCGCAGCCGGTACCCGCCGGCCGGCTCCGGCCAGGGCTCCAGCGGCGCGACGTTGGGGTGCGGCTCGTCGTAGGCGCGGGCGTTGGAGGCCCGTGCCGCCGCCTTGGGGGACCGGGTGGTGGTGATGGTGACGACCTGTCCCGGTCCGCGCAGCCGGACGGTGGCGGGGCCGGGCGGGATGAAGCTCAGGGTCTCGCCGGCCACCTCCGTCTCCGTGCCGTCGATGGTGATCACGGCGCCGGTGGCGGGGTCGGGGAGCAGCAGGCCGAACTCGTCCGGCCCGCCCTCGTGCTCGACGACGGTCTCCTCGCTCACGTCCAGGTAGCCGATCACCAGGTGCTGGCTGCGGCCGTACCAGGCGGCGGCGCCGTACTGCTCGTCCGGGGGCAGTTCGTAGAAGCGGAGGTAGTCGGCCGCGGCGGCCTGCTCGGCGGCCTTGCCGGGGCCGGTGCTGCGGAGGGCGGCTCGGGCGTCGCCGGGGTCGTAGGGCATGGGATCTCCCTGGTCGGTGTGGTGGTGCGGGCTAGCCTCGGGCGGCGGCGCACAGGTCGATGGCGGCGGTGCCGAAGATCTGGGCGTCGTTGCCGACCATGACGAAGGCGAAGCCGCGGTCGGCGGCCGCCTTCGCCTGCCGGGCGGTGCGGACGGCGGTCCCGACGGGCGTCTCGCGGTCCTTGGCGGCGGCGAGCAGCCGGTCGGTCAGCGCGGTCAGGCCGGGGTCGTCGGCCTTGAGGCCGGTGGAGACGGTCAGGTCGCCCATGCCGAGGAAGGCGGCGTTGACCCCGGGGACGTCGAGGACGGCCTCGGCGTCCTCCACCGCGGAGAGGTCCTCCAGCTGGGGGATGCGCAGCGTGTCCTCGTCGCCGCGGCGCAGGTACTCGGGCGTCGGGTCGAGTCCCCACATGCCGGCCCGGGACGTGGCGCCGAGGCCGCGGCTGCCGTGCGGCGGGAACAGCATGCTCCGCGCGACGCGGTCGGCGTCGGCCCCGTCCATGACGTGCGGGACGAGGACGCCGTCCACGCCCGTGTCGAGGATCGGCTGCACGTGGCCCGCGCCCCGTTCCGGCACCCGGACGAGGGCGTGCAGGCCGAGGCCCTGCGAGACGACGACCATGCGGTAGGCGCTCTCCAGGGTCAGCGGGCTGTGCTCCAGGTCGATGACCACGAAGTCGAACCCGGCTCGGGCCAGCAGCTCCACGGTCTCCAGGGCGGGGATCTTGACCCAGGTGCCGAGGAGGGGCCCGCCGTCCCCGGTCCGCAGCCGTTCGATCATCCGCATCGCGGTCTCCTTCGGGCCGTCCCGGCGGGGGTGCCGGCCGGGGACAAGTTCCGAAGAGCGGGATGAACATCCTGTTCTTCGGGATTCCGGGCGACTGTAGGCAGACGTGTCGCGGCACGTCAAGAGATCGAATTTTCCGGAACTTTCCCGCCCTGAAATGCGGCGGAAACCTTGACACGGCCCCGAAGAGGTGACCTACAGTCCGGGGTTGTACCGGATAGATGGACAGCTAACCCGGATAGTGGGACAACCGGGCGGCCCGGACGGAAGGTGGGGAGACGGCATGGCGGACATGCCCGGGACATCGTCCAAGGATCGCCTGGACATCACCAGCGGGGACATCCAGGTCGTGGCGCGGACCGCTCAGCTGCTCCGCCTGCTGACCACCCACGAGACCATCGACCTGGTGACGGCCGCCGCCGAGCTGGGCGTGGGGAAGTCGACGGCGCACCGCTACCTCGCGTCGATGGAGAACCACGGCCTGCTGCACCGCCGCGACCGCAACCGCTACGAGTGCGGCGAGCTGCTGGCCGAGCTCGGCACGGTGGCGCTGTCCCGGCTCGGGGTGATCGAGGTCGCCCGCCCGGTGATGGAGGCCGTCAGCGTCGAGGTTCAGCAGACGGTGGTGCTGAGCATCTGGAACGGGCAGGCACCCGTTGTGATGCATGTGCACGAGGACAGCAGCCGTACGGCGCACGTCTCGATAAAGGTCGGGTCGGTGCTGCGTCAGGGCACGGCGCAGTTCCTGGTGTTCTACGCGTTCCGTGACCACACTTTCCATCGCTTCCGCGGCGAACCGTCCGCTCCCGCGATCTCGGAGGCCGACCTGGCGGTGGTGCGCGAGACCCGCGTCGCCGTCCGGTACTGGCCGGACGACGGCATTCGGGCCCTCGCCGTGCCCGTGTTCGACGCCAACAACCTGGTCGTCGCCACGCTCGGCGTCGTGGGCATCGCCCAGTTCGTGCCCGATGAGATCGACAGCCCCGTCGCGCGGGCCCTGCTGCGCGGCGCCGACATCATCAAGAACAGCCTGAGTAGCTCGCTGGAGGGCGACGGCGAAGACCAGCCTTGACCGGACACCGTCGTCGTCAGACGAACCGCGCCGGGGGGTGTGTCGCGTCGGTTCGCACCGTTCGTGTGGACGGTTCCCTCGAGAAAAAAAGAGGTAAGGCAATGAGACAACCCCGAACGCTCGTCCTGGCGATGGCCGGTTCCCTGCTGCTCGCGGCCTGCGGGGTCAGCGGCTCCAGCGGCGGCGGCTCCGACGACAAGACGCTCACCTGGGCCAGCACCGGCGGCAAGTTCCAGGAGGACGAGAAGAACGCCCTGCAGAAGCCGTTCACCGCCAAGACCGGCACGACGTTCACCAACGCCAGCCCGGCCGACATCGCGCAGGTCAGGGCGATGGTCAAGTCCGGGCGCACCATCTGGGACCTGGTGAACACGAGCTGGATCTTCGGGGGCGCCTACTGCGGCGAGCTGTTCGAGAAGCTCGACAGCCCGACCCTGGACCGCAGCCAGTTCCCGCAGGGCACCACGCACGACTGCTTCATCCCGACGTTCCGGTACGCGAACATCTTCAGCTACAACGCCGACATGTTCCCCGGCGCGAAGCCGTCGAAGATCGAGGACTTCTTCGACGTCAAGCGCTTCCCGGGCAAGCGCATCGTCTTCGACTACCCCAAGAACGGGCTGCTGGAGGCGGCGCTGGTCGCCGACGGCGTCGCGCCGGACAAGCTGTACCCGCTGGACGTGGACCGGGCGTTCAAGAAGCTCGACACGATCAAGAAGAACCTGGTGTTCGCGCCCACCTACGGCGCCATCCAGCAGCAGCTCGTCGACAAGCAGGCGTCCATGACCCTGACGGTGACGGCGCGCGGCGTGACGGCCGCGCAGGCGGGCGCCAACCTCAAGCCGGTGTGGGACTTCAACACCACCGACATCGGCGCGCTGCTCATCCCGAAGGGCAGCCCGCGCAAGACGCTCGCGCAGGAGATGCTCGCGTTCGTCGTCGCACCCGAGCAGGCCCGCGCCTACGCCAAGCTCACCGGCACGGCCCCGGCGCGCACGGACGTCCCGGTCGAGAGCATCCAGTACTCGCCGCTGCAGAAGTCGTTCAACGCCTTCCAGTCCGACCGCGGCCGGCTCGTCGAGCAGGACAAGCCGTGGTGGATCAAGAACACCGACGCCGTGTCGAAGCGCTGGACCAAGTGGAAGGTCAGCTAGCCGATGGCCGCCCCGACCCGCGCGCCCTCCCCGCCGGACGCCGCTCCGGCGGGGGGACCGGCCCCGCCCACCAGGCGCGACCGCCGCAGCGCGGTGCTGCTCCTGCTGCCGGCGCTGGTGGCGCTGACGGTCCTGTTCGCCCTGCCGCTGATCAACGTGGCGTGGCAGAGCTTCACCGACCCCACGTTCGGGATCGACAACTACACGTCGCTGTTCACCGACGGGTACACGCTGCGGGTGCTCGGCCGGACGGTGCTGACCGCGCTGGTGGTGACCTTCGTGGGGATGGTCCTGGCCTACCCCTACGCGTACGCGATGACGATCGTGGGCCCCACCGCCCGCGCCGTCCTGGTCACGGTGGTGCTCGTCCCGTTCTGGACGAGCATGCTGGCCCGCAACTTCGCGTGGCTGGTGCTGATGCAGAACGACGGGGTGATCCAGAAGTACCTGCTGGCCCCGTTCGGTTTCGGCGACACCGTGCTGCTGGGCACCAACACGGGCGTCGCCATCTCGATGACCCAGGTGATGCTGCCGTTCATGGTCCTGCCGATGTACAGCAGGATGCAGCAGATCGACCGGCGGCTGGTGAAGGCCGCGCAGGGCCTCGGGGCGGGACGGGTGTCGGCCTTCCGCAAGGTCTACGTCCCGCTGTCGCTGCCGGGCGTGGTGGCCGGGGCGTCGCTGGTGTTCGTGCTCGCGCTCGGCTTCTACGTCACGCCGGCGCTGCTCGGCTCGCCGCAGAGCGCGCTGATCGCCCAGGTCATCAACACCCAGGCGCGTGAGCTGCTCGACTTCGGCGGCGCCGGGGCGATGGGCATGTTCCTGCTGGTCGTCGCGCTGGCGGTGCTGGGCGTCAGCCGGCTGCTCGCCGGGCGCGGCGCGGGCGGCCTCTCCCAGGCGGTGGCCACCGCGGGCGGCGCCTCCGGGGCGTCGGAATCCGTGCGGGCCCCGTGGCTGCGGGCCTACACGGCCGTCGCCGGGCTGTTCCTGGTCGCGCCCAGCCTCGTGGTCATCCCGATGAGCTTCTCCTCCGGGCAGACCTTCCAGTTCCCGCCGCAGGGCTGGTCGGTCCGGTGGTACGAGCGGTTGTTCACCTCACCGGAGTGGACGGCCTCCATCCTCAACTCGCTCCAGGTCGCGGTGATCACCGCCGTGCTGGCCACCGTCCTCGGCACCGCGGCCGCGGTCGGGCTGACCTGGGCGCCCGAGCGGGTGCGCGGCGCGGCGAACGGGTTCCTGCTGTCCCCGCTCACCGTGCCGCACATCCTCATCGCGCTCGTGGTCTTCAGCGTCTTCCTCCGGATGGGGCTGAACGGCAAGCTGATCGGGATCATCCTGGCGCACACCGCGCTCGCGCTCCCGTTCGTGGTGATCGCCGTCTTCACCCGGCTGCGCGGCATGGACCCCCGGCTGGCGGACGCCGCCGCCGGGATGGGCGCGCGGCCCTGGTCGGTCTTCCGCCGCGTCACCCTCCCGCTGGCGATGCCCGGCGTCGCCTCCGGCGCCGTGCTGGCCTTCGTGAGCTCGCTGGACGAGGTGGTCGTCGCGCTGTTCCTCCAGGGCCCCGCCGCGATCACCCTGCCGGTGCAGATGTTCAACAGCGTGGCCCTCCAGATCGACCCCACGATCTCCGCCGCCTCCAGCGTCATGGTCGTCGGCGTGAGCGTTCCGATCCTGCTCGCCCAGGTGGCGGGCGCCCGCCGCGGAGCCGCGAAGGCGGGCGGCACCGGAAAGGCAGACGGCACCGGAAAGGCGGGTGATCCCCGATGAAGTCGCAGGAGTCCGGCGGAGGCCGGATCGAGCTGGTCGACCTGTGCAAGCGCTTCGCGCCCCGCGGACCGCTGGTGGTCGACCATGTGGGGATCGACGTCGCCCCCGGCGAGTTCGTCACCCTGCTCGGCCCCAGCGGGTCGGGCAAGACGACGACCCTCAACATGATCGCCGGGTTCACCGAGGCGACGTCGGGGGAGATCCGGCTGCACGGCCGCGACATCTCCGGCCTGCCGCCGCATCGCCGCGGGTTCGGCATGGTGTTCCAGAACTACGCCCTGTTCCCGCACATGACCGTCGAGCAGAACGTGGCGTTCCCGCTGCGGGAGCGCGGCGTGGGCAGGCGGGAGACGCAGCGGCGGGTGGGCGACGCGCTCGACCTCGTCGACCTCGGCGGTCTCGCCGGGCGGCGTCCCAACGAGCTGTCCGGCGGGCAGCAGCAGCGCGTCGCGCTGGCCCGCGCCGTCGTGTACTCCCCGAGCGTCCTGCTGCTGGACGAGCCGCTCAGCGCGCTCGACCGGAGGCTGCGCCAGACGCTCCAGCACGAGATCAAGCGCATCCACGACGAGCTGAAGCTGACGTTCGTGTTCGTCACGCACGACCAGGAGGAGGCGATGGTGCTCTCCGACCGGATCGCGGTGTTCAACCGCGGCCGGATCGAGCGCCTCGACGGCCCCGCCGAGCTGTACAACCGGCCCGGCACCCGGTTCGTCGCGACCTTCCTCGGCGAGTCGAACATCTTCGCCGGACGGCTCACCGGCGACGTCTACGTGTGGGGCGACCGCAAGTGGGGCTTCGCCGCCGAGGGCCCCGGCGCCGGCCCCGACGACCGGCTGCTGGTCGTGCGGCCCGAGCGGGTGGGCCTGGCGACCGAGGCGTCCGCCGTCCCGTCGGGAGCGAACCGGGCCGAGGCGACCGTCATCGAGGTCACCTTCCACGGCACATACCAGCGCGTCCGGCTGGAATTCCGGGACGGCACCGAGGGCTCCGCCGTCCTGTCCCAGGGCGCAGGCGGGACCGCCGGCCTGCCGGACCCGGGCGCTTCCGTGGTGGCGCACTGGAGCCCGGACGACCAGGTGCTGGTGACCGACGGGCCCGCCGCCTCCCAGATCGACCAAGAGATGAGGACCGACACGTGATCGCTGATCCCGCGCTGATCGACCCCGACCTCGACGGGGACCGGCACGACCCCGACGACGAGGCCGACGCGCTGCTCGTCGGGGCGGTGGACCTGCACCAGCATCCCGGCCCGAGCCCGTTCCCGCGCCGGATGAGCATCCTGGACGCCGCCCGCGACGCCGCCGGAGCCGGCTTCCGCGCCATCGTCGCCAAGTCGCACCACCACAGCATGGTCACCGACATCCTCGCGCTCGGCCCCGCCGGGCTCGACGACCTGCCCGTCGAGGTGCGCGGCGGGATCGCCCTGAACCGGACGGTCGGCGGCCTCAACCCCTACGCGGTGGAGCTGGCGCTGCGCATGGGGGGCCGCATGGTGTGGTTCCCGACCCTCGCCTCGCACGCCCACATCGACCACCACGCCGAGCACAACACCGGGTTCCCCACGCCCGAGGTCGAGCTCCGCGACAACGAGCCGATCTCGATCGTGGACGAGGCCGGGGCCGTGCTGCCGGAGGTGCGCGACATCCTCGGCGTGATCGCCGCCGAGGACGCCGTGCTGACCTGCGGGCACCTCGGCGTCGGCGAGGCGCAGGCGCTCATCGACGCCGCGCTGGAGGAGGGCGTCCAGCGGATCGTCGTGAACCACCCCTGCTTCGTCGTCGGCGCGTCCATCGAGCAGGCCGCCGCGTGGGCCCGGCAGGGCGTGCACATCGAGCACTGCGCGGTCATGTACTTCGGACGCCCCGACCGCCGCCGCGACATCGGCGAGCTGGAGGCGTTCATCAAGGCCGCCGGGGTGGAGCGCACGGTGATCTCGTCGGACTCGGGGCAGAAGGTGAACCCGCTGCCGGTCACCCTGTTCCGCCGGGCCGTGCGGGGCCTGCTCGACGCGGGCCTCCCGGAGTCCGACATCACCCGGCTGGTCGGCGGCAACGCCGGAGGGCTGCTGCTGCCATGAGCGCACGGGCACCGGACCCGCCCGGCACCGGGGACGGCGTCTACGAGGTCGTGGCCCTGCGGTACGGGACGCGCACCGGGACCCGCGCGGAGATCTACCTCAACCACCACATCCACGGTGAGCCGGACTCGCCGCTCGACATGGACTACTACTGCTGGGTGGTCCGCAACGACCGGCGGACCGTGGTCGTGGACACCGGGTTCGGCCCCGAAGGCGGCGCCCGCCGGGCGCGCACCACGCTGACCGAGCCGGTCGCGGCCCTGGCGGCGCTCGGGGCCTCCCCGGACGCCGCGCCGCCGGTGATCGTGACGCACGCCCACTACGACCACATCGGCAACCTCGCCGCGTTCGACCGGTCCGAGGTCATGCTCGCCCGCGGCGAGTTCGAGTTCTGGACGGGCCCGATGCGCCGCCGCGCGCAGTTCGCCCACTCCGTCGAGGAGGCCGAGACCGCCCACCTGGCCGAGGTCGCCCGGCAGGGCCGGATGACGCTCCTGGACGGGCCGCGGACGGTGGCACCGGGCATCGAGGTCGTCCCGGTGGGCGGGCACACGCCCGGACAGCTGATCGTCCTGGTGACCACGGCGTCGGGGCGGACCGTCCTCGCGTCCGACGCCCTGCACTACTACGAGGAACTGGACCTGGACCGGCCGTTCGCGTTCGTCGCGGACCTCCCCGCGATGTACCGGGGCTTCGACCTGCTGCGCGACCTGGCCGGACGGCCCGGTCACGCCCTGGTCCCCGGACACGACCCCGAGGTGATGCGGCGGTTCCCGGTGCTGGAGGGCACCGGCGGCCACGCCGTCCGCGTCGGCTGACCGAAACGGTCGGCTGACTGGATCGGTCGGCTGACACGGCCGGCCGTCACGAGAGGAGCACGAAGTTGGCGCACAACACGCTGGAGGACAAGGTCGCCCTCGTCACCGGCGGCGGGAGCGGGATCGGCGCGGCCACCGCCCGCCGGCTCGCCGGCCAGGGGGCCCGGGTCGTCGTGGTCGACGTGAACGGCGACGCGGCGAAGCAGACCGCCGAGTCCCTGCCGACCGAGAGCCTGGCCATCGCCGCCGACGTCTCCAAGGAGGCCGACGTCGAGCGCTACGCCGAGCAGGCGCTGGACAGGTTCGGCCGGATCGACCTGTACCACCTGAACGCCGGGATCCTCGGCACGCTGGACCGGCTGACCGACCTCACGGTCGACGACTTCGACCGGGTCACGTCCGTGAACCTGCGCGGCCCCTTCCTCGGGCTGCGGACCGCGTTCCGCTGCTACGAGTCCCAGGGCAACGGGGGCGCGATCGTGCTGACCTCGTCGATCGGGGGCCTGCGCGGCAGCGCCGACCTGCTGCCCTACCAGGCCAGCAAGCACGGCGTGATCGGGCTGACGTACGGCGCCGCCATGTTCGGGGGGTCACGGGGGGTGCGCGTCAACGCCGTCGCGCCCGGCCTCGTCCCGACCGGGCTGTTCACCGGGGTGGCCGGCGCCGGGAAGAACCTGGAGCAGCGTGGGACGACCACGCCGCTGCGGCGGGTCGGCACCCCCGAGGAGATCGCCGGGGTGGTGGCGTTCCTGCTCGGGGACGACGCGGCGTACATCACCGGCGAGGTGGTGTCGGTCGACGGCGGCGCCGCGATGGTCAACACCGTCCGTCCGTCCGGTGGCGCGGGGGCCTGGCGTCCCGAGGAGACGGCGTGACCGAGAAGCGCCCGGTCGGTTTCGTCGGCCTCGGCAACATGGGCGGGCGCATCGCGCGCCGCATCATCGAGCGTGGCCACCGCGTCCTCGGCCATGACAGCGACCCCGGGAAGGTCGCCGCGGCGGGCGCCGACCCGGCGGGGTCGGCGGCCGGCGTGGCCGAGGGCAGCGACACGATCCTGCTGTCCCTGCCGGACAGCAAGGCGGTCGAGGCCGTCGTCATGGGGGCGGGCGGCCTGCTCGGCGCGTGCCGTCCCGGCCAGGTCGTGGTCGATCTGAGCACGGCCGCGCCGGAATCGACCGTCTGGCTGCACGCCGCGCTCCGCGAGCGGGGCGTGACGTTCCTGGACGCGGGCGTCACCGGCGGCGCCGCGGCCGCCGAGCGGGGCGCGCTGACGCTGATGGTCGGCGGCTCCGCCGACGCGGTCGGCGCGCTGTACTGGCTGTTCGACCTGTTCGCCGCGAAGGTCTTCGTCATGGGGGACAGCGGGGCCGGGCACACCGCGAAGCTGCTCAACAACTTTCTCAACGCCGTCTCCCTCGCGGCCACCGCCGAGGTGATGGTCGCGGGACGGGCGGCCGGCCTGGACCCGGGGCGGCTGCTCGCGGTCCTCAACGCGGGGAGCGGGCAGAACTTCGCGACCCGCGAGCGGTTCCCGCACATCATCCGGGGCGACTACCTGGAGGGCGGCCTCACCGGCGCGCTGATGATGAAGGACATCGTCCTGTACGTCGAACGCGCCCGCGCGCTCGGCGTCCCGACGCTCAACGCCGCCGGGCCGCTGGCGACGTTCGGGCTGTCCAACAACCTCGGCTACGCCGACCAGATCAGCAACCGGGTGGTGGACGCGCTGGGCGACGTCGCCGGCGGCATCCGGGTCCACGACGGCGAGGAGGCCGCCCGATGAGGATCGTGCGCGGGCGAGCCTCCGCGGGCGCGTCCGAGCGGAGGTCGTCGACGTTCACCGGCGAGGTCTGGGCCGACCCCGTCCTGCCGTCCACCGACGGCGTCGTCGTCAACAACGTGTTCTTCGCCCCCGGCGCGCGCACCCACTGGCACCACCACGAGAACGGGCAGATCCTCCAGGTCACGGCCGGTTCCGGGTGGGTGTGCGCGCTCGGCGAGGCGCCCGAGCCGCTCGGCCCGGGCGACCTGGTCTGGGTGCCGCCCGGCGAGACCCACTGGCACGGCGCCGGGCCGGACGGCTACCTGCTGCACCTCGCGACCTCGCTCGGCACGACCCACTGGGACCGGCCCGTCACCGACGAGGAGTACGGGGCCGCCCGCCCGCAGACCATCCCGGAGGAGCAACGATGACCCTTGACGTGAACAGCCAGGAGAGCCGGTACGAGCGGGGGATGCGGGCCCGCCGGGAGGTGCTCGGCGCGGAGCACGTGGACCGCGCGATGTCGACGGCGAGCGACTTCGGCCGTCCCATCCAGGAACTGCTGACCGAGTACTGCTGGGGCGAGATCTGGACCAGGCCCGGCCTGGAGCGCCGCACCCGCAGCATGCTGAACATCGTCATGCTGACCGCGCTCGGCCGCAACCACGAGCTCGGGGTGCACGTGCGGGGCGCGGTGAACAACGGCGTCACCGACGACGAGATCCGCGAGTGCCTGCTCCAGGCGATGATCTACTGCGGCGCGCCCGCCGCGCTGGAGGCGTTCCGCGTCGCCGAGCGGGTCCTGACCGAGCTGCGCGCCGATGGGTGACCGCGGAACGGTCGGTTTCGTCGGGCTCGGCAACATGGGCGCCCCGATGGCGGGCCGGCTCGCGCGCGCCGGGTACGCGGTGCGCGGCCACGACGCCGACGCGGCGTCCCTGACCGTGCTGGACGAGCTGCCGGGGGCGGTCCCGGTCCCCACCGCGGCGGCGGTCGCCGAGGGGGCGGACGCGGTGGTGCTGATGCTGCCGACGTCCGATGTCGTCGAGGCGGTGCTGGACGGCGGGCTGCGCGACGCACTCGCCCCCGGCACCGTCCTGGTCGACATGGGTTCCTCCGACCCGGTCCGGACCCGGGCGCTCGCCCCCGGCATCGGGGAGCGGGGCGCGGCGCTGGTCGACGCGCCCGTCTCCGGCGGTGTGGCGGGCGCCCGGAACGGGACGCTCACCATCATGGCCGGGGGCGACCCGGAGCCCGTCGAGCGGGTCCGGCCCCTGCTGGAGGCGCTGGGCGGGAAGGTCCTGCACGTCGGCCCCGTGGCCGCCGGACACGCCCTCAAGGCGCTCAACAACCTGATGTCCGCGGCGCACCTCCTCGTCTCCTCGGAGGCGCTGGAGGCCGGGCACGCGTTCGGGCTCGACTACGAGGTGATGCTGGAGGCCGTCAACGGGTCCAGCGGCCGCAGCGGATCCACCCAGGTCAAGTGGCCGGTCCACGTGCTCCCGGGCGGGTTCGACTCCGGCTTCGGCCTCGGCCTGATGCTCAAGGACATGCGGACGGCGGTCGGGCTCGCCGCCGCGTCCGGCCGCCCCGCCCGGCTCGGCGCGGCGGCCGTGGACCTGTGGGCCGAGGCGGCGCGCGACCTGCCGGGCGACGCCGACCACACCGAGATCGTGCGCTGGCTACGGAACGGAGAGCAACGATGACCGTTCTCACCCCCGACCAGGAGGAGATCAAGGCCGAGTTCATCCGCGTGCGCGGCACGTGGGGGCCGCCGTGGGAGAGCATGCTGCGCCACGACCCCGGGTTCCTCAAGGCGTACCTGAACTTCTCGGCCGTGCCGTGGCGCAAGAACCACCTGGACGCCAAGACGAAGGAGTTCGTCTACATCGCCGTGGACGCCGCGGCGACCCACCTGTACGAGCCCGGCATCCTCCAGCACATCCGCGCCGCCCTGGAACAGGGCGCGACGGGCGCGGAGATCATGGAGGTGCTGGAGCTGACCAGCACCCTCGGCATCCACGCCTGCAACATCGGCGTCCCCCTCCTTCTGGAGGTCCTCGAAGAGGAGGGGCTCCGCACCGAGCCCGCCCCCCTGGACGCGGAGCGCGAGCGTCTCAAGGCCGAGTTCGTCGCCAACCGCGGCTACTGGCACCCGTTCTGGGACGGCCTGCTGGAACTCGACCCCGAACTCTTCGGCGCCTACCTGGACTTCTCGTCGGTCCCCTGGACGACGGGCACCCTCCCGCCGAAGACCAAGGAACTCGTCTACGTGGCCTTCGACGCCTCGGCCACCCACCTGTACCAGCCGGGCCTCAAGCTCCACATGCGCAACGCGCTGCGCCACGGCGCCACCGCGGAGGAGATCATGGAGGTCCTGGAGATCGCCAGCGTGGTGGGCATCCACGCCGCGACGACCGCGGCGCCCCTCCTGGACAAGGCCCTGGCCGAGAAGGCGGGAAGCCCCGGCGCCGCCACCTGCGGGCGGTGAACGGGCCGGGGCCGGGCTCGTGAGCGTTCCGGCGCCGGGCCGCCCGGCGCCGGAACGCTCAGGTGAGGAACCCTCCATCGACCGGCAGGATGACCCCGCTGAGGTGGCTCGCCCGGTCGCTCAGCAGGAACGACACGGTCGCGCCGACCTCCGCTCCCGTCCCCGCCTTGCGCAGCGGCGTGGCGGCGATCCGGGCCTCCACGCCGCCGGGGATCCGCTGCCGCAGATGGTCGAGCATCGCGCTCTCGATCGGGCCGGGGGCCAGCACGTTCACCCGGACGCCGAGCGGCCCGAAGTCGTGGGCGGCGGTGCGGGTCAGGCCGATGACCGCATGCTTGGTGGCCTGGTAGGCGCCTGAACCGGAGCTGCCGCGCAGGCCGCCGATGCTGCTCATGTTGACGATCGAGCCGGAGCCCTGCGCCTCCATGACCCGGATCTCCTCGCGGAGGCACAGCCACGTGCCCTTCACGTTGACGGCCATGATCCGGTCGAAGTCCTCTTCGGTGACCGCGTCGAGCCGCCCGCTCCCGGGAATCGCGGCGTTGTTGAACGCCCCGTCGAGCCGGCCGAACCGCGCGACGGTGGCGTCGACGAACGCGGCGACGTCCGACGGGTCCGAGACGTCGCCGGTCGTGTAGGCGACGTCGTGCCCGTCCGAGGTGAGCTCCTCGGTGAGTTCGGCGAGCGGCGCCTTGCTGCGCGCGACGAGCATGAGGGCGGCGCCGTCCGCGGCGAGGAGGCGCGCGGTGGCGGCCCCGATCCCCGTGCTCGCCCCGACGATGAGGACGGTCTTGCCGGCGAGCGGTGGTTCTGTGGTGGCTGGCATGGGTCAGTGGGCCCTTTCCTGGTCTCGTTCCATGGGCGTACTCATGGGGTCGTGCTCGCGTCGCCGCCGTCGACGCCGCGGAGGGCGAGCATCTTCCGGGCGTCGTCGGGTGTGGCGATCTCCTTGCCCAGGTCTTCGATGACGCCCCGGATCTTCGTCACCTGCTGGGCGTTGCTCTCCGCGAGGCGTCCCCGGCCGATCCACAGGCTGTCTTCGAGGCCCACCCGCACGTGGCCGCCGAGCCACGCGCTGTGGGTGGCGAACTGCATCTGGTCGCGGCCGGCGGCGAAGGCGGAGAAGGAGTAGTCGTCACCGAAGAGCTTGTCGGCGATCCGCACCATGTGCTCGAGGTTCTCGTGGTCGGCGCCGATGCCGCCCAGGATGCCGAAGACGCCCTGGATCAGCAGCGGCGGCTTGGCGAGCCCCTTGTCGAGGAAGTACTTGAGCGTGTACAGGTGCCCGATGTCGTAGCACTCGAACTCGAACCGGGTGCCGTGCTCGCCGAGCGTCCGCAGGGTGTGCTCGATCTTGTCGAAGGTGTTGACGAACGGGTGCGAGTAGGTGTTGAGCACGTAGGGCTTCTCCCAGTCGTGCTTCCACTCCTTCACCCGGTCGGCGATCCCCGAGAACACGAAGTTCATCGAGCCCATGTTCAGCGACGCCAGCTCGGGCCGGAAGTGGAGGGCGGCGGCCAGCCGCTGCTCCATCGTCATCTGCGTCGAGCCGC
Organism: Actinomadura madurae; assembly: GCF_047130825.1. Classification (NCBI taxonomy): domain Bacteria; kingdom Bacillati; phylum Actinomycetota; class Actinomycetes; order Streptosporangiales; family Thermomonosporaceae; genus Actinomadura; species Actinomadura madurae. The sequence goes on from NZ_CP083237.1 coordinate 7,100,160, forward strand.
CGGTGGTGATGTTGAGGACGGCGTCGCCGTGCGCGGTGATGCGCTCGATGATCTTCTCGAAGACCTCGACCTCGAACGCCGGCCGCCCGTCCGGCCGCCGGGCGTGCAGGTGCACGATGGCCGAACCGGCCTCGATCGCCTCCAGCGCGGCGTCGGCCACCTGGTCGGCGGACAGCGGGAGATGGGGGCTCTGGGACGGCACGTTCACCGATCCCGTCACCGCCGTGGTGATGATGACCTTCTCGGCGGCCCGCATCGTCAGCTCCCTTCCGCTTCCCGGAACGTCGTGACCAGCCCCCGCGCGGCCTCCGCCAGCATCGAGGCGTCGTTGCTGAGCACGACGAAGTCGCACCCGTCGCGCGCCGCCTGCGCCGCCCGCTCGGGCACGCCGCCGAACGCCAGCCCGCAGCGCTTGCCCGCGGCGTGCGCGGCGTCGAGCGCCGAGCCGATCAGGTCCTTCACCTCGGGCGAGGCCGGGGTGGACCCCATCGACAGCGAGAGGTCCGCGGCGCCGACGAACACCGCGTCGACCGAGTCGAGGGCGAGGATCTCCGGCGCGGCCTTGACGGCGTCGACGCTCTCGAGCTGCGGGATGCACAGCACGTCGTCGTTCCCGACGGCCCGGTAGTCGGTCGCGGGGCGCAGCCCCCACGCCCCGGCCCGGCTGGTGCCGCCCGCGCCGCGGGTACCGTGCGGCGGGAACCGGCACGCCTTCCCGACGGCCTCGGCCTGCTCGACGGTGTCGACGTGCGGCACGAGGATGCCCATGGCGCCCGCGTCGAGGATCTTCTGGATCGTCGACGGGGTCCCGTCCGGCACCCGGACCAGGGGCACCACGCCGAGCGCGGCGGCCGAGTTGATCAGCCGGTACGCCATCGTCAGGTCGAGCGGCGCGTGCTCCAGGTCGATCACGACGAAGTCGAACCCGCAGTACGCCATGATCTCGGACGGCTCGGTGGAGGCGATCTTCAGCCAGGTGCCGAGCGGTGTGCCGGCCCGGTCCGGGGCGAACAGCCCGGCGCCGGTGCGTCGCGTCCCGGTCACGGCATCGGGTAGTCGTCGGCGTTGAGCACCCAGCCCGGCTTGGCGGAGAAGTCGGCGCGCGGCGGGCTGAAGATGTCGATCAGCTGGTTCCGGTCGGGGCTGGCGGCCGCGGAGGTGTGCACGGTGGGCGGCGGGATGATCGCGACGGACGGGCTGCCGATCCGCACATGGTCGTCCTCGCGCCACCCGGTGCTGTCGGGCAGCCACGGGGTGCGGATGTGGTGGACGTACTCGCCCTGCACGGCCAGCGAGAGCTGCTCGAAGTCGTCGTGGGTGTGCGGGGAGAGCTTGTGGGGGTCGCGCGGACCGTCGATCTCGGGCAGGAAGTTCACCATGAACGAGCGGGTCCGGAAGATGCGGCCGAACCGGCCCGGCTCGTTCGGCACCTCCGACAGCCGGTAGAACCGCACCGCCGGCCCGGCGGGGGGCTCCGGCCAGCGCTCCAGCAGCGCGACGCGTGGGTGGTCCTCCACGTAGGAGTCCGCGTTGGCGGGCCGGTCCCGCCAGTCGGGCTCGGTGGCCTCGACCAGGCGGATGAGCGGGCCGTCGCCCTCCACGGCGAGCCGCGAGGTGCCGGGCGGCACCACCACCAGGCCCGGCTCGTCGATCTTGGTGGCGCCGTCGTCGGTGATCACCGAGAAGGCGGGCGAGTCGCCGATGGCCAGCACGACGAGCTCACCGTCGAGCGTTCCGTTGCCGAGCTCGTCTCCCGCGCGCGCGAAGGTGTGCACAAGCACGACGTTCTGGCCGCGGACGATCGCGGTCCGCTCGTCCGGTGACGCGGCGTCCGGTGAGGCGAGCTTGCGGAAGTCGAAGTACTGCGGAGCCGCGATGGGGGCGCCGCTGTCCGGCCGCGATGCCGTCGCCGTCGCGAGCGAGGAGCGGGGGTCGTCTTTCCCGTATGCCATGGTGGGTCCCTTCCGTCAGTCGTCGAGGTTGAGCAGGTGGGCGGGGTTGTCGCGGACCATGCGGCGCAGGTCCTTCTCCGGCAGCCCGAGGTCGAGCAGCGCGCCGGCCACCCGCATCCACGCGTCCACCGGCTTCGGGTTGGCCGCCTGGCCGAAGTCCGAGGACAGCACCGTGTGCTCGGGGCCGAGCGTCTCGATCCAGGTCATCAGCCGCTCGGGGTCCCACGCCATGTTCCCCTCGGGGTCGTACATGCCGATCTCGTGCTCGACGAACGCGCCGAGGTCGACGAGCTCGCGGCACAGGCCGGGCTCGGCGCCGATCACGAAGTCGGGGTGGCTGACGACCATCCGCTTCATGCCGCGCTCCCGCGCGGCCTGGAACAGGGTGCGGATGTACTCGGGGTACATGTGGCCGCCGTTGAGGACGGCCTCCTGCTCCTTGATCTCGTCCAGGATCTCGATCACTTCGGGCTTCAGCGCGCCGTCCTCGTCGACGATGTCGATGCGCTCCAGGGTCAGCGGCACGGTGGTGGTCGGGAACGCCCCGTCCTCGGGGTGGCACTCGATGTGCCGGCCGGAGGAGATGGTCGGGAACCAGACGACCTTGCCGCCCATGCGCAGGCACATGCGCACGGCGTGTACGTTGAGCCCGCCGACGGTGCTGTTCAGCGCGATGCCCCCGTAGACGGAGGCGGCGACCTCGGCCAGCCGCCCCTTCATCGCCAGGACGTCCATCTGGGTGTTGTGGTGGTGGGATTTCGCCACCATGGCGCGCAGGCCGATCCGGGCGCCGTCCTGGGCGGCCTCGACGTGGTCGAAGCGGCGCGGGAACGGGCTGGGCCCGGAGTGGACGTGCATGTCGACCAGCCCGTCCAGGACGGAGGCGATGGCGGGACGTGGGCTCATCTGGCCACCTTCGTTCGTATTTTGAAGTTGCTGTTCAATATACGAGGCCAAACATCCTGCTTCAAGTGCTTGTGTTGTCCAGATCACACGTTTACGGTGCTACATGTTCACTTTGTGAACTCAAGGTTCAGAGTTCTGTCGCGGCTAACGAACCCCGGGCAGCCGCCAGCACAGACCGGAGGACGCGATGTCCACACCGTCCCACGCAGAAGCGCCGCGGCCGGCGGCAGCGGGCCAGGCGCACTCGTCGCACGGCCCGGACATGGATAAGGTGCGCGCCGCCGTACGCGGCGGGGCGCTCGCCTACTTCGTCGACCAGTTCGACATCTACCTGCCGATCGTGGTGCTGGCGCCCGCGACGATCTACTTCCAGTCGGCGTCCCTGAGCGCGAGCACGACGGCCCTGCTGTCGTCGCTGGTGTTCGCCTCGACCCTCGTCGGCCGCCCGCTCGGCGCGCTCGTCTTCGGGCACTTCGCCGACACGGTCGGGCGCAAGGTCACCACTCTGGTCGCGGTCGGCGGCTTCGGCATCACCACCCTGCTGATCGCCTGCCTGCCGGGCCACGAGACGATCGGGGCCTGGTCGATCGGCCTGCTGATCTTCCTCCGCTTCATCGACGGGATCTTCCTCGGCGGCGAGTACACCACCGCGGTGCCGCTGGCGATGGAATGGTGCCCGAAGCACAAGCGCGGGCTCTACGCCTCCCTCATCACCTCGACCTCCCCCTGGGCGTACGCCGTGATCGCCGCGATCACGCTGCTGCTCCTGCAACTGCTGCCGCCCGCCGGGCTGCACAGCAGCTACGTGCAGTGGGGCTGGCGGATCCCGTTCGTGATCGGCGCGCTGCTGGCGGCCGTGCTGTTCCGCTACTACCTCAAGCAGGTGCACGAGCCGCCCACGGAGCGCAGCGGCGAGCGGCACAAGATGCCGTTCGTGCGGCTGGTGGTGCGCTACCCCAGGGCCCTGGCGCAGGTGTTCATCCTGATGACCGGCACGTGGCTGGCGACCAACATGGAGGCCGCCGTGACGCCCGCGCAGCTCAAGTCGCACCTCGACCTGTCGAGCAAGGAGGTCACGGTGACGATGCTCGTGATCAACGCGTCGGCCGCGGTGGCCTACCCGTTCCTCGGCGTGCTGTCCCAGCGGATCGGGCGGCGGCGGTTCTACATCGGCTACGGCGTGACGGTCCTGACGATCGGCGCCGGCGCCTACACCCTGATGATGGCCATGAACAGCGGGTTCGGCGCGGTGCTCGGCTGGGCCGTCCTGATCGGCGTCTTCACCGTCGGCACGTTCGGCCCGATCGCGGCGTACCTGACCGAGCGGTTCCCGGCGAGCATCCGGTCCACCGGGTACGGCGTCGGCTACAGCCTCGCCATCGTCATCCCCGCGTTCTACCAGTTCTACCTGCGGCAGCTCGACGACTTCATGCCGGGGCACCTCGCCCCGGCCGTCCTGATCGTGCTCGCCGGAGCGCTGATCAGCCTCGGCGGCTTCCTCGGCCCGGAGACCAAGGACGTCGACATGACCGACGACAGCACGGTTCCGGCCCTGCGCTGACCGGGGGGAGAGAGACTGCGGCGGCGGTGGCGTGCGGGCGCCCCGCCGCCGCGCTACATCGCGCGCTGGTCGACGTCGTCGGGCCGGTAGTGCCCGCCGAGCTCGCGGGTGAGCTCGCGGGCGGTGTCGACGACGACGCGAAGCTCGGGGGCGTCGTCGGACATCGACAGGGTGTTGTCCGGGCCGATGATGGCCATGGTGGCGCAGATGCCGTACTCGTCGAACACGGGCGCCGCCACCGCGACGATGCCGGGGGTGCTCATCGCGGAGCAGTGGCCGACGGCGCGGACCCGCTCGACGTCGGCGCGCAGCTCCTCGCGCACCGGGCCGGGCAGGTTCGCCATGAGCCGCTCCATGGACAGCTGATCGCCGTGGTAGGCCAGGAAAACCTTGCTCTGCGCCGCGTCGAGCGGCAGATGGCTGCCGACCCGCACGGACACGATGACGGCGGTGGAGATGTTCTCCTCGACCCGGGAGACCACCGGCCCGGTGAGCCCCCAGAGGCTGAGCACAGAGCTGCACCGCGTGGCGCGCGCGAGCGCCTGCATGTGGCGCGGGGCGAGGTTGATGACGCGGCGGTGGCCGATGGCGAAGGCGCCGAGCTGGAGCAGCAGGCCGCCGGGCGAGTAGCCGCCGCCCTCGGGGCCGCGTTCGAGCAGCCCGGCCGCGACGAGCGACGTGCAGTAGCGGTACGCGGTGGTGCGGTTGAGGCCGAGCCGCTCGGCGACCTCGCCGGCGGTCAGCTCCGGCGTGGCCGGATCGAACAGCGACAGGATCTGGCTGACCCGGCTCACGGCCTGGATGTCCGCCTGGTCGCCTCGGTCCGCGCGAGCGCCGTCCGGCGACCGCGTCGATTTGGTCACGGAGCCTCCGCCGGACGGTGATCGAGGGCCTGACAGCCATGCTCACGACAGGAGCACGGCTGTCAGGCTACCTCAGAAGCCGGGCGGCTCAGCGCCGGACGCTCCCTCGCCGCCCCGCACGGGTCAGGCGTCGAGGTAGGCCGGGACCGCCGGCACCCGGCGGTATCCGCGCCCTTCCGCGGGCAACCCGAGCTTGTGGAAAATGCCGGTGATCTGCTTCCTCACAGCGCGGCCGGAGACCACCAGAGCCGCAACGATCGTGGCGTTGTCGTGCCGGAGGCCAGCGCCGTCCCCCCCGGCGGACATCCGGTCCAGCGCGTCGAGGATCGGCAGGCCGGGCAGGTGGCCGCGCGCCTACCGGTTCGTGCCCGGCCCGGTGTGCGACCGCGCCGTGGGCGTCCTCGCCCTGGCCACCGGCCTGCCCCCGGCCCGTGCGTCGGTTCCCGATCACTTCAGGGCGCGAGGACTGGGCGTGATGTCGGCCGGCCTCATCACCGTCCAGGGGCTGGGGGTACTCGTGAGCGGCGCTGTGGCCTCGATGATCGGATCATGAGGCAGAGCCGGCACTTCTGAAGCCGCGGGAGGATATGCCGGACCACGCAGAGGAATCTGAGAATCGGAGGTGCCTTTGCGAACCGCCGAAGGCAAGAACTGGTCGTGGGTTTCGGCCGGGTGGGTGGGGCTCCCTCTCGTGTTGCTCCTCCTACTGGTGACAGAGGACACGGCGGGCTGGTGGCGGTGGCCGGTGGCCGCGGCGGGATTGGGATTCTTCGTCTGCGCGGCCATCGGCCTGGTCCGGCTGGACGCCCGACGGCGTGGCGGCGGCGGGACGGCCATGATCGTGCTCGCCCTCGTCGCGGGGTTCCCCTTCCTGATCCTGCTCGGCAACATCACGCCGGCGCGGGCGGAACGGGTCGAGTCGTGCCGGGTGTCGGCGCTGAAGCCGACGAACGAGCTGTGGCTTCGGCAGGATTATCGGGTCGCCTGCCCGGCGGGAACGCGCGACGTCGTCCACAGGCCGAGCCCGCGTGCGAACAAGGCCGACAGGGACCGGCCGCGCTATGCCGTGGGCGAGACGGTCTGGGTCTCCATCTCCAAGGACGACCCTGACGAGATCCGATTCGTCACCGGTCCCGGGAGCGGACGCCTCGCCCTGGCCCTGATCGTCCTGGCCATCGTGGGCGTGCTGTCGGCCGTCGGCATCTGGCGTGCCCTCACAGCACCGAAGCGCCCCGTGCCCTAAAGAGTGAGGTTCCCCTCCGCGGCGATGGCGTCGGCGGTGGCCTGGGTGAAGGCGCGGATCCGGTTCGTCTCGGCCGTGGCGCGCCAGATGAACCGGCGCTCCCTGGGCGGGCCGTCGTCGATCGGCAGGTAGGCGATGTCGGGGCGCGTGTCGTACTTGCTCGCATGGGCGGGCACCGGGAAGACGCCCAGCCCCGCGCCGATCAGGGAGAGCATCTCCTGGACGGTGCTGAACTCCTGGCCGTGCCGGATGGGCCTGCCGCCGGGCGTGCGGCGGGGTATCAGGCTCTCGTTCATGTAGGCGGGGAGACCGCGCGGCGACAGCACCTCCTCGGCCCCGAGGTCCTCCAGCGAGACCGACGCTCTCCGGGCGAGCCGGTGCCGGGCCGAGACCGCGAGGACGACGGGCTCGCGGAAGAGCACGGGGCCGCACGCGATGTCGGGCTCGTCGACCTTGACCGGAACCAGGACGAGGTCGAGCTCGTCGGCGCGGAGCAGGTCGAGGAAATCGCTGTAGCGCACGTCCGCGATCCGCACCTCGCACCCCGGATGGCGCGCGTGGAACCGCGTGGCCGCCTGCTGCAGGAGCCGGCCGACCACCGTGCCGACGAAGCCGACGCGCAGCACCCCCTCGATCCCGCGGCCGGCCGCGACCGCCCTGTCGATGCCGTCGAGGATCTGCTGGTAGGCGGGCCGCAGGTCCTCCTCCAGGCGCCGTCCGATCGGGGTCGGCACGACCCGGCGGCTGGTCCGCTCGAACAGCGCGGCGCCGATCCTGCGCTCCAGCTTCTTGATCGTCTGGCTGACCCGGGCGGTGGACACGTGCAGGCGTTCGGCGGTGCGACCGAAGTGCAGCTCCTCGGCGAGCGTCAGGAAGATCTCGATGTCGCGCTGCTCCACGCCGGGCCTCCGATCGTGAACCCCTCGGTTAACGACCCTTGCAGAGCCGCTCATTGTTGCCAACCCGGCCCCCGGCGACCGTTGAAGTGCGGCCCGAAGGAGGCCGCGGCACTCGGACCAAGGAGCAGCGAGATGACCGACCACATGACCCTCGTCACCGGCGGCACCGGCAAGACCGGCCGGCGCGTCGTCCAGCGGCTGACCGCCCGGGACCGGCCGGTGCGGGTGGGATCCCGGTCCGGCGGGGTGCCCTTCGACTGGGCGGACCAGGACACCTGGGAGCCCGCGCTGGAGGGCGTCACCGCGGCGTACCTGTCGTACTTCCCGGACCTGGCGGCGCCCGGGGCGCCCGAGGCCATCGGATCGTTCGCCGAGGCGGCGCTGCGGTCGGGGACCCGGCGGCTCGTGCTGCTGTCCGGCCGCGGCGAGGAGGAGGCCCAGGCCAGCGAGAAGGTGCTCGCGGACTCCGGCGCGGACTGGACGGTCCTGCGCTGCAGCTGGTTCGCCCAGAACTTCAGCGAGGGCTACCTGGTGGACGCCCTCGCGGCCGGTGACCTGTCCCTGCCCGCCGGCGACGTGGGCGAGCCGTTCGTCGACGTCGACGACATCGCCGACGCCGCGGCGGCCGTCCTCACCGAGGACGGGCACCTCGGCCAGATCTACGAGCTGACCGGGCCCCGGCTGCTGACGTTCGCCGAGGCCGTCGCCGCCATCGCCGGCGCCACCGGCCGCTCCCTCGGCTACCACCGGATCCCGGCGGGCGACTTCGCCGCGGGCCTGGCCTCCGACGGCGTCCCCGACGATCTCGTCGGCCTGCTGACCTACCTGTTCACCACCGTGCTCGACGGCCGCAACGCCTACGTGTGCGACGGCGTCCAGCGGGTCCTCGGCCGCCCGGCCCGCGACTTCTCCGACTACGTGCGCGACGCCGCCGCCACCGGCGTCTGGAACGCGAGGTGACCCCGATGAAGACGCTCCAGTCCATCACCCTGCTCTTGGCCACCCTCAGCAGCGGCCTGGTCGCCGGGCTGATGTTCACCTACGCCTGCTCGGTGATGCCCGGCTTCGGCCGCTCGTCCGACCGCACCCTCGTCGAGGGGATGCAGAACATCAACCGGGCGATCATCAACCCCTGGTTCCTGATCCCCTTCCTCGGCTCGCTGCCCCTCATCGCGACGGCGGTCGTCCTCGCCTGGCGCGGCCACGGCCGGCCCGCGCTGCCGTGGATCCTCGCCGGGCTCGCGCTCTACGTGGTCGCGTACCTGATCACGCAGGGCATCAACATCCCGCTCAACGACCGGCTCGACCGGGCCGGGGACCCCGCCCGCATCGCCGACCTGGCCGAGACCCGCCGGAACTTCGAGGACCGATGGGTGACGTGGAACATCATCCGCACGCTCGTCCACACCGCCGCGTTCACCTGCCTCGCCTGGGCGCTCGTCGTGTACACGCCCGCCCGGTCCAGCGCCGCCGCCCCCGCGGCGGACGAGCGACCACCGGCCCCGGCGGCGACCGCCCCCCGCTGATCGCCCGCCCCACCCCGGCCACGGCGGACGGCCTCCCGGCCCCCCGCCGTGGCCGACGGCCGTCCAGCGCAGGGCGCCCTGGCCCTGCGCGATCGGCCGGGGTTCGGCTAGGAGCGTGTGGGGGTGGCCAGGAGTTCGCCGTGGATGTTGGCGTGGTAGAGGGTGCCGCCCGAGGCGCACAGGTTCTCGGGGTGGATCGGCCGGGACCGGTGGTCGGCACCTATCCGCCTCACCAGCCGACCGGTCGCCGGGTCGAACGAGGACAGGCCCCGGTCGCCGATGTGCAGCAGCCCGTCCGCGAGCACGGGCCCGCCGTGGCTGTCGGGATGCAGCCGCTGCCGCCACAGGCCGCGGCCGCCGGCGGTGTCCACGGCGACGAGCAGGCCGTTGCGCGTGTTCACGAAGAGCCGTCCCGGGGCGACGATCATGGGGGGCGGGTCGACGGAGTCGCGCACCGCGCCGAGAGGGTACGTCCAGCGGAGCCGCCCGGTGCGGCGGTCGAGCGCGTGCAGCACCCCGGCCGACCACACCATGTAGACCGTTCTGTCGTCGGCCAGCGTCAGCATGCCGTGTTCGGAGGCGGGAGCGGCGAGCTCCGCCTGCCAGCGCGGCCTGCCGTCCGCGGCGGTGAACGCGAGCACCGTGTGCGACCGTGTCCCGGGCGCGCCGGTGACCGCCAAGATCAGATCCCCGGCCTTCTGGAGGGGCATGACCGGGGGCCGCGAAAGCTCGGCGGACCACCGGCGGCGGCCGGTCACGGCGTCGATGCCCACCAGCAGGTCATCGGCGTCCGGATGGCACACCGTCCGTCCGGACGCGACCGGCCCGTGCGCCGACAGGCGGCCGTGGCTCCACCGGGCCCGGCCGGTCCGGGCGTCGAAGGCCGTCAGCTTGTCCTCGCCGGGGACCGGTACGCACACCGCGCCTCCTGCCACCGCCGGAGGCGGGCCGGAGGAGGTCAGGCCGAGCCGGTGCGACCACGCCTCCCGGCCGGTGGCGAGGTCGTACGCGGCCAGCCGGCCGTCCGCGAGCCGCAGGAACAGCCGGTCCGCCGACCACGCCAGACCCTCCACGGTGTCGGTGAGGACGTCGGGGACGCTCCACCTGACCCGTCCGGCGCGGGGGTCCACGGCGGCGAACGCGGTCCCGCCGACGACGAGCAGCATCCCGTCGACGATCACCAGGCCGTGCTCCCTGCGCACTCGACCTCCTGGTAGCCGCACCATCCAGCGCACCGGTCCCGGTGGGGTGGCGGGCCTGGTGCGCATGTCGTCGATCGCGAGGAACGCGGCCACCGCGCCGACCGCCCCGCCGGCGACCAGCACCCGGCGCGGTATCCGCCGGCGGCGGTGAACCGGCAGCGGCGGCGGTACCGGTTCCCGGCCCCGGGCGCCGATCGCGGCGACCACCTGGTGCGGCAGCCACCGCGTGCCGTGCAGGTCCATGGTCGCGGCGTCGGTCAGCCGCTCGGTCACCTGGCCGGGGGCGGGCCGCTCGGCGGGATCCTTGGCCAGGCAGGCGGCGGCGATGTCGCGCAGCACGGGGTCGGGCACCGCCTCCAACCGAGGCGGCTCGTGCACCGTGCGGTGCAGGATCCGGTGGACGGACCCGTCGCCGAACGGGCCGGTCCCGGTGCAGGCGAAGACCAGCACGGCTCCGAGGGAGAACACGTCGGAGGCGGGTCCCGCCGTGCCGTGCGCGATGTGCTCGGGCGCCAGGTAGCCCGGCGAGCCGATCACCTCGCCGCTCTGCGTGATCGCGGCGGAGTCGGCCGCCCGCGCGATGCCGAAGTCGATCACCCGCGCGCCGTCCGGGCCGAGCAGCACGTTGGCCGGCTTGAGATCGCGGTGGACGACCCCCGCCCGGTGGATCGACCGGACCGCCTCCGCCAGCCCCACCGCGAGTCCCCGGACGGCGGCCGGCGGCAGCGGACCGTGCGACCCGACCGCCTCCTCCAGGGAGAGGCCGGGCAGGTAGGCCGTGGCCAGCCAGGGCCGTTCCGCGTCGGGGTCGGCGCGCAGCACCGGGGCGGTGAAGACGCCGCTCACCGTTCGCGCGATCTCCGTCTCGCGGCGGAACCGGGCCCGGAACCCGGGGTCGTCGGCGAGCTCGCGGTGGATCAGCTTGATGGCCACCGGCCGTCCGCCGGGCGAGGTGCCGAGGAAGACCTCGCCCATGCCGCCCCGGCCCAGCCTGGCGAGCACCTCGAACTGGGCGAGCCGTCTCGGGTCGCCGGGGCGCAGGGGCTCCATCGGTTCCCTCCGGGATGGTCAGGGGCCGGTGACGGCGACGAGGTCGCCGGTCGAGCAGATGACGGCCCCGTCCACCGCGTCCAGCCCCTCGACCTCGGCGTCCAGGCGGACGCGCCACGCCAGGCGCCCGCGATCAAGGTCGACGGCGTGGACGGTGTCGCCGCCGGGCGCGTAGAGCGTGCCGCCGACGCGGGCCGGCGGGGCCGTCGCCGTCTCGGAGCCGCCGGCCTGGACGGGCACGGCGAACCGCTGCCGTCCCGTGTCCCGGTCGAACGCGCGCACGAACCCGGCCAGGTCCTGGACGACGACGGTGTCGCCGTACACCAGGGGCGGCCTGACGACCTTCCCGGCGGTGGCGCTCCAGCCGGCCTTGCCCTGCCGTACGGCATGGAGCCGGTCCGCCAGGTCGGTGACGTAGACCGTGCCCGTGTCCTGCAAGGCCGCGGCCCGGCCCTGGACACGACGGCGCCACACGGTCCTGCCCGACGCCGTCTCGAGGACCCGGAGCTCCTCCCTGGTCAGGACGCAGAGCGCCCCATCGCGGGCGGTCATCACCGGATGGCTCGCGACCCAGTCGAGCGAGCGCCGCCACCGCTCGGTTCCGGTACGGAGATCGAACGCGATCAGCGCGTCCCCTGCCACGATCACCAGCCCGTCCGCCGCGAGCGGCGGCTGCACCGGAGCGGCCAGGGACGCCGACCACCGTCTCTTCCCGTCCGCGGTGTCGAAGGCCGTGAGCTTCCAGCGCGCCCCGAGTGCGGCGTTGTCCAGACCACCCGCCTCAAGTGCGACGACCGTCCCGCCCCCGACCGCCACCCGTTCGGAGGAGCGCTTGATGCCCCGCTTCCAACGCTGCTTCCCGGACTGGACGTCGACGGCGAGGATCCACCCCTCGGCGCCTCCCAGGTCGCCGGTCGAGGTCACCGCGTACGCCGTCCTCTCATCGATGACGGGTGCGGCCTCCGTCCGCGAATCCCGCAGCCGCCACCGCACCCGTCCGCTCGCCGGCCCGCCTCCCGTCGGTCCGCCTCCCGCGGCGGCGGGCGTCTCCGGCGTCCGCCGCGACGTCCCGGTGCCGGACCGCCGCCATGCGGTCAGCTCGCCCAGCCCGGCGCCCGCCACCCCCACCGCCGCGATCCCGCCGGCGACCAGCAGCCGTCTCCGGCGGACCCGGCGGGGCAGCGGCATGGTGGCCGGCGGCGGCTGCGCCTGCCTGGTCCGTACCGCCTCGGCCAGCGGCGCGGGCAGCCATCCGACGCCCACCGGTGCCGTGCCGGCCCAGCTCAGCCGGTCGAGCAGCATCGCCGACGTGGGACGCAGCGCGGGATTGCGGGCCAGGCAGTCGGCGACGAGGCCGCGCAGGAACGTGTCGGGGATGCCGTCCAGGTCCGGGTCCTCGTGCAGCACCCGATGGATCATGACCGGGAGCGGTCCGTCGCCGAACACCCTGCGCCCGAGGACGGTGAAGCCCAGCACCGCGCCCAGCGCGAAGACGTCGCCCGCCGGGCGGACCTCCCGGCCGGCGGCCTGCTCGGGCGCCATGTAGCCGGGCGTGCCGAGGACCCCGCCGGGACGGGTCAGCGCGTGGTCGTCGGCCGCCCTGGCGATGCCGAAGTCGATGATCCGCGGCCCCTCGCCGCTGAGCAGCACGTTGGACGGCTTGAGGTCGCGGTGCACCACGCCCGCCCGGTGGATGGAGTCGAGCCCCTCCGCCAGCCCGGCCGCCAGCGCCTGCGTCGCCTCCACCGGGAACGGTCCGTGCGTCCGGACCGCCTCCTGCAGCGACAGACCCGGCAGGTAGGCCGTGGCCAGCCACGGCGTGGACGCCTCGGGATCGGCCTCCAGCACGGGTGCGGTGAACGCGCCGCTCACCGACCGGGCGTTGGCGACCTCTCGCCGGAACCGCGCCCGGAACCGCGGGTCCCGCGCCAGATGCTCGTGGATCACCTTGATGGCGATCGGCGTCCCGCCCGGTGTGCGACCGAGATAGACCCGCCCCATGCCGCCGGCCCCCAGCCGGGCGACCAGCACGTGGTGCCCGATGCGCACCGGGTCTTCCGGGGTCAGCCGCTCCATGGCATCAATGACGCACACCAGCCCTCAGGCGGGCGGTATCAGGTCGCTCTGGCTGACGGTGTACGTCAGCGGGGGGTAGACGAAGTCCGTTTCATTGTTCTCGCGGCGCCGTAGCCGGTAGAACTCGCGCTGCTGCTCCTCGTCGGCCAGTACGAGGCGCGCACCTTGCGGGAGATATGCGTGTCCGTCGCGGAACCGGAGGAAGGTCTGTGACGTTCGGAGGGTCACACCCAGCCATTCGTTGTCCGTCGTTCGGACGGGTGTGTCCAGCACGATCTTGTGCTTGAGCCGCCGGTTCGTGTCGACGGAGAACGCGACGATGCTGTGGTGGGTGAGGGTCACCTCGAACTTCTCGCCATCGGCCCCCTTCGATTCGAAGATCAGCTTCCTTGGCGGGTCCGCTTCGGGATGCCGATAGCAGGAGAAGACGGCGATGAAGGACCCGTCGGCCAGGTCGAGGGCTTGGTCGGAATGGCCGCCCATGGTCCTGTAAGCGTTCGTGTAGCTCTCGATGAGAGCGTTGTTGAAGCCGACCGGAAGCGTTGCACATTCTTGGACCTGTTGCGCGAGCCTTTCGTGCACCGGCCGGAAACGCTGTGTGGGGTTGCTGTATGGAGTGGTCGTGCGCACGAGAGGCACGCCCTGCGCCTCGTCGACCTTGGTGAGCGTGGCGCCTCGCCGGCCTTTGCCGACGTCCTCCCAGCGGGCTGACGCGGAAAGCTCTGCGAAGAGATTTTCCTCGATCGGCAGAACGAACGAGAGGATCTCATCCGAGATCCTAGGCTCGGGGGGCAACGTAGTCTCCCTTGTTCATGCTGAAGAGAAACTCGTCGCCGTAATCGATGAAGGACGAGCTCTTGTTCTCTTCGGCGTAGAGCCTGCGCAGTTCGTCCATGCCTGCCGGGGTGGGCGGCTCCAGTCGCACCAGATCTCCGTCCAGCTTGAGGAACGTGTGGCCGTCCTTGTGGACGGCCTCAGCGTTCGAGCAGCGCACCACGTATCCCAGGCGGGTCGGAAGCGATTCGGCGTCCAACGCCGAGGGTCGTATCTCATGCGTGTACAGGCGGTTGGTGGACAGTGGCATGAAGAACACAGAGCCGGGGTAAAGCGTCAGGGTGAACTGCGAGGGAAGGGTATCCCCGAGGCGGTTTTCAGTCGTATCTTTGAGCCGGAAGCGGAGCTTGGTCAGCCCGCTGGCATTCTTCACGCCGTAGTCGAAGGGGTCTTCGGACAGGGGTCGCAGCTTGTCGAGCCCGTCATAGAAGGTGCAGAACGCCATGATGCCGTTGACGGGCATGTCCTTGGTCTTGTCGGCATGGGCCGAGATCTTCGCCTTGGATTGCCTGCGCTCGGTCGTGGCGGGGGTGTTGTGGTAGATCTGGGCGAGGACGTGATTCAGCGGCGCGTGGTTCCGGAAGACGGCGGCGGCCTCGCGGTTGAGAGTCTCGACGATATGCGTGTCGGTCGGGCGGAAGCTTTCGGTCGGCCCCGAGAGATTCGTGGAGCACCGGAGCAGGCGGAAATGCAGTTCGTCGCCGTTCCGCGTCACGGGCGTCAGGTAGATTCCGCTGCGATGGGCCGTTCCGGGCTTGGTGGACTCGGTCAGGGACTGGAACGCGTGCTCCGTGCGGATCAGGTTGAAGTGATCGGCACCGGGGTCGAAAAAGCGCCGGTAGTACACGCCGACGCCGTGCACCCGGATGGGAACCTGGCCGAGCTCGACAAGGGGCCACGGTTCGTTGACGTCCTCGCAGTACCCGTCCGACAGCTCCCGTATAACGAACACCCGGGCCGCCGCACGCAACTGGCCGACGCTGATCCCGGACACATCGCCGCACAGGTAGACGGTCTTCCGCGCGAGGTCGAGCGAACCGGAAGCAAGATCTTCTGGCGTGATCGTCGACCCGAAGAAGTCTCTGAGCGAGTCATTATCGTGCAGTGTCGAAGGCGCGACCAGAATACTCTTCGCGTCATCGACGCAGGCTTCTACCGGCTCTGTTGCGTGCATTGAATACAAGATTATCATCCATCAGCCGACCGCACCCTGGCCATACGGCGCCCGCCTTCCTCGGCATCACCGCACCGAAGACCGGCACCATCAGCGGTCCGGACGCGATCGCCAGGCCGGTGCCGATCACGCTGACCCGGCGGCGTCCTAGGGCCGGGACCGGGCGCCGTCGTCCGGGTGACGGGTGGATTGGCTTACCGGCCTTCTTCGGGCACACGTAAATTCGCTGTTACCTCTGCAATTCCTCCGTTCTATGACCTTTCTCAGCCCAGTAGTGTCCGGACTGTGCTGATCAGCCCACACGAGCAGGAGCGGCTGTTGCTGCATGTCGCCGCGTCGGTCGCGCGGGAGCGCCGGGCCCGGGGGCTGCGGCTGAACCATCCGGAGGCGACCGCGATCATCGCGGTCCATGTGCTGGAGGGGGCGCGGGACGGGCGCACGGTCGCCGAGTTGATGGAGTCCGGCCGTTCGGTGCTGACCCGGGAGGACGTCATGGAAGGCATTCCGAAGATGCTCGACTCGGTGCAGATCGAGGCGACGTTCCCCGACGGGACCAAGCTCGTCACCGTCCACAGGCCGATCCCGTGACCTCCCGTCCGCTGGTTCCCGGGGAGGTCGTTCCCGCTGACGGCCCGCCCGACGTGCTCAACGCCGGGCGCACCCGTGTCATGGTCACGGTCGTCAACACGGGAGACCGGCCCATCCAGGTGGGGTCCCACTAGCCCCACCGCCGGAGACCGGATCAGGCTGGCCGACACCGACCTGTTCATCGAGGTCACCGAGGACCGCAGCCGCGGTGCGAGCGCCGGTGACGAGGTGCTCTTCGGCGGCGGGAAGGTGATCCGCGAGTCGATGGGGCAGGCGCGCACCACCCGCGCGGACGGCGCGCTCGACATGGTCGTCACCGGCGCCGTGATCCTGGACCACTGGGGCGTCGTGAAGGCCGACCTCGGGATCCGCGACGGCAGGATCGTCGCGCTCGGGAAGGCCGGGAACCCCGACACGATGGACGGCGTCCACCCGGAACTGGTCATCGGGCCGTCCACCGAGGTCCTCGCCGGCAACGGGCGCATCCTGACCGCGGGAGCCGTGGACTCCCACGTCCACCTGATCTGCCCGCGGCTCTTGGAGGAGGCGCTCGGGGCCGGGGTCACCACCCTCATCGGCGGCGGGACCGGCCCGGCGGAAGGGACCAAGGCCACCACCGTCTCCGGCGCCTGGTACATCGCCCGGATGCTGGAGTCGCTCGACTCCTGGCCGGTGAACGTCGCCCTGCTCGGCAAGGGCAACACGGTCGGCGAGGACGCGCTGTGGGAGCAGCTGCGCGCCGGAGCGTCGGGTTTCAAGCTGCACGAGGACTGGGGGTCCACCCCCGCGGCCATCGACGCCTGCCTTCGCGTCGCCGACGCGTCCGGCGTGCCGGTCGCCCTGCACTCCGACACCCTCAACGAGGCCGGCTACGTCGAGTCGACGCTCGGCGCCATCGGCGGCCGGGCGGTCCACGCGTACCACACCGAGGGCGCGGGCGGCGGCCACGCGCCCGACATCATCACGATCGCCGCGCATCCGGCCGACGACCATGGCCGCCGAGGACGTCCTGCACGACCTCGGCGCCATCTCCATGATCGGCTCGGACTCGCAGGCCATGGGGCGGATCGGCGAGACCGTGATCCGCACCTGGCAGACCGCCCACGTGATGAAGGGCCGTCGCGGTCCGCTGAGCACCGCGGGCGATCCCGCCGACAACCTGCGGGCGCGCCGCTACGTCGCCAAGTACGTCACCCTCGACGGCGTCCCGCTGCTGCGGCACGAGCTACCGCTGCCCGATCCGGCCTTCTACACCAGCAGCGCCGTGCTGGGGGACGCGCGCTGCACCGGCGACGTGCTGCTGGTCGGCCCCGATCTGGCGAGGGACGCGTACGCCGCCGACGGGCCGGCGGTCATGCCCCTCGCCGGACCGGGCGTCCTCGTGACGGCACTCGCACCCGATTCGGCGATCCTCCGGCAACGTCTCGTCCAGGGCGAAAAGCACGCCCGCGGCTGACCCGGTAATCTCCAGCCGGGGCGCGCCTTCTCACCGAACGTGCCCGTGGAGGCCTCCCGCCCGGATCGGCAGCGACCTCCCGGCGCTGATCGTCCAGTCCACGGGCGACACCCGCACCGTCCACGAGGGCGCCGTCGCCCTGCACCGCGCGCTACCCGCGTCCCGCATGGTCACCTTGCGGAACGTCCGCCGCCACGGCATGTACCCCAACCGCTGCGTCACCGAAGCGGTCAACGCCTACCTCACCTCCGGCACGAATGCGACCTGCGACAAGGAGACCTGGAGAGCGACATATGCACGGCCGTCAGAGCCGGATCATGACGGTCTTGGTCTCGGTGTAGGCGTCCAGGACCTCGGTGCCGTGTTCGCGGCCGATGCCCGACTGCTTGAAACCGCCGAAGGGGACCGTTCCCGCGCTCATCTCGCCGTAGGTGTTGATCCACACGGTTCCGGCCCGCAGGCCACCTGCGACGCGATGGGCGCGCCCGAGATCGGTCGTCCACACGGAGGCGGCCAGGCCGAAGATGGTGTCGTTGCCCTGGGCGATGGCGTCCTCCGCGTCGGTGAACGTCAGCAGGGCGGCGACCGGTCCGAAGATCTCCTCCCGGACCACGCGGGCGTCCGCGCCGACGTCCTCGATCAGCGTCGGCGGCATGTACAGGTCCCGAGCGTCGCCGACGGTCAGGAGGCTGCCGCCCTCCTCGCGGGCGAGGTCGAGGTAGGAGCCGACCCGCTCGAAGTGCTGCGCGGTGACCAAGGGGCCGATCTTGGTATCGGGATGGAACGGGTCGCCCAGGGCGAAGGCCTTCATCTCCTTCAGCAGCAGTTCGCGGAACCGGTCGCGGACCGTCTCCTGGACGAAGATCCGGGTCCCGGCGACACAGGCCTCGCCGCTGCCCTGCGCGAACCCCGCGACGGCACCCTTGGCCGCCGCCTCCAGATCGGCGTCGTCGAAGACGATCGTCGGCGACTTGCCGCCCAGTTCCAGCGTGACCCGTTTGAGGTCCTTGCTGGAGACCTCCAGGATGCGCTTGCCCACCCCGAGCGAGCCGGTGAACGAGATCTTGTCCACCCCGGGATGGTGCGTGAGCGCCTCACCGGTGGTGGCGCCGTCTCCGGTGACGATGTTGACGACGCCTGGGGGAAGGTCCGTCTCGCCCAGCAGCTCGCCGATGCGCAGGGCCGACAGCGGGGACCAGGCGGCCGGCTTGGCGACCACGGTGTTGCCGGTCGCCAGCGCCGGACCCAGCTTCCACGCCAGCTGCAGAACCGGACCGTTCCACGCGGTGATGGCCGCGACGACGCCGATGGGCTCGCGCACGGTGTAGTGGAGCACCGACGGGTCCGCGGGGGCGGTCCGGCCGTAGATCTTCGTCGGCCAGCCCGCGTAGTGCCGGAAGACCTCGACGGAGTGGTCCACCAGCCAGCGGGTCATCCACAGGGGGCCGCCCATGTCCAGGGAGTCCAGCACGGCCAGCTCTTCGGCGTGCGCCTCCAGCACGTCGGCGATCTGCAGCAGGATCCGGCTGCGCTGATACGGGCCGATGTCCGCCCACGACGGGTCCTCGAAGGCCCGCCGGGCCGCGGCCACCGCTTCGCCCACATCGTCTGCTCCGGCCATGGCGACGTCGGCGAGCACCTTCCCGGTCGCGGGGTCGAGCGTCGCGAACGTGTTTTCCGCAAGAGCCGGTCTCCAGCTACCGCCGATCAGGAGCCGCTTGGCGGACCCGTCCAGGAACGCGGGCGCGGGCCGCTCGTCGGGGGCGACGGTGAGAGGGATGGTCACAATGACTCCTTCGCAAACGAACTAGTTTGTTTGCGCCACGGTAGCCAGCCCCGCCTCGCCTTGCAAACAGACTGGTTCGTTTACCCTGATGATGTGGACAGAGCCCAAGCCAGCAGGCGCCGACTCCTGGACGCCGCCACCACAGAGTTCGCCGCCTACGGCATCGCCGGCGCGCGCGTCGACCGAATCTCGGCCGAATCCAGGGTGAGCAAGGCTCAGATGTACGCCTACTACGACAACAAGGAGGGCCTCTTCGACGCCGTGCTGGCCGACCAGGTCGAAGGCATCGTCGACGCCGTGCCGCTCACCGCGGACGACCTCCCCGGCTACGCCGTCCGCCTCTATGACGCCTACCTCGCGCGCCCTCGGCTCGTGCGCCTCGCCACCTGGGCACGTCTGGAACGCACCCCGGAAGGCCACCTCTTCCCGGCCGCTGAGGACGCTCCCAAGATCAAGACCATCGTCCAAGCCCAGGAAGCCGGGCACGTGACGCCGGACCTGCCGGCGGCCGACGTCCACGCGATGGTCATCGCCCTGGCCATGACCTGGTCACCGGCCAGCATCACCTACACCGCGACGGCGGCCGACCCGGCCGCCGACCACACCCGCCGCCGAGCCAGCCTCGCCACCACCGTCCGCAACGCCTTCGCCCCACGCAGCACCACTTCCGAGGACTGACCAGGCGCCGACCCACGACCTTGGACAAGCCACCGACCTGCGCGGGGACGGCTCTTACTCGGGTGGACATGAGGCCCGCAGGCGCCGAGTCCGCGCGGCGAACGCCCGGATTCAGCCCGGTGGGGTGCCGAGGAGTGCTCGCAAAGTGTCGTCGGCGGCCTCCTGCGGCGAAACCGAAGCGCTTCTGGCCGCGAGGCCGTCCCACTTCAATGCGGCCGCATCGGCCGACTCCTGGAGCCCACGGTTCATGGGAACGGCGGCGATGAGACCCGCTGCGGCGATCAGCCGACGTGTCCAAGCGCGGCCTTCAACCGTCGCGGCGATGGTCACCGTCCATTTGCCGTTCGCCTCCGGAGTTCTCTTCACCGTCAGGGCCGCCTCACCTAGCGGGTTGGCGGCGTTCACCGTCATGGCAGGGCCCTCTTCGGTATCCGTCCACCAGCGCTCAAGGTCCAGTTCACCCTCGCACTCGGCCTGTGGGAACCCCTCCACCTCGCCGGCAAGCGCGGCACGCACGACGGTGGGTTTCCGGGCGCTGTCGATCTCGATCCACCCCGTCTGCACATCACCCGGAGTGCTGAACTCGATGCGGTTCGACCCGGCACGGTCCCATGCCACGACGTCCACATTTAGCGGCTCGATCTCGTCGTCCGGAACGAGCGCGATGCGGTAGCGGGCACCCGGCCCGATGTGCGCGCCCTTGAGAAGCCGCACGCCGAACGCCGCCTCAGAACCCGTTACGAGCCTGCCCTTCTTGAAGCGCAACTCCCCGACCGCCTGATGAAGGGCGGCGACATATGCCTCGGCCCACTCGCGGGACACAGCAGTGAGCGTCACCCGGTGCTCGAAGCCGAGCCGCTCTCGCAGGCCGCGTTTCGCCATGCCGGGCACCTCGGCGTTCCAAGCGGACACGGCGTTGCCGAACCCTTCGTCCAACGTGCGCCGGACGCGGCGCCGCATGACGGCCAACCCCACCCAGGCCAGCGGACGCAAGAGGGAACGACCCCCGAATCGCGCCGTGGTCCTGACAGTCCAGCGCCCGCCCTTGTCCTTACCTCTCCCAACACGCAGATCGGCGAAGGCGAACGGATGCACGAACCGCACGGAAAGCGGCGCCGTCTTCGAACCGAGCACGGCCCACCATTCCTCGGCCGCCACCTCACATTCCCACTTCGCCCGCCGCACCTTGCGGAACGGCTTCGGCCCTTGGTAGTCGCCGCTGATCCGGACGTCACGAAGCCGCCGCCCTGACATGCGTAGCTCCACCTTGAGCCGGACGATATGGCCGCCGAAGTCGCCGGTGGCCTCGATCCGCGACTCCCCGGCCCTGTTCCACGCCGCAACGCTCACCTCGCCCTCGCCTCGTTCGGCGGCCATCCGATAGCGGGCCCCGGTGGCGACGTGCCGGCCCTCCACCAGCCGTATCCCGTCGTGAACGTCCTGCCCGAACTCGAAGCCGCTCTCGGTGACGGGCGCCTCTTCCACCGCGTCCAGCAGGGCCGCGACGACCTCGTCCAACAGATCCCGGGGAAAGGCCTCAACCTTCGCGTCATACCGGTACCGAGCCATACCGATCATGATCTCGCATGGGAGAGAAACGCGCCTGGTGCGCCACCGACACTGGCCAGGTGGTCCACGGAGACGCCCGCAACGCGACCACCGCCGAAGCCAACGGGGCCGGCGACATGTTGATCACGGCGGTCGGGCGGGGACCGGATGGTCGCGAGGCCGGCAGCCCGCACACCGGCCACTGGCGATTCCGGGACCGGTCCCGGGCGGGCTGGCTATAGTCCAGCAGATGGACGACGTAAGGAAACACGCACCATCTCCTCTTGTGCCGGTGATGACACGGCTGATCAATCCGATCGGTTTCGTGCTGGTTTCGCTGATATTCCTGTTCATGCCGTGCATTGCCACCAGCGCGGAGTCCGGACCTCCGAGATTGAAATGGATAGTCGATGAAGGGTTCACCGGTTGGAACATCGCCACTGAGGCGAACACGTTCCCCGCGGCGGTCCGCGTTTTGCCATTCGCCCTGCTCGTCGTCCTGGTGGCAGGTGCGGGCACCGCCCTGGCACGCAGTCCGCAGAGGCGAAGCTTCGTCGCCGCCGTTGCGGCGACGGTCTCCGGTGGACTCCTGGTGGTGACCGGGCTGTGGGCCTCGGAGTCGCTGGACGTACAAGGACATGAGTTTCTGCCAATGCCGTCGACCATGCCGCCGGCCGAAGTCGCGAAATTCTTCGACAACCTCGGAATCAAGGTAGAGGTGAGTGTCGGGTTCTGGCTGGGGCTGGCCGCACTCGCTGTGATCACCGCTTTCAATGTCCACCTTGTGCTGCGCAGCAGACGGCAGCCTGCCAGAGCAGTGCCTGAGTGATATCCAGGTCAGGCGTCATGACGCTGCACCGGCTCGCCCGCGTAGGGCTTGAAGAGCATGTCGCGCTTTGTCCACGACTCGTTGAGCAACTCGCTGTGCACCTCACCCCGGATGATTCCCAGGAGGAAGTCGGTGGTGAGCAGGTCGTACCTTTCCCATACGTCGCCGTTCCGGTCTGAGACCCGGATCGGATACGAACCGGCCGCCGCCTCGGGGGAGACCTGCCAATACAGCGTGAGCCCGGTGCCGGTCGAGGCCCAGGGCAGCAGCCTGGAATCAGGGCCGAGACCGTCCGGCCGCCCCACGACTTCGTCCTCGAACAGGTCCTGGAGCTGTTCGAACTCCACCCCCGAGCGCTCCAGATCGACATGCTTGAGGCCGACGCCGGGCGCCGGAACGTAGAGCCTCAACCAGTCCAGCCAGATCCCACCACCCCCAGCGTCGAGAAGCTCGCGGTAGTCCCGCGGCACAGCCGCCCCGATCCGCCGCTCAACCCGCCCCCAGTCAAACGGCCCGACCACCGACG
Organism: Actinomadura madurae; assembly: GCF_047130825.1. Lineage (NCBI taxonomy): Bacteria > Bacillati > Actinomycetota > Actinomycetes > Streptosporangiales > Thermomonosporaceae > Actinomadura > Actinomadura madurae. The sequence goes on from NZ_CP083237.1 coordinate 7,122,857, forward strand.
CAAGACGCGCCATCTCGATCAACTGCTGAGCACTGGTCGTCATACGGGTTGCATTCTCGGGATGTCGGCGCAGGTCCGAACTGTCTGCACCGGATCTTGTCCGCGCCAGCTAGGAAGGGCACCGCTCGAGGACCTGGTCGTCGGTGGCAGACCTTAGCGTGGTCAAGACGCGCATCGCTACTACGTCACGTCGCTGGACCGCTGACAAGTCCCCGGGCCAACTCACCGAGATCATCCGCGCCCATTGAAAACCAGAAATACAAGAAACCTGGCCAAGCTGTTTCGAACACATATGGTCGGCGGACATGATTGTCTCCGGAAGGAGTGGAGCTCACTCGGCGCGACGTGCTGTTCCACGACGCTCTTGGTCCGGCCGTGTGATCACGCCCTGTGTGTCACTCATAACCGGTCTCGTTGTCAAGCGGCGGCCGCGGTGAGTTGGGTCAGGAAACCTTTCTCGAGTCACCTTTTCCTTGGCGGCAGCGTCGTCTCGTTGGCGGCCAGGGGTGAACTAGGTGATGGTGGCGAAGAACGTGCAGGACTCGCAGATCGACTCGAAGTGGTAGTGCATCTCGACTGGCAGGATGTAGTCGCCGGTGACGAGGAGCGCATCCGTCTGGAGGTTACGGGCAGCGACGGCGTCAGCACTCCCGCAGTCGTGAGTTGGCACCCCCCGGTACAAAGAGGGCTCAGCGGGCATATCCACGATCGACACTGGGGTCGAGCCGAGGGAGTCCGCGATGGGTCAGGACATCTTCCAGGCGGGTCAGGCGTACGACAACGTCTACTTCCTCTTCCTCGACGCGGCCGGCTACTCCAGCATCGTAAATCTCAACCCCCGGGACCGTGTGGCGCACGCTTTCGAGGTGCTGCGGGCGAGAGTGATCGCTGGGGTGAAAGAGTTGGCCGCCAAGAAGGGCTGTGCCAGAGTCGCCCTGTGGAACTGGCGCGGGGACGGTGGCTTCCTCGTCATCCACGACGAGCAGGAAAGCGTCGCCCGCGACGTCGCGCTGGAGGCGGGTTGGCAAGTGCTCGCCGTCTACCTGCCCCAGTTGCGCGAGGAGTTCGCCAAAGACGAGTTCCAAGGTGAGCTCCACCTTCGGATGGCGATCCATAAGGGCCCCATCGAGTATTTGACGGCGGACGACACCGGGGCCATCCACTCGCCGCACATCAACTTCACCGCGCATCTGGAAGAGGCGACGCCCCAAGACCACCTGGCGGTTTCCGAGGACATCTATCGGGTCTCAGGCCGATATGCCTCCTCGTTTCAGGAGGCGGGGAGCTTCGAAGGCCGCAAGGTCTATCTCATGGGGCCGGGCGGGCAGGCGAACGACGCGCGGCGAGCCTGGCTGAGGGTGGCGGGACTGTCGGGCGGCGTCCGGCTGGCCGGCTACGCCCAGCGCCCGAGCCAGCAGGAGAAGGCGAGGCTGGTAGCGGTCGCCTACGACGACGTGCTCGACATCGGCACGGCCCTGAATACCTGTGCCGGCTATCTCGTCACGACCGAGCGTCCCGCCTATTACCGGGAGGCGGTCCTCGACTTTCTGCGGCGCGGCGGCACCTACCGCTGTGTGGTACTGGACCCCGGCAGCGAGGCCGCCGAGCTGTGCTCCAGATTGTGGCAGGAGGATCTGGCCACCAAGTGTCATAGCTCCCTGGAGCGGTTTGACCGGTTCAAACGGCAGCACGGTGAGGCCGCGGAGCGTTTGCAGGTCTACCAAACCGACGAGCTCCCAGGGGCGGCGGCGCTGTGCATCGACGCGGTGTCGCCGGAGGCGATGATCCTCTACTCGCCGTACATGCTCACCGTGCACTCCAGCCTTCCCCCGGTTGAGCGCGCGGACATGCCGCACTATCTCGCCACCTCCGGGAGCGGGGGGCTCTTCGAGCAGGTCCGCTCGTTGATCCTCAACGCGGTGGCGCCAGAGCGGCTCGAGCGCGTGCTGTGAACCGGGTCAGAACTTGCGTAGACCCTTGGGCTGGTAGCTGCGTTCCAGGAAGTCACGCAGACAGATCGCGGCGGCCCCGGCGGCCACGTACTTCCAGTCGTCGCGCTTCACCGGGTCGGCGTGATCGCTGATTCCGCGAAAGATCATCCAAGGGCGTTTGCCGACGGCTTGGACGAAGCCGTAGGACTCCTGGTCGGCGGCGCTGATCGTCTCATCGAAATCACGCAGCCCAATGAGATACTTGCCATCTCGTAGCACCCGCTCCCCGCAGGCGATGGTCTGGTTCTCACTGAGCACCTTGGGTCGCAGCTCGTTCAGATCGATGTCCGGGCGCTGGTAGGCCGGAAGCCCGGCGACGAACTCGCGCACCTTGTCGACAAACTCACCCGCTTGCGGGTCATGTTGTGCGTACCCGTACAGCGAGAGATCCTCCTGTTCCGCGTGTTCGGGCCGGGGGCGGGCTCCGTCTGCCGTCAACCGCTCTGGCTCGTAGTAGAAGACCTTCCGAGGCACGACGACATCCCCGGGCGAGAACTTCTCCTGGATACCTGCGGCGATTCCTACGAGGAAGATGGCCCTCGGGAGGTAGAGGTCACGGATTTGTTGGACAGGGCCGAAAGTGTGCACGTTGAGCGGCTTGACCGTGTGCGTGATGGTAACCGACCACGGTTCGTCCGGCTCCCCGGTACGTTTGATTTTCGCCGAGTAGAACGGCAGCTCGTCTCCGTCCGCCTGCGGGACCCGTTCCGCCTCGAAGACCCTCACCGTGGCCTCCAGTTCCTCGCGGAGCACGGTGAGGATGGCCACGTCCACGGGTTCGGCCACGCGAGGGCTCTTGCTGAGCTCCAGCCAAGCCTGCGAGCGCCGGTGCGCACCGAGCGACTCCACCAGGTAGGCGTCGAACACCGCCTTGACCTGCGGATGCAGGTGGGCCGATCGGCGGGCATAGTCCGCCAGCAGCAGGTTGCGACGAAGCGCTCGGCGGCCCAGTTCAGCGACTGGCAGGCGGCTCTGATCCTCATCATCTCGGAGCAGGTGATACAGCAGACCGCGACATGCCTCCAGGGCAGGCTCCTCATTCTGCGGGACCGGGCGGTAGGGAACCGAAGCTGGATGCTCGGAGTCGTTTGGTGGTGTCATGGCGGCCCTCAGGGGTGCGCAATCTTGTAGAGCGGATAGGTGGGTACGGAGATCCCGCCGTCGACCGAGAAGTCGATGATCGGGATATAGGCGCGCGGCTCCAGCCCGAACTCGCCGAACGCCCTGTGCTGTATCAGCTTGACCATCGACCGGGCGGTCGTGTGCGAGCGGACGAACTCGTCGAGCAGCACGATGTTGCCGTAGTTGCGACGTCCCAGATGACGCAGCTGGCGGTGCCAGTCTTCCTCGCGCTGACCCGCCAGTGTCTGAGACAGGTTCTTGCTGTTCAGCACCGACCGCGGAATCTGGACAGTGAGTTGCCGGTTCTGTCGCAGGAAGCCGAGCTGGGTGACCAGCCGCTCGATGTGCGGCTCCTTCGGACAGACGAACACCACATCCGGGCTGATCTTGAGCCATTCCAAGAGATCTGAGATCTTCTGGGCGAGCCAGGATCCGTGCGCGTCGAAGATCTGCCCCGTGTCGGGAATGAACGGCATCCTGGTGCGGACTTTCTCGGGCGGTCCGAAAGGTTCCCTCTGGAAGGCCGCCTTGCCGAGGATCCCCCACATGTCGAACGTGCGCAGCCCGATTTGGCCTGTTTCGTGTGGGTAGGTGTATGGCAGGCCGATCAGGCACTGATGACATTCTTCGCGCGCTGTCTTCTCGCGCTCGAACGCGTCGCACAGCGAGTGCAGCTTCGGTGTCGCAGGTTCGGCCGTGCGTTCCGGGTCCGTCGTCATGACCGTGAGGGCTTCCGGTGCGAGCGGAACGCCCTGCGCCTTGAGGCCGAGAACGATGTCGCGGTATGTCCGTCCGGTGTGTACGACATCGAGCACTAGGGCGGCGACCCCCTCGATGCCGGTCACGTGGAAAAGGTTCCGAGCCGGGTCGACCAGCTTGACCTCCTGGACAGTGCAACCCAGGGCCGCGGCCGCGCCCCCCACCGCATCGTGGAAGCTGCTGTTGTCCTTGCCATGACTGACCAGGGTGAACCGGCCGCCCGTGACCTGCGACCGGATATGTTCCCGGGCCCAGGTGGTGATCAGGCCGCCGATCTCATGCTCTGCCGCCGCGATTTCGAAGTAGAAGCGGGTGCAGTGCGGATCATCAGAAGTGCCGAGTTGATAGTGGCCGACGTTGCGGACGATGCGCTGCTTCAGCCGCTCTCGCAGGGCCCGCTCGGGCCGCAGTTGCAACAGACTGTACTGGCGGCCCTCGGGTTCGCCGAACCGGACGGGCACGGAGTCGCCCTTGTTGCTGATTACGGTGACCCGTGAGCCCTCGGAGGGCATCCCGTCCTCCCCCTCGTCGATCGCCCAGAACAACGAGATGCGCGGCGGAAGTAGCGGCAACAAGACGGCGATCTGGCAGCGCAGATCCCGATGTGCCCAGCCCCGGACGATCTCCGCGATGTGGCCGAGGAAGATGTCGCGGAGCAGATGGTAGGGGTTGTGCGCCAGGTCGAGGATGACGAGGGTTGGGCCGTCGCGGTGAGGGGGAGCCTCCAGCAGGTCCCAGATCCGGCTAGGCTCATCGCGCATCTGCTCGGGGGTCAGATAGATGCTGCCCCGGGGTTGCCGGATATCCACCTGGGGACCGTTGAGCAGTCGCTCGGCCAGCCAGCTATAGGTCTTCTCGCGCTCAACAGGTACGGGCTCCGGCAGGGCCCGGGCGATCTGGATGTAGTACGGGAAGACGTTCGGCTCAGTCATCGCGGACCGGCAGCCGTACCGTCACGATGGTTCCGGTGAGCGGCTCTAAGCCGTGCTGGGTGGACAGGGTGACCTGGTAGGGCTCAGTTCGGTCCGGTCTGGTGAGGCTAAGAACCGTGGCGCCACAGCGCAGTTCCACCGAACCCCGGAAGTGGTCCACTGCGGCCTTGTAGAGAGCGAACAGCCCGTAGCCGTAGTCCATCCTCTTCGCGGCCGGCGTCCGGTCGCTGGCCGGACGCTCGTGGGCCGCCTTGCGGGTGATGCCCGGAAACAGGCTCGCCAAGAGGATCTCCTCGTCGGTGGCCGAAGTGCCTGGTGTCCAGGACGACGCGTACGTAGCAGTGCCTCCTGAGACGTGCGGTGCTCGTACAGCGAACGTGTCGGGAACATCGGGGGACCATGCGCGGACGCTGTCGCCTTGACGCAGGCAGGTGCGCAAGGTCTCAACGATGGACAACCCGTCGTCCCATGCCGCGATCGTGAGCGCGGCATGGGGCCCCTGGGAGCCGGCGGCCCGCAGCTCCAACTGCGATGCGACAACGGCCGTTGACGGCTTCGGGTGTTCCACAACGTTGGCCACCAGTTCCTGGACCACCACGCGCGAGACATCGATCGCCTGGCCGAACAGTATGCCGTCCAGCAGATTGACCATCGCGTAACCGCCCCAGTGCCGCACTTCCTCGTCGAGCATCCGCAGCAGGCTTTGCGGACCGTCAATACGGTGGGCTGACAGACCGAAATGATGTTGTTCGATGAGATAGGACAACACACTGCCCCGGGGTGTTTGACCGGTCTCCGACCGGAGCAGATCAAGTGGCGGGTGTTCGCCGAAGTAGGCCAGATCCGCCGAATCCACCAGCACAGGGAATGGCGTCTGAGCAGCCAACTCGGCGGCGGCCGCGAAGCACGATCGGCGCAGCAGGTGCCGGGCCCGCGCGTCGGCAGGCAGCTTGAACCTGATCCGGCGGTCGGTGCCGCGCCGCCCGCTGAGAAGGGAGAGCAGATACAGCAGTGCTACGACGTCGAACTGCTTGGTCGCGGTCAGGTCCACGATGCCGAGATCGCATCCGGCTACGAACTCAGGGCTCTCCATAAGGCCGCGTTCGATGCTCGTCGCATCGACTCGGTCCACGAGATCCAGCGAAGGTTGCGTCTCCGAGGGTGGAGAAGGTGGGGCCATGATGCTCCTCAGACCTATCGATCAAGAAAGGCCGATCGAGTCACGTACGCATCGATACTCAGCCATCTAGGCGCAGTTGTAAGTGACATTTTGCACGGTGCCCGCAACTCAGTCTGGCCGAAACGTGCCAGATGCTCTAGGTGCTATCCCGGGAGTTGTGCTCGCAACTGGAAGGGGAGCCAGGGGCTGGTCCAGGCGCTGTGACGTGGTGGTGGTTGTTGTTCCAGATCGCCGCGAGGCGCGGGGGAACGTGGCCTCCACATCGCTCACCGGGACTATGAAGTGTGCTGCGCAGCGGCCGCCCGGGTCGCCACACCCACCGCCCGGTGACCACTTCCAGCGCACCCAGCACCTCACCGGGCGATTCTTGCCCGGGTGTATAGGTTGTCGTGCGGCGTCCAGCCCCACCGCAGGTAGGCCAGGAGGTGTGATTGGGTCTCGTTGCGCGCACACCACCGAGCGCCGCGGCAGTTCCGGCAGTGGGCCACGATGGCAGCGATCGTCTGGTCGGGGGTCGTCGCGGGCGACACCGCCAAACCGCGACCTAGCGTGCTTCGCGGGACATGGGGCGCCGGCTCAGCTTCGGACGGCCCATCCGTTGCCAGATCCGCGGCGCTGTCCGCGGCCCCGGGCACGCCAGCGGCGCCGCGCTTCGCTCGCTCAGGTGGGTGACTACACCCTAGCCCGGCCGCCGGGGCCGTCCCGACCGTCGCGGTCGGCCAGACCCGCCAGGCCGTCGGCGCTGAATCGGCCGATCCGCGCCGTGCGGTGGCCGGATAAAGCTCAAGCAACTCGGCGATCTCGTCCGGGCTTGACCCGTGCAGCGACAGCAGGACCATCACCGCCCGCAACGTCTGGCGCCACCGGACGCGACTGCGCTCGTTGCGTGCCCAGGCGCCGCGCGGCGTAGTGGTGGATCCGGCGATGGTTACTCCGACTCGCATTCGGGATGGACACCCTGTCTCCGGAACGGCTCCGCACAGTTCTCGCCCGCCGCTGAATCTCGGAGATTGAACGCCGATCCTGGGGTGGTGCAGTCAGGTGACTGATACCACGTGATCTTTGGAGGCCCGAATCTGATGAGTCGAATGCAGTGACCCTTTTTCATCCTGGGCGGGGCGGGTTGATCACAGCATGATCGCGAGTTGGCGGAATCCCTCAGACGCAGAGAAGCCCCTGGTAGACGGGTTGATCACCACAACCCACGCCGTCTCACCAAGAGCCTCTGCATGCTGTTCTACCGTGCCGCCGTGGATTTGTCGCGTCCGACGCTGAACTATGTGGCGGGGATCGCCCGCCGCCACCGCCGGGCGATCAGGTCACACTGGCGGCTGCTGAACCCCGGCCAGCAGGCTCTCCTGGTGCTGGTGCTGGTGCTGGTGCTGATGCACCTGCGCAAGGGCGAGACGTTCGCCGAGGCCGCCGCGGCATTCGGGGTATCTCGGTAGCCACCGCCTGGCGCTACGTCCAGGAGATCGTCACGCTGCTGTCGGCGCGTTCACCCAAGCTCGCAGCCGCGTTGCGCAAGGCCAAGACCGACGGGCTGACGCACCTGGTCCTGAACGGCACGCTCATCCGCGCTGACCGGGTGAGGGCCGACCGCCCCTACTTCTCCGGCAAGCATCGGGCGCACGGGATGAACGTGCAGGTGATCGCCGGGCCGGACGGGACGATCCTGTGGACCTCGGGCGCGATGCCCGGCAAGATCCACGACCTGACCGCCGCCCGCGTCTGGGGCATCCTGCGCGCACTGGAGAAGGCGGGAATCCTCACCCTGGCCGACAAGGCCTACCAAGGAGCCGAGGTATCGGTCGTCATCACGCCCTACAAGGGCAAGGACAAGCCCGAGTCGCAGAAACAGGCCAACCGGGCGCACACCAAGCTCCGCGGCCCAGGCGAACACGCAAACGCCCAGCTCAAATCATGGCGAATCCTCCGTAAGCTCCGCTGCAGCCCCAGCAAGGCCGGCCACCTGGTCAAGGCCATCGCCGTCCTACAGAACTACGAGCCCACCCGAGGATGAAAAAGGGTCAGTCGGCGCTGTGTCAGTGCGCCGGGGCATGCCGCATTCACATGAACGAAAATCGGAGGATGGAGATGGCCGGCAAGACGGAAAGTCGCTCGTCCGCATTGGCGGTCGCCTCGCCGATCGCGCTCGCGCTGTTCGGCTTCACGCTCGCCCTGTACGGGATTCGTTACACCACGGACGCCGGAGTGGCCGTGGGGCTCAACTACGCCCTTCTGTTCAGTGGACTCGCGGAAATAGTCTGCGGAATTCTCTGCCTTTTCGGAGTCCTCGCCTACCCGGGCTACGTGCTCGCCACGTTCGGTTTCTGGGTGATTGGTCTCTACTTCGTCCTGACCTCGGGTGTCACCGATGACGGGTTCACCACGCAAGCCGTCGCATGGTACGTGGTGCTGCAGGTGGTTCCGACCGTCTACCTGGCGGTACCCGCCTTCGTGTTCCGCAGCGTGCCGTTCATGATCACGTTCGTCGCGATCGCGGCCCGGATCCTGTGCCTCGGCTTCGGCGTGATGTACGGGTCCGCTTCCCTGCCCCGTGTCTCCGGCTGGTTCGCCTTCGTGGCGGCCGCGGCCATCTGGTTCGTCGCCGCCGGCGACGTGCTGCGGAACTGCGGCATCGTCGCGGCCAGAAGAGGGGCCGCGGAAGCCCCCGGCCGGCGCACCGCTCCCCACCTGAACGGTCGGCGCGCCAGGGCCGGTGTACCGCGCCGGCCCTGGCGGGGTGTGGCAGGTGCAGTCAGGTTACGGATACCGGGGGTGTGGGGGCCACTCTTACGCTTCCTGGAAAGCCGCCGAGACTCCAAGGACGCGTTATGGAACAAATCGAGTTGGGCGACGTCACCATCACCCGGATCTGGGAGTACTACGGTTCCGTCGAAATGACGCCTGACACCTTCTTTCCAGAAGGTTCGAAGGAGGTCTGGGAAGACGGTGCTCCCTGGCTGGTCCCGCATTTCCTGGATTCCGAGACGAATATCATCAACTCCGCGATCCAGACCTGGCTGCTGCGCAGCGAGGGGAAGACCATTCTTGTCGACACGGGCGTGGGCAACCATAAGGAGCGGCCGTACGCGCCGGTCTGGGGCCATCGGAAAACCGACTTCCTGGCCAATCTGGCGCGCGCCGGCGTCGAGCCCGAGGACGTGGACATCGTGGTCAACACCCACCTCCACATCGACCACGTCGGCTGGAACACGTACCTGGACGAACGGCGCTGGGCCCCCACCTTCCCCAACGCCACCTACCTGATGCCGAAGGCCGACTTCGACTTCTGGAATCCAGAGAACGGCCACGAGACGGTGTTCGGCCGCGGCAACCAGAACGTCTTCGAGGACAGCGTGGCCCCGGTGCACGAGGCGGGCCTGACGTTGCTGTGGGAGGGCAGCCACCGGATCGACGCCAACCTGCGCCTGGACGCGGCGCCCGGGCACACTCCCGGCTCCTCCGTCCTGACGCTCGCCTCCGGGGCGGACCGCGCGGTGTTCGTCGGCGACATGCTGCACAGCCCGGTACAGATCCTGGAGCCGGGCACCAACAGCTGCTTCTGCGAGGACGCCGCGGGCGCCCGCGCCACCCGCCGCAAGATCCTGGGCTGGGCGGCCGACAATAACGCGCTCGTGGTTCCCGCGCACCTGGGCGGCCACGGCGCCGCCGAGGTCACGCGTGACGGAAGCAGGTTCGCCATCAAGGGCTGGGCCCCGTTCACGCCCTATGACGAGGACCGCGGGAAGGCATCGGCGTGAACCACGACCGCAACCCCGTCATCAAGACCGCGCAGGGGCCCGTCCGCGGCCGGAGCCAGGACGGCATCGCGGCTTTCCTGAACATCCCCTACGCCGCCCCGCCCCGCGGTGCCGGCCGGTTCGCCGCGCCGCGGCCGCACGAGCCCTGGGACGACGTTCGGGACGCCACCGCGTGGGGGCCCAACGCGCCGCAGTCCGAGCGCACGCTCGGCAGCGTGGACATGTCCCCCTATTTCGGCACTGGTTGGAGCCGCGGGGAGGACTACCTCACCGTCAACGTCTGGACGCCCGCCGCCGCGAACGGCGACCTGCCCGTCATGGTGTTCGTCCACGGCGGCGGGTTCGTCGCCGGATCGACCCGGTCCGCGCTGTACGAGGGCTCCGCCTTCGCCCGTGACGGCGTGGTCCTCGTCACCCTCAACTACCGGCTCGGCATCGCCGGTTTCCTCGACCTCCCCGGAGCGCCCGCCAACCGCGGCCTGCTGGACGTCGTCGCCGCACTGCGCTGGGTCCGGGAGAACATCGCCGCGTTCGGCGGTGATCCCGGCAAGGTCACCCTCTTCGGCCAGTCGGCCGGGGCGACCATCGTCGGCGGCGTCCTCGCCGCCCCCGAAGCGGCGGGCCTCTTCCGCCGGGCGATCATCCAGAGCGGCAGCGGCCTGGGCGCGTTCACGACCGAGCAGGCCGCCCGCGTCACCGAGGCCGCGTCCGAGGCCCTCGGCGCAGCGCCCCGCGCCGACGCCTTCGCGGACGTCCCCGACGAGCGGCTGGTCGAGGTCGCGTCCCGGCTCGGGGGCATCGACCTGCGGACCGAGTCGCACCACGATCCGCTGGCCGGTCTCAGCCCCTTCAGCCTGGTCCTCGACACGCAGCCCGCCGAGCTCGTCGCCACCGGCCTCGCCGCCGGCATCGACCTGCTGATCGGGACCAACGCGGAGGAGGGGAATCTCTACCTGGTCCCGGTGGGCAAGTACGCCGCCTCGACCGCCCGGGACGTCGAGGATACGGCGGCGCGCTCGCACCCGAGTCCCGCGCGGCTCGTCGAGACGTACAGGAAGGCCCGGCCCGAGGCGTCCTTCGGCGAGCTGCGGTCCGCCATCCTGGGCGACGCGCTGTTCGGCGCGGGCAGCTGGGCCCTGGCCGACGCGCACGCGGCCCACTCCGAGTCCGCCACCTTCCGCTACGAGTTCGCGTGGCGCTCCCGAGCCTTGGACGGAGATCTCGGCGCGACCCACGCCGTGGAACTCCCCTTCGTCTTCGATCTCGCCCGGCTTCCCCGGTTGCGGGGCGCCGGCAACCTGCTCGGCCCCGAGAGCCCTCCCGCGAAGCTCGCCACCCGCATGCACGAGGCATGGATCCGGTTCGCCGGGACCGGCGCCCCCGGCTGGGACCCGTACGACATCGAGCGCCGGACCACGATGCGCATCGACGACGAGTGGACCCAGGTCGACGACCCCCGCGGCCTGGAACGGCAGGCATGGAGCCGACCCGTCCCACCGGCTTCGGCGCACCCTTTCCAGGAGGGCGGCGGAATGGACCGTGACTGAAATGTCAGCCGCAAATCACCGCCTGCAGCGCGGATGGGAACCGCATGCGGTCTTCCCTCAGAATTTGGACCTGCCGGTCATCGCCGATGTCGACGTGCTGGTCGTCGGTGGCGGAGCCGCCGGGGTGGCCGCGGCCACCGTCGCGGCCGAGAACGGCCGCAGCGTCGTCCTGATCGAGAAGTACGGATTCTGCGGCGGTGCCGCCGTGGCGGGAATGTCCGGAACGGTCTGCGGACTCTACCTGGCCAGTGACCGCGGCGGCGGGCCCGAGCAGGTGGTGTTCGGCTTCGCCGAGCGCTTCCGGTCCGAGCTGGCCGCCAGAGGCGGTCTCACCGAACCGCAGAGGTACGGCAAGACCTGGACCTGCGCCCACGACCCGCTCGTCTGGCGGGAGACCGCGGACTCGTTGCTGGAAAAGGCCGGCGTCCGCGTTTTCCTGCACACCGCTGTCACCGGCGTTCTCATGGACGGGGACGTGCACCGGGGCGCCGTCATCGAGTCCAACGCGGGCCGTGCGATCGTGAGGGCGGCCCGGACGATCGATGCCTCCGGAGACGCGGCGGTCGTGGCACGCGCCGGTCATGGCCACCGGTTCGGTGATGGCGGCCGGATCCAGAACCCCACCATGTTCTTCCGCATCGCCAACGTCGACATGGGGCGCTTTCTCGCCTACTACGGCACGGACACCATCTGCCCGCCCGACGTCACCGACGCGATCGTGCGGGCGCGCTCGGAGGGCGAAGACCTGCCGCGGCAGAAGATCTGGATCTTCCAGACCACGCGACCCGGCGAGCTCATGGTCAACGCCACCCGCCTCACCGCCCGCGACGGCCGCATGCTCAATGTCATCGACCCCGAGGACTTCACCGAGGCCGAGGTGCTGGGACGCAGGCAGGTGCGCGCGTACGCGCGGTTCCTCGCCCGCCACGTTCCCGGCTGCGAGAACAGCCATGTCGTCGACACCGGGGTCGAGGCCGGCATCCGGCAGACGCGCACCATCGTCGGCCGGGAGACCCTCCGCAACGGCGACGTGGTCACGGCCCGCAAACGACGAGACGGCATCTGCCGGGTGCCATGGCCCATCGAACTCCACAGCGGCGACCGGCCCAAGCTTCACTGGCTCCTCGACGACTACTACGAGGTGCCGTATCTGGCGCTCGTCCCCGAGACCGGCGAGAACGTCATCGTCGCCGGCCGGTGCCTGAGCGCCGAACACGAGGCGCTCGCCTCCGCGCGCGTCACCGCCCAGTGCTTCGAGTACGGCCATGCCGCCGCCGTCGCCACGGTCCTGTCCCTCGACGAGAACACCCGTTACGGCGACATAGAGGGCGAGTCCGTCCGCGCCGCCATGGCCGCTCGCGGAAGTGCCCTGTGATCGACGACTCCCGGGAGAAGCACGTGCCGGACCCCAGGCCCCTGCGCAGCAACTTCGAACCGGGCACGACCCGATGGGCCGTCCGGCGGGCCCAGTGGTCCGCCATGGGACTGACGCAGGAGGAGCAGCACCGTCCCAAGATCGCCATCGTCAACACCTCCTCGCGCCTGTCGGTCTGCTTCGCCCACCTCGACGATGTCGCCGGTGTCGTCGCCGACGCCGTCCGCGAGGCCGGGGGCCTGCCCCTGGAGATCCGCACCACGGCTCCGAGCGACTTCGTCACCAGCGCCGGACGCAAGGCCCGCTACCTGATGCCCACCCGGGATCTGATCGTGAACGACATCGAGGCGGTCGTGGAAGGCGCCCAGCTCGATGCCATGGTCTGCCTGTCCTCCTGCGACAAGACCACCCCGGCCCATCTGATGGCGGCGGCCCGGCTCGACCTGCCGGCCATTCTCGTGATCGGCGGCTATCAGGGGGGCGGCACGCTCGCGGGATGCTCGGTCGACATCGACACCGTCTACGAGTCCGTGGGGGCGCTCGCGTCGGGGCGGATGGGCGTCGACGAACTGGGACGGCTGGCCGACCACGCCATCAAGGGCCCTGGTGTGTGCGCGGGACTGGCCACCGCCAACACCATGCATGTACTCGCCGAGGCCCTCGGCATGACCATGCCCGGTTCCGCTCCGGTGCGGGCGAACTCCCGGGCCATGCTCGCGCGCGCGGCCGAAGCGGGCCGCCGCATCGTGTCCCTTGTCCATGAAGGCGTCACCGCACGCCAGATCCTGACCGCCGACGCACTGGAGAACGCCGTCGAGGTCGCCCTCGCACTCGGCGGCTCCGTCAACTGCGTCCGCCATCTGACGGCGGTGGCCCAAGAGGCGGACCTCGACGTGGACGTCGTGGCGACGTTCGAGCGGAAGGGGAGGGACGCGGTGCAGCTGGCGGCCATCAGACCCAACGGCTCCCACCAGGTCTGGGACCTGGAGCGGGTCGGGGGAGCGCAAGCCGTCCTGCGGGCCCTCCTCCCGCGCCTGCACCGCGATGCCCTGACGGTCTCGGACCGCACGGTGGCCGAGCTCGCCGAGCGGGCGCCCCGCCCGGACGGGCAGGTGCTGCGCTCCCCGTCGAATCCGGTGAGGCCGGAACCGGGCCTGCTGATCGTACGCGGCACGCTCGCCCCGGAAGGAGCCATCGTCAAGGCCGCCGCGGTGGGCTCCGCCCGCAGGCGGTTCTCGGGCCCCGCACGCGTGTTCGCCGGCGAGGACGCGGCGATCACGGCCCTCGGCACGTCCGCCATCGACCCCGGTGACGTGATCGTATTGCGCGGCATGGGACCGCGCGGCGGGCCCGGCACCGTCTTCGCGGCGAGCTTCGTCGCGGCCCTCAACGGCGCGGGACTCGGCGGGCAGGTCGCGGTGGTCACCGACGGTGAGCTGTCCGGGCTCAACCACGGCCTCGTGGTCGGCCAGGTCATGCCCGAGGCGGCGGACGGCGGTCCGCTCGCCGGAGTGCTCGACGGCGACCTGATCACGATCGACCTGGACGCGCGGCGCCTGGACACCGAGGCGCCCAGGAACGGCGCACCGGTCACCGCGGGCGATCCCCAGGCCGAGCCGGGATGGCTCGGCCAGTACGCCGCCCTCGTCGGCCCGATCCAGCAGGGGGCCGTGCTGCGGCGCCCGCGGCGGACTCCGCCGTCACGGGACCGGACCCGGGGGACCGCCCGCTGACAGCCGCGGCCCGCCTACACGTTGCCGCCGGCCATGGACATCCCCTCGACGAGATCGCGCAGCTGAGAGCGCGCCGTGACGCCGAGCTTCGGGAAGACGCGGTACAGATGGGAGCTGACCGTACGCGGTGAAAGGTAGAGCCTTTCTCCGATCTCGCGGTTCGTCAGGCCCTGCGCCGCCAGCCGGATGATCCGCTGCTGCTGCGGTGACAGGTCCGCCAGCGCGTCGGGCAGGGGCGGGACGACGTCCATACCCGCGGCCCGCAACTCGGCCTCCGCGCGCTCGGCCCACGGGCGCGCTCCCAGATGCCGGAAGCGCTCCAATGCCGCGGCGAGCATCGGGCGTGCGTCGCTGATGCGCCGCCGGCGCCGCAGCCACTCCGCGTAATCGAGAAGCGTTTCCGCGCGCTCGAAGGGCCACTGCTCGACCGGCTCCGCGAGGGCCTGCCGGAAGTGCGCCTCGGCACGGTCCGGATCGGCCAGCAAGGCCCGTGCGCGGCTGATCAACGCCGTCAGACGCGGCGAGGAGGCCGGGCCGAGGGTGCCGGCCAATTGCTCGACGATGCTCGTGGCTTCGGTGCGATGACCGCTGCGGGCGGCGGCCGCGGCGAGATCGGCGACGGCCGCGCAGGACGCGTGGTAGTGCACAGGCTCGCCGCCGGAGTCGAAGACCAGCCGGAACTGCTCGTAAGCCGTCTCGTGGTCGCCGTCGGCGAGGGCGGCGGCTCCCAGGCCGCGCCGCGCGTAGACCGCGACCGATCGGCTGTCCGAAGGATCGATCAGTTTGAGCGCCTCGTCGGCGCGGGCGCGTGCCTCCGCCGTGCGCCCCCGCAGAGCCAGCACCATGGCGTCGACCGCCGAGGCGCACGCCGCGGCATGATCGAGGCCGGTCTCCGCCGCGATGGCGGCGACCTCGGCGCACACCGCGTGAGCCTGTGTCCAGTTGCCGTGATCGAGATAGGCGAGCGCCGCGGCGCAGCCCAGCCCGTTCGGCAGGGGACTGCGGTTCGACCACTGGTCGAGGGCCGCGTCGAAGGAGCGGACGGCCAGGGGCGTCTCGTCGAGCATCCAGGCGACGATCGCCAGCATGGTCAGCCGGTCGGGCCGGCCGCCCCACTCGGAGAGGAGCCGGGGCAGCTCGTCGAGCGCGTCCGCCCTGGCGGCGAACGGATCCGCGACCACCGTCACCCAGACCCGCAGCGGTTCCTCGTCCCCGGACCCCGCCCTGACGGACCGCAGGATCCGCCGGATCTCGCGACGCTCGTCCTCAAGCCCCGAGTAGAAGCGGACCACGGCGGCGCCGGAGAGGAGTTCCAGCGCGGTGGCCGGATCCGTGCCGGCCGCCGCTCGCGCGTTGCGGGCGAGCAGCGAGAACGCCGCCGAGTGACGCTGCGTGAGAGCCATCAGCCGGCCGACCTGCAGTGAGGCGGACAGCCGGACCGCCGGGTCGGTGGTGAGCGCACCGGTCTTGGCCGCGAGTTCCTCGACCCAGTCGAGCCGCCCGGTGAACACGGCGGCCTCGGCGGCCGCGACCAGCCGCCGCGCGGCGTCCTCGCGTACCGGGGATAGCTCCGCCGCGCGTTCGAGCGCCGTCGCGGCCGCCGCGTAGCCGCCACGGCTCCGGGCGCGGTCGGCCGTCCGCTCCAGCGCGGCCGCCACCTCGGCGTCCTGATGGAGCGTGGCGGCGGCCAGATGCCAGGCGCGCCGGTCCGGCTCGTCCCGCAGCGCCGCGGCGAGCGTCAGATGGACGTCGCGCCGGGCGTCGAAAGGCGCGACGTTGTACACGGCCGACCGGATCAGCGGGTGGTGGAACCGGATCCGCCGGTCGATCTGCCGCACCAGCCCGGCGTCCTGTGCCGGCGACCATGCCTCGTCATCGGTGTCGGGCAGAGCCATGGCCACGCCGGATGCGGGGTCCGCGTCGTCGGCCGCGGCCAGCAGCAGGAGCGAGCGCCGGGTGGCCTCCGGCAGCCCCGCCAAGGCTCTGGCGAAGATGCGTTCGAGCCGCTCGGTGAGCGGCAGCGGGCCCGCCAGTGCCGCATCCAGGCCGACGCGGTCCGACGCGGCGGCTCTCGCCAGCTCCACCAGCGCGAGCGGATTACCGCCGGCCTGCTGGAGGATCCGCCTCCGCAGCCGCCCGGACGGTTCGCCTGGTTGTGCGTCGAGCAATCGACCGGCCGCGGCCTCGTCGAGAGGGTCCAGCTCCAGCACCCGGTCAGTGTCGAACCCGGGCAGCGGGCTCCCGCCGCGGGTGCCGACGATCACGGTGACGGGCTCCATGTCCAGCCGTCGTGCGGCGAAGGCCATGGCGTCGAGCGAAGCGCCGTCGATCCACTGCGCGTCGTCCGCCGCGATCAAGACCGGAGCCCGGTCGGCGAGGTCGGACAACAGTGTCAGAACGGCGACGCCCACGAGCATCGGATCGAACCGCTCCGGGGCGGGTCCGAGTCCGACGGCACCCAGCAGCGCGGCCCGTTGACGGCCGGGCAGCCTGCCGGCGTCGCCCAGGAACGGCCGCAGAAGCTGGTGCAGACCCGCGAACGCCAGGTTTGCCTCTGATTCGCTGCCCGTGCAGCGCAGCACCTGGACACCCGCCGCCCGGGCATGCCCCGCCACGGTCTTCAACAAGGTGCTCTTGCCCGCCCCGGGGACACCGGTGAGCATCACGAGCCGGTCACCCGCCGGCGCACGGTCCACCGCGTCGACCAAGAACGCGAGCTCGGCGTCCCGGCCGATGATCGCCTGATCGAGCGACATCTCTGCCGGCGCGCTGCGGTGTCGGTGGATGTGGTGGCGCACGAGGCCTCCAACAATTTGCGGGTGTATTCGATCCTAGCCCGTCACTTCGTGCGCCAAGATGCAGTCACGTGACGGATAGCGCAGCACAGACCGGGCGACGCACCATTGTTATGCCCATCGGGAGGACATCCGTGCTCGCAGGAATCACCGTCATCAGCTTCACCCATTTCCTCCAAGGCCCTTCGGCCACGCAGTTCCTCGCGGATCTGGGTGCGGACGTCATCAAGGTCGAGCCCGTCACCGGCGCCTTCGAACGGAGCTGGTCGGGCCCCGACGCATACCTGCACGGCCACAGCGTCTTCCATCTGCTCGGCAACCGGAACCAGCGCAGCATCGCCGTGAACCTGCGCTCCGACGGGGGAGCCGAGGCCGCGCGCCGCCTGGTCGCCCGTGCCGACGTGCTCGTCGAGAGCTACCGGCCGGGCGCCATGGACCGTCTGGGGCTGGGCCCCGCGCAGATCAGGGCGCTGAATCCGGGCATCGTCCACGCATCGCTCACGGGCTACGGCGGAAGCGGCCCCTACCGTGACCGACCGGGCCAGGACGTGCTGCTGCAAGCCCTGTCCGGCCTCGCCTCCCTCAACGGCCCGGCCGAGGCCCCGCCCATTCCCGTCGGCGCGTCGATCGTGGACCAGCACGCCGCCGCCATCGCCGCCGTCGGCATCCTCGGGGCGCTGTTCGACCGTGCCCGCACCGGCGACGGCCACAGGGTGGAGAGCGACCTCCTCAGCGCCGCACTCGACCTCCAGATCGAGCCCCTCAGCTACCACCTCAACGGCTTCGGCCAGGACCGGGAACCGACCGGGGTCTCCTCACCTTTCTACAAGGCCCCTTACGGTGTGTTCGCGACGGCCGACGGCCATGTCTGCCTGTCGCTGACCTCGACGGGCAAACTCGCGGAGATCTTCGAAGACCCTTGGTTCGCCGCCATTCCGCAATCCGAGGAGTTCTCCCGGCGGACGGAGATCAACGCGCGGGTGGCCTTTCATATCTCGTCCAGAACCACCGGGAACTGGCTGGCGAGATTCACCGAACTGTCGGTGTGGCATGCCCCGGTGCAGACCCATGCCGATGTCGAGAAGGACCCCCAAATCGCGCACAACGAGTCGATCATGACGATCGACCACCCCACCGCGGGCACCGTCCGCCTGCCGGCTCACCCCGTCCGCTACGACGGGGAGCGGGTCCCCGTGCGCATGCCTCCACCCGCCCTCGGGGAGCACACCCGCCAGGTCCTCGCCGAGGTCGGCTACGACGACGGGGCCATCGACGGCCTCATCGCGGAAGGAGCCGTTCACGCCGGATGACCGAAGTCGTCGTCGAAGCGCGCCCGCGCGGCTTCGATCGCCGGCATCTGGGAGGCGGCCCATTCCAGGAGGACGTCGACGGGGCGTCGCAATGTCTTGCCGAGCGGGGTGATCCGGTACTCGACGGCGACCGGGCGTGTGCCGAGCAGCACCCGTTCGACGATGCCGTTGCGTTCAAGCCGTCGCAGTGTGGCGGTGAGCGATTTCTGAGACACAGCAGGGATTGCGCGGCGCATCTCGTTGAAACGGTGCGGGCGTTCGCACAGGGCGTTGAGCACCTGCAACGACCACTTGTCGAGGACCTGGTCGAGCAGTTCGCGGTGCGGCGCACTGATCGTCAACTCGGGGGCGTTGCCGGGGGCGGTATCCGCCATGGCACCTCGTTTCGTTGAAGTTACCTGAGACTACCAAGTATCAAAGAGATACCTTCGTTTCCCGATCCGAGGAGATCTCCGTGGCCGTCCACCGCTTCAGTCCCGCGGGCCTGCTCCAGCCCGTCCCCTACCACCATGTCGCCGTCGCCACCGGTCTGCGGCAGGTCCACGTCAGCGGCCAGGTCGCCCGCCTCGGCGACGGCGCGCATGTCGCACCGGACGACCTCGCCGGACAGGTCGCCCAGGCGCTGCGCAACACCGCGACCGGCCTCGCCGGAGCGGGAGCGACGTTCTCCGACGTCGTGCGGCTGACCTTCTATGTCACCCGCTGGACACCAGGGAAGATCACCGACTTCATGGCCGGCGTCGAGGAGGTCGCCGAGGAGATCGGGCTGCCGCGGCCCATGCCGCCCGCGTCGCTGATCGGTGTCGAGGTCCTCTTCGAGCCGGACGTGCTCGTGGAGGTCGAGGCGACGGCCGTCATCGAGTGATCAACCCCGCGTGCGACGAACACACCCACCCGCGCGAGCGCCGTTCCATGCTCGCCGGATTCTGTCGGGAGACGGCACTACTTTCTCCACATGCCCCAGAACGAGGATCTTCTCGTCATCCCTGACGATTGGCGCGCCGCACTCCATCCACGTCGCGGTGGGATGTCCGGGCCTTCGCTCGAACTCGACACCGACGCCGCCTCCACTGCTCAGCAGTGGGTGAAGGAGACGCGCGACGAGATCGACCGTGTGCTCGACGACCCGCAGAGCCGGGGAGACCTGGTCGGGGCAGCCCGCGCGTACTTGCGGGGCGAGGCGGACCCCCAGGGCGCCGCCGTGATCGCGGCCGTCCTCGCCGCGGAATGGCCGCTACGGGACGGCTACGAGTACGGCGAGGAACCGTTCGCCACCTTCGCGGACGCGTGGATCGCCGAGCACGGCCTGGTGTTCGCCGCCGCGGCCACGGTCGGGCTCAGCGGCGTGTTCGTCGACGGTTACGGCTGGCGGGAGCGGAAGGACGGGCGCCATCTCCGGCTCCGCCGCCTGGACAAGCAGGACCCCGGCTACAACCATGGTCTGGATTGCCTCGAACGGGTCGCGGCCCGCGTTCGCGCCTTTCTCGCGGCCGCCGACGAGTCGGAGTACGAGCGGGCCGTCGACGTCCTGGGCGACCGCCGCCATGACGGCATGCGACGCCTGGCCGCCGCGTACCTGGTGCCGACGCAGACCGCGTGGGTCGACGAACTCTGCGCCACCCTGCCCCGCCTGCAGCCGCACACCTGGATGATGGTGCTGCGCACGATGGGGTCGGCCGGCCAGCTCGCCACGCTGCTCGCCAGGCAGAGCGGGTGGTCCTGGCTCAACGGCAGGCCGGGCGTGCTCCCCACGGCCGTCGACGGCGTCGGTCCGGCGCTGGCCTCGACACTGGCCACCGTCGCCGAGGAAGAGACCGAGATCGGACGCGACCCGTACGAGCTGCTGCGGGGAATCGGTGTGCTGGCGACGGACGAGGCGTTCCGGCTTCTAGTGGACCGCCTTGACCGGCCGCACGTGCACAAGGCCGTGATCGAGACGGCTCGCCACCACCCCCGGCGGGCGCTGCGGCTGCTCGGCGAGGCGGCCGTGTCGGGCCCCGCGCCGATCTCCTCCTACGCCGTCCGGCTGCTCCGCGACCACGTCGCGGCCCGTCCCGGCATCACCGCCGTCGTCGTGCCGCGCCTGTCCGCGGCGGCCCGCGACGTCGTCGAGTCGATCGGCGAGTCGGCCGCCGGCTGGGCGCCGGAGGCCGCGGCGGAGTCCCTGCCGCGGCTGCTGGTCGAGCCGCCGTGGACGCGCGAGCGTCCCAAGTTCAGGCGGGTGACCGTCAAGGGACTCCAGCCGCTGCCCGCCCAGCCGGGAGAGCCGGAAGGGCGGGCAGAGATCCGTGCCCTCATTCCCACCGCGCTGGGGAAGACCGGCCCGCGGCGTTACAAGGCGGAGGCCGCCCTTCGGCGCATCGCCGGGGCCGAAGGCGACGGGGAAGTCCTTGACGTGGCCGGTGAGTACGGCGCCAAGGCCGCGAAGGCGGCCGAGGTGCTGCTCGCCACCGACCCCCTGGACGACCTTCCGCCGGAGATGCCGCGGCGGCCGGTATGGCCGGATCCGTACATCCTCCCCCAAGTGCTTCTCAGAGAGAACGGCCGGGCACTTCCCGCCGACGCGGTCGACCACATCGTCACCATGCTCTCCGTCTCGAAGCCGGGCAAGCCGTACGCGGGCATCGACGTCGTCAGGGAGATCTGCACCCCCGCCTCCCTCGCCGCACTCGCCTGGCGCCTGTTCGAGTCGTCGGGCCTGCGCGAGCGGAGCTACCTCGAGGAAGAGACCGAGTGGGTGCTGACGGCCTTGGGCCTGTTCGGCGACGACGAGACGGTGCGCAGGTTCACGCCGGTGATCCAGGCCTGGCCGGGCGAAGGCGGCCACGGCAAGGCGGTCAGGGGCCTGGACGTCCTGCTCGCGATCGGCAGCGATGTGGCGCTGATGCACCTCCACGACACGGCCACCAAGGTCAAGTACAAGGGCCTCAGAAGGAAGGCGCAGGAGCGGATCGACGTCCTGGCCGAGGAGCTCGGGCTGAGCCCCGGACAGCTGGGCGACCGGCTCGTCCCCGACTTCGGGCTGGACGAGAGGGGCGAGATGTTCCTCGACTACGGCCCGCGCGGCTTCACCGCGGGCTTCGACGAGCGGCTCAGGCCGTACATCGTCGACGACAAGGGTCAGCGGCGCGCCGGCCTTCCCACGCCGGGCGTCCGCGACCACCAGGAGCTGGCCCCGGCCGCCCGCCGGCGGTTCGCCGCCCTGAAGAAGGACGTCCGGTCCGTGGCCGACGAACGGCTCCGTCGCTTCGAACGAGCCATGGTCGCGCAGCACCGGTGGAGCGTCCAGGACTTCCGGACTCTCATCGTCGAGCATCCACTGGTGCGGCACATCGCCCGGCGGCTGGTGTGGATCACCGAGGAGGGCCGCGCGTTCCGCGTCGCCGAGGACCGGTCGTTCGCCGACCTTCAGGACGACGAGCTGCCCCTGCCCGAGACGGCCCGGGTGGGGGTGGCCCATCCGCTCCACCTGGCCGGCGACCTGGAGACGTGGGCCGAGGTGTTCGACGCCTACGAGATCAACCAGCCCTTCCCGCAGCTTCACCGCCCCACGTACGCGCTGACCGAGGACGAGCGCGGGGGCACCGAGCTGGGACGCTTCCACGACGTCACGGTGCCGGTCGGCAGACTGGTCGGCATGGAGCGGCGCGGCTGGCAGCGGGGCAGCGCCGAGGACAACGGCATCCAGCCCGGTGTCCTCCGCGAACTGCCCGGTGGCCGAGCCGTCGTCATCAGCGTTGATCCGGGCATCGTGGTCGGTGACATCGGCTTCTGGCCCGAGCAGCGAATCGACCGTGTCTGGCTCACCCTGGGCGCCGACCTCGGCCGGCGAGTCGAGCCCCGGCCCCTGCCGTTCTCCGAACTGGACCCGATCACCGCCTCCGAAGTCCTCGCCGACCTCGTCGAACTGACGACCACCCGGTAAGGACCTGCGTGATCCCTTGCAAGACTTGGCGGGTGGCGAACTGAACAGTCAGGATCCGCTCTGCTGATGCTGTTCGGGCAGGTGGCTTTCCGGGTGCACCCACAGCAAGACGTTGCCAGGCCGCCCGCCCTTCGCCTCCTCCCACTCCCGGTGGAAGAACGCCAGAATCTGCCGGTCCGAGTAGCGCAGGCTGAAGTGGGTCAGGACGAACAGGGTCTGCGGATGAGCCTCGATCACGGGCCTGAGCCGACTCCACACGGTGTGCCCGATCCGGTTCGCGCGGTCCAATTCGGCGTCGTCCAGGAAGGTGCACTCGGTGATGACGACCGGATATTCGAAGAGCCATGGATTTCGCTCGAACACGTTCACATGGGTATCGCCGAGGAACGCGAACAGCGGCCGGTCGACCACACGGTCGACCTCGACACCATCCTTGCGGTACCGGGCCATCATCCGCCCGAATTCCCCGCCCCGCCCTTCTTCTCCCAGCGACCGTCGCAACTCGTCGAATTCCGGGAGCAGAGCCTTGCGCCGCTCCGAAAACGCGTAACCCACACAGGGCACCTTGTGTTCGCACTCCACCACCCGCACGTGGTGCCCGCGGCGTCCGAAGACGAACTCATCGCCCTGCCGCACACCATGCAGGCGGTGACCCGTCGCCAACGCCGGGTCGAAGCCCGGCCCATGGTTCAGTTCGGCGGACGCGCGCAGGTAGGACTCCGCGTAGGTCACCGCCTCAGCGGGCAGGTAGATGTCCGTCCCGGACGCCTTGGACGCCAGGAAATCGAGATCCTTGGAGTGATCATGGTGGGTGTGGGTCAGGAAGACCGTGTCCACCTGCCGCCCTTCACACAGCCCCGCGTCAAGGCTGCACCGCAGCTCGGGGATGTGAAAGAAGGTCTTGTCGTTCGCGCGAGAGTAGCCGGTGAGCGTCAGCTCGGCACCGGGAATCCGCCACGTCTTCCACTGCCTGAAGGGGTGCCCCCGCTCCAACAACTCGGGGTACTCAGGCCGTTGCTCCGGAACCCGCATCATCCAGGGCGTCTTTCCATGAGAAGTGGGGGACGGCGCTTAACCCATCGCGATTAAACGTCCGCGACCCGAGATCCTAATGGCCGACTCGGCCTCCAGCATCCCGATTTCCAGCCGGCCGGTGATTCAGGCCGTTGAATTCGGGGGGAGGCCGCGCGTGGCCTCCCCCCGTGTCCGCCGCCGAATCTTACGGAACGGGTTCCGGCATGACGGCCTGGGGTGCCGGTGAGGCCAGCACCGTCGGGTCGACCGTCTCGGACAACTCGGTCAGGATCGCGGCGTGCCGCACTTTGTGCCGGATCAGCATCTCGTGGTAAGCGGGGTCGGTGTAGCCGTTGTACATCACCGACTCCGACTCGCCGGGCTCGATCTTGAAGTACACCGGCGCCGCCACGGCCGCGATCTCGGCCGCCTCCCAGAGCCGGTTCATCCCGCCGAAGGAGTCGAAGGTCAGGGCCCACACGTCGAGCGGGATGCGCACCTGCGAGCGGATCGCGGCGAGCATCGGCAGCGACAGGTCGCCGACCGGGTTGACGCTGTCGGCGCCCAGCCGCTCCAGGATCCGCACCGAGGCCGGGTTGGCGTGGCCCGCGTACACCGAGACCTTGAAGAACGCGTCCGGCGGGAGATCGCCGGCCTCGCGGGCGTGGTGCAGCACGTCCAGCACCCCCTCGTCGACGACGAGGACCCCGCGCAGGCCCACCGAGAAGATCCGTAGGTAGTCGTCGAGCAGGCGCCGCAGGTTGTCGGCCCCGCGGACGCGCTTCCCCGTGGTGACGCCCTCCTCGGTCAGCGCCTGCCGCCCGCTGTCCCAGCCCGATCGCGGCCCCGGGCAGGCGAC
Organism: Actinomadura madurae; assembly: GCF_047130825.1. Taxonomy (NCBI): domain Bacteria; kingdom Bacillati; phylum Actinomycetota; class Actinomycetes; order Streptosporangiales; family Thermomonosporaceae; genus Actinomadura; species Actinomadura madurae. The sequence continues at coordinate 7,147,166 of NZ_CP083237.1, forward strand.
CACCTCGATGTCGTGCTCCGCGGCCAGTTGCGCGAACGCCTTCAATTCGCCGCGGTCGAGCAGCGTGGCGCCCCCGCCGAAGGAGACGATGCGGTGGATGTGCACCCCGTGCCGCGCGGACTCGGCGATCAGCACCTCCAGGGTGGACAGCCGCTCGACTCCGGAGATCTCCAGGCGGTAGTCCCCGCCGTCGCCGAACCGCAGTGGGGAGCGGGTGCGCCCGTAGTCGTCGGACTCGGGCAGCCCCTGCGCGCGCAGCAGGCCGGCCCCGTTCGTCCGGTTCTCGGGTCGGGCTGGATTGTTCATCGGGCGTCTATCCCCTTCAGTTCGGTTTCTCGTGCCGCTGTCAGACAACGGTTTCGGTCAGCGCGGCGCGCAGCCGGTGGTACTTGTCCGGCGACCGGCGCCGCAGCAGCAGCCCGCCGGCGATTCCGGCCAGCAGGGACAGGAAGGTCAGCGCCACGAACGCGAAGGCCGCCCAGCCGCCGACGCCGAGCAGGACGTCGAGGCTGTCCAGCGTCAGGTAGAGCAGGGTCAGCAGCCCGGCGGTGGCGAGGACGGGCGCGACGAGGGTGTGCCAGAGGCGGCGGTCGACCCTCGTCCGGCGGAAGTAGAAGAAGATCGCGAGGGAGGCGATCGTCTGCGACAGGATCACCCCGATCGCGCCGACGCCGGTCATCCAGGTGAACAGCGTGGCGAACGGGTCCAGCCCGAAAACCGCGAACGCTCCGACCACCAGCGCGGCGATGCCGGTCTGGACGATGCAGGCGACGTACGGCGTCTGCTTGGCGCGGCGGGTGTGGCCGAGCGCGGACCAGAGCACGTTCTGCCTGCCGAGGGAGAACAGGTAGCGCGCGACGTTGTTGTGGAACGTGACGATCGCGGCGAAGATCGCGGTCAGGATCAGGATGTGGAAGATCCCGGTGGCCCACGAGCCGAGGATCGTGTTGCTGACCGCGAAGATGAAGTCGCCGGACTCCTTCTGCGCGACGCCCACCACGGACTGCGGGCCGACCGCGTTCACGACCAGCCAGGACGCCACCGCGTACAGCAGGCCCATGAACACCACCGCGACGTAGGTCGCGCGGGGCACCGTGCGCCTGGGGTCGCGGGCCTCCTCGCCGTAGATCGCGCTGCCCTCGAAGCCGATGAAGGAGGCGTGCGCGAACATCAGCGAGATGCCCAGCCCGGCCGAGACCGTGGTCGTGGGGCTGAACGGCTCGAACGTCACCGCGGTGCCGGACCGGACGAGGTCCACGCAGATGGCGCCGGACAGCACGATGATCATGATCGTCTCGCACGACATGAGCACGCCGAGCACGCGGGCGCCGGTGTGCACCCCGTGCACGCCGAGCGCGAGGCAGGCCGCCATCGCGGCCAGGGCGAACAGCCACCACGGGACGTTCACGCCGGTCGCCGAGTGCGTCAGGTCCGCGGCGTAGTAGCCGAAGCCGCCGTAGAGCCCTACCTGGATCGCGTTGTAGGCCCAGATGGCCAGCGAGGCCGAGCCCAGGCCGAACGGCCGTCCGAGGCCCAGGGTCACGTAGGCGTAGAAGGCTCCGGCGTTGGTGATGTGCCTGCTCATCGCGACGTAGCCGACGGCGAACAGCAGCAGGATCGCGGCCGCGAGCACGAACGCGCCCGACAGCCCCACCCCGTTGCCCGCCCCGATCATGATCGGGAACAGTGCGATGACGACGGTCAGCGGCGACGCCGCGGCGATGATGTAGAAGACGATGCTGCTCGTGCCGAGGGTGTTCCTGCGCAGGCCGTGATTACCCCGGCCCGCGCCGGCCGGCACGGGGACGTCGCGGTCGGCCGGGGTCGGGGGGACGGAAAGGTCTTTGCCAGTGTCCATTGGTCGGTCCGATTCTGCTCGGGCCCATCCGCCCTTCGGGTGGGCCGGCGATTTTCGTGACTCCGGAGAACTTCCGTGGCGATGACGAGACCGCCCCCGCGGCCGCCACCTTTCATTCAGTGAAATCTAATTACATTGACTTTTGCGCGCGATGCGCGACGTGCGCGAAATACGAGGTCATTGGCTTCGGTCGAGAGTTTTCCGCGGACCCGGATCAGGTCACGGCGGCGAGTCCGGCCCGCTCAGGCGCCGGTGCGCAGCCTCCGGGCCAGTTCGAGCGAGGCCGAGTGCACGGCCTCGCCCGCCGAGTCGAGGGTCTTGTCGTCCAGCCGATGGGACAGGAAGCTGACGCTGAGCGCCATCTGCGGCAGTCCGGGCTGGGTGGGCACGGCCGAGGCCACGCAGGTGAGGTCTTCGGCGGCCTCTTCGGCGTCGATCGCGTAACCCCGTTCCCTCGCGGCGAGCACGTCCCGTTCCACCGCGTCGGGGTCGGTCAGGGTGTGCTTCGTGTGGGCATGCAGGATGCCCCGGCGCAAGAGCGCGCGGCGTTCCGCTTCGCTCATCACGCTGAGCATCGCCTTGCCCAGGGCCGAGGCGTGCCAGGGGTCGACCTGGCCGATCTCGTTCAGCTTCCGCACCGTGCGCGAGCTGTGCAGGACCTCGACGATGACGACCTGGTCGCCGTAGCGGATGGCGAGGTTGACCGTCTCGTTGAACCGTTCGAGCAGGGTCGTCATCACCGGCAGCGACTCGCCGCGCGGAACCGCGCTGGACGGCACCCGGTGCCCCATCCGGAAGATCTCCCAGCCGAGCCGGTACCGGGTGTCGTTCACCCGTTCCACGAAGTTCTCGGAGACGAGGCTGTGCAGGTAACGCAGCACGGTCGGCTCGCTCAGGCCCACGTCGCGGGCTATCTCGGTGAGGCTTCCCTCGCCGCGGACCTCGAGCGCGCGCAGCACCCTGGCCGTCCGGACGACGCCCTCGAGCGGCTTCTTCGACTGGCGTTCCGGCTGCACCGGCAGCACTTTACCAGGGGCCTCGGCCGTACTTCCCACTTCCTCGGTAAGCCCTTTATCCATCACCTCTCTCACCAGCCTCCTATCCATCCCGACAGCATTCCCTGCGGTTCTTCGCCGGGGTTCTCCGATCGCCCCCGCAGGAAATCGAAATCGCATCCTTGATCGGCTTGCAGAACGTGTTCGACATAGAGCGCGCCATAACCGCGGGTGAATGCGGGCGCGGGTGGCGCCGATTCCCGCCGCCGGCGGGCGAGTTCGGTCTCCGGCACCTGGAGATCGAGCCGGCCGGCCCTCGCGTCGAGGGCGATCGGGTCGCCGTCGCGCACGAGCGCGAGCGGCCCGCCGGCGGCGGACTCCGGCGCGACGTGCAGGACGGTCGTGCCGAACGCGGTGCCGCTCATCCGCGCGTCGGAGACCCGCACCATGTCGCGGACCCCCGCGCGCAGCAACCTCGCCGGGATGGGCAGCTGCCCCCATTCGGGCATGCCCGGCCCGCCGCGCGGACCGGCGTTGCGCAGCACCAGCACCGAGTCCGCGGTGACGTCGAGGTCCGGGTCGTCGATCCGGGCCGCGAGGTCGGTCATGCCGTCGAACACCACCGCCGGGCCGGTGTGCCGGAGCAGCTCGGGGCTCGCGGCGCTGCACTTCACGACCGCGCCGCCGGGAGCCAGCGAACCGCGCACGACCGCCAGGCCGCCCGGCGGCTGGTACGGCCGGTCGAGCGGCGCGATGACGTCCTCGCCGCCGTACCGCGCAGGGTCCCCATCGCCGCCGTACCGCGCGACGTTCTCGCCGATCGTGCGGCCGTTGACCGTCAGGGCGTCCAGTGCGAGCAGCGGACGCAGCTCGCGCAGCACCGCCGGGATCCCGCCCGCGTGGAACAGGTCCTCCACCAGGTGCTCGCCCGCGGGGCGGACGTCGACCAGCAGCGGGGTCCGTTCCGACAGCTCGTGGAAGCGGTCGAGCGTGAGCGCGACGCCGGCGCGCCCGGCCAGCGCGAGCAGGTGGACGACGGCGTTCGTCGATCCGCCGACCGCGAGCAGCGTGGTGATCGCGTTGTCGAACGCGCCGGGAGTCAGGATCCGCGACGGGCGCGTGCCCTCGCGGGCCAGCGCGACCGCCCGGCGGCCGGACGCCTCGGCGAGCTGGTACCGGCGCGCGTCCGTCGCCGGGATCGCGGCCGAGCCCGGCAGGCTCATCCCGAGCGCCTCGACGATCGAGGCCATCGTCGAGGCCGTCCCCATCTCCGGGCAGTGCCCCGGCGAGGGCGCGGAGGCCGCCTCGAGCTCCTCGTACTCGTCCATGCTCATCAGCCCGGCGCGCACGTCGTCGACATGGCGCCACAGGTCCGTGCCGACGCCGTGGCGGCGGCCGCGGAAGACGGCCGGATTGGCCGGCCCGCCCGTCACCATGACCGCCGGCACGTCCGCGCTCGCCGCGCCCATCAGCTGCGCGGGTACCGTCTTGTCGCAGCCGGCGAGCAGCACCGTCGCGTCGATCGGGTTGGCGCGCAGGGATTCCTCGACGTCCATCGACATCAGATTGCGGTAGAGCATCGCGGTCGGCTTCATCAGCTGCTCGCCCAGCGACATCGTCGGGAACTCCAGCGGCACGCCGCCTTCCTGCAGCACGCCGCGCTTGACCGCGTCCACCAGCCCGCGCAGGTGCACGTTGCAGTTGACCAGCTCCGACCACGAGTTGCAGATGCCGATGACCGGCCGCCCTTCGAAGGCCGCGCGGCCGATGCCCGTCGCGCGCAGGGCGCTGCGGTGCACGAACCCGGGCACGTCCTGCCCGCCGAACCAGCGGGCGCTGCGCAGCGGCGCGTTCATCGCCGCGTCCTGGCGGCCGCGCGGGTGATCTTCCGCAGCAGCGGCTGGCGGGCGACCTGGTAGCTCAGCGCGCGTCCCGCGCGGGTCGCGGTGATCCGGTCGAGCACGTTCTCATGGGGCCGTTTCCCGCGCCTGCGGCGTGCCGCCGCCCGCGCGACGCCGAGGTCGGCGAGCGCCGCCGAGGCGGCGTTGTGCCCGCTGGCCCCCATGACGCCGCCGCCGGGATGCGTCCCCGCGCCGCAGAGGTAGTAGTTCTCCACCGGAGTCCGGTAGTCCTTGAGCGCGTCCAGCGGCCTGCTGCTGAACAGCTGGTCGAGCAGCATGCCGCCGTGGAAGATGTTCCCGCCCGTGATCAGGTACTCGCGTTCCAGGTCCTGCGGCGTGATCACGACCCGGTCGAGGATGTGGCCGCGCAGGTTGGGCGCGTAGGCGAACAGGTCCTCCAGCACGGCGTCGGCCCAGGACTCCTTGACCTCGTCCCAGGTCGTGCCCGCGAGCTCGAACGACAGCTGCTGGACGCCGAGCGTCATCGTGTGCTTCCCGGGCGGGGCCAGGCCCGGGTCGGTGACGCTCTGGATGACCGCCTCGATCACGTAGTGCTCGGGGAAGGTGCCCTGCCGCTGGGCCACCGCGGCGGCCTCGAACAGCTCGCGGGACGCGCCGAGCAGCTGGTGCCCGTGGTGCTGCGGCCCCGGCTCCGCCGAGTCGAACCCGAGGTACTGCGGCAGCTCGTCGATCAACAGGTGGATCCGCGCCATCGATCCCTTGCTGTCCAGGTTCTCGATCTGCGTGCGCAGTCCGGGGTCGAGGTGCTTGTCCGGCAGGAGGGTGAGCAGCGAACGCTGCGGATCGGCGTTGGACAGCACCTGCCCCGCCTCGATGAGCTCGCCGGACGCGAGCCGGACGCCGACCGCCACGCCGCGCTCGACGATCACGGTGTCGACCGGCGCGCCCAGCCTGATCTCCGCCCCGTGATGGCGCGCGGCGGCGGCGAGCGCGGCGGAGATGCCGCCCATCCCGCCGCGCACCATGCCGAACTGGCCGAAGCGCCCCTGGAACTCGCCCCACGAGTGGTGGCCCCACACGTAGCTGGTGCCCGGCGTCGACGGGCCGCCCCAGATCGACACCATGCCGAAGAAGGTCAGGAAGCTCTTGATCCGCTCGTCCTCGAAATAGCGGTCCAGCAGATCCCTGACCGACAGAAGGGTGAACTCGTCGAACAACTCCTGCTCGCCCGCCTTCTCGAAGGCCGCGAGCACTTCGGAACGCGCGGGCGGCGATTCGAGCAGCCACGGCACCACGAAGCCGGCGAACTTCTGCATCCGGAGCCCGAATTCGACGAACCGCTTCGCGTCGCCCTTGTTGAGGCGCTCGAACTCGCGCAGCGTGCGGTCCATGTCGGGCCACATGAAAACGTGCTCGCCGTCGGGGAAGAGGCAGAACGACAGTGCCTCGCCCTGGTAGAGCTCCAGGCCGAACCGCTCCAGCTCCAGCTCCTCGATGATCTCGGGCCGCAGCAGCCCGGCGATGAACGCGCACGACGACCAGCGCGAACCGGGGATGAGCTCCTCGGTGACGCAGGCGCCGCCGACGACGTCCCGCGCTTCGAGCACCAGCACCCTGCGTCCGGCGCGCGCCAGGTAATTGGCGGCGACGAGCCCGTTGTGGCCGGCGCCGATCACGACGGCGTCATAGCTTTCGGCCATTTCCTCAGCCTTTTCGTACGTCATCGAGGGTCATGGTCAGGTGTGTGCTCACGCTCTCGGTGTCCACGAGCTCGGAGAACCGGGCGAGCACGGGCTCGAACGAGGGATGGGTGTCGCGCAGCGACTCCCATTCGGCCCAGTCGCGCACCCCCATCACCTCGACGACGCGCGGTGGCTCGCCGGTTTCGAGGAACACCTCGAATCGTTCGACGACGTCGTGAGCGAGGCAGGTCGGACGGTCGAGGTCGGCGGAGAACCGCGCGAACTCCTGGACGTCGACGCCCCGGCGGAGGCGGAAGGTGTTGATGGCGAAGACGGTCATGTCATCACTCGCCCAGGTTGACCATGACGTGCTTGAGCTCGGTGTACTCGTCGAGCGAGTAGATCGACATGTCGTTGCCGTGCCCCGACTCCTTGAACCCGCCGTGCGGCATCTCCGGGACCACCGGCAGGTGGTCGTTGATCCAGACGGTGCCGAACTGCAGGTCGCGCGAGAGCCGGAGCGCGCGGGCGACGTCCGAGGTGAACACCGACGCGGCGAGGCCGTACTTGATGTCGTTGGCCAGCGCGGCCACGTCGTCCCCGTCGCCGAACCTCGTGATCGTGACGACGGGGCCGAAGATCTCCTCCTGGACGGCCTCGTCCCGCTGCCGCGCCCCCAGGAGCAGCGTGGGCGCGACGAAGGACCCGGTGTCCGGGCGTCCGCTCCGGACCAGGTCGATGTGGCCGGTCTCCCCGGCACGCCGCACGAAGCCCTCGACCCGCTCCTGGTGCGCGGCCGTGATGACCGGGCCCATGGTGGTCGCCTCGTCCGCCGGGTCGCCGACGACGAGCGCGTTCATCTCGGCGGTGAGCCCGGCGACGACCTCGTCGTGCACGGACTCGTGGAGGTACAGCCGCGAGGCCGCCATGCAGTCCTGGCCGGAGTTGCAGAAGGCGCCCTCGGCGATCTTCGAGACGGCCAGGTCCACGTCGGCGTCGGGGAACACCAGCACGGGCGCCTTGCCGCCCAGCTCCAGGTGCAACCGCTTGAGGTTGCTGTCAGCAGAGGCGTGCAGCAGCCGCCTGCCGGTACGGGTGGACCCGGTGAGCGAGGACATCCGCACCAGGTCGTGGTCGACCAGCCGGGCCCCGACCGAACCGTCGCCGGTCACGATGCCGAGCACGCCCGGCGGCAGGTGCTCGGCCGCCAGCCGGGCGAACCGGAGCGCGGTCAGCGGGGTGTGCTCCGAAGGCTTGAGCACGAGGGTGTTGCCGGTCATCAGCGCCGGGCAGATCTTCCAGATCGCCATGAGCAGCGGGTAGTTCCACGGCGCGACCGACCCGATGACGCCCAGCGGGTCGCGGCGCAGGAAGCTCGTGTGCCCGGACACGTACTCGCCCGCGGCGCGCCCCTCCAGCAGCCGCGCGGCCCCGGCGAAGAACCGGAGATGATCGACGATCATCTCCACCTCCTCCTCCGCCAGCGCCATCGGCTTCCCGACGTTGCGCGACTCCAGCAGGGCGAACCCGGCCGCGTCCCGCTCGAGGTCGTCGGCGATCCGCAGCAGCGCGCGGGCCCGCTCGCCCGGCGTCGTGCGGGCCCAGCCCGGGAACGCCGCGGCCGCCGCCTCGACCATGCGGTCCACGTCCTCCGCCGAACTGCGGGGGATCTCGGCGAGCTGAGCGTTCGAGGCCGGGTTGACGACGGGGTCGGTCAGGTCGCTCGTGGCTCGATGCCAGGTGCCGGCGGCTTCGGCGAGGCCCACATCGACGATGCTCATTCCGCGATCCTCTCGCTTGGATTACACTGAATGAAATCCTCATTCACTGAATGGAGTGCCAGAATAGGCACGCGGTCGCAGGCCGTCAATGCACGTCGTCCACCGGCCCCACCACCGCGGGCCGCGCCGCATCGCATCCGTGCGGCCGGCTCGCGTCGGATCCGCGGGCCTGGACGTTGCGGTGCCGGAAGGCCGGCTCCGCCGCCCGCCGCCCCGGAGCTCCTTATTGGACAGATGTCGGGCGGAGCCGACATCACCGGCGACACCAAGGTCGCTGTACTGGCCTGGTTAGGGTGGCCGCATGTCGCTGGTGGGAAGGGACGTCGAGCAAACCCGCATTCGACGCCTGCTGGCAGATGCGCGCGACGGACGCAGCGGTGCGCTGGGGCTGCGGGGCGCAGCCGGAATCGGGAAATCGGTCCTTCTCGACCACGCTGTGTCGATCGCCGAAGCCGGAGGCGGCATGCACGTGGTCCGCGCGGCAGGGGTCGAGTCCGACTCCGAGCTGGCGTACGGCGGCCTGCACCAGCTCTTGTTTCCTCACTTGGATCGCTTGGACGCCCTCCCCGTCCCCCAGGCCACGGCACTGCGTTGCGCCTTCGGCCTGGCCGAGGGGGACGAGGCCAACCGGTTCCTGATCTCCGCCGGCGCCCTGTCGTTGCTCGCCGATCTGGCCGAGGACGCCCCGCTGCTGTGCGTGGTCGACGACCTGCAATGGCTCGACCAGGGTTCCGTAGAGGCGCTGTTGTTCGCGGCCCGCCGCTTCGTGGCCGACCCGATCGCGGTGCTGTTCGCGGTGCGCGAGACATTCGTGCCGTTCGAGATCTCAGGCGTCGAGGTCATTGATCTGGCCGGCCTCGCCGCATCCGATGCCGCCCGGCTGCTCGACGACCACGCACCGGACCTCATCGAACCGGTGCGGACCCGGGTCCTCGCGGAGTCCGGCGGCAATCCCCTGGCGATCATTGAGCTCGGGTCGTCGCGGCTCGCGGCTCGCGATGCCGACGAGTCCGATCCGGCCGAGCAGGTCCGCCCGCTGCCGGTGACCCGCCGCGTGCAGGAGGCGTTCCGCCGCCAGATCGTGGAACTTCCCGATCCCACCCAGCGCGCCCTTCTGGTGGTGGCAGCCGACACCGCGGCGCCCCTGGCGACGATCCTGCGCGTGATCGAATCCCTCGGCGGCACCCCCGGCGACCTGGCGCCCGCCGAACGCGAACGGCTGGTCTGGATCGACAGCCGGATAACGTTCCGCCACCCCCTGGTGCGGGCGGCCGCCTTCCAGGACGCGCCGCTGCACCGGCGGATCGAGGTACATCGCGCGTACGCCGAGGCGCTGCGCGCGGACGCCGATGCCGACCGCCGGGCCTGGCACCTCGCCGCCGCCACCACCGCCCCCGACGAGGCGGTGGCGGCCGAACTCGAACGCGCGGCGGAGCGGGCCTGGCACCGAGGCGGCGCGATGGCGGTGTCCGCCGCCTACGAACGCGCCGGCCGGCTCAGCGCCGACCGGGAACTGAAGGCCCGGCGTATCGCCCGGGCCAGCCACGCCGCGTTCGACGCCGGCAAGGCCGACCGCGCCGCCCGGCTGGCGGCCGAAGCGCTCTCGCTCACCACCGACCCCGGCATCCGGGCCGACGCCATCTACACCCGTGGCGCCGTGGAGTACGAACGCACCTCGCCGCGGGCCGATGCGGAGCTGACGATCGAGGCCGCCGCGTTCATGCGCGACATCGATCCGGAGCGCGCCGCGCTCACGCTCTTCGAGGCCGCGCACGCCGCCCGGCACGGAGCGGCGCACGACCTCCTGCAGCGTGCGGCGGATCTGATGCGCGGGTTCACCCCGCCGGAGCGGTGGGCACCTGTCGTCGCCGCCCTTGCCGGGTGGGCGGAGCTCTTCGCCGGACGCCCGGAGCTGGCCCTCGGCCCGATGCGCGATCTCCACACCGCCACCCGCGGCGGCGGGAACGACCTGATGCGTCGCATCACGGCCGGGTTCGGCGGGCTCATGATCGCGGACGACGACGGCGTCATCGCCGGGACCGAGGACATGCTGGCCGAGGTGCGGGCCACCGGGGCGCTGGGGTGGGTCCCGTACACCCTGAACGTGCTCGCCGTGGCGCGGCTGTTCCGCGGCGAATTCGCGGACGCCCGCGCGTGCGTGGCGGAAGGCGCGTCCGTGAGCGACGAACTCGGGAACACGACCGAGAGCCTGGCACACCGATCGGTGGAGGTGTGGTTGCACGCCGTGTCGGGTGACGCGGCACGCTGTCGATCTCTTGCCGACGACGTGCTCCCGCGAGCCCGAGCCCGGCATCGGGTCAACGCCGAGATCGCGGCCTGGGGGCTCGGCATGCTCGATCTTTCCGCCCGGCGGTTCGGGGAGGCCTTGGACAGGCTGGAGCAAGTGTCCCGGGGGCCTGCGAGCCGCGACCTCCTGATCCGGGCGGTGCCGGATCTGGTGGAAGCGGCCGTGCGAAGCGGCCGGCCGGATCGCGCCCACGGACCACTGGCAACGTTCCTGCACTGGGCTGAGCACGTCGACCGCCCGGTGGCCACCGGGCTCGCACTACGCTGCCGGGCCTTGCTGGCCGATGACGGCGACGCCGACACGCAGTACGCCGAGGCGCTGCGGTTCCACGAACGGCACGGCGGCCCCTATGAGCGCGCCCGTACCCAGCTTGTCTACGGCGAGTGGCTGCGCCGCCGGCGCCGCCGGACCGAGGCCCGCGCCCATCTAGCGGCTGCGGTGTCCGCGTTCGACCGCCTCGGCGCGAGGCTCTGGGCCGAGCGCGCGCGCGGCGAACTGGCCGCCTTCGGCGAGCGGGACGATGAGCCTCCGCGCAGCGGCCCGCTCACCCTGTTGACCCCGCAAGAGCTGCAGGTCGTCAGGCTGGCCGCCGCCGGTCGCACGAACAAGGAGATCGCCGCACAGCTCTTCCTGAGCCCACGGACCGTCGGCCACCACCTCTACAAGGCGTACCCGAAACTAGGCGTCACCGGTCGCGCCGAACTGGCCGACCTCGTCTAGCCGGCGACCGGCGCCAGTCACCGGTTTCCCGGACACCGGTCACGATGACCGATGCGTCACCGCGGAGCCCCCGCCTAGCGTTTCCAGCGTTCAGACAGCGCTCGAATCTGTCCGTCCCAGAACGACCATCGAGAGCAACGCCCACGACGAGGGGACGACTATGACGAAGTACTTTCTGAGCCTCCCCCACGACTCCGCCGAGGAGCCGACGATGGAGGGCATGGACTCCGCGGAGCTTCAGGGGATGACGGCCGCGGTCGGTGCGTTCAACACCGCCCTTCAGGAGGCGGGCGCGTTCGTGTCCGCTGGAGGCCTGCACCCGCCGTCGAACGCGACCACGGTGGACTACTCCGGTGACAGCCCCGTACTCACACCAGGCCCGTTCGTCGAGGCCGATGAGCACCTCGGTGGCTTCTGGATCATCGAGGCCGAGAATGACGACGTCGCGATCGAATGGACCAAGCAGGTCTCGCGGGCGCTGGGAAGCAGGATCGAGGTACGCGCCCTCCAGGAGGAACCCGCTGCCTGACGACGGTCCGGCCGCACCGCGCCACGCGAGTCAATGACACCAGCACCCGCATCAACCCTCGCTCCACCTGCCCCGAAAGGGACCGTCATGACGCTCTCGTTCGACATCCGAAGGGTGCAGAGGAGAACCCTGATCCTCCTCATGGTGAGCCAGGTCGTCGGCAGCATCGCGGTCGCGCTCACCTTCGCCGTGAGCGGGATACTGGCGGCCGAGCTGGCCGGCTCCTCCGGCGCCGCCGGCCTGGCTCAGGCGACCCTGATCCTGGGTGCCGGGGCGGCCTCCTACCTGCTGGCGACATTGATGAACAGGAAGGGCAGGCGCGGTGGACTGGCTGCCGGCTACCTGATCGGCGCCATCGGCGCAGGAACGTGTGTCGTGGCCGCGACCACCGGGAGCTTCACTCTCCTGATCGCCGGCATGGGCGCGCTCGGTGCGTCATCGGCGTCGACGAACAGTTGCCGGTACGCGGTCACCGACCTCGCCCCGGAGGGCCGCCGCGCCACCACGCTGTCGATGGTGGTGTGGGTCGCCACGGTGGGTGCGGTGGTGGGGCCCCTGATGGTCGGCCCGGCCCGGGCCGTGTCCGCACGGCTCGGCCTGCACCCGCTGGCGGGGCCGCTGCTGGTCGACATGACCGGCGCACTCATCGCGGCACTGGTGATCTTCAGCCTGCTTCGACCCGACCCACTGATCGTCGCCCGAACCTTGGGTCGGACGGCCGGCCACCGAGCCGAACGCCACCAGGTGCGACCTCGGCGTCACGCCTCTCCACTCGGCCCGGGTATCGCAGCACTGATGCTCGCCAACGCCACCATGGTGGCCGTCATGGTGATGACGCCGCTGGAAATGCACCACCAAGGCGCCGCCCATACCGCCATAGGCGCCGCCCTCTCAGTCCACTTCCTCGGAATGTACGCGTTCGCCCCCCTGTCCGGCGCCCTGTCCGACAGAGCCGGAGTGCCAACGGCACTGGTCGTGGGAGGGGCCGTGCTGCTGGTCTCACTCGTGGTGCTGATCGGCTGGTTCGGGCAGAGCCCGTTCACGCATGGACTCGGCCTTTTCCTGGTCGGCCTCGGCTGGTCGGTGTGCACCGTGGCGGCCTCATCGCACATCGCCGCCTGCTCGATGGGCGACACCCGCGTCCAAGGCGCCGCCGACACCGCCATGACGGTCATGGCCGCGGCCGCGGCCGCGGTCGCAGGGCCGCTCATGGCGCTCTGGGGCTTCAACGGCCTGCTCGCGATGGCCGCGGTGCTGTCAATCGGGATCCTGCTGGCGGCGCACCGGATCCGACCCCCGCAAGGCATCACTCGCGGCGCCGGAGGGCTTGATCGCGAGAACACCGCATCTCCCGCTGCGCCGCGCAGCCGCCCGGTCTCTCCGGACCTCGGGCTTTCTGTACCGGCAAGAGGCGGCCATCCCACCACGACGGAAAGCGACGTCCCATGACCGAACAGATCCTGACGATCGACGGGATAGAGCTGTGCTACGAGGCGTTCGGCGACCCAGCCGATCCGACCGTGTTGTTGATCGCAGGTGGAGCACAGTCGATGATCTGGTGGGAGGACGACTTCTGTGGTCGCCTCGCCAAGGCGGGTCGCCACGTCGTGCGCTACGACCACCGCGACACCGGCCGGTCGACCGGCTCACCGCCTGGCCGGCCGTCGTACACCGCCCACGATCTGACCACCGACCCGCTGCGAATCCTGGACGCTCTGGGAGTGAGTCGGGCACACCTGGTCGGGCTGTCGATGGGAGGCGGCATCGCCCAGCGCATCGCCCTCGAACACCCCGAACGGGTGAGCACCTTGTGCCTGGCCTCGACCAGCCCCGCCGTCCCGGCCGAGCACGATCGTCGGCTCCCACCGCCGAGTCCGCAGGTGATGGCCACGTTCACCGACCCCGGACCCGGGCCCGACTGGACCGACCGTGACGCAGTGGTGGCCTATCGGGCCGAGGCCGAACGGCCGTACGCGGGAAGCCTCGGGTTCGACGAGCCGCACGTCCGGCGACTCGCCGCCCAGGAGGTCGATCGAACCCGGGACATGGCCGCCTCGATGACCAACCACTTCGTCCTCGACGACGACGCCCCGACCGGCGCCCGGCTCGACCAGATCACCGTCCCGACCCTGGTCCTGCACGGCACCGCCGACCCGATGCTACCGCTCGAGCATGGCCGAGCCCTCGCCGCCGAGATCCCAGGCGCGCAGCTGGTCTCCCTCCCCGGCGCCGGGCATCAACAACCGCCACGAGAACTCTGGGACCTGGCCATCGCGGCGATCGTCGAGCACACCGAACAAGGCTGAACTCGGATGGCGTTCTATCGATCTCACCGCAGCAAGAGAGGAAACGAGCCGTGAGTACATTCGCGCTCATCCACGGCGCCGGCGTCGGCGGAGGATGGTTCTGGCACCTCGTAGAAGCCGAACTCCGATCCCTCGGACACACCACTGCGGCCCCCACACTGTGGACCGGCGACGATTCGGCGACATTACACGACTACGCCGACGCCGTCGTCAACACAATCGACGTACAAGACGAGCTCTTCGTCGTCGCGCATTCGTTCGGCGGGTTCACCGCACCTCTGGTCGCCGAACGCCTTCCCACCGCCGGACTCATCTACGTCACCGCCATGATCCCCCGGCCCGGCGAGCCGCCGGCCGACTGGTGGGGCAACACGGGACATCCGGAGGCCGTCCGAATCCAGGCCGCCGAAGACGGTGGCCTCACCGGTTCCTCCGACCCATACGTGAGCTACTTCCACGACGTGCCCGAGCATCTGGCCGACCAGGTGTCGAATAGGGAACCGCCCCCGCCCTCCAGCTCCGCCTATTACGAGCCCTGGCCCCTCGACACCTATCCGACCACGCCAACGCGATACGTCCTCTGCACCGAGGACCGGCTATTCCCCGCAGCATTCCAGCGCCGACTTGTACGTGAGCGACTCGGAATCGTCCCCGACGAGATCGCGAGCGGCCACTGCCCCGCCCTCAGCCGTCCCGCAGAGCTCGCGGCGATGCTCGACACATTCACACGCGCCCGCACCGAAGCGTCCGGCATCGGCTGACCTGCTCGCTCGGACCACGAACCCGGCGCCGGCCTATGCCGAGAAGGAAGACTCACATGTCCGCTGACGACACACATCACGCTGATAGGCCGTTGTCTCGACATAACGTTCATGGCGGCGAGGACCGCGGCAGCGGGCATTCTTGCTTTCGGGTCGGTGAGCCCGGCAGCCCCGGCTGCACTCACGCAGGGCCTACCAGCAGAGTCGCGCTGAAGGTCAACGGAGTACTCCAAGATATCGAGGTCGACAATCGCACCTCGCTGCTGGACCTGCTGCGCGAGCGGCTCGACCTCACCGGCACCAAGAAGGGATGCGACGCGGGCGCCTGCGGTGCCTGCACGGTGCTGGTGAACGGCGCACGCGTCAATGCCTGCCTCACCCTGGCGGTTCGACTGCGGGACGCCGAGATCACCACCGTGGAGGGCCTGGTCACCGGCGACGGTGATCTCCATCCGCTCCAGCAGGCGTTCATCGACCAGGACGCCTTCCAGTGCGGCTACTGCACACCAGGGCAGATCATGTCCGGCATCGGTTGCATTCGTGAAGGGCACGCGGGCTCCGCGGAGGAGATCCGGGAGTGGATGAGCGGAAACATCTGCCGCTGCGGCTGCTACGTCAACATCGTCCAAGCGGTGCAGCAAGCCGCTGGGGCCGAGGGAGAGCGACGATGTACCCGTTCTCGTACCTGAAGGTCGACAGTCAGTCCGCTGCCGTCGCCGCGGCGGACCGCGGCGGACGCTTCATCGCGGGGGGCACGACCTTGGTCGACCTGATGCGCGAGGAGGTCGAACGTCCCGAGGCGTTGATCGACATCAGCGCGCTACCGATGCGCGCCATCACGCCCACCCCCCGCGGGGGCATGCGCATCGGCGCGCTGGCGACGATGGCCGACGTCGCCGCCGATCCTGGCGTCCGAACGTCTTTCCCGATGGTCTCGGAGGCCCTCGAACTGAGCGCTTCGGCCCAACTGCGGAACATGGCCACCATCGGCGGCAACATCATGCAGCGAACCCGGTGCCCATACTTCCGAGACCGCTCGGCGTCCTGCAACAAGCGCGAGCCGGGTTCCGGATGCGCCGCTCGCGAGGGCGACAACCGCGCCCACGCGATCCTGGGAACCTCCGCGGCCTGCGTGGCCACCCACCCTTCCGACCTCGCCGTGGCCTTCGCCGCACTGGACGCCGTGGTTCACCTTCGACACGTGCGCGGACGCCGCCAGGTGGCCTTCGCCGATTTCCTCGTCAAGCCGGGAAGCACGCCCGAACGGGAACACGCACTGCGGGACGCAGAACTGATCACCGCGGTGGAGATCCCCGCCCAGCCCCGGCCGCTGCGGTCGGGCTACCTCAAGGTCCGGGACCGGCAGAGCTACGAGTTCGCACTGACCTCTGCCGCCGTCGCGCTTTCGATCAGCGACGGCCTGATCCGGACGGCGAAGGTCGCCGCCGGCGGAGTCGGCACCGTGCCGTGGCGGCTTCGCGCGGTGGAGCGGCGGCTGGTCGGGCGGCGGCCGTCACCCGACCTGTGGCGCACCGCGGCCGAACATGCCGCCGACGGTGCCGAACCCCTCGAACACAACGCCTTCAAGGTCGACCTGCTCCAGCGCACGGTCGAGCGTCAGTTGCGAGTCGTGGGAGAACAGTGATGAGTCACCAGCCCGAGGTGGCCGTCGGCCGCGCACACAAGCGTGTCGAAGGCCGCCTCAAGGTCACCGGCCGGGCGACGTACGCGGCCGACCACGGCATCGACGACGTCGCGTACGCGGTGATGGTCGACAGCAGTATCGGCCGCGGCCGGATCACCGCGATCGACTCCGCGGCCGCGGAGGCCGAGGCCGGTGTGCTGAGCGTGCTCAGCCACCGCAACGCGCCCACGCTGCCGTACGAGGACAACACCGACGGCTCGTACAACCCGCCCGGCGTGCGCCTGCGCGTGTTCCAGGACGACCAGGTGCACTTCTTCGGTCAGCCGGTCGCCGTCGTCGTCGCCCAGTCCTTGGAGATCGCCCAGCACGCGGCACACCTGATCGACGTCACCTACAAGGTTGAACAGCCGTCCACCGACCTGAGCACGGCGCCCGCCGACGAGCCGTCCACCTACGCCCGCGGCGAGGCTGAGGCCGCTCTGGAATCGGCGCCGATACAGCTCGACCTGACGTACGACCTGGCCCGAAACCACCACAACCCGATGGAGCCGCATGCCACCATCGCCCGCTGGGAGCGCGGCCGCCTCACCGTCATGGACAAGACCCAGTGGGTCGGCGACGGCACGCAACTCGAACTCGCCACGGTCTTCGGCATACCTCGAACCGATGTCCGCGTCATCTCGCCGTACGTCGGTGGCGCCTTCGGCAGCGCCCTGCGCTGCTGGCCGCACGTGACCGTGGCCGCGCTCGCCGCCCGCGAGACCGGCCGGCCCGTCAAACTCGTGATGGCCCGCCGCCAGCTGTACTTCGGCACCGGCTTCCGGCCGGCGTACGAATACCGCCTCCGGCTGGGGGCCCAGCGCAATGGACGCCTCACCGCCACGATCCATGACATCCGCGCCGAGACCTCCTCCTACGAGACCTTCACCGAAGCAGTGATGACCCCCGGCCGGATGCTTTACAGCACCCCCAACGTCCAGCAGGCCTACCGGACCGTCCCGCTGGACGTGAACACCCCGACCTACATGCGCGGCCCCGGGTACGTCAGCGCGGTCCACGTCCTCGAGACCGCGATGGACGAGGTGGCCCACCGGCTCGGCATCGACCCGATCGAGCTGCGACGACGCAACGAGCCGGACGCGGACCCGTCCTCGGAGCTGCCGTTCTCCACCCGCCGCCTCCAGGAGTGCTACACCGTCGGAGCGCGTGAGTTCGGCTGGAACGACCGCGATCGCGAACCCGGATCCACCCGGGCCGGCGACTGGCTCGTCGGCACCGGCATGGCGGCGGCGGTCTACAACACCGCACGCACGACCGCACGGGCCTCGGTCCGCCTCAACGTCGACGGGACAGCACTGGTCCAAGCCGCCACCAGCGACATGGGACCGGGAACCTACACCTCCATGACCCAGGTCGCCGCAGACGAACTCGGCCTCAGCACCGACGAAGTGACCTTTCAACTCGGCGACTCCGACATGCCGGTGACTCCGCCCCACGGCGCGTCGACGACCATGGCCAGCGTCGGCTCGGCGGTCCACGACGGCGCGCGCCGCGTCCGGCGGTCGGCCATCGAGCTCGCCGTCAACGACCCCGCCTCGCCCCTCCACGGGGCCGATCCCGGTGACGTGGTGGCAACCCGCGGCAGGCTTCATCTCGAGAGCGACCCGCGCCGCGACGACAGCTACCGGGCACTTCTCGCCCGCAACGGCCGCGCCCGGCTGGAGGCCCCCGGCATGTTCGCGCCGCCGACCGAGGAAACCCGATCCGCATACGCCTACGGTGCGGTCTTCGCGGAGGTAGGCGTCGACCAAAGCCTCGGCGTGATCCGTATCCGCCGCATGCTCGGCGTCTACGACGCCGGCCGGATCATCAACCCACGGCTGGCCCACAGCCAGGCCATCGGCGGCATGGTCGGCGGCATCGGCACGGCCCTGCTCGAACACACCACCACCGACCACCGCGACGGCCGGATCACCAATGCCGACCTCGCCGACTACCTCGTCCCCGTCAACGCCGACGTACGTGATCTGAACGCGATCTTCCTCGAAGGCCGCGACGACTACGCAGACCCCATCAGCGTCAAAGGACTCGGCGAAGTCGTCCAAGTCGGCATCGCCCCCGCGATCGCCAACGCCGTCTTCCACGCCACCGCCCGCCGCATCCGCGAGCTGCCCATCACCATCGAGACCATGCTCTAACACCCGAACCGTCGAGCCGGTTGGAAAACCGATCGCCCCGCGGTATGTCGACCTCGGTCATCGCGCACCTCGCCGCCGCCCGCCACAGCCGGTGCATCGCGGTCTCGTGCTGCTTGATCGCCGTCACCGCCGGTCGGCGCAGCAGCCGCGCCTGCGACGGGCGGTCCGGCCCGCCGGAGACGAACCAGTCCCGGAGCCCTCGCCACCGGTTGCGCCACGACTCCAGCGCGCCGGCCTCGGCGCGGCCGAACGCCTCGGCGGCGTCCGCCCCGTCGGGGACGGCTTCGGAGGCCTCCCGCCGTGCCGCCAGGCCGAGCAGCCGTTCGTTGCCTCGCGCCTCCACCTCGTCCAGCGGCCTCGCGATGTCGGCGCCGGAGTTGGCGAGGTCGGCGATGAACCGGTTGATGTAGTCGATGAGCTTTCCTTGTAGGCGATGAACCCCCCGACATCGCCGTCGGAGAAGTCGATCGCCCGCCGCAGCGACGACATGAACGCCTGCGCGTTGTCGGCGAGCGAGGCGAACCGGCCGGCCAGCGCCACCGACTGCAGCTCGCCGCGCTGTCCGAGCCGTCGAGGCCCTCATCGCGGAAGGAGCCGTTCCCGCCGGATGACGGAGAGCACCTCCGGCCCGATCCTCGCGGCGGGACATCGCCCACCACGCGGGCGCGGCTCCCACGGACTTCGCTCGTCGGACGCAACGGCGCGAGCATCTGCCGATGATCGGGTCCGCCTTTCCACGGCCGTCGCGGTCGGCCCGGCCGAGCGAACCCGCTCGGCGATCGTCCGCCCGACCGGTCCCGTGCCGATCACGATCACGTTGGGCGGGCGACCTGCCTGCGGCCGGGTGCTATCCATGACCGGCGTGCGCGTCTCCGAAGGGCGTGGTGACTCCCTCGTAGGAGACGCGCAGCATCATTCCCTGCTCGGCGTGGGGCAGGTTGTGGCAGTGATTCATCCAGATCCCGGGGTTGGTGGCTTCGAAGGCCACCTCCCAGACCTCTCCCGCCCGCACCTCGAACGTGTCCATCCACAGTGGACTGCCGGATGAGGGCGTCCCGTCCCTGGACAGGATCAGCACGGGATGGCCGTGCAGATGCCAGGGGTGAGTGTCCAGGCTTCGGTTGACGACCGTGAACCGGACGACATCGCCTTCCGCGACGAGCAGGTCCGGGATCGATGGGTGCCCCCGCCCGTTGACCGTCTGCGCGTAGGCCGGCCCGCCGTCGACCATTGCCACGGCGCGGTCCAGGACGAGGGTGAAGTGCCGGTCAGCGGCGTCTGGATCGAACGGGGCGCGCGCAGGCGTTCCGTAGCGCAGGAGGTCGAGTTCGGGCCAGTCGGAGGTGTCCTCGACCCGGGGCTCGCGCTCTGCGTCGCCGTCCGGGTGCAGCCGCACGCCGGTGTCGCGGTCGTTGTCGAGCACCAGCGCGACGGTCGTGGCCGGCATGACGAACACCAGGTCGTAGCGCCCGCCGGCGGGCAGCCGCAGGCTCACGTCGCGGACCTGCTGGGGATGGTGGAGGTCGCGGCCGTCGACGGCCGCGACCCGGAACGGGGTCCCGGCCAGCGCGAGCCGGTGCGGATCCGAATCGGTGTTGATCAGCCGCAGCCGTACCGTCGTACCAGGTGCCGCGGTCTGTACGGTGCGCCCGTCCTGGTGCCCCACGACGACCGTACCGGCGAACGTGTGGACGGGCAGCGTGAGGTCCACCTGCCGCCGGCCGGTGCTTTCATCCGCCCGCCGTCCGTCTCGTGGTGTGACGACGAGCGTCCCGTACAGTCCCTTGCGCACGCCGGGGTCCGATGCCTCGTGGGTGTGGTACCAGTAGGTGCCTGCCTGGTCGGCGCGGAATCGGTAGACGAACTCTTCACCGGGTCTCACCGGACGCTGTGTCAGGTCCGGCACACCGTCCTCACCGCACGGCACGTCGTAGCCGTGCCAGTGCAGTGTGACCCCGCCGTCGATGTCGCTGTTGCGCAGCGTCACCTCGACCACATCACCCTCGGTGGCGCTGATCGCCGGGCCCGGTACCTGGCCGTTGTACGTCCACGCGTCGATCTCACGTCCGGACGCCAGTCGTACGGTCGCCGTCTTCGCGGTGAGCACGTGCCGGTGCCTGGCACCGCCGGGAGACGGGCTCCCGAGGCCGCGCAGATCGGCCACCGCCAGTGCCGGACGGGAGCCGGATGCGTGGGCCGGGCCGTCGCCGGTGATCGCGGAGCCGGTGGGTCTGAACAGCAGGCCGACGCCTGTGCCCCCGGCGGCTCCCACGACTCCGGTTCCGACGGCGGTGATGAGGAACCGCCGTCGGGTGAGAGCTGGATGACGGTCGGTCTCCCCGCGCACCTCCTCGCCGTCCGCCGCCACGACGCGGGCGGTCAGCACGGCGCCGGCCGCCACGAGCGAGACCGTGATCAGCGCGGTCGACCAGGTGAGGGGGTACCCGGCGAGGAAGGTCACCACGAGACCGGCCAGCGCGGCGTACGCGGCGGTGAGCAGCGCGACGACGCAGCTCGCCGGCAGGCGCTCGCCCGCCGTCCTTCGCGCCGTCCGCAGCCGCGACCCCGCGGTGAGCACCGCGGCCGCCCCGGCGACGCCGAGCAACGGAAGGCCCAGCAGCACTTTTTCCTCGACGAACCACCAGCCCCGGCCGGCCAGGATCGACACGGTGGCGCCCCGGGTGAGCGTGACCAGGACGGCTGCGATGAGCAGTCCGAATCCGAGCCGGTGACGCCGGAGGGCCGCCGCGACGCCGGCCCCGAACCACAGCGCCGCGCCCAGCAGGGCGACGCCATGGTCCAGGACGATCAACCGGGCCGTGGTCACTGAGCGGATCCCGGTGCGGATCCGCCGGCTCGGGCATCGTCGCCGGCGGCCCGCGCGGTGGATGCCGAGGAGGTCGACGGTTCTCGCGCCTGGCGGAGGATCCCGCCCGCCACGCCCATCATGATCAGCCCGTTGACCGCGTGCAGGCCGAAGACGAGCCGGCCCGCGGTCGTGGTGTCTCCCGTGTCGCCGAACGCCTTGGCGACGGTCGCGATCACGGGCTGACCGATCCCCAGCGCGGTGAGCAGACCGGCCAAGCCGACGAGCCGGCCGGGCAGGCGGCCCAGCGCGGCGGTCAGCGTCGTCAGGAGCGCAAGGAGGACGACCATGTAGCCCAGCGCCCGGTGCGGCCGGAAGGCATCGTCGTTGGGTGCGGTGTCGAACGCTCCGCTGCCGGCCAGGAAGAACTGGACAGCGATCGCGAGCACGAGCACTGCCGCAAGTCCGGCGATGATCTTACGCATGGAAAAGCGCCCTTCGGGTCGGTGTGGTCACGGACGTGCTCTTTTCCGTCGGGGGGTCACGAAAGGAATCGTCGCGTCGTCGCCCCGGGGCGTCCTCTGGTGGCGGATGGCTGTGCGTACGCAGATCTGCGTACGCGGTCGGCGTTTGATCGCGCTCTTCGCCGTAGTTGGCACGGACGGACGAGTATTCGGTGGTACCCGCCCCGGCGATAGGATCCGGATGTGCAACGCAGAGCCGCGCCGTTGGCAAACATGCGCCCCTTGGCGCCGACCGGAACGGCACACCTGTGAGCGCGGCGGGCCCGTCCTCGCCCGGCAACGCTCCGATCAAGGTCCTGCTCGCCGATGACGAGCGTCTTGTGCGATCCGGGTTCAAGGTACTGATCGACGTCGAGGACGACATCGAAGTGGTCGGGGAGGCCACCGACGGTGCCGAGGCCGTCGAGCGGGCCCGGATGACCCGTCCCGACGTTGTGCTCATGGACATCCGGATGCCGAAGCTCGACGGCATCCAGGCGACCAGCGAGATCGTCAAGACACGTGGGCTGCAGCATGTCCGGGTCCTGATCCTCACCACCTACGAGACCGACGCGTACGTCTTCGAAGCGCTGCAGGCCGGTGCCAGCGGCTTCATGCTCAAGGACGCGGGACCGGCCGAGCTTCTCCATGCCATCCGGGTCGTGGCCGCCGGGGACGCGTTGCTCGCCCCGCGGATCACCCGGCGCCTGATCGCCCAGTTCACCGCGCAACGGGCCGCCACGCAGGCCGGTGAGGACCGGCTGGCGGTCCTCACCCAGCGCGAACGTGAAGTGCTGGCCCTGGTGGGACAGGGCCTGAGCAACGACGAGATCGGTGCCGAGCTGAGCCTGAGCCCGGCCACCGCGCGCACCCACGTCAGCCACGCGATGGTGAAACTGGGCGCGCGGGACCGCGCACAACTGGTCGTCATCGCCTATCGGACAGGGCTCGTCAGCCCTTAAGCCGTGATCAGCACCGTCGCGGCCGCAGGACCCGTGTGCGAGGCCCCCGCACCCCGGAGATCTCGTCCCGCTCGGCATCGGCCTGGTCGTGACGGGCGTCAGCCGGTGCGGCGGTGAGCAAGCGACGGACGGACATGGAGTTCCTCTCGGATCGACGGATATCGGGGAAGGCGGTGGATGGGACGGGGCGTCGTCACACGGCCGCTGGTGTGCGAGGCGCCGGGACCGTCTTCGGTGCCCGGCGTCCGGGCATCCACCAGTTGGCCTTGCCGCACAGTTCCATCACGGCGGGGACGAAGATCAACCGAACGATGGTGGCGTCGATGAGCACGGCGACGGCCATGCCCAGACCGCCCTGCTTGACCGCGACGTCCGGGCCGAACAACGAGGTGGTGAAGACGGCGATCATGATGGCGGCCGCGGACGTGATCACCTTGGCGGTCCGCGCCAGCCCCTGGGCGACGGCCACGCGGGTGTCGCCGGTCCGCTCGTACTCCTCACGGACCCGTGAGATCAGGAAGACCTGGTAGTCCATCGACAGGCCGAACAGGACCGGGAACATCATCATCGGGACCCAGGTCGTGACCGGCATGGCGGCGGGGAACCCCAGGGCCGGGCCGAGCCATCCCCACTGCACGACCGCCACCACCACACCGTAGGCGGCGCCGATCGACAGCAGGTTCATCACGGCTGCCTGCAAAGCGATCGTGACCGACCGGACCAAAGCGATGAGCAGCACCATGGACATCGCGATGACGACCAGGATCATCAGGGGCAGGCGCGAGCCGGACTCCTCGGCGACGTCGATGGTGCCGGCGTTCGGTCCCCCGATGAGGACCTGTTCGCCGCCGGGCGCCTTGGGCAGCACGTCGTCGCGGAGTTCGTGCACCAGGTTCGTGGTCGCCTCGTCCTGGTACCCGGTCGTGGGGAAGGCGGTGAAGGTGACGGCCTGCCCGTCCTCGCTGACCCGGGGCGGCGTGGCATGGGCGATGCCCTCGGTCTTGCGGACCGCTTCGACGACGGGGCGCAGATCGGCGTCCTTGGAGTCGACCTCGGTGGCGAAGACCAGGGGTGCTCCGTAACCCGGACCGAAGCCCTCGGAGAGGATCTCGTACGAGATGTAGCTGCCCCTGTCCCGGGGCTGGACGCTGGCGTCGGGCTGGCTCAACCGCATCGAGAGCGTGGGGGCGGCCAGCACCAGCAGGGTCCCGCCGGCGAGGAGCGCGGCGACCAGCGGCCTGCGCTGCACCACGCCGGCCCAACGCTCGGCGAGCGCGCGGCGCTCCCGGGGCGGCGCACCGGGCTCCCGGTTCCGGCGGGACGCGCGACGAGGCAGGCGCAGCGAGTTGATCCTGTACCCGGTGAAGCCCAGGAACGCGGGCAGCAGCGTCACCGCGGCGACCATCGTGATCAACACCGTGATCGACGTGGCGACGGCCACCCCGGTCATCAGCCGCTGTCCCATGACGACCAGGCCCATCAGCGCGATCACGACGGTCGTGCCGGCGAACAGCACCGCGCGACCGGCCGTGTCGATGGCCTTGGCCGTGGCGCGCTCGGGTTCGTCGCCGTCGCGGAGGCCGTCCTTGTAGCGGGTCACGATGAACAGCGCGTAGTCGATGCCGACGCCGAGCCCGATCATCGCGCCGAAGGCCTGGGTGAAGTCCGGCGCCGGGACCAGGTGCCCCACCACCTTCATCAGCGCGAGGCCGCCCACGATGGCCAGGAGGGCGGTCACGATCGGCAGGCCCATGGCCACCAGTGACCCGAAGGCGATGAACAGGATCACCGCTGCCGCCAGCAGGCCCACGCTCTCGGCCGGGCCCTGCGGGGGTGTCTCGGCCTTTTCCGCCATGTACCCGCCCAGCGCGAGCGCGACGTTGTCGTCGGAGGCCTTCTTGACGATGGTCACCAGTGGCTTGACCTCGCTCTTCTTCACCTCCTTGTCGCTCAGCGGGATGGTGACGCGGGCGATACGACGCCCCTGCGCGACCAGGTTCTCGTCCTGATACGGCGAGATCACCGGCCCGGTGGCGGGTGATGCGGCGAGATCGGCGATGGTCTTCTCGATCTTCTGCCGGGCGGCGGGATCGTCGATCCCCCTGTCGGCCTTGATCGCAAGGGTCAGCCTGTCGCCCTGCTCTTTCGGGAAGTGCTTCTCCAGCAACATGTTCGCCTTGGCCGACTGCGAGTCTCCTCCGGAGAAGTCGTTGTCGGGGGCCGCGCCGTAGCCGAACCCGACGTACGCCACGGCGATCACACCGAGGACCCAGGCCAGGAGAACCAGGCGGCGGCGGCGGAAACAGAAGCGACCCAGTCTCGCCAGAGCTCCATCCGTACGTGGAGACTCGGGTGTCTTCATCATCAGCTCCTCAGAGGTCGAGCCTTGCGGCACGCTTCGTCCCGATAAGGGAGGGGTTGATCGGTCACGACGGCGATCGTCGCGTGCGCAAGGCGGCCCTGGCCTCTGACGACGGATGGTCATGTCTACGCAATCGGGCGTAACCGGCTGTGCCGCGCCGCGCCCGTCGACGTAGCGGGTCGCGCGTCTGAGCGGAGCCTTGTCCGTGGACGCGAACAGTAGGATCACGGTATGAAGATCCGCCCCGGGCCCTCCCTGCGGGTGCTGACCCAAGACGCGCTGCTCGCGCTCTTCGTCACCGCGATGTCGGTCCAGGGCACGGTCGCCCTCGCAGCCGCCAGAGGGACGGAACAACGTCCGCTCACCGACTTCGGGTACCTCGGATTCACACTGCTCGTGGTGGGCGGCCTGGTCGTGACCGTCCGCCGCTCGTGGCCGGTCCCGGCGTTCGTCACCGCCGCATTGGCCAGCGTGGTCTATTACGCCCTTGGGTTCCCGGACGGGTACGGCTGGCTCGGGCTCATGGTCGCCCTGTACACCCTCGCCGCCTACGGTGACGGGCGCCGGTCATTGGCGATCGCCGGCGCGGGCATCGCGGTCCTGGCCGCCGCGTGGCTGTACGCAGGGGCCGACGTGGAGCCGCGCGAGGCCATCGGCTGGGTGTTCTTCCGCATCGGTGTGGCGGTCATGAGCACGACTCTCGGCGAGTCCGTACGCTCCCGGCGGGTCATCGCGGCCGACGCTCAAGAGCGCGCAGAACTGGCGGAACGGACCCGCGAGGAAGAAGCGCGCGCCCGGGTCGATGCCGAACGGCTCCGGATCGCACGCGAAGTCCACGACACCGTCGCTCACGCCATCGCGATCATCAACGTGCAGTCCGGCGTCACCGCGCACGTGCTCGACAAGCGACCCGGCCAGGCACGTGAGGCGTTGCAGACCATCGAGCAGACGAGCTCCCGGACGCTGCAGGAGATGCGAGCCATACTCGGAGTCCTCCGCGGCGGCGACGACGACCCTGTGCCGCACACCAGCCTGGAACAGATCGACGACCTCACCGCCGAGGCACGCGCCGCCGGACTGGACGTCACACTCGAAGTGGACTCGCCCGCAGCGCCGTTGCCGAGCGCGGTGGACAGTGCCGCCTACCGGATCCTTCAGGAGTCGATCACCAACATCATCCGGCACACCGGCCCGACCCGGGTGACGGTCGCGGTGAACCCGGGGATCGACCATCTGGAGATCCGTGTCACCGACCAGGGCCGCACCGGTTCGAACGGCGCCCCCGTGACTCGACCGCCCGGCAACGGCCCGGGCATGGCGAACAAACCCGGTCGCGGGATCCTGGGCATGCGCGAGCGCTGTCAACTGCTCGGCGGAGAGCTCAACGCCGAGCCGACCCCGGGCGGGGGGTTCGAGGTCACGGCACGGCTGCCCCTCGCACCGACCGGGTCGCGCTTCTGAACGGCCGTGGGTTCGTACGCGATCACGCGGAGCGGCGAGGTGATCAGCTCGGTTCGGCGGGCAACCGCGGTTCCTCGATCGTGTCCGGGCGGACCCCGCACGGAGTGGTTCCAAGGCCGGTGAGAGCCTCGGTGAGACGACGTCGGACGGCACAGCAAAAAGTGCGGGCCGAGGCGCACCTCGATCCCGCACCATATGGGGAAATGGTTCGTGTCCGAGGGCGAGCGTGAGCATTCGCACATGCTGACCACGGTGCCGATCGGGGACGTCTGCCGCGTCGCGGTGGGATAGCCGCCCACCTGCACGTCGTGGTGATATCCGGTCCGGACGCGGTGGGCGCAATGCCATCGAATCCGAGTTTGCCCGTTTGGGCCATATCGCCTGGGGACGATCCGGGGGCTTCATTCCCGGGTGGTTCGTACGAGGGGTGTGTCGACGAGGTGTTCGGCGAGGAACCAGGACTGCAGTTCGCCGGTGCGGATGACGCCGGAGACGATCAGATCGCTGGTTCCGTCGTCCCCGAACCCGGTGGCGCGGGCCGCGTCTTCGTGGGCGGCGATCAGGATCGTCTCATGGGCTTCCAGCAGCCGGGACAGCATCGCGGGGACTTCCTCGGCGCCGTCCGGTGGACGAGGCACGCGGGTGAACTGGGCCGCGTGCCTGGGATCGCCCACCGCGACCCCGCCCAGGGTCTGCACCCGCTCGGCGATGGCGTCGATCAGCGTCGACTGCTCGTTCGCGTGCTTGTCCAGCAGCAGGTGCAATGGGTAGAAGGTCGGGCCGCGCATGAGCCAGTGATGCTTCTTGTACATCGCGTACAGCATCTGGGTGTCGGCCAGCAGGTGGTTCAGGCGCTGGCAGGAGTCCATTCGGGCCTGATAGGAGAGCCCGAGCGGGAATTGACGGACGGTCCCGAACTTCTGCACCTCGCGCCCGTGCTGGTGAAGCCATGGCTGTGATGTGGCGCTCTGCATGCGCTGGTCTCCTTCGAGTCGGTGCCTGTCGATCATGAATCGTGCGGCGTGATTCGCGGCGTTCCGCCGGCCCGGGGCGGCTCGGCTCAGCGATCCCGCCGTCCGTCCGTCGCGTCGCGGTAGGCCTCCAGCAGGCGGAGCCAGACCTCGCTGATGGACGGGAAGCAGGGGACCGCGTGCCAGAGGCGGCTGACGGGCGCCTGCGCGGCGACGGCGACGGTGGCCGAGTGGACCAGCTCCTCGATCGCGGGGCCGACCATCGTGACGCCGAGCAGCCGGTCCTGGTCCTCGTCGACGACCATGCGGGCGCGGCCGGTGTAGCCGTCCGCGTAGAGTCCCGCTCCGGCGACCTTCTCACCGGTGTCGACGTCGACCACCCGGATCCGGTGCCCGGCGCGCTCGGCCTGGTCGGCGGTCAGTCCCACCGCGCCCGCCTGCGGGTCGCAGAAGAAGACCTGCGGTACCGCGTGGCTGTCGGCGGTGGCGGCGTGCGGCCCCCACGGGGCGGGGTCCACCGGCCGTCCGACCGCGCGGGCGGCGATCACGGCTCCGGCGACGCGGGCCTGGTACTTGCCCTGGTGGGTGAGGATGGCGCGGCCGTTGACGTCGCCGAGCGCGTACAGCCATCTGTCGCCGGCCACGGCGCGGACGGCGCAGGTGTCGTCCACCTCCAGCCACGAGCCCGGCTCCAGGCCGACGGTCTGCAGGCCGATGTCGTAGGTCAGCGGCCTGCGTCCGATCGCGAGGAGCACCTCGTCGGCCTCCAGCTCTTCCCCGCCTTCAAGGGACAGTGTGACCGGGCCGGTGGGGTCCGGGCGGCGCATGCCCTCGACGGTGACTCCGATCCGCACGTCGATCCCGGCCTCGGTGTAGGCGCGCGCGATCATCTCGCCGACGAAGGGCTCCATCTTCGGCAGCAGCCCTTCGGCCTGCGCCAGGAGGGTGACCGAGGAACCGAGACCGTGCCAGGCAGTGGCCATCTCGACGCCCACTCCGCCGCCGCCGATGATGGCGAGCCGTTCTGGGACCGTGCGGGAGTCGGTGCCCTCCCGGTTCGTCCAGGGCCGCACGTCGGCCAGGTTGGCCAGCTCGGGAAAGTTCGGGCGGCTGCCGGTGCAGACGACCACCGCGTGGCGGGCGGCGAGGGGAATGGTGGAGCCGCCCGGGATCTCCACGGACACGCGCCGTGTGCCGTCCAGGCGCGCGTGGCCGCGGATCAGGTCGGCGCCGATGTCCTTCAGGAACTGGGCCTGGCCCCGGTCGTCCCAGCCGGTCACCCAGGTGTCCCGCCGGGCGAGCACGGCCGCGGCGTCCGCCGCCCCGGTCACCGCCTCCCGGGCTCCGCCGACGCGGCGGGCGTCGGCGAGCGCCGTGACTGGCCGCAGCATCGCCTTGCTCGGAACGCACGCCCAGTACGAGCACTCCCCGCCGACCAGCTCTCGTTCCACGGCCGCCACGGTCAGCCCGGCCGAGCGGACCCGCTCGGCGATCGTCTGCCCGACCGGTCCCGTGCCGATCACGATCACGTCGTAGTCTTCCGCGGCCTCGTGTGCGCTCACGGCCTGCTCCTCTTCTCGGTGCTCGGACTTCTCACCTGACTTGGTAGTCGGGCGCGGGACGCACCGGCATCCCCGGTCTTGACGATTCCGAGGGGCACCCCCGCGAACGCCAGGAATAGCCGCCTTGACGATGTGGGCGCCGGTGCGCCGGGCGACGGTGGGTTGCGACGAGGGCGCCGGCCACAGGGTTCGCGGGCGCCGGAACGAAGGGAGTGCTGGATGAGCATGAACTGGCTCGACCGGATGGAGTCCATGCCGGTCTTCGCGGAGCGGAAGCTCATCGTCGTCGGGGGCAGCAGCGGCATGGGGCGCCAGACCGCTGCGGACGTGGTGGGAGCCGGGGGGACCGCCGTCATCATCGGGCGGAATCCCGCCAAGGTGGAGGCCACCGTCAAGGAACTGGGCGGGGACGGCCGCGCGGTCGGGATCGCGGCGGACCTGTCGGAGCCGATGGCGGCCGAGGAGACCCGCCGGATTCTGGCGGCCGAGCACGCCGACGCGACGCTGCTGGTCAACGCCGCAGGGCTGTTCCTGCCCAAGCCGTTCCTGGACTACGACGGCACCGACTACGACGTCTACCAGGAGCTGAACCGGGCGATCTTCTTCCTGACCCAGACGGTGGCCCGGGGGATGGCCGAGAGCGGGCAGGGCGGGTCGATCGTGAACATCGGCAGCATGTGGGCGCACCAGGCGGTCGGGGCCACACCGTCGTCGGGATACTCCCTGGCCAAGGGCGGGCTGCACGCCCTGACCCGCAACCTGGCGCTGGAACTGGCGCCGCACAAGATCCGGGTGAACACCGTGGCGCCGGCCGTGATCGCGACACCGATCTACGAGAAGTTCGTGCCGGAGGACCAGCTGGAGGCGACGCTGCACGGCTTCGACGCGTTCCACCCGATCGGCCGGACCGGCACCGTCCGCGACGTGGCCAACACCATCACCTTCCTGCTGTCCCCGGCGACCGACTGGGTCACCGGCGCCGTCTGGAACGTCGACGGCGGCGTCATGGCAGGACGCAACTGACCCGAGGGGAACCGGCCGCCCCGGGGCACCTCCCGGGGCGGCGGACTCCCGGAACGCCACCGGAGGAATCGATCATGGCGTCCGTTCATCACCGCTACACGACGGTGCAGGGCCACCGGCTGTTCTACCGCGAGGCAGGACCGGCCGACGCTCCCGTCATCGTGCTCCTGCACGGTTTTCCGACCAGCTCGTTCATGTTCCGCGATCTCATCCCGCCGCTGGCGCGGCGCTACCACGTGATCGCGCCGGACCTGCTCGGCTTCGGCCTCTCCGATGCCCCGCCCGCCGGCGAGTTCGACTACACCTTCGACTCCCTCCACCGGCTGACCGCGGGCCTGCTCGGCGAACTGGGGGTCACCCGCTACGCCGTCTACGTCCACGACTACGGCGCCCCGATCGGCTGGCGGCTCGCGCTGGCCGACCCGCGGGCCATCACGGCGATCATCACGCAGAACGGCAACGGCTACGAGGCGGGATTCGTCGAGAGCTTCTGGAAGACCGTGTGGGACTACCAGAACGCCCAGACACCGCAGACCGAGGGCGCCATCCGGGCCGCGCTGAGCCTGGAGGTGACCCGGTGGCAGTACCTCACCGGCGTCCCGGACGAGACCCTCATCAGCCCCGATGCCTGGCACCACGACTTCGCGCTCCTGTCTCGCCCCGGCAACGACGCGATCCAGCTCGCGCTCTTCCGCGACTACGTCACCAACCCGCGGATGTACCCGGCTCTGCACGACTACCTGAGAAGGCACCGCCCTCCCGTCCTGGCGGTCTGGGGGAAGGGCGACGAGATCTTCGGACCGGAGGGCGCCAGGGCCTTCGCGGCAGACGTGCCCGACGCTGAGATCCACCTGCTCGACGGCGGGCACTTCCTGCTGGAAAGCGCTCACGACCAGGTCGCCGAACTGGTCCTCGGCTTTCTCGACCGGTCGGTCGGCAGGGGCGCCCGATGAGTGTCGTCTCACGCGGATTCCACGGCCGCCGCGGCGCGGCCGGGACAGAGGGCCGGATACCGCCCGGACAGCACGAGACCACCGGCTTCCCCGTGCTCTCGGCCGGTCCGACGCCGCGCACTCCACTGGCGGAGTGGACGTTCTCCGTCCGGCGCCACGGTGCGGATCTGAGGTCCTGGACCTGGGACGAGATGCTGGCGCTGCCCGCCGAGACCTTCACCGCCGACATCCACTGCGTGACCCGGTGGTCCAAGCTCGACACGCGCTGGCGCGGAGTCTCGATGGACACGCTCCTGGACGGAACCGGCCAGGACGCCCCGTACCTGCTGGCGTTCTGCGACGGCGGCTACACCACCGATCTGCCGGTGGCGGACGTGTCCGGCGGCCGGGCCTGGGTGGTCTACGAGTACGACGGCCGGCCGCTGGACCCCGAACACGGCGGTCCGGCCCGGCTGCTCGTCCCGCACCTCTACTTCTGGAAGAGCGCGAAATGGATCCGCGGCGTGGACCTGCTCGATCACGACGAGCCCGGCTTCTGGGAAACCTACGGCTACCACATGTACGGAGACCCGTGGAAGGAACAGCGCTACCACGGCGACTGACCTGGCATACCGCGACCGTCAAGGCCGCCACCTGGGAGACTCCGACGGTCCGCACCCTGGAGCTGGCGGTGCCGGGCTGGCCCGGACACCGCGCCGGCCAGCACTTGGACGTCCGGCTGACGGCCGCGGACGGCTACGTCGCGGAACGGCAGTACTCCATCGCCTCGGCGCCCGGCGAACCGCTGGCCATCACCGTCGAACGGCTGGAGCACGGAGAGGTCTCCCCGTACCTCACCGACGAGGTCCGGGTCGGCGACAGGCTGGAACTGCGCGGCCCGGTGGGCGGCTATTTCGTCTGGGAGGCCGCCGACGAGGGGCCGCTGCTCCTCGTCGCGGGCGGCTCGGGCATCGCCCCGCTCCGGGCCATCATCCGCGAGCGGCGACGCTGCGGCAGCCGCGTCCCGGTGTGCCTGCTCTACTCGGCGCGCACGCTGCCGGACGTGATCTACCGCGCCGAACTCGACTCCTGCACCGAGGGCATCGCCGTCAGCTACACGCTGACCCGGGCGC
Source organism: Actinomadura madurae (assembly GCF_047130825.1). Taxonomy (NCBI): domain Bacteria; kingdom Bacillati; phylum Actinomycetota; class Actinomycetes; order Streptosporangiales; family Thermomonosporaceae; genus Actinomadura; species Actinomadura madurae. The sequence goes on from NZ_CP083237.1 coordinate 7,179,526, forward strand.
GCCCGCCCGGCTGGACGGGGTACACGCGGCGCGTGGACGTCGAGCTGCTGGCGGAGGTGGCCTGGCACGTCCACCAGAAGCCGATCGCCTTCGTCTGCGGCCCGACCGGCTTCGTCGAAACCGTGGCCGCGGGGCTCGTCGAACTGGGCTACCCGCCCGGACGGATCAAGACCGAACGGTTCGGAGGGAACTGATGCAGACGCTCGACGGGAACGCCATCGCCGGACTCTTGCAGGACATTTTCGGGGAGGAGATGACGTCGGCGACGGCCGTCTGCGGGACGTGCGGTTCCGCCGCCGCGCTCGCCGGCGCCGTGGTCTACCCGCACCTGCCCGGCCACGTCGTACGCTGCCGCACCTGCACCGGGCTGCTGATGGTCGTCACCCGCGTCCGCGGGATCTACTGCCTCGACCTCCAGGGCATCGCCGCCCTGGACCGTCCGCATGACGCACGGGCCGACGATGCGGCGGCCGGGCGCGTGCAGTGATGCCGGAGGCGGGGAGCACAAGGCGAATTCGCGAGCCGGAGGAGCTTTATCGTGCCTCGGTACAGGATTCATTGCGGTGGCGGATATTGGGATGAGTACGGTCGACGCTTCACGCAGGCCGCGCTTCCGCATCTCGACGAGATCTACTCCGTCGCATTGCGCATGACTGGCGAGCGGGCCGAAGCAGAAGAGATCGTGCTGGAGACCTACACTCAGGCGTTCTATTCGTTCGGCCAACGTCCGCTGTATGAGCCGCTTGAAACGTGGTTGTACGCCATTTTGCTGCAGGTCGTCGCCGAGGCGCCGCTGCTGTCGCCCATCCGGCCGGTGGAGCGCGGAACGCGCATCTCCGGCCCTCTCGAAGCAGGAGAAGAAATGAGCACGACCGACAAGCACAAGCGGGAAAGACTGCGCGACATCGAAGTGGACCTCGACCGGCTGCGACGGGACCTCATCCCGCCCACCGGCGATGCCCACGACTACATCGACTCCGCCCAGGACCTCAACGCCCGCGAGGAGATCGGCGGCATGATCGAGACGCTCGAGAGCGAGCGCGAACGTCTGCGTGCGCAGCTGGGCCCCTCCGAGGCCTGACCCTTCCACTGGGCCGAGCAGCCGCCGAAATATCAAGCCTGACGATGTGCCGACGCCGACGGCGGGCCAGTCTGAAGCTCATCGGATGGCTCGCTGGAATGGCGAAGAAGGGGAGAGTTATGGCCGAGAAGCAGGCGATGTCCGCGCCAATGCAGCCGATGCCGGGGCACGGTGGGCATCTCTACATGCAGACGAACGAGATCCGCAACTACATCGTCCACTACCACCGGGCCCCGGACGGGAAGCTCACGGAAGTGGAGCGGGTCTCCACGGGTGGCGCCGGTTCCGGGACCTACAAGCCGGTCAGCGGCCAGGAGAGCGCCCCCAACGCCTTCGAAGGCGCGAACAGCGTGATTCTCACGCCGGACCATCGATTCCTGTTCACGACCAACGGCGGCGACAATTCGGTCTCCAGCTTCGCCGTCGGCGCGGACGGGAAACTGACGCTGCTGGACGCCGCCCGGACCGGAAACGTCGTCGACGGGCGCAGTGGCAGCGCCAAGGCGCTCACGTACTCCCCGTCGCACGGCACCCTCTTCGTCGTGCACGCGCTCGGGCCCGACCATCTGCGGCTGATGTCGGTCGACGAGGCCGGCATGCTCACCGCCCGCCCGGAGCGGTACACGGTGAACACGATGGACAAGACCGACCGGGTGGCCACGATGGCCACGCTCACCCCGGACGAGAAGTTCCTCGTGGTCGGCACGACGTTCGACCAGCGGCCGGAGGCGAACCCGGACGGCTCTCCGATCCTGTGGGTGGACAAGAACGGCGCACCTCACTCGATCGCCTCGAACGCGCCCGACCCGGACGGCCTGATCGTGTTCCCGGTCGGCGCCTACGGCGTCCTGGGGGAGCCGAGATTCCAGGACGGCGGCGGCGGTTCGCCGTGGAACCCGCAGTTCCTGCATCAGCGGCCCGACCACTTCCTCATCGGGTACGCCGTCGGCGACGGCCTGGCGATGGCGACGATCGGTGAGGACGGCAGCGTCAGCACCGGTCCGATCACGCCGATCGACACGGCCGGCGGCAAGCCCTCGGAACTGTGCTGGCTCGCCATTTCGCCGGACGACCGATGGGCGTTCGCCACGAACTTCGGATACGGCTACGTCACCAGTTTCCGCATCGACGGAAACACCCTCACGGTGGCCAAGGACCCCGCCTGCCCGAAGGTCCCCGGCGACGGAACGTTCCGCGCGCTGAACGGGACGGTCAGCAGCGGTCCGGGCGACAACTGGCTGTGCCCGACCGGGGCGTACCTCTACCAGCTCTACCCGAACGCCTCGAAGCTCGTCGGCTACGCGGTCCGTCCGGACGGAGCCCTCGACGAGGTCACCAGCGTGACCACCCCCTACCAGAGCCCGCAGGGCCTCACCGGATTCTGAGCGGGGCCGCCGAGGCGTCCCGCGTCGGGCACCGACCGGGTGCATTGGGAAGCACCGGTGCACCCGGACGGCCGGCGCTCGGGGAACCGGCAAGGGCCTGACGGGGGGCCGCATGAGCGACATCGAAGGAGCGGGCAGATGCCGAGATGGGAACGTCACGAATCCGAGGACCTGGAGGACTACGAGGTTCTCGATTCCGCCGACACTCTGGACGGGCCGCCGGGGGACGACCCTCTGGATCGGGGGGTGGTGCCGCCGCAGCGGTGGTCCGCCGCGATCGCCTACGGCACGACGGCCTCCGAACAGGAAGCGGGGTCGCTGGATCGGCTTTCGGCCGCGGAGGAGCCCGATGTCATCGCGGATCTCGATGACGATGAGGCGGGTGAGTTCGCCTGGGACGAGAACGCGACCGAGGTGGAGACATCGCGCTCCACGGGTGGAGACATCGCCGATCCGAGGGCGGGCCGCCTGGTGCCCGCGTACACGGATCTCTACGAGGAGGGCGACGAATACCTTGTCGTCCGCGACGAACTCGTCGCTCGCGACGCGGGGGTCGACGGCGGCGGCGCGTCCGCGGAGGAGGCGGCGATCCACGTGGTGAGCGACGAGGCCGGCTCATGATCACCTGGGGTCGGGTGACGCGGGACGACGTGGTGCGGGCGATCCACGAGTACGACCGGCTCGGTCTGGAGTCGTTCTTCGCCGAGCACGGATTCGGCCACGCCACCACCTACGAGCTGGTCTGGGAGGAGCGGTCCTATCCGCCCAAGGCGATCCTGGGCAGGGCCTACGAACTGGCCACCGGACACCGCCTCCGCTCCGGTGACTTCGAAGGAGGCAAGAGCGGCGCGGTCAGAGTGCTCGGGAGGCTGGGCTTCACCGTCCGGCCGCAGCGGCCCGCCGGGTAGCCGCTCCTCCTCCAGGTGGCGCGTCTCCGGTACCTCATCAGCCTTCCTTGGCGGGTATCCCTCGTTCGGTCGCGATGCGGGCCAGCTCGACCCGGGAATGGATGCCGAGCTTCGTGAAGACGTGCCGCAGATGCGTGTTCACCGTGTACGCCGACAGGTAGAGGCGCTCGGCGACCTCGCGGTTCGTCGCGCCCCGCGCCACCAGGCTCACCACGGCGAACTCCGACTCGGTCAGCTCCGGCCACTCGGGAGCGGAGCGGGAGCCGCCCGCGGTGGGCCGCACCCCGCGGGCGCGCAGCAGGCTGCGCACGCGGGCGGCGTCCCGCTCGGCCCCGGCCCTGGTGTAGGACGCGAGCGCCGATTCGAGGAGCGGCACCGCCTCGTCCGCCCGAGTGGCCGGAAGCAGCCTCCCGGCGTCTTCGAGCACGGCCGCGCGCACCAGTGGCCGCGGATCGCCGTCGCTGCGCGCGACGGCGAGAAGCGCCGTGTCCGGGTCGGCGTCCAGCACCGCTCGGGCGTGCAGGGCGGCGCACTCCAGGAACGGGAAATCCGCGTTCCGTGCGGCGAACTCCTCCAGGTTGGCGACCACCGACTCGGCGTCGCCGCGCCTGCCCGCGTCCAGCAGGATGCGGGTGACGATGGCCGAGTCGGCGTGCGTGCGCGGGCTGCTGCTGGCCAGCGCTCCGCGGGCCAGCGGGTCGAGGAGCCGCACGTCGATCCCCGCCACCTGCGACGGGTCCGCGTCGGCGTCGGCCACCAGCGCCTTGAGCCAGCCGCCCAGTGCCTGCGCGGACGGGGACTCGTGCGTCCCCAGAAGCCGTTCCGCCGACCGGCGGGCCTGGGCGAGCTCGTCCGGATCACCGGTGTGCAGCGCCACCCGGCCCGCGATGTAGAAGCAGAGATGGTCGGCTTGGCCGTACTTCTCGTCCGCTGTGATCTCGTCGGACATCTCGATGGTCGCCTCGGCGTCGGAACGGGCGTCGGCGAGCCGGCCGGCGGCGTACATCGCACGGCACCGGATGACCGACCAGTTGCGGATGTGCACCGCCACGCCCTCGCGCTGGGCGTCCCGTATCCCGGCATCGATGATCGCGATCGCCTCGTCGACGCGGGCCAGCCGGAGATACATGATCGCGATCCAGACGTCCAGGCGCCATACCCGCGCCGCCTCGGCGCTCTCCGCCTCGCGCTGGCGGGCGGTCGCCGCGCCGAGGAGGTCGAGGGAGCGCCGCCAGGCGCCCCGGGCGAGCGTCAGCGAAGCCCGCGCGAACAGGGTGAGCATCTCGTCGGCCGGATCGCCGCTCTCCCGGGCGCGTTCGGCGGCGGACTCGGTGGCCCGCTCCGCCCCGGCGACGTCCCCGAGCAGGTCGAGCGCCAGCGCGAGGCTGATCTGCAGCTGGATCAGCAGCGGCGCGGACAGGCCGGGCAACTCCAGCGCCCGGCGGCACTGCTCGGCGCTGTCGGCGAGCGCGTACTGCGACAGCAGGAGGGCGAGCCTCAGCCTGGCCTCGGCCTCGGCCTCCGGATCGGCGATGTCGCCCGCGCCCGCCGCGACCAGCCGAACCGCCTCGGCGGCCTTGCCGGCGAGCGTGAGGTAGCCGAGAGTCTCGGTGGTGAGCGCGCCGCGGCCGGGATCACGCGGTGGCGTCAGCTCCAGCGCACGCCGGCTGAGCACGCTCGCCATGGCCGGGGACACCTGCCCGGTCTCGGCGGCGGCCCGCCGCAGGATCGCGATCGCGCCAGAGTCGCCGGGCGCGGCCGCCTTCATGACGAGCTCCGCGACGTCGGGCGGCGGTGCGCCGTGCCGCAGCATCACCTCGACGGCCTGGCGCTGCAGGCTCTGCCGGACGGTCGCGGGCAAGGCGGCCTCCACCGCCTCGCGGACCAGATCGTGCCGGAAGGCGACCCGGTCGCCGTCCTCGGCGATCAGCCCGGCCGCCATCGCCTCCCGCAATGCGCCGAAGACCTCGGCGGGCGAGCCGCCGGTGAGGGTGGCGAGTTCCGCCGCCGAGAACCGGCGGCCGAGCACGGACGCCATCTGGAGGGCGGCGCGGGCGCGCTCGGACAGCCGCGCCAGATGGTCCTCGATCGAGTCGACGAACCGCAGCGGTATCCGGGTGCCGACGAGGCGGGCGACCCCGCCGGACACCTCCACCAGTTTCTCCTCGCGCATGCCGCGCAGCAGCTCGGTCAGCAGGAACGGGTGGCCCTGGACGCGCGCGGTGACCCGCAGCAACGCGACGTCGGGCGCACCGCTCAGCAGGTCGGCCGTGACATCGGCGACCGCGGTGTCGCTCAGCGGGCCCAGCGTGACCTTGAGCGCGCCGGCGGCCTCCAGCCGGGACAGGGCCGTGCGCGCCGGTTCGGCCACCTCCCCGGACCGGGTGGACAGCAGCCAGAGGATCCGGTGCGTCGCGAGCTGCCGCGTGAGCGTGCCGAGCGCCGCGAGCGTGGCCTCGTCGGCCCACTGCACGTCATCGACCGAGATCAGCACGGGTCGGTGGAGCGCGGCTCGCTCCAGTGCCTCCTGCAGTTCGCGTAGCAACCAGAACCGCTGGTCGGGGGACTGGGACAGGTCGCGCAGCACGGGCGGATCCACCGGCGCGCCCGGTGCGTACACGAGGGCCTGGAGTAGCGGCGCGAGCGGAATCACCTGCCCGGCGACGTCGCAGACGCCGTGGAAGACGCTGATGCCTCGTTCGCGGGCCATGTGCTCGGCGGCTTCCATCAGCACGGTCTTGCCCAAGCCGGCCAGTCCCGCGATGAGGACCGTACCGCCGCGGCCGGCGAGCACGGCGTCGAGCCGGTCGCGCAGCGCATCGATCTCGGCCTCCCGTCCCCGCAGGGGAGGTCCGGGCATGAACGGGCCGATGGCGCTCACGTCCACTCTCGTCCTCCATTCGAGCCCAGTGCGATGTCGCGGCCGCACTGCCTCGTCCATCCCCATGGCCGACTGTACTGACCATGGACGCCGACGAAGCACCCTCGCCGCACGGGTGATAGATCGCTTATCCGGGTGATGCACCGGTCGACCGCGGCCGAGCACCCTGGCGGCATGGCGAGCATCAACGAGCGTTCAGCCGACCGGGAGGCCCTGTACGGGCGCGCCGCGGAGCGGGAGATCGTCGGCGACCTGCTCCGGCGCGCCCGTCGAGGAGTCGGCGGGGTGGTGCTGGTGGACGGGGAGCGGGGCAGCGGCAAATCCCTGCTCCTCCGCGATTCCGTCGACGAGGCGGCGGAGCAGGGATTCTCCCTGGCCGCAGCGGCGGCGGACCAGGTGGGCCAGGCGATCGAGCTTTTCGCGTTGCGTGCGGCCCTGCACGAGCCGTCCGCCGATGACGGTCATGCCCCGCAGCACGCGACCGAGCGGTCGATCACGTCGATACGGGCATGCCTCCAACGGCGGGCCGCGATCGCTCCGGTCCTGGTATGCCTCGATGACCTGCAGTGGGCGAGCTCGGCCACACTGGCCGCGCTCCGGACGCTGCCGGGAGACCTCGACGACCGCCCGATCGCGTGGCTGCTGGCCCGGTCGAGCGCACCGCCGCGCATCGCCGACCATCTCTTCGGACTGCTGGAGAAGGACGGCGCCGTCCGGGTCGCCCTGGGCTCGCTGGGTGAGGACGCCGTGGAGGCCATGCTGGCCGACGCGTTCGGCACCGCGCCGGACCGTGCGTTGGCGGACCTCGCCCGCGGGGCCGCCGGCAACCCCGCACTCGTCGCCGGGCTGATCGGCGGTCTGCGTGACGAGGAGGGCGTCCAGATCATCGGCGGGCGCGCCGCGCTCATCTCGTCCCGGCTACCCGGACGCGTTCACGAGCTCGCCCAGCGGTGGCTCGACGACCTCGGCAAGGAAGCCCGGCAACTGCTGGTGACGGCCGCGGTGCTGGGTCCGGCGTTCCGGCTCGCGGACGCCGCCGAGATGCTCGGCAGGACTCCCGCGGCGCTGCTGCCCGCGGTCGAGGAGACGATGGACGCCGCGATCACGACCGCCGCGGAGGACGCGTTCGTCTTCCGGCACGAGCTGCTGCGCCGCGCGCTCGGTGAGATGATCCCGCAACCGGCTCGCACTGCCCTGCATCGTCAGTACGGCGAGATCCTGCTGGCCGACGGCCGATCGGCGGAGGGAGCCGCCGGTCACCTGCTGGCGGCCGCGCGTCCGGCCGACCGCGCCGCGCTGGCCGGCCTGGACGAGGCGGCGGCGCGGGTCCGGGCCTCGGCGCCGCGGGTGGCGGCGGACCTTGCCGCACGAGCCCTGGAGCTGACGCTTCCCGGCGATCCGGCCGCACTGCCCCGCGCGGTCGCCGCCGCGGAGTCGCTGACCGCGGCCGGCCGGCTGGAGCGGGCCGACCGGATCGTCCGTGACCTGCTGGCCCGGCCGCTGCCGCCGGAGACGGAGGATCGGCTGCGGTGCGCGTTGTCCTCGCTCCTGTGCGCCGCGGGCCGGCCCAAGGAGGCCGCCGGACACGCCGAGACGGTACTGGCCCGGCCAGGTCTGGCCGCGAGCCTGCGGGACCAGGCCCTGGCCGCGCACCTCCAGGCTCTGACCGGACTGCGCGACGAGATCACGGGCCCGGCGGCCGACGCCGTGCTGGCCCTTCCCGGCCGGCACGACGGTCACACCGCCGCGGCGGCCCTGGTCGCCCGAGCGGTCGTCGACTGTGACGACGGCCGTGTCGGCCAGGGCCTTGAGAGGTTGCGCCAAGCGGTGCGCAACGAGACGGGGAGTTCCTGCGACGCGCGCGACGTCCAGCCGCTGCTCGCCCTGGCCGCCGTCCTGATCGATCTCCGCCGGTCCGGTGAGGCGGAGAAGATGCTGTGCGCCGCGGATGTTCCGGCGCTGAGGAATCTGCCGGCGGGTGCCGCGGTGCGCCTGCTACGCGGCCGTGTCCACCTGGCCGCCGGACGGTTCGCCGATGCCGCCGCCGAGACCGGCGCGGCCGTGGCGGCCGCCGAAACCCTGGGCGCGCACGGATACGCCGCGACCGCGCACTGCGTGCTGGCCATGATCGAGTTCCGTCGAGGCGACATCGCGGCCGCGTCCCGGCACCTGGCCGCTCGTCCCGCCGCGGGCCCGCAGGTCGCCGACCTCTACGCGCGCGCCGAGAGCCTCATGGCCGAGGCACAGCTCACCGAGGCGGTCGACGGCCCCGCCGCCGCCCTCGGGCACCTTCGCCGGCTCCGTGCCGACCTCCATGCGCGGCCCGGGCTACTGCTCGGTGACCCGACGGCCCCGGCCTGGCTGGCGCGCACCGCGCTGGCCGCAGGCGACCGCGGGCTGGCCGCGGCCACCGCCGACGCCGCGCAGCGCCTCGCGGACGCCCACCCCGACCACCCGGCTCTCACGGCCGCCGCGGCGCACGGCCGGGGCGTCGCCCACCGCGACCCGGCCTCCCTGGCCCAGGCCACCGCGCAACACCCCGGTGCATGGGGCACAACTTCCGCTGCAGAAGACCTCGGCGTCCTGCACGGCGAGCGAGGCGACCAGGACCAGGCGATCCACCGCCTGAAAGAGGCGCTCGACGGATACCGGCAGGTCGGCGCCGACCGTGACCAGGCCCGCGTTCGGCGCCGGCTGCGCGAACTCGGCATCCGCCACCGCCACTGGACGCCCCTCCCCGGCAAGGCGGTCACCGGGTGGAACAGCCTCACCCGCACGGAGCAGACCGTCGCCGAACTCGTCGCTCAGGGGCTGAACAACAAACAGGTCGCCGGCCGCATGTACATCAGCCCCCACACCGTCGCCCACCACCTCCGCCAGGCGTTTCGCAAGCTCAGCATCGCCTCGCGCGTGGAACTCACCCGCATCGTCATCGAACGCACCGCACGCCACACATGACTCAGAAAGATCGAGGCCAGCGCACGACAGAAAGAGCCGCCCTGCTTCCGCAGCGGGCAGGACGCCCACCGGAATGTGTACGGCTCCGTCCAACCCGTTCAGCCGCTCGCGACTCGTGACGATCACTCTGCACTTCGGTTCTGCAGGTAGAAGAGCCCGGATCTGGTCGGAGCTTCTGACGTTGTCGAGAATGAGCAGGACGATCTCTTGAGGTCTCTTACGTCTGTCCGTCCGATTCGCAACTTGGTTTCGTCCGCCTGCGCAATGGCGGAACGCGGCTGGCCGCTTGGGTTCACCGTGGGGGGAACGAGCTGGTCGCGCTCGGACTGGTCGCGCCGGTGCTCGCTGGAGCAGACGACGCCTGGGTCTTGACGTACGCCACTCGGGCCGACGACTACCGAACCACCATTTCGGCCGTGGAGGACTTCGATCGGGTATCCCTGGAAGTGAGCCACGGATCGAAGCGGTTTATTCGTGCGATAACCGGCACGAGGACGGTAAGTACCGGCGCCACGAGATGAGCCTCGTGGACGAGCGGATCGATTCGATCTCGCATCGAAGGCTTCGTGAGTATCCGTCTTGGGCCACCGCCAAGGAACTGGAGTTCGATCAAGGCGCGGTCGCGGCCTGCGCCGATGACCTCGCGAGGAAGATGGCGATCTTCCGATGCGACAGCGAGTACGACGACTGAACGATCACATGAGCTGTGATTGCTGAGGCGGCTGTAAAGTTCGAGGCCAGATCAGGACAACGCCCAGGCAGGAGAAGGCTGCCGTGGTGGTGCGGTGCCCGCTGGGCTGGACGAGCGGTCGCGACACGGAAGGCGGCCGGGACCGGCTGGACACGCAGCGGCGAACTTCGGGGATCCTCGCACCGTCACACCCGGCATGATCGATGATCGGGAGACCTACGTCGTGCCGCACACCTGGCGGCATCCGCTCAGTCTCGCCCTGGTCGCGCTCGCTCTGGTCGCCCTGTGCACCGGTGCTGCGCTCACGGTGATCTGGGACGGGAACATCGGCCCGCGGCAGTTCGCCGTGGTCGCGGCCGCGTTCGGCGTGATGTGCCCGGCCGTGGTGACGCTCGGACGGGCGGGCGGCGCAGCACGCCGCCGGCTGCGCCGCGAGATCGCGTTCTCGGTCACCGGTAAGGGCGTCTGGCTGGGCACCCCCGTCGACCTGCTGATTCCCTGGGAGCAGGTCGCGGCGATCGACGTAGTGCACCATCGATCCCGCGAATGGACGCTGCTGAACTTCCTGGACCTGCCCTGGCGAAGCCAGGTCAGCAAGGGCCGCTACGTATACGTCCACGCTGCCCTACCGCGCACCGGTCCCCCGCTCGCCCGCTTGGAGATCACCGGATGGCGGATGCGGATGGACCGGCTCGCCGACGCCGCCACGCACCACAAGCCCGCGGTACGCACCGCCGAGATCGACGCACTGAGCGCCCCTCAGCGTATGGACTGACCTCGGACGAGTCCGATGATCGCCTGGGAATCCACGGATCCAAAACGACCCGCCCCGGGGCTCACCATGCGACGGCCCCTCGACCTACGGCGAGTCGAGGCTTTGGGCATCCGCGCAGCCAACGTCGAAAATCGGCATGGCAACCGGCATCGGCGCTGTGGCCTGGGGCGATGTGTTCTGGAAACCCGCTCCCGGGTGGGCGGACCCCGGGCTGCCGAGTCGGAGAGTGCCGAGGACTGGTCAGCCGATCCTGGTAGTAGGCGGCACGTTCTGCGCCTCGACGGTGAACACGGCCGCGTAGTGCTCGGCGATCTCGCACCGCGTGATGCCGTCGCCGACCGGCTCGGCCGCCAGCCGGTCCTCGTCGATCATCATGATCGCGGTCCTCGCGGCGCAGCCGGAGAGGACGAAGGCGAAGCGGCGCCCACCCCTCTGACCGGGCGTCCCGCCGCCCAGCCTCGCACCGGGGAGCGACTTGAGGAACCCTTCGAGTTGGTCGGGCTGGCTCACCTCGGCCGCCCGCGCAGAACGGGGCGGCGGCGCGGCGAGCTTCTCGAACGCCACCAGCTTCCCAGGGCTCACCGGGTCGGGACTGCCTGTACGGGCGCCTCCCAGCGTGAGCCCGCCCGGGGGTGCCTTGGCCTTGTCGACGGCGAACATCGCCAGGTTCTTGTAGGGCGTGTCGCACTCCCCGTGTTCGGTCACGCCGGTGAGGTCCATGTTGAGCCGCCCAGGGCCGTCGCTGGTCAGGCGCGCGCCGCGGGCGGTGTCGCAGCCGCCGGTGTAGGAGAACAGCACCACCGCCTCCCGGCCGTAGTCGCGCCGCCCGGCGAGCCTCTCGATATCCCCGGCGTCCGGGGCGCCCCGTTCCGTTTCGGCGAACCATCCGCGCACCGCGCGGGCGTCGGTGCGGCTGCGCAGCACCGTGGACACACTCGGCAGGCCGTGCCCCTGGCGGAAGACCAGCAGCTCGGCCATCACCGTCCGGTCCGGTGGTGCGACGCGCGGGCCGTTCGCCGGCCGGAGGATCGCCGTCGCCGCCCCGGCCAACGCGAGCACGGCGACGACAACACCCGCAGCGATCCCCCTTCTGCCGCTCATGCCGTCTTCGACGGTGCGAATCCGTCTCCGGGTTCCCCTGCTCCCCTGGCGCCGCCGACGAGTTCTTTCTCAAAGATGCACTCAGCTGGTATAACGACGGCCGGCCTCCAGGGTGTCCGGGTCGTATTCGGTACGGAAAGTGTCTCCTGCGAAGACGATCTCGATGGTGCGGGAGCCGGTGAAACGTATCCGTTGCGGAGCTCCCAAGGAAGAGGTCGACCACACGGTCCGTTCCTGGTGGAACGGCTTCCGGCCGGACTGGAGTTTGACCTCCGCTGCGGAGTTCTTACGCAACCCGTCCCTGATGACCAGCACCAGCCGCGTATCACCGTCAGGAGAGACGTCATGGACGCGGCTGCTCCGTACCCCAGAAGCCCCCCACAAGGACAACAGGAGGAACAGGACGCTCAGCAAGAGCGCCACACTCACGCCCGTGAACGCCGCGATCCTTCTCGCGGGCTTGCTCGGAATGGGAACGCTCGCCGTGAGCGCGGCACCGGCGATGACCACCCCGAATGCGACCGACGCGATCCGGCCACCGTAAGCGAAGTTCCACGGGTTGATCAGGAAGAACCAGAACAAGGCCGTTCCGACCGCCGTCACCGCGCCCAGGGTAAGCACCGGTCCGCGTACCTGGCGCGGACGCGTGCTCCGGGTTGTACTCGGCGTCACAGCGTTCCCCTTTTCATGTGATTCCCGTTGAAGAGGCCTGGCTGGTCGCCCCCGATCAGGAGAGCGGTTCCGTGCCCCCCAACTGCGGACTGCCGGCGGGGGGTTCCCACCAGGGTCAGGCTCACCGCTGCACGCTGCACATTGATCCTTTCCCAGGTCTTGGGATCGTTGGTCCGGCGGGGTACGACTGCGGCTCGGTGGTGGCCGGCTGGGTGAAGAACCGGCGGGCAGAGGGAGTGAGCAGAGCGGCGACGGCGACGGTCGCGCTGATCACGCCGCCGATTGTGGCGGCGACAACCAGGGGATGGGGGTCGTTGCCCGATTCCTGGGCGAATCTCACGCAAATCGCCGGTTCGCGAGGGCGGCGGGTACCCAACGCGCGAGCATCACGTACATGGCCAGCCGTACGGGTCCTGGACGTCTCCGTGAGGGTGTGGAATCGGGTGCGTGCATGCCATTCCTTCAGCCGCGGTCGTTCGCTCGTTAGATGCGTCCGCAAAGGGAAATGTTGGTCCGGGGCGGCATGCGGTTCGGGGCGCGGAGTTCCGTCGGGACGAGGTAGGCGGAGGGTTTCCTCGGGTGGAGCCGCGGCGGCAGGCGCGGGCGTATGTGACCGGGCTGCTGGCGCCGGATCGGATGCAGCGCTTGCTGGGCAAACGCCCGCTGGGATGTGTCGGGGATGCGCGATGACCAGCGCGAGTACGTCTTCCAGCACCTCGGGGATGACTCGGGGTGCTGCTCGTGGACGAGGGGATCCAGTGCTGGGTCGTCCTGTCGGGGTCGGGGGAGAGGCCGGTAGTCGTCCGCGTCCGTCCGCGTCCGCACGCTGGCGAACAGTCTTGCGCCGCGCCGTCGACCCCGGCGGCATCCGACCCCGGCACAGCAGGTGTGGGGTCTTGCCCGGTCATCGGGGCCAATCGCTGACAATCCCGTGCGGCCGTGGGCCGTATGACTCCAAACCCCTCCGGCGTGGGGAAGGCGGCCGCTGTGAGCATCGAGTTATACCGTGAGATCTTCGTTGGTGATCAGGCTGAGGCGAGGGAGATTCAGCATCTTGTCGTGCTGCTCTTCGACGGGGCCTTGCTGAGCAGCATGTCTTTTGCGTTCGGGGTGTTCGACCTTGCCGCGCACTACGGGGGCCTTCCTGGGATGGAGGTGGCCGTTGTCGCGGGCGAACCGGACACGACGATCGTGGGCGGCTGGTTGGCCTGCGCGGTTCCTTACGATCTGCGGGCGGTTCGGGACGCCGATCTGGTCATCGTGCCGAACCTGCCGCAGTGCTCGGCCGAGGATCCGCCCGAGCCCGCGCTGGAGGCACTGCGCGCGGCGCAGACCCCGACCCGCAGACGGCGCCGATCGTGCAATGGATGTTCACCCAGCGGGGCTTGGGCAGCGGCAGGTGCAGCGGTGGAACCTGTCCGACGGCTGGGTCATCTCCGCCCGTCCCGCGCACCCGGCACTGGTCAGCGAGTCCGACTTCATCGCGGTCCAGGGCATCCAGACCCTGCGCGGTGCCACCGCCCGCTCGGACCGCTGCTACCTGCTCGCCGGGCTGCTGCGCTGCGGCGTCTGCGGCCGCCGGACGGAATCGTGCTGGGCCAACAACCGGCCCGCGTATCGGTGCCGGCACGGCCACAGCAGCTCGTCGCGCTCAGATCCGGATCGGCCCAAGAACCTCTACGTCCGCGAGGACCACATCCTGCCCCATCTGCCGACCCTGCACCTTCGCCTGACCGGCCTGTCCGATGCCGTGCCGGACGGCGCGTCCCCCGACCCCGGGGAGGTCATCGGCGACCTGCGCACCCGAAAGCTCACGCTCACCTATGAGCCCGAGACCCGCACGTTGCGGACCGGCACCCCGAGGGAGGTGAAGGACACCATCCACCACCGACGCTGACACCGAGGCGCCTCGCGTCGTTGCACGCGCCGTTCCGGCGCAGACTGCGGCTGGTGTGCTCACGGCATCCACAACCACGGCGAAAGGAAGTGATCAAACAGCGAAAAACCAACCCTCTCAGGTGTAAACCAGCCCCGAGAGGCACTCCAGAGTGCCCGGAAATACCCGGATATGTACGAACTGTGTGTCCGAGGGGGGACTTGAACCCCCATGCCCCGTAAAGGGCACTAGCACCTCAAGCTAGCGCGTCTGCCTATTCCGCCACCCGGACCGGTCGCAGGCCGCAGCGGGCTGCGGCGGGCTTCACCATACCAAAGGTGGCGAGTCGCGGCGAAGTCGATCGGCGGGGCACCATGGGACGGTACGCGAGGACACGAGGTGATCACTGTGGCGCACGAGCCGACCGCTGAGGACGAGGTCGTCCGGCTCTGCCAGGAACTCATCCGGATCGACACCAGCAACCCGGGCGATCATTCGGGGCCGGGGGAGCGGGTGGCGGCCGAGTACGTGGCGGAGAAGCTGGAGGAGGTCGGGCTGGAGACGCGGATCTTCGAGTCGCATCCGGGGCGGGCGAGTCTCGTCGCGCGGATCGAGGGGGAGGATCCGGGTCGGGACGCGCTGCTGCTGCACGGGCATCTCGACGTCGTGCCGGCGCGCCGGGAGGACTGGACGCGGGACCCGTTCGGCGGGGAGATCGCGGACGGGTGCGTGTGGGGGCGCGGCGCCGTCGACATGAAGGACATGGACGCGATGATCCTGGCCGTGGCGCGGCAGCGGCTCAGGGAGGGGCGCAGGCCGCCGCGGGACATCGTGCTCGCCTTCCTGGCCGATGAGGAGGCCGGGGGGAACTGGGGTGCGCAGTGGCTGGTGAAGGAGCATCCGGAGCTGTTCGAGGGGTGCACCGAGGCCGTGGGGGAGGTCGGCGGGTTCAGCCTGACGGTGCCCGGGGACCGGCGGATGTACCTCATCGAGACGGCGGAGAAGGGCATCGCGTGGATGAACCTGACCGCCAAGGGGACGGCCGGGCACGGGTCGATGGTGCATCCGGACAACGCGGTCACGGCGGTGGCGGCGGCGGTCGCGCGGCTGGGGGCGCACGAGTTCCCGGTGCAGTTGACGAAGTCGGTGCGGGCCTTCCTGGAGCGGGCGTGCATGGCGTACGGGGTGGAGTTCGATCCGGATCGTCCGGAGAAGTGCCTTGAGCAGATCGGGCCGCTGGCGCGAATGATCGGCGCGACGCTCCGGCACACGCTCAATCCGACGCGGCTGGACGCCGGATACAAGACGAATGTCATTCCGCAGAGTGCCACGGCTCAGATCGACGGACGCTTTTTGCCCGGATATGAGGAGGAGTTCTTCGCGGTCGTGGACGAACTTCTCGGGCCGGATGTCGAGCGGGATTTCGTCCATCATGACCACGCGGTGGAGACGGACTACGAGGGGGCCCTCGTCGCGGCGATGGAGGCGGCGCTGACCTCGGAGGACGCGGGCGCGCTGCCGGTCCCGTACTGCCTGAGCGGCGGGACGGACGCGAAGGCGTTCGCGCGGCTGGGCATGCGGTGCTTCGGATTCGCGCCGCTGAAACTGCCCCCAGAGTTGGACTTTTCCGGAATGTTCCATGGCATTGACGAGCGCGTTCCCGTGGACGGGCTGCGCTTCGGCGTCAGGGTTCTCGACACATTCCTTGATCGCTGCTGAATTTGCCATCACCACTGCGTTCCGTGGTGCTATCGTCACCATTCGTTGACGGGTCCGTCGCAACGGAGGGTGTGTGGTGGCAGGGGACGCGGCGCGGGTCGGGGCGGTCATCGCCCGGCCGCGTCGCGTCTCCGCCGGACGCGCCGTCCGGCGGCTGCTCGTTCTCGGCGGGCTCCTGATCGCGGGCTGGCTCCTCGGGTGCGCGGCGCAGTCCGCGCATGCCGACGAGGGGCCCGCCGCGCCGGCCGAGGTCGTCGCGAAGACGCCCGTCCTCGGGGACGCGGTCACGGCCGTCCATCAGCGTGAACCGGTGCGCGGGGTCGTCCGGGCCGTGGCGAAGAAGGCGCCGCGCGAGGTGCCGGTGCAGCAGGTGGTCTTGCCGGAGGCCTCGAACGATCCGGTGACGGTGCGGGAAACCCCTCCGGCTGCGGCCGCGGGTGAGGTTTCCCAGGCCCAGCGGCCGGCGCGCGAGCTGGACGCGCACCGGGTTTCCAGCGTTTCCGTCGATCGGACGGCCGTCGCCCATGAGGCGCGCCATGCCGTCCAGCAGCATCGGGCGCCCATGCCGGCGCCCGACCACCCCGACGGTGGTTCGACGGTCGGTGGCGTCGTCACCGGCGCCCTGACCGCAGGGCTGCCCGACGTCGGGACATGGGCTCCGGCCCCGCCGCGCGCGGCGCTTCCGCGCGCCTCCTGCGCGATGCCCCCGGCCGTCCGCACCGCCGCGGACGAGCCTTCCTTCGCGCCCGACTAATCCCTGATCACAGTCTCCGGACGCGTGCCCGTGCGGCTCGGGCACGCCGGTCCGGTCATCCGCCGTGCCCTCATGCGCGGCATCCCCCCGAGACACACCTGTCTCTTCACCCTTTTCTCCTTTCGAACGGAGCATCATGCGAACGTGGGCAAAAGGCACATCGCGTGCCGCGGTGCTCACCGCGGGCTTTGTCGCCCTCGGTGTCAGCGCCATCCCCGCCAACGCCTTCGCCGACGTCACGAACGGCGGCGCCGGCGTGCTGAGCGGCAACCAGGTGGACGTCCCCATCTCCGCCCCGGTCGACGTCAGCGGCAACGGCGCCGCGCTGCTCGGCACCACGCACGCCACGTCCCGCGGCGGCGTCAAGGTCCGCAAGCGCGGCGGGGACGGCCGGACGTCCGGTGCGCACGGCATCGCGTCCGGCAACCAGGTCAACGCGCCGATCTCGCTGCCGGTGAACGTCTGCGGGAACGGCGCGGCGGTCCTCGGCGAGGCCGACGCGGGCTGCCGGGGCGGCGCGAGTGTCGGCGGCGGAGGCGCGGGCGGTGGCCAGCGCACCGACGGGACGGGCGGCGTCCTCGCGGGGAACCAGGTGCACGCCCCGATCTCGATCCCGGTCAACGTGTGCGGCAACGCCGTCGCGGTCGCCGGGGAGGCGGTCGGCGGCTGCGAGGGCGGCGCCCGCGTCAAGACCGGCGGCGACACCGGGTCGGGACAGCAGACGTCCGGCATCTTCGGCGTCGGCGCCGGCAACCAGGCGGACGTCCCGATCAGCGTGCCCGTGGACATGTGCGGCAACGCGGTCGGCAACGCGGCGGCGGCGTGCGAGGGCGGCGCGTCCGTCCGCAACGGCGGCCACCGGACGGGACGGCAGACCACGGCGGGCGACCTCGGCGTGATCGCCGGAAACCAGGGCAACGCCCCCGTCAGCATCCGGCTGACCGTCTGCGGCAACGCCGCGGCGGTCGCCGGGCAGGCCGCCGCGTTCTGCGAGGGCGGCGCGCACGCGCGCAGCAGTTCCGGCGGCGACCAGCGCACGTCCGGCGTGGGTGGGATCCTGGCCGGAAACCAGGGAAACACGCCGGTCACCGCCCCGGCCGAGGTCTGCGGCAACGCCGCGGCCGTCGTGGGCCTGGCGGGCGCGAGCTGCAACGGCCAGACGCTCGTCGAGGGTTCGCAGGGCTCCGGCGCCAAGACGTCCGGTGACCACGGAGTCGGCGGCGGCAACCAGGCGAACGCCCTGGTCAAGGCCCCCGCCGACGCCTGTGGAAACGCGGCCGCGATCGTCGGCCTCGCCTCCGGCCTGTGCCAGGACGGTCCCGGCTACGGCGGCTACCAGCCCTACTCCCGGACGACCGGCACCGTCCCCGCCATGGGCGGCCTGCCGAGCGAGAACACGCTGCCCAAGGCGGACGGCGTGCGCGGCCTCACCAAGCTCGTCGCCGTCCCCACGGTGGACACTCCGCGCCTACCCGCCGGGCACCAGTTCAAGGGCACGAAGAACCTGAAGGCCGCGCGGCACGGCGGGACCACGCTCCCGAAGCCCCGCCCCGCCACGGCCATCGCCGGCGAGGGCCTGGACACCGTGCACGACGAGCCGCTGGCCGTCTCGCTGCTCGACACCCAGGCGCTCCCGGGCGGCATCGGCCTCCCGAAGCTGAACGCCCGCCACGCCGGAAACCCCGGGGTCAACGGCGTGAACGGCCTCTCCCACCCGCTCCCCGAGACGGACGGCCTGGCAGAGGTCAACGCGCAGCCCGCGATCGTCGGCCACTCCCAGGTGACCGACCGCCACACGACGGACGCCCTGCCGGGAGTCGAGTCCCTCTCAGCCGAGCGGCGTGGGGCGGGCGCACTGCCCGGTGTAAACGGTCTGCCCAAGGCTGGTGGGCTGGTCGCGCTGCCGCGGACGCACGGTCTGCCCAGGCTGAGCGTGCTGCCCGTGGGCGGCGGGTCCCTCTCGGGGGAGCGGCGTGAAGCAAGTGCGCTGCCCGGTGTGAGCGGTCTGCCCAACGCCGGTGGTCTCGTGGCGCTGCCGAAGGCGGACGGTCTGTCGGGGGTTCGCGTGCTGCCCGTGGGTGGCAAGGCGCTCTCGGCTGAGCGGCGTGGGGTGGGCGGGCTGCCCCCGGTGAGTGCGCTGGCTCGGGTGGATGGGCTGCCCAGCCTGTTCGCGGTGCCCCGGACGGACGCCCTCGTCCAGGATGGCGGCCAGAAGACCCTGGTCGCGGACGGTGCGCTGGGCGAGACCGTGGACGGTGTCCGGGCCCTGGTTCCCGGGGGCGGAGCGGCCGGACGGCCGCTGGCGGCCGCGGGCTCGAACGCGCGGTCTCACGGCACGCCGAAGCTTCCGCTGCGGAACCTGCCGGGCGGGCGCGTGCTGCCCGCCACGCCGGTCAGCACGGACGGCATGCTCCGGCCGGGCGGGCAGGTGCCCGTGACGAGTGAGATCGGCCCGGTCGCGGGGGTCGCGGCGAAGGGCGCGGCCCCGTCCGGCAAGGACTCCGGTTCGGTGTGGGTGCTGGCGGTGTCCGGGGTGCTGGCCTTCGCGGCCGGAACGCTGGCGCTGGCCCGCCGCCTCCGCGTGGGCCGCCGCTAGCCGGCCGGCGGGCGTGGCGGTGCGGCCACGCGCACGGCGAGCGGCCACGCGCACGGCGAGCGGAAGACTTCGCCCGTCCCGGGAGGCGCGGCCCGGGGCGGGCGAACCGCTGCAGGCGGGGGTGACGATGCGTCAAGCGGACCGAACGTGGTGCTACGCTCCGGGCGATGCCACGGGGGAACGGTCAGAAAGTGCGGACGGCGCGGATGACCTTGCGGCGAAGCTGAATACGTCGGCGGCCGTCCGGGTACAGGCGCAACCGATCGATCTCCCAGCCGCCGCGTTCCGCGTGCTCGGTGAGGATCTGCCGGGCGGTATCACGCGTGGTGCCGCGCGGCAGCGACAGGACGAGGTAGGTGTACTCCGCCATTGAGACCATTATTACGTGGTCGACCGGGCGTGCGGCACCCGACCGCGGCGTCCGCGTCCGCGCGGCGGCCGGGGGCATGTCATCCTGTCGGAGGCGCGCGACGGTGAGAATCCCGTCCCTCCCCAGGGGGCGGCACGATGATCGCGAGGCGGCGGGGAAGGACCCACGGGATTGAACGCGCCGTCATGCGACGTTGTACGAAGCCGGTAAGAAAGAGCCTGTGTAAGAGGACCGAGACAGCGAGGTTGGAGCGACTGTGCCAGCCAAGAACGGCACCGCGAACAGTGGCCGGGGCAATGGCTCCGGGACCCGCCTGGTGATCGTCGAGTCGCCTGCGAAGGCGAAGACGATCGCCGGGTACCTGGGCCGTGGCTACATCGTGGAGTCCAGTATCGGCCATATCCGGGACCTCCCGGGAAGCGCCTCGGAGGTGCCGGCCAAGTACAAGGGCGAGCCGTGGGCCAAGCTCGGCGTGAACGTCGAGCAGGACTTCGAGCCGCTCTATGTGGTCAACACCGACAAGCGGCAGCAGGTGCAGAAGCTCAAGAAGCTGCTCGCGGAGGCCGACGAGCTGTTCCTCGCGACGGACGAGGACCGGGAGGGCGAGGCGATCGCCTGGCACCTCCAGGACGTCCTGAAGCCGAAGGTCCCCGTGCACCGGATGGTCTTCAACGAGATCACCAAGGACGCGATCCAGCGCGCCGCCGCGAACCCGCGCCAGCTGAACATGCGCCTGGTGGACGCGCAGGAGACGCGCCGGATCCTGGACCGCCTCTACGGGTACGAGGTCAGCCCCGTCCTGTGGAAGAAGGTCATGCCGAAGCTGTCGGCGGGCCGGGTGCAGTCGGTGGCGACGCGCCTGGTCGTCGAGCGGGAGCGGGAGCGGATCGCGTTCGTCCCCGCCCACTACTGGGACATCGCGGCGCAGTTCGACACCGGTAAGGACGAGGAGCCGAAGGTCTTCAAGGCCGGGCTCGTCTCGGTGGACGACAAGCGCGTCGCGCAGGGCCGCGACTTCGCGTCCGACGGCACCCTGAAGACCAGGGACGCGCTGCACCTGGACGAGGCCGCCGCCCGCGCCCTGGCCGAGCGGCTGCGGGACCGCCCGTACGAGGTCAAGTCGGTCGAGCGCAAGCCGTACACGCGCCGCCCGTACCCCCCGTTTCGGACGACGACCCTCCAGCAGGAGGCCAGCCGCAAGCTGAACTTCTCCGCGAAGTACACGATGTCGGTCGCGCAGAAGCTGTACGAGAACGGCTTCATCACCTACATGCGCACCGACTCGATCACGCTGTCGGAGACGGCGATCACGGCGGCCCGCAGGCAGGCGGCGAGCCTGTTCGGCGGCGAGTACGTTCCGGACAAGCCGCGCGTTTACGCGTCCAAGGTGAAGAACGCCCAGGAGGCGCACGAGGCGATCCGCCCGGCGGGCGACACGTTCCGGACGCCGGCCGAGACGGGCCTGTCCGGCGACCAGTTCCGCCTCTACGAGCTGATCTGGAAGCGGACGATCGCGTCCCAGATGAAGGACGCCGTGGGCCAGTCGGTGTCGATCCGCGTCACCGGGCTCTCGACGCAGAACGAGCGGGCCGAGTTCGGCGCGACCGGCAAGACGATCACGTTCCACGGGTTCCTCAAGGCGTACGTGGAGAGCGCGGACGACCCGTCCACCGACCGGGACGACCAGGAGCGGCGGCTGCCGAACCTGGCGGAGGGCGACCCGCTGACCGCGGACGCGGTGGACGCGGAGGGCCACTCGACCCGCCCGCCGGCCCGCTACACCGAGGCCAGCCTGGTCAAGGAGCTGGAGGAGCGGGAGATCGGCCGCCCGTCCACCTACGCTTCGATCATCGGGACGATCCTGGCGCGCGAGTACGTGTTCAAGAAGGGCACGGCGCTCGTCCCGTCGTTTCTGGCATTCGCCGTGGTGAACCTGCTGGAGCAGCACTTCGGCAACCTGGTCGACTACGACTTCACCGCGCACATGGAGGACGGTCTCGACGAGATCGCCCGCGGTGAGGCCGAGCGCGTCCGCTGGCTGACCCGGTTCTACTTCGGCGACAACGGCGAAGAGGGCCTGAAGGAGTTGGTAGGCGACATCGGCGACATCGACGCCAAGGGCATCAGCTCTTTCCCGATCAAGGGCACCGACATCGTGGTCCGGGTCGGCCGGTACGGCTCCTACCTCGACCGCGACGGGGAACGCGTCAACATCCCCGACGACATCGCGCCGGACGAGCTGACCGCCGAGAAGGCCGAAGAGCTGATGGCGCAGCCGTCGGGCGACCGGGAGCTCGGCAAGGACCCGGAGACGGGCCACACGATCGTCGCGAAGTCGGGGCGGTTCGGGCCGTACGTCACCGAGATCCTGCCCGAGCCGGCGCCGCCCGCCGAGGGGAAGAAGCGGACGAAGAAGGCCGATACCCCCAAGCCGCGCACGGGTTCCCTGTTCAAGTCGATGTCGCTCGACACGATCACGCTCGACGATGCGCTGAAGCTGCTGTCCCTGCCGCGCACGCTGGGCGAGCTGGACGGCGAGCCGGTGACCGCGCAGAACGGCCGGTTCGGTCCCTACATCAAGAAGGGCACCGACAGCCGGTCGCTCGGCTCGGAGGACGAGCTGTTCACCGTCACGCTGGAGCAGGCGAAGGAGCTGTTCGCGCAGCCGAAGCAGCGCGGACGGCGGGCCGCGGCCGCGGCGCCGCTCCGCGAGCTGGGCAAGGATCCGGCGAGCGAGAAGCCGGTGGTGGTGAAGGAGGGCCGGTTCGGCCCGTACGTCACCGACGGTGAGACGAACGCGAGCCTGCGCAAGGGCGACGAGGTCGAGTCGATCACGATCCAGCGCGCCGCCGAGCTGCTCGCCGAGCGCCGGGAGAAGGTGGCCGCGGGCGGCGGGAAGAAGAAGACGGCGACGCGCCGCCGAACCTCCGCAAAGTCCGGCTCCTAGGGACATCCACGCCGATACCCTGACCGACATGACCAGAACGGGCGCACCCCGGCCGCACCCCGCAGCGTCACCGCCGCCGGGCGTTTCGTCACTGTCCTCGATCGCGCCGTTCCGGCGGCTGCGGAGCGTGCTGGCGCTGTCCTGCCTCGCGCAGTGGCTCAGCGTGCCCGCGCTGACCGCGATGGCGGCGACGCTGACCCGCGACGACGGCGCCGCGACGCAGGCGCAGGCGGTCGGCGGCACGCTGGCCGTGATGCTGCTGCCCGCGGTGCTGCTCGCACCGCTCGGCGGCGTGCTCGCCGCCCGCGTCGACCGCCGGCTGATGCTGATGATCGCGGACGTGCTGCGGCTGGTGGTCGTCGTCACCGTGCCGCTCGTCGGCATGCTGCCGTGGACGCTGGCCGCCGCGTTCCTGGTGTCCTGCCTGAGCCTGGTGTGGTTCCCGGCGGCGCGCGCGTCCCTGCCCGCCCTGGTCCCGGACGAGGAGCTGCGCGCCGCCGCCCGCCGCGCCGCGACCCGCGTGATCGTCGCTCCGGCGCCCGCCGCCGCGCTGCTGTTCGCCGTCCTCGCCCTCATCGCGGACGGGACGCTCGGCACCGGCTCCCGCGCCGACCTGGCGCTCTACGCGACCGCCGCGGTGTTCCTGGCCTCGGCCGGCGCGACCGCCACGATCCGCGAGATCCCGTTCGCCGAGCCCGCCGCGGCCGGCGCGCCGCTGAAGCTGATCTTCCAGGGGCCGGGGACGGCCGCCGCCCGCGGGCTCGGCCTCGCGATCGCCGGCGCGTCCGTCACGGCCGGCGCGATCCTCGCCGCGGCCCGCGTCCACGCCGGTGAGCTGGGCGGCGGCGACGCCGGGTACGGCACCGTCCTGACCGGGCTCACTGCCGGCACCGGCTTCGGGCTGTTCCTCGGGCCGCGCGTCCTCGTCCCGTTCAGCCGCCGGCGCCTCCTCGGCCTCGCCGTGATCGCCGCCGCGCTGGCGCTGGCCGTGCTCGCCCTCGTCCAGAACCTCGTCGTCGTGGTGTTCATGACGGCGTTCCTGGGGGTGTTCGCCGGGGCCGCCTGGTCGAACGCCAAGGCGGCGGTGAACGACCCCGACGCGCCGGAGGACACCCGCCCGTCCGCCTACCCGCGGTCGGTCGCGCTCGTCACCGTGCTCCTCGCGGCCGCCGGCGTCCCGCTGATCGCCGGGGCGGTCGGCTCGCACCGGATCGACCTCGGCGGCGGCGTGTACGACGTCCACGGGTCCGGCGTCGCGCTGCTGGTCGCGGCGGTCGTCGCGCTGGTGTCCGGCCTCCTCGCGTACCGGCGGCTGGACGACCGGCGCGGCATCCCGCTCGTCCCCGACCTGCGCGCCGCCCTGCACGGCGAGATCTACACCCCGCCCGAACAGGCCGTCGCCGCGCCCCAGCAGCCCGTCCACCGGAACCGCGGCGTGTTCATCGCGTTCGAGGGCGGCGAGGGCGCGGGCAAGACGACGCAGGCGCGGCTCGCCGCGATCTGGCTGCGCGACCACGGCTACGACGTCGTCACCACGCACGAGCCCGGCGCCACCAAGATCGGGATGCGGCTGCGGGCGATGCTGCTCGACCGCGACACCACCGGCCTGTCCGTCCGCGGCGAGACCCTGCTGTACGCGGCCGACCGCGCCGACCACGTGGCCAACGTGATCAAGCCGGCGATGGACCGCGGCGCGATCGTGGTCAGCGACCGCTACGTCGACTCGTCCCTGGCCTACCAGGGGTTCGGCCGGCAGCAGGCCGTGGAGGACATCGCCCGCGTCAACGCGTGGGCGACCGGCGGCCTCGTCCCGGACCTGACCGTCCTGCTGGAGATCCCGCCGCAGACGGGCCTCGGCCGGCTGCCGGCCCCCGCCGACCGCATGGAGTCGGAGTCGGCGGACTTTCACGAGCGCGTCCGCGCCGGGTTCCGCGCCCTCGCCGAGGCCGACCCGGACCGCTACCTGATCCTGGAGGCGAGCCGCCCGCAGGCCGAGCTGACCCGCGAGATCCAGTACCGGATCCGCGAGATCCTGCCCGACCCGATCCCGGCGGGCACCGAGGACGCCACGAGCACGTTCCCGGTCATCACCGACTACTGACCCGGCTAGCCTCTCTCCATGAGCGTGTGGGACGACCTGGTCGGGCAGGAGCCCGTCATCGCGCAGCTGTCCGCGGCCGCCGGCGGGACGGGCGGCGTGGCGCACGCGTGGCTGTTCACCGGGCCGCCCGGTTCCGGCCGCGTCGCCGCCGCGCGGGCGTTCGCGGCGGCGCTGCAGTGCACGGAGACGCCGCGCGGGTGCGGGCACTGCGCGTCCTGCCACCAGATCCTCCAGGGGACGCACGCGGACGTCGAGGTCGTCCGCCCGGAGGGCCTGTCGTTCGGCGTCAAGGACGCGCGGGCGCTCGTGCTGCGGGCGTCGTCGTCGCCGAGCGGGGGCCGCTGGCAGGTGGTGCTGTTCGAGGACGCCGACCGGGCCACCGAGGGCGCCGCGAACGCGCTGCTGAAGGCGATCGAGGAGCCGCCGGCGCGGACGGTGTGGCTGCTGTGCACGCCGTCGCCGGAGGACCTGCTGGTGACGATCCGGTCCCGCTGCCGGCTGGTGACGCTGCAGACCCCGCCGATCGCGGCGATCGCGGACTTCCTCGTCCAGCGGGACGGCGTCGACCGCGACACCGCCGACGTGGTGGCGCGGGCCGCGCAGGGCCACATCAGCCGGGCCCGCCGCCTCGCCGCCGACCCGGCGATGCGCCAGGTGCGCGACGGCGTGGTGGCGATCCCGCGCCGGCTGACCGGGGTGAGCCCGGCGGTCGCGGCGGCGGAGACCCTCGTGAAGGCGGCGGAGGCGGAGCGGGACGCGCAGACGGCGGAGCTGAACGAGACCGAGACGTCCGCGCTGCGCAAGGCGCTCGGCGAGAGCGAGAAGGGCCGCATGCCGCGCGGGACGGCGGGCGCCCTCAAGGACCTTGAGGCCCGGCAGAAGTCGCGGGCGACGCGGGTCCTGCGGGACGCCCTGGACCGGACGCTGCTCGACCTCGCGTCCTACTACCGCGACCTGCTGACGCTGCAGCTCGGGGCGGGCGGCGAGCTGGTGAACATCGAGCTCGGGCCGGAGCTGCGGACGGCGGCGGGCAACGGCCGCCCGGAGGACACCCTCCGCCGCCTTGACGCGATCATGGACTGCCGGGAGCGGCTGGCGGCGAACGTCAACCCGCAGTTGGCGTTCGAGGCCCTCACGCTCGCTCTGCGGACCGGCTGACACCCACTGGGCGGACGGCGCCGAGCGGACCATTCGGCCGTGGTCGCACCGAGCCGACGACGATCGCGGGACGTCTCCTGTTCCCCGCTTACAAGAGATGTCCCTATTCGTTACATTTCCGTACGCGTCTCTCAACAAGCGCACACGTAACGTCTCCTGGCTGATCAACAGAAAACCGGGCTATTCACCCCCACGGCCAGGAGGTCTGCCTTGCGGCGAGCCTTGATTTCCGCCGCGTGCGCCGTCGCCACCATGACGGCCCTCGCGTTTCCAGTGTCAGCGGCTCCGAACCCATCGCAGGCGAAGGGCGAGGCGTCGGAGTACGTCGTCCTCTACAAGGAGGGCGTGTCCACGGGCCGGGCCCACCGTGCCGTGAAGGCGGCCGGAGGCAAGGTCGTTCACGAGAACCGCGACGTGGGCGTCGCGACCGTCCGGTCGAGCAACCCGGGGTTCATCCGCGCCGCGATGAGCCGGCGGGAGTTGGAGGGCGTCGCGCACAACCGGGTCATCGGCGAGGCGCCGAAGACCAAGAAGAAGGCCGCGAAGGTCGAAAAGCTCGCCGGCGTCACGAGCGGTGCCACGAACAAGCTCTCCCTTGCGGGCAAGCCGTCCAAGGACACCGAGCCGCTCGCGGACCTGCAGTGGGACATGAAGCAGATCCACGCGACGGCGAACGGCTCGTACAAGAAGGAGCCGGGTGACAGGCGCGTGCTGGTCGGCGTCCTCGACACCGGCGTGGACGGCGACCACCCGGACATCGCGCCGAACTTCGACCGGAAGCTGAGCCGCAACTTCACCCACGACATCCCGACCGACGCCAACGGCGACGAGGTCGACGGGCCGTGCGAGTTCACGTCGTGCGTCGACCCCAACGACTGGGACGACAACGACCACGGCACGCACGTCGCGTCCACGATCGCCTCGCCGCGCAACGGCCTCGGCATGGCGGGCGTCGCCCCGAACGTGTCGATCGTCAACCTGCGCGTCGGCCAGGACTCCGGCTACTTCTTCCTCCAGCCGACCGTCGACGGCCTGACCTACGCGGCCAAGAACGGCATCGACGTCGTCAACATGAGCTACTACATCGACCCGTGGCTCTGGAACTGCGGCAACAACCCGGCCGACAGCCCCGAGGCCCAGCTGGAGCAGCGGACGATCGTCAAGGCCGCCCAGCGCGCTCTGGACTTCGCGCACGAGCGCGGCGTCACGCTGATCTCCGCGGCGGGCAACGACCTCGTCGACTACACCAAGACGAACGAGGACGCGAGCAGCCCCGACTTCCCGTCCACGCCGGGCGAGGCGCCGTATGAGCGGACCGTCCCGGCGAGCTGCGTGTCGATGCCGTCCGAGGGCGAGCACGTCATCCCGATCTCGGCGACCGGGCCGAGCGGCCGCAAGTCGTACTACAGCAGCTTCGGCAACGGCTACGTCGCGGTGGCGGCGCCCGGTGGCGACAAGGTCGACAACGCGAACCAGCGTCCGGACGACAAGGGCGGCATCTGGGCGGCCTACCCCGAGCGGCTCGCGAAGGCCCGCGGTGAGCTGAACGCCGACGGCACGCCGAAGGTGCCCTACCTCATCCGCAGCTGCAAGGGCGGCAAGTGCGCCTACTACCAGTCGATCCAGGGCACGTCGATGGCGTCGCCGCACGCCGTCGGGGTCGCCTCGCTCATCGTCAGCAAGTACGGGCACCGGGACCGCCGCGGCGGCCTGACCCTGGACCCGGGCGTCGTCGAGCGGGTGCTGCGCGGCACCGCGACGCCCAAGGCGTGCCCGAGCCCGCGGACCGTCGAGTACGTCTGGTACACCCAGGGTGAAGACGGCGAGTGGGTCAAGCACACCTCGACGCAGACGTGCGAAGGCTCGAAGGGTCAGAACGGGTTCTTCGGCAGCGGCGTCGTGGACGCGCTGAACGCGGTCTCGCGGTGACCCTGCACTAGGCCACCCCAGGGCGCGGCCCCCGGCGATCACGCCGGGGGCCGCGTTCTTTGTGCCGGGACCATCCGGTGCGTTCTGTGGCAAGGTGAACACCGGCTGTATCGCGGGCGCGGCGGGACGAGGGAGCGACGATGACCGAGCCGGAGGAGCCGACCGAAGAGCGTGCGCGGCGGGCCCCGATCTGGCTGATCGCCGGCGCCGTCGTGCTGGCCGTCGCGCTGACCGCGGGCGCGTCAGTCGGCGGCATCCTGTGGATGCGGGACGACGCGAGCCCGGAAGGCTCGAAACCGGGCGAGCGTGAGGTGTCGGTGTTCTTCTGCGTCCGCTCGTCCAGCGAACCCCGGTGCGGCGACGGCGCGGCGACGGAGCAGCAGAGGCAGGCGGTCAAGCAGCGCGTCACGGGCATGCCGAAAGTGCGCCAGGTGGTGTACGAGTCGCAGCAGCAGGCGTACGAGCGGGCCAGGAAGACCTTCGCGGATCGCAAGGACCTTCTCGCCGCCCTGCGTCCCGAGGACCTTCCCGATTCGCTGCGGGTGCGCGTCGCCGGCACCCGCGCCGCCGAGGCGGTCAAGGCGGCGCTGACCAGTGCCCCGGGCGTCCAGGAGGTCGTGATCCAGCCACGCCGCCCTGGGGCATGATGGTGGGATGCCGTACCGCGTCACGTTCGTCTGCACGGGCAACATCTGCCGCTCTCCGATGGCCGAATGGGTCCTGCGCCACCACGTCGATGAAGAGGGGCTGGACGTCGAGGTCGACAGTTCGGGCACCGGCAACTGGCACGCGGGCGACGGGGCCGACGAGCGGACGGTCGCGACGCTGGAGCGGGCCGGGTACCGCTCGGCGCACATCGCGCGGCAGTTCGAGCCCGGCTGGTTCGCCCGGTACGACCTGATCCTGGCGCTGGACGAGGGGCACCGGCGGGCGCTGCGGGCGATGGCGCCGGACGAGGAGGCCCGAGGCAAGGTCCGGCTGCTGCGCGAGTTCGACCCGGACGCGGACGGCGACCTCGACGTCCCCGACCCCTACTACGGGGACCGCGCCGACTTCGACCTCGTCCTACAGCAGGTGGAGTCGGCGATGCCCGGCCTCCTGGAGGAGATCCGCGCGGCGCTCAAGGCGGCGTGAGCGCGGTGCGGCTGGAACGGCTGCTCGGGACCGCGGTCGACGACGTGCGCGATCTCGGTTCCAGCCACTCCTGGACGCTGCACAGGGCGTCCCTGGCGGACGGCCGCGAGGTGTTCGTCAAGGCGGCGTCCGACCAGGCCGGCGTGTTCACCGCGGAAGCCGCCGGGTTGCGGTGGCTGGGCGAGGCGGGCCCCGGAACGCCCGTCCCGGAGGTCGTCGCGGCGGACGACCACATGCTCGTCCTGCCGTGGCTGCCCTCGGCGTCGCCGTCCCCGGCCGCCGCCGAACGGCTGGGGCGGGAACTGGCCGCCCTGCACACCGGGAACCGTCCGGACTCCTACGGGGCGCCCTGGGACGGCTACATCGCGGACCTGCCGCTCGACACCACCCTCGACGACCGCGCCTGGCCCGCCTGGTACGCCGAACGCCGCCTCGAACCGTTCCTGCGCCTCGGCAGGCGGCACCTGTCGTCCGGTGACGTCCGCCTCATCGAGGCCGTCATGGAGGACGTGGAGACGCTCGCCGGGCCGCCGGAGCCGCCGTCCCGCATCCACGGCGACCTGTGGTCCGGGAACATCCTGTGGACGGACGAGCGCGCGCTGCTGGTCGACCCCGCCGCGCACGGCGGGCACCGCGAGACGGACCTGGCGATGATGGCGCTCTTCGGAACGCCGCACCTGGACACGGTGCTGGCCGCCTACGATGAGGCGGCGCCCCTGGCGGACGGATGGCGTTCCCGCGTCCCGTTGCACCAGTTGCACCCGCTGCTCGTCCATGTGGCCCTGTTCGGCGGGTCGTACAGGGCGTCCCTGGTCGACGTGGCCCGCGCGTCGCTCGGCTGAGGCGGCTTGCTTGCGAAGTGGTAACTCCGCATTCATGGGTGTTTGTGGCGATGTAAATGAGATAGAAACGACGGGCGATCCGCAGGAAGGCAGGTGCGAGACAAGCCCATGAACGGTGGCAGGCGCCAGGACCCGGGGGACCGGCTCGGCTCGTGGAAGGGCCTCATCCCCCTCTGCATGGCCGCGGCGGCGGCCCTGTTCATCGGCGGAGGCGTGGACGTCGTGCATCGCCACCAGCGGGCCGGCGACGACGAGCGCGAGGCCAAGCCCGCGGCGAAGGCCGAGCGGACGGAGCCGGCGGTCGTGGTCGGCATCACCGCGCCGGGCACCTCGCTGCTCGTCCGGGACGTCCGCACCGGTGCGAACGTGGGGCTCCCCGTCGCCGCACCGGAGGGCCGCCGCTTCCACCGCGTCGCCGCGGTCAAGGACGGCTCCTACATCGTCGCCTCCTACGGCGGCCGCAGCGTCACGTTCCAGCGCCTCGAGCTGGGCGACGACGGGCGCCCCAAGAGCCTGACGGACATCCCCAAGGTCAGCGTTCCGGGCGCGTCCACCGCCTGGTCGGAACTCGCCGTCAGCCCGGACGGCGGCCGCATCGCCTACGTGACGTACAAGGGCGCCCGGGGCCGTGTGGACGTCGTCTCCACCACCGGCGGTGCCCACAAGGCGTGGACGACGAAGCTCCGCGCCCGAATCGGAAGCCTCTCCTGGTCCGGCAGCACACTCTCCTTCGTCTGGACGTCGGCCGGCTCCCCGAGGCACCAGGTCCGCACCCTCGACACCGGCGGCCCCGCGGGCGACCTCAAGGTCAGCAAGGCCGTCATGGTGCTGCCCAAGGGCGCCACCAACGCCGTCCTGAGCCGGGACGGCCGCTCCGTCATCACGGGCGCGGTGAAGAACTCCGAGCTCACCCTCCAGGCGTACACGCTCCAGGGAAAGCCCGCGAGGACGCTGTGGACCCAGAAGGTGAAGGGCGCCCTCACCGGCCTGGACATCGCCCACACGAGCAACAGCCTCATCGCGACCGCCGGCGACCTGTACGCGCAGGGCGTCGCGGCCGTCCCCGGAGAGGATCTCGCCGACGTCGCCTGGTGACACCTAGAGTGGACCCACGGAATCGGGCGAATGGAGCGAAACCGTGGGCATGGTGATGGCAGTCAGCTTCACCCGTTACGGGCGGCTCTACTACCTCGACCCGGGCCCGCACAGCCCGAAGGTCGGTGACAAGGTCCTCGTCCCGACCGACTCCGGGCCCGAGGTCGCCGAGTGCGTGTGGGCGCCGCAGTGGGTCTCCGACGACATCGGCGGCCTGCCCGAGTGCGCCGGCCCCGCCACCGACGAGCACCTCGCGCGCGACGAGACCAACCGGCGGCGGCGCGCCGAGGGCCGCGCCATCGCCAAGCGCCTGATCCGCAAGCACGAGCTCCCGATGAAGGTCATCGGCGTCGACTACCTCGACACCGACAACGTCTTCAAGATCTACTTCACCGCTCCGCACCGGGTCGACTTCCGCGCCCTCGTCCGCGACCTGGCCCGCGGCATCAAGGCCCGCGTCGAGCTTCGCCAGGTCGGCCCGCGCGACGAGGCCCGCCTTCAAGGCGGCATCGGCCCCTGTGGCCGCGACCTGTGCTGCGCCACCTTCCTCAAGGACTTCGAGCCCGTCTCCGTCCGCATGGCGAAGGAACAGGACCTTCCCGTCAATCCGCTCCGCATCGCCGGCGCCTGCGGCCGCCTGATGTGCTGCCTCAAGTACGAGCACCCGCTCTACGTCAAGGCGCACGAGCGCATGCCGGCCCTGGGCTCCCGCGTCGACACCCCGAACGGCCCCGGCCAGGTCGTGGGCCGCAACGTCCCCGCGGACAAGGTCACCGTCCGCCTCAACTCCGGAGGCCGCTGCTCCTGCCCTTCGGCCTCGGTCTGCTCCCCCCGCAAGCAACACGACGCGATGCACAACCCCGCCTCCGACGACGCCGGCTGACCGCCGGGGAGCGAGTGGAGATCAAGGCGCGGGGCAGAATGCGAGGCATGACGCGAACTGTGAACCTGCCCGGTGACGCCTCGCTGCCCCTCATCGGCTTCGGGACCTGGCAACTCCGGCCCAAGACGGCGTACGAGTCGGTGCGTGCGGCGCTCGACATCGGTTACCGGCACATCGACACCGCGACGCTGTACAGGAATGAGGCGGACGTCGGCAGGGCCGTCAAGGACAGCGGCGTCGATCGGGAGCAGGTCTTCGTCACCACCAAGCTGCGGCCGCAGGACGCCCGGAACGCCCGCCGCACCCTGGAGTCGAGCCTTCGCCTGCTCGACACCGCCTACGTCGACCTCTGGCTGATCCACTGGCCGACCGGACGGGACGAACTCGTCCCGACATGGCAGGACCTACTCTCCGCCAGGGACGCCGGGCTGGCCCGGACCGTCGGCGTCAGCAACTTCAGCCCGGCGCAGATCGACCTGGTGACCGAGGCCACCGGAGAGCAGCCGGCCGTCAACCAGATCCCGTGGAGCCCCGCACAGCACGACCCGGCCCTGCTGGACGAGCACCGCCGCCGAGGGGTCGCCGTCGAGGGCTACAGCGGCCTGAAGAACACCGACCTGCGCGACCCGATCCTCACCGGAATCGCGGAACGGCACGGAGTAACCACCGCCCAGGTGGTCCTCCGCTGGCACCTGGAACACGACATAGTGATCCTGCCCCGCTCCTCGCGCCGAGAGCGCATCGCAAGCAACTTCGCCCTCGACGCCTTCACCCTCACCAAGGAGGACGTCGCCACGATCGACTCCCTCAGCCGAACCGCCTAACCGACCCCAGCTACGCGAACCCCCCGTCCCCCAGAAGCCAACACGCACACGCCACCACAAACCAGGCCGCCGGCAGCACGACCACCGAAGATCATCAACAGCCGCTGAAAAGGGTCGGCAGAACCGCCAACGCGTCCCTTCTCGCTTACGAACCTGCCACACCCGCCGGCCGCGCGCTGGCTGCTGCGCTCGACGCCGCGAGCGACGTCCACGTCCAGGCCGGCTTCGATCAGCGCGCCTCCGATGAGCTGCCCGAACACGCCGCCCAACCCGAGCGCCAGGCCGTAGGCCGTGAGTGAAGGCGCGGGCGCGGCGCTCCCCGCTGAACGCGCCGTTGATGATGCCGAGGACCTGCGGCATCAGCAGCGCGGCCGCGACGCCCTGCACGACCCTGGACGCGATCAGCGTGCCCGGGGACGGGGCGAGCCCGCACGCGAGGGACGCGCCGGTGAACGCCGCGAGGCCGAGCGCGTACATCCTTCGGCGTCCGAACAGGTCGCCGAGCCGCCCGCCGGTGACCAGCCCGCTGCCGAGGGCCAGCCCGAACCCGGCGACGACCCACTGGACCGCCGTCGCGCCGGCCCGCAGATCCGCCTGGATGTCGGGTATCGCCACGTGACGATGAAGAAGTCGAGCGTGGTGATGAAGATGCCGGTGAGCAGCACCAGAAGCGCCCCGGTGGACGCGGCACCGGGCCGCACGCCCTCGCCTGGCCGCCGGCCCGCCGCGGTATGCGACATGGTTCCCCCGTTCGTCGTCGTGAGCCTCGACGATCTCCCGGACCCGCTCACGAGTGCGATAAGGCGAGAGCCAACGCACCCGACCGCGAACCCCACGGAACCTCGACGCCCGCCGCCCCGCACCAGCGCATCCCAGCACGGGCACCCGGCCGACAACCCGCACCAGCGCCCGCAGGCACGACGTATCTCACCGCAGGGTGCCCGGCCCGACAGAACGCGGCGCGCGGACCCGTCGGCGACGCGCGGTCGGACCGTGAGGGGTGGTGCCGTACGCTCGGCCCGCCAACGCCACGCAAACCCGGCGCCTGTCGCCCCGCGCCGACGTGTGTCGGCACGAGCATCCGGCTGACAACCCGCGCCGGCGTGTATTCGCACGGGGACTCGGCCGTCGGTGGCCCGCATCGTCGCCCGCGGGCGCGGCGTATCTCGCCGGGTGCCCGGCGCGGCGGAACGCGGCGCGCGGACCTGCCGGCGATGCGCGGCCGGTGTGTGGGCGGTGCTGTGCGGCCGGGCCGCTAAGGCCATGGGAACCCGGCGGTTGGTGGCCCGCACCGGTGCCCGTGGGCGTGGCGTATCTCGCCGCGTGCTCGGCGCGGCGGAACGCGGCGCGTGGAGCCGCCGGTGGTGCGTGGTCGGGCCGTGCGGTCGGTCGCTAGCGCCACGGGTTGAGGGCGTGCTTGCCGCTGGTCCGGCGCGCTTCGAGGTTTCGGAGCACCGCCGGACCGTCCGCCAGGGGATGAACCCGGGGAGTGCCGGGCGGATACACGCCCTGGGCGATGAGCGCCTCGATCTCGGCGAGCAACGATCGGTAGATGGACGGGACCGCCGTCGCCAGCGCACCAATGTGCAGGCCCTTGACCTGAACCTGATGGGCGAACACCAGCTCGTGAGTGGTCACGGCGACATCGCCGGACGCCGCACCGAACACCACGATTCGTCCGATAAATGGCTTGGTGACCGCCAGGCTGGCCTCGAACGTGGCCTGTCCCACGGACTCCAGAACCAGGTCGACGCCGCCGGTCAGGCGGACGATCTCCGCGGCCAGGTCAGGGCGTGCGCCGTCCAGGACCTCGTCCGCGCCGAGCGTTCTAACGGTGTCGTGCTTGGCCGGCGAGGCCGTGGCGATCACGCGCGCACCGTAGTGACGGGCGAGGCGGACGGCGGCCTGGCCCACACCACCGGCCGCCGCGTGCACGAGCACCGTGTCACCCGGCTCGATCCCACCCAGCGGCTTCAGCGCCGCCAACGCGGTCGCCCAGTTCAGCACAAGTCCGAGCGCCTCGGCGTCGTCCCATCCGGACGGGACGGGAAGCACCTCCGCGGCCGGCATCGTCATGTACTCGGCGAAGGCACCCGGCCCTGCTCCGACGACATGGGAGCCGACAGGGAGAGGGCTCTCCACCGCCGGGCCGACGCCCACGATCTCGCCGGCGGCCTCGAAGCCCGCCACGTAGGGTGCCCGCGGACCTCCGCCGTAGATTCCACGCGCCTGCATGACGTCCGCGAAGTTGACCCCGGCGGCGCCGACCCGGATCAGGTACTCGCCCGGACCAGGCACGGGACGGCGCT
Source organism: Actinomadura madurae (assembly GCF_047130825.1). NCBI lineage: Bacteria > Bacillati > Actinomycetota > Actinomycetes > Streptosporangiales > Thermomonosporaceae > Actinomadura > Actinomadura madurae. The sequence goes on from NZ_CP083237.1 coordinate 7,214,515, forward strand.
GATCGGTCGTCAGGAACAGATCCTCCGGCCCGGCATCCGACCGCTGGACCAGTGCCCGCATCGTCTGCTCGGCGGTCCGATGCCGCTCGTTGGTATCCATGCACCGGAACGTAGAAGGCTCACACAGGTGTCAAGGTCAACCGGCGGTTCACCCGGTGACGCGACGGGCCTCGCGGAGGTAGTCGTCGAGAGCCGCCTGCTGAGCGCTGAGCGCGGCGATTCGCGCGGCGAGCCGATCGCGGTGGTCCTGCACCTCACGCAGAAATTCCGCGCACGGCACATCCGCCCCTGCCTCGGTGATGTGGGGCAGAACCTCCTTGATCAACCGAACCGGCAACCCGGATTCCAGCAGCGACCGGATGACAAGGACCCGGTCGATCGTGGATCGGCAGTAGTCGCGGTACCCGTTGCCACGGCGGCCTGGCACGATCAAGCCCTCATCCTCGTAGTACCGCAACGACCTCGCGCTAGCACCACTGACCCTGGCGGCCTCGCCGATCCGCATACGTGCGGCAACGTCCAGAGACTCCCCGATCTTCCAGCACGATGGCGTCGCGGCGAAGGGCGGCGGCGGGTGCGCCGCCGTGCCATCGCGCAGCCCTCGCCGAGCCCCGCCCCACGGAAGGCGCCGCCTCAGCTGGACGCCACCGCTCGATGGGCGGTCCCGGGGCGACCAGTCCAACCGCATCGTCCGTCCGCCACACATACTGCCGATCCGCCGATGGTCAGGCACGGAGGCACACGCGCGGTCGGCGGCGGAACCGTCCCGCCTGTCCAACTCCCGGCGGCACTGCCCGGCGTAGTCGCCCCCGTGGGGCGACCGTCGCGCCCGCCTCGTCCACGGGCATGCTTGAGGCCGCCGCCGTAATTCGGTTGTGCGGGTTGCTCGGGGCGATTTAGCGTCCCGTCGCATGGATTCACTGGTACCGGACGGGCCTGTGCGGCTGCTCGGAATCGACGACCTCGCCGCCTGCCAGCGCCTCGCCGAGGACCGGGAGTGGGGCCGTGAAGACCACAAGTGGCGGTTCCTGTTCTCCGTCGGTGACGTGTACGGCGTCGACGACGGGAACGGCGGCCTCGCCGCGACGGTGGTGACGACCCCGTACGGCAAGGACGTCGCGGCTATCAGCATGGTGCTGGTCGCCAAGCGCTATGAACGCCGCGGTCTGGGCGGCCGGGTCATGCGGCACGCGATGGAGAACGCCGGTACGTCCAGCCTCTGCCTGACCGCCACGGACTATGGCCGCCCCCTGTATGAGCGTCTGGGTTTCAGGTCTGTCGGGCTCTGCACGACCTACAAGGGCACCGGTCCGGGCCCGTCAGAGCGAACCGTGTCCGTGCCCGTGGAACCTGCCGACATGCCCGCCATCCACGCACTCGACACCGAGGTCTTCGGTGCCGACCGATCCCAAGTGATCGACGGCCTGCCGGCATTCTGCTCGACGTTCCGCGTTGTCAGGGACGGGACGGGCATAGCCGGTTTCGGAGGCATGTGGCGGAACGACGGGCAGGCCATGGTGGGCCCCGTCCTGGCACAGGACGTCGGCACCGCCCTCGCGCTCGTAGACGAGATCGTCCCGGAGGGCCCGATACGCCTGGACATCGACCACCGCCACACGGAACTGACCGCCTGGGCGAAACGGCACGGCCTCCGCCCCGCCTTCACCACGACGATCATGGAATACGGCGACCCGATCCCAAACGACCCGTCCCGCCTCTACCTCCCCGTAGCCCAAGCCCTCGGCTAACGCCCCAACCCACCAGCGAGCCAGCCACACCTCACTACCTCCCGCAGACGCCCGTCCCCGCCCCACCACGCTGACACGCCCTCACGCTTGGCGGGGCGCGGCACGCACGCAGGCCCGGCATGCAGGCCCGGCATGCAGGCCCGGCATGCAGGCCCGGCACGCCTGCCATGCTGGCCTACTCGCCCGCCGCCACGCCCGCCACGCTTGCCGCGTCGGCCACGCTTGCCGTGTCAGCCGTGTCAGCCGTGTCAGCCGTGTCAGCCGTGTCAGCCGTGTCAGCCACGCCTGGCACGTGGCTTGACGCACCTGGGGTGGCGTGGTGCCTGGGGTGGCGTGGCGTTCCAGACGTGCGTGTCGGGCGCGCAAACGTGCAGGTCCAGGCACGCCTGCCACGCCGCCACGCCAGGCGCATCGGCATCCTCGGTAGGACGGGCCGGACCGTAAACCGGTGTTGCGCGGTGCGCCATGCTTCCCGCGCAGCACCCAGAATTCCGCCGCAGCCGAGCAACCCTCGCCGCCCTCGACTACATGACCGGCGAGAGCAGGGCTAAGGACCGGATCGATGCGTCGCGCCTGACCCAAGGGCCGGGTTGTTGCTTGTTCGCCGGACGCACTTCGGCAGCGGCCGGGGATGAAGCGGACGCTTAGAACTTCGTCTTCGGGCGTTCCTGAAGGACGCCATCGACGAAGATGTCGACCTTCTCGTTGTAGAAGCAGATCAAGCCGGCGACCTTGCGGCTCTCGTCCAGTGGGGTCGGGTACGACCAGGCCAGATCCTTCTGGATTCCGTCGCCCGCATGCACCGACCAGTACTCGGCGGTGCCCTTGTAGGGGCAGTGCGTGACGGTCTCGGTGTGTTCGAGGAGATCCATCTGGACATGCGGTTTCGGCAGGTAGTACCGCACCGGCAGGCCCGTCTCGAACAGCAGTCGCGGGCTGGACGACTCCGCGACCGTCACGCCGCCCACCTCCACCCGGACGTGCCGCGACGACGCCAGGACGTCCACGCGTGTGTGCGGATCGCGCGGATGGACGAAGACCTCCTCGTCCTCCTCGAACCACGCGTCCATCGCATCCCAGTCGAGCCGGACGAGGCCCGGTAGTTCGGTATGCCGGAGCGCGCCGCCCGGAGCCTCCGCCCCGTTCACCTTCACGGTGTAGGCGGTCGCGTCGCCGCGGCTCGGCGAACGCTTCCCGGGCCCGTCCTCGACGAGCTCGGCCTGCACGTCCGCCTCGGGGAAGTAGTAGGTCGGGTAGTAGGGAATCTCCCATACGAGGGACGGTCTCGTGGTGTCGGCGACCAGGTGACCGCCCAGGTACGCCCGTACGCGCTTGCCGCTCTCCTCGATCCGGAGGCTGGTCTTCCGCGATGTGCCCATGCTTGGGCAACCGCTCCCGGCCGGGGCCTATTTCGCCCTCGCTCTGCGTGGGACGGCGAGGATGGGTAGCAGAGAGAGGAGCAATAGCGCGGCCGCCCACCAGAAGGTCGTGGTGAACGCTCCTGCCAGGAGGTTCGGCGTCCCTGCCGTGTGGAGCGCGGCTGCCTCGTCCAGGTTGCCGGACGCGCCGGGAATCTCGTCGCGGATGCTGATCTGCAGGACGACCGCCATCACCGCCGTGCCCAGCGAGCTGCCCACCCTGACCAGGATGTTCGCGCCGGTGGTCGCCGCCGGAACTGCCTCGCGGGGCAGTCCCTGGTAGGCCATCGCCATGAGGCACGGAGCGATCATGCCGTGGCCGAGCCCCACGACGAACATGGCGCACATGATCGTGGGGCGGCCGGTGCCGGGGGAGAGGCCGGTGAGCGCCAGGGTTCCGGCGAGCACGCCGAGGACGCCGCCGACGACGAACCACCGCCCGCCGAAGCGGTCGGCCAGCCGTCCCGACACGCTCATGGTGAGCATCGCGCCGAGCCCCATGGGTGCGAGCAGCCAGCCCGCGTCCAGGGCCGACTCTCCGCGGACGAGCCCCGCGAACAGCGGAACCAGGATCATCACGCCGAACATCGCGGCGCTGTAGAGAAAGAGTCCGCTGGTCGCCCCGGTGAATGCACGGGTGCTGAGACGACGCAGATCGATGAGCGCACCGTCCCCCTTGCGGAACGCATGCACGACGAACGCTCCGACCATGGCGCCGCCCGCGATCGCCGTGACGAGGAAGCGGCCACCGGTGAGGCTGTCGCCGTTGCCGGCAACGGACAGGGCGTACACGAGCACCGCAAGCCCGGGGGACAGCAGCAGCATGCCGAGGACGTCCAGCCGGGCGTCCATGTCGCGCTCGCCGTCACGGGGCAGCATGCGCAGGGCGGCGAACAGCGCCACCGCGCAGAACGGGACGTTGACGAAGAACATCCAGCGCCAGTTCAGGCTGTCGACGATCGCGCCGCCGAGCAGCGGGCCGAGCACCGGGGCGAGCATCGCGGGCACGGAGACGATGCTCATCACCCGTCCCATCCGGTCGGGGCCCGCCTCGCGGACGAGCATGGTCTGCCCGACGGGCAGCAGCATCCCGCCGCCGAGGCCCTGCAGCACGCGGAACGCGATCAGCGAGGGAACCGACCAGGCGAACCCGCACAGCAGGGACCCGCTGATGAACAGCCCGAGCGAGACCAGCCACATCCGCCGCGCGCCGAACCGCCGGACCGACCACGCGGTGATCGGGATCGCCATGGACAGGGCGAGGGTGTAGCCGGTCACGACCCACTGGATGGTCGACAGGGAGGTGCCGAAGTCCTTGCCGAGGGCGGTGATCGCCACGTTGACGATGGTGCTGTCGAGAACGGTCATGATCGCGCCGAGCACCACGACGATCGCGAGTTTGCGCAGGTGCGGGTCGATGCCGTCCTTCTCGACGGGTGGTGCGGTTCCCATGATCTTCATCGGCGCCCCCCTGGTTTCCGTACACCGTATCGCTAGCACCATACACTGTATCACTCGATCCGTACACCGTATCGATACGCCGTATCGCGTACCATCGGCGATGTGGCGGGAACTTCGAGGTCAGACGATGTGTGGACGCGTCCGCGCGGCGGGCGCCGCCCGAAGCTGACCCGCGAAGGGATCGTCGAGGCGGCGATCGGGATCGCGGACGCCGAGGGGCTGGACGCGGTGTCCATCCGCCGCATCGCGAGCGAGCTGGGCGTCCGCGCGATGAGCCTCTACACGCACATCGACGCGAAGGAGGACCTCCTCGACCTCATGTACGACGAGGTCGCGGGCGAGGTGCTCCTCGACGGCGAGCTGCCCGACGACTGGCGGGAGGCGGTGCTCGTGCTCGCCCGCAGGGAGCGCGAGGCGAGCATCAGGCATCCCTGGCTGCTGCAGATCGCCGGCCGCTCCGTGCGCGTGGGCCCGAACGGGCTGCGTCACCTTGAGCAGTCCCTGGCGGCCATTGCCCGGCTCACCGACGACCCGGAGGAGATGCTGACGATCGTCAAGGCCGTCGACTACTACATGATGGGCTTCATCACGTTCGAGCAGGGGCTCGGTCAGGAACGCCCACAGCATGGTCCGGCAAGCCCTCTGGAAAAGGCGTACGTTCGCAAGTTGGTCGAGAGCGGGGAGCTCCCCCATCTCAAGCCCTTCCTGGAGACGGGCCTCTACAACCACAACAGCTTCGAGCGGGGCCTCAAATGGTTGCTCGACGGCATCGAACACGAATACGGAGGGAAGTAGCCCTCGGTCATCACGCCGACGTAGCGTAGGCGACGGCGTACGTGCCGCTACGACGAGACGGGGTCCAGGTGCGGGCAGCAAGGTTCATCAGCGTGGCGACTGTCCTGGCGCTGGCAGCGGTCACCGGCTGTAGCGGCGATGCCAAGAACGAGTCGACACCTCCGGCCGACGTCCCGGCGGGGCTCGACTCCTTCTACGGGCAGAAGCCCACCTGGAAGGGGTGCGGGGACGACTTCCAGTGCACGACCGTCCAGGTACCTCTGGACTACTCCAAGCCGTCCGGGGCGAAGGTCGGCATCTCCCTCATCAGGCTCCCAGCTCAGGACAAGTCGGCCCGGATCGGCTCCCTTCTCACCAACCCGGGCGGTCCCGGAGGTTCTGGCATCGACTTCGTCCGCCAGGCCGGCCGCGCTTTCGGGGACGACCTGCGCCGCCGCTTCGACATCGTCGGCTTCGACCCGCGCGGAGTGGCCGCCAGCGACCCCGTCCGCTGTAACGACGGCCCCCAACTGGACGCGTTCTTCGCCACCGACGCCTCCCCCGACGACCAGAACGAGACGAACACCCTCGGCGAACAGGGCAAGGCGTTCGCGGAGCGGTGCAAGACCAAGGCCAGCTCGGAGCTTCCCCATGTCGGCACCGTCAACGCAGCCCGCGACATGGACGTCCTGCGTGCGGCCCTCGGCGACAGCAAGCTCACCTACTACGGCGCCTCCTATGGCACCTACCTGGGCGCCTTTTACGCCGAACAGTTCCCCGAGAACATCCGGGCCCTCGTCCTGGACGGCGCCGTCGACCCGCAGCTCTCGTCCACCGAACTGCTGATCGAGCAGGCGAAGGGCTTCGAAACGGCCCTCCGCGCGTTTGCTGACGACTGCGTGAGGTCAGGCGGCTGCCCCTTCGGAACCACTGCCGACACGGTCATCACCAACATCGCGTCCTTCCTCGCCGCCACGGACAAGAAGCCGCTCTCCAGTACCCGCAACTCCCGCAAGGTCACCGAGTCCCTGGCAGTGATGGGCATCGCCAGGTCCTTGTACGTCAAGGAGTACTGGCCCGTCTTGCGCCAGTCCCTCATCCAGGCGATGCAGAAGGGCGACGGCACCTACCTCCTGGCCCTCGCGGACGAGATGGTCGAGCGCAAGGAGGACGGCTCATACAGCAACCAGACCGACGCCAACATGGCCGTCAACTGCGTCGACAAGCCCAACCCACCGGACCTCGCCACCTACGGCAAGTCCGCGGAAGAGGCCAAGAGGGTCGCCCCCCGATTCGGCCCCTTCGTCGTCTGGGGCGGCCTGCCCTGCGTCTACTGGCCCGTCCAGATGAAGCAACAGCCGAAGCCCATCACCGCCAAGGGCGCCGCCCCGATCGTCGTCATCGGAACCATCCGCGACCCCGCAACGCCGTACAAGTGGTCCCAGAGCCTCGCCGACCAGCTCTCCAGCGGCGTCCTGCTCACCTTCGACGGCGACGGCCACACCGCCTATCTGCAGGGCAACTCCTGCGTCAACGAGGCCACCGACAAGTACCTCGTCACGACCGACCCGCCCAAGGACGGAACCACCTGCCGCTGAATAACCAGTGCAACCCACCCCCGGAGACCCGGTAGACTGCTTCCCGCCGTGCCACGCATGGCAGGCCGCCTTAGCTCAGTCGGCAGAGCGATTCACTCGTAATGAATAGGTCGTCGGTTCGATTCCGACAGGCGGCTCCCACCTCAGAGGCCCATCACGATCACCCGCGATGGGCCTTCTGCATGACTTCCTGACTAGGCGTCCTCGGCAGCGGCGGGAACACGTCGTCCATGGCCTCCGTACCGGCCAGCAGGGCGGGGCGGATCCGGTGCCAGTACACCGTCTCGGTGACCTCTGTGCTCTCGTGGTCGGCCAGCCGTGAGATGTCCTCGATGGGCACGCCGGCGTCCGACAGCACCGACACGAAGCTGTGCCGTAGTTCCCACAGGACGTTGTTGGCTTCCCCTCGGTGCCCGCAAGCGGCATGAAGACCAGGCCGTGCTCCTGCCAGGTCATGCCAGCCGGGCCCCTCCTTGGGTGCGTTATAGACCCGGATGGTCTTTGGGCATCAGCCAGCCGACCGTGTCTGGGTGGAACACGTCACCCCAACCAGTAGCGAACACGTGGCCCGTCTTCGCCGACGCGCCATATCTCGCCGACGAGGAGTTTGTCAGCCGCCTGGGCCTGTGGTGCTCCCGGAGTACGGTCACGGTCTCGTCATCGTTGCTCACGACGTAGGACCGACCGTTTTTGGGCGAGAACGTCTCTACTCTGCGTCCTTCAGTCCCAGACGGAACCAGTCGGGCATGGTGTCTTCTGAGCGCGGGAACCAACGGTTCTCAAGGGCGAAATCCTCTGCGGTCGGCGCGTCCTCGAAGCTCGGTTCGGTATCGCGGTTGTAACTGATGGTGAACGTGCCGGGCGGGTCGACGATGTACTCGAACCCCACCCAGCTCCCCACGCCTTCGGAGTACATACCCTTGCGGAGCTGCATGAATAGACGCCAGACCTCCGGTGGAACGGCCCAGCCGCGTGTTGAGCGGTCGGGCATCAGCACGCCTGCCGACATTTCGCTGTGCCTGCCGATCGTCTGGACACGCACCACCAGGCGTCGCCAGCCGTCGGGCAGGGTGGGCACTACCTGCGCCGTGATCTGGTCGAGTTTCTGCTGTTGTTCGGACGGACTGAGCTGCGGCCAACGGGACATCCGCTGTGCTCTCCTCTGCTAATGGGGGACGGACGACTCATGTAATCCGCCCCGGCGCGGTCGATACCGGCAGATTAGAGATCAACCGAGCGCGCCAGGTTCCCTCGAGAGGCACGCGTCATGACCAGGGCGGAGCGACGAAGCCCGTGATCGCCAGTGAGCCGCATCGAGGGGCTCAGGTGCTCCTTGCCAACGGCGGGTCGGGACGGCCCTGGACGAGTCCGACCAGGAAAAATCGTCGATCCTGATCGTGTGCGGCAGCGTCTCGACGGCGAGCGTTCCGACGGCCTTGCACACCAGGCCGGTGAATCGCGCGGCCGCGGCAGCGGGGGCCGTCCTGCTGGGCGCTGCTGAAGGTCGAGATCCCGAGCGCCTTGCCGCCTCACCGCCACCCGTCAGAACGTCAGCGGACGGACTGGGCGGGTGCGGCTTGGTCCTCGGGGGTGGCTCGTAGGTCACAGGCGATCGGACGTCACATTGTGGTGGCTTGCTCCGTCAGTGAGGTGTATCAGTCATCACGGCAAGGAGATCGTCATGGACGCTCGGTTCAACTTCTACGGCGGCACCATCGGGGCCAAGTACATGAAGTACATCCAGTCGGCGGGCAAGGTGCTGATGGACTCACCGCTGCCCGTCCTGACGCAGCACCTTGTGGAAATCAGGGCCAGCCAGATCAACGGGTGCGGCGTCTGCCTCGACATGCACACCAAGGACGCCATGGAGGCGGGGGAGACTTCGGTACGTCTCAACATGGTCGCGGCGTGGCGGGAGGCCACGGTCTTCACCGAAGCGGAGCGGGCCGCCTTGGAGCTGACCGAGCAGGGCACGCGTATCGCCGATGCCGCGGGTGGCGTCACCGACGAGGTCTGGGAGAACGCCGCCAAGCACTTCGACGAGGATCAGCTCACCGCCCTGGTGGGCCTGATCGCGCTGATCAACACCTGGAACCGCTTGAACGTCATCACCCGGCAGCCCGCCGGGGGCTACCAGCCCGGCCAGTGGGGGTGATCGTCGAGCGCTGACTTCGGATGCACGTCCCACGCGGACCGGGACGTGCATCCCTAGGGGAGGACGTGTCGGTTGCAGGGTGGGAGGTGGGCGGTCATGCCGGCGGTGATGGCCCAGCGTTCGTGGTCGCGCCAGACGCCGCCGATGTTGATGAACTCGGGGGAGAAGCCTTCGCGGCGAAATCCGAGGCGCTGGACGAGCCGGCGGGACGGCTCGTTGCCCGGCTGGACGTCCGCCTCCACCCGGTGTAGCCCGAGCGGGCCGAACGCGTACAGGACGGCCAGCCCGACGCCTTCCGTCATGTAACCCTGGCCGGCGCTCGGCGCGAAGGCCGCGAAACCCAGGATCGCGCGGTCGTACGGCCGGCGGACGATTCCGGTGAGGGTGACGTGGCCGGCGATGGCTCCGGTGTCCGCCTGTTTGACCAGCAGGGCCTCGCCGGCCGTCGGGTCCGCGAAGCGCCCCAGGTAGTCGCGGAACGCCGCAGGGTCGGCCGGTGTTCTCACCCAGTCGGCGTGCAGTTCGGTGCTCTGCCGGGCGAGGCGGACGAACTCCTCCTCGTCCCCCGCCCGCATCCGCCGCAGGACCACGCGACACCCCACAACGCCTCCGCCCTGGCCTCCCCGCCCCCCGGACCGTTCGTTGCCTACAGAGCAAGGTTGCACCACGTGCGCCTCGGCGCGCAGCGACTCCGCCGACACGTCATGGAGGCGGAACCGGGAGCCCCGGCCTCTCCTGGACGGCGGCGCCGGTCAGCCGGTGAGGTGCTCCGCGAGGATCTTCAGGTGGGTGTCGCGGGCCTCGGTGTGGCAGCGGCGGCCCTCGTCGGTGATCTCGACGAACACGCCGCGGCGGTCGTCCTCGCAGAGGCCGCGCTGGACGTACCCCTGCTTCTCCAGGCGCGCGACCGTGCGGGACAGGGCGCTCTGGCTGAGGTACATGGCGGCGGCGATCTCCTGCATGCGGCGCTTCTCACAGTCGAGATCGACGAGCCTGTCGAGCGTCTCGTACTCGCTCATGCTGAGGCCGTGGGTCTCCTGCAGCGCGCGGTCCAGGGCGCACGCGACCGTGTTGTAGCAGGTCGCCAGCTCGCGCCAGCGGCTGACCAGAGCAGTCTCCGCCTCCATGCCGCGCATCGTAGCATGCACGCGCATCAGATGCATGCGAATTAGATTCCAGAGAAATTAGTGCGTGGACATTTGATGCGCGTGCATGTACTGTCCTCCGACGTGACTATCACCGACACCTCACCCGACTCCACCGTCCGTGCACCGGCCGCCGCGCCGGCCGAACAGACCTGGACTCCCCGGCTGTGGGGAGTCCTCGCGGTCCTGTGCGCCGTGCTGTTCCTGGACGGACTCGACGTCTCGATGGTCGGCGTCGCGCTGCCGTCGATCGGCGCCGAACTGGGCCTTTCGACCACGTCACTGCAGTGGATCGTGAACGGCTACGTCCTCGGATACGGCGGGCTGCTCCTGCTCGGCGGGCGCACCGCCGACCTGCTCGGCCGCCGCCGGGTCTTCCTCGCCGCGCTGGCCGTGTTCGCCCTCGCGTCGCTCGTGGGAGGCCTGGTCGACAACGGTGCGCTGCTGATCGCGACTCGTTTCGTGAAGGGCCTGGCCGCCGCGTTCACCGCGCCGACCGCCCTGTCCATCCTGACCACCACCTTCCACGAAGGGCCCGCCCGCAACCGGGCCCTGTCGGTGTTCTCCGTCTTCGGCGCCAGCGGCTACTCGTCCGGGCTGATCCTCGGCGGGCTGCTGACCAGCTTCGGATGGCGCTGGACGTTCCTCACGCCCGTCCCGCTCGCCGTCCTCGCCCTCGTCGCGGGCATCGCGCTGATCCCGCGGGACCGGCCCGCGGCCGGCGGCGGCCACGACGTCCTGGGGGCCGTGACGCTCACCGGCGGCATGCTGCTCGCGGTCTACACCGTGGTCTCGGCTCCGGAACGGGGCTGGCTCGACCCGGTCACGCTGGGGTCCGTCGTCCTCGCGGCGGCCCTGCTGGTCGCCTTCTTCGTCACCGAGAACAGGGTGCGGCACCCGCTGATCCGGCTCGGCATCCTGCGGATCGGCTCGATCGTCCGGGCCAACCTGAGCATCGTCGCGCTGTTCGGCTCGTACCTGAGCTTCCAGTTCATGATGACGCTCTACCTGCAGGACGTGCTGCGCTGGTCGCCGCTGAAGATGGCCATGGCGCTGCTGCCCGCCGGGCTTCTCGTGGCGTTCGGGTCCCCGTTCGTCGGGCGCCTCATCGACCGGTACGGGACGCCCCGGCTGATCATCAGCTCGATGACGTCGCTCAGCCTCGGCTACGCCTGGTTCCTCGCGACCGCCGGGAACAGCCCGCACTACGCCTTCACGATCCTGCCGACGATGCTCCTGCTGGGCGGCGGGTTCGCGTTCGGGTTCAGCTCGATCATGGCGCAGGCCACGGACGGCATCGACGACTCCGAGCAGGGGCTCGCCTCGGGTCTGGTCCAGACGTCGGGCCAGGTCGGCGCGGCCCTGGTCCTGGCCGTCGTCACCGCGCTGGTCGCGGGCGGGACGGCCGCGGGCGGCGACGGGTTCGCCGAGTTCCACCCCGGCGTCAACCTGGTCAGTGCCGTCGCCGTGGTCGGCCTGGCGCTCAACCTGATCCCCCTCCTCCGCCGGTACCAGCCCAAGCACACCTGACCGGAACGACCGGTGCGGGGGCGTCCTACGCGGGACGCCCCCGCTCGCGTCATCTCGGCCGCTTCCAGAAGGACCGCCGAGGCTGGGACTCACCGGTGAAGTCGGCGAGCACCCGCAGCGCGCGGTTCCACAGCTCGCTGAGCGCAGGAGTGTCATCGGGGAACTGGAGACGAAGGAAGTCGTCGCGCAGCTCCGCGAGTGACGTCGCGTCCAGGGACTGAGCCTCCATCCGCGGGACGATCGACTCCAGGGCTGGTAGCAGGTCGTTCTGCAGATGCTGGACACGTGCCTCCGCATTCTCGGGCACCTGCCGGAGGCGTTCGAGCACGATGGCCATTTCCCGCTGGAACTTGGTGAGATCGGGGGCGCTGCCGGCCCCGGGCGCCGGGCGCTTTTGCTTGGCGGCCCGGCCGAGGGGACGGCTGGAACCCCGCGCGACCCCCTGCGGCCTTGCGGAGGGACGCGGCCCGGCGGGGGGAGGCGGTGCGGCAGGGGGAGGCGCCGCGCCGTAACCGGGAGGCGCGGATCGCTCCAGCATCCCGCCGGGCGCCGCCGGCATGGGCGGCATGGGTGCGCCGGAGTCCGGCGGCAGTTCCATGTCGGCCGTTGAGACCGAGAACGCGGCGTGGGCCGCGTGCGGAGCGGCCGCCGGTGCGCCCCAGCCTCGCGGCATCTCCACCGGCTGAACGACCTGGTGCGGGGCGTCGCCCTCGGTCGCCACCCTGCTGTCCACGGCCACGAACGCGGTGAAGCGGCACAGGACACCGAACCTGAGCGAGGTCGCGATGATGCGCTGCTCCAGGTCATCGGGGCCGCCGACCGTGTAGCGGTCCTCCAGGTCGCGCAGGTGCGCGCGGGCCCAGATGGACCTGGCGGCCGTCTCGTCTGCGACGACGCCGGTGGCGTGCTGTTCCCACGGCGTCCCGTCCGACGCGGTGCCCCGGACGGTCAGCGATCCGGTGGTCGAGCCACGGAACCGGCCTGCGATCACCAGCGGCACGCCGGGGAACAGGGCGCCCGGCCGGGCCGGGGCCACCGTTCCGGGGACGATCTCCAGGCCTTCGGGGTGCAGGCCGAGCCCGGTCGCGACCGGGGCCGCGATCCGGTGGTGGATGTGCTCCATCGCCTCGTCGAGGCGGTCCTCGGACTCCACCAGTTCGCACCGCCCCTGCCCGATGGCGGCGAGGCGGTTCAGGAAGCCCGCGTTGACGGCCTGGTCGATGCCGACCGTGTGCACGCGGACGCCGTGCAGCCGCGGTTCCAGGTGGGCGAGGAGCTGGTCCTCGTTGCCCACCTGGCCGTCGGTGATCAGGACGAGCACCCGGTCGCGTCCCGGGTCGGCGAGCAGGCGGCAGGCCTCGTCGAGCGGGGCGAGCATCTCCGTACCACCCCGCGCGCCCAGCGCCGCCAGGTGCTCGACCGCGCGGAACCGGTTGCGGTCCGAGCCGTCGACGAGCCCGGTACCGAGGTCGCGCGGGCGTTCGATGGTGGTGTCGAACGACAGGACGGCGAACCGGTCCTCGGCGCGGAGCGTGTCGACGATGCGCGCCGCGGCGCGGCGTGCGGCGACCATCTTCCAGCCGTGCATGCTGCCCGAGCGGTCGAGGACGAGGACCACGTCCCGCGGAGTGGCTGTGGCCTCGCCGGAAGGCAGGACCGTCAGGCTGAACGTGCCCTCCTCGCCGAACTCGTCCGGGATCAGGGTGAGGGCCGCGCTCTCCCGCGGGGCGAAGTCGAGGCGGAGGATGAAATCGCGGTCGAGGCGTTCACCGGGCCGCAGCCGCACGGTGATGCGTTCGCCACCACCCTCCTCCGTGACCACGTGCAGTGCCGACCGGAGCTGGGTCAGCGGCAGCCCGGCGGGATCGATGTCGACGGTGACGGACAGCCGCACCGGGTTGGGAAATCCGGGCAGCAGAACGGGCGGGCTGATCCGGGACGCGTCCGGCACGGCATCGGTGTCGTCGGCCACTCCGGTTCCTGCGCGCTCGTCGTCCAGGGGCGCGCCCGGGATGTAGCGGGGCGCGACCACGAGCGGGAAACGGAACGTTGCACTGGACGCCGACTCGTGCGGCAGCGGCTGGTCGAGGGCCAGCGTGATCGTCACCCGCTCGCCCGGCAGGATGTTGCCCACCCGCATGGTGAACACGTCCGGGCGGTCTTCCTCGGCGATCGCCGCGCGCTGCCCTGCGGCGATCGCGGTGTCGTAGTCCTGCCTCGCCTGGCCGCGCTCCTTCAACTTCCCCTCGACGATCCGGTCGGCGGCCTCCATGCGCAGCGCGGTGACGGCGGCGCGGTCGGGCAGCGGAAAGATGTAGGTGGCCTCCAGCGGGACGTCGAACGGGTTCCGGAACCCCTGCACCACCTCGATCCCGGCGGCCAGGCCGGTGATCGACGCGTGCACGTCGACGGAGTCGAGCGGCAGGTTGCCCTTGTCGGTGCTGAGCGCGCCGAACCCCCGGTCTGGCACCGGTGGCGCGATATCGGGTAGCGGCAGGATGCGCACGGTCACTGGGTCCTCCGGGGTTGAGCGGCGGGCAGGAACGCGGGGGTCTCAGCAGAACCTCCGGCCGAGTCTGTTGCCGGGCCTTCGGTGATGTCTGCGGCGGGGGCTGCAGCCGAGTCTTCGGTCGCGCCCTCGGCGAGGCTCCCGGCCGGGCCATCGGCTGGGCCTCTGGTGAGGGCGCCGGCGGGGTCTTCGGTGGAATCTCCGACCGGGCCTTCGGTGAAGTCTTCGGCCGGGCCTATGACGGGGTCTCCGGCCGGGCCATTGGCCGGGCCTAGGACGGAGTCTCCGGCCGGGCCTTTGGTGGGGTCTCCGGCTGGGCCTTTGACGGAGGCTCCGGTCGGGTCCTTGACGGGGAGTAGTCCGCGCCTTCGCAGCTCGTCGAGCAGTGGACGCGCGGCGGTCTCGATCGCGGCGAGGTCGTCGCCGCTCAGGGTCGGAACGTCCAGGAGCACGGTGAGACCGGGCACGAGCCGGACCCCCTGGACCAGGGTGTGATGGGTAACGCGGTAGTCACCGGCGACCGTGGCTTCTCTGTAAGACACGTCCGGACGCGCCCTCCAGAAGCTCTCCCGCTCACGCGACCTTTCACCAGTGGAGCCGGGCTGCCTCTCTTCGCCGCCCAAGGAGTCAGCGGCCGGGGAGATGGAGCCCTCCGGCCTGCCAACGGACGTGGCAGGAGCTTCGGGGTCCGCGGCCGTCTCATCGTCCGCACCGGCGATCCGGGCCGGTTCAAGCCGGCGGCCGGTGGAACGCGCGGATCCCGAGGATCTCGTAGGGCGTACGGAGCCCGGGGAGGACGCGGAGCTCGTAGGGGGCCCCGCGCCCGCGGCGGGTGTATGGGGTTCCGAGTCCGCGGAGCCTGCGGGAGGTGCCGAGCCCGCGGCGAGTGCGTGAGGTTCTGATTCCGCGGAGGGTGCCAAGTCCGCGGAGGGTGCGGAGCCCGTGGGAGGTTCCGAGTCTGCGCGAGGTGTGGAGCCCGTGGCGGGGGCAGAAGGTGCGGAGCCCGGGGAGTGCATGGGGGGTGTGGGCGCGAGGGGGGTGGGGAGGGCGGCGATTTGGGCGAGGGTTGCGTTGGGGGCGCCGGCGAGTTCGAGCTGGATCTCGGCGATGGAGCGGCCCGCCGCCTGGCGGCGCTTGACCGCGACGAGCTGGAGCAGGTGGCGGGGGCCGTACAGGGACGTCCGGCCGCGGCGGCCGAGGGGCGGGTCGACCAGGCCGATCGTGGTGTACCAGCGGATCAGCCGCTCGTTGGGAAGATCACGCACCCGGCCGCTGACCTGCGCGGATCCGTCCGCGGCGAGGGCCGCGGCCGCGTCCTCCGCCAGCTCGCCGATCGTCCAGGTCCTCTCCATGGCTCGATGATGACACTGTCACGATGACAGTGTCAACGTCCGAACCAAGATCGACATGAGGAAACCCTTGATGGAACCGCCGGGCTGCCGCACGCTGGTGCCTCAGGTGCGGCTCGGGGGCGGACGAAAAGGGGCCGTGAGGTGCGCAGCAGCGGGGTCGGCATGTCCGCCGCCGGGGCGTCGGCGCTGCACCGCTACCGGACACTGGCCGCCAAGCACCGGTGGGAACGACGTGCGGTGAGGGCGGCGGTGGCCGGAGCCGCCGGTGTCGTCGCGGCCGGCTTGGGCACGTGGTGGATCGGCTTCCTTGTCGCCGTCCTCATGTTCACCGGCCATGCTGCGTACACGAGGTTCAGGCCGAGCCCCATGGCCAGCTGGCGGCGGGGTGCTCGGGCCGAGCGCCGTACTGGACGCCGCCTGGCACGTCTGGATCCTGCGGGCTTTCACGTCCTGCATGACCGCGCGTTGCACGACGGCCCCACGCCGGTGGCCAATCTCGACCACCTGGTAGTCGGCCTCACCGGTATCTACGCGATCGTTAGCAGGAGGTTCCGGTGGGGAGCGCGATTGCGCGCCGAGCAGCGCCGCCTCTGGGTCGGGCACAGCTCCGTGGGTGGAGTGGCCAATGTGGCGACGCGTGCCGCGGACACGGTGGCCGAGCTGCTCTCCAAGGAACTGGGTCAAGACGTCTCTGTCACGCCGTTGGTCGTCGTGCACGGAGCGCGGGTCGCCCGGGAGGGTGTGCGGCACGGTTCAGTGCTCCTTCGCTCGGCTCGGACGATCCCGCGCGCTATTGAGGCGGAACCCGTTATCTACACCAGCGCGCAAGTGGCGGCACTTGCGGCCGCCGCGGAAAAGCGACTGCCGCCCATGATGGAGGCCCTTTTTCCTGAGTGATTCGTCAAAGTGAATCCTTTTACTCTGGGTGACGTGAAGATCGCTCATCGGGATGAAGTGCTGGTCATGAGAACCAGGCGAACCTTGCACTAGGTCGGGTAAAGCCAACATTCTTCCCATAAACGACATCTCGCCAAGGCGTCCCCCGAAGGGGGAAGAATAGTGTTCGGTATAGAGTCCGAACTCTTGAATATGCCTGTAAAGAGCGCTCTGAGCCTTTACCTTTTCTGGCATGAACGACCATCTCCTGGTCGAGGCGCTACGCGAGCGCGCCCCCGCCGCCACGGCCGCGATGTACGACGCCCACGCCGACAGGCTCTACGCGTACTGCTGGTTCCAGTTGCGGTGCCGGGACGCGGCTCAGGTGGCCTTACGCGACACCTTCGTCGTGGCCGAGGCCCACATCGGCAAGTTGCGCGATGCCGACCGGTTCGGGCCGTGGCTCTACGCCATCGCCCGGCTGGAGTGCGCCAGGCGTCTGCCGCAGAGGCACCAGGTGCCGGACGTGCCGGTCGCCAGTCACGATCAGGAGGACGTCGACCAGCGCATCACGGCGTGGCAGGCGGTACTCGCCCTACGGCCTGTCTCGCGGGAGATCCTGGAGTTGCGTGTACGGCACCAACTGTCGGTTCCCGACCTCGCGGCCGTGTTCGGGATGTCCCCGAAGGCCGCGCAGGCGGCGCTCGACCACGCGCACGACGAACTCTACGAGGCGTTGACAGCGGAGATACTCGCGCACACGGGACCGTACGGCTGTACGGAGCGCGCTCGGCTCTTACGGCAGCGGCGAGGCGACCTCACGCCCGATATCAGCAGGCGGTTAGTGGAGCACGCGGAGGCTTGTTCCGTCTGTGCAGCGTTCATGCCCCGTGCCGTGTCGGCCGCCAAGGTGTACGGACTGCTCCCGCAGGCGAAACCGGCGGCGGAACTGCGCCTTCGGGTGATGAGCTCTTTCATGGACCCCGAGCTGGTCGGCTACAGGCTCTTCGTCGCCACGCGGGTCACGAAGTTCACGTCCGATGGGTTCCCGGTCCAGTCCGTCGGGTCGGGAGGGGCGATCCGTGCGCCGCGTCTGGGCGGAGGCGGGTGGTACGGCCGCTTCCGCAGGAGGTCCAGCGACGAAACGGCGGCCAACCTTCGCGGACAGGCCGTCCGTGCAGCTGCGGTGCTCGTGGTGGTAGCACTGCTGTCCGGTGGTGGGGTCGCGTCCATGTACGGGTTCATCGGCCCAGGCGGCAAGGACGCGGGCACGAGCGCAGGCCCGCATCCGACCGTTGTGCCTGGCGTCTCGCGGACGCCGCTGCCGCAAGGTCCGAACGAACGTCCGAACGGGTCAGGGCCTGTTGGTACTGCCCCTGTGTCGGCCACCTTTCCTTTAGGTGCGCGCGCCTCTTCCGCTCCTCCGACCGCTTTCCCCGTACCGTCGTCGGCTCTGGTCTCGTCGTCTGAGGCGTCCGGGCCGGGGGCGACCGGCGCTTTGGTGGTCTCCCCGCTCTACCTGGACCTGGCAGGAAGTTCCGACGGCTCGGTAGAGCTACGAGCGGAAGGCGGCTCGGTCGCCTGGAAGGCGACAAACCGCGGCTCGGTAACGGCAAGCCCGTCCACCGGTCGTCTTGAGGAGGGGCAGAGCGTCGTCGTGCAGGTGCACGTTTCGCGACGGGACGACTCGCAGGGGGAGGGAGTCATCACCTTCACGCCTGGCAACATCCAGGTCCACGTCACTTGGCGTCCCGATGCTCCCGACCCGGATCCGACTCCCTCGCCCACGCCCACTGGGGCAGACCGGCCGACGCCGTCCACGCCGCCCGAAACGCAACGGCCGGGCAGTCCCGTGCCCACGACCCCCGCGCCGGCCCCATCCGGCCCACCTCCCACAGAGGTAGGGCCGGCTCCCTCGCCCACGACCCCGTCCACACCGGAACCCTCTGCGGGTACCGACTCCACGAGCCCCACCCCGAGTTCCTGACGAGGAGTGGCGGACGTACTTACCCTTGCCCGAGTCAACTACTCTTCGTAGGTGATCGTTTGCGCTAAGCAGTGCATCCCTGGGGGAGGACGTGCTCATGGCATCTGGCGCACCAGAGACACGTCGCCGTCACGCGAGCCCGCCCCCTGCGCAATGTACGGCGTTTCGGCTGGTCGCCGTTGGTGCTGGCCTAGCGCTCGGGATGAACCTGCTCCTTCCCGCGGCGTCCGCCCGTCCCCTCGCGGAGCCAAGCCCCAGCGCAAAGGATGTTGAACGGAGCGAACGCCAGGTCAGGGAGCGGGCGGCCGAGGTCGGACGGACGAAGGCCAAGCTCGCCCAAGCGGACGGCGAACTCGACAGGCTCGCGATCGCTGCGGCGTCCGCAGTGGAGCGCTACAACGGTGAGCAGCTGAAACTACGCCGTGCACAGCGGGCGTACACCGACACCCAGGGACGGCTCTCAGAGGCGCACAGGCGGGTCGAGATATCCAGAGCCGAGCTGGCGTCGTTCGCCGCGCAGGTCTACCGGGACAACACCGGTTACGACCCGTTGTCCTCTGCGGTCGCCGGCGAGGGTGGCCCGCAAGGCTTCATGGACCGTGCCGGCATGGTCAAGATGCTCGCCGAACGCCGCGCGGCCATGGTGCAGAGGGTCGAGGCGGCCAAGACGGTGGCTGACGTGTTCCGTCGCCAAGCGAAGATGACGCTGAACGAACAGAGCGCTGCGGCAAGACGCGCCGATGCGGCCAAACGGACTGCACGGGAGGCGGTCGAGACCCAGCAGGCATCCGTCCAGCGTCTCCAGGCCGAGAAGCGTCGTCTGGAGAGTCACCTTGGTAAGGCCGAAGCGCATGCAGCGAAGGTCAAGCGCGCGCGGGAGCGTGCCTCGCAGAAGGCGACGGAGCACAAGGCTCGTTCCGCCTTCGCCAGTTCTGGCGCCAGTACCGGACGTCCTGAAGCGGCCCTCACCACGTCGGCGGCGCGCGGAGCCATAGCGGTCCGCGCCGCGCTGAAGTGGCTCGGCACGCAGTACTCCTGGGGCGGGGGTGACGAGTCCGGCCCCACGTACGGTGTGGAGCAGGGCGCGGAGATCAGAGGGTTCGACTGCTCTGGGCTGGCCATGTACGCGTGGAGCAAGGCCGGTGTACGGCTCGACCACTGGACCGGTACTCAATGGACGTCCGGGCCCCACATTCCCGTAAACGAACTGCGTCCCGGTGACCTCGTCTTCTTCGCGACCGACAAGACCAACCCCGACACCATCCACCACGTCGGCATCTATGTCAGCGATGGCCAGATGGTCGAGGCGCCTTACACCGGCGCACGGGTACGCATCGCGACCATCCACCGGGGCGACCTGATCGGGGCGACACGTCCGGCCGGGTGACGCCACGCATGGTCGCTGACCTGCGCGAACCGTTGCCTGGAAAACGGGAACCCTTCCGTACGGCGTCCTGTACGGAAGGGTTCCTCGCGAGACGCGTCGCATGGGCGGCGGGGAGCGGATCGGCGCCGTCCGCGACTCCCTGGCCCGGCACCGGCACGGCCCGGCCGGTGGTCAGCGGGACCGGGTGGCGCTCAGTGGCCGCCCTGGTCCGCCGCGCGCTTGAACGACCGCTCGATCTCCTGCTCGGCCTCCTGGCGCCCCACCCAGCTGGCGCCCTCCACGGACTTGCCGGGCTCCAGGTCCTTGTAGACCTCGAAGAAGTGCTGGATCTCCAGGCGGTCGAACTCGGCGACGTGGTGGATGTCGCGCAGGTGCTCCATCCGGGGATCGGTGGCGGGGACGCACAGGACCTTGTCGTCACCACCGGCCTCGTCGGTCATCCGGAACATGCCCACCGTGCGGCAGCGGATGAGGCAGCCGGGGAAGGTCGGCTCCTGCAGCAGGACCAGCGCGTCCAGCGGGTCACCGTCCTCGCCGAGGGTGTTCTCGATGAACCCGTAGTCGGCCGGGTACTGCGTGGAGGTGAACAGCATGCGGTCGAGCCGGATGCGGCCGGTCTCGTGGTCCACCTCGTACTTGTTCCGCTGGCCCTTCGGGATCTCAATGGTGACGTCGAAATCCAAGATGTCCTCCGCTCCCTGCGCGCTCGCAGTGAATAGTCTTTCGGGAGCCTGTGGGCGAGGCCGGCCCCACAGGTGATTGTTCCCCTGTATAAGGATGTCGCACGTTGGTGAGTGCTGAGTGGGAGAGGGGCGGTCACGTGCCTGGACGGGGCCGAACCCTCGCGGTTCTGTCGCTCTCTCTCCTTAACGTTTTCGCCGTGGCCGCCGGCCTGGCAGTGGTGAAACTCACACCTGACCGGCATCTGTCTCCGCAACCGCCGAGCGTGGCCGCGCGTGACCTCGTGCAGGTTCCAACCTCGGCGGCCTCGATTTCCCCCGCCGGCCTGGGCGCGGGCCGTCCGCCTGACGCGTCCGCTCTGGCGGGACGGCTCACGCCCCTGATCGGCGGCCCGAAGGCGAAAATCAACGCGGTGGTCATCGACGCGGAGACCCGCCGGACCCTGTACCAGCTGCGCGCCGACCGGCCCGCCACCCCGGCCTCCACGACGAAGCTGGTGACATCGGTGGCGGCGCTCGCCTCGCTGGGCCCCACGCACCGCATCACCACACGGGTCGTGCAGAGCACAGGCGGCAGAATCGTTCTGGTCGGAGGCGGGGATCCTACCTTGACGGCTCTTCCGCCGCGTCCGGACGCCGGCCATCCGCCCTATGCGTCGCTCTCGGAACTGGCCCGTCAGGCGGCCACGGCGCTGAAGTCGTCCGGTGTGGGCCAGGTCCGTGTGGACTACGACGTGTCGGCGTATCGGGGGCCCCGTACGGCCGCGGGGTGGAAGCCCAACTATCTGCCGGACGGTGAGGTGGCGCCTGTCACCGCCCTCACGGTCGACGAGGGACGTGTCGCGCCGTCCGATCCGTCCAAGAAGACGAGGGTCTCTGATCCAGCGGCCACTGCGGCGAACCAGTTCGCGCGTCTGGTGTCCAAGTACGGGGTGAGCGCCAAGGTCGGGCGAAGGACGGTCGCGCCGAAGGAGGCGGCTCCGCTCGGCGCCGTCCAGTCGCCGCCGATGTCGGCTCTGGTGGAGCATCTGCTGACCGACAGTGACAACGATGTGGCGGAGGCTGTGGCCCGGCAAGTCGCCATCAAGCTGGGACGTCCGGCGACGTTCGCGGACGCCGCTCAGGCCGTCCAGCAGGTTCTGGCGAAGCTGGGTGTGGCGGAGGGCGTCTCGGTGAACGACGGCAGCGGGTTGTCGCCTCGCAACCGGATCTCGCCGATCGCGTTGGCGCGGATCGTCTCGCTCGCTTCCGGGGAGGACCATCCGGAACTGCGTCCGGCCATAACCGGCCTGCCGGTCGCAGGGTTCTCGGGGACGCTGAGCCCGCCGCGCTACACCGTCGCCACCAGTCAGGCGGGTGCGGGGCTGGTGCGGGCGAAGACCGGCACTCTCGCGGGGGTCAGCACGCTGGCGGGGCTCGCCTACAGCGCGGACGGGCGGCTGCTCGCTTTCGCGTTCATGGCGGGGGACGGGAAAGGGCCGGTCGATCCGGGGAAGCTGGACCAGCTCGCGGCGGCGGTCGCGGCCTGCGGGTGCGGCTGATCCTCCTTCGGTTATCCACAGGTTCCTGTTGTCCTGCGCTTGGGCGGCGGGTGGGGCAAGGGTGGGGGAGTACGGTCCGCCCCCGGGTGGGAGGGGCCTGCTTTTTCGGGACATGCGGGTCTGGGTGCGCGTGTGGGGTCCGTTGAACGGGAGATAACCAGAACGGTTGTTCGTTGAATGACCGTGCACAGGCGCCCCGGCGCCGCGTCCGAAACGTACGGTGGAGTACATGAGCGCCTCAATGATCGACTGGAACGTGGCGGTTCAGGCCGGAACCCGGCTCGTCAGGCCGGGCCCGCAGGTCACCCATGACGAGGCCCGTGAGGTCGTGAAGGAGCTGCGCGAACTTTCGAAGACCGCCCACGGGCACGTGCGGGACTTCACCGGCATGGCCTCCGAGCTCGACCCGGACCCGGCGACGATCGTCGACCGGCCCGGCTGGATCCGCGCCAACGTGGACGGTTTCCGGGTCGTCCTCGAACCGCTGATGGAGCAGATGTCCGAACGGCGCGGCCCCGGCCCTCTCGGCGGAGCGGGCAACGTCGTCGTCCAGGCCGTCGGCTCCCGCGTGACCGGCATGCAGGTGGGCGCGATCCTCGCGTACATGGCCAGCCGTGTCCTGGGGCAGTACGAACTGTTCCTGCCGCCGGACCCGTCCGGACGCGCGCCGACGGGCCGGCTGACCCTTGTCGCACCCAACATCGTCCACGTCGAGCAGGAGCTCGGTGTGGAATCGCGTGACTTCCGCCTCTGGGTCTGCCTCCACGAGGAGACGCACCGCGCCCAGTTCACCGGGGTTTCGTGGCTGCGCGAGTACGTCCAGGACCAGATGACCAAGTTCCTCCTGGCGTCCGACCTCGACCCGGGCGTGATGCTGGACCGCATCAGGGACGCGGCGGAAGCCGTCGCCGACGCCGTGCGCGGAGGCGACGCCAACCTCATCGACGCGATCCAGACCCCGGAGCAGCGCGAGATCCTCGACCGTCTCACCGCCGTGATGACGCTGGTCGAGGGGCACGGCGACTACGTCATGGACGCGGTCGGCCCGGAGGTCGTGCCGTCCGTCCAGCAGATCAGGTCCCGTTTCCAGGGGCGCCGCGCGGGCGGCTCCAAGCTCGACCGGACGATCCGGCGGCTGCTCGGCATCGACCTGAAGATGAAGCAGTACGCGGAGGGCTCCCGGTTCGTCCGGCGGGTCGTCACCGAGGTCGGCATGAGCGGCTTCAACCAGGTCTGGCAGTCACCGGAGACGCTGCCCACGCACGACGAGATCAAGGAGCCGGCCCTGTGGATGGACCGGGTCATCGGTCCTCGCGCCATCGACGCCCCGCCCGAGGCCAACCAGGCCTGAGGTCGACGAGGGGCTGAGCGCACAGAGATTCTCCGACGAGGCCTGAGCCCGAAGCTGAAGCACTAGGCCGTCGCAGGGTGGTGGTAGACGTTTCCCATGGGCCCTGATCCTGCGGTGGCGGCGGTACGTCTCGCCGTGCGGCATGTGCTCTCCGACCTGCCGCAGGGTGCGATGGTCCTGGCCGCGTGCAGTGGAGGCGCGGACTCTCTGGCGCTCGCCGCGGCGCTCGCCTTCGAAGCGCCCAGGGCGGAACGCTCGGCAGGCGGCGTCACGATCGACCACGGCCTCCAGGACGGTTCAGCGGAGCGGGCCGACGCCGTGGTCCGGACCATGGCCGACCTTGGCCTGGACCCATCCGGCTCTATCGCGGTCACCGTCGAGGGGCCTGGCGGCCCGGAGAACGCGGCGCGCGTCGCCCGGTACGCCGCGCTCGACGATGCGGCCGCCCGGTGGGGCGCGTCAGCCGTCCTCCTCGGGCACACGCGAGACGACCAGGCCGAGACCGTCCTGCTAGGGCTGGCGCGTGGGTCCGGTGCCCGGTCGCTGTCCGGGATGCCGCCCACGTTCAGGCGAACCCAGGCCGCCGTGCTCTACGCGCGGCCTCTTCTCGAACTTGATCGGGCCACCACGCGCCGTGCCTGTGAGGCGATGGGGCTTGAGCCCTGGGACGACCCCCACAACGTCGATCCCGCCTACGCGCGCGTCCGCGTCCGCCATGAAGCCCTGCCCGCCCTGGAGAAGGCCCTGGGGCCGGGTGTGGCCGAGGCCTTGGCGCGGACGGCCGGGATGCTGCGCGACGATGCCGACGCCCTGGACGAACTGGCCTCCCGCGCATTCAGCGACCTGGAGACCACGGAAGACGGGTACGGCGTTGCCATGGCCCTGGAAGGACTTGAGGGGCTCCCCAGGGCCGTCCGTACGCGGGTCCTCCGGATGGCGGCGGTCAAGGCCGGAAGCCCACCGGGTACGCTCGCGGCGGTCCATGTCGATGCGATGGATCGGCTGGTCACGGCCTGGCGCGGGCAGCGGCACGTGGATCTGCCGGGGCGGCTTCGCGCCGTCCGGCGGTATGGAAAGCTGCTGTTCGTCCCGGTTTGACGTCGCGGCGTGTGCCGATCGTCACATGCCGCGCCCGTCGCGCGCGCCTACCGGGCGTGCGTGCGGAGTCCGTCCTACGTCCGTCCTACCGGACGGGCGCGGTCTGAGCGATGAGGGTGGGGTTGTGGACGAGAAGGACCTGGGCAACGACCTGGCGAAGGTGCTGATCCCCGAGGACGACCTGCAGGCCAAGGTGCGGGAGCTCGCCGGGCAGATCGACGCGGACTACGCGGGTAAGGACCTGCTGCTCGTCGGCGTCCTCAAGGGCGCTGTCATGATCATGGCTGATCTGGCGCGGGCGCTGCACTCGCCCGCGTCCATGGACTGGATGGCCGTGTCGTCGTACGGGTCGGGCACGAAGTCGTCGGGCGTCGTGCGCATCCTCAAGGACCTCGACACCGACATCATCGACCGGCACGTCCTGATCGTGGAGGACATCGTCGACTCCGGGCTGACCCTGTCGTGGCTGGTGAGCAACCTGCGGTCGCGTGGCCCGGCCTCCTTGGAGATCTGCGCGCTGCTGCGCAAGCCGGAAGCGGTCAAGACCGACGTCGACGTGAAGTACATCGGGTTCGACATCCCTAACGAGTTCGTCATCGGCTATGGGCTCGACTATGCGGAGAAGTATCGGAACCTGCCTTTCGTGGGGACGCTGGCCCCGCACGTCTACGGCGGCGACGGGGCCTGACGTCCCCGTACCGGACCCCACACGGCCGGTGGCGGGTGCCCCCCCGCCCAGGCGCCCACAGGGCCCTGGGAAGAGCCCCAAGGGGCCCGCAGGGACCGCCCGGGGAACAAGGGACCGTGACGAATCGTTGCAAGGGTCGTTGACGGGTATATGGAAGGGGAGCAGGGGAACAGCGTCGGCTGCGTCTCCTGCGCCCTGCGGTGTACCGTCAGTGTCCCGGACCCTGGGTTCGGGAGGCGATTATGAGGGAAGCCGCCACGACGGGCCCGGAGCCCAGGCGACGGGTCCTTCGTTGGACGGATTGTTGGTCGCAGTGGCGTTCGTCCCCCCGGGACGGGCGGGGATCGCACACAGACGTTGGTCAGGAGGGACGGGCCCCGAAGGGGTAACCGGATAAATGGACGTGAAGCGCTATTTTCGCGGGCCGCTGCTGTGGATCCTGCTGTTCGGCCTCTTGGTCGCCCTCGTCATGTGGGGCGTCAACCCCGGCCGTTCGTTCGAGAAGGTTGACACCTCCAAGGTCGTCTCGGAGATCAACGCGGGCCAGGTGAAGTCCGCCAAGATCGTCGACAAGGACCAGCGGATCGAGCTGACCCTCAACAACGGCAAGCAGCAGCAGGCGTCCTGGGTCGACGGCCAGGGACTCCAGTTGCAGCAGCAGCTGCAGAAGCAGGCCGACGCGGGCAAGCTGCCCGGCGGCTACAACGTCGACGTGCCGAAGCAGAGCGTCTTCATGAGCCTGCTGTTCAGTTTGCTGCCCATCGTGGTCATCGTGCTGATCTTCCTGTTCATCATGAACCAGATGCAGGGCGGCGGCTCGCGGGTGATGAACTTCGGCAAGTCCAAGGCCAAGCTCATCACCAAGGACACCCCGAAGACCACCTTCGCCGACGTGGCCGGGGCCGACGAGGCCCTGGAGGAGCTTGAGGAGATCAAGGACTTCCTGCAGAACCCGGCGAAGTTCCAGTCGATCGGCGCGAAGATCCCCAAGGGCGTGCTGCTGTACGGTCCGCCCGGTACCGGCAAGACGCTGCTCGCGCGCGCCGTGGCCGGCGAGGCGGGGGTGCCGTTCTACTCGATCTCCGGCTCGGACTTCGTCGAGATGTTCGTCGGTGTGGGCGCGTCCCGCGTCCGCGACCTGTTCGAGCAGGCCAAGACCAACGCGCCGTCGATCATCTTCATCGACGAGATCGACGCCGTCGGGCGGCACCGCGGCGCGGGCCTCGGCGGCGGCCACGACGAGCGCGAGCAGACCCTGAACCAGCTTCTCGTCGAGATGGACGGCTTCGACGTCAAGGGCGGCGTGATCCTGATCGCCGCGACGAACCGCCCGGACATCCTCGACCCGGCGCTGCTGCGTCCCGGCCGGTTCGACCGGCAGGTGACCGTGGACCGCCCGGACCTGGAGGGCCGCAAGGGCATCCTGCGGGTGCACGGCCGCGGCAAGCCGTTCGCGCAGGACGTCGACCTCGACGTGATCGCGCGCCGCACCCCGGGCTTCACCGGCGCCGACCTGGCCAACGTGATCAACGAGGCGGCGCTGCTCACCGCGCGGTTCGACCGCAAGCTGATCGACATGGACACCCTGGAGGAGTCCATCGACCGCGTCATGGCCGGGCCGGAGCGCAAGACCCGGGTGATGTCGGAGAAGGAAAAGAAGATCATCGCCTACCACGAGGGCGGGCACGCGCTGGTGGCGCACGCGCTGCCGAACTCCGACCCCGTGCACAAGGTGACGATCCTGCCGCGCGGGCGGGCCCTGGGCTACACCATGACCCTGCCGATGGAGGACAAGTTCCTCACCACTCGCTCGGAGATGACCGACCAGCTGGCCATGCTGCTGGGCGGCCGCACGGCCGAGGAACTGGTCTTCCACGAGCCGACCACGGGCGCGGCCAACGACATCGAGAAGGCCAGCTCCATCGCCCGCAACATGGTCACCGAGTACGGCATGAGCGAGCGTCTGGGCGCGCGCAAGTTCGGCACCGGTCAGGGTGAGGTCTTCCTGGGCCGCGACATGGGCCACGAGCGGGACTACTCGGAGGACATCGCGTCGGCCATCGACGACGAGGTCCGCCGCTACATCGAGGCCGCGCACGACACGGCGTGGGAGATCCTCGTGGAGTACCGGGACGTCCTGGACGAGCTCGTCGTCAACCTGATGGAGAAGGAGACCCTGTCGAAGGACCTGGTGCTGGAGATCTTCGCGCCGATCCAGAAGCGGCCGCACCAGAACTCCTACACCGGTTACGGCAAGCGCCTCCCGTCCGACCGTCCGCCGGTGTTGTCGCCCAAGGAACTCGCTCTGCTCGGTCCGCAGGACGTGACTGACCTGACCAAGAACAACGGGCAGGGCGGCGGCGTCGCCTCCGAGGCGACCGATCCGGCCCCGGGCGAAAGCTGACGGCCTTGGCGATCCCGTACGACGAGGCGCCGATCGAGATCGACCCGCCGGGTGAGACCGTGCGCGGCGGGCATTTCGACCATGCGCGCATCGAGAAGGCAGTCCGGGAGATCCTGATCGGCATCGGGGAGGACCCCGACCGGGACGGTCTCCGTGAAACACCGGCCAGAGTGGCGCGGGCCTACGCGGAGCAGTTCGCGGGCCTGCGCCAGACTCCGGAGGACGCGCTGACCACGGTGTTCGACGCCGACCACGAAGAGATGGTCCTGGTGAAGGACATCGAGGTGTATTCGGTCTGCGAGCACCACCTGGTCCCCTTCCACGGGGTGGCGCACGTCGGGTACACGCCCAACAAGAAGGGCCAGATCACCGGCCTGTCCAAGCTGGCTCGGCTGGTGGACGTGTACGCGCGCAGGCCGCAGGTGCAGGAGCGGCTCACCAGCCAGGTCGCGGACGCGCTGATGACCGTCCTGGAGCCGCGCGGCGCGATCGTGGTGATCGAGGCCGAGCACCTGTGCATGACCATGCGCGGGGTGCGCAAGCCGGGCGCGAAGACGGTGACGTCGGCGGTGCGCGGCGACTTCCGTGATCATGCCGAGACGCGGTCCGAGGCGATGAGCCTCATCCTCGGCCGCTATTGACCGCCCGGCCCTCTTCCGGGCCGCCGGACCGTCTGAACGGGCCTCAGCGTCGCGCTGAGGCCCGTTCTGACGGTTCCAGCGCCGCCGCAGCGGGCCTCCCGGGGCCCACGCCCGGTGTCCCGGGCCCGTGCCCGGCGTCTCGAACCTCCGGTCGGCGTCTCGGGGGCTCCGGCGGGTGCCTCGGGCCTGCTGCGGGCGTCTCGGGGCTTCGGCCGGTGTCTCCGGCCTGCGGTCGGCGTTGCAGGGCTTGCGGCCGGGTGTTTGGGTGGCGGTGCCGGGGCGGCTGAGGCGTCGCTCCGGCGGGTTGTGCGCAAGGCATAGGGTTGGTTGACATGACCAGTGCCGCCGTTCCGGGGCTGCCCGCGCCAGGGCGCTGCCTCGTCATGGGCGTGGTCAACGTGACCCCCGACTCGTTCTCGGACGGCGGGGCCTGGTTCGACGCGGAGAAGGCCGTCCAGCACGGGCTTGACCTTGTCGCGGAGGGCGCCGACATCGTGGACGTGGGCGGCGAGTCCACGCGGCCCGGTGCGCAGCGCGTGTCCCAGGACGAGGAACTGCGCCGCGTCATCCCCGTCATCGAAGCGCTTACGGCCGAGAACGTTCCGGTCAGTGTCGACACGATGCGCGCCGACGTTGCGGAGGCCGCCGTGGGTGTGGGCGCCCGGCTGGTGAACGACGTCAGCGGCGGCCTGGCCGACCCGGACATGCCGCGTGTGGTGGCCGCGGCAGGTATCCCGTACGTGGTGATGCACTGGCGCGGCCACAGCCACGACATGCAGACCCGCGCCATCTACGAGGACGTCGTCCGAGAAGTGCGCGACGAGCTTCTACGCAGGGTTGACGCCGTACTGGGAGAGGGTGTCGACCCGTCGATGATCGTGCTGGATCCTGGGCTGGGTTTCGCCAAGAACCCGGAGACGGGGCACAACTGGTCTCTTCTGGCCCATCTGGACGCGTTCACCGGTCTCGGCTATCCCGTCCTGGTGGGGGCTTCCCGGAAGGGGTTCCTGACCAGGCTCCTCGCCGACCCGGACGGGATGCGGCGTCCGTTCACCGACTGCGACGACGCGACCGTGGCCATCACCTCGCTTGTCGCGTACACCGGCGCCTGGTGCGTGAGGGTGCACAGGGTCAGGCCGAACGCGGACGCGGTACGTGTGGCGGCCGCCATGCGGGCGGCGCGTCCGAGCAGTGACGACACTTCCGATAACGGGGAGCCCCGCCTATGAGCCGTGCCGTGAACCGCGCCGACGTGGACGAGGTCCACGCCGAGTTCTATGCCGCGTTCGAGGCCGGTGACTTCGACCGGATGTCCGCGGTGTGGGCGGACGGCCAGTACGCCGAGGCGGTCTCCTGCGTCCATCCCGGTTGGACGATGCTCCGGGGACGCGAGTCGGTCCTGCGGTCCTGGGCGCTCATCATGGCCAACACGAGCTACATCCAGTTCGTGCTGACCGACGTGGAGACCGACGTGTACGGCGACCACGCGGTGGTGACGTGCAAGGAGAACATTCTCACCGCGGACGAGGACACCGAGACCGGGTTCCTCGCAGGGGGAAGCATCGTCGCGACGAACGTGTTCGTACGGGCGGACGGCGAATGGCGGCTTCTGCTGCACCATGGTTCTCCCGTTCTCAACGTCGTGGATGCAGAGGAAGAATGACGACTCTCGACCGCATCGAGCTGCGCGGGCTCCGCGCCAGGGGGCGGCACGGCTGCCTGCCCGCCGAGCGTGAGCTTGGCCAGGAGTTCGTCGTGGACGCGGTCCTGGGGCTCGACACGCGCCCCGCCGCGGAGGGTGATGACCTCTCGCGTACCGTCGACTACGGAACGCTCGCCGGCCGGCTGGTCGCCGTCGTGGAGGGGGAGCCCGTCAACCTCCTCGAAACACTGGCGGACCGGTTGGCGACAATATGTCTGGAAGAGAAGACGGTCTCCGAGGTGGAGATCACCGTCCACAAACCGAGCGCCCCGGTCCCGCACCCCTTCACGGACATCGCCGTGAAGATCAAGAGGAGTCGCCCATGACAGCGTCCGACCGCATGCCCGACCGCACCGCCACCGGCGGCCACATGCTGGTCCAGCATCGAGTCGTGTTCTCGATCGGCAGCAACCTCGGGGACCGCCTGGACAACATCCAGGAGGCGGTCGACGCGCTGTTCGACGCACCAGGGCTGCGTTTCGTGGCGTTCTCGCCGGTGTACGAGACCGCGCCCTACGCGCCGGCGGGGGAGAGCATCCCCGAGCAGGGCGACTTCCTCAACATCGTGCTGGTCGCCGACACGCGGCTGCCACCGGAGAACCTGCTCGAACGCGTCCTCAACATCGAGAACTCGATGCGCCGGGAGCGCGTGGTCCGCTGGGGACCGCGCACCCTCGACATCGACATCGTGGTGTTCGGGGACGTCGCGTCCGACGACCCCGATCTGACGCTCCCCCACCCGCGCGCGCACGAGCGCGCCTTCGTGCTCGTCCCGTGGGCCGACATCGAGCCGGACGTGCTGCTGCCCGGCCATGGCCGCGTCGGTGACCTGGCGCAGGCGAAGAAGTCCGAGGGAGGCCCGTCGGCCGTCCGTCGGCGCGACGACCTGGCTCTGCAGCAGCCTGCATGAAACCGTCCCGCCCGCTGTTCCTCATCGCCCTCGTGGTCGTCGTCGCGGTGATCACCTGGGCGGTGCTGCGTTCCGCCTACGTCTCGCTGCCGCCGCTGCCGTGGACGGCGGTACCGACACTGCTCCTGCTCGCGCTCGGCGAGAGCGTCAGCGGGCTGAACGTGCTGCGCCGCATCCGCCGCAGGCCCGGCAATGGGCGCGTGCCGGACAGCCGCAAGCCCGTGCCGAAGCCGCTGGACCCGATGGCCGTCGCGCGTCTGGCCGCGCTGGGGAAGGCCAGCGCGCACTCCGCCGCGGTCATCGCGGGCGTGTTCGGCGGGTTCGCGGCGAGCCTGGCGTCGTCCCTGGAGAAGGCGACCCCGCGCCATGACTTCTACGTGAGCGGCGGCACGTTCCTCGCGGCGGTCGTGCTCGTGGCGGCCGCGTTCTTCCTGGAGTACGCGTGCCGGGTCCCGAAGGACCCGGACGAGGAGGAGCGCGACCGCCGCGCGTCCCGTGCCTAGGGCTTCAGCAGGTACGGGACGCTCGAGGTGAGGAAGCGTCGCGGGAACTCGTCCCTCAGCCGCCACAGTCCGGCGTCGACGACGAAGTGGGCCATGACCGCGCCGAGATAGGCGCCGTAGAGGGCTCGCTCCCAGACGTGCGGCGAACCGTGCAGATGCGATGCCTGATCGAGCGCGATACCGCCTGCCAGGGCGATGACGGCCATGAGGCAGAGCCCGGTCATGCCGGAGCGTCCGCGCCTGGGTGCGCCGGACACGAGCCCGACGATGAGCAGGTACTGGTAGCCGTGCGCGATGGTGAGTCCGGCGACCGCGGCGTACGGGGACGTGAAGAGGAAGACGGGCAGGAAGAACAGCAGCGAGATCAGGTAGATGGCTATGAACGCAGGTGGACGCTGTTCCCGTCGTGCCAGCGCATAGAAACCGAGGGCCACCCCACAGGCGAACACGGCGAAAGCCACCGGGAACAGTGAACGGACCGGTGGATCCACGCCGAGTTGGAGCAATTCCGGGTGAACGAGCAGTCCCGCTATCCCTCCCGCACCGGCGAGCATGATGGCGCGCCGCTCCAGGGGCTTCACGGACCCGGCGCGCTGAGCAACCCCCGCCAACGCCGCCATCCCGAGGTTCTGCTTCTGGAAGTGGAAGAACTGCCAGGCCAGGAAGGCGAGAAGCGCCCACTGCAACTGCTTGTACGGGACGAGTGCCGCGGCGAACGCCGTCCCCAGGATCAGTGCGACGGGAGCGACCACGTAACGTCCGCGGTGCGCTGCCGCGTGCGCGCGTATCTCCGGGAGGGTGAAGAACCAGCCGGTCGCGGCCACGTGCACGGACGAGCCCAGGAACAGCAGGGCTCCCAGCGCCCTGCCGGGTGAATCAGAACCGTCGGGCGCGAGTGCGATGGCGCCCGCGAACGCGCCGGCCGACAGCAGGGCCGTCCCGAGAAGCCAGGTGCGGCGCAGGGTCCGGAACGTCCCGGCCAGGGCCTCGCCGACGGGCGGCGCGCTCGCGTTGCTCGGTGCTGCCACGGCGCGGACTAGCCTCCGCCGCAGACCCCGGCGGCACCGGCCGGGGCCGCGATCAGCAGGAACAGGCCGCCGAGCACGATGAGGCCCGTGAGCACGGCGAGCGGGACGATGACGGGCGCGCGGAAGAACTTACGGCTCGGCCTGGGCGCTCCTGCGGGCGCCTGCGTCCGCCCCCAGTCGGTCCACTGCTGGTCAGGTGCGGTCCACTGCGATTCGGGTGGGCGAGCGGGTCCGGTGGTCGGCGGACCTTCGATCATCTGCGTCATCGGCGACTCCTCACGTCATGGCTTCTGACGCGAGCGGGCCCCTACCGGTTCAGCCTCCTGTGGGGAGCATGGCGCGCCCGGTCACTTGTCGATGTCGCCGACGACGAAGAACATCGAGCCGAGAATGGCGATCATGTCGGCCACCAGATTTCCGGGCAGCAGCTCGGTCAGGACCTGGATGTTGTTGAACGACGCGGACCGCAGCTTCATCCGC
This sequence comes from Actinomadura madurae, assembly GCF_047130825.1. NCBI lineage: Bacteria > Bacillati > Actinomycetota > Actinomycetes > Streptosporangiales > Thermomonosporaceae > Actinomadura > Actinomadura madurae. Next base: position 7,247,481 of record NZ_CP083237.1, read on the forward strand.
CACGGCGTCTTTTCGCCGTGCGACACCAGGTAGTAGCCGTTCAGGCCCAGCGGGTTCTCCGTCCAGGCATAGGTGTGTCCCTCCGGGACCTTCAGGACCTTGGGCAGCCGCTGGTTGATCGGGCCGGGCGGCAGTTCCGCAAGGCGGTCCAGGCAGGCGTCGGCGAGGTCGAGGGACGCGTGCGCCTGGTCGAGCAGGCACTCGAAACGGGCGAGGCAGTCACCCTCGGACCGGGTGACCACGCGGACGTCCAGTTCCCCGTAAGCGAGGTAGGGCTCGTCCCGGCGCAGGTCGAAGTCGACGCCGGAAGCGCGTGCGATGGGGCCGGACACCCCGTACTGCAGAATCTGCTCCTGCTTGAGGACGCCGACGTTCCTCGTCCGGGCGCGGAAGATCTCGTTGCCCATGATGAGGTCGTCGATCTCACCCATGCGGGAACGGACCTCGGAGACCGCCGTCCGCGCGCGCGCCGTCCAACCGGCGGGGAGCTCGTCCTTCAGACCTCCGACCCGGTTGAACATGTAGTGCATGCGTCCACCGGAGATCTCCTCCATGACCCGCTGCAGGGCCTCTCGTTCACGGAACGCGTAGAAGATCGGCGTGATCGCGCCTACTTCAAGCGGATACGAGCCGAGGAACATCAGATGGTTGAGGATCCGGTTGAGCTCCGCCAGGAGCGTCCTCACCCATACGGCGCGGACAGGGACCTCCATGCCCAGCATGCGTTCGACGGCGAGGACGACGCCGAGCTCGCTGGAGAACGCCGACAGCCAGTCGTGCCGGTTCGCCAGGACGATGATCTGCCGGAAGTCGCGTACCTCGAACAGCTTCTCCGCGCCCCGGTGCATGTACCCGACGATGGGTTCCGCGGCCGAGATGCGCTCGCCGTCCAGGGTCAGCTTCAGCCGGAGCACACCGTGCGTGGACGGATGCTGGGGGCCGATGTTCAGGGTCATGTCCTCGGTGGCGAGCTCCTTGGCGCCCGCACCGATCCCGACGATCCGTTCGGTGGTCATGGTCGCGTCTCCGCCGCTCCGATCACCGCTTCATGGTCCCATGGCGAGCGGTGCTCGTTATCCGGTTGACTAGGGGGCAATGAACGCGAGCCACGGCGAACCGCCATACGAGCCCGCCGCGCACCCCGGACACCAGGGCGCGGCGTACCCGCCCGCGCCGCCCGGCCCGGGATCCGGCGGTCAGCCGCCTGGTCAGGGTCAGGTACCGGCACAATACCCGGCGCAGCAGGCACCACCCGTGTACGAGGCGGACCAGGCGTTCGCACCTGGAGCCGGCCTGCGCTGGTCGCCGATCTCCAGGCGCCACGCATGGCACAGGCTGCTCAAGGCCGTCCTGTGGGCGATCCCGGTAGGCGGTGTGGGCGGATTCATCGTGTGGCGGAACGGAGGCGTCGTACCCGCCGCGATGTGGGTCGCCGCCGTCCTCCTGGGGGCCGCGCTGACCTGGCTGGTCGCGGAGCTGGACCGCCGGGCGTACGGGTACGGCGAGCGTGCCGACGACCTCATCGTCACCCACGGGGTGTTCGTCAAGCGCCTCATCGTCGTCCCGTACGGGCGGATGCAGTTCGTGGACGTCACCGCCGGGCTTCTCGAACGCTGGATGGGGATCGCCACCGTCCGGATGCACACCGCGGCGGCCGCGACGGACGCGACCATCCCGGGACTGCCCACGGCAGAAGCCGCCCAGCTGCGCGACCGTTTGGCGCAGAAGGGCGAAGAGCGGAGCATGGGCCTATGAGCGGCCCCTACGGTCCGCCAAGGCCACCCGGTCCGCCCGGACCACCTGGACCACCTGGGCCGCCCGGACCACCTGGGCGCCCCGGACCGCCTGGCCCGTACGGCCCTCAAGGCCATCCCGGCCCCTACGGCCCGCCGCGTCCCCCGTCCGGCCCGCCCGGACCGTACGGTCCGCCTCGTCCTCCCTACGGTCCCCCGCAGGCACAGCGCCCACCGATCAGGTTCTCCGAGGGCACGCACAGGCTCCACTGGGCGACGGCCCCGCTGCGCGCCTTCATCTTCCTCATCATCTACTTCGTCCTTCTGGGCTTCCCCCTGCTGCTCACCCAGACGGACAGCGGCGTGACCCTGGCGCTCACGCCGGAGGTCCTGCTCCGGTTCATCATCGTGACCGTCCCCATGGGCGTGGTCGCGGTGGTGACGGGTCTCTGGACCTGGCTGTCCGTGCGTTTCCACGTCGACAACGACGACCTCGTCGTCGAAACCGGGATTCTGCGGAAGAACAAGCGTCGCATCCCCCTCTCGCGCATCCAGGCCATCGATCTGGTCCGCCCCCTGGTGACGCGAGTCTTCGCTCTGGCGGAAGTCCGGGTGGAACTGGCGGGAGGCGAGAAGAGCGAGATCGCGCTCCGTTACCTGGGACGGCACTCGGCGCAGCAGCTACGAGCCGAACTCCTAGCGCGCGCCGCGGGGCTGCCAGGCCACACACCAGAAGCGCCCGAACGGCACCTGTGGCGCGTCCCGTTCGGTTCGCTGCTCGGTTCGCTGGTCGTGCGGCTTCCCGTACTGGGGACGGTGCTGCTCTTCATCGCGTCCCTCATCTTCTTCGTCCTGTACGTCGAAGGCGGGATCCTGGCCGTCACCATCCCCGTCCTGCTCGGGCTCATCCGGGCCGTCGTCGCGCCCCTGGTGATGTACGCCAACTTCACGGTCGCCATGTCCCCGGACGGAATCCGCCTCCGCTACGGACTGCTGGAGACCCGGATGCAGACGCTGCCACCGGGCCGCGTCCAGGCCGTCAGCATCGTCGAACCGGTGCTCTGGCGCAGTCTCGGCTGGGCCCGCGTCGACGTAACCGTCGCCGGCTACGCGGGCGAACGCCAGGCATTGTCGTCGACCCTGCTGCCCGTCGCGCCACGCCACGTCGCCCTGCACCTCGTCTCCCAGGTCTTCCCAGGGACGAACGTCGACGCCGTCCCGCTCGTCCCCGCGTCCTCGAAGGCCGTGGCCATCGACCGAGCGGAAGGCGCCGGCACCGACGACGTCGTCTTCGTGACCCGGCACGGATGGCCGTGCCGCCGCACGGACGTGATCGCCCACGCGCGTGCGCAGAGCGTCCGGCTGACGGCGAACGTCTTCCAGCGCCTGCTCGGCCTGGCCACCGTCCACGTCGACGCGCCCCCCGGCCCGGTCCAGGTCGCCGCGACGGACCGCGATCTGGGCGAGGCACGGGCGATCGTCGACTCCACCGCCGGCCGCGCCTCCGCGGCCCGCCGCGCCGGCGGCGGAGACCCCACCCGCTGGGCCCGCTGACCAACGATCGCCGGCACGGGGCGATGCCCTGGCTTGTCATGGACGGCTCCGTTGTCGGGGGTCGTTGGCATGATCGCCGAATGGCGGCAGAAGTCCCGGTTCCAGACCGCTACGCACGCGTCAACGCGTGGGTGATCAGCCGCGATACCGATTCGGAGGTGCGGTTCCTCGCGTCGGCGTTCGAGGGGGTGGAGACGCCGGGCTCGCGGGTGCTGGATCCCGATGGCGACATCGGTCATGTCGAGGTCGAGCTCGGGGACAGCGTCATCATGCTGTTCGACGCCAAGGCAGACTGGCCGTCGACCCCCGCTCACCTGCGCATTTATGTCGATGACGTGGCCTCGACCGTCGAAAAGGCCGTCGCGGCCGGTGCGCGTGTGGTGACCCGCCCGACCCTGCTCGCGTTCGGCGAGCGCGTGGCCCGTGTGCGTCACCCGCAGGGACATCTGTGGTGGCTGCATGAGCGGGTCGAGGACGTCCCGCCCGAAGAACTGGGCAGCCGTTTCGCCGATCCTGCCGCTCAGGAGGCCATGGCCTACGTCCAGCGCACCCTGCGGGAAGAACTCCAGGGCAGCCCCCACTGACCCAACCCAGCCTGGCCTGGATCAACAGGGTGCCAACACGTTCCAAGCCTTACGGGACGGCTCCGAGGGTGAGACGCTCGCGCCGATCACCGGCCCGGATTGAGCGGCCAGACTGACCGGCGCGCCTGGCGGCGTGCCTGTGTCCTGACTCCCAGCGGCCCGAGCGGAATCACGGCTGGCTGAACGACCGGATGACCTGCGACAGCAAAACGCGCTCTCCTCGTTCAACAGCCACCCAAGGTGAAAGGGCAGGTCGAGCGGGACGACGGCATCCCGCATCAGGTCCGCCCGGAACCCGACGTCCGAAGGGGCCAGCTATCGAGGTGGTGCGGCGGGCTTGGTCGCTCGGCACGGATGCCCTATCCACAGACGCGCTCTGGTTCGACGGCATGGAGCGGCGGAGAAGGCCGCAGTTGACGCTGCCCTCGCCAATGACCTGGTGACCTGTGCAAACCTCGACGGGAAGCCACCACCGGGCCCTATGACGAGAACACGGTGCGGTGCGCTGTGACACCCCTCTCGGACATCAGCTTGATCAACTACTCCTGACTTTTCCACAGAACCGCGTTCTAGTGCCGTGTCCGGCCCGCAAGAACGACGATGAAATCCGTCGGCCCGCCCGAGGGGGGAGGGCGGGCCGACACCTAGGCGTCCACCGGACGCGGCGCCACCAGTAGGGCGCCTCGCCGGTAACGAGGGGATCGGAACGCGATCGCTTGGAAGGAGCTGTCATGACAGAACTAGGCCGAATCAAGACACGCGAACCCGTCGGCTGCGCGGGTGATGTCCATCGTCGTGACGGCCGACAGGTCGTCGGGGGTGGCATCCAGGTGCTCGGCCGCGTCCGGGTGCTCGATCTCCAGCCAAGCGACCACGCGGGCGTGCTGGGGTGTAGACGCCTTCGGCGGCGGGCTGGTCGAAGATGGTGCGCACCAGCGTGGCCACCCATAGCTGGGCGGACTTAAAGAACTCGGGGGAGCAGGTTGTGCAGGGGGGCGGGTCCGGCACCGCTGCCAGCCGGCCCCGGGCGGGGCGACTCGACCGCTACGACCAGGCCCCGGGGTGGGCGTCGGAGATGACCAGCAGCTGGAAACCGGTCAGGCCGCGGAGCGACCAGCTCGCGCATGAACGCCACCCACCCGGCACCGTCCTCGGCCGAGGCCACCGTGATCCGGAGGATCTCGCGTGCCCATCGGCATCGACGCCCGTCGCCCCCAGTGGTGCTGGATGTCCAGGTGGCTGCGCTTCGCAACCGCCGCTCGAGGGTGGGCCGTATGCGTTCGTGTGGGTGGACGCCTTGATCCAGAAGGTCAGTGCGGGGTTGTGCCGGATCGTGAACGTCCATGTTGAAAGGTGTACGCGATGCAGCCGTCCAGCCGGCGCCGGTACTTGGACGGCCACTCGCGGCGGCCTGTAATCCGGAGAGCATCACGGAGGTGGCAGCTGACCATGAACTGAACTCGGCATCCGGCGCCTTTGCGAGCCGTGCCTAGAGCTCGAACCGAACACGCCCAACCGGACCATCCAGCTCCACAATGCTCGGCCAGCGATGGACGATCGTCGCAAATGTTTCGAAAGTGCCGGAGGCCTCGTGGCGTGGCCGCTGCTGGTCTGTGGTCAACGGTTGCCTGCGGGTTCGGGGGTGCGCTGGCTTGGTTGCAGCGGCACCTTCCGACGATCGTGCGCCCACAGATAGTCGGCAGGACGGCACTCCCTGGACGGGGGTTTCCGCAACTGATCACATGTAAGACCGCTCAACGCGCTCGTCATTGACCTGCTGGGCGGGCTCGGCGGCGTGGTGTCGCGAGTGGGGGCGGAAGGGGCCTTGGCAGAAGAAGCGCATGGCGCGCGCCGTGCGAGATCGTTCATCTTCATTGGTCATGTCAACGACCGTCTCCGCGCGGAACCGGCGATCCAGAGGTGTGTTCTTGACGGGTTGATCAGGTCGGCGTACGTTCGACAAGAACTCGAAAAGCTTCGAAACTTTTCGATGGGTGGAGTGATCGGAGGGCTGTGGTGAGACGTTTCCCGTATGTCCACGTCCGGCGCCCGGTGGCGAGGGCGGGCGCGTTCCTGCGGTGTGTGAACGCGCTGTCTCCGGTCGGTTGGGCGACGGCTGCCGTGATGCTCACGGCGGCGCTCGTCGCGGCTTCGTTCACGGTTCCCGTTACGGGTGCGGATGGCGCGCCTCGCGCTGCGGGCGGGCCGGCCGCCCCGAAGATCAGCGGACACTGGGTCGACAGCTGGGTCTCGATGCCGCAGCTGACGGAGCCCGGCAACATGCCACCGCCCCCGTTCACCCAGGACTACGGGGTCTTCGAGGACGCGACCCTGCGTCAGACAATTCGCGTCTCGGTCGGCGGCCGGAATGTACGTTTGCGGTTCTCCAACGCGTTCGGCGGCGCGGCGCTCCCGATCACCAGGGTGTCGGTCGCTCTGCCGGACGGTGGGAAGGCGGGGGTTAGCGCGATAGAGCCGGGGACGTCCCGGCCGGTGACCTTCCATGGCCGGTCCGCACTGACCATCCCCGTCGGCGCGCAGATGGTGTCCGATCCGCTGACCTTCCCGGTGGCGCCGCGGTCGATTCTGACGGTGACCGTCTACCTGGCGGACGGCCAGGCCTCCACAGACATCACTTCCCACCCCGGGTCCAGGACCACGTCGTACATGCTGGCCGGGGACCACACCACGGACGCCGACATGCCTGGCGCGACGTCCACCGACCACTGGTACTTCCTCAGCGGCCTCGAAGTTTGGGCCAAGCCCTCCACTGCGGCGGCAGCCGTCCTCGGGGACTCCCTCACCGACGGACGGGGTTCCACGACGAACATGAACGACCGCTGGCCGGACCAGCTCCTCGACCGTCTTCAGTCCCACACGTCCACCAGCGGCATCGCCATCGTCAACCAGGCGGCGGGCGGCAACCGGGTCCTCAATGACGGGCTCGGTCCCAACGCCCTCGCCCGCCTGGACCGTGACGTGCTGGCCCAGAGCGGCGTCGAATGGCTGGTCGTCTTCGAGGGGGTGAACGACATCGGCACCGCCGAGCCCACTCCGGCCGCTCAGAAGCAGGTGGCCGACGACCTCATCATGGCCTACGACCAGATCATCGTCCGCGCACACGCGCAGGGCATCCGCGTCTACGGCGCGACGCTCACACCGTTCGGGGGCAACACCGGTTACGACGATCCCGACGGCTACCGCGAGGAGGCCCGCCGGAGGGTCAACACGTGGATCCGCACCAGTCACCGCTTCGATGCCGTGATCGACTTCGACCGCGCAACCCGCGATCCTTCAACCCCGAGGAGGCTCCTGCCGTCCTACGACGTCGGCGACCATCTGCACCTGAACCCGGCAGGCTACAAGGCGATCGCTGACGCTGTCCCAGCCTCCCTCTTCCGCCAGAGGCCGCTCGCACCAACCTTCGGCTTCAACTGACCGCACCACGAGTCAACCGATGAGCCCGCTCTGCCCAGCCCTGCTGACTCGGCCCGTCCACGTCCCGTCCAGCCCCACGACATCAGGAGGACGAGAAGAACGCGAGGGCAGCGGTCGTAAGGAGGCCAGGTACCCCGGGGTCATGGGTTAGCGCAAACGCGCCGGCCGCCGCGGACGTCCGCCTAGTAGTGGGAGCAACCATGGCATGGACGCCGCGGCGGCCGGTGTCCGAGCCGCCGGCAACGGGGGCTCCGCCTCGCCTTCGTCCCGGGACGGCGTTGGCGACAGCGAGCCGTCCCGGGACGCCGCCGAGCCGGGCCGGGACAGCGCCCGCTCGGCAGCGAGGCGTCGCGCAGGCAAATGCTGCTGCGGTGCGTCTGCCGACGGTGGTGTGCGGGGCGGCGGGCGTCGTGGGATCGCACCACCACCCTGACCAAACCGGCGCCGGTAGAGAAAAGCCGCTCTCCGTGGCGAGCCCAAGGGCGCGGGTCGAACCAGACGAGGCCGCCGATGCCGCGATGGCTCGCGACGTCCCGGCTTCCGGCCATCGCCGTCATGGGCGGGCGGGAGGCCGCGATGTTTCGTGTGGCTAGGTGGACCTGCGCTTCCACCACGGGGCCCTCCTGCACTGGACGCAACATTCAAGTAGAACGCGGTACCGGCCTGCTTGCCCGGCTCTCAGACCTTGGGGCGCGACGCCATCAGCGGTCCTTGGAGACGAGCCATGGGCTCGTTGACGTTGAGGGTGCACCGTGGTCGACGCTGGCTGCTGTTCGGGGGAGGCGATGACGGGGATGGGTGGTGATCTCCGACACGCGTGGGGGGTTGGTGCCTGTGGCCGGGGGGCGTTGTGGGTTGTGGGCGGATGGCCAAGCGGTGGCCGGAGTGCGTGGTGGTGGGTCTGGGGCGGTCGAGGGTGACGGGGGGTGTCTTGTTCGGTTCCGTTGCGTGGCTTTGCTGCGGATAAGTCCGTGATGCGAAAATCGTCAGATCATGAGCGATTCGGACTATGACCCCTGGTCCCCCGCGTTCGTGGCGGACCCGTATCCGGTTTTCGAACGGCTTCGTGCCGAGCGTCCCGTGTTCTTTCACGAGCCCACCGGTCAGTGGGTGATCAGCCGTTACGAAGACGTCAACGCGCTGTTGCGGGACCGGCGGCTCGGCCGCTCGTACCTCCATATCGCCAGCCATGAGGAGTTCGGCCAGGCCCCGGAAGCCGACTTCCTGAAGCCGTTCTGGGATCTCATCCGCGCCGGGATGCTGGACGTGGAACCGCCCACGCACACGAGGCTGCGCCGTCTGGTGTCCAAGGCGTTCACGGCGAGGATGGTCGAGGGCCTGCGTCCGACGATCAGGCGCCTCGCCGGCGAACTGGTCGGAGCCCTCACGGACAAGGGCGGCGGTGACCTGCTCGCCGAGGTCGCCGAGCCGCTGCCGGTGAACGTGATCGCCGAGATGCTCGGCGTCCCCGCCGAGGACCGCCACCTGCTGCGCCCCTGGTCGGCCGACATCTGCGGCATGTACGAGTTGAACCCGCCCGAGGAGGCGCAGCGGACCGCCGTCCGCGCCGCCGTCGAGTTCTCCGACTACCTGCGCGCCCTCGCCCGCACCCGCCGGGACGAGCCCCGCGACGATCTCATCACCGCCCTCGCCCAGGTCGTGGACGAGGGCGACCGGCTCACCGAGGACGAGCTGATCGGCACCTGCGTCCTGCTGCTCAACGCCGGGCACGAGGCGACGGTGAACGCGACCGGCAACGGCTGGTGGTCGCTGTTCCGCAACCCGGGCGAACTGGAACGGCTTCGGGCCCATCCGGACCTCACCCCAATGGCCGTCGAGGAACTGCTGCGCTATGAGACCCCGGCGCCGATGTTCGAGCGGTGGGTGTTGGAGGACATCACGGTCGCCGGTGTCGGCATTCCACGCGGTGCCGAGGTGGCGTTGCACTTCGCGTCCGCCAACCGTGACCCCGACGTGTTCGCCGAGCCGGACCGTCTTGACCTGGGACGCGACCCCAATCCGCACATCACCTTCGGGCTCGGCATCCACTACTGCCTCGGTGCGCCCCTGGCACGCATCGAGCTCGCCGAGTCCTTCGGCGCGTTGCTCCGCGCGGCGCCTGACCTTCGGCTGTCTGAAGAGCCGACCTGGAAGCCGGGCTACGTCCTGCGGGGCTTGGAAGCCCTTCACGTGGTGTGTTGACCGTGCCCCTGTTGGTCAGGCTCTGCCTGAGTGTCGGCGCCGTTTCGTGGAGCCCGCTGCCCCGTCCATGAGGGTGGCGGCGCCAGCCGGGTCGTTTGGGCGACCTGGGATAGCCGGGCGCGGTTGGTGAAGCGGGCGGCGTAGCGGCGACGGAGTTGGGTGGCGGTCTCCGTCCGGGTTGCACCTGAAGCCGATGGGCTGGACGGGGTAGGGCGTCTCCGGCCAACGGCGATGGTGTGGGCGCTGCAGTGGCCGTTGGACGGCTGGAGCGCTCTGTGGGGGCGCTTCGCCGTCGCCCCCTGCCGTCGAACCGGCGCGGGATCACCAGTGCCGCGAAGGCGGGGCTAGGGGCCGCGAGGGGCGGACGCTGTGGTTCGGCCGGGACGGGCGCGCGTGGGTGCTTTGTGACCATGCCCGTGTCGAAGGCGCCGCCGCTGACGCTGCGGGCGACCTGGCGCTGGCAGTTGGTCAGGGGCTGAAGGCGGTTTGTTTCTCGTTGGCTGCTGCGTTCGAGGTGATGCTTTAGGACGTGTCTTGATGTTCCGATCACGGCGCGCGTGGGCGACTCGGCCTGTGACAGATCATCTGCGAGCACGGAATCGCTCGGCGAAATGCCCTCTCAGCCCCGCATCCGGACCCGCTTCAACCGAGCGAAGCGGGGCTCGCACGACGGTGGAGGTCACTTGAGATACGCCCTGGTGGCGCCGCAGGTGACGGGGTGCTGCGTGGTGGGCGAGTTGAAGGCTTCTTGTGGGCTGCCGCACCCCAGGCGATGCAGTAGCGGTGCCGCCGAGGCTGCCGGCGCGGCGGGTGTTGAGGCACGGGGGTGAGGGTGGTTGTTCCTCGTCCGTTGTTCGCTTCCCAGGGGTGACTTAAGGGTGGGGTGGGGGCTGGGGGAGGACGGGTGGGATGGGGATGTCAACGGACTGGGCCAGCCAGCCGAAGCCGCCCAGGCCGGAAGGGTCGGTCAGTTCGGCGTCTTCGCCTGCGTGGCAGAGGGCGGCGACGTAGGCGCGTGGGTCGCGGTGTGCCAGGTCCAGGGGCGGGCGTGTGCCGGACAGGCCCAGGGCACGCAGGGCGTCCCGCTGGGTGGTCAGGAGGCTGGACGTCGCGCCGGCGCGTTCGCCCTCGGCGGCGCAGGCGTCGAGGGCGACGTGGGCGGTGACGTCGCATGATCCGTCCGGGACGGCGGGGACGGTCGCGCCGTCCCGATAGCCGGCGAGCGTCCCGTACACCGGGCGCGTCTCCCGTGAATGGGAGTAGTCGACCGCGATCGCGAGGCCCCGCGAGAGCCGTCGCACCACCGAGGCCCAGGCGGCGCAGCGCGGATGGCCGATCTCGGCGCGGTCGCCCGGTTCGCGGAGCGGCCACCAGCGTTGCAGCCAGTCGCTGTCCTTGTCCGACGGCGGCGGGCCGGGGCGTTCGGTGCCCGTGGACGGGTCGACCAGCACGGTCCGGACGCCGTCGGGGGTGTGCTCCACCACGTCCAGCGGCACGTTGTCGAGCCACTCGTTCGCGACGGCGAGGCCGGTGATGCGGGCGGGCAGGTCCGGGCGCCACACGATGTCGGACGGTATCTCGGCGGGACGGGGCGCGATCTCCACCGCGACCGGGGCGAGCCGGGAGGCGAGGTCGGCGGGCGCGCAGGCCAGGATGTTCTTCAGCAGGTGCCCGGATCCGGCGCCGATGTCGACCAGGTCGAGCCGGTCGGGGCGGCCGAGCAGGTCGTCGACGTCGACGAGGAGGCGGGTGATGGCGGCGGCGAAGCGCGGCGAGGCGTGCACCGAGGTGCGGAAGTGCTCGGCGGGGCGTTCGCCGCGCCGGTAGAAGCCGTCCTCCCCGTACAGCGCCCGCTCCATCGCGGTCCGCCACGTCTGCCATCCGGAAACCAACGACGCCACGACTGCGACGTTACCGTGGGCGGCGCCCTCCGGACCGCCATCCTCGCGGTGGACGCGCGTCCGACCTGCGGCTGATCCCGGACGGATCCGCGCCTACGTACTCTGTCGGCATGGTGGCGAGGGCATGGGAGTGGCTGCGGCGCAAGAAGCCGCTCGTCGACGCGTTCTTCGCGCTTCCGGTGGTGGCCTTCACCCTGCCGTCGTTGCTGGGTGGGACCTCCGGTCTGGGGCCGGTCAGGTACCTGCTGCTGTCGGCCGGGCTGATCGCTCCGCTCGTGCTGCGCCGGACGTTCCCGCGCGCGGTGTTCGTCACGGTCGTGCTGGTCTCGGGCGTGCAGTGCCTGCTGGGAGTGATCCCGGTTCCGGCGAACCTGGCCGTGCTGATGGTGTTGTACACGATCACCGCGAACTACACCTTCCGGTGGGGGGTCGCCGCGGTGCTGGTCGTCGAGGCGGGCTCGGTCATGGCCACCGTCCGGTATCCGAGTGGCGCCCAGGACCGCAGGTTCACGTTCATCATGCTGACGGTCATGGTGGCGGGCGTGTACATCCTCGGCCTGCACATGCGGACGCGGCGCGCGTACCTGCGTTCGGTGGAGGAGCGTGCCGCGCGGCTGGAGCTCGAACGCGACAACGAGGTCAGGATGGCCATGGCGGCCGAGCGCGCGCGGATCGCCCGGGAGCTGCACGACGTGGTGGCGCACAACGTCAGCGTGATCGTGGTGCAGGCGGACGGCGCGGCCTACGCGATCGAGACCGATGTGGGACGGGCCCGGCAGGCGCTCGACACGATCTCCTCGACGGGGCGGATGGCGCTGGCGGAGATGCGGCGGCTCCTCGGCGTCCTGCGCGAGACCGACGACGCCGGGGCGTTCGCGCCGCAGCCGGGGGTCGCGCAGCTGGACGATCTGGTCGAGCAGGTCCGGGCGTCCGGGCTGACGGTGAGCTACGAGGTCGAGGGGACGCGGGCGGCGATGTCGGAGGGCCGCCAGCTCACGGTCTACCGCATCGTCCAGGAGGCGCTGACCAACACGCTCAAGCACGGGGGCCCGCGGGTGAACGTGTCGGTCCGGCTCCGGTACGCCGAGGACGCGCTGGAGATCCGCGTGGAGGACGACGGCCGTGGCGCGGCGGCGTCCAACGACGGGCGGGGTCACGGTCTCGCCGGCATGCGGGAACGGGTCGCCGTGTACGGGGGCAGCGTCCGCATGGGCCCGCGCGCCGGTGGCGGGTTCGAGGTGGTCGCGTCGATCCCGGTCCGCGAGGAGGTCGCGGCATGACGAGCGCGAGGGGGGCCGCGTACTCCAGGATGTCGGCATGACGGTATGTGTGGGCTTTGTCCGCGGGAGGTCGGAGTGAACGTGGTGGACGCCGAGCCGGCGCCGCCGATCCGGGTCGTGCTCGTGGACGACCAGGAGCTGGTGCGGGCCGGGTTCCGGATGGTGCTGGACGCGCAGCCCGACATCGAGGTCGCCGGTGAGGCCGGGGACGGGGTGCAGGCCCTGGAGCTGCTGCGCGGCACGCGGGCCGACGTCGTGCTCATGGACGTCCGGATGCCGCGGATGGACGGGATCGAGGCGACGCGGCGGGTGGTGGCGGCGTCCGGGCCGAAGGTGGTGATCCTGACGACGTTCGACCTGGACGAGTACGCGTTCGCGGCGATCAAGGCCGGCGCGGGCGGGTTCCTGCTGAAGGACGCGGGCCCGGCGCAGCTCATCGAGGCGATCAAGGCGGTGCACTCGGGGGACGCGGTGGTGGCGCCGAGCACGACCAAGCGGCTGCTGGACCGGTTCGCCGTGCACCTGCCGGACTCGGGGCAGGGCGCGAGCGGCGCGCTGGAGAGCCTGACCGACCGGGAGGGCGAGGTGCTGCGGCTCGTCGCGCGCGGGATGTCGAACGCGGAGATCGCGGGGAAGCTGTACGTCTCCGAGGCGACGGTGAAGACTCACATGGGGCGGATTCTGATGAAACTGAACCTGCGGGACCGGGTCCAGGCGGTCGTGTTCGCCTACGAGACAGGCCTGGTCAAAAGCGGCCAAAGGGGTCACTCAACGTAACGAGCCGGTCACTCGATGGCGACTTTTTGCATTCATCGTGACGTGGGGGATTGGTCTACCTAAGAGTAGCTGGGTAACTACCGTACGCGACGCCGTCCACATGGCGGACGTCGGCACCAGTCATATCGGGTCTCTTGGCCCACGTACGGGAGGACACTCGTGATCAAGAAGCTTGCCGCCACCGGCATCCTCGGCCTCGCCGTCGCCGGCTCCGCTCTGGCCGCGACGCCCGCCTACGCCGCCGTCTACGGTGGCGACCACGGCAAGAAGCACCACGGCTCGTTCAACGACAACTCGACCGGCCCCAACGTCGGCCTGCTGAACGGGACCCAGGTGATCGCGCCGATCTCCATCCCGATCGACGTCTGCGGCAACGCCGTGGCCGTGATCGGCGGCGCCCAGGCGGGCTGCAAGGGCGGCGCGTCCGTCCACAACTGACGATCGCGCGTGCGGGCGCCGAGCCCGTGACCGAAGAGCGCCGGAGCCCCGCGGGGTCTCCGGCGCTTTCGCGTGCCCGCCCGGAGCAGGGGCGGTCGGAGGCCGGGTGGACCCGGCCGTACGACTCAAGTCGTACGGAGGCGCCGCGGATAGCCGTGAGAGTGACGCGGACCGTGGACGCCGGGGCGATGGCAGGGACGCCGCGGATTCCTAGCGTGGAGCACGATCATCCACGACCACGAAGGAGTCACCGTGACCAGCACGTTCGCCGAACAGCCCGGGGGAGCCCCGGCCGCCGCGGTCCTGCCGGCCGTCACCGCCGAGGGCGTGTCGAAGGTGTACGGGTCCGGGGACGCGGCCGTGCACGCGCTGCGCGGGGTCAGCGTCGGGTTCGCCCGGAGCGCGTTCACCGCGATCATGGGCCCGTCCGGGTCCGGGAAGTCGACGCTGATGCACTGCCTGGCCGGGCTGGACACGGTCACCGGCGGGCGGATCGTGCTGGGCGACGCCGAGATCACCGGGATGGGCGACCGGCGGCTGACGCTGCTGCGCCGCGACCGCGTCGGGTTCGTGTTCCAGGCGTTCAACCTGCTGCCGACGCTCACCGCCGAGCAGAACATCCTGCTCCCGATGGAGCTGGCCGGCCGCAAGCCGGACCGGGCGTGGTTCGGCCACGTCGTCGACACGCTCGGGCTCCGCGACCGGCTCGGGCACCGGCCGAGCGAGCTGTCGGGCGGGCAACAGCAGCGCGTCGCGTGCGCCCGCGCGATCGTCGCCCGGCCCGAGGTGATCTTCGCGGACGAGCCGACCGGCAACCTCGACTCCCGCGCGGGCGCCGAGGTGCTGGGGTTCCTGCGCACCTCGGTCCGTGAGATGGGGCAGACGATCGTGATGGTCACCCACGACCCGGTGGCCGCGTCGTACGCGGACCGGGTGGTGTTCCTGCGCGACGGGCAGATCGTCTCCGAGATCGTCCAGCCGACCCCGGCCGCCGTCCTGGACCGGCTCAAGAGCCTGGGGGCCTGAGATGCTGCGGACGACTCTGGCGGGCCTGCGGGCCCACAAGCTGCGGCTGCTGCTGACGGCGGTCGCGATCACCCTCGGCGTCGGGTTCATCTCGGGGACGTTCGTCCTCACGGACACGATGGACAAGGGCATCTCCAAGACGTTCGCGAAGTCGGCCGACAAGGTGGACCTCGCGGTCGTCCCCAAGAGCGACGACCCCGACGAGGGCGTCCCGGCCGACCTGCTCGGCAAGGTCAGGGCGCTGCCCGGCGTGACGGACGCGCAGGGGGTCGTGCAGGGCGACGCGGCACTGGTCGGCAGGGACGGCAAGGCCGTCGGCGACTTCCCGACCGTCGGCATGTCCGTGCCGTCGGGACGGCTGCTGCGCTACGACGTCGACAAGGGACGGCCGCCCTCCGGAGGCGGCGAGGCCGTCCTGGACACCAAGCTCGCCAAGCGGGAGGGCTTCGGCGTCGGCGACACCGTCACCGTCCTGGACGGGAAGGAACGACCGCACCGGTTCCGGGTCGCCGGCCTGGTCGACTTCGGCATCGACCAGGAGGCGAGCTTCCGCGGCGCCGTGGGCTTCGACCCCGCGACCGCGATGCGGATGACCGGTGAGAAGACCTACCGCGAGCTCGACATCACGGGCGGGAACAAGGCCGCGGTGAAGGCCGCCGCGGGCGGCTCCTACGACGTGTTCACGGGCGAGGAGCTCGGCGCGCGGCTGGCGAAGGCGGCCGGCGCCGACACCAAGATCATCCGAAGCGGGCTGCTGATCTTCGGGCTGGTCGCGATGCTCGTGTCCGCCCTCGTCATCTACAACACGTTCTCGATCCTGATCGCGCAGCGGATGCGGGAGATGGCGCTGCTGCGCTGCGTCGGCGCGACCCGCCGGCAGGTGTTCGGCGGCGTCCTCGCGGAGTCCTTCGCCGTCGGCCTGGTCGGCTCGCTGCTCGGCCTCGTCGCCGGCGTCGGCCTCGGCGAGGGCGCGCTGGTCGCGGTCAACCGGCTGAACGCCGCCGTGGCCGTCGCCGGGCCGTCCCTGGCGGTCCGCACGATCGTCATCGGCCTGCTGATCGGGGTCGTGGTGACCGTCCTGTCCGCGCTGCTGCCGGCCCGCGCCGCCACCCGCGTCGCGCCGGTCGCCGCGCTGCGCGCCGACCTGGAGCCGGGCAGCGGCCGGTTCCGGCTCGGCTGGATCCGCACCGGGGTCGCCGCCGTGCTCGGCGCCGCCGGGCTCGCCCTCGGGACGCTCGGCTCGGTCGTCATGGAGAAGGGCGAGACCGCGATGTACGTGGTCGCGTTCGCCGGCGGCGTGTTCTTCCTCGCCGTGATCGCGGCGATGCCGGCGCTCGTCCGCCCGCTCGGACGGCTCACGGGCGCGGTCCCGGGCCGGCTCGGCGGCGTCCCGGGACGGCTCGCGGTCTCCAACGCGCAGCGCGCGCCCCGCCGCACCGCCACCACCACGATCGCGCTGACCGTCGGCGTCGGGCTGATGAGCCTGTTCGCGGTGGTCGCCGCGAGCGGCAAGGCGACGGCGTCGTCCAAGCTGGAGGAGCAGTTCCCCGTCCAGTTCCAGATCCGGACGCAGGACTTCGACGGGACCGTCCCGCACGCGCTCGCCGAGTCGCTGCGCACGCGGCCCGAGGTCACCGACGTCGTGGAGGAGCGCCGCGAGGAGACCACGGTCGCCGGCGACGACGGCGACATCTCCACGATCACCCCCTCCGCGCTCGGCACGATCCTCAAGCCCGACATGAAGCAGGGCACGCTCGCCGGCGCGCAGAAGCCGGGCACCGCGATGGTGGACGAGGCGACGGCCAAGGTGTCCGGCCGGGGGCTCGGCCAGACCGTCCAGGTCCGGACGCCCAGCGGCACCGTCCCGGTGAAGATCACCGCCGTGTACGGGGCGGGATCGAGCCTCGACGGGATCATGATCCCGGAGGCGGACTTCATCCGGTACTTCGGCGTCCGGGACCCCGTCGGGATCTACGTCAAGACCCGCGACGAGATCCCCGCGTCCCAGGCCCGCAGGGCGGTGGAGGACGCCGCGCGGCCCTACCCGGCCGCGAAGGTGGTGTCGTCCGCCGAGTTCGAGGAGTCGATGAGCAAGGCGATCGACATGGTGCTGATGATCTTCGGCGGGCTGCTCGGCCTGGCGATCGTCATCGCGCTGTTCGGCATCGCGAACACGCTGACCCTGTCGGTCGTGGAGCGGACGCGGGAGTCGGCGCTGCTGCGCGCCCTCGGCCTCACCAAGCGCCAGCTCCGCCGCATGCTGTCGGTCGAGGCGCTCGTCATGGCCGTGATCGGCGCGTTCACAGGGGTCGTGCTCGGCATCGGGTTCGGATGGGCCGCGACGAACGCGATGGCGGTCGACTCGATCTTCGCGCTGCCCTACGTCCAGGTGATCGGGTTCGTCGTCCTGGCCGGCGCGGCCGGCATGATCGCCGCGGTCATGCCGGCGCGACGCGCCGCGAAGGCGTCCGTCGTGGAGTCCCTCGCGCATGACTGAATGGGGGGCGGGGTGACGATCGTCACCCACCGGACCGCGCGGCCGGGTCCCGCGGGTACCCTGGTGCGCGCACGTCCGGTACCTACCTGAGGACTGGAACGAAACCGATGGACCCAGAGGTCACGCCCTCTTCCGGCACGCCCGGAAACGGGCCGGGCTCTTCCGGGGGGAAGTCCCCCCGCACCCCCCGGAAGAGCGAGGAGACACCTGCGGACAGGCCCGCGCGGCTCGCGGTCGGCGTCGTCGGCGCCGGCCGCGTCGGCACGGCGCTCGGCGCCGCGCTGTCCCGCGCGGGCCACCGCGTGGTCGCCGCGGCGGCCGTCTCCGAGCGGTCCCGGGCGCGCGTCGAGGAACGCCTCCCCGGCGCGGCCACCGCCCCGCCGCAGGACGTGGTCGCCGCCGCCGACCTGGTGCTGCTGACCGTCCCGGACGACGCGCTGCCCGAGCTGGCCGGCGGCCTGGTCCCGGCGGGCGTCCCGGTCACGGGCAAGCTCGTCATGCACACCAGCGGACGGTACGGAACCGCCGTCCTCGACCCGCTCACCCGCGCGGGCGCCCTGCCGCTGGCCCTGCACCCCGTGATGACCTTCACCGGGCGCCCGGACGACGTGAACCGGCTCACCGGCATCTCGTTCGGCGTCACCTCGCCCGAGCCGCTGCGCCCGGTCGCCGAGGCGCTCGTCCTGGAGATGGGCGGCGAGCCCGTCTGGATCACCGAAGAGGCCCGCCCGCTCTACCACGCGGCGCTCGCCGGGGGCGCGAACCACCTGGTCACGCTGGTCGTCGAGTCGATGGACCTGTTGGCCCGCGCCGGCGTGGCCGAACCCGGCCGGATGCTCGGCCCGCTCCTCGGCGCCGCGCTCGACAACGGCCTGCGCCTCGGCATCGACGGCCTCACCGGCCCGGTCGCCCGCGGCGACGCCGGGACGGTCGCCGGCCACGTCGCCGAGCTGGCCACGGTGTCGCCGGAGAGCCGCCGCGCCTACGTCGCGCTCGCCCGCCTCACCGCCGACCGGGCGCTCGGCGCCGGACTGCTCAAGCCCGAGGACGCCGAACGGCTCCTCGAAGCGCTGGCCGACTGACCCAGGGAGGTTTGGTGATCATCGCGAGGACGCGGGAGGAGCTTGCCGAGGCCCGTTCCCAGGCCGGGGGCACGCTCGCGTTCGTCCCGACCATGGGGGCGCTGCACGAGGGGCACCGCTCCCTGATCCGGCAGGCCCGGGGCCTGGCGGACTCGGTCGCGGTCAGCATCTTCGTCAACCCGCTCCAGTTCGGCCCCGGCGAGGACTTCGACCGCTACCCGCGGACGTTCGCCACCGACGTCGAGGCCTGCGCCGCCGAAGGCGTCGACCTCGTATTCGCGCCCGATCGCGACGTCATGTACCCGGACGAGCCGCAGGTCACCGTCAGGTCGGGCCCCATGGGCGAGGTCGTGGAGGGCGCCGCGCGCCCCGGCCACTTCGACGGGATGCTCACGGTCGTGCTGAAGCTGCTCAACCTCGTCCGGCCCGACGTGGCGATCTTCGGGGAGAAGGACGCGCAGCAGCTCGCGATGATCCGCCGGATGGTCGCCGACCTGGACGTCCCCGTCCGGATCGTGGGCGGCGCGACCGTCCGCGAGCCGGACGGCCTGGCGCTGTCGAGCCGCAATCGGTACCTCTCCGCCGCCGAGCGCCGGACGGCCCTGGCCCTGTCGCGCGCCCTGCGCGCCGGCGCGGACGCCGCCCCCGCCGGCCCGGACGCGGTGCTGGCCGCCGCCGGCACCGTCCTCGACAAGGCCGGCGCGGCCGACCCGCCGCTGGAGCTCGACTACCTGGTCCTGGTCGACCCCTCGACCTTCGCCCCGGTCGCGTCCTCCCACACCGGCCCGGCCGTCCTCGCCGTCGCCGGCCGCGTCGGCGCCACCCACCTGATCGACAACGTGTCCCTCCATTTCGGCAAGGAGCGCTGATGTTCCGGACGATGTTCAAGTCGAAGATCCACCGAGCGACGGTCACGCAGGCCGACCTGCACTACGTCGGCTCGCTGACCATCGACCAGGACCTGATGGACGCCGCGGACCTCCTCCCCGGCGAGCAGGTCTCCGTCGTCGACATCAACAACGGCGCCCGCCTGGAGACCTACCTGATCGCCGGCGAGCGCGACTCCGGCGTCATCGGCATCAACGGCGCCGCCGCCCGCCTCGTCCAGCCCGGCGACCTGGTCATCATCATCAGCTACGCCCAGATGACCGACGCCGAGGCCCGCGACTTCACCCCTTCGGTCGTGCACGTCGACCGCTCGAACAAGATCATCTCCCTGGGCGACGACCCCGCCGAGCCCGTCCCCGGCACGAACACCACCCGCGGCGACCTCATCCACAACTGACACCTCCCCCTTTCCGAGACAGCCCCAGCGCCTGGGGTGAGCTGCACGCCGGTGAACGCTGGGTGCGTGCCTTCGGGGGTTCCCTGCGCAGTGGTGTCCTTTGCAAGACCGCCCGGCGTCTTGGGGTGTGCTGGCCGTCGCTGGTGAACGCTGGGTGCGTCCCTTCGGGGAGGGGGTTGGTTCTCTGTGCGGTGTCCTTTGCAAGACCGCCTGGCGTCTTGGGGTGTGCTGGCCGTCGCTGGTGAACGTTAGGTGCGTGCCTTCGGGGAGGGGTTAGGTCCCAGCGCAGTGGTGTGCGGGGGTGCGCTTCGGCGGGTGTTCTGGCGGTTAGAGGGGGGCGGGCGCGGGCGCGGTTCGGGGTTAGGGTCATAATGACGAGAACCGACCCCGGAGGAGGGCTCGTGATCCCTTCCGTTCTCCACGCCCCCGCACCCGGCTGGACCCGAGAGACCGACGTCGTCGTGATCGGGTCCGGCATCGCCGGGCTGGTCGCCGCGCTGCGGTGCCGCCCGCACGGGCGGGTGCTGCTCGTCACCAAGGCCCTGCTGGACGCGGGGTCGACCCGCTGGGCGCAGGGCGGGATCGCCGCCGCGCTGGACCCGGACGACACCCCGCTGGAGCACCTGGCCGACACCCTGACCGCCGGGGTCGGGCTGTGCGACGAGGACGCCGTCCGGGCGCTCGTCACCGAGGGCCCGGACGCGGTCCGCGGGCTGATCGAGCTCGGCACCGCGTTCGACCGCTCCGGCGGCGACCTCGCGCTGACCCGGGAGGGCGGCCACCACCGGCGACGCATCGCGCACGCCGGCGGGGACGCGACAGGGGCCGAAATCAGCCGGGCTCTCCTCGCCGCGCTCAAGGACTCCGGCGTCGAAGTGATCGAGCACGCGCTGGTCCTCGACCTGCTGAAGGACGCCGCCGGTCGCGCGGCCGGCGTCACCCTGCACGTCATGGGCGAGGGGCAGCCGGGTGGTGTCGGCGCCGTACGGTCCCGTGCCGTGGTGCTCGCGACCGGCGGGCTCGGGCAGGTGTTCTCCGCGACGACGAACCCGGAGGTGTCGACCGGCGACGGTGTCGCGCTCGCGCTCCGCGCCGGGGCCGAGGCGACCGACCTGGAGTTCGTCCAGTTCCACCCGACGGTGCTGTGGCTCGGCCGCGGCGCGACGGGGCAGCAGCCGCTGATCTCCGAGGCCGTGCGGGGGGAGGGGGCGCACCTCGTCGACCACGGCGGCGAGCGCTTCATGATCGGACGCCACGAGCTCGCCGAACTCGCCCCGCGCGACGTCGTCGCCAAGGGGATCATGAACCGGATGGCCGAGACGGGCGCGTCCTGCATGCTCCTCGACGGGCGGCACCTCGGCGCGGCGGTGTGGGAGCACCGGTTCCCGACCATCCTCGCCGCGTGCAGGCACCACGGCATCGACCCGGTGACGGAGCCGATCCCCGTCGTCCCGGCCGCGCACTACGCCAGCGGCGGCGTCCGCACGGACCTGCACGGCCGCACGTCCGTCCCGGGCCTCTACGCCTGCGGCGAAGTCGCGTGCACGGGCGTCCACGGCGCCAACCGCCTCGCGTCCAACTCCCTTCTCGAAGGGCTCGTCTTCGCCGCCCGGATCGCCGACGCCTTCGTGGAGGATCTCCACGGCGGTGGCGACCCTGCCGGTCGTCCGACCGTGGCCGACGGTGAGGCGGGCATGACACACGCCGTCTCCGTTGAGCGGGACGTCTCCCTTGGGCGGGACGTCTCGGTGGGGCGGGAGGTCTCGGTGGGGCCGGACGTCTCCCTTGAGCACGTTTCCGTTGGGCAGGGGGTCTCCCTTGAGCAGGACGTTTCGGTGGGGCAGAGAGTCTCCCTTGAGCAGGATGTTTCCCTTGGGCAGGGAGTCTTCGTGGGGCAGGGCTTGCCGGCCGGGGGCGGGCTGCTCGCGGGCGGGCTGCGGGATGAGATCCAGCGCGTGATGACCTCCTACGCGGGTGTGCTGCGGGGAGCCGACGGGCTGGAGAGGGCGGCGGTGGAGCTTGACGCGCTCGGCGGCGGGCACGCCGAACCGGGGGTGGAGGCCTGGGAGGCCACCAACCTGCACACCGTCGCGTCCGCGATCGTGGCGGCGGCGCGGCGGCGGGAGGAGACGCGCGGGAGCCACTGGCGGCAGGACTTCCCCGAGCGCGCGGACGGGACGTGGCGCGGCCACCTCGTCACCCGGTTGGAGGGGAACACCCTGACGACCACCTACGAACCTGTGGAAGGAAAGCGCTCATGACACCGGAACTCTCGCAGGCGCTCAGCGCCGCCGGGCTCGATCCACAGGATGTGGACAACCTCGTCCGGACGGCGCTGGCCGAGGACGGCGAGGTCGACGTCACCAGCATGCCGATCTTCGCACCGGAGGACACCGCGGCCGGGGACCTCCGGGCGCGGCAGGACGGCGTCGTCGCGGGCGTCCCGGTGGCGTGCGCCGTGTTCGAGGCGCTGGACGTGGCGTACGAGGCGAAGGTCGAGGACGGGGACCGGGTCGTCCCCGGTCAGGTCCTCATCTCGGTCAGCGGGACCACCAGGGCCCTGCTGCGGGCGGAGAGGACGGCCCTGAACCTGCTCACCCACCTGTCCGGGATCGCGACGGCCACCCGGCAGTGGGCCGACGCCATGGAAGGCACCAAGGCCAGGGTCCGCGACACGCGCAAGACCCTGCCCGGCCTGCGCGCCCTGCAGAAGTACGCCGTGAGGTGCGGCGGCGGCGTCAACCACAGGATGGGCCTGCACGACGCCGCGCTCATCAAGGACAACCACGTCGCGGCGGCCGGGAGCGTCACCAAGGCGTACGAGGCGATCCGCGCGGTGTACCCGTCCCTGCACGTCCAGGTGGAGTGCGACACGCTCGCGCAGGTCGAGGAGGCGCTCGCGGTGGGCGCGTCGAGCATCCTGCTGGATAACATGACCGACGCCGAGATGGCCGAGGCGGTGCGCCTCGGCGCGGGGCGGGCGGAGTTCGAGGCCAGCGGTGGCCTTACCCTGGAGCGGGCCCGAGACGTCGCCGTGACCGGGGTGGACTACCTTGCCGTCGGCGCGCTGACGCATTCGGCGCACGTGTTCGACATCGGCCTTGACTTCTCCTGACCAGCGGGGACCGGACGCCATGCTGCTCACCATCGACGTCGGCAACACCCAGACCGTCCTCGGCCTGTTCGAAGGCGACGAGGTGATCGAGCACTGGAGGATCAACACCGACCCCCGCCGGACCGCCGACGAGATCGCGGTGGTCCTGCAGGGTCTCGTCCAGCAGAGCCCGCTGCTGGCGGAGACCGACATCAGCGGCATCGCGCTGTGCTCCACGGTCCCGTCCGTCCTGCACGAGATGCGGGAGATGTGCCGCCGCTACTACGGCGACGTGCCCGCGGTGATCGTGGAGCCGGGCGTCAAGACGGGCGTCCCCGTCCGGATGGACAACCCCAAGGAGGTCGGCGCCGACCGCATCGTGAACGCGCTCGCCGCCGTCCACACCCACGGCGGCCCGGCGCTCGTCGTCGACTTCGGCACCGCCACGACGTTCGACGCCGTCTCCGCCAAGGGCGAGTACGTCGGCGGCGCGATCGCCCCCGGCATCGAGATCTCGATCGACGCGCTGTCCTCGCGCGGCGCGCAGCTCCACAAGATCGAGCTGGTCCGGCCGCGCAGCGTGATCGCCAAGAACACCGTCGAGGCGCTCCAGTCCGGGATCATCTTCGGCTTCGCCGGGCAGGTCGACGGCATCGTCGAGCGCATGTCCGAGGAGCTCGCCGAGGAGCCCGAGGAGGTCACGGTCATCGCCACCGGCGGGCTCGCCCCGCTCGTGCTGGAGGAGTCCCGCAGCATCGACGTGTTCGAGCCGTGGCTCACCCTGATCGGCCTGCGCCTCATCTACGAGCGCAACACCCCCTGACGTCCGCCGCGACACCCGGCCGATCGGGCGCAAGTCGTTCGCGGCGCACCGGACGGCCTGGATAGCCTTGCGATGTGAGTGACGAGACCTTCGACGAGCTCCCGGAGCAGATGCGTGTGCGCCGGGAGAAGCTCGACCGGCTCCGCGAGAGCGGGATCGACCCCTACCCGGTGACCTTCCCGCGCACGGCGACGATCGCCGAGATCCGCGAGAAACACGGCGATCTGGAGCCGGGCACCGAGACGGGCGAGAAGGCCGGCGTCACCGGGCGCGTCATGCTGATCCGCAACACCGGGAAGCTCTGCTTCGCCACCATCCGGGACGGATCCGGCGACCTCCAGATCATGCTGTCGCTGGCGAAGGTCGGGCAGGAGCAGCTCGACTTCTGGAAGCGCGAGGTCGACCTCGGCGACCACATCGGCGTCGAGGGCGAGATCATCACGTCCCGCCGCGGCGAGCTGTCGATCATGGCGGACCGGTTCGCGATCACGTCCAAGTGCCTGCGGCCCCTCCCGGAGAAGCACGCCGGGCTGACCGACCCGGAGGCCCGGGTCCGGCAGCGGTACGTCGACCTGATCGTCAACGACGAGGCGCGGAACATGGCGCGCATCCGCAGCGCCACCGTGCGCGCCGTCCGCGACTTCTGGCACGACGAGGGCTACCTGGAAGTCGAGACGCCGATGCTGCAGCCGATCCACGGCGGTGCGGCGGCGCGTCCGTTCACGAACCACATCAACGCCTACGACATGGACCTCTACCTGCGCATCGCGATCGAGCTGTACCTCAAGCGGCTCGTCGTCGGCGGGATCGAGAAGGTCTTCGAGATCAACCGGAACTTCCGGAACGAGGGCGCGGACTCCACGCACAACCCGGAGTTCACGATGCTGGAGGCCTACGGGACGTACCTCGACTACAACGACATGGCCGACCTGACCCAGCGGATGTACCAGAAGGCCGTCGTGGCCGCGCTGGGCACCACGGTGGTCGTCCACGACGGCGCCGAGATCGACCTCGGGCTGCCCGAATGGCCGCGGATCACGCTGTACGGGTCGGTGTCGGAGGCGCTCGGCGAGGAGATCACCCCGCACACGCCGATCGAGGCCGTGCGCAAGCTCGCGGACGCCCGCGAGATCTCCTGGGACCCGAAGTGGGGGCAGGGCAGGCTCGTCCAGGAGATCTTCGAGGAGCTGGTCGAGCACACCCTCGTCCAGCCGACGTTCGTCATGGACTACCCGGTCGAGACGTCGCCGCTGACCCGCCAGCACCGGGAAGAGCCCCTCCTCACCGAGAAGTGGGACCTCATCGGGTTCGGGACGGAGCTCGGCACCGCCTACTCCGAGCTGATCGACCCGATCGAGCAGCGCCGCCGCCTCACCGAGCAGTCGCTGCTCGCCGCGGGCGGCGACCCCGAGGCCATGCAGCTGGACGAGGACTTCCTGCGCGCCCTGGAGTACGCGATGCCGCCCACCGGCGGGATGGGCGCCGGCATCGACCGGATGATCATGGCGTTCACCGGCAAGGGGATCCGGGAGACGATCCTGTTCCCGCTGGTCAAGCCCGAATAGTGACCGGCCCGAATAGTGACCGGAAGGTCACGTAGCCCGCGCAGGACGAGGTTGTCCCGGTAGACGAGCTCGCCGGAAGTGAGGGCCACGTCGCGCTCGAACGGTTTCCCGAGCGCGATCTGGCCCTCCAGCCGGGCCAGTGGCGCACCGAGACAGAAGTGGATGCCGTGCCCGAACGACAGGTGCTTCGGTATGTCGCGCCCCTCGCTGTAGCGCGTCAGGTCGAGCCGGTCCGGATCGTCGAAAACGGACGGGTCGCGGTTGGCGGCGCCGGTCAGCAGCAGGACGAACTCGCCGCGCTTCACGAGTGTCCCGTCCGGCTCCACGTCGTCCAGGGCTGACCGGAGCGTGAGCTGGACCGGCGGGTCGTAGCGCAGCAGTTCCTCCACGGCCGCCTGGACGTTCCCGAGCCGCTCACGGAAGAGCTCCAACTGCGCCGGGTCGCGCAGCAGTGCCAGGGCGCCGTTCCCGATGAGGTTCACGGTCGTCTCATGGCCCGCCACAAGCAGCAGGACGCACGTCGCGAGGAGTTCCTCCTCGGAAAGGGCGTCTCCGCCGTCAGAGACGCTCACAAGGGCGCTCAGGAGGTCGTCCCGGGGGCTCGGCCCGGCGCGCGGCGGCCAGTTTCCGGGAGTACGCCGCGAACTCCTCGCGCGCCTCGTCCCGCGGGGCGATCTCGGACGCGGGCAGCGGGAAGTCGGGGTCCAGGCCCCGCGCGAGGCTGTCCGACCAGCCCTTGAACAGGTCGCGGTCCGCCGCGGGGACGCCGAGCATCTCGCTGACCACGATGACGGGCAGCGGGTACAGGGCGTGGAATCGGGGCGTGGAATCGGGGTGTGGAATCGGGGTGTGGAATCCGCTAAGCGCTTTCCCGGATCACGAGTTCGGGCCGCTGGACGACCTGCCGGTGCTGGTGGGACGCGCCCTCGCCGATCTCGGCCATCGCCAGCTCGGCCGCCTCCCAGCCGAGCTCGCGGCGCGGCTGGCGGACGGTGGTCAGCGGGACGGCGGCGCTCGCCGCCAGCTCGATGTCGTCGTAGCCGATCACGGCGACGTCCTCGGGGACGCGGACCCCGAGCCGGGTCAGCTCGTTGATCAGCCCGATGGCCAGCAGGTCGTTGGCGCAGAACACGCCGTCGGGCCGCGGTGACATGGCCATGATCTGGTGCGCCGCCGCCTGCCCCTCGGTCGGGCTGAGGGCGTCCTTGACCAGGGTTCTCGGCTTGCCCAGGCCCGCCTCGACGATCGTGCGGGCCGCGCCGTCGCGGCGTTCGACGCAGGGCTGCGGCTCCGGGACGCCGGTCACGAACGCGACGCGCTCGCGGCCGATGCCGAGCAGGTACGCGGCGGCGATCTCGCCGCCCGCGACATGGTCGACCTGGGCGTAGCACGTGTCGGACGACGCGCGGTCGATCAGCACCACGCTCATGCCGGCCGCGCGCAGCCGGGAGATGTCCCCCGAACCCATCCCGACCGGGATGATCAGGACGCCCGCGGCGCGCTGCTCGACCAGGAGGTCCAGCGACCGGCGCTCCTTGGCGGCGGAATGGTCGCTGGACAGCCAGAGGGCGTCGTGGCCAGCCGCGTTGAGCGCGGCCTCGGCGCCGCGCGCGACGTCGGTCGCGTACGGGTTGGTGAGGTCTTCGACGACGATGCCGAAGGCGCGGCGCGGCTGGTCGTGGAACTCGCCCGCGGTCCGTTCCGGGCCGCGGCGGAGCCGCCGCGCGGACTCGTTCCGGACGAATCCGAGCTCCTCGATCGCCGCGCGAACGCGGTCACGGGTAGCTTCGGCCACGAGGTCTGGCCGGTTTAGGACATTCGAAACGGTCCCAACTGAGACTCCAGCCCGCCTCGCGACTTCGCGAATACTGGTCTGTGGCAACTCGCTCCTCGTCCCGCTCCGTGGGAGTTCTCCCAGGTAGTGGAGTTTTTCACGGCGTCGCGCCGAATGCACGGTCACGGACCGTGGCCAAACGTGCGCATCGTGCCATCGTTCGACGCTTGACGGGCCGGATCCGGCCGCCTAGCGTTCCGAGCCGAAGCGTAGCTTGAAACGATTCACGATCTTCGTTCAGCAGGAGATCCGGTGACTTCGACGAGAAGGGGCGGGTGCGGATGGCTGGCGACCTCATCCCGTCTCCCTCGGCAGGCCAACGACTGAATCGTCACCCGGAGTTCCCCCGTACACCCCCGCAATCGGCCAGGCGGCCACCTCCGGCCAAGCTCGCGAGACAGCAAAGGAACCCGATGATCTAAGTCCGGAAGGGCTCCGGACCCGGCAACCCAACGCGCGTACAGATCGAAACCCGTGCCTGTGCAGCGGACGGCTGCATCCCCGCGGTCATCACCACGGACGAGGGAGGACGGAGTGGAAACAGCCACACTCGCACGTCGTGGCACCGACGATTTCGGGCTGAGCGAAGAAGAGATCCGGCTGCTCGCCCAGATCGCCAGCGGTGTCACCGCCGATGTGGCGGCACGCAAGCTGGAGTTGAGCGCACGGACCTTGCGGCGCCGGTTGCGGACGATCTGCGACCGGCTGGAGGTCAACACCCCTATCGAGGCCGTGGTGTGGGCGGCCCGGAGGCAGCTCATCTAGCCGAACCCCCTTGCGCTCGTCTGGGGACGGCGAGCGCATCGGCGACCAGCGTCATCAAGGAACACAGCGTCATCAAGAAATCAGGCGGCACGTTCGAATCCCGTCCGACCCCGCGGCGGCGGCGCCGGAACCCTGACAGGTAGGTCCCTGCAGGAGGCGTCGCCGCGGACGGTGTTCGGGTGCCGATGGCCTTCGGCCGCCGGTGGTGGGGGCCCGCGACCGGGTCAGGCGACCCGGACACCGCCGGCGAAGGGCCGTCCGGCCATGGGGGCGATCTTGACGACGTCGCCGGTCTGGGGAGCGTGCAGCATCTTGCCGTCGCCGACGTACATGCCCATGTGGTGCAGGTCGGAGTAGAAGAACACGAGGTCGCCCGCCTGCAGCTGGCCGCGCGACACGTGAGTGCCGGCGTTCCACTGGCTGCCGGTGTAGTGCGGCAGGTTGATGCCGACCTGCTTGTAGGCCCACATCGTCAGCCCGGAGCAGTCGAACGTGCTCGGGCCCGCGGCGCCCCACACGTAGGGGCGGCCGATCTTGCCCATCGCGTACCGGAGCGCCTGCGCGGCCTTGCCTGTGCCGACGACGGGGAGCTTGGCGAGCTGGGTGGGGTCCTTGTCGACGAGCTTGCTGCGGACCTTCTCGTAGGTCTCGGTGACCTTCTTGCGCTGCGACTCCAGCTGCGTCCGCAGCTCCTTGACCTGCTTGGCGCGCGCCTCGGCGGACTTGCGGGCGCGCTGGGCGGACTGCATGGCCTGCATCAGGCCGAGCACCTGGGTGCTGTCCTGCTTGGCGAAGTAGTGGAGGGTCGCGGCCTGGTCGAGGACGGCCTGCGGGTCTTGGGAGGCGACGAAGGAGACCGTGGGGTCGGAGCCGCCCTGCATGTAGCTCGTCGCGGCGAGGGCGCCGACCTTCTGCCTGAGCTCCTCCAGCGACTTCTCCTGCCGCTCGGCGTTCTCGGTGGCCACCTTGGCCGCGCGCTGCGACTGGGAGAGCTTGACCCTCAGCCCGTTGTACTGCTCGGTCAGCTGCTCCAGCTGGTCGGCGAGCTTGAGCGCCTTGGCCCGGAGCTCCTTGGTGGACGGCTCGGGATCGGCGTGGGCTACGGCGATCTTCTGCGGGGTGATCGCGTGCGGAGCGGCCGAGACGGCGATGAGCGCGCCGGCCACCGCGGCCGCGCGGCCGCGAAATCGCGAAAGGGAAGCAGACCGCGATCGCTGCACGAATTCTCCTCTCCTCATCCGCCTACCGGGTTAGCTGACGGGTTGGGGCCGGAGCAGCCCCTCCGCGAGCGCGCGGACGTCTGCCGTGCACTGCGGATTCACCCCTGACGGCGTCAGCCCAGGGGCGATCCCCCGAACGCTCCGAAAGTGGGTCCCCGGCTCCCCGGGGCGCTGGATGCGGCCCGCGGACTCGGCGGTTCGGCCTCCGTTCTGCGGTCGGCCGATGTCAGCGAAGGACACTAACGGAACCCGCATTGGATGCCAACCGGAACATGCGAAATCCCAGGTCGCCGAGGTGGCGCCCGGTGGATCCACCGGTTCGGCACCCGTGGTCGGCGGCCGGTCGCGGCGTTGGATAATCTCGCTTGCTTGTGGAAGTCGTGATCCGGCGGGCCCGCACCGCCGACGTCCAGGAAATTCGCAGGCTGGTCGATCTGTACGCCGGATCGGGGCGCCGCCTGCTGAAGAAGACGACCGTCAAGCTGTACGAGGACGTACAGGAGTTCTGGGTCGCCGAGGACGTCCAGCACGGGGCACCGGGACGCATCATCGGCTGCGGCGCCCTGCACGTGATGTGGGAGGACCTGGCGGAGGTCCGCTCGGTCGCCGTGGACAAGGGATGCGGCGGACGCGGAATCGGGCACCGGATCGTGACGCGCCTTCTCCAGACCGCCAGAGAACTCGGCGTCCGGAGGGTGTTCTGCCTTACCTTCGAGGTGGACTTCTTTGCCCGCCACGGCTTCGAGCAGATACTGGGAACTCCGGTCGCGCCGGAGGTGTACGAAGAACTTCTCCGCTCCTACGACGATGGCGTGGCAGAGTTCTTGGACCTCGACCGGGTCAAGCCGAATACGTTGGGCAACACCCGGATGTTGCTTCGCCTGGAGGACTGACCCAAATGAGCGATTCCCCTCACCGCGGGCGGCCTTACCGGCCCCAGCAGGGCCAGGGTTCGTACGGCCCCCCGCCCCCGTACCAGAGTCCCCAGAGGCAGCAACCCCAGCAGCAGTGGCAACAGCCGCAGCAACAGCAGTGGCAGCAGCAGCCCCAGCAGCAGTGGGACCAGCAGACTTACGAGGCCCCCTACGACGAGTACGGCGCCCATGGCGGCGGCGACCTGGCGCTGGCCCCCATTTACCGGCGCGCGGGCGCACGGATCATGGACAACGCGCTCGTCGCGGTGTTCGGCTTCGCGCTCGTCCTGCCGGTGACGATCGGTGCTTTCGGCCTGGGCAAGCCGGGCAGTAAAACCGAGGACGAGGGGGGTGTGTGGAACTGGCCCATCATCTTCACCCTGTTCTGCGTCCTGTCGCTGTTGCCGTTCATCTACGAGGCCGTCCAACTGTCCATGTGGGGACGGACGCTCGGAAAGCGCGTCCTGGGGCTGGGAATCGTCCAGGCGCGTCCGGCGGGTAGCCCCCTGACGACGACGCAGGCGGTTTGGCGGGCCGGTATCACCCACATCGGCTACCAGCTCGGTGTCTTCTTCTTCCTCGTGTTGGCGGTGATGGTGTGGGACTACGCCGCATACGGGATGGTGCTGGTCTGGGCGGGTGCGCTGATGGCCTACCTGTGGGCGATCTGGGACCAGCCCCTGCACCAGTCACTGCACGACCGCTTCGCCGGCACGCTCGTCATCGATGAGCGGGTCGGATACGACGAGTACTCCGAGTACGCGGAGTAAGACCGCGATGGCGGCCCCGCTCGCCGAGCCAGGCCAGCGCCTCCTGGCGCGTGTCGTCGACACGCTCGTCGTCGGCGTCCCCGTGATCCTCGTCGTGCGCGCGTTCGTCTCCGGCCCCACGGTGGACGCCGTCGCTCCACCCGCCCTCGCCGGATGCATGCTGGTGTACGAGGCCGTCCAGCTCGCCCTCTGGGGGCGGACGCTCGGCAAGCGCGTCGCCGGCATCGAAGTCGTCGCCGCGACGCCCCAGGAGGCCGATCAGGGCCCGCCAGGGGGTGCGGGCGACGCGGAGCCCGGCCCGGCGCCTTTGATCCCCGCGTCCGTGCCCGGATTCGTGCCCACGGCGGCCTCGTCGGGAGGCGAAGGCCCGGCCGAAGGAGGCGGCGTCCCGTCCGGGGAGAGCGTGCCCGCCGGCGCGCGCCTGGACGTTATGCATGCCGTTGTCCGTGCCGCGGTCTATTCGCTGCCGATCGCGCTGCGCCCGATTCCCGTTCTCGGTCTGCTCGCGAGCATCTTCTGGGTCGGGAACGCGGGGATGCTGTTCGAAGGCACGCGCCGCCAGGCCGTCCATGACAGGCTCGCGGGGACGCTCGTGGTGAAACGCCCGGACTCCGATTCCCCGGCCTTCTGACGGCCTCTCCGAAGCGCCTGGAAGATCTTGCCCGGCCGTCCCGCGGGCTCGTTCCGGTTACGGACCCGAATCGAAGCGGGATGTGTCTCGTCCCGGACGCTCCCTCCGTTTGGAAGTTGCCGTGCGCACCGTTGCGGGAACGCCCCACGTGCCGCTTGTTAGGCGGTAGTGGACTTACTTCGGATGGGACGCCGTCTCACTCTGAACGGACCTTTCGCGTGACATGCCCGTCGTGAGGGGGGAGCGGGACCGGGGTGTGGCGACGCCGGGTCTTGGTGCCCGGTCGAAGAAGTGGGACGGGCGGTGGGATTGTGCCTTGATCTCCCGATTCCAGATGAACCACGGCAGGCCGGGTTCCGCGCGGTGGATCCCGGTCCGCAACTTCCCGCGACCACGACATGGCAACAGATTTCGACGGCGGCTCGTTCCTCGTTATCCCTCCACATCGGCCGGTCAGAGCCTGATCAGCCACGGCGCGCCACCGGCGCATTACCACCGGGTGGCGTGCTTAGTGCCGTTACGTCAGGGTTAAACGCCAACGGCGGTGGCGCCCTCCGCAAACCCGAGCCAATCCGCGAACGACCGCCCAGGTCAGCGCGGCGAGCCGTGACGCGGGTCACGTCCCAAAACCTCGGACCGGTCCGCCCGCGCCGGGAATTCTTGGGGCCGGGCCCGCCGGAGCGGCCCGCCCGCCGTCCGGCCCGCACCGGAAACGACGACCCTGATTACGGCCGGTGCGTGGCAACGCGACTTCGCCGCCAGTGCCGGTTCATGGCCGGTACGGCGACTTCGCGTCCGCGCCGGTTCATCGTGAGTGTTGGAATTGTCATCGGCGAAGTTCTCGGTATATCTTTGTCAACCGATTGAAGTTTGCTCCAGCCGAAAGGTCTGTCCCCATGGCACAGAAGGTTCAGGTGCTTCTCGTCGACGACCTCGACGGTGGCGAGGCGGACGAGACCGTAGCGTTCTCGATCGACGGCGCCTCCTACGAGATCGACCTCAGTGGCGCCAACGCGACGAAGCTGCGGGAATCGCTGCAGCCGTTCGTCGAGAAGTCCCGTAAGGCGGGCACGCCCTCGCGCCGCCGCCGGCAGCGGGGCGCGTCCAGCCGGGAGCGCAGTGCGGAGATCCGTGCCTGGGCCAAGAACAATGGCATCAAGGTGAATGAGCGCGGCCGGATCCCCGCCCACGTGATCGAGCAGTACGAGGCGGCCAACTGACCCGCCCGTCCTCCGCGGCCCGTCTCCGATCGTGAGACGGGCCGTTCGCTTGTGGCGTAGCGCGGGTGCGGTTCGGCGCGCCCGCGGTGAGGTACACAGGGCGCGCGGGTGGAAACACCATCCCCATTCGGCACTCTCGGCCCGCGCCTTGGCCTACCTGCGAAAAGCCCCCCGTTCGCTTGGGGCGTAGCGGGAACATGACGCACCGATGCGGTAGTTGGATGAGACTGAACAGCGCATAGCTGGGGAACGTCTCCTGGTGGGAGTGCACCGGGCGGCCTCCTCGGGGCGGGCTAGCATGCGGAAGGACAGTTCCGGACGTTCCGGACTCTGCCCAACCGCTCTGTGAGGAGCGACGAGATGTTCGAGAGGTTCACCGACCGCGCGCGGCGCGTTGTCGTCCTGGCTCAGGAAGAGGCCAGGATGCTCAACCACAACTACATCGGCACCGAGCACATCCTCCTGGGTCTGATCCACGAGGGTGAGGGCGTCGCTGCCAAGGCCTTGGAGAGCCTGGGGATCAGCCTTGAGGCGGTCCGCCAGCAGGTCGAGGAGATCATCGGCCAGGGCCAGCAGGCGCCGTCGGGCCACATCCCGTTCACTCCGCGTGCCAAGAAGGTCCTTGAGCTGTCGCTGCGCGAGGCGTTGCAGCTCGGCCACAACTACATCGGCACCGAGCACATCCTGCTCGGGCTGATCCGCGAGGGTGAGGGCGTCGCCGCCCAGGTGTTGGTGAAGCTCGGCGCCGACCTGAACCGGGTCCGCCAGCAGGTCATCCAGTTGCTGCACGGCTACCAGGGCAAGGAGCCGGCCGCCTCCGGCGGTCCCTCGGAGTCGGCTCCGTCCACCTCCCTTGTGCTCGACCAGTTCGGCCGCAACCTGACGCAGGCCGCGCGGGAGGGCAAGCTCGACCCGGTCATCGGGCGGGACAAGGAGATCGAGCGGGTCATGCAGGTGCTGTCCCGCCGCACCAAGAACAACCCCGTCCTCGTGGGCGAGCCCGGCGTCGGCAAGACCGCCGTCGTCGAGGGCCTCGCGCAGAAGATCGTCAAGGGCGAGGTGCCCGAGACGCTCAAGGACAAGCAGCTCTACACCCTTGACCTCGGCGCGCTGGTCGCCGGCTCCCGGTACCGTGGCGACTTCGAGGAACGCCTCAAGAAGGTGCTGAAGGAGATCCGCACCCGCGGCGACATCATCCTGTTCATCGACGAGCTGCACACGCTCGTCGGCGCGGGCGCCGCCGAGGGCGCGATCGACGCCGCGTCCATCCTCAAGCCGATGCTGGCGCGCGGCGAGCTGCAGACCATCGGCGCGACCACGCTGGACGAGTACCGCAAGCATCTGGAGAAGGACGCCGCGCTGGAGCGCCGCTTCCAGCCGATCCAGGTCGCCGAGCCGTCGCTGTCCCACACGATCGAGATCCTCAAGGGCCTGCGGGACCGCTACGAGGCGCACCACCGCGTGTCGATCACCGACAGCGCGCTCGTCGCCGCCGCGCAGCTCGCCGACCGCTACATCAGCGACCGGTTCCTGCCCGACAAGGCGATCGACCTGATCGACGAGGCCGGCTCGCGGATGCGCATCCGCCGCATGACCGCGCCGCCGGACCTGCGCGAGTACGACGAGAAGATCGCCGACGTCCGGCGCGACAAGGAGTCCGCGATCGACGCGCAGGACTTCGAGAAGGCCGCGGCGCTGCGCGACTCCGAGAAGCAGCTGCTCGGCCAGAAGGCGCAGCGGGAGAAGGAGTGGAAGGCCGGCGACATGGACGTCGTCGCCGAGGTCACCGACGAGCTGATCGCCGAGGTCCTCGCCACCGCCACCGGCATCCCGGTCTTCAAGCTGACCGAGGAGGAGTCGACCCGGCTGCTGCGCATGGAGGACGAGCTCCACAAGCGCGTCATCGGCCAGGAGGACGCCATCAAGGCGCTCTCCCAGTCGATCCGCCGCACCCGCGCCGGCCTGAAGGACCCGAAGCGTCCCGGCGGCTCGTTCATCTTCGCCGGCCCGTCCGGCGTCGGTAAGACCGAGCTGTCCAAGACGCTCGCCGAGTTCCTGTTCGGGGACGAGGACGCGCTGATCCAGCTCGACATGTCCGAGTTCATGGAGAAGCACACCGTCTCGCGGCTGTTCGGCTCCCCGCCCGGCTACGTCGGGTACGAGGAGGGCGGCCAGCTAACCGAGAAGGTGCGCCGCAAGCCGTTCTCGGTCGTCCTGTTCGACGAGATCGAGAAGGCCCACCAGGACATCTTCAACTCGCTCCTGCAGATCCTGGAGGACGGCCGCCTCACCGACGCGCAGGGCCGCGTCGTGGACTTCAAGAACACCGTCATCATCATGACGACGAACCTGGGGTCCAAGGACATCTCCAAGGGCGTCTCGATGGGCTTCGCCCGCCAGAACGACGAGCAGGGCTCGTACGAGCGGATGAAGGCGAAGGTGTCGGAGGAGCTCAAGCAGCACTTCCGCCCCGAGTTCCTGAACCGCGTCGACGACACGGTGGTGTTCCACCAGCTCACCCCGAAGGAGATCATCCAGATCGTCGACCTGATGATCGCCAAGGTGGACGAGCGGCTGCGCGACCGCGACATGGGCATCGAGCTGCGGCAGGAGGCCAAGGACCTGCTGGCCCTGCGGGGCTACGACCCGGTCCTCGGCGCCCGGCCGCTGCGCCGCACGATCCAGCGGGAGATCGAGGACAGCCTGTCCGAGAAGATCCTGTACAACGAGCTCAAGCCCGGCCAGATCGTGATCGTCGGCACGGAGGGCTTCGACCCCGAGAACAAGGACTCGGTGGAGAACGCCAAGTTCACCTTCAAGGGCGTGCCGAAGCCGTCGACCGTCCCGGACAGCCCGCCCCCCATCGAGGGCGCGGTCAACTTCAACAAGGACTGACGTCCCGCCAGAGGCCCGCAGCGGAGAAATCCGCCGCGGGCCTCTCGCATGCGCGGGGGCTGTGCGGGCGGGGTGGCCTCTGCGGTACCGGGCGCGATCGGCCGTGGACCGCCTGTTCTCCTCGCCGCCCGGTCCTAGACGGCTAGCCCGTACGTGGCGTCGTCGAGCGGCGCAGGCGTTTCTGGGACCGCGGAGAGGGCTTGGCAGCGGAGCGTTTTCCACAGAATGGGGTTCTAGCGCCTGGCTTCTCCGTCGTCCTGGAGCATCTCAGTGGACCCCCTGAGATGTCGGAGGCGAGGAATAGTGTTCGAACATGCGATCGAGTGCGGTCGGGGCGGCGGCGGAGTTTCGGCGGCGGAAGGCGCGCATGCCGGCGGGCGAGGCGCGGGTGGCGGACGCGTTCCGGCGGGATGTGCGGGCCCGTGCGCCGGAGCAGTTCCCCATCTTCCGGTCGCGGCTGCAGGGCGAGTTGCTCGCGCGCCTGCTGCTGGGGCCCGGCCGCGAGATCTCCATGCTCGACCTCGCGGTGATGCTCCGCACCGACCTGGCATCCGTGATGCGCGAGGTGGAGAGGCTGGCGCGGGCAGGCCTCCTCGTGCTGCGCCGCACCATGGCCGGACGGGTGGTGACGCGCGACACGAGCAGCCCGCTGTACGAGCCGCTCGCCCGCCTCCTGATGCTGACCTTTGGACCCGCCGCGGTGGTGGCGGAGGAGTTCGGGCGGTTTCCCGCGGTCCGCGAGATCTACCTGTTCGGCGCGTGGGCGGAGCGCTACGACGGCGTCCCCGGCACCCCACCCACCGACGTCGAGGTTCTGGCGATCGGCGAGATCGGCCCCGACCTCGCCTTCGACGCGGCCCAGGAGGCGGCCGCCCGGCTGGGCCTCCCGGTCCATCCGGTGGTCCGCACGCCGCACCAGTGGCAGGACGACACCGATCCCTTCCTCCGTGAGATCCGCACCGGCCACCTGACCAGGCTCTGACGTACCGCCCCGGCCTCTCGTGCGGCCGGGCCGGGAATGTCAGGCAGAGGTGGCCAGCCAGGCGTCGATCTCCGTGTGGAGGCGAGTCTTGGTCGATGACGGGGCGAAGGAGGCGTCGGCGGCCGCATGGGCCAGATCGGCGAGGATCGCGTCGTCATAGTTGAAGGCGTCGCGGACCCGTGTGTACTCGGCGGTGAGCGGGGTGCCGATCAAGGCGGGGATATCGGTGTTGAGGGTGACGATCAGGCCCGCTTCGCGGAGGCGGGGCAGCGGGTGGGCTTCGAGGGTCGGGGCGAAGCCCAGGGCGACGTTGGAGGACGGGCACACTTCGAGCGGGATGCGGCGCTCCCGTACCTCTGCCACGAGGTCGGGGTCGTCCAGGACGCGGATGCCGTGGCCCAGGCGCTCGGTGCGGCCGGGGCCGAGCGCCTCCCGGATGCTGGCGGGGCCTTCGCCCTCGCCCGCGTGGTGGACGACGTGGAGGCCGGAGTCGCGGGCGGCGGCGAAGACCTCGGTGAACGGGTCCGCGGGGTGGGCCTCGTCGCCGGCAAGCCCAACGGCGACCACGCGGTCGTGGCGGCGGGCCAGGTCGACGGTCCGCCAGGCGCGCTCGACGGACCGGCGGCGGGAGTGGTCGAGGATGAGGCGGCACTCGATCCCGAAGGCCTCCTGACCGGCCTCCAGGCCTTCCAGAACGGCCGTGAGAGGCATATCGAGGTCGCCGAGGCGCTCACCGTGCGCGGCGGCCGTGAAGGAGACCTCGGCGTAGCGGGTGCCTTCGGCGGCCTCGTCCTCGCAGAACTCGTAGGCGATCCGCCGGAAGTCGGCGGGCCGTCGAAGGCAAGCGCGGACGAGGTCGTTCTGCGCGAAGAAGGAGGCGAAGTCCCCGAACGCGCCTGCCTCGTCGGGCACCTGCACCTGATTGGCCCTGCCGATCTCGCGGAGCGTCGACCAGCGCACGGTGCTTTCCAGATGGACGTGCAGGTGGGCCTTGGGCAGAGTCAGCAGATCACGCACGGCCGTACGGTACGGGCCCGCCGACCGGGTCGGCCAACCAATATTCGCGTCCACCAAGCGGCCCACCGCAACCATGATTCGGCCGCCAACCGCCTACCCCGGCCACCAAGCATTTGCCGGGCGGTGAGCCCTGCCCCGGCCACCAACGTCTGCCCTGGCCGCCAAGCATTTGCGCTGGCTGCCAACCGCCTACCCCGGCCGCAAGGATTTGCCGGGCGGTGAGCGCCTGCCCTGGCCGCCAACGTCTGCCCTGGCCGCAACGTCTGCCCCGGCTGCCAAGCGTCTGCCCTGGCCGCGTGTGCTGGGGGTGCTTGGTACGTGCATGATTGGACGTTGAGATGGTTGAAGTTCAGCTGATTGGCTGGCGGCCCTGGAGGAGTGCGTGAGTGCTGTGTTGAATCGTATTCATCGCGTCGAGGATGGTCGGCGCATTAAGGGCGTTGCTCGCCCCGTTTTTATTCACAACTTTTCTTATCATCTTACGAACCTGCTTGTTTATGCAGATGGGGCCATTCACTGTTGGGAATGGGTTGATCTGGATGGTCTGCGGGAGAAGCTCGAATGTGGCTGGGTGGTTGCTGAGGTTCCCGAGGGTGGGGAGATCAGTGCGTTCGGGTTGGGGCGCTGGAAGGCCGCGGAGCCTATGTTCGGTCTTACTCCGGAAATGCTGCTGGCTGAGGTGGCCGACGACATTGAGAAGCTGAACGGGCGTCCCGACTCCATAGGTCGGTGTCTCGCGGCGCTGGACCGGTACCTGGAGACGCGGGACGAGGTCGACCGGTGCGCGCTCCGGGACGCCTACCTGGCGATTCCTGAGCACAGGCGCCACTACTCCCTGGGCGACATGGACAACAAGGATCGTCCGCTGGTCTATCTCTGCACCGATATCGGTGAGGCCCCGGTTGGAGGCTGGTTCGAGGATGGTGTCGTCAGTGAAGCCATGCGTGAATGGGCGTTGCAGTACTTTGCCGACCGTGACCGTGAGCGGACGGAGTATGACTCGAAGCGTCCCGCCGACGATCCGTCGGAACCTGTGGGTGGGACGATTCACTTTGGCGGGCGTGTGTTTCCGAAAGGGTGGCCCGAGGATGTGGGAATCGATGCTCTGCAGAACGATTACCCGGCGCCGATCGAGGTCGGAGACGTTGTTTATCCGTCGGTGACGCACGCCTACTGGGCGCTGTCCACGGTCGATTCTGGGGTGCGGGAGTGGATCCGTCTGGCCGAGCGGCCCTACGACGCGAGGAAAATGGCGGAAGAGGCGCCGCGCGTCGCTAACTGGGCGCAGGCCCGCACGGCCGTCATGGCAGGCCTTCTGCGTGCCAAGTACGACCAGCACCCCCGTCTGGCGGAGGTTTTGCTTGGGACGGGTGACTCGCCGCTAGGGTACGGCGGAGTCGACTCCGACCATTGGGTCACCCACGGCGAGACGGGCCGCAACTGGGTGGGGCGGCTTCTCGAACTCATCCGCTCCGAACTGCAGGCCCGGCGGTCGGGTATTGCTCTGCCGTGACTCAGCCGGGGAGGGCGTAGCGGCCGTCTTCCAGGGGGTCCACCAGGCCGTCCGCTATCAGGGCGTCCAGGGCCCGTTCTCGTTGGACGTCGTCGGCCCAGACGACGTCGAGGGCTGGTTTCGCGACCGGGCCTTCGGCGTCGCGGAGGACGGCGAGGATGCGGCCGCGGCATTGGCGGTCGGTGCCGGCGTAGGTCTGTCCGCGGCGCGGCGGCCCGTCGTAGGCGGGGCGGCCCGCGCGCTGCCAGACGCAGCGATCGAGCACCGGGCAGTCGACGCAGCGTGGTGTGCGCGCCGTGCAGACCAGCGCGCCCAGCTCCATGACGGCGACGGCCCAGCGGGCGGCGGTGGCGGGGTCGGCCGGCAGCAGGCCCTCGGCCAGCTCGACCTCGGCCCTGGTCTGCGACTTCGGCGGGTACTCGTCCCCCGACAGGAGGCGGGCCAGGACGCGCCGGACGTTGGTGTCGAGGACGGCGTGCCGCTGCCCGAACGCGAAGCTGGCGACCGCCGCGGCCGTGTAGGCGCCGATGCCGGGCAGCGCCAGCAGGTCGGCGTGCGAGGACGGCACCTCGCCGCCGTGCCGCTCGGTGATCGCGCGGGCGCTCTCGTGGAGGCGCAGGGCGCGGCGCGGGTAGCCGAGGCGTCCCCAGGCCCGAACGGCCTCCCCGGACGGTTCCGCGGCCAGCGCCGCGGGGTCCGGCCAGCGCGTCATCCAGGCGTCCCACACCGGAAGGACGCGGGCGACCGGCGTCTGCTGGAGCATGATCTCGCTGACGAGGACGCCCCAGGGCGTCGCGTCCGGCGCCCGCCACGGGAGGTCCCGGGCATTCGCCTCGTACCAGTCGAGGATCGGAGCGGTGTACACGGAGTTCAGGTTCATGTGCGCCGCCATTGTGGCACGCGGCGGGTCGTCCCCTCTTTCCCTAGCGCTGATTGCATACTGACCGCATGGGGGCGAACACTGAACGTGACTGGAGCGGATCCGGGGCCGATCGATACTGGCGCCGCCGCGCGGCGGCCCTCGCGGGCGTCCTCGGCGCCGTCGGCCTGCTGGCCTGGGCGTGCTCCGGCGGCACCGGCGAAGGCGAGCCCGTCCAGAAGGCGGGCGCGATGGGCAGCGCGAGTCCTCCACCGCCGCCGAGCGCGATGCCCACGGTGACCGTGACCACGACCACCACGCCCGCCGCGGAACCGGCCGACGGCGGCCCCTGCGACGACGATGACCTCGTGGTCACCATGTCGGCCGCCGGGGACACCTTCGCGGGCCCGCGGC
The DNA here is from genome assembly GCF_047130825.1 of Actinomadura madurae. Lineage (NCBI taxonomy): Bacteria > Bacillati > Actinomycetota > Actinomycetes > Streptosporangiales > Thermomonosporaceae > Actinomadura > Actinomadura madurae. The sequence goes on from NZ_CP083237.1 coordinate 7,287,794, forward strand.
GGCCCGAGTTCCGCATCACGGTCGTCAACGCGGGCAAGGGCGCCTGCACGTTCGACACCGGCTCCCTGGACGTCCGCATCACGTCCGGCTCGGACAGGATCTGGTCGTCCGCCAAATGCCGCCACGGTGAGGCACCCAAGAAGATCCTTCAGCGCGGCGTCCCGTACGTCGACAACGTCACCTGGGACCGCGGACGCGGCTGCAAGGGCGCCACCCCGGCCCGCCCCGGCACCTACGTGGCCGCCCTGAAGGACACAGACGCCAAGAAACAGATCTTCCGCCTCCGCTGACCCATGACCGCCCACCCTGCCACCACGCGACAACCTCAATGGTCGCGATGGCGTTCGAAGGCGAGGCGGGTGAAGCGGTAGCAAGGTCGCGAAGTGAGTCGTTGGAGCGTGCCGGAATGATTGATTGACCCGTAGGTGTGGGGCTGCCTGGACTCGCTAGTGCGCTGACCTCAGCCGGCGCCGCATCCACGCGACAACCTCAATGGTCGCGATCGCGTCCGAAGGCAGGGGCGAGCGAAGCGAGACCCTGATCGCGCAGCGAGCCGGAGCGATGCCAGCGATCGCGCGCGGTGCCCGACGATGGAGGGCCGCTAGGCCCGAAGGAGGAGGGCGCTGCAATGGACACAGCAGGGCCTCCAGGCCCGAAGGAGGAGGGCGCTGCAATGGACACAGCAGGGCCTCCAGGCCCGAAGGAGGAGGGCGCTGCAATGGACACAGCAGGGCGGTCAAGGCCCGAAGGAGGAGGGCGCTGCAATGGACACGGCAGGGCCGCTAGGCCCGAAGGGGGCGAAAAAAGCAAAACTACACATAGCGTTCCAGGATCGACGATTCGGCCAGGCGGGACAGGCCCTCGCGGACGCTGCGGGCGCGGGACTCGCCCACGCCGCCGACCGCCTGGAGATCGTCGATGCTGGCGGCGAGGAGTTTCTGCAGGCCGCCGAAGTGCTCGACGAGGCGCTCGACGACCATGCTCGGCAGGCGCGGCACCTTCGCGAGAAGGCGGAAGCCCTTCGGGCTGACGGGCAGGTCGAGGGCGTCGGGGCCGGCGAAGCCCATCACCTCGGCCACCGTGGACAGGTCGAGCAGCTCCGTCGCCGACAGCGTGTCCAGCGCGGACAGGATGGCGTCCACGCCGCGGGCCCGGGTGTCGTCGGACGGGTAGTCGCGGACGATCAGCTCGCGGTCGGCGTCCACGCCGGAGACCAGCTCGTCGAGCTGGAGCGAGAGGAGCCGGCCGTCGGTGCCGAGCTCGACGACGTAGCCCTCGATCTCGTCGGCGATGCGGCGCACCATCTCCAGCCGCTGCACGACGGCGCTGACGTCCCGCACGGTGACGAGATCCTCGATCTCCAGCGCGGAGAGCGTCCCGGACACCTCGTCCAGCCGCAGCTTGTACCGTTCGAGCGTCGCCAGGGCCTGGTTCGCCTTGGACAGGATCGCCGCCGAATCCTCCAGCACGTAGCGGATGCCGTCGAGATACAGCGCGATGATGTGCATCGACTGGCTCACCGAGATGACCGGGTAGACGGTCTGGCGGGCGACGCGCTCCGCGGTGCGGTGGCGGGTGCCGGACTCCTCGGTGGGGATGGTCGAGTCGGGCACGAGATGGACGGCGGCGCGGACGATGCGGCTGTGGCTGTCGTCGAGGACGATCGCGCCGTCCATCTTCGCGAGCTCGCGCAGCCGCGTGGCGGAGAACTGGACGTCGAGCTCGAAGCCGCCCGAGCACAGTTCCTCGACCGTCTTGTCGTAGCCGAGCACGATCAGGCCGCCGGTGTGGCCCCGCAGGATCCGTTCGAGTCCGTCGCGGATCTGGGTGCCCGGAGCCACCGCGGCCAACGTGGCGCGGCGTCGTTCGTCATGACCCTTGTCGTGTGATGGCACCTGACCCCCGGAGGTCGCTGGACGGCGTCAGTTTACCGAGGCGGGCCGCGTCCTGGTTCCTCCCCAGGTCGCAAGCGTGCGTTGTGTGGAGTAATACTCTGGCGTGACTCCTGTCAGGGCGCCGTAAACGCCACCTGGAGCGCCTGCTGCAGGCTGTCCACTTCCATCACCTTCATGCCCTCGTAGCTGGTGAGCTGCGGATCCGCGCGTTTCAGCGGGGACCCGTCCGCGAGATCGAGCGACCCGCGCGGGACGACGGCGTGCTTGAACCCGAGCCGCGCCGCCTCGCCGAGCCGCCGCTGGACGCCCGGCACGACCCGCACCTCCCCGGCGAGGCCGACCTCGCCGAGCGCGATCAGGCTGCCCGACAGCGACTGCTCGACCGTGGAACCCGCGACCGCCAGGGCGAGCGCCAGGTCGACCGACGTCTCGGTGAGCCGCACGCCGCCGACCGTCGAGACGTACACGTCCTGCTCGTGCATCGAGATCTTGCAGCGCTGCGCGAGCACCGCGAGGACCATCGCGACGCGGGACGTGTCCAGCCCGGACGTGGCGCGCCGCGGCGCCGGCAGGTGCGACTTCGCGACGAGCGACTGCACCTCCGCCACCAGCGGCCGCCGCCCCTCCAGGGTCACCGTCACGCACGTCCCCGGGACGGGCTCCTCGCGGCGGGTGAGGAACAGGCCGCTCGGATCGGGCAGGCCCACGATGCCGACCTCCGACAGGTCGAAGCAGCCCAGTTCGTCCGTCGGCCCGTACCGGTTCTTGACCGCGCGGATCATGCGGAGGCGGGAGTGCCGGTCGCCCTCGAAGTACAGGACGACGTCGACCAGGTGCTCCAGGAGCCGCGGCCCGGCGATCGCGCCGTCCTTGGTGACGTGCCCGACCAGCACGACCGTGATGCCGCGCTCCTTCGCCACCCTGATCAGGTTGGCCGCGACCTCGCGGACCTGCGTGACCCCGCCGGGCGCCCCGTCGGCCTCGGACGTCCCGATCGTCTGGATGGAGTCGACCACGAGCAGCGCCGGCTCGACGGCGTCGACATGCCCCAGGATCGCGGACAGCTCCGTCTCCGCCGCCAGGTACAGGTCGTCGGTGATCGCCCCGACCCGGTCGGCGCGCAGCCGCACCTGCTCGGCCGACTCCTCACCCGTCACGTACAGGACGTTCTTCGCCGCCCCGCCCCCGTCCGCCGTCGAGGCCAGCGCGGCGACCTCCAGCAGCAGCGTCGACTTCCCGATGCCGGGCTCGCCCGCCAGCAGCAGGACCGCGCCGGGCACGATGCCGCCGCCGAGCACCCGGTCCAGCTCGTCCAGGCCGGTCGGCCGCGTCTGCGCCGACCGGACGTCCACCTTCCCGATCGGACGCGCCGGCGCACTGACCGGCCCCGCCGACACCACCCGCGCGGGCGTCGCCGACGCCGCCTCGGTGACCGTCCCCCACGTCTGGCACTCCCCGCAACGCCCCACCCATTTCGAGGTCTGCCACCCGCACTCCGAGCACCGGTAGGCCGCCTTCGCGGTCTTAGCCTTCGCCATGCGACGGAAGCGTAGAGCCCGGCAGTGACAGTGCCGGCCCCGCGCCGGTCGTGTTCGGGGTCAGGCTTCTTTGCGGGCTCTTTCGATCAGGTCGCCGAGGTGGTCGGAGACGGTGCCGGGGCGTTCGAGCATGGCCATGTGGCCGGCGCCGGGGACGACCTCCAGGCGCGCGGACGGGACGCAGGACGCGATCTTCAGGCTGTGCTCGACCGGGGTGAGCCGGTCGTGCTCGGCGCCGATGACGAGGGAGTCGGCGCCGTGGAGGGACGCGCAGTCGCTGATCGGCTCGGTGGTGATCATCGAGCGGAAGAAGTCGGCGAAGGCGTCCAGGCGGGTCTCGGTCATCATCTGCTCGGCGAAGGCGACCGCGGCGGGGCTGGCGTCGGGGCCGAAGGCGACGAGGTCCTCGACCAGGGTGGCGGCGTCGCGGCCGAGGTGGCGGACCCGCTCGACGGCGCCGGAGCCCGCGCCGAGCGCGCCGAGCGCGCGGGGGAGGAGGCGGTGGGTGGTGCGCGCGATCAGCGCGGGCATGCCGAGCGTGACCTCGCCGAGGCCGCCGGGCGACGTGCAGAGCAGCCCGGTCGCGAGGATCCTGCGGCCGAGCAGGCCGGGGTTCTCGTCGGCGTAGCGCAGGATGGTCATGCCGCCCATGGAGTGGCCGACGAGGACGATCGGCGTGCCGGCGGGGACGGTCGCGTCGATGACGGCGGCGAGGTCGCGGGCGACGCGGGGGACGGCGTAGCCGTCGCGGGCGCCGCCGTCGGAGCGGCCGTGGCCGCGATGGTCCCAGAAGACGAGCCGGCCGAGGCCGCGCAGGGCCTTGCGCTGGAAGTGCCAGGAGTCCTGGGTGAGCGTCCAGCCGTGGGAGAAGACGACGGCGAGGTCGGTGCGGTCCGCGCCGTCGACCTCGGCGTACAGGCGTGTCCCGTCGTCGGCGCGGACGGGGACGGGACGGCCGCGCAGGGAGCCGAACGGCTCGCCGGCGAAGGGGTCCGGCCGGAGTTGGAGGCGGCGCATGGCGCGCCGCTGGGCGACCAGCCCCGCGCCCGCGCCCGCCGTGCCGAGGGCGGTGACGGCGAGGATGTTCAGGAGCGTTCTGCCGCGGGCCTGGGCGGGCGTCGCCCCAGAGGTGACAAGGCTCGTCTTGGCGGCGCGGCCCATGGTCCGTCCCTCCGACTCGTCAGTAACTCAGAGGCAACGCCACCACAAATTGACGGCATAGTCCACCTCGAGTTCGGCATGTTCGCGCAGGCAGACATCGGCGAGATCGGGTGGGAACTCGATGCGGAGCACCGCGGCGAAGTCGTCCCTGTTCTGGAACGACCACCGGATCATCAGGGGTTGTCGGGTGAAGCCGTGCCGCGTCCAGAACCGCTCGACCTCGGCGGGATCGTACTTCGGGAGGCTGCGCTGGAACCAGCGGCCGAACGTGGAGCGGGTCGCGTCGTTGTCGATGACGAAGACCGCGCCGCCGCGCCGGACGACCCGGTTCAGTTCGACCAGCCCCGGCTCGCATCCCGGGCCGAAGAAGTACGCCCACCGGGCGTGGACGACGTCGATCGACGCGTCCGCGAGCGGCAGCGACTGGGCGGCGCCGACGCGGACGGTCACGTTGCGCAGGTTCCGGGTGCGGCGCGCGGCCACCTCGGCGAGGCCTGCGTGCGGTTCGACGCCGACCACCCGCTGCGCGTCCGCGGCGAAGAACGGCAGGTGGTAGCCGGTGCCGCAGCCGACGTCGAGGACGTCGGCGCCCTGCCACGGCCGGATCGCGCGCATCGCGGCGGCCAGCACTCCGTCGGGGTCGACGGCGCGGTTCTCCAGTTCGTAGACCTGGGGGGAGTTCCAGATGTTGGGGCTCGGCACGGCGCCCGGCGCGATCTCGGCCACGGGGACAGAGCGTAGCGGCGCGGCGGGCGGGGCAAGCCAGATCACTCCGGGCGAGTGTTTCATCACGGCCGTCGCCGCATAGGCTTTCCTTTGCATACCCGTCTCTGATGACAACTGCCGAGCGATCTTTCCTGGCGAGGAAGCCTTGACCCCGCAGTACAACGGTGCCTCTTCACCCGCGCTCCGCGTGCCGGACGCGCCGATCACGCTCTCCACCGCGTCGGTCTACCCGGAGAAGGTACCGAGCGCGTTCGAGATCGCCGCGCTGCTGGGGTACGACGGCATCGAGGTGATGGTCTCCACGGACGCCTCGTCGCAGGACCTGAACGTCCTGCGCCGGCTGTCGGACTACCACCAGGTGCCGATCAAGTCGATCCACGCGCCCTGCCTGCTGCTCACCCAGCGGGTCTGGGGACGCGACCCGTGGGGCAAGCTGGTCCGTTCGAAGGACGTCGCCGAGGAACTGGGGGCGGAGGTCGTCGTCGTCCACCCGCCGTTCCGCTGGCAGCGCGACTACGCCAAGGAGTTCGTCGACGGCCTCGCCCGCATGCAGGACGAGACGGACGTGCTGTTCGCGGTCGAGAACATGTTCCCGCTGAAGGCGCGCGGCGCCGAGGCGGGCATGTACCTGCCCGACTGGAACCCCGTCGACCAGGACTACCCGTACGTGACGCTCGACCTGTCGCACACCGCCGTCTCGGGGTCCGACGCCATCGACATGGCGGGGAGCCTCGGCGACCGGCTGCGGCACGTCCACCTCGCCGACGGCGTCGGCGTCATGAACAAGGACGAGCACCTCGTCCCGGGGCGCGGCAACCAGCCGTGCGGGCCCATGCTGGAGAACCTCGCCGAGGGCGGTTTCCGGGGGCACATCGTCCTGGAGGTCAACACGCGGCGCGCGTCGAACCGGGCCGAGCGGATGGAGGACCTCGCCGAGGCCCTGGCGTTCGCGCGCCTGCACCTCGCCGCGGCCGACCACACCTGGGAGGTCACCTCGGCCGGGGAGATCACCCGCCGGGGCGTGCGGCGGTGACGGACGCCGCCGGACCCGTCCGGGGCCGGACGCGGGGGCCGGGGCGCCGGCCCGGCCCGACCGAGACCCGCGAGAAGATCCTGGCCGAGGCCCGCGACCTGTTCGCCGAGAAGGGGTACGACGGCGCGTCGCTGCGCGCCATCGCCCGCGCCGCCGGGGTCGACCCGGCCCTCGTCCACCACTTCTTCGGCAACAAGGAGGGCGTGTTCATCGAGGCGATGCGCTTCCCGGTGGACCCGGCCGTCGTGCTGCCCCAGATCCTCGCCGCCCCCCGGGACCGGCTCGGCGAGACGATGGTGCGCACCTTCCTGAGCGTGTGGGGGGACGCCGACCGCCGCGCGCCGATGCTGGCGATGCTCCGCTCGGCGATGACGAACGAGCGGGCGGCGGCGCTGCTGCGGGAGTTCGTCACGAGCGCGCTGTTCGGGCGGGCCAAGCAGGTCACGGCCGCGCCGTCGCTCGGGATCCAGGCGGCGGCCGGGCAGATGATCGGGCTGATGATCCTGCGGTACGTGCTGCGCGTCGAGCCGCTGGCGTCCGCGACCGAGGACGAGCTGATCGAGCTGGTGGCGCCGACCCTCCAGCGGTACCTCACGTCCTGAACCTCCGGAACACCCTTGACCGGGCCCCTCCGCGGGCATAAATTCAACACATGATGAGTTCTAGTCCGGCGGGAAAGGCCGAGCCGGCGGTGAACGTGCGGGACCTGCGGGTCGTCCGCGGCGGCAGGGAGGTGCTGCACGGGCTCTCCTTCGACGTCCCGCGCGGCTCGATCGTGGGACTGCTCGGGCCGAGCGGCTGCGGGAAGACCACCCTGATGAGGGCGCTCGTCGGCGTCCAGATCGTCCGGAGCGGGACGGTGGCCGTCCTCGGCGAACCCGCCGGATCACCCGGCCTGCGGCGCCGGGTCGGGTACTCCACGCAGACCCCCGCCGTCTACGCCGACCTGACCGTCACCGAGAACCTGCGCTACTTCGCGTCCGTCCTGCGGGCCCCGCGCTCCGACGTCGACCGCGTCATCGACGAGGTCGGCCTCGGCCGCAGCCGCGACCAGACGGCGGCGACGCTGTCCGGCGGGCAGCTCAGCCGCGTCAACCTCGCCGTCGCTCTGCTCGGCTCGCCCGAACTGCTCGTCCTGGACGAGCCGACCGTCGGCCTCGACCCGGTGCTCCGCCAGGAGCTGTGGGAGCTGTTCCGCGAGCTGGCCGACCGCGGCGCCACCCTCGTCGTGTCCAGCCACGTCATGGACGAGGCGGGACGCACCGACCGGCTCCTGCTGATGCGCGAGGGCATGATCCTCGCCGACGGGACGCCGGACGGGCTGCGCTCGCGCACCGGGACGCCCGACCTCGAGGAGGCGTTCCTCCACCTGATCACCGAGAAGGCCGGGAGCACCGCATGAGCGCCGCCATCACCCTCGCCACGATGCGCCGCATCCTGGCGCAGCTCAAGCACGACCACCGCACGCTCGCGCTGCTCATCGCCGTCCCGACGCTGCTGATGATCCTGTTGCGGTACGTGTTCGACCAGCCGGAGGTCTTCGACCGGATCGGGCCCATGCTGCTCGGCCTGTTCCCGTTCATCGTCATGTTCGTCGTGGCCAGCGTCGCCACCCTCCGCGAACGGACCAGCGGCACCCTCGAACGGCTGATGACCATGCCGCTCGGCAAGCTGGACCTGCTGCTCGGCTACGCCCTCGCGTTCGGGCTCCTCGCGCTCGTCCAGGTCGCCGTCGTGCTCGCCGTCTCGCTCACCTGGCTCGACCTCGACCTGAACGGCTCGCTCGGCTCGCTCGTCCTCGTCTCCCTGCTGGACGCCCTGCTCGGCATGGCGCTCGGCCTGTTCGCCAGCGCGTTCGCCCGCACCGAGTTCCAGGCCGTCCAGTTCATGCCGGCGTTCGTCCTGCCGCAGCTGCTGCTCTGCGGCCTGATCATCCCGCGCGAGAACATGGCGGGCTGGCTCCAGGCCATCTCCGACGTCCTGCCCCTCTCGTACGCGGTCGAAGGCATGCGGGAGATCAGCGCCGACCCCGACTTCACCACCACACTCACCGTCGACGTCAGCGTGATCGCCGCCTTCGTCCTGGTGGCCCTCCTGCTGGGAGCGGTGACCCTCCGCCGCCGCACAGCCTGACGACCCGTGAGGTGGGGGTGAGGTTTACATGGAGAGAAGAGGTCCGCCTTAATCGGACAGGTGGGGCTAAGTGGGCCATCCCTGGTCGTTCAGGCTGGTAGCTTCGCGCCATGACCTCCCCTGATCTTTCCGGTTCGCAGGCGTCGGAGCGGCCCGAGGCGGCTCCGGGGGCACAGGCCACCGAGGCACCGCCCGCCCCGGGGAGCGATGCCGAGAACGCCTTCTGGGGCGGCGGGGACGGGACGGAGACCGCGCGCAAGCGGCGGTGGCCGCGGATCCTCATCGCGGTGGGCGTGTTCCTGGCGCTGATCGTGGCGGGGCTCGGCGGCCTGGTGTGGCAGCGGCAGTCGTCCTACAACGGCAACATCGACCGGATCAAGGGCGTGATGCCCGACGACGGGTCGAAGCGGCCGGGGCCGAACGTCGCCGGCACCGAGAACTGGCTGCTGGTCGGGTCGGACTCGCGGGCGGAGGCCACCACCGGCGAGGGGAACCAGGTCTGGAAGCCGGGGCAGCAGCGCACCGACACGATCATGCTGCTGCACCTGCCGGCGGACCGGAAGAAGGCCTACATCATCTCGTTCCCGCGGGACTCGTGGGTGGAGATCCCCGGCTACGGCCGGCAGAAGATCAACGCGGCGTTCTCGTTCGGCGGGCCGAAGCTGCTGATCGAGACGATGGAGAGCCTCACCGGGATCCGAGTCGACCACTTCGGCGCCATCGACTTCGAGGGGTTCAAGTCGATGACGGACGCGCTCGGCGGCGTCACCGTCAACATCAAGCAGAGCGTCTACGACCCGGCGCGCAAGAAGCAGTGGGAGGCGGGCCGGCAGAAGCTCGACGGCGAGGAGGCGCTGCTGTTCGTCCGGCAGCGCTACAACCTGCCGAACGGCGACTTCGACCGGATCAAGCGGCAGCAGGCGTTCCTCGGCGCGCTCGCCAAGCAGGCCGCCGACCGCGGGACGCTCACCAACCCGCTCAAGCTCGACCGGTTCCTGTCCGCGCTCACCAAGTCGATCAGCGTGGACGAGGGCGTGTCGGCGGGCGACCTGCGCTCGCTGGCGCTGAGCATGCGCAGCGTCCGCGCGTCGGACGTCATGTTCATGACACTGCCGAACAAGGGCACGGGAATGCGCGCCAAGCAGAGCGTGGTGTTCCTGGACGGGACGAAGGCGAAGGCGCTGTTCGACGCCGTCAAGAGCGCGCGGATGGCCGAGTACGTCAAGCAGCACGGCGCGGGGAACAGCCTCGGCACGGTGTCGTGATCGCCGGGCCGTCCCGGGCTTAACCTGGGACGGTACGCGCACGGACAAGGGGTTCGCACAGTGCTTCGTCAGGCGTTGCTCGCCGCGTCGCGCAGTGACGGCGCGCGCCGGGTCGTGGAGACCGCGCCGTTCACCGCCGACGTCGTCCGCCGGTTCGTCGCCGGGGAGACGATCGAGGACGCGCTGCGCGTCACGGAGGATCTGAGCGGCGAAGGGCTGCTCGTCACCCTGGACGTCCTGGGGGAGGACACCCACGACAAGGGCCGCGCGGAGGCGAACGCCACGCATTACGTCGAGCTTCTGGAACGGCTGGGTGACGCCGGGCTCGGCACGCGCGCCGAGGTGTCGATGAAGCTCTCCGCGGTGGGGCAGACGCTCGACGAAGACCTCGCCTTGGAGAACGCCCGCCGGGTCTGCGAGGCCGCTCGTTCGTCCAGTACGACGGTCACCCTCGACATGGAGGAGCACACGACCGTCGATGCGACGCTGGGGATCGTCCAAGACCTGCGGAGGGACTTCCCGGACGTGGGTGCGGTCGTCCAGGCCTACCTGCGCCGCGCTGAGGAACACTGCACGGAACTGGCCTACGAGGGTTCGCGTGTGCGGCTGTGCAAGGGCGCGTATGCGGCACCGGCGGCGGTCGCCTTCACCGACAAGGAAGAGGTCGACAGGTCGTACGTGCGCTGCATGAAGGTCTTGATGGCCGGCAAGGGCTATCCGATGCTCGCGACGCACGACCCGCGGCTCATCGAGATCGCGGGCGCGCTGTCCGACCTGCACGAGCGCGACGCCTCCACGTTCGAGTACCAGATGCTCTACGGGATCCGTCCGCAGGAGCAGCGCAGGCTGGCCGCGCAGGGCGCGCAGGTCCGCGTCTACGTCGCCTACGGCCGCGAGTGGTACCAGTACTTCATGCGCCGGCTCGCCGAGCGGCCCGCCAACCTGCGCTTCTTCATGCGCTCCCTCGCCGGACGGTCCTGACCAGGCGTTCCTCCGAGGGCGTGCCTCGAAGCGGTCCGGCCCGGGACTAGGCTGGGCGCGTCGCTGAGATGAGATCCGAGGGTGGCCGATGATCGCGATTCTGGGTGCCGGGAAGATGGGCGAGGCGCTGCTGTCCGGGGTGCTCCGGGCCGGCCGCCGCCCGTCCGAGCTGGTGGCGACCGCGCGCCGGGAGGAGCGCGGGGCGCTGCTGCGCGAGCGGTACGGCATCGAGATCCTGCCGAACGCGGAGGCCGCCGCGAAGGCCGGGACGCTGGTCCTCGCGGTGAAGCCGCAGGACATGGGCGTCCTGCTGGACGAGGTCGGCCCGCACGTCCCGCCGGGACGGCTGGTGATCTCGATGGCGGCCGGGATCACGACCGGGTTCGTCGAGGCGCGGCTGCCGGAGGGCGTGCCCGTCGTCCGCGTCATGTCGAACACGCCCGTGCACGTGGACGAGGCGATGAGCGTCATCTCGGCCGGGTCGCACGCCGGCGAGGAGCACCTGAAGCTGGCGGAGGAGCTGCTGTCGCCCGTCGGCAAGGTGCTGCGCATCCCCGAGTCGCTGCAGGACGGCGCGACGGCCCTGTCCGGCAGCGGGCCCGCGTACTTCTACTACCTCGTCGAGGCCATGGTGGACGCGGGCATCCTGCTCGGCATGCCGCGCGCCGCCGCGCTGGAGATGGTGATCCAGTCGGCCGTGGGCGCCGCGGTCATGCTCCGCGACTCCGGCGAGCACCCGGTGCTGCTGCGCGAGGCCGTCACGTCCCCCGGCGGGACGACGATCTCGGCGATCCGGGAGCTGGAGCGGCACGGGGTCCGCGCCGCCGTCCTGGAGGCGATCGAGGCCGCCCGGAACCGGGGGCGGGAGCTCGCGGGCGGTTGATCCGCGTCCGGGCGCGGAGAACCGGGTGAAGAGCCGGGCGGAGAACCGGGCGCGGAGAACCGGGCGGAGAACCGGGCGCGGAGAACCGGCGAAAGTTCATCTTTGAACATTGATCCGCCCCCGGGGTCCCGTTCGTGTTAGAGATATGGGACTCATACTCCGCCTGATCGTCGCCGCCGGGCTGGCGGCCGACGCGATCGTGCACTGGAAGTTCGCGCCCGACATGGCCTTCGTCCAGGGCGGGTCCATCGACGGGGACCTGCTCTTCCGCATCCAGGCCGCGGTGGCCGGCGTGGTCGCCGTCATCATCCTCACCTACGCGACCCGCTGGTCCTACGCGCTGGCGTTCCTCGTCGCGGCGAGCGCGGTCGGCGCCCTCGTCCTGTACTACTACGTCGACATGGGCGCGCTCGGCCCGCTGCCGGACATGTACGAGCCCGTCTGGTACATGGAGAAGACGGTCAGCCTCGCCGGTGAGGGCGGCGCCGCCCTGGCCGCGCTGGTCGGGTTCTTCACCGTGAAACGCGGCCGGCGCCGCGAGGACGACGAGGTCTACGAACGCGAGCCCGCCGGCAGCTTCTGAAGCGAGCCCCATAGCTCCCACACGCACGACTGGCCTCATCGGGCCGATTCATGCGCGATCGTGCCGATCCGTCCGATGATCGTCTTACCATGCCCCCGTGGCGTCCCGGCGTTATGTCCCCGTGCTCGCGGCCGGCGCGCTGCTCGCGGGCGTCCTCAGCGCCTGCACCGGCGGTGGCGGGGACGGCGGGATCCGGCTCGGCAGGGTCGAGCGCGCCGACGTGTCCGAGGTCGTGGAGGCGCCCGCGACCGTGTCGGCCCGCGCCACGGCCGTGCTCCGCTCGCCCGCCGAGGGGACGATCGCGCGGCTGTACGTCGCGGACGGCGACCCGGTGGACGAGGGCGACGTCCTCGCCAAGATCAGCTCGCCGGGCGCGCGGGAGCAGCTCGCCCAGGCCCTCGAAGCCGACCGGTCGGCCTCGGCCGGGGGCGGCGTCCCCGAAGCCCTCGACCTGTCGGAGTTCCAGCGCAGGACGGACCGGACCGCCCGGGACGGGTTCGCCGCCGCCCGCAAGATCGCCCTCCGGATCCCGGACCTGAAGGAGCGCGCGCTCGTCCTCGCCGGGATCACCAGGGCGGAGGGCCAGTACCGGACGGCGTCGGCCGCGGCCCGCACCGCGGTGGCGCGGCTCAACGCCGGGCTGGGCAGCGTGGGCGCGACGATCTCGTCCATCACGGCGGCGCAGCGGGTGCAGACGCGGGCGGCGGTGCGGACCGCCCGGCGCACGGTGGACGCCCTGACGATCAAGGCGCCCTTCGACGGGATCGCCGGGCTCGGCGGCCCCGCGGGCGGCGCGCCCGGCCTCGGCGACGTCCTCGACCGGCTCCCGCAGGGCGCGCGGTCGCAGGCGGGCGGCCTCACCGGGCTGGGGAACCTCGGCGGCGGCGCCGCCAAGGACGCGTCCGCCATCGCGGCCGGCGCGCCCGTTTCCGGCGGCGACGCCGTCATCACGGTCACGGACGTCTCCACGCTCGCGCTCACCGCCGACGTGGACGAGACGGACGTCCTCCAGGTCGCCAAGGGCGTGGAGGCCGAGGCCGAGTTCGACGCCGTCGAGGGCGGCACCTACGAGGCCGAGGTGACCGGGGTCGGCGTCACGCCCAAAGAGTCCAGCGGCGGCGGCGTCACCTACAAGGTCACCCTGGCGCTCGGGCGTGGAGCCCTCGCGGGCGGCGGGACGGCCCCGCGGCCGAAGCCGGGCATGAGCGCCGTGGTGAACCTGAAGGTGCGGGACGTCCGGAACGTCCTGTCGGTGCCGTCGTCCGCCATCGTCACCAGCGGGCGCGAATCGGTCGTCTGGGCGGTGTCGGACGGGAGGGCCCAGCGACGCGTGGTCGGCTTGGGCGCGGAGGGGGACGCGACCGTCCAGATAACGCGCGGCCTCCGCGAAGGGGAGAGCATCGTGGTCCGCGGTGCCGACTCCGTCAAGCAGGGCCAGGAACTCGGCCGGTGAGCGAGGCGGCGCTGGAGGCGGTGGACGTCACCCGCACGTACCGCATGGAAGGCGTCGACGTCACCGCCCTGCACGGGGTGAGCCTGCGGATAGACGAGGGCGAGTTCGTCGCCATCCTCGGACCGTCCGGCTCAGGGAAGTCGACGCTGATGCACCTGCTCGGCTGCCTGGACCGCCCGACGACCGGAACGCTGCGCATCTCCGGGAGGGACGCCTCCCGCCTCTCGGACGGCGAACTCGCCGAACTGCGCAACGCCCGCGTGGGTTTCGTCTTCCAGTCGTTCCACCTCCTGGCCCGCACGAGCGCGCTCGACAACGTGGCGCTTCCGCTGGTCTACCGGGGCGTGCCGCGGAGCGAGCGGCGCCACCGCGCCACCGCGGCCCTCGCCACCGTCGGCCTCGACCACCGGCTCGGGCACCGCCCCGGCCAGCTGTCCGGCGGCGAGCAGCAGCGCGTCGCGATCGCCCGCGCCCTCGTCGGAGACCCGGGCGTCGTCCTGGCGGACGAGCCGACCGGCAACCTCGACACCCGCACCGGCCACGACGTCATGGACCTGCTCGACCGGCTCAACTCCGAGCGCGGCGTCGCCGTCGTCCTCGTCACCCACGAGCCGGACATCGCCGAGCGGGCGCGCCGCCAGGTCCACATCCGCGACGGCCGCATCGAGCGCGACGTCCGATGAGGCCGGTGGAGTCGTTCCGGATCGCGGCGGACGCGCTGCGCGTCAACCGGCTCCGCAGCGTCCTGACCATGTTCGGGGTCGTCGTCGGCGTCGCCGCGGTCGTCGTGCTGGTCGCGATCGGCAGCGGCGCCCGCGACCTCGTGCGGACCGAGATCGAGGGCCTCGGCTCCAACATCATCTTCGTCGCGCCCGGCGAGCTGAGCTTCGGCTCGGCGCCCACGATCAGCCGGATGCGGCTCGACGACGTCGGCTACCTCGGCCGCGTCACCGGCGACGAGAACGCCATCGCGGTCGCCCTCAACTCCGGCGAGACGGTCCGGGCCGGCCACGAGGAGATGTTCGCCAGCATCGTCGGGACGAACGACCACTACGGCAACGTCTTCGACCGGCCGCTGCGCCGCGGCCGATACCTGAGCCGCACCGACGTGGAGACGCGCCGCCGCGTCGTCGTCCTCGGGTCCGACCTCGCCCGTCGGCTGTTCGGCGACGTCGACCCGGTCGGGCGGCAGGTCTCGATCGCGGGCGGCACCCGGTTCCGCGTCGTCGGCGTCCTCGCGGAGATCGGCTCGACGTTCGGGCAGACCCGCGACTCCGAGGCGCACCTGCCGATCACCACGGCGCAGCGGCTCTTCGGCGTGGACCGGGTCGACTTCATCGCCGTCCGCGCGCCCAGCAAGGACGCCGTCCCGCGCCTCCAGCGCGAGATCGTGGACGCGCTGGAGACCCGGTACCGGGGCGAGCGGTTCTCCGCGATCACGCAGACGCAGCTGCTCGGCACGATCGGCACCGTCCTCGGCGCGCTCACCGGCGTGCTGGCCGCCATCGCCGCGATCTCGCTGCTCGTCGGCGGGGTGGGGGTCTCCAACATCATGCTCGTCGGGGTCCGGGAGCGGACGCGGGAGATCGGCCTGCGCAAGGCCCTCGGCGCCCGGCAGCGCGACATCCTCGCCCAGTTCCTCGTGGAGGCGGTCCTGCTGACGACCCTCGGCGGCCTCGCCGGCATCGCCCTCGGCATCGGGGCCGCCGTGACGATCTCCGCGGTGTCGCCGGTGCCGGCCGCGATCACCTGGTGGTCCCCGGTGGTCGCGTTCGCGGTGTCCGCGGCCGTCGGGGTGTTCTTCGGCGTCGTCCCGGCCCGCCGCGCCGGCCGCCTCGACCCGGTGACCGCCCTGCGCGCCGAATGACCCGGGACGCGGCCTTCGTCCGGCCCGGCCGATGGAAAGGATCATGAAATGCCCGGCGGTCCGGGCCCGGTCGGCCTATCATTTAGTTGATCTTGAGATACCGGGGGGTGGGGGATGGAAGAGCGGCGCGCACGTCCGGACGACCTGCCCTTCCCCGCGTCCGCCCTGCACCGCACGCTGATCAAGCTGCGCGTCCCCCGGTTCATGGCCGACCACGCCGCGGCCCTCCTCGCCGCGAACCTGCGGAAGCGCGACACCCGCGGACGCTAGGCCGCGGCCGTGTTCCCCGGGGACGCGGTGGAGGTCACGTGCCCGACGAAGCGGGCGGCGGAGCGCATCGCGTCGCCCGCCTCCGGCAGGACGCGGTTGAGGATCTGGAAGACGTGCATCTGCCCGTTCCAGATCTCCAGTTCGCAGTCGGCCCCCGCGCTCTGCAGGGCCTCCGCGAACGCCTCGGCCTCGGTGCGCAGGACCTCGGCGCCGCCGACCTGGATGAGGACGGGCGGGATGCCGTCCCAGGCGCAGGAGAGCAGGGCCAGCCGCGGGTCGTCGAATCCGGCCGGCCCCACGACGAGACGCGCGACACGGCGCGCCGACGCGGCGCTGATGTACGGGTCGTGCGCGCGGGCCTGCGCCTGGATGGACAGCTCGCAGGTGAGGTCCACCCAGGGGGAGAACAGGAGCAGGCCGGCCGGTTTCGGCAGGCCCAGCCGGCAGATCTCGCCGGCCAGCACGGCGGCGAGGTGCCCGCCGGCCGAGTCGCCCGCGAGCACGATGCCGGCCGCCGGGACGCCGCGGGCAAGCAGCCACCGGTAGGCGGCGAGGGCGTCCTCCAGCGGGGCGGGGAACTGGTGCTCGGGCGCGAGCCGGTACCGGGCGGCGACGACGGGCAGGCCCGTGTCGAGCGCGAGCCGCGACGTGATCGGACGGTGCGTGCGCGGCGAGCAGGCGACGTAGCCGCCGCCGTGCAGGTAGAGGACGGCGCCCCGCACGTCGTCCTCGGCGACGTCCCGGGAGATCACCCACTCGCCCCTGACCGGGCGGTCAGCGGCCTCCTCGGGCGGCGGCTCGTCCAGCGAGTCGAACCGGACACGGGAGCCGTGCCGCATCAGCAGCGCCGCGACGTCCACGGTCGAGCGCGCGGTGCGGATGCTGCCGGGGCCGGGGAGGTAGTTCAGGAACGGACGAACGCCCAGGCGAAGCGCGTTGCTTATCGCGCGGCTGCGCACGCTCGGCCCGTCCATTTACCCCCCTATAGGAGATTTCTGCCTGATATCGGTATGCCCGTTTCCGGCGTGTAATTCACGTCACAGGCGTGTTGCGGGAACCGGGTCCGGTAAAGGGGCGGTGCGGGTTGTGTGTGGGCCAGGTCACGTGACCCGCGCGATACCGTGAGGTCATGAGCAGTGCCGATCCGTCCCCGCCCCCCGGCCCGGAGAACTGCGGGCTCCACGTCTTCTGGGACGAGCGGCTCATCTCCTACGACTTCGGTTCCGGGCATCCCCTGAACCCCGTCCGGGTCGAGCTGACGATGGCGCTGGCCCGGGAGCTCGGCGTCCTCGACCGCCCGAACGTGACGGTCTCCGGGTTCGCGTCCGCCGACGACAAGCTGCTCAGGCTCGTCCACGAGGAGCCCTACATCGCCGCCGTCAAGCACGCCGGCGCCACCGGGCTGCCCGACCCGCGGTACGGCCTCGGCACCGCCGACAACCCGGTCTTCCTCGGCATGCACGAGGCGTCCGCCCTGGTCACCGGCGCCTCGGTCGCCGCCGCCGAGGCGGTCTGGACGGGACGCTCCGAGCATGCCGCGAACATCGCCGGCGGCCTGCACCACGCGCTGAGCGGCGCCGCCAGCGGGTTCTGCGTCTACAACGACCCGGCCATCGCCATCGCGTGGCTGCTGGAGAACGGCGCCGAGCGCGTCGCCTACGTCGACGTCGACGTCCACCACGGCGACGGCGTCCAGGAGGCCTTCTACAACGACCCCCGCGTCCTGACGATCAGCCTGCACGAGTCGCCGCGGACGCTGTTCCCGGGAACCGGCTTCCCCGACGAGACGGGCGCGGACGGCACCTCCGTCAACATCTCGCTGCCGCCCGGCTGCGGCGACCGGCACTGGCTGCGGGCGTTCGACGCGATCATCCCGCCGCTGCTGCGCCGGTTCCGCCCGGAGGTGCTCGTCACCCAGCAGGGCGCCGACGGCCACGCGCTCGACCCGCTCGCGCACCTGACGCTCAGCGTCGACGGGCAGCGCACGGCCTACGCGTGGCTGCACCGGCTCGCCCACGAGACCGCCGGCGGCCGCTGGATGCTCACCGGGGGCGGCGGCTACGAGCTGGTCCAGGTCGTCCCGCGGGCGTGGACGCACCTGCTGGCCGAGGCCGCGGGCGAGCCGATCTCCCCGCGGACCGCGACCCCGGAGGACTGGCGCGAGTTCGTCCGGCTCCGGACGGAGGAGGTCGCCCCGCGCAGGATGACGGACGGAACCGACGTGGTGGAGGTCAGCAGGTGGGGCGACGGCTACGACCCGGGGAACCCGGTCGACCAGGCGGTGCTGGCGACGCGGCGGGCGGTGTTCCCCGAGCACGGCCTCGACCCGATGACGGACGAGTGAGCCGCCGATGAGGTCCGCGCCCACCCGGGACGAGCTGCGCGCCCACCTCGTCCGGACGATGATCGCCGGCGACGTGGCCACGCCGCGCCAGAACAACCTGCTGCACTACCGGCGGATGGCCGCCGGCAACCCCTACTACCAGCTCGGCCTGGAGCTGAAGCCGTCGTGGACGGAGCAGACCGTGCTGGAGATGATGGTCGAGCGCTGCGGCGTCGACCCCGATCCCCACCACCTGTACGGCGACGACACCATCGACCCCGACATCACGCTCGACATGCTGGAGGCGATGGGCGACCGCATCGGCCTCGCCGCCCGCCGCCGGGAGAACGTGGTCGTCGCGACCGGCCATCCGGCCACGCTGACGCCGCTGTACCAGGCGGTCGCGCGGGAGCTGATCGAGGCGGGCTGCCGGATCCTGACGCCCGCGGCCGGCTGGACGTACGAGATCGAGACCGGCTACGGCGGCTCGGACCTGCGCCGCATCGTCTACGCCGACCCCGGCGTCGCGATGCTGGAGGGGAGCGACCTCCGGACGCACCACACGCACGACCCGCACCCGATGGAGGCCATGCTCCGGGAGCTCGCTGATATCGGTTCTGAGGACGACACGGAAGCTAAACCCGATATCTGGCCGGATCTGGCCATCGCCGATCACGGCTGGGCCGGCGCCGCCGGCCAGGCGGGCATCGACACCGTCGGGTTCGCGGACTGTAACGACCCGGCGCTGTTCGCCGGCGCCGCCGAGGGCAAGATCGACGTCGTCGTCCCGCTCGACGACGGCGTCTCCGCGCACCACTACGAGCCGCTGACCGCCTACATCCTTGATCGCGCACGCCGGAGCGCCGTCGGCTGACCCCCGGGCGCGCCCCGATCCGGCCGGCTCCGGCGCCGTGCGCCCTGTCACTCCGTGTGACAGGGCGGCCGTAACGGGGCGCATGGGCTTGCCGGGAGCCTGCGGGTACTGCGGAACCGCAGGTCAACAGGGGGTTCCGGTTGACAAGCGTTCGTCGTGCCACGCGTTGTCCCGTCAGGTCCACGCTGTGTAGAGCATCAGGACTGTATCCACCCGGTCAGGTCGGATACAGAAATGTGCGGAACTCCCCTCTTGCGACTGCCGATACGCGATTTACGCTGGAGGAAGTACACGTGCGTGATCAAAGTCACCCGAAGGGCCGGTGCGCGGCACGTGTGGAAGAGGGCGTCCGATGACCTCAGGCGAGCGACCTCTGAGCGAGGTCAGGTTCCTGACCGTCGCCGAAGTGGCGGCGGTGATGCGGGTGTCCAAGATGACCGTCTACCGTCTCGTCCACTCGGGCGAGCTTCCCGCGATCCGCGTGGGACGCTCGTTCCGGGTTCCCGAGCAGGCCGTTCACGATTACCTGCGCGACGCGTACATCGAAGCCGGATAACGGGTAGGGGCGGGGCATGACCTCGCCGCGAACTCCATACCCGGCCGTGCAGGGGGCGTCGGGCGGGTCCCGAGGGACCGGCCCGAAGCTGGGGAAGCAGGACGAGGACCGGCAGAACGGTCCGGACACCGAGCGGACGGGCGATGGCCGGCGGCCACGCCCGCCCGGACGGAACGGTGCCCGGCGCCGTGCGAGTCGCGGTGCCGGCCGCCGTCCGTACCGCTGTGCCCACGGCTGTCTCCACGGCTGCGTCCACGGCTGCGTCTGCGGCCGTGCCCATGACCGCGGGGCAGGCCGCGGCATGATCTCCACCGGTGGAGCGGTAGTCTTGGTCGGCGGACCGTGCGCGCTTCTCCAAGAGCCATCATGCTCGCCTGCGGCACGCCCGTCTCCTGCACATCACCCGATACGCCGAGCGAGGTCCCGTGGGCTCTGTCATCAAGAAGCGTCGCAAGAGGATGGCCAAGAAGAAGCACCGCAAGCTTCTGAAGAAGACGCGCATCCAGCGCCGCAACAAGAAGTGATCACGCCGGCCGTTCAGCCGTAAGGGGTGGGGCGCACAGTGTCCTCCATGCCCGCCGCCGCGGCCCGTGTCGTCCTCGTCACGGGCGTCTCCCGTTTCCTGGGGGCGCGGGTCGCGAACGCCCTGCAGGCCGACCCGGGCATCGAGCGCGTCATCGGGGTCGACACGGTACCGCCCGTCGAGTCCCTCGGCCGCACCGAGTTCGTCCGGGTGGACATCCGCACGCCCGGCATCGCGAAGATCATCGCGTCGGCGGCGGTGGACACGGTGGTGCACCTCAACCTCGTGACCTCCTCGTCCGTCCCGCGGGCCAAGGTCAAAGAGCTCAACGTCATCGGGACGATGCAGCTGCTCGCGGCCTGCCAGCGCTCGCCCGACATGCGCAAGCTCGTCGTCCGGTCCTCGGCCGCCGTCTACGGCTCCTCGCCGATGGACCCGGCCGTCTTCACCGAGCGGGACGAGCCCGTCGAGCCGCCGAGGAACGGCTACGCCAAGGACGCCGTCGAGGTCGAGGGCTACGTCCGCGGCCTGATGCGGCGCCGCTCCGACCTCGCCGTCTCGGTGCTGCGGTTCGCGAACTTCCTCGGGCCGGGGGTCGACTCCCCGCTCACCCGGTACCTGCACCTGCCGGTCGTCCCGACGGTGCTGGGCTTCGACCCGCGGCTCCAGTTCGTCCACGAGGACGACGGCGTCGAGGTGCTGCGCCGCATGACGACCGAGGACCACCCCGGCTGCTTCAACGTCGCCGGGGACGGCGTGCTGCTCCTCTCCCAGGCGCTCCGCCGCGCCGGGCGGCCGTACCTGCCCGTGCCGTCCCCGTCGATCTCGGTGCTCGGCGACATGGGACGCCGCTTCGCGGGCCTGTCCGGTTTCTCCCCGGAGCTGCTGCGCTGGCTGACGTACGGGCGGGTCATCGACACCACCGCGCTGGAGAACGAGCTGTCGTGGCGTCCCAAGTACAGCTCCGAGGCGGCCTTCGCCGACTTCGCCGCCGCCCAGGGCCTCGGCCACGGGCACGGCCGGCTGGCCGGACTGCTGGGACGCACCTGAGAGGGGAGCCGGCATGATGAACGCCCACCAGGCAGAGGACGAGGAGGGCGCGCAGGTCATCCGGCTCGCCTCCGTCCGCCAGGACTCCGCCGGCGAGGACCCGCCCGAGCGAAGCCCGCTGGAGCGCGGCATCGCCTCCGGCCTGGCGTTCCTGCGCCGCCGGCTGTCCGGCGAGTACGAGGTCGACGAGTTCGGCTTCGACCCCGAGTTCAACGCCGCGGTCGTCCTGCCGCTCGCCCGCGCCCTCTACGAGCACTGGTTCCGCGTCGAGCTCGACGGCGTCGACAACATCCCCGAGGGCGGCGCGCTGCTCGTCGCGAACCACTCCGGCACCATCCCGATCGACGCGCTCATGCTGTCGGTCGCGCTGCACGACCACGCCGACCGGCAGGTCCGCCTGCTCGGCGCCGACCTCGTCTACCAGATCCCGCTGCTCGGGCACCTGTCCCGCAAGGCCGGGCACACGCTCGCCTGCCACTCCGACGCGGCGCGGCTGCTCGCCAAGGGCGAGCTGGTCGGCGTCTTCCCGGAGGGCTTCAAGGGCGTCGGCAAGTCGTTCGCCGACCGCTACAAGCTGCAGCGCTTCGGCCGCGGCGGCTTCGTCGGCACCGCCCTGCGCGCCGGGGTGCCGATCGTCCCGTGCGCCATCGTCGGCGCCGAGGAGATCTACCCCAAGATCGCCGACCTGCGCCCGCTGGCCCGCCTCCTCGGCCTCCCGTACTTCCCGATCACCCCGACGTTCCCGCTGCTCGGCCCCGCCGGGCTCGTCCCGCTCCCGTCCAAGTGGGTGATCCGGTTCGGCGAGCCGATGACGCTGGACGAGTACGACGCGGACACCGCCGACGACCCCATGACGGTCTTCAACATCACCGACCACGTCCGCGAGAACATCCAGCAGATGCTCTACGAGACGCTCCTCCGCCGCGGCCCCGCCTTCCTCTGACCGCCCGGGACGGCGGCCCCGCCGTCCCGGAACCCGCCTTCCGCCGCTCGCGTCAGAGACCCGGACGCGAAGCGGCATGCGAGGAGAGGCGATGCTTGGGATCCGACCACGTGCGGCCATGGGGGTTCTCGTCGTCTGCCTGGGCGGCACGATCGCGGGATGCGGCGGTACGTCCGAGCCGGTCGCGGAGACGCCGACCGCGACACCGACGACACCGGAGGCCCCGTACACGATGTCAGGCCACAACGGACAGATACGCGTCGTGGAGCGCGGCTTATCCATGATCGAAAAGGAGGGTGACTTCCCGAGGCTTTCCTACGGCGTCATCCTCGAGAACCTGAACACTCGCGCGGTCGCTTTTCCGCTGCTCACCCTGGACTTCATCGACGCCCAGGGACGGTCGGTGACCGAAGGAGTCGACCGCACGTTGACGGACGTGAGGATCCTTCCCGGCAGCCGGTACGGCGTGGGCGGCACGATTCCGTTCGTCCGTCCCGGGAAGGTGGTCGACATCGAGGTCGAGATCAGCGAGTCCGTCTGGACGACCGAGCGTTCACAAGGCCGGTTCACCGCACTCCGAGCGAGCGACGTGCGAACGCAACGGGACTTCCCCTCCGAACCGCAGGCGACGCTGAGATTCACCGTCGAGTCGGGGTTCACCAAGCCGCTGCCGAGCATGAAGGTGTGGGGCATCTTCCGCGACGCCTCCGGCCGGATCATCGGCGGCGTCGACGACCTCGGGCAGATCGAGAGCTTCCGGGACGTTCCGCCGGGCCGCGCGCCGTTCCAGCTCATCGCCGAGGACGGGCTGCCCGCGGGCACCGTCGACGAACGCACGGAGATCTACGTCAACCCCGCCGTGTACCCCTTCTGACCCGGGGCGGGTGGTCCGGCCCGGCGCGGTGCGCTCGCCCACGCCACCGAGGAGGCGCACGCCGGCGAGGGCCCGTCTCGCCGCCTCCGTTCTTGGCATTCCGGGGACCCTCGTCCTCATGGCCGTCCTGCTGCTCCGCCCTCTCGCCACATCCCTCACCCGCTTCCTGAAGGCTGAGTGGAAGGTGGTCAGGCTGTGACGCACATCACTTAGGTGGCGGCGACGGATTTCGCGGCGGCGGCCGGTCTTGATGCGGACTGAACCGACAACCGATTCGGAGTGTCCGATGTCCGATCTTTTCCAGACCGCCGTCGTCACCGGAGCCGGCCGCGGCTTCGGGCGTGCGATCGCCGCCGCGCTCGTCGCCGCCGGTACCGGCGTCGTCGGCATCGCCCGCGACGAGCACGACCTGCGGCTGGTGCGCGACGACCTCGGCGAAGGCTTCACGCCCCTCGCCGCCGACGCCGCCGGCGAAGCGCTCGCGGAGAACGTGATCCGCGAGCACCGTCCCGGCCTGCTCGTCCTCAACGCGGGCGCCGCGCCGCACATGGCGCCCGTCCATGAGCAGACGTGGGAGACCTTCAGCCGCAACTGGCATACCGACACCCGGCACGTCTTCGCCTGGACCCGGGCGGCGCTGCTGGCACCGCTGGCCCCGGGCAGCGTGGTCATCGGCATGTCGAGCGGGGCCGCCCTCGGCGGGTCGCCGCTGAGCGGCGGGTACGCGAGCGCGAAGGCCGCCATCCGGTTCATCCGGAACTACGCGGCGGACGAGACGAAGCGGGCCGGTTCGGACATCCGGTTCGTCACCCTGTTCCCGCAGCTGACCCCGGCCACGGACATGGGCCGTCTCGCCGTCGCCGGCTATGCCGCGCGCCAGAGCGTCACCCCCGAGGCGTTCACCGAAGGCATGCAGCCGCTCCTCACGCCCGACCAGGTGGCGAAGGCCGTGGTCGACATCGCCGGCGACCCCGGCAGCGCGTCGGAATACCTGGTCGGCGGCGCCGGAGCGCGCCCCGTCGGCCGATCCTAGAGTGGACGCCACACCGGGAGGGGCCGTGGACGCCGAATTCGCCGCGCTGGCCGAGCCGTTCCGGCCGGAACTGCTCGCGCACTGCTACCGCATCCTCGGCTCGATCCACGACGCCGAGGACCTGGTGCAGGAGACCTACCTGCGAGCGTGGCGCGCGTACGACCGGTTCGAGGGCCGCTCGTCGGTGCGGCGCTGGCTCTACAAGATCGCCACCAGGGCGTGCCTGACCGCGCTGGAGACGCGGTCCCGCCGCCCGCTTCCCTCGGGACTCGGCGCCCCCTCGGACGACCACCGCGTCGCCGTCGCGCCCCGCGAGCCGTCGGTGGCCTGGCTCCAGCCGGCCCCCGACGCGCTCCTCGGCACCGGCGACCCGGCGGCGATCGTGAGCGGACGCAGCGGCGTGCGGCTCGCCTTCATCGCCGCGCTGCAACTCCTGCCCGCCAGGCAGCGGGCCGTGCTGACGCTGCGCGACGTCCTGGCGTTCCGCACGGCCGAGGTCGCCGAGATGCTGGACACGACGACCGCGGCGGTCGACAGCGCGCTCCGGCGCGCCCGGTCCCGCCTCGCCGAGGCCGGTCCGGTCGAGGACGACCTGGCCGAACCGGACGAGGCGGTCCGGCGAGCGCTGCTCGACGACTACGTCGACGCGTTCACCCGCGCCGACTCCGCCGCGCTGGTGGACCTGCTGCGGGCCGACGTCGAACTGGAGATGCCGCCCATCCCGACCTGGTTCACCGGACGGGACGCCGTCATCGGCTTCCTGGCCGGTCGCGTGCTCCGCAGGGACCGGTTCCGGCTGGTGCCCGCCGGAGCCAACGGCCAGCCCGCCGTCGTGGTCTACGAGCGCGCGAGGGACGGACGGTACGAGGCGCACGGCGTCGAGGTCCTGACCCTGCTGGGCGACCGGGTCGCCCGCATCACGGCGTTCAACGACCCGAGCCTGGTGCCGACGTTCGGCCTGGCACCCGCGCTCGCGTCCTGAACCCATCCTGGCGATCCGGCCTCGCCGGGTTCCACCCACAGACAAGGAACGTGCACATGAGCACCCCCCACCCGACGCTGAGCCGGCGCGGAACCACCCTGGCCCTGGCGACGCTGTTCCTCGGCATGTTCGTGACGGGCAGCGCCGAAATGATCGTGGTCGGCGTGCTGAACCTGATCGCCACCGACCTCCGGGTCTCCATCCCGGCGGCGGGGGCGCTGGTGACCGCGAACGCCCTGGGCCTCGCCGCCGGCGGTCCGATCCTGACCGCCCTGACCATCAGGCTGGACAAGCGGCTCACGCTGATCGGCACGATCGTCCTGTTCATCCTGGCCAACCTCGTCCCGGTCCTGACCGCGAACTACGGCGTGTTCCTCGCGGCCCGCACCGCCGCGGGCGCCTTGCAGGGCCTGTTCATCGCCGTCGCGTTCGCCGTCGCGATGGCGGTGGCCCCGCCGGAACGCATGGGACGCGCGATCTCCGTGGTCGTCTCCGGCGTCGCGGTCTCGGCCGCGCTGGGCGTCCCGCTCGGCACGCTGGCCGGCCAGGCGCTCGGCTGGCGCGGCTCGTTCACGGCCATCGTCGCGGTCAGCGTGCTCGCACTGGTCGCGACCCTGGCGCTGATCCCGCCGGTGCCGAGCACGGGCGGCGGCGCGGGCGGCCAGGCCAGGTACGCCTTCGCACCCCGGGTGCTGGCCGTCCTCGGCGTGACCTTCCTGATGTTCACGGGCCTGTACTCGACGCTCACCTACATCGTGCCGTTCCTGGAGGACGAGACAGGCATCTCCGGCGCGCTGATCAGCGTGTTCCTCCTGGCCTTCGGTGTGGCGACCGCCGTGGGCTCGTTCGGCGGCGGCAGGTTCGCCGACACGAACGCGGCGCGCACTCCGATCGCCGCCGCCACCGGCGCCGCGTTCTCCCTGCTGGCCCTCTACCTCGTCGGCCCGATCGCACCGCTGGTGGCGCTCGTCCTGGCGGCCTGGGGAGTGTTCTCCTTCGGCATGGTGCCCTCGCTCCAGTACCGCGTGGTGAGCCTCGCCGGCCCCGGCGGCGCGCTGGCGTCCGCCCTGCCCGCGTCCGCGGCCAACGTGGGCATCGCGTGCGGCTCGCTCGCCGGCGGGCTGGCGATCGGCGCCTTCGCCGCCCCGTCCGTCGTCCTCACCGGCCTGGCCATCACCGTGCTCACCATCCCGGCAGCCTGGGCGACCAGCCTCCTGAAGCCGCCGGCGGCCGACGAGCCGGAACCGGTAAAGGTGTCGTCAGAGCAGGAAATAGCCGCGAACCACCCGGAGTGAGCGACCGAGTTCACGGCGACGGCCGAACCGTGCAGTGCCTCGCTCGATGCCTCGCGATGTTTCGTATCTTTCGTGTCCTGCCGTTCTCGGCGAGAAATCCGAGTACCGAGGGCGCCGTGGACTCTTCGGCAATGATGCGCTGCATCCAGGCGGTGACGCTCATCAACAAGCCGGTCTCCGGCGTCCGGTCGCCTCGAATGGCCAGGTAAACCGCCCAATCGTTGATACGACGCCGCACGAACCGATCGTGGCCATCGTTCCCGAACAAAGCCAGGCCGGCCGCCCACTGCTGAAACTCATCCGCGTCGGCGGTCTCCATCGCGACCGTGTCCACGAGTTCGACAATGGCCGTCTTGGACACGGTCGCGACGGGGTCACGCAGGATCGCCGCCACGGCACGGTCGTCGAAACGGCGCCCCGAGGCGGCGATCACCGCGATGACCTTGCGATAAGCGTCCAACCGGACGTGCTCGTCCTCAGCGGCCTCGCCAATGTCCACGTCGACGATTCCCGCGTCAGCCAGCAGTGCCGCCAAATCTGAGCGCAGCGTCATTAGCGTCACTCCCCGCCCGACAACCCGGCGTCCCACCGACCTTGACTGCCCGGCTACCTGGCCGCCGCTCCAGGGACGGCCCGCGTGTGATCATAGATGGATTCGTCCCGCCACCAGGATGGAGGCGCCATGAACGCGCCGCACGTATTCTTCGACCCGTTCGCTGGGGCAAGGGCGGCCGGCGAAGCCCATTCACAGCTGGACGAACTGCGGGAGCAGCACGCGGCCTTTCGAAGCGATGCCGGACACGGATTCTGGGTCCTGACGCGCTACGACGACATCCTCGCCGCGTTACGGGATCCGGAGACCTTCTCCAGCCGGGCGATCGCCGTCATCGATCCCGACCCCGCCTACCAGTGGATTCCGGTCATGCTGGATCCGCCGCTGCACACGACCTGGCGGCGTTTGCTGCGCCCCCTGTTCTCGCCCGTGGCGGCCGCGGTGATGGAGAAACGGATAACCCAGCACTGCATCTCGCTGATCGACGGCCTCGCGAGCCGGGGCTCCTGCGACTTCGTCGCCGATTTCGCCCGCCTCTACCCAACGACCGTCTTCCTGGAGTTGCTCGGCCTGCCCACCGAACGGCTGGAGGAATTCCTGGCGTGGGAGTACGCCATCCTGCATCCACCACCCTCCGGTACAGGACGGGTCGAGGCCATGGGCGCGTTGACGAACTGCTTCACCGAGCTCATCCAGGACCGCCGGGCCCAACCGCGCGAGGACCTGGTCAGCGCCGCGACCACCTTCGCCGTCGACGGACGCCCGGTCACCGACGACGAGCTCCTGCAACTGTGCATCCTGCTCTTCCTCGCCGGACTGGACACCGTCGCCGCCCAGCTGTCCTTCACCTTCTGGCATCTGGCCCGCCACGACTCCGACCGGGCCAGGCTCGTCGCCGAGCCGGACGTCATCCCGGACGCGATCGAGGAGTTCCTCCGCGTCCACACCCTCGTCCTCCCCGCGCGCAAACTCACCCGCGACATCGACATGCACGGCTGCCCGATGAAGGCCGGGGACATGGTCATGCTCCCGCTCGCCATGGCCGCCCGTGACCCGCGCACGGTGTCCGCCCCGTCCACCGTCGACATCGACCGGCCCCCGACCCGCCACCTGGCCTTCGGTGCCGGCCCCCACCGCTGCCTCGGCGCCCACCTCGCCCGCCTCGAACTCCAGATAGCCCTGCGCGAATGGCACGCTCGAATCCCCGACTACCGCATCACGCCGGACGAACAACCCGTCGAGCACGCAAGCCTCGTCCTAGGCCTGGACACCCTCCCCCTGACCTGGTGACCGGACGCTCAGACCGTCTTGAGCATCCCGCCATCGATCACCAGATCGGAGCCGCTCATGTTGGGCACGCGGCCAGAGGCGAGGAACACCACGAGCGCCGCGACCTCCTGCGGGTCGGTGAACCTCCCGGTCGACAGGCCCACGACCGCCGGAAGCCGGTCGGCGAAGTCCTCCCGCGCGACACCCGCGCGCTGGGCGAGCAGATCGCCCGGCCCGCCCGGGGACGTCCACACGTCCGTCCAGACCGGGCCGGGCGAAATGGTGTTCACCCGCAGCCCGCGCCCACCGAACTCCTCGGCCAGCGCCCTGCCGAGGTTCGCCAGCGCCGCCTTGGCCGCCGACTGGGCGACCAACCGCGGCTGTGGCAGCCGCGCGTTGACCGAACCGATGTTGACCACCGCGCCGCGGCGGTCCAGCAGACTCGGCAGCGCCGCACGCGTCGCGCGCACGGCCGCCATCAACGTGAGATCGAACGTATGCCGCCAGGCGTCGTCGTCGAGTTCGAGGAACCCACCGGCAGGCGTCGAGGTGCCCGCCACATTGTTGACCAGCAGATCGACACCGCCGTGCCGCTCGACCGCGAACCGCACGAGCCGCGCAGGCCCGCCGGCCGTGGCCAGATCGACCTTGACCGCATCCGGTGTCGCGTCCCGCAGTGCGTCGCTAACCGTACGACTCCCGGCGACGACCGCGAACCCGTCTTCGACCAGTGCCCGCACCGCCGCCAGCCCGATCCCACGCCCTGCCCCGGTCACCACGGCGACGCGCACCGCGCTCTCTTCAGCCGCCCTGTACTGAATCTCCACCCGGCAAGCATTCAGGTTGAACTATGGTTCAAGTCAATGAGCGAGCTGTCGATCTCCGAACTACGGGCCCGCACCGGACTGGCCTCATCGGCCCTGCGGTTCTACGAGCGCAAAGGCCTGCTCCACGCCACCAGGCGCGCGGGCGGCAAACGCATCTACGACGAGGACGCCGTCGAACAGGTCGCGCTCATCGACCTGCTCAAACGCGCCGGCTTCAGTCTCTCGGAAATCGCGGCCCTCGTCGGCCCGACCGGCCGCACCGCCCCCGACTGGCGAGACGCGGCCTCGGCGAAACTGCGCGAACTAGACGACCGCATCCACCAGATCCAGCAGGCGCAGAAAGCACTGCGCCACGCCCTCGACTGCGAGCACGACCGCCTAGACGACTGCCCCGTCCACCACCGCATCCTGCAAGCCCACGCCAAAGCCCTAGCCACAGCCGCAAGAGCCACCAGTCCCACCCCCAACCGCTAGACCCCATCCCATTAGGTGGCGGTAGCCCGCCGTCCTGCAACGCTGGCTGCACTCCCGCGGCATCACACCGCAGCCAAGCGGGCGGCACCCTGCCCGCCCAGCGAGACCGACGTCCGTGGCTATCAAGCAGACCCGGCGCCGTCGAGCCCGGGCCGAACGGACTCGCACGCTCACCCCGGTGCTGCAGCGACTCGTCGAGGCGGCTGACCGACGGGCTCGGCGGACCCGGTCGTGCCCCCGCATGATCGGTGAGCTGTTCGCCGCCGAACGGCCGCTACCGGTCGAGGCGTGCGAGACGGCACTTCTCGCTTCGGGTCGACCGGCGCAGCCAGATCAGCGTGCACACCCGGCAGACAACCCAAAAGCACATCGCCGCAGCGTTGCGGACCCGCGCGCTCACCGCCGACGCGGTCGCACCGGAGGCTCGCAAGGCCCGCCGAGACCACCACCCGCGACCAGGTGACCTACCGCGGGTTCCGGGCCGAGCCGCTCGTGGCCGAGCCGACGACCGCCGCTCCGAACGCCGCCGCTCCCCGCCAGGACACGCTGAGCGACTTCGAAGCCAACCCCGACATCGACCCCGCCACCATCCACACTCTGATGGGTGAAGAAGGGGCGAACGAGTATGCCTGATCGGCGCCTCGGGCACCGGCAATCTCACCTGCTCATCGCGCTAGGCACCGAAGCCGCCACGGTCGGAGACCGGATCAATACACCCTGGCCGCCAAGCTGGTGACGAGCTGGTCGAGGCCGCCGTCAACAAGCAGCTCAACAAGACCATCGCCCGTTACGGCCGCGTCGACCTGCTCTGCATCGATGAGCTGGGATACACGGAGCTCGACCACCCCCCGCGCCGACCTGCTGTTCCAGGTTCTGAGCGCGAGGAGAAGAGCAGCTGGCCATCGCCTCCAACGAAGCTTTCAGCAAAGCGCACATGTTCCCGGGCAGCGCAGAGTCTATGCTGGGGAGACCAGTGTAGATGGACTATCTGATGAGGTAGATGATGACCCCGCCGGTCGATCAGGAGTTTGTTCAAGTGGCAGTACCCGCCCGCCACGTCATGGCCGTCTACCGGCTGCTCACCGAGCTTGAGCAGCAGCCTGGCGCCGACATCGAGCCCGCCGGAACGAATGACGCTCCTGCGGCATGGGACGCCAACAAGCTGACCAGACTGGCCAGCACCGAACTGAGCAATACCGACACGGTCAGTCGCATTCTCGACATCCTCTGCCAGGAGCCCGGCAAACAGTACGACATGCAGGACCTGGTGGAGGCCCTGCCGATGGAGTACCACACGCTGCGCGGGAACCTGGCCGCCTTCACTCGCCACCTGAAAAAGCACTACGACAGCGCTGCCTGGCCGATGCAGGTCGATTGGCGCGGTGACGAGGCGCTCTATAGCCTCTCTCCCGAGACGGCTGCCCTCTGGAGTTCCATCCGCGGCTGACCAGTGAACTCCGATGCCCCGAAGATGCTCAGTTCTCGTCAAGCAGACGTCCTGGGGCGACACGATCAGCAAAAGATCATGACACCCTCGGGGTCCATCCCGAACGCCGCCGCGACAGCTCGGGGCTCCACAGCCTGGCGAGTGGCGGCCAGTTCGGTCTCTAGCTGGGCGATCCGGCGTCGGGCGGCGACCGGTTCGGCGTGATCGACTGAGGTCGGCCCCGGCTCCAGTCGGGCGTCGATGCGGTCCTGGCGCAGCCAGACGTAGATGGTCTGACCAGGCATCTGCAGGTCCGCGGCAACCTGCTTTACCGGACGGCCGGCCTTAACCAGGTCCAGCACCTTGCTTCGGAACTCAGGGGATAACTTCTGGCATCTGGGGCTCTCCTCATGATCGAAGACACGAGGATCCCAGTAACGCGACCCCGCCGAACCGGGCACATCACGGGCTTCGCTGAACCCGGTGGACTACAGGACTCCACCCGGCGCCAGGGGTTGATGCGGGTGAATCGACCTGCAGGTGGCCCGTGAGGTTGTTGAACGTCTCCTGCCAGCGGACGAGGTTCCCGTTAGGCGGACGCCAGCGGCAGGAGTTCCTTACAGCCCCGATTGGTTGCTCATCGAGTCGGTGTCGAGCGGGGCCCAGTGCTCGACGATTTGGCCGTTGCGGACGCGGACCGTCTCCATGCTGAGGACCTCGTAGCCCCATCCCCGGTGATCGCCTTTTATGCCTCCTCGGTGGTCGACGACCTCGGGGGCGATCAGTTTCAGGGCGTTTTCGAGCCGGCCTTCCAGGACTTGGGCGTAGCTCTCGACGCTGCGTCGTGTATCTCCCGGTCCGGGGTGCGGGGTGTCTGCTGCTCCCTGATGAGGATCTCCTCTGGTGGGGATGAGCGAGGCGGTGAGTGGGAAACTCCTCGGTCAGTGGGTTCGGCTACCGTAATTGGGGAAGTCCCCAGTTCGCAGGGAGGGTCATGCCACCGCCGAGCGCCGGACCTGCGCAGCGTCCGGAACCCCATCGTCGTCTTCGCGCGGACGCTCAGCGCAACTACGACCTGCTCGTGTCCGCGGCCAGGGACGTCTTCCACGAGCACGGCGTCGACGCCCCGCTTGACGACATCGCTCGCCGGGCCGGTGTCGGCAACGCCACGATGTATCGGCATTTCCCGACGCGCCGCGAACTGATCATCGCCGTCTACTCCGGGGAAGTGGCCGAGCTCTGCGCCCGGAGCCAGTCCCTGCTGGCCGAGGATCCTCCCGGCGACGCCCTCTTCGGCTGGCTCCAGGACTTCATCGCACACGTGGCGACCAAACGGGAACTGGCGCTGTCGATCACCGATGACCGCGCCGGTCAGCGCTCCGCACTGTTCGACCGTTGGCACGACTCGATGCACACAGCCGCGTCCGCACTACTGAACCGGGCGCAAAGCGCCGGTGCTGTCCGCCCCGACCTCAAGGCATCGGAACTACTGGCCCTGGCCAACGGGATCGCACTGACCGCTACGGACGCCACTCAAGCAGAGCGCCTCGTCATGCTGATCAGACAGGGCACGGACACTCCCTCGGCAGTGGGCGACAACTCTCGCTGAGGGCGGCAAGCGCGACGCCGGCTTTCGCTGCGACCGGAGGGCCCCGATTGCCGGGCCACGGAAGACGCGTGGGAGTGCGGTCCGCAAGAGACGCAACCATTCTTCTCGGATGTCATTCGATGGCTTTCTCGGACCACACCCTCCACAGGCGCAGATGGTCGGTGCGGTCGAGGTCGGGAGCGAAGAGCATCCCGACGTCGGTGCCGGCCATACGCAGTCCGAGCGCGTCGTCGTCCAGCACCACTTCGGGCGCCGACTTCCAGGCAACTCCTGTCGTGGCCAATTCGGCGATCACCCGCTCGTAGGGAAGATCGGCGGGTTGTGGCTCCTGCCAGCCGCATACAGCGAAGGGCAAGGAGACCGAGGTTCTCTGCAGCGGCACGGCCATGTTGTGCACCGTGCCTTGGAAGATCATCAGTTCGAGGTCGTCCCAGAGATGGTGGAAGAACTTCTTGGGTGAGGGGCGGAATCTGCCGTCTGGATCGATCGGGCCAAGGAGCCGCTCGACCTCCAGCAGAGGCATGCCGCACCGTACCGGCCCCAGTTGTCCGGACGCTGCGAACTCCACTACCAGTGAAAGGAGGCTGCTGTTGTGAACGCGTCGAGTCCTTGGGAGATCATCCACGCGGCACAGTATTACTCAAGCCTCGCGAAGGCCACAACTGCCTTTTGGGGGATGATTTAAATCGGACGAGAATGGGGCTGAATAGAGATTAAAGTCAGTGATCTCTCAAGTGGGCTGGTCGGCGAACGCGGTACTTCTCGTAGTATTGAGATGATAGGTGTACTACGCCCTTCAGGTCGCCATTGCGAAATGCATTGCGGCAATGATCTCTAGTCGGGGATCGATCAGGTGCCTGGCCGCGCCAGTGGCAGTTGGCCAGCCCTGCTGGAGAGCGCTAGCCGTCAACGCAGGTCGTCGCGGTGGTGGGACAGGTAGCGAATGGCTATGGCTATCTCTAGTCCGTTGTGGAGGTCGGTGGGAGCGGCGGCGACGCATTGTTCGGCGACTTGGGCCTCGGCAATGTGCAGGCGGCGGGCGGTGTGCCACCATTAATCAGGGCGTCTACTTTGGCGACTGTAGGTACTGCTGGATTTCGATGGCTATTTCGTCGCGTTGGGCGGTGCTGAGGTCTCGGTCCTCGGGTTGGCCGAGCATGGTGAATACCTTGGGCCCGCGCCGTTCGTCCGCCAAGTCGTTCATGCGCGCGATGATATGGAAGTGGACGTGGGCGAAGCCCTCGGCCTCGGCGAATTGAGCGACGTAGGTTTTGGTGCAGCCGGTGACGGCATGTAGAGCCCGTGACAATCGCACCTGCCACTGGCCCAGCACGGCGGCCTCGGCGTCGGTCAACTCGGCGATGGTGGTCACGTGCCGCAGGGGCACCAGGACCAGCCAGCCGGGCAGGCCCGTGCCGAACGCGTGCGCTGCCCGCCAGTACTGGTCGGCCGCGATGAGTTCGCGGGGCGAAAGTGAGCTAAGGCGTGCATTGTTGCCGCAGGTCAGGCATCCCGATGAGATCGTCATGGTGCCCGATCGTAGATGGTGCCCACCTGGTGTTCTCGGCGTCTAGCCGGGCATCTGCCGGGAGGTCAGTCGTTGTCGATCCGGGCTGGTGTAGCACGGGCGTGCTCGACCGCTCGCGTGCCGCCGCTGTAGTTCGGCCGCTGTGCCGGAGGTTGAAGATCTCGTTTGTCGGTGAAGGGCGACAGACTCGGTGTTGGTACTTCTTTCAGGGCTTGAGGAGGCGGCCATGCAGGTACTGTTCAGCGGCGAGGTGCACGTTCACTACAGTCAGTTGTACGTCACCAGTTCGCCGGACCTGATATCTGACCTGCAGGGCTGTTTCCTGGGGCAGGAGAACGGGTTGTGCGGCGCAGCGTCACCAGGGGCGCTCTACCTGATCACCGGGTTGCACACCGGAGACGTCGGGGTCGTCGTCGAGTCGCATAGTGAGCCGCCTCCGGTCGACAAGGACTGGGAGGAGATCGTCGAGGTCTCGTTCACACCCGAGACCGATGACGTGACGCTGATGCAGTGGGCCGGCGAGGCCGCGTGGAGTCTGGATCTGGATCGGGTCGACTACCGCGTCCGGTACTGCGCGAGCGGCATGCAGGCGGCCAGGGACGCCGACACCAGGCTCGATGACGAGCCGCAAATCGACCGTTATCTCCTGCAATTCTGGCCCGCCCCGCCCGAGGCCGACCGCGTGCTGAAGCAGACCACGGACCACGCGGCGTATTGGCACAGCTTCGCGCGTGGCCTGCCGCCGGCTCCGACACCCGAGGAGCAAGCCGAGGCTGCACGCCTGGCCGAGTTGGAGAAGGAACGCGAGAGGGAGCGGGCCAAGCTGCGGTTCGAGACACATTCGTGGGGCGGGCACCTCCCTAGCGAGCGGCTTCGGCGCGTGTCCGGTAACGCGCGCGCCATGGCGCGGCTCGACCGTGAGCTCGGCGAGGCGATAGCCGCCGCTGATCCGCAGGTGCAGCGCGAGGTCGCCCGGTGGGTGGCGCGCCGGGCCTACGACGTGGCCGGTCTCACGAGTATCGATTGGATCGCCCCCGCGCTGCACGCCATGGACCAGGGGCGCGACCTGCCCCCGCCCTTCGACGACTTCGAACAGGTCTGGCCGAGGCTATGGGCAGACGAGCGCGTGCCGAGTACGACGGTCACCCTTCCTCATGGGCAGATCCACAACTTCTCCCAGCAGGCCGCCGCCATACCCGCACTGTTCGGGGCCGTCGAATCCGACCCGTTGCAGGCCGCGCTCGACGCCCTCTGGGCTGCGGCGGCGGCCTTCGGTACCGAGCACCCCAGCCTTCTGCAGGAGGTTCGGATCACGTTCAACCTTTAGACGTCATCTCATTTGGCTTGGCGTCGGTAGTCTGCGGCCGTGGAGATGGTGGAGCGGTTGGTGCCGGAGGAGTTGTGGGAGCTGTTCCAGCGGGTGGTGCCGCCTGCTCCGACGCGGCCGCAGGGCGGTGGCCGACGTCGGCACGGGGATCGTGAGGTGCTGGCGGCGATCATCTTTGTGGCGACCACGGGCTGTACGTGGCAGCAGTTGCCGCCGGTGTTCGGGCCATCGGGCCCTACTGCGCACCGGCGTTTCGCCGAGTGGACGGCTGCGCGGGTGTGAGCCAAGCTGCACCGCCTGGTGCTGGACGAGTTGGGCGCGCGTAGGGAGTTGGACTGGTCGCGGCGCGCGATCGACTCGGTCAGCGTCCGCGCCGCCAAAGGGGGGAGCTGACAGGCCCGAATCCTAATGACTCCTGATCGCCGCCCCTCGGCCCGACCGTTGGTCGATGTCTGGTCCGAATCAGGAGCATGGGACTCCCCTCGACAGGCCGACACGTTGGCGGAGTGGAGCCGGGCGGGCGGCGATCAGCAGAGTCGGCTCCGAAACCAGCAAGATCGTGGGCTGAGCCAGCCGCAGGAACACCGCTCACTTGAATGGGGGCCACGAGCCCTGATGCAGAGGGCGGACCTGCGGTCGGCTGGGGTCACGGACTGCTGATCGGATGTTGAGCCCCGAGCTCTCTCATTAGGGCGTGGCGTGTCCCCTGCACGGCTCACCGGCCTGCACCAAGTCCCGTCGAAGGAGCGGTGGATCTTGAAAGTGACCTGCGGGATCGACTGGAGCGAGAAACACCACGACGTCGCATTGCTCGACCAAAACGGCGAACTGGTCGCACACAAGCGCATCCTGGACGACGCCGCCGGATGGAAGGCCCTGCTGGAGTTGTTCGCGGCGCATGGCGACACCCCCGAAGAGCCGATCCCTGTTGCGATCGAGACGGGCCGCGGCCTACTGGTCGCCTGCCTGCGAGCCACTGGCCGCAAGGTCTATGCCATCAACCCGCTCTCCGTCGCCCGCTATCGGGAACGCCACACCGTCGCCCGGTCCAAGAGCGACCACGCCGACGCCATGACCTTGGCGAACATCCTGCGGGTCGACGCCGCCCACCACCGGCCGCTGCCCGCCGACTCCGAACTGGTCCAGGCGATCGCGGTCCTGGCCCGAGCCCAGCAGGACGCGGTCTGGAGCCGCCAGCAGCTGGCCAACCAGCTCCGTTCCCTGCTGCGCGAGTACCTCCCCGCCGCCCTGAAAGCCTTCCAGGTCAAGAACATCGGGCTGACCAGCCGCGAAGCCCGTGCCGTCCTGGCCCTGGCACCGACCCCGGCCAAGGCGGCCAAACTTGCCAAGCCACGCATCATCACCGCGCTGCGCCGCGCCGGGCGTAAGCGGAACCTGCAGGCCTGGGCCGACCGGCTCCACTCGATCTTCCGTGAAGAGCAGATGCGCCAGCTTCCGATGGTCGAGAACGCCTTCGGCAAGCAGACGCTGGCACTGCTGCGCCAGACAGATGCCGCCTGCCAGGCCGCCGATGAACTCGCCCAGGCCACCAGCGAGGTCTTCCATCAACATCCCGACGCCCCGATCGTGACCAGCTTCCCCGGCCTGGCCGACCTCACCGGCGCCCGGGTCCTGGCCGAGATCGGCGACGACCGCGAACGCTTCGCCGACGCTAGACGGCTGAAGGCCTACGCCGGATCCGCACCCATCACCCGCGCGTCCGGCAAGTCCACAGTGGTGCACCACCGCAGGGTCAAGAACCAAAGGCTCGCAGCGGCCGGCTATGTGTGGGCCTTCGCCTCACTTCAAGCCGCCGGGCCCAGAGCCCACTACGACCACCGCCGCAACGTCGGCGACCGCCACTCCAGCGCCCTGCGCAACACCTTCAACCGCATGCTCGGATGCCTGTTCCACTGCCTCCAAACTGGTACGCCCTACAACGACCAACAAGCCTTCGCCCCCCGCCTCGCCGCCGCCGCTTGACACACTACGAAGATCGGATGTCTGTCGACCGCGGCAAACGTGGGTCGAAGATCCATCTGCTGGTCGATCGTGCCGGACTGCCGCTGTCTGTCGGGATCTCGGCGGCCAACACCCACGACAAGCTCGCGCTGGAGCCGCTGGAGCCGCTGGAGCCGCTGGAGCCGCTGGAGCCGCTGGTGCGGGGCATCGCGCCGATCCGCTCCCGGCGCGGGCCGTGCCGGCGCCGCCCCGCCAAACTGCACGGCGACAAAGGCTACGACTACACCGACCTGCGGCGTTGGCTACGCAGGCGGGGCATCACCCCGCGCATCGCCCGACGCGGCATCGAGTCCTCCGACCGACTGGGCCGCTACCGCTGGGTGGTGGAACGGACGGTGTCCTGGCTGAGCGGCTGCCGCCGACTGCACCGCCGCTACGAACGCAAACCCGAACACTTCCTGGCCTTCGTCGGCATCGCCGCCACTCTCATCTGCCACCGCCGACTCACCAAATGAGATGACGTCTTAATACGAGCTAGAAGGTTAGCGACCTCGTATCCGCGTATCCGCGTTGGTGCGGCACCGTCATGATTCATTTGGAGACCCATCGGCCGGTTGACCTGGGCGATGGCCGCGATGTCCGGGATGTTTGGCCTCCTGGCTGGCCCTACGCTCTGCCATCCCGGGGTGATCTGCCGGGATCGGGGGGCGGCTTTGCCGGCGGTGTGCGGCAGGGAGCGCCCCAGGCGGTGCAGGTCGTTGCCCGCTTCCGCCTGTGGCACAAGCTTGGTCATGCCGTCGAACGATCGTGGCGGCCGCCCACGGCGCGCTCGTCGTAGCGTTGACGGTTGCGTGTGGGGGAGCGGCTCGCCGACGTGGAGGCGGCGGGGTAGCGCGCGGTGGTCGACGCGGCGCAGGGCGCGCGGTAGCGCGTCCTCGACCTTCGGCAGGTGCGCCTGCTGCGGCCCGTCCACCTGGTTCTCGGTCGGGAGTAGGGCGAACCGGCGGCGGGGCATTCGTCGGCGCAGGTGGATCGCCGCATCGCGGGCGTGACCGGCGCTGGATGGTCGGTGGAGCCGCACACCCGGCGCGGGTCGCCGTCATCCAGATCCTCGGCGAGCACGGCCGTCATCCCGTCCACGAGGCCGACGAGGTGCAGGGCGGCTGCGAACGGGCCGCATTTGACCGCCTGAGTGTTCTTAGCGATCAACGGGGCGGACCGTGGCGGTGGGGGTGCGGGGGCCACTGGTGGCGGACGCTGTCAGCATCCCGCCGAGCACGGTCGCGGCGTTCCGGGACATCTTCGGCCAGTACATCCACGACATCTACGGCCTCACCGAGACGACCTCGCCGTCCCACGCCGTCCCGCTTGCTCCGAGGCGCCGGTGGACGTTCGCGCCCGTGGTGTGTCACCTGGTGACGGGTGGGTGAGGGCAGGCAGGCGTCAGTGCCCCCGGGGGGACATGCGCCGCGATCGCCGAGGCTGGCCAGTGTGGTTCTGTGGTTGATCGATGCGCGAGGCGGGTGCCTGCCAGCGCCGGGACGTCCTGGTACTGCTTGCGGCGGCATTTTGCTGCTGGCGACGCACATGGTGCGGGCCACGGGCGTCCCGCGCCCGACGTCGGCGCCCTCGTGCAGGCCGCGTCGCGGCCCCGTCTCGATTGGGGGCGCGGTGCTGGGGCGGGGGCGTTAGGGAGCGCCGGGTTGGTTGGTGCGGTGGGTGCGGTTGTGCTCTTGGGGGTGTGGGGGTGGTCGGGTGAGGGTGTTGGGATGAGAGGTGTTGGTGGGGTGAGAGGTGGTGGTGATCTTGGGGTCGATGATCCAGGGGGTGGGCTCTCGGTCGGGGAGGTCGGGGAGGTCGGGGAGGTCGGGGAGTTTTGGGGGGCGGAGGCGGTAGATGTGGCGGCCGTTGGTTGTTCGGGTGATGTGGATGTTGTCGGGGTTGGTGGCCTTGTAGCGGTTGTGCCAGCCGCAGGTGAGGGTTAGTTGGTCGATGTCGGTGGGGGCTCCGAGGGCCCAGCCGTGGACGTGGTCGACTTCGCACAGGGGGCCGGGGACTTGGCAGCCGTGTACGGCGCAGGTGGGGTTGAGTGCTTCCAGGGCTCGGCGCTGGGCCGGGGTGGCGAAGCGTTCGGTGCGGCCGAGGTAGAGCGGGATGCCG
Source organism: Actinomadura madurae (assembly GCF_047130825.1). Lineage (NCBI taxonomy): Bacteria > Bacillati > Actinomycetota > Actinomycetes > Streptosporangiales > Thermomonosporaceae > Actinomadura > Actinomadura madurae. Next base: position 7,327,170 of record NZ_CP083237.1, read on the forward strand.
CCTTGGCCGAGGAGCAAGGGTGAGACTCCGGCGGACAGGGCGATGCGGCGGGCTTGTTCGGCGGGGATGGGGGTGCCGTCGGGGAGTCGGGCGGGGGTGGTGCCGCCGGTGAGGGTGTCCAGGTCGCAGATGACGGTGACCTTGGTGGCCCGGTGGCCGCCGGGAGAGAACGGAGGTCAACGCTGCCGCCGTGCGTTCGGCCAGGTCGCGGTGGTCGTCGGTTCCGGCGGGTTTGGCCAGGGGGCCGAGGGTGCCGTCCCAGATGGCGGCGTCTTCGGCGTTGAGCCAGCCTTTGATGTAGCGGCCGCCGTCCAGGGAGCGGGTGGAATCGATCCAGGAGCGTTCGTATCCGCGCCGGGTGTCGTCGGGGGCAGGTTCGGTGCCGTCGCGCTCGGTGATGATGTCGCGGATGCGGCGGCCGAAGGCGGCGATCTTCCCGGCGGAGAAGTCCTTGCCGACCATGTCGAGCAGGACTTCTTCGGCCGTCGCGCAGTCGTGGTCGTCCAGGCGGGCGACGGCGCCTGCGATGGTGGCGGCGTAGCCGAACGACAGTTCGCCTGCGGCCCACTGTTCGGCCACCTGGGGGAGGCGGTGGTGCTGGCGGGCCAGGGTGAGGCGTTCCTTGGCGCGGGCGTCGCGCATGCCGAGGCGGTTGCGTAGCCATGACTGGGTGGAGGGGAAGCCCCACCGTTGTACTTCGCGGCCGGTGTCGACCACGCCGATGAGTCCGGCGAGGGCGGCTTCGTGCATGTCGGTGGCGGCGGCGAGGGTTTCGGTGAGTTCCATGCAGGCGGGCGCCGATGGTGGTGGGGTGCGCCTGGCGAGTTCGGCGGCGATCGCGGACGCGGCGTTCACCAATTCCATGGTGGACGCCGATTCAAGATCGACCGCGATTTTCCCGCCCATGACTTCATGATATGCGATTTCGGTGGCTTGAATGTCCGGCGGACGGCTGGATTATTGTCACCCCCCGGACACGTCGGAGTTTGACGGCGGCTGCTGCCTCTGTGGCGCGGTCTTCATTGACTCCAGGCGCATGCCGCCCGTCAGGCGATTGGCGTGTGTGGGCCTCGGCGGTTTTGCGCTCCGCCCTTATTGTTCGCTTTGGGGGTTGGTGGTTTGTCGGCTCTTGGAGGGCGGTGGGGGCGGCGCGTCGGGCAGGGGCAGGCGGAGCCTGCCCGATGAAAGCTGCACCTAGGGGCCGTAGAGGCTCCGAAGTCAAGGGTGGGACGGAGTCCCATCGCGAAGCGACGCCGAAGGCGCCCTTGACTTTGGAGGGGCGGCCCCGTACGCAGCGCCGCCCCCACCGCACGGCCGAACGAACATCGAACAATGCATGGCGCTCCGATGCTCAAATTCGATGTCGGTTTCATTCTCAAGATTAGAGATGAAACCCGAATGAAAGTGCGCTGAAAATTGGAGGATGCAAACTCCATGGCATGACAACGAAAGCACGGCAGACGGCCATCCATGCGACCGGGCTGCGGAAGGCGTTCGGGGAGAAGGTCGTCCTCGACGGGATCGATCTGGAAGTGTCGCGCGGGACGGTCTTCTCGTTGCTCGGGCCGAACGGGGCCGGGAAGACGACGGTGGTGCGGATCCTGTCCACACTGATCCGCGCGGACGCCGGCGAGGCGCGCATCGCCGGACGGGATCTGGTGAAGGACCCCGACGGGGTGCGCAGGGCGATCGGGGTGACCGGGCAGTACTCGGCGGTCGACGGTCTGCTCACCGGCCGGGAGAACCTGATCCTGATGGCGGACCTGCACCACCTCGGCAAGGCCGACGGCCGCCGGATCGCCGACGAGCTGCTGGAGCGGTTCGACCTGGTGGACGCGGCGGGCAGGACGGCCGCCACGTACTCGGGCGGCATGCGGCGGCGGCTCGACATCGCGATGACGCTGATCGGCAACCCTCAGATCATCTTCCTGGACGAGCCGACGACCGGGCTCGATCCGCGGAGCCGGCGGACGATGTGGGAGATCATCCGGGAGCTGGTCCAGGGCGGCGTGACGATCTTCCTCACCACCCAGTACCTGGAGGAGGCGGACCACCTCGCCGACAAGATCGCGGTACTGGACGAAGGCCGGCTGGTCGCCGAGGGCACGGCTGACGAGTTGAAGCGGCTGGTCCCGGGCGGGCACGTCCGGCTCCGGTTCGCCGATCCGGCCGAGCTGGACAAAGCGGCGCGGACGCTCGGCGTGACGACGCGCGACCACGACGCGCTCGCTTTGCAGGTGCCGAGTGACGGCAGCGTCCGGTCGCTGCGATCGCTGCTCAGCCACCTGGAGGACGCGTCGATCGAGGTGGACGATCTCTCCGTCCACACCCCCGATCTGGACGACGTCTTCCTCGCTCTCACCGGCCAGACCGAGCACGGGCAAGAGACCGACCACGAGAACCAGGACGAGAGGGTGAGTTCGCGATGACGACGCTCACGCAGGCCGCGACCGACTCCGCGACGATGCTGCGCCGCAACCTGCGGCACGCGCTCCGCTACCCATCCCTGACGTTGGCCGGGATGATGGTCCCGATCCTGATCCTCCTGCTCTTCGTCGGCGTCTTCGGCAACGCGCTCGGCGAGGGCGTCGGCGGGGCGGCGAAGGGCGACTACATCAACTACGTGTCGCCGGGGATCATCCTGATGGCGATCGCCTCCGGGTGCATGGCGACGTCCGTCGCCATCTGCATGGACATGACCGAGGGCATCGTCGACCGGTTCCGGACGATGGCGATCTCGCGGTCCTCGCTGCTGACCGGGCACGTCGTCGGCAGCATGATCCAGACGGTGATCAGCACGGCGGGGGTCATCGCCGTCGCGGTCGCGATGGGGTTCCGGACGCACGGCGGCGTCCTCGACTGGCTCGCCGCGATCGGGCTGATGCTGCTGCTCACGTTCGCGCTGACCTGGGTGGCCGTCACGCTGGGGCTGCTGGCGAAGAACCCGGAGGGCGCGAGCAACTCGCCGATGATCATCCAGTTCATGCCGTTCCTCGGCAGCACGATCGTCCCGCCGGAGTCGATGCCCGCCGGGGTGCGGTGGTTCGCCGAGTACCAGCCGTTCACGCCGATCATCGAGACGGTGCGGGGCCTGCTCCTGACGACGCCGGACGGGCGCGACGTGATGCTCTCCCTCGCGTGGTGCTCGGGCCTGGCCCTGGCCGGCTACGTGTACTCGAAGGTGCTGTTCAACCGGAAGGCGCCCCGCTGACGCGGGTCCGCATGAGTCGGCGGGCCGCGTCCCGCAGCTCTTCACGGCCGAGGCCGGCGTACTCCGACACCGCGTCGGCATACGCCGGCCCGTCGGCGTCCTCGGCGGCGCGGCGAGCGGGCGCGGACGACATGGTCGGCTGGAACGCCCGGATGTGGTGGAGCCGCTCCGCGAGCGCGATCGCGCGTGCGGCCCACGCCCGACCGTCCGACCCGACATCGGATCGGGCGAGTTCCGCCGCGGCGAGGGCGAGCAGCAGACCGCCGCAGACGGGCAGGTCCATGAAGAAGGACGGCAGCGGCTCCTGCCGGTCGGAGAGCAGGACGGCGAGCTTGGCCGGCAGCCCCGCGACGATGTCCTCGACCAGGTCGAGCCGGCCGTGCCCGGCGTGGGCGACGACGGCGACGCAGTGGGCTTCGAGCGTCCACGGGTCCAGGTCGGACGCCACCATCGGGTTGGGATCGCGGGAGAGCCGATCCACCGCTTCCCGCCACAGCCGCAGCCCGGTGTCCACGTCGCCGCGTGCGATCGCGATCTCCGCGCGCGCACCGAGAGTGAACGTGGCCGTGCCGTACTCGTCGTCCTGTCCAGGGCCCTGGAGGAGCGACCGGTCGAGCCACTGCTCCGCCTCGTCGCATTGCCCGAGGGAGATGTGCGCGGCGGCGAGCGCCCACATCAGCCCGAACGTGTCAGGCCACCTGTGCCGCTCCATCAGCTCCAGCGACGTGTGAAGGTGATGCAGGGCACGCTCGCCCTGGTCGAGCTGCGCCAGAAGCTCGCTGAGCCGCGAGTGGGCGAGCAGCCGCAGCCACGGGGCGGGCGACGTACCGGCCCCTGCGAGCATCCGTTCGGTGGCCGCGACCGCGCCGTCCAGATCCCCGTTCCTCTCGTACAGGTAGCCGGCGCCGAAGTTCGCGACGGCGACGAGCGAGGGGGCGTCGCTCGCGCACATCGCGGTGAGAACGGGACTGTCCGGCCCGAGGATCTCCGGCATCGAGGCCATCATGAGCGCCATGGCCCGGACGGGGTCGGTCGGAGGCGGTGCCGGGAGACGCCGCAGCGCGACGAGAGCGCGCGTCGCACGCGGTCCCTTCAGCATGGACGTCATCAGGACGCTGAGGGCGAGCGCCGTCCGGGTGACCTCGACGTCCTCCGGCCCGGGTCGGAACCGGCTCAGCAGCCCCGCCCCCTCCTCCAGCAGGACGATCAGCCGGCTGTAGGCGGATTCCAGCGTCCACATCCCGCCGAGGACGGCGGCCACCGCCGCGACGGCCGCGCCGTCCTGCCGGGCGAGCCCGTGGCGGTGCACGTGCAGCAGGTTGTCCTGCTCGACCCGGACGCGCTCCACGAAGTCGAACGGCTCGGCGCCGAAGAGCTGCCCGTGGTGCATCGCCCCGAACTCGCGAGCCCACGCGAGCAGCCCGGCGACCGCGCGTTCCGTCTCGCCCTCGGCCTCCCGGTGGGCCCCGCTGAACTCGCGGACGCTCTCCAGCATCCGGAACCGGGTCCCCGGCACGCCCTCGACCACCTCAAGCAATGACTGGTCGACGAGATCCTCCAAAACCTCCAACACTTCATCACCGGACGGCAGGGCTTCGCCACCGGACGGCAGGGCTTCGCCACCGGACGGCAGGGCTTCGCCACCGGACGGCAGGGCTTCGCCACCGGACGGCAGGGCTTCGCCACCGAGCAACAGGTGGCGCGCCGCGTCGGCCGTGAACCCGGCGGGGAAGATCGACAGCGCCCGCATGGCCGCCCGTCCCGAGGGGGAGAGCAGGTTCCAGCTCCAGTCGACGACGGCGTGCATGGTCCGGTGCCGGGACGGCGCGTCGCGCGCGTTCCCCCGCAGCAGCGCGAACCGGTCGTCCAGGCGACGGGCGATCTCCGGCACGGACATGACCCGGACGCGCGCCGCCGCCAGCTCGATCGCGAGCGGCAGCCCGTCGAGGTGGCGGCACAGCTCCTCGACGGCCCCGTCCGCCAGGTCGGCGCCGGGACGCGCCGCCTGCGCCCGCTGCCGGAACAGCTCCACGGCCGTCGGCAGGTCCAGGGCGGGCAGCGGATACACCGACTCCGACGACAGCCCGAGCGGCGCGCGGCTCGTGGTGAGCACGCGCAGATCTCGCGTCATGGACACCAGGGCACCGGCCAGGCCGGCGGCGCCGTCGATGACGTGCTCGCAGTTGTCCAGGACGAGCAGCACCGGTTCCGGGCCGAGGACGTCCGCGATCGCGGAGACCAGGTCGGCCGGCCCGCCGAGGCGTCCGCGCCCCCGAGGGGACTCGCCAACGCCGAGGACGGACGCGACCTCCCCGGCCACGTCCTCGTCCCGCGCGACACCGGCGAGCGCGACGACGTGGACCGCCCGCTGCGGGGCGTCCCGCGCGACGGTGTTCGCCAGCCGCGTCTTGCCCAGACCACCCGTACCGACGATCGAGGTGACGCGGGACGTGCGCAGCAGGCCCAGCACGGCGGCGAGGTCCCCGTCGCGGCCGAGCAGCGGGTTCGGCTCGTGCGCGACCCCTCGCCGGACGGCGGGCGCCTCGTCCAGCAGCAGCTCCCGCTGGACGTCCTGGAGCGGCGCCCCCGGATCGGTGCCCAGCTCGTCCCGCAGCGAGCGCCGGTAGGACTCGTACCGGGCCAGCGCGGCCGAAGGACCCGCCGTGGCCACTTCGCACCGCAGCAGCTCGGCGAGCACCTCCTCGTCCCGCGTGTACTCGCGGACGACACCGGTGAGCGCGTCGAACCCCTCCGCGTGGCGCCCGAGCCGCGCCAGGGCGAGCGCGCGGGCACGCATCAGCGTCCAGTGCGTCGAGACCCGATCCGCCCGCAGGACGGACACCGGATCGTCCCCGGCGTCCGGCTCGGCCGGCGGCGGCCCCTCCCACAGCGCGAGCCCTTCCTCGGCGTGCGCGAGCGCGCCCGCATGGTCGCCGTCACGGGAGCACCGGGCGCTCGCGGACGCGGAGAGCACCACGGCCGACGTGTCCACGGCGGCCTCGTCCAGGCCGAGCCGGTACCCGGTGGGCGTGCTGGCGATCACGTCGGCGCCGAGCTGGGACCGCGCCCGCGAGACGACGACCTGGAGGGCTTTGGCCGGGTTCTCGGGACGACCGTCCGGCCACAACCCTTCGACCAGCCGCACCACGGACACGCCGGTGCGCGGCTCACCCGCGAGCAGCGCGAGAAGACCCCGCAGCCGAGGACTCGTGACATCCCGCCCACGACAGGCGACGCGGGACAACAGCCTCAGCTCGACGGTCACACGGACACACTAGAGCCGGGTGGAGCGGGACGGAGCGGCTCAGGGCGGGTCAGGGCGGCTCAGAGCGGGTCAGGGCGGGTCAGCTCGTGCGGTAGTGGCGGCGGAGGGCGATGCCGGCCGCCACGCCGCCCGCGATGGCGCCGGCGCCCGCGGCGGCGGGGAGGGCGACCATCGTGACCTTGCGGCCGGTGCGGAAGTCGTGGATCGGCCAGCCGTGGTCCCTGGCGTGCGCGCGCAGCTCCGCGTCGGGGTTCACCGCGTGCGGGTCGCCGACGGCGGTCAGCATCGGCAGGTCGTTGATCGAGTCGCTGTAGGCCGAGCAGCGCGCCAGGTCGAGCCCTTCGCGCTGGGCGAGGGCGCGGACGGCCTCCGCCTTCGCGGGCCCGTGCAGCAGGTTCCCGACGAGCCGCCCGGTGTAGAGGCCGTCGCTGGTCTCGGCGACGGTGCCGAGCGCACCGGTGAGGCCCAGGCGGTGCGCGATCGTCCGGGCGACCTCGACGGGCGTGGCGGTGACGAGCCACACCTGCTGGCCCGCGTCGAGGTGCTGGAGGGCGAGGGAGCGGGTGCCGTGCCAGATGCGGTCGGCCATCACCTCGTCGTAGATCTCCTCGCTCAGGTTGACGATCTTGTCGACCCGCTGCCCGGCGACGAACGCGAGCGCGGCCTCCTTGGCGCTGCCGATGTGCTCGGAGTTCTCGGTGCCGCGCAGCCGGAACGCGGCCTGGCCCCAGGCGAACATGGCGAGGTCGCGCATGGTGAACAGCTTGCGGGCGGCGAGCCCGCGCGCGAAGTAGTAGATGGACGCGCCGCGCATCATCGTGTTGTCGACGTCGAAGAACGCCGCCGCCGCGGGGTCGGGCGCCGGGAGCGGTCCCAGTTCGGCCGCCGCGGCGGCGGCCTCTCCGGCGCTCTTGTGGTCCTCGTCCCTGCCGCGGCCCCAGAAGTCCCGCTGCCAGATTCGCCGCATGAGCGAAGCCTAGTCAACCGGCTCCCCGTGGCCGTCCGCACGGCCGTGATTGCGACCGTCCTCACTCCGGTCGCCCGCGGCCGCCACCAGCCGCTCGCGCAGAACGGCGCGGAACCGCGGATCCGGCCTCGGGTCGCCCGCCCGTAGCCGCCCCAGCACGTTCCCCTGCTCTGCGATCTTTCCCCGCCTCGTCTTCACGTCCCGGTTCTCACTGGCCGCTCCCTTGCGGACTCCAGGCGCGAACGCGCTCCTGCCCGCAAAACGAGCGGGCTCCGGGCCGGGTTACGGCCCGAAGGTTCATTGATAAACAATGCAATAGCCGTCGCGCAAGGGGCCGGTGTCCCGAAACCGGCGTGCGCCCCTGGGCGGGCTCAGCCGCGGAGGTCGGCCGGGAGCATACGGGCCAGGGACCGGACGGCCCGGTACTGCAGCGCCTTGATCGCGCCCGGCTTCTTGTCCATGATCAGGGCGGTCTCGGCGACCGTGAGCCCGTGCAGGAACCGCAGCACCACGCATTCCTGCTGCTCGGAACCCAGCTGCCGGACGGCCAGCAGCAGCGTCCGGTTGGTCATCGCGTCCAGGACGGCCCGCTCCGGCCCTTCCTGGTGGTGCTCTGGCTCGGCCGGCTCGGCGGTGCAGACCTCCAGCCGGTACCGGCCGGACTTGAAGTGGTCGGCGACGAGGTTCCGGGCGATCGTCACCAGCCAGGCGCCGAAGTCCTTGCCCTGCCAGTGGAAGTCGCAGATGCGGCGGAGGGCGCGCAGGAACGTCTCGCTGGTCAGGTCCTCGGTGAGCGAGTGCGTCCCCACCCGGTAGTAGATGTACCGGTAGACGAGCTCGACGTAGTGGTCGTAGAGGGAGCCGAACGCCTCGGCGTCGCCGTCCCGCGCCCGCAGCACCAGCGCCTTCAGGACCTCGGCACGGTCACCCGCCCGGTCGGCGGCGCGGTCACCAACACGGTCGCCGGCACGGTCACCAACACGGTCGGGGGAGCGGCCCGCGGTTCTTCCGGCCGGACGGACCAGCCCGCCCCGGGAAGGCCGAGGAAGCGGGACGACCCCGGCATCGAGGGTCAAGCTGCTCATGCAGTTCTCCTCGGGGCGTACGCGACCTCCGGCGTGATCTGCCACTCTAGAGACCGAAAGGTACGCAAGGCAATGGTGCGTTCCCGGGAGCGGTTACCCGTCCGCCCCCGGCATCGGGCACCATGGGGCGCGATGGTCGATGCTCTCCTCGCGCTATTGGCGACCCTTGGTGCCCTCGCGGCGACCGGGTTGCTGATTCAGCGCGCCTCCAAGGACCGGCTGCTCTATCTGATCGCCTGGTCGTTCACCCAGGTCGGGCTCACGCTCGCCCTGCTGTCCATGGGCGTCGGCTTCCTCGCCGGGTTCAACGGCCTGCTGTTCCGCGTGATGGAGCTCGGCGCGGCGCTGATCGGGCCGGTGTGGCTCGCGCTCGGCATGATCGAGCTGATCGCGCGGTACGTGCAGGTCCGGTTCGCCGCCTGGCTGTTCGCGATCTCCTACACGGTCGTCGCGATCGTGATCCTGATCCTCGACCCGCTCAAGGGCTCGCTGTCCAAGAGCCTGCCCAAGCCGGGCGACACCTACGACGCGCTGCCGCTGCTGCTGATCGACGGCGCGCACGTCGTCGCGGTCCTCGCGCTCGCGGGCTGCACCGGTGTGACCGCGTGGCTGGCCAGCAAGCAGGACCAGGAGGCGGCGGAGCTGCTCATCCCGATCGCGCTCGTCGCCCTCGCCGGCGTGCTGGTGGTCAGCGGCACCCGCGGGTTCCTGCCCGCGCCGCTCGCCGTCATCGCGCTCGGCGCCGCCGCCGGCCTCGTCTGGTACGGCGCGATGCGCACGATCCCGGTGTACGACGAAGAGGGCTACGACGACTACGAGGACGAGCCCGCCACCGGCTACGAGGAGCAGGGCTACGCGCCCGCGTCCCGGCCGGAGCCCGTCCCGGCGCCGACCCCGCCCCCGGACCAGCGGCGCGGCGAGCTGCGCTTCCCCGAACCGTCCTCCGAGGAGCTGCGCTTCCCCGAGAACACCAGCATCCCGGTCCCCGCGCAGCCCGCCTACCCCGAGAGCCCGGCGCCCAACCCGGCCGGTCCCACGGCCGTCGACGGGATCGGCAACGCGCTCGACCAGTCGCCGCTCGCCGGTCTCGCCAGGCCGGGCGCGCTCGGCGGGGAGCTGGCGAACGCGTGCGGCCAGATCACCGTCTACACGCTGCTGGACGGGCGCGAGAGCGCCTTCGACCGGCTCGCCGCCGACCTGGTGAAGGCGGCCCTGGCCGCCGAGCCCGAGACGCTGATCTTCGCCTCGCACGAGGTGGTGGGCGCCCCCACGCAGCGGATCTTCTACCAGCTGTTCCGGGACGAGGCGGCGTTCGCCGCGCACCGCCGCCAGCCGCACCTGCAGCGCTTCCTCGCCGAGTCCCGCACCCACGTGATCGCCACCAACGTGATCGAGCTGAAGCTCGGCGCGGCCAAGGTGCCGCTGCCCGCGCCGGAGTTCCCCGGGAGGTGACATGCCGGCGCAGATCATGATCACGCTGCTCGGCAAGCCCGGCTGCCACCTGTGCGAGGACGCCCGCGCGGTGATCGAGCGCGTCGCCCGCGACCTGGACGTGCCGTGGGAGGAGCGCGACATCACGAAGTCGGAGCGGGACACCGAGCAGTACTGGGAGCAGATCCCCGTCACTCTGATCAACGGCGTCCAGCACGACTTCTGGCGCGTCGACGAGGCCCGCCTCCGCGCGGCCATCGCGAAGCTCCGCTGACGGCGCGTGGGACGATAGGACAAATTTTGTCTCGTCGGTCACATCCCTGCTCCGTCGAGCCTTTCCGGATTTAGGGTGGAAGACCCTGCTAGACGGGCTTTTCGTATATCAGCCGGAACGCCCGCGGACCCCACAACCGGGGGGTGACTTTGTGCGTGTATTCACAAAGGCTTAACCTGGTGGACGGCCCTGGGGCGGCCGGGGCGTGGCCGTGAGGCCGCCGCCCGCCCGCGCGTGCCGAGGGCCGGCGGTCATCCCCATGACCTTTCCCAGCGTCGAGCCCGAAGAGCAGGCCGTGACACCTCGACAGAACCGCCACCGCGACCGCGCGGGCCGCGGCATCCCCGAAGCCACCGTGGCGCGGCTGCCGGTCTACCTCCGGGCCCTCACCGGCCTGCAGGAGCGCGGCGTCGCGACCGTCTCCTCCGAGGAGCTCGCGGCGGCGGCCGGCGTCAACTCGGCCAAGCTCCGCAAGGACCTGTCCCACCTCGGCTCCTACGGGACGCGCGGCGTCGGCTACGAGGTCGAGTACCTCGTCTACCAGATCTCCCGCGAGCTCGGCCTCACCCAGGACTGGGTCGTCGCCATCATCGGTGTCGGTAACCTGGGCCGTGCGCTGGCGGGCTACGGCGGTTTCGCGTCCCGCGGCTTCCGCGTGGCGGGCCTGCTCGACGCGGACGAGTCCATCGTCGGCCAAGAGATCTCCGGCATGACGGTGGAGCACATCGACCGGCTGGAGGACATCATCGCCGACCACGGCGTGTCCATCGCGGTCATCGCGACCCCGGCGGGCGCCGCCCAGGGCGTGTGCGACCGCGTCGTGGCCGCCGGGGTGACGAGCGTCCTGAACTTCGCCCCGGTGGTGCTGTCGGTGCCGGACGGGGTGGACGTGCGCAAGGTCGACCTCTCCATCGAGCTGCAGATCCTCGCGTTCCACGAGCAGCGCAAGGCGGGCGGCCCGGACGGGGTCGCCCCGCTGGCCGGCCCCGAGGAGCCCCCCGGCGCGGCGCAGTACGTGGAGACGGTGGAACTATGAGCCGGACAGCAGCAAGGCGGGCAGGACGGGCAAGCGAGGCAAGGCGGGCAAGCGGAGACGCTGGAGACGGCAAATGAGCATTCTGGTCGTGGGCCTCAGCCACCGGAGCGCGCCCGTGGCGGTACTGGAGCGTGCGGCGGTCGCGGGCGACGATCTGGTCAAGCTGCTGCACGCGGTGCACGAGTGCGCGAACGTCGCCGAGACCGCGATCGTCTCGACGTGCAACCGGGTGGAGATCTACGCGGTCGTCGACAAGTTCCACGGCGGCGTCTCGGCGATCTCCGAGCTGCTGGCCCTGCACTCGGGCGTCCCGATGGACGACCTGTCGCGGCACCTGTACGTGCACTACGAGGAGCGCGCCGTCCAGCACGTGTTCGCGGTGGCGTGCGGCCTGGAGTCGATGGTCGTCGGCGAGGGCCAGATCCTCGGGCAGATCCGCCAGGCGTTCCGGCTCGCCCAGGACGAGGGCACGCTCGGCCGCGACCTGCACGACGTCCTGCAGCAGTCCCTGCGGGTCGGCAAGCGCGCCCACCACGAGACCGGCATCGACAAGGCCGGCGCGTCGCTGGTCAGCGTGGGCCTGGACATCGCCGTCCGGCACCTCGGGCCGCTCACCGGCGTGCGCGCGCTCGTCGTCGGCGCCGGATCGATGAGCTCGCTGGCCGCCACCACGCTGAGCCGCGCCGGGGCGCGCGAGGTCGTGGTCGCCAACCGCACCCACGAGAACGCGGTGCGCCTCGCCGGGTCGCTGGACGTCCCGTCCCGCGCGATCGAGCTGTCCGTCCTGGACGCGGCGATCGCCGAGGCCGACCTGGTGGTGTCGTGCACCGGCGCGACCGGGCTGGTGGTGACGACCGCGCAGCTCACGTCCCGCGGCGTCGGCTCGGACGGCCGGCGCCGCTTCTTCCTCGACCTGGCGCTGCCGCACGACGTCGAGCGGAGCGCCGGCGACCTCCCGGACGTCGAGCTGGCCGGCCTGGACGACCTGCGCACCGCGCAGGAGGCCGCGCAGGCGATCGGCCCGGAGGCGGTCGAGGCCGTCCGGCGGATCGTGTGCGAGGAGGTCGAGGCGTTCCTCAGCGCGGCCCGCGCCGCCGCCGTCGCGCCGACCGTCGTCGCGCTGCGCAGCAAGGCCGCCGAGGTGGTCGAGGCCGAGCTGTCCCGCCTCACGGGCCGGGTGCCCGGGATGGACGACCGGGCCCGCAAGGAGATCGAGCAGACGGTCCGGCGCGTCGTGGACAAGCTCCTGCACGCGCCGACCGTCCGGGTCAAGGAGCTGGCGGCGGCGCCGGGCGGCGACTCCTACGCCGACGCGCTGCGCGAGCTGTTCGACCTGGACCCGAAGGCCCCCGAGGCGGTGGCCCGCGCGGACATGCGCGAGCCGGACGTGCGTGAGATGGACGTGCGCGGGACGGATGTGCGCGGGACGGATGTGCGCGGGACGGATGTGCGCGGGACGGATGTGCGCGGGGAGGAGCCCCGGGTGGATCCGGGGTGCGCGGAGGCCGACTGCGTCAGCCCGGCGCCCCCGCGGGGGAGTGCCGCGGCGCCGGACGGCGTGAACGTGGAGACGGTGAACGCCCAGGCCGCGAGCGTCCGGGCGGTCAGCGCCCGGGACACGGTCCCGGGGCGTGAAGGAGACGAGACGTGAGTACGGCGAGCAGGGGCCCGCTCCGGCTGGGCACCCGCAGGAGCCTGATGGCGATGACCCAGTCCCGGGGCGTCGCGGACGCGTTGTCGCAGCTGACGGGGCATGCCGTCGAGCTGGTCGGGGTAACCACGCAGGGTGATGTGTCCAAGGCCCTGCTCGCCCAGATCGGCGGGACCGGCGTGTTCGTCAACGCGCTCCGCGACAAGATCCTCTCCGGCGAGGTGGACTTCGCGGTGCACTCGCTGAAGGACCTTCCGACGTCCGCGACGCCGGGGATCGCGCTGGCGGCGACGCCGGTCCGCGACGACCCGCGCGACGCCCTGTGCGCCCCCGCGAAGCTCGCCGACCTGCGCCGCGGGGCGCGCATCGGCACCGGGTCGCCGCGCCGCGTCGCGCAGCTGCGGGCGCTGCGTCCCGACCTGGAGATCATCCCGATCCGCGGCAACGCCGACACCCGGCTGCGCAAGGTCGCCGACGGCGAGCTGGACGCCGTGGTGCTGGCGCACGCCGGCCTGAAGCGGATCGGCCGGCTGGACGCGGTCGGCGAGGTCTTCGAGCCGGACCATATGCTGCCGGCCCCCGGGCAGGGCTCGCTCGCCCTCGAATGCCGCGCCGACCGGGACGACCTCCGCGAACTGCTTGGAACGGTCGACGACCTGCCGACCCGGCGGGCCGTCACCGCCGAGCGCACGGTGCTGGCCGTGCTGGAGGCGGGCTGCTCCGCGCCCGTGGGAACATACGCTGCCGAGATAGATGAAAGGCTGCATCTCACGGCGACCGTCGCGGCGTTCGACGGAAGCCGGCAGGTGCGGCTGTCCGCAAGCGGCCACCCGGACGCCGCAGAGCAGATCGGGCGCGACCTCGCGTCCCGGCTGCTCGCGCAGGGGGCCGACCAGTTGATGGGGGAGCGCGATTGAGCCCCGCCGCGAAGTCCACCGCCGCCGAGAAGACCACCACCGACAAGCCCACCGACAAGCACACGGCTGACAGCACCGCCACGGCCGCGAAGGGCGCCCGGACGCGGGCCGCCGTTGCGGCGTCCGCCCGCCGGACGGCCGACCCGGGCACGGTCGCGATCGTCGGCATGGGCCCGGGCGACCCCGGGCTGCTGACCCTGCGCGCCGCCGCCGAGCTGGAGCGCGCCGACACGGTCATCGTGAGCCGGGCGCACTGCCCGGCCGAGATCCTCACGCACTGCCGCCCCGACGCCGAGATCATCGACACGGCGGAGGGCGACCCGGTGAAGCTCGCCGCCCGCGCCGCGAAGGCGGGCCGCCGGGTGGTCCGGCTGTTCCGCGGCGACCCGGGCGTGGCGTGCAGCTTCGCCGCCGAGGGCGGTGCGCTGGCCAAGGCCGGCGTCCCGTTCGAGGTGGTGCCCGGCGTGTCGTCGGTGACGGGCGTGCCCGGCTACGCGGGCATCCCGCTGACGGACGCCAAGAACCGCGAGATCCGGATCGTGGACGCCTCCGAGGGCGGCGTCGACTGGGAGCGCTACGCGGCCCCGGACGCGACCCTCGTCATCCTCGGCGCCGAGGGCGCGGTGGCGGAGGTCGCGAAGGGCCTCGTCGCCGCCGGGCGCCCCGACTCCACCCCGGCCGCGATGACGAGCCTCGGCACGACGACCGAGCAGGAGACCGTGGTCTCCACGCTGCAGAAGCTCGCGTCCGACACCAAGGGCATGGAGGCGCCCGCCCTGATCATCGTCGGGGACGTGGTGAGCTGGCGCGACAAGCTGTCCTGGTTCGAGACCAAGCCGCTGTTCGGCTGGCGGGTGCTCGTGCCGCGGACGAAGGAGCAGGCCGCGTCGCTGTCGGACCAGCTGCGCGGGTACGGGGCCGTCCCGGACGAGGTCCCGACGATCTCCGTCGAGCCGCCGCGCACCCCGCAGCAGATGGACCGGGCCGTGAAGGGCCTCGTCACCGGCCGCTACGAGTGGGTCGTGTTCACCTCCACGAACGCGGTGAAGGCGATCCGGGAGAAGTTCACCGACTACGGCCTGGACGCCCGCGCGTTCGCCGGCCTCAAGGTCGCCGCCGTCGGCGAGCAGACCGCCGCCGCGCTGGTCGAGTTCGGCGTCCAGCCCGACCTGACCCCGTCCGGCGAGCAGTCCGGCGAGGGCCTGGCGCGGGAGTGGCCGCCCTACGACGAGGACCTCGACCCGATCAACCGGGTGCTGCTGCCGCGCGCCGACATCGCCACCGACGTGCTCATCGCCCGGCTGACCGAGCTCGGCTGGGAGTGCGAGGACGTGACCGCCTACCGGACCGTCCGGGCCGCGCCGCCGCCCGCGCCGATCCGCGAGGCGATCAAGGGCGGCGGGTTCGACGCGGTGCTGTTCACCTCGTCCTCCACGGTGAAGAACCTCATCGGGATCGCCGGCAAGCCGCACAATGTCACGGTCATCGCCGTGATCGGCCCGCAGACGGCCAAGACGGCGCGCGAGTACGGGCTGCGCGTGGACGTCGAGGCGGACAAGCCGTCGGTATCCGCCCTCGCGGAGGCGCTCGCGGAGTACGGTGCCAAGCGGCGGGCGGCCCAGATCGAGGCGGGGGATCCGCTCCGCAAGCCCAGCCAGATGCGCCGGGGGGCCCGGCGCAGGAGATAGCACACCCGAGGAAACCCAGAGGGATCATGTCTGCTCAGTTCCCCGTCGCGCGGCCGCGGCGGCTGCGGCGCACCCCCGCGATGCGGCGCCTGGTCGCCGAGACCCGGCTCAGCCCGGCCGACCTCGTGCTGCCGATGTTCGTCAAGGAGGGCATCTCCGAGCCGCAGCCGGTCTCGTCGATGCCGGGCGTGTTCCAGCACACCCGCGACAGCCTCCGCAAGGCCGCGCACGAGGCGGTCGAGGCCGGCGTCGGCGGCATCATCCTGTTCGGCGTCCCGGCCGTGAAGGACGCGACCGGCTCGGCCGCCGACGACCCGGACGGCATCGTCCAGCGGGCGCTGCGCGACCTGGCGTCCGACCTCGGCGACGCGACCGTGCTCATCTCGGACCTGTGCCTGGACGAGTACACCGACCACGGGCACTGCGGCGTCCTCACCGACGCGGGCGAGATCGACAACGACGCGACCCTGGAGCGGTACGCGTCGATCGCGCGGGCGCAGGCCGAGGCGGGCTCCGCCGTGCTCGCCCCGTCCGGGATGATGGACGGCCAGGTCGGCGCGATCCGGGCGGCGCTCGACGGCGCCGGCCACCCCGACATCGCGATCATGGGGTACTCGGTGAAGTACGCCTCCGCCTTCTACGGGCCGTTCCGCGAGGCCGCCGAGTGCGCCCCGCGGTCGGGTGACCGCGCCAGCCACCAGCAGGACCCGGCGAACGCCGATGAGTCGCTGCGCGAGGTGCTCCTCGACCTCGACGAGGGCGCCGACATGGTCATGGTCAAGCCCGCCGGCCCGTACCTCGACATCGTCCGCCGCGTCCGCGACGCCGTGGACGTGCCCGTCGTCGCCTACCAGGTGAGCGGCGAGTACGCGATGGTCGAGGCCGCCGCCGGGAACGGCTGGATCGACCGCGACCGGACGATCATGGAGTCGCTGCTGTCGATCCGCCGCGCGGGCGCCGACATCGTCCTCACCTACTGGGCCGCGGAGGTGGCCCGCAGGCTCTCCTGATCACACCTGTCCCGGGACTCCCTCTAGTCACTTAGGGTCGTTTTCCGGGGGTTGCCGTGTCCGCGCTTCACGCCGCCGGGCATCATCGATAACCAAGGAACCTGCGTGCGACCTTGGGTATTGGGGGGCGGAGATGCTGGCGGTCTCGGGGAACAGGCGGCTGAAGGCGGCGCGCGACCGGATGGCCGCGGCGGCGCGGGAGTACGCGGATCTCGGCTGGCCCTGCTTTCCCGGGGCGCACTCGCCGGCCGGGGGCGACCGGGCGTGTTCGTGCGACCGGATCGGCTGTCCGGACCCGGGCGCGCATCCGGTGTCGGCGGCCTGGGCCCATCAGGCCAGCGTCGACGCGGACGTGATCAAACGGTGGTGGGCGGAGCGCCCGCAGGCCAACATCATCCTGCCGACGGGCCGGGTATTCGACGTGTTCGACGTCCCGGCCGCCGCCGGGACCATCGCCCTCGACCGGATCGAGCGGGACGACCTCCCCGTCGGTCCGGTCGCTTCGTTCGGGGGCGACCGGCACCTGTTCTTCGTCGCGACGCGCGGCGCCCCCGTCGACGAGGACGAGTGGTGGTCGTGCCACCTGGACACCCTGCCGGAGGATGTCACCGAGACGCCCGGGATGCGCTGGCACTGCCGCGACAGCTACGTCGTCGCGGCGCCGTCCGTCCTCCCGTACGGGCGTGAGGTGGGCTGGCTGCGCCCGCCGTCCCGCGACCCGCTGCCCGACCCGCTGCGGCTCCTGGAGGTCCTCTCGGACGCCTGCGAGGACGGCGAGGACGCCTAGCGCCCCGCCGGCCGGTCAGCGGGGCGCTCTCGCGTCAGCGGGGCGCTTTGACGGCGGGCTTGCGGCCCCACTTGGTGTAGGAGCCGTGCTGCATCTGGTTGCGGCCCTTCTCGGGGCCGGCGCGCACCCAGAACCGGACCGGGCGGTAGCCGGAGTCGAACTTGATGGCGAAGGCGATCTGCTGGGCGCCGGTCGCCTGTGACATCCGCGCGTACATCGGCCCGACGCCGGGCGCCTGCGCCAGCTTCGCGGCCGGGGCCTCGCCCTCGTAGATCGAACCGGACCGGGTGAGCTTCGTCGCCGCGCGCAGCAGCGCCGTCAGGTTCCCGACGGACGAGCCCTGCCGCACCTGGTCGGCCGCCCCGGCGTAGCCGCGCCCGCCGAGCGGCGAGGACCGCCACTTCTTGCCGGCGCGCACGTACAGCCGGTCCTGGACGATGACGGCCCGCACGGGCTTGCGGGCCGAGCCCGTCCCGGCGAGCGTCAGCGTGTACGACGCCTGCCCGCCCTGGGCCAGCCCGAACGTCCCCCGGCCGTTGACGGGGAAGCCGCAGCAGCCCGTCTGCCGGTAGCTGAACGCGGCGCCGGGCGCCTGCGCGGTGGCCTGGTCGATCCGCGCGACGAGGGGCGCCGGGTCGACGCCGCCGGCCGGCAGCGTCGGCTGCGGGGAGCTGTTCTGCGCGGGCGTCGGCTCGGGCGGCTGCTTGTCGTCCTTCTTCAGCACCGCCGCCGCGCCCGCCCCGGCGCCCGCGATCACCAGGACGGCGACGGCGGCGAGGACCCAGCGCGTCCGCGACCCGCCGCCCGGCTGCCCGCCGGCGACGATCGCGTTGCGGCCGCTGCTGCGGGACTGCTTCGGCTTCGGCGGCTCCGGCCGCTGCGCGGCCTGCGCGCAGAGCTCGGTGAGGCGGCCGCGGCCCTGCGCCTCCCACGACGGCCCGTACGCCGAGACGGCGGCCTCCTCCAGGGCGGCGAGGTAGTCGGCGGCCGACTTCGGGCGCCGCTCCGGGTCCTTCGCGAGGCCCTGGTGGATCAGCTCGCGCAGCGGCCCGGGGACCTCGTCGGCGGGGACGGGCGCCTCGCGGTGCTGCCGCGCCATGTTCCGCCCGGTGTAGGGGGGATGGCCGGTGAGGCACTCGTAGAAGATCGCGGTGGCCGCGTACAGGTCGGTGGCGACGGTGGCGGGCGCGCCGTCCCACAGCTCGGGCGCCGCGTACGGCGGACCGAGCTGCGCCTCGGTACCCGCGGGCGCGGTCGCGAAGTCGGTGAGGCGCGCGTTGCCCTCGCCGTCCACGAGCACGTTCGCCGGGCGCATGGAGCCGTGCACCACGTCGTGCTCGTGCGCCGCGGCGAGCCCGAGGAGCGTCCCGCCCAGCAGCGACAGCGCCGCGAGCGGGCCGGTGGGCCCCTGCGCGGCGAGGACGCGGCGCAGGCTGACGCCCTCGACGCACTGCATCACGATCGCGGTGCCGTCCGCGGTCTCCACGAAGTCGTAGAAGTCGACCACGTTGGGGTCCTCGAGCTGGGACAGGCTCCGGGCCGCCGCCCGGAACCGCGCCAGAAAGGACTCGTCGGCGCCGAGCGCCCTGTCGAGGTACTTGATCGCGACCCGCGTGCTGGTGAGATCGTCGACCGCCAGCACCACCCGGCCCGCGGCGCCGTCACCCAGCTCCCGCTCGTGGGTGAAGCCCGGGACCGTCCAGCCGTCAACCACGGTGAAAGCCATCCCTCCGATGTCGTACTTGGTGGAATATCGGCCCGTACGGCATGAGGTCAAGGCAAGTCGCCGAACTGCAACTGAGAGACTGCGACCGTGACTGATTTCGATCGCTCCCGGCAGCTGTTCGACCGCGCCGCCGCGGTGACCCCCGGCGGCGTCAACTCGCCCGTGCGGGCCTTCGGAGCCGTCGGCGGGACCCCCCGCTTCGTGGCGTCCGCGCGGGGCCCGTACCTCACCGACGCCGACGGCACAGAGTACGTCGACCTGGTGTGCTCCTGGGGACCGCTGATCCTCGGGCACGCCCATCCGGCCGTGGTGGAGGCCGTGCGGGACGCGGCCGGCCGCGGCACCTCCTACGGGGCGCCGACCGAGGGCGAGGTCGCGCTGGCCGAGGAGATCGTCGCCCGGACGCCGGCGGAGAAGGTCCGGCTCGTCAACTCCGGGACCGAGGCGACGATGTCGGCGATCCGGCTGGCCCGCGGCTTCACCGGCCGCACCAAGATCGTGAAGTTCGCGGGGTGCTACCACGGGCACGTGGACGCGCTGCTCGCCGCGGCGGGCTCGGGCGTCGCCACGTTCGGGCTGCCCGACACCCCGGGCGTGACCGGCGCGGCCACCGCCGACACGCTGATCCTGCCCTACAACGACGTCGCCGCCGTGGAGACGGCGTTCCACGAGCACGGCACCGACATCGCCTGCGTCATCACCGAGGCGGTGCCGTGCAACATGGGCGTCGTCCCGCCGATCGCCGGGTTCAACGCGCTGCTCAAGCGGCTGTGCGAGCGGTACGGCGCGCTGCTGGTGATCGACGAGGTGCTCACCGGGTTCCGCGCGTCCAGGACCGGGTGGTTCGGGATCGAGGGCGTGCCGGGCGACCTGGTGACGTTCGGGAAGGTGATGGGCGGCGGGCTGCCCGCCGCCGCGTTCGGCGGGCGCGCCGACGTCATGGACCATCTCGCCCCCGCCGGGCCCGTCTACCAGGCCGGCACCCTGTCGGGGAACCCGCTCGCCACCGCCGCCGGGCTCGCCACCCTCCGGCACGCCACCGACGAGGTGTACGCCGCGATCGGGCGCGCGGCGGAGACCGTGTCGAGGGCCGCGTCCGAGGCGCTGGAGCGGGAGGGGGTCCCGCACTCGCTGCAGACCGCCGGCACGCTGTTCTCGATCTTCTTCACCGACGGCGTCGTGGGCGATTTCGCCGCCGCGCAGCGCCAGGACTCCGGCGCCTACGGGGCGTTCTTCCACGCCGCGCTGGAGCGCGGCGTGTACCTGCCGCCGTCGGCGTACGAGGTGTGGTTCCTCTCGTCCGCGCATGACGAGGAGGCTGTGGGGCGGATCCTGGACGCGCTCCCGCACGCCGCCAAGGCCGCGGCACGGGCGTCGGCCTCAACCTCCTAGAGGGGCACGGCCCGGAATGCCGCCAGCGCTTCGGAGACCGGCTCGGGACGCGGTGCGTGCAGGGGTGCGCGCACCGCGGGGTCGTCGATCAGGCCCTGTTCGGCCAGGCAGGCCTTGAGCACCGCCGGCGACGGCTCGCTGAACAGCGCCACCGCCATCGGCAGCAGCGCGTTGTGGAGCGCCAGCGCGCGTGCCGCGTTCCCGTGGCGCGCCGCGTCCGCCATCGCGGCGTAGGCGGCCGGCGCCAGGCACGCGCACGCGGCGACGCCGCCGGAAGCGCCGAGCTGGAGCATCGGGTAGATGTACGCGTCGTCCCCGCACAGGACGGCCTTGTCCGGGCGGGACGCGAGCACCGCGAGGGTGTCCTGGTCGATCGCTCCCGCGCAGTGCTTCATGCCCGCGACGCAGTCGAGGTCGAGGATCCGCAGGAGGGCCTCCGCGGCCAGGGGCTTCGCCGTCCGGTACGGCACGTTGTAGGGGATGAGGGGGACGTCCACGGCGGCGCCGACGGCGGCGAAATGGTCGACGACGCCCTCGTCCGACGGGCGCAGGTAGTACGGGACGACCACGAGCAGCGCGTCGGCGAGCGGGGCGCGCTCGCGGGCCTGCCGGATCGAGTCCTCGGTGCCCATCGTCCCGGCGCCCACCGTCAGCGGGGTTCCGTGTTCGAGCGAGACCGCGCGGCACACCTCCAGCACCGTCCGCCGCTCGGCGGCGCTCAGCAGGGCGGCCTCGCCGGTCGTGCCGAGCGCGACCAGCCCGTCCGCGCCGTTGTCCAGGCAGTGGACGGCGAGGCGTTCGAGCGACTTGGCGTCCACCTCGCCGGAGCGGGTGAACGGCGTCACGAGCGACGCGTGGATTCCGTGCATGGGTCTCACCTCGTTCGTGCCGGAGCGATGCCGGGGGCCGGCGGGAGGTCCGCGGCCGCGGGAGTGCGGGGCCGCAGGCGGAGGCTGCCCGCCGCGACCCCCGCGATGATCAGCGCGGCGCCGGCCAGCCGCACCGCGTCCACGTGCTCGCCGAGGAGGACCGCCGCGGAGGCGAGGCCGAACGGCGGGACGAGCAGCGAGTACATGGCGACCGTGCCGGCCTCGTACCGGCGGATCAGCCATCCCCAGACGCCGAAGCAGAACAGCGTCGAGACGTAGGCGATGAACGCCATGGAGGCGGCGCCCGGGAGCGTCAGGTCGCGTGCCGCGGCGGGCACGGCCTCCGGCCCCTCGAAGATCAGCGACAGCGCGAAGAGCGGGAGGGGCGGGACGAGCGACATCCACACCATGAACCCGAACGCGTCGACCGGTTCCCCGGCGGCCTGGTTCATCCGGCGCATCGCCACGTTGGCGAGCCCCCAGCTGGCCGCGGCCGCCAGGCTGATCAGGAACGCGCCCACCGGGCTGCCGCCCTCCGCCTGCGCCACGCCGAGCAGCGCCACGCCGCCGAACGCCACGACCATCCCCGCGATCTGCCGGGCGCCGGGCCGCTCGCGCAGCAGCAGGAACGCGAACAGCGCCGTGAAGATCGCCTGGACCTGGAGCACGACCGAGGCCAGGCCCGCGGGCATGCCGAGGTTCATGCCGAGGAAGAGCAGGCCGAACTGGCCCACGCCGAGCGGGACGCCCACCAGGACGAGCCAGCGCGCCGCGACCGGCGGCCGGCGGACGAGGAAGACGGCGGGCACCGCCGCGGCCGTGAACCGCACCGCGCCCATCAACAGTGGCGGCAGATCGTCCAGCGCCACCTTGATGGGCACGAAGTTGAAGCCCCAGAGCGCGGCGATCAGGGTGGCCAGCAGGACGTGGCGGGAGCTCATATCCCGATCGTGAGGAAACACTTGCTTTAGGACAAGCGAGAACTTCTTGACACCTCGTTTTAGTATTGCTTCATGCTTGATCTGGAACGGCTGCGCGCCCTGCACTCCGTCGCGACCTACGGCTCGGTGAGCGCCGCCGCGGACGTCCTGCACGTCACCACCTCGGCGGTCTCCCAGCAGCTCGCCAAGCTGGAGCGCGAGACCGGCCAGAAGCTCCTGGAACGCAACGGCCGCGGCGTCCGCCTCACCGACGCGGCCGAACTGCTCGTCGCGCACGCGGAGCGGATCCTGTCGCTGGTCGAGCAGGCGCAGGCCGACCTGGAGGCGCACCGCGGCTCCGTCGTCGGGCAGCTCACCGTCGCCGCGTTCCCCACCGCCGTCCGCGGGCTCATGCCCGCCGCGCTGCGGACCCTGCGCACCGACCACCCCGACCTGCGCGTCCTGCTCCGCGAAGAGGACCCGATGCAGAGCATGCCGCTCGTGCTGCGCGGCGACCTCGACATGGCCGTCGTCCAGGACTGGAACAACGAGCCGCTGCCGCTGCCCGAGGGCCTGCACAAGGGCGTCATCTGCGACGACGTCGCGGACGTGGCGCTGCCGTCCGGCCACGAGCTGGCCGGGCGCGACACGATCGACCTGAAGGAGCTCGCCGGCGACCCGTGGATCAGCTCCTCGCCCGACAGCATCTGCTGCGACTGGCTCCTGCGCACGCTCCGCGCCATCGACAGCGAACCCCGCATCGACCACATGGCCTACGAGTTCGCGACGCAGCTGTCGCTCGTGGCCGCCGGGCTCGGCAACGTGATCCTGCCCCGCCTCGGCCGCTGCGACGTGCCGCCGGGGGTGGCGATCGTGCCGCTGTCCGCACCGCTGTCCCGCCGCGTGTACGCGGTGTGGCGCGAGGAGGCCGCCCGGCGTCCCGCGATCCGCGCCGCCCTCACCGCGCTGCGCGCCGCCGTCCCGGCCGATGCCGCGGAGCTGGTGGGCGCGCCCGGCTGATCCGTCCGAACCTTATTCGGGGCATGATCGTCATATCGGACGTTTTTCCCTGATCGAGCGGCGGCGGTGGGCACGTGGACGGCGAGTGGCGGGTCGACGGGTTCGCGGAGGTGCGGGAGCTCGGGTCGGGCGCGCAGGGACGGGTCGTGCTCGCCCGGCACGAGGCGTCCGGCACGCCCGTCGCGATCAAGTACCTGCCGGCCGGGGCGGACGAGGCCGAGCGGGAGCGGCTGCGGCACGAGGCGCTGATGCTCGGCCAGGCGGACAGCCCGCACGTCGCGCGGCTCTTCCGGCTCATCGAGGGCCCGGAGACCAGCGCCATCGTCATGGAGGCCGTCGACGGGGTCTCCCTCAAGGAGCTGCTGGCGCGGCACGGGGCGCTCGGCCCGGAGGCGTCCCTGGCCGTCCTGAAGGGCTCGCTGCTGGGCCTGGCCGCCGCGCACGCCGTCGGCGTCGTCCACCGCGACTACAAGCCCGCGAACGTCGTCGTCCCGGCGGACGGGCGCAGCCGCCTCGTCGACTTCGGCATCGCCACCCCGGCCGGGGAGGAGGCCGGGGGCGCCGGGACCCCGTACTACATGGCGCCCGAGCAGTGGAGCCGGCACGTCGCCACGCCCGCGTCCGACGTGTACGCGGCGACCTGCGTGTTCGTGGAGTGCGTGACCGGGGAGCGGCCCTACACCGGCGACCGGGCGGCGCTGATGCGCGCGCACCTGACCGGTGACGTCCCGGTCGAGGACGTGCCGGAGGCGCTCCGCGACCTGGTCCGGCGCGGGATGGCCAAGGCACCCGAGGACCGCCCGGACGGCGCCGCCGCCTTCGTCGACGACCTCGAACGCGCCGCCCGCGAGACGTACGGCGGTGACTGGGAGGCGCGCGGCGTCCGGACCCTCGCCGCGTCCGCCGCGGCCCTCGCCGTGCTGTTCCCGCTCGCCGCCTGGCTGGTGCCCGGCGCGGCCGGAGCGGTCGGCACGGCGGGCACCGTGGCCGGCACGGCGGGCACCGCGGGCGCGGTGTCCGGGACGGCGTCGGCGTCCACCGCGGGCAACGTCGCCGGGGCGTCCGCGGTGAAGGCGTTCCTCGGCAGCGGCGCCGGGCTGGCGGCGGTCTCCGTCGGGACGGTCGTGGTCGTCGGCGCCGCCGCGTTCACCGTCGACCGCGCCACCCGGCAGGACCCCGAGCCGACGCCCACCGTGACGAGGGCGGCGGCCACGGTGGCGGACGTGCGGAGCTGCCCCGTCACGGGGCCGGGCGGCGGGCCGATCAGCGTGTCGCCGGGCCCGGCGAAGGTGACGCTCCCCGCCCAGGTGCGGATGCCCCGCGACACCGTCGTCTACTGGACGCAGCAGGGCCCGGTGATCGGCCCCTCGGGCGGCGGGTGCGAGGGGTCGATGGGCGTGAACTCGGGCCTCAGCACCGCCGGGGACGTCCGGACCGCGCTGGTCGTCCAGGAGTGGCAGGGGTCGGTCGGCGGGATCAGGAGCTCGCTGTGCCAGTACTTCCCCGACTCCCCGCAGGCCGAGCGGGAGCGCGCGGAAGCCGGCGACTGCACCTCCGGCGTCACCGGGCGGCAGGACATCCCGACCGGGGTTCCCGGCGTGCTGGCGATGATGGTCTCCGAGCCGCCGAGCGAGGCGCCGCCGTCCCCGTACGTATCGGCCAAGCTGTCCACGCTCGGCACCAAGGGCGTGGCGTGGCCGATCTCCTGCACCGCGCCGCTGGCCAACGCCGACATCTGCACCGCCGCGCTCACCTACTGGTACGTGCAGGGGGTGCAGGAGGGCCGGCCCGCCAAGGCCGACCTCGACCGCGCCGCGAAGCGCATCGCCGACTTCGTCGCGTCCAGCCGCCGCTGAGCCCGTCCCAGGGGCACGGCCGGTGGACGGGAGCGGCTGGTGGCGCGGGTAATCTGACCTCGCGATGACTGAAACGACTACCGTTCACCTCTTGCGGCACGGCGAGGTGCACAATCCCGAGGGCATCCTCTACGGGCGGCTGCCCGGCTACCGCCTGAGCGAGGACGGCGTCCTCATGGCGAAGGCCGCCGCGAAGTGGTTCGGCGACCGGGACGTGGCCGCGCTGTTCTCCTCGCCGATGCAGCGGGCGCTGGAGACGGCCGCGCCGCTGGCCGACGCGCTGGACCTGCCCGTCACGGTGGACGATCGTCTGATCGAGGCCGACAACCACTTCGAGGGGCTGACGTTCGGCGCCGGGGCCGGCTCGCTGCGCCGCCCCGAGCACTGGCGGCATCTGGTCAACCCCTTCCGGCCGTCGTGGGGCGAGCCGTACCGGGAGCTGGCCGCCCGGATGCGCGCCGCCGTGATCCGGGCGCGGGAGGCGGCGCGCGGCCACGAGGCCGTGTGCGTCAGCCACCAGCTGCCGATCTGGATCCTGCGGCTGCACGCCGAGCGGCGCCGGCTCTGGCACCACCCGAACAAGCGGGAGTGCGCGCTCGCCAGCCTCACGAGCCTGACGTTCCAGGGCAGCCGGCTGGTCGAGGTCGCCTACTGCGAGCCCGCGGCCGGGATCGCGAAGGGCCCCAGTGTCGCGGGCGCGTGACCGCACCGGTAAGTTGTACTACGTCCTGTAGTAGTAGGAGGAGGGTCCGTTGAACCCCCGCCGAAACCCCCCGCTCCGCGCCGCCGCCGCTGCCGTCGCGCTGTCCGGGCTGCTGGCCGGCTGCGCCGGGACGGGCGCCGCGGAGAACGGGCCGGACGGCGGCGACAACCGCTTCATCGCCGGCGACGGGAACGTGACGGAGTACAAGCCCGCCGACCGCAAGAGCGTCCGGGACGTCGGCGGGGAGCGCCTCGACGGCAAGGCGTTCGAACTGTCGGAGTTCAAGGGCAAGGTCGTCGTCGTCAACTTCTGGGCGTCGTGGTGCGCGCCGTGCCGCGGCGAGGCGCCGTCCCTCCAGCACGTCTACGACGAGAACAAGGCGAGGGGCGTGGAGTTCCTCGGCGTCGCCTTCAAGGACTCCAAGCCCAACGCGCAGGCGTTCGAGCGCAAGTTCAAGGTCACCTACCCGAGCCTGTTCGACGCGGACGGCCAGGTCACGCTGGCGTTCCGGGAGGTCCCGCCGAGCGCGATCCCGAGCACGCTGGTGCTGGACCGGCAGGGCCGCGTCGCCGCCCGCGTCATCGGCGCGACGACGTACTCGAAGCTGAACCCGCTGGTCGCCAAGGCCCTCGCAGAGCGGTGAGCTCCCTCGGCGAGACGGTCGTGAGCGGGTCGCTGGTGGCGGCGGCGCCGCTGGCGGCCCTCGCCGGGCTGGTCTCGTTCGCCTCCCCCTGCGTCCTGCCGCTCGTCCCCGGCTACCTGTCGTACGTGACGGGGATGACCGGCGTCGACCTGGCCGAGCAGCGGCGCGGGCGGCTCCTCGCCGGCGTCCTGCTGTTCGTCGCGGGGTTCAGCGCCGTGTTCGTCAGCTACGGGGTGATCTTCGGCGGGCTCGGCCGGTGGCTGCTGGAGTACCAGGACCCGATCACCCGCGTCCTCGGCGCCGTCACGATCGTGTTCGGGCTGGCGTTCATGGGCCTCGTCCCCGGGCTGCAGCGGACGATGAAGTCGGGGCGCCTCCCGGCCGCCGGGCTCGCCGGGGCGCCGCTCCTCGGCGTCCTGTTCGGGCTGGGCTGGACGCCGTGCATCGGCCCGACGCTCGGGGCGGTCCAGGGCCTCGCCATAACGGAGGCGAGCGCCGGGCGGGGCGCACTGCTGTCCTTGGCGTACTGTGCGGGGCTCGGGCTTCCGTTCGTCGTCACCGCGCTCGCCTACCGCCGCGCGCTCGGCGCGTTCGGCGCCGTGAAGCGCCACTACCCCCTGGTGACGCGGACCGGCGGGGGGATGCTCGTCCTCATCGGGGTGCTGCTGGTGAGCGGCCTGTGGGGTGACCTGACCATCGAGCTGAGGTCGTGGATCAGCGGCTTCGAACCGGTGATATGAGATGACTGAGATCGAGCACGACGCCCCGGCCACCGAGTCTTCCGCCACCGGGTCTCCGGCCGCGCGGCAGGCGCCGGAGGAGGTGCCGCGGCCCTCCGGCATCGGGCCGCTCGGCTGGCTGCGGTGGGGCTGGCGGCAGCTCACCACGATGCGGACCGCGCTGATCCTGCTGTTCCTGGTCGCGCTCGGCGCCGTGCCCGGCTCGGTCCTGCCGCAGCGCGGGCAGGCCCCCGAGAAGGTCGCGGCCTACCTGGAGGAGCACAGGACGCTCGGGCCGTGGCTCGACCGGTTCTCGATGTTCGACGTGTTCGCCGCGCCCTGGTTCGCGGCGATCTACATCCTGCTGTTCGTGTCGCTGGCGGGCTGCGTCATCCCGCGCGCCGTGAAGCACTACAGGTCGATGCGGGCGCGGCCCCCGGCGGCTCCGCGCAACCTGGGGCGGCTGCCGCAGTCCGCGACCTACGAGACGGACGCGGCGCCCGACGACGTCCTCACCGAGGCCCGCGAAATCCTGCGCCGGCGCCGGTTCCGGGTGGACGTCTCCAGCGGCGCGGCGTCCGCCGAGAAGGGCTACCTGGGCGAGTCGGGCAACCTGCTGTTCCACCTGGCGCTGCTCGCCCTGCTGTTGGCGCTCGGCCTCGGCAACCTGTTCGGCTACCGCGGGAACGTCCTGCTCAGCGAGGGCAAGACGTTCGCGAACTCGCTGAGCCAGTACGACCAGTTCACGCCCGGACGGGCCTTCCAGGGCGGCGAGCTCGCCCCGTTCACGGTCACGCTCGACGACTTCAAGGCCGAGTACGAGCCCAAGGGCGACAAGCGCGGCCAGGCCACCGCGTTCGACGCGCACATCCGCTACCGGGCGACGCCGGACGGCCGAGAGAAGCGGTACGACCTGCGGCTGAACCATCCGCTGGAGGTCGGCGGCGCCAAGGTGTACCTGCTCGGGCACGGGTACGCGCCGGTGTTCACCGTCCGGGACGCCAAGGGCGACGTGGCGTTCCAGGACTCGGTGCCGTTCCTGGAACTGGAGCCGCGGAACCTGACGTCCGAGGGCGTCATCAAGGTCCCGGACGCCCAGCCCGACCAGCTCGCCTTCTACGCGATCCTGTGGCCGACCGCGGTCGCCAGCGAGGACGGCAAGCAGATCGTCTCGGCGTTCCCCGCGCCGATCCGCCCCGTCGTCACGATCTCCTCGTTCAAGGGCGACATCGGGCTGGACTCCGGCAGCCCCCAGTCGGTCTACAAGCTGGAGGGCATCGGCAAGACGCTCCATCCCGTCAAGGACGGCCAGAAGCTGCTGGAGCCGGGGGAGACGTTCACGCTGCCCGACGGGTCCGGCTCGATCACCTTCGACGGGCTCCGGGAGTGGACGAGCCTGTCGGTCAACCACGACCCGGGACGCATCCCCGCGCTGATCGCCGCCGTCCTCGCGGTGCTCGGCGTCGCGACCTCGTTCATGGTCCGGCGCCGCAGGGTGTGGGTCCGTGCGAGCGCCGGAGAGGGCGGGCGTACGGTGGTGGAGGTCGGCGGCCTCACGCTGGGGAACCCGACCCCGGAGTTCGACGAGATCGTGGCCGCGCTGCGCGGTCCGGACGACGGGACCGGTTCAGGAGACGGGACCGACACCCTGCCCGGCGACCCCCTGCCCGGCGAGACCGAGCCCGCCGACCGCCCCTCCGGGCCGGCGACCGAACCGAAGGAGTGACGAGGTGAGCAACGCCGACCTCGCGAACCTGAGCGACAAGCTCATGCTGACCACCGTGGTGATGTACGTCATCGCGCTGGTCGCCTACGCCGCCGACCTGGGCTTCGGCCGCCGCCGCGCGGTGGCCGGGGCCGCCGCGGAGGCCGAGGCCGTCCCGGCTGAGGCGGGGGCGAAGGTGCTGGTGGGCTCCGCCGGGGCCGCGGCCCCGGACGGCGCCCCCGCCAAGGCGGACGCGGAAATGGACGCGGACGCGGAGGAGGACGCGGCCGAGCGTCCCCGGGTCGACTGGGTCCGCCTCGCCGTCCTGCTGAACGTGCTCGGCTGGGGCGCGCACCTCGGCGTCCTGGTGACCCGCGGGCTGGCCGCGAACCGGTGGCCGTGGGGCAACATGTACGAGTTCCTCACCGCCATCTCGTTCGCCGCCGTCACCGCGTTCATCGTCGTGATGCTCCGGTACAACGCGCGGTTCCTCGGCGCTTTCGTGATGGCCGCCGCGGCCATCGCGCTCGGCGTCGCCAACATCTGGCTGTACGACTCGGTGGGCCCGGTCAGCCCGGCGCTGAACTCCTACTGGATCGCCATCCACGTGACCGCCGCGATCGTCGCGACCGGCTCGTTCACGGTGGCGGGCGCCGCCACCGTCCTGTACCTGGTCAAGGATCGGGCGGAGTCGCGCGGCGGCGTCGCCGCGGGCGGCGTGCTGTCGCGCATCCCGTCGGTGGAGAGCCTCGACCGCCTCTCGATGCGGGTCACGATGTTCGCGTTCCCGATCTGGACGGCCGCGATCATCATGGGCGCGATCTGGGCCGACCAGGCGTGGGGTCGCTACTGGGGCTGGGACCCCAAGGAGATCTGGTCCTTCATCACCTGGGTCGTCTACGCCGCCTACCTGCACGCCCGCGCCACCGCCGGATGGAGGGGCCGCAAGGCCGCGTACCTGTCGCTGCTGGCGTTCGCGGCGCTGCTCTTCAACTTCTTCGGCGTGAACTACATGTTCTCCGGCCTGCACTCCTACGCCTGACGGGTGCCGCGCGGCCGTGTCCCGTGACTCCCCGGGATGACGGAATGTCGGGTTCCGGCTTACCCTTCCTCCGGGACCCGGTCGCGCGGACGCCGTGCGGCACCCCCGCGGGTCCCCGCTGACAGAGGAGCCCGATGCGCTTCAAAGGCGTGCACCGCAAGACCCGGGAGCCGAGGCCCCGGGAGGCGTTCCGCGGCGGCCGGCACCGCCCGGACGCGGCCGCGGACGACGTCGCCTACGCGTCGTCCCCGCCCGACTCCGGGCAGGTGCGGCCGCGCAGCAACCAGCCGCGCGACCGGTTCGGCCGGTTCCGCAAGGCGGGCCGCGACGACGACCACGCCCTCGGCCGGGACCGCCCCGACGCCGCCCCGCCCGTCGACACGGCGGGCGGGCAGCGCGGGCTGACCGGCCGGTTCGGGCGGCGCGGGCACGGCCGGCCGCGGGCGGGCGACTACCGATGGCGCGACTTCGAGCTGGAGGACGAGCGGCTGCGCGTGGAGCCGTACCCGCCGGGCACGCCGCACGCCGCCGACGGCCGCCGCCACTGCGGCGTGCTGGAGAGCGTCCTCTACCGGCAGTGGGACGTCCGGGAGGGCCCGCCGCCCCCGGAGGTGATCGGGGCCGTCGACAGCCTGGCGTCGCTGCCGGAGCCGCTGAAGGAGAAGCTCGCGGACGGGCTGGACGGCATCTACGTCGGCCCCGGCGGCGTCCCGCAGCTGGACGACATGGGCCACCTGCGCGACCGCCCGCTGCCGTCGGGCCGCGCCACCTGGGACATCTGCGCCGGCGCGTACGGCGACCGCAAGATCGTCGTGGGGGACCGGCCGTCCCCGACGCCGGACGTGATGCTGCACGAGGTCGGCCACGCGCTCGACGACATCGACGGCGACGACGGCGAGTGGACCTCCGACAGCCCCGCCTTCCGCAGGCTGTACGAGGAGTGCCGCCCGCACCTCGCGAGCGAGTTCCACCGGCAGCCGGACGCGCTCGGCCGCCGCGAGTTCTTCGCCGACGCGTTCGCCGCGATCTCGTCCCGGCAGCGGCCGGCGCTGGTGGATATGCTCGCCGGCAACATCCGGACGGCCCTGGAGGTCATGCTGTTCTTCAACCGCCGGTACGGGATCTAGGACGCCGCGATGGCAGGCCGTGCGGCGGCGCAGAGCGAAGGGGAACGACGATGTACGTGATCCGGCTCCCCGACGGCACGCTCCGGGTGCCCCACAGCGTGCTCGCCGACACCGGCGGGCACGGGGACGAGACCGGGGACGAGGCGCGCGAGGGACGGATCATCGCCGACGCGTACGTCGAGATCGGACCGGACGACCCCGACTACGACCGGCTGCTCGACGAGTCGCTCACGGAGGAGGAGCTGGAGGACAGGCGGCGCCGGTGGCGGGACGAGGACGCTGAGCTGCTGCGCCGGTTCGAGGAGTGGAAGGCGGGGGACCGGGAGGACTGAGCCCGGCCGCCCGGCGGAGGGGACTGCCTTCGGCGCGGCAATCCGGGCGGCTGGGCCTCGTCAGCGGGCCGAATGCTCGGCGACGGGCTCCTCGCCGCGCAGCAGCGCGTGCACCTCGGACTCGCGGAAGCGCCGGTGGCCTCCCGGAGTGCGGATGCTGCTGATCCGGCCCGCGGCGGCCCACCGGGTGACCGTCTTCGGGTCGACCCGGAAGAGGGCGGCGACCTCCCCAGGGGTCAGCAGGCGCTCGCTCGTGCTCTCCACGTTTTCTCTCCCCCTTTGTCCCGCTCTCGGCGCGGGTGGACTGTTTACAGTGTGGCGGGTCAAGACCGATTTCTCCCTTGTTTTCGCAAAAGATCACCGACCGTAGTTCGCCGAGCTGGCGCGATGACGAACGGTAATCGCGGCATGGGCCACAGAGATCACGCTGACCCCGTTTGACCTGCCAAGTCACGCCCGAGACACGTCCCGGAAGGCCGTCCCCGGCGGATCGTCCGGAACGGCGCCCGAAGTAGTCTCCCGGACATGTCGGATCTCGTTTCGCCACCGGATATCGAGCGCGCCGCCGAGCGCATCGCGGGCGTCGCCGTCCGGACGCCGCTCGTCCCCTTTCCCCGCGACCCCGCCCCCGCCGACGACGGCGCGGAGGCGCCGTCGCTGCTCGTGAAGGCCGAGTCGCTGCAGCCGATCGGCGCCTTCAAGATCCGCGGTGCGTACTCCGCCATCGCGTCGCTGGAGCCGCGGGAGCGCGAGCGCGGCGTCGTGACGCACTCCAGCGGCAACCACGCGCAGGCCGTCGCCTACGCCGCCCGCGCGCTCGGCATCCGGGCCGTCCTCGTCATGCCGCACACCGCCCCGGGCGTGAAGGTCGACGCGTGCATCGCGCTCGGCGCCGAGGTCGTCCACGTCGAGCCGACGTCGCAGGCCCGCGTCGAGACCGCCCGCAAGCTCCAGGCCGCGCACGGCTTCACGATGATCCCGCCCTACGACGACGCGCGGATCATCGCGGGCCAGGGCACCACCGGGCTGGAGATCGTCCAGGACCGCCCGGACGTGGACGTGGTGCTCGTCCCGGTCAGCGGCGGCGGCCTGCTCGCGGGCGTCGCCACGGCGGTGAAGGAGCTGCGCCCCGAGGCGAAGGTGATCGGCGTCGAGCCGGAGCTGGCCGCGGACGCCCGCGAGTCGATGGCCGCCGGGCGCCCGGTCGCCTGGACGGCGGAGGAGACCGGCCGCACGATCGCCGACGCGCTGCGCGTCCAGCAGGTCGGCGACCTGCCGTTCGCGCACATGCGCGCGTACGTGGACGGCATCGTCACCGTGACCGAGGACGAGATCCGCGGGACGATGCGCCGCCTCGCCCGCGAGGCGCGCCTCATCGCCGAGCCGGCCGGGGCCGTGGCCACCGCCGCCTACCTTCACCACCGCGCGGAGCTTCCGGAAGGCCGGACCTACGTGTCGATCCTCTCCGGCGGCAACGTGGACCCCGCCCTCCTGCTGGAGGTGCTGGGTCGGGGACAGCCGCCTCCGTGACCCCGGGCGGCGACCCCGGGCCGGGGTCGCCGGATCGCGGGGATACCCTCGAAGGGTCATGCGTTCCGTCCTGCTCTACACCCTCGCGCGGCTCGCGATCTTCGCGGCCACCGCGGGCGTGCTCGCGCTCTTCGGGGCCCGCGGTTTCCTGCTCCTGATGCTGGCCCTGCTGATCAGCGGGATCGTCAGCTACGTGCTGCTGTCCGCCCAGCGGGACCGGATGTCGGCCGCCGTCACCCGGGGCGTGCGCGCCCAGCGGGAGCGCTTCGAGAAGTCGGTCACCAAGGAGGACGGGACACGCCCCGCGCGGAGTGACACGGCGCGGCCCCGCGCTGAGTGACACAGCGCGCTCCCGCGCGGAGTGACACCCGCGAGCCCCTTGCGCCCGGCGGTGCGCGGGGCCTCTT
The DNA here is from genome assembly GCF_047130825.1 of Actinomadura madurae. Lineage (NCBI taxonomy): Bacteria > Bacillati > Actinomycetota > Actinomycetes > Streptosporangiales > Thermomonosporaceae > Actinomadura > Actinomadura madurae. Next base: position 7,360,483 of record NZ_CP083237.1, read on the forward strand.
AGGGTGGGGGCATGACCCGCGCCTCACTCGACAAGCAGCCCGCCGACGTCGCGGCGATGTTCGACGGCACCGCGGAGCGGTACGACCTGCTGAACACGCTGATGACCGGCGGACAGGACCGGCGGTGGCGGCGGGAGGTCGTCCGGGCGCTGGCGGCGAAGCCGGGTGAGCGCGTCCTCGACCTCGCGGCGGGGACGGGCACCTCGTCGGTGCCGTTCGCCGAGGCCGGCGCCGACACGGTGGCGTGCGACTTCTCGCTCGGCATGCTGCGCGTCGGGGTGCGCCGGCACGGCCGGGGGCGGCCGGGCGGCGTCCGGGGGCTGAGCTTCGTGGCGGGTGACGCGCTGCGCCTCCCTTTCGCGGACGCCTCCTTCGACGCCGTCACCATCTCCTTCGGGCTGCGCAACGTCGCCGACACCGGACGCGGGCTGCGCGAGCTGCGCAGGGTGACCAGACCGGGCGGGCGGCTGCTGGTCTGCGAGGTGAGCCACCCCCCGAACGCGGTGCTGGCGCTCGGCCACCGGGCGCATCTGCGGTACGGGCTGCCGCTGCTGGCACGGGTCAGCTCCAACCCCGACTCCTACCGCTACCTCGCCGAGTCGACGCTGGCCTGGCCGGACCAGGCGGCGCTGGCGCGGCTGATCCAGGACGCGGGCTGGGGCGAGGTGCGCTGGCGCGATCTCACGTTCGGGGTGGCCGCGCTGCACCACGCCGTCAAGCCCGGCTGAGGCCCCCTCGACCCGGTGACGGGCCGGTGGGCTCGGACCGCTCCAAACTCGGACCGCCCCAGAAGTACCCACCAGTCGTGATAAAGGAATAGACTCCCCAACGGATCCTTGTGAAGTACTTCACAAGCGAACGAGCGAAGAGGACCATCGTGACCGACTCCACCCGACACGCGGATGCCATCGTCGTCGGGGCGGGCCCCGCCGGATCGTCGACCGCCTACTGGCTCGCGCAGGCCGGACTGGAAGTCCAGCTGCTGGAGAAGGCCACCTTCCCGCGCGACAAGATCTGCGGCGACGGCCTCACCCCGCGGGCCGTGCGCGCCCTCATCGGCATGGGCGTCGACGTCAACGACCCGGGCTGGGGGCGCAACAAGGGCCTGCGCATCTACGGCGGCGGCGTGAAGGTCGAGCTGCCCTGGCCGGAGCTCGCGTCCTTCCCCGACTACGGGCTCGTCCGCAAGCGCACCGACCTCGACCAGCTCCTCGCCGAGCACGCCGCCAAGGCCGGCGCCAAGCTCCTGCAGGGCTGCACCGTCACCGGCCCGATCCTGGACGAGCGCACCGACCGCATCGTCGGCGTCACCGCCGAGTACGGCGGCGACGAGATCGAGTTCCGCGCGCCGCTCGTCGTCGCCGCCGACGGCAACTCGACGCGGCTGTCGCTCGCCATGGGACTGCGCCGGCGCGAGGACCGCCCGATGGGCGTCGCGGTCCGCCGCTACTTCCAGAGCCCCCGCCACGACGACGCGTTCATGGAGGCGTGGCTGGAGCTGTGGGACGGCCAGCGCCTGCTGCCCGGCTACGGCTGGGTGTTCGGCGTCGGCGACGGGACGTCCAACGTCGGGCTCGGCCTGCTCAACACCAGCAAGGCGTTCCAGAGCGTCGACTACCGCGGCATGCTGAAGCGCTGGTGCGCGCAGATGCCGGAGGACTGGCAGTTCGACGAGGAGCACGCCACGTCCAAGATCCGCGGCGCGGCGCTGCCGATGGGCTTCAACCGGCAGCCGCACTACACCCGCGGGATGCTGCTCGTCGGCGACGCCGGCGGCATGATCAACCCGTTCAACGGCGAGGGCATCGACTACGCGCTGGAGTCCGGCCGGCTGGCCGCCGACATCATGGTGCAGGCGCTCGCCCGCCGCACCCCGGCGCAGCGCGAGCGGACCCTGTACGAGTACCCGCGCATCCTGAAGGACGAGCACGGCGGCTACTTCACCCTCGCCCGCGTGTTCGTGCAGGCCATCGGCGACCCGCGGATCATGAAGTTCCTCACCTCGCACGGCCTGCCGCACCCGACGCTGATGCGGTTCACGCTCAAGCTGCTGGCGAACCTGACCGACCCGAAGGGCGGGGACGCGATGGACCGGGTCATCAACGCGATGCAGAAGGTGGCGCCGGCGGCATGAAATGCAAGCTTCCGCAGGTGAGCGGACTAAAGTGCAGTACCCGACCCCCTGAGGGGAGCGCTATTGATCACCTTGGCTAGGGTGGCGGGTCGCAGACGGCCCGTCCCGTACAACGTCGTACGTCCCGAGGAGAGGCTGTAGGGATATGGATCTCTATATTCCGATCATCGTGCTCGGGGTGCTCGCCTTCGTCTTCGCGGCCGGCTCGGTGGGAATGGCCGCGCTCACGGGGCCCAAGCGGTGGAACCGGGCCCGGCTGGACGCCTACGAGTGCGGCATCGAGCCCACCCCGCAGCCGGTCGGCGGCGGGCGCTTTCCGGTCAAGTACTACCTGACGGCGATGCTCTTCATCGTCTTCGACATTGAGATCATCTTCCTCTACCCCTGGGCGGTCGCGTTCGACCGGATGGGGCTGTTCGGCCTTGTCGAGATGGTCCTTTTCATCGTCACCGTCCTCGTGGCGTACGCCTACATCTGGCGGCGCGGCGGTCTGGAGTGGGACTGAGATGGGTCTAGAGGAGAAACTCCCCAGCGGCTTCCTGCTGACCACGGTCGAGAAGCTCGCCGGGTGGGGGCGCAGCAGCTCGATGTGGCCGGCGACGTTCGGCCTCGCCTGCTGCGCGATCGAGATGATGGCGACCGGCGATCCCCGGCACGACTTCTCCCGGTGGGGGATGGAGCGTGCCTCGGCGACGCCGCGGCAGGCCGACCTGATGATCGTCGCGGGCCGGGTGAGCCAGAAGATGGCGCCGGTGCTGCGGCAGATCTACGACCAGATGACCGAGCCGAAGTGGGTCATCGCGATGGGCGTGTGCGCGTCGTCGGGCGGCATGTTCAACAACTACGCGATCGTGCAGGGCGTGGACCACATCGTCCCGGTCGACATCTACCTGCCGGGCTGCCCGCCGCGGCCGGAGATGCTGCTGGACGCGATCCTGAAGCTGCACGACAAGATCAACAACACCAAGCTCGGGGCGCAGCGCGCGAAGCAGATCGCGGAGCTCGAAGAGGCCAAGCGCCGCCAGCTGCCGCTCTTGGGACAGGGAGCGTGAACGATGACCGGAACGGAGCGCAGCGGAGTGCAGGTCAGCGTTCACGGGCACTTGCCGGGGGGGCTGGGGGGTCGTCCCCCCAGGAGGTGGTCGCGATGACGTCTCAGCATCCTGAGCAACAGGCCGAGCAGGGCGCCGACCAGCTTCCCGCGCAGACCGAGGAGGAGCGCCGGGAGCAGCCGATCGCGCGCAAGGGGATGTTCGGCGCGAAGACGACCGGCGACACGTCCGGCTACGGCGGCCTGGTCATCCGGCAGAGCCCGAAGGTGTCCGCGCAGCGCCCCTACGGCGGGCCCGGCGGCGCGGCCGAGGCCGGCGAGTTCGACGAGATCGCCGACGAGCTCGAAAGGGCGCTCGGCTCCCAGGGGGCGTCCGCGGAGAAGGCGGGCCCCGACTTCGGGGACGCGATCGAGCGGGTCGTCGTCGACCGCGGTGAGCTCACGTTCTTCGTCCGGCGCGAGCACCTGGCCGAGGTCGCCCGGACGATGCGCGACGAGCCGTCCCTGCGCTTCGAGCTGTGCTCCGGCGTGTCGGGCGTCCACTACCCGAAGGACGAGGGCGCCGAGCTGCACTCGGTCGTGCACCTGCTGTCGATCACGCACAACCGGCGCGTCCGGCTGGAGGCGACCTGCCCCGACGCCGACCCGCACGTCCCGTCGCTGGTGCCGGTGTACCCGACCGCCGACTGGCACGAGCGGGAGACCCACGACTTCTTCGGGATCGTCTACGACGGCCACCCGGCGCTCACGCGGATCGAGATGCCCGACGACTGGGTGGGGCATCCGCAGCGCAAGGACTACCCTCTCGGCGGCATCCCCGTCGAATACCGCGGGGCGGAGATCCCGCCGCCCGACGAAAGGCGGTCGTACGCATGAGCTCCACGAAGTACACCGAGTACGACGCCTACGCCGCGGAAGAGGCGGCCGAGGGCAAGGTCTTCGACGTCAACGGGCAGGACTGGGACCAGGTCGTCGCGGGCGCCGAGGACCTCGGCGACGAGCGGCTCGTCGTCAACATGGGCCCGCAGCACCCGTCCACGCACGGGGTGCTCCGGCTCATCCTGACGCTCGACGGTGAGACGGTGAACGAGGCCCGGGTGGGCATCGGGTACCTGCACACCGGCATCGAGAAGAACATGGAGTTCCGCACCTGGACGCAGGGCACCACGTTCTGCACCCGGATGGACTACCTGGCGCCGATCTTCAACGAGACGGCGTACTGCCTGAGCGTGGAGAAGCTGCTCGGCGTCACCGAGCAGGTCCCGGAGCGCGCCCAGATCATCCGCGTGATGATGATGGAGCTGAACCGGATCTCCTCGCACCTGGTCGCGATCGCCACGTTCGGGCTGGAGCTCGGCGCGACGACGGTCATGCTGAACGGCTTCATCGAGCGCGAGTACACCCTCGACCTGTTCGAGGAGATCACCGGGCTGCGGATGAACATGGCCTACGTCCGTCCGGGCGGGGTCGCGCAGGACCTGCCGAGCGGCGCGACCAGCAAGATCCGCGACTACCTGGACCGGATGCCGAAGCGGATCCAGGCGCTGCGCAAGCTGATGGACGCGAACCCGGTCTACCTGGCGCGGACGAAGGACGTCGCGTACCTGGACCTGACCGGCTGCACGGCCCTCGGGGTCACCGGCCCAGTCCTGCGCGCCACCGGTATCCCGTGGGACCTGCGCAAGTCGCAGCCCTACTGCGGCTACGAGACCTACGACTTCGAGGTCGCGACGCAGGACACCTGCGACGTGTACGGCCGCTACCTCGTCCGGATGGACGAGATGGAGGAGTCCCTGAAGATCGTCGAGCAGTGCCTGGACCGGCTGCAGTCGGCCAAGGGCCCGGTGATGATCGAGGACAAGAAGATCGGCTGGCCGGCGCAGCTCGCCATCGGCGCGGACGGCATGGGCAACTCGCCCCGGCACATCGCGCACATCATGGGCACCTCGATGGAGGCGCTGATCCACCACTTCAAGCTGGTGACGGAGGGCTTCCGGGTGCCGGCGGGGCAGGCGTACGCGCCGATCGAGTCGCCGCGCGGCGAGCTCGGCGCCCACGTGGTCAGCGACGGCGGCACCCGTCCGTACCGCGTCCACTTCCGCGAGCCGTCCTTCGTCAACCTGCAGGCCACCCCGGCGATGGCGGAGGGCGGCATGGTCGCCGACGTCATCGCCGCCGTGGCCAGCCTCGACCCGGTCATGGGAGGCGTGGACCGATGAGCATCGCACGGGGTCCGGCATGCGGCATGGTCGCACCTGCCGCCTTCGCCGCCGTGGCCAGCATCGACCCGGTCATGGGGGGAGTGGACCGATGACGTACGAACCGGAGATTCGGGAGCGGCTGGAGGCGGACGCCAAGGCGATCATCGGCCGCTACCCGCGGCCGAGGTCGGCGCTGCTGCCGCTGCTGCACCTGGTGCAGTCGGTGGAGGGGCACGTCACCGAGGACGGGATCGAGTTCTGCGCGGAGCAGCTCGGCATCACCCCGGCGCAGGTGAAGGGCGTCGCCACCTTCTACACGCAGTACAAGCACGCGCCGGTCGGCGACTACCACGTCGGCGTCTGCATCAACACGCTGTGCGCCATCATGGGCGGCGACCAGATCTGGAACGAGCTGAGCGAGCACACCGGGGTCGGGCACGACGAGGCCACCCCGGACGGCAAGGTCAGCCTGGAGCGGATCGAGTGCAACGCCGCCTGCGACTTCGCGCCGGTGATGATGGTCAACTGGGAGTTCTTCGACAACATGACTCCCGAGAAGGCGAAGCGGCTCGTCGACGACCTGCGCTCGGGTGAGCAAGTGCTTCCTTCACGCGGCGCGGAGCAGCTTGCCACCTGGAAGGAGGCGTCCCGCGTGCTCGCCGGGTTCCCGGACGGGCGCGCCGGCGAGGGCGTCCAGGCCGGGCCGGAGTCGCTGGTCGGCCTCAAGCTGGCGCAGGAGCGCGGGTGGTCGGCGCCGTCCGCCGAGACCGACCGCGAGCGCCCGGAGGAGCCGGTGAAGCCGGAGCAGATCTCCGCGCCGCCGCACGAGCCGGGCAAGCCCGTCCCCGGCGAGGCGAAGCCCGGAAGCCAGGAGGGACGGAACAAGTGACCACGCTGACCCCGATCCTCACGAGCAACTGGGATCAGGCCGACTCCTTCACCCGCGCGGGGTACGAGCGCGGCGGCGGCTACAAGGCGCTGCGCAAGGCCCTCGGCATGGAGCCGGACGAAATCGTCCAGGCGGTCAAGGACTCCGGCCTGCGCGGCCGCGGCGGCGCCGGCTTCCCCACCGGGATGAAGTGGGGCTTCCTGCCGCCGACGAGCCCGAACCCGCGCTACCTGGTGGTGAACGCGGACGAGTCCGAGCCGGGCACGTGCAAGGACATCCCGCTGATGATGGCCAACCCGCACGTGCTCGTCGAGGGCATCGTCATCAGCTCCTACGCGATCAGGTCGAACGTCGCGTTCATCTACGTCCGCGGCGAGGTGCTGCACGTCATCCGCCGCCTCCACCAGGCGGTGGCGGAGGCGTACGAGGCCGGCTACCTCGGCAAGGACATCCTCGGGTCCGGCTACGACCTGGACGTCGTCGTCCACAGCGGCGCCGGGGCCTACATCTGCGGCGAGGAGACGGCGCTGCTGGACTCCCTTGAGGGGTTCCGCGGTCAGCCCAGGCTGAAGCCTCCCTTCCCGGCCGTGGCGGGCCTGTACGGCGGGCCCACCGTCATCAACAACGTCGAGTCGATCTCGTCGGTTCCCTCGATCATCGGGAACGGCCCGGAGTGGTTCGCCGCGATGGGCACCGAGAAGTCCCAGGGATTCGGGATCTTCTCGCTGTCCGGGCACGTCACCCGGCCCGGCCAGTACGAGGCGCCGCTCGGCATCACGCTGCGGGAGCTGCTCGACATGGCGGGCGGCGTCCGGGAGGGCCACCGGCTGAAGTTCTGGACGCCCGGCGGGTCGTCCACGCCGATCTTCACCGAGGAGCACCTGGACGTGCCGCTGGACTTCGAGTCCGTCGGCGCCGCCGGGTCCATGCTCGGCACCCGCGCCCTGCAGATCTTCGACGAGACGACCTGCGTCGTCCGGGCCGTGCTGCGCTGGTCGGAGTTCTACGCGCATGAGTCGTGCGGCAAGTGCACGCCGTGCCGCGAGGGCACCTACTGGTACAAGCTCATGCTGAAGCGGCTGGAGGCCGGCCAGGGCACCGAGGAGGACCTGGAGACCCTGCTGGACATCTCCGACAACATCCTCGGCCGCGCGTTCTGCGCCCTCGGCGACGGCGCGACCAGCCCCGTCGTCTCGTCCATCAAGCTGTTCCGGGACGAGTACCTCCGGCACTTCGAGCAGGGCGCCTGCCCCTTCGACCCGGCCGAGTCCACCCTCTGGGGAGGTGCCAAGTGACCGTCACCGACGACAAGGCGGCGGTGGAGAAGGTCGAGATGGTCTCCTGCACCATCGACGGCTTCGAGATCGAGGTGCCCAAGGGCACGCTGATCATCCGGGCCGCCGAGCTGCTCGGCATCCAGATCCCCCGGTTCTGCGAGCATCCGCTGCTCGACCCGATCGGCGCCTGCCGGCAGTGCCTGGTGGAGATCCCCGACGCCGGGAACGGCCGCGGGATGCCGAAGCCGCAGGCGTCCTGCACCACCGCCGTGATGCCGGGCATGGTCGTCAAGACCCAGCTCACCTCGCCGGTGGCCGACAAGGCCCAGCACGGCATCATGGAGTTCCTGCTCATCAACCACCCGCTGGACTGCCCGATCTGCGACAAGGGCGGCGAGTGCCCGCTGCAGAACCAGGCGATGTCCAACGGGCGCGGCGAGACGCGGTTCACCGAGACCAAGCGGACCTGGCCGAAGCCGCTCCCGCTGTCCAGCCAGGTGCTGCTCGACCGGGAGCGGTGCATCCAGTGCACCCGCTGCACCCGGTTCTCCGAGCAGATCGCCGGCGACCCGTTCATCGACCTGTTCGCCCGGGGCGCGAAGGAGGAGGTCGGGACCGCCGACGGCAACCCGTTCCACTCCTACTTCTCCGGCAACACCGTGCAGATCTGCCCCGTGGGCGCGCTGACCGGCACCGCGTACCGGTTCCGGTCCCGGCCGTTCGACCTCGTGTCGCAGCCGAGCGTCTGCGAGCACTGCGCGTCCGGCTGCTCGCTGCGCACCGACCACCGGCGCGGGAAGGTCACGCGGCGGCTGGCGGGGGACGACCCGCAGGTCAACGAGGAGTGGAACTGCGACAAGGGCCGCTGGGCCTTCACCTACGGGACGCGGCCCGACCGCCTCACCCACCCGCTCGTCCGCAATGAGGACGGCGTGCTGGAGACGGCGTCGTGGCCGGAGGCGCTCACGATCGCGGCGCGCGGCCTCGCCGGGGCGCGCGGCTCCGCCGGTGTGCTGGCCGGCGGCCGCGTCACCCTTGAGGACGCCTACGCCTACGCCAAGTTCGCCCGGATCGCGCTCGGCACCAACGACGTCGACTTCCGGGCCCGCCCGCTGTCGGACGAGGAGTCGCGGTTCCTCGCCTCGTCCGTGGCGGGACGCTCCATCGAGGTGTCGTACTCCGACCTGGAGAAGGCGCCGGTCGTCCTCCTCGCCGGCCTGGAGCCGGAGGAGGAGTCGCCGATCGTGTTCCTGCGGCTCCGCAAGGCGTTCCGCAAGAACCGGCTCCCGGTGTACGCCGCCGCGCCGTTCGCGACGCGCGGGCTGGCGAAGCTCGGCGGCACGCTGCTGCCGACGGCGCCCGGCGCGGAGGCCGAGACTCTCGGCTCGCTCATCGGCGACGACGACCGCGCCGACGTCCGGACGCTGCTGGAGACGCCCGGCGCCGTCATCCTGGTCGGCGAGCGGCTCGCCACCAGCCCCGGCGCCCTCACCTCGGCGGTCCGGGTGGCGCAGGTCACCGGCGCCAGGCTGGCGTGGGTGCCGCGCCGGGCCGGGGAGCGCGGCGCGATCGAGGCCGGGGCGCTGCCCGGGCTGCTGCCGATCGGCCGTCCGGTCACCGACCCGGAGGCGCGCGCCGAGGTCGCCCGCGCGTGGGGCGTCGCGGAGCTGCCCACCGGGCCCGGCGAGGACACCGCGGGCATCATCGCGGCGGCGGCGCAGGGGCGGTGCGGCGCGCTGCTCGTCGGCGGCGTCGACCCCTACGACCTCCCCGACCCGGAGGCGATGCTGAAAGCGCTTGAGGCCGCCCCGTTCGTGGTGAGCCTGGAGCAGCGGCCGAGCGCGGTCACCGACCGCGCCGACGTCGTCCTGCCGGTCGCGGCGGTCGCGGAGAAGTCCGGGACGTTCGTCGACTGGGAGGGCCGCGGCCGGCCGTTCGACATCGTGCTGAAGTCGTCCGGGCGGATGTCGGACCTGCGGGTCCTGCAGGCGCTCGCCGACGAGATGGACGTCCACCTGGGCCTGCCCGGACCGGACGCCGCGCGCCGCGAGCTGACCGCACTCGGCGCCCACCGCGGCACCCGCCCGGACGCGCCGGACGTGGCGCAGCCGCTGCCGCCGCACCCCGAGCAGGGCGAGGCGCTGCTCGCGACGTGGCGGCTGCTGCTGGACCGGGGCCGCCTCCAGGACGGCGAGCCGTTCCTCGCGGGCACCGCCAAGGCCGCGGTCGCCCGGCTGTCGCCCGCGACGGCCGCGGAGATCGGCGCGACCGGGGCGGTGACGGTGTCGGCGCCGCGCGGCGAGGTCACGCTCCCGCTGGAGATCACCCCCGACCTGCCCGACCGGGTGGTGTGGCTGCCGACGAACTCGGCCGGCTGCGCGCTGTACCGGGACCTGGGCGCGGCCGCCGGCGGCATCGTCAAGATCGCGAGCGGGACGCTCGCGAGCGCGCACGGGAACGCTGGAGGTGCCGAATGAGCCCGCTCCCCGCCGCCGTCCCGGCCGGGCCCCTGGCCGCGCCGGCGGCCGACCCCGCGCTGGAGGGCTTCGGCACCGACCCGTGGTGGCTGATCGGCGGCAAGGTCCTCGCCATCTTCGTGTTCCTCGTCGTGACCGTGCTGATGACGATGTGGATCGAGCGGCGGATCATCGGCCGGATGCAGCTGCGCGTCGGCCCGAACCGCGCCGGGCCCTTCGGCCTGCTGCAGGGCCTCGCCGACGGCGTGAAGCTGGCGCTGAAGGAGGACATCGTCCCCCGCCAGGTGGACAAGATCGTGTTCATCCTCGCGCCGGTGATGGCGGCGGTCCCGGCGTTCATCTCGTTCATCATCATCCCGTTCGGGCCGCGCGTGTCGGTCTTCGGGCACGAGACGGCGCTGCAGGGCACCGACCTTCCGGTCGCGGTGCTGCTCGTCCTCGCGATGTCGTCGATGGCGATCTACGGCATCGTGCTGGCCGGCTGGTCGTCGATGTCGCCGTACTCGCTGCTCGGCGGGCTCCGCTCGTCCGCGCAGATGATCTCCTACGAGATCGCCATGGGCCTGTCGTTCGTCGCGGTGTTCATGTTCGCGGGCTCGATGTCCACCTCGCAGATCGTCGCGGCGCAGCAGGACAAGTGGTTCGTGGTGCTGCTCGCGCCGTCCTTCGTCGTGTACGTGATCACGATGATGGGCGAGTCGAACCGCATCCCGTTCGACCTGCCCGAGGGCGAGGGCGAGCTGGTCGGCGGCTTCCACACCGAGTACTCGTCGCTGAAGTTCGCGATGTTCTTCCTCGCGGAGTACATCAACCTCGCGACGCTGTCGGCGCTCGCCACCACGATGTTCCTCGGCGGCTGGCGCGCTCCCGCGCCGATCTCCACGGTCTGGGCCGGCGCCAACTCCGGCTGGTGGCCGGTGCTGTGGTTCCTGGTCAAGATCTTCCTGTTCATCTTCTTCTTCATCTGGCTGCGCGGCACGCTGCCGCGCGTCCGCTACGACCAGCTGATGAAGCTCGGCTGGAAGGTGCTGATGCCCTTCTCGCTCGGCTGGATCCTGCTGGTCGCGACCATCCGCGCGCTGCGCAACGACGGCTACGACATGCGGCAGATCGTCATCGTCGCCGCCGTGGCCGCCGCGGTCGTGCTGGTCGCCACGGTGATCTGGGAGATGTTCCGCGGCGAGGACGACAAGGAGATCGTCCCGGGCGCCGCGGCGGGGACGCGGACCGACCCGGCCGCGGGCGGGTTCCCCGTGCCGCCGATGGACGCGCCCCACTACCACGGCCGCGCCCGGGAGCCGCGCGGGCAGGCCACGATCGAAAACCCTCCCGAGGAGGTCACCAGTGGGACTCACTGATTTCCTGAACCCGGTCAAGGGGTTCGGGGTCTCGTTCCACCAGATGTTCATGAAGAGCGAGACCGTTCAGTACCCCGAGGTGAAGAAGCCGACGGCGCCGCGCTTCCACGGCCGCCACCAGCTCAACCGGTGGCCGGACGGCCTGGAGAAGTGCATCGGCTGCGAGCTGTGCGCGTGGGCGTGCCCCGCTGACGCGATCTTCGTCGAGGGCGCCGACAACACCGCGGACGAGCGGTACTCGCCCGGCGAGCGGTACGGCCGCACCTACCAGATCAACTATCTGCGGTGCATCCTGTGCGGGCTCTGCATCGAGGCGTGCCCCACCCGGGCGCTGACGATGACCAACGAGTACGAGCTCGCCGACGACAGCCGCGAGAGCCTCATCTACACCAAGGAGATGCTGCTGGCGCCGCTGCGCGAGGGCATGGAGGCGCCGCCGCACGAGATGCGGCTCGGCGACACCGAGGAGGACTACTACCGCCTCGGCCTCCAGTCCGAGGACGCGCCGAACGTTCCTTCTGAGGGCGGCGGGCGCGCCGGCGTCGACCAGGCCGTCAAGCGGGAGAAGGCGCGCAAGGGCGGTGAGCGGAAATGACGCCGTCCCTGGCCGGCGCGCACGTCCTCGCGGCCGACGTCGCCGACAAGCAGTCGGGCGAGCCGTTCTTCTTCTGGCTGCTCGCCGTCGTGTCGGTCCTCGCCGCGCTCGGCATGATCCTCATGCGGAAGGCGGTGCACTCGGCGCTGCTGCTCGCGACCGTGATGCTCTGCCTCGCCGCGCTGTACGCGATCCAGAACGCGCCGTTCCTGGCGTTCGTGCAGGTGATCGTCTACACCGGCGCGGTGCTGATGCTGTTCCTGTTCGTGCTGATGCTCGTCGGGGTCAGTTCCACCGACTCCCTGGTGGAGACGATCCGGGGCCAGCGCTTCTGGGCGGTGATCGCCGCGGTCGGCTTCATCGTCCTGCTGACGGTCGGGCTCGGCAACGCCGCGCTCGGCGACTCGGCCGGCCTGAACCAGGCCAACGCCGAGGGCAACGTGGTCGGCCTGGCCCGGCTGCTGTTCTCCAAGTACGTGTTCGCGTTCGAGGCGACCAGCGCCCTGCTGATCACCGCGGCGCTCGGCGCGATGGTGCTGGCGCACCGGGAGCGCACCGAGCCGAAGGCGACGCAGCGGGACCTGTCCAAGGCGCGGTTTTTGTCCGGCGACCACCCGGGCCCGCTACCCGGCCCCGGCACCTACGCCCGGCACAACGCCGTCGACATGCCGGCGCTGCTGCCGGACGGGACGCCGTCGGAGCTGTCGGTCAACCCGGTCATCGCCGCCCGCACCGACACCGCGGAGCGGCACGCCGACCTGTTCGGCGGCACCGAGGAGGAGGCCCTCGAACGGGACGTGGCCGCGGTCAAGGCGGCCACCGAAGAGGCCGAGGACGCCGACGCCGAGTCGCGCTCGGTCAAGTCGGGGTCGCCGGCCGCGGGCGGCGGCGCGAGTGAAGGCGAGGCTGGTCAATGAGTCCGGGGCACTACCTGGCGCTCTCGGCGATCCTGTTCACCATCGGAGCGCTCGGCGTCCTCGTGCGGCGCAACGCGATCGTGGTGTTCATGTGCGTCGAGCTCATGCTGAACGCGACGAACCTCGCGTTCGTCTCGTTCTCCCGCATGCACGGCAACCTGGACGGCCAGATCATCGCGTTCTTCGTGATGGTGGTGGCCGCGGCGGAGGTCGTGGTGGGCCTGGCGATCATCATGACCATCTTCCGGACCCGCAGGTCCTCGTCGGTCGACGACGCGAACCTGCTGAAGTACTGAGAGGCCTGGGATGAAAGCGGAAGGCGTCCAGGCCGCGTCCTGGCTCCTCATCGCGCTCCCGCTCGCGGGCGCCGCGATCCTCCTGCTGGGAGGGAGGCGCACCGACAAGTGGGGCCACCTGCTCGGCGCCGCGATGTCGGTCGCGTCGTTCGCGGTCGGCGTCGCGATGTTCGCGCAGATGATCGGGTACGACGCCGAGGAGCGGCGCCGCACCCTGCACCTGTGGGACTTCATCGACGTCGGCACGTTCAAGATCGGCATGGACCTGCTGGTGGACCCGCTGTCCATCAGCTTCGTGCTGCTGATCACCGGGGTGGGCTCGCTCATCCACATCTACTCGATCGGCTACATGGCCGACGACCCCGACCGGCGGCGGTTCTTCGCCTACCTGAACCTGTTCGTCGCGGCGATGCTGCTGCTCGTGCTGGGGAACAACTTCCTGATCCTGTTCCTCGGCTGGGAGGGCGTCGGCCTCGCCTCGTACCTGCTCATCGGGTTCTGGCAGCACAAGCCGACCGCGGCGACCGCGGCGAAGAAGGCGTTCGTCGTCAACCGCGTCGGCGACATGGGGCTGATCATCGCGATCGCGCTGATCTTCGCCACCTTCGGCACCATCGACTTCGGGCCGGTCCTCGGCACCGGCGCCGAGCACGCGGGCCTCGCGTCCCAGCTCGGCACCGGCACCGCCACCGCGATCGGGCTGCTGCTCCTGCTCGGTGCCTGCGGCAAGTCGGCGCAGCTCCCGCTGCAGTCCTGGCTGCTGGACGCGATGGAGGGCCCGACCCCGGTGTCGGCCCTCATCCACGCGGCGACGATGGTGACCGCGGGCGTGTACCTCATCGTCCGGTCCGGGCCGATCTTCGAGATGTCCGACACCGCGCAGCTCGTGGTGACGATCGTCGGCGCGGCCACGCTGCTCGCCGGTGCGATCATCGGGTGCGGCAAGGACGACATCAAGAAGGCCCTCGCCGGGTCGACGATGTCGCAGATCGGCTACATGCACCTCGCCGCGGGCCTCGGCAAGCCCGGCTACGTCTTCGCCATCGCGCACCTCATCGCGCACGGCTTCTTCAAGGCGGGCCTGTTCCTCGGCGCCGGCTCGGTCATGCACGGCATGAAGGACGACGTGAACATGCGCCACTACGGCGCGCTCCGCTCGGTGATGGCGATCACCTACGCGACGTTCGGGCTCGGGTACCTCGCCATCATCGGGTTCCCCGGCCTGTCCGGCTGGTTCACCAAGGACGGCATCATCGAGGCCGCCTACGACAAGGGCGGCACGTCCGGGATGATCCTCGGCTCGTGCGCGCTCGTCGGCGCCGGCATCACCGCGTACTACATGTCGCGCGTCATGTTCATGACGTTCTTCGGTGAGAAGCGCTGGGAGGACGACGTCCACCCGCACGAGTCGCCGGCCGTCATGACGTGGCCGCTGATCCTGCTGGCCCTCGGGTCCGTCTTCGCGGGCGGCTACCTCGTCCTCGGCCCGTTCGCCCACTTCCTCGAACCGGTCGTCGGCGCGCCCGAGCACGAGCACGAGTTCCAGCCGCTCGCCGCCCCGGGCATCGCCACCTTCGTGCTGATGATCGTCGGCGCGGGGATCGCCTGGGTGCAGTACGGGAGCCGGAAGGTGCCGCGCGAGGCGCCCAAGGGGTCCTTCGTCACCGTCGCGGCCCGCAAGGACCTCTACGGCGACGCGCTCAACGAGTCGCTGCTGATGCGCCCCGGCCAGTGGCTGACCCGGCTCGCGGTCTGGTTCGACGGGCGCGGCGTCGACGGCGCCGTGAACGGCACGGCCGCCGGGGTCGGCGGCAGCTCCGGCCGGCTCCGGCGCGTCCAGACCGGCTTCGCCCGCTCCTATGCCCTGTCGATGCTCGGCGGCGCCGCCCTCGTGGTGGCGGCGCTCCTGGTGGTGAACGTGTCATGAGCGACTTTCCCTGGCTGAGCGTCCTCATCGCGCTGCCACTCGCCGGCGCGGTGCTGCTCAGCGTCATCCCGCGCGAGCGGGAGGCGCTGGTCAAGCAGTTCGCGCTCGGCGTCTCCCTCGTCGTCGCCGCCCTCGCCGGCGTCATGGCGGCGGGCTTCGACGCGGGCGGCGACCGGTTCCAGTTCACCGAGAAGTACTGGTGGATCAAGGAGTTCGGGGTCCACTGGGCGGTCGGCGTCGACGGCGTCGCGCTGGTGATGATCCTGCTGTCGGTGATCCTCGTCCCGCTGGTCATGCTGGCGTCCTGGAGCGAGGCCGACCGGTCCGGCGGGGTGGACGTCCCCGCGAAGCGGTCGCTGAAGACCTACTTCGCGCTGCTGCTGTCGCTGGAAGCGGCCATGATCGGCGTCTTCGCGGCGACCGACGTGTTCCTCTTCTACGTCTTCTTCGAGGCGATGCTCATCCCGGTGTACTTCATCATCGGGTACTACGGCGGCGCCCAGCGCTCCTACGCGGCGGTCAAGTTCCTGCTGTACTCGCTGTTCGGCGGCCTGCTGATGCTCGTCGCCGTCATCTGGCTGTACCCGCTGTCGGCGAAGTCCGTCGACGAGGGCGGCCTCGGGCACGGCACGTTCATGTTCGACGAGCTGTCGACGATGAACATCGACCCGACGACGGCCAAGTGGCTGTTCCTCGGCTTCTTCGTCGCGTTCGCGATCAAGGCGCCGATGGTGCCGGTGCACACCTGGCTGCCGGACGCGGCGCAGCAGTCCCCGACCGGCGCGCTGGTGCTGATCGTCGGCGTCCTGGACAAGGTCGGCACGTACGGCATGCTCCGGTTCTGCCTGGAGCTGTTCCCCGGCGCCGCGAAGTGGGCCACCCCGGTCGTCCTCGCGTTCGCGGTGCTGAGCATCATCTACGGCGCGATCCTCGCGATCGGCCAGGTCGACATGAAGCGCCTCATCGCCTACACGTCGGTGTCGCACTTCGGCTTCATCGTCCTCGGCATCTTCGCGATGACGTCGCAGGGCCAGTCCGGCGCCGCGCTCTACATGGTGAACCACGGGTTCTCCACCGGCGCGCTGTTCCTCATCGTCGGCTTCCTCATCGTCCGGCGGAAGTCGGCGCGGATCGCCGACTACGGCGGCGTGCAGAAGGCGGCGCCCGTGCTCGCCGGGACGTTCCTGATCGCCGGCCTGTCCGGGCTGTCGCTGCCGGGCCTGTCCACCTTCGTGTCGGAGTTCCTCGTCATCGTCGGCACGTTCAGCACCCACCGGTGGGCGGCGGTCCTCGCGGTCAGCGGCGTCGTGCTCGCCGCCATCTACATCCTGTGGATGTACCAGCGGACCATGGGCGGCCCGAAGGCGCCCGCGGTCGAGGGCATGAAGGACCTGTCCGCCCGGGAGAAGTGGGCGATCGCCCCGATCATCGCGATCATCGTCGCGATGGGCCTCTTCCCGCAGCCGGTGCTGCACGTGATCAACCCGTCCGTGGACCACACGCTGGCCCGCGTCGACAAGCGCGATCCGGCGCCGGACATCACCGGTAACGTCGCCGAGAACGGAGCCCGTCCATGAGCACCACCAGTCAGGTGAGCGGCGTCCTCGCCCAGGGGGGTGACATTCCCGCGCCGCACATCGAGTACGGGCAGATCGGCCCGCTGCTGCTGGTCCTCGGCGCCGCCGTCGTGGGCGTGCTCGTCGAGGCGTTCGTCGGCCGGAGGGGCCGGTACTGGACGCAGGTGCCGGTCGCGTTCCTCGGCCTCGCCGGCGGGTTCGTCTGGACGATCCTCCTGGCGTGGCGCGACGACCCGCACCACGTCGCCGCCGAGGGCGCGCTCGGCGTGGACGGCCCCACCCTGTTCATCCAGGGCACCATCCTGGTGCTGGCGCTGGTCAGCACGCTGCTGATCGCCGAGCGGGGGGACGGCCGCGCCGCCGGCGGGCACTTCGCCGCGCAGGCGTCCGCCCTGCCCGGCAGCGAGGCCGAGCAGCGCACCACCGCGGCCGGGTTCACCCAGACCGAGGTGTTCCCGCTGATGATGTTCGCGGTCGGCGGCATGATGATGTTCCCGGCCGCCAACGACCTCCTCACGATGTTCGTGGCGCTGGAGGTCATGTCGCTGCCGCTGTACCTGCTGTGCGGGCTCGCCCGCCGGCGGCGCCTCCTCTCCCAGGAGGCGGCGGTGAAGTACTTCCTGCTCGGCGCGTTCTCCTCGGCGTTCTTCCTCTACGGCGCCGCGCTGCTGTACGGGTACGCCGGGTCGGTGCGGCTGTCGGACATCTCCGCGCAGATCGGCAAGGACGCCGGCAGCGAGACCATGCTCCTCGCGGGCGTCGCGCTGCTGTCGGTCGGGCTGCTGTTCAAGCTCGGCGGCGTCCCGTTCCACATGTGGAAGCCGGACGTCTACCAGGGCGCCCCCACCCCGATCACGGCGCTGATGGCGTCCTGCACCGTCGTCGCCGCGTTCGGCGGGATCCTGCGCGTCTACTACGTCGCGTTCGAGACGCTGCGCTGGGACTGGCAGCCCGTCATGTGGGGT
Organism: Actinomadura madurae; assembly: GCF_047130825.1. NCBI lineage: Bacteria > Bacillati > Actinomycetota > Actinomycetes > Streptosporangiales > Thermomonosporaceae > Actinomadura > Actinomadura madurae. Next base: position 7,378,147 of record NZ_CP083237.1, read on the forward strand.
GTGGCCATTCTCACCATGGTCGCCGGGTCGATCATCGCGATCACGCAGACCGACATCAAGCGGATGCTGGCCTACTCCTCGGTCGCGCACGCGGGCTTCCTGCTCATGGGCGTGATCGCCAGCTCCCCGGACGGCCTGTCCAGCACCATGTTCTACCTGGTCGCCTACGGCTTCACCTCGGTCGGCGCGTTCGCCGTCGTCACGATGGTCCGGGACGCGGGCGGCGAGGCCGGGCACCTGTCCCGCTGGGCGGGCCTCGGCAAGCGCTCCCCGGTCGTCGCGGGCGTGTTCGCGTTCTTCCTCCTGGCGTTCGCCGGCATCCCGCTCACCAGCGGGTTCACCGGCAAGTTCGCGGTGTTCAAGGCGGCCGTGGAAGGGGACGCGACGCCCCTGGTCATCGTCGCGGTCGTCTCCTCCGCCGTCGCCGCGTTCTTCTACGTCCGTGTGATCGTCGTCATGTTCTTCAGCGAGCCGGACGCCGAGGGCCCGGTCGTGGTGGCCGGCCCGGCGACCGCGGTCGCGGTGGCCCTCGGCGTGACGGCTACTGTGGTACTCGGCGTGATCCCGCAGCCCGTCCTGGACCTCGCGGGGACCGCCACGACCCACATGTTCGTCCGGTAGGGAGTCTTGGGTGAGCAACCCATCCGCTGAGAAGCCCGGCGGGCCGGCCTTCGAGGAGACCGGCCCGTTCGGGCTTCCCGTCGACGCCGCCCTCGCGGCCGACGCCAAGGAGCGCCTGGCCGCCGTCGAGACCCTCCTCCAGGAGTGCGTGCGCGGCGAGGACCCGCTGCTCACCGAGGCCTCACGGCACCTCGTCGAGGCGGGCGGCAAGCGGTTCCGGCCGATGCTGGTGCTGCTGGCCTCCCACTTCGGCGACCCGTCCGCCCTGGGCGTCGTCCCCGCCGCCGTCGTCGTCGAGCTCACCCACCTCGGCACCCTCTACCACGACGACGTCATGGACGAGGCGACCGTCCGCCGCGGCCAGCAGTCGGCCAACTCCCGCTGGACGAACACCGTCGCGATCCTCACCGGCGACTACCTGTTCGCCCGCGCGTCCGACCTGCTCGCCGACCTCGGCCCCGAGGCCGTCCGCATCCAGGCCCGCGCGTTCGCCCGCCTCGTCCGCGGCCAGATTCAGGAGACCGTCGGCCCCACCCCCGACGCCGACCCCCTCAAGCACTACCTGCAGGTCGTCGCCGACAAGACCGCGTCCCTCATCGCCGTCTCCGGCCAGTTCGGCGCCCTGCTCGCCGGCGCCCCCGCGCACGTCGTCGACACCGTCACCTCGGCCTGCGAGAAGATCGGCATCGCCTTCCAGCTCTCCGACGACATCCTCGACATCGCCTCCGAGACCGAGGAGTCCGGCAAGACCCCCGGCACCGACCTCCGCGAGGGCATCCGCACCCTCCCGATGCACCACGTCCTCGCGGGCATCTCCTCGGGCCCCGACGACGCCCGCCTCCGCGAGCTCCTCACCCAGGACCTCACGGACGACGCCCTCCACACCGAGGCCCTCACCCTCCTGCGCGCCCACCCCGCCATGGACCGCGCCCGCGCCGACCTCCGCCGCTGGGCCGAGGACGCCCGCACCGAACTCCTCACCCTCCCCGAAATCCCCGCCCGCCAGTCCCTCACAAACCTCTGCGACTACGTAATAACCCGAACCGGCTAACCCCCGGCCACATCCCCACGCGCGCCGCGCCATCGCGGGGGCTTAGTAGTACGCGGGTCGTGTGACTGCGCGGGCCTTGTGACTGCGCGGGGCCGGTTGCGCGTCGACGTCAGTCGACGCGCAACCGGCCCCGCTTGTTCGGTCAGGCGTTCTGGGGTTCTGGTTCTTCGGTTACGCCGCGGGACTTCATGGCGTGCAGGACGAGGTCGATGAGGACCTGCTTGCAGGAGTCGATGCGGCGGGCGTCGCAGAGCATGACGGGGACCTTGGGGCCCAGGTTGAGGGCCATCTGGATCTCCGTGAGGTCGTACTGCTTGGCCCCGTCGAAGCAGTTCACCGCGACGATGAACGGGGTGCCGCGGCGCTCGAAGTAGTCGACCGACGGGAAGCAGTCGGAGAGGCGGCGGGTGTCGGCGAGGACGACCGCGCCCAGCGCGCCGAGGGAGACCTCGTCCCACATGAACCAGAAGCGTTCCTGGCCGGGGGTGCCGAACAGGTAGAGGACGTACTCGTCCCGCATGGTGATGCGGCCGAAGTCCATGGCGACGGTGGTGGTGTTCTTGCGCTCCACCCCGGAGATGTCGTCGACGCCGACGCTCTCGTCGGTGAGGACCTCCTCCGTGCGCAGCGGCTGGGTCTCCGAAACCGTGCCCACCATGGTGGTCTTGCCGACCCCGAAGCCGCCCGCGATCACGATCTTGACCGCGGTGGGGAGCCGGCGCGCGCGCACGTCGCGCCTAGAGGGCCCGGAGACCATCGATCACCGCCTTGTAGAGCCTGATGTCGTGCATGTCCGCCTCCGGTTCGGGTTCCTGCATGGAGACGAATCCCTTGTCGAGCAGGTCGCCGAGCATCACCCGGACGGTCGCCACGGGAAGGTCCAGGTGGCCGGTGAGCTCGGCGACCGACATGACGTTCTGGCAGAGCCTGATGATCGCCAGGTGCTCGGGGCCGAGACCGACGGTGGTCTCCGGTTCCGCGCCGACCGCGACCACGAGGGTGATCAGGTCGAACTTGCCGCGGGTCGGCTCGATCCGCCCGCTCGTCATCACGTAGGGGCGGACCATCGGCCCGGCCTGGTCGTCGAGCCAGCGTTCCTGTACTTCGGGTTCCGGCGGGCGCTCCGGGTCCTCCGGCCAGAGCTCGGATTTGGGATCTTCGGGGGGCATCATGTGGGGCGGCCCTCCGCGGCGGTCTCCGAGCGCGACGGCGAGGTGAGGTGCTCGCCCATGCTCGTGACGAGCATCGCCATCTCGTAGGCGATGAGGCCGACGTCGGCGTCCTCGTCGGCCAGCACCGCGAGGCAGGCGCCCTTGCCGGCCACCGTCACCAGCATGAACTGCGACTGCATCTCGATGATCGTCTGCCGGACGGGTCCGCCGCCGAACCGCGTCCCGGCGCCCTTGGCCAGGCTCTGGATGCCGGCGGCCACGGCGGCCAGGTGCTCGCCGTCGTCCTGCTTCATCCCCTCCGAGGAGGCCATGAGGAGGCCGTCCGCCGAGAGCACGACCGCATCGTGGGCGTGCGGCACGCGATGGACCAGATCGTCCAGCAGCCAGCCCAGATCGGACGCCGAACCCGCTTTCTGCATCACTGCTCGTCCTCGCCTTCCACTGCGTCATTGGTGCGGGCTTCGACCGCCGTCCTCGCAAGGCGGGTGCCGCGCTGGTAGGACCCCATGATTCGCTGAATCTCCTCGGGCGAGCGGCCGGGGTCGTCATGCTCGTCCTGCTCGGCGGCCGGGGTCTCCCCGGCCTGCAGCGGCGCCGCGAGGTTCGCCTGCGGAACCCGGACGGGCAGACCGGACGGGGTGGTGGAGCTTTCGGGCACGGCTGGCTGGTCCTCCGGGTGACTGATCTCGGGTTCCGCGGTGGCCCCCGCCTCGGAGGCGTCCGGTGGCGCGGGTTCGCCCGCCGGTTCCGGCTCGGCCGGCTCCGGGACGTCCGCGGAGCTCTCGGCCCCGTCGGGGCCCGTGGCGGGCGGCGGCACGGCGACGAGGGCGGGCGGCGCGGGCTGCTCCCTGGTCAGGGTCACCACGCCGCGCGTCCCCGCCTGCGTCTCCCCGGACTGGTCGCCGGCAGCGGAGGAGACCGACGCGGGCTGCCGGACGGTCAGGCCGTTCGCGGTGGTCGTGGGGGCCTTCTCGGTGCCGCTCTCGACGACCAGCTCCTGCGGGATGACGACGACCGCCGTGGTACCGCCGTAGGCCGAGCGCTTCAGGGAGACGCGCACGCCGTAGCGTTCGGCCAGCTTCGCGACGACGAACAGGCCGAGCTGGACGGAGCTGCGCAGGTTGAACTCGGGGGGATCGACGATCCGCTCGTTGATCTCGGCGAGCTTCTCGTCGGTCATGCCGAGCCCGCGGTCCTCGATGTCGATGGCGAAGCCGTTGGCGACGAGGTGCCCGCCGATGTGGACGGCGGTGTCGGGCGGGGAGAACGTCACGGCGTTCTCGATCAGCTCGGCGAGCAGGTGGGTGATGTCACCGACGGCGCGTCCGGCCAGTTCGACCGGGCCGAACGGCAGGACGGTGACGCGGGTGTAGTCCTCGACCTCGCCGACCGCCGCGCGGACGACGTCCACCATCGGCACCGACTGCCGCCAGCCGCGCGCGGGGATCGAGCCGGAGAGCACGATGAGGTTCTCGGCGTTGCGCCGCATGCGGGTGGCGAGGTGGTCGAGCCGGAACAGCTCTTCCAGGTCCTTCGGGTCGATGTCGCGCTTGCGCTCCATGGTGTCGAGCATGTTCAGCTGCCGGTGCACCAGCGCCTGTGTGCGGCGGGCCAGGCTCAGCAGGACGTCGCGGATGCCGCGGCGCAGCTCGGCCTGCTCGACGGCGGTGCGGATCGCGGTCTCCTGGACGGCGTTGAACGCCCGTCCCACCTGCCCGATCTCGTCGGTGCCGAACTGCAGCGGCGGCGCCTCCAGGGCGACGTCGACCTTCTCGCCGTGCCCGAGGCGGTCGACGACGCTGGGCAGTCGCTGCTCGGCCAGCTCCCAGGCGGCGGCGCGCAGCCGTTCCAGCTGACGGACGAGGGCACGCGCCGTGGTGATCGACACGATGATGGACGCGATGACCGCGAGCAGGCCGAGACCACCGGCGAGCAGCAGCCGGACGATGACCCAGATGCCGAGCGGCGTGGCCCGGTCGATGGTGCGCTCACCGGCCTCGTCGATGCTCTTGTTCATGTCGGCCAGCCCGGCCTGGGTGGTCTGCCGCCACTGCGCGGCGGTGACCCGCGGGCGCTGGCCCGGCCGGGTCTGGAGCAGCCGGTCCTCCAGGGCCTTGACCGCCGCCAGCTGGGGGCTGGTGGTCATCTCCTGGTACTGGCGGTTCTCGGTGTCGCGCAGCCCGACCATCGCCTGGTCGAAGGTGTAGCGCCGGACGGCGATGGACTGGTTGACGGCCTGCAGGTCGTCCGAGCTGAGCCGGCCGCCCTGGAGCATGCCGGCGACCAGCGCGTCCTCGCGGGTGAGCAGCTCGCCGCTGCGGGCGACCGCGATGGCGGCGCGCACGACGTCGGCGAAGTCGTCGTCGTCCAGGGTGGCCATGGCGTCGTACATGCGGTACACGGCCTCGTTGATGGCCGTGTAGTTCTGGAACGCCTGATTGCGGCCCATCGCGTTCGAGTCCACGGCCCGGCGGTAGTCGCCGAGCTTGCGCAGGAGGTCGACCGCCTCCGCCATGCGGTTCTCGAGCCCGTCGTCGGCGGCGCGCCGAACCGAGCCTCTCTCGGTGCGGTCGATCATGGTCGCCACGGTCTTGTCGGTCTTGCCCCGCTGGGTCACCATGGCCTCGCGTCCGTGCTGGTTGGGAGCGGCGAGATAGACCACGGTGAGGCGGCGTTCGTTCTGGAGTTCGACCAGCATCGGGTTGGACGCGGTCACGACCGTGTTCAGCGTGCTCACCCAGAGGAGGTTGATGCCCTCCCGTGCGGTCACCCATGCCGCGAAGGCCCACAGAGCGGTGAGAGACAGCAGCATCGCCGCAATCTTGGTCCGCAGTCGCGAGTTGCGGAAGCGCATTGTTTAACCCAACAATATGTCAAGGCACCCTGCAATTGGCGAAAAATGTCCGAATGCTGGGCACGCGATGGTGGGGTATGCAGGGAATGCCGATGTCGGCCGGTTCTGTTGCTCGCAGCACCATACCAACGACCTCATAGGCGCTCAAGGCGAATCGTTTGATTTGGGAAGATCCCAAACGCCTTCACGGAGGTGGAGTGGGGTGAATCACACGAGAGATCCCCGGCGGTATTCCTGGAGCAGTGCCAGTGCGGCGAAGGTGACGGCGCTCACGATGGTGGCCGGGAGGTATGTATCCTTATCGTGCCACAGTGGTGGATTATTGGAATTTGATAGCATTTGTCCGATTGTTTGAGGGGCGTCCGCCGCATCCGCCGTACTCCCCGCCGTCAGGGCCGAGCGGATGAAGGCGCCGCCGCGGGAGGCCGCGCGCAGGCAGTCATCCCGGAGCGGCTCCCGGACCGATCCGGCGAGCAGGAGGATGTGCACGGCGTACGCCGTCTCCTCGATGGTGCCGTCCCAGCGCCCCCACCCCCCGTCCGTCCGCTGGGAGCCGAGCACCCAGCGGACCGCGCGGTCCACGGAACCCGCGCGCCCGGCCCCGGAGCCGTACCGCTCAAGGGCCAGCACGGCGCAGCACGTGGCGTAATAGGGGGACGCGTGCCAACGGTCCCGCCAGGAACCGTCGGCCTCCTGCCGCTCGCACAGCCAGGAAGTGATCTTGAACATCGGGGCGGAATAGCGGTGCGCCGCGGTGCCGCCGCCGGTGGTCTCCAGGAAGTGTCCGAACGCCTCCAGTACGTGGGCGTTGGTCGTGACGGATCGGCCGTTCTCGCCCTGCCAGGTACAGAAATGCGTGTCCATCTCGTACTGCGAGAGAAGGTCGGGCGCACAGGGACTGCCGAGGAGCGAAAGGGCATAAAGCACACCAGAGGTGGTGTCGGCATCGGGAGGCAGGCCTTCGCCTCCTCCGGTGCCGGCCGACCCCAGAGCGGCGCGCAGTTCGGCCGTCAGTCGCGGCGGCGCCTTCACCGGCACCCCGGCCCGTGCCAGCCAGCTCAGCACCCATCCCCGCTCGAACTCGGTGATAGGTGTGGCCACGGGCACCGGCCCTTTGTACTGAGCGACGCCGGCCTCCAGATACCGGCGAGCCCGCGCCCGGGCGTCGTCGTGCGGGTCGGGCTCATGACCGAGCCAGGCGGCCGTGGCCGCGGGGGAAGCGCCGACCGTCCCCGAAGGCCCGGGAACGACGGAGCCGGTTCCGTGGGCGGACTCGCCCGCGATCTCCAGTGCGTGCAGGAGCTTGGCGGGGATCGGGTCACCCCGCTCCAGTAGCTCCCGGACGACGGGAAGCAGTTCGCCGGCCATCCCGCCGGGCGCGCGCAGGCGGTGGTCAGGGGCCGTCCAGGGGCCCAGCCCGGGGATCCGGCGCATCGCCCGCTCGTCCAGCCGGGCGTTGATCCGTTCGAGCAGGTGGGGAACGATGTGCTCGATGGCGGGCATGTCCGGCAGGTCGAGGACGCGCCCCGGGGCGAGCCACCTCGACAGCAGCCCCAGCCCCCGCGCGGCGGCACGCGCCACGTCGGCGACCGGTATTCCCGTCGGCCCCATGCGGAAGGGGTCGGCGCCGAGGGCGGAGAGCAGGGCCTCGGTCGCGCTGAGGGTCGGAACCAGCGCGTACCCGTCGTCCGGCAGGCCCCAGCCGCCGTCCGGCCGCTGCTCTGCCAGCAGGAACCGCAGCCGCTCTCCGTGGCCGGTCAGCCAGGGTGCCAGGGACACCAGCCTGCCGGTCTCGTACACCGACGGCGAGGACGACCCCCAGGGCCGCTCGGTCAGGTCGTCGACGATCTTCTGCGCCGACACGATGATGTCGACGAGGCCCGCGCAGTCCGGGGTCGCGTCCAGTGTCACAGCGATCCCCAGTAGTCGCTGGTGCCGTAGAACCCGGTGCTGTAGCCGATCTGGCGTTCCAGGTAGTCCACGGCCGCCGGGCACTCGCCGCGCAGCGGTTCGAGCAGCGTGTTGCAGCGCCGGACGATCTCCTCGATGCGCGCGGTCAGCGTGTCGGCGTCGGCGCCGAGCAACTGCGCGTTGAGATCGTTCCAGGCCTTGTCCCGTTCCAGGGTGGCCAGGTCGTTCAGCAGCCGGAGGATCTTCTGCACCTCGCGGCTGATGACCTGGAGCCGGTCGGCGTTCGCCAGGGTGGCCGCGTCGCCGTTGACGATCCAGTGCGAGATGTTGACCCAGGCCGATCCGTAGTTGTCGGCGTTGTCGAGGTAGTCCTCGAAGGACGGCAGGGCGCTCCGGTCACCGGACGAGGCCGACGCCTTCCACTCCACCTCTCGCGCCCCCGCCTCCAGCAGCCGTACCAGCTGGCCCCGCCAGTCGTCGCGCAACCCGGCGAAGGCGGGGGAGGCGGCGACCTCGTCGCGGATGTCGGCCAGGAACCGGGCGAGCCCGTCACCGGCCGCCGGGTCGCCGCCGTCGGCCACGGCGAGGCAGCGCCGGTTGAGGTCGTCGATCTCCTCCCGGGTCGTCGCCACGTGGTCGACCAGCCAGTCCAGGCCGAAGATCCACAACGACGTGCGGTTGGCGATCCGCAGCCGCGCGGCGCTCAGCTCCGGGGAGCCGAACGCGTTGGCGCACGCGACGGCGGTGAACAGGGTTCCGTCGATGGGCTTGACGGCGAAGACGTCGGGATAGGCCTCCGCGCACGCCGCGAGGTCGCGGGCGGCCCGCACCGCCTGCGCCAGGACGGCGCCGTGGCCCTGGGCCGCGCGCATCGGATCGCCGGCGGCCCGCTCCGCGCTCGACGGGGGGACGCCGTTGCTCGGGGTATCGGAATTCGGCATCGCTCTGCCCTCGAAGCCGTTCTCAGGCGGACCGCTGGAGGGGATCCAGCGTCATCATGATCGGCTTGTCGGGCCGCAGCGTCAGGCCCACCTGCGGCTTGGGCATCTCCGCCCCTTCCACCGGCCGCGGGCGGAACCGGCTGAAGATGGAGGCGAGGATCAGCTGCGCCTCGGCCTGGACGATGTGCCGGCCCACGCACTGGTGCGGGCCGCCGCCGAAGGGGAAGTAGGCGTAGCGGTGGTACCGCCTCGCACGCTCGGGCTCGAACCGGTCGGGGTTGAAGCTGCGGGCGTCCTCGCCCCATATCGACTTCATCCGCTGGGTGACGAAGGGGCTGACCAGCACGGTGTCGCCCTTGCGGATCCGCACCCCGCTCAGCACGGTGTCCTCGGTGGCCACCCTGGAGAACAGCCAGCCCACCGGGAAGATGCGCAGCAGCTCCTGGACGACCTGCTTGGTGTACTGGAGTTGCGGCAGGTGCTCGGCGCGGACGCGCTCGGTGCCCACCACTCGCAGGGCTTCGTCATGCAGCTTCTCGCTGACCTCCGGATGCCCGTTCAGTAGCGGCCACAGCCACGTCAGTGCCACGGTGGTGGTCTCATTGCTCGCACCGAACGTGGCGAGCAGATTGCTGCGGATCCACCGGTCGTCCACCGGGCCGCCCTCCCGCTTGCTGGCACGGCACAGCGCGGTGAAGATGTCGTTGCCCTCGCCGGGGTCGTCGCGGTAGCGCTCGACCAGCGCGAACAGGCAGTCGTCCATCGCCTTGACGGCGTTGCGGAACGCCTGGTCACCGGGCATGGGCACGGCCCGCGGCATGAACGGGAACAGGAACCGGTACGCGATCCTGATGACGATCTGCTGCAGAGGCGGGATCATCACGTCCGCCTCGGCGCGCGTGATCTTGTCGCCGAAGAGCACCTTGACCACGGTCTTGTTGATGATCAGGTACATCTCCTGGAGCATGTCGACCGGGGTGCCGCCCCGGGCGTTCTCCTCCAGATCGTCGACCGCGCCGTTGATCGCGTCCGCCATCAGCGCGGTGAGCCTCTTGGTGTTGTGGAGGGAGAAGACCGGCTGCAGGGTCCGCTTGCTCGCGTCCCATCCCGGGCCCTCGTCCAGGATGCTGTCGGTCATCAGGTCGCGGATGGGACGCCAGTAGACCCCGCTGCGGTCGAAACGGTCCGACTGGTGCCGGAGTACCTGTTCCACGTCCTCGGGGTCGGTCGCCAGGAACGGGCGGGAAGCCCCGAGGCCGATCCGCATCAGCCGGCCGTCGGCCTCCTCGCCCATGCGTTCGAGCTGCTGCAGCGGATCTTTGATGAATCCCAAGGCGGTCCGGTACAGAGGAAAGTTCTTGGCCCGTCGCAAGGGGACGGCGCCAACATCAATGGACACTTCCGACGGCCCCCCACGAGCTCGACATCATCGGACCGCCTGCCGTGGCCGCTGCGCTGAGGTCCTGGCTGGGCGATTAGCGATCTCTGTCCACGTCTGAGATTCTTGGGCGCTATGTATGTTTTGCTGGAAGTATCACATGATCAATTAACGCGATCAAGGGGACGAAGGGAAGAAATATCAGCCCATTCCGGGTGGCGTTCATCACTTGCCGGCCGGGTTGTCTCATTTCTTGGGCGGCTCTGACATCGTCCGCCCAGGTCACAACCCAGAAAAACGTACTGTGAGTAAATAAGTACGTTAAGTAGCGGACGCCGAAAGGAAAAGGTGCCCGCCTTATCTCGGTTACCGGTCGGCTGGGCGGGGCGGGAGGAGGTCCGGCCACGCGACCCGTCCCGCCACCTGGACCTCGCCGGTCACTCTCCGCGCACCACAGCGGGCCTCGACCGGGTATGTGCTGGGCGTCGCGTCCCGCCGAACGATGGCGATGCCGTTCACGGTCCGTCCGGCGAACGCCTCGGACCGCGCGGCCACGTCGCCCGCGCACCCGGGCACCGAGAGGCGTACCTGCTCCCCGGGCCGCGCCATGCCGGGCTTCACCGCGACTCCGTCCTGATCGGTCGCCTCACCCGTCGCCGGTGCCAGCATGCCCGCCGCGATGAGCGCTGTTCCCAACACGGTGACACTGACCAGACGCAACGGGGGCTCCTCGAATCCGGTGTTTGACGACCGGCACTCTAGCTCCTCTATGCGGCTTCGGGCACCGCTTCCCGGCGTCCCGCCCTCAATCCGTCCCAGGTCAGCGTTACCAGGGCGAACCAAACCAAGAGGAACCCCGCCCACCGGCTGGCGGGCATCTCCTCGTGCTGGATGAACACCCCGATGACGAACTGCAGCACGGGCGCCAGGTACTGCAGCATCCCGATGACGGTCATCGGCAGCCGGATCGCCGACGCGTTGAACAGCATCAGCGGGACGGCCGTCACGACCCCCGCCCCGACCAGCAGCACCGCGTGCCCCGCACCGTGATGCCCGAAGGCGGCGCCCCCACGTCCCTCCAGGAAGAGCAGGAAGACCAGCGCGGGCACGAACAGCACGGCCGTCTCGACCGCCAGGCTCTCCGCCGACGGCATGTTGGCGAACTTCTTGAGCAGCCCGTACGTGCCGAACGCGAAGGCCAGCATCAGCGCGATCCAGGGAGGCCGCCCGTAGTCGACGGTCAGCACGACCACCGCCGCCGTCCCCAGGCCGACGGCCGTCCACTGCCACGGCCGCAGCCGCTCCTGGAAGACCATCACACCGAACACCACGCTGATCAGCGGGTTGATGAAGTACCCCAGCGCCGCCTCGACCGTCTGCCCGCTGTTGACGGCGTAGATGTACGTCCCCCAGTTGACGCTGATCACCGCCGCGGCCAGCCCCAGCAGCACCCACTGCCGGAGCCCCAGCGCGCGCACCCACCGCCAGCTGCGTCGCACGGCGAGCACCGCGGCCACCGCCACGAGCGACCACATGATCCGGTGCGCGAGGATCTCGACCGCCCCCGCCGGCTTGAGCAGCGGCCAGTACAGCGGGAACAGCCCCCACATCACATAGGCCGCGCCCCCGAACGCCATGCCCCGTTTGACCACGACCCGCAACCTATCAGCCTGTAATCAACCAACCGAGACACGCTCATGTCGTGGCCGGGCATGCGCCAGGGCAACGACGTGGGCACCCAGCACCGCTCGGCCGTCTTCACCCGCATCGACGTCCAGCGAAAGGCCGCCGAAGCCTCCCGAGCCACCTACCAGCAGGTCCTGGAACCTTCGTCGTTTGGCGCGGGCTGGTGCGTATGCGTGATCGCCACTCATGCGATCAGCCCAGAGTCGAGAGCAGGGACGGGGGGAAGATCGCGAAGAAGACCGTGCAGGCAACGCCGACGTAGACGTAGGTGGGCTTCGGGGGGAGGTCGGAGGCCAGGAGGAGGTCCTTGGGGTGCTTGGGGTCGTAGACGATGGGCTCCCAGCCTCCCTCCAGGACGCGGCTGGGTTCGTAGCGGGTCGTGATGCGGGTGCCGTCGGCGGCGGTGAAGGTCAGGTCGTACTTTCGTACGATCCCGCGCCGCCAGAAGGAGACCCGCTCGTATTTCCTGCCGACCTCGGCACGGGTGCGCACTCCGTTGCGGGTCAGGTGGCGTTCCTTGAGGTAGTCCGGCAGGACGAGGATCAGGAAGACCACGCCGGTGAACCGTTCGACGATGGCCCAGACCATGCTCACTCCCGATCGTTCGGACGTGTTGTGGAGTGTCCCAGCGAATGGCTCATTGAGGCCAGCGAGCGGTCGGCACTCTCCCGCTCGAAGGTTTCGAGTCGGTCCCGGAGGTCGCGGGCTTGGCCGATACTTGGCGGCGGTCCTCGGACACGTTCGTCGCCCTCGATAGAGGCGAGGGCCCCACGACCCAAACCGCCTTCGTCCACTCCGACCTTCCTGCCTGGGCCCTATCCGAATGAGACTTACCATCAGCAGTACCTTCACACGGCCCTCGACCGGCTACTGCGGCCTGGACGGCACGGGCCTGAGCTGCCTTGTGGTCGCCGCCCCCGCCGCGTGAGCGCCGACGAGACGGCCCGCCTGGTCCGTGGGCTCACTCCCGAGGAGCGGCAGGCGATCGCACTCCTCGACCTGCAAGCCTTGGTCCGGGAGAACGCCGGCCGGGACTTCAAGGCCAGCGAGCCGGCCTACGGCGTCCTCAACTGCCTGCGTTATTGGGAGGTCCTGATCTCTCGCATGGAGCAGGGGTGGCGTCGCCAGGACTACTACATGGTGTACGAGTACTTGAACGTCCTCACCGTTAGAGACGGAATCGACGAGTTTCTCGATGCGATGCCGCATGGCCTGCAAGGCAAGGTTGAAGCTTGCGTGAAGCGACTCGACGCACGCTACCGAGCCGTCACATCGGAGGATGGCGGAGCGGAGTTGTCGCAGTACTGGAGGCCTCTCGCAGAGGGCCGAGAGACTCGCTGGTGGTGGACCCGCTGCCCCACCGAGCTACCCCCTGGCTGGTGACCACAGACCGCAGCGCGCATTCGCGTCCAGTGGGATCTTCGCGCCCCTACGGCAGCGTGGACTCTCCGCCGTATCCAGGTACGACAGGTCGAGGAGTGCGTCGAGCAGTACCTGGAGGAGCATCGCCTACATCAGCACAGAAGGAGACCAGAGATGCCAGGACGTCTTGAGGGCAAAGTCGCCTTCATCACCGGCGCCGCCCGCGGTCAGGGCCGTAGTCATGCGGTCCGCCTCGCACGGGAGGGCGCCGACATCCTCGCCGTCGACCTCTGCGCGCAGATCGAGTCCGTCTCCTACCCCCTCGCCACCCCGGAGGACCTCGCCGAGACCACTGAACTGGTCGAGCGGTTCGGCCGACGCATCGTCTCCCGCAAGGCCGACGTGCGCGAACGCGGCGAGCTGCGACAGGCCGTCGCGGACGGCGTGGCCGAACTCGGCCGCCTGGACATCGTCGTGGCGAACGCCGGGATCCTGCCGATGGCCGTGGGCGACCACGATCCTCAATACTTCATCGACGCCGCCGATGTCGACCTGCTCGGCGTGATGAACACGGTCGCGGTGGCCCTGCCCCATCTGCAGGACCACTCCTCGGTGGTGGTGACCGGGTCCACCGCCGCGATGCTGCCTGGCACCATCGACAACCCGGCGACGGGTCCCGGCATCGCAGGCTACGCATGGGCCAAGAAGACGCTCATCGGCTACACCGAGCAGATGGCTCTGCACCTGGCGCCGCGGTTCATACGCGTCAACACCATCCACCCCACCAACTGCGACACCCGCATGCTGCACAACGATGGTGTCTACGCGCTGTACCGCCCGGACCTGGAACACCCCATCCGCGAAGATGCCGAGCCGGCATTCGCGACCCTCCACGCCATGCCCATCCCCTACCTGGAGCCGGTCGACATCTCGAATCTCGTGCTGTTCCTAGCTTCCGACGAGTCGCGGTACATCACCGGTCAGCAGATCCGCGTGGACGCCGGTGCCCTTCTCAAGTTCCCCCAGGGCAACTTCGGCTGACCACCGCGCGGCGGACCAGAGCGGCCGCCGCGCACACTTCCGCCTGGGCAAAACCCCGGCGCGGACGTCCGCGGTTCGCCCAGGACTCCCGTTGGCGACCCCTCGTGTTCTCCGGACCTGCAAGGACCGCTCGACTGACTCGTCCTCGACGTTCGAGTGGTTTACGCGAGGGCGCTGACGGCCTTCTTCCAGGCGTCCTGGTCGCGTGCCTCGCCGGGGGCGTTCACCTCGGTGAAGCGGAGGATGCCGGACTTGTCGACGAGGAACGTGCCGCGGACGGACATGCCGCGGTCCGTGTTGAAGACGTCGTAGAGCTTGGCGACCTCACCGTGGGGCCAGAAGTCGGACAGCAGCGGGAACTGGTAGCCCTCCTGGTTGGCCCACGCCTTGAGGGCGAACACGTGGTCCACGGAGACGCCGAGGACCTGGACGTTCTCGTTCTGGAAGCTGCCGATATCGTCGCGGACGGCGCACAGCTCCCCGGTGCAAATCCCGGAGAAGGCGAACGGGTAGAAGACGAGGAGCACGTTGCGGCTGCCGCGGTAGGAGGAGAGCGTGACCTCCTGGTTGTTCTGGTCCTTCAAGGTGAAGTCGGGGGCTTCGGTTCCTACCTGGGGTGTCATGAGAGCTCCATGGTGCTGGACGTTGCCGACGCACCGAGCCTAAAGGGGACGGAACACCGCCATACCGGCGGGTGCGGGGACGTGGATCAGCGGCGGTCTCCGGTCGTAGCGCGTCCGTTGGTCGCGGTGCGTCGGTCGTCGTCTGGCTGGAGATGGGGTCCGCAGGGGGATTGCGGCATCTTCCGTGGATGTGGCGCGTGTGGTGTTTCGTACGGCTCTGGCGACGCAACACTGGGCGAGTAGTTGCTGGACTCTGCAAAAACCTGGCCGAAGCTGCCACGTAGGGCCATGGTTGCACTAGTCTTTGCGCCCTAAGCTCTTTGAAATGTGGCAGACAGCCTTCTGGCCAAAGGGGAAGGTGTTGGGCATGCCGGACAGTCCGACTGTGCATCAGCGACGCCTTCGGATCGATCTGCGCAGGGCGCGCGAGGCCGCCGGGTTGACCCAGGAGCAGGCGGCAAAAGGCTTGGAATGGTCGCTCTCGAAGATTATCCGCATCGAGGGCGGAACGGTCAGGGTGGCCGTCAGTGACGTCCGGGTCATGTTGCAGCAGTACGGAGTACCGCAGGAGCGATTCGACGAGTTCCTGACGCTCGCGCGGGCGGCCCGTGAAACGGCGTGGTGGAGTGCGTACCGCAGAATCCTCAGTCCGCAACTGGCGGAGCTGATCGGGTTCGAGTCGGCCGCCGGGGTTTCCCGGGAGTTTCAGCCTCTGATCATCCCTGGTCTGCTGCAGACCAGCGCCTATGCCAGGGAGATCTTGTCGAGCCTTCGCGGGGAGGACGCCGCCGACCAGATCGATGAACTGGTCGAGGTGCGCATCCGCAGGCAGGAGATCTTCGAGGGCGACACTCCCCCAAGGTTCTTCTTCGTCATCGACGAGGCCGCGATCAGCCGACCGGTCGGCGGTGATGCGGTGATGCGCTCCCAGTTGTCGCACCTGCTGGAGATGGCGAAGCGCCCCAACGTGACGATTGAGATCGTCCCCTTCGCCCGTGGGGCGCATCCGGGGTTGGTGGGTCCGTTCAATCTCATCGAATTCGCGGAGCCCGAAGATGATGACGTTCTCTACCTGGAAGGTGCCCAGGGGGAGTTGATAGGTCGCGACTATCGCGAGGAAGTCGTCCGGTACAGGGAGAAGTTCGAAGCTCTCCGCCGCCTCTCCCTGGGCCCCGAGGGCTCGGCGGTCCTGCTCAACACGGTCGCGGAATCGCTCTGAGCGGATTGACGCCTACGCGGGACCGGTGCTTGATTCGCCTATGGCCTGATCTGTGGTCAACGCCTACACTCTCACCTTGACAGAGCGCGTCACAGGAATGTCGGTCCGGCTGAGACCGTGTGCGGAAGGGTACGGCCGAGGTTGAGGACGTCCGTCCACGTGGAAAGGTCGCCGTCCGCATCTAACGTCTACGAGTAAGACCCTCTGGGTTGTGCCTCCGGAATTCTGACGGCCGCGTCTTGGTGTGGTCGGGAGGAGCTAAGTGTGGACAGGGCGGAGCGACCACGGGTGATCTGGAGGCAGAGCAGTCGAACCGGCAATGGAGACTGTGTGGAGGTCGCCTTTGACGGTGCTTCCGTGTTCGTGCGCGACTCCAAGGATCGCCGCGGCGCCGTCCTGGTGATTTCGGGTGAACAGTGGTTGCACCTGCGGCGCTCGATTCGGAGAAGGTATGGGTGAGTTCCGCGCCTGAAGATCATCTCGTGACCGGCACCGGATCGGCGTGGTGGATGTAGCCGCGGTACGGCTTTTCCTTGATCTCCACTTCCAGACGGATGAAGTCCGCGGGGTTCACGGCGCAGAAGCCGCTCCCCACGACGTCCTTGAACAGGGAGTCGGACACGACCAGGGGGAGATCGCGGTCCGGGTGCTCGGTCAGGTAAGCGCGCAGCGGTGCCGTGTCCAGCAGGCGGGAGACGACGATGGGCGCGTCGCCGGCCGGGCCGAGCGGTCCTTCGATCATGGTGCCGTGGTGGAACGCCAGCCTCAGCCTCAGCCGGGTCGCCCGCCGGCTGTTGAGTTCGGTGAGCGCACGCTCCAGGTCGTGCGCGAAGGCGCCCACGACGCGGGCGACATTGACGCCCGCGGGCAGGACGACGAGCTCGCCGTCCCCGCCCGGCTGGCGGTACCAGGCGTTCGTGCGGAGCCCCGTCCGCTTCGCGCAGCCGTCCAGCAGTCCGCGAAGGTCGGTCTGCGCCGCGAGTTGCTGGTGGGCGTCCAGTCGGCTGTACCTCTCCAGGTCCACGGCGAGGAGCAGGCGGTACACAAGCTGCCCTTCGCCCGTGAACCATCGCCATCGAAGCTGCATCTGCCGTCCTCGGTACCTGCCGTCGGCTTGATTCTGCCCGATGCAACCCGCCTTGTGCAGGAAAACATAGGTCGGTTAGCAATATGGCACTTTGCTGCTAGCCTTCTGCGACCCAAAGATCAGACGCGGATGGCGCTTCTGAACTGCGCTGATTGACGGGCTGACTCCAACCTGTATGCCGAGTGATGGCTTTAAGTAACCTTGCGAACGGCCATGTGTCGTCTGCTTGGGAGGTCTTCTCCTCTGGAGGAGGATGGGGGCATGGAGTTGGTGGTCGGGCTGCGGGGGCAGGTGCAGGTTGTCGTGGAGGAGGGGGACACCGCGGTTCGGCTCGGGAGCGGTGATGTGGCCGTGCTGGGGACGCCGCGGTTGCTGGCGCTGGCGGAGGCGGCCACGGTGAAGGCCGTGGCGTCCCGGCTGGGCGAGGGGCGGACCTCGGTGGGGACGCGGGTCGAGCTGGAGCATCGGGCGGCCACCCCGACGGGTGCGCGGGTGGCGGTCACGGCCGAGCTGCGGGACGTCGACGGGACGCGGCTCGTGTTCGGGTTCGAGGCCGTCGACGAGCGGGGCACCGTGGTGGGGAAGGGCCGGATCGAGCGGGTCGTCGTGGACAGGGAGCGGTTTCTGGCGCGGATCGCGCGGTGATCAGTACGGCAGGAGACGCCCCGAGGGGGTCCGGAGGTCGGGCGGGCTCGGTTGACGTGGGGGCCTGGGGCGCTTGATGAGCTGCTGCCGTGCCATGGTGATCATCTCCCCCCATCGGGCCTGACTTAACCCGGTGGTCGAGCGGTTACCTCCTACGACGCGGGCGGCCTCCAGGAGGTTCGCTGAGCTTATGCGACGGACACTGCCCGTTCGACCGAATTTCCGGAGGCTGTCCGTGTCCGGACGGTCGCGGAACGAAGGGGGAGTCAGGAAACGATGTCGCGCGTCCGGAAGCGCCGGAAGGCCAGGGCGAACAGGACGAGGGCGTAGGTGACGGAGATGGCGGTGCCCTTGGCCATGCCCGTCCACTGGATCTGGGGCTGGAGGGCGTCCATCCACGAGTACATCCAGTGGGTCGGCAGGAAGTCGCGCCAGGAGCCGAGCGCGGTGACGGCGTCCAGGATGTTGCTGACGATGACGAGCCCGACGGCGCCGCCGACCGCGCCGAGGGGGGAGTCGGTCGTGACCGAGAGCAGGAACGCGAGGGCGGCGACGACGAGCTGCGCGATCAGGGAGTAGCCGATGATGATCGCCATGCGGCCGAGGGCGGTGCTCACCGGGACGGTGCCGCCGGTCGGGAGCTCGACGTCGCCCCAGCCGAAGCCGGCCGTCCCCGCGATCAGGGACATCAGCGGGAGGCTGACGACCGCGACGACGGCGTAGGAGAGCGCGACGACCAGCTTCTGGCGGAGCAGCCGGGCCCGCGGCACCGGCGCGGCCAGCAGGTAGCGGAGGGACGACCAGTTCGCCTCGCTCGCCACCGTGTCGCCGCAGAACAGGGCGACCGCGACGACCAGCAGGAAACCGGTCGAGACGAAGAGGGCGAACAGCGCGAAGTTCATCGCGCTGGACGTGGCGACGTCGACGAGGCTCGGGACGCCGTCCGGCCCCGGGTCCCCGCCGAGCTTGAACGCGGCGACCAGCACCCACGGGAGGACGAGCAGGATGGCGAACGCGACGAGAGTGCGGCGGCGCCGGAACTGGCGCACGGCCTCGACCCGCAGCGGCAGGGTGCGCCGGACGTGGTAGGCGGTCATGACCCTTCCCCGATGATCTCCAGGAACGCGTCCTCCAGGCGGCGGCCGGAGCCGGTGATCTCGGCGACCGGGCCGGCGGCGACGCGGCGGCCGCCCGCCATGACGACGGCGTGCGTGCAGGTCTGCTCGACCTCGGCGAGCAGGTGGCTGGAGACGATGACGGTCCGCCCGGCGGCGGCGTACCGGACGAGCACTTCCCGCATCTCGCGGATCTGCGGCGGGTCGAGGCCGTTGGTCGGTTCGTCCAGGACGAGGAGGTCCGGGAGGCCCAGCATGGCCTGCGCGATGGCGAGACGCTGCCGCATCCCCTGCGAATAGGTGCGGACGGCCCGGTCCAGTGCGGAGCCCAGGCCGGCTATGCGCAGCGCTTCGTCGAGATGGGCCTCGTCCAGGGGACGGCCTGTGGCGCGCCAGTACAGGTCCAGGTTGTCGCGCCCCGAGAGGTGCGGCAGGAAGCCGGGTCCCTCGACGAACGAGCCCAGCCGGGACAGGACGGGTGCGCCCGGGTACACGCGATGGCCGAAGATACGGATCGAGCCGGAGTCTGGGTGGATGAGCCCCATGAGCATGCGCAGGGTCGTGGTCTTCCCCGCACCGTTCGGACCGAGCAGCCCTAGTACCTGGCCCTTCTCCACTCGGAACGACAGGTCCGAGACGGCGAGGTGTCCGTTCTTGTAGGCCTTCGTCAGTCCGGTTATCTCCAGGGGCACGTCGCTGTCCGTTTCGGTGCCGCGCGCGCGTCGTCCGGGGAGAAGGATGGCGAGTGCCAGAGCGAGGCCTGCCAACGGCAGGACCCACACCCAGACGGGGAGCGGCGCCGATGCGGTCTTCAGTGACGGCACGGAAGGGACGCTCAGCGGCGACACCACCGTCACCTTGTAGGACGAAGGCTTGGCGGGCGTCGCGAACCCCATGTCGGTGGTGGCGATGACGAGCCGGAGCCGGTGCCCGCGGTCGAAGCGGTAGTCCATCGCGGGGAGCGTCACCGTGACCTCGTCCCCGCCGGACACCCGGAACGGCGCCGCGAGCCGGCGCGCCGGCGAGGCGGCACCGCCGGGCGCGACGTCGTAGAGCTTCGCGAACAGCGGCCCGTCGCCCTCGGTCTTCAGCCGGACGGTCGCCGCGCCCGTCAGCCGCAGTGGATGGTCGAGCGGGCGCGTGTCGAACGTGGCGGTCTGCCCCGGCATGTCCGTCGGCAGTTGCCCGCCGAGGGAGCCGAGCGAGCCCAGCGACCCGAGCGCGCCCAGCCCGGGCAGCGCGGAGATCGAGGTGGGCGACCCGCCCGCCGGGTTGAAGATCGTCTGCTCGCCGCCGGTCAGCGGGAGCCGGGCGGGAGCGCCGGAAAGGCCCGGATACCGGCGGGTCGTCGCCTCCTCGACCACGACCTCCTGGGTGGACGAGTCGAGCCCGCCCGCCCGCGTCACCGTGAATCCGTCGAGCGCCGGGGCGGAGGTGCGCATCAGCCGCGCGTCGAAGAAGTCGCGCACGAGCCCTTCGACCCGCTCGGTCTCCGGGTCGCCGCCGTCGTGCCCGCCCTGGAACCAGACCACCGACACCGGCGCGCCGTTCGCGGCGATGGCCCGCGCGTTGGCATCGGAATGGTCGAGCGGGAACAGGGAGTCGGTCTGGCCCTGGACGAGCAGCGTCGGCACCCTGATCCGGTCGGCGACAGAGGCCGGGCTCGACCGGCGCAGCGTCGCGATCGCCGACTCGGTCGGGCGGCCCTTCTCCGCGATCTCCTGGTACATGTCGCACAATGACGGCAGAAAGCGCCCGCATGCCGTCCGGTCCGCGCTGCCGGTGAAGAACAGGCCCGCCCACAGCTTCTTGAACACGCCGTCCAGCGGCTCGGCCCCGGCGGCGGCGTCCGGGAACAGCGCGTCCGGCAGGCTGTTCCACGTGATCTGCGGCGCGATGGCGTCGACCCGCCGGTCGTAGGCGGCGGTCATCAGCGCGATCGCCCCGCCGTACGACTGGCCCGCCATCCCGACGCGCGGGTCGCCGGGCCCGTCCAGCCGGACCTCGGGACGCCGCGCCAGCCAGTCGATCAGCTGCCGCACGTCCTTGACCTCGTAGTCGGGGGAGTTGAGCGCGATCTCCCCGGACGAGCGGCCGAACCCGCGCGCCGACCACGCCAGCACCGCGTATCCGGAACGGGCGAGTTCGCGCGCCTCGCCCGCCACGTCCTGCTTGCTGCCGCCGAAGCCGTGCCCGAGCAGGACCGCCGGGCCCTTCGCCCGCCCGACGGGCTTGTAGAACGTCGTGTCGAGGGTGACGCGCTGGTCGTCCTTCGGCCCGTCGACGACGGCGATGCGCTGCGAGGACGTCTCGACCCGGGCGGCCCCGTCCGCGGTCACTCCCCAGGCCGCGCCGCCGCCCGCCAGCGCGATCGCGGCCCCGGCCGCGGCCCAGCGCGTGGAACGTCCCGTCCTGCCCCACCGCGCCCGGAGCGCGCCCCCCACCCTCATGGTCAGCAACCCTATGCGCGCCGCGCGGGCGCTCGCTCCGCCCTCACGTCGATCCCCGCTGCGCCCGCCGCCGTACGCCGCCCCGTGCCGCTACATCTCGCGATGTACGGCCCGTCCGGTCACGCCGGGGTCACCGCGGGCGGTGCGAGGGCGGCGGTGAACATGGCGGTGAGGCGGTCGGTGAGGTCGGCCGGGTCGGCGGCGCGCAGGTCGCCGAGGCCGAGGAGCCGCCGGACGGGGCCGCCGCCCATGATGATCGTGGACGCGAGCAGCGCCCGCGCGCGGGCGTCCGGCCCGTCGAGCTGGGCGACCATGGGCTGGACGATCACGTCCTCCAGGTACTGGAGCAGGATCTCCTTGACCTCGGGCTGGCCGGCCGACCGGTCCAGCATCCGGGACATCGGGGTGACCGAGCCGCGTTCGAGCTGCCGGACGAAGTGCTCGGCGAGGCGGCGCGGCAGCCCCGCGGGGTCGCCGGCGATGACGCCGCGGATCACCGACTCACCGGCCAGCACCTCGCCGAACAGCGCCGCCTTGGAGCCGAAGTAGCGGTGGACCAGCGCCATGTTCGCCTCGGCACGGGCGGCGATCATGCGGACGGTGACGCCGTCGTAGCCGTGCTCGCCGAACAGGTCGCGGGCCGCGTCCAGGATGCGGCGCCGGGTGGCCTCCCGGTCGCGCTTCGGGCGCCGTTCCACCATGCTGTGCTCGACCTGCATCCCCAAACCCCGGCTCTCGGTGACGGTCCGTGCCCAGTATCCCCCGGGTTGCAAGTAAACAAGCGTCTACATAAGGTAAATGCAAAGCACAGGTAACTCATCGTCCGATGGGGGCAGGGTGGCTCAGGCGAGCATGGCGTCGCACGGCCCGGTGACGCCAGAGCAAGCGCGACCGCAGTACACGCATCGTCAGATCCTGGAGATCCTCGCCGGGCTGATGATGGCGATGCTGACGTCGATGCTGTCGACATCGGTGGTCGCGACGGCGCTGCCGACGATCGTCGGCGACCTCGGCGGCCAGGACAAGCTCTCCTGGGTGGCCAGCGCGGCGCTGCTCACGATGACCGCCTCCACCCCGCTGTGGGGCAAGCTGTCCGACATCGCCGGGCGCAAACTGATGTTCCAGACCGCCCTGCTCCTCTTCGTGGTGGCGTCGGTGGGCGCCGGGCTGTCGCAGAACATCGGCCAGCTCATCGCGGCCCGCGCGTTCCAGGGCCTCGGCGTCGGCGGCCTGTCCGCGCTCGCCCAGGTCATCCTCGGGGACGTGGTCGAGCCCCGGCAGCGCGGGCGCTACGCCGGCTACATGGGCGCGGTGTTCGGCGTCGCGACCGTCGCCGGGCCGCTGCTCGGCGGGTTCATCGTGGACGCCGACGGCCTCGGCTGGCGCTGGTGCTTCTACGTGTGCGTCCCGCTCGCGGTCGTCGCGTTCCTCGTCATCCAGAAGGTGCTCCACCTGCCCAAGGTGCGGCGCGACACCCGCGTCGACGTCTTCGGCGCGTTCACCATCACCGGCAGCGCCGCCGCGCTGATGCTGGTGCTGTCCCTGGGCGGGACGGAGTTCGCCTGGGACTCCGAATGGACCTACGGCCTCCTCGGCGGCGCCGCCGTGCTGCTCCTGCTCGCGGTCGTGGCCGAGCGGATCGCCCGCGACCCGATCCTGCCGCCCCGGCTGTTCCGCAACCCGACCTTCCTGCTGACGTCGTTCATCTCGATCTGCGTCGGCATGGCGATGTTCGGCGTGATGATCTACATGCCGCAGTACCTGCAGATCGTCAAGGGGATGAGCCCCACCGCGTCCGGCCTGATGACGCTGCCGCTGGTCGTCGGGATGCTCGTCACGTCCACCGGCTCGGGGCAGATCGTCACCCGGACGGGCCGCTACAAGATCTTCCCGGTGATCGGGATGCTGTGCGTCGCCGGATCCCTGTACCTGCTGTCGCGGCTGCACACCGACTCCCCGGAGCTGGTCATCGGCATCGACCTCGCCGTCCTCGGCGTCGGGATGGGCCTCAGCCTGCAGATCCTCATCCTCGCCGCGCAGAATGCCGCCGCGCCCGCCGACCTCGCGTCCACGACGTCCGGCGTCTCGTTCTTCCGCAACCTCGGCGGCGCGATGGGCGTCGCCGCGTTCGGCGCGATCCTCACCAACCGGGTGGCGAACGAGATCACCGGCGGCTTCCGGTCCGCGGGCATTCCGCTGCCGTCCGGGGGAGACGCGCCGGAGCTGGGCTCCCCGGCGGAGATCCAGAAGCTGCCCCCGCAGGTCCGGGGCATCATCCAGGACGCGTTCACCAACTCGCTGGAGACCGTCTTCCTGTACGCCATCCCGGTCGCGCTGCTCGGCTTCGTCGCGGTCCTGTTGCTGCGGGAGCTGCCGCTGCGCGGGTCGGCGAACCGGGGCGGCACCGACACTCCGGCCGCCACGCCCGCCGACGACGGTGTCGTCCGCCCGCCCGCCCCGGCGGCGCGCACGGGCGCCGTCGCCGCGGTCGGCGCCGGCAGGCACGCCCGCGGCGCCCACGTCGACGACGACCGGGACGCGCGGCTCCCCACCCCGGCGGAGACGCCGGCGAACGGCGCGGTCCCCGCCGCCCAGGACCTGGCGACCCAGGTACGCCTCCTCGCCCAGCAGAACGGGCAGGGCGGCAACGGCGGCGTTCCCGTGCGCGGCGTCGTCCGGACCCGCGACGGCGAGCCCGTCCCGTCCGCCGCGCTCACCCTCATCGGCGTGGACGGCCACCAGCTCGCCCGCGCCATCACCCAGGAGGACGGGCGGTACGCGCTGCCGACCCCGGGCCCCGGCAGCTACGTGCTGATCGCCGCGACCGGCGGGCACGAGCCGCAGGCCGCGACGCTCGTCGTCGGCGACCGCCCGGTCGAGTTCGACCTGCTGCTGGCCGGCAGCGGCGGCCTCGCCGGGACGGTCCGCGGCGGGGACGGCGCCCCGGTCACGAACGCGATGGTCGTCGTCACCGACGTCCGCGGCGACGTCGTCGGCACCGCCCGCACCGGCGGCGACGGGCGCTACCTGTTCGAGAACATCGCGGCGGGCGCCTACACCCTCGCGGTGAGCGCCGCGGCGCACCGTCCGGTCGCGCTGCCGGTGGAGGTGACCGGCAACGGCCAGACGCGCGCCGACGTCGAGATGCCGCCCGGCGCCCGGATCCGCGGCACGGTCCGCAACGAGTCCGGCGCGCCGGTCGGGGACGCGCGGGTCACGCTCGTGGACGCCGCCGGCAACGTCGTCGCGATGGTGATCACCGGGCCGGACGGGGAGTACGCGTTCGCCGACCTCACCGGCGGCCAGTACACCGTGATCGCGTCCGGATATCCTCCGGTCGCAACCGGCCTGTCGCTTTCGGGCGGCGGGCTGGACGGCCACGACCTGAAGCTCGGCTACCCCGACGAATGACGGGCGCGGATCCGTCCGGCGGAGGGAACCCCGATGAGAACCTGGAGTGCGGGTCGCTGATGGACGCTGAACGAGGCCTGCGCGGCACGGTGCGGACGAAGGACGGCTGGGCGGTGCGGCACGCCATCGTCACGGTCACCGACCTGGCGGGCAACCAGGTCGCGCGAGACCAGGTCGGCGAGGACGGCGTGCTCGCGGCCGGCCCGCTGCCCGCCGGCACGTACACGGTGATCGTGACCGCGATGGGCTTCCAGCCCGCCGCCTCGACGCTGATCGTCTCCAGCGCCGGCACGGCCGACATCGGGAAGATCGTGCTCGGCCGCGCGGGCGGCACCGAGCTCCCGGCCCCCGGAACCTGGACGATCGACCCGGCGCACTCCGACATCGCCGCCGTCGCGCAGCACCTCGGGCTGTCGAGCGTCCGCGGCCGCTTCGCGGTGTTCGAGGGACGCGTCGAGGTCGCCGAACCGGTCGAGGAGTCGCGCGTCACGGCCCGCATCGAGGCGGCGTCCATCGACACCGGCAACAAGATGCGCGACGACCACCTGCGCTCGGCCGACTTCCTCAACGTCGACGACCACCCGGTCATCACCTATGAGGGCGACGGGCTGACCGGCGCCGGCCCCGACCGCTGGACGGTGCACGGGCGGCTCACCCTCAACGGGCTCACCCAGCCCGTCGACCTCGACATGACCTACCTCGGCATCGGCGCCGACCCGTGGGGCGGCGTCCGGTCGGCGTTCCGCGCCACCGCCGAGCTGCGCCGCACCGACTTCGGCATCCGCTTCAACCAGATCCTGGAGGCGGGCATCGCGCTGGTCGGCGAGAGCCTCCGCGTCGAACTGGAGATCCAGGCCCTCCAGGGCGAGGAGCTTCCCCAGGTGTGACGCCTACCGCCCCTTGAGGTCGCGGACGAGCCGGTTCGCGGTGGCCCGGTCCGGCGAGCCCGTCACCACGACCTTCCCGTCGGTGATCGCCATGTCGACGCGCGGCAGCGTGATGAGCCGGTTCCGCACGACGAACGCCAGGTCGCGCCCGACCGTCGCGCGGGTGAGCTGGGCGAACGCCTGCCGGTCCACCCGGCGGAGCGTCACCGCCACGTCGTAGCCGCCCGGCTGCACCCGCGACTTCTGCACGCGCAGATCGGCGACCTTGCGGATCGCGATCCCCTGGGTGAGCCGGTAGCAGGTCGGCCCCGCCCCGGACTGCGCGGTGATGCCCTGCGTCCCGGCCGGGCACGGCCCCGGCGCCGCCTGCGCGACGGGGTAGATGTGCAGCGGCGCGGCGAGCGTCACCGGCCGCGTCCGCATCGAGGACGCGATCATCGCGCCCGTCACCGCGACCGCCGCGATCAGCAGCCCGAGCGTCAGCACCATCACCAGCAGCGCCGACCGGTGCTGGTCGGCCGCCCGCGCCGGCGGGACCGCCCGGGGCGGCCGTCCCGGACGGTGCGCCGCCCGGTTCCGCTTCGCCTCCGCCGCCTCCCGCCGCCGTGCCGCCGCCCGCGCCCGCCGCCGCGCCGCCTCAGAGACCGCCGGGGCGGGCAGCACAGCCGTCGTCCGCCCCTCCTCCTTACGCTCCTCCGCGGGATTCCCACCGGGCACCGTCGTCGGCCGATAGGGCTGAGCGGGCCCCACGACGGCCTCTCCACCCTCCGGAGCCGCACCGCCGCCACCGTGCCCTGCCGCACCAAGCGGCCGCGTCGCCCCGCCACCCCGCGCCGGGTCCCCACCCGGCGCGGAACCACCACCCTGCGCGGAACCGCTGCCTTGCGCGGAACCGCTGCCGTGTGCGGGACCGCTGCCGTGTGCGGGACCGCTGCCGTGTGCGGGACCGCTGCCCTGCGCGGGACCACTGCCTTGCGCCGTGTCGCCAGCTTGCGCTGAACCGCTGGGCTGCGCCGGATTGCCGGGTTGCGTCGAGCCCCTCGGTTGGGTTGAGCCGCTGGGCTGCGTTGTGTCGCCGGGCTGCGCCGTTCCGCCGGGCTGCGTTGTGTCGCCAGCCTGTGCCGTGTCGCTGGGCTGCACTGGACCGGGCTGTGCCGTGCCGAGTTGCTGCGTCACGTTGTCGGGGCGCGCCGTTCCGCCGGGCTGCGCCGAGCCGTCCGGCTGTGTCGTGCTGCCGGGCTGTGCTGGAAGGTCGGCTCGTGTGGAACCGACGGGCTGCGTTGAAGCGGCGGCCTGTGCTGTGTCGCCGGGCTGCGCTGGGGTGTCCGGCTGCGTCGGGGCGACGGGCTGGGTGGTGGCGTCTGGTTGCGCCGGAGTGGCCTGCGGGGTCTTCTCGTCAGGCTGTGAAGTGTCGTCTGGCTGCGGGGTGGGGGGCTGGGGCGGGGGGCCGGTGGGTTCGTCGTCGCGCTGACGTCCCTTGCTGCGGCGCGGTATGACCCGCATCGGCACCTCCCCGGCTCCATGATCTCCTCAGTCTTTCAGGATGAGTCGCCGTCCCGCACCGTGTCCCGCCGGGAAGACCGCCGCGGGGTGCCCGTCGCTCACCATGTGATGAACCGTGCCCCGTCCGCGGGCGTTCGAAGCGCGCGAAGGCCCGGCCCCGCCGAACCGGGGCCGGGCCTTTGGACGCGCGCTAGTCGATGCGCCAGGTGTCGCCGCTGCCGAGCAGCGCGGCGAGGTCGCCCTCGCCCTGCGTCTGGGCGGCGTCGTCGAGCTGGGCCCGCATCAGCTCGTCGTAGGACGGGCGGTCGACGTCCCGGAAGATGCCGATCGGGGTGTGCTCGAACGCGGGCTGGTCCAGCCGCGACAGCGCGAACGCCTGCGACGGGTCCGGGTTGTGGGCGTCGTGCACGGCGATCTCGGACGCGTCGACGTCCGCCGCCTTCACGACCTCGAACGACCCGGACGGCGAGCGGCGCAGCGCCTTGGACCGGTCGGCGCCGAACACGATGGGCTCGCCGTGCTCCAGCCGCACCGTGACGTCGTCGCGGACGGACGCGTCCTTCAGCGGCTCGAACGCGTTGTCGTTGAAGATGTTGCAGTTCTGGTAGATCTCGACGAGCGCGGTGCCGCGGTGCTGCGCGGCGGCCCGCAGGACCGACTGCAGGTGCTTGCGGTCGGAGTCGATGGTGCGGGCGACGAACGTGCCCTCCGCGCCGATCGCTAGCGACAGCGGGTTGAACGGGGCGTCCAGCGACCCCATCGGCGTCGACTTGGTGATCTTGCCGAGCTCGGACGTCGGCGAGTACTGGCCCTTCGTCAGCCCGTAGATCCGGTTGTTGAACAGCAGGATCTTCAGGTTGACGTTGCGGCGCAGCGCGTGGATCAGGTGGTTGCCGCCGATGGACAGCGCGTCGCCGTCCCCCGTCACGACCCACACCGACAGGTCGGGACGGGACGTCGCGAGCCCCGTCGCGATCGCGGGCGCGCGGCCGTGGATCGAGTGGAACCCGTAGGTGTTCATGTAGTACGGGAACCGGGACGAGCAGCCGATGCCGGAGACGAACGTGATGTTCTCGCGGCGCAGCCCGAGCTCGGGCAGGAAGGACTGGACGGCCGCGAGGATCGCGTAGTCACCGCACCCGGGGCACCAGCGCACCTCCTGGTCGGTCTTGAAGTCCTTGAGCGTCTGCTTCCCCTCCGCCTTCGGGACGAGGGAGAGCAGCGACTTCCCGTTGCCGTTGACGGCGCCGTTTCCGTTGGAGCCGTTCTCACTCACTGTCGATCACATCCTGGAAGACGCCCTGCAGCTCTTCGGCCTTGAAGGGCAGGCCGCGGACCTGGTTGTAGCCGATCACGTCGATGAGGAGCCGGCCGCGCAGCAGCAGCGCGAGCTGGCCGAGGTTGATCTCCGGCACCACGACCTTGTCGTAGGAGCGGAGCACGTCGGGCAGGTTCGCCGGGAACGGGTTGAGGTGGCGCAGGTGGGCCTGCGCGATCTTCCGCCCGGACGCCCGGACGCGCCGGACGGCAGCCGAGATCGCCCCGTACGTCCCGCCCCAGCCGATCACGAGCACGCGTGCTTTAGGCTGCCCCGCGGCAGCGGACGGGTCGTCCACGGCGAGCGGGTCGATGTCGTTCGCGATCCCGTCGACCTTGGCCTGGCGGAGCCGGACCATCGTGTCGTGGTTGGTGGGGTCGTAGGAGATGTTGCCGGTGACGTCGGCCTTCTCCAGGCCGCCGATCCGGTGCTCCAGCCCGGCCGTGCCCGGGATCGCCCAGGGGCGGGCGAGGGTGTCGGGGTCGCGGCGGAACGGCTCGAAGTTCTCCTGCGACGGGGCCGCGAAGTCGGGCTCGATCGTCGGCAGCGCCGCGACGTCCGGCAGCTTCCACGGCTCGGACCCGTTGGCGAGGTAGCCGTCCGACAGCAGGATCACCGGCGTGCGGTACTTCACCGCGATCCGGGCCGCCTCCAGCGCCGCGTCGAAGCAGTCCGACGGGGACTGCGGCGCGATCACCGGGACGGGCGCCTCGCCGTTGCGGCCGTGCATGGCCTGCAGCAGGTCGGCCTGCTCGGTCTTGGTCGGCAGCCCGGTGGACGGCCCGGCCCGCTGCACGTCGATGACCAGCAGCGGAAGCTCCGTCGCGACGCCGAGGCCGATCGTCTCGCTCTTCAGCGCGATACCGGGCCCGGACGTCGTGGTGACGCCGAGCGACCCGCCGAAGGAGGCGCCGAGCGCCGCGCCGACGGCGGCGATCTCGTCCTCGGCCTGGAACGTCCGGACGCCGAACCTCTTGTGCTTGGACATCTCGTGCAGGATGTCGGACGCCGGGGTGATCGGGTACGAGCCGAGGAAGATCGGCAGCCCGCTCTGCACGCCGGCGGCGACCAGCCCGTACGACAGCGCGATGTTCCCGGTGATGTTGCGGTACAGGCCGGGCTCGTGCTGCGCCGGCTTGATCTCGTACTGCACCGAGAACGCCTCGGTGGTCTCGCCGTACGACCAGCCCGCCTGGAAGGCCGCGATGTTGGCCTTCATGATCTCGGGCTTGGAGGCGAACTTCTTCTCCAGGAAGGCGAGCGTCCCCTCGGTGGGACGGTGGTACAGCCACGACAGCAGCCCGAGCGCGAACATGTTCTTCGCGCGCTCGGCGTCCTTCTTGGAGATGTCGAAGTCGGCGAGGGCCGTCACCGTCATCGAGGTGAGCGGCAGCGCGTGCACCCGGTACTCGGCGAGCGAGTCGTCCTCGACGGGACTGGTCTCGTAGCCGACCTTGGACAGGTTGCGCTTGGTGAACTCGTCGGTGTTGACGATCAGGTCCGCGCCGCGCGGCAGGTCCGCGAGGTTGGCCTTGAGCGCGGCGGGATTCATCGCGACCAGGACGTTGGGCGCGTCGCCCGGCGTCAGGATGTCGTGGTCGGCGAAGTGCAGTTGGAAGCTGGACACGCCGGGGAGGGTCCCGGCGGGGGCGCGGATTTCGGCCGGGAAGTTCGGCAACGTCGACAGGTCGTTGCCGAACGCCGCGGTCTCCTGGGTGAAGCGGTCGCCGGTCAGCTGCATGCCGTCGCCGGAGTCTCCGGCGAAACGGATGATGACGCGGTCGAGCTGCTGGACCTGTTTGGTCACAGAGGAAGACCTCCTCGACGCGCAGCATCCGTCCTGGGGGAGGCGCCCAGGATCGTGATGCTACTAAGGCTTACCTTCATGGTATGTCCGGGATCGGATGGTGTTATCGGGGACGGGCCGCTCAGCGGGACGGGGGCGTAGGTCGTCCCGTACCGGTGGCCGCGGGTCTTGGAGGCTGTGCCGGAAGGCACTGACGGGCGGCGACCGCTCCGCGCGTCCTATCCGGGGATACGACCTGGACGGGTCCCCGAGTTCATCGCGAACACAGGCTGCTGCGCTGCCGGCACAGGTCGACGTGCAGTCGCCTGACCAACCGCCGCACGGGACTCGTCGAGAAGCCGCGGCTCCCCAGGGGCGTGGAGTTCACGACCCGAAGTGTAGACAGCCGGAATCACGGCCGAGGGCACCGCCCCTGAACGTGGGACCTATGGTGTCCCTGGTGTCCGTGATGTGGCGACTTCCGGCCGCGGAGTGCGCGTGCCGGACGGTTCCGCCGACACCGACGGGCCCGGCGTGGACGGCGCCCGCCGCATGACCGCCTTCCGCTCCTTGTCGACACGCGCCAGCAGGTCCGGCACGTCGGCGGCGTCGAGCGCCTCACCGACGACGCGGGCAGTGGCCTCGTACGGGTACGAGCCGGGGTTGTCGAGGGCCGCGCGCATCCAGTTCCGCCACAGCCTGCTCGTGACGGTGCAGCGCAGCACCAGCGCCCGGTCGGCCGGGACCGGACCCGACCCGGTGCACGACCCGAGCGGCTTGCCCCGGGACGTGATCGCCGCCCGCAGCGCGGCCCGCGCCCCGTCCGGCACCGCCCCCGCGGGCGAGGCGAGCGTGGCAGGGACGCTCACCGTGCAGCCGTTGGTGTTCTGGTCGCAGTTGCGGAACGTCAGCGTCCCCGGGGTGAAGCGCAGGCCCGGGTCGGCGGCCCCGCCGAGCCGGGCCACCCGCGGCCGCAGTTCGGCGAACAGCGTCGCCGGCGCCGTCACGGGCGCGACGGTGAAGCGCGGCCCGGCCTGGCCGGCCGGACGCACGGCCAGCAGCCGGTGCGGGGCCGCCGCCGTCAGCAGGTACTCCGCGCCCGGCGTCTTGACCCGGTACGCGCGGACGCCGTTCACGTTCTCGGTGGGCGGTTCCGCCGGGGCCTTGGCCAGCGACTCGGCGATCGCCTCCGGGCCGAGGACGTCCGGCACGTCGAACCCGGGCATGGACGCGGGCGCCTTGGACCAGCGTCCGGCGTAGTACTCCGGGTGCGCGACGCCGCCGGCGTAGGTCTGCCAGAACGCCGGCGCGGCCTTGAGGTAGGTGTCCCCGTCGATCGCGACGACGTCCGCTTTCAGCAGGCCCGCGGTGAACGTCCCGGTCACGGCGCCGGACGGCGTCACCCGCAGATGCGCCTGGACGGGCTGCCCGTTCACCGTCAGGGTGCCGTCGTAGCGCAGGCCCGTCCCGGACGTGAGCGCCCGCCCCGCCGCGACCGTCCACGCCGGAGGCGCGGCGGACACGGTGGCCTTGGGCTTCTTCTTCGGCGCCTCCCCACCCCCGGCGAGCGCCCCGGCGGTCACGGCGACGGCGGCGACCAGCACGGCCGCCGCCCCCGCGACCACGAGCACCCGAGCCCGTCGCCGCCGCCGCTTCAACGGCACCGGCTTACGTGGCATGACCGGATTCCCCGGCATGACCCGCCCACCAGGCATACCGGGGTTGATGGGCGTGCCAGGGTCAGCAGGCGTGCTGTGATCGACCGGCACTCCGGCGCCGATGGGCGCGCCGGGGTCAGCGGGCGTGCCGGGGTTGATGGGGGTGCCGGGATCACGAGGCGTGCGGTGGACACCGGGTGTGTCGGAGCTGCCGGGGCCGCTTGGCGTGCCCGGGACGCCGGGTGTGGCAGTGCCCCCCGGTGGGGTGTTGCCGCTCGGTTTTGCGGAGCCGTTGGACGGGGCGGTGCCGGGCGGCATGGCGGGGCCGCCGGGTGGGGGTGGAGCGGGCTGCTGCGTTGCGGCCGGGTTCGCTTCGTCCGCCGGGGGCGGGCCCTGCGGTGGTGCCGCCGCGGTCGGAGGGGGCGGTGGGGACGGCCGGGGTGGCGGGGCCCCGGCTACGTGGACGTCGCCGGGGTGGGGGCCGTGTAGGGCCTCCCCGGGGTCGTCCGGGGACGGGGCGTCCGCGGACG
This sequence comes from Actinomadura madurae, assembly GCF_047130825.1. Classification (NCBI taxonomy): domain Bacteria; kingdom Bacillati; phylum Actinomycetota; class Actinomycetes; order Streptosporangiales; family Thermomonosporaceae; genus Actinomadura; species Actinomadura madurae. Next base: position 7,410,396 of record NZ_CP083237.1, read on the forward strand.
GGGGGCGGGCGGAGGCCGCCTGCGACGGCTCGTCCTGTTCAGCGCTCACTCGGGGCTCACTCTGCTCACTTCCGGGGCCCGGGTCGGGGCCCTTCCGTCAGGCACAAAGCAAGGGATCAGCGGCCCTCTCCAGGAGATGCCGACGGGGCTCGGGACCGTTCCGGGGGGTGGGGGTCGGCCGCCGGGGCCCTGGAGGGGCGTCCACGAAGAGCATAAGGGTGCCCGGCGGCGCTTCCCCCCGGACGGAGGGAGCGCCACCGGGCACCCGGGCGGCCTCGGATCAGCGCGGGACGCGCCTCACCTGCGGCCTCATTCGCTGTCGAGCCCGCTCTGCAGAGCCTGAACTTCCGAGGACGTGGCACCGATCACCTTGTACTGGGCGTGCTTGTAGAAGGTGCCGCCGGTGGCCTTGGCCCAGCTCGTCCACGCGCTGCTGGTGACGCGGCAGCTCGCCCACTGCGACAGCGAGCTGCTGATCGTGATGCGGGTCGTGCAGTTGCCGAGGTCACGGCCGGTCAGCGTCCCGGCGGTGAGCCGGAACCGGACATCGATCGTGACGGGCTTCTCCACGTCGTACGGCGGACGGATCTTGGCCTCCACCGTGCAGCCGGAGTCGCCGTTGCAGCCGCCCTTCTTCCACTCGTCGACCGTCGGCCGGGCCGAGCCGTTGAAGGAGTCCTTCAGCTCGCCCATGCTGGTGCGCATGTCCGAGATGAGGGACGAGGCGTCGCTGGAGTCCTTCGGGATGACGTCCAGCGTGACGCGCGGCGTGGTCGCCTCGTAGCGCAGCAGCTCGGCGTCGTTCTCGTCGGTGATGTAGAGGGTCGAGGAGAAGGTGCTGAACTTCAGCGCCTTCTTGCCGGACCACGTCGTCTCGATCGGCTTGACGCGCGACGTCCGGGCCGAGCGGATCTTGCTCGCCAGCGCGGTCGGGGTGAGCTGCGTCTTGAAGTCGAGGTCGAGCTCGTCCGCGCTCAGCCGGCCCCACTGCTCGCCGGAGCTGAGGTAGTACGGGTCCTCGGTGCTGGAGATCTCCTTCGACCAGTAGGTCTTGTCGGCCTTCACGAACAGCTTGCCGTCGGCGGACAGGACCGTTACCTGGTCGCCGTTCCAGCTGACGGGCCCCATCGCGCGGCCGCCCTTGGTGACGTTCAGCTCGCCGCGCAGCGTCTCGCCGCCGCCGAACGTGCCCTTCAGGCCGACGGCGCGGGCCGAGTCGAGGTTGCTCGCCGCGGCGGTCAGTTTCTCCTCGGGCGACTTGCCGCTGTTGCTCGCCACCACGAACACCACGACGGCGATCAGGACCAGCAGCACGAGGCCGCCGCCGATCAGTCCGATCACCAGGCCGCCGCCTCCGCCGCGCCTGGGCGGCGGCATCGCGGGGCCCATCGGGGAGCCGGGGGGCGGGGGGAAGAAGGGGGGCGGGGTTCCGGGGCCGCCGAAGCCGCCGGGCGGGGGAGGCCCGCCCGGACCTGGGCTTCCGGGCCCGCCGGGACCGGGCCCGCCCGGGCCCGCTGGCGGCGGCGGAGGCGGCCAGGAGGCACCGCCCGGGGATTCCCAGCCCGGGGGAGGCGGAGGGTTGCTCATCCGGTCACGTCCTTCCAGGTCATAGTGACCCCATGCAAACCTAGTGTGCAGCAAAAGTCTGGCATTGTGATCCACCGGGGTGGAGGTACAAGGCCACACTCCTTGATGCAGCTGCGGGGATACTGGATGAGACGCAAGCGAGGAGGATCTGGTGCATAACTATTTCGACACATATGTCGTCGTGGTCGTGCTGCTCCTCGCGGGCGCCGGGATCGTCGGCGGCGCGCTCGGCGCGAACCGGCTGCTCCGTCCCGACCGTCCGACCGCGGAGAAGCTGACCACGTACGAGTGCGGTGTCGACCCGGTCGGCGAGGGCTGGGCGCACTCCTACGTGCGCTACTACGTCTTCGCCTACCTGTACGTGGTGTTCGCGGTGGACGCGGTGTTCCTGTTCCCCTGGGCGACCGTCTTCTCGGCCCCCGGCTACGGGGCGACGACCCTCGGCGAGATGTTCGTGTTCCTCGCGTTCCTGGCCGCCGGGCTCGCGTACGCGGGCAAGAAGGGCGTCCTCTCCTGGGTTTGAGCCGCCCGGCGCTGTAACAATGGCGTCGTGGGCACTGTGGATCTACCGCCGCCGAGCGTCGGGCCGCTGTCGCGGGTCGCGCCGAAGCCGATCAAGTTCGTGCTCAACTGGGGACGCCGCTACTCACTGTGGGTCTTCAACTTCGGCCTGGCCTGCTGCGCCATCGAGTTCATCGCGACCTCGATGAGCAGGCACGACTTCATCCGGCTCGGCGTCATCCCGTTCGCGCCGGGTCCGCGGCAGGCCGACCTGATGGTCGTCTCCGGGACCGTCAGCGACAAGATGGCGCCCGCGGTGCGGCGCCTGTACGAGCAGATGCCGGAGCCGAAGTACGTGATCTCCTTCGGCGCCTGCTCCAACTGCGGCGGCCCGTACTGGGACTCGTACTGCGTGACGAAGGGCGTCGACCAGATCATCCCGGTGGACGTCTACGTGCCCGGGTGCCCGCCGCGTCCCGAGGCGCTGCTGCACGGCATCGTCCACCTCCAGGAGAAGATCGCGGCCGAGTCGCTCGGCGACCGCTACAACGGCGGCGAGTCGCTCAGCCCGCCGCCGGAGCCGCGCCCGCTGTCGGCGACCGTCCTGCGCCGCCCGCTGCAACCGCCCCCGCCGGAGGCGGACGAGACCTTCGACCACTGGAGCGTCCAGGACGAGGGGGCGGGCGAGCAGGTGGGCGAGGGGGCCGAGGACGAGACCATGCCGGTCCGGCACCTCGGCGCCGCCGACCTGCCCGAAGCGCCCGAACCCGAGGCCCGGCCCGCGGCCGAACCCGCGGCCGAATCCGCGGAGCAGCCCGCCGAGCCGGACGACGTGACGCGGCCCAACCGCGTCGTCGCGGATGATCAGGCCACGGCCCCCGTGCCGACCGTCGCCGACGAGCAGGCCACGGCCCCGGTGCCGACCGTCGACGACGAGCCCGCCACGGCGCCGCCCGAGGACGAGCAGGCCACGGCGCCCGTTCCGACCGTCTCGGACGAGGAGGTCACGCGCCCCGTCCCGCCGGTCGAGGACGGGGACGCGGCCGATGGCGCGGACGAGGACGAGCGCCGCCGGCACGACCCGTCGATCATCCCCGGCATGACGGACGACGACCACGACGACCGGATCGGGCGTGACCGGTGAGCGAGGCACTGACCGACGCCTGGACGGCGCGCTTCGGCGACGAGATCACCACCGAGGAGACCCACGGCGGCCTGGCCGTCGGCGTGCCGCCCGAGAACTGGATCGACGCGCTGACGTTCGCCCGCGACGACCTCGCCTGCGGCTTCTTCGACTGGCTGACCGGCGTGGACGAGGTGGACGAGGGCTTCGCGGTCGTCGTCCACGTGTACTCGCTGGAGCGCCGCCACCATCTGCTGATCCGGACGCGCGTCCCGAAGCGGGCCCCGGTCCTCGCGACCGCGACCGGCGTGTACCGGGGCGCGGCGTGGCACGAGCGGGAGACGGCGGAGATGTTCGGCATCCTGTTCGAGGGCCACCCGAACCTCGTCCCGCTGCTGCTGCCGGACGGTTTCCAGGGTCATCCGCTGCGCAAGGACTTCGTGCTCGCCGCCCGCGTCGCCAAGCCGTGGCCCGGCGCCAAGGAACCGGGCGAATCGGGGCACGGGGCGCCGAGCCGCCGCCGTGTCCGCCCGCCCGGCGTGCCGGAGGATTGGGGACCGAATGCTTGAGATCGTGGTCAAGCTGGTCCTGGTGGCCGGGGCGTTCGCGCTGTTGCCGCTGCTGGTCGGGCAGGCCGAGCACAAGGTGATGGCGCACATGCAGGGCCGTCTCGGGCCCATGTACGCGGGCGGGTTCCACGGCTGGGCGCAGCTCGTCGCCGACGGGGTGAAGTTCGCGCAGAAGGAGGACGTCGTCCCGCGCGACGCCGACCGGTGGGTGTTCAAGCTGGCGCCGGGCGTCGCGATCGTCCCGTACCTGCTGGTCCTGCTCGTGATCCCGGTCGGTCCGGGCGGGCAGGTCGCGCTCGACCTCGGTCCCGGGATCTTCTTCGCGCTCGCCGTGATGGGCGTCGGCGTGATCGGCGCGATCATGGCGGGCTGGGCGAGCGCGAACAAGTACTCGCTGCTCGGCGGGATGCGGGTCGCGGCGCAGCTGATGTCGTACGAGCTGCCGATGGTGTTCGCGGCGTCGTCGGTGGCGATGGCGGCGGGAACGCTCTCCCTGCAGGGCGTCGTCGAGGAGTGGCGCTGGTGGTGGCTGCCGTGGCAGGCGGTCGGCGGCGTGGTGTTCTTCGTCGCGGGCCTGGCCGAGCTGCGCCGCCCGCCGTTCGACATGCCGGTCGCCGACTCGGAGATCATCTTCGGTCCGTACACCGAGTACGGCGGGCTCCGGTTCGCGCTGTTCCTCCTGGCCGAGTACGCCGGGATCGTGGTGCTGTGCGGGCTGACGGCCGTCCTGTTCCTCGGCGGGTGGAAGGGGCCGTTCCTGAACACCGAGCTCGGCTGGCTGTGGACGCTGCTCAAGGGCGGCGTGCTCGCGTTCTGCGTGATCTGGCTGCGCGTCAGCTACCCGCGCATGCGCGAGGACCAGCTCCAGAAGCTCGCCTGGGCCTGGCTCGTCCCGCTGTCCCTCGCCCAGCTCGCGCTGACCGGCGTCCTCAAGGTCGCGCTCTGAAAGGTCGCGCTCTGATCATCTGAGCCTCATCCGAGCCGGGATCATCTGAGCCGGGGATCATCTGAGGAAGATCGTGTAGTCGGCCATCTGCGGGAGGACGTCCGGCGGGACGTCGGCGTCCACGGCCATCTCCTCGGCCGACAGGAACCCGCCGGTCTCCTCGCGGCGGGCGATGATCCGGTCGGCGATCTCCGGCGTCATGCCGGGCAGCGCCTCGATGATGTCCCGCGGCGCGTGGTTGACGTCGACGAGGCCGCCGTCGTCGTAGGCGCGGGGCTGGTCGGGGCGGCCGATCCGCAGCTCGCGGGCGAGCGCCGGGTCCTCGGCGGCGAGCGCGCGGGCCTCGTCCCGCAGCGACCGGCGGTACTTCGCGACCTCGATGGCGTGCTCGTTGAGCCGGTTGCGGGGGACCTCGCGCGGAAAAACCTCCCTCCGGACGGCGAACGCGTGCCCGGTGCCCGCGATCCACAGCAGGATCGCGATGAACGAGCCGACGACGGTCAGCACCGGATCGCCGGACTGCAACAGCGTCAGGACGCCGGCCGTGCCCACGCCGTACCCGGCGGCGGTCACGCCGAGCCCCCACGAGCCCCGCCGGATGGCGGCGTAGAGGAACGAGAACGGCGTCCCGTAGCCGAGGGTCATGAACGGGACCGAGGCCCACAGGACGCCGCGGGTCGTCTCGGGGGCCGGCGCCGGGATGGGCGGCGGCAGCGGCGGCCGGGGCGGCACGGGCGGGCCCGGATAGGGCGGCCGCCAGCCCGGCTGCGTGTGCGGCGGGCGGTGCGGCGGGCGGGCGCGGTCGGCCGGCGGACGCGGACGAGCGGACGTGGGACGCGTGCGGTCGGACGCGGGGCGGGGGTGGTGACCGGGCCCTGGATCGGAAGGGCGGTCCGCGTGATGATTCACATGCCCTCCCTGCCCGTGAGACCGCCGTTCACCACACGGTCTGCTCCTGGTTGGACGAACGCGGAGCCCATCGCGTTCCCCTCGTGACGATCGTGCGCAATCATGGGGCGCGTGGGACGGCTACCAGGAGGCGGGCTGGCCAAGGGGCTGGCGGTCACGTTGCGGACGATGACGCGGCGGTCCATAACGCGTCAATACCCCGAAGTGCAACCCGACCTGCCACCGCGCAGCCGGGGCGTCATCGCGCTGTTCGAGGAGAACTGCACGGTGTGCATGCTGTGCGCGCGCGAGTGCCCCGACTGGTGCATCTACATCGACTCGCACAAGGAGACCCTCCCGGCCGAGGGCGGCGGACGTCCACGTACGCGCAACGTCCTCGACCGGTTCGCGATCGACTTCGCGCTCTGCATGTACTGCGGGATCTGCATCGAGGTGTGCCCGTTCGACGCGCTGTTCTGGTCGCCCGAGTTCGAGTACGCCGAGTACGACATCGCGGAGCTGACGCACGAGAAGGAGCGGCTCCGGGAGTGGATGTGGACCGTCCCGCCGCCGCAGGCGCACGACCCGTCCGCCGAGCCGCCGAAGGAAGTGGGCGCGGCGGAGAAGGCGGCGGCGCGGGGCGCGCGCAGGCCGCCGGGAGGTGGCGCGTGAGCGGCCAGGAGATCGTGTTCACGCTGCTCGGCGTGGTCGCGGTCGGGTCGGCGGTCCTGGTGGTGACGACGCGTCGGCTCGTCCACGCGGCGCTGTGGCTGGTGGTGTCGTTCGGCGCGCTCGCCGGCGGCTACCTCGTCCTGACCGCGGAGTTCGTCGCCTGGGTGCAGGTGCTCATCTACGTCGGCGCGATCGTCGTGCTGCTGCTGTTCGGGATCATGCTGACCCGGGCGCCGATCGGGGAGTCGGCCGACCTCGACTCAGGGAACCGCTGGGTCGCCGGGGCCGTCGCCGCCGCCACCGCCGCCGTGCTGGTCACCGTCATGGTGATGGGGTTCCGGGACGAGCGGATGACGTTGCGCGAGGGCGGCGGGTCGGCGGACGAGCTCGGCGCCGCGGTGTTCCGGACGTGGGTGCTGCCGTTCGAGGTGCTGTCGGTGCTGCTGCTGGCGTCGCTGGTCGGCGCGATCGTGCTGTCGCGCTCGGACATCCGCGCGCGCCCCGAGGCCAACGGCCAGGCGCGTTCCCGGCCCGGAGGCCAGGCGCGTTCCCGGCCGGGTGGCGCGCGTTCCCGGCTCAAGGGCCGGGCGCGCTCGCAAGGCACTGCCCGGGAGCGTCCCGAGCCTCCGGCGGACGGGGAGGGCGGCGCCTGATGCACCTCGCCTACCCGACGATCGTGGCCGCGCTGCTGTTCTCCGTCGGCGTGTACGGCGTGCTGGCGCGCCGCAACGCGATCCTCGTCCTGATGTCGGTCGAGCTGATGCTGAACGCGGTGAACCTCAACCTCGTCACGTTCGACATCTGGTACCGCGACCGCCTGCACGGCGGGCAGGTCCTCACGCTGTTCACCATCGTCATCGCGGCGGCGGAGGTCGGGCTGGGGCTGGCGATCGTCCTGCTGGTGTACCGGAACCGGCAGATGATCGACGTGGACCGGCTGCGCGCCCTCGCCGAGACGGACGACGAGACCCCCGCAGAGCCTGAAGCCCCCGAGGCGTCCGAGGCGTCCAAGGCGTCCAAGGAACCGGAGAGGCCCGGGAGCCGGCCGGAGCCGGTCGAGGGGGCCGCGCCGTGATCTGGTCCGCGTCCCTGGTCGCCCTGCTGCCGTTCCTCGCCGCGTTCGGCGGGATGCTGTCCGGCCCCTCCCTGACCCGGCTGCTGCGCGGCCCCGGCGGCTCGCCGCTCCGGAACGGCCCGGCGCTGATCGCGTGCGCCCCGATCGCGGTGTCGCTGGTCCTGGCGGCGGTCGTCGCGGCCACCGTGTGGCGCGACCCCGGCGAGCGGACCGGCGACCTCACGCTGGTCGAGACCGGGTCGGTGCCGATCCGGGTCGGGCTCCAGGTGGACGGCCTGTCCGCGGTCGTCGGGCTCATGGTGTGCTGCGTGGCGCTCGCCGTCCAGGTCTACTCGGTCGCGTACATGTCCGAGGACCGGCGGTACTCCTCCTACGCCGCGTTCGTCTCGCTGTTCACGTCCGCGATGCTGCTGGTCGTGTACGCCGGTGACCTCCTCGTCCTGTACGCCGGCTGGGAGGTCATGGGCATCTGCTCGTACTTCCTCATCGGCCACCACTGGGAGGACCGGGCGAACTCGCGGGCGGCGGTCAAGGCGTTCCTCGTCACGCGGCTCGGCGACGTCGGCTTCCTCATCGGCGTGATCGTCCTCGGCGTGGGCGCCGGGACGTTCCAGATCTCCGGGATCATCGCGCGGGCGGGCGACCTGCCCGGCTCGACGGTGACGGCCGCGGCGCTGCTGCTGCTCGCCGGGGTCGCGGGCAAGAGCGCCCAGTTCCCCCTGCACACCTGGCTGCCGGACGCGATGGCGGGCCCCACCCCGATCAGCGCCCTCATCCACGCGGCGACGATGGTCGCGGCCGGCGTCTTCGTGGTCGCGCGGCTGTTCGAGGTGTTCCTCCTCTCCACCGCCGCGCTCGCCGTGCTCGGCCTCGCCGCGGTGGTCTCCATGGTCGGCTCGGCGTGCGCGGCCCTGGCGCAGGACGACCTGAAACGCGTCCTCGCGTACTCGACGATCAGCCAGCTCGCCGTGATGGCCGCGGGGCTCGCGGTCGGCGCGAAGTCGGCGGCGATCTTTCACCTGCTGACGCACGGCGCGTTCAAGGCCCTGCTCTTCCTCGCCGCGGGCTGCGTCATCGTGACCGCCGGCTCGAACATGCTCGCCCACTACGGCGGGCTGCGGCGCGGCATGCCCCTCACGTTCTGGTCGATGACCGTCGGGTTCGCCGCACTCGCGGGCGTCCCGCCGTTCAGCGGCTGGTTCAGCAAGGACTCCGTCATCGAGGCCGCCCAGCACGCCGCCACGCACGGCGGTGAGGTCAGCCTGCCCGGAGGCGTCGCCTGGCTGGTCTACCTGGGGCTGCTGCTCACGGTCGTCCTGACGGCGGCCTACGCCGCGCGGGCGTGGCTGATGACGTTCTTCGGCGAGCCGCGCGGCGCGTACGAGGTGCGCGACCCGTCGCGGATCATGTCGTGGACGGTGGCCGCGCTCGCCGTCCCGGCCGCGATCCTCGGCTTCTTCGGTCTCGGCGCGCCGGAACTGCGCCCCCACCTCGGGGCTTCGCTGCTGAGCGTCCTGCTGCTCGCGATCGGGGCGGGCGGGGCTTACCTCATCTGGAACCGTGACCCCGCCCTGGATCCCGCGCGCGCGCTCGGGCCGGTCCGTCCCGCCTTCGCGCGGGCCTTCTTCGTGGACGAGTTGTATGCGATCGCTTTCGTCCGTCCGGTCGAGGCCCTGGCACGCCACGTCGTGCTCGTCGACCGGAGACGCGTGGACGCCGCCGTCGTCGGGGCCGGACGGTCCACCCGGCGCCTCGGCGACCTGGTCAGAACCGTCCAGAACGGCAACCCGCAGCGCTACCTCACCGGCCTGCTCGCCGGCGTCGCCGTCATCGTGGCCGCGGTGGTGATCTTCCAGTGATCTTCGTGCTGATGATGGCGCTCCCGCTGGCCGGGGCGCTCGCGATGCTCGTCCCGGCGAACCGGTTCCTGCGCACCGGCTTCGCCGTCCGCGCGTTCGGGGCCGCCGTGTCCGGCGCGACGCTGCTCGTCGCGATCTCCGCGATGACGGCGTTCGACTTCGGCGCCACGTCCCGCATGCAGCTGGAGGTCGACCGCGCGTGGGCGCCCGCCGTCGGCCTGCGCTTCCACCTCGGCGTCGACGGGATCTCGCTGCCGCTGGTCGTGCTGACCGCCCTGCTGACGTTCCTCTGCTTCCTCTACACGCTGCGGCACCCGCCGGAAGGCGGCCGGATCCGGCTGCTGACCGCGCTCCTGTTCGTCCTGGAGATCGGGATGCTCGGCACGTTCGTCGCGCTCGACCTCGTGCTGTTCTTCGTGTTCTTCGAGACCGTCCTGATCCCCATGTACGCGGTGATCATGCTGTGGGGCGGTCCCGGACGCCGCGACGCCGCCCTCAAGTTCATCCTCTACACGCTCCTCGGCTCTGGCCTCCTGCTCGCCGGGATGCTCCTCGTCGGCGCCAAGGCCGGCACCCTCGACATGACCGCCCTGGCCGACCGACACGGATCCGGCCTGTCCCACGGCCTCCAGGTCACGGCGTTCGCCCTGATGGGCATCGGGTTCGCGGTCAAGGCGCCGATGTGGCCGCTGCACACCTGGCTGCCGGACGCGCACACCGAAGCCCCCACGGTCGGGTCCGTCCTGCTGGCCGGCGTCCTGCTGAAGATGGGCACGTACGGGCTGGTGCGGATCGCGCTGCCGCTCACCCCGGACGGCGCCGCGTTCTGGGCGCCCTGGCTCGGCCTGCTCGCCGTCATCGGGATCATCTACGGCGCGCTCGCCTGCCTCGCCCAGCGCGACCTCAAACGGATGATCGCCTACTCGTCCGTCGGGCACATGGGGTTCGTCCTGCTCGGCATCGCGACGCTCACCCCCGTCGGCGTCAACGCCGCCCTGTTCGGCAACATCGCGCACGGCCTCATCACCAGCCTGCTGTTCTTCCTCGCCGGATCGGTCAAGGAACGCTGGGGCACCGGCGACATGAACGCGATCGGCGGCGGCATGCTCGGCACGTCCCCGCGCCTCGCCTCGATCCTCACGTTCGCGTCCGTCGCCTCGCTCGGCCTGCCGGGGCTCGCCGGATTCTGGGGCGAGGTGCTGGCCCTCGTCGGCGCCTACCGCCCGCACGCCGACCTGCCCCGTGAGACGTTCGTCACGTTCATGGTCGTCGCCGCGCTCGGCGCCGTCCTCACCGCCGCCTACTTCCTGCGAATGCTCGCCAAGCTCACCCACGGGCCGTCCGACGGCGTCGCCGAACCCCGCGGCCGCGTCGCGGCCGTCTCCCTCCAGGAGTACGCCGCCTGGGTGCCGCTCATCGCGCTGACGCTGCTGGTCGGCCTCTGGCCGAAGACCCTGCTGGACGTGACCACCGGCCCCGTCCGCGCCCTGTTCGGAGGCGGCTGATGATCCAGGAAATCGACTACGCCGCGATCGCGCCGCCGCTGATCCTCGCCGTCGCCGCCATCGGGCTGCTGCTCGCCGACGCGTTCGACGCGCCGCGCCGCGTCCTGTCCCTGCTGTCCGGCGGGTCCCTCGCCGCCGCGCTGATCGCCGTGATCGCGCTGGCGGCCGGCGACCGCCGCGCCACGTTCTGCCTCCCGGACGGCCTGCGCGGCGGCGGCCCCCGCTCCTGCTCCTACGTCGCGGACGACTTCACCCTGCTGTTCCAGGGCATCGTCCTCGGCGCCGCCGTGATCGTCGTCCTGCTGTCCCTCCAGGAGATCACCGACTCCAGGATGCCGGTCGGGGAGTACCACTTCCTGCTGCTCGCCGCCGTCATCGGCGCGCTCGCCCTGGTCGCCGCCCGCGACCTCGTCCTGCTGCTCGTCGCGCTGGAGACCCTGTCGCTGCCGGTGTTCGCCCTCGCCGCGCTCCGCCGCTACGACGGGACGGCGTCCGAGGCCGCGCTGAAGCTCTTCCTCGTCTCCGTGGTCTCCACCGCGATCATGCTGTTCGGGATCAGCCTCGTCTACGGCGCGACCGGCGCCATGCACCTCGACCGGATCGCCCCTGCCCTGTCCCGGCTGCCGTCCGACCTCGACCCGGTCGCCGCCGTCGGATCGGTGCTCGTCCTCGCCGGGTTCGCGTTCAAGGTCGCCGCCGTCCCGTTCCACTTCTGGGCCCCGGACGTCTACCAGGGCTCCCCGCTGCCCGTCGCCGCGTTCCTGTCCGTCGTGTCGAAGGCCGCCGGATTCGCCGGGCTCGCGATCGTCCTCGCCCTCGGCCTCCCCGCCTACGGGCACGTGTGGGGCCCCGTTGTCGCCGTGCTCGCCGCGCTCACCATGACGATCGGGAACCTCGCCGCACTCCGCCAGCGCACCGCGATCAGGCTGCTGGCCTGGTCATCGGTCGCCCAGTCCGGCTACATGCTCGCGCCGCTCGCGGTCGGCTCGCGCCGCCTCCCCGAGGCCGTCGCGGCCACCACCGCCTACGTCGCCCTCTACGCCGTCATGAACATTGGCGCGTTCGCCGTAGTGATCGGCTTCCGCCGCCGCGGCCGCGTCTCGGAGCGCTGGGACACCCTGGACGACTACCGCGGCCTCGCCCGCCGCAACCCCGCGGTCGCCACCGCCCTCGCCTTCTTCCTGATCTGCCTCGCCGGCCTGCCGCCGGGCGTCATGGGCCTGTTCGCCAAGGTCGTCGTCTTCCGCGCCACCGTCGCCGGCGGCGTCACCTGGCTCGCCGTCGTGATGGCGATCAACACGGTCATCGGGCTGTACTACTACCTTTTCTGGGCCGTCCGGCTGTTCACCCCGTCCGCCGCCGACGAGCACTACGACGCGGCCCCCGGCCTCGGCGTCCGCGCCGCGATCACCGCGGCCGCCGCCGGCGCCGTCGTGCTCTCGGTGGCGCCGCAGATCGTCCTGCAGACGGTCACGCAGGCCACCTAGGCGGGAACGTCCACCCAGGTCAAACCGTTGATGTTCATGCCGGAGTCGACGGGGAGGCAGACGGAAGTGCAGTTCAACGGCGTCAAGACGGCAGCACTGATCGCCGCGCTGTCGGCATTGATGCTCGCCGCCGGATGGGTGTTCGGCGGCGGCGCGGGCCTGACGATCGCGCTGCTGATCGCACTCGGCACCAACGGCGTCGCGTTCTTCTTCAGCGACCGGATCGCGCTGCGCTCCATGCGCGCCCACCCGGTCGGCGAGGTCGAGGCGCCGACCCTGTACCGGCTCGTCCGGGAACTGTCCACCTCGGCCCGCCAGCCCATGCCGCGCCTGTACGTGTCGGAGACCCGCCAGCCCAACGCGTTCGCCACCGGACGCAACCCGCGCAACGCCGCCGTCTGCTGCACCCGCGGCATCCTGCAGATGCTGGACGAGCGCGAACTGCGCGCCGTCCTCGGCCACGAGCTGTCCCACGTCTACAACCGGGACATCCTGATCTCCTCGGTCGCCGCAGCCATCGCCACGGTGATCACCTACCTCTCCCACCTGGCGATCTTCCTGCCCCTCGGCCGCTCCGAGGACGACGACGGCCCGGGCCTCCTCGGCGCCCTCATGATGCTCGTCCTCGGCCCGGTCGCCGCCGCCGTCGTGCAGATGGCGATCAGCCGCACCCGCGAGTACTCCGCCGACGCTGCCGGCGCCCGCCTCACCGGCGACCCCCTCGCCCTCGCGTCCGCGCTCCGCAAGATCGACGCGGGCACCCGCGCCATGCCGCTGCCGCAGGACCCCGAACTCGCCACCACCAGCGCCCTGATGATCGCCAACCCGTTCTCCGGCGCCGGCATCGGCAGGCTCTTCTCCACCCACCCCCCGGCCGCCGACCGCATAGCCCGCCTGGAGCGCATGGGCGGCCGCCGCTGAATTCGACCGAACCAGCCGGGACCCGGCCGCGTCATAACACACGAGAGCGCGCCGACCACTTCTGCGGGGGATGGGGTCGGCGCGCTCCCTACTGCGGCTACCGGTAGTTCACGAACTGGAGGGCCACATCGAGGTCCTTGCCCTTCAGCAGCGAGATGACCTGCTGAAGGTCGTCCTTCTTCTTCGAGCTGACCCGCAGCTCGTCCCCCTGGATCTGGGCCTTGATCCCCTTCGGCCCCTCCTCCCGGATGATCTTCCCGATCTTCTTGGCGTCGTCCTGGGCGATGCCCTCCTTGAGGCCCACGCTCAGTTTGTGCACCTTCCCGGACAGCTTCGGCTCACCCGCGTCGATCGCCTTCAACGAGATACCCCGCTTGACGAGCTTGTCCTTCAGCACGTCCAGCACGGCGTTCGCCCGCTCCTCGGTGTTCGCCTGGATCTCGATCGACTCCCCGGACCACTTGATCCCCGCGTCCACGTTCCGGAAGTCGAACCGGTTGGCCACCTCCTTGGCGGCCTGGTTCAGCGCGTTGTCGACCTCCTGCCGGTCGAGCTTCGACACGATGTCAAAAGAGCTGTCGGCCATCGCACACTCATCCCCTCAACAGCACCTTCACGATCCAGAGAGCGTATCGACTCCCGACGATCAAGCCCACGCCCCGCGCGCCCGCCCTCGATGTCACACCCACGCCCACCGTCCGCTAAGCTTTCCTGCGACACCACGGCGGGTTGCCCGAGTGGCCAATGGGAGCGGACTGTAAATCCGTCGGCTTAGCCTACCCAGGTTCGAATCCTGGACCCGCCACCCCAGCTGAAACAGCCCCTGACCAGGCATGACCCGGTCAGGGGCTGTTCTCGTCGTGTCCGGCTGTCTCTGATCGTTTACGGGCCTTCTCCGGGTGGCCATGCTGAAGTTCTGGAGATCCTTTGGCCTGGTCGCGTGGCGATCCAGCGCTTGGCGTCAAGCTCACGGGCCGGCGGCGAGGAGCAGGAACCTGGTCCGTTTCGCCCTGTCACGGTGGTCTCAATCCACGATTCGCCGGCGGCCACGAGGGGCTCTGTTGAGAACGCCGAGGCGCGAGGTGGAGCCGGTCCGGGCCACGGTCTGTGGCCGCTTCGTCGATCTATCCGATGGGCCGACCGCGGAGTCCAGTCACCGATCTGCGGAACGAAGTCGCGATACGACTCCGAAAGACGGACATCAAGACGCCGTTCCAGCTCAACTAAATGATCCAACCGGCACGGCGGCCCAACTCACCCTTGTCCCCAACAAGGGGAGAGCGGCCAGGATCATAGGTCGACCCAGGCTGCGCATCCATGGGAGATTTCGGGGCCTTCGTCGCTCAAAACCCCGACGTCGTCGCGGCCCTTGCGTCCATGCATGCCAACCACGCTGCGGCGCACTTCCTGAACGCGACTCCTCCGACATGGAGCCAGTACTACGACCATGACGAATACCGCCGCATGGCATGGAGCAAGGGCGGCAAACCGGTCATCGTACGCCGCGGTAGCCCGCATGGCTCGGGACTGGGCGTCCACCGCTGTGTCGTCGGGCGCACCATCAGCCTGCTGCCCTGGTTCCGCCGCCCGCGTATCCGCTGGGAGATCCGCGACGACGCCCACGAAGCGTTCATGATCCTGGCCGCGGCCATCATCTGCTGGCGACGCCTCGTCCGCTGATTCTGTTACGACCTATTAAGGTGTGTCTATGGGTATTTATGCGGAGCCGGAGCGCGTGCGGGATCTGGCCATCGCCCTCGTCGAGGTTCGCGGCCTTGCCCAGTCCCTGTACGTAGACCTTCGAGAGTCTTCGCAGCCCGCGGATGAACTGCTCATCGAGCGTGCGAGAACGCTCGTCGACGCGTTCAATCGCATGCCCTCGCCCAACCTGCGCATCCTGCGAAACGGCGGCTGGTACCTGCAGCGAGGGGAGGGCGGCTGGTACCTGGAGCGAGCCGCTGGGCATGCTCAGCAAACCCTTCATTATTTGAACGAGGAAACCGCTGGTGCAGAACACCGAAACCAGTCAGGTCTATCGCAGGCGACCGACCTCGCGAAGCAATTTCACGGGGATCCATCCCTAGTCCGCGCACGCGAGAAACTTCCTCACGTACAGCGTTCCGCTGTTGAAAGCGCGCAGAAGACATCGATCGTTCTGGGGGGCATCAAGATCGACGTGTCGGACATCGATCTGTCGGGGATGGATTGTCGAGACCCCATATTCTTCGACGGCTTCACCTGGTCACGAAAGACTAAATGGCCACCCGGCTTCCTCCTGCGGGACCTCCGCCGCCGCGCTGGACCGCCCTACAGGGGGAGATGGAGCCTGCCGACGACCTTCACCCGGATGTCCTAACGCCCGAACATCTCCTCAGACGGTCGGGCGGCTAACCGTCCGCGACCGGACACAACGGCTTCAACTCCGGTGGAGACTGGCAGGTCGGCCCCGACCACACCCCCCACCAGAGCACCCCGTCAGGTGGCGGCACATGACCTCCTGCCGCAACCCCGGAGCAGATGCCTGCCCACGCGGGTCATCGGGGTCAGGTTCCCCGGCCGGGTGCATTTCACCCGAAAGGGGGAGCCTGATCGCCCGGGTGGGGGACCCGGTGCCGGAGCGTCGATCCCAGGCTGGGGGCGTCGAGAGTCACCCCCCGCTCGATCGGAGCGCACATATGATCAACTGGACTCGTCGCGTATCCGGCGCACGTATGGCCGTCGCCGCCGGCTTCGCTGCGGCTCTGACGGTGTCGATCTCCATGGGCTCCTGGGCGGCGGCCGACGCCCCAGCCCCGGCGAGCCAGGCCTCGGTCGGCGTCAAGACCTCCCACCTGGAGGGACGGGCCAGGATGTACTTCCCGGCACCCGACAACGACATCCACGTCACGGTCAATGCGCACGCCGCGTTCGATCCCAGCGGTGCGTCCAAGCCCACCCGGTCGTGGGGCACCTTCCGGATCTCCCACCGGTTCAAGATGCCCGACGGGACGTGGTTCACCAACTGGGGGGACCTCATCGTCGACTGCCTGACCACCGGCGGCCCCACCGCGACCGTGACCGGCACGCTCACCAGAACCACTCCCGGTGGGCCATGGGAGGAAATGCTGAAGAAGCACGAGCGCATGGGCGTCAGTTTCTACGTCGCCGGCAAAGGCGCGGGACCCAGCCGGATCGGGCTGAGCGGAGGCCCCGGCCCCGGGGACGGTCCCCTGCGCAAGTGCATGGCCCCCGCGGCCGACGCGCCGGTGCTCGACGGTGGCTACACACTGATCGACAAGAAATGATCACCTGACGGCGGCTTCTGATCACGGTCTGCTGCCTGCACCTCTGACGTCTGCGCGCCGACGGGCAGCCTGCCCGGATGGGCTTGCCGGTTGTAATCGGGATCAGCGGCATGCTGGTGGCCGTAATCGTCGATTCACTTTGCCGAGTTGGGCGGTGTCCGATCCTTGCTCGGGCGTGAACCGGCTGTCTCGGAGGGCTCCTACTTAGTGGTTGGGGGATCGTGGTGGACGAAGGTAGGAGGTTGGTTGCCGGGGGTGAGGAGATCAGCTGGGGGGAGTTCTGGGACGGACTCACTTCGGTGTGGCGGCAGGTGCTTTGTGGCTCCGATATCCCGGAGCCTCCGGCACTCGACCCCATCTTGCGCCGTCACCGCCTCACGACGGACTTCTTCTGGGTGGGGTCGTTCGAGCCCGTCCGGTGGTTGCCCTCGGTCACGGAAGCCCTGTTGTGGGAGGACAACGGCATGGATTTGGGGCCGCTCGCGGGGCGCTCGTGGGAGTTGCTTCAGCTGGCGGGGCCTGCCTCCAACATTGACCTCGGGCAACTTAGCGGGACTCCTGTCCGGCACCTCATCCTGTCGGTTGTGGACGTCGATTCCATGTCCAGGCTTCAGGACATTGTGGGGTTGGAGTCCCTGACCTTGGCACACGGCGATTTTGGGCGGTTGCCGGCTCTGGAACACCTGAATGAGGTCGTGCTGTACGCCGAGGGGGAGGTGGACCTGTCTGTCGCCTGGCATCCCGGTCTGCGTGTGACCCGCCGTGATGAGATCTATCTTCCGCCTTTCGGGCCTGACGACGTGTGACGGCGGTTCACTCGTTGGTGCGAAAGGAGTGGGCTAGTTGCTTGCCGGCTTTTAGGGTCGGCTCGGCGTGGGGGGTGGGGGCTTGGGAGGTGACGATGACTAGACGGTCCTGGTCGAGGTCGAGGATGTGGTGGCTTTGGCGCCAGGGGGCTCCTTCTTCGGTGTAGGCGAGTTCGATGGAGTTCGCTTGTTGGTCGACGACTTGTTGGCCTGGGCCTACGAGGTCTGAGGGGGCTGTTAGGCGGGTTCGGCGGATTGGTCCCTGGACCCAGATCAGTGACTTGTCCGGGCCCCACAGTAGGAACGGGGCGAACGGGTCGTTCTCTCCGGCGCACTCCAGGGTGAATCCGTTGGGCCACGTGACCGAGTACAGCTGGGTTTCGATTCGCCAGGTCGGACGGTCGGGGCCGGCTGTCACGTGTGGTTGGCCGTCCTCGCCGCATCGAATTACACCCAGTGCCGTCCCGTCGCCGCCCACGTCTGCCGGGTGGATG
Organism: Actinomadura madurae; assembly: GCF_047130825.1. NCBI lineage: Bacteria > Bacillati > Actinomycetota > Actinomycetes > Streptosporangiales > Thermomonosporaceae > Actinomadura > Actinomadura madurae. The sequence continues at coordinate 7,428,113 of NZ_CP083237.1, forward strand.
AACGCGAAGGGCCATTTCGGTTTGATGCGAAGGCCGTATCCGGTCACGTTGATGTAGACGCCTTTTGTCACACCTGAAGTCTGCCAGTCGTGAGATCAGGGCGTGGTGTAGGCGCTGGATTGGAGGGTGAAGAGGCGGGCGTATTCGCCGTTCAGGTCCATGAGGGTGTCGTGGGGGCCGCGTTCGACGATCTTGCCTTCGGAGAGCACGGCGATGAGGTCGGCGTCGCGTATCGCGCCCAGGCGGTGGGAGATCAGGACGCTGGTGCGGCCGTGGCGGTGGCGGCGTAGGGATGCGTGGACGGCGTGTTCGGCGTCCGCGTCCAGGCCGGAGCTCGGCTCGTCCAGTAGGAGGAGGTCGCGGTCTTGGCGCAGGAATGCGCGGGCCAGGGCTAGGCGCTGCCACTGGCCGCCTGACAGGGTGACGCCGGTTCCGTCGCTGGGGAAGATCTTGCTGAGCATCGTGTCGTAGCCGCGCGGCAGTGCCTTTAGGGTCTCGTGGACGCCGGCGCGCTCGGCGGCGGCCGCGATTTGTTCGTTGGTGCTCTCCAGGTCGCCCAGCAGGATGTTGTCAGACGCGGTCAGGTCGTACTCCATGAAGTCCTGGAAGACCGCGCCGATGCGTTCGCGGAGTTCGGCGGGGTCCAGGTCGCGCAGGTCCACGCCGTCCCAGAGGACGGCGCCCTTGTCCGGGTCGTAGAGGCGGCAGAGGAGTTTGACCAGCGTGCTCTTGCCCGCGCCGTTCGCGCCGACGAGGGCGACACTTTGGCCGAACGGGATGTGCAGGTCGACGCCGCGCAGGATCCAGGGGTGCGCTTCGCTGTAGCGGAACCACACGTCCCGCAGCTCGATGCCATGGCGCAAGGGTGGGACGGGACGAGGGCGGGGGTTCGGAGGCGGGTCGGGTTCGGCGTCCACGATGGTGGAAGTGACCGAACAGGAGCAGGGCGTTGTGTGCGTCCGCCCACCGGTCGACGATCGATGTCAGGGCGGCTTGGACTCCGGCGACGGCCGCGATGAACACCGTTACGTCTCCTGCGGTTAGGGCCCCGGATGCGGCCGCCAGCACTGCCCACACCAGGCCGCCGCCTGCGACGGCGCTGCCGACCAGGGCGAGCAAGCCCTGGCTGCGTAGTGTCTTGAGGTCGATCCGCCGTTCGGCTTCGCTGGTCGAGCGGACCTCGTCGAGCATCCGGGAGCGGAAGTAGCCGCCGAGGCCGAACAGGCGCACTTCCTTGGCGGCTTCGGGTCTTGTCAGTAGCTCTCCGTAGAAGACTTCGCGTCGCTTCCCAGGGCTGATGCTCCACATTGTGCGGGCGCGTTCGCGGCTCAGGCCGAGCTGGATCCAGACGGACGGCAGCGCCGCCAGGAAGATCACCAGGACCAGCAGCGGGTTGATGACCAGGAGGGTGCCGACGAATCCGGACATGGTGATGGCCGCCTGGCCGATGGCCAGCGTTCCCAGGATCAGCCGGTCCGGTGCGGTCTGGCTGGATTCGTGCGCCAGCCGCAGCGTGTCCTGGAAGGCCGGGTCCTCAAGACGGCGCAGGCCCGCGTGGGCGTTGACCGCGCCGAACAGGCGGTCGACGACCAGGGCGCGCACCGCGCGGCGCAGCTGGGCCTGGGCGTAGGTGGACGCGTGCGGCAGGGCGATGACGCACAGGCCGCAGGCGGCGAGCCCGCCGGCGAGGCCCGGCAGGACGTCGCGGTCTCCGCTCCCGGCGAGCGCGTCCAGGACGAGTTTCGTCAGCCACGCGGTCGCGACGGGGGCCAGCCCGGTGAGCACGGCGAGGACCACGGACGCGGTCGTGGCGGTCCGGTGGGCGCGCCATGCCAGCGCGGCGACGACCGCGGTGCGCGCCCCCGGTCGTCTCACGCGCGGGCCGGCACCGGCAGGCCGGCGGGCGAGAGCGCCGAGGACGTCACCACGGCACCGTCCCCGACGACGTAGAAACTGGGGGACGCCGGGTGGCCGAACGCCGTGTTCACGGGCCCTCTCGCCGGCTCGACGATCACGGTGGCGACCGGTGCGAGCGCGGTGGTGAAGGGTTCGGCCTCGTCTTGCTCGCCCTCGATCACCGCGAGGACGCGCCGGGCGTCCAGGCCTTGGATCCGGTCGGTGAACTCGGGCAGCCGTTCCCGGCACGCGGCGCAGGTGGTGGAGAACAGGCCGACGATCGTCGGCTCGGTGAAGAAGGCGCGGGTCACGACCGTGCCGTGGAGGCTGGACGCGCTGAACTCGGGCAATGTGGTGCCGGGGGCCGTGAACGGAACCTGGGCCCGCCCGCCCTCAAGCAGGGCCGCGTGCTCGCGCAGGCGGCGGACGACCGCCAGGGTCAGGATCAGGTCGATCGCGCAGAGGACGCCGACGAGGACGACGCCCGCGACGAGATAGGGCAACGGTGCTCCCTCATGCTGGTGCCGGACGCGTCATCGCGGAGGGCGTGCGGACGGCGCGATCAGCAGGTCGGCCAAGTCGTCGAAGAAGATGAACACCAGGGTGAGCACGCCCGCGCCCGCCACCGCGACGGCGGCGCCGGCCGGATGCACCGGGCCGGGCGCCGCGAGGTGCGCGGCCAGGCCGCCGAAGGCGAGCGCGGTCAAGGCGAGGTTGCGCGCGAGGTGCACGCGCCCGGCAGGGGACGGGCGCGTGCCGAAGCAGCGGCAGGTGGCGTGCCTGCCCTCGCGAAGGGCGCGGTGGATTCCCGTGGCGAACGCGAGCAGGACGGCGCCGGCCAGCGCGAGGCCGGCCGGTGCCGTCCGCGGTACGGCCAGCAGTACGACGGCGGCCGATTCCGCGGCCACCACGGCGACGGACGTCGCCGTGGGAGGCAGGCCGGGGGCGAGGCCGGGCACCGACCGCCGGAACTCCCGGAAGGCGTCCCGGTCGCGGACCTTGCCGAGGACCGCGACCAGGAAAACCAGACCGAGGGCGCAGCGGGCGGTCAGCGTGACGTACTGCAAAGCGGACGTCAGATGCCGCAGTAGGTCTTGCCGGCGTAGATGCAGCAGCGGATGCCGGTGTCGGTCCACCAGCAGGGCTCGGCGCGGGCGGTCGTGTTCGGCAGGACGCGGCCGAGCATCCGGTCGCCCAGGCGGTTGAGTGCACGGATCACGAGGATCTCCTCAGGTCGAGCCGGAGCGTTCCGGCTGCGGCGTTTCCGAGCGGCGGCGCGTCGCGCCTAGATGATCACGCTCGCCGGTGCCGAAGCTAATGACGTTGATCATTTACGGCAAGGGGGCCGTCGCCGGGCGGTACCGGCTTGTGCACTCTGCGATCAAGATCCCGGTGATCTTGTCGGTATCTGCCCCCCGTCCGGCCGTTGACTCGGCCGCGCTGTGACGTTCAGGCGGCGGACCACGACGCCCAGTAGCCGGTCGCCGGAGAACAGGCCCCGGTGGCGGGAGTCGATGCTGTCGGGATTGTCGCCGAGGACCGCGAGCGCCCCCGGCGGCACCGTGTCCCCCGAGGTTCCGGGGACGCCGGACGGTAGGTCGTCGCCGGGGAGGGCGGCGACTCGCTTGACGTTCCAGGTCCGTCCGTCGGGTCCCGCGGGGCCGGGAAGATAGCGACCGTCAAGGGGAGGTTCGAGCACGACGATGTCGCCGCGCCGGACGTGCGGCAGCGGACGCCGCCGGACGAGCACGCGGTCGCCGTCTCGCAATGTGGGCATCATGCTGGTCCCGTGCACGGTGACCACGACCAGGCTTCTCTGCCCCCACCTGAGCGCCAGCAGTCCGCCCGCCGCGGCGATGCCCGCCCCGCCCAGCAGTCGCAATCCCCGTGAAGTCGATAGTCGCCGCATGATCGACCGATGGTAGCGATGGGCCGCTCAGACGTAGTCCTCCCAGGAGTCCAGGGGTTCGTACATCTGTTGTCCGCGTTCCTCGGCGCGTCGGGCCAGGCGGTGTTGTGGGAGGTGGTCTTGGACCTGCCACCATTCCAATCGGAAAAGGCGCCGGTGCTCACCACAGACGATGAGCGGACCCCCTTCATAGGCGTGGAAGTAGGTGTAGAACTCGCCCCTGCGGGCGAGCACCGTCTCCGAAGCCAGGTCGGCCGGAACGTAGCCCCTGTCGTTGAAGGCGTAGATCCGGCGGGTGTCGGCGGCGGTGATGTCCCGGTCCGGCGTGAGGACGAAGGGCCAGTTATCGGGGTTGTCGGAGTCATCGACATCGTCCGGAAGCGGCACGGGCCCGTCCGCCAGGGCCTGCACGGTCCAGATGTCGGCAGAGACTGCCCGGCAGATTTCCGGAAGGGGAAGCCCCAGCCGTATTGCGGCCACGGCGAAGTTCTCGGTTTCGGGACGGGCGCCGCGCCGGCGCTCCGCGGACATGGCGGCCTCTCCTGCCAGCCGGAACCAATGGAACGGCCCGTTCGACGCGGGGTCCAGGAGATGATCCGGGCAGCGGCTTCCAGGGCCGGCGGGCGCGATGTTCGGGCAGAACGCGTGCCCGCACATTTCGAGGACACGTTGCGTCCCGAGGTCGGGGACGAACACCGTGCACGCGCGGAACGGACGCAGAGAATCGTCGCCGACGGCGGTGAAATAGCGGATCCGGTCGCCGTGGTCACCGCGCTCGACCTGGAAGGCTCTCACCTCCCAGGCGGAGAGCACGTGAGACGCCATGGCGATCGCGAGGGCCGGGAAGGGCCGGAATGGCCGCGAGGCCGCTTCGTCGAGGGTGGGGATCTCGGCGATCGGCCGCCGGGTGTCGTGGTCGTCCAGGTGCCGGAGCGCCGTCACGAGCAGTTCGGCGGCATTGACGATCGTGCCGTCATCGTCGGTCATGGCTCCGCACTCCCCGCACATCCGGATCTGGCCGGGGTCAATGGTGCCGCAGCGTGGTGCGGGTTAGGAGGGGTTCGCTTCGCGGGCAGGTCGTGATGTGGATGTGGAGAGACCGAGCGTCTCCGTCTTGGTGTCCGGGGAGAACGTTCTTGTCGCGGCCTCGACCTCTTGCCACGCGGTGTCGCTCATGTGCCAGGGCCATTCGAGGGTGATGCGATCGGAGGTCACTCCGGGTGGGCGGTCCTCGTCGGGGTGAAGGCTGATGACCAGGATTGGTCCCGTGTTGGCGTAGGTGACGCGGTCCACACAGTGCCAGGGGAGGCGACTCTGCCCGCTGGATCCGATGCGGATGCCTGGCTCGTCCAGGACCAGCACCACCCCGTCAGGGAAGGCGCGTTTCCGTTTCCAGATGGTGGCCGCATACACGGTCATCAGGGTGGCGAGTGCGCCGGTGAGCAGTGTCCCCAGCCCCTCCCGCAGTGACCTCCAACTCGGAGTGCCGAGCAAACCGAACGGGGCCAGAAGCAGGAAACCGACGATCCACACCACTACCGCCAGAACGACAAGGAGGATGAACGTCCCCATCAAATGCTGGAGTACGTTCCACCAGGTCCATCGACGAACGTAAGCGGCTTCCGGGTTCACGGCGTCTCCCCGCGGTGAGATCGGTGCGACAAAATGATTGTCGGTTCACTTCACCGGGTTGGCCAGCGCCGGATCAGGAGAGGCGTTTGCGGACCATCTCCTTGATGTCCGGGGGTAGCGCTTCGGCGGCGAGCAGGTGCGGCAGCAGGTCGGGTTCCCTTGTCATGGCTCGGAAGGCCAGGGAGACCGTTACCTCGTGGTCGGGACGGTGGATGATCTCGACCGGGTCGTCCGCGCTGATCCGGCCTTCCGCGATGACGCGGAGATAGGCCCCCGGCTTGCCTGCCTGCGTGAACTTCTTGATCCAGCCGGTCTGCCGCAGCCAGCCCTGGAACGTCCCGCACGGGATGCGGAAGCCGGAGACCTCCAGAATCACCTCCCGGCCCACGCGCCAGCGGTCGCCGATAAGGGACGCGTTGACGTCCAAACCCGCCGTGGTGAGGTTCTCTCCGAAGACGCCGTTGTGCAGCGGCACGCCCAACTCGGTTCCCACAGGTCGAGGTCTTCGCGGGCATAGGCGTAGACGGCCTGGTCGGCTCCGCCGTGGTGCTTGGTGTTGTGGACGCGGTCGCCGGCGAGGCCGACCGCGCCGGTGCCTCGGGGGCCTGGATCGGTGACCGTGACCGGGCCGTCCACGGGCCGCTTGTCGATACCTGTCAGGGCAGCGGCCATCCACGGGTTCGGCCGCGGCCTGCCCACGTTGACCGACAGCAACTTCATGCGGCGACAGTACCGGGCGACGGTCGGTCAGCCGCTCGTCCAGGCGCGGAGCTTGTCGGGGTTGCGTACCGCCCAGATGTGCTTGATGCGTTCGCCCGCGACATCGAACGCCATGACCGCGACGGTGACGCCGTCCTGCTGGGCGATCAGGCCGGGGCGGCCGTTCACCGTGCGCTCAAGGACCTTCAGGCCGGGGACGGTGCGGGCGATGTCGACGAAGGTGCGGGCGATCTGCGGGGCGCCCTCGATCGGGTCGAGCCGGGCGTTGACCACGCCACCGCCGTCGGCGACCGCGGTGGCGTCGGGGTCGAGGAGGCCGATGAGGGCGTCGATGTCCTTGGCCTCCCAGGCCTGCTTGAAGTCGCCGACGAGTCCCGCCTGCCGGGCTGTCGGGGCCGGGGCGGTCTGCGTCGAGCGGAGGCGGCGGCGGGCCGACGACGCCAGCTGGCGGCACGCCACCGGTGTGCGGCCGACGATCTCGGCCACTTCGGCGAAGGGGTAGCGGAAGACGTCGTGCAGGACGAACGCGACGCGCTCGGCCGGGGTCATCGATTCGAGCACGACGAGGAACGCCATGCTGATCGACTCGTCCAGGGTGATCCGGTCGGCCGGGTCCGCGGTCGGCTCGCCGGCCCATTCCGTGCGTTCGGGCAGCGGCTCGGGGAGCCATTCGCCCACGTAGCGTTCGCGGCGAACCCGTGCCGACCGGAGCAGGTCGAGGCAGATGCGGCCGGCCACCGTGGTCAGCCACGCCCCGGGGGACTCGATCGCGTCCTGCTCCTGCCGGGACATGGCGTACCAGCGGACGTAGGTCTCCTGCACCACGTCCTCGGCCTCCGCCAGCGAGCCGAGCAGGCGGTACGCGAGATTGATCAGCCGGCGGCGCTCGCTCATGATCGCGGTCAGGCCCGGATCGGCCGGCTCGGATGGCGTGGTCATGCGACTCCCTCGGTTGCCCTCCCCTCCTGACGAGACACCGCTCGTGAACGTGAGGGCCTCACCGTACGCGGACGTCCGAGCCGAGGCCGATCGGGGAAGGCCGGGGCGTAGTGCCCCGGCCTTCGGGGTCAGCCCTTGCGGGCGGGGAGGATGCGCTTCACGGCCAGGCCGGCGGAGACCAGCGTGAAGAGGGCCAGGCCGATCCAGAGGGCCTGGAGGCCGAGCCAGGGCGAGGCGGCGGCGGCACCGCCGAAACCGGCGGCCACGCCGCCGATAGGGGGATTGTTGTACATGACCTACCATTTCCTTTCTTTGCGCCAGGCGGCCTGCCAGAAGGCACGTGCCTGGACGATCTGGAGGAAGACGTCGAAGACCATTTCGACGACGATCGTTGCGGCCAGCGCCATCTGGGCGGCGCCGCGCTGCCGGACGGTCACCGTGCGCTCCACCATGAAGATGACCGTGATGCCCGCCCAGACCGGGCTGAGCTGGATGCCGCCGAGCCAGAACACCGAGTAGGCGAGCGAGATCAGGTAGGCGGAGATCACCAGGATGCCGATGAGGGAGAGGAGCTGCCGGCCCCAGTAGGGGCGGGTGATCGGCGTCCAGCCGTAGTCGACCAGGTTCTCCAGGGCGCCGCGCTTCCAGCGCAGGCGCTGCCGGGCCAGCTCGCGCCAGGTCGGCATCACCTCGGTGGTGAGGGTGCACTCGCGCGGGCACAGGATGCGGAAGCCGAGGTGGAGGATGGCGAGGGTGAGCTCGTTGTCCTCGGTCAGGACGCGGACGTCGTAGACGTGCGGAAGCCCTGGAAGGCGGCGTTCGCGGCGGGCGGCGACCACTTCCCGCAGGGTGGCGGCGCGGAAGATGGTGGCGGTGCCGGTCAGCACGAGCGCCCTGCCCTGCAGGCGCCGGACGTCGCGGGCGTAGCGGGCGTACTCGTTCCGCTGGAACATGCCGACCGTGCCGCCGCCGGGCTTGCCGGTGAACGTGCCGCCGACGGCCGCGTAACGGCCGGAGGCCAGGTAGTCGACGCCGTGCCGGATGAAGCCGGGGTCGAGCGCCGAGTCGGCGTCCATCACCATGATCGCGTCGTCCGGGCCGAGGATCGGCAGCAGCCGGTCGAGGACCTGGTTCAGCGCGCCGGCCTTCTTGTGCCGGTTCTCCCGGGTCCCGACGATCTCGACGCCGCAGAGCTGCGCGAGCGCGGCGGTGGCGTCGGTGCAGTTGTCGGCGATCACGACGATGTGGTCCGGTGGGCGTTCCTGCCGCCGCAGCGACGCGATCGTCTCGGTGATCTGCTTGGCCTCGTTGTGCGCCGGGATCAGGACCGTCACCCGCATCGTGTCCGGGCGCGTGACCGGCAGGCCGCGCTTGCCGTCCCGGTCCCGGCGGCGCCGCGCGGGCTCCGGCGCCGGGCGGGGGAGATCGCGCCGGACGGACGGCCGCGGCGTCTGGACCGGCGGCGCCGCTTCCCGGAGGGGCGGTCGTGGCGGGGTGACCGGCCGCCGCCGCACCGGCGGGGGCATGATCGCGGCCGCCGCCCGATCGGGCACGGTCACGGTCGGGGAGATGGCCGCCGCCGGGTGATGGAGCCCGGGCCGGGTTCCCCAGGGGGTCGAGGACGCCAGGTGCCCCGGGCCCGGTCGGGCCGGCAGGGCATGGCTCGGCGCCGCGTGCCCCGGCCGGGTGAGACGGTGACGCTCGGGGCGCGCGTGGGGGGCCGCGGTCATGTCGCCCTCGGAGGCGCCGGAGGCCGGGTGCATGTCAGCGCGTCCCCTCGGACCGCAGGAGGTGGCCGTAGGCGATGACGTTGTCGGTGTAGTGGCCGGTGCCGCGGTCGAAACGTCCACCGCAGGTGATCAGGCGGATCGCCGCGTAGCCGGGGTCGGTGTAGACGCGGCGGGTGGGGAAGCGGTCCTTGCGGACGCGTTCGACGGAGTCGATGCGGAACACGGCGGTGCGGCCGTCGGCGCGGAGCACGCTCGCCCGGTCGCCGGGACGCAGTTCGCCCAGCCGGTAGAAGACCGCCGGCCCGCGTGCCGAGTCGACGTGCCCGATGAGCACCGCCGCGCCCCGGCTGCCGGGTGCGGCGCCGAGCCGGTACCAGCCGGCCTCCTGGGCGCGGCTCGGCGGCGGCGTCTCGACGGTCTGGTCCGCGTTCTTGGCCAGCTTCATCAGCGGTGTCCGGACGTCGATCCGCGGCACGTCGAGACGCAGCGGCACCGAACGCGGCAGGGCGGCGGCGGTGGGGACGGCCGTGCCGGGCGTTCCGCCGGACGCCGCGGGGGCGGGCATCGGCGGCGCGGCGGTGGCCGGGTTCCCCCGGAGCGCCTGGACGGCGAGGAAGGCCGCGACGGCCAGGCCCGACAGGCCGATGACAGCGGCCGCGACGGTGCGCGAGTGCCGACCCCGATGCGACACGGACCGTACTCCTTCGCCACTCGACCGATGCGGGATCTCGCCGCGGACCGCGGCGATGCCGGGACCGTAATCCCGGAGAGTGAACATATGCCTTCTATGGCGTGAATCGTCGCAGGTGAAGAGGGTGATCACGCACCGTCACCGGTCTCCGAGAGTAGTCGCGCGTGACCTTCGGGAATCGGGCCAATTGCGGCGGACGGGCAGCAGACAAGGCCGTTGACCTGCAGAAACTCCGAACCGTCCGAGGATGCGAGCCCATGACCGACCGTGTCGAGGCCGAGCGCGAACCGGTGTGGATACAAAGATCGCTGGCCGGAAGTGGACTCTTGGTCGGCCGAAAAAGATCATCCCAGGTGAACGAGCCGTCCAGTGGTCCGCTGGCCAGGTCCGAAAAGCAGGTCGGGGGCGGTCCAAGTTCCGGGGCCGGTGTGGGCTTGACCTTGACGTCGCGTCAACGTTTGTAATGAGGGCATGCGGATCGGGGAGCTGGCCGCGCTGGTCGGGGTGTCGGCCAGGACCGTGCGGCATTACCACCATCTCGGGTTGCTGCCCGAGCCCGAGCGGCTCGCGAACGGCTACCGGGAGTACCGGCTGCGGGACGCCGTGGTCCTCGCGCGGGTGCGGAGGCTCGTCGAGCTCGGGCTGTCGCTGGACGAGGTCCGGGACGTCCTGGCGGACGAGCGCGGCCGGGACCTGCGCGAGGTGCTTCAGGAGCTCGACGCCGATCTGGCCGCGCAGCAGGACGCGATCGCGGCGCGGCGGGCGCGGCTGGCCGAGCTGCTGGCGGACGAGGACCTGGGCCCGGACTCGGCCGTGTCGCCCGAGATGGCGACGGTCCTGCGGGGACTGCCGGACGGGTCGCGGTTCGCCGCGTTCGACCGGGAGCTGCTGGCGCTCGTCGACACGGCTGCCGGGGACGCCGGGCGGGCCCGGTTCGCGGAGATGCTGCGGCCGTTCGGCAGGCCGGAGGCGCGGCGGCGGATCGCCGCGCTCTACGCGCGGCTGGACGAGATCGCCGACGCGCCGGAGGACGATCCGCGCATCACCGACATCGCGGCGGATCTCGCGGACCAGATACCGGAGGAGATGGCGGTGCTGATGGCCGGGCAGGGCATGGACGGCGGGTGGCTGGACGCGATGCCCGCGGCGCAGGGCGAGGTCTTCCGCCGCGTGATCGGCATCCTCAAGGACAGGACGTGCTGAGCCTCGCTCGGGCCGCGGTCGTCGCGATGGTGCCCGCGGAGCTGGTCGTCGTGGTGCTCCTCGTCTCGGGTGTGACGCTGCCGCGCCCCCTGGTGGCCGCGGGCGAGGTCGCCTTCTCGGCCGTGCTGGTGCTCCAGCTCGTGGTCGCCGGACGGCTGGTCATCGCGGCACGGCGGGCCGGTGCCGGGTGGCCGGTGGCACTACGGAGCGTCGGCCGGCTGGTCCCCGACCGTGTGCGCAGGGTCATGGCCTTCGACCTGCGGGGGATGGTCAGCCTGGTGCTGCTCGTGACCCGCCGCAAGCACGGTGTGCCGCCGGGCGCGGTCGCGGTGCCCTACGCGGGCGGGCAGCTTTCCCTGCAGATGGCCTTTCTCTTCGCGATGGTCTTGGAGGCCGTCGTGGTCGAGTTGCTGATGCGGTCCCTGGACGCGCCGGAAGGCCTGCGCGCGGTGGTGCTTGTGGTCGACCTGTACTCGATCCTCATCGTGGTGGCGATCATCGCGGCGTGCGTCACCCGGCCGCACGTGCTGTCGGACGACGAGCTGCGCATCCGCTGCGGGGCCTTCCTCGACCTGCGGGTTCCGCGGGCGCAGATCTCCGCGCTGCGGGTCGCGCGGAACTACGACGAGACGGGCATGGTCCGGGTGCGGGACGGGCGGCTCTCGGTGGCGGTGGCCGGGCAGACGAACGTGGTGGTCGAGTTGCGGGAGCCGATCCAGGTCGTCCGGCCGCTCGGCGGACGGGCCGAGGTCGGCACGATCCGGTTCTTCGCCGACGAGCCGGCGGCGGTCGGCGCGGCCGTCACGTCCGGCGGATGACGAGGCAGGCGAGGCCGGCGGCGGCCGCGGCGAGGACGGTCAGGAGCCAGCCGGCGTCGTAGTCCCCGTCCCGGCCGAGGGCGGCGATCAGGGCGGCGACGCCGATGACCGTGCCGACCTGCCGCGCCATCGTGACGACCGCCGACCCGGTGGAGAACGCCGCCGGGGGCAGCGCCGACACGGCCGCGCCGATCAGGGTCGGCAGCGTCACCCCGACCCCGATGCCGGTCAGCAGCATGCCGGGCAGCATCCCGGCGGCGTAGCCGTCCGCCATCCGCCACATCCACCAGCCGATGCCGGCCGCGAACACCGCGCAACCGGCCGCCGCCACGCGCCCGGCGCCGAAGCGGCGGGCGAGCGGCGCGCCGCCGAGGGCGAGGGCGGGCACCATCAGCGGGCCGGGCGTGATGGCGAGGCCGGTGCGCAGCGCGGACCAGTCCCAGACGTCCTGGCACCACAGCACGCAGGAGAGCAGCATCGCGGCGAACGCGACCGCGAACAGCACGTTGGCCACGGACGCGGATCCGAACGCGGGGGTGCGCAATCCGAGCCGTTCAGCACAGGATTCTGTCCCTCGCCGTGGTAACGGTCGGAAGCGACGGGAGGACGAGCGGAGAGTATTCCACCCTGCTCGACCCGGGATGCGATCCCGGGCCGGTTCACATTCACGGGCTGACGCCCGAGAGGCTGAAAGGGGCGCCCAAGTTCGAGGACGTGTCCCGGCGCGTCGCGGAAATGCTCCGCGGCCGGGTGCTCGTCGCCCACAACGCCCCCTTCGACTACGGCTTCCTCGCGCAGGAGTTCCAGCGCGCGAACGTCCGGCTTCCGGTCGAACGGCGGCTGTGCACGCTGGCGCTGAACCGCCGGCTCTCCCCGGCGACCGGCGACCTGAAGCTCGGGACGCTGGCCGCGCACTACGGGATCAAGCCCGCCAAGGCCCACGACGCGCTGGAGGACGTCCGGACGCTCCGAGGCGTGCTGCGCGGATCGCTCCAGGAGGCGAGCCGGCTCGGTCTCGCGCTGCCGTTCGTGGCGTGCCCGCCGAAGCAGAACTTCCGGGCCGGGATTCCCAAGACCCGGTGCGCCTACCGGTGTCCGGGCAGGTTCGGCGACCGGCTCGTCCAGGGGATGAAGGTCGCCATCACCGGCGAGACCGAGACGCTGCGCGAGAGGCTCACCGAGCGGGCGGTGGCCGCTGGGCTGAACATGATGACGTCCGTGAGCCGCCACACGAGCCTGCTGGTGGCGAACGATCCCGGCTCCGGCACGGCCAAGGCACGCCGCGCACGCCAGGACGGGGTGCCCGTCATCGACGAGCGGACGTTCCTGGAACTGCTGCGGGACGTCCAGCCCGGCACCCCGCACGGCACGCGGGAGCAGGCGAGGCCCGTGGAGAAGCCGCCGGTGAGGAAGGGGCCGCTCGAAGGGCGCCGCGTGCTCGTCCTCGGTGGAACCCATCCGAGGGCGTCCGCCGCGCGGAGCGCGGTCGTGGAGCTCGGCGGCGCCGCCGCGGTGAACCTGTCGGCCGGCGTGACGGACGTCGTGGCCCTCCAAGGCGGCGAGCCGGATCGGCGCATGGAGCGGGTGGTCCGCCTGGAGGTCCCCGTTCACGACGTGGAGTGGCTCAAGGCGCCGGAGCAGGCGGAGACTGTCCGGGTGTCGACAACAGTGTTGCCGAGGGGGGCGGCCATCGACCTCCCGCCGGCGGAGAGGTGGACGGTCGGCGCCTCCTGGGTCCAGCACTCGGCCTGCGAGGTGGACGTGGTGGCGTTCGCGCTCGACGAGGACGGCCAGGTGTCCTGCGACGAGGACTTCGTCTTCTACGGCGCCGCCGAGACCCCCGACGGGACGGTCCGGCTGGCGGCCGAAGGCCCTACCGAGCAGGCGATCGTGATCGGCCTGGCCGCGCTTCCCGAGGCCGTCCGCAAGGTCACCGTGGCGGCGGTGATCGACGGCGACCTCACGTTCGGCGAGCTGGGGGCCGTCGAACTGGTCACCGGCGCCGGCGACGGCGAGCGCGCGCACGCGCAGGCGACCCTCGACGCCGGGACCACGGAGCGGACGATGCTGGTCGCCGAGGTGTACCGGCGCGGCCCGGGATGGCGGCTGCGCGTCGTCGGCCAGGGATACGACTTCGGGCTGGACGCCCTGGCGCGCGGCTTCGGCGTCGAGGTGGAGGAGTAGTGGAGCGGCGGCGGTGCGGCAGGTGAGGGTTTTGGTCTAGCTGTCCCGCGCGGGGCGGCCCAGAGGGTAGACCTGCATCCGTGCAGGTGAGTTATGTGAGTGAGGCGACGCCGGGGCGGGAGAACGAGGACTTCGTGGCGGCCGGACCCGGCTGGGTCGTGCTGCTGGACGGGGCGACGGCGCCGCGGGGGGTGGACAGCGGATGCCGGCACGATCCGGCGTGGCTGGTGCGCAGGCTCGGCGGGCGGATCGCCGCGCTGCTGGCGCTGGAGGACGGCAAGCCGCTGCCCGACCTGGTCGCGGAGGCGATCAAGGTGACGGGGGAGGCGCACACCGGGACGTGCGACCTGGAGAACCCCGACAGCCCGTCCGCGACGGTGTCGCTGCTGCGGCGCCGCGGCGAGGCCGTGGAGTGGTTCGTGCTCGCCGACTCCCCGATCGTGGTGGACGTCGGCGAGACCAGGGTGTTCCGGGACGACCGGGTCGACCACCTTCCGAGCTACACGCTCGAAGGCGTCCGGAGGTCGCGCAACACCCCCGGCGGGTTCTGGGTGGCGAGCACGAAACCGGAGGCCGCGTACGAGGGGCTGACCGGCGAGGTGCCGGTCGAGGGGCTGCGGAGGGCGGCGGTGCTCAGCGACGGCGCGTCCCGGCTCGTGGAGCGGTTCGGGGAGTTGGACTGGGACGGCCTGCTCCGCCTGCTGGACGAGGAAGGGCCTCGGGAGCTGGTCAGGAGGACCAGGGCCGCGGAGGTGTCCGCTCCCGCGGCCCGGGGGAAGCGCCACGACGACGCCACGGCCGTGTTCGTCCGTTTCTGACAGTGCCGGCGCCGCCGCGGGCACCGTCAGCGCGTCGCGGGCTTGATGTGCGGCCACCAGGCGCCGAGGTCCTCCGGCAGGTGCGTCCCGTCGACGCGGAAGGTGGCGGGCATGAGCGGGAAACGCCGTCCGGCCGGGAAGTGCCGCCCGTAGGACGGCGGGTCGAGCACGACGACGCGGGTGCCGTTCACCACCGGGATGTCGGCGGGGACGCCCTCGTTCCAGATCGGCTCGCCGTGCGCGTCCACGAGGTTCCACGGGCTGGAGACGATCGGGCGCCCCGGCGGGACGTCGGCGTTGAGGAAGCAGGCGATGATCTCCGGGGCGGGACGTTCGCCTTCCAGGCCGCCGGGGCGTCCGATGAGCGCGCCCGCGAGCAGGACGTGCAGCTGGAAGTTGTCGCCGACCCCGCCGATCGTGACCGTCCAGCCCCGGCGGCTCGCGCGGTCGAGGACGAGGATGCGCTCACCGTCCAGGACGCGCAGCAGCGCCGCGTAGTGGTTCATCCTCCCCAGGTACTGGCCGGCCTTCTGCGAGATGAAGGAGCGGAAGTCGCGGTCCGTGACGCCCGCCCGGACCGACGGTCCCATCTGCAGGACGGTGCATGCCGCCAGCGCGAACTGGTGCAGGGAGAACCAGGACATCATCGCGGTCACGGCGCCCTCGCCCAGCGCCGGCGCGACGGTGTCGAACACCTCCTGGGACGGCTTCTCCTCTTCCATGTCGGGCGGGGGCTTGCCGTCGGACCCCTCCTCCCATGCCTTGGCGAAGGACAGGGAGGCGGCGGTGACGTCGGTGGTCCGCTCGATGACGGCCGTGCCGACCGGCGCGGGATCGGCGCCCTGCTCGATCCAGGCGCCGGTGAGGACGGCGAGCCAGCCGCCGAGGTTCGGGGGCGCCTCGGCGATGCCCTCGGCCAGCCGGGGCAGGGCGGCGTTCAGCTCGGCGAGGGGCGTGCTCTGGGCTTCCCGCATAAGCTGCGGCAGCAGGTCGCTGAAGGACCGGTCCTCGACCACCGCGGCCTGGACGATCTGGTCGACGAGTTGCTGGAACGACATGGTCGGTCACCCTGGCACAAGTTGATCAACTTGGCAGCCGCTCCCGGGGAACCCGCACCTTTTTGGAATCTCGTTCTAGTATGCGGTCATGGAGCCACAGGATTTCGCCGACGTGCTGAAGGCCGTCCGCAGCTTCGTCCGCGAGCAGGTCGTCCCCCGCGAGGAGGAGATCGAGGAGACCGACGCGATCCCGGAGCAGCTGCGCCGCACGTCACGGAACATGGGCCTGTTCGGGTACGCGCTGCCCGAGGAGTACGGCGGGCTCGGCCTGTCGCTGAGCGAGGAGGTGCGGCTGGTCTTCGAGCTCGGCTACGCCAGCCCCGCGTTCCGGTCCATGTTCGGCACGAGCAACGGCATCGCCGGGCAGGTCCTGGTCAACTCCGGCACGGACGAGCAGAAGGACGCCTGGCTGCCGAGGCTCGCGTCCGGCGAGGTCGTCGGGGCGTTCGCGCTGACCGAGGCCGAGGCCGGCTCCGACCCGAGCGCGCTCGCCACGACCGCGGCGCGCGACGGCGGCGACTACGTCGTCAACGGCGCCAAGCGGTTCATCACCAACGCCCCCGAGGCCGACGTGTTCATGGTGTTCGCCAGGACGGGCGGCAGCGGCTCCCGCGGCATCTCCACGTTCCTCGTCGAGAGGGGCACGGACGGCCTGAAGATCGGGCCGTCCGACCAGAAGATGGGCCAGCGCGGCGCCCACACCGCCGAGGTCTTCTTCGACGGCGTGCGCGTCCCGGCGACCGCGATGGTCGGGACGGAGGGAACCGGCTTCCGCACCGCCATGGCGTCGCTCGCCCATGGACGGCTCAGCATCGCCGCCGTCTGCGTCGGTCTCGCCCAGAGGATCCTGGACGAGACCGTCGCCTACGCCAAGGAGCGCAGCCAGGGCGGTAGGACGATCGGCGAATACCAGCTCGTGCAAGGACTCGTCGCCGACTCCCAGACCGAGCTGTACGCGGGACGCTCGATGGTCCTGGAAGCGGCACGTGCCTACGACGCGGGCGAGGACACCAAGCAGGGACCGTCCTGCGCCAAGTACTTCTGCTCCGAGATGGTGGGACGCGTCGCCGACCGCGCCGTCCAGGTCTACGGCGGGATGGGCTACATGCGCGGCGTCGCCGTCGAGCGCTTCTACCGCGACGTCCGGCTGTTCCGCATCTACGAGGGGACGAGCCAGATCCAGCAGCTCGTCATCGCCCGCAACCTGCTGCGCTGACCAGCGCGGACACCCGGGGCCCAAACCGGTTCGCACCACACGGCCGGGCCGTGTATGGTTTCACTGCGCGAACGACGCAGGCCCCTTTAGCTCAGTCGGCAGAGCGTCTCCATGGTAAGGAGAAGGTCTACGGTTCGATTCCGTAAAGGGGCTCACGGCATACCGGCCGCCATCCGCTCGATCGGACGGCGGCCTTCGTCGTTCCCGAGGACACCGCGTCGTTCCCGGGGGACACCGCCCTGATTCGCTCGATACCGGGGCCTGTGGTACCGTCCCTCCGGTTCCAGTAGGACGTTTCGCAGCTCATCGGCACACCCGGTAACCTGGGAGACGGTCCGGCGGAACCCGCGAGACCGATTCCCTGATCCTCACCCGGGGATTTCGCGTTTCCAGGGTTCGGTGAGCATCCGGTATCCTTGCATTCCGGTCCACACCGACCATCGCGGCGGGGTAGCTCAGTCAGGCAGAGCAAGCGGCTCATAATCGCTGTGTCGCCGGTTCAAGTCCGGCCCTCGCTACTACCCATGTCTCTCACCCCCACCCCGGGGGTGAGCAGGCTGGGTCGGTAAGTTCCTTGTCCCTAGCTCAGAAAGGCACTCCATCGTGGCTGCCACCGACGTCCGGCCGAAGATCACGCTGGCCTGCCAGGAGTGCAAGCACCGCAACTACATCACGCGGAAGAACCGGCGCAACGACCCGGACCGCCTTGAGATCAAGAAGTACTGCCCCAACTGCAGGACCCACCGTCCGCACCGGGAAACCCGCTAGGTTGAGGTCCTGACGGAGAAGTACTGCCCGCTGCGCTTTCTCACGGGGCCAGGACCCACCGTCCGCACCGGGAAACCCGCTAACGGCGCAGCGCACCAGGCCCGCCGAGCGGCGCGACTTCTTCGCACGCTTGTACTGACGTGATCAGCCCGTCCTCGCACCGAGACCCGCGAGGGCGGGCTGAACGTCGTTCTGTTACCGTCCGTCCGGAGAGACGGAACCGGCGTGCTCAGGCCCTGGAGGGACGGATTGCATGGCACTCAACCGTGATTTCATCGGGCGGAGCTTCCCGCCCAGCGACCCGTACGAGGTCAGCCGGGTGAAGATCCGCGAGTTCGCGGACGCGATCGGCGACCCGAACCCGGTCTACCGCGACCAGGAGGCGGCCAAGGCGGCCGGACACCCCGACGTCATCGCGCCGCCCACCTTCCCGATCGTCGTCTCCCTCGGCAACCCCGGCCTCGCCGACCCCGACCTCGGGCTGAACTACGCGATGGTCGTGCACGGCGAGCAGCGCTTCGTCTACACCCGCCCGCTGCGCGCCGGCGACGTCATCACCTGCACCTCGACGATCACCGAGATCAAGTCGATCGGCAACAACGAGAAGATGACCGTCGAGACCGAGGTCAAGACCGTCGAGGGCGAGCTCGTGTGCACGTCCCACAACACGATCGTGGAGCGGGGGGCCTGATGACCGCCAAGGTGAAGCACGCCGACGTCGAGGTCGGCGCCGAGATCCCCGCGCGGACGTACGCCGTCGACCGCGCGAACCTCGTCATGTACGCGGGCGCGTCCGGCGACTTCAACCCGATCCACTGGCGCGAGTCCGTCGCCAAGGCCGTCGGCCTGCCCGACGTCATCGCGCACGGCATGTACACGATGGCGCAGGGCGGCCGGTTCGTGACCGACTGGGCCGGCGACCCCGGCGCCGTGGTGGACTACGGGGTACGGTTCTCCTCTCCGGTCGTGGTCCCGGACGAGGGCGGCGCGACCCTGGAGATCATTGGCAAGGTGGAGGAGAAGCGCGACGACGGCACGGTCGTCGTGGCCCTCACCGCCCGGTCGAACGACCAGAAGGTCCTCACCCGCGCGAAGGCGGTCGTCAAGCTCGCCTGAACGCGGCGGCGCACCGGCCGGGCGTCCCCGGCCGGTGCGGGACCGGGGAGGTGCGCGGCCGGCTCGGGCGAGGGCGCGCACGGGAGGGGAAGGACGACGTGGCGGTGTTCGCCGAAGACGTGAACCTGGCCGGATACACCACGCTGCGGCTGGGCGGCCCCGCGCGGCGCTTCGTCGAGGCGACGACCGAGGCGGAGGTGGTCGCCGCGATCCGCGCGGCCGACGACGAGGGCGAACCCGTCCTCGTGCTCGGCGGCGGCAGCAACCTCGTGGTCTCCGACGCCGGGTTCCCCGGCACCGTCGTGCACGTCGGGACCCGCGGCACCGAACGCGTCGGCGCGGACGGCGACACGATCCTCGTCCGCGTCCAGGCCGGCGAGGACTGGGACCCGTTCGTCGCCCGCTGCGTCACCGACGGGCTCGCCGGCGTCGAGTGCCTGTCCGGCATTCCCGGCCGCGTCGGCGCCACCCCCATCCAGAACGTCGGCGCCTACGGGCAGGACGTCAGCGAGACGATCGTCGAGGTCCGCGCGTACGACCGGCGGGCGCGCGCCTGCGTCGCGGTCGACCGCGAGGCCTGCCGCTTCACCTACCGGCACAGCGTCTTCAAGGGCGACGACCGGTACGTCGTCCTGGACGTGACCTACGCGCTGCGCCAGGCCGAGGAGTCGCAGCCGATCGCCTACGCCGAGCTCGCGCGCAAGCTCGGCGTCGAGCCCGGCGACCGGGTCACGCTGAAGGAGGCCCGCGACGCCGTCCTCGAACTGCGCCGCGGCAAGGGCATGGTCCTGGACGCGGCCGACCCCGACACCCGCAGCGCGGGGTCGTTCTTCACCAACCCGGTCCTCGGACCCGGCCAGGTCGCCGAGCTCGAACGCCGCGTCGCCGACCGCCTCGGCCCGGACGCGGCGTTCCCGCGGTACCCGGAGGCCGGCGGCCGCGTGAAGACGTCCGCCGCCTGGCTCATCGACCGCGCCGGCTTCACCAAGGGGCACGCGCGCGGCCCCGCCCGGATCTCCACCAAGCACACCCTCGCCCTCACCAACCCCGGCGACGGCGGCACCGCCGACCTGCTCGCGCTGGCCCGCGAGGTCCGCGACGGCGTCCGGGACGCGTTCGGCGTCACCCTCGTCAACGAGCCCGTGCTCGTCGGCGTGACCCTGTGACCCGGTAGGGTGGACGGAGCCGAGGGGGAGTAGTCCCAATCGCGTGATCGACATACTGGCGCCCCCATGGGCGCCCGGTCACGCGGGCCCGATCACCGATCGCGGCGGACGAGACCTTCGGCCCGGCAGTCGTGCCGGGCCGAGGTCGCGCGTGCTCGAACCCCCGCCCTCGCCCGGCCTCCGAGCGAGAGGGAACCGGTGTCCGCCTTCCTCATCAGCCTGGCCGTGATCTTCGTCGCGGAGCTGGGCGACAAGAGCCAGCTCATGGCCATGACCTTCGCCGCCCGCTTCCGCGCGCTCCCGGTGCTGATCGGCATCACCGCCGCGACCGCGATCGTCCACCTGGCGAGCGTCGCCCTCGGCGCGGCCCTCGGCGCCGCGCTCCCGACCGGCCCGATCTCCGTCCTCGCCGGCGTCGCCTTCCTCGGCTTCGCGCTGTGGACGCTGCGCGGCGACGAGCTCGACGACGACGAGCGCGACCGCGCCCGGCGCGCGACGGGATCGGCGATACTGGCCGTCGGCGGGGCGTTCCTCCTCGCCGAGCTGGGCGACAAGACGATGCTCGCCACCGTCACCCTCGCCGCCGACCACGGCGGGCTCCTCGGGCTGACCGGCGTGTGGCTCGGCTCGACGGTCGGGATGGTCGCCGCCGACGCGCTCGCCATCGTCGTCGGCCAGATCCTCGGCCGCAGGCTCCCCGAGCGGGTCATCAAGTACGGCGCCGCGGCCGGGTTCGCCGTCTTCGGCGTCCTCCTGCTGATCGAGGGCATCACCGCCTGACGGGGCGGGAACCATGGAGTCAGGGCCCTCGACCGCCGCGGGGCTCGCCGCGCAAGGGCCCGGACGGGAGTACGACCGTGGCCCTACCCGCCCCCCTCCCCCCGCCGCCCCGGCGGGTGCTCGGCACGCGGCTCCAGCTGAGCGACGAGGCCGCCGCCCGCATCCGCGAACTGATCATGGACGGCCGGGTCCGCCCCGGCGACTACCTGCGGCTCGAACGCCTCGCCCTGGAGTTCGGCATCAGCGTCACGCCCGTCCGGGAGGCCCTGAAGTCGCTGCGCAGCGAGGGGTTCGTGGTCCTGGAGCCGCGCCGCGGGTTCGTCGTCGCGCCGCTGTCGAAACGGGACGTCCAGGACCTGTTCTGGGTGCAGGCCGGCATCGCCGCCGAGCTGGCCGCGCGGGCCGTGCCGCGGATCGGCCCGGCCGCCCTGCGGGAGCTGGACGGCCTCCAGCTCGGGCTGGAACACGCCATGGCCGTGCACCGGCCCGACCTGATGGAGGACGGCAACCACCGCTTCCACCGGGAGATCAACCTCGCCGCCGGATCGCCCAAGCTCGCCTGGTCGCTCGGGACGGCGGCCCGGTACGTCCCGCGCGGGCTCTACGGGCGCCTCGCCGGCTGGCCGGGCCTCGCCGTCCGCGACCACGCGCTGATCCTGGCGGCGCTGCGGGACGGCGACCCGCGGGCGGCGGCGCGGGAGATGCGCGCCCACATCGTCCGGGCCGGGGACCTGCTCGTCGCCCACCTCGAACGCCGCGGCATGTGGAGGGAGGAGAGCACTAACGTGAGGCCATGAGCCCGAGGATGAGCGCCGGTGAACGCCGCGAGCTCGCGGTCCGGGCCGCGATGGCCGAGTTCGCCCACGGCGGCTACGACGGCACCTCCACCTGGACGATCGCCCGGCGGATCGGCGTGTCGCAGCCCTACATGTTCCGGCTCTTCCCGTCCAAGCACGCCCTTTTCCTCGCCGCCGCCGAACGCTGCTTCGACGACATCGAGGACCGGCTGGCGGAGGCCGCCCGCGGCCGGCGCGGCCCGGACGCGATGGCCGCGATGGCCGCGGCCTACCGCCGGCTGCCGCGCGAGGACCCGGCGCTCCCGCGGCTCCAGGTCAAGATCCACGCGGTCGCCGTCCGGGACGACGAGGTGCGCCGGCTCGGCCGGATCCGCTGGGCGCGGCTGTGGCGGCTCGCCGGCGACCTGTCCGGCGAGCCCCCCGAGGAGGTGGCCCGGTTCATCTCGGACGGGCTGCTGGTCAACGTCCTGGCCGCGTTCGGCGTCCCGTCCGGGCCCGACCTGCCCGGCTCGGCGGCGGCCTGGGCGGAGGGGCTGCGCGGCGTGGAGTCCTTCGCCGACCGGCCGCAGAGCTGACCCGTCCCCGCGCCGGCTATCCCTCCAGCCAGGCGTCGACCCCCGCCAGCAGCCGCCCCCGCAGGTCGGAGGGCGCGGCCGAGGCGCGGATCGACTGCCGGGCCAGCTCCGCCAGCTCGGCGTCGGAGAACCCGTGCTCGGTGCGGGCCAGGTCGTACTGGCGCGCCAGCCGCGAGCCGAACAGCAGCGGGTCGTCGGCGCCCAGCGCGATCGACGCGCCCGCCTCGAACAGCCGCCGCACCGGGACGTCCGACGCCGTCGCCACCACCCCGAGCCCCACGTTCGACGCCGGGCACACCTCCAGCGTCACGCCCCGCTCCACGATCCGCTCCAGCAGCCGCGGGTCCTCGACCGCGCGGACGCCGTGCCCGATCCGGTCGGCGTCCAGCGTCTCCAGGCACTCCCGGACGCTCGCCGGGCCCAGCAGCTCGCCGCCGTGCGGATCCGACAGGAGCCCGCCGCGCTTGGCGATCCGGAACGCCCCCTCGAAGTCGTACGCCCGCCCCCGCCGCTCGTCGTTGGACAGCCCGAACCCGACGACGCCCTTCCCCGCGTACTGGACGGCGAGGCGCGCGAGGGTCTTGGCGTCCAGCGGATGCCGCGTGCGGTTGGCCGCGATCACAACGCCGATGCCGACCCCGGTCGCCTCCGAGGCCTCCCGCGCCGCGTCCAGCACCAGCTCCACGGTCGGCGTCAGCCCCCCGAACCTCGCCGCGTACCCGCTCGGGTCGACCTGGATCTCCAGCCAGCCGGACCCCTCGGCGGCCTCGTCCTCGGCGGTCTCGCGCAGCAGGCGGCGCAGGTCGTCCGGCGTCTGGAGCACCGACCGCGCGATGTCGTAGAGGCGCTGGAACCGGAACCAGCCGCGCTCGTCGGTCGCGTGCAGCCGGGGCGGCCAGTCCTCGACGAGGGCGTCCGGCAGATGGACGCCGTGCAGCCCGGCGAGCTCCACGAGCGTGGAGTGCCGCATCGAGCCGGTGAAGTGCAGGTGCAGGTGCGCCTTGGGCAGCAGGGCCACGTCCGGGCGGGCGGGGCCGCGCGCGGGGGCGGGCTCGGCGCGGTCCGCCAGGGAAGAGTCCGGCATGGAACGGTCCGGCATGGGGTGCGCCTCCGCCGGACGGGGTGCAAGGGTACGGGCCTCCATGAGCCAATGTTGCCGGATCCGCGTCCGCTCCAAACCCCGTCCCGGCAGGATCACCACACCGGACTACCTCGCATGACACGCGATGGCCATCCCGCCCATGGGCATCTCCGAAAAAACTTTGGAATCCCGTGCAACCCATTCCGGCGACCGTGCGTATACGAGGGGCGCCAGAGAGAGACAGGCACCCCCGCAGAGAAGTAGGGCAGAAGGGATACACCATGATCACGCTGAAGGCCGCCTTGATCGCGGCGTCCGCCATCGGGACCGTGGCCGTCGGCGGCGGCGCGACGTGGGCGATGACCGGCTCCCACCACGACGCCGGCCTCCAGTCGCAGGGCGCCAAGGCCCCCGCCGCCACCCGCCAGGTCCAAGAGGCCGCGCCGAAGACCGTCCCGACCTGCCTCCCGGCGAAGCCCGGCACGCCCAAGGTCCCCGACGCCGGCGCCAAGAAGAAGGTCGAGCAGCACCTCAAGCAGAACCCGGCCACCGGGAAGCTGCCGCAGGGGCAGCTGCCCGACGCGAAGGTCCCCGCCGCGGGGCTCCCGCAGGCCGGCGCCCCGAACACCGAGGTCCCCGGCGTGAAGGCGCCGGACGGCAAGAACCTCCCGGCCAAGCCCGGCGTGCCCGCCAAGCCCGGCGTCCCGGCGGACCTGCCCACCTGCGTGCCGTCCACCGGCGACCTGCCCGGCGCCCCGGCGACCAAGCCGGACGCGCGCGTCCCGGCCCAGCCCGCCGTGCCCGCCGTGCCGAAGCTCGACTGCAGCACGCTGAAGCCCGCGGTGAAGGTCGGCGGCGCCGCCGAGAAGGCCGTCATGCTGCCGAAGGGCCTGCGGTACGTGTCGTCCGTCCCGGGTTCCGCCGAGCTGCGCAAGCAGCAGGTCTGCGCCGTCACCCAGAAGTGGCAGGGCAAGGCCGGCCAGTGGCTCTCCGTCGAAACCCTGAAGACCCCGTCCGGCATGACGCAGAATCAGCTGCGGCAGGCGCTGAACCTGCCCGAGGGCGGTACCCCGGTCAGCGTCGCCGGGGTGGCCGGCTGGCAGAGCCCGAACGGCGGCGGCGTGCTGCTGTTCGACCCGGCCGGCTACTCGCTGTTCGTCAACGGATCCCCCGTCCTGGCCGGCAACGGGCTGAAGGACGTGGCCACCGCGCTGCGCCAGGCGCGGTAAGGGAGAAGGCGCGGGCGGACGGCTCCGGCGCGGGGGCCGTCCGCTCTCGGCACACCGATCTGCTGGAAGCGCTCTAGCCGGGACGGAGCACAGTGGGGCGTCGAGACGACGAGTCGTTCGTGGAGTTCGTGGCGGCACGCGGCGATGCCCTGCTGCGCGTCGCGGCGCTGATGTGCGGGGCCCGGCAGGACGCCGAGGACATCCTGCAGACCGCGCTGGAGAAGGCCTACCGCCACTGGGGGCGGCTGGAGGCCGGCAGCGATCCCGAGCCGTACGTCCGCCGGATCCTGGTCAACCTGGTGATCAGCCGGTCCCGGCGGTGGAAGGTGCTCCGGGAGATCCACATGGCGCGGCTGCCGGAGACGCCGGCCGCGTCCCCGAACCACGCCGTCGAACTGAGAGGGACCCTCATGGACGAGCTGCGCAAGCTCGGCCCCAGGCAGCGGGCCGTGCTGGTGCTCCGGTTCTGGGAGGACCTCTCCGAGGCGGAGACGGCACAGGCTCTCGGCTGTTCGGTCGGAACGGTCAAGAGCCAGGCATCCCGGGGGCTCGCCAGGCTCCGGGAGCGCCTCGACAAGAACCTGGCGCCACTGGGGAGCTGAGCGATGGATCTGGAGAGTGAACTGCGGAAGGCCATGGCCGAGCAGGTGGCCGAGACGTCCGCGTCGCCGTCGCTCGTCACCGACGTCAAACGGCGCCACCGGCGCCGCAGGGCCCGCGTCCACGCGGCCGCGGGAGTCGCGGCCGCCTCGGTCGCGGCGCTCGCCCTCGTACCCACCTATCAGTCGTTCCGGGCCACACCGGCCGGGAGTTCGGAGACGGCCCGTCCGACGGACACCGTCTCGGCCCTCCGGCTGCCGGAACGACCCTCCGCCCCGGGCCTCCCCGCGTCCCCGTCATCCAAGGGGAGGCCCGGGACGGACTCCTCGCCGAAGCCGGAGGCGCGGGAGTCGTCCGGCGGGGCGCCGCACAAGCCCGGACTCGGCGGCGCCGTCGGCGGGCTGCCGTCCTGGATCACCTACCTGCCGGACGGCCTGGCCTCCACCGGGCCGTGCGAGGTGAGCGGGAACGCCGGGCGCAAGACCACCACCTGCGGATGGCGCGGCGGATCCGGGTGGGTGGAGATCGCCCTGGTGAAGGGCGGCGGGCTCACCGGCCCGCAGGACCTGATGAAGTCGGCGGGCGTCCCCGGGCGCACGTCCGTCCGCGGGACGCCGGCGCTGATCGGCGACCGGCCCGGCTCGGCGCGCCAGGTCTCCTGGCTGGCGCGGCCCGGCGTCGGCGTCACCGTCACCGCGGCCGGCACCGCCCGGGACCAGCTGATGCGCATCGCCGAGGGGGTGCGCCCCTGAGACCCCGCCCCGGCGGGACGTCGCGCGGCGGAGAG
Organism: Actinomadura madurae; assembly: GCF_047130825.1. Taxonomy (NCBI): domain Bacteria; kingdom Bacillati; phylum Actinomycetota; class Actinomycetes; order Streptosporangiales; family Thermomonosporaceae; genus Actinomadura; species Actinomadura madurae. The sequence continues at coordinate 7,453,826 of NZ_CP083237.1, forward strand.
GGGCCGTGCGCGGGACGTCCCGCCGGGCATCCCGGGACGGGACCCGGCGGACCCGTCCCATCGGAAACCGGCCCCGGGCGGTGTGCGCCCGGGGCCGGTCCGTACGTTCAGGGACGGTCAGCGGATCAGCTCGCCTCGGAGAGCAGCTTCGCGACGCGCGAGACGCCCTCGACGAGGTCGTCGTCGCCGAGCGCGTAGGAGAGGCGGAAGTAGCCCGGCGTGCCGAACGCCTCGCCCGGCACCAGCGCGACCTCGGCCTCCTCCAGGATCAGCGACGCCAGCTCCACCGACGTCTCCGGGCGCCTGCCGCGCAGCTCCTTGCCCAGCAGCGCCTTGACCGACGGGTACGCGTAGAACGCGCCCTCCGGCTCGGGGCACACGATGCCGGGGATCTCGTTCAGCATCCTCACCATCGTCTGGCGGCGCCGGTCGAACGCCTTGCGCATCTCCGCCACGGCCGACAGGTCGCCGGTCACGGCGGCGAGCGCGGCGGCCTGGGACACGTTCGCCACGTTGGACGTCGCGTGCGACTGGAGGTTCTGCGCGGCCTTCACCACGTCCGCCGGGCCGATCATCCAGCCGACCCGCCAGCCGGTCATCGCGTAGGTCTTGGCCACGCCGTTCAGGACGAGCGTGCGGTCGGCCAGCTCCGGCACCAGCACGGGCATCGAGTGGAACTCGGCGTCCCCGTACACGAGGTGCTCGTAGATCTCGTCGGTGACGACCCAGAGGCCGTGCTCGGCGGCCCAGCGCCCGACGGCCTCGATCTCGTCCCGCGTGTAGACGGCGCCGGTCGGGTTGGACGGCGAGACGAACAGCAGCACCTTCGTCCGGTCGGTGCGGGCCGCCTCCAGCTGCTCGACGCTCACCTTGTAGCCGGTGGTCTCGTCGGCGACGACGTCCACGGGCACGCCGCCGGCCAGCTTGATCGACTCGGGGTAGGTCGTCCAGTAGGGCGTCGGGACGAGCACCTCGTCGCCCGGGTCGAGCAGCGCCGCGAACGCCTCGTACACCGCCTGCTTGCCGCCGTTGGTCACGAGCACCTGCGACGCCTCGACAGTGAGGCCGGAGTCGCGCCCGGTCTTCTCGGCGATGGCCGCGCGCAGCTCGGGCAGCCCGCCCGCCGGCGTGTACTTGTGGAAGCGCGGCACCCTGCACGCGGTCACCGCCGCCTCGACGATGTAGTCCGGGGTGGGGAAGTCGGGCTCGCCCGCGCCGAACCCGATGACCGGGCGGCCCGCCGCCTTCAGGGCCTTGGCCTTGGCGTCGACGGCCAGCGTGGCGGACTCGGAGATCGCGGCGATGCGCTTGGAGATGCGAGGACGGTCGATGCTCATGTCCCCATCGTTACAGATCGGCCCGCGTGACCCGAGCCATATATCCGGGCCGGTCGGACGGGTCGCCGCCGCCGCGTTCCCGCCGATCTCCGGGTATCGGTTCGACGCGGGCCCCTCCGGCACGTAGACTCACCCAGCAAGTGACGCGTCGCCGGTATACGAGCCTGTCCGCACCCGGGCACCTTCGTGAGGCCGTAAGCTGGGACGCGGCACCACCCCGGCCCCGCGGCCGGGCTTTCTCCTTAGCCGGAGAACGAAGGGCAGTGGCTCAATTGGTAGAGCTCCGGTCTCCAAAACCGGCGGTTGGGGGTTCGAGTCCCTCCTGCCCTGCGAGGTGCGGTGCGCGCACTCGTGCCGGCCGCGCCACGGCGTCGCCGTGGCACTCCGCGGCACGGGACGGCGCGGCAACCACTTGGTGGTTGGATCACGACCTATGAGGTGAACGGCGGCAAATGGCGACTGAGACCGACGAGCGCGACGAGCCCGAGGCCAAGGACGAGGGCAAGACCAAGAAGAAGTCCTCCTCCGGGCGGACCTCGCCCGCGCTCTTCGTGCGCCAGGTCATCGCCGAGCTGCGCAAGGTCATCTGGCCGACGCGGCGGGAGCTCATCACCTACACGACCGTCTCGCTGATCTTCGTTCTGGTCATGGTCGCGATCGTCTCCGGCGTCGACTACGGGCTCCAGAAGGGCGTCTACGCCATCTTCGGCTGACGCCGCGCGGCCGCCGCCGCGCGCCGGGGAAAGCCCGCCGTACCATCGCAAGTCCATCACCGCAGACCGAGAGAAGAGTCACCGTGTCCGAGCCCTCACAGCCCTACGACGAGGCCGTTGACGAGGCCCAGTCCGCTGCGGCTGCTGCGGCAGACCAGGCGGCGCAGCCCGCCGACGAGGCGGCCGAGGCGGTCGTCTCCGCCGGCGACGCCGAGCCGGCGGACACGAAGCTGGAGGGCGAGGGCCCCGCGCCGGACGCGGCCGAGGGCGCCGCCGAGCTCGCCGAGTCCGTCACGGGCGAGGAGCCGGCCGAGGAGCCGGCCGAGGAGCCGGCCGAGGAGCCGGCCGAGGACGAGGAGGCCGCCGCCGAGCCTCCGGCCGATCCGTACGCCGACTTCAAGATGCAGCTGCGCCTCCAGCCGGGCGACTGGTACGTCGTGCACTCCTACGCGGGTTACGAGAACCGGGTCAAGACCAACATCGAGACCCGCACCCAGACCCTCAACATGGAGGACTACATCTTCCAGATCGAGGTCCCGCAGCACGAGGTGACCGAGATCAAGGGCGGCAAGCGCCAGAAGGTCAACGAGAAGGTCCTGCCGGGCTACATCCTCGTCCGGATGGAGCTGACCGACGAGTCGTGGGCCGCGGTCCGCAACACCCCGGGCGTCACCGGGTTCGTCGGCCTGCTGAACAAGCCGTCCCCGCTCAGCCTGGACGAGGTCGCCAACCTGCTGGCCCCCGAGCCCGAGGAGGGCGTCGCCAAGGCCGCCAAGGAGCAGGCCAAGGTCACCGCCACCGTCGACTACGAGGTCGGCGAGTCGGTCACCGTCATGGACGGCCCGTTCGCCACCCTCCCCGCGACCGTCAACGAGATCAACGCCGAGCAGCAGAAGCTCAAGGTCCTGGTCTCGATCTTCGGCCGCGAGACCCCGGTCGAGCTGAGCTTCAACCAGGTCTCCAAGATCTGACGGAGCCCCCGCGCTCCGTCTCACATAGCGGTTCCTACACGGTGGATGCGTCCCAGCCGCCGTGTTGCCCGGGTGACCGGGAGTCGGAACCACCGATAAATGGGACAAAGGGGTTCGCATGCCTCCGAAGAAGAAGGTCGCCGCGCTCGTCAAGGTCCAGTTGCAGGCGGGCCAGGCGACGCCGGCGCCGCCGGTCGGTACCGCGCTCGGTCCGCACGGCGTCAACATCATGGACTTCTGCAAGCAGTACAACGCCGCCACGGACTCCCAGCGCGGCAACGTCATCCCCGTAGAGATCACCATCTACGAGGACCGGTCGTTCAGCTTCATCACCAAGACCCCGCCGGCCGCGCAGCTCATCCTCAAGGCCGCGGGCGTGGAGAAGGGCAGCGGCGAGCCGCACAAGACCAAGGTCGGCTCGGTCACCCGCGACCAGGTCCGCGAGATCGCCACGACCAAGATGCCCGACCTCAACGCCAAGGACCTGGACGCCGCCGAGAAGATCGTCGCCGGCACCGCGCGGTCGATGGGCATCGAGGTCAAGTAAGTCACCCAGTGGGAGGGTCCGCTTCGGCCCGCACCACGAGTTCCAGTGGAGGAACGCACATGAAGCGCAGCAAGGGCTACCGCGCCGCGGCGGAGAAGATCGACCGCGAGCGGCTGTACAGCCCGGTCGAGGCCGTGAAGCTGGCCAAGGAGACCGCGGTCACCAAGTTCGACGCGACCGTCGAGGTCGCCCTGCGGCTGGGCGTCGACCCGCGCAAGGCCGACCAGATGGTCCGCGGCACGGTCAACCTGCCGCACGGCACCGGCAAGACCGCCCGCGTGCTCGTCTTCGCCGTCGGCGCCAAGGCGCAGGAGGCCGAGGCGGCGGGCGCCGACCTGGTCGGCTCGGACGACATGATCGAGCGGATCCAGGGCGGCTTCCTGGACTTCGACGCCGTGGTGGCGACGCCGGACCAGATGGGCAAGGTCGGACGGCTCGGCCGGGTGCTCGGCCCGCGCGGCCTGATGCCGAACCCGAAGACCGGCACGGTCACCATGGACGTGGCGAAGGCCGTCACCGACATCAAGGGCGGCAAGATCGAGTTCCGGGTCGACCGGCACGCGAACCTGCACTTCATCATCGGCAAGGCGTCCTTCGACGAGCGCAAGCTGGTGGAGAACTACGCCGCGGCCGTGGACGAGATCCAGCGGCTCAAGCCGTCCGCGGCGAAGGGCCGGTACGTCAAGAAGGCGTCGCTGACCACGTCGATGGGCCCGAGCATCCCGGTGGACCCGAACGCGGTCCGCAACCTGACGGCGGAGCTCGAAGAGGCCTGATCGAGCGCGGCGTCGTCGCACGCCACCGAGCAGGGCGTCCCCGGTGCGACCGGGGGCGCCCTGCCGCTTTTCCCGCGGCGTGACCGGAACGGGCGCGGGCGGGTGGCCGGATACACGGATCACGGTCCGGAACCGGACAATCTGGGTTTCGATTGCTTTGTTACCAATGGGGAACTTGGTGTTGAATTGCCCGGGTGAAGCGTCGAACCGACCGGGCCATCGCCATCTCCGCCGTGACCGCGGTGGCCGTCGTGCCCACGGCGATCCTGATGGTGGTCAAGGTCGGGGGCGACGGCCCGAAGGACGGCGGCGCGCCGCCGCCCGCCGCGAACATGGCGCAGCGGGATCCCGCGAACCCCAACGGTTCGGCGTCCGGCACGGTCACGCCGGGCGCGCCCGGCGCGCCGGGCTCCGGGACGGGCGCGGGCGCCAGGCCGGGAACCCCCGGATCCGGGGGCGGGGGCGCCGCGCACGGGCTGCCGACGGCACCGCCGCAGCCGGGCCCCAGCCTGCACTCCTTCACCCGCAAGACGGACATGAAGGTGACCGTCGGGTCGGACGGCGACTACCGGCACGCCACCGAGACCGCCACGTTCACCCTGTACCCGAAGTTCGCGATGAACGCCGTCGGCGTGACGCGGGCGATGCGGGGCGGCGAGCTCAGCAAGATCACCCAGAAGGTGATCGTGCAGGGCAACGTCCTCAAGGGCTTCGACGGGCAGAAGTGGACGCGGTCGACGCTGACCGCGGCGCAGCTCGGCACGCTGCAGAGCGGCTCCGACCCGCGGCAGTTCACCTTCATGATCGGGACGCTGCCCGGCATGACCGCGAGCGGGCCGGACGCGTCCGGCAACACCCGCTTCACCGCGCAGGCGCTGATGGGCAGCGTGTACGCGCTGCTGCCGAGGGACGCGGCGGCGGAGATGCGCAAGTGGGTCCCGGACAGCGCCGGCTGCGGGCTCGACCTGTGGGCCGACAGCAAGGCCCGCCCGACCACGATCGCGCTGAACGCGCAGGCGCCGGGCGCCGCCCTCACCGGCTCGATGAGCTTCGGCTCCTACCGCTGACGCCGGCGCCGCCGGGTGGCCGAACGGCGCTCCGGCGGCTACGCCGTTGGTCGTACGGTGCGAGGGTCCGTTCGTACCACCGGGGGATGTGGCGACGTTGGCGCCTCGGGACACTGGGTAACACCAGCAGGGCGACAAGGGAGGCTCAACCCTCATGAACCGACGACTCGTGGTGGCGGCCGGAGGCACCGCCGTGGGCGCCGCTCTCCTCCTGTCCGGATGCAACGGGGACGGGTCGGAGACCAACACCGGCAACATGAAACTGACCGCCGGGCAGGCGCTCCTGAAGGCATCCGAGAAGACCGGCAAGACCGACACGTTCAAGGCCGACCTGACCGTGACGGGCACCGGCGACGGCGGCGGCAAGATCCACGCCAACGGGCAGTTCCGGCTGCGTCCCTCGCTGGAGTTCAGCGCGAAGCTGGACGAGTTCAGCAAGAACGGGCAGACCGTCCCGGGCGCCAAGGGCCAGGCGGTCTACAAGGGCAACGTGCTGTACGCGAAGGTCCCGCAGCTCGCCCAGTTCGTCAGCGGCGGCAAGCCGTGGGTGAAGATCGACGTGAACCAGGTCGCGCAGCGCACCGGGTTCGACGTGCAGAGCCTGGTCAGCCAGGTGCAGAAGGTGGACCCGGCCGAGCAGACGAAGATGTTCACCGGTTCCAAGGACGCCCGCCGGGTCGGCACCGAGACGGTCGACGGCGTCAAGACCACGCACTACACCGGGACGGTGACCGTCGACGACGCGCTGAAGCGGCTCGACGCGCAGTCGCGCGAGAAGGTCGGGCAGTGGCTGCCGAAGGACCGCGCCAACAGCAAGATCAACTTCGATCTGTGGACGGACGGGAGCAACCTGCCGCGCAAGCTGGTGTCCAAGGCGACCGGCACCGGGGGCGAGAACGGCACCGTGACCGTCCTCTACAGCGACTACGGCAAGTCGTTCGACGTGAACACGCCGCCCTCCGACCAGGTGGGCGAGCTGACGATCGGCAACCTGTTCGGCGGCAACTAGAAACGGGGTGAACCTCGGCGGTCTCCTTCGCGTCTCATGTACCGTTCGGCCCCATCGTCCGGGCCGCCCAGAGACCAAGGAGACCCCCCACGATGATCCGTCGTTTCGCCGCAGGCGCGGCGCTGGCCACCGGCCTCGCCCTCTCGCTGACCGGCTGTCTCGGGGACGCCGGGAAGACGGTGGACGAGGCCGGCAAGGGACTCAAGCTGTCGGCCGCGCAGGTCCTCGGCAAGACCGCCGAGAAGACCGGCAAGATCGACTCCTTCCAGGCCGACATGTCGATGGAGATGACCGGATCGTCCGACGGGAACATGTCGGCGACCGGCACGATGCAGTACCGCACGAAGCCCGACCTGGCCTACAGCATGAACTTCGCGCAGATGACCGTCGCGGGCCAGTCGATGTCCGGCATGGAGCAGCGGCTGGTGGGCCGGACCATGTACATGAAGATGCCGGCGCTGAACCAGCTCGGCGGCGGCTCCGGCAAGCCGTGGCTCAAGATCTCGCTGGACGAGCTGGGCCGCAAGTCGGGCATGAACATCGATGAGCTGCTCCAGCAGTCCCAGCAGATGGACCCGGTGCAGAACACCAAGATGCTGACGGCGTCCAAGGACGCGCGCGAGGTCGGCAAGGAGATGGTCGACGGCGTCGAGACGACCCACTACACGGGGACGTACCGGATGGAGGACGCGATCGCGAAGCTGTCCCCGGAGACGCAGGAAGCCTACCGCAAGAGCGTCGGCACGACCGGCATGGAGGCCATGCACTTCGACCTGTGGGTGGACGGCCAGCAGGTGCCGCGCAAGATGACGATGAAGTCGCAGCAGACGTCGGCCGGCACGATGACCATGACGATGAAGTACCGCGACTTCGGCAAGCCGGTGCAGATCACCGAGCCGCCGGCGAGCGAGGTCACCGACTTCGGCGAGCTGATGAGCCGGCTCGGGAGCGGCTCCGGCCTTCCCGGCAGCTGATCGCCCGCCCGTCTTCCGCGCCGAGGGACCGCACCCCGCATGGGGCGCGGTCCCTCGTTCGTGTCCGCCGATTTGGTCTACCCGGGGGACGCACGTATCCTGTTCCGTGCCGAAGACCGCCGGTCGTCACTTCTCTGAGGTGACCGAAGGACCCGACACCCGTTCGGGCGGCCTGCGTAGGTGAGACGAGAGCTTCCCGCATGGCCTCCGTGCCGTGCCTGGACGCCCCGTGCGCCTGCGCCGGGGCGTTTTTTGGTGGACCCGCATCGCCGTCCCCCGGGACGGCCGCGGGTCGGACCACCCAGGTAATCGGAAGGAGGGCTATGGCCAAGGCCCACAAGGACGCGGCGATCGCCGAGCTCAAGAGCGAGTTCGAGAGCTCCAACGGCGCCGTGCTCACCGAGTACCGCGGGCTTTCCGTCGCGCAGGTCAAGGAGCTGCGCGACAACCTCGGCGAGACCGCGCGGTTCCGCGTGGTGAAGAACACGCTGACCAAGCGCGCCGCGAACGAGGCCGGTGTCGACGAGCGGTTCCGTGACCTGCTCGAAGGCCCGTCGGCCATCGCGTTCGTCCGCGGCGACGTGGTCGAGGCCGCCAAGGGCCTGCGCGACTTCGCCAAGGCGCACCCGATGCTGGTGATCAAGGGCGGCTTCATCGACGGTCAGTCGATGGACGCGGCCGAGGTCACCAAGCTCGCGGACCTCGAGTCGCGCGAGGTGCTCCTCGCGAAGCTGGCCGGTGCGATGAAGGGCTCGATGGCGAACGCCGCCGCGCTGTTCAACGCGCTGCCGACGCAGGCCGCCCAGCTCGCCGAGGCGCTGCGCGCCAAGCGCGAGTCCGAGGGCGAGGCCGCCGAGGCGCCGGCCGCCGAGGCGCCCGCCGAGTAGGCACACCCGCGGTCCAGTAATCCCCAGTTCTCAAGCCATAGCGGAGGAAAGATCATGGCGAAGCTCAGCACCGACGACCTGCTCGACGCGTTCAAGGAGATGACCCTCCTCGAGCTCTCCGAGTTCGTGAAGCAGTTCGAGGACGTCTTCGACGTCAAGGCCGCCGCGCCGGTCGCGGCCGTCGCCGCCGCGCCGGGCGTTCCGGCCGCCGCCGGTGGCGAGGAGGCCGCCGCGCAGGACGAGTTCGACGTCATCCTTGAGGGTGCCGGCGACAAGAAGATCCAGGTCATCAAGGAGGTTCGCGCCCTGACGAGCCTCGGCCTGAAGGAGGCCAAGGACCTGGTCGACGGCGCGCCGAAGCCGCTGCTGGAGAAGGTCAACAAGGAGACGGCCGACAAGGCCAAGGAGGCCCTGGAGAAGGCCGGCGCCTCGGTCACCGTCAAGTAGGACGCTCCAGAGCTCCGGAGCCCGCGCGGCTCCACCGCTCTCCAAGGAGGCGGTCACCCCGGTCGGGGTGGCCGCCTCCTTCGCGTCCCGGCTCGCGGGGCTTGTCGTGGAGCGTGAAGGGTGGGAGGGACGCGCGTCCGTTTTCTGTGCCGAGGTGACAAACGCCTGTGGAAAACCGTGCGCCCCGGCGGGTTGTGCGGTTTCCGGTCCCGGGCGTAGCGTCCCGTTCTGACGCTGGGGTCACATCCGGCCGCGCACGCCCCACCGGTGACGGTGGGACGTCCGGTCGCAGCCGTCGGTCGGCACCTCCCTTGAGACGCCGGTTCTTGGACCACTAGTCTCATTGGCGCTGTAAGTAACGATTGTCTTACGACGTCGCATTTAGCTGCTGATCTGGGCAGGAACCCCTTCCTTTTGGACGGGGGGCCGCTACGGTAGTGGAACCCGTCTCGGCTACCGGACGGTAGCAACACGGCGGACACACGGTGTGACGACAGAAAGAGCCTGAGTGCTACTCGCTCATTGGTTCGGGATTCCCCCGGCCTGGACGAAAGGTGACGAGTGGGCGTCGAGATCAGAGTCGAGGGCCTGACGAAGTCCTTCGGCCGCCAGGTGATCTGGCAGGACGTGTCGCTGACCATCCCCGCAGGGGAGATCTCCGTTCTCCTGGGTCCGTCCGGTACCGGCAAGTCGGTCTTCCTGAAGTCGCTCGTGGGGCTGCTCAAGCCCGACCGCGGGCACATCTGGATCGGCGACCGGGACCTGCCCTACCTGCCCGAGTCGCAGCTGTACGACACCCGGAAGCTGTTCGGCGTCCTCTTCCAGGACGGCGCGCTGTTCGGCTCGATGAACCTCTTCGACAACATCGCCTTCCCGCTCCGCGAGCACACCAAGAAGTCCGAGTCCGAGGTCAAGCGCATCGTCCTCGAGAAGATGGAGATGGTCGGCCTCCTCGGCGCCGAGCACAAGCTCCCCGGCGAGATCTCCGGCGGCATGAAGAAGCGCGCGGGCCTCGCCCGCGCCCTCGTGCTCGACCCCGAGATCCTCCTGGTGGACGAGCCGGACTCCGGCCTCGACCCGGTCCGCACCGCGTTCCTGAACCAGGTCTTCATCGACCTCAACGCGCAGATCGGCGCGACGTTCCTGATCGTCACCCACGACATCAACACCGCCCGGACCGTGCCCGACAACATCGGCCTGCTGTACCAGCGGCACCTGGCGATGTTCGGGCCCCGGGAGATGCTGCTGTCCAGCGAGGAGCCGGTCGTCCGGCAGTTCCTCAACGCCAGCAAGGTCGGCCCCATCGGCATGTCCGAGGAGAAGGACGAGTCCGAGCTGGAGGCCGAGGCCAAGATGGGCCTCGACTCCGGCAAGCTGCCCCCCATCCCGCCGCAGCAGATGCCGAGCAACGGGCTGCTGCGCTCCGGGATGCACGCGCCCGGCGCCTGGTGCGCCGCGCACGGCGTCACCCCGCCGCCCGGCTCGTTCATCGACGACCTCGGCCGCAACTGGGTGGAGGAGTGGCCGCGGTACGTGGCGTCCATGGCGCCGGTCGGCGCCCCGGCCGGCGGCGCGCACGGGGCGCCCGGCGGCATGCCCCCCGCGGGCCCGCCCCCCGGCGGCCCCGGCCGCTTCCCCGGCAACCCGCCGCCCGGACAGCCAGGGGCGGGTGCAGGGTACTGATGTCCACTCCTGACACCGGCATCGGCGCGGGCCGGCCAGGGGGCGGGAAAGGCGGAGGCTCCTCCGCGTCGTTCCGGAAGGTCGGGGACGGCGCGGTCAACGTCCTCGTCAAGGAGCCGGGACGGTTCTTCGCCCTCTGCCTGGACGTGGGCCGCGCGCTGTTCAAGTGGCCGTTCCAGTGGCGCGAGTTCATCCAGCAGGCCTGGTTCATCGTCAGCGTCACCGTCGTGCCGACCATGCTGGTCGCGATCCCGTTCGGCGGCGTCCTGTCGTTGCAGGTCGGCGGGCTGATCCGGCAGCTCGGCGCGCAGTCCTACACCGGCGCGACCGCGGTGGTCGCGATCGTCCGGGAGGCCAGCCCGCTGGTCACCTCGCTGCTGGTGGCGGGCGCCGCCGGGTCGGCGATGTGCGCCGACATCGGGTCCCGGAAGATCCGCGAGGAGATCGACGCGATGGAGGTGCTGGGCATCAACCCGCTGCACCGCCTCGTGGTGCCGCGGATGCTCGCCTGCGCGTTCGTCGCGCTGTTCCTCAACGGGCTGGTGTCGGTGGTCGGCCTGCTCGGCGGCTACTTCTTCAACGTGATGCTCCAGGGCGGCACCCCCGGCGCCTACCTGGCGTCGTTCAACGCGATCGCGCAGCTTCCCGACCTGCTGCAGGCCGAGTTCAAGGCGTTCGTGTTCGGCATCACCGCCGGCCTGGTCGCCGCCTACAAGGGCCTGAACGCCAAGGGCGGGCCGAAGGGCGTCGGCGACGCGGTCAACCAGACCGTGGTCATCACGTTCATGCTGCTCTTCCTGGAGAACTTCCTGATCTCCACCCTGTACTTCCAGTTCGTCCCGTCGAAGGGGATGTGATGGCCACCCCCGGAAAGACGGGAAAAGCGGTCTCGCGGGTGGTGAGCGCGCCGCTGGACCGGCTGGACGACTTCGGTCATCAGATGTCGTTCTACGCCCGCGCGTTCGCGTGGGTGTTCCGGGTGCTGCGCCGCTACCGCACCGAGGTGCTGCGGCTGCTCGCCGAGGTGAGCCTCGGCACCGGCGGCCTCGCGGTGATCGGCGGCTCGGTGGTGATCGTCGGCTTCATGACGTTCTTCACCGGCAGCCAGGTCGGCCTGCAGGGCTATGAGTCCCTGAACCAGATCGGCACCGCCGCGTTCACCGGGTTCGTCGCGTCCTACTTCAACACGCGCGAGATCGCGCCGCTGGTGTCGGCGCTGGCGCTGTCGGCGACGGTCGGCTGCGGATTCACCGCGCAGCTCGGCGCGATGCGGATCTCGGACGAGATCGACGCGCTGGAGGTCATGGCCGTCCCGTCGATGCCGTTCCTCGTCACCACCCGGATGCTGGCCGGGATGATCGCGGTCATCCCGCTGTACATCGTGGGCCTGCTCGCCTCCTATGGTGCGACGCGGGTGATCGTGACGATGTTCTACGGCCAGTCGACCGGCACCTACGACCATTATTTCCATTTGTTCCTACCGCCGTACGACATTCTATGGTCGTTCGGCAAAGTGATCATTTTCGCGGTGCTGGTGATGCTGATCCACTGCTATTACGGCTACCACGCGAGCGGCGGACCGGCGGGCGTCGGCGTCGCGGTGGGCCGCGCGGTGCGCACCAGCATCGTGGTGATCAACGTGGCGGACCTGCTGCTCGGCATGGCGATCTGGGGCACTACCACAACCGTCCGGATCGCGGGGTGACCGGGATGAGCGCGGCGAACCGGGGGGCGTGGGGGGTCGTCCCCCCTCGGGAGACCGGGATGAGCGCGGCGAACCGGGGGGCGTGGGGGGTCGTCCCCCCTCGGGAGACAACGCCATGAGCCAACGCGTGCGTTACCGGGTGCTCGGGATCTCGATGGTCATCGTGATCGCCCTGCTGCTGGCGCTGACCGTGGCGCTGTTCAACAAGGCGTTCACGCCGGTGCTCGAGGTGACGGTGAAGAGCGAGCGGGCGGGCCTGCAACTGCTGCCGCACTCGGACGTCAAGGTGCGCGGGCTGATCGTCGGGGAGGTGCGCGACACCGACGCCACCGCCGAGGGCGCGACGCTCCACCTGGCGCTCGACCCGGACAAGGCGAAGCTGGTCCCGCGCAACGTGCAGGCGCGGCTGCTGCCGAAGACGCTGTTCGGCGAGAAGTACGTGGACCTGCAGATCCCGGCGCAGGCGGGCCCGCTGGGCCTGCGCGAGGGCCAGGTGATCCAGCAGGACCGCTCGCAGGCCGCCGTCGAGATCGACAAGGTGCTGAACGACCTGCTCCCGCTGCTGCAGGCGGTGAAGCCGGCGCAGCTGAACGCGACGCTGAACGCGCTGGCGACGGCGCTGCAGGGCCGCGGCGACCAGATCGGCCGCAACATCGAGGAGGCGGACGAGCTGCTGCGCAAGATCAACCCGCAGCTCGGCACGCTGGTGCACGACCTGCACGGCCTCGCGGACGTGTCCGACATCTACCACTCCGCGGCGCCCGACCTGATCCAGACGCTGCGCAACCTCAACGTGACCAGCCGGACGATCACCGACAAGACGGCCACCATCGAGCAGCTGATCCCGGCGACGACCGCGCTCGCGCAGGACGGCGACGTGTTCATGCGGCACAACGCCCCCAAGATCATCGGCTTCAACATCGCGAACCGGGACGGGCTGGACCTGGTCGCCCGGTACTCGCCGTCGCTGCCGTGCGTGTTCGCCGGGCTGATGAAGCTCAAGCCGGAGGCCGAGCGGGTGGCCGGCGCGGGCGGGTCGAAGACCTTCAACCTGACCGTGGAGATCGTCAAGCCGCGGCCGGGCTACAAGTACCCGCTGGACAAGCCGGAGGCCAGGGACCAGCGCAACCCGCGCTGCTACGGCCTGCCGAACCCGAAGGTGCCCTCGCCCGACTACCTGGCGCTGGACGGGACGCAGGACGACCTGTGGTGGAAGAACCCCGATGACCCGAACGGCGGCGGCCGGGGCCGGGCGCTGTCCAACGTCTTCGTGGACCCGGGATCGATGAGCGAGAAGGAAAAGATCAAGAGCGTGCTCGGGCCGGCGACGCGGACCCCCGCCGACCAGCTGTCCGACGTCGCCGCGCTGATGTTCGGCCCACTGCTCGCGGACGGATCGGTGGTGACGGTCAAGTGAGGACGACCAGCGCGGCGATCAAACTGGCGATCTTCGTGGTCATCACCTCGGTGGCCACCGGCACACTGGCGATGACGATCTCCAACATGCGGTTCCGGGAGACGGCCACCTACAAGGCGGTCTTCACCGACGTGACCGGGCTGCTGGACAACGACGACGTCCGCGTCGCGGGCGTCCGGGTCGGCCAGATCGAGCACATCGAGCTGTACAAGGGGACCCAGGCGAGGGTCACGTTCAGCCTGGAGAAGGACGGCGTCTTCCAGGCGGGGCTGCCGTCGTCCACGCAGGCGCAGATCCGCTACCGCAACCTGATGGGACAGCGGTACCTCGCGCTGACCGACGGCGCCGGGCAGGCCAACGACTACCTCAAGCCCGGCGGGACGATCCCGGCCTCGCAGACCAAGCCGGCGCTGGACCTGACGACGCTGTTCAACGGCTTCCGGCCGCTGTTCACCGCGCTGGAGCCGAAGGACGTCAACACGCTCGCGATGCAGATCATCCAGGTGCTGCAGGGCGAGGGCGGGACGATCAACAGCCTGCTCGCGCACGTGGCGTCGCTGACCAACACGCTCGCCGACCGGGACAAGGTCATCGGCCGGGTGATCGACAACCTGAACACCGTGCTCGGCACCATCGACGAGCGGCACGCCGAGGTCAACCGGCTGATCACGGACCTGCGCGGGTTCGTCAGCGGGGTGTCCGGCGACCGCCAGGCGATCTTCGACTCGGTGTCGGCGATCAACGACCTGACCGGCACCACGCAGGACCTGCTCGCCGACGCCCGCCCGGACATCCGCGACGACATCGCCGGGCTGCGCAAGCTCACCGGGACGCTCGCCGCGAACGGCAAGGACATCGACGCGGGCCTGCGGCGGAGCCCGAAGCAGCTGGAGGGGCTGGTGAACATCTCCTCCTACGGCTCCTGGTTCAACATGTACATCTGCGGTCTCGACGCGCGGGTGCGGCTGCCCGGCGGACCGGTCTACCAGACGCCGGCGATCGTGAACGAGAACGCGAGGTGCAAGTAGATGAGGGTCTCGTTCCGGGAACGCAACCCGGTCCCCATCGCGCTCTCCGCGTTCGCGATCATCATCCTGGCGGTGGCGCTGGCGCTGAACCTGGACAGCATCCCGCTCATCTCCGGCGGCCGGACCCACACCGCCGCGTTCAAGGAGGCGGCGGGGCTGAAGGCCGACGAGGAGGTCCGCATCGCGGGCGTCAAGGTCGGCAAGGTCACCGCCGTCGAGCTGGACGGCGACCACGTCAAGGTCACCTTCCGGGTGGACGACGGCGTCAGGCTCGGCGACCGCACCGGCGCCGACATCAAGATCAAGACCGTGCTCGGCGCGCACTACGTGGCGCTGACGCCGCAGGGCCGGGGCAGGCTCGGCCGGCACATCCCGATCGAGCGGACGCACACCCCGTTCGAGATCGTGCCGGCGATCAGCGGGCTGACCGAGCGGATCGAGGACATCGACGTCCAGCAGGTCGCGAAGTCGTTCGACGTGCTGTCGGAGACGTTCAAGAACTCGCCGGAGGAGGTCCGGGCGTCGCTGCAGGGGCTGCGCCGGCTGTCCAACACGGTCGCCTCCCGCGACGACCAGCTGCACGAGCTGGCGGGCAAGGCCAAGAACGTCTCCCAGCTGCTCGCCGACCGCAACCAGGACTTCGCCGAGCTCGTCCAGGACGGCGACAAGGTGCTCCAGGCGGTGCAGGCCCGCCGCGCGGTCATCCACCAGCTCCTGATCAACACCGTCACCCTGTCGCAGCAGGTCAACGCGCTGATCAATGAGAACGAGAAGCAGCTGCGGCCGATGCTCGACAACCTGGCCAAGGTCAACAGGATCCTGCTGAAGAACCAGAACAACCTGGACCGGATCCTCCAGCTGTTCGCGCCGTTCGCCCGGCAGTTCTCCGACGTCACCGGCACCGGACGGTGGTTCGACTCGTGGATCCAGAACCTCCTCCCCATCCCCGCCTCGATCCAGGACCCCCAGAGCGGCGGCGGCGCCAAGACCAACAAGCAGGGCGGCCGGCAGGGCGGCGGCTCGTCCGGCACCGGCCAGACCGGCAACGGCGGCGACAACCCGTTGCCCTTCCTCCCGTGAGCAGGCAGGTCACCCGTGCGTAGTTCAGCGACCATCCTCCGCCTCGGCGGCGCGATCCTCGCCGTCGCGGTGCTGGCGGCCGCGCTCCTGCTGGTCTTCCAGGAGCCGAAGCAGCGCCACCTGACGGTGTACTTCACCAAGACGGTCGGCCTGTACAAGGGCGCCGACGTCCGCATCCTCGGCATCCCGGTCGGCGAGGTCACGAGCGTCGAGCCGGTGGGCGACTCGGTGAAGGTCGGGCTGAGGTACGAGGCCAAGTACAAGGTCCCGGCGAACGCGGAGGCCGTGATCGTCAACCAGAGCCTCGTCGCCGACCGCTACGTCCAGCTGGCACCCGTCTACAAGAGCGGCCCGGTCCTCGCCGACGGCGCGACCCTGACCACGAGCCGCACCCGCGTCCCGGTCGAGGTGGACCAGATCGGCGGCAGCCTGAACGAGCTGTCCAAGGCGCTCGGCCCGCAGGGCGCGAACGCGCCGGGCGCGGACGGCACCGGATCGCTGTCGCGGCTGCTCCAGGTCGGCGCCGCGAACCTGGACGGGCAGGGCGAGGACATCCGGCAGACGATCGCCGACGCGTCCAAGGCGCTCAGCACGCTGAGCACCGACCGCGGCGACGTGGCGGACACGATCAGGAACCTGCGGATCATCACCGACGCGATGAAGGCCAACGACCAGCAGATCAAGTCGTTCTCCACCCACTTGAACGGGGTGTCCGGGCAGCTGGCGGGGGAGAAGGAGGAGCTCAGCGCGGCCCTCAACACGCTGGCCCCGACGCTGCGGAACGTGCAGCGGTTCGTCAAGGACAACCGCGGCGAGCTGGCCTCCAACGTCCGGCAGCTCGCCCAGATCACCGGCGTGCTGGTGAAGGAGAAGGACGCGCTCGCCGAGATCCTGACGGCCGGCCCGCTCGCCGTGAACAACCTGGCCCGCGCCTACGACCCGATCAGCGGCACGATCCACACCCGCAACAACTTCCGCCAGTTCCACAACCTGGCCGACTGGATCTGCTCGCTGGCGTACTCGGTCGGCACGCCCGCCAAGGAGTGCCTCGACTTCGTCACGCCGTACAACGGCATCGGCAAGGCGCTGACGGGCTTCAGCCTCGACCTTTCCTGGATCACCGCGCTGACCACGCACTACGACCCGGTGCCGATCCCGCCGGACGCCTACGGCCCGCGGGGCCGGTCCGGCGGCGGCAAGACGAGCAAGAACGCCCGGACGAACAGGACGGCGACGGCCGGGGCGCAGAGCAAGCCGAACGACATCACCGCGCTGCTGCCTGGAGGTGGCCGATGAGCAGGACATGGCGCGCCCGCCGGCCCGCCGGCCGGCCCGTCCGGCGGGCACGGCTGTTCGGCGCCGCCGCGCTCGCGGGCGTGACGGCCCTGTCCGGCTGCTCGTTCAACGGCGTGGAGTCGCTCCCGCTGCCCGGCGGCCCCGACCTCGGCTCGAACCCCACCACCGTGAAGATCGAGTTCGCGAACGTGCTGGACCTCGTCCCGAAGTCCGCGGTCAAGGTGAACGACGTGTCGGTGGGCCGGGTCGAGAAGATCGAGCTGGAGGGGGAGAAGGGCGCGCCGGGCGCCGGCTGGCACGCCGTCGTCACGGTCAAGTTCCGCAAGGACGTCCGGCTCCCCGACAACGCCCTCGCGACCATCGGCCAGACCAGCCTGCTCGGCGAGAAGTTCGTGCAGCTGGAGCCGCCGAAGAACGAGGCGCCGTCCGGGACGCTGGAGAACGACGACCTGATCCCGCTGAACCGCACCACCCGCGGCACCGAGATCGAAGAGGTGCTGTCGGCCATGTCGCTGCTGCTGAACGGCGGCGGCCTGGAGCAGGTCTCCACGATCAGCCACGAGCTGCAGGCCGCGATGGGCGGCCGGGAGTCGACGATCCGGTCGGTGCTGCAGCGGGTCAACACCTTCGCCGGGACGCTGGACCGCAACCGCGCCGCGATCACCCGGGCGCTGGACAGCATCGACCGGCTGAGCGGCAAGCTGGCGGCCGAGCGCAAGACGATCCAGGACACCATCGACGAGACGGGTCCCGCGATCGCCGTCCTCAACCGCAACCGCGCCGACCTCACCAAGATGCTGGTCGCGCTGAACAAGCTCAGCCGCACCACCACCAACGTGATCAACCGCTCCAAGGCCGACATGCTGGCCAACCTTCAGGACCTCGACACGATCCTGCGGAACCTCAACAAGGCCGGCTCCGACCTGCCGAAGTCGCTGGAGACGCTGATCACCTTCCCGTTCCCGTCCACGTTCCACAACGTCATCGAGGGCGACTACGGCAACGTGCGGCTGACCGTCGACCTGGACTTCGAGTCCATCGCGCAGAACCTGCTCGGCGGCACCGACCTGGAGGGCCTGCTGGGCAGCGGGCGGCAGATGCGCAGCATGCTCCAGGTGCCGAACGTGACGCTGCCGGACTCGCCGCTCGGCGTGCTGCCGCAGATGCCGTCCGGCGGTTCCGGCGGCGGGCTGCCGGGCCTGCCCGGCGGCTCCCAGGTCCCGGGGCAGACGCCGGGCGGCACGAACCAGCAGGGGCGCCCGGGGGCGTTCGCCCCGCCATCCGATGACGGCGGTCTGCGGACCCTGATGACGGGGGGCCTGTCGTGATCCTCAAGCGCGGCGTCATCCTCCAGCTGATCGCCTTCGCGGTGATCACCATCGTCGGCGTGACGATCGTGTCGGTGAACTACATCGGCCTCGGCCGCGGCCTGCTCGGCAAGCAGTACACGGCCTACGTCGACCTCACCGACTCCGGCGGCGTGTTCACCAACGCCGAGGTCACCTACCGGGGCGTCCCGGTCGGGCGGGTCGGGCCGATCGAGCTGACCAAGGACGGCATCCGGGTCAAGCTGCTCCTGGAGCGCGGCGAGCGGATCCCGCGCGACGGCACGAAGGCCGTCGTGGCGAACCGGTCCGCGGTCGGCGAGCAGTACATCGACCTGGAGCCCACCAAGAAGTCCGGGCCCTACCTGCACGAGGGCGACCCCTACACGATCCCGCGCGAGCGCACCACGCTGCCGGTGTCGACCGCCGAGCTGCTGCGCAACGTCGACGCGCTCGTCGGCTCGGTGAACACCAAGGACCTCGGCGTCATCGTGGACGAGCTGGACAAGGCGTTCTCCGGCTCCGCGTCCGACCTCCAGTCGATCCTGGACGACACCGACCGGCTGCTCAAGACCGCCAACGAGGCCTACCCGGACACCGAGCGGCTGCTCAACAACAGCGTGACCGTCCTGGACACCCAGCGCGGGCAGGCCACCAACATCCGCGGCTTCGCCCGCAACCTCAACGAGCTGACCACCTCGCTCCGCAACGACGACCCGGCGCTGCGCAAGACGATCGACAACGCCCCCGGCGCGGTGAGCGAGACGCACAAGGCCATCAACCAGCTCGCGCCGACGCTGCCCGTCCTGCTGGCGAACCTCACCACCACCGGCCAGATCATCGCCTCGCGCAAGGCCGGCCTGCGGTCGCTGTTCATCCTCTACCCGGTGACGGTCGCGGGCGCGTTCACCGTCACGCCCGGCGACGGGACCCAGCACCTGGGCCTCGCGCTGAACATCGACTCGCCGCCTCCCTGCACCAAGGGCTACGAGAAGACCAAGCACCGCTGGCCGCAGGACACGTCCAAGAAGAAGCCGCGCCTGGACGCCGGGTGCAAGCTCCCCCACAACGCGGAGAGCGCCGTGCGCGGTGCCCGCAACTTCCCGCCCGAGGACCTCGCGCCCTTCCCGCGGGTTCCGGCGGGCGCCACCGCCGGGGCCGGCTTCCCGGAGGGCGGCGCGACCGGCACGGACGGTGACGGCGGCACCGGCGGCTCGGACGGCGGCGGCAAGTCGCAGGCCAAGGGTTCGGGCGACGCCAAGGCCAAGGCCGCCGCCCCGACCGGGCAGCTGTCGGACGGCAACCTGCTCCTGTCGTATCCGGCGGATTCAGTGGAATTCGCTGGATACGATCCAACGACCGGTGCGGTCTACGGGCCCGATGGCAAGCGATACGTCATGCCGCGCAGCGCCGGAACACGCCAGTTGGGAGAGGAATCCTCGTGGAAGTGGCTCCTGCTCGGCCCGCTCAGCCAGTGAGGGGGAAGCGATGAGGCGCAGCCTGCCGATGACCGCCGCGATCGTGCTCGGCGTCGTCGTGGTCGGCCTCGCCATCGCCTCCGGCTGGCTCGGCGTGTCGTCCCTGCGCAACAAGGACGAGGCCGACCAGCGGGCGAAGGCGATCCAGTCGGCGCGGCAGATGGGGGTCAACCTGATGTCGGTCGACTCGGCCAACGCCCAGCGCGACCTGGACCGCATCGTGGCCGGCACCACCGGCGACTTCAAGAACAAGCTCGCGGGCCAGTCGAAGGCCTTCATGGACCAGGTGACCAAGGCCAAGGCCAAGGCGACGGTCAGTGACGTCGACGCCGCGCTGGTCTCCATGGACGGCGACTCCGCCGAGGTGATGGTCTCCCTCACCGGGACCGTGACCAACGACAAGGTGAAGAACGGCACGCCGCAGGGCTACCGGTATCAGATGGAGCTCACCCGGGTCGACGATCGCTGGCTCGTGTCCGGACTGGAGGTTGTCCCGTGACGATCAAGGCGGAGGAGCGGGCCGCCCGGGCCGCCGAGCGCGCGGCCAGGGCCGAGGAGCGGGCGGCGAAGGCCGAGGAGGCCGAGGAGGCCGCCCGGCTGGCGGAGGAGGCCGCCGCCAAGGCCCGGGAGGCCGCGCGGCTCGCCCAGATCGCCGCGGAGGAGGCCGCCGCCGAGGAGGCGGACGAGGAGCCCGAGGAAGAGCCCGAGGCGCCGTCCGGTGGCAAGTCCCAGAAGGCCCTCAAATCCTCCACGAAGTCCCGGCGCCCCCGGAAGGCCGCCGAAGTCGCGCCCGAGGGGGATGACGCGGCAGCGGAGGACTCAGAGGCCTCGGGAGCCGTCTCCGTTGACACGGAGGCCGAGGAGGACGCCGAAAGCGACGCCGCCGACGCCGACGCCGACGCCGACGCCGACGCCGACGCGAAGGCGGAGGACGGCGACGCGGGCAAGGCCGAAGCCGCCGAGACCGACGACGAGGCGGACGACGACGAGAGCGACGAGGACGACGACGGGGACGAGGAGGCGAAGGCTTCCCGCCTCCGGTTCCGGAAGGCCGCCAGGGCCTCCGCGGCGGCGGACGACGAGCCCCGCGGCCGGTTCCGGGTGGGCGGCCTGTCCACGGTCCTCACCGTCCTGGTCGTCCTGGCGATCGCGCTCGGCGCCGGCACCACCGCGCTCGCTCTCAAGATCAAGGAGCAGAACGCGACCGAGGAGGCGTCCAAGCAGGCCGCGATCGCGGCCTCCCGCGCCGCCCAGAAGCTGTCCTCGTACGACTACCAGAC
This sequence comes from Actinomadura madurae, assembly GCF_047130825.1. Taxonomy (NCBI): domain Bacteria; kingdom Bacillati; phylum Actinomycetota; class Actinomycetes; order Streptosporangiales; family Thermomonosporaceae; genus Actinomadura; species Actinomadura madurae. The sequence goes on from NZ_CP083237.1 coordinate 7,474,846, forward strand.
GCTCGACGCCGACCTGAAGGCCGCGTCGGCGGCGACGACGGGCAAGCTGCACACCCAGTACGACAAGCTCGCCCAGCAGCTCCGGACGGTCGCCGTCCAGCAGCAGGCGGTCTCCAACACGACGGTGATCAAGACCGGCGTGGTGAGCGCGACGCCCGACAAGGTCGTCGCGCTCGTCTACGCCAACCGCTCGTCCGCGACCAAGGACGACAAGCAGCAGCGCCTCCCCGAGCCGCTGCGCATCAAGATGACGATGGTCAAGAAGGACGGCGCGTGGCTCGCCTCCGAGCTCACCGTCCTGTCCTGACCTGAGCGGGACCCCGAGTACGACCGAGCGGTCACCCGGTGCGCGGGTGGCCGCTCGATCGGCTTTTCCATGCCGTACCCGGCGGTAGGTGGCGAGTCTCTAAACTATGGCCTTCCTCACTGCAGGTCAGAGCCCGAAAAGTCCATGTCCGCTCTTGACTGAGAGGCGCTGAGGGGCGATGCTCCATGGCAACGTGATGCATACTGCGGCGCTAGAGTTGCGAGCGGTGTACCGGTCGGCTACACTGCCCCTTTGCGCTGCCCTCTGACTATCCGCGTGTGAGAGTACCCCTGTGAAGGTCCGTTTTGGGCCTCTTTGTGCAGGTCTCGGACGTGGATCGTCTGGCGTGCGTGTCGTCAGTTACGCCGCGAGCCCTCGGAAGGACCACTCTTGGCAGCCTCGCGCAACGCCTCGAATACCGCAACCGGTCCGAACCGCGTCTCCTTCGCGCGCATCAAGGAGCCGCTCGAAGTCCCGGACCTCCTTGCACTGCAGACCAACTCGTTCGACTGGCTGCTGGGCAACGAGAGGTGGAAGGCCCGGGTCGAGGCGGCCCAGAAGGCCGGTAGTAGGAGTGTCCCGACGCAGTCGGGGCTGGAGGAGATCTTCGAAGAGATCAGTCCGATCGAGGACTTCTCCGGGACGATGTCGCTGTCGTTCCGTGACCACCGGTTCGAACCGCCCAAGTACTCCGTGGAGGAGTGCAAGGACAAGGACATGACCTACTCCGCCCCGATGTTCGTCACGGCGGAGTTCATCAACAACACCACCGGTGAGATCAAGAGCCAGACGGTGTTCATGGGTGACTTCCCGTTGATGTCGCCCAAGGGCACCTTCATCATCAACGGGACCGAGCGGGTGGTGGTGTCCCAGCTGGTCCGCTCGCCGGGGGTGTACTTCGATCGGGCGCTGGACAAGGCGTCGGACAAGGACATCTACGGGTGCCGGGTGATCCCGAGCCGGGGTGCCTGGCTGGAGTTCGAGATCGACAAGCGCGACAACGTCGGGGTGCGCATCGACCGCAAGCGCAAGCAGCCGGTGACGGTGCTGCTGAAGGCGCTGGGGTGGGATGAGGCGCAGATCCGGGAGCGGTTCGGCTCGTATGAGTCGATCAATGTCACGCTGGAGAAGGATCACACCTCCGGTCAGGACGATGCTCTGCTGGACATCTACCGCAAGCTGCGTCCGGGGGAGCCGCCGACGCGGGAGTCGGCGCAGACGCTGCTGGAGAATCTGTACTTCAATCCCAAGCGGTACGACGTGGCCAAGGTCGGCCGCTACAAGATCAACAAGAAGCTCGGTCTGGACCTGGACATGAACCAGGGGACGCTGACCAAGGACGACATCGTCGGCACGATCGAGTACCTGGTGCGGCTGCACGCCGGCGAGGAGGAGGCCACTCTCGGGGCGGTGCCGGTGCCGATCGAGGTCGATGACATCGACCACTTCGGCAACCGGCGGCTGCGCACGGTGGGTGAGCTGATCCAGAACCAGGTGCGGCTCGGCCTGGCCCGCATGGAGCGCGTCGTCCGGGAGCGGATGACCACCCAGGACGTCGAGGCGATCACGCCGCAGACGTTGATCAACATCCGGCCGGTGGTGGCCTCCATCAAGGAGTTCTTCGGCACCAGCCAGCTCTCCCAGTTCATGGACCAGACCAACCCGCTGGCGGGGCTGACGCACAAGCGGCGGCTCAACGCGCTGGGTCCGGGTGGTCTGTCGCGTGAGCGGGCGGGCATGGAGGTCCGTGACGTCCACCCGTCGCACTACGGCCGGATGTGCCCGATCGAGACCCCGGAAGGCCCCAACATCGGCCTGATCGGGTCGCTGGCGGCGTTCGGCCGGGTCAACCCGTTCGGGTTCGTCGAGACCCCGTACCGCCGGGTCACCGACGGCGTCGTCGGCGAGGAGATCGACTACCTCACCGCCGACGAGGAGGACCGCTACGTCATCGCGCAGGCCAACTCCCTGCTCAACGACGACGGCACCTTCGTCGACGACCGCATCCTCGTCCGCCGCAAGGGCGGCGAGGTCGAGCTCGTCCCCGCCCGCGAGGTCCAGTACATGGACGTCTCGGCGCGGCAGATGACCTCGGTCGCGACCGCGATGATCCCGTTCCTGGAGCACGACGACGCCAACCGGGCGCTGATGGGCTCCAACATGCAGCGCCAGTCCGTCCCGCTGCTGCGCAGCGAGGCGCCGCTGGTGGGCACGGGCATGGAGTACCGGGCGGCGACCGACGCCGGCGACGTCATCACGGCCGAGAAGGCCGGCGTCGTCGAGGAGGTCTCGGCCGACTACGTGACCGTCATGAACGACGACGGCACCCGGACCACCTACCGCGTGTCCAAGTTCAAGCGGTCCAACCAGGGCACCTGCTTCAACCAGAAGCCCATCGTCGACGAGGGCCAGCGGGTCGAGGTCGGGCAGGTGATCGCCGACGGGCCGTGCACCGACGACGGTGAGATGGCGCTGGGCAAGAACCTGCTGGTGGCGTTCATGCCGTGGGAGGGCCACAACTACGAGGACGCCATCATCCTGTCCCAGCGGCTGGTGCAGGACGACGTCCTGTCCTCGATCCACATCGAGGAGCACGAGGTCGACGCCCGCGACACCAAGCTGGGCCCCGAGGAGATCACCCGGGACATCCCGAACGTCTCCGAAGAGGTCCTGGCCGACCTCGACGAGCGCGGCATCATCCGCATCGGCGCCGACGTCGTCCCCGGCGACATCCTGGTCGGCAAGGTCACCCCGAAGGGCGAGACCGAGCTGACCCCCGAAGAGCGGCTGCTGCGCGCGATCTTCGGTGAGAAGGCGCGCGAGGTGCGCGACACCTCGCTGAAGGTCCCGCACGGCGAGCAGGGCAAGGTCATCGGTGTGCGGGTGTTCTCCCGCGACGACGGCGACGAGCTCCCGCCCGGGGTGAACGAGCTGGTCCGGGTGTACGTGGCGCAGAAGCGCAAGATCACCGATGGTGACAAGCTCGCGGGCCGGCACGGCAACAAGGGCGTCATCTCCAAGGTGCTGCCGGTGGAGGACATGCCGTTCCTGGAGGACGGCACCCCCGTCGACATCGTCCTGAACCCCCTCGGCGTCCCCGGGCGCATGAACGTGGGCCAGGTCCTGGAGACCCACCTCGGCTGGGTCGCCTCCCGCGGCTGGAAGGTCGAGGGCGACGACGCCGACTGGAAGCGCGCCCTCAAGGAGATCGGAGCCGACGAGGCCGCGCCGTGGACCAACACCGCGACGCCGGTGTTCGACGGCGCCCGCGAGGACGACGTCACCGGCCTGATCGAGAGCACCCTGCCGAACCGCGACGGCAACCGCATGGTCGGCCCGGGCGGCAAGGCGAGGCTCTTCGACGGGCGCACCGGCGAGCCGTTCAAGGACCCGATCTCGGTCGGCTACATCTACATCCTCAAGCTGCTCCACCTGGTGGACGACAAGATCCACGCGCGGTCGACCGGCCCGTACTCCATGATCACCCAGCAGCCGCTCGGCGGTAAGGCCCAGTTCGGCGGCCAGCGCTTCGGTGAGATGGAGGTGTGGGCCCTGGAGGCCTACGGCGCGGCCTACGCGCTGCAGGAGCTGCTGACCATCAAGTCCGACGACGTCCTCGGCCGCGTGAAGGTGTACGAGGCCATCGTCAAGGGCGAGAACATCCCCGAGCCCGGCATTCCCGAGTCCTTCAAGGTGCTCATCAAGGAGATGCAGTCGCTGTGCCTCAACGTCGAGGTGCTCTCCAGCGACGGCATGTCCATCGAGATGCGCGACACCGACGAGGACGTCTTCCGCGCCGCGGAGGAGCTCGGCATCGACCTCTCCCGCCGTCCTAACGAGGGCGCGATGAGCGTCGACGAGGTCTGAGAACTCAAGGGGAAAACAGTTGCTTGACGTCAACTTCTTCGACGAGCTTCGCATCGGTCTGGCGACCGCCGACGACATCCGCCAGTGGTCGCACGGCGAGGTGAAGAAGCCGGAGACGATCAACTACCGGACCCTCAAGCCGGAGAAGGACGGGCTCTTCTGCGAGAAGATCTTCGGTCCGACCCGGGACTGGGAGTGCTACTGCGGCAAGTACAAGCGCGTTCGCTTCAAGGGCATCATCTGTGAGCGCTGCGGCGTCGAGGTGACCCGCGCCAAGGTGCGCCGCGAGCGGATGGGCCACATCGAGCTGGCCGCGCCGGTCACGCACATCTGGTACTTCAAGGGCGTGCCGTCGCGCCTCGGCTACCTGCTGGACCTGGCCCCGAAGGATCTGGAAAAGATCATCTACTTCGCGGCCTACATGATCACCAGCGTGGACGCGGAGCGGCGCGACCGCGACCTGCCCACGCTGGAGGCGCACATCTCGGTGGAGCGCCAGCAGATCGAGCAGGCCCGCGACGCGCAGGTCGAGGCCCGCCAGCAGAAGCTGGAGGGCGACCTCGCGGAGCTGGAGGAGGCCGGCGCGAAGGCCGACCAGAAGCGCAAGGTGCGCGACGGCGCCGAGCGGGAGATGAAGCAGCTGCGCGACCGCGCGCAGCGCGAGCTCGACCGCCTCGACGAGGTGTGGAGCCGGTTCAAGAACCTCAAGGTCCAGGACCTGGAGGGCGACGAGCTGCTCTACCGCGAGATGCGCGACCGGTTCGGCAAGTACTTCGAGGGCGGCATGGGCGCCGCGGCCATCCAGGCGCGGCTGCAGAACTTCGACCTCGACGCCGAGGCCGAGAAGCTGCGCGACATCATCCGCACCGGCAAGGGCCAGAAGAAGGCCCGTGCCCTGAAGCGGCTGAAGGTCGTCTCGGCGTTCCTCAACACCCGCAACAGCCCGCTCGGCATGGTGCTGGACTGCATCCCGGTCATCCCGCCGGACCTGCGTCCCATGGTCCAGCTGGACGGCGGCCGGTTCGCCACGTCCGACCTGAACGACCTGTACCGCCGGGTCATCAACCGCAACAACCGGCTCAAGCGCCTGCTCGACCTGGGCGCGCCCGAGATCATCGTCAACAACGAGAAGCGGATGCTGCAGGAGGCCGTCGACGCGCTGTTCGACAACGGCCGCCGCGGCCGCCCGGTCACCGGGCCCGGCAACCGTCCGCTGAAGTCGCTGTCCGACATGCTCAAGGGCAAGCAGGGCCGGTTCCGGCAGAACCTGCTGGGCAAGCGCGTCGACTACTCCGGCCGTTCGGTCATCGTCGTCGGCCCGCAGCTCAAGCTGCACCAGTGCGGCCTGCCCAAGCAGATGGCGCTGGAGCTGTTCAAGCCGTTCGTCATGAAGCGGCTGGTCGACCTCAACCACGCGCAGAACATCAAGTCCGCCAAGCGGATGGTCGAGCGGGCCCGCCCGGTCGTGTGGGACGTGCTGGAAGAGGTCATCACCGAGCACCCGGTGCTGCTGAACCGGGCGCCGACCCTGCACCGCCTCGGCATCCAGGCGTTCGAGCCGCAGCTGGTCGAGGGCAAGGCCATCCAGATCCACCCGCTCGTCTGCACCGCGTTCAACGCGGACTTCGACGGCGACCAGATGGCGGTGCACCTGCCGCTGTCCGCCGAGGCGCAGGCCGAGGCGCGGATCCTGATGCTGTCGACCAACAACATCCTGAAGCCGTCGGACGGCAAGCCCGTCACCATGCCCACCCAGGACATGGTCATCGGCCTGTACTGGCTGACGACGCAGAAGGACGGCGCCACCGGCGAGGGCCGCTCGTTCGGGTCCGTCGCCGAGGCGATCATGGCCTACGACCGGCACGAGCTGGACCTCCAGGCCAAGATCCAGATCCGGCTCAAGGACATCCCGCCGCCCCGCGGCTGGAAGGCCCCCGAGGGCTACGAGCCCGGCCGGCCGTACCGGCTGGAGACCACGCTCGGCCGCGCGATGTTCAACGAGACGCTGCCGGACGACTACCCGTTCGTGGACGACGAGATCGGCAAGAAGCAGCTCTCGGCGATCGTGAACGAGCTGGCGGAGACCTACCCGAAGGTCGCCGTCGCCAACGCCCTGGACGCGCTCAAGAGCACCGGGTTCCACTGGGCGACCAGGTCCGGTGTCACGATCGCGATCGACGACGTCATCACGCCGCCGAACAAGCAGGAGATCCTGGGCGGCTACGAGCAGCGCGCGGAGAAGGTGCAGCGGGAGTTCAACCGCGGCCTGATCACCGACGACGAGCGCAAGCAGGAGCTCATCGAGATCTGGAACAAGGCCACCGCGGACGTCGCGGTGGACATGGAGAAGGCGTTCCCGAAGGCCAACCCGATCTGGATGATGATCCAGTCGGGCGCCCGCGGCAACCCGCTGCAGCTCCGCCAGATCGCCGGCATGCGCGGCCTGGTCTCCAACCCGAAGGGCGAGACCATCCCGCGTCCGATCAAGTCGTCGTTCCGCGAGGGCCTGTCGGTCGTCGAGTACTTCATCTCGACGCACGGCGCCCGCAAAGGCCTGGCCGACACCGCGCTGCGCACCGCCGACTCGGGGTACCTGACCCGGCGCCTGGTGGACGTCGCGCAGGACGTCATCGTCCGCGAGGAGGACTGCGGCACCGACCGCACGATCCCGTTCGAGGTCGCCGACCGGCTGGCCGACGGCACGCTGGTCAAGCTGGCCACCACCGAGACCAGCCTGGTCGGCCGCACGATCGCCGAGGACGTCGTCGTGGACGGGACGGTCATCTTCCCGGCCGACACCGACCTGTCCGACTCGGTCGTGTCCCGCCTGGTCGAGGCGGGCGTGGAGAAGGTCCGCACCCGCAGCGCCCTGGTCTGCGAGGCCAAGATCGGTGTCTGCGCCGCCTGCTACGGCCGCTCGCTGGCCACCGGCAAGCGGGTGGACGTCGGCGAGGCCGTCGGCATCATCGCCGCGCAGTCCATCGGCGAGCCCGGCACGCAGCTGACGATGCGCACCTTCCACACCGGCGGTGTGGCCGGCGGCGACATCACGCACGGTCTGCCGCGTGTCCAGGAGCTGTTCGAGGCCCGCATCCCGAAGGGTGTGGCCCCGATCAGCGAGGTCGCCGGCCGCGTCAAGATCGACGAGACGGAGAAGGCCCGCAAGGTCGTCATCGTCCCGGACGACGGCTCCGACGAGATCGCCTACCCGGTGCCGATGCGGTCCCGCCTCCTGGTCAAGGAGGGCGAGTCCGTGGGCGTCGGCCAGCAGCTCATCGCGGGCGCGATCAACCCGCACGAGGTGCTGCGCATCCTCGGGCCCCGTGCCGTGCAGCTCCACCTGGTCCAGGAGGTCCAGGAGGTCTACCGGTCGCAGGGCGTGTCGATCCACGACAAGCACATCGAGATCATCGTCCGCCAGATGCTGAAGCGGGTGAACATCCTCGAGTCGGGCGACACCGACCTGCTGCCGGGCGACCTGGTCGAGCGTCCGATCTTCGAGGAGACGAACCGGAACGTCGTGGCCGAGGGCGGGGTCCCCGCCGCCGGCCGCCCCGTCCTGATGGGCATCACCAAGGCCTCGCTCGCGACCGAGTCGTGGCTGTCGGCGGCGTCCTTCCAGGAGACGACCCGGGTGCTCACCGAGGCCGCGATGCACGCCAAGAGCGACCCGCTGCTCGGCCTCAAGGAGAACGTCATCATCGGTAAGCTCATCCCGGCCGGTACCGGCATGCCGCAGTACCGCAACGTCCGGGTCGAGCCGACCGAGGAGGCGAAGGCGGCGGTCTACTCCGTCGGCTCCTACGACGACGGCGCCGAGTACGCCTTCGGGCAGGGCTCCGGCGAGGCCGTCCCGCTGGAGGAGTACGACTTCGGCCAGTACAACCGCTGACGTCCCGTCCGGGACGCCGCCCCGGCGGCGTCCCGGCTCGCGGACACCCTGACCGACGACACGCGAGAGGCCCCTCCCACCCGGGAGGGGCCTCTTCGCGTCGGCCCTGTTCCGATGTGGAGTGGACGATGCGCGAAACCGAGAATGAGCGTGCGGGACGCGTGCGAGAACTGGTGGCCGCGCATCTGCCCGGTTACCGCGTCGAGACCGTGGCGCTGCTCGGCGAAGGCGAGGAGAACATCGCCTTCGAGGTCAACGGCGAGCTGATCGTCCGTTTCGCCAGGGAGCCCGATGCCGCGCGGGTGGGCCGCGAGGCCCGCCTTCTCGCCACCGTCGCGGACCTGTCACCGCTGCCGGTGCCCGAGCCGAGGTTCACGGTTCCGGAAGAAGGCTGCCTCGCCTACTTCGAACTGCCGGGCGTCCCGCTGATCGACGTCGCCCCGGCGGGCGGTCCGGTCGCCGCCGCCCTCGGCGAGTTCCTCCACGCCCTGCACGCCGTCCCGATCTCCCGCCTGGACGGCCTGATCGACACCGACGACGAACCGCCGGCGGCATGGCTGGAGGAAGCCGCGCAGATCTACCCGACCGTCCGCGAAGCCGTGCCCGTAGTTCATCGCGGCCCCGTGGAGGCGTTCCTGAGCACGCCCCCACCGCCCGGCCCGCGCGACCTGGTGTTCTCCCACAACGACCTGGGCATCGAACACGTCCTCGTCGATCCGGCCGCCTGGACGGTGACCGGGATCATCGACTGGAGCGATGCCGCAATCACCGACGCGGCCCACGACTTCGGCCTGCTCTACCGCGACCTCGGCCCCGCCGCCCTCGACCTGGCCCTACGCGCCTACGGCCCCCACGATGCCGGGGAGATCAGAACGCGCGCCCGCTTCTACGCCAGATGCAGCGTGCTGGAGGACATGGCCTACGGCCTCCAACCCGGCCACGGCAAGTACCTCGACAAGTCTCTGCCAGCCCTGGACTGGCTGTTCCCCGCTGACGCTAGGCGAAGTCGGAGGCGGTGAGCCCGTAGGCATGCCCGGGGGGCCACTGGACCAGTTCGATCCTGTAGCCATCGGGATCTGTGAGCCAGCTAGTCCGGGGCCCGTCCGGGCCTCCCGGATGTTCCGGCCGGCCGGGGCTCAGACCGGCCCGCACCAGTGCCTCGATGGTGGCGTCCAGGTCGTCCACCTGGACGGCGAGGTGGCTGAAGCCGGTGCCGATGTCCACCGGGCCGCCGTCGGGGCGGTGGACGAGTTCCAGCGCGACCACCTCGTCATCGGGGAACTTGAGCATGGCCAGGTGCGTGCCCCCGCCGACGTCGACGCGGCCGAGAAGTTCGTAGCCGAGCGCGGTGTAGAAGTCGAGAGAGGCCGGCAGGTCCGCGACGCGGTACGCCGGGTGGAGAGTCCGCATGCAGGGACCGTATCCGGCGGGGTCAGCACTTCGCCCACGTGATCTTCCCGCCCTCCAGCAATGGTCGCGTCCCCCATTCGATGGCGAGATGCGACACCAGGACCAGCCCGCGCCCCGACGTCGCCGCGTGGTTCTCCGGCCGGACTTCGGGCCGCTCCACCCCGCCGTCCCACACCTCGACGACGGGACGGCCGTCGCGCTCGTCCCGTACCACCCGGACGACGATCGGCCCTTCGCCGTGCATCACCGAGTTCGTGACGAGCTCGGAGACGATGACCCGCGCGTCCGAGTCGTCCGCGATACCCCACTCCCGGAACCACCCGGCGACGAACCGCCGCGCCAGCGCCGGCGCCCGATCGGACGGTTCGAGGACGAGCGCAGGCACCCCAGGCGCAACGGCTGTCGGAGGCATCAGACACCACCTTTGACTGAGTCGTGGATTCTCGGACACAGTCAGCCACAATGAAAGTACTCTGCGTTACAAAGCCCAGACCATAGGTGGCAAGTCAGGCTCCGTGCGCTCACGGCACTTGGGTGTTGGTTGGGCGTCCTTTACGAGGGAGGATGAGCAACATGGCTCCACAGCGGAAGCGCGGGACGGTCTCGCCGACGCTGCTCGCGTTCGGCCGCCGGTTCCGGCGGCTCCGGGAGGCCAAGGGCTGGACGCAGGAGTCCGTGGCACGACGTGCGAACGGCGGCCAAGGCGTAAAACCGCAGTACATCGGTGCCGTAGAGAACGGCCGCACCCGCTGCACCCGGGAGTTCGCCGAGACGATGGACCACACGCTCGACGCGAACGGCGAACTGCTCTACCTCTACGACGACCTGGTAAAGGACGCCACTTTCCCCACCTGGTTCGACTGGCACACCGTCGAGCCCGAAGCGATCATGCTGGAGTCATACCAGCCTCTCCTGGTGCACGGCCTACTCCAGACTCCGGCCTACGCTTCGGCGATCCTCAAGGGAGACAAGGACGCGGTAGAGGCGCGGATCAACCGTCAGAGCATCTTGACCAGCGAGAACCCGCCGCCCCCGGACTTCTCGCTTCTCCAGGACGAGGTGTCCCTAAGCCGACTGACCGGCAGCCCCGAAATCATGAAGGAACAACTGGAGCATCTGCTTTACGTGGCGGAGCGGGGCGTAGTGGCATTGCAGATCGTGCCGAGCCGAGGGGAGCACGTCGGCAACAGCGGTGCGTTCACCATCGCTACCCTGGCCGACCGGACCGAGATCGCCTACGCGGACATGGCGGCGCGTGGGCTGACCATGAGCGACCCGGAGGACATCGCGACCCTCAGCAGAACGCTGCTGGTCGTCCGATCACTGGCCCTGCCTATGGACCAGTCCCTAGAGATGATTCGTAAGGTGGTAAGGGAAAAATGGACCTGACCAAGGCCGTCTGGCGTAAGTCCAGCTACACCACTGCCAACGGCGGCGAGTGCGTCGAGTTGACCGCTGTCCCCGGAACCGTTGCCGTCCGCGACAGCAAGGACCCTGCGGGACCGAAGCTGCTGGTGACGCGCCGGGCTTTCGCTGCGCTGCTGTCGGACCTCAAGCAGTAGCCCGCCCTAGTAGACCGACTCTGGACGGTAGTGATGGACCTGGCCAAGATGGCGTGGCGTAAGAGCAGCTAAAGCACAAACAACGGCGGCGCGTGTGTGGAGTTGATTTCCACACGGAGCAACGTTGCTGTGCGGGACAGCAAGAATCCAGACGGTCCGGAGCTGCTGGTGACCCGGAAGGCGTTCGCGGCGCTGCTGTCCGAGCTGAAGCGATAGGGGGACGGATGGACCTGACCAAGGCCGCTTGGCGCAAGTCGAGTTATACCGGCCCTAATGGCGGTGAGTGTGTGGAACTGACCTCGGATGCCGGGGCGGTGGCGGTGCGCGACAGCAAGGATTCGGAGGGGCCGAAACTGCTGGTGACGCAGCGGGCCTTTGCGGCGTTGCTGTCCGACCTAAGCGGTGAGGGCGGTGGGTGTCAGGGGTTCGGGGTTTGGTGGAGCGGGGTGATGAAGGCGTCTACTTGGCGGCGGTCGTAGCCGCGCATCACCACCTCGAAGGCGGGAGGTTCGGTCTCCGCTGGGCTGCCGGCGTCCATTAGTTCGGCGACCTTGTAGAGATACGCCTCGACCTGGATTCGGTGGTAGCCCTTCATTTTCAGGCGGAAGGGAAGGGGGTGACCCGACTGGAACGCCTTCAACTGCGCCACTTGCTCGAGCCCGAGCTTTTGCCACGTCATGCACGGAACGTAGCAGCGGGATCGGCCGGGGCGTCGTCAGCCGGTTGACGAAGTCCGGTTTCTGACCGGTTTGGTGACCTTCTTGGCGACGCAGGACGGGATGCCCACCGTCGCGTCCGCCGCCACGGTGCGGTAGGTGCTGGGCGGCATGCCGACCAGTTCGGTGAAGCGGGTGCTGAAGGTGCCGAGGGACGAGCAGCCGACGGCGAAGCAGACCTCGGTGACGCTGAGGTCGCCGCGGCGCAGCAGCGCCATCGCGCGTTCGATGCGGCGGGTCATCAGGTACGAGTAGGGCGATTCGCCGTACGCCTGGCGGAACTGGCGGCTGAGGTGTCCTGCGGACATGTGGACGCCGCGGGCGAGGGCCTCGACGTCCAGCGGCTGGGCGTAGTCGCGGTCGATCCGGTCCCGGACGCGCCGCAGCAGCGCCAGGTCGCGCAGGCGCTCGGGTGTCACGGCCGGTTCTGTTGGCACGCCTGCATTGTCCACGGTCGGCGTCCGGCCCGTCCACTCCGGGACGGGCCGGACGCGCCGGTCAGGCGCCGACGTAGGCCGCGAGGTGCTCGCCGGTGAGGGTGGAGCGGGCGGCGACGAGGTCGGCGGGGGTGCCCTCGAAGACGACCCGGCCGCCGTCGTGCCCGGCGCCGGGGCCGAGGTCGATGATCCAGTCGGCGTGCGCCATGACCGCCTGGTGGTGCTCGATGACGATCACCGACTTGCCGGAGTCGACGAGCCGGTCGAGCAGGCCGAGCAGCTGCTCGACGTCGGCGAGGTGGAGGCCGGTCGTCGGCTCGTCGAGGATGTAGACGCCGCCCTTCTCCGCCATCCGGGTGGCGAGCTTGAGCCGCTGCCGCTCGCCCCCCGACAGCGTCGTGAGCGGCTGGCCGAGATGCAGGTAGCCGAGCCCGACGTCGGCGAGCCGGTCGAGGATCTTGTGGGCGGCGGGCGTGCGCGCCTCGCCCTCCTGGAAGAACCGCTCGGCCTCGGCCACCGACATCGCGAGCACCTCGGCGATGTTCCGTCCGCCCAGCGTGTACTCCAGCACCGACGCCTGGAACCGCTTGCCCTCGCACTCTTCGCAGGTGGACTCGACGGTGGCCATGACGCCGAGGTCGGTGTAGATGACCCCGGCGCCGTTGCAGGCGGGGCAGGCGCCCTCGGAGTTGGCGCTGAACAGCGCCGGCTTCACGCCGTTGGCCTTCGCGAACGCCTTGCGGATCGGGTCGAGCAGGCCGGTGTAGGTCGCCGGGTTGCTGCGCCGCGAACCGCGGATCCCGCTCTGGTCGACCACCACCACGCCGTCCCGCCCGGCGACCGAGCCGTGGATCAGCGAGCTCTTGCCGGAGCCGGCCACGCCGGTGACCACGCAGAGCATCCCGAGCGGGATGTCGACGTCCACGTCCTTGAGGTTGTGCGTCGAGGCGCCGCGGATCTCCAGCGCGCCCGCGGAGGAGCGCACCGACTCCTTGAGGGCGGCCCGGTCGTCGAGATGCCGGCCGGTGATGGTGCCGCTGCCGCGCAGCCCGTCCACGGTGCCCTCGAAGCAGACGGTGCCGCCCTCGGAGCCGGCGCCGGGGCCGAGGTCGACGATGTGGTCGGCGATCGCGATGGTCTCGGGCTTGTGCTCCACGACCAGGACGGTGTTGCCCTTGTCCCGGAGCCGCAGCAGCAGGTTGTTCATCCGCTGGATGTCGTGCGGGTGCAGGCCGATCGTGGGCTCGTCGAAGACGTAGGTGACGTCGGTCAGCGACGACCCGAGGTGGCGGATCATCTTGGTGCGCTGCGCCTCGCCGCCGGACAGGGTGCCCGCCGGCCGGTCGAGGGAGAGGTAGCCGAGGCCGATCTCCGCGAACGAGTCGAGCAGGTGCTGCAGCCCGGCGACCAGCGGGGCCACCGACGGCTCGTCCAGCTCGCGGATCCAGCCGGCCAGGTCGCTGATCTGCATCGCGCAGACGTCGGCGATGTTCCTTCCCCGGATCTTCGAGGACCGGGCCTCCGGCCCGAGCCGGGTGCCGTCGCAGTCGGGGCAGGTGGTGAAGGTGACCGCCCGCTCCACGAACGCCCGGATGTGCGGCTGGAGCGCGTCGACGTCCTTGGACAGCATCGACTTCTGGATCTTGGGGATCAGCCCCTCGTAGGTGAGGTTGATGCCCTCGATCTTGATCTTGGTCGGCTCCTTGTGGAGCAGGTCGTGCAGCTCCTTCTTGGTGTACTTGCTGATCGGCTTGTCCGGGTCGAAGAAGCCGCAGCCGCGGTAGATGCGGCCGTACCAGCCGTCCATGCTGTAGCCGGGGATCGTCAGCGCGCCCTCGTTGAGCGACTTGGCCTCGTCGTACAGCGCGGACAGGTCGAAGTCGGTGACCGAGCCCATGCCCTCGCAGCGCGGGCACATGCCCCCCAGGCGGTTGAAGGTCGCCTTCTCGGCCTTGGTCTTGCCGCCGCGCTCGACCGTGATCGCGCCGCTGGCCTTCACCGACGGGACGTTGAACGAGAACGCGTTGGGCGAGCCGATGTGCGGCTCCCCGAGCCGGCTGAACAGGATGCGCAGCATCGCGTTGGCGTCGGTCGCGGTGCCGACGGTGGAGCGGGGGTTGGCGCCCATCCGCTCCTGGTCGACGATGATCGCGGTGGTCAGCCCGTCCAGGAAGTCGACCTCGGGCCGCGACAGCGTGGGCATGAACCCCTGCAGGAACGCGCTGTAGGTCTCGTTGATCATCCGCTGCGACTCCGCGGCGATCGTGGCGAACACCAGGGAGCTCTTGCCCGAGCCGGAGACGCCGGTGAACACCGTCAGCCGCCGTTTGGGCAGCTCGACGTCGACGTTCTTGAGGTTGTTCTCGCGCGCCCCGTGCACGCGGATCAGATCGTGGGTGTCGGCGGCGTGCGGCGCGGCCGGCTCCGTGTCCGTCCTCGTGCCCATGCTCATCGTGTCTCCATCCGTTCAGCGGGGCCGCCTGCGCGGCCTCCCTCAGCGTCGCCCGGCCCGATCGGGCCGGGTCCGAGAGTACGTGCGGTCAGTCCAGCCGGCGGCCGTCGCGCATCAGCTCGCGGCCCGGCAGCTCGTCCGCCTCGCGCCACGCCTGGACGCGGCGCGGGGTGACGCGGAACCACCGGTACGGCGTGGCCTCGTCGCGCGGGTCGAAGCCGGTGCGCGCCGCGAAGCGGTCGGCCCGCTCGCGGGGCAGCGCGTCGATCTCCAGCACCTCGACCTCGCCCTCGATCATGGTCACGTCCCGGGTGTGGCCCAGCCCAAGCCGAACGATCCGGCCGCCCGCGAGGTTCCGGCCGGTCGGGGACTCCACCGGCGTGGCGAGCAGCAGCGTCTCACCGTCCCACTCGAAGGACAGCGGCACCAGGTACGGGACGCCGTCCGCCGAGGCGGTCGCCACCCAGAGATCGACGTCGTGGGCGAGCCGGTGCTCGGTGTCGCGGCGGCGCTGCCCGCGGGTCCGGGGAGCCACCGTCGCGGGCTGCGGCGCGGACGTGGTCATGGTGGCTCCCGATCTCGTGCGTGGACGGTCATTTCGTGATGGCGTACACGCTAGAGGCGGCCCGCTGACCTGCGCTTCTCGATTCCTGATCGGTGCGTCCGCGCTGGTTCGGGGGACAATGGGGGTGTGGCTCGGTGGGTCCTGCACGCCGACCTGGACCAGTTCATCGCCGCCGTCGAGGTGCTGCGCCGTCCGGAACTGCGCGGGCGGCCGGTCGTCGTCGGCGGGGACGGCGATCCGGCGAAGCGCGGCGTGGTCAGCACGGCCTCCTACGAGGCCCGCGCCTGCGGCGTGCACTCGGGGCTGCCGCTCCGCACGGCGGCGCGGCGCTGCCCGGACGCCGTCTTCCTGCCCGTGGACCGGGACGTCTACGAGGCCGTCTCGGACCGGGTCATGGCGGCGCTGCGGAGCCTCGGCGTCGTGGTCGAGGTGCTCGGCTGGGACGAGGCGTTCCTGGCCGTCGACGGCGACGATCCGGAGGCGGTGGCTCGGGAACTCCGGGCGCGGGTCCGCGCGGCGACGGGCCTCGAATGCACGGTCGGCATCGGGCGGAACAAGCTCCAGGCGAAGCTGGCGACCGGCTTCGGCAAACCGGCCGGGATCTTCCGGCTCACCGGCGAGACGTGGTTCGAGGTGCTCGGCGACCGGCCGACGGACGCGCTGTGGGGCGTCGGCGCCAAGACCGCCAAGCGGCTGAAGGGCCTCGGCATCGCCACGGTCGGGCAGCTCGCGGCGGCCGACCCGAGCGTCCTCGCCGCGGAGATGGGCCCAACGATCGGCCCGTGGCTGGTGCTCCTCGCGCGGGGGCGGGACAACTCGCCGGTCAGCGACGCGCCGTACGTCCCGCGCTCCGCCGGCCGGGAGACCACCTTCCAGCAGGATCTGGACGACTGGGACGACGTGCGCCGGGAGATCGTCCGCCTGGCGCGGTGGGTCGCGGACGACGTGGCCCGCGACGGGAGGGACGTCGCCCGCGTCATCGTGAAGGTCCGATACGCGCCGTTCATCACTCACACCCACGGCAGGACGCTGTCGGCGCCCACGAGCGACCCGGACGCGATCGAGGAGGCCGCCCTCGCCGCGCTCGGCATGTTCACCGGACGGCGGCCGGTGCGGCTGCTGGGCGTCCGCGCCGAGTTCGCACGCTGACGTAGCGAGCGCTTGACCTTGACCGCCGTCTGTTTCTTGACTTTTTGTCTGGTTTTGCTGCGTGGTGGCCCGGGGAGGAAGCGTCTCGTTGCCTGATGTACGCGACGGGGGAGAGAGCACATGAAGAAGGTCATGACCGGGGCACTGATCGCCGCAGCCGTCGGGATCGGGGGGATGGGCACCGCGTCCGCCGCCCAGCCGTCCCACGCGCAGGACACGCGCCAGGACTGCCGCACCTACTCCAGCGTCACCCAGTGCGGGCAGCCCCAGCTGACCGAGAAGCAGCGCGCGTGCGTCACCGCAGCGGTCCAGCAGGGCATGACCGAGCGCCGCGCCACCGTGGAGTGCCACGCCTTCGCCTGAAACCCGCCGCGCACGGAATGAGGGGCCCGTTCCACCTGGGACGGGCCCCTCGCCATCGGACGGACGTCAGCGCGGCGGCGCGTCCGTCCATTCCGTGACCTCGAACGCCTGGTACGCGGCCAGCTCACCGGGACGGTGGAACCGGTCGGGCATGTCCTCCGCCTTCAGCGCACGAGGCTTGCCGTCGTCCCCCGGGGGAAGCGGCCGGCTCCCGCGCGGCGGGGTCGCCACGAGATCCCGGATGGCCAGCAGCGACCCGGTGGCGGGGTCGACGATGAACTGGCGCCGGTACGTCCCGAGCTGCTTCGGCGCCGTGTACAGGCCGAGGGGTGTCGTGGTCCTCAGCGGCAGCGAGACCACCGTCCCGGTGCGGCCGAGCGGGTCGGCCGCCTTCCCCTCGGCCCGGACGCCGGGCAGGTCCGCGAGCATCCGGAACACCGCCGCACGCACCTGGGGCGGCGCCGGCGCGGTGGACAGCAGGGTCCCGGCGACATCGCTCAGAGCCCGCACCCGCTCTTGCCCCCGCAAGGCACGGATGGGCTCCTCCTCCCTCTCACCGTCCGAGGAGACGGCATGCCAGTGCCCTTTGAGGCTCAGCAGCCTCTTCTCCAGCGCCTCCGGCCGGGTGGGCAGCTCAGCGATCTGCGCCACGGTCATGCCGTAGAACCGCTCGACGGACGCGCGCCACGGCGACCGTCCGGCCGACGACTGCCGCATGTCCAGCTTGGCCTGCCCCCCGCCGCCTTCCGGGTTCGGAATGCTGACCCACTCGGGCGAACCCGCCGCCCGCCACTTCTGCCTGTCCTGCGCGGTGAGCGGGACGTCGGCCAGCTCGATGTGGGTCATATGCCGCGTGCCGTCCCGGCCCGTCCACGTCTCGTTGCCCTGCCTCGAATCCACCTTGTAGTGGTTCGCGGCGCTCTTGCCGACCGCATAGACGTCGCCCATGACCGTCTTGGTGTGCCAGTACGTGCCACCGGGCGCCTTCTGCGCGTTGGTCGCCGCCACCAGCAGCACGTTCCCCCGCTCTGGACCGGGCGGGACGGCCTTCGGGCCGGGCGCCGCACCGCCGTCCGGCCGCAGGGCGACGACGGCCACCGCCCCCGCGACGACGGCGGTGGCCGCCGCGACGCCGAGCAGCGGAAGCCGCGGCCTGCGCCGGGACCGCACCGGGGCCGCCTCGGCCCGCCACCCGGTCCGCAGGGCGAGCTCCTCCGGGCTCTCCTCCACGGCCAGCGCCGTCCGCATCTGCCGCAGCGCGTCGAGTTCATTCATCGGTCTTCTCCTGGGGAAGGGCTGTGCGGAGCTTCTTCCGGGCTCGGTGGATCTTGGCCTTGACGGTTCCGAGCGGCAGGCCGAGCGTCGCCGCGATCTCGGCGTAGGACATCTCGGCCCAGGCGAGCAGCAGCACCGCGTCGCGTTCCTGGGCGCTCAACCCGGCCAGCGCCTTCGCCAGCGCGGGGCCGAGTGCCGCGGCCGAGGCGCGGTCGCTGGCGAGGTCGGCGACGCCGTCCTGCGCGGGGTCGGTCCCGGTCCGGGCGTACGCCCGGTACATGCGGGTCTCCTGGCGGCGGTGCCTGGCGATCACATGGGACGCGATACCCCACAGCCAGGCGCCGAAGGCGCCGCGCTCGTCGAACCGCGCCCGCTGCCGGAACGCCGTCGCGAACGTCTCCGACACCACGTCGTCCGCCAGCGGCGGCCCGAGGCGCCGCCTGGCATAGGCGTGCAGCCGCGGCGCGTGGCGCCGGAACAGCTCGCCGAAGGCTTCGGGGTCGTCCAGCGACGCCGCGACGATCCTCGAATCGTCCAGGTCGTCGCCGGCGCGGCTCACCGCGCCCATGGGGGTCTCATCATGGAGTGGGCTCTCCGTGGCTAGAGGGGGCTGACACCTTCCTCTAGCCCGAAGCCCCCGAGCCGGTTGCGCCCGCGGATCAGGTCAGGGGGAGAGGGCGAGGCGGGACGGGGGCCGACTGGAGGATCGAGGTCGTCGTCCGGGCGAACGGGGTGAAGCGGTCCAGGATCGGCTCCAGCTCCTCGACCGCGCGCAGGTGGGCGATGAAGAAGAAGCAGTCGTCGCCGGTGATCCGGTGGCACTCGGTGATCTCCGGGATCTCCTCGGCGATCTTCGGGACGCGGCTCAGCTCGCGGGGGCTCGGGCTGACCCGCACGAGGATCGTGATCGGGAAGCCCAGCGCGACCGGGTCGACGGTCGCGTGGTACCCGGTGATGACGCCCGTCTCCTCAAGCCGCTGGACGCGCTCGGCGACGGCGGGCGCGGAGAGGGCGACACGGCGCCCCAGCTCGGCGAGGGACACGCGTCCGTCGCGCTGCAGCTCGGTGAGGATCCGCAGGTCGGTCGCGTCGAGCGGCTTCGGTTCGTAGGCGCGGCCCGGTCGGCTCCTTCGGTTCGCCATTCCACCAACCTACGGATCGCCGGACGATACGGCATGTCGATTCCGCCCCGCCGCGGACCGCCGCCCGCGCCTCGTGCGGCCTGGACGGACGGGGGGAGGATGAGTGATCGCCGGTGCGGCGTTGCATCGTGGTGAGCGTTGAGAGGAGAGGTTCATGGAGCAGGTACGGCTCGGAAGGACGGGCACGAGGGTCTCGCGGATCTGCCTGGGAATGATGAGCTACGGCGACCCCGCGCTCCGGCCTTGGGCACTGGAGGAGGACGCGGCGGAGCCGATCGTCCGGCGGGCCGTCGAAGGCGGAGTGACGTTCTTCGACACCGCCGACGTCTACTCGCAGGGCGCCAGTGAGGAGATCACCGGACGGCTGCTAGCGAGACTGTTCCCGCGGCGGGAGGACTACGTCCTCGCCACCAAGGTGTGTCTCCCCATGGGAGAGGGCCCGAACGACAAGGGCCTGTCGCGCAAGCACATCATGGCGGGCATCGACGCCTCTCTCGGGCGGCTCGGCACCGACTACGTGGACCTCTACCAGATCCACAGGTGGGACTACGGGACGCCCATAGAAGAGACCATGGAGGCCCTGCACGACGTCGTGAAGTCGGGCAAGGCCCGCTACATCGGCGCGTCCAGCATGTTCGCGTGGCAGTTCGCCAAGGCGCAGCACGTCGCCGAGACGCACGGGTGGACGAAGTTCGTCTCCATGCAGAACCACTACAACCTCGTCTACAGGGAAGAGGAGCGGGAGATGAACCCGCTCTGCCTTGACCAGGGCGTGGGCCTTATCCCTTGGAGTCCGCTCGCCCGCGGGCTGCTCGCCGGTAACAGGGAGAGGGGCGGGGAGCGCAAGACCGTCCGGTCCCGGAACGACGCCTTCGGCGACGGCCTGTACGTCGAGTCCGACTTCGACGTCGTGGACGCCGTCCGCGAGGTGGCCGCCGAACGGGGCGTTCCGGCGGCCCAGGTCGCGCTGGCGTGGCTGCTGGCGAAGCCGGCGGTGACCGCGCCGATCGTGGGAGCGACGAAACTCACGCACATCGACGACGCGATCGCCGCGGCGGGCCTCGAACTGGACGAGAAGGAGGTCGCCCGGCTGGAGGCCCCGTACCGGCCGCACGGGGTGATCGGGCATTCCTGACCTCTCGCCATCTCGCACGCCTCCGGGCCGGAACGGTCCGGAGGCGTGCGGCGTCTATCAGGGGTGGTGATTTGCGATACCACCGGCGATCGGGGCAGGCTGGGGACGAGAACGCCCACGCATGGCGACACGCCACGTGGGGACATGGGTGACAAGGTTCGGAGGCCGCGTTATGCGCCGCGCGCCACCGGACTTCCGGGAGCTGAGGAGCCCCGGGACGACGGCGCTGAAGGAGCCCGACGATGACCGAGAACGACGGCACGCAGGGACCGCAGCGGCCGTTGCCGGAGGACGAGGGGCAGCCCACGCCTGAGGGGCAGGAGCCCCCCGCCCGTCCGCTGGGAGACCGCACGGTGGTGTTCGGGGCTCCGCAGCTGGGCGGCCAGGCTCCGCCGCCGGAGCAGCCCCGCCCGGAGGAGCGGCCCGCGCCGCCTCCGCCGCCCCCCACGATGGTCGAGCAGCCGCTGCAGCAGTTCGGCGAGCAGCCTCCGCCTCCGCCCCAGCAGCCCTACGGCGGCCCGCAGGAGCCGCCGCATTACGGGCAGCCGCCCGCCGGCCAGCAGCCCTACGGCGCGCCCCCCGGCCCGGGCGGGTTCCCGCCGCCGGAGCCGCAGCAGCCGCAGCAGTACGCCCCGCCGGGCGAGCCGCAGCCGCAGTACGAACCGCCGCAGTTCGGCCAGCCCCAGTACGAGCAGCAGCAGTACGAGCAGCCCCAGTACGGGCAGCCCGAGCCGCCGCCGTTCGGCCAGCAGCAGCCGCCGCAGCAGCCCGGTGGGTACCCGCAGCAGCCGGTGCACGGCGCGCCCCAGGAGCAGCAGCCGCAGTACGGGCAGCCCCCGTTCGGCGAGCTGCCGCCCCAGCCGCCCCAGCCGGAGCAGCCGCAGGAGTCCGGGACGGAACGGACGATGATCGTCCCCGGTCCGGCCGCCGGCGCGCCCGAGCCCGAGCAGCCGCAGCGCCCCGTGGTGGACGACCAGGCGACGCTGCACTGGTCGCCCGGCACCGACATCCCGGTCGCCACCGGGCCCGAGCGCAAGCAGGAGGCCCCCGCCGAGCCGTGGCAGGCGCCGACCCCGCCGTCCACGCCCGAGCCGTGGTCGCCGGAGTCGTCCCAGCCGGGCGGCGCCCAGCAGAGCCCGCCCGGGCAGCCCGGCCAGCCCGGCCAGCCCGGGCAGGGGCAGGCCGACCACGAGCGGACGATGATGGTGCCGCCGCCCGAGTCGGGGTACGGTGCGGGCTCCCAGCCGGCCGCCCCCTCGGTGGAGGACCTGTACCGGCCGCCCGGCGAGGGCAACGTCGAGGACGCGCGCCCGACCGAGGCGTTCGACCCGTCCGCCGCGTCCCAGGGCCAGCAGTTCGGCGCGCAGCAGGGCGACCAGGGCGGGATGGCCGAGCACACCCGCCTCGACATCGGCCAGCAGCAGTGGGGCCAGCAGCAGCCGCAGCAGCAGTTCGGGCAGCAGCAGGGCTTCGGCCAGCCCGGTGAACAGCAGCAGGGGTACGGCCAGCAGTTCGGCGGGCAGCAGGGCGAGCAGCAGTTCGGCCAGCCCGGTGAGCAGCAGGGCTTCGGCCAGCAGCCGTACGGGCAGCAGCAGGACTACGGCCAGCAGGACTACGGCCAGCAAGGTCAGCAGGGACAGCAGGGACAGCAGGGCTTCGGCCAGCAGCAGTTCGGCCAGCAGCATGGCTTCGGCCAGCCCGGCCAACCCGGTCAACCCGGTCAGCCGGCGCAGTACGGGCAGCAGGGCCAGCAGGGTCAATACGGGCAGCCGTCCACGTACGGGGGCGGAGAGAGCAAGGGCAACAAGAACACGCTCTGGCTCATCATCGGCGGCGTCGCCGTCCTGGTGATCCTCGTGGTTCTGGTGGTCGCGTTCGTCCTCTAGGACGCACGGGACAGTGAACGGCGTAAAAACCGCTCCACATCTTCCCTAACAGCGGGGATGTGGGACACAATGCCGACGGGTCGACCCCTCGGAGCGGAGCCTCCGGGCGGGAACATCCGTCGGCATTTCGTCGTTCATCACTCTGGGGGGATGGCTCCCCGCCGTCCAGCGGGCTTGCGCCGGTGGGGTCGCACGCGGTAGTGCGCCTGCCGCTTTGCACTTTGGCCCGGGGGTCGGTAACCTCTTCACTTGTGCCCGCTATATGCGGGCCGCTATGCGTGCGCGTCGGTGAGGCCGGTCGGCCAGCTCCAGCGCCGCATCTACTCCCCGGCTTGATTCGGCCCTTTCACGGGCCGGGCGGTCTGTGTCGGTTTTTCGCGGTTGTAGGTCCGTGAGGCGGCGACACGCCCGACCGCGTGGGTCGGAGAGGTCGGGAAACCGGCAGGTCACAGCCTCGCCTGAGGTGGTGATTGCAGCATTAAGACTTACCGGCTCGGTACGAGGAAGACGGAGACGCGGTGCCCACGATCCAGCAGCTGGTCCGAAAGGGCCGCCAGGACAAGGTGACCAAGAACAAGACGCCCGCGCTCAAGGGCAGCCCCCAGCGCCGGGGCGTCTGCACGCGCGTCTACACGACGACGCCCAAGAAGCCGAACTCCGCGCTTCGCAAGGTCGCCCGGGTCCGGCTGACCAGCGGGATCGAGGTCACGGCCTACATCCCCGGCGTCGGGCACAACCTGCAGGAGCACTCGATCGTGCTCGTGCGCGGCGGGCGTGTGAAGGACCTCCCCGGCGTTCGGTACAAGATCATCCGCGGGTCGCTCGACACCCAGGGTGTCCGGAACCGCAAGCAAGGGCGCAGCCACTACGGCGCGAAGAAGGAGAAGAGCTGATGCCGCGCAAGGGCCCCGCTGGCAAGCGCCAGCTGATCGCTGACCCGGTGTACAACTCGCCGCTGGTCACCGCGCTCATCAACAAGATTCTCCTGGACGGCAAGCGCTCGATCGCCCAGAGCATCGTCTACGACGCCCTTGAGGGCGCCCGTGAGAAGACCGGCAACGACCCGGTCGTCACGCTGAAGCGCGCGCTCGACAACGTCAAGCCCACCCTGGAGGTGCGCAGCCGCCGCGTCGGCGGCGCGACCTACCAGGTCCCGGTGGAGGTGCGGCCGGCCCGCAGCACCACCCTCGCCCTGCGCTGGCTGGTGGTGTACGCCCGGCAGCGCCGCGAGAAGACCATGACCGAGCGGCTGATGAACGAGCTGCTCGACGCCAGCAACGGCCTCGGCGCGTCTGTCAAGAAGCGCGAGGACACGCACAAGATGGCGGAGTCCAACAAGGCCTTCGCCCACTACCGCTGGTAACCCCGGCGGAACAGCAACGACGAGACACGCGAGGACGGCAGTGGCTACCAAAACCGGTGTAGACCTGGCCAAGGTCCGCAACATCGGGATCATGGCCCATATCGACGCGGGCAAGACCACGACGACCGAGCGCATCCTTTACTACACGGGGATGAGCTACAAGATCGGCGAAGTCCATGACGGTGCCGCCACCATGGACTGGATGGAGCAGGAGCAGGAGCGGGGGATCACCATCACCTCCGCGGCCACCACCTGCGAATGGCCCGTCGACGAGGTCAAGCACACCATCAACATCATCGACACCCCCGGGCACGTCGACTTCACCATCGAGGTGGAGCGCAACCTGCGGGTGCTCGACGGCGCGGTCGCGGTGTTCGACGGTGTCGCCGGCGTGGAGCCCCAGTCCGAGACCGTGTGGCGCCAGGCCGACCGGTACGGCGTGCCGCGCATGTGCTTCGTCAACAAGCTCGACCGGGTCGGCGCGGAGTTCCACCGCTGCGTCGACATGATCGAGAACCGCCTGAACGCCACGCCGCTCGTGCTCCAGCTGCCGATCGGCGCCGAGGCCGACTTCAAGGGCGTCGTCGACCTCGTGCGCATGAAGGCCCTCCTGTGGAACGAGGAGGCCAAGCTCGGCGAGATGTACGACACGGTCGACATCCCCGACACGCACCTGGAGACCGCGCGGGAGTGGCACGACCGGCTGGTCGAGACCCTCGCCGAGAACGACGACGAGATCATGGAGCTGTACCTGGAGGGCGACGAGCCCACCGTCCAGCAGCTCCACGACGGCATCCGCCGCGCGACGATCGCCGCGAAGCTCACCCCGGTGACGTGCGGCACGGCCTTCAAGAACAAGGGCGTGCAGCCGCTGCTGGACGCGATCGTCCGCTACCTGCCCTCCCCGCTGGACGTCGAGGCCATCGAGGGCCACGCCGTCCGGGACGAGGAGAAGGTGCTCACCCGCCGGCCGAGCGAGGACGAGCCGTTCTCCGCGCTGGCGTTCAAGATCGCGAGTGACCCGCACCTGGGCAAGCTCACGTTCGTGCGCGTCTACTCCGGGGTGATGCAGTCCGGCGCGAACGTCATGAACTCCGTCAAGGAGCGCAAGGAGCGCATCGGCAAGATCTACCGGATGCACGCCAACAAGCGCACCGAGATCGAGCGCGCCGGCGCCGGCGACATCGTCGCGGTGATGGGCCTCAAGCAGACCACCACCGGCGAGACGCTGTGCGACGACAAGGACCCGATCGTCCTGGAGTCGATGAACTTCCCGGCGCCGGTCATCCACGTCGCGATCGAGCCGAAGACCAAGGCCGACCAGCAGAAGCTGGGCACCGCGATCCAGCGGCTGGCCGAGGAGGACCCGTCCTTCCAGGTCCGCACGGACGAGGACACCGGCCAGACCGTCATCTCGGGCATGGGCGAGCTCCACCTGGAGATCCTCGTCGACCGGATGAAGCGGGAGTTCAAGGTCGACGCCAACGTCGGCAAGCCGCAGGTCGCCTACCGGGAGACGATCAGCCGCAAGGTCGAGAAGGTCGAGTACACCCACAAGAAGCAGACGGGTGGCTCCGGCCAGTTCGGCCGCGTGATCATCGACCTGGAGCCGCTCGGCGGCGG
This sequence comes from Actinomadura madurae, assembly GCF_047130825.1. Lineage (NCBI taxonomy): Bacteria > Bacillati > Actinomycetota > Actinomycetes > Streptosporangiales > Thermomonosporaceae > Actinomadura > Actinomadura madurae. The sequence goes on from NZ_CP083237.1 coordinate 7,499,990, forward strand.
GTCCGACGGCTACGAGTTCGAGAACAAGGTCACCGGTGGCCGCATCCCGCGGGAGTACATCCCGTCGGTGGACGCGGGCTGCCAGGAGGCCGCCGAGTTCGGTGTCCTCGCCGGCTACCCGATGGTGGGCGTCAAGGTCACCCTGCAGGACGGCGCCTACCACGAGGTGGACTCCTCGGAGATGGCGTTCAAGGTCGCCGGTTCCATGGCGTTCAAGGAGGCCGCCCGCAAGGCGTCCCCCACGCTGCTGGAGCCGATGATGTCCGTCGAGGTCACCACGCCCGAGGACAACATGGGCGACGTGATCGGCGACCTCAACAGCCGCCGCGGCCAGGTCCAGTCCATGGACGAGCGGCACGGCATGCGCGTCATCAAGGCGCTCGTGCCCCTGTCCGAGATGTTCGGCTACGTGGGTGATCTGCGCAGCAAGACCCAGGGCCGGGCTGTCTTCACCATGCAGTTCGACTCCTACGCCGAGGTTCCGTCGAACGTCGCGCAGGAGATCATCGCGAAGGCGCGGGGCGAGTAGAGCACCGGGCCTGCCCACAGATCACCAGGACGTACATCGAAGCGGTCGTCTAGACGGCCGAGGATCGCAACAAGGAGCAACCAGTGGCGAAGGCCAAGTTCGAGCGGACGAAGCCGCACGTGAACATCGGCACCATTGGACACATCGACCACGGTAAGACCACGCTTACCGCGGCGATCACCAAGGTGCTCCACGACAAGTACCCGGACCTCAACCCCTTCACGCCGTTCGAGGACATCGACAAGGCGCCGGAGGAGCGCGAGCGCGGCATCACCATCTCCATCGCGCACGTCGAGTACCAGACCGAGGCCCGGCACTACGCGCACGTGGACTGCCCCGGTCACGCGGACTACATCAAGAACATGATCACCGGTGCGGCGCAGATGGACGGCGCCATCCTGGTGGTCGCCGCGACCGACGGCCCGATGCCGCAGACCAAGGAGCACGTGCTCCTGGCCCGCCAGGTCGGCGTCCCCTACATCGTCGTCGCGCTGAACAAGTGCGACATGGTGGACGACGAGGAGATCCTGGAGCTCGTCGAGCTCGAGGTCCGCGAGCTGCTCACCGAGTACGAGTTCCCGGGCGACGACGTCCCGGTCGTCCGCGTCTCCGCCTTCCAGGCGCTGCAGGGCGACGAGAAGTGGGCCGAGTCGATCGGCGAGCTCATGAACGCCGTCGACGAGAACGTGCCGGAGCCGGTCCGCGACATCGACAAGCCGTTCCTGATGCCGATCGAGGACGTCTTCTCGATCACCGGCCGCGGCACCGTCGTGACCGGCCGCGTCGAGCGCGGTGTCGTCAACGTCAACGAGACCGTCGACATCATCGGCATCAAGAACGAGAAGACCACCACCACGGTCACCGGTGTCGAGATGTTCCGCAAGCTCCTCGACCAGGGCCAGGCGGGCGACAACGTCGGCCTGCTCCTGCGCGGCGTCAAGCGCGAGGAGGTGGAGCGCGGCCAGTGCGTCATCAAGCCGGGCACCACGACCCCGCACACCGAGTTCGAGGCGCAGGTCTACATCCTGTCCAAGGACGAGGGCGGCCGGCACACGCCGTTCTTCAACAACTACCGCCCGCAGTTCTACTTCCGTACCACGGACGTGACCGGCGTGGTGAACCTGCCCGAGGGCACCGAGATGGTCATGCCGAGCGACAACACCGAGATGCGCGTCGAGCTGATCCAGCCCGTCGCCATGGAAGAGGGCCTGAAGTTCGCCATCCGCGAGGGTGGCCGGACGGTCGGCTCCGGTCGCGTCACCAAGGTCATCAAGTAACACCCCTCGTAATGCGGCGGCTCAGCCGCCACCTGGCTTTGTCGGGGGTCTGGGGGTTGTCCCCCAGACCGGTACGGCGACTGGGCCGCCGCATCACGACCACTGAAGTAAACAGCGGCACTACAGCAAAGGACACCGAGGCCACCATGGCGGGACAGAAGATCCGCATCCGGCTCAAGGCCTACGACCACGAGGTCATCGACACCTCCGCGAAGAAGATCGTTGAGACGGTGACGCGGACGGGCGCCAAGGTCGCGGGCCCGGTGCCGCTGCCGACCGAGAAGAACGTGTACTGCGTCATCCGCTCGCCGCACAAGTACAAGGACAGCCGCGAGCACTTCGAGATGCGCACGCACAAGCGGTTGATCGACATCATCGACCCGACGCCCAAGACGGTCGACTCGCTGATGCGGCTCGACCTTCCGGCCGGCGTTGACATCGAGATCAAGCTCTAAGGGACGCACCGAGAGATGAGTACGCAGAGGAAGGGCGTCCTGGGCGAGAAGCTCGGCATGACCCAGGTCTTCGACGATGAGGGCCGGATCGTTCCGGTGACCGTCGTCCAGGCCGGGCCGTGTGTCGTCACCCAGCTCCGCTCCCAGGAGAAGGACGGCTACACCGCCGTCCAGATCGGGTTCGGGCAGATCGACCCGCGCAAGGTGAACAAGCCGCGCTCGGGTCACTTCGAGAAGGCCGGCGTGACGCCGCGCCGCTACCTCGTCGAACTGCGGGCCGACGACACCACCGGGTACGAGCTCGGCCAGGAGATCACCGCCGACGTCTTCGAAGCCGGCCAGAAGATCGACGTTACCGGCACCAGCAAGGGCAAGGGCACCGCCGGTGTCATGAAGCGCCACGGCTTCAAGGGCCTCGGCGCCTCGCACGGCACCCAGCGCAAGCACCGCTCGCCGGGGTCGATCGGCGGCTGCGCGACCCCCGGTCGCGTCTTCAAGGGCCTCCGCATGGCGGGACGGCACGGCAACGCCCGCACCACCGTGCAGAACCTGACCGTCCACGCCATCGACGCGGAGAAGAACCTGCTGCTCATCAAGGGCGCGGTTCCCGGTCCCAACGGCGGCGTGGTGCTGGTCCGCGACGCAGTGAAGGGGACGGGCAAGTGACGACCAAGCTCGACATCGACCTGCCCGCCGAGGTCTTCGACGCGAAGACCAGCGTGCCGCTGATCCACCAGGTCGTGGTGGCGCAGCTGGCCGCGGCGCGCCAGGGCACGCACGCCACCAAGACCCGCGGCGACGTCCGCGGCGGCGGCAAGAAGCCGTACCGGCAGAAGGGCACCGGCCGCGCCCGCCAGGGCTCGACCCGCGCGCCCCAGTTCGCCGGCGGCGGCACCGTGCACGGCCCGCAGCCGCGGGACTACTCGCAGAAGACGCCCAAGAAGATGAAGGCCGCCGCGCTGCGCGGCGCCCTGTCCGACCGCGCCCGGTTCGGCCGGGTGCACGTGGTCGACAACCTCATCGAGGGCGACACCCCGAAGACGAAGACGGCGCTCGCCGCGCTCCGCGAGGTCACCGAGGCCAAGCGCGTCCTGCTGGTCCTGGACCGCGAGGACGAGCTGACCTGGAAGAGCCTGCGCAACGAGCCGAGCGTGCACGTGATCGTCTCCGACCAGCTCAACACCTACGACGTGCTGGTGAACGACGACGTCGTCTTCACGAAGACGGCGTACGACGAGTTCATCTCGCGCGCGGCGAAGAAGTAAGGAGGGTCGCACATGAACAAGATCGCCGACCCCCGCGACGTCATCATCGCGCCGGTCGTCTCGGAGAAGAGCTACGGGCTGCTGGACGAGAACAAGTACACCTTCGTCGTCCGCCCGGACGCCAACAAGACGCAGATCAAGCAGGCCGTCGAGTCGGTGTTCGGCGTCAAGGTGACGAACGTGAACACGCTCAACCGGCCGGGCAAGCGCAAGCGCACCCGGTTCGGCTACGGCAAGCGCAAGGACACCAAGCGCGCCATCGTCAGCCTGGCCGAGGGCGAGCGGATCGACATCTTCGGCGGCCCGGCCTAGGCCGGCGCCGGAGCAGATTAAGGGATGAACGAAAAAGATGGGCATCCGTAACTACAAGCCGACGACTCCGGGTCGTCGCGGTTCCAGCGTGGCCGACTTCGTCGAGGTCACGCGCCGCGAGCCGGAGAAGTCGCTGCTGCGTCCGCTCCCCAAGAAGGGCGGCCGCAACAACCACGGCCGCATCACGACCCGGCACCAGGGCGGCGGGCACAAGCGCGCCTACCGCGTGATCGACTTCCGCCGGCACGACAAGGACGGCGTGCCGGCCAAGGTCGCGCACATCGAGTACGACCCGAACCGCACCGCGCGGATCGCGCTGCTGCACTACGTGGACGGCGAGAAGCGCTACATCCTCGCCCCGCGCGGTCTCCGGCAGGGCGACCGGGTGGAGAACGGGCCGGGCGCGGACATCAAGCCGGGCAACTGCCTGCCGCTGCGCAACATCCCGACCGGTACGGTCATCCACGCCATCGAGCTCCGCCCCGGCGGCGGCGCCAAGATCGCCCGCAGCGCGGGCGCCGGCGTCCAGCTGCTGGCCAAGGAGGGCAAGTACGCCACGCTGCGCATGCCCTCCGGTGAGATGCGGATGGTGGACGTGCGGTGCCGCGCGACGGTCGGCGAGGTCGGCAACGCCGAGCAGTCGAACATCAACTGGGGCAAGGCCGGCCGCATGCGGTGGAAGGGCAAGCGCCCGACCGTCCGCGGCGTGGCCATGAACCCGATCGACCACCCGCACGGTGGTGGTGAGGGCAAGACCTCCGGTGGCCGGCACCCGGTGAACCCGGCCGGTAAGAAGGAAGGCCGCACTCGCCAGGCGAACAAGTCGAGCGACCGGCTGATCGTCCGTCGTCGCAGCAAGAAGAAGCGGTAGGAGTCGCTCGTCATGCCACGTAGCCTCAAGAAGGGCCCGTTCGTGGACGACCACCTGATCAAGAAGGTGGACGCGCAGAACGAGAAGGGCACCAAGAACGTCATCAAGACGTGGTCGCGGCGCTCCATGATCGTGCCGGACATGATCGGTCACACGATCGCCGTGCACGACGGCCGCAAGCACGTGCCGGTGTTCATCACCGACTCGATGGTGGGACACAAGCTCGGCGAGTTCGCGCCGACGCGGACGTTCCGCAGCCACGTCAAGGAAGACCGCCGCAGCCGTCGCGGCTAGCAGGCAGAGCAGTTCGCACGTAGGAGAGAGGGAACAGCGATGGAAGCCAGGGCCCAGGCGCGGTTCATCCGCGTCACGCCCAGGAAGGCCCGCCGCGTGGTGGACCTCATCCGCGGCCTGCCTGCCGCGGAGGCTCAGGCGGTGCTGCGGTTCGCCCCCCAGGCTGCGAGTGAGCCGGTGGGCAAGGTGCTGGCGAGTGCCATCGCCAACGCCGAGCACAACTTCAAGCTCGACTCGGACACGCTCGTCGTGAGCCGTGCGTGGGTGGACGAGGGGCCGACGCTCAAGCGTTTCCGCCCCCGGGCCCAGGGCCGGGCTTACCGCATCAACAAGCGCACGAGCCACATCACGGTGGTCGTGGAGTCACGCGACGAGGCCTCGGCCACGTCCGGTGGCGGTAAGAAGACGAGGAGGGCCCGGTAGTGGGTCAGAAGATCAACCCGCACGGGTTCCGGCTCGGCATCACCACCGACCACAAGTCCGTGTGGTTCGCCGACAAGCTCTACAAGGACTACGTCAAGGAAGACGTCCAGATCCGGCGCATGCTGCAGAAGGGCATGGACCGGGCGGGCATCTCCAAGGTGGAGATCGAGCGGACCCGTGACCGTGTCGAGGTCAACATCCACACCGCCCGGCCGGGCATCGTCATCGGCCGCCGCGGCGCGGAGGCCGAGCGCCTGCGCGGCGACCTGGAGAAGCTGACCGGCAAGCAGGTCCGGCTGAACATCCTCGAGGTGAAGAACCCCGAGATCGACGCGCAGCTCGTCGCGCAGGGCGTGGCCGAGCAGCTGTCCAGCCGGGTCGCGTTCCGCCGCGCCATGCGCAAGGCGATCCAGTCGGCGATGAAGTCGGGCGCCAAGGGCATCAAGGTGCAGTGCGGCGGCCGGCTCGGCGGCGCCGAGATGTCGCGGTCGGAGTTCTACCGCGAGGGCCAGGTCCCGCTGCACACGCTGCGCGCCGACATCGACTACGGGTTCTACGAGGCCCGGACGACGTTCGGCCGCATCGGCGTGAAGGTGTGGATCTACAAGGGCGAGGCCGCGCAGACGCGCGCCGAGCGCGAGCAGCAGGCCGCGCAGCAGCGTGCCGCCGGTGGCGGCGGCCGCGAGCGGCGCGGTGACCGCCGCGGCGGTGGCCGCGGTGGCCGTGGCGGACGCGGCGGCGCCGGTGGCGGCGAGCGCGGCGGCCGCGGCGGCGAGCAGAAGCAGCAGCAGGGTTCCGAGCAGCCGGCGCCGACCGCCGAGGCTGCTCCGCAGGGTGAGGGGAGCTGAGTAACCGATGCTGATCCCTCGCAAGGTCAAGCACCGCAAGCAGCACCACCCGAAGCGCCGCGGCATGGCCAAGGGCGGCACGAGGGTGACGTTCGGCGAGTACGGCATCCAGGCCGTCGAGGCCGCGTACGTGACCAACCGGCAGATCGAGGCCGCGCGTATCGCGATGACCCGCCACATCAAGCGCGGCGGCAAGGTCTGGATCAACATCTTCCCGGACCGTCCGCTGACCAAGAAGCCCGCCGAGACCCGGATGGGTTCCGGCAAGGGCTCGGTCGAGTGGTGGGTGGCCAACGTGAAGCCGGGTCGCGTGCTGTTCGAGATCTCCTACCCGAACGAGCAGATCGCTCGGGAGGCCCTCACGCGCGCGATCCACAAGCTCCCCATGAAGTGCAAGATCGTCAAGCGAGAGGTGGGTGAGTCCTGATGGCCAAGGGTCTTACCGCCGACGACCTGCGGACCGAGCCCGAGGACGTCCTGGTCACCAGGCTCAAGGAGGCCAAGGAGGAGCTGTTCAACCTCCGCTTCCAGGCCGCGACCGGCCAGCTTGAGAGCCACGGGCGGCTGCGCACCGTGAAGCGCGAGATCGCCCGCATCTACACCGTGATGCGGGAGCGCGAGCTCGGCATCGTCACGGTCGAGGACGCCGCGGAGGACAACGAATGACCGAGCAGCAGACCGAGCAGCGGAGCAGCCGCAAGATCCTTGAGGGTCTCGTGGTCAGCGACAAGATGGACAAGACCGTGGTCGTGTCCGTCGAGGACCGCGTCAAGCACGCGAAGTACCACAAGGTGATCCGCCGCACGAAGAACTACAAGGCGCACGACGAGGCCAACGAGTGTGGCGTCGGCGACCGCGTCCGTCTCATGGAGACCCGCCCGCTGTCGGCCACCAAGCGGTGGCGCGTGGTCGAGATCCTTGAGAAGGCCAAGTAATTACTGGTTCCACCAGGCTGACCACCGTCGTGGTCAGAACCGGTGTGACGAACAGGAGTCAACGTGATCCAGCAGGAGTCGCGACTCAAGGTCGCCGACAACACGGGTGCGAAGGAGATCCTTTGCATCCGGGTTCTCGGCGGCTCGGGTCGGCGCTACGCGGGAGTCGGCGACATCATCGTCGCGACGGTGAAGGACGCCCTTCCCGGCGCCGGCGTGAAGAAGGGTGACGTCGTCAAGGCGGTCGTCGTGCGCACCCGCAAGGAGCGCCGGCGCCCGGACGGCTCCTACATCCGCTTCGACGAGAACGCCGCGGTCCTGATCAAGGACGGCGGAGACCCCCGCGGCACCCGCATCTTCGGGCCGGTGGGCCGCGAACTGCGCGAGAAGAAGTTCATGCGCATCATCTCGCTCGCGCCGGAGGTGCTCTGATGAAGATCCGCAGGGGCGACGAGGTCATCGTCCTCGCCGGCAAGGACAAGGGCGCGACGGGCAAGGTCCTGCGCGTCATCCCCCGCGAGGAGCGGGTCGTCGTCGAGGGCGTCAACCTCATCACCAAGAACATCAAGGCCGACCAGCAGCGTGCCGGCAAGGAGAGCGGTCGCGTCACGGTCGAGGCGCCGCTGCACGTCAGCAACGTCGCGATCGTCGAGGACGGCAAGCCGGTACGGGTCGGTTACCGCATCAACGAGGACGGCACGAAGGTTCGGATCTCGCGCCGTAGCGGTAAGGAGATCTGAGACCGATGACCGAGACCGTTACCGAACGTCCCGTCCCCCAGCCGAGGCTCAAGCTGCGCTACCGCGAGGAGATCGCGGGCAAGATGCGCGAGCAGTTCGGCTACGCCAACGTCATGCAGATCCCCACGCTGACCAAGATCGTGGTCAACATGGGCGTCGGCGACGCGGCCAAGGACGCCAAGCTGATCGAGGGCGCGATCCGCGACCTGTCGGTCATCACCGGCCAGAAGCCGGCGGTGAACCGGGCCCGCAAGTCCATCGCGCAGTTCAAGCTGCGCGAGGGGATGCCGATCGGCGCGCACGCCACGCTGCGCGGCGACCGCATGTGGGAGTTCCTGGACCGGCTGCTGGCGACGGCGCTGCCCCGCATCCGCGACTTCCGCGGCCTGTCGCCGCGGCAGTTCGACGGGAACGGCAACTACACCTTCGGGCTGACCGAGCAGGTCATGTTCCACGAGGTCGACCCGGACAAGGTCGACCGGACGCGGGGCATGGACATCACGGTCGTGACGACCGCGAAGACCGACGACGAGGGCCGGGCGCTGCTCAAGCTCCTGGGCTTCCCCTTCAAGGAGAGCTGAGCATGGCGAAGAAGTCGCTGATCGCCAAGTCGGCGCGGAAGCCGAAGTTCGGCGTGCGCGCGTACACTCGGTGCTCGCGCTGCGGGCGTCCGCGCTCCGTCTACCGGAAGTTCGGCCTGTGCCGCGTGTGCTTCCGGGAGATGGCCCACCGCGGCGAGCTGCCCGGCATCACGAAGTCCAGCTGGTGACCGCGGCCCCCGGGGGACGGCCCCGGGGGCGGCGGGACGCCGGCCTGTAATGAATGACCAACCGGGCGCCCGAGAGGGCGTCCACGACCGCGCCAAAGGTCCACGGGCTCCATCACCCGAGGAAACCGTGGCGAGGGAGGGCCAGTAGGCCATGACGATGACCGACCCGATCGCAGACATGCTGACGCGTCTGCGTAACGCGAATTCGGCGTACCACGACTCGGTGGCGATGCCGTACTCGAAGATCAAGGCGCACATCGCCGAGATCCTCCAGCAGGAGGGCTACATCTCGGGGTGGACCGTGGAGGACGCCGAGGTCGGCAAGAAGCTCGTGATCGAGCTGAAGTTCGGCCCGACCCGCGAGCGGTCGATCGCCGGCATCAAGCGCGTCTCGAAGCCGGGTCTGCGCGTGTACGCGAAGAAGGACAACCTGCCGAAGGTCCTGGGCGGGCTGGGCGTCGCGATCATCTCGACGTCCTCCGGCCTGATGACCGACCGGCAGGCGGGCAAGCGCGGCGTGGGCGGGGAAGTCCTCGCCTACGTCTGGTGAGGGGAGGGCTCTACCAATGTCTCGTATCGGACGACTCCCCGTCACCGTGCCGAGCGGCGTCGAGGTCAGGCTCGACGGCCGCGAGGTCACCGTCAAGGGGCCGAAGGGCACGCTCTCGCACACCGTCGCGGAGCCCATCGAGGTCAGCCAGGAGGACGGCAGGATCGTCGTCACCCGGCCGAACGACATCAACAAGGTGCGCGGCCTGCACGGGCTCACCCGGACGCTGATCAACAACATGGTCGTCGGGGTCACCGACGGCTACAAGAAGACCCTGGTCATCCAGGGCGTCGGCTACCGGGTGGTGGCCAAGGGCAAGAACGTGGAGTTCTCGCTCGGCTACAGCCACCCGATCCCCTTCGAAGCCCCGGAGGGCATCACCTTCACGGTGGAGAGGCCGACGCAGCTCACCGTCGAGGGCATCGACAAGCAGCTCGTCGGTGAGATCGCCGCCCGCATCCGCAAGCTGCGCAAGCCCGACCCGTACAAGGGCAAGGGCGTGCGCTACGAGGGCGAGCAGATCCGCCGCAAGGTCGGAAAGGCTGGTAAGTAGTCATGGCAGGCACCAAGACCCTGGCCGGAAAGGCCACGTCGGCGCGGGCCAAGTCCCGCAAGCGCCGGCACCTGCGGGTCCGCAAGAAGGTCGTGGGCACCGCCACGCGGCCTCGCCTGGTCGTGACCCGCTCCAGCAGGCACGTGTTCGTCCAGGTCATCGACGACGGGAAGGGCCACACGCTGGCCAGCGCGTCGACGATGGAGGCGGACCTGCGCGCCGACTCCGGCGACAAGACCGCCAAGTCCCGCAGGGTCGGCGAGCTCGTCGCCGAGCGGGCCAAGCAGGCGGGTGTGTCCGCGGTCGTGTTCGACCGCGGCGGCAACAAGTACCACGGCCGCATCGCCGCTGTCGCGGAGGGTGCGCGCGAAGGGGGCCTGGAGCTGTGACGGCCCTGCACAAGGTCAACGGAAGGAACCACTGATGGCAGCGCAGAGGCGTGGCGGCGGTCAGGGTGGCGACCGTCGCGATCGCCGCGACGACCGCCGCGGTGGCGCCGACAAGGGCCAGTCGTACATCGAGAAGGTCGTGGCGATCAACCGTGTCGCCAAGGTCGTCAAGGGCGGGCGTCGCTTCAGCTTCACCGCCCTGGTGATCGTCGGTGACGGCAACGGCACCGTCGGCGTCGGCTACGGCAAGGCCAAGGAGGTGCCCGCGGCGATCGCCAAGGGCGTCGAGGAGGCCAAGAAGCACTTCTTCAAGGTGCCGCGGATCCAGGGCACCATCCCGCACCTGGTGCAGGCGCGGGACGCCGCGGGCGAGGTCCTGCTGCGTCCGGCCAGCCCCGGTACCGGCGTCATCGCCGGCGGCCCGGTGCGCGCGGTGCTGGAGTGCGCCGGCATCCACGACGTGCTCAGCAAGTCGCTCGGCAGCGACAACGCGATCAACATCGTGCACGCGACGATCGCGGGCCTGAAGGCGCTCAAGCGTCCCGAGGAGATCGCGGCCAAGCGCGGCCTGCCGATCGAGGACGTCGCCCCGGCGGCCATGCTGCGCGCGCGTGCCGCGGGCAGCGAGCCGAGGGCGGAGGCCGCGGCGTCATGAGCAACCTGAAGATCACGCAGACCAAGTCCGTGATCAGCGAGAAGCAGAACCAGCGTGACACGCTGCGCACCCTCGGCCTGAAGAAGATCGGGCAGAGCGTGGTCCGGGAGGACCGCCCCGAGGTGCTCGGCATGATCCGGACGGTGGCGCACCTGGTCACCGTCGAGGAGGTCGACTGACATGGCGGCTGATCTCGGCAAGGACACCGAGGGCACCCCGCTCAAGGTCCACGACCTGCGTCCGGCCCCCGGCGCCAACAGGGCCAAGACCCGCAAGGGCCGCGGCGAGGCGTCCAAGGGCAAGACCGCGGGCCGCGGCACCAAGGGCACCAAGGCCCGCAGCACCGTCCCCGTCGGTTTCGAGGGCGGCCAGATGCCGCTGATCCGCCGGGTTCCGAAGCTCAAGGGCTTCAAGAACCCGAACCGGGTCGAGTTCCAGGTCGTGAACCTGGACAAGCTCGCCGCGCTCTACCCCGAGGGCGGCGAGGTCACGGCGGAGGACCTGGCGGCCAAGGGCGCGGTGCGCCGCGGCCGTCCGGTCAAGGTCCTCGGCACCGGCGACATCTCCGTCGCGGTCCAGGTGAAGGCGCACGCCTTCTCCGGCGCCGCCAAGGAGAAGATCGCCGCCGCCGGCGGGACCACTGACGAGCTGTAAGAAGGATCACCTTCGATGCCGGGGCCGTTCTCGTCCATCGCCCGGGGCCGCGAGGCCGCCGGGAAGGGCGGGACGGCCCCGGTGTCATCTGCTGTTAGAGTCACACGGGCGAAGGTGACCGCGTGAGATTCCACACTCGGGTTTCTCGGCGGGTATCCTCCGCCGGACCTCATGGACCTGTAACCGGCCCCTCGGCGGCCATGAATTCGCCAGTCGCGCAGGAGGAATGGTGCTGACCGCGTTCGCTCGGGCTTTCCGTACGCCTGACCTGCGTAAAAAGTTGTTCTTCACGTTGATGATGATCGTGGTGTTCCGGATCGGTTCGATCCTGCCCACGCCGAACGTCAACGTGAAGGTGCTGAAGGAGACCGCCGACGCGGCCAAGGAGAGCAACCAGCTCTACGGACTCGTCGACCTGTTCAGCGGCGGCGCGCTGCTGAAACTGTCGGTGTTCGCGCTGGGAATCATGCCGTACATCACGGCGAGCATCATCCTGCAGCTGCTGACGGTGGTGATCCCGCGCCTGGAGGCCCTGAAGAAGGAGGGCCAGGCCGGCACCACGAAGATCACGCAGTACACGCGCTACCTGACCGTCGGGCTGGCGATCCTGCAGGCCACCGGCATCGTGGCGATGGCGAGCACGGGGCAGCTCTTCCAGGGTGTGTCGGGCAGCGACGACATCCTGTACGAGACGGGCATCTTCCCGATCCTGACCATGGTGATCTGCATGGTGGCGGGCACGACCGTCATCATGTGGCTGGGCGAGCTGGTCACCGACCGCGGCGTCGGCAACGGCATGTCGATCCTGATCTTCACGCAGGTGGTGGCGGTCTTCCCCGCCCAGTTCTGGAGCATCTACAAGGCCAAGAACGGCTTCGTCTTCGCGGTCGTGATCCTCGTCGGCCTGGCGATCATGGCGGGCGTCGTGTTCGTCGAGCAGGCGCAGCGGCGCATCCCCGTCCAGTACGCCAAGCGGATGGTGGGCCGGCGCATGTACGGCGGGACGTCCACCTACATCCCGCTGAAGGTGAACCAGGCCGGCATCATCCCGATCATCTTCGCGTCGTCGCTGCTCTACCTGCCGGTGCTGGCGACGCAGCTGTGGCCCGACACCAAGTGGCTGCAGAAGGTCCAGCCGTACCTGCAGCAGGACAACGCCTGGCACATGGCGATCTTCTTCGTCTTCATCATCTTCTTCACGTACTTCTACGTGGCGATCACCTTCAACCCCACTGAAGTCGCCGACAACATGAAGAAGTATGGTGGATTCATCCCAGGTATCCGTCCTGGTCGGCCGACCGCCGAATACCTCGACTTCGTGCTGACCAGGATCACCACACCCGGTGCGCTGTACCTGGGGCTCGTGTCCCTGATCCCGATGGTCGCGTTCGCACTCCTGAACGCCACCAACGACTTCCCGTTCGGCGGCGCGAGCATCCTCATCGTCGTCGGCGTCGGACTGGATACCGTGAAGCAGATCGAGAGTCAGCTGCAACAGCGCAACTACGAGGGCTTCCTCCGGTAGTGCGTATCGTGCTGGTGGGCCCCCCGGGAGCGGGCAAGGGGACACAGGCCCAGTTCATCGCATCTCATCTGTCGGTCCCGAAGATATCGACAGGTGACATCTTCCGCGCGAACGTCAGCGGTGGCACCGAGCTCGGCCGGCAGGCCAAGCAGTACATGGACCGCGGCGACCTCGTCCCCGACGAGGTGACGATCGCGATGGTCCGCGACCGGCTCGCCGAGGACGACGCCCGCGACGGGTTCCTGCTGGACGGGTTCCCGCGCAACGTCCCGCAGGCCGAGACGCTGAAGAAGATCCTCTCCGAGTGGGACGCCCGGCTCGACATCGTGCTGGAGCTCGTCGTCGACGAGGACGAGGTCGTCCGCCGGCTGTCGGGGCGGCGCACCTGCGACCGGTGCGGGCGGATCTGGCACGTCGACTTCGACGACAAGCAGGACGACATCTGCGACGACTGCGGCGGCCACCTCTTCCAGCGGGACGACGACAAAGAAGAGGTCGTCATGCACCGCCTGGAGGTCTACAAGCACGACACGGCCCCGCTGGTGCAGTTCTACGCCGACGAGAACATCCTCGTCGGCATCGACGCGACCGGGCCCGTGGAAGAGGTCACCAAGCGCGCCCTGACCGCGCTGCGCCCGCTGGAGAGATGACGGCGGGGAGAGATGTTCAAACGGCGTAGGCCCGCGATCCAGGTGAAGACCGCGGAGCAGATCGAGCTGATGCGCGCGGCGGGCCTGCTCGTCGGCCGGACGCTGGAGCTGCTGCGCGAGGCCGTCAAGCCGGGGATCACCACCCTCGACCTGGACGCGCTCGCCGAGCGGCACATCCGCGACAACGGCGGCGTGCCGTCGTTCAAGGGCTACCACGGCTTCACCGGCACGATCTGCGCCTCGATCAACGAGGAGATCGTGCACGGCATCCCGCGCGCGGACAAGGTGCTGCGGGACGGCGACGTCATCTCGATCGACTGCGGCGCGATCGTCGAGGGCTGGCACGGCGACGCGGCGGTCACCGTCCCGGTCGGCGAGATCACCGAGGTGGAGCGGCGGCTGCTGGAGGTCACCGAGGCGTCCCTGTGGCGCGGTCTCGCGGCCGGGAGGACGGGGGCGCGGCTCACGGACATCTCGCACGCGATCGAGGCTCACATCCGCTCTCAGGGCCGCTACGGGATCGTCGAGGGGTACGGGGGCCACGGCATCGGCACCGAGATGCACATGGACCCGCTGATCCCGAACCACGGCGCGCCGGGGCACGGGCCCGTCCTGGAGCCGGGGATGTGCTTCGCGGTGGAGCCGATGGTGAATCTCGGCACGAAGGAGACCGTCGAGCTGGACGACGGCTGGACGGTCGTGACGACCGACGGGCGGTCCTCGGCGCACTTCGAGCACACGTTCGCGGTCACCGAGGACGGTCCACGCGTCCTGACCGCCCTCGACGAGGGGCGGGAATGGTTCGCGAAGCTCGCGTCACCGCCGCAGAATGGAAGGGACAGCTCGTCCTAAAGGTGCGGGAGGAATGATGGCGCCGAATCCTGACATCCGGGCCTCGGACGCCGACCGCGACCGGGTGGCGGCGAGTCTGCGGGAGCACTGCGCGCTCGGCCGCATCACGATGGACGAGCTGCAGGAGCGGCTGGAGTCGGTGTACGCGGCGAGGACCCTCGGGCAGCTCCAGGAGGTCACCTCCGACCTGCCGGAGGAGGATCTCTATCAGCTGCCCGTCCCGGCGTCGCAGCCGAAGAGCACCGCGTCGCCGGCGCGGCCCCCGTCCCGCGACCTCGACCTGACCGGCACCCGCGCGATGTGGGGGACCTGGGCCGTGGTCAGCGGGATCAACTTCACGATCTGGCTGGTCATCCTGCTGGCGACGGCGGACGCGGTCTACCCGTGGTGGATCTGGGTGGCGGGCCCGTGGGGCGCGCTCCTGCTGCTGCGCACGATCTTCGGCGGCCGGCCGGGGGGCTACTGACGGCTCGCTCCACGGTTCACTCCGCGTCTCACTCCACGTCCATCAGCGGCCGGTAGTTCCCGGTCGGGGCGAAGTGCGTGGTGGCGGTGCCGTCCTCGCCGATGAGGTGGACGGCGAACCCGGCGGGCTCGCCCGTGACGGCGGCGCGGCCCTGCTTGGTGAGGTCGAGGAACAGCTGCCGGTAGGTGCTCGGGCAGGTCGTGCTTACCGTCCCGGCGAGCGACCCGACGGACGCCCGGTGGACGTGCCCGGAGATGATCCGCACGACCTGCGGGTGCCGCGAGATGACGGAGGCGAACCCGGCCGGGTCGACGAAGCGCAGGTCGTCGATGAACCGCATCCCGATGGGGTAGGGCGGGTGATGGGTGGCGATGACCGTGGGGGTGCCGGGCGCGGCGGCGAGGGTCGCGTCCAGCCAGGCGAGGCGCTCCTCGCTCATGTGCCCGTGGGGGTGGCCGTCGACGGTGGTGTCGCAGCAGACGAGCCGGACGCCCGCCACGTCGGCGGCGTACTGGACGGGCGCCCCGGGCCCGGTCGCGGTGCCGGACACGGCCGGGTGGTCGCCGAACGCCTTGCGCATCTCGTCGCGGTCGTCGTGGTTGCCGCACATCGGGTAGACGGCCATCGGCAGCGGCGACAGCAGCGCGTGCAGCCGGGCGTACTCGGCGGGCCGCCCGCCGTCGGCCAGGTCACCGGTGAGGACGACGGCGTCGGGCCGCGCGGGCAGCGACAGGAGGCTGGACACGGCGGCCCGCAGGGCGCGCACCGGCCCGGAGGCGTCGTCCACCTCGCCGTCCCGTCCGGCCGCCAGGTGGATGTCGCTCAGCTGCGCGATGATCGCCATCGATCCCCTCTTCCCCCTTGCCCCAACACATCACGGACCCACGCTCCGGGCACCCCCCGGCCCGCCCCGAGACGATCTTCGCGCTCACCCGCCCGGACTGTCGACTCGCCCATGTAAAAACGACATTACGGGCATCTCTCACGCCCTGGGAGTCAGCCTTCAAGGACGCCCCGCCGGTCAAGCGACGTGCGGGATCACCAGGGACAGGGCCGAGGTCACCTCTTCGGGGGCCGGGGCCACGTCGGGGACGACGTCGCGCAGCGCGAGCCAGCCGTTGATGGCCTGCACGGTCGGCTTGGCCTCCACCAGTTGCGGGTCGTCGAGGTCGTACCAGGCGGCGACCTTGGACCAGCGCCACAGCCGGTGGCCGGCGGTCGACATCTCCGAGGACGGGAAGCCGGTGGCGCCGCGGGCCCCGGTGATCGCGTGCCGGACCGAGTCCAGGGATCGCCCGACCCGCTCGGCGATGTCGCGGATCGTCAGCAGCGGGTCGGCCTCCACCTGCAGGACGTGCAGGCCGGGCGCGCTCTCCTCCACGTGCCCCACCACCTCCATGATCGCCGCGGCGAGGGTGGCGCCGGTCCACGAGCAGGAGGCGTTCCCGGGGCGCTCCGCGTGTTGGGGCTCGCTGATGATCGAGACCGTGACCGCGCCGTGCGTGCGGTCGAACAGCGGATCCAGTTCGTCCTCGAAGAGGGGACGACTGAGGATCAGCGCGAAGTCATAGCTCGGCATGCTGATCCTCCTCCGACGTCTCTCTCCTGGAAAGGTACAACGCGTACGCGATGTATGCTTGGGTCGGGAGGAGTCTCCGGACCCGTATCATGCGTTGATTTCGCATTGGGCGGCCGGTTGACGTAGACTCCTTTGTCGGTCCGTTGCCGGCCGCCTGATTCCCCTTCCCTGACGCTTCCGCGTCGCGGTGTGGGTTGCGGCCGATTCTCTCCTGGAGAGCCGGGCCGCGTCCAATGAGCCGATCAGCGAAGCGCGGAGGACATGCCCAAGAAAGAAGGGGCCATCGAGATCGAGGGCACCGTGATCGAGTCCCTCCCGAACGCCATGTTCCGGGTGGAGCTCGACAACGGGCACAAGGTGCTCGCCCACATCAGCGGCAAGATGCGGATGCACTACATCCGGATCCTGCCGGACGACCGCGTCGTTGTGGAGTTGAGCCCCTACGACCTCACGCGCGGTCGGATCGTCTACCGCTACAAGTAGAACCACTGGGGTTGCCTTCCCCGTGCGTGGCGGCGCGGGGGTGACCCTGATTCCTAGGAGACCCAGTGAAGGTCAAGCCGAGCGTCAAGAAGATCTGCAACAAGTGCCGCGTCATCCGCCGGCACGGCCGGGTCATGGTGATCTGCTCCGACCCGCGCCACAAGCAGCGTCAGGGCTGACGCTCAACCACAGCAAGCGCATCGCAGCCTTCGCACCGGGCCGTACGAACCCCACCCGGGGTCGTACGGCACCGTCGTGTGGAGGAACACCCCCGGACCTCCGGAGGCCGGGGCCGCCACCCGGGCAGGGTGTGTGCGGAGGCGACGCGTCCATACCTCCGGGAGAATGAAGGGACTGCCCACATGGCACGCCTCCTCGGCGTCGACCTCCCGCGCGACAAGCGCCTCGAGGTCGCTCTCACCTACATCTTCGGCATCGGCCGGACGCGGGCGCTGGAGACCCTCGCGGGCACCGACGTCAGCGGCGATCTGCGGGTCCACCAGCTCGGCGACGACGAGCTGGTCAAGCTCCGCGACTGGATCGAGGCGAACTACAAGATCGAGGGTGATCTTCGCCGCGAGGTCCAGGCGGACATCCGCCGCAAGATCGAGATCGGGTGCTACCAGGGCATCCGGCACCGCCGCGGGCTTCCGGTGCACGGTCAGCGCACGCAGACCAACGCGCGTACCCGCAAGGGCAAGAAGAAGACCGTGGCCGGCAAGAAGAAGGCCGGCAAGAAGTAGTCCGGAGTCGGTCCTCCGGATCGATGACCTCAGAGTAGAGAGAGCAGAATGCCTCCTAAGAGCCGTGTCGGCGCCAAGAAGGTGCGCCGCAAGGAGAAGAAGAACGTCGCTCACGGGCACGCCCACATCAAGAGCACGTTCAACAACACGATCGTCTCGATCACCGACCCCAACGGCAACGTGATCTCCTGGGCCTCCTCGGGCCACGTCGGGTTCAAGGGCTCGCGCAAGTCCACCCCGTTCGCCGCGCAGCAGGCCGCCGAGGCCGCCGCCCGGCGCGCGATGGAGCACGGCATGCGCAAGGTCGACGTCTTCGTGAAGGGCCCGGGTTCGGGCCGCGAGACCGCCATCCGGTCGCTGCAGGCGACCGGTCTTGAGGTGGGCTCGATCCAGGACGTCACGCCCGTTCCGCACAACGGCTGCCGCCCGCCGAAGCGCCGGAGGGTCTGACCAGCGATGAGCAATCTGGAATCTGCACAGGCGGCACCGCCCGCCACTGTGCTGGTCAGGCGCGTCTGAGGCAGGGGAGATCTAGAAACAATGGCTCGTTACACCGGTGCGGACTGCAAGCTCTGCCGCCGCGAGAAGATGAAGCTGTTCCTCAAGGGCAGCAAGTGCGAGGGCCCGAAGTGCCCGATCGAGATCCGTCCCTACCCGCCGGGTGAGCACGGACGCGGCCGGCCCAAGGAGACCGAGTACCTGCTGCAGCTCCGCGAGAAGCAAAAGGCTCGGCGCATCTACGGCGTGCTGGAGCGGCAGTTCCACAACTACTACGTCGAGGCGAACCGCCAGCAGGGCAAGACGGGCGACAACCTGCTCACGCTGCTGGAGCGCCGGCTCGACAACGTCGTCTACCGGGGCGGCTTCGCCAAGTCCCGCGACATGGCCCGCCAGCTCATCCGGCACGGCCACATCCGGGTCAACGGCACGAAGGTCAACATCCCGTCGGCCCTCGTGAGCGAGGCCGACATCATCGACGTCAAGCCCAAGTCGGCCGAGATGACGCCGTTCCAGGTCGCCAAGGCCGAGGTCGGCGATCGGCCTGTCCCGGCGTGGCTCGGGGTGGACGGCGAGAAGATGCGGATCCTCGTGCACTCGCTGCCCGTCCGGCAGCAGATCGACGCTCCCGTCCAGGAGCAGCTGATCGTCGAGCTCTACTCCAAGTAGGGCTCACGCCGTTCCGCCGGGGTCCCCGGGTGGGATCCCGGCGGAACGGGGAACACTCTCGAACGCGGTAGTCAAATAGCGGGCACCGCGGAAAGAAGGCATCACCATGCTCATCGCTCAGCGTCCCACTCTCACCGAAGAGCAGGTCGACGAGTACCGGTCGCGGTTCACCATCGAGCCGCTGGAGCCGGGCTTCGGCTACACGATCGGCAACTCGCTGCGCCGTACCCTGCTCTCCTCGATCCCCGGTGCGGCCGTCACCAGCATCCGGATCGAGGGCGTCCTGCACGAGTTCTCCACCGTGCCGGGCGTCAAGGAGGACGTCACCGACATCATCCTGAACCTCAAGGAGCTCGTCGTCTCGTCCGAGCACGACGAGCCCGTGGTCATGTACCTGCGCAAGCAGGGGCCGGGCGAGGTCACCGCGGCCGACATCGCGCCGCCCGCGGGCGTCGAGGTCCACAACCCGGACCTGCACATCGCCACGCTGAACAACAAGGCCAAGCTGGAGATGGAGCTGACGGTCGAGCGCGGCCGCGGCTACGTCTCCGCCGCGCAGAACAAGCAGCCGGGCCAGGAGATCGGCCGGATCCCGATCGACTCCATCTACTCGCCCGTGCTCAAGGTCACCTACAAGGTCGAGGCCACCCGAGTCGAGCAGCGCACCGACTTCGACCGCCTCATCCTGGACGTGGAGACCAAGGCGTGCATGCTGCCGCGCGACGCGGTCGCGTCCGCCGGCAAGACCCTCGTCGAGCTGTTCGGGCTGGCCCGGGAGCTCAACGTCGAGGCCGAGGGCATCGACATGGGCCCGTCCCCGACGGACGCCGCGCTCGCCGCGGACCTGGCCCTGCCGATCGAGGAGCTGAACCTGACGGTCCGCTCCTACAACTGCCTGAAGCGCGAGGGCATCCACTCGGTGGGCGAGCTCGTGGCCCGCAGTGAGCAGGACCTGCTCGACATCAGGAACTTCGGCGCCAAGTCGATCGAAGAGGTCAAGCAGAAGCTCAACGACATGGGCCTGTCGCTGAAGGACTCCCCGCCCGGGTTCGACCCGAGCGCGGCGGCGGACAACTACGGCGACGACGACCAGAGCTACGCCGAGACCGAGCAGTACTAGACACCCGATTCCGGCGGCCGGGGGCACCGTTCCCCGGCCGTCCCGGAACCAGCTGACACCGGTACCTGATACGGCCGGTGCAGGAAGGACGCACCATGCCCCAGCCCACCAAGGGCGCCCGCCTCGGCGGTAGCGCGGCGCACCAGAAGCTGATCCTGGCGAACCTGGCCACGGCCCTGTTCGAGCACGGCCGCATCACCACCACCGAGGCCAAGGCCCGCCGGGTCCGCCCGCTGGCGGAGAAGCTGATCACCAAGGCCAAGAAGGGCGACCTGCACAACCGGCGCCTGGTGGCCCGCACGATCCGCGACAAGGGCGTGCTGCACGAGCTCTTCACCGAGATCGCGCCGCGCTTCGAGAACCGGCCCGGCGGCTACACCCGCATCACCAAGATCGGCCCGCGCAAGGGCGACAACGCGCCGATGGCCGTGATCGAGCTGGTGCAGGAGCAGCTGGCCGCGTCCACCGGCAAGGCCGACACGCCCACGATCGCCGAGGAGGACCTGCCCGCCGAGGGCGAGGTCACCCTCAGCAAGGCCGCCGCCGACGACGAGCCCGAGGCCGCGGACGCGAAGGCCGAGCAGGACGACACCGCGGCGGACGAGGCCAAGGACGACGCCGAGGACGACGCCAAGGCCGAGGGCAAGGAGTAGTTCTCCACGCGACCTAGGCGAGCGTTTGCTCGACATTCGTGAGGGCCCGCCGTTTCCTTCGGGACGGCGGGCCCGAACTTTGCCAGACTTGATCTCATGGTCATGGCAGGCGGGCGGCGGTTAAGCGGGGAGCGTGTCAGGGAAGTGCCCGGTGGACGCGGATCATCGGGGGGAACGGACGCACGGTGCAGAGGGACGATACGGCTGACATGACCGCTCTGGTACGACTCCGGCTCGACATCGGCTACGACGGGTCGGACTTCGCGGGCTGGGCGAGGCAGCCGAACCAGCGGACCGTCCAGGGCGTCATCGAGGACGCGCTGGCGCGGATGCTGCGCCTGGACCCGCCGCCCATGCTCACCGTCGCGGGACGCACCGACGCCGGCGTCCACGCGCGCGGGCAGGTCGCCCACCTGGTCGTCCCGGTGGCCGCCTACTCGGCGATCAACGGGACGATGCCGCGCCGGCTCGCCGGGCTGCTGCCGCCGGACGTGCGGGTGTGGCGCGTGTCGGTCGCGCCCGAGGGGTTCGACGCGCGCTTCTCCGCGCTGTCCCGCCGCTACGTGTACCGGGTGTGCGACAACCCGGTCGGGGTGGACCCGCTGCGCCGCCACGACGTGCTGTGGCACCCGCGCCCGCTGAACCTCGGCCGGATGAACGAGGCCGCGCGGCTGCTGGTGGGGGAGAACGACTTCGCGGCGTACTGCCGGAAGCGGGAGGGCGCGACGACGATCCGCGAGCTGCTGCGGTACGAGTGGGCCCGCGACGACCGTGACCCGCACCTGGCGCTCGCGACCGTGGAGGCCGACGCGTTCTGCCACTCGATGGTCCGCGCGCTCGTCGGCGCCCTGCTCATGGTCGGGGACGGGCGGCGCGAGGCCGACTGGCCCGCGCAGGTGCTCGCCGCCCGCGTCCGCGACTCGGGGGTGAACGTCGCGCCGGCGCACGGCCTGTGCCTGGAGGAGATCCGCTACCCGGACGACGACAGCCTGGCCCGCCGCGCCCAGGAGACCCGCCGCGTCCGGACGCTGAACGCCACCGCCGCCGCGGCGGCCGCGGAGCAGCCCGCCCCGTCCGGCGGGGCCGCGCCCCGGCAGGGCGGCTGACCCGCGGGCGTCCGCGCCGGCTCAGCCCCCGGCGCGTTGCACGATCGGGCGCAGGTCGTGGTCGAGGAACTGCTGCGCGATCTTCTTGATCGTCGGGTCGCCGGGCTCGGCCGTCCTGCCGTTCGCCCACTGCACGTAGGCGTAGGCGACGTACCGGCCGCGGACGGTCGCCGCCGCGTACCCGCCGGCCCGGTCGATGTCCGGGGAGCGCTTGCCCGCCATGCCGCGGAACCACTCGTACTTGGCGGGGTCGCCCGCCTTGCTGACGGTGAGCGCCGCCGCCTTCGTCGGCATCACCGCGATGCCGGAGGTGACGGCGAGCTTGCTGCGCGGGTCGATGTACGTCGCGCGGACGATCTTGCGGCACCTCTCCCGTTTCAGGGTGGCGAGCATCGAGCCGCGCGCCGCGTACGCGACGTCCCGGTTGAGGGACCAGCGGTCGCGGGTGAAGGTCCGGCCGCCGAGCCGCAGAATCTCGGCCGGGAAGACGTCGTGGAACGCCAGGTCGCCGGGGTCGGTCTTCTCGTTGTCGATGCGCGTCGCCGGCGCGCCGCCGCCACCGCCGGCGCCGGGGGACGGCGTGGCGGGCGGGGTGGACTGCGACACCGGCGGCGGCTCGCCGCTCTGCTTCTTCCCGCCGCCTTCGCCGCTCGCACCCGTCCCGCCGACGAGGAACAGGGCGGCCGCCGCGGCGAGGATGATCGCCGCGCCGCCGCCGATCAGCAGGGTCCGGCGCTTGTTCCCGCCCTGGCCCGCGGTGTCCCGCGGGGGTCGCCCGGGCGGTGGAGGGGTGTCGTTCGGGACGCCGCCCTCGGCGTGGTAGACCGGCGTGATCACCGCGGGCTGCTCGGCGGTCGGCGCGGCGCCCGCGTCGGGTTCGGTGCTGGGGAACGGGCCGCTGCCGGTGGGCGGGACGAACCCGGGCGGCAGGATCGCGTCCGGGACGAGCACCGGGGCGAGGGGCGCCGCGTCCTCGGCCTCCTTGGCCTTCTCGAACGCCGAGACGGGGGTGGGGGTCCCCTCCACGACGGTGTCGTCCACGGCGGTGTCGTCCGCGGTTTCTTCCGGGGTGGTCTCGTCCCGCGGTGTCTCGCTCGCCGCGGTGGCGTCGTCCTGGCCGCCCTGTTCGGCGGCGTCCTCGGACACCTCGTCCCGAGGATCGTCGGACGGGTTCTCGTCCTCCGCCGGGATGGGCTTGAAGCCGTCGGGGTCGGTGTCGTCCGGGGAGACCGGGGGCTTGACGATCGGCTCGGCGGGGACGGCCCGGCGCGAGTCGACGCTCGGGACCCCCTCGCCCGCGACCAGCGTCCCGGGCGGAGCCGCGGCGGGCGCGGCGGGCTCAGGCTCGGCCCGTGGGGTGTCCGGCTCGTCCTCGGCCACCGGTTCCGGCCGCGCCTCCGCGTCCTGCGGGTCGTCGTCCTCCGGCGGGGAGGTGTCCGCGGACTCGGCGGCCCACCAGGGGGCCTCCAGGCCGAAGGCTGGGAGCTTGAGGGAGGCGGACTCCGCCTGCGGCGCCTCCTCGGCGACCGCGTCGGCGGGGGGAGCCGCACCGCCGAAACTGGGCGGGGCCGCGTCGGCGGGGACGGCGGCCGTGCCCGCGTCCTCGGCGGTCTCCCGGGTGTCTCTAGGTCCAGACATAAGCAGAGAGGGTATTCAACCAGGTCACTTTTGGAGGGGCTTGCCTTCGGTTTCCCTGTAGTGCAGGGCCAGGGCCAAGTTGCTGCCCTTGACCATCTGAGTGCCGAAGACCCGGACGGCGGCATGGTACTTGGTCGCTATCTTCTTGCCGTCCGGCCGCTGCACCCACGTCATGATGACGTAGTGGCCGCGCGCCTGCGACGTGCCGAGCGCCTCGCCCTTGCCGTTGGTCTTCGAGACGCCCTTGCCGGGCAGCGCCTGGAGGAAGGCGTCCTTGCCGCCCGCGGCCTTGACGGCCAGCTTGGCCGCCTTCTCGTTCTCCAGGTTGAAGACGCCGACCGTCCCGATGAGGGCGCCGGTGCTGAGCGCGTAGGTGGCGCGGAGCGCCTGCGTGCAGCGCCCCTTCTTGAATGTCTTCTCCAGGGTCGTGCCGCCGACGACGCCGGTGCAGCTCTTCTGCGAGTTGACGGCCGTGCGGACGTACTTGTGGCCGCCCGCGGTGAACCTGCTCTTGCCGAAGACCTCCTTGAGGGTCAGCGGCGAGGGGTCGGTGGTGCGGCTCTGCAGCTTCACCGGCGCGAGGACGGGCTTGGTGGGGCTCGGCGTCGCCTGGGGCTGCTTGGAGGCGGCGCCGGCCGGTGCCTTCTTCTCCGGCTCGTCGTCGCCCTTGAGCATCGACGACAGCCCGACACCGCCGCCGATGAGCAGGATCCCGGCGACCGCCGCGCCGCCGATGATCAGCGGGAGGTTGCGGCGGCGCTCGGGCGGGACCGGCCCGCCGCCGGGGCCGCCGGCCGGGCCCGGAGGCGGGCCCTCGTAGGCGCCGTAGGGGTCCGGGCCGGCCACGTTGCCCGCGACGGGTTCGTCGCCCCACGCGGGCGGCTGGTCGGACCACGCGGCGGTGTCGCCGGCGGGCGACCCGCCGAACGGCTCGTTGCCGGACGGCTGCCCGAGCGGCTCGTTACTGGACGGCTGCCCGTACGCCCCCTGGCCGAACGGCTCTTGGCCGAACGGCTCCTGGGCGAAGGGCTCCTGCCCGAACGGCTCCTGCCCGAACGGCCTGGCGCCCGGCGCCTCGTCGCGCGGTGCGAAGGGGGCTTCGTTGTTGTCGTGGCCGTACGGCGGCGCTTCTTCTCCGGGTCCGTACGGCGCGTGCGGCGACTGCCGCGGAGGCCAGTCGCCGGGTTTGCCTTGATCGCCCGGATAACCCATGGTGTGGACCTTACCGTTCCTCGTTCAGGGCTCTGGACCTTCGAGACACCCACCATGACATGGGGGCGAACCGGACGCCGGTGATTTCCCGAAGGTCATGACCGCGAGGAACGCGGGGGTCACTTCCAGCCGAAGTTCTGCGTCCAGAGCGGCCCGCCGGGGCCCGAGGCCTTGCCGACCCCGACGGCGCGCAGGCCGCAGTTGAGGATGTTGGCCCGGTGCCCGGGGCTGTTCATCCAGCCTTTCACCACGGCCGCGGCGGTCGGGTAGCCCTTGGCGATGTTCTCCGCGCCGGGGCTGGGGTAGCCGGCGTCCTCCATCCGCTTCCACGGGCTGTCGCCGTTGCGGGACGTGTGGTCGAAGTAGTTGTTGGCCGCCATGTCCGCGGAGTGCTTGCGGGCCGCGACGACGAGCCGCTGGTCGATGCGCAGCGCCTTGCAGCCGTTCTTCGCGCGCTCGGCGTTGGTCAGCGTCACCACGGCGGTCTCGGTGCTCGACGAGCCGCCGGTGCTGCCGCCCGCGGAGCCGCCGCCGGACGACGGCGAGCCCGACCTCGGCGGCGCGTCGGACTTGGACGGCTTCGCCGCGGCGGTCGTCCGCGGGTGGATCGGCTTCAGCGGCGGCGTCGGCTCCGCCGTGGTCGGCGAGGGCGCGGCGCTCGGCGAGCCCTCGCCGCCGGCGCCCGTGCCGGAGCCGTTCCCGGTTCCGGCCAGCGGGTCGCTCTGCGGTCCCGGCAGGGACACGGTCGACGGGTCCTTCTCGGGCCCGGACGCGGCGGTCTTCTCCGACCGCAGCTCGGGCAGGACGAGCCGGTCGATCGCGACGCCGATGCCGATCGCGAGCCCGGACGCGGTGATGGCCACCACGATCCCAGTCGCGCTCTTGCCGCGGCGCCTGCGTCCCGGCGGACGGCCGGAGCCGTCGCCGGGCGGACGTCGCCCGCCGGGCGGCGGGCCGGAGCGGGCACGGCGCGGGGCGCCGGCGACGAGCTCGTCGCGGGGGGCGGAACCGCCGCGCGGGGCGGCGTCGTACGGTGCGGGACGCTCGCGCCCGTGGCCGGGACTGCGGCGTCCGGCGGGATCGCCTGGTCTGCGGGGAGAGGACAGCGGGGGCTCCCGGGTGCGGGCCGGCTCGCGCCGGCGTGGACCGGTCGCCCGGCACCATATCCCGATATCAACCCCCAGTTACGAAGATCTCTCAAGAAAGATCAAAATCACTACATTCCGTGATCGGCAGAGCGCTGACGGTTCCTGATTCGGGAGGAATGTCGGAGTGCGCGATAATGGCGAACACGGCCGATGCCGTCAGGGCGCCTTGTTCAGGGCGCCTTGTTTTGACCCGCACGCGCGCGGCCGAGTATCCTGCGTGTTTGTTGTGTGCGTTCACGCCTGGCCCGTACGGGCGGGGGAGACGCGACGACGTGCCGGTGTGTCCCGAGCATGCGCCTCTCGCGGCGCCGTGCGGGCCCCGGCCTCCCGGAGCGCCAGGTCGGAATGATCCTCTGATCGGCGCGAGCAGGATTCCGCTGCCAGGTGGTGCTCGCCCGTACGGGCGGGCGGAGGATCGAAACCGCTCAGAAGTCGACGAGAAACGAAGGCTTACGACCGTGCGCACGTACACCCCTAAGCCCGCTGACGTCCAGCGTCAGTGGTACGTCATCGACGCGACCGATGTCGTGCTGGGCCGTCTCGCCAGTCATGTCGCGCAGCTGCTTCGGGGTAAGCACAAGCCGATCTACGCGCCGCACCTCGACACCGGTGACTTCGTCGTCATCGTGAACGCCGAGAAGGTGGCGCTGTCCGGCAACAAGCTGGAGCAGAAGAAGGCGTACCGGCACTCCGGCTACCCGGGCGGCCTGCGCTCGGTGAACTACGCCGACCTGCTCGCCAAGCACCCCGAACGGGCCGTGGAGAAGGCGATCAAGGGCATGCTGCCCAAGAACTCCCTCGGCCGGAAGATGTTCGGCAAGGTGAAGGTCTATGCCGGGCCGGACCACCCGCACCAGGCGCAGAAGCCGGTCCCGTTCGAGATCACCCAGATCAGCCAGATCAAGAAGTGACACCCGCGCGCGACCCGATCGCGCGCACCGCGACATGAGGCCGCCGGGGCACCCGAGAAGACGGGCCAGCCGCCCTGGCTAGAACACCCCAAGGAGAACCGTGGACGAGACCACCGGCGCCGAGCAGGCCGCCGAGACCGAGTCGTACGAGGACGCGCCGTCCGAGTACAGCACCGAGACCCCCGAGGCCGCCGGCGAGAGCTACCTCGGCCAGCCGGTCGCGACCGGCCCCGCCGCCGGCACCGGCCGCCGCAAGCAGGCCATCGCCCGGGTCCGGATCGTCCCCGGCAGCGGCCAGTGGAAGATCAACGGCCGTACCCTGGACCAGTACTTCCCGAACAAGGTGCACCAGCAGATCGTGAACGAGCCGTTCGTGCTGCTGGGCCTGGAGGGCCAGTTCGACGTGCTCGCCCGCGTCAACGGCGGCGGCACCACCGGCCAGGCCGGTGCGCTGCGCCTCGGCATCTCCCGCGCGCTGCAGTTCGCGAACATCGAGCACCGCCCGGCGCTGAAGAAGGCCGGCTTCCTCACCCGCGACGCGCGGGTGCCGGAGCGCAAGAAGGCCGGCCTCAAGAAGGCCCGCAAGGCTCCGCAGTACAGCAAGCGTTGATCGACGGCACGAGCCGTCGCACCCCGTGGCTTCTCCGCGGCCGGCCCCGCGTGGCCGGCGCACCGGGTGCGGCGGCTCGTCCGCTTTTCCGGGGTGCCCCTCTCTGATCGGGAGTTGAACTGTGGCTCGTCTCTTCGGAACCGACGGCGTGCGCGGGCTCGCCAACCGCGACCTCACCGCCCCCCTGGTGATGGACCTGTCCGTCGCGGCGGCGCGGGTGCTGGGCGAGCAGGGCGCGTTCAAGGGGCACCGCCCGGTCGCGGTGGTCGGCCGCGACCCGCGCGCCTCGGGCGAGTTCCTGGAGGCGGCCGTCGTGGCGGGCCTCGCCAGCTCCGGGGTGGACGTCCTGCGGCTCGGCGTCCTGCCGACGCCCGCGGTCGCGCACCTGACGCACGAGCTGGACGCCGACATCGGCGTGATGCTGTCGGCGTCGCACAACCCGGCCCCCGACAACGGCATCAAGTTCTTCGACCGCAGCGGCCACAAGCTGCCCGACGAGATCGAGGACCGGATCGAGGCGCGCCTCGGCGAGGCGTGGGACCCGCCGACCGGCGCGGGCGTCGGCCGCGTCCGGGAGGCGCACGGCGCGGTCGAGCAGTACGTGGCGCACCTGCTCTCGACGGTCCCGGTGTCGCTGGACGGCCTGCGCGTCGTGGTCGACTGCGCGAACGGCGCGTCCAGCGACGTGGCCCCGGAGGCGCTGCGCCGCGCCGGCGCCGAGGTCATCACGATCGGCACGGCGCCGGACGGGCTGAACATCAACTCCGGCTGCGGCTCCACCCATCTGGGGGCGTTGCAGAAGGCCGTCCGGGAGCACGGCGCGGACGCCGGCATCGCCAACGACGGCGACGCGGACCGCTGCCTGGCGGTGACCGGGTCCGGCGAGATCGTGGACGGCGACCAGATCATGGCGATCCTGGCCCTCGACCTGCGCGAGGCGGGCGCGCTCGCCGCCGACACCGTGGTCGCGACCGTCATGTCGAACCTCGGGTTCAAGCTCGCGATGCAGCAGGCGGGCATCACCGTCGTGCAGACCGCGGTCGGCGACCGGTACGTCCTGGAGGCGATGAAGGAGGGCGGCTTCGGCTTCGGCGGCGAGCAGTCCGGCCACGTCATCATGCTGGACCACGCCACCACCGGCGACGGCGTCCTCACCGGCCTGCACCTGCTCGCCGCGATGGTCCGCCGGGGGCAGCCGCTGGACGAGCTGACCAAGGTGATGACGCGGCTGCCGCAGGTCCTCATCAACGTCAAGGGCGTCGACAAGACCCGCGCGAAGACGTCCCCGGACCTGGCCGCGGCCGTCGCCGCCGCCGAGGCCGACCTCGGCGAGACCGGCCGCGTCCTGATCCGGCCGAGCGGCACCGAGCCGATGGTCCGGGTGATGGTCGAGGCCGCCTCCGAAGCGCAGGCCCAGTCGGTGGCCGAGCACCTCGCGGGCGTGGTGAAGGCGGCCCTCGGCTAGCGCTCGTCGATCTCCAGGCGCCCGACCTTCAGGTGCCTGATCTCGACGGTCCCCGCCTCCAGATGGGCGATCACCGCCCGCTTCACGACGAGCTTGCCGATCGCGACCGCCCCGACGGCGACCGCGCCGACCGCCATCGCCCCGAGCGCCAGCGACCCGAGCCCGTTGCCCGCCCGCAACGCCACCCCGGTGGCGGACGCCCCGGTCACCTCGGCCCCCGTCGCCCGCGCGCCGACGCCCCGCTCGGTCCGCACCCGCGGCCGCTCGTCCTTGGCGCCGTCCCCGCCCTCACTGTCAGTCCGCTCCGGTTCGCTGCTCATCTCACGAGCATATGGCTCCGCCCTGCCCTCGGGGGTGACCCGACCACCATCACGGGCAGGGGGGCGCCCCCTGGGTCAACACCGGCCGAGGAAGTCTTGGAGGGCGTTGTGGTCGGGGCGGGTTATGGGGAGGGCGTACTTGTCGGCGATCGCTATGTACTTGATCGCGTAGGTGCACTGGAAGGCCTTCTGGGGTTTCCATTCGCCGGGGCCCGAGTCGCTTTTCTGCCGGTTCGGTACGCCCCAGACGGCGAGGAGGTTGGCGTGGTCGTTGGCGAACCGCTCGCGGCGGTCCTCGCTCCAGCGGGACGCGCCCATGCGCCAGGCGAGGGCGAGCGGGTAGACGTGGTCGATCTGCACCTCGGCGGCGTCCTTCTTCGCGAAGGTGATCGTCTTGCCGCTGTAGGGGTCGTCGAGGCGACCGGCGAGGACGACGCAATCGCCCTTCTTCTCGACCTTCGCCAGGTCGCGGGCGAGGACGTCGTTGCGCTGGTCGCAGCCGTTGCGGTCGGTGTCCTTCCAGCGCGTGCCGAACTTGCCGCGCTCGTAGCCGCCGCCGTCGCCCTCGGACGCGACGCGCAGACCGGCGAGGTCCTTGCGGGCGCGGGCCGCGTCGCCGGACTTCGGCGTACCGGACGGCGGGGCGCCGGTCTCCGAGAGACCGACGCCGCCTTCGCAGGCCGCCGTGGCGAGGGGCACGGCGAGCGCGAGGGCCGCCGCGGCCGTTCGTAGAGCGTGCACCAGCGCAGGGCCACCGGCCATGCCGTCACCGTCCTGGGGGTTTTTCTGTTGGTTTTTGCCGCCTCGTCAGCAAATAACCGATCAAACCGTATGGGCTGGCTTCCCGGCCACACGGCTTCGGCCGCCTGGGGCAAGATTGGCCCGTGCTGCATCTCAGAGCGATCGTCCCGGCGGACCGCACGGAACGGGTCTGCGCGGTGCTGGACGGCTGCGCCGGGGCCGCCAACGTCGTCGTCCTCGAAGGCGCCGCGCGTGCCCCGCGCGGCGACCTGGTGACGGCCGACGTCGCGCGCGAGTCGGCGAACGAGGTGCTGGACGCGCTGCGCGCGCTCGGCGTCGACCGGGACGGGTCCATCGCGCTCGACAAGGTCGACCTGACGCTGTCGGAGCGCGCCGAGCTGGCCAGGGAGCGGGCGCCCGGCCACGGCGACGACGCCGTCGTCTGGGAGGAGCTGGACCGGCAGGTCAGCGAGGGCACCGCGCTGACCTGGTCATTCGTCGCGTTCCTGGCGCTGGCCACGCAGCTCGCCGGGATCGCGGCGCTGATCGACTCGCCGGTCCTGGTGGT
Organism: Actinomadura madurae; assembly: GCF_047130825.1. NCBI lineage: Bacteria > Bacillati > Actinomycetota > Actinomycetes > Streptosporangiales > Thermomonosporaceae > Actinomadura > Actinomadura madurae. The sequence goes on from NZ_CP083237.1 coordinate 7,530,466, forward strand.
CGGCGCGATGGTGCTCGGGCCGGAGTTCGGCGCCGTCGCGGCGATCTGCTACGGCCTCGTCCGCCTCCAGCCGGGCCGGATCGTGGAGGCGGTGCGGGCGCTCGCGGCCGGGTTCGCCGTGGCGATCGTGATCACGTACGTGTGCGCGCTGGTCAGCCGATGGATCGGCGTGATCGAGCTGGACCGGCTGCCGGACGAACGGCCGCTCACCGCGTTCATCTACAGCCCGGACCGCTGGTCGTTCATCGTCGCGCTGCTCGCCGGGGCCGCCGGGGTGCTGTCGCTCACCGCGGGCAAGTCGTCGGCGCTGGTCGGCGTCTTCATCTCGGTCACCACCGTGCCCGCCGCCGGGAACCTCGCGGTCGCGATGGCGCTCAAGCACGCCAGCGAGATCACCGGGTCGCTGCTCCAGCTCGCGGTCAACTTCGCCGGGATGATCATCGCGGGCGCGCTGACGCTGGTCGTCCAGCGCGCGGTGTGGTCATCGGTCCTGCGGCGCCGTGGCCGAAAGTCGCTCATCCGGGGAACTTAGGTCGCCGCGACATCGGCCTAAAGGCTGGCCGGCATCGCACTTGAGGGTGACGTGGCGCACGCGCCCAGCCACTAGGTTCGGTGATATGCCGATCATCGCCACCCAGGGCCTGACGATGAGGTTCCCCCGGGTGACCGCCCTGGACGACCTGTCCATGGCCGTCGAGCCGGGCGTCGTCGGGCTGGTCGGCGCCAACGGCGCCGGCAAGTCGACGCTCATCAAGATCCTCCTCGGGCTGCAGCCGCCGACCTCCGGCACCGCGACCGTCCTCGGCCTCGACATCGCCCGCGAGGGCCTGCGGATCCGGGAGAGCGTCGGGTTCATGCCCGAATACGAATGCCTGCCGCCGGACGTGTCCGCGACCGAGTTCGTCGTGCACATGGCCCGGATGTGCGGGCTGCCGCCGACCGCGGCCCGCGAACGCGCCGCCGACACGCTCCGGCACGTCGGCCTGTACGAGGAGCGCTACCGCCCCATCGGCGGCTACTCCACCGGGATGCGCCAGCGGGTGAAGCTCGCGCAGGCCCTCGTCCACGACCCGAAGCTCGTCTTCCTGGACGAGCCCACCAACGGCCTCGACCCGGCCGGGCGCGACGAGATGCTCGACCTGATCCGCCGCATCGGCGCCGAATTCGGGATCAGCGTCCTCGTCACGTCCCACCTGCTCGGCGAGCTGGAGCGGGTCTGCGACCACGTCGTGATCATCGACGGCGGGAAGCTGCTGCGCTCGCAGGCCGTCGAGGCCTACACCAAGGAGAGCGGCGTCCTCACCGTCGAGGTGGACGAGGGCCGCGACACGCTCGGGCAGCACCTCTACGACCAGGGCGTGTCCGTCCATCCGGAGGGCCGGTTCCTCGTCGTCGACATCGCCGGCGAGCAGACCTACGACCTGATCCGCGACGGTGTCGCCGACCTCGGGCTGCGGCTGATCCGGATGGAGCAGCGCCGCCACCACATCGAGGAGGTCTTCCAGACGCCGCCCGCGCCGCAGGCGCCCGCCGGGACCGTCCAGGAGGGGGCGCCGCGATGAGCACCAGCACGATCCACGACATCGGGTACCGCCACTACGAAGGGCGCCGCAACGGCCGCGCGTACGTGCTGCGGTCGCTGTACGTCCACAACCTGCGCGCCGCCTTCGGCCTCGGCCGTCCCGCGCGGGCGAAGGTGATGCCGTTCCTGCTGGCGGCGATCATGATGCTGCCGGCCGCCGGGTCGGTCGCGGCGTTCTCCTTCACCAAGGAGCCGGACGCGCTGATCCGCTACTCGGGCTACGCCGTCATCATGCAGGTCATCGTGGCGATCTTCCTGGCCACGCAGGCGCCGGTGCTGGCCTCGCGGGAGGTCCGGTTCCACGTCATCCCGCTGTACTTCTCGCGCCCGGTCGGCCATCTCGACTTCGTGCTGGCCAAGGGCGCCGCGATGGCGTCCGCGCTGTTCGCGCTGATGGCCGTGCCCGTCACCGTCCTGTACCTCGGCGGGCTGGTCGCCAAGATGCCGGACTCGGGCGAGCAGGTGCTCAAGTACCTCGGCGCCCTGGTCGGCTGCGTGCTGTTCGCGCTCGTGCTGGCCGCGATCGGGATGGTGGTCGCGGCGTTCACGCCGCGGCGCGGCTTCGGGGTCGCCGCGGTCATCGCCGTCTACATGATCAGCACCGCGTTCGTCGGCGTCGTCCAGGGGATCGCCGAGGAGCAGACGAACTTCACCCTCCAGGGCTGGGCGGGGCTGTTCGCGCCGTTCAACCTGGTGGACATCGTCCAGGTCAGGCTGCTGGGCGCGCAGTCGTCGTCAGGAGGGGTGCCGTCCGGCATCGAGGGCGGCGTCGTGGCGCTGGCGCTGTGCACCGTCATCGTCCTCGGTTCTATCGCGGTCCTTTACCGTAGGTTCCGTAAGGCGGGGCTGTCATGAGCGAGTTGATTCTGGAGAACGTGTCCCGCTGGTACGGGAACGTCGTGGCCGTCAACGGCGTGTCGATGAAGGTCGGGCCGGGGGTCACCGGGCTGCTCGGGCCGAACGGCGCCGGCAAGTCGACGCTGATCCACATGATGGGCGGGTTCCTCGCGCCGTCGTCGGGGTCGGTGACGCTCGACGGGACGCCGATCTGGCGGAACCCGGGCATCTACCGCAGCCTCGGCCTGGTCCCGGAGCGGGAGTCGGCGTACGACTTCCTCACCGGCGAGCAGTTCATCCTGGCGATGGCGAAGCTGCACAAGCTGCCCGAGCCGGGTGCCGCGGCCCGCCGCGCCATCGGCCTGGTGGAGATGGACTACGCGGCCGACCGCCAGATCGGCAACTACTCCAAGGGCATGAAGCAGCGCATCAAGATGGCGTCGGCGCTGGTGCACGACCCGCCGGTGCTGCTGCTGGACGAGCCGTTCAACGGCATGGACCCGCGGCAGCGGCTGCAGCTGATGGACCTCATCCAGCGGATGGCCGCCGAGGGGCGCACGATCCTGTTCTCCTCGCACATCCTGGAGGAGGTGGAGCGGCTCGCCAGCCACATCGAGGTGATCGTGGCGGGGCGGCACGCCGCGTCCGGCGACTTCCGCAAGATCCGGCGGCTGATGACCGACCGGCCGCACATCTTCCTCGTCCGGTCGGGCGACGACCGCCGGCTGGCCGCCGCGATCATCGCGGACGGCTCGGCGCGCAGCGTGCAGCTCACCGACAAGGGGCTGCAGGTCGAGGCGATCGACTTCCAGCGCTTCACCTGGCTGCTGCCGCAGATCTCGCGGGACGCCGGGGTGCGCCTCTGGGAGGTCTCCCCGGCCGACGAGTCCCTCGAAAGCGTGTTCTCCTACCTGGTGGCCCGGTGATCCCATGAATGCAACGATCGCGATGATCACGTTCCGGGCGATGCTCGGCCGCAAGCGGGCCCTGCTCCTGCTGGGGCTGCCGCTGCTCCTGCTCCTCCTCGCGGCCGCCCTGCGGGTGACCGGCAACAACGACCTGGACATCTCGGCGAACGTGCTGCAGACGTTCGGCCTCGCGACGCTGCTGCCGCTGCTCGCGCTGATCGCCGGCAGCGGCGTGATCGGGCCGGAGATCGACGACGGCCAGATCATGTACGTGCTGACCAAGCCGATCCGGCGCGAGGTGGTCGTGCTGACGAAGCTGGTCGTGGCGATCGTCCTGGTGACGGCCTTCGCGGTCGTCCCGACGGCCCTCGCGGCGCTCCTGCTGACCGGGACGACGGCCGGGCTGACGCCCGCGTTCGCGGTCGGCACGCTGGTCGGCGGCCTCACCTACAGCGCGGTGTTCGTGGCCCTCGCGGTCGCGAGCCGCAACGCCGTCACGATCGGCCTGCTGTACGCGCTGGTGTGGGAGACCCTGCTCGGGACGTTCGCGCCGGGCGCGCAGCAGGCGTCCATCCAGCAGTGGGCGCTGTCGGTGATCGACGCGCTCACCGGAGCGTCGCCGGTCAAGTCGGTGGTGGACCTGCCGGTGGCGATCACGCTGCTGGTGGTGGTCACGGCCGCCGCGACGGCCCTCGCCACCGTCCGGCTCCGCACCCTCGCGGTCGCGAGCGCCGACTAGCGCGCGAGCAGGCCGCGGTCCATGGCGACGACGACGGCGTGGGTGCGGTCGCTGACGTCCAGCTTCGCGAACACGCGCAGGAGATGGGTCTTGACGGTCGCCTCGGCGATGACGAGCCGCCGCCCGATCTCGGCGTTGGACAGGCCGTCGGCGACCGCCCGGAGCACGTCGATCTCCCGGGCGGTCAGCGCGGCCGGCTCGGGGCGGCGCATCCGGGCGACGAGCTTCTCCGCGACGCGGGGCGCGAGGACGGTCTCGCCGCGGGCCGCCGCGTGGATGGCGTCCACGAGCTGCTCGCGGGTGGTGTCCTTCAGCAGGTAGCCGATGGCGCCGGCCTCGATCGCGCGCTCGATCTCGGTGTCGGTGTCGTAGGTGGTGAGGACGAGGACGCGGGTCCCGGCGGCGCCGATCTCGGTGGTGGCGGCGACGCCGTCCAGCACGGGCATCCGCAGGTCGAGCAGCGCGACGTCGGGGCGGAGCCGGCGGGCGAGCGCCACCGCCTCGCGGCCGTCGCCGGCCTCGCCGACGATCTCGATGGTGGGTTCGGCGGCCAGCAGCGCGACGAGGCCCGCGCGCATGACCGTGTGGTCGTCCACCACGATGATCCTGAGCCTGCCGGTCATGTCATGCCTTCGCGGGGGATCGTGGCGAGGACCCGGGTGCCGTCGCCGGGGGAACTGGTCACGGTGAGCTCGCCGCCGAGCTCGGCGAGGCGGCGGCGCATCCCGTCCAGGCCGAAGCCGCGGGACTCCGCGACCGCGAAGCCGCGCCCGTCGTCGGTGATCTCCAGTTCGACGCCGTGCGGGCGGCGTTCGAGGACGACCCCGACCGTGGACGCGGCGGCGTGCTTGCGGATGTTGGCGAGCGATTCCTGGGTGCAGCGCAGCAGCGCGATCCGGGTCGTCTGGTCGCAGTCGACGTCCGGGAGGTCGGCGGTGACGGTGAGCCCGGTGTCCTCGGCGAACCGGTCGAGGGTGCGGCGCAGCGTCCGGGCGACGGAGGCCGGGGCGACGCTGCCCGCCGACGCCGTCCCGACGAGGACGCGCGCCTCGGCGAGGTTCTCCCGGGCGGTCTGCTCGATCGACAGGAGCTGCTGGGCGCTGCGGTCCGGGTCGGCGCGAAGGCCCGTCCGGGCCGCCTCGGCCAGGACGACGATGGACGCGAACCCCTGCGCGAGCGTGTCGTGGATCTCGCGGGCGAGCCGTTCGCGCTCGTCGGCGGCGCCCTGCCGGCGCTGCGCCTCGGCGAGCCGCCGCTCGGCGTCCTCCAGGTCGGCGGCGAGGAGCCGGGCGCGCGCGTCGTGCTGCCCGACGACCCGGTGCATCCACAGCCCGAACAGCACCCCGGCCGCGTAGCCGATGAGCGCGGCGACGGAATTGCCGCTGAGCTGCGCGCCGTCCGGCGCCGACCGGACCGCGTCGCCGGCGACCGCGGCCGCGGCGGCGGCACCGCTGAGGACGACCGCGCGCCGCGGGCTCCCCGCGAGGATCCAGAAGTGCGGGAGCGAGACGATGAGCAGGGACGCGGCGCCGTCCATGAGGTAGGCGACGGCGCCGATCCCCGCGACGAGCACGCCGAGGAACGTGAACCGGCGGAGCGCCGGATTCCCCGGGAACGTCCCGGTGATCGGGTAGCAGAGCCCGATCACCGACAGCAGCGACAGCGTGGCGGACCTGGTGGAGTCCGGCTGGTCCCACACCGCCAGCGCGGGCGGGACCAGCCCGAACACCACCCAGGCGGCGGCGTACCACCTGCGCAGCGCCCGCACCTGGGGACGTTCGCCGGGCCGCGCCATGCCGATCAGCCTACGTTCTGCCGCGCGGGCTCGGCCGCCCCCGCCACCGCCGGGCGCGCCACCCGGGACGGCCACCAGCACCGGTCGCCGAGCAGCAGCATCAGCGCCGGGAGGATCATGATGCGGATGACGGCGGCGTCCAGCAGCACGGCGACCGCGAGCGCGAAGCCCATCTGCTTCAGCTCCATGATGTGGACGAAGACGAAGCTCGCGAACACCGTCACCATGACGAACGCGGCGCTGGTCACCACGCTCGCCGAGCCGCCGACCCCGTCCAGCACGGCCTGCCGCGTGGGGACGCCGCGCCGCGCCCCCTCGCGGATCCGGCTGATCACGAACACCTGGTAGTCCATCGACAGCCCGAACAGGATCACGAACAGGAACAGCGGGACGCGGGAGCCGACGGACCCGGTGGAGGTGAAGCCGAGGAGCCCCTCCGCCCACGTCCCCTGGAACACGAGGACGAGCACCCCGAGCGAGGCCCCGGCCGACAGCAGGTTGAGCAGCACGCCGATCAGGCCGAGGACGACCGAGCGGAACGCCCACACGGTCATCGCGAACGTGACGAGCAGCAGCGCCCCGACGACGAACGGCAGCTTGCTCTTCTGGTGCTCGGGGTAGTCGGCGTAGCGGGCGACGTCCCCGGTCACCGCGGCCTCCATGCCGGGCTTCCCGACGGTCGCGGGCACGTACTCGCCGCGGATCCGGTCCAGGGACCGCTGTGCCTCGTCGGTGCTGACGTGGTGCGGCACCGCGAGTTCGAGGAGGTGGATCCGCCGGTCCGGCGAGGCGTGCAGCTCGGACGTGCCGGCGAGCAGCGGGTCGCGCTTCGCGCGCCCGGCCAGGTCGCGCAGGGCGGCGGTCACGTCGGGCGCGCGTCCGGCGTCGGCCTTGACGACGATCCGGTGCGTGGCCTTCAGCTCGGGGAACGCCGCGTTCAGCCGGTCGTAGACCTGCATGGCGGGGATCTGGCGCGGGTGGCTGTCGCGTCCCATGTCGGTCAGGTTGAAGTTCAGCAGCGGCGCGGCGAGGGCCAGCATGGCCAGGACGGACACCGCCAGGGTCGCCGCCGGGTGCCTGCCCGTGGGCCCCAGCATCGCCTTGGTGATCCGGCCGCCTCCGGTCCGCGGAGCCTTCGGGGCCTTCCCACGCCGGGCGGCCCGCCGCTCCGCCCACCCGCCGAGCTTCGCCAGCACCGCGGGCAGGACGGTCAGCGAGCTGACGACGGCGACCAGCGTGACGACGATCGCGGCGGTCGCGATCGAGGAGAAGATCACGTCGTCCGCGAGGTACAGGGTCGCGCTGGACACCGCGACCGCCAGCCCGGACACCACCACCGCGCGCCCGGACGTCGCCGCGGCGATCTCCACGGTCGCCCGCGCGCTCAGCCGGCCGGCCGAGTGGGCCCGTTCCTCCCGTTCCCGCTTGAGGTAGAAGAGCGTGTAGTCGACGCCGACGGCCATGCCGATCAGCAGGATCACGCTGGCGCCGACCCCGGCGTCCGGGAACACGTGCGAGGCGAGCATCGACAGGCCGATCGCCGCCGCGATCGAGGTCAGCGCGAGCACCACCGGAACGATCGCGACCGCGAACGAGCCGAACACCACCAGCAGGGTGACCAGCGTGATCGGCAGGGCGATCACCTCGGTGCGGGCGAGGTCGTCGTCGCGCAGCTCGCCGACCCCCTTGCTGATGGACGGGCTGCCCGTCTCCTCGACCCGCACGCCCGGATGCGCGGCCCGCACGGCGGCCGTCTGGGCGTGCAGGGGTTCGATGTGGTCCTTGCCCTGGAGTTCGGGGCCCTTCATCGTCACGTCGACGCGGACCGCTGAGCCGTCCTTCGACCGGACGGGCGCCGACACCGACTCGACCTCCAGGAGCCGCTCCATCCGCGCGGCGGCGTCCCGCGCCGCCGCGTCGGCCGCCGCGCCGGTGCCGGTGATCAGTACGTGCTCGACGGGCTTCTGCTGCAGGCCGCCCTCGGCGGCCATCGCCTCCGCCCGCCCGGCCTCGCCGATGCGGTAGTCCTCGGTCGTGGCGGCGTGCCCGCCGGCCGCGATCCCGATCCCGAGGCACAGGGCGACGAACAGGAACCAGGCGGCGATCCCGCGCCAGGGGTGCCCGGCGCTCCACCGGGCCATGCGTACGGTGAGATTCGTCATGCGGAAAATGCTCGCCGCGAGCACCCGTCCCGCATGAGCCTCGACCGGTTGAACCTGCCGTCCACCGATCGGTGGACGGCAGGCCCGCCTCAGCCGGTGACGCGGGTCAGCTCGGCGATGATCTCGGACGCGGTCACCGGGTCGAGCGCGCCGAACGGGTGCCCCGTGCCGGAGTAGCGGCCCGTCATCAGCATGACGCGCTCGATGGTCTGCTCGGCGTACTCCTCCGGGGACAGGACGCGGATGCCGGGCTCGACGGCCACCATCACGTGCCGGCCGTCCGGTGTCATCAGGTTCACCTGGCGGCGGAACCCGCCGGTCTCCTTGTCACCGAGCTCCCAGCCGCGGGACGTCATGCCGAGGAACCTGCCGAAGTGGGCGGTGCGCCCCTCGAAGCGCGCCAGGCGGGTGCCGTCGCGTTCGTCGTCCGCGAGCACGTGCACGGGACGCCCGAGCTGCTCGAACGGCTGGAGGACCTCGTAGTCGGCGAAGACCGAGGCCCAGGCCGCGACGGTCTTCTCGTCGAGCAGGACCGGGTGCGGGAGGGTGACGGCGGTGTCCGGCGGCAGGGTGAACTCGTCGTCGTGGACGTCGGCGAGCGTGCCGTCCTCGGCCACGCGGAACACCGCGTCCCCGGCGGCCCACACGAGGCGCCGGGCGATGTGGCCCATCAGCGGCTGCTCGACGAAGAGGGCGCGGAACTCCTCCGGCGTCCAGGACCGCCCGGTCACCATCGCGCGCTCCAGGCGCTTGATCTGGTCGGCGGCGACCGTCCGGGCCTCCTTCTTGAGGTCGGCGAAGCGCTTGTAGGCGGCCGGCGCGAGGGTCTCGTCGTCCTTGACGCCGGGCTTGGGCAGCGACTTGCGGGGCTTGCCGTCCTCGTCGGTCACGAACGGCTTGAGCTGCTCGTCGAACCCGACCACGAACCGGCGCCCGCCGTAGTCGAGGGTCATCCTTCCGTCGGCGTCCAGGTCGAGGTCGGGGACGAGCCGGTCCGCGAGCTGCTCGGAGGTGAGCCCGCGCTCCCTGGCGACGGCGTTGAGCCGGCCCTGCGCCTGGGGACGCATGTGCTTGGCGTCGGCGGCCCGGCGGGCGAGCCGGTCCAGATGGCGCAGCGTGGCGTCTCCGGGCGTGTCGATCGCCATGAGGACGTCCAGCGCCGTCAGACCCTTGAACGTCCAGGTGTAGTAGTTGTCCCAGCGCGCCATCCGGGCGGCCAGGCGCGCGGCGGTGCCGGCGTCGCCGAGCCGCCGCAGGGCGTACTGCACGCCCGGCGCGGCCCACAGCCCGCTGGAGCGGTCGTTCACGCACAGGGCCCAGGCGAAGTCGGCGAGAGAGCCGGGATCGCACAGGTCGATGACCTGCTCGCACCCCGGATAGGGGTCCTTGGGCGTGGAGATCAGCAGCATGGTCACGAAGTTCCGGGCGGCCCGCACCGGCAGTGCCCGCTCACGGCCGCGCAGCAGGATCCGTGGGAGCTTGTCGCGGACGACCTCCTCGTCCCATTCCGGCAGCTCGTCGGGGTACTGGTCGAGGGGATCGGTGCGCAGCGCGCCCATCGCCGCGACGGCCTCGTCCCCGTACCGCCGCGCCGCCTCGACGAGGCAGTCCCCGCCGTGCTCGCGGCCGATGAGCATGAGGCCCTGCTCGGCCTTCGTCCGCTTGGGGCCCGGCTTGCGCAGCGCGTCCGGGATGACGAACGGGGCCGCGGCCGGGCCGTGCCAGCCGAACCAGAGCCGCGCGGCCTCGTCGACGCGGCCGAGCGCGTTGACCATCAGCGCCGCCGTGGCGTCGTCCAGGAACGGGACGAGGGCCTCCGCGCATCTGATGTGCTCCTTGGCCGCGTGCAGGATCAGCCTGTGGGCGGCGATGCCGCGCCGGGCGGCGAAGTGCTTGAGCGGGATCCGGTACACCCAGCCGGCCCAGTCGTCGTGGTAGCGCTCGTCGGCGAGGAGCTCGTCCGCGAGGTCGCCGGGTCCCTGCATCACCAGCCGGTGGTACCTACGGCTGCGCTCCCCGCCCCGCGGCTCGCCCAGGGCGGCGCCGCTGCGGTAGTGCTCGGCCACCGCGTCCCAGTCGGTGTCCTCGGGAAGCGGTTCGTACGCTTTCGCGAAGCCGTCCGGAGTCTTCAGCCACTCCTCGCGCAGGCCGGGCGGCCACGACTCCTCGGCGGGCGTCTTAGGGCGCTTCAGCCCCTTCAGGACGACCGGCTCCGCGTCCGCCCGCCTCGGGCCGGTCCAGGGCGGCTCGACGAGCAGGCGGGGCAGCGCGCTTTCGGGGGCGTCTTCGATGCGGGGGTTCTCTGTCATCGCTCCGGTTTCAGGGCAGGGGTCGCTTCTTGATCGTCCGACGCCGGCGCGGACCCCGGAGTTCCGGCCGCCGGCCATGCCGGCGACACCGGTTCTTGACGACCACCTGCACGGCACTGTGCATGTGTGCCATACCGGTGCGGTGAGACCCGTGTTACAACGGCCTGGGAGGTCTTTGATCGTTCCAGAACCAGGGAGTGTGCCCATGTCAGTCTCGCGCCGCCAGCTCCTGGCGGGGACCGGTGCCGTCGGGGCGGGGATCGCCTTCACCGGCGCCGTCGAGCAGTTGTTCGCCGGGGCCGCGTCCGCGGCGCCGACCGGCGGCCACGACGGGTACGGGCCGCTCGTGCCCGATCCGAAGGGCCTGCTCGACCTGCCGCGCGGGTTCCGCTACACCGTCCTGTCCCGGGAGGGTGAGCCGCTGCGCTCGGGAGAGGGGCCCGTGCCGAGTCACTGCGACGGCATGGCCGCCTTCCCCGGACGCGGGGGCCGCACGTGGCTCGTCCGCAACCACGAGAACCGTCCCGACGCCGAGAACCGCGTGCCGCCGGTCAAGGGCGTCACCTACGACCCGGCCGGCCTCGGCGGCTGCACCGCGCTGGAGGTCGACCGCGCCGGGCGCGTGCACACCGAGCGCGTCGCGATCGCCGGGACGGCCGTCAACTGCGCGGGCGGCCCCACCCCGTGGCACACCTGGCTGACCTGCGAGGAGACCGAGGACAAGGCCGGGACCGGCGACTACACCAAGGACCACGGGTTCATCTTCGAGGTCGACCCCTATCGGCAGGAGCGGACCGTCCCCGAGCCGCTGACCGCGATGGGACGGTTCCAGCACGAGGCGATCGCCGTCGACCCGCGCGACGGCACGGTCTACGAGACCGAGGACGCGTTCGAGAAGCCGTTCGGGCTGTTCTACCGGTTCCTGCCGAAGAAGCCGCGCGGCGGGTTCGGCAGCCTGCGCGCCGGCGGCCGGCTGGAGGCGCTGTGCGTCCCCGACGTCCCCGACCTGTCGGCCGTGCGGGAACCCGGCACGGTGTTCCGGAACGTCGAGTGGAAGAAGGTCCCCGACCCGCTGGCGAAGGAGACGGCGATCCGGTTCCAGGACTTCGGGCCGGGCGGCGTCACGCACGCGCAGAAACTGGAGGGCTGCTACTGGGGCGGCGACCGCGTCTACTTCGTGTCGAGCTTCGCGAAGACGGCCGAGGGGTCGCGCGCCGACCACTTCGGGCAGGTGTGGTCGTACGAGCCGCGGCACCGCCGCCTCACCCTGGTGATCGTGTTCGGCCCGGACTCCGACGTGCAGAAGCCCGGCGAGTCGCCCGACAACATCTGCCTGGCGCCGCAGGGCGGCCTGATGGTCTGCGAGGACGGCGGCGGCGCCCAGTACGTCTACGGCGTGTCGCGCCGGCGCACGGTCTACCCGGTGGCCCGGAACCGGCAGAACACCGGCACCGAGAGCGAGCCCGAGTGGGGCGAGTTCGCCGGCGTCACCTTCAGCCCCGACAACCGGACGATGTACGTCAACGTCTACGACCCGGGCACCACCTTCGCCGTCACCGGCCCCTGGAGCCGCTAGCCCCTTCCCGGCCGGTATCGCGACCACGCAAGTGCCTCAGGCGTGCGATCGCGTCCGAAGGCAGGTTCAAGCGAAGCGAGAACCTGATCGCGCAGCGAGCCGCAAGGCGAGCCGGAGCGATGCCGGCGATCGCCGGATCTCTCGACGATGGAAGGCCGCCAGGCCCGAAGGAGGAGAGAGATCAAATTCTACGGAGCCGGACGCGCTGGACGGCGTGGTCGCGGTCCTTGTGCAGGACGAGGGTCGCGCGGGCGCGTGTCGGCAGGATGTTGGAGACGAGGTTGATCTCGTTGACGTCCCGCCACACGCGCTGCGCGAACGCGGCCGTCTCGTCCTCGTCCAGTTCGTGCGCGTACTTGTGGAAGTAGGAGCGCGGGTCGGTGAACGCGGTGCGGCGCAGCGCGAAGAGCCGGTCGATGTACCACTGGCGGATGTCCTCGACCCGCGCGTCCACATAGATGGAGAAGTCGAAGAAGTCCGACACGCCGAGGGCGCCGGCCGGCGGCGCCTGCAGCACGTTCAGGCCCTCGACGATGAGGATGTCGGGCCGCCGGACGGTCTGCTTCGCGTCCGGGACGATGTCGTACTCCAGGTGCGAGTACACCGGGATCGACGCCTCCTCCGCGCCCGCCTTGACCTCGGACACGAACCGGACGAGGGCGCGCCGGTCGTAGGACTCGGGGAAGCCCTTGCGGTCCATGATCCCGCGCTCGGAAAGCACGGCGTTCGGGTACAGGAAGCTGTCGGTGGTGACCAGCTCCACGCTCGGATGGTCCGGCCAGCGCGCGAGGAGCGTCCGCAGCAGGCGGGACGTCGTGGACTTGCCGACCGCGACGCTGCCCGCCACGCCGATGATGAACGGGGTGGGCCGCACCTCGCCGCCGAGGAAGCCGCTGACGGTGTCGCGGAGCCGCCCGTCCGACTGGAAGAACAGGTTGAGCAGCCGGGACAGCGGCAGGTACACCTCCTCGACCTCGGTGATGTCGATCGGGTCGCGCAGGCCGCGCAGGGCGTCCAGCTCGCCGGGCGTGAGCGGCAGGGGCGTGTTCTCCCGCAGGCCGCGCCAGTCGTCCCGGGAGAGTTCCACGTAGGGGCTCGGCACGGTGTCCCATCCGCTCGTCATGCCTGAACAGTAACCGGGCAGGTCAGCCCGTCACCGGGTTTTCACCGGGCGTACACGTTAGTGCCAGGCGTCTACGCCCCTTGCAGGTAGGTCCCGGGCGGGACACCGAATAGAGTTGCCGCCATGTGCGGAATCGTGGGGTACGTAGGCGGCCGGTCGGCGCTCGACGTCGTCGTCGAGGGGCTGGCGCGGCTGGAGTACCGCGGCTACGACTCGGCCGGAGTGGCCGTGCTGGCCGACGGGAAGCTGGCGACGGCCAAGCGCGCGGGCAAGCTCGTGAACCTGCGCGGCGCCCTCGAAGAGGCGCCGCCGCCCGCGGGCACGCTCGGCATGGGGCACACCCGGTGGGCGACGCACGGCCCGCCGAACGACCGCAACGCGCACCCGCACGTCGACTGCACCGGCTCCGTCGCGGTCATCCACAACGGCATCATCGAGAACTTCGCCGAGCTGCGCGCCGAGCTGGAGGAGGGCGGGCACGGCCTGGTGTCCGACACCGACACCGAGGCCGTCGCGCACCTGCTGGAGGACGAGCTGAAGGCGGGCGGCGACCTCGCCGCGGCGATGCGCCGCGTCTGCCGCCGGCTGGACGGCGCGTTCACGCTCGTCGCCGTGCACACCGGCGACCCCGACCTGGTCGTCGGGGCGCGCCGCAACTCGCCGCTCGTCGTCGGGGTCGGGGACGGGGAGAACTTCCTCGCCAGCGACGTCGCCGCGTTCATCGCGCACACCCGGAACGCGATCGAGCTCGGCCAGGACCAGGTCGTCGAGCTGCGCGCCGGCGGGGTGAGCGTCACCGACTTCGAGGGGCGCCCCGCCGAGGTGAAGGAGTACCACGTCGACTGGGACGTGTCGGCCGCGGAGAAGAGCGGCTTCGACTACTTCATGCTCAAGGAGATCGCCGAGCAGCCGCGCGCCGTCGCCGACACGCTGCTCGGTCGGATCGGCACCGACGGGCGCCTGCGCCTGGACGAGATGCGCATCCCCGACCGGGAGCTGCGCGAGGTCGACAAGATCATCATCGTGGCCTGCGGGACGTCCTACCACGCGGGGCTGATCGCCAAGTACGCGATCGAGCACTGGGCCGGGCTGCCCTGCGAGGTGGAGCTGGCCAGCGAGTTCCGCTACCGCGACCCGATCCTGTCCCCGGCGACGCTGGTCATCGCGATCTCCCAGTCGGGCGAGACGATGGACGCGCTGATGGCCGTCCGGCACGCCCGCGAGCAGAAGGCCAAGCTGCTCGGCATCTGCAACGTCAACGGCTCCACGCTGCCGCGCGAGTGCGACGGCGTCCTCTACACGCACGCCGGCCCGGAGATCGCGGTCGCGTCCACCAAGGCGTTCCTCACCCAGCTCGTCGCCGTCTACCTCATCGCGCTCTACCTCGCGCAGGTGCGCGGCACCAAGTGGGGGGACGAGGTGTTCGCGATGATCCAGCTCCTGGAGCGGATGCCGGAGAAGGTGGAGAAGGTCCTGGAGACCATGGAGCCGGTGCGCGAGCTGGCCCGGTCGCTGGCCGGTGAGCGGTGCGTGCTGTTCCTCGGCCGCCACGTCGGCTTCCCGGTCGCCCTGGAGGGCGCGCTGAAGCTCAAGGAGCTGGCGTACATGCACGCCGAGGGCTTCGCCGCCGGGGAGCTGAAGCACGGCCCGATCGCGCTCATCGAGAAGGACCTGCCCGTCGTGGTCGTCGTGCCGCCCCGGGCGCGGGACGTCCTGCACGACAAGATCGTGTCCAACATCCAGGAGATCCGGGCCCGCGGCGCCCGGACCATCGTGATCGCCGAGGAGGGCGACGCGTCGGTCGAGCCGTACGCCGACACGCTGATCGCCGTCCCGGCCGTCCCGACGCTGCTGCAGCCGCTGGTCACGACCGTCCCGCTCCAGGTGTTCGCGTGCGAGCTGGCCACCGCGAAGGGGCATGACGTCGACCAGCCGCGCAACCTCGCCAAGTCCGTCACCGTCGAGTAGCCGGGCGTTTCCCGGAACCCGCGGGCGCCGCGCCGCGTCTCACCGGGCATCGGGACCGGTCTGCTCCCCGCGGGGATGATCTGCGCATCCCCCGACGGGCCGGCGCGGCGTCCGGAGGTGACGGGTGGGAGTAGACGGCGGCCTGGGGATCGAGGCGCGCGGAGTCGCGCGCCGCTTCGGCCCGGTCGAGGCGCTGCGCGGGCTGGACATCGCCGTCCCGTACGGCCAGGTCACGGCGCTCGTCGGGGCCAACGGCGCGGGCAAGACGACGCTGCTGCTGATCCTCGCGACCCTGCTCGCGCCCGACGCGGGCACGGTGCGGATCGCCGGGCACGACGCGCTCACCCGCCCCGCCGAGGCCCGCGACGCGCTCGGCTGGATGCCGGACACGTTCGGCGTGTACGACCAGCTCACGGTGGACGAGTACCTCGCGTTCTTCGCCGAGGCCTACGGGCTGCCGAAGCAGGAGCGCCCGCGCCGGATCAGGGCGCTGCTCAGCCTCGTCCACCTGGAGGACCACCTCGGGCAGCCCGTCCACGCCCTGTCGCGCGGGCAGAAGCAGCGGCTCGGGATGGCGCGGGCGCTCGTGCACCGGCCCCGCGTCCTGCTGCTGGACGAGCCCGCGTCCGGCCTCGACCCGCGCTCGCGCGTCGAATTGCGCGACCTGCTGCGCTCCCTGGCCGCGGACGGGGCGGCTGTGCTGGTGTCCAGCCACATCCTCAGCGAACTGGAGGAGATCGCCGACCGCGTCGTCCTCGTCGACCACGGCCGGACGGTCGGGGACCACGCGATGGCGGAGCTCGCCGGCGCGTCCGCCCGCGTCCGGTGGCGGATTCGCTCGCTCGACACCGGGCGGCTGGAGACGGCGCTGGCGGGGGCGCTCGACGGGCTGCCCTGGCTGGAGACCACCGGGCTCCCGGGCGGCGCCGAGGTCGGCCCGCTCACCGAGAACGAGGCCGCGGGCCTGCTGGCCGAGCTCGTCCGGGCCGGGGTGCCCGTCTGCGGGCTCGCCCCGGCCGGCAGCGCGCTCGAATCGGCCTACCTGGCGATGACCGAGAACCGGAGGTGACCGGCATGACCGCGCGCGGAATCGGCCTGGTGGCACGGCAGGAGATCAGGACGCGGCTGCGGACCGGCCGCTGGAAGATCCTGCTCGCGGCCTGGTTCGTCATCGTCAACGGGCTCGGCCTGATGTTCCGGCTCGCGCTGGAGGTGGACTCCTCCACCGACGAGGACGCGGGGATCCCGATGTTCGGCGGCGTCCTGCTCGGGGTGCTGGTGCTGATGATGCTCGTCACCCCGGCGCTCAGCGGCCAGTCGATCAACGGCGACCGGGAGCGGGGGACGCTCGCCACGCTCCAGGTCACCCGGCTCACGCCCGGCGACATCGCGCTCGGCAAGCTCGCCGCCGCGTGGGGGACCGGCCTGGTCACCCTGCTCCTGACGCTGCCGACCCTGCTGCTCCCGGTCGCCGAGGGCTCGATCGGGGTGGCGCGCGTCGTGGTCGTCCTCGCCGTCACCGGCCTGCTCATCGGCGTGGTGTGCGCCGTCTCGCAGGCGTGGTCGGCGCTGCTCGCCCGCAGCATCACCTCGGTGCTGATGTCGTACCTCACGGTGTTCGCCCTGCTCGCCGGGACGCCGCTGGTGTTCGCGATCGCCCTCCAGTTGACGGCGGAGCACCGGCCCGGCCCCTACGGCGGGTACAGCGTCGAGCACAGCGAACGCGTCTGGTGGCTGCTGTCGCCGAACCCGGTCGTCGTGCTCGCCGACGCCGCGCCGCGACTGCCGGAGGAGAGGATCGTCGTCGGCGACGAGGTGGTGAGCCGGTCGGCGTCGGACGACCCCCTGGGCGGGCTCAGCCGCAGCGTCCGCGACGTCCGCGAGGGCGAGGACGCCGACGACGGCGGCTCGGCGGAAGGGGGCGCGGTGTGGCCCTGGGGCCTCGCCTTCGACCTGGCCCTCGCCGCGGGCGCCGTGTCGATCACTGCGTCCCGGCTGCGAACCCCCGTCCACCGCATTCCCCGAGGCGTCCGCGTCGCCTGAATAAAGCGTCCCGCTGATCACCTCATCAAAACACGCCCGGCCCGGGCTCGTCCCGGCGCGAAAATATTCAGCGTGCTCCGGAACATCACACGTTCCCTGCCGCGGGATGCAATTCTCTTATTCGCTGAAATTCTCAGTCGCCGTGAAAGTTGCAGAGACTCTTTCAGGGGCGGTCGAAACGGCCGCGCTTGACCTCGTCGGTGAATCTGCGCCATTCTCCGGCGCCGAACGCGAGGATCGTCACCGCGTCCTCGGTATCGCGCACGGATATGGCGTCGGCGTCGAGCCGTGCGACCTCGACGCAGCCGTTGCTGGCGCCGCATCGGGTGCTCTTTCTCCATCGGGCGGGCGGTGTCCCACGGAAACTCATGACGGCTCCCTGCGTCGAACGGTGCCTTGGATTCGCGGCGGCGCTGCCGTGTTCAAGCACACGGTAACAAGATCGCAAAAAACGCCTGATCACCTCCGGGTAGCGCGGTACCCGTGGGTCAGGCGTGCCGAGGTGGTTCCAGAGTTGCCGGTGGGAGGCTCGTCGAGCCGGGTCGGTCGTGGACCCGGCCCGTACGGCGTGGCCCCCGGGGCGCCCTCGTGAGGCGCCGGCCAAGGGCTCAGAAGCGTGTCAACGCCCTGTCATCGGCCCAAATCGAATTCGCCCTTCTTGGCTCGATGGAGGAAGTCCCGCCACTCTCCCTGGGAGAACGACAGGACCGGGCTCTGCGTGCCGTGCTTGGCGTCCCGCGCCCCAATGAAAGGGGACGAACCAGCCAGTGTGGCGATTTCCACGCACGTGTTGCTCGCCCCGCAGTGGGCGCTTCTCCTCCACTGGGGAGCAGGAGTGGCGAAAGGGGACACTCGGTGCCTTTCACAAGGTTTGAGCCACTTAGCGGACCCGTCACCATGCGTCCTTGGCCTCGGCGATCCGCCGCCGTGATTCCTCGGTGTCCAGTGCCTGGCCTGCCAGGCTTGAATAGGCTAGCCGGTACATATAGGTAACAGCCTCATCCGCGAGGTGGCTGATTGTCAGGGATTCGGTGTGCACGATATCAGGAAATACGATGTCATGCACCGGTGAGAATTCCAGAAGGATAAACGATTCGGCCAACACCGAGTGTGCGATCCCCAACGGCAGGATCTGTACCGTCACGTTCGGCCGCTCGGTCATCCGGCACAGATGTTCGAGTTGCTCGCGCATCACCTTGTGGTCGCCGATCCGGCGCAGCAGAACCGCCTCGTCGAGAACCGCCGACAGTTCCAGGCCGGACGGCCCGTCCAGCAGTTCGCGGCGGCGCATTCGCACGTCCACCCGGCGTTCCAGTTCCTGCGGCGGGAGCGTGGCGAGGTCGCTCCAGCCGCCGATCACATGGCGCGCGTAGTTCTCCGTCTGCAGCAGCCCCGGAAAGACGGTGCTGCCCCATTCCCTGAGCGCGGTGGCCTCGGCCTCCAGGGCGATGAAGTCGGCGAGCGGGCTCGGCAGGTCGCGGTAGTCCTCCCACCAGCCCCGCTGCGCGGCGTCGTGCGCCAGCGAGATCAGGTCATCGCGCCGCGCCCCGTCCACCTCGTAGAGGTCGAGCAGGCGCCGCACGTCGCCGATCTTCGCGCCGGTCCGCGCGTTCTCGATCCGGCTGACCTTGGCGGTGGACCAGGCGAGCCGTTCGGCGACCTCGTCTCCGGTGAGGCCCCTGCGTTCGCGCAGCCTGCGGAGCTCGGCGGCCAGCCGCCGCTGCCGGACGGAGGGACCGCGGGAAGTGCTCATGGCTCGGGCCTCTCCAGTCCCGGCGGACTGATCTTGGCGCATTCTGCCGCACCGGGGGGTCGCGGCGCGAATACATCGGACCGGATGAAGAAGATTCTACGGCCGATGATTCGTATGCGCACATGACACCGAAAGTTGCACCGTAAGGTGCAATTGGCGCGGAGGCAGGGTTGGAGACCCGCCGCTCGTGGCACGCTGAGTGTGTGATCGACTTGGGGAGCCGCGGATGAGGTACGCGCACGAGGTCGGCAAGGTCCGGGCGGCGGAGCGCGCCCTCATGGCCCGGCTCCCCGAGGGCACGCTGATGCAGCGCGCCGCAGCGGGCCTGGCCTCGGTCTGCGCGCGCGTCCTGCCCGCCGTGTACGGGTCCCGCGTCGTCCTCCTCGTCGGCGGCGGCGACAACGGCGGCGACACCCTCTACGCCGGCGCCCGGCTCGCCCGCCGCGGCGCCCGCGTGCACGCCGTCCAGGCCGGCCCCAAGATCCACGAGGCCGGGCTGGCCGACCTGCGCGCCGCCGGCGGCCGGCTGCTCGGCGGCGGCGAGGAGGCCGCGATCGCCGGCGCCGACCTGATCATCGACGGCCTGACCGGAATCGGCGGGAGCGGCGGCCTGCGCGAGCCCCACGCCGCCTACGCCGCGCTCGCGTCCGAGTCCGCGGGCATCGTCGTCGCCTGCGACGTCCCGAGCGGCGTGGACGCCGGCAGCGGGCGCGTCGCGGGCACCGCCGTCCACGCCGACGTCACGGTCACCTTCGGCACGCACAAGCCGGGACTGCTGATCGACCCGGGCGCGTCCTACTGCGGTGTGGTCGAGCTGGTCGACATCGGGCTCGGCCCCGACCTGCCCGACCCGGACGTCGTCGCGGCCCGCCCGGTGGACGTCCAGCCCCCCGAACCCGGCCCCGAGTCCGACAAGTACCGCCGCGGCGTCGTCGGCATCCTCGCCGGCGGCGACGCGTTCACCGGGGCGGCCGTCCTCAGCGCGGGCGGCGCCGTCCGCGGCGGCGCCGGAATGGTCCGCTTCGCCTCCGTCGCGCACCCGGTGGAACTCGTCCGGCACCGCTGGCCCGAGGTCGTCACCACCGTCATCGAACCCGGTCGCGCCAAGATCCTGGAGCGCATCGGGCGCGTCCAGGCCTGGGTCGTCGGCCCCGGCCTCGGCACCGGAGCCGCCGCCGAGTCGCTCGTGGAGGCCGTCCTCACCACCGACCTGCCCGCGCTGGTGGACGCCGACGGCCTCACGGTCCTGTCCCGCCGCCGCGATCTGCTGCGCCGCGCCGCGCCGACCGTCCTCACCCCGCACGCGGGCGAGCTGTCCCGGCTCATCGCCGCCACCCGCGACGACATCGAGGCCGCCCGCCTCGACCACGTCCGCCGCGCCGCCGCCGAACTCTCCGCGACCGTCCTCCTCAAGGGCTCCACCACCCTGGTCGCCGAGGAGGACCGCCCCGTCCGCGTCAACCCCACGGGCACGCCCCGCCTCGCCACCGCCGGAACGGGCGACGTCCTCTCCGGCCTGATCGGAGCCCTGCTGGCCGGCGGCATGCCCGCCCTCGACGCGGCCGCCGCCGGCGCCTACCTGCACGGCCTGGCCGCCCGCCTGGCCGCCGCCCCCACCCCCGGCCCCGAATCCCCGATCAGCGCCGAAGACGTCATCACCGCCCTCCCCGCCGCCTTCCGGACCCTCGTGGCGCCTATGGCGGGGACGCCGGGTCCGGCGCCCGGGGGCGCCTGACCCGGCGTCCCTGCTGTGTTTATTGCAGTGCCCTTCTCCTTCGGGCCTGGCGGCCCTCCATCGTCGGGCACTGCGGGCGATCGCTGGCATCGCTCCGACTCGCCTTGCGGCTCGCTTCGCGATCGCGGCTCCTGCGGCAGGTGTCAGGTGGGGTCGGTGGCCTGGGTCGGGCTGGGGTGCGCGGGGTCGGGGGTGGTCCAGCTGGCGAGGAGGCTGAGTTTGTCCTCGGAGTCGCTGCCCGGTTCGGCGTTGTAGGCGATGAGGGTGAGGCCGTCCGTGGTGAGATCCAGGGACTCGTAGGCGAGGTGGAGGTCGCCGACGACCGGGTGGTGGAAGGGCTTGGCGCCGTTGTGGTGATGGCGGACGTCGTGGCGGGCCCAGCGGGTGCGGAAGTCCTGGCTGCGGGTGGACAGCTCGCCGATGAGGTCGGTGAGTGCCTTGTCGAAGGGGTCGCGGCCGGCCTGGGCGTGGAGGAGGGCGACGGTGGTGTCGGCGGCGCCTTCCCAGTCTCCCCAGAACTCGCGGGAGTGGGGGTCGAGGAAGGTGAAGCGGGCGATGTTCGGGACGGTGCCGCGGGCTGAGTCGATCATGGGCGCGTACAGGGCGCGGCCGAGGGCGTTGGTGGCCAGCATGTCGCTGCGGCCGTTCTTGACGAACGCCGGGCCGGTCATGGAGTCCAGGAGCCGCTGCACCGAGGGCCGGACCGTCGTCGAGGCGGCGCGGCGCCCGCGGCGCGGGGACGGGCCGGCGGCGCGGGCGAGGTCCTCCAAGTGGGTGCGGTCCTCGTCGCCCAGCCGCAGGGCGCGGGCCAGGGCGTCCAGCACCTGGTCGGAGACGCCGGACAGGTCACCGCGTTCCAGGCGCGAGTAGTACTCGACGCTGATGCCGGCGAGTTGGGCGACCTCGGCGCGCCGCAGGCCCGGGACCCGGCGGGTGCCGTAGGACGGCAGCCCGGCGTCCTGCGGAGTGATCCTGGCGCGGCGCGAGGTCAGGAACTCGCGGATCTGGCTGCGATGGTCCACGCCCTCCAGGCTAGGCGGGCTCGTGCCGAGGAGGGGTGCCCTGCCAGTACACCCTTCAGCAGTGCCTTCCACCCGATCGGGTCGGCGCCTTCTGATGGTGGTGCACGCAAGCGGAACGTGAAGAAGGAGTGAAGGTCATGCGTGGTGTGGTGTTGCACGCTCCTGGCGATGTGCGGGTGCGGGACCGCGAGGACCCGCGGATCGTCGAGCCGACCGACGCGGTCATCCGGGTGGCGGCGGCGTGCGTGTGCGGTTCGGACCTGTGGCCCTACCGGGGTGCGAACGGGCCGGTCCACGACCGGCCGATGGGCCACGAGTACGTCGGCGTGGTCGAGCAGGTCGGCGACGAGGTGCGGAACGTCAAGCCCGGCGAGTTCGTGGTCGGGTCGTTCTTCGCCTCCGACAACACCTGCGAGATCTGCCGGGCGGGCTACCAGTCCCGCTGCGTCAACGCCCAGCTGGTCGGGGCGTCCGGCACCCAGGCCGAGTACGCCCGGATCCCGCTGGCCGACGGCACCCTGGTCGCCGCGCCCGGCGTGCCCGGCGCGGATCTGGTCCCGTCGCTGCTGACCGCCTCGGACGTCCTCGGCACCGGCTGGTTCGCCGCCGTCGCCGCGGAGGCGGGGCCGGGCCGGACGGTGGCGGTCGTCGGGGACGGCGCGGTCGGCCTGCTCGGCGTCCTCGCGGCCCGGCGGCTGGGCGCCGAGCGGATCGCGATCTTCAGCCGGCACGCCGACCGGCAGAAGCTCGCCCTGGAGTTCGGGGCCACCGACGTGATCCCCGAGCGCGGGGACGAGGGCGTCGCGCGGCTCAAGGACCTCCTCGGCGGGCTCGGCGCGCACAGCGCGATCGAGGCGGTCGGCACCCAGGAGTCGATGATGCAGGCCATCCGCTCCACCCGGGCCGGAGGGCACGTCGGCTATGTCGGCATGGCTCACGACGTCCGGATTCCGGGTGACGAGCTGTTCTACTCCGGGGTGCACCTGCACGGCGGTCCGGCTCCGGTACGCCGGTTCCTGCCCGAGCTCATCCAGATGATCTGGGACCGCGCCATCGACCCCGGCCGGGTCTTCGACCTCGAACTCCCCCTGGAGGACGCGGCCGAGGCCTACAAGGCGATGGACGAGCGCCGCGCCATCAAGGCCCTGCTGCGCCCCGAGGGCTGACGGCGGCGGCCCCCGGCGGGTTGAACCTGGGAACGGACGTTTGCGTCTTAGTGGACGAAGAGTGTTCGGTTGGCGGGGCGTCCGGGCCGTGAGCTGGGCGATGATGCTCCGGGCAGGGCCGTGGGGGCGGCACACTTGGTGTTCATGAGGGTTCCTGTGGAGGCGCGGGTCGAGGTCGGTGCCATCGGCGGCAACGTCGGGCTGCTGCGCGAGCGCGCGCGGGGCGCCGAGGTGATGGCCATGGTGAAGGCCGAGGCGTACGGGCACGGGCTGGCCGAGGCGGCCCGCGCGGCGCTCGCCGGAGGCGCCTCGTGGCTCGGCGTCGCGAAGCTGGCGGAGGCGCTGCGGCTCCGCGACGAGGGCATCACCGTCCGGACGCTGGTGTGCGTGGGCGTTCCCGGCGAGCCCTACGCGGAGGCCGTCGCGCGGGACGTTGACCTGACCGTGGGGGCGGTCTGGCTCCTGGACGAGGTGGTCCGGGCGGCGGAGGCCGCGGGACGTCCGGCGCGCGTGCATCTCAAGGCCGACACCGGCATGTCGCGCGGCGGCGCGCGGGGCGGCGACTGGGACGCGCTGGTCGGCGCGGCGCTGAAGGCGGAGGCCGCGGGCCACGTCCGGGTGGTCGGGGCGATGTCGCACTTCGCCTGCGCGGACGAGCCGGGCCACCCGTCGATCGCCGCGCAGCTCGCCGCGTTCACCGACATGGTGGCGCACGCGGAGAAGGCGGGCGCGCGGTTCGAGGTGCGGCACCTGGCGAACTCGGCGGCCACGCTGACGCTGCCGGAGGCGCGGTTCGACCTCGTCCGCCCGGGGATCGCGACGTACGGGCTGACGCCGGTGCCGTCCCTCGGCACGTTCGGGCTGCGCCCCGCGATGACGCTGGCGGCGGACGCGGCGCTGGTCAAGCGGGTCCCGGCGGGCAGCGGCGTGTCGTACGGCCACACCTACCGCACCGAGCGGGAGACCACGCTGGCCGTGGTCCCGGCCGGGTACGGCGACGGCATCCCCCGGCACGGGTCGAACGTGCTGGAGGTCCTCGCGGGCGGGCGGCGCAGGAGGATCGCCGGACGGGTCTGCATGGACCAGTTCGTCATCGACCTCGGCGACGACGCGCTCGCCGCGGGGGACGAGATCATCCTGTTCGGGCCGGGCGACCGGGGCGAGCCGACCGCGCAGGAGTGGGCGGACGCGCTGGGCACGATCTCCTATGAGATCGTCACCCGCATCGGGTCCCGGGTACCGAGGGCGTACCCGGGAGGGGCGCTGTAGGGAGCGCGTGCATGGACAGCAAGAGCAGGCGCAGGATCGGCATCGCCGGTGTCGTGGCGGGTGTCGGCGCGGCGGGCGTGGGCGCGGCGGTCGGGCTGCGGCACCTCGCCGTCGGGCGGGTGCGGCTCCGGCCGGATCCGGACGCCGGCGAGCCGTTCGGCGAGCTGCGCGGCCGGGCGACGACCGTCGTCGCCGACGACGGCGTGCCGCTGCACGTCGAGGTGGACGGCCCCGAGGACGCCGATCTCACGGTCGTGTTCTGCCACGGCTACGCCCTCAACCAGGATTCCTGGCACTACCAGCGGCGCGACCTTCAGGGGTCGCTGCGGATGGTCTTCTGGGACCAGCGCAGCCACGGCCGTTCGGGACGCAGCGATCTCGCGAACGCGACGATCGAGCAGACCGGGGACGACCTGCGCGCCGTGCTGGAGGCGACGGTCCGGCCGGGCGCCCCGGTCGTCCTGGCCGGGCACTCCATGGGCGGGATGGCGATCATGGCGTTCGCGGACCGGCACCGGGAGCTGTTCGAGGAGCGGGTGGTGGGCGTCGCGCTGGTGAACACCTCCTGCGGGGATCTGGCGGAGATGACGCTGGGGCTCCCGATGGTGCTGGCCAAGGCCGTCCGGCCGCTCGCCCCGCGGACGCTGCGCGGCCTCGGCCGCCGCGCGGAGCTGGTGGAGAAGGCGCGCGGGCTGGGCGCCGACCTGGCGTTCGTCGTGACGCGGAAGATGGCGTTCGCCGACAAGTACGTCAGCCCGTCCGTGGTCGACTTCCTGGAGCAGATGATCCGGGCGACGCCGATCGACGTGATCGCGGAGTTCTACCCGGCGTTGATGGCGCACGACAAGGCCGGCTGCCTGGACGTCCTCGGCGGCGTGCCGGCGCTGGTGCTGGTCGGCGGGCGCGACCGGCTGACCCCGGCCGCGCACGGCCGGCGCATCGCCGAGGCGATGCCGGAGGCGGAGCTGGTCGAGGTGGAGCAGGCCGGGCACGTGCTGCCGCTGGAGTACCCGGGCGTGGTCACCGGCGGCCTGCGCCGGCTGATCGACCGCGTCCGTCCCGAGTACGCAGAGGAGCGCAGCGCGTGAGGGCCTTCACCATCACCGTCCCGACGGCGGAGGACATGCGCGAGCTCGGCCTGCGGCTCGCCGGGCGGCTGCGCGCGGGCGACCTGCTCGTGATGACCGGGCACCTCGGCGCGGGCAAGACGACGCTGACGCAGGGCATCGGCGAGGGCCTGAAGGTGCGCGGGCCGATCACGTCGCCGACGTTCGTCATCGCGCGGGTGCACCCGTCGCTGGCGGGCGGACCTCCGCTGGTCCATGTGGACGCCTACCGGCTCGGCGGATTCGCGGAACTGGACGATCTTGACCTGGACGCGTCCGTGGCGGAATCGGTGACGATCGTGGAATGGGGAGAAGGGCTCGCCGAGGGCCTCGCCGAGGACCGGCTGGAAGTGATCATTTCGCGCGGCGACGGACCCGGCGAGGAACGCGAAGTAAGGATCGTCGGGGTCGGTCATCGCTGGGCCGACCTGGAACTCGGCCCTGGATGACGATCGTCCGGCAACTTCTTCGGTTTTTGCCAGTCTGGATGGACCACTTTACGGCTACATGTCGTACTCTTTGCCGAACGAACCTCACCTTCGCGACCTATCGATTTCCAACGGGAGTGGGAACCGGTGAGTGGTAGCCATCGCAGCGGTAGTCACCGCGACAGCTACCGCGGTTCGGGCGGTGGCCACGAGTCTGACGGCGGTTACCGGCGGGACGGCGGTGGGTACGGCGCGGGCGGCGACGAGTACGGACGGTACTCGTCGGGGCGTTCGGGTAGCGGGCCCTACCAGAGAGAGACCGGGCCCTATGAGACCGGTAACGGCGGCTATCGTTCCGACAGCGGCGGATACCAAGCTGAGAGCGGCGGATACCGCACCGAGAGCGGGGGCTACCGCACCGAGAGCGGCGGTTACCGCACCGGCAGCGGCGGCTACAGGACGGACAGCGGCGGATACCGGTCCGGCAGCGGCGGATACCGCACCGGCAGCCACCGGGTCGTGCGCGACCGCCGTGCCGGACGGCGCTGGGCCGTCATCGTCGGCGGCGCCGTCGCGGGCATCGGCGCCTGCGTGCTGGCCGCGTTCGTCGTCCTGAGCGGGGTCGGCGCGAGCGGCGAGAAGGGCAGCGGGCAGGTCGTCGGCAGCGGCGCCTCCGAGAGCTCGCCGACGGCGAAGGGCGAGCGCGCCGCCGTCCCCGACTCCTGCACGATCGTCGGCGACGATCTGATCAACAAGCTGGCGCCCGACTCCGAGCGCAACGTGGCCGACAACTACCAGGGCGACGACCAGCAGAACCAGTGCGTCTGGGGCGCCTACGCGGGCGACCGGAAGCGGCAGCTCACCATAGAGCTCCGCGCGATCGCCGGCGGCGCCGACCAGACCCCGACGGACGCGGCCCGCAAGACGTTCACCACCGAGCGGACCGCCGACGAGTCCGGCAAGGCGCTGCTGGCCGGCCAGGAGCTCAAGGACAAGATCCGGCTGGAGGGCGTCGGCGACGAGGGGTACATCGTCTACAGCGTCGACGACAAGCAGGGCTCCGGCGAGGCCGTCGGCAACGTCCGGCTCGGGAACGTCCTCGTCACCATCCACTACTCGGGCTCCAACAAGGGCGGCCCGCTGGCGTCCCGTGACGCCACCGGCGGCGCCACCGAGGTGGCCAAGGCCGTGGTGACCGCGCTGAACCAGGGCTGACCATCCCCCGCCACTGACCGGTAGGCTTACAACCCGTGCTGGTCTTGGCTTTCGACACCGCGACCGCCGCGATCACCGTGGCGCTCTACGAGTGGACCCCGGGTGAGGGCGCGGTGCCGCGCGGCCTGGCCGAGGACGTCGATCCGCGGCGCCACACCGAGCTGCTCATCCCGTCCATCGCGGGGGTGATGGCGGAGGCCGGGGCCGCGTCCGGCGACCTCAGCGCGATCGCCGTCGGGGTCGGCCCTGGACCGTACACCGGCCTGCGCGTCGGTCTCGTCACCGCCCGCGCGATGGGCGAGGCGCTGAGCATCCCGGTGCACGGCGTCTGCACGCTGGACGTCATCGCCTGGGCCACCGGGAGGGACGAGCCGTTCGCCGTCGCGACGGACGCCCGCCGCAAGGAGGTCTACTGGGCGCGGTACCACTCGGCCCGCGCCCGCGCGACCGGGCCCGCCGTCGGGCCGCCGTCCGACGTCCTGGACGGCGCGCCCCACGGGCTCCCCGTGGTCGGTGAGGGCGCCGCCCTCTATCCGGACGTCCTCGGCGGTTCCGGGCACGAGCCGCTGCTGCCCACCGCCGGCGCCCTCGCCGAGCTGGCGATCGCGCGGCTGGCGGGCCTGAAGGTGCCGCCGCTCCTGCCGCCCGAGCCCCTCTACCTGCGCCGGCCGGACGCGAAGGAGCCGGGCCCGCGCAAGAAGGTGACGCCGGCGTGAGCGGGATCGTCCTGCGGCCCATGACCGGCGACGACCTGCCGGCGGTCCACCGGCTGGACCGCTCGCTGTTCCCCGAGAACGCCTGGAGCGAGGAGATGCTCGCCGGGGAGCTCGCCGACCAGCCCCGCACCCGCCACTACGTCGTCGCGGCCGACCCCGGCGGCGAGATCGTCGGCTACGCGGGCCTCGCCGCCGCGGGCGGGCAGGCCGACGTGCAGACCATCGGGGTCCGCGCGGACCGGCGCAAGCACGGCATCGGCGCCGCGCTGCTCACCGAGCTCCTCGACGAGGCCGTCCGGCGGCGCAGCGAGTCGGTGTTCCTGGAGGTCCGCGCCGACAACGACGCCGCCCACCGCCTCTACGAGCGGTTCGGCTTCACCCGGGTCGGCGTCCGCAAGCGCTACTACCAGCCATCGGACGTGGACGCGATCGTCATGTGCCGGACGCTCCGCGACCGTCCGCCCATCGGCTTCACCAGACCCGAGTGACCCGCGGGCACCTCTGCAGGCACTCGACACAGGGAGAGTCAACGTGATTCGGGACGAGCCGCTCGTGCTCGGGATCGAGACCTCGTGCGACGAGACGGGGATCGGGATCGTGCGGGGGCACACGCTGCTGGCGGACGCGATCGCCTCCAGCGTCGACCAGCACGCCCGGTTCGGCGGCGTCGTGCCGGAGGTCGCGTCCCGCGCGCACCTGGAGGCGATGGGGCCGACGGTCGAGCGGGCGCTGGCCGAGGCCGGCGTGGCGTTCACCGACGTGGACGCCTTCGCGGTGACGGCCGGGCCGGGCCTGCCGGGCGCGCTGATGGTGGGCGTCGCCGCCGCCAAGGCGTACGCGCTGTCGCTCGGCAAGCCGCTCTACGGCGTCAACCATCTCGCCGCGCACGTGTGCGTCGACCAGCTCGAACACGGCCCGCTGCCGAAGCCGTGCGTGGCGCTGCTGGTGTCGGGCGGGCACTCGTCCCTGCTG
Source organism: Actinomadura madurae (assembly GCF_047130825.1). Lineage (NCBI taxonomy): Bacteria > Bacillati > Actinomycetota > Actinomycetes > Streptosporangiales > Thermomonosporaceae > Actinomadura > Actinomadura madurae. Next base: position 7,558,890 of record NZ_CP083237.1, read on the forward strand.
CTGGTGCCGGACGTGGCGGGCGACGTCCGGTCCCTCGGCGGCACCGTGGACGACGCGGCGGGGGAGGCGTTCGACAAGGTCGCGCGGGTCCTCGACCTCGGTTTCCCGGGCGGCCCCGTCATCGACCGCAGGGCCCGCGACGGCGACCCGGCCGCGATCGCGTTCCCCCGCGGCAAGTACGACGACGGCACCTACGACTTCTCGTTCTCCGGCCTGAAGACGGCCGTGGCCCGCTGGGTGGAGGCGAGGGAGCGCTCGGGCGAGCCGGTCCCGGTCGCGGACGTGGCGGCGTCCTTCCAGGAGGCCGTCGTGGACGTGCTGACGCGCAAGGCGCTGAAGGTCTGCAAGGACAACGGCGTCGGCGACCTGCTGATCGGCGGCGGTGTCGCGGCCAACTCGCGGCTGCGCGCCCTCGCCGCGGAGCGCTGCGAGGCGGCGGGCGTGCGGCTGCGCGTCCCGCGCCCGAAGCTGTGCACCGACAACGGCGCGATGGTCGCCGCGCTGGGCTCCGAGCTGGCCGCCGCCGGCGCGCCCCCGTCCGCCCTGGGGCTGCCGGCCGACTCCAGCCTCCCCATAGAGACCATCAGCTGCTGACCCCGGGGGCTCCGCCGGGCTAGCACTCCGCCAGCAGTCTCGCCAGGTAGTCCTCGTAGAGGGGGACGTGGGCCTCGTCGATGGTGCGGTCGTCGTCCTCGGGGAGGAGGTCGAGGACGCTGCGGACGTCCCAGTACGGGTCGTGCCGGTGGCCGCCGGAGACCTGGTCGAACGTGGCGAGGAAGTGGTCGGCGACGCCGGTGCCGTGGCGCAGGGCCAGGCCGCGGCGCATGCGGGCGATGTCGACGGCGACGGGGCCGGACGAGGCGTCCGACCAGTCGACGACGCCGGTGAGCCTGCCGAACGACCACAGCGTGTTGTCGGCGTGGTAGTCGCGGTGGATGAACCGGACGGGCGCCTCGGGGGCGGGGCGCTCGGCGACCTCGAAGGCGCGCTCCCACAGGCCGGGGCGCAGCGCGTGCACGGGCGGGACCCGCACGTCGAGCCGGTTGTGCGGCACGTACGGCGGCATGGTGGACGCGCCGTTCAGCGCGTGCACCGACAGCAGGGCGGCGGCCAGCTGGATGAGGTACTCGGGCAGGTCGTCGGGCGAGGGGCGCGGCGGGTGGCCCTTGAGCCGGGTGATGAGCAGGGCGGGGACGTCGCAGTAGGCGCCCGCGGGGTCGGCGGCGACGAGCGCCGGGGTGGGGATCTCACAGCCGGCGAGCAGGGCCAGCGCGGCGATCTCGCGCTCGGGGGAGAACTCGGTGTCGCCGTAGCTGCGGCGCGCGGGCCCGGGGGCGCGGGACGTCCAGCGGCGCAGGACGAGGCGGTGCGCCTCGCCGGAGCGGGTCTCGACGAGGAGGGCGTGGTTGGCGTGGGTGCCGCCGCCGGCGAGGGGCCGCACCATGCGGACCTCGGCGCCCTTGCCGAGGCACTCCTCCACCCAGCGCAGGGTGGTGGAGGCGGGCGGGGCGCCGGTCTGCAGGCAGGGAGCCGGTGTGTGGGTCACCTGATCCATCAAAACGGATTCCGAAGGGTATTGGGAGTGATTTTGCGAAGACGGAACGTAACAAAATGCACGTCATCGGGGTCGCTTGAGGGAGGTCCTCCGGTCGTCACACCCCTTAGCCGGACAAACACCACGGATTCCGTTGGGTATCCGAATGCGGCCGGGTGGGGCCCGCGCCGGCCCCACCCGGCCGCCGTTCGGCGCGGGCCCGGGGGCCGCCCCCGGGCCCGGTCCGGTCCGGTCAGTCCTTGGCCTCCCGCCGGGGACGCAGCAGCGCCTCGGCCAGGGCGAGCATCGTCTCCTCCAGGGTGGACAGCCGCTTCAGCACGTCCTCGTGGACCGCGTTGACCTGCTTGGAGACCTCGTCGTGGACGCCGTCCACCTTGCGGCCGACCTCGTCCTGGACGTTGGTGAAGCGCTTGGCGAACTCGGCCTGCGCGGCGTCGGCGCGCCGCCCGGCCTCGTCCTGCATGCTCTCCACCCGCCGCGCGAACTCCGCGTGCACGCCGCCGACCTGGCGCGCGACGTCCTCCTGCATGTTGCCGACCTGCTTGGCGACGTCCTCATGGATGGTGCCGACCTGCCGCGTGACGTCCTCGTGGATGTCGCCGATCCGCTTGCCGAAGTCGTCGTGGACGCCGCTGACCTGCCGCGCCACATCGGTGTGCACGGCCTCGACCTGCTTGGTGACGTCGGCGTGCACCGACTCGACGCGGCGGGAGACGATGGCGACCTGGGTGGTGAACTCCTCCAGCGCGACGTCGACCCGCTTGGTGACCTCCTCGTGGATGTTCTCGATGCGCTTGCGGACGTCGTCGTGCACGTCCTCGAACCGGCGGGAGAACTCGTCCATCCGCTTGGCGACGTCGCTGTAGGCGGTCTCGGCGATCTGCGACATGGTCGCCTTGACCTCGTCGCGGTCCGGCCGGGCGCGCAGCTCCTCGATCAGCGGGTCGACGGCCTCGGCGAGGTGCTTCTCCAGCGCGTCGAAGCGGTCGCCGTACTCGGCCGCCGGGCGCTGCGCGACCTCGTTCAGCAGCCGGTGCAGCTCGGCGATCTCCAGCGTGGCGGGCAGCCGGGCGATCCGCTCGCCCACCCCGTCGATGCGGCCGTCGAGGCTCTCGAAGCGGCCGTCCATGCCGTCCAGCTTGCCGGACACGCCTTCGAGGCGGCCGTCGACGCCGTCCAGCCGGCCGTCCAGGCCGTCGAGCCGCCCGCCGACGCCCTCGACCCGGCCGTTGACGGCCTCCAGACCCTGCTCCATCCGCTCGGCCATCTCGCCGAGCGCCTGGTCGACCCGGGCCGTGACCCCGTTGATCGAATGCTCCAGCCGCTCGGACCGGTGGCCCAGCTCGGCCAGCGACTTGTCGAGCCGGTTGAAGCGGACGGACGCGGCCTCCATGCTGCCCTGGAGCTTGTCGAGCCGCTTGGTCATCTCGTCCATGCGCTGCGACGCCTGCTGCGTGGCGTCGGTGATCTGCTGCGCGGAGTCGAGGACGGCCTGGATGCGGGTCAGGCCCTCGTCGACGTTCTCGGCGACGACGCCGACGTCGGCCCACAGCGCGGGCAGCTCGGCGACGGGCTTGACCCGCTCGCCGAACGCCTCGATGTGCTCGGCCAGGCCTTCGGCCCATTCCGGGGGCTTGCCGGACAGTTCGTCGACCTGCCCGCGGACGCTCTCGATCTGCCCGGTCAGCCCGCTGAGCTCCCGCTCGCGGACCTCGCGGAGCAGCCACTCCATGCCTTCCAGCCGCTGGCGAATCTCGTCCAGGACCTGACCCTGTGAGCGCTGTTCATAGACGTGGTCCTGCGCCGCACGGGCGAGCAACTCCCGCATCCGATCCGAGACCGGTTGACCCCCCGTCTGCAGGAAGTTGTGATTCGTTTCCACCCGATGCTCCTTCGTGTGCCGGCGCGACGAAATGACGCACGGCAAATGAATCTCTGGAGTGGCCACTGTAGTGCGTGTAGAGCACTGCTAAAACGGGTAGCAGAGAAGATTATGAGTTCTGCGGAATGCGCCTGTTATCCGGCTGGGGCGAATAGCGAGAAATAGCCGGGCGGGCGTGGAATTCCCGCTTCACGGCCCTTGTGGTGATCGTGGTGATGGGTACCGTCCGGGGGCGGCGGGGGAGGTCGCAGGGTCCGGCGTTCTGTCCGTACATCTCGTCCAACATCGGCAGTTCCCGAACCCGCGGTCCGCTACGGCCGGGCGATGCGTGTGCGAACCGCGTGATGCAGCGGAACGGGCCGCGGGGCATTTCGGGGACGCATTGGGGCCTTCGGAGTCCCGGCCGCTGAACCTGCCTTGGTGTTTTCCGGCCGGTTGATCTCACCGGGCCGTTTCCCCGCCTCCGCCGGCGCTTGCCGGGCGCCCGCAATCCCGGTGGTGAACGCAATGCCGGAAAGCGCCGATGATTTGCACCGCCATGGCGCGTCGCCCGGCCCCGCTTGGTGTTGCCCCGCCACGGGAAGATCTTTGGGCACGGTTGCCGTCCGGCCGCCCGTCCGGGCGGGTCAGGCGCCCGCGACGCGGCTCAGGAGCCCGCGACCGGGTGGGCGAGAAGCGCGACCGGGTCGCGCCCGACGCGCGTGACCACCAGGGTCAGCTCCTTCGCGCCGCGTCCGGGGCGCCGCCTGCCGAAGCCGAGGTCGTGCCGGAGCCGGTCGACGTCCACGGCCGAGCCGCGCTTCTTGACGGTCAGCACCCCGATCTCGCGCCGGCGCAGTTCCGCGCGCAGCCGCTTCACCGAGAACGGCAGCACGTCCTCTATCGCGTAGGCGGAGGCGAACGGGGTCGGACGCAGCTCATCGGACGTGATGTACGCGATGTGCGGATCGGCCAGACCACCGCCGACCAGCTCCGCCACCTCGCCGACCAGATGGGCGCGGATCACGGCTCCGTCAGGCTCGTACAGGTAACGGCCCCACGCGCGCACGTCCGGGGCGTCGAACCCCTGCGGCGTCAGCGTCCACACCTCTGGATCGAGGTCGGACGACAGCAGCGTGGCACGGCGCCCCACATCCCCGGCCAGCTCACCGAGCCACAGGGCCGCTTCCTTGACGTCACCGCCGACCGAGACCCACTCGGCCTCCGCGCCGTCGGGCACGGCCTCGTGCGGGATGCCGGGCGCGACCTTCACGCAAGCGGCCGGCACCTTGGCGGCCATGTCGAGGACGACGTCGAGCGGCGGCTCATACGCGCGGGGATCGAAGACCCGGCCCCGTGCGGTTCTCCGTCCAGGGTCGGCGAACGCCGCGCCGAACCCGGACGGGTCCTCGTTGGTCGCGTCACCCACCCGCACAGAAGCGAGACCGTCCAACCCGAGAGCGGTCACGTTCGCCTGGGCGACCTCGGCCGTGAGCGGGTCGAGCTCCACGCCCTCCCCGGCGAGCCCCGCGCGCGCTCGGGAGACGAGGTCGGCCCCTATCCCGCACCCCAGGTCGAGAACACGCGCGCCAGGGAGTCGGTCCGCGAACCGTCCCGCCCTGTAGGCCGCCACGCTCGCACGGGTCGACTGCTCCAGCCCCGCCTGGGTGAAGTACATGCGCTCGGCGTCCGCGCCGAACTTGGCCCGCGCCCGCACACGCAACCGCGCCTGCGTCAGCGCGGCGGAGACGAGCGCGGAATCGTGCCGTTCACGCAAGCGGGAAGCGGTGGCGAGCAGGGCGTCCTCGCTCACGTCGGCCGCGGCCGTCTCGCTGAGGAGCGCCTGCCCGGAGGGGGTGCGCAGGGCCCGGAACGACGGGATGTCCATAGGGTGGAAGTTAGCCCCCGGTGAACGGCGCGTGGTGCCTCCGTGTCCGTGTTGACGGGCCAACGGCCACGGAATAGTCTCCATGTCTGGCACTCTCATAGTGAGAGTGCCAATACAGCGACAAAGGTCGGTCTGGCACCCGCGACGGCAGGCCGGTCCAGGGTCGCCTCTCTGTCACATGTGCTGGCCGGCCATCCGTGGCCGGCCGAGGACCAATCGAAGGGGAGGTCAGATCGTGACGACCGCCACCAAGGTTGTTCTCAAGCCGCTTGAGGACCGCATCGTCGTCCAGCCGCTTGAGGCCGAGACCACCACCGCGTCGGGCCTGGTGATCCCGGACACCGCCAAGGAGAAGCCCCAGGAGGGCACCGTCCTTGCCGTTGGCCCGGGTCGCGTCGACGACAAGGGCGAGCGCGTCCCCGTCGACGTCAAGGTCGGCGAGGTCGTGCTCTACAGCAAGTACGGCGGCACCGAGGTCAAGTACAACAACGAGGAGTACCTCGTCCTCTCGGCCCGCGACGTGCTCGCGGTCATCGAGAAGTAATCACCGAGACGTGATGCACCCGCCCCGGTCGGCGCCGCCTTCGGCGGGCCTGCCGGGGCGGATCGCGTGAAAGAGGAGTATCCGCATGGCGAAGATCCTGGAGTTCGAGGAGGACGCTCGCCGGGCTCTTGAGCGCGGCGTCAACGCTCTCGCGGACGCCGTCAAGGTGACGATCGGCCCGCGCGGCCGCAACGTCGTCATCGACAAGAAGTTCGGCGCGCCGACGATCACCAACGACGGCGTCACCATCGCCCGCGAGGTGGAGCTGGAGGACCCCTACGAGAACCTCGGGGCCCAGCTCGCCAAGGAAGTGGCGACCAAGACCAACGACATCGCGGGCGACGGCACCACCACGGCGACCGTCCTCGCGCAGGCGCTGGTCCGCGAGGGCACCCGCAACGTGGCGGCCGGCGCGTCGCCGCTCGCCCTCAAGCGCGGCATCGACGCGGCCGCCCAGTACGTCTCCGACCAGCTGCGCAAGTCGGCCCGCGAGGTCGGCGAGAAGGGCGAGATCGCGCACGTCGCGACCATCTCCGCGCAGGACCCGCAGATCGGCGAGCTGATCGCCGAGGCGTTCGACAAGGTCGGCAAGGACGGCGTCATCACCGTCGAGGAGGCCCACACCATGGGCCTCGAACTGGAGTTCACCGAGGGCCTCCAGTTCGACAAGGGCTACCTGTCGCCGCACATGGTCACCGACCACGAGCGCATGGAGGCCGTCCTGGAGGACGCCTACGTGCTCATCGTGGACGGCAAGATCTCCAACGTGCAGGAGTTCCTGCCGCTGGCCGAGAAGGTCGCGCAGACCAAGAAGCCGCTGCTCGTGGTGGCCGAGGACGTCGAGGGCGAGGCCCTGGCGCTGCTCGTCGCCAACAAGATCCGCGGCACCTTCACCTCCGTCGCGGTCAAGGCGCCGGGCTTCGGCGACCGCCGCAAGGCGATGCTCGGCGACATGGCCACCCTGACCGGCGGCCAGGTCGTCAGCGAGGCCATCGGCCTCAAGCTCGACTCCATCGGGCTGGAGGACCTCGGCCGCGCCCGCCGGATCACCGTCACCAAGGACGCCACCACCATCGTCGACGGCGAGGGCTCCGCGGACGAGATCAACGCGCGGGTCAACCAGATCAAGGTCGAGATCGAGAACAGCGACTCCGACTGGGACCGCGAGAAGCTGCAGGAGCGCCTGGCCAAGCTGGCCGGCGGCGTCTGCGTGCTGCGCGTCGGCGCCGCCACCGAGGTGGAGCTGAAGGAGAAGAAGCACCGCCTGGAGGACGCCATCTCGGCGACCCGCGCGGCGATCGAGGAGGGCATCGTCTCCGGCGGCGGCAGCGCGCTGGTGCACGTCGGCAAGGAGGGCTTCGACTCCCTCGGCCTGTCCGGCGACGAGGCCACCGGCGCCGAGGCGGTCCGCCGCGCGCTGAACGAGCCGCTCCGCTGGATCTCCGAGAACGCCGGCCAGGAGGGCTACGTCGTCGTCTCCAAGGTGCAGGCGCTGCAGTCGGGCCACGGCTACAACGCCGCGACGAACGAGTACGGCGACCTGATCGCCCAGGGCGTCATCGACCCGGTGAAGGTCACCCGCTCCGCGGTCACCAACGCCGCCTCGATCGCGGGCATGCTGCTCACCACCGAGGCGCTCGTGGTCGACAAGCCGGAGGAGCCGGAGGAGGCCGCCGGCGGTCACGGCCACGGCCACGGGCACGGCCACTGAGGTCGGCTCACCCGGAGGGACACGTCCCGTCCGGAATGTTTCGGCAAGACCCCCGTCCGTCCGGGCGGGGGTCTTGTTCGTCTCCGGGACCCTCTTCGAACGGCGACACACGGCAGTCGTGCGGAAACGTTGCGTAGTATCCCCAGGTTCGATCCCGCACTGTGACCATTCCGTTGTAGAGGACAGTGGAGACACGCCCGGGGGTGCTGGGCATCATGCTTGACGTGACCGAGGGATGCTACGCCGGGACCGTGACCGCGCGCGCTGCCGAACCCTCGGGAGGGCCGGCCCCTCCGCCGGCCCGCGACGGCGGGCGCGGGACGCGGGCGCTGCGCGCCGCGGACGCGGGCGACGGCGACCTCAAGGAGCTGACGAACCGCGCCGTCCAGGGCGACCCGGGGGCCATCGAGGTCCTCATCGCCGAGGTGCGGCCCATGATCGTCCGGTACTGCCGGGCCCGGCTCGGACGGGTCTCCGGGCAGTACCACATCGCCGACGACGTGGCGCAGGAGGTCTGCATCGCCGTCCTGTCGGCGCTGCCCCGCTACCGCGACATGGGCCGTCCGTTCGCCTCCTTCGTCTTCGGCATCGCCGCGCACAAGATCGCCGACGCGCTGCGCAGCGCGGTGCGCGCGGCCGTCCCCACCGAGGACCTGCCGGACGGCCCCGACGACCGGCCGGGGCCCGAGGAGACGGTGGTGCGCTACATCGAGGCCCAGCGCGCCCGCGACCTGCTCACGCGGCTGCCCGAGCACCAGCGCGAGCTGGTGCTGCTGCGGGTCGTCGCGGGCCTGTCGGCGGAGGAGACCGGCAACGTGCTGGGCATGTCCGCGGGCGCCGTCCGGGTCGCCCAGCACCGGGCCCTGGCCCGGCTCCGGGCGATGGCCAGAGAGGAGTCGATCGCTTGACGGAGCGCGGCCCCCTCACCGGCGTCCGGGGCGGCCCGAATCCGGCCGAGCCTTCGCATTCCGGCGACGCGCCGTCCCCGCCCGGCGGCCCGCCCGCCGGTCCTCCCGAGGACCTCGGCGCGGTGCGCCGCACCGACGCCCTGATCGAGTCGCTGGCGGCGCGGCGGCGCGCCGGCGACCGGGCGGCCCGCCCCGGCCCGGCGCCGGAGGGCTCCCCTTCCCGCCCGCCGGGCGAGCGTGCGGCCGACGACCCCGACCCGGCGGTGCGGCTGCTGCACGCGCTGATCACCGATGTGGACGACCCGGACTCCGGCTCCGGCCCCGGCACGGCGCCGCCCGCGCCGCAGGGGCCCGGACCCCGCCGCCGCGGGCCGCGCACGATCGTCGCCCTCGGGGTGGCCGGTGCCGTCCTCGCCAGCAGCGGTGTCGCCGCGGCGGGCGGCGTCGCCGACCAGACCACCGCGTCCCCGGCGCCGAGCACGGCCGGCGCGCCGGACGTGCCCCGGGCCGGGACCGACACCGACGCCGCGACGCGCGAACGTCCGCGGCCGCCCGCCCGCTCCTCCCCGGAACCCGGCGGCGTCACCGCGCCCGGAGGTCAGGAGCGCAAGAGGATCGACCGCTTCAAGCGCCGCCTCGACCCGGTCCTGCGCCGCCGTCCCGAGCCTCCCGAGCGTCCCGAGGCGCCCGCCCCGATGGTGAACTCCGCCCCGTCCACCCGGCCGGACGGCCCGGCCGAGGACGACCCGCGCCGCCGCATCGAGGACCTGCGCAGGGAGGCCGAGAAGCGCGCCCTCCGGCACCCGCCCCGCGAGGACCGTCCCCGCGGGGACTGACCGGGGGCTGGTGGGGGACCGACCGCGCGGGCGGTCAGTTCTCGTCGCGGCCCTCTTCGCTGTCGATCACGCCGTCGACGTAGCCGCGGGCGTACTCCCAGCTCACGTAGTCGACGGGATCGGGGGACAGCGCGGGTTCGTGCACGCGCGGCAGGCCCTCGTCGAGCAGGTGGCGCAGGTTGCCGTGCAGCAGGTCCCAGTCGATGTAGTGGAGCTTGCCGCAGTCGCCGCAGTCGACGGTGAGGCCGCGCACGCCGAGCGGCTCCAGCAGCGCCCGGAACACCTCCAGGTCGGCGAGGTCGGCCAGCACGTCCTCCCGCTCCGTCACGCTGAGCGGAGCGGTGTCGTCGCCGGGGTCGCCCAGCGCCGCCGCCGGATCCTCCGGATCGCCGGCGAACGGGTCGAGCGGTGCGTCGTCGTGCACACCCCCACGCTACTGCGGGACCGCCCATGAGGTGCACCCCCCGCTCTTCTCCGTGTGTGAACGGTCACGATGCGTGGCTGAACGAGGGGAATGGACAGGACCGTCCGTGTTGTTGCGAGATGTCATCAAGGCCACGTGACCGCCGTGCGCAACACCCCGTCCGGGCGCGGGCCCAGCCCCTACCATGGAAGCCGGGTCCCGCGTGACCTGGCCCGATGCCGCGACCACCACGGGAAGGTTGTCATGAACCCCGCCGCCGACAAGATCCTCCCGCAGGGCCTGACCTTCGACGACGTCCTCCTGCTCCCGGGCTACTCCGACCTGCAGCCGGGCGAGGCCGACACCACCACCCGGCTCACCCGCGAGATCTCGCTGCGCATCCCGCTGGTGTCGGCGGCGATGGACACCGTCACCGAGTCCCGGACGGCCATCGCGATGGCGCGGCAGGGCGGCATCGGCGTGCTGCACCGCAACATGGCGATCGAGGAGCAGGCCGAGGAGGCCGACCGCGTCAAGCGGTCCGAGTCCGGCATGATCACGAAGCCGGTGACGTGCCTGCCGGACGCCACCCTCGCCGACGTCGAGGAGCTCTGCGCCCACTACCGGATCTCCGGCGTGCCCGTCACCGACGTCCGCGGCGTCCTGGTCGGCATCGTGACGAACCGCGACATGCGCTTCGAGTCGGACCTGTCCCGCCCGGTCCGCGAGGTCATGACGCCGATGCCGCTGGTCACCGCCCCGGTCGGCGTGTCGCGGGACGAGGCGTTCCGGCTGCTGGCGGGCAACAAGGTGGAGAAGCTCCCGCTCGTCGACGCCGACGGGCGCCTCAAGGGCCTCATCACCACCAAGGACTTCACCAAGAGCGAGCAGTACCCCGACTCCACCAAGGACGCCGACGGCCGCCTCCTCGTCGCCGCCGCGGTCGGCGTCGGCGACGACGCGATCCGCCGCGCCCGCGCCCTCATCGAGGCCGGCACCGACGTGGTCATCGTCGACACGGCGCACGGCCACTCCAAGGGCGTCGCCGACACCATCGCCGCGATCAAGGGGAACGCGCCGGTCCAGGTCGTCGGCGGCAACGTGGCCACCCAGGCCGGCGCCAAGGTGCTGGTGGACGCGGGCGCCGACGCGATCAAGGTCGGCGTCGGGCCGGGCTCGATCTGCACCACCCGCATCGTCGCCGGCGTCGGCGTCCCGCAGATCACCGCCATCCTGGAGGCGTCCCGCGCGGCCCGCGAGGCCGGCGTCCCGGTGATCGGGGACGGCGGCCTGCAGTACTCCGGCGACATCGCCAAGGCCCTCGTCGCGGGCGCCGACACGGTCATGCTCGGCAGCCTGCTCGCCGGGGTCGAGGAGTCCCCGGGCGAGCTGATCTTCGTCCACGGCAAGCAGTACAAGTCGTACCGCGGCATGGGCTCGCTCGGCGCGATGCGCAACCGCGAGCGCGGCGCCTCCTACTCCAAGGACCGCTACGCCCAGGGCGACGTCACCGCCGAGGAGAAGCTGATCCCCGAGGGCGTCGAGGGCCAGGTCCCCTACCGCGGCCCCCTCGCCAACGTCGCGCACCAGCTCGTCGGCGGCCTCCACCAGTCCATGTGGTACGCGGGCACCCGCACCATCCCCGAACTCCAGGAGCGCGGCCAGCTCATGCGCATCAGCGCCGCCGGCCTGCGCGAGAGCCACCCCCACGACATCCAGATGACCGTGGAGGCCCCCAACTACCAGGGCCGCTGACCTTCGGCCCCCGGGTGTAGGCCTGTCCGAACCTTCGTGGGGCGGGGTGCGTCATAACCACCGAGAGCGCGCCGGTCACTTCTGCGGGGGATGTGGCCGGCGCGCGGTCTGTCTCCGGCCCGGTCCGGATCGGCGCGGCGGCCTGCGATCTCGCCGTCGCCGCCGTGTCTCGCGTGCGCTCGGGGCTGACGTAAGCTCTTCCGGGGCTTGTTGCCGCCGTCCGCGGGAACACCGGATCACGTGAGGGAAGGGCGCAGTGGCTGCTGAGGTGGAGATCGGCCGTGGCAAGAGCGGCCGCCGGGCGTACGCCTTCGACGACATCGGCATCGTGCCGTCCCGCCGGACGCGCGATCCCGAGGAGGTCAGCGTCGCCTGGCAGATCGACGCCTACCGGTTCGAGATGCCGCTGGTCGTGGCGCCGATGGACAGCGTCGTCAGCCCCGCCACCGCGATCGCCGTCGGGCGGCTCGGCGGGCTCGCCGTCCTCGACCTCGAAGGCCTGTGGACGCGGTACGAGAACCCCGAGCCGCTGCTCGCCGAGATCGCCTCGCTGGACGACGTCCGCGCCACCCAGCGGCTCCAGGAGATCTACTCCGAGCCGATCAAGGAGGAGCTGATCGGCCGCCGGATCGAGGAGGTCCGCGAGGCGGGCGTGACCGTCGCGGCGCGGCTGTCCCCGCAGCGCACCGCCCAGTTCCACAAGGCCGTGATCGACGCGGGCGTCGACCTGTTCGTCATCCGCGGGACGACCGTGTCCGCCGAGCACGTGTCCGGGCGCGCCGAGCCGCTGAACCTCAAGCAGTTCATCTACGACCTCGACGTCCCGGTGATCGTCGGCGGCTGCTCCACCTACACCGCGGCGCTGCACCTGATGCGCACCGGCGCCGCCGGCGTGCTGGTCGGGTTCGGCGGCGGCTCCGGGCACACCACCCGGACCGTCCTCGGCGTCGCCGTGCCGATGGCCACCGCGGTCGCGGACGTGGCCGCCGCCCGGCGCGACTACATGGACGAGTCCGGCGGCCGGTACGTGCACGTGATCGCCGACGGCGGCATGGTGAACAGCGGCGACATCGCCAAGGCGTTCGCCTGCGGGTCCGACGCCGTCATGGTCGGCTCGCCGTTCGCGCGCTCCACCGAGGCGCCCGGACGCGGCTATCACTGGGGCAGCGAGGCCCACCACGGCGACGTCCCGCGCGGCACCCGCATCGAACTCGGGACGATCGGGACGATGGAGCAGATCCTGCACGGCCCGTCCCACGTCGCGGACGGCTCCATGAACCTCATCGGGGCGCTGCGCCGGGCGATGGCGACGTCCGGCTACACCGAGTTGAAGGAGTTCCAGCGGGTACAGGTCGTCGTGGCCCCCCGCCGGTCCAGCGACTGAGAGCGAACCCACGCCGAATCGGTCGTTTCCAGGGTGGACCCGTCCCTACTCTTGGGTAGGAACCGTTCGGAAAACGAACCGCTCTGGGGGGATACGCGATGACGGCATCACCGGTGACCGGCCTTGGAAGCTCCCGGCTCGGCCCCGCCGAGCGCGCGGCGGCGCTCGACCGCATGGCCCAGGAGGAGTTCGACGTGGTCGTCGTCGGGGCCGGCATCGTCGGCGCCGGCGCGGCCCTCGACGCGGCCACCCGTGGACTGTCGGTCGCGGTGGTGGAGGCGCGCGACTTCGCGTCCGGGACCTCCTCCCGCTCGTCCAAACTGATCCACGGCGGGCTGCGTTACCTGGAGCAGTACAACTTCGACCTGGTCCGGGAGGCGCTGACCGAGCGCAGCCTGCTCCTCCAGCAGATCGCCCCGCACCTGGTGAGGCCCGTCCCGTTCCTGCTGCCGACCACGCACCGCGTGTGGGAGCGCGCGTACTTCGGCGCCGGCGTCGCCCTGTACGACCTGCTGTCGCTCCAGATGGGCAGCACCCGCGGCGTCCCCCACCACCGGCACCTGACCCGGCGCGGCGCGCTGAGGCTCGCCCCGTCCCTGCGCAAGGACGCGTTCGTCGGCGCGATCCAGTACTGGGACGCCCAGGTCGACGACGCCCGCTTCGTCATGACGGCGCTGCGGACGGCCGCGGAGTACGGCGCGCAGATCGCGTCCCGCACCCAGTGCCTCGGGTTCCTGCGCGAGGGGGAGCGCGTCACCGGCCTGCGCATCCGCGACCTGGAGGGCAACACGACCAGCGAGGTCCGCGCGAAGCAGGTCGTCAACGCCACCGGCGTGTGGACCGACGACATCCAGGAACTCGTCGGCGGGCGCGGCCAGATCCACGTGAAGGCCTCCAAGGGCATCCACCTGGTCGTCCCGAAGGACCGCATCCACTCCTCGACCGGGATCATCCTGCGCACCGAGAAGTCCGTCCTGTTCGTGATCCCGTGGGGCCGCCACTGGATCATCGGCACCACCGACACCGCGTGGGACCTCGACCGCGCCCACCCGGCCGCCTCGAAGGCCGACATCGACTACGTCCTCGACCATGTCAACTCCGTCCTCACCACGCCCCTCTCCCACGACGACGTGGAGGGCGTCTACGCGGGCCTGCGCCCCCTCCTCACCGGCGAGACCGAGGAGACCTCCAAGCTCTCCCGCGAGCACGTCGTCGCGCACCCCGTCCCCGGCCTCGTGCTCGTCGCCGGCGGCAAGTACACGACGTACCGCGTCATGGCCAAGGACGCCATCGACGCCGTCGCCCACGGCCTCGACGGCAAGGTCGCCGAGTCGTGCACCGACCGGATCTCGCTCGTCGGCGGCGACGGCTTCCAGGCCATGTGGAACGCCCGCCACCGCCTCGCGTCCCGCTCCGGCCTGCACGTGGCCCGCATCGAGCACCTCCTGCGCCGCTACGGCTCCCTGCTGGACGACCTGCTCGAACTCATCTCCGACAAGCCCGACCTGGCCAAGCCGCTGGCCGGCGCCGACGACTACCTGCGCGCCGAGATCGTCTACGCCGCCACCCACGAGGGGGCCCGCCACCTCAACGACGTCCTCGCCCGCCGCACCCGCATCTCCATCGAGACCTGGGACCGCGGCGTAGGCGTCGCCCAGGAGGCCGCCGACCTCCTCGCCCCCGTCCTCGGCTGGTCCAAGAAGCAGCGCGACCGCGAGATCGAGTACTACCGCAAGCGCGTGGAGGCCGAGCGAGCCTCCCAAACCCAGGAAGACGACCAGGAAGCCGACGCCCACCGCCGAGGCGCCCCGGACATCGTCCCCACCGCCACGCCCTAGCCGCCTCCGGTCAGTCCCGTCGGCGCCGCCTCACCCCCCGACGAGGCATCGGCCCTATGCCTGGAAAGCGCCCTCCGCCTCTGCGGAGCCACTCCGACCCACCAAACCTGACACCCCACCCCCGACCTGCACCCCACCACGCTCTGCGCGTTGGGGTGGGGTTAGGGGGTGGGGCGTTGCATTAGGGTTTTGCCGGTCTTGTAGAGGTCGGTGGGGACTCGGGCGGGGTCCAGGAGGTGTTGGAAGGCCAGGCCGACGTCGAGGGCCATGGTGAGGGTGGCGCGGTCGGCGGGGGGCACGTCGTCGGCGGGGTCCAGCTCGCTGGCGAGCTGGGCGCGGCGTTCGGCGTACCAGTCGGCGATGCGCCAGCCGGCGGCGTAGTCGCGCATTCCGTAGAGCCAGAACTCGACGAGGAGCAGGGCCAGGCGGCGGGGGGCGTCGTCGGCGTCGTGGCGGGGGGACGAGCGGCCGGTGGGGTCGGCGTCCTCCGCGGCGGCGTGGAGCTCCTCGCAGACGCCGGTGCGGGTGCGGTCGCTCGTGATGCGCTCCATCAGGGCGAGCAGCAGGTCGGTCTTTCCCGCGAAGTTGGAGTAGACCGCGCCCTTGGTGAGGCCGGCGGCCGCGGCGATGTCGTCGAGGGAGGCGCCGTGGATGCCGCGTTCGGCCCAGAGGCGCTCGGCGGCGGTGAGCAGGGCGGTGCGGGTCCGCTCGCGCCTGTCGCGGCGCGGCCGGGGGCCGCCGCCGGACGGCCGCTTCGCCTCGGGTCGCTCGTCGGTCATGTGCTGTTCCCCTCCGTCAGCGGTGGCGCGTCCGGCGGCGGTCACGCGCCGAGATTCTCTCCCTACTCTTCGAAATACACCGGTCGGAGGCGGTCGGTCCCCGAGTTGCGCAACTCTGCCTGGCTTGGAACGGTCCGTTCGAGGGAGTTCGTCAGCCGAGGACGGAAAACACCGGCGAGGTGGGGCATATCACCCCGAGTAGTGCGTTACTTGCGGGTAGCCAGATATGGGCGGCTGGTCATACTCTGCCTCCATGGCATCCCCGACGGTCCCTGCCACAGGCGCGGCAGAGCACGAGCTCCCCCAGACCCTCATCGACCGGCTGGCCTCGCACATCGCCTCGGACGGCGCCGAGACCGCGACCATCCCCGGCCCGTTCACGGGTGAACCTCTCGCCACCGTTCCCGTTTCCGGTGCCGATGACGTCCGCAAGGCCTACGAGCGGGCTCGCGAGGCGCAGCTGGCCTGGGCGGCGCGGCCGGCGGGCGAGCGGGTCAAGCCGTTCCTGCGGCTGCCGGACGCGCTGGTGGACCGGCGCGAGGAGATCCTCGACATCATCCAGCTGGAGACCGGCAAGGCGCGCCGGCACGCCTTGGAGGAGTTCCTCGACGTGGCGCTGTGCTCGCTGTACTACGCGCGGCGGGCCCCGAAGCTGCTGAAGCCGCGGCGGAGGCAGGGGATGATGCCGGGCGCCACGCGTGTCCAGGAGCTGCGGCACCCGAAGGGCGTCGTCGCGCTGATCGCCCCGTGGAACTACCCGTTCTCGCTCGGCGCCAGCGACATCGCGCCCGCGCTGATGGCGGGCAACGCGGTGATCCACAAGCCGGACACCCAGACGTGCCTGTCCAGCCTGTGGGTGCTGGACCTGCTGATCTCGCTCGGGCTGCCGCGCGACCTGTGGCAGATCGTCGTGGGGGATCCAGGCGAGATCAGCGATCCGCTGGTGGACGAGGCCGACTACGTGTCCTTCACGGGGTCGACGCGCGGTGGCCGGGCCATCGCCGAGAAGGTCGCGCCGCGCCTGGTCGGCTACTCGCTGGAGCTCGGCGGCAAGAACCCGATGATCGTCATGGCGGACGCCGACGTGGAGCGGACCGCGCGCGGTGCGGTCCGCGCGTGCTTCACCAACGCCGGGCAGCTGTGCATCTCCATCGAGCGGATGTACGTGCACGAGGACATCTACGACCGGTTCGTTCCCCGGTTCGCCGAGATGGTCACGGGCATGAAGCTCGGCACGGGCCTCGACTTCGACGTCGAGATGGGCTCGCTGACCTTCCGGCGCCAGCTCGACGCGGTGACGCGGCACGTCGACCAGGCCGTGGAGGAGGGCGCGACCGTTCTCGCGGGCGGCAAGGCCCGTCCCGACATCGGGCCCCTGTTCTACGAGCCGACCATCCTCACGGACGTGACCGGCGACATGGACCTGTGCGCGAACGAGACGTTCGGGCCCGTCGTCGCGGTCTACAAGTACCGGGACGAGGACGAGGTCGTCGCCCGCGCCAACGACACGCCCTACGGGCTGAACGCCTCGGTCTGGACGAAGAACGCGGCGAAGGGCCGCCGCCTGGCGTCCCGCATCCACGCGGGGACGGTCAACGTCAACGACGGGTACGGCGCCGCGTTCGCGTCGTACGACTCCCCGATGGGCGGGATGAAGCAGTCCGGTGTGGGGCGCAGGCACGGGTCGGAGGGCCTGCTGAGGTTCACCGAGGTGCAGACGGTCGCGAGCCAGCACTTCATGGATCTGGAGCCTCCGGGCTCGATCGGCTACGCCAAGTACGCCGATCTGATGTCGTCCGGCATCAAGCTCATGAAGAAGCTCCGCATCAAGTAGGGAACGCCCGTGACGCATGACTTCGACGTGCTCGTCGTCGGGTCGGGGTTCGGCGGCAGCGTGTCGGCGCTCCGCCTGACCGAGAAGGGGTACAGGGTCGGGGTGATCGAGGCGGGCCGCCGCTTCGACACGAACCCGTCCGGGGCGCCGGGGTCCCGGTATCCGGAGCTGCCGAAGACGAACTGGCGCGTGGCCCGCTACCTGTGGGCGCCGGCGCTCGGCCTGACCGGCATCCAGCGGATGCACCTCATCCGCGGCGCGAAGTCGAGCCGGGTGATGGTGCTGGCGGGGGCGGGCGTCGGCGGCGGGTCGCTCAACTACGCCAACACGCTGTACGTCCCGCCGGAGCCGTTCTTCAGGGACCGGCAGTGGGCGCACATCACCGACTGGCGGGACGAGCTGGCGCCCTACTACGAGCAGGCGAAGCGCATGCTCGGCGTCGTCCGGAACCCCACGACGACGGCGGCCGACGAGGTCATGAAGAAGGTCGCCGACCGGATGGGCAAGGGCGGGACGTTCGTCAGCACGCCCGTCGGCGTCCACTTCGGGCGCGGTGCCGGGATCGAGAGCGCCGACCCCTACTTCGGCGGGGTGGGCCCGCGGCGGCGCGGCTGCCTGGAGTGCGGCGAG
This sequence comes from Actinomadura madurae, assembly GCF_047130825.1. Classification (NCBI taxonomy): domain Bacteria; kingdom Bacillati; phylum Actinomycetota; class Actinomycetes; order Streptosporangiales; family Thermomonosporaceae; genus Actinomadura; species Actinomadura madurae. The sequence continues at coordinate 7,576,816 of NZ_CP083237.1, forward strand.
TGCATGGTGGGCTGCCGCCACGGCGCGAAGAACATGCTCACGGAGAACTACCTGTACCTGGCCGAGCGGGCGGGCGCCCGGATCATGCCGCTCAGCCGCGTGACCTCGGTGCGGCCGCTGCCCGGCGGCGGGTACGAGGTCGCGATCGTGCGGACCGGCTCGTTCGGACGGAACCGCAAGACCCTCACCGCCGGGCAGGTCGTCTTCGCCGCCGGCACCTACGGGACGCAGAAGCTCCTGCACAGGCTCAAGTCGACCGGGCTGCTGCCGCGCCTGTCGGACCGGCTGGGCGCCCTGACCCGCACCAACTCCGAGGCGATCCTCGGCGGGGGCCGCCGCAACGGCCGGCCGGGGCCCGACTTCTCCGAGGGCGTCGCGATCACCTCGTCGTTCCACCCGGCGCCGGACACGCACGTCGAGCCCGTCCGGTACGGCCGGGGCTCGAACCTGCTCGCCGGCCTGCAGACCCTGCTGGTGGACGGCGACCGCCCGGGGGAGCGGCACCGGCCCCGCATCCTGAAGTTCGCCCGGGAGGCGGTGCGCCGGCCGCGCGACCTCGTCCAGCTCCTCGACGTGCGGCACTGGTCGGAGCGGACGGTGATCGCGCTGGTCATGCAGACCCGCGACAACTCGATCACGCTGAGCCCGAAGCGGGGCCCGTTCGGCTGGGACGTCCGCGCGTCCGCGGGGCACGGCGAGCCGAACCCGACGTGGATCCCCGAGGGGCACGAGGCGACGCGGCGGATCGCCGAGGAGATCGGCGGCATCGCCGGCGGCACGTGGGGCGACCTGTTCGACGTCCCGATGACGGCGCACTTCCTCGGCGGCTGCGCCATCGGCGACTCCGCCGAGTCGGGCGTGATCGACCCCTACCACCGCGTCTACGGGCACCCGGGCCTGCACATCGTGGACGGCTCCGCGGTGTCGGCCAACCTCGGCGTCAACCCGTCGCTGACCATCACCGCCCAGGCCGAGCGCGCGATGGCGTTCTGGCCGAACCGCGCGGAGGACGACCCCCGCCCCGCGCTGGGCGACCCCTACCGGCGCCTCGCGCCCGTCCCTCCGAAGAACCCGGTCGTCCCGGACGGCGCGCCCGCGGCACTGCGCCTGCCCATCGTCGACATCACCTGACATCGCGGCCTCCCCCGACTCGACTCCCTGGATTCTCGGACCCGCCGGAGCCCCGGGGAAGGGAAACGCGTTCCTGTGGATAACCCCCGGTGGTCGGCCAAGCCCCGGGGAGTGTTGTCGGCTATGTCGGGTGGAGGGGAGACGCGCCGGAAATGGGGATGGGGGGTTGCGGCTGGGGGTGCGCTTAGCGTTCGGGAATGCGCAAAGAAATCCCCCCGATCGTGGCGTTAGGCGTTCCTCTCGCGCTCGCGGCGACCGCTGGTCCGGTGCAGGCAGCGGACCGTCCGCAGGTGCTGCCGATGAGTGCGAAGCTGCGGAGTGAGCTGGCCCACGTGTACGAGCGTGAGCACAATCCTGGGCACTACCGCCGTCTCGTAGTGGAGAAGCAGAACGCGCACTACGGACGAGTGGGCGGACGCTACTACGCCGTCCTCGCACTCTGGTACCGCGACAGTCCCACCAAGAACACCGACGCGGGGGCGGCCTTTACCCGGCAGGCGCCCACAGGGCGTTGGAAGGTGATCATGGTGGACGGCGCCTACGACCCGTGCGCGCGTCCGGCTCCTGCGGCCCTCATGCGCGCGTGGCGCATGAAGGTCGCCGACTGCACCGCCCCGTAGGCGGCTACGTCCGGCGCCACAGCACGAGGGCTGCGGCGCCGGACGCCGTTCGTCAGGCGCGGTAGGCCGCCCACTGGGACTGCATGCGCTCCGCCTGGCCCGGAGTGAACTCGTACATGCAGGCGTCGTAGCTGTAGTCCATGAAGTTGTGGATGGGGTCGGCGCCTGCCGTGGAGCAGGTGTCGCGGCCGGTCGGGCAGCCCGACGCGGGGCTCTGCTCGGCGGGCGTGTCGGACACGCGGTCGCCCTGGCCGCCGCAGCCGTCCTGGAAGGTGTGGTACAGGCCCATCCAGTGGCCGACCTCGTGGGTACCGGTGTCTCCCTCGTTGTAGTTGCCCAGGGAGCCGCCCGGCAGGCTCTGGTAGTGGACGACGACGCCGTCCATCGACGGCTGGGAGCTGTACTCGCTCGGGAACGTCGCCCAGCCCAGGAGGCTGCTTCCCAGGTCGGCGGTGTAGAAGTTGAGGTCCTGGGCGTCGCCGGTGTGCAGGGCGTTCTTCATCTGGCTCTCGTAACGCTCGGGGTCGGAGAACCAGGACGCGTTCTGCGTCCGCTTGATCTCGGCGAGCGTGAAGGTGACGCCGCTTCCGGCGTAGGCGTCGTTGAGGACGTCGAGCTGGTTGTTCAGCACCGCGTCCGACACGTTGCCGGCGCTGCCGTAGACGACGTGGAAGTGCACGCGGACGGTGACGGCCGCGGCGGTTCTCGCCTTCTTCAGCTTGCCCAGGCGCTTGTGGAAGTCCTTCTCCATCGCGGCGACCTTGGCCGCTCCGGGCTGGTTCCGCTCCGTGACGTGGGCTCCGGCCTGGACGCGGGCCTGGGCGGGCTGGTCCGCGCACCGGGCGGACGGGGCCGCCGGGGCGGCGAGGGTGGCGGGGGCGGCGGGTGCGTACGCGGTGAAGGCGGCTGCCAGACCGAGGGCAGCGGCGATTCGGGCGCGTTTCATGGAACTCCTTGGGGGTGCGGCGCGAGCGGGGGAGCGCGCGCTGGGGGAGCGGAGTCTGTGCTGAGACAAGGGTGAAGGCGAATAATCATCACGTCTTTAGCAAACCTGGACGAACAGGGACGGGTAATGCTGAACACGGCGCCATGGCGCGACGGCGTAGCGTGTCCCGCATGGACGTGGAGGGGGAGACGGCGCGGGTCCTGGCGGAATTGCGGGCACAGGCGGATTCGTCACGGGCCGAGAACGAGAAGCGTTACCTGAAAAGCGGTCTCGTCCACATCGGCGTGCCCGTCCCGGCACTGCGGAAGGTCGCGCTGTCGGCGGTCGAGGTCAAGCCCACGCGGGAGGAACTGCTCGCTCTCGCCCGCGAACTCTGGGACGTCACCGACGAGGGCCGTCCCGTCCATGAGGCGCGCGTGGCGGCCATAGAGGTCCTCGCGAAGCGGGCCGCGTTGCTGGAGCCGCGCGATCTCGGAATGGCCGAGGCGCTCGTACGCGACTCGGCAAGCTGGGTGTACGTCGACCATCTCGCGGAGAAGGTGGTCGGTGATCTGGTCGTCCGCCACCCTGACCTGGCGACGGCACTGGACGCTTGGGTGGCCGACCCCTACATGTGGATCCGGCGTACGGCCGTCCTGGCCCTGCTACGAGGCGTACGGACGGGAAACCCTGACCTGGGCAGGATCGACCGCTTCGGGGACGCGCTCATAGACGAACGCGAGTTCTTCATCCGCAAGGCCCTCGGGTGGGTCCTCCGCGAACTGTCCAAGAAGGACCCGGCGTGGGTGACCGCGTGGGTCGAGCCTCGCGCCGGCGCCATGTCAGGCGTGACACTGCGCGAGGCCGTCCGCCACCTGCCGCCCGCCGACGCGGCCCGGATCAAGGGTCAGGCGCGGTAGGCCTTCCACACCTTGTGGACACGGGTGCCCTGTCCGGCGGTGAACGACGTCATGCACGTGTCGTGGCCGTAGTCCATGTAGTTGTGCACCGGGTCGCGCCCCGGGGACGGGCAGGTGTCCTTACCGGTCGGGCAGCCGTTCGTGGGGTCGCGCTCGGGCGGGGTGTCGGAGACCCGGTCGCCCTTGCCGCGGCAGCCGTCCTGGAACGTGTGGTAAAGGCCCAGCCAGTGCCCGACCTCGTGCGTCGCGCTGAAGCCCTTGTTGAAGTGCTTGATGGAACCGCCCGGCATGCTGGCGTAGTGAATCGTGACCCCGTCCATCTTGGGATCGGTCTTGTACTTCCACGGAAACGTCGACCAGCCGAGAAGGTCTCCGCCTATGTAGGCGCTGTAGAGGTTCAGCGTCCCCTTGCCGCCCCTGCGCAGCTTCGGCTTGTACGTCCCCTCGTAGCGTTCCGGGTCGCCGAACCAGGCCGCGTTGTCGCTGCGGCTGATGGCGCGGAGCCGGAAGGAGACACGCGTGTTCGCGCCTCCGTTACGTCCTCCGTAGGACGCGTTCAGCGTGCTGATCTGCCGCTTGACCGCCGCGGTGGACACGTTGCCCTTGGCGCCGTCGTGAATTACATGGAAGTAGACGGGGATCGTGATCTGAGCAGCGCGCTGCAGGGCAGGGTCCGTAGAGCCGTCCGGACGTTCTGTCGAGCCCGCTGCCAGCCCCAGACCGTCCAGAACCTGGTTGAGACGCTGTTCGACAGAGGCCGCCTCGGCGGGCGTCAGCTCGTTGGGCTCCTCGCCATGGCCGCCTGTCCGCAGCCTCGCCTCCGGGTGCGCGCAGTCCGCACGGTCGAGCGACAGGGCGGGTCTGGCCGGCCCGGAGGGCCCCGTCGGCGCCGCGGGAGCGAGGGCGGCGAGCAGGGCGGCGGCGGCGAGCAGCTTCACGGCACTCCTAGGGAGGTCGCTTGCGGACGGGAAGCGGGCGAATACGAGGCGTCATCAACAGGTATCAGAGCGAAGCCCTCCGGTGCGTGCGCTCAAGGTAAATGGATGCCGACCGTTATCGGCTGATCGCACCATGTGAGGGTGGTCTGCGAGGTGCGCCGCATCGGCGCAGGCAGCGCCCCCTTAGACTGGGAGGCCCTTCCGGCCGTGCGAAAGGCGTAGTTGGTGGCCGCAGACCAGTCCTTTGACACCGTCCTCGTCGTCGACTTCGGCGCGCAGTACGCGCAGCTGATCGCGCGGCGGGTCCGCGAGTGCCATGTGTTCAGCGAGATCGTGCCGTCCACCATGCCGGCGGCGGAGATGCTCGCCCGGCGGCCGAAGGCGATCATCCTGTCGGGCGGCCCGGCGTCGGTGTACGCCGAGGGCGCCCCGATCGTGCCGGAGGGGCTGTTCGACCTCGGCGTCCCGACGCTCGGGATCTGCTACGGCCACCAGGTGATGGCGCAGGCCCTCGGCGGGACGGTCGAGAACTCCGACGTCGCCGAGTACGGCGGCGCGACCGTCGCCGTCACGTCCCCGGGCATGCTGTTCGCGGGGCTGCCGCACGAGCAGGCGGTGTGGATGTCCCACCGCGACTTCGTCAGCAGGGCGCCGTCCGGGTTCACGGTCACGGCGAGCACCGACGTCACGCCGGTCGCCGGCATGGAGGACCTGGAGCGCGGCTTCTTCGGCGTCCAGTTCCACCCCGAGGTCCTGCACACCGCACACGGCATGGAGATCCTGCGGCGCTTCCTCTACGAGGGCGCCGGCTGCCGCCCGAACTGGACGATGGTGAACATCGCGGACGAGTCGATCGAGGCCGTCCGGGAGCGGGTGGGGCGCAAGCGGGCCATCTGCGCGCTGTCCGGCGGGGTGGACTCCGCCGTCGCCGCCGCGCTCGTCCAGCGCGCCATCGGCGACCAGCTGACCTGCGTGTTCGTCGACCACGGGCTGCTGCGCAAGGGCGAGCCCGAGCAGGTCGAGAAGGACTTCGTCGCGGTCACCGGGGTGAACCTGCACGTGGTGGACGCCCAGGAGCGCTTCCTCGCCGCCCTCGACGGCGTCACCGACCCGGAGGAGAAGCGCAAGATCATCGGCCGCGAGTTCATCCGGGTGTTCGAGGAGGCGGCCCGCGAAATAGTCCACGGTGGATCCGGGGGAGCTGGGGGGTCGTCCCCCCAGAAGGGTGCTGAGGACGCCTCCGAGCCGGTCGAGTTCCTCGTCCAGGGAACCCTCTACCCGGACGTGGTCGAATCGGGCGGCGGCACCGGCGCGGCGAACATCAAGTCGCACCACAACGTGGGCGGCCTGCCCGACGACCTCCAGTTCGAGCTGGTGGAGCCGCTGCGCACCCTGTTCAAGGACGAGGTCCGCGCGCTCGGCGAGCAGCTCGGCCTGCCGTCGGAGATCGTCTGGCGGCAGCCGTTCCCGGGCCCCGGCCTCGGCATCCGGATCATCGGCGCCGTCACCCGCGAGCGGCTGGACATCCTGCGCGACGCCGACGCCATCGCCCGCGAGGAGCTCACCCGCGCCGGCCTCGACCGCGACATCTGGCAGTTCCCGGTCGTCCTGCTCGCCGACGTCCGGTCCGTGGGCGTCCAGGGCGACGGCCGGACGTACGGGCACCCGATCGTCCTGCGCCCGGTGACCAGCGAGGACGCGATGACGGCCGACTGGGCGAAGCTCCCGTACGACCTGCTGCGCCGCATCTCCACCCGCATCACCAACGAGGTCCGCGAGATCAACCGGGTGACGGTCGACATCACGTCCAAGCCTCCGGGCACCATCGAGTGGGAGTAGGCGGTCCCGCCCGCCCGGCCGTGGTGATTCCGTGGCGGATCCGTGGGAGCACGGATGTCCCGCCCCCTCCGCGGGCGGCACGCTCGACGAGCCGGTGACCGCCGGCCCGCCGTCCGCCGCCCGAGGAGGAACGCCATGGACTACGGCCAGCTCGTCAGGAAACTGTCCGTGCCGCCCGGTTTCGCCGTGCCCACACGGCTGACCCACGGCGACATCGTCGCCAGGGCGCTGTCGCGTGCCGATCTGGCCGATGACGTGCGCGGCATCAATGCGAGCATCGACATCATCCGCCGGACCCGTGGCGGCTCCTGGCCGGTGGAGAAGGTCACCGAGGAGTTCAATTTCGTCGACCTCGTGTGGCACGAGTGCGAGTTCCGGGAGGGCGACTCCTTCGCCTATGCCGTGTACGACGTCGCCGGTGCTTACCTCGGCTGCTGCTACCTGTATCCCATGGGACGGCGCACCCCGCTGTCCGAAGAGCTGGCGAAGTACGACGTGGACGTGAGTTGGTGGGTGACGCCCTCGGCCTACAAGGCCGGCCACTACAGCGGCCTCTACCGTGCCCTGCGCCATTGGCTGGCCGAGGACCTTCCCTTCACGGAGCCGTACTTCTCCAACCTGGAGATCCCCTCCGACTGAGAAGTGCCCGGACGTCAGGTTGGTCGTGCGCGATCGGCGGCATGGGTGGCGAGGGCTTCGGCGGCGTCGGCGAACATGTCGGCCAGCGCGGACGGGGTGGTGTCGAACTCGCCGTCCAGCCAGGCGATGAGGTTCTCGCCCCAGCCGGCCACCAGCATCGTCGCGGCGAAGTGCATGCGGGCCCCGGCGGCGGGCGGGATGTCGTAGAACTGCCGGGCGTAGTCGATGACGAGGCGCGTGTACCGGCGGCGGGCGGCCTGCCGGCGCGCGCGCAGGACGGGGCTGGCGGCCGCTTCGATGAGGACGACGCGGACCTTGCGCGGGTCGGCGCGGCCCAGGTCCAGGGCGGCCATCGCGGCGGAGCGGACGGTGGTGCGCAGGTCGGCGTCCGGTCCGGCGGCGGCCACTCCCTGAGCGGCGGCGTCGGCGACCTCGGTCACGATGCGGTCGTGGACGTCGGCCAGCAGCGCGTCCAGGTCGGCGTAACTCTCGTAGAAGTAGCGGGGGTTGAGGCCGGCGCGCGCGCAGACCGCGCGCAGGGACGTGCCCTGGACGCCCTCCGTGCCGAGCAGGTCGAGGGCGGCTTCCAGGAGCGCGGCGCGGCGGCCGGCGCGGCGGCGGTCGGCGGTGACGCCGCCGTAGGGGCGGGGACTCACCCGACAATCTTGACGCACCTGTTTCCAGAATCTACGTTTCTGGAAACAGGTGTAGCCAGTTGGAGACGGCCATGTCCCTGCCCACCACCACGCCGGACATGGGGCAGATCTTCGCCCCCCTCATGCACGAGCACGACTACGTCATCGACGCGATCGACGGGGCGCTCCCGGCCGGCCTGACCGGGACCCTGTACCGGATCGGCCCGGGGAAGTGGGAGGTCGGGCGGACGCTGATGCACCACCTGTTCGACGGCGACGGGATGGTCTCGCAGTTCGCCTTCGACGGGCGGTCGGTGCGGTTCCGCAACCGCTACGTCCGGACGGGCCAGTTCAAGCACGGCCTGGTCTCCGGCGACCTGCGCGGCCCCGGCGTGGGGACGGCCCTCCCGGGCGGTCTCTGGGCCAACTTCGCCAAGGGGAAGGGGCCCGCGAACGTCGCGAACACGGGGGTGGCGATGCACGCCGGCCGGCTGCTGGCCCTGTGGGAGGGCGGCCCCCCGCACCGCCTCGACCCCGACACCCTGGAGACCCTCGGCCTGTACGACTTCGGCGGACGGCTGCGCGGCGCGCTCAAGTCCTTCTCCGCCCACCCCAAGTGGGATCCGGCGACGGGCGAGATGTTCAACTTCGGCCAGGATCTCGCCCCGCTGCCCGCCCTGAACTGCTGGAGGGTCGACCGGCGCGGCCGGATGCGGCGGCTCGCCAAGGTCCGGATGCTGAACATGCCGTGGAACCACGATGTGGCGCTCACGACCCGCCACATGGTGTTCGTCCTGGACCCGTACATGTTCGACCTGCGCACCATGATGAGCGGCGCGCCCGTCTTCGACGCGATCCAGCACCGTCCGGAGAAGGGGACGCGCTTCGTGCTCGTGCCGCGCGACGGCGGCCCCGCGCGGATCGTGGAGCATGAGGCGCTCGTCCACGTCCACGTCGCGAACGCGTTCGAGGACGGCGGCGACACCGTCGTCGACCTGGTGCTGCTGGAGGACTTCGCCGCGGTCAGGCGTGACCTGTCCGAGTTCCGGACGCGCTTCACGGACCCGCCGCCCAGCAGGCTCATGCGGTACCGGATCACCCCCGCCGGGCGGGTGGTCGAGACGCAGCTGTCCGAGCGGCCCGGTGAGTTCCCGCAGTACGACTGGCGGCGGTCCACGCGCCGGCACCGCTACACCTACATGACCGGGCGCACGGGAGCCGGCGGCGAGTACGACAGCGTCCTGAAGGTCGACAACGACAACGGCCGGACCGAGGTCCATGGGATGGGGCCGCACACGTTCGTGGGAGAACCCATCTTCGTCCCGCGCACGACCGATTCCGCTGAGGACGATGGGTGGCTGCTGGCCGTGGTCTACCTCGCCGCAGAGCATCGCTCGCAGCTCAGCATCCTGGACACCCGGGACCTGGAGAACGTAGCCACGCTTCACTTGAAGCACCATCTTCCCTTCGGTTTCCACGGCACGTTCACGCGCAGGGTCGCCGATCCCGGGGCGCCGATCCCGCATCCGGACCGGCTGCCGATTCCCTGAGCGTCCGGGGCCCCCGACCTTCATGCGCCGGTCAACGGCCGCCAGGTGAGGTCAAGTCTGCGTCAGGGGACGGCCTGGCAATCGCGATGCGTGTTCAGGTGATGGCGTAACGTCACCATGCTCTGTGGGGCGAGGAGGAGGCCCCATGTCCCCGAAGCTCAGCGTCGTCGTGCCGTTCCACAACACCGAGGAGTACTTCCGGGAATGCCTGGAATCGCTGGCGGGCCAGACGCTGCGCGACCTTGAGGTGGTCCTGGTGGACGACGGGTCCACCGACAACGGCGCGGTGATCGCCAAGGAGCTGTGCGCCCGCGACCCGCGGTTCCGCCTCGTCGCCCGGGAGCACGAGGGGCCGGGACCCGCCCGCAACGCCGGGGTGCGGCAGGCGAAGGGCGAGTACCTGGCGTTCGCCGACGCCGACGACGTCGTGGACCGCGAGGCCTACGCGCGGCTGGTCGGGTCGCTGGAGCGGACGGGGTCCGACCTCGCCTCCGGGAACGTCCAGCGGATGGACGAGGACAGGACGTGGCAGTCGGTCCTGCACGAAGGTGTCTTCGAGGAGTCGCGTTCGAGGACGCATGTGTCGTCCATGCCGCTGCTCATGCGTGACCGTACGCCGTGGAACAAGGTCTACCGGCGTGACTTTTGGAACAGCTCCGGCCTGGAATTCCCCCCGGGCTTCTACGAGGACCCTCCAGTCACCGCGCGCGCCCACGCCCTGGCACGGTCCGTGGACGTCCTGAGCGAGACGGTCTACTACTGGCGCAAGCGGCCCGGGTCCATCACAGAGGACCGCTACGACTGGGACAACATCAGCCAGCGGATGCGGTCGGCACAGGCCGTCCGGGACGGTCTGGCCGGCTACGCGCCCCAGCTTCTGAACGCATACGACGAGCACGCCCTCGTCCCGATCGAGCTCCGCGTCCTGTTCGAGGCGCTCCCCCGGACGCACGTCGAGCACCGCGAAGAACTCGTCGCCATGGGTGCGGAACTGGCGGGAGACATCAGCCCCCGCGTCCTGAAGCGCCAGCCGGCGATGACGCGCCTGCAACTGCACCTGCTGTGCCGGGAGATGCTTCCAGAGCTGCTGGAGGTCCTGCGCTTCGCGCACCTGCGCAAGACGGCGGACGCGCCGAGGGTGCGGCGCGGCCTGCGGCATCGCTGGTACGCGGAGTTCCCGTTCTTCGAGGACGAGGAGCGGGCCGTCCCGTCGCACGTGTACGACGTGACCGACGAGCTGAGGCCGGTGGCGGCGATCGACGGGGCCACGTGGGTGGACGGGCGGCTCCGCGTCGAGGGCCACGCCTACATCCGGCACCTGGACTCCTCCACTGAGGACGGGTCGCGCATCCGGCTGTGGCTGGTGGCGGCGAACAAGCGGGGCATCATGCGCGTGCCGGTCAGGCGGGTCCGGAGGCCGGACGTGACCGCCCGGTCGCGGCAGTCGGCGGTGTCCTACGACTGGTCCGGGTTCGTCGCGGAGATCGACCCGTCCGCGCTGAGGATGTTCGGACGCTGGCGGGAGGTCGACTGGGTCCCGTGCGTGGAGATCGTCAACCGGGGCCTGCGGCGCCGGTCCACGTTCTCCAACCCGCGGCTCACCGCGCGGCAGTGGCCGGACGACCAGGAGTGCGCGCCGGACGTGCTCGTCCAGGGCGTCGCCGCGCGGCACCGGTTCGTGATCCAGGTCCGGCCCACGCCGGCGGCGGTCGTCGGCTGCCATCTGGAGGGCGGCGAGCTGTGGCTGGACGGCTGGAGCCGCGCCCCGCTGGGCGGCGAGCCGCGGGTCACCGCCACCCCGAGGGCGGGGCGGGCCACGGTGACCGGCCCGGTCGACCCGGCCGGCGGCGGTTTCCGGGCGAGGCTGCCGGTCGCGGGGCTGGCGCGGCGGCAGGGCGACTGGGAGGTCTTCCTGCCGGACGGGGTCCGGCCGTACCTGGACGAGCATCCGGCGGGCACGGCGTTCCCGGTCCCCGGCGGGGAACTCGAGATCGCCAGGACGCGGCGCAGCACGCTGCGGATCGTCGTCCGCGGACGCGTCCTCGCCGTCGACGAGGTGTTCTGGTCGCCCGACGGTGCCCTGCACCTGGCGGGCACATGCGTGGACCGCGTCGGACGGCCGGAGTCGCTGACGCTCCGCCGGAGGCGGTCATGCGAGGAGCACATCGTTCCCCTGGCCTGGGACGGCGAGCGTTTCACGGCGAAGTTCTCGCCCGCGCGCATGCCGGTGCTCGGCCTGTCCCGGCCGCTGGTCGCCGGTACCTGGGACGCCCTCGCCGTCGTCGGCGGCCAGGAACAACCCGTCGTCCTCAGACGGCAAACCCTGCGCGACGTGCCCGAGCCGTACGAGGCGGGCCTTCACCGGATCACCGTCCGGGCCCAGAAGACCGACCAACTGGTGCTCCGGGTAGAGACGGCCCTGGACGACGACGAGCGCGGAGCCTACGCGCAGGCGCGGATACGTTCCGGGCACTACCGGCGCCATCTGAACCTGCCCGTCCGTGAACTCGCCGTGTTCGACGCGTACCGGGGACGCCAGTACTCGTGCAACCCACGCGGCATCTACGACGAGCTTCGACGCCGCGAAACCGACCTGGAATGCGTGTGGGTCACCGAGAACGGCCAGTTCGGTAAGCCGGCGGGTGCCCGGACCGTCCTGGCAGGTACGCGCGAGCACTACGAGGCGCTCGCCCGCGCGCGCTACGTCTTCGGCAACTGGTCGCAGAAGGAGTGGTTCTCCAAACGCGACGACCAGACGTACGTGCAGTGCTGGCACGGGACGCCTTTGAAGAAGCTCGGCTACGACGTCAAGAAGATGCCCTACAAGCGCGCCGAGGGCGTCGACTGGATGGAGTACGACGTTTCCCGCTGGGACCTCCTGCTCGCCCAGAACGCGTTCTCGGTGCCGCTGTTCCGGCGCGCGTTCAACTACGACGGGGACGTCTTCGAAAGCGGCTACCCGCGCAACGACATCCTGCGCAGCCCGCACCAGGAGGAGATAGCCGCGGCGGTGCGCCGGCGCCTCGGCATCCCGGAGGGCAAGCGGGTCGTCCTGTACGCGCCGACGTGGCGGGACGACTTCCACCACGCGGTCGGCAAGCGAGCCTTCCGTCTGGAGTTCGACATCGACCGGTTCAGGGCCGCGCTGGGCCGCGACCACGTCCTGCTCCTCCGGACGCACTACCTCGTCACCGACCGGCCGAGGCTCAAGCCGGGCGACTGCGTCATGGACGTCTCGGTCTACCCCGACATCTCCGAGCTGTTCCTCATCACCGACGTGCTCGTCACGGACTACTCCTCGTCCATGTTCGACTTCGCCGTCACCGGCCGCCCGATGGTGTTCTTCACCTACGACCTGGAGCGCTACCGCGACCACGTGCGCGGCTTCTACTTCGACTTCGACGCGGAGGCCCCGGGCCCGCTGCTGCGGACCGCACAGGAGGTCGTCGAGGCGCTGGGCGAGCCGGCCGCTCTGGAGGCCGGATACCGGGACGCCCGCGCCGCGTTCGCCGCCCGGTACTGCCCGCACGACGACGGCCACGCCGCCGCCCGGGTGCTCGACCGGGTCCTCCAGCCGCCCCGATGACCACCGACCAACCCCTGAGAACCCCACCACGGAGCCGCTCGTGTCCCCGCAGGTAAGCATCGTCGTCCCCTTCCACACCACCGATGGCCGGCTGGCGGAGTGCCTGGAGTCGCTCGCCGCGCAGACGCTGCGCGACGTCGAGGTGCTCATGGTGGACGACGGGTCGGGCGACGGCGGAACGGTCCTCGCCAAGGACTTCGCCGCGCGCGACGACCGCTTCACGCTCGTCCAGCCCGGTCCCGGCACGGCCGCCGTCGACGCCGGTGTCGAGGAGGCGAAGGGCCGCTACCTCGCGTTCGCCGACGGTGAGGACGCGCTGCCGCCGTATGCCTGCGAGCTGCTGGCCGGGACGCTGGACTCGACCGGATCGGACCTCGCGGGCGGAAACGTCATGTGCCTGGACGGGGAACAGGTGTGGCAGTCGCCGCTCCATGGGGACGCCTACGCGCAGACGGTGAAGTCGACGCACGTGACCGGTCACCCGTCCCTGCTGCAAGACAGGATGGTCTGGAACAAGGTCTACCGGCGCTCGTTCTGGGACGCGCACGGGTTCGAACTCGGGAACGGCCAAGACGCGCTGGTCGCCGTGCAGACACAGGTGCTGGCCTCCGCCGTGGACGTGCTCGACGCGACCGTCTACTTCTGGCGGGACCGTCCGGGGACGGCGACACGGCTGCGTCCCGGCCCGGCGGACATCACCCAGCGGATGGCGACCCTGGCGAGCGTGCGGGATTTCGTCCGCGAGCACGCACCGGACCTCCTCCCCATCTACGACACGTACGCCCTGGACCTGGACGTGCGTGAACTCATGCTCGCCCTGCCCGCCGCCACGTGGGAGGAGCGGGAGCGCCTGGTCGAGCTGGGGGCCGAGGTCGTCGCCGACGCCGGGCGTTCCCCCGCGGCCGGGCTGGAGGCGCTCAGGAGGCTGGAGACGTACCTGCTCGGCGAGCGCATGCTGCCCGAGCTGCTGGAGGTGCTGCGCTTCGAGGAGAACGGGCCGCGGGACGTCCCGCTCGTGTCACGGGGCCGCCTCCGCCCGCGCTGGTACGCCCGCTACCCCTTCTTCGACGACGCGGAGAGGGGCGTCCCGGAGGACGTGTACGACGTCACCGACGAACTCGCCCTGTGGGCGGACGTCGACCGCGTCGAGTGGGACGTCGACACGCTCATCGTCGAAGGCCACGCCCACTTCGACCGGCTGGACGTGTCGTCGGCGGCGGACTCCCGGATCCGCGTCTGGATGCGCGACGTGCGGACCGGCAAGGAGATCAGGCTGCCCGTGGAGCGGAGCCGCCGGCCGGAGGTCACGGCGCGCTCCGGCCAGTCCGGCGTCTCCTACGACTGGTCGGGGTTCACCGTGCGGGTGGAGCCCGACTACCTGCTGGACGGCGACGAGTGGCGGACGGCCACCTACGAGCTGTTCGCCGAGGTGACGACGGCCGGGCGCAGGGCGTCCCGGCGCCTGACCGCGATGGCGCCGGCCGTGCGCTGGACGGCGCCTCGGCAGGTGGACGAGCACGTGGCCGTCCAACCGGCCGCCGGTGACGACGACGGGTTCGTCGTCCACGTCAAGCGCGCCAAGGCCGTCGTCACCCGCATCCGCTGCGAGGACGGCACGCTGGTGCTGACCGGATGGACGCGGCGCGCGCTCGGCGCCGGAGCCGCCATGGTGGCGCAGCGCCGCCACGGGGGGCCCGAGGTCCGGGGCGAGGTGACGCTGCGGCAGTCGGCCGTCCTGCGCATGGCGGAGGGCACCGGGTTCGACTTCACCGCGAAGCTGCCCTTGGAGTTCCTCGGCTCCGTCCCGGACGGGGAGGGGCGCGGCGAGGGCGGCCCCGCGCCCTACCGCGCGCACCTGCGCGACGCCGTCGACTGGGACATCCGGCTGACCGGCGAGGGAGGCCCGCTGAGGCTCGCCGTCGCGAGGAACGTCAAGGTCGCCCGGTACGCGCTGCCCGACCGTGCGGGACGCGGCCGGGAGTTCGCCCTCACCCGCACCGCCTTCGGGAACCTGCGCGGTGTGGAGCGAAGCCGCCGCCCGGTCGTCACGGGCGCGGAGTGGGACGAGAACGGCCGGCTCACGCTGAGCGGAGACTTCAGCGACCCTCGAACCCGTCCCGACCGCCTCGTCCTGCGGCGGCGCCGGTCGGGCGACGAGCACCGCGTCCCGGTCACGTGGGAGGAGGACCGCTTCACCGCGGCGGTCACGCCGTCCACGATGGCCGTGTTCGGGACGGACCTGCCGCTGAGCAGCGGCACCTGGGACCTGGTGGCGCGCACGAGTGCCGGCGAGGTGGCCGTCGTCGTCGCGCGTGAGGCCATCCCCGACCTCCCCGGCCCGCGGCGCCTCGGCACGCACGACTTCGCGGTCGGCGTCCACCAGGTCGACGCCCTGACCCTGGAAAGCCGCCCTGCCCTTGAGGAAGACGAGGCGGGCGGCCACGCACAGGTGCTCCTCCAGCAGCGCGACTATCCCGTCTATCTGCGGAGCCCCCTGTCGGACATCGCCGTGTTCGACAGCTACAACGGCTCGCAGTACAGCTGCAGCCCGCGGGCCATCTACGAAGAGCTGAACCGTCGCGAGACCGATCTGGAATGCGTGTGGGTCTCCCAGGACGGCCAGTTCGCGGTCGACGGGAAGGCTCAGACCGTCCTGGCGGGAAGCCGCGAGCACTACCGCGTCCTGGCGCGCGCCCGGTACATCGTCACCAACCAGGGATTGCCGTCCTGGTACGTCAAGCGGGAGGGGCAGACCTACCTCCAGACATGGCACGGCACCCCGCTGAAGCGTCTCGCCTACGACCTGCGGGACATGCCGTACCAGCGCGCCGAGCGCCTGGACTGGATGGAACGGGAGGTGCCGCGATGGGACCTCCTGCTGTCTCCGAGCCCGTACGCCACCCAGGTCATGCGGCGCGCGTTCAAGTACGACGGTGAGGTCCTGGAGACGGGATATCCCCGCAACGACATCCTCAGCACACCCGAGTGGGAGCGCATCGGGACGCGCATCCGCAAGCGCCTGGGCATCCCCCAGAGGAAGAAGGTCGTCCTCTACGCGCCGACATGGCGGGACGACCGGTGCCACCCTGACGGCAGGCGCGGGTTCTCCCTGGAACTGGACGTGGAGACCATGCAGCAGGCCCTGGGCAAGGATCACGTCCTTCTCCTGCGGACCCACCACCACGTCACCGACCGGGACCGTATCGCCACGGACCAGGCCGGCGGCTTCGCCATCGACGTGTCCCGCTACCCCGACATGGCCGAGCTGTACATGGCGGCCGACGTGCTCATCACGGATTACTCGTCCGCGATGTTCGACTACGCCGTTCTGGGCCGCCCGATCGTCCTCTACACCTACGACCTGGAGTGGTACCGGGACCACCTGCGCGGCATGTACTTCGACCTGGAGGCCGAAGCCCCCGGGCCGGTCGTGCGGACGTCCGCGCAGGTGGCCGAGGCGGTCAGGGCCGCGCCCGGCGGCGAGCAGGACTACGCGGACGCCTACGACCGCTTCTTCGTGAAGTACTGCCCGCACGACGACGGCCAGGCGGCGTCCAGGGCGGTCGACCGCCTCTTCGGCGCGTCCTAGGCGGTGCGTCCTGAGCGGTGCGTCCTGAGCGGCGCGTCCTGAGCGGCGCGTTCTAGGCGCGCCGTCTCAGCCCGGACGGCGGGCCCGCGCGAACAGCCACGCGCCCGGCCACGACGAGACCGGCAGCCGCCGTTCCAGCGCGGCGGACAGGCGCAGGGCCTCGTTGGCGAGCGGGTGCAGGGGAGCCAGGTCCTCTCCCCGCGCCGTCCGGTTCCTGAGCAGGCGCAGGAACGGCCGATGCAGGACGCCCCTGCTCCACACGCGCTCCAGCACGAGCCCGGCACCCTCCATCAGCTCGGCGAGCGTGCGGCGGGTGTAGCGGCGCACCCGTCCGAGCGACACGTCATGCGCCGACCACAGGGCCATGTCGCACGGCACGGACACCAGGGCGGTCCCTCCCGGCCGCAGCACCCGCACGATCTCCGCGGCCGCCCGCGCGTCGTCCTCCACGTGTTCGAGCACGTCCAGCGCCAGCGCCAGGTCGTACTCGCACGGCGGGAGCGGCAGGTACCGCGCGTCACCCTCGTAGGCCTCCACGCCGGACGCGCGGGCCAGCACCACGGCCTCCGGGCTCAGGTCGATCCCGGTCGCCCGCCAGCCGTGCCGCATCAGTACCCGGCAGCAGGAACCCGACCCGGCCCCGATGTCGACGCCCGTCCCGGGCACGCTGAAACGCAGCAGCTCCGCGGACAGCATCTCCCGGCGCTCGCGGTACCACCAGTTGCCGTCCTCGATCCGCGCGATCCGCTGAAGGTCGATGGTGTCCACAGGACAAGCCGACGGCATCGGCGGCGGCGCGTTCCACCACCGCCGCCGAACGCGCACGGATCGTTGACCCCGGTTTGACCCGGGGCCGGTACCGGCCGGTCTCCGCGGAGGTCAGCCCTTCTTCCGCCGCCGCAGGAAACGGAAGGCCAGCAGCACCGCGATCAGGCCGCCCAGCGCCGGCACCGCGCGCTTGGCGACCGACGGCCCCGCGACCTCCAGCAGGTCGATCGCGTCGTCCTTGGTCGCCACGTGGAGCGGCGGCCGCGCGGGCGCCGCCTTGGCCGGTCCGGGCTTGTCCGCGGACTCCTCCGGCTTCGCGGACGCCGTCCCGGTCTCGGACTCCTCCGGCTTCGCGGCCTCGGCGGGGCTCTCAGGGGCCGCCGCCGGGGCTTCGGCGGGAGCCTCCGCAGGAGCCTCGGCGGGCGCCGCCCCGCGATCCTCGCCCGAGGTCTCCAGCTCGGCCGCCAGCGACTTCGCGAACCGGTCGATGACCTTGGAACCGACCTCCGACAGGATGTTGCGGCCGAACTGCGCCGGCCGGCCCGTCACGTTCAGCTTCGTGTGGACGGTCACGCGCGTCGTGCCGTCCTCCTCGTGCAGCCTCGCCTGGACGGTCGCCGCCGCCGTCCCCGACCCGCGGGCCTCCTTGCCGGACGCCTCCATCGTCACCACGCGGGCGGACTCGTCCGCCGAGACGATGCGCGCGGTGCCGCGGTAGGTGATGGTCATCGCGCCGACCTTCACCTTCATCCGCCCGGCGAACTCCTCGCCCTCGGCCGAGTCGAGGGTCGCCCCCGGCATGCACGCCGCGACGCGCTCCACGTCGAGCAGCACCTGCCAGGCCTGATCGACCGGAACGGGGACGGTGAAATCGTGGTCGAGTTCCATGATCAAATGTCCTTATCGTCCGCGGACCCTGCCGCGACCCTACGGTGGCCCCCCGTCGCGCCGCCAGTGGGGATCCCGACGGCCCGTACCCGGCGGCGCGCCGGCCATGCGGCCGGACGCCCGCGAACCGCGGGATCCGGCCGCACGACCGTGCCGTGCGAGAGGTCAGCCCGCGGCGGCGGCGGCGAGCGCCCGCGCCGTGAGGACCGTCGCCAGATGCGCCCGGTACTCCGACGACCCGTGCAGGTCGGTGGGCGGTTCCGTGCCGGCCGCCGCCTGCGCCGCGGCCGTGCGGAACGCGTCCTCCGACGCGGCCCCGCCCCGGACGGCGGTCTCGACCGCGTCGGCCCGCACCGGCTTCGGACCCATGTTGGTCAACCCGACGCGCGCCTCCTCGATCCCGTCGCCGTCGCGGCGGACCGCGCACGCGACACCGATGATCGCCCACGCCTGCGCCGTCCGGTGGAACTTCTCGTAGTGCACGCCCCAGCCCGCGCCCATCTTCGGCACGCGCACGCCGACGAGCAGCTCGTCCGGCTCCATCGCCGACGTCATCCAGTCGACGAAGAACTCCGACGCCGGGATCTCCCGCTCCCCGCGCACGGACCGGACGAGCAGCACCGCGTCCAGCGCCAGCGCGACCGCCGGAAGGTCGGCCGCCGGATCGGCGTGGGCCAGCGACCCGCCGAACGTCCCGCGGTGCCGGACGGCCGGGTCGGCGACCGTCTCCGTCGCCCGCGCGATCAGCGGCGCGTGCTCGCGCACCAGCGGATCACGGATCACCTGGTGGTGCGTCGCCATCGCGCCGATGACGACCGCGTCGCCCTCGTCGCGGATCTCCCGGAGGCCGTCCACCCGGTCCAGGTCGATCAGGGCGTCCGGGTAGGCGAGCCGCAGCCGCAGCAGCGGCATCAGGCTCTGCCCGCCGGCCAGCACCTTCGCGTCCTCGCCCGCGTCGGTCAGCGCCCGGCAGGCGTCGTCCACCGAGGCGGGACGGACATAGTCGAACGTCGCGGGGATCACTGGGCACCTCCGGCCGAACCGAGCCCGCCGCCCGCGCCGGGTTCGGCCGCGGCGGGCTTCTCCTCCGCGTGCAGCGCGCGCCACACGCGTTCGGGCGAGCACGGCATCGGCACGTCGTGCACGCCGAACGGCCGCAGCGCGTCCACGATCGCGTTGACGACCGCCGGCGTCGAGGCGATCGTGCCCGCCTCGCCGACGCCCTTCACGCCCATCGGGTTGGACGTCGCCGGCGTCTCCGTCCGGTCGGTCGTGAACGCGGGCAGGTCCGCCGCCGACGGGACCAGGTAGTCGGCCATGGTCGTCGTCGTGAGGTTGCCCTCCGCGTCGTACACCGCCTCCTCGTAGAGGGCCTGCGCGATGCCCTGCGCGAGCCCGCCGTGCACCTGCCCCTCCACGATCAGCGGGTTGACGACCTTGCCGACGTCGTCCACCGCCAC
The DNA here is from genome assembly GCF_047130825.1 of Actinomadura madurae. Lineage (NCBI taxonomy): Bacteria > Bacillati > Actinomycetota > Actinomycetes > Streptosporangiales > Thermomonosporaceae > Actinomadura > Actinomadura madurae. The sequence continues at coordinate 7,596,304 of NZ_CP083237.1, forward strand.
GTACTTGCGGAGCTTCACCATCCCGGTCTCGGTGTCGACCTCTGCCGCGCACAGGTGCGTGCCGTGCGGGAAGGAGAAGTTGTCCGGGTCGAACGTGGCGTCGGAGTCCAGCGAGGGCTCGATGCCGTCGGGCAGGTCGTGCGCGGCGAACGCGGCCAGCGCGACCTCCTGCAGCGTCTTGCCCTCCTCCTGGACGCCGCGGACGCTGAACCGCCCGCCGCTGAACTCAAGGTCCTGTTCGGAGGCCTCCAGCAGATGCGCGGCCACCTTCTTGGCCTTGTCGACCACCTTCTCGCAGGCCGAGAACAGCGCGACACCGCCCACGGCCAGCGAACGCGAACCGTAGGTGTCCATCCCCTTGTGGGATATCGCCGTGTCGCCGTGCAGGACCTTCACGTCCTCGAACGGCACGCCCAGCCGGTCGGCGGTGATCTGCGCCCACGCCGTCTCATGGCCCTGCCCGTGCGCGGACGAGCCGGTGACCACCTCGACCTTGCCCGAAGGCAGCACGCGGACGGCGGCGTGCTCCCAGCCGCCGGCACCGTACGACAGCGAGCCCAGGACGCGGGACGGAGCGAGACCGCACATCTCCGTGAACGTGGACACCCCGATGCCCAGCTGCACCGGATCCTGCCGTTCCCGCCGGTCCGCCTGCTCCGCGCGCAGCTTGTCGTACTCGAACAGCTCCAGCGCCTTTCCCGTCGCCGCCTCGTAGTTGCCCGAGTCGTACGTGAGACCCGCGATCGTCTCGTACGGGAACTCCTCGTGCTCGATCCAGTTGCGGCGCCGCACCTCGATGGGGTCGAGCCCCAGCTCGGCGGCGAGCTCGTCCATGACCCGCTCGATCGCGAACGTGGCCTCCGGACGCCCGGCGCCCCGGTACGCGTCCGTGGGCGTCTTCGTCGTGAAGACCCCCGTGCAGGTGAACGACAGCGCGTCCATCTTGTAGATGCCGTTGAACATGAACGCGCCCAGCAGCGGGATGCCGGGAGTGACCAGCATCAGGTACGCGCCCATGTCGGCCAGCAGATCCACCTTCAGGCCGCGGATCCGGCCGTCCTGCTCCGCCGCGAGCGTGATCCGCTGGATCTGGTCGCGCCCGTGGTGGACGGTCATGTTGCCTTCGCTGCGCGTCTCGGTCCACTTGACGGGACGGCCGAGCCTGCGCGCCAGCAGCAGCGCCAGGACCTCCTCCCCGTACACCTGCAGCTTGGAGCCGAAGCCGCCGCCGACGTCCGGTGCGACGACCCGGAGCCGGTGCTCGGGGATCCCGGTGACCGTGGCCAGCATCAGCCGCAGGATGTGCGGGATCTGCGTGGCCGAGTACAGCGTGAACTCGTCCCCTTCGGGGACGCACAGGACCGACCGCGGCTCCATCGCCGTCGGGATCAGCCTCTGCTGGATGTAGCGGCGCTCGATCACGACCGGCGCGTCCGTCATCGCGGCGTCGAGATCCCCGTTCTCGAACACCCACGTGTAGGACTTGTTCGTGCCCAGACCGTCGTGCACCAGATCGGCGCCGTCGGCGATCGCCGCCTCCATGTCCACCACGGCGGGCAGCGGCTCGTAGTCGACGTCGATCTCCTCCAGGGCGTCGACCGCCGCGGCCCTGTCCCGGGCCACGACGCACGCCACCGGCTCACCGACGTAGCGGACCTCGTCCACCGCCATCGGCGGATGGTCCGGCAGCCTCATGTCCTCCGTCACGACCCACGCGCAGGGCAGCGACCCCTGCTCGTCGGCGAAGTCCCGCCCGCTGAACACCCCGACCACGCCGGGACGCTCCTTCGCCGGGCCGGTGTCCACACCGGTGATCCGGGCGTGCGCGTACGGGCTGCGCAGGAACGCCACGTGCAGCGTCCCCGCCGGGGTCATGTTGTCGGTCCACCGCGTCCGGCCGGTGATGAGCCGGGCGTCCTCCGACCGCTTCCGCGGGCTGCCTACCTCCTGCACGGTCACGGCGTCACCTCCTGCCGGCCCGGCTCGCGCATCTCGCTCGCCGCGCGCCGGACGGCCTTGACGATGTTCTGGTAGCCGGTGCACCTGCACAGATTGCCTTCGAGGCCCTCCCGGACCTCCTCCTCGGACGGGTCGGCGTTCTCCCGCAGCAGGTCGAGCGACGCCATGATCATGCCCGGCGTGCAGTAGCCGCACTGGAGCGCGTGCTCCTCGTGGAAGGCCCGCTGCATCGGGTGCGGGGTGCCGTCGACGCCGAGGCCCTCGACGGTCGTCACGTCACGGCCGTCGGCCTGGACGGCGAAGACGGAGCAGCTCTTCACGCTCAGCCCGTCCATCAGGACGGTGCAGGCTCCGCAGTTGCTGGTGTCGCACCCGACCGGGGTTCCGACCTTCCCCAGCCGTTCGCGCAGGTATTGGACGAGAAGGAGGCGCGGTTCGACGTCGTCCTCGTACGTCGCTCCGTCGACCTCGACACGAATACGTGGCATGCGTTTTCTCCCAGGGACGTCTCGGGGTGGACTTGGAGAGACGTCCCCTGGGCGGGGCGCGCGAATCCGGCCACGTCATCGGGGCCACCTCCGTGGAAGGCGACCCTACGAACCTATTCCGCTGTTGAATCCCGTACTAGCCCCAGACGCGGTTTGTTTACCGACGTCTGGGGCACTGATGGGCGCTAGTGGACGCGGAGTAGAACAGGCCAGGTCTTCGCGCCGACGATGCCGTCGTCGTCGACGCCGCCCCACCGCTGGACCGCCTTCACGGCCTTCTCAGTGGCGTCGTCGAACTTGCCGGTCATGCTCACCTCGGGGTGGCTGCGGGCCAGCAGCAGCCCCTGCACGCTCTCGACGTGCTCGCCGGTGTCGCCCTTGCTCAGCTCGGGGAGCTTCTTCACCATGTCCTCCGTCCAGTTGCCCCCGCCGTAGGCGGGCCTGCCGTAGCCGGCGATCACACCGGAGTCCCGGACGCGCCGCTTCACCGCGTCGCCGGTGTTGCCCTCGATGGTCTGCAGCCGCCCCCCGCCGAGCACCTTCTCGACGACGCCGACGTGGTCGATGGCGCCCACGTTGTTGGTGGCACCCCAGTCGAAGAACACGATGTCCCCGGGCTTGGCCTGATTCACACTGGCGGTCGTCCCGCTGTGCCAGCGTCCGGCCTTCTGGAACGCTTCCGCATGCCAGACCGTGTAGGCGTAGTCCTTGCCCAGGCAGACGGCGTCGTGGTTGCCGCTGTGGCGCGCCCAGTAGGTGACGGCCATGTCGCACCAGGCCGCTCGGAGGAACTCGTCTCCGTGCCTGGAGGCGTACTCCTTGGTGATGGTGTTCGGGCGGCCTGACATGCCGAGCGACTTGCGGGCCTCGGCGATCATTCCGGCCGCGCTCATCCGGAACCCTCCCCACGAAAGATCCCGTCGGCGTCGGGCTCGCCGTAGAGCTCCCTGAGGATCTGCTCCTCGTCGGGTTCGGTGGCCCGGTGGACGTCGGGGTGGACGTCCACTTCGTCCATATGAGTGGCTTCTGTCGCGTCTGTTCTGTTTTGGGGGGTCATGTGCTCCTCCGGGAGCGTCGGCCTTTGCCGTCCCTTCCGTTCCGTTCCGTGGGCGGCTCCCAACCGACCGTAATGGGCCGACCCCTTACTTCTCCGGTTTTCGCCCTAAAACACACCCTTGGACCCCGACACCCTCTCCACCAGGTAAGACGCCGGACGAGGCGGGGGCCCAGCGAGTGCACGCAGGCGATTTCCGGTGGTTAGGGGGTAGAGCCCGCCGTATGTTCCTCTTCTTCTCGTCCAGGTTGGGGTGCTTCGGATCGATGCTCGTGACTCTGGTGCTCACCTGGATCGCGTATCTGGTCCTCAGCCGCTGATCCGGCGCGGATCGAGGGTCTCGGTGTGGAGGATCGCGCCGTCCAGGTCCCGTAGGTGGACGGTCAGGGCCTCGGTGCGCCCGTCGATCCGGACCTCGCCGAAGAACTGGTGGCCCTCGGCCGGGGACGTGTTGGCGCGGGGCGGCGCCTTGACGAACCTGAGCTGCGGGCCGAACGTGCCGTCGAGCTCGTTGGGGCCGAAGGCGCCGGCGTTCAGGGGACCCGACACGAACTCCCAGAAGGGGTCGAAGTCGGTGAAGGACGCCTTCGCCGGGTCGTAGTAGTGGGCGGCCGTGTAGTGGACGTCGGCCGTCAGCCACACCATGTTCCGGACACGGTGCCGCCGCGCGTAGGAGAGCAGGTCGGCGATCTCGCGCTCGCGGCCCAGCGGGGCGCCGTCGTCGCCTTGGGCGGCGCTCTCCTGCGCGGTGCCGTCCGGGACGATCAGCCCGATCGGCATATCGGCCGCGATGATCTTCCAGGTCGCCCGGGAACGGCGCAGTTCCTGCTTCAGCCAGGTCAGTTGTTCGGCGCCGAGGAGGCCGTTCTTCTGGGTGGGGGAGGTGTTCGCGTCGTTCGGGGTCTTGTACGTCCGCATGTCGAGCATGAAGACGTCCAGGAGCGGGCCGTAGGAGATTCGCCGGTACATGCGTCCGGAGCGGGCGGTGCGTATGGGCGTGTACTCGAAGACCGCCTGACGTGAGCGTTGCGCTAGGACGTCCACCCGTTTCTCGGTGTACTGCGGGAGGTCGAGGATCTCGCCGGGGTACCAGTTGTTCACGGTTTCGTGGTCGTCCCACTGGTAGAGCATGGGGACGCGCGCGTTGAACGCCCGGAAACCGGCGTCCTCCAGGTTGTAGCGGAACTGGCCGCGGAATTCGGCGAGCGTCTGGGCGACGGCAGACTTCTCCTGCGTGACGATGTTCCGCCAGACGCGGCCGTCCGGCAGGGTCACCGTCTCGCTGAGCGGGCCGTCGGAGTAGACGAGGTCGCCGCTGCACAGGAAGAAGTCGGGGTCGGCGGTGGTCATGGCCTTGAAGATGCGGTAGCCGCCGAGGTCGGGGTTGATGCCCCAGCCCTGGCCGGCGAGGTCGCCGGACCAGACGAAGCGGATGTCCCGGCGGTCGTGGGGCGCGGTGCGGAGCCGGCCGGTGACCGGCTCGGAGGTCAGCTCCCGGTCCAGGCCGGCCAGGCGGACCCGGTAGTGCAGGTCCTCGCCAGGGGGCAGGCCGCGCAGCAGTGTCTTGCCGGTGAGGTCGGTGTCCGGCGTCATGATCGGGCCGCGCACGGTACGGGCGTGCCGGAAGTCGGGGCGGCGGCTCACCTCGACCAGCATCCGGGCGGGCCGGTCCGAGCGCGCCCACACCACGGCCTCGCGGGCCGTGACATCGCCGCTCTGGACGCCGTGGGTGAGGTTCGGGCGGTCGCGGCGCAGCAGGGCGGCGCCGCCGGGACGGTCGCCGAGCAGGGAGAACGTCGCCCCACCGGTCATGACGAGGCCACCGCGCAGTACGGTCCGACGGTCCATGGGCGCTCCGTTCACTCGATCCATACCCGCGCGCATGCTCTCCACGCCGGGCGGACGTCCGGTGGACTCTGGGTGATCGGCTTGACAAGGGTCGGTTACGGAGTGTCTTCTTGTCTCCGTGACGAAGCGCGTGTCGACCGACAGCCCCGTGGCCCTGCGCCGCGTGGCCAGCGCGCTGTGTCCTTCGTGTTGTCGCTGACCTCAGTTCATACCGGCCGACACACGTACACGAAGGACTTCTTTCCGTGGTTCCCGATCTCACCATGCGTGGCCAGGACGATCCGCACGGCCGCGCGACCATCGTCAGCCCGCCGACCGTCGGGCAGCTCGCCGCCCGTGTCCGCGAGCTGGCCGGACGTCCCGGCGAGTGGTGGGGGCTCGTCCGCTTCGACGCCGCCGGGCCGGTGCATGTGCCGCTCGACGGGGAGGCGTGGCTGACCACCTGGCCGCCCGGTCCCGGCGGGACGGTGCACGGCCAGGTCAGCACGCTGATCGCGGGTGAGCTGGCGGCGGTGACGATCACCGGGCGGGGCGTCACCGAGCGGGCGCTGCGGGCCAACCGGGTGCGGGTGCACGGCGGGCCGCACGCGGTGACGAACCCGGGTCCGGCGTTCGCGGTCAGCCTGCACGCCGGTGGAGCACGTCCCGGCGACCTCCCGTCCAGCTGACCACGAGCTTTCCCGAGCGCAGCTCGGCGTGGCCGGTGAGCCGGTCGCGGGAACCGTTCGCGCAGGTCAGCTTGATCTTGCCGGACGCGTCGACCGTCCCGGTGCAGAAGCCGGGCGCGTTCAGGGCGGCGGCGCCCCGGTAGAGGAAGAGCGCCACCCGGCGGGAGCCGGAGCCCGCCGTCCAGTTGCCGTCGAGCGACGACTTCTTCTCCGCGCCGGGCCGCACGCCGTTCAGTATCGGCGGTGTGGGGCGGGCCGAGGCCGTCGTGAGCTTGGACGAGGACGCTGCGGGCGGTTCGGAGTCACTGCAGCCGGCCAGCGAGACCGTGAGCACCAGGGGCAGCGCGAGCACGGCCGGGCGCATGGGTCCTCCAGGAGGTAGGGCGCGCGGCGGGCCCCAGGGGCGGGCCCGCCGCGCGGGCGCGGGGGTCAGCGCGGGGCGACCCGGACGGTGGCCTTGCGCGGGGCGGCCGGGAGGGCGCCGGGCGCGACCGGGGTGCGGGCCTTCTTGAGGAGTTCGGCCGCCGGGCCGGGCACCGCGGACTCGGGCGCGTTGGACGGGTTGATCCCGGCGGCGAGGCTGATGATCCCGGTCAGGTTCATCGAGTTCTCGGACGCGGGGGACGGCAGCCCCATCATCTGGTTGATGACGCCGTCCAGGATCCCGAAGGGGCCGCAGCCCTTGGCGGCCGGGACGGCGACCGGCGCGTCGATCGCGATCTGCGCGGCGCCCCACGACATGGCCGGGTTGATGGCCAGGCCGCCGGTCCGGAACGCGGGCGCGAGGTCGGCCTCGATGGGGCCGATGACGCAGGTCGCGCCGAGCAGTTGGTTGTTGAGGTGGACGTTCAGGGACGCCTTGGCGCCGAGGCCGCCGGAGAGCGAGACGTGGATCGGGCCGGCGAGCGACTGGGTGACGGTCAGCCGGTTGACGTCCCACATGGCCGCGGGGGTCTTGCCGAGGATCGGGCCGACCAGCGGTAGCTGGCCGATCAGCCCGCCCGGGACCTCGACCGGCGCGGACTCCAGCTGCCGTCCCGTGACCGGCGGTTTCAGCACGAGGTCACCGGTCTCGTCCGGTTCGCCGATGTAGCCGGTGATGCGGATGGCGCCGGCGGGCAGTTCCTGCTCGAACGAGCCGATCTTCACGCTGCCGCCGGTGGTGACCTGGGTCTGGCAGATCTGCCCGGCCGGGCACTGGTTCATGAACCGGGCCGCGCCGTTGGGCGAGCTGCCGGCCCTGGTGGGCGGGACGGCGGGGTTGCGGGTCCCGGCGGGCGGTGCGGCCGGGTCGAGGTGGCCGATCAGGCCGCGTCCGGGCTCGGTGAACCACAGATGCCCGCCGGGTCCGCTGATGATCCGGGCGGGGGCGGACAGCGTCGCCGGCAGCGGGTGCTCGCGCATCGCGCCGGACAGCGGGTCGACGCTCGCGATGTTGCTGGCGGCCATCTCGGTGATCCAGAGTCTGCCGTCCGGGCCGGCGGTGATGCCGCTGGGCATGGAGTCGGCGACGGGGGTGGCGTACTCGGTGACCGCGTGCGTGACGGGGTCGATGCGGCCGACCTTGCCCGCGCCGGGCTCGGTGAACCAGAGGTCGCCGTCGGGACCGGTGACGATGCCGCCCATGACGGGGCTGCCGTTGCGGCCGTTCGGCGTCGGGTAGGACGCGACCGCGCCGGTGGCGGGGTCGAGGCGGCCGATCGTGCCGCCGTTCGTGGTGAACCAGATGGCCCGGTCGGGGCCGGTGGTGAGCTCGACGGGGACGAGTCCCGTGGCGTAGGCGGTGACGGTGCCGGACGCGTCGATGCGCCCGATGGAGCCGGAGTAGCGGCCGGTGAACCACATGGCGCCGTCCGGTCCGGCGGTGATCCCGGTGACCTGGGCGTTCCGGAAGCTCACGGTGCCGGTGGTGGGCAGCTCGTAGAGGGTGGACGCGCCGGTCGCGGGGTCCACGCGGCCGACCCGCGGGACGCTGGTGGACAGGTCGGTGAACCAGAGCGACCCGTCCGGCGCGGCGGCCATCGCGTCGGGGATGCCGAGCAGGTCCCTGGAGTTGGGGCCGACGGCGTACTCGGTGACCTTGCCGGCGGCGTCGACACGGCCGATGCCGCCGCTGTTCGCGGCGTACCAGACGGTCCCGCCGGGGCCGGCGGCGAGGCCGGACGGCACGACGTCCGGGACCGGAAGGGCGATCTGGGTGACCGGGCCCGCGGCGGCGGCGACGCCCGGGACGGCGGTCAGGGCGCCCGCGGCGAGCGCCAGCGCCGCGGCGAGGGAGAGGGCTTTCCTGCGTCGATGGCGCATCGCCACCGCCTCCTTGGGAACCGTGGAACCCCGAGTCCGAGACAAGATCCACCGCCACTAGAAACCCGTAGGTTTTTCACGTCAAGACGCCGGATGATCTCGGGCCGTTTCCGGTCAGGAGGTCAACCGCCGGACCGCGGCGGGGGTCGTCGGCACGTCCAGGGGCCGGAGGCGCCGGTCAGGCGGGATCGAGGTACGCGGACGCCGTCTCGCGGCCGGCGAAGGGGAGCAGCGCGAAGTAGGTGAGCGGCGCCAGCAGCGCCGGCAGCTCCTCCGTCTCGTCCGTCTCCATCCGGACGTGGATCGCGCTGTAGACGCCGCCGACGATCGCGTCCACCACCGCGACCGGGACGGGCGGCAGCGACGGATCGGTGAAGAAGGCGCGGAACCGCGCGAGGTTGTCGATGCGCGCCCGCCGGACCTGCGGGCCGGCCGCGTTCACCTCCACCAGCGACGCCCGCGCGAACCGCGGCTCGCGGGCGAGGACGGCGAGCAGCGTGCGCAGCGCCGCGTGGATCCCCTCCGGCCAGGACGGCGCGGACTCGTACGCCTGCGTCATGCGGCCGAGCAGGATGTCCATGCCGCGCCGGTAGGCGGCGAGGAAGCAGTCGTCCAGGTCGGTGAAGTGCGCGTAGAACGTCTTCTTGGTGACGCCCGCGCCCTCGGTCACGCGGCTGATCGTGGTGTGGGCGTAGCCGCGCTCGGACACGATCTGGACGAACGCGTCGATCAGGCGCTCCCGCTGGATGCCGGCGACGGTCTCGGGGGACAGGCCGTGCCGTCCGGGCTTGATGGCGCGGCCGGGGTCGAGCGCGGAGCGGGATCCGGGCAGCACGTCCGCGCACCCCTCCGGGTTCCCGGCCTGCCCCGACATCCGACCTCGTTCCGTCACCTGCCGTCGAGATCACACTACTCGGCGTTCCCGGCGGGCAGGAAAGGCGGGCGGGCGTGCGGCCCGTGCCACGGCCCGCGTGTCAGCGCAGGTCGCGGCGTCGCGAGCGGGTCAGCACCCGGACGGTCCCGACGAGCCCGAGGCCGATCAGCACCACGGGGATCAGCGTCGTCGCGGGCAGGACGTCCTCGTCCGACAGGCCGTCCACGAGGAACAGGGCCGCGAGGAGGAGGAAGAACAGCCCCGTGACGGGCCCGGCCGGGTCGAACCGGAACCTCTTCTTCGCCACGTCCCCCTCAGCCACGGTGCACGTCCACGTCTCCGAGCTTGCCGCGGATCCGCAGCACGATCACCGGCGGGTTCCCGCTCGATCCGCTCTCCGGTTCCAGGGTCCGGACGTCCCTGGCGTTCGGCCCGCTCGTCGTCCGCCGGTCGACGCGCAGGTCGCCGAGCCCGATCTTCGCGTCCAGCAGGACGCGGGCGGTGGGCGGCAGCGTGACGTCCAGCCCGCCGAGCCCGACCCGCGCGTCGATCTCGATCCGCTGCCCGGCGGCGAGCGGGAGGGCGGTCAGGTCGAGATCGCCCTGGCCGACGCCGACCTTGTAGACCTGGTTCGTCTGGGCGGGGTCGGTGGGACGCCACTCGATCTCCCCGTACTCGGCGTTACGCGGCGCGTCGCCCGCCACCGCCGTGGTCAGCATGGCGAGGGTCAGCACGGTGCCGGCCGCCGCGAGGCCGCGGGTCCGGAACCAGCCGCCGAGGACGAGGCCGCACCCGATGACGGCCAGGGCGGGCGCCATGACGATCAGCCACGAGTCGGGCGCCGTGTACGCCTGCGCGACCGGGATCATCGCCGCGCCCGCGGCCATCGCGGCCAGCAGCGTGATCGTCGCGACCGGCGAGTGCCCGCCGCCGTGCCGCCCCTTCGCGGGGGCCGCGGGCCGGACCGGCTCGGGGGCCTCCTCCCACGCGGCCGAGTACGCGGCGAGGTCGATCATGCCCTCCGGGAGCCCGCCCGCCTCGGCCGGGCGCGGCTCGTCCTTGCCGAGGGAGACGCCCGCGCCGTCCTGCCGCGCCCAGGGCGCGGACGGCTCCGGCGGGTGCCCGGTGATCCGTTCGGGGACGGTACGCGCCGCGGAGACGAGGTCGACGCCCCGCGAGTGCGCGACGAGCAGCACCAGCCCGAACACGACCAGGAGCGCGATCGCGTCGGTGGAGACGCCGCCGACCACGCTGAACACGACGCCGGCGCAGAGCAGCGCGCCGAGGATCGACAGGACGCCCTGCGCGTCGAACCACCGCTTGAAGAGCTGCTCGGCGAGCGACGACTCCTCCGGGCTCGCCGGCATCAGCAGCGCCGCCGCGATGTAGAGGCAGACGCCCTGCCCGTGCGCGAGGACGAGGACCGCGAACCCCACCCTGAACACGACGGGGTCGATGCCGGTGTAGCGGCCGAGGCCGGTGCACACTCCGGCTATCAGCCGCCGGTCGGCGTCACGCGTCAGCCGCCGGTAGCCCGTGTCCGTCTTCTCCTGGACAGTCTTCTCCTGGACCGTCTCGTCCCGGACCGTCTCTTCCTCGCCCATGCCGCCATCGTCGCGCGTCCCGCCCGCCCGGGGTATCGGGGACGTCCCTGATTCGGACCCTGAGACGGGCCCGGGGTGGTTCCCTGATGCGGTTCGCGCCGGGGCATGTGACGATCGATGACGTGGGAGAACGCAGGGGAGGACGGCGGTGAGCCAGGAGACGGCCGAGCGGCCGGGGGCGACGCCGGTCGCGCCGCTCCGGCTGGAGCGCGCCGCGGAGGGCCGGCTGGTCGCCGGGGTGTGCCGCGGCCTGGCCGCGCACCTCGGCGTGGACGTGTTCCTCGTCCGGGCCGCGTTCGTGCTGCTCACGATTGCGAGCGGGCTCGGTGTCGCCGCGTACGCCGCGTTCTGGATCCTGGTGCCGGCCGCGGAGAAGGCCGGCCGGCCGGCCGGGCGGCGGGGCCGCGACTGGGGCCAGTTGCTCGCCTACACGGCGGTCGCGCTGGGCCTCGCCGCGCTGCCGTGGGGCGCCGCCGGGGTCGCCCGGTGGGCGCTGTGGCCGTTCGTCGTCGGCGGGGTCGGCGCCGCGATCCTGTGGCAGCAGGCCGACCGCGACCAGCGGCAGCGCTGGACGCTCCCGCTGCGCGAGCGGTGGCTGCGCAGCCTGCTCGGGCTGCTCCTCGTCGTCGGCGGCATCGGCGGGTTCGTGGCGCAGAACGTGGACGCCGACCAGGCGCGGTCGGTCGTCATCGCCATGCTGATCATCCTCACCGGGGTCGCGGTGATCGTGACGCCGTGGGTGGTGCGGCTCTGGCAGGACCTGGACGCCGAGCGGCACGAGCGCATCCGGTCCCAGGAGCGCGCCGAGCTGGCCGCGCACATCCACGACTCGGTGCTGCACACGCTGACGCTCATCCAGCGGAACGCGCACGACACCCGCGAGGTGCAGCGGCTCGCCCGTTCCCAGGAGCGGACGCTGCGGACCTGGCTCTACCAGCCGCGCGCCGACCCCGACCGGACGTTCGCCGCCGCGATCCGGGAGACGGCGGGCGAGGTCGAGGACGACCACGGCGTGCCGATCGAGGTCGTCTGCGTGGGCGACACGGCGCTGGACGAGCGGCTCGGCGCCGCGCTGCAGGCCGCCCGGGAGGCGATGGTGAACGCGGCCAAGTACGCCGAGGCGCCGTCGGTGTCGGTGTACGCGGAGGTGGAGGGCGACGAGATCGCCATCTTCGTCCGCGACCGGGGCAAGGGCTTCGACCTCGACCAGGTCCCGGAGGACCGGATGGGCGTCCGGGGGTCCATCATCGGACGTATGGAACGCAACGGCGGCAAAGCGACCGTTCGTACCGCCCCCGGCGAGGGAACCGAAGTGCGGCTGGAGATAAAGAGGGCATGAGCGACGGGTTGAAGAAGGTCGTGCTGGTCGACGACCACCAGATGTTCCGGACCGGCGTGAAGGCGGAGCTGGGCGGCGGCGTCGAGATCGTGGGCGAGGCCGGCGAGGTCGACGAGGCGGTCTCGGTGATCCGCGCGACGCGGCCGGACGTGGTGCTGCTGGACGTCCACCTGCCCGGCGGCGGGGGCATCGAGGTGCTGCGGCGGCTGCACGGCGCCGTCACCTCCAAGTTCCTCGCGTTGTCGGTGTCGGACGCGGCGGAGGACGTGATCGGCGTCGTGCGGGGCGGGGCGCGCGGCTACGTCACCAAGACGATCTCCGGGCCGGAGCTGACGGACGCGATCGGCCGGGTGGCCGAGGGCGACGCGGTGTTCTCGCCGCGCCTCGCCGGGTTCGTGCTGGACGCGTTCGCCGCCACGGACGTGCCGGCGGTGGATCCCGAGCTCGACCAGATCACGCAGCGGGAGCGGGACGTGCTGCGGCTGATCGCCCGCGGCTACGCCTACAAGGAGATCGCGAAGGAGCTGTTCATCTCGGTCAAGACGGTGGAGACGCACGTGAGCAGCGTCCTGCGGAAGCTCCAGCTGTCGAACCGGCACGAGCTGTCCCGCTGGGCCGCCGCCCGCCGCCTCGTGTAGCGGCCTTGCGCAGCGGGCAGGGCGGATACCTTTGCCCACGCCTGCCCCGGAGGTAAACGTTTTCACCGCGACTGTGAGCAAATCGTAATATCGGAATCCGGCCCAGGCTGATCATCGATACCGTCCGATATGGGACAGTCGCTCCCCATGACCTACCCTCCCCCCGGGCCCGGGCAGCCGGGCCCCGAAGCTCCGTATCCGCCCCCGCCCATGCCGGTGGAACCCGGCTACGGCTCTCCTTACGGCTCCAAGGCCGACAAGACCAACGGCATGGCGATCGCCGCGTTCGTCACCGGCCTCCTCGGCTGCCTCGGCGTGCTCGGCATCATCCTCGGGGTCATCTCGCTCAGCCAGATCGGCAAGAACGGCGGCAAGGGCCGGGGACTCGCGATCGCCGGCATCATCCTGTCCTGCCTGTGGATCGTCGTCGGCATCGCCCTGTTCGCGCTGCGCGGCAGCGGCGGCTCCGGCGACGACACCGGCGGCGCCACCCCCAAGGTCACCCAGACCAAGCCCGAGAAGGTCGACGCCCAGAAGATGCGGGTCGGCAACTGCATCAACGACGACGCGGGCGCGACCAGCGGCACCGCGACCAGCGAGCCGGTCGAGGTGGAGAGCGTCAAGATCGTCCCGTGCACCCAGCCGCACGACGGCGAGGTGACGGCGGTGTTCCGCCTCAAGGGCTACGCGATGCCGCCGGAGTCGCAGCTCCAGCAGCTCGCCTCCAACGGCTGCAAGGCGCGCACGCAGGCGCGGCTCCGCCGCGACCCGGCCGCCGGAAGCCTCGCGAACTCCTACTACTACCCGACCGCGGACTCGTGGAAGTCGGGTGACCGGACCGTCACCTGCGTCGCCGTGGCAGCCGCCGAGGGCAAGAAGCTCACCCGGCCACTGGCCCGCTGACGATCCCGGCGCGTGCTGGGCGGCCGGCCCGCCGCCCGGTCCCCGGGATCCGCCGCCGGACGCCGGCTCACGCGTGCGACGCGCGCATCGTGTCGGCGACCATGTCGGCGACGTGCTCGACCGTCGCCACACCCGAACCCATCGTCGGGTTGCCGCCGCTGCACACCGCGATGAGGAAGTCGTGGTCGGCCCCGGTGATCCGGCCGACGCTGTTGACCGCCCACCCGTGACCCTGGCGGTACACCGGCGTCCAGCCGTTCTTGAGCGCCACCTTCTCGCCCGGACGGGCCGCGGCGCTGATCCCCCACGCCTGCTCCTCCATCACCGAGCCCATCAGGCCGAGGATGTAGCGGCGGCCGGGCGCCTTCAGCGCGCTCCTGTCGGACGCCAGGTGCCTGAGCAGCCGCACCTGGTCGGCGGGACTCGTCCAGGACGAACCCCACGACCCGGGGAACGGCTTCGTCTGCTTCAGGCCGAACGCCGCGTTCGCCTTCCTGACGCCGGCCCCGCCGCCGGCCGCGGAGTAGAGGGCGTCCGCGGCGGAGTTGTCGCTCTCCCGGATCATCCGCTCGGCCAGGTCGCGCTGGCCGTCCGACAGTCTCCGCTGGTCGCGCTGCCGCTGCAGCAGGAGGCTCGCCAGGATGTCGACCTTCATGACGCTGGCGGAGACGAAACGCTCCTGCTCGTTCTCGCCGAAGGCCAGCCCGGTCTTCAGGTCCGTCGCCATGATCCCGGCCTCGCCGGGGCGCTTCTCGAAGTAGGCGCGGACCGCCCGGCGCAGCGCCGCCGCGTCGAACGGGCGGGTCGTCGCCCTGGCCGCGGCGGTCCGTCGCCCGGCGGGCACCCTCCTGACGGACTCGGACGCGTTGACGGTGACGCCGCTCCTGCGGTTCGGCCCGTCCGCCACGGCCAGGTACGTGGCTGCCCCCGCTCCGGTGGCACCCGCCGCCAGGACGAGCGTGATGAGATGGCGCCGCATCGATCCCCCCGAACTCGTGCGACATTCCGTGCGACCGGATGAACCGGTGCGTCAGATGGCGCCGGGAAGGCGGGCGGCGCAGCCCGGCTCACAGCGCTCGGCGTGCCGCGCCACCCGGCGCGCGTAGGCGTCCAGCCGGCGGCGCAGGACGGCGCGCGTGAACGGCCCGGTGCCCGGGAACCCGTCGACCTCGCCGCGCCAGCGGATCAGCGTGCCCGCGGCGTGCGCCTCCAGCGTGACGTCGGCGCGCAGGCGGCGCGGCGGCGGCCCGGCCTGCGCGACGTACCCGTAGTGCCGCGGCGGATCCCAGGCCACGACCTCCTCGCGCCAGGACCGGACGTACCGGACGGCCCCGAGCCCGTTCGGGTGCTCGGCGCCGGCGGACTCCCGCCGCACGCGCGTCCAGAACCCGCCCCAGGCGTCCCACGCCTCGGCCACGCACAGATGCTTGAAGATCACTTCCGGTGCTGCGGAGGATGTGGCGGTGGCCTCGATCTCCTGCGGCATGATGACCCCCCGTGTTGTGACACATGGGGTACATGCCCGATCTGGGGCTAATTACGGCCTGTAAAGAGTCATATTTGATGCGTGACCGTATTTAGGGGTGGGTGGGTGCTCGTCACGCGGTGTCGATGACGTGGAAGGACTCGGCCAGGGTGCCCTCGGGCAGCCCCGCCGCCGCGGCGTTGCCGCCCAGCCAGCCGCGCAGCATCTCCGCCAGCCCGTCGCCCATGTGCGCCGTCTGGCTGGCGTGCGCCCGCAGCGCGTTCAGCTTCCGCTCGAACCGGGCGGTGATGTCGACGTAGTGGTTCACGACGGGCCCGCCGCTGAACCACACCTCGCGGACCGTCCACGCCTCCAGCCCCTCGTCGGCGAGCAGCTCCGGGAACGCGTACGGGTTGCGGGCGTCGGGGTAGACGGCGTCCAGCGCGGCGGAGCCGACCGCCCGGTGGTCGGGGTGGCTCGGGTAGATCCGCTCGTAGTTGCGCTCCGGGCTCGGCATCACCACCCGGTCCGGCCGCACCTGCCTGATCACCCGGGCGATGTCGCGGCGCAGGTCCAGCGTCGCCTCGACCCGGCCGTCCGGGTAGCCGAGGAACCGGACGTCGCCCACCCCGACGCACTTGGCCGCCGCGCGCTGCTCCTCGCGGCGCAGCGCGGCCATCTCCGCCCGGGTGATCGCGTCGTCGAAGCCGCCCGCGTCGCCGTCGGTGACCATGAGGTACACGACCTCGATGCCCCGGTCCGTCCAGCCGGCGACCGTCCCGGCCGCGCCGAAGTCGATGTCGTCGGGGTGCGCCATCACGGCGAGGACCCGCTGCAGCCCGCTGTCGTCCAGAACGTTGGTCACGGTTTCAACGATAAGGTCGGCGAACGGTTTCCCGGCAATCCGGAAGATCAGAAGGACGTCAGCGCCGCCAGCAGCCTCTCCTTGAACGCCTCCACGTCGCTGCCGACCGCGACCTTGACCGGGCGGCGGGTGTCCTCGGCGGGCAGCGAGCGCGCGTCCCACACCGTCGTGCCGCGCGTCAGCTCGCCCCGCAGCTCCACCCGGACGGGACGGTGCGCGTACTCGCCGAGGTCCGGGTCGACGACCAGCATCGCGGCGAGCGCGTCGTGGATGACCGCGCCGCGCCGCCTCAAGGTCGGCGTGTAGGCGTCGGCGTAGAACTCCAGGATGCTCGCGGCGAAGCGGGTGACCGGGGTGCCGTGGGCGGCCAGCCGGTCCAGCCAGTCGTCGTGGACGGCGGTCGGGTGCGTCGCGTCCAGCGGCACCAGCACGACCGGCCAGTCCGCCGCGAACACCAGGTCGGCGGCCTCCGGGTCGTGCCAGATGTTCGCCTCGGCGTGCGTGGTGATGTTGCCCGGGTGGTCGAACGCGCCGCCCATGACCACCACCTCGCGGATCAGCGACGGAAGCGCGTCGTCCAGCAGCAGCGCCGCGCCGAGGTTGGTCAGCGGGCCGGTCGCCAGCAGCGTCAGCTCGCCGGGCGCCTCGCGCGCCATCCGGACGATCTGCGCCGCGGCCTGCTCGGCGACCGGACGTCCGGCGGGCTCGGCCAGGTGGGTGTCGCCGAGGCCGTCCGTGCCGTGCCAGTCCAGCGCGTAGTGGACGTCCTGCGCCATCGGCCGGGCGGCGCCGACCGCCACCGGCACGCCCTGCTCGCCCGCCTTGACGCCCGCGGCCTCCAGGACGCGCAGCGTGTTCAGCGCGCCGGTCATCGGGTCGATGTTGCCGTGGACCGTCCCGACCCCGGCCAGCTCCGCCTCGCCCGCCCGGACCAGGGAGGCCAGGTACAGCAGGGTCATCGCGTCGTCGATGCCGGTGTCGCAGTCGTAGAGGATTCGTGGTGCTCTGCTCACGTGTGCAACCTATGCCGCGCGGGGCGCCCCGGCATCCCGATAAACGCAAGATCGACGATTGGGCCTGGGATGCGGCGTCCCACCGGGGTAGAGCAGAGACATGCGCAAACTCATCAACGCTCCGGCGGACGTGGTCTCCGACGCGCTGCGCGGCCTGGCCGCCGCGCATCCCGAGCTGACGGTCGATCCGGGGAACGGCACCGTCGTGCGGGGGGACGCGCCGCGCACGGGCAAGGTCGCTCTGGTGTCGGGCGGCGGCTCCGGCCACGAGCCGCTGCACGCCGGGTTCGTCGGGCACGGGATGCTGGACGCCGCGTGCTGCGGCGAGGTGTTCACCTCGCCGGTGCCCGACCAGATCATCGCGGCGACGATGGCGGTGAGCGGCGGCGCCGGGGTGCTGCACCTGGTGAAGAACTACACCGGCGACGTCATGAACTTCCAGATGGCCGCCGAGCTGGCCGAGGACGAGGACATCGAGGTCACCTCCGTCATCGTCGACGACGACGTCGCGGTCGAGGACAGCACGTTCACCGCCGGGCGGCGCGGCACCGGCGCCACCCTGTTCGCCGAGAAGATCGCCGGTGCGCTCGCCGAGGAGGGCGCCGCGCTCGCGGACGTCGCGGCGGTCGCGCGGGAGGTGAACGAGCGGAGCCGGTCGTTCGGCGTCGCGCTGTCCTCGTGCACCGTCCCGGCCGCCGGGTCGCCCACGTTCGAGCTGGGCGAGGACGAGATGGAGCTCGGCATCGGCATCCACGGCGAGCCCGGCCGCGAGCGCGTCGAGGTCGGCACGGCCACGGAGATCGTGGACGCGTCGCTGAGCGCGATCGACGCCGACATGCCGCTGTCCGGGTCCGAGGTGCTCGTGCTGGTGAACGGGATGGGCGGCACCCCGCTGATCGAGCAGTACGTCGCCTACGCCGCCGCCGCGGAGTGGCTGGAGGGGCACGGCGCGACGGTCGTCCGCCGCCTGGTCGGGCCCTACGTCACCAGCCTGGAGATGGCCGGCTGCATGATCAGCGTGTGCCGGGTGACGCCGGAGCTGACCCGCCTGTGGGACGCCCCGGTCGAGACGCCCGGGCTCCGGTGGGGCCGGTGAACGCCGAGGACCTCGCCTCCTGGATACGGCACGCGGCCGAGCTGGTGGCCGCCGACGCCGGCCGGCTGACCCGGCTGGACGCGGCCATCGGCGACGGCGACCACGGCCACAACCTGGACCGCGGCTTCCGCGCCGCCGTCGAGGCGCTGCCGGACGACACCACGCCGGCCAAGGTGCTGATCGCGGCCGGGCGCGCCATCGTGTCGAAGACCGGCGGCGCGTCCGGTCCGCTGTACGGGACGGCGCTGCGCCGCGCGGGCAAGGCGCTGGGCAACACCGAGGACGTGGACGCCGCCGCGCTGGGCGCCGCGCTGAAGGCCGCGCTGGAAGGCGTCCAAGATCTCGGCAAGGCCGTCGAGGGCGACAAGACCATGGTGGACGCGCTCGTGCCCGCCGTCGCGGCCTACGAGGCGGCGCTCAGCGGCGGCTCCGGCCTGGCGGCCTGCGTGCGCGCCGCCGCGGACGCCGCGGCCGAGGGTGCGGACGCCACGGTCCCCATGCGGGCGCGCAAGGGCCGCGCCAGCTATCTGGGCGCGCGCAGCGAAGGGCACCTCGACCCCGGAGCGTCGTCCACGGCCCTGCTGCTCCGCGCGCTGGCCGACGTGGCCGGGGAGGAGTGACGTGGTCGGGATCGTGATCATCTCCCACAGCCCGACGCTCGCGGAGGGCGCCGCCGAGGTGGCGCGGGCGATGGGCATCGGCAAGGCCGTCGTGGAACCCGCCGGCGGCGACACCGAGGGGCGGCTCGGCACCAGCATCGACCTCGTCGAGCACGCCGTCGCCGCAGCGGACGGCGGCGACGGCGTCGTGCTGATCGCCGACATCGGCAGTTCCGTGCTGACCGGCGAGATGCTCATCGAGGACGCCGAGCGCGACGACGTCCTGTTCGCGGACGCCCCGATGGTCGAGGGGGCGGTCGCCGCCGCGTCCATGGCCGCGACGGGCGCGGACCTCGCCGCCGTGCACGCCGCCGCCGAGTCCGCCCGCGACCACCGCAAGACCGGCTGAGCGGCGGCCGTGGCGGGCCGCAGGGGCCGGCCCGCCACGGCGGTTCGGTGCTACTTGCCGAACACCCGGCGCAGCTCGTCCAGCTCCTCCCGGAGGATGTCCTCGTCCGCCAGGGAGCCGCGCCTGGCCAGCTTCTCCGCCGCGACGACCTGGTACTCCGGCATCTGCAGGGTGCCGCAGCAGCGCGACCGGTCCTGGCCTGCCCGCAGGCTCGCCGAGTGCTCGTCGTGCGGCTCGACCTCCGTGACGTCCTGCCCGTCCCCGGTGTAGCCGGCCTCGGCCATCGGCACCCGCCCGCTCATCAGGTCGCGCAGCGGCGTCACCGCCGTCGTGATCTCCCGGACGGCGAACCGGTTGCGGATGAACGTCCGGTAGATCGCCGGGTCGCCGCGGCTCGCCGAGATCTGCAGCATGTTGTTCGCGACGTCGACGTACCGGGCGCCGGTCCCGGGCGACGCGACGATCGCCTCGAACACCAGCCGGCACAGCGCGGACGCCGTCTCGATCAGCACGATCGCCGGGTCCTTGGTGCGCCGCTGCCGGCCCATCTCGAAGGTGTACAGGTCGGCGAGCACGTCGTAGACCGCGCCGGTGAACACCTGCGAGATGGCGTGCACCTCGTTGCCGACGTCGCCGAGCCTGAGGTCGTTGTCGGCGTCGCGGAGCCCGGACGGCCTGCCGAGCGCCCGGCCGAACTCCTCGGCCAGCTCCGGCAGGAACGACCGGTCGTGCAGGTTCGCCTTCGTGAGCGCGACGAGCGCCTCGGCCTGGTCCGGCTCCGCCAGTGCCAGGAAGATCGCCGTGATGTCGCCGAACGCCTCGTGCAGCCCGCCCGTCTGGGGCGGGTTGTCCGCCGACAGCCAGCCCGGCTTGAGGCCGTCCAGGATCGCGTGGCCCGTCTCGTGCGCGACGATGTCGAGCGACCGGCACGTGTGGACGACGTCCGCCGGCGGCCGCCCCTGCGGGGTGAAGGACAGGAACTTCAGCGCCTTCGCCGTCCGGCTGTAGAACGCGTTCGCGCCCTCGCCGGCGTGCGGGAACACGGTGAGGCGGTCGGTGTTGCCGCCGACGTTCCACGCGAACGGGATCGGGTTGCCGCCGTTGTGCCGCTCGTACATCGCCATCGTCCGCCGGACGACGGCGAACGTGTGCGCGCAGTCGAACTCCGGGCTGCCGGCGGCGAACACGAAGTCGCCGCTGACGTTGCGCGCGACCGGGGTGACGCCCGGCAGCTCCGTCCGGACGCGGGCGTCCGCCGGGCCGATCAGCACCACGGTCGGGATGAAGGCCGGCCGGAAGCCGAGCTCGGTGACCGACGGGTCCTGCTTGTAGACGAGGAACCGGTGCCCGCTCCGCGCCGGCACCGGGACCGGCACCGGCCGCGGGACGGGCGGGGCCGCCGCCCCCTGCGCCACCCGCGCCGTCGCGCCCGGCCACTGCGCGGGGACCTCGGCCGTCTCGCCGTCCCGCCGCCCCTGGAGGTCATGCTGGTGGATCGTCATCGATGCCACTTCCCCTTACGGTGCGCGAGTCCCTGATGACTCCGCGCTCCTGCGGAGGGGCATGCCGGGACGCGACACGGGGTTTCGCGTCCTGGTCACGGACCGGCCGGGCCGGTCCGGCGGGGTGTGCCCGCTCCGTACTCGACAAGTTGCGCCGGTCAGGAGATCGAGTCAACCGGACGCCGCGAAAAGGTCCCCCGTCTGTCCACATGCTGCCGCGCGGGCCGGCGGGCGGCCCCGGGTCGGCGGACGAGCCGAAAACGTCTCCGCCGAGCCGTAGACTCGCACGTGATGTCGAAGACCGAAGCTCACCCCTTGCTCGATGGCCTCAACCCGCAGCAGCGCGCCGCCGTCGTGCACTCCGGCGGCCCCCTGCTGATCGTCGCGGGCGCCGGCTCGGGCAAGACCCGGGTGCTCACCCACCGCATCGCCCACCTGCTCGGCGAGCGGGACGTGCACCCCGGCCAGATCCTCGCGATCACCTTCACCAACAAGGCCGCGGCCGAGATGAAGGAGCGCGTCGACGCGCTCGTCGGGCCGCGGTCGCGGGCGATGTGGGTGATGACGTTCCACTCCGCGTGCGTCCGGATCCTGCGCCGGGAGGCCAAGCGCCTCGGCTTCCCCACGAGCTTCTCGATCTACGACCAGGCCGACGCCAACCGGCTGATGGCGCTCGTCTGCCGCGAGCTCGACCTCGACCCCAAGCGGTACCCGCCGAAGTCGTTCAGCGCCCAGGTGTCGAACCTGAAGAACGAGCTGATCGACTACGAGACGTTCAAGAACCGCGCGTCCACGCACATGGAGCAGACGCTCGGCGAGGCGTACGAGATGTACCAGGCGCGGCTCCAGCAGGCCGGCGCCATGGACTTCGACGACCTGATCATGATGACGGTCAACCTGCTGCAGGTGTTCCCGGAGGCCGCCGAGCACTACCGGCGGCGCTTCCGGCACGTCCTGGTCGACGAGTACCAGGACACCAACCACGCGCAGTACGAACTCGTCCGGGAGCTGACCGCCCCGATCTCGGGCGGCCCGGCCGACGGCGGCGAAGGGCTGGGCGCGGCCGAGCTGTGCGTGGTCGGCGACGCCGACCAGTCGATCTACGCGTTCCGCGGCGCCACGATCCGCAACATCCTGGAGTTCGAGCGCGACTACCCGGACGCGACGACGATCCTGCTGGAGCAGAACTACCGCTCCACGCAGACGATCCTGTCCGCGGCCAACGCGGTCATCGAGCGCAACGCCGACCGCAAGCCGAAGAAGCTCTGGTCCGACCAGGGCGAGGGCCACAAGATCACCGGCTATGTGGCCGACAACGAGCACGACGAGGCCGCGTTCGTCGCCCGGGAGGTCGACCGGCTCACCGACGAGGGCGACGCGCGCCCCGCCGACGTCGCCGTCTTCTACCGCACCAACGCGCAGTCCCGTGTCTTCGAGGAAGTGTTCATCCGGGTCGGGCTGCCGTACAAGGTCGTCGGCGGCGTCCGGTTCTACGAGCGCAAGGAGATCCGTGACGCGCTGGCCTACCTGCGCTGCCTCGCCAACCCCGAGGACACCGTCTCCCTGCGCCGCATCCTGAACGTCCCGAAACGCGGCATCGGCGACCGGGCCGAGGCGTGCGTCGAGGCGTACGCGTCCCGGGAGCGGATCTCCTTCTGGCAGGCGCTGCGCGCGCCCGAGGACGTCCCGGGCATGGCGACCCGCTCGATCAACGCCGTCCGCGACTTCGTCACCCTGCTGGACGAGCTGCGCGCCGCCGCCGAGACGCTCACCCCCGCCGACCTGGTCGCCGAGATCCTCAAGGCCAGCGGCTACCTCGCCGAGCTCCAGGCCTCCAAGGACCCGCAGGACGAGACCCGCGTCGAGAACCTCCAGGAGCTGGAGGCCGTCGCCCGCGAGTTCGAGGAGCGCCTCGACGGCGAGTCCGCCGAGGGCCGCCTGCCCGAGTTCCTGGAGCAGGTCGCCCTGGTCGCCGACGCCGACTCCATCCCGGGCGGCGCGAAGGGCGGGCCCGTCCCGCCGGGCGAGCAGCCGGAGGAGACCGAGCACGGCGTCGTCACCCTGATGACCCTGCACACCGCGAAGGGCCTGGAGTTCCCGGTGGTCTTCCTCACCGGCATGGAGGACGGGGTGTTCCCGCACCTGCGCGCCATGAGCAACCCCAAGGAGCTCGAAGAGGAGCGCCGGCTCGCCTACGTCGGCATCACCCGCGCCCGGCAGCGCCTCTACCTGTCGCGGGCCACGATGCGCAGCTCGTGGGGCGCGCCGCAGGTCAACCCGCCGTCCCGCTTCCTCGGCGAGATCCCGAAGACGCTGGTCGACTGGGAGCGCGAGGCGTCCTCGACGTCCGGCTCGGCGATGGCGCAGATGGCGTCCCGCCCGGGGACGCGCTCCCCGGGGAACCGTCCCGTCCCGTCGCTGTCCCCGGGCGACAAGGTCACGCACGACGCCTTCGGCCTCGGCACCGTCGTGTCCGTCTACGACCGGGGAGAGAAGGCCAGCGTCGACTTCGGCGGCGACTACGGCGTCCGGACGCTGGTCCTCCGCTTCGCCACCATCGAGAAGCTCTGACGATGCCTTACCGGCAGGTGCGCGGCACCTGCCGGGGGCCGGTCGCGCGGGTGTAGCGGGCCGCCATGGCGCGCAGGTGGTCCGCGAGGTCCGGGTTCGCGGTCAGCGTCTCCGCGTCGGCGGACGGCCCCGGGCCGGGCAGCGCGACCGTCGCCGCGGTGAGCGCGCCGATGCGGTGGCGCAGCCGCGACGGCAGAGAGGGCTCGCCGAATACCGGGCCACCGGATTCGACTGGCGGGCACAGGAAGCGGCACTGAACGAGTTCCCGCGACGGGATCGGCTATCTGGCATTGCAGTCGACTCGTCCGCAGACGCTGGCGTATTCCTTGAACGACTCGCCGGTCGGCCAGCTGGCTTGGATCGTGGAGAAGTTCCACGAGTGGACGGACCCGGCGATCGCATCACCCGATGCGGCGGTCGACCGGGATCAGCTTCTCACCAACGTGGGCATCTTCTGGTTCACGGGCTCCGGCGCCTCCTCCGCCCACGCCGTGTACGACGGCATGAAGGCTCGGAGTACGACCGAGGCGGTCATTTCGCGGCCATGGAGGTGCCGTCCGAGGGGCTAGGGGATCTGCTCCACGCGGACGCCGGGGACGGACTTGTAGACGTCCGGCTCGGCGGTGATCAGCGGCCAGCGGCGCCAGCGGGCGGACCAGGCGGCCTGGGCGGCGTCCATGCCGAGGTTCGGGATCGTGGTGACGAGCAGGCCGGTCTGCTGGGCGATCACGTCGTCGAGGTCGTCGACGTGGACGACCTGCATGCCGGGCAGCCGTTCGAGGACGGCGCGGCCGTGGTCGGGGACGAGTTGCCACGCGCGCGCGAGCGCGGTCGCGGGGATGACGATCGTGGCGTGCTGGGCGATGGACGCGCGGAGCCGGGCGCGGACGTAGATGGTCTTGCCGGTCGCGAGGTCCAGGAGGGCGGTCGAGTCGAAGACGTGACCGGTGATCACGCGACGTCCCGGCGGGACGGCGCGCCGTCCTCGACGAGACGGTCGACCATGGCCTGCTCGTCCGGGCTGGGCGGGCCGAAGAGGTCGTCGATGGTGGAGGCGTCGCGCAGATAGGCCAGCTTGAGGCGCGCCCCGTCCGCGAGGAACCCGGATACCGAGGGGATCTTCTTCTCCTCGGCGAGCCCCTGCAACGTGGCGGCAAGCTCGTCGGGGAGCGTGATGTTGACTCTCGCCATGGGGCACAGAATACACACTCGGATGCCCTCCAGTGTGTACTCGGATGGGTGGAATTCTCAGTCCGGCCCGTGTCGATCCGGGCGGTGGCCGTTCGTGTAGAGGGTGGGACACCGTCGGCGGAGAAGGGACGGGGATGACGATGGAGGTCGTACGGACGCTGCTGACCGGCCGGGGGCTGGTCGAGTCGCCGCGCTGGCACGGGGACCGGCTGTACTTCTCCGACTGGTCGGCGGGCGAGGTCGTCGCGGCTCGCCTGGACGGGTCGAGCGAGGTCGTCGCGCGGGTGGAATCGCTGCCGCTCTGCACCGCCTGGCTGCCGGACGGTCGCATGGTGATCGTCTCGTCCGCCGACGGGCTGCTGCTGCGCCTGGAGCCGGGCGGGCGCCTCGTCACCCACGCCGATCTCGGCCGGAGGGGGTGGAACGACGTCGTCGCCGACGACCGCGGCAACGTCTACGTCAACGCCATCGGCTTCGACCCGACGGCCGGGGAGGAGTTCGCGCCCGGACACGTGTTCCTGGTGCCGGCGGACGGCCCGGTGCGCCAGGTGGCCGACGACATCGCGTTCCCCAACGGGATGGCGGTGACGCCCGGCGGCACGACACTGATCGTCGCCGACTCGTACCGCGGCCGCCTGGTCGCGTTCGACATCGGCGCGGACGGAGGGCTGTCCGGCCGCCGCGTCTGGGCGGAGCTGGGCGAGGGCGTCCCGGACGGCATCTGCGTCGACGCGGAGAACGCGGTCTGGTACGCCGACGTCCCCAACCGGCGATGCGTGCGCGTCGCCGAGGGTGGCGAGGTGCTGCGGACCGTCGCCCTCGACCAGGGCGGATTCGCCTGCGTGCTCGGCGGCCCCGGCGGGACGACCCTGTTCGTCACCGCCGCCGAGTGGCGCGGCATGACCGAGGCGGAGCCGGTGGTGCCCGGCAGCGGCCGGGTCCTCACCGTCCAGGTCGACGTGCCGGGCGCCGGGCTGGGGTGATCACCCGGCGGGCTTGCGGGAGCCCGGGGGCGGCAGGCTGAACAGCCCCGCGAGCCGCCGCAGGGCCTCGGTGTCGCCGGACGCCGACGCCGAGCCGTCCCGGATCGCCTCGGCGAACGAGCCGCCGGCGCCCGTCAGGCCGACGAGCGCCTCCTCGCCGATCGTGATCGTCGCGTCCGGGTGCTGGGCGGGGCCGTGCAGCGCCTCGATCGTCCCGTCGTCGATCCGGGCGTGGAAGACCTCGTCGTCGACGCGGAACTCGTACACGGCGCGGAGCCCGGCGGCGGCCCCGGGATCGAAGGAGGCGCGCAGGCCGAGCACCGTCCAGCCCGGGTGGAACGTCTCGGTCTCGCGGCGCTCGCCCATCGCCCACTTCAGGCCCCATCTGGCCAGCGCCATGACGGCCGGGCCGAGGTCCTCGCCGGCCTCGGTGAGCGCGTACGCGGGGGTGCGGGCGGGCGGCGGCAGCGTGATCTTGCGCACCAGGCCCTCGCGCTCCAGGTGCTTCAGCCGGGCGGCCAGCAGCCCGGTGCCGAGGCCGCGCAGGCTCGCCCCGAGGTCGCCGAACCGCTTCGGCCCGGTCAGCAGCTCGCGGACCAGCAGCAGCGTCCAGCGCTCGCCGACGATGTCGAGGGTGCGCGCGGTCGCGCAGTACTGGTTGTACGTTCGCTGTTCCACTTCATCACTCTAGACTTCGCGCTTCCCGTTCCTGAACCTCCAGGAGGAGGCGGGCGAGCGGCTCCGGGTCGGTCAGCATCACGTCGTGGGGGCCGTCGAGGGCGATCGGCCGGTATCCGACGTCCTTGCCGAACCGGTCGAAGGGGTAGGTCAGCGGCCTGCAATAGACGGCCGTCCCGGGGATCCGGTCGACGGCGCCACTGAGGCGGGTGCGCTCGGTGAACGTCCGGAGGGGCTGGGGGAGGAGGCGCGCGGCCAGCCGGTCGGCCACGCCGGGGTCCGTGATGCCGAACGCGGCCGGGGGCGGGGCGGGGATCCGGCGCCCGTCGCCGAGCGTCTCGGCCGCCGTCCGGGCCAACTGGACGAACGGGTCCGGGGCCAGGTCGAACATGCCGGCGCCGTCGGGCCCCGCCCACCCGTCCACCATGACGACGTGGCCGACCCTGCCGGGGCGCGCGTCGGCGGCCTCCCGCACGACCAGGCCCGCGTAACTGTGCCCGACCAGCACGACCTCGTCGCGGACGGTGTCGAGCGCGGCGACGACGGCCGCGGCGTGGTCGTGGAGGCCGTGGTCGTCACCAACGCCGAGGGTGGGGGTGAGCGTGCGCGCCCCGGCGGCGTGCAGCAGCGGGACGACCCGCTCCCAGGCCCAGGGACCGTGCCACGCACCATGAACGAGAACGAACGTGGTCATCGGTGCGCCTTCTCGCGCAGCAGGGGAAGGACCTCGTCGCCGAACCGCTCCAGGTCCGCGTCGTGGTCCTCGGTCGCCAGCCGGATCACCACGTGGCGGGCGCCGGCTTCGATGTAGCCGCTCAGCCAGTCGGCGGCCTGGCGGGCCGTCCCGGCGAACAGGGCCTGGACGGACGCGACGAACTCCAGCGGCGCGTCGTAGTAGCGCTCGATGCTCGTCCGCAGCCGGTGGCGGGCCTTCTCCGGGTCGTCGTCCAGGCAGAGCGTCGCGTACAGGGCCGGGGTCGCGCGCCCGATCAGCTCGCGTTCCTTCGCGTACGTGGCCGCCTCGGGCGGGTAGGGGAGCCACCCGTCGGCGAGACGCGCCACGCGCGGCAGTGCCGTCCCGCTCCCCGCCAGCCAGATCGGCGGCCCTCCGGGACGCGTCGGCGGCGGCACGATCCGCACGTCCGAGAACGCGAAGTGCCGCCCCTGGTAGGAGACCGCGTCCCCGGTCCAGAGCCGCCGCATCGCCTCGATCGACTCCTCCATCCGGCCGACACGGCGGCCGAACCCGACCCCGACCGCCGCGAACTGGGCCTCGGTGGCGGGCATCGGGAACCCGGCCCCCATGCCGGCGATCACCCGCCCGCCCGACAGGCGGTCGAGCGTGGCGAGCTGGTGGGCCAGCAGGATCGGATGGCGCAGCGCCGGCAGCAGCACCGCCGTCCCGAGCGCGACCCGCTCGGTGGCCTGCGCCACGGCCGCCAGCAGCATCAGCGGGTCGGCGCGCGGCCTGGTCACGGGGCTGTCGCCCGCCCAGACCGAGTCCAGCCCCAGCTCCTCGGCCCGCCGCGCCTGGGCGACGAGCCGCCCGGGGTCGTGCTCGCCCAGCAGGTCCTGCTCCCGCGTCGGCAGCAGGTAGCCGATCTCCAGCCTCGCCATCGTCGCCTCCGGGTGATCGTGGTTCCACGACCATAACCGTTGACTTCTTCTTTTTGAAGTGCAAGATTCAGACATCAACAGGATGGAGAGTCACATGACCGCACCGCTCTACACGGCCGAGGCGCAGGTGACCGGAGGCAGGAACGGCCGCGGCCGGACGTCCGACGGGCGCCTCGACCTCGACCTGCGCCTGCCGAAGGAGCTCGGAGGGGACGGCGAGGGCGCCAACCCCGAGCAGCTCTTCGCGGTCGGCTACGCGGCCTGCTTCGGCACGGTCCTCGCGATGGTCGGCCAGCGCGAGAACCTCAAGGCCGACGACGCGCGGATCGACGCGTCCGTCTCCCTCATCCCGGCCGGCGGCGGCCGTTTCAAGCTGGGCGCGCACCTGCGGATCTCGCTCCCGTCGGTCACCGACGAGCAGGCCGTCGACCTGGTCAAGGCCGCACACCAGGCGTGCCCCTACTCCAACGCCACCCGTGGCAACATCGACGTGGCCCTCCAGGTGAACGGCACCGACCTGTAACCCCCGCCGCCGAGGTCGGTCGGACCGCTCCGCGCCCCGACCGACCTCGCGTCTAGTCGTACGGCAGGTAGTCGCTGGAGCCAGTGCCGGGCGCTTCCCAAGGGGAATCGGCGTTGGCCGGGCCGGCCGCGAAGACCATGCCGATCGCCAACGCGCTGACGGCCAGGGCAGACGTGATGAGCCGCATTGTCACCTCGATGTCGACGAACCTTCGCACGGAGACAAGCACATGAGTACTTCAGATTTGTGTCATCCCGTCTTCTCCGGCAGGGCCGCGATCGTCCATGAGCCGGCACGGTGCTGATGGAGTAGGCCCGCTATTGGACTGAGGTCGGCCGCCCCCTGGATCTGAAATGACTCGCTAATCTCGGGTTCATGTCGACGGTGAGGCACGTGGCGCGGGCGGCCTGGATCGGCCATCACGGTTATTCGAGGCCAGCAGACTGGAA
Organism: Actinomadura madurae; assembly: GCF_047130825.1. Classification (NCBI taxonomy): domain Bacteria; kingdom Bacillati; phylum Actinomycetota; class Actinomycetes; order Streptosporangiales; family Thermomonosporaceae; genus Actinomadura; species Actinomadura madurae. Next base: position 7,624,944 of record NZ_CP083237.1, read on the forward strand.
GAGACCGGAGTGGTCAGCGCCCTGAAACGTGGCCTTGCGGTTTCGTCGGCGCGAACGTGAACGTCGCGCTCAATCTCTACCAGGCGTGGGAGATCGACCCGAAACTCCTCGCCCGCGTCGCGAGCGCGAGCAGCTTCATCAGCCGCAGTTCAGCCGCGGCCGGCGCCCTCTGCGCCGGCTACATCGTTGCGCGCCTGGGTCCGGAACGGGCCGCGGACGTTGTCTTCGGCCTGATGGCCGTCCTCGTCGCCGTCGTCGTCGTGATCATCTACGCCAACCGGTTGACCAGCCGGGACACGGCCCCCGGCGTCCTCGTCCACGCCCCGCCTCCCGAGCAATCGGAACAGCCGCTGGAGCCCGTGTCGGCCCACTGAGCCGCTACGGCGGGAGGCGACCGCCTCCTTTCGCAAGAGTTTCAGCAGTCTTCTAGTCGCCGGTGAGTGTCACGCTCAGGTAGCCCAGGGCGAAGGCGGAAGGTAGGAACAGGGCGCCCCATTCGATGCTCATGAATATTGAGACGAAGAAGGCCACGAAGGACGCGATGCAGAGCGCCATTAGTGCGTGCCCGAGTGCTCGTCGCCAGCCGGGGACCGGTGTCGGGGTCGGCCTTGGGGGCGGGGCGGGCGGCGGTGGGGCCGACGTTCCCAGCGGAGTGACCGTGACGGCGTGAAGTCCGTGCACGTCGCGTCTGACGTCGAACGACACGCGCTCCCCGGCCTCCAGGGTCTTGTACCCGTTGCGCTGGATATCGAGGTACTGGACACGCAGCTCGGGGCCACCGTCCTGCTGAATGACGCCGAATCCCCGCTCATCGTTGAACCACCGAACGCTGCCCTCGGCCATGAACGGAAGCCTCCTTCGCAGCGGCGTTCCTGCCCGAGCGTAACCGCATGATCGCAGCGACCGCCATGGGATTGCCGGCGCGGCCGGACCGCCTGCGGGCTGCTAGATGACCTCGTCCGTCAAGCGCCAAGCCTGCACCGTGACAAACGCGGCGGCGGCCACAACGACAAGTGATCAAAGCAAAGCAGGGAGTCGATGCCGCTGCTACCCGGCGCCCGCCGCGTTCTGCACCTGTCACCGGGGACTCGGTCGGTGTGAGCACCTCTCCAGATTCCTTTCCGCGGTGGTGTCGAAAGGTGTCGGGTCCGTTCGTAGCCAAGGTGAGAGACCGGCAACGGCCGGTCGCCGCACACCGGAGGTTCACGATGTCCGTCACCACCACCGTCCCCGCTCCCGCGAAGCCGCTGATCATCGGCGGCCTGACCGCCGCGGCCGTCGCCTCCGCGGTGACCGCGACCGTCGCCGCGGCGGGTGAGCTCGCCGGGATCAGCCTCGACATCGGCGGGAAGCCGATCCCGGTGCCCATGTTCGCCGTGCTGACCGCCTTCTTCTCCGCGGTGGGCCTGGCGCTCGCGCTGGTGCTGGCTCACGTGGCCCGCCGTCCGCGCACGGCGTTCGTCCGCACCACGATCGCGCTCACCGCGTTGTCGCTCGTGCCGGACGTGCTCGCGGACGCGTCCGCGGCGACGAGGATGCTGCTGATGCTGACGCACGTGGTCGCCGCCGCGATCGTGATCCCGGCCGTGGCCCGCCGCCTTTCCGCCTGATCCCATCGACCGCCATGGAATTGTCGGCGGGCCTCCGTACGCTCGGGCGTATGGCGCTCAAGCGGATGGACAACGTGCTCATCGTCGTGGACGACCTCGATGCCGTCATCGCGTTCTTCACGGAACTCGGCATGGAGCTTGAGGGAAAGGGGCCGCTCGAAGGTCACTGGGCGGAACGGGTCATCGGGCTCGACGACGTGAAGCAGGACATCGCCATGCTCCGGACCCCGGACGGTGGCGGCCGCATCGAGCTGGCGCGTTTCCACCAGCCCCGCGGCGATAAGGCCGGAGCCGGAGAACCCGCCGGCGAACACGCTGGGCATTCGCCGCGTCATGTTCGCCGTCGACGACATCGAGGACACGGTCGCCCGCCTGAAGACCCACGGCGCCGAACTCGTCGGCGAGATCGTCCGGTACGAGGACGTCTATCTGCTCTGCTACGTCCGCGGCCCCGAGAACATCGTCGTCGGGCTGGCCCAGGAACTCGGCTGATGCCCGCCCCACGGCCGGCTCCGTGAGGGGGAGCCGGCCGCGCGGTGGCTCAGCCCATGCTCTTGGCGCCGTCCAGGGACTCGCGGATGATGTCCGCGTGCCCGGCGTGCTGCGCCGTCTCGGTGATGATGTGCAGGATCACCCGGCGCGTCGACCAGTGCGTCTCGGTGTTCCACGGCGCCTTGGGCAGGGGCTGGACGGCGTCCAGGTCGGGCACCGTGGTGACGAGCTCGTCGGTCCTTCGGGCCACCTCGTCGTAGGCGTCCAGCACACCGGCCAGCGTGTCGCCGGGCAGCATCCGGAACTCCTCGGCCCGGCGGGCGAAGTCCTCCTCGGTCATCGCGGTGAAGTCGGGCATGGCGGACGGGCCCTCCACGATGAACTCCGCCCAGCCCCGCTCGACGCCGGTGACGTGCTTGATGAGGCCGCCCAGGCACAGCTCGCTGGCCGTGGTCCGCAGCCCGGCCTGCTCGTCGCCGAGGTCACGCGTGGTGAACCGCAGGAAGTGCCGGTACTTGGCCAGCATCGCGAGCAGATCGGCCCGCTCCCCGGTGAGCTCCATATGTTCCGCCTTCGTGGTCGTCGTTCCATCGGTCAACGACCACGCTAGACACCATTACGGTCAGCTCCTGTCCGCATCTTCGCCTGCGCGGCGAACGTCAGTGCGCGGCGGTGGCGAGCATGGCGTAGGCGTCCCGGACGGCCGGTCTCCGGGCTTCCTTGGGTGAGGCCAGGTTCAATGAGGTGAAGGCCGTTCGGCGGACCATTGCGTCGCCGCGATGAGCAGGGGTTAGGCCCTCTATGACGTGCGTGACGTGCTGCGCCCCGGCGTCGGTGTCTCCCGTGCGGATGAGAACGCCCGCTCGGTGTAGCTCGACCTGAGCGCGCCCCAGGAACCGCTCGGACGGGTAGAGCCCGATCGCCGTGTCCTGGGCCTCTTGGGCGCGCTCCAAGTCCCCCGCGTGCATATGAACATAGCTGGTGACGTGGTGGTGCCGTTGCTCGGACCAGCCCCACGCTGAGGTCTTGTCATCTGAGACCTGGGCGGGTATGCGCTCGAAAAGACGCCTTTGATCGATCATGGCGCGCTCTGCCTCTTCGTGGCGGCCGAGCTGGGCGTACGCCTGGGCCTTGGCCGAATACGCGCTGGCCGTCCCGAAACAGGGCTTGTCCGGGCTGACCTCAAGGGCTGCCTCCGCGCTCCGAATGGCGGATGCTCCGGAAGCTTCGGCAGAGCCCCTATAGAGCGTCAGCACTGCTTCCAAGCCGCGTACGTTGCACGCCGTTTCTTTGTTGCCCGACCGGTCTGCCGCTTGGTCCGCCGTGCGCCACCAGCGCCGGGCGCTTCGCGGATCGCCGGCAGAGGTCAGTTCGAAGGCCGTGAGTGCGGCGAGGAGTGCCGCCGTGTTGACGAGCCGGCGCCAGACGAGGCCGTGTGCCCGGGTGATGTGCAGGTCGAGTTCGGCGAGGTCGGCGAGCAGGTCCGGGAGCAGCACGGCGGGCGGCAGTTGATTGACCTCGTGTGCGTAGTCGAAGGCCGTTCGCTCCCATGCGTCGGCGTCGCGGGTGGTGGCTTCGGTGGTGAGCGTGCCGGTCAGGATGGCGCGGAGACGTTCGGCGTCGCGACCGAGCTGGGTGACCGGGGCCGCTGCTGCGGTGGTGGCGAGGATGCCGAGAAGGGCGCGGCGCTTCACTTCGTCGTCCTCGAAGTCGTGGTGGGGGTCATAGGTAGAGGATGCCTCTTTTCCCGGGCCGATTGAGAAGAGGTCTGAAGGGTCTAATTTGAACGCTTTCGCGTAGGCGTGGGCCCAGTCGCGGGGGTAGTTCTGTCCCTTTTCCCAGTTGTAGATCTGACGTGCGAGGTTGGCCGGGTTTCCCTGCTTCAGGCCGTCCGCTCTCAGGAGTTGCCTGGCCATCTCGTGTTTACTCCAGCCTCGCACTTCACGCTCGGCGCGGAGGCGGGCTGCCCACATTGGGGGATTCTGGGCAGTCATCGGCATGTGCCCCCTTTTGTGGACCCGGAGACTTTCGAGTCTCCGGGTGTCTCCGGGTCTGTCTCCGCATTCTCATCTTTTCTCGCTCCCTGTGACGCCGATTTACTCAGAGTCGCGGGGCGAGTTGATGCTTGTCCTGCCTCCGAAGACGAAGGCGGCCCCGACCCGGTGCGCGAACACCGTGTGGGTCGGGGCCTGACCAGGAAGAGGTGTCCTGGCTGTGGACGATGGTAGAACCCCCGAGCTGCGTCTCGCGGCGCTTGCCGCGCATCTGTCCGCGCGCAGGCTCGACGTCGGGCTGGACTCCCGCGGGCTGCGGGTGAGGAAGGCGCAGGCCAAGGGCCATGTCGGGGACACGATCTCCTGCCGCGTCCGGCCGGAGGACGGCGGGCGGCTCTGGTACTTCACGTCCGGAGGCGAGCCGATCGCGCCCGCCGACCGGGTCACGGACGCCGCCGTGTTCGTCCTCGGCCACCTGGCCGGTGAGGGCCGGTGACCCCCTGGGCGATGGCCGAGATCGACCCCGAGCGGATCGCGGCCGGGCTGGCGCGCAGGTTCCCCGGCTGCTGCGTCTGGCTGGGCGAGTACACGGGGAGCTGGTGGGCGATGACCGGGGACCGCCTGGTCGAGGCGCCCGACCCGGCCACGCTCGAACGCCTGCTGGACGGGCTGAGCCGCCGCGCTCACGCCCGCCGGTACGCGTCCTTTCAGAACCGCACGGCCGGACGGGGCACGCCCCCACCTCCCCGGGCGTCCCGTCCGGCCGTGCCCACCGGGCCCCCGACCCGGCGTCCGGCCGTGCGGGCGAGGCGGATCGAGCGGCGGCCCCGGGGCGGCCTGCTGCGGCGGCTGTTCGGCTCGTTCGTGGTCGTCGAGGGGTGGTGATCCACGGCGAATCCTGTGATCGTTGAGCACTGTCAGTGGTGCCCCCGACACGGACGAGGCTGGACGATGGCGACTCCCCGAATGCGGATCGACCCGGTGACCCGGGAGCGGCTCGGCCCGCGCGCCCTGGCCGAGCTGGACGTGAACCTCCGGCCGGTCGACTGCCAGACGTGCGGGCGGTCCCTCGGGCGCTGGGGAAAGCCCGCGCTGGAGGTCCGGGCGGAGGACGGGTTCGCGGCGGCGGCGCTGCACCACCAGCGGTGCCGCCCGCCCGCGTGGGTCGATGGCGGGCTCCAGACCATGGAACTCCAGGCCGCCGGGCGGCCGCACGTCACGTGGCGGGCGGGCTGCTTCCGGCTGCCGCCTGGCGAAATGCCCCTCTTCCTGGTCAACCCCACCTACGAGTACGCCCTCCTGCGCGAGGACGGCGGGTGGCGGGTCGCGAACCTGGAGCCGTTCGCGCGGCTCGGGTTCGGGCTGGAGTTCCCGTCGAGGCCGCTCCCTCCGCTTCCGGCCCTGTCGGCGTCGATCGACGGGGACCGCGTGAGCGTCGACGTCCGGCACGACGGCGCGGTCATGCACGCGTGGCGCGACGTCCCCGTCGAACACGACATCGCCAGGGTGACGCACAACTGGGGCAGCCTCATGGTCGGGGTCACCACGCTCGTGGACGTCAGCAGGCCGTTCCGGATCGAGGGGCTGATGGATCTGATGGTGGTCGGCGGGGTTGCGCTCGCGCAGGCGCCGCTCGTCTCCGTCTCGTACGCACCGGACGCCCAGAAGCTCAAGCCGCGCGAGCACTCCGACCAGCAGGTCGAGGCGTTCAGCCTGGCAGCCGAGGCGATGCGGAGGGTCTTCGACCTGGAGGTCGACGACAGGCAGGTCGCCGCCGGGTTCGCGCTGTCGGACGGCAAGACCATGCTGATCCGGCGCTTGGCGGGCCGGGACAGGAACGCCGTCCTGTACATGCTGAGCGTCTACTACGCGCTCTGGTCGCGGGACGGGGACGACGAGCCGGAGAGGGCGTGCGGTGTGCACCTCATCGCTCCCGACGCCGCGAGCGCCGACGAACTCGCGGGGTTCTTCTCGGCCGCCGCGGAGACGGGCGTGCTCGGATCGGTCGGCAGGTTGGGCGCCTCCCCGCTTTCCGACGAGGGCTCGGCCGCCTACCTGTCCGACGCCGTCATCGGGACGGCGGAGGAGTTCGCCGCCGCCTTCAACGCCTATCGCGACGCGGGCGGCGAGTGGTCCCTCCACGCGAGCCGCGGATACATCGCCATCGCGATCGACGCGTCCGAGGCGGGCATCACCCGGGCGGACTTCGTCCGGCACTACCCCAAGGTGGTCGCCTTCTGAGGAGCGGTCGCCCCCGGTAGGGTGCCAGGTGGCATGAACTGACGCGGGGTGCCCCATCTGGGGAGAATCGGGAAGCCGGTGCGAATCCGGCACGGGCCCGCCGCGGTGACCGGGGAGCAGCCGCCCACGCGCGTACGCGCGGCCACTGGCCGGAAGGCCGGGAAGGCGGGCGGTCGAGCGTCGATCCGGGAGTCCGAAGACCGGCCTCGCTCCACACGGCCGCCGTCCGCGGCGGCCCGTCGCAGCGGGAGCCTGCCCATGAACGTCTATGACGCCATCCACCGCCGCCGCGACGTGCGCGCCGAGTTCACCGGTGCGCCCGTTCCGGAGGACGTCCTCGGCCGGATCCTGGCCGCCGCGCACGCGGCGCCGAGCGTGGGACTGTCCCAGCCGTGGGACTTCGTCCTCGTCGGCGATCCCGGCATCAGGGCCGCGTTCCACGAGCACGTCCAGGCCGAGCGCGCCGCCTTCGCCGCGACGCTGACCGGGGACGCCGCCGAGCGGTTCGCCCGCATCAAGATCGACGGGGTGCTGGAGGCCGGCCTGTCGATCGTGGTCACCTACGACCCGGTACGCGGCGGCCCGGCGGTCCTCGGGAGGCACGCGATCGCCGACGCGGGGCTGTACTCGGTCTGCCTGGCCATCCAGAACCTCTGGCTCGCCGCCACCGCCGAAGGGCTGGGCGTCGGCTGGGTGTCCTTCTACCGGGAGCCGTACCTTCGCCGCCTGCTCGGCGTTCCCGCTGGGATCCGTCCGGTCGCGTGGCTGTGCGTCGGCCCGGTCACCCATCTCGAACCCACCCCGGATCTCGAACGGCACGGCTGGCGTCAGCGGCGTCCTCTGGCAGCCGCCGTTCACCATGACCGCTGGTGACCCGAAGCCGGACGGCCATGTGGGCCAGGAAGAACACGCCGGCCAGCAGGTAGCAGTTGGCGACCGGGGTCAGGAAATGGAGGCCGTATTGGCGCGGGTCGCCGTTGTGGGGCGTCCACCAGAGCGGTGACAACATGAAGAGGATGTAGCCGCAGACGGCGGCCCTTCGGTCATTGTCGCGGAGGAGTACGGCCAGCACGGGGACGACCCAGACCCAGTGATGAGCCCACGAGATGGGGGAGACCAGAAGGCCGGTCACACCGGTCACCGCCGTGGCGCTCAGCCAGTCGCCCCGCCTGGCCCACGCGGCTGCGAGCAGGAGCCCGAAAGCGCCGATCGTCAGCGGGATGGCCGTGTACCAGTCTCCGACCTCGGCCGTTCCTCTCAATATGCGGGTCAGTGCCCCATAGGGAGATTGGTTGCTGATGTACGGGACGCCCACGCGGGACGTGTCGTAGAAGGTGTGCAGCCAGTAGAGGCGGGACGCGTCCGGTGCGATGGCGTAGGCGAGCAGCGTGCAGACGGCGAAGGTCGCGGCGGCCGTGACGGCGTCCTTCGTGCGTCGCGTCAGCAGGAGAAGGACGACGAAGACGGCCGGTGTCAGCTTGATCGCGGTCGCGATGCCGATGCCGATCCCGGCGGGACGGCCGAGAGCGACGCGATGCATGTCCGCGAGGACGAGAGCGAGCAGGAACAGATTCACCTGCCCCAGGAAGAACGAATGCCACACCGGTTCGAGCAGCAGGCCGGCGGCGACCGCGAGCGTGAGAGAGACTCGGCGGCCGGCCAGTTTCCCCGTCACCGTGCACGCCCATACGAACGCCGCCAGGGCGGCCAGTTGCCACAGCATTCGCGCGAAAGTAAGCGGCAGCGCGGCGAGGGGAGTGAACAATGCGGCCATGAAAGGCGTGTTGGTGAACCAATGGTCGGCGAGTTGCTCCCGGTACAGGCGCGTGCCGTCCGTCACGGCCTCCCCGCCCAGCCAGTAGATACGGAAATCCAGCGAGTCGTAGACGGCGGAGAAGACCACGATTCCCAGGATTTCGAGAGCCAGAACCAGAGACACCCAGCGCTTCATGCGAATAACGGTGTCGGCCGACCCCTTTCACAGGCATCGGGCCGCCGGACACATTCACGAGGGGCGCTTGTAGCCCGGAGGATTAAGCCTCCAGGCCAATGTGCCGGAGAAGGGCCGACGGTTACGATCGGCGCATGTCCGCCCTTCCGCTGAGCCGAGCGCGCCATGTCGCGTGGACGGCGCTGCTGTGGTCCGGGGCCGTCCTGTACCCGGTCGTCGTCTACGTGGCGCTGAGGAGCGGACGGCAGGGCTACGCGGGTCTGGAGATCCTCCTTCCCGTCCTGCTCACCGTCCTGGTCGCGGTACTGCTGACCCGGCACCCGCTGCCCGCCCACGCGATCCTGCTGCTCACCTGGACCGTCGGCCTCCTGGAGATGCAGATCGGGGCCATCGCGGGCCTGCAGATCCTGCTCACCGACCTGGCGGTCTGCTACATCGCGGCGACCCGCTCGCAGCGGGTGTCCCTCGGCGTGGCGGCCGTGACCCTCGCCGTGCAGGGGCTGTCCGTGGCCGCGTTCCTGTCGGCCGACGACGTCCTGCTGATGGCCGTCGTCCTCGCGATGGCCGTCACCTGGATGACGGGGAACTCGGTCCGCGTGCGGCGCGCCCACGCGAAGACCCTGCGCGAGCAGGCCACCGCGCAGGCGGTCGCGGCCGAGCGGCTGCGGATCGCGCGGGAGCTGCACGACATGGTCGCGCACAGCATCGGCATCATCGCGATCCAGGCGGGCGTGGGCGGACGGGTGATCGACACCCAGCCCGCCGAGGCCCGCAACGCGCTGAACGCCATCGAGGCCACCAGCCGCGACACCCTGTCCGGGCTGCGGCGGATGCTCACCGCGCTGCGCAGGGACGACCCCGGGGCGGCGCCGCTCGGTCCCGTTCCCGGCCTGGACGACCTCGCCCGGCTGGCCGAGGCCACGATGGACGCCGGCGTCACGGTCGACCTCCGGACCGAGGGCGAGCCGAGGCCGCTCCCGCCGGACGTCGACCTGTCGGCATACCGGATCGTCCAGGAGGCGGTGACGAACGTCGTCCGGCACGCGGGCACCGACCGCTGCCGGGTGACGATCGGCTACCGGGACGCGGAACTCGCGATCGAGGTCGAGGACGACGGGCACGGCGGCATGGTCGGCACCGGGTACGGCATCACCGGGATGCGCGAGCGGGCCGCCCTGCTGCGCGGCGAGTTCACCGCCGGGCCGCGTCCGGAGGGCGGCTTCCGGGTGGCGGCCCGCATCCCCGCGCCGGCGGCGGCATGACGATCCGCGTCGTGCTGGCCGACGACCAGCCGCTGATCCGGGCCGGGCTGCGCGTCCTGGTCGCCGACACCCCGGACATGGAGATCGTGGGCGAGGCCGGGACGGGCGCCGAGGCGGTCGCGCTCGCCGAGCGGGCCGCGCCGGACGTCGTCGTGATGGACATCCGCATGCCCGACATGGACGGCATCGAGGCCACCCGCCGGATCACCGGCGCCCACGTCCTGATGCTGACCACGTTCGACGACGACGAGTACGTCTACGGCTCGCTGCGCGCGGGCGCGAGCGGCTTCCTCGTCAAGGACATGGCGCTGGAGGAGATCCTCGCGGCGATCCGCGTCGTCGCGAACGGGGACGCGCTGATCGCGCCGAGCGTCACCCGGAGGCTGATCGCGGAGTTCGCCGCCCGCCCCGAGCCGAGATCGGAACCGGCCCCGGAGCCGAGGCGGGCCGACGGCGTCACCGACCGCGAGCGCGAGGTCCTGACGCTCGTCGGGCGCGGCATGACCAACGCGGAGATCGCCGAGGAGCTGTACATCAGCGTGGCGACCGCGAAGGCGCACGTCGCGCGGCTGCTGGCCAAGCTCGGCGCCCGCGACCGCGTCCAGCTCGTCATCGCCGCCTACGAGCTGGGCCTGGTCACGCCCCCTACGGGCGGTAGTACTACCTGACGTGGTCCCCTCCGGGACGGTCGGATAATCTGGAATGCGTGAAGGGTCTGGGAGAGCTTGAACGCACGGTCATGGAGGTCCTCTGGGCGCGGGAGGACGCCGGCCACGAGGCGGCGACCGCCCGTGACGTGAGCCGTGCGCTCGCCGGCGACCGCGACCTCGCGCACACCACCGTCATGACCGTCCTGGACCGGCTCGCCAAGAAGGGCTTCCTTGAACGGGAGCGCGACGGCCGCGCCTGGCGCTACCACCCGGTGGCCAGCCGGGAGATGTACGTCACCGAGCTGATGCTGGGCGCGCTCAACGAGACCGGCGACCGGGACGCCGCGCTCGCCCATTTCGTCCGGTCGGTCTCGCGAGACGAGATCGACGTCATTCGGGAGACCCTCGCGGGCCTCACGGGCAAGGAACCTCCGGCATGACCGGCACCGCCCTGCTCGCATTGATCTCACTGGGGACCGTCGGCGGGGCGCACCTGCTGTCCCGGGCCCGGTGGACGTGGCGGACACCGCGCATCGGGATCGCGCTCTGGCAGGCCCTCGGGCTGTGCTGGGGCGTCGCCACGATCGGCGCGCTGCTCGGCCTCGCCCTGCTCCCGTACGGCAAGGGCGTGCTCGGCGGGCTGCCCGGCCTCTACGACGACCAGGCCGCCCGGCTGAACGCCGTGCAGGTCGCGGCGCTGCTCAGCGCGATCAGCCTCGCCGGCGTGCTGCTGGTCATGCTGATGTTCGCGGTGGCCCGGGTCATGCGGGCCCGGCGGCGGCACCGGGCGCTGCTCGCGCTGGTGTCGCGGCGCGACTCGGCCGTCCCCGGCACCCTCGTCCTCGACCACCCCGGCGCCGCCGCGTACTGCGTGCCGGGGGTCCGCTCGTCCAAGGTCGTCGTCAGCGCCGGGACGCTGGAGCTGCTGGACGACGGCGAGCTGGCCGCGGTCCTCGCGCACGAGCGCGCCCACGCCCGCGAGCGGCACGACCTGGTCCTGCTGCCGTTCGCGTCGCTGCGCCAGGTGTTCCCGCAGTTCCGCTTGGTCGGGCGGTGCCTGGACGCGGTGGAGCTGCTGATCGAGATGGCCGCCGACGACCGGGCCCGGCACGGCCGCCCGCCGCGCGAGCTGGCGACGGCGCTGCTGCGGTTCGCCGCCGCCCGCCCGGCCAACGCCCCGTCCGGCACGCTCGGCGTCGCGTCCCGCAGCGACATCCCGGTGATGGCGCGGGTGAACCGGCTGCTGGAGCCGCAGCCGCTGTCCCGCCGGACCCGCCTCGCCGCCACCGTCGCCGTCCCGGTCATCGCAGGCCTCCCCCTCGTCCTCCTCGTCCTGCCCCACTGATAGTCAGCGTCCTATCTGGGGGGACGACCCCCAGACCGTCCGGCAAGGGGGACTGGCCGCTGCCTTCCACTGCGCTGGTGCTCCGTTTCGGGCATTGGTCAGTGCCTTGTCTGGGGGGAGGACCCCCAGACTCCCCGACAAGGGGGCTGGTCGCTGCTTTCCGCTCCGCTGGTGCTTCGTTCCGGGCATCGGTCAGTCCGCGATGACCGTCCCGTAGAGGCGGGAGACGCGGAGGCGGATCACCAGCCGGCGGTCCTTCACCATCTGGTCCAGGAACGCGCGCTCGTCGGCCGGATCGTCGAAGCCGGGCGTCATCGCGAGCAGCTCGCGCCCGGCCGCGTCACCGGGCTCCTCGCTCACGCCGGACAGCTCGGCGGTGCCTTCGGCGACGGCGAACGCCATGTGGTCGGCGCTCGACGCGTGCAGCGCGGCGCGCGGGTCGTTCCGGAGCTGCCTCACCTTCGCCCGCTCGGCCGTCGTGGAGATCCGGGCGACGCGCTCGTCCGGGTCCCACGTGTAGACGACGGTCGACAGGTGCGGGTGGCCGTTCTTCTTGTTGGTGGCGAGGACGGCGAACCGCTGCTCGCCGAGCAGGCGGGCCAGGTCGTCCTCGGTGACGGGCTTCGGGCCGGGCCCCTGGCCGGGGCGGTACTTCGCCGTCTCGGTCATCGTCAGGCTCCTTCGGGCGTCAGGCGCTGGTGGGGACGGTCTCGGCGGGGGCCGCGGCGTCCACCGCGGGCTTCGGGGTGCGCAGGACGAGCAGGGCGACGGCGAGCGCGGCGGCCAGCAGGCCCGCCGACACGGCGAACGCCAGGTGGTAGCCGCCGGTGAGCGCGGCGGCGCCGTCCCGCCCGTCCAGGCGGAGGGACTCGATGCGGGACGCGGCGAGCGTGGTCAGCACGGCGACGCCGACCGCCATCCCGACCTGCTGGACGGTGTTGAACAGCCCGGACGCGATGCCCGCGTCATCGGGGCGGGCGCTGGACATGCCGAGCGAGGTCAGCGACGGCAGGACGAGCCCGGCCCCGGCGACCAGCAGGAACACCGGCAGGAGGTCGGTCACGTAGTCCGCGTCCACCGGGACGGTCGTCAGCCACGCCATCGCGCCGATCAGCAGGAGCAGCCCGCCCACCAGCACGGCCCGGTCGCCGAACCGGTTCGACAGCCGGGCGGAGACGAACAGCGACACCGCCCCGATCATGACGGCCGCGGGCAGCATCGCGAGGCCGGTGTCGAGCGCGCTGTAGCCGAGGACCCGCTGCATGTACAGGGCGACGATCACCTGGAACGAGAACATCGCCGACAGGGTGAGCAGCTGCACGGCGTACGCGCCGGAGACGTTGCGGGAGCGCAGGATGCGCAGCGGCATCAGCGGGGTCGCGGCGCGGGCCTGCCGGACGGCGAACCCGGCGAGCAGGAGCAGCGACACCGCGCCGAGGCCCAGCGTGTGCGCGGAGATCCAGCCGTGCCCCTCGACCTTGACGACCGTGTAGATGCCCAGCATCAGCCCGGACGTGACGAGCAGCGCGCCCCACACGTCCGCGCCCGCCTTCAGGCCGATGCCGCGGTCGCGGGGCAGGGCCGGGAGGGCCAGCAGGATGGTGGCGACGCCGATCGGCAGGTTGATCAGGAAGATCCAGTGCCAGCTGAGCGCGTCGGTGAGGACCCCGCCGAGCACCTGCCCGATGGACGCGCCGGCGGCGCCGGTGAAGCTGAAGATCCCGATGGCCTTGGCCCGCTCCCGGGGGTCGGTGAACAGCGTCACGATGATGCCGAGGACGACCGCGGAGGCGAGGGCGCTGCCGACCCCCTGGAGGAACCGGGCGGCGATCAGCAGGCCGGCCGTGGTGGCGGCGCCCGCCAGCACGGACGCCGCGGTGAACACCGCGTTCCCGGCGAGGAACAGCGTGCGGGGGCCGGCGAGGTCGCCGAGCCGCCCGGCGAGGAGCAGCAGGCCGCCGAGCGGGATCAGGTAGGCGTTCATGATCCAGCTGAGCCCGGCGGGGGAGAAGCCGAGGTCCTCCTGGATGGCGGGGGTCGCCACGGTGACGATGCTGCCGTCGAGGATCGTCATCAGCATGGTGGCGGACAGCACGGCGAGCGCTGCCCAGCGGGAGCGGAGCGGTGCGGACATGGTCATCTCCTGTCTCAGGGACACAGGAGGAACCGTAGCAGATGGTTTTGTTGCGGACTATCTCTGACGGATTTACTTCGTCCGCTCGCGCGCCCGGCGCACTGCCCGCGGGCTCTCCGACGGTGTCGCGAGATGCCCGTTGACCAGGGAGGTCAGTGCCCGGACGAGGGCGTCGCGCTGGTCCTCGGGAAGCGAGCCGAGGGCGGCCTCGTGGACGCCGTCCACGATCTCCTGGCTGCGGGCCGCGACCCGGGCGCCCTCCTCGGTGACCGCGATGATCCGGGCCCTCCGGTCCGTGGACGACGGCCGGCGCTCGGCGAGGCCCGCCTTCTCCAGGGCATCCACCGTGACGACCATGGTCGTCTTGTCCATGTCTCCGATCTCGGCGAGCTGGATCTGAGTGCGCTCCTCCTCCAGCGCGTGCACCAGGACGCAGTGCATGCGCGGCGTCAGCCCGATCTCGGCGAGCGCCGCCGTCATCCGGGTGCGCAGGACGTGGCCGGTGTGGTCGAGGAGGAAGGACAGGTCCGTCTGCGTGCTCGCGGGGGCCATCGACGTCATGCGTCCAGCCTACCCACGATGGTTTCGTTCTAGATTATCTATAGGCAGTCGCATTACGTGGGCTATGCTGACGCCATGAACCGCACCGCGTGTCTGGGCTGGTGGCCGTCCTAGGACGGCCGACACTCACGCACGCCACGGGCCGTCCGCCGGACGGCCCTTTCTCTTTCCTCGGTGACGCGGGCCGGTCCGGCGAGACGGACGGAACCGACGAGGAGAGACCCATGGAGACCATCCCCGAGAGCCTGCGCGCCGCCGAAGCGCGGAGCCGCGAGCTGGAAGAACGCATCGCGGACGACCCCGGGTCGTTCCGCATCCTGACCGGCGACAGGCCCACCGGCCCGCTGCATCTCGGCCACTACTTCGGCACCCTCGCCAACCGCGTGCGCCTCCAGCGCGCCGGCGTGGAACTGATCGTCCTCGTCCCCGACTACCAGGTGCTCACCGACCGGGACGTCGCCGAGCACCTGTCGGAGTACGTCGAGGGGCTCGTCGCCGACCATCTGGCCGCCGGGTTCGACCCGTCCACCGGGACGATGTTCGAGCACAGCGCCGTCCCCGCGCTGAACCAGCTCATGCTGCCGTTCCTGTCGCTGGTGTCGGTCTCGGAGCTGAGCCGCAACCCGACCGTGAAGGACGAGATCGCGGCGTCCCGGCAGGCGTCGGTCAGCGGGCTGATGCTCACCTATCCCGTGCACCAGGCCGCCGACATCCTGTCCTGCAAGGCGAACCTCGTCCCCGTCGGCAAGGACCAGCTGCCGCACCAGGAGATCACCCGCACCATCGCGCGCCGGTTCAACGAGCGCTACGGCCCGGTGTTCCCGGTGCCGGACGCGCTGCTGTCGGCCGCGCCGAGCCTGCTCGGCATGGACGGCCAGAAGATGAGCAAGAGCCGCGGCAACGCCATCGCCCTCGGGGCCACCGAGGACGAGACCGCCCGGCTGATCAGGAGGGCCGTGACCGACGGGGACCGGAACATCACCTACGAGCCGGAGACCCGGCCGGAGGTGTCCAACCTCGTGCTGCTCGCCGCGCTGTGCCAGGACCGCGACCCGCGCCTGGTGGCCGAGGAGATCGGCGGCGGCGGGGCGGCGGCGCTGAAGAAGGTCGTGACCGACTCGGTGAACGAGTTCCTGCGCCCGCTGCGCGCCCGCCGCGCCGAGTTCGCCGCCGACCGGGCCTACCTGCGCGGCGTCCTCGCGGCGGGCGACGAGCGCGCCAACGAGATCGCGGACCGCACGCTGGAGGAGGTCCGGGCCGCCATGTCGTCCTAGCGTGGAGCGTCCTGGTGTGGAGCGTCCTAGCGCGGGGCCAGGCCGCGGAGCGCGGTGGCGACAAGATCGTCCACGGCGTCCAGGGAGACCGGCCGGGCGATCCCCCGGCCCTGGAACAGCACCGACAGGACCGGCTCGTGGCAGGCGCCGACGATCATCGAGGTGGCCGCCTCCACCCGGGCGTCCGGGGCGAGGCGGCCGAGGTCGCGCTCGGCGCGCAGGTAGGCGGCCAGCCGCCGGTTCCAGTCGCCGCTACCGCCGCTCAGCGCCGCGAACCGGGTGAGGACGTCCGGCTGGGCGACCAGCCCGGCCAGCACGGGCAGCAGCCCGTCGTGCAGGCGGAGCCCGTGCTCGACGTACGCGCGCAGGTTCTCCTCGACCGTCCCGGTGCCGGGCTCGGGCAGCGGGGGCAGCGGCCGCTCGACCGCCTCCGCGTGCGCCCGCAGCGCGTGCGCGAGCAGCTCCTCCTTGTCGGAGAAGTGGTTGTAGAGGACGCCGTCGGCGACGCCCGCCTCGCGGGCGATCGCGCGGACGGTCAGGCCCGCCGCCCCCCGCTCGGCCATCATCCGCCGGGCCGTGGCGATCAGATGCTCGCGCAGGGACCGGCCGCCGCCGCCCAGCGCCGCCGCTCTTCTAGGTGACATCACCGGCATCGTATTGAGTCAGCTCGAACCCGTGCGCGGCCAGCTCGGGCAGGAAGCCCGCTTCGACGGCGTCCTCGATGTGCCGGACGCCGGGCGGCACGCCCTCCAGCCGCCGGACGACCAGCGCGGTCGCCAGGCCCGTCGCCCGGCTCTGCCGCCGGCCCGCGAACGCCCGGACGGTCCCGCCGGACGCGGCCGCCACCGCGAACCCGTCCCCGCCGACGTGGACCCGGCTGAACGCGGCCCGCACCAGGCGCAGGTCACGGAACCGGGCGAGCCGGGGGAGGGCGGCGGTCAGCGCGCGGGAGTCCAGGGCGAGACCCGTCCGGACGCTGCCAGGCAGCGTGTACTGGTCGGAGAACGGGAAGCGGTGCACCGTCCGGACGCCGTAGGGCGCGGGGAACCGCATCCGCCACGACTCGCCCAGCCCGCCGAGCGAGCCGAGGGTCCAGTCGACGGCCGACGGCCCGTGCCGCTCCCCGGACCCGATCAGCACGCCGATGTCGACGTCCGCGCCGCGGAACTCGCGGGCCAGCAGGTTCGTGACACCGGGCGCGAGCCCCACGCTCAGCACCGCCGTGGCCTTCCGCTCGCCCGCGAGGCCGTCCAGCTTCTCGATCCCCGCGAGTATCTCGTGCGAGGCGGAGACGTCGACGTAGTGGACGCCCCGCGCCAGGCACGCCTCGGCGACCCGCACGTTCCCGGTCTCCGCGCACATGACGATCGCGTCGGCGTCGATGTCGGCAGGGTCGTCCCCGCGCAGGTCGAGGCGCATCGGGATCGCGCCGTCCACCGTGCGCGCCTTGGCGAGGTCGCGCCCGGCGACGACGATCTCCGGCACGTGCCCGCGCAGGCCGGCGACGACCTCCCGGCCGACGGCCCCGTACCCGCCGAGGATCACGACGCGTCTCATCGGCGGGCCGTCACGAGCCAGGCGGTGCCGCGCAGCCGGACGGCGCCGTCGCGCTCGAACGGGCGCATGGCCTCCGCGACGGCCGCGCGGATCTCCTCGCCCGCGCCGTAGTTGTAGCGGATCGGGCCCCAGCCGGAGAAGAACTCCGCCGCGTCCTGCGCGTCCCGTCCCCAGACCTGCTCGGCCTCCACCTTCCGCGCGGTCACGCCCGTGAACCCGGCGCCCTCCAGGACCTCACGGGCGCGGCCCGGGTCCGACAGCGACAGCGGCCCGTCGTGCCCGACGGCGGGTTCGTCGCGGGCGGGGAGCGCGGCGAAGACCGACGCGAGGTCGGTCTCGCCGAGCGGCGCCATCGACAGGAACGCGAGCCGCCCGCCCTCGCGCAGCGCCCGCCGGACGTTGCCGAACGCGGCGACCGGGTCGGCGAAGAACATGACGCCGAACCGGCTGATCGCGACGTCGAACGCGGCATCGGCGAACGGGTACACCTGCGCGTCGCCCTGCTCGAACGTCACGTTCGCGACGCCCTCCTGCGCGGCGAGGGAGCGGGCCCGGCCGAGCATCGGCCCGGACAGGTCGACGCCCGTCGCGCTGCCGAGCCGGGCCCGCTCCGCGGCGAGCCGGGTGACCTGCCCGTTCCCGCAGCCGAGGTCGAGCACGCGGTCGCGCGGCCCGATCGCGGCGGCGTCCAGCAGGTGCCCGTTGAACCCGCCGTTCGTGGCGTCGTACCGGTCGTACCGCTCGGCCCAGTGCTCGCCCTCGTACCCGTTCCACGCCTCGGCCTGGTGCGTGTTGACGACCTTCATGCCCCGCCTCTAAATGAACGCATGTTCATGAACATGCGTTCATACTGCGTCCATGACGGCCCGGATGTCAAGAAGCGTCAGGTCAGGGCGGCGACGAACGACGCGCTCGCGGCGTCCGGCGTGCGGAGATGCAGCAGTTCCGTGCGGTGGACGATCCGCGGCTCCCCGACCGGGACCTCGACGAGACCGCCGCCCTCCGCCGCACCGGCGGGCAGGACGGCGAGGCCGTGTCCCGCGCCGAGCAGGCCGAGGAGGAGTAGCAGGTCGCCCCCGTCACAGGCGAGGGACGCGCGGAAGCCGTCCCGGACGCCCACCGCCTCCCGGAGCGCCGCCAGCGGGACGGCCGTGTCCGGAGCGTCCAGCCACAGCGCGTCGACGAGATCGCGGAGGTCGAGCCGGGACCGGGACGCCAGCGGGTGCGAGACCGGCAGCGGAACCACCAGCGGCCGTTCGGCCACCGCGACGGCGGTGAGCGGCACGTCCAGCCGCAGCGGGTCGCTGGGCGCGGCGATGCCGTCCACGAGCCCGAGGTCCAGGTCGCCCGTCGCGACGGCCGCGCCGATCCCGGCGCGCGGCAGGACGCGGACGGCGACGTCCAGCCGGGGATGGGCGCGGCGGGCCGCGGCGAGCGGCTCCGCCACATGGACGGCGGCGAGCGGCGAGGCGCCGGCGCGCAACCGGGTCCGGGGACCGGCGGCGAGCCCGGCGATCTCGGACCGCGCCGCCTGGAGCCGCAGCAGGATCGGCCCGGCGTGGTCGAGCAGCCGCGCCCCGGCCTCCGTCGTCCGGACGGGCCGCCGGTGCAGGAGCGTGACCTTGAGGTCGTTCTCCAGCGAGGCGATCTGCTGCGACACCGCGGCCTGCGTGTATCCGAGCTCACCTGCGGCGGCCGAGAACGAGCCCGTCCGGACGACGGTGACGAACGTGCGCAGCAAATGCGGATCCATTGGATAAGTGTTGCTTATCCAGACATCGAAAATCATCGTTGGTGCTTAACCATGCGCGGGCGGCAGGATCGAAGCCATGAGCTTCGTCGCACGTATCGCGCTTGTCGGAGACCGGTCGCCGCACGTCCAGTCGCACGTCCGCATCCCGGGCCTGCTGGAGGCCGTCAGAGACCGGGAAGGCCTGCTGGTCGAGGCCTACTGGATCCCGACCGACGAGGTCGGGGACGGCCTGACGGGCTTCGACGGGGTGTGGCTCCTGCCCGGCAGCCCCTACAGGAGCGAGGCCGGCGCCGTGGCCGCGGCGCGCTCCGCAAGGGAGGGCGGGATACCCGTCCTGGGCACGTGCGGCGGCTTCCAGCACATGGTGCTCGAATTCGCCCGCAACGCCTGCGGCCTCCCGGCGGCCGGGCACGCCGAGTACGACCCCGCCGAGGAGGACCCGGTCATCGCGCCGATGGCCTGCTCGCTCGCCGGGCACGAGGCGGAGGTGAACCTGCTCCCGGGCTCGTCCGCCGAGAAGATCATGGGGACGACGCGCAGCATCGAGCGGTTCAACTGCGCGTTCGGCCCGAACCCCGCGTACCTCGACCTGCTCGCGGCGCACGGCCTGCGCTTCACCGGCCACGACGACGACGGCCAGGTCCGCATCGCCGAGCTCCCGGACCACCCGTTCTACTTCGCCACCCTCTTCCAGCCCGAACTGGCCGGCGACGGCACCCGCCCCCACCCGGTCATCACCGCCTTCACCACCGCCTGCGCCTCCCGCGCCCAGGACGGCATCGGCGTAGAGTAGAACGGAATTCTTCGTTCCCTTATGATGGGGGCATGGAGACGACGGCACGGGCGCCCATGAGCGGGCGCAAGGCGCAGGCGGCACGCAACGACGAGCTGATCCGGGAAGCGGCCCGGGCGGTGTTCACCGCCGACCCGGGCGCGCCGATCTCCGCGGTGGCCGAGCACGCCGGGGTGGGGATCAGCGCCCTCTACCGCCGGTACAAGAGCAAGGAGGACCTGCTCCAGAAGCTCGCCGACGACGGGATGGACCGCTACCTCGCCGAGGTGGAGCGGGCCCTCGACGACGACGGCGACGCGTGGGAGGCGTTCGCCGGCTTCATGCGCCGCTGCCTGGACATCGGCGCCGGCTCCCTGACCATGCGGCTCGCGGGCGCGTTCCCCGTCACCGAGGCCATGAGCCGCAAGGGCCAGGAGATCCATCTCGCCACGACGCGCCTGCTGGAGCGCACGAAGGAGGAGGGCGCGCTGCGGCCCGAGATCGAGGTCGGCGACATCTCGGTCATGCTGGAGTACCTGCACGGCATCCGGATCGGCGACGACGAGCGGATGAACCGGCTCCAGCACCGCTACCTGGCCCTCATGCTGGACGCCCTGCACCTGACCGACCGGCAGGAGCTTCCGGGCCCGCCCCCCACCTGGCAGGAACTGCGGGGCCGGTATGGCGGCTGAGATGCTGGGACGCAGGGACCTGAACCGGGCGCTGCTGGCCAGGCAGCTGCTGCTCGAACGGCACGCCATGCCCGCCCTGGACGCCATCGAGCACCTCGTGGGCCTCCAGTCGCAGGCTCCCGGCCCGCCGCACATCGGGCTGTGGAGCAGGCTCGCCGGCTACGCGTTCGACGAGGTCGCGCCGCTGATGACCGACCGCCGGGCGCTGCGGATCGTGCTGATGCGCGGCACGCTGCACCTCGTCAGCGCCCGCGACGCCCTGGCCCTGCGGCCGCTCACCCAGGTGATCCTCGACAACCACCTGAGAGGCCGCCGGGCCGACCTCGACGGCATCGACCTCGACGCCGTCGTCGCCTGGGCCCGCGACCGGCTGGAGGAGGAGCCGCGCACCGACAAGGAACTCCGCACCCTGCTCGCCGAACGGTGGCCGGACGCCGACGCGGCGCTGCTCGCCTGGGCCGTCCGCTGCAGCGTGCCGCTGGTGCAGGTGCCGCCGCGCGGCATCTGGGGCGCGACCGGGATCGCGCGGCACACGACCCTGGAGGCGTGGCTCGGGCCGGCGGAATCCGTTCCTTCCGTGGACGATCTGGTGTTGCGCTACCTGGGTGCGTTCGGGCCGGCGAGCGTCCGGGACGTCCAGCACTGGTCGGGGCTGACCCGGCTCGGCGAGGTCGTGGAGCGGCTGCTGCCCAAGCTCGTCACGTTCCAGGACGAGGAGGGGCGGACGCTGTACGACCTGCCCGAGGCGCCGCGTCCCGATCCGGAGACGCCGGCGCCCGTGCGGTTCGTCCCCGACTTCGACAACCTGCTGCTGTCGCACGCCGACCGGGGGCGCGGATCATCACCGAGGAGCGGCGCAAGCGCGTCTTCACCGTCAACGGCATCATCCGAGCGACGTTCCTGGTCGACGGCTTCGTCCACGGCATGTGGACGATGGAGAAGAAGCGCGGCGAGGCGACCGTGCGCATCGACCCGTTCGACCCGATCCCTGAGCGGGACCGCACCGCCCTGGAAGAGGAGGGCATGCGGCTCCTCGCCGCCGCGCACCCGGAGGCGAAGGCGCACCGCGTGGAGTTCGCCGCCTAGCGCGCGCAGGGCGCCTCGCGGTCCGGATCGAGGGAGGTCAGCAGGGCGCGCAGCGCCTCGCGGAACTGGAGCATCTGCTCGCGGCTCAGCCGGGTCGAACAGGTGCCGCCTGACCTCGGCGACATGGCCCGGTGCCGCTTCGGCGAGCACGGCGTACCCTGCGTCGGTCAGCCGGCAGATCGTGGTGCGGCGGTCGGAGTCGTGCTTGCACCGCGCCACCCAGCCGGCCTCCTCCAGCCGGTTGACGGCGTGGGACAGGCGGCTCGGCGAGGAGTAGACGACCTCCGCCAGCTCGGTCATCGTCAGCGCGCGCCGGGGTGCCTCCGACAGCATCGCCAAGATCATGTAGTAGGTGTGCGGCAGGCCCGAGTCACGCTGGAGCTGGCGGTCGAGGGCCTCGTTCAGCAGTCTGGACGTCCACAGGAAGGCGCGCCAGGTCTCCTGCTCGTCGTCGTCGAGCCACCGTGTCCCGGTCGTCTCCGTCATGCCGCCAGTCTACCCAAACGTTTGAATCCTCAAGACTTGAAGATTCAATAAAAATGGATATAGTTGAAGTCTCAAGTAAGAGGGGTGATCACGATGGCCCGGATGCCCGTCCTGTACCTCAGCCACGGCGCACCGCCGCTCGCCGACGACCCGCGGTGGCCCGGCGAGCTCTCCCGCTGGTCGGCCGACCTGCCGAAGCCGGAGGCGGTCCTGATGGTGTCGGCGCACTGGGAGGAGGCGCCGCTCAGCGTCGGCGCGACACGGCGGGTGCCGCTCGTGTACGACTTCTGGGGGTTCCCGGAGCGGTACTACACCGTCCGGTACGACGCGCCCGGCGCCCCCGGCCTCGCCGAGGACGTCCGCAAGCTCCTGCCCGGCGTGCACCAGGACGAGGAGCGCGGGCTGGACCACGGCGCGTACGTGCCGCTCGTGGAGATGTATCCGGACGCCGACGTCCCCGTGCTGCAGATGTCGATGCCCACCCTGGACCCGGAGCGCCTCTTCGAGATCGGGCGCGGCCTCGCGCCGCTGCGCGACCAGGGCGTACTGATCATCGGGAGCGGGTTCACCACGCACAACCTGCGCGAGATGCGGCCGGACTTCGACGCCGAGCCGCCGGCGTGGTCGGCGGAGTTCGACGAATGGGCGGACCGGGCCGTGACGGGCGGCGACGTCGACGCCCTGCTCGACTTCCGCGCCAAGGCCCCCGCGGCGCGCATCGCGCACCCGCGGACCGAGCACTTCGCGCCGCTGTTCATGGCGCTCGGCGCCGACGCGGACGCGCCGTCGCGGCGGCGGTCGGTCATCGACGGCTACTGGCTCGGCCTGTCCAAGCGCTCGTTCCAGTTCGGCTGACCGGACCGGCCGGAACGTTCCCTCGCGGGCCCGGCGGTCAGTCCGCCCGGACCGCCGAGTCCATCTGCGCGAAACCGGTGCGCCACGACGCGACCTGCGGCTTCCACCCGAGGCTCAGCGCCTTGGCGTTGGAGGCCGCGCGCCCCGTCGCCGCCGCGTGCCGTCCCGCGTTGCCCGGCGTCGGCGCGCCGAGCGCCGCGCTGTAGACGGGCAGCCAGTCCGCCGTGGTCGCCGGCTCGTCGTCGACGATGTTGACGGCTCCGGCGGGCCAGTCGAGCGCCGCGAGCGCCGCCGAGGCCGCGTCGTCGGCGTGCACGAACGACGTCCAGGACGGCGCGAGGCGCAGGCTGCCCGCGCGCACGCGCTCGGCGATCGCCCCGTCCGGCGCGTACCAGGTGCCCGGGCCGTAGAGCGCGCCGTAGCGCAGCACGACGCCGCGCGGCATCTCCGAGACGGCGCTCTCCAGCGCCGCGATCCCCTCGTACGGGGGCAGGTTCGCGTCGAGCGGGTCGGTCTCCACTGCGGGCGCGTCGCCCGGGACGTACAGCCAGGCGATGCTCTGCGCGACCATCGTCTCGACGCCCGCGGCCTTGGCGGCGTCGACGAGGTTCCGGGTGCCCGCGATCCGCAGATGCGAGTTGGCCTCGAAATCCTCGTCGGCGAGGTCGGTGAGCTGGTGGATCACGGCGTCCGGGTCGATGGCGGCCACGGCGGCGCGGACGTCGCCGGTGTTGAGCACGTCCAGGACGACCGGCGACGCGCCGAGCTCGCGCAGCATACCGGCGCGTTCGGACCGGCGCGTCGTCCCTGCGACCTCATGGCCCGCCTGGACGAGCAGCGGGATCAGCCGGCGACCGACGACTCCGGTCGCTCCGGCGAGGAGAATCTTCAAGGGGGTACCTCCGCGACTGTCGCGCCCTCGCGCATCGTCTGCTCTGGTGTCTGTATGCACTGGTCACGCCCGGCGTTCCGCATGGACACCCCCCTGCGTCCGGCCGGACGACGTCGGACGAGCAGCACCCACCCCGGAGCCTCGTCCGCCATGAGCGTACCGCCGGGAAGCGCCCGAACGCGTTTCGCGTCCACCCCCCGGCAGAGAATTCTTCTCTTCTGATGGGGTTCGGCCACACTGGAGGAACGGCGCAGATGAAGATCACTCTCGTCCGGGGCGACATCACCGAGCAGGAGGTCGGCGCGGTGGTGAACGCGGCCAACTCGTCGCTGCTGGGGGGCGGCGGGGTGGACGGCGCGATCCACCGCAAGGGGGGTCCCGAGATCCTGGACGAGTGCCGCAAGCTCCGGGCGTCGCAGTACGGCGGCGGGCTGCCGACCGGCCAGGCCGTCGCGACGACGGCGGGGCGCCTCCCGGCCGACTGGGTCATCCACACCGTCGGTCCCGTCTACTCCTCCACCGAGGACCGCTCCCACCAGCTCGTCTCCTGCTACCGCGAGTCGCTGCGCGTCGCCGACGAGCTGGGCGTGGAGTCGATCGCGTTCCCGGCCGTGTCGGCGGGCATCTACGGGTGGCCGGTGGCCGACGCCGCCCGTATCGCGGTCGGGACCGTCCGGACCACGTCGACCAAGGTGACCGAGGCCCGCTTCGTCCTGTTCACCGCGGACGCCTACGAGGCGTTCGAGCGGGCCGTGGGCGAGCCGTAGCCGGGCGGCCGGCCAGGTCCGGGCGGGCCGGCGAAGGCCTGCGCGATGTCCAGCCAGCGTTCGGCGTCCGGTCCGGTGGCGGTGAGGGCCAGGTCGTCGCGGTGGCGGCGCTGGGTGACGGCGTGGCAGAAGTCGAGCGCCGGGCCGGTGACGGACTGGCGGGCGTCCGGCGGGCCCCACGTCCACTCCTCGCCGTCCGGTCCGCGCAGGGCGACGCGGAACTCCTCGGCGGGCGGCTCCAGGCCGCGGGTGCGGAACGAGAAGTCGCGGGTGCGGACGCCGATGTGCGCGACGTGCCGCAGGCGGTGCGTGGGCGCGCGGCGCTCCCCGAGCGCGTCGGCGACGTCCTCGCCGTGCGCCCAGGTCTCCATGAGCCGCGCGGTCGCCATGGACGCGACGCCCATCGGCGGGCCGAACCAGGGCAGGCGCGTGCCCGGCGGGAGGGCGGCGAGGGCGTCCACCATGCGGCGGCGCCCGTCGCGCCAGCGGGCGAGGAGGTCCGCCGGGTCCTGGGCGGCGCCCGCGCGGGCGCCGTCCTCGACGAAGCCCTCCGGGTTCGCGAGGGCCGCTTCGATGATCTTGGGGAACGCCTCCGGGTCGGCGGCCGCGACGAGGGCCTGGCCGTCGGTCCAGGCGAGGTGGGCGATCTGGTGCGCGATCGTCCAGCCCTCCGCCGGGGTCGGGTCGGCCCACCGCGCGGCGGGCAGCGGCGTGACCAGGGCGTCGAGCGAGTCGCCCTCGGCGGCGAGGTCGGCGAGCAAGCTGTGCAGGTCCGGCATCACGCCAGGATCCATCACCGCGAACCGCCGCGTACAGGGCCCGGCAGAATCCCGTTCAGTCGAGGAGCGCCCGCGCGGCGGGGTAGTCGGCCTTGCCGTTGGGCAGGCGCAGGCCGGCGTCGGTCCGCACGAAGGCCTTCGGGATCTTGTAGCGGGCCAGGTGCGCGGCACAGCCCGCGCGCAGCTCGCCGTCCGGCGGGGCGCCGGCGGGGGAGACCACCGCGACGATCTCGGCGCCCCAGCGCTCGCTGAACCGGCCGAGGACCAGGGCGTCCGCGACGCCGGGCAGGCCGCGCAGGACGGCCTCGACCTCCTCGGCGAACACCTTCTCCCCGCCGGTGTTGATCGTTGTGGCCTCGCGCCCGCGCACCTCGACCGTGCCGTCGGCGAGGAGGCGCGCCCGGTCGCCCGGCACGACGAGGCGCTCGCCGTCCACCGTCAGGAAGGTGGCGGCGGTCCTCTCCGGATCGCCGAGGTAGCCGAGCGGGATGGAGCCGCCCTTGGCCAGCCAGCCCAGCTCGTCCTCGCCGGGCGCGAGCCGCCGGGACCGGTCGGCGCTGAGCACGGCCGTGCCCGCCGCCATCGCGAACGTCCGCGCGGACGCGCCGGTCCGGGTGACCTGGAAGCCGCTCTCGGACGAGCCGAGGACGTCCACGATGCGCGCGTGCGGCAGGAGCTCCAGGATGCGCTCCTTCACGGCGGGGCTGATGGCGGCGGCCGAGTTGACGAACGTCCGCAGCGGGCGCAGGTCGTGCGGCCGGGCCTCCAGCGCCGCGGCGACCGGGCGGGCGAACGCGTCGCCGACCAGCGGCATCCGTGTCGCCCGCTCGCGCTCGGCGGTGGCCATCAGGTCCGCGGCGTCCAGGCCGTCCACCCGGTCGGGGAACACCACGCACGCGCCGGCGCACCAGCCGCCGAGCGCCGACCAGGTGCCCGCGCCGTGCATGAGCGGCGGCCCGACCAGCACCCGGACGTCGCTGCGCACGGCCCGCTCGACCGCCTCGCCGAGATCGGTGAGCGGGCTCCCGTCGCGGCGCCGCATGCCGAGCGGCCCGAGCATCAGGTCGCCGATGCGCCACAGCACGCCCTTCGGCATCCCCGTCGTGCCGCCGGTGTAGAGGATGTGCAGGTCACCGGCGCCGGGCCGGACCGGGAGCGGCTCGGGCGACGCCTTGGCCAGGGCCTCCTCGTAGTCGAGCGCGCCGGGCAGGAGCGCGGCGCCGGACCCGTCCGCCACCTGGAGGAGGAGCGGCCGGACGCCGAGCCGCTCGACCACGCGGCCGATGGCGTCCGCGAACCGCGCGTGGTAGAGCACGGCGGCCGGGCGCGCGTCGGCGAACAGGTGGGCGAGCTCGTCGTCGACGTACCGGTAGTTGACGTTGAACGGCGCGACGCGGGCCCTGTGCGCGCCGACCAGCCCCTCCAGGTACTCGGGCCCGTTGTGCAGGTAGAGGGCGAGGTGGTCGTGGGGCGACTCGGACGGGCCGGACGCGGCGCCGGTCGCCCCGAGGCCGCGGGCGTGCAGGACGCCCGCCAGCCGGCGCGTCCGGTCGGCGACCTCGCGCCAGGTCATCCGGCGGTCGCGCCACACCAGGCACTCGCGGTCGGGGATCGCGGCGGCGATGGCCTCGTGCAGGGTCGCCAGATCGAGCATCGGCACTCCTCTGGGGGCGGCGTCGGGGCAGGCGGCTGCGCAGCACCGTAACCGACGACTTACCGAATCATGTTCAGCGGGGTTGGCGGACAGGGCGGGAAGCGCGGGCAACAGCGGTGTTCGCGGCAACAGCGGTAATCACGGCAACGGAGGCCTCAAGGCATAGGCGGCGACAAGGAACAATTGCCGCGTGCCCCCAGTCCCCAGGCCGCGGGGGGAGGTGACCCGCGGCACCACCGCCCCCAACCGGCTCCGCCGGATCGACCGCTGGATCGCCGCCACCCAGACCCGCGCCCTGCGGTCGGACGCCCGGCCGCTGGCCGTCGACCTCGGCTACGGCGCGTCCCCCGTCACCACCCTCGAACTGCACGCGCGGCTCCGCGCGGTCGCGCCGCGCCTGGAGGTCGTCGGCATCGAGATCGAGCCCGCGCGGGTCGCCGCCGGGGTGGCCTTCCTCGCGCAGGCCGGGCCCCGCGACGGGCTGTCGTTCGCGCGCGGCGGGTTCGAGCTGCCGGTGCCGCGCCCGCCCGTCCTGGTCAGGGCGTTCAACGTCCTCCGCCAGTACGGCGAGCCGGCGGCCTGGCGGGCATGGGACGACCTGCGCGCGCGCCTGGCCCCGTCCGGCGTCCTGGTCGAGGGGACGTGCGACGAGATCGGGCGCCGCGCGGTCTGGGTCACGCTGACCCGGGACGGCCCGCGGACGATCACGTTCGCCGCCCATCTGCCCACCCTCGACCACCCGTCGGCCCTGGCCGAGCGGCTGCCGAAGACGCTGATCCACCGCAACGTGCCGGGCGAGCCCGTCCACGAGTTCCTGACCGCGTTCGACCGGTGCTGGGCTACCGCCGCGCCGCATTCCGCGTTCGGCCCCCGCGCGCGCTGGGTCGAGGCCGTGTCACTGCTGGCGCGAACCCATCCCGTCCTGGCGAGCCCCCCGTTCGGTGGCCGGAACCGGTGGCGCCTGGGTGAGGTCACGCTTCCGTGGGAGGCGGTCGCCCCTCACTCCCGGTGAAGCTTGTACGGGGCGGCCTGCACGCGCGGCTGGACGTCGATCCGGTCGATGTTCACATGCGGCGGACGCGTGACGGCCCACGCGACGCAGTCCGCGATGTCGTCGGCGACCAGCGGCTCGGGCACGCCCTCGTACGGCTTGACGGCCTTCTCCTCGTCCCCGTGGAACCGGACCAGCGAGAACTCCTCGGTCTTCACCAGCCCCGGCGACACCTCGGTGATCCGGACGGGCTCGGCGACCAGCTCGAGCCGCATCACGTCGTTGACGGCGTAGGCGGCGTGCTTGGCCGCGTTGTACCCGCCGCCCCCCTCGTACGGGACGTGCGCGGCGATCGAGGTGATGTTGACGACGTGCCCCGCGCCGCTCTCGATCAGCTTCGGCAGGATCGCCTTGGTCACCCGTACGAGACCGAGGACGTTCGTGTCGTACATCGCCTGCCACTCGGCGAGGTCGGCCGTCGCGACGGTGTCCATGCCGAGCGCGCCGCCGGCGTTGTTGACCAGGACGTGGCAAGGGCCGACCGCCGCCGCGAGCGCGTCCACCGACTCCTGCGACGTCACGTCCAGCGTCACCGGCGCCACCGCGCCCGCCCCGGGCACGGTCTCGGCGATCTCCTTGGCGAGGGCGTCGAGGCGGTCCCGGCGCCGCGCGGCGAGCACGACGTTGAACCCCTCCGCCGCCAGCCGCCGCGCCGTGGCGGCCCCGATCCCGCTGCTTGCTCCGGTCACTATCGCGGTCTTACGCATGCGCCAAGCCTCCCAGGTCCCGGCGCGCCTGAGACCGGTGAGGTCGGTCACCCTGGCGGCCGGTCACGGTTGGCCCCCACGCGGAGGGAACACCCCACGCGGTGGATAGGTTGCACTACTGGAGGTGGTGTCCGGTGTCGCGTCGTATCAACCGGGTTGCGACGGTCAGTGTTCATACTTCCCCCCTCGACCAACCGGGGACCGGCGACGCGGGCGGCATGAACGTCTACATCGTCGAGGTGGCCAAGCGGCTCGCCCGGCGCGGCGTCGAGGTCGACATCTTCACCCGCGCCACGTCGCGGGCCCTGCCCCCCGTCGTCGAGCTCGCCCCCGGCGTCCTCGTCCGCAACGTCGTCGCCGGGCCGTTCGAGGAGCTGGACAAGACCGAGCTGCCCCGGCACCTGTGCGGCTTCACGTCCGGAGTCCTGCGCGCCGAGGCGTGCCACGAGCCCGGCCACTACGACCTGCTCCACACGCACTACTGGCTGTCCGGCCAGGCCGGCTGGGCGGTGAAGCAGCGGTGGGGCGTCCCGCTCGTCCACTCCATGCACACGATGGCCAAGGTGAAGAACGCGGCCCTCGCCGACGACGACAATCCGGAGCCCGCCGAGCGCGTGCTCGGCGAGCAGCAGGTCGTGGCCTCCTCCGACCAGCTCGTCGCCAACACCGCCAAGGAGGCCCGCGAGCTCGTCGACCTCTACGACGCCGACCCCGCGCGGGTCGCCACCGTCAGCCCCGGCGTCGACCTGTCGCTGTTCCGCCCCGAGTCGCCGATCCTCGCCCGCAGCACCGGCCTCCTCCCGCACCGCACCGGGCCCGCGCGCCGCCGCCTCGGCCTGCCCCGCGACGCCTACGTGCTGCTGTTCGTCGGCCGCATCCAGCCGCTCAAGGCCCCCCACGTGCTGCTGCGCGCGGTCGCCCGCATGCTCGACGACGACCCGGCGCTGCGCCGCAGGCTCGTCGTCGCGGTCGTCGGGGGACCCAGCGGCTCCGGGCGCTGCCGCCCCGAGGGCCTGCAATCGCTGGCCGCCGCGCTGGGCATCTCCGACGTCATGCGGTTCGAGCCGCCGAGCCCGCAGCCCGAGCTGGCCGACTGGTACCGGGCCGCGGACGTCACCGTCGTCCCGTCCCACAGCGAGTCGTTCGGGCTGGTCGCCGTGGAGTCCCAGGCCTGCGGCACGCCGGTCGTCGCGTCCCGCGTCGGCGGGCTCTGCACGGCCGTCGCGGACGGCGAGTCCGGCGTGCTGGTCCCCGGCCACGATCCCGCCGACTACGCGGCGGTCCTGCGCCGCCTGCACGACGAACCGGGCCTGCACGCCCGCCTCGCCCGCGGCGCCGTCCGGCACGCGGACGGCTTCGGCTGGGACGCCACCGTCGACCGCCTCCTGGACGTGTATACCGGTGCCATGACTATCCCGGCCGCCCACGCCGCTCCCTCCGCGGAGGTCACCGCATGAGCGAAGCTGCTGTCGACACCATCCGGAAGACGCTCAAAGCAGCCGAATTGGAGTTCGACGAGCCGCGCGAGAACGCCTTCTTCGTCAAGCTCCCCGGGCAGCACAAGCTCGCCACCATGACGTGGCTGATCGTGGGCGACCACTCCCTGCACGTCGAGGCGTTCTTCTGCCGCCGCCCCGACGAGAACCACGCCGAGTTCTACCGGTTCCTCCTGGAGAAGAACGGCCGCATGTACGGGGTCGCGTTCGCCCTCGACGACGTCGGCGACGTCCACCTCGTCGGGAGGGTGCCGCTCGAATCGGTCTCCCCGGACGAGATCGACCGGCTCCTCGGCTGCGTCCTCACCTACTCCGACGAGAACTTCGACAAGGCCCTGGAACGCGGGTTCAAGTCGTCCATCCAGCGCGAGTGGGACTGGCGCGTCAAGCGCGGCGAGAGCCTCGCCAACCTCCAGGCCTTCGCCTCCTTCGCGGACCCGGCCAACCGCGAGTGACCCGCACCGGGCCGATAGGCTCTGGTCCCATGGCGACCCTGGTATTGCTCCGGCATGGCGAAAGCGTCTGGAACGCGGAAGGGCTGTTCACCGGCTGGGTGGACGTCGACCTGTCCGCGAAGGGCGAGAGCGAGGCGACCAAGGGCGGCGACCTGCTGCTCGACGCCGACATCACCCCCGACGTGCTGCACACCTCGCTGCTGAAGCGGGCCATCCGCACCGCGAACATCGCGCTGGACGTGGCCGACCTGCTCTGGATCCCCGTCAAGCGCTCCTGGCGCCTCAACGAGCGCCACTACGGCGCCCTCCAGGGCAAGAACAAGGCGCAGACGCGCGAGGAGTTCGGCGAAGAGCAGTTCATGACGTGGCGCCGGTCCTATGACACCCCGCCGCCGCCCATCAAGGACGACGACCCGCTCTCGCAGGTCAACGACCTCCGCTACGCCGAGTTGCCGTCCGAGCTGATCCCCCGCACGGAGTGCCTGGCGGACGTCGTCGACCGGCTCCTGCCGTACTGGTACGACTCGATCGTCCCCGACCTGGCCGCCGGGCAGACCGTCCTCGTCGCCGCGCACGGCAACTCCCTGCGCGCCCTGGTCAAGCACCTGGACGACGTCTCCGACGAGCAGATCGTCGGGCTCAACATCCCGACCGGCATCCCCCTCGTCTACGAGTTGGACGACGACTTCGCCCCCCTCAAGCGCGGCGGCGAGTACCTGGACCCGGCCGCCGCCAAGGCCGCCATCGAGGCCGTCAAGAACCAGGGCGCCGGCAAGCCCCCCGTGGCCCCCAAGGACGCCCCCAAGTCCAAGCGCGGCCGCAAGAAGTAGCCCGGCAGGGGCCGCCGTCCGCGGACGGCGGCCCCTGCCCGGCGGTTTCCGATCAGGCCGACATGGCGTCGAGCATCCCGGCCTTGTAGAACCCTCCCTGGTTGCGCACGATCACGTTGAAGCGGTTGGTCGCGTTGATCATGGCGATCACGGCGACGAGCGCGGCGATCTGCTCGTCGTCGTAGTGCTCGCGCACCTGCGCCCAGGTCTCGTCGGACACGCCCTGGTGGGCGTCGGCGATCCGGGTGCCCTCCTCGGTGAGCGCCAGCGCGGCCCGCTCGGCGGGCGTGAACACGGTGGCCTCGCGCCAGGCGGCGACCAGGTTCAGCCGGACCGCGGTCTCCCCGGCGGCCGCGGCCTCCGTGGCGTGGATGTCGATGCAGAGGGCGCAGCCGTTGATCTGGCTGGCGCGCACCTCCATCAGCTCCATGGTGGCCTTCGGCACCGCCGACTCCTTGATCATCATGCCGACGCCGTGGAACCGCTTGGCCATCTTGCCGCCGAAGGCGGTGGACATCAGGTCGATACGGGGTCCCATGAGTTCGTCCTCCCTAGTGGGGTGCGCGCCGCGCGGATCGTTCCCGCGGCCTCCGAACATGGAGATGCCGGCGACCTGGTCGATGTGACACCAAGGTCATGTGTCCTGTGCCACCCGTGACGGCAGGGCGGTGACCGCCCGCCCGTCGCCGCGGTGGATGTGGACGGCCAGCACCAGCCCGGCGAGCGTGAGCAGCGCCGCGGCGGGGAGGAGGGAGCGCACGCCCGGCCCGTCGCCGATCAGCGTCCCGCCGAGCCAGCCGGCGAACGCGGCGGCGACCTGGAAGCCGGACGCGTTCACGGCCACGGCGAGGGTCGGGGCCGCCCCCGCGCTGGTCAGTACGCGGGCCTGCATGCCCGGGATGATCGCGAAGGCGAGCACGCCGAGCACGAAGGTCAGCACCGCCGC
The DNA here is from genome assembly GCF_047130825.1 of Actinomadura madurae. Taxonomy (NCBI): domain Bacteria; kingdom Bacillati; phylum Actinomycetota; class Actinomycetes; order Streptosporangiales; family Thermomonosporaceae; genus Actinomadura; species Actinomadura madurae. Next base: position 7,657,236 of record NZ_CP083237.1, read on the forward strand.
GAGCGGCCGGACGCCGGCGACGGCCCAGAACAGCCCGAGGACGGCCGCCAGCGCGCTGAGGAGCCGGATCAGCGAGGGCATCAGGGCCCGGTCCGACAGCCGGCCGCCGAGGAGGTTCCCGATGACCGCGCCCGCGCCGTACACGAGCAGCAGCACCGGGACGGCGCCCTCGCCGAAGCCGCCGATCCCGGTCAGCAGCGGCGCGATGTAGGTGAAGACGGTGACGGCGCCCACGTTGCCGAGGGCGGTGAGCGCGATGGCGAGGCGGACGTCCCGTCCGGCGAACACGCGCAGCTCGCCGCGCAGCGACCCGGGCGCGGCGCCGGGGGCGGCCGGGACGGAGCCCAGCACCATCGGCAGGGCGACGGCGGCGATCGCGGCGACCGCCGCGAAGGCGGCCCGCCAGCCGAGGTCCTGGCCGACCAGGGTGCCGAGCGGGGTCCCGAGGACGATGCCGAGGTTCATCCCGAGCGCGACCTTCGCGATCGTGGACGCCTCCCGGCCCGGGGCCGCCATCGAGACGGCGGTGGAGATGGCGACGGCGAAGAACGTGGCCACGACCAGGCCCGCGGCGAACCGCGCCGCGAGCAGCACGGGGTAGTTCGGCGCGAGCGCCGAGCCGAGGTTGCCCAGGACCGACACGGCGACGAGCCCGCCGATCAGCGGCCTGCGCGGCAGCCGCGCGGTCAGCGCGGTGACCACCGGCCCGCCGACGATCATGCCGAGCGCGTAGGCGCTCACCAGCCGCCCGGCCTCGGGAACCGACACCGACAGGTCGCGGGCCACGTCGGGCAGGATCCCGGCGATCACGAACTCGCCGGTGGTCAGGCCGAAGACGACCAGCATCAGGGACAGGAGGGGAACGGGCACGCGAGGGCTCCATATGCTTCGAACTCGTATGATTCGAACTAGCAATATCATGACTCGAAGCACATGGGCTACACTCGGGGCATGGACGAGCAGATGGACCGGGACGTGTGCAAGCTCGTCCACAAGTTCGCGCAGCGGCTCGACGTCCACGTGCGCCGCATCGCCGACGAGGTGGGCATGACCGCGAGCCAGGTCGTCGCGCTCCGGGAGCTGTCCGAGCCGATCACGGCGCGCGAGCTCGCCCACCGCATGGCCTGCGAGGCCTCCAACGCCACCTTCGTCCTCGACCGGCTCGAAGGGCAGGGCCTCGTCGAGCGCCGGCCGCATCCCACGGACCGGCGCGCCAAGCAGATCGTCCTCACCCCGGAGGGCGAGCGCGCCCGCGCCGGCGTCGTCGAACGGCTGAGCGCCCACTCGCCGCTCACGCCGCTCAGCCCCGCCGAGCAGGACTCCCTGCGCGACCTCCTCCAGACCCTGCTCGCGGAGCCCGCGTAGTCACGCCGCCGGGATCCTCGCCCTAGCCGGTGAAGGTGAGGCGGGCCGCGCGGCCCTTCTCGCCGGACGCCCAGCAGCCGCCGCCCGGCACGCAGTCGACGGTGTCGAAGCTTCCGGTGTCGAACCGGGTCCAGGTGCGGCCCCCGTCCAGGGAACCGTCGCTGCCCGTCGGGCCCACGGCCAGCGCGGCCGGGCCGAAGTACGCGAGCCCCGAGCGGTACTCGGCCGGGGGACGGCGTGCCGCCCGCCACGTGCGGCCCCCGTCGGAGGTCGTCGCCGCGGCCGTCGGGGACGGCTCGCCCGGCCGGTAGTCACCGCCCACCGCGACGCCGTGCCGGGCGTCGCGGAACGCCACCGCGAACACCCCCTGGGACGGGCTGCTCGGCAGCGGGGTGTCGGCGACCGTCCAGGTGAGGCCGCGGTCACGGGAATGGAACACCCGCGACCGGGAGCCGCCGCCCGTCGCGAGCCACACGTCCCGGGGCCCATGGCTCACCAGGCACTGCCCGCCGGCGGCGAACCCGGCCTCGCCCTCCAGCGCCGGCGGCATCCCCTCGTCCGGCAGCACCCGCCAGGTGCGCCCGGCGTCGCTGGTGGAGATGATCCGGAACCGGCCGTCGACCGGGTCGCTCATGGCCAGCCCATGCCGGGAGTCGAAGAACGTGACGCAGTCGTAGAACGCCCTGGGATCGTCGTTCTGGAAACCGAGCGTCCAGCTCCGGCCGCCGTCCGAGGTCGCGTAGACGCGCGACGCGTCGCCTTCGCCGATGGCGAGGACGACGGCCCGCCGCGCGTCGAACGCCTCGATGTCGCGGAACTCCAGCCCGGCCGCGTCAGGCGGGGCGACGTCCTGCCACGTGCGGCCGGCGTCGGTCGTCCGCAGGACCGCCCCGCCGCTGCCCGCCAGCCAGGCGACCTTCCCGCTCACCGCCGCCAGCCCGCGGAAACGCGCGTCGCCGCCCGTCGGCGTGAGCCGCCAGCCGGGCCCGCCGGCCGCCGCCCGCGCGGTGCCCGGCACCGCCAGCGACGCCGCGATCACCGCCCCGCACGCTCCCGCCACGGCCAGGGTCCGGACCAGCGCCCGCATCGGTCTCATGGGGCGCAAGCTAACGCGTGATGATCAAGCCGTCCAGGCCCGGCGGGTCAGGGCAGCTCGGTGATCTCCTCGGGCCGCTGGCCCGTCACCAGGTAGACGACGTTCTCGGCGACGTGCACGGCGTGGTCGGCGAAGCGCTCGAAGTAGCGGCCGGCCAGCGTGATGTCGACGGCGGGCTCGACGCCGTGCCGCCACTTCGGGGACAGCAGGATGTCGAACAGGCGGCGGTGGAGGCGGTCCATCTGGTCGTCGTCGGCGTCCAGCTCCAGGCCCATCTCCACGTCCTGCGACGCGATGACGCTGCCCGTCTTGGCGATCATGCGCTCGGCGATCTGCCCCATCTCCAGGACGGTCGCCTGCAGCTCCGGCGGGACGGCCGACTCGGGGTGCCGGCGCCGGGCCGTCTTGGCGATGTGCACGGCGAGGTCGCCCATGCGCTCCAGGTCCCCGCTCATCCGCAGCGCCGTGATCAGCGTGCGCAGGTCGCCGGCGACCGGCTGCTGGCGGGCCATCAGGTCGAACACGGTCGCCTCGATGGCGGCGTCGATCTTGTTGACGTTCTCGTCCCCGCTGATGACCTCCTCCGACAGCCGCAGGTCGGCGTCCAGGAGCGCGGTCACCGCACGGGCCATCGCGGACCGTACGAGGCGGGTCATCTCCACCAGGCTGTCGGTGAGGGAGTCGAGTTCCTCGTGGTAGGCGTCGCGCAATTGAAGATCCTTTGGTGTGGTACCGGACCCGCCGGGGGCCGGGCGGACTCGCCCACGCCACAGCCTGCCGCATGACCGTGAACACCCCCGGATAACAAAGTGAACTTTGGAGGAACGAGAGGGCGACGACCAGGTCCGCGGTAAAGGATCGGCCCGAACGCCGCTTACGATCCGAGGTGTGGAGGTCGAGATTGTCGCGAGCCTTGCCGGGCTCGCCGGGCTCGCGATCGGGCTAACGACTGGATTGGCGGTGCGCGTGAGCGAGCGGGCCCAGCGGACGGCGGTCCCGGCGGCACCGGTGGGCAGCCTGCCCCCCGGCGTCGCCTCGGTGCTCAGCGTCCTGCGGTCCTCGGCCGTGGTCGTGGACGGCGAGGACAGGGTGCTGCGGGCCAGCTCCGCCGCGCGGGCGTACGGGCTGGTCAGCGGCGACCGCCTGGTCGTGGACGAGGTGCTGGCGATGGCCCGGCTCGTCCGCCGGGACGGCGAGATCCGGGAGACCGAGATCCAGGTCGCGCCGACCGGGCCGCGCAGCCGCGCGGACGGCCGCTGGTTCGCCGTCCGGGTCGCGCCGCTCGGGTCGCACGGGCTCGTCCTGGTGCTCGCCGAGGACCTCACCGACATGCACCGCACCGAGGCCATCCGCCGCGACTTCGTCGCCAACGTCAGCCACGAGCTGAAGACCCCGGTCGGGGCGCTGGCGCTGCTCGCCGAGACCGTCGAGGGCGCCGCCGACGACCCCGAGGCCGTCCGCCGGTTCGCCGGGCGGATGCAGTACGAGTCGGTGCGGCTCACCAACCTCGTCCAGGACCTGATGACGCTGTCGCGCGTCCAGGGCGACGAGCCGCTGCCCGAGCTGGCCCCGGTCGACATGGACGAGGTGATGGCCGAGGCGCTCGACCGCTGCCAGATCAAGGCCTCCGCCAAGGACATCGAGCTCGCGTCAGGCGGCGAGGACGGCCTGCGGGTCCGCGCCGACCAGGAGCTGCTGGTCACCGCGCTGCGCAACCTCGTCGACAACGCCGTCGCCTACAGCCCCGAGCACACCCGCGTCGTCGTGTCGACCCGCAAGAGCGACCACTGGCACGTCGAGGTGAACGTGACCGACCAGGGCATCGGCATCCCGGACGCGGAGATCGAGCGGATCTTCGAGCGGTTCTACCGGGTCGACCCGGCCCGCTCCCGCCAGACCGGCGGCACCGGGCTCGGCCTCGCCATCGTCAAGCACGTCGCCGGCAAGCACGGCGGCGACGTGACGGTGTGGAGCAAGGAGGGGCACGGGTCGACGTTCACGATCCGGCTCCCGCTGCTCGACACCCCCCGCCGTCCCGCCGCGGGGACCAACGCCAGAGCCCTAGAGAACACCCGCCGGGAGGCAACACCGTGACCCGCGTGCTCGTCGTGGAAGACGAGGAGTCGTTCAGCGACGCACTGTCGTACAACCTGCGCAAGGAGGGCTTCGAGGTGGCCGTCGCCGCCACCGGACCCGACGCGCTGGACATCTTCGAGCGCAACGGTGCCGACCTCGTGCTCCTCGACCTGATGTTGCCGGGCCTGCCCGGCACCGAGGTGTGCCGGGAGCTGCGCGCCAAGTCCAGCGTGCCGGTGATCATGCTGACCGCCAAGGACAGCGAGGTCGACAAGGTCGTCGGACTGGAGCTCGGCGCCGACGACTACGTCACCAAGCCGTTCTCCACCCGGGAGCTGATCGCGCGGATGCGCGCCGTCCTGCGCCGCCAGGGCGAGGTGGAGGAGCCCGCCCCGGCGGCGCTGGAGGCCGGCCCGGTCCGGATGGACGTGGAACGGCACGTCGTCAGCGTCGGCGGCGACCCCGTCCAGCTCCCGCTCAAGGAGTTCGAGCTGCTGGAGGTGCTGCTGCGCAACGCCGGGCGCGTCCTGACCCGGATGCAGCTCATCGACCGCGTGTGGGGCGCCGACTACGTGGGGGACACCAAGACGCTGGACGTCCACATCAAGCGGCTCCGCGCCAAGATCGAGAAGGCGCCGTCCACGCCGCGCTACATCGTCACCGTCCGCGGGCTCGGCTACAAGTTCGAGCCGTGATGTGAACGCGAGAACGGCCCGTCCTCGGGGGACGGGCCGTTCGCGTTTCCAGGTCAGTGACCGGCGGCGGGGGACTCGGTGCCGCCCGGCTGCGCGGGGCTCGTGGCGCCGCCCGGGGTCTGGCCGGCCGGCGTCTCACCGCCGGGCGTCTGGCCGCCGGGCGTCTGGCCGCCGGGCGTCTCGCCGCCGGGGGTCTGGGTTCCGGAGGCCTGTGGCGTCGGGGACGGCGCCGGGGTGCTGGGCAGCGGGTAGGAGAGGTACTCGTCCTGCCGCGGCACCAGGGGGACCTGGAACTCGACGGAGCCGGCCTTCTCGAACCGCATCGTCACCGGCACCGACGCGCCGGCATGCAGTTCCTGGGTCAGCGACGGCAGCACCACCAGGGGCTGCTCGCCGCCCTGGGGCGCCGGGACGGTCTGCCGCGGGCTCGCGGTGTTGCCGGACGTCGGCGTCTCGGACACGTTCGGCGTGGCGCCCTGGCCGGTGGGCTCCGGCGTCGCGCCCTGCCCCGTCGGCTGCTGGGTCGCCCCGGCGGTCGGCGTGCCGCCCGGCCGCCGCGTCTGCCGCGTCGGAGTCGGCGTCGGGGACGGCGTGCCGAGCAGCTTGACGAAGCTGCCCGTCCCGTCCGGGGCGGCGGGCGGCAGCGCCAGGGCGCCGCCGTCGATCTTGCCCGGTCCGCCGAAGGCCGGCGAGCTGACCGCGACCAGCCGGTCGGCCCGTCCCTTCACCTGGTTGATGATCGCGCCGTAGAGGGGCAGCGACGTGCCCGGCGCGACGGCCTTGCCCGGCTCGGGCACCAGCAGGAACATGTTGCGCAGGTCGATCTGCGGCGCCCGCGGGCCTGTTCTTCGGGACCGTCACGTTGACGCCCTCGGTGAGCTGCGTCGGGGCGGCGCTCTGTGGCTCCTCGCCGGCGCCGCAGCCGGAGACCACCGGTGCGATGGCGACGGCGCCCCGCGATGGCGAGCACGACCACTCGGCGGCTGTTACGGATCACGGCGTCGGTCTCCTCGCGAGATATCGGTTCCAGAACTTGGCACGGAAGGTTGTGAAAACGGCGTGAGACACGCCAGGGGAAGCGTACCGAGGTCATGCCGGTACCCCCTCCCCGGGGTGGCCGACACGCCCTGCGCGTCGGCCTGAGCCGTGCCTCGGCCTGAGCCGTGCGTCAGCCGGAGCGCAGCGACTCCACCTTCCCGGTCAGCTCGGGACCGGGGCGCGGCGCGTGGACGACCTCGGTGACGACGCCGTCCGGCTGGACGAACACGGCGGTGAGCGAGGAGCCCGTCGGGCCGGGCGTGCCGGGCGCGGGCGAGTAGGAGCCGGCGAGGACGCCGTCGCGGTCTTCGAGGATCTGCGGCGTCCCGTTGTGGGCGGTGCCCGCGCACGCTCTGAGCTCCTTCAGCGACATGGGCTCGCGGTCGCCGGCGGGGCGCGGGTCGGCGACGAGGTAGAAGTTCAGCGTGGACGCCTGCGTCCGGCCGGCCAGCTCCGCGACGAGGTTCTCGCACCGGTACCCGGGCGGGGCGATCGCGATCACTCCGGGCCGCAGGTCGATCAGCCGCTTCGGCGTGTGGTCGCCGGCCACCAGGTCGACCTGCCGGTCCGGCAGCAGCCCGCCGACCTCGCCGGGGCTCGCGGAGGGGCGCGGCGCCAGCTGGGCGCCCGTCGGGCGGGGCGCGGGACGCGGCCCGAACGCCGTCATCAGCACGCCGCTGAGCAGCGCGACGAGCAGCGCGCCCGCGATGATCGGGATGGCGACGCCGAAGCGGGTGAACGGGCGGGTGAGGCCGGCGGGTCCGCTCCCGGCGCCGGCGGCGGCGCTCCTCGCGGCGGTAGGCGACCACGTCCCGCTCCAGCTCGCGGGCGTCGTCGGGCACGACGACGTCAATGCGCGGAAGCCCGTAGTCGTCGGGCTCCGGGTCGCCGCCGTCCGGCCTCACGCAGCACCTCCCTCGCGGACCCGGGTGCCACGGGACGCCGTCCCGTTCGGGCCCTTCCGGGCGCTTCGTACCCGCGCGACCCGGCATGTTCACATCCCAGTATGGAACCCGTCCGCGCGTTCCGGTGAAGGATGCTTGTAACCGGGGACCGCTTACCGGTAATGGCGCTCCGGCGCAGGCAGAGTGCCCTGTCGGCTACGCTGAGTGTGGGGAACTGGACGGCGATGCACCGATAAAGGGCTTTGTCAATACCCCAGAATGCGGTTTGACCTGCGCATTTGTCGGGAACGTCGGTTCGGACACCCTCGTTTCCGTGCTACCCTGGTTCTAGCGGAAGGGGTACTTGTCACATGACTTTCCAGGTCGGCGACACCGTCGTCTACCCCCACCATGGGGCTGCTCGGATCGAGGCCATCGAGACTCGCACCATCAAGGGTGAGGACAGGACCTATCTGGTTCTGAAGGTTGACAAGGGCGACCTGACAGTGCGGGTCCCGGTCGAGAATGTCGAGGACGTGGGCGTCCGGGACGTCGTCGGCCAGGACGGGCTTGAGAAGGTGTTCGAGGTGCTCCGCGCACCCTACACCGAAGAGCCCACCAACTGGTCGCGCCGGTACAAGGCGAACCTTGAGAAGCTCGCTTCCGGCGATGTCAACAAGGTCGCCGAGGTCGTCCGCGACCTCTGGCGGCGCGACAAGGAGCGCGGCCTGTCGGCCGGCGAGAAGCGCATGCTGGCCAAGGCGCGCCAGATCCTGGTCAGCGAGCTCGCGCTCGCCGAGAAGACCAACGAGGACAAGGCAGAGGCCCTGCTCGACGAGGTCCTGGCCAGCTGACCGGCCGGCCGAGTTGACCGAGCGGCTTCCACGGGTGGGCGTCGGTACCGACGTCCACCCGTTCTCGTCCGTCCCGCGCCCGCTCCGGGTCGCGGGCCTCGACTGGCCCGGCGAAGGCCACGGTCTCGCCGGCCACTCCGACGGCGACGTCGCCGCGCACGCCGCCTGCGACGCCCTCCTGTCGGCATGCGGGCTGGGTGATCTCGGCGCCGTCTTCGGCACGTCCGATCCCCGCTGGTCCGGCGCGTCCGGTGTCGACCTGCTGCGCGAGGTCGCCCGCCGCGTCGCCGCCGCGGGCTGCACGATCGGCAACGTGTCCATCCAGGTCATCGGCAACCGCCCGAAGATCGGCAAGCGCCGCGCGGAGGCCGAGAAGACCCTGACCGAGGCGCTGGGCGGCGCCCCCGTCACGATCTCCGCCACCACCACCGACGGCCTCGGCCTGACGGGCCGCGGCGAAGGGCTGGCCGCGATCGCCACCGCTCTGGTCCTCCCGCCCGCCTGACGGCGTCAGCCCTGGGCCGGATGGACGGTGCCGGTCACCTCGCCCAGGCTGATGCGGGAGCCCGACGCGCCCGGAGCCTGGGCGCGGAGCGTCACCGTGTCGCCGTCCTCCAGCCACGTGCGTTTCGTGCCGTCGTCCAGTTCCAGGGGCTCCTGGCCGTTCCAGGTGAGCTCCAGCAGGCAGCCGCGCTGATCGCGTTCGGGGCCCGACACCGTCCCGGACGCGAACAGGTCGCCGGTGCGCAGCGGCGCGCCGTTGACCGTCGCGTGCGCGAGCTGCTGCGGTGACGTCCAGTACATCGACGCGAACCGGGGCCGCGCCGCCACCTGCCCGTTGATCATGACCTCCAGGTGCACGTCCAGCCCCCACGGCTCGTCGCACCGCAGGTACGGCAGCGGCTCCGGGTCCTGGACGGGCGGGTCGACGCGCGCCGGCTCCAGCGCCGCGACCGGCACCACCCACGGCGAGATCGACGTCGCGAACGACTTGCCGAGGAACGGGCCGAGCGGCCGCGACTCCCACGCCTGGAGGTCGCGGGCGCTCCAGTCGTTCACCAGGACGAACCCGAACACGTGGTCGCGGAACGCGCCCGACGGGACGCCGCGCCCCGCCGCGGAAGGGACGCCCGCCACGAACCCGACCTCCACCTCGAAGTCGAGCTGCAGCGACGGCCCGAACGACGGTTCGAGGTCGCCCGGCGTCCGCCGCTGCCCGCACGGCCGGATGACCGGCGTCCCGGACGGGTACACGGTCCCGGACCGGCCGTGGTAGCCGACCGGCAGCCGCTTCCAGTTCGGCGGCAGCGGCTCGCCGTCCGGGCGGAAGATCCGGCCCGCGTTGGCGGCGTGATGCTCCGAGGAGAAGAAGTCGACGTAGTCCGCCACCACGAACGGCTTCAGCAGCTCCACGTCCGCGACGGCGATCAGGTGCGGCTCCACCCGGTCGCGGTACGCCTCGTCGGTGAGCAGCTCCGTCAGCCGTTCCCGGTTCGCCTGCCAGGCGGCCCGTCCCGCGACCATGAAGGCGTTCAGCGAGCCGGACGCGAAGTAGCGGCGGTCCTCCACCAGCCCGGCGGCGGACAGCGCGGCGAGATCGAGGACGTGCTCCCCGATCGCCACGCCGACGCGGGGAAGCTCCCCCCGCCGGGCGAACACCCCGTACGGCAGGTTCTCGACTCCGAAGCCGCCGTCCTGACTGCCCGCAACCCACGAAACGGTCGTCATGGACACTTATCTTCCCCGGTCATGCACTTTCATCCGGTCCGTGCCGCGGCCCGCGATGGTCAGCGACCGGACGGGGAAAAGGCCTCTTTCCTGATCAGGGCCAGGGCGTCCATTGCGGCCCCGAGATCGGGCACGCTCACGGCCACCAGCGACCGCCGCACCGCCCGCGCCGTCTCCTCGGGCAGCCCGGCCAGTTCCCTGGCGACCCCGCCCGGATCCTTCCGCTCAAGCGCCTCCAGGACACCGCCGGTGGCTCTCTGACGCGTGGCCGCCGCCGCGGCCAGGAGGAGGTTCGGGACGTCGTGGCCGGAGGGCGCCGCGATGGTGAAGGGAAGATCGCGATCGGCGCAGGCCCGGATGAAGGCCGCCGTGTCGGCGGGCGGGCCGTCCGGGCGGTGGTGGGCGCCGAGGTCGGCGCCGCGGGCGCGGGCGGCGGCGATGCGGTCCAGGGCGTCGCGCCGGCCGGGCGAGCGGCGCACCCCGATGTGCGCCCGCGGCCCGGCCGGGAGCCGGGCGAGCATGACGGCGGTGGCCCGCGCCTGGTCCGCGTCGCCGGGCAGGGCGATCTCCACGGCCGACGGCCGGACGCGCGGCTCCGCGCACGCGGCGTCCAGCGCGTCCGGCAGGTCCTCGATCCCGGTGTCGGCGACCAGGACGAGATCCAGGAAGTCCTCCGGGACGAGACGGGTCCGCAATTCGGCGAACCGGGACGCGGGGCACCGCAACCGGCCGACGACCCGGTCGCGGGCGGCCTCCCGGTGGGCGGGCAGCGCCGCGTCCGCCGGGGCGCGGCCCGGCGGGCAGAGCCCGGCGTCGTCGAGAAGCCGAGCGAGGAGGGCGCTCATGCCGCCTCACTACCCGCGACCCGCCGGGCTAGTCGACGGGCGGGCTAGTCGACGGGCGGGGTGGGGCCGCTGCGGAAGTTGCTCGACGGGGGCGGGTTCGCGTCGTCGGCGTCCGGGTCCTCGGCGCGGTCGGCGGGCGGACCGTCGTGGTCGTCCTCGTCGCCGCCGGGGCCGTAGGGCGCGGGCATCACGATGTCGGGACGGGTCGTCGACGCGACCGGGGCCTCCTCCTCGCCGGCGCGGTCGCGGCTCCGCACGAGCTCGACGTCGGTGGGCAGCGACGCCGGGGCCGGGTCCAGCGGCGCGCGGGGCTCCGGCAGCGGGTCGAGCGGCGGGGCCGGCTCGGACGACAGGCTCTCCTCGTACGCGACCGGTTCGAACTCCTCCTCCGGCTGGTGCGTTCCGTCGTCGACGGTCTCCCGGGCGGGCTCCTCGGCCTGGAACGGCAGGATCGGCTCCGGCTCGTGTTCGGGCTCGGGCCCGGGTTCAGGCGCGGGCTCGTCCAGGAAGACCAGCGAGGGATCGGACTCCGCCCCCTCGCCCGCGGGGGCCGCCAGCGCGAGCGGTGGCGGCGCGGGCTCCAGGACCTTGACGTGGCCGCGCTGCGTCTCGGCGGGCGCGGCCTCCTCGGCCGGGGGACGGGCCACGCGGATCTGCTTGAACATCGTCAGCCACAGCCACACCGCGATCACCAGCATGACGTGCGGCGCCACCGCCACGCCCGCGCGCAGCGCGTCGTCCGGCAGTTCCGCGAAGCCCCGGACCGAGCGCTGGACGGAGATCGCCGCGCCGCCCGCGACGAGGACGATCAGCAGCGTCCAGCGGAGCAGCCGCGTCCACCAGCGGGCGTTGCGGGTGACGACGAGCGACAGGATCGTCAGCACGGTGAGCGTGTCCGCCATCGCCGGGTACAGCGGCGCCCAGCGGCGGCTCACCCGTCCCGCGAGGGCGAGTTCGCGGAGCGTGTCGTAGGTCAGCGCGAACGCGCCGCCCGCCAGCGCGGCGACGACGAGGCCGGCGGCGGCGGTCAGCAGCCGCCGCTGCGCCGGCGTGTAGGAGGGCCGGGAGGAGTCAGATGGCATGTCTCTCGTTCCGGAAGGGAGGGGTCCTCCGCCGAGATTAACCAGCGGGGACGGAGCCGAACCGCAACTTCTTGGTGATCACCTTGTCGCTGCGCACGATAAGCGGGGAGACGTACGGTATGGGCGTCGACACGCCAACGGGAGGGCAGCGGATGCCGCACGGCAGGTTCGGGAGCGTGACGCGGACCCGCTCGGCCGGGTAGCGCGGTGGTGGCGCTTCCCCGGGGCCGGCTCGGCGAACCGGTCCGGGTCTTCGACGGGCGGTCCGCCGGCCGCCGCACGTGGGGGTGGCTGGCGCTGCTGAGCCTGGCCGCGGCGGCGCTGATCCCCGCGGCGATCGTCTACCTGCGCGACCGCGTGTGGTGGGTGGGCGTCCCGGCGCTCATCCTGTCGATGGGGTACGCGGCGGCGGCCGGGTGGATCGCCGGCCGCGACCGCCCGCGCCTGCGCAACAGGGTCGCGTGCCTGCACACCGGCGGCCTGTCGGTCGCCGGACCGGGCGGCGAGACCCGCCACACGTGGGACGAGCTGGTCTCGGTGACGGTCTCCGGTGTCCCCGGCGGGCCGGGCGGGCGCGTCCGGTGGCGCTTCACGATCGTCGCGGACGACGGGAGCGTGCTGCGGCTCGGCGACGACATCCCCGACGTCCGGGCCCTCGGCGTGGCCGTCGCGCGGGAGGTGACGGCCCGGATCGTCCCGCGCCGCCTCGCGGAGGTGAAGGCGGGGGAGGAGGTCTGGTTCGGCCCGTTCGCGGTGGACATGGACGGTGTCGAGAAGGACGGCGAGCGGCTGCCGTGGAGCGCCGTCCGCGACGTGGTGATCGAGAACGGCCTGGTGACCGTGCACGCGCGTCCCGGCCGGGCGGACCTGATGACCGTCGCCGCGCAGATGCCGGACGCGCTCGCGTTCACCGTCCTGTGCCACCAGGTCAGGGACATGGCCGAATCTTCCTGAAAAATGTCCCGGCCGGGATGTCGAGAACGCGCCGCCCGCTCCGATCCTGCTGTGACCGGCCCCGCTGGGGCCGCCACGACGACGAGGAGAACCCGTGAAGTACATGCTGCTGATCTACAACCGTCCCGGCTTCGTCGAGGAGCTGGGCGAGGCCGAGCGCGACGCGCTGTTCGCCGACGTCGGCGCGATCATGAAGGAGCTGGAGGAGTCGGGCGAGTGGGTCGGCGGGGAGGCGCTCGCGGACCCGTCCACGACCAAGACCGTGCGGGAGCGGGGCGGGCAGCCGGCCGTGACGGACGGGCCGTTCCTGGAGGCCAAGGAGCACTTCGCCGGCTACCTCACCGTCGACTGCGAGACCGAGGAGCGGGCCGTGGAGATCGCCAGGCGGTGGCCGGACGTCCGGTACGGGGGGCACATGGAGGTCCGGGCGGTCATGAACCAGTCCGGGACGGAGATGTGAGCACGCCCCCGGCCATGGACGGCGGTGTCGCCGAGGAGCTGCTGCGGACGCTCGCGCCGCAGGTCCTCGGCACGCTCGTGCGCCGCCACGGCGCGTTCGACGCCTGCGAGGACGCCGTGCAGGAGGCGCTGCTCGCCGCCGCCGTCCAGTGGCCGGGGGACGGCGTCCCGGAGAACCCGCGCGGCTGGCTGCTGACCGTCGCGACCCGGCGGCTCACCGACCAGTGGCGCAGCGAGCGGGCCCGCCGCGACCGCGAGGCCGCCGTGTCCGCGGACGGGCGGGACGAGCCGGGACCGGACGCCGAGCGGCCCGGCGACCGCGACGACACGCTCACCCTGCTGTTCCTGTGCTGCCACCCGTCGCTGTCGCCGTCCTCGCAGGTCGCGCTGACGCTGCGCGCGGTCGGCGGCCTGACGACGGCGCAGATCGCCCGCGCGTTCCTCGTCCCGGAGGCGACGATGGCGCAGCGGGTCAGCCGCGCCAAGCAGAAGATCAAGGCGGCGGGGGCGCGGTTCGCGATGCCGCCCCCGGCGGAGCGGGACGAGCGGCTGCGCGCCGTCCTGCACGTCCTGTACCTGATCTTCAACGAGGGGTACACCGCGTCCAGCGGCCCCGACCTGCAGCGGACCGGCCTCACGGCCGAGGCGATCAGGCTCGCGCGGGCCCTGCACGGGCTGCTGCCCGGCGACGGCGAGACCGCCGGGCTGCTCGCGCTGATGCTGCTCACCGACGCCCGGCGGGCCGCCCGGACCGGCCGCGACGGCATGCTGATCCCCCTCACCGAACAGGACCGGACGCTCTGGCGCCGGGACGCGATCGACGAGGGCACCGCGCTGATCACCGCCGCGCTCACCTGGTCGCCGCCGGGCCCCTACCAGGTCCAGGCCGCGATCGCCGCCGTCCACGCCGAGGCGGCGCGGCCCGAGGACACCGACTGGCCGCAGATCCTCGCGCTCTACCGGCTGCTGACGCACCTCGCCCCGAACCCGATGGTCACGCTGAACGAGGCCGTCGCGCTCGCGATGGTCGACGGCCCGTCCGCCGGGCTCGGCCTGCTCCGGACCCTGGACGGCGACGCCCGGATGTCCGGCCACCACCGGCTCGCGGCCGTCCGCGCCCACCTGCTGGAGACGGCCGGCGACCCGCGCGCCGCGCGGGCCGCGTACCGGGACGCCGCGCGCACCACCACCAGCCTGCCCGAACGCCGCTACCTCGACTCGCGCGCCGCACGACTCGACCGGGACGACGATGGCGGCGCCTGACGCACCCGGCGTCCCGACCGGACGGGGCGGTCCGGGACGCGACGGGACGAGCGACGCCACCGCGATGAGGCCACGCACTGGACCCCGATCCAATAACCTGAACGTGTGAGCCTGCGCCTTTACGACACCGGTACCCGTAGCGTCCGCGCGTTCGAGCCCCTGGAAGAGGGCCACGTGGGGATGTACGTGTGCGGTGCGACCCCGCAGGCGGCCCCGCACATCGGGCACCTCCGCTCGGGCGTCATCTACGACGTCCTGCTGCGCTGGCTGCGCGCGTCCGGCTACGAGGTGACGTTCGCGCGCAACGTCACCGACGTCGACGACAAGATCATCGCGGTGGCGGCCGAGACGGGCGTGCCGTGGTTCGCGGTCGCCGAGGGCAACCAGCGCGTGTTCGGCCAGGGCTACGACCTGCTCGGCTGCCTGCCCCCGACGATCGAGCCGCGCGCCACCGGGCACGTCCCGGAGATGATCGTGCTGATGCGGCGGCTCATCGAGAAGGGGCACGCCTACGCGGCGGGCGGCGACGTGTACTTCGACGTCGACTCCTGGGCCGGCGAGTACGGCGCGCTCTCGAACCAGCGGCTGGAGAACATGCGGCCGACCGGCGACACCCCCAACGAGGACCTCAAGCGCGACCCGCGCGACTTCGCGCTCTGGAAGGGCGCGAAACCGGGCGAGCCGTCCTGGGAGACGCCCTGGGGCGAGGGGCGTCCCGGCTGGCACCTCGAATGCTCCGCGATGGCGACCAAGTACCTCGGGCCGACCTTCGACATCCACGGCGGCGGCGTCGATCTGATCTTCCCGCACCACGAGAACGAGATCGCCCAGTCCCGCGCCGCCGGCGACGGCTTCGCCCGCTACTGGCTGCACAACGGGCTCCTCACCGTGGACGGCGAGAAGATGAGCAAGTCGGTCGGCAACGTGGTGCTGCTGCCCGACCTGCTGGGCAAGGCCCGCCCCGTCGAGGTGCGCTACTACCTCGCCTCGGCGCACTACCGGTCGCTCATGGACTACACCGACGCCGCCCTGGCCGAGGCCGTCTCCGCCTACCAGCGCATCGAGGGCTTCGTCACGCGGGCGTCCGAGGTCGTCGGGGCCGCGCCCCCCTCGTCCGTGCCACCGGCGTTCGCGTCCGCGATGGACGACGACCTGGGCGTCCCGCAGGCGCTGGCGGTGCTGCACGAGACCGTCCGGGAGGGCAACAGCGCCCTCGCGTCCGGTGACCGGGACGCCGTGCGCGAGCACCTGGCGGCCGTCCGGGCGATGGCGGACGTCCTCGGCATCGACCCGCTGTCGCCGCAGTGGCGCTCGGCGGGCGACGAGGACCTGCGTCCCGTCGTCGACGCCCTGGTCGCCGTCGCGCTGGAGCAGCGGCAGGCGGCCCGCGCCCGCAAGGACTACGCGGCGGCCGACGCCATCCGCGACAGCCTGTCGGAGGCCGGCATCGTCGTCGAGGACACCCCGCAGGGCCCCCGCTGGGAACTGAAGCGCAGCTGACCGCTCAGCCCCGCGGGGCGGATAAAATCGGACCTTCGCGGGGGTTCGCCGTCCGCTGAGATCTTGAGCCGCCCGGCAGCCGCGAGGGCGAGCACGCAATCGTCGCGAGGGGCGTCATCGACAATGGCCAAGCGCAAGAGCAAGGGACCCACCCCCAAGGCCGAGGACCGGCACTGGCACGGCAAGCGCCAGAAGGCCCGCGCCGTCAAGAACGCCAGGCGCACCGGCACCCCGACGCTCGGGCAGGGCGCGCGCGCCAAGTCCGCCGAGCCGCGCGCCACCGGCCGCCCCGCCGGCGCGCGGCGCGCCACCGGTGAGGTCCCCGAGCTGGTCACCGGCCGCAACCCGGTCGTCGAGGCGCTGCGCGCCGGCGTCCCGGGCACCGCCCTCTACGTCACGTCCGGCACGGACGAGCGGGTGCGCGAGTCGATCCAGCTCGCGGCCGACCGCCGCATCCCGCTGCTGGAGACCGGCAAGAACGAGCTCGACCGGCTCACCGACGGCGCCGTTCACCAGGGCATCGCGCTCCAGGTCAAGCCGTACCGGTACGCCCACCCCGACGACCTGCTCCAGGGCACCGCCCCGCTGATCGTCGCGGTGGACGGCATCACCGACCCCCGCAACCTCGGCGCGATCGTCCGGTCGGCGGCCGCGTTCGGCGCGACCGGCGTCGTCGTCCCGGAACGCCGCGCGGCCGGGATCACCGCGGGCGCGTGGAAGTCGTCCGCCGGAACCCTGGCGAACGTCCCCGTCGCCCAGGCGACCAACCTCACCCGGCAGCTCAAGGCGTACCAGAAGGCGGGCTGCTTCGTCGCCGGCCTGGACGCGGCCGGCGGCGTCACCGTCGCCGACCTGGAGGTCGCGTCGGGCCCGTTCGTGCTGGTCGTCGGCTCGGAGGGCAAGGGCCTCGGACGCCTGGTCGCCGACACCTGCGACCTGCTCGTCACCATCCCGATGCCGGGCCGCGCCGAGTCCCTCAACGCCGGCGTCGCCGCGGGCATCGCCCTCTACGAGGTCAGCCGCCTGCGCGCCTGAGACAGAAAGGCCTTCTCGGCCTCGTTCTCCGTCCGTCCGGCGGCCTCCTCGTACGCCTCGGCGGCCTCCGCGACTCGCCCCAGCCGCCGGAGCAGATCCGCCCGGATCGCGTGGAACAGGTAGTACCGGCCGAGGTCGAGCCGATCCACCAGTTCCAGCGCTGCCTCCGGCCCTTGGACCTCGGCCACCGCCACGGCCCGGTTCAGCGCCGCCACCGGAGTCGGCGCCACCGCCATCAACTGGTCGTACAACTCAAGTATCTGGTCCCACCGCGTGTCCTCGACCGTCGCCGCATCACTGTGCACCGCGTTGATCGCCGCCTGGATCTGGTACGGCCCAGGCCGGTCGATCTCCAGGCACCGCCTGACGAGCGCCTGCCCCTCCACCACAAGATCGCGATCCCACAACCCCCGATCCTGCTCGCCGAGCAGCACCAGCTCACCCCCGTGGAGCCGAGCGGCCTTGCGCGACTCCACGAGCAGCATCAGCGCTAGCAGCCCCAGCACCTCCGGCTCGTCCGGCATCAGCTCCCGGAGAACCCGCCCCAGCCTGATCGCCTCGGCCCCCAGCTCCTCGCGCCCGCCATACCCCTGGTTGAAGACCAGATAGATCACCGCGAGCACCCCCGACAGCCGCCCCGGCAGCTCCTCCTCATCCGGAACCCGGTACGGAATCCCCGCGTCCCGGATCTTCGCCTTCGCCCTGACGAGCCGCTGCGCCATCGTCGCCTCCGGCACCAGGAACGCCCGAGCGATCTCCGCCGTCGACAGCCCGCCCAGCAGCCGCAACGTCAACGCCACCCGCGCCTGCATCCCGAGCGCCGGATGACAGCACGTGAAAACAAGCCGCAACCGCTCGTCCATGACCTCCGGCTCGGCACCCACATTCGCCATCACGGCCTGCGCCTGCTTCCCCGCCCGCGCCGCCTCCCGCCGCAGCCGGTCGACCGCCTTGTTCCGCGCCGTCGTGATGATCCACCCGGCCGGGCTGGGCGGCATCCCGTCGTCCGGCCACCTCCGCACCGCCTCCGCGAACGCGTCCTGCACCGCGTCCTCGGCGACGTCCACGTCGCCGAAGACCCGCACCAGCACGGCCACCGCCCGCCCGTGCTCCTCCCGGTAGACCTCCTCGATCACACCTCTCCCTGGAACGGCCGCACCTCGATCGGCAGCCCCGTCACCGACGCGAACCGCGCCGCCACCTTCAGCGCCGCGTCCAGATCCTCCACCTGGATGATCGTGATCCCGCCGATGTGCTCCTTGCCCTCCGTCCACGGCCCGTCCGTCGCGATCACCTCGTCCCCCCGCCGCCGCACCACCGTGGACGCCTCGGGCCCGTGCAGCCCCCGCCCGAACACCCACGACTCCTGCAGCTCCAGATCCCGCCGGATCTGCGCGATCTCCGCCATGACCGGCTCCAGCACCTCCGGCGGCGGCACCTCGCCCACCGGCTGGATCATGTTGAGCGCGTACAGCTTCATGCCTCCTCCTTCTCGTACGTGGCGATCAGGACCCCGGTCGTCGAGGTCACCTCGCTGACAAGCCGCAGGGGCACCTCGACACCCCCGAAGAGCCGCCGCCCCGACCCCAGCACCACCGGATGGATCATCAGCATCAGCCCGTCCACGAGCCCCCGCCGCATGAGTTCCCCGGAAAGCTCCCCACTCCCCAACACGGTGAGCCCCTGACGCCGCTTGATCCCTGCCACCTCGGCCACGTCCCCCACCAGCACGGAGTTCTCCCAGGGCAACTCCCGCAACGTCCTGGACACCACATACTTCGTGACCCGGTTCAGCGCCTCGGTGTACGGATTCCCGTCCGTCTGCTTGGGCCAGTACCCGTAGAACTGCTCGTACGTCCGCCGCCCGAGCAGCAGCGCCCCGTCCCCGCCCATGCGCTTCCCCAACTCGGCGCCCATGACCTCGTCATTCCCCGCGAGCGCCCACCCACCGCGTGCGAACCCGCCCCGCACGTCCTCATCGGCCGCCGCCGGCGCCTGCATGACCCCGTCCAGCGACACATGCTCAACCAGAACCAACGTCCCCACGCCGATCCCCTCCTCGTTCGTCTCACCCCCTACACGAACGAGCCCCCCACCAGATCGACACAGCCCCCGAAGAAACCTCCTCGCACCCCCCACCCCACGTCGACTACGATGCGGGACGAGCCCGCCGGCGTAGCTCAATTGGCAGAGCATCTGTCTTGTAAACAGAAGGTTAGGGGTTCAAGTCCCCTCGCCGGCTCCCACGTCAAAGGCCCCCTCCGCCGCCGGAGAGGGCCCTTTTGCTAACAAGTACAGCAGCGAAGTACAGCTACACAGACGCCCCACTGCTGTCATCGCCGACCTGCCGCAGATGATCCCCGAGCCGCTTGAGAGCCGCCCTTGTCTGCTCGGTCGGAACCTCGGTGTAGATCTCCATGGTGAGGCTGATCTTGCTATGCCGAAGGATCTGCATCGCGACCCGAGGATGGACGTCCAGCGCCGCCAGGAGCTTGCCGCACGTGTGCCGGGTGTCATGCACCCGGATGACCTTGACCCCGGCAGCGGCGCACCGCGACTCGAAGGCCCGGTTGACGTTCCGAGGCTCGACCGGACGGCCCGTCCTGGTCGTGAACACGAGACCGCTCTTGTGCCAGTCCTCCCCGGCAGCCTCGCACTCAGCCGTCTGTTGTTCCTCACGAAGCCGCAGCGCAGTCGTGCACAGTGCCGGGAGCGGTAGGACGTCGGTAGAGCCGTCCGTCTTGGTCCGCTCCTTGTGGATCAGACGGGAGCCGACGCGCTGTAGCTGCCACCCGATGCTGAGTTCCTCCGCCGTGAAGTCGACATCAGCCCAGCGTAGGCCGAACACCTCACCCTTGCGCATCCCCATCAGCAGGATCAGCACCCAGGCGGCATACAGCGGGTCGTTGCTCTCGCGCGTGTACTCCAGGAATCGGCGCGCCTCCTCTACCGTCCAGGTTGACGACTTGCGGGCCCGCTTCCGAGCCGCCGGCACCTTGGCCAGACTCGCGACGTTTCGGGCGATGATCTCTTCCGTCATGGCGTGATTGAGCGCGTTGCGCAGGGTGTTGCGGGCCGAGGTAATGGTCCGGCGACTCGGGAAACTCTGGCAGCACTTCCCGACCGCGCAGCACCGCCGCCGCTTACGCGGGTCAGCGTGCTCAGCGAACCGGCTGGCGTCCTTGCCCTGCGCGCAGCACTGGCAGGCGCCCGGAAGCTTGTTCAGCCAGGTCTGGACATCCCGGACGGTGAGCCGGTCCAGCCGCTTCTTACCGAGGCCCGGAACGATGTGGAGACGGCTCATCAGCTCATAGTTCGAATAGGTGTTGGGCTCCCGGTTGGGCTCGACCACGTCCCGGAGCCAGTACGCCAGGTACTTCTCAACGGTCGGCACCGTTGTGGCGATCGGACGCTGAGCTGCCGCGTTAAGGAGCTTGACGTACTTGTCGTGGACGATGTCGCGCGTCTTGCCGTAGACGTACTTCCGCTTGCGCTCCCCGGCGGGAGTGGTCACCCAGGCGTACGCCGCGTAGCCGTTCCGGTAGGGGTAAATCGAGCCTTCCCCATTTGCTCGGGCACGCCCGCTCTTTCGCTTTCCGCCCGCAGGCTCCTCAGGCGTGCCGGCTGACTCCTTGGCCATTACGCGACCTCTTCCATGAGCTGGTCGATGTACTCGATGAGGGCGTTGACGGGGACGAGTCGGCGACGGCCGATCTTGACCGTGCGGAGCTGGTTGGAGCGGATGAGGTTGTAGAGCGTCCAGCGGCTCACGCGGAGCCGTTCGGCCGCTTCGTCGACGGTTGTGCTCCCTAGAGCGCTGCTGGACGGGTCGAGGGTGGGCAGGGGCTTGCCAGTGAGGGCAGCGGTCAAGAGCGCCTCACCGGGGGTCATGCCTTGGCCGAGGTAGCGCCAGTGGGCGATGACGATGACCTGGTCGTCCTCGAAAGGCAGACGGCCAGTGGTGATCTCGTCGTGTTCGCGGCGGTTGTGCTCGATGCGGTCGGCGCGCAGGCGGCCGAGGGTGACCGAGTAGCGCCGTGACTTGGTGGAGAAGTGGCCGCGAAAGCCGAGCATGTGAGCCCACTCGGCCAGCCGCAGCCCCGCGAACTCCTCGATCGCGCCCAAGCGGAGGCATTCAGTGATGAGTCGCCGCGCGTGCCCGGATACGTGCAGGTCGGCCGGGTCGTCGGTGGGGCGTATGCGCCGGTCGAGGGTGCCGACGCATTCGGCGGCCTTGGTTGCGTACTTGGCGATGTAGCCAGCCACCGCCGTATCGGTCAATTCCCCGGACGTGGTGATGGGTCGGACGTCGATTTGTGAGCCCCAGACATGCTCACGGGCCGGGACATCATCGGCCGCGGGCTCGACACCGTCACCGCGGCGGCCGCGTGATCGACGGCAGCCTTGAGGAGGTCGAGGGACGCCCAGCCGGGCGGTTCGGCATCCGGTCCGCCGGATCCGTCGAGGCGGATGACGGCGTGGAAGTGGACCAGGCCGCGCCGCTGGTACTCGGCGACTTTGGCGAATGACACCGTGAGCACGTCCCGCAGGTCGGCCACCCGCAGCCCCGCCGACCGTGCGACGTAGCGCCGGAACGCCATCGTGAACCGGCGCCACAGTTCGGGAGCGTGCGCATTCCACAGCACCGCGCCGGAGTAGTCGAAGCAGTCGGGGCAGATGGGGTGCCCGAGCCGAGGGTCCCCGTCGGAGTGCCGAACGGTGCACGACACCGGCCGACCGTGCGGGCATGTCCCGCCATCCCGCCGGGGACGGCAGGTGACCACGGCGCCGCTCTTGCCCGTGCGGCGGGTGTGGACCGGACCGAACGAGGGCGCAGTGAGGGTGACGAACGCCGCCGGATGCGTGCTGACCGTCGAAGGGACGCCTTTGCCGCCGACCAGTCCGGCGCGGACGAGTTGGTAGGTGTCGGCGCGGTAGGTCTCCGCGCACGCGGGGCAGCGGGACGCGCGGTGGGTTTTGCATGCCACTCGCAGCACCCCGCCCGGCTCACGGGCGGTCGAGTAGTGGTGCAGGATCTGGCCCGTTTGCGGGTCGAGGTGGGTGACGCGGCCGCGCAGGTGGATCGGTTGGGCACAGCCGCCGGTGGAGTGCGCGCGGCGCGCCCAGGCCCGGAAGTCTGCTCGGTTGTATCGGTTGGCCATGTCGCGGGCGGCCGGGCCGTTGATGAGCGGTGCCGGGGCGGGATCGGGCACGATGAACGGATCTCCTGTCGTCCATGGGATGGCTCGGGGATAGGGCCCGGCGTGGCCGCACCTGCTTGCCGGCGACGGCGGCCACGCCGGGGATCTAGAAGGCCGAGACGAACCGGGCCAGCCTGTCAGCGACCAGGGCCAGGCCGTGAGCGATGACACTGACCGCGTGAGCGGCGTGTTCGGGGTGCCGGACGGCGAACAGGCCCAGCACGATCCAGAAGCAACCGAAGGCGCACCGGCGCAGGAACATCGACGAGTCCCTTCCTCAGGTGTGGCCGTGGCCGTTGCAGTCGGGCCAGGTGGACCCATCGGAGACAACGCCGCCCCCGCCGCAGGTCCCGCACACCCAGCCGACGACGAGCCGGACGAGCGCGATGGGCGTACGTGACCGCGCCGGACGCTGGGCAAGGGGCATCAGGCTGCCCGCCCGCGGTCGCCCTGGTCGCCGGTGTCCTGGTCGGTGTCGAGGACGATGTTGCTGCAGTAGCTGTCACGGGCGCGGTGTTCGCGTTTTTGGCGTTCGGGGATGTGGACGACGGTGTAGGTGATGCGGCCGAAAGTCCGCTCCGCGACGTAGTGGCCGCCGAACGAACGGCGGTCGCTGACCTGCACGCCCAGGAGCGCCGCCGCCTGGTCGACCAGCGTGACCGCCGAGGCGTCGTCGCGGTCGCTGGTGAACACGTTGTAGTGCTCGCCGTACTCGTCGATGGGCACGGCCGGGTTGGCTTCCAGGAAGTCGGCGAGGGCGCGCAGGCCGGTGATGGTCTGGTGCCGGGCGAACAGGTCACCAGGCACGATCGGGGCTGTCTGGCCGATCGGAGTCGTGTGGGCGGTCATGGCGGGTTCCTCCAGTGGTCAGGCGAGCGACGCGGTTTCGGTGCGGAGCTGGCGGAGCAGGTCGGAGGCAAGTTGGTTGGAGACGCCGAGGCGTGCGCGGAGCGCGTCACGGGTGATGGGCCGCCCGTGCTCGGTCTGGTGTTGGGTGGCGACACGGCGCGCGAAGTCGACCAGTGGCCCCGCCGGAGCCGACGAGGACGACGACGCAGACGGCATCGAGCCGGAGTGATCGGCGGGGACGGGGATGGAGGTCTGTCCGTCCTGCTCGTCCTCGCCGTGCTCCCGGTCGTCCTGCGCGTCCGGGACGAGCGCGGCAGCAGTGGCAGCCCTTGGCCGCTCCCACACCACCCAGGGCGACGAGGGTGAGTCCGAGCCGGACTGAGACGGGGACGGGTCACCGAAGGAGTCCGGGACGGTCAGCACGTCGGCGGCCGGACGGGACGAGGGGCGAGCCGCCCGGGGGCCGGCTTTTCGGCGTTCCAGCATCGAGACGGCGACCAGGAACGCGCCCGCCGGGGTGCCCGCGGTGATCCACCCCCACACCGTCGGATCGGCTTGTGCCAGGTTCGCGGCCAGGGACAGCAGGACGCCGCCGACTAGGACGAGGGTCGGCCACGACAGGCGACCGGTGTCACGGCCGGTGCGCTTGTCTCGCTGCCGCTCTCCGGCCGCCATCACGCAGGTCAGGTCGATGCACACCGCGATTGCCCAGGCCATCCAGCCGCGTTGACCGTGCTCGGTGGCGGTGTCGCGGATGTGGGTGAACGAACCCGCTGCCGCGATACCCGCCAGCACGACGACCGGCCCGGAGTCGGCCACCGCGCCGAAGATGCGCCGGGTCATGCGGCACGCCGGGTGTCGACGAGGGCCAGCAGGTCGGCCATTTCCGGGTCGCAGCGGTGGGTGTCGGCCCAGTCGTCGACCTCACCGGGACGGGACGAGGTGAACGAGTCGGCGCACTGCTGGCACCGGGCGATGTGCAGGGAACGGAACTCGTCCCACTCGACGCCGACCGGCCACACGTCCCAGGACGACACCGAGGACGGCGGCCGGGACGGGGACGGCGCGGACATGGGGGACGGGACGGCGACGAACCGGGGACGAGGACGGGGACGAAGGACACGGATGCGAGCGACCATCGGGCAGCCTCCAGGGCCGGTATCGGGCATGGGTGGGGTAGGGACGTGGCGCGATCAGGGCTCACACCAAGCCGGGAAGAGGAGAAGAAGGGGAAGGAGAGGAGCGCCTATGCGGCGGGAGTGATCGGGACGGAGCCGACGAGGCTCTCCCAGTCCGGGGTCAGGTGCGCGTAATCACGCGCCGCCTGCTCGGTCTCATGCTCGGGGACGTAGACGGAACGGGCGCGGTGCCATGTGCCGTCCTGTCCGGCGACGATGCACACGCCGGGAGTCTCGGCTGCGATGGCGCGGGCGGCGTCCAGGGCGGCCGGGTCGAGGTCGCCGAGGGTCATGTTGGCCGTCTCCGGGTCGTTGACCCGGTGGCACACCCGCCCGGAGAGCTGAGCGCGCAGGGCAGTGACACCGGGACCCAGGTCAGAGCCGATGCGCTGCCCGCACACGATCAGGTAGACCGCGAAAGCCCGGCCGAGCTGCGCGACCCGCAGCAGCGCGGTAGCGGTCTTGGACACCTCCTCTTTCTCGGACTTGTCGGCCATCAGGAACAGTTCGGCGACCTCGTCCACCAGCACCACGACCGGCACCGGCCGCAGCACCTCAGGGAGCGTCCAGACGTTGCGGGCACCGTGCGCGCGGCACGTGGCCATCCGGTTCTCCACCTCCCCGACCAGATCGGCCAGCAGGTCGACCGACTCTTTGCGGGTCGTGGCCAGCGCCGACAGCCGAGGCGCGTAGGGGGTGAACTCGACGCCGCCCTTGAGGTCAAAGCCGACCAGGGCGACCCGCTGGGGAGCCAGGTCACGGATGATGGCGTTCGCGAGGTTGGACTTGCCGGACTGCGTCGCTCCGGCGTTGAGCCAGTGCGGCACGGTGCGGAAGTCGATCACCCAGTCGCGCCCGTTCTCCAGCTTGCCGGGCCGTACCTGCAGCAGTTCGGCCGGTGCCGCCGACAGCGCCACGTCGGTGAGCGGGTCGCGCATGGTGGCCCAGAGGGTGACGTAGCCGGGCTGGACGTCGACCACGCGCACGGAGTGGACGCGCCAGGCGTGCGCGATGCCCTCCGCCGCCTTCTCGTAGTTCGCCGGAACCTGACCGTCATGCAGGCGCAGCCGCATACGCCACCCGAGCCGAGTCGGCCGGAGCAGGCCGAGGCGAGGGGAGCGCTCCACATCCACCCGGCGCACCCGCCGCTTCTGCTCGACGACGGTCGCGGCGTTGCGAGCCGCCGGGCCGACGACCGGGACCGCGTCGAGGGTGAGGCGGAACCGCCGCCGGTTGCGGGTCAGCTTGCAGCCGGACGCGACGTGATGCCATGTCAGGTACACCAGCAGCGCACGGGCAGGGAAGCCGACGCCGTACCAGAAGGAGGCCGGGTGCCAGTGGCGCCAGGCCCAGAGCCCGGCCGCCGCAGCGGCCAGGACCCCGAGCATCAGGAGCAAGTCAGTCATGGCCAGGCCGCCGCTCAGGCCACGCCCGCCGAAGCGGACCCCGATGAGGGCGCCGGACCGGTCGCCGAGACGGGCGCGATGCGGTCAGCGCGGAACGCCACACCCCACCGCTTTTCACCGCCTAGGACGGCCTCCTACGGGAACGCGACCAGCCCGACCGGCGTGACGATCTCCCCGATGGTGATCGACTGGTCGCCGGTCACCGCGACGTTGAGCAGGTCCACCCGCCCCATCGCGTCTGCCGCCGACAGCCCCACCGTGAACACGGTCTGACCGTTGCGGTCCACCTTCACCTCTCCTGTGTCCTGGTTGACCACCTTGGGACGCGGCGGCGAGACGCACACGAACGTCATCGCCGACACGTCTACCGGGATGTTGCGCACGAAGAACCTCCGAGGTTCGTTGACTACTTGGACAACATAGTCTACATAGTCGTCCAAGCTGTCAAGGCAGCCATGGTTTTCTTGGCCGGTCGGGTGTGCTGAACTTGGGGCGGTGCCCCCGAAGGAAGGCGAACGAGTGGTCGAGAGGACCGGACGGCCCGGATACCTGCAGATAGCCGATGAGCTGCGGCAACAGATCCGGGACGGACGCCTTGCCGCCGGGCAGGCCCTCCCGTCGACGGCCCGGCTCCGCGAGGAGTACGAGGTGTCCGCCGGCGTGGTGAAGGCCGCCATCAGCGTGTTGCGGACCGAAGGTGTCGTGATCGGCCAGCAGGGCAAGGGCGTGTTCGTCCGCGACCAGGCCGATACCCCTCCGCCGACGCAGACCGCGCCCGCGGCCGCCGAAGGCGATGCCACGATGAAGCAGCTCACGGAAGTACTGGCCGCTGTCCGCGACCTCGGCGAGCGCGTTGCCCGGATCGAGCGGAGCGTGTTTCGAGAGACTCCGCCAACTGATCAACCCGGCAGGTGAGTTCGTCCAACTCGGCGAGGATCTGGGCCAAGAGGACCCCAGGCGTCTGGGCCTCTCCGCTATCCGCTCGCATCGGCAACCGCCTCCTGTGGTGATCTGCCTCACTCGTTCGCACACCGATATTTCAGTTCAGGAGGCGCGCGCAGCCCATCATTAATGCGTCATCGGGTTCTTACACGTCCGTTTATACGTCCGCTTTCACGTCCCCCAGCAGACAGCGGCCATATGTCGACATGTGCCGGTGTCTGCCGTATGGAAAGGCCGGATATGAGCACGACCAAGCAGCGAGCCGGTTGGCAGCCCCGCGTACTCCGCGAACGCCGGGAGAATCACGGCTTGAGCCTTGAGGCCGCAGGCGACAAGTTGCGCCAGGTCGCCGACCGCGGAGGGCTCAGAATCGCGGCGAACTTCCAAACGCTGTGGGGGCACGAGAGCGGCAGCATGTATCCAGGCCCGCACTACCGACGCGCCTACTGCCTCATGTACGAGGCCACAGAGCCCGAGCTGGGCTTTCGTCTCCCCCTCCCCGCCGAGGAGACCGGAGACCTCACCCTCCCCTTGCCGAGCCCGCTCAGCCCCGCAGCCACCGAGGACGCCGCTAACGCGATCTCTCAGGGGCTCGACCGGGTCTCCGACCAGTCCCAGGACCAGGACCCCACCGCCGGCGACGCGCTGAAGGCCCGCGTGGTCAGTGCATGGC
The DNA here is from genome assembly GCF_047130825.1 of Actinomadura madurae. Classification (NCBI taxonomy): domain Bacteria; kingdom Bacillati; phylum Actinomycetota; class Actinomycetes; order Streptosporangiales; family Thermomonosporaceae; genus Actinomadura; species Actinomadura madurae. The sequence continues at coordinate 7,684,359 of NZ_CP083237.1, forward strand.
GAGGCCGGGCCATGAGCGGCAGCATCGCGGCAACCACACTCGTCCTGGTCGGCGGATATGCCGGGTCGGGCAAGACGGAGTTCGCGCGTTTCCTAGGCGACATATCAGGTTGGGCATTCCTCGATAAGGACTCTCTGACGCGACGCCTCACCGAACGTCTGTTGACCTCGCTCGACGGTGACCCGCACGACCGCCACACCGACCTCTATCTGAAAGAGGTCAGGCCGCTTGAATACAAGTGCCTCATGGACACCGCCAACGACAACATCGATTGCGGCATATCCACGATCCTTGCCGCTCCGTTCATCGCCGAGTTGAAAGACGAAGCATGGTTGAGCCGTCTGACCAACCGTTGCAAGGCGAAGGGCGTGGACGTTGCCGTGATCTGGGTCCGATGCGATGTCGACTCCATGCGCGAGTACATCGAGTTCCGTGATGCCCCACGCGATGCCTGGAAGCTCGCTAACTGGGACGACTACGCCAGCACACTCGACACCGACAGCCCCCCGCCCGGCGTGCACCTCACCATCGACAACCGCCTAGGCGCCGCGATCAGCACCGCCGACCAGACCCGGGAAGCGTTGCGTAGGGTTTTGCCATGACCAGTCGCGGCGTCATCCTCTACGGCCCGCCGACCAGCGGCAAGGACACCGTCACGGCCGAGCTGGCACGCCAGGACGACCGATACACGGCATTGCCAAAACTCAAGGTCGGCACGGGTCGTAGCGCGGGTTACCGCCCCCTGACATCGACTGATCTGGAGAAGCTTCGAGACGCTGACCGGCTGGTCGTCGAGACCCGCCGCTACGGCAACGTCTACGCCATCGACCGGCACGACATCGCCGCCCTGCTCGCGGCCGACAAGGTCCTGATCGTTCACATGGGCAACGTCGCCGACCTGAACCGACTACGCGAATCCGTCCCCCTGGACTGGACGACCGTTCTCCTCTGGGTACCCCGAGCAGTCTGCGCCGACCGTTCCAAGCACCGCGGAGACGTCGACACCCCCAAGCGCCTCCAGGCGTGGGACGAGACGCTCGGTGACCTCCAGGCCACAGACACACCGGTCTTCAATCTGGTGATTCACACCGACCAGGCCGACCCAACCGAGACGGCCCGCCGCATCATCGCCGCCGTAGCCGGTCCCCGCCAGCTGGCGACCGTTCCCCTCGACCTCGATTAGCGAGGACCGTGCGGCAGGGGATCACGTCCCCACGGTTCCCCTGCCGCACGGCCGTCAAGGCCATGGCCATCCCTCGGGGTTCGCAATGGCCATGGCCAGCTCTCGGACCGTCACCGCCTCCACCAGGCGCCACCCGCCACGACCGCGGCCAGCGCCCAGAAGGTTCGCGTGTGCGTCCCCAGCCAGCACGGGACCCCGAAGCGCTCGGCGACCTCGTCCAGGCTCACCGCGCGCCCGTCCATCAGGACCCGTCCAGCTCCATAGACGAGCGCGCGGCCAGCACCCACCACGCCAGCGAGGCCGACACTCGTCCCGCCGCCAGGTCCGCACGCGAGCACGGAGCGAGCAGTTCCCCGGTACTGGACCGGTACCACCACCCGCCGGACCCACCGACAACCGTGATGCTGTCGCCCAGGCATGGCATGGCCGGGAAGAACACCCGCAGCATCGGCCGTGTCTCGAAGTACCGGCGATCGACCGTGCACCCCTGCCGCCGCAGGGCCCGCGCCAGCCGGTTGAGCAGCCATCGTGCGCGGTGCGGCCGAGGCGACGCGACCAGTGCATCCGGGGGGATAAGCACTCGCCGCGCCGCCTCAGCCTCCCCCCGGGCCGCCCCCAGCTTCGGAGCGACCCCGTCCGGTGATGGCGGGGGAGCCCAGGCCGCCATCACCAGAGCCTTTTGAGGACCGAACGCCCCGCGCGCTCCCGCTCCTGCGTCAGCGCCTCACGAAGCGACGCCGAGTCCGAGCGGATCACCGTCGGGTCAACCCCGGCGGCCGGGTCGTGCAACGTCGCCACCCAGTCGCCGAGCCCGCCGTCCCAGCGCCGAGACCGCCAGATCCGGTGACCGCTGAACTCCTCCCGAAGCCGCCGAAGCACCGGGTCATCTGCTTGCGCACGCGTTTCCATCGCGGGGATTCCTCATCGGGGGTTGGTCATCGAGCCGAACCGGCCCGCGCGGCATGTCGTCAACCGCCCGACCAGGCTCCCGCCGCCCCGCGATTTACAAAGGAGCCTGACAGGGGGCCAGCAGGGGGCCACACTTGGTGACAGGAGGTAGCCGCCCATGACGACCGAGGCACGACGAGCATTCGGCGCATACCTGGCCCGCCTACGCGGCAGCAGAAGCCAGCGCGCGTTAGCCGCCCAACTCTGCGACCTGTCCGGTTCTGACACGATCACCCGACACGAGGTCTCCCGCTGGGAGCGCGGACTACGCATCCCGGACGACTGGTTGCCCTACCTCGCCAGCGCGCACAACGTCGCCCTCTCCGTCCTGGAACGCATGGCAGCCCAGGCCGACGGCCGAGACCCCGACCAGGACGGCACCCCGTTCGACCTCTCCGCCTTCTTCCCCGGAGCCGACACCCTCAAGACGCGCCTAGCGAACGCCTGGCACGGCCGAGCCGTTGCCAACGCTGGCGGCAACCCCGTCCTGGTCCTGGTCGGTGGCTACGCCGGATCGGGCAAGACCGAGTTCGCCCGGTTCCTCTCCGACCTCTCCGGATGGGCTTTCCTGGACAAGGACGCCCTCACCCGCCGCATGACCGAACGCCTGCTGATCTCGCTCGGAGCCAGCCAGCATGACCGCCACACCGACCTCTACCGCGCCGAAGTCCGTCCACACGAGTACCGGTGCCTGCTGAACGCGGCCTACGGCAACATCGACTGCGGTGTATCGATCATCCTCGCCGCCCCGTTCATCTCCGAGTTGAGCAACCCGAGCTGGCTCCCACGCCTCACTCACCGATGCCAGGGCAAGGGCGTAGACGTGACGTCCATCTGGGTACACAGCGACGTCGACACCATGCACGAGTACATCGAACAGCGAGACGCCCCGCGCGACGGCTGGAAGCTCGCCAACTGGGACGAGTACACCAGCACCCTCAACACCGAAGACCCACCAGAGACCGCACACGTAACCATCGACAACCGCCTAGGCGCAGCCGTCAGCCTCGCAGACCAAACCCGCCGAACCCTAACCCGCCTGATGCCATAACCGCAGGTCAGCGAAGTGCAACCCGTCCTGGATGAGGACTTTCTACACGTCTTCAAGGGCGCCCGCTACGCGGCCGCCGCCGGTCGGTCCGGGCCGGGCGTGCGGCCTCTCCGGGCCGACCCGCCCCGGCCGCCCGGCCCTTGCCACTACGGACTATTAGTCACCCCTGAGCACTGTCGGCGGTTGGCAGCAGGTTTTGTGCCTCGTCTCGTGCCTCTCTACCCTCCTCAGGGCGGCCCACCGCCGAGTACACGGCGCCGAGGTTGGCCAGGGAGCGGGCGAGGTCGGGGCGGTATCGGTCAGGGTAGGTCTCGGCCAGCTCCCGGTAGATCTGCACTGCCTCCTCGGCAACGGGCAGTGCCTCGGCCGGGCGGCCCACCTCCGAGTACGTGACGACGAGGTTGCGCAGGGAACTGGCGAGGTCGGGGCGATACCGGTCAGGGTAGGCCTCGGCCAGCCCCCGCCGGATCAGCACCGCCTCCTGTTCAACAGGCAGCGCCTCGACTGGGCGGCCCACCGCCGAGTACGTGATGCCGAGGTTGCGCAGGGAACTGGCGAGGTCGGGGCGATACCGGTCAGGGTAGGCCTCGGCCAACTCCCGGTTGATATTCACCGCCTCCTGTTCAACGGGCAGCGCCTCGGCCAGGCGGCCCACCTCCGAGTACATGGCGCCGAGGTTGGCCAGGGAACTGGCGAGGTCGGGGCGATACGGGTCAGGGTAGGCCTCGGCCAGCCCTCGGAAGATCTGCACCGCCTCCTCGGTGACCGGCAGTGCCTCGGCCGGGCGGCCCACCTCCGAGTACATGGCGCCGAGGTTGGCCAGGGAACTGGCGAGGTCGGGGCGATACCGGTCAGGGTAGGCCTCGGCCAACTCCCGGTTGATATTCACCGCCTCCTGTTCAACGGGCAGCGCCTCGGCCAGGCGGCCCACCTCCGAGTAGGTGACGCCGAGGTTGGTAAGGCCCTCGGCGAGGTGGGAGCGGTATCGGTCGGGGTGGGCCTCGGCCAGTTCCCGCCGGATCTGCACCGCCTCCTCGGCGACCGGTAGCGCCTCGGTGGGGCGCCCCATCTCCGAGTAGGTGACGCCGAGGTTGGATAGGGAAATAGCGAGGTCGGGGCGATACCGGTCAGGGTAGGCCTCGGCCAACTCCCTTCGGATCTGCACCGCCTCCTGTTCAACGGGCAGTGCCTCGGCGAGTTGTCCTGTTTGGGTCAGTGTGGTTCCGAGCCACGACAGCCAGCGAGCGCGTTCGGCGGTGGGGCCCGGAGGCAAGGCCTCCAGAATGCGGCGCGTCACGGCAAGGTCTGCCTCGGCCAGGGACAGTGAAGGGTAAGGGATCGCGTTGGTGATGGCGGTCAGCAGATCAACGTCCGGCGGGAGATCAACGATGACGCGGTCCAGCAGAGGAAGGGTCTGTTCGAGCAACGACGCCGCAGCGGGCTGATCGGTGGAGGCCCGGCCGAGCAACGTCACCGCGCGCAAGGCCTGCCGGTCATCCAGATCCTGCAAACACGCCTCAGCCAACTCTCGACACTGCGTGAGCTGGGCAATGGTGTGATGCTCGGCGAGACGGTCAGGGTGCAGCGAGCCTAGCCAATCGCCATCCTCATGCGGGGGATACAGATCCCGCAGCCACCCCGCCACCCGCGCCGTCGCCGCCGCGCCCGGAACACGGCCGAGCAGCGCCACCGCGTCAGCCTCCGACGCCGCCCCCAGCAGGCAGCCCGCCGCCACGATCCGCCGCACCACCTCTGGCCGCAGCCCTGATGTCCCATCCAGCAACCCGGCACGCTGGGCCGACCCCATCCAGAACCGTTCCTCATGCGCCAGCAACTCCGCCAGCACGTCGGCCACCTCGACCCGTACCACCCCACCAGCCGAGCCAAGACTGTCGGCCGCCTGCAACACCGCCACCAGCGCCGCAGCATGCAGATCAAGGATCCGGGCCCGGCCCTCGCCGGTGACCGCACGCACCGACGGTGCCGGATGAACCCCCAGCTCCGCAGCAAACGCCGGGACCGCAGCCGCGACCAGCTCATCATCAGACACCTGTGTCTCGACCACCGCCGCCAGATCGGCACCCGAATAGGCATTCGCCAGCAGATCCCGCACAGCAGGCTCGGCAGCCGACAACCGGTCCCACCACTCACCCGCGCTACGCGACAACAGCAACACCCGCAAGGCAGCCCCATCATCGGCCGCCACCGCCCGCAACAACCTCGGCAACCCGACACGTACCTCGGCGTAATCGACCACCAGCAAGACCCGGCCGCCCGACACCGCCCGGACCGTATCCACCGCCGTCGTCTCAGCCCCATCGGCGACCTGCACACACCGCCAGCCCACCTCCGACAACCGGACGCACAACTCCACCCCCAGACGGCTCTTGCCGACCCCACCAGGCCCGGTCAGCAACCGCACCCGCCCGGCGTCCGTTCCCTCACACCAGGCGATCAGATCCGCCAGTTCATCGCGCCGCCCCACAAACTCGACCACCCGCCGAGCCGCCACAAGATGACTCGCCGGACCACCGGACGCCGGCAACACCGCCGCCGCCGCCATCCCCTCGACGGCCGCGGCCCTGGCACGCCGAGCATTCAGCCACTCACTCACATACGACCCCGCAGCCCCGGCAGCGACCGCAGCCCCGACCGCCAACACCACCCGCCAACCCAGCGGCCAATCCGCCGGTACCCACTGCGCGGACGCCGCAGCAGCACCGGCGGCAGCCAACAGCACCAACCACCACACAGGCTGAACCCTGCGACTCCCCATAAACCAACCATCGCCCCCTCGCTTATGGGCATCCACCCAAACCGCACTACCGAGCCGAGAACGTGACCCGACAGGCGTTACACGCACACGACAGGACCGGCTGGACGTGTCTGAAGCGGGGGCCTCGCGGCCCAATGCAGTTGCTTTAGGGAGGTAGCTGCGTCTGGGCGGGGCGTGGGGTGTCGGTGAACGCGCGGCCGGCTTCGCGGCGGGGTTTGCTCTTGACGGTCTGGTTGTGGGACCAACGGCCTGGGGCGACGTGGCGGTGTCCGGCGCGGGTGCGCAGTACTGGCCATCTGCTGGGCTTCTTGATCGCCCGGTGTTGGCGTCGGCCGGTTCGGGGAGGCAGGAGGCGGCTGCGTGCCTCGTGCAGGGCCTGGCTCAGGGCGTGGGTGAGTTTGGTGCCGTTGGCCGCGGCTTGGGTGAAGATGCTTCTGCGGATGATGCGGACGCAGGTCAGGTAGGAGATTCGGTCGGTGTCGAGGACCGGTCCGGCGTTGACGGCGGCGTCATGGGCGAGACGACGGATCGCGTGATGGACGGCGAGGAAGGCCCAGAGCTCTTGGCGGGCCCCTTCGGGTGTGCGTGAGCGCAGTGGCCCGGATGGTCCGAGATGGTTCTTCAGCTCGTCGAAGGCCAGCTCGATCTCCCACCGCTGCCGGTAGAGCGCCACCAACTCCTCGGCCGGGTAGGCCCGGTGGTCGGTGAGCGTGGTGCCCAGATGGACGACGTTGTCGCCGGCGGCGTAGCTGATCACGCGGAAGACGATGTGTGCGGGTGGCGTCCGGCCTTGCTCTTTGGCTCGCCGCCGGACCCTTTTGCTGCATGTCGAGGTGGACAGGGCCGACCCGTCGGCGAGTTCGGCCAGCACGGCGCCCAGGTGGTTGGACTGCAATCTGACGAGCAGATCGGCTCCGGCGGTGGTGAAGACGTCCACGACCTCGGCCGACCAGAACCCCCGATCGGCGATCACCAGGTCACCGGGGGCCGTGGCGGACGCCAGATCCAGCGCCAGGCTCCGTTCTCCGTCCCGGTAGCCGCCCATTGCCGCGTCCAGCACCCCGTGCGTGCCGATCTCCGACAGCACCACGGCTCTGATCTGTGGAAATCCGAATGGGACGCCTCTGGATGAGGGCCCGTCGAAGGTCTGGCCATTACTGACCGAGTCCGGAACATCGAACTGGGTGCCGTCCACGGCCAGCAGCCTCATCCCGCGCCACCAGGCCCCAGGCGTCGCCGGCCCGGCCAGCGGGCCCGCCACCTGTCGGAACAGCGATTCCATGACTTGTTCACCCAGCCGAACCCGTGCCCGGCACAACGAGGACCGGTTGACCCCGGCCAGAGCCCGGCTTCCCGGCAGTCCCCCGGCCAGCAGCCGGACGACCTCCTCATAGGACTCCCGGGCGAACAGGCACAGGCCGAGCACGAAGTAGACCACCAGCCGCGACGGCAGCAACCTGCGCCGTCGCTCCACACGGCCGTGCCTGGCCACCACCTCATCGACCAACGCGGGAGGGAACACCGCCGTCAAGACTCCGAGCCGCACCCGCAGTGCAGCAGGCTGCCCCTTCACGCCGCGGGCATCGTCCCAGCCGCCGACGCCCCACCCGAACCGTCCGGCCCCTGCTCACGGCGCATCCCCGCGCCCCTCCCACCCGATCCACATGCCCGAGAACCGGTAACACGATCAAGGAACACCAGCGCGTTACGGCCCGGTACGGCCGACCCGTGACACGCATGAACATCGACCGTGACCCACCCCGGCCGGACGAGCGCGAATGGGGAACCCCGTGGTTCCCCACACCCCTCCTGGACCCGGAACACACGATCGCGCGCAACGCCCCGTCACACCTGACGATCGTTCGCGCGATCGTGCGCCCCGCAACGAGCATCCGCCCCTCGCCGGCACCCCAAACCAGCTAACGCAACTGCATTGGCTTCGCAGCCCCCAGCCCCCGCGAGCCGGGGCACTCATTCGCGCGAGACGGTCTGTCACACCTTACGCGCCGTTCGCGCGAACGAGCGCCCCGGACCGGTCAGCGCGTGGCAGACGGAGCAGTAGGGTTAGGCATCGACAGGACCGATTTTTTCTCGCAGTCGGCAACTTAGTTAGCCTATTCGTTGAACGGAAATCCCAACTCTCTGAGATAGATGAGCCGGGCGCGTATTGCGGCAGAAAAGTGCCTCCAGTCGAGGCTTTCGGCCAGTTCATTCGGCTGTGGGTTTGCCTCCGACGAGGTGATGTAGCAAACGGCATCGTACAGGCCTTCTGCCATGAGCCGCTCGCAGAATAGCGCGAATCTTGTTTGATACGATCTTCCGTGCCAGATTTCTTCGACAGGCGAAGCGCCCTCTATTACTCGCACGGGAGCGCGGGAACCTGGAGCGTCTTCCATGATGAAGAAGTAGCCAAGCCACGGCTTTTCACCAGGATAGAGGTCAGCGAGTGCGGCTCTCCTGAGGTCCACGGCGCTACCTAGCGCCTCTTCCACTCGGTTATTGTAGTTGTTGCCGAAGGATGGACCGCCGAGCGCCTTGAGTTCGAAGGCTGCAACGAGCGTGCCTCTATGGGACACCACGAGATCCCATTGCTTCTGTGGACGGTAGTAGCCGGGAAGTTCCAGCCGATGTGACTTGGTGACGCGTATATCCTCGGGCGGGTAGCCAGCCTCAAGGAAGAACTTAGCCAGGAGAGCCGCGATGTCGTCGAAGTGCTTGCCGCCACGCACGGAGCCCGCAGTTCCAGTGCCGACAGCATCTTTGATATTGGATAGTGCTCGCTGAGACTTTTTCACGCCCCAGTAAGCGGCAACGGCGTTCTCGAAGTCCTGCCGAGTGACTGTCAATGTTGTTCCTCTAGTCGGGGAGTTCTGCGAGCCCATAGGCGCGCAGGGCCGCTTGCGTCGCCGCCTTGACGTCACGACGTTCGAACGCAGCCGCCAATGCTGTGCCGGTCTCTTCGTCGATATCCGCAGGATCCGGGACACGGATCTTGCGCAGATACTGGGCTTGGAACCGCAGAGTTCCGCCCCGCATCCTGACCGCATACGCCGCCACAAACGCCTCAGCGACGTTGGACAGCAGCAGGCCGCCAAGTACCCGCAAGTCCCAGACATCGGAAACGATGAAGTACAGGTTGTGATGAGGGTACAGGCCGCCCTCATCCAGCACGGGGTGTATGACCTGTTTCATGTCCGGAAGCAACAGCTTGGGACGAGTGTTCAGCCGAGGGTCAACCTTGTCGATCGTCTTGTACCAGCGGTCCGGCTGCTTTACGGCAATGTGACGCTTTCGCAGCACGGTCCCGTGCTGGGCGAGGTAGGCGCGCAGCCGAGGGTAGCCCGCTAGGTCGACGAGCCCACCGGCCGCATTCCACGGATTGACCAGGTACATACCGCCCCAGTCCAGACGCCCGGTCGTCGTATCGCGGACCATGGCGAGGGGAAGCAGGCGGTCTTGCTCTACAAGGTCGGGTTGATCAGTGATGAAGACTTTGTCCGCACCCGTCGCAACGCCGATGCCGACACGCGTTCCCGTGGTCTCGTCCTCCAAGAGCCGGAACCTGTCGCTCAACTCTTCCAGAACGGCCAAGCGCGCCGGGGACGCTGCCGGCCAGGAGTCCTCGCCGGGGAACCAATGCGGCAGGCGCGAAGCCTTGAACCCGGTAGAGGCGACAGCCTCCTGTGTAGGGCCAGCCGTCCATCTAAGAAGGGTCCGAGCCTCAGACTGCCCGAAATCCCGTGTGGTATCAGCAGCGATCGCGGGACCCTGTGCGCCGTTGCGGATGATCGTGATAGCGGGATAGGCGGATACCTGGTCGTGGAACGCATCCACGTCATGCATCACAAGGACCAGGTCCATACTGTAGCGCTGTGTCACCATCTGCCGGAGGCGCCGACCATATTGATTGCGCATCCAGCGGTCAGCGCAGATGAAGCCGAGTTTGCCGCCAGGCTTCAAGCTGCGAAGACCGACCTCATAGAACCCTACGTAGACATCAGCGCGGCCGCCCATCGTTGGACAGGCGGACCGGTAGGCCATCATGCGCTCGTCCGGTACATCCTCAAGCCGGATATAGGGGGGATTGCCGACGACGAAGTCAGCGTCACCGGCATCGTGAGCCGTAAGAAGGTAGTCACCTTGGCACACCCAGCTTTGCACGACGGCGTCAACCTCGCCGTGCTCCCAGCCGTCCGCCGTGAGTCGATCACGGACGAGCGTGAGTGACCGCTTAACGTTCTCGTCCAGGAGATCCAGGGCCCGAATCGACCGGGCCGCATCCGACAGTGAGCGCCCGTGAGCCCGGCACGACTTGCTCAGCCGCTCAACGATTGGCCCCAGGAACGCGCCCTGCCCGCATGCCGGCTCGACCAGCCGTAGCCCAGCAAGATCACGGTCAGCCGTGTAGCCCACAAGGTCGAGGATCAGTTCGACGACCCAGCGGCGAGTGAAGACCTCGGCATGCCGTACCGCCTCCTGCAGCGCCACCGGCAGCGGAGGCTCATCGACGTCGAACAGCGCTTGAGTGACCACTGGCCAGACGATACCCCCAGCACACGAAGCCCGAGGTCACACCATCGCCTTGTGGATATCTTTTGGCGTAGCCGCGAGAGCGTCGACCGAGGGGGCGCCGCGGACTCCGGATTGGGTGATCTTGCTGCGGATCAGTCGATGCGGCGCCGCTTCATCAAGACGAGGAAGAATTCCTCGCCTGACTGGTCGGTCGTCGCTCGCACCATGCTGGCGACCTCCCAGCCGCCAGCGCCGTACTCGTTGAGATGTATGTCGCTGCCGGGCAACGACTTGCGAGAGAACTCCAGCCCCATGTACTCCCACTGCTCAAGTGGATGCGTCATGCCGCGAACGTACGACCCCCTCTCATCTGGATCGAGAGAAGGCAAGCGAGCCGTCACGACGAGGTGACCCAGGACGGTCATGCGGGACAGAGACACTCAGGTGCCCCGTTAACTCCACATAGCCGCGTCTGAGTGCCGTGCCGAATACGGGCCTAAGTTCGAAGTTGCGGCGACGAATGTGCAGGTCAGGGCGATCTGGCGGTGGGATTGTAAATCCGCCGGGGCTGCGGCATCCCGTAGGTTCAGGTTGTCATTCGGTGGTGAAGAAGTCTTCGTCGATCTTCTTGATCGTGACGGTCTGGGCTTCTTGGACACCGCAGTCATAGATGACCATGAGTTCGCCGAGTCGTCGGCCGTCGATCAGGATGATCCGCGAGGGGACCTTCTCGGCGAAGTCGATGGCCCCTGGTGAAAAGCGGGTGGTGGCGATGAAGATGCCTCGGGCGGCTTGGGCTCCTTGGAGGGCGCCGGCGAAGGCTTGGACGTCGGGGCGGTGGACGGTCCGGTCGGCGGCGTAGCGCTTGGCCTGGACGTAGACAACGTCCAGGCCGAGGGGGTCTTGGCGGATCAAGCCGTCCATGCCTTCATCGCCGGGGCCGCCGAGATGGCGCACATCGCCTTCAGGGCCGCCATAGCCCATGCGGGTCAGCAACTTCAGGACACAGTGCTCCAAGAACTCCGGAGGTGCTTGGCGGAGGCGCTCAACGAGTTCGTCAGCGAGAGCGGTGTGAGCCTCAGTTACCAGTTGCGGGATCAGTTCCAAGGGGGACGCGTCTGCCTGCGACAGATCCGCGGCATCGTCCTGCTCGTTGGCCGGCTTGCTGGGCTTGCGGCGTCGGGCGCGGAACTCGCGGTACTCGGCGAACTGGTTCAAGACCTTCATGTCCACCCGGTCCGGGTTCTCCGCCATGGCCTTCTGGCCACGGGTGGTGATCCGGGTGACGCCCCGGCGAGGCCGTTCCAGCAGCCCCGCTTGTGCCATGTGGGTGATGGACCAGGCGATCCGGTTGTTGAACAGCTTCTGCCCACCCGATGGCAGCATCTCTGCACGCTCGTCCGTGCTCAGGGTGAAGTGGTCGGCCATCGCCGCAACGATCGCCGCAGACTCGTGGTCCTCGCCGTCGGCATGCTGTTGCAGCACTGGGCGCATCAAGGTCTGGAAGTCGGGGATTGGCACGGCGCTCCTCGTCAGTCCGGATGAGTTGGCCAGGATCGACAAGGTCGAGCCTTCTCGCTCAGGCAAGCGTTTCTATCTTCAAGCCTGAGCCGAGCAACCGGTCGGAAGTTGCCGCAATCGTCACCTACCTCCATGAAAAGGGTGGTGGGAGTATGCGGCTGCTGTACAGCACGGAAGTACCGCAACAGAGGCTCACGACTGCTGGCACCAACGATCACGTGCATACCGGTCTACCTGCGGTGATGGTGGTGATCTTGGGGCAGCCGGTTTCTTGTAAACAGAAGGCCGAAGACCATGCTCTCGGTCAGCGCAAAGGGCGAAGGGCTTAGCGTCTACCGCCGGCTACCTCTACTTGTCTACGCCCTTCCTCACCGCGGCTCCATATTTGGACTCCCCGAGCTCGAGGTCGTTCGCTGGTCCAGCTCCAGTAGAGCCGCACGGCAACGCAATCGGATAGATGCCACGTGTCGTAACGTCCGGAGGCTTCAGGTACCGCAGCCAGACCACTGATACGTTCGGCCAGTGCGACCCCGAGGTCAGTGGAAACCCAGGGTTCGAGTGCGCTGGGCCAGGGGTCCCAGGACGACACCATGTCCATGACCGCGTGACTCTCGATCAATTGTGGAAGCGAGGCGGCCACCTCGATGAATGGGCCGCCGTTGCTGACTCCGACCCTTCCATCTGTATGAACCAGGAACCGGACCGGGGTCGATACGTGTTCACCGGTCCAGGAGAAGAACCAACCGCGCTCGTCGGCCCATATCCCTTCGTCCAGGGAGAAGTCCCAGCGGCGACAGACGTCCCAACGCTCCCCGCTGACGAGCACCGAGCGCCGCACCTGATAGCGAAGACCGCCGTACCTGGCATCGAAACCCTCGCGCCTGACGACCAGGACTGTCGGCGCAAGGATTACACGTCCGCCCCGGTCATGGACGTCCAGGAAGTCCGTCGGCGTCCTGGACGCCTCTTTCGGTTCCCGCCATCCGGTGCGGGTTAGAAGGCCCTGCGCCCGGTCAGAGAACCCGGCGAGGTCGTCGAGGACATGCACACATGCTTCCTCATCAAGATCAGTTGTGTGCATGGTACCGGCCGACGGGAGGCTTCCCAAGGGGCGCGCGAAGCTGTCTGTCGCAACGTCTCGCCGTTCGCGGGGGCGGACCCTCCGGAACGGCGCGGGTCTGATGCCAGCGCTAACAACGCGGTCGGACGATCTTGGACGGGTGTGGACGGCGCGGGCGGGCGAGCGCTGGTCAGGGGACCCATGGGGACGGCCCTTGACACCGCTGATCCTGCTACGGATCAGACGGCACCATCGTTGCGACGAGGGTTGCTGTGAACGAGGCGGGTCGCTTGAGGCTGGGGTTAAGTTGCTGACGCGCCGCTTCCGGTGCTCGCTTCGCTGCGCTCCGGGTCGGCTTGTCCTCGGACTGATCGGCTTCTCGCCGTGGGATCCCAGGTCGGTGCCTGCTCAACTGGCGCTGGCTGGGCGACCTGCTGACGGGGGAAGTACAGCACGGAAGTACCGCAACGGAGGCTTACGACTGCTGGCATGGACGGCCGGGCGCACACGGTCCCACCTGCGGTGATGGTGACGATCTTGGGGCGGCCGGTTTCTTGTAATTAGACGGTCGACGCCTGGCTGTGTGGAGCTTCACTCCTGTCCATATCTGGCACGTTGTGATTTTTGATCACTATGCAGGGCATCAGGTGAGCATGCGCTCCAGCAGTGACCCACTAGGCAACAAGCAACTCAGCCGCGCTCTCACTCATGAGACGGACCGGATCAGGCAGAAGATGAGCCACCTCAGTGACGATGAACGCTCCAAACTGTGGAACATCCTCTACGACCTCAAACAACTTCACAGGCGCCCGCGTGCCTGTGCTGAGTGCGAGCGGAAGTCCGACAAGTAGGCGTCAGCCCTAATGCGCCATCAGGCCCGCGAAGCGGGAGTCGACAGGGAACTTCACCAACTGTGCGAGCGTGAACCGGAGACTTCGCAGCATCCAGCCCCTGGCCCGGGCCGAAGGCATGCCGACGTGTAGTTGGTGGTCTCGCCGGTCGGGGCCGCGCACCCTCCGGAACGCTGCGGTGGCGACGGTGCCGCCTAACACGGGCTAGATGATAAGGGTGGGCTGCGCAGCTCCATGTATGGCATGCTTTTCCGCGTGGATTGGCTGGCCCCCGCGAGTACCGCCCTCGGTGCGCTGCTTGGTGTTTCCTCGACGTTAGCTGTTGAAAGGCTGCGCTGGAAACGCGGTCATGTAGACAAGGTTCAAGAATCTAAACGGAACCTCTATGTGGAGTATCTTGCAGCCTTGTCGAGAACGCGCGATGAGTTGAGAATTGCAGCGCGGACTTCTGCTATGCCACCACATCGGAGAGCCGAACGTGCGGTAGAAGCATTCAAAGATGGACGAGCTTATGAATTGCGCTATCAGGTTTCCGTTGTAGCTCCATGCGAGATAATTGCTGTTTCTGATTACGCTTTTAGAGTTCTTCGTGAGCTGCGAGATATCGTTGAGAGTGGAGCTTTGCATACCGACGAGCGCTACATAAGACAGCGGGACATCTGGGAAGCGGCCTTCGCCGATCTCCGCGCACGTATCCGTAATGACTTAAGATCAGACTAAATCCTCCGGATCCACCAGTGGCCGGAAGTTGTGCACTCGGAGCAGTCATCTCACTTCGGGAGAGGGCGTCGCCCAATTGCGTGCGAGGAGCTCGAAGTACAGCGCGGGGGAGATCGCCGATCTGGGCGAGCGCCATCCGTGCGCTCAGATCACCCCGGGGATCGTTTCTGTAGCGGCAGTGAAGACGGCCGGGTCGCCTGTGCGTGCCTGCTCTGCTCGGTCGGTGAAGTCTGGGCGGGCGTAAGCGGTAGCTCGCATGTGCCAGAGGCGGAGGACCTCTTGGAGTTGGCGGTAGCGCCAGAGTTCGTGTGCGGCGTCGAGGGCGCTGCGGTAGTCCCGGATGAACCGGTCTCGCTCGTCGTGGGGCAGTCGACGGAGGATGTCCTCGGGATCGAGGGAGCCATGATCGTGATTGAGTGGTTCAGTCATCATGACGCCCCTCCTCAGCACTCGCTGTCCTGCCAGCCCTCATCATGAGTCTACGAGTGTGCCGTCAGGTAGAGGGCGCGAGTTGGGCCTTCGAAGCTGTGGCGCCGCCGGTGGACGGTCGTCGGACAGTCTCCGTCATGGGGCCGGAAAGTACAGCACGGAAGTACCGCAACAGAGGCTTACGACTGCTGACAGCCACGACCACGCGCGCACAGGTCTACCTGCGGAAACGTAGACGATCATGGGCAGGCTGGGTTCTTGTGAACAGAAGGTTAGGGTTCAAGTCCCCTCGCCGGCTCCCAGCTCAAAGGCCCTCGCGATCATCGTGAGGGCCTTTTGCTCCACCGTGGAGCCACTGCGGGAGCCACGGAATCAGCCACCGAACAGGGCGCTGCTCAGCGTTGACGAGTCCCTCTCGTTCTGCCTGCGTGAGTGCTCGCCGCAGAGCGTTCAGCATGTTTCGGGGGGAGTTCGCGGCGTATCCAGCCTCGCGCCTGGCGGATCGACCTCGCAGGCGTCCTGTCACGCTTTTGCCTAGCTCGCCGAGCTATGTGCGGGGATCGGCGTCGGCATCTGGTCCCTATCGTCAGTGCGTCGGCGGTCTTGCGGCTTCACCGACCGCGGCCGGAGGTGTAGAGCGCCTCGGCTGGGTAGCGGTCGGCAGGTCGCGGGGGTGGAGTTTCCACAGGCTGGCATGTTCCCGGCTGCTGCCGGAACGTGTGCGGTCTGAACGACGCCACCGCGCGGGGGCAGCTGTTCGATTTCCTTGCACAGCGGCGTAGTGTCGACCTCGCGTCCGTTCGTCAACACCTCACAACTCCCATGTGTCCCGGGGATTACTTCCTTCTTTCGGCTTTTGTCGCCGTGTCGCCTCTGTCCGTGGCTGTCAGGGAAGGGTGTTGGAGGCAACCCGTCAGGAGATCGAATCTCCTGTCCTCCTGCCGAGCCTCACCAGGCAGAACACCTCAAGGGCGGTAGCCGCACCGGTGCGGTCCTCTGTGTTCAGGTCTCTGACCTTGCCGTTCGACCTACGTGCCCCCCGGGGGCAGGGCACAAGGGCTGGGCGGTCCGTATGTGGCCATCGGCCTGGTGTTACCGGCTCCGGCTCCTCAGCGTCTGATTGATAGGACGAGGAGGAATGAGACATGACAAACGGGGGAAAGGGGCGCACTGTCGCAGGTGTCGCGTGGGCGCTGAGCCCTGTGATCACATTGGGCTTGGGGACGCCGCTCACTTTCGGCTATGCGGCCGTCCGAATGAAGTCCTTGCCGTACATCCTGTCGACGGGCGTCTACTTCGCGCTCTGGGTGACCTTCTTCGCCACGTTTGCAGCCGAGGAGGGTGTTGGTTTCGCCGTTAACTTCATCGCGTTTCTCCTCTTGGCGTTGGGTGGGACCATTCACGCTCTTTTGATCCGACCCCGAGTCTTCGGCGGGTCAGGAGCCCGGAGAAGCGCCTTTGAGAGGGCGCAGGAGGACGCGCGGCAGCGCCGTCAGCTGCGCGCTATGGCGGCCGAGACCGCTCGAAGTGACCCTGAGCTCGCCAGGGAGATGCACATCGGACGTCCTGACCTGCCCCGGACCTACGATGACGGCGGCCTTGTGGACATCAACAATGCCCCGGCCCCGGCTCTGGCCGCCATCCTGGGCCTCACGGCCGAACAGGCGAACATCATCGTCGACGTCCGAAGCCAGACCGGTGGTTTCGTCTCACCCGAGGAGGTCGCCGCGCTGACGGCATTGCCTCCGGAACTCACCCCTCGGTTCGCCGAGTACGGCGTGTTCCTCCCCAAGCAGTAACCATCATGCTTTGCCGGGAGCGCCCCGTCGTCTTTCGATGCCTGGACGGCGCCGGGCGGTGAGGTCCGCCTGCTCAAGCTGCGCCGGCTTTATTGAGGCCGCTCGTCGCGCCGGTTCGGTCGTCCGCAAGTTCACGCGAGTCGTTCTGTCGCTTCCTGGGGAGTCCGAGCGGGAGCGGCGGGTGCCTGCGCCTCCTGGAAGGCGACTATGGCGCCGCCGTAGTCCCTTGCCCAGTTCGTGAGGACCTCGATGGGCTCCACGAGGGTCTGGCCGAGGTCGGTGAGGCTGTACTCGACCCGTCGGGGCGCTTCGGCATGGCGTTCGACCAGACCGTACTGCTGGAGTCGGCGCAGTGTCTGGGTGAGGACCTTGCGCGAGACGCCGCCGATGAGGTCGACGAGTTCGCCGTGCCTGCGCGGCTGCTGGCTAAGCCCGAAGAGCACGAGCACGGCCCATTTGTCGGAGATGATCTCGACCGCGAGTCGTGTGGGGCAGTCGGCGAGGAAGACCGGTCCAGCCGGGTTCTGCATGAAATCGAAGGTACCAGGAGGTAACCGACGGCTCCGTAGCGTCTTCGGCGAGCACGAATTAAGCGCACGATGCGGAGGAGTCACCATGCCACGAGTCGTTGTGTTCGACGAGTTCGGCGGGCCGGAAGTCATGCACGTGGTGGAGGAGCAGGTCGTCGAGCCCGCGGCGGGTGAGGTACGGGTCAGGATCGAAGCGTTCGCCGTCAACCCGCTCGACCAGATGATGCGCTCCGGCAGTTCGCCCGCGATCGTTCCGCTGCCGCACGCTCGCCTCGGCGTCGAAGGGACCGGCGTCATCGATGCGGTGGGCGCCGAGGTCGCCGGGCTGCGGATCGGCGATCCGGTCATCATTGCGGCGATCCCGGACGCGAGCGTAAGGGGTAGCTACGCCGAATACACCACGCTCCCCGCGAGCCGGGTCGTCGCCCGGCCTGCCGGGCTCGTAATCACGGAGGCGGCGGCGATCTGGGTCGCCTACTCGACCGCCTACGGCGCGCTCATCGAGAAGGCGAGGATGCGTCCCGGCGACCACGTCCTCATCACCGCGGCGTCCGGCGGCGTCGGCCGGGCGGCGATGCAGATCGCCAACCAGATCGGCGCCGTGCCCATCGCCATTACCCGGCACACTGCCAAGAAGGACGAGTTGAGCGCAGCCGGTGCGGCCGCGGTCATCGCGACCGACCACATGGACGTTGTCGAAGCCGTCCGCCACCACACCGGCGGGACCGGCGCCGACATCGTCCTCGACGTCGTCATGGGCCCTGGCCAGCAGGATCTCCTGAAGGCGGCCCGCCCCGGCGGAACACTGGTCGCTGCGGGCTTCCTGGACCCTCGGCCCACATCCTTCCCGGCAAGCACGCCGCTCACCATTTTCGGCTACCGGAGCTTCGAGCACACCCTCGACCCCGTAGTGGTGAAGCGCATGGCGGCCTTCTTGAACGCCGGTGTACGCCTCGGTGCGCTGGCACCCGCGATCGACAAGGTGTTCGTCCTTGACGACATCGTCGAGGCGCATCGCCACCTCGAGAACGGTCTCCATGCCGGAAGGAAGATCGTCGTCACGGTTTGACCCGGCGGCCGGGCTCCCCATCCCGACCGCTTGTCCCGGCTGCGGCGCCGCTTCGGCCATCCTCCGGTTCCACCAGGCCCATGGCGAAGGCGAACGTCTCCAGGAACACTCGGTACGCCGGGTCCGTCTCACCCGCCGCCAGGACTGCCAGCTCGTCAGCAACGCGCTGCTTGTCCGCGTCGGAGAGCTGGTTGAGGAGGTAACCGGCGTGCTCCTGCTGCATCCCACCAGGGCTGGGGCTGAGCTGGAAAGGCGCGGGGCTCCCCCGACCCCGATCTATCGAACTCGGGGTCTCATCGGGACCGCCGCGCGCGGTCCCGATGGTCGCTGGGGCGCGTGCCGCGTAGTCGTTTGAACGCCACGCTCAATGCGAAGGCGTTGGCGTAGCCCACCTTCCTTGCGATCGCGTCTACTGTTTGGTCGGTCTCGCGCAGCAGGTCGGCGGCCAGGGCGATCCGCCAGCTCGCGAGGTAGGACATCGGCGGTTCGCCAACCAGCGCGGTGAACCGGCGGGCGAGCGCCGCGCGGGACACGCCCACCTTGGTGGCCAGGTCCGCCACCGTCCACGGGTGGGCGGGGGAGTCGTGCAACAGCCGGAGCGCGGTGCCTGCGACCGGGTCGTCCAGTGCGCGGCACCACGCCGGGGCGTTGGAGTCGGGGCTGTCGAACCAGGTGCGCAGCGCGGAGACCAGCATCAGGTCCAGCAGCCGGTCCAGCACCAGCTGCTGTCCTGGACGGTCTCTGATGACCTCCGTGGCCACCATCTCCACCGGTGGGTTGCGGCTTTGCTCGGCCGGCACCATGAGCACGTCGGGCAGGACCCGTAGCAGCCGGTCGCTGAGTTCTCCCCGACGCTCGAAAGCCCCGCTGACCAGTACGGGCGCCCCGTCGGTGAGCGTTCCACAGGTCCGGGCCGGTCCGGAGGTGTGCTCGACGCCTTCGGCGCCCGGGCAGTAGTCGGCGCTGGTCACCACCAGCGAGGGGGTGGTCGCGGGGTCGTCGGCCACGGTGTAGGGCACATCGCCGCGGACGACGGCGATGTCTCCGACGCCGATGGGCACCGGTTCGTGCTGGTCGGGAACGATCCAGGCATGGCCGTTCAGCATCGTGGCCAGCGTCAGCGGGGCGCCGCCGGCCATCCGCAGAGCCCAGGGCGGTCGCATGATGGTCCGCCGGAAGACCGCGCCGCGCGCTCGTACCTCGGCCAAGAGCTCTGACACCGCGTCCACAGACCCAAGGTAGACGCCTAGACATCGAGCTGAGCTTTCTGGCCATGGAACGTCTCAGAGGTAGCCGATTGGCTGGGGCCATGACTGAACATCCGATCCTGGTCACCGGGGCGACGGGGAAGTCCGGCCGCCGCGTCGTCAACCAGTTGCGGGCCAAGGGCCTACCGGTCCGCGCGGCGGCCCGCAACGGCGAGCACCCCTTCGACTGGACAAACCGCGGCACTTGGGATGCAGCACTTGAGGGCGTGCGCGCCGCCTACATCGTGCAACTGGACGGCACAGAGTTCGTACGCCCCTTCGTCGAGCGGGCGGTGAGGCACGGGGCCCGGCGGATCGTGCTGGCCTCCGGGCGCGGGATCGACCGGCCCGACTACGTCAAGGACAACAACGGCGTCCTGGAAGGCATGCTCGACAGCGAGGCCGCCGTACGCGACAGCGGCCTGGAGTGGACGATCAGCCGGCCGGGCTGGTTCGCGCAGAATTTCAGCGAGGGCTTCTTCGAGGATGCCGTCCGTGCCGGTGAACTGCGGCTGCCCGCCGGCGACGGGGCGGCCGCCTTCGTCGACGCAGAGGACATCGCCGCGGTGGTGGTCGCCGCGCTGACCGAGGACCGGCACGCGGGCCAGATCTATGAGCTGTCCGGCCCTGGGGCGGTGACGCTGACCGAGGCGGTTGCCACGATCTCCGACGCCGCCGGCCGCGAAGTCCGCTACGTGCCGCTCGCCGTCCGGGACTACGTCGCCGAACTCGTCCAGCAGGGGTGGCCGCCCGCGGACGCCGAAAGCTTCGCGGACGTCATCGAGCCCTTGCGGGAGGGAAAGGACGAACACGTCTCCGACGGCGTGCAGCGCGCCCTCGGCCGCCCGCCACGGACCTTCGCCGAGTTCGCCACGTCCACTGGCGCCGCAGGCGGTTGGCAGGTCTGATCGCCTGAACTGAAACGACCGTCGGTCGTCAAGCACCGCCCGGCCTCCAACACCACCGCGGCCCACCCGGATGAACGGCGCCGCCAAGCAGAGATCACGATCGATGCTTTGGCGGCGACGGTCGCCGAGCAGGTGGACGGGCCGACCTGACCCCCGCACCCGGTACACGCCGATGCTGACCTCGGCCGGAGGCGTTGACGTCGCGTGCCGCGGAGATCTCCCCCTGGCGGGGGATGTCGGTGGCGCCGGTGGGGGAGGTGAGGGCCGGGCCTTGCACGCGATCTTCTAGGCATGACTGATTTTGCTGTCGCTTCTCGTAAGCCGTGGTTTCCTCGGTCGCGGGCTGTCTGGGCTGGTGCGCATGCACCTGTCGCCGGGGTGCCGCGTTGGGCGCGGGTGGCTGCGCTGCTCGTGCCGCTCACGGTGTTGCCGTCCAGCCTGTGGCGGATCTCGGCCGTCACCCTGCACTTGCCGATCATGCGGGACGTGGGGCCGGACGCCAGTGGCGACCTGCCGTCGTGGATGCCGCTGGAGCTGTACGTGGTGCTGCTCTCGGTGTTCTCGGAGCTGCTGGCGTTCACCGCCGTCGGGCTCGTCGCGACTTGGGGCGAGGTGTTCCCCCGGTGGATTCCCTTCCTGCGTGGACGTCGGGTGCCGACGCCCGTGGCCGTGGTGCCGGCAGCTCTCGGCGCGACCATCCTGACCGCCTTGTGGACGTGGTCAGCGGTCGCGTTGATGCTCGGACGGAATATGACGGGACGTCCACTGACTGCCGACGATCCTCTCAACGCCGACACCTGGCAGGGGATTCTGGCCATCGTCGCCTACCTGCCGCTGGTTGCTTGGGGTCCTCTCCTCGCCGCCGTCACCGTCGCTTACTACCGGCGTCGGACTCGCGCGAGGCAATGAGCACACCGTGCCGTCACGGTCGGACGGCGGGCGGTGTTCTCGTCTCGCAGTTTCTATGCCTCGCAGGGGACCCGGCCCTCATAGCCTGTTTGCTCGGCTGCGTTGATGTAGTCGGCGAGGGCTTCGCGTGATTGGGCGAGTCTGTGCATCTGGTCGTCCAGTCGCCGCAGTCGTGACCGCATCGCGGTCAACAGTTCGGGACACCCGAGCAGGCCCGGGGCCTCTCCGACCGCACAGGGCAGCAGATACGCGATGTCCTCGGAGGACAAGCCCGCATCGAGCAGATGCCGGATCTGCTTCACCCGCATTACCGCGTCCTCGTCGTACTCGCGGTAACCGTTGGCACCGCGGTCCGCGTCCAGCAGACCCTGGGCCTCGTAGTAGCGCAACTGATGAGCCCTGACGCCCGTCCGGTGGCTCAGCTCCCCGATCCGCATCCGAACCTCACTTGACCTTCACACCGGTATCAACGTTGACGATGCTGCCATGGACAACGAAACCGCACCTGTGACGGTCATCGGACTCGGGCTGATGGGCCGCGCGCTCGCCGGCGCGTTTCTGAGAGCCGGGCATCCCACGACCGTGTGGAACCGGACGGCATCGAAGGCGGAGCAGTTGGTTGCCGAGGGCGCGCGGCTGGCGCCGACGGTCGGCGATGCGCTTGAGGCGAGTTCCGTGGCGATCGTCTGCCTCACCGATTACGAGGTCGTCCACGAATTGCTCGGCGCCGGCGAAATCAAGCTGGACGGGACGCTTCTGATCAACCTGACCTCGGGCGACTCAACCCAGGCCCGGGAGGCCGCCCGGTGGGCCGAACAGCGTGGCGCCCGTTACCTGGACGGCGCCATCATGGCCGTCCCACCGGCGATCGGAACCGCCGAGGCGATGATCCTGCTCAGCGGCCCGCAATCGGACTTCGAGTCGCACAAGGCCATGCTCGGCGCGCTCGGTGGCACCACCTACCTCGGGGCCGACCATGGGTTGGCGTCTCTCTACGACGTGGCCGGACTTGCCATGATGTGGAGCATTCTGAACGCCTGGCTCCAGGGAACCGCCTTGGTCGGGACGGCCGACGTCGACGCCGCGACGTTCACGCCCTTCGCCCAGCAGCTCGCTTCCGTTGTGGTCGAGTGGCTCCCCGGATATGCCGAGCAGGTCGACAGCGGCTCCTTCCCGGCGGAGGTGTCGGCTCTGGAGACGGACGTGCGGGCAATGACGCACCTGATCGAGGAGAGCGAGGCGGTGGGCGTCAACGCCGAGATGCCGAGGCTGTTCAAAGCGATCGCCGACCGCTCGATCGTCGCCGGACACGGTGGCGAGCAGTACCCCGTGCTGATCGAAGAGTTCCGCAAGCCCCGCGACACCTGAGTTCACCGCCTGGCTAAACCCTTCGAGCCGATGTTGTGCTTCCGAGCGCGAGCCCCGGCCTCGGCCAACGGCACGAGGCCGGGGCCTCCCTGGCCTCGTGCCGTTGGCCGGACGGCCGGGCGCTGCGCGGTGAGCGGTGAACTGGGCACCCCCGGTCAAGACGCGAAGTGTCGCGGTCGGACGCCGTCAAAGGTGTAGTGGTCGGCCTGCCACCTTTTGACCTCGATCTCCGCCATGGTGCCTCCGGACGGAAGGCTGGTCGGTCAATCGTCGCAGAGGGCGGTGGGAAGCACCTTCTCCAGGGCGTTGTCCAAGGCCGGGCCGCCGCCCGGCTTCAGGTTGACCATCACCGTGGCCTGCTTGCGGTGCTTGATGGCGCCCGCGCGGACGCTGAATCCGAGCATGTCGCCGTCGTGGCCCCAGAAGCCCTTCTTGCACTTCGCGGAGCCCTTGACCGGGAACCATTCAAGGCCCAGCCCGTACTTCGAGCCCGATGTGCGTCCTGTGGGGAGGGCGTCCAACATTTCGTGGAGTTGCGCCGGCTTCAGGAGGTCTCCGTGTAGCAGAGCCGCCATGAAGCGGTTGATGTCCGATGCGCTGGAGATCATTCCGCCGGCGGCTCCGCCGACGGTCGGGTTGAGGCGGCTGATGTTCACGAGGTCGGACTCGGGGCGCACGTACCCCTCGGGGTGGGGGCGGGGCAGGTCGGGATCGTCGGTCGGCGTGTAGGTGTTGCCCAGTTCGAGCGGGACGATGATGCGCCGCCGGATCTCCTCGCCGTAGGTGTTCCCGGTGACCTTCTCGATGATCATGCCGGCCAGGAGGTAGTTGGTGTTGGAGTAGCCGAACTTCTCGCCCGGGCGGAAGTTCCGGGGGTGGGGCAGGGCGATGTCGATGAGCTCGCGTGCCTCCCAGTGCCGGAGCGGGTCCTTGAGGACGTCCAGCGGGGACATGTACTTCAGGACGTCCGGCAGCCCGCTCCTGTGCTGGAGCAGCTGGCGGACGGTGATCTCCCGCCCGTCGTTGTCGGCGCCGCGCACCACCCCGGGCAGGTAGCGCTCCACCGGTGCGTCGAGATCGATCAGGCCCTCGCCGACGAGCTGGAGCACCACGGTGGCCGTGAACGGTTTGGTCAGGCTTCCGAGCCGGAAATGGCTGCCGGGATCCACCGGCGCGTTCGTTTCGATGTCGGAGACGCCGCTGGTGATCACCAGCTCGTGGTTCCGGTCGTTGACCTGTGCGAGCGCGCCGGGTGCTCCGTCCGGTCCGGTGAGCCGGTGCACCGCCTGCCGCAGCTTCGAATGGCCGGACGCCTTCGCCGGGGAGGACGTTTCCGCCATGACGGTCGAGGCCGTCACCGCCAGGGCCAGCGCCGCCGCCGCCGTACTCCGGAGCATGACTTTCCTTGTGATCATGGAGTGTCACGCTATGTATCGGCGCATCGGCCGCACATCCATCGCGTGAGCCATCCGCTCGCTCACACCCGAAGGGGAGTGGGACGGCCACCATGGAGTTAGTCCGGAGCGCCCCTCCAACGGCAGCCTTGAGCACCTACCCAGGACGAACCCGCGGGCTCGCAAGGTGGCGGGCGCGGTCCGTGAGCACGGCTACTCCCACAATCTGAGTACGTTTACCGCTCGGGATCATGCAAAATATTCCCGAGTCGCTTTTCCGGGGGTGTCCTCCGGGAGTCTGTGACGACACCCGCCGGAG
This sequence comes from Actinomadura madurae, assembly GCF_047130825.1. Taxonomy (NCBI): domain Bacteria; kingdom Bacillati; phylum Actinomycetota; class Actinomycetes; order Streptosporangiales; family Thermomonosporaceae; genus Actinomadura; species Actinomadura madurae. The sequence goes on from NZ_CP083237.1 coordinate 7,708,953, forward strand.
GAGTTTCTGTGACAGGTCCCGCCGGTCCGCCGCCCGGGGGCCAGGGCGGACGACGGCCGCCGCCCGTCCCGCCGCCGCTTCCGCCGCCCCCGCGCGGGCCCTACGGGGCGCCGCCCTGGCAGGAGGGCCCGCACCCGCCACCCCCGCCGCTTCCGCCGCGTCCTCAAGGGCCCTATCCGCCGCCACCTCCGCCGTCCCGCAACGTGCGAGGCATCCGGAGGCTGAATCCCTTTCTCGCGGCGCGGGCGGTGTTCCGGCCCTCGCGGCCGGACCTGATCACCGATGCGCGTGTCCGGAAGCTCCAGGTCGCCCGCGCCTGGGCGGGCATCGTCGTGACGCTCGGCGTGGCCGTGGTCTACAAGGCCACCGCTCCCGAGGCGCTGGCGAGCGACCGGTTCAACGACGCCTGGCTCAACGTCCTGATCCTCACCTGCGCGCTGCCGCTGGTGGTGGGCGCCTTCATCATGGCCGCCCGGCCGCCGAGCCGGGGCGCGTTCGCGCGCAGGCTCCGCTACCCGCTGATCGCGGTCGGGGCGATGTTCGGCTCCATGTTCACCTTCGTGCTCGCGGCGGCGCCCACCTTCAAAGGCCTGCGAGACGCGGCCGGGCCGATCGTCCTGATCCCCGGAGGCGTGATCCTGGTTCTGTGGATGGCGCCTTTCGCGCTGTACGGAATCGTCCTGTCGCTGACGAACGTGTTCCGGACGGCCGACATTCACGAGGTGGTCCCACCGCTGGTGAGCGTGTCGGCGTCCTGGGTGATGGCCGTCGTCAACCTGTTCACCGACGCCTATGAGGGCGTGCCGACCACCCTGGCCACAGCCCTGTTGCTGGGCGCGCCACTGACGGTGTCCGCGCTCGCCTATTACGAAATGCGCAGGCTGCGACTCCTGCACGGCATCACGCTGCGCAACACCCTTCTCCGCTGATCCCAAGCCGCCGACCCGGGCGCGTTCCGGGGTCGCCGCCCTCTCGGGCGGTAAAACCGGAGTGCCAGCATGAACTGGCGGCCGGTCTTCCTGACGCGCGCCTCCAGATTGTCGAGCGCGTAGGCAGCGGACGCCGAGCCGGGCGCCGCGGCTCGGTAGCGTGCGGGAGCCAATGCCCGGCAAACCCGGGGTTGTCGGCGGCTGGGGCGCTTTCTACGGTTGGGGCATGGGGCAGACGGGTGTTGCGGGGCCGGCCGCGGGCGTTGACGCACTTCGGTGGTGGGGGCGGATGGCCCGGGATCCGCTGCGGACGTATGTCGGCCTTTCGGGCCGGTACGGGGACGCCGTCCGGGTGCCGTTCGGGGTGAAGCGGGCGTTCTACCTGTTGTCGCGGCCCGAGCACGCCGAGCGGATTCTCGTCGCCAATCAGGACAACTACGTGAAGGCGTTCACGTATCGGCCCCTGCGCGCCGTTCTCGGGGACGGCCTGCTGACGAGCGAAGGGGAGACGTGGCGCCGGCATCGGCGCGTCGTGCAGCCGGTCTTCTCGCACCGGCACGTCCTCGGGTTCGCGCCGCAGATGGTGGAGACGACCGAGCAGATCGTGCGGCGATGGCCGGACGGAGTGGCGCTCGACGCAGCGGCTGAAATGCGGAAACTGACGCTGGGAATCGTCGGCCGCGCCCTGTTCGGAAGTGAGTTGAGTGGTGAGGCCAACCGGACGGGCCGTGCCCTTGAGGCCCTTCAACGAGCAGCCGTCGTCGGGACGTTCCTGCCCGGAGCGGCCGCGAAGCGGAGCATCTACCAGCGGGTGCCCGGCCTCGGCGGTGCTCTCGGCCATCTTGAGGAGATGGTGCAGCGGGTCGTCCGGGGATCGTACGGCGGAGAACTGCTGAACCTGCTCAAGGAAAGCGGGCAATTCAGCGAGGAGGAATTGCGGGACGAGGTCCTGACACTCCTCCTGGCGGGCCACGAAACGACGGCGGCCTCGCTGGCCTGGACGTTCATGCTGTTGTCGAAGTATCCGGCCGCCAGGGAACGGCTGGAGAGCGAGGTCGATGACGTTCTCGGCGGCAGGGAGCCGAAAGCCGAGGACGTCGATCAACTGCCGTGGACGAAGGCCGTCCTGTCGGAGGCCATGCGCCTGTGCCCGCCCGCCTGGACCATCGAGCGCGATGCCGTCGGCGACGACGAGGTCGCCGGGGTGCCGATCCCGGCCGGAGCGACCTTGGCCGTCCCGCCCTATCTGATCCATCGCAACCCCGACGTCTGGCCCAACCCCGAGGGCTTCCAGCCGGAACGGTTCATGGGCGAGCAGCGGCGTTCCCGCTACGCGTATCTGCCGTTCGGAGGCGGGCGGCGCATCTGTGTGGGCGCCGGTTTCGCGATGCTGGAGGCGACCCTGGTGCTCGCCACGATCAGCCGGACGCACCGGCTCGACCTGCTGCCCGGCGTGCGCGTGCCCGGCCGGGCGGAGATCACGTTCCGCCCGGCCGGGCCGGTTCCCATGCGGGTCATCCGGAGGTAGGCGCCGCGCGCCGCGGCAGCAGCAGCGCCGGGACGACGGCCAGGGCCCCGATCGCGAGGGCGACCCAGAAGGCGTGCCCGAAGGCGGTCGCGAGGAGCGGGGCGACGGCGGTCCGGGCCGCGTCGGGCAGCGGCGCCAGGGCGGCGCCCGCCGTCGCGGGAGCCTGAGCCGTGATCTCGTGCTGCAGGATCACGGCGAGGGCGGTGGTCCCGACGGACGCGCCCATCCGCTGCAGGGTGTTGATCGCGCTGGTCGCGCGCGGGATCATCGCCGGCGGCAGGGCCTGGTAGGCGGCCGCCATCGACGGCATGATCGTCGCGCCGAGGCCGAGGCCGATGACGAACAGGGCCGCGGCCAGCAGGACCGGCGAGGTGTCCGCGTGGATCCGCGTGTACGCGGCGGTGCCCACCAGGCCGAGGACGATCCCCGCGGGGACGACGAGGCCGGCGCCGAGGCGGTCGGTCACCCGTCCGGCCAGCGGCATGGCGACGGCCGCGCCCAGCGCCTGCGGCGCGAGGAGCAGGCCGGTGGCCAGCGGGCCGTGGCCGCGGACGACCTGCCAGTACAGCGGCAGCAGGACGAGGACGCCGAACAGCGCGACCGCGACGACGACGTTGGTGGCGGCGGCCGCGGCGAAGCCCCGCTCGCGGAACAGCGCGATGTCGATCAGGGCGGACCGGCCCCGCGCGTGCAGGACGTACAGGACGACGAGCGCGGCGGCGGCGCCGAGGATCGTCCAGGTGCGCAGGGCGTCGAGGGCGCCGGGACGTCCGGCCTCGGTGGTGCCGTAGACGAACGCGGTGACGCCGCCGCACAGCAGGATCAGGCCCCGGACGTCCAGGCGGGCGGGCCGCCTCGGGGAGGCGGGCAGCAGGCGCAGGGCGGCGGCGATGGCGGCGGCCCCGAGCGGCAGGTTGACGAGGAAGATCCAGCGCCAGCCGGCCGTCGAGATGATCAGGCCGCCGACGATCGGGCCGGCGACGGAGCCGAGCAGCATGGGCAGGCCGATGAAGCCCATCATGCGGCCCATCCGGGAGGGGCCGGCGGCCTGCGCGAGGATCGTCTGCGCGACCGGGATGATCATGCCGCCGCCGATGCCCTGCAGCACGCGGAAGGCGATCAGGGCGGGCATCGACCAGGCGAGGCCGGCCAGCGCGGAGCCGAGGAGGAACAGCGCCAGCGCACTGATCCAGACGCGGCGGGCCCCGAACCGCTCGGTGGCCCAGCCGGTGACCGGGATGACGGCGGCCAGGCCCAGCATGTAGCCGGTCAGGACCCATTGGACGGACGTGATCGAGGCGCCGAAGTCCTCGGCGAGCGTGCGGGTCGCGACGTTGACGGCGGTCGCGTCGATCACCGACATGATCGCGCCGAGCACGACGACCAGGCCGATCGTGACGAGCCCGCGGTCGAGCTTCTGGGACGGCGCGGGGGCCGAGGTGAGCGTGGTCATGGCAGGTTCCTCGCATTTCAGGCGGGCTGGATGTTGTGGTTGCGGTGGAACACGTTCTGCGGGTCGTAGGCGCGCTTGACCTCGCGCAGCCGCCGGAGGTTCTCCGGGGTGTAGGCGCTGGCCGTCCTGGACGTGTCGTGCAGGAAGTTCAGGAACGAGCCGCCGGTCGCGTACGGGGCGAGTGCCGCGTCGGAGCCGTCGATGGTGAGGGAGAAGGGGACGTCGCGGTGCCCGACGGGACCGGCGTCCGCGCCCGGACGGGCCATCGCGCCGCCCCAGTGCTTGACCTCGATCCCGGCCGCGTCGCTGGAGGCGATCGCGCCGATCAGCGCGTCGGGCAGGTCGGCGTACAGGTGGAAGTGGTGCGGCGGGGTGCCGCCGAGCGACTCGGTCTCGGCGTACGGCATCGTCCGGAAGGTGTCCTCCAGGGGCGGTCCGGCGGCGTTCCGCAGTGATCGCAGCGCCCGCGCGCCGTCCGCCGCGGACCCCGCGTACACGCCGCGGACGGCGACGACCCGGCCGTGCGCGGGGTGGTCGGCCAGCGCGATCGAGACGGACAGGGCGTCCGGGCGGAGGTCCGCCTCGTCCCGGAACCGGGTGAGGACGGCGGCGGCCCGCTCGGCCGGGTAGAGCGCGACCCCCGCGTAGACCGCCGAGACGGGCTGGAGCCGGAACTCCAGCGACGTCACGACGCCGAAGTTGCCGCTGCCGCCGCGCAGCGCCCAGAACAGGTCGGCGTGGTGGGCGGCGTCGGCCGTCAGGTGCCGGCCGTCGGCGGTGACGATCTCGGCGCGCAGCAGGTGGTCGGCGGCGAACCCGTACCGGCGGGACAGCCAGCCGACGCCGCCGCCGAGGGTGAAGCCGGTGACGCCGACCGACGCGTGCGAGCCCGACAGCGGGGAGAGCCCGAGCGGCGCGGCGGCGGCGATCACGTCGCTCCAGCGGGCGCCGGCCCCGGCGCGGGCGACGCGGCGGGACGGGTCGACCAGCACCCGGGACATGCGGGACGTCTTCAGCAGCATCCCCTCGTCCGGCGGGACGACCGTGCCGTGCCCGGTGGCCTGGACGGTGAGCGGGACGCCCAGCTCGCGGGACGCGAGGACCGCGGCGCGGACGTCGGCGGGCCCGGTCGCCTCGACGACCAGCGGGCCGGCGGAGCGGGCGGCGGTTCCGAGGGTGCTGCCGATGGTGGTTCCGGCGGTGGCGGTGCTCATGATGACGGCTTCCTTCCGGAGGATTTTTCTCCACTTGCAAGCACCGTAACACGGTCCGGAGGATTTGTCTCCACTTATTTGCTAGGCTCGGCGCATGGCAACGAAGGAGCGGCCGCTGCGGGCCGACGCGCGCGACAACCGTGAACGGATCCTCGCCGCCGCCCGGGAGGTGTTCGTCGAGCAGGGGCCGGGCGCGCCCCTGGAGGACGTCTCGCGGCGCGCCGGCACCGGCATCGCCACCCTCTACCGGCGCTTCCCCGACCGGCAGGCGCTGATCAGGGCGGTCGCGCTGGACGCCCTGCGGCGCACGACCGAGGAGGTTCTGCGCGCCCGGGACGAGGAGGCGACCGCCTTCGCCGCCCTCGTCCGGTACATGCACCGCGTCCTGGACATCCGCATCGGCGCCGTCTTCCCCGTCCTGCTCAACGAGATCCCGTTCGACGACGAGGAGATCGCGGCCGTCCGCGACGAGGGCGTCGCCATCATGCGCGAGCTCGTCACCACGGCCCAGGATGACGGCGACCTGCGCCCGGACGTCACCCACGCCGACGTCGGGATGATGCTCGTCCGGCTGTCGCGCCCGATGCCCGGCCCGATGCCGCCGGAGACGGGCGCGGAGCTGGCGCACCGGCACCTCGATCTGGTCGTCGACGGGCTGCGCGCCGGACGGCCGTCCGAGCTCGGCGGACCCGCCCTGACCTTCGATGACCTGCGATCCATGCGGGACGAACCGGCCACGTGACGACCCGCCTGGATTGGGCACAGGCAGGGCATGAACATCACTGGCATCATCACCGCGATCGTCATCGGCGCGATCATCGGCGCGCTCGGCCGGCTGCTGCTGCCCGGCCGCCAGCCCATCGGCGTCATCATGACCGTGATCGTCGGCATCGTCGCCGCCATCGCCGGGACGGCCATCGCGCAGCAGGTCGGCGTGGACACCACCGACGGGATCGACTGGATCGAGCTGGTCTTCCAGGTCGGCCTGGCCATGATCGGCGTCGCGCTCGTGGCGGGCTTCCGGGCGCGCCGCAGGCACCGCCGCTACGAACGCTGAACCCCGGTCCGGGCGGGGACGCGCCGACACGCCGGTGTGGGCGGGTTAACATTCCCTCGCGGACCGGGTTACCGGCGGGTAGCGAGATGCCCGGAAGGCCAGGGTGAGCGGGACGATGCGGGCTGTCCCGGACCGTGCCCTAATGTGCCGAGTGCCCGGGCCGTGGGCGGTTCGCGTGGCAGAATGTCACCCGCCGTGGAGCGCGGCGGTCTGCCGGAGGGAGGTGCGGCGGCGTGTCCGGAGCCGGTCGACGCCGTCCTGCGCGTATCCGGCGGGCGCACCCGCGCCCTGCACGTCCGGCGCTCCGGCTCGGATCCCGCGCGACCGCGGCGCTGACCGCCGTCACGCTCGGCGCCGCCGTGGCGGTGCCGGCGGCGATGGTCCCCGGCGCCCCGGCGGGAGGGCAGGCCGTCCGCGGGGCCGCGGCCGGTGCCGCCGCACCGCTGCGCGCCGCGCCGACCGACCAGATCCGCTCCCGCGAATGGCACCTGGACGCTCTGCGCGCCCAGAAGGCGTGGCGGTACTCCCGGGGGCGCGGCGTCACCGTCGCCGTCCTCGACACCGGCGTCGACCGGCGCCACCCCGACCTCACCGGGCATGTGATCAACGGGCCCGACCTCACCGGCGGCCTGCGCAAGCCCGGCAGCCGCTACTGGGGCCTGCACGGGACGTCGATGGCGAGCATCATCTCCGGCCACGGCCATGGACCCGGCCTGACGCAGGGCATGATGGGCGTCGCGCCGCTCAGCCGCGTCCTGTCCATCCGCGTCACGCTGGAGAACGACGACCCGCTGCGGCGCGACAACGGCCAGCAGGCCGGCACCGGCGACCGCGACGCCGTCGCGCAGGGCATCCGGTACGCCGTCGACCACGGCGCCGAGATCATCAACATGTCCCTCGGCGGCGGGCGGCAGTCCTACAACGGCACGCCGTCCCAGGAGAAGGCGATCAGGTACGCGCTCGGCAAGGGCGTCGTGCTGATCGCCTCGGCGGGCAACGACGGCTCCGGCGCGAACCGCCGCAACTTCCCCGCCGCCTACCCGGGCGTGATCGCCGTCGGGGCGCTCGACCGCAGGCTGCGCCTCTGGAAGGACAGCAACCGGCGCTCCAACGCGGCCGTCTGCGCGCCCGGCGTCGAGATCGTCAGCGCCGACGCCAGCAACGGCTACGTCGTCGGGACGGGCACCAGCGCCTCGTCCGCGATGGTCGCCGGGGTCGCCGCCCTGGTCCGCGCCCGCTACCCGCGGCTCAGCCCGGACGAGGTCAGGCGGGCGCTCGTCCAGGGGTCCCCGGCCCGCGCCGGCCGCCCGACCGGCTCGGCCACCTGCCGCGGGACGGTCGACGCCGTGCGCACGCTCGTCGCCGCCAACGAGATCAACAAGACCTCCAGCGGGCCGGTGGAGACGCCGCCGCCCGCGGCCGTCACGCCGGAGCCCGCGGCGGCGTCGCCGGTGCGCGACTCCGGCGTGCTGCTCCCGCTCGTCCTCGGCGGCGGGGGGCTGCTGATCGTCCTCGGGCTGGTGCTCGGGTGGCGGCAGCGGCGCCGCCCGGAGGAGGACACCGGCGACACCGACGCCGTCGCCGACTACGGGCTGCCGTCCGCTCCGCGCGAGCCCGCGTCCGCCGTCCCGTCCGGGGCGTACACGCCGGCGGCGTCCCGCCCGGCGCCCGCCGTCGCGCCCGTCAACGCGCCGCTGTTCCAGAACAACGAGGTGTACCCGGGGCCCGCCTTCGGCGAGGACGCCCCGTCGCCGGAGGCGTGGGAGGCGCCCCAGCCCGCCCCCAGCCCGCTGGACGTGCCGCTCTGGGACGCCCCGGCCGACCCCGCTCCGGCCCCCGCCGATCCCGCCCTGGCCGATCCCGACCCGGGCGGTTCCCCGTGGGACGGGGAGGAGCCGCCCTCGGTTATCGAGCCGAAGCGGCCACCGGTGATGCCGGGCGAGCTGCGCCCGTTCGACCCTGGCGAGTTCGCGGTGAACGGCGGGAACGGGAACGGGACCCTGAACGGTCACGACGTCCTCAACGGCAACAGCCACAACGGGAACGGCGACGGCGGCGCCGCCCTGAACGGTGCCGGACTGAACGGCTCCCCGGCGCGGGGCGAGCCGTCGCCGCTCGATGACGACGACTGGGAGTCGTTCCGCCGCGGCGCCCTCGACCTACCGGACGTTCCGGAGGGCGGCACGACCGCTCCGCTCTCCGCGGTATCCCCGGAGCCGGCCGACGAGCCGCCGCCCCCGCCCGTACTTCCGGCGGACGAGCCGTCCACCGGGGCGTTCCCCGCCGTCCCGCCGCCCGGTGCCGCCGACCACGGGCCGCCGGACGGGCCCGTCCCGCCGCCGGACCAGGCCGGCGACGAGCCGCGCGGCCGGCACTCGCGCGGTCCGCGTCCCGCCGACGACGAGGACTACCGGCCGCCCTGGTGGTGACCGCGGTACTCCGGCGGGCGTAGCGCGGGTGCCTCCGGGCAGACGATGCGGGGTCCCGTACCCGTCGCCGAGCATCGACGTATCCGAACACAGGAAGGGTCGATGAACCATGTTGACGATGTTGGCGACGCAGGTGACGGAGATGGGTCCGGGCGGTTGGCACGACGGGGACGCCCCGGCGTTCTGGCCGGTCTTCCCGATCACGTTCGGCCTGTTCTGGCTGGCCGTGCTGGGGACCGCGTTCTACTTCATCCGCCGCAGGATGAACACGACCGCCACGGCCGCCGCCGCGGCGGCGGACCCGATGGCCAAGGCGCGGTCGGTGCTCGCCGAGCGGTTCGCCCGCGGCGAGATCGACGAGGACGAGTACCTGATGCGCATGTCGGCGCTGCGGAACGGGGACTGACGCGGCGCCTACTCGGCGCCCGCCTCCTGGAAGATCCGGTCGACGCCGTCCGGGTACATCGGTGCCCGGACGGCCGCGTCGGCGAAGCGGGTGAGCAGCCGCGCGAACTCCGCCCGGTCCCGCGCCGGCCAGCCCGCCATGAGCTCGTCGAGGTAGGCGCGGCGGAACCGGTCGGAGACCTGCTTGACGCGCCGCCCGGCCTCGGTCAGCCCGAGGTTGGCGCGGCGCGCGTCCACGGGGGAGGGGCGCCGCGACACCAGGCCGGCGTCGATGGCGTGCCCGACGAGCCGGCTCGCGGTGGACGGGTCGATCTCCAGCCGTTCCGCGACGGCGCCGACGGTGATCTCGGCGGGCGGCTCGCCCGCCTGCTCGGCGTCCGCGTGGGCGCCGGCGCCGAGCGCGGCGACGGCGTTCACCACCATGAGGTTCGACAGCTGCAGCGGGCGCCCGTCGGCGCAGGCGGAGGTCTGCGCGCGGATCCGCTTGACGAGGTCGGGCTTGGCCCAGACGCGGCGGAGCCGGAACAGCGCGGTGGCGATGTCGGAGAGGTCGGGGTCGGGAGGGTTCCCGTCGCGCGGCGCGTCCGGCTCGGCGGGCCGTCCCGTGGCGGGGGTCTCCGTCGCCATGTCAGGTCTCCGTTCCGTGGTCGCCGTGCCGGGCGCCGGACGCCGCGGACCCCCCACTCTAACGCATGTAGTGTGCACATTATTGTGCACCGCCGGGACGCTCCTTCCCCTCGAGACACACGACGCGAAAGAGCCCCAGGTGAGCAGGGATGTGATGCACTGAACCACCGGTTCCGGTTCCCGGCGAACGCCGGTACTTGTCGGCCCGGACGCGTAGCATGGCACCCGCCCGAACCCGGACGACCCGGGATCAGTAACCACAGAGGGGACCTGATGCGAGCGGCGAACGCCCCCGGTGGCCCCCCTGGTGACGTCCCCCCGCGGGACGGATCCACGGACCACGCACCCCCGAGACCCCCGGCCGGACCCGGCATCGGCGACGACGAGGGCGGTGCGGACGACGCCGCCTTCAGTGCCGGCCGGCTGTCCGAGCGCGACCGCCAGATCCTCGCCTTCGAGCGGCAGTGGTGGAAGTACGCCGGAGCCAAGGAGCAGGCCATCCGCGAGAAGTTCGACATGTCGGCGACGCGGTACTACCAGCTCCTCAACATCCTGATCGACCGACCCGAGGCGCTCGAGTGCGACCCCATGCTCGTCAAGCGCCTCCGCCGGATGCGGACACAGCGGCAGCGGAGCCGCGCCGCGCGCCGACTCGGAATCCGGCCCTGATCTGACCGACACTGGTCACGTGAACTCTCCCCGCTCTGTGACGGCCGCCGGCGCGGACGGCCTTGACGCGATCGGTAAGAATCCGGCCGGGGCCGTGCTCGGCTTCGACTTCGACGGCACGCTGGCGCCGATCGTGGCCGATCCGGCGTCCGCCAGGGCCCATCCGGGCGCCGCCCCGGCCCTGGCCCGGCTGGCCCCGCTGGTCGGCTCGCTGGTGATCGTCACCGGACGTCCCGCCGCGGTGGCCGTCGAGTACGGCGGGTTCGAGGGCATCGACGGGCTCGTGGTCCTCGGGCAGTACGGGCTCGAACGGTGGGAGTCCGGCGTGCTGACCGAGCCCGAGCCGCCCCCGGGCGTCGCCGAGGCCCGCGCCAAGCTGCCCGGCGTCCTCGCCGCGGCGGGCGCCCCGCCGGAGACGTTCGTCGAGGACAAGGGGCAGGCGCTCGCCGTGCACACCCGGCGGTGCGCCGAACCGGAGGTCGCGCTCGAACGGCTGCGCGGCATCATCGCCGCGCTCGCCGAACGCACCGGGCTCACCGTGGAGCCCGGACGGCTCGTCCTCGAACTGCGCCCGCACGGCATGGACAAGGGCAAGGCGCTGCGCTCGTTTGTCGACGAGTTCACCGGCGCGCGGGGCGCCCGCCCGTCCGCCGTGCTGTTCGCGGGCGACGACCTGGGAGACCTGGCCGCCTTCGACGCCGTCGACGCGCTGCGCGCGGAGGGCGTCCCCGGCGTCCTGGTCTGCAGCGGCTCGGCCGAGGTGACCGCGCTCGCCGAGCGGGCGGACGTGGTGACCGACGGCCCGGCGGGGATGGTCGAGCTCCTGGAGACGCTCGCCGGCTCCCTCTCCTGAAGGGCGGGCCTTACCGCACGGCCTGACTCGGCCGCGCGGCCCCGCCTGGATTGTTGGCCGAGTGACAAGAGTCGTGATCGCACTTGTCGCATCTCGCGCGACTCTGGGGGCGGCGGTGGACCACGGGTCTAATTGAGCCAAAATATGGTGAATTGCGGTAAGTGTGGTGTGACGGGGAAGCCACACTGACGACATGGGGAGGCTAGACGGTGGACACCCAGGCGGGACTTCCGCGCCGTCCAGGCGAGATCAGGCACACGCCTTCCCAGGGCATACCGAAGGCGACGCCGCGGGAGGGGACCCCCGTACGCCCGCCGGGCGCCCCGATCCCGCCGGACGCCCCGCAGCGCCCGATCGTCCACGGGGCGCCGGCCCCGCAGACGCCGCCGCGCGTCTGGGGGACGCCTCCGCAGTCACCGCCCGAGCACGACCCGAGGGCCACCGTGAGGGACGCCCGGCCCGAACGAGGAGAACGCAACTCCACGACGGGACCGATGGGGGTTCACGAGACCAGCGGCGTCCAGGTGCGTCTGGGGTCGCGGGAGCGCGAGCGGCAGCGCCAGGCGCGCCGGCGCGCGGGGCGCCGCGGCGGTCTCGTCGCGGCGGGCGTGCTCGCCCTGGCCGGCCTGGTCACGGCCGGGCTCGTGCTGACCCCCGGCTCCGGCGGCGACTCGGGATCGGACGCCGCGGCCGCCGGCGGGCAGCCGGCCGGCGCCGGCGGCGAGCTGCCCCCCGCGGGACCGCCGATCACCATCGGCACGGCCGACGGCTCCGAGTACCGGATCGCGACCGTGACGTCCGGGGTCAGCGAGGGCGTCGTGACGACGTTCCAGTCCACCCCGCCGTCCGGGACGTCGTTCCCCTACATCGAGTACATCCTCAGCAACCCGTCGGACCAGAAGGTCCTCCTCGACTTCCCCGGCGACGTGTTCGTCAAGGGCGACCTCGTCGCCCCGAACGCGCGCGGACGCTGCATGCCGCAGGCCGGCGTCCCCGAGGCCATGTGCACGCCGCCGACCAGGAGCCAGGTCGTCCGGCGCCTTTCCGGCGGCGCGCTCATCCCGGGCGAGGGCGGCGACAAGTACATCCCGCCGGGCGCCGCGTACCTGGTGCGCGCCACGGTCGACGTCCCCGTCGACCAGAACATCAAGCGCTCGGACATGGCCCTCTACGTGTGGAAGCAGCTCTACATGGCCGACCAGCTCGCCAAGCAGGCCCCCTTCCCGAACGGAAGGTGAGACCGCCGCTTCACTCCGCCTCGGGATCGTCGGCGAGGATCCCGTACAGGCGGCGGCGGGAGTCGTTGACGACCTCCAGCGCCCGCGCCTTCTGCGCCTCGCTGCCGACGGCCATCACCTGCTGGAGAGCGACCATCAGCTGCCCGATCGCCTCACGTCCCCGCAGGACGTTCTCGCCGGCGGCCTCGGTGACCTCGTCCCAGGGGGCGGTGGTCTGCGCCGACGCCTCCTCGCGACCCGCATCGGTGAGGGAGAACAGCCGCTTGCCGCCCTCTTCCTCGCTGCTGACGAGGCCCTCGTCCTCCAGCATCTGCAGGGTCGGGTAGACAGACCCCGGGCTCGGCCGCCAGACACCACCGGTGCGCGCGTCCAACTCCTGGATCATCTCGTAGCCGTGCATGGCCCGCTCGGCGAGCAGGGCGAGCAGGGCCGCCCGGACGTTCCCGCGCCGGGTCCGCCGCCCGCGCCCACCGCGCCCGCGATGACCGGGCCCACCGGGGCCCCAGCCTCCGAACGGATCCCCGCGCCGCCCACGCTCCTTGGGCCCGCGAACCCCGCCGCGGCGCCCACTCATCATGTGCTCATGCATCGCAGTCTCCTTAACATCGATCGGTTGCGACGCATCAACGATATATCGCTAACATGTCGTTGTCTACCCAGGGGGAGGTGTTGGCCCAGGGGGGAGGTGTTGGCCCAGGGGGGCGACCCCCTGGAACCCCCGTTGCGAGCCGGTCGATCCTCACGCCACGGTGCGGGTGTGCCGTGACCGTGCGGGTTCGCGACGTGTCGCTGCGGTCGCCCGGCTCGACGGGCATGCGCCCTCCGCTCGCTGCACTCGCTCCACGCGCCTGCCCGTGACCCCGGCTGGGCTTCAAACCCAAGAGCGCGCGGATCGTTCACATCCAGAAAGCGCTCTTGGATGTTGCACACCCTGGCCGCTGCCGGGCCGTCGCGTCCGCAGGTTCTCGCCCCTTCGACACCGTCACGCTCAGGGGTGATACCTGTCCCAGGCGGCCGCGGGCTCGGGTGGTCGGGAGTGCACGGCCCGCTGGGACCGTCACGTTCACGGGTGGGCAGGTTCCTAAGTGGCCGTGGGGCGGGTTTGGGTCGGGGCGTGGGCAACGGGCTCGTGTGAGAGCGCTCTTGGGTGGTGCACGGCCTTTGGGCGCTTGGAGTGGTGCTGAGCTTTGGCGCGGGGCTCAGCCCGTGACTCGCGGGTCGGATGGCCGGAGGTCGCTCTGGCGCCCGGAGGTCGCCCGCCCGCAACGGGGGTTCCAGGGGGTCGCCCCCCTGGGAGTTACAGGCTTGCCTTGAGGTTGTCCAGGATGTCCTTGGTGGCGTCTCGGTCGTCGGTTTCCTTGACGCGGATCCACAGGCCGAACTTGCCGGACTTGTCCTTGAGGCCGACCTCGGTGACCGAGGGGGTGCCGGTCTTGCAGGCGGTGAAGCGGCTGATCGTTCCGCTGAGGGCGCCGTCGGGGGTGGTGTAGTTCTCCGGGGCGGCCTTCGTGCACTGGGGGTGCTGGGCGGCGCTCGGCGGGGGCAGCTGGTTGGGGCGCACGTCCGTGGTCACGCCGATGAAGACGCCGGGGCCCTTGCCGTCGCCCAGGAACGTGGCCTTGTTCGGTGTCGCGCGCAGGACGGGCCGCGGCTGGGCGTCGTTCAGGTTGACGGTGGACGGGGTCCACGTCTGCTCCTGGTTCTGCTTCGGCCAGACCTTCGGCACCGCCGTCTTGATCTTCCCCGCGGCGTCGGAGACGGCCACGAAGTCCTTCGGGATCGCGGGCGTCTTCTTCTTCTCTTCCTTCTTGCCGTCGTCGCCGGAGAACAGCATGCCGAGGGTCAGCCCGCCGATCAGCGCGACCACCAGCACGACGACCGTGATGATCAGCGGTGTGACGAACTTCTTCGGCGCTCCGCCGCCCTGCCGGCCGCCGCCCTGGGCGGGGCCGGGAGGCGGCGGCTGGAAGCCGGTGGGCGGCGGGCCGTAGGGCCGGCCGCCGCCCTGACCCATCGGCTGCTGCATCGGGACGCCCTGCGGGGCGCCGTTCTGCGGAGGCGGCTGGGTCGGGAACACGGAGGTCTTGTCGTCGCCCGACACCGGCGGCTGCGGCTGGGCCTGGTAGGCCATCGTGCGGTCATTGTCGTTGTCGGGGGCGGTGGGCTGCTCCGCCTGGCCGAACGGCGTGGCGCGCCCGCTCGGGCCGTCCACGATCGTGGCCTCGCCGTCCTGCGGCCTCGGCGGGACGCGCATCTCGGAGGTGTGGACGTCGTCCTCGCCGGGAGGGTCGAACCGCGTGGCCGGCGGGACGCCCGGGCCGGGGCCCGGCTGCGGCGCGGGCCTCGGCGGCTGGGTCCCGCCGCCGTCGCGGTAGAAGTCCTGGACGGTCGCGTCCGCGTCGATCTGCGGCGTGTACGCGGGCACCGGCGCCGGCGCGGCCGGGCCCTGCGCTGCGGGGGACGGCGCTGCGGGGGACGGCGCGGACGTCGGACGCAGGGTGGACAGCGCCTCGGCGAACGCCTCGGCGGTCGGCCACCGCTTCTCCCGCTCGACCTCCAGCGCCCGCAGGACTACCTGGTCGAACGCCGGGGACAGCCCCTCGCGCATCTCGCTCGGCGCCTTCTTCACCGGCGCCGGGCCCGGGGGACGCCCGGTGACCATGTGGTACGTCAGCGCGCCGAGCCCGTACACGTCGGCGCGGACGTCCAGCCCGCCGCCGAACCGCGCCTGCTCCGGCGACATGTATCCGGGCGTGCCGACCGGGAGGGTGAAGGCCCCGGACGCGTGCGCGAGCGCCTTGGCGAGGCCGAGGTCGGCGATGAGGAGCTTCTCGCCGCCGTCGGGCGTCGACTGGAACAGCACGTTGGAGGGCTTGAGGTCCCGGTGGATCACGCCGAGGGTGTTGATCACCTCGACGCCGTAGGCGATCTGCTCGGCGAGCGCGATGGCCTCGTTGACCGGAAGTGGCCGTTCGCGCATGCGGTCGCCGAGCGTGCCGCGGTCCGCGTAGGACATCACGAAGTAGGGGCGCCCGTCGGGCAGCTCGCCGATGTCGTGGACGCGGACCAGCCGCTCGGAGTCGGCGCGGCGCAGGATCCGGGCCTCCTCCAGGAAACGGTTGCGCACGTCGAGATCGTCGATCAGGCTCTCGTTCAGGACCTTTATGGCGACCTGGGACTCCAGGGCGTCATCGTGGCCCAGCCACACAGAGGCGAACGCACCCGAACCCAGGACGCGATCGATTCGGTAGCGGCCTACTGAAGGTGGGAACGACACTCCCGTATCATCCCAGCAAACGGGGTGAGCGCGCGAACGAGCATTGAGGCGGCATGGCATTCGACGAAAGGACAGAGGAGCTGGCGGTTCGGGCGGCCCAGGGCGACCAGGGTGCCCTCAACGAGCTCCTCCGCAGGATCGAGCCTGACGTGCTGCGGCACAGCTCCCGGTTCCTGCCCTGCCGGCAGGACGCGGAAGAGGCCTGCCAGGACGCGCTACTGCAGGTCGCACGGAACATCCACCGGTTCGAGGGCAGGTCGCGGTTCAGTACCTGGCTGCACGTCGTCGTCGCCAACTCCGCCCGCTCCACCTACCGGTCGCTGAAGCGCCGCTCGGTGGAGCAGGCCGGCGAGCTTCCGCAGCAGCGCCCCGACCCGCGCCGGACCAGCGTCATCGCCGGGTCCCGGGTCGACATCCTGGACGCCATGGAGGACCTGGAGGCCCGCAAGCCCGACCTCATCCAGGCCCTCGTGCTGCGGGACGTCTCCCAGCTGGAGTACGCCGAGATCGCCGAGCAGCTGAAGCTCCCGCTCGGCACGGTCAAGTCCCGCATCCACGAGGCCCGCAAGCAGGTCCGGCAGACGCTCGGCGAGTCCTACACCTGACCGGGCGCCCCGTCAAAGGTCGGTCATCGGGCGGCAACGGTGCGTCCAGGACCGGGGCTGTGAGCTGGGTGTCTGCACCAGCATGCGGTGCATGTCACCTGGACAGGCGCCCCGCCACGACCGCCCGATCTTCATCTTCGGCTGCCCCCGCTCGGGGACGACGCTGCTGCGGCTGATGCTCCACTCGCATCCCCGCGTCGCGATCCCCGCGGAGACGAAGTTCGTCCTGCCCGCCTATACGGCACGGTGCGAGTTCGGTGACCTCCAGGAGAGCAAGAACAGGCGGCGGCTCGCCGAATGGATCATCGGCGACCGGTCCACCAAGGTGCACGCGCTCGGCATGGACCCCGACCGGCTCGTCGACGAGGTAGTCGCCGGGCCGCCGACGCTCGGCTCGGCGATCGGCATCGTGTTCCGCGCCTATGCCCGCCTGCACGGCAAGCAGCGCTGGGGCGACAAGCGCCCGAGCTACTCCCAGCACGTCCCGACGCTGCTGCGCCTGTTCCCCGACGCGCAGTTCGTCCACCTCGTCCGGGACGGGCGGGACTGCGTCGCGTCGCTGCTGGAGATGCCCTGGTTCGACGGGGACCTCCACCACGCCGTGTGCGCGTGGCGGGAGACGATCGACCGGGGCCGGCGGCTCGCCGAGCGCCTCGGCCCCGACACCTACTACGAACTGCAGTACGAGCGGCTCGTCACCGACCCGGCCGACGAGCTGACCCGGCTCTGCGGGTTCCTCGACGAGGACTTCGACCCGGCGATGACGCACCCCGAGGGCCTCGCGAAGCAGATCGTCCCGTCCCGCAAGCGATGGCACGAGCGGACTCACGAGGCCGTCACCACCAGCCGTGTCGGGGCGTGGGCGGAGCGGCTCGACCCCTGGGAGATCAGCCTGGCCGAGGTGGCGTTCGGCGAGCGTCTCGCCGAGTACGGCTACGAGCCGAGCGGCCTGCCGAAGCCGCCCGCGGCCCAGCTCGCCCGCTTCACCCGGACCGCCGCCCACCGCCGCATGGCGCAGAGCAAGGCCGCGTTGCGCGAACGCTGGAAGCAGCACCACGAGCCCAACCCGGTCGCGTCCCTCCTGGCCGTCGAACCGTCCACCAGCAGCGCGCCCTGATATGACCCGCGGCGCGCCGGACCCGTCGCCCGGGGGACGGCGCGCCGCTATCCGGCCGGGTCGAGGGCCGCGAGCTGGTCGGCGAACCAGCGTTGCGGAGGCAGCGCCGTCGCCGCCGCCGCGAGCCGGGCGCAGCGTTCGGCCCGCCTGGCGCGCGGCATGAGCAGGGCCTGATGGAGGGTCTCCGCCGTCTGCGACACGTCGTACGGGTTGACCATCAGCGCGTCCTCGGACAGCTCCGCCGCCGCGCCCGCCTCCCGGGACAGCACCAGCGCGCAGCCGTGCCGCGACAGGACGGGCCCCTCCTTCGCGACGAGGTTCATGCCGTCGCGGATCGGGTTGACGAGCAGGACGTCCGCCAGGCCGTAGGCGGCGAGGGAACGCGGGTAGTCGTCGTTCACCTGCAGGATCAGCGGCTCCCAGTCGGCGGTGCCGAACTCGTCGGAGATCTGCTTCGCCATCCGCTGGACGGCCGCCGTGTACTCCCGGTACTCGGGCAGGTCGTAGCGGGACGGGTACGCGAACGCCAGATGGACCACGCGGCCGCGCCACTCCGGATGGTTGACGAGCAGTTCGCGGTACGCGGCGAGCCCCCGCACGATGTTCTTGGACAGCTCCGTCCTGTCGATCCGGACGATGAGCTGCCGGTCGCCCACCTGCTCGCGCAGCGCGCGCGCCCGCTCGGTGACGTCCTGTTCTGCCGCACGCTGGCGCAACGCCGTCCCGTCCACTCCGAGACCATGCACACCTATGCGCGTGGTGTGCCCTGCGCAGGTGACCGTGCGGGCAGACCGATCGACGCGTGCCCCAGGTAGGAGCTCGCAGCAGTCAAGGAACGCCGATGCCCACCGCTCGGTGAGGAACCCTGCGTGGTCGGCGCCGAGAATGCCTTGAAGGATCTGCGTACCGATGTCGTCCGGGAGAAGGCTGTAGTACTCAGGCGGCGCCCACGGCGTGTGGGAGAAGTGGACGATCCTCAGATCGGGACGGCGGTCACGCAACATCCTCGGTGCCAGCGACAGGTGATAGTCCTGCACGGCCGCCTTCGCGCCCTGGGAGGCGTCCCGTGCGAGGGCGTCCGCGAAGGCTGCGTTGTACGCCTCGTAGGACTGCCAGTCACGTCGTGAGCGAGCATCGAAATGCGGGCTGCGCGGCGTGTCGTAGAGAAGGTGGTGGACGAACCACAGCGTCGAGTTGGCGACGGCGTTGTACGCACGGTGGAACGTCGCCGCGGGGATGTCGAGCATCCGCACCGCGGCGCCGCCGGTCTCGTAACCCGCGAGGTCTATGCGGCCGTCCGGTGACCGGCGAGCGGCCGTCCGGTCGGCCTCTCCGAGGCTCGCGCACACCCAGAGCACGTCCGGGTCCTGGCCGGCCGGCTCCGCGTGCGTTCCGGCCGGGCGCGGCGGTCCGGGGTCGCGCGGCGCGCCCGTGACGGCGGCGAGCCCCGACACCAGCCCCCCGCCCCCGCGCCGCATGGTGAGCTCCCCGTCCTCCGACAGCGAGAACGAGACCGGCCCCCGGTTCGATGCCACCAGCACTTGGCTCATGACGGCAGGGTCTCAGTTGTGGCCGAGCGCCTTCAAAGTGACCCGCGTGGCATGCGTCACCGCGCGGCCCGCCGCCGGTTAGCCCGCGAAGCGCCGGGTAATCGAGCGGCATGAGCAGGTCCGAGACGACGAAGACCGTGCTCGTCGCCGGTGCCGCGAACCTCATCCTTGCGATCACCAAGCTGATCGCCGGCCTGCTGGCCGGCTCCAGCGCGATGCTCGCGGAGAGCGCGCACTCCGTGGCGGACACCCTCAACCAGGGCTTTCTCCTCGCCTCGCTGCGGCGCAGCGAACGGCCCCCCGACCGGCACCACCCCTTCGGATACGGCAACGAGCGGTACGTGTGGTCGCTGCTCGCCGCGTTCGGGATCTTCGTGGCCGGTGCCGGGTTCTCGATCTTCGAGGGCATCCTGACCATGACCGGCCACGGCGGCACCGGGACGGCCGTGTGGCTCGCCTACGCCGTCCTCGCCCTCGCGGCGGTGCTGGAGGGGACGTCCTGGGTCCGCGCCTACTACCAGGCCCGCAAGGAGACCCGCGACAACGGGCGCGACCTCGTCGAGCACGTCCGCAAGTCGCCCGACGTGACGTTCAAGACCGCCCTGTTAGAGGACACCGCCGCGATGATCGGGCTGGCGCTCGCCGCCGCCGGCCTGGTGCTGCGGCAGATCACCGGCTCGGACTTCTGGGACGGGCTCGCGTCCGTCCTCATCGGCCTCCTCCTCGTCGTCCTCGCGTTCTCGATCGGACGGGAGAGCGTGCGCCTGCTCATCGGCCAGGCCGCCGACCCGGCGGCGCAGCGCGAGATCCGCGCGGAGATCCTCGGCGCGCCCGGCGTCACCGGCGTGGACGAGCTGCTCACCATGCACTTCGGCCCCGAGCAGCTCCTCGTCGCCGCCAAGGTCCACTTCTCCGACGACATCAGCGCCGACCAGGCCGAGGACGTCGCCGGCGAGATCGACCGGCGGCTCCGGGAACGGGTCCCGGTCGTCCGGCACGTGTTCCTCGACCCCACGCAGCGGACCGTCCCGCCGGAGACCGGCCGCGTGATCAAGAACTCGTCCGGGTAACGTCTCAATCGGCGGACCCACCTGTCTGGCATCCGGTCAGCTCATGTAAAGTCACGCATACGAGTTCAAACCGCTCGCGGTTCTCGACAACTGAATACCGCTCATCCAGAGGGGTGGAGGGACCGGCCCTGCGAAGCCCCGGCAACCACCCGGCTGAGGCGCACTCGCGATCCTGCGAGGCCGGCCGGGAGATGGTGCCAACTCCGGCCTGCGACCAAGGTGGCGCAGGAAAGATGGGGAGAAAGGCCTCGCCCTCATGGCACTCACGCCTGCCACAGACCTCGGACCGGCTACCGCCCTCGTCTGCCGCGAATGCGGCTCCACTCGCGATCTCGGGCCGTTCTACGCCTGCGAGGAGTGTTTCGGCCCCCTGGAGATCGCCTACGACTTCGGGGGAGTCACCCGCGCGCGCATCGAGTCCGGGCCGCGCAACATCTGGCGGTACCGCGGGCTGCTGCCCGTCCCGTCCACGGTCGCGGACACGCCCAACACCGAGCCCGGCCTGACGCGGCTCGTCCGCGCCGACAACCTCGCCGAGAGCCTCGGCCTGCAGAGCCTGTGGGTGAAGGACGACAGCGGCAACCCGACCCACTCCTTCAAGGACCGGGTCGTCGCCGTCGCGCTCGCCGCCGCCCGCGAGCTGGGCTTCAAGGTGCTGGCCTGCCCGTCCACCGGGAACCTCGCCAACGCCGTTGCCGCCGCCGCGGCCCGCGCCGGGATCCGCAGCGCGGTGTTCGTCCCGTCCAACCTCGAATCCCAGAAGATCATCACGACGGCCGTGTACGGCGGGACGTTCGTGACGGTCGACGGCAACTACGACGACGTGAACCGGCTCGCGTCCGAGATCGCCGGCGAGCAGGACGACTGGGCGTTCGTGAACGTCAACGTCCGGCCCTACTACGCCGAGGGCTCCAAGACGCTCGGCTACGAGATCGCCGAGCAGCTCGGCTGGCGGCTGCCGGACCAGATCGTCGTGCCGGTCGCGTCCGGCTCCCAGCTCACCAAGATCGACAAGGCCTTCCAGGAGCTGATCAAGCTCGGCCTGGTCGAGGACCGGCCGTACCGCGTGTTCGGCGCCCAGGCCGCCGGCTGCGACCCCGTCGCCGCCGCGTTCAAGGCCGGTCACGACGTCGTCCGCCCGGTGAAGCCCGACACGATCGCCAAGTCCCTCGCCATCGGCAACCCCGCCGACGGCCCGTACGTCCTGGACGTCGCCCGCCGCACCGGCGGCGCCGTCGAGGACGTCACCGACGCCGAGATCGTCGAGGGCATCCGCCTCCTGGCCCGCACCGAGGGGATCTTCGGCGAGACCGCCGGCGGCGTCACCGTGGCGACGCTCCGCAAGCTCATCGAGGGCGGCACCCTCGACCCGTCCGCCGAAACCGTGATCATCAACTCCGGGGACGGCCTGAAGACCCTGGACGCCGTCGCACCCGTCGTCGCCCCGTCCGCGAACATCGCCCCGTCCCTGGAAGCGTTCCGCGCCGCGGGCCTCGCCTGAGAACGAAGGAGCAGCATGAGCAGCGTGTCCGTCCGTATCCCGACGATCCTGCGGACCTACACCGGCGGCGAGGCGGAGGTGAAGGCCGAGGGCGCCACCCTCCGCGCCGTCGTCGCCGACCTGGAGGCCAGCTACTCCGGCATCTCCGCCCGCATCCTCGACGACGCGGGCAAGATCCGCCGCTTCGTCAACGTCTACGTGGGCGACGAGGACGTCCGCTTCGCCGACGGCCTGGACACCCCCACCCCCGAGGGCGCCCAGATCTCCATCATCCCCGCCGTGGCCGGCGGCTGACGACGTCCTGGGCGGGCCCGGCCCCCACCGGGCCCGCCTGCGCCATCCACCGACGAACGACATGGCGCTGGCTCGGCGCCCTCACTCCCACCCTCACCTACCTGTGCTCCTCGGCTTCTGGACCATGTCCGCCTCGCAGGCCCGCGCCACCGGGCACGCCAACTCGACTGCCTCCACGTCGGCGCCGGCCGTCCTCGCCCTCTTCCCCGCGGGCGTGAAGACCCTCGACCACCTCAGCTTCCCCGGCCCCGACATATCCAGCGCCCGGAGCCCACCCTGCGGCGTCGGCTCGACCCAGGTCAGGAGCGCCGGGCCGTCGTGGCCACCGCCAGGATGAGCCCGCCCCAGAGCAGCCCCATCCCCACCCACATGACGATGCCCGCGCCCAAGAGCACACCACCGACCCCGATCAGCGTCGGGCCGGCGTACATGCGCCTCACCCGGCCAGGTGGATGCCTCGTCCTCGAAGGCCTGACGACTTCGCGACCGGTGATGACCTGCAAAAGGCAAACGGCGGCCAGAAGCCCCGCCAGAGCCGAGAAGGTGTATGCAAGCGTCATCCGGACAACCTAGTCGGCGTTCCCGACTACAGCGCCGTCCTTGACCTCAAGCTTCCTTGAGGATGCACGCTGACCCTCATGAGCGCACCGAACGTCGAGATCGAGGCGATAGAGCAGGTGGTCGCCACGGTCGAGCACTCCCAGAACAACGAGCTACCGGACGAGTTCGCGGCCCTGTTCCGAGCCGACGCCATCTGGACGACGGGCGGCGGCAAGCGCCTCTACGGGCGCGACGCGATCTCCGCCTTCACCCACCAGGTCCTCCCCGGCGCGATGCGCGAGACCACGGTCACCTTCGAGGTGGAACACGTCCTGTTCATCCGCCCCGACGTCGCCGCCGTCAAGGTCCTCCAGACATACCGGACCCCCAACGGCGAAGAAGTGGGCACACCACTGTTCGTCATGGCCAAGGAAGACGACCACTGGCACCTGACCGCCTGCCAGAACACCACGGTCCACCCCAGTCCCGGCGATTAGCGTCTGCGAAGCCTTCTCCACACCCGGCTCACCGCGATCACCCCGAGCCCGCACAACCCGGCCACGACGAATTACTGCCAGGGCGCCACCTCGACGGAGAATGTCACCACGCTCAACAGGGCAGCTGGAGTGACCGAAGGACGAGTGCTGGACGGGGCCGCTGTCCGCGCTGTCAGCCCTTCGCGACAACCCGGCCTCGACGGCAGGCGTCCAATCAGCGTGGGAGGCCAGGAATCTGACATCGCCACTGAGAGCGACTACGTCGCGCGTTTCGATCCCCCCCCGTCATTGTGCCGATCGCCATCACCACCGTGATTGCCGTCATCGGTGTGCTACTGACCGGCGAGCTGAGCGGTTCCTGAGCAGGGAGTTCTTTCGCCGTACGTGGTTCATCATGCGCCGTCGGGTCGCCTTCGCGGTCAGGCCGTCCGGCGTGTACCTCGGCCCTACCCTGAGCAAGCCCAAGCAGCGGCCCGAATGAGGAACCCACCACCGAGGAAATGACACCCCGGCCCCCGTGGTGACTCCAACGTCGCCAACTCACAACGCCTCTGGCAGAGATGCCTTACGACCCCTTGTGAGCGGATTGGAGCACGGTGAACGAAATTGAGCCGTCAGCACACCGGCTGGTCGATCAGGTACAGCGCATTAAGGATGTGATCCGCGAAGCGACTACCTGGGCCAATCAGGTGAGACACGGAGAACTACCTCCGCCTGACCCGCAGGAGACACACCGGATCGTGTTCATGCTGGACGCCTGCGTCGGCTGGTTGGGAGGACCGATCCTCGACGCTGTCGCTTCACAGATGCCGGAGCCACACCAGGGCAGAGCCAAGGATCTGGTCGACGAATTGCGGAAGATCAGCGACAAGATTGATGAGCTGGCGGTCGGATTGAAAACTGAGCTGGGACAGAGCGGGAGTTCTGGCGCTCCATCTCCGCCGGGCAACGTCGCGTCTCCGTGACCACAGGCGACTAAGGGGCGGGCAGGGGAGCCGCCATGGCCCACGCGGGACGTTCCTGGTGGTAAGGCGAAAGGCCGGGGCAACGGCCTGCCCGCCGCTGTCCTACGCCCACGGCGGCGGCTCTACGACGTGCGCCGTGTTCTGGCCGAGCGGTGGCGCTCCCGTGGCGTTTGCGTCGGATACTTGGCGGCCCTGCACCCGAGTACATGTGCTCACTCCATTGGGGGAGTGCCGGGGGTCGCTCGCTGCGCAGAAGCTGCGCGACCTGGAGAACCGGGCGGTCTGCGCCGCGGCCAGGTTGGGGAGCGGGGCACCCGGCTGACTCGCCCGGACGCGTGGCCGCCCGTGCCGTGACGTTCTGGTGGCCGGGTGCTCGTGCCGGCGTCGTGGAACGTGCGTGGGCGGCGCGTGAGCCTGCATCGTCGCGCGCCTGCTCTTCCGGGCCGCGATGTACGGCGCTTGCCGGACAGCGTCACCACGCCCGAACGGGGGTGTCCGTTCCGTGATTGTTCCGCGAAGACCTCTCAGGGCGGCTGTAGAGGTGCTTCGCGCACACCCCAGACGGCGTTCCCAGTGACCGGAACTGGATCAGACCACGGAATCCGGGGGAAGTACGTTCTCCGCACCACAGCCGGGGCGGCTGCGCCCTGACGCGACGGGCGGGGCGATCCCGGATAAGGCAGACGTTCGAATAGTCACCGCCTGCATCTCGGTGTGGCGTGACCGATGATTCTTCCGCGCCGTGCTGGTCTGTAGGCCGAGCACCGACCCACAGGAGGCTGACGCCATGCGGAAACTGACGTACGGCATGAACCTGAGCCTGGACGGTTACGTCGCCGCGCCCGGCGACGATCTCGACTGGAGCCTGCCGAGCGACGAGCTGTTCCAGTTTTGGTCCGACCGGGTGGGGGCGACCGGCCTGGCGCTGTACGGGCGCAGATTGTGGGAGGAGATGAGCTCCCACTGGCCGACCGCCGACCAGCAGCCCGGCGTCACACCGGCGCACATCGAGTTCGCCCGCCGCTGGCGGGACATGCCGAAGGTGGTGTTCTCCTCCACGATCAGCACGGTCGACTGGAACGCCCGCCTGGT
Source organism: Actinomadura madurae (assembly GCF_047130825.1). Classification (NCBI taxonomy): domain Bacteria; kingdom Bacillati; phylum Actinomycetota; class Actinomycetes; order Streptosporangiales; family Thermomonosporaceae; genus Actinomadura; species Actinomadura madurae. The sequence continues at coordinate 7,733,863 of NZ_CP083237.1, forward strand.
CACCGGCGACGCGGTCACCGAGATCACCCGGCTCAAGGCCGAGGACGGCGGCCCCATGGACATCGCCGGCGCCACACTCGCCGCAGCGGCGATGCGGGCCGGACTGATCGACGAGTACATACTGGTCACCGTGCCGGTCCTGCTGGGCGGCGGCAAGCCGTTCTTCACAGCCCTGGACAACTGGGTGAACCTGACCCTGGTGGAGACCCGGACGTTCCCCGACGGCGTACTCCTGACCAGGTACGAGACCAAGCGCTGAGTACCAACCTCGGATCGGCCCGTGCTTTAGGCCACCCAAGGATCTCGCGGCGCTGTGTTCCGGGGCGATCGCGATACAGCTGCGCGATCCGGTGACGGCCGTTCACCGTGCGCCTCGGGGCGAGCGTCGCCGATGTGCCGCCGTGCAGACGGCTGGGCGTGCCAACGACGCGGGCGCTCAGTTGGCCGGTGTCGTCTGCTGCTGGCCGGTTCGAGCCCGGCTGCCGGCAAGCAATGGACGGATGACGGCCAGCACCACCAGCCTCGGAGCCTCAAGGCTCGCGCTGAGAGCGTGAAGCGGCCGGTTTCGGCCTGCCCTGAGTTGGCTGCCATCCTTCGCGCGCATGTCGACCGGTTCGGCACGGCTGACGATGGTCGTCAGTTCCGCAGGCAGCGCGGCAACCGGCTGGCGCCTGTCAGTTACGAGTCGGTTTGGCGGCGGGCGCGTGAACATGTTCTGAGCGCTGCCCAGCTCGCTACGCCCTTGGCGGAACGGCCCTGCGACCTGCCTCGCGCTCTGACTGAGCGGCGCGTTCTTGCGGCAGGTCGTGTCGGGTACTCGGTGGCTTGGACCTGGGCACGTGTGCTCACTCCATCGACGGCGATGGCCGGCTGGCGGAGTGGCGGCTGGTGTTGCTTGCCACGCGAACGCTGCGCGGCGGCCGGCCCGGCGAGCGGGGTGCCCAGCAGCTCGGTCAGGTGCGTATGGCCGAGGCCGTCCGTGCTGTGACGTTGTGGGCGGGCGGGTGCTCTTGCCGGTGTCGCGGCCGTGTGCAGGTTTCTTCGCTGAACCTTCACCCACGTGGCCTTGTGCTGTGAACGTCGGAGTTTGGGCGCGCGTGGTGGGTTGCGCTGGCACAGTTCGTCTGGACGTCCTGCGCCTGGTCAGGACTGGTTGGGGGAGCGGGGGAGGCGGGGGTGGGTGAGGATGTGTGGCGCTTGCACTCGGCGGGGTAGAGTGCTAAACAAACGGTTGGCACTCTGCTGTGGAGAGTGACAACTTCACACAGTCTGGGTCGGGGCGATGAGGCCTCAGTCCGGCGGCGGAATGGCAGTCGTCGGCGGTGGCCGTCCGTCGCGGGCGTCGGCTCGATCCGTTTAAGCCACCTTGTTCCGGGAGGACTGGAGCCTATGGCTGCAAAGATGATCGCGTTCGACGAGGAGGCCCGCCGCGGTCTCGAGCGCGGCATGAACCAGCTCGCCGACGCCGTGAAGGTGACCCTTGGTCCCAAGGGCCGCAACGTCGTGCTGGAGAAGAAGTGGGGCGCCCCCACGATCACCAACGACGGCGTGTCGATCGCCAAGGAGATCGAGCTCGAGGACGCGTGGGAGAAGATCGGCGCGGAGCTCGTCAAGGAAGTAGCGAAGAAGACCGACGACGTCGCGGGTGACGGCACCACCACCGCGACCGTGCTGGCCCAGGCGCTGGTGCGCGAGGGCCTGCGCAACGTGGCGGCCGGCGCGAACCCGATGTCGCTGAAGAGGGGCATCGAGGCCGCGGTCGAGCGGGTGAGCGAGGAGCTGTCCAAGCTCGCCAAGGACGTGGAGACCAAGGAGCAGATCGCCTCCACGGCGTCCATCTCCGCGGGCGACCCGCAGATCGGCGAGATGATCGCCGAGGCGATGGACAAGGTCGGCAAGGAAGGCGTCATCACGGTCGAGGAGAGCCAGACCTTCGGTCTGGAGCTCGAGCTGACCGAGGGGATGCGCTTCGACAAGGGCTACATCTCGCACTACTTCGTGACCGACCCCGAGCGGATGGAGGCGACCCTCGAGGACCCGTACATCCTGATCGTTCAGGGCAAGGCGTCGGCCAACAAGGACCTGCTGCCCGTCCTCGAGGGTGTCATGCAGTCCGGCAAGCCGCTGCTGATCATCGCGGAGGACGTCGAGGGCGAGGCCCTGGCCACCCTGGTCGTCAACAAGATCCGCGGCATCTTCAAGTCCGTGGCCGTGAAGGCGCCGGGCTTCGGCGACCGCCGCAAGGCCATGCTGGGCGACATCGCCACGCTGACCGGCGGCCAGGTCATCAGCGAGGACGTGGGTCTCAAGCTGGAGAACACCACGACCGACATGCTGGGCCGCGCCCGCAAGGTCGTCATCACCAAGGACGAGACCACCATCGTGGACGGCGCCGGTGACGCCAACGAGATCGCGGGACGGGTCAACCAGATCCGCACCGAGATCGACAACACCGACTCCGACTACGACCGCGAGAAGCTCCAGGAGCGCCTGGCGAAGCTCGCGGGCGGTGTCGCGGTCATCAAGGCCGGCGCCGCGACGGAGGTCGAGCTCAAGGAGCGCAAGCACCGCATCGAGGACGCCGTCCGCAACGCCAAGGCGGCCGTCGAGGAGGGCATCGTCCCCGGTGGTGGCGTCGCGCTGCTGCAGGCCGGCACCAAGGCGTTCGACAAGCTGGAGCTCGCGGGCGACGAGGCCACCGGTGCCAACATCGTCAAGCGTGCTCTGGAGGAGCCGCTGAAGCAGATCGCCGTGAACGCCGGCCTTGAGGGCGGCGTCGTGGTGGAGCGGGTCCGCAACCTGACCCCGGGTGAGGGCCTGAACGCCGCCACCGGCGACTACGTCAACATGTTCGACTCCGGGATCCTCGACCCGGCCAAGGTGACCCGGTCCGCGCTGCAGAACGCCTCGTCGATCGCCGCGCTGTTCCTGACCACCGAGGCCGTCATCGCCGAGAAGCCGGAGAAGACCCCGGCCCCGGCGGGCGACCCGTCCGGCGGCATGGGCGGCATGGACTTCTGAGCGAAGTCCATCGCGGCACAATCCAAGGGGCGGTCCTTCGGGGCCGCCCCTTTCGCGTGCCCACTGTCCGGGGCACCTGCCATCATGCCGATCCATGAGCGATCTGTTCAGCTCCCCGGTGCTGCGAGTCGATCAGCCCCGCGGCGCCCCCGCCGCCCGGTCCCGGTACAGGGTGTACGACGGGCACGGGACGCTGCTCGCTACTGGCGAAGAACGTGACGTCTCGCTGGCCCGCCAGACCGTCAGGACCGCTTTCGGCGGCAGCGACGCCGCCCGCACCGTCCATGTCGAGAACGGGCAGGGCACGCCGCTGCTCACGGTGGAGAAACAGAACGCGCGCAGTACCCGGGTGAGCACGCCCGACGGGCATTTGTACGGGTCATTGCGGAACGTCCGGCTATACGAATACGCGCTCCTGGACGCGGCGGAGCGTCAGGTCGGCGGGCTGGACGGCAACCGCACCGGCCGCAAGTTTCGCGTGCTCGACGGCTACGGGAACCATGTCGCCCGAATCGACAAGAAATGGAAGGGCGCCGCCACCGAGCTGCTGACCACCGCCGACAGGTACTCGGTCGAGATCTTTCAACCCCTGCCCGATCCGCTCCGGGTCCTGGTGGTCTCGGCGCCGCTCGCGATCGATCTGATGTTGTACGAGGGCAAGGACTGGCCTGTCGGATAGCCCGTCCGCGTAGGGACTTTCGCGTACCGTGGGCCGTGCAGAACGGGTGCCTGACGAGACAAGGCTAGGAGAATGCATGACCGACCCTTTCAGTTCCTCCGTACTCAGGGTCGAACAGCCTCGCCGGGGACCGTTCGCCAAGTCGCGGTACAAGGTGCTGGACGGTGACGGAACCGTCGTCGCGATCGCCGCACCGACCGAGGACCAGGGGGACAGCGCGGTCATGCGCGGGCTGTTTCCGGGCAAGTCGAATCTCGACGCACGGGCCGTCCTGCTGACGACGCCGGACGGAGATCCGCTCCTGGTCGTGGACAAGGAAAGCGGCCGGGAGTACACCGAAGTCCTCCGTCCGGACGGGGAGCGCGTCGGCTCGTTCGTCACCGAAAGGGTCGGCCGCCGGTACGTCCTCTACGACGACGACGGAACCCTCATCGGCGCCGTGGACGTGGACGTGCCGCGCAACAACTTCGAAGTCAAGGACGCCGACGGCGACAAGGTCGCCCATGTCCGCAAGAAATGGGCGGGTCTCGCCACGCATCTGCTGACGACGGCCGACAAGTACGCCGTGGAGATCTCCGATCCGGTCCGGGAACCGCTGCGGACGCTGGCGGTCATGACGGCGATCGTGATGGACATGAACCTGCACGAGGCGAAAGAGATCACCTGACCTGGCCATCGCCCGCGTTGGGACTTCCCGGCTCCGGCGCGGCGAGGTACCTTCCGTGCGTGCAGGCCATGCCCGGACGTCCGAACGGCTGGTGGATATCGCCGGCCATTCCGACGATCGCGAACTGCGCGCTGGCCGTGCTGTGGGGCTTCTCGGCCCTCGGCGGCTGGGGCGACGCCGCCTTCTGCGGCGAGGGCGAGCTGCGCGATCCCGGGTGCGCCGCGGGATTCGACGACGCCGTCCGCCTTTCGGCACCGGTGGCCGTCATCGCCGCGGCGGTCGCGGTGACCGCGTGGTCGATGCCCGGTGTCCGGCGCAGGCCCGACCGGCTGGACCTCCTCCTCACCGCCGCGGCGTTCATCTGGGTGCTGGCCGAGGGCGTCCTGTTCATCGGCGGGTACCTCGCCAAGCCGTGAGGCACGCCGCCGAATCGGCGTTGCCGAACCGAAACATTTGTCGTGCGGTATGCGTTGCACATGATGTTCGGACGGGCGATAGCCGGACAAAACCCAAGGTAGACGGCGTGCCGATGCGCGTGCGGCTTGAGCCGGAGGACGAGCAGCGCAACATTCGTGCGGGCGCGCCGGTTTGACGTTCCCTCGTCTTGGGCATACTGTTCACTTCGCCCCACAGGAGTGCGGGACGCCTCACGGCGGCCGGCTCGCGGGGAACCACCAACCGACCAACTGACGCGGCATCGTCGCGTCGGCTCAGTCATGGTGGGGCGGAAAAGGCTCGTTTTGACAATCGGGCCGGATCTGATGAAATAGCTCCACCGCCCGGAAGGCGCCGCGCAAGCGGCAACGGAAAGGCGTATCGGAGAAGCCGGGAAATTGACAGCCCGGAAGAATCCGATAAAGTAAGGCGAGTCGCCCCGGAGCGGGAAACGCGAAAGCGAATCCAGCGCGGTGGGTGTCCGTTTCTTGAGAACTCAACAGCGTGTTAAAAGCCAGTGCCTTTATCGGTTCGGCCTGTTGTGGCTGGACCGCCCCGTGACCGTCCCCGTGTGGGGGTGGTCTGGGATTTCTTTGAGGCAATGCTGTCCCTGGTTTTCTGGGGGTGGTGGTGCTGGGATTTTCTTCGAGGTTTGGCCGGCTGGGGTTCGCGCCTTGGTTGGTCGTTAGGCCTTAATGGAGAGTTTGATCCTGGCTCAGGACGAACGCTGGCGGCGTGCTTAACACATGCAAGTCGAGCGGAAAGGCCCCTTCGGGGTACTCGAGCGGCGAACGGGTGAGTAACACGTGAGCAACCTGCCCCTGACTCTGGGATAAGCCCGGGAAACTGGGTCTAATACCGGATGTAACCACTGGTCGCATGGTCTGGTGGTGGAAAGTTTTTCGGTTGGGGATGGGCTCGCGGCCTATCAGCTTGTTGGTGGGGTGATGGCCTACCAAGGCGACGACGGGTAACCGGCCTGAGAGGGCGACCGGTCACACTGGGACTGAGACACGGCCCAGACTCCTACGGGAGGCAGCAGTGGGGAATATTGCGCAATGGGCGGAAGCCTGACGCAGCGACGCCGCGTGAGGGATGACGGCCTTCGGGTTGTAAACCTCTTTCAGCAGGGACGAAGCTAACGTGACGGTACCTGCAGAAGAAGCGCCGGCTAACTACGTGCCAGCAGCCGCGGTAATACGTAGGGCGCAAGCGTTGTCCGGAATTATTGGGCGTAAAGAGCTCGTAGGCGGTTTGTCGCGTCTGTCGTGAAAGCCCACGGCTTAACCGTGGGTCTGCGGTGGATACGGGCAGACTAGAGGCAGGTAGGGGAGAATGGAATTCCCGGTGTAGCGGTGAAATGCGCAGATATCGGGAGGAACACCGGTGGCGAAGGCGGTTCTCTGGGCCTGTACTGACGCTGAGGAGCGAAAGCGTGGGGAGCGAACAGGATTAGATACCCTGGTAGTCCACGCCGTAAACGTTGGGCGCTAGGTGTGGGGTTCTTCCACGGATTCCGCGCCGTAGCTAACGCATTAAGCGCCCCGCCTGGGGAGTACGGCCGCAAGGCTAAAACTCAAAGGAATTGACGGGGGCCCGCACAAGCGGCGGAGCATGTTGCTTAATTCGACGCAACGCGAAGAACCTTACCAAGGCTTGACATTGCCGGAAAACCTGCAGAGATGTGGGGTCCTTTTTGGGCCGGTGACAGGTGGTGCATGGCTGTCGTCAGCTCGTGTCGTGAGATGTTGGGTTAAGTCCCGCAACGAGCGCAACCCTCGTTCCATGTTGCCAGCACTTCGGGTGGGGACTCATGGGAGACCGCCGGGGTCAACTCGGAGGAAGGTGGGGATGACGTCAAGTCATCATGCCCCTTATGTCTTGGGCTGCAAACATGCTACAATGGCCGGTACAGAGGGCTGCGATACCGTGAGGTGGAGCGAATCCCTTAAAGCCGGTCTCAGTTCGGATCGAAGTCTGCAACTCGACTTCGTGAAGTCGGAGTCGCTAGTAATCGCAGATCAGCAACGCTGCGGTGAATACGTTCCCGGGCCTTGTACACACCGCCCGTCACGTCACGAAAGTCGGCAACACCCGAAGCCCGTGGCCCAACCCTTGTGGGGGGAGCGGTCGAAGGTGGGGCCGGCGATTGGGACGAAGTCGTAACAAGGTAGCCGTACCGGAAGGTGCGGCTGGATCACCTCCTTTCTAAGGAGCACACAACTGGCCCGCGTGGACCCAACCCCCTCGGGGGGCGGGTGCGCAGGTCGGTGGCCACTGTTGACAGCGGATGTCTGTCAGGTGGCTGCTCATAGATGTGGAGCACTGGCTACTCAGCTCACCGCTCGTGTGAGCCGGCAAGTACCGCCTCCCAGACCCGTGAGGGTGTTGGGGGGAGTGGGAACGGCGGTGTCGGGCGGGTGGTGGGTTGGACACGCTGTTGGGTCCTGAGGGAACGGGCGCAAGCCCGGGTGACCTCTGGATCGCGGGACCAGGACCACATTCCTTTGTCGGGGGTGTGGTTTTGGTGGGCCCGGTTGTTTTTTGAGAACTGCACAGTGGACGCGAGCATCTCTGGTGAGGGATATGGCCTCTTTTGGGGTTGTGTCTCTTATCTGCGATTTGTTTTGATCGTTTTGTGTGTTCAAGTTTTTAAGGGCATACGGTGGATGCCTTGGCATCAGGAGCCGATGAAGGACGTGGGAGCCTGCGATATGCCTCGGGGAGTCGGCAACCAGACTTTGATCCGGGGATTTCCGAATGGGGAAACCTGGCACTCGTCATGGGGTGTCGCCGCCTGCTGAATGTATAGGCAGGTTGGTGGGGACGCGGGGAAGTGAAACATCTCAGTACCCGCAGGAAGAGAAAACAATAGTGATTCCGTGAGTAGTGGTGAGCGAAAGCGGAGGAGCCTAAACCGTGCGCGTGTGATAGCCGGCAGGCGTTGCGTGTGCGGGGTTGTGGGACCATCCGGTCAGTGCTGCCGCGCTGGCGAGGAGTTACAAACTGCTCGGATAGTTGAACGGCTTGGGATGGCCGACCGTAGACGGTGAGAGTCCGGTAGACGAAATTCGAGTGGCTTCTGGGTGTGTTCCCGAGTAGCACGGGGCCCGTGAAATCCCGTGTGAATCTGCCACGACCACGTGGTAAGGCTGAATACTTCCTGGTGACCGATAGCGGACTAGTACCGTGAGGGAAAGGTGAAAAGTGCCCCGGTGAGGGGTCGTGAAATAGTACCTGAAACCGTGTGCCTACAAGCCGTCAGAGCGTCCTCAAGGGGAAACTTGTTTTTCCTTTGTTCGTGATGGCGTGCCTTTTGAAGAATGAGCCTGCGAGTTATGGTGTGTGGCGAGGTTAACCGGTGGCGGGTAGCCGTAGCGAAAGCGAGTCTGAATAGGGCGTTTTAGTCGCATGCTGTAGACCCGAAGCGGGGTGATCTAGCCATGGGCAGGGTGAAGCGCCGGTAAGACGGTGTGGAGGCCCGAACCCACCAGGGTTGAAAACCTGGGGGATGACCTGTGGTTAGGGGTGAAAGGCCAATCAAACTCCGTGATAGCTGGTTCTCCCCGAAATGCATTTAGGTGCAGCGTTGCGTGTTTCTTGCCGGAGGTAGAGCTACTGGATGGCTGATGGGCCCTACAAGGTTACTGACGTCAGCCAAACTCCGAATGCCGGTAAGTGAGAGCGTGGCAGTGAGACTGCGGGGGATAAGCTTCGTAGTCGAGAGGGAAACAGCCCAGATCATCGGCTAAGGCCCCTAAGCGTGTGCTAAGTGGGAAAGGATGTGGAGTTGCCGTGACAACCAGGAGGTTGGCTTAGAAGCAGCCATCCTTGAAAGAGTGCGTAATAGCTCACTGGTCAAGTGATTCCGCGCCGACAATGTAGCGGGGCTCAAGCACACCGCCGAAGCCGTGGCATTGCATCCCTTTCGGGGGGTGTGATGGGTAGGGGAGCGTCCTGTAGCCGGCGAAGCCGCCGAGTGATCGAGTGGTGGAGGCTGCGGGAGTGAGAATGCAGGCATGAGTAGCGAATCACACGTGAGAAACGTGTGCGCCGGATGACCAAGGGTTCCTGGGGCAGGCTAATCCGCCCAGGGTAAGTCGGGACCTAAGGCGAGGCCGACAGGCGTAGTCGATGGACAACGGGTTGATATTCCCGTACCCGCTGGTATGCGCCAACGCTGAACCCTCTGATGCTAACCACCTGAACCGGGTTGTGGGCCTTCGGGCCTGTTGCTCGGCGAGCGTGGGACCCGAGGGGGTAGTAGGTGAGTGATGGGGTGACGCAGGAGGGTAGCTCAGCCCAGGCGATGGTTGTCCTGGGGTAAGCATGTAGCCCGCGCCATAGGTAAATCCGTGGCGTGTGAAGGGTGAGATGTGATGCCGAGCCGTTTTAGGTGAAGTGAGTGATCCCATGCTGTCGAGAAAAGCCTCTAGCGAGTGTACTGGCGGCCCGTACCCTAAACCGACTCAGGTGGTCAGGTAGAGAATACCAAGGCGATCGGGTGAACTGTGGTTAAGGAACTCGGCAAATTGCCCCCGTAACTTTGGGAGAAGGGGGACCACGTCTGGTGAACCGTCTTGCACGGGGAGCTGGGTGGGGTCGCAGAGGCCAGGGGGAAGCGACTGTTTACTAAAAACACAGGTCCGTGCGAAGTCGTAAGACGCTGTATACGGACTGACGCCTGCCCGGTGCCGGAACGTTAAGAGGACCGGTTAGAGGAACTTTGTTTCTCGAAGCTGAGAATCTAAGCGCCGGTAAACGGCGGTGGTAACTATAACCATCCTAAGGTAGCGAAATTCCTTGTCGGGTAAGTTCCGACCTGCACGAATGGCGTAACGACTTCCCCGCTGTCTCAACCACAGGCCCGGTGAAATTGCAGTACGAGTAAAGATGCTCGTTTCGCGCAGCAGGACGGAAAGACCCCGGGACCTTCACTACAGCTTGGCATTGGCGCCTGAAGCGTCTTGTGTAGGATAGGTGGGAGACTGTGAAGCCGGCACGCCAGTGTCGGTGGAGTCGTTGGTGAAATACCACTCTGGTCGTTTTGAGCGTCTAACCCGCACCCGTGGATCCGGGTGGGGGACAGTGCCTGGTGGGTAGTTTAACTGGGGCGGTTGCCTCCTAAAGTGTAACGGAGGCGCCCAAAGGTTCCCTCAGCCTGGTTGGCAATCAGGTGGCGAGTGCAAGGGCACAAGGGAGCTTGACTGTGAGACGGACGTGTCGAGCAGGTGCGAAAGCAGGGCCTAGTGATCCGGCACCTACGTGTGGAAGTGGTGTCGCTCAACGGCTAAAAGGTACCCCGGGGATAACAGGCTGATCTTCCCCAAGAGTCCATATCGACGGGATGGTTTGGCACCTCGATGTCGGCTCGTCGCATCCTGGGGCTGGAGTAGGTCCCAAGGGTTGGGCTGTTCGCCCATTAAAGCGGCACGCGAGCTGGGTTTAGAACGTCGCGAGACAGTTCGGTCCCTATCCGCTGTGCGCGTAGGAGAATTGAGAGGGTCTGTCCCTAGTACGAGAGGACCGGGACGGACGAACCTCTGGTGTGCCAGTTGTCCCGCCAGGGGCACGGCTGGTTGGCTACGTTCGGTCGGGATAACCGCTGAAAGCATCTAAGCGGGAAGCCTTCCTCGAGATGAGTTCTCCCACCCCTTTGTGGGTGTAAGGCCCCCGGTAGACGATCGGGTTGATAGGCCGGAGATGGAAGCGCGGTGACGTGTGGAGTCGACCGGTACTAATAGGCCGAGTGGCTTGAACACACATGACGTTCAAACCGAATCGCTGTTGTGAGTTGTTCGCGTCCCTGTGTGGTTCCTGGAAAACAACCGGGAACCCGCATTAATCAAGTGAATACCGAGCCTGGCTCGGACGTTGAGGCTTGCACACCCCCGCTGGGGGTGGTGCGTTGAGGCGTTCGGTGGTTTTGGCGAGGGGGAAACACCCGGTCCCATTCCGAACCCGGAAGTTAAGCCTCTCAGCGCCGATGGTACTGCATGGGAGACTGTGTGGGAGAGTAGGACACCGCCGGACCTATATTAGAAAAGGGCTCCGCCATCACGGCGGGGCCCTTTTCTCATTTCTCATGCCCCGCAACCCCAAGTCCGGGCAGCCGGCTTGTAGCGCAGCCTGCCCTGCCGAAGTCGTGTGGTCGCGGGAATGCCGGGGGTCAGAAGTCGTCGCCGGCGAGGACGGTGTCGGCGTCGACGATGCGGTAGGCGTAGCCCTGTTCGGCGAGGAAGCGCTGGCGGTGGGCGGCGTAGTCCTGGTCCAGGGTGTCGCGGGCGACGACGGCGTAGAAGCGAGCCCCCGCGCCGGACGCCTTGGGACGCAGCAGACGTCCCAGCCGCTGAGCCTCTTCCTGCCGTGACCCGAAGGCCCCCGACACCTGTACGGCGACCGACGCTTCGGGCAGGTCGATGGAGAAGTTCGCCACCTTCGACACGACCAGGACGTCGATCTCGCCGGAGCGGAACGCGTCGAACAGGCGCTCCCGTTCCCGCACCCGCGTCTCGCCCTTGATGACGGGCGCGTCCAGCAGGGCGCCCAGTTCGTCAAGCTGGTCGATGTACTGGCCGATGACCAGCGTCTGCTCGCCGCGGTGCCGGTCGACGAGCGCCTGGATGAGCTTGGTCTTGGTGTCGGTGGTCGCGCAGAACCGGTAGCGCTCTTCGGGTTCGGCGGTCGCGTACGCCAGGCGTTCCGAGTCGGTGAGCGTGACGCGTACCTCGACGCAGTCGGCCGGCGCGATCCAGCCCTGCGCCTCCATGTCCTTCCAGGGCGCGTCGTAGCGCTTCGGGCCGATGAGGGAGAACACGTCGCCTTCCCGGCCGTCCTCCCGGATGAGGGTGGCGGTGAGGCCGAGGCGGCGGCGGGCCTGCAGGTCGGCGGTCATCCGGAAGATCGGCGCGGGCAGCAGGTGGACCTCGTCGTACACGACCAGGCCCCAGTCGCGGGCGTCGAAGAGCTCCAGGTGCGTGTAGGCGCCCTTCCGGCGCGTCGTCATGATCTGGTAGGTGGCGATGGTGACCGGCCGGATCTCCTTCTTCGTGCCGGTGTACTCGCCGATCTCATCCTCGGTGAGGGACGTGCGGCGCAGGAGCTCCTGCTTCCACTGGTGCGCCGAGACGGTGTTGGTGACGAGGATCAGCGTGGTGGCCTGGGCGCGGGCCATGGCGGCGGCCCCCACGATGGTCTTGCCGGCGCCGCAGGGCAGGACGACGACGCCGGACCCGCCGTGCCAGAACGTCTCGGCGGCGTCCCGCTGGTAGGAGCGCAAGGCCCAGCCGTCCTCGGCGAGGGAGATGGCGTGCGCCTCGCCGTCCACGTATCCGGCGAGGTCCTCGGCGGGCCAGCCGAGCTTGAGCAGTGCCTGCTTGAGGGCGCCGCGCTCGCTCGGGTGGACGGCGACGGCGTCCGCGCCGACCCGGTCGCCGATCATGCCCTTGATCTTCTTGGCGCGCAGCACCTCCTCCAGGACCGAGCGGTCCGAGGACGACAGGATGAGCCCGTGCGCGGGGTCCTTCTCCAGCCGCAGCCGCCCGTACCGCGCCATCGTGTCGGCGACGTCCACGAGCAGGGCGTGCGGGACGGGGTAGCGGGAGTACCGGATCAGCGTGTCGACGACCTGCTCGGCGTCGTGCCCGGCGGCCCGCGCGTTCCACAGCGCGAGCGGCGTCACCCGGTAGGTGTGGACGTGCTCGGGCGCCCGTTCGAGCTCGGCGAACGGGGCGATCTCCTTGCGGCAGGCGTCGGCCAGGTCGTGGTCGACCTCCAGCAGCAGCGTCTTGTCGGACTGGACGATGAGCGGACCGTCGGTCACAGCAGAAAGCCCCCGTCGGGAAAGTGGTGATCGATGCCTTGTCCGGGTGCCGGGCATCCGCTGCCGCACGCTACCCGAGCCGCGACGGCGCGTCGCGCGTTCCGGGCCGGACCGCAGGGTTCAACGCTCGGCCCGCCGCCTTTATTGCGCGCTCTGGCCTCCCGGCGCGCAGGCGCGTCTCGGTGCGTCCCGGGGTCCCCGTAGCATTTGGCGAAAATCCGACGAAGATGCCCCTGACCTGCGATTATTCAGGTTCCTGAGACCTCTGGCGATCTTCAGGTGCGTCTGTAGGGGTTGGTGGCGTTGGGGAGCCGGTTCTTCACTGATGACTGGCGGTGCATCCGGGAGTGCTGGACTTCTACGGCAAACGGCAGCAGACCGTCAGTGACCACCTGAAGCAGGTGATGAAGTACCTGGGGTGGAGGACCGCGTCGCCCGGGACGGAGGAGCTGAAGGAGCTGGAGCAGTTCCTGCTGGACCGGGCGATGGAGCACGACTCGCCGTCGCTGCTGTTCCATCTGGCGGCCGAGTATCTGATCCGGCGCGCAGGTGATCCGCCCGGGCGCGGTCACGCTGATGGAGATGGTCGGCACAGCCCGCAACGCCGCCAGCGCACTCACCTCGGAACGGGTCGACCATCTGCTGGGCGGGCAGATGCGCGGCGACCTCGACCGGCTGCTGGACGACGACCCCGAGACCGGGATGACCCGGCTGGCGTGGCTGGCCCGGCCAGCGATCGAGGCGACCGCGCTGTCGGTGAAGACCGGGATCGAGAAGCTGAAGTACCTACGGCGGATGGACGCCCACGAGCTGGACCTGTCGATGCCGCCGCGAGAGCGGCGCCGCTTCCTGGCCACCGTCGGCCGCCGCTCGACGGTGCAGGCGCTGATGCGGCGGGAGGAACGCCGCTACCCGATCCTGCTGGCGTTGGTGGCCCAATCGGCGGTCGACCAGATGGACGATGGTCATCGCTCTGTTCGACCAGGCGGTGTCGGCGCGCGAGTCGCGGGCCAAGGCCAAGACCGACGAGGAGCTGGTCGAGCGGGCGAAGAAGCGCTGCTGGTCGAACTCGACGGGCGAACCGGGTTCTTGAAGGCCTTCACCCACGGCGGCGGCCGCAAGACCAAACAGTCGGCGGAGCTGAAACGCAACATCCTCGCCGTCTTGATCGCAGGCGGCACCAACCTGGGCCTGGCAAGAATGAGCGAGGCCTGCGGCGTGCCGTACGACGTGCTCGCCTGGACCCAGGAGTGGTACGTGCGGGAGGAGACGCTCCGCGGGGTCACAACCTGATCGTCAACCGCCACTACACCCTCGGCCTGGCCAAGAAGTTCGGCGGCGGCACCATGTCCTCCAGCGACGGACAGCGGTTCCCGGTGCGCGGCAAGTCGAACACCGCCCGGGAGACGAACATCCACGGCGGCAAGGTCCTGTCCACGATCACGCACGTGTCCGACCAGTGGTCGACGTACGGACGAAGGTGATCGTGCCGACCGCCCGTGAAGCCCACTACACGCTGGACGAATTCCGCAGAACACCCTCGCCGCCGCGCTCAAGGAGTGGGGCATGATCAAACGCACGATCCACGCCGCCCGCTACCTGTCGGACCCGCTGTACCGCAGGGAGATCTCCCGCCAGCTGAACAAGGGCGAGAGCCTGCACGCGCTGCGCCGCGAGCTGCACTACGCCCAGCAGGGCACCATCGTCCGGCCCCACCTGGCCGACCAGACCGAGCAGGCCTGGTGCCTCACCCTGCTGACCAACTTCGGCACCATCAACGTCGACTACGAAGCCGAACTTGCCGACGGCTGGCGGCCCCTGCGCGCAACGTCGGTGAACGAGTCCGGCTCCGCCTTCATGCTCAACCTGTGAGTTCAAGACTTCAACGGCGGTCCGTGGCAACGGCACCGCTTCGCCGTGCCAAAGTCCACGGCCAGGTTGAATGGAATTAAGCAGAATGCGGCCGAGGGGATCAATAGCCCGCAGTCCAGAGGCAAGGCGCCAGTATGCGCCGTCGACAGCGACGTTCACCACTGGCGCATGGTGGGCGCGTACTTAAGCCTTCCGCTGGAGGCATGCCACCCCGCCAGATCACCGCCCCGGGCTTGCCGGAGCCGGCGGTCGAAGGCGGGGCTGCCGAACCTTTTCTGACAGAGTTCGTCGCGGATGTCGCGGCCCTGGCCGCGCAGTTCGTCGATCGCCAGGCTGCAGTACTCGGTGGTCCAGCAGATGACGGCGCGACCAGCACCGGCATCCCGCGCAGACATCCCTCAAGGGGCCTGGCAACCAGGTGCTAGGCGTCGCGCGTGCACAGGAGCAGACCGCCGGTCAGCAGCGCCGCGGCGGCCCACCCGGCGGTCACACCGAGCCCGGCCCAGGGGCTGATGGGCAGGCTGCCGAGATCGGTGGTGGCCTGGATGGCGAGCCCGGCGCTCATCGGCGCGATCTTCTCCAGCAGGCGCTGCCAGTTCGGGTCGCTGATGGTCTGGGAGACGATCGGGACGATGTAGAGCAGGCCGAGGACGACGCCGATGCTGGTGGCCGAGTCCCGCACCGCGGTCGCGACACCGAGGCTTAGAAGGCCGATCAGGATCAGGTAGAGGACCGTCCCGACGACCGCGCGCAGCGTCGGCCCGTCGGCCAGGGACAGGGCCCGGTCGCCGAGGTCGGGCAGGATGAGCCGCCCGGCGAGCACCGCCCCGAGGACGGCGACGGTCCCGCCGACGGCCACGACGCCGGTGAGAGTGACGGCCTTGGCCGCGAAGACCGTCGCCCGCCGCGGCACCGCCGTCAGGGTGGTGCGGATCATGCCCGAGCCGTATTCCCTGCTGATGATCAGCACCGCCAGGACGGCGACCAGCGCCTGGCCGAGGTGGACGCCCATGAGGGTCAGCTCGGTCGTGTCGCCGCCGCAGCCGTCGGCCGTGCAGTTCACCACCGACGTCGCCCCGGCGCTCAGGGCCACCGTCGCCGCGACGGTGCCGAGCAGCAGCCACAGCGGGCCGGCGACGGTCCGCATCTTCGTCCATTCCGCGTGCAGGGCGAGTCTCACGTGTCCCTCCTGTGGAGCAGGACGGCGGCCACGGCCAGGCTCACCACCGTGTAGGCGGCCAAGACGGCGAACCCGGCCCACGGCGCCAGCGGGTAGTAGCCGTTGTATGGCGTGTAATGGGCTGCGACTTGGTCGTACTCCACGAGCGTCTGCTGGACGGCGAAGGCCGCCCCCGGTGTCACCCGGGCCAGCCAGTTCGCCACGCTCGCGGGCATGAACGGGATGGCCATCAGGATGTGGGGCAGCACGATGGCCACGATGACGGTGGTGACCGCGCCGGCGCTGTGCCGGAAGATGGCGCCGACGGAGAGGGCCAGGACCGAGGCGGTCGCGAGCAGCGCCGCGGTCCCGAGCGCCACCCGCAGTTCGGTCGAGGACGACACCGGGAAGATGTAGACGCCGTTGTCCCGGGCGAGCCGCTCACCGAGCGGAGTCGCGAGGATCGCCCCCGCCAGCCCGGCGACGAAGGTGACGACCCCCAGCACGATCGCCTTGGCCACCAGCACCCGGCTCCGCCTCGGACTCGCGGCCAGGGTGAGGTGGATCATCTTGTTCCCGTACTCCGTGGTGATGAACAGCGCCCCCACGACGATCACCGCGATCAGCGCGGCGAACGTGCCGGTGAGAATGTCCCGGAGGGTGCCGCCGGTCGGCAGGGTCTCGCGGATGGCGGGCGCTATGTCGCCGGCACCGGTCACCGTGAACCTGCCGTCGGATCCCGTGAACGAACCCGATGTGTTCTCCGGGTAGCCGGCGAAGCCGGGGGACTCCGCTCCCACCTGGTCACCGGTCCACCTACCCCCGGCCCAGCCCCCCTGGACGCGAAGATCCCCGAAGGTGGCCGTCGACACGCTGCCGCGCGTGCCCATGCCGTCCACGGCAGGCGGGGACGCGACGAACAGCCCGACCTGCACGGTCGATCCGAGCCCGCTCACCCGCGCGGTGCCCACCTTGGTCCAGCTCGTGCCGTCGGTGGAGGCATAGCCGGTGATCGTGTCGCCCGAGCGGTCCAGCCGCAGCCGGCGGGGGGACTCGGCGGAGACCGGGCCGGGAGGGCCGACCGTGTCGTTGACGTAGGCGTCCTGCATCCGCACGCCGTGGCTGCCGGTGACCATGATCGCCGCGTAGGGTGATCCCTGGCGGGTGCTCTCCTTGATGATGAGCCCGGCCTTCGCCCACGGCACGGTGCCGGGCCGCAGGTCCCCGGGTCCCTCGGGGATGCTGCTCTTGAGCTCGGAGACGGAGACGGTGATGCCGCCGTTCCCGGCCAGCGGCTGGTGCACGAAATAGAAGCTGTCGGTGACCGGCGCACCGCCCGGCCCGATCGGAACGGGCGGTGCGCCCTTCTGATCGCTGCTGAACCCGGCGAGCACGGCGAACAGCACCAACAGCAGCGCCGCGGCCACCATGCCGATCAGCCAGCCGCGGACGGTTCGGAACTTGGTCCATTCCGCGTGCAGCACCTGGGGGAAGCCGTCCCGCCCAACCCGTTGGCTGGAGCGGTGAGACGTAACAGTGGGGGTCACCGCGAGACCTCCGTGGGCGTCGCGGCGCGGAACTCGACCGCCTCGCGGGTGAGCTCCAGGTAGACGTCCTCAAGGGTGGCGCGGTGGGCTGATACCTCGGAGAACGGCACCGCGCTCTGGCTGAGCAGCGTCACGATCCGATCCGCAGGCAGGCCCGAAACGGTGATGGTGTCGCGTCCGGTGGCCGTCGCGGTCGCGCCGGCATGCGCGAGCACCCCCATCGCGTGCGTCCCGACCGTGGTCCGCACGGCCACCCGGTTCCTGGAGGCGGCCGCGATCAGGTCGGCCACGCCGGCGTCGGCGATGGCCTTGCCGCGCCCGACCACGACGAGATGATCGGCGGTGTCCTGCACCTCGCTCATCAGGTGGCTGGAGACCAGCACGGCGCGGCCCTGAGCGGCCAGCGACCGCAGGAAGCCGCGCATCCAGACGATGCCGTCGGGGTCCATGCCGTTGAACGGCTCATCGAGCATGATGATCGGCGGGTCGCCCAGCAGGGCCGCGGCGATCCCGAGCCGCTGCCGCATGCCCAGCGAGTAGCCGCCGGCCTTGCGCCGGGCCGCCGAGGCCAGGCCGACCTGCTCGATCACCTGGTCCACCCGCCGCGCGGCCAGGCCCTGCGAATGCGCCAGCCACAGCAGGTGGTTACGCCCGCTGCGGCCGGGGTGCAGCGCCGCCGCGTCCAGCAGGGAACCGACATGGTTCAGCGGCCGCCGAAGACTGTGGTACGGCTTCCCCTCGATGAGCGCGGTGCCCTCCTCGACCGCGTCCAGGCCGAGGATCACCCGCATCGTGGTGGACTTCCCGGCCCCGTTCGGCCCCACGAAGCCGGTCACCACACCCGGACGGACGGTAAAGGACATGCCGTCGAGGGCCAGCGTGGCCCCGTACCGCTTGCGCAGTCCGGTGACGACGATCCCTGGTGCGCTCATCGCAGCGAGCTCACGGTTCGAAATGGATTCATGCCGATGGTTGTACGCGGCACCCGGTTCCAGCCCGGTCGCAGCGGCTGCGACCGGGCTGAGACCGGGGATCTGGCATCGTTGACGAATGGCACCTCGACCCCGTGGACGGATCGGCCGCCCCGCCCGCACGACGGCCGGCGGTGAGTGGTGGTGAGGGTCCTCGTCGTCGAGGACTTCGAGGTCCTCGCCCGCTCCCTCGGAACCGGGCTGCGCCGCGAGGGCATGGCCGCCGACGTCGTCCTGGACGGAACCGCCGCCCTCGACCGCCTGGCCGTCACCCGCTACGACGTGGTGATCCTCGACCGCGACCTGCCCGGCGTCCACGGGGACGAGATCTGCCGGCAACTCGCCCACGGCCGCCGCGAGACCCGCGTGCTGATGCTCACCGCCTCCGGCACGATCGAGGACCGCGTCGACGGGCTCGGCCTCGGCGCCGACGACTACCTGCCCAAGCCGTTCGCGTTCGCCGAACTGGTCGCCCGCGTCCGTGCTCTGGCGCGCCGCGCCACCCCGCCGCTACCGCCCACCCTGGCATGCAGAGACATCACCCTCGATCCGGCCCGCCGCACCGCGTTCCGGGCCGGCCGGCGCCTTGAGCTGAGCCCCAAGGAGTTCGCCCTGCTCGAATGCCTGCTCGCCGCACCCGGCCTGGTCATCTCCGCTGAGGAACTACTCGAACGCGTCTGGGACGAGGCCGCCGACCCCTTCAGCAGCGCCGTCAAGCACACCATGCACCGGTTGCGGGCCAAACTCGGCGACCCGCCCGTGATCGAGACCATCCGCCAAGGCGGCTATCGCATCGGGTCGACATGACCTCCCAGCAGCCCGCCGGAAGGTCCCTGCAAACACGGCTCGCGCTCGCCTACGCGGCGGGCATCTACGCCGCCGGGGTCTTCGTGCTCGTCCTCGTACTCGTCCCACTCGCCAGCGTCGATGCGGCCACGCCCAAGGGCCGACCCTCATCGAGCGTGACCACCGGAGCCGGGCGCGGGATCAGCCTGGCCCAGCTCCTCACCGGATCCGCCGTCGCCCTGGTCATCCTGATTCCCGTCGCCCTGGCTCTCGGCTGGTTCGTCGCCGGCCGGTTCCTGCACCCGCTGCGCACCATCACCGCCACCGCCAAGAACATCTCCACCGGCAACCTCCACCGGCGCCTCGACCTCGGCGAGCCCACAGACGAGCTGACGGAACTCGGCCACACCCTCGACGACCTGTTCGCCCGCCTTCAAGCCTCCTTCGACGCCCAACGCCACTTCGTCGCCAACGCCTCCCACGAGCTGCGCACCCCCCTCGCCGGGCTGCGCACCCTCCTCGAAGTCGCTCTCGCCGACCCCAATGCCGACACCGACACGCTGCGCTCGGCCTGCCAGGAGGCCCTCGCCCTCGGCGAACACCAAGAGCGGCTCGTCCGAGCACTGCTCGCTCTGGCCACCAGCGAGCGCGGCGTCACCCGCTGGGACACCCTCGACCTCGCGCAAGTCGTCAAAGGAGCGCTCGCCTCCCGCCGCGACCAAGCAACGGCGAGAGGCATTGACCTCGCCGAACACCTAACGCCCGCGGTGGCGGCCGGGGACCCGAAATTGATCGAAAGCCTCGTCGCCAACCTCATGGACAACGCCATCCGCCACAACCACGCAGGCGGGCACGTAGAGATCACAACTCAGACCTCCGGCACGCAGGTGGTCCTGACGGTCACCAACAGCGGGCCGGTCATCCCCGGCAACCAGATCCAGCGCCTCTTTCACCCCTTCCAAAGACTGGCGCCTGATCGTAACGGCGGCCGCGACGGCTACGGTCTCGGCCTCGCCATCGTCAACGCCGTCGCCCAAGCCCACCACGCCACCCTCACCGCCAACGTACGCGCTGAAGGCGGCCTGTCCATCGCCGTACAGTTCGCGCACGCATCCCATCCACACCTCCAACATCAAGGGAGAAGGCTTCGCGGCGCGTCCCGAAGGTGAACACTCCGTCGCTCTGGCCGTCATAGCACCCCAAGGAACCCGCAAGACTCGAGGACTCGGCCGTTTCATAGGTCCTCGCCTGTGAAACGAGGCGCACGCCTGCCCCATGTCCACCTGCGCCGCTCCGCCCGGCTCGCCGTGCCGCACCGCCAAGGGCAGGTGGTCGCCCAGTCTCACACCGCCCGGTTCCGGCTAGTGCCCCCGAGCTGCAGGGCTCGCACGACCCGTCGGGGGTGGTGTTCACCGTGCTGGCGGCGCTGTCGGGGATGGAGCGCGAGTACATCCGCGACCGCACCCTGGAGGGCCACGAGTCGGCCCGCAGACGCGGCAAGACCATCGGCGGCGACCGTCCTACGCATGCTCCGCGACCACGACGAGAAAGCCGCGGCCCCGCCGTAAGCACCCCCAACCTGCATCGCCGCAGGTCACAGACAGTTTCGTTGGATTTTGGCCGATTGCTGGGGAGACCCCGTCCCGTCCCGGCCCGGCGCGTCCCGGCGTGCTACGGCACGCGCCGACCCGTCCCGGCGCGTCTCACGGCGGCCGGGGCGTGGGGACGGTCAGATACCGCTGGACGAGCCGTAGTCCGGGTCGGACGCGGTGACGCCGATGACGATGTACACGATCAGGACGATGACGCCGAGGGCCACGGACGCGCCGAAGAGGGACCAGCTCCAGATCGTCAGCTTCCGGGCGGACGGCGGGTCGGTCTGGGTGCGGCCGAGGGCGATCGCGGCGGTGATGACGCCGGGGATGGCGACGATGTTGCAGCACACCAGGATCGCGACGGCGTTGCAGACGAGGGCGGCGATGGTGGAGCCGTTGTTCGCGGGCTGGTACGGGACGCCCGGCGGCCCGTAGCCGTATCCGGGCTGGCCGTACCCCGGTTGGCCGTATCCGGATTGGCCGTATCCGTAGCCCTGCCCGTACGTGCCGCCAGGGTCCCAGCCCTGGGATCCGCCGTACGGGTCGTCCCAGCCCGACGGCGGACGCCCGCCGTATCCGCTCATCGGGAGCCTCCTCACACCATTCGCCCGGACACGCTATCGGTCCGAAGGGTCACTGCTTGGACCGTATGCGACGTTCGCCGGTTCCCGTCCCCGGGAGGGGCCGCATGCGGACAGCCGTTTCCGGACGGTTCAGGAGGCGTCGTCGAGTTCCTTGACCCCGGTGATGCGGTGCAGCGCGAAGCGGTGGACGGCGGCGCGGGTGGCGTCGTAGCCGGTCAGGAAGCCGCCCTCGACGCGGACGGGTTCGACGATGCGG
This sequence comes from Actinomadura madurae, assembly GCF_047130825.1. NCBI lineage: Bacteria > Bacillati > Actinomycetota > Actinomycetes > Streptosporangiales > Thermomonosporaceae > Actinomadura > Actinomadura madurae. Next base: position 7,755,257 of record NZ_CP083237.1, read on the forward strand.
CTGGACGCCTGCCCCTGCTGGTCGAGGTAGCCGATCCAGACGCGCCCGCCGCGCTCGACGGCGGCGCGGAGCAGTTCGATGGTGGCCATCGCCGGGGAGCGGGGCGGGTCGCCGGACGGGGCCTGCCGGGCCTGCTCGGCGCCGTGCACGGAGGCCTCGTCGCCGGCCCGCAGCGCCCGCACGGCGGCGGCGATCATCGTGTCGTCGGTGCGGGAGCCGGGGCGGAGCCGGACGATCTCGGCGGTCGGCGGCGGCTCGGCGCGCTGCGCGTCCGGCCGGGTCACGATCACGCCGCCGCCGGGCGCCTCGGCGACCGGGGCGAGCCCCATGGCGCGCAGGCCGTCGAGCAGGTCGCCGCGCTGCAGCCCGGACGCGAGGACGGTCGGGGCGAGGCGGTGCAGGCGCAGCGGGGCGGCGCGGCGGTCGGCGAGGATCTCGTCGAGGGTGGCGGGCGCGTCGGTGCGGACGTAGGACATGAGCGCGCCGACGCGCAGATGGCCGTGCCGGCGGGCGACGTCGTCGATCAGGTAGGTGAGCGGCTGCGGGAGCGGGGTCGCCGAGTGCCGGGAGAGCAGGTCGGTGACGTCGGCGGCGGTGCGGCCGGCGTCCAGGGCGCGGCGGATCGACTCGGGCGTGAACCGGTAGACGGTGGCGCCGCCGGTGGACTCGACGTCGGCGGCGAGCGCGAGCTCCCGGGCGAGGTCGGTGACCAGGGGGCCCGGCGCGATCGCGGTCAGGTCGGCCTGGATGAGGATCTCGTCGACGGGCGCGGGCAGGTACTTCTCCAGGGTGGGCTCGGGGTCGTCGCCGGCGAGCAGGTCGCGGGCGAACGGGGCCGGCTCGCCGAACCCGGTCAGCCCGAGGGCGGCCGCCTCGCGCAGCGTCCAGCCGAGGAGCCGGTCGCGGATCGGCCCGCCGCGGCGGGGGCGCAGCCAGGTGAGCCGCTCGCGGAGCGCGTCCTCGCCGACGACGACGCCGCGCCCGGCGCCGACGAGGATGTCGAGGACCGCCTGCCGGGTGGCGGGCGCGCTGCTGCGCACCATCGCCTCGCTCAGCGCGTTGATGAGCCGGTCGCGGTCGTCGCGCTCGCCGGCGAGCCCGGCGGCGCGGTCGGACTTCAGCCAGCCGCGCGCGAGCTCCGTCCAGCGCCCGGCGGTGTCGCGCATCAGCCACAGGTCGTAGGCGGGGGTGGGCAGCCATTCGCCGTCGAGGTCGCCGCTGCGGGTGAGCAGTCCCGCCGCGTAGGCGACCTCGACGAGCAGCGCCGCCTTCCACTCGGGGACGTCCAGGAGCGTCGCGGCGGCGCGCAGGTCGCGGACGGCGAGGCCGCCGCTGCGCAGGACGGGCGGCGGTTCCAGCCCCCAGCGCTCCAGCAGCTCCTCGGTGAGCCGGACGGCGTTGTAGGCCTCGCCCGCGGCGGCGCGCACCACGACGTCCTCGCCCCGCGCCGCCGCGGCCGGGGGCAGCGGCGGCGGCTCCGCCGGGACGTCCCGGAAGAGGCGCCCGCCGCGCAGGTGCAGGGCGATCTCGCGGGGCAGGGTGACCGTGCGGTCGTCCTCGGCGGCGAGGAGGCCGCGCGCCAGGAGCCGCTCGATCGGCGTGGCGGCGGTGTCGATCCGGACGGGGCGGCGGGCGTCGGCGACGCGCCCGACCGGCGGGCCCCAGGCGAGCTGTTCTAGGGCGGCCCGCGCGTCGGGCCCGGCGTCGTCGATCAGCGGGCCGGGGTCGTCGAGCAGGTCGGCGAGCCGGCGCAGGAGCCGCGCGGAGTCGGTGAACCCGCGCGGCGGCTCCCCGTCCAGGTCGGTGACGAGGTCGGTCAGCCGCTCGACGGGGTAGGTCGCGAAGACCTCCTGGACGGGCGGGCCGAGCCCGGCCGGGTGCGGCAGGCCCTGCCGGACGCCGGGCGCGGTGTTCGGCGCGTCGTTCCCCCAGGCGAGCCCGTAGCGGCGGAGCGTGCCGAGCGCGTCGGCGGCCTGCTCGGGCGTGCAGCCGAGGGCGGTGGCGAGCGCGTCCGGCCCGGCCGGCGAGGGCAGGACGAGGAGGGCCTCCAGGACGGCGAGCGTGAACCGGTCCAGCCGGTCGAGCGCGCGGGACACGGCGGCGGGCGTGGCGGCGCGGGCGGCGAGCGCGGTCAGGTCGGCCGGGACGGGGGCGAGCAGCTCGGGACGCGCGGACAGGAGCGCGCGAAGCTCGTCATCGCCTCGCGCGCGCAACCAATCCGCGTACGTTTCCATCTGTTTCCCAACCATATGTCGCGTGCATACCGCGGGTGCGCGGGGCTCCAAGGGTAGAAGCCCGCACGCGGTGGGGAACACGGACCACGCAGGTCAGGTGGCAGGCGTGCGCTCCAGGTGCACCAGCCCGAGGCCGAGCCGCGCCCAGCTCTCCACGAACCGCTTCTCGTCGATGCGCGTCGGCGGCTCGTACATCGACTCGTTGGCGAGCCAGTAGTTCACCACCGCGCCCCCGAGGATCGACGCGATCGCCGGCCAGTCCTCGTCCACGCCCTCGTACTCCGGCTGCGCCGCCAGCCAGGTCGCGATCCCGTCGTACAGCGGGTTGACGATGCCCTCGCGCATCTCGGCCACCAGTTTCGGGAACTGGTCGAGGTCGCGGAACAGCACCCGGATGAGGTCCTGTTCCTCGCGCATCTTGGCGAGTCCCGCCTGGCAGGTCATCCGCAGCCGGATCTCCAGCGGCCGGCCCGCGTAGGCGGTCGACTGGTCGAGGACGTCGCTGATCTGCCGCCGGGTGCGCTCGATGTGCTCGCGGATGGCGGAGGCGAGGACCTCCTCCTTGGAGCGGAAGTGCCGGTACAGGCCGCCCGCGCCCGGCGACAGGCCCGCCGCCGCCTCGATCTCGGCGACCGAGGTCGCCGCGTAGCCCCGGTCCGCGAACAGCCGGAGCGACTCGGCCACGATCCGATCGCGCGTAGATGTCGTCATGGTGATGAATTCCTCCGCAAGAACACTAAGGCATCCTGATGCGGCCGGTCGCCGGGTCGCGCGCGGCACGCCCGAATCGGTGATGCCGCTCACGTCGCGCCCGGGGCGGCTAGAGTGCGATCGTCAGCGCCCCGCTCGCCGGAAGGGGCGTCGTCGGAAAGGTCGGCGATGTTCAAGTCTCCGCGGAAGGCGGCCGACGGGGCCTTCCTGCCCGAGGACTTCGTGGTGCCCACTCTGGTGGCCGGGCCCGACTTCCAGATCCGCCCGATCACCGTGCACGACGCCGTCAAGGACTACGGCGCCGTGATCGGCAGCCTGGACCGGCTGGCCGGCCGCTTCGGCCCCGAGTGGGGCTGGCCCGACCGGGAGTTCACCTTCGAGCAGGCTCTGATCGACGTCGCCTGGCTGCAGAAGGAGGGCCAGCTGCGCCGCTCCTTCAGCTACGTCGTGATCACCCCGGACGGGGAGCGGCAGCTCGGCCGCATCCACGTCGCCCCGTCCGACACCCGCGACGCGGACGCCGTCGTGGTGTTCTGGGTCCGCGCGGACGAGGAGAACTCCATCCTGGAGAAGGAACTGGAGGAGTTCGTCCGTACATGGGTGACCACCGCCTGGCCCTTCGAGAAGGTCCGCTTCCCCGGCCGCGAGTGAGGCCGGCAAGGGCGGGCAGAGCCCGGACGGGTGCGGTCAGAGCCTCCGGGCGAGGTTCACCAGGATGCGGCCGACCACCAGGTAGACGAGGGCGGCCAGGCCGTAGTTGACGGCGACCTCCGTCTTGCGGTTCTCCGGCTGGAAGACGTCCTTGAACTGCCAGCAGAGGTCGGTTGCGCGGTCCCCGAACCAGCGGACGAGGTCGTTCGCCGTGTTGGCCTCGAACGCCACGAACACGATGTGCACGGCCAGGATCGCGACCACGACCGTCGTGACGACGGAGATCGCGGCGGCGAGCAGGCCGGCGGCGCGGCGGCGGGCCGCGGCGGCACCGGCCGTGAACCGCCGGGTGCGCGGGGCGCGGTGGTCACCGCCCGTCTCGGTCTGGGTCTCTGCCATGATCGGCCTCCTTCGCCGGTTCCTCCGTGGCGGGCGGACGGGCGAGTGATCGTCCTTGGGGCTGGGGTGGGGTGTTCGGGTGCTGTGTTTTCCCTGGTCAACTGGTTTGTGGTCGGAGGCCCGGGTATATCCGCATCACGGTCCCGCGCTCTCCTACTCGGATCCCGTCGCATCGCCACTACCAGGAGAGCGCGGGTCCTCGCGTGTGTCCAGCCCCGTACGCTGTGGACGTGCTCGACCTTGATCTTCCGACATCTCCGGAATCCGGGTTCACCATCGGATTCGACCTGGATCTGACCCTCGCCGACACCCGCGCCGGAATCAGCGCCGTCTACGCGTCTATCGCCGCCGAGACGGGCGTCGCCATCGACACCGACCTCGTGGTGCGCCGCATCGGGCCGCCGCTGGAGGAGGAGCTGGCGTACTGGTTCCCGCCGGACGAGGTGCCCGCGATGGCGGCCCGCTACCGGGAGATCTACGCCGGCATCGCGATCCCGGCGACACTCCTGATGCCGGGTGCCGTCGCCGCCCTGGACGCCGTGCGGGCCATGGGCGGGCGCGTGGTCGTGGTGTCGGGCAAGAACCAGGCCGACACCGAGCGGACCGTCCGCCACCTCGATCTGGGGGCGGACGCCGTGGTCGGCGGCCTGTTCGGCGCGGACAAGGGCACCGTCCTGCGCGAGCACGGAGCCGGCGCCTACATCGGCGACCACACCGGCGACGTGGACGCCGCGCGGGCCGCGTCCGCGGTGGCGGTGGCCGTGGCGACCGGCGCGTTCGACTCGGCGGCCCTCACGGCCTACGGCGCGGACGTCGTCCTGCCGGACCTGCTGGCCTTCCCCGAATGGCTCGGCGGGTTCCGCGCCGGCTGATCCGCGGCGATATTGGGGTGATTTCGTCTGCCGCCCCGGATAGCTTCTAAGGCGTTGCCCCTAGGGCGTCGCGGGGGCACCCGGCGTGTTCACCGGCCCGCGGCGAGGCACTAATCTTGGGGGCGATTCAGGACGATTACCGAACGAGGTCTCCGGTGCCGACTGGCAAGGTCAAGTGGTACGACTCCGACAAGGGGTTCGGCTTCCTCACCCGCGACGACGGCGGTGAGGTCTTCGTGCACTCATCGGCTCTGCCGGGCGGGGTCACGACGCTCAGGCCGGGCCAGCGCATCGAGTTCGGCGTGGTCGAGGGGCGCCGCGGCCAGCAGGCGCTGCAGGTCCGCGTGCTGGAGACGCTGCCGTCGGTCGAGAAGACCATCGCCAAGCAGCGGCGCAAGAAGCCGGACGAGATGGTCGTCATCACCGAGGACCTGATCAAGCTGCTGGACGGGATCTCCAACACCTACCGGCGCGGCAAGCACCCGGCCCCGGCGGAGGCGAAGAAGATCGCCACCGTGCTGCGGGCCGTCGCGGACGACCTGGCCCCCTGAGCGCGGGCCGAGCGCGGGCCGTGCGCGGGCCGTGCCGCTGAGCGCGGCCGGCCATGACCATGATCAGGTGTGCATCTCCGGATGCGCGTCCTTGATCGTGGTCTTGCGGCCGGGCCGCCGCGGCGCCCGCCGTGGCGTGCCGGCCTGCCGCGACACCAGCAGCCCGAACGCGACCGCCAGCGCCGCGGCGACGATCGCGAGCGCGACCCGGCCGTCCGCGACGATCGACATGCCGAGGCCGAGCAGCCCGCCGAGCACCCAGCTGAGCTGGTGCAGCGTCTCGGAGACCGCGAAGGTGGACGAGCGCATCTCCTCGCCGATCTCGCGCTGCACCACCGCGTCCATGGACAGCTTGCCGAGCACCTGGCCGAGACCGGCCGCCGTCGCCACCGCGAGCGCCGCCCACAGCCCGAAGAACGCGGCGCCGGCGGCGGTGACGGCGGTGACCGACGCGAGCGTCGCCGACACGATGAACCGCGGCGCCCGCGCCTTCATCCAGGCGCCGAGCGAGGTGCCGATCAGCCCGCCGGCGCCCGCGCACGCGGCGAGCAGGCCGAGCGCGACATGGTGCGACACCGGGTCGAACCGCTCCTGCCGCAGCAGGAACGCCAGATAGATGATCAGGAAGCCGGAGAACGCGCGGAGCACCGCGTTGGCCTCCATCGCCTCCGCCACGACCGGCCCGACGCGCGGCAGCGCCAGGAAGCGGCGGCGGGGCCCGTCACCGTCCTGCTCCGCCGGCTCGACCTCCGGGACGTCCACATGCTGCGGGAGGCGCATCGTGAACACGACGCCGAGCAGGAACACGGCCGTCCCGATGCGCAGCACCCAGCCCGGCCCGATCAGCACGGCGAGGCCGGCGCCGATCGGCGCGGTGACCGACGCGGCGATCAGGCCCGCGAACGAGCACCGGGCGTTCGCCGTCACCAGCGTGATCTCGTCCGGCAGGACGCGCGGGGTGACCGCCGCCCGCAGCACCCCGAACGCCTTCGACAGCACCAGCACGCCGAACGCGGCGGGCAGGAACGTGACCTGGTCGCCGTGCGGGAGCGCGCTCGCCATCGCCCAGCACAGCAGCGCCCGCATCACGAACGTGCTCGCGATCGCGTACCGGCGGACGTGCCGCGCCCGGTCCAGCGCCGGGCCGATCAGCGGGGCGACCAGCGCGAACGGCGCCATCGTCACCACGAGGTAGAGGGCCACCTGGCCGCGCGCCTGGTTGACGTCCAGGCCGAAGAACAGGGTCCCCGCGAGCGCGACCGTCAGCAGCGCGTCGCCGGCGGAGTTGAACGCCGACGCCTCGATCAGGCTGCCGAGCCCGCTGCGGCCCGCGCCCTGCGCGTGGGTGACGCGGCGGGTGAGCCGTCCCGTCCCGAGAAGGGCCGAGAGGGCGCCGCGCCAGGCGCGCGCCGCACCCCCTGCGACGGCGCGTACGGACCGTCCCGCCCGTGTGCGGTTCCCCATGCGCCCTGATCTCTCCCCTGCGGTCGCCCCTGCTGTTCCTCGTGGCACGGCCATCGGAGTCGCTCAATTGAGAGTACGTTCCCCGCGAGGATGCGGGCTCACCCCGCGAACCCGCCTCCACCCCTCTCCCCGTTCAGCGGGAGGGGGTGGGCTCGGTCACCTGCTCGCATGGGCGAGAATCGACATGTGAGCCCACAGCGTCAAACCAGCCCCGCGCGTCCCGCCGCCGCGCGCGCCACGTCCGGGGCCGCCCGCCGGACCCGCACGCCCGCCGTCGACACGGCCTGTGCCGAGGCCGTCGACCTCGCCCGCGAGGCCGCCGAGGACACCGCCGGCCCCCGTGACGTCGGCGAGCACCTCGGCGTCCGCGCCGAGGCCGACCGCGTGGTCACGCACTACTTCGCCTGCCTCGACCCCGCCTACCGCGGCTGGCGCTGGGCCGTCACGGTGACCCGGGCGTCCCGCGCCAGGAACGTCACGGTCAGCGAGTGCGTGCTGCTCCCCGGCGACGACGCCCTCCTCGCCCCGCCGTGGGTGCCGTGGCTGGAGCGGCTGCGCCCCGGCGACCTCGGCCCCGGCGACCTGCTGCCGACCGCGCCCGACGACGCCCGGCTCGCCCCCGGCTTCACGCAGGTGGACGACTCCACCGACCGCGAGGCCCAGTGGGAGCTCGGCCTCGGCCGCGTCCGGGTGCTGTCCCGGGAGGGGCGCGACGAGGCCGCGACCCGCTGGTACGACGGCGTCGCCGGCCCCCGCGCGCCCATCGCCGCGTCCGCGCCCGCCCAGTGCTCCACCTGCGGCTTCTTCGTCGCGCTGGCGGGCGAGCTGCGGCAGGTCTTCGGGGTCTGCGCCAACGAGTACGCGCCCGACGACGGCCGCGTCGTGTCCGCCGACCACGGCTGCGGCGCCCACTCCGAGGCCGTCAGCCTGCCGGCCGCGTCCGAGCACAACCCGCCCGTGATCGACGAGCTGGGCTACGAGATCGTCCCGGCCGGCGAGGACACCGCGTCCCTCGACGACGAGGCGCTCGGCCACAGCTGATCCGATGCCGGACACCAGCCGACTGGACGACGCTTTCGGCGCGCGGACCCTGCGCGAGCGGGTCGTGCGCGCCTGGGGCGAGTCCCCGGCGCGGTTCCGCGAGGACGCCAACGCCGAAGAGGACCACGCCCTCGGCGGTTACCGGGACCGCCTCGTCATCGAGCTGGCCCAGAACGCCGCCGACGCGGCCCTGCGCGCCGGCGTCCCCGGCCATCTGCGGCTGACCCTTCGCACGACCTCGCAGGGCACCGTCCTGACCGCAGCGAACGCCGGCGCCCCGCTGGACGCCGCCGGCGTGGAGGCCCTCTCCACGCTGCGAGCGTCGGCCAAGCGGGACGAGACGGGCACGGCGGGCCGCTTCGGCGTCGGCTTCGCCGCGGTCGTCGCCGTCACCGACGCCCCCGCCATCGCGTCGACGATGCCGTCCGGCCCCGGTCGCGCAGGGGTCGAGTGGTCGCTGCCGCGGGCTCGCGAGCTCGTGGAGGCCGTCCCCGGGCTCGCCGACGAGCTGGAGCGACGGGGCGGGCATGTGCCGTTGCTGCGCCTGCCGTTCGCCATGGAGCAGCCGCCGGAGGTGCCCGCCGGGTTCGACACGGTGGTCCGGCTGCCGTTGCGGGACGAGGCGGTGGCGTCCGTCCGGCGGCAGCTCGACCAGGTCGGCGCGGCGCTCATGCTGGCCCTGCCGGCGCTGGAGCGCGTGGACGTCGACGGAGACGCGCGGACGTTGACCGCCGAACGTCCTGGACCGGGCGAGGTCGTCATCGACGGGGGCGTCTGGCGGACCCTCGAAGCGCACGGGGAGATTCCTGCGGCGCTTCTGGCGGACCGTCCCGTGGAGGAGCGGGGGCGTCCGTTCTGGCAGGTGCGGTGGGCGCTCCCAGAGGACGGGCTCCCGGAAGGGACGCCCAGCGTCCTGCATGCGCCCACGCCCAGTGACGAGCGGCTTGATTTCAACGCGCTGCTCATCGCGTCGTTTCCGCTCGCGCCCGACCGCAGGCATGTCGCCCCTGGGGCATTGACCGAGTTCCTCGCGGATCAGGCCGCGGACGCCTATGTGCGGCTGCTGAGCGATCTGCCCGTCTCGCCCGCCGTGCTCGGGCATGTGCCAGGGCCGGTCGGCGCCGGGGAGCTCGACGCGCGGATCCGGCGCGGGATCCGCGAGCGGCTGCCCGAGGCGCCCCTGCTGCCGCATCGCACGCGCGGGCGGGACGCGCTGGCCGTGGACGCGCCCGCCGCGTTCGTCGAGGTGCTCGGCGGCGAGAATGCCGTGGTCGGCGGGCTGCTGCCGCCGGAGTGGCCCGCGCGGAGCCCGGCGCTGGCCGCGCTCGGGGTCCGGCGGGTGGAGCTGGCCGACGTGATCGATGAGCTGGCCGCTGTGGACCGGGAGCCCGCGTGGTGGCACCGGGCGTACGAGGCGCTCGCCGGGGCCGCCACGGACGCTCTGGGGGCTCTCCCGGTGCCGCTGGCCGGCTCCGGGGCCGATGGCATGCCGTCCGGCGGCGCGGCGGGACGCGTGGTGCGGGGGCCGCGGGGGCTGCTGATCGCGGACGGCGTCGACCCGGCCGGGCTGGACGCGCTCGGGCTGCGGTTCGTCCACCCCGAGGCCGTGCATCCGCTGCTGGTGCGGCTCGGCGCCGTCGAGGCGGGGCCGCGGGCCGTGCTCGCCGACGCGGCCGTCCGGGCGGCCGTCGAGGAGTCGTTCGAGGCCGACGACCCGGACGCGGTCGCCGAGGCCGTGCTGGGGCTGGTCGCCGCCGCGCACGTCGATCCGGGCGAGGAGCCGTGGCTGGCCGAGCTGGCCCTCCCCGGCGACGACGGCGACCTGTACCCGGCGGGCGAGCTGCTGCTGCCGGAGAGCCCGCTGCGGGCGATCATGGCCGAGGACGCCCCGTTCGGCGTGGTCTCCGGCGAGCTGGTCGACCGGTGGGGCGCCGGGACGCTCGCGGCGGCCGGGGTCCTGGACGGGTTCGCCCTCGCCAAGGCCGAGGACGTGAACCTCACGGGCCTCGCGGACGAGGCCGAGACCCTGGACCTCGATGGCGAGGACCTCTGGGCGGACGACGTGCTCAGGCGGATCGGCCCCCAGGACCTTCCGCCGCTCGTCCCCGAGTTCACGGCCGTCCGCGACCTGGAACTCGTCGACGACTGGGCGGCGGCGCTCCGGGTCCTTGCCGGACCGCCGTGGCGAGCCGCGATCGTGGACCCCGCCCACGTCACCCTGCACAACGGCCGGCGGGTGGCCGCCCCGTCCTACACGGCGTGGTGGCTGAGCCGTCACCCCGTCCTGCGCGGCCGCAGGCCGGGCGAGTTCCGCCTGGGCGGGGACGAGTCGCTGGCCGGCCTCTACGACCTCGCGCCGGAAGGCCTGGACGAACGGCTCCTGCTCGCCCTGGGCGTCCGCACGTCGCTCACGGAGCTGCTCGACGAGCCGGGAGGCGCCCAAGAACTGCTCGACCGGCTCGCGGACCCTGGGCGGTCCGTGGCCCGCGCCCAGCTGGGCCGGCTCTGGACGGCCCTGGCCGACGCAGCGGAAGCGGCCGTCGAGCCACCCGACCATGTCCGAGCGGTCGTGGACGGCGCTGTGGAGGTCGTCGACGCGCAGGACGCCCTCGTCCTGGACAGCCCCGACCTCCTGCCGCTCCTCCAGGGCCAGCCGCTCGTCATCGCCGCCCGAGGCCGCGATGGGCGCCTCGCCGAACTCCTGGACCTGCCACGGGCGGGTGACGAGATCCCGGGTGCGGTCGAGTCGGGGGGCGAGAAGCGTCCCGTCCCTGACGCGGTCATGGCCGTCCTACCGGAGGCTCCCGCCGACTACCTCGCGCACGAGCGGCTGGTCGTTGACGGCCAGAACGTCCCCTGGTGGACGAGGGACGGCCAGATGCACGCGAGCAGCGCCGAAGGGCTGGCGCGGGCTCTCGCCTGGTCCAGCGGCCATTGGGGCGACCGCCTCCTGCTGGAGGCCGTCCTGCGCGAGCCGGAATCCCTGCCCGCCCTCCTGGCCGAGGACGACCTGGAGCCCTAGACCGCCGTGTCGCGCTTGGCGGCGCGGGCGGCCTCCTGGCGGGCACGTCCGGCCTGGAGCCGGGGGATGTACCACACGCCGAACAGGCCGATCCCGATGCCGACCCCGCACACCCACAGCCACCACCGGTCTTCCGACGGCAGGCCGACGATGAGCAGCACGACGAGCGCGACCGCCCAGGCGACCGCGCCCGCGGCCGAGATACGGACGTCGTTGGTCTGCATCGGCGGAGGGTCCGGGCGGCGCGGAGGGCTCATGCGATCAGGCTACGTGGCGCGCGCCGTCCAGGCCTCCGGTGATCATGGTGATGAGCAGCTCATAGCTGGCCTCCAGGTCCTCGGGCAGGCCGAAGCCGCCCGCGGCCTCCAGGACGGCGAACCCGTGCACGGCCGAACGCAGGCAGCGCGCCGCGTGGACGAGCGCGGGCCCCTCCAGGGCGTAGCCGCGCAGCGCCCCGAACAGGACGTTGAGCAGCCGCTCCGCCGCCGCGTCGTTCTCCGGCGCGGCCGTCTGCTCCATCGCGCCGTAGCGGCCGGGGTGCTCCACCACGTACGACCGGTACGCGCGCATGAGCGCCCGCAGGGCGTCGTCGCCGGACCGTCCCAGGGCCGCCTCGCCGAGCCGGTCGGTGAGCTCGTTCATGACGCGCACGGTCACCAGGTGTCGCAACTCGGCGAGATTACGGACATGCTTGTACAGGGAGGGGGTCGCCACCCCGGCCCTCCCCGCCACCGCCGCCAGCGTGAGGGCACCGGGACCGCCGGCGTCCACGACGGCGACGGCGGCGTCCACGACCGCCTCCGGGGACAGACCCGCACGGGGCATGGACCACCCACCGTCCTTTCTTTGCACTAGCCGATAGGCTAATGAGGTTAGCGACAGTGTCAAGCGGCGGCGTGGCAGCATGGGCGGCAGTACGGGAGAGCAATGACGATGACAACGCCACCGATCCGGGGCCGCACGGCGTCCGCGCCGGGCCTGGCCGAGGAGCTGCGCATCTCGATCGCGCGGCTGTCGCGCCGGCTGCGCACGCTGCGCCCCTCCGCGGCGGGCGGCGGCCCGAGCCCGCTGTCGCTCACGCAGTTCGCCGCGCTCGCCGCCATCGAGCGGCACGGGTCGATGACGCCCCGCGAGCTGGCCGACCACGAGAAGGTGCAGCCGCCCTCGATGACCCGGGTGATCGCCCACCTGGAGGAGCGCGGCCTCGTCGCGCGCAGCCCGCATCCCACCGACGGCCGCCAGGTCGTCCTCAGCGCCACCGAGGAGGGCGCCGCCCTGCTGGCGGACGAGCGGCGCCGCAAGGAGGCGTGGCTCGCCAAGCGGCTCGGGGAGCTGACCGACGCCGAGCGGGAGATCCTGCGCCGCGCCGCGCCGATCATCGACAAGCTCAGCCGTTCCTGACCGCACGGCCTCAAAGGCGTGGCCCGCGGGTGTGATCGTGCAGACACCCCCTTGCCGGAATGCCGGTTCCGCCCTTACCGTTAGCATTGGTAATGACTTCTGCTAACGAAGGCCCCGGCGAACCCGAGGGGACCGCGACGCGCGGCCCCCGCGGCCGGCGCCCCGTACACCCCGCCCGCGCCGCCGCCCGGACACCCCTCGCCCTCCCACGCAGGCGTCCCGCCCCAGCCCCCACTCGCACCCGCTCCGGCGGAACGTTCCAACCCACCACCCCCGAGCCCGCAGTGCTCGAGGCTGTCGAGCACAAGGCGACCACCGCGAAACCCCCAAAGGACACGGCCTCAGAAGACCCGGCCCCAGCGGACACGGCCCCAGCGGACACGGCCCCAGCGGACACGGCCCCAGCGGACACGGCCCCAGCGGACACGGCGCAGGAAGGCGCGGTCGTAGGCGACGCGGCTAAGGTCGCCAAAGACGTGCCCCTGGACGATGCGGGGGAGCAGTCGGAGCGGCGGCTTGGGATGTTTCGGTCGTTGCGGAATCACAACTTCCGGCTTTACGCCGCGGGGCAGGTCGTCTCGAACACCGGGACGTGGATGCAGCGGGTGGCGCAGGACTGGCTCGTCCTGGAGCTCGCCCATGGCAGCGGCACGGCGCTGGGCATCACCACCGGGCTTCAGTTCCTGCCGATGCTGCTGTTCGGGCTGTGGGGCGGTGTGATCGCCGACCGGTACCCCAAGCGGCGGGTGCTGATGATGACGCAGGTGTCGATGGGCGTGCTCGCGCTCATCCTCGGCGTGCTGGTCGTGACCGGCGCGGCGCAGGTGTGGCACGTGTACCTGCTGGCGTTCGGGCTGGGCGTCGCGACCGTCGTCGACAACCCGTCCCGCCAGGCGTTCGTGGTCGAGATGGTCGGCCGGCGCGACCTGCCGAACGCGATCGCGCTGAACAGCGCCACGTTCAACGGCGCCCGGCTGCTCGGCCCCGCCGTCGCCGGCGTGCTCATCGCCCTCATCGGCACCGGGCCGGTCTTCCTGGTCAACGCGGCGTCGTTCGGCGCCGTCCTGTTCGGCCTGTACGCGATGCGGACGGAGGACCTGCACCACGCGGAGCCGGTCAAGCGGGCCAAGGGGCAGCTCCGCGAGGGGCTCCGGTACGTGCGCGGGCGCCGCGACCTGATGCTCGTCCTGATCCTGGTCGGGTTCCTCGCGACGTTCGGCATGAACTTCACCACCACGGTCGCGCTGGTCGCGAAGGAGGTCTTCCACACCGACGCGTCCGCGTTCGGGCTCGCGTCCAGCATGCTCGCCGTCGGGGCGCTGAGCGGCGCCCTGCTGGCGGCCCGCCGGGTCGCCCGGCCCCGGCTGCGGCTGCTCGTGGCGATGGGCCTGGCGTTCGGCACGCTGGAGGTCCTCACCGGGCTGATGCCGACGTACTGGTCGTTCCTGGCGCTGCTCGTCCCCACCGGCATCGCGATGATGACGATCACGACCGCGGCGAACGCGACCGTCCAGCTCGGCGTCGCGCCCGAGATGCGGGGCCGGGTGATGGCCCTGTACATGCTGGTCTTCCTCGGGACGAACCCGGTCGGCGCCCCCGCGATCGGCTGGCTCGCCGAGCACTACGGGGCGCGGACGGGCCTGGTCCTCGGCGGGCTGGTCTCGGTCCTCGCCGCGCTCGCGGTCGGGGCGCTGGCCCTGCGGCGGGCGCCCGGGGAGGACGGCGACGCGCGCCCCGTCCTGGCCCGGCTCCGCCGCCCGCGGGCCGCCGAAGGGTGACCCCGTTCGCGTGACAAGGGCGACCACCTGCTGAAAAGCTTGCGGCGTGGCCCTCCGGACGCTCTCATGAGGCTTTTCGTGGCGCTCGTGCCGCCACCGGACGTTCTGGACGAGCTCGAAGAGGCCGTCCGGCCGCACACGGACGCGGTCCCCGGGCTGCGCTGGATCCGCCGCGACCTGATGCACGTCACGCTGACGTTCCTCGGCGAGGTGGACGACCGCACTCTGGAGCGGCTGCTGCCCAGGCTGGAGCGGGCGGTCGGCCGGCACGAGCGGATGGCGCTGTCGCTGGCGGGCGCGGGCGCCTTCCCCGGCAGCGGCGCGCACGCCCGCGTCCTGTGGACGGGCCTGTACGGCGACCGCCGCCGCCTGGCGCGGCTCGCCGCGTCCACGACGGCGGCGGGGCGCCGCGTCGGGACGCTCCCGGACAAGCACGCGGGGTTCCGCCCGCACATGACGCTGGCGCGGACACGGCGGCCGGTGGACGTCCGGAGCCTCGTCGAGGCGCTGTCCTCGTTCGCCGGCGCGTCGTGGACGGCCGAGTCCGTCCACCTGATGCGCAGCCGCCTGCCGGGCAAGGACTACAGCCAGGTGACGTACGAGCCGCTGAAGACGTGGTCGCTGCGTCACAGCTCCGGCGGCGGGGGCGCGGGCCGGTCCGCGTCCGGCGGCCCCCAGGGGACGCCGTAGCGCTCGCAGGCGCGGCGCAGGGCGTCCAGGTCGGGCGGGAACGTGATCTGCCTCAGCACCCGGCCGGACGGCCCCCACACCACCAGGCGCGGCATCCGCTCGCCCGCCTCGTCGATGCCGACGCCGCCGATGCGGTCGCGGGTCAGATCCCACTCGACCCTGCCGCGCCGGGTGACCACGGCGACCCCGGCGGACGACACGCGCAGCTGGGACCGGTTGCGGTCGTACAGCCAGTAGCCGAAGAGCCCGATCACCAGCCCCGCCGGCACCGACCAGCTCGCCGTGGCGTTGAAGCCGCCGAGGTCGGGGCCGAGCCAGACCGCGCCCAGCAGCGCCACCGCCTCGCACAGCAGGACGCTCATCCCGTACGTGCCGATGCGGGAGCGGCGGGTCGCGTCCAGGAGCGCGCCCGGCGCGGTGACCGGGCTGGGCGGCGCCGAGGCGGGGAACGTGAGGTCGTGCCCCTCGGCGAGGTCCGGCTGTGCCGCCGGGCCCGCGGCCTGCGCGGGCACGGCCGCCGCTGCGGGCTCCGGATCGGCGGCGAGCGTGGACACGGCCGAGTGGAACGCCGCGCTCAGGTACGCGTCGTACTCGGCGTCGTTGACGGGCAGCCCGGCGCGGCGGGCCGAGTCGCGCAGGTCGGTGCGGGAGATCCGCAGCGCCGACAGGGGCGCGGCGAAGAACTCCTCGCCGTCGGAGTCGTAGAGCCGCACCCACGCGTGCCCGGCGATGGTGAGCAGCTCGATGCCGCCGATGCGGTCCTGCGGCATCTTCAGCACGACGTCGCCGGCGGCGTCCGCCCAGCCGAGCCCGTCGTCGGCGACGACGAGCCGGCCGCCGGGCACCTGCGCGAAGATCTCCGGCAGCCCCTCCAGCCCGTAGTCGGGACGGCGCGGCGCCCGCGCCCCCGGCGTGATGACCCGGTAGCCGTGGTCGTCGAGGGCGTGCGCGAGCTGGAAGCCGTCCAGGCCGTGCGCGGGCAGCCGGGCGACGAGCTCCAGCCGGTGCCCGAACGCGAGTGCGGCGAGGTCGGCGCGGCGCGGCTCGCCGCTCACCGGGTCCAGGCGCAGGCCGGGCCCGACGACGACCGCCGCGACGTCCCCGGCCGGCAGGTTCTGGATCTCGCGGCGGCGGCCGGGACGGGCCCGCACCAGCAGCCGCTCCGCGGTGATCGTCCAGCGGACCTGCGCGGCGCGCAGCAGCCGCCGGCGCGCCGCGAGGACGCCGCCGATCGCGGCCAGCGCCCAGCAGCCCGCGGCGAGCCGGGCGCCGAACTCGCCGGTCCCGTCCACCGCGATCCGGATGATCATGACGCCGCCGAGCAGCGCGGTCAGGGCGCCGAGGGCCACGATCCGGCGGCGGCTCGGGAGCGGCTCGGGCGTGTCCAGGCGCTGCTCGTCGCGCGGCTCGCGGGGTTGGGGCGTCGCGGCGGGGGGCTCGTGCGCCGCCGCCAGCAGCGCCGCCTCCTGGTCCAGCAGGCGCTTCTCCGCCGCGTGGTCGCGCGGCAGCGGCCCGCCGCCCGGGACGTCGTCCTGCAGCCCGGACGCGCGCAGCGCCTCGTCCAGCGCCGGGTCGAGCAGGTCGCTCGCCTCGCCGTCCAGGACGTGCATGGGGATGCCGAGCCGGCGGGCCGTCACGAACACCGCGAGCGGCTCCAGGCCCATCGCCGTCATCCCGCCGACCGCGGTGCGCCCGAACCGGTGGAACACCGTCAGCACGCCGTCGCCGGTGGTGATCGCGAGGCCGTCGATCCGGGACCGCTCGTAGGAGACCATGGTCAGCCCGCCGGGGCCGACGCGTTCGAGACCGGCCGCCGACAGCCGCCAGTAGGGCCGCGGACGGCGGCGGCGCGCGTCCGGGACAGCGCCCAGCAGCCACGGGATCGCGGCCACGGCGCCGATCAGCGCGGCCCACAGCCAGACCGGCCGGATCGGCAGCAGCGCCAGCGCCACCGCGAGGACGGTGAACGGGCCCGCGGCCACGGGGCGCCACCGGCCGCCGGGACCGGCGAGGCCCACCAGCTCATGCTCCACAGTCCGCATCCTCACACGGGTCCCCGCGGGACCGTCGCCCCCTTCCGCGATCCGCTCGCCCGACGGAACCGACTTCCATCGTGCCGGTCAGGTCGGGCGCTCCACTCCCGGCACAACGCTTCCGGGGGTCACTTCCGTTTCCGCTTCAGCCCGTATCCGACGGCCGCCGCGATGCCGAGCGCCAGGAACAGCCCGATCCGGGTGTTGGACGCGTCCCGGCGGCCGTCCTCGGTGTTCCCCGCCGTCCCCGCGTTGCCGGGCGAGGCGGACGGCGACGGCAGCGCCCTCTTTGGCAGCGGCACCCGGTAGACCGGCTGGTTCTTGCCCTCCGACCCGACCAGCAGGGATTCGCCGTCGGCCGCGTAGGTCACCGACTCGCCCTGCGCCTGCGTCGGCAGGTTGATCGACTCCAGCGTCTTGCCGGGCCTGCCGCCGGCTCCGACCGAGTACACGCGGGCGCCGAAGTAGGTGCGGATCACGCAGGTCCGCCCGTCGGGGGAGAACGCGCCGTCGGTCGCGATGGCGGGGGCGTCCCCGACCTTCCGCAGCACGTTGACGCCACCTGTGCGCAGGCGCGCGGGCGCCTCGTAGACCCTGCCGCCGAACAGCTTGCTGACGATGTAGAGCCGGTTCGTCCGCGGATTGATCATGATCGTCTCGGCGTTGCGCGGCCCGTCCTCGTACTTCATCCGGAACCGGGTCGCGCGCAGGGTCTGGCTGCGCAGCCGGGACGGCTCCGGGATCCGGTACACGGTCACGTAGGGCCACGCGCCGCCGAGGTTGTCGCCGATGTCGGCCACGTAGAGGGCCGGACGGCCCCGGCCGTCCTTGCCGATCGCGATGCCCTCCCAGTCGCGGGCGCCCGCGCCGGCGAGGGTGAGGACCGCCCTGACGCCGCCGTCCGGGCCGAGCGCGTAGACCGTCGGGACGCCGCCGGAGTCGTTGTGGGTGTAGACCACCCCGGAATGGCGCGCGCTGGCCGCGAGCCCGCTGGACTCGGTGATCCGCGGGTCCTTGATCGTGAACGCGACCTCGTCGTCGCGGGCCGCGCTCCCCGGGGCCGCGGACGCGGCGGGGGAGAACGCGCACACGGCGGCGCCGGCGACCATGACCGCGACGGCGGCGCGGGATCGGGAACGGGCGGTGGGACGGCGTGCTCGCATGACCTGATCATCCCCGTTCCCCGCCCCGCCGATCATGTGATCCCCGCGCCGGTCAGCTCAGCAGCGCACCGACGACCACGGCCAGGACGAGCGCGGTCAGCACGGTGGGGAGCAGCCATTGGGGCGCGCGGTTCACGACCATGAGCTTATTCGGCCGCGTGCCCGGCGCGAACCGTCCGCCCGTCTTCTGCATCTCATCCTGCATGTGTGGATTGTTCGGGGTGGTGCGCTCGCCCTTCGCCGACGACCCGGGCCGGGCGTCGGACGTGTTCGTCACGCTGGGCGCGCTCGCGGAGGAGCGCGGGACCGACTCGGCCGGCCTGGCGCTGCTCGGCGGGCGTCCGGGGCTCGGCGGGACGGTGCTAGGCGGGCCGGCCGCCGGTGTCGGGGGCTGCCGGGTGGTGAAGGGCCGCGGGCGCTTCTCGGGGATCTGGCGGCCGGAGTTCCTCGCCGAGCTCGACCGGGCGCCCGTCGCGCTCGGCCACACGCGCTGGGCGACGCAGGGCTCCCCCGTCGAGGCGGACAACGCCAGCCCGATGGTCGTCCCCGGCACCGCCGCGGCGTGCCTCGACCGGTCCGCCCGGACGCCGGCCGGCGTCGTCGCCACGCACAACGGCGACATCGACGCCGCCGGCCTGCGCTCGCGGTACGCGCTGCCGCCCGCGGCCGGGACGACCGACAGCGAGCCGCTCTTCCAGCTGCTGGCGGGCTGCCGGACGCCGTCCGACGTCACCCGCGTCCTCGAAGCCGTGGTCGGACGGGTCGCGCTGGCGTGGGTCGACCGCGACCGTCCCACCGAGGTGCACCTGGCCCGCGGCGCGCTCAGCCCGCTGGCCGTGGCCGTGGACACCGACCAGAACATCTACTGGGCGTCGAACCCGGCTTGGTTCCGGGACGTCGAGCGGCACACGCGGGTCCGGTTCGCCACCGTCGTCATGCTGCGCGAGGGCACCTACCTGAAGGTCGGCATGGAACGCCGTCCCGGCCGCCGCGACCTGCCCGAGGTGCTCATGACCGCCGCCTTCGTCCCGACCGCCCGGGACACCGACATGGACCCGCGCGTGTGGACGGGCTTCGCCGACGCCGACGCCGAGCGCGACCGCGCCGGGCTGCTCCACCGGGTCATCGAGCGCGAGGGCGGGACCGGCGGCCTCCTGACCGTGGCTTGAGCGCAGCGAACCGGGGGGTGTGGGGGGTCGTCCCCCCTCGGGCAGGCAGGGCTTGAGCGCAGCGAACCGGGGGGTGTGGGGGGTCGTCCCCCCTCGGGCAGGCAGGGCTTGAGCGCAGCGAACCGGGGGGTGTGGGGGGTCGTCCCCCTCGGGCAGGCAGGGCTTGAGCGAGGGGGAGACTTCCCTCGGGGGTGCGGCGTGGCGCCCCCGAGGGTTTCCGCTCGCCGCTAGAGGCGCTCGACGATGTAGTCGACGCAGGCGGTCAGCGCCTCGACGTCGTCGGGGTCGATCGCCGGGAACATGCCGATGCGCAGTTGGTTGCGGCCGAGCTTGCGGTACGGCTCGGTGTCGACGATCCCGTTGGCGCGCAGCGTCTTGGCGACGACCGCGGCGTCCACGTCGTCGTTGAAGTCGACCGTGCCGACGACCTGCGAGCGCTGCGCCGGGTCGACCACGAACGGCGTCGTGTACGCCGTCTTCTCGGCCCAGGTGTAGAGCCGCTGCGACGAGTCGGCGGTGCGGGACGTCGTCCACTCCAGGCCGCCCTGGCCGTTCATCCACTCGATCTGCTCGGCGAGGAGCAGCAACGTGGCGACGGCCGGGGTGTTGTAGGTCTGGTCCTTGGCGGAGTTGTCCACGACGGTCTTGAGGTTGAAGAACTCGGGGACGTACCGGTCGGACATCGCGATCTCGTCGATGCGCTCCAGCGCCGCCGGGGACGCGAGCGCCACCCAGAGGCCGCCGTCCGCCGCGAAGCTCTTCTGCGGCGCGAAGTAGTAGACGTCGGTCTCCGACACGTCGACGGGCAGGCCGCCCGCACCGGAGGTGGCGTCCACCAGGACGAGCCCCTCCCGCGCCGTCGTCCCGGCGGGGCGCCTGATCGGCATGGCGACGCCGGTCGAGGTCTCGTTGTGGGTGAGCGCGTAGGCGTCGACGTCCTCCTCGGCGGACGCCTCCGGGTGCGTGCCGGGCGGGCCGGAGATGACGGTCGGGTTCCCCAGCCAGGGCGCCCCCGTGGTGACCTTGGCGAACTTGCTGGAGAACTCGCCGAACGTCAGGTGCTGCGAACGCTGCCGGACGAGCCCGAACGCCGCCGCGTCCCAGAACGCCGTGGTGCCGCCGTTGCTGAGCAGGACCTCGTACCCCTCGGGCAGCGAGAAGAGCTGCGCCAGCCCCTCGCGGACGCGTCCCACGAGCGACTTGACCGGCTTCTGCCGGTGGGAGGTGCCCATGTAGGCCGACCCGGACTCGGCCAGTGCCGCGAGCTGCTCGGGCCGGACCTTGGACGGACCGCACCCGAAACGGCCGTCGGCGGGCTTGAGATCGGCGGGAATGTCAATGGCTGGATTCGCACTGTCGGTCACTCACCCGAGGGTATCTGACCTGCGAGGAAGATCGCGGTGCGGGTCACATGCCGAGACGGCGGCGGCGCCAGGCCCAGCTGAGCAGGGCGATGAGGGCCACCGCGCAGACGGCGGCGACGGTGGCGGGCGGGTAGAGCCAGTCGTCGCCCTTGGAGTGGGCCTCGATGGCGGTGTTCGCCGAGTCGTAGGTCAGGAACGCGAGGAGGAGGGCGGCGGCCACCGCGGCGACGCGCCCCGACACCGCGTTGGTACGGCGGCGCCGGGCCTCGCGTTCCGCCTCGTAGCGGCGGAGCTCCTCGGCCGTGTCCGCCTTTCGTGTGTCCGCCTTCCGCGCGTCCGCCGCCGCGCCGGGCGCGGGGCCGATGTCGCCGTCGAGCGGCTCGTCGGGGGCTTCACTCATGGCGCCAATGATGGCAAAGTGGCCGGGTTTCGTGTCCGGACGTGTGATCAGCAAGAACTTTCGATCCTTTTGGCGTTGGACCGCGTCCAACCCCAGAGGGGCGTCGGGGGCGAGATTCGAGGAGCGGCTGGGGGCCGAGGGCGAGAGCGAGGCGTTGGCGCATGGCGGGCGAGGGCGACAGGGTCCTGAGCGAGGACCGGCTGCGCGGGGTGCTCGACCTGTTCGAACGGCTGCGGGAGCGGCCGCCGTGGCGGTGGCGGGAGCGGCTGCGGCCCCTCCTGCTGCTGCTCGGGCCGGGCCGCGCCGCGTCCCACGCCGCCGAGATGCTCAAGTCCCGATGCGAGGACGAGCGGGCGCCGGTGTCGCACATCGCCGCGGAGACGCCCGCCACCGACGTCGCGGGCGTCCTGCGGGAGGCCAAGCGGGAGCTGTCGCAGCCGAGCAGCCGGGCCCGGGGCGAGCCGGCGCTGCGGTTCACGCTGCTGGAGATGGCGCTGTGGCTGCGCGACCTGCGCGAGATCCGGCTCGCGGGGGACCGGCCGCCGCCGCGCGGGGTGTCCTCGGCCGAGCGGGAGAACCATCTGCTGGTGCGGAGGCTGACGCAGCCGCCGGTCGGCGACAACGAGAACGCCCGGCGGCGGGAGCTGAACCGCGTGATCCGGCGGCGCGGGCGGGACGTTCTGCGCGACCTGGAGGAGGTGCGCGGCAGGCCCGCCACGTTCCTGTCGTTCCTGGAGCAGATCGCGCCGATCGGGGTCGCCGCCGTCGCGCTGATCAGCGCCGGGACGGCGGCGGCGCTCGACCTGGCGTCCGCCGTGCTCGCCGCGGTCATCGGGCTGGCGTTCGTGACCGTGCAGATCGTCGCCCGGACGCGCGGCTGGTTCGGGGTGCGCCGGTTCGGCTGGTTCCTCCGGCAGCCCTACGTGGACCGCGACTCCACCGGCTTCCTCGGGTTCGCGCTCGGGGTGTTCGACCCGCGCCCGGTCGAGCCGGACGACCACGGCGAGCAGCTCGACCTGCTGCTCGTGGCCGCGTTCCTGGAGGACCTGCGCCGCTGCTACCGGCGCGACTACCGGCGGGCGGCGTGGGCGCGCGTCCGCTATCCGGTGCTGATCTTCGAGCACCTGTCGGCCGGGCATCCCGGGGTGACGTTCGTGGAGCTGGTCGAGCGGGTCCGCGCCGACAGCCAGGCGAGCGACGGGCTGGCCGGCTTCGACCCGCTCGTCGTGGTCGCCGGCGTCGACCCGACCGCCCCCGCCGACGACGACCCGTCCGCCCCGTCCGGGCCGCGGCTGGTCGACCGGCTCGCGCAGGCCGTGCGGGTGGACATGTCGTCGGGCGAGCCGCAGAGCGTCATCGCCGCGCGCGGCCTGTGGGACCGCTACACGCGGGAGCAGCGGCGCGTCGGCGCCCTCGGCTCGCGCCGGGAGCTGCGCGTCGACATCACCCGCGACCCGGGCGGCGACCTGCCGCCCGTCCGGCCGGTGCGGCGCCGCCCGCGGATCGCCCATCCGGCGCTGCCGTGGATCGCGATGGTCGCGGTCGCCGCCGCGTCCATCACGGTGATCTCCGTCCAGGCGGTGCGGTACTGCTCGCCGTTCGGCATCCGGCGGATGGCGAACGGCGAGTGCGTCGGCCTCACCGACGGGTCGTACCGCTTCGGCCCGGACTCCGGCGGCGAGAACAACGACAACCGGCTGAACAAGGTCCTGGACGCGATCGAGTCGCAGAACGACCACGTCAAGGAGTCCGGCAAGCCGCACGCGACGGTCGTCTACCTGGGCCCGGTGACGGCCGACCCGTCCATCAAGAACAAGCGGATCGACCTGCTCGCCGGGGTGCAGGGCGAGCTGATCGGGCTGGCGATCGCGCAGCAGCGGTTCAACGACGCCGCCGAGGGCGACGACCTGCGGCTGCGGGTGCTGATCGCCAACGCGGGCGCCAGGTTCCGCTACGCCGTGCACGTCGCCCAGCAGATCCGCGACCTCGCGCTGAAGGACCGCTCCATCGTCGCGGTCATCGGGTTCGAGCAGAGCCGGCGGCAGACGCAGGACGCGATCAGGCTGCTGGCCAAGTCGGCGCTGCCGCTGGTCGGGACCGCCAACAGCTACGACGGGACGGCCCTGCTCGACGGCGACGCCGGCTTCTCGCCCTACTACTTCCGGCTCGCGTCCCCGAACGCGCGGACGGCCGAGCACGCCGCGTACTGGGCGCGGCACGGCGCCGTCGGCGGGACGAAGGCGGACGACGCGGTGGTCATCTACGACGGCGACCCCGACGACATCTACAGCGCGAACCTGGCGGACGACTTCCGGAAGTCGTTCCGGCCCGGCAAGGCGCTCATGCGGCCGTACAAGAACCCGGGCGAGCTGAACAAGGCGGTCCGGGAGGCGTGCCGGAACCAGCCCGACCTGTTCTACTACGCGGGCAGGTCGGACGAGTTCCGCTCGTTCATCAACGTCCTGGAGCTGTCCTGCCCGAAGCGCCCGCTGGTCCTCGCGGACGACGAGATCGCCAAGTACGTCAGCGACAACGCCGAGGACATCGGCCGCAAGGGCACCTTCGACCTGTACTTCACGCCGCTGGCCGCGCGGGAGGCGTGGACGCGGCGCTGGATCGGCGACCAGCCGCCGCAGACGTTCTACTCCGACTACGACCCGGCCGTCCGGAAGATGACCGACCACGACGACGCGACCGGGCGGCGGCCGTCCATCACCCGCGCCGCCGTCAGCTACGACGCGGCGACCCTCGTCGCGACCGTGGCGAGCAGGGTGTACTGGCAGGAGGAGGCGCTGCCGTCGGCGGGCTCGGTGTTCGCCGCGCTGAACGACCCGGACCACGACGTCCTGCCCAACGGGGCGAGCGGCGTCCTGCGGTTCGGCTCGCGCGCCACCGGCCACCAGGTCATCGACCGCCCGGTGATCCTCGCGACGATCAAGCGGGACGGCACGACCGAGGTCCGGCAGGTGTGCGGCCGCCTCATCGCGGGCGAGCAGGGGAAGGCCGACTGCCCGCCCGGGGACGGGCGGAGCGGCGCGCCGTCCCAGTGACCCCGGGCACGGCGGAGCGGCCCCGGGCACGGCAAAGGCCCCCGGTCCGGCCGGGGGCCTCAGGCGCGTCCTGCGGGGGTGGGGGGTCAGCGCTTGAGGATCTCCGCTGCGCCGCGCACGTCGGTGAGCGAGCGGCTCCCGGGGCCCGTGTAGCGGGCGCTCGGCCGGACGAGGCGCCCGGTGCGCTTCTGCTCCAGGATGTGCGCCGCCCAGCCCGCGGTGCGGCCGCAGGTGAACATCGCGGGCATCATCGCGGTCGGGACCTCGGCGAAGTCCAGGATCACCGCGGCCCAGAACTCCACGTTCGTCTCGATCGGGCGGTCCGGGCGGCGCTCGCGCAGCTCGGCGAGGGCCGCGTCCTCCAGGGCCTTGGCGGCCTCGAAGCGCGGCGCGTCCAGCTCCTTGGCGGTGCGGCGCAGCACCCGGGCGCGCGGGTCCTCGGCGCGGTAGACGCGGTGCCCGAAGCCCATCAGCCGATCGCCGGAGTCGAGGATGTTCGTGACGACCTTGCGGGCGTCGCCGAGCTGCTCGACCTTCTCGATCATCGGCAGGACGCGGGCCGGCGCGCCGCCGTGCAGCGGGCCGGACATGGCGCCGATCGCGCCGGAGATGCTGGCCGCCACGTCGGCGCCGGTGGAGGCGATGACGCGAGCGGTGAAGGTGGAGGCGTTCATGCCGTGCTCGGCGGCGGAGACCCAGTACGCGTCGATGGCCCGCACGTGCTTGGGGTCGGGCTCACCGCGCCAGCGGACCATGAACCGCTCGGTGATCGTCTTCGCCTCGTCGATCCGGTCCTGGGAGACCATCGGCACGCCGACGCCCCGCGCGGACTGCGCGACGAACGACAGGGCCGTGACCGACACCCGCGCGAGGTCGGCGCGGGCCTGCTCGTCGGAGATGTCGAGCAGCGGCCGCATCCCGTACGCGGTGGCGAGGGTGGGGAGGGAGCTCTGCACGTCGACCCGCACGTCGCCGGAGGTGACCGGGAGCAGGTGCGGGTCGGCGGGGGCCAGTCCCGGGTCGAAGCTGTCGTCCACCAGGAGCCCCCAGGCGTCGCCGAAGGAGACGCGGCCGACGAGTTCCTCGATGTCGACGCCCCGGTAACGGAGGGCGCCGCCCTCCTTGTCCGGTTCGGCGATCTCCGTCTCGAAGGCGACGACCCCCTCGAGACCGGGTTTGAAGTCGGACATGTCGTCCTGCCTTTCGTCCCCAAGAGTGATAAGGCGGTGCCGTGCCATTGAACCTTGTCCGCCTTACCGACCAGTACCCAGGGGTCATGTGAGTTGCACAAGAACCAGGTGAGAGGCTCAGACGCTGTGAGTTCCCCAACGCCCGACCCTGCACGGCTCCGCAGATCCTACGAGGGGGGCGAACTGTCGGAGCCGGCGCTCCCCGCCGATCCGCTCGCGCTGTTCGCGGCGTGGTTCGCCGACGTGCACGCCTCCGGGCTGGTCGAGCCGAACGCGATGATCCTCGCGACCGCGTCCGGCGACGGCGTCCCGAGCGCCCGGACCGTCCTGCTCAAGGGGTACGGGCCGCAGGGGTTCCGGTTCTTCACGAATCTGACGTCCCACAAGGGCCGCGATCTCGCCGAGAACCCGCGCGCGGCGCTGGTTTTCCCCTGGCATCCCATGTACCGGCAGGTGCGCGTCGCCGGACCGGTGTTCGAGCTGTCGCGGGACGAGGTGGCCGCCTACTTCCGGACGCGCCCGTACGGGTCGCGGCTCGGCGCGTGGGCCAGCGAGAACCAGTCCGGCGTCATCTCCGGACGGGACGAGCTGGAGCGCCGCTACGCCGAGGCCGCCCGGCGGTGGCCGGACCCGGCGGAGGGACGGGCCCCGGGAGCGCCGGACGACGACGGGGCGGACGCCGTCCCGCTGCCGGACTTCTGGGGCGGCTACCGCGTCGTCCCGGAGTCGGTCGAGTTCTGGCAGGGCCGCCGCGACCGGCTCCACGACCGCATCCGCTACCGCAGGGCGACCCCATCGGATCCGGGAGAATGGACGGTCGAGAGACTGTCTCCGTGACGGAACAGCAGCCAACCCCCGGCGACGGTCCTGACAGCGGCACGTC
Source organism: Actinomadura madurae (assembly GCF_047130825.1). Taxonomy (NCBI): domain Bacteria; kingdom Bacillati; phylum Actinomycetota; class Actinomycetes; order Streptosporangiales; family Thermomonosporaceae; genus Actinomadura; species Actinomadura madurae. The sequence goes on from NZ_CP083237.1 coordinate 7,781,323, forward strand.
AGCGGCGTCCGGTACGTCCGGCAACTCCGGCAAATCCGGAAAGTCTGAGACCACCGACCCCGCCCCCGGACCGGAGGAGCCCGCGAGACCCGGCGGGACGGCGCGCCGGGGACGCCTGCGCGGCCTGGCGATCGACACCCGGCCGCTCGCGCTTCCCGCCTTCCGCCGGCTGTGGCTCGGGCAGGGCGTGTCGTTCATCGGCTTCCAGGTCACCGCGGTGGCCGTCCCGGTCCAGGTGTACGACATGACCCGGTCGTCGTTCTGGGTCGGCGTGCTCGGGTTCGTCAACCTCGTCCCGCTGATCGTGTTCGGGCTGTGGGGCGGCGCGGTCGCCGACCACGTCGACCGGCGCAGGCTGCTGTTCGTCGCGTCCTGCGTGATGTGGGTCGCGACGCTGCTCCTCCTCGTCCAGGCGCTGCTCGGCATCGAGAACCTCGCCCTGATCATGGCGGTGGTGGCGATCCAGGCGATCGGGTTCGCGGTGTCCTCGCCGACCCGCAGCGCGATCATCCCCCGGCTGTTCGACGCGCGGCTCGTCCCCGCCGCCAACACCCTGAACTTCACGATCCTGCAAGGCGGCGGGCTGGCCGGGCCGCTGTTCGCGGGCGTCATCCTCGCGCGCTGGAGCTACGGCGCGGCCTACGCGCTGGACGCCGTGCTGTTCACCGTCGCGCTGTACGCGGCGCTGCGGCTCCCCGCCATCCCGCCGCTCGCCGACACCGGCCGCGCCCCGGGCCTGCGGTCGGTGTTCGACGGGCTCCGGTTCCTGTCCACGCAGCCGGTGCTGATGATGTCGTTCGTCGTGGACATCATCGCGATGGCGATCGCGATGCCGCGGGCCCTGTTCCCCGAGGTCGCCGAGACCCGCTTCGGCGGCGAGGGGGCGGTCGGGTACCTGTTCGCCGCGATCGCGATCGGCGCCTTCCTCGGCGGGCTGTCGTCCGGCTGGATCGGACGGGTGCACCGGCAGGGGATCGCCCTCGTCGTGTCCATCGCGATCTGGGGCCTGGCCGTGGCCGCCGCCGGGCTGTCCCACCAGCTGTGGCTGGTGGTGGTCCTGCTCGCCGTCGGCGGCGCGGCCGACCTGGTCTCGTCGGTTTTTCGCCAGACGATGCTCCAGACGTACGCGCCGGACGAGATGCGGGGCCGGCTGCAGGGCGTCTTCACCGTCGTCGTCGCGGGCGGTCCGCGGCTCGGGGACGTCCGGGCGGGCGCGACCGCCAGCCTCGCCGGGGCCACCGCGTCGTGGGTGGGCGGCGGCCTGGCCTGTGCCGTGCTGGTGGTCGTCGCGGGCTTCGCCGTCCCCGCCCTGCTCCGCTACGACACCCGCACCGCCCAGACCGTGTCGGTGAAGGGCTGATCTGTCGATGAAGGGCTGAGGCGTCAGTGCAGGGCTGAGGCGGCGACCTTCAGGTCGTCCAGCAGGCCCTGGTACATCGCCTCGCGGTCGTCGGCGCGCAGGACGGCGGACGGGTGGACCGTCGCGAGCAGCCGCGCGCCGCCCGTGCCCGCGGGCGCGTCCTCGATCTCCCGAGCGGCGGCCGGGGTGCCGAGCGTCTCCAGATCGGGCATCGGGAACAGGCGCCCGCGCTGCTTCGTCACCCGGAACGAGGACCCGAGCAGCGCCTTGCCGGCCGTGGCGCCCAGGACGACGACCACGTCCGGGTCGAGAAGCCGCAGTTCCGCCAGGAGCCAGGGGCGGCACGCCCGCATCTCGCCCGCGTTCGGCGGTTCGTGGATGCGCCGCTTGCCGCCTTCCTGCCTCTTGAACTTGAAGTGCTTCACGGCGTTGGTGATGTAGACGTCGCCGCGCTCGATCCCGGCCTCTTCAAGTACCTGGTCGAGGACGCGTCCGGCGGGGCCGACGAACGGGTGGCCCTTGCGGTCCTCCTGGTCACCCGGCTGTTCTCCGACGAGCACGACCCGGCCTCCGGGGGAGCCCTCACCGAAGACCGTCTGCGTGGCGTTCCGGTAGAGGCCGCACCCCTGGCACCCGGCCGCCGCCTCGCGCAGCGCGTCCAGATCGGACCGCTCCTCGGGCGTCTCTGGCAGGAACGCTTCCGCGTCCTGGGAAGGTTTCGCGTTCATCTTGCGTTTCCCAGTACCCGGCTTCACGGGGATATTCGGGGGACCCGGCGACGTGGGGTCCGAGCAAGTAGACTTCCGACCATAAGACTGGAGGGAGCTGTGACCTCACACGGCCTTATCGATACCACGGAGATGTACCTCCGGACGGTTTTCGAGCTCGAAGAGGAGGGGATCATTCCCCTTCGCGCGCGCATCGCGGAGCGGCTCTCCCAGAGCGGCCCGACGGTGAGCCAGACGGTCGCGCGGATGGAACGCGACGGGCTCCTGCGGGTCGAGGGCGATCGGCATCTGGAGCTGACCGAGGAAGGTCGCGGCCTCGCCACGCGGGTCATGCGCAAGCACAGGCTCGCCGAATGCCTGCTGGTCAACGTCATCGGACTGCCCTGGGAGGACGTCCACATCGAGGCGTGCCGGTGGGAGCACGTGATGTCGGAGGACGTCGAGCGCCGCCTCGTCGCGCTGCTGGACAACCCGACCACCTGCCCGCACGGCAACCCGATCCCCGGCCTGGACGAGCTCGGCGGGCACGGCGACGACACCGAGACCGCGCCGCTGTCGGTGATGACCGCGGTGGCGAGCCCGGCGGGCGCCGGCGCGGTGATCAGGCGGATCAGCGAGCAGGTGCAGAGCGACAGCGACCTGATGCTTAGACTCAAGCAGATAGGGATACAACCGGGACGAGAGGTGATTCTCCGGGCGACCGATGACGGGGTACGGGTGATCAGTGACGACGAGGACGACAGTCCAGCGACCGAGCTGCAGCGCGACATCGCCGAGCACGTCTTCGTCAGCAGGCGCTGACACGGTCGGCGTGCGAGCATCCGTCCCGACGGTCTATACCGAAGATCTCCATAACACCGCGCGTTCCGGGCGTATCCCGGCGGCCTGTTCGTCGTTCAATACGACGAGGCGGATACGCAAGAGGTCGATGCCGCGACGCCCGGTGATCATCGGGGCGGGGATGGCGAGTGTTACCGGGATGGGGAGATGAACGAGTGGGGGGAAGCGCCTGACGAGGCGTATCTGCCGCCCGAGACCGTCCTCAGCCAGATGGAGATGGCGGTCATCGTCTGCGACCGCTTCAGCAACGTCATCTACGGCAACGCCTTCGCGCGCCAGCTGTTCGGGTTCGGCGGCGACGAGATCATCGGCCACTCCGTCCTCTCGCTCGGCATCGCCGAGGAGGACCACGAGCAGGCGACCGAGCTGGCCAGGCACGTCCTGAAGGGCGGCGTCTGGGAGGGGACGTTCTGCAACCTGCGCGCCGACGGCACCACCGTCTACACCCGCGCGCACGCCGTCCCGCTGCGGCACCCGTCCGGCGCCGTCGACGGCGTCGTGATCTTCGCGCGCGAGGCGCTGCGCTCCAACCAGCGCGAGCAGGACCGCTACGGCCTGATGGAGCGGATCGGGGAGCGGCTCGCCGGGTCCCTGGAGCTGGAGAGCACCCTGCGCCGGGTCGCCGACACCCTCGTCCCGCAGTTCGCCGACCACTGCTTCATCGACCTGTACAGCAGCGACCGGCTCCACCGCCGGGTGTCCCGGCACGCGGGCGACTGGACGCCGCCGCCCGGCACGTGGGCGGAGGTCGGCGAGCCCGTCTCCTACCCGGCCGGCCACCCGAGCGCCAAGGCGATGGACCGCCGCGACGCCGTCCTCGTCGAGGACATGATCCAGCACCGCTACACCGCGCCGGCCGAGCCGTCCCAGCGGTTCGGCGACGAGATGGGCATCACCTCGCTGATCTCCGCGCCGCTGCTGGTGCGCGGCGAGCTGCTCGGCGTGATGAGCCTGGCGCTGTCGAACCTGTCCAAGCGGCCCGACCCGCACTACGACGGCTTCGACCGCGACCTGATCGGCGCCATCGCCAGCCGGGTGGCGCTCGCCGTCGACAACGCGCTGCTGTTCGAGGAGGAGCGCGACACCGCGCTCGCCTTCCAGAAGCACCTGCTGCCCGGCGACCGGCCGCCCCCGCTGGACGGCCTGCAGATCGCGTGGCGGTACGAGCCGGCCCGCCCGCTGGAGTCGCACGGGCACGGCATCCAGACCCAGGTCGGCGGCGACTGGTACGACGTCATCCCGCTGTCGGCGGGCCGCGTCGGCCTCGTCATCGGCGACGTCGAGGGCCGCGGGGCCCGCGCCGCCGCCGTGATGGGCCAGCTCCGCGCCGCGCTGCGCGCCTTCGCGCAGGACGACAAGCCGCCCGCCGACATCCTGCGCAAGCTGGACGAGTGGGTCCGGACGATGACGCGGCCCGAGCGGATGCGGTCCGGCTGGAACAGCGACGACCTCGTCCGCCCGCCGCTGGTGTCCTGCACGTACTTCGTGTACGACGCGTGGTCGCGGGTCCTGGAGTTCGCCAACGCCGGGCACGACCCGCCCCTGCTGATCGTGGACGGCGAGGTCGGCGAGCTGCCGTTCGAGAGCGAGGGCGGCATGCTCGGCCTGCGCGCGCCCGGCATGGGCGGCGAGATCCTCTTCAACGAGGAGACGACCGAGCTCAAGCCCGGTTCGACGCTCGTCCTCTACACCGACGGCCTCATCGACCGGCGGCCCCGCGACGACGGCGAGCACTACACCCGCGAGGAGTCGCGGGAGATGGTCCGCGCGGCCGTCGCCAAGGTCGCCCGCGGCGGCGTCGAGGCGATCGCCAACGCCGCCTACGACGCGGTGCCGGGCGACATCGACGACGACGTCGCCATCGTGGTGATCCGCACCGCCGGAGAGGAGCTGGCCGTCGAGGAGCGCACCTTCACCGCCGAGCCGATCATGGTGTCGGAGGCGCGCCGGATGGCCGCCGACGCGTTCGCCGGCTGGGGGATGCTCGACGAGCAGGCCGAGCTGGCGTGCCTGCTGGTGTCGGAGGTCGTCACCAACGTCGTCCTGCACGCCACCGCGACGCCGACGCCGCGCCGCGAGATGGCCGTCCCGGTCCCGGCGGGCCCGCCGGGGCGCGGCGGCGAGCCGCTCGGCGCGCCGCCGCCCGTGCAGTTCAACACCGACTTCGGCGCGCTGGACGGCGACCCGTTCGAGGGCGGCGCGTTCGACGAGGACGACTGGAACCTCGGCGCCGAGCTCGGCCGCCGCGAGCCGCCCACCAAGGAGTTCCGGCTCCGGCTGCGGCGCGGCAACGACGCGATCTGGGTCGAGGTGTTCGACTCCGACATGCGGCTGCCCCGGATCCGCAGCGCCGGCGAGACCGACGAGGGCGGGCGCGGCCTGTACCTCGTCGACCAGCTCGCCACCCGCTGGGGCGCCCGGCCGACGGCGGACGGCAAGGCCGTCTGGTTCGAGCTGCCGCTGACGCCGCCCTGATGCGCGCGTGGGCGGTCCGCGAGCCGGCACCGATCGCGGAGAGGCCGCTGCGGCGGGCCGACCGCGAGGTGCCGTCCCCCGGCCCCGGCGACCTGCTGGTGCGGGTGCTCGCGTGCGGCGTCTGCCGGACGGACCTGCACGTCGCCGAGGGCGACCTGCCCGTCCACCTGCCGGGGGTGACGCCCGGCCACGAGATCGTCGGCGAGGTCGTGGCCGCCGGCCCCGGCTGCCTGCACGGCACCGGCGACCGCGTCGGGGTAGCGTGGCTGCGCGGGACGTGCGGCGCCTGCCGGTTCTGCCGCCGCGGCGCCGAGAACCTCTGCCCGGCGTCGGTGTACACCGGCTGGGACGCGCACGGCGGCTACGCCGAGTACGCGGTCGCCATCGACGCCTACACCTACGCGCTGCCCGCCGAGCTGGACGACGTCCGCGCCGCGCCGCTGCTGTGCGCGGGGATCATCGGGTACCGGGCGCTGCGGCGCGCGGCGCTGCCGCCGGGCGGGCGGCTCGGCATCTGGGGGTTCGGCGGCTCCGCGCACCTGGCCGCGCAGATCGCCGTCGCCGAGGGCGCCGACGTGCACGTCTTCACCCGCAGCCCGGCCGCCCGCGAGCTGGCCCGCGACCTCGGCGCCTCATGGGCGGGCGACTCGTTCGACGCCGGCCCGGCGCCGCTCGACTCGGCGATCGTCTTCGCGCCGGCGGGGGAGCTGGTCGCGGCGGCGCTGGAACGCCTCGACCGCGGCGGGACGTGCGCGATCGCCGGGATACACCTGAGCGACGTCCCGTCCCTGGACTACCAGCGGTATCTGTTCCAGGAGCGGCAGGTCCGCTCGGTGACGGCGAACACGCGGGCGGACGGCGAGGAGTTCCTGAAGCTCGCGGCGCGCCTGGACGTCGCCGTCACGACGCACGCCTACGGGCTGGACGAGGCGGACCGGGCCTTGGCCGACCTGGCGGCGGACCGGTTCACCGGCGCGGCCGTGCTCATCCCGTAGATCGTCTCGTCTAGGGGATCGGCTCGGCGGCCACGTGCGCCCAGGACTGGGTGAACCAGAGCTCGCCGCCGATGATGCGGGGCTTGGAGCCGGTGCGGGGGCCGCCGTCCACCTCGCTGAGGAGGGCGGTGCGGATCCGCTCGGCCGCCGCCTCGCCGGTCCCGGCGAGCCACGGCTCCACGGGGCGCTCCACGGTGAACACGTCCAGGCGCCGGATGCTCCCGCCCGCCGAGGTGATCATCTCGGTGAGCCGGGCGATGGACGGGGTGCCGGGGTGGCCGGGGTCGCGGAGCCGCTCGATCCGGTCGCGCTCGGGCCCGGCGAGGTTGCCGCGGACGAGGTCGGCGATGACGACCCGGCCGCCGGGCCGGCACACCCGCAGCAGCTCGCGCAGGACGTGGTCGGGGTCGCCCAGGTTGTAGAGCGAGAAACGGGCCGTCACCAGGGAGAACGAGTTGTCCCGGTAGGGCAGCGCGGCGGCGTCCGCCTTGATCGTGGTGCGCTGGTCGGGGCCGCCGCGGCGCGGTCTGCGCTCCTCGCGCGTCGCGGACGCGGGCAACAGGTCGCCGTCGGCCCGGGTGCCGCCCGCGGTGCGGCCGCGCACCTCGCGGGTGCGGGCGTCGCCGGTGATGCGGACCGGGCCCGTCCCGAACTCGACCGTCCCCATCCGGCCGCCGTCGCGGTGCCGGTCGGCCGCGGACGGCGCCGGCATCGCGTCCACCGCGGTCATGTGCCGGACCTGGGGGCCGAGCGCGGCCGGCATCGGGCCGCCGCCGCGGGCCACGTCCAGGCAGACGTCGTCGCGGTCGGGCTCGACGAACTCCAGCAGGCGCCTGAGGTGCGGGGCGATCGTGCCACCGGTCTCCTGGACGGTGGTCGCCGGATGCGGCACGGGTGCTCTCCCTCGGCTCGGGCCGGCTTCGCCGGACGGGGTACCGTTCGCGTCCGCCGCGGGGGATGCGCGCCGGGGGACTCACCGGGGCGGGTGAGACGCATCGGCCCGGGGAGGGCGTCGAACGAGCGTGAAGCCGGTTTCGCCTGTTATGACTCACGGCCGGCCCGGGAGGTTCGTGATCGGCCGGAAAATTTCACCGGCCGGTCACCCCGGTTCGCTCCGCTCAGCCCTGGAGGTACTGCCCGTACAGGGCCAGCACGACGAGCACGAACACGATGATCACCGCGGCCCGGGTGGGCATCGGCAGCCGGAGCCGCACCGCGGCCCACCGCACGCAGAACGCGGCGAGGAGTGACACGACGATGAGGGCGAGGATGCCTTCCATGGCCACCTTCATTCCGGGGGAGTGCCGCCTCCTCTGACGATAGACGTGTAAGGAACGGGTTACCTGCCGGTTGAGGGATGAGTGGGGGCCGCTAATCTCACAGGTGTGGCAGATGCGAAGGAAGAAGACGGCCGGGACAAGGTCGACGAAATGATGACCGCCCTGGCGCGCGGACGGGTCGCCCTCGGGGTCGCGGCGTTCGCCGCGCCGAGGCTGACCGTGAAGGTGGCGGGGCTGAGCGGCGGCGCCGACCCGGGCCGCGACTACATGGTCCGGATGTTCGGTGCCCGGGAGATCGCCGTCGGCGCCGGCTACCTGCTCAGCGGCGAGGACTCCGGGCGGCGGATGTGGGCGCGGCTCGGTCTCGCCGTCGACTCGCTCGACCTCGTGAGCGGGCTGAAGACCCGCAAGGGCCTCCCCATCTGGGTCACCGCGGGAACCGTCGCGGTGGCGGGCGGCGCCGCCGCCGTGGGGGCCGCGAAGGTCGTCCGCGACCTGCTGCACTGACCCGCCGCCCCTGCCGCCCCCCGCGCCGCCGGCCGGGGTGATCCGGTCTCCCCGCTGGGTAGACCTGCCCCAGCACACCCGGCATGCGGGCGGCAGGGGGCGGCATGACTGCGGCGATGGAGGCGCGGGACGAGCGGGCCATGCCGAAGGGCAGGGACCTCTACGTCATCCTCGGCGCCCTCATGCTCGCCATGCTGCTGGCGGCGCTGGACCAGACGATCGTGTCGACGGCGCTGCCGACGATCGTCAGCGACCTCGGCGGGCTCAACCACCTGTCGTGGGTCGTGACGGCGTACCTGCTGGCGGCCACGGCCTCGACGCCGCTGTGGGGGAAGCTCGGCGACCAGTACGGGCGCAAGCGGCTGTTCCAGGCGTCGATCGTGCTGTTCCTGGTCGGGTCGGCGCTGTGCGGCCTCTCGCAGGACATGACGGAGCTGATCGGGTTCCGCGCCCTCCAGGGCCTCGGCGGCGGCGGGCTGATGGTGCTCGCCGTCGCGATCGTCGGGGACGTGGTGCCGCCCCGCGAGCGGGGGCGCTACCAGGGGCTGTTCGGCGCGGTGTTCGGCGTGTCCAGCGTGTGCGGGCCGCTGCTCGGCGGCTGGTTCGTCGACAACCTGTCGTGGCGCTGGGTGTTCTACATCAACCTGCCGATCGGGGTGCTGGCACTCGCGGTGATCGCCGCCGTGCTGCGGGCGGCGGGCGAGCGGGAGCGGCACCGCATCGACTACCTCGGCACGGTGCTGATCGTCGGCTGGGCGGTCGGGCTCGTGCTGATGACGACCTGGGGCGGCACGCGCTACGCCTGGGCGTCGGCGCCGATCATCGGGCTCGCCGCCGGCTCGGTGGCCCTCATCGCGGTGTGGCTGCTCGTCGAGCGGCGCGCCGCCGAGCCGGTCATGCCGCCGGCGCTGCTGGCGAACCCGGTGTTCGCGCTCGGCGCGGCGATCAGCTTCGCGGTCGGCTTCGCGATGTTCGGCGCGCTGACGTTCCTGCCGATCTTCCTCCAGGTGGTGCACGGCATCTCGCCGACGCTGTCCGGGGTGCACCTGCTGCCGATGATGCTCGGCCTGCTGGTCAGCTCGGTCGGGTCCGGCCAGCTGATCAGCCGGTTCGGCCGCTACAAGGTGTTCCCCGTGATCGGCGCCCCGGTCATCGCGGTGGCGCTGTACCTGTGCTCGCGACTGGACGAGAACTCGTCCACGCTCTCGATGAGCCTGCGGTTCGCGCTGCTCGGCTTCGGGCTCGGGCTCGTCCTGCAGGTGCTGGTCATCGCCGTCCAGAACGCGGTGTCGTACAAGGACCTCGGCTCCGCGACGTCCGGCGTCACGTTCTTCCGGCAGATCGGCGGGTCGTTCGGCGTCGCCGTGTTCGGGTCCGTCTTCAGCAGCCGGCTGGCCGACCAGGTCGAGGATCTGGCGCGGGTCCTGCCGCCCGGTTTCGACCCTGCGGCGGTGCAGGGCGATCCCGGCGTGCTCGACGGGTTTCCCGCGGCGGTGAAGCAGGACGTCCTGCACGCCTACGCGCAGTCGATCGACTCGGTGTTCCTCTGGGCCGTCCCGGTGGTGGCGGTCGCGTGCGTGCTGACGTGGTTCCTGCGCGAGGTGCCGTTGCGGGCGACCGCGCAGGCGCGCGATTACGGCGAGGGCTTCGGGGCGGCGCCGACCGTCCGGTCGTCCAGGCACGAGATCGAGCGCGCCCTGAGCGAGCTGATGCGCAAGGACGCCACGGCCTTCGAGCTCTACGACCGGCTGGGCGCGCTCTCCGGGGTCTCGCTGCCCGCGGGCAGCGTGTGGGCGCTGTGCCGGATCGCCAAGGACGGGACGGTCAGCGGCCAGGACCTCGCCGACCGCGCGGGCGTCGCCGTCGAACACGGCCGCCCGTACGTGGATCTGCTCGTCGACGCCGGGTACGTCCGGCGGCAGGACGGGGTCCTCGCGATCACGCCGTCCGGGGAGGCCGCCGCGGGGCGCCTGTTCGCCGCGCGCCGCGAGGGCCTCGCCCGGCACCTGGAAGGGTGGGCACCAGAGGAGCATCCCGAGCTGGCGGACGTCCTGCGGCGGCTCGCCGAGGCGTCCCTCGGCGACGAGGCGGACGGCGCGGTCCTGCGCCCCGAGCCGCGGGCCGCGGAGCGGGGCGGGTAGCCACAGGCCGCGGAGCGGAGGATGGGCATGGCGTCCGAGACTCAGCTCACATGGTGTTGCGCCCTCGGGGATGTAATCTCATACTGACGACCGAATCTCACTCGGTTTCGGGACGGAACCCCACAACTTGGAGGCGCAGTGGCCGAGGCGTACATCGTCGGCGCGGTCCGTACCCCCGTCGGTACCAAGAAGGGCGCCCTGAAGGACGTCCACCCCGCCGATCTCGGGGCCCACGTGCTCAAGGAGCTCGTCAACCGCACCGGCGTCGACCCCTCCGCGGTCGAAGACGTGATCACCGGCTGCGTCATGCAGGTCGGCCCGCAGTCCCTCGACATCGCCCGCACCGCGTGGCTGTCGGCCGGGCTGCCGGAGACCGTGCCCGGCGTGACCATCGACCGGCAGTGCGGGTCGTCCCAGCAGGCGATCCACTTCGCCGCGCAGGGCGTCCTGTCCGGCACCCAGGACCTCGTCGTCGCGTCCGGGATCGAGCAGATGGCGGTCGTCCCGATGGGCTCGTCCGTCGCCATGGCCCTGGAGAAGGGCATGCCCTTCCCGTACGGCGAGGGCTGGGCCGAGCGCTACGGCATGCAGGAGATCTCCCAGTTCCGCGGCGCGGAGATGATGGCCGAGAAGTGGGGCCACACCCGCGAGGACCTGGAGAAGTTCGCGCTGGAGAGCCACCAGCGCGCCGCCAAGGCCATCGAGGCCGGCTACTTCGACCGGGAGGTCGCCCCCATCGCCGGGCTGTCCAAGGACGAGGGCGCCCGCCCCGACACCACGCTGGAGAAGATGGCCGGGCTGAAGACCCTCCGCGAGGGCGGCGTCATCACCGCGGCCGTCGCCTCGCAGATCTCCATCGGCGCGTCCGCGCTGCTGATCGCGTCCGAGGAGGCCGTCAAGCGGCACAACCTGACGCCGCGCGCCCGCATCCACACCCTCGCCGTCTGCGGCTCGGACCCGGTCTACATGCTGACCGGTCCGATCCCGGCGACCGAGAAGGCGCTGGACCGCGGCGGCCTCAAGATCGACGACATCGACGTGTTCGAGGTCAACGAGGCGTTCGCCCCCGTCCCGCTGGCGTGGGCGCACGACACCGGCGCGTCCCTGGAGAAGACCAACCCCAACGGCGGCGCGATCGCCCTCGGGCACCCGCTGGGCGCCACCGGCGGCATCCTGATGACCAAGCTGCTGCACGAGCTGGAGCGCACCGGGGGCCGCTACGGTCTCCAGACGATGTGCGAGGGCGGCGGCCAGGCCAACGCCACGATCATCGAGCGCGTCTGACGCACCGCGCGGCACCGCCTCTCGGAGCATGCGGCATGCTCTGAGGGGCGGTTCGCGGTTCACCGGCGGAAAAGGGGCGGGGCATGTACGAGACGATCCTCTATTCGGTGGACGAGCGGATCGCGCGGATCACGCTGAACCGCCCCGACGCCCGCAACGCGCTCAGCGACCGGATGACCGGCGAGCTGCTCGACGCGTTCGAGCGCGCCAAGGCCGACGACGGCGTCCGGGTGATCGTCCTGACGGGCGCCGGCGACCGCGCGTTCTGCGCCGGCGCCGACCTCGGCGGCCTCGGCCGGGCCCAGGCGGACGGCCGCTCGGTCGCCGACGCCTCCGCCATCCGGGAGAGCGCGCCGTTCCGCCTGTTCACCGCCTTCCCCGCGCTCGGCAAGCCGATCATCGCGCGGCTCGCCGGCCACGCCGTCGCGGGCGGCCTCGGCCTCGCCGCCGCGTGCGACCTGGTGATCGCCGCGGACGACGTCAAGCTCGCCACCCCCGAGGTCAACGTCGGCCTCTGGCCCATGATGATCATGGCGATCATCAACCGGAACGTCGCCCCCAAGCACGCGTTCAAGCTCTACTACACCGGCGCCCGCATCACCGCCGCCGAGGGCCGCGAGATCGGCCTCGTCACCGAGGTCGTCCCGCGCGCCGACCTCGACGCCCGCGTGGACGAGCTGGCCCGTGTCATCGCGTCCAAGAGCCCGTTGGGCTTGAGCCGGGGCCGCGACGCCTTCTTCGCCATCGAAGGCCGCCCCCTGGAGGACCAGGTCGAGCACCTGCTCGGCGAACTCGTCCACCTGGCCGCCACCGACGACGCGAAGGAAGGCATCACGGCCTTCCTGGAGAACCGTCCCCCCGACTTCCAGGGCCGTTGAAACGGCTACCTCGCCGGGGTGAGCTCTTCCAGGGCGAGGTGGACGAGAACCTTCAGATGGCGGGCCCGCAGCGGGATCGGAGCCTCCAGCAGCGGCGGGACCCGCTGGTCCCATGAGGCCGCGGCGATCGTCAGCTTGAGCGCGCCGTCCTCGTCGCCGGAGACCAGGGCGAGCGCGAGGTCCAGCGCCGGGCTCGGCCCCTCGACCCGACGCCGGAACGCCTCGAACTCGGGCGGCGCGCCACCGTCCATGCCCAGGGCCGCCAGAACGATCAGCCAGGCGCGTGCCGACGCGGACGCGTCCGGCCAGAGCGCCATGAGGTCGGGAATCCGCTCGATGACGGCCCGGCATGAGGCGGCCTCGTACGAGCCGGCCTCGTACGAGCCGGCCTCGTACGAGCCGGCCTCGTTCGTGCCGGCCTCGGCGGTGACCGGCACGGGGTCGATGGTGGCGATGTAGGCCAGGTGGATCAGCAGGTCCAGGCGGTACTCGGGGGTCAGCCGCGGTGCGCGGGCGAGCTGCACGAGGAACCCGACGGTCTCCGAGGTGCAGTCGTAGCAGGTGTCCTGATGGACGACCGTGCTGAAGTACTCCTCGGTGAACTCGTCCCACGCCTCGTCGTTGGCGGCGAGGCCCCGCAAGATGTCCGGGACGTCGTCCGCCGGCCCGTAGGCGCCGGTCAGCGCCGCCCAGTCGACGTCGTCCAGACCCAGCAGCACGACGGGCTCGCCCGTGGGGCCGTCCGAGGGCTCCGGGTTCGCGAGATCGTGGACGATGACAGGGCGTGGCGCGCGGGCCGGTTCGGAGGAGAGCGCCGACAGGCGCGCGTCCCGCACCTGCCCGGCGGTCCGGTCGCAGATCGTCTCTCCCTCGGGGAGGAAGCGGCGGGCCGTCTCCGGCAAGGCCATCGAGAGCCGGACGGTACCGCCCAGGTCCTCGCTCAACCGGGAGACGATCCGGCTCTCGGCGGCCGTCCACCAGGTCTCGTCGTCGTCCGGGAAGGGCCCCTCGTCGAGGCTGTCGATCCGCCATCCGGAGCCGGGCGCGGGGGCGACGCGAACGAGCGCGTGGCCGCGGGCGCCCAGCTCCTGGGCGCCGTTCCGGGCGGTCTCCTCGTCCGGGACGAAGAGGCTGTACGTGGTGGCGAGCCGTGGAACGCGGCTCACTTGGCTCCGACCGGCGTCCGGGCGGCCAGGAAGCCGTCTATCTCGGCGCGCTGGGCGGGGTCGAAGGCGGCCTTGGGGAGGAACGCGGCGGGCTGCTTGTTCACGAAGAGCACCCAGAACTCCGGGGTCGCGGCGACGTCGGAGAGCATCGACCAGCGCATCATCGTGGTGGACTGGTCGGTGCGGGCCTCGTAGCCCTCCTCGGTCACCCGCAGCGTCGTGGGGACGCAGAGGAACGCGAGCTGCTGCCTGGCGCGCTTGCGCAGCCACCAGTTGCCCGCGAGGGGCGCGAGGACCGACGACACGAGCAGCGCGATGCCCAGCTTCAGCTCGCCGGTGAGGAAGAAGACGGCGGAGCCCACGAGCAGGGCCGACACCAGGACCGCGTACAGAGCCGTGAGCTGGCGCCGGAGACCCCGGGTGAACGCCCGGACCACCTCGTCCGGCGTGGGCTGGTAGCTGACCGTGATGTCCACGTTGCCGCCTTTGTTTGGAGTGTCGTGCTCATCCTTCAGGTGGGCGTTCACCTGCGCAAGCTTCCGCGCGCACCTCCGAGGGGGTGCGGCCGAACCGGGCCCGGAAGTGGCGGGCGAAATGGGCCTGGCTGGAGAAGCCCCAGCGGTAGGCGACGTCCGCGATGGTCCCGCGGGCGGCGTCCGGCGCGGTGAGGTCGCCGTGCGCGCGCCGGAGGCGGCGTTCCAGGATGTGCCGGGACGGGGTGGTGCCCGCCGGCTCGAAGATCCGGCCGAGATGCCGGACCGACACCCCGAGCGCGGCGGCGACCCGGCCGGGGGAGAGGCGGGCGTCGTGCAGGTGCCGCTCGATGTAGTCCTCGGCGACGATCAGCCGGGTCCGGTACGCGGCGGGCGCGGGACGTCCGCCGGCGCGCTCGGCGGCCAGGAGCCCGAGCAGGTCCAGGACGCCGTCCCGGGCGGTCGCGTGCGGCGCCTCCAGGACGGAGCGGAGCGTCCGGAGCAGCTCGCCCTCCCGGGCCGTACCGCGTCCGAACACCATCGGCGCGGGGACGCCGCCCGCCACGCACCGCTCGGCGAACACCTCGCGCGGGACGTCGACCAGGAACTGCCGCATGGACGAGGAGAACCCGAACAGGTAGGGGCGGCGCGTGTCGTACAGGACGAGGTCCCCGGCCGTGGCGGCGAGGCAGCCGTGCTCGTGCAGGAAGACCGCCTCGCCCTCGACCAGCAGGGACGCGAACACCGACTCCTTCGGGACGGCCTTGGCGATCTGCGGGGTGCGTTCGATGGCGTGGGCGTTGCCGCTGATGTCGGCCAGCCGCACGTCCCCGAGCCGGAAGTTGGCCTGCCGCGCCAGCAGCCCCTGCTCGGAGTAGGACGTGCAGGCCAGCCCGACCAGAGCCCTGCGGTTGTAGTCCTCCCAGTAGTCGATGCGGTCGCGCGGGTCGACGTCCTCGGTGCTGGCCTGGGAGATCATCGGTGCGGGCGCCGGCATGGTCTGCTCCTCCCGAGGTGGGGTGTCCTCGGGCGGAGCCTACGTCGTGGCCGGGAGGCTCAGCGGAACAGCGAGTCGACGAGGTCCGCGCCCAGGCCGACCTCGGCGTAGTGCTTGCGGCACATGTCGATGTAGTCGTGGACGTCGAAGTAGCCGTCCGGGTCGCCGTTCTCGTCCAGCCAGATGAGCGGGCCCTTGACGATGAACAGCGTCTTCATCGGCTCCTCGTCCTCGTAGGCGACGAGGGTGTGCCCTTCGCCCGGCGCCTCGTAGACGAAGTCGCCCGCCGTCGCCGTCCAGGGGCGTTCGAGGTACCCCCACTTGCCGGAGATGGTGTAGGCGAACACCTCGTGCGGGTGGTAGTGCCGGTTGACGAGCCCGGCCTCCTTGGACCGCAGGATGTCGGACCACGTGTTGTCCTTCACGTTGATCCACAGCGGCCTCGATCCGACGGTGTCGGTGAACGGCACGTAGTAGCGGTCGTCGTCGGTGGCGACCTTGGGCAGGTACACCTCCGGCAGCGCGTCCGGCTTCTGCGAGTTCTCGATCGGCTTGAGGTCCTTCCAGAACTCCGAACCAGGCTTCTCCGGCATGGGACGGCTCCTCTCGCGGTCGCGTCACCGCGAGTGAAGCCCGTCCGGCCGGTCCTGTCTTTCCTCTGGCGGACGCCCCGCCTTGTTGATGCCGGACATGCCGGTAGTGCAACCGTAGGGTTGCGCCTCGATGGCTCATGTGCAACCCTGTGGTTGCAACAACGGTACGAGTGAGGAGCGATCACATGAGTGAGGACCGGATTGAACGCGAAACCCTGATCGCGGCATCCTTGGAGCGGGTCTGGTCGCTGGTGACCGATCCCGGGTTCTGGGTGAACGACGAGCCGGGCCCGACCGGCGCGGCCAAGGAAGGCGAGTCGACAGTGGCGAAGAACTCCGAGTACGGGGACTTCCCCGTGCGTGTGGAGAAGGTCGAGCCGCCGACGTACGTCGCCTACCGCTGGGCCAGCGCCTTTCCCGGAGAAGAGTTGCGCGACGACAACAGCACCCTCGTGGAGTTCACGCTGACCCCGGAGGGCGCCAAGACGCGGCTCCGCGTCGTCGAGAGCGGGTTCGCGCTGCTGGCCGGTTCCGAGGACCTGCGCCGCAAGGCGCTGGAGGACAACTCGGGCGGCTGGCCCCAGGTCCTGGACGCCTTCAAGTCCCGCGCCGAGGCCGCGTGACCGACACCCCGCGCGACGGCGTCGCGTCGGTCGACAGCGTCTTCGCGGCGCTGGCCGATCCGACGCGGCGCCGCCTGCTCGATCTCCTCGCCGAACAGGGCGAGGCCACCGCCACCACGCTCGCCGGACGGCTCCCCGTCTCGCGGCAGGCGGTGGTGAAGCACCTCGCCGTCCTGGACGCCGCCGAGCTGGTCACCTGCAGCCGGGTCGGACGCGAGGTGCGCTACGCGGTGCGTCCCGCCGCCCTGAACGCGACGGCGCGGTGGATGGCCGCGCTCGCGGCCGACTGGGACCGCCGCCTGGCGAACATCAAGCGCATCGCCGAAGAAGCCGAGCAAGACGCCCCCTGACCACCCCACCTGCGCATTTCTGTTCTTTGTGGAAGGTGTGTTCTCGCATGCCCACTGAAGCCATGTCACCTCCGCGCATCGAAGGCCGGCAGCGCCTGGTCGTTCTCGTCCTGCTCGGTGCCGGGTTCATGCTGTCCGTCGATTTCTCGATCCTGAACGTCGCGCTGCCGATGGTCGGGGAGGGCGTCGGGCTGAACGTGACCGACCTGTCCTGGATCGCGTCCGCCTACGCGTTGCCCGCGGCCGGCTTCACGCTGGTGTTCGGCCGGATGGCGGACCTGTTCGGCCGCCGCAGGCTGTTCCTGGCCGGGATGGCGCTGCTGACGGCGGCCTCGCTGCTCGGCGGCTTCGCGTCCGGCCCCGAGACCCTGCTGGCCGCTCGCGCGCTGCAGGGGTTCGCCACCGCGATGGCGGCGCCCGCCGCGCTGTCCCTGATCACCAGCACGTTCGAGGAGGGCGCGCTGCGCGAGCGCGTCCTCGGGTTCAACGGCGCCCTGCTGTCCGCCGGCTTCACCGTCGGCGCGCTGGTCGGCGGCGCCTTGGTCGGTCTGCTGAGCTGGCGGGCGGCGTTCTTCATCAACGTCCCGGTCGCGGTGGCCATCCTGGTGGCCACCCCCGCCCTGATCGGCGAGAGCAGCCGTCCCGCCCGGACACGGCTGGACCTGCCCGGGGCCGTGACCGTGACCGGCGGCCTGCTGGCCGTGATCTACGCGGTCGTCGAGCGGAACGTCCCCGCGGCCATCGCCGGCGTCCTGCTGCTCTCCGCCTTCTGGGTGATCGAGCTGCGCTCGCCCGCCCCGCTCGCCCCGGTGCGCATCCTGCGCCGCCCCACGGTGAAGTGGGGCAACTACGCGGGCCTCGTCATCTTCGTCATGGAGCCCGCGATGATCTTCCTGACGACGCTCTACCTGCAGAACGTCCTCGGCTTCTCGCCGCTCGCCACCGGCGCCGTCTTCGGCGTCCCCGGCCTGGCGTCCGTCGCCGCCGGGGTGATCGGCGGACGGGTCATCGGGCGCTTCGGCGGGCGGGCCGTCCTGACCACGGGCCTGGCCGTGCAGGGCCTGGCGACGCTGCCCCTGGTGTTCCTCGGCACCGGCCGGATCGCGCTCGTCATCCTGATCCCGGCGCTGTTCATCGGCTTCTTCGGGCACGTGAGCGCGATCGTTGCGTACACCGTCACGGGGACCTCGGGCCTGCCGAACGAGGAGCAGGGGCTGGCGACCGGGCTGACCCTGATGACGCAGCAGGTCGCCATCACCGCGGGCGTCCCGATCCTCAGCGCGGTCGCCGCGACGCGAAGCGGGGAGCTGACCGGCTTCCACTTCGCGCTGAGCGTGAACGTGGCCGTGACGCTGGCCAGCGCGGTCCTCGTCTGGTTCGGGCTCCGCCGCCGCGGCGAGGACGGTCCCGCGCCGGCGCCCGTCAAGGTGTCCGCGTCCTCGGACCTCCCTGTCGGAGGCTCCGCCTAGGGTTCCGGCCATGGACCTCGGACTCTCGGGACGGCGCGCACTGGTGACGGCGAGCAGCGGCGGGATCGGCGCGGCGGTGGCCCGCCGGCTGGCCGGCGAGGGCTGCGCCGTCCTGGTGCACGGCCGTGACGAGGGACGGGCCTCGGAGGTCGCGCAGAGCGTGCGCGGCGAGTGCGACGTCGTGCTCGGCGACCTCACCGACGACGAGGCCGCCGCCGAGGTCGCGTCGCGGGCCCGCCGCTGGGGCGTGGACGTCCTGGTGAACAACGCGGGCCCGTTCGCCGAGCACGACTGGGAGACCGCCGAGCCGTCCGCCTGGCTGGACGCGATGAACGGCAACGTGGTGTCCGCGGTGCGGCTGATCCGCGGGCTCGTCCCCCCGATGCGCGAGCGCGGCTGGGGACGGATCGTCAACGTCGGCAGCCGCGCCGCGACCACGCCCCTCCCGAACATGGTCGACTACTCCGCCGCGAAGGCCGCCGTCGTCAACATGACCACCGGCCTCGCCCGCCACCTCGCCGGGTCGGGGATCACCGCGAACACCGTGAGCCCCGGCGTGATCGTCACCGAGGGCATGCGCCGCATGTTCGAGGACCGCGCCGCCGCCCAGGGCCGCCCGGCGGAATGGCGCGAGCTGGAGCCGGAGGTCCTGGCCGAGTACGCCCCGAACCCCAGCGGACGCCTCGGCACCGAAGACGACATCGCCGCCGCCGTCGCCTTCCTCGCCAGCCCCCTGGCCGGCTACGTCAACGGCATCAACCTCCGCATCGACGGCGGCATCACGCCGGTTCCGTAAGCCCGTCGGGCAGGTCGGCGACGCGGCGGTCACCCTCCCGTCCACTCCTCACAGGAACCTCCGGGTTCTATGGCAAGTGCCACAGAACCCGATGGCGGCACGGCGCAGGATGGAGGCGGGAGGTCAGCGAGATGGCGGCAGGCCGGCGTGAGCGGCGCGAGATGCGAGTGTCGTTCGCCGCGCTGCTGCGGATCAGGGACGACGACCGGCACGTGCTGCTGCATTCGCCGAGCCGTCCCGGATCCTTCAATCCGCCGGGTGGCGTCTACAAGTACTTCCGGCCCGCGGCGCGGATCCTGGACGCCCTCGGATACCGTGCCGACCGCGCCGCTCCCCTCGCCGAGGACATGCGCTCGGACCTGAGGGGATTTCTGCCGGCATCATCCCTGGGCGCCTTCCAGAGATGGTTCTCCACCGGCGCCTACCGGGAGGACGCCACCGAGTGCCTGCGGCGGGAGCTGGCCGAGGAACTGGCGGAATCCGAGCTCCACCACCTGGTGCCCGACACGTTCGGCGCCCGCTTCGAACACGTCCGGACGGTGGTCGAGGACGTTCCCGCGAGGCCGGGCAGGGCCTACCGGCAGGTACGCCACCTGGAGGTGTACGAGCCGATCCTGAACGGAGACGCGATCGCGCGGCTCTGCCGGTCGCTGGTCGCGTCCGGGATGGACGAAGGGGTGCCCGCGGTGATCTGCGCCTCGTCGGACCAGATCGCGCACGGCCGCAGCGGCGCCGCGCTGATCGGCGGACACGCTGCCTACCTCATCGGCGACAGGCGGTTTCATGCGGATCTTCCCATGGTCCGATGAGGACGCCACGAAGTCGGACGGTCGTCCGCTGGCCCGCGACCGCTTTCTGGCGACGGTCGACGTGTGCACCGTTCGGCGGTCGCGTCTCGTCCGGGTGACCCGCGTCGATATCGAGAGGCCCCGGGTGCACGCCATCCCCGCCCTTCCCGACCACCTGGGCGCTCAGCCGGTTCCCGAGGGCCACGACCTGTTCGGCCTGCGGCTGGCGTGCGTTCTGGGCCGGCCGCCGTCGCGGACCCGGTACGCCGGGGTGTACCTGCGGGTGTGCTTCGAAGACCGGCGGGTGACCGTGCTCGCCTTGCACCCCCTGCAAGAGCGGTTCGGTGACGACGGCGAGGGCGGTACGACCGCGACCGTGGCAAGACCGGCGGCCCGGGAACGCCCGCCTTCAGACGCGGGGCGGTTGGCGTATTCGTCGGCGGAGTTGGAGGGCCACGCCGCCGGCCTCTTCTTCGGCAGTACCGAACCCGCCGGGCGGTCGGCCGCAGGCGGCGAGCCGGTCGGCTACCTCGTGCAGGCCGTCGTCAGCGCGCCGGTCGCCCTGCCGGAACTGACCGGCGCGTTGCGCGCGGACGTGTCGGTCGTCCGGGCATCGCGCCGGGTGGAGCACGCGCATGGCCGCGAGCCCGCACGGTTCGCCCTGACACTGCCGGGCGAGCGCACGCCCATCGCGAGCCCGGCCCGGCCGGCCGAGAAGACCGCCCCGGCGGCGTCGGGAGTGCGGCTGTGCTTCGCGGCGGACATCGAGCGGTTCAGCCGCTTCCGCACCCCGGAGGCGGCCCGCGCTCAGCGGCGCTTCGTCGACCTGCTCGACGACGCCCGCCGCCACGCGGGGCTGCCCACGGCGCACACCGACCTGCAGAGGTCGGGGGACGGCCAGTTCGACGTCCTGCCCGCCGCCCTGGACGAGAGCCGCGTCATCCCGCGGCTCATCGAGGGCCTGGTCGACGCGCTGGCCGAGACCAACGCGGACCTGAACGCGCATGCCCGGCTGCGCATCAGGGCGGCGTTGCACCGCGGCCACGTCAGCAGCGGCATCAACGGATGGCTCGGGGAGTCGACGATCGCCGTCCACCGCCTCCTGGACTCCCCCTCCCTGCGCCGTGCGCTCGCCGACCATCAGGAGGCCGACCTCGCCCTCATCGTGTCCGATGTCATCTTTCGGGACGTCATCGCCCACGGATACGGGCGGCTGGCCGCGGACGCCTTCGACCGGGTGTCGGTGCGGCTTCCCGACAAAGGGTTCGAGGAGGACGGCTGGATCTACGTACCGGAACCGCGAAGGTGACCGTCAAGCGGGTGTGACGGATGTCAACCGCGCCTGGGTGAGCAGTCGGCGGACCGCCGCTCTGAGCCCGGCCTTCTCCTCGTACCAGGTCTCGTAGTCGGCGAGGTCGGTGGTCATGGGTGGCCTGTCTGATTTATGCCACACTGCGAGGATCGGTTTCTCCAGTGCCTTGGCGTACCCGGCCTCGATGTTCAGGCCCACGCGCTTGGACCCCGCGCTGCTCGTGAGGTCGAGCAGGACCGCGTCGGCCTGGGAGATCCGCGCGAACGCCGCCTCGAGGACCTCCTTCTTGGACAGGTGCCCGGTGTGCCAGTTCTGCGCGTCGCGGATGTGGGCGTAGGTCTGCAGGCCGACGTCGCCGGCCCCCAGGGCGATGAGCCTCAGCCGCTCCCGGAGTAAGTCGAGATGCTCGCCGTCCAACGCGTAGCAGATAAAGATGAACCGGGTCATCGAGCCCTCTCGAACGCATAATGGGCCAGCACCAGACAGGCCCTTTTCTCCACTTCCGGCACATCGAATTTCAGGCGCCCCAACAGGATCAGCCCCATGAGTGAATAAAACGTGGTCGGCTTCCCCAAAAACATTATCTCCTCCGGAAGATTCTTGTACTCGAACAGCGATAGCTGACGAATGTGCTGGCGATTCCGACTTCTCTGGACAAGTCGCCGCATCCAGCCGCGCTCATCACCGTCCATGAGCGACCGCTCCAGGGCGGCCAGCGTGGGCATGTCGAACCGGTCCGCGACGAGCCGCGACTTGAGGTCGGCGAAGAGGTACGCGATGTCGTAGAGCGCGGGAAACCGCTCGCGCATCCTGGCGTAATCGATGATCCCGAATCCGCCGCCGCCGAAGAGGACGTTTCCGGCGTGAAGATCGCCGTGGATCGGGGAGAGAACGAACGAATAGTGCTCGTCCTCGAGGAACTCCTCCGTCCGCGCGGCCGGATCCGGGATGCGCACCCCGCCGATCTCCAGCAGATGGCCGTTGCGGGGCACCTTGAGCCGGTCGAGCAGCGAATCGTAGAACTCCCTGCGCCCGGCCAGTACCCGTCCTTCGAGATGGAGCCGGCGTCCCGGGGTGACCTCGTTGAGCAAGATCTCGTTCCCGCCGGAAAGGAAGATGTCGAGCTTCCTGTGGTCGTCGCATGTGTACGCCCGCGCCACTCTCCTGCCGATATCGACCTCGGCGATGTCCACCTCCACGCTCAGGGGCGCCTCGGCCGATTCACCGGGGCGGGACGCGATCGCGTTCCCGGTCGTAGCTGGCCACCTCGACGCGGTACTCCGCCGGCAGGAACTCGTTGATGTACGTTCGCAGGCTGCCCGCATCGACCCTCGTCCCATGTTTGTAAAGGACCTCGTGCAGGTGCGCCTCCAAGAGGCGATCTGACATTGCGGCCAACCTTGCGAAAAAGGATCTCCAGTGTTCGCCGTCCCTGGCTCCCCCCAACGGGCTTTCACTGGACGCTAACGCTGTGGCGCAACCCGGTCCGTGGCCGATTGCACACATTGCCAGAACCGGCCAGTGCTTGATCGTCGTTCTGGCCGCCGCGGGCACGCGGAGAATTCGGGCGTCGGGAATTCTTTATGGGGGCGGGGTGATCAGCGGCGGCCGCCGGGTTGCCATTGGTGGGTTTCTAGGGCGGCGTAGCGGTCCGGGGTGAGGGTGGCGCGGGCCGTTTGCGGGGCCGGGGTCTGGACGAGGGCTGCGGTGCCGAGCCAGGTGGTGGCGTCGTCGGACAGGAGTGGGCCGTAGGCGATCAGGCCGTCTTGGCCGGGCGGGGTGGTGTCGGTGGCCTCGCCTGAACCTAGGCCGAGCACCAGGTAGCCGCCGGTCAGGTCGCCCGGGAAGTCCCACATGGTGCGGGCGAGCCGGTTGCGCCACCGGCGGATCAGGACGTCCCGGTACGCGCCGGCCTGGTAGCAGGGCTCGTCGAAGGCGAACGCGCGGGCGGCGGCGGGGTCCGGCAGGTCGACGATGTGGACGCTGCCGGTGAGCGTCTCGCCGTCGAAGGTCGGGCCGCGGGCGATCATCTCCGCCGCGTACCGGTCCATGTAGGACCAGTGCTCCTCCAGCAGCTTCTCGCGCAGCTCCCGGGAGCCGGGACGGTCGCGGTGGTAGACGAAGAACTCCATGCCCGACAGTCTTCACCCGGTCAGGTCCGCGGGGACACCAGGCCGGACTCGTAGGCGAGGACGACGAGCTGGGCGCGGGCGCCGAGCTTGGCCATGGCCCGGTTGACGTGGGTCTTCGCGGTGACCGGGCTGATCGCCATGCGGGCGGCGATCTGGTCGTTGGGCAGGCCCCGCGCGACCAGGGCGACGGCCTCCCGCTCGCGGTTGGTCAGCTCCTTCAGCGCCGTCCCGGCGTCCGTGCCGAGCGGCACCGCGACGTACCGGCCGATCAGCATCCGGATGATGGACGGCGCGAGCAGCGCGTCACCGCGCGCGGCGACGCGGACCGAGTGAAGGAGGTCCTCCGGCTCGATGTCCTTGACGAGGAAGCCCGCAGCACCGGCGCGCAGCGAGTTGAAGACGTACTCGTCGAACCCGTAGTTGGTCAGGATGACGACGCGCACCCCGGCCAGCGCCGGGTCGGCGGCGATGCGGCGGGTCGCCTCGATGCCGTCCATCACCGGCATCTGGATGTCGATGAGCGCGATGTCGGGCAAGTGCTCCCTGATGAGCGCCAGGCCCTCCTCGCCGTCGGCGGCCTCGGCCACCACCTCGATGTCGTCCTCGGCGTCGAGCAGCGCCTGGAACCCGCCGCGCAGGAGCGGCTGGTCGTCGACCAGCAGGACACGGATCACGACGGCCGGCCCACGGGGAGTTCGGCCTGGACGCTGAAGCCGCCCTCGCTCCGCGGTTCCGCGCGCAGGCGGCCGCCGAGGGCGGTGACCCGCTCGCGCATGCCGAGCAGCCCGGCGCCGGGGACCGTGGCGGTGCCCGGCGTGCCGGGCGGTGTTGGTGAGCGCCTCCTGCACGATCCGGTAGGCGGTCCTGTCCACCTCGACCGGCACCGGGACGGTCACGCTCTGGGACGTCGCCGTGCGCAAAACGATCAGTACCCTGGCCGGGCCTGGTTCTGGCGTGACCTGCCTCGCGTCCAGCGGAGGCGGCGTCCTCACGACCGGCTCCGAAACCGGCACCGTCACCCTGTGGGACGTCACCCGGCGCAGGAGGATCGCCGGGCTCCAGAACGGCGCCACGCCCGGGGTCACGTGCGTGGCCGTCAGCCCGGACGGCCGGGCCGTCGCCGCCGGCGGCGCTCGCCTCACCACCTGGACGCGGACGTAGCGTCACGGGATCAGGATGGTCTTGCCGCTGCCGCGTCCTGCCTCGGCGTCCCGGTGCACGGCCGCGACCTCGGCGAGCGGGCGGGCGGCGGCGACGTCCACGCGGATCACGCCCTTGTCGACGAGGGTGACGAGTTCGGCCAGCCGATCGGGGTCGTTGCGGGCGACGAAGTGCTCGGTCGTCACCTGGGCTCCGGCCGAAGGCTCCACCGGAACGGTGATCGAGACGAGTGCTCCGCCCGGCCGGACCGCCCGGCACAGCTCCGCCGCCTCCTTGGGCGGTATCGCGGCCAGGTTGAGCACCACGTCCACGGGACGGTCCAGGACCTCGTGCGGGCGCTCCCGCGTGTAGTCGATGACCTGCTCGGCGCCGTAGCCGCGAACCCGCTCCGCGCTCCGCGGACTCGCGGTGGCGATCACGTGCGCGCCGGCGTGCCGGGCGAACTGGACGGCGAACATCCCGACCCCGCCGCCCGCGCCGTTGACGAGGACACGTGTGCCTGGCCCGAGGCGCGCGTGCTCGAACACGGCCTGCCACGCGGTGAGTCCGGCGACGGGGAGCGCCGCCGCATGGGCGAGCGGGATGTCGCGGGGAGCGCGCACCATCAGAGCGGCGGGCGCGGTCAGGTACTCGGCCGCGGCGCCGCTCTTGTCGAGCCGTCCGACGACGGCGTCACCGGTGTGCAGGTGTTCGACGCCCTCTCCCTTCTCGACGATCGTCCCGGCGGCCTCGGCACCCAGGGTGAACGGGAGGTCGAGCGGGACGATGTCCCGCATCAGGCCTGCCCGGAACCCGACGTCCGAGGGGTTGAACCCGGCGGCGGCCACCTGCACCAGCACCTCGTCCGGCCCAGGGGTCGGACGGGGCACGCGTTCGTAGCGGATCACGTCCGGCCCGCCGTACGCGTGGACGCGAGCCGCCATCATCATCGAGTCCCGCCGAACCGCCATGAGCCGCCCCCGTCATCTAGTGATCTTCGGTCGTCTCGACCGTAAGGCCCGACGCTCAGACGACCAATGCGTGTTGATCTCGAATTCATACGCAAGCGTCTCTCGCCCAAGACGCGGCTAGCCTTCTCGGGTGGACGTGCTGAGCGACGTGATCGCGGTGATGCGCACCGGTGAGCCGCGGTCGGCCCTCGTGGAATGGCAGGCCCCGTGGGGGCAGCGGTTCAGGACGGTCCCGGGAGCGGCGGGCTTCCAGATCGTCCTGCGCGGCCCCTGCTGGGTGATCCCACCGAAGGGTGAGCCGTTTCCGCTGGCCGCCGGCGATGTGCTGTTCCTCCCGCACGGAGGCGAGCACGGGCTGGCCGACGCCCCGTCCACACCGCTCGCCGACCATGTCTGCGACCCGCAGGACGACCCGAGGTTCGAACGCAGGTACGCCGCCGCGCCGGTCGGCCGCGTGCACGCCGACGCCCCGGCCACGGTGACATTGTGCGGCGCCTACCAACTGAACGCCGGATACAGCCACCCGCTGCTGGACGATCTGCCGCCGCTCCTGCACCTGCCCGCCCGCGTCGGGCATCATCCGCACCTGCGCGCCGCGGTCGACCTGCTCGGCGCGGAGCTGGAGCGACCGCAGCCGGGGACGGACGCCATCGTGCCCGCCCTGCTCGACACCCTTCTGCTCTACATACTTCGGGCGTGGCTCGCCGAGCAGCCCGCGCCGGGCGAGGCCACGGGCTGGGCGGCGGCGCTCACCGACCCGGCCATCAGCGCGGCCCTGGCCGCGATCCACCGCGACCCGGCCCACCCCTGGACCGTCGCCACGCTGGGAACGCAGGCGGGACTGTCACGCGCCGCCTTCTCCCGCCGCTTCACGACCTCGGTAGGACGACCGCCGCTGGCGTACCTGACCTGGTGGCGCCTGGCGACCGCGGCACGCCTGCTCCGCGACTCCGACGCCCCTCTCGGCGCGGTGGCCGCTCAAGTCGGCTACACGTCGCAATACGCCTTCGCCAACGCCTTCAAACGCGAATACGGCATCGCCCCGGGGCGCCATCGCCGTGGCCGGTAGCGACCCTGGGCCGTTTAAGGATCGGCTGGGTGCGGTCGACGCGTCGCAGGGGTGCCGCTCATGGCTTGTCGCATTTCCGAACTGGTGGTCGATTGCCGGGATCCGCAGCGGCTGGCGGCGTTCTGGTGCGAGGTGCTGGACTTCGTCGTGCTCGACACCGACGACGGCGCGGTGGAGATCGGACCACGGGAAGGCTTCGGCGGATTGCAGCCGACTCTGGTCTTCAGCCCCACGACCGAGCCCAAGGCGGGCAAGCTGCCGAGTTCTGCCTGCCGCGAGCCTGCCTGACCTGACCACCACCCCGCGGTGAGGCGATCTCTGCGCGGAGGCATGCTGGGTTTCGCCGCCTCGCCTGCCTCTGCCGGACGTCAGGGGGCGCGGCGGCCCGGAACGATGATGCCGTGTTCGTAGGCCAGGACGACGGCCTGGACCCGGTCGCGGAGGTGGAGTTTGGCGAACACGCTGCCGACGTGGCTCTTGACGGTGGCCTCGGTGACGACGAGCCGGGCGGCGATCTCCTGGTTCGACAGGCCCTGCGCCACGAGGAGCAGCATCTCGCGTTCGCGCGGGGTCAGACCGGCCAGGAGATCGGGTGACGGCGTGACCGGATCGGTGCGCTCGGCGTAGTCCTCGATCAGGCGCCGGGTGATCGACGGGGACAGCAGCGCCTGACCCTCGTGGACGACATGGATCGCCTCCAGAAGTCGTTCGCGGGGGGCGTCCTTCAGCAGGAACCCCGACGCGCCCGCCCTGAGCGCGCCGAACACGTACTCGTCCAGGTCATAGGTGGTCAGAACCAGCACTCGCGGCGGACGGGACGTGCTGGTGAGGCGGGCGGTCGCCTCGACGCCGTCCATGCGCGGCATCCGGACGTCCATCAGGACGACGTCGGGACACAGGTCGGCGGCTCGGGCGAGCGCCTCGCGGCCGTCGGCGGCCTCGCCGACGACCTCCAGGTCGGGCTGGGTCTGCAGGAACAGCCGGAAACCGATCCGGATCAGCTCCTGATCGTCGACGATCAGCACCCGGATCGTCATGCGCCCTCCCCGAGCGGCAGGCGCGCCGCCACCCGGAACCCGCCACCGGGGCCCCGGCCCGTCTCCAACTCCCCGCCGAGCACCGCGACCCGCTCCCGCATCCCGACCAGGCCGTGCCCTCCAGGCCCCGCTTCACCGTGCCCTGCCTCTCCGTTCCCCGTCCCGTCGTCGAGCACCCGCACCTCCAGATCGGTCCCGCCGAAGCGCAGCGATACCGTGACCATCGTCGCCTGGGCGTGTTTCAGCGCATTGGTCAACGCCTCCTCGACGATCCGGTAGGCCGACAGCTCCACCCCGCTCGGCAGATCCCGCCGGTCCCCGGAGATCTCCACCTGGACGGGCAGTCCCGCCGCGCCGTACCCGGCGACCAGGTCGTCCAGGTCCGCCAGCGACGGCTGCGGCCGCGTCTCCGGTGCGTCCAGCCCGCGCAGGAGGATGAGGATGCGGCGCAGCTCGGTCAGGCTCTGCTCGGCGGTGGTCTCCACCCGCGCCAGCGTCCGCGCGGCCACCTCGGGGTCCGTCGGCAGGACGTCGCGGGCCCCGCGCACCCCGATCAGCATCACCGTCACCGAATGCGCGACGATGTCGTGCAGCTCCCGGGCGATCGACGTCCGCTCCCGCTGCGCCGCGATCAGATCGAGCTGCTCCCGCTCGCGTTCCAGGGTGGCGGCCCGCTCCTCCACCGCCCGGACGTAGCGGCGGCGCGTCTGCATGTAGACGCCCAGCATCCACGCCCCGATCGACACCGGCGGGCTGCAGACGTTGTCGGCCTCCAGGAACACGACCATCGGTGCCAGCACCGCGAGCGAGACGCGCCGGTCGCGCGTCTCGGCGAGCGACCACAGCGCGACGACGGCCGGCGCGCCTCCGGGGGAGTACCCGGCCGCGGTCACCGCGGCGGCCGTCGCGGCCGTCACCGCGGTCGCCGTCACCCCGAACCGGCGGCGGAACAGCAGAGCCGCCCCCGACAGGACGGTCACCGCGATCGGCAGGGGCACCGGCTGGGTGGAGTCGTTGAACAGCAGCCCCACCTCCACCGCGGTCGCCGCCACGGCGAGCACGATGTCGAACAGCACCCGGCGGTGCGCGGCCGACAGGCCCCGCACCGCCTCGATCCTCGCCGTCACGTTCACGCCAGGTCACGTCGCCGTTCGCAGCACACCGCGACCAGCACGGCGACGGCCGTCCAGACCGCGAACACCGCTCCGGCCTGCATCACCGACAGGGTCGTGTTGTGGGTCCCGCGGGTCAGCACTCCCGCCGCGCCGAACGGTGTGAGGTTCGCGCCCGACTCCCACGCCCCGCTCACCAGGGGCAGCACCACCAGGTTCACGATCAGCAGGACCACCGCGCCGACGACCGGGCTGCGGATCAGCGCACCGAGCGCCGCGCCCATCATCGCCGCCAGCACGAGCGCCAGGACGTTGCCCGCCACGACCTCGGCCACGTCACCGGACGTCAGGTCCGGGCCGGGGTGGCGCGCCAGCAGCGGCAGGCCCACGCCGACCGCGACCGCGTTGGTCACCAGCGCCAGCACCAGGCCCGTCAGCGTGTACGCCGCGATCCGCACCCCGAGGACGGTTCCGCGGCCGCGGCGGGCCACCAGCGCAGCCGGCGCGGCCGTCCGATGCCGGTACTCGCCCGCCGCGCCGACCAGCCCCCAGAGCAGGAGCAGGACCGGAAGCCCCGACAGCGCCTCCTCCTTCTCCGGCACCTCGTCGAGCGTGCCCGACGCCAGCGCGACGATCACCGCGTTCAGGACGGTGAAGGCGATCCCGCCGGCCGTGAACCCCCACAGGGCGCGGGTCGTCAGCGACTTCAGCAGTTCCCCTCGAAGCAGGCCGATCATCGCTGCGACCCCCCGGTGAGCTCCAAGTACACGTCCTCCAGCGAATCCACCGCGCCGATCGGCCCCTCGTGCAGGAGCCTGCCGTGGTCGATGACGACCACGTCGTCGACGGTCTGCGCGGCCTCCGCGAGCAGGTGGCTCGACAGCAGCACCGTGCCGCCGTTCGCCACCCGGTCCCGCAGCATCGTCCGCAACCAGCGGATTCCCTGCGGATCCAGCCCGTTGGCCGGCTCGTCCAGCACCAGTATGTCCGGATCGCCCAGCAATGCGGCCGCCAGCCCGAGCCGCTGCCGCATTCCGAGCGAGAAGGTGCCGACCCGGCGGCCCGCCATGTCCGTCAGCTCGACCAGGTCCAGGACCTCCTCGACCCGCCCGCGCGGCAGCCCCGCCAGCAGCGCCAGCGCACGCAGATGCGCGCGGGCCGACCGCCCCGGGTGGGCGCCGCACGGCTCGATGTGGACGCCGAGCCGACCCGCCTCCGGCACCATCTCCGCCACCGGCACGCCCTGCACCGTCACCGCGCCCGCCGACGGCCGCGACAGCCCCACGATCACCTTCATCGCCGTGGTCTTGCCCGCGCCGTTCGGGCCGAAGAAGCCCGTCACCGCGCCCGGCCTGACCGTGAACGACAGATCGTCGACCACCGCACGCCGCCCGTACCGCTTCGTCAGCCCCTCGACCCTGATCGCCGGGGCGACGCTCACCTGTGATGTCATGCCCGACAGCTTCGGCCGCCCGCATCTCCCGGTCATCCGACCACGGTCGAAACCCGATCTCCGACCACAGTCTGAATTCCAGCGCCCGCCGAACGGCGACCGGTCGCCTCATCGGGCATCTACCCGTCGTTCGGCAGGCTTCACCGAGGCGTGGTTCCCGCCCCCGGATCTCGATACGGCTGCGGCCTCGGCCGTGCTGGAGCGGCAGATGCCGGGCGCGATGGCCGTGATGGAGCCCGACGCGCCGGGGATGCACACCACCGACAGCATCGGCGCCGACCGCACCCAGCCCGCATCCCCACACCCGGGGACCTCACCCTGAGATGCCCAGGCCACCCCGGTCGCGCCTCTCGCCGCTCTTGATGCGGTTCATGAGGTCGGCGACGGCGTCTCGCGTGAGGTGGAGGACAGGCCCGTGAGGGTCGGTACTGTCGCGGACGCCGGCGCCGGCGTCGAGGCCGGCGAGTTCGACGCAGGCACCACCTTCCTGGGTGCTGTAGCTGCTCTTACGCCACCTGGCCTGCGGGGCGTCTTCCATAGGCCCTCCAAGCTCGGATCGAGTCGCTCACACAGATGGTGTGCTCTGGGAGGGCGGATGGCGAGAGCCTGGCGGGGGTTGGTGAGCAGGGTGTCACGTCGTCAGACAGTCGCGGTGTGTCTCGCACAGTTCCCAGATGGTGTTGCGGGTGGTTTCGTCCAGGACTGCATCGGGCCACGAAGTTGGCGCGGATGGCCCTGGGTAGCGCGCGATCGGGCGGGTCGGCGGCGGGTAGGTGCCAAGGGCGAGGTTCTTGTTCATCGGGGTGTGGGTGTGCCCGGGGCAGGTGACGTTCAGCGTCCCTGGTGTGCAGTGTGGGCTTGGCGGCGAACGACCAGAGCGCTGATCAAGGGGTGGGGGTTCGACGGCCGGTTGAGGGTTGTCGGTCGTGTGCCTTTGGTCGGCGGGGGCGTGAGCGGCCGGAAGTCTCCGGGATCAGTTCAACGGAACGCTCGAAGACATGGATCTCGAAGACGGCAACGGACGGCAGAGGGCGGAACCTGCGGGCGCGACGACCGGCAGTCCGCCGGGGCAGGTACCAGGGCGGCGGTGGTGGACGCTGGCGGTGGTGAGCGCGGCTCAGTTGCTGGTGGTCCTGGACGGGACGATCGTGAACATCGCGCTGCCGTCGGCGCAGCAGGCGCTGCACATGTCGGACGGGAACCGGCATTGGGCGATCACCGCGTACGCGCTGACCTTCGGCGGACTCCTCCTGATCGGCGGCAGGGTCAGCGGCGCGCTCGGCCACCGGCGCGCGTTCCTGATCGGACTGCTGGGCTTCGGCGTCTCGTCCGCCCTGGGCGGTGCGGCAGTGAACCCGGTGATGCTCTTCGGGGCGCGGGCCCTGCAAGGGGCGTTCGCCGCCGTGCTCGCGCCCGCCGGACTGTCTCTGCTGGCCGGTACCTTCACCCGGGCCCGTGAGCGCGGCCGGGCGTTCGGGGTGTTCGCCGCGGTCGGTGCCGCCGGCTCGGCGGTCGGCCTGATCGCCGGTGGCCTGCTGACCGAGTACGCCGACTGGCGCTGGTGCCTGTACATCAACGTGCCCATCGCGCTGGTGGCGGCGCTCGGCCTCGCGCTGATGCCGGCCGACCGCCCGATCGCCGGGACAAGAGGAGGGCTGGACGTCGCCGGTGCGTTGCTCAGCCTCACCGGCTTCACTTCGGTGGTGTACGGGTTCGCCCGAGCCGAGTCCCTCGGATGGGGCTCCGGCGGGGTGACGATGTGGCTGGCCGGTGGGATGGTGCTGCTGGTCGCGTTCGTCGTCGTGGAGGTCCGGGCGGCGCGCCCGCTGCTGCCGATGCGGGTGCTCGCGCACCGCGCCCGTGCCGGTGCGTTCCTGGCCATCACCCTGTTGTTCGTGGCGATGTTCGGGTTCTACCTGTTCATGAGCTACTACACGCAGACGGTGCTGGGCTACTCACCGGTCCGGGCCGGCCTGGCACTGATCATCAATGCGCTGGCCGCGCTCGCCGGATCGATGCTCATCGCCGGGAGGCTGCACGGCCGCGTCCCGCCCGCCGCGCTGCTGGTGCCGGGGCTGCTGACCGCGGCCGCCGGGATGTTCGTCCTGACCCGCCTGCCGGCCGGGAGCACCGACGTCTTCGCTCTCTACCTGCTGCCCGCGCTCGTGCTCACCGGGCTCGGCCTCGGCTGCGTCATGCCACCGACCGCCAGCCTGGCCACGGAGGGCATGGAAGGGCACGACATCGGTGCCGCGTCGGCTGCCTACAACGCCGCCCAGCAACTCGGCGCGGCTTCGGGCACCGCACTGCTGAACACCCTGGCCGCCGGTGCCACCGCGACCTACCTGGCGTCCCGTCGCAACGCCACAGCCGACGCGGCCGCCGTGCACGGCTACACCACCGCCCTGACGGTCGCGTTCGTGATTCTGATGGCCGCCGCACTCCTCACCGCGGCACTGCTCATCACCAGGCGACGTCCGACCGCACCGAGCCCGGACACGACCACGCCCGCCTCCACCACCATGCCCTGAGACACTCGACCAGTCCGGTCGAAGTCACCTTCCGTGAGGCCGACGCTGATCGAGTTCGCCGCGCTTGATGCGGCTCACAAGTCCGGCGACAGCGCCCCGTCCGAGATGAAGGACGGGCCCGTGCGGGTCAGTGCTGTCGCGCACGCCCACACAGCTTCCAAGCTCTGCTACTTCAACGCACGTGCCGCCCTCCTGACCGCTGTAGCTGCTCTTGTGCCACCTGGTATGCGGGGCGTCAGCCATGATGAGGCCTCCGAGTTCAGGATCGGGTCGCTCAGAGAGATGGTGTGCTCTCGGAGGGCGGATGGCGAGATTCCGGCGGGTGGCTGAACAGCCGAAACGTAGGAAAAGCCCCCTCCGGAGAGGGGGCTTGTGGGTGGATGTTCAGCGGTCGAGTTCGCCGCTCTTGATACGGCTTACCAGGTTGGCGACGGCGTTCCGTCCGAAGTGGAGGACGGGTCCGTGGGGGTCGGTGCTGTCGCGGACACCCACGCTGATCTTGAGTTTGGCCAGTTCGACGCACTGGCCGCCTTCGCCTCCGCTGTAACTGCTCTTGCGCCAGGAGGGGTGGGGGAGGTCCTTCAGGCTCACATCGTCTCCATCAACGTCCGGATCAAAGCGGCTGAATCTGCCACGGTCAGCGCATTCTCCCTGATTAACTCGAACCCTACTGCAAGCTCGGTCACATGGGGACCCGCTTCGATCAGGCGCCCGCGCCCACCGACACTTTCTTCGTAGCCCAGGTCGGGTTCGCTGTCGAAGCTCAGGATGGTGAAGGAACTCTCGGGGTAGACAGCGGCATTGTTCGGCACCACGTAGATCGCGATGTTCGGTTCTTCGATTAGCGCTAGGAGGCGAGTGAGTTGTTCACGAGTCGTCTTGGTGTTGCCCACGTTCTTTCGAATAACGCCTTCTTCTAGTAGAACGATGACGTTGGGTGGCGTCTCCGAGTGCAGGATCTCCTGACGCTCCATGCGGGTACCGACCAATTCTTCGATTTTGTTGGGTCGCTTGCCGGCCCTGAGGACCTCACGCGCGTACCCTTCGGTCTGAAGCAGGCCGGGGACGTAGTTCTGGTTGTACATCTTGACCTGTGAGGCTCTTGCTTCTTCCTCGACGTACTCCCAGAAGCCGGGCGGTAGGCCCGCCTCCTCGGCTATGCGGGGTAGCAGCGCCTCGAAGAAGTGGGGGAGTCTGAAGTGGTGGTCGAGGCCCGCGGCGAGCTTCTTGTTGGGGCGCCGCTTCTTGGTCTCGACAAGACCGATGAACTTGCCCGTGTAGCCGACCTTGTCTCCCAGCGCGTCCTGCGACAGTTCGGCCTCGTTCCGCAGGCGCCGCATGTGAAACACATAGAAGTCGTGAAGTGAAGCCAGGGGGTTAATATCCGTCATGGGGGACCTTTCGGGCGCCTCTACAAGAGGGTGTAGGGGTTTGTAGGGTTGATCTTCCTTTCGTAGGCGCCGTTCCATGGCGAGGATAGCCTGCCGCTTTCACGATGTGTTCGGGAAACGACACGTCGAGCGAGAGAAGCGGTGATGGGAATGATTGTTAGGCGGACTCAAGTTAGCGATGAGTTCGACAGAACGGGCGGGTTGGTTCGGGTGGAGACGGCGGCCGGGGCGCGGGCCGTGCGGCGGGGGTTCCTGGCCGTGCCGGAGGTCGTCCAGCAGGGGCGCCTGATCGCCGAGTCGCAGGCGTTGCAGTGGGGGCTCGCCGAGGAGACGGTGCAGGACGCCGTTCTAGTGGTGTCGGAACTGCTCACCAACGCGGTGCGGGCCACCCAGGGGCAGCCCGTGTCGTTGCGGATGGTCTTGTCGGAGGCGGGCCTTCGGGTGGAGGTCTGGGACGCCTCGCCCGTGCGGCCGGAGGCGTCCGCGCCCGATCTCTCGATGCCGGAAGGGCCGGTTCCTGATGACGCTCCCGATCCCGGCGGCTGGGGGCTGGGCATTGTCGAATGCCTGTCCGCGGAGCGGGGCGTCCGCGCGGAGCTGGACGGGAAGATCGTGTGGGCGCTGCTGAACGCGGTCTACCGGTGATGCGGTCAGGCGAGCACTTTTTTGGGGCTTGAGTCGGGCGGGAAGCCGGTGCCGGCGCCCCACATCTCCGCGAAGCGGCCGTCGGCGATGCGGAAGCTCTCGAACAGCATGGGCGGCGCGTCGCCGTCCGGCATCGGGATTCCCTCGACGGTGGAGCGGACGGCGGCCTTGTCGCCGTCGACCAGGATGTCCTGGGCGATGACGCGCATGTCCGGGTAGCGGGCGACGAGCGTGCGCCAGGCGTTCTTGCCCGCCTCGAAGCCGGTGGTGCCGAGCGGATGGCTGAAGAAGTCGGGGGCGTGCAGGTCGTCGCCCTGGTCGAAGCGTCGGCCGTTGAAGCACTCCTGCATCTGCCGTATCAGGACGGTGACGTGTTCGCGGGTCATCGTGGCTCCTTCGTGCTAAGCGGTGCGGCGCCCCGGTTAGGAGGATACGGGGCGGCGACCCGGTTAAGCTAGGGGGCATGTCCGACCGGTTTGAGGGGAAGTCGCCTGCGGCTCGTCGCGTGCGCGCCGACGCGCGGCGTAATCGGGAGCGGGTGCTTGAGACCGCGCAGCGGTTGTTCGCGACGGAGGGGCTCGGCGTCTCGCTGGACGAGATCGCCCGTCGCGCGGGTGTCGGGCCCGGTACCGTCCACCGGCACTTTCCGGCCAAGGAGGCGCTGTATCTCGCCGTCGCGACGGATCAGCTCAGGCAGTTGATCGCGGAGGCCGAGGTGCTCGCCGCGACCGATGATCCGGCGGCGCTTTTCACGCTGCTGTCCCGGATGATCGCCAACGGTGCCGAGAACGTGGCGGTGAAGAGCGCGCTTGCGGCTGCGGAGTTCGACCTGCGCACCGCCGCGCCGGACGTCGCCGCGGATCTCACGCGCCATGTCGCAGAGTTGCTGGATCGGGCGCACGCGGCGGGCGTGGTGCGCGACGACCTGACCGTGGACGAGGTGATGGCGCTGGTCGCCGGTGCCTTCGCCGCGATCCGCCACGCGGGTGCGGAGGCCAGCCGGGAACGGTCGGGACGCATCGCCCGGCTCATCCTTGACGGGCTGCGACCTCGATAGACGGACGGAAGGCCCGGCGGTAGGCCCCGGGGGTGGTGCCCAGGGCGGCGAGGAAGCGCCTGCGGAGGTTGGTCGCGGACGAGAGGCCGACGCGGCGGGCGATGGCGTCCAGCGGGAGGTCGGTCGACTCCAGGAGGTCACGGGCCGCGGCGATGCGCCGGGTGAGGAGCCACTGTCCGGGGCTGGTGCCGAGCTGGCCGGCGAACCGGCGGGCGAGGGTGCGGGCCGACAGCCCGGCGTGCGCGGCCATGTGCTCGACGGTCACCGGTTCGCCGAGCCTCCCGGCGATCCACTCCAGGAGGGGGGCGAGGGTGCCGTCGATCTGCTCGGGGTGCGGCGGTGCCGAGTACTGGAGCTGGCCGCCCTCGCGGTGGGGCGGCATGACCATGGTCCGGGCGACGTGGGCGGCGTACCGGGCGCCCTGGTCGTTGCGGAGCAGGTGCATGCACAGGTCGAAGCCGGCCCCGGCTCCGGCGCTGGTGGCCACGTCGCCGTGGTCGACGTAGAGCACGTCCGGGTCGACCTTGACCTGCGGGAAGCGGGCGGCGAACTCGTCGGCCAGGGCCCAGTGGGTGGTCGCCGCGCGTCCGTCCAGGAGGCCGGCGTGGGCCAGCGCGAAGACGCCGGAGCAGATGCTGGCCACCCGCGCTCCGCGGGAGTGGGCGCGGCGGAGGGCCTGGACGACCGTGGGGGAGGGCGGCTCCTGAGTGGGCAGCCAGCCCGGGACGATCACGGTGTCCGCCTCGTCGAGTGCCTCAAGGCCGGTGGTGACGAGCATGTCGTACCCGGCGTGCGTGGCGACCGGACCGGGCCGTTCCGTGCACACGCGGAAGCCGTACCGGGTCGGGAGCCCCGGCCGCTCGATCCCGAACACCTGCGCCGCGCAGCCGAGTTCGAAGGTCGACTGCGGGGGCCGGACGAGCGCCACGACGCGGTGCATGACAGAAAAGTACCTCATGATGTCATTCCTGACACTCGCCAGGTCGGAGGCCTGGCGGCGAGGCTGGGGGCCATGACGACAGGACAGAACATGCCCGGTTACGTCTGGTCCGCTGTGCAGGACGCGCCCGTTCGCGAGCTCTTCCCGGGCATCCGCCTGCGCTCCCTGTGGAAGGGGGACAACGGCGCCCATGCCCATGTGCTGGAGATGGACGCGAACACCGGCTGGGTGGGGATCGACGTCCACGAGCCGGGTCCCGAAGAGGTCTACGTGGTCTCCGGCGTCTTCAACGACGGCGTCCGGGACTACCCGGCCGGCTCGTTCATCCACGCGCCCGCGGGCTCATCGCACGTCCCGCAGACGAGAACGGGCTGCACGCTGTTCCTCTTCTACCCGGAGGGCTAGACCGCGCGGAGGCGGCCAGGTCTGGCAACGATCTTGCGGGGGAAGTGATCATCGCCCGACACTGGGACGTCCGCCCCCGGAAACCGTGCCCCGGAAGGAGAGGGTCCGAGCGTGCCCTCCAAGCTCATCGGCCTCCGTACCGTCGCGGGCCGGGTCCGGGGCTTGGCCGCGCTGGCGCTGGTCGCGCTCGCCGTGCTGTCCACCACGACGGGCGTGGCGGTCGGGCACGCGCGTGACGGGCTGCGGACGCTGGGAGACCGCGAGGGCCCCATGGTGCTGGCCACGGGGGACATGTACCTCGCGCTCAGCGACATGGACGCGCAGGTGACCAATGTCCTGCTGACCGGTGACGAGGAGGGCTGGCTGTGTGATCCGGAGGCGTCCGACTGCGAACGCGGTACTCAGCGGTACGTCTACGACATCCGCCGCGAGGACGCCCAGCGGGCCGGGTTGCAGGCGGCGCGGCTGGCGAAGGACGACCCGGTGCGGCTGCGGACCGTCCAGGCGGTCCTGGACGGACTGCACGCCTACGACCAGAACGTCCAGGCGGCGATGCAGGCCGCGCGCTCGCCGAAGGCCATGGCGGAACCGCCGCCGGAGGCGGTCCGGCGGTACCGGGCGGCGACCGCGCTGATGGCGGAGGACCTGCTGCCGAAGGCCCGCAACCTGACGCTGGACGGCGCGGCCGACGTCGACGCCGCCTACGAGGACGAGCACTCGGCCGTCCTCGCGGGACGGTTCCGGGTGATCGGCGCGGGGCTGGCGCTGCTCGCCGCACTGGCGGGCCTCCAGATGTACCTGGCCCGGCGCTTCCGGCGGCTGGTCAGCCTGCCGCTCGCCGCCGCGCTCGCGGGCGCGCTGGCGCTGACCGTGGCGGGAGCGTCGCTGCTGGCCACGGAGGCGGACCGGCTGCGGGCGGCGAAGAGCGCCGGCTTCGATCCGGTCCTCGACCTCACCCGCCTCCGGGCGATCGGCCAGGGCATGGACACCGACCGGAGCAGGCGGCTCATCGATCCGGCCGGCGCCGTCCGCTACGACCAGATGTACCTGGAGAAGGCTCAGACGATCCGCTACGTCAAGGGCGCGACCGGCATGGACGCCTACGACCGGGCACTGGACCGGGCGGTGGCGCGGGACGGGGCCGCGGCCGCCTACCGCGTCTACCAGGACCATGACCGGGCCGTCCGGGACCTCGCCGAGCGCGGCGACCGGGTGGCCGCGGCCCGCGCCCACCTGGACCCGCGCTGGACGGCTCTGCCTCACCCGGCCTTCCGGACCTACCACCAGAGACTCGACGCCCTGATCAGCCGGCACGAGTTCCTCCTCATCCGCGCCGTGGCGAGGGGCGACCGCGCCGCGGAGCCCTGGACGTGGCTGCCGGCGGCCGGTGCGCTGGCCATCGCGGCGCTCATCGCGGCCGGGGTCTGGCCGCGCCTGTCGGAATACCGCTGATGAACGGGAGCCGGCCGTGCATGCCGCACGCAGCAGACTGACCCTCGTCGCCACGGCCGTCCTGACCGTCCTGGCGGTCCTGTTCTTGGTGGTGCCACTGGCGGTGGCGCCGCTGGTGCACGGCGACGACGGACCGCCGTCCGTCACCGACCGGGACACTCTGGTGATCGGGGTCAGGGACACCCCTCCGGGGCTGGCCTTCCGCGCCGGGGACGGTTCGCTCCAAGGGTTCGACGTCGATGTGTCGACCTACATCGCCGGGCGGCTCGGCGTCACGTCCGGCGACCTGACCTTCCGGGTGCTGGCACAGGACGAATGGGAGACCGCGCTGAACCGGGGCACTGTCGACATGGTGGTCGCGGCCTACACCATCACGCCCGAACGCAAGGAACGGGTCACGTTCGCCGGGCCGTACTACGTCGCGCACCAGGACATCCTCGTCCGCCAGGGGGACGAGTCAGTGCGGAACGTGCGGGACTTGCGCGGTAAGAGGCTCTGCCAGGTCTCCGGGTCCGACTCGTGGCGGCGGGTGACGGAGGACAGGAAGGTGGCCGCGTCGCCGGTGCCCGCGCGTACCTACGGCGAGTGCGTCAAGGCGCTGGCGGATGGACGCGTCGACGCGGTGTCCACCGACGACCTGACCCTTGCCGGGCTCGCCGCCGCCCCGGGATCCGGCGCCACCCTGGTCGACGCGCCGTTCACCGACGAGCGGTACGGGATCGGCCTGCGCAAGGGAGACGTGGACGGCTGCCAGGCGGTCAACCGGATCCTCACCGGGATGTACCAGAACGGCGCCGCCGACACCCTGCTCGACCAGTGGTTCACCGCACCGGGCTTCGACGCCGCCTCGGCGGTGCCGCGGTTCGAGGGCTGCCGCTGAGGACCCGACTTGGGACGGCGTTGGTCTGCGTTTGCCCTGGCCCCGGGAATAGGGCCTGTGTGGAGGAGTGGTTCACACGGGAGATCGCGGACGCCGGCCGGGTCCGGCTCTTCTGCTTCCTCGTCGCGTTCATCGCCGGGTTCCTCTTCATCCGGTTCAGCGTGCGGATGATCCGGCGGCAGGTGAAGTGGTGGCCCGGGAACGTCACGCCGGGCGGGCATCACATCCACCACGTGGTGTTCGGGCTGGTGTTCATGTGCGTCGGTGGTGTGGGCGGCCTGGCCATACCGGACGACGCGTCCGGGTTGGCGGCGGCGGCCGCCGCGGTGTTCGGGGTGGGGACGGCGCTCGTCCTGGACGAGTTCGCGCTCGTCCTGCACCTGAAGGACGTCTACTGGAGCGAGCAGGGACGCCTGTCGGTCGAGGTCGTGTTCATCACGATCGCGCTGTGCGGGCTGATGCTGCTCGGGCTCCATCCCCTGGGTGTGGACGACGTCGCCGGGGACGGCCTGTGGAGCATCGTGAGCGTCATCCTGTTCGACCTGTTCGTGTCCGTGATCGCCCTGCTCAAGGGCAAGGTCTGGACGGGCGTCATCGGGCTGTTCATCGGCATCATCGCGATCGTCGGGGCCGTCCGGCTGGCCCGTCCCGACTCGCCGTGGGCGCGGCGCCGGTACTCGGCGGGCTCGCGCAAGGAGCGGCGGGCGCGGATCCGGGAGCGCCGGTACCGCATCCCGGTGCAGCGCTTCGGGGACTGGCTGAGCGATCTGGTCGCCGGACGCCCGTCCGGTGGTTCGTGAAAATCGGCGCGAACTCCGGTGGGTTCGCGGGCATCTGAACAAGCGGTGGCCGTGGACGTCGGGGGACCACGGCCACCTCCAGATCAGTACGGGGACGGGCCGCCGAACATCTCGCTGAGGCGCGGGGCCAGCTCGACGTCGCCGCGCAGCCGCAGGCGGCCGTCCATCAGCAGCGACGCCGGGTTGGCGTCCCCGGCGAGGACGCGCAGGAAGTCGGCCGTCGACAAGGTGAGGGTGAGGGCGGGGTTCTTCGCCGCGCCCACGCGGGCGCGGGCGCGCGTCTTGCCGAGTTCGAGCGTCCAGACGGTGCGGGTCAGGCGGAACTCCAGTTCCCCGGTGAAGCCGCCCGCGGCGGACGGGTCGAACGCGCGGGCCATCCCGGCGAAGAACGCGCGCTGTGCGGCAGGGCCGAAAAGGCGCTCGATCTGCTCGTCCGACCGGCCGTGGACGAACCTGGAGAACCCCCGCCGGAAACGCCTGCGGCCCGCCGAGCGGATGTCCCGGGACCGGTGCGCGCGGGCCACTTCGGCGTCCTCGTCGATGCGGTAGCCGGGCGGCGACGTCCGAGCGGGCTTCCGGCGCGCGAGGGCGGCGTCGATGGCGGGCGCGAGGCGTTCGGCTTTCGCGGCCTCGCGTTCCTCGCGCCCGTCGGTGAAGTGCGGCAGGACCGCCTTCCCGAACAGTTCCAGCGACTCGCAGATGTGCTCGTGCCGGTTCGGTCCCGCCTGGAGGACGAACGCGATCTGGTCGACGCCGACCGATTCGTAGCGCCGGATCAGGTCGATGATCTGCTCCGGGGTTCCCACGGCGCCGCGGAGGGAGCCGACGTTGACGTTGAGCGTCTCGGCGTTGGCGATGATCTGCTCGCGGGAGAAGCCCCGGGCGTCACGCCGGGAGAGGAACTCCTCCCACACGTCGGTGCGGCCGGGGTCGTGCGGCGTGGGCCCGTAGTAGTGGGCGAGCGCGAACGCGAAGAAATGCGCGCCGTCGATGCCGCGCTCGATGGCGGTCGCCTCGTCCTCGTGCAGCATCATCGGCAGGACGACGGCCAGGTTCGGGTTGACCGCGAACCCCGCCGGAACGCATTCCTCGGACGCGATGATGCGGTAGTACTCGTCCGCCCACTTGCCGGCGTCCTCGGGCTCCACGAAGGAGAACGACAGCGCGCCGATGCCGTTGCGGGCGGCGAACTGGATGGTCTCCCGGCGCGAGCACGCCACCCAGAGCGGCGGGTGCGGCTTCTGGACGGTCTTCGGAAGCACGTTCCGCGGCGGCATCGTGATGTCCGGCGACGACCATCCGGCGAACGGCTCCTCGACGAACATCCGCGTGATGGCGTCGATCGCGTCCTGCCACTGGGCCCTCTTGTCGCCGCGGCGCACGCCGAACCCGCCGAGCTCGGCGCTGGAGCTGGACTCGCCCGTCCCGAAGTCGACCCGCCCGTTCGAGACGAGATCGAGCGTCGCGATCCGCTCGGCGATCCGCGCCGGGTGGTTCACCGCCGGCGGCAGCTGGACGATGCCGTGCCCGAGCCGGATCCGCTTCGTCCGCTGCGACGCGGCGGCGAGGAACACCTCCGGCGCGGAGGAGTGCGAGTACTCCTCCAGGAAGTGGTGCTCCACCTCCCACACGTAGTCGAACCCGATGCGGTCGGCGAGCTCCACCTGGTCCAGGGCGTCCTGGTAGAGCCGCAGTTCCTGCCCGTCGCTCCAGGGCCGCGGCAGCTGGTGCTCGTAGAACAACGAAAACCGCATGGCGAACCACCTCCGGGCCAGCCTCACCCGGATTGGACGCGGCGTCAACAACGGCGGGGAGTGACCAAGCGCTCGCTTGACGGCGCGCGCCCCGACCGGCACGGTGAAGCCGACGAGACGAGAGGAGCGCCATGGCGCCGCTGGACGGACTCCGCGTCCTCGACCTGACGATGTGGCGGCCCGGCCCGTACGCCACGCAGCTGCTCGCCCAGCTCGGCGCGGACGTGATCAAGGTCGAGCCGCCCGGCGGGGAGCCGATGCGGATGTTCCGCGACCACTTCGACGTCCTCAACCGGCACAAGCGCGGCATCGTGCTCGACCTGAAGTCGGAGGAGGGGCTCGCGAGGCTCAAGGAACTGGCCGGAGACGCCGAGGTCTTCGTGGAGGGGTTCCGTCCCGGCGTCGCCGAGCGGCTGGGCGTGGGCCACGAGACGCTCCGTGCCCTCAACCCGCGGCTCGTCTACTGCTCCATCTCCGGCTACGGCGCGGAGGGCCCCCTCGCGGACGTCCCCGGCCACGACATCAACTACCGCGCCTACGCCGCCGCGCTGCCCCCCGACGCCGTCTCCCCGGAGGCCGACGAGCTGCCCGTCGCCGACATGTCGGCCGCCACGATGGCCGCGTTCGCGATCACCGCCGCCTGCCTCAAGGCCCGCGAGACGGGCACCGGCGACCGCGTCGACCTCGGCATGGCGGACGTCCTCGCGCACTGGGTCGGCACCGTCCCGCCCGCGACGCGCAGGTCGGGCGTCGGCCCCGTCCCCGGCTACGGCGTCTACCCGACCAAGGACGGCCACAGGATCACCCTCGGCGTCGTCTCCGAGGAGAGGCTGTGGGACGCCACCTGCCGGGCCCTCGGGATCGCCGAGCACGCCGGCGTCCCGTTCGCCGAGCGGCTCGGCCGGATCGGCGAGCTGGACGGGACGGTCGCCGCCGCGGTCGCGAGGCTCACCCGGGCGGAGGCGATCGAGCGCCTCACCGCGGCCGGCGCCCCCGTCGCGCCGCTGCTCTCGCATGCCGAGATGACCGGACTCGACCACTTCCGGCAGCGGAGGATCCACGAGGAGGGGCCGGTGCGCACCAGCGTCCACCCGCCGCTCCCGAGGGGAGAGATCCCCGAGCTGGACGAGCACCGCGGCCAGACCTGGCGGCATCTCACCAAGTGATATTCGGGTGGGAATGTCCGATCCGTTTGGCATGCTTGTGTCGTGAACGCCCATGCGATGAGTTCCGTCCTGGTCGGCAGGTCGGCCGAGCTGGCGCGACTGCGGGAGGCCCTCGCCGCCGCGCCCGGGGCCGTGCTCGTCGGCGGCGACGCCGGGCTCGGCAAGACCCGCCTCCTCACGGAGTTCGCCCGCGCCGCCGAGGCCAGGGCGCTCGTCGGCGGCTGCCTGGAGCTCGGCTCGGACGGCCTGCCGTTCGCCCCGTTCACCACCGTCCTGCGCGGGCTCGTCCGCGACATCGGCATCGACGGCGTCGCCGGCCTC
The DNA here is from genome assembly GCF_047130825.1 of Actinomadura madurae. NCBI lineage: Bacteria > Bacillati > Actinomycetota > Actinomycetes > Streptosporangiales > Thermomonosporaceae > Actinomadura > Actinomadura madurae. Next base: position 7,824,634 of record NZ_CP083237.1, read on the forward strand.
GTCCCGCGCGGCGACACCGGCGGCCTCGCCCGGCTGCTGCCCGAGTTCGGCGAGCCGGAGACCGACGCCGCGTCCGGCGAGGAGCGCGCCCGGCTGTTCGAGGTCGTGCTGACCCTGCTGGAGCGGCTCGCCGAGCGCGGCCCGGTCGTGCTGGTCATCGAGGACGCCCACTGGGCCGACCGCTCCACCCGCGACCTGCTCGCCTTCCTGATCCGCAACCTCGGCACCGTGCCGCTGCTGATCGTCATGACGTACCGGTCGGACGAGCTGCACCGCACCCACCCGCTCCGCCCGCTGCTCGCCGGCCTGGAGCGGCTCGACCGCGTCCGCCGGATCGAGATCGGACGGCTGGCCCGCGGCGACGTCGCCGCGCTCGTCACCGAGCTGCTCGGCCACGCCCCGCCGCCCGGCCTCGTCGAGCGGGTCGAGGCCCGCAGCGAGGGCAACCCCCTGTTCATCGAGGCGCTGCTCGACGACGACGGCACGCTGGCGTGCGAGCTGCCCGAGTCGCTGCGCGACCTGCTGCTCGCGGGCGTCCAGCGGCTGCCCGAGGAGACGCAGGACGTCCTGCGGGACGCCAGCGGCGGCAGCACCCGCATCGAGCACGCCCTGCTGGCGGCCGTGTCCGGGCTCGACGACGCCGCGCTCGCCCGCGTCCTGCGGCCCGCCGTCGCGGCGAACGTGCTGGTCGTGGACGGCGACGGCTACGCGTTCCGGCACGCCCTGATCCGCGAGGCCGTCCACGACGACCTGCTGCCAGGCGAGTACACGCGGCTCCACACCCGCTACGCCGAGGCCCTGGAGAAGGACCCCGGGCTCGTCCCCGCCGGGCGCCTCTGGGTCGAGCTGAGCTACCACTGGACGCAGGCCCACGACAGCACGTGGGCGCTGGTCGCGTCCTGGCGCGCCGCCGGGGAGGCACGCAAGGCGCTCGCGTACGCCGAGCGGCTCGCCATGCTCGAACGCGTCCTGCAACTGTGGGACAAGGTGCCGGACGCGGCCGAGCGCATCGGCGCCGACCATGTCAGGGTCCTGGAGGACGCCGCGACCGCCGCGGACGGGGCCGGCGAGTACGACCGCGGCGTCAGGCTCGTCACCGCCGCGATCAACGAGGTCGAGGCCGCCGGCGGCGAACGCGACACGGCGCGCTGGGCGATGCTGCTGGAACTGCGCGGCCGCATGCTCTACCAGCTCGCGCGCCCCGGCTTCGTCGAGGATCTGCGCGCCGCGGTGGACGCGCTGCCCGCCGACCCGCCGACCATCATGCGCGCCCGCGCCCTGTCCACGCTCGGCAACTACGTGCGGATCATGACGGAGATCGAGGCGGCCCGCGCGGCGGCGCTGGAGTCGCTGTCCATCGCACGGGAGCTCGGCGACCCCGTCGCGGAGGCCGAGGCGCTGATCACGCTGTTCTGCGCGCACATCGACTACGAGGGCGCGGACCGCCTGACCGAGATCGAGGAGGCCACCAGGCGCTGCGGCGACCACCGGGTGCTGCTCCGCTACCACGTGATCAGGTCGCACTTCCTGGAGGGCGCCGGACGCCACGAGGAGGCCGCCGCGGTCGCCGAGCGCGGCAAGGAGCTGGCGCGCGAGTACGGGGTGGCCCGCACCTAGGGCACGTTCCTGTCCATCAACCAGGCCGAGCCGCTGGTCTCGCTCGGCCGGTGGGACGAGGCGATGGCGGTGATGGGCCACGCGATGGAGCAGGACCCGGCGATCACGACCCGGACCTCGCTGCTCGTCCTGTCCGGCTGGGTGGCGCTGTCGCGCGGCGATCTCGCGACGGCCAGGGCGCGGCTGGACCGGGCCCGCGAGATCATGAAGCTCAAGCTGAAGTGGCTGAAGACGCAGGACTACTTCAGCGCCCTCTGGCTGGAGGCGAGCATCGCGCTCGAAGGAGGCGACCCGGCCGCCGCGCTGGACGCGGCACGGCCCGTCCTCGACCACGGCGGCCTGCCGGACGACGCCCGGTACGCCTGGCCGGTCCTCGTCACCGCCGTGACGGCCTGCGACCAGGTGGGCGAGGAGGCCGCCGGCGACCTGCGGCGCATCCGGGAGCGCGTGGCCGGGCTGGAGACCAGCGGACCCCTGCAGCGGGCGTACCGGCTCACCTACGACGCCAAGCTGGCCAAGGCGAACGGCCTCCCCGACCGCGCGGCCTGGGAGAAGGCCGCCGCCGCGTGGGAGGGCCTCGGCAACCCGTACTACCACGCGCGGGCGCTGTGCCGTGCCGCGGAGTCGGCGCTCGCGGGCGGCGACCACGACGGCGCGGCGGCCATGCTGCGCACCGCCGTGGAGATCACGGACCGGCTGGGCGCCGTCCCGCTCGGCGAGGAGGCCGCCGGCCTGCTGCGCCGCACCCGGGCGCCGCGCACGGGGTCCGCGCCGCTCGGGCTGACGCCGCGCGAGTTCGAGGTGCTGCGGCTCGTCGCCGAGGGCCGCAGCAACCGCGACATCGCCGAGGCGCTGTTCATCTCGGTGAAGACGGCCAGCGTGCACGTGTCGAACATCCTCGGCAAGCTGGAGGTGACGAGCCGCGGCGAGGCCGCCGCCACCGCCCACCGGCTCGGCCTGTTCGCCGCGGCGAAGGCGCGCGCCTGACCGCGTGGCGAGGATCTCCCCTCCCGGACCCCCGCCACGCGGATCGTCAGGCCACACGGGAACTTCGTGGCTGGCCTTCACGGCCACGGCCCGCGGAAGCAGGCGGTGCTTCCCCGCCCGGAGAGGCGGCCCGGGACCCGTCCGGCCGTTTCCAGTCTCCCGGTCGCGGGGCCCGGACGCCGCACGAGACATACCGTTACGGGCGACAGAAAAAAGCGACGGGGACGGGCCGTGTTTCGTGACCCGTCCCCATCGGGGAGCCTTCCCGGCTTCGTACGGCGTCAGCGGGGGACGCGCGCCACGCAGATGACCGTCTGCCCGAACGGCGGCTTCACGACCCGCTCGATGGTGCGGGTGAGCGGCACGACCGTCCGGTCGTAGATCTTGACGAGCTTGGGGTCGGGGTAGCCGGCGCCGCCGCGGCGGACCGCGAACCACCAGGCGATCCCGCCCAGGAAGTTGATCGGCTTGAGCACCTCGGGCACGAGCCCGGCCTCGCGGACGGACTTCTCCAGCGTCGCCGGCGTGTACCGGGTGACGTGCCCGACCTTGCGGTCGAAGTCGCCGTAGAGCTGCATGTAGCCGGGCACCCAGATGACGATGCGGCCGCCGGGCTCGGTGACGGCGGCGAGGTCGCGCAGCGCCTGGACGTCGTCCTTGATGTGCTCCAGGACGTTCATCATCACGACGGTGTCGACCTTCTGCCGGATCTTGATGTCGGCCGGCAGCGCCAGGTCGATGACCTCGACGTCGTCGTTGCCCTCGTAGCGGTCGCGCAGCTCACCGACGCAGTACGGGTCGTTGTCGCTGACGACGAGGTAGTCGAGGCGGCCGGCGAACTGCTCGGAGAAGTGCCCGAGACCCGAGCCCACCTCCAGCATGGACCGGCCGACGTGCGGCGCGACCGTCTCGTACTCGTACTTGCGGTAGTTGCGGGCCTCGTCCCCGCCCAGATGGTTCTCCAGCGCGCCCTCCCCGGCGGCGGGCTGGACGACGTCCCCGTCCGCGGCGGGCCCGGCGGCGGCCGGGCCGGCCTTCTTCGGTCCGCTGCCGATGAGGTTGAGGAGGGAGCCTGCGATGGACTTCTTCTGACCAGGTGACTGCATTACATCCCGCTCGCTGGGTGCGTTGGCGTTCGGCTGGAGTTCTCGTTCGCCGGACCGGAACACCGTCCGCAGGACGGTTCGATCTCTGGCGCGAAGGTCGGGTCAGTCTACCCATGCGTACGCGCCGGACGCCCCGCGGTGACGGGCGGCGGGGATCCGCCGGGCGTGTCGCCCCTGCCCCGCCGCCGCGGGCCGGCTCAGCCGATGGTCCGGTGGACGTCGTCCTTCCCGCTCGGCCCGGGGTCGGACGGCGCGATCCACGGCCCCGGGATGGACGGGTCGAGGACGCCCTCCTCCACCCAGGCGAAGTCCCCGGCGAGGGCGGCCCGCGCCAGCTTCACGTCCATGGCGTCGGTGTTGCGCCACAGCCCGTCGAACAGCTCCTCGGCGCGGACGCGCGCCTGCCGGCAGAACGCGTCGGCGAGCAGCAGCGCCGAGGCGCCGGGCGCGGTGGCGGGGCCGGACCCGTCCGGGCCCGCGGCGCCGAGCGGGCCGTCGGCGGACGCGTCGGCGTGGGCGCGGACGCACACCGCGCTCATCGCGAACAGCTCGGCGCCGATGTCGACCATCCGGCCGAGGAACCCCTGCCGGTACTCCAGGCCGCCCTGCCAGCGCCCGGCCGCGTAGAAGATCGACCGGGCCAGCTTGCGGGACGCCCGCTCGACGTACCGCAGGTGCCTCGCGAGCGGCCCGAACTCGGCGTAGGAGCTCGGGCGCTGCCCGGCGCCGGTGACGAGCGTCGGGAGCCAGCGCGCGTAGAACCCGCCGGCCTTCGCCGCCGCCCGCGCCTTCTGGCCGGGGGAGGCCTCCGGGTCGATGATGTCCCCGGCCACCGACAGGTGCGCGTCGACCGCCTCGCGGGCGATCAGCAGGTGCATGATCTCGCTGGAGCCCTCGAAGATCCGGTTGATGCGCAGGTCGCGCAGCACCTGCTCGGCCGGGACGCCGCGCTCGCCGCGCGCCGCGAGCGACTCGGCAGTCTCGTAGCCGCGCCCGCCGCGCAGCTGGACCAGCTCGTCCGCGGCCCGGCACGCCATCTCCGACGACCACAGCTTCGCGAGCGCCGCCTCGATCCGGATGTCGCCCCGCTCGTCGTCCGCGAGCTGGCCGGACAGGTCGAGCATCGCCTCCATCGCGTACGCGGTCGCCGTGATGAACGCGACCTTGCGGGCCACCGCCTCGTGCTCGCCGACCGGACGGCCCCACTGCACCCGCTCCCGCGACCACTCCCGCGCGATCCGGGCGGCCCACTTGCCGCTCGCCGCGCAGATCGCGGGCAGGGACAGCCGCCCGGTGTTCAGCGTGGTGAGCGCGATCTTCAGGCCCGCGCCCTCCTTGCCGATCAGGTTCGCCTTCGGGACGCGGACGTCGTGGAACCGCGTCACGCCGTTCTCGATGCCGCGCAGCCCCATGAAGGCGTTGCGGTTCTCGACGGTGATGCCGGGCGTGGCCATGTCCACGACGAACGCGGAGATGCCGCCGCGGTGGCCGTCCGACTTCGGGACGCGCGCCATCACGACGACGAGATCGGCGATGACGCCGTTGGTCGTCCACAGCTTGACGCCGTTCAGGACGTAGTCGTCGCCGTCCGGGACGGCGGTGGCGCGCAGCCGGGCCGGGTCGGAGCCGACGTCGGGCTCGGTCAGCAGGAACGCGCTGACCTCCCGGGCGCAGCGCGGCAGCCACGCGTCCTGCTGCTCCCGCGTCCCGAACAGCTTGACCGGCTGCGGGACTCCGATGGACTGGTGGGCCGACAGCAGTGCGGCGAGCGCCGGGCTGACCGAGCCGACGACCATCAGCGCGCGGCCGTAGTAGAACTGGCTCAGCCCGAGCCCGCCGTACTTCTCCGGGATCTTCATGCCGAGCGCGCCGAGGTCGCGCAGGCCCCGGACGACGTCGTCGGGGATGCGCGACTCCCGCTCGATCACGGCGGGGTCGATCCGGGTGGCGCAGAATTCGGTGAGCTCGGCGAGGAACTCCTCGCCCCTGCGCCGCGCCTCCCCGTCCGGGCGGGGATGCGGATGGATCAGATCGAGGCGCAGGTCGCCGAGGAACAACTGCTTGCCGAAGCTCGGCAGGCGCCATTCGGTCTCCCGGGCCTCTTCGGCGACCTTCCTTGCCGTCCGTTCGTCCACGTGGTCATGCGTCCGCTGGCTCATGGACCGGACATTCCCGTGGCCGGATCGGGAAACCCCCTCCGGCGGAGCGGCCGGGATGCTGCAATGGAGGGAACCGTCGCCGACGGCCTTGACGGAACCGGGCCAGAGGGGGTCGCCGAGCGTGATGGGTGAGGCACGCAAACCCACTCTCATCGCCTCGGTGCAGCGCGCCCTGCGCCTGATGGAGACGGTGGCGTCGCATCCGAACGGCGCCCCCGCCAAGCAGCTCGCCCGCGAGGCGAAGCTGCCCCTCGCGACCACCTATCACCTGCTGCGCACCCTCGCCCACGAGGGATACGCGACCCGCCTGCCGGACGGCTTCTGGGTGCTCGGCGAGCGGGTCGAGACGCTGCACGGGCAGAGCCGCACGCAGCAGCTCCTCGCCCGCGTCCGCCCGACCCTCGTCGCGCTGCGGGACGAGCTGAACGTCGCGGCCTACTTCGGCATGCAGGTGGACGACGAGATCCGCCTCATCGACATCGCCGACGGCCCGCGCGCCCCCCGCGTCGACCTGTGGATCGGCTTCGAGGACGCCGCGCACGCCACCGCGATGGGCAAGTGCGTGCTCAGCCAGCTCGACGACGACCGGCGCCGCGACTACCTGTCCCGGCACCCGCTCCACGACCTGACCCCGCACACCATCACCGAGCCCGCGCGGCTGCTGCGCTCCCTGGAGCCGGAGGCCGGCCTGCTCTTCGACCGCGAGGAGTACGCGCTCGGCACGGGCTGCGCCGCGGTGCCGGTGACGGACGCCACCGGCACCGTCCGCGGCGCGCTCGCCATCTCGTGCCGTCCCGGACGGCTGTCGAGGATCGAGCGGTCGGCCGACCGCCTGCGCGCGACCGCCGACCGCATCCAGCGATCCCTGACCCTGACGCCCTGACCGCTTCTGGAAGAGGCGGCCTCTAGAAGAGGCGGCGTCGCGTACAGTAGAAGCAGAGACCCGTCAGGCCCGCGGTGAGGACGGCGAACAGGCCGGTCTCGGCCCACTGCAGCGGCCAGAAGCGCCCGGCGGAGTGGTAGACGACCTTCTGCTGGTAGCCGAGCCGGGCGATCTCGGCGAAGCACTGCTCGGGCGGCCCGTCCGGGACCGGGGGCTCCGCTCCCGGCGCCGGCGCGGGCGGGATCTTCGGGGCGCACGCGCTCGCGAGCAGGGAGCCGGGCGGGTCGGCGGGGCGCCCGGACGCGTCGACCGTGTGGTTCGACAGCGTCCACGTTCCCGGTCCCACCCCGGCCCGGAGCGTCATCTCCTTGGCGCCCTGGTCCAGCGTCATCTGCGACATGTTGTTCGCGGTGATCGCCACGGTCGCGGTCTCGGGCGGGATGATGTGGGGGCGGATCCACAGCGGCATCGCGACCTGGACGCCGGCGAAGACGGCGAGCGTGATCGCCATGGCCGGCAGGGTGCGGCGGGTGAGGACGCCGACCGTCACACCGAGCGCGAAGGCGAAGGCGGCGTGCCCGATCGGGACGATGCCGTGCACGCTGAAGTTCAGCGGCTCGACCCGCGCGAACCGGTCGGCCACGGCCTTGTCCAGCGGCTCGGACCACCAGTTCGCGGCGCGCGCGGTGAGCCCGGCGGCGACCATGGCGGCCAGGCCGACGACGCCGAGCTTCACGGCCAGCCAGCGGGACCGCGTCACGCTCTGGTTCCAGACGAGCCGGTGCGTGCCGCTCTCCAGCTCCCGGGTGATCAGCGGCGCGCCCCAGAAGAGCCCGATGAGGGCGGGCACGATCATCACGATCGCGATCATGGCGCCGTAGTACACCTCGTGGTCGGTGAAGAACCGCCTGCTGAAGTGCGCGCACGCGTCCTCGGTGCCGCAGGACGCGAGGCCCTTGCCGTAGTCGTCCGCGAGGCCGGGCCCGGTGAGGGCGAGGGCCACGCCGAGGACGGCGAGCGCGCCGAACAGGGCGGCGCCCTGGACGCGGAACTGCCTTAACGTCAGCCAGATCATTTGACGGCCTCCAGAGCGGGACGGGACTGGCCCGGGGTCATGTAGGCGAGGACGAGGTCTTCGAGCCCGATCTGCCCGACCGTCCATGCCGGGTCGTGGATCGGACCGTCCGACCGGACGACGAAGGTGCTCTGCCGGTCGGTGTGGCTCTCGGACACCACGTGCTGATCGGACGGCGGCGCGTCCCGGCGCGGGCCGGTGAGCCGGTGGTGGGCGGCGCGGAGATCGTCGACGTCCCCGGCGACCCGGACGCGCGAGTCCACGATGACGATCAGGTAGTCGCACGTGCGTTCCAGGTCCGACACCAGGTGGGACGACAGGACGACGCTCAGCGAATGCTCGGCGGTGGCCTCCATGAGGCCCTGGAGGAACTCGCGCCGGGCCAGCGGGTCGAGCGCGGCGACGGGCTCGTCCAGGACCAGCAGTTCGGGCCGCTTGGCGATGCCCAGCGTCAGGGCGAGCTGGGCGCGCTGCCCGCCGGACAGCTTCCCGGCCTTGTGCCGCAGGTCGAACCCGAGCCGCCCGATCCGCTCGCGGGCGACGGCGTCGTCCCAGCGGGGGTTGAGCCGCGCCCCCAGAGTGAGGTGGTCGCCGACGCTGAGCCCGGAGTACGTCGGCGTGTCCTGCGCGACGTACCCGACCTTGGCCAGCTGGTCCGGCCCGCTCGCCGGCCGCCCGCCGAGCACCTCGATGCTCCCGGCGGTCGGCGCCATCTGCCCCACCGCCAGGTTGAGCAGCGTGGTCTTCCCGGCCCCGTTCGGCCCGACGAGCCCCACGACCCGCCCGGCGGGGATCTCCAGTGTGCAGTCGGCCAGCGCCCAGCGCTGCCCGTATCTCTTGCCCAGCCCCTGGGCTTTCAGGACGGCGGTCACGCTATGTCCTCCTGTCGGGCGGACCGAAATGTGGTCATGAACAGCGCCTCGATGCTCTCGTCGTCGAGCCCCGCCAGCCGCGCCTTCGCGAGCCAGCGCTCCAGGTCCTTGCGCAGCGGGCCGTGGGCGTGCAGCGACTCGCCCGCCAGCGTCCGCGTCACGAACGTCCCGAGGCCCGGCCGCGGTGCGACGAGCCCCTCGTGCTCCAGCTCCCGGTAGGCCTTGAGCACCGTGTTCGGATTGATCGCGAGCTGCGCCACCACGTCCTTGACGGTGGGCAGCTGATCGCCGACCCGCAGCAGATCCAGCCGCAGCGCGTGCCGCACCTGCCGGACCAGCTGCATGTAGGGCGACACGCCCGAGCCGGAGTCCAGATGGAACTCGATCATCCTCACCTCCATTTAACTAGGATGCTAGTACTTTAGATGTATGGCTCTATCCGCTGTCAAGGCGCGGGAGGGAAGACTCCGGTGACATCGGTTCGTTAGGTGTCTGTTTTGTGCCTGGGGCGTAGTTCGGCGATGCTGGGGGCGTGTCAACGGAGACTCTGAACGGCGCGGCCGACCTGCGCGCGTTCCTGCACGGCCTGCCGGGTGTGGACCAGGTGGGGGCCGAGGAGCGGGCGGCGCGGCTGGCGACCCGGTCGATCAAGACGTCGGCGAAGGCCGAGGCGATCGATCTGGCGATCTCGATGGTGGACCTGACCACGCTGGAAGGCGCGGACACCCCGGGCAAGGTGCGGGCGCTGTGCGCCAAGGCCGCCCACCCCGATCCGGCGGACCCGTCCGTCCCGAAGGTCGCGGCGGTGTGCGTGTACCCCGACATGGTGGAGGCGGCCGTCGCGGCCCTCGCGGGGACGGGCATCGGCGTCGCCAGCGTGGCGACGGCGTTCCCGTCGGGGCGGGCGCCGCTGGAGGCCAAGCTCGCCGACACCCGCGCGGCCGTGCGGGCCGGGGCGGCGGAGATCGACATGGTGATCGACCGGGGCGCGTTCCTGTCCGGTGACTACGGCACCGTGTTCGACCAGATCGTCGCGGTCAAGGACGCGTGCGGGGACGCGCACCTGAAGGTGATCCTGGAGACCGGCGAGCTGGCCACCTACGACAACGTGCGGCGGGCGAGCTGGCTGGCGATGCGGGCCGGCGCCGACTTCATCAAGACCTCCACGGGCAAGGTCTCTCCGGCCGCGACGCTGCCGGTGACGCTGGTGATGCTGGAGGCGGTCCGCGACTACCGCGCCGCCACCGGCCGGCAGGTCGGGGTGAAACCGGCGGGCGGCATCCGCACCACCAAGGACGCGATCCGGTACCTGGTGCTGGTGAACGAGACCGCCGGCCCCGACTGGCTGACCCCGGACCGGTTCCGCCTCGGGGCGTCCAGCGTCCTGAACGACCTGCTGATGCAGCGCCGCAAGCTGGCCACGGGCGTCTATTCGGGTCCCGACTACTTCACGGTGGACTGATCATGGTCTTCGAGTACGCGCCCGCACCCGAATCCCGCTCCGTCGTGGACATCCGGGCCTCCTACGGCCTGTTCGTCGACGGCGAGTTCACCGACGGGCACGGGGAGCCGTTCAAGTCCGTCAACCCGGCCGACGAGAGCGTCCTGGCCGACATCGCCCGCGCCGACGAGTCCGACGTCGACCGCGCCGTGCGGGCCGCGCGCACCGCCTACGAGCGGGTGTGGGGCCCGATGCCGGGCACCGAGCGGGCCAAGTACCTGTACCGGATCGCGCGGATCGTCCAGGAGCGGTCCCGCGAGCTGGCGGTGCTGGAGTCGATCGACAACGGCAAACCGATCCGCGAGTCGCGGGACGTGGACGTGCCGCTGGTGGCGGCGTGGTTCTTCTACTACGCCGGGTGGGCCGACAAGCTGCCCCACGCCGGGTTCGGGCCGGACCCGCGGCCGGTCGGGGTGGCGGGGCAGGTGATCCCGTGGAACTTCCCGCTGCTGATGCTGGCGTGGAAGATCGCCCCCGCCCTGGCCTGCGGCAACACGGTGGTGCTGAAACCGGCCGAGACCACGCCGCTCACGGCGCTGCTGTTCGCCGACATCTGCCGCCAGGCCGACCTGCCGCCCGGGGTGGTCAACATCATCACCGGCGCCGGCGACACCGGCCGCGCCCTGGTCGCCCATGAGGGCGTCGACAAGGTCGCCTTCACCGGCTCCACCGAGGTCGGCCGCCAGATCGCCCGCACCCTGGCCGGCACCCGCAGGAAGCTGACCCTTGAGCTGGGCGGCAAGGCCGCCAACATCGTGTACGCCGACGCCGCGCTGGACCAGGCCGTCGAGGGCATCGTCAACGGGATCTTCTTCAACCAGGGGCACGTGTGCTGCGCCGGGTCCCGGCTGCTGGTGCAGGAATCGGTCGCCGGCGAGGTCCTGGACCGGCTCAAGGCGCGGATGGCGACGCTGCGGGTCGGCGACCCGCTGGACAAGAACACCGACATCGGCGCGATCAACTCCGCCGAGCAGCTCGCCAAGATCCGCGAGCTCACCGCCGCCGGCGAGGCCGAGGGCGCCGACGCCTGGTCGCCGCCGTGCGAGCTGCCCGCCCGCGGGTTCTGGTTCGCGCCCACGCTGTTCACCGGCGTGGCCCAGTCGCACCGGATCGCGCGGGAGGAGATCTTCGGGCCGGTGCTGTCGGTCCTGACCTTCCGCACCCCCGACGAGGCGGTCGCCAAGGCCAACAACACCCCCTACGGGCTGTCGGCCGGGATCTGGACCGAGAAGGGCTCGCAGATCCTGTGGACCGCGCAGCGGCTCCGGGCCGGGGTGGTGTGGGCCAACACCTTCAACAAGTTCGACCCCGCCTCCCCGTTCGGCGGCTACAAGGAATCGGGGTTCGGCCGAGAGGGCGGACGCCACGGACTGGAGGCCTACCTCGATGTCTAACCCGCCCGCCCGCCTCGCCGTCCGCAAGACCTACAAGCTGTACATCGGCGGCGCGTTCCCGCGCTCGGAGTCCGGCAGGTCCTACCCCGTGAACGATGCCAAGGGCCGGTTCCTGGCCAACGCCTCCCACGCGTCCCGCAAGGACGCCCGCGACGCGGTGGCCGCCGCCCGCAAGGCGTTCGGCGGCTGGTCGGGACGCACCGCCTACAACCGCGGCCAGATCCTCTACCGCGTCGCCGAGATGCTCGAAGGCCGCCGCGACCAGTTCACCGGCGAGCTCCGCCGGACCGGCGCGTCCAAGAGCGGCGCCGCCGCCGAGGTGGACGCCGCGATCGACCGGTGGGTCTGGTACGCCGGATGGGCCGACAAGCTGAGCGCCGTCGCCGGCGCCGCCAACCCGGTGTCCGGGCCGTTCTTCAACTTCTCCACCCCCGAGCCGACCGGCGTCGTCGCCGTCGTCGCCCCCGACTCGCCGCTGCTCGGCCTGGTCTCGGTCGTCGCGCCGGTGATCGTGTCCGGCAACACCGCCGTCGTGGTCGCCGCCGAGCCGGCGCCGCTGCCCGCGATCACCCTGGCCGAGGTGCTGGCCACCTCCGACCTGCCCGGCGGCGTGGTCAACATCCTGACCGGGCGCCGCGCCGAGCTCGCGCCCTGGCTGGCCTCCCACATGGACGTCAACGCCATCGACCTCACCGGCGTGCCGGAGGACCAGGTCGCCGACCTGGAGGACAAGGCCGCCGGCAACCTCAAGCGCGTCCACCACCCCGCCGGGACCGACTGGACCGCACCGCCCGGAACCGCCCGCCTCACCGCGTTCCTGGAGACCAAGACCGTCTGGCATCCGGTGGGCGTCTGAGTTGGTATGACGCTACGTGTGTAGAGGGTCACGAACTGTGGAATAGATCTCCCCGTAACTGATCATCACTGGGGGGAGATCAGTGCCTACCAAGACCGCAGCGCGTACGACGACGGGCCGAGGGACGGCCGCTCGTACGAAGAGCACATCAGCCACCAAGTCCGGCACCGCGAAGAAGCCGGCGGCGAAGCGGACCTCGGCGTCGTCGTCGAGGTCCACGACATCCCGGTCGACCGGGACGAGGAGCACGGCGCGCAAGCCCGCCTCGTCCGGCCGGACGACGGCCTCGTCGTCGGCCGCCGCGACCCGGGTCACCAAGGCCGCGAGCCAGGCCAAGACCGCCGCGACGCAGATGAAGTCGGTGGCGACCAAGGCGTCCTCGTCGGCCAAGGCCATGACGGCGATGACCAAGGCGATGACCAGCGCGACCAAGGCAATGTCCGACGCCGCGAAGGCGATGGACGCGGCGGCGAAGGTCATCACCACGTCGGCCAAGTCCGCGAGCACGCGGAGCACGGCGGCGCGGACGCCCTCGTCCGGCAGGAGCACCGCGAGCAAGAGCACCGGGAGCAGGAGCGCCGGGAGCCGGAGCACGGCGAGCAAGGGCACGGCGCGCACGTCGGCGGCGTCGAGCCGGTCGCGGTCGACGACGTCCACGCGGACGGCGTCCAAGTCGTCCACGACCCGGAAGACCTCGGCGTCCGGCACGGCGAAGAAGGCGGCGCCGAAGTCCAGGACCACCGCCGCGCGCAAGTCCACGTCGGCGGGGCGGACGACGGCGAGCACGAAGTCCGGCACGGCGAAGGGGGGCGCCAGATCCGGCACGGCGTCCCGCAAGGCGCCCGCCCGGCGCGCCGCGGGGTCGAGCGCCGCCGCCGCGTCGCCCGCGTCGCCCGTCATCGAGCCGAAGACCGGTTCGATGCAGCACTCGACGCGGACCGACGGCGGGTTCCTCAGCGGGCTCACCGACGCGAACCGCGAGCGCTGAGAGCCGATGGACGAGAAGGACGTCCTGGAGCGCATCGGCGAGTACGTCGGCGAGGAGCAGCGGCTCCGCGAGCGGTACCAGCGCGACGAGCTCGGGCGCGAGGAGGAGCACCGGCGGCTGGAGTCCCTGGAGGTCGCGCTCGACCAGTGCTGGGACCTGCTGCGCCGCCGCAGGGCCAGGCTGGAGGCCGGCGCCGACCCGGACGACACCGAGGCCCGGCCGCCGGACGAGGTCGAAGGCTACCTGCAGTGACGGCGGCCCGACCGACGCGGGGACCGCTGCGGTTCGGCGTGTCGCTGGCCCCGGACCCGTCCGTCCCGCTGATCCGCGTCGCGCAGGACGCGGACCGGTTCGGGCTCGACCTCCTGGGCGTCCGCGACGAGCCGTACCGGCGCGACACCGCCGACGCGCTCACGCTGATGGCCACCGTGCTCGCCTCCACGTCCCGGATCCGGGTGCTGCCCGCGGTGGCGTGCCTGCCGCTGCGCCCGCCGGCCGCGCTCGCGAAGGCGCTCGCCACGATGGACCGGCTGAGCGGCGGCCGGGTCGAGCTCGGCCTCGGCTCCGGGGCGGCACCGGACGGCATCGAGACCTACGGCGGCCCGCGGCTCGGCGCCGCCGCCGCGCGCCGGGCCGTCGAGGAGGCCGTGCAGATCATCCGGCTGCACTGGAGCGACCAGAACGGGCTCCGGTTCCAGGGCGAGCACTACCGGTTCGCGGCGGCCCAGGCCGGCCCGGCGCCCGCGCACCAGATCGGCATCTGGCTCGGCGTCACCGGGCCGCGCGGCCTCGACCTCGCCGGGCGCGTCGCCGACGGCTGGATCGCGCCGTCGTCGCTGATCCCGCCGAAGCGCCTCGCGGACGGCCAGCGCCGGCTGGCCGACGCGGCGCTGCGGGCGGGCCGCGACCCCGCCGACCTCCGCCGCGTCTACGTCCTCGAAGGGGCGGTCGACGCCCGCGAGTCGCGGGGCTTCCTGCACGGCCCGCCCCGCCAGTGGATCTACGAGCTGACCGAGCTGGCCGTCGGCCACGGCGTCGACTCGTTCCTGTTCGCGGGCGACCCGGAGCACCTGCCGATCTTCGCCCTGGAGGTCGTCCCCGCCGTCCGCGAACAGGTCGCCCGCGAGCGCGGGGCCGTCCTCCAGCCCTGACTCCGGCGGCGCTCGGCCCTACATACGTTCCGGGGTGGGGACGCCCAGGATGTCCAGGCCGGTGACGAGGGTGCGCAGCGTGGCGGCGCACAGGGCGAGGCGGGACGCCTTCGTCGCCTCGTCCGGAGCCTTCAGCACCGGGCAGTTCTCGTAGAACGTCGTGTAGGCGTCCGCGACCGCGTAGACGTAGCTCGCCAGCCGGTGCGGCTCGGCGGTCTCGCCGGCCTGCTTCAGGACGGCGCCGAACCCGAGCAGCTCCAGCGCCAGCGCCCGCTCGGCCGGGTGCGCGAGCGTGATCGGGCCGGTCGCGTCCTCGGGGGACAGGCCGCCCTTCCGGAAGATCGACCGGATCCGTGCCGTCGCGTACTGCAGGTACGGGCCGGTCTTGCCGTGGAACGAGATCATCCGGTCGAAGTCGAAGACGTACTCGCTGTCGAGCGCCACCGACAGGTCGGCGTACTTCACCGCGCCGATGCCGACCGCCTGGACGATCTCCGCGCGGGTCGCGTCGTCGAACGGCTCGTCGTGCTGGATCTCGTCGAACGCGGCGCCGGCCCGCTCGACGGCCTCGTCCAGCAGCTCGGAGAGCTTGACGGTGCCGCCGGCCCGGGTCCGCAGGATCTTGCCGTCGGTGCCGAGGACGTTGCCGATCTTCGCGTGCTCGGCCTTCACCTCGTCGCCCAGCCAGCCCGCCATCCGGGCGACCGCGAACACCATCTCGAAGTGCAGCGACTGCGGCGCGCCGACCACGTAGACCATCCGGTCGACGTGCTCGGTGTCGACCCGGTACCGGATCGTCGCGAGGTCGGTGGTGGAGTAGTTGTAGCCGCCGTCGCTCTTCCGGATGATCACCGGGAGCGGCTCGCCCTCCCGGCCGGTGAACCCGGGCGGGAACGCGCACAGCGCCCCGTCGCTGACCACCGCGATGCCCTTGTCCTCCAGCTCCTGGACGGTCGGGGCGAGCAGGTCGTTGTAGAAGCTCTCGCCCCTGATGTCGTCGTCGGTGAGGGTGACGCCGAGCCGCCCGTAGACGGCGTTGAAGTACTGCTTGGACACCTCCACGAGGACGTTCCACAGCCGCAGCGTCTCCGGGGCGCCCGCCTGGAGCGCCACGACCCGGCTCCGGGACCGGTCGGCGAACGCCTCGTCGCTCTCGAACTTCTCCCGCGCGGCCTGGTAGAACGCGGTCAGGTCGCTGACGGACGAGTCGCCCCGCTCCGCCGCGTCCTCGCCGAGGTCGAGCAGGTGCTCGATCAGCATCCCGAACGGGGTGCCCCAGTCGCCGACATGGTTGTCCCGGACGACGTCGTGGCCGAGGAACGCCAGGATCCGCGCGATCGCGTCCCCGACGATCGTGGTCCGCAGGTGCCCGACGTGCATCTCCTTCGCCACGTTCGGCGACGAGTACTCGACGACGACCTTCTGCGGCTCGTCCGCGAGGGGGACGGCGAGCCGCTCGTCCTCCAGGGCCTGCTGCGCCGCCGCGGCGATCCACGCGTCGCTGAGCGTCAGGTTGATGAAGCCCGGCCCGCTGACCTCCACCTCCGCCACGACATCGGCCGTGTCGAGGTTCTTGACGATCTCCTCGGCCACCTCTCGCGGCCGGCGCCCCAGCTTCTTGGCCAGCGGCAGCGCCACGTTGGCCTGAAGGTCGGCGAACTGCGACGGCCGGATGACCGGGTCGGCGTCCGCGTACGACGGTCCGAAGGCGGCGCTCAGCGCCTCCTGGACCCGGGCGGCGAGTACGAGTTGCGGATCGGGCATGTCCCAAGGTTATCGGCGACGCGCCCCGGCCCGGACCCGGTTTTTCGCGGCCCGGCCACTGCGGCGCGGGCTACGGCGTGCCGGGCGGCTCGATGCGGTCGGGCATGGTGTCGGCGGGCGAGAGCTCCGGGTCCGGCGCCGCCTCGGCGGGCCGGTCGGCGTTCCGCGCGGCCCGGTCGCCGTCGCGCTCGCCGTGCGTCCAGCGGCCGAACCGGGACGTGCGGGTGGCGGCGACCTGCTCGCGGATCCGCTCCACGATCCGCCCCGCGGCCAGCCGGTGCGCCAGCTCGCACGCCGAGGTGATCGCGCGGGCCCGGGACGCGCCGTGCGCGATGACGACCGTGCCGTTCAGGCCGAGCAGCACGCCGCCGCCGTAGGTGTCGGGGTCGAGGCGGTCGCGGAGGTCCTGGAGGCGGCGCCGCTGGAGCAGGGCCCCCATCCGCGCGGCCGGGCTGGCGGTCATCGCGTCGCGGACCTCGCTGAACGCGGTGCCGATCGTCCCCTCCATGGTCTTGAGCGCGACGTTGCCCGTGAAACCGTCCGCGACGACGACGTCCGCGCGGCCGGCCAGCAGGTCGTGGCCCTCCACGTTCCCCGTGAACTCCAGGCCGTGGCTGCCGCCCGCGAGCAGTTCGTGCGCCCGCCTGGTGAGCTTGTTGCCCTTGCCCGGCTCGGCGCCGATGTTGAGCAGCCCCACGGTGGGACGGTCGACCTCCAGCAGGATCTGCGCGTACGCGGTGCCGAGGGCGGCGAACTGGACGAGCCCCTCCGGCTTGACGTCGGCGGTGGCGCCCGCGTCCAGCAGGATCGTCGGGCGGGGGCGGGTCGGCAGCGCCACCGCGATCGCCGGCCGCATCACGCCCTGCTGGCCCTTCAGCCGCAGCCGCGACGTCGCCACCACCCCGGCGGTGCTGCCCGCCGACACCAGCGCCGACGCCCGCCCCTGCTTGATGAGGTGGCAGGCGATCGCGATGGACGAGCGGGGCTTGCGCCAGCTCGCGAGCGCGCCCTCGCCCATGTCCAGGGCCTCGTCGGCGTGCACGATCGGGATCTTGCCGAGGAAGCCGTAGCGGTCCAGCTCCCGCCGGATCCGCGGCGCCTGCCCGACCAGGACCAGCCGGACGCCGTGCTCGGTGGCGGCCTCGACGGCGCCCGCGATGATCTCGCGCGGGGCGTGGTCGCCGCCCATCGTGTCGACCGCGATCGGCAGCGGACGCGCCGTCGCGGGGCGGCGCGCCCCCGGGACGCGGGCCGCCGCGGGGCGAGGCGCCGCCGGGCGCGGCGGCTCGCCAGTGCCGGTCATGGCCGCTCCAGGAGGGTGAAAGGAAATGCGGTGCACCGCAAGAACGCAGCTCATCGCATCGTATGGCGTTCTTTCACCCGCCTTGACGGCACCCTGCCGGAGTGGCGATCATCACCCGGCCGCGGTCAGCCCTCTTCCTTGGCGCAGTCCGCGCCCAGGCACGGCGCGTTCTCCACCACGGGGCGGCCGCCGACCAGGATCGTGTAGTAGCTCTTCTTGGTCCGCTGCTCGCCGCTGCCGATGACCTCGACCGGCCGCTTGTCCGATGTCGTGCCGTGGCAGGACACGCGCATCTTCGTCTTCGTCCAGCCGGGCAGGTCCGCGCACTTCAGCGGGGACGCCAGCGTCACGCCGCGCTCGCGCAGCTCGGCGGCGGCGGTCACGGGCAGCGCGTTGCGCAGCGCGGCCTGCGTCTTGTACGTCAGCTCGTCGCGGCCCGACAGCAGCACGAACGCGCCGCCGCCCACCGCGACGAGGACCAGGAGGCCGGCGGAACCGATGATCAGCGCCGTCCTGCGGCCGACCTTCAGGCGGGCCGGCAGTTTGAAAGGAGGCATCTTCACGCGTGGAATCTTCACATCGGCTACGTCACCGACGGTAGGTGATCGTATGCGTGACGTGGTGGGTTTTTCCGTCCCGTATGCGGATTCCTTGCCCCGCCGGGTGGGGCGGCGTCAGGTGCCCCGGCGGTCGCAGCCGAGGCCGAGGCAGTCCTTGCGCAGGACCTCGCGCCCGTCCACCGTGACGACGTACGACTCGCGCGGACGGTCGGTGTCGGCGGCCAGGGCGATCCCGTTCACGGCGACCGGTTCGCCGGTCGTGGTCTCGGCCGTGCAGGTCACCCGCACCACCGAGTCGGTCTCGCGGCCGGGCGACTCGCACGCCGGACGGTCCCGCAGCTCGATGCCCTTGGCCTTCAGCTCGTCGACGACTCCGTCGGTGACGGCGTTGCGGTACGCGCCGTCGGAGATCCTCTGCATGACCTTGCAGCCGGACAGGGTCACGGCGAGCAGGACGGCCAGCGCGACGGCCGGGACGCGCCTCACGCCCGCTCCTCCGCGCGGTGCAGGCCCGCGACCGCGTCGGCCACCACGTCGGGACGGTCGAGCGGGACCATGTGCAGGGCGTCGGGCAGCTCGATCCGCCGGCCGTGCGGGCTCATGCGGGCGAGCCGCGCGTGCCCCTCGGACCATTCCCGCCTCTTCTCCGGCTCGCGCACGTCGCCGAGCGCGGTCACGACGGCCAGCGGGACGGGCGGGAACGGCCGCCGCTCCCGCAGCCGCGCCAGGTCGGCGGCCATCTCCCGGTACGCCAGCTCCTCGGCGATGACCGTGCCGATCACCGTCCCGCGCCCGTACACCGACCGCACCACCGAGGCCGGGACGGCCTCGTCGCGGCGGCTGGTGTGCTTGAGGACCATCCGCCGCCCGAACGGCCCGGCGACCCGCGCCAGCCGCGTCGCGCCGAGGACCGCCCCGGTCGCCGTGGCCAGGGGCGTCAGCACCCTGGCGACCCCAACGACGACCCGCGGGTTCCGCTCGTAGCTCGGATCGACCAGCACCACGCCCCCGACGAGCTCGGGACGGAGCCGGGCCAGCGCCTCCGCGGGGAAGGCGGCCATCGAGTGCGCGAGGACGACCACCGGCCGCCCCGCCCGCTCCGCCAGCGCCGCCAGGACACCGGTGTCGCGGCGCAGCGACGGCGGCGCGGCCGCCGCCGGGCTGAGCCCGAGGCCGGGACGGTCGAAGGCGGTCACCCGGTACTCGTCCCGCAGGAGCGCGACGGACGGCGTCCAGTCGAACCACGCGCCGCCCAGCCCGGACGAGAGCAGCAGCGGCGGCCCGTCCACCGGCCCCGACTCGACCAGGTGCACCTGCTCCCGGCCCACGTTCACGATCTCGCCCGCACCGCTCATCGGTACGCCCCCTCGCGTCACAGGTACGCCCCCTCGTGCGCCGCCGCCCTCCGCGCGGCCCGCGCCGCGTCCCTCCGGTCCGCGTACAGCGCCCACGCGATGGTCAGCAGCCCCAGACACAGCACGCTGATCTGGGCCCGCTGGATCACCCCGAGCCACTGTCCCAGGTACATCGCCACCAGCGTGCCGAGCGCGAGCACGGTCTCGGCGAGCGCGAGCAGCCAGCCCCAGCGGGCGAGCGCCGGCCACCATCCGTACCGGCGGGCCGCCAGGGACAGCAGCAGCAGCGCGGCCACCCCGCAGACGATCACGGCGCTGCTGGTCACCGAGTGGAACTCGTGGGAGAACGAGACGTGCTCGGACCGCTCCCGCAGCGCGCACCAGGTCTCCAGGCTCGGCGCGCAGTCCAGCGGGAAGGACGCGTCGCCGATGGCGCACACGCCGAAGAGGCCGAGGAACGTCCACCCGGCGGTGGCCAGGGGCCTGCGGGTGAGCCGGCGGAGCGTCCCGGTCGCCACCATGATCGACAGGACCCCGGTGGCGAGGTCGCCGGCGCTGTAGACGAGGTGGAACGGCTGGTCGACGGCCGACAGCTCGCTCACGTAGCCGTTGAAGAAGTCCAGCTTGGGGCTGAGCAGGTTCTCCAGCACGAACGTGGCGTAGGTGACCGCCGCGACCGCCGCGAGGGCGATCACGCGCATGGGGACGACGCCCGGTCCGTCCCGTCCGTCAGAGTCCACCCGGCCCCCTCACGCCCGCACTCCCGTGCGCCGATCGGTCATGCCCGCCCAGCCCAGTATTTATGAAGATCACGACTGCCGGTGACCGGGGCCGGTGTTCGGCGCGTATCCGCTGGCCGAGGGCTTACCGCCTGGTGAGGGAGAAGTTGACGTCCCGTAGTCGTTGTACAACCGGCAGGACGTCAACGATGATGACGAGGCATTCGTCTGAATCGTCCGTGACCTGGCTTTGTCTCCGATTTGGAGAGGGTATCAATTCGGCATATACATGTCCCAAACGGTTGAATGGGGGTGTCCTGAGCAGACCGGATCACGGTCCGTGACGACGCACCGGGGGTGCGCTTCCCGCCGGCTGTGCGTTTCCCCGCTGACAGCAAGGAGTACCAACACGTGACACTGGTGAACGACGCGGCTCCCGCGGTGGGATCCACCGGTCGCAAGTTCCGTGCCTTCACGGCCAAGCACCTGGAGGAGTTGACCGCTCGGGCGGGGTTGTCGCCCGAGCAGCGGCTGGCGACCCGGGCGGTGGCCACGGTGCTGCCGTTCAGGACCAACGCCTATGTGGTCGAGGAGCTCATCGACTGGTCGGCGGCGCCCGATGATCCGATGTACCGGCTGGTGTTCCCGCAGGAGGACATGCTGCCGGCCGAGGATGTGGCGGTGTTGTCGGATCTGTTGCGGCGCGATGCGCCCAAGGCCGAGGTGGAGGCGGCGGCGCATCGGGTGCGGATGAAGCTGAACCCGCATCCGGCCGGGCAGATGGAGCTGAACATCCCCAGCTTCGGGGACGGCAAGATCCCCGGGATGCAGCACAAGTACGACGAGACGGTGCTGTACTTTCCCAAGCAGGGGCAGACCTGTCACGCGTACTGCACCTACTGCTTCCGGTGGGCCCAGTTCGTGGGCGAGGCCGATCTGAAGATGGCCGGGGACCGGCCGGCCGCGTTGCGCGACTACCTGCTGGCGCATCCGCAGGTGACCAGTGTGCTGTTCACCGGCGGCGACGCGATGATCATGGGTGAGCCGGTGCTGCGCCGCTACATCGAGCCGCTGCTGGAGTTGGAGCAGCTGGAATCGATCCGGATCGGGACCAAGTCGCTGGCCTACTGGCCGCAGAAGTTCGTCACCGATCCCGATGCCGAGCCGATGCTGCGGTTGTTCGAGCAGGTGGTGGAGTCGGGTAAGAACCTGGCGTTCATGGCGCACTTCACCCATCCGCGGGAGTTGGAGCCGCTGATGGTGACCGAGGCGTGCCGCCGGATCCGCGACACCGGCGCGGTGATCCGGACGCAGGCGCCGCTGATCCGCACGATCAACGATGATCCGGCGGTGTGGGAGGGCATGTGGCGGACCCAGACCCGGCTGGGGCTGGTGCCGTACTACATGTTCGTCGAGCGTGACACCGGCCCGCAGGACTTCGCGGTACCGCTGGCGCGG
Organism: Actinomadura madurae; assembly: GCF_047130825.1. Taxonomy (NCBI): domain Bacteria; kingdom Bacillati; phylum Actinomycetota; class Actinomycetes; order Streptosporangiales; family Thermomonosporaceae; genus Actinomadura; species Actinomadura madurae. The sequence continues at coordinate 7,846,382 of NZ_CP083237.1, forward strand.
GCGTATGAGATCTTCCGGGACGCCTACAAGAACGTCTCGGGGCTGGCGCGGACGGTGCGGGGCCCGTCGATGTCGGCCACTCCCGGCAAGGTCTGCGTGGACGGTGTGGTGGGAGGTGATGGGCCACAAGGTGTTGGCGTTGCATTTCATCCAGTGCCGCGACGCCGACCTGGTCGGCAAGCCCTTCTTCGCCCACTACGACCCCGACGCGGTCTGGCTGGACGACCTCAAACCCGCCTTCACCGACCGCTTCCCCTGGGAGAAGTAGCCGTCGCACAGGTGGCGTGTCGCCCTCCCGGGAGGGCGACACGCCACCCGCCCGTCAGCGGAGATGGCGGGCCAGGAGCAGGCAGGCGATCAGCGTGGCGGCGCCGCAGAGCACCATGACGCCGCCGGGCGCCAGGAACTCGCCGAGGGCGCCCGCCGCGCCGATCCCGGCGGCCTGGCCGGTCATCAGGCCGCTTCCGTACAGGCCGATCGCCTGCCCGCGGATCGCCTCCGGCGCCGCGTCCACGAGGCGGCGCTGCACGGCCAGCTCGTAGCCCAGCCCGACCGTCCCCGCGGCCATCAGCGCGCACGCCGCCGCCAGCCCCGGAGTGAAGGCGAACAGCAGGAGCGGCGCGCCGGTCAGCGCGGCCAGCGGCAGCGTGAGGCGCTCGCGCAGGTCCGGGCGGACCCAGCGGCCCACCACGAGGTTGCCCGCGAACATCCCGGCCGCGGCGGCCGACAGCAGCAGGCCGGCCCCGTCCGGGTCGCCCAGGCCGCCCGCGTACGGAACGGCCACGCCCTCGGAGCCGACCGACAACGAGATCGGCAGCCAGCCGGCCAGCAGGAGACCGCGCGTGGTCCGGTCGCCCAGCAGGCGCCGGTTGACCCGCCACGTGGTCCGCGCCGTCCCCGAGGACGGGGCCCGGGACGCCGCGGGGGTCTCCGGGAGGCGGAACCGCGCCAGCCCGGCGGCGACCGCGGCGCCCGCCGCCGCGAGCCACAGCGCCCCGGACGGCGTCACCAGCGACAGCAGCAGCCCGCCCGCCGCCTGCCCGGCGATCTGGGCGCCCGCGCTGGTCATCGTGAACAGCGACCGGCCGAGGACGTAGCCGTCCCCCGGCAGCAGGGCGGGCAGCCGGGCCTGGACGGCCGCGCCGCCCACCGGGGCGAACAGCCCGACCGCGACCAGCAGCGCCATGACCGCCGGCACCGGGAGCCCGCCGGCCGCCAGGACGGCCGTGACCGCGAGCCGCAGCAGGTGGTAGCCGGTGAGGAGCCGCCGGACCGGGACGCGGTCGGCGAGCGACAGCAGCAGCGCGCCGCCCACCACGTACGGGAGCATCCCGGCGGCGAACACGAGCGCCGCCGCGGCGGGCGAGCCCGTCCGCTCGAACGTCTGCACCGACAGCGCGATCGTGCGGACCGAGTCGCCGCCCACCTGGAGCGTCTGGAGGGAGAACAGGGTCCGGAACTCGGCGACGCCGAACACGTCGCGGTAGCGCGCGGAAGCGGCGGGAGGAGCGATCATGACGGCGACTCTGGGGCCGCCGCCCCCGTGCCGGACAATGTTTCGGGGAGGAGCGAAACATGTACCGCATCGAGGTGGGGCCGGGCGACCTCGCGGCCAGCCGGTTCGGGATCGCGCCCCTGATCGAGGTGCACGGCGCGCTCGGGCTGCTCGCCGGCCGGATGCCCGTCGGGCCGCTCGGCCCGTGGGTGGAGCGCACCCGCCCCGCGTACCGGCGCATCGCCGGCGACCCGGCGATACGCGCGCTGGCCTTCCTGCGCCGCCCGCACGGGTACATGGCCGACTTCGTCGTCCCGCCGCCCGCCCGGCCGAACCTGACCGTCCCCGACCAGCTCGCGGTCGTGCGGGCGACGCCGCTCGACCAGGCGCGCCGGGAGATCCCCCGCAACCTCACGGGCCTGCCGGAACCGGACGCCGCCGTCCGGGACGTGCTGGACGCCCCCGACGTGGTCGACCGCCTCGCGACCGGGCTGGAGACCGCCTGGCGCGTCCTGCTGGAGCCCGACTGGCCGGTGCTGCGGTCGATCCTCGAACGCGACATCGTGCACCGCGCCGGGCGCCTGGCGGCCTACGGCTGGGCGGAGGCGCTGGACGGCCTGTCCCGGCAGGTGCGGTGGCGGGACGGGGTCATCGAGGCGGACATCCGCGCCGACGCCACCTTCCGCCTCGGCGGCGCCGGGCTGACGTTCGTGCCCGTGATCTTCTCTGACCTGGGCGCCGCGCTCGAACAGGACTGGCCTTACACGCTCATGTACCGCGCCAGGGGAGTGGCGGCGCTCTGGGAGACCCGTCCGCCGCACGACTCCGACGCGCTCGCGAAGCTGGTGGGGCGCACCCGCGCCGACCTGCTCCGCCTCCTCGCCGACCCGGCGACGACCACCTGGCTGAGCGCGCGGCTGCGGATGAGCCTCGGCGGGATCGGCGACCACCTCGCGGTGCTGCGCGCGGCCGGGCTCGTCACGCGGGAGCGCAGCGGCCGGTCCGTCCTCTACCGGCGGACCGCCATCGGCGACGTCCTCGCCGGAACGCCCCCGGAGACGCCGGAGGCCGCCCCGGCGCTCCGGGACGGCCTCTGAAACGGTCGGCGGCTCAGGTGCCGTACACGGGGACGATCGTGGCGCGGGCCAGAGTGTGGGCGGTGATGTTGAAGCCCACGACCGCCGGGGACGTGTCGGAGTCCAGGCCCAGCGACTCCACGTCCAGCGCGTGCACGGTGAACACGTAGCGGTGCGGGTCGCCGGGCGGAGGCGCGGCGCCGCCGAACGCCTTGGTCCCGTAGTCGGTGCGGGCGTGCACGCCGATCTTCGAGTCCGCGGTGCCGGCGCCGGTGGGCAGCTCGGTCACCGTCGCGGGGATGTCGAAGAGCGACCAGTGCCAGAAGCCGCTGCCGGTCGGCGCGTCCGGGTCGAAGCAGGTCACCGCGAAGCTCTTGGTCTCGGCGGGGAAGCCCGACCAGCTCAGGTGCGGGGACTCGTTGCCGCCGCTGAAACCCCAGTCATCGAACACATGCGTGTCAGGGAGCCGCTCGCCGTCGGCGATGTCGTCGCTGGTGACGGTGAACGACGGGACCTCGGGCAGGTACTCGTGCGGAAGCGGCGGCTTGCCGGGCATGGCGACCTCCTACATCAGATCTTCGTGTCCCTCCATCTCTATCAGGGCCCCCTAGGTCTTGACGGCTCCCATGGTGAAGCCGGTGACGAAGCGGTCCAGGAACAGGTTGAACAGGAACGCGATCGGCACCGCCGTGATCACGGTGGACGCCTGGAGCGACTGCCAGAAGAACACGTCCCCGCGGACCAGCTGGGTGGGCACGCCGGTGCTGACCACCATCTCCGGACTCGCCGACACGAACGCCAGCGCGTACACGAACTCGCTGGACGTGAGCGTGAAGCTGAACACGACGACCGCCACGATGCCGGGGAACACCAGCGGCAGGACGGTCCGCAGGAACGCGCCGAGGCGGCTGTAGCCGTCCACCATCGCCTGCTCCTCGACGTCCTTCGGGACGGCCTTGAGGAACCCGATCAGCAGCCACACCGACACCGGGACCGTGATCGTCGGATACACGACGATCATCGACCAGAGCGTGTCCTCCAGGTGCAGCGCCACCACCACGCGGGTCAGCGACAGGAACAGCAGCGACGGCGGCACCAGGTAGACCATGAAGATCGCGATGCCCATCGGCGTTCCCCACGGCCGGTCCAGGCGCGCCAGCGAGTACGCGGCCGGCAGGGCGAGCAGCAGCGTGATCGCCACCACCGCCGCGCCGACGATCAGCGTGTTCACCACGAACGTCAGGAACGGCGTGTCGGAGAACAGGAACGTCACGTGGTCGGGCGTCGCGGGCTCGTTGAAGTAGAACGGGTTGCTCTCGGGGTCGTAGAGGTCCTGGTTCATCTTGAACGCGCTGACCACGCTCCACAGGAACGGCAGCGCGCACACCAGCGCCGCCAGGAACGCCGCCGTGTAGACGCCGGCCCGGGCCGCCGCGTGCCGCCGCGCGTACTTGCGCCGAAGCGCGGCCGTCTCCCGCGCGGTGGTGGTCGCCGCCGTCTCGCTGCGTTCCGTCATCCGATCACCTTGTGGGGGGCGACCCCCCACACCCCCCGGCGACCGCCGCCGGATGCCCTCACTCCGCTCGCTGCGCTTGCTGCGTTCCGTCATCCGGCCTCCAGCCTTCGGACCGCGCGCAGGATCGCGACCGCGCCCGCGAGCAGCAGCGGGAACAGGAACAGCGCGATCGCCGCGCCCTGCCCGACGTCGCCGCCCTCGATGCCGCGGAAGTACGCCCACGACGCGAGGACGTCCGTCGAGTGCGTCGGCCCGCCCCGGGTCAGCACGTACGGGACGGTCATGTCGGTGAACGTCATGATCGCGCCGAACAGCCCGGCGACCGCGATCACCGGCAGCGTCAGCGGGATCGTCACCTCGAACATCCGCCGCCAGAACCCGGCGCCGTCGATCCGCGCCGCCTCGTCGATGTCGCGCGGGATCGCCACCAGCCCGGCCATCACGATCACCGCGGCCAGCGGCGTCAGCCGCCATGTCTGCACCGCGATCACCGACGCCATCGCCGTGCCCGGACGGCCCAGCCACACGACGTTCGCGTCGATCAGCCCGAGATGGCGCAGCACCCAGTCGACCGGCGAGTAGATCGAGTCGAGGAACCACAGCCACGAGATCGTCGACAGCGCCACCGGCGTCGTCCACGGCAGCAGCACCAGGAACCGGACGAACCACTTGCCGCGGAAGTCGGCGACCAGGATGTTGGCGAGGATCTTCCCGAACACGACGATCAGCACCATGCTGACCAGCGTGAAGACCAGCGTGTTCCGCAGCGACCGCCAGAACACCCCGTCCGCGAAGATCTCGTCGAAGTTGCGGACCCCGACGAAGTCGAAGGACGGGTCGCCGGTCGTCACGTCCGAGAACGCGAACGCGATCGCCAGCAGGAACGGGACGCCGACCAGCGCGATGATGTAGACGACCGACGGCAGCAGCATCACCCACGCGAGGAACCCCTCGCGGTCGGCGAGCCCCGCCCTGGCCCGCGCCTCGGGCACCGCCGCGGCGGCGGGCTTCGGACCCGTCCGCGCGTGGGTCATGGCGCGTCCCCCAGCGGCACCGCCGCCGTCCGGGCGCCCGACCCGGCGTCGAAGAACCGCAGCCGCTCCGAGGGCACCGCGAACTCGTGCGTCTCCCCGGACTCCAGCGGCGTCGCCACGGTGGCGGGCAGCCGCGCGATGACGCGGGTCTCCTCGCCGACGCCGGTGACCGTCCCGTACACGTGCCGGTCGCCCGACAGGTACTCCATCCGCTCGACCCGCAGCGGCATCGCCAGCCGCGACTCCGCCGGCACGTTCTCGGCGGGCAGCAGATGCTCGGGGCGGAACCCCACCAGCACGTCGTCGCGCCGGACCAGGTTCATCGGCGGCGACCCGATGAACGTCGCGACGAACGTGTCGGACGGGTCGTCGTACACCTCCTGCGGCGTCCCGACCTGCCGGACGCGGCCGTGCTCCAGCACCGCGATCCGGTCGCCGAGCCCCATCGCCTCCGCCTGGTCGTGGGTGACGTAGATGGTGGTCGTCCCGACCCGCTCCTGGAAGCGCTTCAGCTCGTCCCGCGCGGTCGCGCGCATCTTCGCGTCGAGGTTGGACAGCGGCTCGTCCAGCAGGAACACCGCCGGATCCCGGACGAGCGCCCGCGCGAGCGCCACCCGCTGCCGCTCCCCGCCCGACAGCTGGCGCGGCTTGCGGCGCAGCAGCGGCTCGATCTCCAGCAGCTCCGCGGCCCACCGCGCCTTCTTGTCCCGCTCGTCCCGCGCCATGCCCTCCGCCCGCAGCGGGAAGACGATGTTGTCGAGCACCGACTTGTGCGGGTACAGCGCGTACGACTGGAACACCATCGCGATCTGCCGGACCCGCGGCGGAAGCCCGTTCACCACGTTCCCGTCGATCAGCACGTCGCCTTCCGTGGGCTGCTCCAGGCCGGCGATGGTGCGCAGCAGCGTCGTCTTCCCGCACCCGGACGGCCCGAGCAGCACCAGGTACTCCCCGGGCTCGGCCGCGAGGTCCACGCCGTCCAGCGCGCGCACCGCCGCGCCCCGCGCGCGGTCCGGCCGCCGGCGCCGCGCGCGCACATGCCCGTCGAAGGTCTTGACCAGCCCCTTGACCTCAACCGTCTTCACTTGGGGTCAGCCGCCCACGAGGCCGCGGCCGCGCCAGTTCTTGAAGATCGCGTTGACGCGGTCCTCCGCCTCCGCGACGGCCTGCCGCGGGGACGCCTGGCCGCGGGCGGCGCGGCCGAACATCGTCGGCAGCACGTTGGTGTTGAAGATCTCCCCGATCGCCGGGTTGGACGGTCCCGGATAGCCGATGTTCGCGCTCCACGACGTCGCCGTCTTCATCAGGGCCAGCTTGTTCGCCGGCTTCGCACCCCACGGGTCGTCGTCGAGCCAGCCGTTCAGCTGCGGGACGATCGACGGCCAGCCCGGCAGGTCGTACATCTCCGAGTGGTACGTCACCGCGGGGAAGTTCGCCGTGTAGTGCAGCAGGAACTCCTTCGCCGCGTCCGGGTTGGCCGCGTACTTCGGGACGATCCACTGCTGGATCACGTGCTGCGCCGCCATCGCCGCCTTCGGCCCGCGCAAGGCGGGCACGAAGAAGATGTCGTCGCCGATCGTCCGGTTGGTGCCCATCGCGGTCCGCCACGCGGAGATCGAGTTCAGGATGTAGGACGACTTCCCGGCGATCAGCGCCTGGTTGTTCGACGCGGGCGTCCAGGAGAAGACCTCGCTGGTCTCGGCCTCCTTGAACAGGCGCGCCATGAACTCGACGGCCTCGACGGTCGCGTCCGAGTTGAGGACGACCCGCTCGTTCTCGTCCTGGACGGACCCGCCGTAGGACCACAGCAGCGCCCGCGCCGCCATGTTCGAGTCGGTCTCCGGGGACAGCCCGATCCCGCACGGCACCCCGGTCTGCTTCTTGATCTCCGCGGCGCCGCGGAGCAGGTCGTCCCAGCTCGCCGGCCCGTTCGGCATGCCCACCTTCTGCCACATGGACTTGCGGTAGTCGCCGGGGTCGGGCGACCAGCCGGGGCAGTACGCGTAGAACCGCCGGGTGTTCGGGTTGTAGCTGGACTTGCGGCACAGCTCCAGCTGCTTGCCCCACCGCTTGGTGGCCTCCTGGACGACGTCGGTCATGTCCAGGACGGACGGCTCGTACTGCGAGAACGGCGCGATGTGCTGGATGAGGTCGTGCCCGCGGCCCGCCTGGATCTCCGACGCCGCCCGCCGGGGGACGTCCACGGTGTTGATGTGGTCGACCCGGACCTCGACACCGACCTTCTTGCCCCAGTCGGCGAGGAACGTGTCGAACCACTTGTCGTGCCGGGGGACGAAGTGGCTCCACATCAGGATGCTGAGCGAGCCGCTCAGCTTCTTCGCGGGGGCGGTGAACACCTCCTTCGGCACGTCCCCGGAGTTCTTCGCCTGCGGACCGCTCTTCTCGCTGGCGCACCCCGCCAGCAGGCCGTACGCGCCCGCCGTGAGGGCCGTGGAGGAGAGGAAGCCGCGTCTGCTCACTCCGGCGGAGGCGGATCGGAGGGTGTCGGGGATCGTCCCCTCTCGGGGCGTTCTGAGCCGGTCGGACATGGGAGCTCTCCCTCACCGATGAAGGTCTCCCTCTGACGGTAAGTCCGCCGGGACGCTTCATCGAGAGACGATCCGGTAACTCTGCGCCACTACAGTGACGCAGGCCACACGAGCCCCTCGCGTATCAGACTGCCGGGCGGTCGCCCTACTTACCGGTGGCTTCGATGTAGGCGGCGATGACCTCTTCGGGGTCGCCGTCCATGTGCATCCGGCCCTCGTCGATCCAGATGACGCGGTCGCACATCTCCTTGACCGTGTCGAGCTGGTGCGCGACGAGGAAGACCGCCCCCGCCTCCTTGCGCAGCTCCTCGATCCGGCGCTTGCTCTTGACCTTGAACTTGGCGTCGCCGGTGGCGAGGGCCTCGTCGATCAGCAGCACGTCGTGGGTCTTGGCGGCGGCGATCGCGAACCGGAGCCGCGCCCCCATGCCGGACGAGTACGTCCGCATGGGGTACTGGATGAACCCCTCCTTCAGCCCGGCGAAGGCGACGATCTCCTTGTACTTGGCCTTCGTCTCGGCCGGGGACATCCCCATGGCCAGGCAGCCGAGGACGATGTTGCGCTCGCCGGTGAGGTCCTTCATCAGGGCCGCGTTCACGCCCAGCAGGGACGGCTGCCCGTCGGTGTAGACGCCGCCCCGGTGCGGCGGCAGCAGCCCGGCGATGGCCTTCAGCAGCGTCGACTTGCCGGAGCCGTTCGTGCCGATGATCCCGATGGCCTCGCCCCGGTACGCGACGAAGGACAGCCCCTTGATCGCGTGCACCTCGGTCATCGAGGGGCGGTGCTGGCGCCGCAGGATGCGGGAGAACGCCGACGCGGCGTTGCCCTTGCCGCCCGCGCCGAACACCCGGTAGACGATGTGCAGGTCGTCCACGACGACGATCGGCTCCCGGGTCGGGTCGAGCTCGAGCGTCCCGCGCACCTTCGTGTCAGCCACGGCCGTATCGCTCCTCGGCACGGTAGAAGTACATGAATCCGCCGACCAGCATCACCAGGGCCCAGACGACGGCGTAGAGCCACAGTTGCGCGGTCTCGTGGATCCGCAGGTCACCGGTGACGTAGTCGCGGTACTCGCCGAGGAGCACGTGCCGGCTCAGCTCGACGTACACATAGGCGGGGTTGGCCTTCATCAGCTCGCCGAGCCAGGGGTACTCGGCCAGCTTGTGGCCGGACTGCAGCATCGACGGCAGGCTGAAGATGACGCCGGACGCGTAGAGCCACGTCCGCATGATGAACGGGAGCAGCTGGGTGATGTCGCGGTTGAACGCGCCCAGCCGGGCCATCACCATGCTGATGCCCACGTTGAACATCAGCTGGAGCGTCACGACCGGGACGAACAGCAGCATGTTGAAGTCGAGCGGCTCGCCGAACGCGAAGACGATCGCGAACAGCACGACGAGGGCCATCAGGAGCTGCTGGAGCTCGACGACCGCGATCGCCAGCGGCAGCGTGGCGCGCGGGAAGTGCAGCGCCCGGATGAGCGACAGGTTGTCGCCGACCGACTTCGCCCCGGCCGTCACGGACCGCTGCGTGAACCCGAACAGGAAGACGCCCGTCACCAGGAACGGGATGAAGTCCGGGACGCCGCGGCTGGTGCCGAGCAGCAGGCCGAAGATCAGGTAGTAGACCGCCGCGTTCAGCAGCGGCGTCAGCAGCTGCCACACCTGACCCAGCCGGGAGTCGGTGTACATCGAGATGTTCTTCGCGGAGGCGAACGCCCAGATGAAGTTCCGGCGAGCCCACACAGACTGGATGTACTTGCGCAGCGGGGGGCGCGCAGCGCTCTGCCTCAGCCCGTGCCGTGCGGCGTAGTCGGCCAGCGTCTCGTTCACGTGAGGAAGCTCCGCGATCGTTCCGACCGACTCGCCACCCGGGGAACCGAGCCGTTCCGGGTGACTCATGCCGCGAAGCCTATTGCAGTCGGTGAGTCGAGAGTGACGTTCGCCCGCATGTGACCCCCGATTTGAGATCTTTACGGAATCATGTCGGCGTCCCTGGGGATACCCCCGCCATGCGCGTCAACCACTCACGGCGCAGTGCCGTGCCGTCACGTTCCGTGTTCTCGTTCGTCCGGCGGCCGGCGCCGGAACCCCGGCGGGGCCTGGCGCGCGTCCGGCTGCTGCGCAGGCTCGGGCGGGTCGACCGGTGGGCGTTCGACCGGGTGGCGGCGTCCCGGCTGCGCGGCCTGGAGTACGTGCTGCCGCGGCTGTCGCGGTGCGCCGACCACGGGGTGCTGTGGTTCGGGACGGCCGGGGCGCTCGGGCTCGCGGGGCGGCCGCGGCTGCGGCGGGCGGCGCTGCGCGGCTCCATCGCGATCGCGGTGGCCAGCCCGGCCGTGAACATCCTGGGCAAGCAGGCGTTCCGCCGGAAGCGCCCGGTCGTGGACCTGGTGCCGCCGATCCGGATCCGGTGGAAGCTGCCGACCTCGCACGCCTTCCCGTCCGGCCACTCGGCGTCCGCCGCGGCGTTCGCGACCGGGGTGGCGCTGGAGGCGCCGCGGGCGGTGACCGTCCCGGTCGCGGCGACGGCCGCGGCGGTGGCCTTCGCCCGCGTCTACACCGGCGCGCACTACCCGGGCGACGTGCTGGCCGGGCTGGGGATCGGCGCGCTCGCGGCGGTCGGCACGCGCGTGGTCTGGCCCGCGCACCCGCCGGCGGCGCGGGTGGCGACGGCCGAGGACGAGCGGGCCGAGGTCACCCGCGACGGGCGCGGCCTGGTCGTGGTGGTCAACCCCGGGTCGGGTCCCGCCGGGGACGCCGGCGCCGGGATCCTGCCGAAACGCGGGGAGGTCGCGGTCGCGCTGATCGAGCACGAGCTGCCCGCGGCGGAGATCGTCCGGCTGGAGCCGGGGGAGGACGTCGACAAGGCGTTCGCGGAGGCCGTCGAGCGGGCCGCCGCCCTGGCCGCCGTCGGCGGGGACGGGACGGTGAACGCCGCCGCGCGGGCCGCGGTGCGGCACGGCGTCCCGCTGCTGGTCGTCCCGGTCGGGACGTTCGACCACTTCGCCCGCGCGCTCGGCGTGGAGTCCGCCGCGCAGGCGATCGCGGCCTACCGGAGCGGCGAGGTCGGCAGGGTCGATGTCTCCTACGTCGTACCGGTGGCGGCGAGGCGGGGACGCGACGAGGAGCGGCTGTTCCTGAACACGGCGAGCTTCGGCGCCTACGCCGAGCTGGTCGACCGGCGCGAGCGGCTGGAGCGGCGGATCGGCAAGTGGCCGGCGCTCGCGGCCGCCGCCGTCCGCACGCTGCGGCGCTCCGAGCCGGTCGAGCTGATGGTGGACGGCCGGCGCCGGCGCGTCTGGCTGGGGTTCGTCGGCAACGGCGTCTTCGGCTCGCACGGCGCCGCGCCCACCTGGCGCGGGCGGCTCGACGACGGTCGGCTGGACGTCCGGATGATCACCACCGGCCGACGGGTGCCCCGCGCCCGCGCGATGGCCGCCGTCCTCGCCGGGCACCTGCACATCACGCCGGGCTACCACGCGTGGCGGACGACCGGCCTGGAGGTCATCGCGATGGACGGCGCGCTGCGGCTGGCCCGGGACGGCGAGGTGTCGTCGATGCCCGGCACGGTGCGGTTCGGCAAGCACGCCGCCGCGCTGACGGTGTTCCGCCCCGCCGCCCGCTGAACGCACGGTACGTAGCAGCCGAAAACCGACGATTCGCTGGACGGCGTCCGGGTAGGGGAGGGGCGCCCGCGAAGGAGGGAACCGCACGATGACAAGCCGCGAGCTGGGGATCCCGCCCGGTGACCTCGACGACGACGACCTGTTCCGTGAGCTCGGCCACCTGTACGAGACGAGGCTCGACGCACTCCGGCACGCCGCCGACCAGGCCTACGGCGAGCACACCCGCCGCATGAACGAGCTGGAGGCCGAGTACCTGCGGCGCCGGCCCGGCCGGGAGATCGACCCCGAGCGGCTCCGGGAGGGGGCCCGCGCCCGCTGAGGCAACCTCCGGCCCCCGGGTTCCCCGGGAGTTCGTCTGTGTCCGGTAAACACTCGGGCGTAGTTCGGGGAAGGCCGCCACCCGCCATGGAGGATCACCCTGGGGGATCCTCGGGGGGTGTGAGCTGTGGGGCGGACCCGGCCTGGCCTGAACCGGCTGAGTCATGGAGGACGGGCGGACCGGCGGAGCCAGCCGCCGTTACGGGAGTGCGCCCGGCGGTGGTGGCCGATCGTGGCGGGGGCCCTCGCGACGACGGGGCTGCTGCTGCTCGCGTACCTGGAGTTCCCGAGGGAGCACGGCGCGGCCGCGCTCGCCGTCCCCGGCCGGGCCGCCCGCGCCGGCCCCGGCAAGGTCGCTCCCGACGCGGCGGCGCCGGAACAGCCGATGAGCACCTACACCACGCAGTTCACGTCGGGCGAGCCGCGCGTCCGCAACATCGAGCTCGCGGCCCGGAGGCTGGACGGCCACATCGTCGAGCCGGGAGAGACGTTCTCGTTCAACGACGTCGTGGGCCCGCGCACCAGGAGCCGCGGATACGTGCCCGCGCCGGCCATCATCGGGGCGCGCCTCGTGAACGACGTGGGCGGCGGCATATGCCAGGTCTCCACGACGCTGTTCAACGCCGTGTTCCAGGCCGGGCTGGACATCCGGAAGGCGCGTGCGCACACCATGTGGATGCCGGAGTACCCGGAGGGGAGGGAGGCCGCGGTCTCCTATCCCGGGCTCGACTTCACCTGGAAGAACGACACCGGCTCGCCCGTGCGCATCCAGGTCACCTACACCGGCTCGTCACTGACCGTGAACCTGTGGGGCGACCGCAGGTACGAGGTCACGTCGCGCAGCTCGGAGCGGTACGGGTTCACGCCGCACGGGACGGGCGCCGGGAACGGGCGCCGGTGCGTCCCGATGACGGGGCGGAAGGGCTTCGAGATCGACGTGTGGCGGACGCTGCTCGCGGAAGGGCGCAAGGTCCGCCGGGAGAAGTTCCACACCGAGTACAGTCCCCAGCCCGAGGTGACGTGCCGCTGACCCCGGTACGGGCCCCGGAACGCCGGGTGGAAGGGTGAAGGGCATGGGAACGTTCGAGCTGGGCCCGGACGCCGGGCGGCTGCTCGTCCGGACGGGCCGCAGCGGGCTCGGCCGGCGGGCGGGCCACGACCTGACCATCGAGGCGACCCGCTGGTCGGCATCGGTCGAGGCCCGCGAGCCGCTGGACGCCCCGTCCCCCGAGGTGTCGATCGAGGTGACCGTCGAGGTGGACGGGCTGGAGGTGCGGGAGGGCGCCGGGGGCGTGAAGCCGCTGAGCGACCAGGACCGCGCCGAGATCAAGAAGAACCTGCGGAAGGTGCTGGACGTCCGGCGGCACCCGCGGATCCGGTTCGTGTCGACGGGCGCGGGCGGGGACGCCGTCGAGGGCGATCTCACGATCATGGGGCGGACGAAGCCGGTGCGGGTCCGGGCCGTCAAGGAGGGCGACCGGGTGCGCGGCGGCGCCACCGTGACGCAGAGCCGCTGGGGCATCACGCCGTACTCGGCCTTCTTCGGCGCCCTCCGCCTCGCCGACGACGTGGAGATCGAGTTCGACCTCCGCCTGCCCGCGTAGCGTCCCCCTGAAGATCAACATGCACTAGGGTGCGTGATCGTCGCATTCCGGACAGTCGATCTTCAGGGGGACGGGATGAGCGCACTCAGCAGGAGGGACTTCGGCAAGGCGGCGGGGCTGGCGGCGGCGCCGGCGCTGCTCGCGGGTTGCTCCTTCGGCTCGGCCAGGACGGCGGGCGCGGTCGCGGCGGCCCGCTCGTGGCGGGTGACCGGCAAGGCCCTCTCCGGTCTCGGCGGCTTCGACTCGACGCTCAAGGCCTTCATGCAGGAGCGGAACATCCCGTGCGGGCAGCTCGCCGTCGTCCGCAAGGGGAAGCTCGTCCTGTCGCGCGGCTACACCTACGCCGGCGACGACGCGCTCACGACCCAGCCGACGTCGCCCTTCCGCATCGCCAGCATCTCCAAGCCGGTGACGGCGACGGCCGTGCTGAGGCTCGTCCAGGACGGCGAGCTGAAGCTCACCGACCGGGCGGCGACGCTGCTCGGGCTGTCCACGTCCGCCGATCCGCGGCTGAAGGACGTCACGGTGCTGCGGCTGCTCCAGCACCTCGGCGGCTGGAACCGCGACGTCACGCCCGACCCGATGTTCCAGGACGCGAAGATCGCGGCGGCGCTCGGCGTCCCGCTGCCCGTGTCGCAGGCGAACATCATGAAGTACGTGTCGGCGGGCAGGCTCGACCACGAGCCCGGGACGGCGTACGCGTACTCCAACTACGGGTTCCTCCTGCTCGGCCGGATCATCGAGAAGGTCACCGGGAAGAAGTACGAGGACTACGTCCGGCAGACCGTGCTGGCACCGCGCAAGATCACGCGGATGCGCCTCGGCAAGACGCTCACCAAGGCGCCCGGTGAGGTGCCGTACCACTCCGGCTACACCGGGGCCACCGTGTTCGACAACAGCGGCACGAAGGTTCCCTACCCGTACGGCGCCTTCAACCTGGAGAACATGGACTCGCACGGCGGCTGGCTGGCGACCGCCATGGACCTGACCCGGTTCGCCGGCATCTACGACGGCGGGACGTCCGTGCTGACGTCGGCGTCCATCAAGCGCGCGTTCGCCAAGCCGGAGACCGGCGTCAACGACGACGGCTGGTACTACGGGTGCGGATGGCAGGTGCGTCCCGTCACCGGCGGCACGAACACCTGGCACAACGGAAGCCTGCCCGGCACGTACACGTTCCTGGTCCGCCGGTATGACGGCCTGTCGTGGGCGGTCCTGTTCGACCAGCGGCAGGAAGGCGACGCGCCGAGCTACAGCGCCATCGACTCGCTGCTCCACAAGGCCGCGAACGCGGTGAAGACCTGGCCGACGGGCGACCTGACCTCTACCTACTTCTAGCGCTTCTGGCGCGGGCTGCGCGCCCGTACTGGTCGTCGAGGCTGCGCGGGAACGGCAGCATCCGGTGCCGTTCCCACCACGGTGCGTACTGGCGGACGGCGTTGAAACCGGCCGCGGTGACGATCCGTTCGACGTTCGGGCCCGGCGGGCAGGCGGGGTAGGCGTCCAGGTACGCGACGTCCGGCGGCAGGCCGTCCGGTTTGCGGGGCGACACCAGGGTCATCGGCGGACGCACCCGCTCGGCCGACGCCATGTCCCGCGCGTAGGCGACGAGTTCGAGCGTCTCCGCGTCGGGGCCGCTGTGCACGATGAGCCATCCGTCGACGTCCACCGGCTGCGACGGGGGATCGATGAGCGTCAGCGGCAGGACCTCGTCCGAGATCTCGCGAAGGTAGGCGACGTGCGCCTCGTCGAGTTCCTCCAGGACGAACGTGCGGTCGAAGCGGGGCGGCTCAGCGGGGAGCAGCGGCCGGTAGGCGTCCCAGCGCAGCAGCCGCGCCAGGTGCGTCGTCCGCACGCCGGGCGGGACGGTCAGCTCGCCTTTCAGCCCGGCCGGGAACGCGTCCACGATCAGCTCGTCCGGTGCCAGGGCCGCGAGGTCGGCGGTCTCCACGACACGCAGGCCGCCCGTGACGCGGGGATCGTCCGCGAACGGCGACCCGGTGACGACGGTGACCGGCGTGTCGAGGCGCAGCGTGTGCAGAACGGACCGCAGGCGCGTCAGATGCCCCAGCCCGTCCCCCGCCGCGTAGCAGACGATCACCGGACCGCGTCGAGGACGGCCAGGTAGCCGGCGGTCTCGGCGGCCGGGGTGAAGTCGCGGCGGATCCGTTCCGCGCCCGCCGCGCCGAGCTTCGCCAGCTCCGCGCCGCCCGCCCGCGCGGCCCGGTCGATCGCGGCCCGGCAGGCGTGCGCGTCGCCGGCCGCGAAGGTGAAGCCGATCTCGTCGTCCGCCACGTCCGCGAGCCCGCCCGCGTCCGACGCGATCAGCGGCACGCCGAGCGCCGCCGCCTCCAGCGCCACGTTCGGCATCCCGTCGTAGAACGACGGCAGCGCGACCAGGTCGCAGCTCGCGTACACGGCCGGGAGGGCGTAGCGCTCCAGGAACGGCAGGAACGAGTGCGCGACGTCCTCCCGCCCGGCCAGCCACTCCCTCACCGACTCCTCGACCTCGCCGACGAGCAGCAGATGGAACGCCCCGGCGTGGCCCGAGGCCGCCAGGGCGTCCAGGAAGAAGCCCACGCCCTTCTTCACCTTGAGCTGGCCGATGAGCCCGATCGTCCGGCGTCCGGGCTCGACGTTCTCGACCCGCCAGGCCCGGCCCTGCTCCCGCTCGGACGGCAGGATCCGCCACTGCGCGGTGTCGACGCCGTTCGCGACGAACGCGACCTCCGCGCCCGGGGCCAGCGCCGACACCAGCGGCGCGTGCGACCGGGCGACGACGCAGACGCGCGACGAGGCGCGCAGCGCGTCCGCGAGCACGCCGCGCCGCCGCATCGAGAAGACGCCGACGTCGATGTCGTTACCGCGCAGCAGCGTGACCAGCGGCGCGCCCAGCAGCGCCGACAGGACGGGCGCGGCGAGCATCGCGTACACGCCGCCGAACGCGACGACATGGCTGTAGCCAGTGAGGTTCTCCGCGGTGATGGTCGTCCACAGGCGGCGCAGCGCGTGCTCGGCGTCGTCCCCGAGCGGCGCGGTCAGCAGCCGCCCGCCCTGCTCCCGGCGCACGCCCCACGGACGCGACCGCCGGGTCAGGTGCGCGACGTCGACCTCGGCGCCCGCCGCGCGCAGCCCGCGCACGATCCGGTCGCACGACTGCGCCATGCCGCCCTGGCTCGGCGGGTAGTGCTCGGTGATCCACAGGACGCGCGGCATCAGCTGTCCACGAAGCCGGTGTCGTCGTCCGGCCCCCAGTCACCGCCGTAGGAGTAGTCGTCGCCGGGGTTGAACGTCCCGCGGTCGTACTCGTCGAAGGTCGAGTACCAGTACGTGTCGTTGTAGGTCTGCGAGCTTCTCCGGTAGTACCGGCGCCGGCGGGGGCCCACCCAGGCCGGGTGGTGCGGGTCGTCCGTCTGGTACCCCTGCGCGACACCGCATTCGGGGCACAGCCCGCCTGGCCCGGCGTGGGCGGCGCAGACCGGCCGCCCGCACTGCGGGCACGACGCGACCGCGGCCTGGCCGCAGCGTCCGAGCACGAAGAACCCGGTGGTCACGGTGCAGCGGGTCACTTGGCCCTCCTCGCGGTCGCGCCGGGCGGCGTCCACCGGAACGGTTCGGTCGAGACGTCCAGGATGCGGTTGACGATGGCGCGCTCCTCCAGCGGACCCTGGAACTTCGCGTTCGCGCGGATCACCATCCGGTTCCCCTGCTTGACCTGCACCTTGAGCCAGGGCGGCGGGGGCGTCCCGGGCCGCTGGGCGGGCGCGTCCTTCGCCAGCCGCCGGGTGACCCGTACCAGGTGCACCGTCTTCGTCTTGAACTTGAGCTTGACCTTCCCGCGCGGGTTCCGCTTGTTGTACTTGCGCTTGCGGACCCGGTCGGTGAGCACGAGTTCGAGGACGCTGCCGTCGCGCAGTTCCGCCCGCATCCGCAGCCACGGGTCGAACGCGTACCACTGCCGCAACTTGGAGATCGGCGGTCTGGAGGGCAGTTGCTGCTGCGGCCCGTTCTTCTCCGGGACGTTCGTTCCGCGCATGTCCAGCGCCACCGACAGCACGCCGTCCGGCGGCATGTCCGCCGTGAGGACGCGCAGCATCGGCACGAAGACGCCCGGGACCTGCCCGGTCAGCCGCCACTTGCGGCGCCTGACGACGGTGCCGTGCTGGGCGAGACTCTGGATCACCGGCTCCCAGTCGTCGCGCCGCAGCGAGACCGTGAAGCCCTTCTCCAAGGTCAGCGCCTTGTGGAGGGGATGGAACCGCGCGATGGCGGCCTTCTGCTTACGCCAGAACATGACGAACCACCTATCGGACCCGTGCGATGGTGCGGTAGACGCCGGCCAGCCGGGCGCGCGACCGCGCCCAGGTCAGGTTCTCCTCGATGTGCCGCCGGCCGGCCCGCCCCATCGCGGCGGCCTCGTCCGGGTACTCCAGCAGGATCCGGACGGCGCGGGCCAGCTCGGCGGGACGGTCGGCCGGGACCAGCCGCCCGTGCACCCCGTCCGCCATCAGCTCCCGGACGGCCGGCAGGTCCGAGGCGACGACCGGCACGCCCGCCGCCATGGACTCGATCACCTTCAGCGGCGCGCAGCCCTGGTCCAGGTTGCGGGCGCAGCCGGTCAGCGGCGCCAGCGACGCCTCGGCGTGCGCGAGCCACGCCGCCACCTCGTGGTGCGGCAGCGCGAACCGCCAGACGATCCGGCCGTCCACCCCGAGCCGCTCCGCCAGCCGCCGCACCGGCTTCGCCCGCCGCTCCGGGACCGACGAGCAGACCACCAGCCGCAGATCGTCGAGGTCGGCGAGCCGCGCGAACGCGCGCATCAGCACGTCCAGGCCCTGCCAGGGCTGCAGCGCGCCCACGTACACCAGGTAGCGGGACGGCGCGCCCGCCGGCCGCGCCGTCTCGCCGGGGATCTCGGCGCCGTTCGGGACGAGGTGGATCCGGTCCTCGGGGACGTCGCGCGCCCGCACGGCGTCGCCGATCACCCGGGACGGCACCACGACCGCGTCGCTGCGCTCCAGGCAGTGCCGCTCCAGCTCGCGGATCTTGCCGAGCGTCGCCGGCGCCGCCCACGGCCACGTGTGGCCCATCTCGATGGACGGCAGCCCGTTGACCTCGTAGACGACGCGGTGGCGGCGGCCGTCGGCGACCGCGGGCAGCGCGCTCCACGGGTCGCGGACGTGGCAGACCTCCAGCGTGTCCCAGTGCGGTGCGAGGTGCGCGGCCACCCAGGCGGAGAACGCCTCGGCCCGGTCGATGAGGTTCGGGACCTGCTCGTCGAACCGGGCGATCTCCCGCGTCCCCTCCCGCTGGTAGCGGGGCAGGTCGCCGCCGCCGATCGCGGCGAGCAGCCCGCCGCCGTACTGCGCGAACAGCTCGCCGGCCATCTGCGCGATGTGGACCGCCGACCCCTTGCTGGACGGGAACCGGTCGAACGCGACGTACGCCGCCCTGTGCGTCATCCGACCCCGGCCCTCTCTGGAACGGTCCGGCGGCCGCGCTGCCAGGCGATCTGCTCCGCGAGCCCCTCGGCCAGGCCGGTCGTGGCCGTCCAGCCGAGCAGTTCCTCGGCGCGGGTCGTGTCGGCCCAGGTCCGCGCGGCGTCCCCGGCCACCGGTGTCTCCCGGCGGATCTCCGTCCGGACGCCCAGGGTCCGCGTGAGCAGCGCGATCGCGTCCCGCACCGCCACGTGCTCGCGGTGCCCGACGTTGACGGCGATGCCGGGCGGCAGGTCCGCGGCCGCCGCCGCGAGCGTCGCCGCGACCACGTCCCGGACGTGCGTGAAGCTCCGCGAGCCGCGGCCGTCGCCGAACACGGGCAGCGGGCGCCCGTCCAGCGCGGCCTCCACGAACCGGTGGAACGCCATGTCGGGCCGCTGCCGGGGACCGTAGACGGAGAAGTACCGGAGCAGAACGGTGCGCAGCCCGCCGCTCGCGGCCTGCCCCGCCAGCCGCTCCACCTCGACCTTGCTGGCCGCGTACGGGCTCGCCGGGTTCAGCGGGTCGTCCTCCCGGTTCGGCCGCGTCCCCGCCGTCCCGTACACCGACGAGCTGGACGCGACGACGACCCTCGGCCGCAGCCCGGCCGGTCTCCGCAGGCAGGCCTCAAGCAGCCGCCGCGTGGCGCGGACGTTGTCGCGCTCGGCGACCGCCCGGCCCGGCCCCCACGAGTCGCGCACTCCGGGGCGTCCGGCCAGGTGGACCACCACGTCCGCGGCGGCGACGCCGTCGAGCGCGTCCACCGCGAGGTCGATCTCGGCGGCGACCACGCCCGGCCCGGCGGCGACCTGCGCCCACGTCCGCCGCGCGACCTCCGGGGCGAGCGACCGCTCGGGCGCGTCCACGGCGAGCACCTCGTGCCCCGCCCCCGACAGCGCCTCGGCCACATGGCTCCCGATGAACCCCGCCGCACCAGTAACGACCACCCGCACGCGAGGCACTTTATCCGCACTTTCCTCACCGTGAACAGGGCTTTACTCCCAGTTCGGCCGGGTCGGCGGTGTCGTGGCGGTCAGCCGCCGGCCATGGCGCCCACCACCATGAACGGCTCGGTCCCCTTCACCACCGGCTCGGGCAGCGGGGTCGCGGGAGGGTCGTGGGACAGGTCCTCCTGGCAGGCGTAGAAGCGGACGAAGGCGCGGCGGCGGCCGGTGGCGCGGTCGCGGATCGTCCCGCGCAGCACCGGATGGCGGGCCTCCAGCGCGTCCAGCACCGCGGCCAGCGTGACCGGGCCGGGGACGTCCAGCTCCACCTCGCCCTGGACGCCGGCGAGGACCCGCAGATGCGCGGGCAGCACGACGCGGATCATGGCACGGCCTGGACCTCGACCGACAGCACGGCCGGGAGGTCGCGGACGATCGGCGCCCAGGAGTCCCCGGCGTCGGCCGACACGTACACCTGCCCGCCCGTCGTGCCGACGTAGACGCCGCACGAGTCGAGCGGGTCGACGGCCATCGCGTCCCGCAGGACGTTCACGTAGCAGTCCCGCTGCGGCAGGCCGTCCGTCAGCGGCTCCCACTCGTTCCCGCCTACGCGGCTGCGGTAGACGCGCAGCCGGCCCTCGGGCGGGTAGTGCTCGGAGTCGCTCTTGATCGGCACAACGTAGACGGTGTCCGGCTCGTGCGCGTGGACCGCGATCGGGAACCCGAAGTCGCTCGGCAGGTCGCCGCTGATCTCGTGCCACGTCCCGCCCGCGTCGTCGCTGCGCATGACATCCCAGTGCTTCTGCATGAACAGCACCTCGGGACGCGCCGGGTGCATCGCGATGCGGTGCACGCAGTGGCCTACCTCGGCGTCGGGGTCGGGGATGCCCTCCGAGCGCAGGCCGCGGTTGACGGCCTGCCACGTCCCGCCCGCGTCGTCGGTGCGGAAGACGCCCGCCGCGGAGATCGCGGCGTACATCCGCGCGGTGTCGGACGGGTCGCGCACGATCGTGTGCAGGCACATGCCGCCGGCGCCCGGCGCCCAGGACGGCCCGGACCGGTGCTCCCGCAGGCCCGGCAGCTCCCGCCAGGACGCGCCGCCGTCGTCCGAGCGGAACAGGGCGGCGTCCTCGACCCCGGCGAAGACCGTGTCCGGGTCGGCCGCCGACGGTTCGAGGTGCCAGACCCGCTTGAACTCCCAGGGCCTCGGCGTGCCGTCGTACCACTGGTGGGTGCCGGGCTCGCCCTCGTAGGCGAACTCGTTGCCCACCGGCCGCCAGGTGGCGCCGCCGTCGTCCGACCGCTGGATCAGCTGGCCGAACCATCCCGTGGACTGCGACGCGTACAGCCGCGACGGGTCGGCCGGAGACCCCGCCACGTGGTAGATCTCCCAGCCGCCGAAGTGCGGCCCGCTGACCTCCCAGTCCTTGCGCGCCCCGTCCGCGGTGAGGATGAACGCGCCTTTCCGCGTACCTACGAGGACCCGTACTCCAGTCATGGCTGCTCCCTCCATTGGGCGTCCGGCATGACTTCGCCACAGATACCGACCACCGCGCCCCGAAGAACTCATCGCCGCGCTGAACTTCACTGCGGGATACCGCCGATCAGGTCACGCGCGCCCTTGCGCAACAGGTCGCCCGCCACGTAGGCGCCGAGATCCTCGCCCTTGTCCGGCGCCGACCACTCCTGCGAGTGCACGAACGTGGACCCGTCACGGGTGAACACCATCCCGCGCAAGGTCAATTGCCCGTCCCTCTCCAGCCGGGCATGTCCCGCGATCGGGCTGTTGCAGTGCCCTTGGAGCCCATGCAGCATCGTGCGTTCCGCGCTCACGCACCGCCGTGTGTCGCCGTCGTCCAGCAACCGCACCAGTTCCACGATGTCGGTATCGGTGCGTCGGCAGTCCACGGCCAGGACACCGGCCCCCACGGCCGGGACGATGTCGAGCGCCTCGCCCGCCCGGTCGATCCCGAGCCGCGCCAGGCTCGCCCGCGCCAGCACGATCGCGTCGAACTCCTCGCCCGCGTCCAGTCGCCCGAGTCGTGAGTTGACGTTGCCGCGCAGGTACTCCACCCGCAGATCGGGCCGGATCCGCCCG
Organism: Actinomadura madurae; assembly: GCF_047130825.1. Lineage (NCBI taxonomy): Bacteria > Bacillati > Actinomycetota > Actinomycetes > Streptosporangiales > Thermomonosporaceae > Actinomadura > Actinomadura madurae. The sequence continues at coordinate 7,868,118 of NZ_CP083237.1, forward strand.
AGTTGCGCACGCCGCCGCACGGCCGACGTCCCCACCCGCGCGCCCGGTGCGAGCTCGGCCATGCGCTGCACCTTGCTCGCCATCGGAAAGAGCATCACGTCGGCCGTGTCATCGCGTTCGACGTAGGCGGCGAACACCAGGCCGTCCGGGCGCGGCACATCGCCGGGGACGTCCTTGAGGCAGTGCACCGAGACGTCCACGTGGCCTGTCAGCAGCGCCCGGTCGATCTCCCGCATGAACGCGCCCTTGCCGCCCAGATCACCCAGGTGACCCCGGTGCCGGTCCCCGGCCGTCTGGATGCCGACGACTTCGACCCGGACGCCCGCCCGCTCCTCCAGACGCGCCGCGACACCGCGCGCCTGCACCATCGCCAGCGGGGATGTACGCGTGCCCAGCCGCAGCGCGCCGCCCCTCCCCGACCATGAGAACACCGGTTCCACCGCACTCGCCCCGGTCGGAACGAGGTCCTTACCCGCCCTTTCCGTCACTGCGCCCCCCGAAGATGAGGTGTTCGACCTGCCGGCGGCTGAACCGGCGGACGCCGCCGAGCGTGCGAACGGACGCCGGCTTCCCGTCGTCGGCCCAGCGGGTGACGGTCTTGGGGTCGACGCGGAACATCGTGGCGACGTCGCCGGGCGTCAGGAGCTGCCCCGGGCCGAAGTCCCAGCCGTTGATCATGATGGCATCGTCGATGCCGCCGATCCTCGGGCTCGTGCGTCTCGTGGGCGGGCACTTCGGCAGGGCGGCGGTCCACTCGGCGAAGACGACCTTGCCAGCCGTCCCAGACCGTCACCACGTACACATCGCCGTCCGCGTACGCGTCCACCCGCACCTCATCGGTCACCGCATGCCGGACGGCGTCGCTGACCAGTTCCGAGACCACCGCCCGCACGTTATAGGCATCGACGGGCCGCTTCGACCTCATCGGCTCCGAAGCGTTGTCGGCGTCCGCCTCACGTGCTCATATCGAGCGGATCATGGAGGGCTTTCAGTGATCGAGTGGCGTAAGTCCAGCCGGAGCAACGCGTCCGGTGAGGAGTGTGTGGAGGTCGCGGCCCTTGCCGAGGGGCGCGGTGTGAGGGACAGCAAGGCGCCCGACGCCGGGTACCTGGCCCTCACCACCGAGGGGTTCGCCCGGCTCCTGGCCCGTGTCAAGCAGGACGAGGTGGATCTCGACCCGCACGGCTGACGAACGAGGCGGGCGGTCGGGTCAGCGGGGGCGGGCCACGCGGGGCTCGTCCCAGACGGGTTCGGCGGACTCGTAGACGGAGCCGTCGGCGCCGAAGATCAGGTGGCGGTCGAAGGCGCGGGCGAACCAGCGGTCGTGGGTGACGGACAGGACCGTGCCCTCGTAGGACTCCAGGCCCTCCTGGAGTGCCTCGGCGCTGGCCAGGTCGAGGTTGTCGGTGGGCTCGTCGAGGAGGAGGAGCGTGGCGCCGCCCAGTTCCAGCAGCAGGATCTGCAGGCGGGCCTGCTGGCCTCCGGAGAGGGTCTCGAAGGGCTGCTCCGCGCAGACGTTCAGCTCGTAGCGGGCCAGGGCGTTCATCGCGTCGTTGCGGAGCCGGGCGTGCTCGGCCATGACGATCTCGCACGGGGTGCGCCCGGCCAGGTCGGGACGGGCGTGGGTCTGCGCGAACAGGCCGGGGACGACGCGGGCGCCGAGCCGGGCGACGCCGGTGTGGGCGACGGGCTCCACCGGTGTCGCGCCTCGGGGGAGTGCTTCGGCGACGGCCGTGAGGAGGCGCAGGAAGTGTGACTTGCCCGAGCCGTTCGAGCCGAGGACGGCGACGCGCTCGCCGTACCAGATCTCGGTGTCGAAGGGCTTCATCAGGCCCGTGAGTTCGAGGTTCTCGCAGATCACCGCGCGCTTGCCGGTGCGGCCGCCGCGCAGGCGCATCGTGAGGCTCTGGTCGCGGGGCGGGACCTCGGGCGGGCCCGCCTCCTCGAACTTGCGGAGCCGCGTCTGGGCGGCCCGGTAGCGGGACGCGAAACCGTCGTTGACCGTGGCCTTCGTCTTGAGGGTGTTGACGAGTTCCTTGAGTTTCGCGTGCTCCTCGTCCCAGCGGCGGCGCAGCTCTTCGAGGCGTTCGTTGCGGTCGCGGCGGGCGGCGGCGTAGGTCGAGAAACGGCCGCCGTGAATCCATACCCGGCGTGCCTCGACGGTGACGATCCGGTCGGCGGAACGGTCGAGCAGCTCGCGGTCGTGCGACACGAGGAGGACCGTCTTGGACGTCTCGCGGAGGCGTTCTTCGAGCCATCGCTTGCCCGGGACGTCCAGATAGTTGTCGGGCTCGTCCAGCAGGAGGACCTCGTCGGGGCCCCGGAGCAACGCCTCCAGGGCGAGGCGTTTCTGCTCACCGCCCGACAGAGTCCGGACTTCACGCCAGCGGCACGAGTCGTAGGAGACGCCCAAGGCCGCGACACAGCACGCGTCCCACAGGACCTCGGCCTCGTAGCCGCCGGCGTCACCCCAGCCCGCGAGGGCCGTGGCGTAGCGGAGCTGGGCCGGTTCGTCGTCGCGTTCCATCATCGCCAGCTCGGCCGCCTCCACCGCGGCGGCGGCCTCGCGCACCCGCGGCGGCGCCAGTGACAGGAGCAGGTCGTGGACGGACGAGTCGTCCCGCATGCTCCCGATGAACTGGCGCATCACGCCGATGCCGCCGCTGTGCGCGACGGTCCCGGACTGGGGTGCCAGGTCCCCGGCGATCAAGCGGAGAAGGGTCGTCTTGCCCGCGCCGTTCGGGCCCACGAGTGCCGCGGTGACGCCCTCGCCGACCCGGAACGAGACATCGTCCAGGAGCGTCCGGCCGTCCGGCAGTACATGGCCGATGTGGCCCACCTCGACGTGTCCCATGGTTCCCGAGTTTCGAGAGGCCCGCGGACAGCGTCAAACCAATTACGCGTCCAGCAAGGCCCGGACGTGCGCCACCACGGAGTCGAGTGCGATCTTGGACGTCTCGCCGGTGGCGCGGACGGTGACCTCGGCGACGCCCTCGGCCAGGCCCCGGCGGCCGACGGTCACCCGGAACGGGATCCCGGTCAGCTCGACGTCGCGGAACTTCACGCCCGCCCGTTCGGGACGGTCGTCTATCACCACCTCCGCGCCGGCGGCGGTGAGCCCGGCGTAGACGTCCTCGGCGGCCCCGGCCACGGTGGCGTCATCGGACTGGGCGGCGACCACCGCGACCTGGAACGGCGCCACGGACAACGGCCAGACGATGCCGCGCTCGTCGTGGTGGGTCTCCACGATCGCGGCCATCGCGCGCTCCACCCCGATGCCGTAGCTGCCCATCACCACGGGGACGCGCCGCCCGTCCGGGGCGAGGACCTCGACGCCGAGCGCGCGGGAGTACCGGTCGCCGAGCTTGAAGATGTGCCCGACCTCGATCGCCCGCAGGATCGCCAGCGGCTCGCCGCAGCGGACGCACGGCTCCCCTTCCGCGACCTCGCGCAGGTCGGCCCACGTCCCGACCTCGATGTCGCGGCCGACGTCGACGCCGCGCAGGTGGACGTCGTCGGTGTTGGCGCCGGTGAACATGCCGCGGCGGCCCCGCAGCGCCTCGTCCGCGATCACCGGGAGCGCGGCGCCGACCGCGCCGAGGCTGCCCGGCAGCGCGCCCAGGGCGTCCCGGATCTCGGCCGGCTCGGCGGCGCGGATGGCGGCGGCGCCGGTCGCGTCCACGAGCTTCTGCTCGTTCAGCGGATGGTCGCCGCGGAGCAGGACCAGTGTCAGCGTGCCGTCCAGGACGTAGACGAGCGTCTTGATCTGCCGGTCGGCGGGCGCGTCGTACGCCAGCAGATCCTCGATGGTGCGGACGCCGGGCGTGTCGAAACGCTCGGGCGCGGGAAGGCCCAGCCCGTCCTCGGCGGGCGGCAGCACGGACACGGCCCGTTCGATGTTCGCCGCGTACCCGCACCCGGGGGAGTGGACGACGAGGTCCTCGCCCACATCGGCGGGGCACATGAACTCGGTCGAGCCGGAGCCGCCCATGGTGCCGCTGGACGCCTCGCACGGCAGCGCCGGGATGCCCAGCCGCTCGAAGATCCGCACGTAGGCGCCGTGGTAGGCGTCGAACGACGCGTCGAGGCCCGCGCGGTCGATGTCGAAGCTGTAGGCGTCCTTCATGGTGAACTCGCGGGTCCGCATGAGGCCGCCCTTGGGGCGCGGCTCGTCCCGGAACTTCGTCTGGAACTGGTACCACTGCTGCGGCAGCTGCCGGTAGGAGCTCAGCTCCCGCGCGACCGTCGCGAAGATCTCCTCGTGCGTCATGCCGAGGGCGTGCTCGGCGCCGCGCCGGTCGCGGAGCCGGAACATCTCCTGCCCCATGAGCTCCCAGCGGCCCGACCGCCGCCACGGCTCGGCCGGATGCAGCGCCGGCAGCAGCATCTCCTGCGCGCCGACCGCGTCCATCTCCTCCCGGACGATCTGGATGACCTTCGCCCGGACGCGGACCGCCATCGGCAGCAGCGAGTAGTGGCCGGCGGTCAACTGCCGGAGGAACCCCGCCCGCAGGAGCAGCCGGTGGCTCGGCGCGTCCGCCTCGGCGGGATCGTCGCGGAGGGTGGGCACGAACAGCCGGGACCAGCGCATCCCGCGAGGGTAGCGAAGCGCCCGGTCGCGCGAAGTGTCATGAGACGGTGCCGCCGGTCAGTACCCTTGTATGCCGTGAGCCGAGAAGGTGTGACGCCGCAGAGCGAGGATTTCTCCGCCTGGTACAACGAGGTGGTCGTGCAGGCCCAGCTCGTCGACCGCGGACCGGTGCGCGGCACGATGGTCATCCGCCCGTACGGATTCCGGATGTGGGAGCTGCTCCAGGCCGACCTGGACCGGCGGATCAAGGACGCCGGGCACGACAACGCCTGCTTCCCGATGCTCATCCCGGAGTCCTACCTCAAGCGCGAGGCCGAGCACGTCGAGGGCTTCTCCCCGGAGCTCGCGGTCGTGACGCACGCCGGCGGCAAGGAGCTGGAGGAGCCGCTGATCATGCGGCCGACCTCCGAGACCGTCATCGGCGAGTACATGGCCAAGTGGATCGACTCGCACCGCGACCTGCCGCTGCTGCTGAACCAGTGGGCGAACGTCGTCCGCTGGGAGATGCGGCCCCGGATGTTCCTGCGCACCACCGAGTTCCTCTGGCAGGAGGGCCACACCGCGCACGCCGACGAGGACGACGCGATGCGCGAGACGATGTGGGCGCTGGACGCCTACGCGGCCGTGGCGCGCGAGCTCGCGGCGATCCCCGTCGTGGCGGGGGAGAAGACGCCCGGCGAGCGGTTCGCCGGCGCCGTCCGCACGTACACGATCGAGGGCATGATGCGGGACGGCCGCGCGCTCCAGGCCGGCACGTCGCACTACCTCGGCACCAACTTCGCCAAGGCGTTCGAGATCCAGTACCAGGACGAGGCGGGCAAGCTCACCCACGCCCACACGACGTCCTGGGGCATGAGCACCCGCATGATCGGCGGCGTGATCATGACGCACGGGGACGACAAGGGGCTCGTCCTGCCGCCGCGGCTCGCGCCCTACCAGGTGGTCGTCGTCCCGATCGGGCGCAAGGAGCAGGGCGAGCAGGCCGCCGCCGAGGCCCGCCGGCTGGGCGCCGCGATCAAGGCGACGGGCGTTCGCGTGCACGTGGACGACAACCGCCCGCAGCTGTCGCCCGGCTTCAAGTTCAACGAGTGGGAGATGCGCGGCGTCCCGATCCGCGTCGAACTGGGCAAGCGCGACATCGAGGCGGGCGTCGCGACCGTCGTCCGGCGGCTGCCGACCGTGGAGGGGCAGGGCAAGGAGCAGATCCCGCTCGACAAGGTGCCCGAGATGCTGCCCGGGATGCTCGCCGACTTCCAGTCGTTCCTGCTCGCCCGAGCCGAGAGCTTCCGCGAGGACCACACCGCGGCCGTCGACTCCTGGGACGCGTTCGCCGCGCAGGTCGCGACCGGCTGGGCGCGGGCGTTCCACTGCGGTGAGGGCGCGTGCGAGGACGAGATCAAGGCCGAGACCGCGGCGACCCCCCGGGTCATCCCGGCCGACGCGCCCGAGGAGACCGGCGCCTGCGTGAAGTGCGGCAACCCGTCCGCCTACGGCAAGCGCGTCATCTTCGGCAAGGCGTACTAGAGGCGGACCAGAGGCCGGGGCCGCGGGTCAGGAGCCCTCGGTTCCGGGCGGGCGGCCGTTCGCCTTCAGCCTCGTCAGGTACGGCTGGACGAACCACACCCACCCGCACAGCACCAGGACGACCACCGCGGTGGCGATCACCGCGCCGTCCACGTCCGACATCGCGTGCACGATCAGCGTGGTGGACGCGGTGATGGAGATCGCCAGCGCGAACGCGCCGAGGATGCCGAACTGGTTGGCGCGGTGGATCAGCAGCGGCTTCTGCCCGAGCCGGAACAGGATCCGGTGCTGGAACACGGGGGCGATGAAGCAGATCGACGCGAGCGCCGCGCCGAACAGCGCGATGTAGAACAGCATCCTGCCCGTGTCGTCGACCTTGCGGTCGAAGTTGGTGGAGAACGGGACGGTGAGCAGGAAGGCGAACAGCACCTGTACACCGGTGGTGGCCACGCGGAAGCCCTGCAGGAGTTCCATCAACTGGCGGTCGAGCCGTTCGTGCTCGGTCTCGTTGCGGGGCTTGTCCGCGGGGTCGACGGTCATAAATGGCATTTACCCGGCAAAGTTCGGATCAGTCCCGGGGCACGGCCCGGCCACGGCGCGGCCTAGTCGAGCGTCGGCGGCTCCACCCGCAGCGCGAGCATGGACACGTCGTCGCGCAGATCGCCGTCGCAGTAGGCGAGCAGCGCGCTCTCCACGGCGGCGAGCATCTCCTCCGGGCCCTTGCCCGCGTGCGCGGCGAGCGTCTCCAGCAGCCGCTCCTGGCCGAACTCCTGCCGCGTCATGTCGCACGCCTCCAGCACCCCGTCCGAATGCAGGATCAGCGTGTCGCCGACGGTCAGGTCGATCGTGTCGAGCCCGGCCTCGAAGTCCTCGAACAGGCCGAGCGGGACGCCGCCGCGCGACGCCGACCTGATCACCCCGTCGGCGCGCACCACGATGGCCGGCGGATGCCCCGCGGTGCCGAGCGACGCGATGACCCGCTCGGTCTCCAGCGTCACGCCCGCCATCACGGCGGTGACGAACCGGTCCTCGTCCAGCAGCGCCTCGTTCACGATGCCGAGGACGTCGGCCGGGCGGGCCTTCCACCGCGACGCGAGCCGGACGCAGTGCCGGGCCGTCGCCGTCACGGCCGCCGCGTCCTCGCCCTTGCCGCACACGTCGCCGAGGACCAGGCCCCACCCGTTCTCGGTGCGGAACACGTCGTAGAAGTCGCCGCCGACGTCCGCGCCGTGCGTGGACACCAGGTAGCGCGCCGCCACGCTCACCCCCGGGATGGCCGGGAGCCGCTTCGGCAGCAGCCCCGCCTGCAGGGTGTCGGCCACCTCGGCGCGGCGCCGGTAGAGCCGCGCCGCCCGGATCACCAGCGCCAGGTAGCGGCCGAGCCGCTGGACGACCCCGAGGTCCATCAGGTCGAACGGCCCGTACTCGCCGCCCGTGGCCAGGGTGATCGTTCCAATGGCCCGGTCGCCGTCCTCGATCGGGACGCTGAGCAGCGACGTCGCGCCGATCTTGGCGCAGACGGGCTGCCCGTCCGGGCAGACGCCGAGCACGTCGACGTTCTCCACGTGCGGGCGCAGCGCGCTCTGCCGGGTGACGAACACGGTGTGCGGCAGCGTGTCCTCGGCCGGGTCGACCTCCTCCAGCAGCCGCGCGGCCTCGACGGAATGCTCGTCCTCCGGGCCCATCACGACCTGGCGGCGCAGCCCCGGCGACGTCCCGGCCACGTGCACGCCGCCCGTCGGGGGCCCACCCGGGACGCCGTTGCCCGGGCCGGTCAGGTCGATGAACGCCCAGTCCGCCAGCTCGGCGGCCAGCAGCCGGGCGCACCGCCGGACGGCCACCGTCTCGTTGAAGACCGGCTCGTCCAGCAGCAGCTCGCTGGCGGTCGCGAGGACGTCCATCCGGTGCACGATCGTGGCCACGGCCTCGTCGTCGCCGGGCCCGCCCTCGACGGTCCGCGCCCGGCCGCCCTTGGCGCGGGGGCTCTTGGCCGTCTCGTCTCCGGAGGGGGTCGTCGTCGGCCCTGCGGCCACCACGACCATCGGGTCGGGCTCGCCGCGGATCCACACCCGGGCCATCGTCACCACGGCGTCGACCGGGTGGTCGCGGCCGAGGAAGCGGACGCTGACGCGGCGGCGCCGTCCCGTCCGGACCGCCGCCGCGAGCTGCGACCGCACCGCCGCGCGGGTCGCCAGGTCGCAGAAGGCCGTGAACTGCTTGCCCGACACGTACCCCGACGACGTGCCGAGCAGCGCGGCCGCCTGCCGGTTCACCCGCCGGACGCTCGCCGACCGGTCCAGCAGGAACAGTGGCACCGGGGCGTCCTGGAAGACGGTCCGCAGCACGCGGCGCTCGTTCTCGGCGGCGGCCGAGTCGCCGGCCTCGCCGGCCTGCTCGCCGCCCATCGTGCGCATCACGGTCAGCGCGAGCTCCAGCTCGACCAGGGCGGCGTCCAGCGTCGCGCGCAGGTCGGGTTCGGGCACGCCGGCGGCCTGGCGCAGCTCGCCGATGCGCCCTTCGAGCTCCGAGATCTCCTGCGGCAGGGACCCCGGTTCGAGCTGGTCACGCTGATCGTGCATCTGGTCTCCTCTCGTCCGCGTCAAGCGGTGGAACCAGGGCGGCTCGCGCCCGGGCGGGGCCGGACCACGATCTTCGGGGCCGCACCTCGCAGCCTATGCTCCGCGTCCGCACCTAGGGCAGGCCTTGATGACCGACGATACGCTGGGCGAGCGCGGTGAGCTTCACGTGACGTGTCTGCGAGATGCGGCGCATCTCGGCGAACGCCTCGTCGGCGTCGCAGCCGAGCGCGTGCATGAGAATCCCCTTGGCCTGGTCGACGATCGCGCGGGCCTCGACGGCCGCCTGCAGCTGGACGGCGGTGCGGTGCACGTCGTCGTACTGCCGGGAGTTCGACACGGCCGCGCTGCCCTGCGCGATCAGCAGGGCGGCGATCGCGTGCCGCCCGTGCCCGAGGGCCTTCGGGCTCACCCCGTACAGCGAGAGCGTGACCAGGACGGGCGGGTTCAGGTGCGGGGTGGTGGTGAAGCAGCGCACCCCGCGGCGCAGCATGTCCGACATGGCCTCGGGCCAGCGGGTCTCGCCGAGGATGTCGTCGGACGTCAGGGCGGCCCGGTCCCGCACCACGTCGAAGATCGGGCCGTGCCCGCGGGACAGCTGCCGGTCGACGACCTCGGCGAGGTCGGGGTGGCTCGCCGCGGAGGCCAGCGGCTCGGGCCGGTCGTCCGGCGCGGACGGCTCCGGCAGCGCCCAGCGCACGCTGCTCGCACCGGCGCACCCCGGCACGGCCCGCGCGGCCAGGTCGGTCACCCGGTGCAGGGTGCCCACGTCGGAGGACTCGCCGACCATCCCCAGCCGGGCGATCTCCAGGGCGAGCTGGTCCGTGAGGACCGTTTCGGTGGACGTCACCCCTCCGAGATTATCCTGGCGGGCGGAATGCCGAGGCGGGGGCGCGTGTGCCGGTGGCGGCATGGGGGGTCCTAGTTGTTGGGCGGCGCCTTGCTGATCTCGGGGAGGGGCCCGACCTCGCCGTTCGCGACGGCGAGGTCGCCGATGGAGACGATGCCGACCGGGCGCTGCTCGGCGTCCACGACGGGCAGCCGCCGGACGGCCTGCTCGCACATCAGCCGGGCCGCGGTGTCGGTGTCGTCCTCGGGGCGGATGGTGGTCAGCTCGGCCGTGCAGACGTCGCCGAGCGGCGTCAGCGCCGTGTCGCGGCTCTCGGCGACCGCGCGGACGACGATGTCACGGTCGGTGACGAGACCGCAGAGGCGGCCGGCGAACGTGACGAGCACGTCGCCGATGCCCTGGTCCCGCATGAGGCGGGCCGCCTCGTACAGCGTGGCGTCCAGCGGAAGCGACTTCGGTGGCGCCGTCATCACGTCACCGACCCTTGGTGGCATCGCGCGCACATCCTCCCGACTCGCCGGCGGCTCGCGTGGCCCGTGTGCGCGCCCTACCCACGGTCGGCGCGCCTATGCGGACGGTTCGGCATCACGTCGCGATCCGCACGTTTAAAACGCGAACACGCTGCCGGTCCGCGACCGCATGACGCAGTCGTTGCCGTACTCGGCCCTGAAACGCGCGGGCTTCCCGCGCCACCGCCCCTCGGCGCGGGCGATGACGGGCGCGTACACGTCGGCGCACATCCGCCCGTCCGGCGCGTGCTCGAACGCCCCGCCGGACCCGCTCAACTCCAGGCACGCCCGCGCGGCGTCCGGATGCCCGCCTCTGGGCGGGTCGCAACGCAACGTGACCGCCCTGGCCCCGGAGGGCTGCTCCCCGGGATGCGTGACGGAGAGCCGCAGCGACGTCTCCGCCCCAGAAGGCGCGGCCACCAGGAGAGCGACCACGGCACCCACGACCACACCGGCGGCCAGATTAGGCATCGACACTCCCGACGCGAAGAGGCTTCGTCGCGAAGTGTACCGATGCCATCACGGAACGTGCATGAGAACAGGCGATCCCGCAGCCACGGGGCAGCTGCGGGACCATGATTCGAAGCAAGGCCCGGTACGGCGCCCAGCCACGGCCGAACCACGCAAAACCTCAAGGGTTGCGATCGCGTCCGAAGGCAGTTTCGAGCGAAGCAAGAAACTGATCGCGCAGCGAGCCGGAGCGATGCCGGCGATCGCCCGCAGTGCCCGACGATGGAGAGCACTGCAATAAACGCGCTAAGCAGCCAGAACGTGGTCGGAGAGGGACTGACGGAGTTGCTTGCGGCCGCGGTGGAGGCGGGACATGACCGTGCCGATGGGGGTGCCCATCAGCTCGGCGATCTCCTTGTAGGGGTAGCCCTCGACGTCGGCGAGGTAGACGGCGTCCCGGAAGTCCTTCGGCAGGGCGCGCAGGGCGGCGATGACCTCGGAGTCGGGGATGCGGTCGAGGGCCTCGGACTCGGCGGACCGGAAGCCCGACGAGTGCGCCTCGGCGTGCGCGATCTGCCACTCCTCCAGTTCCTCGGAGCCGGCGCGCTGGGGCTCGCGCTGCTTCTTGCGGTAGGTGTTGATGAAGTTGTTGGTGAGGATGCGGTGCAGCCAGGCCTTGAGGTTCGTGCCCTCCTGGAACTGGTGGAAGTTGACGTAGGCCTTGGCCAGGGTCTCCTGAACGAGGTCCTCGGCGTCGGCGGAGTTGCGGGTCATGCGGACGGCGCTGGCGTACAGCGGGTCGGCGAGCGGCAGGACGTCGCGCTCGTAGCGCCGCGCGTTCTCGGCCGTCGCGGCGCCCGCGGCGTCGCGGCTCGTGCGGCGGACAGGCGTGGTGACAGCGGTCATCGTCGCTCCCCGTAGTAATGCCCGGTGAAGGGCAGGTTGCATGGCGCGTGTTCGGGGGCACGCGCGGACCGGGCGGATGAACCGCCCCCCGTCAAGTGGTACGTGCCACCGTTCCCGGCGGGTTCGGAGGGGCCTCGGCCTCGCGTGGAAGGTGGGTCGAGGGCTGTGCGCGCTTCGGCGTTGCCAGAGCGACCCCGTTCTCAGGGACGTCGCGGGCCGTGCCCGATCGGGCGCTTCCCCACCCGCCGGTGGGTCTTCCTGCTATCTAAGACGCCTGGAACGGGCCAAAAGGTTGCCATGGAACGCGTGTCGTCCGTCACACCGGGCACCGGCTTGGATCAAGCGGTGCTCATCGGGCGGTATACGGCGAGGTCCCCGGGAGCTTGCTGGACGCAGGCTCCCGGGGACGTGAAGGGGTCAGTCGAGCAGGTGTTCCAGGGCCCTGGTCACCAGGGCCCGTCCGTCAGGGCTCTGCTCGATGCCGAAGCCGAGGAGGACGGTGTCCCTGGTCGCCACCGAGGAGACGGAGTCGATCAGGGCCTGCGAGCGGACGAACTCGGTGCCGTTGCCGGGGCTTCCGGCGGGGGCGCCCTGGATCGTCCAGGGGCCGAGGCCGGTCTCGAAGCCTTCGGCGTCGATCTGGCCGCCGGACGTCGTCAGCCTCGTGTCGTCGATGAACAGTCCGGTTCCGCCGGTGGCGGGGTCGCTGACGTAGGAGATGGACACCTCGATCTTCTTGCCCGCGTAGGCGGACAGGTCGAACGCGGCGGGAACCCAACCGTCGGAGTTGCCGGTGAACGCGTTCCACGCCCCGGACGTCCCGGTGTTCCCGCAGGGATTGCCTCCGGTGAGGTAGTGGGTGAGGAACGGGTGCATGGCGAGGTAGTAGCCCTGCTCGCACTGTTCGGGGACGGTCGTGCTCGTCCGCCCGTTCTTGTCGGGCAGCGTCGTCCAGTCCTCGGCGCCCGTCGTGTGCGCCTCGACGATGATGTTGTCGAAACCGGTCTCGGTGCTGTAGGAGAGCTGGGCCTGGAGGGTGGGCGCCTGTGCGGCGGTGACCGTGGACAGGTCGATCGTCCGGGTCAGCCTCCTGTAGGAGCCGTCTTGGTGCGGGCCCGCGACGTACCACTGTCCTTCGAGGGGTTCGGTGGGTGCCGCCGCGCCCGTGTAGTCGCCGGCCTTCCAGCTGGTGAACTGCGGGAAGTCGGCCTTGGGCAGCACGGTCGAGGTGACCTGGAAGCCGCCCGCCTCGTTCACGGGGTTGGTCGCGGTGCCGCCGACCTTGGCCGTGAGCCCGTCGAACGGCGCCTTGGACCCGGTGAACCCTGTCGGGGCCCCGACGCGCTGCCTGTCGTAGGCGCCCAGGTAGTACTGGAAGAAGTCGTCCGACAGCAGCTCGCAGTCGTCCCGGAAATTGCCGGTGACCACGCAGGGCTTCTCGGGATGGCCTTTCAGCCCGTAATAGATGCCGCCGCCGTTCAGCCGGCTGATCGGACCGTAGTAGCCGGTCGTCTCACCGGTGTGGAGCAGCTTCCCGCCCTCGTTCAGGTACGACCGGACCGACAGGACCAGGTCCTTCGCCCGGTCGGCCACCTGCGAGTCGGGGGCGTCGCCGAGGAAGGTCTTCACCGGATCGTCGGCCGCGTCCTGGGTCAGGCGGTTGTCGCCGAGCTCCCAGACGACGGCCTTGAAGTGCTTCAGGACGCCGAGGTCGTGCGGGACGCCGTTCTTGTCGATGTCCCAGACGAGCGGCCGGTGCTTGGCGGCCTTGACGAGGTCGGCGTACTGCGCGGCGTAACGGGGCTGGTTCGTCCCGGCCGGGTACGTCGGGTTGATGCCGGTGTAGTCCTCGTCCGCGATGACCAGGACATCGGCCTTGTGCCGGTCGCGCACCGTATAGGTGAAGTGCCGGCTCTCGACCTGCCGGTGGCCCTTCCGTCCGGTGAACCACACCTCGACCTTGTCACCCGGACGCTGCCGCCCGATCTCGCCGCGGTACTCGGCGTAGTAGGTGTCGTTCTCGTTCCCGAAGCGCTCGCCGCCGCGCCATTCGCGCAGGTGCCCGTGACGCGTCCGGCCGCCGTTGACCCGGTAGCGCAGCTCCTTGTTCCGCAGCGATCTGCGGATCACGGACGCGACCTCCTGCGACGAGCCGTAGGACGTGCCGAACGCGTCCGTCTCGAAGTCGGGCGTGGTGCGCCCGACCGGCGAGACCGGCTCGTCCGGCGTGCGCGCGGACTGCCCGACCGCCAGCGCGAACGGCAGGTTCTTCTGGAACTCCTTCTGGACCAGCGCCTCGTCGTCCGGGAACTCGAAGTCGCTGCCGCAGTCGCCCGGCTCCCACGGGTCGTCCGGGTCCTCGTTCGCGGCGGTGGTGCAGGTCGCCATCTCCGGCGTGATCGACAGGGCGCCGTAGGCGTTGTCCGCGAAGCCGTCGGTCTCGCCGTTCGTGGTGTAGAGCTGCGCGCCGAGCTCGGGCGTGTAGCCGGGGACGGCCGGGTGGTCGATGTCGCCGAGGAGCGCGTCGTGGACCGCGTCGTCCGGGCTGCGGGTGAGCGCCTGCCAGCCGACGCCGTGCAGCAGCAGCTCCGCCGCCGAGTGGTAGTTGATCAGGTAGGCCGGCCGGAGCCGCTTGTAGAGGCCGACCTGCGCCGCCGTCTCGGGCTCGGACGTCGGAGCCGGCCCGCGGTAGGTCTGGCTGGTGGGCTGGTCGGACGAGCCCTCGTTGTCGTAGCCCCACTTGTAGGGGAAGTTGCGGTTCAGGTCGACGCCGTCCGCGCCGGTGATCTGGCCGTCGCCGTTGTTGTCGCGGGTGTTCTTGCGCCAGAGCCGGAAGCCCTCCTCGAACGTCAGGTCGTAGCCGTCCACGTTCACCACCGGGACGAACCACAGCTCCGTCGTGTCGATGATCTTGGTGATCCGGGCGTCCGTGCCGTAGCCGCCGACGTAGTGGTGCAGCAGCCTGCGGACCATCTCCGGAGTGATCCACTCGCGGGCGTGCTGGGCGGCCTGGTAGACGACCACGGGACGCTTGTGGTGCTTGTGCCGCCGCACGTCCTTGGTGACGCGGACGGCCGTGATCGGCCGGCCCTCGCCGGATTTCCCGATGTCCACCGCGGTCGCGATGGACGGATGGCCGGCGGCGACCTTCAGCAGCTCCTCGCGGATGTTCCCGGGGCCGCTGTAGGGACGGAACACCTTCGGTGCGGCGGCCAGCGACCGCTGGCGCGCGTCCTTGCCGTCCACCTTCTTGACCGTGAGGCCGAGGCCGAGCCTGTTCAGCGCGGCGGCCTCGGTGCCGCTGAGGACGGCCTCGACGTGGACGAGGTCCTTCTTCGCGCTCTTGGTGACGCGGACGTCCTCGCGGTCGAGGGCGGACCGGTTCAGGACCCGCACCTGGTCCCGGGTGAGGTCGGCGGCGTAGACGTCCACGGCCGCGCCGGACGCCGGGTTCTTCGGCGCCGCGGCGGCGGGGGCGGCCGTGACCATTCCGATGAGAAGCGCCGCCGTGGCGAGGGTGGGGGTGAGTCGTCCGTGCCGAAACAGATCGCGCGGCCGGAACAGGTTGCGCGGCATTGCGCCCTCCTGGCAGGGATCACAACGGGGGGTCGCGTGATCGTCCGCCGGGACGCGGGTGTCGTCAATGGGGCATGAGTTCCTTATGCCCGCATTCGGTCACGAGGTGCCGGTGTGGCCCGCCAGGACCGTCCGGACGAGCCGCGCCGCGAACTCCTCCGCGTCGGCGGGCAGCCCGGCGCCCGCCGCGACCGCCTCCGGCCCGGCCAGCCGGGTCAGGAAGGCGTGCTGCTGGCACCCTCCGAGCAGGGCCGCCGCGATGTACGGCAGGGGTGCGCCGGCCGCCAGCCGGCCGGCCCGCCGCTCGGCCTCCAGGTACCCGATCAGGGCGGTGTGGCCCATCACCGGCCCGGCCGCCGCCCCTCCGGGATGGCCCGCCGGAGGGCCGCCGGGAGGCGCCGCGGCGGCGTCCTGGCCACCTCCGGCCCGCCCGCGCGCCTTGGCGGCCGCCTCCTTCTGTGCTTTGGCGGGGCCGTCGTCCCGCAGCCAGGCGATCAGCTCCGGGTCGGCCAGCACGGGCCCGGTCATCGGCAGCAGCTCGCCGTAGAAGCCGACCATCTCGGTGGCGAGGCGGACGAGGTTCTCCTCGACCGTGTTCCGGCCGGCGGAGGCGAGAAGCGCCGCCATCGCGGCCCGCGCCGTCCCGGTCACCTCGGCGAGCGCGGCCGCGAAAAGGGCGGTCTTGTTCGCGAAGTGGTTGTAGAGGCTGCCCTCCGAGACGCCCGCGCTGCGCGCGATCTCCTTGGTCGTCGCGGCGACGATCCCGCGCGCCTGGATCACCGTGACCGCCGCGGCCAGGATCCGCTCCCGCATCGGCTCCGTCCCTGTCGCCAACCCCGCGTCACCGTCCCTTCGACGTGGACGCTAGCACGTCCCGAGGGTATTGAGTGAGCGCTCACCCGATACATTTTCGGCGAGTGTCAGCAAACTATTCTCACAGCAGGTAACTTCGCCTTCACCGGGCGTCGCGGGGTGGGACGGCACCCGCGCCGGGAGAGGGGGACCCGCATGGTCATCGCGGACCTGCTGGGGGTGGCGAGGATGACCGCCATCACGCTGAACGGGAGCGGCCGGATCAGCCACTGGGACGGCACCGCCGCGGAGCTGTTCGGCGCCGGGCGCGCACAGGCCGTCGGCCGCCCGCCCGCCGCCCTCCTCGGCCTCCCCCGCGAACACCGCGGCGCCTTCGAGCCGACGGAGTTCGGGCACGTCTGGTGCGGCGCCTGCACCCTGCCGCGCGTCGACGACGGCGCACCCGCCGAGGTCGGCTGGTGGGTCTACCCGATCGACGGCGACCCGGGCGACCACGGCGTCCGGGTGCTCGCGCTCGCCGCCGACCTGCGCGGGCTCCGCCGCAACGGCATGGGCATCACCATCGGCGACCTCCTGCTCGCCCCGTCCGACCGGGACCACCGCCACGCCGCCCGCCTGCTGCGGATCGAGCCCGCCCTCGCGCCCCCGTCCGGCGACGGACCCGACCCCCTCGCCGGCCCCTTCGCCACCCGCCTCGCCACCCTCCTGCCCGCCCTGGCCCCGTCCGCCACCGCCCGGATCACCGCCCGGGTCCTCGGGCTGGGCTGCCCCGCGGTGTCCCTGGGCCTGACCATCCGCCTCCCGATCGTCCCGCACACCGACCCCGCCCCGGCCGCCGCCGCGCGGACGGCCCCCGCCCCGGCGGCCGGCGTTCCGGCACCGCGGCCCGCCGGCGACCGGCCGCACGCGCCCCGCGACCTCGCGCGCTCGCTGGAGCCGCTCACCTACATCGGCAAGGCCGGCGAGCAGATCGGCAGCTCCCTCGACCATCTGCAGGCCGCCCGGACGCTCGCCGAGGTGGTCGTCCCGCGGCTCGCCGACTTCGCCGCCGTCGAACTGCTCGAAGGCGTCGTCGCCGACTCGGCGCCGCCCGCCGACGAGGTCGACGAGACCACCCCGATGCGCCGCGTCGCCGTCGTCCACAACGACGAGCCCGGCCGCTGGGAGGAGGCCGCCCCGGAGGGCGAGGCGCTGTTCCTGCCGTCCGGGACGCCGTCCGTCCAGGCCATGCGGACCGGGCGTCCCGTCCACATTCCGCGCGTCGACGCCGGGCAGGCCGCCCGGTTCTCCGCCGCGCTCGGCGACCGGGACCTCGGTTCCCTGTTCACCGGCCGGGCGCTGCTGATCGCCCCGCTGATCGCCCGCGGCCGGGTGCTCGGCACGTTCAAGCTGCTCCGCAAGCCCGACCGGCCCGGGTTCGACGAGCTCGACCTCGCGATGGTCGACCAGATCGCCCGCCGCGCCGCACTCTGCATCGACAACGGGCGGCTGTACCGGCGCGAGGTCCAGGTCGCCGAGGAACTGCAGCGGAGCATGCTCCCCGACGACCCGCCCGACGTCGCCGGGGCCCGCGTCCGCTACCGCTACCGGCCCGCCGGGCAGGCCGCGCAGGTCGGCGGCGACTGGTTCGACGCCATTCCGCTGCCCGGTTGCCGGCTCGGCATCGTGGTCGGGGACGTGATGGGGCACGGCCTCACCGCCGCCGCGATCATGGGGCAGATGCGCACCGCCGTCCGCACCCTCGCCGCCGAGGACATGCGGCCCGGCCGGCTGCTGCGCCAGCTCGACGGGCTCGCCCGCCGGCTCGGCGAGGACTACCTCGCCACCTGCCTGTACGCGGTGTACGACCCGGTCGAGCGGCGGTGCACGCTCGCGAACGCCGGGCACGTCCCGCCCGTCCTGGTGTCGGCGGGCGGGGAGAGCCGGGTGCTGCCCGTCCCGTCCGGCGTGCCCATCGGCGTCGGCGGCGAGCCGTTCGAGGCCGTGGAGGTCAAGGTCGAGGACGGGGCGCAGCTCGTCCTGTGCACCGACGGCCTCCTGGAACGCCGCGACCGCGACATCGACGCGGGGCTGGAGGAACTGCGCGGGCGCCTCACCGGGGCGTCCGCCGACCTGGACGGGACCTGCGACGACCTGCTCGCCACGCTCGCCGCCCCCACCCCCGTCGACGACACCGCCATCGTCGCGGTCGGGTTCGACGGCATCCCCGCCCCCGACGTCGCCGCCTGGGATCTCGACCCCGAACCCGGCACCGTCAGGTGGGTCCGCGCGCAGGTCGCCGCCCGGCTGGCCGACTGGGGGCTGGAATCCCTCACCGACACCGCGCAGCTCCTGGTCAGCGAGCTCGTCACCAACGCGCTCGTGCACGGCGCCGGCTCCCTCGGGCTCCGCATGGTCAGGGGCCGGACGCTGCTCTGCGAGGTGCGCGACGACGGCGCCGACCTGCCGCACCTCCGGCACGCCGACGCCACCGACGAGTCCGGCCGCGGGCTCCAGCTCGTCAACCACCTCGCGGCGCGCTGGGGCACGCACCGCGTGGAGGGCGGCAAGATCGTCTGGTTCGAGCAGTGCATCCGCCCGGCACGCTGATCCATGTCGTTGGCCCGCCTCGCGGTTCTGTGAGGTAAATGTCGCGTTCGCGCCAGATACTTTCCAACGTGGCCTTGGATCTGATCGGAAGTGTCGACCTTCACCGAGGCCCACCGGGGGAACGAGTTGGGTGAGACTCTGACGCTGCCGGTTCCCGAGACCCTCTACGGCACCTACGCCCTGGCGCTCTCCGACCCGATCCCCGACCCCGCCGCCCTCGCGCACGCCGAGGTCACCCGGCGCACGTCACCGCCCCTCCGCGACCTCGTCCTCGGCATGCTCGACAGCCCCATGCTCACCCTCGACCAGCGCCCCGCGGGCGACTTCCCGCCGCTGCCGGGCGAGCTGCTCGCCGCCTACGGCGCCTCCCCGTCCACCCTGAAGACCGTCGACGCCGCCGCGCACGTCCTCGCCGTCCGCGCCGCGTACCGCCCCGGCCGCCCGCCCGCGCACGAATGGTCCGCCCGCGCCGTCGCCGGCGCGATCGCCGCCGTCTCCGCCGCGCCGGTGATCGACGTCCTCACCCCGCAGGTGCTCTCGCACGACCACCTCTTCCGATCCCTCCCCGCACCCGACGGCACGTTCCGGCTCACCGACTGGATGCTCCTGCCGCACACCGCCGCCCCCGGCGGCTTCTACTTCACCACCAAGGGCCTCGCCCGCTTCGGCCTCCCCGAACTCCAGACCGAGGACGTCCCGCACCGCCTCGTCGAGCCCTGGGGCCGCCTCCTCAACGGCCTCGCCCGCCGCGTCCTGGACATCTGGCTGGACGAGCTGCCCGCCGGCGAGCAGCCCCTGGTCGTCGAGATCCCGGAACTCGTCTCCGTCGGCCTCCAGGACATCGCCGCCGCTCAGGGCACCGACGAGCCGATGCGCCGCGAGGTCTCCGTCCGGCTGCGCCTCGACCCGCGGCCCCGCCCCGTCCTCACCGTCCTGCCCGCCGAGGACGGCCCCGACCGCCTGGAAGCCCTGTGCGCCGCCCTCTTCGGCGCGCCCGAAAGCCACCGATGAGCTTGCCGATGATCTTGATCTGAGCGCAGGATCGACACGTGAGATTCGGCCCGCGTGACCGTCGCACCCCCGAACCCGAGGACTCCGGCCCCCAGTCCTCACCCGACCCCGAGGACCCCGCCCCGCGCCCACCCCACCCCGGGGACGTCCACGTGGCGGGCAAGCGAACGTCGGAAGACCCCCCGTCCACGGAGGAACCCCCTCGTCCAGGCCCCACGCCGACCGAACCACCCCCCACACCCTGGACAACGGCCCCCGACCTCAAACGACCAACGTGGTCCCCACGACCCGAGACCCCCACCCCAGGCGGCGAGCAGCCCCCAGAACCACCCCCGACCACCCAACCGTGGACACCGCACTCCCCATCGTCCGCCCCGCCCCCCACCACAGGCGCCAAGCCGCCTGCGGGGGAGCAGACCTCACCGTGGTCGCCGCAGCCCGCCTCGCCTACCGCCCCAAGCGGCGGACCAACGCCGAAGCCATCAAGCGGCTGGACGGCAGCATCAGATCCATCAGCAGGCGCACAGCCATCCCGGGAGCCCTCTCCGCCCGCCCGACCCTTGACACCACACTCAGCGAGGGGCCCCGTCCCTCCCGCGCCAAGCGGCGAGCCGCCCACCGATCCCTCCACAGACTGGACGCCACCCGCCGCCCCACCTCGGCCGACCGGCGAGCGACCCCCAAGTGAGCAGGGCGCACCGCAACCCACGTCGCCGGGCTCGGCACCTTCCGCCCCAGGTGGCGGATCGCCTACCGATCCGTCCGCGGACTGGACGTCACCTGGCGACCCATCTCAGTCGGCTGGTGGACGATCCCCGGGTGAGCAGGGCGCTTCGCAGTCTGCGTCGTCGGGCTCGGGGCCGTCCGCCCCGGGCGGCGGATCGCCTACCGATCCGTCCGCGGACTGGAGGTCAAGCACCGGGCCACCCCAGCCGAGCGGTGACCCGTCCTCGGGCGACCGGGGCCGGTCGTGGTCGCCGCGCTCGACGCCGGGCGGGGCGCCTTCGCCGTCAAGCGGCGGACCGGCGTCCGAGCCATCGAGGGACTGGACGGCCGCAGCCGGTTCGTCAGGAGGAGTCCCGCCGAGCGGCGAGCCGCCCTCGGGCGAGCGCGGCGCGCCGCAGCCTGCGTCCTCGGGGTCGGGTTCGGGGCCTTCCGCACCAGGCGAAAATTCGCCGCCCGATCCGTCCACGGATTGGACGGCGCCTGCCGGTCCAGCTCAGCCGGGCGGCGAGCCGCCCCTGGAGGAGCCGGGCCCGTCGTGGTCGCCGCGTTCGGCGTCGGGGCCGGTCCCTCCCGCACCAGGCGGTGAGTCGACGTCTGAGACGCTTACGGATTGGGCGGCGGCCGGTCCGTCTGGAGGAGCCCGGTCGGGCGGTGAGCGGTCTCCGGGTGAGGGCAGGTCGCCTTCCGACCCGTCCACGGATTGGACGCCACCTGCCGGTCCAGCCCAGCCGAGCGGCGAGCCGCCCTTGGAGGAGCCGGGCTCGTCGTGGTCGCCGCATTCAGCGTCGGGCGGGATGCCTTCGCAGTCAGGCGGCGAGCCGTCTACGGAATGGACGGCGGCGGCCGGTTCGTCAGGGGGAGACCAGCCGGGCGGTGAGTCGTCCATGGGCGAGGGGGACTCGTCGTGGTCGCCGCATCCGGCAGCGGGCTCGGTGCCTTCGTCGTCAGGCGGCGGACCGGCGTCCGAGCCATCGAGGGACTGGACGGCCGCAGCCGATCCGTCCGCAGGCGCACAGCCATCCGGGGAGCCCTCTCCGGCCGATCGATCGTCCCAACCCTGGAAGCCGCATTCGGCGTCAGGTCCTGCGACTTCCGCAACAGGCGGTGAGTCGTCCGCCGAGCCGTCCACGGACTGGACGGCGGCCCGGCCGGGTGGTGAGCCGGTGGCTGGCGAGGGGGGCGCGCCGCAGCCGTCTGCGGATTGGACGCTGGCCGCAGGTTCTTCGGCAGGGGCGCCGTCGTCGGGCGAGGGGAGTCCCTCGTGGTCGCCTTATGACGCTGGCGCGTCGCCCACCAGGGAGGATTCGGGCGCGGAGTCCACGAGTGAAGGGTCGTCGACGGCGCCCTGGGCGTCGCACTCGGATTCTCCAGGGGCGGTGCCTCCCGCAGCGGAGGACGAGCCGCTGCGCGAGGGGGCGGGTGGTCCGGTCACGGGGCGGCATGCGCGTTCGGACGACAACGAGCCGTTCCTACCGCGCAAGGGGCTGTCCGCCGAGCCGCCCCCGGGGACCGCTCCGGCGTCGAGGTGGACGCCGCCGCCGCGACCGCGGCCCATGGCGGACCCGGGGCGCCGCGGTGCCATGGCCGACGCGTTCGTCGCCGAGTTCGTCGACAGCACCACCTGGCGGGCGACGCTGGCGGTGCTGGAGAGCGCGTTCCCCGGTCTCGGACTGGCGGCGACGCTCACGCGGCGCGCCGACGACCTGCGCCGGACGACGGACGCGCTCGACCGGAAGGCGGCCGCCGGGCTCGGAGTCCCGGCATGGCTGGACGACGCCGGAATGGTGTTCGACCTCAGCGCCAAGCTGGGCGTGCGCATGGTCCGGGCACAGCTGCCGGAGCCGACCCGTCCCCCGCGCGCGTCCAGGCCCTATGCGGGCGCGTTCGTCATCGACACGCTGGATCCGCTCCGTTACCACCGCGCGGTGGGCGGTCCGCGGGCGCCGCGCGACCTGCCGCGAGAAGGGGGCCTGCCCGTCTCGTTGACGGCGGAGGACGACGACAGCGGCGTCGTGATCGTCGCCAACCTGACGTCCGCGGGGGTTCGGGTGCTGGATTCGGCGGCGCTCTGGCGGTACGCGGGCCGGGTGGTCACGGGGACGCTGCGGGAGCCGGAACGTCCGCACACCCGGGACAGAGCCCGCAGAGCCCTGCACGCCCTGCGGCGCGTCGTGTTCGTCGACCCGGATCTCGGCCTCGGGCTGTGCCTGCAGATCGACGCGGCGCGGGTTCCGCGGTGCCTGCTGGCGTTCAGCGTGGACCGGACGTCCGGCGCGCCCCGGTTCGTCCGTCCCTGATCAGTCCTCCGAGCGCAGCCAGGACAGGTCGCGCTGCCGGTCGGCGGGGAGCTCGCGGATGTGGTCCACGAGCTGCCAGGGTTCGGTCGGCGGCGTGCCCTCGTCCGGCAGGACGCCGCACAGGAGGGCGCTCTGCGTGCTGACCGCGACGAACGGCCCGAACTGCGCGACCCCTCCGCCGCGCAGCGACGCCAACTCGGTGAGCAACGCGGCGACGGCGGACGCGTCCTGCGGGTCGTACAGGCCGCGGACGTACGAGAACAGGTCCTCGGCGAGGACGTCCGACCGCCTTCCCGACATCTGGTACACGGTGCCCCAGTAGGTACCCGTCGCCCGCGCCGACCGCTGGTCCCGCACCCGGACGCGCAACCCGCACTCGGCCGCGCACTGCTCGTACGCCTCCGCGAGAAGCGCCTCCCCCTCGCCCTCCTCGCTCAGCAGCACGCCGGTGACGACGCCCTCCTCCCGGTCGAGCCGGTCGAGCATCTCGCGGTGCAGCTCCATGACGTCCTGCTCGACCGCGTCCAGCGACCGGGCCAGAGCGTGCTGGGCGTCACGGTCGAGGTCGACGCCCGCCAACTCGTCGGAGAAGTCGCCGAACTGCTTCTCCAGCCGCTCGACCCGGCCGGTGACCGAATCGAGCCGCTCCGCGACGTCGCTCGACGGCGTCTCCGGCTCCGCCGGCGGTATGGAAATGCCGACCGGTTCCGTCGCCTCGTCGACCACCCGCTTCAGGGCCTCGTGCTCCCGGACGAGGTCGTTGAGCTGCTTCCGCAGGTTCCGCAGCTCCGCCTGGGCCTGGGGGAGCCGCTTGTCGGAGGCCAGATAAAGCTCGCGCCCGGCTATCGCAAGGCAGAGCAGGACCAGGATCACGGTGGTCATGTGACTCCTCGGGAAGCGGGCTGCGCTCTCGACGATAACCACCCGCGCACCGATTGGCCGACCCCCCACCGCATCTCGTCCGAATCGCCCTCCATTTCCAACCCCACCCACCCCACCGCCCCCCGCACCCGGGCTGGATGAGTGGGTGGCTGCCAATCAGGAGCGGCCCGCGTGCGCCAAACGATGTGTCCGTGGCATCAGGCCCGGTGGGCGGCACCGCGGGACCCAGCGCCACCCGAACGCGCCACTGGCGCCGCACCCGGCCGAGCCAACCCGTGGCGCAGGTGGTCTCAGCGTTGGCCGAGCGTCCTGACGGTGGGCTGGTTGGCGGGCGTCGGTGGTGCGGCCGCTGCGAGCGTCGTTGCGGCCCGGCCGTGCGGGAGCTTGCTCGCGCCGAGCGCTGTGGACCCGCGGGTCACCGTCCGGCGGGCTGGCGCGCGGAAGTACACGCGGCCGGAGCCCTTCAGGGTGGGCGACCGGACGCGGGTGGGGTGGCTTGGGGGAGGTTGGTTAGCCGAAGAGGCCGCCCAGGAGGCCGCCTAGGATTTCGGCGGCTCCGCCGGCCAGTTCGCCGGCGACGTCGCCTGCGATGTCTCCGGCCACGCCGCCCGCGGCGTCGGCGATCACGTTGCCGGCGACGTTGCCCGCGTAGCCGGCGACCGCGTTGCCGAAGGCGTCCACTGGGACGCCGGCGACGTAGCCCGCGGCGTTCTGCGCGTAGCCGGCGGCGTCGCCCATGGCGCCGACGGCCATGCCGCCCGCGATCCCGGCCGCGGCGGCGCCGCCGACCAGGCCGGCCGCGGCTACGCCGTGGCCGCGGTGCCCGTGGTAGCCGGGCGGGGCGTGGTGGACGTGCATCGGCGGCGGGCCCGGGTGCCCGTGCACCGCGGGCGGGTAGTGCGGGGCGGGTGGGGGCGGCCCGCCGTGGGGTGCTGGAGGCGGGTAGGGGGTCGGGCCGCCTGGCGCTGGTGGGGGCGGTGCGCCGTGCTGTGGGGGTGGTGCGCCGTGTGGGGGTGGGGGTGCGCCGTGCGGTGAGGGTGGGGGGCCGTGTGGCGCGGGCCCGCCGGGTCCCGCGGGGAGAGGGCCGGGCGGGGTGCCGTGCATGGGGGAGTGTGCCGGTGGGGCGTTAGGAGGGGGTGGGGGGAAGGTGCCGGGGGCGCCGCCGTGGCCTGGGGGTGGTGTGGGGGCGGAAGCGGCCATGGGGGCTGGTTGTCGGCCTGGGGCGGGGGCGGGGGGTGGGTACTGGGCGTTGCCGTATTCGCCTGGGCCGCCGTAGGACGCCGCGGCGGGGCGTGGCGGTGCGGGTGGTGGGGGTGGGAACGATGACGGGGAGCCAGGCGGCGGTAGTGGTGCATGGCCGGGTGGGGGTGTGGGGGCGCCGGGCGAGGAGCTCGGACGGGACGAACGCGGTAGTGCGACGGCGGCTTCCAGCCACTGGCCGATCTTGGCGTTCCAGTCCGTCTCGGCGGCCTCGGCGTGCGGGACCTTGAAGACACCGAAGGACTCGTCCTGCGGGGTGTCGCGGTCTTCGGCGCGCAGGACGAAGGACATGCCGCGCGGGCTGGCGATGAAGCTCAGCCCGATCTTGTCGATCCGGCCCTGGTACGACGTCGGGGGGTTGAGGTGGATCTCCTGGTGGAACGGCAGCTGCTGAGAGACGCCCCGCAGTTTGGACGACTCGAACGTCACGTTGGTGATCTGGAAGCCGAGCCGGGCGATCGAGGCGAGCACCCACTGCTGGGATTCCAGCGGCTCGACGGAGATCGGGTCGACGTCGCCCGGGTCGGGTTGGCCGGCGACGTCGACCTCGGTGCACATGCCGATGGTGAAGCCCGGGAGTTCGTGGCCGAGGACAGTGGTGAACGGCAGCTCGTACGGCAGCGGGATCGAGAACGCCAGGTCGCGCTGCCCGCCGGCGTCCAGCCGGAAACCGCGGGTGAGGGCGCCCCGGTACACCTCCGGCCCGGCCGACTCGCCGCCGTACCCGTTGTGCATGCGCGGCATCAGGGCCAGCGTCACGTGCCGGACCTCCACGGGCCCGGAGCCGCCGCGCAGATGCACCTTTCCCGCCACGACGCCGCCGGGCTTGCAGTTCGGCTCCGACAGGATCGTGTCGACGGTCGGCCCGCCGCCCGCCATCTGCCCGTAGGACACCGGCCGTACCCCTCTCCCGACCGCGGGGACGCAGTCCCCGCGCAAGTTCGCCCGGCGCAAGTTAGGCCGTGCGCTTCAGGCCGCGCAAGTTAGACCTACTCCACCATGCCATTGGTTCACGCCATGAAGGAGAACACCGCACACAATCTGTCCGCGCCGCCACGGCGCGGGTCTCGCGGTCACTCCTCCTTGGCGGTGACGGTCACGGGGGCGTAGCCGAGCTTCTCCAGCGGTTCGCGGATCTGTGCGGCGTCTCCGACGGCGACGACGGTCAGGGCCTCGGGGTCGACGTGCTTGCGGTAGGCGCGGGCGACGCCGTCCGGGGTGGAGGCGCGGACGGCGGCCAGGTACGCGGACGGGTAGTCCGCGCCGAGCCCATTGGCGGACGCGTCGGCCAGTTCGGCGGCGACGGCGCGTGCCGTCTCGTACTCGGCGGGCGCCCGGTCGGCCAGCGCGCGGACTGACGATCCGTGCTCGTCGGCCTCGATGCCGCGGGAGACGACACCGCGCAGTTCGGTCAGCGCGTCCGCGACGGCGTCGGCGGTGACCTCGGTGTGGACGGCGCCCTGGGCGATGAACAGCCCGCAGTGCCGCATCCGCAGCAGCCCGGCCCGCATGCCGTAGGTGTAGCCCTTCTCCTCGCGCAGCACGGCGTTGAGCCGCGACGTGAGCCCGCCGCCCAGCACGTGCGAGGCCACCATCAGCGACGGCCAGTCGTGGTGCGAGCGGTCGGGGACGCCGTGCGCGAAGCCGAGGTAGGTCTGCACGGACCCGGGGCGGTCGACGACGACGATGCGGGCGGCCGACTCCGGCATGATCCGGTCGGCGGTCGGGAGCGGCTCGCCCGACCCCGCCCAGCTCTCCAGAGCGGCGCTGAGGGCCCCGTCGGCGTCCACCCCTGACAGATCACCCGCGACGACCGCGGTGGCCTCCGCGGGCACCACAGAGCCGTAGAAGCCGCGGACGTCCGACCCCTGGAGAGCGCCGACCGAGTCGCGGGTGCCGCCGGTGGGGCGGGACGCCCTGGCCTCGGTCGGGAAGAGGACCGCGCGGATCTCGCGCATGGCGCGCGAGCCGGGATCGGCGTCCTCCTGCGCGATCTCCTCCAGCCGTTCGCGGACCAGGCGGCGCACGTCGGCGTCGTCCAGCGCCGGGCGCCGCACCACCGAGGAGAACAGGTCCAGGGCGGCGTCGAGCCGCGACGTGGGGACGTCGAGCGCGACCCGCAGCGCGGTCAGGTCGGCGTGGGCGTAGAGGCTGGCGCCGAGCCGCTCGAACGCGGCGGTCAGCGCGGTGCCGCCGCCCGGCTCGGTGCCCTCCAGCAGGGCGCGGGCGGTCAGCGTCGCGACGCCGTCCAGGCCGGAGGGCTCGCGGCCGGCGCCCGCGTGCAGGACGAGCCGGACCGCGGCGAGCCGCCGGCCGGGCAGGTCGCAGCGCAGCGTCGCCGGCCCGGCCGGGACGCGGCCCGCGGTCCCGGCCGGGAAGGCCCAGGCCGGGACGGGCCCCGGGACGGGGCGGGGCTGCAGGACGAGACCGCTGCTCACGAGGTGCCTCCGTAGGTCAGGGCGGCGCGGGCGCCGGGCGCGAGCCAGTGGCCCGCCATCTCCTTGATCGCGTCCGCGGTGACGGCGGCGGCGCGGCCGGGGGCGGTGTAGACCCGGGCCGGGTCGCCGAACTGCGTCGCGTTCTGCGACAGTGCGTTGGCCAGGCCCGTCACCGTCTCGGTCTGCTCCAGGAAGCCGCGTTCGGCCTGGGCGGTGGCGCGGGCGGTCTCGTCGGCGTCCGGGCCGTCGGCGGCGAACCGCTCCAGCTCCTCGTCCAGCACGGCGGCGATCTTGTCCGGTTCCGGCCCGATGGCGTCCACGATCGCCAGGGACGGCCCGGACGCGAGCCGCGTCACCCCGGCCCACACCTCGGTGGCGATCTGGTCGCGCCGCACCATCCGGTCGTACAGGCGGGAGCCGGAGCCGCCGCCGAGGATCTCGACCGCGAGCTCGGCGGCCTCGACGTCGTCGCCGCCGTCGGTGGGCAGCGTGAACATCGCGAAGTAGGCGGGGGAGGGGACCTCCTCGTCGACCGCCTCGCCGCGGACGCCGGGCAGCGGCCCGAGGTCGCCGGGGCGGGCGGGGGGCTTGTCCGGCCCGGCCGGGAGGCCGCCGAAGTAGCGCTCCACCGCGGCCACCGTCTTCTCCGGGTCGACGTCGCCGACGACGGACAGGACGGCGTTGCCCGGCGCGTACCAGGTGGCGAAGAAGTCGGCGCAGTCTTCGAGGGTGGTGGCGTCCAGGTCGTCCATGGAGCCGATCGGGGTGTGCGCGTAGGGGTGGCCCTGCGGGAATGTCAGCGCGCACAGCCGCTCGAAGGCCGTCCCGTAGGGCTGGTTGTCGTAGCGCTGGCGGCGTTCGTTCTTCACCACGTCGCGCTGGTTGTCGAGGTTGGCCTGGGTGAGCGCGCTGGGCAGCGTCCCCATCCGGTCGGCCTCCAGCCAGAGCGCGAGCTCCAGGTGGCTGACGGGAACCGTCTCGTAGTAGTTCGTGCGCTCGAACGACGTGCTGGCGTTGAACGCGGCGCCGGCGCTCTCCAGGAGTGCCGCGTGCTCCCCTTCGGCGACGTTGGCGGAGCCCTGGAACATCAGGTGCTCGAAGAGGTGGGCGAGGCCGGTGCGGCCGGCCCGCTCGTGCCGCGAACCCACCCCGTACCAGATGTTCACGGCGGCCAGTGGTACGACGTGGTCCTCGCAGACCACCACGCGCAGGCCATTGCCGAGCGTGTGCTCATGCAGCGGCTGTTCTGCCACGGAGCGCTCCCGTCCGTTTCGATGGGTCGGCCGGCGGACAGCACCGCGCGCGTCGGCGGGACGTGCCCGGTGCGGCGGGCTTGATCTCGGTCTCACCGTACCGGGTGCGCCGGACGGGAGGCGCGTCCGCGCGAACTGTGGATAACTCGCGCCCAGGAAACGGACAAGCTCGGACGAAGCCGGACGAGAAAGCGGGAGCCGAGGGGAAGAAGGCGGGTCAGGAGGCGGCGGACTCGTGCGCCGCGATGGCGTCCTCCAGGGACCGGTGCAGGACGAAGATCTTGGTGAGCTGGGTGACGTGGAAGACGCGCCGCACCCGGTCGTTGACGCCCATGAACGACATCGAGCCGTCGCGCGCGCGGAGCCGGTGGTAGATGCCGACGAGCACGCCGAGGCCGGTGGAGTCCAGGAAGGTGACCTCGCTGAGGTCGATGACCAGGTGCGAACCGCCGTTGTCGATGATGTCGAGCAGGGCCTCCCGCAGCCGGGGGCTGGTGAAGACGTCGATCTCACCGCTGATCTTCACGACCGTGAGGCCCTTCTCGACGCGATGCTCGACGGCGAAGTCCACCGGTGCTCCTCTCTGCCGGTCGTCTCGCGAGGGCCCTAGGGGAGTTCTAGAGCACCCGGAGGGGAACTCATTAGTTACCCCTGTCGGACGTTGTTACGCCCGTCAAGCGTGTGACACGCGTCAGGGAGCCCGGAACAGTGCCCAGACCACCTTGCCGTGGGAGAGGGCCCGCCAGCCCCAGCGGACGCTGAACGACTCGACCAGATGCAGGCCGCGTCCGGTCTCGGCGATGTAGTCGGGTTCCTTGCGGCGTGGCGCCATGCGGCTCGCGTCCATGATTCCGCAGAGCAGCCACGGGCCTTCGTGCCCCAGGCGCAGCCTTATGGCGGACGGAGCGGATCCCAGCGGGTCGGCCGGGTCGCCGTACACGCCCTCGCGGTGCACGTCGTCGCCCAGCCGCCCGCCGGTCACCCTTCCGCTGTGCCTCAGCGCGTTCGTGACGAGTTCGGAGACGACGAGGCCGACGTCGTCGGTGAGCTCGGAGAGGTTCCACTCGACGAGCCTGGAGACCGCGAAGTGCCGGGCGTCGGTGACCGACTCGGGGTCGGGCTCGACGGTGAAGGAGACCGTGGCCCCGGTCAGCTCGGTCAGCGCGGTGACGGCCGTGTCGAGGCGCGGGGGCAGGTCGCACGACTCCGGGACCGGCGTCGAGCGCCCAGCGTGGTCCTGCGGGTCGGCCGGCCCCGCGACAGGGGCAAGCTCCCACCGCGTGTCGTCGTGCGCATGGCGTGACGTCATTCCACCGGACCCCGCAGAGTGATCTCGTTGTGCAGCCGTGGCTCGGAAGTCTCGTGCGTTATCCTGCGCATCGTAGCGTGCGAATGCAAGGCCCAATGCACGTGCATCCGCGTTGTGAGGGTGTGGGGCGACGCGGATCGCATGCGAGTGATCGGAGGTAACCGCAGGACACTGAGGCCAGTGGCACACTAGGTTCGCTGTCCGCCGAATAGCCGGGAGGTTGGGCGTGACTCCAGAGACGCCGGGAAGCGGGTCGACGGTTCGTCGGATCCTGCTCGGGTCACAGCTTCGCCGTCTGCGCGAGCAGAGGGGCGTGACCCGTCAGGACGCCGGCTACGTCATCCGCGCGTCGGAGTCCAAGATCAGCCGCCTCGAGCTCGGCCGGGTCAGCTTCAAAGAACGCGACGTGGACGACCTGCTCACGTTGTACGGCGTCAGCGACAAGACCGAACGCGAGGCGCTGCTACAGCTCGCCAGGGAGGCCAACACCCCCGGTTGGTGGCACCGGTACAACGACGTGCTGCCCGGCTGGTTCCAGACCTATGTCGGCCTGGAGGAGTCGGCGGCGCTGATCCGCACATATGAACTGCAGTTCGTCCCGGGCCTGCTGCAGTCGGAGGGGTATGCGCGTGCGGTGATCCGCCTGGGCAACGCCGGAGCCGCGGAACAAGAGATCGAACAGCGCGTGGAACTGCGCCTGCAACGTCAGGAACGCCTCACCGGCCCGGACGCGCCGCGTCTGTGGGCCGTGGTGGACGAGGGGGCGCTCAAGCGTCCCATCGGAGGTCCGGAGGTGATGCGGGGCCAGTTCGAGCACCTCATCGAGATGTCCAAGCTGCCCAACGTCACCATCCAGATCATGCCGTTCCGGTTCGGCGGCCACGCCGCCGAGGGGGGCGCCTTCACGATCCTGCGTTTTCCCGAGCAGGACCTGCCGGACGTGGTTTACGTCGAGAACCTCACCGGCGCGATGTATCTGGACAAGCGCGACGACGTCGACACCTACCTGCAGGCGATGGAACGCCTGTGCGTCGACAGTGCGACTCCGGAACGCACGGTCGAGCTTCTCGGTGATCTTCTCAGAGAGACATGATGCTCCAGACCGATTACGACAACGGGATGTCGGCCGCCGAGCTCCTCGGGGCGCGATGGCTGAAGTCCCGGCGAAGCAACTCCCAGGGGAACTGTGTGGAAATCGCCGAACTGCCCGGAGGGCAGGTGGCGATGCGCAACTCCCGTCATCCCGAGGGTCCCGCCCTCATCTACACCCGCCCCGAGATAGAAGCGCTCATCCTTGGAGCCAAGGACGGCGACTTCGACCATCTCATCGCTTCCCGTAACTGAATCCCGAGCGGCGGGTCGGCACCGGTACACCGAACGTCGGCCCCGCCGCCCCAACGAGACACAGGCCACCCCAGGCGCGAGGGTGGCCTTTTTTCTCCAGGTCTTCTCCAGGTCAGCCGCAGTTGCCGTAGGACGAGGTACGGCCGTTGCCGCCGAAGCGGACGCACGTACCAGGCGCCTTCACGTACACCGGCCCCGCGTACCAGGCGAACGACCCGCTGTCACCGATCTTGCTGCCGCCCTTCTTCTGGATCCAGGTCGACACCGGCGACTTCTTGCCGACGTTCGTGGTCTTGATGGTGACGGCGCAGTTGTAGGTGGACGAGTTGTAGAGCAGGTAGGCGACGCCACCGGAGACGGCCATGGAGCGCTGCACGTAGTACCCGCCTCCGTGGCCTCCGCTGTTGCACACGGCCTGTGGCGTGTACTTGTTGGGCGGTTCCTTGGGCGGGGTCCCGCCACCGCCACCGCCGCCGTTCGGGGGTGTCGACCCTCCGGGCTGCTGCGGTGTGCCCGGCTTCTTGGAGCCGTTGGGGTTCGAGGGGTTCCCGCTCTGGCCGTTCCCCGGCTGCCCTGGTTTGGGCTTCGCCGGGCTCTGGGCGTCGGTTCCGGCGCCGTTCGCGGCCCCGGAGCCGCCTTGCGTCCCCTGGTTCTGGTCGGACGACGCGACGGACTGCCCGTCGTCCTTACCGTCGCCGGACCGTGTCGTCGCCCAGGCGGCGCCGCCGGCGATGACCACCGCCACCGCCACGGCCGCCGCGATCGGCACGGCGAGGCGCCCGCCCCTCCTTCCGTCCGCCCGCCGGCCGTGGGGCGGCATGGGAGGGGGCACCGGCGGCATCCCGGGTGCGGCGTGAACCTGGCCGTGACCGTTCGGCGGGGGCGTCGCGTCGCCGAAGGGCGGGGGCTGCGGGGCCGTCCGGTGCCTGACACCGGACGGGTCCGTGGCGCTCTCCGGAGGCAGGACGGCGCCGGCCATGGCGGACGGGGACGCGTGCGGGTCCGTCGAGCCGCGCGACGAGGCCGCGTACGGGGGCGCGGGCAGGTCGGCGGCCCCGGGGAAGGCGGGCAGCGGAGGGACGGGCGACGCGCCCGCCGATGTCCCGCTGGCCGCGCCGACCAGGCGCTCCTGCGCCTCCCGGGCCGTCGGGCGCTGCGCCGGCTCCTTGGTCAGGCATGCCAGGACCAGCTCGCGCATCGGGCTCGGCAGGTCGCCCAGATCGGGCTCGCCCGTCAGGATCCGGTGCATGACCGTGGCCATCTCGTCGTTGCCGAACGCCGGGCGTCCGGTGGCGGCGAACGACATCGTCGTGCCCCAGGCGAACATGTCGGCCGCGGGACCGACCTCGCCTCCCGTGAAGTGCTCGGGGGCCATGTAGGCGGGGGTCCCGACGTTCTGGGTCTCACCGGCCGCGCCCAGCGCGCGCGCCACCCCGAAGTCGATGACGCGCGGCCCGTCCGGGCCCATCATGACGTTGTGCGGCTTGAAGTCGCGGTGCACGATGCCGGCCTGGTGGATGGCGGTGAGAGCCGTCAGGGTGCTGATGGCGAGCCGTTCCAGGGCGCCGCCAGTGCGCGGGCCATCGGTCCGCACGACATGGTGCAGGGACAGCCCGGGGACGTACTCGCTGACTATGTACGGCTGGTCGCCCGCCACGTCGGCGTCGAGAACCTGCGCGGTGCAGAAGCGCGCGACGCGCTTGGCGACTTCCAGCTCCCGGACGAAGCGCGCGCGGGCGGACTCGTCCCCTGCCATGCCGCCGTGCATGAGCTTGATGGCGACGTGGTCCGTGGACCGCGTGGCGCCGCTCTCCCCGGCGGGACGGCCCAGGAAGACCGCGCCCTGCCCGCCCTCGCCCAGGCGGCCCAGGATCTCGTAGCCGCCCAGTCGGGTCGGATCGCCCGACCGCAGTGGAAGGGCGTCCGGCATCGTCCTGTCCGTCACACCACTCGCTCCCCGTCGCTCCCGGCTCATTGGCAAGACTGTCAGCAAGACTATGGCCAGACGAGGGTATGCGCTCCGCCAAGCAGGTGATCTAGCGTCTTGGCTGCGGGGACTTATTGGGACTATAGTCCGCTTAGTGGAACGGGGGAGGGCTGATGGACCGTCGTCCGGCCGCCGGGAGGCGGGTCGACCTGGAGCTGATGCGCACGCCGCCGCCCAAGGAGCGCGCCGACGCCGCCCGCAACCGGGTGAAGGTGCTGGACGCCGCGGCGGCGCTCTTCGCCCGGCACGGGGTCGAGTCGGTCACGATGGACGCGGTGGCGGCCGAGGCCGGTGTGGGCAAGGGGACCCTCTTCCGGCGGTTCGGCGACAAGGCCGGCCTGGCCGTGGCCCTGCTGAACGAGCGGGAACGCGATCTGCAGGACGCGATCCTGTTCGGCCCGCCTCCGCTGGGTCCAGGGGACGGGGCGACGACCGTTCCGCCGTCCGAGCGTCTGCGGGCCTTCGCCGATGCCTACCTGGACTACGTGCTGGACCACCTATCGCTGGTGCGCATGTCGGAGACCGCGTCGCCCGGGGCGCGGTACCGCATCGGCGCCTACGGATTCTGGCATCGCCACCTGACGATCCTGCTGGACGAGTTCGGTGAGGCGGTTCCGGACGGCGAGGCCATGGCGCACGCGCTCTTGGCCGTCCTCGGCGCGGAACACCTCACCGCGATGGTCGAGGGCGTGGGGGCGGAACGCGCGCGCGCCACCGTCCACGCCTTCTTCAACGTGACCGTCCCGTAGGAGGCCCAGAAACACGAAAACCCCCGCACGGGGGGTTTCGCATGCCCAGGCCTCAAGAGGCCGGGGCGAACGGTGGTCAGGCCGGGTCGGGCGTCCGCCGCTCTGGACGGGACTCCGCCCGGCCGTCGGCCTTGCCCGGTGGACCCTCCTGGGCATGGTTGCGTTCCAGCTGCGCCGCGACCGCGAGCGCTCGAAGGGACGTCGTCTTCAGGTGTTTGCGTCCGTTGGTGGAACGGCGAGGAATGCTGCTCGGCACGGATTCACCTCCATGGGCGGTGGACAGGGGTGCTACCCGGGTCGCCGGATCTCGCACGGTAGTTGCAACCGCAAGATCCTTGGCGCTATTCCGAGTGATCGTTCCGTTTAGCGTCGTCCGGTTCCGGCCGCCGCCGCGTGCCTCGGGCGGATCAAGGGTGGGACGCTGGACTCCGTGCGGAAGATGCTCGCCACACCTTCGCCGCCAGCGAACTCTCTGACAGGGGGCTAGAGGTAGAGGCCGACGTTCTTCTGGGGAGCACCCTTGGGCGGGGTCAGGTCGGCGGGGTGGAGGGTGGTCAGGGCCTGCGGGTCCGACGTGTCGGTCAGGCGGGTGGACTGGATCGCCAGGGCCGTGTCCAGGATGTTCCGCATGAGGCGGCCGTTGCCGAAGGTCGTGTCGCGGGGGATCTCCCGGAGGATCTCGCGCAGGCGGGTGCGGACGTCCGGGGTGAGGGTGAGGCCCTCCTGGGCGGCCATGCGGGTGAAGATGGCCACCAGTTCCTCGTCGGTGTAGTCGGGGAACGTGAGGTGCTTGGGGAGGCGGGACTTCAGGCCCGAGTTCGCGGTCAGGAAGGCCGTCATCTCGCGCTCGTAGCCGGCCACGATGACCACCAGGTCGCCGCGGTACTCCTCCATCAGCTGGACGAGGGTGGAGACGGCCTCCTGGCTGTAGGTGTCGCCGGTGAGGGAGTAGGCCTCGTCGATGAAGAGGACGCCGCCGAGGGCCTGCTCCACGGCCGCCCGGACGCGGGGCGCCGTCTGGCCCAGGTAGGGGCCGACCAGGTCGGCGCGGGCGGCCTCGACCAGGTGGCCGGACGAGAGCAGGCCGAGCTGCGCGTACACCGAGGCGATCAGGCGGGCGACGGTGGTCTTGGCGGTGCCGGGATTGCCGGTGAAGACCATGTGCCGGGTGGGGACGGGGACCGGGTGGCCGGCGGCGCGGCGCAGGTCGGCGGCGCGGGCCTCGGCGGCGAGGCGGTGCACCTCCTCCTTGACGGCGGCGAGGCCGATGAGCGCGTCGAGTTCGGCGAGCGGGTCGGTGACGGGCCGCACGCGGGTGGTGCCGGTCAGGGTGTCCGGGATGTCGGCGGGCAGGAGGGCGGCGAGGTCGTCCGGGGTGGGCTTGCGCAGGGCGGTGACGCGGCGGGCCTGGAGGGCGGTGGCGCGCTCCACGAGGTTGCGCATCGCGCGGGCGTTGCCGAAGGAGCGCCCGCGCGGGGCGCGGCGGAGCAGCTCGGCGACCTTGCCGGCGGTGGCGTCGGACGGTGCCAGCCCGGCGGCCGCCGTCTGGGCGGTGAAGATCTCGATCAGCTGGGCGTCGGTGAAGTCGGGGAACCGGACGATGGTCGGGAAGCGGGACGCCAGGCCGGGGTCGGAGGTGAGGAAGCGCTGCATCTCGCGGTCGTAGCCCGCGACGATGACGACGAGGTCGTCCCGGTTGTCCTCCATGACCTTCAGGAGTTCGGCGATGGCCTCGGGGCCGTAGTCGTCGTCCAGGTCGGACTGGGTGAGGGCGTACGCCTCGTCGATGAACAGCACGCCGCCGACGGCGCGCTGGGCGACCTGGCGGGTCTTCACGGCGGTCTCGCCGATGTAGCGTCCGATGAGCCCGGACCGGGACGTCTCGACCAGGTGGCCCGAGGACAGGACGCCGAGGTCCTTGAGGACGCGGGCGAAGAGGCGCGCGACGACGGTCTTGCCGGTGCCGGGGTTGCCGGTGAAGACCATGTGCCGGGCCGGGCCCGCGGGGACGGGCAGCCCGGCGTCGCCGCGCAGCTTCGCGGCCTTCGCGCCGGCGATGATGAGCTCGATCTCGTGCTTGACGGTGCCGAGGCCCACCAGGGCGTCGAGTTCGGCCATCGGGTCGTCGGCGGGCGTGTCGAACGAGGCGGGGACGTCCGGGCGCTTGACGACGAGTTCCTGGCCGGGCTCGGTCCGCTCACGGACGGCTTCGACGACGATGTCGGCCAGCCGCTGGGCGAGGCGGGCGTTGCGCAGGTTCCGGACGGGCGGCGTGCGGGCGAGGAGCTGTCCCGCGGCGGTCAGGGCGCGCTTGTGGGCGCGCGCCCCGCGCTGCTGGACGGCCCGGTTGAACAGCTCCGAGTACCCCTCGGCGGTGAACGGGTGCGTCCTGACGACCTGGAACCGCAGGGCGAGCCCGGGGTTCACCTCGCGGATGCGCGCGTCCCCGCCGGGCTCGCACAGAGCCACGACGTGGAGGTCGTCGTGGACGTCGAGGGCCCGGTGCAGTTGTTCGACGATGGCCTCGCCGCTCTGCGTGTCGCGGGACATGTCGTCCAGGCCGTCGATGACCATCAGCCGCGTTCCGGCGCAGTCGCGCGCGTCGTTGTAGAGGTGGATGGTCGCGGCGGAGACCTCCTTGGCGGCGAAGAAGTCGTCGGCCAGCCAGAGGGGCTCCTCGGTGATGCCGTGCCGCTGGACGAGCCGCGCGATCTCCTGGGCGGCGTCCCGCTTGCCGGTGCCGTCCGGGCCGACGATCATCAGCCGGACGGGGCCGGTGCCGTCGGCGATCTCCTCCAGCGCGGCCACGACGTCCGGCTGGCCGATCAGGCCGGTCGTGATCGGGGGGCGGCGGGCGCCGCGGGGACGGGACGCGGCGGCCTTGCCGAGGCTGGCGGCGAGCGGGTTGACCATCCGGCGGCGCGGCGCGAACAGGCGCCGGACGTCCTTCTGGAACCCCGCGATCGGGATCCACGCGGGGTCGGGAGCGCCGGCGGGGCCGGGGAGCCCCTGGACGACGCCGGTGAAGCGCGTCGCCATGTCGAGCCAGCCGCGGCAGGCGTCGATGGCGCCGGCGCCGAGGGCGCGCGCGAGCCACGCCCATTCGCCGAGGGACCAGGGGTCCGGGTCGAAGGAGCCGCGGGTGTCGTCGAAGTGTGCGAGCAGCGCGCCGTACTGGTCTTCGGTCAGGACGGTCGACAGCTCGGCGGGCACCTGCTTGAGCCCGGCCTGCAACAGCAGGTGGACGAGCAGCTCGTCGACGGTTTCCTCATGCGGGGCGACGTTGCGCAGGTGCTCGTGTACGGGAAGGAGCCCCGAGCACACCCATTCCAGGTAGCCGATGGGGCCGGCCAGTTCGGGCAGGACGGCGATGGTCTCGTCGTCCGCCTGGGCGGCCCACAGGTCGCGCCTTTCCTCCAGCGGTCGCGAGAGCCACTCGCCCGGGGGAGGGGTCTCGAAGAGCTTGACCAGCGCCTGCCGCCGGGCCTCGATCGGTTCGAGGCCCTCGAACACGGTGAGCGCCTCGCGGGCGAGGGTGAGGGAGAGGTCCTGGTCGCCGGACTCCTCAAGCCAGTCGAACGGCCGGAACGCGCCCGAGCCCGCACTCCAGTCGACGCTGTTCTGCTGAGGGTCGAGCGGTTCGGTCAGGAGACGTCCGAAGACCTCGTGGAACAGCTTCGTGCTCGACCCGGACAGGACGGTCGCGGCGCCTTGCAGGAAGCCGAACAGGGTCATCATCTCGGCGACGACCAGCGGGGCCGGGTTGGCCATCAGCGCGTGGTGGTCGGTGGTGAGCGGGAGGCTGCGCGAGTCGGCGGCGAGGGCGTCGATCCGGTCGCGGATCTGGTCGAACAGCCCGTCCGGAACGCGCCACGGTCCCGCCGCGTAGAAGTCGAGGACGGGCTCGTCCGAGACGAGCAGTTCCAGATGTTCCGGCAGCCGCACCGCGTTCCTCTCAAAGCACACAACCCCGGCGGAACAGCCTAACGAGCGCGGCGTCGCCAGGGGCCCCGGACGCCGAGACGGTCCCGGACGCCGGGACGGCCCCGCGTTCCAGCAGGTCGCCGGACACACCCGGACACACCCGGACGCGCCGAAAGAACCGTGCAAATTTCTCAGTAAACGCGATCTATCACTTTGTTCACAAACCACGATCGGTTCCCGGTGCTCGCCGAACCGTTCAACTGGGTAGGTATCCGAGGATTCAGCCTGTGCCCGCCCGTCTGGGAGAGTTACGTGATCGCAAAGCTGCTCGTCGCCAACCGGGGCGAGATCGCCGTGCGCGCCTTCCGCGCGGCCTACGAACTCGGCATCGCCAGCGTCGCCGTCTACGCCCACGAGGACCGGCTGTCCCTGCACCGGCAGAAGGCCGACGAGGCGTACGAGATCGGCGAGCACGGCCACCCCGTCCGCGCCTACCTGGACGTGGACGGCATCGTGGAGACCGCGCTGCGGGTGGGCGCCGACGCCGTCTACCCCGGGTACGGGTTCCT
Organism: Actinomadura madurae; assembly: GCF_047130825.1. Taxonomy (NCBI): domain Bacteria; kingdom Bacillati; phylum Actinomycetota; class Actinomycetes; order Streptosporangiales; family Thermomonosporaceae; genus Actinomadura; species Actinomadura madurae. Next base: position 7,906,251 of record NZ_CP083237.1, read on the forward strand.
GTCGGAGAGCCCCGAGCTGGCGAAGGCGTGCGAGCGCAACGGGATCAGGTTCGTCGGCCCGCCGTCCCGCGTGCTGAGCCTGGCCGGCAACAAGATCGAGGCGGTCGCGGCGGCGCGGCGGGCGGGCCTGCCGGTGCTGCGCTCGGCGACGCCGGAGCCGGGGCGGGAGCTGGAGGCGGCCGACGAGGTCGGGTTCCCGCTCTTCGTGAAGGCCGCGGCGGGCGGCGGCGGGCGGGGGCTGCGCCGCGTCGACCACCGCGAGGAGCTGGAGGCCGCCGTCGACACGGCGCGCCGCGAGGCCGAGAGCGCGTTCGGCGACCCGACGGTGTTCCTGGAGCAGGCGGTCGACCGCCCCCGCCACATCGAGGTGCAGATCCTCGCGGACGGCGCCGGGAGCGTCGTCCATCTGCGCGAGCGCGACTGCTCGGTGCAGCGCCGCCACCAGAAGGTCGTGGAGATCGCGCCCGCGCCGCGGCTGGACCCGGACGTGGCGCGGCGGCTCTGCGACGACGCGGTCCGGTTCGCCCGGGAGATCGGGTACGAGAACGCGGGCACGGTCGAGTTCCTCGTGGACGACCGCGGCGAGCACGTGTTCATCGAGATGAACCCGCGCATCCAGGTCGAGCACACCGTGACCGAGGAGGTCACCGGCGTCGACCTGGTGCAGAGCCAGCTGCGCATCGCGGGCGGCGAGACCCTCGCCGACCTCGGCATCGCGCAGGACCAGGTGAGCGTGAGCGGCTTCGCCGTGCAGTGCCGCATCACGACCGAGGACCCCGCGAACGGGTTCCGCCCCGACACCGGGAAGATCTCGGCCTACCGGTCGCCGGGCGGCGCCGGGGTGCGCCTCGACACCGGGACGGCCTACGGCGGCGCGATCGTCTCCCCGCACTTCGACTCGCTGCTGGTGAAGCTGACCTGCCGCGGCCGGACGTTCGAGGAGGCCGTGCGGCGGGCGCGCCGGGCCGTCGCCGAGTTCCGCATCCGCGGTGTCGCGTCCAACATCCCGTTCCTGCGGGCGCTGCTGGACGAGCCCGACTTCCGTGCGGGCGGGGTCACGACGTCCTACATCGCCGACCATCCCGACCTGCTCACGGCCCGTTCCAGCGGTGACCGCGCCACACGGCTCGTCCGGTACCTGGCGGACGTCACCGTCAACAAGCCGCACGGTGATGCGCCCACGGACCTGGACCCGGCGACGAAGCTGCCGCCGCTCGACCTGGACGGCCCGTTCCCGGAGGGCTCACGCGACCGGCTGCTGGCGCTCGGCCCGCGCGCGTTCGCCGAGCGGCTCCGGAACCAGAACGCCCTGGCCGTCACCGACACGACGTTCCGTGACGCCCATCAGTCGCTCCTCGCCACGCGAGTGCGCACCTACGACCTGCTGGCGGCCGCGCCCTACCTCGCCCGCATGACGCCGGAGCTGCTGTCCGTCGAGGCCTGGGGCGGTGCGACGTACGACGTCGCCCTTCGCTTCCTGGGCGAGTCGCCCTGGGACAGGCTGGCCGCGATCCGGGAAGCCGCGCCCAACCTGTGCATCCAGATGCTCCTGCGTGGGCGCAACACGGTCGGCTACACCCCGTACCCCGACTCGGTGGCGCGCGCCTTCGTGAAGGAGGCGGCCAGTACGGGCGTCGACATCTTCCGGGTGTTCGACGCCCTCAACGACGTCGAACGCATGCGGCCGGCCATTGACGCCGCGCTTCAAACCCACGCGCTGGTCGAAGGAACCCTCTGCTACACCGGCGACCTGTCGGCCCCGGGCGAACGGCTCTACACGCTCGACTACTACTTGCGGCTCGCAGAGGAACTCGTCGAAGCGGGCGTCCACATCCTGTGCATCAAGGACATGGCCGGCCTCCTTCGCGCCCCTGCCGCGCGCACACTGGTGAAGGCACTCCGCGACCGGTTCGACCTGCCCGTCCACCTGCACACCCATGACACGGCCGGCGGCCAGATCGGCACCTACATCGCCGCTATCGAAGCGGGTGTCGACGCCGTCGACGGTGCCGCGGCCCCGCTGTCGGGCACCACGAGCCAGCCGCCCCTGCAGGCGATCGTGGCCGCGACCGACTTCACCGACCACGCGACCGGCATCGACCTGGACGCGCTGACCGTCATGGAGCCGTACTGGGAGGCCGTCCGGAAGCTCTACGCGCCGTTCGAGATGGGCCTTCCGTCGCCGACCGGACGCGTCTACCAGCACGAGATCCCGGGCGGCCAGCTGTCGAACCTGCGGCAGCAGGCGGTCGCGCTCGGCCTCGGCGACCGCTTCGAGGAGATCGAGCGCCTGTACGCGGCGGCCGACGCGATCCTCGGGCGGCTCGTGAAGGTCACCCCGTCCAGCAAGGTCGTCGGCGACCTGGCCCTGCACCTCGTCGCCGCGGGCGCCGACCCGGACGACTTCGCCGAGAACCCCGACCGCTACGACATCCCGGACAGCGTCATCGGGTTCCTGAACGGCGAGCTGGGCGACCCTCCGGGTGGCTGGCCCGAGCCGTTCCGCACCAAGGCCCTTGCGGGACGGCAGTACACGCCCGCCCGTGCCGAGCTGGACGGAGCCGAAGAGAAGGCCCTGGACGGTCCGGACGTGCGCGACACCCTCGACCGCCTGCTCTTCCCCGGCCCCGCGAAGGACTACCGGGAAGCCCGTGCGGCCTATGGCGACCTGTCCCTCCTGCCGACCGGCCCGTTCCTCTACGGGCTGCGCACGGGCCACGAGGTCGCGTTCGACCTCGAACCCGGCGTGCGCGTCCTCGCCGGGCTGGAGGCGGTCGGCGACATCGACGAGGCCGGCGTCCGGCAGGTCATCTGCACGGTGAACGGGCAGCTCCGCACCCTGTCCGTGCGCGACAAGTCCGTCGTGTCGGACGCGCCGCCGGTCGAGCGCGCCGACCCCGCGGAGCCCGGCCACGTCGCCGCGCCCTTCGACGGCTCCGTCACGCTGCGGGTCGCCAAGGGCGAGGAGGTCGCGGCCGGGGACGTCGTCGCCACCATCGAGGCGATGAAGATGGAGGCCGCCATCACCGCTCCCGTGGGCGGCACCGTCGCGCGGCTGGCCGTCCCGGAGGCCACCCCGGTCCAGGCGGGCGATCTCCTCCTCGTGATCCAGGAGTAGCCGTGAGCCGGTCCTGGGCGCCACCGCCCGCGGTTCGCGGCGCGCGCTACGGCCTGCGGATCGCGTAGGCGCCCAGGGACGGTTCCAGAAGGTCGAAGGCGGTTGTCGCGGACTCGGTCAGCGCGGCCGCGATCTCGTCGTTCGTCTCACCGTCGAGGGTCCGGCCGAGGATCTCCTGGAACAGGACGCGGTGGACCCCGCCGACCTGCGCGGCGACGAGGCGGGGGAGGACCTCGTCCGGCCCGGCGCCCGTCTCCTCGGCCAGGACGGCGGCGAGGGCGTCCTCCCGCTCCTCGTGGAACTCGCGGAGCCGCGCCACCAGCGCCGGGCTCTCCACGATCATGCGGGCGAAGTCGGGGCCGGAGAACCCGATCACGGCGTCGTGCTTGGCGACGGCCTCCAGGAAGGCCCGGCGGAGGGCTGTCAGCGCCGATTCGCCCGGCGCCCGTCCGGCGACCGTGCGGGCCAGGAGCGCGACGAACTCCTCGTGCAGGTCGAGGGCCAGGTCCTCCTTGCGCGGGAAGTAGTTGGTGACGGTCATCTTCGCCACCTGGGCCGCCGCGGCGACGTCGGCGATCGTCACCCGGTCGAAGCCGTGCCGCATGAACAGGCGCGTCGCCTGGTTCGAGATGTTCTGCCGTGTCTGCCGCTTCTTCATCTCCCGCAGTCCCATGCCCGCCATCCTCTCACAGCTCGACCTAAATTTATAGTTGACATAGTTCTAGGTCCGTTCTAAGTTTATGTCACAGGGCAGGCGGGTACCGAGATCGGGTGACCCGTTCCCTCCCGGCAGGACGAGCAAAGGACACCGCCCTGAACGCCAGCCACGCGCCGAGCGCGTCCCTCCGCGCCACCGTGACCCTCGTCGACCCGATGAAGGACTACCTCTCCCGCATCGGGCGCACCGCACTGCTCACCGCCGAGCAGGAGGTCGACCTGGCCAAGCGCATCGAGGCCGGCCTGTTCGCCCGAGAGCGTCTCGAAACCCTCGGCGACGAGCTGAGCCTCCAGGACAAGCAGGACCTGGAGTGGATCGCCGCCGACGGGCGCCGTGCCAAGGAGCACATGGTCGAGGCGAACCTCCGCCTCGTCGTTTCACTGGCCAAGCGCTACATGGGCCACGGCCTGCCGCTGAACGACCTCGTCCAGGAGGGCAACCTCGGGTTGATCCGCGCCGTGGAGAAGTTCGAGTACCGCCGCGGCTTGAAGTTCTCCACCTACGCCGTCTGGTGGATCAAGCAGGCGATCAGCCGCGCCCTCGCCGACCAGAGCCGGACGATCCGCATCCCCGTGCACGTCGTGGAGGTGCTGAACCGGATGACGCGGGTGCGGCGGCGGATGATGCAGGACCTCGGCCGCGAGCCGACCTCGCAGGAGCTGGCCGCCGAGCTGGACGTCACGCCGGAGAAGGTCGACTGGCTGCGCCGGCAGTCCCGGGAGCCGCTGTCCCTGCACACCCCGCTCGGCGAGGACGGCGACGGCGAGCTCGGCGACGTCATCGAGGACCCGGACGGCGGCGACCCCGCCGACGTCGTCGCGTCCTCGATGCTGCGCGGGCGCCTCGACGCCGTCCTGGAGACGCTCACCGAGCGCGAGGCGGGCGTGATCTCGCTGCGGTTCGGGCTGTCCGGCGGCGAGCCCAAGACCCTTGAGGAGGTCGGCAAGGTCTACGGGGTGACGCGCGAGCGCATCCGGCAGATCGAGTCGAAGGGCATGCACAAGCTGCGCCACCCGTCCCGCAGGGAGACCCTCGCCGACCTGCTCAGCTGACCGTCACCCAGGGGGCGGCACCCGTGTCGCCCCCGGGTGATGCTCACCGCTTTTTCGTGGTTGCGGACGGATTTTCCCCCGCCGGGGTGAGAGAGTGGATGATCTCTCGAGTATCCGGCGGGTGGGGAGACGATGGCGAGGCGGTCGGGACGGCTGGGGCGGCTCACGGGCACCCGTGCGGTGCGGGGAGCCGCGGCCGGCGGCGCACTGGCGCTGACCCTCGCCCTGGCACAGGCGCCCGCGACGGCGGCGGCGCCCGGTCCGGTCGCCACCGCGCGGCCCGGCGCGTCGACGATGCCGTTCGACCCGGCGAAGCTGCGCGCGACGCTGGACGCCACCCACGACGCGGGCATGTACGGGATCTTCTCCGAGGCCCGGGACGGCAACACCTCGTGGGACGGAGCGTCCGGCGTCGCGGACGTCGACACCGGCCGCCCGGTCACCTCGACCATGCGGCAGCGGGTCGGCAGCATCACCAAGTCGTTCGTCGCCACGGCGCTCCTTCAGCAGGTGGAGAGGGGCCGCGTCAGCCTCGACGCTCCGATCGCCTGGTACGCGCCCGACCTCGTTCCACGGCCGCTCGGCCGGCAGATCACGGTGCGGATGCTCCTCAACCACACCAGCGGCATCGGTGACTACGTCGGCACGGCGTTCCCGTCGTTCATGGAGCTGTCGCCCGCGAGCCTGGACGAGTTCCGCTTCCGCGACGTCCGGCCCGAGCGGCTCGTCAAGTGGGGACTCCAGGCGCCGCGAACCGGTGAGCCGGGCGAGCGCTGGTCGTACTCCAACACCAACTACATCATCGCCGGGCGGATCCTGGAGAAGGTGACCGGGACCAAGGCGGAGAAGTACATCACCCGGAACGTCATCGCCAAGGCCGGGCTGAAGCACACCTACTTCCCGTCCTCGCCCTGGATCTCCGGACCCCACTCGCGTATGTACGAATCGCTGTACCAGCACGTGAAACCACCACGTGACTACAGCACCTACGACATGAGCTGGGCCTGGACGGCCGGCGAGCTGGTCTCCACCATGGACGACCTCAACCGCTTCTACCGCAGGCTCCTCACCGGCGGCCTCATCGGCACGAACACGCTGGCGCAGATGAAGCGGACCGTCCCGGTGAAGGACGCCGACGGCAACCTCCTGATGAACTACGGGCTCGGGCTGTACTCCCTCGACCTGCCCTGCGGGACGTTCTGGGGCCACGACGGCGCCGTCTTCGGCGCCGGTACCCAGTCGCTGTCGTCCGCCGGTGGCGCGCGGCAGATCTCGCTGGCCCTCAACCTGATGAAGTACCAGCAGCTCAACGCGAACGGCACGCCCGTCCCGCACCCGATCGACAACGCGCTGGGCGCGCACGTGGTGGAGGCGCTCTGCGGCACCCAGGCCGCCACCCGCTCGACCGCCGCCGAGCGCCCCCTCCGCCTGCTACCGCTCCAGTCCCTCCGCGCCCCCCGGTGAACCGCCGCTGACCGCCGGCGGAGCCCAGGGGCACCTCACGGGCTGAGGGCGAGGTCGGACGGGTCGGTGTTCGCGCCGCACAGGACGACCACGACCCGTTCGCCCGGGGCCGGGCGGTAGGCGCCGGTGCGCAGCGCGGCGACCGCGGCGGCGGTGCCGTGCTCGACGACCAGCCGGTACTCGGCCCACAGGAACCGGCGGGCCTCGATGATCGCCTCGTCCGTGACGAGGACCGGCCGCACCCCGGTGCGGGACGCGACGGCGAACGCGATGTCGCCGAGCCGGGTGGCGCCGAGGGAGTCGGCGGCGATCCCGGAGACGTCCACGTCGACCGGGCGCCCGGCGTGCAGGGCGCGCTCCAGGGTCGGGATGGTCTCGGGCTCCACGCCGACGACGCGCGCCGTCCCTTCGAGGGCGGCGGCGACGCCCGCCATCAGCCCTCCGCCGCCGACCGCCAGCAGCACGGTGTCGGCCTCGCCGCCGGTCTGCTCCAGGACCTCGGCGCCGAGGGTGCCCTGCCCGGCGCACACGGCGGGCAGGTCGTAGGCGTGGCAGAACAGGGCGCCGGTGTCGGCGGCCCGCTTGGTCGCGGCGTCCTGCGCCTCGGCGTACCGGGTGCCGACCTGGACGACCGCGGCGCCGAGGGCGCGCAGCCGGGCGACCTTCACCGCGGGCGCGGTCTCCGGGACGAACACCTCGGCGGGGACGCCCACCTCCGCCGCCGCGTACGCGAACGCCAGGCCGGCGTTGCCGCCCGAGGCCGCGACGACGCCGACGCCGGGCAGCCGTCCCTCGTCCCGCGCCGCCAGGATGTGGTTGAACGCGCCGCGCGCCTTGAACGACCCGGTGTGCTGCGTCAGTTCGAGCTTCAGCCACGTCCGCCCGGCGGGGGCGAGCGGGGCCGGGTCGACCTCGATCAGCGGCGTGCGCCGGATGCGGCCCGCGACGCGGTCCGCCGCGGCCTGGACGTCCGAATGTGCGATCACCGGGGGTTCCTCTCCGAGGCATCAGTAGCCAATCCCAGTTTGGGACATGACCAACGGTACGGCGACCCAGCGGTCAGCGAGTGGTGCGAGGACGGCCAGCGGCTCGCGCTCACCAACCGGGCGCGGCGCGACGCCGCGGCGGGCGGCGGTGACCAGGCGGTCGACTTCCAGGACTCGGGGAGATCGTCAGCTCGTTTCGGCCGAAGGCCTACTGAGGGCGGCGGCGCGGTCCAGCAGGACCCGGCGTTCGGGCGTGTTGCGGGTGAGCTCCGCGGCGCGCTCGAACTGCGCGCGGGCCTCGTCCGCCCGGCCGAGGCGGGCGAGCAGGTCGCCGCGGACGCTCGCCAGCAGGTGGTGGTCGCGCAGCGGCGGCTCGTCCACCAGGGAGTCGGCGATCTCCAGGCCCTTCTCCGGGCCGTGCGCCATGCCGACCGCGACCGCGCGGTTCAGCTCCACGACCGGGGACGGCGCCACGGTCGCGAGGATCTCGTAGAGGGACGCGATCTGCGTCCAGTCGGTGTCCTCGGCGGTGGCCGCCTGCGCGTGGCTCGCGGCGATCGCGGCCTGGAGGACGTAGGGGCCCGGCGGCTCGCCGATGGCCTTGGCGCGGAGCAGGGCGGCGAACCCGCGGTGGATGAGGAGCCGGTCCCAGCGCCCGCGGTCCTGCTCCTGGATCGGGACGGGCTCGCCGGACGGCCCGGTGCGCGCCCGGGTCCGCGACGCCTGGATCTCCATCAACGCGACCAGCCCGTGCACCTCGGGCTCGCCGGGGGCCAGCTCGGCGAGGACGCGGCCGAGGCGCAGCGCCTCCCGGCACAGGTCGGCCCGCACCCAGGCGTCGCCGGCGGTGGCCGCGTACCCCTCGTTGAAGATCAGGTAGACGACCTCCAGGACGGACGACAGCCGCGCGGCGCGGTCCGGCCCCTCCGGGACCTCGAACGGCACGCCCGCCTCCGACAGCGTCCGCTTCGCCCGGACGATCCGCTGGGCCACGGTCGGCTCGGAGACGAGGAACGCGCGCGCGATCTCGTCGGTGGTGAGGCCGCCGAGCATCCGGAGCGTCACCGCGACCCGCGCCTGCGTGGACAGGACCGGGTGGCAGGCGGTGAAGATCAGCCGCAGCACGTCGTCCTCGATGTGCTCGTCGTCCGGCACGTCGAACTCCGGCGGCGGCCGGCTCTCCAGGTCGCGGCCGATCTCCTCGATCCTGTCCTCCAGCCGCCGGAGCCGCCGGATCCGGTCGATGGCGCGGCGCTTGCCGACAGCCATGAGCCAGGCGCCCGGGTTGTCCGGGACGCCCGACTCCGGCCACTGTTCGAGCGCGGCGACCAGCGCGTCCTGCGCGAGTTCCTCGGCGAGCCCGACGTCGTGCACCATCCGGGCGAGGCCGGCGATGATGCGGGCGGCCTCCAGCCGCCACACCGCGTCGACGCGCGCGTGCACGTCGGACCTGCTCGAATCCGTCACGCCGCCGATGAGAGCACCCGCACCGGCCGCCGCGCAAGCTCAGCGGGCGCTCACTCCCCGGGGAACGGGTCGCCCGGCCCGAAGACCTGCTTGATGACGCCCTCGCCGTCCCCGACGATCGAGTAGAACCGCGAGGACAGCTCGATCGCCTCCTCGCGGGACCGCACCTCGACCAGCGCGAACCCGACGACGCTCTCCTTCGCCTCGGTGAACGGGCCGTCGGTGACGGTGACCTTCCCGCCGGACGACTTGATGTAGGTGCCCCTCGGCTCCAGCCCGCCGGTCGCGAGCAGGACCCCGGACTTGGACATCTCCTCGATGAACCGGCCCATCTCGGCCTGCATCTTCTCGTCCGGCGGGGTGTCGTCGGCGTCCGTCGTCATCATCAGGAACCGCATCGTGTGCCTCCTCATGTCCGCCGGGCTCCTCCCGGCCTCTCGCTGACGCGTCGAAGAAGGGGTGACCGGATCGACATTCCGGCCGGACTTTCTCCGGATTTCTTCGCCGGAACCGGATCGTGCCAGGTCAGGACCGTGTCTGCCAGAGAAGTTCAGTAAACCCGGGCGGACTAGGACGGAACAGGATGTGCCGGGCCGGTGGGCAAGCGGGCTCCCGCCGAGTAACTTCTTCTCCGAAGGAAGGTTTCTTGCGCGTCGAGGAGGCGTCCCGTGGGAGAACCGGCCCCGGGTGCCGGCGTTCCGCCCGTCCCCGAGATCGACGGCACGGTGCCGCACTCCGCGCGCATCTGGAACTACTGGCTGGGCGGCAAGGACAACTACCCCGCCGACCGCGCGGCCGGCGACGAGTTCATCGCCGTCTACCCCCAGATCGTCGACATCGCCAAGCACTCGCGGACCTTCCTCTCCCGCGTCGTCCGGTACCTGGCCGGCGAGGCGGGCGTCCGGCAGTTCCTGGACGTCGGCACCGGCCTGCCGACGGTCGACAACACCCACGAGGTGGCGCAGCGCGTCGCGCCCGACGCCCGCATCGTCTACGTCGACAACGACCCGCTCGTCCTCGCGCACGCCCGCGCGCTGCTCACCGGCACCCGGCAGGGCGCCACCGACTACATCGACGCCGACATGCGGGACCCCGACCGCATCCTCGCCGAGGCCGCCCGCACGCTCGACCTCGACCGGCCCGTCGGGCTGATGCTGCTGAACATCCTCGGGCACGTCGCGGACTACGACGAGGCGCGCTCCATCGTCCGCCGCCTCCTCGGCGGGCTGCCCCCGGGCAGCCACCTCGTGGTCGCGGACGGCACCGACGTCATCACCGGCGAGGCGTTCCGCACCGCGATCGACCTGTGGAACCGCGCCGGCGACACTCCCTACCACCTGCGCACGCCCGAGCTGATCGGCGGCTTCTTCGCGGGGCTGGAGCTGCTGGAGCCCGGCGTGGTGCCGGTGTCGCGGTGGCGCGCCGAGCCGGAGCCGGCCGGTGAGCCGGACGACGTCGACGAGTTCTGCGCCGTGGGGCGCAAGGCCTCGTGAGCCCCGCCGAACCCCGCGAACCCGCCCGCGTCGACCCCGGCCTCCGGACGGCGGGCCCGACGGTGCTGCGCATGGTGGTGGGCGCGCAGCTGCGCCGGTTCCGGGAGGCCGCCGGCATCTCCACCGAGGCCGCCGGCTACGAGATCCGCGGCTCCCACTCCAAGATCAGCCGGATGGAGCTCGGGCGCGTCGGGTTCAAGGAGCGCGACGTCGCCGACCTGCTGACCCTCTACGGCGTGACCGAACCCGACCTTCGCGAGCCGCTCATGGAACTGGCCGAACACGCAAACACACCGGGATGGTGGCAGCAGTACGGCGACCTCGTCCCCGGGTGGTTCGAGCCGTACCTCGGCCTCGAACAGGGCGCGGTGCTCGTCCGCGTCTACGCCGTCCACGAGATCCCCGAGCTGCTGCAGGCCCCCGGCTACGCCCGCGCCCTGATCGCGGCGCGGTACCCCGACGCGCCGCAGGAGGAGATCGACCGCCGGGCCGAGCTGCGGGCGCGCCGCCGCCGCGTCTTCGAGCGCGCCGACCCGCTGCGGCTGTGGGCGATCCTGGACGAGGCGGCGCTGCGCCGGACGGTCGGCGGCACCGCGGTCATGCGCGCCCAGATCGAGCACCTGATCGAGATGGCGGAGCTGCCGCACATCACCATGCAGATCCTGCCGTTCGCCTCCGGCGGCCACGCGGCGGAGAGCGGGCCGGTGACGCTGCTGCGGTTCGCCGAGCCCGAACTGCCCGACGTGGTCTACCTGGAGCAGCTCACCGGCGCCCTCTACCCCGACCGGCCGTCCGACATCACCCGGTACCGGGACGTCATGAACCGCATCGGGGTCCAGGCCGAGCGGCCGGCCCGGACCGCCGCGATCCTGCGGGACGTCCTGTCCCGGCTCCGCTGACGCGCGGGCTACTTCTTCGCGGGCTACTTCTTCGCGGGCACGTAGGTCGCGACGATGACGCCGGTCTCGAACGTCGTCGTGCCGGCCAGCTCGAAGGTCGCGGAGAAGTCCTCGCGGGTGAGCAGCTCCGCCGGGTCGCCGGTGCCGACGACGACCGGGTGGATCCACAGGCGCAGTTCGTCCAGCAGGCCGTGCTCGACGAGCGTCCGCGAGACGGGGCCGAAGCCGTACTGCAGGATGTCCTGGCCGTCCTGCTCCTTCAGCTTGGTGATCTCGGCGACGGCGTCCGCGCGCGGGATGACGGTCGTGTCCCCCCAGCCGGGCTTGCGCAGGGTGTCGGAGACGACGTAGTGGGGCAGGGTGTTCATCCGGACGCCGAAGTCGCCGGTGGCCTCCTCCATCGCCGGCCACGCCTGCGAGAAGCCGTCGAACGTCGCCCGGCCCATCAGCAGCGCGCCGCAGGAGAACAGCAGCTCCTGCGCGTAGGCCGCGGCCTCGTCCTGGAAGTAGGCCGACGTCCAGTTCTGCGGGTTCTCGATGACGCCGTCGAGCGAGATGTAGGTCGAGCTGATGATCTTGCGCATGGTGTCCTCCGTGGTCGATCGTTCGCGGTCTCGCGATCTGGGACCACTGTGCGCGACACCGTTTACGGGATCCTTACGGTTTCTCTTCGCTGGTCGGTGCGCATTAGGGTCACCGCATGCGCTTCGGGGTGCTCGGGCCGCTCGCCGTCTGGACCGACCAGGGCGGGCTCGTCCCGGTGCCCGGGTTGAAGGTGCGGGCCCTGCTGGCGGACCTGCTGGTGCACGAGGGCCGTCCGGTGCCCGCCGACCGGCTCGTCGACGACCTGTGGGGAGACGCGCCGCCCGGCAATCCGATGGGCGCGCTGTCGGCGAAGGTGTCGCAGCTGCGCCGGGTGCTGGAGGACGCGGAGCCGGGCGCCCGGACGCTGGTGGAGTCGCGCCCGGCCGGATACCTGCTCGGGGCGGGCGACGAGCGGGTGGACGCCCGCAGGTTCCAGGATCTGGTCGGTACGGCGCGCCGGGCGGAGGAGCCGAAGGAGAAGTCGGCGCTGTTCGCGGAGGCGCTGGGCCTGTGGCGCGGCCCCGCGTTCGCCGACCTCCGGGACGAGCCGTTCACCCGGGCGGCGGTCACCCGGCTGGAAGAGCTGCGGCTGACCGCGCTGGAGGAGCACGCCGAGGTCCGGCTCGACCTGGGCGAGCACGGGGCGCTGGCGGCCGACCTCGGCGACGCGGTGGAGGAGCACCCGCTGCGGGAGCGGCTGAGGGCCGCGCACATGCGCGCGCTCTACCGGGCGGGGCGGCAGAACGAGGCGCTGGAGAGCTACGAGCGCTACCGGACGCTGCTCGCCGACGAGCTGGGCCTCGATCCCGGGGCCGAGCTCGCCGACCTCCAGCGGGCGATCCTGCGCCAGGACCCGGGCCTGGACGCGCCCGCTCCGTCTCGCGGGCGGTCGAACCTGCCCGTCCCGCCGACGGAGCTGATCGGGCGGGACGGGGCCGTCCGGGAGATCCGGGCGCGGATCGGCACCGACCGGCTGGTCACGCTGACCGGGCCGGGCGGGGTCGGCAAGACGCGGCTCGCGATCGAGACGGCGGGCGGCCTCGTGGACGCCTTCGCCGACGGCGTGTGGATGGCGGAGCTGGCGGGCTTCGAGCGCTCGACGGTCCCCGACCTGGCGGAGGTCGTCACGGCGATCCTCGACATCCGGGACGCGCCGGGCGCGCCGGAGGCCGCGCTGGACCGGCTCGCGGCGGCGCTCGGCGCCCGCCGGCTGCTGCTCGTCCTGGACAACTGCGAGCACGTGGTCGAGCAGGCGGCCGGGCTGGCGGAGCTGCTGCTGCGCAGGGTGCCGGGCGTGCGGGTGCTCGCGACGAGCCGGGAGCCGCTCGGGCTGCCCGGCGAGGTGGTGTGGGCGGTCCCGCCGCTGGACGTGCCCGGCGACGGGGACGATCCGGCCGCGGCGAGCGCGGTCCGGCTGTTCGCGGCGCGGGCGGAGGCGGCGTCGCGGGACTTCCGGCTGGACGAGGCGACGGCCGGTCCGGCCGGCGAGCTGTGCCGGCGGCTGGACGGCATCCCGCTCGCGCTGGAACTGGCCGCGACCAGGGTGCGGACGCTCGGGGTGGAGGGGCTCGTCCGGCGGCTCGACGACCGGTTCCGGCTGCTGTCGTCCGGGCACCGCGGCGCCCCGGCCCGGCAGCGGACGCTCACCGCGATGATCGACTGGAGCTGGGACCTGCTGACCGGGCCGGAGCGGGCGGTGCTGCGGCGGCTGGCGGTGCACGCCGACGGCTGCGCGGCCGAGTCGGCGGAGGCGGTGTGCGCGGGAGAGGACGTCCCCGAGGAGGAGGTCCTCGACCTGCTGGTCCGGCTGGTCGACCGGTCGCTGGTCGTGATGACGGAGCGCCCCGGCGAGGGCCCCCGGTACCGGCTGCTGGAGTCCGTCGCCGCGTACGCGGCCGAGCGGCTGGCCGAGGCGGGCGAGGCCGAACGGGCGCGGGCCGCGCACCGCCGCTACTACCTGGACCTCGCCGAACGGGCGGAGTCCCGGCTCAGGGGAGCGGAGCAGGCGGCCGAACTCCGCGGGCTCGACATCGAGTCGCCGAACCTGCGGGCCGCGCTCGACGCCGCCCCGGGCGAGGAGGCGTTGCGGCTGGTCAACGCGCTCGCGTGGTACTGGTTCCTGCGCGGCAGGCTGACCGAGGCGCTGCGGTCGCTGGAGGCGGCGCTCGCGCGGGACGGCGGGTCGCCCGCCGCGCGGGCCAGGGCGCTGGCGTGGCAGGCGGGGCTGGCCGTGCTGAAGGGCGTCCCCGGCGACTGGGCGGCCCGCCGCGACGAGGCCCTCCGGCTCGCCGACGCGACGGGCGACGCCGAACTGAAGGCCTGGGCGCGCTGGTTCCTGGCCTTCGCCCGGTTCGAGGTGGACGACGTCACGGCGAGCACCGTTCTCCTGGACGAGGCGCTGGCCGGCTTCCGGGCCCTGGGCGACCGCTGGGGCGAGGCGGCGGCGCTGGCGCAGCGCGCCATGTTCGCCCACGCCCGCGGCGACCCGGCCGCGCTGGAGCGCGACGCCCAGCGGGCCGAGGCCCTGTTCACCGGGCTCGGCGACCGGTGGGGGCGGCTCCAGGCGGTGGAGTGGCTCGGCGGGCTGGCGGAGCTGACCGGCGACTACGACCGGGCCGAGCGGCTCCAGCACGACGCGCAGCGGATGGCCGAGGAGCTGCGGATGTGGCCGGACGTCGCCATGCGGATGGCGTGGCGCGGCTGGATCGCCCATCTGCGCCGCGACCAGGCGTCCGCCCGCCGGCTGTTCGGGCGGGCGCACCGGATCGCCGTCGAGCAGGGGTTCGCGCAGGCCGTGACGTTCGCCGAGCTCGGGCTCGGGCTGGCGGCGCGCTGCGAGGGCCGGCCGGACGACGCGGAGGACCGGCTGCGGCCCATGCTGGCGGCGGTGTCGCCCGAGGAGTTCCCGCCGCTGTACCTGCCGATGATCCAGACCGCGCTCGGGTTCGCGGCGGAGGCGCGCGGCGACGCGGTGTCCGCCGTCCGCTACCAGCGGGACGCGCTGGCCGTGGCGATCCGGCTGGAGGCCCCGCGCGACCTGGCGGGCTCCCTGGAGGGCCTGGCCGGAGCGCTGTCCCTGGCGGGCCGGGCGGACGACGCGGCGATCGCGCTGGGGAAGGCGGCGGCCGTCCGGAAGGCGGCCGGCGTGCCGGCCGGGCCCGTGGAACAGGACGACATCGACCGGGCCGCCGCGCGGATCGGGGACGCGGCGCGCGCGGACGCGTTCGCCGCCGGAGCCGCCCTTGAGCCCGGGGAGATCCTGCGCCGCGCGGAGGCCGTCCCGCCCGAAGGCCGCTCGGTCTGGGCGGACGATAGGTGATTTGTCCGTATTGCAGGAAGGTTGCGAAAGGTCAAGAAGTCGTCACACCCCCTTGTGGCGCCCCCGCCCTTGAATGATCATGATCCGCCGTGGGACGACGGGGGCTGGTGCTGAGCCGGATGGCCGGCGATCGCACGCTGGTGCTCGCCGCGTGCGCGACCGCGCTGTTCGCGACCACCATCCTCGCGGCCCTGGTCGGCTACACCGGGTCGGTGACGCGCGAAGGGCTCCGGCGCACGCTCGCCGACGCCACGTTCGCGTCCGTCGGGACGACCCTCGGCACGCAGGTCCCCCCGAACGGGCTCGCCGAGGTGCGGGGGCAGGTCGACCGGGCGCTGAAGCAGATCTACCGGGACGTCCCGCTCGCGGTCTCGATGAGCGTGCGCAGCGACTCCTACACGCTTCCCGGGCAGGAGGAGAGCGACCACCCCGAGCTGACCGCCTTCGGGACCTACACCGGCATCGAGCGGCACGCGCGGCTCGCCGAGGGCCGCTGGCCCGGCGCCGGCTCCGGGAAGGGCGCCGGCTCCGGGGAGATCGAGGCCGTCCTGCCCGTGGCCGCCGCCCGCGCCATGCGCGCCGAGCCGGACGACGTCCTCACGCTCCACGGGCGCGTCGCCAAGAAGTCGGTCGTGAAGGTGCGCGTCGTCGGGCTCTTCGAGGTCCCGAACCCGCAGGACTACTTCTGGCAGGACGACAAGCTCGTCACGACCGGTGTCGAGAAGCTCGACTACACGACCTATGGGCCGTTCGTGGTGTCCCCCGAGGTGTTCGCCGGCCGGTTCACCGGGACCGGCTCCGAGGCCCGCTTCACCGTCATGCCCGACCTGCGCGGCGTCGCGCCCGGCGACCTCGGCCCCCTCGGCGACCGCGTCGCCGGCGGGGCCGACACCTTCAAGGAGGCCGGCGACGGCGCGCAGTTCAGCGTCGCGACGGACCTGCCCGAGCTGACCGGCCAGCTGCGCACCGCCCTCCAGGTGGCACGGTCCACGATGCTCATCCCGGTGCTCCAGCTCGTCCTGCTGGCGGGCTGCGCGTGGCTGCTCGTCGCCCGGCTGCTCGCCGACCACCGGCGCGGCGAGGTCGCGCTGCTGCGCACCCGCGGCCTCGGGATGCGGCAGCTCGCCCGGCTCGGCCTCGCCGAGGGCCTGCTGATCGTGCTGCCCGCCGCGGTGCTCGGCCCGCTGCTCGCCCGGCCGCTGCTGCGGCTCGCCGGGCACGCGCCGGCCGTCCACGCGTCCGGGCTGCGGCTGGACGCCGGGCCCGCCGCGCCGCTGTGGATCGTGTCCGCGCTGACGGCCCTCGCCTGCGCCGCCGTCCTGACGATCCCGACGCTGCGCGGCGCGAACCGCACGTTCGTCGAGGCGCAGGCCGGGATCGGGCGGCAGGGGCGCGGCGGCCTGCGCGGCTCGGGCGTCGACCTCGCGCTCCTGCTCGTCGCGGGGCTCGCGATCTGGCAGCTCACCCGGTACGGGGCGGACGGCGCGGGCGCCGGGGACGGCACGTCCGGCATCGACCCGTTCATCGTGTCCGGCCCGGCGCTGGCGCTGCTCGCCGGCGGGGTGCTGCTGCTCCGGGTGGTGCCGCTGGTCTCCCGCGCCGCCGAACGGGTCGCCACCCGGGGCCGCGGGCTCGTGCCCGTCCTCGGCACCCGGCAGGTCGGCCGGCGCCAGCTCCGGTACACCGGGCCGGTGCTGCTGCTCGTCATGGCGATGGCCGTCGGGGTGCTGTCGGTGACGACGATGGCGACCTGGCGCCGGTCGCAGACCGACCAGGCCGACTTCCAGAGCGGCGCCGACCTGCGGCTGTCCGCCTCGACCCGCGAGGCGGGCCCGGGGCCGCTCGGGCAGGGCGCGCGGTTCGCGGGGCTGCCCGGCGTCACGGCCGCGTCGCCGGTGCTGCGCACGGACGCCGACCTCGGCACCGAACCCGCGACGCTGCTCGGCGTCGACGCCGGAGGGCTCGGGCCGCTGCTGAGCGTCCAGCCCGGCCTGCGGGACGACCTGCGGCTGGACGAGCTGGCGAGGGCCCGCCCCGCCGCCCCCGCGCTGACCGTCCCCGGCAGGCCCCGGCGGGTGCTGTTCGACCTGCGGCTCCGCCGCACCGGCCCCGTCCCCGAGGTCCCGCCCGCGTACACGCCGCCGCCCGGCAAGGGGTACCGGGTCGCGGTGACCGTCGTGGACGCGCGCGGGCTGACGCGGCGGGTGACCCTGCCCTCGATCGACGCGGACGGCGAGGAGCACACCGTCGCCCTCGACACCGCGGAGCTGGCCGGGCCTGGCGGCGTGCCGTCCTACCCGCTGTCCGTCCGGAGCGTCCACTACCTCTACGACGACAACACGTTCTCCGGCACCCTCGACCTGGAGCTGCTCAGCGTGCGCGGCGACGGCACCGGGCAGGCCGCGCTGCCCGCCGGATCCCGCTGGGACGCGTTCGCCGACTCCCCGAACGCCGAGAACCCGATCAAGCCGAGTGTCAAGGACCCGGGGGACGCGCTGGCCGAGCTCGCGCTCCCCGCGTCCCCGGCACCGAACCCGAACCGGGGCATCTACGGCTTCGCGACCGGCGCGGGCGTGCACGCCGTCCTCGGCACGTCCGCCCCGCCGTCGCACGACGCGCAGAACACCGACCTCCTCCCGGCCGTCCCCGGCGTGGTCACCGGCGAGATGGCCGGACGCGCCAGGACCGGCGTCGGCGGCACCCTCACCGTCAGCACCGTGGACGGCGACCAGCCGATCAAGGTCATGGGCATCGTGCCGGCCCTGCCGAGCGTGCCGGCCGGCCGGCCCGGCGTCCTGGTCGACCTGCCCACCCTCACCCAGAGCCGGATCTCCGTGCTCGGCGCGTCCGGCGACAGCGTCACGCCCCGCGAATGGTGGGCGTCGGCGCGCGCCGGCCGCACGGGCCCGGCCGTCCGGGAGCTCGCCCGGCACCCCGGCTGGGGCGAGGTCGCCACCGACCGCGCCCGGACCCGCGCCCGGCTCCGCGACGCCCCGCTCGGCGCGGCCCTCCAGGGCGCCCTCATCCTCGGCTTCGGCGCGGCGCTGGCGTTCGCCGTCATCGCGTTCGCGGTGAACGCGGCCGTCACCGCCGGGGAGCGGCACCGCGAGTTCGCCGTGCTGCGGGCGCTCGGCGTCCACCCCCGGCAGGTCGCGGGGATGCTCGCGATCGAGCAGGCCTACCTGGTCGCGCTGGGGCTGCTCGGCGGGACGGTCCTCGGGCTGGTCGTGGCGCGGCTCGTCGTCCCGCACATCGTGCTCAGCGTCCAGGCCGCGCAGCCGTACCCGCCCGCCGACCTCGTCGTCCAGTGGCCCGTGGTGCTCGGCGTGCTCGCGGCCGTGGCCGCCGTGCTCGGGCTCGTCCTCGCGCCCGTCGTCCGGACGCTGCGGCGCCGCGACCCCGGCGCCGGCCTGCGGGTGGGGGAGGACCGATGAGGGGCACCGGGGCCCGGCTCGCCCGCGCGCAGTGGGCGCCGCTCGCCGCGCTGGCCGTGCTGACGTTCGTGGCCGCGCTGCTCGCCACCGCCGTCCCGTCCCGCACGACCGCCGGATACGACCGCGCCGCGGCCGCCGCCGTCGGCCCGGCGGCCGACATCCGGGTGCGCGGGGAGGCGGGCGGCAGCACCGCCTTCGCCGCCGTGCCCAGCGAGGCCGCCCTCGGCGCCAACGCCATCTCCTGGCAGCAGCGGCTGCCCCGCTCGCTGAGCGACGTCTCCGGCGAGCCGGAGTCGTCGGTCACCTCCTCCGTCAACACCGTCGAGGGGACGTTCCGGCGGCCCCGGCTGCTCTATCTCGGCTGGGACCCTGGCGCGTGGCGGCGGATCCGCCTCGTCGAAGGCACGCCGGCCTACAACCGGCAGGGGCAGACGAGCGGCGACATGGCGGTGATGATCGCCAAGGAGTACGCCGGACGGCTCGGCTACAAGGTCGGCGACCGGATCGTCCTCGACGCCGTGACCGTCCGCGTCTCCGGCCTGTACGAACCGGTCGACCCCCGCGACCCCTTCTGGGCGCCGAGGGAGCGGCTCGTGCGCCCGACCGTCGAGTTCCTGCCCAAGACCACCATCGAGGCCGACGCGGGAACCGCGCTGATCGACGCCGCCGCCTACGCCCGCCTCACGCGCGACCCGACCCGGAAACTGAGCTACGAATGGCGGTTCCCGGTCCGCGCCGGCCAGGTCAGCGCCACGCAGGCCGAGGGCATGGCCGCCGACCTGGACGCCTTCCGCTCCGCCGTCGAGGGGCGCGCCGACCTGTTCCCTTGCGAGGTCTCCACCCCGCTGGACAACCGGCTGAAGGAGTTCACCGACCGGCTCCGCACCGCGCAGTCCGTCCTCGGCCTCGCCCTTGGCGGCCTCGTCGCCGTCGCCGCCGGGCTACTGCTCCTCGCCGCCGGGCTGCTCGCCGGGCGGCTCCGCCCGATCCTCGGGCTGATGCGGGCGCGCGGGGCGTCGCTGCGCCAGCTCGCGGTGCCCGCCTGCGGGCTGACCGCGCTCGCCGCCGTCCCGTCCGCCGGGCTCGGCTACGCGGCCGGACGGCTTCTGGACGCCGGGCCGCCGCAGGCCACGTCGGTGTACGCGATCGTCCTGCTCCTCGCTGCCGTGCTCGGCGTGCCGGCGGCGATGGTGGCGCGGGAGCGCGGCGGCGCGCTCGGCTCGGTCACCACCCGGCGCGACGACCTGGTCACGGCCCGCCCGTCCCCGCGGCGGCTCGTCCTGGACGTCCTGCTGGTGGCGCTCGCGGTGATCGGCGTCGTGCTGCTCCGGGAACGCGGCGGGACGTCCGGGACCGACCCGCTGGTCGCCGCCGTCCCCGTGCTGCTCGGCGCGGCGCTCGGCGTGCTCGTCCTGCGCGCCTACCCGTCCCTGCTGCGCGCGGCCGGGCCCCTCCTGCGGCGCCGCAGCGGCGCCGTCGCGTTCCTCGGCATCGCCCGCGCGTCCCGGCAGAACCTCGTCGGCGCGCTGCCGCTGGTCGTCCTGCTGCTGGCCGCGACCGTCGCCGGCTTCGCCGCCACCGTCGACACCGCCCTGCGCGACGGCCAGGTGCGCGCGTCCTGGGCCGAGACGGGCGCCGACGCCCGCGTCGAGGCCGCGGCGATGGACGACGCGGGCCTGCGCCGCATCCGCGCCGTGCCCGGCGTGACGGGCGCGGTCCGGGTCCGCGTCATCGCCCGGGCCTCGGCCGCCTCGGACCCCGCGCCGATCACCATCGTCGGCGTCGACCTGGACGCCTACCGGAGACTCGCGCCCGAGGTGCCCGGCATCCCCGGCTCGGGCTCGGTGCTCGCGTCGCCGCTGGCCTCCCGCACCATGGGCCCGGGCGCGGTGACGCTCGGCCGCGCCGGGATGGACCCGATCCGCGTCACGCCGTCCGGGCGGATCGAGCGCTTCCCCGGGCAGGAGACGAGGTCGGCGTTCGTGCTCGTCCCGTACGACATGGTCGCCGGGGCGACCGGGTTCCCGTCCCAGGTCTTCGTCGCCGGGCACGACCTGGACGCCGCGGCACTCCGCGCGGCGGCCCCCGGAAGCGACGTCCAGACGCGGGACCGGGTCCTGCGGGACATGACGCGGCTGCCGCTGGTGTCCGTCGTCCACGAGACGTTCCAGAGCGGCGCGCTCATCGCCGGCGTGCTGGGGCTGCTCGCCGTCCTGCTCGTCCTCGTCGTCGGCGCCCGCGCCCGCGGCCGGACGATCGCGCACCTGCGCGCCCTCGGGCTCAGCCGGCGGCAGAGCCGGGCCCTCGCGCTCGTCGAGATCGCGCCCGTCCTGCTGTGCGCGGTCGGCGCCGGCTGGGTGCTCGGCCTGCTCCTGCCCGACATCACCGGCCCGGTCGTCGACCTCGGCCCCTACACCGGCGGCTTCGCCGCCACCGCGCACGTCCCGGGCCTTTCCGCGCTGCTCGGTCTGCTCGCCGCCCTGCTGCTCGCCGCCGCCGCTGCCGTCGCCGTCGACCGCGCCTTCGACACCGACCCCGGAAACGTCCTGAGAACGGGGGACTCATGACCGACACACCGGACCTCGCCGAACTGGAGCGCCGCGCCGCCGAACGCGGACCCGTCTACGGCGAGGGCGCCCACATCGTCTGCGACAACCTCGTCCGCATCTACAAGACCGACGGCGTCGAGGTCGTCGCGCTCCAGGGCCTCGACCTGCTCGTCGACCCCGGCGAGCTCGTCGCCATCGTGGGCGCGTCCGGCTCGGGCAAGTCGACGCTGCTGAACATCCTGTCGGGCCTGGACGTGCCGACCGCCGGCGTCGCCCGCGTCGCCGGGTCCGACCTGCTCACCATGGCGTCCAGGGAGCGGCTGAGGTTCCGGCGCGAGCAGGTCGGGTTCATCTGGCAGCAGACGTCCCGCAACCTGCTCCCGTACCTGACCGCCGCGCAGAACGTCGAGCTGCCCATGAAGTTCGCCGGCCGGTCGCGGCGGGCCCGCGCCACCCGCGCCGCCGAGCTGCTCGGCATGCTGGACGTCGGCGACTGCGCGGCCCGCCGCCCGGACGAGCTGTCCGGCGGCCAGCAGCAGCGCATCGCGATCGCCGTCGCCGTCGCCAACGAGCCGCACGTCGTGCTGGCCGACGAGCCCACCGGCGAGCTCGACACCGTCACCGCCGCCGGGGTGTTCGCCGCCCTCCGCCGCGTCAACGAGGAACTGGGCACCACCACCGTCGTGGTCACCCACGACACGCAGGTGTCCGAGCGCGTCGACCGCACGGTCGGCATCCGGGACGGCCGCACCAGCGTCGAGGTCCGCCGCGGCGGCGGCACCGCCGAGGAGTACGCCGTCCTCGACCGCGCCGGCCGCGTCCAGCTCCCCGCCGCCTTCACCTCGGCCCTCGACATGCGCGACCGCGTCCGCCTCGCCCTGGAAAGCGACCACGTCGGCGTCTGGCCCGACCGGGAGGAAGCAGAATGACCGACCCGATGGTGGCCGTCGAAGGGCTCGTCCGGACCTACCGCACCGGAAAGATCGAGGTCCCCGCGCTGCGCGGCGCGTCCTTCACCGTCCGCGCGGGGGAGCTCGTCGCGATCAAGGGCCGTTCGGGCTCCGGCAAGACGACCCTGCTCAACCTGATCGGCGGCCTCGACGGCCCGGACGGCGGCACCGTCCGCGTCGACGGCCGCGACGTCGGCGCCCTCCCGGAGGACGACCTGCTCGCCCTCCGCCGCGACGACATCGGGTACGTCTTCCAGTCGCACGGCCTGATCCCCGTCCTGTCGGCCGCCGAGAACGTCGAGGTCCCGCTGCGCCTCGTCCGCACGCCGCCGGCGGAACGCGACGAACGCGTCCGCGTCCTGCTCGGCCTCGTCGGCCTGGCCGACCACGCGGCCCAGCGCCCCTACGAGCTCTCCGGCGGCCAGCGCCAGCGCGTCGCCATCGCCCGCGCCCTCGCCAACCGTCCCCGCCTGCTGCTCGCCGACGAGCCCACGGGACAGCTCGACTCCGAGACCGCCGCCGCCATCATGCCCCTGCTCCGCGCGGTCGTCTCCAGCGAGGGCGTGACCGTCCTGGTGGCCACCCACGACCAGGCCCTGCTGGCCGAGGCCGACCGCGTCCTGAACCTGGAGGACGGCGTGATCACCGAAACACCCGTCCCCGCCTGACGTCGCGGGACGGCCAGCGGTTTTATCTCGCCTTTCAACGGTCCTTGATCTATTGGCGGCACCGACACCGATGATCTTGGAGGTCCGATGAAACGCGTGCTTCGCGCCGGGCTCGTGGCCGCGGTCCTGGCCGGAGCGGCGGCACCCGCCGCCGCGGCCACGACCCCGCCCGACCCCGCTCCCGGTGGCCCCCAGCGGCCCTTCGAGCCCGACGTGGCGGGACCGCGCAACCTCGACTCGCTCCAGGTGACCGCGACCAAGGGCGAGGGTCGCAGCGTGACGGTCGCCTTCGACCGCCGCAGCCGCACCGCCGAGGGCGCGGTCCCCGCGGGCGCCCGCCGGTTCGTCTTCCTCTTCGACCGGGCGATCTCCTTCAACCCCCAGGCGTTCCCGACGTGCGCGCGCACGGTCATCACCGAAGACGGCCCGGACGCCTGCCCGCCGGGCTCCCAGGTCGGCAGTGGCATCGGCACCTCCTTCGACGGGACCGAGCAGCCGGTTCTGGTGTTCAACACCAGGGTCGGATCGCTGCCCGGGGTTCTCGTCGTCCTCCCCGAAACGAACGTCGTCCTGGAGCAGACGTTCGAACGGGTCTCCACCCCCTACCGGGGCACCTACAGGTGGACGCTGGACGAGATCCTGCCGCCCACCTCCGTCCCGCCCCAGGACCGCGCCGGCACCTCACGGTTCAGGCTCGCCTTCGGCGCCACCACCCACCGTCACGGCCGCCCGATCGGTTTCGCCGAGACCTCCGCGCGTCCCGGCACCCCGATGCGGTTCGGCCTGTGGAGCGAGTTCGTCACAGGCCAGGTGGTCCTGCCCACCTCCACGACCGCTCTCCGGTAAGCCGCACCCGGCCGCGGTGGGTGAGGGTCATGGCGATGCGGTGCGGGTGGTGAAGGTGTGCTTCCGGGTCACGTAGATGCGGGCCACGGCGGTCAGGACGACGGCCTGCGGAAGCCACACGGCCACCATGATCGGGAAGTTCTCGCCGCCCGCACTGGCCAGGAGCGGGGTGAAGAGGCCCGCGAAGAACAGGGCCACGGCCAGGCCGAGCATGGCGGCGAAGCCCCGGGTCGGTTCCGGGTCCCCACGGCGGGCCAGGCGCCATGCGCACGCGGCCGCCACGAGGAGGGCCGGGGGGACCACGATCAGCGCGGCGATGAGGAACCGCGCGCGCATGTCGGCCGGGGCGACGGAGGTGTCCTGGGTGTCCCCGTTCGCCGCGATCTCCGTCAGCCGTCCGCGCCAGATGGTGCCGGTGACCCGGTCGCCCTTGCCGAGGTCGTCCAGGACGGGACCTGAGTTGGTGTAGGACGTCTCCCACCTGACGCCGTCCGGGTCCGTCAGGAACGCGCGATCCAGCTCGCCGCGCTTGGCGGTCCTGTGGACGCCCGTCACGGTGAACTCCCGGGTCCAGCGGCATTCGGCGGGCGCGGGCGGCTCGGCCGGGCAGCGCGGCGCGGCGTTGTAGGCGTCCAGGGCGCGGGTTCCGCCCGGGGCCTCCGTCGCGACGAAGTACGCGGTGATCGCCGCAACGGCGACGGCAGCGAGCAGAGCGAGCACGGTCGCGACCGTGCCGCCCAGGCTTCCGGAATGTCGCATGTCCTGATTATCCCATTTGGTGGATCTTGGTGGCGCACGCCGCGGTCGAGGTCCACCGAGTGGTCGCCGTGTCGCCTGAGCGCCTCGGCCAGGCGACCGCGGCGACCCGGATGCCGAGGGCCGTGGATGGCGTGGCCGACCGCCGCGGGCCGGTTGGACGGTGATCGGCAGGGGCATATCTCGTGCCGTAGGTCGGCTCGGGACGGGAGTTTCACTGTGGCGACCGTTGTGCTCGTGGGGACACTCGACACAAAGGGCGCGGAGTACGCATGGCTGCGTGACCGGGTGCGGGAGCTGGGGTGCGACACCGTGCTCGTTGACGCGGGGGTCGGGCCGTCCGAGATGGACGCCGACGTCTCCGCGGAGGAGGTCGCGCGGGCCGGTGGGGCGTCGCTGGAGGCGCTGCGGGACGCGGGGGATCGCGGGGCCGCCGTCACGGCGATGGGGGAGGGCGCGGCGGCCGTGCTGGCGGGGCTGGAACGGGTGGACGCCGTCCTCGCGGTCGGTGGGAGCGGTGGATCGTCGATCGCGGCGCGGGCCGTCCGGGACCTGCCGATCGGGCTGCCGAAGCTGATCGTGTCCACGATGGCGTCCGGGGACGTGACGCCGTACGTCGGCGCCAAGGACGTGACGCTGATGTACAGCGTCGTCGACATCGCGGGCGTGAACCGGGTGTCGCGGCTCATCCTCGGGAACGCGGCGGCGGCCGCGGCCGGGATGGCGAAGGCGTACGAGCCGTCGGGCGCGGAGGACGACCGTCCCCTCGTCGGGGCGTCCATGTTCGGCGTGACGACGCCGGCGGTGGACGCGGCCCGCGAACGGCTGGACGAACTCGGCTACGAGGTGCTCGTCTTCCACGCGACCGGGGCCGGAGGCCGTGCGCTCGAAGGACTCGTCGAGAGCGGGCTGCTGGCCGGAGTACTGGACCTGACCACGACCGAACTGGCCGACGACCTCGTCGGAGGCGTCCTGTCCGCCGGGCCGGACCGGCTGACGGCGGCGGGAAAGCACGGAATCCCGCAGGTCGTGGCGCCCGGAGCCCTCGACATGGTCAACTTCGGGCCGCGCGAGACCGTCCCGGAACGCTTCCAAGGACGCAACCTCTACGTCCACAACCCGACCGTGACGCTGATGCGCACGACCCCGGAGGAAATGGCCGAACTGGGACGGCGAGTCGCGTCCAAGCTGGCCGCGGCGACCGGCCCGGCCGTGCTCTTCCTCCCGCTCGGCGGCGTGTCGGCGCTGGACGCGTCCGGGATGCCGTTCCACGATCCGGAGGCGGACGCGGCCTGCTTCGCCGCCATGGAGGGCGCCGTGGAGACGGAGAGGCTCGACATGAACATCAACGATCCGGCCTTCGGCCGCGCCATGGCCGACCGGCTGCACCGGATGATCTCGGAGGAGGCGCAGTGAACCGCGAGACCGTCCTCTACCGGCTGCGGAACACCGTCGCGGAGGGCAGGCCCGTCATCGGCGCCGGGGCGGGCACCGGGCTGTCGGCCAAGTGCGCCGAGGCCGGCGGCGTCGACCTGATCATCATCTACAACTCGGGCCGCTACCGGATGGCCGGGCGCGGATCGCTCGCCGGGCTCCTGCCGTACGGGGACGCCAACCAGATCGTGGTGGAGATGGCGTCCGAGGTCCTCCCGGTCGTGGCGGACACGCCCGTCCTCGCCGGGGTGTGCGGCACCGACCCGTTCCGGGTGATGCCCGTCTTCCTCGACCAGCTCAAGGCCATGGGGTTCGCCGGCGTGCAGAACTTCCCCACGGTCGGGCTCTACGACGGGGTGTTCCGGCAGAACCTCGAAGAGACCGGCATGGGGTACGACCTGGAGGTCGAGATGGTGCGGCTCGCCCACGAGCGCGGCCTCGTCACCGCCCCGTACGTGTTCGACGAGGACCAGGCGCGCGCGATGGCGGAGGCCGGCGCCGACGTCCTCGTCCCGCACGTCGGCCTCACCACCAAGGGCAGCATCGGCGCCGGCACCGCCCTGACGCTGGACGAGGCGGTCGAACGCGTCCAGGCCATGCGCGACGCCGCGTCCGCCGTCCGCCCGGACATCCTCGTCCTCTGCCACGGCGGCCCCATCGCCGAACCGGACGACGCTTCCTACGTCCTGTCGCGGACCGAGGGGGTCGCCGGCTTCTTCGGCGCCTCCTCCGTCGAGCGGCTGCCCACCGAGCGCGCCATCACCCGGCAGGTGGCCGCCTTCAAGAACCTGGAGCTCTGAATGCTGGTCAAACCCGGCGACGTGACCACGATGACCTTCGGCTGGGGGTCGATCAAGTGGTTCGTCACCCCGTCCACCGTGCCCGCCGCGGGCAGCACCCTGGGCGAGGTCATCGTCAACCCCGGCCAGGGCCATGCGCGCCACCACCACGCGAACGCCGAGGAGATCATCTACGTCGTCTCCGGCGAGGCCGCCCAGATGGTCGACGACGGAGAGCCGTTCACGATCGGCGAGGGCGACGCCGTCCACATCCCGAAGGGCGTCTGGCACTCCACCTACAACACCACCTGGCGCCCGCTCCGCCTGATCGTCACCTACACCCCCGGCGGCGAGGAAAAGGCCCTGGAAGCCGCCCCGGACTACACCCTCCACGCCGCCGGCGCCATCCCCGAATGGCACCAAACCTAACCCACCACCTAGGCAAGGCGACCGAGCGTTCACCCGCAGGCAAGGACGGCGAGGCCCACGTGCCGCAGCCGGACGATAAGACGGCCGAGCATGGCCACTCCTCGACCCCCAGAGCGCCGCGGCGTCGCCTCCCCGCGGCGCCGAGGCCAGGCGGCATTAAGGCCACGCGGCGTCGCCTCCACGCGGCGTTGAGACCACGCGGCGTTGAGACCACGCGGCGTTGAGACCACGCGGCGTTGAGACCACGCGGCGTTGAGACCACGCGGCGCCGAGGCCAGGCGGCGCCGAGACCGGGCGGCGCCGAGACCGGGCGGCGCCGAGACCGGGCGGCGTTGAGGTCAGGCGGCGTCGAGCCAGGCGGCGTTGAGCTCAGGCGGCGTTGAGGTCAGGCGGCGTCGCCTCCACGCGGCGCCGAGACCGGGCGGGAATGCGGCACGCAGCCAGTCCAGCGGGTTTGGCATGCAGGCCGGGTGTGAACCCGTCGGGTCGGCGACATGTGGGCGGGGGCGGGACTCTAGGTGTTTGACCAGGCGGCGAGGCCGTCTTCGGTGAGGATGTTGTCGAATGCGGCGTCGGCGGCGCCGGTCACGGGGCCCAGGGCGCCCAAGGCTGTCGGGCGGACGGGGGGTGGTGTCGCCCGGCGGTAGCGCATGAGGGCGGCGTTGTAGCCGGTTTCGAGGGCCACGGGCGCCGTCTCGGCGAGGTCGGTCGCGAGGCCGGAGAGGGTGACCACGTCGGGGTCGAGGCCGTTGACGAGGGCGCCGATGCCGCGTCCGAGCGCGTGCGCGGCTGCGGCGACGGCCGTGCGGGACTTCGGGTCGGCAGCGGCGGCGGCGATGATCTGCTCGGCCGTCGTGCGGGGGTCGCGGGGCGCGGGGCGGCCGAGCGTCCGGGCCATGGCGCGGCCGTCGACCTCCAGGTCCCAGCAGCCGCGGGCGCCGCACGGGCATTCGCGCGCGGGATCGCCGAACGGCATGTGGCCGAACTCGCCGCCCGCGCCGGTCGCGCCGTCCACCGGGCGCCCGTCCACGACGAGGATGCCGCCGACGCCGACCTCGACGGTGAGGTGCAGGACGACCCGCGCCCCGGTGCCCGCGCCGCGCCTGGCCTCGGCCAGCCCGGCGAGCGAGGCGTCGTTGCCGACGAGCAGGGGGACTCCGGCGAGTTCGAGCGGCTCCAGGGCGACGTCGCGCCACCCCATGCCGGACGCCTGGACGACCGTCGTCCCGCTGACCGTCCCGGCCACGCACGCGGACACCGCACGGAGCCGCCGTCCGAAGCGGGCGTGCAAGGCCGATACCTGCTCGCCGAGCGTTCCGAGGACCGCGAGGGAGCCGGAATGGCGGCCCGCCTCCTCCGTGATGACGCGGCCGCCGAGTTCCACGCAGGCCACGCGCCAGCGCTCGTGGCTGATGTCGGCCACGCACACCAGCGGGCCGTCCGGATGGGCGGTGAGCGCGGGGGAGGGGCGGCCGCGTCCGCCGGTTCGGGTGGACGTGCTCTCGTCGACCAGCCGGGACGCCTTGAGCCGGCCGGTGATCTCCGTGGCCGATCCGCTGCTCAACCCCAGCGCGCGTGCCGCGTCCGCGCGTGTCGCGGACGGGTGTGCGTGGACGTACCGGAGCACGGCCAGCGCCCCCTGGCTGCGCAGGGCGCGTGCGGAGTGCGCGGTCTTCTGCATGGTGACATCCTGGCGCTTGGCGATTATCCTCGTTGCACGAGCATATTCCGGGAGGCGTGCGACGATGGACTCTGCCGACACGGACCGGGCGCCCGCCGCGGCAACCGCCCCCGCCTCGTCCGGACGGGGAACACTCGCGCTCTACGGCACGTTCGGGTGCCTCGGCTACCTGCTCACCGCGCTCGGTGCCGTCCTGCCCGAGTTGCGCGAGGAGCGAGGGCTGCCGCGAGCCGAGGCCGCCCTCTACCCTTCGGCCTTCGCGCTCGGCCTCGTCGTGGTCGGCCTGGTGGGCCACCGCCTCGCGGAGCGGCTCGGACGGTACGCATTGCCGACGGCCTTGACCGCCCTCGTCGGCGGCGCCGCGCTGCTGGCCGCCGGCGGTGGACGTCTCGGAACGGCAGCCGGCGCCCTGGTCCTCGGCCTCGGTGGCGCGGGCCTCGTCCAACTCGTCCCGGCGGCTCTGCGCGCGGCACACCAAGGCGATGGAACGATCCAGATCGGTCAGGCCAACGCCGTCTCCAGCGCCGCGTCCGTCCTCTCCCCGGTCATCATCGGCGTCACCCTCGCCCACAACCTCGGCTGGCGCGCCGCCTTCGCCATCCCCCCAGCTCTCCTGGCCGCCACCATCCTCCTCCCCCTAACCCGAACCGCTGCCCCGTCCATAAACCCCACCGCTCCCACCGTCCCCAACAAACCTGCTACACCTGAAGGATCTCCCGCCCCCATCACCAACCCCACGGCTGCCCCCACCGTCCCCGCTCCCGCCGCCCCCAGTGACCCTGCCGTTCCCAGCGGGCCTGCTGTCTCCCGCGGGCCTGCCGTCCCCGGTGATCCTGCCGTTCCCAGCGGGTCTGTTGTCTCCCGCGGGCCTGCCGTTCTGAGCGTTCCGGTCGGCGATGGGGTGGTCGGTGGTTGGGGTGTTCTGTGGGGGTTTTGGGGGCGGTGGGTTGATCTTGTGCTGGCGGTGGGGGTGGAGTTCTGCATGGTGTTCTGGGCGGCGGACTTCTTGCGGTCGGTGAAGGAGTTCGGGGCCGGGACGGCGACGACGTTGTCGGCGGCCTTCGTGCTGGGCATGGCGGTCGGGCGAGCCGTGGCGGGGCCGGCCGTGAGGTTCGGGGGACGTCCCGACCGGCTGCTCGCGTTCGCGGCGCTGGTCGGCATCGGCGGGTTCGCGATCCTCTGGACGTCGCCGGCACCCGTCGCGGTCGCCGGGCTGCTGGTCACCGGGCTCGGTGTGGCGCTGCTCTACCCGGTGATCCTGGGGCAGGCGCTGGCCGCGTGGGAGTCCCAGCCGGTGCGGGCCGCCGCGCGGTGCGCGCTCGCGTCCGGGGTGGCGATCGGCGTGGCCCCGCTCGCTCTCGGGACGCTCGCCGACCTCACCACTCTGCGCGCCGCCGTCTTCGTCGCCCCCGTCCTGCTGGTGGTCCTGCTGGTGCGGTGCGCGTGGCGGCTCAAGGCATCGATGCGGTTTCCGCTCAGCTCGACGGTGGCCGGACGTTGACGGCACGGCGAGCCCCACGGGTGTGCGGATCGCCGTGCCGACATGCTGGACGGCGTCCGGTGTCAGAAGGGGATGGGGGTTGTGATCATGCCTGCGTGGGCGAGGATCGTGGGGGCGTCGTCCACGGGTGGGTGGATGACGTCCATGAGCCAGCGCTTGACCCACTTGCCCTCCGCGCCGGACAGGGCGATGCGGCGGTCCCAGCCGCGGGTGTAGACGGCGCCGGCGGCGCCCAGGTCCACGTCGGTGACGTAGGGCGCGGGGGCGAAGTCGACCAGCGGGACGCCCAGGAGGTCCGCCGCCGCGTTGTGTCCGGCCGTCTTGCCCATCGGGGTCGCGTGCTGGCAGCTCTGCACCGTCCAGTGGTCCTGGTCCGCGCGGGCGGCGGCGACGTCGCCGGCGGCGAAGACGTGCGGGTGGGCGCGCAGGTGCGCATCTACCTCCAGGCGGCCCAGGTGGTCGCGCTCGCCGGGGATGTGGGACGTGAGCGGGCTCGCTTCGAGGCCCGCCGTCCACACGACGGCGTCCGCCGGGATCCGGGAGCCGTCGGCCAGTACCGCGCCGCCGTCCAGGACTTCGGCCACGGTGGTGCCCAGGCGCCGCTCGATGCCGAGTCGGTCCAGCGCCACCTCGATCGCCGGGCGCGGGCCGAGGCCGAGGTCGGGGGCCACTTCGGAGGCCTTCTCGACGAGGACGACGCGGCCCCGCCCGGCGAGTTCCGTGGCGACCTCCAGGCCGGCGAAACCGGCGCCGACCACGACGGCCGTGTAGCCGTCCCGGCCGCGCAGGTGGCCGCGGAGCCGCTGGGCGCCCTCCAGCGTGTCCACGTCGAACAGCCGCTCGGCGCCCGGAATGTCCGGCCGGACGAGGTGGCTGCCCGCGGCGAGGACGAGCCGGTCGTACTCGATCGGGCGGCCGTCGGCGATCACCACGCGGCCGTCCACGTCGATGTCCTGGACCACCGCGCGGACATGCTCGACGCCCACCGGTTCCAGGATCCGCTTCAGCGCGACCGTCGCGCGTGCGGGCTCCGGCTCGTAGAGGCGGGGGCGCAGGACGAGGTCCTTTCCGGGCGCGACCAGCGTGATGCGCAGGTCTTCCGAGCCCCGCACCCGGGCCGCCGCGGCGGCGCTCCACACCCCGGCGAAACCACCGCCCACGATCACAACATGCGACATGTCCGTCTCCCTCATCTCGGTTCGCGCCAGGAAGACAAGACACGCCCCGCACATGTGACCGAACGCCCGCGGGCTCGACGCCCTACCTCAGCCCCCGTCCACGTCCGCTGCCGCCCGACCCTGGGGTGAGGGCCCGGTGGACGGGCGAAGGTGGCGCCGCGAAAGGTTGATAGGTGGCTGTCGTGTGCGGCCTGGTTGGAGGCGCTGGGCAGGCGAAAGCGGCACCGCCAGGGTCGAAGGGCGTGTGGGTCTCGTACGCGGCCGACGGCCTGCGGATGGATCCGACGTCGAGCAGGCCGAGGGTGCTGCGCTGCCTCCGGTTCTGTCCGCTGGTGGGGGCCGTTCGCGGCGTCCGACGCGCCGCGGCGACCCGGCCGCCGGCGCCGGGCCGGGAAGACGGGCGGGCGCCGTGGCCCCGGACGCCGCGTTCGCCGCCGCCGCGTTCGCCGCCGCCGTGGCCCCGGACGCGGTGACCGGCGCGGGGTGTGGACGGGGTGACCGGCGTGGCTGTGTGCGGTGACAGGGGCGGGTGTGGGTGTGGTGACCGGTGTGGGTGTGGGTGCGGTGACGGGGGCGGGTGGGGGCGCGTCGGCCTCGGCGCTCGGGTCTGGGTGGGTGGGTTAGAGGTGGGTTAGCTTTTCGGGG
This sequence comes from Actinomadura madurae, assembly GCF_047130825.1. Taxonomy (NCBI): domain Bacteria; kingdom Bacillati; phylum Actinomycetota; class Actinomycetes; order Streptosporangiales; family Thermomonosporaceae; genus Actinomadura; species Actinomadura madurae. The sequence goes on from NZ_CP083237.1 coordinate 7,938,202, forward strand.
TTGGCTACGCGGTGGTACTTCGTTATGCGGCCGTTTTGGATTTCTAGGGTGTCGATCCAGATGATGCGGCCGTCGCGGTGGGCGGCCAGGGCCGGTTCGCCGTTGATTTCGATGGGCTCGATGCGTTCGACCCGGTAGTGGGTGGTGACGTGGGCGAGCAGGCGGGCGACGCGGTCGGCTCCGACGACCGGGCGGCGGGACGCGACGACCTTGCCGCCGCCGTCCGCCACGTAGACGGCGTCCGGGTGCAGGAGTTCGACGAGGCGGGCGAGGTCGCCGCGCTCGGTGGCCGCGCGGAACGCGGTGAGGACGCGTTCGTGTTCCGCGCGGCTCGACCTCGGGTGCTCGCCGCGGGCGTCCGCGACCCGCTTGCGGGCGCGGGACGCGAGCTTGCGCGAGGCCGCCGCCGAGTTGCCGAGCACCTCCGCGACCTGGGCGAACGGGACCTCGAACACGTCGTGCAGGACGAACGCGACCCGCTCCGGCGGTGTCAGCTCATCCATCACCAGCAGCATCGCGGTGCCGATCGAGTCGTCCACGATCACGCGTTCGGACGCGTCCGGGCCGGTCGGGAGGGGTTCCGGCAGCCACGGCCCGGGGTAGCGCTCGCGCCGTACGCGGGCCGATTTCAGGACGTTGTACGCGAGCCTGGCCGCGATGGTCACCAGCCACGCGCGAGGGTCGGCGACGGCCGAGCGGTCGGCCGCGGAGGCGCGGAGCCAGACGTCCTGGACGACGTCCTCGGCCTCGGCCACGCTGCCGAGCAGCCGGTACGCGGCGCCGAACACCGCCGGGCGGTGCGCCTCCCAGTCCAGGTCGTCCACGTAGGCGGAGCCTACTCGTCGGCGAACGAGCAGTCGGGCGGGAAGTCCGGCGGCTGGAAGCCGCCGGAGGGGATCTCCAGCGGCGCGTCCTTCACCGTGTACCCCTTCAACCATTTGCCGAATGGGCCGGAACTGGCCGGGCTGAACGGCGCCGGACCGCTGCCCATCTGCTGGCACTGCGGGAACACGACGCCCCAGGAGAAGCCCATCCGGTCGTGCTTGTGCCCGCGCGGCGACTGGTAGAAGGTCAGGTTCGCGCGTTTCTGGTTCGGCGGGACCTCGTGGGCGCCCGAGACCCGGATTCCGGACACGACCGCGACCGGCCCGGACGCCATGACGTAGTCGACCTTGATCTCGCCCCAGTGGTGCTGGGACGGGCCGCCGGGCTCGTCCGGCGAGAAATGGTCGAACTTGACCGTTCCGCGGGCGGCTCCCATGACCATCTTCCCGTCGACGAACTTCCACGGCCCGCCGTGCGCGTCCACGATGAAGCGCCGGTACGGGTACTCCTTGTCACCCGGGAACGTCACCCACGCGTCGCCCGTCACATGGGCTTCCTTGGGTGCCCTCGCGCCGTTGTCCTGCGCCATCGCACTGCCGGTCCCGATCGCTCCGGCGGCGCCGAGCAGGGCGACTCCGGTGATCAGGACGCGCCTTTTCCGCGACATGTGGATCCCCTTTCCGCGGACGTCCGTCGTCCGCTTTCCACAACGTTCGCAGTGGTGGGGAGGCCGTTCCTCCCCCGCGCGACCGAACCGGCCTACCCGCGCGGGGGATCGTCAGGTCACTTTTCCCCTGACGTAGGTCCAGAGGCCGTCATGGCGGACGAATCTGCTGACCTCGTGCAGTTCTCCCGGCTCGGATCCCGCCAGGTAATGGGCGCGGAATTCGACGACGCCCCTGTCGTCGTCCGGTCCGCCCGCCTCTTCCCGGACGATCTCCAGCCGCGTCCAGCGCGTTCCGTCGTCGAACCCGATCCGCTCCGGACGGGTGGCGGGATGCCAGGTGCTCAGCAGGTAGGACTCGTCCTGGACCGCGAACGCGCTGAACCGCGACCGCATCAATTCGCCGGCGGTTTCGGCGGACGCCTCGCCCCGGTGCAACCGTCCGCAACAATCCCGGTACCGTGCGCCGACATCGCAGAAACATCTCTTGGCCACATCCGAATTCTGCCTTGCGGCGCGGGGTGGGCGCGGCCACGATGAGCGCCATGTCCGCACAGGAGCCACCCGAGATCGACACTTCCCGGCCGCATCCCGCCCGCATGTGGAACTACTGGATCGGCGGCAAGGACTACTACGAGATCGACAAGGTGGTCGGCGACCAGGCCGCCGCGGCCTTCCCCTCCATCGGGGACGTCGCCCGGCATTCCCGGGCCTGCCTGGGCCGCATGGTCCGCCACCTCGTCGAGGAGGAGGGCGTCCGGCAGTTTCTCGACATCGGCACCGGGCTGCCCACCCACGACAACACCCACGAGGTCGCGCAGCGCGTCGCGCCCGAGGCGCGCGTGGTCTACGTCGACAACGACCCGCTCGTCCTCGTCCACGCGCGGGCGCTGCTGGTCGGACGCCAGGAGGGGAGGACCGACTACATCCAGTGCGACGTGCGCGACCCGGACCGGATCCTCGCGGAGGCGGCCCGCACCCTCGACCTCTCTCGGCCGGTCGCCCTGATCATGTTCGGCATCATGGGCAACGTCGTGGACGACGGGGAGGCGTACGCCGTCGTCCGCCGCCTCCTCGGCGCGCTCGCCCCGGGCAGTTTCCTGGCCTTCAACGACGGCACCGGCGTGCTGGACGCGAAGGGCCGTGAGGAGGGCATCCGGATCGCCACGGAGCAGGGCTCGACCCCCTATGTCGTGCGCACCCCGGAGCAGATCGAGGGCTTCTTCGAGGGCCTCGACCTGCTCGAACCGGGCGTCGTCTCGACGTCCCGGTGGCGGCCCGGGCCCACCCCGTTCGGCGTGCCGCCCGAGGTGGACGCGGCCTGCGGTCTCGGCCGCAAGCTCTGACGGCGGGGTAATTTCCGCGGCATGTCGGATCCGGGCGTCTCCCGATCGTCTAGGGGGTGTCGGCCCTTGAAAGGAGCACGCCATGGATCTGACGATGAACACGATCGACATCGTGGTGTCCGACATGGACGCCGCCGTCGCCTTCTACCGCCGTCTCGGGCTGGAGTTCACCGTGGACGCGTCCTACCCCGACCACGCGGACTGCGCCCTGCCCGGAGGGCTGCAGCTGATGCTCGACACCGAGAAGTTCCGGGGGCCCACGGTCGACGGCTGGACGCCGCCGTCCGGCGGGCCCCGGACGTTCCTCGCCTTCCAGGCGGCGAGCCCGGCGGACGTGGACGCCGCGTACGCCGAGCTGACCGCGGCCGGGTACACCGGTGCCAAGGAGCCGTGGGACGCGTTCTGGGGGATGCGGTACGCCACCGTCCTCGACCCGGACGGCAACGGCGTCGACCTGTACGCTCCGCTGCCCGCCGGATGAGGGGGAGACCGATGAAGTACGTGCTGATGTTCGTCGAGACCGAGAAGTTCGCCAAAGAGCTGGCCGACATGACCGAGGGCGAGCGCCAGGCGTCCTACGAGCAGGTCGCGGAATGGTTCGCGCGGCACTCCGACAAGATCACCCATCACGGGCACCTCCAGCCCGCGCACACCGCCACCACCATGCTCCTGGACGGGGGAGAGGCGGTCCTCACCGACGGCCCGTTCGTCGAGGGCAAGGAGGTCGTCAGCGGATACGCCGAGGTGGAGGTCGCCGATCTGGACGAGGCGCTGGCCATCGCCCGCACCTGGCCCGCGTGCCCGCTGATCGAGATCCGCCCGCTGACCTGATGGACCCGGCGCACGCCGAGCTGGCCCGCGTGCTGCGCGAGCACGCGGGCCGGCTCACCGCCTGCCTGGTCCGGGTCCTCGGCGACTTCGCCGCGGCGGAGGACGTCATGCAGGACGCCGTCGAGACCGCGCTGCGGCGCTGGCCGCAGGAGGGCGTCCCGGAGCATCCGGACGCCTGGCTGCTCACCACGGCCCGCCGCCGCGGCATCGACCTGCTGCGGCGCCAGGCCGCCTACCGCGACAAGCTGGCCCGGCTCCAGTGGCCGGTGCCGGGCGAGCCGGACGACCGGCTCAAGCTGATCTTCACCTGCTGCCATCCGGCGCTGCCCGTCGCGGCCCAGGTCGCGCTGACGCTGCGGACGGTGTGCGGGCTGACGACCGGGCAGATCGCCGCCGCGTTCCTCGTCCCGGAGGCGACCGTCGGGCAGCGCATCACCCGCGCCAAGCGCAAGATCACCGACGCGGGGATCCCGTACCGGATCCCGGCGCAGGACGAGCTGGACGAGCGGGTGGGCCAGGTGCTGGCCGTGGTGTACCTGCTGTTCAACGAGGGGTACCTGACGAGCCGCGGCGACCGCGGCCACGCCCGCGACCTGGCGGAGGAGGCGCGGTGGCTCGCGGAGCAGCTCGCCTGGCTGATGCCGCGCCGCCCGGAGGTCCTCGGCCTGCTCGCGCTCTTCCGGCTCCACCAGGCGCGCACCGCCGCCCGTTTCGACGACGAGGGCCGCCTCGTCCTCCTGCGCGACCAGGACCGCGCCAAGTGGGACCACGACGCGGTCAAGGAGGCCGGACGGCTGATCGAGCGCGCCGCCGCGATGCGCGCCCCTGGCCCGTACCAGATCCAGGCGGCGATCGTCGCGTGCCATGCCGAGGCTCCCACCTGGGACGACACCGACTGGGACCAGATCCTCGTCCTCTACGACATCCTCGTGCACATGACGGGCACACCGATCGTCCGCCTGCACCGGGCCATCGCCGTCCGGTACGTCCATGGTTCCGCGGCGGCGCTGGACGAGCTCGCCCCGCTCGCGAAGGCCCTCGACGGCCACCACCTCTACCACGCCACCCGCGCCGAACTGCTGCGCGACCTGGGCCGCCGCCGCGAAGCGCACGCGGCCGACCGCCGCGCCCTCGCGCTCACTGGCAATCCCGCGCAGCAGGCGCTCCTCAGCCAACGCCTCGCCTGGACGTGACGCGCCAGGTGGCATCGGCGAAGTTCAGGCACCCGTACGCGAAGACCCGGCCGGGGACGTGCCCGGCCGGGTAGACGCTTGCGGGGTCAGAGGTTCGTCGGACGGTAGGCCTTGTACTCGCTGCCCGAGTCCAGGCCGTAGTCGCGCGTCCGGTAGTCGGTGCCGTACCGGCCGCGCTGCTCGAACGCCCAGTAGGCCGTGTGCTTGCTGTTGGCCCACTTCTCGAAGATGACGACGTGGCGGGTCGTGTTGGTCCCCTCCGCGTCCATGACGAGGTCGCCCTTCTTGAGCTCGGACATCTTGATGCGCTTGGTGTACTTCGACGACGTCAGGCCGACGGTGTTCTGGCCCGGCTTGGGCAGCCCCAGCGCCATCGAGACGAAGCCCGAGCAGTCGGCCCGGTAGCCCTCGTGGGTCCTGACCTGGCTGTAGGGGACCCGGTCGTCGGAGTGCGGCTGCCACGACCTGGCCCGGGAGATGACCTTCGAGCGGGCGTCGATCTTCTCGCCGCCGGAGTCGGCGGCGGCCTTCTCCGCGGGGGCCTTCTCCGCCGCCGGCTTCTTCGCGGCGGGCGCGTCCTTCACGACGTTGGCCGTGACGGCCGCCGCCTTGTCGTCGCCGCCCGAGGCGGGCGACACCGCCGCGTGCGCCGTCGTCGCGGCCACGCCGCCGAAGACGGCGAGGCCGACGAGGGCGCCGGCGGCGCGGGGGGTCAGGCCCAGGGGGCCACGGTACTTGCTGTGCTTGCCTGTCACAGGGGGGCTCCTTGGCTTCCATGCCGCCTACCGGGTTAGCTGACGGGTTCGGACGTGGAAGTCGCCCTACGGCCTGCGGGGCAGGCCGATTCACCCCAGTGCGTGGTGGGTCCCCGGCTCCGCGCGATGGCGGACTCGGCGTTGCCGCTGCGATCCTTGGGCGCTCGGGCCCGTCCACGGGACCCTGTCGTCCCGTGCGCGAAAGAGCGGCGCGTGATGTGTCGAGGCCCCGGGGGCGGGGCCGCGATGGGCGTCTCGTCCCGGCGTGCTCTCGGCGCCTGCACGCTCCGGCGTGCGCATGGTCGGCGCGAGGACGGGCCCGTGGGGGACCCGTGCGACGCATCGGGCTGACGCGAGGCGACGCGTGGATCGCGCCGCCGGCCTCCCGGCGGTGCCGGGTGAGGCCCGCGTGTCCAGAGGGACACGCTGGTCGAAAGCGCCTGGCGGGCGCCTTGATGAGCGAGAAGCTACATGCAACCCCAAGGAAAGGCAAACCGCATCAAATCACCCCACCGCAGGTCAGCGGGCTGGAACTGGGCCTCAGCGCCCCGCCGGCGGGCGTTCCGGCGGCCCGGCGCCGGGCGTGAACGGGTGCGGGTCGATTCGTGGGAGGGTGGCGGCATGTGCGTTGCGGCGGCGCCGGCCAGATTCACCGGCACGATCCTGTACCACGGGCTGCGAAACCATGCCGAGCACGGCCGGGTGCACGTCCTCGGCTACCAGAACACCGCGCAGAACCTCGCGCCCGGCCCGAACGCGATGCTGCTGCATCTGCCCGCCGCGGGCATGACGCAGGCGAACTTCATCGACACGAGCCGGTGCCCCCGCATCCTGCGGGACATGGTGGACACCCTCCGCCCGGTCTCGCGGGGACCGGCGGACGCCTACGGGGCCGCTCCCCAGGCGGCCGGGCCGCCGCCGGTCCAGGTCTTCGACCACGACGTCTACACCGTCGTGCTCGCCACCGACCCGACGCTGATCCCCGACGCCCTGGAGCAGGTTCCGCCGCACAAGCGGATCCCGGCCAACCGTCCGCTGTTCGACTTCTACGCGGCCATGTACCCGGGTTACGCGGTGGCGCTGTGCTGCTTCGACAACCGGGAGGCGCTGGCGGCGAACCCGCTGCTCATGTGGTATTCCCCACACGACCCCGACCGGTTCGCGCTGCCCGCGATCGACTGCCACACCGGGGCCGTGCCCGACCTGGGCGCCCAGGTCCTCACCGACCACTGGGTCGTCTTCGGGACGGACGAGGCCAGGCCCGGCTGGGGCGCCGAGGTCCGCTACGCGCCGCACTACGACCAGGACAACCTGCCGCAGGCCCCGCTGAACAGCGGGCCCGCCGCCCCCTTCTTGCCGGGCCGGGTCATGGGCGTGCAGTTCGACGGATGGCACCCCAACGGCGACTTCGTCATCCCCTACGCCGACGTCCTCAGCGGCGACCTCGGCACCCTGCGGCGTCTGGCGCCAGGCTGGGCCCCGCCTCTGTGAGACGGCTCAGCCCGGCGCCGTCCCCGAGGTGACCGAGAGCCGCGGCGAGGACGACAGCGTCTGCAGGACGACGCAGTAGCGCTCGGTGAGGCGCAGGAGCGTGTCCAGTTGATCCTCCGCGGCGTCCGTGTCGAGGTCGAAGCGGAGGCGGATCGCCCGGAACCCGACCGGGGCCTCCCTGTCCACGGCGAGCGTCCCGCGGAAGTCCAGGTCGCCCTCGGCGCGGACCGTCCCGCCGCGGACGTCGATGTCCAGGGCGGTCGCGACCGAGCGCAACGTCACGCCCGCGCAGGCGACCAGCGCTTCCAGGAGCATGTCGCCGGAGCAGAGCGCGGTGCCGTCCCCTCCGGCGGCCGGGTGCAGGCCGGCCACCGCGAGCGCGCGTCCCGTCTCCACCGAGCAGGCGATGCCCTCGTCCAGCGCACCCGACGCGCGGAGGGTCACGACCGCCGACTCGGGGTCCTCCCGGTACCGGTCCTTGAGCGGCCGCTGCAGATCCTTCAGTTCCCGGCTCTTCATGACGTCCTCGTCCCGTCGGCACTGCCTCTCTTGGATGATGCCCGCGCCGCCGGACCCATGCTCATCCCTGCGGCGCCGGTCCTGCGGCACGCCTGGCTACAGTGCCTGTAGTGAAGATGCGAGAGGTGGCGGACGTGGCCGAGGAAGGGGTGCGGGCGGCACGCAAGCGCGAGACCAGGGAGCGGATCGCCGCCGCGGCGATGGAACTGTTCGCGGAGCACGGATTCCACGCCGTCCCGGTCTCCGAGGTCGCGCGCGCCGCCGGCGTGACCGAGAAGACGGTCTTCAACCACTTCGCCACCAAAGAAGACCTGGTCTACAGCCACGACACCCGGTTCGAGGCGGCGCTGGTGGCGGCCGTCCAAGACCGGGGAGACGGCTCGGTCCTCGGCGCGGTCCGCGACTTCCTGCTGGCCCGGTACGCCACGATGCCGACCGACCCGGACGCTCAGGCGCGGCTCCGGACCCTGGCGGCGCTCGTCGCCGACAGCGAGACGCTCCGTGCCCGCGAGCAGGCCATCCTGGCCCGGTACGCCGACCGGCTCGCCGCCGCCATCGCCGCCGACCAGCGCTGCGCCCCCGGCGACCTCCGGCCGCGGATCGCCGCGGACGCCCTGGTGTCCGTGCACCGCGCCGCGATCGACGCGTTCCGCCGCGGCGCGCTGTCCGGCCGCCCGCCGGCCGAGTACGGCCCCCAGGTGGTCGGGGCCGCCGAGCAGGCGTTCGCCCTCCTCGCGCACGGACTGGACGACTTCGCGACCGGCCCCCACGACCCGTGATCCCTCCGGGTACAGTGGGCATGGAGATTACAGTCACTGTAATGAGTGAGGTGCGCGATGCCCGTCCTTCCCGAGCTCGTCCCGATGCTCGACCGGATCGCGCAGGCCCGCGCCCACATGCCCGACGCGTCGACGTCGGTCGCCGAACGGCGCGCGTTCATCCACCGCGGCATGGACCAGCGGGCCAAGGCGGTGGCGCTGCCCATGCCGCCGGGCACCCGCGCCGACCACGAGGTCCCCGTCGAGGGCGGCAGCATCACCGTCCGCGTCTACAGGCCGGACCTCGCCGGCGTGCTGCCCGGCCACGTCTACGTCCACGGAGGCGGCTGGTGGCTCGGGGAGCTCCACCACCGGGACGCCGTGTGCGCCCGGCTCGCGGCCGACGCCCGCTGCGCGGTGGTCTCCGTCGCCCACCGGCTGTCCCCCGAGCACCGCTTTCCCGGGCCCGTCCACGACTGCCGGGACGCTCTCCGGTGGGTCGCCGGCAACGCCGGGCGGCTGGGCGTCGACGCCGCCCGCCTGTCGATCGGCGGGGACTCCTCGGGCGCCAACCTGGCGGCCGCAACGGCGCTCATGGTCCGTGACCAGGGCGGACCGGCGCTGGTCGCGCAGGTCCTGGAGATTCCCGCGCTCGACCTCACCCTCGGGCAGCCGTCGGTGAACGAGTCCGCCGAGGCGGCGCTGCTGACCCGCGACGACCTCGCCGCCGACATCGAGCGGTACTGCGACCCCGGGGACAGGACGGACCCGTACGCCTCCCCGCTGCTGGCCGAGGACCTGTCCGGGCTGCCGCCGGCGCTGATCATGACGGCCGAGTTCGACATCCTGCGCGACGACGGCGCGGCCTACGGGCGCCGGCTCACCGCGGCGGGCGTCCCGGCGGAGGTCGTCCAGTGGGACGGCCACGTGCACGGATCCCACGAGATGACCGCGATCCTGGAGTCCGCGCGCCGGTGGCAGGCCCATGTCGCGGAGTTCCTCACACGGGTGTGATCAGGGTTCCGTCCGACAGGAACCGCTGGAGGTTCCGGAAGACGAGGTCGCCCATCGCCTCGCGGGTCTCGTGCGTCGCGCTGGCGATGTGCGGCAGCAGCAGGACGTTGCCGAGCGGCAGCAGTTCGTCGGGGACGTTCGGCTCGTCGGCGAAGACGTCCAGGGCGGCGCCCGCGATGCGGCCGTTCACCAGGGCGTCGACCAGGGCCGGCTCGTCCACGACGCTGCCGCGGGCGATGTTCACCAGGTGGCCGGCGGGCCCGAGCGCCTCCAGCGTGGAGGCCGAGACGAGGCCCCGGGTGCCGTCGCCCCCGGCGACCGCGATGACGAGGGCGTCGCTCCAGGCGGCGAGCCCGTCCACCGACTCGACGTACCGGTAGTCGACGCCGTCGACCGGGTGCCGCGAGTGGTAGGCGACCTCGATGTCGAACCCTTCGAGGCGGCGGGCGACGGCCCGCCCGATGCGGCCGAGGCCGAGGACGCCGACGCGCTTGCCGCTGACCTTGGTGGTCAGCGGGTAGGGGCCCGCGTGCCAGTCGCCGCGCCGCAGGTAGCGGTCGGCGTCGGTCATGCGGCGCATCACGTCGATCAGCCCGCCGACGGCGACGTCGGCGACGCAGTCGTTCAGGACGTCGGGGGTGTTGCTGACCTGGACGCCCCGGGCGGAGGCCGCGGCGACGTCGATGGTGTCGTAGCCGACGCCGAAGCTCGTGATCACCCGGAGCCGGGGGAGCCGGTCGATCAGGTCCTTGCCCACCCCGACCGCGGCCCTGGTCACCAGGGCGGTGAACTCGGCGCCGTGCTCGTCGAGGTAGGCCTCGTCCTGCTCGTCGAGCAGGACCACGTCGTGGTGCTCGCGGAGCCGCCGGTGGAGCGAGGGCAGCAGCGCACCGACCTGCAGCACCTTCACGGGCCCGGTCACGCTCGTCGGCTCGTCGGGGGCGAAACGCGTCATGCTGCACGGGCTCCAAGGTCGGGGCGCGGGTCCGCGCTCAGGCTAGGGCCGATCGTCATGCCTGTCCAAAACGCATGCGGCATCCACCGATACCTTCTGCGCATCGCCGGGAAGCCCGGTCGACCCTTGACGGGCACGGGGCCGCCGCTTAGTGTCCGTCTACCCATAGAGATGGCGTTCACCTTGGTGGACAAAATCTCGCCCACGTCGGGCCGCGTGGGGACGCGGCCGTTCGAGTGACCGCGCTCCGGCATGCCCCTGTCTGGAGAGACCATGTCCCTTCCCCCACCCCGAGTCGGACGGCGGCGCCCCCGCCGGGCGGTCGCGGTGCTGCTGGCCGGGCTCCTCCCGGCGGCCGGCTGCGCGGTCGCCAACAGCGACTCCCTGACCGGCGGCGCGGACGGCGCCCTGCGGATTGTCCTCCAGCAGGAGCCGCCCACGCTCGAACCCTGCGAATCGTCCCTGACCTCGACCGGAATCGTCGTCCGGTCGAACATCACCGAGCCGCTGATCGAACGCGACCCCACGTCCGGCGCGCTGAAACCGCTCCTCGCGACCGGGTGGAAATCCACCGACGACAAGACCTGGACGTTCACCTTGCGGAAAGGCGTCACGTTCCAGGACGGGACGCCGTTCGACGCCGCCGACGTCGCGTTCACGGTCAAGCGGGCCGTCGGCTCGAAACTCGGCTGCAACGTCGACGGCTACGTCTTCGCCGACAGCAAGCTCGACGTCGCGGTGGTCGACGATTCCACGGTGCGCGTCACCGCCGACCGCCCCGACCCGATCCTGCCGCTGCGCATGTCGTTCCTGGAAATCGTCCCGACCGGCACCGACGACACGTCCAAAGTGCGCGAACCGATCGGTACCGGCCCTTACGAAATCGCCGAATGGAAGCCGGGCATCAGCCTCCAGCTCGACCGCAATCCCCGTTACTGGGGCGCCAAGCCCGCCTATCCGGCGGTCCGGTACGTGTGGCGTTCGGAGAACAGCATCCGGGCCGCCATGGTCACCAGCGGCGAGGCCGGCATCGCGGTCGGCCTCGGCCCCGAGGACGGCGCGGGCGACCTCGGCGTCGCCTATCCCAACAACGAGACCACCGCGCTGCGCATGGACGCCGGAACGCCCCCGCTGAACGACATCCGGGTGCGCCGCGCGATCAACTACGCGATCGACAAGAAGGGCATCGTGAAGTCGCTCTTCCTCAACCTCGGGGAGCCGGCCGGGCAGCTCGTCCCGAAGGGCGTCGTCGGCCACGACCCGTCGATCCAGGCCTGGCCGTACGACCCGGCCAAGGCCAAGGCGCTCGTCGACGAGGCGCGCGCGGCCGGGACGCCGGTGGACACGCAGATCACGCTCGTCGCGCGCACCGCCCAGTTCCCGAAGGTGTCCGAGACCGCCGAGGTGATCCAGCACGAGCTCGCCCGGGCCGGGCTCAAGGTCAGGATCAAGATGCTCGACACCGCGGCGCACCTGGAGTACCAGCTCAAGCCGTTCGTCACCGACGCCGGCCCGATCCTGCTGCTGATCATGCACGGCAACCAGGCCGGGGACGCCTCGTTCACGACCAGCCAGTACATGGTCGGCGACGGCCCGCAGAGCCGGTACGGCACGCCCGAGCTGGACGCGAAGATCGCCGCCGCGGACGAGACCGCGGGCGCGGAGCGCCAGACCGCCTTCGCCGCGGTGCTGCGGTACCAGAACGAGAACGTCGTCCAGTACGCGCACATCGCGCACATGCGCGGTCTCCTCGGGATCGCGCCGACCGTCGAGTACCGGCCGAACTCGGCGACCGGCGACGAGCTGCGGCTCGCCGAGGTCCGGCCGGCCAGGTGAGGGGACCAGGATGCTGACCTTCGTGCGCAGGCGCCTCGTCTCCAGCGCGATCCCGCTGTTCGTGGTGGTCGTGGGCGTGTTCGTCCTGTCCCGGCTCACCGGCGACCCGAGCAAGCTCTACCTGCCGCTCAGCGCGACACCGCAGATGCGGGACGAGTTCCTCGCCCGCAACGGCTTCGACAAGCCGGTCCTCGCGCAGCTCCTCGACTACCTCGGCGGGGTGTTCACGCTCGACTTCGGCGAGTCGCTGCGGACCGGGCAGTCCGCGAGCGAGATGGCGCTGCGGGCGTTCCCCGCGACGCTCCAGCTCGCCGGGACGACCATGCTGCTCGCCATCCTCGGCGCCGTGGTGATCGGCAGCTGGGCCGCCTACCGGCCCAACTCGGTCGCCGACCGGCTGACGAGCTTCCTGTCCATGACGGCGGCCAGCGTCCCGGACTTCTGGTTCGCCATCATGGGCGTGCTGGTGTTCGCCGTGACGCTCGGCTGGCTGCCGACCTCCGGCGTCGTCGGCGGCCCCGAGGTCTGGGTGCTGCCGCTGCTCACGCTGCTGATCCGGCCCTTCGGGGTGCTGGTTCAGGTGGTGCGCGGCGCGATGGTGTCGGCGCTGTCGGCGCCGTACGTGAAGGTCGCGCGCAGCAAGGGCGCGAGCGAGCCGCGCGTGGTCTTCGGGCACGCGCTGCGCAACGCGGCCCCGCCGGTGCTGACCGTGGCGGGCGACCTGACCGTCGGCCTGGTCAACGGCGCCGTCGTGGTCGAGACCATCTTCGGCTGGCCGGGCATCGGCAAGCTGATGATCGACTCCATCCTGCAGCGCGACTTCGCGGTGCTGCAGGCGGCCGTGCTGCTGACGGCCGTGACGATCTTCGTCCTCAACCTCCTCATCGACCTCTGCCACGCCCTGCTGGACGCGCGGGTGCGGCAGGCGGTCACGGCGTGACGAACGGAGCCCCGATGACGGCGACCATCGACGACACCGGATCGGGCGGCGTCGCGAAGCCGGGGGAGCGGCCTCCCCGGACCGGGACCCGCTGGTGGCGGCTGCTGCTGCGGGACCCCGCGGCGACCGCCGCAGCGGCCGTCCTCCTCGCGGTGGTGCTCGCCGCGACGCTCGGCCGCCTCCTGATCGGCGACCTGGACACCCGGCAGAACCTCGACGCGACCAACACCCCGCCCTTCCACGTCGGCGACGGCTGGGAGTACGTGCTCGGCAGCGACGCGCTCGGCCGCAGCGTCCTCGCCCGGCTGATCGTCGCGGGCGGCACGACGCTGTCGGTCGCGGTGCCCGCCGTGCTGATCTCCCTCGTCGCCGGCGGAGCCTGGGGGATGTGGGCGGGCTACCACCGCGGCTGGCGGGAGAACGTCTCGCTGCGGATCGCCGACGTCATCCTCAGCTTCCCGTCGCTGCTGCTCGCGGTCGTCGTGCTGTACGTCTTCACGCCCGGCGCCGCCAACATCGTGCTCGTCCTCGCCATCGCGCGGATCCCCGTCTACCTGCGGACGGCCCGCGCCGAGGCGGCGGAGCTGCGCGGGCGGCTGTTCGTGGACGCGGCCCGCACCTTCGGCGCCGGCAGCGGGGCGATCATCGTCCGGCACATCGCGCCGGTCGTCGCGCCGACCCTGCTGACCGTCGCGGCCGTCGACTTCTGCTTCGTGATGCTGGCCGAGTCGTCGCTGAGCTTCCTCGGCATCGGCATCCAGCCGCCCGACGTGAGCTGGGGCCTCATGGTCGCGCAGGGCCGCCAGTACCTGCAGACCGCCTGGTGGACGGCCGTCCTGCCCGGCGTCGCCATCGTCGTCACCACGGTCTCCGCGACCGTCCTCGCGGCCTGGTTCCGCCTCGCCACCGACCCGGACCAGCGCTGGCGGCTGACCCTCCCGCGCCGCCGCCGCGGCGGCCGGTCCGCACTCCCGGAGGTGCACCAGTGAGCTCCACCGCCCTAGAGGTCGAGGACCTGGCCGTCGACCTGCGCACCCCCGAGGGCACGCTGCGGGCCGTCGACGGCGTCGGCTTCTCCGTCCGGTCCGGGCGGACGCTCGCGCTGCTCGGCGAGTCCGGCTGCGGCAAGAGCATGACCGCGCGGGCGATCGCCGGGCTGCTCGACCCGGTCGCGCACGTCGCCGGCGGGACGGTCCGGCTGTCCGGGAAGGACGTGCTGAAGCTGGGCCGGGCCGCCCGCCGCAAGCTCGCCGGGCCGGGCCTGTCCATCGTCTTCCAGGACGCGCTGACCGCGCTCAACCCGGTGCAGACCGTCGGCGCCCAGCTCGCCGAGCCGTTCCGCATCCACCGGGGGTCGTCCCGGCGCGAGGCGGCGGCCAAGGCCGCCGAGCTGATGAAACGGGTCGGGATCCCCGACCCCGCGGCGCGCATGCGGGCCTACCCGCACCAGTTCTCCGGGGGCATGCGGCAGCGGCTGCTGATCGCGATGGCGGTGGCGCTCGACCCCACCGTGCTCCTGGCCGACGAGCCGACCACCGCGCTGGACGTCACCGTCCAGGCGCAGATCATGGAGCTGCTGCGCGAGCTGCGGGCCGAACGGGACATGGCGCTCGTGCTCATCACCCACGACCTCGCCGTCGTCGCCGAGCACGCCGACCACGTCGCGGTCATGTACGCCGGACGGGTCGTCGAGACCGGCGCCGTCGGGGAGGTCTTCGGCGCGCCCCGGCACCCCTACACGCGGGCGCTGCTGGAGTCGGTGCCGGCGCGGGTGAGCCGCGGCACCCCGCTCCGCTCGATCAAGGGCGGCCCGCCCGACCTGCGCTCGATCCCGGAGGGCTGCGTGTTCCAGGCGCGCTGCCCGAAGGCGCAGGACGTCTGCCGCACCGCGCGCCCCGCCCTCGTGCAGGCGGGGGAGCGCGCCGCGGCCTGCCACTTCCCGGAGGAGCCCGCCGATGACTGAGACCGACGAAGCGGCGACGACCACCGAGGCGGCACCCATCATCGAGGCGGCGGGGCTGGCCAAGACCTTCCGGGTGCCGAAGAACGCCGACGGCAAGGACCGGCTGCGCGCCCTCGACGGCGTCGACCTCACCCTCGGCCGCGGCGAGACGCTCGGCCTGGTCGGCGAGTCCGGCTGCGGGAAGTCGACCCTCGCCCGCGTGCTGCTCACCCTGGAGCGCCCGGACGAGGGCACGCTGCGGTTCGACGGCGTCGACCCGTTCGGGCTCAAGGGGAAGGAGCTGCTGGCCTGGCGGCGGCGCGTCCAGATGGTCTTCCAGGACCCGTTCGGGTCGCTCAACCCGCGGATGACCGCGGGGGAGATCATCGCCGAGCCGTGGCGGACGCACCGCGACGTCGTGCCGTCCCGGTCCGGCCGGGAGAAGCGGGTCCGCGAGCTGCTGGACATGGTCGGCCTGCGCGCCTCCGACGCGTCCCGCCACCCGCAGGAGTTCTCCGGCGGCCAGC
Organism: Actinomadura madurae; assembly: GCF_047130825.1. Lineage (NCBI taxonomy): Bacteria > Bacillati > Actinomycetota > Actinomycetes > Streptosporangiales > Thermomonosporaceae > Actinomadura > Actinomadura madurae. The sequence continues at coordinate 7,953,798 of NZ_CP083237.1, forward strand.
GGCAGCGCATCGGCATCGCCCGCGCGCTGGCGCTCGGCCCCGAGGTCATCGTGTGCGACGAGCCGGTCTCGGCACTCGATCTGTCGGTGCAGGCGCAGGTGCTCAACCTGCTGGACGAGCTGCAGCAGCGCCTCGGGGTGTCGTACGTGTTCATCTCGCACGACCTGTCGGTCGTCCGGCACGTCGCGGACCGGGTGGCGGTGATGTACCTGGGCAGGATCGCCGAGTCGGGCCCGGCCGAGGAGGTCTTCGAGCACCCCCGGCACCCCTACACGGCGGCCCTGCTCTCGGCCGCCCCGGAGCCGGACATGCGGGAACGCGAGCGGTCCGGCCGGATCATCCTGGAGGGCGAGGTGCCCTCACCGCTCGACCCGCCGTCGGGCTGCCGCTTCCGCACCCGCTGCTGGAAGGCCGCCGACACCTGCGCGGCCGAGACCCCCGAGCTCGCCGCGGGCCCCGTCCCGGCGCACCGGGCCGCCTGCCACTTCCCGCTGAGCCCGGCCACCTCACCGTCCTGACAGGTGCGGGCGCCTCCACGCCCGGAGGCGCCCGCGCCCCTCGGTCAGCGGGCGGGCCGGACGACGTTGCGCAGGGGGCGGCCTTCGGCCAGGGCCGCGACGTTCGCGGCGATGTCGCGGGCGCGGTTCTCGAAGGTGTCGCGGGTGTGCCCCGAGTTGTGCGGGGTCAGGACGGTGTTCTCCAGGTCCTCGAACGGGAGCGTGGCACCCCCTCGGCCGGTACCGGTGGTCGGCCACCACACGTCGATGCCGGCACCCGCGATCCGGCCGTCCGCGAGGGCGTCGTAGAGGGCGCGCTCGTCCACGACCGGACCCCGGGCGACATTGATCAGGAACGCCGAGGACCGCATCGCGGCCAGTTCGGCGGCCCCGATCATGCCGCGGGTGCGGTCGCTCAGCGGCACCGTCACGACGACGACGTCCGAGGTCGCGAGCAGCTCCGGCAGGTCTTCGGGAGGCAGCACGCGGTCCAGTGCCACACCGGGGTCGAGCGGCGCCGCGGGATCGCGCCGCACCGCCTGGACGCGCATCCCGAGCGCGGACGTCAGCCGGGCGACCTCCAGGCCGGTCTCCCCGAGCCCGAGCAGCCCGGCCGTCCGCCCCGCCAGCGTGCCGGCCAGCGGCAGTCCCGGGTCGACGGCGACCGACTCCCAGACCCCGCGCCGGACCAGCCGGTCCGACCGCAGGACCTTGCGGGACAGCATGAGCGTGACCATCACCACGTGCTCGGCGATGGAGCGCCCGTGGTGGAAGGTGTTGGCCACCGCCGTGCCGGGCGGCAGCTCGTCGATCGGGATGCGGTCGTAGCCGGCGCCGGTCACCTGGACGAGCCTGAGCGCGGACCCCGCGCGCGCCATGGCGGGGGTCAGCCGGGAGCCGACCAGCACGTCGGCCCCGTCGAGCGCCCGGACGACCTCCTCGTCCGGACGTCCGGGGATGATCTGCCAGTCGCCGCCCGCGGCGGTGAGGAGATCGGCGAACCGCGCCGTGATGGGGTCGATGTGGACGATCTTCATTGGACCCACGAGGTCTCGTCGTGCGGGGGCGCCGTGCGCTCGATCCGCTCGCGGGCCTGCCGCAGCGCGTCGACGATCTCCCGTTCCCGCTCGGGCGTCAGCCGGGCCAGGGGCACCGAGCAGCTGATCGCGTCGCGCGGCGGGGAGCCGTAGCGCAGCGCGAGCGCGAAGCAGTGCAGGCCGAGGCTGTTCTCCTCCCGGTCGACGGCGTAGCCGCGCTCGCGCGTCAGGGCGAGGTCGGCGTCCAGCTCCGCCCGGCCGGTGAGGGTGTGGGGGGTGGCCGCCTGCCGCTCGGCGGGGATGTGCCGGTCGGCGTCCTCATCCGCCCGCTCCGCGAGCAGCGCCTTGCCGAGCGAGGTGCAGTACGCGGGGAGCCTCCGCCCCACCCGGCTGAACGGGCGCAGGTACTGGGTCGACTCCCTGGTCGCGAGGTAGACCACGTCGAAGCCGTCCAGGCGCCCGAAGTGGAAGGTCTCGTCCAGCGTCTCCCCGAGCTGGTCGAGCGCCGGCTTGACGATCCGAAGGTGCGGGTCGGCGTCGAGGTAGCTGGTACCGGCCAGCAGCGCCCGGATGCCGATCCCGTAGAGCGTCCCGGACGCGTCCGTGCGGACCCAGCCGTGCTTGGTCAGTGTCCGGAGCAGCGCGTACAGGCTGCTCCGCGGGACGTTCATCGCCTCGGTCAGCTCCCGCAACCGGGCCGGGCGGTTCTGCCGGGAGGCCAGCAGCTCCAGCAGCTCCAGCGTGCGCGCCGCCGACTTGACCTCCCGCACACCCGAGACCTTGCCGTCCAACGACGGTCCCTCCAAGGGTGCGGCCATCCGGTGCCTCCTGAACGCGGTGAGACGACCACCAAGCCTAATAGATGGGGAGGCAACGGCTACATAGAGAGAAGCCGGCGTGAAGTCGGACACGAAATGGGCATGACTTATGACACACGGTAATCGAGATCATCTGAGGAAGCCCAGGATGGACGTCGACTCACCACCGCTGGAAGGCCGGTCCGAGGCCCGGACGGTCGTGTTCACCGTCAACGGCCGGAAGCGCGAGCCGCGGATCGAGCCGCGCGTGAGCCTGCTGGACGCGCTGCGCGAGCACCTCGCGCTGACCGGCTCGAAGAAGGGCTGCGACCAGGGCACCTGCGGGGCCTGCACGGTCTGGGTGGACGGCCGGCGGGTGCTGGCCTGCCTGACGCTCGCGGTCACCTGCCAGGGGCGGGAGGTCACCACGATCGAGGGCCTCCCGGACGGCGGCGGCCTGCACCCCATGCAGACCGCCTTCATCGCCCGCGACGCGTTCCAGTGCGGGTACTGCACACCGGGCCAGATCATGTCGGCGGTCGCGCTGCTGGACGAGGGGCACGCCGCCGACGACGGCGAGATCGCCGAGTGGATGAGCGGCAACCTCTGCCGATGCGCGGCCTACCCGAACATCAGGGCCGCGATCCGCGAGGTCCGCGACGCGAAGGACGGTGCCCGGCGATGAGGCCGTTCGGTTACGCGCGGGCGGCCGACGCCGGCACGGCGATCGCGACGGTCCGGGAGCACCCGGGCGGGGCGTTCCTCGCGGGCGGCACCACCGAGGTCGACCTCGTCCGGCAGAACGTGCTGCGCCCCGACGTGCTGGTGGACATCAACGACCTGCCGTTCCACCAGGTCGAGGACCTGCCGGACGGCGGCCTGCGCATCGGCGCGCTGGCGCGGATGAGCGACGTCGCCGAGGCGCCGGGGGTGGTGGAACGGTTCCCTGTCGTCTCCCAGGCGCTGCTGCTGGGCGCCTCGGCGCAACTGCGCAACATGGCCTCGATGGGCGGCAACCTGTGCCAGCGCGTCCGGTGCGGCTACTACCGCGACGCGACCTCGCCGTGCAACAAGCGCGATCCGGGCAGCGGCTGCTCGGCCATGGACGGCTTCCACCGCGGGCACGCCGTCCTCGGGACCAGTGACGCGTGCATCGCCGCTCATCCGTCCGATGTGGCGGTCGCGCTGGTCGCCCTGGACGCGGTGGTGCACACGCGGGGCCCGGCCGGCGAGCGCACCATCGCGATCGACGACTTCTTCCTGCTTCCCGGAAGGACCCCGGAGCGCGAGCACCCGCTGGAGCACGGCGAACTGATCACCTCGATCGAGGTCCCCGCGCTGCCGATGGCCCGCCGGTCGGCCTACCTGAAGGTCCGCGACCGCGCGTCGTACGAGTTCGCGCTCGTCTCCGTCGCGGCGGCGGTGGACGTCCGGGACGGGATCCTCACCGAGGTCCGCTTGGCGCTGGGCGGGGTCGCGACCAAGCCGTGGCGGGCGCGGGCGGCCGAGCGGAGCCTCACCGGCGGGCCGGCCGCGCGCGAGGCGTTCGCCACGGCCGCCGCACACGAGATGGCGGCGGCCGTGCCGCGGCCCCTGAACTCCTTCAAGGTCGAGCTGGCGCGCCGGACGATCGTCCGCGCGCTCGCGGCGCTCACGGACGGGGACGAGTGATGGGCGGATCCATCGGGCAGGAGGCCGTCCGCGTCGACGGCCCGGAGAAGGTCACCGGCACCGCCCGGTACACGGGGGAGATCTCGCCGCCGGGCCTGGCGCACGCCCGGATCGTCGGCGCCCGCGTGCCCAGCGGGCGGGTCGCCTCGATCGACACCGCGGCGGCGGAACGCGCCGGGGGCGTCCTCGCGGTCCTGACCCACCACGACATCCCGAAGGTCGGCCACGTGCCGCTGGTGCCGTCCCTGATGGGCGGGCCGGCGCCGGGCGAGACGTTCTTCCCGATGCAGGACGACACGGTGCACTACGCGGGCCAGCCGGTGGCGATCGTGGTGGCCGGCACACTGGAGCAGGCCCAGCACGCCGCCGCGCTCGTCGAGGTCGCGTACGCCGAGGCGCCGTCGGTGACCACCATCGAGCAGGGCCGCGCGGACGCCTACGAGCCGGAGAGGATCTTCGGGGGCTTCCTGCCCGCCCGGTCGCGACGCGGGGACGTCGAGGCCGGGCTGGCCGAGGCGGATCTGCACATCGACGCCGAGTTCCGGTTCGCCCCCAACCACCACAACGCGCTGGAGGCGCTGACCACCACCGCCGTCTGGGAGGGCGACCGCCTGACGCTGTACGACTCCTGCCAGGGCATCAAGGCCGTGCAGCTGACCGTCGCCGCCCTCCTGGGCATGTCCCCGTCCAAGATCAGGGTGCTGACGCGGTTCGTGGGCGGGGCGTTCGGGTCCAAGGCGATGGTCTGGCCGCACGTGACCCTCACCGCGCTGGCCGCCCGGCACGTGCGCCGGCCGGTGCGCCTGGTGGTGCCGCGGGAGCAGATGTTCACCTCGTGCGGGCACCGCGAGGAGCAGGAGCAGCACGTCCGGCTCGGGGCGCGGCGCGACGGCACGCTCACCGCGATCCGGCACCGGAAGATCTCCGTGACGTCGCCGTTCGACGACTGGGCCGAGCCCGCGTTCGGCGTGTCCTCCCGGCTGTACGCGTGCCCCGCCTTCGAGGGCGCGCACCGGCTGGTGCGCGGCAACACGATGACGCCCACGTTCACCCGCGGGCCGGGCGAGGCGGCCGGGGTGTTCAGCCTCGAATGCGCGATGGACGAGCTCGCCGCCCGGCTCGGCATCGACCCGGTCGAGCTCCGGCTGCGCAACCTCACCGACGTCGACCCCGAGACCGGCCATCCCTGGTCCAGCGGCGGCCTCGCCGACTGCCTGCGGCGGGGAGCGGAGCGGTTCGGCTGGGCGGGACGCGATCCCGCGCCCGGGGCCCGCCGCGAAGGGAACCTGCTGATCGGGACCGGCATGGCCGCCGCCGGGTACCCCGTGGCGTTCTTCATGCGCACCCAGCGGGCCCGCGCCCGCCTGTACTCCGACTGCACCGCCGTCGTGTCCACCGCCGTCCAGGAGTTCGGCACCGGCATGACCACGGTGCTGACCCAGGTCGCCGCCGACGGGCTCGGCGTCGACCCGCACGACGTGCGCCTGGAGTTCGGCGACACCGACCTGCCGACCGCCGGGTCCCCGGTGGGGTCCAACGGCGCGATGATGGTCGGCGCCGCGGTGCACAACGCGGCCGCGGCCGTCCGCGACCAGATGATCGCCATGGCCGCAGGCGACCCGGAGTCGCCGCTGCACGGCGCCGATCCGCGCCGCGTCACCGTCACCGGAGGACGCATGACGCTCGCCGGGGACCCCGCGGCGCACGAGACCTACGGCGACCTGATGTCCCGGCACCTCATGAACGACGCCGAGGCCATCGGCAGCTGGGACCCGCCGCCGCTGGACACCCCGTACGGGCTGCTCACCTTCGGCGCCCAGTTCGCCGAGGTCGCGGTCGACGCCGACCTCGGCCTGGTCAGGGTGCGGCGCATGACGGGGGTGTTCGCGCCCGGCCGCGTCCTCAACCCGAGGACCGCCCGCGGCCAGCTCGTGGGGGGCATGCTGTGGGGCATGGGCCAGGCGCTGCGCGAAGGCACCCGCATGGACCCCGGCCTCGGTCGCTGGGCCAACGCGAGCCTCGGCGATTACCTCGTCCCGGTCAACGCCGACGCGCCCGACGTCGACGTCGAGCTGATCGAGGTCGAGGACCGCGTCACCGGCCCGCTCGGCGTCAAGGGCGTCGGCGAGATCGGCCAGGTGGGCTCGGCCGCGGCCGTCGCCAACGCCGTCCGCCACGCGACCGGCCACCGCGTCCGGGAGCTGCCGATCGCCCCCGAGCACCTGCTGAACCACCTGCCCGCACCCGTCTGACCGTCCCCGTTTGCTCGCACCCGCCTGACCGCCCCGAGTCCGGAGGATCCCATGCTGATCGGTGACATCGACGTCCATCCCCTGACCGACGGCACCTTCCGGGCGTCACCCGCCTACTTCGGCGAGCACGTCCGCGCCGAGGGCCACGAGGACCTGTTCTCCCGCGACTCGATGGCCTGGCTGCCCATCGGGTGCTTCCTGGTCCGGACCGGCGACCGGACGATCCTCGTCGACGCCGGCATCGGCCCCGAGATGCGCGACGACGGCCCCCGCAGGTTCCTCGTCGGCGGGCAGCTGCTGCTCGGCCTGCGCGCCGTGGGCGTCACCCCCGCCGACGTCACCGACGTCGTGTGCACCCACCTGCACGCCGACCACTGCGGCTGGCTCTTCGACAGGAACGCCGATCCGGTCTTCACCCGCGCCGCCGTCTGGTTCGGCGCCCGCGACTGGGACCACTTCGTCGCCAACCCCGAGGTGCTGATGTTCGATCACATCCGGCGCGGGTTCCGCGCCGCGTCCGAGCGGCAGGGCGACCGCCTGCGGCCCGTCGCCGACGACACCACCATCGCGCCCGGCGTCACGGTGACCATGACACCGGGGCACACCCCCGGGCATCTCAGCGTCATCGTCGCCTCCGGCGGCCGCCGGGCGCTGCTCCTCGGCGACGCGATCATCTGCCCGGTCCAGCTCGACGAGCCCACCTGGCAGTCGATCGGCGACGTCGACCCCGAGCTCGCGCGACGGATCCGCGAACGGCTGTTCCGCGAGCTCGAGGACGAGGCGACCGTCGGCGCCGGGGCGCACTTCCCGGAGCTTCGGTTCGGCCGCGTCCTGGCCGGTGAGGGAAGACGCTGGTTCACCTGACACGTCACGATCGGACACGGTCCGGTCCCGCGCCGGTCCAGGCCCGCCACGCGGTCTGCCAGCCGCCGGCGCCGGTGACGCGGGTGCTCGGCCCCGCCCAGGCGATGTAGCCGTCGGGGCGGATGAGGAGCGCGGGCCCGTCGTCGGTGCGGCGGGCCTGCGTGAGCGTGGTGTGGAGGGGCCCGGCGTCCTGCTCGCGGACGAGGACGAACCCCGGGGTGTCGCGCTGGATCGCGGTCAGCGGTCCCTCGGCGAGCGGGACCTCGGTGGCGCGGGTGCCGACCAGGCGGTTCTGGCCCCGGCCGCGCGGGTAGCGGAGGGTCACCCCGGAGAAGCCGCCGGCGACGGCGTCGCGGACGGGACCGATGCCGAGCACCGCGGGCGCCAGCAGGTTGCGGAGCAGCCGGGCCGGGGGCGGCCCGAGCGTGACGGCGCGCATCATGGCGCCGCTCTGGCGCAGGACGCGGCGGCCGATCGGATGCCGTTCGCGGTGGTAGGAGTCCAGGATGGCCGGATCCGCGCCGCCGAGGACGGCGTCGAGTTTCCAGGACAGGTTGGCGGCGTCCTGGATCCCGGTGTTCATGCCCTGGCCGCCCATGGGCGAGTGCACGTGGGCGGCGTCCCCGGCGAGCAGGACGCGGCCGTGCCGGTAGGAGCGGACCTGGCGCTCGTCGCAGTGGAAGCGGGAGTGCCAGCCGTACTCCAGGACGCCGACGTCGCGGCCCATGGCCGTGTTGAGGACGCGGGTGACCTCGTCCTCGTCGATGGGCGCGGTGTCGGGGACCTGGTGGCGCCGGTCCCAGGTCATCGACCGGAACCAGCCGCCCGGGCGGGCCCGTCCGTAGGGGACGAGGAAGCCGAAGCAACCGGGCCTGCTGCCGAGCGTGAGGCCCGTGCCCACGGGGCCGTCCGACAGGCGGACGTCGGCCAGGACGACCGAGGACAGCACCGTCCTGCCGGGAAAGTCGGCGCCCAGGAGGTCGCGGACCGTGCTGTGCGCGCCGTCCGCCCCGACCACGTACTCGGCGCGCCAAGTCGTGGTCTCGCCGCCGTCCTTGGGATGGGCGGTGAGGGTCACTCCGCCGTCGTCCTGACTGAGGCCGACGACCTCCACGCCGCGCAGCACCGTCGCGCCCTGGTCGCGGGCGTAGCGTTCGAGTGCCTGGTCGACATTGGTCTGCGGTGTGATCATCCCGTACCGGTGCCGGGACGGCAGGCGGGTCAGGTCGACCGCGGCGCCGGCGAAGAGGTTGACGCGCTCGGTGGTGCTCGCCCGCGCCAGCAGGTCGTCGGCCAGGCCGCGGCTGTCGAGGACCTCCAGGGTGCGGGCCATGGTGACGAAGGCCCGGCTGGACGGGTTGACGGTGGGCCAGCGTTCGAGCACGGCGACCTCGCGCCCCGCGCGGGCCAGGTCGCCCGCGGCGGTCATGCCGGTGGGGCCGCCGCCGACCACGATCACCTCCGCGCGGCGGGTCGCCGCGGCGCCCTCCTCGCCGGTCACGACCGCTCCATCTGCGGAGTGCCGGCGCGGTTGGCGTTCCCGGGGTTCGCCGCGGCGACGTCCTTCAGGTCGGCGGGGAGTGCGGCCCGCTCGGAGGACGCGGGGTCGGGGAAGGAGCGGCGGATGTCGTCCGGGGTGGTGGTGGCGGCGTGGTTGAAGACGAAGCGGGCGTCGGGCAGCGTCTCGTGCACCAGGTTGACGATGGACTCGAACAGCAGTGTGTTCGGCGGGACCAGCCGCACGCCCGCGCCGATGAGCACGGCGTCGTAGCGCTTGGCGGCCAGCCGTCCGCGGACGGTGTCGAGGGCGGTCTCGCCGAAGTCGATCTGGCAGCCGTCCGCTTCGTAGCCGGCCTCGCGCAGCAGGGCGAGGTTGCCGTCGTGGGCGGCGGCCAGGCTCTCCCGGGTCAGGCCGGCGAAGGCGGCGAACTCGGGGGCGTCGTAGTCGATGACGTCCGGGTGGAGCCCGATCTGCAGGGCGGTCACGGTCACGGTCCCAGTTCCCTTCCTCGAAAGTGATGCCTGCTCCCACCCTGGAGGCCCGGTGTCATCGTGTCCAACGATCATTTTTGCTATCTCCCATCGCGCTTTGAGATAGTTCGAGATCTGGCCCGCGACCGTGTGGAGGGACCGATGGAGCTTCGGCAGCTGGAGTACTTCGTGGCCGTGGCCGAAGAACGCAGCTTCACCCGGGGCGCCCAGCGCGCCCACGTCGTCCAGTCGGCCGCGTCGGCCGCGGTGTCCCGGCTGGAGCAGCAGTTCCAGACGGCCCTGTTCGACCGCTCGCACCGCCGCCTCGAACTCACCACCGCGGGCCGCACCCTGCTCGCCCGGGCCCGCGCCATCCTCGCCGAGGCGCGGCGCGCGCACGAGGAGATGAGCCGGCTCAGCGGCGGCGTCACCGGGGCCGTCACCCTCGGCACCATCCTGTCCACGGGCGACTTCGACCTGATCGACGGCCTGAGCAGGTTCCAGCGCGAGCACCCGGACGTCGTGGTCCGCCTGCGGCGGTCCGTCGGGTCCTTCAACGACCACGCGGCGGCGCTCCGCGAGGGGCGCTACGACCTCATGCTGCTGCCCATGCCCGCCGACGGCGCCGCGCTGCTCGGCGGCGAGGTGATCACCGACCCGATCGCGCACCTGCGCCTCGGGCTGGCCTGCCGCGGCGACGACCCGCTCGCCCGCGCCCGGAACGTCGCCTACGCCGACCTCGCGGACCGCCGCTTCATCGACTTCCCCGTGGGCTGGGGCAACCGCTCCATCGTGGACAGCCTTTTCAAGGCAGCCGCCGTCGAACGCACGGTCGCCCTGGAGGTCGTCGACACGACGACCGCCATGGCCATGGTCCAGCGCCGCCTCGGCCTCGCCTTCGTCCCGCAGGAGCAGATCGCCGCGCGGCCCGGCCTCGTCCAGGTCGACCTCGCCGACCCGCCCCCGCTCATCGACCTCGCCCTCGCGCTCTCCCGCGACCACCCGCCGTCCGAGGCCGCCCGCGCCCTGCGCCGGACCCTCCTGGCCGGCGGCTGACCGCGGGCGGGCATCCCGGAGGTCAGACGGCGCGGCCGGGCCGCGTCTCGACCGTGTTCTCCAGGGACCCGAGGCCGTCGATCGCGGTGCGGACGACGTCGCCGTGGCGCAGGAACAGTCCCCGCCCCGCGCCCACTCCCGCCGGAGTGCCGGAGATGAGCACGTCGCCGGGTTCGAGGGTGACGACCTCGCTGGCGGCCGCGATGAGCCCCGCGACCGGGGTGATCATGTCGGCAGTCGACTCGTCCTGCTGGAGCTCGCCGTTGACCCACAGGCGCACCCGCAGGTCCTGCGGGTCGGGGACCAGGAACGCCGGGGTGACGCCGGGGCCGAGCGGCAGCGTGCCGTCGGCGGACTTCGCCGCGAACCAGTCGTAGGAGAAGGCGTCGGCCGGAACTTCGTCCCGCCTGTGCCGGGCGCGGGCGGTGACGTCGTTGGCGACGCAGTAGCCGGCGACGTGGCGCAGCGCGTCCGCCACCGGTATGTCGCGGCCGGCGAGGGCGATGACGACGGCCAGCTCGGCCTCCCAGTCGTAGCGGGCCGGTTCGCGCAGGCGCAGGGCGAGGGGGTCGTTCGGGCCGATGAGCGTGGTGGTCGGCGCCCGCAGGAAGAAGAAGGGCTTCCAGCCGTCGCCGGGGGGACGGCCGCCCATCTCCAGGACGTGCCGGTGGTAGTTCACGCCGGCGCAGATCACCTTCCTCGGCCACCGCAGCGGCGTGAGCAGCGCGTCGTAGGCGATCTCCGGCGCCTCCATGATGTCGATGGCGCGCAGCACCTTCTCCGCCGCCGGCCAGTCCTCCAGCAGATCGAGGAGGCCGGACCAGCGCTTCAGCTCGGCCGGGCCGACGAGGAGGCCGTCTTCGCGGAGCGCGGCGAGGCCCGTGGCGGCCTGGCCGGTGTACGTCGCCAGAGACCATTTCATGCGCCTTCTTCTCCTTGGCCGGGGGAACCCTCGGGGGACGTCTGGTCGTGCACGGACGCGATGTCGAGCGGGCCCCATCCGTCCGCGACCGCCCTGTCGAAGACGGCCTTGGCCGAGGCGAAGACCGGCAGGGCCAGGCCGAACCCGGCCATCGCGTCCTCGATCTGCTCCAGGATGGGGTGCAGCGTGGCGATCGGCCCCGGCGCCGGCGTCCAGGCCCGCTCCCGCATCAGCGGGCCGCGCTGCTTGAGGATCGCGGAGCCCGCGATCGAGTCGTCGAGGACGCGCTGGAGGAGCTCCAGGTCGATGCCGCTGCGCCGGGCCATCGCCACCGCCTCCGCGGCGGCCACCGTGTGCACGGCCACCAGCAGCATCGCGATGTACTTCATCCGGGTGCCGGTGCCGAACCCCCCGGTGCGGATCCAGGGCCCGGAGATCGCGTCGAGCACCGGCCGCACGGACTCCACGGCCCGCTCGTCCCCGGAGGCGAGGGTGGTGGCCAGGCGCGGGGCGACCATCCCGGGCTGCCGCTGATGGGGCAGTCCAGCAGATCGCCGCCGCGGGCGCGCACCTCGTCGCGGATGCGGCGCTTGTCGTCCACGTCGATGGTGCTCATCTCGATGTGGACGGTGCCGGGCCGGAGGGCGGTGAGTGTGCCGGCGGGACCGCGGACGACCTCCCGCAGCGCCGCGGCGTCGGGGAGGATCGACAGCAGCACGTCCGCCCGCTCCGCCACGCCGGCCGGCGACGCGGCCCGCGTCCCGCCGGCCTCGGTCAGCTCGGCGGACTCGCCGCGGCGGTAGCCGACGACCGGGAACCCCCGGTCCATCAGATTGCGTGCGATCGGAAGGCCCATCCGGCCCAGCCCGATCACGCCCACCGTCTGCATCCGGACCTCCCTCGGTCGCGTGCCGGCCGCCGCGTCCTAGCGCCACTCATAGCCGCCGGTCCCCAGGGAGACGCGCACGCCGACACTGCCCTCGTTGACGCGCCACCGGTACACCTCGAAGGTGCGCAGCCCCGCCCTGACGAACGGGTCCTCCGCGGCGATGCGGCGGGCGGTCTCCTCGTCGCCCGCGCGGAGCACCGTCACGCCCGAGCCGGGCCCGGTGCCCGGCCCCGACAGCAGGGGGCCGGACATGAAGACGACGTCGTCGCGCTCCAGGCCGAGCAGCCACGCCACATGGTCGGACGCGTGCGCGGCGATGTCCGCTTCGCGGGTTCCCGGCTGCGGAGTGGAGCGGACCAGCCAGTAGTCGCGGGCGAGCAGCCGTCCTGGGGCCGCCTCGGGCGGCCGGTCGTCATCGGACATGGAGCTAAACTGTATGCAGTTTGGCTCCCGCGTCAAGATTGCGGCCGGAACTGTATGCAGATTCGGCCGTGATCGGCCAGAGTGGAGGGCATGCCCCGTGTCACGCTCGTCCCGAACATCCGGCCGGTGCAACTGCCCGAGGCCCGGCAGGCGATCCCGCACGTGCACGCCTATCTGAGGGAGTGCATCCTCGACGGCACGCTCAAGCCGGGGACCAAGCTCTCCCAGGTGAGCCTGGCGCGGCAGCTGGGCATCAGCCGCACCCCGCTCCGCGAGGTGCTGCGCATGCTGCAGGAGGAGGGCCTGGTCGAGATCGAGCCGAACCAGCGGACCCGGGTGGCCGGCCTCGACCCGCAGGAACTCGACGACATCTACGCCACCCGCATCCTCCAGGAGACCCTCGCCCTCTCCATGACGATCGGCGGGTTCGGCTCCGGCCTGCGCGACGAGGCCGAACGGCTGCTGGCCACCCTGCGGGCGGCCGCGAAGGACGGGGACTTCACCGCCTGGTTCGCCGCGCACGGCGACTACCACCGGCTGCTCACCTCGGGTGCCGGCGAGGCGATGCAGCGGCGGTTGCGGGTCCTCGCCGACCGGACCATCCGCTACATCCGCATCTACCAGCTGTCGGAGCCGGACGACTGGCAGACGGTGGGCGACGAGGAGCACGCGCGGATTCTGGAGGCGCTGGTCGCGGGCGACGAGCGGGCGGCGCTCTCCGGGATGGGGCGCCACCTCGCCCGCACGGCGCTGCGCGTGCTGGGCGACTGCGCGCCGGACTACGCGCCGGTCGCGGTGCCGCACGCGCTGGCGCTCATCGACCGGGACTAGCCGAGGAGGGCGCGGACCGCCGCGAGGAAGTCCTCCGTCCGCTCGATCATCGTCCAGTGCCCGCAGCCCGACGGCACGTGCGGCCGGACGCCCGCCGCCTCGACGCTGCCGGGCACGGTCGTGGGCGAGGTCATGAGGCGTCTCCCGTTCTCTCCCGCCGCACCTGCCGCTGGCTCGACACGCGCTGGACCGGGCCCAGCCACATGTCGATGGACCCGGGCTCGGCCGGGTCGAAGGTGCGGGGCCGCCAGGCGGCCTCGTCCTCGATGCGCCGCACGCCGTAGGAGTACTCGTAGGTGAATCCCTCGGGGCCGAGGAAGTAGAGGAAGACCGCGGTCGACTGCGGATGCCGGCCGGGACCCATCTCGATCCGGACGTCGTTCTCCACCAGGAAGTGCCAGTTGCGGAACACGTCGTCGAGCGAGCCGACCTGGAAGTTCACATGGCACAGCCCGGGGCCGTCCCCGCGGAACACGGCGAGCTTGTGGTGCACCGGATCGATCCGCATCAGGCAGGCCGCGTCGCCGATCCAGTCGGACACCCGGGCGTTGAAGCGGCCGCTCCAGAACCGGTAGGCCTCGTGGACGTCGGGGGCGTCCAGGCACAGATGACCGAACTCGGTGATCCCGGCGGGCCTGGTGAAGGCCACCGGACGGGTCACGGTCTCCTGCCCGGCCACCAGCTCCAACCGATTGCCGAACGGGTCGTCGAAGGCGATGAACTCCGCGACCCTGCGCGATCGCGCCTCTTCGGCGGACCCGCGCCGGACGGAGATCCCCGACCGCTCCAGCTCGGTCTCGGCCGCGCCGAGGGCGTCGGCGCCGGCGACGGTGAAGCCCGAGGCCAGCATGCCGGACGGTCCCTCGACCAGCGCGAGGCAGTGGTGGCGGTGGTCCGCCCGCAGGTGGGCGACGCCGGGCCCGGTGGGCGGCGCGAGTTCGAGGCCGACGACTCCGGTCGCGAACCGCACCGCGGCGGCGAGGTCGGCGACGCCCGAGCGTACGTAGGCGATGTCGGTGAGCGTGATCACGGGCGTCTCCTAGGCGCGCGGCTCGCGGTTCTCCAGGAAGGTCTCGGGCGGCGGGGCGCCCCACAGGTGCGGGGGCACGTCCCAGTCGCGGGCGACCCAGCCGTCGTCGACCTGGTCGATGTCGGAGAACCACTCGATCCACGAGCCCCACGGGTCGAGGGTGTAGTGGAAGAAGTTGGAGCCGATGGTGTGCCGGCCGAGGCCCCATCCCGCGTCGCGGCCCCGGGCGCGCATCCGGTCGGCGCCGAGCGCGATCGCGTCGATCGACGGCACCTCGAAGCTCGCGTGGTGGAAGCCGCGGTGGGTGCTGCGGATGAACCCGAAGATGTGGTGGTCGCCGCGGCCGGCGCTGAGGAAGGTCACCGCGCCGCCGTGGATGGTGTCGCTGACCCGCAGCCCGAGCGCCCCGGTGTAGAAGGCCGTCATCCGCTCCGGCCGCGCGGTGAACAGCAGGGCGTGTCCGAGCCGGCGCGGCATGACGTCCTCCGTGGCCCGCCGCCACTGCGCGACGCCGATCCTGCGGTGGCCTTCTCCGATGTTGGTGAGGACCTCGGCGACCGCGCGGGCGGGGGCGGGCGCCTCGTCGAGCAGCTGGACGGCGTTCCCGTCCGGGTCCCGCGTCCAGAGCCCGGACTCCGGGGCGCCCGGCGGCGGGTCGAGGACGGGCGCGCCGCCGCGCTCCAGTGCCTCGCGCGCGGCGTCGAGGCCACCGGGGCGCAGGGTGAACGACACGTGGTGGAGCCGCTTGGCGGGCGCCTCCACCATCCGTACCTGTTCCTGCGCGCGGCCCCGGCATTGGGCGATCAGCGAACCGTCCTTCTCCGCGGTCTCCAGCCCGAAGTCCTGGAGGAAGCCGTCCGCCACCTCCAGGTCGGGGACGGTGAGCGCGTAGTGGTGCAGTGCAGAGATCACGGCTCGTTCCCTTCCTTCACGAAACTGCATACAGTTTAGGGATGAGTGAGGATTCTGGGAAGGCACCCGAGGCTGTGGCCGCGTCGGTGGTGGAGGCGGGACGTGCCCTGGCCCGCCTGGGACTGGTCACCGCCTTCGGGCACGTCTCCGTCCGCACGGGCGCCTCGATGCTGATCACCCCGGCCGCCGACCTGTCCGGCGTCACGGCGGACGCCCTGGTGGAGGTGCCCCTCGGCGCCGCGGACCTGCCGTCCGGTGCCCCGGCCGAGAGCTGGGCCCACCTCGCCCTCTACCGCGCCCGCCCGGACGCGGCGGCCGTCGCCCGTGCCCAGCCGCCCGCCGCCTTCGCCGCGGCGGCGGCCGCCGACGCGCTGCCCGCGCTGTACGGCCAGGCCGCGTGGCTCGGCCCGGTGGTGCCGGTCCATCCCAGTGGTCGGCTGCTGCGCTCGGCCGCGCCGGCCGAGAGCGCCGCCCGCAGCCTGCCGGAGGGCGAGGCCCTGCTGCTCCGCGGCAACGGCGCCCTCACGCTCGGCGCCACGCCGGGCCTCGCCGTGGCGCGGATGTGGCTGCTGTCCGCGCTGTGCACGGCATGGCTCGCGGCCGAAGCCGCGGGCCGGGTCACCGCGCTGACCGGCGAGGAGATCGGCGCATGGCGCTCCGTCCAGGACGAGCTCCTGCCGCGCCTCTGGCGGCACCTGGCCCGCGGCGTCCCCGCGGATCAGCCGGCGACGAGCGTCGACGGCGTGTAGGGGATGAGGGTCTCCGACCACGCCTCGCGGGCGAACGCGGGGTCGCCCCAGCGGCTCGTGGGGGACTTCGCCGTCCAGGCGGCGTACTCGTACATCGACGCCACCATCCCGTCCCGCACCTCGAAGGCGAACACGAAGTGGTTGGCGACCACCTCGCCGTCCAGCGCGCCCTCGACGCGGGCCTCCAGCACGACGAGCGGGCCGTTGGCCGCGACCCGCTTGGCCTCCAGCACGACCCCCGCGACCATCTCCTCGTGGTGCCCGGCGAACATCCGCCGGGCGACGTCCTTGCCGACGAGCACGCCCTCCGGCGGTTCCTGCTCGCCCGCCGGCACGGGGATCATGATCCGGACGTCCTCGGCGAGCACGTCGACGAAGCCGCTCCAGTCCCCGGTCGCGCCGCCGCGCTGCAGCCCCTCGAAGGCGGCCCGCGCGACCTCGACCGCGCCCGGCTCGGCGGGCCGCAGCCCGAGCGGTGCGCCGAGCGCGGGACCGATGTCCATGTGCACCCGGTAGTCGGCCACCGTGTCGCCCGCCATCTCGATCACGGTGACGCAGGGCAGCGCCACCGGCGTGCCGGCGGGCGTCTCGGTCTCGATCGTGAACCGGCAGAACAGCCGGTCCCCGACCTCGGCGACCTGGTCGACGGTGTGCCTGACCCGCGGCAGGGTGCCGGCCGCCGCGGCGGTCGCGGCGATCACCGCGGTCCGGCCGGTCAGCGGCTCCTCGTTGCCGAACCGGTACGTCGCGTCGTCGGCGAACCACGCCCCGAACGCCTCGGCGTCGCCGGCGTCCACCGCCGCGCACATGGCGTGCACCATCCGCTCTCGCGCGTTCATCGGCTCCCCTCCTTCAGCGACAGCCCGTGGCGGGCCATCACCCCGGCGATCAGCTCCATGTCGCGGGGGCCGGGCGGCAGCTCGCTGAGCTCCCGGTAGTAGTCCTCCAGGCCGGGCGGGGAGACGACCGCCACGACCCGGGTCTCATCCTGGAACGGGTTGTCGAACGTGTGCGGCACCCGGCGCGGCAGGAGAAGCGAGTCCCCGGCGCGGAGGAGATGGTGCTCGCCGTCCAGCTCGATCCTCACCCTGCCGCGCGTGCAGGTGAACATCTCGTCCTCGCGGCTGTGGACGTGCGTGGGCGGTCCGCCGAGGCCGGGCGGGACGATGTACTCGAACAGGGAGTAGGCGCCCGCGGTGTCGGCCCCGGTCAACCTGACGTGGATGCCCAGCCCTATCGCACCGACGTCCGTCCCCTCCCCGGAGCGCACCACCCGGTGTTCCTGCTGGACGTTCCCTATGGTCATGGTCCTCTCCTTTGGCTCCCCGGGAGTCCCGGCGTGCTGTGCGTCACAGCGTGCGCGGGGGCGGGATCAGGGACCAAAGGCATGTCCCGGCGGCTGGGACTCGGTCGCGGACCGTGTCCGCGGCGTCTCCCAGCGGCGCGTGGAGTAGGCGCGGCCGGCCGCCGCGGCCGCCATGCGCACGGCCGGCACCATGTACTCTTCGCGCACGGCGCGGCCGGGCCCGGTGACCGAAAGGGCGGCGGCCACCCCGCCACCGGGGCCGAAGATCGGCGCCGCGACGCAGCAGACGCCGATGTTGCCCTCCTCCCGGTCGTGCGCCCAGCCCCGCTCCGCGACGGTGGCGAGCTCCCGCCGCAGCGCGTCCGGGCTGGTGATCGTCCGCGGGGTGCGGCGCTCCAGCCCGGCCGCGAGGACGGTGTCCAGCGCTCCCGCGTCCGACCAGGCCAGGATCGCCCTCCCCAGCGCGGAGCAGTGCGCCGGGATCGTCCCGCCGACCTGGGCGAGCATCGGCATCCGCCGGTGCCCGGTGATCTTCTCGACCACCAGCACCTGGGCGCCGTCGAGGACGCCGAGCTGCACGGTGGTCCGGGCCGCGGCGTACAGGTCCTGCAGGAACGGCAGCACCGCCTCGCGGAGCTCGTGGCGCACCGGGACCAGCCCGGACAGCTCGAACAGCCGGTTGCCGATGCGGTAGCGGTCGCGCGGCTTGTCCAGCCAGCCGAGCTCGATCATCCGGGTGGCGGTGCGGTGCACGGTGGAGCGCGGCAGGCCGGACCGCTGCACCAACTCCGCCAGGCTGAGCTCGCGGTGCCCCTCCCCGAAGGCGCCCAGCAGCGCCGCGGCGCGCTCCAGCGAACCGATCGGGCGGCCGGAATCAGGATCCCGGCCAGCGGGACGCATGTTTGGGGTGGAGAGCGTCATGGTCCGAATCTAGGCGCCATCATGAGAACCAGCCATACGGGCTCTACCAGCACAAGCACCGGAACTCGCGCGGATTCCGGCGCGGACCCCGGAATCCGGACGGCGCTCGTCGGCGGCGGGGCGGGCGGCATCGGCGCGGCGGCCGCCGCCGCGCTGCTGCGGTCCGGCCACCGGGTCGTCCTCGCCGGCCGGACCCGCTCCGCCCTCGCCGAGGCCGGCTCCCGGCTCGGCGGCGACCGCGTCGACCACCTCGTCTGCGACCTGGCCGAGCCGGCCGAGGCCGCCGCCGCGGCGGACGAGGTGCGCGCCCGGCACGGCGCGCTCGACGTGCTCGTCCTCAGCGCCGGCGGCCCCGCGCCGGGCCGGGTGCTGGAGGTGTCGGACGCGCAGTGGCGCACGGCGATGGACCTGCTCCTGCTCGGCCCGCTCGCGCTCATGCGCGCGGCCCTGCCCGGCATGGCCGCGCGCGGCTTCGGACGGGTCGTCCTGATCACGTCCACGGCCGTCCGGCAACCGCAGCCGGAACTCGCCGCGTCGACCGTGCTGCGGTCGGCGGTGACGGCCGCGGCGAAGCTCGCCTCCCGCGAGTACGCCGACCGCGGGGTCACCGTGAACTGCGTCGCGCCCGGCGCCACCCTCACGCCGCGGCGGCTCCAGATCCTCCAGAGCCGTGCCGACGCCGCCGGAACCGACCTCGCCACCGCGGCGGCAGAGGATCAGGCCGAGATCCCCGCCGGCCGGTCCGGCGACCCGGACGAGGTGGCGGCGGCGATCGCGTTCCTGGCCTCGGCGGAGGCGAGCTACATCAACGGCACCGTCCTCGCGGTCGACGGCGGCCGGACCGAGACGGTGTGAACGGAGGACCTCTGCATGGCCGTATCCGGACCCGACTTCACGATGGCCGACTTCCTCGCCGGTTTCGCGCACGTCGTGCGGCCCGGCGGGCAGCGCCCGCTCGTGGTCCACGACGACGACCTCGAAACGATCCCGGCCGGATCGGTGCCGAACCCGACCACGCTCCGGATCGCCGGAACCCTGCCGACCACGACCTTCGAGCTGTTCCGCCAGGTCATCCCGCCCGGCGCCAGCTCGGACATGCAGCGGCACTACCACGAGACCGTCCACTTCGTGATCAGCGGTGAAGGCCACAGCCTGATCGAAGGGGACGGCGGCGCCGACGGCGAGACCGTGGCCTGGACGGCCGGGTCCTTCGTCTACACGCCGCCGTGGGCCTGGCACCGGCACTACAACGACTCGTCCGAGCATCCCGTGGAGTTCCTGACCATCGAGAACTCCCGCCTTCTCGGCCTCTTCGGTCTCGTCCGCCGGGAAAGCGCCGGCCTGGCGACCCTCCAGGAGGCCCGCGACCGTTTCGACCAGACGGAGGAGACATGAGCGAGACACTCCCGGCCGGTCCGCCGATTCCCCGGCACATCAGCATCTGGGGGGAACTGGCCGACCTCGACCACACCCTGCGGCACGTCGACGTCCCGCTGGGCGAGGCCACGGTGCGCACCAGGGTCCTCCAGGCCGGGTCCGGTCCCGACCTGGTCCTGCTGCACGGCACCGGCGGCCACCTGGAGGCCTACGCCCGCGACCTCGCCGGGCTGGCCGCCGACTTCCGCGTCACGGCCTACGACATGGTCGGCCACGGCTGGTCGGAGCTGCCCGACCGCCCCTACACGATCGACGTGCTCTGCGACCACCTGGTGGGCCTGCTCGACTCGCTCGGCATCGGCAGGGCGCACCTGTCCGGCGAGTCGCTCGGCGGCTGGGTCGCCGCCTGGGCGGGCGCGCACCACGCCGACCGCGTGGACCGGCTGGTCCTCAACACGCCCGGCAACATCGCCAACAAGCCCGACGTGATGGCGCGGTTGCGCGACAGCACCATGGCGGCGGTCCAGGACCCCAGCGACGCGACCGTGCGGCGGCGGGTGGAGTTCCTCTTCCACCACAAGGAGATGGTCACCGACGAACTGGTGAACCTGCGGCGCAGCGTGTACTCCCGGCCGGGCTTCGTCCAGGCGATCACCAACACGCTCGTCCTCCAGGACCCCCGGGTCCGCGAGGACTTCGCCTGGGACCCCTCCTGGGTGTCGCGGATCACCGCGCCGACCCTGCTGCTCTGGACGGACCACGACCCGACCGGCGGGCTCGACGAGGCCGAGATGCTCCTCGGCTGGCTTCCCGACGCCCGCCTGCACGTCATCGAGGACGCCGGCCACTGGCCCCAGTGGGAGCAGGCCGACGACTACCTCCGGGTCCACCGCGACTGGCTCGTCCACGGCAAGGACCCGGTCTGATGGCCGAGATCGCGGGCTTCGTCGGGATGTCCCACAGCCCCTTCGCGACGTTGCTTCCCCCCGACGGCCCGGAGGGGCCGGGCGGGCGGTTCCTCCACGACGCCGGCCGGGTGCGGCGCGCCGTGGACCGGCTCGCTCCGGACGCGATCGTCGTCATCGGCCCCGACCACTTCCACGCGAACTTCTACGACGTGATGCCGCCGTTCGTCCTCGGGGTGGAGGAGGCCGTCGGGTTCGGCGACTTCGGCAGCGCGGCCGGTCCCCTCCCGGTGGCCGAGGGGCTCGCGTGGTCGGTGCGGGAGGGCCTCGCGGACGCCGGCTTCGACATCGCGCTGTCGTACGCCCTCACCGTCGACCACGGCACGGTGCAGAGCTACGAGATGATCAGCGGCCGCGCGGGGGTGCCGATCGTGCCGCTCGTGGTGAACACCGCGGCGCCCCCGCTGCCCGCGCTGGACCGCTGCGTCTCGCTCGGCCGGGCGCTCGGCGCCGCGCTGCGCTCGTCCGGCCACCCGGGACGGGTGCTGGTCGCCGCCAGCGGCGGGCTCTCCCACTGGCTGCCGTCGAACGACCCCCGGGACCCGTCGGTGGCCGGCGACCGCCGGACGGCCCTGATCCACGGCCGCGCCGACGCGCAGTCCGTCGCCGCGGTCCGCGAGCGGCGGGTGCGGGAGATGGGCGGCGACCCGCACGCCCGCGTGAACGCGGAATGGGACGCCTGGTTCCTGGACCGGCTGACCGCCGGCGACGCGGCATCGATCGCCGCACTCGGCCACGAGGGGCTGGAGGAACGCGCGGGCACCGGAGGGCACGAGGTGCGCTGCTGGCTGATCGGCCAGGTCGCGGTCGGCCTGCCGCTGGCCTGGACGAGCTACGAGGCGGTCCCCGAGTGGATCACCGGAATGGGCATCGGCACGACCTTCGAGATCGCCTGACGCGCCTGACCGGTCAGGGTTTGACCGCGACGCCGCCGTACATGGCGATGTCCTTGTCCGAGACGGGCCGGGAAAGGGTCCCGTCGGGACGCCACTTGTGGATCTGCACCACGCCGGGCTCTTCCAGTTCCAGCCCGTCGAAGAAGCGCAGGGCCTGCTCGTGGGTGCGCCAGCG
Organism: Actinomadura madurae; assembly: GCF_047130825.1. Classification (NCBI taxonomy): domain Bacteria; kingdom Bacillati; phylum Actinomycetota; class Actinomycetes; order Streptosporangiales; family Thermomonosporaceae; genus Actinomadura; species Actinomadura madurae. The sequence goes on from NZ_CP083237.1 coordinate 7,975,339, forward strand.
CAGGGACTCGCCGTGCGCGTGGTAGGTCCGCTGGACCTCGGCCAGCACGTCGCGGTCGAAGTCGTCGGTGGCGATGGCGAGCCCGACCCAGCTTCCCGACGGGAGCCTGTCCACCAGGTCGCGCACGACGCGGTACGCCTCGTCGTCGTCCTCGACGAAGTGGACCACGGCGATCACGGTCAGCCCGATCGGGCGGGTGAGGTCGAGGGTGGAGTGCAGCTCGGGGGCGGTGAAGATGCGCTCCGGCTCGCGCATGTCCGCCTGGACGTAGGCGGTCCGGCCCTCGGGCGTGCTCTGCATCAGCGCCCGCGCGTGGACCAGGACGATCGGATCGTTGTCGACGTACACCACCCGGGAGTCGGGCGCCTTCTCTTGGACGACCTCGTGGAGATTGGGGGAGGTCGGGATACCGGTGCCGATGTCGAGGAACTGCCGGATGCCTTTCTCGACCGCCATGTAGCGCGCGACGCGATGCATGAACGACCGGTTGGCCTGCATGTGCACCCGGAGCGCGGGCCACACCCGCAGCGTCTCGTCCCCCGCCGCGCGGTCGGCCTCGTAGTGGTCCTTGCCACCGAGGATGTAGTCGTAGATCCGCGCGCCGTGGGCCCGGCCGGTCTCCAGGTCCACCGAACTCCGGTCCACTCCGCCGGTGTCAGCCACTCCGCAGCCTCGATCCCGTTGTCTGTACGGACTTGTCTTTTCAACAAGTAGAACCGTGAATCATCGTACATTTCGCATCACGAAAACGACGGCGAACCACCGATAACAATGGAATTGGGTGCGGGCTCGGCCCTTGGCGATAACGGTTCGAGGTCACGAGAGCACGCGGCGGGTCGGTGTGAAGCGGACGGGCATGGATTCGTAGCCGGAGACGAAGTTGGCGGGCCGGTGGGCGGGCTCGGCGGAATCGACCGGCTCCAGATCGGGCAGGCGGGCCAGGAGCCTGCCGAACATGACCTGCATTTCCAGACGGGCGAGGCTGTTGCCCAGGCAGAAGTGCGGGCCGTTGCCGAAGGCCAGGTGCTCGTTCGGGTGCCGAGTGATGTCGAAGGCGTCGGGATCGGTGAACATCGCGCGGTCCCGGTTGGCGGACGGATACAGCAGCAGGAGGGTGTCGCCCTCCGCCATGGCCCGGCCGTCGAGCACGGTGTCGCGGGTGGCGGTGCGGGCCATGTTCTTGATCGGGGACACCCAGCGCAGCATCTCCTCCACGGCGGCGGGGATACCGGACGGGTCCTCGGCCAGGGCGCGGCGCTGCTCCGGGTGCCGGAACAGCTGCCACATCCCGCCGGAGATGACGTGCCGGGTCGTCTCGTCCCCGCCGATGAGGATGAGCAGGGATTCCTGCAGCAGCGACTCGTGGTCCAGCCGCTGCCCGTCGACGGTGGCGTGGGTGAGCGCGCTGATGAGGTCGTCGCGGGGGCAGGCCCGGCGGTCGGCCACCACGGCGGAGGCGTGGTCGTTGAAGCCCGCGAACGCCTCGGCGGCCCGGGAGAGCAGGGCGGGATCGTCGCCGCCGGTCAGCGCCCTGAGCATGTCGTCGGACCAGGCCAGCAGCGTCTGGCGGTCCCGCGCCGCGAACCCGAGGGCGTCGCCGATCACGATCAGCGGGAGCTGGGCGGCCAGGTCGGCGACGAAGTCGCATTCGCCGCGCTCGCAGACCCGGTCGATGATCTCGTCGCAGAGCCGTTCGAGGTAGGCCCGCCTGTCGGCGACCCGCCGCGGGGTGAACCCGGCGCTGACCAGCTTGCGGCGCAGCTTGTGCTCGGGATCGTCCATGTCGATCATCATCGGCAGCGGGCCGTTGTCGGGGCGGATGCCCTGGCCGTTGCAGAACAGCCCGGGATGCCGGGAGACGTACTTGACGGTCGCGTAGGTCGAGATCCCCCAGACCTCGCCGTGGGGGTCCCAGTAGACGGGCGCGTTGTCCCTGATCCAGCGGAGCTCGGTGTGGGGGTCGCGGCCCCAGAACTCACCGCTGATCAGGTTGATCGTGTCGTTGACCGGCTGGTCGGACCGGGATGCGGGCGCGGGGCGCATGGGCGGTTCCCTTCCTCCGGAGGCCCGTGCGTGGACGGGGCGGAGGCCGACGTCGCGCCGCATCGGCCGTCCGGATGCCGGGCCGGCATCCGGGCCTACGACAGTACATAATCACTTACCTCCCTCGGGAGGCCTACGCCGGCGTCCAGGATCGGCGCCGGAGGGCTTCGCTCACGATGTGCTCGGCGATGGCGAGCGCCGACGTGGCGCCCGGGGACGGCGCGTTGCGCACGTGCACGATGTGCTCCGTTCCCGAGATGACGAAGTCGTCGACCAGGCCGCCGCGCGCGTCCATCGCCTGCGCGCGGATGCCCCGCGGCCCGCGGACGACGGCGCCGGAGGGGATGGCGGGGACGTACCTGCGCGCCTCGGCGACGAACCGCCGCGAGCTGAGGGCGGTCCGCGCCTCGCGGGCGGCCGCCGGAAGGTTGCGGGCCGCGAACCTCCAGAAGCCCGGGAACCCGAGGGCGTCGCGCACGTCCCGGGGGACGGGCCGCCGGCCCTCGTAGGACTCCCGGCCCAGCGACAGGAAGGCGTTCGGGCCGAGCATGACGGCTCCGTCGATCCGCTTGGTGAGGTGCACCCCGAGGAACGGGTACCGGGGGTCGGGGACGGGATAGATGAGACCGTTGACGAGGTGGCGCGTGCTCGCGTCCAGCAGGAAGTAGTCGCCGTAGAACGGGACGATCCGCGGCTCGGCGGATTCCCCGGCGGCCCGCGCCAGCCGGTCGGACGCGAGGCCCGCGCACGCGATCACGAGGTCGAACTCCTCGGTGCCCCGTCCCGTCGTGAGGCGGACCGCCCGCCCGCGGTGCTCCAGCCCGGTCACCTTCTCGCCCAGCCGGACCGAGCCGCCGGCCGCGCGGAAGTCCTCCGCCAGCGCGGCCGTCAGCGCCACGTAGTCGACGATCGCGGTGCGCGGCGAGTGCAGCGCCCGGATCCCGCGGGCGTGCGGCTCCAGCTCGGTGATCTCGTCGCGGCCGATCAGGCGGACCCCGGGGACGCCGTTGGCGACGGCGCGGGCGTGGACGGCGTCCAGGCGGGGCAGCTCCCGCTCGCCGAGCGCGACGACGATCTTGCCGCACTCCTCGTAGGGGACGCCGTGGTCCCGGACGGCCTCGCGCAGCAGCTCGACTCCGCGCAGGCACAGGGTGGCCTTGAGGCTCCCGGGTTCGTAGTAGAGGCCGGCGTGCACGACACCGCTGTTGTGACCGGTCTGGTGCGCGGCCAGCCGGTCCTCCTTCTCGAACAGGGTGACGTCGAAGCCGTCTACCCGCCGGGCGAGATGGCGGGCGACCGACACCCCGACGATGCCGCCGCCGACGACCGCCGCGCGCTTCCTGACCCGGCTCACCGCCGTCCCATCTCCAGCGCCCCGTCCACGCGCCGCGGCACGGACCAGGGGTTGTCCGGCCGCAACGGCGGAGGCAGCGCCGTGTCGGGCGTCCCCTGGTAGGTCACGGGGCGGGTGAACCGGTTGAGGGCCGCCGCGCCGACCGAGGTGGAGGCGGGCGCCGTGGTGGCCGGCCATGGCCCGCCGTGCTGCTGCCCCCACGCGGTGGCGACGCCGGTGGGCCACCCGTCCACCACGACCCGGCCGACCAGGGGAGTGAGCGCGTCGAGCAGCCGGGGGATGTCGGGGTCCTGCTCGCCGCCCGACATGATCGCGGCGGCCAGGGTTCCCTGGAGGCGGGGCAATACCGACAGCAGTTCTGCCATGTCCTGATACTCCACCACCAGTGCGACCGGTCCGAAGCACTCCTCGAGGAGGCGGTTTCCGGGACGCACCGCGCCGATCGGCGCGGAGAGCAGGACCGCCTCCACCGACCAGCCGCGGCCGGGACCGGCCACCCGGGCGACGACGGTCGCCCCGTCCTCGACCAGGCCGTCCGTTCCGGCGGCGGCCGAGGCGGCGATCTGCTCGGTCAGGCACCACGCCTGCGGCGCGGAACGTTCCAGCGCACGTCCCGCGGCGGCGGCGAACCCCGATCCGGACGGCGCGAAGAGCAGCCCCGGCTTCGTGCAGAACTGGCCGGCGCCGCCGGTGAACGCGCGGACGAACCCGGCGGCGACCTCGGCGGTGCCCGCGGCGCCGGCGGGGGTGAGGACGACCGGGTTCACCGTGCCCATCTCGGCGAACACGGGGATCACGACGTCGCGCTCGTTGGCGAGCCGCCAGAGGTGCTGGCCCCCTTGCTGCGACCCGGTGAACGCCACCGCGGCCGTGTGGGGCGATTGCACCAGCATGGCGCCCGAGTCGAAGCCGGTGACGAGCGCGAAGGCGCCGTCCGGCGCACCGGCCCGCTCCAGGGCGCTCAGGGCGAGGTCGGCGAGCCGCGCGCTGAGCGCGGGGTGCGCCGGATGGCCCTTCACCACGACGGGGCACCCGGCCGCGAGGGCGGAGGCGGTGTCGTTGCCCAGGACGCCGAAGGCCAGCGGGAAGTTGCTGGCGCCGAAGACCGCGACGGGGCCGAGCGGGACCCGCACGCGGGCCAGGCTCGGCCGGGCCGGTGTCGCGCGGTCGATCGTCACTCCGAGGTAGGAGCCCTCGACGGCGGCATCACCGTAGAACCGCAGCTGGTCCGCGGTGCGCGCCAGCTCCGCGAGGAGGCGGGTCTCGCCCAGCGCCGTCTCCCGGTCGGCGAGCGCGATCAGGTCGGCGGCGGCGTCCGGTTCCTCCAGGGCGTCCGCGATCGCTCGCAGCCAGCGGGCGCGAGTGGCCGGGCTCGACGCGCCGACGGCACGCGAGGCCGCACTCGCGGCGCCGAGCGCGGCTTCCACCCCATCGGGCGGCGTCACCGCGACCGTGCAGGTCACGCGGCCCGTCCGGGGATTCTGCCCACGCTCGACCTTCTGCGCCGGAGGTCTTGTGATGTTCACCATGCTGTCGTAACGTACAGCCCCACTGCACACGTGTCCAGTGAGAGTGAAGGAGTCCGATGTCCGTCGAGAACGTCGCCGACGACCAGGACGGCCGGCACCAGGTGGGTGCCCGCCTGCAGGCCTTCCGGGAGGCGCGCCGCCTGTCCGTCAGGAAGACCGCGCTCGCCGCCGGCGTCAGCCCCAGCTTCGTGAGCCAGCTCGAACGGGGGAAGAGCAACGCCAGCGTCGCCGTCCTCCAGAAGCTGTGCGACGTGCTCGACATCCACGTGTCGGACCTCTTCGCCTCCACCGACCCCGCCGTCAAGCCGGTGCGGATGGCGACGCGCGAACCGCTCGTCACCCGCGAGGGCATCACGAAGTACCTGATCACACCGTCGAGCCACAGCCCTCTCGCGCTGTACGACGCCACGTTCGACCCGGCGGCCAACACGGGCGACCCCTACTCGCACGCCGGGCTCATCGAGACGGTCGTCGTCCTCCACCACGAGGTCACCATCCAGCTCGGAGACGACCCCTACATCCTCAAGGCCGGCGACAGCATCTCCTACGTCTCGGAGACCCCCCACCGGATCTCCAACCACACCAGCGAGCGCTCGCGCATCCACTGGCTGTGCGCGCCCGTTCTCGCCGCCGGCGACCGCAACGAGGCGGCCCGGGACGCGGCCCCACGTCGCTCCGGCGACGGATCCGCCACCCTCGGAAAGGAACAGCCGTCATGACCACAGACGAGACCCGCGCGGACGGACCCGCCGCCGTGCCGGCGGAACAGGACACCGGCCACGCGCGCAAGGGGGAGACGACGCGCGTCCTCTCCGCGACCAGCATCGGCAACTTCCTGGAGTGGTACGACTTCGCGATCTACGGCTTCCTGGCGCCCCAGATCGGGGCGGCCTTCTTCGCCAGCGGCGACCAGGTCACGGACCTGCTCGGCACCTTCGCGGTGCTGGGGGTCGCGTTCGTCTCCCGGCCCTTCGGCGGCGTCCTGTTCGGCCACTTCGGCGACCGGCTGGGCCGCCGGGGCACGCTCTCCGCGATCATCCTGCTGATGACCGTGGCGACCGCCGCCGTCGGGCTGCTGCCCACGCAGGCCTCGGTCGGCTTGTGGGCGCCGGCGCTGCTGGTGGTGTGCCGGCTCGCGCAGGGCCTGTCCGCCGGCGCCGAGTTCAACGGCGCCGCGACGTTCGTCGTCGAGCACGCGCCGCTCCGGCGCCGCGGCCTCTACGCGAGCTCGATCATCTCCACCGTCGGGCTGGGCATCGCCTGCGCCGCCGGCGCCGGCGTCCTCCTCAACGCGGTCCTCAGCGAGGGCGCCATGGACGCCTGGGGGTGGCGGGTGCCCTTCCTGATCTCGCTGCCGCTGGGGCTGTCGGGCCTCTACATGAGACTGCGGCTGAGCGAGACCAGGGCGTTCAAGCGCGCCGAGGAGTCGAACCAGATCAGCCGGATGCCGGTCTTCGAGGCGCTCCGCACCCACTGGAAGGCCGCGACGATCCTCTTCTTCGCCGCCGCGGCGAACGGCGTGAACTACTACATGATGCTCTCCTACATCCCCAACCACCTGCAGGTGCACGTCGGCCTGTCGGGCAGCGCGGCGCTCGGCACGGCGGCCGCCGCCGAACTGGTGCTCGCCGCGTTCGCCCCGGTCGTGGGCATCTACCTCTACCGGGTCGGCCCGCCGCGCGTGCTGCTGGCCGGCATGGCCGGGTTCCTGCTGATGAACATCCCGGCGTTCATGCTCTTCGAGTTCGGCACCTGGACGGCCGCCCTGGTCGGCCAGTCGCTGCTGGCGCTGTGCGAGGGCATGCTGGTGGTCGCCTACACGCTCATCCAGGTCGAGCTGTTCCCCGCCCGGGTCCGGTTCAGCGGCTCGGCCGTCGCGTACGGCCTCGCCTACGTCGTGTTCGCCGGGACGGCCGCGTTCGTCGCCACGTTTCTCGTCGACAGGTCCGGTACCCCCTACGCGGCGCCGGTGTACGCCATGGTCGTCACGCTGGTCGCGATCGGCGTCGTCGCGGCATGGCTGCCCCGGGAGTACCGCGCCGCGCGGCTTCGCGACGGCGCGTCCCTCACCGCTCCGGAGGCACTCCGATGACGGCGATCCCGGTGAACGGCGGGCGAGGCGTCACCCTCCGGGCGGCACGAGCCTTCGACGGCGTCCACGTCCTCGACGGGCCCGTGGCCGTCACCGTCGAGGACGGCATGATCGTGAGCGTCGAGACCGGGCCGGGCGCGGCGGGGCGGCCGGCCGACGTCGACCTCGGCGACTGCACGCTGCTGCCGGGGCTCATCGACACCCACACGCACCTGGTGTGGGACGCCTCCGCCGCTCCCCAGGACCGGGTCGCGCTGGACGCGCCGGAGCGGACGGTCCTGCGCGCCGCCGCCCACGCCATGCGGCACCTGCGGGCGGGCGAGACCACCGTCCGGGACCTCGGCGCGACCGGCGCCCTCTCCGTGCCGCTGGCCCAGGCCATCGCGGACGGGGACGTGCCGGGGCCGCGCGTCGTCCCCGCCGGCCGCGCGATCGCCATGACCGGTGGGCACGGCTGGTCCCTCTGCCACGAGGCCGACGGCCCGGACGCGGTGCGCGCCGCCGTCCGGTCCGAGATCAAGGGCGGTGCCCGCGCCATCAAGCTCATCGCGTCCGGCGGGGTGTACGGGGAGCACGAGCGGCCCGAGGAGCCCCAGCTGTCGCGCGCCGAGGTGGAGGTCGCCGTCGAGGAGGCGCACAAGGCGGGGTGCCGCGTGGCGGCGCACGCCTACTCGCCCGAGGTGATCGGCATGCTGCTCGACGTGGGCGTCGACAGCATCGAGCACGGATCGCTGCTGGACGCGCCCACCGCGGAGCGGATGCGGGAGCAGGGGGTCGCCCTCGTCCCGACGCTGTGCGTCTTCGACGCGATCCACGGCGCCTACGCGGACCGGCCCGGCTCGCCCATCGCGGCCAAGGCCGCGGAGATCCGGTCGAAGGCGCTGGCGGCCTGCCGCGTCGCCGCCGAGAACGGCGTCACGATCGCGGTGGGCACCGACTCCGGCGCCCCGGGGAACCCGCACGGATCCGTGGCCCAGGAGATGCGGCTGATGGTCGAGGCCGGCCTGTCACCGGCCGAGGCCCTGCACGCGGCGACGGGCGCCGCCGCCGAGGTGGTCGGGCTCGCCGGCACCGCCGGCCGGCTGGCCAAGGGACGTCCCGCCGACCTCGTGGCCTACCGGGGCGACCCGGCGGCGGAGGTCGACGCCGTCCGCGACGTGGCGCTGGTGATGCTCGGCGGACGGGTCGTCGACGATGCGTGACCTTCGAGAAGGGCGTGGACATGGACGCTGAGGTCGCGGTGATCGGCGTCGGGACGATGGGGAGCATGGCCATGTGGCGGCTCGCCGAGCGGGGCGTGGAGGCCATCGGGTTCGAGCGGTACGCGCCCGGGCACGACCTGGGCGCCGCCGGCGGGAACACCCGGCTGTTCCGCCTCGCCTACATGGAGGGCGCCCATTACGTCCCGCTGCTGAAGCAGGCCCTCGGGTTGTGGGGGGAGCTGTCGGAGGTGTCGGCGACCAACCTTCTGGTCCAGTGCGGCAGCCTGAACATCGGCCGCCGCGAGGACCCGTCGATGCGGCAGGTCGCCGAGTCGGCGAGGGTGCACGGTCTGAAGCTGCTGCCTCTCGGGCGGCCGGAGATGGCCGACAGGTACCCCCAGCACGTCCTGGCCGAGGACGATATGGCCTACTTCGACCCCGACGCGGGATTCCTCCGGAGCGAGCAGGCGGTGGTCGCGGCGGCGGACCGGGCGGAGTCGCTGGGCACGCGGATCCTCCGCCGCCACCGGGTGGAGCGCGTCGAGCCGCGGCGCGACGGCGTCGTGATCGAGGCGGCGGGATCGACCTGGAAGGTCCGCATCGCGATCCTCGCCATGGGCTCGTGGGCTCCGTCTTGGTTGCCGCCGGAGCTGGCACGCCACCTGCGTCCGAAAAGGGTCCTGCTGTCCTGGTTCGCTCCGGCGTACGTCCAGGACTTCGAGCCCGAGGTGTTCCCCGTCTTCACCCGCCAGAGCGGGGGCGACTTCCTCTACGGCGCTCCGACCGCGGACCACGCGTCCGTGAAGGTGTGCGGGATCAGGCCGTCGGACATCGACGATCCGGACACCTTCGAACGGCGCCACGACCCGGACGAGATCGCGAGCATGGCGGAGTTGCTGACCCGCCACGTCACGGGCCTGCATCCGTACCCGGTGAGGTCCGCAGGCTTCACCGACCTCTACTCCAGTGACGGCCACGGCATCACCGGTCGCCACCAGCGGCTCCCGAACGTCGTGCTCGCCGGAGGCTACTCCGGACGCGGCTTCAAGCTCGCCCCAGCCGTCGGGGACGCCGTCGCGCGCCTCGCCACCGGCGAGACCGTCCCGGAAATCGCGTTCATGGCGCCCGACCGGTTCGCCGGGGGCCGGCGGTGACCGACGCGACCGGAGAGATCGCCCGGTTCGTCGCCGCGACGCGATTCCAGGACCTCGACACCGCCACCGTCGAGCACCTGAAACGGCTCGTCCTGGACGGGATCGCCAATGCCGTGGGCGGCCTGCGGACGGCGGCGTCCCGGATCCAGGACGGCGTCGTCACCGGTCTCGGCTCCGAGCGGGTCGCCCGCGTCCTCGGATCGGGCGAGCGCGCCTCGCTGCTGGCCGCCACCTACATGAACGCGGCGTGCGCGAACGCGCTCGACTTCGACGACACCTACAGGACCTTCCTCCATCCCGGGGCCACGGCCATCGCACCGTCGCTGGCACTGGGGGAGAAACTGTCGGCCCACGGACGCGACGTCCTGGCGGCGGTGGCGGTCGGGTACGAGGTTCCGATCCGGGTGGCCGAGGCCGCCTTCCCGAGTCCGGAACGACTCGGCGAGGTCTGGGGGTTCGCGCCCTGGCAGACCCTGGGGTCCGCCGCGGCGGCCGCCGTCCTGCTCCGGCTCGACGCCGAGACCACCCGCCACGCCCTCGGCGCCGCCGCCTTCAACGCCCCCGTCCCGAGCGTCCGCAAGATCGGCCTTGAGCCGGAGGACCGGCCGCCGTCCTGGACGAAGAACAACTACGGGTGGGCCGCCATGGGGGGCGTCCTCGGCGCGTTGCTGGCCCGCGACGGGTTCCGGAGCAGCCGGACGGTGCTGGACGGCGAACACGGCTTCTGGCTGATGGCGGGCTCGGACCGATGGGACCCCGGCCTCCTGACCAGCGGCCTCGGCCGCGAGTTCCGTCTCGGGGCGACACAGGTCAAGCCCTACGCGTCGTGCCGCTGGACGCACTCCGCCCTCGACTGCGTCAGGCGGCTCCGGCGCGGCGGCGAGCTGCCCGCGCTGCCGGACGTCGAGCGCGTCGAGGTCCACACCTTCCGGGAACTGGCGTCCAACTTCACCGACCCGGCGCCAGAGGACATCGTCGACGCCCAGTTCAGCCTGCCCTATCTCCTCGCCCTCGAACTGGCGGAGCGGTCGCCGGCGCGAGGGCTGACCGAGCCGGACCTCACCGACCCGACGATCCTCGACGTCGCCTCCAGGATCACCGTCCACCACGACGAGAAGATGGACGCGCCGTTCCACGACGGTCACATGCCGTCGCGTGTCGTGTGCCGCCGCCGCGGAGGCGAGGCCGTCGAGGCGACGGTGACCGACCCCGTCTGGGGCACCCCCGCCGACCCGTTCACCGACGACGACCTGCTGGCCAAGTGCACGGCCCTGCTCGAACCCGCCTGGGGCCGCGAGGTCACCGAGAAGCTGATCGACGGGATACTCCACCTCGACCAGGTCACCGACATCACGGCGATCCTCCCGGGCTGACCACGGCCCACGAAAACCGGGTTGCTCAGGAGGACCTGGCGGGGATGCGGACGCCCTTGCTGAGAGGGGCGTCGTGCAGGACCACGGAGACCGGCCGCGCCGAGGAGACGATCTCGAAGATCAGCTGGCCGGAGAACTTGGCCCCCGGAGTCAGCACCTTGGCCGAGGAGGTGTTGCGCACATCGGCGACGCTGCCCTTCAACATTCTCCGGGCGGTGTGCGCCTCCTCACCGTGGTCGTACAGCTTCTGCCGGTCCGCGGAGAGTGTGCGGGTCTTGGTTCCGGTGTTGGTCACGGTGATCTTGACGCGGCACAGCTTGTTGCCGGTGTAGGGCTGCATGCCGCGCACGGAGACGCCGCAGGAGACCGCCGACGCCACGAAGGTGAACTGGCCGTCCTTGGCGGGCTTGTTCTGCTGCCCGTCGACGGGCTGGAAGTAGCGGTACGCCACCACCACCGCGGTGACGAGCATCGCGGCCACCACCAGGACGGCGATCAGGCAGCCCATGCAGCCCCGGCCGCGCCGCCGCTGCGGGGGCGCCGGGGCCGGCACCGGAGGCTGCGGCCACGGGCCTGGAGGGGGCGGCGGCATCGGCCGCGGCGGCGGGCTCGGCTCGTAGGCCCGCGTCGGCGCCTGGACGCCCTGCGGCGGGGACGGCGGGATCCAGGGCGGGGGCAGCGCCTCGGCCCGCCAGGTCCGGGTCAGCTCGGCGTCGACCGCGGCCTGTGCCGCGCCGGGCGACTCCGGGGGCACCGCGCCCCCGGAGACCAGTTCCAGCAACAGCTCCTGGGCTTCCGGACGGCGCGCGGGGTCGGGGTCCAGGGCGCGCTCGACCAGCGCCCGCAGCGGCTCGGCCAGGCCGGTCAGGTCATGCTCGCCGTTCTCGGCGCGGGCCGCCATCGTCATGACCGTGCCCGAGCCGTGCGGGTGGCGTCCGGTCCCGGCGAAGGCCACCAGGCAGCCCCACGCGAAGACGTCCGCCGCCGTGGACACGTCGCCGAGCAGCACCTGCTCGGGCGCCATCCACCCCGGGGTGCCGACGACGAACCCCGCCTGGGTGTGCCCCGACACCGCGTCGGCGGCCCGGGCGATACCGAAGTCGATCACCCGCGGCCCCGACACCGACAGCATCACGTTGGGCGGCTTGAGGTCCCGGTGGATCAGCCCGGCCGCGTGGATCGCGGTCAGCGCCGCCGCCACCCCCACCGCGACGCCGTTCAGGGTGCCGTCCGGCAGCGGCCCGCCGTTCTCGATGTACTCGTCCAGCGGGGTGCCGTCCACGTACTCGGTGACCAGGTACGGCCGCCCGCCGTCCTCGCCGTGGTCCAGCACCTTCGCCGTGCAGAACGAGGCCACCCGCTGGGCGTTGCTCACCTCGTCCCGGAAGCGGGCCCGGAAACCCTCGTCGGACGACAGCTCGGAGCGGATCACCTTGATCGCGACATACCGTCCGCCGCCGTCCCGGCCCAGGTAGACGGCGCCCATGCCGCCCTCGCCCAGCCGCCCGACCAGCGCGTACGCCCCGATGGCCGACGGGTCGCCGGGCCGGAGCGGCTCGCTCCTGCTGGGCAGTTTCGTCCGCCGTGTCTGCTCCTGCACAGGGCAAACCCTTCTCTGGCGAACGAATCAGGCGACGGCCTCGAGGCAAACCTATCCAACTCGCGGCCACCCAGAAGCCCACGACCAACCGAAAACCGCTGCAACGGAGGGGCCGAGGGGGTGCCGCGGTGAGCCGCTCGGGCTAGGGGAGGTCGGGCAGTGGCCTCCGGGCGACTTCGCGTGCGTCGTCCGGTGGGAGCCCCAGCATGCGCAGGACCATCTCGGCCAGGTTCGCGGCGGCCTCATCGCCGTCCAGGCCGGGGCGGGTGAACCTGAGCTCCAGCAGCGACAGCAGGGTCCCGCCCCGTGGGTCTGCCGGCACAGCGTCTCCAGCAGCCGCGCGGTGTCGTCCAACGCCCGGTCGACCAGTTCCGGCACCCAAACCCGGGTGTGGTCGTCGGTCTCGCCGCGCGCGTGCTCCAGCTCGAAGGTGAGCTCGCCGCGGCGCAGCGTCACGCGGTCGCGGTAGGTGCGGTCCGGGTAGCGGTACTCGGTGGGCCAGGTGAGTCCCGGCGCGGTGAACTGCCGCTGATTGATCCGGGAGTTGTATCCGGCGGTGGCGCGATAGCGGTCGAAGCGGGCGGCGATGGCCTCGCGCGCGACGACGGTCGGCCGCATCTCCTCCGCGTCGAAGGGCGCCGTCCCACCGACGTGATCGACGTGCCCGTGGCTGTGAAGCGGAGGGGCCGTCGGCGCACCGACTCCGCGCACGTGCCGGCCGCCGAGCGGGACCTCACCCGTCCTGGAGTTGATCACCGAGACGATCCGGGCGGCGCTGGAACAGCCGCCCATGCTGGATAGATCGGCTCCCCCTTCGAGGAGCCGATCCGATAAACTCATGGCCAACATACTGAGCCTTTTTCAACGTGCTGCATTGAGCTCGCGGTTCTGAAGGACGTGGATGGCCTTGGCCAGGTGACCGGCTCGGTGGGGGCAGCAGCGTAGGTTGGTCAGGATGTTCCAGCTCTTGAGCTGGGCGTTGGCTCGTTCGCCCGGTCCGCGGAGCCTGGTGTGGGAACGGTTGGCGTCCTTGCAGGGCTCGGGCTTGTTCTTGCCCTTGTAGGGCGTCTTGATGTGCGGGCCGGCGCCGGCGTAGCCCTTGTCGGCCAGGACCAGGAGTCCGGAGGCGGCCAGTTCGTGGACCAGGCCCCAGATCCGGGCAGCCTTGAGGTCGTGGACGGAGCCGGGCAGCGCTCCCGACACCCACACGATGGTTCCGTCCGGCGAGGACCTGCAGGTTCATGCCGTGCTTTTTGTGTTTTCCGGAGTAGAAGGGCCGATCGGCCTTCACCCGGTCGATCGGGATGAGCGTGCCGTCCAGGACCAGGTAGAGCAGGCCGTCCGTTGCGGCCTTGGCCAGCGCTCGTTTGAGCTTGGGGGATCGGGCCGGCAGCAGCGTCACCGTCTCGTTGACGTAGCGCCAGGCGGTGGTGGTTCCGACACCGAAACCGGCGCCGGGCTGCGCGAAGGTTTCCCCGTTCTTCAGGTAGGCCAGGGTCATCAGCGCCTGCATGCCCGCTGGTAGGGCCCGGCCCTTGCTCCGGGTCTGCTTGCGGTGGCGGCCGACGACTCCGGTCACGTATCGCAAGGTCTGAGGCGACAACGGCAGCGAAGAACGATAGAAAAGCATGTGAGGCCATAACAATGGGGTGGTGGTCCAAAGGGGCCGGGTGTGGCTTATGTGAAGCTGCCGTTGATGGCTTGAGAGGCAAGGCCGCCCGCCCCCTGGACGCTTCGGCCACTGATTGAGAGCTGCGGATCATCGCTGTTTATGGCTTCGTCGGCGGGGCGTTCCTTGGACCACAGAGGCATAGCCTGACGTGGGAAGGAACCCCCTGTTGAGAGTCCAGCGAGTCTGGGTCGGAGTCGATGTCGGCAAGGCCCACCACTGGGCGGTGGCCGTCGACCACGAGGGTCGGCGACTGCTGTCCCGAAAGGTCGCCAACGACCGAAGAAGCGATCCTGGCCATGGTCGCCGCAGCTTGCGAATGGGCCGGCGAGGTCCGGTGGGCGGTCGACATCTCAAGTCGGTTGTCGGCGCTGCTCTTGGCCCTGCTGGTGAGCCATGGCCAGCAGGTGGTGTACGTGCCCGGCCGGACGGTGAACCGCATGGCAGGGGCGTTCGCGGGCGAGGGCAAGACCGACGCCAAAGACGCCCAGGTCATCGCCGACGTCGCCCGGATGCGGTCCGGGTCCCGGCTGATCACGACCTCGCCAGAGACGATTCACGAGCTCGCACTCCTCACCTCCTGCCGTCGCGACCTGGCCAGCCATCGGGTCCGCATGATCAACCGTCTCCGTGAACTGCTGGTCGGCATCTGCCCGGCCCTGGAACGCGAATTCGAGTACAAGTCCCGGACCGGCCTGGTGCTGTTGACCGGCTTCCAGACGCCTGCCGCGTTGCGCCGCATCGGGGTGAAGCGGCTGACCGACTGGCTGGTGCGCCGCAAGGTACGCTCCGCGGCCGATATCGCCGAACGCGCGGTCATGGCCGGTCGTGCGCAGCAGACGATCCTGCCCGGCGAGGCTCGGGCCGCCAGGCTCGTCGCGGACCTCGCCCAGCAGATCCTCGACCTGGACGAACGCGTCAAGCAGCTCGACGCGGAGATCACTGAGGTCCTCGCTGGAGACGAGACCGCCGAGATCATCCAGTCGTTGCCGGGCATGGGACCACTTCTGACCGCCGAGCTCATCGCGCGGACCGGGGACCTGTCGAGCTATCGCAACGCAGGGCACCTCGCGGCCCACGCCGGGATCGCCCCCGTGCCCAACGACTCGGGGCGGCGGCTCAACAACCTGCACCGCCCCGCTCACTACGACCGACGTCTGTGCAGGATCTTCTACCTATCAGCCCAGACGGCCATGTCCAGACCCGGCCCCTCACAGGAGTACTACCGCAGGAAACGAGACGAAGGGAAATCCCACGTCCAGGCCGTCCTCAGCCTCGCACGCCGCCGAGTCGATGTCCTCTGGGCCATGTCGAAAGACCGCCGCCGCTACACAGCAGTCCCACCGACAGTGGCCGCTTGACAGGACATTGAGATGCCATAAGTGGGGGACGGGGGTTGTGAGAGATCACCCGTCCTACCAGGGCTTCTTCATGTTTCAGGGCACGCCACACTGTCCGCGATCATGCTGTGATCACCCGTCACAGGGCGCTGGTGGAAAACGTTCAATGTTTCCGCCCTGGTCGAAGGGCCGGAGGGCTGAGCGGTCATGGCGAACGCGAAGCCTTCCCACGCAGACCAGGTGATCCGGTCGGCCTCCACGGTCAGCGTCATCGTGCTGGCCGGGATCGCTGCGGTGATTTCCTATAAGCACATGTATCAGCTGGTGCTGCAGGACGGAGAGACTTCCTGGACGGCGGCGCTGCTATCGGTCAGTGTGGACGGGATGATCGTGGTGGCCTCGATGTCGCTGCTGGTCGACTCGCGGCAGGGCCGTAGCAGCAGGCTGCTGCCATGGACGCTGCTGGTGCTGGGCAGCGCCGCGAGCCTGGCGGCCAACGTCGCCGTCGCCGAGCCTTCCCTGGTCGGACGGCTGATTGCCGCCTGGCCGAGCTGTGCTCTGATCGGTGCGTATGAGCCTCTTGATGCGCCAGGTCAGGAGCGGTTCGCAGCGGAAGAGGTTGGTTCATACGAAGCTCTTACGACCCATGGGAATTCTCCGGACGGTTTCTACGACGCTCAGACGAGTGGCGCTGCAAACTTTCTACGGGGCGCAGAAAAGTTCCCAGCGGGTGAGGATTCCGGAGAAGCGAAAGGGGCCTTCCGTGACACGGCCGGCCGGTCTCGGGGCTGCAACGCCAGGCATGACAGTGGGCGCTGGCCAACCGCACAGCGGCGTGGGATCTTCCTTCGGAAAAGACGCTCGCGGAGCGTTTCGGGCGCCGCGAACGTTGGGGCGACTGGTCAAACAGGCCGGAGCAACCGGCCGCCTTAGTCCCATAGCCAGCCCATAGCCACATCGAGCCTATCGGTGCCACCTGCAAACCGCTTCCCCGGGCACCTGGTGAATCGCGGCCGATCCGCGCGAGGGATGCCGTCGCGTCCGGCGCCGGCCCGCCGGTGCCGGACGGCTCCAGGTCATTCCGGCCACGTTGGCCGAGGCCCAATCACCCATTAAAATGAATTTCCGCCGCCCAGATCCCCGACAGAGTCCACCAGCGAGCACGGTGACATCGCGAGGACGGTTCGGCGGGCGCGATGTGAATGGGACATACGTGCTTGAGATCAGCGACTGAGCGCTCTGCAGTATGCATGTGTGGCGACCAGAATTGCGAGAATAAGGATTGCTGTGAGCGAGACCGCTGCGACCAGGTCTGCATTCCGGGCCGGAAAGCTCGTGGTATCAGTGACTGGGTTTCCCCATAATTGGCGACAAAGATTGACAACGGCACTCACCGGATTCCATTCCGCGATGAAGCGTGCCCACGCCGGCATCTCCTGAACGGCCAAAAAACTGTTGGAGAGAAAGGAGAAGAATATCAGTATGAGCACACACAGCGGGCCGAGACTTTCAGGATTACGCACCAGCAGCCCCATGGCAACACCCACCCAGACCATTGTGTAGGTGAACGCCATTATCAGGAGGAGACCTGCGACTGTGGACAGGAAACCTTCGTGAGATCGCCATCCCATGAGCAGGCCAACGGTCATGACGATTGACAGACCCAGCGCTGCGAGGATTGATTCAGCGAGCGCGTATCCAAAAAGGAGGGCGACCCTGGATGCAGGTAGGGTGCGCATCCGCTCGGTCACTCCTCGGTCGAGATCGAGTGCTACGCCCAGGGACGCCGGAGAGACACTCGACAGGCCTACCTGGACCGCTATTCCTGCCATGATGAACTCTGAATAGTTACCGCTGCCGGGGACCGTGATAGAGTCCCGGAAGAGATATCCGACAGAGAAGATCATGATTAGCGGATTCAGTGAGACGCTAAGGACTGTTCCCGGAGCTCTCTGCAAGTGGTGGACACGACGGCCGACTACGGCGGTTACGTCACCCATCGCGGCCAAGAGTCGGTCGTCCCACTGGAGTCGGGCAGGTTTGGGGGTCATGAACGGCAGTCCTGTTCGGTGAGGTCGAAGAAGGCCTCCTCTAGCGAGGGACTTCGCAGCGCGAACTGAGATACCTCGACATGGACTGTGGCCAGGGCATGGATAGCCGCCGCGGCAGTCTTGACGCCGCCATCGAGTCCCACGGAGATGCGACTACGGGAGGCGTCGATATTCGGTCGTCCGACGGTATAAGGGAAGACGGCCTTCAGCGCTGTGGAGATGTCTGCCGGATGGACCAGTGTTACTTCAAGCCGTTCCCCGCCTACTTGTCTTTTGAGCCCGTCCGGGGTGCCCTCCGCGATGACCCTGCCGCGATCGATGACGGCGACCTGGTGCGCGAGCGCGTCGATCTCTCCGAGGTATTGGCTGGTCAGCAGAACGGTCACGCCGTCGGCGACAAGTTCGCGGACGAACGCCCACAACAGCAGGCGGCCACGCGGATCCAGGCCCGCCGTCGGTTCATCGAGGAACAGCACCTGCGGCTGGGCGATGGTGCAGATGGCCAGGTCGAGCCTGCGACGCGTACCGCCTGAATAGGTACGGACCCGGTGGTCGGCGATTGGGCCGAGTTCGAATCTCTCCAACAGTTGCCCAGCACGCTCAACCAGTTCTCTTCGACCCACACGCGCGAGCCTGCCGAACAACTCCACGTTTTCCCTGCCGGTGAGCTGGTCGTCGAGCGCAGTGTATTGACCGGACACACCGATCCGGCGGCGGATCTCGTGCGGCTGACGGATTATGTCAAATCCGGCCACGGTCGCGCGTCCCGAATCGGGCGTTAGCTGTGTCGTCAGCACACGCATAAGAGTTGTCTTTCCGGCACCGTTCGATCCGAGCAGCCCCATCACCGTTCCCCTCGGAATGGAAAGGCTTACTCCGGCGAGCGCGTCCGGCGTCGTCCGGTAGTCCTTGCAGAGGCCCTCGGCAACGACCATCGATTCCTGGCCGAGCTCCATCGGCGCCACTCAGCGATCCCGGTGACTGGCATAGGAGGCGAGGCTCAGCAAGGCGTCGTGTACGGACGGCGTGAGTGGGATGTCATTGAGCCGCTGCTTCGCCGTCCTGGTCAGCTCGCCAATCCGTTCCTCGGTGGCGGCCACGGCGCCGGTCTCAGTAAGCAACCGGCGGAGGCCCTGTATCCCGGCATCGTCAACGTTCGGACACCGGAGCAGATCTTGTAGCTCCTTCGCTTGAGCGGCGGACGCGCGCTCCTGCGCCAGGCACAACAGCACCGTGGCCTTGCCTAGACGGAGATCGTCGGCCGCTGGTTTGCCAGTAAGCGCGGGATCCCCGAAAGCACCCAGCAGATCGTCGCGAAGCTGGAACGCCTCGCCTAGCGGAAGTGCGTAGGCGCTGTAGCCACGGAGGAGCGCAGGATCTGCCCCAGCGAGGATGCCGCCCAAGTGCAGCGGCCTTTCAACGGTGTATTTAGTCGTCTTGTAGAGAACAATCCTCCGGGCCTCATGCACCGAGCACGACCAGCCAGCTTGCGCCAGGACGTCAAGGTACTGGCCAGCGAACAGTTCCGTGAACATCTCTGCCATCAGCCGTCTGGCGAAGGCCGCACGGCTTCTCGACTCAGTAGCCTCGTCCAGGAGTTCATGGAACCAGCCTAGACACAGATCACCCAGAAGGATCGCTACGGCGACTCCGAACTCATCCGACGAACCGCGGCAACCGGACGAAGCATGCAGGTCCACATAACTTCGATGCATGGTTGGGGAACCGCGTCGTATCTGGCTGCCATCCATGATGTCATCGTGGATGAGAGCAAAGGCGTGCAATAACTCCAATGCCGCCCCGGCCCTGACGATCCCGTCGTCCTCCGGCGCGCCACCGGCGCCACACCAGCCCCAGTGGCAGAAGGCAGCCCTCAGTCTCTTGCCGCCTTGAAGGAAGTCCTCAAGATTTGCTATCACCTTTGGCCAGAGCGAGCCTGCGTCGCCGTCGCCCACCATGTCGTGTATCCGCGCTCCTCGCTCCAGCACAAAGTTGTTGATGACCTCGGCCGTGCGGAGCCGCAGCCCACTCAGGGTTGAGGCGAACGGTTCCTCCAACATGCGCACTCCTTTCAGGAAGCGGACATCGCTTGGAGCCCTTGGAGGGATCGCCTGATCCCGCCGCGGACCACCCTGCGGCGGTAGAGGTAGTGACCCGTCCAGGCGACCACTTGGATCAGCGTGAATGTGGCCAGGGATACGTCAGGGGCGAGCGCAGCCAGGACCGCCGCGTGTCGGAGTTGATCGCTGATCTTGATCGGACCGAGGTCATCGATGCGCCGGAGGCGGCCTCTGTCCTGCTCGGCCAGGGTTTTCAGGACACTCTGATACGACACGGCGAGAAGGGCCAGGCTGGCGAACGCAAAGGGAAGCCCGTAGATCGCCTGGTCGGCGAGGGCGAAGATGATGAGGACAAGGAGCCAGCTGGACAGCACCATTCTGATCATGAACCGGAAGGCCGCAGGCGCGCCAACGCGTACGGGGTAGGACCGGTTGCCGGCTTGTTCGTCCAAGTCGACGTCGTGCAGGGCGGTGATGATGTTGCCGCTGACAAAGGTGATCGTCGTGTAGGCCAGCAGTACGGCGAACAGCCCGGTGTCATGGTGACCAGCGACCAGCCATGCCCAGATCAGCGGGAAACCCATGGGGAAGGCGATGATGACCGAAGTGATCACTCCCAGAGGCTTCACCGCGGAGTAGAGCCGAAAGGCAGCCAGGGACGCCGCGACCATGGCGAGCACAACGACAAACCATCGCCAGTGCGGGAGGGTCCACCACAGAACGAAAGACCCCGCACCCAGATAGCCGCAGGCGGCGAGCCCTGCCGCCCGCTGAGTCAGCAGGCCTGCTGGCAGCGGTAGGTACGGGGCCGTGACTCGATCGCCCTCAATATCACCGAGGTCGTTCACGATCTGCATGGCGGCGGATCCGAGGACGACGAAGGCGCACAACCCGGCTAGCGGCACAAGGCTGGCGGACTCACCAGGTGCCGCTCCGGCCCACCAGCCCATGAAGATGAACATGAGCAGACCTTGCAGGTGAACGCGGCCCATCCATAGCGACGCTTCCAGCTGCAGTGCTTTGACATGCAACCAGCGGACGGTATCAGGCATCGACACAGGCCGACTTCGAGTTGTCAGCCGGTTGGTGTCCCGGCCGAGCTTCTTCCACAGCTCGCAGCCATACCGCGAGTTGGGGAAGGGAAGCCGTCACGTCTGCGGGCAGCCGCCGGTAGACGTCGACGACGACTTCGGGTATATGGAGGAGCACGTCGCGCGCCGTACCGTGGTGCGTGCGGGCTTCGGAAAGAACGAGGCCAGCCCACGCGCCGAAGTCGTCCGCTCGGTCCGTCACCTTGTGCCGATAACCAGCGGAAGCTGCCCGAAAGTCGCCGTTCACATAACAGGTGTCAGGCTCGGTTCCCCCTTGGCCGTCGGGAGATCCCTTCAACCGGTCATAAAGAAGTCTGAGGCGTGTTGAAGGATCGGCGGTGCGGGGCGGGTTCACCTCTTCGATGTCGACGTGCCTTACTGTCGGTGCATCGAATCTCGCGATCCACTCAGCAGCTAGCTTAGCCGCGATATCCGCACTCAGCCGCCTATTGCGTAGCCGCCACGACACTCGGTGGTCAGCGGCGGCCCATTCGGCGTGCTCCTTGGCATTCTGGTCGATAGGCTGATCCAGCAGTGTACGCAGCGCGCCCTTGATGCCGTCGACAAAGGCCCTGCCCGCCTCAGTTAGGTAAGGGTACGCATCCAGTTGGCTCACCGCCTGCCATGTCTGATCACGCCAGCGTGCGAGTTCCACGTTAGCCAAGACGGCGTCGGAAGCGCCAACGGCCCGTCGGTGTGCATTCCAGAACTGGGCCACACCGAGATGGGCGTAGATTCCGTGGAGGAAGGGGCCTAGCGGGCGGGGATCATCGCGCCACGGTGCGTAGAATAGGTCGTCTGCTCCGCCACGGTACAAGCGGGCCGCATCCAGAATCACAGAGAGCTTGGCGTGCTGGAACTCATGAACGAGCGTGACGGCCAGAACATGCGGATCCGACGGACGTGACGTGGCGATCGCGCCGAATGCGGCATCCGAGGTAAAACTCTGGGTCCCGTGACGGGGAGTTCGCAGCGGCACGATGCTCCGCAATCCGATGGCGATGGCCTCGGCATGTTCACGATGGTGGGATTCCAGAAGCTCCCATGCCGCTTCCAGGGATCTGTGCCACAACTCATAGCCTGGCTCGTCGAGCCTGCCGACCAACTCGCGCCCTTCGGATAGGTATCGCTGAGCAGTCCGTACTGAAACTCTTCGTCGAGTTCGACGTCTAGAATGCTCTCGCGGCCGATCCGGACTCGCCGGACCTCGATGAACGATGCGAGTTCCGACGGCGCAGAGGTCGGGATACTGACCGCGCCGCTGCCGCCCCTAATGGAAGTCTCCTCTGGCGTCACATCAACCGAGGCGGTTCCCGAGCGGTGGCTGTCGCTAAGTTGCACCCCTACCTACCGAGGGCAGGCGCACGGCACCCTGACACATTGGAGCTACGACATGGGACGTCTCCCGCGCATCGATTGCGGCTGCGGCGGCAACCGAACCCAGATACAGCCATGGGGTCGGGTTTTCCGGATCGAAGTTTCCTGGTCCCCTGTCTAACAACCGGAGGCATTGCGTCACCCAAGCACCCGTGTGCGGGCGGCTCAGATACCAGGCAACCAGCTCGGGGCTGCTCCTCTGAATCCTGGCGAGTGTCGAGTAACTCTCCCATAGGTGATCGCAGACCATCCCCTCGAGAGTGCTCGGTGCACGCTCCAGGAGTACTCGCAAGCCAAGCAGGGTCTTCGTTGCCCGAGCGGAGCGCAGCCGCTTGATCGTTCCCGGGGCAGCGAAACCACGAGCCAGCGATTCCAGGTCCCCGGAAGTTATGAGGCTTTCGTTCATCCGCTTCACCTTCTCGCAGCCACAAGGTCCCTAAGGACCCTGTCGTGGATGTGAGTAATGAGCTTCATCAAGTCCGTGCAGTAGACCGACGGATTAAGGAAGCCGACGCCCTCCCGATATCGATGGGTGTAGAGGCCACCGCCACAAACGTCACGGAAACGACACGCTTGGCATGTATCTGCGAGACCCTCTACGCCAAGCTGCCTCGCCACGATTGCGGGATGTTCCAGCGCATCGTCGAGCGGGTTATCTCGCACATTCAAATTCGTGCTCGGCGCACCTTGAAATGCGGACTTGAGCGAATCCACCTGCTGGAGTTCCCCGTCGGTCTCGATCACGACCAGGGTCACCGGTTCAACTCCGAACGTCTCAGAACTTGCCGGGCGCTTCAGAAGCAGCCCTATCAGGCTCTGGAATGTCCTTATCCCGGGCCGGGGTGGCGGCGATTCGTACCACTTGTCAAAGATGGTGATCAGCCAGTCCGCGTACGGGGTGCCGGCGCCATCAGGCAGGTTCGGTGGTCGCTCAGTCCAATTTCCATGCGGCAACAGGAAATCGATGATCGGCGGCTCGAATGCCGCGAGTCCTTCATATGCGGCGATGGGGTCGTTACGGACGTCGATGGTGCATAGTAGACCGGAGAAGAGTTCGCGAAACTGCGACTGGTTCAGCAGTTCCAACCCTCGGGATACGGCCTGATAGCTACCCTGGCCATTGCGATATCTCCGGTGACGGTCGTTAGCGTCGTCGTCGCCGTCAAGGCTGACACCAACCCGTATTCGGTGGCGGCTCAAGATTCGCAGGATCTCCTCGTTGAGGAGCGTTCCGTTCGTCTGGATCCGCAGGTCGACGTCGGTGTCCGACCTCACTGCCGCGCGCAGCGTGCGAGCGGTGTAGTCCAACATGTCCGAACCGACCAGGAGAGGCTCCCCTCCGTGCAGGACCACCTGCACGGAGGGGAGTCGATGCGTCCGCGCGTGCTCAGCTATGCGGGCCGCTGTCGCGGCCAGCGTCTTCCGGCTCATGTTCACCGACCGCTGCCGCCAGCTCTGATCAGCGAGCTCGTACATGTAGCAGTAGTCGCACGCAAGATTGCATCGCTCATGCAACTTCACGATGAACTGCCGGAAGGGGACGGCCTGCCATCCTTGCGCACGTAGCGACCGAACATCTAGAAGATCGTCCGGCCAGTGGCCTGATGGTGATGGCCGCGATTCCGTGGCTGGGCCTCGCACTGGCGCACCTCCGTGGGCTGTCGATTCAGATGCAGGAGGCAAAAGTGCGCACGATCTTGTCGGCGGAGTCGTCTGGGTCCGTCTGCAGCGCTTCGATAATCGGCGTGCAGCCAAGCTCGGCGAGCTCGTCCATGGTCAGGTCAGTGAAGTCGTCAATGCTCACGTTGATCTCCTCGATCATCCGTAGTGTCTTTACTCCGAGAACTCTAGGTATTCGCGGATCTCCAATGGCTGCCCCTCTCCGTGCCGGAGGTTCGATCGCATCCGTGTGGATGGACTGATCAGCACACAGACGATGGTGATCGATACCGCTCACCAGGAGCCGACCGAAATCTCACCAAACGCTTGCCGCTTCCTGGCCACTGGTGTGTGGCAACTGATCACGTGGTGGACAGTCCGCTGCGTGGCTCTACACGTCCACGGATGCGCGGTCGGCTCCGGGTGCCCTCCCTGCCTGACTGCTGCGAGACCGGGGACGAATGAGTCCTTCTGATGCGAAGCAGGGCGAGACAGGACGATCGACGCAATGACGATGCCCCTCTTCGACCAGGCCGCCATGTCGGGGCAAAATGGTCGGGTGACCAACGAGCGGCCGAGCGAGCAGACACATGGCACGCACCGAGCATGCCGACGTCGTCCTCAGCTCGGGGCTCGGCGGGTCCGTGGCCGCCTTCCGGCTGGCCGAGGCGGGACCGTCCGTCGTGGTGCTGGAGCGCGGCCCCGCGGCGACAGAACGCTCACATCCCAGCTCACCCAAGTACTTCAAGAAGAACCGCACCTGTGAGGAATCGAGGCATGGCCGGCGACTCGCAATTAACTTTTGGTGTGTTAGGTCCCCTCCGCGTACGGGTTGGCCACCGGCAGCTGCTGTTGTCGCGGATCAGCATTCGACGGCTGCTGGGCGTGCTGCTACTGACCCCCGGGCAACAGGTGGACAGGCAGCAGATTGTAGAGGTCGTTTGGGGACCTTCAGGATGTGAACAGGGAGCGCTGTACAGCGCTGTCTGGCGACTCCGGGCGTGGCTGCGGAGCAATGCGGGTATTGACGACGTCATCCACCGTGTCGGCCAGCACTATCTGATCGACGTACCGGAAGATCAAGTGGACTGTGGTCGGTTCCGCTCCCTGGTTCACACGGCGGCACAGGGCATCCCTGCGGAGCTTCGCGTGGATGCGCTGCGCTCGGCTCTGGACCTGTGGCGTGGTTCGGTCCTTTCGGACTGCCTCGGCCCGGTCGCCCCAGCCGAGGCGCCCATTCTGGAGCGCACTCGCCTGGAGGTCGCGGGGCAACTGGCCGAGGCGGCGCTGAGCTGCGGGCGTTTCGACAGCGCGCTGGAACCGCTGCAGAGATTGGCCGCCAGCCTGCCATATGACGAGGTCGTCCATGCCCATCTCATTACCTTGCTCGGCCGTAGCGGACGCCGGGCGGAGGGCCTGCGCTACTTTGAGGAGATCCGTCGGCGGCTGGTCGACGAGCTTGGTGTGGATCCGTCGGGCCTGCTCCGCTCTGCGCAGCTCGGGCTGCTCCACGAATCCGTACCGCAGGCTCCTACTGACCTGTCCGCACCGGCACCAGCACCAGCTCGCGTTCTGATCCATAGGATGCCGCCGCCCGATCTTGCGGATTTCACCGGTCGGCGGGAGGAGCTCGCTGAGCTCACCCGCTTCCTGACTAGCGACGAGGAGTTGCCGAAATCGGCGGGACCAGTGGTCGCGATCTCCGGGAGGCCCGGGGTCGGCAAGACCGCTCTGGCGGTGCGCCTTGCCAGCCGGCTGGCAACCAGGTTCCCCGACGGAGAGCTGTTTGTGGACCTGCACGGATACGAGCCACACCCTGCTGGTCCCGCAGAGGTCCTGGTCGGGTTCCTGCGCGCGCTAGGGGCCGAGCCAGCCGCCATTCCGGTGAGCCTGGAGGAACGCACGGAGACGCTTCGGGCACGGCTGTCCGCGCGCCGAGTGCTCGTGGTGTTAGACAACGCGCGGCCCGAGCAGATCCGCCCACTGCTGCCGCCCTTTGTAAGCAACGCCGTCATCGTAACCAGCCGCATCCCGGTCGGCGGCCTCTGCGGCATGCGGCAGGTTGTACTGGACATGCTCGATCCCACGTCCGCCAGCGAGCTACTCGCGCGCATCATCGGCCCGGCGCGCGCCGACGCCGAACCGGCCGCCGTACGCAGGCTCGCCGGACTGTGCGGTAACCTCCCGCTGGCGCTCCGGATCACTGGCGCGCGACTCGCCGCCCGGCCCTCGCAGCAGGTTTCTGCTTTTGCCGAGCAGCTTGCCGACGAGCATCAGCGCCTTGGACCAGCGCAGGTGGCACATGATCTGGAGATCAACGTCTACACGCTTCAAAACCGGGTGAAGAACGATCGCGAGCAGAGCCAGTTCCAGGATGGTGAGCTGGGCGAGTCCGAGCGCGAGGAGCTGGTCCGGTTGCGGGCCGAGCGGGCGCAGTGGGAGAAGGACCGGGCGGAGCTTGAGATGGAGCGTGACGTGCTCAAGCGATCGGTGGCCGTGTGGGTGAAGGACTCGATGAACCGGTGATCGTGGCGAAGTTCCAGAGGGCCAGGGCGTGTGAGGTGCCAATATCGTCCTGAGGTTCCCCCCGTAGCACGGACACCCGGGGTGAGATGGGTCAGGTCGTCGCGTTCGAGGGTCGGTGTCGTTCCTCGTAGTCCACCGGACTGAGCATTCCGAGGCTGGAATGCCTTCTGAATGGGTTATACCAGCACTCGATCCATTCAAACACCGCGGCTGCGAGTTCGGCTCTTGTTTGCCATTTCCTGGTGTCGAGGAGTTCGAGCTGCATCGAGCCCCAGAACGACTCGATCATGGCATTGTCGTAGCAGTCGCCGACCATGCCCATCGAACCGAGGAGTCCCGCGTCCTGAAGCCGCTTCCCGAACGTCCAGGACGTGAACTGCGTGCCATGGTCTGAGTGCAGGATCGTGGCGTCTTTGGCGGGCTTTCTCCGGGCGACTGCGGCGGCCATCGCATCGACCACGAGTTCGGTGGTCTGGCGGATGTCGATGGAATGGCCGATGATGCGGCGGGAGTAGCAGTCCAGCACGGCCGCGCAGTACAGCTTCCCCTCGCCGGTCGGATGCTCGGTGATGTCGGTGACCCACAGCACGTCGGGCGCTTGCACGTCGAAGGCCCGCTTGACCAGGTCCTCCTCGGTCGGTTCGTTGACCAGGTTCCGGTGCCCCTTGCGCCGGTAGATCCCCTGGATCCCGGCCTCCCGCATGAGCCGTTCGACCCGTTTGCGGTTCACCCGTTCGCCCCGTCCGAGCACCAACTCCGCATGCACCCGCGGCGAGCCGTAGCTTCGACGTGACTCTTCATGAATCTCTTTGATCATTTTGATTAGCTCGGCATTGCGTTGCTCCCGAATCGAGGCGGGCCTGCCGAGCCAGTCGGTGTAACCGGACCGGGAAACTCCTAACACTCGGCAGGCCACCGCGACGGGAATGTCGTTGTCGGCAAGCTCACGGACCAGCGAGTACCTTATTTTGGGAGCACGTTCTCGCGAGCGAAGTACGCTGCCGCCCGCTTGAGGATCTCGTTCTCCAGTTGCAGTTGCCTGGCCTTTCGGCGCAGCTCGGCCAGCTCCTTCTTCTCGCCGGCGCTCAGGCCGTCGAGGTGGCCTTCTTCGATGTCGGCCTGACGGATCCAGTTACTCAGGCACGACTGGCTGATACCAAGACTCTTGGCCAGGGCGGAGACCGACTCGTCGCCGGTCCGGGCCAGCTCGACGGCGCGGCGCCGGAACTCCGGCGGGTGAGGTGGTGGCACGAGACACCTTCCTTCCCAAGTTGATCATGGTCAACTCAGATCGGGTGTCCGTGGAACGGGGGGAAGCCTATTTGGGTCCGTGAAGACGCCTTGCTGGAGGCCGTTCACTACTTCTTCGCTCAGCGGATATTCGGCCAGCACCGCCAGCGATACCTGCGAGCCAGACTCGCGGAAACGATCGGCGCCCCGGTGGAATCGCTCGCTGACGTGCATAAGACGAAGATCGCAGCCGAGATCACCGACCTTCAGCGGCGTCAGGACAACCTGCTGATGCAATTGGAGGAGTACGAGCCCACCGGTGAGACCGACATCGACCGGGAGTACCGGGCCGGCATCCAGCGCCGCTTCGCTGAACTGGTCACAAAACGCCGCGAAGCACAAGCAAGGCTGGCCCAGCTCACCACCCGGGCCCAACCGCCCGGTGACGACATCGCGCTACTCGGAGAGATCCCTCAACTACCCCTCAAACTGGGACAGCTGCCCGAGGAACTGCAGCGTCAGCTCTACGACGCCTTCCAGCTTCAGATCCGCTACAACAAGCCACGGCATGACGCCCTGATCCGCGTCACCATCAGAGAGGACACCGTGCACACACTCAACGCCGCAACCTCAGCAACGTCGAGCCCGGCGAACCTGCGCGGGCGCCGCTCGGGCGAGGCCGGGCGGAGTTTCCCATGTTCTGCGCGCCTCCGGCAGGATTCGAACCTGCGACACCCGCTTTAGGAGAGCGGTGCTCTATCCCCTGAGCTACGGAGGCGTGTCGTCGCTCGCGGGTAGAGCGTAGCGGACGGCACCTACAGGGTAGGGGAAGGGGACCGTTGAGTGCTCCTCCTTATGGGGTGCGGGACTCTAGGCCCCGTGGGGGCGGGGTCGGTACGCTTCGGTGCCGTGACCGGACGGCATCGTGGGCAGCCGAAGGATGTTGCTGCCGAGGGCGAGGTGGACGCGGGCGCGTCTCGTGGCAGGCGGGTCGCGGTCGTCGTGGCGGTGTGCGCGGTGCCCGTGCTGGTGGCGTCCGTGGTCGCGTTCGGGCTGCGGGACGGCCCGGTGCGCGAGCGGCCCGAGACGGCGGGGACGCCCGCGGGGGACGTGCGGACGACGCCGCAGGGGGAGCCGACGTTCGGGACGTACGTGCCGCCCGAGTCGGAGCCGCAGGCCGCGACGAAGCCGCCGAAGCGGGCGCCGGCGCCGGTGGTGAGGCCGCGGCGGACGGCCAAGCCCACGCCGTCGCCGACGCCGACGCCGACGCGGGCGCGGCGGCCGTGCCCGGCGGGGTGGGAGGACGTCTGGTGGATGCGCCGGTGGTGTGAACGGCAAGGTCACGGAGGCCGCTGAACCAGTTACGCACGGGTCATCGTAGAACCTGTAGTAGCGTTCTGCCGCTGTTCCGCATTCGGGCATCAGGAGGAATACCACCGTGCCGAACCCCCGGTCGGCGGCGCTGACCGCGGTCTTCCTGGTGACGGCGCTGATCTTCCCGCACGGCGTCGCACACGCGGCCGCGGGCCGGGCCGACTCGCTGGAGTCGCTGCGGCGCGAGGCGTCGAAGGCGCGTGCCGAGCTGGAGAAGGCCACGAAGTCGATGGAAGGCCGGCAGAAGGACCTGGCCGCCTCCCAGGAGAAGCTGCGCGCCACGCTGAAGGACCTCGCCGGGGCCGAGGCGGAGCTGAACCGGATCAGGCAGCCGCTCGCCAGGCTCGCGAACACCTCCTACCAGCAGAGCGGCGCGGCCGGATCCATGTCGATCTTCGGTGGCGGGGATCCGAGCCAGGCGCTGCGGTCGACGGCGGACGTGACGCTGATCGCCAAGTCGCAGCAGGAGCTCGTGGAACGTGCCGACGAGCTGCAGGACCGGCGGAAGCGGCTGGCCTCCACGGCGCAGGAGCTGCAGTCGAAGAACGCGGTGGAGCAGACCCGCCTCCAGCAGGAGGTGGACGGGCTGAAGACCAAGTCGGCGCAGCTGACCAGGCAGCTCAACGCGATGCTGGACAAGCTCGCGGTGTCGCGGCAGCGGCGGCTGGAGCTCGGCTGCGACAAGGGCCTCGCCGCGGACGCCAAGAAGTTCCCCAACGGGCTCATCCCCGCGAAGTACCTGTGCGCGCTGCCGCAGAAGGGCGGGCACAAGCTGCGCGCGGACGCGGCGCTCACGTTCTACAAGCTGAACGCCGCCTACAAGCGCCGGTTCGGGCGCGACATGTGCGTGACGGACGCGTACCGGAGCCTGTCGGAGCAGCATGCCGTGTACGCGCGGCGCCCCGGTTTCGCGGCCGTTCCCGGGACGAGCAACCACGGCAAGGGGCAGGCGCTCGACCTGTGCGGCGGGGTGCAGACGTCGGGGTCCGTCCAGTTCAACTGGTTGGAGAGCCATGCCGGGAAGTACGGCTGGATCCATCCCTCCTGGGCCTACAGCAACCCGTTCGAGCCCTGGCACTGGGAGTACGGGACGGAGAAGTACTCCTAGGAGGGGACCTCGGTGGCGGGGACGACCTCGGCCGTGCAGTGGCGGCAGCGGCGCGCCTTGATCGGGATCTCGCTGAGGCACTCCGGGCATTCGCGCTCGGTGGCCTCCTTGCCGCGGTCCATCCGCTCGATCAGCTTGGTGGTGGGCAGCACGACCAGGAAGTAGACGATCACCGCCGTGATGAAGAACGCGATCGCGGACGTCACGAAGATCCCGTAGGGGAACGCGGTGCCGTTGACCGTGACGGACAGCTTGGTGTAGTCGGGCTTGCCGCCGATCAGCGCGATCAGCGGGGTGATGAAGGAGCTCGCGAAGTCCTTCACCAGGCTCGCGAACGCCGCTCCGATGACGAACGCGACGGCCAGCTCGACCAGGTTTCCGCGGATGAGGAACTTCTTGAACCCGCTCATGGCTGCTCCAGGGGGTCGTCGGGGGTGCGCCCCTGGCTGGTGGGGCGCCGGAACGGCTACGGATCGTAATGAAGGGGTGCCGGATTCGCCAAGCCGGGGCGCGGGGGTCAGTGCCCGGTGATCGTGAGCGCCAGGGGAGCGCCGGCGCCCGCGAGCGTGACGGCCTGGGCCCGGTCGGTGGCCAGCACCACCAGCGCTCCCTCCTGGCCGCCGCGGTCGTCCGGTCTCGGCACCGCGACGACCGGCACGCCGGACACCACGACGCGCGCCTCGCGCCCCCACCGCTCTGTGCCGTCCGGTTCCGCGGAGCCGGACGGGACGGTCAGGACGTCGATGCGGTCGCCGGGCCGCAGGAGCCGGACGGCGCCGGCGTCGGCCATGCGGACCGGGGTGGCGACCGTGCCGGGACCCTGGCCGCGCAGCAGCCCGTCGCCGACGACGCGGGCGTCGGTGAGGGGCTCGCCCTCGCGCATGGGGCCGGCGAGGACGCGCCCGGCACCGCCGGAGCGGAGGGCGCCGGCCGGGACGGCGCCCGGCGGAAGCGCGACCGGCCGCAGGTCGGACGCGGTGAGCGCCTTCCCGGCGGGGAGGTCGCGGGCGGCGCCGAGGACCCGGACGGACGGCGGCGGCCCGGGACGCAGCGCCGTGAGGGCCAGCCCGGCGGCGGCCGCGGCGAACAGGGCCGCCAGCGGTCGCCGCAGCCGGGCCGAGCGGACGCTCACGGCAGTTCTAGCGGGAGCTTGATGCCGTCCAGGACGTCGGGGCAGGGGCAGGAGCGCTCGGCGGGCAGCGCCTTCACGACGTCGGCGACGAGGCCGCGGAGCCGGTCGATGTTCTCGCCGAAGACGCGGAGCACCTCCTCCATCGTGACGCCCTCGCCCTCCTCGATGCCCGCGTCGAGGTCGGTGACGAGGCAGAGGGAGGTGTAGCAGAGCGCCAGTTCGCGGGCGAGGACCGCCTCGGGGTGGCCGGTCATCCCGATCAGCGTCCAGCCCTGGGACGCGAACCACTGCGACTCGGCCCGGGTGGAGAACCGGGGGCCCTCGATGACGACGAGCGTGCCGCGGTCGACCGGATCCCACCCCGACGCCCGCGCGGACGCCACGGCGGCGCGGCGCCCCGCCGGGCAGTACGGGTCGGCGAACGAGACGTGGACGGCGGCGCCCTCGTCGTAGTAGGTCTGCTCGCGGCCGGACGTCCGGTCGGCGAGCTGGTCGGGGACGGCGAGCGTGCCGGGCCCGTACTCGGGGGTGAGGGACCCGACCGCGCACGGCGCCAGCACCTGCCGGACGCCGA
Source organism: Actinomadura madurae (assembly GCF_047130825.1). Lineage (NCBI taxonomy): Bacteria > Bacillati > Actinomycetota > Actinomycetes > Streptosporangiales > Thermomonosporaceae > Actinomadura > Actinomadura madurae. The sequence goes on from NZ_CP083237.1 coordinate 8,006,877, forward strand.
GGGCGCGCAGCGCCCACATGTTGGCCCGGTAGGGGATCCGGTGCGGCGGGAACCGGTGGTCGCGGCCGTGCCGGGGGACGAACGCGACGCGGCGGCCCGCCAGCTCGCCGATCGCGATGGGGTCGCTCGGCGGGCCGTAGGGGGTCTCGACCCGCACCTCCTCGATGTCGTCGAGGAAGGAGTAGAACCCGGAGCCGCCGATGACCCCGATCTCGGCGGCGGGCTGGGAGGCAGAAGGCTGAGTGGACATGCCGCCGACACTAGCCACCCGGGGGCCGCCCCCAGCAGCCCGTCCGCCGATTGTGGATAACTCCGAAGGGAGACGGCGAAGGGAGACGGCGAAGGGAGACGGCGAAGGGGCCCGGCGCGGAGCCGGACCCCTTCCCTTCCCCGTCCCGGCCGGAGCCGGGGGCCTGCGGTGCGTCAGCCGACGGGATCGAGCACCTTGGGCTCGTTCGCGGGCGCCTCCTTGGCGAGCCGTCCCGGCGTCCAGATCCGCCGCCCGATGTCGTACGACAGGGCGGGCAGCAGCAACGACCTGACGACGAGCGTGTCGAGCAGGACGCCGAACGCCACCGCGAAGCCCATCTCGACCATGAACGTCAGCGGAAGCGTGACCATGGAGGCGAACGTGGCCGCCAGGACCAGCCCGGCCGAGGTGATCACGCCGCCGGTGACGGTGAGGCCCCGCTGGATGCCGCGGCGGGTGCCGAGGGACTGCGACTCCTCCCGGACGCGGTGCATCAGGAAGATGTTGTAGTCGACGCCCAGCGCGACCAGGAAGATGAAGGCCAGCAGCGGGAAGCCCGAGTCGGTCCCCTCGAACCCGAAGCCGTGCTCGAAGATCACCGCGCAGGCGCCGAGCGAGGCGAGGAACGACAGCACCACGGTGCCCATCATCAGCAGCGGCGCCACGACGGCGCGCAGCAGCGCGATGAGGATCAGGAACACCACGGCCAGCACGATCGGGATGATCACCTTGTTGTCGCGGGTGGAGGCGCGCTTGATGTCGAGCTGGGTCGCGGTCATGCCGCCGACCTTGGCCTCCGCGGACGGGACTCCGTGCGCCGCGGTCCGCAGCCGGTCGATGGTGTCGCGCGCGGCCTCGCTGTCGGCCGCGTCCTTCAGCGTCGCCTCGTACTTGACCAGGCCGTTCGCGGTGACCGGCGGGCTGACTTCGGCGATGCCCGCCGTCCCGCGGACGGTCTGCGCGAGCTGTTCGGAGGCGGCGGCCTTGCCGATGACGACGGCCGGGGCGCCCGATCCGGCGGGGTAGTGGCGCGCGACGACCTCGGAGCCCTTCACCGAGTCGGGCTTGCCGGTGAACTGGCCCGCGTCCGAGATGCCGTCCGCCTTCAGCGAGGTGAGGCCGAGCGTGAGGACGATCAGGCCGAGCATGCTCGCGGCCCAGATCACGCGCGGGCGCCTGCCGACCAGGCCGGCCACGCGGTTCCACACGCCGTGCTCGGCCTCGTAGGACTCGGGTTCGAGGTACTTCTCGTCGTACCGGGGGATCAGCGGCCAGAACAGCCAGCGGCCGAAGATGACGAGGAGGGCCGGCAGGAGGGTCGTCATGGCGGCGAGGGCGGTGATGACGCCTGCTGCGGCCACGGGCCCCATGCCCGCGGTGGAGTTCATCTCGGCGAGCAGCAGGCACAGCAGCCCGACGGCGACGGTGGCGGCGGAGGCGATGATGGCGGGCGCGGCGCGGTGCAGCGCGTAGGCCATGGCCTCGTGCCGGTCCTCGTGCCGGTGCAGTTCCTCCCGGTAGCGGGCGACGAGCAGCAGCGCGTAGTCGGTGGCGACGCCGAAGACGAGGACGGTCAGGATGCCGGCGCTCTGCCCGTTGACGGTGAGGTCCGCGTACTTGGCGAGCAGGTACACCGTCGACTGGGCGAGGCCCAGGGCGAAGACGGCGCTCAGTACCGGGACGAACCAGAGGATGGGGCTGCGGTAGATGAAGAGCAACAGGACGATGACGACGAGGCCGGCGGCCATGAGCAGGAAGCCGTCGAGGCTCTCGAAGACCTTGAACTGGTCGGCGCCGCCGCCGGCGGGGCCGGTGACGTGGGAGGTCAGGCCAGGAGGTCCGCGGTCGGCGAGGTCACGCGCGTCGTCGACCGCGGCGATCAGGTCGACGTCCGTCAGCGGCACCAGCGTCTGGAGGGCCTTGCCGTCCTTGGACGGGAACGGGCCCTGAACCTGCTGGGCGCCCGGCAGCTTCTGGAAGGCGGCGGCGTCCGAGGCGGCCTTCGCCTTGTCCGCCGGGGTGATGCCGCCGGACCGCTCGTAGACGACGACGGCGAGCATCGTCTCGTCCTTGCGGAACTGTTCCTCCAGCTCCACGACCTGGGTCGATTCGGCGCCGGACGGCAGCCAGGCCGCCGCGTCGTTCTCCTCGACGTCGCCGAGCTTGCCGGCGAGGGGGCCGAGGGCGGCCAGCAGGACGACCCACAGGGCAAGGACGGCCCATTTGGTACGCCGTCCGGCGATCAGTCCGGCCAGGCGGTGTGACCGTGGCCTGGGGGGAGCCGGGCTAGGTGCGCTCATGGTTCCTCTCCTGTGTGCACCGGGCGATATCGGGAAGTCGAGATATGTCGCGTCTGCTCAGAATTTCTCGACTCCCGAGACATGTCAAGTACTATCGCGAAATCTCGAGGAGAGAACCGTGAGGGCCCCCGGGTCGTCTCCCATCACCTCAATGGTCGCGAAACCGCACCTCTCGCGCCTCCAGCGAGAGGAGGGAACCCGGCTACCCCCTTCGGGTCACAAGAAAGCCGCCGTCTACACCGGAAGATGTAGGCGGCGGCGTCAGCACCACGGAAGCCGGGGGATCCTCGAACGGATCCCCCGGTGGGCGTACGGGAACCCGGCGTACGGGAACCGGGTGTACGGGAACCGGGAAGCGGGAAGGTCAGGCGACCTTCTCGGACGAGGAGGAGGACGACGTGCTGGAGGACGAGGCGCCTCCAGACGACGACGCGGAGGAGTCGGAGGACGACGAGGACGAGTCCGACTTGGTGGAGTCGCCGCCCGAGTCGCCGCCCGAGGAGCCGTTGGACGAGCCGTTCGCGGACGCCCCGGCGGTCGAGGACGACTTGCCGGAGCCGCGGCTGTCGGTGCGGTAGAAGCCCGACCCCTTGAAGATGATCCCCGCCGCGGAGAAGACCTTGCGGAGCCTGCCGGTGCACGCCGGGCATTCGGTCAGCGCGTCGTCGCTGAACTTCTGCACGACCTCCAGAGGCTCGCCGCACTCGGTGCAAACGTACTGATACGTCGGCACGGTTCCTCCTAGCTGACGCAACCCGGCCGAGACCGGACTGGCACTCACTCTGAACGACTGCTAATGGTACCGGTGTCTCGAACAGGATTCGTCCCGGGGATGTTCCCTGGCCGTCCCGGGGTGTGTCCCGGCCGTCCCGCACGGCCCGAGCGCCCGTTCAGGCCCCCGTCTCGCCGAACCAGCCCGCCAGCCTGCCCTTGCGGCTGACCGCGCGCAGCCGCCGCTCCGTGGTCTCGCGCACGGCGGCGGTGGTCACGACCAGGAGCGTGTCACCCGCCTGCAAGGGGGTGGAGGGCTCGGGGACGAAGCTCGTCCCGTCCCGCACGATGAGCGTGACCGACGCGCCGGGAGGCAGCCGCAGCTCGAAGATCTCCACGCCGCTCAGCAGCGAGTCGGCGGGGATCCGGACCTCCAGCAGGTCGGCGTGCAGTTCCTCAAGCGGCGCCGCCTCGACGCCGAGCTCGCGGGTCTGCTCGTCGCTCCTGAGCCGGCACCAGCGCGCCACCAATGGCAGCGTCGGCCCCTGGAGGAGGGTGAACACGACGACGATGTTGAAGACGATCGCGAACAGCCGGTCGGCGTGCTCGACCTCCGCCACCATCGGGATGGTGGCGAGGACGATCGGGACGGCGCCCCGCAGGCCGGCCCAGGACGCGAAGAGCTTCTCGCCCCACGTCAGCCTGAACCCGATCGTGGACAGCACGACCGACACCGGCCGGGCGATGAGCAGCAGCACGAAGCCGACCACGAGCGCCGGCAGGATCTGCGCGGGGAGGTCGCCGGGGTCGGCCAGCAGGCCGAGCATCACGAACAGCCCGATCTGCGCGAGCCAGCCGACGCCCTCGGCGAAGCCGCGGGTCGCCGGGCGGTGCGGGAGCCGCGAGTTCCCGAGGACGAGCGCGCTGACGTAGACGGCGAGGAACCCGCTGGCGTGGAGCAGTGAGGTGGCCCCGTAGGCGACGATCGCCAGCGACATGACGGCGATGGGGTAGAGGCCCGACGCGGGCAGCGCGATGCGGCGCAGGGCCTGCGCGCCCAGCCAGCCGATGGCGACGCCCATGATGGCGCCCGCGACCAACTCGTACACCATCACGCCGAGCAGCTCGGCGAGGTTGGGCGCGCCGTTGTGGGCGCTGAGCGCGATCACGATGATGACGACGGGCGCGTCGTTGAAGCCGGACTCGGCCTCCAGCAGGCCGGTCAGCCGGGACGGCAGCGGCAGCCGCCGCAGCACCGAGAACACGGCCGCCGCGTCGGTCGGCGCGAGCACCGCGGCCAGCAGGAACGCGGGGCGCCAGTCCATCCCGAGGATCCACATGGCGGCGAGGGCCACCACCACGATGCTGATCAGGGTGCCGAGGGTGGAGACGCTGACCGCGGCGGGCACCGAGGGCCGGACGTGCCGCCAGCTGGTGGTGATGCCGCCTTCGGCAAGGATCAGGACGAGGGCGGCGAAGCCGAGCGTCTCGGCCAGTTCCGCGTTGTCGAAGTGGATGTGGAGGGGGCCGGACTCGCCGATGAAAAGGCCGAGGCCCATGTACGCCAGCAGGGTCGGCAGTCCCGCCCTGTGGGACAGCCTGACCGCGATGATGGCGCTGAGTACGAGCGTGGCCCCGAGGAGTAGCCAGATGTCGAGGTGCACATCCCACCCTTCGGGGTCGTCAAAGTTGATCGTTTAGGAATCCTACAGATTCACCGGCAAATCGCATATTTAAGGTTGAGGGATGGCGTGGCGCGGAGCGTGGTTAACGGCGTTTGACCTGCGGATTTACCCCGTTGACCACGTTCTGCACGTTTCGTCCCTGGATGGCCGCGGTGACGTTGTCCTGCACCATCGCGACCAGTGCGAACTGGGACTGGACGGACGTCCCGGCGGCGTGCGGCGACAGGAGCACGTCCTCGTGGGAGCGCAGCGGATGCCCCTGCGGGAGGGGCTCCTCGTCGAACACGTCCAGGGCCGCCCCCGCCAGGCGTCCCGAGTCCAGAGCGGCCAGGACCGCGTCGTCGGGCGCGATCCCTCCGCGCCCCACGTTCACCAGCAGCGCCTTGTCGGGCAGGAGGGCGAGACGGTCCGGGCCTACGAGCCCCCTGGTCTCGTCCGTCAGCGGCAGGGCCAGGACGAGGATGTCGGACGTCGCGAGGAGGTCGTCCAGCTCGCGGTACGCGGCCACCGCCTCGGCGCGCTTCCGCCGCGTCCAGTACGAGACGGCGCAGCCCAGCGCGGTGAACAGCCGCGCCGCCTCGGCGCCGATCGCGCCGTACCCCACGATGCCGACGCGCTGCGCGTGGATCTCGCGAGGGCGGCGCCCGGCCATCTCCATCTGCGGCCACCCGCCCGCGCGCATGGCCCGGTCGCCCCAGGCCAGGCCGCGGCACAGCGCGAACGCCGCGCCGACCGCCCATTCGGCGACCCCCCGCGCGTTGAAGCCGGCCGCGTTCGCCACCGGCACGCCCGCGGCGGCCAGCGCGGCGACGTCGATGCTGTCGGTCCCGACGGCGGGCATCTGGACGAACGACACCCGGCGCGCGGCGGCCACGGCCTCGGCGTCCAGCGCCAGCCGGCCGGCGAAGTCGCCGATCACGATGTCGGCGCCCGGGAGCGCGGCGAGGAGGGCGGCGCGGTCCCTGGACTCGGGGAACACCACCTCGGCGGCGTCGCCCAGCGGGGCGAACAGGCCGCGGACGATCTCCTCCGCGATCGGGGGCAGGGAGAGGATCCGCCACGGCGCCGTCATCTCGAACCTCCTGTCAGGCCGTCCGCGACCGCGGCCCCGCCCGCGATCTTGCCTCCCTCACTCTACGAGCAGGTCACGGCAGCCGGACCAGCCCCCCGGACGGCGTCACCGCGGCCCGGACGCGCTGGTCGTGCGGCTCGGCGGGCAGGCGGGGCAACAGCTCGCCGTCGTACAGCAGCGCCACGGTCAGGATCGCCGGGCCGACCCGCGCCAGCGCCCGGTCGTAGGAGCCGCCGCCGCGCCCGAGGCGCAGGCCCGTCCGGTCGACGGCCACCGCGGGCACCAGCACGACGTCCGCGCTGGCCACGGCCCCGGGACCGCGCGGCGGCTCGGAGGGCTCCAGGCACCCGCGCGCCCCGGGGACGAGCGAGTCCGGCCCCTCGTAGGACGCCCAGTCGAGGTCGCCGTCCGGGAGCAGGCGGGGGAGCAGCACGTACGTGCCGCGCTTCCACAGCGCGAACAGCAGGCTGCGGGTGTCCGGTTCGGTGCCGATCGACACGTATGCCGCGACGGTCCCGGCCATCTCCAGTTCCGGGACCTCCAGCAGCGCGTCGCGGATCGGCCGCGCCGCCGCCGCGCGCTGTTCGGGCGGCATCGCCGCACGTCGGCCGAGCAGTTCGGCCCGCAGGCCGTTCTTCGAATCGATGTCGTGCACGCTGAGGTCCTCGCGGATGACTAGGGTCTGTACATGGCCGACTCTGCACCAGTGCTCAAGGCGGTCGTCCCCGCGGCCGGCCTCGGTACCCGATTCTTGCCCGCGACCAAGGCGACTCCCAAGGAAATGCTGCCGATCGTCGACAAACCGGCGATCCAGTACGTCGTCGAGGAAGCGGTGGACGCCGGACTCTCCGACGTCCTCATGGTCACCGGACGCAGCAAACGGTCGATCGAGGACCACTTCGACCGGGCGTACGAGCTGGAGGAGGCGCTCCGCGCGAAGGGCGACGACGAGCGCCTGGACGCCGTGCACGAGTCCAGCGACCTGGCGATCATGCACTACGTCCGGCAGGGCGAGCCCAAGGGCCTCGGGCACGCGGTGCACTGCGCCCGCCAGCACGTCGGCCACGAGCCGTTCGCGGTGCTGCTCGGCGACGACATGATCGACGCCCGCGACAAGCTGCTGCGGCGGATGATCGAGGTCCGCGCCCGGTACGGCGGCAGCGTGATCGCGCTGATGGAGGTCGAGCCCGACCAGGTCTCGGCGTACGGCTGCGCGGCCATCGAGGCGACCTCCGAGGAGGACGTCGTGCGCATCTCCGACCTCGTCGAGAAGCCCGCCGCCGAGGAGGCGCCGAGCAACTGGATCATCATCGGCCGGTACGTCTGCGACCCCGCGGTGTTCGACGTCCTGGAGAAGACCCCGCCGGGGCGCGGCGGCGAGATCCAGCTGACCGACGCGCTGCGCACCCTCGCCGACATGCCCGCCGACCAGGGCGGAGGCGTCTTCGGGGTGAAGTTCCGGGGCCGCCGCTACGACACCGGCAACAAGCTGGAGTACCTGCGGACGGTCGTCCAGTTCGCCGCGGAACGTCCTGATCTGGCGCCCGAGTTCCTCCCGTGGCTGCGCGAGTTCGTCCAGCGACAGGACGGCGTGGGCGGCGCGAAGAACCCGTGACGGCACGCCAGACTGGGGGCGTGGAGATGAGAACGGTCGACGAGCATCTGGCGGAGATCCTCGGCAGCGTCACGGCACTGCCGCCGCTCGACATGGCGCTGCTGGAGGCGCAGGGCGCGGTGCTCGCCGAGCCCGTGACCGCGCCGGTGCCGCTGCCGCCGTTCGACAACTCCGCTATGGACGGCTACGCCGTCGTCGCGGCCGACATCGCGGCGGCCACCGAGGCCGGTCCGGTCGCGCTGCCCGTCGTCGGCGACATCGTCGCGGGCGACTCGGGCGTGGCGGCGATCCGTCCGGGGCTGACCGCCCGGATCATGACGGGCGCGCCGCTGCCGGCGGGCGCCGACGCGGTCGTCCCCGTCGAGTGGACGGACGGCGGCAACGCCACCGTCCGGATCTCGCGCGCCGCGCCGTCCGGCAACTACATCCGCCGCGCGGGGGAGGACGTCGTCGCCGGGCAGGTCGTCGCGGACGCCGGCATCCGGCTCACCGCGCCCCAGATCGGCATGATCGCGGCGGTGGGACGGGCCCGGGTGACGGTCCGCCCGAAGCCGCGCATCGTGGTCGTCGCCACCGGTGACGAACTGCGCGAGCCGGGCAGCGGTTCGCTCGCGCCCGGCCAGATCTGGGAGTCGAACAGCTTCATGCTCACCGCCGCCGTGGTCGAGGCGGGCGGGGTGGGCTACCGGCAGGCCACGGTGGAGGACGAGCCCGCCAAGGTCCTGGAGATGCTCCACGACCAGCTCGTGAGGGCCGACGCCGTGGTCACCACCGGCGGCGTCTCCATGGGCACCAGGGACGTCGTCAAGGAGGTCCTCGCCGGTACGGGCACGGTGGGCTTCCACAAGGTGCGCATGCGTCCCGGCAAGCCGCAGGGGTTCGGCCTCCTCGAAGGCACGCCGGTCTTCACGCTTCCGGGCAATCCGGTGAGCGCGTACGTCTCGTTCCAGGTGTTCGTGCGTCCCGCCCTGCTGGCGATGCAGGGGCTGCCTCCCGAACCGCTCCCGACCGTGAGGGCCGTCCTCGCCGAGGACGTCGCCTCGCCCGCCGGGCTCCGCCATTTCGTGCGCGGCAGGCTGACGTACGAGCAGGGCTACATCGTCACGGCCGCGGAGACGCAGGGCTCGCATCAGCTCGCCTCCCTCTCCTCCGCGAACGCGCTCATCGTCCTGCCGGAGGACGCGGAGGCCGTGCCGGCCGGTTCGCACGTCGAGGTGATGAGGTTGCCGTCGTGAATTCCACGGGTCCCGAGTTCACCCACCTGGACGACAAGGGATCGGCCCGCATGGTCGACGTGTCGTCGAAGGACGTCTCGGCGCGGACGGCGACGGCGACGGGCTTCGTCCGGCTCTCCGCCGAGTGCGTCGCCCTGCTGCGCGCGGGCGGCGTCCCCAAGGGCGACGCCCTGTCCGTCGCCCGCGTCGCCGGGATCATGGGGGCCAAGCGCGTCCCCGACCTCGTCCCGCTGTGCCACCCGATCGCGCTGCACGGCGTCACCGTCGACCTGGAGGTCCGGGACGACGGCGTCGCGATCACCGCCGTCACCCGCACCGCCGACCGCACCGGCGTCGAGATGGAGGCGCTCACCTCCGTCGGCGTCGCCGCGCTCGCGCTGGTCGACATGGTCAAGGCCGTCGACCCCGCCGCGGTGATCACCGATGTGCGGGTCGAGGAGAAGACCGGCGGCAAGACCGGGGTGTGGCGCCGGTGATCAGGGCGATGGCGGTCACCGTGTCGAACCGGGCCGCCGCGGGCGTGTACGAGGACAGGTCCGGGCCCGTGCTGGTCGAGATGCTGGAGGACCTCGGCTGCCGCGTGGACGGTCCCGTCGTCATCCCGGACGGCGACGCGGTCGCGGACGTGCTGTGGGACGCGGTCGCCCAGGGCTACGACGTCGTCGTCACGTCCGGCGGGACCGGCCTCACCCCGACCGACGAGACCCCCGAGATGACCCGCCGGGTCCTCGAATGGGAGATCCCGGGCATCGCCGAGGCGATCCGGCTGGAGGGCCGCGAGAAGGTCCCCGCCGCGATCCTGTCCCGCGGCCTCGCCGGCGTCGCGGGCCGCACCCTCATCGTCAACCTGCCGGGCTCCACCGGCGGCGTCCGCGACGGCATGACCGTCCTCGGCCGCGTCCTGGCCCACGCCGTCGACCAGATCGCCGGCGGCGACCACCCGCGCCAGTAGGCGCCCGGGTGCCCGCCAGCGCCGGCGAAGGCTCAGCCGAGGGCCAGGACCCGCATGACGTGCCGTGCGGTGCGTCCGCCCTCCTGCTCCGCGACGCCGAGCGCGGTGCGCAGGTCGAGCTCGTCGAGGAGTGCCCGGGTCACCGCCGCCTCGGCCGCGGGGGAGGAGCGGCGGCGCCCGGCCGCCTGATGGAGGCGGTCCAGGTCGGCCGCGGCACGGTCGAGATCGCCGGGCGTGTAATCCCATTCGTCCGCCCACGGCTCGGTGAGGAGCATGAGCCGGACGGCCGAGGCCGCGTGGTCGTGGATCAGGTCCGACACCAGCACCAGGTTGCCGGTGGACTTGGCCATCTTGACCCCGTCCCGGCAGACCATCCCGACGTGCAGCCAGGACCGGGAGAACGGGCGCACCCCGGTCAGTGCCTCGGCCATCGCGGCCTCGTAGGCGTGGTGCGGGAAACGCAGGTCGGTGCCGCCGGAGTGCAGATCCAGAGCGGGGCCGAAGGTCGTCATGGCCATCGCGGTGCATTCGGCGTGCCAGCCGGGGCGTCCCGTGCCCCACGGGCTGGGCCAGGCGGGCTCACCCGATCGCGAGGGCCGCCAGACGGCGACGTCGAACGGGTGCTCCTTCGCGGGATCGTCGGGCGCGTCACCGTATTCGGCCAGCAGGGCATGCGCCCGGTCGGCGTCGAGTCCGGCCCGCCGCGGGACGTCGGCGCCGCGGAAGTAGACCGCGCCGTCGCGGACGTAGGCGTGATCGGACGCGATGAGGCCCTGGGCGAGCGCGACCACCTCCACGACATGGTTGTGCGCGCGCGGCTGGTGATCGACGGGGTGGACGCCGAGGGCGTCGAGGTCGCGTTCGAAATAGAACTGCTGGACGGCGGCGAAGCTGTCGTACGGGCTGCCGGCGCGGTGCGCGGCCTGGTTCAGGACGTCGTCGACGTCGGTGACGTTGCGGCACACGCGCACGTCGCCACCCGCGTGGCGCAGGACGCGGGCGGCCACGTCGGCCCAGACGAAGGTGCGGGCGTGCCCGAGATGGGTCGCGTCGTACGGGGTGATCCCGCAGACGTACATCCGGGCGGGTCCGACGACCGGGAGCCGGCGGCCGCCGATCTTCAGGGTGCGGTCCGGTGCGTTGCGCTCCATGAGTGCCCTCTTCGGTGTGGTCAAAGGCGCCGATCAGCGGCAACCGCCTCCAGCGCGGGCCGCCGCGGACGGGCTGCCGTGCGGGCACGGGCCAGCCGCTCAAGGCGGGCGGCGCGCAGGATCTTCGCGAGCTGCGGACGGACGCCGGTCAACGTGACCGTACCTCCCCGGCGGCGCGCCAGTCCTTCGGCGGCGGCGATCGCGGCCAGGCCTCGCGCGAGCCTCGCGCGTCGCAGAAGGTCAGCGCCGACGTGTCGATCAGGACGTGCGGCCCCCGGTCGTCGATCAGCCGGGCCAGCTCGATCCCGAAATCGGCGGCGGTGGCGATGTCCAGTTCCCCCGCGATCGTGACACGTGTCGCGCCTGCGCCATCGTGCCTGCCCCGCGCTGTGAACTGCACAGGGGTGTTTTGTAGGACGGTGTGGGTGTTTGTTGTGGTTCCTCCATTGGACACCCTTCAAGACTCCGCTGCCGTCCGCTCGGTGGACAGGGACCAAGGTCCCGGTCGTCGCGTGCCAAAGTCCTGGTCAGCGGGCTGGTGGGGGCCGGCCGTCGCTCTCGCGGCCCCAGGCATCGCTGAGGAAAGGACCTTTGCCTCTGGGACGGGGTTCTCCCGCGATGAAGCGTGGAATAGCAACCGCCTAGAGCACATCAATCCCGCGCGGTAACGCGAAATGAACCGAGAGTGACGAGAAGGGGATCGCGATGTCCGAGACGATCGTCGTCGCCACCGACGGGTCCGAGGCGTCGGACCGCGCCCTCGACTGGGCCGCCGCGGACGCCGTCCTGCGCAGGCGCCCTCTGCACATCGTCCACGCCGTCGAGAGCTGGCCCTACAAGGCCCCGCTGTTCGCGCCACCGGAGATCGTCGAGCAGACGACCCAGGCGGGGCACGCGGTCCTCGTCGCCGCGGTCGAGCACGTGCACGAGCGGTGGCCGGACCTGGTGGCGACCACCGCGCTGGTCGCCGAGGAGACGTCCAAGGCCCTGCAGGAGCAGTCGGAGAACGCGTTCGAGCTGGTGCTGGGCAGCCGCGGCCGGGGCGGCTTCGCCAGCCTGCTGCTGGGATCGACGAGCCTGAAGATGGCCGGGCGCTCCGCCGTCCCGGTCGTGATCGTCCGTGGCGACGCCGCGGACCGCGGCGAGGTCATCGTGGGGATCGACCTGCTGCGGGACGTGGACCAGGTGCTCGACTACGCCTTCGACGCCGCCGCCGTCCACGGGGCCCGGCTCCGCGTCGTCCACGCCTGGCAGACGTTCGCGACCCTGATCGAGGCCGGCTACGTCATCGACGCCGAGCAGATCGAGCTGGACCTGCGCAACCAGCTCATCGCCGCCTACAGGCCCCTGCGGGACAAGTACCCCCACGTGGACGTCGTCGACGAGATCGTCCTGGAACACCCGGTCATCGCGCTGTCCAACGCCTCCCGCGACGCCCGCCTGCTGGTGGTCGGCGCCCACGACCGGTGGCCCCCACCGCAGCTCGGCTCGACGACCCACGGAGTCATCCACCACGCGGAGTGCCCCGTCGCGGTCATCCCGTCCCGCTGAGCCCGCCGCCGGCCAGGAGCCCGTGCGGACGAGTACGCCGAATCTTTTCCCGCGAGGTGTCGAACGGCGCCGGACCCGTTCGTAGCGAGGGTGAGAGACCGGCACCGGCCGGTCGCCGCACACCGGAGGCCCCGCGATGTCGGTCACCCCGCCGCTCCACGAGAGCACCGCGACCACCACCCCCAGAGCCGGACGGCGCGAATGGGCCGCGCTGGCCGTGCTCGGCCTGCCCACGTTCCTGGTCTCGATGGACTTCTCCGTTCTGTACCTGGCCGTCCCGCACCTGACCGCGGGGCTCGCCCCGAGCGGCGTCCAGCAACTGTGGATCGTCGACATCTACGGCTTCCTGATAGCGGGCTTCCTGGTCACCATGGGCACCCTCGGTGACCGGATCGGCCGCAAGAGGCTGTTGCTCGCCGGCGGCGCCCTGTTCGGCATCGCCTCCGTGGCGGCGGCGTTCTCCACCAGCCCGGAGATGCTCATCGCGAGCCGTGCGCTGCTCGGCGTGGCCGGTGCCGCGGTCATGCCGTCGGTGCTGGCCCTGGTCACCGGCATGTTCACCGACCAGCGGCAGCGCAGCCGCGCCCTCGCCGTCTATCTGACCTGTTTCATGGGCGGGATGACCCTCGGCCCCCTCGTGGGCGGCGTGCTGCTGGAGTTCTTCTGGTGGGGCTCGGTGTTCCTGGTCGCCGTGCCCGGGATCATGCTGCTGCTGGTGTTCGGTCCCTTCCTGCTTCCCGACCAGCGTGCACCGCGGTCCGGCAGGCTCGACCCGCTCAGCGTCGTGCTGTCCCTGGCTGCGATCCTGCCGTTCGTCTACGGGCTCAAGGAACTGGCCGCCCACGGCTGGGCGCGGACGCCCGCGGTCGCGCTGACGGTCGGCATCGCGGTGGCGGTGGTGTTCGTCCGGCGGCAGCGGCGCCTGCCCCATCCGCTGCTCGACCTGAGCATGTTCGGCGACCGGACGTTCAGCTCCGCGCTGGGCCTGTTCTTCGTGACCGCCATGGTGGGCACCGGAACGCTCCTGCTCGTCACGCTGTACCTGCAGAACGTCGCCGGCCTCACCCCTCTCAAGGCCGGTCTGCTCCTGCTGGTGCCCAACGTGCTGATGATCATCGGCAACCTGGTCACCCCGTCGCTGGCGAACCGCGTCCGCCCGGCGTACCTGATCGCGGGCGGGCTGCTCGTGGCCGGTGTCGGCTACACGCTCTTCGTGCTGGCCGACTCGGCGTCCGGCCCGGAAACGGTCTTCATCGCGATGTGCGTCGTCATGCTCGGCACGGCGCCGCTGGCCGCGCTCTGCAACCACCTCGCCATGGGCGCGGTGCCGGCGGACAGGGCCGGCTCCGGGGCGTCGATCGTGCAGACGACCACCGAGTTCGGCCTCGGGCTCGGCATCGCCACCCTCGGCACGCTCGGAACCGCGGTGTACCGGGGCCGCGTGGAGGACGCGCTCGGCACGCTGCCGCCCCACGTGGCGGACGCCGCCCGGGAGAGCGTCGACCGCGCGGTCGGCGCGGCCGGCCGGCTGCCCGCCGGGCAGAGCGAGGACCTGCTGGCCGCGGCCCGCGACGCGTTCACGTCCGGTGTGCATGTGGTCGGCCTGGTCAGTGCCGTCATCTACGCCGTCCTCGCCGTCCTCGCCGTGTGGGCGTTCAGGCACGTGCGGGACGCGTCCGGCGGCGGTGACGGCATCCCGGAGGACGAGGACACCGCGACGGACCTCCCGGAGATCGTCCCGGCTTCCGGCACGGGGGCGGCCGGCATGGAAAGGTGCTGATGGTGGCGCACGCGGCCGGTTGATGGAGTCGAGGAGTTGATCGTGATGAAGTACCTGATCGCCGTCCAGTTCGACGAGAGCGCGCCGGAGCCCCCGGAGGAGGAGATGCGCGCGCAGATGGCCCGGACGTCCAAGGTCACCGAGGAGATGCAGGCGGCGGGCTCGTGGGTGTTCGTGGGGGGCCTGCTGCCCTCGGACGCGACCACCGTGGTGCGTCCGGGCAACGGGACGACCACGATGACCGACGGCCCGTTCGCCGAGACCAAGGAGCAGCTCGGCGGGTTCTGGGTGATCGAGTGCGACGACCTGGACCAGGCGCTGGCCTGGGCCGAGAAATGCGCGCTGGCCTGCGGCGAACCGGTCGAGGTGCGGCCCTTCATGGACGCGCAGTGGGCCTGAGAACGGATGATCTGGACGCCATCTACCGGGCGGAGTACGGGCGGTGCGTCGCGACGCTGACGCGCGTCCTCGGTGACATCGGGCTGGCCGAGGAGGCGGTGCAGGACGCGTTCGCCACCGCCGTCCAGAAGTGGGAGGAGCCGCCGCCCAACCCCGGCGCCTGGATCGTGACCACCGCCCGGAACCGGGCGATCGACCGGCTGCGCCGGGAGTCGACCAGGGAGGCCCGCCATGCGCAGGCGCTGCTGCTGCACCAGCCCGACGAGCCGAAGGAGGTGGGACCGGTGCGCGACGACCAGCTCCGGATGATGTTCACCTGCTGCCACCCGGCGCTGTCGCCGCTCGCGCAGACCGCGCTCACCCTGCGGCTGCTGGGCGGGCTGGAGGTGCCGGAGATCGCGCGGGCCTACCTGGTGCCCGAGGCGACGGTGTCCCAGCGGATCGTCCGGGCGAAGAAGAAGATCCGCGACGCCCGCATCCCCTACCGGGTGCCCGCCGCCGCCGACCTCCCCGACCGGCTGGCCTCGGTGCTGACCGTGCTCTACCTGATCTTCAACGAGGGCTATGCCTCGACGTCGGGGGAGCTGCTGCGCACGGACCTGTGCCTGGAGTCGGTCCGGCTGGCCAGGGAGCTGGCCGAGCTGATGCCCGACGAGCCGGAGGCGATCGGGCTGCTGGCGCTGCTGCTGCTAACCGAGGCGCGGCGGCCGGCACGGGTGGGGCCCTCGGGCGAGCTGGTGGTGCTGGCCGAGCAGGACCGGTCGCGCTGGAACCGGGAGCTAATCGCCGAGGGTCACGAGCTGGTGCGGCGGTGCCTGCGGCGGGGGCAGCCGGGGCCGTACCAGTTGCAGGCCGCGATCAACGCCGTGCACACCGACGGCCCGGCGACCGACTGGACGCAGGTGCTCGCGCTGTACGACCAGCTGCTGCGGCATTCCCCGACCCCGGTCGTGGCGCTCAACCGCGCGGTCGCCGTCGCCGAGGTGCACGGACCGGACGCGGCGCTCGCCATCGTCGACGACCTGGACCTGCCCGGCTACCACCTGCTGCCCGCCACCCGCGCGGACCTCCTCGCCCGCCTCGGCCGTACCGCCGAGGCCGTCGCCGCCTACGGCGAGGCCATCGCCCTGGCCACCAACGACACCGAGCGGACCTTCCTGGAGACGCGACGAGCACGCCTTGTCCAGGACGCCTGAATCAGGACGGCCCGATCAGTTGGTGATCGAGGCGCGGAACCGGTAGCGGTCGCCCCGGTAGACCTGGACGGTCAGCTCTATCGGGCGCTCCGCCTGGTTGAAGGTCAGCTGGGTCGCGACGAGCATCGGCATGGTGTCGCCGATCTTGAACAGCTCGATCTCCCGCGGCGTCGGATGGCGGGCCTCGACCTCGTAGTCGGCGACGCGCGGCAGCTGCGGCGGGTCCGCCGCGCGGAGGGTCGCGTACAGCGAGGCGCTGTTGAAGTCGGTCCCGGCCAGGGCCGGGCAGGCCGCCAGCGGGAGCCGGTTGTGTTCGAGCACGACCAGCAGGTCGTCGAGGAAGCGGAGCCGGTGGAGGTCGAAGAGGTCGGCACCGGGGGCGATGCGGAGCTGCTCGGCCTCCGACACCGTCGCCGGGCGCACCGTGGCGGACAGGACCTCGCTGCGCGCCGTCAGGCCGTTGGCCTGCGCGTAGTCGGCGAAGCCCTGGACCTGCGGGGCCGTCACAGTGGGCGCCGCCGCCTGCTCGGGGACCTGGAGCTCGGCGACGAACCAGCCGCGTGACGAGGCCGGACGCACGATGCCCCGGGACTCCAGTTCGGCGAGGGCGGCCCGCAGCGTCACCCGCGAGACGGAGTACCGGGCCGCGAGCGCCCGCTCGGACGGCAGCCGGTCACCGGCGCGCGCGGCGGTGGCCCGCAGGTCTTCGAGCAACTGCGCGGCCGTGCGCTCGTACAGGGGGAGCGCGTCGTCGGCGAACAGGCCGCGGGGCAGCGGCGTCTGCTCAACAGTCATACCAGAAGCATACCGGTTGAGCTGATCGTCCAGTTCGGGCCGCCGCGTGCTCTGCCCCTTCTGGCCTGCGCCGTCGCTACCGGGGTCGAACCAAAGAATGCCGGATCTAGGCCATTGACAAACCAAACGCATACCACTTACGTTCCGGATAGACCATCCGGCGAGGACGGGGGGAGCACCACCGTGAGCGGACTTCCCCTCGATCCCGTCCGGCGCCACGGTGACGGCCCGGCGGTGCCGCGGACGCGCGCCCGCGGCGGCCGGCGCCGTTGAGATCCACCCACGCGAGGAGGAACCCGACCTTCATGGATCGAACCCTGGGGTACGCAGCCGGCGAACTCGACGACCGCGGAGCGGGCCGGACGGCCCGTGAGATCGCGCAGCAGCCCGCCCTGTGGCGCGAGGTGGCCAAGACGGTCTCGGCGCTGGGCGGGAAGCGCGACGCCTTCCTGCGTCCGCTGCTCGATCGCCGTGACGTGCGCATCGTGCTGGCCGGTGCGGGGACGTCCGCGTACGCCGGCGAACTCCTGGCGCCGGCGCTCGGCCGCCGCCTCGGCCGCCGCGTCGAGGCCGTCGCCAGCACGGAGCTGGTGGCCGACCCGCACGGCTGCTTCGCGGAGGACGTGCCGACGCTGCTGGTCTCGTTCTCCCGCTCGGGGGACAGCCCCGAAGCCGTCGCCGCGACCCGGCTCGCGGACCGGCTCCTGACCGAGTGCCACCATCTCGTCGTCACCTGCAACCCGGACGGTCTGCTCTACCAGGAGCACGCCGGTGCGGAGTCCTCGATGGTGCTGCGCATGCCGGCCGCGGCCAACGACCAGGGCTTCGCCATGACGTCGAGCTTCACGTGCATGGTGCTCGGCGTCCTGCTCGTACTCGGCGACGGCACGGCCGACGAGGCCGTCCACCGGCTCGCCACCGCCGCCGAACGCGCGCTGCCCGCCATCGCCGAACGAGCCCGGTCGCTGGCCGCGGCGGGCTACGAGCGCTTCGTCTATCTCGGGAGCGGCCCACTGCGGGGCCTCGCGCAGGAGTCGGCGCTCAAGCTGCTGGAGTTGGCCGCCGGTGACGTGGTGACCCACGCCGAGTCGCCCCTGGCCTTCCGGCACGGCCCCAAGGCCGTGCTGAACGATCGGACGCTGGCCGTGGTCTACGTGTCCAACGACGCCTACACCCGGCGCTACGACCTCGACCTGGTGGAGGAGCTCCGCCGGTCGCTCGCGCCGGACGGCGTCCTCGCCCTGACCGCCCAGGACGGCGAGCCCGGGGAGGACCTCTGGCGCCTCCCAGGACTGGACGGCTTGGACGATGCCCTGGTAGCGCTCTGCTATGCCCTGTTCGCGCAGGTTATCGCGTTGCACACCTCCCTCCGTCTAGGACACCGACCCGACAACCCGTTCCCCGCACAGGAGGTCAACCGTGTCGTGCAAGGCGTCACCATCCACCCACTCGGCTGAGCCGCCGCGGGCGGCCATCGCGCCCGGAGCCGGGGCGTGACCATGTTCCTCGGAGTCGACGGGGGCGGGACGAAGACCGCCTTCAGCCTGGTCACCGGGAACGGGGAGATCACCGCGCAGGTGGAAGGCCCGTCCACCGACTACTTCTCGGTGGGCATCGACCTGGTCGGCCGCGTTCTGCGGGACGGTGTCGCGGACGTCTGCGCCAAGGCCGGCATCGCGTCAGGGGACGTCCGGCACGCGTTCTTCGGCCTCCCGACCTACGGCGAGGTCAGCGGCGACATCGCCACCCTCAACGCGTCCGCCCGCGATGCCCTCGGGCACGACCGCTTCGCCTGCGGCAACGACATGGTCTGCAGCTGGGCGGGCTCCCTCGGCTGCGAGGACGGGATCAACGTCGTCAGCGGCACCGGTTCCATCACCTACGGCGAGCGCGACGGCCGCCGCGTCCGCGTCGGCGGCTGGGGCGAGCTGTTCGGCGACGAGGGGTCCGCCTACTGGATCGGCATCCGCGGGCTCAGCTGCTTCTCCAAGATGAGCGACGGCCGCCTGCCCGCCGGCCCCCTGCACGCGCTGATCAAGGAGCACCTGGACCTCGACGAGGATCTCGACCTGGTCGACGTGGTGCTCAACCGCTGGCAGGGGAGCCGGAGCAAGATCGCAGCCCTCAGCAGGCTGGTCGTCACCGCGGCCGACCAGGGAGACCGCCACGGGGCCGGCATCCTCACCGAGGCCGCGCGGGAACTGGCCGAGACCGTGGACACCGCGCGCACGCACCTCGGGTTCCCGCCGGGCCGGCCGGTGCCCGTCTCCTACTCCGGCGGAGTGTTCAACGCCGGCCCGTCGATCCTGGACGCCTTCCACCGCGAACTCGGCGAGCGGTACGCCGCCTTCGAGCTGCGCGACCCCCTCTTCCCACCCGACATCGGCGCCGCGATCTATGCCGCGAAGCTGAGCGCCGACCCGCTGAGCCACGACGCGCTCCAGCGCCTGCAAACCGCATCCAGCACGTCGTAGGGAGAAGACGATGAAGAACGACAGAAGCTGGGTCATCTACGCCGCGCTGCTCGTGGCCTTCTGGGGCACGTGGGGCGCTCTCTCCAACCTGCCGACGAAGTGGTACGACTACCCGGACGAGATGATCTACATCGTCTGGGCGCTGACGATGCTCATCCCGACCTACTTCGGGCTGCGCGGCGTCACCTTCGACCGCCGGCCCGTCGCGGCCGGCTACGGCCTGGTCATCGGGCTGACCGGCGCCGGCGGCCAGCTGCTGCTCTTCCACGCGCTCACCGTCGGCCCCGCCTACCTGATCTTCCCGATCATCGCGCTGTCCCCGGCCATCACCGCGCTGATGGCCATCGCGTTCCTCCGGGAACGGCTCACCACGCTCTCGGCGATCGGGCTCGTCGCCGCCCTTGCGGCCCTCCTGCTGTTCAACATCTCGGACGGCGACGGCGACGCCTCCACGGGCCCCTGGCTGATCTACGCGATCGGCATCTTCGTCGCCTGGGGCGTCCAGGCCTTCTACATGAAGAAGGCCGCCACGGTCGGCGTCAACGACGGAACGACCTTCGCCTACATGACCATCAGCGGACTGCTGCTGATCCCCGTCGCGATCGTCATGATGGGCGGGCTCCCCGGCGACTTCACCTGGAAGGCCCCCACCCTCACCGCCGCGACACAGATACTCAACGCGATCGGTGCGCTGTTCCTCGTCATGGCGCTGAGCCGCGGGAAGGCGACGATCGTGGCGCCCTCGACGAACGCCCTGTCCCCGGTGCTCACCGTCATCCTGTCCCTGGCGATCTACCAGACGGTCCCATCGGTCTACGCCGTCATCGGCATCGTCCTCGCGATCGGCGGCTCGACCCTGATGATCTACACCGACGAGCAGAAGGGCGCGGCCGCGCCGGCGGCCGAGCCCGAGGGGAGCCTGACATGAAGCGGCGCACCGTACTGAAGATCGCCCTCGGAGGCGCCGGAGCGACCGCCCTCCCCGCCGGGGTCATGACCGCCACCCCCGCGAGCGCCGCCGACGTCGTCGGGGTAGGCGACACCACCATCACCCTGGAGTTCGACGACGAGCTGCGCAGCCGGGTGGCCCTGAAAGACGTCGGCATCACGCGCTTCGACGCCGGTGAAGCCCTCCTCCTGCAAGGCGGGGCCATCGAGGCGTTCACCTACCGCGGACACCGGACCCGCAAGACCCGGCACCCCCGGCACGGCGCGGGCGTCCACGTGACCATCCACGGCGACGCCGACAATGGCGTGCGGAAGACGGTCGAGCTGACCTCCTTCAAGCGCCTGCCCGGAATGATCCTGATGAAGGTGACCTACACCAACCGGTCGCGTACCGCGCTGAAGGTCACCGGATGGCGCAACGGAGCCCACGAACTCATCAAGAAACCCGGCGGCTTCTACACCTTCTCCGGCACCACCCACGAGGACCGC
Organism: Actinomadura madurae; assembly: GCF_047130825.1. Lineage (NCBI taxonomy): Bacteria > Bacillati > Actinomycetota > Actinomycetes > Streptosporangiales > Thermomonosporaceae > Actinomadura > Actinomadura madurae. Next base: position 8,027,480 of record NZ_CP083237.1, read on the forward strand.
CGCGACTGGGTGCAACCAATGAAGGACGACTTCTTCCAGGAGAACTCCCTGGGAATGGACTCATCCGACTACGGCGGCGGAACACCCCTCGCAACCGTCTGGCGCCGCGGCGCGGGCCTCTCCGTCGGCCACGTCGAACCCGTAGCGAGAATCCTGAGCATGCCCGTCCGCAGAACAACCCGCGGAGCGAGCATCGCCATCAAAGCCGAAACCGACCGCACCCTGAAACCGGGCCGGCACCTGACCACGGAAACCACATTCCTGACGGCAGCCCCGGGTGACCACTTCGTGCCCCTCCAACGCTACCGCGACTACATGGGCGACATTTCCCTGCGCGCCCCCGACGCCCCCGACTCGGCCTTCGAGCCCATCTGGTGCGCTTGGGGCTACGAGCGCGACTTCACCGTCGACCAAGTCATCGGGACACTCCCCAAAGTGCGCGAGGTCGGCCTCCACTGGGCCGTCCTCGACGACGGCTGGCAGACCAACGAAGGCGACTGGGACCTCAACCCCCAAAAGTTCCCGCAAGGCGAACCGGACATGCGAGCCTTCACCAAGCAGATCCGGGACGCGGGCCTGCGCCCCCGCCTCTGGTGGGCCCCACTGGCGGCGGACCCCGGAAGCAATCTGTTCACCGAACACCCCGACATGCTCCTGCTGGACCGCGACGGCAACAAGCAAGAAGTGACCTGGTGGGACGCCTACACGCTGTGCCCCGCCTACCAGCCGACCGTCGACTACTTCGTCCGCCAAGCCAAGAAATTCATCGGCGACTGGGGCTACGAAGGCCTCAAAATCGACGGCCAGCACCTCAACGGCGTCACCCCCTGCTACAACCCGGCCCACCGGCACGCCCGGCCCGAAGAATCGACCGAAGGCGTGGCCCGCTTCTGGAAGGCGATCTACGAAGCCGCACATCAGGCGAACCCGAACGCCCTCATCGAACTGTGCCCCTGCGGCACGGCCTTCGCCTTCCACAACCTGCCGTACGTCGACCAGTACCCGGCGTCGGACCCGGAGTCGTCCTACCAGGTCCGGACCAAGGGCAAGACGATGAAGGCCCTGATGGGGCCGGGCAGCAGCTACGCCGGCGACCACGTCGAACTCTCCGACGGAGGCGACGACTTCGCCTCCAGCTACGGCGTAGGAGCGGTCCTCTCGACCAAGTTCACCTACCCGCAGGACACCCCGGACGATCCAAACGCGCTAACCCCCGAACGGGAAGCCCTCTGGCGCAAATGGATCGCCCTCTACAAGAACAACATGCTCCCCACCGGCGTCTACAGGGGCGAACTATACGACATAGGCTTCGACAAGCCCGAAGCACACGTAATCGCCAAGGGCAGGACCCTCCACTACGCCTTCTACGCCCCCCAATGGAACGGCACAATAGAACTACGAGGCCTGGGAAACGCCCGCTACCACCTAACCGACCCCTTCACCGGCAAGTCCCTAGGCACAGCAGACGCCCGGAACAACAAGGTAAAACTAACCTTCAAGCAGTTCCAACTCCTAACCGCCACCCCAACCCCCTGACACCGCACAACCAAGACGCGGCGGGCGGGATGACCATTCCGTTCCCGCCCGCCGCGCCCCACCGCCTCAGCAAGGCAAACGCCGCAACTCACGCCTTCGAGGATCGCTCCCACCGAAACAGGTGGCCACCAATGCCGCTTGACGGTCCCCTTGGTGGCGACACGCGCCTTGGTAAGAGTGCGCAGCTTCGCCCGCCGGCTGCGCCGCTGCAGCCTGCTTTCGACCCAGTCCCCCAGCGGTACACCAGGTTCCTTCCGCCACGTCTTCGGCCGCCGACGCGCCAGCCGCTCCTCGGCCTCCTCGGCCCTGTCGCGGTCGAGCGTGCCGGTAGCATCCCGAAGAACCCGCTGGAGACGATGCCGGTTGGCGCGATTAGGAAACCGCTTGTTCAGCCGTACCGCATTCCTGGACGTCTTGTCGTTCTCCGCGTAGGCATTGCGGCGGTCTGACGAGGCTCAAACCAGTTGAGGGATGACCAGTCCCCAGACCACGACCATCATCCAGCCGAGCGCGGCTCCGGCGATCGCCAACCCGATGCCGGGCTGGCCGGAGCGGCGCACCCGCGCCCACGCCACGTGCCCGAGAAGGATCGCCGGGATGGAGGTGACGCCGCAAGTGATCGGTCCGAACAGTCCGAGCACCAGCGCCCGGATCGCAGCATGGTTTTGGGACGTCCAGGCGCCTGGGATGCCGTGGATGAACGAGGGCGGCCAGACGGGTCCGTAACCCTCAGAGCGCGGCCGCGCTTCTCGGCTGGCGGCCTCCCGGTACCACCATTCAGCCTCGGCGGACCGCCGCTCACCCTCAAGCACCGCCGCGTAGTCGCGCGTCGCGTCCGGGTCACCGCCCAACGCGGCCTCCTGCCGCGGCTCCAAGCGTCCCACCACAGCGTTCCCTCATAAAGCCTCACGCCACGCTGACAGGGCAAGCAATGATCAACCCCGAGCGGTCGAGCCAGATCACGGATGTGAATGCGAGGGCCAACGAGGTCCGTTCCTCGACCGGGGGATTGCCGAGCAGCCTCCGGCACACCCAGATCGTAGGGTCGATGGTGCTGGACTTCTGCAGCTCGAGATCGGTGAGCAGCGCACCGACCTCCAACCACCCGTCCACCAGGTACGCGCGTCGAGGTGTTCGGTGGCAATAGCAACGAACCGGGGGAGTGCGCTGATCGATATGCGCGCGAGCCGCTTTGTGACGCTGTGGGGGGTTGCGGCGAAACGGCGGCGGGTGCCTTTGCGGCGTCAGATGCGGCCGGTCTCGTGGGCCCACATGGCGACCTCGACGCGGTTTCGGGCGCCGAGCTTTCGCATGAGGCTGGCGAGGTGGGCTTTGACGGTGCTTGGGGTGATATGGAGCTCGCTGGCGATCTCATTGTTGGTGCGGCCTTGGGCTACAGGCACGAGGACTTCCTCCTCGCGGGCGGTGAGCGGTTCTATCGGCTGCCTCGGTGGTGGGGTCTGTGCGTGGGCGAACGCTGCGAGCAGTCGGACGGTCACGCTGGGTGCGATCAGTGCGTCTCCGTCGGCGGCGGCGTGGATGGCCTGGGTCAGCAGGGCGGGTCCGGCGTCCTTGAGTAGGAACCCGCGGGCGCCGGCTTTGAGCGCCCCGTGGACATAATCGTCGAGGTCGAAGGTGGTGATGACCACGATCGGCAGGGGATCGGTGACGTCGGGGCCGGCGAGGCGTCGGGTGGCTTCGATGCCGTCCATCAGCGGCATTCGGATGTCGAACAGGCCGACGTCGGGGCGCAGCTGGAGCGCCAGGCGGACTGCCTCGCGTCCGTCGGCGGCCGCGCCGACCACTTCGATGTCGGGTTGGGCGTCGAGCAGCATGGTCAGCCCGGTGCGCACGATGGGCTGGTCGTCGGCGATGAGGACCCTGATGCTCATCGTGGTGTCCCGGTTCGAGGCAGGACCGCCTCTACCCGCCAGCCCCGCTCGGCGGTGGGGCCTGCGTGGAAGGTGCCGCCGAGCAGTGAGGCGCGTTCCCGCATGCCCACCAGGCCGTAGCCTGCTGGGGCGCGGCCGCCGGCGGCGGAGCCGTCGTCGTCGATGGTCAGCCGTACCTGGTCGGCGTCGCCTGTGACGGCGACGGTGACCTGGGTCGCGTGACGGGCGTGCCGTCGAGCGTTGGTGATGGACTCCTGGGCCAGGCGGTAGATCGCGGCCCCGACCGCCGGGCTGAGGTCGTCGAACTCGCCGAATAGCGTCACCCTGACGCAGGGACGCGTCCGGCCATCGGTGGCGAGCTGCTCGACCTCGGCCACGCCGGGCTGCGGCGCGAACTCGGTGTCCTGTGTGGCGCGGAGCACGCCGACGATGGCGCGCAGCTCGGTGAGGGTGCGGGTCGCTGCGTCCTCGATGACGGCCAGGGCCTCGATGGCACGCTCGGGGTGGGAGGCCGCGACGGCACGTCCTGCTTGGGCCTGGATGGCGATACCCGAGACGTGGTGGGCGACGGTGTCGTGGAGTTCACGAGCGAGCTGTTCGCGTTCGCGGGCCTTGGCGTGGTCGATGTCGCGGATGCGGATCTTCGTGCGATAGCGGATCGCGGTGCCGAGCGCGGCGGCGGACAGGAAGAACGCGTATCCCGCGACCACCTCCGCCAGGCTGGTGGGGTCGGCGCCGAGGGTGGTGATGACAGCCAGCCAGAGCACGATGACGCCGAGGCCGCTTGCGGCTTCCCGACCAGAGCCCCACCGGAACAAGGCGTAGGCCAGGATCAGCACCGCGATGCTGCTGTTCAGCAGGGCGCCTTGCGACCCGGTGAGGATTCTGACGATGTCGACGATCGTCAACGTCCCGAAGGAGACCGCAACCGCGACGAGCGGGTGCGTGCGTCGCCACAGCAGGGGGCCGAGGACCGCGAGCACCGCGAGTAGCAGCAGCGGGCGTGGCGCCAGGTCCTGGCGAAGCACCGCTTCCACCACCGACCAGCAGATCAGTACTGCGACCAAGGCCCAGTCCCGCGGCCCCAGCTCCGGGGCATTCATGGGTCGAGGTTCGGCCCACAGCGAGCGGAGTGCGTTGGTGGCCATCTGATCAGCCTAGGCAGCCCGCGTGCTCGGTGTATTCGCCGAAAGTACAAGAGCCCGGCTGTGCCAACGGCCAGGTCGAATAAGGCTCCGCGGCTGATGTGCCCGCCGCCGGCGTCCGTGAAGGTGAAAGCACCCACCCGATCAAGCCAGGGAGCATTGTGATGAGAACGCCTCAATCCCACACCGCACCAGAGAATCCGCCGTCCCCGAGCACGCTGGAAGATCTGCGCATGCCCGTGCAGGCCAAGCTCGCAGCGGCATGGACCAGCTTCATGTTCCTCTACATCTACGTCGACTACCTCGCCCTGTACAAGCCCGGCTTCCTCGACGACCTCCTGGCCGGCAGCGTCCACGAGTTCGACACCGGCCCGACCTTCGTCGCCATCGCGCTCACGCTCATGGCCATCCCGATCCTCATGATCCTGCTCTCCGCGACACTGCCCGCCGGTGTCAACCGCACCATCAACCTCGTCGTCGCAACGCTCTACATCCCCGTCTCGATGTTCAACGCGGCAGGGGAGACCTGGACCTACTCCTACTTCTACGGCCTGTCCATCGGACTCGAGGTGCTGCTCCTGGCCTTCATCCTGCGCTCCGCCTGGACCTGGCCACGCCGCATCGCATCACCGCCGACCCTGGCAGCCGACCTCGACAGCGAGCCACCCCGCAGGCCGCAGCAGGCATGACCGCCCGCCCCGCACCCGACCATCCTTCGCTCGCGCCACCCGCGGGCACAATCCATTCAGCGAAGATCAAGCCAGCTCAACCCCACAGGTCACGCCCCACCCTAAATGGACACAATTCGGGGCCAGTTCCGGTCTGTCGGGTCTTGGGCCTATGCCCGGGCACCTACTACGGCCACGAATGCCGACCGCCTCGACCCGGAACCCGCCGAGATGCCGTGTTGACCGAGCGGATCCAGTTCGTCCACCAAGCCAACTACGGCGTCTCCGGTGCTCGCCGGGTGCACCAGCAGGTACGTCGGCAGGGCCGGCAAGTGACGCGGTGCACGATGGGACGGCTGATGCGCCAGCAGGTTTGAAACGCGCGCGCCGTGGAGCCAGGCGCCGCACTACGGTGCCAGATGAGACGGCACCGCGGCCGCCGGGCCTGGTCAACCGGCCATTCGTCGCGGATCGGCCCGACCGCGCGATTCCGGCAGACGATCCCGATGCCCGGGGCCTCGCGCAGCCACACGGTGAAGGCATCGGACCCGCGGTCGGGCAGGACATCGACTCGCCAGCGGGCCTCGGCGTCGATCGACGCTGTTGCGTAGGAGCGGGAGCGCCGCAGAGAGACTTCGTCTGCGCCCAGCACCCGCGGGATCGCCACCGTTGGAATAGGGGCCGTATCGCAGTGTGCCGCGACGCCGGCACACCCAGAGTCGAGAGCACACGGGAACCAGCCCGACTCGCCACTCTCGCGCCACCGCCCCGACCCGCACAGGCGGCCGGGCAGTTCGCCGCTTATAACGCTCCAGCACCCCGGCCACCTGTTCCGGGAAGGCCGCCGAGAGTACCGCCAGCTGCGCCGGGCGGGGCGGCGTACCTACGCAACCGGCCGATCGCCAGGCAGACCGGCAGACCGGCCACGGTACGCCTGCACTACGCAGGGACGTGGACGGTCTCGCGTCGAATGGGAGGCGGACGCAGGTGCGTCTCCGGTAACGACCTCGTGTCCGAGGTGAGGGCTACGTCACGAAGCCGTGACCGCGGCGGTGCGGCCGGGGTGTGACGTTTGGGTGGTCGCGCGTGCCATCTGGTGTCGGGTGGGCTTGGTGGCGATGTGGTGGCAAATGATTAGAGGCCGGTTGGGATTTCTCCTGAACCGGCCTCTTGCCTGGGATGTCTCGGTGGAGCTGAGGGGATTTGAACCCCTGACCCCCTCGATGCGAACGAGGTGCGCTACCGGACTGCGCTACAGCCCCGAGGACTCCGTAAGGTTAGCAAACATCGTGGGGTGCTCGCGCATCCGTTATTCGCCGACGGCGCGGCGGTCGTCGGCGTACTGGTCGAAGACCTCGTCGGGGGCGGGGAGCTCGATGACCTCGGCGGCTTCGGTGGCCTCGGCGGCGCGGCGGGCCTGGTCGGCACGGGCGCGGGCCGCGGCGCGGGCCCGTGCGGCGGCGGCCTGGCGGCGGGCGGTGTCCATGCCGACGGCCACGCGGAGCAGGGCGAGGTGGCCCGCCAGCAGCAGGGCCGGGGGCGCGGTGATCCACCAGGGCGCGACGCCGGACGCGGCGACGGCGACGGCGGTGAGGACCAGGGCCGTGAGGCCCGTGGTGCGGCGGCGGCGCCGGGCGATCACGGTGGCGCGGCTCACCGGGCGGCGGGGCTCCGGGGCCTCCTCTTCCTCGTCGTCCTCGGCGACGGACTCGTCGGGACGCTTGTGGAGGAGACGGGAGATTCCGGTCGCCTCGGTGTCGCGGCGCAGCCACATGGGTACGAGGACGACGGCCCAGACGGCGACGATCGCGAGATAGAGGACGGCGCTGCTCATCGGCCCCACCGCCCCAGGGCACGCTCAGGAGGCGGGCCGACTTTCGGCGCGCGAACGTGCAATGGGAGCAGGGTCACGCCCCGCACGGTACGAGGGGGTGTCAGAGGTTGACGAGCATAAGGGGCGGTGTGTCGCGAGATCGATCTCGCCGTTACTCTCCGTTTGCCGGGCCTTCTCGAACGGAGGATTCTTACGGCCGGAAAGTCACGTCCGGCTCAGGTGTGCCGGGGAAATGCCTGTTTACGGTCGGCGAGCCAGCGGGCGCGCAGGCCGCCGGGGACGTCCTCGACGGTGAGGGCATAGCAGATGTGGTCGCGCCAGGCGCCGTCGATGTGCAGATGGCGGCGCCGAATTCCCTCTTCCCGGAATCCGAGCTTTTCGACGACGCGGCGGGACGCGGTGTTCTCCGGGCGGATATTCGCCTCCAGCCGGTGCAGGCCGACGGTGAAGAAACAGTGGTCGACGGCGAGGGCGACCGCGGTGGGAATGACGCCGCGTCCGGCGACGCGCTTGTCGACCCAGTAGCCGATCTGGGCGGAACGGGCCGAGCCCCAGACGATCGCGCCGATGGTGAGCTGGCCGGCGAAGTCGTCCTCGTGGGTGACGACCCACGGCAGCGCGAGGCCCTGGCGGGCCTCGCGGCGCATCGTGTGCACCATGCTGAGGTACGGGCCGAGGCCGCTGCGGAACAGCGGGGTCTCGGGGTTCGTCGGCTCCCAGGGGCGGAGCCAGTCGGCGTTGCGGACCCGCAGCTCGCGCCAGACGGCGGCGTCGCGATGCCGCAGCGGGCGCAGCCCGACAGGGCCTTCGGTCAGGGTGACCGGCCATCCCCGCAAACGTTCCACGGTTCCATGATTCCCTGGTCGGACGTGTGGACGCCATTGATTGCCACCGAGAATTCGGGCACGTGGGACGTCCTCAGATGCGGCGGCCCTTTCTCATCACCCAGGAAACGCTCAGGTCGTCGTCGAGAACGACCAGGTCAGCGTCCTTGCCGGGGTCCAGGGAGCCGATCCGGGAGTCGAGGCCGAGCGCGCGTGCCGGGGTGAGGGACGCCGCTTCGGCGGCGCGCTCGATCGGCAGGCCGGCCTCGGTCACGGCCTGGCGGAACGCGTCGGCCATGGTGATGGTGCTGCCGGCGATGGACGTCCCGCCGGCGAGGGTGGCGCGGCCGCCGCGGACCTCGACGTCCATGACGCCGAGGCGGTAGTCGCCGTCGCCCATCCCGGCGGCGGCCATCGCGTCGGTGATCAGCGCGACGCGGGGCGTGGCGGCGAACGCGAGGCGGGCGACGGCGGGTTCCACATGGACGCCGTCGTTGATCAGCTCGACGGTGACCCGGGGGTCGGTGAGCGCGGCGGCGACGGGCCCTCCCTCGCGGTGGTGCAGCGGGCGCATCGCGTTGAACAGGTGCGTCGCGACGCGGGCGCCGGCGTCGAACGCGGCCCGCGCCGTCGCGCCGGGGCCGTCGGTGTGGCCGACGGCGGCGATCACGCCGGCGTCCGCGGCGGCCCGGACGAGGTCGAGCGCGCCGGGCAGCTCGGGCGCGAGGGTGATCATGCGGACGTGCCCGCGGCCGACCCGGACGAGCCGGCCGAACTCGGCGGGGTCCGGGGGGCGCAGCAGCGCCGGGTCGTGGGCGCCGCAGCGGTCGCGGGACAGGTAGGGGCCTTCGAGGTGGACGCCCGCGATGACGCCGTCGGCGGCGAGGTCGGCGAGCCCGGCGACGGCGGAGGCCAGCTCGTCTGGGGTTCCGGTGACCAGGCTCGCGATGGTGGTGGTCGTCCCGTGCGCGAGGTGGAACTCGGCGGCCCGGCGGGCCTCGGCGGGGTTCTGGTAGGACGCGCCCGCACCGCCATGGACGTGCATGTCCACGAAGCCGGGGACGACGTACCGGCCGCCGAGGTCGAGCACGTCGCCCGGTCCGGGCGCGGCCGCGATCGTCCCGCCGGCGATGTGGAGGGCGCCGTGCCGGACGCCGTCCGGCAGGACGACCCGGGCGTTGGCCAGGGAGGCGACGGGCATGGGATCCTCTCGCTGCGCGCATATGATCGATGCTGATTGTTCCATGGCGAGAACGCGCAGGTAAGACCAGGGGCGCGCAGGGCTAGAATCCGCGGGACGGAGATCGCCCAGCCCGTCCACCCGCACGAAAGGGGGCCGTGTGGCCCGGCACGAGCGCTGGAACGCGCTGCTCGAAATGCTCGCGGACGCCGGGCAGCTGACCGTCGAGGAGGCGTCCCGGCGCATGGGGGTGTCGGCCGCGACGATCCGCCGCGACTTCGACCAGCTCGCGCAGCAGCAGATGCTGACCCGCACCCGCGGCGGCGCCGTCGCGCAGAGCGTCAGCTACGACCTGCCGCTGCGCTACAAGGCGGCGCGGCACGCGTCCGAGAAGCAGCGGATCGCGGCGGCGACGGCGGAGCTGGCCAAGCCCGGCTCGATCATCGGGCTGAACGGCGGGACGACGACGTCGGAGGTCGCCCGGGTCCTCGCCACCCGCGCCGACCTGCACGCCGAGGGGACGACGCCGGGGGTCACGATCGTGACGAACGCCCTGAACATCGGCAACGAGCTGGCCGTCCGGCCGCATGTGAAGATCGTGCTGACCGGTGGGGTGCCGCGCCCGCAGTCCTACGAGCTGACCGGGCCGCTCGCCACCGGGATCTTCGACCACGTGACGCTGGACATGGCGGTCATCGGGGTGAACGGGGTGACCGCGCGGCACGGCGCGACCTGCCACAACGAGGGCGAGGCCGACGTGAACCGGCTGATGGCCGAGCGCGCCGACCAGGTGGTCGTGGTGGCGGACGGCTCGAAGGTCGGGCACCGCGCGTTCGCCCGCATCTGCGACACCGACCGGATCGACGTCCTGGTGACGGACGGGACGGTGCCGGAGGCGGAGGTGGCCGCCTTCACCGAGGCCGGGGTGCGCGTGATCCAGGCGTAGCGGTGTCGTAGGGCGGGGTTAGCGTTCTGGGACGGACGTTCCGCGAGGAGGCGCCATGGCCGAGGAGGGGACCGGGTGGGGCGGGGATCTGTGGAAGGCCGCCGACCTGCTGACACCGATGGCCGTCCGGGTGGCGGCGACCCTGCGGCTGGCCGACCACATCGCCGCCGGCCGCACGACGCCCGGTGACCTGGCCGCGGTGGTGGACGCCGACCGGGACGCCCTGGGCCGGGTGATGGACCACCTCGTGACGTCGGGGGTGCTCTCGCGAGCCGGGGACGGCGCCTACGGCCTGACGGCCCTGGGCGAGCAGCTCCGGGACGATCACCCCGGCGGGCTGCGGCCGTGGCTCGACCTCGACGGCGCCATCGGACGGGCCGACCTGTGCTTCGTCCAGTTGCTGCACACCGTCCGCACCGGCGAGCCCGCGTTCCCACGCCAGTTCGGTCGTCCGTACTGGGACGACCTGGCGGCCGACGACGCGCGCTCGGCGTCGTTCGACGCCCTGATGGGGTCCCGGCTGGTCGCGGAGGCGCCCGCGGTGGCCGCCGCCTACCCGTGGGGCGAGCTCGGTCATGTCGTCGACGTGGGCGGCGGCAACGGCAGCCTGCTGATCGCCCTCCTGCGCGCCCACGAGGGATTGCGCGGGACGGTGATCGACCTGGCCGGACCGGTGGACCGCGCCCGGCAGGCCATCGCCTCGGCGGGCCTGGACGACCGGGCGGGCGCGCAGGCGGGCAGCTTCTTCGACGCGCTTCCCGCCGGGGCGGGCGGCTACCTGCTCTCGGGCGTCCTGCACGACTGGGACGACGAGGACGCCCTGCGCATCCTGCGACGGTGCGCCGAGGCGGCCGGGGCCGCCGGACGGGTGCTCGCCGTCGACCACGTCGCCGATGGCGGCGAAGGCGCGCAGCACACCGAGGGCGACCTGCGCATGCTGTGCTACGTCCGCGGCCGGGAGCGCACCCTCGACCGGCTGGGGGAATTGGCCGGGCGGGCCGGCCTGCGGCTCGAATCGGTCACGCCGGCCGCCTCCCGCTCGATCATCGAATTCCTCCCGTCCAGCTGAACCACCCCTTTTCATGAAGTGCCCGAGCAATGGGCTGTGAAAGGCAAAACAAGTCGCCAAGAATGCCTTTCATGCCGACATGATGCGATCCCGGCAACGGGCGGTCTAGCTGGCTGGACGCGGTGTCAATAGCCCGATTCGCCCTCTTGGTGACAATTGCACGTTGTCGGTGCGATCTGTCGGCGTGGGCCGTTCTGAAGGTCGCTTCAGGGTGCTTCAGGCTGGGCTCAGAAATGTTCGTCAGAGTGATGGTCGTCGAAGCCCTCAGTGCTCCGGATGGAGGAGGAAGCGATGACCGTTGGCCTGGATGTCACCAATGTGGGCGGTCGTGCCGTGGAAGGTTTTCCCGGCCGCCCGCGGTGCGAGGTCCGTCAGCTCCACGTGGCCTCGAAGGGGCTGCGCGTGCGGGTTCGCAGCGTGCAGACGGCGACCGAGAAATGGCGTTCCCACTGCCTCGGCTGCATGCGCGTGTGGGAGGACGTGTACGTGGTGCGGTACTGCGGCGACGCGGTCGCGTGGAGGCTCGGCGGGGTGGCCGTCCAGCCGCCGTGGGTCGACCGGGCCTGCTCGTCGTGCGGCAGCCTGCGGGTGAAGGTCCTCTCGGCGGGCCTCGTGGCGCGGCGCGGCACCACCGAGTGACGCGGGGCCGCCGCGTGACGCGGCGCCCGGCCGGTCAGCCGTCGTCCTCGCCGGGGGCGTCGGCGATGACCTCGCCCGTGGCGGTGTCCACCCGCAGCTTGTGCTCCCGCCCGTCGCGGTCGGTGACGTCGACCTCCCAGACGTGCGCGGTCCGGCGGTACTCGAAGTCGACCGCGGCGACGGTGCCGGGCACCTCCTCCAGGGCGGCCCGCGCCGCCCGGGCCGCGGTGATCTTCGCGGCTCCCAGCGCGGCGGCCTGGTCGGGACGGCCGGTGGTGCCGTCGTCGCAGTCGTCGCCGTCCTCGCCCTCCTCCGGCGGGTCGAGGCGGTCGGCCACCACGCGGCCGTCGCGGGAGTCGATGTGCAGCTCCCGCGCGGTGCCGTCGGTGGCGATGACATCGGCCTCCCAGATCAGCGTCCGGCCGTTGTAGCCCAGCTCCAGGCCCTCGATGTGGCCGCCCGGCACCGTCCGCGACGCGATGCCGGCGGCCCGCTCGATGCCGAGGCGCAGCGCCACCGGCCGGGCGCGGACGTCGTCCCCGCCGGCGAGCCCGGCGGCGAGCACGGTGGCGGCCGACCCGGCCAGCCCGCCCAGCGCGATCGCGATCACCAGCACCGGCCCGCGCCCCGACAGCGCCCTCATCCCAACCTCCCGAAGCCACCGGACGGCTCGGCCGGACATCACCCCGAGCGCCGCTCCGATTACACTGTGCGATGAGTCAATCACAACACGCAGTGGCGATGAGAAGGGCCGGACCGCGATGCGCCTGCTGATCGTCGAGGACGAGAGACGGCTGGCCCGGTCGCTGGCGCAGGGGCTGGCCGCCGAGGGCTACGCGGTGGACACGGCGCACGACGGCGCCACCGGCCTCGGCCGGGCGCTGGAGAACGACTACGACCTGATCCTGCTCGACATCATGCTGCCCGGCATGAACGGGTACCGGGTCTGCTCGGCGCTGCGCGCGGCGGGCGACGAGACCCCGATCCTGATGCTGACCGCCAAGGACGGCGAGTACGACCAGGCCGAGGGGCTCGACATCGGCGCGGACGACTACCTCACCAAGCCGTTCTCCTACGTGGTGCTGCTCGCCCACATCCGGGCCCTGCTGCGGCGCCGCACCCGGGGCGCCGCGCCGCTCATCGAGCTCGGCGACCTCACCATCGAGCCCGCCGCCCGGCGGGTGCTGCGCGCCGGCGTGCAGGTGGAGCTCACCGCCAAGGAGTTCGCGGTGCTGGAGCACCTGGCGTCCAACGCGGGCCAGGTGGTGTCGAAGTCGCAGATCCTCGAACACGTCTGGGACGGCGCCTTCGACGGCGACCCCAACATCGTCGAGGTCTACGTGAGCGCGCTGCGCCGCAAGCTGGACGCGCCGTTCGGGCGCCGGTCGATCACCACGGTCCGCGGCGCCGGGTACCGGCTGGCCACCAACGGGGGCGCCGACCGGCCGGGCGGTGCCTTCGGGCCGGGCAGTGCCGTCCGGCCGGACGGAGGCGGCTGATGCCGCGCCTGGTCGACTCGGTGCGCGCCCGCACCACGGTCGGCGCGACCGCGGTGGTCGCGGTGGCGCTCGCCGTCGCGGGGCTGACCGTGATGTCCCTGCTGCGGGCGAACCTCGCGAGGCACGCCGACCTGCAGGCGGAGATGAGCGCCCGCGAGATCGCCGCCAAGCTCGCCACCGGCACCCCCGTCCACCGGCTGGACCTGGACGACACCGAGGAGCGCCCGATCCAGATCGTGGACGCGTCCGGCCGGGTGCGCGCGGCCAGCGAGCAGCTGGAGGCCGTCAGCGGGACGGGCGGCTCCGGGACGGGCGGCTCCGCGGCGGCGGCGCGGCCGGGGGCCGGCGCCCTGCCGGGGGAGGGGGACGACGACCTGGACGAGGAGGACCCGCGCCCCGGGCACGTCTCCGACGACGTCCGGCACGCCACGGGACGCGCCACCATGGGCGGGCGGGCCGACGACTACAGGTTCGCCGCGGTGGAGGCGACCACTCCCGCGGGCGAGACCGTCACCGTCTACGCGGGCGCCGCCCTGACCGCCACGCGCGACGCGGTCGCCGCGGTGGGCCGGGCGATGCTCGCCGGGCTGCCCCTGCTGCTGGCCGTGGTCGCCGCCGTGACCTGGCTGGTCACCCGGCGGGCGCTGCGCCCGGTGGCGGCGATCCGCGGCGAGCTGGCGGAGATCACGGCCTCCGGCGACCTGACCCGCCGGGTCCCCGTGCCGGGGACGCGGGACGAGGTGGCCGAACTGGCGGGCACGACGAACGAGACCCTGGCCGCCCTGGAGCGGTCGGTGACCCGGCAGCGCGGGTTCGTCGCCGACGCCGCCCACGAGCTGCGCACGCCGATCGCCTCGCTGCGCACGCAACTGGAGGTGGGCGCGGCGCATCCCCGGCTGCTGGACGTCGCCGAGCTGGCCGCCGACGTCGTCCGGCTCCAGCACCTGGCCGCCGACCTGCTCCTGCTGGCCCGGCTGGACGCCGGGGCGGACCCGGCGCCGGCGGTGGCGGTGGACATGGCCGAGCTGGTGCGCGAGGAGCTGCGGCGCCGTCCCGCGGGCGGCCGCGCCCTCGCCATCGAGGCCGAGGTGGCGGGCGCCCCGCGGGCCCTCGGCAGCCGGACGCGGCTGGCCCGCGTCCTGTCCAACCTGCTCGACAACGCCGAGCGGCACGCGGCCGGGAGGATCCGGGTGGGGCTGGGCGCGCAGGAGGGCGCGACGGTGCTGCGGGTCGCCGACGACGGCGCCGGGGTGCCGCCGGACGACCGGGAGCGGATCTTCGAGCGGTTCGTAAGGCTGGACGAGGCGCGCAGCCGCGACGACGGCGGCTCCGGGCTCGGCCTGGCGATCACCCGCGACCTGGTCCTGGCGCACGGCGGGATGATCACGGTCGGTGACGCGCCCGAGGGCGGCGCCCTGTTCGAGGTGCGGCTCCCGCCCGCCGGAACCCGGCCCGCCGCCGGGGGACGGGAGGCGCGAGGCGCCGCCCGTCCCCGGGAGATCAGTACTTGATCATTCCGCGGATGTTCTTGCCGTCCCGCATGTCCTGGTAGCCCTTGTTGACGTCGTCGAGCTCGTAGGTGGTGGTGACCAGCTCGTCCAGCTTGAGCCTGCCCTCGTCGTAGAGGCGCAGGAGGCGCGGGATGTCGCGGCGCGGGTTGGCGTTGCCGAAGATGCAGCCGACCAGCTCCTTGCGCTGCATCGCGAGGTCGAACAGGTTGAGCTTGACGTCCTCCTGGACGATCGGCGCGACGGCGGTGACGACGCCGCGGCCGCCCTTGGCGACCATGCCCATCATCGGGGCGACGAGGTCGCCGGTGGCGACGCCGGTGGTGAGGATCGCCTTGTCGGCGTTGGCGCCCCAGGTGATCTCGCCGACGGTGGCCATGGCCTCCTCGACGGACGCGGCGGAGTGGGTGGCGCCGAACTCGGTGGCCTTCTCGCGCTTCCAGTCGACCGGGTCGACGACGACGACGTGGCGGGCGCCGGCCATCGCCGCGCCCTGCACCGCGTTCATCCCGATGCCGCCGAGGCCGATCACCACGACGGTGTCGCCGGGCTGGACGCCGGCCGCGTTGACCGCCGAGCCCCAGCCGGTGGTGACGCCGCAGCCGACCAGCGCGGCCTTGTCGAGCGGGATCCAGTCGTCGATCTTGATGGCGGTGGCCTCGTTGACGACGGTGTAGGGGGAGAAGGTCCCGGTGCAGCACATGATGCCCAGGTCCTTGCCGCTCTTGGAGTGGTGGCGGGCGGTCATGTCGCCGATCTGCCGTCCGGCGAGCAGCACCGCGCCGAGGTCGCAGAGGTGCTGGCGGCCGCGGGCGCACGAGGGGCAGCGGCCGCAGGCCGGGATGAAGGACAGGACGACGTGGTCGCCCTCCTGCAGCGTGGTCACGCCGGGGCCGACCTCCACGACCTCGCCGGCGCCCTCGTGCCCGCCGATGACGGGGAACTGCTCCCAGCCCATGAGCTTGGCGATCTCCGGGTCGAGCACCATGTCCCCGGTGACCAGGTGCTCGTCGGAGTGGCACAGCCCCGACGCGGCGAACTTGACCTTGACCTCGCCCGCCTTGGGGTCGTCGAGCTCGATGTCCTCGATGCTCCAGTCGGTGTGCGGTTCCCACAGGATCGCCGCTCTGGTCTGCACTGGTACCTCCCGCGGGACGGGCCGCCTGTCGAAGTGATGACTCCTGGATACTAGAACTTGATTCGGGAAGCTAGAGGCGGGCGCAAGTTGATCGAGTCAAAAACGGGCGCCCCCGCCAACCTTGATCACCGGCTCGGTCTCAGCCGGGCTCAGCCGGACGGGACGTGGCGCGCGGCGGTCGCGTGGAGCGCCAGCGACAGCTCGACGGCGTGGTCGACCACCGCGTCGAGGTCGTCGCCCAGCCGGCCGTCCGCCCACTGCTGGGCCAGCTCGGTCATCGCGCCGGTGAACATGGTCGCGGCGATGACGACGGGGAGCCCGGGGTTCTCGGCGCTGCTCATCGCGAGCACGCCGTCGAGCAGCGCGGTCTGCGCGGCCCGGCGCCGTTCGGCGAGCACCTCGTTGCCGCGCGCCTCGGCGAACAGGACGCGTCCCCTGCGCGGGTCGTCGCTGATGAACCGCAGGACGCTGCGGATGCCGGCGCGGGTGCGGACGTCCGGCCGGGGGCCCGCCTCGTCCAGGGCGCGGGCCAGGTCCTCGCCGAGGGCGGTGGCCTCCCGGTCGTAGACGGCCGCCAGCAGGTCGCCGGTGCCGGCGAAGTTCTCGTAGAAGTAGCGGGTGTGCAGCTCGGCCTCGCGGCACACCGCCCGGACGGTCAGCGCCGCCTCGCCCTCCTCGCCGAACAGCCGGAACGCGGCCCGGACGAGCATGGCGCGCCGCTCGTCGCGGCGGCGGTCGGCGGGCACCCCGGCCCACCGGGTGGACGTGGCCGTGCGCGCGGTCGCCATGGCGCACACCCTAGCAAGTCTGGACACGCGTGTACCCAGACACTTACTCTGGATACACATGTCACCAGAATGGGCCCGGGAGAGCACGGCATGGCACCGAAGAGCAACGTCATCGCGGCACGGTTCGAGCGCGCCTTCGACACCGAGATCCGCTCCAGGTTCTTCAAGGGCCTGGACTTCGCCGGACCGGACGGCGACCCGGGCTGGTTCGGGCCGGACAGCGCGGTCTGGTACGTCCACTCGCACCTGCCGACCCTGATGCTCGGCCTGGTCGGCGCCGCCTACATCGAGGGCCTCGACCCGAGCATCAGCTGGATGGCCTACGACCACTCGCGCATCCCCGAGCGCGTCGACGGCGTCCCCACCGGGAACATCGACCCGGAAGGGGCCGCGGTCCGGCTCGGGCACTCGCTGTCGTTCTTCATCGGGACGGCCTACGGCTCCACCGCGACCGCCGAGCGGCTGGCCCGCACCGTCCGCGCCATGCACCACACGGTCAAGGGCACCCGCCCGGACGGGCTCCCCTACGACGCCGACGACCCCGAATGGCTGCGCTGGAACTACGCCACCGTCGTCTGGGGCCTCGCCACCGCGCACGAGCGCTACCACCGGCGCCCGCTCAAGGGGGACGACCTGGAGCGCTACTACCGCGAGTTCGTCCGCGTCGGCGAGGCCCTGGGCGGGACCGACCTGCCCGCCTCCAAGGCCGAGGTCGCCGAGTGCCTGGAGTCCTACCTGCCGCGGCTGGCGGTGACCCCGATCAAGGCCTTCGCGACCGGGCCCAACCTGCGGGACGGCAAGGTCAAGCCGTGGGAGCCCGGCAGCCCCTTCATGGACTGGGCGGCGCGCGACATGCTCCCGGAGTGGGCGCGCAAGCTCGTCCTCTACCGGCCGCCCAACCCGGTGACGCTGCGGCTCCGCCGGACGACGCTGTGGTTCGTCCTCAACACCCTGCACGACGCGACCGGGCCGCTGCCCGAGTTCCGCCAGGCCGAGGCCCGCGTGGCGAAAGGGGTGACGGAACCGGTCGCCTCCACCGCGCCGACCGCCCCCGACCCCGTCCTCACCCGCCAGGAGGTGGAGGCCACCGCCTGACGCAGGCGGGTCCAACGCCGCCAGGCCCTACGGCGCCGATGATTTCGGCGTGCGGCGACGGTCCATAGAACAGAGACCGTCATCCTCGATTGGAGAGGCCGCATGCGCGAGCGGACGTGTACGGCGCAGACCGCGTTGCACGGCGGGCTGCTGGAACGGGCGGTCGGCTTCGTGCTGACGGCCGTCCAGGCGGTCACGCCGCAGATGCTCACCCGGCCGACGCCCTGTGAGCTTTGGGACCTCCACATGTTGCTGCTGCACGTCCGTGACTCGCTTGAGGCGCTCCATGAAGGGATGAGCCTCGGGCATGTCGAGACGGTGCCGGCGCAGAGGGCGCCCGTGGACGACCCGGTGTCCGCCCTGCGGGTGCAGGCCGTGCGGGTGCTGAAGGCGTCCGCCGCGCGAGGAACGGTCGCGATCGGTGACCGGCGGCTGGCCGGCGGGCTGATGGTGGTGACGGGCGCCCTGGAGGTGGCCGTGCACGGGTGGGACATCTCGCAGGCCACGGGGGAGGGGCGTCCCATCCCGTCCGCGCTGGCGGACGAGCTGCTGAAGATCAGCCCGCTGGTGGTGCCGGAGGAGCGCGGTCCCCTGTTCGCCGGGCCCGTGGACCCGGGGCCGCGGGCCGGGCCGGCCGACCGGCTGGTCGCCTTCCTCGGCCGCCACCCGCCCGCGGGGCCGGAGACCGCCTAGCGGGGGCCCTAGCCGGGGGCCCCTAACGGCGCCCCCTAGCGCCGGACAGAAACCGAATGACATTCTGGTGTCTGACGGCACGACGCTTGGAGGGGCCATGGCGATCGCCATCAGCGACGAACACCGGGAGCTGGCGAGGACGGCACGCTCGTTCCTGCGCGACCACGACGCGCGCGCCGCGAACCGCGCGCTCCTGGAGGCGGACAAGGAGACGCTGCCGGACTTCTGGCCGGATTTCGCCGCGCTCGGGCTGCTCGGCCTGCACCTTCCCGAGGAGCACGGCGGCGGCGGCGCTGGGCTCCAGGAGCTGGTCGTGGTCGCCGAGGAACTGGGCCGCGCCGCCGCGCCGGGCCCGATGCTGCCGACGATGACGGCGTCCGCCGCGATCGCCGCGTCCGGAGGCGAGGAGCAGCGGGCGCGGCTCCTGCCCGGCCTCGCCTCCGGCGACACCACGGCCGCCGTCGGCCTGGGCGGCGCGCTGACGGTCACCGGCGGCACCGCCACCGGGGACGCCGGTGTCGTGCTCGGCGGCGGGCTCGCCGAACTGCTCCTCCTCCCGGCGGGCGACGACCTGCTCGTCGTGCGGGCGGACGCCCCCGGCGTCGCCGTCGAGGTGCCCGGGAACCTCGACCCGTCCCGCCGCTCCGCCCGCGTGCGCCTCGACGGCGCCGCGGTGGAGGTGCTCCCCGGCGCCCGCGCCCGCGCCACCGCCGTCGCCCGGACGCTGGCGTCCGCCGAGGCAGTCGGCGGCGCGCTCGAATGCGTCGACACCGCCACCGCGTACGCCAAGGTGCGGCGGCAGTTCGGCCGCCCGATCGCGACGTTCCAGGCCGTCAAGCACCACTGCGCGAACATGCTCGTCGCCGCCGAGCTGGGCACGGCGGCCGTCTGGGACGCGGCGCGGGCCGCCTCGGGGCCGGCGGACCAGTTCGAGCTGGCGGCGGCCGTCGCGGCGGCGCTCGCCCTCCCGGCGTTCACGGCCAACGCGGGCCTGAACATCCAGGTGCACGGCGGCATCGGCTTCACTTGGGAGCACGACGCCCACCTGCTGCTGCGCCGGGCCGCGGCCCTGGAGGCCGTCCTCGACCCGCACGCCGCCGAGCGCGACGTGACCCGGCTGCGGACCGCCGGGGTCGTCCGGGAGGCGAGCCTGGACCTGCCGCCCGAGGCCGAGGCGGAGCGCCCGCGGATCCGCGCGCTGGCCCGGGAGATCGCCGCGCTGCCGGCCGCCGGGCAGCGGGCCCGGCTCATCGAGACCGGGTACGTCCAGCCGCACTGGCCGCGCCCCTGGGGCGTGGAGGCGAGCGCCGGGCTGCAGCTCGTCATCGAGGACGAGTTCCGCGCCGCCGGCGTCAGGCGTCCCCAGCTCGGCATCACCGGCTGGGTGATCCTCACCCTCGTCCAGCACGGCACGCAGGACCAGATCGACCGCTTCGTGCGTCCCGCGCTGAACGGAGACGAGATCTGGTGCCAGCTGTTCAGCGAGCCGGAGGCCGGCTCGGACGCCGCCGCCGTCAAGACCCGCGCCGAGAAGGTGGACGGCGGCTGGGTGGTCAACGGCCAGAAGGTCTGGACGAGCGGCGCGCACTACTGCCGCTGGGGCTTCGCCACCGTCCGCACCGACCCGGACGCGCCGAAGCACTCCGGTGTCACCATGGTCGTCATCGACATGAAGCACCCCGGCGTGGAGGTCCGGCCGCTGCGGCAGACGACCGGGGACTCGGAGTTCAACGAGGTGTTCTTCTCCGACGTCTTCGTCCCCGACGCCGACGTGGTCGGCACCCCCAACCAGGGCTGGACGGTCGCCCGCGCCACCCTCGGCAACGAGCGCGTCAGCATCGGCGGCGGTGCCGGCGGCCGGACGGGCCCGGACGTCGTCTCCCTCTACGCCGAGCACGGCGACCGCGTCCCCGGCGGCGCCGAGCGCGTCGGCGCCCACGCGGCCGAGGAGCAGGCCCTGCGCCTGCTCAACCTCCGCTCCGCCGAACGCGCCGTCGCCGGCGGCGAGCCCGGCCCCGAGGGCAACATCACCAAGCTCGTCCTCGCCGAGCACGGCCACGCCACCGCCGCCCTCCTCGCCGAGTTCGCCGGCCCGGACGCCGCCTTCACCGACGGCCCCGGCCAGCTCGCCTCCCTCGTGCGCCTCGGCTCGCGCGGCCTGTCCATCGCCGGCGGCACCTCGGAGATCACCCGCAACCAGATCGCCGAGCGCATCCTCGGCCTCCCCCGCGACCCCCTGATCAGGTAGGGACCGGCCCCGGCGCGACCGCGCCGGGGCCGGAGCGTTCAGGGGCGGGCGTCTCAGGGGCGGCGGCGGTGTTCGAGGTTCAGGGACGGGTTGCCGGTCATGTGGCGGATGCGGGCGATGTCGGTGCCCGGGGGGACGACCTCGTCGATCGCGTCGAGGGTGGCGGCGTCGAGGCGGACGTCGGCGGCGGCGAGCAGGTCGTCCAGCTGGTCCATGGTCTTCGGGCCGATGATGGTCGAGGTGATCGCCGGGTGCTCGCCGGCGAAGGCCAGCGCCATGCGGGTCAGCGACAGGCCGGCGTTCTCGGCGATCTTCTCGAGGCGCTCGACGGCGTCGTAGCGGACGGGGGCGCTCGGGTCCACGTCGACGGTGCGGTCCCGCCAGGCGGGCGGCGTGCCGTCGGCGGGCGTGAACCGGGCGCCCGCCGGGGCCTCCTGCCCGCGCCGGTACTTGCCGGTCAGCCAGCCTCCGGCGAGCGGGCTCCACGGGATCACGCCCATGCCGTACCGCTGCGCGGCGGGGAGCACGGCCTCCTCGATCGAGCGGGCGAAGATCGAGTACTGGGGCTGCTCGCACACGAACCGGACGCCGCCCCGGCGCTCGGCGGCCCACTGCGCCTCGACGATCCAGTCGGCCGGGAAGGTCGACGACCCGGCGTAGAGGATCTTCCCCTGCCGGACGAGGTCGGTCAGCGCGTCGAGGGTCTCCTCCAGATCGGTGTCCCAGTCGCGGCGGTGCATCTGGTACAGGTCGATGCGGTCGGTGCCGAGGCGGCGGAGGCTGTCCTCCACGGCCCGGACGATGTGACGGCGCGACCCCCCGCGGCCGTTGCGCTCCTCACCGAGCGGGAAGAAGAACTTGCTCGCGAGGACGACGTCGTCGCGGCGGCCCTTGAGGGCCTTGCCGACGATCTCCTCGCTCTCCCCGGCGGAGTACATGTCGGCGGTGTCGATGAAGTTGATCCCCGCGTCCAGCGCCTTGTGGACGATGCGCACGGAGTCGTCGTGGTCGGGGTTGCCGACGGCGCCGAACATCATCGCGCCGAGGCACTGGGTGCTGACCTCGACGCCGGTCCGGCCGAGCTTGCGGTACTGCATCCTGGCGTGCTCCCTCGTTAGCGAACGCCCAGAACGCTAGAAACTGGAGCACACTCCAGGTCAAGTGCGCCGTTCATCCCCGTTCAACTTCTCCAGGGCCTGGAGGGTCTGGTCTATGTGCGGGTGGTCCGCGCCGAGAACTCGTCGTCGCCCTCGCAGGACAGACCGGAGAAGCGCCTCCGCCTCGCGGCGACGACCTTGGGTCTCCAGAGTCCTGGCGACCCAGTAACGGGTCATGAGGGTGTTGGGGTGGTCAACGCCCAGAACCTCCTCTCGTGTGGCGAGAACCTGCCGGAAGAGGCGCTCGGCGTCCTCGTGACGGCCTTGGGCGAGGACCATGCGGGCCACCCAGTGGCATGTGGTCAGCGTGTCGGGATGGTCGGGCCCAAGGGTCTCCTCCTCCACCAGGAGGACCTCGCGGTAGGCCCTTTCCGCCTCGTCGTGCCTGCCCTGTGCGGCCGCCGTCCTCGCGATCGCGTAGCGGATGGTGAGGGTATCGGGTTGGTCGGGACCGAGGACGCGTTCCTCGACGGCGAGAACCTCCCGGTAGACGGTCTTCGATTCCAGATGCTCCGGATGGTCCGAGAAAGGCGCGCTGGAGTTGGTCTCCTGGGTGCCGAGCAGTTCCCGGTAAATCGCCTCGGCCTCGCTGAACCGGCCCTGTTCGCCCGCCATCCGGGCAATGCCGTACTGGGCGCGGAGGGTCTCCGGGTGGCCGGGCCCCATGGTGCGGTCTCCGTCGGCCAGAATGTCGCGATAGACCTGCTCGGCCTCGTGGTACCGCCCCTGGGCGGCGGCCATCCGGGCGACCCCGTAGCGAGCGTTGAGAGTGTCCGGATGCCCGGGGCCGAGGATCCGTTCCCTGGACGCGAGGATCTCGCGGAAAGCCGTCTCCGCCTCGCCGTACCGGCCTTGGCCGGCCGCCATGCGGGCGATGCCGTAGTGGGCGCTGAGAGTGTCTTCGTGATCGAGGCCGAGGAGGCGGCTCCTGATGGCGAAGACTTCTGCGTAAACGGCCCTCGCCTGAGCGTAGGCGCCCGTGGAGGCGAGATGCCGTCCGCTCATGTAGGCGGCCTTCGCGGAATCCAGCCGGGCTTGCCGGCCGAGGCGGGGCAGCGCACTGACGGCGTCGAGGACCTGCCTCGCATGGGGGACGAGGAATTGCCATACTTCCCATTTCGCTGGATCTTCCGGCAATCCGCTCTGCTCGCCATGCGTCGCACCCACCAGGACTTTCGCCGCGGTGGTGAGGTAGCGGTCCTCCTGCTCTCGCGGACGGCTCACGTCCCGGACGAGCGGATGCAGGCGCAGTACAGGAATGTCCTCCTCATGGCTGGGCGAATCCAGATCGAGGAGTCCGGTGTCCGAGAGGGCGACCAGGGATTGCCAGATCTCGCCACCGGTCGTCGATGACGGAAAGATCTCGGATTCGGCGAGCAGCCGCGGCAGGAGAAGCATCTCGTACGGAATCGGCGCGTCCGCGAAACACGAAAGCAGGTTGAGCAAGGCTCGCACCGGCCCGGTGCCGCGGCGCTCCAGCAGTTCGAGCGACAGCTCCCAGGTGCGCCCGAGCATCTGGCGGGCCTCACGATCGGACACCTGCACCTGCTGGGAGGGGAAGCCCGCCTCCGGCGGATCCACATCGAGGGCGGAGCGGTACTCCGCGAACGTTCGGGCGCGCTCGGGATCGGCGAAGATCCGCGGCATCTGCTGGGACTGGGCGAGGTAGCTTCCGGCCAGGCGCAGCGCCAGCGGCAGCCCGCCGAGCCGTCGCGAGAGCGACTCCGCATCGGCGCGGGACCCCGCCTTGGAGCCCGTCCCGTCCAACAGCACCTGCGCCCCCTCGGCGGGGGTGAGCATCCCGACGTCGTGGGCACGGCACCAGCCGCCCCAGTCCGGGACGCGACCGTGCCGGCTGGTCACGATCGCCATCCCGGCGGCGGTCGCGACGGGCCGGAGCCAGCCGGTCCCGTCGGGGAGCGGGGCGTCGTCGATCGTCAGGACGGCGGGGTCGTCGGCGTTGTCGAAGACGAGCAGCCAGGGAGTGTCGCGGTCGGCCAGCCGCTCCCAGATGAGATCGGCGACATCGCGGTGGGCGATCTCGGCATCGCTGAGCCTGAGCCGGCGGGCCAGGTTGAGCATGCCCATCGTGACCCGTCCAGCGTCGGAGGCCGGAATCCACCAGACGCCGGCGCCCTTCTCCTGGACGCGGCAGGCGACCTCCAACGCCACGCTGGACTTGCCCGCGCCGCCGAGGCCGTGCAGGAGGTGAACGCGCTCGGCCGAGCCGGGACGGGACAGTGCCTCGACCAGTTCGGCGATCAGCTCGTCACGGCCGCGCAGCGGGGCGTCCTCGTAGCGGCGGCCGGCCGGCACGGCGATCGTGCCGATGGCCTCGTCCAGCGCCGGCGGAGCGGAGAACCGGTTGATCTGGATTCCGGAGAGCAGGACGGCTTGCTGCCGGACGCCCGTGGTGCCCTGCCGGGCGTCGACCCGGCCGACCAGGCCGCGAAGTTCCTCCTCGACCTCCGGGGCCGCCTCCAGAAGATCGGCGAGCTGCTCCTGCCAAACGGCCGCCTGGACTCGCATGGCCTGTTCGAGCTCGTTCTCGGGCAGGGACGCCAGTTGCGTGCGTGCGGACTCCAGCCGGTCTTCCATGGCGGTGACCTCGGCGGGGGTGCCGCGGCCGAGCAGGCGCGCCAGCCGTCCCTTGGCCGACTCCCATCCGTCGCTCACCATCATCTGCACGACGGCGGCCCCGCCGGCTCCCGCCAAAGCCATGGTGGCCTCTGACAACATGACGTTCACACCGCCCGGAATACGGCGTCCCACGACCACATCGGGCGCTGGGACATCATTGATCGTGTCTCCATGCCCTCGGGCACCGCTGATCACGCGCGCCTTCAGATGCCGCTTGTGGACGTCGTCTTTGAGGCACGCGCCATAGTTCCCACGCGCGGAACGCCCAGGATGCGTCGGGGTGCCGGTGACCGCCGTCGGCGGCGACACCGGTAGCCCCGCGGGTCAGGCTTCGGCCAGCCAGTCGTACCAGGTCTTGAGGCCGTCGCCGCGCGTCGCCGAGATGGGGAGGACCTCCAGGCCGGGGCAGAGGCGGCGGGCCGCGGCGATGCAGGCGTCCATGTCGAAGTCGACGTGGGGGAGCAGGTCCACCTTGTTGACCAGCAGGACGTCGGCGCCGCGGAACATGTGCGGGTACTTCAGCGGCTTGTCGGCGCCCTCGGTGACGGACATCAGGACCACGCGGGCCCGCTCGCCGAGGTCGAACAGCGCGGGGCAGACGAGGTTGCCGACGTTCTCGATGAAGACGGTGGAGCCGTCCGGCGGCGCCAGCGCGGTGAGCGCGCCGGCCACCATCGCGGCGTCGAGGTGGCAGCCGGCGCCGGTGTTGACCTGGACGGTCCGGGCCCCGGCGGCGGTGAGCCGCCGCGCGTCGAGCAGCGTCTCCTGGTCGCCCTCGATCACCGAGATCGGGCGGTCCGGGCTCAGGTCGGCGACGGTGCGCTCCAGCAGCGTCGTCTTGCCCGAGCCGGGGGAGCTCATCATGTTGAGCGCGACGATGCCGCGCTCGGCGAACCAGGTCCGGTTCAGGCCGGCGAGGTCGTCGTTGCGGGCCAGGACTTTCTGCTCCAGCGTCACGTGCTCAAGAGGCACCTGCTCAAGAGGCACCTGTTCCAGAGGCACGGGGCGGCCGGGTTCCAGGGTGATGCGCGGGGCGTCCTCGCCGTCGCAGCCGCAGGTCTCACACATCGGCGACCTCCACGCCCCGGATCGAAAGGTCGGCGCCGCCGCTGACGGTGACGTCGGCGCTGCCGCACGGGCAGACGGCGAGCGCGTCGCGGGCGGGGAAGGACGTCCCGCAGTCCGTGCACTCGCCCACCCCGTCGGTCTCGGTGATGTCGAGCCGGGCGCCCTCGACGCACGTCCCCTCGCCGGCGAGTTCGAAGCAGAATCGCACCGCGTCCGGCATGACTCCGGAAAGTCTCCCTATGTCGAGGTGGACCACCACCACTCGCGAATCGGGCAATTGCGCTGAAATCGCCGCTATGACGCTCTCCGTGACGGCCAATTCGTGCACCCGTCCTCCCGCCCGGTTTCCGCTGCTCCGACGCTGGTCTGCTGCCCCGATCACCCCGGCTCAAACGGCGTTTTTACGGAATGGAGAAACTCGGTTGGGGGGCTTTTCGGGCGGTGTTTCGCGCCGTTCCCGGCGGGCAGGGCGGCATTGGCGATGATCTCGGGGGAGGAAAGCCATGGCGGGCGTCGCTCCGGAGCGACCACTGACGGAGGAGATCCACATTCTGTGGACTTCCGAGGGAATGAGCTGCGACGGGGACACGATCTCGGTGACCGCGGCCTCGCTGCCGAGCATCGAGGACGTCGTCCTCGGAGCGATACCGGGCCTGCCGAAGGTCCACCTGCACAACAAGGTGCTCGCCTACGAGACCGGCGACGACTTCATGGAGGCCTTCCACCGGGCCGCGCGGGGGGAACTGGAGCCCTTCGTCCTCGTCGTCGAGGGGTCGGTCCCCAACGAGAACATCAACGGGGACGGCTACTGGACGTCGATGGGCAATGATCCCGAGACCGGCGAGCCGATCACGCTGAACACCTGGATCGACCGGCTCGCGCCGAAGGCGTGGGCGGTCGTCGCGGCGGGCACGTGCGCGACCTACGGCGGCATCCACGCGATGGCCGGCAACCCGACCGGGTGCATGGGCCTCGCCGACTACCTCGGCTGGGACTTCCGGTCCGCGGGCGGCCTGCCGATCGTCAACGTGCCGGGCTGCCCCGTCCAGCCGGACAACTTCATGGAGACGCTGCTCTGGGTGCTGCACCAGGCGGCCGGGCAGGCGCCCGTCATCCCGCTGGACGAGCAGCTCCGGCCGACCTGGCTGTTCGGCAAGACGGTGCACGAGGGCTGCGACCGCGCCGCCTACTACGAGCAGGCCGACTTCGCCCGCGACTACAACTCGCCCAAGTGCCAGGTGAAGATCGGCTGCTGGGGCCCGGTGGTGAACTGCAACGTCACCAAGCGCGGCTGGATGGACGGCGTCGGCGGCTGCCCGAACGTCGGGGGGATCTGCATCGGCTGCACGATGCCGGGCTTTCCCGACAAGTTCATGCCGTTCATGGACGAGCCGCCCGGCGCGAGCCTGTCCTCCACCCTGCTGCGCACGTACGGGCCGTTCATCCGGACGCTGCGGTCGATCACGAACAGGAGCGCCAACCGGGAACCGAAGTGGCGCCACAACCGAGACAGGCTGACCAGCGGCTACCAGCCCCGCTGGCCGCACAACTGAAAGGCGTCGTGCGATGAAACAGGGCACCGAGGCCAGGAGCGGCCGGCAGGCCACGCAGGGCGGCCTCGTCGAGGTGGCGTTCGACCCGATCACCCGGATCGTCGGCAACCTCGGCATCTACACCAAGATCGACTTCGCGAACCGGCAGGTCGCGGAGTGCCAGAGCACCTCGTCGATCTTCCGCGGCTACAGCGTGTTCATGAAGGGCAAGGACCCGCGGGACGCGCACTTCATCACCAGCCGGATCTGCGGCATCTGCGGCGACAACCATGCGACCTGCTCGATCTACGCACAGAACATGGCGTACGGGATCAAACCGCCGCCGCTCGCCGACTGGATCATCAACCTCGGCGAGGCCGCCGAGTACATGTTCGACCACACGATCTTCCAGGACAACCTGGTGTTCGTCGACTTCTGCGAGCGGATGGTCGCCGAGACGAACCCGAGCCTGCTGGCGACGGCGAAGAACACCGACGCGCCGCGCGGCTCCGTCCACGGCTTCCGGACGATCGCCGACATCATGGCGGCGTTCAACCCGTTCGAGGGCTCGGTCTACAAGGAGGCCCTCCAGCTGAGCCGCATCACCCGCGAGATGATCTGCCTGATGGAGGGGCGGCACGTCCACCCGTCCACCCTGTATCCCGGCGGCGTGGGGACGGTCGCGACGCCGCAGGTGTTCACCGACTACCTCGTCCGGCTGACGCGATGCCTCGACTTCGTCAAGCGGGCCGTCGCGATGAACGACGACATCTTCGACTTCTTCCTGGAGGCGCTGCCCGGCTACGACCAGGTCGGGCGGCGGCGGACGCTGCTCGGCTGCTGGGGCGCGTTCCAGAACCCCGACGTCTGCGACTACGACTACCGGCACATGTCCGAGTGGGGGCGCGCCGCCTACGTCACCCCCGGGATCGTCGTGGACGGGCAGCTCCTCACCACGGACCTGGTCGACATCAACCTCGGCATGCGGATCCTGCTGGGCAGCTCGTACTACGACGACTGGGTCAACGACGAGACGTTCGTCAAGGAGGACCCGCTCGGCAACCCGATCGACCAGCGGCACCCGTGGAACCAGACGACGCTGCCTCACCCGCAGAAGCGCGACCTGGACGGCGGCAAGTACAGCTGGGTGATGAGCCCGCGGTGGAAGCACCCGGAGACCGGCGACCATCTCGCGCTCGACACCGGTGGCGGGCCGCTCGCCCGGCTGTGGGCGACCGCGCTGGCCGGCGAGGTGGACACGCCGTACGTCCGGTCCACGGGGCACAGCGTCCAGATCGACCTGCCGAAGACGCCCGGCATGCCGGAGGTCAACCTGGAGTGGACGCCGCCGCGGTACGCCAACACGATCGAGCGCGACCGGGCCCGCGCCTACTTCATCGCCTACGCGGCCGGGATGGCGCTGTTCTTCGCCGAGAAGGCCCTGGACGAGGTGCGGGCGGGGCGGACGAAGGTGTTCACCGACTTCGAGGTCCCCGAGGAGGCGATCGGCTGCGGGTTCCACGAGGCCGTCCGGGGCGTGCTGTCCCACCACCTCGTCATCCGCGACCACAAGATCGCGAACTACCACCCGTACCCGCCGACGCCGTGGAACGCCAGCCCGCGCGACTCCTACGGCACGCCCGGCCCGTACGAGGACGCGGTCGCCGGCCAGCCGATCTTCGAGGAGAACGGGCCGGACGACTTCAAGGGCATCGACATCATGCGGACCGTCCGCAGCTTCGACCCGTGCCTGCCGTGCGGCGTGCACATGTACGTCGGCGGCGGCCGGACGATCGAGAAGCGGCACTCGCCGATGTTCGGCGCGCAGGACGGGCGGCACTGATGGCCTGGGACGACGAGCGCGTCCGGGAGCACGTCCGGCACCTCGAAGGGCTGCTCGGACGGCTGGACCCGGCGGCCGCGCCGGTCGTCCAGGCGCTGGTGGAGCTGTACGGGGAGGCCCTCGACCGGGTCGTCCGGAGCACCCCGGACCTCTCCGCGCTCACCGGGGACGAGCTGATCGGCCACCTGCTGCTCACGCACGGCCTGCACCCCGAGTCACCGGAGACGCGGGTGGGACGGGCGCTCGGCGCCATGGACGCGTTCCTCGGCAAGCACCGCACCTCCGTGGAGTTCTCCGGGATCGAGGGGGCGACGGTGCGGCTGAAGGTCGCGACCGAGGGCCGGGCCGCCGCGCCCCGCCCGGTGCTGGAGGCCGTGGAGCGGGCCGTCCTCGCCGCGGCGCCGGAGCTGTCGCGGGTCGAGATGGAGGCGCCCGCGCCGGAGCCCGTCCTGATCACGCTGGACCAGGTGCGGAGCCGGGTATGACCTCCGGGCTGTCCACGCCGCGGCTGGCCGCGCTGGCCGCGTCCCCGATGTCGGCCCCGCCGCCCGCGGCCGAGGCCGCGGAGGCGTGCGAGCTGTGCGCCGAGCCCCTGCACGGCGCGCACCGGCACGTGCTCGACCTGGAGAAGGACGAGCTGCTGTGCGCGTGCAAGGCCTGCGCCGTCCTGTTCGACGACCAGGCGGCGGGCGGACGGCACTACCGGCTCGTCCCGGCCGGACGGCGCGAGCTGCGGGGCTTTGTCCTGGACGGCCCTCTTTGGGCGGGCCTCGGAGTCCCCGTCGACCTGGCGTTCTTCTCCGTGGCCGGGACGGGCGAGGTGACCGCCCGCTACCCGAGCCCGGCCGGGGCGCTGCACGCGTCCGTCCACGCCGATAGCTGGCGGCGCCTGGCCGAGGCCAACCCCGTCCTGGCGGAGCTGCGCCCGGACGTGGAGGCGCTCGTCGTCCACCGGGCGAAGGGCGCGTCCGAGCACTGGATCCTTCCGGTCGACGACTGCTACCGGCTCACCGCGCTGCTGCGCGAGCACTGGGCGGGGTTCGCCGGCGGGGACGCGGTGTGGGACCACATCGGCAGGTTCTTCGAGGAGATGAGGGGAGAAAGATGATCAAGGTCGGCAAGCGCGACGTGAAGCCCGACGCGCCGGCGCACACCCGCGGCGTCCACGAGGGCAACAGCGTCGGGAACTACGACAAGCAGGTCGGGCACCTGCCCGACGGCACGTCCACGGCGGCGCGGTCCACCGGGATCAACCCGTCGGCCCGCGGACCGATCCTCGACTCGATGCCGAATCTGTCACCAGCATGAGCGAAGCGAACCGGGGGGTGCGGGGGGTCGGCCCCCCGCAAGAGACGGGCATGAGCGAAGCGAACCGGGGGGTGCGGGGGGTCGGCCCCCCGCAAGAGACGGGCATGAGCGAAGCGAAGCGGGGGGTGCGGGGGGTCGGCCCCCCGCAAGAGACGGGCATGAGCACCTCGGAGGCCGGTCCTGTGCACGAGACGGGCGGGGTGACACCTGAGCTGGGGCTCGATCTGCTGGGGGTGGAGGCGGAGACGTTCGCGGCGACGCCGACGCTGAACCTGCGGATCGGGCTGCGGCGGCTGGACGGCGGTCGGGTGCAGTGCGTCCTGCTCACCACGACGGTGACGATCGCGGCGGCGCGCCGGGGCTACGACGACGGCGAGCGCGAGCGGCTGGCGGGCGTGTTCGGCACGCCGGACATGTGGGACCGGTCGCTGCACGGCCTGACGTGGGCGCGCGTCGGCGCCACGGTGCCGTCGTTCCGCGGCGGGACGGAGGTGACGCTGGCGGTGCCGTGCGGGCACGACATGCAGGTGGCGGCCGACCGGTACCTGCACGCGCTCGGCGGCGGCGACGTGCCGCTCGACCTCACTTTCAACGGCACCGTCTTCTATCCGGGCGAGGACGGTCGGCTGCGCACCGGGCAGATCCCGTGGCACCACGAGGCCACGGGCGTGCTGCCGGTCCAGGCGTGGCGCGACCTGATGCGCCGCTACTACGGCACCGCGCGCTGGCTCCGCCTGGACGACGACTGCTTCGCCCGGCTGTCGGCCTACCGGGCGCGGCGCGCGCACTCCTCGTTCGACGACACGGTCGACGAGCTGCTCCGCCGGGCCGAGAGGCTGCGCGACGAGGAGGAGGAAGAGTGGACCGCGTGAGGTCGATCGCGGACGCGGTCCTCTACGAGGGCTACCTGCTGTGGCCCTACCGGCAGTCGGCCTTGAAGAACCAGCGGCGGTGGACGATCGGCGGCGTCTACCCGCGGCCGTACGCCGAGCGGGAGGACGACCGCTGGACGGTG
Organism: Actinomadura madurae; assembly: GCF_047130825.1. NCBI lineage: Bacteria > Bacillati > Actinomycetota > Actinomycetes > Streptosporangiales > Thermomonosporaceae > Actinomadura > Actinomadura madurae. The sequence goes on from NZ_CP083237.1 coordinate 8,058,745, forward strand.
CACGCCGAGTTCGTCCTGGAGACCGCGCCGGGCGCCGATGTCGAGGTGACGCTGCGGTTCCTGCAGGAGGTGCACCGCCAGGTCATCGACGGTGACACGCCGGTCGAGCGGGTCCGCTTCGGGGACGAGACGTTCACGACCTGGCAGGAGGCGCGCGAGCGGGAGCTGACGACCGGCCGGGTCCCGGTCGACCGTCTCCTGGACGGCGCCGTGCGGCTGCCGGTCGCCATCGCCGCGGGCGCCGAAGATGAACGGATCGACGGGGACGTGCGGTTCACCCGGTCCTGGGGCCGCGTGGACGGGTGGGCGGAAGTGTCGGCCGTGCCCGCGGGGGACGGCGCCGTGCGGGTGCGGGTGGAGGTCGTCAACGCCGCCGACGCGGGGGAGCGCGCGGAGGCGGTCCGGTCCGGGATGCTGTGCGCGCACGTCGTCGCGCACACCACCGGCGGCTCGTTCGTCTCGCCGACCGATCCGCCGGAGGCGCTGGCCGGGGCGGTGGCGGAGTGCGGCAAGGACGGGCTGTGGCCGGTGCTCGCAGGGCGGCCCGGCACCTACGACACCGTCCTCGCGGCGCCGATCGTCCTGTACGACTGGCCGCAGGTGGCGGCGGAGAGCCCCGGCGACCTGTTCGACGGGACGGAGATCGACCGGCTGCTGATCCTCAGCGTGCTCAGCCTGACCGAGGAGGAGCGGCGGGAGATGGCGGCGACGGACCCGAAGGCGCGGGAGATCCTGGAGCGGTGCGGCGCCCTGTCCGCGGGCGAGCTGCTCGCCCTGCACGGCGCGCTGCGCGACCCGCGGAGGGACGTGTGGTGAGCGGGCGGGCGATCGCCGGCGGCGCGGAGCCGGCGCCCGGGAGCCGGGTCCGGCTGCGTCCCCGCGGCGGCGCGGACATCTTCGACCTGGCCCTCGTCGGGCGCGCCGCCACCGTCGAGCGGGTCGAGGAGGACATGGAGGGCGGCCTGCACCTGGTCGTGGCGGTGGACGGCGACCCGGGGCGCGACCTCGGCGCCCGCGACCAGCTCGGGCACCGGTTCTTCGTCCGGCCGGACGAGGTGGAGCCGCTGCCGGGGGAGGCGCCGCCGCGGCAGGTGCTCGTCGCGGGCATCGGGAACGTGTTCCACGGCGACGACGGGTTCGGGGTGGAGGTCGTCCGGCGGCTGAGGGCACGGGAGACGCCGCCGGGCGTTGACGTCGTCGACTTCGGCATCCGCGGTCTCGATCTGATGTACGCGCTCGGGGACGGGTACCGGACGGTGGTGCTGGTCGACGCGGCGGAGCGCGGCCACGCGCCCGGAACCGTGTCGCTCATCGAGCCGGACCGCGACGGCCAGGACGGCTTCGGCGCCGCCGTCGACGCGCACGGCCTCGACCCCGCGCGGGTGCTGAGGCTGGCCAGGGAGAACGGGGCCGTCCCGCCGCGGGTGCTGCTCGTGGCGTGCGAGCCGTCGGCGCGGACCACGGAGGCGACATGGGAGATGGAGCTCAGCGCCGCGGCCGGCGCGGCGGTCGAGGAGGCCGTCCGGCTGGTCGAGGGGCTGCTGGAAGAGGAACTCGCTCAGGGGGGAGCAGGGACATGAGGAAGGGAATCCACATCGGTCCGGGCATGCTCAGGCTGATGGCCGGGCTGTTCGCGGCGGGCGCGCTGGTCGTGCTCGTGAAGGAGATGCCGGCGCTGCGCCGGTACCTCAAGTCCGAGTCCATGTGATCGGGGTGCCCGATCGGACGCTGATGACGACGGTCGAGCGGCAGCTCGTCGGCTACCTGAAGGACGCGCACGCGCTGCAGGAACACGTCGAGGCCGCGCTGAGCGAGCTGCTGACCACCGCGGCGGACGAACCCCGCATCTGCCGCCCGCTCGGGCGGTACGCGGAACGGTCGCGGGCGCACACGCGGGCGATCGAGGGGCGGCTGCGCGCGCACGGCGCGGCGCCGTCGATCATCAAGGACGCGGGGATGCTGTTCGCCGCCGTGGTCGAGGGCGGGCTCGGGCGCAGCCGCCGCGACCGCGCCGGCAAGCACGTGCGGGACGCCTACGTCGCCGTCCACCTGCAGATCGCGGCGGGCGAGATGCTGCGGCGGGTCGCCGAGCGCGCGGGGGACCGCGAGACGGCGGCGGTCGCGGCGGCGATGTGCGACGACGCCCACGCGATGTCGCGGGAGCTGTCGGACCGGTGGGACCTCGCCGTGGAGATGTCGCTCCGCCGGCACGGGGTGCGGGACGTCCCGCCGCCGCCCGGAGGTGGTGACCGGTGACCGGCGCCGCGGCCGAGGTCTTCCGGCGGCGCGCGGAACCGGCCGCCGCCCTCGCGGACGAGGCCGGCGCGATCGCCGCCGCCTGCCACGCGATGGCGGTCCGGTTCCACCGCGGCGGGCGCCTGTTCACGTTCGGCAACGGCGCCGCCGCGACGGACGCGCAGCACGTCGCGGTCGAGTTCGTCCACCCGGTGATCGTCGGGAAGCGGGCGCTACCCGCGCTGTCGCTCACGGGCGACGTCGCGACCCTCACCGGCGTGTGCGCCGGCGCCGGGTTCGACGACGTGTTCGCGCACCAGGTCCGCTGCTTCGGCGGCCCGGACGACATCGCGTTCGGGATCTCGCCGGACGGCCGCTGCGGCAACGTCCTGCGCGGCCTGCGGAGCGCGCGGGACCTCGGCATGCTGACGGTCGCGCTCGCGGGCGGCGACGGCGGGACGCTCGCCGGGGCGGCCGACCATCTGGTGACCGTGCGGTCCGCCGATCCGCTGGTCGTCAAGGAGGTGCACGTCACGGCGTACCACCTGCTCTGGGAGCTGGTGCACGTGTTCCTGGAGCAGCCGGGCGTGCTCGCCCAGGAGGTGGTCGCGTGACGGAGTGCACCGGTGACCACTGCGTGACCTGCTCGGACGAGGCGGTCCCCGTCGTGGTCGCGCGACTCCTCGGCGACGGCCTCGCCGACGTCGACACCGGGGGCGGCCGGCTGGAGCGGGTCAGCGTCGCGCTCGTGGACGCGAGGCCCGGCGACACCGTGCTCGTCCACGCCAAGGAGGCGATCGGGGTCGTGACATGACCGACATGCTCTATCCGTTCCTCTACGCGGGCGGCTCGGGCCTGGACACCCTCATGGAGGACGTCCGCCGTTCCACCGCGGAGAAGGTGCGCGACATCGTCCGGCTGCGCGAGGCCGTGCTGGAGGAGTACGGCGCGGACCTCGCCGGCTGCGCCGCGCGGATGGCGGACGCGTTCCGCTCCGGCGGCCGGCTCTTCACGTTCGGCAACGGCGGCAGCTCGACGGACGCTCAGGACGTCGCCGCGCTGTTCCTCAACCCGGGAGGGGCGGCGTTCCTCAACCCGGGCGGGGCCGCGCGCCCGCTGCCGGCGCTGGCGCTCACCACCGACGTCGCGGTCGTCACCGCGCTGTCCAACGACGTCGGGTTCGAGGTGGTGTTCGCCCGGCAGCTCGCCGCGTTCGGGCGTCCGGGCGACATCGCGCTGGCGCTGTCCACCAGCGGGAACTCCGACAACCTGATCGCCGCGCTGCGGGAGGCGGCGCGGCGGGGGATGGTGACGGCCGGCCTCGCCGGATACACCGGCGGGCAGATGGCGGAGCTGCCGGGCCTGCACCACCTGTTCGTCGTCCCGTCGTCGTCTGTGCACCGGATCCAGGAGGCGCAGACGACGATCTACCACGCGCTGTGGGAGCTGACGCAGCGGGAACTCACACGGGAGGCCGTCTGATGTGCCTGGCGATACCGGGCGAGATCGTGGAGATCATGCCGGACCGCCCGCTGGCGACGGTGGACGTCACCGGCGTGCGGCGGGCCGTGAACATCGCCCTGCTCGACGGGGAGCGGCTCGCCGTCGGCGACTGGGTCCTCATCCACGTCGGGTTCGCCATGTCGCGGATCGACGAGGCGGAGGCGAAGGCCACGCTGCGGATGCTGGAGGGCGTCGGCGCGGCCTACGACGATGAGATCGACGCGCTGCGGGAATCGGGGATCGGCTGATGCGCTTCGTCGACGAGTACCGGGACGCGGAGAAGGCGCGGGCGCTCGCGGCGTCGATCGCCGCGCTGTGCGAGCCCGGCCGGCAGTACAAGTTCATGGAGGTGTGCGGCGGCCACACGCACACCATCTACAAGCACGGCATCGAGGACTACCTGCCGGAGAGCGTCTCGCTGGTGCACGGGCCGGGCTGCCCCGTGTGCGTGATCCCGATGGGGCGGGTGGACGACGCGATCCACATCGCCTCCCGGCCCGACGTGATCATGGCGTCGTTCGGCGACATGATGCGGGTGCCGGGCGGGAGCGGCTCGTTCCTGGACGCCAAGGCCGCCGGCGCCGACATCCGGATGGTGTACTCGCCGCTGGACGCGCTGAGGATCGCCGAGCGGAACCCGTCCCGGCGCGTGGTGTTCATGGGGATCGGGTTCGAGACGACCGCGCCGTCCACCGCGATGACGGTGCTGCGGGCGGCGGCGGCCGGGGTGGAGAACTTCTCGGTGTTCTGCAACCACGTCACGATCCTCCCGGCGATCAAGGCCATCCTCGACTCGCCCGACCTGCGGCTGGACGGCTTCCTCGGCCCCGGCCACGTGTCCACCGTGATCGGCTGCGGGCCGTACTCGTTCATCCCCGGCGACTACGGCAGGCCGCTGGTCGTCGCGGGGTTCGAGCCGCTGGACCTGCTGCAGTCGGTGCACATGCTGCTGGCCCAGCTCGCGTCGGGCCGGGCGGAGGTCGAGAACCAGTACGGCCGGGTCGTCCCGTGGGACGGCAACCCCAGGGCGCTGGACGCCATCGCCCGCACCATGGAGCCGCGCCCGTACTTCGAGTGGCGCGGCCTCGGCTTCATCTCCAACTCCGCCCTCCGGCTGAAGGACGAGTACGCGGCCTTCGACGCCGAGCGCGTCTTCGACATCCCGGGCGGCCGGGTCGCGGACCCGAAGGCGTGCCAGTGCGGGGAGGTGCTGAAGGGCGTCCTGAAACCGTGGGAGTGCAAGGTCTTCGGGACCGCCTGCACTCCGGAGACGCCGATCGGCACCTGCATGGTCTCGTCCGAGGGGGCGTGCGCCGCCTACTACAACTTCGGCCGTTTCACCCGTGAGCGCGTCAAGGAGGCGACCCGATGACGATCCGCGAAGAGCAGGTCCTCGAACGCATCGACCGGGCGCGCGGGCGCAAGGCCCGGCTCCGCGAGGACACCATCACGCTCGCGCACGGCGCCGGAGGCAAGGCCACCCGCACGCTGGTCGACGCCGTGTTCCGCGAGGCGTTCGGCAACCCGCTGCTGGACCGGATGGACGACTCGGCGCGGTTCACGCTGAACGGCGCCGACCTCGCCTTCACCACCGACTCCTACGTGGTGTCCCCGCTGTTCTTCCCCGGCGGCGACATCGGCGACCTCGCCGTCAACGGGACCGTCAACGACCTGGCCGTCTGCGGCGCCCGCCCGCTGCACCTGTCGGCCGGGTTCATCCTGGAAGAGGGCTTCCCGGTCGCCGACCTGCGCCGCGTCACCGCGTCGATGCGGGCCGCGGCCGACGCCGCGGGCGTCGACATCGTCACCGGCGACACCAAGGTCGTCGAGCGCGGGAAGGCCGACGGCTGCTACGTCACCACCGCCGGCGTGGGCGTCGTGCGCGCCGCGCCGTCCGGCGAGCTCAGGCCGGGCGACGCCGTGCTGGTGACCGGGCCGATCGGCGAGCACGGCGTCACGATCATGCTGGCCCGCGGCGAGCTGGACATCGAGGCCGACCTGCGCTCGGACACCGCGCCGCTGAACTGCCTGCTCGCGGGCCTGGCCGACGCGTGCCCCGGCGGCGTCCGCCGGATGCGGGACGCCACCCGGGGCGGCGTGGCGACCGTCCTCAACGAGCTGGCGTCGGACGCGGGGCTGGCGGTGGCGGTGGACGAGGACGCGATCCCCGTCCGCCCCGCCGTGCGCGGCGCCTGCGAGCTGCTCGGCATCGACCCGCTGTACGTGGCGTGCGAGGGCCGCGCGGTGGCCGTGGTCGCGCCCGAGCACGCGGACGCGGCGCTGGCGGCGCTCCGCGCCCACCCCCTCGGCGCGGAGGCCGCCCTCATCGGCCATGTCCGGGACGACCCGTCCGGGCTCGTCCTGATGAAGACCGCCTTCGGCGGCACCCGCATCGTCGACCTGCTCGTCGGGGACCCGCTGCCCCGGATCTGCTGACGCGGGCCCCGTCAGCCGACCGGCCCGGCCGACCACCGGGGTCAGTCGACAATCGCCCCGGCGGAGATGTTGACCTGCGTCGAGGTCAGGCTGGCGGCGTGGTCGGAGGCCAGGAACGCGGCGACGCGGCCGACGTCGGCGAGCGTCGCGGCGCGCTTGGTGAGGGTGGCGTCCACCATCTGCTGCTTGACCGGCTCCGTCTCCGGCATGTCCGGGATGGTCTCGGCGATGCCGCCGGTGCGCATCGACAGGACGCGGACCGAGTGCGGCCCGAGCTCGCACGCCCACTGGCGGCGCATCGCCTCCACCATGTCGTTGCCGACCTGCACGTTCCCGAGGCCGGCCATGCGGTTCCCGCTGTCGGAGCCGCCGAAGTGCAGGATCACGCCGGAGCCCTGCTTGACCATGTGGCGCGCGGCGGCCTGGGTCGTCAGCAGGAACGACAGGGCGACCTTCTCCAGCGAGCGGGCGAAGGCCGCGGGCTCCGCCTCGATCATGGGGCCGAACAGGGCGTCGTGGGAGATGACGTTGACCACGATGTCGACGCTGCCCGAGGTCTCCGCGACGGAGTCGACCCAGCCGTTCACCGCGTCCCGGTCCAGGGCGTCCACGCGGGCCGTCTCGGCGAGGCCGCCCTTGCCGCGGACGTCCTCGGCGACGATGTCGAGCGTCGCCGGGGTGCGGCCGGCGAGGAACACCCGCGCGCCCTCGGCCGCGAAGCCGCGTGCCATGGCACCGCCGATCTGTCCGCCGCCGCCGAAGACGACCGCGGTCTTGTTCTCCAGAAGCATGCCGTTCTCCGTCCGTCCGGGGCCGCCCGTCCGGTGCGGCCCGCCGATCGGAACCGACGCTAGGCGCGCGGCCGGACGGCCCGCATCGGTCGCGGTACGGGCCTTGAACGGCGCAGGTCAGAGGGCGAATCAGGCCTGCGGGGCGGTTCGGCTGCGGGCGCGTGACGGGACGGCGCGGAGAGGGTAAGTCATGTGTCCGATACGAGGCGGGCGAGCTCCACACGGCGGGTCACACCGATCTTCGGATACGCCTTGTAGAGGTGGTGCCCGACGGTGCGCGGGCTCAGGAAGAGCTGCGCGCCGATCTCGCGGTTGCTGAGCCCGGCCGCGGCGAGCCGGACGACCTGCAGCTCCTGCGGGGTCAGCCGTTTCAGCGGGTCGGCGTCCCCGGCGCGGGCCGCCGGGCGGTCGCCGAGGACCTCCAGCTCGGCGCGGGCGCGCTCGGCCCAGCCGGCCGCGCCGAGCCGGGCGAACGCGTCCCGGGCCGCGGCCAGCTCGGTCCCGGCCTCGGTGCGGCGCCGCCGCCGGCGCAGCCACTCGCCGTAGAGGAGCCGGGTCCTGGCCGCGTCGTAGGCGTGGTCGCCGTGCAGGTCCAGCGCGGCGCGGTAGTGCTCCTCGGCCGCGCCACCGTCCGCGAGGAGGGCGCGGCAGCGCGACAGCAGGGCGGTGCACGAGGCGGCCGCCGCCCACGCCTCGAACGCGGGGAGGTGGGTCCGGGCGAGGTCCGGGCGCCCGGCCCGCACCGCGGCCTCCGCGTGGTCCGGCACGGCGCGGATCAGCACGTCGTACCGCGCGGGGCCGGAGCACACCTCGTCCAGCCGCTCCAGGGCGGCCTCGGCGCGCCCGCCGGCGAGGTCGAGAAGGCCGAGGCCCCACGACGCCAGCGCCGTGTTGGTCGGGTGCACATCGGCGTGCTTGCGGAGGCCGGTCGCCATGGCGCGCGACCGCTCCGGGTCCGGCTCCAGCCGCACCACGATGCACCGGAGCGCGGTGACCTGTATGTCCATGCCGATGTCGGCGGCCAGCGACAGGCCCTCCTGCGCGGCCGAGTCCGCGCCGCGCAGGTCGCCGAGCAGCAGCCGGCCGATCGCGAGGGGCTCCAGGATGTAGGGCAGCAAGCCGAGCGCGCCCTCGGCCCTGGCCTGCGCCGCCAGCCGCTCCAGCAGCTCGGTCGCGGGACGGTCGGCGGCCACGAGCAGCCCCATGAAGCCGCCGATGATGTTGTCGACGACGTCCTCGACGAGGCCGTCCCGCGCCGCCTCGAACAGGGCGCGCATCGCGGGGACCGCGCCGGGCGCGCCGGCCGCGCCGCCGGCCAGCCGCCCGTAGGCGATCAGGCCCGCGGCGACCGGCGCCTTCGCCGACCCCGCCGGAAGCTCGATCTGGCGGAGCAGATCGACGCTCTGCCGCACCAGGTCGTGCGCGCCGGCGTCCCGGGCGCACCAGACGGCCTCGGTCAGCATCGACACGGCCCGCTCGGGGTCGCTCGCGGCGATCAGCGCCGCGCCCCGCAGCGCCAGTGCCGCGTCCGCGGCCGGCGAGGTGCGCTCGTAGGCGACCTGGGCGCGGACGAAGGTGGCCTCGGCGACGATCCCGGCGTCCTCGGTGTTGTGCTCGGCCTCGGCGGCGAGGCGGGTGGCCTGGTCGGGGCGGCCCGCGTCGTAGGCGGCCCGCGCCGCCTGGACGAGCCGGCGGGCCTTGCTCTCGGACGCGGTGCTGAGCCGCGCCGCGCGCTCGTAGGCGGCGGCGACGGCGGCCGACCCGCCGCGGCGCCCGGCGCGGTGCGCGACCCGCTCCAGCTCGGCCGCGACGTCCTCGTCCGGGCCGGTGGCGGAGGCCGCCAGGTGCCAGGCGCGGCGGTCGGCGTGCCCGTCGCCGGCGAGCGTCGCGGCCAGGGCGCCGTGCACCTCGATCCGCCGGTGGTGGGGGGCGTCCTGGTAGGTGACGGCGCGGATGAGCGGGTGCCGGAACCGCACCTCGTCGCCGTCGAGGACGACGAGCCCGGCCTCCTCGGCGGGACCGAGGTCGGCCGGCGTGAGCCCGAGCGCCTCCCCGGCCCGCAGCACGACGCCGAGGTCGGCGGTGGCGTCGGCGGCGACCACCAGCAGCAGCCGGCGGGTGGCGTCCGGCATCTCGGCCAGCCGGCGGCGGAAGGTCTCCTGGACCCGGCCGCCGACCGGCAGCGGCCCGGCGTGCCGGGCCGGGCGGGACTGGAGCGCGCTCGCCAGCTCGATGAGGGCGAGCGGGTTGCCGGCCGCCTCGTCCAGCAGCCGCTCCCGCACCGGGACGGTCAGCGCCGGCGCGTGCGCGGTCACGAGCTGCTCGGCGGCGGCGCGGTCCAGCCCCGCCAGCCGGACGACGTCGAGGCCGTGGCCGGGGAAGGGGCGGGCGCCGTCCCGCACCGCGAAGAGCATCGCGATCCGGTCGGCGCCGAGACGGCGGGCGGCGAACAGCAGCGCGTCCAGCGAGGCGGTGTCGAGCCACTGCGCGTCGTCGACCAGGCACGCCAGCGGCCGGTCGGCGGCCAGCTCGGACAGCAGGGTGAGGGTGGCCGCGCCGATCAGGAAGCGGTCGCCGGCGGGCCCGTCGCCGACGCCGAACGCCGACCGCAGCGCTGCCGCCTGCCGCGCCGGCAGCGCGCCGAGCCGGTCGATGTGCGGGTGCAGCATCAGGTGCAGGCCGCTGAACGCCAGCTCGGTCTCGGACTCGATGCCCACACCGCGGACGAGCCGCAGGTCCCCGGCGCCGGACGCGATCCGGTCGAGGAGCGCGGTCTTGCCGATCCCCGCCTCCCCTTGGAGGACCACCGTCCCGCTGCGCCCGTCGCGCGCGCCGTCGAGCAGCCGGGTGACGCGGTCCATCTCGCGGTCTCGCCCCATGAGCACGCCGAAACAGTACAAGGCGGGACGGTGCCGGGATACCGGCCTTGACCGGAGAGCCTGTCCGGTGGCCGGGACCGGCACCGGTCCGTCTTTCCTGGGCTTGGGGCTGTTTTGCCGTGAATTGACCGGGTAACCCGGCGCAGTACCCGAGTGGACGACGAAATGGACAGGACATGAACTTCCGGACCGGGCTGGCGGCGGGGACCGCCGCGGGCGCGGGCGGAGCGCTGGCCGTGCTCTCGGCCCGCCGGCTGGGACGCCGCGTGCTGGACCGGGCCCTCGCCCGGTTCGGGCGGCGGCTCGACCGCGAGGTCCGGCGCCTCACCGCGAAGGCGGAGCAGGGCGGGCCGCTGGTCAAGGCCGCGCTGGCCGGGTTCACCGCGCTGCGGGAGGGCAGGTCCCCGTTCCGCGCGCTGCTGAGCTTCGGCTGGACGGCCCTGAAGGAGACCCTTGCCCGCATCTTCGGGCGTGGGCGGAGGGGGAAGCTGACCAACATCGTCGAACAGACCGACATCGGTGCGCCGCGCCGCCTGGTCTACGACCAGTGGACGCGGTTCCAGGACTACCCGTCCTTCATGAAGAAGGTCGTCAGCGTCGACCAGCTCTCCGACGAGAAGCTGAGCTGGAAGGCGAAGATCTTCTGGTCCAGCCGGACGTGGGAGTCGTCGATCGTCGAGCAGGTCCCCGACGAGCACATCGTGTGGCGCTCGAAGGGACCCAAGGGGCATGTGGACGGGACGGTCAGCTTCCACGAGCTGTCGCCCGACATGACCCGCGTCCTGCTCGTCCTGGAGTACCACCCCGTCGGCCTCTTCGAGCGGACCGGCAACCTCTGGCGCGCCCAGGGCCGCCGCGTCCGCCTGGAGCTCAAGCACTTCCGCCGCCACGTGATGACGCACGCGCTCACCCGCCCGGACGAGGTGGAGGGCTGGCGCGGCGAGATCCGCGACGGCGAGACCGTCACAACCCCGTAGTGAGGAACCGGACATGAAACGAGGAAGCACGATCGGGCGGCTGCCCGTCGGCGCCATCGCGAAACGGCTGCCGGGCGGGCGGCGCAAGCGCACCCCCGGCCTGAGCACCATCACCAAGGCCCTGCCCGGCCTGCCCGGCGGGCGGACCGCCGGGACGGCGGGCGGCCTGCTGCTCGGCGCCGGCGCGGCCGTCGCCGCGAGCCGCGCGCTGACCGGGCGCCGGAACGAGCAGGGCTCGTCCGACTCCGGCGAGCAGGAGCAGGGCAAGGGCCGCGAGAAGGAGGCGCCGGAGCAGAGCGGCGCCACGAACGAGGCCGGAAACGACACCAAGGACGAGAAGGACGAAGGGTCCGGCAAGTCCGAGGAGAAGCAGTCGGCCGGCAAGGGCCTGTTCGGACGTCTCAAGGACACCGTCGGCGGCGTCCTCAAGGGCGGCGGCAAGGGCGGCAGCGGCGGCGGGAAGAAGGTGAAGGTCACCAACATCATCGAGCACACCGACATCGGTGCGCCCCGCCGCCTCGTCTACGACCAGTGGACGCAGTTCCAGGACTACCCGTCCTTCATGAAGAAGGTCATCAGCGTCGACCAGGCCGACGAGACCAAGCTGAACTGGAAGGCCAAGATCTTCTGGTCCAGCCGGACGTGGGAGTCCACGATCGTCGAGCAGGTCCCGGACGACCACATCGTGTGGCGCTCGAAGGGGCCGAAGGGGCACGTGGACGGGACGGTCAGCTTCCACGAGCTGGCGCCGAACCTGACCCGGGTCCTGGTCGTCCTCGAATACCACCCGCAGGGCTTCTTCGAGAAGACCGGCAACATGTGGCGCGCCCAGGGCCGCCGCGCCCGGCTCGAACTGAAGCACTTCCGCCGGTACGTGATGACGAACTCGATCACCCGCGCCGACGAGATCGAGGGCTGGCGCGGCGAGATCCGCGACAGCGAGGTCGTCAAGACGCACGAGGAGGCGCTGGAGGAAGAGGAGAAGTCCGGCAAGCGCGGCGACGCCGACTCCTCGTCCTCGAAGAACGCCAAGAGCGCCGGCAACTCCCGCGGGTCCAAGTCGGCCTCCAAGAACTCCAAGACGGCCGAGGACCGCGAGGAGGAGTACGAGGAGGTCCGCTGACCCCGGCGGCCCGCCGGCCGGTCAGCGGATCAGCCGGGCCAGCTCGACGCGCGAGCGGATCCCGAGCCGGGTGAAGACGTTGCGCAGATGGTGGTCGATGGTCCGCGGGCTGAGCAGCAGCCGCGCCGCGATCTCCCGGTTGGTGGCCCCCTCGGCCGCCAGCCGGGCGATGTGGGCCTGCTGCGCGGTGAGCTTCGCGACGCCGGCCGCCGCGCGGGACGCGTCGTCGCCCGACCCGGCGGCGCGCAGCTCGGCGCGGGCCCGCGCGGCCCACGGGACGGCGCCGTAGCGTTCGAAGATCCGCAGCGCGGCGCGCAGGTGGTCGCGGGCGGCGCGGGGCCGCCGCCCGCGCCGCAGCCGGTGCCCGAAGAGCAGCTCGGTGCGGGCGAGCTCGAACACGGCGTCGGCGGCCTCGTGCAGGCGCAGCGCCTCGGCGAAGTGCTCCTCGGCCTCGCCGTCACGGCCGGCGAGCAGCGCCCGGCAGCGCCGGGAGAGCGCCCGCGGCCCGGGGCCGGTGCCGGCGGCGTCCGTCCAGCGGCCGAAGTGCTCGAACGCCCGCGCGGCCCGGTCGTGCTCACCGGTGCGCACCAGCGCCTCGACCAGGTGCGGGACGGCGAGCAGCCGCGCCGGCGGGTGGGCGAGCCCGGCGCCGCCGGGCAGGGCGAGGCGGGCGGCGGCGTCGGCGGGCCGGTCCGCGGCGAGGTCCAGGCATGCGGGCGCCCACGAGCCGAGCGCGGCGGCGCGGGTGAGGCCGTGCTGGTCGGCGGTCCCGGCCAGCCGCTCCAGGTGGCCGCGCGCGGCGTCCTCGTCGCCGTTGAACGCTGCGGTGAGCGCGAGCGTGGCGTGGTGCTCGGCGGCGTGCCCGTGCAGGCGGGTCGCCCGTGCGAGGCGCAGCCCGTCGTGGCACGCGGCGATGGGCGCCGGCGGGTGGCCGAGCAGCGCCTCGCAGCGGCCGGCGACCACGAGCGCGAACGACTCGGCGGGCGCGTCGCCGGACCGGCGGGCGGACGCCACGGCCCCGGCCGCCAGGGCGCGGGCGGCGGTGCCGTCGCCGAGCGCGAACGCCGAGAGCGCCGCCCACGCGCCCGCCGCGGGGTCGGTGACGGCCGCGCCGAGGCCCGCGGCGCGGCCGAGACGGTCCGCCGCCTCGCGGTACCGGCCGCGGATCGCGGCGGCGACGCCGGCGAGGTGGTCGAGCATCAGCCGGGTGCGCGGGCCGGGCCGCGCGAGATCGAGGGAGGCGCCGCGGCCCGCGACCTCCAGGTAGGCGCGGTGGTCGCCGGACGCGTCGGCGGCCTCGGCCGCCCACATCAGCGCGTCCAGCGCGGCCTCCGCGTCCTTTCCGGCGAGCCCTTCGGCGGCGTCGCGCAGCATCGGCAGCGCCGCCGCGGGGGGAGCCGGCCGCCGCCTCGATCCGGCCGCGCAGGCCGGCGGCGCGGGCGGCGTGCGTCCCGTCGCGGCCGTCCGGGCGGGCCTGCCGGAGCATGGCGCGGGCCCGGCGCGACCGCCCGCTCGCCCAGGCGTCGTCGGCGGCGGCCAGGTAGCGGTCCGTCCGGGTGGCGTGGTCGACGGTCAGCGCGGCGGCGCGCTGCCAGGACCGCCAGGAGTCGGCGTACCGGCCCGCCGTCCGCGCCGCGGCCGCGGCGTCCGCCAGCTCGGCGGCGAGCCCGTCGTCGGGCTCGCCGGACACGGCCGCGCGGTGCCAGAGCCGCCGGGGGCGCTTGCCATTCCTGGACGAGCGCGGCGGTGAGCAGCGCGTGGGCGCCCTGCCGCTCCTCGCGCGACGCGTCCGCCCACAGCGAGGACCGGACGAGCCGGTTCCGCACCGTGACCCCGTCGCCCTCGAACCGCAGCAGCCCGGACTCGCGGGCCGCGTCCAGGTCGCCGGCGCCGATGCCGTCCGCCCGCGCGGCCCGCGCCACGGTCGCGGCGCCGAGCCATTCCTCCGCCGCCGCCATCAGCACGAGCCGCCGCGCTCCTGCCGGAAGCCGCAGGTAGCGGCGGCGGTGCAGGGCGCGCAGGGCGCTGGCGGCCGGGAGCGCCCGCGGCGGCGGCGCGGCGCCGGACAGCTGCCCGGGGGTCAGCGCGGCGGCCAGGTCGCGGATCGCGGCGGGCCGCCCGCAGGCCAGGTCGACGATCTCCTCGGCGAGGTCGCCGCGCGCCGCGCCGTCGAAGGCCCCGTCGAAGGCGTCGCCGAGCGCGTCCCGTAACACGCGGCGGCCGGCGTCCTCGTCCAGCGGCGCGAGCCGGAGCCGGTGGACGCCGGCGAGCCCGCCGGGGTCCCGGCGGCCGTCGCGGACGGCGAACAGCACCGCCACCGGCTCCTCCTCGACGCGGCGGGCGGCGAACGCCAGCACCTCCAGCGAGCCCCGGTCGAGCCACTGCACGTCGTCCGCCCGGCACAGCACGGGCCCGTTCCGGGCGGCCCGGCCCAGCAGCTCGCACACCGCCGTGAACAGGACGAACGGCTCGGCGCGCGGCGCGCCGTCCAGGATCGTCGCGAGGGCGTCCCGGTGCGCCGACGGCAGCCGCGCGACCTCGCCGGCCAGGGGCCGCAGCAGCCGGTGCAGCCCCGCGTAGGGGACGGCGGTCTCCCCGGGGACGCCGGTCGTCCCGAGCACCCGGAACGCCTTGCCCTTGCGGGATCCGGGCGTGCGCACGGTGACCCTCCCCACGGCGGCCTCCAGCAGCGCCGTCCGGCCGATCCCGGCGTCCCCGGTGATCGCCAGGGCGCCGCCGTGCCCGTCCCGGGCCCGGTCGAGCATCACCTCGATCGCCTGGAGCTCGCGTTCACGTCCGTGCAGCCGTTCGTGTGCCCGTTCGTGTGCCATGCGGGTCCCTCCTCGGCGGGAACCGACCCCGCCCGCGGCCGTCCGGCCCCTATTGGACGAGATCTCAAAAAGGGAAGGGGCCCATAGGGCACCACGGGGACCCGCCACCGGTCCAGAGCAGGTCCCCGTTTCGGGGACGCGGCGCAATCCGGGCGGGCGCCGATTGTGAGCGGGCACAGTCCCGGCGTCCCGCGATGGCCCGCCCCGTGCCCGCGATGGCACGATGAGGCCCCTGCGTTGTGCTGGAGGTGCCGCCGATGACGGGAGGACGATCCGGGACGGCCGGTCAGGTCGACGCGGACCGCACGATCATGCGCAAGGCGGTGCTGCGCCTGGCGGACCGGCTGCCCGATCTCGCCGACCGGCTCACCGCCGAGATCCTGTCCGGGGACCGCGGCGACCGCGACGACCCGTACCGCGGCGACGTCTGGGAGATGTGCCACACCGGGCTCGGGCACGGCCTCGACACGATCCTCGACCCGGACCGGGGCCGCGCCGACCTGGAGTGGGCGCGGCGGCTCGGGCAGCGCCGGGCCCACCAGGGGCAGCCGCTCGACCAGCTGCTGCGCTCCTACCGGCTCGCCGGACGGGTGTTCTGGGAGGCCGTCGTCGAGGTCGTCGGGCGGCACGACCCGGAGAACGTCCCGGCGCTGATCCGGCAGGCGACCCGCACCTGGGACACGATCGACCAGCAGTCCGGCGCCGCGGCCGCCGCGTACCACCGCACCGAGCTGGACCTGGCACGGCGCAGCGAGGAGCGCGTCCAGGCGATCGTGGACGCGCTCCTGGACGGGCAGGGCGCCGACGGCGGGCTGCTCGCGACCGCCACGTCCGTCCTCGGCCTGCCCGCGACCGGCCGCTACGCCGTGGTCATGCTCGGCGCGGAGGGCGGCTTCGGCGACGGCGTCGACCGGCGCCCCGGCGACACGGGCGGGATGCGGTTCATCTGGCGGCTGCGCACCGACGCCCAGGTGGCGCTGGTCGCGCTCGGCGCCGCCGGGCTCGACGACCTGGTCGCCGCCGTCCGCCCCTGCGCGCGCTCGCACGCCGGCGTCAGCCCGGTCGTCGGCTCCCTCGCCGAGCTGGGCGGCGCCCGCTGGTTCGCCGAGCTGGCGCTGCGGACGTGCCGCGGCCCCGGCAACCAGATCGCCCGCCTGGACCGCCGGCTCCCCGACGCCCTGGTGCTGTCCCAGCCCCGCCTCGCCGGCCGGCTCGGGCATGTCGCGCTCGGCGGCCTGGCGGAGGTGGAGCCGGGGTTCCGCGACGCCCTGCTGGCGACGCTGGAGACCTGGCTGGAGTGCGAGGGGTCCGCGGCCCGCGCGGCGGACCGGCTGTTCTGCCACCGCAACACCGTCCTCAACCGGCTCCGCAAGATCGAGCAGCTCACCGGGCGGACGCTGGCCCGGCCCGGCGACCTCGTCGAGCTCGTCCTCGCGCTGAGCGCGCTCCGCCTCCACGGGGCCGCGGACGGCGCGCACGCCGAAGGGCCGCCCGCGCGCAACGGCGACGGGCGGCCCAGCCGATGAACCGGGCTACGAGTTCGGGCAGGTGTCCCGGTATTCGGAGATGTTCGCGTCCCGGCCGGGCGCCGGGCACAGGAACTGGTCGTAGCGGGTGTCGTTGTCGATGTACCGCTTGAGCCAGGAGATGCTGTACTTCGCGATGGTCGTGTTCGAGATGTTCGGCGCGAAGTGGCTGGCGCCGTTCAGCTCCAGGTACGCCTTCTCCGACGACGCCGGGATGCTCGTGTAGAACGGCTCGGAGTGCGAGGCGACCGGCGCGATCGAGTCCGCCTCGGCGCCGATGATCATGGTGGGGACGCGCACCCCGGAGAAGTTCTTCTGCAGGTTCCACGGCGTCAGCGGGATCGCCGCCTGGAGCTGCGGGCGGTCCTCGGCGGCCTCCAGCGAGCCGCCGCCGCCCATCGAGTGGCCCATCACGCCGAGCCGGCTCGCGTCGATCCGGGACCGCACGCCGCTGCGCTGGGTGAGGTAGTCGAGCGCGGAGAGCATCTGCCGCGCCCGGCTGCTCGGCTGGTCGGAACGGGTGTTGGTGTCGATCGTGAAGACGACGAAGCCCTGCGAGGCCAGCCGCGGCCCGAGCCACGCCATGCTGCTCTGGTCGGCGGTGAACCCGGGCGTGACCACGACGGCGCCGAACGTCCCCTCGGCGGTGCTCGTCGGGTAGTAGATCGTCCCGCCGCCGAAGCCGGTCACGACGAGCG
This sequence comes from Actinomadura madurae, assembly GCF_047130825.1. Classification (NCBI taxonomy): domain Bacteria; kingdom Bacillati; phylum Actinomycetota; class Actinomycetes; order Streptosporangiales; family Thermomonosporaceae; genus Actinomadura; species Actinomadura madurae. The sequence continues at coordinate 8,075,744 of NZ_CP083237.1, forward strand.
ACGACACGCTCGTCTGCGAGGTCGCGAAGGGGCCGCGCAGGGCCTCGATGCTCTGCTCGGTCGGCGCGGGGCCGCGTTCGTACGGGTTGTCGGCGGCCCGGGCGGCGACCTGCGGGGCGGTGAGGGCGCCGGCGGTCAGCGCCGCGGCGACCAGGGTCTTCGCCGCGCGGGCGGTGATGGGGTGCACGTCGGTTCGCTCCTGTTCGGGGGGCGGAGCCGTGGGCCGGCTCCGGGACGCGCACATTCTCGGCAGCCGCCCGCCCCGCGGACATCGGCGAAATCGCCGGTCATCCCGCGGCGACCGCCCTGACCGGCCCGGACGGGGCCCGTGTCACGGCTGCCAGTGGTCTGCCAGCGGTCTGCCAGGCCCTCTTCCGAGACTCGGAGGCGGAGAAGGGAGACCAGCATGGACGACGTCCTCATCATCGGGGCCGGGCCGACCGGCCTCACCCTCGCGGTGGACCTCGCGCGCCGCGGAGTCCGGCACCGGATCATCGACCCGGGCACCCGCGCGGGGTCGCGCGGGAAGGGGCTGCAGCCCCGCACCATGGAGGTCTTCGACGACCTCGGCGTGATCGGCGCGGTGCTCGGCGCCGGCGGCGCCTACCCGCCCATCCGCGCCTACGCGGGCACGGAGGTCGTGTGGGAGGGGGAGATGGGCGAGCGGAAGGAGCCGTCCGACGCCGTTCCGTACCCGAACGGCCTCATGGTGCCGCAGTGGCGCACCGAGGAGATCCTCCGCGACCGCCTGGAGGAGCTGGGCGGACGGGTGGAGCGCGGCGAGCTGGCCGGCTTCGCCCAGGCCGCCGAGGGGGTGACCGCCGTGCTCGCCGACGGCACGACCCTGCGGGCCGCCCACCTCGTCGGCGCGGACGGCGGCAGGAGCGTCGTCCGCAAGACCCTCGGCATCGCGTTCGCGGGCGAGACCCGCGAGGAGGAGCGGATGCTCATCGGGGACGTGCGGACCGCCGACCTCCACCGCGACCACTGGCACACCTGGGCCGACATGCAGACCCGGACGCTGCGCGTGGGTCTGTGCCCGCTCGCCGGCACGGACGACTTCCAGTTCACCGCGCCCCTCCGGCCGGACGAGGACCCGGAGCTCACCCTGGCCACATACCAGAAGATGCTGGAGGAGGGCAGCGGCCGGACCGACGTCCGCCTGACCGACCTCACCTGGAGCTCCATCTACCGGGTCAACATCCGGATGGCCGAGCGGTTCCGGGCCGGCCGGGTCTTCCTGGCCGGCGACGCCGCCCACGTCCATTCGCCGGCGGGCGGGCAGGGCCTCAACACCGGCGTCCAGGACGCCTACAACCTCGGCTGGAAGCTGGCCACCGTGATCAAGGGCGGCCCCTCCGCGCTCCTCGACACCTACGAGGAGGAGCGCCTGCCCGTGGCCGCCGGAGTGCTGGGCCTCAGCACGAAGCTCTACCAGAAGGCCGCCGAGGGACAGGCGGACGCCCTCAAGCGCGGCGAGGAGACCCAGCAGCTCCTTCTGGCCTACCCCGACAGCTCCCTGTCCGAGGGTTCGCTCGGCGGTACCCGCGCCGCTGACGCCGTCCTGCACGACGGGTCCGGTGCACGGGTCCGCCTGCACGACCTGCTGCGCGGCCCCCATGCCACCGTCCTGGCCTTCGGTGTGCGGGTGGGCATCGAGCACCCGGACGTCCGCGTCGTCACGGTCGGCGGGCCGGGCGGCCACACCGACCCCGGCGGCCGGCTGCGGGCCGCGTACGAGGGAGCCGAGGCCGTCCTGATCCGCCCGGACGGCTACATCGCCTGCACCGGCGACGCGACCGTGGTCCAGGCACACCTGGCGCGCCTCACCGCCCCCGCGTAAGGGCCGCGACCGGCCCTCCGCCGCTCCAGCCGGGTCAGGCGCGGGCCCTGGTGGTGCCGCCGTTGGCGTGCAGGATCTGGCCGACGAGCGTCGGGAGCCGCTCGTCGGCCAGGAACGCGATCGCCGCCGCGATCTCCTCGGGCGTCGCGATGCGGCCGAGCGGCACCCGGGCGGCGTACCGGTCGCGGATCTCCTCGACCGTCACCCCGGCGAACTCCGCGTCCACCTCCAGCCGGGGCGTGTCGATCACGCTCGGCGCGACCGCGTTCACCGCGATGCCGAGCGGGGCCAGCTCCCGCCCGAGCGACTTGGCGAGCGCGACGATGCCGGCCTTCGCCGCGGAGTAGGCGGTCGCGTGCGGCCAGCCGATCAGCCCCCACTCGGACGCGACGAACACCATCCGGCCGCCGCCGCGCTCCACCATCCCCGGCATGACGGCCTGCGCGCACGCGAACGTCCCGCCGAGGTCGACGTCGATGGCGCGCCACCAGCCGGCGAGGTCGTCGATCTCGGGGAACGGGGCCATCGTCATCTGGGCGGCGCCGGTGACGAGGAGGCCGACGTGCTCGCCCGTCTGGCGTTCGAGCCGCTCGACCATCGCGGCCACCGCGCCCGGGTCGGACACGTCCGCCGGCGCGGCGACGCCGCCCAGCTCGGTGGCGAGGGCGGCGACGTCGCGGCCGGGCTGGTCGTTGACGGCGACCAGGCGGCCGCCGGCCGCCAGCCGCCGCGCGACGGCCTCGCCGAGCCCGCCGCACGCCCCGGTGATCAGCGCGACGGTCATCAGATCACCGCCCCGGCGTTCGGGGAGAGGATCTCGCCGGTGCAGAACGTCCCGTCCTCGATCAGGTACGCGGTGGCGAGCGCGATCTCCTCCGCGGCCGCCAGCCGCCCGGTGGGCAGGGTCTGCAGGTAGGACGGCCTGCGCCACGGCGAGTCGGACGCCAGCAGCGGCGTGTCGGTGGGGCCGGGCGCCACCCCGTTGACCCGCACGCCGGACGGCGCCAGCTCGGCCGCCAGCGACCGGACGAACCCGATCATCGCGCCGTTGGCGGCGGTGTAGTGGGCCTCGGCGTGCCCGCCGCCGACGGCCAGGTCGGAGACGACCGCGACGACGCTGCCGCGGCCGCGCTCCACCATCCCGGGCGTCACGACCCTGCACACGTTGACCAGGCCGCCGAGGTGCACCCGCAGCATCCGTCGCCAGTCGGCCCAGGCGATGTCGGACACCGGGACGATCGCGTAGTGCCCGGCCCCGCAGACCACCGCCTCCACCGTGCCGAGCTCCCGCTCGATCCGCCGGACCGCCGCGGTCACCTGCGCCTCGTCCGCCACGTCCACGCTCACCGACTGGTCGGCCTCGGGGGCGGGACGCAGGTCCAGCCCGGCGGTCCGCCACCCGCGCCCGGACATCTCGCGCATCGTCGCGACGCCGATGCCGCCGGCCGCGCCGGTGACGAGCGCGACCCGTCCCCGCATCCGATCACCCCGCCTCCGCCGAAGCTCCGGCTCACCCTGGAAAGCTCCAGGCAAACCCGGCATCGCACCAGGTGACAAGGGACGTGGGGATTTCTTGGCCGAACGCACCGCGCCACGCCCGGCCTTTCGTGCCGTTCTCCAAAAAGTCGGTCACGGGCGCGGGCCATCGCCGGGGCGGGGTGAGAAGGTGAGGCTGTGACCAGCGATCCCGTGGTGCCGCGCGTCACCGTCCGGCAGCTCCTGGCGGTGCCGCGCTTCCGGCTGCGCCTGGTCGCCGGGGAGGCCGGGCTCGACCGCCCGGTCCGCTGGGCGCACTCCACCGAGCTGCTCGACCCGGGCCCCTACCTGCGCGGCCACGAGCTCGTCCTGACGGCCGGCGCGTCGCTGCGGGACGCGGGCACGTGCGCGGCGTTCGCCGACTCGGTGAAGGCCGGCCGCGGCAGCGCGATCGGCTACGGCGTCGGCGACGTGGCCGACACCGTCCCCGAGGCGCTGTGCCGGGCCTGCGACCGCACCGGCCTGCCGCTGCTGGAGGTGCCGGCCGAGGTGCCGTTCCTCGGCTTCACCGAGTGGTTCGCCGAGCAGGCCGCGTCCACCTCCGACGAGCGGCACGAGCGGGAGGAGACCGGGCGGCTGCTGCGCATGGTCCGGGACGGGCTCGCCTCCGCCGAGACGCTCCGCACGCGGGTCGACGACGCCGGGCTCGACCCCGCGTCCCTGCTCGTGATCGCGATGGACGGCGTCGAGGACGAGCTGCCGGGGGTGCTCGGCCTGGACGGCGACACGGCCCTGCTCATCACCAACGACGCGCACGCCTGGACCGAGCCCGCGGGGATCGGCAGCCCCGGCGGGCTGGAGCACCTGCCGGTCTCCCTCACCGAGAGCCTCGCCGCGCTGGACGCCGCGCGCCGCTCCGGAGGGGTCGTGCACGCCTCCGACCTCGCCACCTTCCCGGCCCTTCTCGGCCGGCTCGACCAGGACCAGCTGGCCCCGTTCATCGAGCAGATCGCCCGGCCGCTGAGCGACTACGACAGCGCGCACGGGACGCGGCTCGTCGAGACGCTCCGCACGTTCCTGGACATGGGCGGCGCGGTCGGCGCGACGTCCCGCGCGCTGTTCCTGCACCCCAACACGCTGCGCCACCGGCTCTCCCGGATCGAGGCGCTCACCGGCCACAATCCGCTGCGCTTCGAGGACCGGGTGGCGCTCGCGATAGCGGTGTGGGCGGGACGCTGATCCTCCGGCTCCCGCGCGTATTCATCAATGTCCCGAATGGCGCCGCTGACGGAGCCGAATATCGCGTTTCCCGCCGCCCCGGTCAAGCCGGGGCTAAGTTTGCGGAAGGCGGGAGTTCGCATGCCGGAAGGAGCGCCAGACCGATGACGGATGTCACCCCCGGCCCCGAAGAGGGATCCGACTCGAAGATCAATACCGACGTTCCGCAGTCGGCCCGCATCTGGAACTACTGGCTCGGCGGAACCGACAACTACGAGATCGACCGGATCGCCGGCGACCAGTACGTCGCGCTCTATCCGGGAATCGTGGACATCGCCCGCGCCGGCCGCTATTTCATGGACCGCGCGATCCGTTTCCTGGCCCTCGATCGCGGGATCCGCCAGTTCATGGACTGCGGCACGGGGCTGCCCACCGTCGACAACACCCACGAGATGGCCCAGCGCGCCGCCCCCGACGCCAAGGTCGTCTACGTCGACAACGACCCGCTCGTCCTCGCGCACGCCCGCGCCCTCCTGACCGGCACCCCCGAGGGACGCACCTCCTACATCGACTGCGACCTGCACGACCCTAAGACGATCATGGGCCGGGCGGCGGAGATCCTCGACCTCTCCCGGCCGGTCGGGCTGCTGCTGATCGGCGTGATGGGGCACGTCGTCGACCCCGGCGAGGCCTACGGCGTCGTCCGCGGGCTGATGGAGCCGCTCGCGTCCGGCAGCTACCTGATCCTGCACGACTCCACCGACCAGAACGAGGCGTTCAACGCGGCGCAGCGCGCCTACGACGAGACCGGCGCGATCCCGTTCCGGCTGCGCAGCCCCGAGTTCATCCGCGGCTACTTCGACGGCCTGGAGATGGTCGAGCCCGGGCTGGTCACGAGCGGTGCGTGGCGCCCCGAGGTGGGGTCCATGGACATCGAAGATCTTCCGACCCTGTGCGCCGTGGCGCGCAAACCCTGACGCCCGAGACAGGTCGCAGACGGTCTTATTCCCGACGCGGAGCGTGAAGCTATAGTTGGAGCGGTCGTTCTCGCCATCCTCCGTTGAGGAGTCCCCCTTGGCCTCCGTCACGATCAACGACAACCCGCGGTCGCCCTCGGCGCGCGTCCGCTCGGCACTCGCCCAGGGGGACCCGTTCGTCCCGCGGATGCTGCTCGGCCGGAGGCTCCGCGAGCTGCGCGAGGCGGCGCGGCTGTCCCGGCGGGACGCGGGGCGGCGGCTGCACGGCTCCGAGTCCAAGATCACCCGGCTGGAGCTGGGCCGGACCGCGGCCAGGCCCGCCGACGTCGCCCGGCTGCTGGCCGTCTACGGCGCGGACGGCGACGAGCGCACCCTCCTGCTCGCGCTCGCCGAGCAGACGGGCGCCCGCGCCTGGTGGCAGGACGACGGCGACATCGTCTCGCGCTGGGTCCGGCCCTACCTCAGCGCCGAGCAGGCGGCCAAGCTGGTCCGCACGTTCGAGTCGCAGTACGTCCCGGGCCTGCTGCAGACCGAGGACTACGCCCGCGCGGTGATCCGCCGCGCCTACCCCGAGCCGGAGGTCGAGCGGCGCGTCGCGTTCCGGATGCGGCGGCAGCGCGTCCTGCGGCGCCGGCCGCGCCCGCTCAACCTGTGGGTCGTCCTCGACAAGGCGGCGCTGTGGCGCCCGATCGGCTCGCCGGCGACGATGCGCGACCAGATCCGGCACATCGTCGAGATCTGCGCGCGCCCCAACGTGACCGTGCAGATCGCGCCGTACGGCATCAGCGGGCGGGTGGGGTGCGAGGGGCCGCTCACGCTCGTCCGGTTCCCGCAGCAGGGGCTGCAGGACATGGTCTACCTGGAGCGCCCCGACAACGCCCACTACCCGGCCCGCCGCGCGGAGATCGAACGGTACTGGCACGTCTTCAACACCCTCGTGACGGAGGCGGCGCCGCCCGAGCGCACGCCGCACATCCTCGCCGAGATGCTCACCACCTACTGATCCGCGCCCGCGCCGCGCCTGTCCGTAACCCCGCCGGCCCGCCCCATGCCCGCTGCCTGCGGATTCATTGTTGTATGCCCAGATTGTCCGATAACAAAGGGTGATCGTCGGGGCGAATGATCACATATTCCCGTCTGACCACTTCCGGCCTACATTGATAAATGCTGGTATTTCGGGAGGGTTCGCGCGGCTCTTCGGGGACGTACGCCACAGGAGCCTCTCGATGGCCACGTTTACCGGGTGACCGCCCGGATATCGGGCATCGATGTACGTCTCCGTGCCGCCACCGCCCCCGAAGGAACCACATGTCCGTCAGCGAGCGTTTGCGGAACGCCGACGAGGAGCGCCGCACCAGGGCCGAACTGCAGTCCCGGGAGAACTTCCCGGTCGCCACCCGGCTGCTCCCCGCGCGCCACCGCGAGCACCTGCTGAACGTGTACGGCTACGCCCGGCTGGTCGACGACATCGGCGACGAGGCGCCGCCGGGCGACCGGGCGGACCTGCTCGACCTGGTCGAACGCGATCTCGACCGCGTCTACGCGGGGACGGCGCCGGAGCTTCCCGTCATCCGCGACCTCGCCGGGACGATCGTCGCCCGCCGCGTCCCGGCGGAGCCGTTCCGCCGCCTCATCGAGGCCAACCGCAGGGACCAGGCAGTCACCCGGTACGCCACGTTCGACGACCTGGTGGGGTACTGCGCGCTGTCGGCCGACCCCGTCGGGCACATCGTCCTGCACGTGTTCGGCGCCGCCACCCCGGCCCGGCTCCGGCTGTCGGACAAGGTGTGCACCGCCCTGCAGATCATCGAGCACTGCCAGGACGCCGGCGAGGACTACCGCAACGGGCGGATCTACCTCCCGGGCGACGACCTGCGGCGGTTCGGCTGCGTCGAGGCCGACCTGGCCGCGCCCGTCACCCCGACCCGCCTGCGCGGGGTCGTCGCCCTCCAGGCGAAGCGGGCGAGGCGGATGCTGGACGAGGGCGCCGCCCTCACCGGCGGGCTCCGCGGGTTCGCACGCGTCGCCGTCGCCGGATACGTCGCGGGAGGTCTCGCCGCGATCGCCGGGCTGGAACGCGACGCCTACGACGTCCTGGGCGGCCCGTCACGACCACGCAAAGGGCGGCTGCTCGCCGAGTGGTCGCGGACCTTGGGAAGGAGATGAGAAGACCAGATGGACGCACCCACCGCCTACCGGCACTGCGAGAACGTCGTGCGTTCGCAGGCGCGCAACTTCTCGTACGGGATCCGGCTGCTTCCCCAGGGGAAACGACGCGCGCTGAGCGCCGTCTACGCGTTCGCCCGGCGGATCGACGACATCGGCGACGACCACGGCGCGCCGGCAGCCGGCCGGCTCGCCCGGCTGGCGGACCAGCGCGCCCGCCTCGCCGACCTGGACGCCCACCCGTCCGACCCGGTCCTGGTCGCGCTCGCCGACGCGGCCCGCCGCCATCCGATCCCGCTGGAGGCGTTCGGCGAGCTGATCGACGGCTGCGAGGCCGACGTCCGCGGCGAGACCTACGACACCTTCGACGACCTGCACTGGTACTGCCGCTGCGTGGCCGGCGCCGTCGGCCGCCTGTCCCTCGGCGTGTTCGGGACGTCCGACCCGGACACGGCCGTGCCCCGCGCCGACGCGCTGGGCGTCGCGCTGCAGCTGACGAACATCCTGCGGGACGTCCGCGAGGACGGGCTGAACGGCCGCGTCTACCTTCCCGCCAAGGACCTGGCCCGGTTCGGGTGCACGCTGGAGCGGGACGCGTCCGGCCGCCTGACCGACGACCCGGAGCGGCTGGCGAACCTCGTCCGGTTCGAGGCGGCGCGGGCCGCCGAGTGGTACGGCACCGGCCTGGAACTGCTGCCCATGCTCGACCGGCGCAGCGCCGCCTGCGCGGGCGCGATGGCGGGCATCTACCGGCAGGTGCTGAGACGCATCACGGCCGACCCGCTGGCCGCGCTGGAGAAGCGCACGTCCCTCCCGGCCTGGGAGAAGGCGGCCGTGTCCGCCAGGGCGATGGCCGGGATCCGCAGATGAGCGCCGGGGACGGCACCGGGGGAGAGGTCGCGATCGTCGGCGGCGGCCTCGCCGGGATCACCGCGGCGCTGGCGCTCCAGGAGACCGGCGCGCGGGTCACGATCTACGAGGCGCGCCCCCGGCTCGGCGGCGCCACCCACTCCTTCACCCGGGACGGCCTGACCGTCGACAACGGGCAGCACATCTTCCTCAAGTGCTGCTCGGCGTACCAGGGGCTGCTGGCCAGGCTGGACGCGCTGGACCGCGTCCGCGTCCAGGACCGCTTCGACGTCCGGGTGCTCACCCCGGACGGCGCCGCAGGGCGGCTCCGCCGCGCCAAGGCCCCCGGCCCGCTGCACCTCCTGCCCGCCCTCGCCCGCTACGAGCTGCTCTCCCCGGCCGACCGGCTGCGCGCGACCCTCGCCTCCCTGGCCCTGGACCGCCTCGACCCGGCCGACCCGTCGCTCGACGGGATCCGCACGGGCGCCTGGCTGGCGCGCCACGGCCAGCGGCGGCAGGCCCGCGAGGCGCTCTGGGAGCTGTTCGTCACCGCCGCCCTCAACGTCCGGCTCGACGACGCCGCGCTCGGGCCGGCCGCCTTCGTGTGCAAGACCGCGCTCCTCGGCCGCCAGGACGCCGCCGACATCGGCGTGCCCACCGTCCCGCTCGGCGACCTGCACGGCACGATCCCGGCGGCGAGGATCGAGCGGGACGGCGGCCGGATCCACCTCGGCGCCAAGGTCACGGCGATCGACGCGGGCCCGAAGCTCGTCGTGAACGGCTCCCCGGTCGGCGCCGACGCGGTCGTCGTCGCGGTGCCGCACCGGGCCGCGTCCGCGCTCGTCCCCGCGGAGGCGTCCCCGGACCGGGGGAGATGGGACGGCCTCGGCTCCAGTCCCATCGTCAACGTCCACGTCGTCTACGACCGGCCCGTCCTGCGCGAGCCGTTCGCCGCCGCGGTCGGATCGCCCGTCCAGTGGGTGTTCGACCGCACCGCGGTGAGCGGCCTCACCGGCGGCCAGTACCTCGCGGTCTCGGTCTCGGCGGCCGACCGCTGGATCGACACGCCCACCGCCGAACTGCGCGAGGTGTACCTCACCGCGCTGGAGCGGCTGTTCCCGGCCGCCCGCCGCGCCCGCGTCACCGACTTCTTCGTGACCCGGGAGCGGCACGCCACATTCCGCCAGAGCCCCGGCAGCGGCGCGCTGCGCCCAGCGTCCGCGACCCGGCTGCCGTGGCTGTTCCTCGCCGGCGCGTGGACGGACACGGGCTGGCCCGACACGATGGAGGGAGCCGTGCGCAGCGGCCTCACCGCCGCCCGCCTCGTCCGGCGGCACCTGCAGCAGGTGGACACCGGCGGGGTGAACGGCCGATGACCACCGTCCCCACTTCGATCACCGACGGGCGCGCCCTGGTCGACCAGGCCATGCGCGCCTCCGCGGAGCGGCTCGACCCGTGGACCCGCCGCGTCGTCGCCTACCACCTCGGCTGGACCGACGAGGACGGCCGGCCCGCCGCGGCGGGCGGCAAGGCGCTGCGCCCCGCGCTCGCGCTGCTGTCCGCGCGGGCCGCCGAGACCTCCTACGAGACGGCGCTGCCCGGCGCCGTCGCCGTCGAGTTCGTGCACGCGTTCTCGCTGCTGCACGACGACATCATGGACGGCGACCGGACCCGCCGGCACCGGCCCGCCGCGTGGACGGTCTTCGGCCCGTCCGCCGCGATCCTCGGCGGCGACGCGCTGCTCGCGCTGTCGGAGGAGCTGCTGCTCGACCAGCACACCCGGGGCGCGCACTGGGCGGCGCGCGCCCTGACCGCCGCCACCCAGCGGCTCATCTCCGGGCAGGCGCTCGACATCGGGTTCGAGTCCCGCGACGACGTGGCCCTCGACGAGTGCCTGACCATGGCGGCGGACAAGACCGGCGCGCTGCTCGCCTGCGCCTGCTCGATCGGCGCGATGCTCGGCGAGGGCCCCACCCGCCTCGTCACCGCGCTGACCGGGTACGGCGCCGAGCTCGGGCTCGCGTTCCAGCTCGTGGACGACCTGCTCGGCATCTGGGGCAGCCCGGAGACGACCGGCAAGCCCGTCCTGTCCGACCTGCGGGCGCGCAAGAAGTCGCTGCCGGTGGTGTACGCGCTGACGTCCGGCCGGCCGGAGTCGCGGAGGCTCGCCGACCTGTACGCCGACCCGGAGCCGCCGTCCGAGGACGCCCTGCGGGAGATGGCCCGGCTCGTCGAGGCGGCGGGCGGCCGGGACTGGGCCGCGGCCGAGGCGGACCGCCGCATCGCCGCCGCGGACCGGTGCCTCGACGACTCCGGCATGGACGGCCTCGTCGCCGCCGAGTTCCGCGACATCGCACGCTTCGTCACCTCCCGGGACCACTGACACGCCGGCGCGCGGACGAGAAGGGAAAGCGCTGAATGACCACGACCGAAGTTCCCGGACTCACCGGCGCGGCCTCCGCCGCCGTCGAGGCCGCCCGCGACCGCCTGCTCGGGCTCCAGTCGCCCGAGGGCTGGTGGAAGGCCGAGCTGGAGACCAACGTGACCATGGACGCGGAGGACCTGCTGCTCCGCGAGTTCCTCGGCATCGGCTCGGAGGAGGAGACCCGGGAGGCGGCCCGCTGGATCCGGTCCCGGCAGCGGGACGACGGCACCTGGGCGAACTTCCACGGCGGCCCCGCCGACCTGTCCACGACCGTCGAGGCGTACGTCGCGCTGCGGCTCGCCGGGGACCCCGTGGACGCCCCGCACATGCGCCGGGCCGCCGCGTACGCGCGGGAGGCGGGCGGCATCGAGGGCAGCCGCGTCTTCACCCGGATCTGGCTGGCGCTGTTCGGGCAGTGGTCGTGGGACGACCTGCCCGTCATGCCGCCCGAGCTGATGTTCCTGCCGAGCCGGGTGCCGCTGAACGTGTACGACTGGGCGTGCTGGGCGCGGCAGACGATCGTCCCGCTGACGATCCTCGGGTCGCTGCGCCCCGTCCGGAGCCTGCCGTTCGACCTGCCGGAGCTGCGCGCCGGGCGGGCGCCCGCGCGGGCGGCGACGGGCTGGGGGCGGGCGTTCAACGCGCTCGACCGCGTCCTGCACGTGTACGAGAAGCGGCCGGTGCGCCCGCTCCGGACCGCCGCGATGCGCCGCGCGGCCGACTGGATCATCGCGCGGCAGGAGGCCGACGGGTGCTGGGGCGGGATCCAGCCGCCGTGGGTGTACTCCCTGATGGCGCTGCACGAGCTCGGCTACGGCCTGGACCACCCGGTCATCAAGCGCGGGCTGGCGGGGCTGGAGAGGTTCACGATCCGGGACGAGAAGGGGCGCCGGCTGGAGGCGTGCCAGTCGCCGGTCTGGGACACCGTGCTCGCCGTGAACGCGCTCGCCGACGCGGGCGTCCCGCCGGACGACCCGGCGCTGCTGCGGGCGGCGCGCTGGATCGTCGGGGAGGAGGTCCGCGGGCCGGGGGACTGGGCGGTGCGGCGGCCGGACACCCCGCCGGGCGGCTGGGCGTTCGAGTTCGACAACGACGTCTACCCCGACACCGACGACACCGCCGAGGCGATCCTGGCGCTGCGGAGGGTGGCCCTGCCGGAGGCGGAGGCGCCGATCGAGCGGGCGGTCCGCTGGCTGGACGGCATGGCGTCGCGGGACGGCGGCTTCGGCGCCTTCGACGCCGACAACACCCGCGAACTGTGCACCAAGCTGCCGTTCTGCGACTTCGGTGCTGTCATCGACCCGCCGTCGGCCGACGTCACCGCGCACGTCGTCGAGGCGCTCGCCAAGGAGGGCCTCGCGGAGTCGACCGTGGTGAAGCGGGCCGTCGTGTGGCTGCTGAAGGCGCAGGAGCAGGACGGCTCCTGGTTCGGGCGCTGGGGCGCCAACCACGTCTACGGGACGGGCGGCGTCGTCCCGGCGCTGATCGCCGCCGGCGTCCGCCCGGACAAGCCCGCGATCCGGCGCGCGGTGGCGTGGCTGGAGGCGCACCAGAACGAGGACGGCGGATGGGGCGAGGACCTGCGCTCCTACGACGACCCGGCGTGGATCGGCCGGGGCGCGTCCACCCCGTCCCAGACGGCATGGGCGCTGCTGGCCCTGCTCGCCGCCGGCGAACGCTCCGCCGCCGTGGACGCCGGCGTGCGCTGGCTCGTCGACAACCAGCGCCCGGACGGGAACTGGGACGAGGACGCGTTCACCGGCACCGGCTTCCCCGGCGACTTCTACATCAACTACCACCTGTACCGGCTGGTGTTCCCCGTCAGCGCCCTGGGCCGCTACCTCGGAGGTGCCACATGACGCGGCTCGTGGTGTGCGCGGCGCTCGGCATCGAGGCCCGCGCGCTCTCCCAGGACGGCGACCTGAACGTCGTCCGCATCGGCATGGGGCCGGCCAAGGCGCGGTCGGCCGCCGGGCACCTGCCGGAGTTCGGGGCGCTCGCCATCGTGGGGTGCGGCGGCGCGCTGGACGACCGGCTGCGTCCCGGCGACCTGTTCGTCGCGACCGAGGTGCGGGGCGCGTCCGGCACCGTGCGGTGCCGGTCGGCCGAACCCCTCGCCGGCCTGCTGGAACGCACCACCGGCGCGACCGTCCACCGGGGGCCGCTCGTCACGGTGGACCACATGGTGACGGGCTCGGAGCGCGCGTCGCTGGCCGCGATGGGCGCGCTCGTCGCCGACATGGAGTCCGCCGAGCTGGCCGCGGCGGCGGGGGAGCGGCCGTTCGCGGTCGTGCGCGCCATCGTCGACACCCCGGGCCGCCCCCTGGTCAGCCCCGCGACGATCCCGGGCGGGACCGCCGCGCTGCGCCGGCTGCGCACGGTCGGCCCCGCCCTGCGGGAATGGGCGGGCGCCGCCGGCCCGCGCCGCCTCCTCCTCGCCGGTCCCCGGTCGTTCTGCGCCGGGGTGGAGCGGGCGATCGAGATCGTGGAACGCGCGCTCGCCCTGCACGGGCCGCCCGTCTACGTGCGCAAGCAGATCGTCCACAACTCCCATGTGGTGGACGACCTGAGCGGCCGCGGCGCCGTCTTCGTCGACGAGCTCGACGAGGTGCCGCCCGGCTCGGTCACGGTGTTCTCCGCGCACGGCGTCGCGCCCGCCGTCCGGGCGGAGGCCGGGCGGCGCGAGCTGCGGGTGATCGACGCGACCTGCCCCCTCGTGTCGAAGGTGCACGCCGAGGCCCGCCGGTTCGCGGCGCAGGGCCACCTCGTCGCGCTGATCGGGCACGCCGGGCACGAGGAGGTCGAGGGCACCCTCGGCGAGGCGCCGTCCTCCACCTACCTCGTCGAGAACCCGGAGGACGTCGCGTCGCTGCCCGCGGACCGTCCCGTCGCCTACCTGACCCAGACCACCCTCGCCGCCGACGAGGCCGGCGAGGTCGCCGCCGCGATCACCGGCCGGTTCCCGGACGCGGTCGGCCCGCACACCGACGACATCTGCTACGCCACCACGAACCGGCAGGAGGCCGTGACCGGCGTCGCCCGGGACTCCGACCTCGTCCTCGTGGTCGGCTCGGCCAACTCGTCCAACTCCCGCCGCCTCGTCGAGGTGGCCGAGAGCCGCGGCACGCCGGCGGTGCTGATCGACGGCCCCGCCGACATCCCGCTCGGACGGCTCCGCGAGGCCCGGGTCGTCGGCCTGACCGCCGGCGCCTCCGCGCCCCCGTCCGTCCTCGACGCGGTCGTGGACGCCCTGCGCGGCCTCGGCCCCGTCGACATCAAGGAGCACACGGTCACGGTGGAGACCACCGAGTTCACCCTGCCCAAGGAGGTCCGGACATGAGCATGCCGCTTCGCCAGAGCGTCCGCATCGGCACCTACATCCTCCGCAACAAGCTGCGCGGCAGGGAGAAGTTCCCGCTGATCGTCGAGCTGGAACCGCTGTTCGCCTGCAACCTCGCCTGCGCCGGCTGCGGGAAGATCCAGCACCCGCACGACGTCCTCAAGAAGCGCATGCCGGTCGAGCAGGCCCTCGCCGCGATCGAGGAGTGCGGCGCCCCGATGGTCTCCATCGCGGGCGGGGAACCGCTCATGCACCCGCAGATCGACGAACTCGTGGCCGAACTCATCAAGCGCAAGAAATTCGTCTTCCTCTGCACGAACGCGCTGCTCATCCCGAGGAAGATCGACAAATTCAAGCCGTCGCCCTACTTCGCCTGGGCCGTGCATATCGACGGCCTGCGCGAAAGGCACGACGAGTCCGTCTGCAAGGAAGGCGTCTTCGACGACGCCGTGGCGGCCATCAAGGAATGCCAGAAGCGCGGTTTCCGCGTCACCACGAACACCACGATCTTCAACACCGACACGCCGCAGACCGTCATCGACGTCCTCAACTACCTCAACGACGACCTCAAGGTCGACGAGATGATGATCTCGCCGGGCTACGCCTACGACAAAGCCCCCGACCAGGAGCACTTCCTCGGCGTCCAGGAAACCCGGGAACTGTTCAAGAAGGCGTTCGCGGACGGCAACCGCAAACGCTGGCGCTTCAACCACTCCCCGCTCTTCCTGGATTTCCTGGAAGGCAAGGTCGACTTCCCCTGCACGGCCTGGGCGATCCCGTCCTACTCCCTCTTCGGCTGGCAGCGCCCCTGCTACCTCATGTCGGACGGCTACGCGCAGACCTACCAGGAGCTCCTGGACGAGACGGACTGGGACTCCTACGGCCGCGGCCGCGACGCCCGCTGCGCCAACTGCATGGCCCACTGCGGCTACGAACCCACGGCCGTCTTCTCGACCCTGACCTCCCTCAAGGAATCCCTGAGAGCCGTCCGCTCCGTCTGACGACCGCCGACCCGCCCGGAAAGCCCCCTTTCCGGGCGCCGGCCGTCAGCCCACCTCCGCGATGTACTTGGTGCCGAATCCGTCCCTGGTGAACGTCACCGTCTTCGGAGAGAACGTGCCTTCCGCCGTTACCGTGCCCCTGGCCCTTTCCTTGGGCTGCAGGCTGGTCGAGTCGATCTCCCGGTCATCGGCACCGAGCGCGTCGGCGGTCTCGTGCCGCGTGCCGCCCGTGTCGGTGATCGCGAAGTACAGCGGATTGACGGCCAGCACCTTCCCGGTGTTGTTCGTGACGGTGACCCTCACACTCGTGTAGTCGTCGCCTTCGGCGAGCGCGCTCGGCCGGAAATCCGTCTTCTTGGCGGTCAGCTTGACCGAGACCTGCTTCGCCTGCTTCGACTCCGTGTTCTGGCCGGCGGGCTGAACATCGGCGGCCTCCTCGTCGAGGCCGCACCCGCCGAAGGTGAGCATCATTGCTGCGCCGGCGATGGCGACGATGCGCCGCATGGTTTCCCCCCTCGTTCCTGGATGTGCTCCAGGGGCCTGGGGGGAAGCCCCCTGGCGCGGATGAGTGACCGCGTCGTCCCTCAGCGCCAATTATGGCCGATATGTATGGTTTGGCCACCGTCCGTGACGGCTTGGTCGCGTGAAGTTCGGGGAGATCCTCTTTGGGGGCGGGAGGTGCCCGGCGAGGGTGGGCCGGGCACCGCCGGCGGGTGTCAGTCCACGACGCACAGGGCCCAGCCGCGCGCCGGGTCGAGCTGGCAGATCTAGCCGGAGTAGCGAGCCGTCCGACCTGCGCGGACTTTCGAAGAACCGGCGGGCACCGGTGTGGCGGGGGGATGACGGGGGAGCATCCGCGCAGTGGCGTGGAGGGGGCGCACGTGAGCCTTCAGATACTCCCGCTCGCCGTCACCATGATGGTGGGGCCGCAGATCATGTCCGCGGTCATCCTGGTGACGGCCGAGCGGGCGGTGCGGGTGTCGCTGGCGTTCCTCGCCGGGGTGGCGGTCGCGACGATGCTGGGGGTCGCCGCGACCAGGGGCGTGTTCGCTCTGGTGGGGAACAATGTCGAGCTGGGTGACTCGTCCGATCGGGGGGCGGCGGGGACCATCGTCCAGTACGTCCTGGTCGGCCTGCTGCTGCTCGCCGCGCTGAAGTCGTACGTGCGGAGGGAGACGGCGGCACCGCCGAAATGGCTCGGGGCGCTGATGGAGGCCGGCACCCGGAAGGCGTTCACGACCGGGTTGCTGGTGATCCTGCTGATGCCGTCGGACATCGCGGTCATGCTCACCGTCGGGGCGAACCTGGAGCAGTCGGACGCGACCCTGGTGTCGGCGCTGCCGTTCGTCGGGGCCACCGTCCTCGTCGCCGCGCTGCCGCTGCTGGCCCTGCTGCTGTTCCACCGGCGTGCCGAACGGGCGATGCCCCGGGTCCGGGAGTGGATCGGCTCGCACAGCTGGGTGGTCAACATCGTGGCCTACTTGATCTTCGCCGTGCTGCTGCTGTGATCGGCCCGCGCACCGGACCAGGCCTGCCACAGGGCCGCGTACCGGCCGCCGGCCGCGCGCAGCTCGTCGTGGGTGCCGCTCTCGACGACCCGGCCGTCCTCCATGACGACGACGCGGTCGGCGGACGCGGCCTGGGTGAGGCGGTGCGCGACGATCAGCGCGGTGCGGCCCGCGACGGCGCTGTCCGCGGCCCGCTCCAGGGTGCGGGCGCCGCTGCTGCCGGCCTCGGCGGTCGCCTCGTCCAGGACGGCGATCCGCGGGTCGGCGAGGACCAGCCGGGCCAGCGCGAGCTGCTGAGCCTGCGCGGCGGTGAGCCGGTGCCCGCCGTCGCCGACCACGGTGTCCAGGCCGTCCGGCAGTGCCCGCGCCCACTCCAGCGCCCCGACCGCGGCGAGCGCCGCGCGCAGGTCGGCGTCGGTGGCGCCGGGCCGGGCGAGCCGCAGGTCGGCGGCGAGCGGCCCGGCGAACACGTGCACCTCCTGGGTGACCAGGGCGACGGCCCGCCGCGCCGCGCCGGGGCCGAGGTCGGCCAGGTCGACCCCGCCGACCAGGACCGTCCCGGCGCCCGGGCGGTGCACCCCCGCGATCAGCCGGGCGACGGTGGTCTTGCCCGCGCCGCTCGCGCCGACCAGCGCGACCCGCTCGCCGGGCCGCAGCTCCAGGTCGACACCGTGCAGGACGGGCCGTCCCGGCACGTAGGCGTGGCCGAGCCCGGTGGCGATGACCGAGGCGTCACGCGGGGCGACCGGGGGCGGCGGCTCGGGCGCGGGCCGGTCCGCCACGCCGGTGAGGCGGGCCAGCCCCGCCCCGGCGGCCTGCGCGTCGTCCAGCAGCGCGAGCGCGGTGTTCATCGGGCCGAACAGGTTGTGGAAGTACAGGGCGGCGGCGGTCGCGGTGCCGACGGACGCCGCCCCGCCGCGCACCAGCAGGAACCCGGTGACCAGGACGGCCGCCAGGCCCGTGTACTCGGCGACGTGCAGCCGCATGTAGAAGCGCAGGACGAGCCTGATGCCGCGCATCGTCAGGTCCACGACGGCCGACGAGCGGCGGGCGACGAGGCCGGCGTGCTCGTCCTCCAGGCGGAACGCGCGGACCGTCGCGCCGCCGCCGATGCTGTCGAGGAGCTGCTGCTGCTGGACGCCGTTCGCCGCACGCTGCTCGGCGTAGACCGGCACCGCGCGCCGCACGTACCAGCGGGCGGTGTACGCCTGGACGGGCGCGGCGAGCAGCGCGGCGAGGAAGAACCGCCAGTCGAGCAGGGCCAGGCCGGCGAGGGTCAGCGCGATCGTCAGGAGGGACCGCACCAGCTCGGGCAGCGCCCGGCGGACGGCCTCCGCGATCAGCGACACGTCCCCGGTGACGCGGGCGACGAGGTCCCCGGACCCGGACCGCTCCACCTCGGCGAGCGGCAGGTGCAGGGCCCGCTCGACGAACCGCTCGCGCAGCCGGGCGAGGACGGTCTCGCCGAGCCGCGCCACCAGGGTCAGCCCCCAGGCGGTGGTGAGGCCCTGGACGACCGCGACGGCGGCCAGCAGCGCGATCAGCGGCGTCACCGCGTCCGGCCGGTGCTCGGCGACGGCGTCCACCACCCTGCCGAGCAGGGGCGGGGTCAGCATCCCGGCGGCGGTCGCGGCGGTCATCACGGCCGCCGCGCCGGCCGCGAGCCCGCGGTGCGGCCGCAGCAGCTCGCCGAGCAGCGCCCGGACCCGCGCGCCGGACGCGACGGGCAGCGGCTCCGCTCCGTCTCCGGCCGTCATACCGGGGCCTGTCATGACAGGGCCCGTCATGACAGGACCGTCGCGCGGTAGCCGTCGTGGCGGGCGGCGAGCTCGGAGTGCGTCGCGGCGTCCCCGGTCCGGCCGCCGGAGACCAGCACGACCCGGTCGGTGACGGCGAGCAGCGCCGGGCTCGTCGTGACGACGACCGTCGTCCTGCCCCGGCGCAGCGCGCGCAGCCCTTCGGCGATGCGCGCCTCGGTGACCGCGTCCACCGCCGTCGTCGGATCGTGCAGGACGAGGACGGGCGCGTCGGCGGCCAGCGCGCGGGCGAGGGCCACGCGCTGCCGCTGCCCGCCCGACAGCGACCGGCCCCGCTCGCCGACGGACGCGCCGTCCCCGATGGCGGCGGCTATCTCGCCGGCGCCGGCCGCGGCCAGCACCCGGTCCAGGTCGCCGGGCGCCAGGTCACGGGATGCGCGGTCGCCGGACGCGATGGTGCCGGCCAGATCGCCGGAGAACAGGTCGGCGTCGTGCGCGGCCACCAGGATCGAGGCGCGCACCGCCGCCGGGTGCAGGGTGCTCAGGGGGACGCCGTCCAGCTCGACGGTGCCCGCGTCCGGGTCGGTCTCGCGTCCGAGGCAGCGCAGCAGCGCCTCGGCGTCGCCCGGGTCGGGGGCGACGACGCCGAGCAGCTCGCCGGGCCGCGCCTCCAGATCCAGTTCCCGAAGGCTTCCGGACGTCACGCCGCTCAGCCGCACATGCCCGGCGACCGGCTCGGGCGGCACGCCCTCCCCCTCGGGGACGGCGGACGGCGCGGCGAGCACGTCCGCGATCCGGGCCGCGGAGGCGCGCCCCTGCGCGAACCGCGCGTTCACCCACGCCAGGACCGACAGCGGGCCGAGCAGCATCAGCGCCAGGCCGACGGCCGCCACGAGCTGCCCGAGGCTCACCTCCCCCTGCGCGGCGAGCCGCCCGCCG
Organism: Actinomadura madurae; assembly: GCF_047130825.1. Taxonomy (NCBI): domain Bacteria; kingdom Bacillati; phylum Actinomycetota; class Actinomycetes; order Streptosporangiales; family Thermomonosporaceae; genus Actinomadura; species Actinomadura madurae. The sequence goes on from NZ_CP083237.1 coordinate 8,095,243, forward strand.
ACGAGCGCGACGAGCGCGATGAACACCCCGGTCAGCGCGAGGACCGTCCCGCTCTGCCAGGCCTCCGCCCGCGCGGCCCGCAGCGTCGCGCCGAGCGAGTCGGCACTCGTGCGCCGGTACCGGTCGACCGCGGCGGGCTCGGCCCCGAGGCCCTTGAGGACCCGGAGCCCGGCGACGAGATCGGCGGCGACGGCGGACGCGTGCGCCGCGCGCTCCTGCTCGGCGCGGCTGCGGCGTTCCAGCGGCCTGCTCAGCAGGTGCCCGAGCAGCATCAGCAGCGGCGTCCCGAGCACCACGACCAGACCGAGCGGCAGCGAGATGCTCAGCAGCACCGCCGCGCCCGAGGCGATGCCCACCAGCGCGGCGATCCCGGCCATCAGCGCCAGGTTCACGGCGCCGACGCGGCGCGCGTCCTCGGTGGCGATGGCGGTCAGCGCGCCGGGGAGCCGCCCGCTCTCGGCGCCGCCGCGCGGGTCCAGCACCCGCTCCACGAGCGCCAGCCGCAGCCCGTGCGCGGCCCGCGCCCCGGCCCGCTCCCCGGCGTAGGCGCCGATCCGGAAGCTCCACGACAGCACGAGGTACACGGCGGCGAGCGCCCCCAGCCACAGGACGAGGGCGCGCCCGTCGTCCCCGGCCATGGCCTGGTCGATCGCCATGCCGATGAGCACGGGAACGAGCGCCTCACCGACCTGGTGCGCCGAGGCGAGCACCGCGGCGACCGCGACGTCCCGCCGCTGCGACCGAACCGCCCACCCCAGCACGGCCCTTCCCGTGACCACTCCCGCTCCAATGATCGGCACAGTTGAGGAAAGGCAAAGCTAACTCATCGGCCGCGGGCCCCTACGCCTCGCCTCCGGCGAAGGCGAGGAGGTCCGGGAGGGCGGGGTCGTAGCCGTCGCCGGTGTCCACGGTGATGGTCGGAGCGTCCAGGGAGATCCAGACGAAGGAGTCGTTGGAGTGCCGCCCGGCGGCGATCGCCTCCAGCAGGGCCCGGTCGCCGTGCGCGGCCCGGTGGGCGTCGCTCGCGGCGCGCCGGGCGACCCGCTCGTGCGCGACGGCCGCCGGCGCCGTGCACCGGACGATGCGGACGGCGGCGATGTCGCCGAGCGGTTCGAGGCGCGGGCGCCACACCCGGTCCTGGAACGCGGCCTCGGCCACCACGGTCACCCCGGCCTTCGCCAGGACGGCCAGCGTGTCGAAGAAGGCGGACAGCGTCGGCAGGTTGAGCCGGTCGTTGCCGCCGGTGCCGGAACCGGCCGCCGCGAGCACCATGCCCTGCTTGATCTCGTCCCGGATGATCGCGGGGCAGCCGAGCCCCTGCGCGAGCCGGTGCGCGAGGGTGGTCTTGCCGGTTCCGGGCGGCCCGCTGACGACGATCAGACTCGGCTTGCTCACACCGCATTGTGGCACTTCAGAACCCTCGCAACTCCGCGTTCTCGCAACTCCGCGTTCTCGCAACTCCGCGTCCTCGGGGTCCGGTCAGGCGGCGACGGTGTAGGCGGCCAGGCTCAGGTAGACGCCGCCGATCGCGTAGCCGTAGCGGTGCGCCGAGCCGGAGTGGCGGCCCAGCCAGCGGCGGGCGGCGCCGCCCGCGACGGCGTAGCCCGCGTCCAGGGCGAGCGCCAGCACGAAGAACACCGCGCCGAGCACCATCATCTGCGCCCGCGCCCCGGCCGTCCCGGCACCGGACGTGACGAACTGCGGCAGGAACGCCAGGAAGAACAGCGCGACCTTGGGGTTGAGCACGTTGACCACCACGCCGTCCCGGAACACCCGGCGCAGCGGAAGCGGGGCCGCCCCCTCGCCGAGGTCCAGCTCGGACGGCCGCAGCATGGTGCGTACCGCCAGGTAGACCAGGTATCCGACCCCGGCGAACTTCAGGACGGCGAACGCGACCGGTGAGGCCGCGATGAGCGCGGACACGCCGAGCACCGCGAGCGCGATGTGCGCGAGCGTGCCGGTCTCGACGCCGAGCGCGGAGACCAGGCCGGCCCGGTACCCCTGGGCGGCGCTGCGGGTCATGATGTAGATCCCGTTCGGGCCGGGGATCACGATGAGCGCGATGGAGGCCGCGGCGAAGGCGAGGAGGGTGTTCACGGTGGTAGCTCCCTGGATCGGCCGCCGGCTGCGGCGTCACCGCTAGCCTGTCGCCATGGACGCGGGCGAACCCGGGCCAATCGGGCCGCAGGTGGACCGTTTTCGCGACCCGGGCGAGCTGGCGGAGATCCTCGGCGACTGGACGAGCGGGCCGGGCCCGCTCTACCGCAAGCTCGCCGCCGCCCTCCACCGGGCCGTGCTGGACGGCTCCCTGGACGCCGGCGAGCGGCTGCCCGCCGAGCGCGTCCTGGCGAAGGCGCTCGTGGTGAGCCGGGCGACGGTCGTCACCGCCTACGACGAGCTGCGCGGGCTCGGGGTGGTCGACAGCCGGCGCGGCAGCGGCACCCGGGTGGTCCGGCAGCCGGGGTCGGCCCGCCCGGGAGCCGACGGCCGCGTGCCCGGCGGCCGGGCGACGGCGATCTTCCAGCGGCTGATCGACGGGCCGGAGGACGTGATCTCGCTGCGCCACGCGATGGAGGGCGCGGTGCCCGAGCTGGGCACGGAACTGGCCGCCCTGCTGGCCGAGGACCTGCCCGCCCTGATGGCGGACACCGGCTACCACCCGCACGGCCTGCCCGCGCTCCGCGCCGCCGTGGCCGCGCACTTCACCTCCGCCGGATCGCCGACCACGCCCGAGCAGGTGCTCGTCACGACGGGCGTGTCCCAGGCACTGGCGCTGGTGGCGCAGATGTACCTGCGGCGCCGGTCGGCCGTCGTCGTGGAGTCGCCCGGCTGGCCCGGCTGCTTCGACGTGTTCCGGGCGGCCGGCGCGACGCTCGCGGGCGTGCCGCTCGACGAGGACGGCATCCGCCCGGACGAGCTGGCGCGGGCGTTCGCCGAGCACCGCCCCGACCTGCTGTACGTCATGCCGACGGTGCACAACCCGACCGGCACGCTGATGGGGGAGGGGCGCCGCCGCCGGGTCGCGGAGCTCGCCGCCGAGCACCGGGTGCCCGTTCTGGAGGACAACGCCTACGGCATCGGCGGCCGGGACGCGCCGCCGCCGATCGCCGCGTACGCGCCGCGCGGCGCCGAGATCCTGTCGGCCGACTCGCTCGCCAAGTCGGTGTGGGGCGGGCTGCGCACGGGATGGGTGCGCGGCCCGGCCGGGGTCATCGAGCGGCTCGCCCGCCACAAGGCGCTGGCCGACCTCGGCAGCCCCGTCCTCGACCAGGCGCTCGCCGCCCGCCTGCTGCCGCGGCTCCCGGACATCGCCGCGGCCCGCGCCGCCGTCCTGCGGCGGCGCCTCGACCATCTCGCGGCGCTGCTGCGCGAGCGGCTGCCCGGCTGGCGCTTCCGGCCGCCGGACGGCGGATCGGCCCTCTGGATCGAGCTGCCCGGACGGGACGCGCGCGACTTCGCCCAGGTGGCGCTGCGGCACGGCGTCGAGGTCGTCCCGGGCGCCGCCATGGACCCGACCGGCGCCCACGACCGGTATCTGCGGCTCCCGTACACCTTCCCCGCCGACGTGCTCACCGAGGCGACCGCCCGGCTGGCCGCCGCCTGGGACGAGCTGACCGGCCGCGCCGGCTCCTGATGCGCCGCCGCCGCGCGGGCCGCGGCGGTATCATCGCGGGAGATCACGGCCGCCGGGCACACGAGAACACGAGGGTCTCCGACCGTGCTCGTCCCCCCTGCGCGATCTTCGAGGGAGCACTTGTGAACGACGCCTGGGCACCGACCGGCATCGACACCTCCACACCGAGCCCGGCGCGGATGTACGACTACTGCCTCGGCGGCAAGGACAACTTCGCCGTCGACCGCGCGGCCGTGCTCGGCTTCGTCACCCAGTTCAACGAGGGGCTCGACGTCACCAGGGAGAACCGGCAGTTCCTGTACCGGGTGGTGCGCTACCTGGCCGAGGAAGAGGGGATCCGCCAGTTCCTCGACATGGGCAGCGGCCTGCCGACCCAGGCGAACGTCCACCAGGTCGCGCAGCGGTTCCAGCCGGACGCGCACGTGGTCTACGTCGACAGCGACCCCATCGTGCTGGCCCACGGCCGTGCGCTGCTGAGCGCGGAGTCCACCACGGTCATCCAGGCGGACATGACCGACCCCGGGGACGTCCTCGCGCACCACGACGTCCGCCGCCTCATCGACTTCGACCGGCCGGTCGCCGCGCTCTTCCTGTCGGTGGCCCACTCGATCCCGGACGACGAGCAGGTCCGCGGGATGTTCGCCGCGACGGCCGACGCGCTCGTCCCGGGCAGCTTCCTCGCGATGTCCCAGTTCGTCGGGGCGGACCGGGAGGCGGCCGACGCCCACACCGGCAAGGCCACCGAGATGGGGCTGGCGTGGAAGACCCGCACGGTCGAGGACTTCCGGCCGCTCGTGCCCGACCTGGAGCCGGTTCCGCCCGGCCTGGTGGACGTCGCCGACTGGCGCCCGGACCCGGACCAGCCGCCCCCGGCCACCGTCGACGCCCCCCTCCAGCCGTTCCTCGGCGCGGCCGGCGAGAACAAGCAGGTCAAGGAGTTCGGCGGCGTCCTCCGCAAGGGCTGACGCCCTCCGCGAGAGCTGACGCCCTCCGCGAGAGCTGACGCCGGGGCCGGCGGTCAGGCGCCGAGCGCGGGGACGGGACGCAGCGGGGGCCGCGCCGGCGAGAGCGAGCCGGGGACGGCCTGGGTGAGCCGGGCGGTCTCGTCGTCGGCGGACGCGGGGTCGGACATCGCCTGGAGGCGCCGGATCATCAGGCCCTCGCGGATCGCCCACGGGCAGATGTCGACGCTGTCGATGTCCATGGCCGTCATCCAGGCCTCGGCCACGATCGCCCCGGCCAGGATCTGCGGTGCCCGGGGACGGGAGACGCCCCGCAGCTTCGCCCGCGCCGAGGCCTTCTTGGCGGCCAGCACGGGGATCGCCTCCCGGAGCCGCTCCACGTCCAGCACCCGGTGGGCGTAGGGGCCGGCCTTGCGCCGCGGGGCGCCGGTCAGCCGGGCCAGCTGGGTGAAGGTCTTGGAGGTCGCCACCGGCCGCACCGGCTGCTCGCCGGCCAGGCCCGGCCGCACCTCGGCGGCGAGCTCCTCCAGCTCGTCGTACACCCGGCGGCCCAGCCGCTGGACGTGCTTGTTGGACGGCGGGTCACCCGGCAGCATCTCGCGGGTGAGGCGTCCCGCGCCCAGCGGAAGCGACAGGGCCAGCTCCGGTTCCCGCCCCTCGCCGTGGGCGATCTCCAGCGACCCGCCGCCGATGTCGGCCAGCAGCAGGCGCCCGGCCCACCAGCCGTACCAGGCCCGCGCGGCCAGGAACGTCAGCCTGGCCTCGTCCCGGCCGGACAGGAACCCGAGCCGTATCCCGGTCGCCGCGGTCACCCTGGCGACGATCTCGTCCCGGTTCGCCGCCTCCCGCACCGCCGAGGTCGCGAACGCGATCAGCTCCTCGACCCCGTGCGCCGCCGCGGCGCAGGCCGCCTCGCCGACCGAGCCCACGAGCCGGCAGACGGCGTCGTCCGCCACCCGGCCCTCGGCATCGATCGCCTCGGCCAGCCGGGTCGGGCACTTCACCGCCGTCACCGGACGGGGCGGCTCGCTCACGCTGAGGTCCACCACCTTGAGATGTGCGGAATTCGAACCCACGTCCAGTACACCGACTCGCATGGGAACGCTTTACCCGCACAGCGCGGCTCAACCGCTTCCCGGCCGACCCGGCGGGCGTGCCCCGGCACCCGCCCCCCTCGCGCAACGGGACATGATCTTGACTTCGCGCGGGCGCCGACGGACGCTGAACGCGCCGATCTTGGTCCTCTGTGGCGTCCGGAACGGGAGTCATATGCCGGTCCATGCTGTCGAGCCCGCCCGCAGGGCTCCGTATCTCGCGGCGGCGCTGCTGCTCCTGGTGATCAGCGTCAGCGGCCTCCTGTGGGCCAAGTGGTGGCCGTACAGCCTCAAGCTGGACACCCTCCTGGACGACCGCTCGTGGCCGGGGGCGTCACCGCTGGACAGCGCCGGCCACAGCGGGTCGGGTCCCAGCCTGCGAGGCGGATGGGACTTCGCCGTCGGCTACGGCGAGGCGGTCTGGAAGGCCCTCGTCGTGGCACTGGTGGTCGCCGCCGCCGTGGACGCCCTGGTGCCGCGCCGGCCGCTCGCCGCCGCGCTGGCACGGCGGCGGGGATTGGGCGGGTCCCTGCTCGGGGGATTCGCGTCCATGCCGTGCATGATGTGCACGTGCTGCGCGGCGCCGATCGTGGGCACGCTGAGGCGCAACGGCGCGTCGACGTCCTCGGTGCTGGCCTACTGGCTCGGCAATCCCACGCTGAACCCGGCGGTGCTCGCGTTCCTGGCGATCGTCGCGCCGTGGCAGTGGTTCGCCACGCGCCTGGCCGTCGGCGTGGTGCTGGTGTTCGCGGTGACCGTCCTCATCGATCGGCTGGCCGCGAAGAGGGACGCCCCGCCGTCCGGGGACGTCCCGGCCGCCCCGGCGGACGACGGCCTGCGGGCCGCGCCGCGACGGTTCGTCCGGAGCCTCGCCCGGCTGTCCCTGACACTGGTCCCCGAGTACGCGGTCGTCGTCTTCACGATCGGGGCCCTGCGCGGCTGGCTGTTCCCCTTCGAGGGCGACGCGACGCAGTGGGGGGTCCTCGCGGTGGCCGCCGCGGCGGTGCTCGGCACCCTCGTCGTCGTCCCGACGGCGGGCGAGATCCCCATCCTGGTCGGGCTCGCCGCGGCGGGAGCGGGGGCCGGGGTCGTCGGCGCCCTGCTGATCACCCTGCCCGCGATCAGCCTGCCCTCGATGATCATGGTGATGCGGGAGCTCTCCTGGCGCGTGACGGCCGCCGCGGGCACCGCCGTCGCGGTCGCCGGCCTGGCCGCCGGCGGACTGCTCTGGACGCTCGGCTGAGCCGCCGCTTCCCGACCGAGAGACCACCGCTTCCCGACCGCGGGACCACCGGGCCCGGCCCGCCTAGGCGCGGTCCGCGGAACCCGGCTCGGGGGTGTCGCCCGGGGCCGCCCCGGCGTTCGTGTGGAGGACCTCGCGGGCCTGCTCCGCGGCGCGCAGGAGGCTCTCGGTGACGAAGTCGAGGAAGCGGGCGATGTTCTCCAGGCGCGCGGCGGCCGGGGTGCCGGGACCGAGGACGGCGGCGCCCTGCCGGGCGGTCCGGACGAGCCGGTCGTTGGACCGGGCGCTGGCGATGATCGACTGGAAGAACAGCTCGTCGTCGACGAAGTAGCGCTCGCGGCGGCGCCCGTCGCGTTCCCGCCGGACGAGGTCCTGGCTCTCCAGGAACGCGATCGCCTTGGAGATGGACGCCGGGCTGACCTGGAGGCGCTGGACGAGCTCGGACGCGGTGAGGCTGCCCGCGTCGGTCGTGTACAGGGCGCCCAGGATCCGGGACATCATCGCGGGCAGGCCCGACTCGACGAAGACGGTGGTCAGCGTCTCCTCGTACTCGCGCACGGCCTCGCCGTCGCGCCCGTCGGCCCGCGAGGGCGTCTCCGGCGCCCGCGACGGGGTCTGCCCGCGCCGCCGGGCGCGGCGCTCGGTGGCGCGGTGGGCCAGGTCGGCCCGGTAGGCGGTGGGGCCGCCGTTGCGCATCACCTCGCGCGTGATCGTGGAGGTGGGACGGTCGAGCCGCCTGGCGATCTCCGCGTAGGCGAGGCCGTCGGCCAGGCCCTGCGCGATCTGCCGGCGGTCCTGCTGGGTGAGCCTGCCTCCCGGCATCGCGTCTCCTCCGCTCCTCGGATGCCCTCACCGTAGCGTTCGATCTCAATTCGTTGCAACGCGAAGAGTTCGAGTCGTTGCATTGTCACACAGACTCATTGCAACAATTCTGCTGTGTTTACCTGCAACTATGGAAGTACAGTGCAACGAGAATGTTGCTCAAATAAGAAATGCAACGTAGCGTTTCAGACATGCGAAACAAGGAAGCGCACGAGGAGGAGTGGCCGTCATGACCGACCTGGCGATCTCGGTGGACGGGCTGCGCAAGTCCTACCCCGGCAAGGACGGCGACAAGGTCGTCCTCGACGGCGTCGACCTGGCCGTCCCCGAAGGAACGGTCTTCTCCCTGCTCGGGCCGAACGGCGCAGGCAAGACCACCACCGTCCAGATCCTGTCCACGCTGATCCCCGCCGACGGCGGCACCGTCCGGGTCGCGGGCCACGACCTGGCCCGGAGTCCGGACGACGTGCGCGGCGCCATCGGCGTCACCGGCCAGTACTCGGCCGTCGACAAGCTGCTCACCGGCGAGGAGAACCTGCTCCTGATGGCCGACCTCAGGCACCTGTCCCGCGCCGAGGGCAGGCGCAGGGCCGCCGAACTGCTCGACCGCTTCGACCTGGTCGACGCGGCGCGCAAGCCGGCCGGAACCTACTCCGGCGGCATGCGGCGCAGGCTCGACCTGGCGATGACGCTGGTCGGCGACCCCCGCGTGATCTTCCTGGACGAGCCCACGACCGGCCTCGACCCGCGCAGCCGCCGCGCCACGTGGCAGATCGTCCGCGACCTGGTCGCCGGCGGCGTCACCATCTTCCTCACCACCCAGTACCTGGAAGAGGCCGACGAGCTCGCCGACCGCATCGCCCTGCTCGACCACGGACGGCTGATCGCCGAAGGCACCGCCGAGGAACTGAAGCGGCGCATCCCCGGCGGCCACATCACCCTCACCTTCGCCGCCGCCCCCTTGCTCGACGCGGCCCGGGAGGCCCTCGGCGCGGGGATCGCCGACCCCGAGGCGCTCACCCTGCAAGTGCCGGGCGACGGCGGCGTCCGCGCGATCCGAGAGCTGCTCACCCTCCTTGACGAGCGCTCGATCGACATCGCCGACATGAGCATCCACACCCCCGACCTCGACGACGTCTTCCTCACCCTCACCGGCCGCCCGAAGGAGACCACCCGATGAGCACCCTCACCCTCGCCGCGCGCGACTCCTCCACGATGGTCCGGCGGCAGCTCAAGCGGCTGCTCCGCTACCCGTCCATGACCGTGCAGCTGGTGGTGACGCCCGTCATCCTCCTGCTGCTGTTCGTCTACGTCCTCGGCGGCACTCTCGGCAGCGGCCTCGGCGGGGGCCGCGACACCTATGTCAACTACGTGGTCCCCGGCATTCTGCTGATGGCGGCGGCGACCGCCGCGACCGGGACCGCCGTCATGGTGGCCACCGACATGACCGAGGGCATCATCGCCCGCTTCCGCACCATGCGGATCTCCCGGGCGTCGGTGCTGACCGGCCACGTGGTCGGCAGCGTCGTCCAGCAGCTTCTCGGCATGGCCGTGCTGATCGGCATCGCCTTCGCGATCGGCTTCGACCCCAGCGCCACCGCCGTCGAATGGCTGGCCGCCATCGGCCTGCTCACCCTGTTCGTCGTCGCCATCACCTGGCTCTCGGTGGCGCTCGGCCTGAAGTCGCCGACCCCCGAGGCCGCCAGCAACGCCCCGATGCCGCTGATCGTGCTGCCCTTCCTCGGGAGCGGCTTCGTCCCCACCGACTCCATGCCCACCGCGCTGCGCTGGTTCGCCGACTACCAGCCCTTCACCCCGATCATGGAGACCGTGCGCGGCCTGCTCCTCGGCACCCCGATCGGCGACGACGCCGCAATCGCCATCGCCTGGTGCGCCGGCATCGCCGTCGCGTCCTACCTCTGGGCCAGGAACACCTTCGCCAAGGCCTGACTCCGAACCCCACCCGTTCTCAACCGGGCCGTTACCGATCGCTGCGCACAATGCGGACGGAGGTGTGCCCGTGCGCATGGCGGACCGCGAACACTACGCCGATCTTCTACGGCTGGCGTATCTGGTACTCGACGACGGCGACGCCCCGCTCATGCGCGCCCGGCGCGCCGCGGCCGGCGCCGCGCGGGGGCGCCCCGGCGGGTACCCGGCCATGCGGGCGCGGCTCGTCGGGATCCTGCTCACCGGCCCGCCGCCCGCCGGGCACCGGCCGCACCGCCTGTTCGTCGAGCCGGCGCGGATCCCGCCGGGGCCGGTCCGGGCGGCGCTGCAGGAGCTGACGCCGTACGAGCGGCTCGCCTACCTGCTCCGCCTCGACGGCCTCACCGCCCCCGAGGTCGCCGCCGAGCTGCGCGTCCACACCCACGCCGACTTCGAGAGCGTGGACCGGGCCACCGCCGCCGTGGACGGCCGGACGCGGCTGGACGAGGCCGCGCAGCGGGCCGAGATCGAGGCGTTCGACCCCGGCCTCGTCCGGCTCCGCCCGCCGCGCACCGTCTCCCGCGCCGCGGTGGCGGCCGTGCTCGCCGCGGTGCTGCTCGCGGTCGCCGCGGTCGTCCTCACCCGCCCGGACGAGAGGCCCGGCGCGCCGGCCGAGGTCGACCCGCGCGCGTGGCAGGCCACCGGCACGCCGACCATCCACGAGTGGCCGGCCCAGGGCGCGTTGCGGCACGACACCGCGCTGCTGCGCCGGGCCGCCGGCGCGTGGCGCGCCGACCGCCGCGACCCGCCGCACGGCCGCGTCGTCCTCCTGTACGCGGGGACCGTGGACGGCTCCTCCCTCGTCGTCCTGCGCGATTCCCCCGGCCTGGGGGACCCGCCCAGCATCGCGCAGTACTTCGAGCGGCGCCTGTCGCGCGGCGTGGAGTCGGTCCGCAGGCTCGGGACGGGCGCGGGGCAGCTCATCATGCTGGGCATGACGTGGCGCTACCTCGTCCCGCCCTGGATGGGGGAGCTGCGGGCGGCGGTGCCCTCCGAGCGCTCCGCGGACTGGGTGCGGGTGGCGGTCCGGGACGGCCTGAGCGATCCGCTGCCGTGGCGCTGGTTCACGCCGCGCTGCCAGAACTACGTGGCGTTCCAGATGACGTACCGGCCGGCCGGCGGCGGGGAGGCGCGGACGATCACGCAGCTGGCCTCGCACGACCCGCGGTCGGCGGCGCCGCTGGTGTGGTTCCGCGATCCGCCGGAGCGCAGGGACCGGTTCCGCTGGGCGGCGCTGCACGCCCTCGCCTGCGAAGGGGCGGCGACGCTGACCGAGTCGGGCGACCTGAAGCTCGGCCACCTGTGGAGCGGCTCGCTGCCCGACGGCGGTGGCCGGGCGATGCTGCTGACCGTGGACTCGTCGCTCCAGCAGGGCGTCTCCGGCACCTCGATCCTGATCTCCGACACCGGGCGGGCGCTGTCGGAGCGGGGCCGGACGAACAGCGCCGCCGTCTCCTCCGCCGGGACGATGGCCGCCGCCCTGTGGTGGCGGTCGTCCCGCCGCTGGCATCTGGTGGCCGCGGCGGGCCCGAACGTCGCGCGGCTCAAGACGGTCGGCGAGCTCGGCGCCCACGACACGAAGGCGACCCGGCCGGGCGAGACGCCCCTGCTGACCGTGCCGGGCCCGCCCGTCGGGGAGGCGCCCGCCGAGACGACCCACCTCCCGATCGTCCAGGTCGTGGCCTACGAGCACGACGGCGACCGCACGACCGTCAGCCCGTCCTAGACGGCCGGGGCGGGGGCGAGGACGATGTCGAACCGGACCCTCGACCAGGTGCCCTCGACGGCGCGGCCGTCCGGGGTGGGGGTGCCGGCCGGCAGCCGCTCGAAGTCCTTGACCAGCGACTCCTTGACGCCGAAGACCGCGTCGGAGTCCAGCGTCTCGTCGCCGCGGACGAAGATGTGGGTGACCAGGGTGCGGTGGCCGTCGGCGATCACCATGAAGTGCAGGTGGGAGGCGCGCATGGGCGACCGGCCGACCGCGTCGAGCATCGCCCCCACCGGTCCGTCGTGAGGGATGGGATAGGGCGTGGGAGTGATCGCCCAGAAGCGGTACTCGCCCGCCGGGCCGGTGAACAGGTGGGCCCGCCCGGCGGTGCGGCCGTCGCCGTACTGGACGTCGTAGCGGCCGGTGTCGTCGGCCTCCCACACCTCGATCCGGGCGCCGGGGACGGGCTCGCCGCCGATGCCGCGGACCGTCCCCTCCACCCAGCACGGCTCGCCGGGCGCGCCGCCGCCGATGTCGCCGCCCGGCTCGATCCGGGGCGCGTCCTCGACGAAGAACGGCCCGAAGACGGTCGCCTCGGTGGCGTCGCCGCGGGCCGGGTCGTTGATCGTGATCGTCTGCATGGACGCGCCCAGGACGTCGGAGAGCAGGATGAACTCCTGCCGCTCTCCGTCGGTGATGTGCCCGACGCCGGTGAGGAACTCGACGGCCTTCCGCCATTCCCCCTCGGTGAGGCGCACCTCCCGGAGGTAGGCGTGCAGGTGGCGCACCAGCGCCTGCATCAGCTCCTTGAGGCGAGGATCGGCGCAGTCGTCGAACGAGCGCAGCACTCGTCCGAGAAGCTCCTGTTCGCGGCGCGCCTGCTCGGTGGCGGTGTCGGGCGCGGTGTCACTGTGGGTCATCGGTTCGGCTCCTTCCCGGCCGCCCGCGGCAGGACGGTCGGCCCGCCGGCGGTCACGAGGCATGAATACCCAGCGCGTCGTCGGGGTCGTATCCGTAGATCCAGCCGTTGGCGACCAGCGGGTCCGCCTCCGCGAAGGATGCGTCGCGGGCCCGCTGCTCGGGGCCGTCGGGCAGGTGGTTGATGTGCGCCCGGCCGTGGCTGACCTCCTGGAGCCGGGTGGTGCGGGGGATGCGCAGCTCCTCGTACCGGCGCAGGGCGCGGGACGGGTCGTCGAGATCGCCGGCGAGGCACCTGGCGAGGACGGCGGCGTCCTCGACGGCCTGGGCCGCCCCCTGCCCGAAGAAGGGGAACATCGGGTGCGCGGCGTCCCCCAGCAAGGTGATCGGGCCCCTGCTCCAGCGCCGCAGCGGCGCCCGGTCGAGCAGGGCCCACCGTCCGGGGGTCTCGCTCGCCCGGATGAGACCGGTGAGCCGCGGGTCCCAGCCGTCGAACTCGGCCAGGAACTCCGGCATCGTCGCGGTCGCCGTCCAGGACTCGACGGCGTCGCCCGCGGGGGCGAACGCGACGAGGTTCACCAGCCGCCCGGCCGAGACGGGGTAGTGCACCAGGTGGTGGCCGGGTCCGATCCACAGCGTCTGGGCGCGGCGCCTGGCGAAGCCCGGGGCGCGGCCGGCCGGGACGAGGGCGCGGAACGCGCAGATGCCCGAGTAGGCGGCGGGCGCCGCCTCCGCGATCGCGCCGCGCACGATCGAGTGGATGCCGTCCGCCCCGATCAGGACGTCGGGGTCGGCGCGCTCCCCGTCGGCGAAGCGCAGGGAGGGCCGGCCGTCCACGCGGACGGTCAGGCCGACGCAGCGCCTGCCGTACCGGACCCACGCGTCAGGCACGGCCGAGCGCAGGACCTCCAGCAGGTCGGCGCGGTGCGCGGTGTAGGTCTGCTCCCCGTACAGCCGCCCGCAGGACGAGGCGAGGTCTTCGGCGGACAGCACCGTGCCGTCCTGCCAGCGCCGGAACTCCCATCCGGTGTCGAGCCGCACGGCACGGGCCAGGAACTCGTCCATGACGCCGAGCCGCCGCAGCAGCCGGGCGGCGTTCGGGGCCACCACCAGGCCCGCGCCCACTTCCTTCAGCACCGGCGCCTGCTCGTAGACGGTGGCGGGGATGCCTTCGCGGTGCAGGAACGCCGCGGCCGCCTGCCCGCCGATCCCGCCCCCCAGGATCGCGATCCGCGGAAGGCCCGTCCCTGCGTTGCCCATCCCCGCTCCGTTCGCCTCACCTGTCGGCGTGGTCATCGTGCCGTCCAGGCCGCCGTGAGAGGACGCTGTGTCCATTCAACGAACACCTTGTTAGGGTTCCGGCTCTGCCCACCTGGACGGTGCAGGAGGTCTCAGCCGGTATGCCGCGCACGCGTGAACCCGGCAGGACGGTGAGTTCCCGCCTGCTGGACATCCTCTTCGCCTTCCGTCCGGACCGTCCTGACCTGAGCCTGGCCGATCTGGTGCGGGCGACCGGCATGCCGCATCCCACCGCGCGCCGGCTGGCTCTGGAGCTGGTCGAGGCGGGCGCGCTGGAGCGCGGGGAGGACCGGCGGTTCACGATCGGTCTGCGGCTGTGGGAGCTGGGCACCCTGGCGCCGCGGACCGAGTCGCTGCGGGCCAGGGCCCAGCCGTTCATGGAGGACCTGCACAGCGCGCTGCACCAGCATGTGCAGCTGGCCGTCCTGGAGGGGCACGAGGCGGTGATCATCGAGCGGTTCTCCGCGCCGCACGCGCTGGGGCTGGTGTCGCAGGTCGGGGGGCGCCTGCCGCTGCACTGCTCGGGCGTGGGCAAGGTGCTGCTCGCCCACGGCGGCCCGGAGCTGATCGACAAGGTGCTGAGCGGTGGGCTGCGCCGCTACACGCCGCAAACCGTGGTGGATCCCGCGGAGCTGCGGGCCCAGCTCGCGGCGTGCCGCCGGACCGGAACCGCCGTCGTCCGCGGTGAGCTGACCGAAGGGGCCGACTCGGTGGCCACCCGGATCGTCAACGGCCAAGGCCACGTCGTCGCGGCCATGTCGGTGGTGTTGCGGACGGGCTCGGTCACGCACCAGGCCGCGCTCCCGTCGCTGGTGGCCGGCGGCCTGGGCATCTCACGGCTGCTCGGCCGGCGGCCCGGCACCCGGCTCCGCGAGGCCTGAACCAGGCCGGTTCAGGCCGCGGCAGGGGTGTCCTCGGTCAGATCCAGCGCAGTACGTCGTCGGCGTCGAGGCGAAGCTGCCGGGTCGTGTAGGACCGGGGGTCCGGATGCCCGATGTTGACGACGAGCTGGGATTTCAGGTGCCCGTTCGGGAAGAAGTCGTCGTCCAGGCTCTCCGCGTCGAACCCGCTCATCGGGCCCGCGCCCAGTCCCGTGGCCCGCACCGCGAGCAGGAAGTAGGCCGCCTGGAGTGCGCCGTTGTACTCGCCCGTGAGCCGGTGGAGCCGCTCGTTGGAGTCGTACATCTCGCGGAGGCCGGGTTTGTCGGGGGCCGTCTCCGTGCACCGGTCGTGGAAGCGGGTGTCCCATGCCAGCACGGCCGTGACCGGGGCGGCCTCCACCTTCGCGCGGTTCGGGGCCCACATGTGGGTCACGAGCCGCTTCCGCGCCGCGGCGGACCGGACGAACAGGATCCGCAGCGGCTGGCTGTTCATCGACGTCGGAGGCCACCGGGCGAGGTCCCAGACGCGGCGGAGCTCCTCCTCCGTGACGGGCCGGGGCAGGAACGCCTTCGGGGTGCGCGCGTCGTAGAAGAGGATCGACCTTCCCGCCGCTTCGAGGCTCGGCAGGATCGGCAGGGTCGCCTCGTCCTTCGTCTCCGTCATGATCTCTCCCGGTTCGGTCGAAGCAGGGTCGGCCTGGTCCGTATTATGGATCGTCGGTCCAGATTTGGAAAGAGATGCGGAGTCGCCGGGCGGGCCCCGGCGGTCAGCGGCCGGCGAGTTCGAGGAGCAGGCCGAGGTTCTCCACGCGCGGCTCGATCTCGCCCCGCTCGATACGGTGCGCCACCTCGACGACCGCCTCGTTGGCGGGCGCCCGGCTCCCGAGGTCTCGGTGGGTCGAGGCGACCAGCCCGTTGACGTCGTCGACCTCGCTGCGCCGGCCCTTGATCCAGTCCTGCAGGACGGTGGTCTTCCCGCCGGCGACGACGAAGGCCCGCAGCAGCGTGTCGAGCAGGTTCGCCACCTGGGCCTCGGGACGGCCGAGGGCCTCCTCGGACATGCCGAAGATCGGGAGCACCGGGTTCCCGAGACCGACGGTGGCGTCGAGGGCCTCCTGGCCGGAGGCGATCATGAACGAGCGCATCTCGGGGATCGCCGCCGCGTCCGCCAGCGGCAGGCCGAGCAGGGCCGTGGTGACCAGGGCCGTCGCGTTGCTCACCAGCTTCATCCACTTCGCCGCGCGGATGTCGGCGAAGACGTCCACGGCGCCGGAGTGCCGCAGCAGCGCGGCGATCTCCTCCTCCCGCCCCTTGGTCTCGGGGCTGAGGCTCCCCACGGCGAACCAGGAGCGCTCCCTCGGCGAGTACCGGTCGACGACGCCCGGTTCGAACATGCTCGACGTGACCTCGATGACGCAGCCCACCGTCCGCGCCAGGCCGACGACCTCGGCGATCGTGTCCACCGTCATGCCGTTCTGCACGCCGACGAGCAGGCCGTCCGGCCGCAGGTAGGGGTCGACCAGCTGCGCGGCCCAGCGGGAGTCGTACGCCTTCATCGCCATGAGCACGTAGTCGAACCGCTCGCGCAGGGTGGCGACCTCGCACAGGTGCAGGGTGCGGACGGGCACCCGGCGCGCACGGTCCGCCTCCTTGATGAGCACGCCCCGCCTGCGCATCGCCTCGACATGTTCCGGCCACTGCTCGATCAGCACGACGTCGAGCCCGGCCTCGGTCAGGTCCGCGCCGATGGACGCGCCGTTCGCCCCCGCGCCGAGGACCGCGATCTTCTGGCTGGTCATGCCGCCGTCTCCCTCCGGATGGAACCGGCCGTCCCGGCCGGGCGCGACGTGAGGTCGGTCTCTCGCACGGGTATCTCCCTGGATCGGCGTCCGAACCCATCAGGGGTTCACAAAGCGGATCGATGGTTCGTCACCGTACCCCGTCCGATGTGGATTGTGGAGAGAGCCGGTGGCGCGTCGGCGGCCTCGCGGACGGGTCCCGGCATGTCATCGCAGGGGAGCCGGTGCCGGGTCGCGGCAGACTGTTGACGGCACGTCGGCGACGCACGTACCGTTTCGCTATGCGGTTCACTGGTTCATTCTGACGCGGTGAGCCGGGGCTGCCGGCGGAGACCGTCCCGGGGGACGAGGGCGGCCACGAACGTTCTGGAGGAGCCGTGGACGACACCGACATCGACGACACGCACGGCCGCGCCGCTCGCACGGGGGTGACGGGCGGCGGATCCCACCACCTGATGCTGATCGGCGGCGACTGGGTCGGCGGCGCGTCGGGGGAGTCGTTCGACGTGCTCGACCCCGCCACCGGCGGGTTCGTCGCGTCGGTGCCGCGCGGCGCCGCGGCCGACGTGGACGCCGCCGTCGCCGCCGCGCGCGCCGCGTTCGCCGGCTGGCGGCGCACGATCCCGGAACAGCGGTCCCGCGCCCTCGTCGCCGTCGCGGACGCGATCGAGGCCGAGGCGGAGGAGATCGCGACCACGGTCGCGCGGGAGACCGGCAACGCGCTGCGCACCCAGTCCCGCCCCGAGGTGGGCCTCGCGGCGTCGTTCGTCCGCTACTTCGCCGGCACGGCCGCGGAGCTCAAGGGGACGACCACCCCGGTCGGCGGCGACCTGCTCAACTACACCGTGCGCGAGCCGCTCGGGGTGGTGGCCGCGGTGATCCCGTGGAACACCCCGGTCGCGCTCGCGGCGCTGAAGATCTCCATGGCGCTGTGCACGGGGAACACGATCGTCCTCAAGACCGCCGAGGACGCCCCGCTCGCCGCGCTGCACGTGGCCGAGATCTTCCAGCGGCACGTCCCGGCGGGGGTCGTCAACGCGCTGACGGGCTTCGGCCCGGACTGCGGTGCGGCGCTGGCGAACCACGCGGGCGTGGACAAGCTGACCTTCACCGGCTCGACCGCGGTCGGCAAGGACGTCATGCGCGCCGCGGCGGAGCGCGTCACGCCCGTCTCGCTGGAACTCGGCGGCAAGAACCCCGCCATCGTCTTCCCCGACTCCGACACCGTCGACGTGGCCCGGGGCGTCATGGCGGGCATGCGGTTCGGGCGGCAGGGCCAGTCGTGCACCGCTGGGTCACGGCTGTTCGTCCACGAGGACGTCTTCGAGTCGTTCGTGCGGAAGCTGGTCGAGTTGGGCGGCGCGCTGCGGGTGGGCGACCCCTTCGACGCCTCCACCGACATGGGCTCGCTGATCAACGGCAGGCAGTACGAGCGAGTGCGGCGGTTCGTGATCGAGGCGGTCGGGGACGGCGCGACGCTGCGCCTCGGACGCGAGCCCGAGGCCGCCGACGGCACCAAGGGCTACTTCATGTCCCCGGTCATCCTGACCGACGTCGACCCGTCGTGGCGGGTCGCCAGGGAAGAGGTCTTCGGGCCGGTCCTGGTGGTGATCCCGTGGCGCGAGTGGGACGACGTGGTCGCCATGGCCAATGACAGCCACTACGGCCTCGCCGCCTACGTGTGGTGCCGCGACACCGGCCTGGCGCTCAGGACGGCGCACGCGATCGACAGCGGATGGGTGCAGGTCAACCGTGGGCTCGGCCAGCTGGCGGGCATGACGTACGGCGGGTTCAAGCAGAGCGGGATCGGCGCCGAATGCTCCAGCGAGGCGGCGATCGCGGCCTACACCCGGAGCAAGACCGTGACCGTCGGACTCTGAGCGGTCATCGAAAAGCGGGTCGTCAAAGAACATTCATCAAAAAGAAGGGATGAGCCATGCCCTCTGCGGAGACGACAGAACTCCCGGACAGCGCACTGACCCGGGAAGAGGTCATCGCGCGGAATCTCAAAGTGGTGGAGGCGCACTTCCACAACGAGACCCCGGAGACGATCGACAAGGCGCTGGAGCTCTACGGGCCCGGCATCGTCTGGGAGGCACCGGCGCGCGGGATGATCTACACCGATCCGGCCGACGTCAAGGAGGCCTACCTGGGGATCTTCCGCACCGTCCGCTACCACAAGCTCACCACGCTGCGCCGGTTCGCCACCGAGAACATCGTGTTCGACGACCAGGTCGGCGAGGTCACCATCGTCGGCGAGGAGATGCCGAACCTGCCGTACCCCCCGGGGACGCGGCTGAACGCCCGGGTCGTGCACTGCTTCGAGATGACCGACGGCAAGATCACCCGCGAGATCGTCTACGAGCTGTTCCGCGAGTACGGCAGCGCCGTCGACAACGACTTCATTCCGGCGGACGCCCAGGTGCAGGTCTTTCCGTGAAAAGCACGGTCAGCGATATCCGGTAATCAAGAAACGAAGGGATTCCCGCGTGCGACTGATCGGCTACAAGAGCGACGGCGTCCGGCACATCGGCCGTCTGGACGGCGAGTCGGTGGAGCCGCTGGCCACCACGGCCGACTTCTACGCCAAGCCGGACGTGGCGCTGGGGCAGGCGGGCGGCACGGACCGCCTCCCCCTGGCGGAGCTGGACGTGGTGCCGTTCGTCCCGGAGACCGCACGGGTGTTCTGCGTGGGCATCAACTACCTCGCGCACGGCGACGAGGCCAAACGGACGGGCGGGATCGACCTGCCCGAGCACCCCATGATCTTCGGCCGCTGGGAGAGCACCCTGGTCGTCGACGGGGCCCCCGTCCCGGTCCCGCCCAACGAGCCGGGCCTGGACTGGGAGGTCGAGCTCGCGGCGGTCATCGCCCGCCCGGGCTTCGCCGTCGGCGCGGCCGGCGCGCTGGACCACGTCCTCGGGTACACCGCGTTCAACGACCTCAGCGCCCGGCGCAAGCAGACCGAGACGATGCAGTTCACCCTCGGCAAGAACGCCGACCGCAGCGGCCCCATCGGCCCGGTCCTCGTGACCGCGGACGAGCTGCCGGACCACCGCGACCTCCGCCTGCGGACCCGGGTGAACGGCGAGGTCGTCCAGGACGCCTCCACCGGCGACATGATCCACGGCCTGCCCGAGATCATCGCCTACATCAGCGACACCGTGTCGCTCCTGCCCGGCGACGTCATCGCCACCGGCACCCCCTCCGGGGTCGGGGCGAGCATGGACCCGCCGCGCTTCCTCAACGACGGCGACGTCGTGGAGGTCGAGGTCGAGCACATCGGTGTGCTGCGCACCCCGATCATCGACCGCCGGGACCTCCAGGTCTTCCACTGACAGGGGAAACCAACCATGTTCACGCCATCTGATGCTCAGGGGCTGAAGGCGATCCGGGACCGCGGCGCCTCGACCCGCGGCATCCTGCTGCGGGGGGCGAGCATCGTCTCCATGGATCCCGGGATCGGCGACCTGCCGACCGGCGACCTGCTCGTCTCCGGTTCCACGATCGCGCAGATCGGCCCGGACCTGTCGGGCGCGGCGGGTCCGGACACCGTCGTGATCGACGCGAGCGGCCACATCCTGGCGCCGGGGTTCCAGGACGCCCACCGGCACTGCTGGCAGACCCAGTTCCGCCGCTGGCTGCCGGACGCCGACCTGGCCTACTACCTGGAGCTCATGCACTTCGGCATCGCGCCGGCCTACACGCCGCACGACGTCTACGCGGGCACCCGGCTGGCCGCGGCCGGCGCGCTCGACGCCGGCGTGACGACCGTGCTCGACTTCTTCCACAACCCGAGGACCCCGGCCCACTCGGACGCGGCCGTCCAGGCGTGGCGGGACTCGGGCGCGCGGGCGGTGATCGCCAACTGCCCGACCCTGGCGGGGGAGCGGGACGGCCGGTGGCTCGCGGACCTCACCCGGCTGCGCGCGAAGGAGCTGTCCTCCGACGACGCGCTGGTGACGCTGCGCATGGGCGTCGGCGCCAAGATCGCTCCGATGGTCACCGGCGAGCTGGCGCTCAGCGCGGACTCGCTGGAGTCGGCCCGCGACCTCGGCATCGGCGTGACGGTGGACGCCGTGTTCGGTCCGCTGGCGTCGGAGCACATCGCGGAGATCGCCGCCACCGGCCTGCTCGGCCCGGACGTCACCTGGATCCACTGCACCAGCCTGGACGGGGACGCCTGGCGGGTGCTGGCCGACGCCGGCTGCCCGGTCGTGATCGCCCCGACGTCGGACTCGCTGCTCGGCTGCGAGGCCGGTGTCGCGCCGGTCCTGGAGGCGCTGGAGCACGGGGTGGCGCCGGCGCTCAGCGTGGACGTCGAGTGCTCGCTGCCGTCGGACATGTTCAGCCAGATGCAGGCCGTCCTGAACGCCCAGCGCATGCTGTCGCAGCGCGACCGGTACGCGGGCGACGAGGGCGCGCCGCCGATGCTCACCGCGCGGGAGGTCCTCGGATACGCCACGGTGGCCGGGGCGAAGGCCAACGGGGTCGCGGCGCGCACCGGTTCGCTGACCCCCGGCAAGCAGGCCGACCTGCTGATCGTCGACGCCATGGCGGTGAACAACATGCCGCTCAACGACGCCGTCGGCACACTGGTGCTGGGCACCGACCCGCGCAACATCACCGGCGTGCTCGTGGCCGGCGAGCCCCGCAAGTGGGCGGGCCGGCTGCTGGACGTCGACCCGCGCGAGCTCGCGGCCTCCGTCCTGGAGTCCCGTGACGCCGTCCTGGAGCGTTCCGGGTGCGAGGTCCCCATCGCCGCCGGGCGCTGACGCCCGCCGCCGGGCGCCGGCCCAGCGGCGCCTCCCTGCAAGGAAAGGTGAATCCATGCCCGACTCGCACGGCGACCCCGACGTCCCGCACGTGGCGTCGATCGACACCGGGACGAGCCTCAGCGTCGGGGCCGTCACCGTCGTCATCGGCGCCTCGGACTGGACGGACGGCTCGCTCAACGTGATGGACCAGATCGTGCCTCCCGGGCTGATCGTCGCGCCGCACTCCCACGAGAAGGAGCACCAGGCGACCTACGTCGTCCGGGGCACGCTCGGGTTCTGGGTCGACGGCGAGGAGTTCGAGATCGGCGCCGGCGGCTACATCCACCGTCCGGCCGGCAAGGTCCACACGCTGTGGAACGCCACCGACGAGCCGGCCCAGATGCTGGAGATCACCACTCCGGGCCGGGGGTTCGAGACCTACATGCGGGCCCTCAGCGACCTTACCGACTCGGGGGCCGCCGACATGGAGTCGGTGACGAGGCTCTGCGCGCGGCACGGGGTGCACATGGTCCCGGGGCTGCTGAAGGAGCTGTGCGCCAAGCACGGGGTCAGCCCCGCGGGGGGATTCTGGAAGTGAGCACGACGATGCGGGCGCTGCGGCTGCACGGCGCGCGGGACGCCCGGCTGGAGACCATCGCGCGGCCGTCCCCCGGCGCGGGGGAGGTGCTGCTGAAGGTCACCGGTGCGGGGATCTGCGGCACCGACGCGGCCCTGCACCGGGCCGGCCCGGTGATCATCCCGGGCCGTGAGCGGGCGCGATGGCCGGTCGTGCTGGGCCACGAGTTCGCCGGGCGCGTCGTGGAGACGGGGCCGGAGGTCACCGGGCTGCGCACCGGCGACCTCGTCGCAAGCGGCGCGGGGGCCGCCTGCGGCGGGTGCGCCCCGTGCCGGCGCGGCACGACCAACCTGTGCGAGGAGTACTGGACCGCCGGGGTCCACCGCGACGGCGGGCTCGCCGAGTACACGGTCGTGCCCGCTGCCGTCTGCGAGGAGACCGGCAGGTACGGCGTCCAGGGCGACACGGCCGCGCTGGCGCAGCCCATGGCGATCGCCCGGCACGCCGTCAGCAGGGGGCGGCCGCGTGCGGGCGAGTCGGCGCTGATCCTGGGGGCCGGCGGCATCGGGACGTTCGCCACGTGGGCGGCGCTCGCCGCCGGTGCCGGGGTCACCGTCTGCGACCGGGACGCGGGCCGGCTGGCCGTCGTGGGCGGCTTCGGCGAGGTCGAGACCGTGCACCACGACGGCGGGCCGCTCGTCGAGCGCCTCGCCCCCGGCGGCCCCTGGGACGTCGTGTACGAGATGACCGGTGCGCCGGAACCGCTCGCGGCCGCGACGGCGCTGGTGCGGCCTGGCGGCCGGATCGTCGTGGCAGGGCTGCAGAAGGAACCGCCGCCGGTCGACGTGACCCGGCTGGCCGTCCAGGAGATCGACCTGCTCGGGTCGATGGCCCACGTCCGTCGGGTGGACCTTCCCCGCGCGCTCGAACTGCTCGGGAGCCGCGCCGCCGGCTGGGCCGACGTCGCCCCGCGCGTCCAGCCGCTGGCCGCGGTCGAGGCCGCGCTCACGTCGATGGCCGAGAGGGGAGGGGGAAGCGTCAAGACGCTCGTCGATCCGTCGCTGGCCGAGCCGCGCGCGTTCTCCGGCTAGGGCCTGAGAGCCCTGACCGGGAGCACCGCCGGGAGCACCGCCGGGGTCACCGGGAGGCGGGGATCACCAGGAGGCCAGTTCCCTGCTGACCGTCTCGGCGGCGGCCTTCACCTTCTCCCCGTAGAACTGGTAGATGTCCGGCCGGATCCGCGACACCGGCCCGGAGACGCTCATCGCCGCCACGGCCCGCTGCCCGTCCGGCCGGATCGCCCCGGCCACCGAGGCGATGCCGTCGGCCGCCTCCTCCTCCGCCACGGCGTAGCCGCACTCGCGGACGCGCTTGAGTTCCACGAGGAGCGCCTCGGGGTCGGTCTTGGTGTGGCGGGCGGGCGAGGAGAGGTTCTGCGCGAGGTACGCGCGGATCTCCTCCTCCGGCATGTGGGCGAGGATGACCTTGCCGGTGGACGAGGCGTGCAGCGGCAGCCGGGTGCCGATCGGCCGCACGGCCCGGACCGGGTGGGGGCTGTCGAGCCGCTCGACCAGGACGACGTCCTGGTCGTCCGGCACGGTGAGGTGGATGGTCTCCAGCGTGTCGGCGTGGAGGCGGGCGAGGCTGGGCAGCGCGGCGTCGCGCAGCCGCGCGTGGTCGCCCACCCGCTGCGCGACGATCCGGGCGCGGTCGCTGAGCACCCAGCGGGTGATGTCCTGACCGTCCTGCTTGATCCAGCCGACCTCGGCGAGGACGGCCAGGCTGCGCTGGGCCGTCGCCTTCGGGAGCCCCAGCCGCCGGGCCAGCTCGCTGAGGCCCACCGGCTGGTGGTCGGCGACCGCGTCCAGGACCTGGAAGGCGGTCTTGACACTGCGCATGTGCTCCTCCTGGTTCGCACTCCGGTCCAGCATGCCACTCATCGCCGGTGGGGCGCACACCGGCCCTGGACATGTTGTTCTGAACGGCTGTGCCCGTCATGGCGGGGGTGCCGGCCGCCGGTTGACGTGGGCGACCTCTCCTGCCTAGCGTACCGTATTACGGTCCGCTGATCCGCTTTGAGAACCGAGGGTGATTGTGTCGAACCCATCGCGCGAAGGTGACCCGCCGCAGTCGAGCTTCCTCGCCGGCGTCCGCGTCCTGGAGATCACCGGCGCGCTCGCCGGCCCGTACTGCACGACGATCCTCGCCGACCTCGGCGCCGAGGTGATCAAGGTCGAGCCGGTCGCGGGGGACGGCATGCGCCGCCGCGTCGTCGGTCCGCGGCGCAGACCGATCCCGTTCGACCTCGTCCACCGGGGCAAGGGCAGCCTGGCCGTCGACATCAAGCGTCCCGAGGGGCAGGCGATCGTGCGCCGGCTCGCGGCCGGGAGCGACATCCTCGTCGAGAACTTCCGGGTGGGAGCGCTGGCCCTGCAGGGACTGGGCTACGACGACCTCAAACACGACTGCCCGAACCTGGTCTACTGCTCGATCTCCGGCTTCGGCCAGTACGGCCCGATGCGCGACGCCAAGGGCATCGACCTGATCGCCCAGGCCTACGGCGGGCTGATGAGCGTCACCGGGTCGGCGGACGGCGAGCTGGCCAAGGCCGGCTACCCCGTCTCCGACATCGGGACCGGGATGTGGGGAGCGATCGGGATCCTCGCCGCCCTGCAGCGGGTCCGCGGCGGAGGGGGCGGCGCCCACATCGACGTCTCGCTGGCCGACGCCGTGGCCTCCTGGTCCGTCTGGGAGGTCGCCGACTACCTCGGGACGTCCGTCCCGCCCGGCCCTCTCGGCACCGCGCACCGGCTTGCCGCGCCGTACCAGGCGTTCGCCTGCGGCGACGGGCGGACCCTCGTCATCGGCGCGGTGGACCGCGCGTGGCCGGAGCTGTGCCGCGTCCTCGACCTCGACCTCGTCTCGGATCCGCGGTTCGCCACCGAGTACGAGCGGTTCGTCCACCGCGAGGAGCTCGCCCGGCTCCTCCAGGTGCGGTTCGGCTCCGCCCCCCGCGACGTGTGGATGGACCGCCTGCGCGACGCCGGCGTGCCGTGCGGACCGGTCAACACGATCGACGCCCTGATCGACGACCCGCACTACGCCGCCCGGGAGATGTTCCCGCACGACGAGGAGCGCTTCGGCCACCCCACCATCGTGAACACGCCCATCGTGTCCGACGGGGCGCCCCGCGCGACCCGCCGCGCGCCGGCGCTCGGCGCGGACACGGCCCGGCTGCTGCGCGAGCTCGGCTACGAGGAGCACCGGATCGAGCGGCTCGCCGCCGACGGGGTCCTCGGGCTCGCCCCGGCGGAGCCGAGCATCGCCGGGAAGGCCGCGGGATGACCGCCGCGCCGCGGAGCGGGGACCGCGCCGGCGAACCGGGCGCGCCGGGCGGTGTCGCCGGCCGTCGGGACGGTGCCGAGGAGGCCCGGATCCAGGTCGATGTGTCCGGCGGCCTCGCGCGCCTCGTCTTCGCCAATCCGCGCAGGCGCAACGCGCTGACGCCGCGGATGATGCTCGACGCCGCCGCCGCGCTGGACCGTCTCGCCGCCGACCTCGACGTCCGGGTGCTCATCGTGTCCGGGCACGGCGCCACGTTCAGCGCGGGCGCCGACCTCAGAGGCATGCCGGGCGGCGGAGGGGACGCACCGGACGCCGCCGCCGAGCTGTTCCGCGGCCTGGACGGATTCGACCGTCCGGTCATCGCCATGATCCGCGGCCACTGCCTCGGCGCGGGGGCCGCCGTCGCCCTGCACGCCGACGTCCGCATCGCCGCACCCGACAGCGTGTTCGGCATCCCGGCGGCGCGGGTCGGCATCGGGTACCCCATGCCCGAGGTCAAGGCCCTGGTCGCCGCGGTGGGCCCGTCGGCCGCCGCCGATCTCCTGTACACCGCACGGCGCGTCGACGGCGCCGAAGCGCACCGGATGGGCCTCGTGACGCGCCTCGCCGCCGACGGCGACCTCGATGCCGTCACGGCCTCCGTCGCCGAGTCCATCGCGGCGAACGCGCCGCTCTCCGTCCGTGCGGCCAAGGCGGCCATCGCCGCCGTGACCAGCCCCGATCGGCCGGCGCACCGGTGCCGGGCCGAGCGCCTGCTCGACCTGTGCGCCGGCTCCGCCGACGCGAAGGAGGGCGCCCGCGCGATCTTGGAGAAACGCCCGCCGGTCTTCGTCGGCCGCTGAAGGCCGTGCCGGCCGCCCCGTTCGCCGGGTACGGGGCGGCCCGGACCCGCTCCCGTACCTGTTCCTCTGACGGGCACGCGGCGTGGTCCCACGTGGTCTTACGCGGGGGCGAGGGGCCTATGCGGGGGCGAGGGGCCTATGCGGGGGCCAGGGCCTATGCGGGGGTCAGGTAGGCGCGGATGTGGCTCAGGGCGGCGTTCATCGACGCCCGGAGCGGCGCGGCGTTGCCCAACGTCTGGCTGAGGATGTTGCCGCCTTGCAGGGCCGTGAGCAGGGAGAGGGAGAGCTCGTCGAGGTCGGCGTCCGCGCGGAGCTCTCCTCGTTCCTTCATGGCGGCGAGCCCTTCGTGGAGCAGCCCTTGCCATCGCAGAAATCCCTTGCTGAGGTCGTCCAGCGTCCCCTGGTCGGTGGCGCTCAACTCCCCGGCGAGCGACCCGAGCGTGCATTCTCCGCGGCCGCCGTTCTGCTCCTGGCGCTCGATGGCCGCGTCCGCCCAGGCCCGCAGGGCCTCGAAGCTGTCGAGCGACCCCATGATCGGCTGGCCGGGCACCGGCGGCGCGTCGGCCTGGCGGGTGATGACCGCCCGGACGAGGGCCTGCTTGCTGTCGAAGTAGTGGTACAGCTGCGAGCCGCTGACCCCGGCGGCCCGGCGGACGTCCTCGGTGGCCGTGCCGGCGACCCCGTGCTGGGCGATGAGGTCCGTCGCCGCCCGCAGGATGCGGTCCCGGGTCGCCCGTCCCTTGCGGGTCAGCCGGTGGGGCTTGGCCGTGCTCCCGGTCGCCGTGCTCTCAGTCACGGGCCCCAGGATACCGAACTGGATTGAATCACCCAAAAATCGTGGTACAAATTGGGTGGTTCAACCCAGAAAGGGGTCTCCGATGTCCACCAGCACTGAACTTGCGGGCCGTACCGCCCTCGTGACCGGCGCGACCGCCGGGATCGGCCGCTCCGTCGCCGTCCAGCTCGCCGAGCGCGGCGCCGCGGTCGTCGTCCACGGCCGCGATGCCCGGCGGGGAGCCGAGGTGGTGGCCGAGATCACCGGGCGGGGCGGCACAGCGCGCTTCGTGTCCGCCGACCTCGCCGACCCCGGCGAGGTCGCCAAGCTGGCCGCGGAGGCGGGCGAGGTGGACATCCTGGTCAACAACGCCGGCGTCTACGAGTTCACCAGCACGCCCGGCACGAGCGCGGCCGCCTTCGACCGCCACGTCGCCATCAACACCCGCGCCCCGTTCCTCCTGGTCGGGGCCCTGGCGCCCGCGATGGCCAAGCGCGGGTACGGCCAGATCGTCAACGTCACCTCGACCGCGGGCACCGCGGTCGCCCCGGTCGGCACCGCCTACGGCGCGTCGAAGGCGGCGACCGAGCTGCTGACCCGCTCCTGGGCCACCGAGTTCGGTGCCGGCGGGGTCCGGGTCAACGGCGTCTCGCCCGGCCCGACGCGCACCGACGGCACCGAGCAGATGCTCGGCGAGAACATCGACGCGCTCGGTGCGCGCACCAACGTCCGCGGCCGCATCGGGGAGCCCGAGGAGGTCGCCAACGTCGTCCTGTTCCTGATCGACGACCGCAGCAGCTACATCAATGGGACCGTCGTCGCCGTCCACGGCGGCGAGCTGAGCACGCTCCCCGGCTGAGAGCGGGCGGCCTGACCGGACCCGCCGCGTCATCCGATGCTCTCCAGCAGGCGGCGCACGGAGGTGCGGGCGTGCCGCACGGCGTCGGCCGCGTCGAACCGCGTGGGCCGGCCGTCCTCGAAGACGACCGCGCCGTCGACGATCACGGTGCGGACCGATCCGCACGCGCCGAGGACGCCCGTCTCCAGTGCGGCGTCGGCCCCCAGGGCCTCGGAGGCGGCCGGCCACCGCAGGACGAGGTCGGCGCGGTGGCCGGGCCGGATCTCGCCGAGGCCGCGGGCGCCGACCGTGCGGGCCGCGCCGGCGCCTCGCATCCGGAGCACCTCGGCGGGCCGGACGGCGTCGCCCGCCATGGTCGACGCCGAGACCGCCAGGGTCCCGAGCGCGTCGAGGCCGCCGGCGCGCGCGATGTCGCTGCCGATGCCGACCGGGGTCCCGCGGCGCCACAGTTCGGGCATCCGCGGCTCGGCGTCCGGCCGGGAGAGCGCCTGCATCTGCCCGTACGGGCACCACACGAGCGATGCCCCCGCGCGGACCAGCAGGTCGGCGTCCGCGGCGGTGACCCGGTTCATGTGGACGAACGAGGTGTGCTCGCCGAGCAGGCCGGCGTCGGCGAGCCGCTGGACAGGGGTACGTCCGTACCGCTTCTCCTCCGCGATGTACCGCGACTGCGTGTACCCGAGATGCTCCTGGACGGTGACGCCGTTGTCCCGGGCGACCTCTGCGGCGTACCGGTACAGCTCGGGGGAGTCGCTCGCCTCCCCGTACAGCCCGACGAAGCCCTGGACGAGCCCGTCATCCCGGTTCCGGAAGAGCTGGCCGCCCACGCGGGCCATGGCCTCGTCGGTGGTGCGCGGCCATCTCCGGAGGAAGCCCCCGCCGAACAGCTCGGGGTGGGACGCGGCGAGGTCGTGGCCCCGGTCGGCGACGTAGGGGTCGGTCAGCCAGGCCCGGACGCCGGCCTGCGACGCCGTCTCGGCGACGGCGTCCGGCTCGTAGACGGTTCCCGGGTCGACGAAGCCGGTATGGCCGGAGCGGAGCAGGTCGAGAACGGCCAGGCGGGCGCTGGCCACCTCGTCGGCGGTGGTGATCCGCGCCTTCCAGTGGCCCATCGTCTTCCCGGCGCGTTCGAGTGCGGGAAGGGCCGAGCGGGCGGCGTACTGGTTGATGTGCATGTGCGCGTCGACGAAGCCCGGATGCAGGACGGCGCCGTCGGCGCGGATCGCGCGGCCCGCCCGGTACCGGGCGGCTATCGTGCCGTCGGGACCGAGGCCGGCGATGCGGCCGTCCTTGACCGCGACGCTGCCGGGCAGCACCGTGCCGGCCTCGTCGGCCGTCACGATGAGCGCGCCGGTGATGACGAGGTCGCACTCGTCCGCACCATCTGCCTGGGAGGTCATCGGTTCTTCTCCGAGAGGGTCGGCTCTGGGTCTCCGCGCTTCTCCGACCCCCGCCGCAGCCCGCCGATCAGGGGGCTGACCAGCAGCGCGAGCGTGACGAGGAGGATGACGGCCGAGACCGGGCGGGTCGCGAAGATGGCGAAGTCGCCGTTGGAGATGAGCAGCGACTGGCGGAACGAGCGCTCCAGGATGGCGCCGAGGGCCAGCGCGAGCACCAGCGGCCCCGGGTCGAAACCGGCCTTGCGCATCAGGTAGCCGATGATCCCGCAGACGAGCGCCACCCACACGTCGAAGGTGCTGCTGTTGATCGTGTAGACGCCGAGCATGATCACCGTGACGGTCAGCGGGGCGAGCAGCGTGAACCGCAGCCGGAGCAGCCGGATGAACATCCCGACGAGCGGCACGTTCAGCACCAGCAGCATGAGGTTGCCGACGTACATCGAGGCGATCACCCCCCAGAAGACCTGCGGGTGGTCGTTGATGAGCTGCGGCCCCGGCGTGACGTCCTGCATCAGCAGGGCCCCGAAGATCACCGCCATCACCACGTTGGACGGGAGGCCGAGCGTGAGGAGCGGGATGAACGCCGTGGTGGAGGAGGCGTTGTTGGCCGTCTCCGGCCCGGCGACGCCCTCGATGGCGCCGTGGCCGAACCGTCCCGGATCCTTGGCCCGGCGCTTCTCGACCGCGTAGGAGACCAGCGAGGAGATCACGCCCCCGCCGCCGGGGATGATGCCGATGAAGAAGCCGATCACCCCGCCGCGCAGCACCGAGCCGCGCGCCTGCCGCCAGTCGCGCCGGGACGGCCAGGCGCGGGAGACCGCGGGCAGCGCGGCCGGCGCCGCCGTCTGGTTCTCCAGGTTGTAGAGCATCTCGCCGATGCCGAACAGGCCCATGGCCACGGCGACCAGGTCGATCCCGTTGAGTATCTGGCTGAAGCCGAAGGTCAGGCGCGCCTCCCCGGTGATGGGGTCCTGCCCCACGGTGGCGATCAGCAGGCCGATCCCGACCATGACCAGGCTCTTGCTGAACGACCTCGTCCCGAGGAACGCGACCATCGCCATGCCGAGCACGGTCAGCGCCGCGTACTCGGGCGGCCCGATGGACAGCGCGGCCTTGGCGAGCAGGCCGGACACCAGCGTCAGGCCGACCACCGAGACCGTGCCGCCGAGGAACGAGCCGACCGCCGCGATGCCGAGCGCCGGCCCCGCCCTGCCCTGCCGCGCCATCTGGTAGCCGTCGAACGTGGTGACGATCGACGCGGCCTCGCCGGGCAGCCGCAGCAGCACGGAGGTGATCGTCCCGCCGTACATGGAGCCGTAGTAGATGCCGGCCAGCATGATGATCGCCGACTCGGGGCCCATCGCGAAGGTCAGCGGGAGGAGGAGGGACATCGTCGCCACCGGGCCGAGCCCCGGCAGGACGCCGATGACCATCCCGGCGAACACGCCGATGAAGACGAACAGCAGGTTCGTCGGCTGGAGTGCGACGGCCAGGCCGTCGAGAAGACCCATGCGCGGTGTTCCTCAGATTCCCCAGATGAGGTCCCGGGGCAGCGGGACGTTCAGGACCTGCGAGAACAGGCAGAAGAAGGCGGTCGAGGAGGCCGCGGACACGGCGAGCGTGAGCCGCCACGGCTCCTTGCCGAGCACCCGGATCCAGAACGCCAGCAGCAGGAACGCCGGCAGCGTGAACCCGGTGTGCGGGAAGAGCACCGCGTAGCCGACCATGCCCGCGGTGGCCGACGCGACGGCCCGCGTCCCGCCGGTGAACGGTTCGTGGTCCTCGGAGCCCGGACGCACCAGGAGGACCAGCGAGCCGAGGACGGTCAGGCAGCTCACGATGAGCGGCCACATGCCCGTTCCCGGGTCGTTCGGGGATCCGAACTCCACGGCCATGGAGCCGGCCATGCCGAGGGATCCCGCGGCGAGGGCCGCCAGGGCGGCGGCCCTCCGGCCGACGAACTGCAGTAGCTGCCGCATGCGGGCCTCCCCGTCAGCGCTTGAAGACCTGGCTGTAGGTCTGCTGGAGATCGCTGATCGTCTTGGCGAACGGTTCGGGCCCGACGAACTCCTTGGGCACGTAGTTCTCCCCGATCGTCTTGATCACTTCGGGATCCCGCAGGGTCTCCTGCAGCGCCGTCTGGAGCTTGCGCGTCACCGCGGCCGGCATGCCCTTCGGGCCGGCGAGGCCGTCGATGCTGACGCTGAGCGTGAGGTTGGTGTACCCGAGTTCCTTGAACGTGGGGACGTCGGGAAGGTAGGGCGCGCGCTCGGGCGAGGTGACCGCCAGCGCGCGGAGCTCGCCCGCGGAGATCCGCCGCAGCGTCTCCTTGCTGGCGTCGACGATCCCGGCGTCCACGTTCTTGCCGAGCAGCGCGGTCAGGGCGGGCGCCACGCCCTCGAACGGCACCGGTTTGATCGGCACCTTGTACTCGCGCTGCATGCGCTCGATCTCGATGTGCGCGGACACGGTCGCCCCCGCCGTCGCGATCTCGACGTCACCGGGCTCGGCACGCGCCGCGTCGAAGAGGTCCTTCGCGCTCTGGTACCGGGAGCCGGTCGGGACGACCACGACGTTCGGCCCGCGGTACGTGACGCCGATGGGCTGGAACTTGTCCATCGTGTACCCGACGTTCTGCCGGGTCGAGCTGATGACCGCGAAGGGCAGGCTCAGGTCGCACAGCGTGTAGCCGTCGGGTTCGCCGCGCAGGACCTCGTTGTAGGCGTTCCCGCCGCCGGCGCCGGGCTTGTTCTCCACCACGACCGGCTTGTCCAGCCGCTTCTCCATGCCCTTGGCGATGGTCCTGACCAGCAGGTCGGTGGTGCCGCCGGCGGCGAACGGCACGAGGATGCGCACCTCCTTGGACGGGTAGTCCGCTCCGTCCGACCCGGAGGACCCGGCCCCCACCAGGCCGCAGGCGGCAGAGGAGAGCACCGCGCAGAGGACGGCGGCCATCCGGCTGCGTTTCTTCATCACGCCTCCCGTGGTTCGCGCCGGGGCGTCCCCCCGGAGCGTCCATTCACCACATTGTGGTTACGCTAACCACGATGTGTGCGGACACTATGCGCGAGTCGGACGACGCCTGTCAATGGCCCGGCGCACCGGAAATGCGCGATGGCGTGCGGAGAAGCGCTGGTGACGGGAAGCCGGACGCGGCCACGACGGCATGCCGACGCCAGGGAGACGCGGCGAAGGAGATGCGCGGCGAAGGAGAGGCGGGACGTGTCCGCGCCGCCGGTCCGGCGACGTCGGTGGTGTCAGGGCGCGGGCGCCGGCGGGATCGGGGTGGATGTCGGGGTGGTGTCAGGCTGGCCGGGGGTACGGGCCGCTGTAGGCCAGGCCGCGGCTGATGCTCTCGCCGGCGGCCATGACCGCGGCCGTCAGCTCCGGCAGGCGGTCGTCGGCCAGCCGGCCGACCACGCCGCTGACGCTGACGCCGGCGATCGCGTGGTCGCCGTGCACGCCGAAGACGGGGGCCCCGACCGCGCCGGTCTCCGGCAGGAACTCGCCCCGGCTGACGCAGTAGCCGGTCTCGCGGATCTCCTGGAGCCTGTCCCGCAGCGCCGGCCGCCGGTCCGGCTCGAGCCGCGCCAGCACGGACTCCTGGAGCTCCGCGTCGCCGAACGCGAGCAGCGCGAGGCTGGATCCGCCCCGGTCGTAGGGGAGCCGGCCCCCCTCGTAGAGGGCCTGGCTGACCACGGGGTAGGAGCCGACGACCCGGATGAGGCAGACGGCCGCGTCGTCCCGCTGCACCACGAGGTTGGTCGAGTCGCCGGTCTTCGCCGACAGCTCGACCAGGACGGGGTGGGCGACGTCGCGGATGCTGAGCCGCTGCCGGGTCAGCGCGCCCAGTTCCAGGAGCGTCAGGCCCAGGCGGTAGCTGACGCGCGACGAGTCCTCGCGTTCCAGCAGCCCGTGGCGGACGAGGGTCTCGCAGATCCGCACGACGGTCGTCCGGCTCTCCCCGACGGTCTCGACCAGATCGGCCGGGGTGACCCGCTCGCGTTCCCGGAGTACCTGCAGGATCGCCGCGGCCTTGTCGAGAACCTTGATCGTCCCGATCTTCCCCGGATCCATCGACATCGCGGCACCTTTCACCACTGCGCGCTGGCCCCTCCCGCCGATCACCACATCGTGGTCGACGTGTTCATGAGGGTTGACCACACCCTACTCAGCTCCCTATGTTCAGATTAAGGTCACCGTAACCATGATGTGAATAACTCTTCCAGGAGCATGCCGTGCATGTAGGTGAGCGCCTCGCCGCGCTACTGGTCAACGCCGGGGTACGGCGCGTCTTCGGCGTCCCGGGCGGGCAGACGACGCCGCTCTACCACGGGATCGCCGGGCAGCACGGCGTGATCAGTCACACACTGATGCGGGACGAGCGCAGCGCCGCGTTCGCCGCCGACGCGTACGCGCGGATGTCCGGGAGGGTCGGCGTGTGCGACGCGACCGTGGGGCCCGGCGTCAGCAACCTGGTGTCCGGCCTCCTGGAGGCCTACACCAGCTCCGTCCCGATGCTGGCGATCATCGCCGACATCCCGCGGCACTGGGAGACCCGGCGCCGGTTCGGGTCCGCCTCCCAGGGCTTCGAGCAGCGCTCGTACCTCGAACCGTGCGTGAAGTACTACGGCCGGGTCGAGCTGCCCGAGAACCTCGACGGGCTGCTGGCCGCGGCGCTGCGGATCGCGACGTCGGGGCGGCCCGGCCCGGTCGTCCTGGAGATCCCCGACGACGTGTTCTCCGCGGACTACCCGGAGCCTCCGCACGGGTCTTCAGCCGTCACCCCGCTGAGCACCGTCTACCCGCAGTCGCGCACGAGCCCCGATCCCGCCGCGGTGGAGGGCGCCGTGGAACTGCTGCGCCACAGCCGCAAGCCGCTGCTGCTCGCCGGAGGCGGGGCGCTGAGCGCCGGAGCCGGCGACGAGGTCCGGCGGCTGGCCGAGCGCCTGGGAGCGCTCGTGGCCACGACGCTGAACGGCAAGGGCGTGCTCTCCGAGCACCATCCGCTGGCCGTCGGCCCCGCGGGGACCTTCGGGCTGCCGCTGGTGAACGAGCTGCTGGCCGAGGCCGACTGCGTGGTGTTCATCGGGACCAAGGCCGCCCAGGGCGCCACCTTGAACTGGACGCTGCCGCCGCCGGGGACACCGATCGTCCACCTCGACCTGGACGCGACGGAGATCGGGCGGAACTTCCCGCAGAGCCTCGGGCTGGAGTGCGACGCCAAGCTCGGCGCCCGGGCGCTCGCCGACGCCCTGCCGGAGCGCGGCCCCGGGGACTGGGACCTGGAACGGGTCCGCCGGCTGGCCGAGGAGTGGTGGCGGGGAACCCCCGGGGACGGCGTGGACGGGGACGGCGCCGTGAAGCCGCAGGCGGTGATGCGGACCCTCAGCGCGGTCATGGGCCCGGACGACGTCCTGGTCACCGACGCCAGCCTGTCCTCCGGCTGGGGCGCCGCGCACTGGCGCGCCCCCCGGGCCGGCCGGGCCTTCGTGGCCCCGCGCGGCCTGGCCGGGCTCGGCTGGGGCCTGCCGGCGGCGATCGGCAGCGCGCTGGCGCTGCGGGACGCCGGCTCCGCCGCGCGGGTGTACTGCGTCGCCGGGGACGGCGGGTGGGCCTACTCCCAGTCGGAGCTGGAGACGCTCGCCCGATTGCGCCTCCCGGTC
This sequence comes from Actinomadura madurae, assembly GCF_047130825.1. Taxonomy (NCBI): domain Bacteria; kingdom Bacillati; phylum Actinomycetota; class Actinomycetes; order Streptosporangiales; family Thermomonosporaceae; genus Actinomadura; species Actinomadura madurae. Next base: position 8,129,813 of record NZ_CP083237.1, read on the forward strand.
GTGGCGACGGTGCTGAACAACTCGGTGCTCGCCTGGACGCGGCACTCGGCCGCGCAGCGGTACCCGGGCAGCGAGCCCATCTCGCAGGACTTCACGGACGTGGACTTCGCCGCCGCAGCCGTCGCCATGGGCACCCTCGCGCACCGGTGCACGACGCCGGACCAGTTCGCGGAGGCCGCGACGAAGGCCGCCGCCGACCACACCGGCGGCCCGGTCGTGCTCGAAGTCATCTCGTCCAAGACTGAGACCCCGGTCCTGAAACCCAAGGGCCGGCAGACCGCGACCGCGTACTGAGACCCCACGCCGGACATGCCGAGCCGAGAACACGCGAGCCGAGAACACGCGAGCCCACATACGCGACAGGGAGCGACCGATGACCGACGACCGCATAGATGACGGCGGCGACGCGACCGCCGGGCTGCGTCCGCGGGCCCTGGACGTGGCCCCGGGCGGGGTGCATTCCAACGCCCGCCTCGGCCACGCCGGGATGTTCTTCGAACGGGGGAGCGGGGCGTACCTGTGGGACGTGGCGGGCCGGCGGTACATCGACTACGTCCTCGGCCGAGGCCCCAGCATGCTCGGGCACGCGCCGCCCGCCGTGCTCAAGGCCGCGACCGCCGCCGCGGAGTCGGGGATGAGCCTCGGATCCCAGCACCCGCTGGAAGTGCAGGCCGCGGAGAAGCTGCGGGCCCTGCTGAAGTGGCCGGAGATGCTGCGGTTCACCACGACCGGCAGCGAGGCCGCCGAGCTGGCCCTCCGCGTTGCGCGGGCGCACACCGGCCGCCAGGAGATCGTGCGGTTCGAGAACCACTACCACGGCTGGCTGGTGGACGACGCCCCGTCGCCCGGCGGCGACCAGGCGGCGGGGCGATGGCCGGCCGGCGTGGACCCCTGGACCCACGTGCTGCCCTGGAACGACGAGGACGCCCTGAGAACGCTGCTGGAGCGCCGCGGCTCCCGCGTGGCCGCAGTGATCATGGAGCCGGTGATGGTCAACCACCGCGGCACTCTCCCGGCGCCCGGCTACCTGGAGGCGTGCCGGCGCCTCACGCGGGCGTGCGGGGCGCAGCTGGTCTTCGACGAGATCGTCACCGGCGCCCGGCTGGCGCCCGGCGGGGCGGCCGAGGTGTTCGGCGTCGTCCCGGACCTCGCCACCTACGCCAAGGGCATCGCCTCGGGCTGGCCCGTGGCGGCGGTGGCCGGGCACCGCGCCGCCCTCGCCAGGGTCGAGGACGGAACGGTCAACCACCGCGGCACCTACAACGGCTCGACCGCGAGCATGGCCGCCGTCGTGGCCACGGTGGACGCCATCGCCGACGGCGGCGTCCACCGGCACATCGAGGAGGTCGGGTCGCGCCTGATGTCGGGATTGTCGGAGGTCGCCGGGAAGGCCGGAGTCCGGTTGCGCGTCCGCGGCTTCCCGGCGGCCTTCCACGTCGCCCTGGTCGACCGCGACCCCGGCGACCCCTGGGACGAGACGGTGCCGCCGGACATGCCGCGCTACCAGCGGCTCGTGGAGGGCCTGCTGGGACGGGGAGTCTGGGCCAGCGCCCGCGGCAACTGGTACCTGTCGGCCGCGCACACCCATGACGACGTCGCGGCCACGCTCGACGTGTTCCGCGAGGCGCTCGCGGATATCGCCGCGGACGAGCGATGAGCACGGACCTGTGGCGGCTGCCCGCCAACGAGGCCGGCGCGCTCATAGCGGCCGGGCTGCTCTCCCCGGTCGAGCTCACCGAGGCCCTCCTCCAGCGCATCGACGATCTCAACCCGCACCTCAACGCGTTCCTCACCGTCACGCCGGAACGGGCCCGCCGGGACGCCAAGGAGGCGGAGACGCGCGCCTTGAACGGGGAGCGTCTCGGCCCGCTCGACGGCGTCCCGCACTCGGTCAAGGACCTGGAGCCCACCGCCGGGATCCGCACCACCGGCGGCTCGCTGTGGAACAAGGACCACGTCCCCGACCACGACTCGCTGGTCGCCGCGCGGCTGCGCGCCACCGGCTCACCCCTGCTGGGCAAGACGAACACGCCGCAGGCGGGCTACAAGGACATGACCGACAACCTGCTGGGCCCGCCCGCCAGGAACCCCTGGGACCTCACCCGCACCCCGGGCGGCTCCTCGGGCGGCGCGGCCGCGGCGGTCGCCGCCGGGCTCGGCCCGCTGGCGCAGGGCGGGGACGGCGCGGGCTCGGTGCGCATCCCCGCCGCGCACTGCGGGGTGGTGGGGTTCAAGCCGTCCAACGGGCTGATCCCCAAATGGCCGAGCAACGACTGGTACGCCGCTCTGGCGACCGCCGGCCCGCTCACCACCACCGTGACCGACGCCGCCCTCATGCTCAACGCGCTCGCGGGCCCCGACCGGCGGGACCCGCAGTCGATCGACCGTGAACCGCCCGACTTCGTCGCGGCCTGCCGCGGTTCCGTGCGGGGCCTGCGCGTCGCCTGGAGCCCCGACCTCGGCCACGCCACCGTGGCACCGGACGTCGCCGAGGCCACACGGCGGGCCGCCCTGGTCTTCGAGCGGCTCGGGGCCTCCGTGGAGGAGGTGCCGATCGGCTGGGGGACGCTCGCCCGGGAGATCATCGAACCCACCTGGGGGATCCATTTCGTCGCCCGCTTCGCGGAGAAGGCGGAGAAACGTCCCGACTGGATCGAGTCGAGCCTGCTGGCCTTCGTCCAGGACGGGCACGCGCGCAGCGCCCTCGAATACCGGCGGCTCCTCGCCCGCCGCGCCGAGCTCTACGATCGCGTGCGGCAGTTGTTCGACACCTACGACCTGCTGCTCACCCCCACCATGCCGATCACCGCGTGGCCGGCCGAGGGGGAGCCGGAGATCCCGCTGTTCGAGCGGCTGCCCTTCACCTACCCGTTCAACCTCACCGGGCATCCGGCGGCCAGCGTCCCCTGCGGCCTGGACGGCGGCGGGCTGCCCGTGGGCCTGCAGATCGTCGCCGACCGGCATCGTGACGACCGGGTGATGGCGGCGGCGGCGCGGTTCGAGGAGGCGCAGCCCTGGACGGCGCACGCTCCGCACCCCGGGCGGCCGCGATGAGCAGGCACGCCCTGGTGGCGGGCGCGTCCAGCGGCATCGGGGCCGCCGTCGCGCAGACCCTCCTGGAGGCCGGCTGGCACGTCACGATCGCGGCCCGCCGGCTGGACGCGCTGACCGCCCTCGCGGACCGGTTCGGCCCCGCCTGCGTCCCCGCCGCCCTGGACGTCACGGACCAGGAGTCGGTCGACCGCCTCGCCCGGTCCCTCCGGAACGGGCCTGCGGACCTGCACGCGCTGGTCAACTGCGCCGGCCACGACGTCGGCGGCCGTACCCCCTTCCACCGTTCCGACATCGACGACGCCCTCTCGGTGCTGCACACCAACGCCGCGGGGCTGCTCCGTCTCACGCACGCGCTGCTGCCGGTACTGGCCGAGACGGATCCGGCGGACGTGGTCAACATCGGATCGGTCAACGGCGTCCGCCCCGCCGCCGGGCTCGCCGCCTACAGCGCCAGCAAGTCCGCGGTGCACGGCTTCACCGCCGCGCTCCGCGAGGAATGCGCCGACCTCGGCATCCGCGTGACCGAAGTGCTCCCAGGCATGACGCGGACCGGCTTCGCCGCCACGCGCTGGCGCGGCGACCAGGACAAGGCCGCCGCCTACTACGACTCCTATCCCGCCTTGCTCGACCCCGGCGACGTGGCGAGCGCGGTGCGGTTCGCCCTGGACCAGCCCCCGGGAGTCTGCTGCACCGAGATCACCATCACCCCGTTCCCCGTCCGCCAACGCTGACGCAGGCGGCGGCCACAGAGGGCCGCAGCGGATCACGGGTCACAGGCAGACAGATGCGGAACAATCAGGAAGTGATCTATACAGACGCGTTCTTCCGTGATCCGCACCCGGTGTACGCGCGTCTTCGGGAGAAGGCGCCCGTCTTGAAGATGAAGGATCCGAACGGGCTCGCGTACTGGCTGATCACACGGTACGACGAGGCCCGCGCCGCGCTCGCCGACGAGCGGCTGTCCAAGGACCCCCGCCGTGCCTGGGACGCTCTGCGCGCGGCGGGGATCGTGTCCGGAGAGCCGCAGGACGCGACGTTCGACCTGCACAGCGTCGATCCGCCCGAGCACACCCGGCTGCGCGACCTCGTCACCCGGGCGTTCACCCCGGGCCGGGTGGCCGGGCTCGAACCGCGCGTGCGGGAGATCACCGACGGGCTGCTCGACGCGATGGCGGCCGGGGACACGGCCGACCTGATCGGGGACTTCGCCTACCCGCTGTCGCTCACCGTCATCAGCGAGCTGGTCGGCGTGCCCGCGCCGGACCTGGACGACTTCCGCGTCTGGGTGACCGCGGCGCTGACGCCCCGATTCGTGCGCGATCCGGTGATGTCACGCGAAGAGGGCGGCCGGCGACTGCGCGAGTACGTCACCGACCTGGTCGCCGCCAAGGCCGCGGCGGAAGGGGCGGACGCGCCCGACCTGCTCAGTGCCCTGCTGACCGCGCACGAACGGGACGGACGCCTGTCCTCGGCCGAGGTGGTCGCGCTGACCCAGCAACTGCTCTTCGCCGGTCACGAGCCGACGACCAACCTCATCGGCAACGGCATGGCGGCGCTGTTCCGGAATCCCGACCAGCTGCGCCTGCTGCGGGACCGTCCCGACCTGCTGCCGGCGGCGATCGAGGAACTGCTGCGCTACGACGGGCCGACCGCGCGCGCCTCGCCGCGCTACGCCGTCGAGGACATCGAGATCGGCGGGGTCACGATCCCGGAGGGGGCGGTGGTCATCGTCGGGCTGGCCGCCGCCAACCGCGATCCCGGCGCGTTCGACGATCCCGACCGCCTCGACCTCACGCGCGACGGCCGAGCCCACGTGGCCTTCGGGCACGGGATCCACCGCTGCCTCGGCGTGCCGCTGGCCCGCCTGGAGGGCCGGATCGCGCTGGGGTCCCTGCTGGCCAGATTCCCCGGCATCGCGCTCGACCGTCCGCACGACGAGCTCGCCTGGCTGCCCTTCCCCGTCTTCCGGGGACTGCGGTCACTGCCCGTCCGGCTCACCGGCCGATGACAGAGGTTCTCCCGAACCGCCATGTGCGCAATTGACAAGCCACGGGCGCGCTTTTCATATCGATATGTTCGTTAGCGCCTTCTCTTGCTGATCTTGATCACGGTCCGGTTTCGGATTGACGACGCATTCTTGTCGTCATCACGGTGATTACGTAGTTTCGACTCAAACGGGGGCATGGTTCCTTATCTCGCCGCCGTCCGTCACCTCGAGACCCGAGGCCGGCGGGCGCGGCCCGTATCCCTTGAGGAGACGCCATGTCCGAGGTCAAGCGCCGTGATCTGCTGGCGGGAGCCGCGGCCTTCGCCGGGTTCGCGACCGTCGGCCTGCTCCCCGGCACCGCCGCCGCCGCGACCCGGCAGCGCCCCGGTGCCCTCCTGCCACCCTCGCTCGCCCCCGGCGACAGGGCCGTGGTCGGCCGCGTCGACGTCCGCCGAGCGATGCGCCACCTGAGAGTGCTCAGCGACGGGATCGGCTGGCGCATCTCCGGCACCCCCTCCGAGCACCGCGCCGCCCGCTACATCGCCGGGTACCTGCGCGACCTCGGCTACAAGGTCGTGCTGCAGCCCTTCCCGGTCGCCGACAAGTACCTGGCGGAGATCCGCGCCCGGGGCGAGCGGCTCTGGCAGTGCAGCGCCTCCCCGCAGGGCGCCGTCGCCTCGGTGTCCGGAACGGTGGTGGACGTGGGCCCGGTCACGGAGGTCCCCGCCGATGTGCGCGGCAGACTGGTGCTGTTCGACCGCGTCTCCGGCAAGGAGACCGCGCAGGCCAAGGCCGCCGCGGACGCGGGCGCCACGGCGGTGCTCATCATCAACGCGCGCTCGGAGACCTACCCCGAGCGCAAGCCCGGCTCCTTCGTCCCGACCCTGTCGGAGGAGGTCGCGATCCCGGTGCTGGGCCTGGCCGAGTACCACGGCGAGCGGATCCGCGCGGGCGCCCGGCGGCTGTCCTTCAAGGTCACCCACTACTCCGGGCTGACCTCGTACAACGTCCTGGCCGAGCGGAAGGCGACGCTGCCGAACCCCGCGGGCAAGGCCGTCATCGTCAGCGCGCACTACGACACCGTCCCCGGCTCGCCGGGCGCCAACGACGACGGCAGCGGAACCGTCCTGTGCCTGGAACTGGCGCGCGTCCTGAAACGGCTGCCGACCCAGCAGGCGATTCGCGTCTGCCTGTGGGGCTCGGAGGAGTCCGGCCTCATCGGTGCGCGGCACTACGTGAAGCAGCTCGACGAGGCGGGCGTCGCGCAGATAACCGGCTGCTTCCAGAACGACATGGTCGCCACCAGTCACCCGCCCGCGGGGACGTACTGGCTGCTGTCGGTGGACGGCGCGGACAACACCACGACGGCCGCGGTGAACGCCGCCGCGCGCCGCCTCGGCTACGCCGGCCAGACCGAGGGCCCCACCGCCCGCGGCTCCAGCGACCACGAGGCCTTCTACGAGCGCGGCATCCCGGCGGGCAACTTCAGCTGGCGCGGCAGCGAGGCGCCCAGCCAGCTGGAACCGATCTACCACACGCCCGAGGACACGATCGCCCTGAACATCAGCCCCGAACGGCTCCAGGTCTCCCTCGAACTGATCGGCTGCGCCGCATACGACGTGGCACGCCGCAAGTAGCGCGGAAGAGCGGCCGGAGGTCGGCCGGGCCATGGGCGAACGAGGGCTCCTGCCACGTCCGACCTCCCCGCCCTTTCACCGAGCCCAAACAAGCCAGACAAAAAGGAAAAATCATCCAAAATCGGCAGAGCAGGCCCCCGAAAACCGGCACCGCGTCGGCGCCACACAAAAGACACAAAACGGCCGGACCCGTGACCTGCATGATCTTGAAATGTGGACGGCCGCAGTCAGCCCGCGGCGCGGAAAGCCCCCGTTCGTGATCTTGGTCGTCTTATGATCATTTTCATGTCGATGCGCCGAGCAGTACGGACGATCACGACGCTCACCGCCGCTCTCGCCGTGGCCTTAAGCGGGACGGCTGGCGGTGGAGCCGGGACGGCCAGGGCCGACGCGGCCCGGCCGCAGCTGCTGTTCTACAACCACTCCTACGCGGTGCTCGACAGGGCGACCGCGGACGCCGTGGAGCACTCCACCTACCTGCGGGCGTTCTCCGACTTCGAAGTCCGCACGACCACGGGTGGCGGCCTGACCTGGAAGGGCCGCTACCTGAAGGGACGGGAGACCTACATCGAGTTCTTCAGCGAGGGCGACCTGCCCGGCCAGGACGCCCTCTTCGGCTCGTCCGGGCTGGCCTTGTCCGTCGAGAACCAGGGCGAGCTGGCGACGGTGACCGACCGGCTCAAGGCACAGGGGATCAGCGACCCCGCCGAGTACGACCAGACCCGTGACTTCGGCGACGGCGTGCCGGTGCCGTGGTTCGACACCATCCGCACCACCGGGCAGCAGTACGACGCCTTCGACCCCTGGGCGATGGAGTACCGGCCGGAGTACTTCGCCGACCCGCGCAGCCAGACCGAGCCCGCGAGCCACGAGGGAGACGTCGGCCGGGAGCGCTACCTGCCCGACGGCTACCGTGACCACCAGATGCGCGACATCACCGCGATCGAGCTCGCCGTCCCCGAGCGCGACCTGACCAACACGGTGCCGCTGCTGAAGGCCGGCGGCTTCACGCTCCGCAAGCTCCCGGACGGCGTCGTCGCGGTGAGCGGCGGGACGAGGATCGAACTCCACGGCGTCCCGCGCGAGCGGGCAGGTATGCGGCGGGTCGAGATGTCCCTCAACCGGCCCATGACCACCCGCCACACGGAGCGGATCGGCAACTCCACCCTCGTCGCCGGCCCCGGCGCCCACGCCGTATGGACCTTCGACAGCCCGAGGTAAGCCCCCGGCCCGGGTCGGCCCACCCACGGGCCGACCCGGGCCGGAATCAGTCGCGGGCCGGAATGATCGTCCCGGACAGGGCGGGCCATGCGTTGACCCCGGCCCGCTCCCCGGGCACCCCAGGAACGCGAATGGATGTGGGACATAGAAGACGGCAAACGGCACTGGACCCCGCCCAAGTCGCCATAGCCACAACCCTGCTGAAACGACCACCGCCGCAGATCTGACCGCCTGTCACCGAGACCCCGCGAGCAAAGCCAACGCTCCCTCATCGAGCGCCACATCACCGGCGGCGATGTTCTCCTCCAGGTGCTCGATGCTGCGGGTCCCTGGAATCAGCAACGCGTGCGGGCCGGTCGCGAGCAGCCAGGCCAGCCCGACCTGAGCCGCGCTCACGCCCAGCAGTGACGCCACCTCCCGCACGGCCGGCAGGTCGGCGACCTTGGGCAGGTCCGGCACTCCCGATCCGAGCGGGAAGTACGGCACCCACGCGATGTCGAACTCGCGGCAGACCTCGAGGACGGGCTCGGACGAACGGTCGACGAGGCTGTAACCGTTCTGCACGCAGGCGACGTCGGCCGGAAGCGCATGACGCAACCGGCCGGCGTCGACGTGGCTCAGGCCGAACCCCCCGATCAGCCCGGCGTCCCGTAGGGCGACCAGTTCGGCGAGCTGATCGTCGAAGTCGACCCGTTGTTCCTCGGGGATGCCCGGGTTCCGGCCCATCGGGTAGAAGTTGACCACGTCGAGGCGCTCCAGACCCAGCGTGCGAAGGTTCGTCTCCACCTCGGCGCGCATCTCGGCGGGCGTCTGCGCGGGCCGCAGCCCCCATTCGGCGTTCACGTCGCTCGTGGCGCCGATCTTGCTGACCAGCACCAGGTCATCGGGGTACGGGTGCAGGGCGGCGCGGATGCGCATGTTGACGAGGCCCGCGGCGTAGAACTCGGCGGTGTCGATGTGGTTCACGCCGAGCTCGACGGCCCGGCGCAGCACGGCGAAAGCAGATCTGTCGTCCCCGTGTTCGAGCTGCATCGCGCCGTACCCGATACGGGCGACAGGGCGCCCGTACAGGGACCCGATCCCACCCGGCCGCGGACGGCGGGACTGCGTGGCATCACCGACGGTCATGTCATGACTCCGATCGCTGGTAACCTCCAAACCGGAGGACCCTCCGAAACGTAGCACAATCGGAGGTGCCTCCGATTGTGGCGTCGGCGAACGAGAGGTGATGGCATGCGGGCGGACGCCCGGCGCAACCGCGACCGTCTCCTGGCGGTGGCTCGCGCCGCCTTCACGAGCGGCAAGCCGCTCGTCCTTGAGGACGTCGCTCGTGAAGCGGGTGTGGGCATCGGCACGCTCTACCGGCACTTCCCGAGCCGAGAGGCACTGATCGGCGAGCTCTTCAGCGCCGAACGCGCCGCCCTCTGCGCCCGCGCCGAGTCACTGCTCGCCGACCACGAGCCCGTCACGGCCCTGCGGCTGTGGATGGACGCCTACGCCGACTTCGTCGCGACCAAACGCGGCATGGCCGAAACACTCAAAGCGATCATCACCATGGACGCGGGCGCCGACGCCGAGGCACGCGAGAACCTCGACACCGCCGTCCGAACCCTGCTCTCCGCCGGCGCCCGGCAAGGCCGCCTCCGACCGGACACGCAACCCGAGGACCTGCTAACGGCCCTGGTAGGCATCCTCCTCGCCACCGATGACAGCGCCCAGACAGCACGCCTGTTCGACCTGCTCATAGCCGGCCTGCGCCCCGAAACGGCAACCCCTTAAGAAGTGCGCAGGCCCGGACGCCAACGCCACTCGTGCCGAGGTACCGGCCGGCGATCTCCAGCTGAGGTCGGCCCGTTCACCTGCAGTGCGCCCAAGCGATGCTCGGTCGCGGGTCGGTGACGTAGGCCTTGCGTGGCGCGAGCCGCAGCGCTGTGGTGACCTGCGGCCAAAGTGACGTGCTCGTCCGACAGATGAATGTCGGACCGAGCGTTCCGTGGTGTGGAACACCGGTCTGGGAACGGGCTCGCGCCGGTGCGACCGTGACCGGACCCACGACAGAGCGTGGTCGAACCACACGACGCGAGGTGGACGCATGAATGCCCTGAGCGCGACGCGACTTGACGAGCTGGTCTCGCTCGAACGGGGGGAGGTGGACCGGCGCATCTTCTCGGACGAGGACATCTTCGAGCAGGAGATGAAGCTCATCTTCGGCAGGGCCTGGCAGTTCCTCTGCCACGAGAGCCAGATCCCGAAGGCGGGCGACTTCTTCGAGACGCCGATGGGCCGGGACAACGTGCTGACGGTCCGTCAGAAGGACGGCTCGATCAAGGCGATGCTGAACACGTGCAGTCACCGTGGCAACGCGGTGTGCCGCGCGGAAGAAGGCAACATCAAGGCCTTTATGTGCACCTATCACGGATGGTCCTTCGACCTGGGCGGGAAACTGATCGGCGTTCCCAACATCGACAGGTTCTACAAGGGCGGCCTCGACAAGTCGAAGCATGGATTGATCCAGGTCGCGCAACTCGCGAACTACCACGGGTTCATCTTCGGCACGATGGATCCTGCGGCGCCTTCGCTGGAGGACTACCTCGGGCCGACCGGCCGGATCGCGATCGACCTCATCGCGGCGCGCGATGTCGAGATCATTCCCGGTATCCAGAAGTTCACCATCGACTGCAACTGGAAGTTCGCCGTCGACAACGTGTTCGACTGGTACCACGCGCAGGTCACGCACATGTCCGCTCTCGCATCGGGGCTGTTCGCGCCTACCGATGGCGACGTCGAGGTCGGCGGTGCGAGGAACACGCTCGGCGAATCCCTGGACATCCCGAGCGGGCTCATGGGCGACGGGATCCACGACCTCGTGCTCCTCGCCGAGTTCGGCCACGCCGCGGGCGGCCCGTCGGTCGACGGGCTGGGCGGCATGCCGATAGACACCTCGTGGCGGCAGAGGCCGAAGGCCCGCGAGTGGCTCGGCCCGATCGGAAGCCAGGTCTGCGGCTATCCGAACGTCTTCCCGAACAGCTGGCTCGCGACGGCGGGCGGGCAGCTGTCGCTTCGGGTGCCGGTGAGCCCGAACAAGACGGAGATCTGGTGGTTCAGCTTCGTCGAGAAGAACGCCACGCCCGAGCAGCGGAAGATGACCGTCAGGATGGCGAGCCACATCTTCGGGCCCGCCGGAATCCTTGAGCAGGACGACGGTGAGAACTGGGCCCAGTCGACCGTCCAGACGCACGGTCATCGCAGCCGGCGGATTCCGCAACTGCTCAAGATGGGGCTGGGCCGGGGAAAGGTCATCAACGAGCACGGCCTCCACCGCATCGAAGGATCCACGAGCGAGAGCGCCCAGCTGTGGACCTATCACGCCTGGGCGCAGTGGATGAAGGACCTGGACTGGGATTCGCTCCGCCAGGCGACCGTGCCACCGGACGTGCTGTGAATCGACGTCCTGAATCCCGAACACGTCGTCTTTCTGAAAGGAGTTCGTGGCGATGACGGTCGATCTGGAGGCGGTCGCCTCTCCTGAGCTGGTGGCGTCCATGGTGCTCCAGTACCAGGTGGAGAAGTTCTACAACGACGAAGCCGCGTTGTTGGACGCGCATAAGCACGAACAGTGGGTGGAGCTGTTCTCCGAGGACACCCACTACTTCATGCCGATCAGGCGCACGCGCCTGCGCCGCGAACTGGCGAAGGAGTTCACCAAGCCCGGCGAGATGGCGTACTTCGACGATGACAAGGAACTACTCCAGGCCAGGTGGAAGAAGCTCGCCAGCGGAGCCTCCTGGGCGGAGGACCCGCCGTCGAGGACGCGGCACCTGATCACGAACGTTCGGGTCACCGAGGACCGCGGTGCCGAGCTGAGCGTGGAGTCCAACTTTCACGTCTACAGAACGCGCCTGAAGACGGATGTCGACTCGTGGGTGGGTTCACGGCAGGACGTACTGAGGCGCAACGGTGATTCCTTTCTGATCGCCAGAAGACTGATCCTGCTGGATCAGTCGGTGGTGCTCTCGCGCAACCTCACCACCATGTTCTGAGACCGCACCTTCCTCGGAACGAGGACAGCGTGCGATCACGCGTGCACTCGCCGGCCGAGTGGCGACAACGCATTGCCGGCGGCTCCCAATGAACGCCTCCCGATGAACAGGACCAGGGACGATCCCGGATCGCCCCTGCCCGATACATGAAGAACAACGTAGAGGAGCGGGCGACAATGGAAGTCGCGAATTCCCGGAGACGGGTGTACCGGATATGCGTTCCCGTCCTGCTGCTGGCTCTGGCGGCGGTGGCGTGCGGCGGCGCGCCGGACAGTTCCGAGACGGGCGGCGTGGGCGTCAACCCGTCCTGCACCGGCGAGCCGGTGAGGTTCGGAGTCATCTCCGTCCTGACCGGTGACGCGGTCATCCCGGCCGATCCCTCCTACGCCAACGGCGCCAAGGCCGCCGCCACGGCGTTGAACCGGTCGTGCGAACTCGGCCGGCCCGTCGAGGTGGTCAGCTGCGACAGCAAGAACGACCCGAACCTGGAGGCCGCCTGCGGCCGGAAGCTCGTGGACAAGAAGGTCGTGGCGTTCATGGGCCAGGACGTCGGGGGAGGGACGTGGTTCCCGATCACGTCGGCCGCCGGCATTCCCGAGATCGGCGGCACGGGCCTGTCCAGCGTCGAGACCACGAGCCCGCTGTGGTTCCCGCTCGCGGGCAACGTCAACGCGGCTCTCGCCTACGCGACGGTCGCGGCGTCCGAACTCGACAACGTCAGAGCCGCGGTGCTCCCTCTGGACTCCCCGGGCGTGAGCTTCTACATCGATTTCTTCAAGCGTCAGACGGAGGCCCTCAACGGCACTTTCGCGGGTTCGTTCCCGGTGCCGGCGACCACGGTCGACATGACGCAGTACGCGGCGCAGGTGAAGAGCGCGGGCGCGAACGCGGTCTATCCGGTTCTGGGGGGTGACCAGTTCCTCGGCCTGGTCAAGCAATTGGCGGCCCAGGGCAGCCCGCTGACCGAGACCGTGGTCATCCAGCTAGGCTCCGGGGTCACCTGCGAATTCCTCGATCAGGTGGGCCCGGCCGGTGAGGGGCTCTGGGTGCTCAACTCCGCGTGGCCGGTGGCGTGGGACACCGGTTCTCCGGGCGCGAAGCAGTACATCGGTGAACTCAAATCGGCCGGACTGCCGTCCGGTGCATGCGATGTGAGTGAGTTCGGTGTCCAGGCATGGTCCGCGGTGCACATCATGGCCGGCCTTCTCAAGGGCTCCCCGACAATGGACGCCAAGACCCTCGTGCGGAAGTTGAACACGGCCGGGCCGATCAAGCGTTCCGAACTGGCGGGCACGGTCGACTGGAGCAGGAACGCCTTCCCGAACGACGCGTCGCTCTCCCGCCTTCGGATCTTCTCCAACCAGTTCCTCGTGTCCCGCATCATCGGCGGCAAGCCGCGCCTGGTGACTCCGTCGCCGGCAACGGTCGGGAAGCCGTTCACCCCGAAAACCGGCTGATCCCTCCACTCGCGCCGGACGGTGCCGCCCACCGAGGCGGCGGCACCGTCCCGCCGGCCCACCCCGAAGACGATGACGATGCGACCGGCCACGCCTCTGTCGCATTCCGACGTAGTGGAGAAGAACCATGTTGGCAACCGATCTCCTCAGCCAGCAGACAATGGCGTTCGCGCTGCTCGGCATGGCCACCGGCTCGCTCTACGCGCTCGTGGCGCTGGGCATAGTGCTGGACTACCGGTCATCCGGCGTACTGAACTTCTCGGCGGGCGCGGCCGGCGGTATCGCCGCATTCTGCTTCTACGGCATGCGGGACGACCTCGGCTGGGCGACCGTGCCCGCACTGGCCGTGGCGCTGCTCCTTGCCGCCTCGCTCGGCGCGCTCACCCAGCTCGTGGTCCTGGGGTTCCTGCGGGAGGCGTCGCTGATCGGGAAACTGATCGCGACACTGGGGGTGATGGCGGCCGCGCAAGGCGCCGTGGCCATCGCCTTCGGCAACGAATCCAAGGGGCTGCCGCGGCCGATCCTGCCCAACGACCCCGTGCGGATCACCGACCGCATCCTGATCCCGCAGGACCGTCTGCTCATCATCGGCATCGCGATCGCGCTCGCCGTCGCCCTGCGCATCGCCTACTCGACGACCCTGTTCGGGCTCGCCACCTCGGCGGTGGCCGAGAACCGGCACGTCACGAGCGCCTACGGGTGGTCGCCGAACAGGATCGAGCTCATCAACTTCACGATCGCGGGCCTGCTGTCCGGCTTCGCGGCCATCCTCCTCGCGCCGATCATCGGCCTCGCCGGGAGCACCCTGGCCCTCACCGTCCTGCCGGCACTCGCCGCCGCTCTGGTGGGCCGGCTGTCCTCCTTCGCGCTGACCGTCGCGGGTGCCCTGGCGATCGGGGTCGTCACGAGCGTGATGGGGTTCCTCCTGCCGGACATCGCGCAGGCGCTCGGCGTCGGCGTCCCCTCGATCACCGGGCTGCCGGACACCGTCCCGCTCCTGGTCGTCATCCTGATCACCGTGTTCGGCGGCCGGGCCCGCCTCCAGCGCGGTGAGACGTCCGCGCGGATGCCGCTGCCGGGCACCGGCCGGCTCCGGCCGGGCCTCATCATCGGCGCCGGCGCCGTCTTCGCGGTCATCACGTTCCAGGTCTCCGGGACGTGGGTCGACGCGTTCACCATCAGCATCGCCGGCGGGCTCCTCGTCCTTTCCGTCGTGGTCGTCACCGGTTACGCGGGCCAGCTGTCGCTGGCGCAGTTCGCCCTCGCCGGCTTCGGCTGCTGGGTGGCCGCCCGTCTCGTCGCGACCCAGGGCTTGGCGTTCGGCGCCGCACTCGTGGCCGGCGTGGCGGCCACGGCGGCGGCCGGACTCCTGGTGGCCCTGCTGGCCCTCCGGGCGCGGGGGGTGAGCCTCACCGTGGCGACCCTCGGCCTCGCGCTCATGATCAACGCGCTGGTCTTCAGCAACGGCGCGCTGACGGGCGGATACGTCGGCACGCTCGTCACGACGCCGAGCCTGTTCGGACTCTCGCTCGACCCGATCGGCCATCCTGCGCGCTACGCCGTCTTCGGCCTGGCCATGTTCGTCGCGGTCGGGCTCATGGTGGCCAACCTGCGCCGCGGCCGGACCGGCCGGCGCCTGCTCGCGGTCCGCGGGAACGAGCGCGCGGCGGCGTCGCTCGGGATCGGCGTCCACACCGCCAAGCTGTTCGCCTTCGCGCTGGCGGCGGCGATCGCGGCGGTGGCCGGCGTGGTCCTCGGGTTCCGGCAGCCGCAGATCCAGTTCAACCAGTTCGACATCGCCGGGTCGATCAACGCCGTGCTCAACGCCGTGCTCGGGGGAGTGGGATTCGCCTCCGGCAGCGTCATCGGCGGTGCCCAGACCGAGGGCGGCATCACGACACACGTCCTCGACCAGCTGTTCCCCGGCAACACCGAGACGGTCTTCTGGATCCAGATCGTCTCGGGTCTCGGCGTGATCCTGCTGATGCGCCAGTGCCCCGACGGCCTCGCCGCGCTGTACGCCAACCTGGTCGGACGCCGGCTGCCGGACTTCAGGTGGCGCCGGACCGGTTCCCCGGCCGCGCCCGTCCCGGGGCGGCCGCACCAGCCGAGGGCACTGGAGGTCCGCAACGTCTCCAAGCGGTTCGGCGGCGTCGTGGCCCTCGACGACGTGAGCTTCAGCGTCCGTCCGGGAGAGGTGCTCGGGCTGATCGGCCCGAACGGCGCGGGCAAGACGACCATGGTGGACGTCATCACCGGCTTCTCCACGCGCACGGCCGGGTCCGTGCTGCTGGGCGACCAGGTGATCGACGCCTGGTCGCCGGAGAAACGGGCCCGGCGCGGCATCGCGCGGTCATGGCAGAGCGTCGAGCTGTTCGAGGAGATGACCGTCCGCGAGAACCTGCTCGTGGCCGCCGAGCGGCACCCCCCGGCGCGCTACCTCGTGGACCTGGTCTGGCCGGGACGCCCCCGGCCCACCACGGCGATGCAGGACGTGGTGGACGAGTTCGGGCTCGCCGAGTTCCTCGACATGCGGCCGTCGACGCTGTCCCAGGGCACGGCGCGGCTGTGCGGGATCGCGCGGGCGATGGTCAGCCGCCCTTCGGTGCTGCTGCTCGACGAGCCCGCGGCCGGACTCGACGCCCACGAGACCGCCGAACTGGTCGCACTGATCGAGCGCATCGCGCGGAAGTGGCGCGTCGCGGTGCTGATCGTCGAGCACGACGTCGAGATGATCCTGGGCCTGTGCGACAGGGTCACGGTGCTCGACTTCGGCAGGCAGCTCGCCGACGACGTCCCGGACGCGATCCGCAGTCATCCGGAAGTGATCAACGCGTACCTGGGCGATGCGCTCGAAGAGCGGGAACCGTCCGCGGCGACCGCGTCCGACCTGGATGACCGCGCCGTCGTTCTCGAAGCGGAGAAGCTCCGGGCGGGCTACGGCGACCTCACCGTCGTCCGGGATCTCGACCTACGCGTGCGCGGCGGCGAGGTGGTCGCCCTCCTCGGCCCGAACGGCGCGGGCAAGACGACCACCGTCCGCACGCTCGCCGGCGATCTGCGCAAGCACGGCGGCACCGTGCGGATCGACGGCTGCGAGGTGGTCTCGGCCCTCCACGCGCGGGTCAAGGACGGTCTCGGCCTGGTGTCCGAAGAGCGCACGGTGCTGATGCGGATGACCGTCGCGGAGAACTTGCGGCTCAGCCGCGGTGACCGGCGCCTCGCGCTGGAACTGTTCCCCGAGCTGGAGCCGCACCTGCACCGCCGCGTGGGGATGCTGTCCGGCGGCCAGCAGCAGATGCTCTCGCTCGCTCGCGCGCTGTCGCGGAGGCCGCGGCTGCTGATCGCCGACGAGCTGTCCTTCGGGCTCAGCCCCATGGCATCGGCACGGCTGCTCCAGGCCATCCGCGCGGCGGCCGAGACCGGCATCGGCGTGCTGCTGGTGGAGCAGCACGTCCAGCGCGCGCTGGAGGTCGCCGACCACGCCTACGTGCTGCGGCAGGGGCGGGTCGAGATGAGCGGAGCCGCACACGACCTGCGCGAGACGGCGCTGAAAGACATCCAAGGCCTCTACCTGGCGGGCGCCGCGGCGACCGACGCACCGGAAGCGGACCGGCCGCGAGGGCCGTCGCTTCCCGCCGGTAACTGATCTCCCTCCTCCGACTCCAAGGATGTGTGCATAGCCATGACCTGGATCCGCGCCTGTGAGATCGACGCCGTCGACGACGGCGAGGCGACCGTCCTGCAGCGCTCCCCGGAGCCGCCGGTGGCGGTGTTCAACGTCGGCGGCGAGTTCTTCGCCACCGACGACACCTGCACCCACGACAACTATTCGCTCGCCGACGGCTACATCGACGACGAGGTCGTGGAGTGCCCTCTGCACATGGCGAAGTTCTGCATCCGGACGGGGAAGGTGCTGTCGCCGCCCGCCACCAGGGGCCTGACTTCCTATCCCGTGAAGGTCGAGGACGGAGCGGTCTACGTCGACGTGTGATCGCGCCGGGGACGCGCTGCGCCCTCGCTGTGCCCCGCTGCCCGCTGTGCCCCGCTTGAACGGATTTGAGGGAACGACAGGTATGCCCAAACACCCCACCTACGTCATCGTCGGCGCCGGTCTGGCCGGCATGAGGGCCGCGGAGACACTTCGCCAGGAGGGTTTCGACGGCCGTCTCGTGCTGATCGGTGACGAGCCCCACCTGCCCTACGATCGCCCGCCGCTGTCGAAAGGCGTGCTCGACGGCTCGCGGGAAGCCGAGTCGACGAGACTGCGGGATGAGAGCTTCTACGTCGACAACGCCATCGAGGTTGTGTCCGGCCGGCCGGTCACCGCACTGCGTCCCCGGCTGGCCGCGGTGGAGCTGGGCGACGGCGCCGTCCTGCCCGCTGACAAGGTGCTCCTGGCCACCGGTGCTGGACCGCGTCCGCTGACCGTTCCCGGGGCGGACCTCCCCGGCGTCGCGTACCTGCGCACACTCGACGACGCACTGGCTCTGGCGGGGGAGCTGCGCGCCGGAGCCGCGGTCGTCGTCATCGGTGCCGGATTCGTGGGGGCCGAGGTCGCCGCTTCGGCTCGGAGCCTCGGCTGTGACGTGACGATGCTGGAGACGGCGCCCGTGCCCCTGGGGCGGGTGCTCGGGCCGGACATCGCACGGCGCTTCACCGCGCTCCACCTCGCCCACGGCGTGAACCTGCGTTGCGCGGTCGGCGTCGAGGCGATCGAGGGCGCGCAGCACGTCCAAGCCGTCACCACCACGGACGGTGTCAGCCATCCCGCCGACGTGGTCGTGGTCGGCATCGGCGCCCTTCCCAACAGCGATCTGGCGGAGCAGGCGGGCATCACGGTCGACGACGGGGTCATCGTCGACGAGCTGTGCCGCACCGGCAACCCCCACGTGTTCGCCGCCGGTGATGTCGCCCGCTTCTGGTCGCCCGCCGCCGATCGGCGGGTCCGGAGGGAGAACTGGCAGAACGCCATCGACCAGGGGGCGGCCGCCGCGATGTCGATGCTGGGCAAAGGGTCGGCGTACCGCGAATCGCCCTGGTTCTGGTCCGACCAGTACGACCTGAAACTGCACATGGCCGGCGCACCGGAACCGACGGACCACGTGGTGTGGCGAGGCGACCCGTCGGGCGCGGATTTCTGCGCCTTCTATGTCCGGGACGGCGTCCTCACCGGCGCGGTGGGAGTCAACCGGCCCAAGGACGTCCGCGCGGCACTGACCGCCATCGCGGCCCGCTTGGCCGTCCCGCCGGAGATTCTCGCCGACCCCGCCATCGACCTGCGCAAGGCGACCCGTCAATTGGTGTGAGAAATCGTCCGCAGCCGTTCAGAGATGCGGAACAAGCGTCCTGACGCAGCGAATGCCCGCGACCATACTCAGGCTGCCGGCAGATGGTCTGCCGCAGAAAGTGCAAAGGAGTTCTGCAATGGCTTTCACCGACGAGGGGATCATGAAGGTCGACGGCCTTTTGAGCCGATGGGTCAGGCTGCCCGGCGGCGTCAAGGCCCACTACATGACTTCGGGCGAGGACGGGCCGCCGGTGGTGCTGCTGCACGGGGGCATCATCGGTTCTTCCGGTACGGCCGGGTGGCGATTCATGGCGCCATTCCTCGGAGCGCACGGCTTCCGCGTGTACTGCCCGGACCAGCCCGCGTTCGGCCTGACCGAGGACCCGCAGGGGTACTACGAGCCGGGGCGTGCCGGGCACGTGGACTTCCTGCACGACTTCACCACGGCGCTCGGCCTCGACCGCTTCCACCTGGCGGGCAATTCGATGGGCTGCCTGAACACCGTGAACTATGTGGTGGCCCACCCCCAGCGGGTCATCAGCTACGCGCTGATCGGCGGCCGCATCGGCGATCTGGTCGGCGACGACGAAGAGCAGGAGCTCCGCGAGAGGCTCGACCACGTGATCCCCGACATCAGGGTCTTCGACGGCACGAAGGACTCGATGCGGACCATGCTGGAAAAGATCATCTACCGGGCCGAGTCGATCAGCGACGAGCTGCTGGAGATGCGCACGCGGGCCGCCAACAACAAGCGCGAGGAGTACGCCCGGCACACCGTGAAGACGTTCCAGCCGCTGACCGGTGTCGACGTCGCGCGCTTCCCCACCAAGGGCCGCCTCGACAAGCTGCCGATCCCGGCGATCTACCTTTACGGGCGGCAGGACGTGATCTTCCCTGTCGAACTCGGCTACCTGCAGGAGGAACGGCTCCCGAACGTCCAGTTCTTCTTCCCCGACGAGTGCGGACACCAGGGGCAGACGGACCAGCCGGACATGTTCAACCAGGTCTTCCTGGAGTTCTTCCGCGACGGAAAGGTCAGCCGGAAGACGGCGGACTGGGCGGGGGTGTCCAAGAACCGTCCCGAAATGCCCGAGTACGTCGCCGCGCGGTGACGAGCCCCGCTTCGGTCGCGAGTTCCCGCCCAGCCACCACAAAGGAGCCCGGACGATGGGTCACATCAAAAGCCTCGGATACATCGGCGTCGGCGCCGACGATCTCACCGCGTGGCGCGAGTTCGGCACCGGCGTGCTCGGCCTCCAGGTCGGTGAGGCCGGCGCGGACGACGACACGCTGTACTTCCGGATGGACGGCAGGTCCTACCGGATCGCCGTGCACAAGAGCACCCATGGCGCCCTGCACTACTTCGGATTCGAGATCAGCACCCGCGAGGAACTGGCCGACTTCGCCGAGCAACTTCACTCGAAAGGCGTCGAGGTGACCGAGGAAGGCGCCGAGCTCTGTGCCGCCCGGCGCGTGTCCGCCCTGCGGAGCGCGACGGATCCCATGGGCAACCGCCTGGAGTTCTTCGTCGGGCACGAGGAGGCCACCGCCCCCTTCGTCTCGCCCACGGGCGCCCAGTTCGTCATCGACGACATGGGCCTCGGCCACGCGTTCATCACGTGTGACGACATCGAGGTCTTCAAGGACTTCTACATCGGCAAGCTGGGCTTCCGCCTCAGCGACACCGTCAGCCTGACGCCGGGCGCGGAGACCCATTTCCTGCGCTGCAACACGCGGCACCACACGCTCGCCGGCGTCGCCATTCCCGGCAGGCTGCCCTCGCTGCATCACATCATGCTGCAGGTCGCCTCGATCGACACCGTGGGGCACGCCTACGACAACGGCGGCGGCATGGTCGACCTGACACTCGGCAAGCACACCAACGACCACATGATCAGCTGCTTCTTCAAGACGCCCTCGGACTTCGTGGTGGAGTACGGTTTCGACGGTCGCCAGGTCGACGACGACACCTGGGTCGTCGGCCACTACACCGCCGCGAGCTACTGGGGTCATCGACGCCCGGAAGCGATGACCGGAGCGAACGAGCCGACGTCTTAGGGCCGCTTGGAAGCGCACGCTAACAATGGCCCGACTCCGCGCACAGCCGCCTGAGTAGGCACCGATCCGCGCGTCCGGCGAGAGCAGCCGCCCGGCGCCCCGGAGCACGATCCACGAGTGCCCGGGGCGCCGCTCAGGGCGTGAGCCCGGCACCCTCTGCATCGAGGTCAGATCACCGACGGCCCTGCTCGAACGAGTGGAGCGCCGTCTTTCGTTCGTAAGACCGGTCAGGCGCCGGAAGAGGCGGAGGAGGGCGGTGCGTCCTACTCGTCGGTCAGGCAGGCTTCGATGATCTTCGTGAGCTTGCGCTCCAGCGCGTCGCGTTCGTGCTCGCTCAGGTCGTCCAGCGAGCGGCCGAAGATCGCCCCGATACCGAAGAGCCCGAGCCCCATTGTCAACGACGCCATCAACCGCAGGATCGTCTCGGAGTCGTCCCGGTCTCCGAGCTTCGCTCTCAGGGGGCCGGTGAACCGCTCCTCCAGTTCCGCCTGCAGCAGCGTTCCGCCGTCGAGGTCGACCGACCTCACCAGTGCGACGGCGGGGGTTCGGGCCTGGACGTCGTCCCAGAATTCGAGCAGCCGGCGTGCCCACTCGGGCGCGGTGTCCGGCATCTCCGGCTCATAGCCGAATTTCGCCGAGGCGACCACCTCGAAAAGGGCGCGCTTCGATCCGAAATACCTGTTGATCAGTGCCGCGGTGACATCCGCGTCTGCCGCGATCTCCTGCAGGGTCACATGGGCGTATCCGCGTGCGGCGAAATGCCGGGCGGCCGCCTTGACGATCTCGGCGCGAGTCAGCTCGGCATTGCGCCCGCGCGCGGGCCCCCCACGGGCGGTGCGATTCCGGTTCACCTCGTCGACCGGAACGGCTCGTGGGAGTGATCTCCTTTTCGGGGCTGATGCATCAGGCGGCCGTTGAGCCGCCCCCACCGTTTCAGCAGCCGCAGACGGACCGCAGCCACCCGCACCTCCGCTCGCCGTACGATCATCCGAGAATTAGATCATCATACCTTCATCCCGAGACCCGATTCAAAGGACGACCGGCCGGTCCGCAATGGTGGTCATGCGGCTGAGCGCCTCCAAGCGGGCGGAACACAGATCGCACGGCCGCCCCGCGGACCCGCAGGTCAGGACCATAGCGTCGGCTCTGGGGGGAGGAGCCGGTCGAGCTCGTCCATTTGCGCGTCGTCCAACCTGACACCGTCGACCGCCGGCACAAGTTGATTCAGTTCTTCCACCGTCTCCGGGCCGACGATGGCCGTGGCGATGCCCGGCCTGCCCAAGAGCCATGCCAGGGCGACGCCCGATGTCGTAAGACCCCACTTGTTCGCGAGTCCGGTGACAGCCATGGCCAGGTCGCGTTCGTGTGCGGTGAATCCCTGCCCTCCCCAGCGAGCGTCGCCCTGGTACGGACGGTCCGCTGTTCCCGCCGCGAACAGCCCGCCCGCAAGAGGACTGAACACGGCCGTTGGCAAGCCGAAATGCCGTGCGGCGGGAAGCACTTCTCGCTCGATCCAGCGCTTGGCGAGGCTGTAGCGGGTTTGATGGCAGATGGGCTTTCGGACTCCGATGTTCTCCGCGACGAGAAGTGCTTCGGTCAGCTGCCACCCGTCATAGGTGGACAATGCGTAGTGGCGGATCTTGCCTTGGCGAATGAGGTCATCGAATGTGCCGAGGAGTTCCGCGATGCCGGTGTCGGGATCGGGATGGTGGGCGTAGTAGATGTCCAGATGATCCGTCCGAAGGCGGCTCAGGGTCCGTTCGACCATCCGCATGATGTGCGTGCGGCCGAGACCGCGATCGTTGGGACCGCCTCCGATCGGTTCTCCGACCTTGCTCGCCAGCACGACCTCGTCCCGGCGCTTTCCGAGTGCGGCACCCACGATCTCCTCGGACGACATCCGCTCGCCGGCGCCGGGAAGTCCCGCCCGGTCGAACCGCGCCTGGTTGCCGTAGCTGTTCGCGGTGTCGATGTAGTTGATCCCGGCGTCGAGCGCGGCGCGGATCATGCGATCCGCCTCAGTCGCGTCGGGTGCCAGCCCGAAGGTCGCGGTGCCCAGGCCCAGCCGGGAGACGCGCAGCCCTGACGCGCCGAGGTTCGTGTATTCCATGGGGCTCCGTTCTCTGGGAGGGGCGGGGATCCGCGGGGCCCGCGACCTGATGGGACAACTCCCGGGTCGTCGCGAGGAGAAGGTGGCCGTACTTCGCTTCGAGCCTGCGGTTCGTGCAGGAACAGATGGAGACGGCCGCGATCGCCTGGCCCGACCACGGATCGAGGATCGGCGACGCGATGCAGTACACGCTGTTCTGCATCTCGCCGCGGTCCGATGCGATCCCGGTCGATCGGGCCTCGTCGAGTCGCCGTTCCAATTGGCCGGCACCGCGGACGGTGCTGCTGGTGAAGCGACGGAAGGGGCCCCGGAGGACGTGATCGATGACCGCGTCCTCAGCGAAGGCGAGCATGGCCTTGCCCAGAGCGGTCGCGTAGGCCGGTCGCCGCGCGCCGACGGCGGTCGAGCACAGGGCGCCGCTGTGGCCGAACAGCTTCTCCAGGTAGAGAACGTCACCCCCGGCCAGCGTCGCGAGGTGGATGGTCTCGCGACTGGCCACGAACAGGCTCGACAGGAACGGCATGGCACGGTGCCGGAGACCCGTCGAGCCGAGCAGGGTGAACCCGACCCGGTTGCCCAGCTCGAAGACCCGCTCGGTGAGCGCGTACCTTCCGTCGACCTTGCGGACGTATCCGCTCTCGACCATGACGGTCAGCAGGCGATGGGTGGTCGACTTCGGGGCGCCGATCGAGCGCGCCACCTCGGTCACCCCCAGGACGGCGCGGGGACCGCGGAAGGCGTCCAGGATCGCCAGCGCCTTCGCCGCCGAGCTCGCACCGTGCCCGGCGTCGTCGGCCGCACGCGGGCCGGGCGCGGCCGGGTCGCCGCTCGTCACTGTGATCGCCACGGTCGCTCACCCCGCCTCACCGGAGACTAAGTATATGGCTATTTACTTAGCTCACGGTAAGCGCGACGATGAGGCATGTCAAGAACGCGAGGGAAGCCAGTTGCCATCTTGATCAAGAGCGGACAGTTGCCCTCCTTCCTCAACCGAAGTCAAATGTTCGACAGCTACGCGCAACGCGGGGCGGAGGCGGAGGCGGCCCACTGGTGCACGCGGCGAGGTAGGGCGCCTTCGCGATGGTTCCCCCGCTGGGGGGCTGCTCGCCGCGCGGAGGAGGGGCCAACCTCGTCCGACAGTCGGGGCGAAGGTCCTCTGTCGGTCATTGACCCTGTAAGTAAATGACCATATACTTCCGACGGTCGCCGACCTCCGCGTGATGGTCGGCCCCGGCTTGAGGGGGCTCTCATGGCCCATGACGAAGACAGCAACCCATGGTCAGTGGCACGCACCGACTTCACCGACACCGACCGGCTCAGGACTCCGTACCGTCTCGCAGGTTCCCAACGCCGAGGAAGCCTCGTATGCGGCCGGATTCTCTGCCGCACCCTCGGCCCGCCCCACGCCACACCGGGGCGACACATGGCGGCGGAGCCGCCGGGACATTCCCCGGACGCACGACGGCCCCCGACGGACAGAGGGAGGCAGGCATGACCAGGGAACACCACCTGATCGATCTGATGGACATGTGGAGGATCAGGGTCCTCGAGGAGAAGGCCGCCGAGTTCCTCGCCGCAGGGCAGCCATCGGGAGCGGCGCACATACGGATAGGACAAGAAGCCGGGCCTGTCGGCGCCTGCTCCGAGCTGGGGCCTGAAGACGCTCTCTTCGCCACCCACCGCGGGCACGGCTGGGCGTTGCAACGAGGTGTACCGGCACACGTGATCCTCGCGGAGACCCTCAGCCGAGCCACAGGCGTCCACACCGGACGCGGTGCGTCGACCGCCCGGAGACCTTGTAGCGCACCTCCGGGCGATTTCACCCCGCAGTACGGCTTCTACGGAGCGACCGCCGGCACCGGACTGCCGATCGCCGTGGGCGCCGCCATGGCGGGCCGTTTCGGCCAGAGCAACCGCGTGTCCATGACGGTGTTCGGCGATGAGGCATTGAGAGAGGGACGTGCCCAAGAGGCGGTGAACATGGCCGCGGCTTTCCGCCTACCGGTGGTCTTCATCTGCGAGGAAGACGTCCATCCGGAGGTGACCCCAAGCACAGACACGGTCATCGAAGACCAACCGTGGATGTGCGCCGCCGGATGCGGCATGGACGGCTCCCACGTGGACGGCCAGGACCCAGTGGCAGTCAGAGCCGCTTGCCGTCTGGCGGTGGAGCGGGCTCGCGCAGGTGAAGGACCGACCCTCCTTGTGCTCACGACCGAGCGACCGCCCGAACACCGCACCGGCCACGCGAGCGAGACGGACCAATGGAGTCCCACGGAGCCGATCACCCGGTTGGCGGAGAAGCTCCGAGCGTCCGGTGTCGCCGACCAGGCCATCGCGGCGGCGGAGGAAACGGCACGGAACGAGATCGAGACGGCCTGCGACCACGCCCTCGCCAACATGGCACTCGACCCGGCGAAGGCCCTAGCCCAGGCACAGTGCGCCACCGCCTGACGAAGGACCAGAGCATCGCGAAAGAGGGAGAAAATGCCAGAAATGCTCTTCGACGGGCGGGTCGCCATCGTCACCGGCGCGGGCGGAGACCCCGGGCTCGGGAGGTCATACGCGTTGATGCTGGCGTCGCGCGGCGCCCGAGTCGTGGTGAACGACGTGGGCAGCGGCGTCAAGGGCGCCTCGGACAACGCGTCCGCCGACACCGTCGTCGACGAGATCCGTGCGGCCGGCGGCAGGGCCGTGGCCGACACCCACAGCGTGGCGGACCCCGACGGCGCCCGCGCGATCGTCCAGACAGCAGTGGACGCGTTCGGAGGCGTCGACATCCTGGTCAACAACGCCGGCGTGTGCATCTACGCGGAGGCCGACGAGATGTCGGACGCTCACATGCGGCTCACCATGGACGTCAACCTCATGGGCACCCTGTGGATGTGCCGCGCCGTCTGGCCGCACATGCGCGAGACCGGCTACGGCCGCATCGTCAACACCACCTCCGCCGCCGCGAAGGGCATCGAGAAACTCTCGGCGTACGGCGCGGCCAAGGCGGGCGTCATCGGACTCACCCGCTCCCTGTCCATCGAGGCCTCGCGGCACGGAGACGTGAAGGTCAACGCGATCGGCCCGGGCGCCGGGACCCGCATGGTCGCGGTGGCGATGCGGGAGGGATCGGACGCGGCGACCGCCGCGATGCGGAACTCTCCGGATCGAGTCGCCCCGACCGTGGCCTACCTGGCCCACGAGGACTGCCGCCTCAATGGAGAGGTGCTCCAGTCGGCCTTCGGTCGCGTGTCCCGTCTCGTCCTCAAGGAGTCACCGCGCGTGGAAGACCTGGGCGAACGGCCCGAGGACGTACGGGATCACCTGGACGAGGTCATGGATCTCACCGAGGCCGAACTCGTACCGCAGACGGGCGAGGCCTTCGCGGCGATGGCACAGGCCGCGAAGCCGTACACGGCGTGAATCGCGGTCACACGACCCATGGTCAGATGCCGGCCCGGCCCTCGTCCGCCGGCCCGAGTTCGACAGGCCCGGGTGCCGTGGACGCGGCGCCGTTCGGCGCGGGTCTGGGATGCTCCTCCACGTACGCGGCGTGAGCGGTCATGGCGAGCTCCGCCGCATCGGGATCCCCGGCCTTGATCGCGTCGAGCAGCCGCTGGTGCCGCCGTCCGGCCTCCTCGGCCGACTCGGCGTCGCGAACGGGCTCGGTGACCATGTGCAGCGCGTAGATGAGGCATGCGAGGACCCGGTTGCGGGAGGCGAGCGCCACCGTCGTGTGGAACTGGGTGTCCATCGCCAGAGCCTTCGGGTCGTCGCGCGAAGTGCGGGCCAGCTGCGCGAGGATCCGTTCAAGCGCGCGGACGTCGGCGCCGGTCCGGTTCTCCGCGGCGAGCCGGGCGGTCGGCACCGCGAGCATCCGGCGTACAGCACCCGCCTCACCCGGCTCGATCGTGCCGAGCTTGAGAAGGTTCTGCATCCCCTCCAGCACCACCCGCCCCAGCGCCCAATGGTCCACGCTTCGGACGAAGCTGCCACCT
Organism: Actinomadura madurae; assembly: GCF_047130825.1. Lineage (NCBI taxonomy): Bacteria > Bacillati > Actinomycetota > Actinomycetes > Streptosporangiales > Thermomonosporaceae > Actinomadura > Actinomadura madurae. The sequence continues at coordinate 8,156,656 of NZ_CP083237.1, forward strand.
CCGGAGCCCGGCACCTTCGTGATGAGGCCATTGGCCGCCAACGAGCGCAACGCCTCGCGAACCGTGGTCCGAGAGACCGAGAACTTCGAGGCAAGCGCGGCCTCACTCGGCAGCCGCGTCCCGATCGCCAACTGGCCGCTGAGGATCGCCTGGCGGATCTGCTCCTCCACCTGCTCGCGCGGCCGAAGAACCGGCTTCGGCTCGAACAGCGCCTCATCGGCGGCCGCGGCTTGAGGAGCAACGTCGGACATTGAAGGCCCTTCCTGAAGCGCCCATCTGCCAACCACCAGCACTAGCCCCACCGTACCTTCGGACACCGCTCCGGCAGGCACCAACGGCATACTGTCCAATATTCAAAGCTAAGACCGAAAGCACCCCAACCACGAGGCATCCTCGCCACCTGCACCCCTGACTCCCGGAGCCATCATCCCAACGCCTCGAGAGAGCTGCGCCGAAGTATCAGCACACGCCCGATCCGCCGCAGGGGCTTCTCACCAGGGTTGATCGGTATGGCGATTGAGGGATTCAGTCTTTCCTCCCGACGCCACCGTAGGCGTGGGCGTCCGGCGTCGGTTCGAAGGGGCTGGGTTCAGGATGCCAGCGGTTGACCGGGACAAAGCCTGGTTCGATCATGGTTAGCCCGTCGAAGAAGGCGGCGACTTGGTCGGGTCGGCGGAGTCGGTACGGGACCGCGCCGGTTTCGTCGTAGCCCTCCTGGGCTTCGGCGAAGGCCTCGTCGGTGTCGGTGCCGTCGTTCAACGCCAGGTAGCTGCCCGACGGAAGTCCGGCCAAGAGGCGCCGGACGAGATCTCGGGCCGTGGCATCGTCAGTGACGTGGCCCATGATGCCGTTGAGGATCAGAGCAATGGGTTCATTGAAGTCGAGGGTTTTTCTGGCGCCGCGCAGGATGGCGGGCGGGTCGTAGAGGTCGGCATCAACGTAGTCGGTGGCCCCGTCGGTGGTGCTCGTCAGAAGCGCCCTGGCGTGGACTAGGACGAGTGGGTCGTTGTCGACGTAGACGATGCGTGAGTTCGGGGCCACCCGCTGCGCCACCTCGTGAGTGTTGTCCACGGTGGGCAGGCCGGTCCCCACATCCAAGAACTGCCGGATGCCTTCCACCTCGGCCAGGTAGCGGATCGCTCTGGAGAGGAACGCTCGGGAATGACGGGCCAGATCGATGATGCCAGGGAAAACACGAACGTACTCGTCGCCGGCCTGCTGATCAACCGGGAAGTTGTCCTTTCCGCCCAGCCAGTAATTCCATATTCGGGCCGAGTGGGGCACCGAGGTGTCGATGGTGGCGTCCAACATTTTCTCGTGCTCCTGGCGGGCGGGCTCGTCGTTTCGGCTGTTCACGCTCGTCTCCCATGAGTTTGCCGTGTCGTCACGGCGGTGTTTGACGTAGGCGTCGCGCCCCAACATGACAGCAGACCTCTGGGGTCGTTGGCCAGACCACGTCGGCGTCGGACGTCACAGCCGCTTGAGGATGCTGCGCAGGATTTGCGTCGAGTCGTCCGGTAGCGCCGCTGAAACAGCCAGCTCGCTCAGCACAGCATAATACTCCCTCACTAATGGCGAATCGGGCGGATACAGTCCGTGTTGCCACTCCTGCAAAACGAGCACGTCCGGGACATCCGCCTGACGGAAACGCAGCAGCCGAATCGGGCCTCTGGCGCAGAAGTGAGCACTGCCCGCAGGGCGGATCTGGAGGGTGACCTGAATCAGGTTGGTCAGGTCGAGCAGGTGCTGCAACTGTCCGCGCCACACGTGGGATGGAAGGTCGAGATACGGTGGCTGACGGAGTGCCGTCTCCTCAAGCACGATCCACAATGCGACGGCATCAGCGCGGCGCAGCATGCGTTGCCCATGAGCTTGCAAGGTGGTCGGCTCCGCTTCCCTGGCGTAGCGGTCGGATGAAGACTGAAGGTGGTCGGCCAACTCTGCCGTCTGCAGGTGAGCGGGAATGCCGTGTGGATCGTAGATACGCAAGCGGCTGCACCACTCCTCAAGCACCAGACAGGGCTGGAGCGAGCGTGCTACGCGCATCCCGGAGGCGGTCACGCCAGGCTGCTGCTTTCGTGCCCAGTCGAGGAGAACGGCGCGCCGCTCGTCCTCGTCATCGAAGGGGCCGTCGGCTTGCCGCTGAAAGCGAGGCAACTGCAGTTGAGAAGTCCCAGCCTGTCCCTGGCTGGATCGTTTCACGCAATTCAGCAGTTTCAGCGCCTTCTCGTGTCGCTGTTTCCACTTGGCGACCGTCCCGATGGCGACATCGGGGGCTAGACCGCGACGGGCCGCCATCTCACGGAACACGATCACCAGCGAGCGGGTCATCTCCCACCTTGGTAGCCGCCGCCGCTGCTTGGTGAACAGATCATTCACCGTCGAGCTCAGCAGGGATATCACCGGCCCACCCGGCGGCTGCTGCGTTCGCTGCCGCAACTCTTCCGCAAGCTGTTCGATGGCGGCATAGGAGGGCGGCGCAGCGGTCGCTCGCGCGGCGTCCAGTTCGGCGATGAAGTCGTTGATCACGCGCTGCTTGAACTCGTCCGACAACCCATGCTCCGAGAGTGTGTGAGGAAACCCCGCTCACATTCCGGCGGACATCCTGTCATCGCCACCGGAAACGGAACAGGTCAGTTGACACACTCGCCTCGCCGACCTTCCCGAACACCTTGATCATCGGCATTCCAAGATCGCTGAATGATAGGCAAGCACTTACTTGTGATTCGGTTTGTATCCGGTTTTGTCCGGGTACCCGCGATTCCGGTTCCAGGGTGGTCCGATGTGCTTCAGCGTTGGCGCGTGCCCGAACCGCCACAGTCAACCCGCGACAGAGCCACTTCGGCGGCGACCAGCCATGCCGCAGTATGTCGCCCGCATGGCGTCAGTGTAGATGACGAGGTACTCGCCCTGTGTCTGTACACGGTCTGGGCGCTGCGCACCGGCCGCCCGCTTCCGACACGACCGTATACCGACCTGACCCGCCCGGAATTGGAGGAATTTTGGAGTGACCACGTCCCCACCCCACCGAGCGCCATTCAGAACATCGTCGGACAGGCATTGCACTGAAAACGCAGTGGGATCCGCCGAGACGATCTGTCGGCTCGGCCGATCGCGACCCGCGCGTGCTCGACGAGCCCGACCGATTCGACCTGGGCCGCGATAGTGCTGCGAAGATCAGCTTCGGGTCTGGCCGGCACCACTGCATCGGCGCCCACTTGCGCGGGTGGAGGTCCGCGTCGCGCTGGAGGAGCTCACGGCCCGGGTCAGCGTCTACAGCATCAATGAGACCGGTGCCCGCCGCATCAACTCGCCCTATGAGCGCGGTTTCACCAGCCTGCCGACCGCGGTCACGCCCAGGAGGGTCTGACCGGTTCAGGGCTTGCGGGCGACGGCGCCGATGAAGTGGCTCCCTTGCGGGTTTGCTCCGTGCAGCGGGGACGCGGGCGGCCCACTCGGGGCCCACACGATGCCGGGGCCAAGGAGGTGAAGCCCGGTGAAGAACTATTCACACCTCAGCCGGGTCTCGTGAGTAGATCGGCGGCTTCGATCTTCGATACACGGCTTTGGAGTGCGCGGTGCCGCCAAGGTCCATGCCGCCCTCATAGCCATGGGAGATCGCCACATGGCTGCCCTGGGCCAGATGCCCCATCAAGCGACCGACGAGCCCGGCGGAATCCTCGTCGTCCCCGGACGAAGTGCAGGACCGCCACCACCAGCTGGGTCTGGGCGCGCGACGGGGTTCTGGAAGACCTGATGAACTTGATGACCAGCAGAGCGGCGGCCGACTTGGACCTGGTCAGCGTGGACTCCACCGTCTGCCGCCCGCATCATCGTGCCGCCAGTATGTTTTCACGCTGTGCAGGAGGATACGCGGGCCACGGCGTGATCGCGGGTTGACGATTCACTCCCGGAAGCTGAGAAGCTCTTGGCGGACAGATCGATCACCACAGCCGGATCTGCAACCATCAGGAGCTTCGGGCGCCTCATCGAGCCTGCAGCAGAGGCTTGCTGCGAACGTGGGGATGGCTCGCGCGGCGCTCGATGTCGTTCTCCTCCGCCAGCGCCGCGCGTACTACGATTTTGGTTCATGGAGGCCATTTCGCGCGAAGGCAAATGGACGTTCGACGGCGAGATACTGCGCATCGTCCCAGCCCGTGAGCGGGGTGTGCACAAACTGCGCAAGGCGATGGGTGAGCTCGTGGTGCCGGTCGAGGCGATCGCCGGCGTGGTCTTCGAACCGGGACGCAAGAGCGGCTGGCTACGCCTCCGCCTGCGCGCCGGAGCGGACCCGTTCAGCCAGGTCGTCGGAAGCGCGCTCACCGACTCTGCCGCCGACCCCTACCGGCTGTCGATCGACGCGGGCCGGACGGACGCCGCCGAATACCTAGTGGAGGAAATCCGCCACTCGCTCCTGCTCGAACAGGTGCCGGACGGGCCCTGCGATCGGTTCCTCATGCCCGGGCCGCCGGTGCCGGTGAGCGCTTCGGCGGGGGACGGCACGGCATCGTTCGACGGCGAACGGGTGCGCCTGGAGTGGAACTGGATGGCCAGTTCACGCAAGGAAGGGGCCGGGCCACAGTTGTTCGACCTCGCCGACATCGCGGGAGTGGAGTGGGCACCCCAGTCGGGGATGGGCTACGGCTTCCTGCGTTTTCGGCTTAGGGCGGGCGACTCCGGGCAGACGGCGGAAAACGACCCGCAATGCCTCGCCTGGGGCATACAAAAGGAGGGTGGGCTGACGGCGCTGGTGGCGGCCGCCGTGGTCGCCCATCTGCCGCACCCGTCCGCACCCGCAGTCCAAGCCGCACCGCCCGCTATCGCCGCCCCCGAGCCTCACGTGCAGGAGGCTCCGGCCCACGATCACGACACCCTGTTGCGGCGGCTGCGCGAGTTGGGCGAGCTGCACAAAGAGGGCATCGTCAATGACGAGGAGTTCGCCACCGCCAAACAGGCACTGCTGCGCGGCCTGTGAGTTCCCTATCCAGCCGGCACGCGCGTGTGTGACTCGATCTCGACAAGCCCGGTCAAGTGGGCCAGGCGCCGAAACCGACACAGCCTATGTACTCTCACCTGCACGGACATAAGCCTTGGCGTCATCGTCCGGTAGTGACCACAGGGTCTTCGGCGGAACCGGTCCAGAGAGTCAAAGGAGAACCGAGCCCGCGAAATGTACTCGAAGTGGTGCGGGTGTTGGCGATCTCTTGCATGGAGCTGAAGTGACGAACGATGAAGTCGCGGAGGTCGTCGTTGGAGAGGACCGCCCAGTGCAATCGGCAGTCGTCACCTCACCCCGAGACAGGACGTATGCGCTCAGAACGTTTACATACCAGGTAATCAGCCCGGGGCCGCATCAGCCCGGGCCGCAAGGCGGCCTGGATTCGCGCTCGGGTGCCGTTGCGTTGCCGGCGTCGAAACAACCCGTGAACCGCCTGCCAGGACTGGGAGCACTCTGACAACTGGCCCGCCCAGTTCAACAAGCCCCACTGGGCCGCCTTCCCTGAGACAGGACAGGCACCCGAACACACGTATATACGTTCCTGCTTCTCGGGATCTGGCTCAAATTCCGTGAAGCAGTGACAGTTTGTGAGGGTCGCTCGGTGGCGGAGGTGTGGGCGGTGAGGACGCGGACCATGCTGGTGTCGCCTTCATACAATCCCTGCGGCGACTCATAGGTCTTCTGAGAACTCCCATAAGTCTGTTCGCTCGGTTACAGCGCCCTTGGAGGAGAGCCTGAAAAGTCCAACCTCCCAGCCCACGACCTCAAGGACCGGCTCGTGGACGGCGTCGAGAGCCTGCGCGAGATCACCCGTGACGACGTCAAAAGGGCCATCGCCACCCGCGAGGGGACGCCGGCCCGTTCGATCCACATCGTCCTGCGGAATGTCTTCCGGGCCCTTCGGCAAAAGGGCGTGATCTTCCGCGATCCCACCCGTGGCCTCGTCTTCGCCGGGATCAACAAGATCCCGCCTTCCATGCGCTCAGCGGCACCGACATCCGCCACCTGCTGCTCACCGACCTCGACCTGTCCCGTGAGCGCCTCATCGTCCGGTGCCCTGGCAAACGGCACATCATCTACCTGGACGAACTCACCTACCGCTGCGCCTCCGCGTGGCTCCGCGAACGTCACCGCCGCTGGCCAGTGACCACCAACCCGCATCTGCTGATCAACCGATGGACCGCGGTAGACACCACTCACTCGCCCATCGGCACCACGTTCACCGCCGTCTTCCGGCCCACCGGACTCACGATGCAGACGCTACGGCAGGACCGGATCCGCGACGAGGCATTCGAGGTCGACGACCCGTTGCACCTGATGCGCCTGTTCGGTATCTCCTCGCAGTCCGCAATGCGGTACATCACTGCGGCTCACCCCGAACGCACCGCAAAGCTTCCCTGATGAGGCGAGCGGCAGCCATCAACCAGCAGAGCCAGGATCAACGTTGCATGAAGACCGCGTGATGCGGCAGCCGCGCATCGCATACTTTGGCTGTACTCTCGCCTTACAGCCAAAGCATTCTCCACTTCTGCCGACGCTGGCGCGTCACTTCACGGGCACTTTCATTCTGAACAGTTTCTCTGCATTTCGGAACGCAATCTTTTCCTTGGCTTCGCGTGGCAAATCGACTCCGCGGAACCAGTCGGTCTGCTCCTTTATGTCCGCGAACGGGTAGTCGGTTGCGAACATCACTCGATCCACGCTTATGTACTTCAGCAGGAGATCGAGCAGTTCGGTCTGAGGGAATGCGCTGGTTGTGACCCAGAAGTTGTCCTGAAAGTATTGCCCGAAGGGCTTCTCGAGCGAGTCTTCGGTCGGCTCGCCCATGTCATTGATGATCCGCTTGTAGTAGAAGGGAAGACCTTCGCCCATGTGGCCGATGATGATCTTCAGTTTGGGGAATCTATCAAAAACCCCGTACGCGATCATCCGAATGCATTGGGTCAGCACCTCCTGGTGCCAGCCATATCCAGACCCACTGAAAATGTAGTCTTGGTACTCTTCCGTGTATTTAGACCGTGTGGTGCTGTAGTAGATCTTGAAGACCTCGTCGGCTGGATAGCCGGGATGCAGGTAGATCGGCACATCGAGAGCAACGGCGCGTGCCAGCACAGGCTCGAAATCAGGATGATCGAGATACTTCTTCGCGATGTGTCCGTTGGTCAGTGCGCCCAAGAAGCCATCTTCCCGAACCGAGCGTTCCAGTTCGTCCGCCGCCGCCTCCGGGCTCTGCAAGGGCAAGGTGGCGAAAGCCTTGAAGCGGCCCGGATATTTGGTGATCGGCCCGTCTACAAGTTGCCGGTTAAGACGATAGGCAAGATCGATGCCCCTTTGTCCGGGGACATTTTGTACGGAGGGTGTATGAGCAGAGAGGATTTGAACGTTGAGTCCCCCCGCATCCATATCGCCGATGCGGCGTTGCCCTAGATCCGAAAGACCAATTTCCTCAAGGAACGCTATGTGATCCTGATTGATGGAGTTCAGCTTCAACAACGTGGGAGTCGAAAAGGTCTCCTCCGTGCCGATGAAGGGCAGGTCCCGGTCTCGCGATGCAATGTCCGGAGTCTTGTCCGGAGTCTTGTTCCCGTCCGCTGCCGAAACGGCGGCATACGCGGACAAGCCGGCACCAGCGCCAAGTGCCGTGGTAGCGGCTAGAAAGCCGCGGCGTCCCATGGACTTCATGTCAGTCTCTCTTCAGGTGTTTGTCAGGTGGAGGAACCGCTCGCCGGCGCGCAGCGGCTGTGGTGGAGCTGACAACCCGCCCGCGTGCGCGCTGTGCGGGCCGGTCGCGGCGGGCGCCGCACTGTGGTCGGCGTGCGACCCGCGGGCGGCGACAGTGAAGGTCGTCGCCAGCGCCCTGGTGGCCGCCCCGAACCTCAACCGCCCGGGCGGCGCTTCCCCTGACGGCGCTGCGTCGACTGCCATCACTAGCCTCCTACATACGGGTTGCATCGCTTACCTGGATGCCTACTTCCTACCGAGCGAACCTGAGACGAACGTTAGAACCCGTCCTTAAACCGTCGCGGTGCAGAGGCCGGACGGATGCTCGACGGCCGACGCTGTCGCATATGGCTCTCGTCGCCCGTGGATCCATGTTGTGTACCGGTGCGAGAATCCCTGAATGCGCTCGACCGATGACACGATGCCGGTCACTCTCTGACTGCGGCGGAACTCCTGTCCTCGCTGGAGGATGTAGACACTTCAACTCTCTCCAAGGCGGAGTTGCGCCAGATCAAGCACTGGCAGCCCGCGACTCTTGGTGCGGCGATCTTCTTCAAGGTCCGGTTGCGCAGGAACAACCGTTCCACTCGTCGGCGCGTACACCGAGGCCCGGCGCTCCAACAGAGACGTCATGCCAATTGCCGTTGTAGAGGCTGCCGTTCGCCTGCCAGGCGGGCGATACGTCCCCCACCGTGATCGTGTGTCTGCACCGCCTGCGCCCCGCCGCCGACAGGGCCTCCGCCTCCGAACCGATGGCAACGGGCGCGGGCGCGATGGGCCGACCGGCACGCTCTGCCAGGCCTCGGGTGGACCCGGTCCCACGCCTGGGCTTCGGTCTTGCCGTAGTTGGTGGTGTCGCTGACGGTGGTGATCGCCGCCTCGGGCCAGGTCTCGGGGTTGGCGAAGCGGAACTCCCTGCCGTGCTTCGGCGGTCGCCCGCCCTGGGGACAGGCCAGGGCGTACTCCTTGATCGAGGGCTTCGGCAGCCGCACCACCCGGTCGCTGCGGATCCGCCCCACCAGCCCGACTGGAGCTCAGATGCGACCCGGCCCGCAGACGAGGGCGCTGTGGGAGATGTTCTCCGACCTGATGGACCTCGACGCCCACCAGTACGTCGCCGACCCGCTCGCCGGCATGGACGCCCGGTACGACCTGGGCGACGACCACCGGCTCGTCGGCACCCTGTGCCCGGACATGAAGTTGACGCGAACCAGGCAGCGACGAACACGTCGCGCTGGCCGACGCGATCTGTACCGCGACTGAGCAGCTGTTGACCGCCGAGGATCAGCTGCGCGATCGGGTGCGGCGGCAGGCGCGGCAGCGCCTCGGCGTCGCGTTGGGCGCTGGTAGCGGCCACGCTCGCCGCCATCGCCGCGGCGCCGGCGGCGTTCGGCTGGCTGGCCCGCGCCTGGCTGCAGCCGACGATTCTGCTGGCGATCGTCGCGCTGGTTGTGGCGTTCGGCGCACACTACGACCAAGTGGACCCCCGCTTCGACGGCCCGTACGTGCCGTTGGCCCGCCAGGCGCACGCCGCGTTCTTGATGGGCGCGGCCGTCGGCGTGACGGTCGTGATGATCCTGCAGGTGTCCTCGTTGTGGGGGATGGCGATCGTCGTCCTGGTGGCGTTCGCCCGTCCGATGTGCACCGCTCTGGTCAAAGACAGCTTGGCCGGCAACACCAAGACTCGCAGCCAGACCGCCACCACTGGTGCGGGCCACGCCGCCCGGGAAGGGGCACGATCGTTACCTACTCCGTCACTCACGCCGCCGCCGCCGCCGACGACCTCGATGACCTCGCCGACGATGCGGCGGACCTGCGTCGCAGGCTGGACCAGCTGAACAGCACCGTTCAGCCAGGAACATGCCGAAAGGCTGTATGAGCTGGAGAACCACCGGCTGGAGGAACTGCGCGGCCAGCTCGAACGGCTGGACGAGCGCGCCGACGACCACGACGACCAGCCCGCCGCGCTGCGTGCCGACCTGCGGCGCTTGAGCGGGCACCTGCGCTGGCTGGAGCGCCATGTGCGCACCGGACGCGGCCTGGAGCCGATCGATCTGGACCAGGCGCCCACCACGTGGACCGACCTGGCCCGGCGCGTACGCGCCGGTGACACCGCCCGCGCATCGTTGCTGACCGAGCAGAACCGCCGGTACCTGCGCGGCGAGATCACCCGGTACAACACCGTCGCCACCCAGGCCCAGCAGCAGGAGACCCGGGCCCTGCAATACAGCAAGACCCTCGCCCACAGCTCCCCTGGCACCGCCGAGCACAACAACGCGGCCGCCGAGTTCCGCTCCGCCCGCGCCGAACTGGACCAGCTCCACCAGCAGGCGCAACGGCTGCAGCCGCGCGCCCTAGACGCCAGCGCGCAACTGCAGGCCGACGATGAGCTGCGCGTGAAGGTCGGGCCACAGATCATGCACGCCGAACGCGCCCGACCCAGCTACTGACCAAACTGCGCAACAGGATCGGCCAAGCGGTCCGCCACCACGAACTGTTCCCCGGCTGGTTCACCACTACCTTCGGCTACCAACCCCCTCCGACCACGCCCAACAGTGGGCCAACCTGGCCACCGATATGCTGGCCTACCGCCTCATCTGGAACGTCATCGACCAGGTGACCGCCCTCGGCGACACACCGCCAGCCGATGCCACGCACCAAGCTCAGCGCACCGAACACCAAGCCCTGACCACCCGACTCGCCGGCCTGCGAGCCTGACCGGGCCCTCCCACGCGCCCTCCGGGCACACACCAGAGAGTTCCCGCGAGCGCTGAATCGTTCGCGGTGCCTGCCGAGACGACGGTCTGCACGCGTTATCCCCCATCGCATGCCGAGACAGCGACTCAGCGGGCGACGACCTGGCGTGGTGGCCGTCCGCTCTTCGAAGCTCGCATGCCGGCCTGGCCGGACCGGTAGGCCGGACCGGGCCCTACCGGGGTAGCGGGGCGGGGGAGAGGGACCGCACGGGTCTTATGTCCCGCCAGCACCCCGTTCTACTGTGAACCGGCCGGACGGCGCAGCGTCGTCACCGTGCCGTCCGGCCGGACGTCGGCCGGAACCTTCCCCATGTCCAGCAGCCGGAACGCCGTCACCCACCGGGCGATCTCCAGCTCCTCGCCGCCGCATCCCCGCACGATGCCAGCGACGTACTTCTGCGACAACGGTGGCTTTCGAGCGATTCGGCCCGGACGCGATCGTCGTCCTCAATCGCGACGACAACGGGACCCTGTCCAGCTGCACCATCGACCTCGGCGAGGACATCAAGCCCAAGAAGTACCGCGAGCAGCGCCGTCAGTTCGCCGAGGCCGTCTTGGCAAACGCCGTGCTGGTCGTCGAGGGCGGCACCGAAGTCGCGACCTACCTGGCAGTGGCCGACGTCCTAGACGCCGACCCGGCGACCGACTACCAACACCCAGACCTGGCCGGCCTGACCGTGTTCGATGCCGGTGGCGACGCGCGCGTCCCGATGTACGGGCCGGTGTTCGCCGCACTCGGCAAGACCGTATTCGGCGCGCACGACACACCCATACCCCCGCTCACCGACGACCAGAACACCAAGGCCAAGTCGTTCGCGATCCACCTCGACATCGGCTACCTCGGCATCGAGGATCTCCTCGTCGCCGAGATCAACCCGGGTATCCTCCGCGACTTCCTTATGGCGGTCTCATCCCGCACCGATTGCCCCCAGCAGTTCGGATACCTCCCGGCAGGCGCCGGCGACGAGCAGGTGATTGAACTGGCGAAGAAGGTCCTGAAGGCACGGAAGGGCACGGAAACGCTCGCGCCCCTGCTGATCGCCGAATGCGGGCCGGCCCAGCTGCCGCCGACGCTCGCCAAGCTGATGCTGGACATCAACGCGCACCTGACGGCAAAGGCAGCCAGCGACAACGCCGCGACGGCCGAAACCGGAGCACAGGCTGGCACGACCGAGGACGGCAACTCCGACACGAGCGGGCCCGGCGAGGGGTGATGGAGCTCGACGACACGCGCCGAGCCATCCTCGACGCGGCCGGTCACCTGCTGATCGAGTGCGGACCCGGCAGCGGCAAGACCACCATCGCGCTGCTCAAGGCCGCCAAGACGCTGGGGAGTCTGGAACCCGAGCAGCGGGTCGTGTTCTTGTCCTTCTCGCGCGCCGCCATCCGGCAGATCTCCGACCGTGTCGCCGAGCACCTTCCCCACGCGATCCGCGATCATCTGGAGATCCGGACCTTCCATGCCTTCTTGTTGGACCTTGTCCGCGCGCACGGGCCGCTCCTGACCGGAACGCCAGCAACGTTTGTTCCGCCCGACGCCGAAGCTCCTCTCAAGGCCGATCAAGACGGCGACTGGGACGCCGAAACCCAGGCCCTCGCCCGCCGCGGAATCTATGTGTTCGACCAGCTTGCACCGGTCACCGCGATGCTGTTGGAACGCAGCCCCGCGCTCCGGTGGCTGTACAGCGACCGGTACCCGCTCGTCATCGTGGACGAATTCCAAGACACCAACCTGGACCAATGGCGCGTCATCCAGATGCTGGCCCAGACCAGCACGATCATCTGCCTCGCAGACCCCGACCAGAAAATCTATGAAAGCTTTGTCAAGGGGGGTCGACGAGGCGCGCCTGCAACAGGTCATCGACGCCCTTGCACCGAAGCGGTTCGACCTTGCGGGCGACAACCACCGCAGCGCGGGCAACGGCATTCTCGACTACGCCAACGCGGTCCTACGCAACCAGCCCGCAGCACTACCCCAGTCGATCGGCGACCTGCGCTACAACTACCCGGACACCCCGGAACGGCTCACCCACCGAGTGATCCTGCACCTCCAAAAGCACCTCACCGAGCAACTCGGCAAGGTACCCACCATCGCTGTCCTAGCCCCCTCCAGCCTGTTCGCCGCGGCGCTCTCCGAAGCCATCTCTGCCGAGCAGCGGTCAGCCAAGGTGCAGGTTCTGCCGCCGGTCGATCACGAACTCGTGTGGGACCCGGGCCTGTCCGCCGCTGCCGGATTCGTCGCCGCCAGCATCCTCGAATGGCCCGCGCTCCCGCCCACCGAGGCCATCACCGCGACACTGCGCAACATCGCCGACTTCTACCGGGTCAAGCTCGCAGGGAAGCCGTCCACCAGCGCCCGATCGGCCATCGCGGCCACCGAGAACGCGATCAACGCATTCCTCAGCGGCAAGACGGTACGCACGAATACGGCCAAGGCGATCATCGCTGCCTACGAGGCCGGGCTCCAGCTCACCGGCAACCCGGTCACCGACTGGCAACTCGCCCGTACACGGCTACGCGGATCGGCGCAGTTGGAGGAGGTGTTCAGCAAAGCGCGGCTGCTCCGCCTGCTACACGCGACCGACGCCCTTGCCTGGGGACTCAGCGACATCTGGGACGGCTATACCGCCTACCCAGGCGCAGCTGACACCGTCCGCCGCATCCTCGCCGAGGAGACACTCGCCGGCCGGCCGGCAGAACCCCACCCGGTCACGCTGATGAACATGCACAAATCCAAGGGCAAGGAATTCGACGCAGTCATCATCGTCGAAGGACAGCACCGCGACCGGCTTCTCGACTCGACCTGGGAGACCAGGCGCGCCGTCCGAAATCGGCGCGTGCTCCGGGTCGCGATCACCCGAGCCCGACACGCCGCCTGCTTCGTACGCCCCCCGGACGCCGTCCCACTCGTACCTCCAATTGCCAGGTGATGTCTGAAGGGAGAAACTCCCGGCCACCTACGCCGTTGACGGCTCCGCCCAATGCTCTCAGCGAGCCGCAAGGACCAGGTCATGGCCGCCGTGCGCGCGGTGGAATCGGCTTCACGGCCCCTGCCGGCCGCGCTTTTCCCCGCTCTCGCAGAAGCATCGCTTCGCCACGTCGTCGAGGACGTATTGGCGGCCTCTGGCAGGGTGCTGATTTCCTCCGTATCCGGATACATATCCGGTTACGACGAGGACACTGCGCAACGCTTGGCCGAAGAGGGCATGGGGGTGCTGTGCTCTATCGATCGCGCAGTGCTGGCGTTCATCATGATCTTCAGCGTGGCCATCCCCTGCGCTGAGGGAGAGTTCCCGCCGGATGCGCCTTGGACCGCAGGCCGGCCTGTCCCGGACACGCTATTCAGAGACTCCCTACTCCAGAACGTGCATATCGAACCGGCGATCCGTCGGCTCCGCGACGCGTCGCTGGTCCACCGAGTACCCGGCAAGGGCTTCGTCCTGGGGGACCAATTCCATCGGCTGACAGAACGGACATGCACGTTGCTGTTTGAGGAGTTGATACTACTGGCGGAACCGGGCGGATCGCTTGCCGATTCGATCAGCCGGCACCGTGAAGCGGCTACCGGCGCGGCGGCGTCAGCTAGTGGGATTCTGTGACCGAGTCCGAAGAATCGACACCTGGCAGTTCGACCACGACACGTACCCGTAGGGGCATAGTGGGCATGCGCGATCTCATCGGGATCCAGACCTTCGACGTTGCCAGGCTCACGACGCACGCGGTTGTCGGGCATAGGGCCCGAAGGGCAGGGCTGATGCGTTCTCGGATGGTGAGATGACTGGTGGGTGAGCTGCGGCGTCATCGGCCCGCCAGTGAGTGAGGCGGGCCTTCAGCGCTGGTGGCCGTCACGAATAGCCGCGTCCCTTGCACCGCGTGCAGGGCACCCAGACGACCGGGTTCTCCCGGGAGGAGTACAGGCCACCGTTGCTGAGGTACATGGAGTCCGTGCGGCCGCCCTTGCCGGAGCACGCATCGCATGGCGTCCGGACCGGTTCGTTCGCTCTGCCCCTGTTGCGCTTTCTCTTACGGCGCTTCCTGGCCATGATGTGAGCATCGCACGGCGCCACACCACTGCGCGGCGGCCTGCGTAACGAACGAGCGCGATTTTTGATGATCAAGGTTGCCTAGACCAATCGATCATGAACCGGGGTCGCGCTCGCATGCCATCTTCCCTGCTCGATACCCTCGTGCGCCACTGCGATGAGTTGCGCACGCCAGACATGCGTGCCGAGGCTCGCCACGTGCTTGACCTTCCGGTTCTGGCCGAGGTGCTGGGCCGGGTGCCCGACCATCGGGACCGGCGGGGACGCCGTTATCGGTTGGGTGCCGTGCTGTGCTTGTGTGTGGTCGCGGTGCTGGGCGGAGCACGCTCGCTGGCACAGATCGTCCGGCGGGCACGTTCGATGGACCCGGTGGTCTGGGGCGCGGTGGGTTCCCCGCTCACCGGTACGGGCCGGGCACGCCTGCCGGTGGCCACCACGCTGGGCCGGATCCTGGCGGGGGTGGACGGTGACGCACTCGACGATGCTCTGGGTAGCTATCTGATCGCACTGTTGACCAGCGGCGACATCCCAGAGGCGGGTGAACGGCACGGCCTGGCCGTTGACGGCAAGACCGTGCGCGGAGCCCGCCGCCCAGACGGCACCCGCCCGCACCTGGTCGCCGCGGCCACCCATGACGGTGTCGTGCTCAGCCAGCGGCAGACCGCCGCCAAGAGCGGCGAGAACAGGTGCTTCACCACCCTGCTGGAACCGCTGAATCTGCACGGCGCGGTGGTCACCGCCGACGCCCTGCACACCGTCCGCCAACACGCCGCCTGGCTGGTCGAGGCCAAGAACGCCGACTACATCATGATCGTCAAGGGGAATCAAAAGCACCTGCACCGCCAGCTCAAGCGGCTGCCCTGGCGCGAGGTCCCCCTGGGCGAGCGGACCCGTGACCGCGGGCACGGCCGCGACGAGATCCGCCGGCTCAAGGTCTGTACCGCGGGCGGCCTGCTGTTCCCGCACGCCGCCCAGGCGATCCAGGTCAAGCGGCGCCGCACCCCTCTCTGTCAGACTGCTGTGACACAAGGGACGAACAAGTCCTTCTGATATCAAGCAGGGCGAGACAGGACGAACAGCGAAGTGACGATGACCCTCGCCGACCAGACCGCCGTGACCACGCGGCAGGATGGTCGGGTGACCGACGAACCCCGCAGACTTTCACCTGGGCGGTGTGACGGCGCACCCGACCGGGACGTGGGCGGTGCGGCAGGCCCGCAACCTTGCCATCGACCTGGGGAAGCGCATCGACACGCTGCGGTTCCTGATTCACGATCGCGATCCCCTCTTCACGACCGCGTTCGCCGAGGTCTTCAAAGCCGACGGGCTGCGGATCATCACCACCCTGCCGCGGACCCCACGGATAAACGCCATCTGCGAACGCGTCATCGGAACCCTCCGCCGCGAACTCCTGGACCGGACCCAGCCCGTCGGCAAACGCCACCTGGCGATGGTGCTCAGCGAGTATCTGATCCATTACAACCGCCACCGGCCGCACCAGTCCCGGCAGCAGCGCCCTCCGGACATCGAAACGCAACCGACCCGGGACGCTCCCCGGGCTCGTCGACCTGCGCCGCATCCGCCGAAAATGCGTCGTCCAAGGCGTGATCAGCGAGTATCACCACGCCGCATAACCGCAGGTCAGGTCACGTAGCCGGGTATTCGAGCGGGACAGCTCCCGACGCGACGGTCGGCCCCTTCCTTTGGCCCGTTCAAAATACAGGCTCCGAATTTTGCATCTGACTATTGTGTGAGCAGGTCTCTTGATTTCCTGAGCGACGGGGGAAGGGCTCCGTCCTGGTTGGTCAAGATGACGACCGTGTACCCCGTGGCCAGATACATATCGAGCTGGCACCAATAGCCCATAGTGCCACCGTTGTGCCCGACGATGTCGACGCCGTTCACCTTGTCGATGCCGAAGCCGTAGCCGTACATGCTGTTCGGCCGTGGCTGGTCCACTTTGGCCTCTAGGAGTGTCGCGGTGAGTCTGGCGCTGAGCAGCCTGTGGCCCAGCAAAGCCTGGGAGAACGCGGTCATGTCCGCCACTGTGGAGATGGCGCCGCCGCCTGGTGTTGCGGATGAAACCTGATTCCCTACGTCGCGCAACTCACCGTCGGGAAGGGTGCCGTCGGGCCGGGGCTGGCCCACCCACTTGCCGTTGTCGTCGAACAATGCGTAGGGGTGAGCCATGTGCGGCACCTTCGACGGCGTGTACACGCGGAAGGCAGTGTCATGCATGCGCGCTGGCGCGAGAACGTGCCTGCGTATGTAGTGGGCGAAGTCCCTCCGGCTGATTCGCTCGATGATCGCCCCCAGGACGGCGAACCCGGCGCTGCTGTATTCCATGCGCGTGCCCGGCTCGAACTTCAGTGGCTGCTTGACGATCTCCTTCATCAACGCGTCGATGGTGAGGAGCCGCTTACCCTCCCCCTCGAACACGTCCGGTATACCCGAGGTATGGGTGAGTAGATGGTGGACGGTGACCCTGTCGGCGACCTCGCGCGGGAAACCAGACAGGTATGTGCCGATCGTGTCCTGGAAGGACAAAGCCCCCTTCTTGACGAACTGTGCGACCGCCACGGCCGTCATCATTTTGTTCATCGAGCCGATGCTGAACCTCGTCGCCGCCGTGTTGGCCTCGCGGCTTACGTGGTCGGCCATTCCGTATCCCCTCTTAAGCAGGGTCCGGCCATGCCTCGCCACCCGCACCGCTCCGGAAAACTGTCCGGCTGCGGCAAGGCCTTCAAGGAAATTATCGAATTCCTTCCATTCTTCCGGTGCACCTCCGGAAGTATGGGCTTTGGCGAACGCCGGCTCGGCGGAAGCGACCGCTGTCAAAGCGATTCCTCCGAGAAAGGTTCTTCGCTGTATGCTCACCGAGATCTCTCCTTCGCGTTGGCATCGAGTGCACCGTACTCGGGCACGGCGATCGATATCAACTGATCAACCAACGAGTCAATCGGAAGGAAGCGACCCCATGAACATGCGCGTCCGGCTGGACGCCGCGGATCTCGACGCGGTCACCTTCGGTGGTTCAGCTGCTCACGAGATGCTGCGCAGCCTGCATATCCTGAGCACGATAAAGGATCATCCCCTGCACATTTCCTGGTCCTTGGAAATACGCGAGCGAATGAGTATGGAACTGCGAAAGGAACTCGATGCATTTACTTTCTGGTGGGCGAATCGGCCATTGGGCTTCTCTCGGATATGGGAGGAGAGCGGAGTGTGGTCGTGGCGCGATCAGGTAATCACGTTCCGTAAAGCGCCGGTGGCGCTTTACGCCGAGCAGTTGATCGCGAGCGCCCTGGAGGAGAACGGGCGTAGCTCCTATGTGCGGCTGCATGATTTTCTACGTGACCCCGCTCTGCAAGGACGAGCGCGTCATCGCATCGCGTCGCACCCCACATCGCTGCCCGTTCTCAACGAACTGATCTCCGACCCCGAACAGTCCCGCGAGCGGTTTGTCGAACTGCTGTCGTCCTATTGGGACGAATGCCTCGCCCAGGACTGGCCGAACCTGGAGAAGCACCTGCTCGCCGACATCGTCCGGCGCGGCCAGGCCGGTGCAAGGCACGGAGTGGCCGCCATGCTGGAAGGACTCCCTCCGCAACTGCATGTCGAACGCCACGGCCACGAGCTGGTCATCGCCTCCTCGCCTAGCCGTGGCCATGCCCCCGTGCTGGACTTCACCCTCACGGAGGGTGACCGGCTCTTGCTCGTGCCCTCTCACTTCGCGTGGCCACAGGTCGCCGTTGTGGGACACCGCCAACGGCAGGCAGACCGTACCCGGCAGACCGTGCAGATCACCTACGCGCTGGCCGAGCTGGAACGGCAGGCACGCCCGCCGACGCCGCCAGAGGATCTCCTCAAGCTCCTGCGCTCGGCGGCGGACCCCACCCGCCTCCAGGTGCTTCGTCTGCTGGCCGAACGACCGCGCTCGACCCGCGAGATCGCTGGGCTGATCGGCCTCACCGAAGCCGCCATCTCCAGACACTTGAAGCTCCTGGCGGAAGCCGGCTGGGTCAGCCCGAAGCGACACAGTTACTACGTCTACTACCACCTGATCCGCGACGCCCGCAGCAAACTCGCCAACGCTTTGGACGACATACTTACGTGATTCGTCTTTCAAGCCTTCCTGAGGACTGACGTCCCTATGGATGTCCAGCCGCCATTGGTGGCCTGTCTTGCGACCTGCGGCCACGCCAAGGAGGCCGTCGCCGCCCGAGGTGGTGCGGGGCAAGAAATGGAAAAGGTTCACTTAACGCTGCTGGACCGGGCGCGGTCCAGCGGGACGGACGAGGGATCGGGCGCGATCCGGAGGTGCAGTTAGCGGCCAGAGACGAGCATGGGCGGGTCAATCGGCGGATGCCGCGGAAACCGCCGCGGAGGCGGTCGGTGCGGGTGTCGTTGGCCCACGACGAGCACGAGCTCGTCCGCGCCGTTGCTGCACGGGAGCACCTGGCGGTAGGGGCGTTCATGGCGACGGCGATGATGGCTGTGGTGTGTGGTCGCGAGCGACCCGACTACGCGATGCTGCGCGAGGTACTTGGTGAGCTGATCCAGGCGTCCGGGCGAGCCCGCCGGATTGGCGTCAACCTCAACCAGGCCGTCGCGGCGCTGAGCTCGGGGGGATCCAACGCCGCAGCTCCGCTGGTACACCGAAGCCGCTGCCCGGACCGTCCGCAGACTCGACGACCTCGCCGACGAGGTGTGCCGCCAGCTTCCTTGAGCGGACGGTCTCCGCTAGACAGCCGTCCGACAGGGGGCGCCCACGCCAAGTGGTCACCACGCCTTGCGCGTGCGGACGGCGCGGTCGGAGGTATGAAAAGACGCGATGGTTTCGTCCGCGTCTAGCGGCAACGTTTGTCGATGAGTTTGGGCAACGCCCCTGATCGTTGGGTTGCTGTGTCGATGAGTTTCAGCAACGCCCCAGGGATTGCGGTGGGAGTATCTGAAGTGTCACCCACCGTGGGGGGCCTGGATGGTGCGGCAGTGCAAGACCGAGCTGTACGCGGCCATCCGCCGTGATGTACATGGGCTGTCGATCCGGACGGTGATGCGCAAGCACGGCGTTTCGCACCCGACGGTGCGTCAGGCGCTGGACTCGGCGTGGCCGAAGCCGCGCAAGAAGATGGTCCTGCGGACGTCGTTGCTGGATCCCTTCAAGCCGCTGATCGACGCGATGCTGCGGGCCGATCCGGACGCGCCGCGCAAGCAGCGTCACGCGGTCAAGCGGATCTTCGACAGGCTCGTCGATGAGCATGAGGCGCCGGTGTCCTACGGGATCGTGCGGCGTTACGTCGCCGAGCGGCGGCCGCAGGTCCGGGTGGAGGCCAGCCGGGGGCCGGTCGAGGCGTTCATCTCCCAGACGCACCGGCCCGGCGCCGAGGCCGAGGTCGACTTCGGTGACGTCACGGTCCGGATCGGCGGGCAGCAGGTGACCTGCTACTTGTTCAGGCTGCGGCTGTCGTATTTGGGCAAGGCGGTGCACCGGGTGTTCACCTCCAGTGGGCAGGAGGCGTTCTTCGAGGGCCACGTCCATGCGTTAGAGGTGCTGGGCGGGGTGCCGTTCGGCAAGATCCGCTACGACAACCTCAAGGCCGCGGTCGCACAGATCCTGGGGTTCACCCGGGCCGGCTGGAGACCGAGCGGTGGACGGCGTTCCGGTCGCACTACGGGATCGAGAGCTTCTACTGCCGCCCGGGGATCGAGGGCGCGCACGAGAAGGGCGAGGTGGAGGGGCAGATCGGGTGGTTTCGCCGTAACCACTTCGTCCCGGTGCGCGAGGTTGACTCGCTGGCCGAGCTGAACCAGATGGTGGACCGCTGGGATGAGGAGGACGAGGCGCGGCGGATCCGGTCTCGTCCCCGCACGATCGGTGAGCTGTTCGCCGTCGAGCGGCCGCTGCTGCAGCCGCTGCCGGTCGAGGCGTTCGAGACGGGCCGGCATTTCTGTCTGCAGGTGGACCGGCACAGCCAGATCAGCGTGCGCACCAACCGCTACTCGGTGCCGGTCCGGCTGATCGGCGGATGGTCCGGGTCGTGCTGCACGCCTCGGAGTTGGTGGTCTATGACGGCCGCCAGGAAGTGGCCCGGCACGAGCGGCTGCGGGCCAAAGGCAACCGGCGTCTGGAGCTGGACCACTACCTGGAGGCCCTGGTCCGCAAGCCCGGTGCGCCGCCCCGCGCGACCGCGCTGGAGCAGGCTCGCGCCGCGGGCAAGTTCACCCCCGTCCATGACGCCTGGTGGGCGGCGGTCAGTAAGGCCCACGGCGACTGTGCGGGCACCCGCGCCCTGATCGATGTGCTGCTGCTGAACCGGCACATGAACCGAGCACATCGTCGCCGGCATCGCCGTGGCGTTGCGGGCCGGAGCGCTCACCGCCGACGCGGTCGCGCTGGAGGCCCGCAAGGCCGCCGAGACCGACGACTCCGCCGTGGTCCCCGCCCCCGGACCGGCGACGCCGGCCGCGGCCGCGACGGTGACCTCGCTCACCCAGCGGCGGCTGGCCCGGCTGCCGCCCCGGCGGCCGTTGCGGTCGGTGGCCCACTACGACCAGCTCCTACGCCGCCACCCGCCCACCAGTCAGGGACCGACCAGCCAGGAAGAGGCTCGATGACCACCACGAACCGCCACCGAGGACTGACCAAGCAAGCCGCCGAAACCGCCGTCGACAGCGCCTGCCGGATGTTGCGGCTGCCCACCGTCCGCACCGAGTTCCCCGAACTGGCCGAAACGGCAGTCCGCGACCAGATGACCTACCGCGGGTTCCTGGCCGAGTTGCTCAGGCCGGGTGCGACGACGCAACCGGCGCCGCTCCGAACGCCGCATCAAGGCCGCCGCCTTCCCCGGCAAAAGTCGGTGCGTGAGTTCGACTTCGACGCCAACCCCAGCATCGACCCCGCCGCCGTCCGCACCCTGTCCTCCTGCGAATGGGTGAAGAAGGGCGAGCCGCTCTACCTGATCGGCGACCCGGAAACCGGCAAGTCCCACCTGCTCATCGCATTGGGCACCGAAGCGGCCATGGCCGGATACCGGGTCAAATACACCCTGGCCACCAAGCTGGTGAACGAGCTGCTCGAGGCCGCCGACGACCGGCAGCTCAACAAGACCATCGCCCGTTACGGCCGCGTCGACCTTCTCTGCATCGATGAGCTGGGATACATGGAGCTCGACCGCCATGGCGCCGAGCTGCTGTTCCAGGTTCTGACCGAGCGGGAGGAAAAGAACAGTCTGGCCATCGCTTCCAACGAAGTCTTCAGCGACTGGGCCAAGACCTTCACCGACCCCCGTCTCTGCGCCACCATCGTCGACCGCCTCACCTTCGGCGGCACCATCATCGAGACCGGCACCGACTCATACCGCCTCGCCCAGACCCGCGCCAGAACCGACCACACCAACGACTGACCACAACCACCATGCCTGACGACCACCACAACAGCCACCCTGGCCAGGAACCCGCCGCCAACCACTCAGCCTTGAACAAGGCCCCAGGGCCATTCGATCTCGCCCACCGGGTGGACAAGCTTCCCGGAGGCAAAAACGGCATACTCCGGCCTCCACCGGTAGCGGTAGTCGGGGTCGTCGGAAAGCTGCAGCGCCAGGGACCGAACTGGGGTGCAGGGCCACGCTTCAACATCGATGTGCAGGAAACTTGCAAACAGCACTCCCGGGGGGACCTGCGAGCAAGCGCTACAACCGGTGAACGCATCCACACGCACCTCGCATCGACCGCCTTCGGTGAACATATGCGCGGCTGACATCCGCTGAGGTTCATGAACGACCAGTCGTTCAAAACCTCCCTCATCAAGACGCATTAGCAGAAAGTCAAGCAACTCCTCCACGAAACGCTCAAAGTGCGCCACCCCGAGATCGTCCCATAAACGCACGCACCACGACCCCGCCCGGAGCCACCAAGCGGCTGGACACCTTGACCGCCTGCCACGCGTTCGACCCAACACCGTTGTCAAATCTCATCGACATCACCACCCCGACCAACCCCCAACCGTCGCTCAAACCAGGGAACAAACGTTGCTGCTTCTCACGGTCACAACCAACGTGATCGCGTCCGGGCTGTCACCGGGGTGGAGCGCGGAGGCACGAGCTATCGTCCATGACCCTGGCTCCGGTGGGCTGGCGGGGCGCGGCGACCTAAGCAACCGGTGAGCGAAGGCGGTCCCTAACGGGGATGACCGCGTGGGACGCTCGCCGCCGTCACCGCTCGAAGTCGCATTGGCGATGGACGGCGGACGAGGTCAGACGGCAACGGTCCGTGCCGTCCGCGTGAGGACCAAGTCGCAGACGCCCGTCCGCCGCGCGGCGGACGGCGCGGACCGCCCCGGATGGGGTGCCGCTGGGCGCCGCACCGACACCGTCCCGTCGTCCGTGTCCGTGCCCGAGGCGGTCAACCCCGTCAAACGCGAGCGGATGGAGACCTTGGGCGCCCGCGTCATCGCGTCGGGGATGGACGGCTCGTCGGCGCGGAAGGCCGCAGCCGCCCACGCCGAACGCCATCCTGACCGCCTCTACTTGCAGGATGGCCTTCAGCCGGCGATCGCCGAGGGCGCCGGGGACGATCGGAGTCGAGCTGACCCGCGGCGCGCCGGGTGGCGCGGGCGGTCCTGGCTTTGACGCCGTCGTGCTCCCGGTTGGCGACGGCGCGCTGATCAACGGTGCGGCGTGCTGGATGAAGGAGTATGCCCCCGGTACTCGGCTCGTGGGGGTCAAGGCCGAAGGCGCCCCTTCGATGCTGGAAAGCCTGCGTGCCGGCCGCGCGATCTGCCTCGACCGTGCTCGCACCTTCGCCGACGCGATCGTAGGTGCGGCGGGGTGGTTGAAGTCGTCTGCCGTGGCGTCGACAACCCCCGGGGCTCCGGCTACGGCGGGCCCGACGCCGCGCCTGCTGCCGGCGTCGATGGTCGGTCGGAGCGCTGCCAGGCCGCTCCGGGACCACGCGGGTGACGATTGGAAACCGGAGGCTTTCAAGCACCGTGCGGTGAGTTCGATGGGCGTTGTGCTTCTTGCAGGGGAGCCTCCCAGGTGGCGGTGATGTCGCGGGCGACATCACGGAGGAGGTCGATGAGCATGTCGGCGAGTGGTGTGAGGCTGGCGTCGGTTCTGGTCACGGCGTAGAGCTGGCGGTAGGGCCGGGGGTGGGCCAGTTCGCGATGGGTGGTGCCAGACGCATGGGTCAGGGCCAGGCGCGAGACCAGGGCCACCGCGATGCCTGTGCCGACGAGGGCCTGGGCGACGTCGTAGGACTCGGTCTCGAACCGCACGGTGGGAGTGAAGCCGGCCTCGCGGGCAGCGTCGTGGAACTGTTCGCGGGCGGCATGGCCGGCCAGGATGGAAACCCACGATTCGCCGCGCAGTTGGTCCAAGTGGAGTTCGGTGTCCGCGGGCTGCCCGGTGGCCAGTGGATGGTCATCGGGAAGAACCACGACCATCGGGTCCAACAGGAGCGGGTGGGCCCGTAGGTGTGGGGGCGGCGTGAGCGGCGTGCCCCAGGACGCGACGATGGCCATGTCCAGGCGCCCCGCGCTGATCTCGTCCGTTCCGCGTCCGGACACCACGTCGATGACGGAGACGTCGGCGTCCGGATGGTGGTGTCGCAGAGCAGTCAGGGCCGGTGGCAGCAGGTGCAGGGCAGCCGCCTGGAACGTCCCGATCCGCAGACGGAGCGAGAGGTGGCCGAGGAGTGCGGCCAGTTCCGCCTCGGCCCTCTCTGATGCCTCCTCCACGGTTCGACCGTGGGAGGCGAGCAGCGCGCCGGCCGCCGTGAGCGTCGCTCCGCGGGGACCGCGCATGACCAGGGGCACCTGCCAGTCGCGCTCGGCCTTGGCCACCTGCTGGGTGACCGCCGCGGGAGTGAGTTGGAGTGCGTGAGCCGCAGCCGTCAGTGAGCCGTGCCGCTCGATCAACGCGAGAAGCCGCAGCTGCCCCGGGTCCACCAGCATTCACTAATCCTAACGCTGCCCCTTCTCCTTTAACTTTACTTAGGGGCGCGGGACAGGAAGCCTGGTGGTCCATCCATCGGCCGCATTCCCGGAAGGGGTTCTTTCCCATGCCCACGCATGTGCCCGTCTTCATCGTCACCACCTTGCTGCTAGCGATGTTGCCAGGCGCGAGTCAAGCTCTGATGATCCGACAGGTTCTGGAAGGCGGCCAACGTACGCTCCGAGGCACGCTCGCGGGCAATGCCAGTGGCTTTCTCGTGTGGTCCACGGCCGCCGCGGCAGGGTTGTCCGCCGTCCTGCTGGCCAGCCCCACCGCGTACGCGGTGCTCCGGATCGCAGGCGGCGTTGTGCTGATGATCCTCGGGGTGAAGACGCTACGGACCGCGCTCACCACCGTCTCCACCCGCCCAGCCAACGAGGGCGGGCGCAGCACCGGCTTCGCGGGTGGATACCTCACCGGCCTGGTCACTAACCTCGGCAACCCTAAGGCGGGCGTGTTCGCCATCTCGGTGCTGCCCCAGTTCGTGACCGCGGAAGGCCCGGTGTTCCTGTCGACCGTCGCCTTGGGAGCCCTGTGGGCGCTCGTCAGCGCCTCCTGGTACTTGTTGCTCACCTGGGCCGTCAGCCGAGGGCGCGCCCTGGTGTCGCAGCCGACCGTCCTGCGGGGACTCAGCGTGACCACCGGTGTCGTCCTGCTGGTGCTGGGCGCCGCGGTGGCAGCAGGTATCTGAGGGCCGGGCCGGCACTTCGAGGGAGCAGATGACATACGCCATGACACCGGACGGAACCCGCATCGCCTACCAGCTCCGGGGCCAGGGGGCGCCCCTGGTCCTGCTGGCGGGCCAGGCCAACAACCACCACTGGTGGGATGCGGATCGTGCCGCCTTTCACCCCGCTCGCATCCTCCTCACGCTCGACTACCGCGGCACCGGCGACAGCGACAAGCCCGACGTCCCCTACAGCACCGAATTGTTCGCCCACGACGTTATCGCCGTCCTCGACGAACTCGGCATCGACCGGGCCGACGTCTACGGCACGTCCATGGGCGGACGGGTGGCCCAGCAGATCGTGGCCCGCCACCCCCACCGGGTGGGCGCCCTGGTTCTCGGCTGCACTTCACCCGGCGGCCCGCACAGCGTCGAACGCGGCAACGACGTCCGCCAAGCCCTGGCGTAACCTCAGCCTGGAGCCGCGCGACAGGCCCTGCTGGAGCTGATGTACACCCCTCGATGGCTCGTCTCCCATCCCGCCGCGCACCACACCCTAGGGGACCCTCGCATGCCCGCCCACGCCCGGCGCCGCCACCTCGCGGCCAGCAACCGGCACAACGCCTGGGACCTCCTGCCGGACATCAGCGCCCCCACCCTGGTCGTCCACAGTAGCGACGACCTGCTCAACCCCACCGCCAACGCACCCCTGCTCGCCGACCGCATCCCCGACGCCCGACCGCACCTGGTCCCCAATGGCCGGCGCGCCTACTTCGAGGAGTACCGCACCCACGCCAGCCCTCTCGTCCTGGACTTCCTCACCACCGCGCACAGGCTGTAAGCGCCCCTGCCCACCTTGAAGCCCCTCGGCTGAACTGCCTTTTCACCCGCAACAGGGCGGGTTCACCCGCAACAGGGCGGGCCCCCGGGGCCCGCCCCTCGACCATGCGATGAAGCTCCTCGACGGCGGGTGGTCCAATCCCGGCCCACCTTCTGCTTCCGAGGCACTTCCATCACCTGGCGGTCACCGCGTCCGATCGAGATCGGGCGCGGAGCGTCCTTCGGCCCGGCGGGCAGCCTGGGCCCGCGGGATCGGTGCGGCCCGGCGTAACCGGTGAGGGTGACCGGCTAACACCCGGTGGAGGTTCCGGTGGTTTCGGGAAGGTAGGGCAGGACCAAGAGCCCGACGATATAGAGGGAGCCGAGGATGACGGCCGCGTGGGCGGCGCCGCAAGGGCCAGGACGAGTTCGCCGAAGACGATGGGGCCGGCGGCGGCGACGATCCGGGTGGAGTTGAAGACGAAGCTGATCGCGGTTGCGCGTACGGAGGCTCCGAAAAGCTCGGGAAGATAGATGGCGAAGGCGGCGAACATGCCGAGGGTGAAGAAGCCGTTGAGGACGGCTATCAGGATGATCAGCGGCAGTGACGTCGTGGTCAGGTAGAGCAGCGCGGTGGTCGCCACGGCGCCGACGAGGTAGAGCGCGATGTACGGTCTGCGGCCCAGGCGGTCGGCGAGGAAGCCGCCGGCAACGTAGCCGAGGATCGAGCCCAGGTTGTAGGTCACGCCTGCGAGGCTGGTCAGGTGGTTGGTGTCCGTTCGGCCTTGGTCAACGGCTAGTTCCTTGACGAACAATGGCAGGGACGTGGACACGGTGTAGTAGGCGCCGATGGAGAACAGGGACAACACCAGCGTCAGCAGTACCCGGCGCCGGGGCTCCGGTTCCCTGAAGACTTGGACGAGTGTGCGCTCTTTCTCGCGCCGGGCCGTCGCAGTATCTTTGGCGTGGCGCCAGGACGAGGACTCGGTGACGTGCCGGCGGATGTAGAGAGTGAACAGCGCCGGTGCCAGTCCGATGAGGAAGACGATGCGCCAGGCGCCGGGGCCGGCTTCGCTTAGAACGAGCCAGACGCCGGAGGCGAGCAGGGCGCAGAAGCCGAATCCCGCCTGCATGATGCCCACGGCCTTGGCGCGCGCCCGGACGGGCCAGGTCTCGGCGATGAGCGCGGTTCCGGTGCCCCATTCGCTGCCGAGCGACAGTCCGGTCAGGAAGCGCAGCGCGATGAGCATTTCGAGGTTGCCCGCCAGTGCGGTGAGGCCCGCGAACACGGCGTAGGCGGTGACCGAGAACAGCATGACGCGCTTGCGTCCGATGTAGTCGGCGACGATGACGCCGATGACGCCGCCGATCGCCCAGCCGAGCAGTGTCACCCCGATGGCGACCCCGCCCCAGAACGGGAGGTCGGCCTGCTGACCGGGCGACAGCAAGTCAGGCATCATCGGGACGAGCACGACCACGAGCGCGTAAGTCTCGTACCCGTCTAAGCCCCATCCCAGGAAGGCCGCATCGAGAGTGCGCCGGTTGGTGCGGGTGACGTCGCGGTACCAGCGCCCGTGCGTGGGTGATCGTCAGGTGCTCTCCTTCTTACTCAAGATCATGACTTCTCCCTGCGTACGTGGGGTGGCCGGCGTCGTCCCGACCGCCGGATCGTGGGCCTCACGCTAGGAAGCGTGACGCCGGTCACGCCTCGGGAGTTCGCACGATGTCGTGGAGGTGGCGTTGGACATCCTGACAGGCTCACCGGTGCGAGGACGGTTACCGTGGGTGTCACCGTCCAGGTCGGATGGGGGTCCACCGCGGCAACGGCCCGGGGGGAGGACGATGAGGCTCAGTGATCTGCTGGCCGCGCTCAGGCCGGAGCAGTTGCGTGCCGAGTACGTGGCGCAGGACGGCATGGCCGTGGTCGATGACGTGGTCGTCCATGATCCGCCGCAAGCTGTCGAGCGCGGCCAGGTGGTGCTCGCGATCGGCGTCGAGGCGTCGTCCGCCGTGGCCCGCGAACTCGCCGCCGAGGCGGGTGCGGCGGGGGCGGCGGCCGTCGTGTTCCGCGACTCTGGGGACGAAGGCCCGGTTGAGGTGGCCTGCGAGTTCGGGACGTCGCTGCTGCGCGCGCAGCCGGGGTTGGGCTGGGCGCGGTTGGTGACCCTGCTGCGGACGCTGATCTCGGCCACGACCGCCGATCCGGAGGCGCGCAGCGAGCGGCTGGCGCCCAGCAGCGTGCACGGGCTGGCCGACGCCATCGCGGTGATGGGGGGCGGATCGGTGGTGCTCTACGACCGGGCTCATCGGGTCATCGCCTACTCCGTGCAGGATTTCGAGATCGACAGTGTCCGGCGCGACACCATCCTGGGCCGTCAGACGCCTGAGCAGTGGGTCGAGCGTTTCACTGCCGACCGCAGCGCCTACGAGACGTTCCGGAATCCCGGCTCCGTGGTCCGGTTGGACGGCTACCCGGGTCTGCGCACCCGGTTGCGGATCGCGATCTGGCTCGAGGGCGAGGCGCTGGGCGAGATCTCGGTCGCCGAGGGCCGGCAGCGGCTCGGCGCGGAGGCGGAGGCCGCGCTGTCCCGCGCCGCCGAGTTGGCCGTGCCCTTCATGCTGAGGCACCGGCTGGTGGAGGACACCGACCGGGCGGCGCGAACCCGGCTGGTGCGGGGGCTGATGTACGGGGATCTCGGGCCGGGCGCGAACGCCGTCGCCGAACTGGGGTTGGGCGACCGCGCAGGGTTCGTGGTCGTCGGGTTCGCTGGCGAAGAGCCCTCCGGCGGGTCCTCGGCGCTGCTGGGCGAACGGCTACTGCATCTCCTGTCGTTGCAGATGAGCAGCATCGATCCGGCCACCGTGGTCGTGCTCTGTGAGGGCGTCTATTACGCGCTCGTACCGATCCCGGACGAGAACGGCCGTGCGCGGCTGACGGCCCGGGTGAAGCCGGCGTTGCGTCAGCTCGAACGCATGGGCGCCGCCATGTGCGCGGCGATCGGCACCTGGGGGCCGGGCCCGGCCGCCCTGCCCGCCTCCCGGCAGATGGTGGACGACCTCCTGCAGGTGGCCCGCCGGAGCGATATGCCGCGCGGTGGTCACTGCCGAGCACCTGTGGCCTGACCTGGTGTTGCTGCCGGTGGAGAACGCCGTCGGTGGCGCGGGGTTCGAGCCGTGCGCGCCGCTGCGCCGGCTCATCGAGCACGATGGGCAGCAGCACACCGACTATCTGACGACCTTGGGGGTCTACCTGGACGAGTTCGGGTCCGTCTCGAAAGCCTCCGAACGCCTGGTGCTGCATCCGAACACGTTGCGTCACCGGCTCCAGCGGCTCGGCGAGATCTCGGGATTGGACCTGGCCGATCCCGTGCAGCGCCTGGCGGTCGCGGTGCAGCTCCGTGTCCTCCATGTGCGGGAGCGGGTCCACGGCACAGATGCCCATCCGGAATGACCGCCCGCCGGGGTCCGGGCCGGACCCCGGCGGCCCGCCCTACGCGGGGCCGAGGGCGGAGGTGACGGTCTTGGCCAGATGTGCAAAGTCGTCGACGATGAGGTCGGGCTCGTAGAGCGTGTTCCCGAAGGGCCGCCGGCGCCGGTCGACGAAGGCCGTCCTCATGCCGGCCGCCTTGGCTCCCACGCAGTCGAACGCGTGGTTGGCGACGAACAGGACCTCTTCCGGTGCCTGCCGGATCAGGTCGGCCGCGGTCCTGTAGGTGCCGCGGTGCGGTTTGAAGGAGTTCGCCGCGGCGACGGAAACGACACGGTCCCAGAGGTGTTCGGTGCCCGAGTACCGGACGCCACTGGCCAGCATGTCGGGGTCGCCGTTGGACAGGATGACCAGTCTCGTTCCACCTGCCTTGACCAGGGCCAGGGCGTCCACGACGTCAGAGAATGGCTTGAGACGTTCGATCTGCGCCACGAGGCCGACCACTTCCTCATCGGTGTGCTCGATGCCCGCGCGGTCGAGCGTGTAGTGGACGGCCTGCCGCCCGATCTCCCGGTAGGGGGTGTGCTCGCGGTGGAGCAGGGCGTCGATCATCGAGTTCTCGAAGTGGGTGCGCCGCCACCAGGTGACGACGCGGGACGCTGGATTTCCCGTGTAGTTCTTCTGCGCCAGGTACGGGGTGATGGCTTCGGTGAGGCCGGTCTGCATGTCGACCACGGTTCCGTAGAAGTCGAACATGAGGGCTTTGATCCCGCGAATGGCATCTTCGTTGTTCGTCAAGGCCGTTGCTCCTCCAGAGTCGGATCGGTGGGCACCCACGACGCTAGGACCGTGCTGTGAGCGCCGACATCGGGCGATCGTGCAACGTCGGTCGTACCGTTTTGGGGGAACTCACGTCGCCGGGACGCCGCGAAGAGATCACGCTGGCCGTATGCCGGAGAACGAGCGTGAAGAAATGCAGGACCGGGCTTTGGAAGCGCTGGCGCTCGCCCGCGCGAGCGCTGTTCCTTGGTTGCCACGATGGTGCGGGTGCAGGCCGTCGCGACCGGCGATCCGTCCGTGGCCGAGTTGCGGATCGGGCGTCCCGGCCCGTCCGGTGCGGGGGTGGTGGGCCTCGCCATGCTGCCGATCTGGCTCTCGGCGCGGCGCGGCGCTCCCAGGTCGGCGCCCGGCACGCACTGCCGACGCTGACGTTGACACTGGAGCTCGATCCGCAACCGCCTCAGCGGTGGACCTCGGTGCGTGCGCGGAGCGAGCCGGCGCGCGGCGGCCTGGGGCGGACGCACGGCACCGTCCTGTCCGGCGAGACGGTGGTGGGCCGCTGCCTGGCCACATTCGCCGTCCCCAGCGCGGCGGCGCGCCTCGACCCGCTGCCCTGGGAGATGCCAGAGGCTGTGACCGCACCGGCGGGTTCGACGGCCGAGCCGTTGACCGACGCAGAACTTGCGGTGCTGACCGCCATGCGAACACTGGACGCGGATCAGGGTCGGTCCTGGGCCGACGCGCTACTCGCGAAGACGTGCACAGCCGGCTCGGACGGACGGTTCCTGCACCCTAACGCGGCCATGCTGAACCGTTCCGGCCAGGTGCAGGGCGCCGTGCTGTTCTGGTTCGCCGCCGCGTCTTCCAGCGACGAGGGTCACCTGGTTTCGGGGCACATCCAGTTCCTCACCGCCGTAGATCCCCAGGTGCCGTTGCTGGCGCGGCCCGTTGCCGTCCACAGGACTCGCAGGACAGTGTTCGTGCACACCAAGGTGTCGCAACGCGGACGGCCCGTTGCGTCCGCCGATTTCGTGTTTCGGGGCGCTGAACGGAATCCCTGAACGGGGCGGTGTGGGAATTCCCAACCGCACCCCGGCAGGTTTGGTGGATCGGCTGACGACGGTCGGTCTCCCATCTCCTAGCGTCAGCCTCGTCCCCTTTACCGAGAGGCGAGAGCGGAAAGAACAAGAAGGATAGGAAAGGCGGAGATGGCGAATATCCCTGACCCGGTTCCGGCCGGCGGCGCCGTGGGCAACGCGCCTGCGCCCCCACTCGCCGGCCTGCGAGTGATCGCGCTGGAGCACGCGGTCGCGGCGCCGCTGTGCAGCCGCCATCTGGCCGATCTCGGGGCCGATGTAGTCAAGATCGAGAACCCGGCAGGCGGTGATCTGGCCCGGGGATACGACTCGGTGGTCAAGGGGCAGTCGGCGTACTTCGTCTGGGCGAACCGGGGCAAGCGCAGCGTGGCTCTCGACCTGAAGACCGCCAACGGCCGCGCGGCGCTGCACGCGCTCCTGAGCGGCGCGGACGTGTTCGTCCACAATCTCAGCCCCGGAGCGGTCGACCGCCTCGGTCTCAACGCCGGAACTCTCGAAGAGCGGTGGCCGCGGCTGATCAACTGCGCGATCACCGGATACGGGACCGGAGGGCCCCTGCGCGCGCGCAAGGCGTTCGACCTGCTGGTGCAGGGCGAGGCCGGGCTGCTGTCGGTGACCGGGCAGCCGGACGCGCCCGCGAAGGCCGGGATATCGGTGGCCGACATGTGCGCGGCGGTGTACGCGCTGTCCTCGATCCTGGCGGCGGTACTCGACCGCACCCGCACGGGCAGGGGGCAGTTCATCGACGTCGCGATGCTGGACTGCCTGGCGGAGTGGATGATGGCTCCCGCGTACCACCAGCTCTACGGCGGCAACCAGCCACGGCGCGCGGGGGCACGGCACAACATGATGGTCCCTTACGGAGTGTACCGGGTCGGCGACAAGGGGCACGTCAACTTCGCCGTCCAGACCGACGCCCAGTGGCACGCCTTCTGCTCCCAGGTGCTGGACGACCCCGACCTCGCCGACGCGCCCGAGTTCCGTAGCAACGAGGCGCGCGTGTGCAACCGGGACGCGCTTGAGCAGCTGATCGAGGACCGGTTCGCCCCGCGCGAGGTCGCCGAGGTCACCGGACTCCTGCTCGCGGCCGGGGTACCCACCGGCGATGTCAACGACCTGCGCGGCCTGGTAGAGCATCCCCAGCTCGCGGCCCGTGGCCGATGGCTCGAAGCCGACTCACCGGCGGGTCCCGTGCGGGTGCTGCGGGCCCCGTTCGACCTTGCTGGCCTGCCGTCGCACGCCGGACGGGGGATCCCCGCACTGGGCGAGCACACCGACGAGGTGTTGTCCGCGCTCCGTACACCTCCCGGCGAGGAGCCCGCGTGAAGGGGACCGGCATCGTCTCCGCGCTGCGCCGGGCTGGGGTCACCGACCTCGACGACTCGGCCCGTCGGCGCGCCGAGTACTCCACCGACGCCTCGCTCTACCGCGTCGTCCCGGCGGTGGTCGTGTTCCCCCGCGACGTCGGCGAGATCGCAGCCGTCGTCGAGGTGTGCCGGACGCTGGGGACGCCGCTGACGGCCCGCGGCGCCGGCACGTCCATCGCCGGGAACGCGGTCGGGGCCGGCGTGGTGGTGGACCTCTCCCGTCACCTTGACCGGATCCATGACATCGACCCGGGCTCGGCCACGGCCGTCGTCGAACCCGGAGTCGTGCTGGACGACCTGCAACGCCGCGCGGCGGCACATGGGCTGCGGTTCGGCCCTGACCCGTCGACTCATGACCGCTGCACGATCGGCGGCATGATCGGCAACAACGCGTGCGGATCCCGGGCCCTCGGCTACGGCCGCACCGCGGACAACGTCGTCGATCTCGACATGGTGACCGGTACGGGAGAGCGGCTGCGCGCGACGCGGGGCGCTGATCCCCGGTCGAGCCCGGTGCTGTCAGCGCTGGACCGGCTGGTGCGGTCGCGGCTGGCTGTGATCCGCACCGAGTGCGGGCGGTTCACCCGGCAGATCTCCGGCTACTCGTTGGAGCACCTGCTGCCCGAGCGCGGCTTCGACGTCGCCAAGGCGCTGGTCGGCAGCGAGGGGACCTGCGGAGTCCTGGAGCGTGCGACCGTGCGCCTGGTTCGCGCGCCCAAGGCGACGGTCCTCGTCGTGCTGGGCTACCCCGACATGGCGACGGCGGCGGACGCCGTGCCCGCCCTCCTGCCCTTCCGCCCGGTCGCGCTGGAGGGTCTTGACTCCCGGCTCGTGGACGTGGTGCGTCGCCGCAAGGGCAGCGCATCCGTCCCCGGCCTCCCGCGCGGCGGAGGGTGGCTGTTCGCCGAGCTCGGCGATGACGAGGCGGGAGAGGTCGCCGCTCGCGCGGAGTCCTTGCTGGACGAGGCGGGCGCTCTGGACGCGCGGATCGTCCGCGACTCCCGTGAGGCGGCCGCGCTGTGGAGGATCCGGGAGGACGGCGCGGGGCTGGCCGCGCGGGCGGGGAACGGCGGCCCCGGGTACGCCGGGTGGGAGGACGCCGCCGTCCCACCGGACCGGCTCGGTGCCTACCTGCGCGACTTCGAGGCGCTCCTGGACCAGCACGGTCTGGCCGGCGTCCCCTACGGGCACTTCGGTGACGGATGCCTCCACATCCGCATCGACTTCCCGCTCGGCCGCAGCGGCGGCACGGCCGTGTTCCGGGAGTTCCTCGGCCAGGCCGCGGAACTGGTGGCCGGTTACGGCGGCTCGATGTCGGGCGAGCACGGTGACGGGCGCGCCCGCGGCGAGCTCCTCCCGGTGATGTACTCCCCCGCGCTGCTGGACGTGTTCGGCGCGGTCAAGGACGTGTTCGACCCCGGCGACGTGCTCAACCCCGGCGTCATCGTGCGTCCCCACCCTGTCGACGCCGACCTGCGGCAAGTCGTGGCAAGGCCCTCTCCCACCCGGCTCGGCTTCGGATATCACGAGGACGGGGCGGACTTCGGCGTAGCGGTGCACCGCTGCACCGGCGTCGGCAAATGCCGCGTGCCCGCCGGCTCGACCGGCGTCATGTGCCCCTCGTTCCGTGCCACCCGCGACGAGAAGGACTCCACGCGTGGACGGGCACGCGTCCTGCAGGAAATGGCCGCCGGAGACCTGGTCGCCGGCTGGCGCTCACCCGAGGTGCTCGACGCGCTCGATCTCTGCCTCTCCTGCAAGGCGTGCTCCTCGGAATGCCCCACGGGTGTCGACATGGCCACATACAAGGCAGAGTCCCTATACCAGCGCTACCGGCGCCGTCCCCGTCCCGCCGCGCATTACTCGCTGGGGTGGCTGCCCCGCTGGGCGCGGCTGGCCTCCCGGACACCGAACCTGGTCAACCGCGCGATGGCTACGAGACCGCTGGCGTCGGCGGGCAAGCGGCTCGCCGGCGTCGACCCCCGCCGCCCACTGCCCGTCTTCGCCACGCTCACCTTTCGCCGGTGGTTCGCCGGCCACCGGCCCGCTCCCGGCCGACCGGTGATGCTCTGGGTGGACACCTTCACCGACCTGTTCGCCCCGCAGGTCGGCATCGCGGCCGTGGCGGTGCTCGAGGACGCCGGGTACTCCGTCGCCATTTCCGAACGCGCGCTGTGCTGCGGGCTGACCTGGATCTCGACCGGCCAACTCGGCACCGCGCGCCGGCTCCTCGCCCGCAGCGTCGCAGCCCTCGCCGCCGCGGACATGCCCGTCGTCGGCCTCGAACCCTCGTGCACGGCGGTGTTCCGCAGTGACGCCGCCGAGCTTCTCGGCCGGACGCCGGAGGTGGCCGCCGTCGCCGCCGCGACGAGGACGCTCGCCGAACTGCTCATGGGCACTGAAGGCTGGGCGCCACCACGCCTGGACGGCACGTCCGCGATCGTGCAGCCCCACTGCCACCACCGCGCGGTCATGGGCTTCTTCGCCGACCAGGCCCTGCTGGAACGTGCGGGCGTGCGGACGCGTACGATCGACGGCTGCTGCGGTCTGGCAGGGAACTTCGGCGTCGAGCGCGGTCACTATGACGTCAGCGTCGCCGTCGCCGGGACCGCGCTGCTGCCGGCGGTCCACGCCGAGGACGCCCCGGAGACCGTCCTCACCGACGGCTTCTCCTGCCGGACGCAGCTCGGCGACCTCGCCCGCAAGAACGGCCTCCACCTGGCCGAGCTCCTGGCCCGCGCCATCACCGCCCGGTGAGCAGATCGTGAATGTCCGGTACGGGGTGGCGGACTCCGATGACGACCTCCGCAACGATCAGCGCCGCGGCCGCGGGAGCTCGGTGACGGTCAACCGTGTCGGGTTCGGCGGGATGCGGCTCACGGGCAGCGCACCCTTCGATCCATTGCTCCAGTTGTAGATCGTGATCTTGCTGTCTCTGGCTGAGCACCCGTGTCATCGCGCCCAGCCCGCCGCTCGGTTGACTTCTGGTTACCGTGGGTCACGCGCTGGCGACCGGCAGAGCCTCAATTGTGGGAGAGCACAACGGGCTTGATCTTCCCTGAGGTGCGCCGTGGTGTGGTGAAGGATTCTGCCCGACCTGCGGCGTGTCGAGCGCGGAGCAAATGTCAGTGGGAACGCGGAGTAGTTGTCAGTGGACGGCGCGGAGTAGTTGTCAGTGCGCTGGGCCGTCGGCGACGGTGCCGTCCGGGTTGATCTGGAGAGCGTCGGGCCAGGGGTCCCTGTGGGGGACCGGCGGTAGGTCTTTGCCGAGTTGGCGGGCGAGCCGGGTGTCGTCTTCGTGGCGGAGGCTGAACACACGTCGGGGTGCATGCCGATGCGGTGCGGGCCGGTGTCGCTGTAGAGGACTCCGGCTTCTTTCAGCCCGGCGACTGCGGCTTGGTAGCGCGGGTCGGCGCGAAGCTCGTTTCAGTCGATCTGGGGCGGCCAGCGGCTGACGCCGATCGCGGCGAGCAGGACAGTGGCTTCGTCGTTGGTGAGGGCGGAGTGGTGGCGGGTGGCGCCGGCCACGGCGAGGTGCTGCTCGGCGGTCAGGATGTCCAGGCGGGCGGTAAGCGTGTAGGCGTCGGGCGGGACCCGGCGCAGCGCCAGCGGCCCGCCAGTGCCGACAACGCGGCGGCCGAGGCGTTCAACGCCAGCCTGAAGCGGGGAACCCTGCAGGGCCGCAGACGCTGGTCCGGGGCGCGCGAGGCCCGTCTCGCAGTGTTCCGATGGGCAACCCGCTACAACACGACCAGGCGGCATCGGCCCTCGGCCACACCAGCCCGGTCAGCTACGAACAACAGTCCATTACGGTGGCTCAAGCCGCATAACAACCGGTGTCCACACATCGGAGGGACCCCCCACGCCAGGTCCGCGCGCTCGGCGAACAGGACGCCGCCACCCTCAAAGGCTGGCACATCCTGCGCAAAGCCCGCTGCTCACCCAATCGGCTGACACCATCGTCCAAGCCATCCTCACCCTGCACCACCAGGGCGAATGAGTTGGAATTAGCTCAGTGCCAAATTCTATCGATTGACTCTTTTGTTAATCAGTTGGGTTGATCGCCGTGCTCGCGTACGATTCTCTCGACGCCAACACGAAAGGACAATTCCGGCGGCAATATCCTGGTCAACTGCTACCCAGGAAAGGCAACAGATGCGGAACGGATCTCCATGCATGCAACGACTGTTGAGGCTGGTCGCAGTAACAGCCACGGCGGTAACCGTGTCAGCCTCCGGCTGGCTCGCCACCGTCGCCACCGCCGACGCCAAAACGCCGACTCGGACGGCCACTACCAGCGCACAGGTTCCGGATGTTTGGGTCTTCTGGGCGGCTTACAGCACTCATGAGAAATGCAGAAAAAAGGGCCGCGACATGATCGGCAGCGGTGCTGTTGTCGACTACCGCTGCGACTGGGGAAGTCCGACCTGGTCATTGTATCTTCGGATGGTCGGCTGACACCCCGGTGAGAACGGGCCGAGGCCGATCGGGTGCTCGGCCCGCCACCGCTTCAGCTTCCCGGGCCCTGGCGCGGTCCCCATCATCGGCGATGACGTCGAAGGCTGGAATCGATCACCGAGAACGGCTACCAGATCTAATCTGGCGGGACTTCCCGAGCTGATCGCGACCGGGCTGGCCTGGATGGCGCACTGGCAGGCCGCCGTCGGAACCTGCTCATCGGTAGTGAGGGCCCTGCGTTTTCCGGACGCGTCCTGATCGGTGTCCTGCGCGGCCAGCCATTGGACAGGGTCGCTGTTCGGCCGGTGAGGCGCTGCTGCGTAGCCGAACGATCAACGACGGCACCCCGCGGCTTTAGAGGTTGCGACGCGTACGGGTACCCCCGCGCGGTCGAGAGCGGCAGAAAGGTGGTCACTCAATCAAACATCCGTGCTCATAAGAGCCTGTTTAGAAGCTCGCCGAGTTCGAGCTGCCCCCAATTTGATCAAGTGCAGATTGTGTGCACATAGTTCCATTCGCCATCAGAGGAGACATTGCCATGGAAGCTCGTTCATCACGTAGCACCATCGTCATCGGCGCCGCCGCAGCAGCGCTTGCCGCTGCCGCCATCGTCACTACCGCAACCGACAGCGGTATTCGGCAGGACTCCGCAACCGCGATCGCGACGCCGGACCACACCGCGATCGCGACGCCGGACCACACCGCGATCGCGACGCCGGACCACACCGCGATCGCGACGCCGGACCACACCGCGATCGCGACGCCGGACCACACCGCGATCGCGACGCCGGACCACACCGCCTGAGACGGACCGGGCACCGAGGCAGTGAACACCGGCTCTGCTCCCTTGACTGCGGAAGCCGTCATCGGCCAGATCGCCGAGACAGGCCGGCGGCTGGTCGGCTACTGGGAACAACACCGCCACGGAGTGTTCATGCCCGGATGGCATGTGCCGTTCTGCCCGCTCGGCGAACTGTTGCCCGCGCGCGACGTCGAATTCGCCGAGCGGAACCCGCAAATGGTGCCCCTGCTGTGGTATCCGGCCCTCCGCCAGGGGCCGGATACCATGCCGGTCATCGACGTTTTCGACCATCTGCCGGCGGACCACGACGCCGCCTCGGCGATGATCCGCCGGCAGGAACTCTCCCGGATCTGCAGCTGGGCGATCGCCTCCCGCACCGCCCTTGACTGGCTCACCCACCAGCTCGACGGTCGGGACCTGCTGGAGGTCGGAGCGGGCAGCGGGTACTGGGCCTCGCTACTTGCGGCACAAGGCATCAACGTCCTGGCGACCGATTCCGTCACTGACCACAACGGCTATGCCGATCGGTTCCGCTACACCGACATCCAGCCCGCGACCGCGGCTGACGCCGTACGACACCACGCCGACCGCGTCTTGGCCATGATCTGGCCTCCCTATCGCGACCCCATGGCCGTGGATGCACTGCGCGCCTACGAGGGCCCCGGGTTCGTCTACATCGGTGACCGCCCGGGCGGCCTATGCGCCTCGGCTTCGTTTTTCGAGGAACTCGCCGAACACTGGCTCCCGGTCTCGCGATGCCCGCTTTCGTTGCGCTGGCTGGGCTACCACGACCAAGCGACGTTCTACATACGGCGAACTCCGCCACCACGGTAACCCCACTTATGGCCGGACTTAAACAAAATCGAATCCCGGCAGCAGCCCGACCGTGCTGCGGCCAGGCCAATCGCCCCACAGCTCCCTCGGTGGCTATCTGATCTCGTTTCATTCGCGCCATAGCTTGATTTTTAAGCTGTCTGTCCGAGTGGGGCGGCGAGGGTTTTCTCGCGTTTGATAGTTTTGTCGACTTCGTGGACGAGTACGGGCTGGTTGTTCTGGAGCCGGGTGGCCTGCCAGGGCCGGGTTTTGAGGGTTTCGGTGCGCTGGCCGGTGTGCCGATGACCGCGTGGATGTTCCGGAAGTCCCGCCGGACGCGGGCGGGGGTGAGCCGGTCGGGAGCTGCCGATGACCGTGTCCATGGCCTGGATCTCGGCGTCGATGCTGGCGGCGGCGCTCGCCTCCGATCTCGACCAGCTGAGCGCCGCGCGGTTCTGCACCGGCGTTGGGGTAGGCGCGCTGGCCCGCTGGTGTCCGCCTATGTCACCGACGGCGCCCCGCAGGCCCGCCGCAGGCCCGCCGCACCCTCCACCTGGCGATCGCGCTTGGTTCCATCGGCGTCGGCGGCACCGCCTCGGCCGTCCTGGGCCGGATCCTGCTGCCCGAAAACGACTTCCAGAACCTGTTCTGGATCGGCGTCCTGCCCGTCGTCCTCATCCCGCTGATCTGGTGAATGGTCCCGGCCGGGCCGCCGCACGCGGCGCACCCTGCCGATCGCCTCGCCACCGGACCCACCCGCTCGGCGCGCCCGTGTCGCGGAGCTGTTCTCGCCGTCCGCCGTACGCGGAACGCTCCTGCTCTGGGGCGCGGTGTTCATGAGCATGGTGCTGGTCTTCAGCACGACGGTGTGGCTGCCGACGGTCATGGTGAAGAACGGATACAACCTCAGATCGTCCCTGGAGTTCCTGATCGTCTT
Source organism: Actinomadura madurae (assembly GCF_047130825.1). Taxonomy (NCBI): domain Bacteria; kingdom Bacillati; phylum Actinomycetota; class Actinomycetes; order Streptosporangiales; family Thermomonosporaceae; genus Actinomadura; species Actinomadura madurae. The sequence continues at coordinate 8,196,337 of NZ_CP083237.1, forward strand.
CTCCGTTGGGGCGAGCCTGGGCGGGTTGCTGGTCGCGCTGCTCGCCGATCGCGGCCACCTGAAGTTCGTCACCGTCGGGATCTTCGTGCTCGCCGCGGTCTCCCTGCTCGTCCTGAGCTCCAACCAGCCACGTCCGGTGCTGCTCGTCGTCTCGGCGCTCGCCGGCTCGGGTCGATGGGTTGCCAGAGCATGGTGATCGCCTGCATGTCGACCTTCTACCGGCCGCACCTGCGCAGCACGGGCCTCGGTGTGGGGCTCGGCTTCGGCCGGTTGGGAGCCATCGTCGGTCCGACGTACCTCACGGCGGCCACCACGATGATCGTCGCGCCACGTGCCGGGTTCATCGCGTTCATGATCCCCGCCGTTCTCGGCGCCCTCATCGTCGCGGCGCTGCCCCGCGTACTCTCCCCGTCACCGGAATAGGGTAGCTGTAAGGCCCCCCGGGGGGATCACGCCCATGATCCCCCCGCGGGGGCCTTCGCGCGTCCGCGGTCATCAGGAGTTGACGACCGCCATCCGGATCGGGCCGACCCGGCTCCGCGTAGCCGCGAGGGGCGCCGCGGACCGACGACCGGCCCGCGGCGATCCCTTCGTCCCCTAGGAGCAGACCACCTTCGCGTTCGCCCAGTCGACGGAGAGGTTGTAGAGCTCCTCCAGCTCCGTCGTCAGCTCCACGACCTTTGCGGTGGAGATGTCCTGATCGATCGTGACCGGCGAACCCTTGGCGACCCTTTGGTCGAACACCGTCTTGCCGTCGACGATGATCCGAACCGGTAGGTCGGGCTTGGGCCGTCCGAACGAGAAGGCGTTGTCATCCACACCGAGGACCGCGGTCAACTTCGAGCAGCGCCCACCGAAGTAGTAGATCAAGCTCGATCCCGCCACGGTGCCGATGCCCTTGGCGTAGGTCACGCCGCCCAGCGTGATCGGTTTGTATTCCTGGGTCGTGCCGCCGCCAGGCGTCAACGTCATGATCAGCTGTTGGTCCCTGTAGACATTGCCGGCCGCCGACGTCCACGGCAGGTCGCTGAGCCAACGCGTCGTCGTGGGTGGTGCGGGTGGGACGAATATCGCCCGCTTGCTGCCAATGCCTTCCCGGTGCCGGCCGAGGCGGTAGCTGCCGGAGACTTCGGCCGAGTACGTCTTCGCCGATGCGCCGGGAGGCACGGTCAGCTTCCAGGCCGCGCTCGTGCTCGCGCCGCCGGGCACGCTCGCCCTCGGACCCTTGACCTGCTTCACTTTCCATCCAGGCGGAACGTTGGGAGTGAGCGCGACGTGGTCGATGGACCGCGTGCCGTCGTTCACCAGGCTGCCCGTGAGGGTCGTCGACCTGCCCGGCTCGACGTAGGTCTCGGTGACCGAGTTCGTCGCCGCGACGTGAGGCTGCTTCAGGCTCGGGATGTGACGGTGTCGGGAGACCCGGTAGCTCGCCGTCCCGTGACCCTCGACGAAGGCGGTGAGCCGGTCGCGCGCCTGCGAGCGGTCGCGCGACCAGAGATCCTTGACCACGTAGGAACCGCTGCCGCCGATGCCGAGCGATCGCAGCGAGACGCTCTGCGTCACCGGCTGCATGTCCTCGTTGAAGAACAACACGGCCTTGTCGCCGCCGGCGAGGTCTTTCACCAGGATCCATTGCTTGCCGACGTGCGAGAGCACGCGCGCCGGTTTGCCGAGCGGATCCTGATCGATCGCGATCAAGTCGCGGTTGGTCAGGATCTCAAGGGTCGCCTTGCCGGCCTTGCGGAGATCGGTCCCGGAGATCAACGGTGCCGACATGAACGCCCACAGGGCGAAGTGCGACCGGTACTCGGTGTCGCTCATGCCGCCGTTGCCCACCTCGAGCATGTCGGGGTCGTTCCAGGCGCCGGGGCCGGCGTGCTCCGCGAGCGCGACGGTCGAACGGAAGTTAGAGACGGTCTTGAGCCAGGTGTCCTTGATGTCAACGGTCGTCCGCCACAGGTGGCTGACATCGCCCGCCCAAGTCCACGGTTCGGATCTGCCCCACTCGCAAATGGAGTAGATGATGTCGCGGCCCGTCGCCTTCAGGGCGTCCGCCATCCTTTTGTAGCGGGCGATGTACTGCTGCTGATTGTCAGCCGTCCCGGGTGGGGCCCCGCAATTGTCGTACTTGAGGTAGTCGATCCCCCAAGAGGCGAACGTCTGCGCGTCCCGGACCTCATGCCCGTAGCTGCCGGGGTATCCCGCGCAGGTGGTCAAACCCGCGCTCTCGTAGATGCCGAGATTGAGCCCCCTGGAGTGCACGTAGTCGGCCAGTGCTTTGATCCCATTGGGAAATTTCGCCGGGTCTGCTTCGAGATTCCCGTTCGCGTCCCGGGTGCGGCTCATCCAGCAGTCGTCGATGTTGACGTACTGGTATCCGGCGGCCTTCATGCCGTTGGCCACCATGGCGTCGGCCGTTTCTTTGATCAGGTCTTCGTTGACGCGGCAACCGAAGGCGTTCCAGTTGTTGAAGCCCATCGGCGGTTTGAGGGCGAGTCCATCGTCGCGTGCCGCCCGCCGGAGCTGTGGCTGTACCGTCGCCGTGAGGGTGGACCCGTCGTCGCGTGCCGCCGCTGGAACTGCGACCAAGAACACGCACCCCAATACTGCGATCGAACAAGCACAGCGAAGTCTCCACATTTCAGTCTCCCTTCCAGAACTCCCTGGTAACCCTTCTCCTCCGGAGTCCGTCGGTAACCCGCCAGCGGCTCGCATTCGTCTTCGCCCACACTTCCCGTGGTCGGCAGTGGGACCGTAGCACGAAAAATTCAACGCTTGGTGTAGTTTGCCGACCCGCTTCGCGGCCGGGGAGGCCGTCAGAGTCGCTCGCGGGTCCGTTGGGCGATTTCCAGATGGTGGCGGACATAGTCGCGGCCACCGGCGGCAGCACATGCGTCACCCCGCAGCCCGCGCACCGAGTCCGCAGCGGCCTGCCCCTCCGCGATCTGCCATCGGACCCGAACACCACCCGGCGGCGGACGAACCCGCGAACCGCGCTCCCGCCTGCGGTGGCGCCGTACCGGCCGGCGTTCGGGTGCCTGCTCATCTGCCCTGAGCGGCTGCTGGGCCAACGGGCGGCCAGACCAGCCCCGGGGTCAGCGGGCGGCGAGCAGCAGTGGCGGTCATTTCACAGGTCGCCGGCCCGGGAGTCTGCGGGCCGGCCGATCCAAGCGTGCATGATCGCGATGGGAACCCCAGGCAAGCAGGCGTGCGCACCCTGCTCGCGGCGGGATCGGCGCGGTAGACGCCGAGGCCGCCGCAGCGGACATAGTGATCTTGGTGTCGCGCGGGAGCCGGTCGTGGCCGTCATCGCCGCCCCGGCAGATCACCAGCGAGACCCGTGCCCTACTCGACCGGCGTCCAGCCATCACCGCGCCGGGACGCTGAATCTGTGCAACTCAGGCCAGAACAAGGGGGTACATTCTCGGTCGCTGACCGGGCGAGACGCGGCCTACAGTGCCGGGCCGGTCAGGCAGTGCTGCACGAGGGGGCCGAACCTGGCCACCAGCTCGTCGATCGACGCCGAGGCGATCGGCTCGATCTTGGCGACGTAGCGCGCCATGACGATGCCCAAGATCTGAACGTTCACCGCGCCGGCCCGCGACCTGGCGTCCGGCGTGCCGACCAGTGCCGCCAGCCGGCCAGTGATCTCCCGTTCGATGAACTCGCGGAGCAGGGCCTCGGACTCGTCGTGGGTGGTCGCCGACCGGGTGAGCGTGAGCAGTGGCGCGCGGTCGGAGGCATCGAGGTTATCGACGAGTGTCCGGACGAGGCGTTCACCGAGACTGTCGAGATCGCCCGTGAAGATCGATTCGATGGCGGTTGGCACGTGCGCGGACATCTCGATCGCCGCGGCGAACAGGCCCTGTTTGGTGTGGAAGAAGTAGAACACCATCGAGGGATCGGCGCCCGCCTCGGCGGCAACCGCACGCACGGTCGTGCCGCCGTAGCCGCGCTCGCGGAACAGCGTGCGAGCCGCGTCCAGGATCCGTTGCCGGCTTTCCGCGCCGGACCGCCAGCGTCCGGGGCGACCGTGCGTCGTCTTCTCCGCCATCGCCGCAGAGTCTATCGAGCATTTTCTCCATCGCTCGGTGGAGATCTTTCGTGAACTCGCGCTAGGCTCTTTCTTCATCAGCCGATGGAGAAAGGTGTGCGGATGAAGGTGATCGTGGTCGGGGCGGGGCTCGGCGGGTTGACACTGGCCCACGGGCTACGGCGGGCGGGTATCGACGTCGTGGTCTACGAACGGGACGGGCAACGGGGCCGCCCGCAGGGCATCAGCCTGCACATGGACGACCGTGGAGCGACGGCGCTTCGCGAGTGCCTGCCGCCCGAACATGTCGTGATGGTCGAGGCCACCATGGGTGGGCCGCGAGAACACGCGCAGTCTCTGGCCGAAGTGGACGGACAGCTCGCCGTCACCGGGAGGCGGCCACTCGACGGCACGCCGGCGCCCGGTCAGCAGGTGCGGCCGCGCCCAGGCCGGCAGGTACACCGGCCGCTGCTGCGGGCAGTGCTGCTGACCGGACTGGCGGACACGGTGCGGTTCGGGGCGGAGTTCACGCGGTTCGAGCAGTGTGCCGACGGCACCGTCCGGGTGCACTTCGCCGACGGCCGCACCGACACCGCGGACGTGCTGGTCGGTGCGGACGGCATCGGATCGGCCGTCCGCCGCCAGTACCTGCCCGACGTGCGGGTGATCGACACGGGAAAACGCACGCTCATGGGTGCGACTCCGCTGCGTGCCATCGACGGAAGCGAACTGCCCGCTTTGATCGGCCACCAACCCACCAGCGCGCAGATGCGCGGCACGATGGTGGCACTCGGCGTGCTGCGGTTCACGGAGGAGCCGATGGCGGCGCGGGAACGGTGGCTGCCCGCACTGCCCCTCGGTGCCGTCGCCGACGTCGAGGACTACGTGATGTGGGCGCTGCCCGCTGTCGCCAGGGAACGGCTCAGTTCCGCCGAAGGACCAGCCACGCTGTGGGACAAGGCCAAGGAGTTGGCCGCCGACCTGCACCCGGCATTGCGGTCGGTCGTCGACGAGGCGTGGCCGCTGGTCACGGTGGCGCTGCGGATCGGGATCATTCCGCGGCCACCCAAGTGGCCCGCTGCCGCGGTGACGTTGATCGGTGACGCCATTCACTTGGCCCCTGGTTTCGGCGGCAACCTGGCGCTGCGGGACGCGCAGCGCCTCCGCGACGCCCTGGTGCGGGCCGCGACGGGCGAGCAGGAGTTGCTCACCGCGATCAGCGATTATGAGGACGCGCTGCCCAGGGACGGCTTCCCCATGGCCGACACTGTCGGTCCGCACGGCGCGGCCGAAACCGCCACCCCCGCGAGGGCGAACACGTGACCTTCACCATGTTGACGCGGAAGTCGCTGTCCTTGTTCGACGCGGTGGGTGGCTGGCGCACGGTCGCCGAGGCCGTCGCGTCCCGAGTCGTGTTCCTGATCGCCTACATGCTGACCGACGGGGTACTGGTCTCCGCGCTGATCGCGGTCGGTGCGGTGGCGGTACTCGCCCTGGTACGGGTGTTCACCCAGCGGGCGTACTGGTCCACGGCGATCGGGGTGCTCGTCGTGGCGTTCTCGGCGTTGCTGGCCGGGAGTACCGGGCGCGCGGTCGACTTCTACCTGTCGGCCGTGCTCATACAGTCGGGTGGCGCGGTGTTGTTCCTGGCGTCCATGGCGGTGGGCTGGCCCGCTGTCGGGTTGGCGGCCGGGACGGTACGCGGTGAACGGTTCACCTGGCGGCGGGATCCGGTGCGACGGCGGCAGTACCAGATATGTACGGCGTTCTTCGGACTGAAGTCAACCATAGCCGCGGCGATCCTGGTGCCGCTGTACCTCACCGAGCAGTTGATCGCACTCGGCATCACCGCCACGCTGCTCGGAGGCGCACCCGCGTTGGGCGTGTGCGTCTACCTGTCCTGGCGGGTTCTACGCACCCAAGCCGAACCGGCAGTCCAGCCCAATGCCTAGCCGGCCACGCCCAGCGCAGCCACCTCACCTGCGCATGCTCGACGAGCCGGACGAACAGGACGTCCGTACCGGCATGGACTCCTACTGTGTTGTCACCGCAGATCAGGGGACTGCACACGGTGCGGCGACCGTAGGCGTCGGCCACGGAACGACGCACCGTGTCGTCGAATGTATATTCAGCGAGATGCCGGACGACCGGCGCACGTCAATGGACCTTCACGAGCAGCCGGGGCATCTCACCCGCCGTCTCCAGCAGGCGAACAAGTTGTTGTGGTGGGCAGAGCTGGTCGCCGATGATTTGACTTCCCCTCAATTTGTGGTGCTCAATCTTCTCGAGCAGCACCCGGATATCGGTAAACGCCGTCTGAGCCGATATTGAACCCCGTCTTCGCCGTGTTGACTTCGCTGCTCGCACGGTCGGCCATTCCGTGCCCCCCTTTGAGTAGGGTCCGGCCGTGCCTTGCCACCAGAACCGTGCCGGAAAACCATCTGGCCGCGGTGAGCTCTTCAAGATAGTCATCGAATGCCTTCCATTTCTCCGGCCCGCCCACGGAGGCGTGGACACCGGCGAATATCGGCTCGACGGAAACGGCCACGGCCAGCGCGATTCCCCCGATAAAGGTTCTCCGTTGCATGTTCATCGAGATGTACCCTTTGTGTTGGCGTCGGGAAAACCGTACGCGAGCACGGCGATCGACCCCAACTGATCAACAAACGAGTCAATCAATAGGACTGGCACCATGAACATGCGGTTACGACTGGACGCGGCAGACTCCGACATGGTCGCGTTCAGCGGCTCGGTGGCCCATGAAATGCTGCGCAGCTTGCACATCCTGGACACAGTAAAAAACCATCCTTTGCATATTTCCTGGTCCCTCGAAATGCGTAAGCGCATGAGTAGGGAACTGCGAGCCGAACTCGACCTGTTCGCTTTCTGGTGGAACCGGCCATTGCAGTTCTCCCGGGTATGGGAGGAGAGCGGAGTGTGGTCGTGGCCCGACCAGGCGACCATGCTCCGAGAAGCTCCGGTGGCGCATTACGCCGAGCAGTTGATCGCCAGCGCCCTGGAGGAGAACGGGCATGGCTCCTATGTGCGGCTGAAAGACTTCCTTCATGACCCCGCTCTACAAGAACGAGCGGGTCATCGGATCGCGTCGTCGCATCCCGCGTCGCTGCACGTCCTCAGCGAACTCATCTCCGACCCCGAGCAGTCCCGCAAGCGATTCGCCGAACTGCTGTCGTCCTACTGGGACCAATGCCTCGCCCAGGACTGGCCGAACCTGGAAAAACCCCTCCTCGCCGACATTGTCCGGCGCGGCCAGACCAGAGCACGGCACGGCCTGGCCGCCATGCTGGAAGGGCTCGCTCCGCGCCTACATGTCGAACACGACGGGGACGAGCTGGTCATCGCCTTGTCTCCTCGTCGTAGCGACGCCCCCGCACTGGATCTCACCCTGACGGAGAGCGACCGGCTCCTGCTGGTGCCCTCCCACTTCGTCTGGCCACGGGTCGCCGCCGCGGGACGCCGCGAACGGCGGGCAGGCCGCACCCGGCAGACCGTGCATATCACCTACGCGCTGGCCGAGATGGAACGGCAGGCACGCCCGTCGGCACCCCCAGAGAACCTCCTCAGACTCCTGCGCTCGGCCGCCGACCCCACCAGGCTCCAGATATTGCGTCTGCTGGCCGAACGACCCCGCTCGACCCGCGAGATCGCCGGGCTGATCGGCCTCACCGAGGCCGCCATCTCCCGACACTTGAAGCTCCTGACGGAGGCCGGGTGGGTCAGCACGGAACGGCACAGTTACTACGTCTACTACCACCTGATCCGCGACGCCCACGGCAAACTCACCGATGCTTTGGACGGCATCCTCACATGACCCGCGCATCGCGGTCGCAGGTGCCGTTAGGTTCGGGGGAAACTGGCCGACGTTGCCGCGTGCCTCATTCGGAGAACCTAATCCGCCATGCGCGTCAACGTCGCGACGAAGGACAGCCGCGCGAGCTCGGCTGTCGGGCCGCCTGCATTCGCACCGCGGCCCGGCCCAACGTTCACGTTGAGCTGCACGACAGTTTCGATCTTTCGTGGAGTCGGTTGGATCGCGGAGCGACCCGATCGACTCTTGAACTTCAGAGGTGAGTCAGCCGTGGTGCCCGACTGTCGCGTCGGATGGACGGGGTTCCAGGCGCCCGGGACTTTTTTCCTAACGTTGACGGGGCAACTCGGGTGCTGGTCAGGGTGCGGGGAGTGTCTGCAGGCGCCCGATCGCGGAGGTGTCAATCCCCTGAAAGCGTGGAGACGGTTCTATGCCACTTCGGCCCTGAGCTGGGCCGTTGATGTTCTCCGTCTCTCTGCCATGTCGGTGTACGGGGCCAAGTACAGACCCAGGTACAGGTAAACGTGCAGAGGTGATCAGCGTGTCGGCCGCCATGTTGAGGTGGTGATCTTGAAGCCTGCCGGGTGATGGTGATCATCACGGTGAGGGGCAGGTCGCGGTGGTGCTGGAGGCCGAGCGGTGGCTTGAGCTGCGCCGGTTCCGCGCGTTGCGGGACGCGGGCGCGTCGATCTCGGAGATCGCGCGGGAGACCGGGCTGAACTGGCGCACGGTGAAGAAGTACGTGGAGGACGACGGTCCGGCAGCGCCTCCGACGGCGGCTCCGCGCCCGAGGCGGCGTCGTGGTCCGCCGGCAGATAGTCGAAAACGTCGATGACCGGCATGGTATCCGGCCCCTGGCGGAGGGCCGGATACCACAGCAGGGGCACCATTTGCGGGTTCCGCTCGGCGAATTCGACGTCGCGCGCGGGCAACAGTTCGCCGAGCGGGCAGAACGGCACATGCCATCCGGGCATGAACACTCCGTGGCGGTGTTGTTCCCAGTAGCCGACCAGCCGCCGGCCTGTCTCGGCGATCTGGCCGATGACGGCTTCCGCACTCAAGGGAGCAGAGCCGGTGTTCACTGAGCCTTTTTCATCCTCGGGTGGCTTCGTAGTTCTGTAGGACGGCGATGGCCTTGACGAGGTGGCCGGCCTTGCCGGGGCTGCAGCGGAGCCTGCGGAGGAGCCGCCACTCTTGAGCTGGGCGTTTGTGCGTTCGCCGGGGCCGCGGAGCCTGGCGTGCGAGCGGTTGGCCTGCTTCTGGGACTCGGGCTTGTCGCGTCCCTTGTACGGGGTGAAGACGACGCAGGCCTCGGCGCCTTGATAACCCTTGTCGGCCGGCGTGATGATCCCGGTCTTGTCCAGCTCGCGCAGGATGCCCCACACGCGGGCGGCGGTCAGGTCGTGCGTCCGGCCGGGCAGCGCCCCGGACGTCCACAGGATCGCCCCGTCAGGGCCGGCGATGACCTGCACGTTCATTCCATGGCAGCGGTGCTTGGCCGAGTAGTACGGCCGGTCGGCCCGCCCCCGGTCGCACGCGATGAGCGTGCCGTCCAGCACCAGCAGGTGCAGGCCGTCCTGTCTGGCCTTGCGCAGCGCCGCCGCCAGCTTCGGTGACCGCGCCGACAGCAGCGCCACCGCCTCCTGGACATACCGCCAGGCTGTGCTCGTCGACACCTCGGCCCCGGCCCCGAGCTCGGCGAACGTCTGGCCTTTGCGCAGGTGGACCAGCACCAGCAGGGCCTGCTGCCCGGGGTTGAGCAACCGCCAGGTCGACCCGATCGCCTTGCGGTGCCGCCGGATCACTACGGTCAGGTAGTTCAGCGTTGGACGCGACACATCGACGGCGGCGCGATAGAACACCATGCGGAGCCCCTGGTTCGGACGTGGTGGTTGTGGTGATCAACTCGTCTACCAGGGGTTTCTTCACGTCGCCCGCCGAACGTCCCCATCGCGATCATGCTGTGATCGGTGCCCGCCCAGACGGATGAAAAAGGGTCACTGCCTCGGTGCCCGGTCCGTCTCAGGCGGTGTGGTCCGGCGTCGCGATCGCGGTTGCGGAGTCCTGCCGAATACCGCTGTCGGTTGCGGTAGTGACGATGGCGGCAGCGGCAAGCGCTGCTGCGGCGGCGCCGATGACGATGGTGCTACGTGATGAACGAGCTTCCATGGCAATGTCTCCTCTGATGGCGAATGGAACTATGTGCACACAATCTGCACTTGATCAAATTGGGGGCAGCTCGAACTCGGCGAGCTTCTAAACAGGCTCTTATGAGCACGGATGTTTGATTGAGTGACCACCTTTCTGCCGCTCTCGACCGCGCGGGGGTACCCGTACGCGTCGCAACCTCTAAAGCCGCGGGGTGCCGTCGTTGATCGTTCGGCTACGCAGCAGCGCCTCACCGGCCGAACAGCGAACCTGTCCAATGGCTCTTGGCGCGACCCTTTTGCGCGCATTACACGACACGCTCCCGCCGGGCTGCCATTGTCAAGATCTGAACTCGGCGACCACGACCAGGAGGTTATGGCCGGCCGGACGGGCCCGAAGCTGTACAATACAGTGCAGTACTGTATTATAATCCCTGTGAGCATCTCCGACCGCGCTCCTGGCCGCCCGCGAAGCAGGGAAGCCGACACCGCGATTCTCAACGCCGCGTTGGAGTCGCTGATCGAGCGTGGCGTGGAGGCGACCAGCATTGAGCAGGTGGCCCGGCGCGCCGGAGTCACCCGGGCGACCGTGTACCGGCGCTTCCCGGACAAGACCCGGCTGCTGATCGCTGCGGTCGAGACCGCCTACGGCAACCCTCCGAAAACGCCGGAGATCCGCGACGTCGAGCACTTGCTGGCCGGTTGGGCATCAGTCCTGGCCGACCCGCGCCTGCGGCGCCTCCTGCGGCGCCTCTACGGCGCGATCGAGGACTGCCCCGAGCTCGCTCACGCCTACCAGAGACTGTCCGGCCAGCAGCGCAACCAGGCCCGGCGGGACATGCTCAAGCGGGCCCTCGACTGCGGGCAGTTGCCCGCAGACACCGATCTGGACGTCCTGCTGGACCTGCTCACCGGCGCGGTCTGGCAGCACCTGGCCGCCTACTCCGACAGCTGCACGGCCGACGACGTCCAGCGGTTCCTGCGCGCCGTGCTCCACCAGGTCGGCTACCGGCCCGGTGGTCAACAGCAACAGCCCGCCGAGCAGAGCCAGTAGACCCCAACGAGGGACAAGGAGCACACAACACATGTCACCCGCCAGCATCGAGGCGCAGTTGCGCACCCGCGCGTTCGCCCGCGTCATCGGCCCCTACGTCGCCACCTTCACCACGGTCTACGCGATCCGACTGCCCGACTTGCAAGGGCAAACCAAGGACCTGTTCGCCCAACCCGTCCTGATCTTGATGCTCGGCGCCCTGATGCTCGGCGCGGGTCTGGTCATCATCGGTGGACACCGCAACTGGCGCGGCCCACTCGCGGTCACCGTGTCACTGTTCGGCTGGTTCGTCGCCCTGCGCGGATTCCTCTTGATCGCCGATCCCACCGCGATCCAGTCGGGCGTCGACGCCACCATGCTCTCACCGACCGCAACGACCCTGGCGCGCATCTTCTTCGGCGCACTGGCCGTGGCCGGCCTGCTGCTGACCTACGCCGGCTGGTTCACCAAACCTGTCGGCCCAATCCCACCGGCATCCCCGACCTCGATCCGCGCCACCCACGACTCGCGAAGCGATCTCGCCTAGCGGTGGTTTGTTGAATCAAGGCTCTGTGTGGATAGGTTTGTGGTGGGCCGCGCCTTGGCCTCAGGTGCGCCCGACGGTGCTCAGCACCAACTCGACCTTATCCGCGCCGAGGCCGCCCGCCGCGAGGTGACCATCCACATCGTCATCGACTTCATTCACATCATCGAGAAGATCTGGGCAGGAGCCTGGGACCTGCACCAGCCCGGCGACAGCGCGGCCGAAGATTGGGTCGCCACCCACGTCCTGGCACTGCTGGCCGGACACACCGACCAGGTCATCCCCGCCCTGGCCGCCCAGGCCGCCGCGCTCCCCATCCGTTGCCACGACCGGATCGACGCGGCGATCCGGTACCTGACCGGCCACGCCGCGTTCCTGCGCTACGACCAGGCTTTGAAAGCCGGGTGGCCAATCGCCACCGGTGTCATCGAAGGAGCAGTCCGCCACATCGTGGCCGACCGACTCGACATCGGCGGCGCCAGATGGGGCCTGGCCGGAGCCGAGACCATCCTTAAACTGCGCACCATGGTCGCCAACGGCAGCTTCGGCGAGTATTGGCGTTTCCACCTCGCACGCGAACACCACCGCGTCCACCACGCCCGCAACCACGACGACCACCTCACCGCGTGATCGGCTCGATCATTCAGAAAAACGACTCCCGCGTCCTTCGCACTGTCTGCACGGCACCCAAACCGTAGGATTCTTCGCCGTTGTCAGCCCAGACCAGCCGCCGTTGCCGAACATCAGGGAATCAACTCGACCGCCCCCGCCCGAGCAACGATCACATGGCTTGGGGAGAGCGTAAGCGAGGAGCAGCCACTGCTCTTCGGCCTGCTCTCGCGCGATCCGCAGCGAATCCAACTCGGCGTTGATCTCCAGCAGATCCTCGGCATCGGTACCACGCACAGTTCGTGCGTCGTGCAACTCGGTTTGCCGCCCGATGAGCTCCTCCACCAGCTGCTCCAGCCGATCGAGTTCCGCGCACGCCTTCCGATACTGGTTCACGGGAGGCGCAGGCCAGGCATCCATTTCGCATCCGTGCTTTCTGGGCACACCGAGAGCCTGTCCTTCGTGCCCAAGATCAGGCTAGCCATGACAGCCGATGCGGGTCGGGCAAATCGCGACCGCGACGGGGGCCGGAAGAACCCTTCCACACACTGGCGCTACCACCTCAACCAAGAACACGACCAGGTCCAGCACGCCCGCGACCAAGATGAATACGACCTCACCGCGTGATCACCTCGGTCCCTCAGAAGGAACTACTCCCCACGGCGTATGGGCCTACGGCACCGACGCCCGCACCCCGGTGGACGCGGCCCGCGCCCTGGACTGGCGCGGGCCCGACGTCCGGGGAGACTGGCGGCCGGTCGAGCGACCGCTTCGGTGACGGGCACACCGAGCGCTGGTGGGCCGCCGACGCCACGCTCGGCGCGTGGGGCCCCGACGGGCACACCCGCCCGGTGGTGGCCACCACCGACCCGGGCACCCTGCCGGCCAAGGCCACCTGGTACCTGGCCACCAACCTGCCCCGCCGCGGCGGACCACATGACCCCGCACTCGGCGTTGACAGCCCGGGCGACAGCCCGCACCCGGCCGCCGACCTGGCCGAACTCGTCCGGATCTACGGCATCCGCCACTGGATCGAGCAGTCCTACAAACAGATCAAGGACGAGTTCGGCTGGGCCGACTTCCAAGTCCGCTCCGACACCGCGATCCGCCGCCACCAGACCCTGGTCAACTGCGCCTTCAGCTTCTGCTGGGACACCTGGTTCACCGACCAGCAACACCCGGTTTCCCTCACCCGAGCCGCACCCGCCACCGCGTCAGAGAGGGGGTACCACCCTCCAAGACCAGCAGACCCGAGCCTGCCGGCGCACCCCATCAACACCAACCTGGCCCCACACACTGTGTGCCGTCCGATTCTGGCTGACACCCGCGATCACCCTCAATCGCTGGTGGACGGCATGGTCGAAGGCGCCCCCGCCCACCGAACTCCAGAACCTAGTCAGCACAGTCTCCGCAGGCCACGGCCTACACCTTTACCTCCCACCTTGATTCAACAAACCACCGCTAGCAAAGATCAGAGCGGATCAGCACCTCAACTCACGGCAGCACCAGTTTCCGAGCGAGACCCGCCGCCAGGCCGCACGCTCACGAGCGGGCGTCGAAGCGCCGGCGGAGCGGCTCGTAATTGTTTCCGGGCAGGATCTCCGGCAGGACGGTGAGGCAGCACTCCAGACCCGCGACGATGCTGGGTGGTACCTCGCGCGTCAGGTTGACGTCGGCGAAGAGGTATTGCCAACCATGGACGCCCACGGTGAGCAGTACCGAGTCGAGGTAGTCGGCGTAGTCGACGTCCAATTGTTGGAGCCGGTGCTCACCGGCATCGTAATACCAGATCTTCGTGTCCATCCCGATGGGCAGCGGGCGCGCGTCCGGTACGGAGATCGCGGTGACCGACCCCGACCCGGCGTGCGGCTCGTAGTCGATGGTGTTGAGGCCGGTCAGTCTGGCGTAGTCCTCGGGAGGCAGCGTCCAGTCGTCGGGACGCCATCCGTTCACTGCCCATTCGATGATGTTCTGCAGGCAGAACTCGCCGCCACGCGTGCCGTCGGCCGTCAGCCGCCACACGACGTGAAGTTGCCTGGAGGGGAAGTACAGGCTGCGGAAGGCGTCGTCCAAGTGAAGGTCGAACTCCTCTGCCAACTCCGCGAACATGAGGTCAGCCCCCGCGCCGCCCCGCACGTCCTGGCCTGACTCCTGATGTTTGACGGAGACGAGCGGGCTTGCCAGCAACTGCTCGACGACGCCGACGTAACGTTCCTGGAACGGGGAGAAGTCGTTCATCGTTCTCCTAGAACTCGGGCGTGCCTCGAAGTGGGCTGAGCAGCGGCCAGCATGCTACGGCTCCTGGCAGGCGGTCTACGCCCTGTTCCGCCGCTGGCAACGCCGGGGGTCGGGTGCGTCAACTTAACGGCTGATCTTGGTTGGTTGAGTGGTCAGTGGATGGTCGGGCTGAGTCGGCCTTTGGAAGGCGTTCAGGGCGTGCTTTCCAGCGCATGGTCCGGCGTTTGCGGTCCTTGCCGGTGGGGGCCAGGCTCATTGGTGCCATGTGGATGCGGTCTCGTTTGGGAAGTGGCCGAGGTTGGCGCAGCGTGTCTGTTTCGCTGGCCTGTGGCTGGTGGGAGTTCAGGCGGTGGGGTCTTCGGTGGTGGGGTTGTCGAGGGGTGCGGTAAGCAGTCGCTGCAGGTGCGGGCCGAGCCGGGTGACGAGTTCGTCTTGGCTGGCCGAGACGATCGCGTCGACGCGCATGACGTATCGGGCCATGGCCAGGCCGAGGATCTGTGTCTGGAACAGGGATGCGCGCAGGCTGGCGTCGGTGCCGGGAAGCGCCTGGACGAGTTGTTCGGTGATCTCGCCCTCGACGAACTCGCGCATCTGTGCGGCCGAGTCGGCCTCCTGGCTGGAGGCGGAGCGGACGAGGGCGGCGAAGGCCTCGACGTTGTCGGTGTCGTCCCAGACCTGAAGGAAGTTGCGCAGGAAGGCGGCACCGAACCCGTCGAGGCCTTGGGCCAGTAGTTCGGCGACCGCTTCTCGCGGGCTGCCTGGCAGGCGCATCAGCTCGGCGAAGAGTTTCTGCTTGCCGCCGAAGAAGTAGTTGATCATCGCCTGGTCGACGCCGGCTTCGGCCGCGATGGCCCGGACCGTCGTCCGGTCGTAGCCGTTGCGGGCGAAGAGCGTGCGCGCGGCGTCCACGATCCGCTGCCGGTTCTGGGTCCCGGTCCGCCATCTGCCTGGGGTTCCGCGCCGCTCCTTGTGCTGATCGGCCATTTCCCGAGCATACCTCAGCATGCGTTGAAGATTCATCGCGGCTCATGGTATTACTGATATTCAGCAAGCGCTGAAGTTTATGCGGACGGGGAAGCAATCATGGACGACAGCACACCAGTCCTGGTCGTCGGCGGGGGCCTCGGCGGCCTGGCCATGGCAGCGTTCCTGGCCGGTCACGGAGTCGAGTGCCTGCTGATCGAGCGGCGGGCACAGGTGGCGGGCGGCAGGGCGCGAGGGACCAGCTCGCGCAATCATCGGCTCAACGTACGGACGATGGAACTGCTGCGCTCCCACGAGCTGGAACGGGCGGTTCGGGAAGCCGGGTTTCATCCGGATCAGATCGGCGACACGCTCGCGTTCGACGTTCTCGCGGGAGGCGAGCTCGCCCGGTACGCGCAGCCGTGGGTGGCGGTGCCGCCGGAGATCAGTCCCGTGGAGCCGGTGTGCTGCGAGCACTTGGCACTGCTGAGAGCGCTGAGGGAGCGAGCCGTCTCTCTGGGGGGCAGGGTGCAGAGCGGGACGGAACTGGCCGCGTTGGAATGCGATGCCGACGGTGTCACCGCCACCGTGCGGCGGGTCGGGACCGGGGCCCCCGCCGTGGCCCAGGCGGTGCGCGCCGCCTTCGTCGTCGGTGCCGATGGTCCAGCGAGCCTGGTCCGTGAGCTTGCCCGTATCGAGACCGAAGGGCCGGGCACGGTCGCGCGGCAGAGCGGCGTGATCTTCCGCGCCGACCTCGATGAGGTTCTGGGTGGCAGGTGTTTCGGCGCCGCTCAGATCGAGAACGTGAACGGGATTCTGCTCAAGGAGCCGGATCCTGGGACGTGGACGCTGGTGCGCGGTGCGCCGGTGGGGGCGCCCCGGCCGACGATCGTGCCGCGATCGACTTGGTCAGTTCGGCCGTCGGGCGGCAGGACCTCGCTGTCGATGTCCAGGGAACGTTCACCTGGCCGATCACTTTGCGGCAGGCCACCCGGTTCGGGCAGGGACGGTTTCGGTTGGTCGGCGACGCTGCCTGCTCGATGCCGCCCGTTCCGGGCCTGCTCGACAGCTACGACACCGAACGCAGGTGGCTGGCGCTGCTGGCCCTGGCCGACGGGCTGGCGAGGGTGGGCGTCACGCCCGCCGCGGAGGACCTGCCTGACCGGCTCACCTTCGAACTCGGCGCCGTCTACCGCTCCGCCGCCGTTCTGCCGGACTCGGCCCACGCGCAGTCGGGTTCGCCCGAACGAGGGGACGGCGAGGCCGAGTTGCGCGGGGCTGGGGCGGGTGAGGGAGCGTTCGCCGACCCGCGGACGGCCATGGGCTTGCCGGGGACGAGAGCTCCGCACGTCGAGATCGAGCTGGGCGGAGTCGCACAGCCTATTGGGGACCTGTTCGGCGTCCGGCCGGTCGTGCTGACCGGGCCCGAGGCCGCCGGATGGGCGCGGGGCGCTGAGCGAGCGGCGGCCCGCGCCGGCGCGCGGGTCGCCGTCCTGCGCGCAGGTACGGACTTCAGCGCCGATCAGTCGTGGTTGCGCAGGTATGGGATCGGCCGCGACGGCGCGGCCATGGTCCGGCCGGACTCGATCGTCGCCTGGCGGGCTCGGATGGCGGCCGCCTCACCAGAACAGCAGATGGAGCACACTTTCCGGCGGCTGATGTCGCGCCTCCTGGACAGTGCCGGGCCATCCGCGGGCGCGCTCCCCAGAGGGGCCTTCTGACCAGCGGCCGACACACAGCCGAGAGAGAAATGGAGACGACCTTGTCACTGGTACTCGTCATCGGCGCGGGCCTGGGTGGATTGGCACTCGGACAGGGCCTGCACGCGGCCGGGGTGCAGGTGCGGGTCTTCGAGGCCGACGACTCATGGGTGAGCCGTGCGCAGGGTGCCCGCATCCACATCGACGACAGAGGGACGCGGGCACTCCGCAGGGTCCTGCCGGCGGCGTTGTTCGAGATGTTCGAGGCGACCGTGGGGGAGCCCGACGAGAGCATCTGCGTGATGGCGGACGTCGATGGCGTGCTCCAGATTGTGGGAGGCCATCCGTTCACCGGTTCTGACGACAATCCCGGGGAAACCCGGCCGGGGCGGCCGGTGAGCCGCCGACTGCTGAGGGACATCCTCAGAGCCGGCCTGGAGGAGCGTGTGTCGCTCGGCAAACGATGCGTCGGCTACGAACTTCTGGACGGTCGCGTGCGCGCGCATTTCGCCGATGGCGACCATGCCGACGGCGATGTCCTGGTGGGGGCCGATGGCATCGGCTCGGCGATCCGCCGCCAATACCTGCCGCACGCACGGGTGGTCGACACCGGCGTGCGCTGGCTCGGCGGGAAGACTCCCCTCGACGGCGAGGTCCTCGGCACCGGGGTGCCCGACATGCTCCGGGGAGCCTTCGCGCTCACCGAACTCGACGGCGCCGGCATGGTGGCGGCCGTGATGCGGTTCCGGACATCACCGCGCCAGGCAGCGGCGGCCCACTGGCCCGGCCTGCGGCCGTCCGAGGACGACGACTTCGTCATGTGGGCTCTGATCATTTCGCCGGAGCAGTTGAACGGCGTCACGCGCGCACGGTCCGATGATGCTGCCGCCAGACATCTGCACCGGCTGGCCCGCGACCTGGCGGGCCGAGCGCACCCCGGCCTGCGGACGATCGTGGAACGAGCCTGGACCCGGCAGACCTACGCCCTGGAGATGGGAACCGCCGAACCCGTGCAGGCCTGGCCCTCCAGCGCGGTGACCTTGCTAGGCGACGCCATCCACGCCATGCCTCCCAACCGCGGCTCCGGCGCCAACACTGCCCTCCAAGACGCCGAAGGGCTCACCCGCGCCTTGGCCGCGGCCAACGGGGGCGAGATGGCGACGGTCGAGGCCGTCGCGAAGTATGAGGCCGGGATGAGACGCGATGGGTTCGCCTCGGTACGCGCCTCAGTGGACGGCCTCGGGGAGTTCCTTCTCCGTGACTGACCTGGGCGCCCTCCGTCGCGAGCGACGAGGCGTCGGCTCGGAACCATACTTCCCCGATCGATGAAACCCGATATTTCGAGCAGAGGAGAGCCGACGATGACCATCGATGGCGAATGGGCGATGACCGCAGAGTCTCCGGTCGGAGAGCAGCAGTTCACGGCGCGGCTGGTTGCCGAGGGTGAACGGCTGACCGGGACGCTGACCGGCCCCCAGGGACGGTTGGAGATCGCCAAGGGCACCGTGCAGGGCGACGAGGTCACCTGGTCGGTGTCTCGCGCGGTGATGGGGATGACCTTGCGCTTCACCGGAAGCGTGGCCGGTGACGAGCTGACCGGGAAGGTCAGGGTCGGGATGCTGGGCGCGTTCTCCGCCCGCGGCGTGCGTTCCACCGAGCGTACCGAGCCAGAGGCCGAGCCCGAGAACACAGGGG
This sequence comes from Actinomadura madurae, assembly GCF_047130825.1. Lineage (NCBI taxonomy): Bacteria > Bacillati > Actinomycetota > Actinomycetes > Streptosporangiales > Thermomonosporaceae > Actinomadura > Actinomadura madurae. Next base: position 8,215,128 of record NZ_CP083237.1, read on the forward strand.
AGGCGGAACCCGGTCTGGAGTCGCCGGAGACCCGCGACGACCCCTACCCCTTCTACGCCCGCAAACGCCGACAGGGTCCCGTTCAGCCGATGCCCGGCCCGATGGGAACCACCGCATGGCTGATCACCGGATACGACCAGGCGCGGGCCGCGTTGAACGACCCGCGGTTCTCCAAGCACCCGAGATTCGCCCCGCAGTGGCTGCGCGACCTGGGTGTCATCAGCGAAGGTGAGGGGCCCACCGGCGCGAACATGCTCAACACCGACCCACCTGACCACACCCGGCTCAGGCGGCTGGTCAGCAAGGGGTTCACGCCGCGCCGGGTCGAGGCCCTGCGGCCCAGGATCCAGGAGATCACCGACGGGCTGCTGAACGCGATCGCGTCGCTCGGACGCGCCGACCTCATCGAGACGTTCGCCTATCCTCTGCCGATCACGGTGATCTGCGAGCTGATCGGCGTACCCGAAGCCGATCGGGCGCGTTTCCGGTCGTGGGCCGCGGCGATGGTGCTGTCGCCCCTGGATGAAGAGCGACGCGAGGAACACGACCGCGGGGGCGAAGGAATGAACGGCTACCTGGCCGAGCTGGTGGAGCGCCGGCGCCGCGAGACCGACGCCTCCGTCCCCCCCGACGAGCAACCTGACCTCCTCAGAGCACTGCTGGCGCACGCCGACGCCGACGAGGGACGTCTCGACGAGCGCGAGCTGATCGGAACCCTCAACCTGCTGCTGGTCGCCGGCCACGAGACGACCGCCAACCTCATCGGCAACGGAACCGCAGCCCTGCTCCGCAACCCTGAGCAACTGCGCGCACTCCGCGGCGACCCGGAACTGCTCGCCCCGGCGATCGAGGAGATGCTCCGCTACGACGGCCCCGTCGAACAAGGAACCCTCCGCACGGCCATCGAGGACGCCGAGATCGGCGGCGTGACCATTCCTGCCGGCAGCCTCGTCACGGTAGCGCTGGGGGCCGCCGACCGCGACCCGGCGCGCTTTCCCGAACCAGACCACTTCGACATCAGCCGCCGGGACAACGCCCACCTCGCCTTCGGACACGGCCTGCATTTCTGCCTCGGAGCACCTCTGGCGCGGCTGGAGGGACACATCGCGTTCCGCGGACTACTCGAACGCCTCCCGGACCTGGCCCTCGGGTGCCCACCCGAACAACTGCGTCAGCGCCCGGGAGCACTGCCCCTGTTCCGCGGAATGGCCGAGCTCCCCATCACCTTCACACCCGTCACCACAACCTGACCCCGTCCGCCGAACGTCATTGCCCCCAACAGGGAAACCAACATGCACTTTTGCCCCCAGCCCGTCAGCAGGCGCCAGTTGATGTTCACGGCCGGAGCAGCGGCCGTCGTCAGCGCCGTCGAGCCCGCCCTCGCGCAGGTTCTGGTAGCCCACGCCGATCACCGGCGGCTCACTGTCGGCTCTGGTCGCTGGCGCGGTCATCGTGGTTCCCAGCGGACGCCCTGCGGCCTTTGCCTGGACCCCACCAGGTGCAGCAGGTAGGGGCGGCGGCAGCCGGCGCATCTGCGTCCAAAACCGGTTGTGGCGGCGCCGCTGTTGAGGTCGCGGGCGGTGAGGCGTCCGGTGTGTCCGGTGCAGCAGGGGGACGGCGTGTCGATGACCGAGCCCCTAGCGTAGGCCGGCTGGATCCTTCCCTCGTGCGGGCTGCCCAGCCGGTCTTCGCCGTAGCCGATCGGGGGTGGACTCCACCGGGTTCGGTGAAGTCCTTCAAGCCAGTCATGATCTTTGCTGGCAGGGAGGAGAATCATCGCGATGGCTGCACCACGCAAATACCCCCAGGAGCTCCGGGACCGGGCGGTGCGGCTGGCGCTGGAGTCCGACCGTCCGATCGCGCAGATCACGGCCGATCTGGGCATCCACCGCGAAGCTTTGCGCACTTGGGTGCGGCAGGCCCAGGCCGACGCCGGCCAGCGCCCTGAGCAGCTCACCAGTGCTGAGCGTGAGGAGCTCAAGCGACTGCGCAAGCAGAACAACGAGCTCAAGCGCGCCAATGAGATCCGCAAAGCGACCTCTGCGCCTTTCGCCGCCGAGCTCGGCCAGCCCCGGACGAAGTAGTCATGGTGGTCGACCACCTGCGTCCGCTTCGGGGCCGAGCCGGTGTGCCGGGTCTTGGACCTGTGCCCGGGCACCTACTACGGCCGCAAACGCCGCCCGCCGTCCGCCCGCCGTCCGCTCGCGCCCAGCGCGACGCGGTGCTGATCGAGCAGATCACCGACGTCCATCAGGCCACCTACGGCACCTACGGCACCTACCGCGCCTACCGCGTGCACAAGCAGCTGCGTCGCCAGGGCGTGCAGGTGGCGCGGTGCACGGTGGAACGGCTGATGCGCGCCCGCAGCCCGCAGGGCGTACACCGCCACGACCGCCAGCGCACCACCACACCCGACCAGACGGCACCACAACCCCCGGACCTGGTCAACCGGCAGTTCACCGCCGACCGGCCAGACCGGTTGTGGCTGGCCGACATCACCTATGTGCGCACCTGGGAGGGGCGGGTGTACGTAGCGTTCGTCCTGGACGCCTTCACCCGCCGCATCGTGGGATGGCAACTGGCCGACCACCTGCGCACCGACCTGCCGCTGGACGCGCTGGAGATGGCGCTGAGGCAACGCGGCCGCAAACGGCCCGTCCAGCCCGGCACCCTGATCCATCATTCCGACAGGGGCTGCCAATACGTCAGCCTCCGTTACACCACCCGGCCGTCCGACCTGGGCGCGACCGCCTCGGTCGCCTCGGTCGGCTCGGTCGGCTCGGTCGGGCGATTCATATGACAACGCGATGGCCGAGTCGCTGAACGCCACGTTCAAGACCGAGCTGATCCACCGCCGCACCTGGCGCACCCGCGACCAGGTCGACTACGCCATCGTCGAACGGGTCGGCTGGTACAACCACCGCCGACTGCACACCGCCATCGGCGACGTCCCACCCATCGACTACGAGACCGCCTACTACCGTTCCATCAACACACCAGCGCCGACCAGCGCCAGGTAAACCGGACTTCACCGAATCCGGTCGACTCCAGACCCGCAGCCACGCGATACGGCCGCAGGTACGCCGACCCTCTACGGCCGCGAGCCCACACCGGCTCTCTACCTCGCCGCCCTCCGCCGCCTCTTCGCCCAAGTCCACCGCGTACTGAGCGAGCAAGGGACCGCCTGGTTGATCACCAGCGACCGCTACGCCGGCCAGACCGGTTGGGACGGCCCGCCCGAAGGCAGGCACCGTCGCCGGATCCGCGACCACGCGATGACCGGCGTGCCTGCCACTTCCCTGATCGGCCTGCCCTGGCGCCTGGCGTTCACCCTCCAAGACGATGGATGGATCATCCGCAACGCCATCGTCTGGCACCAGCCCACCCTCGGCCAGACCTTGCCAGCCGACCGGTTCACGCTCTCCTACGAGCTGATCTTCCTGCTGGTCAAATCGGACCGGTACCACTTCGACCGTGACACCTTCCGTCACCCCCTGGACCGCCCGTCCGCCGAACTCGACCACAATCCGGCCACCGAACACGACCGCGAGGGGTTTGCGCGTCACTCCGGCCGGCAGCACAACCGGCGGCATGCTGACCGGCACAGCAGCGCCATGAGCTGCAGAGGAAGCAGCAATTGCCGCAACCGACGCCGTGCGGCACGACACCCGCTGAAGCGGCAAGAACCTGGAACGTTGCCGCTCGAACCCATAGGCGACGTCTGGTCGCTGCCGCCACGACCGCAACGGCACACCCTACCGATCGAGGCGCCGCTCGCCTGCATTGCCGCCGGATGCCACCCAGACGGCACCGTCCTGGACATGTTCGCGGCAGACGCCACCACTGGGACCGCCGCCCAGCAACTCGGCCGCTCCTTCACCGGCGTGGAACAGAGCAAGGAGCTATGCCGCGCCGCCAAACGCAGACTCCGGGAATCCGGTGGCCGCGGACATGATGAGCCCCAATGACCCGCCGGGCACAGAAACCTAACCTTTCGGCTAGGTGTCCTGAGTTGAACAGCCAATATTCTGCCCAGTCCCAGGATGTTCTCAGCGCTGACCAAGATCATGTGCGTTCCATCTCGACGCGCATTGAGTTTGTCGCTGTAGGCGGCGGCGAGGGTGAGGCGCTGGAAGCCACTCAGCTCGCAGTCATCCGAGAGATTCTTCAATGGCTACATCGGCACGCCGATCTCAAGAGGTAGACGGTCAACACCGAGAACGCGGCACTGGAGACGTGGTGCTGCCCTGGCTCGGTCCGGACGATGAGGCTAACCCTCTTGACGGTGCGTCCCAGGCCGGACTGTCCGTACCCGTCGCCTGGCTGGGGCGCACGTCCACCGATGATCAGCAGGATCCATCGCTGTCGCTGCCGCGGCAGCTACGCAAGTCCCGGGAGGCGTTGCCCAGCGGCTACGTCATCGTCGCGCACTTCTATGACGTGGAGTCCGGCCGCAAGGATCTTGACGAACGCGGCTATGGTCGTGCCCACGAGCAGTTCGCCATCGCAATTCCCCGCGACGGCGGAATTCAGGACCTACTGGCAGAGGCGGCGCAGGCGGACCGGCGGTTCGTAGCGGTTATCTGTGAAGGAATCGATCGCGTAGCCCGCCGTACCTACTTCGGCACAAAAATCGAATATGAGCTCGAACAGCATGGAGTTCCCCTGCTGGCTGCGAACGAACCCATGCTTCCTGATTCCGGGAAGGGGCATCGGTCTCGTAAGCGTGCAGCTCCTATTCTTACAAGACGGATCAATCAAGCCATTGCCGAATGGTATGTTCTGCAGATGCTCGAACTGTCATGGGATGGTTTTTGTGAGCACACCGAGCAAGGCTGGAACATCGGACGGCCACCCTATGGATACCTGGCCGACAAGTGTCCTCACCCGGTGCCGGCCAGACGCTCGGAAGGCAAGACCAAGACACGGCTGATCCCCGATCCGGCCAAGGGCCCCACTGTCACAACGATCTTCCAACTACGGGCATTGCAGCGCCTCGGATACGACGACATCGCCGACCGGCTCAACGCCGACGTCAACAGCCATCCGCCTCCCGAGCCGGTCGATCCCGTCGTGCAGTGGGCCGCTGGACCGGCTCGGCCATCCGCGGCGTCCTCACCAACCCCAAGTACACCGGCTACATGGTCTGGAACCGCCGCGCCACCAAGAAGGGCGGACGCCACAACCCGGCAACCGAGTGGATCTGGTCACCTCGCCCCACCCACGAGCCGCTGGTCACCAAGGACCTGTTCGAAGCCGCCTCTCCCGTGGCACACCACCGTCAGGGATCGCGCCCACCAACGCCGCCAGCACACACCCCCAGACCAAGCGGTCCTACAGGCTTCGCTCCTATGTCTCCTGCGACCTGTGCGGCCGGAGGATGTTCGGCAAGACCCGCCACGGCATCGCCTACTTCGCCTGCCAACCCGAACGGCAGCATCACAAGGACCGCGCCGACTGGTACAGCGAGCATCCCAAAAGCCTCTGGGTCCGCGAGGATGTCCTGCTGGACGGCGCACGTCACTTCTTCGCCGAGCGGATCTTCGGACCCCGCCGGCAAACACACCTTCGCGACCAGCTCCGACGCTCAGCCTCGGCACGCGCGGATTCCGTCACGATCAAGCGTGGCAAGCAGCTCAAGCGGGAACTAACCGACCTCCAGCGTCGGCAAGACAACCTGATCACCCAACTGGAGACCTTCGAGTCGACGGGCGACGCCGATGCCGACCGTGACTACCGCCAGTCCGTCCAACGGCGCTTCGCGGAGCTGACGGCCACCCGACGGGCCAAACAGGCCGAGCTAGATCAACTCAACGCCGATACGTCCCCGGGCGGCGACGATGCCGATCTTCTCGATCTCATCCCGCACTTGCCGCTCAACCTGTCCGAGCTGTCTGAGGATCTAGAGCGTCGGCTCTTCGATGCCTTCCAGCTGCAGATCCGCTACAACCGGACCCGCCACGAGGCCACATTCCGAGTGACCGTGCGAGCAGATACGGTGAAGATGCTCATCAGAGCCACCGAGAGCGTCACTGAGCGAGGGCCTGACATGCAGAGGGACGACGACCAACAAGCCAGCCGGTCGTTCCCATCTTCTAGGTGCCCCCTGCAGGATTCGAACCTGCGCACACGGCTCCGGAGACCACCACCGATCGGCGCGTCTACCTGCACAAATACCCTCCGTGAGACAACGATCGGACGCAAATGGAACACGCTGCGCCGCTGAAGGCAATCGCGAGCATTGCCCTTAGCCACCCAGATGTCCCCTCCCCGTGGCAAGGTGTGCCCCATGCGAGCCGTAGATGATGACGGTCGAGTGCTTGATGCCGTGTACACGATCGAGACGGAGCCCGATCGTGGGCTGCTGTCGTTGGTGTTGGAGAGCGGCTCGGGCGCCTCGACCAAGCGTGCTCCGCGGAACGTGGACTACCGGCCGACGTTGCGACTGCTGCTGGAGCGGCTCAAAGCTCGGGGAGCCGCGCTGGAGGATGGGTTGGTGGACTCACGGGTGACCCGTTCGCTACCCGAAACCGAGCGTCGCCTGTTCACCGAACGGATTCGGCTGGCCGACGTGCACGATGTGGAGGCGCTGCGCCGGCGTCTGTGTACCACACAGATGACCGTAGGCCAGGCTCCGAGCGCCACCAAGGGTGGTAATTCAACGAAGCGCATCCGGTTGCGGCTGACGGTCCCCGGCTACACCTCGGCGGACGCCGCACGCTTAACCACCGACTTGGCTACGCCCACATTGAAGAAAGTCCGGACCGTGTTTACGCCGCCGACTGGCGCGCTGAACCGGTGGTGGGAGGAAGACCCAACGGAGCGGTTCTGGATGGAGATCACTGACCGTCCCGACCTGGGCAGCAACGTGCGAGCTTTGCAGCGCAACGGCACCGGTGGGGAGTTCTGGTCCTACTCCCTTGTCACCGAGATCAAGCCCGGTGACCTGGTGCTGCACTGGCACAAGACTTTGCATGACCAGCCAGGCATCGTCGGCTACTCCACCGCCGCAGACGGTCCCTACGACGACCAATTGGTCTGGGACGCGCGTTGCAGCTACGGCCAGCAGCGCCCCGCCAACACCGAACCCCAACCGGCCTGGCGGTATGAGCTGACCGGCTACACCCCGTTGGCCGCTCCGATCGGTCAACAGAGCCTCCGCCCGCTCGAAGCACAGCTTCGTGCCATCAAGAGCGATCTGGAAGCACGTATCGACGGTCCGTTGTACTTCCCGTTCGTCTTCTCTCCGAACCGGCCGCTGCGCACCGCACAGGCATACCTGGTCAAGGTCCCCGGCGCAGTCCTTGACCTGCTTCCCGATCTGGCTGGTCTCACCCGCTCCACGCCAACTACCGGCGGGCTGAGGCGTACGTTGGCTGCGCAGTCGCGGCCACGCTCAAGCACGGGTGCCGGTTACGTAGCCGACCCGATTCTGCGCAAGGCCATCGAGGAACATGCCGTTCGCCGTGCCCGTGACCTCTACCCCGAACATGACATCACCGACGTGGGCGCTATCTGCTCCTACGACCTGCTGGCTGTCAAAGGCGATGAAGAGAGGCACATTGAGGTCAAAGGCTCTACCGGAACCGCGGAGACCGTTGAACTGACCACCAATGAGGTCACACATGCGCGAAGTGCGCTTACTGACTTGGTCGTTGTGGATCAGATTACCTGGCTGCGTCAATCCGACGGCAGTATCCACACCAGTGGAGGACGCTGCCGCCATTGGACAGCCTGGAAGCCGAACGAACACGACCTTCAACCCACTCGCTATCGCTACACAATTCCCCGATAGTGGCCTAAGAAGTCGCCACTGCCATCGCCTAACCTCCAGTGGTGTGAGGGCGGCTCGGCTCGCCTATGTGGAATCGGCTTCTTTTGCAATCTCGTTCAGGAGACGGCGGATGTTGTCGAGTTCCCCTTGCTTTTCCAGGTATTCGCGATAAGCTGCGCTCGAATTTCGTAGCAATTCATCGTACTTAAGTACTCGTATGTTCGCTGCTTCCAGCATTTTCCTCGATTGATTTTTGCCAGTGACCCTATTCCAGTCCCTCAAGTCGCGACCCACAACGCAAATGACTTCCACTGGCTCTTCAATCCCAGAATCGCTCAGATACAACTCTAGGGCATTCTTATATTTGTCCACCTGCTCTGCGAGCTGATAGCTGCTCACGGTAACTGAATAGCGCTTGAGTTCAACGATCACATGGACGCCGGTAACTCGCTTATAGCGGATATCGATACGAGATGCTTGCTCCTCCTTGGTGAGTTTAGCGTTGATCTTCTGGAATGCCTTTCCCACCTTCTCTTCCATGTGTCGATCAGTTGCCCGTTCCCATGACGGATCGAGCAACCAAAGATTTTCATAAAGATGCTCCTGAAGAATTCGTTCAAGTGCATCTTCATCGATGTAGTCGTCGAGCTTCTTGATTACACCCAGCCTCTGCGAAACAATCTGGTGGTACAGCAATGCCTCAATATGCTCGACATCGGTAAAAACTTGAGAGATGGCGGCGAGGTCTTCGGGCGATACTTCATCCAGGGCCTCTAGAGCGTCTTTGACCCTGAGTGACTCGAAAGCTAGCACTGAGTGAGCGAAGAGCTCGCGGCGCTCCTTCTCATCTCCTACTGATACCTGGTTGATTTTTCCGAACAGTTTTCGAGCCTTCTTCTGAGTTCCGGTTCCCAGCGTTTCAAACCATTCATCGATGGCAGGGTCTCGGCGCGCAACACTTGTACCGGCTCGGTCGCGCAGCTTTCCCCAGTCGGTCTTTATCCTAGAAAGCTCGCTGCTCAACCATACAATCAGCTGTCGATATCGAGGGTCATCCTCAATGATGCGCTGCCGACTACTTGTGGCAATGTCCGCTTCATTATCTAGATCTAGGAAGTCGCAGTGAAGCTCTCCGATCAGATAGGATCGGTAATGGCTGCTTTCGCTCAGCTCTTCAAGGACATCCTCGTGCGCCAGCTTGCCACGCACCATCAATATGACTTTGTTGAGGTTGTCGCCCGTCTCGGGTTCGCGGAGATCAACAGGGGTGGCTGTAGTCCCTATCCATCCCCATATCTTGTTGTCAGGGTTGTCCAAGGACGGCTGGGCTATGGTGGCCCTCTCTGCTCGCGTAAAGCGGCGTTTTGATTCCTGGGCGCGCGCTTCATCCTGATCAAAAATCCAGACGTACTGAAGCTTATTGAAGTAGCCACGATCGGTTATCTGCACCTCCTTCTGATTTACGAAGAGGCGAAAGCCGTGCTCGGCGCCGATTACGGAGAATCTGCGTGCCAGTCTTTGCCTTAGTCCGAATTCTGTTTTAATCAATTCTTTCTTCAGGTTGCTGAGGATGATGCGGGTGCCTTGCGAGAAGTCGATGGCTGACGAGTCGAGTGGCTCAGGGTGGTAGGTATTGCCCGCCTTGATCGCCTCGCGTACATCATTCAGCCTCATTCGGAGGGCATTTTTCTCGCCATCTTTGGTTGTGTAGATATCTATAGTCTGAGCCACGGAAAAAAGAGAAAGCTTGCCAATTCCTTTTCGACCCATTACGGGGCGTCTGTATTTGACCGTGAGTGCCCCGCCAGGTTCATTTCTTCTCTCGAAGCCGACATTGAGAAATCGCTCATTAATGTCGTCCCGTGTCATGCCCATGCCATCGTCAAAGATGGAAACAGTGCTCTTCTGGCGGTCGATATCGATATGCACTGTACTGGCATCGGCGTCATATGCGTTCGCCACAACTTCGGACAGAACGGCAGGTATGTTGCTATACAGGTTCAAGCCGAGATGATTCAATACATTGAGGCTAACGGTCATCTCGTATGGATCGGGACTCTGCTGCATCAGTCCAGGGTAGTGCCCTGTGTCTCTTGAGGCTAGAAGGTGCCGTGGACGGGCAAGGTGATCAAGGGGATGGTCCAGATGGGGTCGCCAGCGGCACGCGTGGTGGTAGCCATGAGTCGGATGTCGGCGCGGAGCGGCGGAGCAGTGTGGGAGGACGGCCCTGCGCAGACGCGACGCTAACAGCGGTCTGGACGCCGAGGAGGCGCCGCAGTCTGGAGGCGTCACTCACCACCTTGGTCTGGGGCAAGACCTAGACCGTTCGTGCCCACTGCGAGAAACTTGCAGCATGGCCAAGCTGACCTTGACATCAAGTCGTTGGGACGAACTCACTGCACTGCTGAAGGATGAGCAGACGCTTCGGGCCAAGTACCCCAAGGTGGCCGAGTACCTAGACACGGCCATTGGGCTGACGGGCACTGGTGACGAGCATGCCGACGCACAGTTCGACTTGCGGTTCGTGCATTATATGACTGGCGGCAAATCCGTTAGCTCCAACCCATATTGGGACATCGTTGAACCGTTCGTCGTTGAGTGCGACGGCCGTCGTGTAGTCAATGGTGGCCAGCCGGCAGGAAGCGCGCGACTTGCTTTCGCGCAGATGCTTTTGCAGGCAACTTACGCGTATGCAATACCCGCCCCGCAGACCATCGAATGGATGGCGGGTTTCTGTGCGAACCTCCCGATCGTGGAACTCGGAGCCGGGCGGGGCTATTGGGCGGGACAGTTGGCTCACTCGGGAGTGATTGTTGACGCGTATGACTCAGAGCCGCCGGACATGACTAGGAACGCCTCATTCCCCGGAGCGGTAGGCCTGGCAGACATCTGGCATCCTGTAGGGAACCTGACTGAGTTCGCGAATCGCGTGCGACCGGCGAATTACGCGCTCTTTCTCTGCTGGCCGCCTGGCTGGGGAGACACAATGTCGTCAGAGGCGCTTACGTTGTTCGAGGACGCCGGAGGCGAGCGGCTCGTCTACATCGGGGAGCCGAAGGGCGGTAAGACGGGCAACGATGCCTTCTTCGACGCGCTGTCTGCTCGCTGGATGCTGGACTCTGTAGATCCACACTTCGTATCGTGGTGGACAGACGCAGACGTGGCTCAGGGCTGGGTTCGAACCTAATCTAGTGCATAACAAAGGGGTGCCGAACGAGCCGGCACCCCTTTGTTATGTGAGCCCCTACTTGAGGGCCATGCGGAACACGAACGCGTCGTAGCGGTCACGGGGATATGAGATGTCGGAGAGCATGATGATGCGGTCGTCGGTGGACAGGAACCGCTGGTGAACCGTCTTGACGAGGTCGCCGGGCGTAGTCCGTAGCCACTCGGCGTGCCCCTCCGTCGGTAGCTGGTCGGAGATCGTCTCTTCCAGGTAGGCAGCCTCCGAGATGCCGGCGACGTCCAACGGCTGGTAGGTGTCTGAGATCGAGATCGGGCGCCCGTTCTCGGTGGCTCGGGTGATGATGTGGTTGATCTCCTGCCCCGCCGGTACGCCAAGGGCCTCTGCGAGGTCCGTTGTGGCGGGGATTTGCTGAGTCTCTCGCTCTACCTGGATCTGTTGATCAGACTCGTTCTCGAAGGACCGTTCGGCGCTCTCCATCTGGCGTTCAGGAGACACGCGAACGAGGTTCGGGCGATCGGCGACGAAGTTGCCTCGCCGCCGTACGGAGCGAACGAGGCCCTGGCTCTGGAGGAGTTCGAGGGCCTTCCGAACCACGATGTCCGAGACTCCGTGCTCCTGGGCGATCTCGGCGTAGCTCGGTAGCTGGGTGCGGGGTGCGAGCTCACCCCGTCGGATGCGTCGGGCGTACTCGCCTGCGATGCGGACGTAGGCCGGTTCTGCCACTGCGTGATCAACCCCTCGCGTCTTCGGTGACTCCTTTTCAGCGTATACGCATCATCGTATGCCTAGGGCTTGTGCGTATACGAAGCTACGTATACGCTACTACCTAGTGACCTGCTTCACACGGCAAGTCGCCGCAGTACCCGGCAGGTGACCAGGAGGTTTCGGTGTTCCCGCAGAAGTCCAGCAGCATCCCGCAGTGGCTCGCCGGCATCGCGGTCGCGATCTTCGCGATCAACAACCCGGAGAAGGCCGCCGCGCTGGTCAACCAGGTGATTCACGCGATCACGACGTTCTCGGGCTCGCTGGGCTGACCAGCGATGACCGTCCGCCACACGCAGACGCTCGCCCTCGGCGCACAAGCCACCAAGCACGCCGCCGAGGGCCGCTCACCCCGATCTCTCACCAACGCTCACGAGGTGCCCGTGTCCCGTTCTGTGTCCCCGTTCGCTGCGCTGGCCGGTGCCGACCTGCGTGGCGAGCCAGTTACCGGCGCGCAGTGCCGGTTTGACCCCGACCTGCACACCGGCCCGGACGCCGAGGAGTCGCCGGACGAGCGCGCGGCCCGCGAACTGGTCGCCGCCGAGGTGTGCGAGTCCTGCCCGCTGCGCGCCGCGTGCCTTGACCTGGCGCTGCGGATCCGCCCCGAGCACGGGGTGTGGGCCGGCTTCACCGCCGCCGAACTCGCCACCCTCGCCGACCTCGACACCGCCGACCCCCACCCGGCCGCCCTCGACCTGAACGAGGTGGCGTGATGACGACCCGCACCTACACCCACCCCGACGTGTTCACCATCGGCGTCCGCGACGGCTGGGCCGACCCTGAGACCGACCCGACACGGATCGACTGGACGGCGCGTCAGGCATCCGCCGCGATCCCGTTTGAGGTGATCGACGGGCGCCCGGTCAACCCGTGTGAGAAGACCTCGGTGCGCTACGGCCGCAACGAGCTGGGGCACTGGGGCGAGGCGCTGGCCGCCGACGCGCTGGTGTCGCTGTCCGCCCCGGGCGCCCGCCGGTGGATCCTCATGGTGGAGCGCGGCGACGGGCACGGCTGGGCACTGCCCGGCGGGTTTGTCGACCCCGGCGAGACCCCGACCGCCGCCGCCGCGCGGGAGCTGGAGGAAGAGACCGGCTTCGCGCTGCCCGCCTCGTACTTCACGGCCACCGCGCCGCGGTACGTGCCCGACCCCCGCGCCTCGGATGAGGCGTGGATGGTCACCGTGATGTGCACGGCCCACCTGGGACGCTTCGACCGCCTGGACTTCCCGCGGGTGGCCGGCGCCGACGACGCCCACCGCGCCGAGTGGGTACCGGCCTCCTCCTACAACGTCCTTGTCGCCGTGCTCGACGAGGTCTACGACGGCCAGGTGTTCCCCGCGCATGTCGGCATGCTCCGCACGGCGCTGGGGGTGGCCTGAGATGTTCGGCGCTGACCCGATCGTGTTCCCCGCCGTGTTCGCCGCGCTGTACGCCGCGCACGAGGTGGGGGACCACTGGTTGCAGACGCACGGGCAAGCGTGCGGCAAGGGTGCCCGCGGCTGGCGCGGCCGGATCCTGTGCGCCCGGCACGTCGCCACCCTGACCGCCGTCAAGGCCGCCGCGCTCGCCCTCACGGCCGTGGTGCTGGGATTGCCGGTCAACCCCTACGCCGCCGCGGCCGCGCTGGCGGTGGACGCGGTCTCGCACTACTGGGCCGACCGGCGTTCCACGCTGCTGGCGCTGGCGGACTGGCTGGGCCGCACCATCCTGCCCGGCAAGGGCGAGTTCGCCCGGCTCGGGGACGGCGCCGCCGCCCCGACCGGTACCGGCGCCTACGCCCTCGATCAGTCCTGGCACATCGGCTGGCTGTTCGCCGCCGCGCTGCTGGCCTCGCTGGGGGTGTCGGCATGACCGCCCTGATTCTGTCGCTGGCCGTGCTCGCCGGTCTGTGCTGGCTGACCCTGTCGCCCGTCCGCCTCGCCGGCGCCGGTGTGGTGCTGCTGATCACGCACCCGGTTCCGACGTTCGCCCTCACCGCCGTGGTGACCGTCGCGTTGACGGTGGCCGCCGCTCGGATGGCGTACCGGTCGCTGCGTGAGGACGGCTGGTGTCTGGTCACCGTCCAGCGGCCCGCGTTCGCTGTGAGCCGTGCGGGAGGTGTGGCCGCATGACCCGCCGCCGTAGCCCCGCCCGGTTCTTCGACCCGCCCGGCGCCCGATACGGGATCCCCACGTGGCCGTGGCAGATGGCGCCCGAGCATCTGCGCACCCGCCGCCAGCTTGCCGCCGAGGGGCTCCGGCCCGGCGGTCAGGAGATCGCCGGTCAGGTGCTGTGGAACTCGCGCCGCTACAACGCGCCCGGTGGGGTGCGTGCGGCCTACCTGTACGACGTGCGCCTGGCGCTGCCCAAGCGCGTCCCGTCCGAGAATCAGCGCGTCGCCCTCGGCAAGGCGCTGGCCGCCCGGCGGCACTGCCCGACCTGCCGACGCGACGCCGGTTACGTCCTGCCCCGCCACCTTGGCACTTGCCTTGAGTGCGCCGAGGTCGCCGACCTCGGCGAGGCGGAGGTGACCGCGGCATGATCACGCCCTCGCCCACGACCGTGTCCGCCCCCGTCTACGCCGCGCCGCGGCGGCCGCTGCTCGCCGGTCCGGTCAAGCGCTGCCCGGTCTGCTGCGTGCCGTTGGACGGCGGCCCGGTCCGGTTCCGCTGTGAGCCGTGCGGACAGCCGGTGATGGCCGCCGACCTCGACACCGAATTTCGCGCGGCCAGCGACCGTCCCGGCGTCGACTCCGACCCGGTCCGGACCGTCCGCGTTGGGAGGCACCCCGCATGACCGCCACACCGTTCCACGTCCCGGCGAACCTCGGCGCACAGGCCACCAACCCGCACGCCGCCGAACACGTCGCCATCCCGCTCCGACCGCTGACGCCTCCCAACGAGGCACCGACTGACCTGCCCGCCTCGCCGCCGACCGTGCCCGACCACGCCGTGACCGCGAAGGACGGCCCGTCGCAGGGGCGTGCGCTCACCAGTAACGAGTTCACCGCGGTTGCCGTGGTCGCCGCGCTGGTGACCGTGCTGGGGCTGTTGGGTTTCGTCAACAGCTTCGCCGCGGTCGCCGATGCCGCCCGCCCGTCGTTCGGGCGCCTGGCATGGTCGGTGCCCCTCGGTATCGACCTGGGCATTGCGATCTTCGCCGCCCTCGACATCGTCCTAGCCCGACTCGACATGCGCGTTCGGTGGCTGCGGTTCATCCCGTGGGCGCTGACCGCCGCGACCGTCTACCTCAACGTCGCCGAGGAAGCGACGGTGTTCGGCCGCATCGCGCACGCCGTGCTCCCGGCGCTGTGGGTGTGCGCGGTGGAGATCGCCGCGCACGTGATCCGGATCCGCGCCGGCATCGCCGCCGGAACCCGCATGGACGGTATCCGCGCCTCACGGTGGATCCTGGCGCCCTGGCCCACGCTCAAGCTGTGGCGCCGGATGGTGCTGTGGGAGATCCGCTCCTACCCCGACGCCCTGAGCCGCGAACGCGCCCGCGTGCTCGCCCTGACCGACCTACAGGACACCTACGGCCGGTGGGCATGGCGCCGCCGCGCACCCCGCCGCGTCCGCGCCCTGTACCGACTTGGTGACCTCGCCCCCGCCCCTCTGCCTGGTGGGTCGGCCGCCGAGGTGACCGCGGCTCCGTCCGCCGGACTGGTTATGGACCGGCCGGGCGTCGCCGAGGTGGACCGTCCGGCTCTGCAGTCCGGACCGTCCGCTACGTCGACCGGTGGACCGTCCGGCACCCGGTCCGCGCCGCGCAAGCGGACGGGGGCACCCAAGGGGGGAGGCGGTCCCGCTGGACGGTCCGCGCGACCGTCCCGCACCCGCAAAGCGGCCAAGACCGCGCCGCCGGACGTGGACGACCTCATGCCGCTGGGCTGGCGCATCGCCGCCGACCTGGCCGCCGCCGGTGAACCCCTGACCCGCAACAGCCTCGCCGCGCGGCTGCGTGCCGCTGGACAGACCGCCGGCAACGCCCGCGTCGGCGCCCTGCTGGCCCGCCTCAAGACCGAAGCACCCACCGACACCGCGATCAACGCCGCCCCGGCCGCCGAGGGAGAGAACGCATCATGAACCACGCCAAGGCCATGGGCGAAGTCGTCCGCCTTCCCGTCCCGCACGCCGACCACACCGCCGCCGACCCGGCGCCCGACCTCGATGCCCCGGCCGCCGGGCCCGGCGACGCTGGCGCCGGTAACCCGCCGACCGACCCGCCGCGCCCCATGCCGTTCGGCGACCCCGACGACCACGACGCGGACGGGGACGACGGCGAGGCGATCGAGGGCCGCGTGCTCGTCGACCGCCCCGACACCTTCCGGCCGGACGTGCGCGCCCGCCGGACGTCCAGCGAGCGTGCGCAGCGCCGCCCGATCATCGCGCCATGGATGCGCGACCGCAGCGAGGCCAAGGCCACCGTGCGGTGGGCGGTCGGATACGCCGGGCACGTCACCGGCTACCACGCCGCCCGGATCCCGCTGTACTCGCTGCGGCTGGCCATGCGGTCACCGCGCGGGCTGTACCGGGTCATCGCTGGGACCGGCCGGTGGACGTTCGATCTGGAGTCGCGTCCGCTGCGCACGCACGCCATCGACCGCCGCAACGATGACGCCTACCTCAAGCTGATGAGCGAACGCAACGACCGGGTACGCGCCCGCCTGTTCGTCACCGGCGCCGGTGTCGTCGGGACCGGGCTGGCCGCCGCGTCGGTGGCCGCCGCCGGTGGCGTCACCCAAACCGCCGTGCTGGCCGCGCTGGTGTTCCTGCTGGGCTGGATCGGTACCCCCACCGACCGCCGCATCCTCGACACCGCCGTCGTGTCGACCAAGGCACCCAAACTCACCTCGGAAATCGTGGTGCGAGCGCTGGCCTCCCTCGGCAACGCCGAGATCAACAAGGCCGTCGGCAAGGGCGGATCCGGCATCACCTTCCCCGCACCGATCACCCGCGACGGCCCCGGCTGGCGCGCCGAGGTCGACCTCCCGTACGGCGTCACCGCGACCGACATCATGGAACGCCGGGACCGCCTGGCGTCCGGGCTGCGCCGGCCGCTGGGGTGCGTGTGGCCCGAACCCGCCCACGACCAGCACGCCGGACGGCTGGTGCTTTGGGTCGGTGACCAGGACATGAACCAGGTCAAGCCGACCGCCGGTCCACTGGTCAAGGGCGCCCGCGTGGACCTGTTCACACCGGTCCCGTTCGGCACCGACCAGCGCGGACGCCCCGTCACCGTCGAACTGATGTACGCCAACGCGCTGTTCGGCGCGATGCCCGGCATGGGCAAGACCTTCGCCCTGCGCGTGCTCGCCCTGGCCGCCGCCCTCGACCCGACCGCCGAACTGCGGGTCTACGAACTCAAGGGCACCGGTGACCTGTCGGCTATGGAGAAGGTCGCCCACCAGTACGGATCCGGGCAGGATGACGAGACTCTCGCCGCGTGCCTGGAGGCGCTGCGGGAGGTCCGCAAGGACCTGGAACGCCGCGCCAAGGCGATTCGCAAGCTGCCCAAGGACATCTGCCCCGAGAACAAGGTCACCCCCGAGTTGGCCGGCAAGCGGTCGCTGGGGCTGTTCCCGTCGGTGTTCATCCTGGACGAGTGCCAGAACCTGTTCGCGCACCCCGACTTCGGGGATGAGGCCGCCCGGCTGGCCGTCGACATCATCAAACTCGGCCGCGCCCTCGGCGTGATTCTGCTGCTGGCCACCCAGCGGCCGGACAAGGACTCGCTCCCGACCGGTGTCTCGGCGAACGTGGGGCTGCGGTTCTGCCTGAAGGTCATGGGCCAGACCGAGAACGACATGATCCTCGGCACCTCGATGTACAAGAACGGGATCCGCGCCACCACCTTCACCAAGAAGGACAAGGGCATCGGCTACCTCGCCGGCGAGGCCGACGACCCGCAGATCGTCCGCGGCTACTACATCGACAACCCGGCCGCCGACCGCATCGCCGACCGCGCCCGCGCACTGCGCAAGGCCGCTGGCACCCTGACCGGCATCGCGGCCGGGGAAGACCCCACCCCGGCCGCCGACGACGGCGCGTCACTGCTGGAAGACCTCGCCGCCGTCATGGCCCCCGGTGAGGACAAGGCGCACTCCCAAGTGCTCGTTGACCGCCTCGCCGAGCTACGCCCGGCCGCCTACGGGCCGTGGGCCGACCTCGACCCCACCGGCAAGGCCCGGCAACTCGCTGCTGCGCTCAAGCCGTACGGCATCGGCACCCCGCAGGTTTGGGGACAGGACGAAACCGGCAAGGGCCGCAACCTCAAGGGCGTACACCGCGAACACGTCATCGACGCCCTCAACGCCACCCGCCGCACCGGCCGGTAGACCGCCGCCGCGCCTCTAGGTCTAGAGGCCACCACCTCTAGACCTAGAGGCCCCTCTAGACACCCAATCCCACGCTGACCAGTGATCTAGCGCCTAGACCCCTCACCTGCGACAACCCCAGAAACCGCCCTGGGAGGCACCTGTGAGCCCCCTCCTCGCCACCGCTAGCCACACAACCCACCCGTCTGGCGCCTGGCTGCTCTTCGCCATCCTCGCCGCCGTCGGCTACCTGCTCCACTGCGTGATCTGGCCGTATCGGGCCTGCCGTAAATGCGACGGCGCCGGACGGTTCCGCTCCCCGTCCGGCCGCGCCTGGCGCTACTGCAACCGCTGCGGCGGCCGCGGCGCTCAACTCCGCACCGGCCGCCGCATCTGGACCCACCTCAAGAACATCGACCGCAACCGCCGCTGAACACCCGACCGGCCCCGGCGGCGCCGCCGACCGCCCGACAGCAAGACGGGCGGCCCGGCGCACAAGCCACCAAGCACGCCGCCGGACCGCCCTACCCCAACCGCTCACGTGCCCCAACGAGGACCCGCGAAATGGAGGTCCATCCATCATGACGCACAACCCGGCCGGCGTCCCGCCCGTCGAGCAATGGCCCCTGCTCACCCCGCCCGACTGCCCCACCTGCCAACGTCCCACCGGCACGGCATGGATCGGGCCCGCCACCATGGCCAACGGCGCCGAGGTCAACGTCTGGCACTGCCGCGCCTGCCCCGCCGACTGGGCCATCCCCGTCATCCACTGGCCGGTGCTGGACGGCCCTGAGTGCCCGTTCTGCCTAACCCCGGTCACCTGCTGGGCCGCGCTCGCCCCCGACGCCCTCGGCGACCTGTGGACCTGCGAGCACGGGCACGAGTTCGTCCTGACCCCCGAGGGGCTCGTCATCCCTCCCCAGGACGTCCCATGAATGCCCCGCCACCATTGGCCCTCGGTTCGCTGTGTTCGGGTTACGGCGGGCTGGAACTGGCCGTCGCCGAGGTGCTCGACGTCGCCGCGGTGTGGGTCGCCGATTCGGCGCCCGGCGCCGCCGCTGTGCTGGCCCACCGGTTCCCCGGCGTGCCCAACCTCGGCGACCTGACCGCCGCCGACTTCGGCCAGGCGCCGCGCGTGGACGTTCTGTGCGCCGGGTTCCCCTGCCAAGACCTGTCCTACGCCGGCGGTGGTGCCGGTATCCGCGAAGGGACCCGTAGTGGACTCTGGTATGCCATCGCCGACGCCGTGGGCGTCCTACGACCCCGCTACCTCATCCTGGAGAACGTCGCAGCCATCGTTGCCCGGCGTCCCGGACTCGACGTCGTGCTCGCTGACCTTGCCCGACTCGGGTTCGCTGCTGAATGGGCGTGTGTACGCGCGTCCGACGTCGGCGCCCCCCATGAGCGCGCCCGCTGGTTCCTGCTTGCCGCCGACCCCGCAGCCGATGCAGCCGGCGCTGTTGCCGACCCCGCGCACCTCCGACACCAACGGTCCCGGAATCCGTGGGGCTGGCGGCTTGGACCTGCGCACCGCCGTGGCGCTGCTACCGACCCCGGCCGCGCGGGATGGCAAGGGCACCGACCTGCCCTCGCGAAGGGGTGGCCCGTCCCTTCCGACCCTGCTGTGTGGGGCCGCTACGCCCCCGCCATCGCGCGGTGGGAGCACATCACCGGCCGAACAGCTCCTCATCCCACTGAACCCACCGGACGCGACGGAGCCCACCGACTGAGCCCCCGCTTTGTCGAGTGGCTCATGGGACTGCCGGACGGATGGGTCACCGACGTCCCCGGACTGTCCCACACCCGCCAACTCACCCTGTTGGGCAACGGCGCCGTTCCTCGCCAGGGCACCGCCGCCCTGGCCGTGCTCGCCGACCGCCTCGCCGCCCACCAGCCGGCCGATGGGAGGAACGCCGCATGACTCGCCCGGCCAGGCCCGCCACACCCGTGACCCGGATGACCGCTGAGTTGTGCCGAGGGGATGCGATCTACGTACGCGGCATCGGCACCGTGCCGGTCGTCGGCGTGCTGCCGCTCCCGCGCGGTCAGGTGCTCATCATGCTGGCCCGTGACGACCTCGCCGTGATCAGCACCCCGGCCGCCGAGTGGGAAGCGCTCTGCCCCGATGCGCCGGTGGAGTTCCTCGCCCGCGTCACCTTCTGCTCAACCTGCCGAGGGGTGGGCCGCACATGCCGACTCTGAGGACCAACCCGGCCAGCCTCGCCGAGGCGGCGCTGGCGTGCGCCGCGCGCGGCTGGCACGTCTTCCCGCTACGCCCTGGCGACAAGCAACCGCTGCCGGGGTTCACCGACTGGGAGGCCAACGCCACTATCGACCCCGTCCGGATCCGGGCGTTCTGGAGCCGCGGCCCGGCGTTCAACGTCGCGGTTGCGTGCGGCCCGTCCGGGCTCCTCGTGATCGACCTCGACAGGCCCAAGCCTGGCGAGATCCCGCCGGACGAGTGGGCCATGCCGGGGGTCAACGAGGGCGCCGACGTGCTCGCCGTCCTGGCCGAGCGGCACGGCCAAGCGTTTCCGCTCGACACCTTCACCGTGACCACCCGCCGTGGCGGGATGCACCTGTACTTCACCGCGCCGCCCGGTGCCGAATTGCGCAACACCTCCGGCCGGTACCGCACTGGTCTGGGATGGCTGATCGACACCCGCGCCGCCGGCGGCTATGTCGTGGCGCCCGGCAGCTATGTGGACCTGCCCGACGGCACCGGTGCCTACCGCATCGCCAACGAGGTACCGCCCGCCCCGCTTCCGGCATGGCTGGCCCACCTGCTCACCACGCCGCCCGCTCTCCTCTTGAGTGCCCCAAGCGTTGCCGGGATGGTCGCCGACTTGCCCGCCTACGTTCAAGCGGCACTCAAGGGGGAGGCCGAACGGGTCACCTCGGCCGTGACCGGTGGCCGCAACCACGCCCTTAACAAAGCCGCCTACAACCTCGGCCGCCTTGCCGGCGCCGACGTCCTTGACGCCGACCTCGCCGGATCGGTGCTGTACGAGGCCGCCGCCGTCCACTTCTGCACCGGCCCCAACGCCTTCACACCCGCAGACGCCCGCGCCACCATCCGTTCCGCGCTCACCGCCGGCGCCCGCAACCCGCGCACCATCACTAGGGGGAACGCCGCATGACCAACGCACCCGACGACCGTCCGCCGATCAACGGCGCCGAGCTACTTGACGCCGTCCGCGAGGCGTTGACGCGCTACGTCGTCCTGCCGAGTCCGCAAGCCGCCGACGCCGTCACGCTGTGGATCGCCGCGACCCACGCTCAACCGGCGTGGCCGCACGCGCCACGGCTGGTGATCCGGGGTCCGGAGAAACGGTGCGGCAAATCCCGACTGTTGGACGTGACAGAGGCGACGTGTCACGTCCCGTTCATAACCGTAAATTCCTCGCCGGCCGCGGTCTACCGGTCCATCACCGACGATCCGCCCACCCTGCTCGTGGACGAAGCCGACACCATTTTCGGCCCTAAAGCCGAGGGCAACGAGGATCTACGCGGACTGCTGAACGCCGGACATCAACGCAACCGGCCCGCCAAGCGGTACGACGCCAACGCCAACCGAGTCGAGTCCATCCCCACCTTCGCTATGGCCGCGCTCGCCGGAATCGGCGCCATGCCCGACACCATCGAAGACCGCGCCGTAATCATCCGAATGCGCCGCCGCGCACCTGGCGAAACCGTCGCGCCATTCCGGTACAAGCGCGACCGCCCCCCGCTCCGCCAACTGGCTACCGACCTCGCCGCATGGTTGCGCGCCGACCTTGCCAGCCTCGAAGCCGCCGAACCCGCAATGCCGGTCGAAGACCGCGCCGCCGACACCTGGGAACCTCTCGTGGCCGTCGCCGACCATGCTGGCGGACATTGGCCCGAACGCGCCCGCGCCGCCGTTCTCGCCCTTACCGCCGAAGCCGACGACAACGGCGAGATGTCCACCCGGCTCCGTCTGCTCACCGACTGCCGGACCGCATTCGGCACCGACACCGCCCTACCCACCGCCGTCCTCCTCGACCGGCTCAAAGCCGAGCCCGAAGCGCCATGGGACGACTACGGCCCCAACGGGCTCACCGCAATGAAACTCGGCACCATCCTGCGCGAATACGAGATCAGATCCGACACCATCCGTTTCCAGACCGGACAAGCCAAGGGCTATCGACGCGCCGACTTCACCGACGCATGGGCGCGCTACTGCCCCGCCGACGACACCCCGTCCGGCGATGCCGGACCGGCCACCGTCCTGCCCTTGCCGGGGGTAGGCCGTACCAGCCGTACCAGCCTCAATTTCGCAGGTCAGACCCAATGAGGCTTACCCGCCTGGTACGGCTCAAGCCGTACCACCCCACCAAGCCGTACCGCACCTGACCAGGAAAAACGAGGCTGGTACGGCTGGTACGGCTACCCCTCCCACCACCGTCACGCCTACGCCGGCGCACAAGCCACCAAGCCCGCCGCCGGCGGAGGCCACCCCACCCACTCACGCCGCTTCGCGGAGGTGCATTCCCGCTATGGCCAAGAGGTCAGGCACGTGGATCACGGTCCCCGAAATTCTCGAAGAACTCGACATCACACGTCGGACGTGGCAACGGTGGCGCGCCCTCGGAAAAACGCCGCCCTGCACCGTCCTGCCCAACCGCAAGCTCCGAATCCGCCGAGTCGACTTCGAGAACTGGCTTTCCAGCCTTGAAGAGAGGGCCGCGTGAACAAGAGTTACGACGTCCGGTTCTGGAACGTCACGGTAAAGAAGGGCAGGAAACGGCCCTACGTCCTGCGCTGGCGAGTGGGCGGCAAGGTTCAAACCAAGCCGTTCACTACCCAGGAACTCGCCAACAGCTACAAATCGGAACTCATCCAAGCCGCGAGGCGAGGCGAGGCATTCGACATCGAGAGCGGTCTACCCGAGTCCATGGTTCGCGCGGCCCTGTCTGTGAGCTGGTATCAGCATGCGCGGGACTACGTAGACGACCGATGGGACAAAGTGTCCGCCAAACAACGCATTTCGATCGCCGAAACGCTCACTGCCGTGACGGTAGGACTCACGGCCAACCACAAGGGAGCGCCCGACACGGAGACGCTGCGGAATGCGCTTCGCCGCTGGGAGTACAACAAGAATCGGCGTGAGGCCAAGCAGTCCGCCGAGGTGGCCGCCGCGCTCAACTGGGTCCGCAAGGCATCCGTACCGCTGGCGGACTTCGCCGAGTTCGAGGGCATCACACTTGCCCTCGGCGCCTGCGCTCGAAAGCTCGACGGGACCCCGGCCGCGGCGAGTTACTACGCCCGGCGCCGCCGCGTTCTCTACAACGTGCTCAAGTACGCCGTTCAACGGAAGCGCCTCGTATCGAACCCAATCGACGGTCTCGACTGGAAGCCGACCGAAGAAGACGACGTGTGGGAAGAAGTAGACCCGACCGCCGTCCCTTCGCCGCGCCAAATGACGGAACTCCTCACGGCGGTTAGCTACGCCGGACCTCGGCGAGGCCCTCGAATGGTCGGGTTCTTCGCGTGCGTCTACTACGCGATGATGCGGCCCGGCGAGGTCGTCTCTCTGCGCGAATCCGATTGCGAGTTGCCTGCGACGGGATGGGGGCGGCTGATGCTCGCTGGTTCCAAGCCCTCAGTCGGAACCGAGTGGACCGATTCGGGGCAATACCACGATGACCGCGGGCTCAAAGGACGGAACCGCAAGGCCAAGCGGCCGGTGCCGATCCCGCCGGAACTCGTCCGGATCCTGCGCGACCATATCCACCGGTATGGCGTTGCCCCGGACGGTCGCCTGTTCCGCACGGAGCGCGGGGGAGTGCTGCTCCCGTCCGGCTACGGGCGCACGTGGCACAAGGCGCGCACGCTCGCCCTGACGCCCGCCGAGGAAGCTTCGGACCTCGCCCGGCGCCCGTATGACCTACGGCACGCTGGCGTCTCCCTGCGGCTCAACGCCGGCGTCCCGCCCACCCAGGTTGCCGAGTGGGCTGGCCACAGTGTGGAGGTGCTGTTGAAGATCTACGCCAAGGTCATCGCCGGTCACGACCATGTATGGGAGGCGCGCATAGACGATGCCCTCGGCGGCTAGGCGCTGGAACACAAATGGAACACGCGCCGTGGCATACGGCGTCCCGTGGTGGCATCTGATGTCACATGGTCCATGAACGACAAGAGCCGGTTTCCGCTGGTCAAGGGCGGGAACCGGCTGATCGTTTGTAGGTGCCCCCTGCAGGATTCGAACCTGCGCACACGGCTCCGGAGGCCGTTGCTCTATCCCCTGAGCTAAGGGGGCGCGACGCGGTATGAGGCTACCAGGGTTGGCGGGGTGACGCGCACGGGGAGGTTCGCCGTGCGTCAGGGGGGTGGAGTGGGCTAACTTCGAGGCCGTGACCGAGCCACTGGGACGCGTGCTGGTCGTCGATGATGACGAGGTGATCCGCCAGCTCATCGCCGTGAACCTGCAACTGGAGGGGTTCGAGGTGTCGACCGCGGTGGACGGTCAGGACTGCCTGGAGAAGGTGGGCGAGGTCCGGCCGGACGTGATCACGCTGGACGTGATGATGCCGCGGCTGGACGGGTGGGTGACGGCGGTCCGGCTCAGGGAGGATCCCGGGACGGCGCACATCAGGGTCGTGATGATCACGGCGCGGGCGCAGGAGCATGATGTGCGGCGGGGGGACGAGATCGGCGTGGACGCCTACGTGACCAAGCCGTTCGACCCCAACCAGCTGATCCAGACGGTGCGGAAGCTCGCGGCGGTGTCCAGATAGTGGTCGGCTAGTCTCGCCAGGGTGACTCCAGCCGGTGTGGGTGAGGCCCTCGTGCGCGCGGTGCGGGACGCCGTGGCGGAGGGTGAGCTCGATGTCGATGTGCCTGGTGGGGTCGTTGTCTTCAGCCGGGGCGGCGGGGTCTTCGAGAGTCCCGTGGCGCTGCGGCTGGGCGTTGATCCGCGGGTGATCGCGCGGCGGGTCGGGGGTGTCGTCAGCGGGCCCGGGTTCGTGCGGGTCGAGGTGGCGCCGGGGGATCTGGTGGACGGGATCCGGTGTGATCGCGGTTACGGGATGGCCGAGGTGCCGCGGGGGACGTGGGAAGAGTGGCCCCGGACGTTCGACAATCCCGGGTTCTCGGTGCGTTACGCCTATGCGCGGGCCTGCTGGGTGGGGCGGTGGGCAGCGAGCCTGGGGCTGGAGGCCGGGCGGCTGGAGGCCGGGCCGGTCGAGGCGGAGGTCGTGGGGGCGCTGGGGGACGTGCCGGGGCGGGTGGAGCAGGCGGAGCGGGAACGGGATGCCCGGCCGCTGATGTTCTGTTTGGAGAAAGTGGCGCTCGCGTATCACGAGGCGCATGAGCGTTGTTCCGCGTTGCCCGTGGGTGACGAGGAGCCCGGGGCCGTGCACGCGGGGCGGGTCGCCCTGGCGGAGGCCGTCGAGATCGTTCTCGGCAACGGGCTGAACATGATCGGTGAGACCCCTAGAGAGCGGATATGAGTCGAGTACATCCTGCCGGGCCGCGGCACGCCGACGTCCTTCCCGAGGACCATCCGGCCGCGCCGGCGGACGATCTGAACGCGCTGGAGCCGACCGTGTGGCCGCGGAGCGCCAAGCGGGACGACGGCGTGCTCACCGTCGGCGGGGTCGATGTGCGGGAGCTGGCGAAGGAGTACGGGACGCCCCTCTACGTCTATGACGAGGAGGACGTGCGGAGTCGCGCCAGGGAGTATGCGGCCGCGTTCCATGACGGGGACGTCCACTACGCGGGGAAGGCGTTTCTCTGTACGGCCGTCGCGAGGTGGCTGAAGGAAGAGGGTCTCGGGCTGGACGTGTGCAGTGGCGGTGAGCTCGCGGTGGCTTTGGCGGCGGGCTTCCCTACCGAGCGCATCACGCTGCATGGGAGTAACAAGGCGTCCTGGGAGCTTGAGAGGGCTCTTGAGGTGGGTGTCGGACGGATCGTGCTCGATTCGTTCGAGGAGATAGCGCGGGTCGGTTATCTGGCCCAGGAGATGGGTGCGACGCCCAAGGTGATGGTGCGCGTCACTACGGGGGTCGAGGCGCACACCCATGAGTTCATCGCGACGGCCCATGACGACCAGAAGTTCGGGTTCTCCAGGAGTTCCGGGGCCGCGCTGGAGGCCGTCCGGCGGGTGCTGGACCTGAAGCAGCTTCGGCTGGTGGGGCTGCACAGCCACATCGGGTCGCAGATCTTCGACGTGGACGGGTTCGAGGTGGCCGCGCACCGGCTGGCCGAGTTGCTGGTCGCGATCCGGGACGAGCACGGCATCGAGCTTCCCGAGCTGGACCTCGGCGGCGGCTACGGCATCGCCTACGTGCCGGGGGAGGAGCCGCACGACCCGAAGTCGATCGCGGACGGGCTGCGGGACATCGTGGCGCGCGAGTGCAAGGCGTACGACCTGGCCATGCCGCGGCTGACGGTGGAGCCGGGGAGGGCGATCATCGGTCCGGGCGGCGTCACGGTGTACGAGGTCGGGACGGTGAAGGACGTCGAGGGCCTGCGCACGTATGTGTCCGTGGACGGCGGCATGAGCGACAACCTGCGCACCGCCCTGTACGGCGCGGAGTACACCGGGGTGCTGGCGAGCCGGTCGTCCGACGCATCGCCCATGCTCAGTAGGCTTGTCGGCAAGCACTGCGAGAGCGGCGACATCGTGGTGCGAGACCTGTGGTTCCCCGAAGATCTTGCGGCCGGAGACCTGGTGGCCGTCGCGGCGACCGGGGCGTACTGCCGGTCGATGGCCAGCAACTACAACCATGTCCCGAAGCCGGCCGTGGTGGCGGTGAGGGACGGCAGGTCGCGCGTGATCGTCCGCCGGGAGAGCGCGGAGGACCTGCTGCGGCTCGATGCGGAGGTCGAAGCGTGAAACCCGGACTGCGCGTGGCGCTGCTCGGATGCGGCGTGGTCGGCACGGAGGTCGTCCGGCTGCTGAACGAGCAGGCCGACGATCTGGCCGCGCGCGTCGGGGCGCCGCTGGAGCTGGCCGGGATCGCGGTGCGCCGGCCGGACAGGGTGCGCGCCGGCGTCGACCGGGAGCTGCTGACGACGGACGCGCAGACGCTGGTGACCAGGGACGACGTCGACATCGTCATCGAGGTGATCGGCGGGATCGAGCCGGCCAGGACGCTGATGCTCGAAGCGATGAAGTCCGGCAAGTCGGTCATCACCGCGAACAAGGCGCTGCTGGCCGAGGACGGCGCGACGCTGTTCGCCGCCGCCCGGGAGTACGGCGCCGACCTGTACTACGAGGCGTCGGTCGCTGGAGCGATCCCGCTGCTGAGGCCGCTCAGGGAGTCCCTGGTCGGCGACCATGTGCACCGGGTGCTCGGCATCGTGAACGGCACCACGAACTACATCCTCGACCAGATGGACACGCACGGCGCCGGGTTCAACGACGCGCTGGAGGAGGCGCAGGCGCTCGGCTACGCGGAGGCCGACCCGACCGCCGACGTGGAGGGTTTCGACGCCGCGGCCAAGGCGGCGATCCTCGCGCAGCTCGCCTTCCACACACCGGTGACGGCCGCGGACGTCCACCGCGAGGGCATCACGGAAGTGAGCGCCGCCGATGTCGCGGGCGCCCAGGGAATGGACTGCGTCGTCAAGCTCCTGGCCATCTGCGAGCGCATCCCCTCAGAGGACGGACGGAACGGACGCGGCGTGTCCGCGCGCGTCTATCCGGCGATGATCCCGAGGTCGCACCCGCTGGCGAGCGTCCGTGAGGCGTACAACGCGGTGTTCGTGGAGGCGGAGTCCGCGGGCTCCCTGATGTTCTACGGCGCCGGTGCCGGTGGTGCGCCGACGGCGTCCGCGATCCTCGGCGACCTCGTCGCGGTGGCCCGCAACGTGGCCGGCGGTACTCCCGGCCCCGTGGAAGTGACGTACGCGAAGCTTCCGGTGCTTCCCATGGGGGAGACGGTCACGCGCTACTACATCCAGGTGGACGTGACCGACGAGGCCGGTGTCCTCGCCACGGTCGCCGAGGAGTTCGCCAGGCACGGCGTCTCGATACAGGCCGTCCGGCAGGACGGGCTGGGCGAGGAGGCGCAGCTCGTGGTCGTGACCCACCGCGCGCCCGACGCGGCCCTCTCGGCGACGGTGGAGGGGCTCCGCGGCCTCGACAGCGTGCGCGAGGTGGCGAGCGTGATGCGCGTCGAGGGCGAAGAGCCGTCCCGATAGACTCCGGGCAACATCGCAGGTCATACAGGGAGACCGACGTGAACGCGAACGTCCGCGCGTGGCGCGGCCTTATCGAGGAGTACCGCGACCGGCTTCCGGTGACGGACGCGACACCGGTCGTCACGCTCCTGGAGGGCGGTACCCCGCTGGTGCCCGCCCGCCGGCTGTCCCAGCTGACCGGCTGCGAGGTGTTCCTCAAGGTCGAGGGCGCCAACCCGACCGGTTCGTTCAAGGACCGCGGCATGACGATGGCGATCAGCAAGGCCGCCGAGGAGGGCGCGAAGGCGGTCATCTGCGCCTCGACCGGCAACACCTCCGCGTCCGCCGCCGCGTACGCGGTGCGGGCCGGGATGACCTGCGCGGTCCTCGTCCCCAACGGCAAGATCGCGATGGGGAAGCTGGCGCAGGCGCTCGTGCACGGCGCCCGGCTGCTCCAGGTGGACGGGAACTTCGACGACTGCCTCGAACTGGCCCGCAAGCTGTCGGTCGACTACCCGGTCGCGCTGGTCAACTCGGTCAACAAGTACCGGCTGCTCGGGCAGAAGACGGCCGCCTTCGAGATCGTGGACGCGCTGGGCGACGCCCCCGACGTCCACTGCCTCCCCGTCGGGAACGCGGGGAACATCTCCGCGTACTGGATGGGATACAAGGAGTACGCCGCCGACGAGGTCGCGACGCGCACCCCCCGCATGCTGGGCTTCCAGGCGAGCGGGGCGGCGCCGTTCGTGAAGGGCGCGCCCGTCCTGAATCCGCAGACCATCGCCACGGCGATCCGGATCGGCAACCCCGCGTCCTGGGACCTGGCGGTCGCCGCCCGGGACGAGTCCGGTGGCGCCATCGACTCCGTCACCGACCGGCAGATCCTCGCCGCCTACCGGCTCCTGGCCAGGGAAGAGGGCGTCTTCGTGGAGCCCGCCTCCGCGGCGAGCGTCGCCGGCCTCCTGCAGGCGAGCGAGCGGGGTGTGGTCGCGTCCGGAGCCAAGGTGGTCTGCACGGTGACGGGCAACGGCCTCAAGGACCCCGACTGGGCCATCTCCGGTGCGCCCGCGCCCACCACCATCAAGGTGGACGCGCACTCGGCCGCGTCCGAGCTCGGTCTCACCTGAGGTGGGCTGGACGGAAGGCCCGGTGCTGGTGCGGACCCCCGCGACCAGCGCCAACCTGGGCCCCGGATTCGACTCGCTCGGCCTCGCGCTCGCGCTGTACGACGACGTCGAGGTGCAGGTCACCGGCGGCGGCCTGACCATCGAGGTGGACGGCGAGGGCGCCGAGGTCGCCGACCGCGGCGAGCGCCACCTCATCGTCAAGGTGCTGCGCCGCACGTTCGGCGTCCTCGACGACCTGGCCGGAACCGGTCCCGCGCGCCCGGGCGGGCTGCGGCTGCGCTGCCGCAACCGCATCCCGCACAGCCGCGGTCTCGGCTCGTCGTCCGCCGCGATCGTCGCGGGGATCGTCGCGGCGCGCGCGCTGCACCCCGCCGGGAAGCTCCTCGGCGACGACGCGGCGCTGCGTCTCGCGACCGAGATCGAGGGGCATCCCGACAACGTGGCGCCGTGCCTCGCCGGCGGCCTGACCGTCGCCTGGACGACGCCGTGCGGCCCGAAGTCGGTCCGCCTGGAATCGAAGGTCACGCAGGTCGTGGCGTTCGTCCCCGAGCAGCGGCTGGCGACCGAGCGGGCCCGCGGGCTGCTGCCCGAGACCGTCCCGCACGGGGACGCCGCCGCCAACGCGGGACGTGCCGCGCTGCTCGTCGCCGCGCTCACCGGCGGCCTGGACACCGGCGTCCTGCTGGACGCGACCGAGGACCGGCTGCACCAGGACTACCGCGCCCCGGCCATGCCCGAGTCCGCGGCGCTGGTCACGAGGCTGCGGGACGCCGGGGTGCCCGCGGTGATCTCCGGGGCCGGGCCTACTGTCCTGGCCTTCACAACAGCATCACAAGTTGATTCGATGGAGCGCGAAGTGGGTAAAGGGTGGCACGAACACCCGTTGGACGTCGCGACCCGCGGCGCCCGCGTCATGGCCGGCTGATCTGCGGTACGGTCCTGGCGGCGGCGCCGGGGGCGGGGGCATTCGCGCCGCTCCGGCCGGTGCAGGGTCCGGCACGATCCCGCTAGGTAAAATGCGAACACATCGACCTCTGGGGAATAGCAGTGTGCCCTGGTGATGTTAGGCTGAATGCCGCACCAGATGCCCCGTTCGGGGCAGCGTGCTCGTCAGCCGCGCGTCGCCTGTTCGACCCTCCGGTCGTGTCGGTCCCGCGTACTAGGCTCCCCGACACCGTGACATTCCGTTGTCAGGCATTCCAGCGAAACTTCGGACGTGGCGGTACCGGGGACACGCACGAGCGGAACGTCCCGTCCACCATCTGGCTGTGCCCAGAACACGCAGATCCCGGTTCCATCGTGATCAGCGGAGCCCGTCCCGGCGCCCCCGCCGGGCCGCACCACCGGGTCGACTGGCCGAACGCCGGCCAACGCCCGCTCCCTGGGAAGGACCCTTAGTGAGCGAATCCAGCGAACTCCTTACGGACGCAACCAGCACGGAACCCGCCGACGCCGCCGCGTCCGGCGCGGAGCCGGCCGCCCCCCGGCGCCGCCGCTCGGGAACCGGCCTGTCGGCCATGGTGCTGCCCGAGCTCAAGGCGCTCGCGTCCAGCCTCGGCATCACCGGCACGACCGGGATGCGCAAGAGCCAGCTCATCGCCGCCATCCAGGAGAAGCAGGGCGGCCAGGAGCAGGGCTCGGCGGGGGGCGAGCAGGGAGCCGCTGCCCCGGCGAAGGCCGAGCGTCCGCGGCGGAGCCGCACCACCGCCGCCAAGCGCGAGGTGTCCGACGACCAGGTCGCCATCGCCGAGGCGCCGGCGGCCGAGCAGGGCCCGTCCGAGGGGCAGGGCGGCGTCGCCGAGAAGGTCGCCGAGAAGGCCGACAAGTCCCCGGAGAAGGCGGAGAAGGCCGACCGGGGCGAGCGGCAGGGCGGCCGGCAGCGGGGCGACAAGCAGGACCGGGGGGCTTCCGAGGGACGCGGCGACCGGCAGGGCCGCGACCAGGGACGCGAGCAGAACGCCGAGGACGGCGAATCCCAGGGCGGGCGCGACGGCGGCCGGGACGGCAACCGCGACGGGCGCGAGGGCCGCGAGGGCGGCGGACGCCAGCGGCAGCGCGGCGGCCGGGAGCGCGGCGAGGGCCGGGGCGACCGGGGCGACCGCGGCGACCGCGGCGACCGGGGCGACCGCGGCGACCGGGGCGACCGCGGGGACCAGGGCGGCGGCGGCCGGCAGCGCGGCCAGAACCAGGGCGGCGGCGGCCAGCACGACGATGACGACGGCGGCGGCCGGGGCCGGCGCGGGCGCCGGTTCCGGGAGCGCAACCGGGGCCGCGGCCGCGACCGCTACGAGGAGCCGGTGATCACCGAGGACGACGTCCTCATCCCGGTCGCGGGCATCCTCGACATCCTCGACAACTACGCGTTCGTCCGCACGACCGGCTACCTGCCCGGCCCGAACGACGTGTACGTGTCGCTCGCGCAGGTCCGCAAGAACGGGCTGCGCAAGGGCGACGTCATCACCGGCGCCGTCCGGCAGGCGCGCGAGGGCGAGCGGCGCGAGAAGTTCAACGCGCTGGTCCGCCTCGACACCGTCAACGGGATGGAGCCCGACCAGGCCAAGGGCCGCGTCGACTTCACGAAGCTGACGCCGCTGTACCCGCAGGAGCGGCTGCGCCTGGAGTCCGACCCCGGCATCCTGACGACCCGGATCATCGACCTGGTGTCGCCGATCGGCAAGGGGCAGCGCGGCCTGATCGTGTCGCCGCCGAAGGCCGGCAAGACCATGGTGCTCCAGGCGATCGCCAACGCGATCACCAAGAACAACCCGGAGTGCCACCTGATGGTCGTCCTCGTGGACGAGCGTCCGGAAGAGGTCACCGACATGCAGCGGACGGTGAAGGGCGAGGTCATCCACTCGACCTTCGACCGTCCCGCCGAGGACCACACCACGGTCGCCGAGCTGGCGATCGAGCGCGCCAAGCGGCTCGTCGAGCTGGGCCACGACGTCGTCGTGCTGCTCGACTCGATCACCCGCCTGGGCCGGGCCTACAACCTGGCGGCGCCCGCGTCCGGCCGGATCCTGTCCGGCGGTGTCGACTCCACGGCGCTGTACCCGCCGAAGCGGTTCTTCGGCGCCGCCCGCAACATCGAGAACGGCGGCTCGCTGACGATCCTCGCCACCGCGCTGGTGGAGACCGGGTCCCGCATGGACGAGGTCATCTTCGAGGAGTTCAAGGGCACCGGCAACATGGAGCTCAAGCTCAACCGGAGCCTCGCCGACAAGCGGATCTTCCCGGCGGTGGACGTGGACGCGTCCAGCACCCGCAAGGAGGAGATCCTCATGGCTCCGGAGGAACTGCGGGTGGTCTGGCAGCTGCGCCGGGTGCTGCACGCGCTCGACACGCAGCAGGCGCTGGAACTCCTCATCGAGAAGATGAAGGAGACCAAGTCCAACGCCGAGTTCCTGCTCCAGGTCCAGAAGACCACGGTCTCCGACGACCGCTAGGAACACACGCACGCCCCCGCCCGACCACCGGGCGGGGGCGTCGCCGTCTTGGGGGACATGCCTCGATCAGGCCCCGGCCACCGCGCGAGCGCGTGACCTGACCGGTGAGGCGAAGCCGAAGGCGAGGGCCGCGGGCCGGGACTCCATGAACAAGACTCCATAAAAGAGGTGGGGATAACCCCACCCTCGATCCGGCGGCGGACGTCATGGTCGCCCCCTCTGCCGCCCGGCACGCTTGGACCGTACGTTGGAACGGGTACGGAGGGACGACGTGGGCGAGCTGAGCAGAGAGTCCGGCGGCAGGGGCGAGGCCGCCATCGGGTGGGCGGCCACGCGGTGGGCCGCGGCGACCGGGGCCGGCGGGGACGCGTCCGTCATGAACCGGTCCTGGCATCCGGTCGCGATGGCGAAGTCGTCCCTGACCTGGCGCTCGGCGCTGTACCTGGGGGTGAGTGCGGCGTTCGGGCTCGGCTGGTTCATCGCCCTCGTCGTCGGGCTGTCCCTGTCGGTCGGCCTGCTGATCATCTGGGTCGGGTTCCCGATGCTCGCGCTGATGATGGTCGCGTGGCGGTTCGGCGCGATGCTGGAGCGGCAGCTCGTCCGGGCCGCGTTCGGCGTCCGGATCCCGAACCCGTACCGCAAGCCCCCGGAGGGCCGCAATCCGCTGGTCCGGCTGAAGGGCATGGCGGCGGACCCGGGCACCTGGAAGGACCTGCTGTACCTCCTCGTGCTGTTCCCGGTCACGCTGGTCGAGTTCGTCGTGTCGGTGACGGTCTGGGCGGCCACCGGTTCGCTGCTGTTCCTGCCCGTGCTCGTGGCCGTGGACGGGGGCGCCGAGATCAACGTGGGCGTCTCGTACTGGGCGGGCAACCCGGTGGAGGCGCTGCCGCTCTCGCTCATCGGGCTGGTGTTCCTCGTCGCCGCCATGTACGTCACGCGCGTCATGGCGATCGGGCACGCCGCATGGGCCGCGCTGATGCTCGGCCCGAGCCCCTCGCAGGCGGAGAACGCCGAGCTGCGGAAGCGGACCGAGCACCTCCAGGCCAGCCGCGCCCGCGGGGTGGACGCGGCCGAGTTCGAGCGGCGCCGCATCGAGCGCGACCTGCACGACGGGGCGCAGCAGCGGCTGCTGGCCGTGGCGATGGACATCGGGCGCGCCCGCGCCAAGCTCGACGACGACCCCGAGGGTGCGCGCACGCTGATCGAGCAGGCCCACTCGGGCACCAAGGAGGCGATCTCCGAGCTGCGCGACCTGGCCCGCGGCATCTACCCGGCGATCCTCACCGACCGCGGGCTGGACCCGGCGCTGTCCGGTCTCGCCGGGCGCGCGCCGGTCCCGGTCGAGGTGACCGTCGACCTGCCGGAGCGTCCTCCGGCGGCGGTCGAGAGCATCGCCTACTTCATCGTCGCCGAGTCGCTGGCGAACATCGCGAAGTACGCCCGTGCGACCCGCGCGACCGTCCGCGTCGTCCGCGAGGACCGCTGGGTGGTCGTCGAGGTGATCGACAACGGGATGGGCGGCGCGCAGGCGCGGCCGAACGGCGGGCTGGCCGGGCTGGCCGACCGGGCGGCGACGATCGACGGCATACTCATCGTGGACAGCCCGGCCGGCGGCCCCACGATCATTCGCGCGGATCTGCCCTGTACCTGGTGATCGAGGCCCCCGCGGCCCCGATAATGGGCGGATGCGGGTTGTGATCGCCGAGGATTCGGTGCTGTTGCGGGAAGGGCTCGTCCGGCTGCTCGACGACGCGGGGATCGAGACGGTGGCGACGGTGGGGGACGGGCCCGGCCTGCTCGGCATCGTCGACGAGCACGCCCCCGACCTCGCGATCGTCGACGTCCGGATGCCGCCGTCGTTCACCGACGAGGGGCTGCGCGCGGCCCTCGCGGTGCGGGCGCGGCGTCCGGGCACGCCGATCCTCGTGCTGTCCCAGTACGTGGAGGAGCGGTACGCGACGGACCTGATCGGCGGTGGCGCCGAGGGCGTCGGCTACCTGCTGAAGGAGCGGGTGTCGGACGTCGCCGAGTTCATCGACGCGGTCCGCCGCATCGCCGCCGGCGGGACGGTCATCGACCCGGAGGTGATCGGCCAGCTGCTCGGCCGGCGCCGCACCGGCGACCCGCTGGAGGCGCTGACCCCGCGGGAGCGCGAGGTGCTCGGGCTGATGGCGCAGGGGCGGTCGAACGGGGCGATCGCCGAGGACCTCGTCGTCACCGAGGGCGCCGTGGAGAAGCACATCTCCAACATCTTCATGAAGCTGGACCTGCAGCCGGCGCAGGGCGGGCATCGCCGGGTCATGGCCGTGCTGGCCTACCTGGGCCGCAACACCGGCTGACCGCCGCCCCCGCCCGCCGCCGGCACCGGACGGGCAAGATCGGGAATGCCCGGTGACCTCGCCACGTTCGGGTATCTGGCACACTTGGTGTGCAACCGCTGCGGTACCGGTTCACGTCTCCCACAACTCCCATGGGCTTCCCCATGCGAGCCTGGAGGCGCCCGGCGACCGCCTGAGGCGAGGAGAACCATGAAGCCCGACATTCACCCGAACTACGTCGTCACGACCGTGACGTGCACGTGCGGCAACACCTTCGAGACCCGCAGCACCGCCGAGAACGGCGTGATCCACGCGGACGTCTGCTCGAACTGCCACCCGTTCTACACGGGCAAGCAGAAGATCCTCGACACCGGTGGCCGGGTGGCGCGCTTCGAGCAGCGCTTCGGCAAGAAGAAGGCCGGCAAGTAGGGCGACCGCCGCACACACATACCAGGGACGGCCCGGGGACGCTTCCAGGTCCCCGGGCCTTCCGGAGCCGGTATCCGGGGACGATCTCCGCCTCCGGGCCGGAACCGGTGCGGCGCGGGGGGCCGTCCCCCACCTAGAAACGGCCAGGACACAGCGTGAATCTCGACGATCTGATCAGCGAATACGCGGGCATCGAGGAACGGCTCGCCGACCCGTCCGTCCATGCCGACCAGGGCCTGGCGCGCAAGCTCGGCAAGCGCTACGCGGAGCTGCGGCCGATCGTCGAGACGCACCGCGAGCTGTCCGCGACCGAGGACGACCTCGCCGCGGCCCGCGAGCTGTCCGGGGAGGACGCCGCGTTCGCCGCGGAGGCCGAGGAGCTGGAGACCCGCCGCGCCGAGCTCGAGGAGCGGCTGCGGCACCTGCTCGTCCCGCGCGACCCCAACGACGCCAAGGACGTCATCCTCGAGGTGAAGGCCGGCGAGGGCGGCGAGGAGTCGGCGCTGTTCGCCGGCGACCTGCTGCGGATGTACCTGCGCTACGCCGAGCGGGCCGGCTGGAAGACCGAGATCCTCGACTCGCACCCGTCCGACCTCGGCGGGTACAAGGACGTCACCGTCGCCGTGAAGGCCAAGGGCTCCGCGGAGGAGGGCGTCTGGACGCGGCTGAAGTACGAGGGCGGCGTGCACCGCGTGCAGCGGGTGCCCGCGACCGAGTCGCAGGGACGCATCCACACCAGCGCGGTCGGCGTGCTGGTGACGCCCGAGGCCGAGGACGTCGACGTCCAGATCGACCCGAACGACCTGCGCATCGACGTGTACCGCTCGTCCGGGCCGGGCGGGCAGAGCGTCAACACCACCGACTCCGCGGTCCGCATCACGCACCTGCCGACCGGCGTCGTCGTCTCCTGCCAGAACGAGAAGAGCCAGCTGCAGAACAAGGAGCAGGCGCTGCGCATCCTGCGGTCCCGGCTGCTGGCGATGGCGCAGGAGGAGGCGGACGCCGCCGCGGCCGCCGAGCGCAAGAGCCAGGTCCGGACGGTCGACCGGTCCGAGCGGGTGCGCACCTACAACTATCCGGAGAACCGGATCTCCGACCACCGGGTCGGCTACAAGGCCTACAACCTCGACCAGGTCCTGGACGGCGACCTCCACAACGTCACGCAGGCGCTCGTCGACGCCGAAATGGAACGCCGCCTGGCCGAAGCCCAGAAACCATGAGCGCAGCGATTCGGGGGGTCGTCCCCCCTCGAAGGGCACAGCCCATGAGCGCAGCGAATCGGGGGGTGTGGGGGGTCGTCCCCCCTCGGAAGGAACAGCCCGTGAGCGCGGCGGTTCGGGGGGTGTGGGGGGTCGTCCCCCCTCGGAAGGAACAGCCCGTGAGCGCGGCGGTTCGGGGGGTGTGGGGGGTCGTCCCCCCTCGGAAGGCAGAGTCATGAACCTGCTGCTGGACGAGATCGCCAGGGCCACGGCGCGGCTCGCGGACGCGGGTGCCGCCTCGCCCCGCGCCGACGCCGAGGAGCTGGCGGCGGCGGTGCACCGGGTGCGGCGCTCGGAGCTGCACGGCGTCCCCGACAGCGCGTTCGACGCCCGGTTCTGGGAGTTCGTCGCGCGCCGCGAGGCTGGGGAGCCGCTCCAGCACATCACCGGGCGCGCGTTCTTCCGCTACCTGGAGCTCAAGGTCGGGCCGGGGGTGTTCGTCCCGCGGCCGGAGACCGAGGTGATGGTCGGCTGGGCGCTGGAAACGCTGCGCGACATGGACGTCCGCGACCCCCTGGTGGTCGACCTCGGCACCGGCTCGGCCGCGATCGCGCTGTCGATCGCGCTGGAGGCGCCGCGCGCCCGCGTCCACGCTGTGGAGAAGGACCCGACCGCGTTCGTGCACGCGACCCGCAACATCGAGGAGCTGGACGAGCGCGGCCGCGTCCGGCTGCACCTGGACGACTTCGCCGCCGCCCTGCCCGAGCTGGACGGCACCGTCGACCTGGTCGTCAGCAACCCCCCGTACATCCCGATGAGCGAGTGGGAGTACGTCCCGCCCGACGTCCGCGACCACGACCCGGCCGACGCGCTGTGGGGCGGCGGCGACGACGGGCTGGACGCGATCCGGGTGGTCGAGCGGACGGCCCGCCGGCTGCTGCGTCCCGGCGGCTACGCGGCCGTGGAGCACAGCGACCTGCAGGGCAACGGCGTCTACTGGATCTTCGCGGAGGAGCACGGCTGGCGGGACGTCCGCAACCGCCGCGACCTCGCCAACCGGGACCGGTTCGTCACCGCCCGCCTCGCCGCGGACTGACACCCGGGGGAGACGGCGTGAGCGCGCCGTGCGGCGTGGGAAAATGGCGGGCGTGAGCCGACGTTATGACTGCACCGAGCCGATGGAGCGCACGCGCGGGATCGCGGAGGCGGTGTCGGCGGTGCGGCGCGGTGAGCTGGTCGTCCTGCCGACCGACACGGTGTACGGGGTCGGTGCGGACGCGTTCGTGCCGCCCGCCGTGACGGCGCTGCTGGACGCCAAGGGCCGCGGGCGGGAGATGCCGCCGCCGGTGCTGGTCGGGTCCGTGCGGGCCGCGGCGGCGCTGGTGGAGGATCTCGGCACCTACGGGCAGGACCTCATCGATGAGTTCTGGCCCGGCGCGCTGACGCTGGTGTGCCGGGCGAACACGAACCTGATGTGGGACCTCGGCGAGACCAAGGGCACGGTGGCCGTCCGGATGCCGATGCACGAGCTCGCGGTCGAGCTGCTCAAGGAGACCGGCCCGCTCGCGGTGAGCAGCGCGAACCTCAGCGGGCAGCCCGCCGCCAGGACGGCGGACGAGGCGGAGAAGATGCTCGGCGACTCCGTCTCGGTCTACCTGGACGGTGGCACGTCCGGGCACGCCGACCCCTCGACGATCATCGATCTGACCGGGCCGGTGCCGCGGCTGCTGCGGGTCGGCGCGATCCCCGCGGACAAGATCCGTTCCGTGGTCGGCGTCCTGCTCACCGACGAGGACGAACAGGACGAGAAGACCGAGCCGGACGAGCCCGCCGAACAGGACGTCCGGGACGAAGCCGGAGAGCCCGTAGATGTCTCGTCCGCCCCGCGGGAAGGCGGGCCTTCCCTGAGCAAGAGGGAGCCCGCGCAGGCGCCCGATGGTGCGGCTGAGGCCCCTGCAACGGGCGCTGAGCGGACCGGAGAAGCGGACGAAACGTCCTCCGCCACGGGCCCGTCGCTCTCCAAGCCCCCCGCGCAGTCGCTCTCCAATCCCCCCGAGCAGACGCCCGTGGAGCAGACGCCCGCCGAGCAGGCCGCTCCCGCGCAGAGCACCCCTGAGCAGGCCGCCGCCGAGCAGACCGCCTCCAAGCAGACCGCCCCCGAGCCGAGCACCTCCGGGCAGACGCCCGCCGAGCAGAGCGCTCCCGAGCAGACCGCCGCCGAGCAGAGCACCCGCGAGCAGGCCGCCGCTGAGCAGGCCGACCCCGAGCAGGCCGACCCCGAGCAGGCCGCCGCCGAGCAGAGCACCCCCGCGCAGAGCACCCCCGCGCAGAGCACCCCCGCGCAGAGCACCCCTGAGCAGAGAACCCCCGAGCAGGCCGCCACAGAGGAGCCCGACCCGGAAAAGCAGTAAGGCCCCGCCGGGCCGGGCGGGGCCTGTTCGCGTCAGGCCGTCGGGGGCGCGATCAGAAGATCTTGCGGCCCTTGCCGTAGTAGTACTTGCCGGTCTTCTTGTTGCGGCCGCACTCCTGCACCCACATGTGGCTGCCGTAGCTCGACTTCACGCTGATCTTGACGGTGGCCTTGCCGTCGAAGTTGTACTTGGTGCCGCCCGAGGTCACGCCGACGATCTTGAAGCGTGAGTAGTACTTCTTGCTGCCCTCGGTGAACAGGAACCGCACGCAGGCGGTCCAGCCGTTCTTCTTGGTGTCGCGCAGGTAGCCCGTCACGGCGGTGCTGCCACCGCTGCGGGAGTACTTGCCCCAGGTGTAGATGCCGCCGTAGGAGTCGTACGGCTTCCAGTTGCCGGTGGCGGCGGCTTCGGCGGGGGCGCTCACGGCGGCCATGCCGGCCATCAGGGTGCCGGCGGTCAGGGCGACTGCAGCGATTCGCCGCATAGGTCCCTCCAGGCTCAGATTCGGGGGGTTAGCGAGCGATAACTTAGCAGTCTCCGGACGTTCACGATCAATTGGTTATTCCGGC
This sequence comes from Actinomadura madurae, assembly GCF_047130825.1. Taxonomy (NCBI): domain Bacteria; kingdom Bacillati; phylum Actinomycetota; class Actinomycetes; order Streptosporangiales; family Thermomonosporaceae; genus Actinomadura; species Actinomadura madurae. The sequence continues at coordinate 8,254,793 of NZ_CP083237.1, forward strand.
TGACCAGGGACGGACTAAAACGATGGTTCTGTGAACCGGGGTGCCGCTGGGCGCGTCTAATGGTCCGGAAGGCGTTCGCGCGGGGGCCGCAGGTGTGGCGCGGCGGGGACATCGGCCTTGTTAGGCCGACACGATCGCGGCAACGGTGACAGCATGCCTGACGTGCGTGGCCGTGTCCGGGGGTCCGCGATCGCCGCGGGCGTGCTGCTGCTGACCGCCGTGCTCGGGCTGCCCGCCCGTGCCGCCGGTCCCGCCGAGCCCGCCCCCGGCGCCCCAGGAGCTGACTTCCCCGGAGCTGACGTCCCCGGAGCGGGGCGGCCGGGCGAGCTCATCTACCGCGGCGAGAGCATCCCGGCCTACGACGTCGTGCTCACCATCGGCGCCGACGGCGTGCTGTACGTCCGCGAGACGATCACCTACGACTTCGACCGGACCGGCGAGCACGGCATCGTCCGGCACGTGCCGTTCCGCATCGGCGACCGGCTCTACGAGGTGCGGAACGTCAGCAGCAGTTCCTCCACCGGCGCCCCGGCCCGGGTGCGGACGACGCGGTTCCTGCACGACGTGCAGATCAGCGTCGGCGACCGGCACCGGGAGGTCCGCGGCCGCCAGGCCTACGTGATCGAGTACGAGGTGGGGCGGGCGTTCACCCGGCGCGCCGGCCGCGTCGAGCTGGTCTGGGACGCGATCGGGCGGAGCTGGGACGTGCCCATCGGGAACGCGGCGGTCCGGGTGGTGGCGCCGGTGCCGCTGCGGTACGCGAGCTGCCGGGCGGGGAGGCACGGCGCGACGACGCGGTGCCTGCGCGACCGCGACGGCCCGTACGCCGTCGACTTCATCCAGAACCACCTCGCCCCGCACGAGGGCATGAAGATCCGGGTCCGGCTGCCCGAGCACGCGATCGCCGTCCAGCCGCCGCGGTACGTGCCGCCGCGCTGGACGGGCCACTGGCCCGGCACCGCGGTGCTGGCCCTCGCGCTCGCCGCCGTGCCGCTGGTCGCCCGCCGCCCTGTGCCGCGCGCGCGGGCCGGGACCGCCATGGCCGCCGCGGGGCTGCTGCTCGTCGTCGCGGACGCCGGGGACGACATCGCGGCCCGCGGCCCGTGGGCGTTCTCGCTGGGCGACCGCTGCGTCGCCGGGATCGCGCTCGTGATCGTCGGAACGGCGGTGGCCTACCGAAACCGAGGCCGGGCAGTCTGAACCGAGGCTGGACCGTCTGAACCACGGCGGGCTACCTGAACCCACGGCCGGGCTCTCTGAACCCACGGCCAGGCTGTCTGAACCCACGGCCGGGTTGCTTGAACCGAGGCCGGGCTGTCTGAGCCAGGGCCGGGCTGTCTGAGCCAGGGCCGGGTTGTCTGAGCCAGGGCCGGGTTGTCTGAGCCAGGGCCGGGTTGTCTGAGCCAGGGCCGGGTTGTCTGAGCCAGGGCCGGGCTGTCTGAGCCAGGGCCGGGCTGTCTGAGCCAGGGCCGGGTTGTCTGAACCAGGGCCGGGTTGTCTGAACCGGGGGCGGGCGGGCGGAATTCGGGGCGCGCGGCCGCCGGGAGGTTTAGAGTTGGTCGGTCGCGAAGGTGAACAGATCGTCCCGGCGGACCGTCTACCAAGGTGAGGGCGCGGTGCGGCCCGCCCCGGCGAGGGAGGCCCCCGCGCGGCGCGGGCACGGGGCCGATGATCGGCGAAGGGAGGCGCAGGGGAGTGCGGGAGTACCTGCTCACGATCCTGGTCGCCGCCCTCGTCGCCTACCTGCTCACCCCGTCGGTACGCCGGTTCGCCATCTGGTTCGGCGCGCAGGCCGTCCCGCGCGACCGCGACGTGCACGTCATCCCGACGCCCCGGCTGGGCGGGCTCGCCATGTTCGGCGGGATGGTGGCGGCGCTGACGGTCGCGACCGGGCTGCCGGAGATGCGCAAGGTCCTCGACGACGGCGGGATCAGCGTCGCGAGGGCGCTGCTGCTGTCGGGCGGGCTGATCGTGCTGATCGGCATCGCCGACGACCGCTGGGAGGTGGACGCGCTCACCAAGTTCGCCGGGCAGGTCGCGGCGGCCGGGATCTTCATCATGCAGGGGATCCAGATCTACGTGATCCCGCTGCCGACGGGCGAGTCGCTGTCGCTGCCGCCGGCCTACGGGGTGCCGCTCACCGTCCTCGTCGTGGTCGCCACGATCAACGCGGTGAACTTCATCGACGGGCTGGACGGGCTGGCCGCGGGCGTCGTCGGGATCGCCGCGCTGGCGCTGTTCTCCTACGCCTACCTGCTGTCGCGGACGATCGGGCTGACCACGCTGACCGGCGCGACGCTCATCGCCGCGATCCTGTTCGGGATGTGCCTGGGCTTCCTGCCGCACAACTTCAGCCCCGCCAAGATCTTCATGGGCGACACCGGCTCGATGCTGATCGGCCTGCTGCTCAGCGCGTCCACGATCATGCTGACCGGCCAGTTCGACCCGGCCATCCTCGCCAACGGGCTGTTCCCGTTCTTCGTCCCGATCCTGCTGATCCCGGCGGTGGCCGCGGTCCCGTTCATCGACATGCTGCTCGCGGTGTGGCGGCGCACCAACCAGGGCCGGTCGCCGTTCTCCCCGGACAAGCAGCACCTGCACCACCGGCTGCTGGAGCTCGGCCACTCCACCCGCCGCGCCGTGCTGATCATGTACTTCTGGGTCGGGCTGCTGGCCTCCGGGCTGGTCGGGCTCGCCCTGTTCGACGCCGCGTGGATCACCCTCGGCGTCACGCTGGCGGTGGCGATCGCCGGCGTCCTGCTGATGCTGCGCATCCCCGGCCGCCGCAGGTCGGCCCGGACGGCCGGCCCCGGCTCCGGCGAGCAGCCCGCCGAACGCCCGCCGGCGCGCGTCTGACCCGATCACGGCCCCGCCGTCCGATAGCGCCCGCGCACTGCCTGACCTGGGTTAAAGTCCGTGGTGCGAGCGTGCCCCAGCGAGTCCGGCAGACCCGACAGGGCATTACCTCTAGGGTAATTGTGGACAATCCGGACGCTTGTGATACCTTTCACGAACAAGGAACGAACACTTACCGTGACCAGCCGGAGCCCTCATGCAAACCTCCGACGCCCGGATGTTCCGCGGCGCCGCGATCCCGACCTCGGTGGCCGGGGTGGGCGCCGTTTTGATCGGCCTGCCGGCCGCCGGCGCCAAGGGCGCCCTGGCGGCGGCGCTGGCCTCCGTCGTGGTGATCGCCTTCTTCTCGGTGAGCGCGCTGGTGGTCTCCTGGGCCGCCAAGTACTCCGCGCAGACGATGATGCTGGCCGCGCTCGCGAGCTACATGGTGAAGATCCTCGCGGTGATGGTGCTGGTCACCTCCATGGACCGGGTCACGATCTGGAACACCAAGGTCTTCGGCTGGACGGTCATCGGCCTCGCGCTGGTGTGGATCGCGGCGGAGTTCCGCGTGGTCATGCAGCGCAGGCCCTACATTGACGAGCCCGAGAACGTGCTGGACCGGAGTCCGTGATGACGGCTCCGCGGACGGTACGGATCCCCAGGGACTACTCCAATATGACCACCGCATGGGTGGCCTGCTATCGTCCGGAGCGCGATGAGCGAGCAGAAACGTCGGCCGGAGGACGGCCAGCGGGAATTCGCCGACGTCGCCTGGTCCGTGCCCAGCTACCTTCTCTCCGGGATGATCATCTGGGGCGGCATCGGGTGGCTGCTGTCCGAATGGACGCACCAGACCTGGCTGATCCCGATCGGCCTGGTCATCGGTGCCGGGCTCGCCGTGTACCTGGTCTACGTGAAGTACGGGCGCCACTCCTCCTGAGCGGCCCCGCCGCCGAGGAAGCCTTCGTGAAACGTCACCACATTGATGAAGGGAACGCCGCGTGAACGCGCAGACGGTCCTCGCCTCCGGGGGAGAAGAGTTCAAAGCCCCCGGCCCGGAGCTGTTCGACTTCCCGCCCCTGTTCGCCGGCGGCCCCGAGTGGCTCACCAAGCCCGTCCTCTTCGCCGTCGTGGGTGCCCTGCTCGTCTGCGGCCTGTTCTGGATGGCGTTCGCCAACCCGAAGCTCGTGCCGCGCGGCATGCAGAACATCGGCGAGATCGGCTACATGTTCGTCCGGGACGAGATCGCCCGCCCCTTCCTCGGCAAGAACACCGACCGGTGGATGCCGATGCTGATGTCGCTGTTCTTCCTGATCTGGTTCTGGAACATCTTCGCGGTCATCCCGGTCATCCAGTTCCCGATCGCGTCGCACATCGCGTTCCCGGTGGTCCTGGCGCTGTTCGTCTACGTCGTCAAGGTGTACCTGGGCCTGCGCAAGCAGGGCCCGGTGAAGTACTTCACGAACATGATCCCCAAGGGCCTGCCGCTGCCGGTCTACTTCCTGCTCGTGCCCATCGAGTACCTCTCGACCTTCATCCTCGCGCCCTTCACCCACGCGGTCCGGCTCTTCGCCAACATGTTCGCGGGCCACACGATCCTGGCGTTCTTCAGCCTCGTCGGGTTCTGGTTCCTGTTCGAGAAGCCGACCCTCGCCGGCTTCGGCGTGGGCATCGTGGGCGTGCTCGTCACCATCGTCCTGACCGCGCTCGAACTGCTGATCCAATTCCTGCAGGCGTTCCTGTTCGCGATGCTCGCGGCCATGTACATCCAGAGCGGCCTCGAAGCGGACCACTAAGCCCCGAGGGTTCGCGGCGCTCCGGCACCGCCCCCGCACCGACCATCTCGTAAGCCCAGACCGGCGGAGCCTCCGCCGGCCGACAGAAAAGGAATGAACCCATGACGGGAGTCCTCGCCGCCGTCGAAGGTAACGTCACCTCGATCGGGTACGGCCTCGCGGCCATCGGCCCGGGCATCGGCATCGGCATCATCTTCGGTCAGGGCGTGAACGCCATCGCCCGCCAGCCCGAGCTGACCGGCGTGATCCGCACCAACATGCTGCTGGGCTTCGTCCTCACCGAGGCGCTCGCCCTGATCGGCCTGGTCGCGCCCTTCATCTTCCAGGGCATCTGACCACGGGTCCCATCTGAGGAAGGGCTGCAGACATGATCAGAGCAGCTTCCGTCCTAGCGGCGGAGGAGAACAACCCTCTCGTCCCGCACCCGTTCGAGCTCGTCGTCGGCATCTTCTCGTTCGTCGTCGTCATGGTCGTCCTCGGCCGGATCCTCGTCCCGCGGCTCCAGAAGACCCTGGAGGAGCGGACGAACGCGATCGAGGGCGGCCTGGAGCGGGCCGAGCAGGCACAGAAAGAGGCCCAGCAGGTCCTCGAGCAGTACAAGGCCCAGCAGAAGTCGGCCGCGGTCGAGGCGTCCAACGAGCGCCGCAAGGCCGAGGAGCAGGGCGCGCAGATCATCGCGCAGGCCAAGGAGCAGGCTCAGGCCGAGGCGCGCCGGATCGTCGAGAGCGCCAAGGCGCAGATCGAGGCGGAGCGGCAGCAGGCGCTGCAGTCGCTGCGCGCCGAGATCGGTGCCATGTCGGTCGAGCTGGCCGGACGCGTCGTGGGCGAGTCCCTTGAGGACAGCGCGCGGCAGAGCCGGGTCGTCGACCGGTTCCTCGAGGAACTGGAAGAGCGCGCCCGCACCCAGGAGCAGGTCACGCCATGACCATTACGGGAGCGGTGAGCAGGGCGTCGCTGGCCGAGGCCAAGGAGCGGCTGGAGGCCGTCATTCCCTCCGCCGACCTGGCCCGGCTCGGCGGCGACCTGTTCGCGGTGCTGCACCTGGTCGACCGCGAGCACGGCCTGCGGCGGGCGGTCTCCGACCCGGCGCGCGACGGCGCCGACAAGGCGCAGCTCGTCCAGATCCTGCTGGAGGGCAAGGTGTCGCCGGCCGCTCTCGGGCTGGTCGCCGACGTCGTCCGGCTGCGCTGGTCGAAGCCGTCGGAGCTGTCGGACGCGGTGGAGGCCCTCGCGGTCACCGCCGAGTCCGCCCGCGCCGAGGCCGACGGCCGGATCGACGACCTGGAGGACGAGCTGTTCCGGTTCTCCCGGGTCATCGAGGGGGAGCCCGAGCTGCGCGGCGCCCTCGCCGGCCCGGGCCTGCCCGGCGAGCGCAAGCTCGGCCTGGTGAACGCGCTGCTGGACGGCAAGGTCACCCCCGCGACGCTGACGCTGGTCACCGAACTGGTGCTGCGTCCCCGAGGACGTAGCCTGGAGAGCGGGCTCGCCGAGTACGGGCGGCTCGTCGCCCAGCGCAGGCAGCGGCTGGTCGCGCTCGTCCGGACGCCCGCCGCGCTGTCGGACGGGCAGCGGACGCGGCTCGCCGCGGTGCTCGCCGCGGCCTACGGCCACGAGGTACACCTGAACATCGAGATCGACCCCACGGTGATCGGCGGACTGTCGATCGAGCTCGGGGACGAGATCATCGACGGCACGATCGCCGGACGGCTGGACGACGTCCGGCGGCGGCTCGGCGCCGGCTGAACCGCCGGCGGAGCTACCCAAAGGGAGCAAGAGAGGAATCATGGCGGAGCTGACGATCCGTCCGGATGAGATCCGGAACGCGCTGGAGCGCTTCGTCCAGTCGTACGAGCCCGAGGCCGCCGCGCGCGAAGAGGTCGGCACCGTCGTCGATTCCGGCGACGGGATCGCCCACATCGAGGGCCTGCCGTCCGCGATGGCGAACGAACTCATCGAGTTCGAGGACGGTACCCGTGGCCTGGCTCTGAACCTGGACGTGCGTGAGATCGGCGCCGTTGTCCTGGGTGACTTCAGCAAGATCGAGGAGGGCCAGAAGGCCCGCCGGACCGGCGAGGTCCTCTCGGTCCCCGTCGGCGACGGCTTCCTCGGCCGCGTCGTGGACGCGCTGGGCAACCCGCTGGACGGCAAGGGACCGGTCGAGAGCACCGAGCGCCGCGCGCTCGAACTGCAGGCCCCCACGGTCGTGCAGCGGCAGTCGGTGAACGAGCCGCTGCAGACCGGCATCAAGGCCATCGACGCGATGACGCCGATCGGCCGCGGTCAGCGGCAGCTGATCATCGGTGACCGGCAGACGGGCAAGACGACCGTCTGCGTGGACACCATCATCAACCAGAAGGAGAACTGGGAGTCCGGCGACGAGAAGAAGCAGGTCCGCTGCATCTACGTCGCGATCGGGCAGAAGGGCTCCACGATCGCCAACGTCCGCCGCTCCCTGGAGGAGGCCGGCGCGCTGGAGTACACCACCATCGTGGCGGCCCCCGCGTCCGAGCCGGCGGGCTACAAGTACATCGCCCCCTACACCGGGTCCGCGATCGGCCAGCACTGGATGTACCAGGGCAAGCACGTCCTGATCATCTTCGACGACCTGTCGAAGCAGGCCGAGGCCTACCGCGCGGTGTCGCTGCTGCTGCGCCGCCCGCCGGGCCGCGAGGCCTACCCCGGCGACGTCTTCTACCTGCACTCCCGGCTGCTGGAGCGCTGCGCGAAGCTGTCGGACGACATGGGCGCCGGTTCGATGACGGGTCTGCCGATCATCGAGACCAAGGGCAACGACGTGTCGGCCTACATCCCGACGAACGTCATCTCCATCACCGACGGGCAGTGCTTCCTGGAGACCGACCTGTTCAACCAGGGCGTCCGGCCGGCGATCAACGTCGGCATCTCGGTCTCCCGGGTCGGCGGCGACGCGCAGATCAAGGCGATGAAGACGGTCGCCGGCACGCTGCGTCTCGCGCTGTCGCAGTTCCGTGACCTGGAGGCGTTCGCGGCGTTCGCGTCCGACCTGGACGCCGCCTCGCGCGCCCAGCTGGAGCGCGGCGCCCGCCTGGTCGAGCTGCTGAAGCAGCCGCAGGGCAGCCCGTTCCCGGTCGAGCAGGAGGTCGTGTCCGTGTGGGCGGGCACCTCCGGCGAGCTGGACGACGTGCCCGTCGCCGACATCCGCCGTTTCGAGCGCGAGTTCCTCGACTACGTCGAGCGCGAGGAGTCCGGCCTGCTGACCTCCATCCGGGAGACCGGCAAGCTCTCCGACGACGGCCTCACCAGCCTCAAGAACGCCATCACGGAGTTCAAGAAGGGCTTCCAGACCAGCGAGGGCGAGCTGCTGGCCGAGGAGCCCGTCGAACCGATCGAGGCCGAGGACGTCGAGCAGGAGACCATCACCCGCGCCAAGAAGGACTGACGGCGATGGCCGCACAGCTTCGTCAACTCCGGCAGCGGATCAAGACGGTCAAGTCGACCGCCAAGATCACGCGCGCCCAGGAGATGATCGCCACGTCGCGGATCGTCAAGGCCCAGCAGGCGGTGGCGGCCTCCAAGCCGTACGCCGACCAGATCACGCAGGCCCTGACCGCGCTGGTGAGCCACCATGTCGGGATCGACCACCCGCTCCTGCAGGAGCAGCCGGCCGACACCCGCAGCGCCGTTCTGATCATCACGAGTGACCGCGGGTTCTGCGGCGCCTACAACGCCAACGTGATCCGCGAGGCCGAGTCGCTGATCAGGGCGCTGCGGGACGAGGGCCGCGAGCCGGTCCCGTACGTCGTCGGCAACAAGGGCATCACCTGGTACCGGTTCCGCGACCGGGACGTCGCGCAGACCTGGAGCGGGTTCAGCGACCGTCCCGCGTTCGGGAACGCCGAGGCGATCGGCCGCCGGCTCACCGAGGACTTCCTCAAGACCGACGCCGAGGGCGGGGTCGGGGAGATCCACGTGGTCTACACCGAGTTCGTCTCGATGCTGACGCAGACGGTCCGGGTCGCGCGGCTGATGCCGCTGGAGATCGCGGAGGCCGAGACCTCCACGGTCCCGCCGGCGTACGAGTTCGAGCCGTCCGCGCAGGCGGCGCTCGACATGCTGCTGCCCAACTACGTCGAGAGCCGCATCTTCCACATGCTGCTGCAGTCGGCCGCGTCCTTCCAGGCGGCGGTGCGGCGGGCCATGAAGTCGGCGACCGACAATGCCAACGAACTGCTCGGGGTCTACACGCGCCAGATGAACCAGGCGCGGCAGGCCGCGATCACCCAGGAAATCAGCGAGATCGTCGGTGGCGCTGACGCGCTCGCCGAGTCTGGCGGGGAGTGACAATGACTGCTCAGGTAGAGACGGCGACCGCGACCGGGCGCGTCGCCCGTGTCATCGGCCCGGTCGTCGACGTGGAGTTCCCCGCCGACGCCATCCCGGACATCTACAACGCCCTCAACGCGCAGGTCAGCCTGGGCGGCGAGGAGAAGACCCTGACGTTCGAGGTCGCCCAGCACCTCGGCGACAACATGGTCAGGGCGATCTCCATGCAGCCGACGGACGGCCTGGTGCGCGGGGCCCCGGTGGTCGACTCCGGCGAGTCGATCGCGGTGCCGGTCGGCGACATCACCAAGGGCCACGTGTGGAACGCCCTCGGCGACGCGCTGGACGTCCCGACGGCGTCGCTGGAGATCAACGAGCGCTGGGGGATCCACCGCCGCGCCCCGGCGTTCGACCAGCTGGAGTCCAAGACCGAGATGCTGGAGACCGGCATCAAGGTCATCGACCTGCTGTGCCCGTACGTCAAGGGCGGCAAGATCGGCCTGTTCGGCGGCGCGGGTGTGGGCAAGACCGTCCTCATCCAGGAGATGATCCGCCGCGTCGCCCGCAACTTCGGCGGCACCTCGGTGTTCGCCGGCGTCGGCGAGCGCACCCGTGAGGGCAACGACCTCTGGGTGGAGATGGCGGAGGCGGACGTCCTCAAGGACACCGCGATGGTGTTCGGCCAGATGGACGAGCCGCCGGGCACCCGGCTGCGGGTGGCGCTGTCGGCGCTGACGATGGCGGAGTACTTCCGCGACGTCCAGAACCAGGACGTGCTGCTGTTCATCGACAACATCTTCCGGTTCACGCAGGCCGGTTCGGAGGTGTCCACGCTGCTCGGGCGCATGCCGTCCGCGGTGGGCTACCAGCCGACGCTGGCTGACGAGATGGGCGTGCTGCAGGAGCGGATCACCTCGACGCGCGGTAACTCGATCACCTCGATGCAGGCGATCTACGTGCCCGCCGACGACATCACCGACCCGGCGCCGCACACCACGTTCGCGCACCTGGACGCCACCACGACGCTGTCGCGGGGCATCTCCGAGAAGGGCATCTTCCCGGCGGTGGACCCGCTCGACTCCACCTCGCGGATCATGGACCCGCAGGTGCTGGGGAACGAGCACTACGAGGTCGCCCAGGAAGTGATCCGGATCCTGCAGAAGTACAAGGAGCTGCAGGACATTATCGCGATCCTCGGCATCGACGAGCTGTCCGAAGAGGACAAGGTCACCGTCCAGCGGGCGCGGCGCATCGAGCGTTTCCTGTCGCACCCGATGTACGTGGCCGAGCAGTTCACCGGGCAGCCCGGCGAGACGGTGCCGAAGGACGAGACGATCGCCTCCTTCAAGGCGCTCGCCGAGGGCAAGTACGACCACCTCCCCGAGCAGGCGTTCTTCATGTGCGGTGGCATCGAGGACGTGGAGAAGAAGGCCAAGGAGCTGGAGAAGTAGTCCGCTCCGGCGGGGCCGTCCCCGGGCCGCGCGCCCGGGGCGGCCCCGCCGGAACCGCTCCAGTAGTCGGAGGAGACAGACGTGGCAACCCTGAAGGTCGGGCTGGTCTCGCCGGAGCGCGAGATCTGGTCCGGCGAGGCCAGGACGGTGGTCGCCCAGACCATCGAGGGCTCGCTCGGCATCCTGCCGGGCCACGCCCCGGTGCTGGGCATCCTCCTGGACGGCAGCGTGGTGAAGATCGAGCCGGCGGACGGCGGCGAGCCGATCCTGGCGGCGGTCGGCAGCGGGTTCTTCTCCGTCGCCGCCGACGAGGTGTCGGTGCTGGCGGAGCAGGTCGAGCGGGGCGACGAGATCGACGTCCAGGACGCCCGGCAGGCGCTGGACGCGGCGCTGTCGGCGGAGGCCGACAGCGGGACGCCGGAGCGCCGGGCCCGGGCGCGGCTGCGCGCGGCGGGCATCGAGGCCTAGGCGCGCGGCGGGACTGACGGACGGCGGGGGACTTGGGCGAGCACCTGGCACTGGACGTGGGCGGGGTGCTCGCCGCGCTCGTTCTCGTCGCGGCGCTGCTGTTCGTCTTCATGGCGGTGCGCCGGCGGTTGTTCACCCGCGGCGGCGGGACGGTGGAGTGCAGCCTGCGCGAACTGTCCCAGGAGGGCGGAGCCCCCGGGGTCTGGCGCCTCGGCATCGGCCGCTACAAGGGCGACGAGCTGCACTGGCACCGCGTGTTCGGTTTCCGCGGACGGCCCCGGCAGGTGATCCACCGCCGGGGCCTCGTCGTGTCCAACCGCCGCGACCCGGACCCGGACGAGGCGGAGGGGCTGCTACCGGACGTGACCGTCATCGAGGTCAAGGACGGCGACCTGACGGTGGAGCTGGCGATGGGCGCAGCAGCACTGACCGGCTTCCTCGCGTGGCTAGAGGCGGCCCCGCCCGGCTTCCCAGTAGACCTACACTCCCCCGAATAAACGGCCCAGACTGAGCGGCCCAGGCTGAGCGGCCCGGGTGAAGCGATCCGGGCTGAGAGGTCCGGGGTGAGTCGGCCCAGGGTGGAGCGGCGCGGGCTGGGCAGTCGGGGTGAGCGGTCGGGGGTGAGTCGGCCCGGGCTGGGCGGCGCGGGCTGGGCGGTGCGGGCTGACTCGGCCCGGGGGAGCGGTCCCGGGTGAGTCGCTCCGGGGTGTCGCCTCGGGTTGAGTCGGCCTGGGTTGAGTCGGCCCGGAGTGAGCCAGCCCGGGATGAGCGGGCCCGGGATGAGCCTGGTTCGGGGTGAATTGGTCCAGGTTGAGCGGGTCTGGGTTGAGCGGGGCCGAGGTGAGCGGGTCCGGAAGAAGCGGGGCCGGAATGAGGGAGTAAGGCGGTGGTATCGAAGCGGTGTGGTTGCGGCCGCGATGCTTGAGGGGGGCGGGGCTGGCGGTGAGGATCGCGCTGGTCAGCTCCCTACTCCCTCCGCTGGAGTGCTCGTGCGCAAGCTCCTCACCGGCGCCGCCGTCGCGGTGCCCGCCCTCTTCCTGCCGGCCGCGCTGCCCGCGGCCGACGCGGCGCCGGTCCGCCGCGACTTGGCGGCGATGGTGACGTTGAAGGACGTGAGGGCGCACCTGACGGCGTTCCAGGAGATCGCCGACTACAACGGCGGGAACCGCGCGGCGGGGACCGCCGGCTACGACGTCTCGGTGAAGTACGTCGTCGGGCAGCTGCGGCGGGCCGGATTCACGCCGAAGGTGCAGAGGTTCAAGTACCCGTACTGGCGCGAGCGGGGCCGTCCGGTGCTCGCGCGGACGGCGCCGTCGGCGGCGTCCTATGCCTGGGAGAAGGACTTCCTCACGCTCGCGTACTCGGGTTCCGGCGATGTGACCGCGCGGGCCGAGCCCGTCGATGCCCCGGCCAAGGGCGACGGGACGAGCGGCTGCCAGAAGGCCGACTTCAAGCGCTTCGCCGAGGACGCGATCGCCCTCCTCCAGCGGGGGACCTGCACGTTCGAGGTGAAGGCGGCGAACGCGAAGGCGGCGGGCGCGTCCGCCGTGGTGATCTACAACCGGCCGGGGGCGGAGGGGCCGGTGAACGGGACGGTGTCGGAGCCGTCCGGGATCCCGGTCGTCGGCACCACGCACAGCCTGGGAAAGGCGATGGTGAAGGCGGCGCGGAAGGGCGGCCTGAGACTGCGCGTGAAGACGAAGACGGTTCACGGGAAGCGGTCGTCGGCCAACGTGATCGCGGACACGGCGCGCGGGCGGGCCGGCAACGTGGTGGTGGCCGGCGCGCACCTGGACAGCGTCCCGGCGGGCCCGGGGATCAACGACAACGGCACCGGTGCCGCGGCGCTGCTCGCGATCGCCGGGAAGTTCAGGGAACTGGGTGCGGGGAACGTCCGCAACCGGGTGCGGTTCGTGTGGTGGGGCGCCGAGGAGGAGGGCCTGCGGGGGTCCGCGCACTACGTGCGGTCGCTGTCGCGTGCCGACCGCGAGAAGATCGCCCTGAACCTCAACTTCGACATGCTCGGTTCGCCGAACGGCGTCCGCGGCGTCTACGACGGCGACCACTCGTCAGGTGCGGGCACGCGGGCGCCCGCGGGGTCCGGCGCGATCGAGCGGATGTTCCGGGAGTACTTCAAGCGGCGCGGGCTGGCCACGGCGGAGGCGGAGTTCAACGGGCGTTCCGACTACGGCCCGTTCATCGAGCGGGGCATCCCGGCGGGCGGGATCGCCACCGGCGCCGGCGGGCGCAAGACCTCCGCCGAGGCCGCGATGTTCGGCGGCAGGGCCGGTGCGGCCTACGACCCCTGCTATCACCGCAAGTGCGACCGGCTGGGGAACGTCAACCGGAAACTGCTCGACGGCAACACCGACGCCATCGCCCACGTTCTCCAGCACCTGGCCCGGACGACGGTCGCCGTCAACGGCGGTGCCCGCCTGGACCTGGGCCGCGGCTCGTCGTCCGCCCCGTCCTCCACACCGCTCTGGCGGGGCGCCTACCTGCTCCGCTGAGGCGGCGGCGCGGCGGCGCGGCGGTCCGGAGCCCCGTGCCGTCCGGTCAGGGGGAGGGGAAGACCGTGATGGCGCCGTCCCTGGTGCTGAGCTTGATATGGCGCTTGGCATCCGAGTCCTGGCGGATGAGCGGGTCGATCCTCTTGCCGCCGTTGTCGGTGGACGCGTCGATGGCGTAGCGCTCCCCGGGCGGGAGGTGGAGGCGGACCGAGCCGTTGTCGGTCGTGGCGGTGACGGCGGTGGGCGCCGTGCCGAAGCGCAGGTCGATGGAGCCGTCCCGCGACTTCGCGGTGATCCGGTCGCCGGACAGCCCGCGCCCGTCGATCGAGCCGTTGTCGGTGTGGAGATCGGCGACCGGGAAGGTGCCCCGCATGCGGATCATGCCGTCGCGGGTGCTCGCGCTCAGCCGGTCGCCGGACAGCCCGCGGGCGTCGATGGTGCCGTTCTCGCTGCTCAGCCGGGCGGTTCCGGCGTGCCCCGTGACGCGCACCGAGCCGTCGCTGGAGGTGATCGTCGCGGCCGTCGCGTTCAGGCCCGTCGCGTCGATGGAGCCGTTGGAGCTGTGCAGCCGCACGGTCCCGCTGAGCCCGGACGCGACGATCGTCCCGTCCTCTCCGTTGATGTCCACGGGCATGGAGCGCGGCACCTGGACGCGGTAGGACACCCCGCAGCCGCTGTACCCGATCACCTGGTTGCCGCACTCGGACGACAGGGTGAGGGTGCCGCCGTCGGTGACGTGCTTGGCCTTCGGCTTGTTCTTCTCGTTCGTCCAGCGGAGCCGTTCGGAGACCTTGATCGTCGAGGTGTCGGTCGCGGTGACGACGACCCGGCTGCCGTGCGACTTGATCTTCAGCGTGGTGACGCCGGCGGGCGCGGTGTAGGAGCGGTTCTCGTGGTGCGTGCCGACGCTCAGGTTGCCGCAGCCGGCCAGCGCCGCCGCGGCGGCCGCCAGTCCGGCGGTGATCGTCAGGGTCCTCACGTGGTCACTCCCGTTGTCTCCGTGCACCCGTCTCCGTGCACCCGTGCATGACAAGCCTGCTCCGGTGGCGGCGGTGACACCAGGAGGGGAGCCGGTCATCCGGGGGTGGGGTTAGCCCCACCCCGTGCACGTGGGGTCCTCCGCGGGAGATCGGCGGGTCAGCGTTCGCCGCCGGGCTTCCACAGGATGTCGCCGTGCTCGGCGTTGGCGACGCGGCACAGGATGAACAGCAGGTCGGACAGCCGGTTGAGGTAGGTGGCGGTCAACGGGTTCACGCCGCCGTCGTCCCCCGTGCCGTGCTCCTCGATCGCAGCCCAGGCGGATCGCTCGGCGCGGCGCGTCACCGTCCGGGCGACGTGCAGGAGCGCGGCGCCGGGCGCTCCTCCGGGGAGGATGAAGCTGCGCAGCGCGGGCAGGTCCGCGTTGTGCTCGTCGCAGGCCGCCTCCAGCCGTTCGACGTAGGACTGCTCGACGCGCAGCGGCGGGTACTGCGGGTCGGGGACGACGGGCGCGCACAGGTCGGCGCCCACGTCGAACAGGTCGTTCTGGACGCGGGTGAGCAGCGCGGCCAGGTCGTCCCGCAGGGCGCCGAGGGCGAGGGCCGCGCCGATCGCGGCGTTGGCCTCCTCGACGTCGGCGTACGCGGCGAGGCGCGGGTCGGTCTTGCGGGTGCGGGACGCGTCGCCGAGCGCGGTGGTGCCGTCGTCGCCGGTGCGGGTGTAGATCCGGGAGAGCACGACGGGATTGTCCCGGTTCTTCGCCCTGTCCCCAGCCCCGTTCTCCGCCCCGTTCTCCGCCCCGTTCTCCGCCCTGTCCTTCGCTCCGTCCTCCGCCATGTTCTTCGCCATGGGCAGCAGCCTAGCCGTGCGGTCGCCGCAGGCCCGTTGGGTAGGGTTCCGGAAAGAACCCGGAGGCCGCCGTGTACGACTACATCATCGTGGGAGCGGGCAGCGCGGGCTGCGTTCTCGCCGCCCGGCTGACGGAGGACCCGTCGTTGAAGGTCCTGCTGCTGGAGGCGGGACCGCCCGACGACGCCCCGGAGATCCACATCCCGGCCGCCGTGGCGTCGCTGATCAAGGGCCCGTACGACTGGGACTACGCGACGGTCCCGCAGGAGCACGCGGCGGGCCGCAGCGTGTACTGGCCGCGCGGGCGGACGCTCGGCGGCAGCTCGTCCACCAACGCGATGATCTACATCCGCGGGGCCCGCTACGACTACGACACCTGGCGCGACTCCTACGGCTGCGAGGGCTGGGGCTACGAGGACCTGCTGCCCTACTTCCGCCGCGCCGAGGACCAGCAGCGCGGCGATCTGCCCTACCACGGGGTCGGCGGGCCGCTGCGCGTCGAGGACCCCCGCTACCGGCACCCGCTGACCCGCGCGTGGGTGCAGTCGGCCAAGGCGTACGGGCTCGCCGCCAACCCCGACTTCAACGGCGCCGACCAGGACGGCGTCGGCTTCTACCAGGTGACCTGCAAGGGCGGCCGGCGCTGGTCCGCCGCCGCCGGGTACCTGCATCCGATCGAGAACCGGCCGAACCTCACGGTGGTGACCGACGCGCTCGTCACCCGGGTCACGATCGAGAACGGGCGGGCGACCGGCGTCCGGTACGAGGCGCGCGGCGAGACGCGGTCGGTCCGCGCCGAGGCCGAGGTGATCCTGTCGGGCGGCGCGGTGAACAGCCCGCAGCTGCTGATGCTGTCGGGGATCGGCCCGGCCGGTCATCTGCGGTCGCTCGGGATCGACGTCGTCGCGGACTCCCCGGTCGGCCAGCGGCTCCAGGACCACCCGTTCGTGAACGTCATGTTCGCCACGCCGCGCACCAAGGCCCTCTGGGAGCTGGCGAACGCGCGCTCGTTCGCCCTGTACCAGGCGCTGGGGCGCGGGCCGTACACGTCCAACGTCGCGGAGGCGGGCGGGTTCGTCCGGACGGTCGAGGGGCTGCCCGCGCCGGACCTGCAGTACCACGTCCTCCCCACGCCGTTCGTCGACCAGGGGCTCACCGAGTCGTCCGAGCGGCTGCTGTCGGTCATGGTCACCGCGATCGCGGTCGCGAGCCGGGGCACGCTGACGCTCCGCTCCGCCAGCCCGTACGCCAAGCCGCTGATCGACCCGGCCTACCTCGCCGACAAGGCCGACCTGGACATCCTGGTCGCCGGGGTCCGGCAGGCCCGCGAGATCGCCGCCACCGGCCCGCTCGCGTCCCTCGTCGGCGGCGAGTGGGCGCCGGGGGAGCAGGCCGCGTCGGACGAGGCCGTCGTCGACTTCGTCCGCCGCGAGGCCGCGACGCTGTTCCACCCCACGAGCACCTGCGCGATGGGCGGGGACGGCGCCGTCTGCGACACCGAGCTGCGGGTCCGCGGCGTGGAGGGCCTCCGGGTGGTGGACGCCTCGGTCATGCCGGCCGTCCCGCGCGGCAACACCAACGCCCCCACCATCGCGATCGCCGAGCGCGCCGCCGACCTGATCCGCGGCCGTACCCCGCTCGCGCCGGCGAACGCCCCGAAATGAGAAACGCCCCCGTCCGAGGACGGGGGCGTGGCCGGTGCCGTACAGGCCGCGGGCGTCACCGCGTGCGGGCCTTCGCGATGCGGCGGGCGCGGCGCGCGTTCTTCGCCTCGCTCCGCAGCACCCGTACGCGGTCCTTGATGATCATGTTGCTGAACTCGGGGCGTGTCATGTCGCTTTCCCTCTCGGCGTCGTCGGCGGGTTCGGGTCGTCCGGGCGGTGGACCGCGGTGGACCGCGGTGGTCAGCGCTTGAGCGCCTTGGCGATGCGGGCGCGGCGGGTGTTCTTCGCCTGGGCCCGGAGCTCGCGCACGCGGTCCTCGATGACGACCCTCATGAACTCCTGGCTGAGCATCTGCTTCTCCTTGTCCCTGCCGGACCCTCTCGGCCCGACATGTACAAGGTTCGTCCTAAGACCCCGTGCCCCACATTGGGACGACGCCTTATCTCCGCCGCCTCAGACCGCCTTAGGCGGGACGTCCCGTCCGGGTGAGGCTTAGGCCGCGCCGGCCTCCGCCACCCAGCCGGTGGTGAGGACCAGACCGGACGGGCGGTGCACGGCCAGGAAGCCGAACGGCGGGTCGAACGTGACGGAGACCCGCTTCGCCAGGTGAGGATCGCCGAACGGGGCGGCGGAGCCGGCGAGGGCACCGACCGCGGTGACGGCGGCGGACTCGAAGCCCTCCGCGTCGAAGCGGGCCAGCGCGTTCTGCCGGGCCTGCCCGATCGCGAGCGGGGTGGTGCTGATGCCGGGGAAGTGGCCGCGGGACGTGTCCCGCACGGACGCGAGCCCGAAGACGTCCGGCAGGCCTAGGAGGTCGTGCGCCCCGGTGACCTCGAAGGCCGGCAGCGTGAGCCGCAACTGCGGCGTCGGCCAGATCGCCTCCTCGAACCAGACGGTGACGCCGGGGGCGGGCGTCCCTTCGGGGAGGTCGCCCGCGGTCGTGGCGGGGCGGCGGCCGTCGAGCGTGCCGAAGCCGGCCTTGAGCACCTGGCCGGGCGGCTGGTCGCCGCGGACGAGATGGACGTCGACGTCGTCGGTGCCCGCGACGCGGACGAGCGTGACCGGCCCGTCCGGCGCGTCGGTGACCCTGGCGTCCTCCAGGTGCTGCGTGGTCCGGTAGAGGGAGGCGTCGCCGTCGAAGGTGTCGAAGGGCTCGAACCACTGCGTCCGGACGGTGAGCGCGGACGCCAGGACCAGCAGCGTCCCCGGCTCCATCTTGATCGGCATGGACCGGATGAGGCCGCCGGTGTGCTCCGCCGCCCAGGCGTCGAGATCGCGCTTGTCCTTGGCGGGTTCGCCGGTGAGGATGCCGTGCGCGGTCGCGGGCGGCGCCCAGGCCGGTTCGATGGGGACGTCGAGCCGCGTCCACAGCCCGAGCGCGGACCGGACGGCGGGCGCGTCGCCGAGGAGCGCCAGCAGCTCGGCCCCCGCACGGCCCGCGGCCGGGGCGTCCAGTCCGACGGCCGTTTCGAGCTCGCCGCGCCCGGGGCCGTCCGCGGCGGACGCCAGCAGCGCGAGGAGCGGCCACGCGCCGGGACCCGCCATGACGGTGGACGCGCCGGAGCAGGTCGCGGCCCACCGTTCGGCCAGCGCGTTCGCGGCGGTGATCGTCTGCTGCATGGTCGCGGAGTCCTTTCGCGGGCGGCGGCACGGGACACGCGCCCGGCACGGCCGGATACGGGTCGGCTGGGCCGGACACGGGCCGACAGGTGCGACTCTAGGCGACCTCGATGAAGCCGAGGCGGTCGTAGAGGCGGCGGGCGCGGCGGTTGCGGCGGGTCACGGCCAGGGTGAGGGTGTCGTGGCCCTGCTCGGCCAGGGCGTGCATGGTCGCCATGACCAGTCCGCGGCCCAGACCGCGTCCCGCGTGGACCGGGGCGGTGAAGAGGAACGCGAGAAGCGGCAGGCCCTGGTAGAGGGTGACCAGCGCCGCCCCTACCGGACGCCCCTCGTGGTCGGTGACGAACGACGCCTCGCGCAGGAACGTGCCGTACTCGCCGTCCAGCGTGAGGTGGAGCTCGCGGACAGCACCCTGGAGGTCGCCCACGTCGGTCTCGTCGGGGGTGCCGCGGTAGGCGTCCCACATGAGGGCGGCCAGCGCCGGGACGTCGCCGTCGGCGAACGGCCGGAAGCCCTGCGGGGGCGGGGAGATCGCGCCCAGGGACGCCTGGAGGCGGCTGCGCGCAGGTGCGCCGAACGTCTCTGAGCCCATGCCCCGGAGTCTAGGCGCCCCCCCGCCCCACCCCCCGACCGCGCCCGCGTGACGCGGCCCGCGGTGGGCGGTGGAGGCGGGACTTCGCCGGGGGCGCCGCTCAGCGCTTGTAGCGGCGGCCGTGGATCATGTTGATCAGGCCGAGGACGCGGGCCATCTCCTTCTCGGAGCGGGCGAACGAGGTGAGGTTCATCGTCGCGAACCGCTGGCGGGTGATGGCCTTCGGCCGGGCGAACTCGCGCAGGCCGTCCGCGCCGTGGATGCGGCCGAAGCCCGACTCGCCGACGCCGCCGAACGGCAGGGCGGCGACGCTGGCGAACGCGGCGAACGCGTTGATGGAGGTCATGCCGGAGCGCATCCGGCGGGCGGTCTCCATCGCGCGGGACCTGTCCCCGGAGAAGATCGTCCCGGCCAGGCCGTAGCTGGTCTTGTTGGCCTTCTCCACCGCCTCGTCCATGTCCTTGACCCGGTGGACGGTGATCGTCGGGCCGAAGGTCTCCTCGCACACCGCCGACGAGTCGTCCGGCACGTTGGTCAGCACGACCGGCTCCACGTAGGGCTTGCGGACGGACTCGGCGCCGCCGACCACCGCCCTGCCGCCCTTGGCGAGGGCGTCCTTGATGTGCCGTTCGATGACGTCGAGCTGCGACGGCATCGTGATCGGCCCGTAGGCCGCCTCCCGATCGAAGCCGGGACGCAGGTCGCGGGCCTTCTCGGTGAGCGTGCCGAGGAACCTGTCGTACGCTTCGTCCACGACGTAGATGCGCTCGACGCCGATGCAGGTCTGGCCGGCGTTCGACATGGCGCCCCACAGCGCGGCGTCGGCGGCGGCGTCGAGGTCGGCGTCGGAGTCGACGATGCAGGCGTCCTTGCCGCCGCACTCGGCGACGATCGGGGTGAGGTTCTCGGCGCAGGCCGCCATGACGCGCTTGGCGGTGCGGGCCGAGCCGGTGAAGGCGATCTTGCCGACGTGCGGGGACGAGGCGAGCGCCGCCCCCGTCTCGCCGAGCCCGGTCACCGTCTGCAGCACGGGGTGCTCGGGGATCACCGCGTCGACCAGCTCGGCGAGGAGCACGCCGACGCCCGGGGTGTACTCGGACGGCTTGAACACCACGGCGTTCCCGGCGGCGAGCGCGTAGGCGATCGAGCCCATCGGGGTGAAGACCGGGTAGTTCCACGGGCCGATGACGCCGACGACGCCGAGCGGCTGGTACTCCAGCACGCAGCGCTGGTTGATCGCCATGAGGCCGGGGTAGACCGAGCGCGGCCCGAGGACCTTCTGCGCGTTGCGGGCGGCCCAGTCCAGGTGCGTGATCGCCATGATCGTCTCAAGCTGGGCGTCCTGCACCGGCTTGCCGGTCTCCTGGTGGATGAGCTCGGCCATCCTCCCCAGGTTGCGGGTGAGGGAGCCCTTGACGTTGAGCAGCCGGAGGCGGCGCTCCTTCCAGCCGAGGGCCCGCCACCAGGCGGCCGCCTCCCGGGCGCGCTCGACGGCCGCGGCGACGGCGGCGGCGTCCTGGACGGGATGCTCGGCGACGACCTCGCCGGTGGCCGGGTTCAGGGACGCGAACGTCTCGGTGTTCTCCGTGGCCACGGACATGAGGAACCTCCCGGGAGGAGCCTTGTAAGTGAGTGCTTGCGCGGCTGTACCGGCTAGTAAATCACCCTAGGCCCCGATCCGGGCGTCGGGGATCCAGCTTCCGTGGAATCCGGCCGGAACGCGCCGCGGCAGGTGGACGCTCGCGACGTGCGAGAGGTCCGCCGCGTCCAGCACCCGCAGCTCGGACGCCGTGTCGCCGGTGACCACCGACAGCATCCAGCCCTCGTCCTCCGCGCGGGCGTCCGGCGCCGGGACGAAGACGGCCTCGCCGACGTGCGTGGCGCCCTCGCAGACGTGCGCCGCCGACGAGCCGCCGCGCAGGTCGTACTTCACGATCTCCTTGCCGGCGGTCGTCCGGTCCCCGGCGACCATGTACAGGTAGCGGTTCGCTCGGCCGGTGCGGGCGTCGTCGAGGGTCGGGAACTCCACGCCCCGGTCGTCCAGTTGCTCCTCGGCCGCCCTGCCGGTCGTGGGGTCGAGGGTCCAGCGGTGCAGCCGGGCGGTGTCGGACCGCGCCGCAGCCACGGAGGGGTGGGCGGTGCCGCCGATGTGCGTCCACAGGGC
Source organism: Actinomadura madurae (assembly GCF_047130825.1). Lineage (NCBI taxonomy): Bacteria > Bacillati > Actinomycetota > Actinomycetes > Streptosporangiales > Thermomonosporaceae > Actinomadura > Actinomadura madurae. The sequence continues at coordinate 8,276,025 of NZ_CP083237.1, forward strand.
GGTGAAGTTCTCGGGACGGTAGCGCGCCGCGTCCAGGACGATCCGGCCGGCGGCGTCCTCGTGCGCGTTGCCGACATGGAAGACGTAGCACGGGTCGACGTCGAACCAGCGGACGTCCCCGGTGCCGTCCCGCCGCATCACGCCGAGCCGGGCGCCGTAGCCGTCGTCCCACCGGTAGGGGAGTCCCGCCATGCCGGAGAGCGCCAGCTCGGCGTCGAACACCACCGGCAGGTCGAGCCAGACGACATGGTTCTCGGTGATCGCGAAGTCGTGCATCATCGTCGGCCCGGGGACGTCGATCACGCGGCTCTCGGCCAGCGTGCCGTCCGCGGTCAGGCGGTGGTAGGTCAGGTACGGCTCGAAGACGCCGTAGCCGAAGAACAGCAGGTCACCGGTGACCGGGTCCTCCTTCGGGTGCGCGGTCATCGCGGTGGTGAGCCGGCCGCCGAAGTCGCACGGGCCCACGGTCTCCAGCTCCGGCGTCATCTCGTACGGGAAGCCGACCTCCACCAGCGCCCAGATCTTGCCGGAGTGCGGGATGACGTGCGTGTTGGCCTGGACCGAGCGCCGGTCGAACGTGAGGTCCTCGCGCAGGAACGGCGTGCCCTTGGTGAACATGTCCGTCCTGACCCAGCGGTTGCGGTACCACTCGGCGCGGCCGTCGTTCAGCCGGACGCCGTGGATCATGCCGTGGCCGCTGAACCAGTGCCGGGTCGGCTCGCCGGGCTTCGGGTTCGGCCCGTTCCGGAAGTACCGGCCGGTCAGCGCGGCGGGCAGGGTGCCCGTCACCTGCAGGTCGCGGGCGACGATCTCGTCGGCTACGGGGGCCAGCTGCCCCTCCAGCCAGGCGGCGGGACGGTCGGCGGTGTTCTCGCTCATCTCGTGCTCCTTTCCCGGGTGGGGTCAGCGGGAGGACGGTTCGGGCTCCGGAGAGGACGCCGTCGCCGGCTCGGGTTCCGGCTCTGGCTCTGGCTCCGGCTCCGGAGAAGGTGCGCCGGACCTGGTGAGGTGGCGCCTCCGGACGATCTCGGGGTAACGGGCGGTGAAGACGGCCGGGAGTGTGAACCCGGCGATCTTGACAGTGACCAGCAGTGCCGTGCTGTCCGGCGACCAGTACTGGACACAGCCGAGCACGACCGCCATGACGGTGAAGCTCACCGCCCAGACGGCGGTGAGCACGCGGTTGACGTGCCGGAACCCGGCGGTCGCGGTTACCTCCGCGCTGACCTTACGGCGGGCGATTCCTTCGGTGAAGGGGCGTTCGAGCAGGAGCGTGCCCCAGGCCGTGACGCCCAGCCAGCCGATCGCGAGCGAGGCGCCGTAGCCCATCGGTGGGGAGTCGGGGGCGGCGAACGCCGCGACGGTCAGCGCCGCGAGGAAGACGGTCGTGGAGATCTCCAGGATCAGGGAGTCGGCGCGGTGCCCCCGGCGGAGATCGTGCGCGAGGAGTGCCAGTGCGACGACGAGCCCCGTCACGGCTCCGGCCCGGACGTCGAAACCGCTGCCGACGGCGAGCAGGATCCAGGGGAGGAACGTTCTGGCGTAGTACTTCGGCACGGTCCGGCACTCCCGATGACATTCCAACTTTGACATGTCGAACATAGACAATCCTCTTTCGACATGTCAACACTGACCTGTACACTGCAGGACATGAGTTTGCGACATGCGGTGCTCGGGCTCATCGCCGAGATGGACGGTGCCAGCGGGTACGACCTGCTGAAGGTGTTCGAGATCTCGCTCGGGAACGTGTGGCCGGCCCGGCAGAGCCAGCTCTACGGCGAACTGGGTAAGCTCGCCGACGCCGGGCTGATCGAGGTCGCCGAGGAGGGGCCCCGCGGTCGCAAGGCGTACCGGATCACCGAGGCCGGGCGCGCCGAGCTGCACGACTGGCTGGTGAACGTCCCGGCCAAGGTCGGACGGCGGGACGAGGCGCTGCTGCGGGTCTTCTTCCTCGGACTGGTCGAGCCGGACGAGGCCCAGAGATATCTCCGCAGGCACAAGGAGGGACTCGGCGAGTACCTCGACGAGCTGAAGGCCCTGGAGAAGGACATCGACTGGGGGGACGACGACCTGTCCGTCTACGGACGACTGGTCATCGAGTACGGCAAACGCTTCGCCGCGATGCGCCGCGACTGGTTCGAGTGGGCGCTGCAGGAGATCACGGCCACCAACAACCGCGACTAGGCCGGGGCCACGGGGGCGGCCCCGCCCTGGTCGCGCTCTCCAACGTGGTCGGCGGCAGGTGGTCTGGTCGGTCGGGTCTGGTCGGTTGGGTTCGGTCGGTTGGGTTCGGTCGGTTGGGTTCGGTTGGCCGGGTTCGGTTGGCCGGGCTTGGGTGGCCGGGCTTGGTTGGCCGGGCCTGATCGGTCGGGCCTGATCGGTCGGGCCTGATCGGTCGGGTTTGGCCGGTTGGGTTTGGTCGGTCGGGTTTGGCTGGTTGGGTTCGAGCGGTTGGTTCGGTGGGGCGGGTTCGGTCGGGTGGGTTCGGTTGGTCGGGCTCGGTGAGTTGGGCTCGGCGCGTCGGGGGTCAGTGGGTCGGGGGTCAGTGGGTCGGGGGCAGTGAGTCAGCGAGTCGGTGTAGTGGGGCGGTGTTGGGGCCCCAGTGCCCCGGCTGCCGTGTTGGGAGCTGGCGCAGGACACCAGTCGACACCGGGCACCGCCGCGCCGCCCGCGGTCTCGGCGCGTCGGTCGCCGGGTCGCGCGTCCGGCGTGTGCGAGGTCGGCAAGGCTGGTCAGGGTGGCGTTCATGTCCCGCTCCTTCGCTCGCCCCCTTGGCCGGCTCCGGCTCCTCCCCTCGTCGACGCTCCGCGGGGGCTTGCTGGTCAGCAGAAGGCGTCGGCGTGGTCGGCGGCCCACTCCTTGAACGTCCGGGCCGGGCGCCCGGTGATGCGCTCGACCTCCGGGGACGGCTCGGCCGGATGGTCGACCGAGTTCGCGCGTAGGCGGAGCAGGACGTCCACCAGGCCCTCGCGCATGTAGGGGTGGGCGAGCATCTCCCGCCGCGCCTCCTCGGGAGTGATCTCCTCGAAGCGCCCAGGGCGGCCGGTCGCCTCGCCGATGAGCCCGACCATCTCCGGGTGGGTGAGCGCCTCGGGCCCGGTCAGGACCGGCCTGGCGCCGAGGAGATCGTCGGTGAGCAGGGCCTTCGCGGCGACGGCCGCGATGTCGCGCTCGTGGATCGGCGCGCTGCGGGCCGCCGCGTAAGGCTCGCGGACGGGGTCGCCGGCGCGGATCGCCTCCCGCCAGCCGAGCGCGTTGGACGAGAACTCGCCGGGACGCGTGAACGTCCACTCCAGCCCGGAGTCCTCGATCGCCCGCTCGATCTTCAGGTGGTGCACGGCCAGCTCATTCGCCGCGTCGTCGTCCAGCGCGGCGGCCGACGACAGCATGACCACCCGCCGGACACCGTGCTCGACGGCGCGGGACAGCAGATCGTCCAAGCCGTGCCAGAACACGGCCGGGTTGAGAAAGATCGCCGAGATGCCGTCCAGCGGCATGTCGCCGGTGCGGGCGACCTCGGTCTCGCTGGGCAGGCGGGCTCGGGCGGGATCGCGGGTCAGCGCGCGGACCCTGGCGCCCGCGGTGAGCAGTTCGCCGACGAGATGGCGTCCGACGTTTCCGGTCGCTCCGGTCACAAGAATCATGGCGACCAGGTTCAACCATATGGATAAACTTGTCAACCAGCCGGTTGGGTGAAGAGATCAGCCGAGCGGTTACGATGGGGTCCGTGACGGAGACGACGAAGCGCGCGCGGCGCGCCCCCGCCCCGGACGAGCGCACCCTCGACGCCGAGCGGTCGCGGCGCCTGCTGCTGGACGCCGCGCTGGAGGAGTTCTCCGCCAAGGGGTTCGCGGGCGCCCGCGTCCAGGACATCGCCGACCGCGCCGGCGTGAACAAGCAGCTGATCAACTACTACTTCGGCGGCAAGGAGGGCCTGTACAGCGCGCTCGGCCGGCGCTGGCTGGAGCGGGAGGCCGAGTTCAACGACCCGTCCGTCCCGTTCGACGAGATCGTGATCCGGTACCTGCGGCACGTCCTGGACGACCCGCGCGGAACACGGCTGAACGCCTGGCGCGGCCTCACCGAGAACCTCGACGACGTCCCGTCCGGCGAGCGGGAGGACCTGTCCGACCTCGAACGCCGCCAGGCCGCTGGGGAACTGCCCGCCGACCTGGACCCGGGCGCGGTCATGCTGGCCGTCATGGCGATGGTGTCGGCGCCGGTCACGAATCCGCTCGCCGTCCGCCGCGTCTTCGGCATGGACCCGGGATCACCCGAGTTCCAGGAACGCTACGCCGAACAACTGCGCCGCATCGTCCGGCACCTCGTCGCGGTCGCGGACTAGTCGTTCCACCACTGGAACAGGTAGTGCCCCAGCTCGATCGGGAAGTGGTCGATGGAGCCGCTCACCCGGAACGGGAAGTCGCCCAGCCCGATCGCGTCGGTGATGTAGTAGATGACGTTGAAGAAGCCCTCGTTGATCGGCCCGAGCCACAGCAGCGCGATCAGGATGAGGAAGACGTAGCCGCCGTACGCGTTCGCCCGGTCCACCAGATGGCGCGGCAGGTAGGGCTCGATGATGCCGAAGCCGTCCAGCCCCGGAATCGGCAGCAGGTTCAGGACGGCGGCCGTGACCTGCAAGAACGCCAGGAACGCCAGTCCGGACCAGAACAGCGCGTGCCCGCTGTCGGCGAAGTTCTTGAAGATCACCGCGAGCATGACGGCGAACAGCGCGTTCGACAGCGGGCCCGCCGCCGAGATCAGGCTGTGCCGCAGCTTCCCCTGGATCACGTGCCGGTCGATCCAGACGGCGCCGCCCGGCAGGCCGATGCCGCCGAGGATGATGAACACGACCGGGATGAGGAAGCTCAGCGTGATGTCGGAGTACTTCAGCGGGTTCAGCGTGAGGTAGCCCTTCGACACCACGCTGCGATCGCCCGACCGGTACGCCATGTACGCGTGCCCGAACTCGTGCAGCGACAGCGACAGGATCCAGGCGGCGATCACGAACCCGAACAGCGCGATCCGTCCCGGCCGTTCCAGAATCGTCCCGTACCGCCAGGCGATCAGGCCGCACAGGACGGTCGCCGCCACGACCGCGAGGAACACCGGACTCGGCCGGACGGCCGAGCTCCCCCGCATCTCGTGTGCCGTGTCCTTCATTGTTGCCGGCCTTTCTCCCGCCTGGACTTCACTGGACGCTACCCGCTCGCCGGAGTCATGGCGCCGCGATGACCGGGACGACATAGGTGCGCAGGAAGCGGCGCAGCCCGTCGGCGTCCCGGTCGCGTTCCATCACGATCAGCGAGGTGATGATGCGGAAGAGGAACTCCACGGTCCCCTCCACCTCGATGTCGGGCCGGAGCCTGCGCTGCCGCTGCGCCTGCTCGAAATAGGGCCGGACGTAGTCGCAGCACAGCGCGAGCACGTGCTCGGCGGCCCCGGCCACGGCCGCCTGCATGTGCCCCGCCGCCTCCGGGACGAGGAAATGCGCGAGGGCCGGCTCGTCGCGGACGTACTCGACCGCGTCCAGCGTGCCCTCGACGATCGCCTCGGACACCGACCGCTCCCGGCGCAACCGCTCGGCGAGCCGGTCGAGGAACCGGTGCAGGTCGCGGACCACCACCGCGAGGATCAGCTCGTCCCGCCCGCCGGTGACGCTCCGGTACACGGTCGCCCGCGACAGCTTCGCCGCGGCGGCGATGTCCTCGACCGTGGTCTTGGCCACGCCGAAGCGGCCGAAGCACTCTTCGGCCGCGTCGATGATGCGCTCGCGCGTAGCGTCGCCGGTGACCGGGGGCATGAGGTGAACATTACCGGCCGCCGGTCGGCCGCTAGTCCAGCGTGTACTCCAGCGCCCAGGCGTGGGACCCGTCCTCGGCGACGGTGATCTGCCCGACACCGCGGATGCCCGCCAGCTCGCCCGTCCCGGACGTGGGCACGATCAGCCACCGCAGCCACTGGGTGTCGGGCGTTCCGTCCTCGCTGCCCGCGCTGTGCTGCAACACGAACGTCCCTTCGCGGCCGTGCAGGATGCCCTGGACATGCTCGACTCCCACGTAGGCGACCGGCCCCGCCGCCGACTCCACCGTGATCAGCTCGGTGGAGCTCGTCCCCACGAGGTCCCCGTGAAAGGCCTTGCCGACGTGCACCCGGGTCAGCTTGTTCCCGCCCTGCTCGTCATAGGGCTTGTCGGCGTCCCACGCCTCGATGTCGAAGGTGCCGCTCGCTTGAAACGTCATGCCCGCCATAATGCCCGCCCACCCCTACCGTCCGGCAGCCCTCCGCCTGCGTCACATGCCCAATCACCGCCCAGCCGGCGAGCAGACGCCAAGCCCAACAGGCAACCGAGTCGCAAATGTCGATATGAAGCCTGTTCCATACTCTTTCCCTGACCATTGAGTGGTGAGCATTTGTCCGGAGTCTGATTACTTGGACCCGAGTTGTGTCGCCCAGTCCCGACCTAGGATGAGTATGCCCGTGTTCGGGCAATTGTGTGGGGTGGCGCTGCGTACGGGGCCGCCCCTCCAAAGTCAAGGGCGCCTTCGGCGTCGCTTCGCGATGGGACTCCGTCCCACCCTTGACTTCGGAGCCTCTGCGACCCCTGGGTGCAGCTTTCGTCGGGCAGGCTCCGCCTGCCCCCTGCCCGACGCGCCACCCCACCGTCCAAGAGGGGCAGGGCGAAGCCATGGCCCGGCTTCTCTAAGCGGACGGCGATTGGGGACCGCCTCCGACTATCCCCGCGGTGACAAAACTGAAGTGGTTCTCGCGGCCCATTTCGAACACACATTCGATATACTTTCCTCATGGATTTGATCGCGGTCGATCTGCGTGGGGCGTCCACCATAGAGTTGGTGAACGCCGCTGCCGCGATCGCCGCTGAATTAGCCGGACGTACCGCGCCGGAATCCCCGTCGTCCTGCATGGAGTTGGCGGAGAAGCTCGCGGCCGCGTCGGACGCGCAGGAAAGCGCGCTGGCCGAATTGATCGGTCGCGTGGACGCCACTGGAGAAATGTTTCGCTGGGGCCTGCCGTCCACCCAGGCATGGCTGCGGTCGCGGCTGGGCATGCGCGAGTCGCGCGCCAGAGAGCGGGTGACCCTGGCACGGCAGCGCCACAGGCTGCCGAAGGTGACGGCGATGCTCGCAGGCGGTGAGCTGTCCTACGGCCACGCCGCCACCGTGGCCGACGCCGTCGCCCGGCTTGACGACGCCGATTGCGCGGAGGCGGAATCAGTCCTGCTGGACATGGTCGGCCAGGGCTTCTCAGCCGGAAAAGTCGCCGCGTTCGGCCGCCGCATCCGCGACGTCATCGCCGAACGAGACGGGCGCGAGCAAGCCCCTGAAGACTCCCAGCGCGGCTACGAGCGCTCCTGGGTCACTGTGACGCGCTCCCTGGACGGCGGCCGATACATCAAGGGCTGGCTGAACCCCGAGGACGCCGCCATCTGGGACGGAACCCTGGGACCTCTGGCCAAACCGGCAGGACCCGACGACCAGCGCGACCTGCCCGAACGAACCGCCGCCGCGCTGACCGCCGTCCTCTCGGGCGGCCACCGGGCCACCAAGGTCACCGTCATCTGCGATCTGGACACCCTGACCGGCGGCGAAGCACCCGCCCGCCTGACCGACGGCACCCCGATCCCCGCCCCCCAGGCCCGCCGCATAGCCCTGGCCGCAGGAGTCTCGCCGCTCCTCCTGGGCGGCCACACCCCGCTCTACTTGGGACACAAGGTCCGGTTCGCCACCGCAGCCCAACGCCAAGTCCTCGAAACGCTCTATCCGACCTGCGCGGTCCGAGGCTGCGAAGTCCCCGGCACCCTGTGCGAAGTCGATCACGTGAACGGATGGGCCCTAGGTGACAGCCCCACCGACATCGACAAACTGGCCCTCTGCTGCGGATGGCACAACCGCTTCAAACACGCCAACGCCGAGCAGATGCACATTACCCAAGACACCACCGGCCGCTACATCTACCGCGCCCTCCCACCTCCCGACACAAGAGCGACCCCCACCACCACCCCACCAACCGACCTACCCAAGGCCGCCTAACCTCCGCCATGCCGACAGGTGCAGGTGTCGTGCATCACCGCGTGCAGGATGTGCCGGTTTTGCCGCAAGAGCCGCACCGGGCAGCGCCTGGGCGGGAGAGGCCGAATCCTGGGCCACAAGATCGACGGGACGCAGCGCCCGCCCGAAGTGCCCCCGGACGGCCCGGGGCGCAATTCAGGCGGGCGGGCGGCGTCTCCCATGGTCCCCTGTTGCCGTCGGCAGGGGTCTGGAAGTGATCCCGGCAGGCCCGCAAACGCGGCGGCGGCCCCCGAGCACCTCGGCGGCGGCCCCCGAGCACCTCGGCAGCGTGGACCCCGCCATCGTGCGGGCACATCAGCACGCCGCCGGAGCCGCACTCGGCCGAGAGACGGCAACAGCCTCCGGACGGACCCGCACAGGGGCCTAGCATTGCGGCGCCGTGGCGGCTTTCGCGGCGGCGCGGGCGAGGGCAGCGACCGATGAGGACGTGCCGTGTGCGGGCCAGTCGAGCACGAGGACACTCGGCGGAACGTCGGTCACTGGAATCGTCGTCAGGTCATCGCGCAGGGGCGTGGTCAATGACTTGCGGCAGCACGGCGCCCGTGCGGCCCAGGGCGATCAGGTGCATCAGTTCGCTGATGCTGCCACCGGTGCCGCCATCGGTGGGATCGTGCTTGTGCAGCCTCTCGCGCTCAAGCTCGGCCATCCGCAGAGTAGGCCGCCGTACGAGGGGGTGGAACACAGACAGCACAGCGACCGGCGCTCGCTCAGCAGCGTCTCGGTGCCCAGCCCACGGACGCCATCGGTCGGCGTGTACAGCAGTGCGGCATCGGCCCGCCCATCGCGCAGCATGCTCGCACGATCGCCTGCGAAGACCACCTCGATCGGCGACACAGCTGGTTCGCCCTCGTAGGTCGCGAGGACGTCCGGGAGCAGACCGGCCGCTCCCCAGCCAGCACACAACCACGAGCGGCTGCCCGAGTTCTCCGCAGCCGGACAACCCGTCACACAGAACCGGTAGGGCAGTACGTGGCGGATCACGCGCACTGCCGTCTCCGGTGATGGCCATGGTGATGTGGTCTCCCGTGACACAGGAGGCCGTCGAGTAGGACGGGAAGGGCACGAGCCGGGACCGTCCGCGCGACGCCACTACTGCCGCCCGGACCTCGCGCGGCGTCGCATCCCCGACATCCCACCGTTCCGTGCCCGCTGTGCTGGCAGCTGGCTGGCGCGTCCTGCCCCCCGGGGGGCCGATTCACCGACGTGATCCTCATCCCTAGGACGACCCGTGGACGCGAGTTGGGACGAGCGTGCACGGCTCCGGTCTCGTCAGGCCGGCGGTCCAGTAGGTGCACCGCCACCGCACCCAGGTACGGACATGGGGGCCGGGCACCGATGACTTTCTTGGACGCGTGCGGTCAGTCCAGACAGCGAGGGCGAAGAGAAGGGAACCCGACCATGACCAAGGTGTACACCACGGCGAGCATGTCCCTGGACGGCTTCATCGCAGGCCCGCAGGAGAGCGGCTTCGATCGGCTGCACCGCTGGCACGACTCCGGAAACGTCGCGATTCCGATGCTCTCAGGGAAGATGACCCTGCGTCTGAGCGAGGCCAGCGCGCTCCACTGGCGTGAGATGGCCGGAACCGCCGGGGCAGGCGTCATCGGCCGACGGTTGTTCGACTTGACCAACGGCTGGGGTGGTGACTCACCCACAGGCGAACCCGTCTTCGTCGTCACGCACAACGTCCCCGACGACTGGAAGGATCGCGACACCACCGTCCCCTTCACCTTCGTCACCGACGGTGTCGCGAGCGCGATCGAGCAGGCCAAGGCCGTGGCGGGCGACAGGTACGTCAACGTGGCCGCCGGGACCATCGCCCGCCAGGCCCTGGAACTGGGCCTGCTGGACGAGGTGTGGATCGACCTCATGCCGGTCTTCCTCGGCGACGGCGTGCCCTACCTGAGCGAGTTGGGCGGCCCGGTCGACCTGGAAGGCCCGATCGCCACCCTCCAAGGCAACGGCGTCACCCACCTCCGCTACCGCGTCGCCCGCTGACTGCCCACAGCGGGACTGCTGTCCTTCCGTTCTCACCCGTGTCGTCCTCACGAGTCCCTGAGCGCACCGGGGGCGGTCATGCTGGTCCGCCGCTACGGTCAACTGACCGAGCCGCGAACGCCTCCGCTGTCCAGCGGACCGTTATCTCCAGTCGCAACTGCTGGCCGAGGCCCGCGCCGAGCACGGATGGAATAGGACCCAATCCCTAAGCTGCGCATCGGGTCCTACTCCCTCGAACGGCTGCCGGAGCGCAGCCGGGCCGGGCAGGTCCTCGTTTCGGTGGGGCCACCTCCTATCTGCTGGATCGAGGCGGAAAGAGGCCAGAGGATGGAGCGATGGGATGAAGAGCCCCTCGGGGCCAGGCGACTTCCGCACCGCCTGGGAGGCGCGAGCGCGCTCGCCGGAAGGCTCGCGTCGCGCTTCGGGTGGGCTTCCCGCGGCGGCCTGCCCAATGCCAGGCGTCGCTGGCCGCTGGGCGCGCCGACCAGTCACCTCGGCGGCACCCTGCACAATTCGGTGCGCGACACCACATGCCCGGGGCGCCGGCCGAGCGTCCGCAGCGTAACCCCCGGCAGCCACTTCAGCTGGCTGATCGCCGGCGGCGGGTAAGCGAGATCGAAGTTGATGGATGCCGCGTTCCGCAATCGGCCGCCAACCAGGGTTGATGAGTGATGGCGGCCGGGCGAGTGGACGGCCGGTGGTGTGGCGTATGCCGGTGGCGTGGCGAGATGCCCCCAGGGCGGTGGGATGACCGCTGCCGGCCGGGAACGACCAAAACAGGTCCGGTTGCAGGCCGCGCAATGGTTCGGTGGGGGGCGTTTGTACGTGGATCGCCGCCGAGCTAAGAGCCGGGTTGCGGCAGGTGGAGAAGTGGCGGCGAGCCTGGCGTGAGGGTGGGGCCGAGGCGCTGTGGTCCAGGGGGGCGCACTGTCGGCCGTGGCCGGACGATGCGGCCTTTGCGCGGTTGGGGGCCGAGTTGAATCGCGGTCCGGCCGCGCACGGCTATGCCGATGACCAGCAGTGGAGGCTGGGTCGGGTGGCCGCGCTGATCCGGCGGTTGTTCGGGATCGACCACACCCTGCCGGAAGTGTCGTTGCTGCTGCGCCGCAACGGCTGGTCGGTGCTGGTCCCCGGGGCAACGCGCCATCGAACGCGACGATGAGGCCGCAAGTGGAACCACCGCGGCGGACCTGGGCGCCTGGATCTGTTCCTCGATGAGACCGGTCAGGGACTCAGGCCGCCAGGTGGATGCTCCTGGAGCCGCCGGGGACACCGGCCGCGCGTAAGGGTGCACGGCGGCGAACAATTGACCCTGGTTAGCGGACGGACCGTATGCGCTTGTGTGGGTAGACGGGGTTGGTGGTCCTGCGCCGCGGGGACGCCCGCGGGCAGGTCCAGGGAGGCCACGAGGGCGGCGAAGCCGGCGCTGCACGTAAGGGCGGCGCGCCCTGCCGTCCACGAACGCCGCCCGCGCGGCCGTGGCGACCTCGGCGGCCAGCGCGCCCGGCAGGTCCGCGGCGGCCTGGAGGGTCCGGTGGCTCGCGGCCTGACCGGCGTCCAACTGGTCATCTCCGACGCTCACGCTGGCCTGGTCGAGGCGATCGGATCGACACTGCCCGGTGGTGAGTTGGCAGTGGTGAATTGCTGTGTATAGAGGTGCCTCGGGTCGCGTTGATAGGTCATGCGACCCGAGGCGCTTTATCTTGTCGGCGGATCTCTCGGTCATTGCTGATTGTCTACGAAGTGGACTACTGGACGGCCCGCAGAGAACGGACGCGATGGCCTCGGTGAGCCAAGCGGTCAGATGTTGGGATTTTCTGATTGATCGTCCGGTTGCTCCTTCTCCTTATCGCCGGGACTGAGAAGGGGACGGCGCGTCCGGAGGACCTGGTTGAGTAGATCAGCGGTGCTGCCGATCACCGCGCAGGCGGTCAGCAGCGCTTCGGGGACCGGGTGGTCTGAGAGAAGCGACAGCGCGTCGGACAAGATGCCGATGACGACTGTGACCATCGCGATCAGCAGTGGGCGCGGACCGGTCGGGGGACGTTCAGTGTGTTGCATGCCGCCTTCACCGTGTCGGGGTCCGGCACCCGGTGGCGCCGGACGGTTTCCAGCAAGCCAGACCCGGTGGGGGGTGCACTAGGCCGCAACGGCCGTCCCTTGGGGGTTGCAGAAAATGGCAACGCCTGGCATCGGCGAACTCGGTGGGACAGCGGCGCCTTGATTGCAGAGAATGGACCGCATGACCGACATCATGCCCCGGGGTTCCGTTGCCCCTCCGGCCTCGATGGGCCTGCGGCCTCTGTCCCCCAACCTCGACCCCGAGGTACAGGCGTGGGTCGAGGAGCTGCGCGGGCTCTGGGGCCAGGTAGGGATGTCGCAGGGGCGCTTTGCCCGCACTTACCACTTCGACAAGAGCGTTGTCTCGCGCTACCTCAACGGTCACCGTGTTCCAGGAGACCAGTCGTTCTTGGAGCGGCTGCTCGCCATCAAGGCGGAGCGGGGTATGGAGGTCTCTCCGGAGGTTCGCACACATCTGGCCAAGCTGTGGCTGGAGGCCCTGCGAGTTCGCCATCCGCACGAATACCGGGTGCGGATAGTTCGCGACGAGTTGCACGCCGCCGTGGTGGGCCAGCGCGAGGCCGACCGCTACGCCGCGCACCTAGAAGAGCAACTCGCCGAACGTATCCGCCGGCACGGCCGGCTGAAAGCCGCCTGGGAACGTGACCGAGCTGCTCTGCAGGCCGAACGAGACCAGCTCGAAGCTGAGATCACCGATCTCACCAGCCAGCTCCGCCACGCCCGCCGCCGCGCCACCGAGGCCGAACAACGCTGCCAGGAGCTCGAAGAACTTCTCTACCGGCTGGAAACCTTCCAGAGCAGATCAGACGGCATACCGTCCATGGAGTCCCGGAATTATGCGGAGCTGGAGGAATCGGCCTCCCTGATCCGCACATATGGACTGCACTTTGTCCCGGCGCTGCTCCAGACCGAGGGGTACGCGAGCGAGATCATCCGTCTGAGCAGCACCGGATTCACCGACCAAGAGATCGACCAGCGCGTGCGGCTGCGCATGAACCGTCAAGAGATCCTCACGGGTCCGGGCGCGCCGTTCCTGTGGGCCGCGATAGATGAGGGAGCACTGCGCCGTCCCATCGGCGATCCCGAAGTGATGCGTGGCCAGTTCAAGCACCTCATCGAGATGTCTCGACTACCCAAGGTCACCATTCAAATCATGCCGTTCGGGTACCAAGGACGCGTCTCCGAAGGAGGCGCCTTCACAATCCTGCGGTTTTCCGAGCGGAATCTGCCGGACATGGTTTACGTCGAGAACCTCACCAGCACGATGTATCTGGACGACCCCGAGGAAGTCGATGTGTACATGAGAAGCTTCAACACTCTCTGCATCGACAGCATGGAGGCGAAATACACTGTCGAGCTTCTCGACGAGTTTCTTCGGCTTACGGAACAGACTGACGCGCACCTGTGACATTCGTGACGTTAGGCCGGTTAGAAGAGGGTGCCCTCGTGTTGGATGCCGCGTAGGGCGTCGTAGTCGAGGGTTACGCAGTCGATGCCTCGGTCGGTGGCGAGGACGCGGGCCTGGGGTTTGATCTCCTGGGCCGCGAAGACGCCGCGGACGGGGGCGAGGTGCGGGTCGCGGTTGAGGAGTTCCAGGTAGCGGGTCAGCTGTTCTACGCCGTCGATTTCGCCGCGGCGTTTGATCTCGATGGCGACTGTGGCGCTGTCGGCGTCGCGGCAGAGGATGTCGACCGGGCCGATCGCGGTGGGGAACTCGCGGCGGATGAGGGTGTAGCCGTCGCCGAGGGTGGTGATGTGCTCGGCGAGGAGTTCCTGGAGGTGTGCTTCTACGCCGTCCTTCTGGAGGCCCGGGTCGAGGCCCAGCTCGTGGCTGGTGTCGTGCAGGATCTCCTCGATGGTGAGGATGAGCCGCTCGCCTGATTTGCCGTGCGTGACCGTCCAGCGGGCTATGGCGCCGTTCTCCTCGTAGGGCTCCTCGCGGAGCGAGCACGGCGGGTTCATCCAGTTGAGGGGCTTGTAGGCGCGGTCGTCGGCGTGGACGCTCACACTTCCGTCCGCCTTGATGAGGACGAGGCGGGGAGCCATGGGCAGGTGGGCGGTGAGCTTGCCGGCGTAGTCGACGCTGCAGCGGGCGATAACGAGACGCACGGTGCCTCACCTTAGTGCGGCGTCCGGCCGCTTCAGGCGAGATTGGTGTACCGGCGGTAATCGTTGTGGGCTCCGGTTGTGGGGCTCTCCAGCGGGTTGATCGCTGCTTGTGCTGATTCTCGGTCCTCGAACGCCACCTGCCGCGCTGGGACGCCGCCGCGGCACTCGTCCGCCCAGGCGTGGCCGCCTCGTGGGTCGTGGGTGAAATGGCAGCCTTGAGGCTCAAGCTCTCGCGGGCTCACTGGATGGCGAGATCCGTCTCTCCTCGGTCCCGATGCCGGCTGTGCTGGACGAGATGCCAGCCGAGGTCGTCGACGCCGTCCTCGCGGGGCTTCTCCTGTAAGTCCTGTGCGAGGGGCAGGGGCACGTGTGAGCGCGGCGGGTGGGGTGTCTAAGGCACTCCGGGGCGGGCGGATAGGGCGTCGTGCCGATGTGGGGGTGGGGGCCTTAGCGCGAGTGTCTTGGGTGTCGGGCCGTGGCGTGCGGTCCGGGACGTTCGGGGAGAGGTCGTGTACCACCACCAGATCATGCGGGACATGGCGAGGCAGCGGGCGGAGGCCCGGCGGGCCGAGGCGGAGGCCGTGCGGGACGTTCGGCTGGCGCGGCGGGCGCGGGCGTACTGGGCCGAGTTCGCCGAGCGGCAGGCCGTCCGGCCGGGGCGGGGGCGGGGGCGGGCGCGGGGGCACGGGGCGGCACCGCGCGGCGCGTAGCGGAATGAAAATCTTTGTCAAGGCCTGGAATTCCCACGGGAGCGTGGTTAGCGTCGGCGGGTGGGTGTTCATCCTCTCTGCGAAAGGATCCCCGCACATGTCCCTCGACGTGACCCCGGAACTGCTCGAGACGGCGCAGAAGGGCGAGGTCGGCGACGCGGCCTTCATCGAGTGCATCAGGACGTCCCTCCCGTACGCGTGGGACATGATCACCGGGCTGGTGGCGCGGCTCCAGGTGGACGGGGGTGACTTCGCCGACAACCTCACGCCGCCGCCGGACGAGCAGGCCCGCGGCCAGCTCCTCCGCGTCCTCGCCAGCGACGCCATGCGCGGCGCGCTGGAGCGCCACTTCGGGATGAAGCTCGCCTTCCAGAACTGCCACCGCGTCGCCGTCTTCCCGAGCGGCGACTCCGACGTCTACCGGACGTTCGTGACCGCCCGCGAGCAGATCCTCAACCAGTCTCCCGAGCTCCGCGACTGCTGAGCGGAAACGGTGCGGCGTGCCGAGGCGATCGGCACGCCGCACGTCTATGTGGCGGCGCGGACCTTGGGAAGGACGTCGGCGCCCAGGCGGGCGATGTTCTCCAGGGTGGCGGCGCGGGAGCCGGCCGCCTCGACGAGCAGGATCAGGTGCCCGATCCCGGTGCGTTCCGCCGTGGTCACGAGCGACTCGACGCAGTCGTCCGGTGAGCCGACGGGGTGCAGGTCGCACATGCGGCGGGTGTAGCCGACCGGGTCGCGGGGCGGGCGGGGACGGTCGTCCACGGCGACGTATCCGTCCAGGCCGGGGCCGAGCCAGCGCGGCATCTCGTCCATGAGGGTGCGGACGGCCTCCTCCCGCGTGTCGGCGACCTGGGCCACGTGGGTCGAGATGTGGGGGAGTGACGGGTCGCCGTGGCGGGAGATGGCGGCGGCCTTCTCGTCCGGTCCGACGTGCATGCCGAGAAGCATCGGCAACCCGCGTTCGGTCGCGAGCGCCTCTGTGGCGGGGGACGTGCAGGCGACCGTGACCTGCGGTGGGACGAGCGCGCGCGGGACGACCGGTACCTCGCGGAAGCGGAAGTGCTCGCCCGACCACGCGACGCGGTCGGACCGCAGCCAGGCGAGCAGCAGGTCCAGCGACTCGGCGAAGCCGTGCTCGTAGCGGGGCAGGCCCGTGCCGAAGACCTCCAGGTCGCGCCACGGACCGCCGCGCCCGACGCCCAGCCGGAACCGGCCGCCGGACAGCAGCGACAGCATCGCGGCCTGCTCGGCCAGCGCCACCGGATGCTGGGTGGAGAGCACGCTCACCGCCGTCCCGACGTGGACGCGGGTGGTCGCGGCCAGGATGTGCCCGGCCAGCAGCGTCGCCGACGGGACGACCCCGTAGGTCATGAAGTGGTGTTCGGCCAGCCACACGTCGTCGAACCCGGCCTGCTCGGCGGCGATGGCGGCATCAACGGTGCGGGACAGGGCGGCGGTGTCGTCTTGTCCGGGGAAACGGGCGGCGAGGAGGAAGATTCCGAGGCGCACGTTCCGGTCGTACCCGGGCATGGCGGCGCATGCGCGCTCTGGGAGACTGCGGGCATGACTGGTGGTTCGTTCAGCAGGGTCGGGGTCGTCGGACTGGGCACGATGGGCGCGGGCATCGCCGAGGTGGTGGCGCGCGGCGGCCTCGCGGTCGTCGGCATCGAGGTGAACAGGGACGCGCTGGAACGCGGGCGCGGGCACCTGGAGAGCTCGACCGGGCGGGCCGTGAAGCGCGGCAGGCTCACCGAGGACGCGCAGCGCGAGATCCTCGGCCGGATCACGCTGTCCACCGACTTCGCCGACCTCGGCGACTGCGACCTCGTGATCGAGGCCGTCCCGGAGCGGCTAGACCTCAAGCGCAAGGTCTTCGCCGAGCTGGACCGGGTGTGCCGGGACGACGCCGTCCTCGCCACCAACACCTCGTCGCTGTCGGTCACCGACATCGCGGTCACGACCGGACGTCCCAGCGAGATCGTCGGGGTGCACTTCTTCAACCCGGCGCCGGTGATGAAGCTGGTCGAGATCATCGGGACGGTGCTGACCGAGCCGGAGGCCGTGACCCGGGTCGCCGAGCTGGCGCGGGGCCTCGGCAAGACGCCGGTCACGATCGGCGACCGGGCCGGGTTCGTCGCGAACCGGCTGCTGTTCGGCTACCTGAACCAGGCCGCCGGGATGCTGGAGGCCGGCCACGCCACCCGCGACGACATCGACACCGCGATGAAGGAGGGCGCGGGCCTGCCGATGGGCCCGTTCACCCTCATGGACCTGATCGGCCTCGACACCTGCCTGGAGGTGCTGGACGCCATCTACGCCGAGTCGCGCGACCGGCGGCACGCCGCGTCGCCGGTGCTTCGCGAGCTGGTCACCGCCGGGCTGCTCGGCCGCAAGACCGGCCGCGGCTTCTACTCTCATGACGATTCCGCCGGTGCGGGGGAGGAGGCGGCGGACGTCCCGCAGCCGGTGGTGGGCATCGTCGGCGTCGGGCCGCTCGCGGACGCGGTCGCCGCGCTGTGCGAACGGGCGGGCAGTGAGGTGCGTGACTCCGCCGCCGGCCTCGCCTCCTGCGACCTGATCATCGAGGCGGCGGAGGACGCCGAGGCCGCGCGGGCGCTGCTGTCGGCCGCCGTCCAGGCCGCCAAGCCCGGCACGGTCGTCGCCGTCACCTCCGTGGACGGCTCCGTGATCGGACAGGCCATGGCCACCGGACGTCCCGCCGACGTCGTCGGGCTGCACCTTCCCGACCCGGCGGGCACCCTCGCCGAGGTCGCCGCGACGGTGGCGACCGCCCCGGACGTCGCCGAGCGCGCCGCCGGCCTGCTCGGGCGCCTCGGTCTCACCGCCGTCCGGTGCCGCGACCGCGCCGGCTTCATCGTGGACGCGCTGCGCTTCCCGTACCTGAACGACGCCGCCGCCATGCTCGGCGCCGGGTACGCCGACGCCGACGCGATCGACGCCGCGATGACGCTGGGCTGCGGCTACCCGACCGGGCCGATCGCCGACCTCGACCGCCTCGGCCCGGACCGCGCCGTCGCCGTCCTGCGCGCCCTGCACGCGCAGACGCGCGAGCCGTCGCTCGCCCCGGCCCCGCTCCTTGTGGAGCACGTCACCGCGGGCAAGCCGCTGCGCTGAATATCCTCGAAGCATGAGCCCCCGCAAGAACCGCCGCGCCGTCTCCGGACGCCCCCCGAAGGGCGGTGCCCGGGTTCAGGAGACCGAGGAGGGGCCGGACGGCGAATGGATCGTCCGGCCGATCGCGGGGGCCAACGCGACGAAGCCGTACCGGTGCCCCGGATGCGACCAGGAGATCCCGCCCGGTGCCGGGCACGTCGTCGCCTGGCGGGCGGGCGACAGGGGCGACGACCGGCGGCACTGGCATCGCCCCTGCTGGCAGGCCCGCACCCGGCGAGCGCCCCGCATCCTGCGCGGCCGCAATGCGCCTCGTTACTGAAGCGCCCCGTTACTAAGGAGACCCATGGCGGAGATCAGGGCGGCGAGCGTGCTGCCGGCGCGGCGCGAGGAGATCACGTTGCACACGTCGGACGGGCTGGAACTGGTCGGGGAGCTGGCGCTGCCGCCGGAGCGGCCGCCGGTGGCGACGCTGGTCTGCCTGCATCCGCTGCCCACGGCCGAGGGGATGATGGACAGCCACGTGCTGCGCAAGGCGTCCTACCGGCTGCCGGCGCTCGCCGACCTGGCGGTGCTGCGGTTCAACACGCGGGGGACGACGTCGGCGCGCGGCACGAGCCAGGGCGAGTTCGGAGACGGGGAGACCGAGCGGTTCGACGTGGCGGCGGCGCTGGAGTACACCGAGTACCACGACCTGCCGCGCCCGTGGCTGCTGGGCTGGTCGTTCGGCACGGAGCTGGCGCTGCGGTGGGGACGCGACCCGCTGGTGGAGGGGGTGATCCTGCTGTCGCCGCCGCTGAAGCGCGCGGGGGACGCCGACCTGGACGCGTGGGGCGCCGACGGGCGTCCGGTGGTGGCCCTCGTGCCCGAGTTCGACGACTACCTGCGTCCGGCGGAGGCGCGGGAGCGGTTCAAGCGCGTCCCGCAGGCCGAGGTGGTCGCGGTGGACAACGCCAAGCACCTCTGGGTGGGCGAGCCCTACGTCCGGATCGTGCTGAACGAGATCGTCGAGCGGGTCGCGCCGGCCGCCCATCCGCTGCCCACCGAATGGGATGAATCGGACAACTAAACACATGCGGCCGATCGCGGCCACTCCCGTCCCACCGGACGCGATCGCGGGTGACGATTGCCCAATGACGGTGCAGCTGTACGCACGGGACGTCGGACGCGGCACACCGCTCATCCTGCTGCACGCCTTCCCGCTCTCCTCGGCGATGTGGCTGGCCCAGCGCGAGGGCCTCGCGAACCGCTTCCGGATCATCACCCCCGACCTGCGCGGTTTCGGCGGGTCCGTGCTCGGCGACGACGAGCCGTCGATCGACACCATGGCCGACGACGTCGCCCGCATGTTCCGCCGCCTCGGCGTCCGGCGGGCCGTCGTCGGCGGCCTGTCGATGGGCGGCTACGTGGCGATGGCGCTGTGCCGGCGGCACCCCGACCTGATCCTCGGCCTCGTGCTGGCCGCGACCCGCGCCTCCGCCGACCCCGCGCCCGTCCGGGAGAACCGGCTGCGCCAGGCCGAGCGGCTGGACCGCGACCGCAGCACCCGGGTCCTCGTGGACGAGGTGCTGCCCGACCTCGTCGGGCCCACCACCTACCGGCAGCGCGCCCTGATCTACGGGCGGGTCCGCGGCCTCGTCCAGGCCACCCCGCCGCACGCCGCCGCGTGGGCGCAGCGCGCCATGGCGGGACGCGCGGACTCGTTCGGCGCGCTCGGCGACCTGCGGGTGCCCGCCCTCGTCATGGTCGGGGACGAGGACGTGCTCGCCACCGAGGACGAGGCCCGCGCCATGGCCGGCGCCCTGCCGAACGCCGAGCTGCTGGTGATGCCGCGCGCCGGCCACCTGTGCGCGGTCGAGCAGCCGGACCTGTTCAACCAGGCGGTGGCGGAGTTCGCCGCCGCCCTCGCCCGCACGTCCCGGTGACCCGCGGGGTGCCGGCGGGCGTGACTCAGAGCGTCTCCTGGCGGGGGATGGCCACCTCGCGGATCAGCAGCGAGATCGCCGCCGCCGTCGGGATCGCCAGCAGCGCCCCGACCACGCCGAGCAGCGCCGCCCCGACCAGCGCCGCCACGATCGTCACCGCCGGCTGGACGTCCACGGTCCGTTTCATCACGCGCGGATAGACCAGGTAGTTCTCCACCTGCTGGTACACCAGGTAGAAGACCGCACAGATGATCAGGTCGGTGGTGTCCCCGGTGAGGAACGCGACCAGCGACACGATCACCGCGCCGATCGTGGCGCCGATCAGCGGGATCAGGTCGGTCACCGCGACGATCAGCGCCAGCGCGAGCGCGTACTTCACCCCGACGATCGACAGGAAGATGTACGAGCACACGCCCGCGATGAACGCGATGGTGAACTGCCCGGCGACGTAGCCGCCGATCCGGTCGAGGATCTCGTCGCCGAGCAGGGCGACGCGGGCTCTTCGCGAGCGCGGCGCGAGCTGGTAGAAGAACGTCTTGATCTGCGGCAGCGAGCTGAGGAAGTACAGCGTCAGGATCAGGATCGTGATCGTCTGGAAGATGCCGTTGACCGCGACCTTCCCGATCCCGGTGGCGGTGTCGGTGAGGCTGTTCTGGAAGTCGGGGCTGTTGACCGCCTTCTCGGCCCGCTCCAGCAGGCCGTAGCGCTTGTCCCAGTCGGCCAGCGTCCGGTTGTTCTGCAGCTGCTCGACGTACTCGGGGATGTTCTTGCGCAGCTCGGTGACCTGCTCGGTGACCGGCTGGACGAGCGAGGCGACGAACCCGGCGAAGAACAGGATCACGAGCAGGAACACCGACGCGACCGCCGCGCCGCGCGGGAGCCCGAACTTGCGGAGCCGCTCGACCGCCGGGTTCAGCCCGACCGCCAGGAACATCGCGACGACGATCATCACGATCACGGACTTGGCGTTGGTGGCGGCCCGCACCAGCAGCCAGGCGGTGATGACGCCGAGCGCCGCGGTGAACCCGAACACGAACGGGTGGGCGCGGCCGAGCGGCTGGCCGGGCCGTCCGAACGGGAACAGGTGGTCGACGCCCGCCTCGCGCTTGCGCTGCTCGACGTCGTGCGCCGGGTCGGGGGCGCGCGGGTCGGGCGCGGCCCGCTCGGCGGCGACCCGCGCCGGGAGCGTGACCGGGGTGCCGGTCGCCGGGTCGCGTTCACCCACGGGCGGCTCGGTCTCCTCGGGAACGAGCGCACCACTGGGCGCGACCTCGGTGTCGCCCTCCCCGCCCCCGCCCCCGCTCCCGTCCCTGTCCTGGTCTCGGTCGCCCTCGCCGTTCCGGTCGCCCTCGCCGTTCCGGTCGCCCTCGCCGTCCCGGTTGGTCTCGCTGTTCCGGCCGGTCTTGCTGTCCCGGTCGTCCTCGTCGCTCCGGTCGCCTCCGTCGCTCCGATTGGTCTCGTCGTCCCGGTTGGTCTCGTCGTCCCGGTCGGCCTCCTCAGTGTCGACGGTGTCGGCGCTGTCGGTGTCCGCGCTCTCCTTGCCGGACTCGCCAGGCTCGCCGGGGCCGGGGGGTTCGGCGGGCTCGCTGGACTTGCCGGGCACGGTCGGCTCGGCGGGCGCGGTGGGCTCGCCGGGTTCTGTGGACGGACGGGCCGGGTGGGTCGGGCGGGCCGGGGCGGGGCCGGGCGTGGGTTTCGGCCGGTCGTCGTCGGGGGGTGGGGCGGGCGTGGGGACCCTGCCGCCGGTCGCGGGCCGGGTCTCGCCGGACGCCGGCTTCGGACCGTCCTCGTGGGGGGTCTCGTCGGGCACGCCGCTCTCCTCTTCGTCACGCCTACGGTGTGAGACGACGGAAAGCCTGGAGACGTTTCACCGCCTCCAGGCTTTTCCTGTCACGCGCAGACCGTCAGGCGGTCACCGTACCGGTCACTCCTGCCACCAGTCCTCGTCGTCCTCCTCGGACTTCTTGGCCTGGGCCGGCTTGGCCGCGGGCGCGGCCTTGGCGGCCGGCTGCTGCTTCGGCGCGGCCTGCGGAGCCGGGGCCGGCTTCGGCTCGGCCGCCGGGATCGCGGCCTTCTCCGGGGCGGCGGCCAGCTCGGCGTCGCCGCCCATCGTCGGCGCGACGCCGCCGATGAGCTGGCGCAGCTGGTTGAGGTGGCTGGTGATGCTGTCGCGCTGCCGGGTGAGCTCGTCGACCTGCCGCTGCGCCGCGGTCCGGACGCGGTCGGCCTCGGCCTTGGTCTCGGCGAGCAGCTGCTCGGCCTGTGCCTTGGCCTCGGCGATCACGTTGTCGGAGTTCTTGCGGGCGTTGGCCATCAGCTGCTTGGCGTGCGAGTCGGCCTCGCGCCGCGTCTGCTCGGCCTGCTGGGTCGCCTTCGCGGCGCGCTGCTCGGCGGACGCGGCCCGCTGCTCGGCCTCGGCGACCAGCTTCTGCGTCGCGGCCTGCGCGGCGGAGTGGCGCTCGGCGTCCTGCCGGTCGGCCTCCTCGCGGCGGGCGGCGAGCTGGATCTCGAACTCCGCCTCGGCCTGGGCGCGCTGGGCCTCGCTCTCCTCCAGGATGCGCTGCGCCTGGGCGCGCATCTCGTCGGCCTGCCGCTTGGCCGTGGTGAGGATCTCGTCCCGCTCGCGCTTGGTGGACGCGCGCAGCTGCGCGACCTCGCGCTCGGTGGTGGTGCGCAGCTTGGCGATCTCCCGCTCCGCGGCGGCGCGCTTCTCGGCGACCTCGTGGTCGGCGGTGGCGCGCAGCTTGGCCACCTCGCGCTCGGTCGTGGAGGTCAGCTCGTCGGCCTCGCGGCGGGCCGACGTGCGCACCTCCTCGGCCTCCCGCTCGGCCGCCCCGCGCATGTCGTCGCCCTCGCGCTGGGCGTTGGCGCGCAGTTCGGCGGCGTCGTTCTCGGCGGTCGCGCGCTGCTCGGCGGCGTCCACCTTGGCGGCGGCCTTGATCTCGTTGGCCTCCGACCGGGCGGCCTGGACGAGCTCGGTGGCCTGCTCTTCGGCCAGCCGCAGCAGCTGCTCGATGCGGGCGCCGAGACCGGAGTAGGTGGGACGTTCCTGCTCCTGCAGCTGCCGATGGGCGTCCGACAGCTCCCGCTGCAGGGCCTGGGTCTGCTCGCGGGTCTGCCGCACCTCGTTGTCGAGCGACTTGATGTGCTCGTCGACCTGGTGCCGGTCGTAGCCGCGAAGCACCACGTCGAACTCGCGCGGGGGCGTGTCTTCAAAGAAGTTGCTGAGCTGGGCGTCGATGTCGGACTGCATGTGGCTCAATCCTGATGTGACGGGGCTACGGGTGGTTCCGGGGACCGGTTGATCGCCTGGCATGAAACGGCGCAGAGCCCCAGACCTCTTCCGGCGAATGAAGCGTACTCCGGACACTGCCGTGTTGGGGGCTCATCTTGACGCGCTGCGTGGATTGTCCTTTTTGTTCGGGCGCGTCGCGGGCGATCGGGTGCCCAGGTGCCGGGGGTGCAAATACACCAGATGTGTCTGAACGGTCACAGAGCGGCGGTCGAAGCCCCGCCCCCCGTGACCGTGATATCGAACACGTCACGATCCGGTCGCGCCCGCGCCTCCCCCGGCGGGCAAGATCATCCGGCGTCCGGGCGCTTCTGCACCAGCTCCGTCAGGACGCCGTGGCAGTCCTTGGGATGCAAAAAGTTGATCAAGGATTCCATGGATCCGTTCCGCGGCGCGTCGTACAGCACCCGGACGCCCTTCCCCGCGATGCCGGCGGCCTCGTCGGCGACCGTCCCGTCCGTCCCGAACGCGATGTGGTGGACGCCCTCGCCGTTCTTCTCCAGCCACTTGGCCACCGCCGAGTCCTCCCGGATCGGCTCGATCAGCTGTATGTAGCTCGCGGCCCCGTCGCCCGTCTCGTTGATCTTGAGCATGCACTCCCGGACGCCCTGCTCCTCGTTCACCTCGAAATGCGTGTCGGTGAAGCCGTAGGTCGCCTTGTAGAACTCGACGGTGGCCTCCAGATCGCGACAGGCGATGCCGATGTGGTCGATACGGGTCAGCATGGGCGTTACTCCCTCTCAGACGTCCAGACTCCCTCTCGGGCGCCAGGCGGGGGCGAACGGAACCGATCGCAGGTCCCGTGGGTATCGTGGCAAACGTCGCCGCAGCACCCTTCTGGAGGCCCCCACATGACCGCAACGTCCGTGATCGTCGCCGGAGCGCGCACCCCCATCGGCCGCCTGATGGGCTCGCTGAAGGACTTCTCCGCGGCCGACCTCGGCGCGCACGCGATCAAGGCGGCGCTGGAACGGGCCGGTGTCTCCGGCGACCAGGTGCAGTACGTGGTCCTCGGCCAGGTGCTCCAGGCCGGCGCGGGCCAGATCCCGTCCAGGCAGGCCGCGGTCAAGGCGGGCATCCCGATGAGCGTCCCGTCCGTCACGATCAACAAGGTGTGCCTGTCCGGCCTGGACGCGATCGCGCTCGCCGACCAGCTGATCCGCGCGGGCGAGTTCGACATCGTGGTGGCCGGCGGCATGGAGTCGATGTCCCAGGCGCCGCACCTGCTGCCGAAGTCGCGCGGCGGCTACAAGTACGGCTCGGTCGAGGTCCTCGACCACATGGCCTACGACGCGCTCACCGACGCGTTCGACGGCATCTCCATGGGCGAGTCGACCGACCGCTACAACGCCAAGCTGGGCATCACCCGCGAGGAGCAGGACGAGTTCTCCGCCCGCTCCCACCAGCGCGCCGCCGAGGGCATCAAGAACGGCGTCTTCGACGACGAGATCGCCCCGGTCGAGATCCCGCAGCGCAAGGGCGACCCGGTCGTCTTCGCCCAGGACGAGGGCGTGCGCGGCGACACCACCGCGGAGGTCCTCGCCCGGCTGCGTCCCGCGTTCGGCAAGGACGGGACGATCACCGCCGGCTCGTCCTCGCAGATCTCCGACGGCGCCGCGGCGGTCGTCGTGATGTCCAAGGCCAAGGCCGAGGAGCTGGGCCTCAGCTGGCTCGCCGAGATCGGCGCGCACGGCAACGTCGCCGGGCCGGACAACTCACTGCAGTCCCAGCCGTCCAACGCGATCGAGCACGCCCTCGGCAAGGCGGGCCTGTCCGTGGACGACCTCGACCTCATCGAGATCAACGAGGCGTTCGCCTCCGTCGGCATCCAGTCGATGCGCGACCTCGGCGTCGGCCCCGAGAAGGTCAACGTCAACGGCGGCGCCATCGCGGTCGGCCACCCCGTCGGCATGTCCGGCGCCCGCATCGCCCTCCACCTCGCCTACGAGCTGAAGCGCCGCGGCGGCGGCGTCGGCGCCGCCGGCCTCTGCGGCGGCGGCGGCCAGGGCGACGCCCTGATCCTGACCGTCCCCAAGGCGTGACGGGCGGGGTGTGACGGCGGCGGGGTGTGACGGCGGCGGACCTGGTGGGCCGGTGTGTCACCCCTCGGCGGGGTTGAGCCACTTCGCGCGCATCCGCGAGCCGGGCTCTATCCCCGCTTCTGACAGGCGGCGCCAGTCACGCGTTTCGTTGAGCGTCCGCCGGGCCCAGGCCGCGCCTATGTCGGTGTAGGTGCGGCCGGTCCTGACGTCCTCAAGGACCCAGCTCTTGTTGTAGGAGAAGGACCTGACGTACGCCGCGATCGCGAAATAGAGGTTGTCGAGCAGGTCGGTCACGGTCGTGGAGTCGGTGACGGGAAAGATCAGCGGAAAGCCCGCGAGGCTGGAGTGGATCGCGCTGAGATCCACCTCGATCACGCGCTGCTGGAAGTGCTCGCGGGCCGTTTCGATCGCCTCGTCCACCACGGAGCGCCCCGCGTCGCCGGTACCCCGGATGCCGGACTGGCCCGCGCCGGGCGCCGCCGCGATGACCAGCGCGGGGTCGATGACCTTCTCGAACGCCGAGCGCATGGCGGCCTCAAGGTTCTCCAGGCTCCGGTCGGTGGCGGACGAGACGGTCGCTGCGTACTCGTGCCCGTGCTGCTGCAGATCCTTGAAGATCCCCTCGTCCTCGTAGTCGCCGGGTGCGTACAGGACCCACGGCTTCTGCCAGAGGATGCGGAAGAACGCCCCGGCAACGCCGCTCGGGAAGAGCACGGCGAAGACCGCGAGCAGCGCCTGGACCCAGCCGGTGGCCTGGGTGGTCACGACTCCGATCGTCACTTCCGTGAGCCCCAGGAACAGGGAGATGATCCAGAGCGGGTTCATCACCCGCGGGGACGCCTTCCTCGGTGACGGTGGGTGTCCCATCGCGTCCTCTCTGTAGCGAGCGACGGAACGCCATTGTGCAGGGACCCCGGGTGCCGTGCGTGCGGGTTGCCGATAGCGGTCAGCGGCTCGCAACGGCCGTCAGCGGCTCGCAACGGCCGTCACCGGAAGGCGGGGCCGTCACCGGAAGGCGGGAACCTCACTGGGCTTCGGGGGTGATGGTGACGGTCTTGAAGCCGAGGGCCTTGAGCATGTTCTCCAGCATCGACTTCGTGTTGGCGTCGGCGCGTTCCTTGAGGCCGCTCTGGGCGGCGGCCGTCTGGATCTTCTGCGATGCCAGGACGTAGAGCTGCTGCTGGTTGTTCGGGTTGCTGCTGAAGAAGTCGCCGAACCGGTCGAGCAGGCCGCGCTGGGTGGCGTAGACGTAGCTGTTCTTCGTGTCGAGGTTGGTCTGCTCCAGTTCGGCGCGCGGCAGCGTGATGGTGGCGGCCGTCCGGTCCGCGTTGACCTTCACGGCGCCCGAGCCGAGCTTGGAGAGGTCGACGTAGGCGTCGACGGAGCCGTTGCCGACGAACAGCGTGCGGTTGCCGCGCAGCGAGGACGGCAGGAACTTGGCGTCCTTCTCCAGGTCCACGACGACCTGGAAGTTGCCGCTCGCGGCCTCGTAGCGGTGCAGATCGCGGATCGACTTGAGCAGGACGGGCCCGCTGCGGTCCTTCGTCTCCTCCTCGAACGGGTTGAGCCAGCCGGGCAGGCCCCGCAGCGCCTGCTGCGCGACCAGCACCAGGGCGATCGTGGCGATGACGAGCACGAGGGGCGTGAGGAGGCCGCGCCGGGGCGGACGGGACCGGCCGGGGGACGGCTTGGGTTGCGCGTCGTTCTTCGGTTCCGAGCGAGCCATGTACGCAACCATTCCCGGCAGAGCCGCCGCGTACCTGGCACGCCGGTGAGGTCAGTGTGATCAAGGCCATAGTGCGGTCCGAAACCCGGGTCACCTCTCCGCCGTTGGCCCCGGCGTGGATCTGATTCGCGTATTCCGGTACGTCTCCATCGCGGAGGCGGCCTCGTTCCTGCTCCTGCTGCTGGTCGCGATGCCGCTGAAGTACGGGGCGGACGCGCCGGCCGGCGTGCAGCTGACGGGCCCGGTGCACGGAGTGCTGTTCATGGCCTACGTCGGGCTGGTGTTCCTGGTCCGCGAGCAGTTGCGCTGGGACCTCCGGCGCACGGTCCTCGCCCTCGGCGCGGCCGTCCTGCCGGTCGCCCCGTTCTTCGTGGAACGCCGCTGGACCACGCCCCCGGCCGCCGAGGCGGCCGCGGGAGGCGCCTGAACTCGCGCGCGACCGGCGGCCGGAGGGGTCCGGCCGCGGTCACGCGCGGGGTCGCGCGCCGTCCAGGGCCTCGCGGCGGGGGTGCTTCGCGGGGCGGTGCTTCTTCTCGCGGTGGGGGGAGCGGAAGTCGTCCCGGTCGAGTGCGCAGGTGCGGTACTCGGTGAAGTGGAGCCGGAGCCAGGCGCGGCGGCGGCGCTCGCTCCAGGACGCGAACCGGCGGGCCGTGCGCGAGTCGGCGACGGCGCGGGGGTCGTCGCCGAGGAGCCACGCGTCGACCAGCGCGCGGTAGCCGTTGGGGGAGGCGCAGGCCGGGCCGTCCTTGAGGCCCTCGCTGATCTGCCGGACGGCGCGGGCCGCGTAACCGGGGGAGAGGCTCTCGTCGACGTGGACGGCCGCGACGCCGCCGGCCACCGTGACGGGCACCCAGGCCGGACGCTGCTCCACCCGGGTGAACGCGCCGGGCGTCCCGTCCAGCCGCGCGGCGAGGGGGGTGACCTGCTCCATCAGCCGCGGCAGCGCGTGGCGCAGCGCGGGGTGCACGCAGACGGTCAGCGGCCACCGCCGGCACACCGGCTCCGCCGCGGCGGGCGCGACCGCGCCGGACGAGCCGCGCAGGTCGAGCGTGGCGGCGGCGGTCGCGGCCAGCGCCATCGCCAGGGGGAGGACGATCAGGAACCGGCGCGTCACCCACATCACGTAGCCGAGGATCAGTGCGGTGGTCGTCCCGGCTGCCCAGAGGACCTGGTCGGCGAAGACCGCGGGCCGCAGGGTGGTGAACAGGTCGAGGCGGGGGAGCGCGGCGGGGGGGAGCAGGCTCCACCACGACACGCCCGGGACGCGCAGAGCGGCCCACAGGGACGTCACGGCCAGGACCAGGGCGGCGGTGACGCGGTGGGGGACGACGCGTCCGGTCAGGTACCCCACGACCACGTGGAGGACGAGCGCGCCCGCGCCCGCGACCGCCCCGAGCGGGTGCGGATGGCCCGCTTCCTCGTGCACGAGGGTGACGGCGACGACCAGGGCCGTGACCGCGAGGTAGGACACCAGGGCCGCGGACGACAGCAGCAGCAGGTCGAACAGCACACCGGTGGCGGGCGAGCGCGCCGTGAGGTCGCGCAGGTAGTCGAGCGGACGTTCCCGGACGGCCGCCCACGCGGCCAGCGCCGCCGCGACCGGACCCAGGAACCGGACGGCGTTGACCAGCGCGACGACCGTGTTGTCCCAGTACGCGACCGAGGGGCACAGCGACAGCACCGTGGCCGCCGTCCCGACCAGGGTGAGGACCGGCACCGCGACCAGCAGCGCCGTGCGGCGGGCGTCCAGCCGGAGCACCCGCCCGAGATCAGACACCGCCGGCGCTTCCGGCGGGGGGCCGCCTCGCCCGCGCCAGCTGCGGCAGGGCCGGCTGGGGCAGGGCCGGCTGGGGCAGGGCCGGCTGGGGCAGGGCGATCCGCGGCAGCGTGAGGCGCGGCAGCGCCGGCCGGGCGGCGCGCGGGGTCCCGGCCCCGGCGCCCTGGGCCTCGGGGGCGCTCTCTGGATCCAGGGCGCGCTGCGGGTTCGGAACGGGGCGCGGGCCGAGGGCGCGCTGGTGGTCCAGGGACGTCTGCGGCTCGGGGGCGGTGCGGCGGTCGGCGGCGGAGCGGCCCCGGCGGGCGGTGGCGGAGTGCGTGGGCTGCTCGGCCAGCCGGCCGCGGGTGAGCGTGAAGAGCCGGTCGCACCAGCCGGTGAGCGTCTCGGTGACGTCGGCGGTGATGACGACCGCGGGCGCCAGCGAGCGGAGCACCGGGATCAGCTCCGCCATCGCCGCGGTGAGCGACCGCCGCCCGGGGCCCTCGGCGCCCGTCGGCCATGGCTCCGCGGCGGCGCACAGCTCGCCGAACGGGTCGTCCAGGAGCACCACCTCGGGTTCGTGGACGCAGGCGGCGGCGAGCCCGGCCCGCAGCCGGACGTCCGGCGGCAGCAGCGCCAGCTCCGTCCCGGCCGCCTCGGTGAGGTCGAGGCGCCGCAGCATGGAGCGCGCGGCGGACGCGCTGGTCCGCTTGTAGTACGCCGCGTACGCGACGAACTCGCCGGCCGTCATGCTCTCCGCCCGGGAGAACCGCGCCGGCAGGTAGCCGATCCCGGCCCGCGCGGCCCGCAGCCCGGTGGCGTTCGCTATGTCGTGTCCGAGAATGTGCAGCACGCCGGTATTCGGTTTGCGCAAGGTCGCGAACGTGGCCAGCAGAGTGGATTTACCGGCACCCGGTGGACCGGCCAGGCCGACCACGCCTTCGGGCACGCCGAAGGTCACCGGGCGCAGGAGCCACCGCCCCCCGCGGCGGACACCCATTCCTCGGGCCACGATCACGGAATGCTCCGCGATCACAAGTTTCCCCCCGTAGCTCGTCATGCGCGCGGCCGGACGGTGCGCCTGCCGGGCGCCGGTGGCCTCGGGTCCCCCAACCCGCCACGCGGCGCCCGCCGGCCGGGCCGCATTGGGGCGGCGCCGGCGCCGGTCGCTGTGGCCGGGCCGCGATGCATCGACATCGTGACTATAACCGGGCTTGGTGATGGCTGTCAGCAATCTTTTTGCCTTTACGGCAGGCTGCCTGGATTCTTTGCCTGAAGCTCTTAAGGCGCGAATTAAAAAAAGGAGGATAAGCGCCTGAATATGCCGTGGAGGGGGACGTGCCGGGCGTCCGCCGCGCCCGCGCGCTCCGCTGGGAGCGTACGGAGGCGCAGCCGGACGCGGTCATGGGGCAGGATGGACCCATGCCTTCTCAGGACTTTTCGTTGCACGGGGCCATCGACCTGGGGGCTCGCCAGGCCGCGGCAAGGAAGCAGCAGGAACGCCGGGCCCAGGCTGGCGGCGCCGGTCCGGGCACGGGCGCGGCCGGCGGGCCGTACGTCGTGGACGTCACCGACGAGACGTTCAACACCGAGGTCGTGGAGCGGTCGCAGTCCGTCCCCGTCCTCGTGGACTTCTGGGCCGAGTGGTGCGGTCCGTGCAAGCAGCTCAGCCCGATCCTGGAGAAGCTCGCCACCGAGGCGGCCGGCAAGTGGATCCTGGCCAAGGTCGACATCGACGCGAACCCGCAGCTCGGCGCCTACATGCAGCAGATGGGCGTGCGCGGCATCCCGTTCGTGGCGGCGGTCGTCGGCGGCCAGTTGCTGCCGTTCCTGAACGGCGCGGCTCCGGAGCCGCAGGTCCGCCAGGCCATCGAGCAGCTCTTCGAGGCGCTCCGCAAGGAGGGCATCCTGCCGGACGTCCCCGAGGGCGAGCAGCCCCAGGGCGGGGCGGCGGACGCCCCCGCGGCCGACCCGGTCTACGCCGAGGCCGAGGACGCCCTGCAGCGCGGTGACATCGACGGCGCCAAGGCCGCGTTCGAGCGGATCCTCGCCGCGAACCCGCGGGACGGCCAGGCCAAGCAGGGCCTCGCCCTGGTCGAGCTGAGCCTGCGCGTCCGGTCGCTGGACGCCGACGGCGCTCTGCGGGAGGCGGCCGAGAAGCCCGGCGACGTCCAGGCGCAGATCAGCGCGGCCGACGTGGAGATGGTGTCCGGGCGCATCGACGACGCCTTCGAGCGCCTGCTGGGCGCGGTGCGGCGCGGCGCGGGCGACGACCGCGACGCGGCGCGCAAGCACCTGCTGTCGCTGTTCGAGCTGCTGCCGCCGGACGACCCGCGCGTCTCCAAGGCCCGCCGCGGCCTCCAGTCCGCCCTGTTCTGACCCGGCACGAGCCGCGGTGCCGCCCGTTCCCGCCACGCGGGAGCGGGCATGGTCCCGGGTGTGAGCGCGCGGGTGGTGACGATCTCGGCCACGTTCGGCGCGGGCGGCCCGGCTGCCCACCCTCGCGCTCGGCATGGACGTCTACCTGCCGCAGGGCGGGACGGCGCCGCCCGAGGAGTTCGTCGAGCAGACCGAGAGCGTCATCACCCGGGCGGCCGGGCGCGGCGGCTGCGTCCTGCTCGGCCGCGCCGCCGCCGAGATGCCGCCCGGATGGGAACGTTCTACGCCGACCGGGACACCCGACCGCGAGGCGGAGCGTATGCTCGATGACAACGACCGCGCCCGGACGGCCTACGTGAAGCATTTCTACGGGGCCGACCCGGCCGATCCGCGGCTCTACCACCTCGTGATCGACTCCACGAGGCTGCCCGTGCCGGCGACCGTCGAGCTCATCGTCGTCGCGGCCCGGGCTTTCTGAGTCACGGGACGGGCCCGGGCGGCGGCCCCCGGACGCGCCGTCCCCCCGAGGTCCCGGCGCGCGCCGGACGTGGGACGGACCCGGAGCAAAGGGAGCAGCAGTCGTGGCGAGCGTGCCGAGCGTGTCGTACTCCATCACCGTCCGGCTGGAGGTCCCGGCCGGCGGGCGGGCCGTCAGCCAGATCACCCACGTGGTCGAGAACGCCGGCGGCATCGTCACGGCGCTGGACGTCAACACCGCCGGCCACGAGACGCTGCGCATCGACGTCACGATCGCGACCCGCGACACCCAGCACGCCGAGGCGATCGCCGGGGCGCTGGAGAACATCGAGTCCGTCAAGATCCACAAGGTCAGCGACCGGACGTTCCTGATGCACCTCGGCGGCAAGATCGAGATGCAGTCCAAGGTGCCGCTGCGCAACCGTGACGAGCTGTCGATGGCCTACACGCCCGGCGTCGCCCGGGTCTCCCTCGCGATCGCCCGCAACCCCGAGGACGTCCGGCGGCTGACGATCAAACGCAACAGCGTCGCCGTCGTCACCGACGGCTCGGCGGTGCTCGGCCTCGGCAACATCGGCCCGGAGGCGGCGCTGCCCGTCATGGAGGGCAAGGCGGCGCTGTTCAAGCGGTTCGCCGGGATCGACGCGTGGCCGATCTGCCTCGACACGCAGGACACCGACGAGATCGTCCGGACCGTGCAGATCCTCGCCCCCGCGTTCGGCGGCATCAACCTGGAGGACATCTCCGCGCCGCGCTGCTTCGAGGTCGAGGCGCGGCTGCGCGGCCTGCTCGACATCCCGGTCTTCCACGACGACCAGCACGGCACCGCGATCTGCGTGCTGGCGGCGCTGACCAACGCGCTGCGGGTCGTCGGCAAGGACATCGGCTCGGTCCGCATCACGATGGCGGGCGCGGGCGCGGCCGGCAGCGCGATCCTCAAGCTGCTGATGCACGCGGGGGCCCGCCACCTCGTCGTCTGCGACTATCACGGCGCGGTGCACAAGGGCCGCGACGACCTGGACGACTCGCTGCGCTGGATCGCCGAGCACACCAACGCCGACGGCTACGCCGGCGACCTGCGCGGCGCGGTGAAGGACGCCGACGTGTTCGTCGGCGTGTCCGCCCCCGGCATCCTGAACGGCGACGACATCGCCTCGATGGCCGATGACGCGATCGTGTTCGCGCTCGCCAATCCCGAGCCGGAGGTGTCGCCGGACGAGGCCCGCGAGCACGCCGCCGTGGTCGCCACCGGCCGCAGCGACTACCCCAACCAGATCAACAACGTGCTGGCTTTCCCCGGTGTCTTCCGCGGACTGCTGGACGCGCAGGCCGACGGCGTCACGCTCGACATGCTGGCCGCCGCCGCGAAGGCGCTCGCCGAGGTGGTCACCCCGGACGAGCTCGGCCCGAACTACATCGTGCCGAGCGTGTTCCACCCCGACGTCAGCACGCGCGTCGCGGGCGCCGTCCGGGAGGCCGCCGGCGGTCGGCCCCGCACCGAGGCCTGACCGCGCCCGACTACGCCTGACCGGGCCCGACCGCGCTCGACCGGCTACGGGTCAGGAGTCCTTGCCGGCGAAGATCTTCTCCCGGCGGCGGGGCCAGATGCCGCCGTACCAGAAGATGATCGCGCCGGTCAGGATGATGGCGCCGCCGGTCGCGGCCCGCGCCCACAGGACGGCGTCCGGCCCGGTGTTCGGCAGCTGGTTCGGCGGCGTCTCGCTCGGCGCGGCGCCCGCCTTCTTGCAGTTGGCCCGCAGGGTGTCGCTCTCGATCTGCCGGTTGGCCCAGCGGACGGTGACGCGGGTGCCGCGGTCCTCGCGGAGCTTGACGGCGACGGTGCGGGTGGCGCCGGGGCCGATCGTGCCGGGGATCGCGGCGGTGTCGTCGTTCTTCTCGATCGAGTAGTCCTCGTTCTTCGTCCCGGTGTTGCGGATCCGGACGTTGACGGTCCGGTCGGGGCACGACACCGACCCGATGCTCGCGGTCACCGGCCGCCCGGGGGCGCTCGGCGACGCCGACCCCGTCCCGGACCGGGTCGGGCTCGCCGACGCGGACGGCGAACCGCCGGACGGGCTGGGGCTCGCCGACGTGGTTGAGGAGGCCGGCGACGCCGACCCGTCCCCGTCGAACAGCGCCGGGATCGCGATCAGCGCCCCGATGACGATGAACACGGCGGCGATGACGACCCTGGGCAACTGCATCGCTGTCCTCCCGGCGCGCGGACCAAGCGGTGGCCGATGATCCTAGATCATTCTCGACCCAGGACCTTGTGGAGCCGATATCCCCATCGATAGGAATGCGTAACAGGCTAACGACCGCGAGGGCGTGCCGCCGGAGGTCCGGGCAACGCATGATGGGACCCATGGAAGACGGCATCAGGGTGGGGCTCCTGCTGGTGGCGACCCCTCAGCTGGAGGATCCGAACTTTCGGCGGAGCGTCGTCCTGCTGGTCGAGCACGACATGGACGGGGGGACGCTCGGAGTTGTCCTCAACCGGCCGACCGAGGTTCCGGTCGGCCGCGTCCTGCCGCCGTGGGCCGAACTGGTCACCGGGCCGGCGGTGGTGTTCCAGGGCGGGCCGGTCGCGCTGGAGAACGCGCTGGCCCTGGCCCGCCTGCCCGGCGAGGACGAGCCGCTCGGCTGGCGGGCGCTGGACGGCGGCACCGAGGTGTCCCGGGTGGGCCTGGTCGACCTGGAGGCCCCGCCCGGCCTGCTGGCGGCCGAGCTGCTCCAGCTGCGGGTGTTCGCCGGGTACGCGGGCTGGTCGGCGGGGCAGCTGCGCGCCGAGATCGAGGAGGGCTCGTGGTACCTGGTGCCCGCCGAGGCCGGGGACGTGTTCGCCGGCGACCCGGAGCGGCTGTGGCAGGCGGTCCTGCGCAGGCAGGGCGGCGACCTGGCCTTCGTCTCCACTTTTCCCGAGGACCCGACGCTGAACTAAGGTGAACGACGTGAGTACGAAGATCCTTCCCGACAGCGACACCCAGAGCGATGTCAAGCCGGACCTCTCGCACGGTGACGGCGACCACGAGCGGTTCGCCCACTACGTGAAGAAGGCCAAGATCACCGAGAGCGCGGTGACCGGCACGCCGGTGATCGCGCTGTGCGGCAAGGTCTGGGTGCCGAACCGGGATCCGAAGAAGTACCCGGTCTGCCCGGAGTGCAAGGAGATCTACGAGTCCATGAAGCCGGGCGGCGGCGACGAGGGCGAGTGACCGGCCGCCGGACGGCGGCCGATGAGCGCGGCGCCCATGTAGGCGTGCGCGCGTGAGGGTCCCGCGGGTGTGACCGCGGGACCTTGGCGTTTCCGAACCACGGGACGTTTCTACATACGGGGGATTGATGCGGCGGATCGCGGGGGCTTCGCTGTGCGCACTGCTGGTCACGGTGGGTGCGGTGTCCGGTTCGGTGAGTGACCGGGACCGGGTCCGGGACCGGGTCCACGCCGCATCGGCCGTCCCGGACGACGGCTGCGTGCCCGGTTCCGCCGCGCGGGCGGCCCGCCCGCACGACCGGGCCGATCTCGGCCACGACGGGGCGGTGGCCCTGCTCGCCGATCTCCACCAGACCCTCCTCGACCGGTTCGGGACGTCCGACATCGCCCGGTTCGACGCGTCCCGGTTCGATGCGTCCCGGCTTGACGGGGCCCGGCGCATCGCGCGGCGGCTCGTCGTCCCGGTGCGGTTCCATGTCGTCCACAGCGGACGGTACGGGCGGCTGTCGAAGAAGGCCCTCCGGCGGCAGATCGCCACGCTGAACGCCGCGTACAGCGGGCGGAAGGGCGGCGCGGACACCCGGGTCAGGTTCCGCCTGAGCGGCTACGACCGCACGAACAAGCCGTCCTGGTTCTACCACCCGCAGCACTACGAGCACGCCATGAAGCGGCGTCTCCGCAAGGGCGGGCGAGGCGCGCTCAACGTCTACACGGCCTCCGTCGGGGCGGAGGTGCTGGGCTTCTCCACGTTCCCGCAGTGGTACCGGCGCGATCCGCGCATGGACGGCGTGGTCGTCGACTACCGCAGCCTGCCGCGCGGGTCGTACGCGCCGTTCAACCACGGGTACACGGGCGTGCACGAGATCGGGCACTGGCTCGGCCTGATGCACACGTTCGAGGGCGGATGCACGCCGCCGGGGGACGGGGTGGCCGACACCCCGTACGAGGCGGTGCCCGCGGAAGGATGCCCGCGCCACCGCGACACGTGCCCGCAGCGGGGCCGTGATCCGGTGCACAACTTCATGGACTATGCCCACGACTCCTGCATGCGAGGCTTCACCGCAGGTCAGGGGCGTCTCATCCGGGCGTCGTGGGCGGCGTACCGGTCCCGCCGGCACGGTCGTCACCGTGTGGATCCGGGCACAGCCGGGCCGGGCGCGGCACGATCTGTCGGTGGGGCTCGATAGCCTTCGATGACCGTGAGCACCTTCGCCGCATCGAGCATGCCCCCCGCGTTCCCCGAGCGGGCCGCCTGGGGGACCGCGTCGTCCCTGCGTGCCTGGCAGCAGCAGGCGCTGGAGGCGTACTTCGGGGGTTCCGGGGGTCGCTCCCCGGGTGAGGACAGCGGGACGGACGGCACCAGGCCCGGCCCGCGCGACTTCCTCACCGTCGCCACGCCCGGCGCCGGTAAGACGACGTTCGCGCTGCGCCTCGCCCGCGAGCTGATGGAGCGGCGCGTCGTCTCGGCGATCACGGTCGTGTGCCCGACCGAGCACCTCAAGCGGCAGTGGGCCGAGTCGGCGGCCCGCGTCGGCATCAAGATCGACCCCGAGTACCAGAACGGGCAGGGGCCCGTCGGCAAGGACTTCCACGGCGTCGCCGTCACCTACGCGACCGTCGCCGCCCGCCCGGCCCTGCACCGCAACCGGACCGAGTCGCGCAAGTCGCTGGTCATCTTCGACGAGGTCCACCACGCGGGCGACGGCCTGTCGTGGGGCGACGCCGTCCGGGAGGCGTTCGAGCCCGCGACGCGGCGGCTGGCGCTCTCCGGCACGCCGTTCCGCACCGACATCAACCCCATCCCGTTCGTCCAGTACGAGGAGGGGCCCGACGGCGTGCGCCGCAGCCGCGCCGACTACACCTACGGGTACGGCCCGGCCCTCGCCGACGGGGTCGTCCGGCCGGTGATCTTCCTGGCGTACGCGGGGGAGATGCGCTGGCGCACCCGCGCCGGCGACGAGATCACCGCGACCCTCGGCGAGCCGCTCACCCAGGACCAGACCGCCCAGGCGTGGCGGGCCGCGCTCGACCCGAAGGGCGACTGGATCAAGCAGGTGCTGGCCGCCGCCGACCGCCGGCTGACCGAGCTGCGCCGCGCCATCCCGGACGCGGGCGGCCTGGTCATCGCCACCGACCACGAGGCCGCCCGCGCCTACGCGAAGATGCTCCGCGCGGTCACCGGGCAGGGCGCCACGATCGTGCTGTCGGACGACCCGACCGCCTCCAAGAAGATCAAGCAGTTCGGCGAGACCGAGGACCGCTGGATGGTCGCGGTCCGCATGGTGTCCGAGGGCGTCGACATCCCGCGGCTGTGCGT
Source organism: Actinomadura madurae (assembly GCF_047130825.1). Classification (NCBI taxonomy): domain Bacteria; kingdom Bacillati; phylum Actinomycetota; class Actinomycetes; order Streptosporangiales; family Thermomonosporaceae; genus Actinomadura; species Actinomadura madurae. The sequence goes on from NZ_CP083237.1 coordinate 8,313,277, forward strand.
CGGGGTGTACGCCACGTCGACCAGCACGCCGCTGTTCTTCGCGCAGGCGATCGGCCGTTTCGTCCGCGCCCGCAAGCGCGGCGAGACCGCGTCGGTGTTCCTGCCCTCGGTGCCGACCCTGATGGGCCACGCCTCCGAGATGGAGGAGGAGCGCGACCACGTCCTGGACCGTCCCGTCCGCGAGGACGGCCTGGACGACCAGCTGCTCGCCGAGGCGAACCGGCAGCAGGACACGCCCGACGTCGGCGAGGAGCTGCCGTTCGAGACGGTGGAGGCGTCCGCCACGTTCGACCGTGTCCTGTACGACGGCGGCGAGTTCGGCATGAACGCCGAGCCCGGCTCCGTCGAGGAGGAGGAGTTCCTCGGCATCCCGGGCCTGCTGGAGCCCGAGCAGGTGTCGGCGCTGCTGCGCAAGCGCCAGGCCGACCAGATCGCCAGCGAGCGGAAGAAGAAGACCGGCGACCCGCGCGCCGACCGCACCGCCGCCGAGGACGTCGCCGCCCTCCGCCGCGAGCTGAACGGCCTGGTCGGCGCCTGGAACCACCGCACCGGCAAGCCCCACGGCGTCATCCACACCGAGCTGCGCGCCGCGTGCGGCGGCCCGGCCATCGCCCAGGCCAGCAGCGACGACATCCGCAAGCGCATCGCCAAGATCCGCGAATGGGCCGCCAAGCGCCGCCACTGACCGCCGCCACTGACCGCCGCCACTGACCGGTGGCACTGACCGCCGCCACTGACCGGTGGCACTGAGCGGTGGCGTTGAGCGGCGGTACTGGGCGGGTGGCATTGAGCGGTGGCGTTGAGCGGTGGCACTGGGCGGTGGCGTTGAGCGGCGGTACTGGGCGGTGGCGTTGAGCGGCGGTACTGGGCGGGTGGCATTGAGCGGTTGGCATTGAGCGGTTGGCATTGGGCGGTTGGCATTGGGCGGTTGGCATTGGGCGGCGGACTGGGCGGCGGGTACTGGGCGGCGGTATTGGGCGGCGGGTACTGGGCGGCGGGTATTGGGCGGCGGCGTTGGGCGGTGGCGTTGAGCGGTGGCGTTGAGCGGTGGCGTTGGGCGGTGGCGTTGGGCGGTGGCGTTGAGCGACGGGCGGTAACTGGGCGGGTGGTAGAGCGGCGGTACTGGGCGGTGGCATTGGGCGGTGGCATTGGGCGGCGGTACTGGGCGGGCTTAATTCGTGGCTTCCGGTTTGCTGTGGCGCCTACGGTCGGCGGTGGCCGATTCCGAGCCGAGGAGGCCGTCATGTACCGCGAGCGAGACACCGAGGCGTCCTTTTGAGCGGACCAGCAAGCGCCGCAGGGGGTTCCCTCTAGCGAGACCAGGGTCAAGCGCGGCGACCGGACGGTCGGCGTCGACACCGAGCTGGTCGAGAAGCTCGGCGGCAACGACCCCTGCCCGTGCGGGTCCGGGCGGCGCTTTCCGCCGGTGCTGCCGGCCGGCCGGACGTTTCGACGGCGTGCTCGGCCACTACTACGTCCGTGACTGATGCGTTCGTGACGGGGGCGTGTCCTCGCGGTCAGTGCGATCGCGGGGACAGGTCCAGGGCCTTGAGGATGTGCTTGACCGTTTCCTCGGGGGTGCCGGTGATGGGGGCGGTGACGATGTTCTCGTCCGGTTCCGGGCGTTCGAGGTCGGCGAACTGGGAGTCGAGCAGGTCCGCGCTGAAGAAGTGGCCCTGGCGGGCCCGCATGCGGGCGGCGATCGTGTCGCGGTCGCCGTCCAGCAGGACGATGCGGACCCCTGCGTGCCCGTCGACCAGCAGGTCACGGTAACTGCGCTTGAGCGCGGAGGAGGTGACGACGCCGGGGCGGCCGGCGGTGACGCGCTCGTCGATCCAGGCGGCGATGGAGCGCAGCCAGGGGAGGCGGTCCTCGTCGGTGAGCGGGTGGCCCGCGCGCATCTTGGCGATGTTGGCCTCGGGGTGGAACGCGTCCGCCTCCGCGTACTCCCAGCCGAGGCGTTCGGCGAGGAGCGTGCCGATGGTGGTCTTGCCGCTGCCGGACACGCCGGCGACCAGGATGACCGTGGGTTCCGTCATGATCAGGCGGTCACCACCGGGGAGCCGGACAGGGCGACGCCCTCCCGGCCGAGTTCGTCGAGGGCCCGGTCGACGGTGGCCTTGCCGACCCCGGCGGTGAGGTCGAGCCGGACGGTCGTGCGGAGCCCGGCGCGGGCGGCGTCGATGGCGGTGGCCCGGACGCAGTGGTCGGTGGCGATGCCGACGATGTCCACGGCGTCCACACCGCGGGAGGCGAGCCAGCCGGCGAGCGGCGTCTCGTCGTCGGAGACGCCCTCGAAGCCGCTGTAGGCGGCGCTCTCGCGGCCCTTGCTGAACACGGCCTCGATGGGCGCGAGGGCGAGGTTGGGGTGGAAGTCGGCGCCCGGGGTGCCGATCACGCAGTGCGGCGGCCAGGTGTCGACGTAGTCGGGCTCGTCGGAGAAGTGCGCGCCGGGGTCGAGGTGGAAGTCGCGGGTCGCCACGATGTGCGCGTAGTCGGACCGGTGCGCCGTCACGTGCTCGGAGATCGCGGTGGCCACCGCGGCGCCGCCCTCGACGGCGAGCGAGCCGCCCTCGCAGAAGTCGTTCTGCACGTCCACGATGATCAGAGCCTTCTTGCCCATGACCGCTCCCTCTACCGGTTGCCCCACCGGGTCTGCACTGACCGTACCCCAGCCTTGTGCCCAGCGCGGCGCGGCTTCAACGGGGCGGGCCGCCGTCGACGAACTCGGTCGGGACGGCCGGTTCACCCCTGGAGAGCTGGAGCGCCGTCGCGGGCAGTTCGGCGACCGACCGCGTGTGGCGCTCCCTCGCCTCGCGCAGCGACTCGCGCCCGACGATCTCGCCGTCCCGCACCAGCGGCACCTGGAGGAGGCGGTCGCGCTGCCCGGGGGTCGGCTCGCCGGTGGACACGGTCTCGGCGTAGGCGACGCCGCGCCCGTCGATGTGCCGCACGGCCGTCTTGCGCCCGCCCCTGCTCGGCTTGCCCACCGAGCGTTTCGCGACCGGGCGCATGGGCGCGTCCTCCTCGGGGCCGTCCGCGCGCGCGACGAGCTTGTAGACGAGCGACGCGGTGGGCGCGCCGGAGCCGGTCACCAGGGCCGTCCCCACGCCGTAACCGTCCACCGGCGCGGCGGCGAGTGCGGCGATGCCGTACTCGTCCAGGTCCCCGGTCACCACGATGCGCGTGCCGGTCGCGCCGAGCGAGTCGAGCTGTTCGCGGACGCGGCGGGCCATCACGCCGAGGTCGCCGCTGTCGATCCGGACGGCGCCGAGCGACGGCCCGGCCAGCTCGACGGCCGTCCGGACGGCCCGCTCGACGTCGTAGGTGTCGACCAGCAGCGTCGTGCCCTCGCCGAGCGAGGCGAGCTGCGCCGCGAACGCGTGCCGCTCGCCGTCGTGCAGGAGGGTGAACGCGTGCGCGCTCGTCCCGGCGGTCGGTACGCCGTAGAGCCGGCCGGCCTCCAGGTTGGACGTCGTGGTGAACCCGGTGATGTAGGCGGCGCGGGCGGCGGCCACGGCGGCGCGCTCGTGGGTGCGCCGCGACCCCATCTCGATGATCGGCCGGCCCTGGGCCGCCTGCGCCATCCGGGACGCGGCGGACGCGATCGCGCAGTCGTGGTTGAGGATGGACAGCGCGAGCGTCTCCAGCAGGACGGCCTCGCCGAACGTCCCCTCGACCGTCAGGATCGGCGAGTCCGGGAAGTAGCAGTCGCCTTCGGCGTAACCCCAGACGTTCCCGGTGAAGCGGTACTTCTCCAGCCATTGCGCCGTGGGTTCGTCCACGATCCCGCGGGAGATGAGGAAGTCCAGCTCGGTGGTGCCGAAGCGGTACGCCTCGATCGCGTCCAGGAGCCGCCCGGTGCCCGCGACGACCCCGTAGCGGCGCCCGGCGGGCAGGCTCCGCGCGAACACCTCGAAGACGGCGCGGCGCCCGACCGTCCCGCTGCGCAGCGCGGCCTTGAGCATGGTCAGCTCGTACTGGTCGGTCAGCAGCGCGGTGCCGTCACCAAGGTCCACAGTGGAACCATACGGTCTCATGTGGGCACGATGGACGTGCGGGCCGCCGCCGCGAACCGCGCATAGCATCGGGGTGCGGTGGGCGGACCGACTTCGCGTAGAGAGAGGGGGCACGCCGTCGATGAGCGCCATGAGCACGGCGCCCGCACCGGTGGAGCTGGAACGGCCGGACGCCGAGGAGGACGTGCGTCCCGACCGGCCGTGGCTGGCGATCGTCTGGAACGACCCGATCAACCTGATGTCCTACGTCACGTACGTGTTCCAGGCGGTCTTCGGCTACCCGAAGACCAAGGCCGAGAAGCTGATGCTCGACGTGCACCACAAGGGGCGCGCCGTCGTGGCCAACGGCACCCGCGAGGAGATGGAGCGGGACGTGGAGATCCTGCACTCCTATGGCCTGTGGGCCACCGTCAAGCAGGACGACTGAGCCGATGAGCCATGTGAAGAAGACCCGCGACGGCGTCCGGGTGCGCCTGGAGGCCGAGGAGACCGCGCTCGTGCGCGCCCTGATGGAGCAGCTGCTCGCACTGCTCGGCGACGCGCCGGACGCGGACGGCGAACTGGCCTCCATCGGCATCTCCGAGAACACGAGGGCGCCGGACGACCCGGTGCTGGCGCGGCTGTTCCCGGACGCCTACCGCGACGACGGCGAGGCTGCCGGGGAGTTCCGCCGCTACACCGAGATGGGGCTGCGCGACGGCAAGCGCGAGGCGGCCGAGACCGTCCTCGGCGTGCTGCGCCAGGAGGGCACGGACGCCGTCCTGGACGAGAAGCAGGCTCAGGCCTGGCTGCGGGCGCTGAACGACGTCCGGCTCGCGCTCGGCACCCGGCTGGACATCACCGAGGACTGGTACGAGCAGGCGGGGAGCATGGACCCGCGCGATCCCCGCGCCCCCATGTTCGCGGCCTATGACTGGCTGACGATGCTGCAGGAGAGCCTCGTCCGCGTGCTCTGAGGGCCGGCGTGCTCTGAGGGCCGGCGGCCGGAACGTCCACACCCGGCCAAAGCGGACATTACCGATTGTCGGGACGTCTGTGCGGAGCGTTGTTAGCGTTGTCGCAGGGGACTGAGGGGCCCGCCACCGCGGGCCGCGGACAACTCGGAGGCGTCCATGTCGGCAGTGGGGACCGGTACCAAGCCGGTCGGCGCGATGGAGCTCGGGGACCATCTGGCCCTCATCTTCGACAACGACGAGGAACGGCGGTCGATCATGGCCGCGTACGCCCGCGACGGGGTCGCCGCGGGGCACAAGGTCATCTACATCTCGGACGGCGTCCGCGCGGGCGACGTCCTCGGCTGGCTGCTCGCCGAGCACGAAAGCACGGGCCCCGCCCCGCACGCCGCCGCCCCGCACGCCGCCGCCCCGCACGCCGCCCCGGAGGGCGCGCCGGTCGACCTCGCCGAGGCCATGGAGGAGGGGCACTTCGTCGTCCGGACGGCCGAGGAGACGTTCCTGGCGAGCGGCCGGTTCGACCCGTCCGAGAGCCTCCAGCTGATGGCGACCGAGATCGACCTCGCGCTCGTCCAGGGGTACTCGGGGGTGCGGATCGCGGGCGAGGCGCGGTTCTCGCTGCGCCGCTGGCCCGGCACCCACCAGCACGGCGACTTCGAGCGGATGCTGGACGAGGTCTTCATGACGACCGACCTGAAGGCGATGGCGATCTGCCAGTTCGACCGGCGCTGGTTCGAGGGGGCCCGGCTCGCGGACGTGGAGGCCGCCCACATGGGCCGCGTGCGCGCCAACGACTACTACGACGACGGGGCGCTGCGGATCAGCCCCCTGTTCAGCCCGCCCGGGGCGCGGGTGGCCGGCGTCATCGACGCGGCGACCCGTCCCGCCGCCGCGTCCGTGCTGGAGTCGATCAAGACCCGGACCGGCCTGCTCTGCCTCGACCTGGAGGGCCTGGAGGCCTGCGACCCGGACGGCCTGCGGATGCTGACCGGGGCCGACCGCCCCGCGCGCGACCGGGGCCTGCTGCTGCGGGGCGTGCCCGCCGAGGTGCACGCGGGGCTCCGCGCCGAGGGCCTGGACGAGGCCCCGGGCGTCTCGATCGAACGCGCCGTCCGCTAGGGCACGCGGGCGGCTTCGGCGGCCGAGGAGGAGGCATGGGATCCGGGCAGGTCCGCGACGCCGACCCCGGCGCCGGCCCCGGCGCGGCGCGGGCGGTCGGCGACATGTGGTTCGGCGACCACCTGAGCCTCGCGTATGTCAACGACGAGGAGCGCCGGGCCGTGCTGACGACGTTCCTCGACGACGGGCTGCGGGCCGGCCACGATCTCGTCTACCTGGTGGACGGCGAACCGGCCGACGCCGCCGCCGCGCGGCTCCGGGACCGGCTCCGCGATCGGTTCGGGGCGGCGCTCAGCGACGGCCGCCTGACCGTCCTGCCGACCGCCGGGACCGACCTCGGCGCCGTGCTCGACGAGGCGCTGGCGCGGGGGCGCACGGGCGTGCGGGTCACGGCGCAGGCGTGCCCGTCCCTGCGCGGCTGGCCGGGGACGGAGCGGTTCACCGCCTTCGAGGACGCCGTCCACCGCGCCGTCGGCCGGGCCGGGCGCGCGATGGCGCTGTGCCAGTTCGACCGGCGCTGGTTCGCCGGCGACCACCTGCGCGAGATCGAGGCGCGGCACGGCGGGCGGGTCCGGGCCGACGCCGTGTACGACGACGGGGTGCTGACGATCGTGCCGCTGTTCGCGCCGCCCGGCCTCCGGCTGTCCGGCGCGATCGACGAGTCGACGCTGCCCGCGCTGGTGGAGGCGCTGCGCGACGTCGGCGGCGGCGCCGCGCACGTGTGCCTCGACCTGTCCCGGCTCGAGTTCTGCGACCTGGACGGGCTGCGCGCCCTGATCCGCGCCAACGAGATGAGCAGCGTCCTGGACCGGCAGGTGATCCTGCGGTCGATGCCGGGCTGCATGGAGCTGATGATGCGGGCCGCGGGCTGGGACACCGCGCCCGGCATCGTTACGGAGAGCGCGCCGTGAACGGATCGACGGGAGCCGCCGGAGGCGGTCCCGCCGTGGCCGGCCCGCGCGGGCCGGAGGCGGGCCGGGACCTGTTCGCGCACCGGGCCCTGCTGTACGGATCGCGGCAGGACTTCCTGCTGTCGGCCGTCCCGTTCCTGCGGGACGGGCGGCGCGCGGACGACGCGGTCGTCGCCGTCGTGGCGCCGCCGGTGTCCGCCGAGCTCCGCGAGCGGCTCGGCCCGAGGACCGTCGCGGGCATCGAGTTCATCGACGCGGCGGAGTGGTTCGGCGACGGCCCGGTGCAGGCGCTGGCGTCCTGCCACGACCGGGCGCGCGCCGACTGGTGGCCGCGCGGGCGGCTGCGGCTGCTCGCCGAGCCCGTCTGGGACGGCCTGACCCCGCTGGAGACGCGGGAGTGGAAGCGGCACGAGTGCCTGCTGAACGTGGTGTTCGCCGGCACCCCCTCGACGATCGTGTGCGCGTACGACGCGGTGGGGCTGCCCGGACACGTCCTGGAGGGCGCGGCCCGCACCCACCCCGAGCTGACCGGCCCGGACGGGACGGCGGTGAGCGAGCGCTTCACCGATCCGGCCGAGTACTACGCCGAATGCAACGCTGGCCCGCTGCCGCCGCCCCCGACGGCCGCGGTGCGCCGGACGTTCGCGGCGGGCGCCCTGCCGGCGCTGCGCGACTTCCTGACCGCCGAGGCCGCCCGGCACGGCCTGCCCGGCGACCGGACGCTCCCGTTCGTCCTGGCGGTGAACGAGGTCGCGACCGGCATCGTCCGCGACGGCGGCGGCCACGGGGCGCTGCTGGTGTGGGCGGAGGACGGCGAGCTGGTGTGCGACGTCGACGACCCGGGGCGGATGCTCGCCGACCGGTTCCTCGGGCACGTGCCGCCGGACGCGCACGGGGGCGACGCGGCGATGTGGGCCGTCCGGCGGCTCTGCCACATCGTCGAGATCCGGTCGGGCGCGCGGGGCACCAGGATCAGGCTGCGCGTCCGGCTCGGCTGAGGCCCCATGCGGGGGCGCGTGCGGGGGCGGGCGGCGCCGGGCGCGGAAGCGCCGCCGGGTAGCCTTCGGGGCATGCTGACGATCGAGCGCGCCCTGGTGGAGCAGATCATCGCGCATGCGCGCGCCGACCACCCCGACGAGGCCTGCGGCATCATCGCCGGCCCGATCGGCTCGGACCGCCCCGTCCGGTTCGTCGCCATGGTCAACGCCGAGCGGTCCCCTACCTTCTACCGGTTCGACTCGCAGGAGCAGCTGAAGGTCTGGCGGGAGATGGACGACCGGGACGAGGAGCCGGTGGTGATCTACCACTCGCACACCGCCACCGAGGCGTACCCGTCCCGCACGGACATTTCCTACGCGTCCGAGCCGAACGCGCACTACGTGCTCGTCTCGACGCGCGAGGAGGACGGGACCGAGTTCCGGTCGTTCCGGATCGTGGACGGCGAGGTGACCGAGGAAGAGGTCTCCGTCGTGGAGGCGTACTCGGGCTGATGGCGACGGGGAGCGGCGGGGCGGCGGCCGGTAAACTGGGCCCCATGGGGACGAGCGAGCGTGGGACGCGCGGCGTGCGGCGCCGCGCCGGGTCCGCCGCCGTGCCCCCCGTGCAGAGCTTCCTGTTCGGGCACTCGCGCGCCGAGGTCGTCTACGACTGTCGCTGACGCGCTGATCACGCCTGGAATCATCCCGCCGCCCGCCCGGTTGTGACGCAGGGGCGGGCAGCCCCGTACGACGTAGAAGGAGATCACCGCGATGGCGATCGAGGTCCGGATCCCGACGATCCTGCGCAACCTCACCGGCGGCGAGAAGGCCGTCGAGGGCAAGGGCGGCACGCTCGACGAGCTGTTCGCCGACCTGGACACCCGGCACGCCGGCCTGCGCGACCGGCTGGTGGACGACAAGGGCCTGCGCAAGTTCGTCAACGTCTACCTCAACGACGAGGACGTGCGCTTCCTCGGCGGGCTGGAGACGCAGGTCGCCGACGGCGACAACGTCACCATCCTCCCGGCAGTGGCCGGCGGCTGAGCCGGGCCGGCATGCGTTTCGACTCACTGCTGGACTCCCTCGGCCGCACGCCGCTGGTCGGGCTGCCGCGGCTGTCGCCGAGCGCGGACGTCAGGCTCTGGGCCAAGCTGGAGGACCGCAACCCCACCGGTTCGGTGAAGGACCGCCCAGCCCTCTTCATGATCGAGAAGGCGGAGAAGGAGGGGCTGCTCACGCCGGGCTGCACGATCCTGGAGCCGACGTCGGGCAACACGGGCATCTCGCTGGCCATGGCCGCCAAGCTGCGCGGCTACGAGATGGTGTGCGTGATGCCCGAGAACACCTCGGCCGAGCGCCGCCAGCTCCTGGAGATGTGGGGCGCCCGGATCATCTTCTCGCCGGCGGCGGGCGGCTCGAACGAGGCCGTCCGGGTGGCGAAGGGGCTGGCGGAGGAGAACCCCGAGTGGGTGATGCTCTACCAGTACGGCAACGAGGCCAACGCGCTCGCGCACTACGAGACGACCGGCCCGGAGCTCCTCGCCGACCTGCCGTCGATCACGCACTTCGTCGCCGGGCTCGGCACCACCGGCACGCTGATGGGCGTCGGCCGGTACCTGCGCGAGCAGGTGCCGGACGTCAAGGTCGTCGCGGCGGAGCCCCGCTACGGGGAGCTGGTATACGGGCTGCGCAACATCGACGAGGGCTTCATCCCCGAGCTGTACGACGAGTCGGTGCTGACCACCCGGTTCTCGGTGGCGTCGCGGGACGCGCTGCGCCGCACCCGCGAGCTGCTGGAGCTGGAGGGCATCTTCGCGGGCATCTCGACGGGCGGCGCGCTGCACGCGGCGCTCGGGATGGCGGCCAAGGCGGTCAAGGCGGGCGAGCGGGCCGACATCGCGTTCGTGGTCGCCGACGGCGGCTGGAAGTACCTGTCCACCGGCGCGTACGGCGGCACCCTGGAGGAGGCGGAGGCCCGCCTCGAAGGCCAGCTCTGGGCCTGACCCGGTGCGGGGGGGCCGGCCCGGCCCCGCCCGGACCGGACCCGGCACGTTCCGGTGCACGTCCGGCACTGTAGAGTGCGTTATCGAACGTGATTCTAGAATGTGCCGGGTGTGCCGACGCGGCGCGCAGGGAGGGACGATGAGCGGGTTCGGTGAGGCGACCGCGGTCGAGCGGGTCGGCGACGGCCGGTACGAGATCGTCCTGGACGCGGGCTACGGCATCGGCGGCGCGCTCAACGGCGGCTACCTGATGGCCGTCCTCGCCCGCGCCGCCGTGGACGCGTCCCCGCACGAGCACCCCGTCTCGACCGCGGCCGACTTCCACCGCGTCGTCAAGGCGGGCCCCGCCCGGCTGGTCGTCGACTCGCGCAAGGAGGGCCGCACGGCCGCCTCGTCGCTGGTCACGCTCGTCCAGGACGACCGTCCCGTCGTGGACGCGCTGATCACCACCGGCACCCTCGACCCGGCCACCGAGCCCGACTACACGGCCGGGCCGTCCGTCGCCATGCCGCCGCTGGAGGAGTGCACCGACGTCCGGCCTCCCAGCGGCGCCGGCGACTTCGCCGACCAGGTCGACATGCGCTTCGACCGGACCACGATGGGCTGGCTCGACGGGCAGCCGCTCGGGCGCCCGGAGATCCGGGCCTGGTTCCGGCACCGCTGCGGCCACCCCTTCGACGCCTACTCCCTCGCGCTGGCCGTGGACGCGCTGCCGCCCGTCGCGCTGAACCTCGGCGCGCAGGGCTGGGCCCCGACCGTCGAGCTGACCTGGCACATGCGGGCCGTCCCCGCGCCGGGCTGGCTCGCCGTGCACGGCACCGGGCGGCTGCTGTCCGGCGGCTGGTTCGACGAGGAGGTCGAGGTGTGGGACACCGCCGGCCGCCTCGTCGCGCAGAGCCGCCAGCTCGCCCGCGCCCCCCGTCCCAGCGCCTGACCCGGCACCCGAGCCCGCCGCATCCGAGCCCGCCGCGCCGATCGGCGGAAAGCACGGCGTTTCGCGGCGGCCGACGACCGGATCACGCGTCCGCGGCGTGAGCTGGAGGGTTTTCCGGCGTGTGACGGTGTGATGTCCAACGCATGACGCACCCGCGCGGGGCCGTGTCGCTTAGCCTTGGGCACCATGTCAGATCCATCCCGGGCGGACGGCCACCAGGACGCGCCCATCGGGATCTTCGACAGCGGGTTCGGGGGCCTCACGGTGGCCCGCGCCGTCCTCGACCAGCTGCCGAACGAGCCGATCGTCTACCTGGGCGACTCCGCCCGCCAGCCGTACGGACCGCGGCCGATCGCGCAGGTCCGCGCCTACGCGCTGGAGATGCTCGACGAGCTCGTCGACGAGGGCGTGAAGATGCTGGTCATCGCCTGCAACAGCGCCAGCTCGGCGATGCTGCGCGACGCCCGCGAGCGCTACGACGTCCCGGTCGTCGAGGTCATCAACCCGGCGACCCGGCGCGCGGCCCGCGCCACCTCCAACGGGCGGGTCGGGCTGATCGCCACCCAGGCCACCGTGACCAGCCGCGCCTACGACGACGCGTTCGCCGCCGCGCCGCACATCGAGCTCGTCAGCGCCGCCTGCCCGCGCTTCGTCGAGTTCGTCGAGGCGGGCGTGACGATGAGCGAGGAGTTGCTCGAAGCGGCCCGGGGCTACCTGCGTCCGATCATGGACGCCGGGTGCGACACCCTCATTCTCGGCTGCACCCATTACCCGCTTCTGACCGGCGTCATCTCGTATGTCGTCGGAGACGGGGTCACACTGGTCTCAAGCGCCGACGAGACCGCCAAGGACGTGTACCGAGTGCTGCACGATCGGGGGCTGGCCCGCGCCGAGGCGACGCCACGGCCGCGGCACCGGTTCCGCGCCACCGGGGACCCCGCCGTGTTCGCCGAGCTCGGCCGCCGTTTCCTCGGGCCCGAGATCGGCGCGGTGGAGACGACGTTGAGCAAGGCTCTGACCACCTGATTCCTCGGGGACACAAGAGGAGGAGTGAGCGTGCGGGTCACTGTGATCGGCTGCTCCGGCAGTTTCCCGGGGCCGGACAGCCCCGCGTCCAGCTACCTGATCGAGGCGGGCGGCTACGCGCTGGTGCTCGACCTCGGGAACGGGGCGCTCGGGTCGCTGCAGCGGTTCCGCTCGCTGTACGAGATCGACGCCGTCTGCATCTCGCACCTGCACGCCGACCACTGCCTGGACCTGTGCGGATACTGGGTGGCGCGCACCTACCGGCCGGGCGGCCCGGTTCCCCGCATCCCCGTGTACGGCCCCGCGGACACCGCCGCCCGCATGGCCCGCGCCTACGACCTCGAACCGGACCCCGGCATGTCGGAGACGTTCGAGTTCCGCACGCTGCGCCGCGGCCCCTACGAGATCGGACCGTTCCGGGTCACGACGGCGCTGATGCCGCACCCGGTCGAGGCGTACGCGTTCCGCATCGAGCACGGCGGCAGGACGCTCGCCTACTCGGGCGACACCGGCGCGTCGGAGGCCCTGGTCGAGCTGGCGACCGGCGCCGACCTGTTCCTCTGCGAGGCGTCCTTCCTGGACGGGCCGGGCCTGCCGTCCGAGCTGCACCTGACCGCCCGGGAGGCCGCCGAGCACGCCGCCCGCGCGGGCGTGGGGCGGCTCGTCCTCACCCACCTCGTGCCGTGGAACGACCCGGACATGTCCCTCAAGGAGGCCAGGGCCGCCTCCTATGACGGCCCCATCGAGCTGGCCAGGGTGGGCGCCCGTTACACCCTGTGAGTCCCGCTAGGGTTGGGCGCATGGCCCGTCCCGATGATCGCGCACACGACCAGCTCCGTCCCGTCCGCATCCAGCGCGGATGGCTCGACCACGCGGAGGGGTCGGTGCTCGTGGAGTTCGGCGCCACCCGGGTGCTGTGCGCCGCGTCCGTGCAGGAGTCGGTGCCCCGCTGGCGGCGCGACAGCGGCCTCGGCTGGGTGACGGCCGAGTACGCGATGCTGCCGCGCGCCACCAACACCCGCAACGACCGGGAGTCGGTGAAGGGGCGGATCGGCGGGCGCACCCACGAGATCTCCCGGCTGATCGGCCGGTCGATCCGGGCCTGCCTGGACCTCAAGGCGCTCGGCGAGAACACCGTCCAGCTCGACTGCGACGTCCTGCAGGCCGACGGCGGCACCCGCACCGCCGCGATCACCGGCGCGTACGTGGCGCTGGCCGACGCGGTCGGCTGGATGCGCGAGCGCCGGCTGCTCAAGGGCGACCCGCTCATCACCTCGGTGTCGGCGGTCAGCGTCGGCGTCGTGGAGGGCGAGCCCCGCCTCGACCTGTGCTACGAGGAGGACTCCGCCGCCGGGACGGACATGAACGTCGTCTGCACCGGCGACGGCCGGTTCGTGGAGGTGCAGGGCACCGCCGAGGGCACCCCGTTCGACCGGGCCGAGCTGGACGCGCTGCTCGACCTCGCGGCGGGCGGTTGCGCCGAGCTGACCCGGCTCCAGGCCGAGGCGCTCGGCCGATGACGCGGGTCGTGCTGGCGACCGGCAACCGCGGCAAGGTCGCCGAGCTGCGCCGAATTCTCGGCGGGCTGGACGTGGTGGGCCTGGAGGAGTTCCCCGGCGCCCCCGACGTGCCCGAGACCGAGCCGACCTTCGAGGGCAACGCGCTGCTGAAGGCCCGCGCGATCGCCGCGTTCACCGGCCTGCCCGCGGTCGCCGACGACTCCGGCCTGTGCGTGGACGCGCTGAACGGCATGCCCGGCGTGCTGTCCGCCCGCTGGTCGGGCCGGTTCGGCGCCGGCGACCGGGACGCCGCCAACCTGCGGCTCGTCCTCGACCAGGTCGCCGACGTGCCCGGCGACCGGCGCGGCGCCGCCTTCCTGTGCGTGGCCGCGCTCGTCGTCCCCGGCGGTGTGGAGCACTGCGTGGAGGGGCGGATGCGCGGCACGCTGATCCGGGAGCCGCGCGGCACCGGCGGCTTCGGCTACGACCCGATCTTCGTCCCGGACGGCGAGACCCGCACGACCGCCGAGATGACCGCCGCGGAGAAGGACGCGATCAGCCACCGCGGGCGCGCCTTCCGCGCCATGGCCGAGATCCTCCCCGGCGCTCTGGACGCCGCCGGGCTCCGCTAGGCGGAGAACGGGGCGGGAAAAACGGGCGGGCATGACAACCTGGACGCCCGCCGCAGGGGTTATCGGGGGTGTAGGGAAACCTTCCCCCGAGGAGCAACATGATCGACAAGGGCCTTGTCCGCCGCGGGCCGGTGCTCGCGCTCGCCGCGCTCGGAGGGGCGGGCGTCCTCGCCGCCGGGACCTGGCTGGCGGCCGGGACGGACGCCCCGGCGAGCACGCGGCAGGTGGCGGCGACGAACGCGGTGACGTACCCCGCCGGGCAGCGGGCGACGCCCGCCCCGTCCGCGCCGCCGTCCTGCGAACCCGCGCGCCCGACGCCCCGGCCGGTGCCGTCCGAGCCGGCGGCACGGCCCGCGCGCCCGCCGAAGGCAGTGAGGCCCGCTTCGCCGGAGCCCACGACGTCCGCCGCCCCGAAGCGCGCCACCCCGAAGCCCGCGTCCCCGGAGCCCGCCTCCCCGGGGCCCGCGACCTCCGCGCCCGCCGCTCCGAAGCCCGCCTCCCCGGAGCCGGCGAGCCCGCCGCCCGGATGCGCGACGTATCCGACCGACGCCGCGCAGGCGCCCGCGGCGCCCGCACCGGCGCCGCCGCGGGACGAGCCCACGGTCGTGCCCGCGCCGCCCGGCGCCCCGAAGCCGAGGTAGGTGCGGTCTGTCCACGTTGAGCACCGAGGAGGAGGTCCGCGGGGCGGAGGGCTCGTTCGAGGAGTTCGTCACCGTCACCGCGGGCCGCCTCCTGCGCACGGCCGTGTTCCTGGTCTACGACCGGCACCTCGCCGAGGACCTGCTGCAGGTCGCGTACGAGCGGGTGGCCCGGCGGTGGCGGCGGCTCGCGGACGGCAACCCGGAGGCGTACGCGCGCCGGGTGCTGGTCAACCTCGCGATCGACGAGAACAAGCGCCGGGCGCGGCGCCGCGACACCCCGGTCGGGTCGGTCGCCGACGTCGAGCGGCTCGCGGGCGCACCCGCCGCGGCGGCGGGGGCCGGCGCGGGCGACCTCGACGAGGTGCTGCGCGCGCTGCCCGCGAAGCAGCGGGCGGTCGTCGTCCTGCGCTACTGGTGCGACCTGAGCGAGCACGAGATCGCCGAGACGCTCGGGATCTCCCGGGGGACGGTGAAGAGCCACGCCGCGCGGGCCATGGCGGCGCTGCGGGAGCACATGAGGGAGGGCAGGGCATGAACGACGAGCTCGACGCCCTGCTGCGCGACCACTACCGCGCGGCCGCGGACGAGATCCACGCTGACCCCGAGACCGTCCGCAGGTTTCAGGACGCGGGGAGCGAGACCGCCCCGGCGTGGCGGGCACGCCTACGGCGCTGGGCCTTCCCGGCCGTGGCGGCGGCCGTCACCGCCGCCGTCGTGGTGGCGGTGGCGGTGCTGCTGTGGCCCGGAGCCGGACGGCCCGAGCCCGCGCGCCCGCTGACACCGCCCGGGACGACGTCCACACCGGCGGAGCACCCGCGCACCCCGGAACCCGCGCCGAGTGCCACGACCGTGCCCACACCGAATCCGGCGTCCCCGGGTCGACCCGTCCCGCCCTCGCCGAGCGGACCGAGCGGACCGAGCGGACCGGGCGGAGCGGGCTCACCGGCTTCACCGGGCGTCGGGGAACCGAGCGCGAGGGAGCCGAGCGCGACCCCGGTGGTTCCTCCGCCCGCCGGCGTCACGGCTGGACCAGGAGCCTGACGAACGTGCCGTCCCAGCCGGTGCGCAGTTCCATCAGGTCGACCAGGAGGCGGACGGTCCAGAGCCCGAAGCCGCGCTGGAGCGCCGAGTCGGGCGGGACGTAGCCGGTCAGCGGGCCGGGCGCGGGGTGCCAGAAGCCGTGGTCGCCGACCTCGCAGATCAGGTCGGGGCCGTCCTGCCAGACCCAGAGGCCGATCGGGGGCGTGCCGTGCTGGAGCGCGTTCGCGGCGACCTCGTTGGCGGCGGTGACGAGGTTCTGCGCCGTCTGCTTGGCAAGGCCGTGCTTGTGGGCCCGCTCGCCGACGAACGACCGCAGGCCGTGCAGGTCGGCGCCGTCGATGGCGAGGTAGTCGGCGCCGGCCGGGCGGTCGAGGCGGACGCGCCGGTCGCAGCCCGCCCCGAACGCGACGGGGTCGACGTACTCGCTGTTGCCGCCGTCCTGCCGTCCGGTCACCAGCAGCGGATGGGTGCGCCGCGCCTCGTTGAGGATGCGGGCGGGCAGCGTCTCGGTGTCGTAGGGGCACAGCGCGCAGGCGTCCGTCTCCCCGAACACGACGTTGATGAGCGACTCGTAGCGGACCCATTCGAGCGCCTGCCGCTCGCTCCACCCGTCCCAGACAGGTTCGGCGAGCGCGCACACGGAGCGCGGGGCGCTGTCCCTCACCAGGTTCTGGTAGTCGCGCAGGGTGCGGACGGGGTGCTGGTAGAAGCCGGCGGAGTCGATGTAGTCGATCGCGGCGCCGTACGGGGCGAGCGTGTCGCGCAGAGCGGTCAGGTTCGGCTCGCGTGCCACCGCGACGACGGCCTGGTCACGTTCGAGGCCGGCCTTCAGGTACGGGACGGCGACCGACAGGAACTCGTCGGTGCCGCCGTACAGGAAGGCCCTGTGCTCCAATGCCATCAGCAGAGGCCTCCCATCTGCGGGGTCCCCTGCCCGCGGGCGAGGCCGGGCAGCCGGTGCCAGCCGACCATCTCGATGACGTGCTCCACGTCCGGCGAGAGGTGGTCGAGGACCAGCGAGGCGTCGGCGGGCAGCCGGGTGGCGTGCCGGGCCAGCAGGTGGAGCGCGCCGAGGTCGATGAAGCCCAGCCGGGACAGGTCGAGGTGGACGCTGCCGCCGCCGGGCCGCACCTGCGACAGCTTCTCGGCGAACACCGAGTGCCGGGCGGCGTCGAGCTCCCCTTCGACGCGCAGCCCGTCCGGTTCGAATGTGCGCACTATCTTCAGGATCCCGTCATCGAATTCGGGGTTCACTTCCACGAGGACCTCGTGTGTGTCGCGGAGGGCGATGAGCTGGTCGGGAGGGCACGCGCGCCGGTCGATCTGGCAGATCGCCATCGCCATGGTGCTCGGCGAGACGGCGTCGCCGACCCGGTGCTCGCAGCCCAGCATCAGCCCGAGGTCGGACCGTCCCGGCCGGTCCAGCAGCCAGCTGTAGTCGGTGGTGAGCCGGACGGCGCGAAAGCCCTGGTCGAATGCCGCGCCGACCTCGCGGCCGATGGTGTCGGCCATCTTGGACGGTGCGAAGGTCCCGTTCCGGTCGAGGCACGCCTCCGGCCGCGTGATCACCCGCAGCTGGCCCGATCTCATGTGGGGGTGCACGTCGACCCGGTGCGCGGGCCCGAGGCCGGGCAGCCGGTCGGCGGGCGTGTCGGTGACGTACACGACCTTTTCTCCGGTCCTCAGGCCCTCCTGGATGAAGGGCTCGATGATCCGGTCGCGCTCTTCCGGGCCGCTGTAGGCCAGCCAGCCGTGGTCTCCCGGCCGGACGTCGCTGACAGGGCGCTTGGCGAACCAGGGTGTCTCCATGGCCTGCCCATCGGATGTAGTGCGGATTCGTTCAGCGTACGCCGGATGGCCGCTTTTGGAAGCCCAACGCATGGAGTTCCTCACGCTCCGTTCATCCGGACGTGGTCAGGGGGGTGGGGAAGGGTGAGCCGCAGCCGGACCGCCGTGCCGTCCTCGCCCGTCCGGATCTGGACGACGGAACACAGTAACCGCACCGCCCACAGCCCGAACCGTCCGCCGGACGCGGTGCTGCCCGGCGCCGGCGGGACGAGCCCGTACCCGGTGCCCGGCGCCCACCGTCCCTTGTCGGTCACCTCGCAGACCAGCGCGGCCGTCCCGTCCGTCCCGTCCGACTCGTCCGTCCACAGGCGCAGGACGACGGGCGGCGCGCCGTGCCGGAGCGCGTTGGTGACGATCTCGGTGACCGCGACCAGCAGCCGCTGCCGGTCCTCCTCGGGCAGCGGCGTCTGCCGCGCGCAGTCGGCGACGTAGGCGCGCAGCCAGTACAGGTCGGGGCGGTCGATGTCCAGCGTCTCGGCGCCGGCGGGCGGCGGGGGCAGCGGCTCGTCGTCGCACTGGCCGCAGAACGTCCACGGGTTCAGGAAGCCGGGGTTGGCGACGGCCCGCGCGCCGCGCACGGTCTCCGGGTGGGTCTTGCGCCCGGCCGCGACGACCGACGCCGGAAGCGACGCCGCGTACGGGCACATGATCGCGGCTCCGGTGCCGCGGAACGCGATGTTCAGGACGGCCTCCGCGCGCTGCCATTCGACGACCTCCAGCGGGGGGCGCGTCGCCCACACCGGCTCGCCGAGGAGCCGGAGCCGGCGCCCCTGCCGCGCGGTGTCGCAGGCGTCGCTCAGGCAGTCCGACATCGTCCGGGACGGGTGCTCGTACCAGGCGGCGGCCGCGGTGAACTCGACGCCGCCGGCGGCGGGGCCGAGCGCGTCGCGCAGCAGCGCCTCCCGGGCGGGCCCGCACACCGCGAGGACGCGGTCGCCCGCGTCGACGCCCGCGCTCAGGAACGGGACGGCGCCGCCGAGGAACTGCTCCATCCCGTCGAAGGGCAGCAGCAAGTGCGTGAAGGTGTCGCTCGCGGCGGTGCCCGCCGGGGGTGTGGTCATGGTGTCACCGACTGCGCGTGGCGGACGGACCCGACCAGCGTAGGACGGCCTTCCCCCGCCTGCCGAGGCTTTCTTTTCACATACTTGGGCGGGCGGCGGGGCGTGCCGACCGGAACCCGCGCGGGGGTGCGTCCCTAACCGCCGGGACGGGCGGATCTCTGGATCGGGGACCGCCGCCGCGGGCGGAACAGGGCGGCCCGGAGCCCCGGGGCGAGCTGCCGGATTAATTCATCACGCGGCATCGACGCGACGGGTTCCACGCCGATGAGGTAGCGGACGAAGATCAGCCCGGCGAGCTGGGTGCCGAACGCCGCGGCGCGCGCCCGCGCCTCCGGGCCGCCCGCGTACTCGGCGATGCGGCCGACGATCTCGCGCTCGATGAGGTCGCGGACCAGCCGGGTCAGCTCCGGGTCCTGCACCGCGTTGCGCACGAGGAACACGAGCGGGGCGCCCTTCTCGGGGTCGTCCCACGCGGTCAGCAGCGCCGCCAGGACGCGTTCGGGCAGCGTCGCCGGGTCGCCGGGCAGCGCGCCCGCCAGCACCTCGGGCGGGTTGGCGACCAGGCCCAGCACCGCGCCGAACAGGCCCCGCTTCGACCCGAAGAAGTAGCTGATCAGCGCGGCGTCGACGCCGGCCTCGGCGGCGATGGACCGCATCGTGACCGGCTGGTAGCCGTCGGCGAGGAAGCGGCGCCGGGCCACCGCGAGGATCGCCTCCCGGGTGTCGGGGCTGCCGCGGCGCCGGCCCCGGGACGCTCCGGATTTATTCATCACAGTTGAAATATAGCCGGGCCGGAGGCCAGATTCGAGGAAACGCAGAGAACAGAAACCCCACTCAGGAGGCTTCTCATGGCCACCGGCAAGGAAGGACCGGGCACCGTCCATCGCGCGGTGCTGCCGGCCGTGATGCTGTCCCTCGCGACGGTCGTGTCGGCCGTGGCGTCCCTCAACACCGCGGTGCCGTCCATCGCCCGCGACACCCACGCCGGGCTGACCGAGCTCGCGTGGATCATCGACGCGTACGCGCTCGTGTTCGCCGCGCTGCTGCTGCTCGGCGGCGCCATCGGCGACCGGTACGGGCGCCGCCGCGCGCTCGCCGCCGGGCTCGTCGTCTTCGGCGCGGGCTCGGCCGCCGCGGCGCTCGCGAGCGACCCGGACTGGCTGATCGCGATGCGCGGCGTGCTCGGCGTCGGCGCCGCCCTGGTGATGCCGGCGACGCTGTCGACGATCACCTCCACGTTCCCGGCCGAGCAGCGCACCCGCGCGGTCGGCGCCTGGGCCGGCGTCGCCGGCGCCAGCGGCATCTTCGGCCTGCTGGTGTCGGGGAGCCTGCTGGAGGCGTGGTCGTGGCGGTCGGTGTTCTGGATGAACGTCGTCCTCGCCGTCGTCGCGCTCGTCGCCACGCTCGCCGTCGTCCCCGAGTCGGCCGAGCCGGACGCCCCGAGGCTCGACCTGACCGGGGCCGTGATCACGGTCGCCGGGCTCGGCGCCGGCGTCTACTCGATCATCGAGGCGCCGGTGGAGGGCTGGGGCAGCCCGCGGACGCTGCTCGGCCTCGGCGCCGCGGTCGTCATCCTCGCCGGGTTCGTCCTGTGGGAGCTGAGGCGCCCGAACCCGCTGCTCGACCCGCGGCTGTTCCGCATCCGGGCGTTCTCCGCGGGCGCACTCACGATCACCCTCCAGTTCTTCGCCTTCTTCGGCTTCGTCTTCATCGTCCTGCAGTACCTGCAGCTGGTGAAGGGCGACAGCGCGCTGGTGGGGGCGCTCAGCCTGCTGCCCATGGCGCTGATGATGATGCCGTTCGCCCGGGGCGTCGCGCCGCGGCTCGCCGCCCGGCTCGGCCCGCGCCGCGTCGTCACGGCCGGGCTGCTCCTCGTCGCCCTCGCGATGCTGATCTTCTCCCTGCTGGACGAGGACAGCACCTACTGGCTGCTGCTGGCGGGACTCGTCCCGTTCGGCGCCGGCATGGGGCTCGCCATGACCCCGTCCACCGCGTCCATCACCGACGCGCTGCCCGTGGAGAAGCAGGGCGTGGGCTCGGCCATGAACGACCTCGCCCGGGAGCTGGGCGGCGCGCTCGGCATCGCCGTCCTCGGCAGCATCCTGCAGTCCGCCTACCGCGCGAACCTGAACGTGGACTCCCTGCCGGGTCCGGTCGCCGAGCAGGCCGAGTCGTCCCTGGCGGTCGCGATGCGGATCGGCCCGCAGGTCGCCGACCAGGCGCGGGCGGCCTTCGGCGACGGCGTCCAGTCGGCGTTCCTCACCGCGTCGATCGCGCTCGCCGTCACCGCGGTCATCGTCGCGGTGCTGTACCGCGCGCCCCGGCGCGAGGCCGCCGCTCCCGCCGCCGGGGCGGAGGGGCGGAGCGCCGCGCTCCAGGCCGGTGGACGACCCGCCTCGCCGTCCGGGAACAGCCGCTAAGCTGAACGCGCCTCCGGACGGAGGCACCCGCGGGCGTGGCGAAATCAGGTATACGCGGCAGGTTTAGGTCCTGTTGGTGGCGACACCGTGGGGGTTCGAATCCCCCCGCCCGCACCAGGCCCGCGCTCGGCGCGGGCCTGGTGCGTTGCCGGCCGGATGCGTTGCCGGACCGGGTTCTTGGCGGGCCGTTCCTAGACCTTCAGGTCGCGGCGGAGGCGCTCGACGTGCCCGGTGGCCTTCACGTTGTAGTAGGCCTTCTCGATCCGGCCGTCCGCCCCGATGACGAACGTGGACCGGATGACGCCGACGACGACCTTGCCGTACAGCTTCTTCTCCCCGTACGCGCCGTAGGCCTTGAGGACCTCGGTGTCCGGGTCGGACAGGAGCGGGAAGGTCAGCCCCTCCTTCTCCCGGAACTTCGCGAGCTTGGCGGGCTTGTCGGGGGAGATGCCGACGACGGTGACGCCCGCCTCCTCCAGCTCGGGCAGGCTGCCCTCGAAGTCGACCGACTCCTTGGTGCAGCCGGGCGTCATCGCCGCCGGGTAGAAGTACAGGATCACGCGCCTGCCGCGCAGCGCTGCCAGCGACACCGGGACGCCCCCGGCGTCGGGAAGCTCGAACTCGGGGGCGACGTCGCCCGGCTGGAGCCGCTCGGACACCCTGACCCGCCTTTCGCTCGGATGGTGGCTCCCCACCGTACCGGCTGGGGTGTGGCGGGCGATCGCCGGGAAGACCTGCCACACTGTTCGGATCATGTTTGGCTCGTCATGGTTCGTCCCGCACGAGTTCGCCCGACACGATAAGGACACGGCATGGCTGACAGGAGCCGCGACCCGGCGGCGCTGGAACGGGAGATAGAGCTACGCCGCCAGGAGCTGGCCCGCACCGTCGACGAGCTCGCCGACCGGCTCAACCCCAAGCACGTCGCGCAGCGCGGTGCCGAGCGGCTGAAGGAGGAGGCGGACCAGGTCGCCAAGGCGGTCGGCGCGCTGGTGCGCCCGTCCGGCGAGGCCAAGGACCAGGAGGACGACCGCGAGGACGGTCAGCTCGACAAGCGGCTGCTGCTCGCGGGCGCCGCCGCGGCCGTCACCGTGACCGCCCTGGTCCTGTGGCGCCGTAGGCGCAGGCGCCGCTGAGGCCCATCCTGGAGGCGCCGGTCCGCGGTCTGCGGCCGGCGCTTCTGCGTGCCGGGACCGCGACGCCCCACTGCCGCGCGGAGTAGGCGAGGAGTTCGGCCACGCCGCGCAGCTCGGCGAGCTCCTCGCGGCAGGGCGGGCAGCCGCGCAGGTGCGCCGACAGCTCGTCGGCCTCGGCGCCCGCCAGCCGTCCGATGGCATAGACGCCGAGGCCGATCCGGTACGCCCCGCAATCCGTTCCTCCCACACCATGGAGTACGGAGCCGGGACCTGTGCCGTTCAGCCGAACTGCGGGAGATGGGCGCGGTGCGCGGCGAGGCCCTCGGCGAGGATCCTCTCGGCGGTGTGCTTGCTCCGGACGAACGGGTGCGCCATGAGGGCCTGCAGCGCGGTGCGGCGGTCGCCGGTGACGGCCGCGTCGGACGCCAGCCGCTCGTAGGCGTGGATCGCCTGGGTGAGGCCGCGCACCGGGCCCGGCAGCGCGCCCATCGTCAGCGGGACGGGCCCGGACCGTCCGACCAGGGACGGGACCTCGACGATCGCGTCCGCGTCGAGGGAGGAGACCGCGCCGCCGTTGCGGGTGTTGACGATCATCCGGCGCCCCTCGTCGCGGTGCATGGCGCAGATGACGTCCACCGCGAACTCCCCGTGCTCGCCGCCGCCGCGCTCGCGGGACGGGTCCGGGTCGGCCTTCCGCGACTCCGCGGCCACCTGCTCGTAGTAGCCGGGCAGCATGGCGAGGACGTCCTGCGCGCGGGTCGTGCCCTTCGCGCGCAGCTCCCCGACGACCTCGTCGTGGAAGAAGTAGTACTTGGAGTAGGAGTTCGGCAGGAACCCGAGCGCCTTCGCCAGCTCTGCCATGCGGGACGGGTCGCGCCACGGCGTCGCGCCGCCGCCGGGGACCTCCAGGCGGTCCAGCAGCAGCGGGACGTCCAGCTCGCGGCCGTCGAGCCGGAGCCGCCGCGCCCAGGTGGCGTGGTTCAGGCCGATCCAGTCGACCTCCAGCCCCTCGGACGGCAGCCCCAGCAGGTCAGCCCACATCTCGGTGTCGCCGATGAACTGGTCGCACAGGCCGATGATGCGCGCGCCGGTGGCGCGGGCCACGGCGTCGGTGACGATGTTCGTCGGGTTGGTGTAGTTGACGATCCAGGCGCCCGGATCGGCGGCCGACGCGATCTCCAGCAGCACGGGCACGGACCGCAGCGCCATCAGGAACCCGCCCGGCCCGGCCGTCTCCTGCCCGACGACGCCGTGCTTGAGCGGGATCGACTCGTCCAGGTGCCGCGCGGCGAGCCCGCCCGGCCGGAACGTGGTGAAGACGTAGGACGCGCCGTCCAGCGCGGGCTTGAGCCCGGTGTGCGACTCGACGGTGAACGCGGCGCCGCGCGCGGAGAACATGCCGCGGGCCAGCCGCGTCATGACGTCGAGATGCGCGGTGTCGACGTCGTGGAACGCCAGCTCGGCGCCGGCGAGGTCGTCCGCGCGGTGCAGCAGGCCCCGGATGACGCCCGGCATGTAGCCGCTGCCGGCGCCGATGATCGCGATCTTCACCGCGGCTCTCCCCGCACGCCGATCACCGGCTCGTCTCCCATGCCCCCAAACCTAGACGGTGGCGCGGGGCTCGTCAGAGGAAGGTCCTGCCTTCGCCCCGGTAGGTGGGGACGGTGCCCGTGTGGCGGCCGTCCTCGATGAGGTGGAGGGCGTCGAAGCGTTCGCACAGCTCGCCGGCCTTGGTGTGGCGGAACCAGACGCGGTCGCCGACGGACAGCAGGTCGGCGGCCCGGCCGAGCAGCGGCGTCTGCACCTCGCCCGCGCCCTCGTTCCCGTCGTAGGACAGCCCGGCCGGCAGGTACGGCTGGGGGAGGCGGACGGCGTCGGCCGGCCCGGACGCCAGGTAGCCGCCGCCGAGGCAGGTCGCGACGCCGGGCCCGGGGCGCCGGACGACGGGCAGCGCGAACAGGGCGGCGGGACGTCCGGTGAAGTTGGAGTACTGGTCGAACAGGTGCGGCTGGTAGAGGCCGGAGCCGGCGGCGACCTCGGTGACGGCGCGTTCGGCGGCGGTCTTCTCCACGCTGCCCGTGCCGCCGCCGTTGACGAACTCCAGGTCGGCCAGGTCGCGGACGGCCCGGACGATCGCGGCGCGGCGGCGGGCCAGCTCGAACCGGGACTGCCGCTGCATGGCGCGGATGACGCGGCCCCGGGCGGGACGTCCCGGCGGGAGGTCCCCGACGCCGGCGATCTGCGACTCGTAGGCCATCAGCCCGACGAGGTCGAGCGAGGGCCGCTTGAGGATCCGCTCGGCGAACGCGCCGACCTCGGCGGCGGTGCGCAGCGGGGAGCGCAGCGCGCCGATCCGGACGCGCCCGCCGAGCGGACGATAGGAGGCGTCGATGTCGACGCAGACCCGGATCCGCCGGTCGCCGGCCGCGGCCTCGATCAGGTCGAGGTGCTCGGGGCAGTCGACCATCAGCGTGATGGCGCGGGCGGCGGCGGGGTCTTCGGCCAGCGCGGCGACGGCCGTGCGGTCGGCGGTCGGGTAGGCGACGAGGATGTCGTCGCTGACGCCCTCGGCGGCCAGCCACAGCGCCTCGGGGAGGGTGAACGCCATGATCCCCGAGAAGCCGTCCATCGCGAGGACGTCCTCCAGGAGCGCCCGGCAGCGCACCGACTTGCTGGCGACGCGGATCGGCTTGCCCGCGGCGCGGCGCACGAGGCCGGCGGCGTTGGCGCGGAAGGCCGCCAGGTCGACGACGGCGAACGGCGCCTCGATCGCGGCGGTCGCGGCGTCATAGCGGTCCCGGAGGTTGATGCTCGTCACGTCTCCCACCATAGCGGGAAAATATGAAAAGCCCTCATATCCGGCGGTGGTCAGCCGGTGCGGGGGTGGGAGTCGAAGAAGTCCCAGAGCATCGCGGTCGCCCCGTCCGGCCACCGGTGCGTGCCGCCGTTGATCTTGCAGAACGTCACCGCGACACCCCGCTCGCCCTTGCCCGTGCTCCCGCACTCGGTGTCGCCGGCCGCCGCCTTCACCCGCTGCCGCGGCTCGGGCAGTCCGGCGACCTTACGCCAGAACTCGACCGCCTCCGATACCGGCGGGAACGGGCGCCGGTCGTTGAAGTCCCGGTTCCCGCCGCCGTTGAAGGGCACGTTCCGGTCCGCGGTGCCGTGGAAGATCATCGCCGACACCGGCCGGTCCGGGTCGCACTCGGTCACCAGCGCGCCCTCCACGACGCCGATGCCCGCCACCTTGCCCGGCCGCTCGCAGGCCATCCGGTACGCCATCCCCGCGCCGTTGGAGAACCCGGTGACGTAGACGCGCTTCGGGTCGGCCAGCCCCGCCCCGGTGACCTTGTCGATCAGCTTGGTGAGGAAGCCGACGTCGTCGATGTTCCCGATCTTCGCCGCGCCGCAGCAGGCGCCCGCGTTCCACGTGGTCATGAACCCGTCGGGGTAGGCGACGAGGAAGCCGTGCTCGTCCGACTGCTCGTCGAACCCGGTGAGGTCCCGCATCTTGCCCATGTTCGCGAGGCCGCCGTGCAGGGCGATGACGAGCGGGGGCGGGTCTTCCGGCCTGCCGTCCTTCCACGTCCCGTCCGCCACCTTGGCCGGGACGTGCAGCAGGTACTCCCGGTGCCCGATCGTGCCGACGTCCAGCTTCTGCTTGTGCGTGCCCGCGGAGGTGGGGATGCCGTCGACCTTCGCCGGACGCCCCTCCGCCCTGCCCTTCTCCGCGGGCTCGTCGGTGCAGCCCGCGAGCAGGAGGATGACCGCCGTCGTCACGAGCGCGATTCGCCGCATGACGGCAAAGGTAACCTCAACGCGAGTTCGTAAACTACTCACCAGTAGACAAGGTGGTCACACGGGCCCCTCACCGGTCCCGACGGCGGCGACATGCGGCGGCGGCTCCCCGGCGCCGGCGTGGGGGAGCGCGTAAGCTCAAGGCACCCGTCCTGAGCTGCCGCTTCTCACACCGAGGTCGAGAGGGAGACCTGTGAACGAGTACGTGCTGACCCTGTCCTGCCCCGACCGGCCCGGCATCGTCGCCGCCGTCTCGGGGCTGCTCGCCGAGCGCGGGTGCAACATCGTGGAGAGCCAGCAGTTCGGCGACGGGGAGTCCGGCACCTTCTTCATGCGGGTGCAGTTCGCGGCCCTGGACGACACCGACCCCGACGAGCTGCGCGGCGCCTTCGGCTCCCTCGTCCCCGAGCTCGGGCTGGAGTGGCGGCTGCACCCGCTGGCCGAGCGCCCGCGCGTGCTGATCATGGTGTCGAAGGGCGGGCACTGCCTGAACGACCTGCTCTACCGGACCCGGTCCGGGCTGCTCGACATCGACATCGTCGCGGTCGCGTCCAACCACCCCGACCTGCGGCCCCTCACCCAGTCGTACGGCATCGACTACCACCACCTGCCGGTCGGGCCGGGCGGGAAGGCCGCCCAGGAGGCGGAGATCCTCACGCTGGTCGAGCATTACCGCGCCGACCTCGTCGTCCTCGCCCGGTACATGCAGATCCTGTCGGACGACTTCTGCGCCAAGCTCCCCGGCGCGATCATCAACATCCACCACTCGTTCCTGCCGAGCTTCAAGGGCGCCCGCCCTTACCACCAGGCGCACACGCGCGGCGTCAAGCTGATCGGCGCGACCGCGCACTACGTCACCGCCGACCTGGACGAGGGCCCGATCATCGAGCAGGAGGTCGCCCGCGTCGACCACACCCACAGCCCGGAGGAGCTGGTGGCCGTGGGGCGCGACGTCGAGTGCCTCGCCCTCGCCCGCGCCGTCCGCTGGCACGCCGAGCACCGCGTCCTGCTCAACGGTGACCGGACGGTCGTTTTCCGCTGACCCGCGTCGGCATGGCGTGTTTCACTCAGCGTGACGGTGCCGCACCATGGGTGATGATGTCGGATGCGCCGACGGCCCACGGGGGTGGCAATGGCGGAGACGCTGGTCAGGGATCTGATCGAGGAGGAACGGGACAGGCGGCGGGCCCGCCGCCTCGCCGTCCGCGAGCTGCGGCCCCGCCGCGCGTTCGCCGGCGTCACCGCGGCGCTGCTGGCGACCACCACCGGCGCGGTGGCCGCGATCGAGCTGCTCGCCGGCGCCCTCGGCTCCGCCGTCCACCCGGTGCCGGGCGTCGCCGCCGCCGTGGACGTCCTGCGGCGCCACTCCTGGAACGACCCGAACGTCCTGGTCGTGACGGGAGGGATGGCCGTCCTCGGGATCGCGTTCCTGCTGGCCGCCCTGCCCGGCCGTCCGCGCGGCGTGCCGCTGGCCGGGCCCGATCCGCGGATGGCGGGCGCCATCGGCCGGGCGGCCCTCCGCCGGACCCTCGCGGACGCCGCGCTGGACGTCCCCGGCATCGAGCGCGCCCGCGTCCGGGGGTTCGGCGCGTTCCGCCGCGGCGTCGTCGTCCGGGCGGCCACCGGGTACCGGAACCCGGCGAACATCGCCGATCTCGTCCGGGCCGCGGTCGAGGCCCGGCTGGACGGGATCGAGCCGATGCGGCGGCCGGACGTCGACGTCCGGCTCCGCTGGCGGAAGGACTGACGATGAGGATCGCGATCGCCGCCACCGGGGCGGTGCTGCTGCTGGCCGGCGCGTCCGCCCTGGCCGCCGGCCTCGGCGCCTTCGACGCCGTCGCGGAGCGCCCGCTGCTCGACCCGGCGCTGCACCGCTTCGCCGCCGACACGGGATGGTTCCTGCCTGCCGCGGCGGGCGTGGCCGAACTGCTCGCGCTCGCCGGCCAGCTGTGGCTCGTCATGCAGTGCCGCGCCGCCGTCCACCATTGGTGGCCGGACCTGGACCCGGAGACCCGCGCCCGCGCCCGCGCCGCCGCGGACGACCTGACCCGGGACGCGCGCGGGCTGCCCGGCGTCCGCGACACCCGCGTCCGCCTCACCGGGACGGCCGACCGGCCGCGGCTCCGGCTGACCGTGTCCTGCGCGGGCGACACCCTCGTGAGCGAGGTGTACGGGGAACTCGGCGCGGGCCCGGTCGAGCGCTACCGCGACGCGGTCGGCATGCCCGACCTACCGGTAGTGATCCGCTTCCACCCACAGACCAGACGCCGGCACCGCCGCCCCCACCCCGAAACCGCCTAAACCCACCCCCACCGGTCGATATCCGCACCCGAGGGACACCTGTGCCCACCCGGCGGGTGTCCGTGCCCGCTCGGCTGGTGTCCCCGAGCCAGCTCGGCCGGTCTTCGTGCCCGCCCGCAGGGCATCTGGGCCCGTCCAGGGTGGCGCCTGTGCCCGACCAGCGGGCATCCGTACCCGCTCGCGCGGTATCCGCGCCCGTCCGGCCGGTATCCGTGCATGCCGCCGGTGTCCGTCCCCGTCCGGCTGGTGTCCGTGCTCGCCCTGCTGGGCATCTGTGCCCGTCCGGGAGGCACCTGTGTTCGCCCGGCGGGCATCCGTGCCCGATCGGTCGGTGTCCGCGCCCGTCCGGCTGGTATCAGCGCCCGCTCAACATTCGTGGGCGCGGCGGTGAGGGAGGGCGCTTGGACGCTCGGCCGGGTGTCCGTGGCCGCCCGGTGATGCTGTCGGCCGGCGCCGGGGACAATGGCCCGGGGCGGAGGAGGGAGCCGGGATGGTGCGGTCGTGGTGGGGATGGGGCTCGGTCGAGGACGCGGTGCGCGGGGCGGAGCTCGACGCGCTGCTGTCCCGGGTCCGGGCGCTGACGTCCGGCGAGCTGACCGGCCACGAACCTCCCGGGATCGGCGAGCTCGGGCTGTCGGATCCGCGCGTCCGGGCGCCGGACGCGCTCGCCGGCCTCTGCTCGGCGGATCCGGAGGACCGGGCCGCGCACGCGCACGGCAAGGCGTTCCGGGACGTCGTCCGCAACCTGCACGGAGACCTGCGGCACGTGCCGGACCTCGTCGCCCGGCCGCGGGACGAGCGCGACCTGGTCGACCTGCTCGACTGGTGCGGCGCCGCCGGCATCGCCGTCATCCCCTACGGCGGCGGCAGCTCGGTGGTCGGCGGCGTCGAGCCGCGGTTCGACGGGCCCGCGGTCACCGTCGACCTCGCCCGGCTGGACCGGATCCTGGAGATCGACCCGGTGAGCCGCGCGGCGCGCGTCCAGGCGGGCGTGTTCGGCCCGCGGCTGGAAGAGGGGCTCCGGCCGCACGGGCTGACGCTCCGGCACTTCCCGCAGTCGTTCGAGTTCTCCACGCTCGGCGGCTGGCTGGCGACCCGGTCCGGCGGCCACTACGCGACCCTCTACACGCACATCGACGACCTCGTCGAGTCGATGCGCGTGGTCACGCCGAGCGGGACCGGCGAGTCGCGGCGGCTGCCGGGCTCCGGCGCCGGGCCGTCCCCGGACGGGCTCTTCCTCGGCAGCGAGGGCACCCTGGGGATCATCACCGAGGCGTGGATGCGGGTCCAGGAGCGTCCCACCCGGCGGGCGAAGGCGGCCGTCCGGTTCGCGGACTACGGCGCCGCGGTGGCGGCCACCCGGGCGGTCGCGCAGAGCGGGCTGAACCCGGCGAACTGCCGGCTGCTCGACGCCGCCGAAGCGCTGATCAACACCGGTGCCGGGGTCGGCGGCGGCCTGCTGCTGCTCGGCTTCGAGTCAGTCGGCCCGCCGGTGCGCGCGTCGCTGGACCAGGCCCTCGACCTGTGCCGCGACCACGGCGGCGAGGCGCCCGAGGAGTCCGCGGGGGAGGGCGCCGGCGACACCTGGCGGGCGTCGTTCCTGCGGATGCCCTACCAGCGGGACGCGCTGGCCCGGCACTCGATGATCGTCGAGACGTTCGAGACGGCCTGCACCTGGAACCGGTTCGAGGAGCTGCACCGCGCGGTCACCGGGGCGGCCCGGCGGGCGATCCGCGAGGTCGCCGGGGACGGCGTCGTCACCTGCCGGTTCACCCACGTCTACCCGGACGGCCCGGCGCCCTACTTCGGTGTCTACGCGCCCGGCCGCTGGGGCTCCACCGTCGCCCAGTGGGACGAGATCAAGACCGCCGTGTCCGAGGCGATCGCGGCGAGCGGCGGCACGATCACCCACCACCACGCCGTCGGCCGGGACCACCGGCCCTGGTACGACCGGCAGCGTCCCGGCCCGTTCGCCGCCGCGCTCACCGCGGCCAAGGCCGCCCTCGACCCGGCCGGCATCCTCAACCCGGGCGTGCTGGTCCCTCCCACGTGAGACCCGTCCGGCGCCGGACGGCGGAGGCCGCCCAGCGCCGGGAGCGGGGTGCGTGCGCCGGCGCTGGACGGCCGGCCCGTCAGGCCCGGGCGCCGTCCACGACGGTGGCGGCGGGCCGCGGCTCGGGCACCGGCTTCTCGGCCGGGCCGTGGTGGTCGTCCAGCATGGTGGCCTCGTTGAAGGGGTCCTCGCCGGACAGGACGCGGCTGGCCTGCTCGGCGTCGAACTCCTTCGTCCACGTCCCGATCACCACCGTGGCGACCGCGTTGCCGGCGAAGTTGGTCAGGGCGCGGGCCTCGGACATGAACCGGTCGATGCCGACGATGAAGCCTACGCCGTCCACCAGTGCGGGCTTGTGCGACTGGAGCCCGCCTGCGAGGGTGGCCAGGCCCGCGCCGGTCACGCCCGCGGCGCCCTTCGACGCGACGATCATGAAGAGCAGCAGCGGGATCTGCGCGCCGATCGACATCGGCTGGTCCTGCGCGGACGCGATGAACAGCGTCGCCATCGTCAGGTAGATCGCGGTGCCGTCCAGGTTGAAGGAGTACCCGGTCGGGACGGTGATGCCGACGACCGGGCGGCTCACCCCGAAGTGCTCCATCTTGGCGATCAGCCGCGGCAGCGCCGACTCCGACGACGACGTCGAGAGGATCAGCAGGAACTCGCGGGCCAGGTAGCGCAGCAGCGCGAACACGCTGATCCGGCTGACCGCCCACAGCATCGCGCCGAGCACCACGAACACGAACACCACGCACGTGGCGTAGAACCCCAGCATGATCACCGCGAGGCTCTTCAGCGCGTCCCAGCCGCTGGAGCCGACCACCGCGGCGATCGCGCCGAACGCGCCGACCGGCGCCGCCCACATGATCATCCAGAGGATGCGGAAGACCAGCCGCTGCAGATGCTCGATGCCCCGCAGGATCGGCGCGCCCGCCGGGCCGAGCCCCTGCAGCGCGAACCCGGTGAGCAGCGCGACCAGCAGCGCCTGCAGCACCTGCCCCTCCGTCAGCGCCGACACCAGCGTGGACGGGATGATGCCGAGCAGGAAGTCGGTGGTGCCCTCGCCGCCCTCGGCCTGCTCCTTGGCCTCGGCGACCGACGACGGGTCCAGGTGCAGGCCGTCGCCCGGGTGCAGGACGTTGCCGACCGCGAGCCCGATCGCGAGCGCGAACGTCGACATCACCATGAAGTAGACGATGGTGACCAGGCCGACCTTGCCCACCTTCGCCGCCTTGGTCACCGACCCGATGCCGAGCACGATCGTGCAGAAGATGATCGGTGAGATCATCATCTTGATCAGGTTCACGAACGCGGTGCCGACCGGCTTCAGCTCCTGCGCGAAGTCCGGGGCGACCAGCCCGACGGCGGCGCCGGCGACCACCGCGGCGACCACGGCGAGGTAGAGGTAGTGGACGCGGTCCTTCTTCGGACGGGCGTCGGCGGTGTCGGACACGGGGTCTCCTTCCGTCCACCGGAACGGCGCCCGTCCGCGAGGGCGGCGCCCGGCCGGGACCGGTGAGGCACGGGTCCCGGCCGGGGCGACCGCCGCCCCGTCGGGCGCCCCTGCGCCGCTGGGGCCGGCGCAGGCACACGATGGGCGCCCGAGCCCGGTAAGGCTCGCAGGTCAGGCGATGGGTCGGCGGGGGGTGGGGTGTGCTGCACCCGTGACTATGCGCGGTTCTGTGACGGGGGTCACCCTTGTGTACATTTCGTTCACGGTGGTGTCCGAACGGAGAGAGGGCAGATGCGGCGTCCCCGATGGGCGATGCCGGGCCGCTGGAGCCTGGCGCGGCAGTTGCTCGTGCTGCAGGCCGCGATCGTCGGGCTGCTCGTGGCGGCCGGCGCCATCCTGGCGTACCTGGACTCCGGCCGCGCCGCCGACGACACCGCCCGCCAGACGGTGACGGCGCTCGCGTCCAGCATCGCCGACTCGCAGAACGTGCAGGCCGCGCTCGCGACCCCGCAGCCGAGCCGGCTGCTGCAGCCGTACGCCGAGCGCGTCCGCCACGACACCGGCGTCGACTTCATCACGATCATGACCCCGGCCGGGATCCGCTACACCCACCCGAACCCGTCCCGGATCGGCGGCACGTTCGTCGGCAACACCGCCCCCGCCGTCGCCGGCCGCACGTTCTCCGAGACCTACACCGGCACGCTCGGCCCGTCCGTCCGTGCCGTGGCCCCCGTCTTCGGCGAGGACGGCCGCGTTGTCGCACTGGTCTCGGTCGGCATCACCATCAGGGCGATCTCCGCCGAGCTGCGCCAGCGCCTGATCTCCCTCGCCGTCGTCGCCGCCGTCGTCCTCGCCGTCGGCATGGCGGGCAGCTACCTCGTCTCCGCCCGCCTCCGCCGCCAGACCCGCGGCGTCGCCCCGGACGAGCTGCGCCAGATGTTCGACTACTACGAGGCCATCCTGCACGCCGTCCGCGAGGGCCTCCTCATCCTCGACCGCACGGGCCGAGTAGTCCTCTGCAACGACGCCGCCCGCGACCTCCTGGACCTAACCCCCCACCCCGCAAACCCCACCGCACCCGCGAGCGCGACGCCTGCGAAACGGCGCGCTACAGCACCCGCGACGAAGGCCCCCACGAACCCGACCGAGGGGCCAGTGAAAAAGAGCGGCGCGGCGCCCGGGACGCAGGCCGCCGCGGAGCCCGGCGTGGAGCCTGCGGAGCAGCGCGATGTGTCGCACGGAACGAGAGCCGCCGCGAACCCGGGCGAGGAGCCGGTGGAACGGCGCGATGCGGTGCGGTGGACGCAGGCTGCCGCGGGGTCGGGCGTGGAGCCCGCGGTACAGCGCGATGCGCCGGCCGGAACGGAGCCCGCCGCGACCCTAGGCGTGAGCCCGGTGGATATGAGCGGTGTGGTGCGTGAGTCAAGGGCTGCCGCGGAGCCGGAGGTGGGACCTGGGGATCGGCGTGATGTGCCGCATGGAACGCAGGCCGCCACGAACCCGAGTGCGGGGCCGGTGGATAAGAGCGGCGCTGTGCGCGGGACAAAGCGCGCCGCGGAGCCGGATGCGGGCCCTGCGGATCTCCGCGATGCGCCCGCCGGAACGGAGCCCGCCGCGGACCGAGGCGGGAGGCCGGTGGAAGAGAGTCGCGCGGTGCGCGGGACGCAGTCCGCCGCGGAGCCTGCAGAACGGCGTGATGTGCCGTACGGAACTGGGGCCGCCGCGAACCCAGGCGGGGAGCCGGTGGAACGGCGCGATGCGGTCCGTGGGGTGAAGGGGGCCGTGAATCCGGGCGAGGAGCCGGTGGATGAGCGCGGTGTGGTGCGGGGGTCGGAGTCTGCCGCAGAGCTGGGCGTGGGACCTGCGGAACGGCTTGATGTGACGGACGGGACGGAGGGCGCTGCGAAGCCGGGTGTGGAGCCGGTGGAACGGCGTGGTGTGGTGCGTGGGGCTGACAGCGTTGCGAAGGGGCGTGTGGGGGGTCGTTCGGAGCGGGTTGGGGGGAGGGCGCGGGGGGTTGTGGCCGCGGGTGATGTGCAGGGGCGGTTGGTGACCGAGTTGGGGTTGCCGGAGGAGCTCGTGGCGACCCTGATGTCGGCGGAGCCGCGGTCGGACGAGATTCACGTGGGCGACACGCGGGTGCTCGTCGTGAACACCTCGCCCGTCCGGTCGCGGGACCGGGCGATGGGAAATGTCGTCACGCTTCGCGACCACACGGAGTTGCAGGGGTTGACGGGGGAGCTGGACACGGTGCGCGGGTTCGCCGAGTCGCTGCGCTCGCAGGCGCATGAGGCGGCGAACCGGCTGCACACGGTGGTGTCGCTCGTGGAGCTGGGCCGTCCGGAGCAGGCCGTGGAGTTCGCGACCGCCGAGCTGGAGACCGCGCAGCGGCTCACCGACCGGGTCGTCGGGTCGGTCACCGAGCCGGTGCTGGCCGCGCTGCTGCTCGGCAAGTCCGCGGAGGCGGGGGAGCGCGGCGTCGAGCTCGTCATCGCCGAGGACGCCGTGATCGAGGCCGTGATCGAGCCCCGCGACCTGGTCACGATCCTCGGCAACCTGATCGACAACGCGGTGGACGCCGCCATCGAGGGCGCCGTCCACCGGCCGCCGCGCGTCGTCGTCGCGGCCCGCGAGGAGGAAGGGGAGCTGGTCTTGGAGGTGTCCGACAGCGGGCCGGGCGTGGACCCGTCGGCCGTGCCCGCGATGTTCCGGCGCGGCTGGACGACCAAGTCGTCCGGCGGACCGGTCGGGCACGGGCTCGGGCTCGCGCTGGTCGGCCAGGCCGTCCGGCGGCACGGCGGCGAGGTCGCGGTCGGCGCCGGCCGCGAGTCCGGCGCCGTCTTCACCGTCCGGCTGCCCGGGGACAAGCGATGATCAGGGTGCTCGTCGTCGAGGACGACCCGGTCGCCGCGGAGGCGCACCGCACCTACGTCGAACGCGTCGCCGGGTTCACGGTCGCGGGGGTCGTCCACTCCGGCGCGGACGCGCTGCGGTTCTGCGAGCGCACCCCGGTCGACGTCGTGCTGCTGGACTTCTACCTGCCCGACACGCACGGCCTCACCGTCTGCCGAGCACTGCGCGCCGGGGGACGGGACGTGGACGTCATCGCCGTCACGTCCGCTCGGGACCTCGCGGTGATCCGCACCGCCGTGTCGGTCGGGGTGGTCCAGTACCTGCTGAAGCCGTTCACGTTCGCCTCGCTGCGCGACAAGCTCGTCCGGTATGCGCGGTTCCGTGAGCAGGCGGTCGGGACGGGCGAGGTCAGCGGGCAGGCCGACGTGGACGGGATGCTCGCCACGCTCCGCACCCCGGACCACCGGTCGCTGCCCAAGGGCATGAGCGGCGAGACGCTCCAGGCCGTCACGGACGTGCTGGCCCGCGCCGGCGACGGCCTCTCCGCCGCGGCCGCCGCCGACCTCACCGGTGTCTCCCGTGTCACCGCGCGCCGCTACCTGGAGTACCTCGCGGAGAACGGCCTCGCCTACCGCAAGCCCCACTACGGCCAGGTGGGACGACCGGAGGTGCGCTTTTACCCGGGGTGAACGGGGTACCTATGGGACGACAGTGAACCGACATCGGGGGAGTTGTCGTGAACGACAAGCCTGGTAAGCCCGGCGAGACCGCGGGCAAGACGGAGACCGAACGCGATCGCGAGAGGCGGCCGTCCAGCGCCGAGGAGGCCCCGGGGAAGGGGCAGAAGAAGAAACCGGGCGATGCCGCCCGCAAGATGCGCGAGATGTTCAAGGGCTGATCGGGAAACGGTCGGGCGACGCCTTCGATGCTTGACGGCCCCTTGAGATGCTGTTTGGGGTCTATGTCGGCATGCGCCGCTAGTGTCCGAAGTGAATGTGACGTCAAGGAGACCGAGGAGGCGCGCTTGTCCGATCGTGCAGGTCCGGGCGGCTACGCCGAGGGGCTCTTCGACGTACGGAAGGAACAGACGGACCACGGCATGGGCCCCTACCGCTGAGCGGCCCGATGGCCCGGGGGGCGTGGCGATGCGTTGCGGCCCCCCGGGCTCTTTCTGCTTCGTTGTGTTACCCAACTCACTAGGCGCAGTGGGTTGTGTTTTCCAACCTTCTAGCCGGATACTGCGAGAGAGAGTTGGAGAACACAACGGAGGTGGGTCATGCGGGACGCGGTGATCGTGGAGGCGGTGCGCACGCCGGTGGGCAAGGGCAAGCCGGACGGGGCCCTGCACGGCGACCACCCGGCCGACCTGCTGGCGCGAACGCTGACGTCGCTGGTCGAGCGCGCGGGCATCGCCCCGGCGACGGTCGACGACGTCATCGGCGGCGTCGTCACCCAGGCCGGCGACCAGGCGCTCAACATCACCCGCACGGCCGTCCTCGCCGCCGGGTTCCCCGAGAGCGTGCCCGCCATGACCGTCGACCGGCAGTGCGGCTCGTCCCAGCAGGCCCTGCACATCGCGGCGCAGGGCGTGCAGAGCGGCGCCTACGACATCGCGATCGCGTGCGGCGTCGAGTCCATGTCCCGGGTGCCGATGGGGTCGAGCGTCCTGCCCGGCAGCGACCCGTTCGGGACGCTGCTCGCCGACCGCTACCCCGACGGCCTCGTCGGACAGGGCATCAGCGCCGAGCTGATCGCCGCCCGCTGGGACCTGGCCCGCGAGGAACTCGACGCCTACGCCTACGAGTCGCACCGCCGCGCCGCCGAGGCGTGGAAGAACGGCGAGTTCGACCGGGAGGTCGCCTGGACGGGGCAGCGCGACGAGACCGTCCGCCCCGGGACCTCGCCGGAGATTCTCGCCCGCCTCAAGCCCGCCTACTACGACGAGCGGACCGCCGAGCGCTTCCCCGAGATCGGCTGGCGGATCACCGCGGGCAACGCCTCCCCGATCAACGACGGCGCCGCCGCCGTCCTGGTCATGGGCGCGGACGTCGCCGAGCGCCTCGGCCTGCGCCCGCGCGCCCGCTTCCACGCGTTCGCCGTGACCGGGGACGACCCGCTGCTGATGCTCACCGCGATCATCCCGGCGACCGAGAAGGTGCTGAAGCGCGGCGGCCTCACCCTCGGCGACATCGACCTGTTCGAGGTGAACGAGGCGTTCGCTCCGGTCGTCCTGGCCTGGCAGCGCGAGACCGGCGCCGACCTGGCGCGTGTCAACGTGCGCGGCGGCGCGATCGCGATCGGCCACCCGCTCGGCGCGAGCGGCGCCCGCATCATGACCACGCTGCTGCACGCTCTCGAAGACCGCGGCGCCCGGTTCGGCCTCCAGACCATGTGCGAGGCGGGCGGCCTGGCCAACGCCACGATCGTCGAGCGGCTCTGACGACTAGGCTTCCCGGTATGCCGAAGGACGCCGACCCGCGCGAATGCTCGATCGCCGACACCCTCGACCTGGTCGGCGAGCGCTGGAGCCTGCTGGCGATCCGGGAGCTGAGCTACGGCGTGCGGCGCTTCGACCAGATCGTCTACAACACGGGGGCGTCCCGCGACATCCTCACGTCCCGGCTCCGCAAGCTGGAGGCGAACGGCATCATCCGCCGCGAGCGCTACAGCGACCACCCGGCCCGCTACGAGTACCACCTGACGCCCGCCGGGGTGGAGCTGTGCGACGTCCTGCTGGTCCTGATGGCCTGGGGCGACCGGCACCTGCATCCGGACGACCCGCCCGTCCAGTGGCAGCACTCCTGCGGCGAGCCGGTCAACCCCCTGGTCATCTGCCGCTACTGCGGCAACGAGGCCCGCCAGGGCGCCCACTCCCCAACCGGCCGAGGCGCCCGCACCGCCTAACCCCACACCAGACCGCGCCCAACATGCCTCGCGCACGTCCGGCAGGCCTCGCGCGCGTCCGGCAGGCCCCGCGCCCAACAGGCTTCGCGCACGTCCGGCAGGCCCCGCGCACGCCCGGCAGGCCCCGCGCACGCCCGGCAGGCCCCGCGCACGCCCGGCAGGCCCCGCGCACGCCCGGCAGGCCCCGCGCACGCCCGGCAGGCCCCGCGCACGCCCGGCAGGCCCCGCGCACGCCCGGCAGGCCCCGCGCATGTCCGGCAGGCCCCGCGTATCCTCTGGTGCGCGCCCGGCGGTGGGATCGCCCTGGACGTCCGCCGCCACGATGGCCCCTAGAACTGGGATCGGCGTTCCGCTCCGAGTGAGGTGGGCGCCAAGGCTCTCGCGGTCGGTGAAGTGGGCTGGCGCGTTTGCGGGCGTCGTCCCGCGGGCGAGCGTGGGGTCGACGTCCCGCTTCAGGTGGGCTCAGGTGCTGGCGTGTCGGCGGTAGTGCCGGGCGACCCTGGCTCGGTTGCCGCAGCCCGCCGAGCACCAGCCGCGCCGTGGGTGCGAGCGGTGGAAGTAGAGCACGCAGCCGGGCCCGTAGCAGGCGCCGAGCCTGACCTCTGGACGCTCGGAGAACAGGTCGGCGGCTTCGAGCGCGATCACGGCGAGTTCGCGGTCGAAGCCGTCGGAGCCGAACCGCCAGTCCCGGTGGAACCCGTGCCCGTCCCCCTGCCTTAGTTCGGGGACGCACGACGCGGTGAAGCCGTTCAGGGTCGCCAGCGCGTCCTCGATCGTCAGGTCGCCGACCAGGGCGGTCGGCCGTTCGTCGCCCACCGCGTTCGCGGCGATCCGGCGCAGCGCGTCGCGCAGTTCCCGGGCCCGGAGCAGGTCGCCGTCGCCGAGCGGGCCGGGCGTCTCGATCCCGCATTGCCGCGCCCACTGGTCCAGCCGCCCGGTCGTCGTCAGGGCGTCGTGCACCCGGCCCTTGTCGGCCCAGATCGTGTTCATCAGGCGCACCGGTCTCGGTTCGGACGGGTAGAGGTCGGGCACCTCGTCGGCCGTCACGTCTCCTCCTCGGTCGCGTCTCGGCGTGGTCCGGCCTGTCGCTGACCCTTCTAATGTATCAGCGCTTGCTTCCCATTAGATTCGCCTCTACGGTTGAGGCTAATGGCAAGCGTGCTCATAACCGTTAGCCGTCCGCTTGAAGGGTGGCGGGGACACGTGCCGACCTGGAGGTCACTATGAGTAACGCGGCACTCAAGACGGGCCACGTCGCGCTGAACGTGACGGACCTGAACCGGTCGATCGAGTTCTACGCGGCGCTGTTCGACTTCGAAGTCCTGGCCCGCTCGGACGCCGACCGGAAGTACGCCTTCCTGGGCGAGGACGGCGTCGTGCGCCTCACCCTGTGGCAGCAGAGCGAGGGTGCCTTCCCCACCGGCCTGCCCGGTCTGCACCATTTGTCGTTCGAGGTTCCGACGATCGATGCCGTGCGCCGTGCCGAGGAGACGCTCAAGACGCTCGGGGTCGAGTTCGCCTATGACGGCATCGTCGCCCATGCCGAGGGGGCGGCCTCCGGCGGCATCTTCTTCACCGACCCCGACGGCATCCGGCTTGAGATCTACGCCGCCACCGGCGTCAACGGCACTACCGCCCCCGTCCAGGGAGCGCCCACCTGCGGCTTCTTCTAAACCCAGGGATGGCTCTTCCCCAGAACGTGAAAGGAGGATCGACCGGATGTTTCATCCAGGCGAGGTGGACGTCCAGCGGCGGGCAGGCTTCCGTGCCGACGCGCACGGCAGTGCCCGTGTCGCGAACACGATCCCCGAGGTGGCCGGACGGTTCCTGGCAGGCCAGAGGATGATCGTCGTATCGGCCGACCATCAGGGCTCGCTCTGGACCACGCTGCTCGCCGGCCAACCCGGCTTCATCAGCGTCCCGGACGAGTCGACGCTGCACATCGATGCGGCCCTTCCGGCGGTCGACCCGCTCGTCGAGGCGTTCACCGCCCCCGTCGAGGTCGGCATGATCGCCATCGACCCCGAGAAGCGCCGGCGCATGCGCGTCAACGGACGGGCCCGCCCCGCGGACCGCGGAGGGCTGCTCGTCCATACCGACCAGGTCTACTCGAACTGCCCGAAGTACATCCAAACCCGCAGCGTCGAGGCGGTGCGGCGGTCCGGGCCCACGGCGCGGACGGAGGGCTCGGATCTGAACGCGACCCAGCTCGCGTGGATTCGCGCGGCCGACACGTTCTTCGTCGGCACCGGCGCGCCCGGCCTCGGTGTGGACGCCTCCCACCGCGGCGGCGCCCCCGGCTTCCTCGACGCCGCCCCCGACCGCGTCAGCTGGCCTGACTACACCGGCAACTCGATGTACATGACCCTGGGGAACCTCGCTTTGAACCCTCGGGCCTCCCTGCTCTTCATCGACTGGACGGCCGGGCACACCCTCCATCTCACCGGCATGGCCACGGTCGACT
Organism: Actinomadura madurae; assembly: GCF_047130825.1. Lineage (NCBI taxonomy): Bacteria > Bacillati > Actinomycetota > Actinomycetes > Streptosporangiales > Thermomonosporaceae > Actinomadura > Actinomadura madurae. The sequence continues at coordinate 8,353,323 of NZ_CP083237.1, forward strand.
GGGACGAGGACAGGGCCGCACATCGCCCCGGAGCCCAGCGATTCGTCGACTTCCACATTGACCACGCGATCCAGCTCGACCACCGCGTCGGACTCCGGTGGCGGCTGGATGGGCTCTCCCGATTCAACCCACCACCGAGAGGATGACGATGCAGATCAGCGTCGACCGGGACGTCTGCGAGACCCACGCCCAGTGCGTGTTCACGGCCCCCGAGGTCTTCGAACTGGACGAGGACGACGAACTCGTCTACGACCCCGCACCCGACGCCCAGCACGACGACGCCGTGCACCGCGCGGCAGTCGCCTGCCCCGTCCAAGCGATCAGCCCGCGAACCGACCGAACATAGAGGGCGGTGCGGGCATGGCCGGTCCTGGCACCGCAACCGAGCTTCCCATGTGGGGCTGGCCGTCCCGGCGAAGGCGTTGTGCCTGGCGTGGACGGCCTCGCCGCGCGCCGGGCATCCCAGCCGCCGTGGACGTCGCCTGGTAGCCCTTTCCGCTTCTCGACGGCTGGCACGTCTGTGTCGAGTACGGCACCAATGTCGCCGAGCGGGGCGTCCGCTCCCACGTTCTGGACGGATCTGTACGACAGGCGGCCGCGGTCTCTCGGCTTCACGCAGTGGAAGCGGGCCTCGTGGGAGGAGACGTTGCGTTCGAGACGGGCGCCGCGAAGCCGCGCAGCGCGTGGGCGCGTCCCACACCGCGACGGTCTCCGCCAGCGCGCGGATCGCCCGCACCCCGTCGCCCCCGCCAGGTCGCAGCAGCGTGCGGAGGATGTTGAGGGTCGTGGCGTTGCCCGCGCGGTTCGGGCCGAGTAAACCGAAGATGTCTCCCGGCCGCACGGAGAGCTCGATCCCCGCACGATCTACTGCCGCGCCATTGCGCCCGCGCCGAGGAGCCCGAGCGTCGCGGTTCACGAGGTGTTGCCGAAGAACCGCGGGTCGTTGGACGACAGGCCGCCGAGGAAGCGCACGCCGTCGAAGGATCTGTCGCCCTCGCCACAGCAGCCGCGTATGCCCGCGTCCGATGTCAGGACGGCGCCGCCGAAGCGCTTCCGGCCGAAGCAGGACGCCCGTCCGGGTGCGTATCTCGACCGCCGCGCGATCGACCGGGACCAGGCCGGACGGTTCCTCCGGGGCGCGCCGCGCGACGGTCGGCTGGTCGGAACGATCGACGGCGGAGGCGTCCGCGCTCTCGTCTGGTACGGCTGACGCCGGGGGAACGCAGGCGGCGTCGGTGTCCAGGAGGGGGGCCTGTCGTGGCGGCTGGGGCGGCCTCGTCCCGTATGGGTTCGGCGCCGCGAGCGGCCCACCATTGGACGAGGTCGTCGCCAGCGGTGCTAGGAGCGTGGCGGTGGCGTCCTACCTGCTGACGCCCGGCGGTCGAGCGGGGCTTCGGGCCCGCTCAGCGATCCGCGTCCTCGACTCAGCGTTCGGTGGCTGGGCGGGTGCCGAGGTCGATGAAGGGTTTCGGTGGTGATGTTGAGTTGGTGTTGGGTGGTGTGTTGGTTGCGGAGCCGGTCGCCGATGTGTTCGGCGAGGACGCCGACTGTGCCGTCTACCAGGGGCTTCGGCGTGATCGGGATGGCGTTGGGGGTCGCGAGGCGCTGGTGTCCGGGGCGGTGGGGAGGTTGAGCGGGGTTTGCGCTTGGTCAGCGATTCGCGTCTTTGGTTAGCGTTCGGTGGCTAGGCGGGTGCCGAGGCCGATGAAGAGGGTTCCGACGGTGATGTTGAGTCGGCGTCGGGCGGCATGTCGGTTGCGGAGCCAGTCGCCGATGCGTCCGGCGAGGACGCCGACTGTGCCGTCTACCAGGAACTCCAGCACGATCAGGATGGCGCCGAGGATCGCGAACTGCGCCCACACGTGCCCGAGCGCCGGATCGATGAACTGGGGCAGGAACGCGATCGTGAAGGTGACCATTTTCGGGTTCAGCAGATTGGTCACCAGCCCGTTGAGATAGGCCCGGCGTCCGGAGACCCCGGCCGGTGCCGTGTCCACGTCGTTGCGGTGCCGCAGGGTCTGGACGCCCAGGTAGATCAGATAGGCGGCACCGACGATCCGGACCACCGTGAACGCGACCGGCACCGCCGCGAAGAGTGCGGCCAGCCCCGCCGCGGCCACCGCGACGTGCACCGCCTCGCTCGTCGCGACCCCCGCCGTGGCGAGAAGTCCCGCCCGAGCGCCGCCCCGCATCCCGCACCCGAGGATGAACAGCATGTCGGGCCCGGGGATCACCATGGCGACGACCGAGGTCACGAAGAAGATCGCGAGAAGATGCGCATCGACCGGTATGCCGCCGATCATCACATGCCCCACCTGCGAGTGAAACCGGATAAGGCGGAAGAAGCGCGCGGCGCTCGCGCTTGGCTGTGCGTCCCTGCCAGGGCCGTCTGGTCCGGCTGGTCGGCCGGTGAAGCACTGGCGTCGATCTCGTTGACATGCCGCTGTTCCGCTGGCTCGGGGAAGGATTCCATCGGTGCCTCGCGTGCTCGTTCGACGTCGGGCCGTTGGTGACGGGTCAACTTGCCAGCGGGTTGAGGGGGCCGCCCCTTCCACGATTGGGGAGAGAGCACGCGTTGTCGGTGCCGTTTTCTTGTGGCCGTTTGCGGTCGGGTGATAGCGCTACGTCTTTGCGGAATCACCCATAGTGATCTTCTTGTCCTGAAGATGATGCCGGTATGACGCGGCGCGTGATGGCATCGGGCGGTGGCCTGGTGACGGTCGGGGGGCTCGCAGGGACCGCACTCTACTTCGCGGTGGCCGGACCGGAGGACGTTGGAAGGCCGGTCACCGTGGTCGGCCTGGCCGTCGCGGTGGTCGGGCTCGGGGTCGCCGCGTACGGGACGGTCGCCGACCGGCGCGCACGACGACGGGTGATCGATGATGACGTTCCTCCAGGGGACGGCTCACCACCATCGGTGAGACACGTGACGGTGAGGGACAGCCACGGAGTCATCGTCGGGGACGAGGCGTACCAGGAGAACAACTATCGGATCGACGTCCCGGCGGCCCTGTCGGCGTTGCTGGTGACGCTGGTCGCCTCGGCGCTGGCCGTGGGCGCTGGGTGGCTCTATCTCGGCTGGTTCTCGCCGAGTTTCGCGCCGAACTACCGGACTCAGTTCCTGGTCGACGCGGCCGAGAGCACCGACCCGGCGGAGCTCACCGCGGTGACGTCCTCGCTGGGCAAGGCGCTGGAGAACTCCGGTGACGGCGACGCCTTGTCGCTCCGCCGGTTCGGTGGTGAGTGCGGCGAATCGGGGAACACGGCCAGGCTGGCCGATTTCGGGACGGGCAACCGTCAGGCGATCACGGCTTCCGCGGCGCGGATGCGGCCCGGGGGCGAGCCGACACTGGTGCGCGGGATCGTGGAGGCGGTGGAGGACTTCTCCAGACCGCTCGACGCCAAGGCCCGTCAGGTCAACCGGATCATCGTGGTCACCCGGCACGGCGTGGACGCCTGCGAGGACGACCCCGCCTATGTCGAGAAGGAGATCAGGGAGCGGATCGGCTCGGCCGGCCTGTCGCTGGAGTTCCGGCTGGTCGGCTACCAGGTGCCGGGCGCCCAGCGGGCGAGGCTCGACCGCATCGCCGCGGCGGCCAAGGCGCCGCCGCCGGTCCATGCGAAGAACGCTTCCGACCTTGAGCGGACCTTGGACTGGTACTCCAACACCGAACCGGTCCTCAAGGGCGCCCAGGCGATCGTCGACTCCCTCAACGCCACGGTGACACAGGTGAACACGGCCGTTCAGGCGATCGTCGACGGGCGCTTGGACGTCGCCGACGGCATGCTCGGCCGGGCCAGGCGAGCGGCCGGAGGTTCCGACCCGCGGTTCGACGACCTGAAGGGCCGGGCCAAGGGCGCCGATGCCCGCGGTGTGCGCGATCGGGCCGTCTCGCTGCGAGAGAAACGAAGACGGGTGGTCGCGGCGGCCGATGACCTGCTCAAGACCGCACGCTCCGGGGCTCCGCTCGACGCGCGGCTGGCGCGCTTCCAGCACATCGCGGCTGACTACAACAACGAGGTGAACGGCATGAATCGGGCCCTTGCCGCCCTTCGCGCGAAGCTGATGAAGACCTCGTGACCGGGCTCGGAGGCGCAACGCGCCGACGCCGGTCGCGGGGGCTGCTGGTCGTGCTGACGGCCGCGGTGCTGCTGATCGGTGTCCTGGCCTTCCTGGTGGTGCGGGCCGTTCCGGACTACCGGACCGCGTTCCTCATCGACGCCTCGCTTCCCAAGGACGGCGCGAACTTCACCGCGGTCACCAGGGCCGTCGGTTCCGCCGCGGACAATTCCGCCGATGACGACTCGTTGTCCCTGCGCAGATTCGGCGGTACCTGCGGCGACAAGAGGAACACTGCCTCCGTCGTGGACGCCGGTACAGGACGGGGACGGAAAATCAGCTCCTCGGTGAGCACGCTGAAACCGTCCGGCAGAGCCACGCTGGGAAGCGGCATCCTCGCCGCGATCGACGACTTCTCCGGCCACTATCCGTTCCGGGGCCGCAAATTGAACCGGATCATCGTGGTGGCCTCGCGCGGCACCGATGCCTGCGCGCAGGATCAGGCGGCACTCCGGCAGGCGGTCCGCAAGAAGGCGGAGGAGAGCGGGGTGAAGCTGGACTTCCGCTTCATCGGCTACAAGGTGCCGAAGGACGAACGGCGGTCGCTCACCCGGCTCGGCGCCACGATCAAGGCGCCCAAGCCACGGTTCGTCACCACACCGGCCGGGCTTACCACGACCCTCAAAGAGCTCACCGTCCCGCCGTCTCCGGATGCCAAGCGCGTAGAGGCGCCGACGGAGACCGCTAAGCCCTCCACACCGCCGGCGCCTCTGGCCGATGGCATGCACCGCGTGTACATCCGGCGCATCGACGCGGAAAGGCGCACGCTCACGGTCGACGAGTTCGAGCGTCTGACGGGAGCCGCTGCGCACGAAGCCGCGCGAGAAGACGGCCGGGGATTCGCCCCGAACGACATCTATTTGCGAAACACCAGCACGAAGACCGTCGATGTCCAGGTCGCGTCCAACGCGGTGATCAATATCAACCAGCTGGCCAGGGACCCCCAGGTCGGGCCGGCCGAAGGGCTGAATGTCACGTTGGCGAAGCTGGCCGCCCTGCATTCGTCCACGTCGGAGAACATCGAGTTCGAACTCACCATGGCGGACGGCCGGGTCGCCAAGCTGCATGAGATCTGGCATCCCTGACAGCACCGATGAACGGAGAAATCGCATGGAACCGGTGACGGTCATCGTCGCCGCGCTCAGCGCGGGTGCGGCGGCAGGTCTCGGCGACACCGCCGCCGACGCCGTCCGGGACGCCTACGGCAAACTGCGGGAACTGGTCGCGGCGCGGCTGGCGGGTGGGGGCGCCGCCGAGGTCGCCCTCGCAGAACACCAGAACGACCCGGATACCTGGGAGGCTCCGCTGGCCAGGGCACTCCTGGATCGGGGTGTGGAGGGCGACACCGAAGTTCTGGCGGCTGCCCGGGCGGTTCTCGAACTTCTCGGTCACGGTCGTGTGGCCGAGTACAACGTCACGGTGACCGGATCGCAGGGTGTGCAGGTCGGTGACAACGCACGACAGGTCAACAACTTCGGGCAGTAATGCCCAGCCGTGGATCGTGTCCTGCGGGCGGGGAAGGGACGGCGGCTAATCCAGCCATGTGCCGTCGCGCATGATGACTCTGCCGTGCAGTTCCGGCTCGCCGCGCCAGGCGCGCACGATTTTCGGGACCACGCGGACATAGATGAATGACTCTTCCTCCGTGCGCGGGTCCCATCCGAATTTGGCGGTGAAGGCTTCCGCTGCGTCTCCGGGTACGTCCTGGTCCAGGAAGCATTCCGCCTCGCCCTGGAGGAGTACCACGTCGAGGGTGTCCGGCAGCGCCAGGCGCACGCGCGGCTCCTCGCGGACGTTCCGTGCGGTCGCGGACGTGGCGCTGGTGCACATCCACACCGCCTGCCCGTCCCACACGAACCACAGCGGGATCTGGTGCGGGCCGTGCTCGGGGTGTGCCGTCGCCACCCATATGTCCCGCTCGGTCCCGAGCCGTTCAAGGGTGTCGCGCCTGCGCTCGGCCGCCTCGCGGCGAACAATGCCCGTGCTCTGCATGAGTGCCGACCCTAGCCAGCAGACTCACAGCGCACATGAGGCGAAGGACCTACTCCCGGCGACCGAGGAACCTCTCAGCCTTCCAACCGGGCTGCTCAGCGAGGCGGTGCGCGGTGCCCTGCTTGGGGCATCGCGCAGATGCGCCGTCAGCGACCGCGTCAGGGCGTGCGGGTGCGTACGCGACCGACCACGGTGGCGATGACCGCGAAGACCAGGCCGGTCCCCACACCGATGATCGTGGCGATTCCCACCGTGTAGCCGCGAAGGGCGAGTTCCTGGAACGCCGGGCTGAACTTCTCGGCGAAGTCCGATGCACCGGCCGTCGGCTTGTTCCCGTACCCCGCGGCCGCGTTCCAGAGCACCTGGTGGACGATCGACAGCGAGAGCGCGTACAGCGCACCGAGGACGACGAAATCCATGAACGGCTTGCTGGTCCTGCGGAAGACCGCCACCGCGAGCCAGGCGGCGAACGGGGCCAGGGCCAGGAAGTAGTACAGCAGACCGCTTTCCGGCTCAACGATGTCCAGGTCGGCGAGAACGGTCCGAGGCAGCCCGACGGCGACCAAGGCCAGCATCAGTCCGGCGGGCATGTCCGTCAGCCGCATCGGCCGGGGCGCCTTCGTCTCCGTGCGGGTCAGCAGGGTGTTCATGGGCTTTCTCCTCTTTCGACTGCACGTCAGTCTCGCCGGGAGCCCAAGGCCGGACATCTGCTCGGAGGAGACACCCGCACTACCGCAGCCGAGGTACGCCGCATGCCGCCGGGTACTCCCGTCACCGGTCCAGGCCGTCCTGCGGCGTCAGCATTCGATGACGTTGACGGCCAGGCCGCCCCGCGACGTCTCCTTGTACTTGTCGAGCATGTCGCGGCCGGTGTCGCGCATCGTCTTGATGGCCTTGTCGAGGGAGACGAAGTGGCGGCCGTCGCCGCGGAGGGAGATGCGGGCGGCGCTGATGGCCTTGATGGCGCCGACGGCGTTGCGTTCGATGCAGGGGACCTGGACGAGGCCGCCGACCGGGTCGCAGGTGAGCCCGAGGTTGTGCTCGATGCCGATCTCGGCGGCGTTCTCGACCTGCTCGGGGGTGCCGCCGAGGACCTCGGTGAGGGCGGCGGCGGCCATGGAGCACGCGGAGCCGACCTCGCCCTGGCAGCCGACCTCGGCGCCGGAGATGGACGCGTTCTGCTTGAACAGGACGCCGATCGCGCCCGCGGCCAGCAGGAAGCGGACGACGCCGGCGTCGTCGCAGCCGGGGACGAAGCGGTCGTAGTAGTGCAGGACGGCCGGGATGATCCCGGCGGCGCCGTTCGTGGGAGCGGTGACGATGCGGCCGCCGGCGGCGTTCTCCTCGTTGACAGCGAGGGCGAAGAGGGTGACCCAGTCCATGGCGTGGAGGGGGTCGGAGGCCTTCTCGGTCGAGAGCTGCCGGTGGAGCTGCGGGGCGCGGCGGCGGACCTTCAGGCCGCCCGGCAGGAGGCCCTCGCGGGTGCAGCCCCGGGTCACGCAGGCGCGCATCACGTGCCAGAGGTCCAGGAGGCCGTCGTGGATCTCGGCGGCGGTGCGGCCGAACGCCCTCTCGTTCTCCAGCATGAGCGCGGAGATCGACAGGCCCGTCTCCCTGCAGCGTTCGAGGAGTTCGGCGGCCGTCTCGAAGGGGTGGGGCAGGACGGTGTCGTCGGGCTTGATGCGGTCGGCGCCCGTGGCGTTCTCGTCCACGATGAAGCCGCCGCCGACGGAGTAGTAGACCTTCGAGCGCAGTTCGCCGCCGGCGGCGTCCAGGGCCGTGAAGAGCATGCCGTTGGGGTGGCCCGGCAGGGACTTCTTGCGCTCGAAATGCAGGTGCTCGTTGACCACGAAGGGGATGTCGTGGTCGCCGAAGAGGCGCAGGGCGCCGCGCTCGCGGATCGCCGCGAGGCGTTCGTCGACGCGGTCGACGTCGACCAGCTCGGGTTTGTCGCCCTCAAGGCCGAGGATGACGGCCTTGTCGCTGCCGTGCCCCTTACCCGTGAGGCCGAGAGAGCCGTACAGGACGACCTGGACGGAGGCCGTCTTCTCCAGCAGGCCGTCCTGGCCGAGGCCGCGGGCGAAACGGTGCGCGGCGGCCATCGGGCCGCCCGTGTGGGACGACGACGGCCCGATACCGATCTTGAACAGGTCGAAGACGCTGATGGCCATGCGCTACCTCGGTGCGGCCGCGCCCCCTCCCGGGCAGGGGAGGGGGCGCCCGGACGTCACAGGTTCGGGTACAGGGGATGCGCGTCCGCGAGGGCCTTCACGCGGGCCGCGAGGGCGTCACGGTCGAAGCCCGGCTGGAGGGCCAGCGCGATGACGTCCGCGACCTCGGCGAAGTCCGCGGCGCTGAAGCCGCGGGTGGCGAGGGCGGGCGTGCCGATCCGCAGGCCGGACGTCACCATCGGCGGGCGCGGGTCGTTCGGCACCGCGTTGCGGTTGACGGTGATGCCGATGTCGTGCAGGCGGTCCTCGGCGTCCCGCCCGGTGAGGTCGGAGTCCACCAGGTCGACCAGGACGAGGTGGACGTCCGTCCCGCCGGTGAGCACCTTCACGCCGGCCTTGGCGGAGTCCTCGGCCAGCAGCCGCTCGGCGAGGATCTTCGCGCCCTCGACGGTGGCCGCCTGCCGGGCCCTGAACCCGTCCGACGCGGCGATCTTGAGCGCGACGGCCTTGGCGGCGATCACGTGCTCCAGCGGGCCGCCCTGCATGCCCGGGAACACCGCGGAGTTGATCTTCTTGCCGTACTCCTCGCGGGCCAGGATCAGGCCGCCGCGCGGGCCGCCGAGCGTCTTGTGCGTGGTGGTCGTGACGATGTCGGCGTGCGGCACCGGCGACGGGTGCAGGCCCGCCGCGACGAGCCCGGCGAAGTGCGCCATGTCGACCATCAGCAGCGCCCCGACCGAGTCGGCGATCCGCCGGAACGCCGGGAAGTCGAGCTGCCGCGGGTAGGCCGACCAGCCCGCCACGATCATCTTCGGCCGGTGCTCCGCCGCGAGCGCGGCCACCTCGTCCATGTCGACCAGGCCGTCCTCGCCCCGGACGTGGTACGGAACCACGTTCAGCACCTTGCCGGAGTAGTTCAGCCGCATCCCGTGCGTGAGGTGCCCGCCGTGCGCGAGGTCGAGGCCGAGGATCGTGTCGCCGTGCTGGAGCAGCGCGAAGTAGACCGCCGTGTTCGCCTGCGCCCCGCTGTGCGGCTGGACGTTGGCGTGGTCCGCGCCGAACAGCGCCTTGGCCCGGTCGATCGCGAGCTGCTCGGTGACGTCGACGTGCTCGCAGCCCCCGTAGTAGCGCCGGCCCGGGTAGCCCTCGGCGTACTTGTTCGTCAGGACGGAGCCCTGCGCCTCCAGCACCGAGACCGGGGCGAAGTTCTCCGACGCGATCATCTCGAGGGTCTGCTGCTGCCGCCGCAGCTCCGCCGCGACCGCCTCGGCGACCTCCGGGTCGGCCGCCGCGAGGGAGTCGTCCAGGCTCATGATTCCTCGATCAGCTTGTCGTAGGCGGCGGAGTCGAGCAGGTCGCCGGGCTCCTCCGAGATCCGGACCTTGAAGATCCAGCCCTCGCCGTACGGGTCGTCGTTGATGACCTTCGGCTCGTCCACCACGGCGCTGTTGATCGCGGTGATCTCGCCGCTGACGGGGGAGTAGATGTCGCTGACCGACTTGGTCGACTCCACCTCGCCGCACGGCTCGCCCGCCTCGACGGTGTCGCCCTCGGACGGCTGCAGCTCCAGGTAGACGATCTCACCGAGCGCGTCGGCGGCGTGCGCGGTGATGCCGACCGTGACGATGCCGTCCTCGCCGCCGAGGCCCGACACCCACTCGTGCTCCTCGCTGTAGCGGAGCTCCTCAGGAACGCTCACGATCACTTCTCTCTTCTCAATGTGGGGGCCGACCCCCACACCCCCGGACAACTACTTCAGGAACGCTTGTAGAACGGCAGGTTCACCACGTCCACGGGCTCGTGCCGGCCGCGGACGTCCACGGCGAGGTCCGTCTCCCCGACGCCGCTGTCGAGGTACGCCATGGCGATCGGCGTGCCCAGTGTGGGCGACGGGGCGCCGCTCGTCACGACCCCGCACGGCGTGCCGCCGGACGTGACGACCTGGTATCCCTTGCGGGGCGCGCGCCGGCCCCGCGCGACCAGTCCGACGAGCCTACGGCCCGGCGGGGTCTGCGCCTGCGCCGCCAGGGCGGTCTTACCCACGAAGTCGCCCGGCTTGTCCAGCTTCACGACCCGGCCGAGGCCCGCCTCGAACGGGGTGGTCTCGGCGGTCAGCTCGTTGCCGTACAGCGGCATGCCCGCCTCCAGGCGCAGCGTGTCGCGGGCCGACAGCCCCGCCGGGACGACCCCGTCCACCGCGGCGAGCGCCTTCCACAGCGGGACGGCGTCCGCGGCGTCGACGAACAGCTCGAAGCCGTCCTCGCCCGTGTAGCCGGTGCGCGCGATGAGCGCGTCGACGCCCGCGACCCGGTCGGCGAGGATCGCGTAGTACTTGAGGTCCGCGAGCGGCGCGCCGGTCAGGCCTTCGAGGATCGACTGGGAACGCGGGCCCTGGAGGGCGATCAGCGCGTACGACGCGGACCGGTCGTCCACGGCCGCCTCGAAGTTCGCGGCGCGCTCGGCCAGCGCGTCCCGGACGACGTCCGCGTTCGCGGCGTTCGCGACGACCATCCAGGTCTCGTCCGCGAGCCGGTAGACGATCAGGTCGTCCAGGACGCCGCCGTCCTGCCCGCAGATCATCGTGTAGCGGGCCTTGCCGACCGGCATCGGCGACAGGTTCCCGACCAGCGCGAAGTCGAGCGCCGCGCCCGCGCCCGGACCGGAGAGGAAGATCTCTCCCATGTGCGACAGGTCGAACAGCCCGGCCCCGGTGCGTACGGCCTGGTGCTCGGCGGTCTCGCTCGCGTAGCGCAGCGGCATCAGGTAACCGGCGAAGTCGACGAGGTTCGCGCCGAGGTCCTCATGGACGTCGTGCAGCGGCGTCTTCTTCGCAGTCGAATCGGCGGACATGGGTTGGGCTCCTTCGTCACGGGCGCACGTGGTCCATCGTCCCACCCGCGCACCGGGCGTCTCGGTGCCTCCCCCTCTGTCATCGGCGCCTGAGAGCTTCACCCGCCTACGCGGCGGGCTTTCACCTTCGGCGGGGGACGTGAGTCCCCGCTTTCCAGAGGTCGCCTGGCCCGTGCGGTCCGTGGGCCTGAGAGGTTCCGGGGAGGATTTGCTCCTTCGGCGTCCCCGGCCGGCTGCAGGGGACTCTCCCGCACGGGATGATCGGCGGGCCTCATTATTGCATTTCCCTCCCGGCGCGGGCGACGCCCCGCTGCGCATGCTCAGCAGTTCACTCCGGGCTTCAACCGGAATGCGGCGCGCTAACGTACTCTGAGGTGATTGCCAACGCTCACCCCCCGGCGCGGGGTGCACGACCGGAGGGGCACGACGCATGGTCTACTACCTGGCTGGGGCGTTGATCCTCTTCTTCGGCCTGCTGGTGTCCATCGCGTTGCACGAACTCGGGCACTTCTCGTTCGCCAAGCTGTTCAAGGTCCGGACGACCCAGTTCATGGTCGGGTTCGGCCCGACGATGTGGTCCCGGCACCGGGGCGAGACCGAGTACGGCGTCAAGTGGATCCCGCTCGGCGGCTACATCCGCATGATCGGGATGCTGCCGCCGCGCAAGGGCGACGCCCCGGGGCAGGTCCGCCGGGTCAGCACCGGCCCGTGGCAGGGGCTCATCGAGAACGCCCGCGGCGCGGCGCTGGAGGAGGTCGGCCCCGGCGACGAGGACCGCGTCTTCTACGCCAAGAAGTGGTGGCAGAAGCTGCTGATCATGTTCGGCGGCCCCGCGATGAACCTGCTGCTGTCGGTGATGTTCTTCGCGATCCTGCTGATGGGCATCGGCACCAACCAGCCGCAGCCGGTGATCAAGGAGGTCGCCGAGTGCATGGTGCCGGCGAGCTCCGAGGCCACCACGTGCCCGGCGGACGCGGCGCCGACGCCCGCCCGGCAGGTCGGGCTCCAGCCGGGCGACCGGATCGTGGCGTTCGACGGCCAGAAGATCGACGACTACGCGCAGCTGCAGAAGCTCATCCGCGGGGACGGCGGGCAGACCGTCCCGATGACCGTCCAGCGGGACGGGCGGGAGCTGGCGCTGAACGTCCCGATCACCCGCAACCAGATGTACGACCTGGAGGACGAGGACAAGGTCGTCAACGTCGGGTTCCTCGGGATCACGCCGGACAGCGCGATCGAGCGGCAGGGCCCCGGCGCGGTCGCCAGCACGATGGGCGACCTGACCGCGCGCACCACGGGCGCGCTGCTCCGGATGCCGCAGAAGATGGTCGGCGTCTGGAACGCGGCCTTCGGCGGCGACGAGCGCGACCCGAACGGCCCGATCGGCGTCGTCGGCGTCAGCCGCATCGGCGGCGAGGTCGCCGCGTCCGAGGACTTCTCCGGGATGGAGAAGGTCTCCTTCTTCGTGATGCTGCTCGGCTCGCTGAACCTCGCGGTCGGCCTGTTCAACCTGGTCCCGCTGCTGCCGCTGGACGGCGGCCACATCGCCGGCGCGCTGCTGGAGGCGATCAAGAAGGCGTTCGCGAAGATCTTCCGCAGGCCCGACCCCGGCTACGTGGACGTCGCCAAGGCGCTGCCGGTGACCTACGTGATGGCGGTCGTCCTGATCGTCATGGGCGGCCTGCTCATCTACGCCGACCTGTTCAACCCGGTCCGTGTCACGGGATAGCCGTCACTCTGTCGGCCGTCATGGGGTCGGCCGTCATGGGGTCGGCCGTCATGGGGTCGGCCGTCATGGGGTCGGCCGTCACGCGATGTCCGGCATCTCGCCGGTCTTGAGGAAGCCGTTCAGCGCGGCCAGGTACGGCGCGATGTCGAGGCCCTGCGCCGCGAGCCACGCGTCCGAGCGGTACGTGTGCGCGTAGCGCTCGCCACCGTCGCAGATCAGCGTGACGACGCTCCCGCGCTCCCCGCGCGCCCGCATCTCCGCGATCAGTTCCGCCGCGCCCCACATGTTGGTGCCGGTGGAGCCGCCCACGTCCCGGCCGCTGACCTCGCTCGTCCAGCGCATCGCCGCGACCGACGCCGCGTCCGGCACCCGGATCATCCGGTCGATCACCGTCGGCAGGAACGACGGCTCGACGCGCGGGCGCCCGATGCCCTCGATCCGCGAGCCCGCCGCGGTCCGCTCCGGGTCGCCGTCGGCGAACGAGCCGTGGAACGCCGAGCCCTCCGGGTCGACGACGGCGAGGCGCGTCTGGAACATCCGGTACCGCGCGTACCGGCCGATCGTCGCGGACGTCCCGCCGGTGCCCGCGCCGACGACGATCCAGGACGGTTCCGGGAACCGCTCCAGCCGCATCTGCTCGAAGATCGACTCGGCGATGTTGTTGTTGCCGCGCCAGTCCGTCGCCCGCTCGGCGTAGGTGAACTGGTCCATGAAGTGGCCGCCGCACTCGGCGGCGAGCCGGCGCGACTCGTCGTAGATCGAGGACGGGTCGTCCACCAGATGGCAGCGGCCGCCGTGGAACTCGATGAGCTGGATCTTCTCCGGGCTGGTGGACGCGGGCATCACCGCGACGAACGGCAGGCCGAGCAGCCGCGCGAAGTACGCCTCCGACACCGCGGTCGACCCGCTGGACGCCTCGATGATCGTCGTGTCCGCGTGGATCCAGCCGTTCGCCAGCGCGTAGAGGAACAACGAGCGCGCGAGCCGGTGTTTCAATGAACCCGTCGGGTGGACGGACTCGTCCTTCAGGTAGAGGTCGATGCCCCACTCCGGCGGCAGCGGGAACACGTGCAGGTGCGTGTCGGCGCTGCGGTTGGCGTCGGCGTCGACGAGCCGGATCGCCTCGGCGGTCCACGCCCGGTACCCGGGGTCGCAGCGATCCACGGTGCGGCTCACGGCGGTGCCCTCCTCGATCGTCGTCGATCGGCCGGGTCCCACGATATCCGCGCATGTCGCAGGGCATCATGGAGGCTGCGGGGGGCAGATGATCGAGATGTTCGACGAACGCATCGTGGCCACTGGGCGGCTGCCGCTGTTCGGTTTCTTCGTCGCGTTCATCATCACGTTCGTGCTGACGCGGATCAACGTCCGGCTGATCCGCGCGAACGTGCGGTGGTGGTTCCGCAACATCACGGCCGGTGACCTGCACATCCACCACGTGGTGTTCGGCGTCGTGCTGATGCTGCTGGGCGGGGTGGCGAGCCTCGCCGTCCCGGACGCCTACGTCGGCCTCGACCTGGTGGCGGCCGCCGTGTTCGGCATGGGATCCGCCCTCGTCCTGGACGAGTTCGCCCTGATCCTGCACCTCAGCGATGTGTACTGGACGGAGAAGGGCCGCGCGTCCGTCGACGCCGTGTTCGTCGCGATCGCGGTGACGGGGCTGCTGCTGCTCGGCATCCGCCCGCTCGGCTACGAGGGGATCGCGCCCGACCCGGGCACCGGCGTCCTCACCCGCGTCTACGTCGCCTCCCTGGTCGTCAACCTCGTGTTCGCCGTGGTGACGCTGCTGAAGGGCAAGATCTGGACGGGTCTCATCGGCCTGTTCGTGCCCGCGCTGCTGATCGTCGGGGCGATCCGGGTGGCGCGGCCCGGCTCGCCCTGGTCGCGCTGGCGGTACGGCCTCGACTCGCGCAAGTACCAGCGGGCCGTCCGGCGGGAGAGGCTGTTCCGGCGGCCGCTCATCCGCGCCAAGATCTGGGTGCAGGAGTTCATCGCGGGACGGCACGACCTCATCCCGCCGGAGCTGCTGCAGCGCCGCGCCGAGGCCGCCGAGCGGGCCCGCCGCCGGCGGCTCGCCCGCGCCGAACGCCGCGCCGCGGCCCGTGCCGGGCGCAGGGCCGCGGCGCGCGCGGAACGCCGGTCCGGGCGCCGGTCGGGGCGGCGGGGCGCCCGCAGGGCCGCGCCGGAGGGGGAGCGCGGTCCCATCGGCGGCTCCCTCGTCCGTGCCCAGCGCACCGCCGGGATCTGGGCCGAACGCCGGTCCGGGACCCGCGCCCGGAGTCGCACCTTCTCCCGCACCCGCCGCAAGGCCGCGTCCCGCGTGCGGACCCGCGCCGTGCCCAGGCGCAGACGCCCCGGCCCGGAGGAGGACGCACCGCCGGGGCCTCCGCCAGAGGAACGGACAGGCCCCCCGGCGGGGACGCCCGGTGCCGTGGACGAGCGCGGCCGGGCCAGTCCGTGACGCGCTAGTCCGTGACGCGCTAGTCCGTGACGCGCTAGTCCGTGACGCGCTAGTCCGTGACGCGCTAGTCCGTGACGCGCTAGTCCGTGGCGGGCTAGTCCGTGGCGGGCTAGTCCGTGGCGGGCTAGTCCGTGGCGGGCCAGTCCGTGGCGGGCCAGTCCGTGGCGGGCCAGTCCGTGGCGGGCCAGTCCGTGGCGGGCCAGTCCGTGGCGGGGTTGGTCCGTGGCGGGGTTGGTCCGTGGCGGGGTTGGTCCGTGGCGCGCTAGTCCATGATGGGGGCGACAGCGCGGACGGTGTCGATCGTGTCGGCCTCGGAGGCGGCCTTGTCGGGGCGGTAGCGCAGGACGCGCGCGAAGCGCAGCGCGATGCCGCCGGGATAGCGCGGGCTGTGCTGGACCCCGTCGAACGCGATCTCGACGACCAGCTCCGGGCGGACGTGCACGGTCCAGGAGTCCTCGCGGACCGCCAGCTCGCGGAGCTTCTCGGTCTGCCAGGCGAGCAGCTCGTCGGTGAGGCCCTTGAACGTCTTGCCGAGCATGACGAACCCGCCGGTCTCGGGGTCGCGGGCGCCGAGGTGCAGGTTGGACAGCAGGCCCTGGCGGCGCCCGTGCCCCCACTCGACGGCGAGGACGACGAGGTCGAGGGTGTGCCGCGGCTTCACCTTGATCCATCCGGCGCCGCGCCGGCCCGCCGTGTAGGGGGTGTCGAGGGACTTCACCACGACGCCCTCGTGCCCGCGCGCGACCGCCTCGTCGAAGACCTCCTTGGCCCGTGCGGGGTCGCCGGTCACCACCCGCGGCATCCGCAGCTCCTCGGGCACCACCCGGGCCAGCGCCGCGTTCCGGTCGGCGCCGGGGGCGTCCAGCAGGTCGGTGCCGTCCAGGTGCAGGACGTCGAAGAGGTACACGCTCAACGGGACGGGCTCGGTGTTCTTCGCCGTCCGGGTCGCGGTGCGGGCCGCGGTCACCTGGAAGGGATGGGGGCGGCCGTCCGGCCGGAGCGCGATCAGCTCGCCGTCGAAGACCGCGGCGCGGGCGGGCAGGCCCCGCACCGCCTCGACGACCTCGGGCAGCCGGGCGGTGATCTCGTCGAGCGTCCGGGTGAACACCCGCACCTCGCCGCCGGACACGTGCACCTGCGCGCGGATCCCGTCCAGCTTCCACTCGACGGCCGCCTCCGCCTTGAGCTTGCCGAACGCCTCGTCGACGGACGGCGCCGACGCCGCGAGCATCGGCTTGACCGGACGCCCGACCTCCAGGGTGAACCCGCGCAGCGCGTCGACCCCGCCGGCGAGCGCGGCGGTGGCGACCGGGCCGAGCGACCCGCGCAGCATGACCGCGCGCCGCACCTCGGCGGACGGCACCCCGGCCGCCGCCGCGATCGCCTCGGCCATCACCCCGTCCAGCGCGCCCTGCCGCAGTTCGCCCGCCAGCAGCCGGATGAGGAAGCCCTGCTCGGCGCGGGTCGCGCGGCCGAGCAGCGCCGCGACCAGCTCGCGCCGCCGGGCGACCGACCCGGTGCCCGACACCGCGCCGATCTCGGTGAACGCAGCGTCCACCTCCGTGACGGTCAGCGACGGCCGCGCCGCGGGCTCCGGGACGTCCCGCAGCGCGGCGTACCCCACCCCGATCTGGCGTTGCGGCAGCTCACCCGACAGGTAGGCGACCACGGTCGCGGCCTCGCCGGGCTCGGCCGCGCGCAGGCACTCCGCGAGCGCGGTTACCTTGGCCTTGCGGCCCGCGGTGCCCGCGACCGCCTCCGACGTCCGCGTGATGTCCGCTATCAGCACCCCTTCATTGTGACCACGGGGTCTGACGATCGGCACCCGCCGGGGGCCTGGTCAGGGGCGGCGGGGCTGGCTACGTTGGCGGGAGGCGGACCTGTGTCCAGACGGGGGAGTGAGGAGCGGGGCGTGGGCCTTCAGCGTCCGGTCGAGCCGTTCCACCGGCCGTACGCCGGGCCGGAGCCGCCGGCCCCGGCCCGCCGGCCGAAGCGGCTGCTCGTGCTGCTGGTGGGCGTCGTCGCGTTCGCGGTGGCGGCGGTGACGGTGTTCCTGATGGCGCCCGGCCGGCGTGACGGCGGCACGGACAGGGCCGCCGTCACGCCCCGGGGCAGCGCGTCGGCGCCGGCGGCCCCGATGCAGCAGGGCCGGGTCGTGAAGGCGCTCCCGGCGCCCTGCGGGACGGTGTCGGCGGCCACCGTCGAGAAGGCCGTCCCGAAGGCGTCGAAGCGGCAGAACGCGAACTCGACGCTCACCACGTGCACGTTCTCCTCGACCGGCTCGGCCTTCCGCTGGCTGCGGGTGGAGGCGCACCTGTACGCGCCGGCCGACACCGCGACGCCGGTGCAGGACGCCGAGGGCTTCTACGACGCGCAGTGGGCCCAGGCGCACGACGCCCCGCTCGTCCGCACCATCACGCTGGAGCGCGCCACCGGGATCGGGGACGAGGCGTACCGCTGGTTCAAGGCCGACGAGGGGCAGCCGACCGTGGTCGGGCAGGTCACGGCGCGGACCCGCAACGCCGTCTTCACGGTCAGCTACAGCGAGCGGGCGCCCGCGGCGGCGGAGCGGGACGCCCGGGAGCGGGCCTGCCTCGCCACGGCGACGGCCGCCGCCCGCGAGGTCCTCGCCGCACTGAATCATTTCTGACCTGAATCGGCCGATCATGGCATATTCACTGTCAACAGCTTCTAAGGTGTTTCGTAAAGGGGAGGAATGCCGATCAAGCTCCCGGTCCAGGTCGGATGGTCGGCATATGAGAAAGCCTGGGAGGAGGAGGTCGACGCCGTGACCGTCCAAGCGGTAGGGGTGTCCTGGGTGTAGGTGAGGACCAGGTCAGGCCATTGAACTCGACGATGGGCCGCGGAGTGGACCCCGCTCCGCGGCCCTTATCGCGTTCTGGGAGTGGACCAGCGCCCGCAATTTACCGAAGCATTTTCTAACAACCGGTTCGACGTCAAGATAATTGGCCGCCGGGTAGAACCGGTTACCGTTCCAGAAGCCCGGTGCGTATCCACACGTCACGCGCCCGCCCGTCCAGGAAACCGACCCTGTCGAAGAACAGGGTGCACTTCCGAACCACCCACCCCATCACCCCGCGCCCGTTGATCCGATGCCGGAACTGACGCTGCCCGCGCTCCGCGAGGGTGACCTGACCGATGTGCGCGGGGAGAGGATCGTTGTCAGGTCGCATGGTTTGGTTGAGCGCGGGAGCTAGGACTTGGTGGGGATCCTGGCCAGGAGGCGTAGGGATGCGGGGGACACCCTGGACAGGGTGTGCAGGAGGTGGCCCTCGACGTTCACGGGGACCACGGGCTTGTTCTTGACGATGGCGTGGACGACCCGCTCGGCGACCTTCTCCGGCGGGTAGTTGCGCAGTCTGATGGCCTTGGTGCCGCGGTCGCGCAGGCGGCTCAGGGCGGGGGCGTCGTCCCCCACGTAGCGTGCGTTCCTGACGATGTCGGTGCTGACGAAGCCGGGGCAGACGGCGGTGACGCCGATCCGTGACCCCGCCAGTTCGGCGCGCAGGCACTCGCTGAGCATGAGGACGCCGGCCTTCGTCGTGCAGTAGGCCGGCATCGCCCGCCACGGCGCGAACGCGGCGGCGGACGCGATGTTGACGATGTGGCCGCCGAAGTTCGGCTTGTCGGGCTTGTTCGGCAGGGCGTGGACGCGGTCGCGCATCTGCCGGCCGAACAGCCGGCAGCCGTGCACGACGCCCCACAGGTTCACCCCGAGGATGTGCTCCCAGTCCTCCACGCCGGTGTCGAGGAAGGAGCCGGCGACCGCGATGCCCGCGTTGTTGACGACGATGTCGGGGACCCGGTGGGCCTCCTTCACCTCGGCGGCGAAGGCCTCCATGGCGGCGGCGTCCGCCACGTCCACCTCGTAGGCGGTGCCGCCCGCGCCGAGCGTCTTGGCGAGGACGGCGGTCCGCTCGGCGGCGGGCAGGTCGATGTCCGCGGCGACGACGCTCGCGCCCCCCTCGGCCAGTGCGAGGGCGACGGCCCGCCCGATTCCGCCGCCGGCTCCGGTGACGACGGCGAGGGCGCCGTCGAAGCGCGCGAGTGGCATCACAACCTCCGAGGTGTCCGGGTCGAGTGATCCAACCGTACTCAGCCCGCCGCGGCGTCGGCGATCACGGCGTCGACCTCGGCCTTGCGGTCGGCCTCCTCGGCGGCGAACCGCTCGGTGTCCAGCTTCTCGGCGATCTCCTCGTCCTGGTTCATGAGGGCGTCGAGGTCGGCCTTGGACATGTCCAGGACGCCCATGTCGTCGTAGGTCCGCTGGATGCGCTCGCTCCACAGCCCGATGTCCTTCACGCACGGGACGATCCGGCTGAACAGCAGGCTCTGGAACATCCTCATGTAGGGGGAGTTCTCCACCAGCTCGTCGACCTCCTTCGGGTCGATGCCGAAGTTGGTCCAGATCTCCCTGCCGCGGATGCGGTCGCGCATCAGGTAGCAGCCCTCGATGACGAAGTCCTCGCGCTCGCGGAGCTCGGCGCGCGAGAGCTGCTTGTAGTAGTCGCGGAGGGCCAGGCGGCCGAACGCGACGTGGCGCGCCTCGTCCTGCATGACGTAGGCGAGGATCTGCTTGGGCAGCGGTTTGGTGGTGATGTCGCGGATGACGCCGAACGCGGCGAGCGCGAGGCCCTCGATGAGCACCTGCATGCCGAGGTAGGGCATGTCCCAGCGGGAGTCGGTGAGGGTCTCGTCCAGCAGGTCCTGCAGCTTGGTGTTGATCGGGTAGACCATCCCGACCTTCTCGTGCAGGAACCGCGTGAACAGCTCCACGTGGCGCGCCTCGTCCATCGCCTGGGTGGCGGAGTAGAACTTGGAGTCGAGGTCGGGCACCGACTCCACGATCCGGGCGGCGGTGACCATCGCGCCCTGCTCGCCGTGCACGAACTGGGAGAACTGCCACGACGTGGAGTGCCG
This sequence comes from Actinomadura madurae, assembly GCF_047130825.1. NCBI lineage: Bacteria > Bacillati > Actinomycetota > Actinomycetes > Streptosporangiales > Thermomonosporaceae > Actinomadura > Actinomadura madurae. The sequence goes on from NZ_CP083237.1 coordinate 8,373,587, forward strand.
CCGCAGTTCGCCGCGCTCCTTCTCCGACAGCATGTCCCAGTACTTCGTCCCGTAGATGGCGAGGGACTGGTCGGGGACGCCGAGGATGTCGTGCGGATCGACCTCGACGTCCCAGTCGATGCGCTTGGCGGCGTCCCACTGCTTGTCCTTGCCCTTCTGGTAGAGGGCGAGGAGACGGTCGCGCCCGTCGTCGTACTCCCAGGTGAACCTGGCGTCGCCGGCCATCGGGACGTTCCAGGTCTCGGCCGGGACGGGGTCGGTGTAGAGGTCGTGTGTCGACAAGGGAGCTCCTCCCCGGGCCGCAGACGTACGATGTACGTCTTACGTACAATGTACGTACGGTGGCATGGGACACTGAGCGGTGTCAACGGCGGGAGGGAGCGGAAGCGATGGTGAGGCGTGTGACCTCCGACACCCCGCGTCCGGGCCTGACCCGCGCGCGCATCGTGCAGGCGGCCGTCGCGCTGATCGAGCGGGAGGGCGCGGACGCGCTGTCGATGCGCCGCGTCGCGGCCGAGCTGGACGTCGCCGTCATGTCCCTCTACAACCACGTCCCGAACAAGGGCGCGCTGCTGGAGGGCGTCGCCGAGCACGTCGTGGCGGGCCTGGAGCTGCACGACGACCCGTCCGAGCCGTGGCAGGAACGCGCCCGCGCCCTCGTCCGGGCGTTCCGCAAGGTCGCCCACGACAACCCGCGCTGCATGTCGATCGTCCTCACCCACAAGGTCGACACCCCGGTCGGGCTGCGCCCGGCCGAGCGCGCCCTGGCCCTCGCCGCCGCGGCCGGGTTCGACGGGGAGACGTCCGTGCGCATCATGCGCGCCCTCCTCGCCTACGCGCTCGGCGCCCAGCTGCGCGAGATCGGCATGGCGAAAATGCTCGGGCACCTGGCCGAGAACGGCGCCGAGTCGTGGACGCGGCTCGACCCGGAGGAGTTCCCGCACGTCCTCGCCTACGGTCCCGCGCTGGCCGACGTCGATCCCGAGACCGACTTCGAGTTCGGCCTCGACCTGCTCATCGGGGCTCTGGAGGCGCTTCCCCGGCGGACAGGTACGGGCTGAGGCCCTTCCAGCAGAAATCGGTCATGTAGCGGGCCGCGTCCTTCGCCGACACGTCGGGCCGGCTCGTCTGCCACTGCGCGAGCCGCTCGCTCGCGCCGATGATGATCTCGGTGTAGGCGGCCACGGCGCCGGACGGCGCGGACGGCGCGAACGTCGCGAGCACCCCGGCGATCAGCGTGCTCTGCTGCCGCCGCGTCGACTCGACGGCCTCGATGGTCTCCGGCGAGGCGGCCGTCGGCTCGCGCAGCAGCATCGCGAACGACCTGCTGTGCTCGTCGATGAACTCGAAGTAGGCGACCATGCCGCGCCAGAGGATGTCCTCGGGGGTGGTCGCGCCCGCCATGGCCTTCCGCGTGACGTCGAACAGCTCGGCCTTGGACCGGCTCACGCAGGCGACGAGCAGCCCGTCCTTGGAGCCGAAGTACTCGTAGAGCATCGGCTTGGAGACCCCGCACCGCTCGGCGATCTCGTCCATGGAGGTGGCCTGGAAGCCGCGCTCGCCGAACACCTGCTCCGCCACGTCCAGCATCTGCCGCTCGCGCTCGGCCCGGGACATCCGGCGCCGGTGCGACGGGGGCCGCGATGTGGCGCCACTCACAGAAGAATCCCCTCTGTTGGACCTACCGTCAGTAACCTACTCCGGGTAACTTACCGGCAGTAGGTTATCCGAGAGGAGGGGTCATGAGCGAGCGCGCCCCGGCGATCGTCATCATCGGCTCGGGATTCGCCGGCCTCGGCATGGCGATCCGGCTCAAGCGGTCCGGCTTCCACGACTTCGCCGTCCTGGAGAAGAGCGACGCGCTCGGCGGGACGTGGCACGACAACACCTACCCGGGCTGCGCCTGCGACGTCCCCTCCCACATGTACTCCTTCTCCTTCGAGCTGAACCCGCGCTGGACGCGCATGTTCGCGCCGCAGCCGGAGATCCGCGCCTACATGGAGCGCACCGCCGACAAGTACGGGGTGCGCCGGCACATCCGCTTCGGCGCGGCCGTCGACTCCATGGAGTACGACGACGCCGCCCGCCGCTGGAACGTCACGCTCGCCGACGGGTCCGTCCTCACCCCGAAGGCCATCGTGTCCGGCATCGGCGCCCTGCACGTCCCGTCCTATCCGGACCTGCCGGGCATCGAGCGGTTCCAGGGGACGGCCTTCCACTCCGCCGAGTGGGACCACTCCTACGACCTCGCGGGCAAGCGGGTCGCCGTCATCGGGACGGGCGCGTCCGCGATCCAGTTCGTCCCGAAGGTCGCCGAGCAGGCGGCCGACCTCGTGGTGTTCCAGCGGACGCCGCCGTGGATCCAGCCCAAGCCGGACGTCGCCATCCCGGCGCCCGTCCGCACCCTCTTCGCGCGGGTCCCGGGCGCCGCCCGCGCCTTTCGCGGCGGCATCTACTGGGCGCTGGAGGCCCGCGCCGTCGGCTTCACCATCGACCCGCGCCTGTCCGGGCCGCAGGAGCGCCTCGCCCGCCGGCACATGGAGAGGCAGATCCCCGACCCGGAACTGCGCGCCAAGGTGACGCCGGACTACCGGATCGGCTGCAAGCGGATCCTGCTGTCCAACGACTACTATCCGGCGCTCGCCCGCCCCGACGTGGAGGTCGAGACGTCCGGCGTCGCCGAGGTCCGGCAGAACTCGATCGTCACCGAGGACGGACGCGAGTACGAGGTCGACTGCATCATCTACGGCACCGGCTTCAGGGTGACCGACGCCATCACCGACCTGCGCGTCACCGGCCGCAACGGCACCAAGCTCCAGGAGATCTGGGCCGACGGCGTCGAGGCGCACCGCGGCACCACGATCCCCGGCATGCCGAACTTCTTCATGCTGCTCGGCCCGAACACCGGCCTCGGCCACAACTCCGTCGTCTTCATGATCGAAGTTCAGATCCAGCACGTGCTGAGCTGCCTGCGGCTGCTCCAGGAGACCGGCAGCGACACGATCGAGCCGAAGCCCGAGGCCGTCCGCCGCTTCAACGACCGCATGCAGAAGCGGCTGCGCCGCGCGGTCTGGAACGAGGGCGGCTGCAACAGCTGGTACCTGGACGAGAACGGCGTCAACCGCGCGCTCTGGCCGGGCCACACGTTCGAGTTCTGGGCGAGCAGCCGCACGGCGAAGCCGGACGAGTTCGTCCTCACCCGCTGAGGTAGGCATGGGGTCATGATGAAACCGCTGATGCCGCGATCGCTCGCCCGCTTCAACAGGGTCGTCACGAACCGGGTGCAGGGCGTCTACGCCCCCTACCTGCCGCCCTTCGCGATGATCGTGCACCGGGGCCGCCGCTCCGGCCGCGAGTACCGGACGCCGGTCACCGCGTTCCGCAGCGGCGGCCGGCTCATCGTCGGCCTCCCGTACGGCCGGGACGCCGACTGGGTCCGCAACCTGCTCGCCGAGGGACGCGGCGGCGTGGAACGCCTCGGCCGCGTCCGCCGGATAGGCAACCCGCGCGTGCTGACCGCCGCCGACTCCGCCGACCTCCCGCCCCCGGCCCGCCTCGCCACCCGCCACATGGACATCCTCGTCGCCGACCTCGAGGACTGACCGAACCGCGGCGAGGCGGCCCGGGTTACTTGGCGGTGGCGAAGATGGGGCGGAAGCCCGCGATGAGCTGGCGGATCACCGGGCGCTGCTCGGCGGGGGTGCGGCCGCGCAGGTCGTGGATGGGGTCGAGGCCGTCGTAGTACGGGGCGAGCGCGAGGAACGGCAGGACGGTCATCAGCCAGGTGGCGAGGACGTCGAGGTCGGCGTCCTCGCGGATGTCGCCCTGCGCCTTCCACAGGTGCAGCGTCGGGTGGATGACCTGCAGGTAGTGCTGGTTGGCGGTGTCGCGGACGACGGAGCGGACGCTGTTGTCGAGCTCGAAGTTCGTCGCCGCGGTGACGCCGCGCTCCAGCGGGTGGTCGGCCATGTACTCGGTCCAGTCGCACAGGACGTCGAACAGCCACTCGTCGAAGGTCTGGTCGAAGTCGATGCGCTCGATGCGGCGCTCCATCTCCTCGCGGATGCGGCGGGACGTCTCGTCGCAGACGAACGCGAAGAACTCCAGCTTGTCGCTGAAGTACTGGAAGAGCGAGCCCTTGGCGATGCCGGCCTCGCGGGCGATGGTGTTGAGGCTGCCGGTCGAGTACCCGTGCTCCCCGAACTCGCGCATCGCCACTTCGAGCACGCGCTCGCGCTTGGCGACGTTCAGGCGGAACCAGGTCGACGTCGGCATGGACCCCTTCGACTTTCCGTCATGAGCCGGTAACCAGAAGGTCAGGATAACGGTCCGTGGCGTCCCGTGTGACCCGAAGCGTCACCGGCGCCCCATGCCGGGCGCGGTCACCGGTCGCCGGGGACGCTCCGGCGGCCGGGCCTGCGGCGCCGGTACAGGCTCGCGGCGCGGAGGGTGGCGTCGAGGGAGAAGCGGGCGTCGGCGTCCTCCAGGCTGTCGCCGAGGTAGCTCTCCAGCTGGCGGAGCCGGTACCGGACGGTCTGGGGGTGGATCTTGAGCCGCTCGCCGATGTCGACCGCGGTCGCCCGGGTGGTGACGGACTCGGCGAGCGTCTCGACGAGGCGTTTGCGCTGCCCGTCCGACACGTCCCGCAGCGGTTCCAGATGCCGGCGGGTGAGCTCCTCGATCAGCGGCGGGTCGGACAGCAGCCACATGGTCATCAGGTGGTTCTGGCACGGGATGAGGGAGGCGTCCGGGATGACGCCCTCCTCGGCGAGGGCGAGGACGCGGCGGGCCCAGCGCAGCGAGTGGGTCGCGCGTTCCAGCGGCAGGGTGAGGCCGAGGACGCAGCTCGCGTCGGCCAGGGCGGCGTGCAGCATGGCCTGGCGTTCCGCGGTGAGCGGTCCGGGGACGAGCAGGCACGGTTCGGCCGAGTCGAAGTCGATGAGGACGTCGGCGTCGAGCGCGGAGCGGGTGCAGGGCGCCTCGGGGTGGATGGCGACGAGGGTGGCCTCCGCCGGGAGCGGCCACCAGCCGGTGGACTTGGCGAGGTCCTCGATGGCCTCGGGGACGACGGCGGGACGCTGCAGGATGAGGTGCAGCAGCCGGCGCCGCTCCTCGCGGCGGCGCACGTCCGCGTGGCAGGTGGCCTGCTGGTAGCCGAGGCGGGCCTGCGCGACGGCCTCGTCCAGGTAGACGAGCATGGCGTCGACGGTGGTCGCCACGACCGAGGTGGGGATCCGCTCGCGCTCGGCGACGATGACCGTGCGGCGCCAGGCGACGTGGAAGGCGATCCGGGTCGCGGCCTGGAGGTGGTCGAGGGTGCGCCCCTCGACGGCCTCGAAGTGCCCGAAGGCGCGGCAGGTCTCGTCGCGCTGGGCGGTGGCGGCGGCGGGGTCGGCGTCCATGTCGGCGAAGGAGGCCAGCAGCAGGCCGATGCCGTGCCGGAGGATCTGGTCGTAGGCGGAGCGCTCCGGCCGGTCGTACTCCGGGATCGCCCGCTTGATCTCGGTGACGATCTCCCGCGCCACATCGGCCAGCTCCGCCCGCAGCAGGCCCAGGAAATCGGCGGAGGTGATCTGACTCCGGTCGTGTTCGGACAATTCCAATGCCTGGGACATGGGAAAGAGAAACCTCCGCATCGGGGCCGGCCGGGCATCCGGCGCCGCGCCTTCCGTCCCGGCCGGGACGGCGGTGCCGGGTGGCGTGTGCCGAACGGAAGGGCGACACCCTGGGGCGAGATCGGAAACACCGCGAACATAAAGTCGACCGTCGCCGCTGGCAAGGGTCGGCGGCGTGATCGGGTGCGGTTCGGTGCGGTTTTGCGCGCGATGTGACAAGAACGGCGTTCGGTTGCTGGCCCGGTGACAACCGGAGGCCGGCAGGCCCCTGGGGCAGGGGGCTGCGGGCCATCATGTTACCGCCCGGTAGTCACTGGGCGGCGAATCCCGGCCGAGCGGAGACTAAGCCGGTGACAAAAACGGCCGCCATTTATCGAATTGCGTCCTGAACCCCGTGCGGCCCTATTGAATGCGAGAGCTACTCGGCCGTAACGTTCCGCCGGACGGAGCCTTATCGCGAGTGGCGGTGTTCGTTGGGAATTGAAGTCGTCGTGGAGGGCCTGACCAAAGCCTTCGGCACGCAGACGATCTGGCGCGGCGTCACCCTGACGCTGCCCGCCGGTGAGGTGAGCGTGCTGCTCGGGCCTTCCGGCACGGGCAAGACGGTCTTCCTCAAGTCGCTGGTCGGGCTGCTCAAGCCCGAGGAGGGCCGGGTGCTGATCGACGGCGTCGACATGGTCAACGACCCCGACCGCACGGTCTTCGAGGCCCGCAAGCGGTTCGGCCTGATGTTCCAGGACGGCGCCCTCTTCGGGTCCATGCCCCTCTACGACAACATCGCGTTCCCGCTCCGCGAGCACACCCGCAAGAAGGAGTCCGAGATCCGGCGGATCGTGATGGAGCGCATGGAGATGGTCGGGCTCGCCGGCGAGGAGCGCAAGCTGCCCGGCCAGATCTCCGGCGGCATGCGCAAGCGCGCCGGCCTCGCCCGCGCCCTCGTCCTCGACCCGGAGATCATCCTGTGCGACGAGCCCGACTCCGGCCTGGACCCCGTCCGCACCGCGCACATCTCCCAGCTGCTGATCGACGTCAACGCGCGGATCGACGCGACCATGCTGATCGTCACGCACAACATCGACATCGCGGCGACCGTCCCGGACAACATCGGGATGCTGTACCGCCGCGACCTCATCGCGTTCGGCCCCCGCGAGGCGCTGCTCACCAGCGACGAGCCGGCCGTCACGCAGTTCCTGCACGGCGACACCCGCGGGCCGATCGGGATGTCGGAGGAGAAGGACGCCGCGCTGCTCGCCGCCGAGGCCGCCGCGGCCGCGGCCGCCCAGACCAACGGCCCGGCGCGCGGCCGCCGCACCATCGAGATCCCGCCGCAGCTGCGTCCCACCGCCGGGATGCCGCCCCGGCAGGCCGAGCGCCGGCACGCGCTGCGCGTCGACGCGATGCTCCCGCGGCTCTCCCACCAGGCGCAGCAGGCGATCTGGGCCAACCGCAGGCACGTGGCGGAAGGCGGCGGCGATGGCGCGAACTGACGAGCCGACCGCACCGCGCGGCGACGCGCGCGGGCCCGAGGAAGGAGACGCGCGTGGCGGCACCTGACACCGCCGTCCCCGGCGCCGGCGCGCTGCGCCAGGTCGGGCGGCTGTTCGCGCTCGCCGGGACGGTGCTGGCGATGACGTTCCGCCGGCCCTTCCAGCTCCGCGAGCTGATCCAGCAGTTCTGGTTCATCGCGTCGGTGGCCATCCTGCCGACCGCGCTCGTGTCCATCCCGTTCGGCGCGGTCATCTCGCTCCAGGTCGGGTCGCTGGCCAAGCAGCTCGGCGCGCAGTCGCTCACCGGCGGCGCCAGCGTCCTCGCGGTGGTGCAGCAGGCGAGCCCGCTGATCGTGGCGCTGCTGATCTCCGGCGCGGCCGGGTCGGCGATCTGCGCCGACCTCGGCTCCCGGACGATCCGCGAGGAGATGGACGCGATGGAGGTGATGGGCGTCTCGCCCGTCCAGCGCCTCGTCGTCCCGCGCGTGCTGGCCTGCATGGCCGTCGCGGTGCTGCTCAACGGCCTGGTCTCCGTCGTCGGCGTCGCCGGCGGCTACTTCTTCAACGTGATGATGCAGGACGGGACGCCGGGCGCCTACCTCGCCTCGTTCTCCGCCCTCGCGCAGCTGCCCGACCTGTACGTCAGCGAGCTGAAGGCGCTGCTGTTCGGGTTCATCGCCGGGGTGGTGGCCGCCTACCGCGGGCTGAACCCGAGCCCCGGCCCGAAGGGCGTCGGCGACGCGGTCAACCAGTCGGTCGTCATCACGTTCCTGCTGCTGTTCTTCGTCAACCTCGTGCTGACGGCGATCTACCTCCAGGTCGTCCCCCCGAAGGGGGCGTGACGTGGCGATCCCCGGTGCGCGCCGGTTCCGGCCGGTCAAGCTCGTCTCCTGGCTGGACGATCCCGGCGACCAGCTCGGCTTCTACGTCCGGGCGCTGCTGTGGACGCCGCGCGCCCTGCGCCGCTACCTGCGCGAGTCGCTGCGGCTGCTCGGCGAGGTCGCCTTCGGCAGCGGCGCGCTCGCGGTCATCGGCGGCACCGTCGGCGTGATGATCGGCATGACGGTGTTCACCGGCGTGGTCGTCGGGCTGCAGGGTTACGCCGCGCTCGACCAGATCGGGTCCGCCGCGTTCACCGGCTTCGTGTCGGCCTACTTCAACACCCGGGAGATCGCGCCACTGGTGTCCGGCCTGGCGCTGTCGGCGACGGTCGGCGCGGGCTTCACCGCCCAGCTCGGCGCGATGCGGATCAACGAGGAGATCGACGCCCTGGAGGGCATGGGCATCCAGTCGGTGCCCTACCTGGTGACCACCCGCATCATCGCGGGCAGCGTGGCGATCGTCCCGCTGTACGGGATCGGGCTGCTCAGCTCCTACGTCGCGTCCAGACAGGTGACGCTCTGGTTCAACGGGCAGTCGGCAGGCACTTACGACCACTACTTCAACATCTTCCTCGCCCCCGAGGACGTGGTCCTGTCGTTCGTCAAGGTGCTCATCTTCAGCGTCATGGTCGTGCTGGCGCACTGCTACTACGGCTACCGCGCGGTCGGCGGCCCCGCCGGCGTGGGCGTCGCCGTCGGCCGCGCGGTCCGCACCGCGATCGTGCTGATCAGCGTGACGGACTTCTTCATCAGCCTCGCCATCTGGGGCGCGACGACGACGGTGAAGGTGACGGGCTGACATGGCTAGACGCACCACCCGGCACGTCGTCGGGCAGCGCCTCACCGGCGTGGCGTTCCTGCTCGTCCCGGCGCTGCTGATCTGGCTGTCGATCGCGATCTACAACAAGCAGTTCACCGACGTGACGACGGTGACGCTGCGCACCGGGACGGCCGGCCACGAGATGCACCCGCTCGCGGACGTGAAGGTCCGCGGCGTCGTCGTCGGCGAGGTCCGCTCCATCACCGCGGACGGGGCGGGCGCGAAGCTCGAACTGGCGCTGAAGCCGCGGATGACCGACCGCGTCCCGTCGGACGTCCAGGCGCGGCTGCTGCCGACGACGGTGTTCGGCGCCCGGTTCGTGTCGCTCGTCCCGCCGGACGGGTCGACGGCCCCGCCGATCGCGGAGGGCGCGGTCATCTCCGAGGACCGCAGCAGGAACGCGGTGGAGCTGTCGGAGGTGCTCAACCACACGATGGACCTGCTGAACACCGTCCAGCCGGCCAAGCTGTCGGCGACGCTGAACGCCATGTCGCGGGCGCTGGAGGGGCGCGGCGACCAGATCGGCCGCAACTTCGAGCAGCTCGACGCGTTCCTGACCAGGCTCAACCCCGAGGTCCCGGCGCTCGCCCGCAACCTCGACGAGCTGGCGGAGTTCTCGCGGCACGCCTCCGACGCCGCCCCCGACCTGCTTCAGGCGCTCACCGACTTCACCGTCACCAGCCGGACGATCGTCGAGCAGCGCCTCGCCCTCGCGAGCCTGTACGACACGGTCTCGGCATCGTCCGCCGATCTCGACGACTTCCTGCGCGCCAACTCCGGGAACATCATTGAGCTGGCGTCGGCGAGCCGCGGCAGCCTGGACCTGCTGCGCCGCTACGCCCCCGCCGCGCCCTGCACGTTCCGGACGTTCGCCGAGTTCGTCCCGAAGATGGACAAGGTCCTCGGCAAGGGCACGGACCGGCACGGCGTCCACGGCGTGCTCGTGTCGATCCCGCACAAGGGCCGCTACGTGCCGGGCAGGGACGCGCCCCGCTACGACGGCGGCGACGGGCCGCACTGCCCGAGCGTCCCGTACCTGGCGTCCGGGAACGGGGTGCGGGTGCTGCCCGCCGGCGGCGCCCCGGGCGGCGGCGGCGCGGCCGGGAGCGGCCTCGGGCCCGCGAACTCGGCGTCGGAGAACGACCTGGTCAACGAGCTCGCCGGGCCGTCGCTCGACGAGGTCCCCGAGGAGCTGCCGGACTGGTCAAGCGTGCTGGTCGGGCCGATCTACCGGGGCACGGAGGTGACGGTCAGGTGAGGCTCGCCGGACAGGGGCTGAAGGGCCTTGGGTTCCCGCTCGTCAGCTCGCTGATCTTCATCGGGGTGACGGTGCTGGCGACGCTGCTGCTGGCGTCCAGCATCACCGGCGCCACCAGCGGCGACCGCGTCACCTACTACGCCAAGTTCACCGACGTCGCCGGGCTGCATCCCGGGCACGGCGTGCGGATCGCGGGCGTCGAGGTCGGCCAGGTCGAGGAGATCGAGGTCAGCGACCGGCGGCTCGCCCGGGTGAAGTTCTCCGTCGACCGGGACCGGACGATCCCCGCCTCGGCCACCGCCGCGGTCAAGTACCTCAACCTGGTCGGCGGCCGGTACATCGCGCTCGGCCAGGGCACCGGCTCGCCCGGCCAGGTGCTGAAACGCGGCGGGACGATCCCCGTCGGGCGCACCACCGGGACGCTCAACCTCACCCAGCTGTTCCAGGGCTTCCAGCCGCTGATGCAGGCGCTGTCGCCCGGGGACGCCAACCGGCTCTCGGAGTCGATCGTCAAGGTGCTCCAGGGGGAGAGCGGCACCGTCGAGAGCCTGCTGCGCACGGTCGGGCAGCTGACGAGCACGCTCGCCGCCAAGGACCGGGTGATCGGCCAGGTCATCACGAACCTCGACAGCATCGTCCAGACCGTCAACGGGCGCGACCGGCAGCTCGTCGACCTGATCACGACGCTGCGCCGGTTCACCTCCGGCCTGGCCGCCGACCGCCGGCCGATCGGCGAGGCGCTCGGGTCGATCGCCGACCTGACCAGCGCCACCGCCGGGCTGCTCCAGGTCGCGCGGGACCCGCTGAAGGACGACATCGTCCAGCTCGGCCGGCTCAGCGACAACCTGAACCGCGACGAGCCGCTGCTGGAGCGGTTCCTCCGGCGGACGCCCGAGAAGCTCTCGACGTTCGGCCGGGTGGGCTCCTACGGGTCGTGGATGAACTTCTACCAGTGCGAGGTCCAGCTGATCGGCGTGACGTACGCCGGTTCCGACGTCACGGACCAGCCGCCGCCGACCGGCCTCCCGATCAAGGACGCGAGGTGCCGCGGATGACGCCCCCGAACCCGCCGGGCGGGCCGACACCGCCGCCGCGTCCCGTGCCGCGCGCCCTGCCCCGCCTGAAGACGGGCCGGCCGCGGCTGAAGCCGCTGCGCGAACGCAGCCCGATCGGGGTCGCGGCCGTCGGCGTCGCCCTGCTCCTGGTGCTCGGCATGCTCGCGTTCCGCGCCGACGACCTGCCCGTCATCGGCGGCGGGACGACCTACAGCGCGTACTTCTCCGAGGCCGCCGGGCTGAAGGACGGCCAGGAGGTCCGCGTCGCCGGCGTGAAGGTCGGCAAGGTCACCGCCGTCGAGCTCGAAGGGAACAAGGTCAAGGTGACGTTCCGGGTCAAGGACACCTGGGTCGGGAACGCCACCCGCGCCATGATCATGATCAAGACCCTGCTGGGCTCGAAGTACCTCCAGCTCGACCCGCTCGGCTACCGGAGGCAGGACCCGCGCGAGACCATCCCGCTCGACCGGACCGTCGCCCCCTACGACGTCACGACCGCCTTCGAGGACCTCGGCCGGACGTTCGACCGGCTCGACACGGCCAAGCTCGCGGCGAGCCTGGAGACGATCTCCAAGACGTTCGAGGACACCCCGCCGAGCGTCCGCGTCGCACTGCACGGCCTGTCGTCGCTGTCGAACACCATCGCGTCCCGGGACGCCGAGCTGGCCCGCCTCCTCGCCGGGACGAAGCAGCTGTCCGGCACGATCGCCGCGCAGAACGCCCAGTTCCAGACCCTCTTCAAGGACGGCAACCTGCTGCTCGGCGAGCTGCGCCGGCGGCGCGACGCGATCCACGCGCTGCTCGTCGGCACGAACCGCCTCGCGCGGGAGCTGATCGGCCTCGTCGACGACAACCGCCGCACCCTGGGCCCGACGCTCGCCTCCCTCGACCGGGTCACGACCGTCCTCGAACGCAACCAGAAGAACCTGGACCGGGCGCTGGAGACCGCCGCCCCCTACATGCGCGTCGTCGCCAACTCGACCGGCAACGGCCGCTGGGTGGACGGCTACCTGTGCGGCACCGTCCCCAAGGAGTACCTGGAGAACGGCGCGTGGAAACCGCCCGTCACGGGCTGCGAGCCTCCGCGTCTGACGGGAGGCCGGTGACATGAGGGCTGATGGCAGGGCATCCTCCACGACACGCACGGTGAAGCTCCCCAGGCTCGGTTCGCCGATCCGCGACCACCGCACGCGGGTGCTCCAGGCGCTCATCGCGACCTTCGTCCTCCTGGTCGCGATCGCGCTGGTCCCGCTGCTGACCGGCGGGCCGACGCACCGGATCACCGCGTACTTCGCCACCGCCATCGGCGTCTACCCCGGCTCGGACGTCCGCGTCCTCGGCGTGAAGGTCGGGTCGATCGACTCCGTCGAACCGCTCGGGAACCGGGTCAGGGTCGACATGCGGGTGGACGACGAGGTGGACGTCCCCGCCGAGGCCCGCGCCGTCGTCATCGCGCCGAACCTCGTCTCCGACCGGTACGTCCAGCTCGACCCCGCCTACGGCGGCGGCCCGAAGATGGCCGACGGCGCGTCCATCGACGTGAGCCGCACCGCGACGCCGCTCGAACTCGACCAGCTCTACGACGCGGTGCGCAAGTTCTCGGGCGACCTCGGCCCGCAGGGCCTGAACGCTAAGGGCGCGCTGTCGGACGTCGTCCGGGTCGGCGCCGCCAACCTCGGCGGCAACGGCAGGGCGCTCAACACCACGATCGCCGACCTCGGCAAGGCGTCCCAGACCCTGGCCGACACCAGCGGCGACCTGTACGCCACCGTCGCCAACCTCAACAAGTTCAGCGAGATGCTCCGCGCGAACGACGGGCAGATCCGGCTGGCCGAGAACCAGCTCGCCGAGGTGAGCGGGTTCCTCGCCGCCGACCGGGAGGAGCTCGGCGCGGCGCTGCGGAGCCTCGCGCTGGCGCTCGCCGAGGTGAAGGGGTTCGTGTCCGACAACCGCGCGGCGCTGAAGAAGAACGTCGGCAGGCTCGCCGGGATCACCCAGGTCCTGGTCGACCAGCGGGCGTCCCTCGCCGAGATCCTCGACACCGCGCCGCTGCTGACGCAGAACGCGCTGAACGCCTACGACCCGAAGACCCGCTCGCTGATGACCCGCGGCAACCTCCTGGAGATCACCAAGGGGTTCGGCGGCACGAGCGGGCCGGGCGTCGACCCGCCCGGCGCCGACCAGCGGCCGGTGTGCGCGGCGGCGGCGTCCGCGACGAGGGCGCTGCGCGAGCAGTGCGAGCGCCTGGAGAAGGGCGGGCTGGTCGCCGTCCCGCCGGCGCAGGCGCCCGGCGTCCCGCCGCTGCCGCTTCCGCCGGCCGGGCCGACCTACGCCGGCCCCGGCGGAGAGGGAGGCCGCTGATGCGCGCGCCCAGGCTCCTCGCGGCCCTCATCGCCGGCACCGTCCTCGCGGCGGGCTGCTCGACGCGGATCGAGGACATCCCGCTGCCCGGCGGCGCCGACCTCGGCGACCACCCGTACACGGTGAAGGTGCAGTTCGAGGACGTGCTGAACCTCGTCCCGCAGGCCGCGGTCCGGGTCAACGACGTCCCGGTCGGGCGGGTGAAGAAGGTGTCGCTGCCGAAGGACGCGTGGAATGCCGAGGTGACGCTCGTCGTGAACGGCGACGTGCGCCTGCCGGCGAACGCGACCGCGAACCTGGAGCAGTCGAGCCTGCTGGGGGAGAAGTACATCAAGCTCGCCGCGCCCGCCACGGCGCCGTCCCCGCGGCGGCTGACCGACGGCGCCACGATCCCGGTGTCCCGCACGACCCGCAACGCCGACACCGAGGAGGTGTTCGGCGCGCTGTCGCTGCTGCTGTCGGGCGGCGGGCTCCCGCAGATCCGGACGATCAACAAGGAGCTGAACCAGGCGCTCGGCGGGCGGGAGGACAAGGTCCGCTCCGCGCTGGAGAACCTCAACGGCCTCACCAGCACGCTGAACCGCAACCGGCGGTCGATCGTGGACGCGCTCGACGGGCTCAACCGGCTGTCGTCCACGGTCGCGACCCGCAACGGGCAGGTCGAGACCGTCCTGGACGACCTCTCGCCCGGCCTGAAGGTGCTGGACGAGCAGCGCGGCAAGCTCGTCGAGCTGCTGCGGCGGCTGGAGAAGCTGTCGGACGTCGCCGTCAGGACCATCGACGCCAGCAAGGAGGACACGGTCGCGAACCTCCGCTCGCTGTCGGTCATCCTGCGCAAGCTTGCTGATTCCGGGCGGGATCTGCCCAAGTCCCTTGAGGTCCTGCTCACCTACCCGTTCACCGACGAGGCGCTCAAGGCCGTCAAGGGCGACTACCTCAACGGCTACCTCACCGTCGTCGCCGCCGAGGGCAACGACTGCGTCATCCCGCCGGTGAAGGAGCTGAAGCCGAAGAGCCTCGCGGAGGCGCGCGCCCTGGCCGCCCCGCCCGCCGGCCCGCAGCCGGTGCCGTGCCCGAACATCGCGGGCGGCGGCGGATCCCAGCCGTCCGCCACGCCGGACCCGGCGACGCCGGTGCCGACGCCGGTCGCGCCGCGATCACCCTCCGGCGGCTCCGGTGGCGGGCCCGGCGATGGGCCCGCCCTTCCGCTCCCGACCCTCGGGGAGGGGGACTGACATGCTCACCGTGGTCACCCGCATCAAGATCGTCGTGTTCGCCGTCATCGCGGTCCTGGTGGTCGGCTACATCGGCGTCACCTACGCCGACCTCGGCCGCTACGTCGGGATGCGCGGGTACTACACCGTCCGGCTCGACCTGGCGACCGCCGGCGGCCTCTTCGAGGGCTCCGCCGTCTCCTACCGGGGCGTGACCGTCGGCAAGGTCGGCACGCTCGACCTCAGCCGGGACGGCGTCATCGCCGAACTCCGGATCGACGACTCGTCCCCGAAGATCCCCGGCAATCTGCAGGCGGTCGTCGCGAACCGCTCCGCCGTGGGCGAGCAGTACGTCGACCTGCGGCCCGCCGCCGACTCCGGGCCCTACCTGGCGCAGGGCTCCACGATCCCGCGCAGCGTCACCGTCACCCCGGCGCCGGTGAACGAGACGCTCAAGAGCGTCAACGACCTCGCCGCCTCGCTGCCGCTCGACGACACGAAGGTGCTCATCGACGAGCTGGGCCTGGCGTTCGCCGGGCAGGGCCCGCACCTCCAGCAGCTCCTCGACACGAGCGCCCGGTTCGTGTCGGCGTCCGACGCGGCGTTCCCGGACTCGCGCGCACTGATCCACAACGGCCGGGCGGTGCTCCGGACGCAGAACGAGATGTCGGCCGCGTTCAAGGCGTTCGCGTCCAGCTCCAGCCTGCTGGCGCGGCAGCTCCGCGACTCCGACACCGACCTGCGCAGGCTCATCGCGGCCGGGCCCGGAGCGGCGAACGAGCTGTCCGGCCTGCTGCGCGACCTGGACCCGAGCCTCAGCGTCCTGCTGGCGAACCTCCTCACCACGGCCCGGGTCGGCGAGCCGCGGCAGGCCGCCATCGAGGAACTGCTGGCGAACCTCCCGAACGTCGCGGGCGTGGGGTCCAGCATCGTGTCCGGCGGCAAGCTCCGGCTCGGCCTGGTGAACACGTTCTTCAACCCGCAGCCCTGCACCCGCGGCTACGGGAAGACCCGCTACCGCAACGGCCTCGACCTGTCGCCCGCGCCGGGGTTCAACACCGGCGCGCACTGCGCCGAGAGCCCGAGCACCGGCATCAACGTCCGCGGCGCCGCCAACGCACCGCGCGAGGGCGTCCCGGCACCGGCCAAGCCCGGAACCCTGAGCGGAGCGGGCACGACGGACCTTCTCAACTCGCTCGGCCTCACCGGGCTGGCGCGACCGGCGCCGTCCGGGGACCTGGCCGCCCTCCTCGGCCTGGGAGGCCCGCGATGACCGGCGTGGCGGCGGCGCTTCGCAGGCCGGGCTCGCTGATCCGGTGGGCGCGCCCGGCGGGCCACGTCCTCACGGCCGCCGCCGCGGTCTTCCTGTGCCTGTCGCTCTGGTCGCTGTTCCAGTCCGGGCGGGGCGCCGACCACGACCTGGCCGCCGCGCGGGACGAGGTGAGCCGGACCGCCGTCCGCGACCTCGCGCTGATCAACAGCATCGACCCCAAGGTGGCCGAGCTGGACCTGCAGCACTGGCTGGACGTCGCCACCGGCCCGTTCGCCGACGCGCTGAAACGCGACATGCCCGCCGCGCGCGCGAGGTTCGCCAAGCAGACGGCCCGCTCGCACGGGCGCGTCACCGCGCTCGCCGTCACCGACCTCGACCGGTCCGCCGGCGAGGCGACCGTCATCGCCTCCGTCCGGGTCTTCACCGAGCCGGCCGGCGACTCCGCCCAGGGCACCGAGCAGCGCAAACGCTACGAGGTCGGGATGCGGCGGGTCGGCGGGACGTGGAAGATCAGCTCGCTGAACCCGCTGGCGCCCGGGGGGAGCAGGCCGTGAGCGTCACCGAGGAACGGCCCGCGCGGCGCCGCCCCGTCCCGCGGAAGAACCCGCGGAAGAACAAGGCCGCCCGGCGCTCGCTCGGCTCAGCGCTGAAGCGGGCCGCCGGGCTGGGGTGGCCGGTGACCCTCGCCCTGGCGATCTGCCTGTCCGCCCTCGCCGTCGACGGCTGGGCCGGCAGGCGGAGCGAGCGGTCACCGGCCGCCAACCGCGCCCTCGTCGACAAAACCCGGACCGCCAGGGTCGTCGCGGACGTCTCGGCGAAGGTCGAGCGGATCTTCACCTACGTCCACACGGACCCGGCCGCGACCGAACGGGCCGCGAGCGCCGTCCTCACCGGGCGGGCCATCGGCGACTACCGGCGGCTGTTCGGCCTGGTCGAGCAGAACGCCCCGGTCATGAGGCTCGCCCTCACCACGAAGGTCACCAAGGCCGGGCTCATCGAGCTCACCCGTGACGGGACGGCGGTCCTGCTGGTCATGCTCGACCAGACGACCACCCGCGACGGCAAGGCGACCGGCTCGCCCGTCGCGGCCCAGCTCATCGTCACGGCCCGCGACGACCACGGCTGGCGCATCAGCGACCTCCGGGCCGCCTGAAGGAAAGGGGTGGAATTCAGGTGACCGAGACCAGAACCGCCGACCCGGCGGCAGAAGAGCAGGAAGCCCGCACAGAAGAACCCGAGGCGGCGGAACAGCCCGAGGCGGCGGAAGAACCCGAGGCGGCGGAAGAACCCGAGGCGGCGGAAGAACCCGAGGCGGCGGAACAGCCCGAGGCGGCGGAAGAACCCGAGGCGGCGGAAGAACCCGAGGCGGCGGAAGAACCCGAGGCGGCGGAACAGCCCGAGGCGGCGGAAGCATCCGAAGCGGCGGAAGAGCCTCGACGGACCGGGGCGTCCGACGAGCCGCCGCGGCGGGAGAAGAAGGACGCCGCCGAACCGTCCCGCGGGCTCTTCGCGGATCCACTGGTCAGGGTGGCCTTGGCGGTGACCGTGATCGCCGCCGGTGTGTGCGCGTGGTTCGGCTACTCGTACCGCACCGCGTCCAGTGACGGCTCGCTCGCCTACGCCGCCGAGCGCGACAAGGTCCTCGCCGCGGCGGACCAGGCGATCGTCAACCTCAACACCCTCGACTACCGCGACGTCGACGCGGGGCTGAAGGTCTGGCGGGACTCGTCGACCGCCCAGCTCTACGACGAGATCGTCCAGGGCGGCGCACGGCTCAAGAGCGATATCCAGAAGGCGAAGACGACCAGCACGGCGAAGATACGGGAATCGGCCCTCACCGAACTCGACATCCGCGCCGGAAAGGCCGCCGTCATCGCCGCCGTCAGTATTTCGATCAGCGGGGCGGACGGAAAGCCGGTGAACAATCTGCGCCGGTTCACCGGTCAGCTCACCAGAACGTCCGCGGGCTGGAAACTGTCGGCCCTCGGACAGGCCCCGACCGGAACGTCCTGACGAGGAGAGTCGCATGGCAGCGATCAGCACGCTCGGGCGCGCGGTTCCGGGATCCGGCCGCAACCGCCTCGTCACATTTCTCGGCGCCCTGGCCATCGCGTTCGGTGTCACCGCCGCATGGCTGCACGGCCAGGCCGGCGAACGGACCGGCGCGGCGTCCGCCAAGAATGAGGCGCTGAGCGACAACGGCCGGACAAGCGAGGTGAAGGGGCAGATCACCACGGCGGTGAACACCGCCTTCTCCTACAACTACGCCGACGTGGCGAAAACCGAGAAGGCCGCCCAGGACGTCCTCACCGGTAAAGCCGTCCAGCAGTACAACCAGCTCTTCGCGCTGGTCCACAGGCAGGCGCCCCAGCAGAAACAGGTCCTGACCACCACCGTCACCGACTCGGCGGTCACGTCCCTGACCAGGGACCGCGCCCGCCTGCTGATCTTCGCCGACCAGCGCAACACCCGGACCGACAAGGACAAGACCAGCTACTCCGCCGCCGTCTTCGCCGTCGACGCCGTCCAGCTGAACGGACAATGGAAGATCGACAACATCGACACTCTCGGCGCCTGACCGCAATGCGCGATTCGTGGCCGCTGACAATACAGGGATGCTCGATTGCTAAGTCGATGACAAAACCAAAAAAACGGTGGTGGAGGCATCGGAAAGGTGTCAATCGGACCTTGATTTACTTGTTACCAGTGCGTATCTTACAGGTATATATAGGGCAGGACAGGGTGGTCGTCTGATGGAGTCGAGGGTTTCGGCTCCATGGGTCCTGCTCCCCGCTGAACAGGAGGAGTCACACCCAGGAAAACGCAGTCAGTATCCCCACTAGCCGACAGAAACCACCCTCTGAAGGGAAGCAGAACTGACATGCGAAAGCTCACCCGAAACGCTCTTGCCGCGACCGCCGTCATGGTCACCGGTCTCGGTCTGATGTCCACCCCGGCCTACGCGGCCGACCCGTGGACCGTCTCGCCGGGCGGCGCCATCTCCGGCACCAACCTCGGTCCGCTCACCGCGATCGACATGACCACCGGCGCGGCGATCGTGTGCGACTCGTCCACGGCCAGTGGGTCGGCGAAGAGCGGGTCCAACCTGCCCGGCGCCGGCATCGCGCAGCTGGACAGCGTGTCGTTCTCCACCCCGGGCAACCCGAACAACTGGTGCACCGGGCCGGTGGGGATCGTGGTCCAGGTGACGGCGACGGGCACGCCCTGGCAGTTCAACGCCCAGGACTACGACGGTGCCGGGGTCACGACCGGCACGCTGACCGGCGTCCAGGCGAGCATCCACGGCAGCGACGAGTGCGACGCCACCGTCGCCGGCCCCGGCAGCGACACCGGGACGATCGACGGCACGTACGACAACTCCGACGGAACGCTCCGCGTGTCCGGCGGCAACCTCGAGGTCAAGACCGTCGACGCGGACTGCGACCCGAGCCTGATCAACGCGGGCGACCAGGTCCTGCTCGACGGCGCCTACCAGGTCTCGCCGCTCCAGATGATCACGCACCCGTGATGACCGCGACCTGACGCTCCCCCCGAGGGCCGCATTCGCGCCGAGCGCGCGAATGCGGCCCCCTCCGACGATTGGACGTGGACATGTTGCAGTACGGCCGCCGCCTCGCCTCGCTCGCGGCCACCGCGGCCGTGGCGACGGCGCTGGCCGTCGTCGGCATGCCGGGCGCGGGCCCGTCGGCGTCCGCCGACATCGGCGCCGAGCTGCCCTTCCTGTGCACCACGCCGACGGGAACGCAGCGGGTCGACGTCGCGGTGAAGGCGAGCGCGCCGGCCGCCGGGCGCGTCGGCGAACCCGTGCAACCGGGCACGGTCGCGATCAGCGCGAACGTCCCCTCCACGCTCCTGCGCGGACCGGCCGAGCCGGCGGGCGGCGGTACGGCGGATCCCGTGGCACCCGGCGTTCAGGCGATGGCCGGTGTCACCGGGACGGCGCGGCTGGACGTGGACATCGTCCAGGGCACCCGCGTCCTCGACGCCGGCTGGCCCGTGTTCGCCCTCGCCGCCGAGGGGCCGTCCACCGGCGAGGCGGTGCGGCTCACCGGCCATGGCGTGACGTCCCCGATCACCCCTTCCGCGCCGGGCCAGCTGGCCTGGCGGGCACGCGGCCTGACACTCGTCCTCGACGACTCCGAGGGGACGGCCGGGAAGCCGGTCTCGTTGAACTGCACCCCGCCGCGCAGCCCGCGGCTCGGAAGCGTCTCGGTGCGGGGTCGGACCCCGGCCGCGGCCGGGGTCCCGGCCACGGGGCAGGGCATCGCGCCGCAGGCGGAACCGCCAAGCACCCTCGAATGCTTCGAGATCCCGCCGCCACCGGTGAACCCCGGCGACGATCCCGAGTACAGCCTGAACCTGGACGAGAAACTCTACGAGATCTTCAATAAGCCGGAACGTCCCGGCACGGGCATCGCGCGGGTTCCCCCGGAGGGGTATGACCCCGGCCTGCCCTATTGTGCGCGCGGCGCCGGATTCGCCAATATCAAGAAACTCGGCAGCGCCACCCCCATTGCGGCGGAAAGCGTCTTCAGGCGAGGGGTGGTCACCTATCGCGCCAATCCTCCCACGACCGGCACGAACTACCTTGAGCAGCAGGGCTATGTGCTCAACACCACCGTGCCGAGCAGAGCCACGATCCTGTCGCTCGGTTTCATGCCCACGACGGCGGCGGCGGAGACGGTGCAGCTCCGCGCGCCCGGCGACCCCATCAACCGCAAGGTCGGAAACCTGCGCATCGTCGCGCCATTGCAGGCGCCCAACGTCCGCCCGCCAGGTGTGGAGAGCAGCAACGCCTGGATGCGCCAGTACGTAGCCGTGCGCGTCAAGGACGTGTCGGTCAACGGCACCGCCCTGAACGTGGGAGAGAACTGCGGCAGCGGTCGGACCCTGCTGTCGCTCTCCTCGTTCATGGGCGATGAGGAAACGGGATTCATCAGACCCGACGACGGCCAGACCTTCACCGGGGAACTGGATATTCCGGCGTTCTCCCATTGCGGTGTGGGCGAGGACCTGAGCCCGCTGTTCACGGCGAGCATCTCCGGCTCCGGCAACTACGCGAAGATCGAGTCCGGCCCCTGGTGCAGGCCGTCGGAGACGCGGGACTGCGACGCCGATCCCGAAGAACCGCAGACCTGGACGATCTCACCGGGCGGAGACGTCACGGCCACGGTCGCCCCGTTCGTCATCGCGGGGACCGGCGCCTCCCAGATCCGCTGCGAGGCGGCCGCGCTGCGGTTCCACCTCGACAAACAGCACTGGCGCCAGCGCTTCATGCTGGCCGAGGTTACCCCCACGTTCACCGGCTGCGTGCTCTCGGCATCCGGACGCGAGTTCCCCCTCGCCCTCTCCGTGGCTTCGAACTGGTGGTTCAACGGACGGCCCATCGTGAACGACACGGTGACCCTGGAACTCAACGGCATTCTCATCAACGCGTCCGGGAAGATCCCCGCCACCGCCACCGGCGAAGTGCCGAGCACCTCCTGCGCCATCCGCATCGGAAACATCCCCGCTCTGGCCTCGACGGAGGAGACGTACGCCGGGCTGGTCGGCGGATACGCGAACGGCACGTTCACCGCCAGCGCCTCGATGCGAGTCACGAACAAGACGACATGCCCGTCCTGGACGGGCTTCTCGAGAGCGGGATTCGGGCGGATCACGAACGCCGCGTTCGCCTGGGACCCGCCGCAGAACTTCACGCTCAAATAGCGGGTCGTGCCCGTTCGCCACCACCCCGGTCCGGGCACGCACCCGCCGGTCCGCCGCAGGCCGCGCACCTGCGGCGGACCGGCCTGAGACTCCCGACGAAAGGGTGGCCGCATGAAAGTGCTTGCCCTGACAGCCATTCTCGCCGCCCTCCTGCCGGCGTCGGCCCCAGAGGACACCTGGACGGTCACACCGGGAGGATCCGTGACGGCCACGGCACCGGTGGAGATTCGCAATACCGACCGGGGCTGGAGCATCGACTGCGCCGGCGCCACCTTCACCGGATCCGCCGAATCCGGAGCCGGGGACACGACGGAACCGCTCATCGAATTCGACGAGGCCACCTTCCAGGACTGCACCGGCCCGGACGGAGTCGGATACACGGTCACGATGACCAGCGGCGTCCAGTTGGAGATGTACGTTTCGTCCTACGACGCCGGAACAGGCAAGACGACGGGCACCCTCTTCGGCTTCCACCTCAACCTCGTCGGGACGAACAGGTGCCAGGCGGATATAGCGGATCCCACCGGCAACCTCGGAACGGCCGACGCGGCCTTCACCAACGGAAGCAGCGTGCTCGGCCTCGACGGCGGGAACATGGGCGTCACTTTCGTCAACTTCGCCTGTCCAAGCGGATTCATCGCGACCGAAGACCGGATCGTGGTCGCCGCACGACTAACGGTGACCCCTCCCCAAACGATTTCCAGCCCCTGACGACCGCCGCCGAAATGCATCCCCGCTGACAATGAGAACACTCGTACAAAACCTCTTTCTGGCACCCGCTGACAAGATCGAAGATTTGTCCCAAAAATGCGCACCGCCACGTATTGAACCATCAATATGGCGGGCTTACTCTCCCCCTAGGAATCGAGGATCTTCGCAGTTCGAAGTCCCCCGTATTCGCGCAGAAAGAAAGGACCCGACCGTGCAGCTCGCCCGTCCCGTCAAGCGCGTGACCCGGCTCGCGCTTTCCGCCGCCGCCCTGGGCGCGGCGCTGACCGTGGGCGCGGGGACCGCGGCGCAGGCCGCCCCCGCCGCTCCCGCCGCCAACCCCGACCCGATCCCGGACACCTTCGACTTCTCCGACTGCCCGCCGCTTCCCGAGGGCTCCGACCCGCGCCTGTCCAGGTGCGTCTCCGTGGTCGTCACCAGCGGGACCTTCCATGTCGGCGCCTTCGACCAGGCGATCGACAAGCCGATCCGCATGACGTTCGCGAACGCCTACAACCCGCAGACCTTCAAGTACACCGCGGTGTTCGGGAAGATGCGCGCGGAGCGGATGCTCGTCCAGCCCGGCCTGTTCGGCGACCCGCTGCTGACCGCGGTGTACGCGCAGCCCGAGTACGCCGGCGTCTTCGACCAGCCGACGAGCGCGGACTTCCACATCAAGGTCGGCCTGAAGATCCGGCTGGTCAACCCGTTCCTCGGCTCCAACTGCCGGGTCGGCAGCGACAGCAACCCGATCACTCTCGAACTCACCACCGCCACCACCTCGCCACCGGCCCCGAACACCCCGATCACCGGCGAGCCGGCGAGGGTCGTCCGCACCGATCCGCCGCCCACCGTGCGGTCCGCCAAGCACGTCGACAACTCGTTCTCGGTGCCCGGCGCGAAGGGCTGCGTCTTCGGCGGCGGCATCGCCGACTGGCTCGTCAACCAGGTCGGCGGCTTCCCGTCGGCGGCCGGCAAGAACACCGTCATCTTCAACGAGTACCTGGCCCTGAAGCCCTACAGCGAACTCTGACCGCCCCGAGCCCGTGCCCGCGGCACCCCCGCGGGCACGGCACCAACAAAGGGAACGGCCCGCCACCAGATGCCGGACCGCGCCGATGCGTCGGCTCAGGTGAAGATCTCGTCGAGGGTTTGGGCGGTGCTGACGCGTCGTGCCCAGGTGTGGATCTGCTGGAGATCTTGGCACGTGGTGATGCGCTGGCGGAGGTCGCCGTCGAGGGTGAAGCCGCGCGATTCCAGGATGATGAGGAGCAGCTCGATCGCCTCCTCAACCCTGCCTTCGGCTTTGCCTTCGGCTTTGCCCTCGGCTTTGCCCTCGGCTTTGCCTTCGGCTATGTGTTTGAGGGCGAAGTCGCTTTTCCACTCGTAGGTGCCGGCTTGCATGATTCCCTCCGAGTAGGTGTGCTGGCCGGGGAGTGACGACAAAGCCCCCGGCCTTTCACATCGCGCGGACTGCCCGCATGACTGGGTGATGCCAACCCCTACGCGAGTTGCGGTGCTGCCCCTCCCCACGGCTGGGTCACCAGGCCATCCACGCCCCTAGCGCCGCGGAAGCGGCGTCGTGTCGACAGCCTTGGTTCGGACGGCTTTGGAGGGCGGTGTCTCGCGGTGGTGGTGACCCGCCCGCCAGGCTCTTTCAGCTTCCTGGCGGGCGGGTGGGGAGTTAGGTGAAGATCTCGTCGAGGGTTTGGGCGGTGCTGACGCGTCGTGCCCAGGTGTGGATCTGCTGGAGATCTTGGCACGTGGTGATGCGCTGGCGGAGGTCGCCGTCGAGGGTGAAGCCGCGCGATTCCAGGATGATGAGGAGCAGCTCGATCGCCTCCTCAACCCTGCCTTCGGCTTTGCCCTCGGCTTTGCCTTCGGCTATGTGTTTGAGGGCGAAGTCGCTTTTCCACTCGTAGGTGCCGGCTTGCATGATCTCCTCCAGGCAGTCTCGTGCGGCTTCGGAGAGCTGTGACCGCACGTAGTCATGGTACAGCTCGCCCTTGTCCCGGTCCGTGACCTCCAGCGCCTCGGCGAAGGCCGTCAGGACGGCTTCGCGGTCGGGGCCGTCGGCGTTGGCGAGGGTGCTCAGGACGGTCAGTTCCGGGAGCGAGCGGGCCTTGTTCAGGTCGGTGACGGCGGGAGCCTTCGTGAGGTCCAGTACCCAGGGGCGCAGGACCCAGCCCTCGTGTCCGCTTTCGATGGGTTCGCGGCACCAGGTGGCCGTTCGCTTGTTCGGGCACAGGACGAGGAGCGTGACCGGGCACCTGCGGCGGGCGCGGAGTGTGGACAGGTAGACCGGCCAGCTGAAGCGCTTGCGATCGTCCGGCTTGCGCTGGACCTCTACGACGATCGCGAGGTCTGGGCGGTGGGGGTCGCCTAGGAGGACGGTCGAGTCGCACCGGTATTCGGTGGGGTTGCAGTCGGTGAGCGTCTCCGATCCATGGGAGA
Organism: Actinomadura madurae; assembly: GCF_047130825.1. Lineage (NCBI taxonomy): Bacteria > Bacillati > Actinomycetota > Actinomycetes > Streptosporangiales > Thermomonosporaceae > Actinomadura > Actinomadura madurae. The sequence goes on from NZ_CP083237.1 coordinate 8,398,443, forward strand.
TCTGTTCGTATTCGGGGGGTTTGATACCGGAAACCAGCTGGAGGAGTTCCGGGGCGAGTGCGGGCTCGTTCCGGATCAGTTCCAGTGGCACCTCGTGATCTACGGATGGCACGCGGCGGACGCTATCGGTGTTCGTGTGGACGCGGAGGGTGAAAGTCGTTACTTGGGGTAATGGTGGGGTTGTCGCTTGAGTCGGGGGTGTGGTGGTGGGTTGTAATTTGTCTTTCGGTGATCATGGGGGGTGCTTGGAATTGTCGTTTGGTGAGTGTTTTTTGGGTGGTGATGCGTGGGGGTGGGGTGGTGGGTTACCTTTTATTTGGCCTTTTTGGGTGAGGGGAGGGGTTAATGACGGGGACCCTCGCCGGGCGTCGTCCTGGGTCGATTCCGCCACAGGTCATCGCCATTCTGAGTGCCGAGCTGCCGTCGCTGGCCGAAGAGATCATCGCCGAGGTGCGGCGGTCGGTGCCGGAGTACGGGCGGCAGGACGGGGCGTCCAAGCCGCCCGCGTTCCGGATCACGGTCGAGCAGGCCATGGCGGCGTTCGTCGACCAGGTGTCGGGAGGCGGGGACGGTACCGAGCGGCGCGACGAGCTGTGCCGGGAGCTCGGCCGGAGTGAGGCCTACCAGGGGCGCACGCTGGACGCGTTGCAGGCGGCGTACCGGGTCGGGGTGCAGGTCGCGTGGCGGCGGGTGGCGAACGTCGCGCGGGAGAAGCGGCTGCCGGCCGGGGTCATGACGCGGCTGGCCGACGCGCTGTTCGCCTACATCGACGAGCTGGCGTCGCTGTCGGTCGAGGGCTACCTGGAGGTGCGGTCGTCGGCCGACGAACTGCCTGGTGATCATCGGCGGCTGCTGCGGCTGGTGCTGGGGCCGGGCGTGGCGAGCGGCGCGCTGGTGGAGTCCGCGGCGGCGGTGGGGTGGGAGGTGCCGAGCGCCGTGACGATGGTGGCGATACCGGCCGGGGTGCGATGCGTCCGGGAGGCGCTGGACGAGGACGTGCTCGCTGACCTCGCCGACGCCGAACCTCATCTCTTGATACCCGGGGCGTTCGACGAGGAGCGTGCCGCGATGCTGGAGCGGTCGCTTCCGGATCGCCGGGCGGCGGTGGGGTTGGGCGTGCCCCTGGCGGAGGCGGGCGACTCGCTGCGGTGGGCGCGGCAGGCCTTGGCCTTGGTGGAGGCGGGCGTTCTGGAGGACGGCGGGCCGACGCTGTGCGAGCGGCACCTGCTGGAGCTGTGGCTGCTGTCGGACAGGGCTCTGCTCGATCAGCTTGCCCGGCGGGAACTGGCCGTGCTGGCGGGAATGACAAGATCACGTCGAATGCGCATGACCGAAACTCTCACCGCGTGGCTGGAGGCGCAGGGAAACGCCGTCGAGGCGGCGCGGATGCTGCGGCTGCATCCGCAGACGGTCCGCTATCGGATGCGGCAGATCAGCGAGACGTTCGACGAGCAGTTGACCGATCCGTCCGCGCGTTTCGTCCTGGACGCGGTGCTGCGGGCGCACCGGCTGCGGGAACGGAGTCCGTCCTCGAGATGAACTGTCCTTTATCGGACGCCGAGTGTCACTGCAAAGCGACAGTATGGTGATTTTACTTTCTCTTTGCATTAAGCCCTAGTTGATCTGATCTAACTTCGTTGTGGTCCGGCTCACAGATCGCGGGGGGTGTGCAGGGGTCCCCCGCTCGGCGCGCCCTCAGCGTCACGCCGTACCGCCGACCGTCCGGGAAGCCGGGTGCCCCCGCCCGGCGAAACGCCAGGACCGCGACGGCGGCGTTCTCGGAGGTGTGCCCATGACACGGACTCTGACGCCGGAGCACGCGCAGCGGCGGGCGAGGCTGCCGCGGCGGCTTGCCCTGCTGATGCGGCCGGAGCTGCCCAGTCTCTCCCAGGAGATCATCGAGGAGGTGCGCAGGTCGATCCCCGAGTACGGGCGTCCCCTGCGGGACCCGCACGTGGAGGCGCTGCGGATCGGGGTCGAGCGCGCCCTGATGGACTTCGTCGACCAGGTCGCCAACCCCCACGCCCCGCGCGAGCGCCACCACGAGACCTACCGCCGGCTCGGCCGGTTCGAGGCGCAGGAGGGCCGGACGCTCGACACGCTCCAGGCCGCGCTGCGCATCGGCGCGCAGGTCGCGTGGCGCCGCATCATGAAGGTCGGCCCGCGTCGGCGCGTGTCGCCCGAGGTGATGGCGCAGCTCGCGGACGCACTGTTCGCCTACATCGACGAGTTGGCCGCGCTCGCGCTTGAGGGCTACATGGACGCGCGGCCGGACGGCGAGGCCGAGGAGCACCGGCGGCGGTTACTCGAACTGCTGCTACGCCGGGCCGGGTCCCGCATGCTGGCCGAGGCCGCCGAACGGGCGCGCTGGACGATCCCGGACGAGGTCACCGCCGTCGTGGCCCCGTCGGGCGCACGGTACGTCCGCGGCGCCCTGGACGATGACGTCCTCGCCGACCTCACCGCCACCCAGCCGTTTCTGGTCGTGCCCGGGAGGCCGACCCCCGAGCGGCGGCAGGCCCTGCTCCGCGTCCTGCCCGACGGGCAGCTCGTCACGGGCCTCACCGTGCCGATCACCGGGGTCGCCGATTCGCTGCGGTGGGCGCGGCACGCGCTCGGCCTGGTGGAGACGGGGGTGCTCGGGGACGCGCCGGTGACCGACTGCGAGGAGCACCTCGTCACCCTCTGGCTGCTCTCCGACCAGGCCCTCATCGACCAGCTCGCCCACCGCCACCTCGGTGAGATGGACGGCTTCAGCCCCCGCCAGCGCGACCGGCTGCTCGACACGCTCCGCGCCTCGCTGGTGACCCGCGGCACCGCCACCGACATCGCCGGCGAGCTCGGCATCCACCCCCAGACCGTCCGGTACCGGATGCGGCAGGTCGAGGGCATCCTCGGCGACCGGCTGGCCGACTCCGAGGCGCGCTTCGCGATCGAGGCGGTGCTGCGCGCGATGCGGCTGCGCGAGCGCGCCTCGCGGGCGGGCGCCGGACGGGACGACAACGCACCCGAATAATCAACCGTTGATAATCGCCAATTGTCGTCTCGGCGGGAAATGAGCACCTGACACGGACCTTGACGCGCAGGGTTGATCCGCCGATTCGGCGCATGCTTCCATCCAATTCAGTGCAATTCGGCGGGATGGGTGCGTGGAGGTGCGTTCGGTGCGCTCACGATCGGCTTCGGTCCTGGCCGGGCTCGCCGCGGTGGCGCTCATCGGCACGGTGGGCGTCCACCCGGTGCTCGCGGAGCCGACCCCCGCTCCGAGCACGACCGTCACCGATGAACCGACCGACCCGCCGACGGAGACGCCCACGGATCCGCCTACAGATCCGCCGACCGACCCGCCGACCGATCCGCCCACGGACCCACCGACCGACCCTCCGACCGACCCGCCTACAGATCCGCCGACCGACCCGCCCACTGATCCGCCCACGGACCCACCGACCGACCCGCCTACGGATCCGCCCACGGACCCGCCGAACGAGCCGGGCACTCCCAAGACCCCGGTGCTGTCCCTCGGGCTGTCGGTCTCGTCCGCGACGATGCGCCCCGGTGGCTCGATCACCGCGACCGTGCGGGTGTCCTCGGCGAAGGCGACCGCGACCGGCACCGTCCTGCGGATGTCGGCCGCGGGTGCGGGGGTGAGCCCCCGGACGCAGAACCTCGGCGGCGTCGGGAGCGGCGGGGCGTCGGCGCTCGCGACCGTGCGGGCCCCGTCCACCGCGAAACCCGGGCTGATCACCCTGCGCGCGTCCGTCTCGGCGGCCAGGGCCAGGACGGTGTCCCGCAGTTACAAGCTGATCGTCACGGCCGCGTCCGGGGCGCTGCCGCCCGGGATCAGCCCGACGTCGCTGCCGCCCGGGGTCCCGCCGCTGACCGCGTCCGGCTTCGACCCGCTCGCGGGCATGACCGGTCCGCAGGTGGCGCTGCCGCCGATCGTGCCGGACACCCCGCAGATCGCGCCGGCCTCTGGGCCGCTCGTCCCGGTGTCGAACCTGCGCGAGCTCCCCGACGAGCGGTTCACCGTCGCGGACCTGGTCGCGCTCCAGGCGGGCTTCCTGGCCGCGCTGGCGGTCGTGGTGACGCTGCTGCTGCTCCGGCTGCGGCTGGGCCGCCGGGCCGGCACCCGCGCCCGGCGGGCGGCACGCCGGCGGCTGCGCGCCGCGGGCTCGCGGCTCGCGGGCAAGCGGCCCACCGCGGCGAGGCTCCGCACGCTCCCGCCGCAGCCCGCCCGCGTCCGCACGGTCCGGCCCGCCTGGCTCCCGGCCGGGCAGGTCCGCGCCGCCCGCCCCTGAACGGGGCGACGCGGCGGCGTGGGGTCAGCGGGCGAGCCGGATCAGGATGCGGCACACCTCGTCGATGATCTCCGCGGCCTCGTCCTCGTTCTCGGCGGTGGCGATCTCCCGCCCGGCCTCGCCGATCACCGTGGTGAGCACGAGGCTCAGCACCTGCTCGGCGCGTCCGGCGGGCTCCCCGGAGGACGGGCCGCGCAGCAGCTTGGTGTTCTGCGCGATCCAGTGCTGGGCGCGGCTGCGGCGCATCAGCGACGACCCCGCTGGGCCCTCGCCGTCGAGGAAGAGCCGGGCCGCCTCCCGCCGCTCCCAGCACACCCGCAGGTAGGCCCGGGCCCCGGCGGTGAACAGCGCGATCGGGTCGGACTCGCCCTCCTTGCGGGCGGCGGACACGGCCTGCGCGGCGCTCGCCTCCTGCTCGGCGCTGAGGTCCTCCCACAGCGCCACGTACAGCCCTGCCTTGCCGCCGTAGTGGTGGTAGAGGCTGCCGACGCTGATGCCGGACCGCTCGACGATCTCGGCGATCCCCGCCGCGGAGTAGCCGCGGTCGGCGAAGACCCGCAGCGCCGCGCTCAGCAGCGCCTGGCGGGTGGCGTCGGCCCGCGCCCACTGGCGGCCGCCCCCCGCGGCGCCGCCGCCCTCCCCATTCGCCTCACCCGCGCCGCCGACCTGGCGCGCCCTGCTCGTCCGCATGCCTCCATGGTGCCAGCTCGGGCCTGCCGGGACGCGGCCGAGCGCGGGTCCGGCGGGGGCTCAGTACCAGTTGTGCGCCTGCCACCAGTCCCAGGCGCCGCACGGGTCCTTGTAACGGGCCTTGATGTAGCCGAGGCCCCACGCGATCTGGGTGGGGGAGCTGGTGCGCCAGTCGGCTCCCGCGCTCGCCAGCTTCGAGCCGGGCAGCGCCTGCGGGATGCCGTAGGCGCCGCTGGACGGGTTCTCGGCCCGCTCGTTCCAGCCGCTCTCGTGCATCCAGAGCGTCTCCAGGTCCGCCCAGCAGCGGCCCCAGCCCTTGAGCGCGTTCATCTTCTTGCCGTACGCCTTGTTCTGCGCGGCGCTCGGGTTCGACTTGGCGAGCCGCTCCCGCTCCTGCTGGGCCTTGAGCTTCGCCCGCGCCGCCGCCTCCTTCTTGGCCTTCTCCTTGAGCCGCTTCAGCTCCCGCTGGTGCTCCTCGTAGGCGCGCTTCTTCGCGGCGGCGATCGAGTCGGCCAGGATCGGGTCCATGTCGGACGCCGACGTCAGCTTGGCGAGCATGTCGTTGGTCGACAGGCCGGCGGCGGCCGCCTTCGGCGGCTTGGTGCCGTCGTCCACGAAGCTGCCGAGGTCGACCATCGTCAGCGCCGCGCCGAGCGCGCCGATGGCCACGATCATGATGGTGACGTTGCTGGTGAGCACCCGCCGCAGGCGCCCGCGTCCGCGCGGCGCGTCCGGGCGTTCCTCGGGCGATCGACGCGGCTGCGGCACCCGTGCGGAACGCCGGGTGGAGGGACGTCTGCGCGTGCCGTGACTCTGTGGCATAGGAGAAGACTGCCTTATCGCCCGGGTCTCGTGTCGTCGAAGACCAAGTACGCGGCCGGGACGCCGCGCGGTTCACCCATCGCCGCGTGCCCTGCCCTGGCCCTGGCCGGGGTTCAAGAGTTCCACATCGCCGGCCGCGAGCCGGGCGGGTTGCAGCGCCTCGAACAGGTCCCGGTGCATGCCGTCGAACGCCGCGAGGGCGCCGCCGGAGGCCTCCAGCGCCAGGCTCACCTCGTTGGCCCGCTCCCGGCCCGCGTCGGTGATCTCCACGAGGGTGGCGCGCCGGTCGCGCGGATGCCGGGCCCGGCCGACGAGCCCGGCCGCCTCCAGCTGGTCGACGGTGAGCTTCACCGTCGTCGGATGCATCATCAGGATGCGGCCCAGCGTGCTCAGCCGCGCCCGCCCGTTGACGGAGAGCGCGAGGGTGGTCAGCAGGAAGTAGCCGGTCCGGGTGAGGTCCAGCCGTTTCAGTTCGATGTCCAGGGCTTTCGTGAGCAGCTGGTTGAGCCGCCCGACCGAACAGATCGCCAGGAACGGCCACGGATCACCGCGCAGCCCCTGGTCCTTCCAGCGGTCCCGGACGCCCATGACCAGGGGGTCCACGCCGTCGTCCATGACTTCTTCGATGCCTCGTCGCGCCTTGGTCTGCACCGGCCGATCGTAGCTTCGAACAAAACCAGATGTAAGTACTCGCTTCTTAGACCTTCTTCCAATAGAGTGCCTCAAATCACAGGCGGTGCCGGTGTGCTCTGAAGGGTGCGCGGGGTCGCATGTGGTACCGGGCCGGCCGGCAACGGCGGCGCCAGCGCACGACATGGCGGCGCCGCGCACGGCGGGCTCCGGGGTTTCGGATGGGCGCCGACGTCCGAGCACAAAGGAGGCTGGAGTGAACCTTCACCAACCCCCCTTGGGGGAGGTCACCGGCTGATGGCCCTGAGCCTGACCAAGGCCCCGGACCTGGCACGCAGACGCGTCGAGCGAGCTCTCGACGAGACCGGACTGCTGTGCGTGACCCTCCTCGAAGGGCTGCGCCGCACCTGGGACCTGCGCCAGTGGTGGGGCGAGTTCATCGAGCAGTGCTGGTTCCTGGCGCGGGTCACCAGCGTGCCGGTGATGCTCATCGCGGTGCCGCTCGGCGCGACGATCTCGCTCCAGGTGGGCGACATCGCCCGGCAGCTCGGCGCGCAGTCCGGCACCGGCGCGCTGCTCACCGCGGCGATGATCCAGCAGGTGGCGCCGCTGGCCGCGGCGCTGCTGGTCTCCGGCGTCGGCGGCTCGGCGATCACCGCCGACATGGGCGCCCGCAACATCCGCGACGAACTCGCGGCCATGGAGGTCATGGGCATCAACCCGATCCACCGCCTGGTCACCCCCCGGCTGTGGGCGGCGAGCATGGTGTCCGGCCTGCTCTGCTCGGTGGTGATCCTCGCGGGCATCGTGGGCGGCTACTACTTCAACGTCATCCAGCAGGGCGTCAGCCCCGGCGCGTTCTTCGACGGCGCCACGACCCTGCTGCAGTTCTCGGACCTGATGATCACCCTGTTCAAGGCGTGGGTGTTCGGGTTCATCGCCGCCGCCGTCGCCTGCTACATGGGCATGAACTGCGACTACGGCCCGGTCGGCGTCGGCCGCGCGGTCAACCGGGCGGTGGTCGTCACCTCGATCGTGGTGTTCGCGACGAACTACATCCTCACCATGATCTACCAGGTCCTGTTCCCCCCGAGGTTCTGATGGTCGCCATATCCCCCGTCCGCAAGCTGGGCCGCGCCGTCAGGGGCCGGACCGCGGGCCTCGCCGCGTCGGCCAACCTGCCGGTGTTCCTCGGCCGGGTCCTCTACCACCTGCTCTTCGACATCGTCATCCGGCGCAAGTACGGCAAGACGCTCGCCAAGCAGGTCAGCGACATCACCGTCGGCGTCGGCGCGCTGGTCATCGGCGGCGGCATGATCTTCGTGATCGCGACGATGTCGCTCGCCACCGGCGCGATGGTCGGCCTGCAGGGCTACCCCGGGCTGGAGCGCATCGGCGCCGAGGCGTTCACCGGGCTGGTCGCGAGCTACTCCAACGTCCGCGAGGTCACCCCGATCATCGCGGGCGTCGCGCTGGTCGCCCAGGTCGGCACCGGGTTCACCGCCGAGATCGGCGCGATGCGGATCTCCGAGGAGATCGACGCGCTGGAGGTCATGGGCATCAACTCGCTGGCCTACCTGGTGTGCACCCGGGTCGCCGCCGGCGTCATCGCGCTGGTGCCGCTGTACCTGGTGTCGCTGTTCATGGCGTTCTTCGCCACCAGGTTCATCACGATCCAGTACTTCGGCCTTTCACCCGGCATCTACGACTACTACTTTCACCTCTACCTGCCGCCGATCGACGTGTTCTACAGCGTGATCAAGGTCGCGGTGTTCGCCTTCATCGTCATGTTCATCCACTGCTACCGCGGCTACTACGCGGCGGGCGGACCGGTCGGCGTCGGCGTCGCCGCGGGCCGCGCGATCCGGGAGTCGACCATTCTGATGATCCTGATGAACCTGGTCCTGTCGTACATCTTCTGGGGCCACGGCAGCACAGTGAAGTTGACCGGATGAGCGACGAGACACTCTCCAAGCGCTCCCGGACCCTCTTCGGGCTGACCGGCGCGGGCGTCATCGCGGCCGCCGCGGCGTTCGTCGCGATCGGGTCCACCCCGTCCCACGCGGGCTCCACGTACTACGACGCGACGTTCGGCAGGGCCGGGCAGGGCCTCGACCCCGGCAAGTCCGAGGTGAAGGTCCGCGGCATCGCGGTCGGCGAGGTCGACGACATCCGGCTGGCCGACAGCGGCCGGGTCACCGTCCGGATCCGGGTCGACAAGGGCGTCCGGATCGCCGACACGACGGTCGCGACGGTCGAGCCGGTCTCGGTGTTCGGCCCGAAGGACCTCTCCCTCGACCTCGGCGCGCACGAACTGTCCGGCCCCTTCCTCGACGACGGCGGCAGGATCGCGAAGACCAACGACCCGAAGGAGCTGTCCGACACCGCCTGGCCCGCCTACAACCTCACCAAGGCGATCAATCCCGACGACGTGGCGACGATCCTGCACACGTTCGGCGCCGGGCTGTCCGGCCAGGGGCCGGCGCTGCGCCGCACGATCGAGAACGGCGCGATCGTCGTCGACGCGACCTACAGGGACCGGGCGGCGATCCAGGCGCTGCTGAACGACATCAACGGCCTGTCGGGGACGTTCGCCTCCCGCGGCGACACCATCGCCCGCTTCGCCGGCGACTTCAACCAACTCTCCCGGGTCGTCACCGCCAAGCCCGACAAGGTCTCCCAGTTGCTGGACGAGTCCGGCCGGCTCGGCGAGACCCTCGGCACGAACCTGCAGCGGCACGGCGGGAACCTCGGCAAGATCATCGACACCGGCGGCCAGGTCGTGCGGGTGGTGAACGGCCAGCGCCGCAACGTCCCGGTGCTGATCGACGGCCTGAACGGGTTCTTCGCCCTGCTGTCGCAGATCATCCGCGTCCCCGGTCCGGAGGGCACGCTGATCGCCCAGGCCCGCGACGACCTCCCGCTGGACATCTGCCAGATCATCATCGACGTCTGCCCGTCGACGCCGCGGACGACGGCGTTCGACGCGCAACTGCCCGAGGGGCAGCAGGGCGCGCCGGCCGGGAGGAGGCCGTGAGCCCGCGGATGCGCGGCAAGGCCGCGCGCGGCCCCGAATACACCACGATCCTGAAGTTCCTGGTGTTCGTGGTGCTGACCGGGCTGCTCACCTTCTACATCGGCCAGCAGATCCTCGGCACGAGCTTCAAGGCCCGGTACGAGCTGACCGCCACCTTCGACGACGTCACCGGCCTGCTGGAGGGCGACCAGGTGAAGGTCGCGGGCACGCCCGTCGGCCAGGTCAAGAGCATCAAGGTGGTGCGCGGCAAGGCCGTGGTCGGCATGGCCGTCGACAAGGAGGTCAAGGTCCCCGCCGACTCGACCGCCGCGATCCGCTGGCGCAACGTGATGGGCCAGCGGGTCGTCTACCTGGAGCCGGGAACGAGCCAGGGCAGGCTCGGCGACGGCGACCGCGTCCCGCGCACCCGGTCGGCGGTGGACCTCGGCGACATCGTCAACAGCCTCGGCCCGCTCACGAGGAACCTGGACCCGAACCAGCTCAACAAGATCCTCTTCTCCTTCTCCCAGGCGCTGGAGGGCAACGAGCAGAACATCTCGCTGCTCACCGACAACCTGGACCTGCTGCTGCAGACGTTCGCGGCCCGGAAGAAGACGATCAAGGGGATGATCGACGACTACGAGACGGTGAGCGACGCGATCGCCACCCGGGACCGGCAGATCGCCGCCAGCGTCGACAACCTGGAGTCGCTGACCAAGGTGTTCGCCGGCAACCGCAGGCTGCTGGAGAGCGCGGTCGTGGAGATCTCCGGCGTCACCACCAACCTCAACGCGGTCCTCGGCGGCAACGACGCGCAGCTCGCCCGCATCATCCAGAACCTCGGCAGGTTCAGCGAGACGTTCCGGCTGAACGTCGACCAGCTGGAGAAGATGGTGCAGCAGCTGCCGCTGACGCTACGGCAGCTGTTCTCTACCGCGAACGGCGGCCACTTCCTGCGCACCAACGCCCTCTGCCTCAACGTCGTGCAGGGCCCGTGCCCGTTCCCGATGGAGCTGCCGAAGGCCCCCGGTACGGGCCAGCCCAGCAAGGACGATCTGGACAAGCTGCGGAAGATGCTGCTGGGGGTGGGCGGCTGATGGCGCTGAAATCCCTGCGGGACGTCAACCACAAGGTCGTCGCGATCGTCACCCTGTCCGCGCTCGCCGCCGGCTGCGTGTTCGCGTTCGCCATCGGCCAGCTGCACCTGCTGGACCGCGGCTACACGATGAGCGGCGAGTTCAGCGACGCGGCCGGGCTGAAGAAGGGCCAGGACGTGCGGGTGGCCGGCGTGAAGTCCGGCCGGATCACCTCGGTCGAGCCCGACTTCCGGCACGGCAAGGTCATCGTCACCTGGCATGTGAACGCCGGCATCGACCTCGGGCCGAAGACCCGCGCCGACATCCAGACGACGACGCTGCTCGGCGGCCGGTACCTGCGGCTGTCCGGCCCGGTCTCCAAGCCCTACATGGCGGACGTGCCCGAGTCGAAACGGCGGATCGCGCTGGCGAACACAAGCGTGCCGTTCACCGTCCCGGAGGCCCTGGAGGGCGCGCAGAACATCGTCGGCAAGCTCGACCAGAAGAGCATCGACCGGCTGCTCACCCAGGTCAACCGGATCAGGTCGCCGGGCGCGGCGAAGCTGCACCGGATCCTGGTCAACATCCAGGAGCTGTCCCGGACGCTGAACGACTCCTACCCGCAGATCCAGAGGCTGATCGAGAACAGCAAGACGATCACCGGCACGCTGGCCGGGAAGGACCAGGAGCTCCGCGAGATCATCAACGCCAGCCAGGTGCTGCTGCAGACGCTGGTCCGCCGCCGCAACGAGCTGGCCGCGACGATCGGGCAGGGCAACCGCACCGTCCGGACGCTGTCCAACGTGATCTCCAAGAACCAGAAGCAGCTCGACACGCTCCTGGACAACCTGCACCTGCTGACCACGCGGCTCGCGCCGAACATGGACGCGCTGAACACCGACTTCTCGCTGCTCGGGCCGACGTTCCAGCAGGTCGCCAACCTCAAGGGCAACGGCCAGTACATCGAGGGCCTGCTCACCGGGCTCGGCCCGCTGCAGCCGCCCGGCCCGATCTCCACGCGGCGACCGCAGGGAGGCAACTGATGGCCCGCCAGAGCCGGACGAGGGGGATCGCCGTCGCGCTCGGCCTCGCCATGACCGCCTCGCTCGGCGGCTGCTCGCTCGCCCCGTCCGCGAGCGGCGACCGCACCATGGTGGTCTACGTCCCGAAGGCCCGCTCCTTCTACGAGGAGTCGAAGGTCAAGGTCATGGGCGCCGACGTCGGCCTCGTCGACAAGGTGGAGAGCCAGGGCGACAGGGTCAAGGTGACATTCCACCTGCGCCGGGACGTCCCGCTGCCGAAGGGCGTGCAGGCGTCGATCGTCCCGCTGAACCTGATCGGCGAGCGCAACCTCGTCCTGCACCCGGCGTGGAGGCCGGGGCAGCCGAAGGAGACCGCCGACGTCATCCCGATCGAGCGCACCCACGTGCCGGTCGAGGTGGACGACGCGCTCAGCTCGTTCACCAACCTGGCGAACGCGCTCGACCCGACCAAGATGCAGCAGGCGCTCGGCACCGCCGCCGACACCGTCCGGGGCAACGGCAAGGAGTTCAACGCCACCCTCGAACAGAGCGCCCGCCTCGTCGAGAACGTCGCGGGGCAGGACAAGGAGCTGATCGAGGTCGCGCGGAACCTCAGCCGGCTGGCCGGGGTGGTGCGCGGGCGCGAGCAGGTCCTCGGCTCGGTGATCCGCGACTTCGGGACCGCGAGCCAGGTGCTCAGCTCCGAGCGCGGCGAGCTGCAGCAGCTGATCAGCGGCGTCCTGGAGCTGTCGAAGAACGGCGACAAGCTGCTGAAGAAGTACAAGGGGACGCTGCCGTACGACCTGGCCGTCCTCACCAGGACCGCGCTGGTCCTCAAGGGCAACGCCAAGCAGCTGGCCCAGCTGCTCAACGTGCTGCCCGGCATCAACGAGGCGCTCATCGGCGGCTACAACCCGAAGAACAAGTCGCTGCAGATCCGCTTCGCCACGGACGCGTTCCTGCGCACGTGGCTCAAGGGCCTGATGAACAGCGACGAGGTCGACTGCCCGCTGCCACCGCCCAACTCCAACTGTCCCTGGCAGAACGGAGGCAACTGATGGGCCGGAGCAGACTGCTGGTGGTGCTCATCACGGCCGTGGCGCTCGCCGTTTCCGGCTGCTCCTACAAGACGGCGGGCGCCCCGAAGGGCGACCTGACGCTGACCGCCACGTTCGATGACGCGCAGGGCCTCGTCGCGGGGCACAGCGTGAAGATGTCCGACATCACGATCGGCACCGTCACCAAGGTCGAGCTCGCCGGCTACCGGGCGAAGGCGACGCTGTCCATCGAGGACGACGTCAAGATCCCCAAGGGCACCCGCGCCGAGATCAAGGTGACGTCGCTGCTCGGCGAGAACTACGTCGAGCTGCAGATGGCGCCCGGCGCGAGCATGGACCGCGGGCCGTTCCTCGCGACGGGCGCCGCGATCACCGACACCAGCGTCCAGCCGGCGTTCGAGCAGGTCGTCGGGCAGGCCGGGCCGCTGATCCAGGCGCTGGCCGGGGACGACGTGGCGACCGTGGTGAACGCCGGGGCGACCGCCCTGGACGGCAACGGCACGAAGCTCAACACGACGATCGCGCAGGCGGGCGCGCTGCTGCGGATGTTCGCCGAGCAGCGCCGGGAGCTGGGCGAGTCGGTGGACCGGTTCGCCAGGCTCGGGCGGTCGCTGGCCAAGGGGAGCGACGCGCTGAGCGAGACCCCCGAGCAGCTCGAACGCACCACCCGGCTGCTGAACGACGACAAAGACAAGATCATCAAGACGGTCGACCGGCTCACCATGATGGCCCGCGAGCTGAACGACAAGGTGCTGGAGGGACGCATCGGGAGGTTCCGCGCCCTGCTGCGGGACCTCGACCCCGTCCTGCAGCAGCTCGGCGACAACCGCAAGCGGCTCACCGACCTGGTGAACAGCCTGGTGACGTTCACCGAGAAGATCCCGCGGGCCAGCTACGACGGCCAGCTGCTGCTCTACCCGATCCTCCGGATCGTCTGGCCGGACGGGACGCCGATCTTCCCCGGCCTCAGCGAGCCGCCGCGGAAGAAGAAGTCCGCCGGGACACCGGAACTCCCCGATGAGCTCCAGGGCGCCCTGCCGGACCTCAACGAGCTCCTGGAGCCGCGCCGATGACCAGACGACTGACGATCAACCTGGTGGCCTTCGGCGTGCTCGCCGCGGTGATGGTCGTGTGGGCGTTCAACAACGTCATCCGGTTCGACTTCATCGACCGGCCGTACAACATCACGGTGGAGTTCGAGTCCTCGCCCGGCCTGCACCCGAACTTCGAGGTCGACTACCTCGGCCTGCGGATCGGCAAGATCGACTCGGTGCGGCTGGAGCGGAACAAGGTCGTCGTCAAGCTCGACATCGAGCGCGGCGTCAAGATTCCGCAGGGCGTCACCGCCGCCGCGGCGCGCAAGTCGGCGGTCGGCGAGCCGGTCGTCGAGCTGACGCCGGGGGCCGGGAAGAGCGACGCCCCGGCGATGAAGCCGGGAACCGTCATCCCGGTGTCGCAGACCAAGGTGCCGCCGAAGTACGGCGACCTGTTCGGCGCGGTCATCGACTCGCTCAAGGCGATCAACCCCGACGACGCGAAGGTCCTCACCCACGAGCTGGCCGAGGGCTGGGCGGGGCGCGAGGACTCGCTCCGTCAGATCATCAACGGCGGCGACGACCTCACGCAGACGTTCGCGGAGAACACCGAGCTGCTCGACGGCCTGACCAAGGACCTCGGCCGCATCACGCACGTGCTGAACCAGAACCGCGGGTCGCTCGGCGCCGGCGTCGACAACCTCGCCGCCCTGACCGCGGCGCTCAGCCAGGTCCGCGGGCAGATCGCCGAGCTGCGCGACCGCGGGCCGGGCCTGCTGAAGACGGTCAACGGCCTGCTCGACAAGACCGCCCCCGACTTCGGGTGCACCGTGGACATGCTCGGGAACCTGGGCGTGGCGGGGTACAACCCGGACTACCTGAGCGACCTGCGGCAGATCCTCGTGCTGGCGCCGCAGCTGCGGGTCGTCCTCGACAACGTGATCGGGCGGGACCAGGGCAAGCCCGTGCTGAACGTCGTCTTCCAGGTCACGACGAAGAGGCTCGCGGCGCTGGAGTACAAGTACCCGCTCGCGCAGCCGCGGGTGAACAAGGTGCCGACCTGCCCCGGCGGGCGGACCCCGGCGGCGACCGAGCAGAAGCCGTACAAGGCCAAGAACCCGGGCGAGACGATCCCGACGCACGACCCGGCGCTCAACGAGCAGGGCGTCCAGGCCAGGAAGGCCGCGAACAACGACGGCTCTTCTGGCGGCCCGCCGGTGTGGCTGGTGTACATTCCTCCGGTCATCGCCCTGCTGATCCTGATCAGGGTCATGATGGGCTCGGTGCCCGTGGTGTCCCGCCTGTCCCGACGGCGTCGGAACAAGGACTGACCCCAACCCCGAGGAGTGCCCGAAGTGACAGCCAAGACCGGCAAGCACGACGTCGACGAGGTCGAGGCGGTCCCGGCCGGCGAGGAGACGGCGGCCGGAGAGGCGGCGGCCGAGGAGACCGAGGCCGTGGAGAGGCCGGCGAAGCCCGCCGCCAAGCGAAGGCGCCGGGTGCGGGTCATCGAGGTCATCGACGACGAGGACCTCGACGAGGTCCTGGAGGCGCTCGACGCCGAGGACGAGGCGGACGGCGAGGCGGAGGACGAGCCCCCGGCGCGTCCGGCCAAGGCCGCCAGACCGGCGGTGAAGACGACCAAGGCGACCACGACCAAGGCGACCACGACCAAGGGGGCGGCAACCGAGGCGACGACCGCCGCGAAGCCGCGTCCGTCCCGCCTCGAACCTCCGGAGGAGGAGGCCGAGGAGGAGGCGCCGAAGAAGGCCCCGGCCCGCGCGAGCGCGGTGCGGGTGGACGAGCGGCCGGGGATCCTCGGTCTCGGCGTGCCGCAGGCGGTCGTGGTGGTCGTCCTGGTCGCGCTGCTGGCGAGCCTGGCGATCTGGCAATGGAGGAGCGCGAGCTCGGCGTCCGGCAAGCAGGAGGAGCGGGACGCCGTCGCCAAGGTCGCCTCCGCCTACGGCGACGTCGCGCTGAACTACAACGCGCAGAACTACCAGACGCAGATGGACAAGGCGCAGAAGCTCATGGGCGGCGACCTGCTGGAGAGCTTCAAGAGCACGACGCTCCCCAGCCTCGGCGAGACGTTCAAGAACAACCCCGAGCTGTCGCTGACGTCCAAGACCAACCAGGTCTTCGTGGGCACCGTCGACGGGAAGTTCGCCTCGGCCGTCGTCATGGTCGACATCGACGTCCGGATGAAGGACGGCGCCACCGCCGCCCCCGCCACGCTGCTCCGGCTGGCCCTCGCCAAGATCGACGGTTCCTGGAAGGTCACCAAGCAGTACGCGTCCGGGACCAACGACCAGAACCAGAACCAGCAGGGGCAGCTCCCGGCCGTCCCGGGCGGCGGGGCATCGGAGTCGCCGAAGGCGGAGACGAGCGAGAAGCCCAAGAACTAGGAACGCCCGCCGCGCCTCAGCGGGAGTAGTGCTCGACGACGAGCTGCTCGTCGCAGATGACGGGGATCTCGCTCCGCGCGGGCAGCCGGGTGAGCTGCGCGGCGAGCGCGTCGTGCCGGACGTCCAGGTAGGGCGGGACGGTCTCGGCGTGCCCGCCGGCCGCGGCGACCTGGAACGGGACCATCGAGCGGCTCCGCTCGGCGACCGTGATCACGTCGCCGGGGCGCAGCCGGTACGACGGGCGGTCGACGCGGCGCCCGTTCACCAGCACGTGCCGGTGCACGACGAACTGCCGCGCCTGGTAGATCGTGCGGGCGAAGCCGGCGCGCAGGACGAGCGCGTCCAGCCGGCGTTCGAGGTCGACGAGCAGGGCCTCGCCGGTCTTCCCCTCCGCCTTCGCCGCCTTGGCGAACGCGTTGCGGAGCTGCGCCTCGCGGATGTTGTACTGCGCGCGCAGCCGCTGCTTCTCGCGCAGCCGCACCTTGTAGTCGGTCTCCTGCTTGCGGGCGCGGCCGTGCACCCCGGGCGGGTAAGGGCGGGCCTCGAAGTACTTCACGCTCTTCGGCGTCAGCGGAATCCCGAGCGCCCGCGAGATCCGCACCTTGGGACGGGGGTTGTTCATCACGCTCCTTGGTGGTTAGGTATGCCTAAGTTAGGTAAGCCTAACCTCTCACGTCAAGGAGGCACGGTGCGGCGAGCGGAGACCAGGCAGGTCACGGAGGGGCCGACGGCGGCGGAGCGGGCGCGGACCCTCGCCTACGGCATGGCGGACGGGGTCCTCGTCGCGCCGGGCGTGCCCTACGCGCCCGTCCCGGCGCACACGACCGACCGCGACGGCAGGCCGCTGCTGCTCGTCCCGGCCGCCTCGCCGATCGTGGCGGCGCTGAGGGCCGAGCCGGAGGACGTCCCCGCCACGCTGCGGATCTCCGACGTCGCCCCCGTCACCTTCCCCGACCGGGTGCGCGGCTGGGCCTGGCTGCACGGCTGGCTGACCGAGGTCCCGGACGGCGAGCTGCGCGCCGCCGCCCTCCGCCTCTCGCACGCCCACCCGCGTCCTGAACTGCTCGACCTCGGCGCCGACGCTCTTCGAGGGGGGACGACCCCGCACACCCCCCGGAGCGCCTCCGGCGCCGAGAGGGACGGCGTCCGGGAGTGGACGATCCTGGCCCTCGAAGTCGCGCAGGTCGAGATCGACGACACGTGGGGGAGCGCCACCCTGGAGCCCGAGGAGTACGCGGACGCCGCCCCCGACCCGTTCGTCGCCGTCGAGGCGGGCATCCTCACCCACCTGGACGCCGCCCACCGGGACGAGCTGCCGCGACTGCTGCCCGAGTCCGTCCCCGGCGGGCCGGTCCGGCCGCTGGCGCTCGACCGGTACGGCATGTGGCTGCGCTGCTCCGCCCCGCCACCGGACGGGGCCCCGTCGTTCGACGTGCGGCTCGCGTTCCCCTCGCCCGTCAGTGATCTCCACGGTCTGCGGTGCGTGTACCGGCGGCTGTTCGCCCGCGCGACCCCGTAACCGGTACGTAGTACTCGCGCCCGCGGCCCCGTAGGGCCCGTCCGGCATTTGGCGGTGGTACCCCGGATGGCGGGAGGGGCCCTCGCCGGGTGATGCTCGGGTCTCCGGCCGAGGGACGCCGATCGCCACCCCGTCCGGGACGACCCCGATCGCCGGTCCGCCCTCGCGGGGTGGGTGGGCAGGCGGCGGGACCGTACCGGGCGGCCGGCGGCGCCGGCGCCCCGGCCGGGCCGGTGGTCCGGCTCCGCGACGCACGGCAGCGGGGGGCGTGGTCCGGGCCACTGGTCGGAATTGGCCGTTTCCGCCGCTCGGGCGGCGGGCACAGGCTGGGACCATGACCGGACACCATCCGCAGACCCGCGCCGTCCACCCGCCCGTGATCACGCCGGAGGGCAGCCGCCCGCTCGGCGTCCCGATCTACCAGGGCCACCTGTTCTCCTTCGACGCCGCCGACGAGCTGGCCGCCGCGTTCCAGGGGCCGGACGAGGCGTTCTTCTACGCCCGGATGGGCAACCCGACCGTCCGCTCCCTCGAACGGGCGCTGACCGAGCTGGAGGGCGGCGCCGGCGCGCTCGCCACCGCGTCCGGCATGGGCGCGGTCAACGCCGTGCTGATGGGGCTGCTCCGCGGCGGCGACCACGTCATCGCGCAGACCGCCCTCTACGGCGGCACCTACGCGCTCCTCCAGGACCTCGCCGCACGCTGGGGCGTCGACGTCACGTTCATCCCCGGCGACGACCCGGCCGAGGTCCGCGAGGCGCTGCGCCCCACGACCCGCCTGCTCTATCTGGAGACGGTCGCCAACCCCACCACGCACGTGACGGACCTGCCCGCGTTCACCGAGGCCGTCCGCGGGACGGGCGTCCTCACCGTCGTCGACAACACCTTCGTGCCGCTGCTCTGCCGCCCGATCGGGCACGGCGCCGACATCGTGATCCACTCGACCACGAAGTACCTCGGCGGCCACGGCGACATCATCGGCGGCGCCGCCGTCTTCGCCGACCCGGCCGTCCACCAGCGCGTGTGGGACCACGCCGTCGAGCTGGGCGCCACCGCCGACCCGTTCGCCGCCTGGCTGGCCGTCCGCGGTCTCGCCACGATGCCGCTGCGCGTGGCGCGGCAGAGCGCGTCCGCGCTGGACCTCGCCCACCGCCTCGCCGCGCACCCGTCCGTCACCCGCGTCCACTACCCGGGACTGGACGACCACCCCCAGCACGAGGTCGCGCGCCGCCTCCTCCCGGACGGCGCCGGCGGCGTCCTCGCGTTCGAGCTGACCGGGGGCCGGGACGCGGGCCGCACCTTCTCCGAGGCCGTCGAGCTGATCTCCCTCGGCCCGTCCCTCGGCGCCGTCGCCACGCTCGTCATGCACCCGGCGAGCACGTCGCACCGGCAGATGGACGCGGCGTCCCTCGCCGCCGCCGGCATCGGCGAGGGAACGGTGCGCCTCTCCGTGGGCCTGGAACACCCCGACGACCTCTGGGCCGACATGGAGCAGGGCCTTCGGAAGGCCACCTGACCACGGCCTCGCTCAGAGGTAGAAGCCCGTGTCCGTGGCAGGGGCGCTCTCGGACTCGGGGCGCTTCTCGCCCTTGCGGAGGGCGGCGAGCTCGGCGAGGGTCGCGCCGTCGGCGCCGATCTCGGCGGCCGGGACGTCCGTGCCGTCCAGCCAGGAGAGGGACTCGGCGCGGGTGAGGCGGCCGACCTCGATCTGCGCGAGGCAGCGGCCGGGGCGGACGACCGCCGGGTGCAGCATGGCGAGGTCCTCGTTGGTGGTGATCGCCACGAGGACGTCCCGGCCCTGGCCGAGCATCCCGTCGGTGAGGTTGAGCAGGCGCGACAGGCCCTGGCCCGTCGACTGCTTGGCCTCGCCGCGGATCAACTCGTCGCAGTCCTCCAGGATGAGCAGCCGCCAGCGGCGGTTCTCGTCCTCGTCGTCGCCGACCGCGACCTCCATGAGGTAGCTGGGCGTGCCGAACAGCGCCTCGGGATCGAGGACGCAGTCCGCCTGGCACCAGTCCTTCCAGGAGCGGGCTAGGGCGCGCAGCGCGGTGGTCTTGCCCGTTCCGGGCGGACCGTGCAGGAGCAGCAGGCGGCCGGAGACCTCGTCGCGGGTGAGGCTCATCACCTCGTCCAGCGCCTCGGCGACGGACGCGGTGTAGTTGCGCCGGATGCCGTCCCAGGAGTCGGCGGTGATGGCGCGCTCGCTGCGGACCGGGCCGTGCGTCCCCATGTGCCAGAAGCCCATCTCGACGCTGGTCTCGTCCACCTTCGGCGGCTCGGTCGCGTCCTTCACCGACGCGTCGAGGACGGTCTCGGCCAGCTCTTCGGTGACGGCGGACACCGCGACGTACGCGACGCCGCTCTTCCAGCGGTTCGTCAGCAGCGTCCAGCCGTCGCCCTCGGCCAGCACCGACTCCTTGCCCTTCTCGTGCGCGACCCGCACGAGCCGGGCGTCGTCCGGGCGCAGCGGCGCCTCGGCCCGGACGTTCTCCAGCCGCGTCGACCGCGACCAGGGCTGCTCACCGGACGCGAACGGGCGCAGCGACAGCACGTCCATCACGTCGGCGGGCGAGTTGTTGTCGGACAGGTTGAAGACCACGGGCAGCGCCGGCTCCGAGCCCAGGGCGGTGCTGGGGGCCGTCGTCCCCTCAGCGAGATCCGTGACGTTCTCCCCGGGCTCGATCAGATGCAGGACCTCCTGCGGCCTCTCCCGCGACATGGTCATGGCATCGATGATCACGCGCGGTGGCGGACCGCGTCCACCGAATTAGCCGGGCGGGCCGACCGTCAGGCGCCGCCGTCCTTGTCCGCCTCGCCGGCGGCGCGGTCCGCCTTGCGGGCCTCGGCCTCCTCCATGTCGAGCTTGTCGGCCTCCTCCGGCGTCGGCGCCGTCCCGCCGAGGTAGGCGGGCTGCCACCACGTCTCGTCCGAGTGCGGGACGTCGGGGTACTCGCGCTGCGCCTTCTCCAGCAGCTCCGACATCCGCGCGCGCAGGTCGCGGGTGACCTGGTCGTAGTCGTCGCCGCGCTTGGGGTGCATCGGCTCGCCGACGAGGATCGTCACCGGCACGTTGCGCTGGAGCAGCCGGCGCTTGCGGCCCTTCGTCCACAGCCGCTGCGGGCCCCAGAGCGCGACCGGGACGAGCGGCGTCTTGGACGCCACCGCCATCCGCACCGCGCCGCTCTTGATGTCCTTCACCGTGAACGACCGGCTGATCGTCGCCTCCGCGAAGACGCCGACGACCTCGCCGCCCTTGAGCGCCTTCAGCGCCGCCGCGTACGAGGAGGCGCCCGCGTCCCGGTCCACCGGGATGTGGTGCATGCCGCGCATCAGCGGCCCGGCGATCCGGTTGTCGAAGATCTCCTTCTTCGCCATGAACCGCACCAGCCGCTTCGCCGGGTGGGCGGCGACGCCCGCGAAGATGAAGTCGAGGTAGCTGACGTGGTTGCTGACGAGCACCGCGCCACCGGTGCCGGGAATGTTCTCGGTCCCTTCGATACGGAACTTGATGTTCAGGGCCTTGAACACACCGAGGGCCGTCTTGATCACCGGTGGGTACACGATTTCGGACATGTGAGCACCGTACTTGAGCAGCTCATGATCAGCGAGTGTGAGCCGGGGATGTCGATGCATCGCACAACCGGCCCCAAACCTGAGAAGGTGGGGAGTGACGTGATCCGCCGATGGCTGAGGGAGGATGAGCCTCATGGAACCGTTGGACGCGGCGGCGGACGTGCACGCGCTCATCCGCGACGTGCTGCCCGCCCTGGCGCCCAGCGCCTGGTTCGACCCCGGCACCTCCGAGGTGGTGCTGCCCGTGGGCCGGTCGGAGGCGCGCGCCTCCAGCTGGACGGTGCTGGAGCGCTGTGCCCGCGAGCCGCGCTCGGCCTGGCCGAAGGTGGTGGACGAGTGGGTCCGCGAGGTCGGCGACCGCGCCTTCCTCGCGGTCGGTGAGATGGAGCTGTTCGGCGACGTCCGCGAGCTGCTCCGCCTCCGCATCGTGCCGAAGCTCGCGCCCCGCGACCGGGAGGGCCTGGTCGTCGTCCCGGCCGGCGACCACTTCGACGCGATGGTGATGATCGAGCACCCGCGCTACGGGGGGCCGCTCACCAAGGCCCGCGCCGGTCTCCTCGGCCTCCACAAGCTCGGCTATGTGATGACGAACACCCACGACCGGGAGCTGGCCGACGTCTCCGTCCACGACCAGCCGCTGCTGCCGGGCCGCAACGTCCGGGTCGTCACCAAGCCGGGCAGCCGCTACGTGTCGGCGCTGCTCAGCGAGGTCGACCAGTTCCTCCCGTGGCCGAACGAGCACGGCGCCCTGGTCGGCGTCCCGTGCCACAGCACGCTCCTGCTGTACCCGATCACCTCACGCTCCGTCCGCGACGTGCTTCCCGTCTTCGCCGACGTCGTGGAGGAGATGCACGCCGCCGCCGACGACCCGTGCGCTCCGGGCGTCTACTGGAGCCACGGCGAGCGCCGCCTGACCCCGCTCCCCGCCCACCTGCCCCCCGAGGGCACCGACGAGTTCGCCCTCCTCCTCCGCAAACTCCCCGAAGACTGATCCAGGCGCTCGCCCTCCCCGGCGAGCACACACTTCGCACCCTCTTGGACGAGGACAGTTCACACCCTCTTGGGGTTCGAAGCTCAGCCGGGGTCACGGGCAGGCGCGTGGAGCGAGCGCAGCGAGCGGAGCGCGCATGCCCGTCGAGCCGGGCGACCGCAGCGACACGTCACAGACCTGCACGGTCACAGAAGGCCGCACCGTGGCGTGAGGATCGACCGGCTCGCAACGGGGGTTCCAGGGGGTCGCCCCCCTGGGAGTTACGGCAACTTCCAGTCGACCGGTTGGGCGCCCTGTTGCTCCAGGAGCTGGTTGGCTCGGGAGAAGGGGCGGGAGCCGAAGAAGCCGCGGTCGGCGGACATGGGGCTCGGGTGCGGGGACTCGATGCACGGGACGTCGCCGAGCAGCGGTTTGAGGTTGCGGGCGTCGCGGCCCCACAGGACGGCGACGAGGGGGCGGCCGCGGCCGGCGAGGGCGCGGATGGCCTGCTCGGTGACCTCTTCCCAGCCCTTGCCGCGGTGCGAGCCGGGCTTGCCGGGCATGACGGTCAGGGACCTGTTGAGCAGGCAGACGCCCTGCTCCGTCCACGGGGTGAGGTCGCCGTTGGAGGGTTCCGGGTGGCCGAGGTCGGCGCAGTACTCGCGGTAGATGTTCACGAGGCTGGCGGGCAGCGGCCGGACGTCCGGGGCGACGGAGAAGCTGAGGCCGACCGGGTGGCCGGGGGTGGGATAGGGGTCCTGCCCCATGATGAGGACGCGGACGTCGTCGAACGGCTGGGTGAACGCGCGCAGGATGTGGTTCCCGGCGGGCAGGTAGCGGCGGCCGGCGGCGACTTCTGCGCGCAGCCAGTCGCCGGCGGCGGCGATCGTCCCGGCGACCGGCTGCAGCGCGGCCGCCCACCCCGCTTCGACGATCTCCGAGAGTGGTCGTGCCGTCATGGCGCACCACCCTAGTGCGATGATCTTGGTGCCACCCGGAGAACACCCCTTTGAGCTGGGTTGTGAAGTTTTCTGACCACATGAGGTCGAGAGCCGGGCAAATGTTTTCAAGGCCCGCGGAAAGTGGCCGGTGAACTGGGTGAAACGCCCCGTTAAGTCGCTGTTACTTCCTGGCGACCCACGTTGACCTGCGCTCCTGGAGCGCATAACTCTCAGAGAGGTAAGGACGGCGCAGGACGAGCGGACGGGACGAGAGCATGACCCAGCTGACAACCGTGGACGCCACCTTCCTCCATGCCGAGAACGGCACCACGCACGCCCACATCGCCGGGCTGGGCATCGTCGACGCGGCGTCCTGCACCGGGGGGCGGCTCACCGTCCCGCTCGTCGCCGAGCTGATCCGGAGCCGCGCGCACCTCGCGGCGCGTCCGCTGAGGCAGCGCCTCGTCCAGGTTCCGTTCGGGCTGGACAACCCGTACTGGGAGGACGACCCGGACTTCGAGCCCGAGCGGCACATCTCCGAGATCGGGCTGCCACGGCCCGGCACCGCCCGGCAGCTCGGCGACATCGTCGCGATGCTGCACGAGCAGCCCCTCGACCGGTCCCGCCCGCTGTGGGAGATGGTCCTCATCCAGGGGCTCGCGGGCGGCCTGACCGCCGTTTACGTGAAGGTGCACCACGCCGCGGTCGACGGCGTGATGGCCGCCGAGACGCTCGCCGCCCTGCTCGACCTGTCGCCCGAGCCCCGCGACCTGCCCGCGGACGAGACCACGCCCGCCCGCGCCCCCGGCACGGCGGGGATGCTCGGCACCGGGCTGCTGAGGGCCGCGCTGCATCCCGTCCGGTCCGCGGTGGCGGCCGCGCGGACCGCCCCGTACCTGGACGAGATCCCGGGGCTGTCGTCCGTCCCGGGCGTCGGGCTCGTGTCGTCGGCGATGCAGGGCGCCCTGCGCCGCCCCGAGCTGCCGAGGGCGCCCCGGGTGAGCGCGCCGCCGACGCCGTTCAACCGGCCGATCGGGCGCCGCCGCTCCGTCGCGTGCGGCGAGCTTCCGCTGGAGGAGATCAAGGAGATCCGGCGGGCGCTCGGCGGCAGCGTCAACGACGTGGTGATGGCGCTGTGCGCGACGGCGCTGCGGCAGTGGCTGGACAAGCGCGGCGACCTGCCGGAGACGCCGCTGGTCGCGGCCGTGCCGGTGTCGCTGCGGCGGCGCGCCGGCGCGGCGGCGGTGCCGGGCAACCAGGTCTCGATCATGACGGCGCCGCTGGCCACGCACGTCCCGGACCCGGCCGAGCGGTACGAGCTCGTCCGGCGCGACATGGACGTCGCCAAGCGGCGCTTCACCGGCACGTCGGGCGGCTGGGTGCGGGACATGAGCGGGCTCCTCCCGCCGCCCTTCGCCGGCGCGGTCACGCGCCTCGCGCTGCAGGCCGCGCCCGCGGTGTCGCTGCGCCCGGTCAACCTGATCATCTCGAACGTGCCGGGCCCGCAGTTCCCGCTTTACCTGTGCGGGGCGAAGGTGCGTGCCTACTACCCGATCTCCGTCATCACGGACGTCTCCGGCGGCCTGAACATCACCGTGTTCTCCTACGACGGCAAGGTGGACGTCGGCATCGTCGCCTGCCGCGACCTCGTCCCCGACCCGTCGGAGATCGTGGACCACCTGGTGGACGCGCTGGACGAGCTGAAGGCGCTCAGCCGCGCGTGAGCCCGAGCGCCGCCCGGTGCCGCCACGCCAGGCGCAGCGCGGCGGCGCCGGCCGGCTGCATCGGCCGCGGGACGGTCCCGTCGAACGCCGCCGTCGACACCTCGCCCTCGTCGTTGACCGCGACCAGGCCGCCGAAGAGGTCGGAGAACAGGGCGGCGTCCATGACGACGGCGGTCAGGAGGTCGAGCGCGAACGTGAGCGGGTCGACGCCGAGCCCGAGGAAGAAGGCCCGGATCCGCCCCTCGGACCGGGCCGTGGTGAGCGTCCGGTGGAAGGGCCACTCGTCCTGGACGAAGGCCTCGCCGTAGTCCTCCGCGCCACCGAGGAACTCCTCGGCGTACTCGCGGACCATGCACCGCCACATGTCGGGCGCCTCGTCGCCGAGCGGCTGGAAGACCCCGACCGGCATCACCTGGTAGAGCCCGCCGGCGTGCGCGACCTTCGCCGGGTCGCGCCAGTGCAGGACGTACTCCGCGGACGTCGTCACCGTCACCGTCGTGATCGCGGGCAGCGCCGCCCGCCGGGCAAGGTCGCACGGGTCGCCGACCCGGGTCCGCAGCGGCAGGCCGTCCGCCCCGGCCGCCAGCTCGTGCGCGGCGGACTCGCCCACGTTCACCGCGTCGAAGTAGCGGGCGGGTCCCAGGCGCAGCACTGAGGGAGCGGCGGCCAGCAGCCGGTAGCTCGGACGGTCTTCGAAGACTCTCGGCGGCGCGAGGGCGGCCATGGTCTCGGCGTACGTGCGGTAACCGGGCGGCAGGCCGTCGGACGGGTCGGCGACGGCCGGAGCGGAGGGACGGGCCTCCCACTCCAGCCGGACGTCCTCCAACGGAACCGGTGCGTCCGGAATCCACCCGTCCCGGCACAGCAGCGAGGTTCCCGCGACGCGCGGCACGTCCGGATACAGGCCGCTCGCGACCTCGCCGAGCCGCCCGCGACCGGCGTCGAGCGCCGCCCGCGCCCGCCGCCACTCCCGCTCGTCCACGCCGCCCACCCTAGGCGGCGATCTTGCGGGCGACCTCCTCCTCGACGAGGTCGGCGTTGACCATCGCGGCGGCCATCGCGCCGGCGGCGGCCGCCATGATGACCTGGCCCGCCGGGAGCACGACGTTGCCCGCCGCCCACACGCCCGGGACGCTGGTCCGCCCGGTCGCGTCGACCTTGACGAAGCCGTCGTCGCCCGTCTCGCAGCCGAGGTCGGTGAGCGGCCCGTCCTTGGCGACCCATTCCGGCGCGAGGAACACCGCGTCGCAGGGGAGCGCCGGCCCGCCCGCCAGTTCGAGCCCGGTGAGCCGGTCGTTCTCGACGACGGCGCGCTTCACCTCGTCCGCGACGACCGGGATGCCGCGCGCGTCCAGGCGTGCCGCGTCCTCTCCCTCGGGGGGCCGCGAGGCGACGAACGTCACGTCCGCCGACCACTGCCGCACCAGCGACGCCTGATGGATCGAGTTCGGGGACGTCCCCAGCACCACGATCTTCTTGTCGCGGACCTCCCAGCCGTGGCAGTAGGGGCACATCTGCACCTCGCGCCCCCACCTCTCCTGGAGGCCGGGGATGGCGGGCAGGACGTCGGTCACGCCGGTGGTGACCAGCAGGCGGCGGCCCTTGAGCCGGCTCCCGTCGGCCAGCGTGAGGACGAAGCCCTCCTCGGCGCCCCCCTCCGCGCGCGTGACCCTCCCCTCGACGATCTCGCCTCCGTAGCCGCGCACCTCGGTGCGGCCGGTCTCCAGCAGGAGGCCGGGCGGCATGCCGTCCCTGGTGAGGAAGCCGTGCATGTGCTCGGCCGTCGCGTTGCGCGGCTCGCCGGCGTCCACGACGGTGACGGTGCGGCGGGCGCGGGACAGGGTCAGCGCGCCGCTCAGCCCGGCGGGCCCGCCGCCGATGATCAGTACGTCTCGTTCGCTGTTGTCGGTCATGCCGCGAGCGTGCGCGGTGGGCCGCGGATTTGACAAACTTCTTTGCCGATCCTGCAATTGCCGCATGGAGACCACCGAGGACGTCCTCGCCGGGGTCGGGCCGAGGCTCCGGCGCCTGCGCCAGGAGAGAAACGTCACACTGGCCGCGCTCGCGGAGACCACCGGCATCTCGGTGAGCACGCTGTCGCGGCTGGAGTCGGGCAAGCGGCGGCCGAGCCTGGAACTGCTGCTCCCGCTCGCGCAGGCGCACCAGGTGCCGCTGGACGAGCTGGTCGGCGCCCCGAACGTCGGCGACCCGCGGATCAGGCCGCGCCCGCAGCGCATGAACGACATGATCGTGCTGCCGCTGACCAGGCGTCCCGGCGGCGTCCAGGCGTTCAAGATGATCATCCCGGAGCGGCTGCCGGAGCCCGACCCGCGGGTCCACGAGGGCTACGAGTGGCTGTACGTCCTGAACGGCCGGCTCCGCCTCCACCTGGCCGGACGCGACATGGTCCTGGAGCCGGGGGAGGCCGCCGAGTTCGACACCCGGCTGCCGCACTGGTTCGGCGGCGCCGGCGGGACCGTCGAGGTGCTCAGCCTGTTCGGGCCGCAGGGCGAGCGGCTGCACCTGCGCGCCCGGCCGCGACAGTCGTGACATACATTGGGTATCCGTGCATACCGCCCAAACCCCCCTGGCATCCCTGGAAAAAGAGAAGGCCGCCCCGATCGCGTGGGCGCTGTGGAGTGTCGGCGTCGTCGCCTACGCCGTGGCGGTACTGCACCGGACGTCGTTCGGCGTCGTCGGCCTTGAGGCCGTCCACCGGTTCGACGCCTCAGCCGGGATCCTCGCGTCGTTCACCGTCCTCCAGCTGCTCGTCTACGCGGGCCTGCAGATCCCCGTCGGGCTCCTGCTCGACCGCCTCGGCCCGCGCCGGATGGTCGCCGGCGGCGCGCTGCTCATGGCCGGCGGGCAGGCGCTCATGGCCGTCTCCACCGACATCGGGACGGCCGTCGCCGCCCGCGTGATGGTCGGCGCCGGCGACGCCATGACGTTCATCAGCGTCCTCGGCATCGTCGCGACCTGGTTCCCCGGCCGGTACGTCCCGGTCGTCACCCAGCTCACCGGCCAGCTCGGGCAGCTCGGCCAGGTGCTCAGCGCGATCCCGCTGGTCGCGCTGCTGCACGGGCCCGGCTGGGGCACCGCGTTCGGGTCGGCCGCCGCGCTCGGCGCCCTCATGGCGGTGCTGTCCGCCGCCTTCCTGCGAAGCGGGCCGGGCCGCGCCGAGGTGCCCACGCTGCGCCGGACGGGCGCCAACCTGGCCGCGGCGTGGCGCCACCCCGGCACCCGCCTCGGGCTCTGGTCGCACTTCGTCACCCAGTTCCCGGCCCACACGTTCGCGCTGATGTGGGGCTACCCGTACCTGGTGTCGGGGCAGGGCATGCGGCCGTCGGCGGCGTCGACGCTGCTGACGCTGTTCGTCCTCGTCAACGTCGTGTCCGGGCCGCTCATCGGACGGCTCGTCGCGCGCTACCCGCTGCGCCGGTCGTGGCTCGTCCTCGGCATCGTCGCGCTCGGCGTCGGCGCCTGGACCGCCGTCCTCGCCTGGCCGCCGCCCGCGCCGTCCTGGCTGCTGGTGCTGCTCGTCCTGTGCGTCGCGCTCGGCAGCCCCGGCTCGATGATCGGCTTCGACTTCGCCCGGACGTTCAACCCGCCCGGCCGCCAGGGCACCGCCACCGGCATCGTCAACGTCGGCGGCTTCTGCGCCTCCCTCGTCACGATCCTGCTGATCGGCATCGTGCTGGACGCGCTGTCGCCGTCCGGCGAGTTCACGCCCGGCGCGTTCCGGGCGGCCTGGACCGTCCAGTTCGCGATCTGGGCGATCGGCGTGGCGGGCGTCCTGCGCACCCGCACGCTCGCCCGCCGCCGCCTCGCCCTCGACCGGCGCTAGGAGCGCAGCTCCAGCGTGCAGCACTTGGGGCCGCCGCCCGACTTGCGCAGCTCCGACAGGTCCACCGGCACCGGCTCGTACCCGTGCTCGCGCAGCGTGCCGATCAGCCCGGCCGCCTCGGCGTTGACGACGACGTTGCGCCCGTCGGACACCGCGTTGAGCCCGAGCACCGCCGCGTCGTCCTCGCCCGCCAGGATCGCGTCGGGGAACAGCCGCTCCAGCACCGCGCGGCTCCCGGGCGAGAACGCGCCGGGGAAGTACGCCACGTTGCCGCCGTCCAGGGGGAAGAGCGCCGTGTCCAGGTGGTAGAAGCGCGGGTCGACGAGCCGGAGCGTCACCACCGGGCGGCCGAGGAACTCCTGCGCCTCCTGGTGCGCGGCGATCTCCGTCCGGAATCCCGTCCCGGCCAGGATCACGTGGTCGAGCGTGAGGAAGTCGCCCTCGCCCTCGTTCGTGTACTCCGGCTCCAGGACCTCGGAGAACCCGTTCTCCACCATCCACTTGGCGTACGCGGGGCCTTCGGCGTACCGCTCGGGATACATGAACTTCGCCCCGTACACGCGCCCCCCGACGACCAGCGCGCCGTTGGCCGCGAACACCATGTCGGGCAGCCCCTCGATCGGATCGATGAGGCTCACCTCGTGCCCGAGCGCGTGGTACGCGGCCCGCAGATCCTCCCACTGCGCGACGGCCTTCGCCGCGTCCGCCCCCGCCGCCGGATCCATCCACGGGTTGATCGCGTAGGTGACGGCGAAGTGCTCGGGCCGGCACATCAGGTAGTGCCGCCGCAACGCGGTCCGGACGGTGCTCGGCTCCGTTGCGGGCATCACGGTCATAGGTGTCTCCAGGGCTTCCGGGATGGTGATCGCTCGATCGGAAGCCTAAGGAGAGCGAGACGGGAATCCAATGCGCCAACCTTGCGCTGACCAGGCATTTCGTTGCGTGTTCGACCGCCATCACGGCGTTTCGTTGCGCGCTCGGCCCCGGTCGAGGAGGGCGGTGAGCTGGAGGCGGAGGGCCAGGCGGGTCCGGGAGGACGAGAGGTCCGCCGGGGTCACCTCGGTCATCCGCCTCAGCCGGTGGCGGAGGGTGTTGGGGTGGACGTCCAGGGCCTCGGCCGTGCCCTTCGGGTCGCCGTAGTGGTCCAGCCAGGCGGCGAGGGTCGGGAGGAAGGCCGTTCCGTGCTTCTCGTCGTGGGCGCGCAGGGCGGGAAGCGGGCCGCCCGGAAGGTCGGCGCCCACCGCTCTCCTGGCGCGTTCGACGGTGACGGCGTCCCAGGCGTCCTCCAGCAGGACCGTTCCGGGGGAGAGGCGGCCGGCCGTGATGAGGGCGGCGAGCTCGGCGGCCTCCGCGCGGGAGCGGGGCAGGTCGGCGGGGGAGTGCGCGAGGCCGCCCGCCGCCGCGTACAGGGCGCGATCGTGCGCGCGGACGCGGGTCAGGGCGTGCCGCAGCCAGGGCATCGTCCCGGCGGTGTCGCGGCCCGGCGGTTCCGTCAGCACCGCGAAGAGGGTGCCGTCGAGGTCGGTGAGCAGCGGGCGGTGCCAGCCGAAGCGCTGCACGACGGCGTCCCACAGGTCGAGGCGCCGGCGGACGTCCTCGCTCTCGTCCCGGCCGCCGAGGACCACCGCGCGCCACGGCGGCGGTTCCGGGACGGGCCGCGTGCCGTCCCGCAGCGCGGCGCGCAGCTGGTCCGCCGACACGCGGCGCGCGACGCCCGCCTCGGCGCGCAGGCGCAGCAGGTGCAGGGCGAGGACGGACGCCAGGTCGGTGAGCCGCCCGACCCGGTCCGGCGGGATCGGCGTCCTCGCCACCACCCAGATCGAGCCGAGCCACTCGCCTCCGGCGCGGACCGGGATCACGAGGCGGGGCAGCATGCCGTCCGGGCCCTCGGGGACGAGGATCGGGTCGCTCGACCGCGCCAGCTTGCGGAACACGCCGGAGGCGCGCAGGTGCGCGATGACCTGCGGCGGGACGCGCCGCCCGACGATCGTGGACACGCGGGCGGGGTCGGTGCTGTCCTGGCGGCCCGAGTAGGCGAGCACGCGCGACCGGGCGTCCTCGACCGTGACCGGGGCGTCCGCGATCTCCGCCGCGGTGTCGGCCAGCGCGAACAGGTCGTCCTGGGGGCCGGACCGGCCGGGGAGCGCCGCGTGGGCGCGGTCGACGGCGCCGCGCACGAGCCAGATGACATGCGTCCAGGAGGCGTCCCGCTGCAGCTCGATGAGCGCGGGCCCGAGCCGCCGCGCGGCCTCGACGACCTCGGGTTCGGCGGCGAGCGGCGCCTTCAGCACGACGCCGGCCGCGCCCGCCGCGCCGGCCCGCTCCAGCAGCTCGACGGCCTCGGCCGGGCCGGTCACGCCGGCGCCGAGGACGATCTCGCCCGGCTGCCCGGCCGCCTCGCCCGGCTCGGCGAGGACGACGTCGTGCACCTGGGCGTCCCGGCCGGACGCCACCGGGCGCAGCAGCCCCGGGCCCAGCGCGTCGACCAGGCCGGTCACGCTGATCATCGGCGACCTCCTCCCCTCCATTGTGCGCTTCGCAACACGACGGCCGGTCATATTGGCCGAACTGAACAGAGGCATCGGCGCGCGGGCGTACCACCATCGAGAGTGACGAGGTTCACGAGGAGAGGAGTCGCCATGGCCGCCGACGCGGCGCCGCGCCGGGTCGCCGTGGTGGGCGCCGGCATGGTCGGCCTGTCCACCGCATGGTTCTTGCAGGAGCACGGTGCCGACGTCACCGTGTTCGACAAGCGGGACGTCGCCGCCGGGGCGTCCTGGGGCAACGCCGGCTGGCTGACGCCCGGCCTCGCGACCCCGCTGCCCGAACCGGCCGTCCTCTCCTACGGCGTGCGCGCGGTGCTCAGCCCGTCGTCGCCCGTCTACGTCCCGCCGAGCGCCGACCCGAACCTGCTCAAGTTCCTCGCCGGGTTCGCCCGCAACAGCACCGCCGCGCGGTGGCGGCGCGCGATGGAGTCGCTCGTGCCGATCAACGGCCGGGCGCTGCCGAGCTTCGACGCGCTGGTCGAGGGCGGCGTCGACGCCGAGACCCGCGACGCGGCGTCCTTCTTCGCCGCCTACCGGACGGCCGGGGAGCGGCGCGTCCTGCTGGAGGAGATCGAGCACATCCGCGCGGCGGGGCAGGAGCTGGAGTACGAGGTCCTGGACGGCGACGCGGCCCGCCGGCTGGAGCCCGCCCTGTCCGAGAAGGTCGGCGCCGCGATCCTGCTGCGCGGCCAGCGCTTCATCGATCCCGGGGTGTTCGTGCACGCGCTCGCCGACTCCGTCCGGGACCGGGGCGGCAAGATCCGGACGGGCGCGGCGGTCACCGACATCGCCCACCAGAAGGGCAGCGTCTCGGTCCGCACCACGGGGAGCGACTTCGAGAAGTTCGACACGGTCGTGCTGGCGAGCGGCGTGTGGCTCGGCGACCTCGCCCGGCGGTTCGGCGTCCGCTCCCTCGTCCAGGCGGGCCGGGGCTACAGCTTCAGCGTGCCCATGGACCGCGTCCCCGACGGCCCGGTGTACTTCCCCGCCCAGCGCGTCGCCTGCACGCCGCTCGGAGACAGGCTGCGCGTCGCCGGGATGATGGAGTTCCGCCGCCCGGAGGCGCCGCTCGACCCGCGCCGGATCAGGGCGATCGTCGACGCCGCCCGCCCGCTGCTGCGCGGCGCCGACCTGGACGCCCGGCAGGACGAGTGGGTCGGGTCCCGGCCCTGCACCCGCGACGGCCTGCCCCTGATCGGCGCGACCCGCTCCCCGCGCGTCTTCGCCGCCGGCGGGCACGGCATGTGGGGCATCACCCTCGGCCCGGCGACCGGGAACCTGCTCGCCGAGATGATCGTCACCGGACGCCGCCCGCGCGAGCTGGACCCCTTCGACCCGCTCCGCTGACGCCCGGGACGGCTGGGGGATATTGCCGGTTTCGTCCCGGACGGCGCTGTACCGTCACTGGGTGATCTAGACACCCCCGTGGCGGGAGGAAGCGATGGACGAGGCGCGGACGGTCGAGCCGCTGACCCGGGCGCAGCGCGTCCTGGCCGGGGTCGGCGGCCTGTTCTTCGCCGGTCTCGCG
Organism: Actinomadura madurae; assembly: GCF_047130825.1. Taxonomy (NCBI): domain Bacteria; kingdom Bacillati; phylum Actinomycetota; class Actinomycetes; order Streptosporangiales; family Thermomonosporaceae; genus Actinomadura; species Actinomadura madurae. The sequence goes on from NZ_CP083237.1 coordinate 8,431,139, forward strand.
GGCCTGGGCGGCTACGGCTCGTTCGCCTCCGTCCAGGACGTCGCCGAGCCGTGGTTCGGCGACCAGGCGTGGATCGTCCCGGCCGGGGTCGACCTCGGCATCCTGGCCCTGGTGTCGGTCGCGCTGCTGCTGGAGTGGTTGGCCATGCCGATGCCGGCGCTGCGCTGGATGGCGTTCGCGTTCACCGCCGCCACCGTCTGGCTCAACGTCTCCGCCGCGCACGGCGACGTCACCGGCATGGTCATGCACGCCGCGATGCCCGTGTTGTTCATCACGTTCATCGAGGCCGTCCGGCACGCGATCCGCCGCCGCGCCGGCATCGCCGCCGGGACCGTCCGCGAAGGCATCCCCGTCGCGCGCTGGCTGCTGGCACCGTTCTCGACGTTCCGGCTGTGGCGCCGCATGGTGCTGTGGCAGATCACGTCCTACCCGCGGGCGCTGACCGCCGAGCAGCGCCGCCGCCACGCCCTGGCGCTCCTGGAGTCGCACTACGGCCGCAAGTGGAAGGCCAGGGCGCCCGCCGACGTCGTCTGGATGCTGTCGGACGGCGTCATGCTCGACCAGGCCCTCGCCCGCGTCACCGAGCTGACGGCGCCGAAGCCGGCACCGGAGCCCGTACCGGAGCCGGCACCCAGGCCGCAGCGGCGGAAGGCGCCGCCCAAGAAGACCCAGCGGGTCCCGCGCAGCGTCGCCACCGACAACGAGGCCCGCGCCCTCGCCATCATCGACGCCGAGCCCGGCATCACCGGCGCCGAACTGGCCCGCCGCCTCGGCATCAGCTCCCGTCAGGGACAGCGCCTGCTGAGCCGGCTCGCGAGCCCGGCGCCCACGTCCTGAGCGCCACGTCCTGAGCGCCACGTCCTGAGCGGTCCGGCCTGAGCGGTCACGTTTCCTCCTCCTGCTCCGTCAGTGCAGTGAACGAAGGAGGAAACGTGAGCAATTACGAGTGGACCCCGATGTACGCCATGCACGATGCGCTGCGGCGGGAACTGGAGCGCCTCGCGAAGGCCACCGCCCGCATGGGCGACGACCCCCGGCGCGTCCTGGCCGCCGCCGCGGGCTGGGAGCTGTTCAAGACGGCCCTGCACGCCCACCACACCGCTGAGGACCAGGCGCTCTGGCCGGTGCTGTCCAAGTCGCTCGCAGACCGTCCCGACGACCTGGCGCTGCTGGAGGCGATGGAGGCGGAGCACGCCGCCATCGATCCCGTCATCGAGGCCATCGACACGGGCACCGGACCCGTCGCCGACCTGGTCGACGCCCTCGCCACCAACCTGACCGCGCACCTGGCCCACGAGGAGAAGGAGGCGATCCCGCTTATGGACGCCACCCTGACCCTCGAACAGTTCCAGAACTTCGGCAAGGTCCACGGCGAGCGCGTCGGACCCGACGCCCCGCGCGTGATCCCGTGGATGCTCGACGGCGCCGGCGACGCGGTGGTGGCGTCCCTGCTCGGGGTCGCGCCCCCGCCGGTGCGCGCCGCCTACGAGGGCGAATGGCGCCCCGCCTACGAGGCCCTGACCCTCTGGCCCGCCTCCTGAGAGGCCCTCCTGTAGAAGAAAGGCCGCCGCCGCGGATCCCGTCCGCGGCGGCGGCCTCTCGTCTCCGGACCTCAGAGGTTGATCATGTGCCCGGCCAGACCGTGCACGGCCTCCTTCATGGCCTCGCCCAGGGTCGGGTGGGCGTGCACGTTGCGGGCCACCTCGTGGACCGTCAGGTCCCACTGCTGGGCCAGGGTCAGCTCGGGGAGCAGCTCGGTGACCTCGGGGCCGATCATGTGGGCGCCGAGGATCTCGCCGTACTTGGCGTCGCTGATCACCTTGACGAAGCCGTCGCCCTCGCCCATGCCGAGCGCCTTGCCGTTGGCGCTGTAGGGGAACTTGGCCGTCTTGACGTCGAAGCCCTGCTCCTTGGCCTGCGCCTCGGTGTAGCCGAAGCTCGCGACCTGCGGCTGGCAGTAGGTGGCGCGCGGGATCATGATGTACTCGAGCTCCATCGTCTCGGCGTCCGCGATGGTCTCGGCCGCGACGATGCCCATGGCCTCGGCGGCGTGCGCGAGCATCAGCTTGGCGGTGACGTCGCCGATGGCGTAGATGTGCGGGACGGACGTGCGGCAGCGGCCGTCCACGTCGACGGCGCCGCGCTCGGTCAGCGCCACGCCGGTCTTCTCCAGCCCGTAGCCCTCCACGTTCGGCTGGAAACCGATCGCCTGGAGCACCTTGTCGGTCTCGATGACCTGCTGGGCGCCGTCCTTGCCGGTGACGGTGACCTTCACCTTCTCGCCCGAGTCGTCGATCGCGTCCACCCGGGTCGAGGTGAGGACGTCCACGCCGAGCTTGCGGTACCGCTTCGCCAGCTCCTTCGACACGTCGGCGTCCTCGTTCGGGACCATCCGGTCGAGGAACTCGACGATCGTGACCTTCACCCCGTAGTTGTGCAGGACGTAGGCGAACTCGACGCCGATGGCCCCCGCGCCCGCGATGACGATGCTCTCGGGCAGCTCGGAGCTGAGGATCTGCTCCTCATAGGTGACGACCCGCTCCGACAGGGACGTGCCCGGCAGCAGCTTGGTGTGCGCGCCGGCCGCGATGATGCAGTTGTCGAACGTGACCGTCTCGCTCGACCCGTCCTGCCGCGCGACCTGCAGCGTGTTCGGGTCGGTGAACGTGCCCCGCCCGTCATAGGACGTGATCTTGTTCTTCTTCATCAGGAACTGGACGCCCTTGACGAGCTTCTCCGAGACCTGGCGGCTGCGCTGGTAGGCGACGCCGTAGTCGAAGGACACGCTCCCCTCGACGTTGATCCCGAACGTCTTCCGCTCCTGGGTGACGATGTGCGCCAGCTCCGCGTTGCGCAGCAGCGCCTTCGAGGGGATGCACCCGACGTTGAGGCACACCCCGCCCCAGTACCTCTCCTCGATGATCGCCGTCTTCAGCCCGAGTTGCGCCGACCGGATCGCGGCGACATATCCACCCGGGCCCGCGCCCAGGACCACGACGTCAAAGTGTTCGCTCATGTCCATGGACGATATTCGCCCCGAGCTCGTGTTCGCATCCCGGCGGTGTGAGCCGGGTGCCCGGGGCGCCGCGTGGGAGGCGAGGGTCACGCCCTGTTAGTGTTTCGAACGGTCTCCCGCCGGTCATCATGTCGCGGGAGCGGGGCGGCGCGCCGGCGGCGCGAGCCCGGGCCGTCCCGGCCGCGGAGCCCGGCGGTGCACTCAGGATCAGCGGTGCCGCGGTGTGGAACATCCTGTCGCGGCCCGCTCGTTGTTCCCGTTCTGAGCCGAGTGGAGGAGAAGGCGAGTGAGGATTCCCAAGCGCGTGAACGCCGTCCTGGACTGGATGGAGCAGCACTTTCTCGCGCTTGCGATCGTGGTCGCCCTGGTCGTGGTCGCGCTGGTGGCCCTGCTGGCGCCGACGGCCGTCGGCTTCCCGGTCGCGGGCTTCGTGCTCGGCGCGGCGGCGGGCGGCCTGCTCGTCCACGTCCGGCTGAGCCGCCGCATCGCCCGCGCCCGCGCCGACGTGGACAACCTGCTCCGCGAGAACGGCGCGCTGCGGCACCGCAACACCGTCCTCGCCAGCGGCGTCATCACCCGGGAGGCGCAGGAGACGCAGGCGCTCGTCGCCATTCCCGAGGACGACCTCCTGCTGGACGAGCCGGACGCCGACCCGCAGAAGACCGCCACCCTCGACGAGCTGCTCGACGGCGGCGACGACCCGCAGACCACCGACGAGCTGCCGGACCAGGACGCCGCCCCCGAGACGGAGGAGCCCGAGGCGGTGGAGCCCAAGGGGGAGAAGCCCGAGGGCGAGAAGTCCGAGGCGAAGGAGCTCGGCGACGGGGACCCGCAGCGCACCACCGTCCTCCCCACACTGCCGGGCCTCCTCGGCGGCGGCGAGGAGGAAGAGGACACCGTGCGCACCCGGCGCAGGACGCGCAAGGCCTGACCTGCGCTCGGTGACCGTGCCACGGCAGGGCGTTAGCTTCGCCGATCATCGGGCAGATGCAGCGCGTGAAAAACACGGTGAACGCGGCTGCCGGACAGGGCCCCGAGGATGGTGAGGGCGTCTCCCTCTCCAAGGAGCAGAAGTCGAGCGAGCAGGCCGTGCACAAGGCCGTGATCGCCTCCGCGATGGGCAACTGCATCGAGTGGTTCGACTTCGGCGTGTTCAGCGCCGGGGTGATGACCGCGATCATCGGCACGGTGTTCTTCCCCGAGGGCGCGAGCGGCAGCGCGTCGCTGCGCTCGTTCGCGCTGATCGCGGCCGCGTTCCTCGCCCGCCCGTTCGGCGGCCTGTTCTTCGGCCCGCTGGGCGACAAGCTCGGCCGCAAGCGGGTGCTGGCCGCCACGATCATCCTGATGTCGGGCTCCACGTTCGTGATCGGCATCCTGCCCGGGTACGGCACGATCGGGATCGCCGCGCCGCTGCTGCTCCTCGCGGTCCGGCTCGTGCAGGGCTTCTCGACCGGCGGCGAGTACGGCGGCGCCGCCACGATGATCGCCGAGTACTCGCCCACGCACCGGCGCGGCTTCTTCGGCAGCTACCTGGAGCTCGGCACGCTGAGCGGCTACATCCTCGGCGCCGGGCTCGTCCTGGCGATGGACCTCGCGCTCAGCGAGGAGGCGATGAACGGCTGGGGCTGGCGGGTGCCGTTCCTCATCGCGCTGCCGCTCGGCGCCGTCGGCCTCTACGTCCGGACGCGGATCGAGGACACTCCGGTCTTCCAGCACATGGAGCAGGAGGGCAAGAAGGCCCAGTCGCCGCTGAAGGAGACCCTGGCGCGCTACTGGCGCATGATCCTGATGCTGATCGGGATCGTGTTCCTGCTGAACGTCGCGGACTACACGCTGCTGACGTTCATGCCGTCCTACCTCGTGGACTTCCTGGACATGAACGACACGACCGCGCAGCTCATCACCATCGGGGTCGAGGCGGCGATGATCGTCGTGATCCTGCCGCTCGGCGCGCTGTCCGACCGGATCGGCCGCAGGCCGCTCCTGATCACCGCCGCGGTCGGCTACCTCCTGCTCTCGTGGCCGGCGTTCGCGCTGATGCAGACCCACAGCGCGTTCGGCGTCGCCGCGGGCTACGCCATCGTCGGCGGCCTGCTGGTGCTGATCCTCGCGGTGATCGGGGCGACGTTCCCGGCGATGTTCCCGACCCGGGTGCGGTACGGGGCCTTCGCGATCGGCTACAACATCTCGACGTCGCTGTTCGGCGGGACGGCGGCCGTGCTGATCGGCTCGCTGATCGACGTGACGGGCTCCAACTACGTCCCGGCCTACTACCTGATGATCGCCGCGCTGGTGGCCCTGGTGCCGATCCTCAAGATCCCCGAGACCGCGGGGGTGCCGATCGAGGAGGCCGGGAACGAGCGCGTCCCGGAACCGGCGGGTTCCGGGACACGGTGAACGGAGCGGTCAGCGGGACCGGGCGAAGCGCCGGCGGGCCCAGCCCGCCAGCGAAGCCGCGATCACCAGGCCGGCACCGGTCTCGATCGCGAGTGCTGTCCATACCGCCGTCACTGCGGGCCTCCCTCCGGTTTCCGCCGGGCCCGTCCTGTCCGGGCCCGATGCTCTCCGTGGCTAACACCCCGGCGCGGCGGATCTTTCCTGGCCCGCGCCGCGTGGAAGGGTGATCTGCCGCACCTCGTCCATGAGGGTCCAGCCGTCGATCTCGACGCTGGAGTCGAAGCCCTCGCCGTGTGCCAGCACGACGTCCAGCAGTGCGCGGATGACTCCGGGCCGGTGCAGGTTGAGCAGGGTCTCGTCCTCGGCACGGGCGACGCCGCCGCTGTGGGTGTACGGGCCGCCGTCCGGGACGATCCTGCCGGGGCCCGCCCGGAAGACGACGGTGACGCGCCCCGGGCTCCCCTCCTTGCGGAGCAGCACGGACTCGCGGCAGTCGCGGAACCTTCCGCCCTCGCGGCCGTGCTGGTGCGCGACGCGCCAGCGATAGGCGTCGGGGCCGACGAGGAGCCTGCGGTAGCGGCGCCGTCCCACGTCACTCTCCCGCGTCGAGGTGCCGTTCCAGGGCGTCCAGCCGGGCCTCCCAGGCGCGTCTGTACGGCGTCAGCCACGCGTCCACCTCGGCCAGGGGCTCCAGGCGGACCTCGTAGACGCGGCGCTGCGCGTCCTGGCGCGCCCGGACGAGGCCCGCGTCGCGCAGCACCCGCAGATGCTTGGACGTCCCCGGCTGGGTCAGCCCGAGGTGCTCGACCAGCTCGCCCACCGGACGGGGACGTTCCAGCAGCAGGTCGAGGATGTGGCGGCGGGTCGGCTCGGCGAGCACGGCGAACGCGGACGGCATGGCGCCAATCATAACCGCCGGTTCATATGCCATTCGAGGCATGTAGACGTGATGTCACGTACCGGTGCTACTTGTGTGGCGCAGTGGCGAAGCAGAGGTGGGGGCAATGGCCCGTTGCACACATCTGATTACCGTCTGTAGCTTCATCGTTGGCCCGACAGGGCCGCTTCCCGCAGACCCACGACGAATCGGTGGTGTGGACGTGACGGAACAGCAGCAGCAGTTGAGCCTCGGTACCGCGGCGGCACGGAACCTGGCGACCACGACCAAGTCCGTCCCGCAGATGCAGGGCATCACCTCGCGATGGCTGCTCAAACTGCTGCCCTGGTTGCAGGCGGCCGGCGGCGCCTACCGCGTCAACCGGCGGCTCACCTACACGCTGGGCGACGGCCGGGTGACGTTCGTGACGACCGGCGCCGACGTCCGCGTCATCCCGCGCGAGCTCGGCGAGCTGGCCCCGCTGCGCGGCTACGACGACGACCTGACCCTGGACGCCATCGCGGGCCGGTTCACGCAGCAGGAGTTCGAGCCCGGCGACGTCATCGTGGAGCGGGGCCGCCCGGTCGACCGCGTCGTCCTCGTGGCGCACGGCAAGCTGAGCAAGGTGGGCGCCGGGGAGTACGGCGCCGAGGCGGTGCTGGGGACGCTCGCCAACGGCGACTTCTTCGGCGAGCAGGCCCTTCTCGGCACGGAGGAGGGGGAGGAGCCGGCGACCTGGGAGCACACGGTCAAGGCCGTGACCGCCTGCACCATCCTCAGCATGAGCGACACCGACTTCCAGGAGACGCTCGGCCAGTCCGCGTCCCTCCAGGCGCACCTGGAGGAGTACCGGGCGAGCCCGTCCCGCGCGCACAACGCGCACGGCGAGGCGGCGATCGACGTGGCGTCCGGGCACGACGGCGAGCCGGTGCTGCCCGGCACGTTCGTCGACTACGAGGCCTCGCCGCGCGAGTACGAGCTGAGCGTCGCGCAGACCGTCCTGCGCGTCCACACGCGCGTCGCCGACCTCTACAACGAGCCGATGGACCAGGTCGAGCAGCAGCTCCGGCTGACCATCGAGGCGCTCCGCGAGCGGCAGGAGCACGAGCTGATCAACAACCGCGACTTCGGGCTGCTGCACAACGCCGACCTGTCGCAGCGCGTCCACACCCGCACCGGCCCGCCCACCCCCGACGACATGGACGAGCTGCTCACCCTCGTCTGGAAGGACCCGGCGTTCTTCCTCGCCCACCCGAAGGCGATCGCCGCGTTCGCCCGCGAGTGCAGCGCCCGCGGCGTCTACCCCGAGGGCGTGGACGTCGGCGGCCACAAGGTCCCCGCCTGGCGCGGCGTGCCGATCTTCCCGTGCAACAAGATCCCGGTCAGCCGGACGCGGACCAGCTCGATCCTGCTGATGCGGACGGGCGAGGCGGCGCAGGGCGTCATCGGCCTGCACCAGGTCGGGCTGCCCGACGAGTACCAGCCGGGCCTGTCCGTCCGGTTCATGGGCATCGACGACAAGGCGCTCATCTCCTACCTGGTCAGCGCCTACTACTCGGCCGCGGTGCTGGTGCCCGACGCGCTCGGCATGCTGGAGTCCGTCGAGATCGCGCACGGCGGTGCCGGCGCGTGACCGAGCGGCACGCCCTCAGCACGCAGGCCGCGCGCAACCTCGCGACGACGACGAAGTCCGTCCCGCAGATGCGGGGCATCACCCCGCGGTGGCTGATGGCGCTGCTGCCGTGGGTGCGGGCGGACGCCGGCGTCTACCGGGTGAACCGCCGGCTCACCTACCGGCTCGGCGACGGCCTGGTGACGTTCGTCAACGACGGCGCCGAGGTCAGGGTCGTCCCGCCCGAGCTCGCCGAGCTGCCGCCGCTGCGCGGCCTGCCCGACCCCGCGGTCCTGGACGCCCTCGCCGCCCGGTTCGCGCAGCGCGAGTACGTCCCCGGCGAGGCGATCGCGGTCGCGGGACGTCCCATGGACGCGGTCCACCTCATCGCGCACGGCAAGGTCGAGCAGGCCGGGCCGGGGGAGTACGACGCCGACTCCCGGATCGACGTTCTCGCGGACGGCCGGTTCTTCGGCGACCGCGCGCTCCTGGACGTCACCGAGGAGTGGGAGCACACCTTCCGCGCGCTGACCCCGGCGACCGTCCTGTCCCTGTCGCGGGAGGCGCTGGAGGAGGTGGCCGGCGGGTCCGAGGCGCTGCGCGCGCATCTCCAGCAGTTCCGGGACGCGCCGGCTCCGCCGCAGACGAGGCACGGGGAGGCGGCGATCGCGCTGGCGTCCGGGCACGACGGCGAGCCGGTGCTGCCCGGCACGTTCGTCGACTACGAGGCCTCGCCGCGCGAGTACGAGCTGGGCGTCACCCAGACGCTCCTGCGCGTCCGCACGCGCGTCGCCGACCTCTACAACGGGCCGATGGACCAGGTCGAGCAGCAGCTCAGGCTGGTGATCGAGGAGGTCAGGGAGCGGCAGGAGCACGAGCTGATCAACAACCGGGACTTCGGCCTCCTGCACAACGCCGACCTCCGGCAGCGCATCCAGACCCGGGACGGCCCGCCGACCCCGGACGACATGGACGAGCTGCTCGCGCGCCGCCGCAAGACCCGGTTCTTCCTCGCCCATCCGCGGACGATCGCCGCGATCGGCCGCGAGTGCACCCGCCGCGGCGTGTACCCGTCCGTCCTGGAGATCGACGGGCGCCGCGCGCGGGCGTGGCGCGGCGTCCCCATCTACCCGTGCGACAAGATCCCGGTCACCCCGGCCGGGACCAGCTCGATCCTCGCGCTGCGCACCGGCGAGGACGACCGGGGCGTCATCGGCCTGCACCGCACCGGGCTGCCCGGTGAGGTCCGGCCGGGCCTGTCGGTCCGGTTCGCCGGGATCGACGACCGGGCGCTGCTGACCTACCTGGTCAGCGCGTACTACTCGGCCGCCGTGCTGGTCCCCGACGCCCTCGGCGTCCTGGAGAACGTCGAGATCGCCCGCTGACGAGAGGGGACGTGCCATGCCCGCCTGGAGAGAGGACCCGGCCGTGGTCCGCTGCGGCCACCGGCCGGGGCCGGACCACCGTCCCCGCACGGCGGCCGAGGTGCTCGCCCGGACCCGCCGCATGGTCGACCCCGCGCTGCGGCGCGCGGCCGAGGCCATGCCGGACGCGACGGGCCGCATCGCCGCGTTCCACTTCGGCTGGCGGGACGAGCGGGGACGTCCCGCCACGGGGGCGGGCGGCGGCAAGGCGATCCGCCCGGCGTTCACGCTCCTCGCCGCGGAGGCGGCCGGCGGGACGGCCCCGGCCGCCCTCCCGGCCGCCGTCGCGGTGGAGCTGGCGCACAACTTCTCGCTCCTGCACGACGACGTGATGGACGGCGACCGCACCCGCCGGCACCGCCCGACCGCCTGGACCGTCTTCGGGGCGAACGCCGCGATCCTCGCCGGCGACGGGATGCTCGCCGCCGCCTTCGAGCGGCTCGCCGACGAGCGCTCCGCGGGCGTGGCGGTCGGGGTCGGCGTCCTCGGCCGCGCCGTCGTCGAGCTGGTCGAGGGCCAGAGCGCCGACCTGGCGTTCGAGCGGCGCTCCGACGTCACGCTCGACGAGTGCCTGGCCATGGCGGGCCGCAAGACCGGCGCGCTCCTCGGCGCGGCCTGCGCGCTCGGCGCCGTCTCCGCCGGCGCCGGCGCCGGCCGGACCGCCCGGCTGCGCGCCTTCGGCGAGCGCCTCGGCCTGGCGTTCCAGCTCGTGGACGACCTGCTCGGCATCTGGGGCGAGCCGGCGGTCACCGGCAAGGCGGCCCAGGCGGACCTGCGCGCGCGCAAGAAGTCGCTTCCCGTCGTCGCGGCCCTCACCTCCGCCACCCCCGCGGGGGAGGAGCTGGCCGGGCTGTATCTCCGCGACGAGCCGCTCACCGGCGAGGAGGCCGCCCGCGCCGCCGAGCTGGTCGAGGCCGCCGGTGCCCGCGCCTGGGCGGCGGCCCGCGCGGAGGCGCTGCTCGGCGAGGCCCTGGACGAGCTGGACGCCGCCGCCCCGGCCCAGCCCGCCGCCGCCGAACTGCGGGCCCTCGCCCGCTTCGTCACCCGGCGGGACCACTAGAGGTTCGACAGTATGTTCGACTAGGCTGGGGGCCGTGCCGACCAGCGAGACCATGCCGACCAGCGATCACGTGCCGTTCGTGTGCCCCGCCGGGCACCGGCTCGGCCCGGGGCGGGTCATCGTCGGCTGGTCGCCGTGCGTGTGCCCGCCCTGCGACCGGCGCGGCCGGGGGCTGCGCGGCCACCGCACCTACCTGTGCCTCGCCTGCAAGGACGAGCACGTCACGACGAAGTGCTACCTGCCGCACCACGTCCCGTCCGAGGACGCCGTCTACCGCTGGCCCTAGCACGGCGGGCCGCGGTCCGGCGGCGTCCCCGGGGAGGGGCCGGCCCTCCGTCAGCCCTTGATCTGCGTCCAGGCCTGGGCCCAGCGGGAGTACTCGACGCACGTGTTGCCGCGGTCGTCGCCGCAGTCCTTCACCGGCGTCTTCCAGAACGCGATCCGCTTGTAGAACTCCGGATCGCCGACGTGGTAGGTCGAGCAGAAGCCCTTGGCGGTGTACCTGCACGCCTTCGGGTTGGCGGGCGCCTCACCGAACCACTGCGCGATCTCGGCCTGGATCTTCGGCGTCGAGATCCAGTTCATCCACTTGTACATGCATGTCGGATGCTGGGCCTTCGACGAGATCATCCAGGTGTCGGACCAGCCCGTCGCGCCCTCGGACGGCAGCGTCGTGGCGACCGGCGCCTTGTCCGTCATGGCCAGGTTCGCGGTCACCTGCCAGGCGGTCCCGGCGTAGTTGTAGCCGCTCTTGAACGACTGGAGCTCGTCCAGGTAGTTCGCCCAGTACTGGTTGACGTTGGGGCGCTGCTGCTTCAGCAGGTCGATCGCCGCGTCGAACTGCTTCTCGTCCAGCTCGTAGACGTCGGTGATCTTCAGATCGGGGCGGTGCGTCTTCAGGTACAGCGCCGCGTCCGCGATGTAGATCGGCGAGTCGTAGGCGACGACGTGGCCGGCCGCGGGGGAGTCCTTCTCCCACACCACGCTCCAGGAGGTCGGACGTTGCGGGATCTTGTCCGTCCGGTACATCAGCATGTTGGCGCCGTAGCCGTGCGGGATGCCGTACATCTGGCCCTTGACGGAGTTGTACGGCTGGTTCTTGAGGTACTTGGCGATGTCCTCGTAGTTGCTGAGCAGGCCGGTGTTGACGGGCGCGACCGTCCCGCCGTAGATGAGCCGGAGGCTGGCGTCGCCGGACGCCGACACGCCGTCGTACCGGCCGCTCTGCATGAGGGCGACCATCGAGTCGGAGGTGTCGGCGACCTTCGTGTACACCTTGCAGCCGGTCGCCTTCGTGAACGGGGTGACCCAGTCGACCTTCGGGTCGGTGGAGCCGTCCTCGGCGTAGCCCGTCCAGGCGACGAGGTCGAGGCGGCCTTCGGGGGTGCCGAGCTCCTGGAGCATCGGGACGTCGGGCGGCGCCGCCGCTCCCTCGGAGTCGCCGCTGCATCCGCCGGTCAGCGCCGCGGTCAGCAGTGCGCCGGCGGCGAGCAGGGTGCGGCCGGGGCGGGCCGGTCGCCACGCGCTCTTCGTCGCGTGTGGAGTACGAACCATCACGCTCAGGCATGGTAGGGGTATTTAGACCTCTTCGTGCATACAAAACGTGATGATCTGGAAACTGTCGACACACGACTGCGTACGGTTCTAGGCTCTGCTGCGTTCCACGCGTGCGGTGCCGCGCGGTCGACCCCGACCGTTCCGCGCGGTCGCCCCGAGCCGTCTCCCAGCCGTCCGCCCGAGTGAAAGTTCAGCCGCAGTGCCAAAACGAGGCCGCAACACGGACTCAGCCGCCGGCCACCGGCGGGCTCCCAAGGCCGCGCGATTTCGGTCCATCCGCTTCAAAGTCGTCCTCATGGTCACCGTCTCGGTGGTCTCCCTCGGCGTCCTGTGGGCGTTCGCCGCGAGCATCGCGCTCGGCGAGGGACTCAACCTGAGGGGTGTCAAGACCGTCCAAGACCACTACGGCTACCCGGCCGGCGCCCTCGGCAGCGCGCTGCAGGCCGAGCGCCGCCTGTCGATGGTCTACCTCGGCGGCCGAGTGGAGGGCGATCGCGCCTCCATGGAGTCCGGCCGCCTGGTCACCGACCGGCAGGCCGACCTGTTCCGTCGGCTCGCCGCCGACGACGGCGCCCGCGACGCGGCGCCGGAGAACACCCGCCGGCTCGCCGACAAGATCATCAAAGAGCTGGACGGGCTGGACGACCGGCGCCGCGCCATCGACACCCTCCGCACCGACCGCTCCCGCGCGTTCGCCGACTACACCGCGCTGCTGAACGACGTCGGCTCGCTGCAGGGCTCCCTGTCCACCCTCGACAACTCCGAGGTCGCCAAGGACGCTCGCAACGAGGCGTCGCTGAACCGGGCCCGCGAGGTCCTCGCCCAGGAGGACGCGCTGCTCGCCGGCGCGATCGCCGCCGGCCGCATGACGGCCGAGGAGCACGCCCAGTTCGTCAAACTCGTCGGCACCCAGCGCACCCTCTACGACTACTCGGCGTCCGAGCTGCGGTCCGCCGACCAGGCCTACTACCAGCGCGTCGTCGGGATGCCCGAGTACAGCCGGTTCCGCACGCTGGAGGACCACTTCGTCGCGTCCGCGAACCTGGTCAGGACCTCCGGCCCCAACGCCGGCGTGCTGTGGAAGACCACCGCGGACTCCAACCTGACCCGGCTCCGCGGCCTGGAGCTGGCGGTGTCCGCGGGCGCCGAGAAGCGCGCCGCGCCGATCTCCGACGGCATCATCACCCGCGTCGTCCTCGCGGGCGTGCTCGGGCTGGTCGCCGTCATCGCGACCCTCGTCCTCGCGATCTGGGTCGCCCGGTCCGTCATCCGCGAGCTGGCCCGGCTGCGCCGCGAGGCGATCGACCTCGCCGACGTCCGGCTGCCGAACGTGATCCGGCGGCTGCGCCGCGGCGACGAGGTCGACGTGGCCGCCGAGGCGCCGCCGCTGGCGTTCGGCACCCGCGAGATCGACCAGGTCGGCGAGGCGTTCAACGCCGCCCGCCGCACCGCCATCCAGGGCGCGGTCGAGGAGGCGACGCTGCGCCGCAACGTCAGCGACGTGTTCGTCAACCTCGCCCGCCGCAGCCAGACGCTGCTGCACCGCCAGCTGAAGCTGCTCGACTCGATGGAGCGGCGCATCGAGACCCCCGACGACCTGGAGGACCTGTTCCGGGTCGACCACCTCGCCACCCGCATGCGCCGGCACGCGGAAGGCCTGATCATCCTGTCCGGGCAGGCGCCCGGCCGCGGCTGGCGCAGCCCCGTCGCGATCGTGGACGTCGCCCGCGCCGCCGCGTCCGAGGTCGAGGACTACACCCGGGTCAACGTCGCGCCGATGACCCGGGCGGCGATCGTCGGCCCCGCCGTCGCGGACGTCATCCACCTGCTCGCCGAGCTGATCGAGAACGCCGCCACGTTCTCGCCGCCGCACACCACCGTCCAGGTGCAGGGGCAGGCCGTCGCGCACGGCTTCACGCTGGAGGTCGAGGACCGCGGCCTCAGCATGGACGAGACGAGGCTCGCCGCCGCCAACCAGCGGCTCGCCACCTCCGCCGAGTTCGACCTGTCCGACAGCGCGCAGCTCGGCCTGTTCGTCGTCGGGCGCCTCGCCCGCCGGCACGGCATCAAGGTCACGCTGCGGACGTCCCCGTACGGCGGCATGACCGCGATCGTGCTGCTGCCCGAGGACCTCGTCGTCCCGGACGAGGGCGACCCCGTGCAGGGCGCGCCCGCCCTCACCACCCGCCGCGCCGAGGACGCGCTCGTCCCCGTCGGCACGGTCGTCGGCGCCCACCACGGCGCCGGCGGCGGCCAGCAGCCGGGGCTGGAGCAGGGCTACGACCAGGGCGGCTACGACCAGGGCGGCTACGACCAGGACGGCTATGACCAGGGCGGCTACGACCAGGGCGGGTCCGTGCTGCGGCTTCCGTCGGGGCGGCACGCCGCGGCGGCGCCCCCGCGGGAGGAGGACCCCCTCGCCCGCTCGCCGCAGCCCGGCAGCCCGTTCGGCCCGCCGTCCGGCGTGTCCGGCGCGTCCGGCCCGGCCCCGAGGCCTCCCTCCGGCGGCCTTCGGCCGGAGGACCCGGACGCGCTGACCGGGCCGATCCCGGTGTTCGAGGAGCCGGCGCAGGGGCCGGTGCCGACTCCGCGCGGGGCGCCGTCCCCGTGGGGCGACCCGCCGTCGGTCCCCGAGGCCCAGCCGGCGCAGCCGGCCGCGGCGCCCGCCGCGCCCGGCGTGCCGCGCTCGCCCCGCGAGGTCCGGCGCCGCCCGCCGGGCGGCTCGGGCCGCGGCCGGCCCCCGCTGCCCAAGCGCGTCCGGCAGGAGAACATGGCCTCCCAGCTGCGCGAGGACCGCTCCGCCGCGGCTCCGCCCGCCGCCGAGCCGCGGGCCGACCGGTCGCCCGAGCAGCTGCGGTCGATGATGTCGTCCATCCAGCAGGGCACCCGGCGTGGCCGCGCCGAGGCTCTCGACAACGAGGAATCGTGACGGACCATGAGTGGTCCTGGCAGCGAATGGCTCGACGACGAGGCCGGCCCGATCGTCCGCTCGTACGCGCTCACCCGCGGCCGGGCGAGGCCGGCGACCGGCGAGGCGTTCGACATGATCACGATCGTCTCGACGGCCGCGCGGCCCCGGTCGGGCTCGCCCGGCATCGGCCCGGAGCATCTCGACATCCTGGAGATGTGCGTGCAGCCGCAGCCGGTGGCCGAGATCGCGGCGCGGATGCGGCTGCCCCTGGTCGTCGTCCGCGTCCTGCTCGGTGATCTCCTGCATCACCGGCTCATCACCGCCACCCGTCCCCAACAGGAGAGCCCGCTCTCCAAGGAACGTCTGCTGAGGGAAGTGCTTCATGGTCTCCAGGCACTCTGAGAGCGCGGGGTCGCCGCCCCACGAGGACGCCTCGCCGGTGGCCCCGGTCGCGGTGAAGATCCTCGTCGCCGGGGGATTCGGGGTGGGCAAGACGACGCTCGTCGGCGCCGTCAGCGAGATCCGGCCCCTCCAGACCGAGGAACTGCTCACCGACCGGGGCGTCGGCGTCGACGACACCGAGGGCGTCGAGCAGAAGACCACCACCACGGTCGCGATGGACTTCGGCCGGATCACGATCCGCGACGGCCTCGTCCTCTACCTGTTCGGCACCCCCGGCCAGGACCGCTTCTGGTTCATGTGGGACGAGCTGTCCTACGGCGCGCTCGGCGCCGTCGTGCTCGCCGACACCCGCCGGCTCTCGGACTGCTTCCCCGCCGTCGACTACTTCGAGAACCGCGGCCTGCCGTTCCTCATCGCGGTGAACTGCTTCGACGACGGCTACGACTACGAGCCCGGCGAGATACGGGACGCGCTGGACCTCAGCGACGCCGTGCCCGTCGTGCTGTGCGACGTCCGGGAGCGCGGGTCCGGCAAGGAGGTGCTGACCACCCTCGTGAAGCACCTTCTGGCCGTCCACGAGGCGGAGACTCGGGCGGACCTGTCGGCGCTGTAGGCTTCCGGGCGAGATGAACCGGACACGCGCACGGCTGTCGGACGGCCGCGAGATCGTCTACTACGACGGGGCGCCGGGCCGGGTCCCCGTCCCCGACCCGCGCGGCCTCCCGCCCGCCGAGCCGGTGTGCGAGACCCGCCGCGACCCGCTGACCGGCGACCACGTGACGATCACCGCGCACCGCAACGACCGCACGTTCCTGCCGCCGCCGGACCAGTGCCCGCTGTGCCCCGGCGGGCCCGCCTCGGAGATCCCGGACCCGTCCTACGACGTCGCGGTCTTCGAGAACCGGTTCCCGTCGTTCGACGTCCGCACCCCGCCGGTGCCGCCGGTGCCGCCGGAGATCGACGGTGTGGAACGCGCCCGCGGCGCCGGTCGGTGCGAGGTCGTGTGCTTCACCGACGAGCACTCCACGTCGATGGCGCGGCTGCCCGTCTCCCGCGTCCGGACGGTCATCGACGCGTGGGCCGACCGCACCGCCGAGCTGTCCGCGATACCGGGCGTCGAGCAGGTCTACGTGTTCGAGAACCGCGGGGTCGAGATCGGCGTGACCCTGCACCACCCGCACGGGCAGATCTACGGGTACCCGTTCGTCACCCCGCGCACCGGCCGCATGCTGGCGACGGCCGCCGCGCGCCCGGACCTGTTCGCCGCCGTCTTGGCGGCCGAGCGCGCCGGCGAGCGGGTGGTCCTCGCCGGCGAGCACTGGACGGCCTACGTCCCCGCCGCCGCCCGCTGGCCGATCGAGGTGCACCTGACGCCGCACCGCCACGTCCCCGACCTCACCGCCCTGGACGCCGCCGAGCGCGACGAGCTGGCCGTCCTCTACCGCGACCTGCTGCGGCGCTGCGACGCCCTCGACGACGGGCCGCTCCCGTACGTCGCCGGCTGGCACCAGGCCCCGGTCGGCGCGGGCCGCGACCTCCTCCGCCTGCACCTGGAGCTGTTCTCGGTCCGGCGCGCCCCCGGCAAGGTCAAGTACCTCGCGGGCTCCGAGTCGGGCATGGCCGCGTGGATCAACGACGTCCCGCCGGAGTCGGTCGCCGGACGCCTGCGCGCCGTCACTGCCGGCTGAGCGTCCGGGTCACCCCCGCGGCGATCGTCGTCGCGAGCACCCAGCCGGTGATGATCAGCGTGTAGGCGAGCCACTGGTACCAGCCGGCCGTCTTGAACGCCTTCTCCTGCCCGAAGTCGATGATGGGCAGCAGCAGGTCCAGCGTGTAGAAGAGCGCGTTGAACGGCGGGTGCTCGCCGGCCTTCAGCGGTTCCGGCGCGTGCAGGCCGAACACAGTCGTGCCCACGGCGAGCAGGCCGGCCAGCCACGCCGCCGCCCAGCGGGGCCGGAACCCGTACCCGACCGTCACGTCCTGCAGGTAGCCCCACATCCGCGAGTACCACGGACGCGTCGAGCGGTGGCGGCGCTGCTTGGCGAGCTGGACGTTCCGCGCCGCCCGGTCGTCCCCGGCCTGCCGGTAGGCGGCGGCCAGCTGCTCGTACGCGTGCGGGACGTAGCCCTCGGCGTCCCGCTCCAGCATCGCGATGCGGACCTTCGCGGGCAGCCGGGGGGTGAGCGACCCGTACGTCAGGCCGTCCAGCCACACCTCGCCGTCGCCGAGCGCGCTCGGAGCGACATGGAGCAGGCCGAGCCTGCCGCGGAGCATGTTCACCGGCCCGTCCACCCGCGCCTCGCGGAACCAGAGCTCCCCGATCGCGGCGCTGGTCGTGCGCAGGGCGCACCCGCCCGGATCGGACAGGGACGCCTGCGTGAACACCAGCAGCCCGGGGACCGTCGCGCCGCGCAGGCTGACCTCCCCCTCGAACCGCGCCCGCGTGGCGTTGACGTCCGACCCCACGCTCAGGTTCTCGGCGTCGACCGCCCGCCCGCCCGGGTTGCGGAGGACGGCGCCGACGAGGCTGATCCGGCCCGAGACCGATGCGCCGTTCAACCGGATCTCTCCGCGCACGACCAGGCCGGGGCCCCAGACGTCGTCCTCGATCACGGAGTGGTTGAGGTGGAGGACCTCCTCCTGCGCGCCCCGCTCCCCGAGCCGTGCCCGCTCCAGGAAGAGGGCGCCGGACAACCGCGCCCCGCCGAGGCGGACCTGCCCCGGGATGCGGCAGCCGGTGATGCGCAGCACCCCGTCGACGTGCAGGGTCGCCGCGTCCAGGCCCGGCAGGTAGGAGTCGCTCAGATTCACCTGCCGGACGCGTGCCCCGTACAGGACGGGGGTCTCCTCGAACCGGCACCCCATCAGCCGGATCGGGTGCCCGACCGTCGCGTAGGCCAGGTTCAGCACCCCGGTGATCCGCGCGCCCGTCACTCGCAGCGCCGAGACCTCGCCGTCCGCCGGCGACCTCAGCAGCAGCTTCCGCAGAACCTCTGCCCGGACCGTCCGCGCGGCCCCCCACGCGTGCCCCTCCTCGGGATCGTCCGTGCCGTCCCTGAGGTCGACCGGGACGCCGGTGGGGAACGCCCGCCACACGCGCCGCTCGACGGGGGAAAGATCGATCGGCTCCACGATGAGGGAACCTACAACAGCCCCGCGGCGGCCGAAAACGTCACAGCTCGGCCGAGTTCTCGCGACCGTATAGAACGATCTCAGCGGTGTGGCCTAACCTCCCACGCATGCCGGAAAGGGTGCTGGCCGAAGGGTCCTTCGACGGGGTCGCCGCCGCGGCCGAGGGGCCGCCGCTGGCGTACGCGTCCCGGTCCGGTCAGGGCGTGAACACCGGGCAGGCGTGGGACCTGGCGGCGGGGTCGGCGCTCGGGCCGCCGATCCCCGACTTCCCGGTCGACCGCGCCGAGTGGGCGTTCGGCGTCCCGGCCGGCTCGCCGGTCGTCGCGTGGACGCACCGCGACCGCGTGCACGTCCTCGACCTGCGCACCGGCGACGAGCTGACCCTGGACGGCCGGCCCGACCTGCTCGGCCTCGCCGTCCACCACGGCCGCGCGGCGGTGGTCGCGGCCTCCGGCCCCGCCAACGACGCCGAGGTCGCCGTGTGGGACGCCCTCACCGGCGAACGCCTGGCCGACTTCACCCTCTGGCTCGGCCACCGGACCGCCCTCGGCCGCTGGATGCTCCACACGCCCCCCGCGACCGGCCCCCTCATCGGGCTGCCCGGCGACTCCGCGGTCGCCCTCTGGGACGTGGAGCGCGGCGAGGAGATCGCCGCCGTGCCGCCCGCCAGCGCGGCGCTGACCCCGTCCCCGGACGGCCTCGTCCTCATCGAGCCCGCCCCGTCGGAGCTGCGCGTCCTCGGCTTGGACGGCGACCGGCTCACGACCCTTCCCCTGCCCGCCCCGTCCGCCCACGTGGCGGCGGCCTCCGCGGGCGGCCGCCTCCTGGTCGCCGCGGCCCTCCGGGACGCCTCCGGCACGGTCCTCGTCTGGGACGCGGCGGGATCCGTCCCGTCCCACCGCGTCGAGGCGCCGGCCCACGTCAACGACCTGGCCATCTCCCCGGACGGCACCCTCCTGGCCGCGACCGACGCCGGCCTGCTGACCGTCCCATGTGGCTAGGCGACGTCCCCCGTCCCGGCACCCGCAAGGCCAGGCCACTGCTTTACCTGGACGTCGACGGCGTCCTGAACCCGGAGGAGCCGCGGCCGGGCTTCGCCGAGCACGCGGTCGGACGGCTCACCGTCCGCGTCAACCCGGTGCACGGGACGTGGCTCCAGGACCTCTCCGCCCGCTACGACCTCGTCTGGGCGACGACGTGGGAGGAACACGCCAACGAGTACATAGGTCCGCTCGTCGGCCTGCCGCCGCTGCCGCACGTGGAGATCTCCGCCTACGCGTCCCGGGACGGTGATCCCCGCACCCCGCTTCTGCAGCTTCCCCGCATGCGCAAGTGGGCGCCGATCCTCCGGCACGCGGAGGGGCGCCCCTTCGCGTGGGTGGACGACGTCATCCCGCTGACGGTCCGCAGGCAGGCGTTTCCGCACCGCCGAGCCCTGCGCCTGATCCCCGTCCGGCCCGAAGTGGGCTTGACCCGCCACCACGTGGACGCCCTCCACCGCTGGGGCGCCCGACTGGAACGGCGCGGCTTTCGCGCCTGAAGGGCCGCCGGCGCCTTGGGGGCGCCGGCGGCGTTCGATCAGTGGCGCGCGAACTTGTACTGGATGGCCGCTTCCTTGGCGGTGATGGCCCGGTCGAGGAACATCAGGCCGTCCATGCGGCAGTTGCAGGGGTTCTTCTCCTCGTCGTTCTGCGGGAAGCTGCCGCCGATCTTGATGCCGCGGGGGTCCGTGGCGGACGTGAGGTCGGGTTCCGGGGCGCCTTCGAGCTTCCAGGGGTCGCCGGAGACGGTGTAGAAGCCGGGCAGCGGCCTGCCGTCCTTGTAGAGCGCCATCTGCCCGGTGTCGTAGTCGAACGTGGCCGCCAGGTGCACCCACGTGTGCTGCGGGAGGATGCTCCGCCAGTCCTCGCTCGCGGCGAACGTCTGGGAACTGCCCCCGTCCACGCGGCGGCCCAGCGCGACGACGTGCAGGGTGCCGCCGACGTCGATGATCTCCAGCAGGGCGCGCACGGCGTGGCCGTCGGAGTCGCCGGTGAGCAGGCCGGACAGGCCGATCGCGTTGTAGACGTCGTCAGGGTTGGAGGTCTCGGTGTTGGGGCTCGGGTTCGTCCCGGTCATCTTGAACCAGCCCATGAGGGTGGCGCCCTTGGCGGCGTTGAACGCGCGCAGGGACGGGACGCCTGTCGCGGAGTAGATCCCCGCCTTCCAGTCGTCGGTGCCCTTCGCGGACGGGTTCACCTGCTTGATCTGGACGGCGTGCCGCCGCGCGCCGTCCCGGACCCGCATGGCCGCGCCGCCGTTGATCAGGTCGATCGCGGTGCCGGACCGGCCGCGGTCGGCCTCGCGGGACGGGTCGCCCGGCACGGGGTGCTCGAAGTCGTAGTAGGAGACCAGGTTCTTCTTCAGAGGCGGGAAGACGCCGCCGTGCCCGGACGACGCGGACGCCGGGGCGGCGACGGAGAGGGAGGCGCCGAGCAGCACGGTCACGAGTGCGGCGGGGCCACGACGGATCAGCATGTGCAGACTCCTTGGAGCCCTCCGGGCGGGCGGCGGTGCCCGTCGCCCGCCCGGAGGAGGCCGTTACTTCGCCGGGGTCCCGCGGACCGTCAGGTCGCGGAGCCGGCCGATGTTGTCGAACGAGCCGAAGCCCACCCGGCCGGAACCGAGTGTCGTGTCGATGGCCGTGAAGACCGGGCGGGTCTTCCCGTCCACGTACACGGCCGTCTCACCGGTGCCCGCGCAGTGCGTCACGCTGACGCGGTGCCACGCCTCGTCGGTGATGGACGGGGGCGCTCCGTGCGACCGGTTGGCGTTCCACTGCTGGTCGATCCGCAGCCGGTCCGCGCCGTTCACCAGGTAGATCCCGTTGTGCGGGTAGATGGTGTTGTCGCTGGAGAGATGGGCGTAGTAGAAGTGGGTGTCGTCCTGGTAGCCGAAGACGACGATCACATCCCGGTTGCTGACCGACACCGGTGTGTCGAGCCGCACCCGCGCGTCGATCCGCGTCGAGGTGAACGCCGGCCCCTTCTTCAGGACCGCGTACTCGAACGGGCGGCGCGGCCCGGGGCGCTCCTCACCGGCCTCGGCGAGGATGACCTGGTCGCCGGGGAACTTCCACTTGGACGGGGTCACCGGCGCCCAGTTCTTCCCGGCCATGGCGTGCCCGACCCTGACCGGGCCGGCCTTGCAGTCCGCGAACCGCTTGGTCCCGACGATCTTCCAGATCTTGCCGTTGGCCTTGGCGAGCAGGTAGGGCTCGCCCTTGGCGTCCGAGCCGTAGCGCAGGTCGACTCGCTCGTCGCCGGCCAGCTCCTTCATCGTGACGGGCTTGCCGGAGGTGTCGTACGCGGTCATCTCGTAGATCTGCGCGCGGTTCCTCCCGGTCGCGTCGTGCTTCATCTCCGACTCTTCGGTGTACATGAGCCGGCCGTCCACGATGTCGGTGAACAGGTACTTGCCGCGCAGCGCGGGCAGCTTCGAGCCCCGGTAGACGTAGCCGCCGGAGATGGCGTGGCCGACGTCGCTGGAGCAGTTCCAGTCGGGCGGCGGGTCGTGGTCGTACGCCGCGAGCGGGTACTCGTAGTCGTACTTGTCGTCGTCCGCGGGCAGCGGGTACAGGTGGCAGCGGTCGTCCTTGCGGAACGTGAACGCGCCCTCCCGCTCGCTCCACCCGATGTTGGCGCCGGGGTACAGCTCGTGGATCGACTCGATCTCGTGCTCGCCGATGTGCGCGAGGAACATCCGGT
Organism: Actinomadura madurae; assembly: GCF_047130825.1. Classification (NCBI taxonomy): domain Bacteria; kingdom Bacillati; phylum Actinomycetota; class Actinomycetes; order Streptosporangiales; family Thermomonosporaceae; genus Actinomadura; species Actinomadura madurae. Next base: position 8,453,273 of record NZ_CP083237.1, read on the forward strand.
GCGTCCCGCCGGTGTCCCAGCTGAACCGGTGCGGGTCGCGCATGCCGTAGGCGTAGATCTCGCCGACCTTGCCGGCCTGCCCGGCGTACGGGTTGTCGGCCGGGATGCCGTACTTGCCGTTGGCGCTGTCGTTCCCGGACGGGTCGATCCGCAGGATCTTGCCCTGCGGGACGCCGAGGTTCTGCGGGTCGCCGCCGTTGTCGCCGACGTTGCCGTTGCCGCCGTCGCCGACCGACAGGTAGAGCTTGCCGTAGTCGGCGTCGCCGGGACGCGCGTTGGGGTTGAAGTCGATCTGCTGGAGGTTGTGGATCCGCCCGGCGAACCCGATGCGCAGCAGCTCCCGGTGGGTGCCGGAGAACGTGTTCGCCTTCGGGTCGGACGCCGTCCACTCGTCGATCACGCCGTGGTAGCCGGTCTTCGGCTGCGGCGTGAGGTCGGGCTTCTTGGTCGTCAGCGCGTCCCCGGCCTCGACGTGCGCGGTGTAGAACTTCCCGTTCTTCGCGAAGTCGGGGTGGAACGCGACGAACCCGAAGCCCTGTCCCAGCCCGGCCTGGGAGAAGAAGTCGGGGGCGAACGTGGCCGCGACGTCGAGGTAGACGCGCGGGGTGCGGGTCTTCTTGTCGAGCAGGTACAGGTTGCCGTTCAGGTCGGGCACGTAGAGGCGGCCCGACCGGTCGGGGACCTCACCGACGTAGTTGATGCGGTTCCACCGCAGCAGCCGGGGGTCGGTCGGGGTGCCGGTCGGCTTCGACTTCGGCAGCTGCGCGACCTCCTGCAGCACGAGGCCGAGCCCGGAGGGGGCGGGGTCGTCGGGGATCGGGTCGAGGATCGGCGCGTCGTCGCGCGCCTGCGCCGCCGGCGGCACGGCGAGCAGCGGCAGCAGCAGCGCCGCGATCGTGAGGAGACACCAATGAAGTTTTCTTCGCATTCCGGCCGTCCAAGGGTGGGGGTCGAGCGGGCCTGGAAAGCGCTTTCTGGAAGCGCTTTCACGAACGTACGACCGGCCTCGCCGGACGTCAAGAGACAATTCGGCCCTGCCGCATGTGGACATCGCGTCACGACCGAACCCGCCGCCGCCATCCGTGGACGGCCGTAGCGGCCGCGGACACCACGAGCCCGACGGGCGCGGCGGCCGAGTGCCCCGCCAAGGTCAGCGCCATGGCCACGACCGCCCCCGGGGCCCAGATCCACGTCGCCACCGGACGCCCCGCCCGCCCCCGCCGCCGACGCGCCGCCTCCGCCGCCATAGGCGGCACGAGCGCCGGCAACGCCGCCGCCAGCACCGTCAGCCAGTCGAGCAGCATCCGATCCACCCGCAACGCCGCCAGCACGGCCCCCGGAACCGAGATGGCCAGAACCGCCACCACCTGCCGTCCGTCAACCCGCCCCCACCACCCCCGGCCCCCATCTCCAGCAGGGCTGGGGGTGGGGAGGAAGCGGCGGACGGCGAAGACGCCGGAGTGGACGGCGGCCAGGGTGGGGGCTATGACCGAGGCGGCGACGAACAGGTTCGCGGCCGGGAGGCCGTCCGGGCCGGCCAGGACGGCGACGACGTCGGTGGAGCCGCTGGCCGCCGCGACCCCGGCGCCCACGACGGAGGCCGCGAGCGCGGGGCCGACGAGGAGGGTCACGCAGGCCGCGAGGTCGCCGCGCCCGCGCAGGCCGACGGTGAAGTCGGGGGCCCGGACGGCGAACACCGACACGTAGCCGATGTAGCCGGCGAGGTCGGCGACCAGGACGCCGGGCGGGCCCTCCCGGGAGAACGTCACCGGCGACGTCGGCGGAGCGAGCCGCACCGCGACGATGCCGATCAGCGCGATCGCGGTGAGGGTGGTGGCGACCGCGACCGCGTTCCACCGGCCCCCGCCGGCGATCAGGATCGCGACCATCGGGACGGTCAGCGCCACCACGCCGGCCGCGTCCGGGACGCCGCCCAGCGCGGCGGCGGCCGCCCCGCCGAGCCCGACGTTGAACCCGAACCAGCCGACCATCGCGGCCGCCAGCAGGGCGGTGAACGCGCGCTCGGCCATGGGCGGCAGGTAGCGCGGCGCCAGGTCGGTCATGCCCGCGTCCTCGCCGGCGGGCGCCCGCAGCCCGAGCCGCCCCTGCGCGGCGAGCAGCGCCGCCATGACGGCGCCGCCCACCACGAGGACGATCAGGGGCAGCGCGCCGTCGTGGCGGCCGCCGACCTGCGCGCCGAGGACGAGCGCGCCCGGCGCCGTCCCGATGCCGAGCCAGGCGCCCGACGCCGCCCGCCACGTCCGGACCTTCGATGAGCGCTGCGTCATGCCCGGCCCGCTCGTTTCGTCGGCCCGCCGCGACCGGGCGAAGGGGTGTGCCGCGGGCCGGCGCGAGGTTCCGGGACGGGGTCCGCGCGCACGTTCCCGCGCGGGGTGTCGGGCCGGTCTGTCACGCGACGTGCTCGTGGTAGCGGGAGAGGGCCAGGTGCAGGGCGTCCGGGCCCGGCATGGCCCAGACGGCGTCGTTGAAGATCTCCACTTCGATCGGGCCGGTGTAGCCGGTGGCGTCGACGGCCTCGCGGAACCGCCGCAGCTCGACGCAGCCGTCGCCGAGCATGCCGCGTCCGGTGAGGACGCCCTCGGGCAGCGGCGTCACCCAGTCGGCGACCTGGAACAGCGACAGCCGGCCCTCCGCGCCCGCGCGGGCGATGCCGGTCCAGGCGTCCGGGTCCCACCACAGGTGATAGGTGTCGATCATCACGCCCACCTGGGCGGACGGGAAGGGCGCCGCGATGTCGAGCGCCTGCGCGAGGGTGGAGACCACGCACCGGTCGGAGCAGTACATCGGGTGCAGCGGCTCCAGCGCGAGCTGGACGCCGTGCTCGCCCGCGTAGGGCGCGAGCTCGGCCAGGACGTCGGCGACACGGGAGCGGGCTCCGTCCAGGTCACGGGACCCCTCCGGCAGCCCGCCGCTCACTAGGCACAGCACGGACGTACCCAGTTCGGCGGCCTCCTCGATGGCGCGGCGGTTGTTCTCCACGGCGTCCTCCCGCTGGAAGAAGCCGCCCCGGCACAGGGACGTGACCGTCAGGCCGTGCTCGCGCATCAGTTTGGACGTGCGGGCCACGCCGTACTCGCCGACGGGCTCCCGCCAGAGGCCGACTCCCGTGACCCCGGCCGACGCGCAGCCGGCGGCGAGGTCGGGCAGGGGCCAGTACCGGGTCGTCCACTGGTTGAGGCTGAACCTCATCACTCGGCTCCTTGGACGGTCAGCCAGGCGCGCATCCTGTGTGCCGCGAGACCGGGGTCGGGGAAGAGCCCCGCGGCGTCGGCGAGCTGGAAGAGACGCACCATGTGCGGGACGGAACGAGCGCCCTCCAGACCGCCGACCATCCGGAAGTGCTTCTGGTGGCCGGTCAGCCAGGCCAGGAACACCACACCCGTCTTGTAGTAGTAGGTCGGGGTCTCGAAGAGGTGGCGCGCCAGCGGGACCGTCGGCGCGAAGATCTCCTCGTAGGACGCGGTGTCGCCGCCGTCGAGGGCCCGCAGCGCCGCGGCGGCGGCCGGCGCGATGGGGTCGAAGATGCCGAGGAGCGCGTCGCTGTACCCCTCGGCGTCGCCGCGGATCAGTTCCGGGTAGTTGAAGTCGTCGCCGGTGTAGAGCCGGACGCCGGGCGGCAGGCGCCGGCGGAAGGCGATTTCCCGCCCCGCGTCCAGCAGCGAGATCTTCACCCCGTCGACGCGGGACGCGTGCTCGCCGATCAGGGCGAGCAGTGCCTCGGCGGCGGTGTCCAGGTCGGGCGAGCCCCAGTAGCCCTCCAGCGCCGGGTCGAACATCGGGCCGAGCCAGTGCAGCACCGCGGGCCGCTTGACCTGGGGCAGCAGCCGCCCGTAGACCGCGGCGTAGTCGTCCGGCCCGCGCGCCGCGGCGGCCAGGTGGCGGCTCGCCATCAGCACCGGCACCGCGTCCACCGACTCGATGACGGCGAGCTGCTCCTCGTACGCCGCCACGATCTCGTCGAGGGAGGCAGGCTCGGGCGGCAGCTGGTCGGTGCCCGCTCCGCACACGATGCGGCCCCCGGCTGAAAGCGCTTCCCGGCCGCTCCGCACGATGAGCTCGCGGGTCGCCGCCCAGTCCAGGCCCATGCCGCGCTGCGCGGTGTCCATGGCCTCCGCGACGCCCAGCCCGTACGACCACAGATACCGCCGGAACGCCAGCGTCGTCTCCCAGTCGAGGAATTCGCCGCCGGCCACCACGTGCGCGGCCGCGTAGGCGACCCGGGACGTGCTGGGACCGGAAGGCGGCGGGTAGGAGCGAGGCTCGCCCATCGTGTGCGGGGTCAGCGAACCCGGCAGGTCGATCTTCACAGCTCCGGTACCTCCAGGCGCCGGCCCTCCCGCCACGCCCGCAGCCCGAGCTCGGCGAGCTGCACGCCGCGCGCGCCCGCGTAGAAGTCCCAGGGGAAGTCCCCGTCGCCGGCGATGTGCCGCAGGAACATCTCCCACTGGGTCTTGAACCCGTTCTCGAACTCGACGTTGTCCGGGATCTCCTGCCACTGCGAGCGGAAGTCCTCGGTGGCGGGCAGGTCGGGGTTCCACACCGGCTTCGGCGTCATCGACCGGTGCTGGACCCGGCAGCGCCGCAGCCCCGCCACCGCGGACCCCTCGGTCCCGTCCACCTGGAACTCCACCAGCTCGTCGCGGAACACCCGGGTCGTCCAGGACGAGTTGATCTGCGCGACGATCCCGCCGTCCAGCTCGAAGATCCCGTAGGCGGCGTCGTCGGCGGTGGCCTCGTACGGCTTGCCGCCCTCGTCCACCCGCTCGGGGATGTGCGTCGCCCCGAGCGCCTGGACGGAGCGCACCGGCGCGATGGAGTCCAGCACGTACCGCCAGTGGCAGAACATGTCGAGGATGATCCCGCCGCCGTCCTCGGCGCGGTAGTTCCAGCTCGGGCGCTGCGCCTCCTGCCAGTCGCCCTCGAACACCCAGTAGCCGAACTCGCCGCGCACCGACAGGATCCGCCCGAAGAACCCGCCGTCGACGAGGCGCTTCAGCTTGAGCAGCCCCGGCAGGAACAGCTTGTCCTGGACGACCCCGTGCCGCACCCCGGCCTCGTCCGCGAGCCGCGCGAGGGCCAGCGCGCCCTCCAGGTCGTCGGCCAGCGGCTTCTCGGTGTAGATGTGCTTGCCGGCCGCCACGGCGGCGCGGATCGCGTCCGCCCGCGCGCTGGTGACCTGCGCGTCGAAGTAGACGTCGATCTCCGGACGCGCCAGCGCCTCGGCCAGGTCGGTCGTCCAGGCGGTGAGCCCGTGCCGCTCGGCGAGGTCGCGCAGCTTGTCCTCGCTGCGCCCGACGAGCACGGGCTCCGGCCAGAGCACGGTGCCGTCGCCAGTGCGCACCCCGCCCTGCTCCCTGATCGCGAGGATCGAGCGGAGGAGATGCTGGCGATACCCCATCCGGCCGGTGACGCCGTTCATGACGATCCCGATGGACCTGCGTGCCATCCCGTTCCTTCCTAGCCTGTCGTGTAGTGGCCGTGGCCTTCGCCCGCGGTGCTCCACCGCGGGCACCGGTCAGTCCGCCGCCCCGCGCGCGCCCAGGAGCCCCCGGACGCGGTTGGTGACGCGGGCGAACTCGGGGCGGGCCATCGTGGCGGCGTAGTCGCGCTCGGCCGGCAGGTCGACGTCGATGATCTCGGCGATCGAGCCGGGCCGGTCGGTCATCACCACGACGCGGTCGGCCAGGTAGGCCGCCTCCGCGATCGAGTGCGTGACGAGCAGGACGGTCGTGCCCGTCTCCCGCCAGATCCGGTTCATCTCGACGTTGAGCTGCTCGCGGGTGAGCGCGTCGAGGGCGCCGAACGGCTCGTCCATCAGCAGGACGGGCGGCTCGTGCAGCAGCGCCCGGCACAGCGCGACCCGCTGCTGCATGCCGCCGGACAGCTCGTGCGGCAGCGCGTCCTCGAAGCCCGTCAGGCCGGTCATCTCGATCAGCTCGGCGGTCCGCCTGCGCGCCTGGTCGGACGGCATCTTGCGCATCTCCGCCTGGAGCAGGATGTTCTTGCGGGCGCTGCGCCACTCCAGCAGCGCGGCCCGCTGGAACACGTAGCCGATGTCGTGCCGCGGCCCCGCGACCGTCTCGCCGCGCAGCCGCACCCCGCCGGACGAGGGCTTCAGCAGCCCCGCGACCAGCTTCAGCAGCGTGGACTTGCCGCAGCCGGACGGGCCGACGATGGCCACGAACTCGCCCATCGCGACCTCCAGCGACACCTCGCGCAGCGCCGTGACGTCCCGCTTGCGGGTGCGGAACCGGACCGCGACCTCGTCGAGGCTGACCGCGCTCTCCCGCGCGGTCGCGTCCGGCCCGTCCGTCCCGGTGGCTGACTTGCTCATGATCCTCATCGCTCGTCCCGTCATCCCTGCGGTGCGGCCGACGCCTGCCAGTACTCCGACGGCGGCTTCGCCTCACCGATGACCCCGGCCTGCTGGAAGGTGGCGATCGTCGTCTTCCAGTCGCCCTCGGCGTTGACGCCCGGCGCCTTGCCCTGCGTCGCCGGCGTGTGCAGCAGCGTCAGCGTGGTCTTGAACTGCTCGGTGATGACCTTGTCGGGCGGGAGCTGCTCGGACGCGCCCGCCATGCTCGCGACGGCGCCCGCCTGGTCGCCCTCCGCCGCCGTCCACGACTCGCTGGTGGCGGCGACCATCTTCTTGACGACGTCGGCGTCGCTCTTCAGCTTCCGCTCGCCGACGATCAGGCCGTTGGAGAAGAAGTTCAGCCCGAAGTCGGCGTACCGCAGGTACGAGACCTCCTTGCCGGACTTCTCGGCCATCGTCGGGCCCTGGTCGTTCGCGAAGCCCATCAGCCCGGCGGTCTTGCCGGACAGCACCGCGGCCATCTTCCCGGCCGGGTCGGTGTTCTGGACGGGCACGTCGCTCTCGCTGATGCCGTTCTTCTTCAGGAACACCGGGAAGGTGCGCGCCAGCGCGTCCCCGGCCGTCCCGGCGATCTTCTTGCCCTTCAGGTCGGCGGGCTTCTTGATGCCGGCCGTGGTGAACGACTGCACCGACGCGGGCGTGGTCTGCAGGAACACCCCGACGCTCTTGACGGGCATCCCCTTGTCGACGGCCGCGAGCAGCGCGGGCGTGTCGGCCCAGCCGAAGTCGGTCTGCCCGGCACCGGTGGCCTGGACGGTCTTCTGCGAGCCCTGGCCCGCCTTGATCTCCAGGTCGATGCCGTGCTTCTCGTAGATGCCCTTCTTCTTGCCGTAGTAGAACGGCGCGTGCTCGCCGTACGGGTACCAGTTGAGCGTCAGCGTGACCTTGGTCAGCTTCTTGCCGGACGCGCTCGTGGTCTCGTCGGAGTCCCCACCGCAGGCGGTGCCGGTGAGCGCCAGGGCCGGGACCATGGCGGCGATGGCGAGAGTGCGGAGTTTCATGAGGCGGCCCTCCGTAAAGGGGTGGGTTGTCTCGGCCGGTGGTGTCGGACGTCCCGCCCGGCGGTTCCGGGCGGACGGTTCGGTGGCGGGGGGCGGGGCCGGATGTCGGCGTGCGTCCGGCGTGGGGCGGTGTCGTCAGTACGTCGTGGTGACCGCGTCGCCGCGCCGGCTGGCGTGCCAGGGCAGCAGCAGCTTCTCCGCGACCTCGACGACGACGAACAGCACGACGCCGATGGCCGACATGACCAGCAGGCCGGCGAACAGCATCGGGGTGTCGAGGTTGCCGTTGGCCTGCAGGATCACGTAGCCGAGCCCCTCGTTGGCGCCGACGAACTCGCCGACGACGGCGCCGGTGACCGCGAGCGTGACCGCGACCTTCAGGCCGGAGAACAGGTGCGGGAGCGAGGCCGGCAGCCGGATCTTGGCGAACGTCGCCAGCGGGCTCGCGCCCATGGTGGCCGACAGCTGCAGCATCTCCGGGTCCACCGCCTTCAGCCCGGCCACCATCGAGATCACCACCGGGAAGAACGCGATCAGCACCGCCACGACGATCTTGGGGCCGATGCCGAAGCCGAGCCACACCACGAACAGCGGGGCGATCGCGATCTTCGGGATGACCTGCGCGAACAGCAGGATCGGGTAGAGGGTGCGCTCGACCGTCGCCGAGTAGACCATGATCACCGCGGCGAAGACCCCGATGAGCACCGCGAGCGCGAAGCCGATCAGGGTCTCGTACGTGGTGACCCAGGTGTGGTGCCAGATGTAGCCCCACTTGTCGGCCATCAGGCGCAGCGTCGCGCCGGGCGACGGGACGAGGTACGCCTCCACGATCTTGAAGGCGCTCACGGCCCACCAGGCCGCGAAGCAGGCGATCAGCAGCGCGACGGGCCGCCACGACCGTTCCAGGCCGTCGCGGACCCGCTCGCCCACGCCGGGCCGGCCGCGTTCGACGACGCCCGCCGCGTCCGCCTGGGGCGTCGCGGCCGTCGTGCCCTGACTCACCATGGGTTCCTCCGGGACGGTGGCTGGGAAAGCGCGTTCAGAAAGCGCTTTCTGATGTACCGTAAGAAGCGGCGCATGGCGCGGTCAAGAGGGTCTTCGCAGGAAACCCGCCGCGTGCACCCCGCGTCGACCGAGGGGGCGGTGATGACGGAAGCGGCCGAGGAGCAGCGCGCCGGCGACCGGGCCTACGTGACCCTGCAGGACGTCGCGCGGGAGGCCGGCGTCTCGCTGGCCACCGCGTCCCGCGTCCTGAACGGGACCTCCCAGGTGCGCGCCGACCTCCGGGAACGCGTGCTCGCCGCTGCGGCGGAGCTCAGCTACACCCCGAACGCGCACGCGCAGGCGCTCGCCAGCTCGTCCAGCAAGTCCGTCGGCGTCATCTGCCACGACGTCAGCGACCCCTACTTCGCCGCCATCGCGCACGGCGTGATGCGCACCGCCGCCGAGCACGGGATGCTCGTGATGCTCGCCAGCACGTTCCGCGACCCGTCCCGCGAGGTCGAGTACGTGGCGATGCTCCGCGCCCAGCGGGCCCGCGCGATCCTGCTGATCGGCTCCGGCTTCGAGGACCGCGACTGGGAGCGCCTGATGGCCGCCGAGCTCGACCCCTACCAGCGCACCGGCGGGCGCGTCGCGGTCCTCAGCCGGCACCGGAGCCTCAAGGTGGACGCCGTCCTGCCGCAGAACCGGGAGGGCGCCGCCGCCCTCGCCCGCGCGCTGCTCGACCTCGGCCACCGCGACTTCGCCGTGCTGACCGGGCCCCGCGCGCTCACCACCGTCGCCGACCGGCTCGGCGGGTTCACCGACGCACTCGCCGACGCCGGCGTCCCCGTCCCGCCCGAGCGGATCGTCGAGGCGGCCTTCACCCGCGACGGCGGCTACGCGGCGGCGATCGAGCTGCTCCGCCGCGGGACCCGCCCGACCTGCGTGTTCGCCGTCACGGACGTGATGGCGATCGGCGCGCTCGCGGCGTTCCGCGACAACGCGGTCTCCGTGCCGGGCGACATCTCCCTCGCCGGCTTCGACGACATCCCGATCGTCCGCGACCTGACCCCGCCGCTCACCACCGTCGCGCTCCCGCTGAACGCGATGGGGGAGCGCGTGATGGGACTGGCGCTGCGCGAGCCCGCCACCCGCCGGAGCCGCATCGAGCGCGTCGCCGGCGAGGTGGTGCTGCGCGCCAGCACGGCCCCGCCCAGCTGACCTCGCGGCGCGCCCGCCGTCCCGCCGTCCAGGGACGCCGCCCGGGCTGTTCCCGGTGACAGGGCGCGCCGCCACCTTCCGGAGGGTGCGATGAAGATCGAACGGGTCGAGACGTTCTGCGTGGCGCTGCCGACGCGGCGGTCGTTCGGCGTGTCCGGCGGCGCGGTCGCCGTGGCCGGGCGGCCCAGCCTGCGCGTCCTGGTCAAGGTCAGCGCGGACGGCGCGCACGGCTGGGGCGAGGCGACCCCCATCCCGGCCTGGACGTACGAGACCGCCGAGTCGATCGTCACCACGATCGACCGCTACCTTGCCCCCGTCCTGACCGGCCGTCCCGCCTGGGACCTGGACGGCGCCACGACCGCCTTCGACCGGGCCGTCAACCGCGGCTTCAGCATCGGCGCGCCGCTGGCCAAGAGCGCCGTGGACGTCGCCCTCCACGACCTGCTGGGCCGCGCCGCCGGCGTCCCGCTCGGCATGATGTGGGGCGCGCGGCGCCGCGAGACGATCGACCTGGCCTGGATCGTGTCCGGCCAGTCGCCGGACGAGGTGGCCGACAGCGTCGCCGAGGGCCGCGACCTCGGGTACGGCGCCTTCAAGGTCAAGATCGGCCTGCACGCCGACGACGCGGCCGTGGTCGAGGCCGTCCGCCTGCACGCGGGCGACGACGCCGACCTCTGGGTGGACGCCAACCAGGGCTACACGGTCAGCGGCGCCCTGCGCATGGCGCGGCGCCTGGAGGACCTCGGCGTCACGGCGTTCGAGCAGCCCCTCCCGGCCAACGACATCGCCGGGCTGCGCCGCCTCCGCGACACCTGCCCGATCCCCGTCGCGCTGGACGAGAGCCTCCGGCACCCGTCCGACCTGGCCACGTTCGTCCGCCTCGAAGCGGTCGACATCGCCATCGCGAAGGTCCAGCGCACCGGCGGCCTCACGCTCTCGCGCCGCCTCTGCTCGCTCGCCGAGGACGCGGGCGTCTCCCTGATGGGCTCCGGCCTCACCGACTCCGACCTGGGCCTCGCCGCGTCCCTGCACCTCTTCGCGGCGCACGGCCTGGACACCCCGGTCGACCTGAACGGCCGGCAGTTCATCGAGTCGCCGTACGCGGGCCCGACGGTGCGGGTCTCGAAGGGCACGGCCGAGGTCCCGTCCGGTCCGGGCCTGGGCGTCGAGGTGGACGAGAAGACCGTCCGCGACCTGGCGGTCTCCGTCCTCTGAGAACGAAAGAACCCGCCCGGAGCTCCGGGCGGGTCCTCATCTATCGTCAGCGCGCGGCGATCTCGTCCGTGGTCGCCTCGGTCTCCGCGGAACGTTCGGAGTCCGCATCCGCCGGGCGCCGCTCGGGCCACGCGACGATCTGGGTGCGACGGGGGTTCGCCAGGGCCTTGTCCATTGTTACCGCTGTCCTCCTGTTCGGGCCGGGCCGAATTAGACAATGGTCCCGACGTCCAGCCCGCTTTCGCAAAATGGTCTAGACCGCACCCTCTGACCAGGGCCGCGGCACTTCTCCCAACAACGCCGGTCGATCTGCCATTCCCCTCCGAAACCCGCTGGCCGGACGCGTCCACCGGCTGGCACCCTCGTCCCATGGACGTCGCCGAGCTGTCCCGCCTCCAGAACGAGGGCACGCGCCTGAAGTTCCTGTTCTTCTGGGGCCACCGGACCCCCGGACCCGGCTATCTCAGCCAGTGGTGGCCGTCCCCCTTCACCGTCGACGGCACCACCTACGCCACCGCCGAGCACTACATGATGGCCGGAAAGGCCCGCCTCTTCGGCGACGAGGAAACGGCCGCCGCGATCATCGCGGCGTCCCATCCGCGCCGCGCCAAGGACCTCGGCCGCCGCGTCCGCGATTTCGACGAGCAGACCTGGCAGGACCATCGTGTGGCGATCGTCACGAAAGGCAACGAGGCCAAGTTCGCGCAGAACAAGGAACTTCGCGATTACCTCCTCGGCACCCACGCCCGCATCCTCGTCGAGGCGAGCCCTTTGGACCGCGTCTGGGGCATCGGCCTGGCCGCCACCGACCCCCGCGCCGAAGACGTCTCAGCCTGGCAGGGCGAGAACCTCCTCGGCTTCGCCCTGATGACCGCCCGCGCCACCCTGGCCTCGTAGCCCGGGCAGCGCGGCCGCGTCGTTCGTCGTCCCCTAGGGCTTCCCCGGTACTGGCGGAGCCGCGGGCGTCCCGGCGGGCTCGGTGGGCTCGGGGCCTGCGAAGAGGAGGACCTGGTTCTTGGCCCAGGGGACCGCGTCGTGCACGTACCAAGTGGCCGGGACCTGGCCAGGAAGCATCTTCTTGCTCACGTTGCCGTCCATGACGCGGTATTCGGGGACCGTGACGTTCCGCTTCTTCAAGGCGGCCAGCACTTCGCCGACGCGGTGGCCCCGGAAGGTCATGCCGTGCATGGCCTCGCCCGGCGCGGTCACGGGGGCGCTGCTGGAGTACTGCTCGCCCGGACGGGCCGCCCGGCCGAAGGTGATGTCGGCGGTGCCCTGGTAGCCGGTGCGGATCCGGACGCCGACCGGGCAGACGTCGCCTCCGCCGCCGGTCTCGCACCCGCCCTTGGCGGTGATCGTCCTGATGTCGTCCTCGGTCGTGCCCTCGCTCGTGCTCATCGCGATCACCGTGCCGACGATCGACGGGGACGCCGGCACCAGGGACAGCCTGACCTTGAGGCCGTGCTCGGCGAACTCGGCCTGGTACCGCTTCGGGTCGGCCAGCGGGTCGCGGACCCGCACGTCGATGTGGTCGCCCTTCCGCGTGAAGGACAGCGCCGCCACGAGAGCGGTACGAGGGCTCGCGGTCGTGGTGCCGACCGGCGGGCGCCGCGTCCCGTCGTCCCGGACGATCACGGCCACGGCCGCGCAGGCCAGGCCCGCCGTCGCCAGCGGGAGGCCGATGAGAAGGACCGGCGAGCGCCGCCGCCTACGCCGCTCGGACACGACGGCGGTGGCGGTGATGCGGTCGGACAGGGCGGCCGCCGCGTCCTCGGGCAGCAGTTCCCCGGCCCGCTGGTCGGTGACGGTGGCGAGCCCGCCGATCAGCGTGTCGATCTCGCGGTTCATGTGTGCTCTCCGTTCGGGATCCGCACGGCGGTGGGCAGGGAAGGGCCGGGGACCTCGGCGTCCAGGCGCGCCAGGGCGCGCGCGAACCGGCGGCGGGCGCGGTGCAGGCGGATCCGCAGCGCGTTGCGGGAGCAGCCGAGGACGGTCGCGATCTCGGCGTGGTCGAGCCCTTCCCAGCCGACCAGGGACAGCAGTTCGCGGTCCAGCTCGGGCAGGCTCCGGAAGGCGGCGGCGACGCCGGTGAGGTCGTTCCCGGCCGCGTCCTGGACGGGCGCGGCGGCGCGGAGCCGGGAACCGAGGTCGGCGGCCAGCGCGGACCGGCGGCGCTCGCCGCGGTGGTGGTTGGCGAGGACGCGGCGGGCCACCCCGTACAGCCACAGCCGCGCCTGGTCGCCCGGCGGGATGTCGTCGAGCCGCCGCCAGGCGGTCAGGAACGTCTCCGCCAGGACGTCGGCCGCGTCCTGCGGATCGGTGGTGCGCCGCAGCGCGTACCCGAGGAGCCGGGCGCGGTTGGCAGCGTAGATCTCCTCGAAGCGGTGCCGTCTCTCATCGGGCAGGGACTCCTCCGCGGGGGATGGCAAGCCATCTCCTCTCCTCACGCGCCGCGAGGCGCGAGCGAATCAACCGGACGCACCCCACATGTCCGCACACCCCCCAGCATTTCGAGAGAACCGAGCACCGCAGAATCCGCCCACCCGTCCAGGCCCCCTCGCCACATCCGGACGCGCACGGAGCCGCACGGACGCGGACTTGGCGGCGGGCGCGGTGGCCGGGGGCGCTGGCGGTGGCGGTGGCGGTTGGAACCGTCCCCGGCGTGGGGGAGTCGTCACCGTTGCACCCCGGACTACTGCCCCACCTGGCACACCCGTGGAGCGCAACGAGACGGCGGCGCTACGAGGCCACGCCACATCCTGTGGTCACCAGCCTGATCCCCGACGGCACCCGCGCCGCCTCGATCTTGCGGAAAGTCGACACCCCGCCGGGTGCCTGGCCGTTCACGGCCGCCGGCGAGTAGCCGGCAGGGCGTCGTCGTCCGTGGTGGTGTCGAGACCATAGAGGCGGATCCAGCCTTCGAGGTAGGCCCCCTTGACCCGGCATGTGACCCGCTCGTACTCGGAGGCGTGCATGTGGTCGGGGACGACCACCTCGTCGTAGAGGAGCCGGGACGCGATGACGCCGAGGTCGGCGCCGGTCGTGGTGAGCCGGTCCTTCAGCGGCGGGGCGTTGAGCAGCCGGGCCGCCGTGATGATGGATGATCCGGACATGCCGGGCGGATCGGGCATCACTCGGCCGACGTGCACCGCGACCCTGAGCTGGATGCGGAGGGCTCCGCTCGACTCGCGGTTGTGCCGTCCCAGCCGCGCGGCGAGCGAGCTCAGCATCGGGTCGATCACGGCGGCGGGTACCTCGGTGGGGACGATGATGAGCGCGCCGTCGCCGCGGTCCTCGATGTGGGAGGCGTCCCAAGGGATGGCGGCGTCCTCGAACGCCTTCTGGAGGGCTCGGTACATGGCGTGGCGCAGGTCGTTGCGATCCGCGTCGTTGCGTCCGGGTGAGCTGAAGCCCGCGATGTCGGCGTAGAGGATGGTGCGGTAAAGGGCTGTCCACGGTGGCCTGGCCCGGCCCGGCGAATAGAGCAGCCTGGGCTGGGGCGGCCCGTTCTCGGACGGGTCGGTGCGCTGATCCGGCAGCGTGCTGGGAGCCGGGGCACCTGGGAGGCGGTCCCTCTCCAACATCCGGTCGTACATCTCGTGTTCCAGGACGGCCACGACGCGCGGGTGGTCGCTGAGGTAGGCGACGAACTCCTGCGTGGACAGGAGCAGGGCGTGCAGCGTGTCCATCGCGACGACGGTGGCCGAGCGGCGGCGCAGCATCAGCGCGGCACGTTCGCCCAGGATGTCGCCGGGGCCGCGGATGGCGATGATCCGCTCGCGGCCGTCCCGCTCGACGCTGACCCGAGCCGAGCCCGACTTGATCACGATGATGTGGTCGGCGGACTGGCCCTCGGCCCACAGCACCGCGCCGACCGGGTGCACGACCTCCCGCGCGGACGCGAAGAGCGCGTCCTGCTCCGGGAGGGTGAGCTGCTCCAAGAAGCCTGGTTTCGGGGCATGAGCGAAGCCAGGTGTCGGCGATGGGCCGATGTCGGCGTTCTGTCGGCCCGTTGTCGCGGCGTCGGGCCGTGGACGCTGTGCGGCACTCATCCAGTCGGTCAACCGGCCGAGTTCGGCTTCGACGTCGTAGCTGGGGGGATTCTGCTGTGCCTGCTCCAGAACCCGCTGGTACAGCTCTGCGCCCCGCTCGTCGAAGGGCTCATCGGCACTCACCGGGGCCGCGGGAGCCTCGGCGGCGTGCAGGTCGCTGCCCCGTGTGTTCTCGTCGGTGCCCTTGCCGGGGAGGTAGATGTGGCCGCGGTAGACGGTGTTTTCGACAACCGTACGAATGGGGCGGAACTGCTCTGGAGGCAGTGCGCACAAGCCACTTCGGACCACGTTGCGGAAAATCAGATCGGACACGATCAGCGCGACGTTCCGCTCCGGATGGACACGCAGGTACCTGCGAAGCGGACGGGAGCTGAGCAGCCGTTGGACGACCACGTCCGCGGCGGGGCCGAGAGATGCGTCCGATGTCAAGATCTGCCGGCCGCAGTGGAGTGCGAGCCGTACGCGCGGCGAACCGGACGCGCCGGCGTCCTTGCGCATCGCCGCCAGTGTCCGTTCGAGGGCGGGAGCGAACCGGCCGACGACGGTGACAATGTCGACGTCGTGCGGCAGCACTGTCGGCTGGCCGTCACCGTTGACCTGCTGCAGCCACCGGCCTCTTTCGAGCTCGGCGTCTTCGGCCGCGGTCTCCATCGCGTTCAGCAGCGTCTGTTGCGCCTTGAGTTGCTGGCGCGGCCCCCTGGCGCTGTACCCCTCGATGTCGACCGCGAGCAGCGTCCGAAAACTCGAGCGCACTGGCGGGGCGGCGGGCTCGATACGGGATTCGATACTGCTCATGATGCCGTCCCCCTTCCCCATCCTTCTTCTTCAGAATCGTCGATGAACGGGACCTGTGGTCCCACCCTCAACAACAACTCGCTGCGCGCCTTCATTATGTGACCGCGGACCGTGCTCGCAGCGATGCCCAGCCGATCGGCGATCTCGCGAGTGGTCCAGCCCTCTCCCCAGCGCAGATGCGCCACGCGGGCACGATCCGGCGGCATCTTGGCGATGAGATTCCAGCATTCTTGGAGCGCGGCCGTACACATCACCTGATGGCCGACGTCCAGGCTGTCGTGATCGATGGGATCGTCGGTCTCGACCTCGTCCACTGGGCACACCCGCCGCTGTTTGCGCCACTCGTCGATCGCCTTGTACTTGAGGACCTGATACAGCCATCTGCGCTGTCCTTCGGTGTCTCGTGCCGCCAGGTCGGCCCAGGCCACGATCGCCGCCTGAAACGTCTGCTGGACCAGATCCCTGGCCGTCTCGGCGTCGCCTTGGGTGAGCGCGGCCCACGCGAAAGCGAACAGCCCCTCCGCCTCCGCGCGGAACAGCACGCAGACGGCGGCCTGTTCCTCCGGGCTGATCACGGTGAGCCCGGTGACGGGGGTGAGGGCGGCGGGGGCGTGTCCGGCTGGTCGCTCGCCCAGATCCGCACGCGCTGGCCGTCGGGGCCGTCCTCATACACGACCACGGTCCCGGCCGAGGCGCGCGACAGGACCTCCCGCAGCGCCGCCTGCCGTTGCCTCTGCACGACCAGCCGCCACCCGCCCCAGCTGACCAGCACACCCAGCGCCATCAGCCCCACCTGCCAGGAAACGACGAAGGTCGCGTTCGACGCTATCGCCGCAAGGACCTCCGGCGAGGTTCTACGCAGATCTCTCCATGCCCTCACGCATCAACGTCGTGTCACCCCGCCAAAGCGTTTGAAGGAGGCCGGGAAATTTGTACGGCGAGCCCGACTACCGGGCGCGTAACGATCGGGCGGCCCGCGTGTAGGACGCCGCGACCGGCATCCACGTTACGGCGAGACGATGACTTCGTCGCGGACATGCTCGCGACAGGGGGCTTGAGTCATGCCGGGCCGGGTGACCTGGCTCCCACCGACCAGCGGTCGATGGGCTGGGTGAGCGGGGGCTTCATGATCCCGGGCTTGCGGTTCGGGGGGCCGGGACGGTCGGTGGGCTGACCGTGCGGGTGAAGAGGTGGACGGCGGAGGTGCCGAGGCCGGTGGGTTTCGGGAGGCGCGGGGTGGGCTCGCGTTCGTCGTAGCGGTCGGATTCGCGGTGCCATTTGAGGATGCCGGTCATCCAGTCGCGGAGTTCGTCGATGTAGGACGCGAGGGCCGTGCGGGCCGGGGCGTCCAGGCCGAGGTCGTCGCAGAGGGCCGGGAGCTCGGTGGTGGCCAGGTGTTCGAACTGGCGGCGGCGTGAGGTGATGAGGTCGTTGACGATGGGCAGGGCCTCGTCGCGGCCGCAGCCGAAGAAGTTCTCTACGGCGAGGATGCCGTTGTTCAGCTCGCCCTCGTACTCGATCTCCTTCTGGTAGGAGAAGCAGTCGTTGAGGAGGCAGCCGACGTCCATCGCGGAGGCGTCGATCTCGCGGAGCGTGCGGGTCTGGAAGACGTGTGCGGGGATCTCGGGTGCGCGCTCGATGCGGGACAAGCTCATCGTGAGCTGGGAGCCGAAGGTGTGGCGGCGCATCTCGATGTAGTCGACGGGGTCGGGGATGCGGGAGTGAAGGTGGTTGTTCAACTCCCACAGCCAGCTTTCGGTCATGTGCTCGACGGCGGCGCGGAACTCGCGGCGGGCGGTGTCATCCATGGGGGCGGCGGTGCGGTGCCACAGGTCGGCGAGCGCGGCCTCGAAGGGGTTCTCCGGCGGCGGGGTCGCGCCGCGGTCCAGGGGCATGAAGGACGGGACGCGGGCGTGGAACAGCTTCGCGCCGGCCATGTCGCGGTCGCGGTTGAAGACGGCGGGGAAGTAGTCGTCGCCGAAGGTTCCGCAGGCCAGCCACTGGGTCGCGAGGTCGAGCGCCTCGGGCTCCGCGTCCGGGGCCAGGGACGCGGCACAGACCTCCAGAGCCATCCCGGTGAGCCTCTCGGCGCTCCAGACCGGGACGGGCGTGCGCGGCTGCGGGTCGAACATGCCCATCTCGCGGGCCCAGGCGATGACGTTGCGGCCTGCGTCGGCGCGGTGCGGGTTCACGCGGGGCGGGTACGGGATGTCGAACTCGGGCAGGGGTGTTGGGCCGACTCGCTGGAATGGGACGTGGGGCAGGCTGATCCTTGCGGAATTCAGCAGCGCCGGGATGCGGGCGGCCGACATGCCGATGGACTTCTTGTTCATGTAGCGGCTGGAGCGCAGGTGCCACTCGTGGCCGCCGGACTGCCAGTCCTGGAGGGCCTTCACGTAGGCCGCGACGCGAGCGCGCTCGACCGGGTCGAGCGCGTGGTCCTCGACGATGTGCGGCAGTTCGGTCAGCGCGGTGTTCTCGAACTGGCGCAGGCGCGAGGTCAGCAGGTCGTTGACCGTGTCCGCGGCGACCTGGGGCGCCACCGACAGGAAGTGCTCCATCACCAGGACGCAGTTGTTCACCTCGCCCTCGGATTCGGTCTCCCGCTGGTAGGAGAAGAGGTCGTTCCGCAGGTGCACGGCGTCGGAGAAGGTGTCCTTGAGGACGCGCAGCGGGCGCGTCCCCACGACGCGTTCGGGCAGTTCGACGCCCGCCGCGTGTTCGGCGAGGTCCGCCGACCAGGGCGCGCCGCCGACCTTGCGGCGCATCTCGATGTACTCGACGGGGTTCGGGATCCGCCCGGTGCTGATGTTGGACAGCTCCCACAGCGACTCGCGCAGCAGGTTGAGGGTGCTGGCGGAGAAGCGGCGCCGCCAGGCGTCCGACCTCGACGGGACGGTCCGCGCCCACAGGTCGGCGAGACCGCGCTCGACGGCGTTCACCGGCTCCGGCGGGTCGAGCGACATGAACAGCGGCAGCCGGTCGAGGTACGACCGCGCGCCCTCCTGGTCGTGCGGCTTCTTGAAGACCTCTAGGAAATGGTCGTCGAAGTAGAACACCCAGACGTACCAGTCGGTGACGAGGTCGAGTTCGGGCCCGTCGCAGTCCGGGTGCGTGTAGGCGCACAGGAGCGGATAGTCCATGGCTTCGAGCGCGCGTTCGTCCCAGATGTCGGGAGTGCCGGGGTCCCGGTGCTCGTCCAGCATCCGCATCTCGCGCGCCCACGCCATCGTGTGCGCCCGCGCGCTCTCCAGGTGCGGGTTCAGCCGCGCGGGGTACGGGACGTAGAAGTCGGGCAGCTCGAACGGTTGCATCCACCGGCCTCTCTGTCGGGTCCGGCTCGGTAACCTACAGCACACGTAAAGTCACTTGAAGTGACACTTTGCTCGCCCGATTCTCATCCCCATCTGCGGGTAAGGCGAGGTCATGACGGAGTCGCGCGAACCGGTGGAGGCCGGCGACCCGCTGGAGCAGAACCTCGTGCTCGCCCGGCGGGTGGTCGAGGCCGCGCAGCAGGAGATGATCGACAAGGCCAGGCAGCGCGTCCCGGCGCTGCGGCTGGGCGCCGTGGCGGGGGCCTTCGGGGTCCTCGCGACCGCCGCCACCTACCGGATGAACGTGCTGCTCCTGGAGCGGAAGCTGCCGCCCGAGCTGGCGTCCTTCGTCGCCGCGGCGGTGTACGGGGGAGGGGCGGGCGCCGCGGCGGTGGCCGCGTCCCGCAAGTGGAAGGGCCTCCCGGCGCCGCTGCCCACCGAGACGGCCCGCCAGGTGGTGGAGATCCTCTCCGACTCCGACCGACCGGCCGATTGACACGGCGAGGTGATCATCAGCAGACTCGGCGGCGTGCGCATCAGCGACCTGGCCGACGTGCGGGCCGCGCGGCCGGAGGCGATCGCCGAGGCGGCGGCGCGGCGGGTGCGGCGGGACGCGCCGCCCGGCGAGTCCGGCCGGCTGATGATCATCGCGGCGGACCATCCGGCGCGCGGCGCGCTCGGCGTCGGCGGCGACCCGGTGGCGATGGCCGACCGCGCCGACCTGCTCGACCGGCTGTGCGTCGCGCTCGACCGGCCCGGGGTGGACGGCGTGCTCGGCACCCCCGACGTCCTGGAGGACCTGATGCTGCTCGGCGTCCTCGACGCCCGGCTGGCGATCGGGTCGATGAACCGGGGCGGCCTCGCCGGGACGTCCTTCGAGATCGACGACCGGTTCACCGCCTACGACGCGGACGCGATCGCCGCGGCGCGGCTGGACGGCGGCAAGATGCTGCTGCGCGTCGACGACGCCGACCCGGCGACCGCCCGGACGCTGGAGGGCTGTGCGCGGGCGGTGTCGGGGCTCGCGCGGCACCGGCTGATGGCGATGGTGGAGCCGTTCGTGGCGCACCGGATCGAGGGCCGCGTCCGGAACCTGCTGACGCCCGAGGCGATGATCCGGGCGGTGTCGGTCGCGTCCGGGCTCGGTGTGACGTCGGCGTACACGTGGCTGAAGGTGCCGGTCGTCCCGGAGATGGAGCGGGTGATGGCGGCGACGACGCTGCCCGCGCTGCTGCTCGGCGGCGAGGTCGCCGGTGACCCGCGCGCGGTGCGGGACGGGTGGCGGCGCGCGATGCGGATCCCGGGGGTGAAGGGCCTCGTCGTGGGACGGTCGCTGCTGTATCCGCCGGGCGGCGACGTCCGGGGCGCCGTGGACGCCGCCGTCGAGGTCTTGTGACCGATCGATGATCCGGGGTAGGCAGTCGGGCATGGACAGCGAAGCCACCCCGGTACACGCCGACATCACCCTGCGCGTGAACGGCACGGAGCACCGGCTGAACGTCGATACGCGGGCGTCGCTCCTGGACGTCCTGCGTGAAGACCTCGGGCTGACGGGTTCGAAGAAGGGCTGCGACCACGGTCAGTGCGGTGCGTGCACCATCCTTCTCGACGGACGCCGTGCGAACGGATGCCTTGCCCTGGCCGTCGCCCACGATGGGGCGGAGATCGTCACGGTCGAGGGGCTGGCGCAGGGCGACGGACGGCTCAGCCCCGTGCAGGAGGCGTTCGTCGAGAACGACGCGTTCCAGTGCGGTTACTGCACACCCGGCCAGCTCTGCTCCGCGACGGCAGTACTGGACGAGGCAGAACGCGGCTGGCCGAGCGCTGTGACCCGCGACCTTCGCTCCGATCCCGTCCTGGACGACGACGAGATTCGTGAACGCATGAGCGGCAACCTCTGCCGGTGCGGTGCGTACGTCGGCATCGTCGCGGCCGTGAAACAGGCCGCGCAGCGCAGGGAGGCGGCCGGAACATGAGGCCCTTCGCCTACGAGCGCGCCACCAGCGCCGAGGACGCCCTCCAGCGGCACGAGGCCGGAGCCGTCTATCTGGGCGGCGGGACCAACCTCGTGGACCTGATGCGGCTCGGGGTGGAGGAGCCGGCGAGGCTCGTCGACGTCTCGCACCTGCCGCACGACCAGATCGAACTGCGGCCTGACGGGAGCCTCGTCATCGGTGCGGCGGTGAGCAACAGCGCGCTCGCCGCGGACCGGACCGTGCGCGAGGGGCACCCCGTGCTGGCACAGGCCGTCCTCGCGGGGGCGTCCGGCCAGATACGCAACCTGGCGACCGTCGGCGGCAACCTGCTCCAGCGCACCCGCTGCTCCTACTTCCAGGACGCCTCCAAGCCGTGCAACAAGCGGAACCCCGGCAGCGGATGTCCCGCACGGGAGGGCGAGCACCGCAACCTGGCGATCCTGGGCCACTCGGAGGCGTGCGTGGCGACGCACCCGTCCGACATGGCGGTCGCGCTGGCGGCCCTGGGCGCGTCCGTCCGGGTCCACGGGCGCGGCGGGGAGAGGACCGTCCCCTTCGAGGATCTGCACAGGCTCCCCGACAACGAGCCGGAACGCGACACCACGCTCGAACCGGGCGACCTCATCACCGCCGTGGAGGTTCCTCCGCTGGGCCTGCCGTCCCGCTACCGCAAGGTCCGGGAACGCGCGTCGTTCGCCTTCGCCCTGGTCTCCGTGGCCGCCGCCCTGGACGTGGACGACGGTCAGGTGCGGGACGTGCGGCTGGCCCTGGGCGGCATCGCCCACAAGCCGTGGCGGGCGCTGCGCGCGGAGGAGGCGCTCCGGGGCGCCCAGGCGACGAGGGAGTCGTTCCTGCGCGCCGCCGAGGCCGAACTGGAGGCCGCCGAGCCCCTGCGCGACAACGCGTACAAGGTGCCGCTGGCGCGCAATCTGATCGTCCGGACGCTGACCGAGCTGGGGGAGGCCTCATGACCGACCGGCTGGAGAGCCGCGAGAAGGTCACCGGAACGGCGCGGTACGCGTTCGAGTACCCGGTGGAGAACGTCGCGTACGCGGCCGCGGTCCAGGCGAGCGTGGGCAAGGGCAGCGTCACGTCCGTCGACACGGAGGCCGCGCGGAGGCTGCCCGGTGTGCTCGCCGTGCTGTCCTGCGAGAACGCGCCAGAGCTCGCCGACGTCTCCGACGGTGAGCTGGCCCTCTTCCAGTCGCGGACGGTCTCCTACCGCGGCCAGTTCGTCGCGGCCGTGGTCGCCGAGACCCTCGAAACGGCGAGGGAGGCGGCACGTCTCGTCCACGTGGAGTACGCGGAGGAGGAACCGGACGTCACGCTCCGCGCCGGCCATCCCGGGCTCTACAAGCCCGACAAGGTGAACCCCGTCTTCCCGGCGGACACCGAGCAGGGCGACCCCGAGGACGCCTTCGGGGACGCGGCCGTGCGGATCGACGTCACCTACACGACCCCGGCCGAGCACAACAACCCGATGGAGCCGCACACCACGATCGCCCAGTGGAACGACGACGGCACCCTCACGCTCCACGACTCGAACCAGGGGGCGTCGACCGTCCAGGCCACCATCGCCAAGATCTTCGGGCTCGATCCGGGGCAGGTGCGCGTCGTGTCGCCCCACGTCGGCGGCGGGTTCGGCTCCAAGGGGCTGCCGCGGCCGAACGCCGTCCTCGCCGTGATGGCCGCGCGCGCGGCGAACCGTCCCGTCAAGTTCGCCGTCCCCCGCCAGCAGATGTTCGCCACCACCGGCTACCGGACGCCGACCATCCAGCGCGTCAGGCTCGGCGCCGGCGACGACGGACGCCTGAACGCGATCATCCACGACGCCGTGGAGCAGACGTCCACGGTCAAGGAGTTCGCGGAGCAGACCACGACGCCGACCCGCGTCATGTACCAGGCCCCGCACCGCCGCACGACCCACCGCGTCGTCAAGCTGGACGTCCCCACGCCGTCCTGGATGCGCGCCCCGGGCGAGACGCCCGGCATGTACGCGCTCGAATCGGCGATGGACGAGCTGGCCGTCGCGGCGGGCGTCGACCCCGTCGAGCTGCGGATCCGCAACGAGCCCGACCGCGAGCCGGAGAGCGGCCTGCCGTTCAGCTCGCGCAACCTTGTCGCCTGCCTGCGGGAGGGCGCCGCCCGTTTCGGATGGGACGGACGCGACCCGCGACCGGGCGTCCGGTGGGAGGGCCGCAAGCTCGTCGGCACGGGCGTGGCCGCGTCCACGTATCCGGCGTACCAGCGCCCCAACCGGGCGACTGCCCGCGCCGAGCCCGACGGGACGTTCACCGTCCGGATCGCCGCCGCCGACATCGGCACCGGCGCCCGGACCGCCCTCGCCCTGATCGCCGCGGAGACGCTCAAGGAGGACCTCGGCAACGTGCGGATCGAGATCGGCGACAGCTCGCTCCCCAGGGCCTCCGTCGCCGGAGGGTCCGCCGGGACGGCGGGGTGGGGCACGGCCGTCGTCCGAGCCTGCGAGGCCCTTAAGGACGAGCTCAACGGCGGGGTTGCCGGGGGGCGTGGGGGGTCGTCCCCCCACAGGGAACACGGCGGGATCCCGTCTGAGGGGGTCGAGGCGTCGGCCGACACGACCGCGGAGCTGAAGGCGCGGGACGCCTACGCCCGGCACGCCTTCGGCGCGCAGTTCGCCGAGGTCGAGGTGGACGCCGACACCGGCGAGATCCGCGTCCGCCGCATGCTCGGCGTGTTCGCCGCCGGCCGGATCATCAACCCCAAGACCGCGCGCTCCCAGTTCATCGGCGGCATGACGATGGGGCTCGGCATGGCGCTGATGGAGGAGAGCGTCATGGACGCCGAGTTCGGCGACTACCTGAACCGCGACCTCGCGCAGTACCACGTCCCGGCCTGCGCCGACGTGCGGGACATCGACGCGGCGTGGGTGGAGGAGTCCGACCCGCACCTGAACCCGATGGGCTCCAAGGGCATCGGCGAGATCGGCATCGTCGGGGCCGCCGCCGCCATCGGCAACGCGGTCCACCACGCGACCGGGATCCGCGTCCGCGACCTGCCCATCACCCCGGCCCGGCTCCTGCGCGACCTCTGACTGTTTGAAAAGTTCACTATCTAGGTGATCCGCGTCATGCGGATGGGTATCGATCATCTGCTCGGGGGCGTGCTCCCTACCCGCGAGGTGATCGCCGTGTACCAGCAGGTCCTCGATCCCGTCGCCGACTCGCTCGGCTGGAGTTCCCTGGTCGCCGCGCTGCCGCTGGCCGTGCTGTTCGTCCTGCTCGGCGGCGTCCGCATGCGCGCGTGGCTGGCGTCCCTGATCGCGCTGGCCGTCTCCCTACTGGTCGCCGTCTGGACGTACGGGATGCCCGCCGACCAGGCGTTCCTCGCCGCGACCGAGGGTGCCGCGTTCGGCTTCTACCCGATCCTGTGGATCGTCATCAACGCCCTCTGGGTCTACAACATGACCGTGACGACAGGGCACTTCGACGTGCTCCGCCGGTCGTTCGCGCAGGTCAGCGACGACAGCCGGCTGCAGGCCGTGCTGATCGCGTTCTCGTTCGGCGCGCTGCTGGAAGCGCTTGCCGGGTTCGGCACGCCCGTCGCGGTCACCTCGGTCATGCTGATCGCGCTCGGCTTCCAGCCGATCAAGGCCGCCGTCCTCGCCCTCACCGCCAACACCGCGCCGGTCGCGTTCGGCGCGATGGCGACGCCGATCCTCACCCTCGGCAAGGTCACCGGCGAGTCCAGCGACACGCTCGGCGCCATGGTCGGCCGGCAGACCCCCATCCTCGCCGTGTTCGTCCCGCTCGTGCTCGTCTACATCGTGGACGGGCGGCGCGGCTTCCGCGAGACCTGGCCCACCGCCCTGCTCTGCGGCGCCGCGTTCGGCGTCGCGCAGTACATCACCGCGAACTTCATCTCGGTGCCGCTCGCCGACGTCGTGGCGTCGCTGGTCTCGGCCGCCGCGGTCGTGCTCGTCGTCCGGCTGCGGCCCTCCGCGACGCCCGCCCAGCCCGCGCCCGTCGCCGGCGGCGCCGCCGACGAGCCCACTCCCGAGTTCGCCGCCCGCGTCGAGGGCGGCGCCAAGGACGAGCGCGCCAAGGACTCGCGCGCCGAGGTCGCCCGCGCCTACGCCCCCTACGCGATCATCATCGCGGTCTTCGTCGTCTGCCAGATCGACCAGGTCAAGGACCTCCTGGACAAGGCCACGCGGACGTTCTCCTGGCCCGGTCTGGACCTCACCGGTCCGACCGGCCGGCCGCTGACCCTGCCCACCTTCAGCTTCAACTACCTGACGACGCCCGGAACGCAGATGCTCGTCGCAGGGCTGATCAGCATGGCCGCCCTCGGGATCGGCTTCGGCAAGGCCCTGCGCGCCTACTGGACGACCCTCGTCCAGCTCAAGTGGGCGATCGTCACCGTGATGGCCGTGCTCGCCCTCGCGTTCGTGATGAATGCCTCCGGGCAGACGGTCACGCTCGGCACCTGGATGGCCGGGGCAGGCGCCGGGTTCGCGCTGCTGTCGCCGATCCTCGGCTGGCTCGGTACCGCCGTCACCGGGTCGGACACCTCGTCCAACTCGCTGTTCGGTGCCCTGCAGGTCACGGCCGCGAACAAGGCCGACCTGTCGACGGTGCTGATGGCCGCGACCAACAGCTCCGGCGGCGTCCTCGGCAAGATGGTGTCCCCGCAGAACCTCGCCATCGCCGCCGCGGCGGTGGGCCTGGACGGGCGCGAGGGGGACATCTTCCGCCGCGTCGTCCTCTGGAGCCTGCTGTTCCTCGCCGGGATGTGCCTGCTGTCGGGCCTGCAGTCGACCGGCGTGCTCGGCTGGATGGTCCCGTGAGGGGGTACCGGCAGGGTCCCGTGAGGGGCTACTGGCGGTAGTTCTCGACCTCCGCGGCGGGACGGACCTCGGCGTCGTCGGGGTTCTGTCCCGCCGCGATGCGGGCCCGCCGCTGCCGCAGGAGATCCCAGCACTGGTCGAGCGCCACCTCCAGCCGCCGCAGCCGCTGCTGCGCGTCGGCATTGCTCGTCTCGGCCCGCTCGTGCGCCTGCCGGAGCGCGTGCTCCTCCTCGATGAACTCGTTGATACGTTCCAGAATCGCCTTCTCGTCCATGAAATCCGCCCGGTGGGGTTCAGAAGGTGCCGACAGGTGAGAGCCTGGCATATACGGGGCCGCGCACGGTAGCGGCGCCCCGTCGAGGGCGAGGAGCGGATGACGGTCTGGCGGATCACCGACGGCGAGGGCGGCCTCGACTCCGGGGCGCGGGCGGCGGCGCCCCGCTACGACATCGTCGAGCACGACACGGCGCTGCTGCGCATCGCGGCCGCGTCGGCGTCGCCCCGGCTCCAGATGTCCGGCGAGATCGACGTCTCCAACGCCCCGGACGTCGGCAATGCCCTGCACGCCGCCCAGGCCCGCATGCCCGGTGACCTGCACGTCGACCTGACCGCCGTGGAGTTCGTGGACGTCGCCGGCCTGCGCGCCTTCACCAAGGCCGCCCGCGACCTCGACGAGCACGGCCGGCTGCTCGTCCTGCACGCGGTCTCGCCGCACATCGACCGGCTCTTCGCGATGATCGGCTGGCACACGTCCCCCGGCCTGCAGATCCACTGCCGTCCGCGGCGCTGACGTTCATCGGATCCCCACGTCGGTTCGAATTCTCCGTAAATGTCCCCGTTTGTACCGGGGAAAGGTGAATGTCCGACTGTTTGGTCGCCAATACCCCGGTTAGGGACGCATTTACAGCTCTCCGAATTCCACAGGGGGATCTCATGGCAAGGCGTAAAGAGCGTGCCGCCCCGCCGGCGCCCGGCGAGCACACCGGTCAGGGCGCGGCGGGCCAGGGCATGTCGGGCCAAGGCATGTCAGGTCAGGGCATGGCCGGCCAGGCGGGGGGCATGGCGACTCCCGGCGCCGCCACGGCCGCACCCGGCCGGGGCGTGGACGAACCCGGCGAGCACGCGTTCTGGGAGGACCGGACCCGCATCTTCCTGCAGCCCATCGCGGCACCGTCCATCCTCGGGCTGTTCGGGCTCGCGACGGCGGCGATGATGGTCGGCGCCTGGGAGGCCGAGTGGTACGGCGGCCCCCTCACCCCGCTGATCCTGTGGCCGCTGGTGCTCTTCGCCGGCATCGCCCAGATCCTGGCGGGCATGTGGGCCTACCGGGCGCGCGACGGGATCGCCACCGCGATACACGGCATGTGGGGCGCGTTCTGGACGGCCTGGGGCCTGCTGTTCGCGCTGGTGAGCGTGGGCGCCTTCCCCGCGGCACTCGCTCCGGTCCCCGGGAACCCGAGCGAGGGCTTCGCGTTCTGGTACATCGCCCTCGCGGCGATCACCGGGCTGTGCGCGCTCGCCGCGCTGGCCGAGAACCTCGTGCTGGCGGTGCTCCTGGCGTGCCTGTCGGCCGCGGCGGGCTTCACCGCCGGCGGCTTCTGGGCCCCGTCCGACTGGGCGTCGGACGTCGGCGGCTGGCTGTTCGTCGTCACGGCGGTGCTGGCCCTGTACGCGGCGGCGGCGATGATGATGGAGAACACCTTCGGGCGGACGATCCTGCCGCTCTTCCGGGTCCGCGGCGCGGCCGAGGCCCGCGGCCGGCGAGCCGCCCGGCCACTGCAGTACCGGCAGGGCCAGCCCGGGGTGAAGATCGGGCAGTGACCCCCGGCGTTTCGCCTTGACATTCCCGTTGCCATATCCTGGGCCGAATACGAACGTACGGCTCCGGGGGGAGCGGGAATGTCATCGGCGATCCGGCGGACGTGGCGAGGCCTCGTCCAGACCTACACGCTGCTCTGCGCGCGCGACGACGCCGCCGCGCGCGGCTTCACCGTGCCGAGCGGCGTATGGGCGTGCGAGCGCTGCCACGAGCCGCACCTCGAACTGGCGACCCTCGACCTCCACCTCCGCATCGACCACGCCTGACGGTCAGGCCAGCGAGCGCCGGGCGACGAGCGCCGCGTGCAGCAGCCGGAGGTCCCCGGGGCACGACGGGTCCAGGCCGGTGAGGGCGCTGATGCGGCGGACCCGGTAGGCCACCGTGTTCGGGTGGACGTGCAGGGCCGCACCGGTCGCCCGGCGGTTCAGGTCGCAGGCCAGGTAGTGCTCCAGGGTGCGCAGCAGGTCGGGCTTGCGGTCCAGCGGCGCCAGCAGCCCGGCGAGCGCGGGCAGGGCGCCGCTCGGGCGGCTCAGCTGGTAGTCCAGCAGGACGTCGGCGAGCCGGTACAGGCCGGGCGGGCGGCCCGCGCGGCGCACCAGCTCCATGATCTCCGAGGTGCGGGTGACGGCCGCGGGGACCCCGGCGGGGCCGGTGATCTCCGCCGCCGCCGTGACGCCGATGCCGGCCGCCTTCGCCGCCGCCGTCACCAGGTCGCGCAGGACGTCCTCACCGGCGGAGAAGGGGAGCAGGGCCGTCCCGCCCGAGGCGTCCAGGGCGGTGAGGGCGGGCTCGTCGGCGACGTCGTCCAGGACGGTGCGGACGCGGCGGATCTTGCGGCGGGCCGCGATCCGGGCGCGCCGCCCCGCGCCCAACTCGTCCGGATGCGGGGCGAACGCGAGCGTTAGGACGGCGTAGCGGGGCGCCGGCCGGTGGCCGGTGGCGTCACCGTCCAGGAGCGCGGTCATCAGGGCGTGCCGGCCGCCGTGCTCCTGGCTGTCGAGGATCTGCCGGACCTCCAGGTAGGCGGCGCTGACGGCCGAGATCAGCAGCCGCTGGAAGTCGAGGAAGTAGCCGAGCGCCTCCTGGAGGGCGGGCAGGTCGGCCGGCTCGGCGCCGGCGGTCAGCTCGTCCCACGCCATCGCCGCGCCGATCTGGTACGCGGCGAGGATCGCGTCCAGCGGCACGCCCTCCTCGGCCCGCAGCGCCGCCGAGTCGCGCTGGCGGGCGAACTCGCCGGGCGCGGCGGGCCGGCGCCGCTCCAGCACGTCCGCGAACTGCCGCAGGCTGTGCTGGACGATCCCGGCGACGTCCCCGGCGACCTCCTCCTGCGGCAGTTCCGCGTAGACGGGCAGCTCGGCGAGCAGCCGCGCGACCACGCGGCGGGTCAGCCGCGGCGCGCGGGCCCGCAGACGGGCCGCCATCGGCCGTCCGGCCATGCACAGCGGCGGCAGGTTGTCCCGCGTCACAACGGCTCCCGGAAGAGTCTGTTTTCACGCCAATTGAACGGTGTGTCCAGATTCTGGACGATCACGGCGACATCGTCCATGACGCCGGGAGTCACCATGAAGCGTCTGTTCAACGGCATGGTCGGCGCGATCGTCCTGGCCGGGGCCGCCCTCGGCGCGGTCGCGGCGCCCGTCCAGGCGGCCACCGTGGAGTACGTCGCCCTCGGCGACTCGATGGCCTCCGGGCCCCTCATCCCCGACATCACCGGTCCGATCGGATGCGGGCGCTCCACCCGCAACTACCCGCACGAGCTGGCCGCCGAGCTCGGCGCCTCCCTCCGGGACGTCACGTGCAGCGGCGCGAAGACCTCGCACATGACCGCCCCGCAGAGCACCAGCGTCGGCGGCGTCGACACCGGCACCGTCCCGCCCCAGCTCGACGCGCTCCGCCCGTCCACCACGCTGGTCACCCTCACCATCGGCGGCAACGACGTCGGCCTCGTCGGGGTCGCCGAGGACTGCGTCAATCTCGACCCGACCGCCACCCCGTGCAAGGGCGAGTTCGAGGAGCGGGTCGCCCAGCGCACCCGCGACCTCGGCCCCCGGCTCGCCGCCGTCCTGGACGGCATCCGCGCCCGCTCCCCGCAGGCCCGCGTCGTCGTCACCGGCTACGGCCTCTACATCAAGAAGGACGGCTGCTGGCCCGTCCAGCCCGTCCTGCCGGTGGACGCCAACTTCCTGCAGGGCGCCGTCAACGCCATGAACGATGTCATCCGCCGGGAGACCGCCGCCCGCGGCGCCACCTACATCGACCTCGTCGCCCCCAGCGCCGGGCACGACGCCTGCCAGTCGGCGTCCAGGCGCTGGATCGAGGGCTACGTGCCGCTCAACGCCGCCGCCCCGCTCCACCCCAACGCCCGGGGCGAGGCCGCCTACGCGACCGTGATCGGCGGCGCCCTCGACGCCTGAGCGCCCTGGGCCGTCCCGGCCGGGCGCCCTGGGCCGTCCCGGCCGGGCGCTCCGGCCGGGGCGGCTCTAAGCTCGTCGGGCAGATGGAGGCTGACATGACCGAGATGCAGGCCAACACCGCCGCCTACGAGCAGACGCTCCGCTCGGCCCTCGCGCTCGCGGGGACGCTCGGCGAGGCCGACTGGGACCGGCCGACCGAATGCCCCGGCTGGACGGTCAAGGACCAGTTCGCCCACCTCGCCGGGGTGGAGCACGACCTCCTCGGGGACCCCGCCCCCGAGGTCGAGCTTCCCGAGTTCGAGCACGTCCGCAACGACTTCGGCCGGTATCTGGAGATCGCGGTGCACGCGCGGCGCCCCGTCCCCGGGCCGGACGTGGCCGCGGAGCTGGCGGACGTGCTGGAGCGCCGCCTCGCCCAGCTGCCCGGCCTGGACCCCGACAAGATCGTCATGTGCCCGGACGGCAGGGAGGGCCCGTACTCGCGGCTCATGAAGTTCCGCGCCATGGACTGCTGGACCCACGAGCAGGACATCCGCCGCGCGGTCGGCCGTCCCGGCAACCTGGACGCCCCGGCGGCGCACTGCTTCTGGGAGCTGATGAGCCGCGGCCTCCCGCTCATCGTCGCCCGCCGCGCGAAGGCCGGGCCCGGCCGGTCCGTGAGCTTCGCGATCACCGGCCCGCCCGACTTCCGCGCCGCGGTCACGGTGGACGAGGACGGCCGTGGCCACCGGTCCGATTCCGGGTCGTCCACCGCCGAGCTGGCGATGGACTGGGAGACCTACGTCCGCCTGACCGCGGGGCGCTGCGCCCCCGACGCCGTCACCGTCGAGACGAAGGGCGACGACGAGCTGGCCGCCCGCGTCCTCGCGGCCATGGCCATCACCCCCTGACGGAGCGGTTCCGCGGGGCGGGGCCGCCCCGGATCCCCCGTTTCTGACGCAGCGGCGCCGCACGGATCCGCCTGGTGACGGCTCGTCCAATACCGGCCAGTATTCCCCTGGTCGCGCACGGGTTTCGTCATGATCACCGTCGTTATGATGCGGCGATCACTGGATGGAACGTTCCCGGGGGAGTCTCATGACGGAGGTCCATCACTTCGCCTACGGGCCGCTGACACCGGCGGCCGCCTATGTCATGTCGTTCGTCGGCTCGCTGCTGGGGCTGCTGTGCACGACCCGCGCGCGGGCGTCCGCCGGCGGCTCGCGCGCCTACTGGCTGGCGCTCGCCGCGCTGGCGATCGGGGGCACCGGCATCTGGGTGATGCACTTCATCGCGATGCTCGGCTTCAGCGTCGCGCACACCGAGATCCGCTACGACGTGCCGCTCACCCTGCTGAGCTGCCTCACCGCGATCGCGGTCGTCGCCGTCGGGCTGTTCCTGGTCGGCTTCGGCGGGTCGGGGACGCCGGTGGTGATCGCCGCCGGCCTGATCACCGGGGCCGGCGTGGCGAGCATGCACTACACCGGCATGAAGGCCATGAACATGTCCGCGCACGTGGGCTACCGGCCCGCCCTGGTCGGGCTGTCGGTGGTGATCGCGCTGGTGGCGGCGACCGTCGCGCTGTGGTTCAGCGTCCGGGTCACCGGCATGGCGGCGACCGCCGGCGCGGCGGCGATCATGGGGATCGCGGTGTGCGGCATGCACTACACCGGCATGGCGGCCATGCGGGTCGAGGCGCACCACGGCACCGAGTCGCCCTCCGGGGCGGGGGCGATCGACTTCGTGCTGCCGCTCGTGGTCGGCGTCGGCGTGGTGGCGACGGTCCTGCTGCTCATCATCGCCATGTCGCCGACCGAGGAGGACGCGCGCGCCGAGGCCGAGCTCCGCGAGCGCCTCGCCTCGCGCGGGCGGCCGCAGGGCGCGCCGGACGCGGGCGGGACGCGCGACGCCGTCCCCGAGCCCCCGTCCCGCTCCGCCGGCGAATGGTTCGGCGGCGGCCGTCCATGACGCGGCGGGGCGTGCCCGCCCCGTGAGTAGGAACACGTTCTATCACCGCACACGGCCCGACCTGGGACGCGGCACGGACCGCCGGATCTCCGGCTGACCTGGACTTACGGCACCCCTTCCGTCTGGACCAAGCGATTGCTACATTCCTGGTAACAAGAATTCATTTCAGTCATGTTCCAGGAGGTGCGATGACCGAGGCCCTGACGCCGGAGGCAGCGACGCCGGAGACCATGACGGCCGGGCCGGCGCGCCGCGAGTCGCCGCCGTCGATGATCGAGCGGATGACCCTGATCCTCGACGCGTTCAACGGCCCGACCGCGCGGCTCACCCTGGAGGACGTGGCCCGCCGCACCCGGCTGCCGCGCTCGACCGCGCACCGGATCCTGGACCAGCTGGTGAAGCAGCGCTGGCTCGCGCACCACTCGTTCGGCTACGGGCTCGGCCAGCGCGCCCTCGGCCTCGGCGGCCAGGACGGCGGGCACGGCAAGATCCGCGAGGCCGCAGCGCCGCTGCTGCACGAGCTGCAGGTCACCACCGGACTCGTCGCGCACCTGGCCGTCCTGGACGGCGCCGAGGTGTTCTATCTGGACAAGCTCGGCGGGCGCCTGGCCGCCTCCGTCCCGTCGCGGGTGGGCGGGCGCGCCCCGGCGCACTGCACGGCGCTCGGCAAGGCGATGCTGGCCTGGCTGGAGCCCGAGCGGGTGGACGCGCTGCTGTCCGCCGGGATCAGCCGGTTCACCAGCCGCACCATCGGGGAGCTGGGCACGCTCCACCAGGAACTGCACCGGGTCCGGCAGCGCCGCGGCCTGGCGTTCGAGCGCGGCGAGTCCTACCCGGGGATCTCCTGCGTGGCCGCGGCCGTCCGCGGCGCGGAGGGGCCGGTCGCGGGGATCTCGCTGGCCGGCGACATCCGCGCGCCGCTGGAGAACGTGGCGCCGCTGGTGGTGACCGCCGCGCGGGAGGCGTCCCAGATCCTGTTCCCCGGCTCGGCGCCGGGCGCCCGCGCGGGCGCCCGCGGCCGCCGGCGCGGCGGCTCCCCGGCGGGCGAGGAGGCGTCCTGGTCGCCGGAGACGATGAACCGGCTGCTCGCGGTGGACGGCCGTGGCGACTGGATGTGAGGGGCGACTGGATGTGACGGGCGACCGGAGGTGACCTCAGCCCCAGCCCCAGCGGTCGCCGATGCCCCAGGGGTCGGGGGCGATGGGCGCGTCCGGCTCGCCGACCCCGAACCTGCTGCGGAAGAACACCATCGGCCGCCGCCAGACGCCGTCCACCACCTCGTGCCGCTCCACCGCGAGCACGCGGCCGATCACCACCTCGTGGTCGCCCGCCTCGTGCACGTCGTGCACCACGGCGTGCACCGCGAGCAGCACGTCCGGCAGCGTCGGGGCGCCCCACCGCGACACCTGCCAGTCCAGGCCCTCGAACTTGGCGCCGCGGCTCGATCCGAAGCGCTCGCACAGGTCGCGCTGCTCCTCGGCGAGCACGTTCACGCAGAACCGCCCCGCCGACCGGATCCGCGGCCACGACCGGCCGCGCTTGTCGGCGCAGAACAGGATCAGCGGCGGTTCGAGCGACACCGACGCGAACGACTGGCAGGCGAAGCCGACCGGTTCGCCGTCGTCGACCGCGGTGACCACGGTGACGCCGGTGGCGAACTCCGCCATGGCCTTCCGGAAGTCCACCGGCTCCGGCGCGGCCGTGGCGGCCTCGGGGGCGGACGTGAGCGCTGGCTCGGCTGGCATCTGGTCACCTCGGGGCTGCGAACGGTTAGGGCGTCATATCAAATATGCGACATGTCCAATAGGTGGGGCGAGCGCGGGGCCGGCCAAGGAGCGGCCGGTGAGCCCCGAACGTAGGCACGTCCCGCGCCGGCCACGCGCCCGCGTCCCGATGAGTGGAAGCGGGCGCCGCGGCGGGCCGCCGGGGCCGCGCCGCGCCGCACGTCCCGCTGATCGGGATCCATCGCGTGACCGTGCCGCCCCGCCGATTACGTTCCGGACAAGCCACCGTCGAAGGACTGGGAGATCATGCCTGCGGAGCTGACCTACGAGTCGACGTTGCGCGAGCTCGCCACCGACCAGGGCGTCCTGCGCTACCACGAGGCGGGTGAGGGCCCGCCGCTGCTCCTGCTGCACGGGTCCGGTCCCGGCGTGACGGGCTGGCGGAACTACCGCGGCAACCTCGCCCGCTTCGCCGAGCACTTCCGGTGCCTGGTCCTGGAGTTCCCGGGCTTCGGGGTGAGCGACCCGACCGGCGAGCACCCGATGATGGCCGCGGGCGGCGCGGTCGTCCGGTTCCTGGACGGCCTCGGCCTCGGCCAGGTGGACGTGATCGGCAACTCGATGGGCGGCATCATCGCGACGCAGGTGGCGCTGCGGCACCCGGACCGCGTCGGGCGGCTGGTCACCATCGGCGGGATCGGGACCAACCTGTTCAGCCCGGCGCCCGGCGAGGGCATCCGGCTGCTGGCCGAGTTCACCGACAACCCGACCCGCGAGGGCCTGGTCCGGTGGCTGAACTCGATGGTCTTCGACCCGCGGACGGTCACCGAGGAGATGGTCGAGGAGCGCTGGCGGCAGGCCACCGACCCCGACACGCTCGCCTCCGCCCGCCGCATGTACGGGTCGAAGGCGATGGCGGCCCGCGCGAAGGCGATGGCCGCGTCCGGCGAGCCGCCGTACTGGGCGATGCTGCACAGGCTCAAGGCGAAGACCCTCATCACCTGGGGACGGGACGACCGGGTCAGCCCCGTCGACATGGTCCTCGTGCCGATGCGGACGATCCCGGACGTCCAGGTGACCATCTTCCCGAACTGCGGGCACTGGGTGATGATCGAGGCGAAGTCCGCCTGGGAGAGCGCCGTGCTGGCGTTCCTGACCCGGAAGGACGACCTCTGATGAGCGAAGCGAACCGGGGGGAGCGGGGGGTCGTCCCCCCGCAAGAGGCACTGATGAGCGAAGCGAACCGGGGGGAGCGGGGGGTCGTCCCCCCGCAAGAGGCACTGAGCGAGTGGGACCACGAGTACGACCTGGTGATCGTCGGAAGCGGCGGCGGCGGCATGACGGCCGCGCTGACCGCGCACGACGAGGGGCTGAGCGCGCTGGTCGTCGAGAAGGGCAAGAAGTTCGGCGGCTCCACCGCGCTGTCCGGCGGCGGCATCTGGATCCCGAACAACCCGACGCTGAAGGCGCGCGGCCACGACGACAGCCGCGAGTCGGTCCGCCGCTACCTGGACCTGCTCACCGAGGGCCGCGTGGCCGCGGCGCGGCTCGACGCCTACGTCGACAACGGCCCCGCCGCCATGGAGCTCATCGGCAAGAGCAAATGGGTGAGGTTCTTCTGGACGAAGGGCTACGCCGACTACCACCCCGAGCTGGAGGGCGGGCGGCCGCTCGGCCGGTCCGTCGAGGCCAGGCCGTTCGACACCCGCAAGCTCGGCGAGGACGAGAAGTACCAGCGGCCGAACAACATGAAGGGCCCCCTCGGCCTGTGGGTCACGGCGAAGGACTACCACGACCTCGCGATGGCCAAGCGCACGTGGGCGGGACGGCGCGCGTCGCTGGTGGCGGCGTGGCGCGTCTCGTCCAACATGGTCCGGCGCCGGCACATGGCGACCGGCGGGCGCGCCCTCGTCGCCCGGCTCCGGATGGCGCTGAAGGACGCCGGCATCCCGCTCTGGCTGCGGACCGCGATGACCGAGCTGGTCACCGAGGACGGCCGCGTCACCGGCATCGTCGCCGCGAAGCGCGACGGCACGACCCTGCGCATCCGGGCCCGCAAGGGCGTCCTGCTCGCCACCGGCGGTTTCGACCACAACCAGGAGATGCGCGACAAGTACCTCCCCAAGGGCGGCCAGGAGGACTTCGCGATGGGCGCCCGCGAGAACACCGGCGACGGCATCCGCGCGGGCGAGCGCCTCGGAGCGGCGCTGGACCTGATGGACGACGCGTGGTGGATGCCCGCCGTCCGGCACCCGGCCGGCGCGACGATCCCGCTGGTGTCCGAGCGCGCGATCCCGCGGCAGGTCATCGTGTCGCACGACGGGACGCGGTTCACCAACGAGGCGGCGCCGTACGTCAACTTCGTCCACGACCAGCTGGAGGGCGGGCACGTCCCGGCGTGGTTCGTGATGGACGCCAAGGCCCGCGCCCGCTACCCGTTCGCGCAGATCCTCCCCGGCGCCCCGATCCCGAAGGCGTTCTACGACAAGGGCATCGCCTTCAAGGCGGACACGCTCGCCGAGCTCGCCGGGAAGATCGGCGTCCCGGCGGACGCGCTGGCCGAGACCGTCGAGACGTTCAACGGGTACGCCCGCGCGGGCAAGGACCCCGACTTCGGCCGCGGTGACTCCGCCTACGACCGCTACTACGGCGACCCGAACCTGAAGAACCCGAACCTGGACGTCCTGGAAACCGCGCCGTACTACGCGTTCCGGCTGGAGGTCGGCGACCTCGGCACCAAGGGCGGCCTCGTCAGCGACGAGCACGCCCGCGTCCTGCGCGAGGACGGGACGGCCATCGAGGGCCTGTACGTGACGGGGAACTCCTCGTCGTCGGTGATGGGCAACGAGTACGCGGGACCGGGCGCGACGATCGGCCCGTCCATCGTGTTCGGCTACATCGCGGCCCGGCACGCCGCGGGCGCGCCCACCGGGAAGGCCACCTGACGGTCATGACGGCACTCAAGGCGCGGGTGGTGGAGGTCGTCCACGAGACGGCCGACGCGCACTCGCTCGTCCTCGAACCCGCCGAGGGCGACCGGGACCGGTTCACCTACCGCCCCGGGCAGTTCCTCACCGTCCGGGTCCCGTCCGAGGACGGCTGGGTCGCGCGCTGCTACTCGCTGTGCAGCTCGCCGCTCACCGACGACCGGCTGAAGGTGACGGTGAAGCGGGTCGCGGACGGTCTCGGGTCCAACTGGATCTGCGACAACGTCACGGCGGGCGACGTGCTGGAGGTGCTGCGCCCGGCGGGCACGTTCACCCCGCCCTCGCTGGACGACGACCTGCTGCTCGTCGCGGGCGGCAGCGGCATCACGCCGGTCATGTCGATCCTCAAGTCGTGCCTGGCCGGCGGCACCGCGCGGGTCGCGCTCCTGTACGCCAACCGGGACGAGCGGTCGGTCATCTTCGCCGCCGAGCTGCGGGAGCTGACCGAGCGGTACCCCGAGCGGCTCACGGTCGTCCACCTGCTGGAGTCGGTGCAGGGGCTCCCGACGGCCGCGGCCGTCCGGTCCCTGGCCGGCCCGTACGCGGGCCGCCCCGTCTTCGTGTGCGGGCCCGAGGTCTTCATGGACCTGGTCACCGAGACGCTCGCCGGGCTCGGCGCGCGGGTGCACGCCGAGCGCTTCTTCTCGCTGGAGGGCGACCCGTTCGAGAACCCGGAGGCCCCCGAGGAGGCGCCCGACGACGGCGACGCGGGCGAGATCGAGGTCGAGATGGACGGCGAGACGCGGACCGTCCCCTGGCCGAGGTCCGAACGGCTCCTCGACGCGCTGCTGCGCGCGGGCGTCGACGCCCCCTTCTCCTGCCGCGAGGGCAACTGCTCGGCGTGCGCCTGCGTGAAGCTGGAGGGCGAGGTCACCCTCGACGCCAACTCGGTCCTCGACGAGCGGGATCTCGCCGACGGCCTCATCCTCGCCTGTCAGGCGAGGCCGGTCACCGACCGGCTGAAGATCACCTACGACGGCTGACGACACATACGGGAGACAGGCGATGGCGAACCGCGTGCTCGACACGATCATGGAGAGGGCGGAGCAGATCCGCGAGCTCGGCCCCGCCAACGAGGCCCTCGGCAGGCTCGACGACAAGGCCGCGCAGATCCTGAAGGACGCGGGCGTGATCCGGCTGCTCCAGCCGGAGGCGCACGGCGGCCTGGAGGTGCACCCCCGGGAGTTCGCCGAGACGGTCATGGGCATCGCCGCCCTGGACGGCTCCACCGGCTGGATCGCCGGCATCGTCGGCGTCCACCCGTGGGAGCTGGCCTACGCCGACCCGAAGGTCCGCGAGGAGATCTGGGGCGAGGACCCCGACACGTGGATCGCGTCCCCGTACGCGCCGATGGGCATCGCCCGGCCGGTCGACGGCGGGTACGTGTTCAACGGCCGCTGGCAGTTCTCCTCCGGCACCGACCACTGCGACTGGATCTTCCTCGGCGGGATGCTCGGCGACGACGAGGGCAAGATGGCGATGCCGCCCCGCTCGCTGCACCTCATCCTGCCGCGCTCGGACTACGAGATCGTCGAGGACTCCTGGGACGTCGCCGGGCTGAAGGGCACCGGCAGCAAGGACATCATCGTCCGGGACGCGTTCGTCCCCGCGTACCGGACGCTGGAGTACACCAAGGTCGTGGACGGCTCCGCGCCGCGCGAGGCCGGGCTGACCAACCCGTCCTACCTGATGCCGTTCTCCTGCGTGTTCCCGCTCGGCATCTCCGCCGCGGTGATCGGCATCGCCGAGGGAGCGCTGCACCACCACCTGGAGTACCAGCGCAACCGCGTCCAGATCACCGGCACCAAGATCAAGGACGACCCGTACGTGCTGTACGCGATCAGCGAGGCCGCCGAGGAGATCAAGGCGTCCCGCACCGCGCTGCTCGACAACTGCTCGCGGATGTACGACATGGTCGCCTCCGGGCACGTGCCGACGTTCGCCGAGCGCGCCGCCGGCCGCCGCACGCAGGTCCGCGCGGCGTGGCGGGCGGTGCAGGCGATGAACGAGATCGTCGTCCGGTCCGGCGGGAACGCGATGCGGACGGACAACCCGATCCAGCGGTTCTGGCGGGACGCGCACGTCGGGCTGGCGCACGCCATCCACGTCCCGGGCTCGGTCTACCACGTCTCCGCCCTGACGGACCTGGACGTCGAGCCCCCGCAGGGCCCGATGCGCTCGATGATCTAACCGTCCTCCAGCCCCCACCCACCACCATTCAACGGACGAGCTCCGCTCGACGACCAAAGGAGCGTCATGACGCAGATCCGAGGGCTGGGCTATCTCAGGGTCCAGACCCGGCACATCGACCGCTGGCGCGAGTTCGCCCTCGACGGGCTCGGGTTCGCCGAGGGGAGCGGCCCCGACCCGGACGGGCTGTACCTGCGCATGGACGAGCGGCGGTCGCGCCTGCAACTGCTGCCCGGGGACGACGACCGGGTGCTGGCCGTCGGCTGGGAGGTGCGCGACCAGTACGCGCTCGCCTCCGTCCGCGAGGCCGTCGAGAAGGCCGGGACGGCCGTCACGGCGCTGAAGCCGAAGGAGGCCGCCGAGCGCGACGCCGAGGAGGTGATCGCGTTCACCGACCCGGGCGGGACGCCCGTCGAGGTGTTCTTCGGCCCGGTGCTCGACCACAGCCCCCTGCGCACCGGCTTCGCGCAGAAGTTCGTCACCGGCGCCATGGGCATGGGCCACGTCGTCCTGCCGACCCCGAACTTCGCCGAGACCACCGCGTTCTACAACGAGGTCCTCGGGTTCCTGCCGCGCGGCGCGATGAAGGTCGGCGGCAGCCCGGTCCGGATCCGGTTCATGGGCGTCAACCAGCGCCACCACAGCGCGGCCATCTGCCCGGCCCCGCACGACGGCGCGCCCGGCCTCGTCCACCTGATGGTGGAGGTCGACTCGCTGGACGCGGTCGGCATCGCGTTGGACGCCGTCACGGCGAAGGGGTTCTCGATCTCCTCCACGCTCGGCCGGCACACCAACGACAAGATGGTGTCGTTCTACGTCCGGGCGCCCGGCGGCTGGGACATCGAGTACGGCTGCGAGGGGCTGCTCGTGGACGAGGCCTACTACACCGCCGAAGAGATCACCAAGGACAGCTACTGGGGCCACGACTGGTCCGGCTCCGAGCCGCTGGCCGCGTTCACGCCGCGGAAGAAGGGCTGACGCCGGTGGCGAGGCCTTCGGTGGAACCGGTCCCCACCGCCGAGGTGGACGTCGACCACGAGTGCGACGTGCTGGTGGTCGGCTTCGGGGCCGCCGGCGCGGCGGCGGCGTACGAGGCCGCGGCGGCGGGCGCGGACGTCCTCGTCCTGGAGCGGTCGAGCGGCCCTGGCGGGACGTCCGCGCAGTCGGGCGGGGAGCTGTACCTCGGCGGCGGCACGCGGGTGCAGAAGGCGTGCGGCTTCGACGACACGCCGGACGACATGTTCGCCTTCCTCAAGGCGGCGCTCGGCCCGCACGCCGACGAGGAGAAGCTGCGCCTGTACTGCGACGGGAGCGTCGAGCACTTCGAGTGGTTCCGCGCGCGCGGTGTCCCGTTCAAGGAGAGCCTGTTCGACGCGCCGGGCTGGATGCCGCACACCGACGACGGCCTGATGTGGCTCGGCGAGAACGCCTGGCCGTACAACACGATCGCCCGGCCCGCGCCGCGCGGGCACCGCCCGGAGACGCCGATGTTCGCAGGCGGGATCCTGATGGAGAAGCTGATCGCGGCCGTTGCCGAGGCGGGCGCCGCCACCCACCGGGACACCTACGCCACCAACCTCGTCGTGGACGGTGACGGCCGCGTGGCCGGGGTCGTCGCGCGCGCGTTCTCCGAGCGGGTCGCCTACCGGGCGCGCAGGGGCGTCGTCCTCACCTCCGGCGGGTTCGTCGACGACGAGGAGATGCTCGCCGACCACGCGCCGGTGCTGCTCGGGCACGACAAGGTCAGCGACGGCACCAGCGACGGGTCCGGCATCCGGATGGCGGCCGCGCTCGGCGCCGCGACCCGCCGGATGGCGACGGTGGAGATCGCGCTCACCGCCAACCCCGCCGTCATCTGCCGGGGCATGCTCGTGGACGGCCTCGGCCGCCGGTTCATCAACGAGGACGTCTACCCGGGCCTGTTCAGCCACCGGGCCGTCCAGCACCAGCCCGGCCCCTACTGGGCGATCATCGACGAGGCCGGGTACGACGAGATCGCCGAAGCGGACATGTGGGGCGTCCACCCCAAGCACGCGGCGGAGACGATCGCGGAGCTGGAGGAGTCCCTCGGCCTGCCGTCCGGTTCGCTGGAGCAGACGGTCGAGACCTACAACCGGTACGCCGAGAAGGGCGAGGACCCCTACTTCCACAAGGACGCCAAGTGGCTGCGTCCGCTGAAGGGGCCGTTCGCCGCGATCGACCCGCGCGACGGGTTCTTCGGCGCGGGCAGGCAGGGCGCCGGAACGGGAGCCGGCGGGTTCACCCTCGGCGGCCTGGACACCACCGTGGACGGCGAGGTCCGCGACCTCTCCGGTGAGCCGATCCCCGGCCTGTACGCGGCGGGGCGCACGGCTTCCGGCATCCACGGCGAGGGCTACGTCAGCGGGACGTCCCTCGGCGACGGCACGTTCTTCGGCCGCCGCGCCGGACGCGCCGCCGCCGCGCGGCTCAAGGGGAGCGGGTGAGGTACGCGGTCCTGCTCCCCGTCGCGGCCGGCGTCACCGCCGATCCCGCGTGGATCGGCGAGTACGCCCGGCACGCCGAGGCCTGCGGGTTCGAGTCGGTCGGCGCGGTGGAGCACGCGGTGGTGGCGAGCGGCTACACCAGCGTCTACCCCTACGACCCGTCCGGGAGGATGGCGCTGCCGGACGACCTGGACATCCCCGACCCGCTGGACCTGCTGGCGTTCCTCGCCGGCCGGACCGCGCGGATCGGGCTCGCCACGGGCGTCCTCGTCCTGCCGGACCACCACCCGGTGGTGCTGGCGAAGCGGCTCGCGACGGTCGACGCGCTGTCGGGCGGGCGGCTGCGGCTCGTCGTCGGCATGGGCTGGATGCGGGAGGAGATCGAGGCGTGCGGCGCGGAGTTCGCCTCGCGCGGCCGGCGCGGCGACGAGCAGATCCAGGTGCTGCGCGCGCTGTGGGCCGACACCGCGCCTGACGGAGCGACCCACGAGGGGGAGTTCTTCCGGTTCACGGGGGCGATGAGCTACCCGAAGCCCGTCCAGCGGGGCGGGATCCCGATCCACGTGGGCGGGCACACGAAGGCCGCCGCCCGCCGCGCCGGCCGGTACGGCGACGGCTTCCAGCCGCTCG
This sequence comes from Actinomadura madurae, assembly GCF_047130825.1. Taxonomy (NCBI): domain Bacteria; kingdom Bacillati; phylum Actinomycetota; class Actinomycetes; order Streptosporangiales; family Thermomonosporaceae; genus Actinomadura; species Actinomadura madurae. The sequence goes on from NZ_CP083237.1 coordinate 8,495,232, forward strand.
GGGTGGCGGGGGAGGAGCTCAAGGCCCTGGTCGCGCTGATGCGCGAGGAGGCCGAGAGCAACGGCCGTGACCCGGACGCGCTCGAACTCACCCTCGGGCACTCGCTGCGGGCGGTCACGCCGGAGAAGGCGGCGAAGCTCGCCGCTCTGGGCGCGGACCGGCTCGTCCTGAGCGGCCGGCCGACGAAGGACCTGAACGAGGCCAGGAACGAGCTGTCGGCCTGCGCCGAGCGCCTGGGACTGCCATGACGCTGGACGTCGCCGACCGGCTGGCCCTGGGCGACCTGGTCGCCCGGTACGCGCTGCACGCCGACCGCCGCGAGATCGGCGCGATGGCGGGCCTGTTCGCCGAGGACGCGGTGCTCGTCCTGCCCGACGCCCCCGCCGACCTCGACCCGGTGCGCGCCTTCACCGGACGCGCGGAGATAGAGGACACGCTGGCGGTGCTGAACGGCATACCGGTCACCTTCCACGCGCTCGTGGGGCAGGTGTTCGACACAGGGCCCGAGCCGGGCACCGCCACCGGGGAGATCGCCTGCGTCGCCCACCACCTGACCGGCGCGTCGGACCTGGTCTGGCACTGCCGCTACACCGACGCCTACCGGCTCGACGCCGGAACCTGGCGTTTCGCCCGCCGCGAGCAGCGGATCGACTCGATCGAGACACGTCCCGTCCGGAGGTGGCGCGGTGGCTGAGAGGACGGCCGTGCTGGGCGACGACCGGCCGGCGCGCGAGGCCGCGTTCGCCGAGCTGGTCGCGGCGCGCGGTGACGACGACCGCACGGGCCTGTGCTTCGAGGACCGGTCCTGGACGTGGCGCGAGGTCGTGGAGGAGTCCCGGCGTCGCGCCTCCCTCGTCCGCGATCTGGACGGGCACGTGGGCCTGTTCCTGGAGAACGGCCCGGAGCACCTGTTCTGGCTGCTGGGCGCGGCGCTCGCCGGAGTCCCGGTCGTCGAGCTGAACCCGACACGGCGGGGTGCGGAGCTGGCCCGCGACATCACCCACACCGGCTGCGCCCTGCTGGTCACCGAGACCTCCCGCGCGCCCCTCCTGGAAGACCTCACCGACGTCCCGTCCCTGAACGTCGACGACCCCGCGTACACCGAGCGCGTGTCGGCGCCGCCGGCCGCGACCTCCCCGGTCGCCCCGGAGACGATCTTCTCCCTGGTGTTCACCTCGGGCACCACCTCCGCGCCCAAGGCGGTGATCTGCACGCAGGGCAGGCTGGGCCGGATCGCCGTCCAGCAGCGCGACCGGCGCGGCCTCACCCGCGACGACGTGTTCTATGTCGTGATGCCGATGTTCCACTCGAACGCCCTGATGGCCGGGATCGCCCCCGCAGTCGCCACGGGCGGGCGCGTCGTCCTGCGCCGCAAGTTCTCGGCCTCGGGCTTCCTGCCGGACGTCCGCCGCTTCGGCGTCACGTTCTTCAACTACGTCGGCAGGCCGCTCAGCTACATCCTGGCCACCCCAGAGAAACCGTCCGACGCCGACAACACTCTCCGCATCGCCTTCGGCAACGAGGCGAACGAGCGCGACATCGCCGAGTTCGCCCGCCGCTTCGGCTGCACGGTCATCGACTCCTACGGGTCGAGCGAGGGCGAGATCCGGCTCAACCGCGTCCCCGGCACGCCGCCCGGGTCCCTGGGCGTCGCCGAGGCCGGCACCATCGTGGTCGACCCCGCGACCCTCCGGGAGTGCCCGCGCGCCGAGTTCGACGCCGACGGCGTGCTCCTCAACGCCGACGAGGCCATCGGCGAGATCGTCGACACGATGGGCGCCGCCAAGTTCGAGGGCTACTACAACAACCCCGAGGCGACGGCCCGGCGCGTCCGCGACGGCTGGACCTGGTCGGGCGACCTCGCCTACCGCGACGCGGCCGGCTACTGGTACTTCGCCGGCCGCGACGACGACTGGCTGCGCGTGGACGGCGAGAACATCGCGGCGGCCCCGGTCGAACGCCTCCTGTCCCGCTTCGAGGCGTTCTCGGACGTCGCCGTCTACGCCGTCCCGGACGAGCACGTCGGCGACCAGGTGATGGCGGCCGTGTCCCTGGCACCGGACCACACGTTCGACCCCCCGGCCTTCACGGCGTTCCTGGCGGCGCAACCGGACCTGGGCACGAAGTGGACGCCCCGCTACGTCCGCATCGTCGAGGAACTACCCCGCACCCCGACCAACAAGGTCCTCAAACGCTCCCTGCGCGCCGAAGCCCTCAACACCCCAGACCCCCTGTACGAACACCACAACGGCACCTACGAACACGTGCCGCGCTAGGAGTGCGGGTGCTCGGCGCATAGGCAGGCAACGCCCTTCTCTATCCAATCCCGGCCCTCCCACTCGGGGTGCCGATCGAGCATGAGGGCCCTGACCTCCTCGATGATGGTCTCCTCGCTCATCGCGGAGTCGCGGCGGACCCAGGTCTCGTCACGGAGGAGGCGCAGGTAGTCGCGGACGTCGGCCAGCAGCCGCGGGCCGCCGATGTGGCCGTGGCCGGGGACCACCGTCCGGGGCCTTGCGGCGGCCAGCCGCTCCATCACCGCGATCCAGCGGACGCCGGACACGTCGGTGTCGTGCGGCGGGAACCACGGGAAGATCGCGAACTGGCCGGACTCCACCAGGTCGCCGGTGAACATCACCCCGGCGTCCGGCACGGTGACGACCTGGTCTCCCCTGCTGTGCGCCCGGCCGGCGGCGCGCAGCTCCACGCGACGTCCGCCGAGGTCGAGGTCGTAGGAATCCCGGTAGACGACGTCCGGGGCGACCACATCGACGCCCTCCAGGCGCCGGGCGACGGTTTCGGCGAGCCCCGTGAACATGCCGAGGTAGCCGGCGCCCCTCGTGGCGAGATCGTCGGCCTGCGCCTCGTTGGCCAGGTACGTGGCCTCCTCGCCGAACACGTGGGCGCCGAACGCGTGCTCGGGGTGGAAGTGCGTCGTGGTCAGATACAGCTTGCGGCCGCCGGCGTGGTCGGCGGCGAACTTGAGGACGGCCTCGGCGTTGTCCGTGCCCAATCCGGTCTCGACGACCAGGACGGAATGCGTCCCCCCGATGACGCCGATGTTGGGCACCAGCGGGACGCGCCGGTTCGGGATGACGAGGAGGTCGCGGTCGATCTCCTCCGCTCCGGTGACCTGCACGGCGGGGTCGGGCAGCACGTATTCGGCCATGACGGACTCCTCAGAAGGCGACGGCCCGTCCACCTCATCGCGGACGGTGCCGGGGCGTCCAACACCGATCCGGCACCCCCGATACCACGCGGGTATCATCGCCGCTGATGGACCTACGTGCGCTGCGCTACTTCGTGGCCGTGGCAGAGGAGCGGCATTACGGACGCGCCGCCGCCCGCCTGCACATGACCCAGCCGCCGCTGAGCCGGGCCATCAAGCAGCTGGAGACCGATCTCGGTGCCGTCCTTCTGGAGCGCTCGCCGGCCGGTGTCGCGCTCACCGCGGCGGGGACCGTCCTCTACGGCGAGGCGCGCACGCTGCTGGAGCGGGCGGAACGGGCGCGTGCGCGGGTCGCCGCCGCGGCCGGCGGCGCCGCCCTGACCATCGGCACGCTCGCCGACAGCGTCCAGCAAGGCGGTACCGGGCTCGTCGCCGCGTTCCGCCGGCGTCACCCGGAGGTGCGCGTCCGCATCCGCGAGGCCGACTTCGCCGATCCGACCGCCGGACTGCGGGGCGGCCTGGCCGACATCGCGTTCACCCGGGCGCCGTTCGACGAGAGCGGCGTCAGTACCCGCGTGCTGCGCACCGACCCCGTCGGGGTGGTCCTGCGCACCGATGACCCGCTCGCCCACCGGGAGGCCCTCCGCCTGGACGATCTGGAGGGCCGCCGATGGTTCCGGCTGCCAGAGGGGACCGATCCCGTCTGGCGTGCCTACTGGACGCCCGCCGGCGATCTCCAGGAGGGGCCGGTGGTCCGCACCGCCCACGAGTGCCTTCAGGCCGTCCTGTGGAACGGGACGATCGGGCTGATGCCGCTCACCCATCCGTCGCCCGAGGGGCTCACGGTCGTCCCCCTGGACGACATGCCGCCCAGCCGCCTCGTCGTCGCCTGGAACAGCGCCGACACCGACCCGCTCATCCGCTCGTTCGCCGGAATCGCCGCGGCGGAGTACTAGAGCGCGCCGTCCATCAGAAGGACGACCTTGCCGCGGCCGTGGCCGGTCGCGACCTCGCGGTGGGCGTCGGCGGCGCGGTCGAGCGGGAAGGCTCCGCGCACGTGGATGCGCAGCCGCCCCTCGTCGTAGAACCGGGCGGCCTCGGCGACGCGGGCGGCCGAGCGCCGGTCGGGCGTGATCCGGACGCCCAGCTCGGCGGCGCGGCCGTGCTCGACGAGCGTGATGATCCGGCTCCGGTCCTTGACCAGGCTCAGGGACACGTCCAGGGCGTGGCCGCCGGCGCCGTCGAGGGCGGCGTCGACGCCGCCCGGCGCGAGGGCGCGCACGCGCTCCTCCAGACCGTCGCCGTAGGCGACGGGGGTCGCGCCGATCGACCGCACGTACTCGTGGTTGGCTTCGCTCGCCGTGCCGATGACCGAGGCCCCGGCGATGCGGGCGAGCTGGACGGCGACCGTCCCGACCGCGCCCGCCGCCGCGTGCACGAGCAGCGTGTCGCCGGGGCCGACGCCCATCTCCTCCAGCGCGATGTGCGGGGTCATCACGGCGGCGGGGAAACCGCCCGCCACGTCCCACGGCATGCTCGCGGGTTTGGCGGCCAGCGCCCCGGCGGGGACGACGACGTACTCGGCGTAGGCGTTGAGCCGGCAGTTGCCGACCACCTCGTCGCCGGCCCGCACCCCGGTCACCTCAGCGCCGACCTGGTCGACCACCCCGGCGAACTCGTTGCCGGGCACGCGCGGGAAGCCCTCCGGCGTCCCCGGCGGCCTCCACCCCTCCCGCACGGCCAGATCGAACGGCTGCACCCCGGCCGCCCGCACCCGCACCCGCACCTCCCCAGGCCCGGCCTCGGGCACCGGCAGGTCGAGGATGCTCAGCACGTCCGGCCCTCCTGGCTCGGTGAACCCCGCAACCCTCATGCCGTCCCCCTTCATCGTCGGTCGAGAGGGACACTAGAACCTCAACTAACATTGAGGTCAACCCCCTGCCGCCGCCACAGCGGAGAACCCCAGACGTCCAGGCCACCGGCCGAACTCACCCGCTCGGTGTGCATCCGCAACGAAGCGGCGCAAGCGGGCCGAGCCTGGATCACTTACCGAACGGCCTGACGATCGACCGTTCCCACGCCACCTGCGGTCGACCGGCATTGCGTCGATCGACCGCAGGTGGTCGAGATCGCCTTCGCTGACCGTGGCTCTCCAGCGATCCGGGCGGGCTTCACGGCGGCCGACCAACGGGCAGCGCGTCACCTGGCCCGGGTGCGGGACGAGGCGGCGGCCCTCACCCGGCTGGATCAGGCTTCGGGTCGGATTTCGCCGGGGTGATCAGGAGGCCGACCGAGTTCGAGCTGCGCACCCAGGCGCCGGTGACCCGGCGTCCGGCGTCCGGCTGCCACCCGGCGGGCGCGTTCCGCATGTAGCCCGAGCCGTCCGCCTTGAACTCACCGAGCGAGAAGGACGCCGTGAGGCCGCGGCGGCGCAGGTCCGCCAGCGCCTCGCCGACGGTGCGGCCGGTGAGGCGGAGGCTCTCCGGGTGGTCGCCGCGCGCCGGCGTGGCGTCCGCGTAGACCTCGCCCGGACGGGCCTTGCGGCCGATGACGACCTCGCCGCCCTCATGCCGGAAGAGCGCACCGCCGAGCCGCACCCTGAGCGGGCATGTGTCACGGCCGGGCGGGCAGTCCAGGACGGTGGTGAAGGTGCCGCGCACGCCTCCCGGCGGGACGGGGCCGCCGCCGGAATCGGGCAGCGAGCCGACTCTGATGATCTCGCGTTCGCGAGCCGGGGACACCGGCACGATGCTCAGCCGGGCGTTGAGCCCCACCTTGGCGAACGCCTCACGGAACTCCTCCTGGCCGGCGTAGGCGTCCTTGATCTCCACCTCGTACCCGTCGCCCTCCACGTCGATCCGCACGGCGGCGTTGGCGTAGCTGCGCAGGGGCCCGGAGTCCTGACCGGACAGGACGACGACGGTCGCCGCGGCGGCACCCGCCAGCACCGCGCCGCCGATCGCGACGCGGGCCCGGCGGGGGAGGCGGCGGCGCCGCGGCGCCGGGGTCTCCCCGGTGGTGACGTCGGCGAGCAGCGCCCGCCCGGCCGCGCCGGACGGCTCGCTGGTGATCTCGTCCTCGTGCACGGGGTTCAGGCTCGCCACGAGTTCGTCGATCGGGGACGTCATGTCAGCTCACTCCTCTGCAGGACGGGCCGGGACTGAGCGGCGGCCTCGAAACGGTCGATGCCCGCGGCCCGCAGGGCGCGCGCGAAGCGCCGCCGGGCGCGGTACAGCCGGATGCTCACCGCGTTGCGGGAGCAGCCGAGCACCGTGGCGATCTGGGCGACGGACAGGCCCTCCCAGGCGACCAGGGCGAGAAGCTCGCGGTCGCGGTCTGGCAGGGCGCGGAAGACGTCGCTCACCGGAGAGGCGTCTTGTGCCGGCGCGGCCGCGCGCAGTTCGGCGCGCAGCGCCGCCGTCTTCCGTGAGTGGCGCAGAACGCCGCGCCGGTGGTTGGCGAGGACGCGGCGGGCCACCCCGTACAGCCACAGCCGGGCCTCGTCGCCCGCCGGCATGTCGGCGACGCGCCGCCAGGCGGTCGCGAACGTCTCGGCGACGACGTCGGCGGCGTCCTCGGGGGTGTCGCAGCGGCGCAGCGCATACGCGAGCAGTGCCTTGTAGGTCGCGGCGTAGACGGCCGCGAATTCGTCCTCATCCGTCATCGGGGGGTCCTAGGCATGTGGCCTCCTGTGGTCGGTGGTCACCTGCTCATGTCGGGGTGCCCCCGAATCTTTCACCTCCGCTCAGAGAAGCTCGGGCGGGGCGGCGGCCATCACGCCGTGCCGCGTCCGCCACGATTCCGGCCAGCCGTGCAGGAACAGGTACGGGCGGCCGGACGGGTCTCCCGAGTCCGCGACGTGCAGGGAGAGACCCGCGACCGGGACGTGGGCATGGCGAACCGTCTAGTGGGGCCCGGTCGTCACTCCATGACCCTGATGGCGCCGGTCAGGGCCGCCTCCTGGATCGCCGAGCGGAGCGCCGGGCACGTCGCGTGCGGGTCGTCCAGGCCCGTGCACGCGGCCCTGGCCTCGGCGTTCCACTGGATGCTCGTCTGCTCCCAGGTCGACTTGCGCACCAGCACCTCGGCCGCGCAGCGGCGGCACCGGACCGGCAGCAGCGGGCCGTCCAGCAGGCGCTCGTCCTGGCGGACCGTCACGCCGAGGCTCCCTGGGCCTCCCGGCGCGCGAGGTTCTCCTGGACCTCGCGCTCCCACGACTCGACCGGGCGCGTCGTGTCGATCTCGAACTCGAACCGGTCGGTCATCTCCGGCGTGACGTCCGCGACGTCCACGTAGAACTGCCGGTACCAGCGGCGGAGCTGGTAGACCGGGCCGTCCTCCTCGCACAGGAGCGGGTTGTCGATGCGGGCCTTGCGCTTCCAGATCGCGACGTCCTGCTCGAAGCCGGTCAGGATGAACTGCGACAGCTTCTGCGCGCTCGCCTCGGCGGCCTCGGGCGACAGCCTGTCGCTGTGCTGGACGATGATGCCCGAGTGCAGCGAGAACGAGTTCTCGTCGATCGGGTAGTGGCAGTTGATCAGCACGGAGTTCAGGTCGTAGCCCTCGTAGTGGTACGTCAGCTCGTCGATCATGAACGAGGGGCCGTGGTAGGACGCGACGGAGGAGTTGCCGAGCATCCGCGGCCCGCCGCCGCCGCTGCTCTCCCGGCGGGCGTCGTCCCGGCTCCGGCCCTTCATGATCTGGGTGGCGGTCTGCCCCTCGAAGATGTTCTTGAAATACGTCGGGAACGACTGGTGGATGTAGAAGAAGTGCGCCATGTCGACGACGTTGTCGATGATCTCGCGGCAGTTGGTGTGGACGACCTGCTCCGTCCAGCGCCAGTCCGTCCAGTCGTCGCGGGTCGCGCCCTCGATCACCGGGATCGTCACGTCCGCCGGGGGCTTGTTCCCCTCCGGGTCGTTCCAGACGAACAGCAGCTGGTCCTGCTCCATCGTCGGCCACGCGGCGGTCCGGGCGCGCAGCGGGACGCGGCGCGCGTACGGGATCCGCTTGCACCGCCCGTCGCCGCCCCAGCGCCAGTCATGGAACGGGCACGCGATCTCGTTGCCCTTGACGGTGCCGTCGGACAGGTCGCCGCCCATGTGCCGGCAGTAGGCGTCCAGGACGTTCGTCGTGCCGTCCTCGCCGGTGAAGACCACGAGCTTCTGCCCGAACGCGTCGACCGTGTGGGGCTTGCCGTCCCGGTACTTCTCGGCCAGGCCGAGGCAGTGCCATCCCCGGGCGAAACGGCGGGTGATCGCCTCCGCCTCGATGGCGCGGACGGCGTCCGACTCGGTAGCGGTCACGTGGATCATCCCTTCGGCGATACATGGGTGATTCGAACATTAGGTCGCGGTCCACCGGCCCGATCGGCGAGTCCCGGTGGCCGGGACGCGCGTCCTCGCGGCGACGCGCGAGCATGGTCTCCTGCAATGGCCGGAAGAGGGAAGGAACGGGATGAGCAACGAGGTCCTGGACGCCGTGCGCGAGCTGCTGCCCGGTATCGCCGAACGGGCCCGGTCCGTGGACGAGAAGGGCGGCATCCCCGCCGAGACGATCCGCGAGCTGACCGCCGCCGGCGTGTTCCGGATGCTCCAGCCCGTCCGCTACGGCGGCGCCGAGGACGATCCCGTCGCGTTCTACGAGGTCATCCGCGCGATCTCCGGCGCGTGCGGCTCCACCGGCTGGGTCGCGGCGATCCTCGGCGTCCACTCCTGGCACGTCGGCCTCTTCGCCGACGAGGCGCAGCACGAGGTGTGGGGCGCCGGCCCGGACACCCTCGTCGCCTCGTCCTACGCCCCGATCGGCCGGCTCACCCCGGTCGACGGCGGCTACGAGGTGAGCGGGCGCTGGTCGTTCTCGTCCGGCTGCGAGTTCGCGTCCTGGGCGCTGCTCGGCGCGCTCGTCGTCGGCGCGGAGGGCCGTCCGGTCGACTTCATGACGGTGCTCGTCCCGAAGACCGACTACGAGATCCGCGAGGTCTGGGACTCGATGGGCCTGCGCGGCACCGCCAGCGACGACATCGTCGTGGAGCGGGCGTTCGTCCCGGCGCACCGCGCGATGCGCAACTTCGAGCAGGCGCAGCTCCGCAACCCCGGCCGCAAGGTCAACACCGGCCCGCTGTACCGGATGCCGTTCGGCACGATCTTCACCGCCACCGTCACCGCCAGCGTGATCGGGATGGCGGCCGGCTGCCACGACCTGTACGTGGCGCGGATGCGCGACCGGATCCGGCTCAGCCTCGGCGGCGGACGCTTCGTCGAGGACCCGTTCGCGCAGGTCGCCGTCGCCCGCGCCGCGTCCGAGATCGACGCCGCCGTCCTGCAGACCGACCGGAACGTCCGGGAGATCCACGAGTACGCGCTCCGCAACGAGAAGATCCCGATGGAGCTGCGGCTGCGCGCCCGCCGCGACCAGGTCCGCGGCACCGAGCGCGCCATCGAGGCCATCGACATTCTGTTCAAGACCGCCGGCGGCAACTCCCTGCACCGCGGCAACGTCATCGAACGCGCCTGGCGCGACGCCCACGCGGGCAGCGTCCACGTGGCGAACGACGTCGAGCACGCCCTGTCGATGTACGGCCGCGGCGAGTTCGGCCTGAAGGTCGAGGACAACCTCGTCTAGACGGCTTCCGCGGCGCGCTGGAGGGCGGTCGTCACGGCGCCGACGCGCGGGTCGCGGCCGCTGCCGGTGCGGACGGCCATCGAGATCGTCCGGGTCAGCTCCAGGCCGCTCACCCGGGTCAGGTGCACGCGGGACGCGAGCGGCTCGGTGACCAGGCGGGGGAGCAGCGACACGCCCACCCCCGCCTCGACCAGCGACATGATCACCGTGTAGTCGTCGCTGGTGTAGTCGATCCGCGGCTCGAATCCGGCCGCCTGGCAGGCGCGCTCCAGCACGGTGCGCAGTGCCGTGTCGCTGCGCGGCGCGATCCAGGCGCGGTCGCCGAGCTCCGCCAGCGCCGTCGGGCCCTCGGCCGGTGGCAGCGCCGCCAGGAGGGGCTCGCGGAGGAGGGGCCGCACCTCCACGCCCTCGTCGCGGATCCGGGGGAGCAGGTTGTACTCGTAGACCAGCGCCACGTCACAGGCGTGGTGGCGCAGGGCGTCGACCGACTCGTCGGGTTCGGTCTCGTCCAGGACGATCCGAAGGTCGGGGTGCTCCGCTCGGCAGGCGGCGATCGCGGGAGCGGCCAGCGCGACCGCCGCGCTCGGGAACGCGCCGAGCCTGACGGTGCCGCGGACCTCCCCGGTCAGCCCCGCCACCTGCGCCCGCGCCTCCTCCAGCTCGGCCAGGACCCGCTCGGTGTGCGCGACCAGCACGCGCGCCGCCTCGGTCAGGACGACGCGGCGCCCGTCCCGCAGCAGGAGCGGGGTACCGACCTCGCGTTCCAGCAGGCCGAGCTGCTGCGAGACCGCGGACGGCGTGAGATGGCACGCCTGCGCGGCCGCCGCGATGGTGCCGTGCGCCGCGAGCTCGCGGAGCAGCCTCAGCCGCCGCACCTCGTAGACCATGTAGCCACGCTAACGGCGCACATCGGAAAAGCTCGCTGGTCGCGGGACTTCCCGCCGCCCCACACTGGCGCCATGACCGCCGAACTCACCATCGCCGTCCCGCAGGACGAGCACCGGACGCGCACCGGCAGGCTCCGCCAGGTCATGCGGCGCCGGGGCCTGGCCGCGGTGGCGCTGACCAGCCCGGAGAACCTGTACTACCTGCTCGGCCTGGACCACCTGGGCTACTTCGCGTTCACCATGGCCGTCCTGCCGCTCGACGGCCCGCCCGTGCTCGTCGCGCGGCGCATGGAGCGGCACACGCTGACGGCGCAGGTGCCTTCCGCGCGGCAGGCACTCTACGGGGAGACGCAGGACCCGGCGAAGGCGGCGGCCCGGGTCCTGGCGTCGGTGACGCCGCCCGGCTCGGCGATCGGCGTCGAGGAAGGCTCGATGACGCTGCCGCCCGCCGTCCTGGCCCGCCTCCGCCAGGCGCTGCCCGACCGCACCTACACGGACTGCACGGCCCTTCCCGCCCGGTTGCGGACGGTCAAGTCGGCGTCCGAGATCGACCTCGTCCGCTGGGCCGCCGACATCTCCGGGACGGCGATGCACGCCGCGCTCGACGCCGCCGGGACGGGCGTCAGCGAACGCACCGTCGCCGCCCGCGCCCAGTGGGCGATGACCTCCGCGGGCGGGCACCAGCCGGGCTTCGCGCCCCTCGTCCGCTCCCTTGACCGCCTGGCGCAGGAGCACGTCACCTGGCGGGAGCACCACCTCCGCCACGGCGAAGGCCTGTTCGTGGAGCTGTCGGGCTGCGTCCACCGCTACCACGCCCCGATGAGCCGAACCGTGTACTGCGGCGAGGCGCCCCCGGACGCGGCCGAGGCCGCGTCGGCGGCGTCGGCGGCCCTGGAAGCGGCCCGCGCGGCGTTGGTGCCGGGCAACCTCACCGGCGACGTCTACGCGGCCTGGGCCGGCACAGTGGCCGCGGCCACCGGACGGCGCCCGCGCCGCCACCACTGCGGCTACCTCACCGGCATCGGCTTCCCGCCGAGCTGGGTCGGCGGCGCGTCCGTCCCCGGCATCCGGGCGGGCGGCCGCACCCGGATCCGCGAGGGCATGGTCTTCCACCTCATGTCGTGGATCGACCGCCCCGGCCACGTCGTCTCGGACACGGCCCTCGTCGAAGCCAATGGCGCCGTCCTGCTCACCGACGCACCTCGCTCGCTGATCGTCCGTCCCTAGGAGACGCCATGCGCATCACCGCCCTCCGCGCCACTCCGGTCGCCGTCCCTTACCGGACCGACGAGGTGTGGGCCTTCGGCCGCCGCTCCGGCCTCGTCTCCGTCATCGTCGAGGTGGACACAGACGAGGGCCTCACCGGCCTCGGCGAGGCCGCCGCGTACCCGTCCGCGGACGTCGTGCTGGGTGTCCTGCGCAGCCTGGAACCCCTGGTCATCGGCTCCGACCCGCTGCGCATCGAGCAGTTGATCCAGCGCATCGACGTCGTCGGCACCTGGCACCACATCGGCTCCAGCAGCCCGGCCATCGCCGCCGTCGAAACGGCCTGCTGGGACCTCCTGGGCAAGTCGTGCGGCCGTCCGATCGTCGACTTCTTCGGCGGACGTTTCCGCGACGAGGTCGAGTTCTTCCACTACGTCGCCGCCTCCGACCCCACCGAAGTACGCACCGAGGCCCGCCGCGCCGCCAAGTCAGGCGCCCGCCTCTGCTACCTCAAGGTCGGCGCCGACGCTTTGGAAGCCGACATCGAACGCGTCGCCGCTCTCCGCGACGGCGCAGGCCCCGAAATGGGCATCCGAGTCGACGCAAACGAAGCATGGTCCCCAGGCGCAGCCATTCAAGCCATACGAGCCCTAGAGGGATACGGCCTGGAAATGGTCGAACAACCGGTGTCGGGCCGCAACCTCCCCGAAATGGCCTACGTCCGCAGCCGCCTGAACACCCCGCTACTGGCCAACGAAGCCTCATGGACGCGCACCGACCAGTTGGCCGTCATCCAGCATCGGGCCGCAGACGCCCTCTCCGTCGACAACCAGATGGACGGCGGCCTCCTCAACCTCAAACGCTCAGCCGGAATCTGCGCCGCCGCAGGCCTCCCCGTCGTCAAGCACAGCCTCGGCGAACTGGGCATAGCCCTGGCCGCCGCCGTCCACGTGATCGCGGCAACCCCCAACTTCCGCCACCCCAACCAGGCCTACGGCGCCCTACTAACCGACGACATCCTCCGCACCCCCTTCGCCGGCCCCCTGGATAACTACACGAACGGCCGACTCCCCGTCCCAACGGCCCCAGGACTGGGCGTAGACCTGGACCCAGAAAAGGTGGCCCGCTACGCCGACCTCTACCGCACCTCAGCAGCCGACTTCACCTTCCACGACCCGAGGGCCCTAACTACCGCCCCAGCCCTCCCCAAGAGATGAGTCGGCGGGCGGGGTCGGCAGTCGCGCGAGTGCGGCAGGTCGCGGTCAGGCCGCCGCTGAGGAGGCCTCCTCGTGGGGGATCGAAATGACCTCCACCTCGATGCCGTAACGGGAGAGCGTCCGCGCCAGATGCGCGAGCGCGATCTGCGCGTTAGGGAAGAGCGTCGCCGGCGTCAGCGGCGTGCGGCGGTCGACCTTCATCGCGAGGACGACCTTTTCCGGGCGCCAGCCGTCCGGCAACGCGCGCCTGCCCAGGCTCGTCTGCTCGACGAGCTCGGCGAAGGACGCGCGGGCCTCGGGACGGAGGTACAGCGACTCGGCGGAGACAAGGGCCTGGCTGAACATATGGCTGAAGGGCTGGGTGCGCTTGCCGCCCTTGACGTGGATGAGTTCGTTTCCCGGCCCGAGCAGGTCGCACGGCTCGAACCCGTGCGAGCCGTGGAACTCGGTGCGGGCACCCGTCCGGTCGAGGCTGAGGAAGCGGTCGACACCGAGCGAGTCCTGGACCCACTCGTTGTAGACGGCCTCGCCGCGCTTCTTCGATCCGGGCGGCGGCTTGAGGTCGCGGCTCCAGACCGGAAGGTCAAGGCTCGGCACGGACCTGAACAGATCTGCGATCCGGCGCTGGACGGAGGTGAAGTACTCGGTTCCGCCCTCGTACCAGGTGCCCTCCACGAGGAAGTACTCATGCTCGTCCACCCGGACGGAGGCCGCCAGCCACTTGTCGGCCGCCGCCCTGCCGAGGACGCGCTCCCCGTCGTCGTCCTCGCACATCCGCACCTCGCCGCGCCGGAGTGCCTCGATCGCAGCGAGCGCCGGGACGCGGGGCTGGAACCGGCAACGGCGGAGGACGGAGTCCACATCGAGGTCTCCCCGGTGGCGGATCAGGGCGGACCCGATCTTGATGGCGTAACCCTGAGCCTCGTGGACCTGGTCCGCGAGGTCCATCGGGACGGCGGCGGCCAGCCGCATCCCGCCGTCGTGGCCCGGCTCCGCGCGCAGCCGCGCGTCAAGGCGCCTGTCGAGGTCGGTGAGGCGCCAGTCGTCCCGGACGGGCGTGATGGCCTCGACGAAGGCGAAGTCGTCCGGCACCCGCCGAGCGCGGATCTCGGAGATCCTGCGCAGGAGCGCGACGAGGCGTCCGCGGTCGAGCGGAACCCGCAGCCGGAGCCCGGCGGACCCCTCGACGCGGATCCGCCGGGTGCCGGAGAGACCGAGGTCCGCGGGATCGACCATGCCCGCGAGCCTGCCGACGATCTCGGTGTACTCGCTGAGGCCGATGTGCCCGATGGGGATGCCGGACGGGACGTGGGTGGCGTCCTGGCGCCCGAGCCCGGTCATCGAGCGCCGGACGACGGAACGGACCTGCTCGGCGTCCACGGCCCGGATGGTGAACCCGAGCCCGAAGCGGTGGTCCTTGAACTGCTCGGGGATGGTCCGCCAGCCGCCGCCGAAGCCGATCGCGTACCTGACTCGGTCCACGTCGAGCAGCAGCAGGGCGCCGCAGTCGTTGTTCCGGTAGTCGTCGGGGAGCGGTCCGATGAGGTGTCTCGCCGCGTTCATCCAGTGCGGTGACACGGGGTCGCGCTGCCAATGGAACGCGACGGCCGTGGCGTCCGGGTACTCGGGGAACGCCATGTCACTGGACGCGGCCTCGTCCAGGTACGTCCCCTGCAGCGTTTCGAGGAACGCGGCCTCGTCAGGGGCCGCGTTGGAGATGCGGTAGATCGTCAATTCATGGGTCGACGCGGACAAGGTGAACCTCCGGGGAAGACGGCCCCGGCCAGGCGACCGTGGGCTGGAGAAGGGCGCGCGGCGGGTTCCCGCGGTGGATGCCGCGCTCGACCTTCTGTGTAAACAGAGTCGGGCCTCTTGTTAGCGTTGTCAACGCGATTAATGATTGATCAAATGCTCACAGCCGTGTACGTTGCCGTTATGGCTGATGAAGAGCCGCTGGTTCCACCGGCGGAGATCGCCCGGATGGCCGGGGTGACCCGCGCGGCCGTGTCGAACTGGAGGCGCCGCCACGCCGACTTCCCGGAACCCGCGGGCGGTACGGCGTCGGCGCCCCTGTTCTCGTTGCCGGACGTCCGCCGCTGGCTGGAACGGCAGGGCAAGGGCCAAGGGGTGGCTGACGAGGTCAGGCTGTGGCACGCACTCCGCGCCGAACGCGGCGAAGACATGATCGGGGCGCTCGTCGCCGTCGCGGCCGAACTGCGCGGTGAGCGGGTGGAACGTCCGCTGAGCGGGCCCATGGCCGAACTCGTCTCCCAGATGGCGGGTGACCGAACCCCCGGACAGCTCATCCGGGATCTCGCCGCGCGGTTAGTGGCATCCGCGAGCCATAGCGGTGGAGAGCACGTGTCGACGCCCGCGCTCGTCCGAGCCGTCCGACACTTCGCGGGCGAGACGAAGGGCGTGGTCTACGACCCGGCCTGCGGGATAGGCGACCTGCTGCTGTCGGTCGGCGGCGCAAAGGTGTCAGGACGGGTCGGGCAGGACCTGGCAAGGGGGTTGCCCGAGTTCGTCATGGCACGGGCCGCACTCGAGGAACGGTCCGGCACTGTCGAGGTCGCTCAAGGCGATACGCTCCGCGACGACCGCTTCCCCGGCCTCAAGGCCGACCTCGTGGTGTGCGATCCGCCGACCGGCCAACCCGACTGGGGGCGCGACGAACTGCTCCTCGACCCACGCTGGGAGATGTCGCTACCGCCCAAGGCGGAGGGGGATCTCGCCTGGCTCCAGCACTGCCACTTCCATACCGCGCTCGGCGGGCGAGCCGTGATCGTCCTGCCGGCGTCCGCCGCCTACCGGCGATCGGGCCGCCGCATCCGCGCCGAACTGGTGCGCGGCGGCACCCTGGACACTCTGGTGGCGCTGCCCGGCGGGCTCGCCGCGGGGCATTCCGCGCCGGTGCACATCTGGGTGCTCCGACGCTCCGAACGCGCGCCCGGTCCGGACGCCCCCGTCCGCATGATCGACCTCACGGACACCGACCTCCGCGGCCCGATCGATCCGTCCGCCGACCAGGTCGCCGAGGTACCGGTCATCTCCCTGCTGGACGAGGAGGTGGATCTCACTCCGGGCCGCCACGTCGCCGCCGGACAGCCCGGCGCCGCCGCGTACGCGAAGGCCCGTGCCCGGTTCGAGGAGATGCTCGACGCCCTGCGCGGCGCGTTGCCTCACCTGCCCGAGGGACAGGAGGAGCTCGCCGCCGGCGTCAACGTCTCCGAGCTGATCCGCGGCGGCCTCGTCCAAGTCGAGGACGGACGCCCGGTCTCCACCACTGACCAGCTCGACACGGACTTCCTGCTCGGATTCCTCAAAAGTGCTGTCAACACCCGCAGGAACACGTCCGGCTCCGGCACTCACCGCACCGACCCGCGCGGAGCCCGCGTCCCGCAGATGGACCCGGACCGGCAGCGGACCTACGGGGCCGCGTTCAGAGAACTGGAAACCTTCGTGCAGCGCCTCGAAGAGGCGGCCAAGATGGGACGTCGTGCCGTGCGACTGGCGCACGACGGTCTCACGAGCGGGACACTCGAACCACCCGGCCAGAAAGGCGAGGGCGGCGAGTGAGCGTTCGTCGACAACTAGTTGGACGGCGGCCTCCTCAACCCCCAACGTCCGCTACTGGGGGACGGTGGAGAACTCGGCGATCTGGTCGGTGAGCTTTTGCGGTGCGTCGAGCTGGACGAAGGTGCGGGCGCCCGGCACCTCGATGAATTCCGCGTCGCGGAATGCTTTGTGGAGCCGCCGGCCGAGGCTGGGCTTGAACGCGCGGTCGGCAGTGCCCCACACGATGCGGACGGGCCCCTGGAAGTCCTTCAGTCGGCTGGAGACGTCGAGCAGGTCGCGCGGATCGGCGGCGCGCAGGAACCGCACGGCGTCGTCGCGGATGCCCTGCTGGGTGATCGCGGGCTCGATCCACGATCGGGTCAGCTCGGCGTCCAGCTCGTTCGCGAGAAGCCCGAAACCGAGCGGTGAGTGCCGGAGCAGGCGGCTGCGCATCGGAAGCAGGTTGAACCTCATCAACCGGGGGCCCTTGAGGAGCCGGAGAATGATGTTGAACGGGAAGGGCGGGAAACTGTCGAAGGCGTCGCAATTGGTCAGCACCACGCGTCCGACCCGGCCGGGGTCGGTGTCGAGGAGGAACTGGACGAGCGCACCGCCGGTGTCGTTGCCGACCAGCGTGACGTCGTGCAGGTCGAGCGCCTCCAGGAGGCTCGCGATCTGCCGGGCGACGCCCCGTGGCGATTGATCGGCGTCAGGACGCAGTGGAGTTCGGTGCGCACCCAGCGGCCAGTCCGGGGCGTACGACCGTATGCCCCGCTCGGCGAGGAGGTCGGCGACCTTCGACCACACGGCGCCGTTGACGAGGAACGCGTGGACGAACACGACCGGCGGTGCCGCGGACTTCTCGGGACCGGTGACGCGGTAGTGGACGGTCCCGCTCGGAAGATCGATCGTCTGCATGCGCGGACTCCTCTTCGCCGAGTGAAGTAACATACAGTGTGCATGTAACTTACGGGCAGAGTGTATGAAAAACTCGCGGCGAACACAAGCGGACCGGACGGCGGCGACTCGCGCCGCCCTGATCGCGGCGGGGCGCAAGCTCTTCGCCGAGCACGGCTACGCGGGTGTGGGCACCGAGACCCTGACCCGCGAGGCGGGCGTCAGCCGCGGCGCCCTCTACCACCAGTTCGGCGACAAGACCGAGCTGTTCGCCGATGTCCTGGCCGACGTGGAGGCCGACGTCACCCGATCCCTCGTGGAGGCGGTGCCGTCCGGCGACACCGACCTGGTCGCCGTGATGACACGCGCCATGGAAATGTGGCTCGACGCCTGCGAGAAGGCGGAGGTGCGCCGGATCGTCCTGATCGACGGCCCCTCGGTACTCGGCTGGGTCCGCTGGCGCGCGATCTGCCAACCGCACATCCTCGGCCTGATCGAGGCTGTCCTGGCCCAGGGCGTGGAAGAGGGCGCGCTGCTGCCATTGCCGGTGAAACCCCTGGCACACGTCCTGCTGGCAGTAGCCGACGAAGCCGCCCTATATGTGGACGCGGCCCCCAACCGCCCCGAAGCCCGCCAAGAAATGCTGGAAATCGTCAATACCCTGGTCCAAGGCCTAACCACCCCCGACAAGCGCTAAGCGATTCGCATGGGTGGAGGAGCGCAGGCATCGGGGACGGCAGCGCCACGGGGATTAGCGGTGCTTCACCGCTGGGCGCGGTCTCGGACGCGGTGTGCTGCCCGCGCCTGGTGGCCGTGAGCGTCCAGCGGTGGAACGACGTCGCTGCGGTGGTCTGTGGCCGGCTGCTCGGTGCTTACCGACGTAGCCGATGTCTGCGACGGCCATGCCGATCAAGATGATCAGCATCCACAGGGCGAGTATCGCGACGAGTGACGCGCCGGAGATCGCTAACGCGACGATCACAGCGTCTCTTCCGATCTCGCGTTGGTGGGCGAGGGCCTCGCTCAGCAACTCGTAGGAGTCTTCGACGAGGGTCGCGCACAGGCCGTAGTAGATCTCCCTCTGGGTGAGAGGACGGCCGAGGCGCGTGGCCACTAGGCACTTCATCGTCGGAGGCCTGCGGATGTGCCAGGCCTGGTACTGCTCCTGGAGAAGCGCTCGTTCTTGATCGTTCATGGGGCGGGGTTCCCTGCGGGTCGGTTCGGCTTATGACAGGCGACCCTTGCAGGCAAGAGTTACTCTGAGCTACGAACCGCTCACCCCCCGGCGAGCACCCGAGCAAGTGAGGCGACACCCCCGAACCAGCGGGCCGACACCCGGGAGACGCCCGATGGCACCCTCGCGTGACACCAGCCCCTCCGCGTACCAGGAAGTGTTCGTCAACGAGCTGCGTGCGCGGCGCGAAGCGTCCGGCCTCTCCCGCAACAAGCTCGCGGCGGCACTGGGCTGCACCCCGCAATGGCTCGCCAAGGTCGAGACCTTCGAGAAACCCCCGTCCGAAGGCCTCGCCGACGACCTGGACACCTACTTCGAGCTCGGCGGGACTTTTCGTCGCATGTGGATGAAGCACCAGGAGGCGCGGAAACGTGGCCTGATCCCTACGGGATTCAGACCGTTGATCAGTGCTGAGAAAGAGGCGGCACAGATCAGCATCTACGAGCCTGTGTTGATCACCGGTCTGTTCCAGACCGAGGAGTACGCCCGGCTGGTGTTCAGCAAGGGGCCAAAGCAAGACAAGATCGATGACCTGGTTGCCATCCGTATGGAGCGCCAGGCGGTCTTAACAAGTCCCAAGGCGCCGATGGTATTTCTACTCATCCGGGAGTCTGTTCTCCGGGACGTCCCATCAGAAGTTCGCGGTGGGCAGTGCAAGCGGCTGCTGGACTTGGCCGGTCTCTCGAACGTCTCCATCCAGGTACTGCCCGCCTGTGCATGTGTCTTCGAGGCAACCGGGTTTCAAATCTTGACATTCGGAGGATCGACGGACGTCGCTTATGTGGAAGGCGCGGGCGGAAATGGTCAGATGCTCTCGGACGCCACAGAGGTTCAGAAGCTTGCCGTACTCTTCAATCTGGCAAGATCTGAGGCACTGTCGTGCGTCGGGAACCGCCGCCCTGATACAGAGCATCATGGAGGACACGTGAGCACCCCCGACCTGTCATCCAGCAACTGGCGTAAGAGCACGTACAGCGACTCCTCTGGGGGCAACTGCGTGGAAGTCGTGGGAGTGGCCCCAGGCGTGGCCGTCCGGGACTCGAAGGATCCGGACGGGCCGAGGTTGGCGTTCGGGCGTGCGGCGTTCGGTGCGCTGGCGCGTGACATCCGGGCCGGACGCTACGACCGGTAGACGACGTAAGGGTTCGGCGGACGGTCGCGACACCGATGCAGAGGATGTCGCCGACCCTATGTTCAGGCGTCGCTGAGTCGGTCCAGCAGGTTTTGGACCAGTGCTCGGCTGTGGCGAATTCGTCGAGCCATGCGTCCAGATCGGAGGGCAGGCGTGCTGCGAAGGCCACAGTGAACTCCCTCATGGTTACGGGTGCCCTGGTGTCAGGGACGGTATCAATCGTGGTGAGCCGGCGTCGGGGTCGAGCTTCTGGCTCTGGTGGTGCGGCGTCGCGTTCGGGTTGGTCCTT
The DNA here is from genome assembly GCF_047130825.1 of Actinomadura madurae. Classification (NCBI taxonomy): domain Bacteria; kingdom Bacillati; phylum Actinomycetota; class Actinomycetes; order Streptosporangiales; family Thermomonosporaceae; genus Actinomadura; species Actinomadura madurae. Next base: position 8,515,445 of record NZ_CP083237.1, read on the forward strand.
GCGCACCGAACGCGACGCCGCGTTCCGCATGCGGGCCGCGAGCCGGAACCGTCAGGTGACCGGGGTGGTCCAGCGGGGGGATGCCAGGGCCTCTTGGTAGGCGGTTTGGAGGGCGGTCAGGATTGGGCCGGGTTTGCCGTTGCCGATCTTGCGGCCGTCTACCTCGACTACTGGTACTAGGCCGCCGGCGGTGCTGGTGAGGAATAGCTCGTCGGCGGTGTAGGCGTCGTAGAGTTCCAGGTCGGTCTCGCGTACTTGAAGTCCTCTCTCGGTGGCCAGTTCCAGGGTCGTTTCTCTGGTGATGCCGCGGAGGATGTCGTGTTGCGGGGTTTTCAGCACCTCGTCGGTGACGACGAAGATGTTGAAGCCCGGTGCCTCGCACAGGCGGCCGTGCACGTCGAGCATCAGCGCCTGGTCGGCGCCGGCGGCCTTGGCCTCGACCTTCGCCATGACCAGGTTGAGGTAGTTCAGGCTCTTCACGTGTGCGTCGAGCACTTGCCCTGGCGGGCGGCGCACCGCGACGGTTTTCACGCGGAGGCCCGCTTGCGAGGACCGGTCTATGTACGGGCGCGCCATGATGATGAGGTTCGGCACGCAGCCGGTGGGGTCCATCAGGGGCGTGCCGTTCGAACCCCTGGTGAGGATCCACTTGATGTAGGCGTTCTGCAGTTCGTTTCGGCGGACCGTCTCTATGACCAGGTCCTTCAGGTGCTTCTCGGTGACGGGGCAGTCGAGGGCGACCGCCGCGCAGGACTTCAGGAAGCGCCGCACGTGGGCGTCCAGCTTGAAGATCCGGCCCTCCCAGGCGACCACGGTCTCGAAGACGCCATCGCCGTAGAGCACCGCGTGATCCAGGATCGACACCGACGCCTGCGATTCGGGGACGAATTCGCCGCCCGCGTAGGCGATTCGTTCATCGGTGTTCATATGGGTACCTCGTTCTCGGTAATTGGGTCGGGCTATTCGCCGATTACGATCATTTCTTCGGTTCCTATGGCGTCGGAGAGGACCACCGGGGCGTCGTCGGTGATGAGGACCATGTCCTCGATCGAGAAGCCGCCGAGGTCGGGGTCCTTTCCCATGGGCTCCAGCATGATCACCATGCCGCTCTCGTACTCGCCCTCCGCGAAGGGGGTGAGGACCGGGAACTCGTGTTGCCCCACTCCGAGGGAATGGCCGATGAACGGCATGTCGCAGTGCATGCCGCGGCGCTCGTACTCGCGGACGCAGACCGAGTACGTGTCGTGTACCGGGCGTCCGGCCCGCATGGTGTCCATGGCCGCGTAGTGGACGTCGCGGTTCCTGCGCCACGCGTCCCGGAGGCGGGTGGACGGCGTGCCCGCCACCGCGGTCCGGTGGATGTCGGAGCGCCAGCCGCCCATCGTGCCGCCCATGTCGACACGGAGCATGTCCCCGCGCTGGAGGGGCGTGTCGCCCGCGACGCCGTTGAGGATGTCGCCGCGGCCCCGGGCGAGGGTGACGAATTCGAGCGTGTCGAATCCGTGCGCGAACAGCTTCTGGATCGCGCGTTGGCGTATTTCCACCTCGGTGTCGCCGATGCTTGTTTCGGCATAGCATTCCGCCAGTGCGCGCAGGGTGGCGTTGGCTCGGTCTTGCAGTTGCCGCTGCTCTTCCGGTGATTTGATGGCCCGCATCTCGTGCAGGGCGGGTGTCGCGTCGTCGATCGTCACGCCGGGAAGGGACCGGGCGAGCTCCTCGTAGTAGCCGGCGCTCAGGTGGTTCTTCTCGACGAGGATGCGCCGGTTCGGAAGCCCGCGTTCCCGCAGCGCCTCGACCAGCGCCTCGATCGGCGACTGGCGGTACTCGGTGTAGACGACGAGGTCGCCGATGTGGCGGCTCTGGCGCCGGATCACGTCCCGGGTGATGTCCGCGATGACCCAGAACGGCTCCGCGGACGTGTGGAACACCGGCATCAGGAGGCGCTCGGGCAGCAGGCGCAGGGTGGGCGGGACGACGTCCGCGACCAGGAACACGTTCTGCGGCTCGCTGACGATCAACGCGTCGGCGCCGTCGAGCAGCCGGCGGATCGGCCCGTCGAGAAGGCGGTCGAAACGAGTGGTCATGGTGGCTCCTTCGTGGGTGTCAGACCGGCCGGTCTCCGGGCCGGACCTGGAGCGTGCGGTTGTCCACACCGGGCAGCATCCGGGCGGGGTCGCGGGTCACGACGACGTCGACGACGGTCGGCGCGTCGTGGGCGGACATCGCCTGCTTCAGCGCCGGGCCCAGGTCGTCCGGGTGCTCGACCCGGTGCCCGTGGCAGCCGAAGTTCCGCGCGAGCTCGGCGTAGTTCGTCTCGATCAGGCTGGCGGACTGGTAGTTGCCCTCGCCGTAGACGGCGTGCTGGAGCGCCTTGATATATCCGGACGCGGCGTTGTTGACGACGACGAGGGTGAAGGCGACGCCGGCGCGGCGGGCCGTCTCCAGGTCCCCGATGGTCATGTTGAGGCCGCTGTCGCCGGTGATGCTCACCACCGGGGCGGCGCTGCCGCACTCGGCCCGGACGGCCAGGGCGGCGCCGAGCGCCCCCGGCAGGCCGTAGCCGATCGAGGCGAAACCGCGGTCGGCGACGAATCCGCGTCCCGCGCGCCTGGTGTCGTGCAGGAGGCCCGCCCAATGGCTGGCGAAACCGCCGTCGGCGATGAGCACCCCGTCCTCGGGGAGTGCCCGGTTGATCTCGCCGACCACGCGGCCCATGTTGACCGGGACCTCGTCGCTCTCGTACCGGGGGCGGGCTTCGGCGTCCCAGGCGGAGCGGCGTTCGCGCAGCTCGCGCAGGTACGCCGACCGGTCGGCCGGCTTCGCCGACTCCAGCGCCGTGGCGAGGTCGGACAGGCCGGAGTGCGCGTCCCCGAAGAGCCCGACCTGCGTCGGGGCCCAGCGGCCGATCTCCTCGGCGACGATGTCGAGGTGGATGAGCGGGGTGCCCGGACGGGGGAGGGCGTAGCGTTTCGTGGCGATCTCTCCGAGCTTGCACCCCACCACCAGCAGGCAGTCGGACGACTCGATGAGCTCGTTCGCGTACCGGCTGTACCGTCCGAACAGGCCGACGGACAGGTCGTGGACGCACGGGATGGCGCCCTTTCCGCTCAACGTGTGCGCCACCGGGATCCCCGCTCCTTCGGCAAGGCGCAGGAGGGCATCGTGGGCGCCCGAGAGATGCACGCCGCCCCCGGCGAGGATCAGCGGGCGCCGGGCCTGTGCCAGCAGTGCCGCCGCGCGGTCGACCTCGAACGCGTCGGGACGGGGCCGCCGCGCCGGCACGCGGGCGGTGGCGGGATCGGCGAAGAAGTCCTCCGCGGCGAACACGTGCTCGGCATGCGCGACGTCTTCCGGAACGTCGAGCACCACGGGCCCCGGACGCCCCGACGTCGCGACCGAGAAGGCCCGCCGGACGAGTTCGGGGATGCGCTCGACGGCCTCGACGCGGATCAGTTCCTTGACGGCCGGACGCAGGATCTCCACCTGCCGGGCCTCCTGCGTCATGTTCTTCCAGGAGTGGCCGCGATGGGTGTTCCCCGTCAGCGCGATCACCGGGACGCCCGCGTTCAGCGACTCCACCAGTCCCGTGACCAGGTTGGTGGCCCCGGGCCCGAGGGTGCCGTCGCAGATCCCGGGACGTCCCGTCAGGCGGGCGTAGGCGTCGGCCGCGAACGCCCCGATCCGCTCGTCGTTCACCAGGTGGTGCTCCATGCCCAGCACCCGGACGGCCTCGTAGTACGGGAGCAGCTGGAAGCCGGCCATGCCGAACATGGGGCCGGCACCGCTGATCCGGAGCATCTCCGCCAGGGCTCGCCCCCCGGACATGGGCCCGCCGGGCGACGACCGCGGCCCTGCGTCGTCCCGTCCCTCGGTCGTCATGGTCATCGCGGTTCTCCTAGTCCAAGGTGGTCGTTTTCCAATGAAGCCAGCACGAGGCCGACGAATTCGGACGTCGGCATGCCCGGACGGGCGCCGAGGCGCGCGGCGGCCTCGTTCCGCGCCGACAGCACGCCGTCGTGGTAGGTGGAGCGCCCGTCACCCACCCGGGCGGACGTGGCGGACACCGTGGCCGCCGCGATGCCCCGCGCGTCCAGGGCCGGCAGCCGGCCCAGCCCGGCCGCGTCCCTGCCGACCCCGGCGTCGTTGAAGACGGCCGCGGCCGCCGCCGCGCGCAGGGCGGTGGCCGGCGTGCCGCCGAGCAGCCCGCCGTGGGAGCCCGTGACCAGCACGTCCCCCTCGTCATCGGGGCCGGCCAGCGAGGCGGAGTCCAGCGCCCAGACACGCGGGCGGCCGTCGCGCAGCAGGTGCCGGGCCTCCTCCGCCGGAGCGGGAGGCACCGGTGCGGCCACCGACCCGGCGAGCGTTCGGACGGCCTCCTGGCAGGGCATGCCGACCTCGCAGCCCAGCGCGCGGGCGGGCGCGTTGACGGACGAGACCGTCCCGTGCCGCAGCGTGTCGCCGCCGTCCCCGATGCGGGCGGTCACGTGGCTGACGGCCGCGGCCGGCACCCCGAGGTCGCCGAGATCGTCCAGGCCGCTGACGCCCGCCCGGTCCCGCCCGACGCCCGCGTCGTTGAACACGATCGCCCGCACTCCGGCCCGGGCCGCCAGCCGGGCCGGGTAGCGGCCCCCGTGCGAACCGACGACCGCGACCGCCGACGCGTGGCCCCGGTCCAGTTGCGTGGCGCTGTCGACGACGACCAGGTCGTCGGCGTAGCACGGCCCACCGCTCACCGGCCCCTCCCCGCGGGGACCGGCGTCCGGGTCACCAGGAAGGTGAGCAGCGCGGCGATCATGATGAAGCCGCTCATCACCACGAGCCCGAGCCGGGTGTCGCCGGTGAGGTCGGTCAGCAGGCCCAGCACGTAGGGGCCGACCAGGCCGCTGATGTTGCCGAGCGAGTTGATGAACGCGATGGCCACCGTGCAGAGGGCGCCCGCGAAGACCGTCGAGGTCCGCGCCCAGAACAGCGGGCTCGCCGCCTGGATGCCGCCCGCGGCGAAGCACAGGCAGATCAGCGCCACGATCGGCGACCCCACGAGCGTGCTGGCGAGCAGCGTCAGGCCCCCGACCACCAGGCAGACGATCATGTGCCAGCGGACGTCGCCGGTCCGCGTCGAGGAGATGCCGACCAGGAACATGACGACGGCGGTGAAGGCCCAGGGGATCGCCGAGATGAGTCCCGCGCCGACCGTGCCGACGTCGAAGTGCTCCTTGACGACCGTCGGAAGCCAGTACGTGATCGTCCAGAACCCGACGATCATGCAGAAGTAGAGCACCGCGTAGATCCACACTCGCGGGGTGCGCATGACCTCGGCCAGCGCGCCGCGCCGGTGGGCGCCGCCCGGCTCGGACGCCTGGGCGTGCTCCAGCAGGTAGCTCCGCTCGTCCGGCTTCAGCCACTTCGCGTTCTTCGGGCCGTTCGGCAGGACGAAGAACACGATGACCCCGAGCACGATGGCCGGCAGGCCCTCGATGAGAAAGACCCACCGCCATCCGGCCATCCCCAGGGCGCCGTGCATGAGCAGGACGGCGGACGTGATCAGGCTGGTGAGCGCCAGCCCCACCGGGACGGCGAGCTGGAAGGTCGAGTACGCGCGGGCGAAGAGGCGTCCGGGGCACCAGAACGTCAGGTACAGGATGACCCCGGGGAACAGGCCCGCCTCGGCGGCGCCGAGCAGGAACCGGAGGATGTTGAGCGAGACCGGGCCCGTGACGAACATCAGGGCCACGGTCACGATCCCCCAGGTGATCATGATCCGGGCGATCCAGACGCGGGCGCCGAACCTGTGCAGCGCGACGTTGCTGGGCACCTCGAAGAGCAGGTAGCCGAGGTAGAACAGGCCCGCGGCGAGCCCGAACGCGCTGCCGCTGAGGCCGAGGTCGTCCGACATCGGGGTCGCCACGACCCCGAGGTTGGCCCGGTCCATGAAGTTCACGAACAGGATCAGGACGAGCAGGGGGAACAGGCGCACTCCCAGCCGCCTGAAGATGCGCCGTTCGAGCGCCTGGTCTTCCTTCGGCGTCATTGCCGTGTCTTCTACCGTCACTGCTTCCGTCCAATCGCCCTGACGCCGCCCTCATGGCGGTGGGCACCTCGTTGAGCTGGTCGGTTCCGTATGACGATACTGAGTTCCGAAATAGTGTCAAGAGTCGTGCGACGGACTCGGCAGCTGATCGGCCGGATGCCCCGCCACCCTCGGCAGGCGTTTCGACGGCTGTCACCGGCAGCGCCGATCGATCCGGAAGGTTCTGCCTCGTCAGGCCGTGCGAGGCCCGTGGGGGCCGGGCGCGCCGCCCGCACCGCCGGCGGCGGGCTAGATTGGGCGAGCGAGCACGGATCCAGGTGTGAGGGGGCTCGGTGGAATCGGTCCAGAGTGTGGAGCGCGCGGTGGCGATCCTCGTCTCGCTGTCACGCGGCGGCCGTGACGGCCGGAGGCTCATCGACGTCGCCGCCGACACCGGCCTGCAGAAATCGACGGCGCACCGGATCCTCAACACGCTGGCCCAGGACGGGATCGTCGAGCAGGACGAGGTCGCCGGACGCTTCCACCTGGGATTCGAGCTCTTCGCGCTGGGCTTCGCCGCGGTCAACCGCTACGGGCTCATCGACCTGGTCAACGACTCGCTGCTGCGGCTGGCGGCGGAGACGGAGGACACGGTCTTCCTGTCGGTGCGCAACGCGGCCGAGGCGATCTGCGTGGACCGTGCCAGCGGCGCGTTCCCGATCAAGACGCTCACCCTGCGCATCGGCGACCGGCGCCCGCTCGGCGTCGGCTCGGGCAGCCTCGCGCTGCTGTCATGGCTCCCGGACGACGAGGTCAAGCGCGCCCTGGACGCGAACGCCTCGAAGCTGGGCAGCTACCCCAATTTCGACGTCGACACCCTGCTCCGGCTGGTCGAGGAGAGCAGGAGCCGCGGCTACACGTTCAACGACCAGATGCTGGTCCCCGGCATGCGCGCCGTCGGCGTCCCGGTGATCGGCAAGGACGGCCGGGCCGTCGCCGCGTTGAGCATCGCCGCCATCGAGTCGCGCGTGGACGAGGACCGCCGCGCGGAACTGGCCCGGCTGCTGGCGGAGGAAGCCGAAAAGGTCGGAAAGCGCCTTGAGGAGACCACCGACGGACTGACCGAGTCCAGCATCCGCCGTCTCCTTCCCGATCTGGCATAAACCGTCCGCGACGGGGCGCCGGCGTCCTCATCCGGCCGAGGGAAGGCGGGAATACCCGGCTAGGATGCGCCATTATGAAAGCAGCGGTGCGCAGCCGGTACGGGCCGCCGGAACTGGTCCGGATCGCCGAGGTGGACACGCCCGCGATCGGTGACGGAGACGTCCTCGTGAAGGTGCACGCGACGACGGTCAACCGGACGGACTGCTCTTATCGCGCGGCCAAGCCCTTCTTTATGCGCGCGATCACCGGCCTGGCCCGCCCGCGGCGTCGCATTCTCGGCACCGAATACGCGGGAGTGGTGGAAGCGGTCGGCGCGGACGTCACGTCCTTCGCGGTGGGCGACCGTGTGTTCGGGTACAACGAGGGCCCGTTCGGAGCGCATGCCGAGTACCTGAAGGTTCCGCAGGACGCTCTCATCGCGATCATGCCGGAAGGCCTGACGTTCGAGAAGGCCGCTGCCGGTACCGAGGGCTCGCATTACGCCCTGTGGTTCGTCCAGGTGGCGGGCGTCGAGGCGGGAAATGACGTCCTCGTCTACGGCGCGACCGGCGCCATCGGTTCGGCCACGGTGCAGCTCCTGAAACACCACGGCGCCACCGTCACCGCGGTCTGTGCCACGGCGCATGTGGAGCTGGTGAAAGGCCTGGGCGCGGACCGGGTCGTCGACTACACCGTCCAGGACTTCACCCAGGATGAGCAGACCTACGACGTGGTCTTCGACGCGGTCGGCAAAAGCTCCTTCAGGCGTTGCAGAAAGTTGTTGAAACCGCGCGGAGTGTATCTGTCGTCGGAACTCGGCGCCGGATGCCAGAACGTGCTATTGCCGTTCATCACGCCCCTGTTTCGCGGCAGGCGGGTGAAGTTCCCCCTGGGAAAGACGAACCAGGAGACGATCCGGTATCTCGCGAAGCTGATGGAAACAGGAGAATTCAAGCCGGTCATTGACCGGCGGTATCCGCTGGAGCAGGTCGTCGACGCCTACCGGTACGTCGAGACGGGGCAGCAGGTCGGCAACGTCGTCGTCACCATCGTCCCGCCGGATCCGAGCTGAGCGGAGACGGCCGGGTGAACCCTGGGTTCGTCCAGCCTCCGAACCGGACGTCCGAGCGCTCTGGACGTCGCGCAACCCACCTGACCAGGAGGTTGTCCCTAGTCCAGGGGGTATGTGCTCGTCTGGCCACAAATTTTTCCCGCGATCTGGACGAGGTGATGTCGAGACGGCCGGGGCGGCTCCGACCTTCTCGTGACGGTGCCGGAAGGCGGCGCCGATGGATCGAAGGAGCACTGCGATGTCCGAAGTCCGCGTCCACAACTTCACGATCTCGATCGATGGCTTCGCGACCGGCGAGGGGCAGGCCCCGGACGCTCCGTTCGGGCACGCCGGCGAGCGCCTGCACGAGTGGATGTTCGCCACCCGGTTCTGGTACGAGATGGGCGGCGGCCAGGGCGGCAGCGTCGGTGCCGACAACGCCTTCGCCGTGATGCACGGCCACGACATCGGCGCCGAGATCATGGGCGCCGGCAAGTTCGGCCCGCCCAACTGGCAGGACGACCCCGACTACAAGGGCGCCTGGGGCCCCAACCCGCCGTTCCACACGCCGGTCTTCGTCCTCACCCACCGGCCCCGTCCCTCCATCGAGATGGAAGGCGGCACCACCTTCCACTTCCTGAACGCCTCGCCCACCGACGCGCTCAAGGCGGCCCGCGAGGCCGCCGGCGGCAAGGACGTGCGCCTGGGCGGAGGCCCCACGGTGGTCCGCGACTTCCTCACCGAAGGCCTGGTCGACCACATGCACGTGGTCCAGGTCCCGATCCTGCTCGGCCGGGGCGTCCGGCTCTGGGACGGCCTGGAGTCGCTGGAAGAGGCCTACGACATCGAAGCGGTCTCCACGCCCAGCAACGTCACCCACCTGACCTTCACCGCCAAGCGCCGGTAACGCGAGGAGCGATGAGTTCCGGGGGCGGCGCCGGTCGAACCCGATGAGCACCACGCGATGTCCAAGGAGGACCGACAATGCGAAAGATCACCGCAGGGCTGTTCGTCTCGCTCGACGGGGTCGTCGAGGACCCGCAGGACTGGCATTTCCCGTACTTCAACGAGGAGATGGGCCAGGCCGTGGACGGCCAGCTGGGGTCGGCCGACACGCTCCTGCTCGGCCGCAAGACCTACGACAGCTTCGCGGGGGCCTGGCCGGATCGGGAGAAGGCGGGCGGCGAGGACGCCGAGTTCGCCCAGAAGCTCGGAGACGCCCGCAAGATCGTGGTGTCCGGCCAGGAACTCCAGTTCAGCTGGCGCAACTCCGAACTGCTCCGCGGCGACCTCGTCGAGGCCGTGACCGCGCTGAAGAACGAGCCGTCCACGTCCGACATCGGGATGAGCGGGTCGGTGTCGGTCGTCCGGCAGCTTCTGGAGGCAGGCCTTCTCGACGAGCTGCACCTTCTGGTCCACCCGATCGCCATGCGCAAGGGCATGCGCCTGTTCGAGGACGCCGACACGCCCCTGCCGCTGAAGCTCATCTCCTCCAAGACCTTCACGACCGGCGTCCTCCACCTGGTCTATGCCCTGGACGAGGACGCCCCGACCGGCGACTACGAGAAGGCCAAGGCAAGCCTCCCGAAGACCGACGCCTAACCGCCGCCCCCCTCCGGCGCACCACCGCCGCCAGTGACCAGTCCGCCCTGAAGGACGGCGCCAAGCCGCCGGAATGGTCGATGATCGTCCGGAGCGCCGGACCCGGATTCGCGTGCCGAATCGCCGGTACGAGCACGGTGCGGAAGATCGCCGCCTTCGAGGGGGGCCACGGCATGGACGGCCTATGGCGGCGGGGGATCTTGACCGCCGGCGGGGACGCGCGCACTCCCTTCGACGTATACGCGATCCAGAGCTATCCGGCCGACGCGGTGGGCAAGGGCACGCCGCCGTTCGCCGTGGCCTCCGTGGACCGCCGGTTCCAGGGCGGCGCAGTCATCGACACCTTGATCCCGTTTCTGGCCCGGCGGGGGCTGCGGACCGCGCGAGTCGGCCTCCTCGGCTGGTCGATGGGCGGCGACGGAGTGCTGCGGCGCCGGTCACCATCGTGCCCGCAGCACCAAGTCGCTGGAAGAACGTCCCGTCCGCTCTGGCAGGCTGGCGCGCTATGCGGCGGAGTAGGGATCCTGCCCGTAAAGAGGTGGGACAGTCCCTTGCAGCAGCCCTGCTCCAGCCGCGAAGCGCGCCGCAGCCGTAATGTCGGAATCCTTGGACTCGGGCCACAGCATACGGAACGCGCCAGCGACCTCGTCAGGGTGGATCCGGCTCTCGACGGCGTGGGTGAAGAATTGAATGAGCAACGGGTCGTCATCTTCGTGGAAGAAGATCTCGGGGCCCCGAAAAGATGGAGCCAGTCGCCGAAACATGCAGCTAGGCCGTCATCCCAGATATGTTCGGGATATGGAGATCGGTGCCATTCGCCGCTGGTGTGCCAATAGCCAAAGCTGTAGTGACGGCCGTCTACTTCAGTACGCAATTCGGGCGAGTTCCACCGTTCAGGAAGACCCGCCAGTAAATCCGAGATCTCGAACCCGGACCGGTCAGGCTTTCGGGTGTTCTCATCCTCATCAGCCAAGCCGCACAAGAGTGCCTCGTCGCCGGGCGCCAAGGCGATGCGCCAGGACCGATATGGTGCAGGGCCGACATAACAGAGGCCACGCCGATCCAGTTCTACACTCGCGTCCTTCGGGTCCCTGGAGGGGCCAGTTCCAGCAGCGCGAAAAGCGCGGCGCGCGACCAGAGGATCTCCGGAGCAGGTAGGTCTTCCGGCCTCCCCGGACTGTGCATATAGGTCGCCGCCACGGTGTCCTCTTCCCGTTCCCGCACGCGCCATGCGGATCGTGGCCGTGGTCAGCCAGTTCGACTAGAGGCTGGACGAGTCACGTAGCGCAGGCGAGGCAGGTTCGGGTGGCGGGGCGGGCGGTCAGGCGTTCTGCGGCGATCGGGGCGCCGCATTGTTTGCAGATGCCGTAGGTGCCCTGGTCGAGTCGGCGCAGTGCGTCGTCGATGTCGGTCAGGTGGGTGCGGGCGCGGCTCAGGGACGCATCGATCCGGGCGCGTTCGAAGGCGATGGTGGCGCCTTCCGGGTCGTGTTCGTCGTCCACCCCGGTCTGCGTCGACGCTTCGACGAGGCCGTCCCAGTCGCCGCTCAGCGACGCGATGAGCTTCACCGTGTCGTCGCGGTCCGCGATCAAGCGTTCCTTCGCCGTGGTCATCTCATCCCGAACGCCCACCGCCCTGCCCCCATTCCGGCGGGGCTACCCGTCGCCGGAGGCAGCCGGGTCGGGGTCCAGGCGGGCGAGGGCGATGCGGGCCCTTTCGAGCTTGTGGTCGTGCAGCTTCCGGGACAACTCGGCCTCGGGACGGTTGCCTTCCATGTCGCTGATGTAGTCGCGGAGCACCGCGATCCCGCGCGGGTCGCCGAGGTCGGCGAGCAGGTGGGCGGCGTACGTCGGGAGGTAGCCGTGGCGCAGGTGCTGGGCGAGGAGTTCCACGGCCCGGTCGTCCTTCATCTGCACCAGCCCGGCGAGTGCCGCGCCGTCCTCGTGGTCGCGCAGGTGCTCGCGCGCGTACCGGACCAGCGCGTCGGCCACCCGTGGTTCGTGGAAGGCGGCCAGTGCCTCCACGGCGGCGTTCCGGAGCTTCTTGCCCGGTGCCGCACCATGCGGTCGCGTGCCGTCCAGGATTCCGAGCAACGGGTCGATCGCCTCCGTCGCGCGCAGGTCGGCGAGTACCGCGGCGGCGCGGGCGCGGATGTCGTCATCGCGATGGTCGAGCGCGCGCAGCAGCCGTCTCGTGTCCCCGGCTTCCCGCAATGCGGCCACGTCAGGCGGCCCCATCAGTCCACCGGGCGGTGGCCATCGCCGGCCGGCACGCTTTTCGTGCCGGTCGGCCAGGGCCCGCAACTTGGGCGCGACCCTGCGGGACCGTTCGAGAAGGTGCCGGGTCGCGAGGAGACGCTCGTACGGTGCGAGGTACTTACCGGATATGTAGGCCGCTCGGCGGAACACCTCGCCGTACTCGGCGTCGATCCGCGCGATGGTCTCCAAGCAGTCGGCGGCCACGGCATCGACGACGTCGGCCGCGTCCCGGAGGGCCTTCGCCGTCGCCGTGGGCCCGAGCCGGCCGTCCAGCAGCGCGCCCAGCCGGGCGCCGACATCGGCCGGATCGAGCTCCAAGCCTTCCGGACGCCGCCCCGCGTACCACAGCCGGTACTCGGCGGTGAGGGCGATGGTCCTGCGCCGCAACCGCATCCGTCCAAGATCTACGATGTGGCGCATGCCGGACAAGGGGCGTGTGCGGCGGTGGTGGGTCCTTGTGGCGGGTGTTGTCCTGCTCGTGCTCGGTGGGCTCGTGGCCGGGCAGGTGGACGCCGCGCTGGGGTTGCGAACCGCGCCTGCCGGCGTGCCGGCGGAGCGTATGGTGGCGGGGACGGCCGCACCTGCCGCCGGGCCTCCGGATCTCACCTCGATCGTGCTGCCCGCGGACGGCCCTGACCTTGACCGGCGGCGGGAGCGGCTCGCAGCCGAGGCGGTCGCCGCCGCGCTGGCCGGGCGCGGACGGCCCAGGCCCCAGGTCGGCACGGTCAGGAAGGGCACGGCGCTCCGGGTGGAGAAGGCCGCCTCACTGGCGGCACCGGCCGGCGAAGAGGATGAGGCGTTCCGGCTCCGGAAGCGGGACGGCGGGCTGCTCCTGCAAGCGTCGACGTCCGCCGGTGCGGCCAACGGGCTCTACGCGATCGCGGACCGGATCCGTTCGGAAGCCGAGGTCCTCCCCGATGACCAGGACGGACGCGTCGTCGCCCCCGCACTGCCACTGCGCTTGACCGACCACGGGTCGGTGGGGCTGACGGCCGACGAGCCGGCGTTCGCCAAGGGAGACGACTACGGGCTCAACACCGATGTGGTCGGGCCGGCGGTGCTGAAGCGCGCGCCGTGGGTGGACGCGTCGGCGGCGGCGGCGATCGGGCACCAGTTCCGGCGGTTCGTCGACCATGCGCTGGCGGACGGCTACAACGGCGTCGTCGTGCCCGGGTTCCTGGAGTACATCACGTTCAGCGGCGTCGGTGACGGCCACGCCGTGTACCGCGAGGGTGACCCGCACATCGCACGGGCGCAGGCGATGCGCGCCGCGTTCGGGCCGAGCTGGAAGTACGCCCACGACATGGGCATGAAGGTCTACTTCCAGACTGACATGCTGGCGCTCTCCCCGCCTCTGGAGAAATACCTCGGCGACCTCGACACATCGAGTGCCCGGCTGTGGTCGGTTTACCGGGCCGGGCTGCATGAATTGTTCACGACCATGCCCTACGTCGACGGCCTGGTGGTCCGCATCGGGGAGGGCGGCGAGGACTACAAGTTCGCCGGCTGGGACTACCGCTCCGAGATCAAGGTGACCACGGTCGAGCAGGTGCGCGCGATGCTCACCGCGTTCCTGCGCCAGGCGGGCGCGGACGGCCGCGACATCGTCTTCCGCACCTGGAGCGTCGGGGTCGGGGCGGTCGGCGACATGCACACCGATCCCGCGTCCTACCACGAGGTGCTGGACGGCATCGACGACGAGCATCTGATCGTCTCGACCAAGTACACGCTCGGCGACTTCTACAGCCACCTGCCGCTCAACACGACGCTGCTGACGGGGAAGCAGAAGAGGATCGTCGAGTTCCAGTCTCGGCGGGAGTTCGAGGGCTTCGGGGCGCTGCCGAACGATCTCGGCGGCCTCCACCAGCAGGCATTGAGGACGTTCCTCGCCAAGAACCCCAACATCGTCGGCCTGTGGAACTGGACGCAGGACGGCGGCCCCCTGCGGGCGGGCCCCATGACCCTCTACCTGCGCACCGGGTTCTGGCAGATGTGGGACGTGAACGTCTACCTGACCGCCCGCCTGGCATGGGACCCGGACCTGGACGTCGCGAAGGCCACGAACGACTGGATCCGCCGGACGTTCTCCGACGACCCCGAAACCGTGTCCGCGATCGCGCAGGTCATGGCGCTGTCCCGGACCGCCGTCGGCAAGGGCCTCTACATCGGCCCCTACGCGGACACCACGGTCAAGGCGCTCGGCCTGGAGCCGCCGCCGATGATGTGGATCTTCGAGTGGGACATCGTCACCGGGGACAGTGCGGCGCTGGACACGATCTACCGGGTGGCGAGGCCCAGGCTGGAGGAGGCGATCGGCGAGGGCGAGGACGCGGTGGGGCTGGCCCGCCGGATGCGGGCGCTCATCGACGGCACCGAGGCGGAGTCCTGGCGCGACCCCGCGCTGCGGCAGCGGTTCGCCGACACGATGGCCTACCAGGTCGACCTGTTCGGCACCCTCGCCGCGTACCGGACGATGGTGTTGCGGCACGCGCAGTGGCTCGACACCGGCTCGGCCTCCGCCCGGACGGCCTGGCGCGCGGCGGAGAAGCGCTTCAAGACGGCCGCCGCCGCGCACGTGCGCCGCTACGGCGGGAACATCGCCCTCCCCGCGTACAACTTCACCGCCGCCGAGATCGGGATGAAGCGCGCGGACCGGGACGAGGCCATGGCCTGGCTCGCGCGAACCCTCCTGGCGGGCCTCGCCGTCGTCTTCCTGCTCGGCGGTTCCCTCGGGCAGCGGCTCTTGCGGGGAGCGCCCGGATCGGCCGCGTTCCGGGGCCTCTGGCTCGGCCTCACCCGGCCCTGGCGCGTCGCATCGGTCGAGCCCGCCGGACGCCTCGACCGGGTCCTCGTGTGGCTCGTCCCCGCGGCGGTCCTCGTGCTGAGCCGGGCCGTCTACACCTGGTTCGCGGCCCCGGCTCACCTCGTGCTCGTTCTCGGCGCCTGGCTGGCCTTCGCCCTCGCGCTGCGGTGGCTCACGCGCGGCCACGACCGGTTCGCGCTGAGCGCCGCGATCGGTGGGGTCGCCCTCGGCCGGACCGTGATCCTGCTGGTCGCGCTGGCGGGACGAGGCCCCGGCTGGTACTGGTACGACTTCTGGACGGAACCCGGCCTGCGCTCGCTCTACATCACGGTCGCGTTCGCCGCGTTCTGCTGGACGTTCGCCATCGCCTACCGCGTCCTCCGCGACGCCTACGGCCTGTCCGTGCGCCGCGCGACCGGCGTGACCCTGATCGGTGCCGGAGCGCCGCCGGCCGCGCTCGGCTCCCTGGTCGCGGCGATCGGCCTGGAGGACGCCATGACGATGTGGAACGACCAGCTGGCGCTGCTGCCGTGGGGCCTGTCCCGCATCCTCGGCATCACGACGTACCTCGGCATCCCGGCCGCGCTCCCGGCGATCACGGCCGGGGCGGGCGTGGTGCTGGTGGCGTCCGGCGCGCTCCTCGCCGGGCGTACGGCGGCGCGGGCCGAACGCGCCTGAAAGGCCGGATGCGGTCTTCGCCATTCCACAAACCGACTGGCCGGTATGTAATGCGGGGGAACCGCCAGAGGAGCATCATGCGCATCCGAGCCCTCACCGCCCTCGCCGCCCTCGTCCTCGCCTCCGCCGTCCCGACGAGCTCGGCCCGGGCCGACCGCGTGCCCGGCGACCGGCCCCTCCCCGGGTACACGATCGACAACCCGCCGCTTCCGCCCGTCCAGGTGCACGGGAAGCCGTCCCGCGTGTTTCAGGGCGTCCACCGCCATGCGGCCTACGACATCGAGGTGCCGCCGCGCTGGAACGGCAGGCTCGCCCTCTGGGCGCACGGCTACGCCGGCCAGGGCTTCGTGCTCACGGTGAGCCCGCCGCCCTTCGGCCTGCGGCAGCGCCTGCTCGACCAGGGATACGCATGGGCCGCGTCGTCCTACTACCGCAACGGCTACGACGTGCGGGCGGGCGTCCTGAGCACCCGCGACGTCGCCGACCTCTTCGCCGCCAAGGTCGGACGGCCCGAGCAGCGCATCATCGTCGGCGCGTCCATGGGCGGGCACATCATCGGACGCTCGCTCGAACAGTTCCCCGGCTACTACGACGGCGCCCTCCCCATGTGCGGGGTGCTCGGCGACCACGAGCTGTTCGACTACTTCCTCGACTACAACCTCGTCGCACAGGACCTCTCCGGCGTCCGCGAGTACCCGGTCACCGACCAGTACGCGACGGTGACCGTCCCGAAGATCGAGGCGGCGCTCGGCCTGACGGACCTGCGCCCCGGCGGCCCGGACACCACCAACGAGCGCGGCAGGCAGTTCCGCTCCATCGCCATCAACCGGACGGGCGGCGCGCGTCCCGGCGACGTCCAGTCGTTCGCGTTCTGGAAGGACTTCCCGTTCACGCTCGCCACGCCCGAGCCCCCGGACGCGACTCTGGCCGAATATCCGGGCCAGTTGGCGACCAACCTGTTCACCCGGTACGAGCCGAACACGCCGGTGAACGTGAACAGGTCGGTGCAGCGCGTGCGGGTCGCCAACCTGCCGGCGCGGCTGTCGAACCGGCTGTCGCAGGTGCCGCGCGTCAACGGGCGTCCGAACGTCCCGGTCCTGAGCCTGCACGGGCTGGGGGACCTGTTCGTGCCGTTCTCGATGGAGCAGATCTACGCGAAGGAAGTCGCCCGGAACCACCGGTCGCGGCTGCTCGTCCAGCGCGCCGTCCGCACGGTGCAGCACTGCGAGTTCTCGAACGTGGAAGCGGGAGCGGCCTGGGACGACCTCGTCCGGTGGATCGACAAGGGCAGGCGTCCGGCCGGTGACGTGACCACGAAGCCGTCGACGGTGGCGCGTCTGGACTACGGCTGCCGGTTCAGCGATCGCGCCGCCTACGCGGCCGGGGCGGGGACGCGGCGGCTCTTCCCAGCCTGCCCATAGACGGTCCCACCCGAGGCCTATGGTCGGACGATGAGCATCCGACGGGCGGTACCCGACATCCACACCGACGACATGCGGGCCAGTAGCGAGTTCTACGAGCGGCTGGGCTTCCGGGTGGACATGGACATGGGCTGGGTCCGCAACCTGGTCTCCCCGTCCAACCCCACCGCGCAGGTCATCCTCTACGGCAAGGACGCCACCGCTCCCGTCAACCCCGACCTCAGCGTCGAGGTGGAGGACGTGGACGCGGTGCACGCCGCGATGCGCGCCGCGGGGGCGGAGATCGTGCATCCCCTGACCGACGAGCCGTGGGGCGTGCGGCGCTTCTTCGTGCGGGACCCGAACGGCACGGTGGTCAACGTCCTGAGCCACTGAAGACGGCCACCGAAAGACGGCCCCTGAAAGTCCGGCCACACGCGCCCGTGGCCGGATCCCGTCAGCGGGTGGTCACAGATCGGTGGCGATGATCTTCTCGATGTTGCGTTCGGCGAGGGCCGTGATGGTGACGAACGGGTTGACGCTGGTGTTGCCGGGGATGAGCGAGCCGTCGATGGCGTAGAGGCCGGGGTGGCCGTGCAGCCGGCCGTAGTTGTCGGTGGCCCGGTTCAGGACGGCGCCGCCGAGCGGGTGGTAGGTGAGGTGGTCGCCCCAGATCTTGTAGGCGCCGAAGAGGTCGGTCCGGTAGATCGTCCCCTCCTTGCTGTTGATCTTGTCGAAGATCGACTTGGCCATGGTGATGCTGGCCTGCTTCCAGGAGGTCTGCCAGCTCAGGTCGACCCGTCCCGCCGAGGCGTTCCAGGAGAACTCGGCGCGGTGCGGGGTGTTGGTGATCGACAGGTAGAACGAGGCCCACGTCTCGATCCCGGTCGGGATCGGCGCGACCTCGGCGAACGCGCCGCCGGCGTCCCAGTTGTCGATGCCCGCGGTGGGGATGGACGACTGGAGGGCCCCGGTCGGGTCCCACAGGTGGTTCGCGCGCCCGCACATGACGTTGCCGTTGTCGCCCCACCCCTTGCCGACCTCGCCGCTCAGGTTGGGCAGCCTGCCGGTCGCCCTCATCTTGACCAGCAGCTTGCTGGTGCCGACGCTGCCGGCCGCGAAGAACACCCGGTCGGCGGTGACGTTCTTGGTGGCCGTCACCGTGCCGGCCGTGTCGAGCTGCTCGATCACGACCGCGTACCGTCCGCCGGACGCGGGCGCCACCGACGTCACCCGGTGCTGCGACGAGATCGCGACCCGTCCCGTGGCCTTGGCCTGGGCGAGGTAGGTCTTCTGCAGCGACCTCTTGCCGTGGTTGTTGCCGTAGAGGATCTCCGCCTCCAGCGCGGACTTCGTGACGGTGCCCGCCGCCTCCCGCTCCATGTAGTCGAAGTCGTACACGTTCGGGACGTAGACGAACTCGAACCCCGACCGCTGGGCGTGCTTGCGCCCGACCCGCGCGTACTGGTAGCAGGCGGTGGTGTCGAACCAGGACTGGTCGATGGTGTTGACGCCGAGCGTGGCGTTGGCGCGCGGGTAGTACACGCCGTACATCTCGTCGGCGTTCACCGAGGGCAGGACGGACGCGAACCGCGACCGCTTCGGCGTGACCGCCATGCCGCCGTTGACGAGCGATCCGCCGCCGACGCCGCGTCCCTGGTAGACGGTGATGCCGGCGAAGTCCTCGGCGTCGAGGATCCCGGTGTGGCGCGGGACGTCCTTGTCGAGCGGGAAGCCGAGGAAGTTGCTGATGGGCTGCTTGGTCCGCGTCCGGAGCCAGTAGGACCGGTAGTCCGGCGTCCTGGTGTTGGCGAAGATCTTGCCGTCCGAGCCCGGGGTGTCCCAGGCCTGGCCCATCTCGACCATGTGCACGTCGACGCCCGCCTGGGCCAGCCGCAGCGCGGCCACGGACCCGCCGTAGCCGGTGCCGACGACCAGGACCGGGACGTGGGCGCCATTGCCGATGGGCGCCGGCACGGGGGCCGCCGCGGCACCGGTCCGGCCGAGCAGGCCGAGCCCGACGATAGAACCGGTTCCAACGATGAAACCGCGACGGGACACGCCATGGGGCGTGCTGGAGTCACTCATGTGACCTCCCTCACATACTAGACTGAAACGTGTTCTATATCAGAATGTGAAGTGCGTCACGTGGTCGCCACTGTCCACAAGTGGCTACCAAGTGCTTGCTTGGGATCTGTTAGATTCCGGCCATGGTCTCCGTGATCGTCTGGGGCACCGGCAACGTGGGGCGGCTGGCCGTCCGCGCGGTGCGGGCCCATCCGGCGCTGCAGCTCACCGGCGTGATCGTCCACGATCCCGGCAAGGTCGGACGGGACGCGGGGGACCTCGCCGGCCTCGGTCGCGCCCTCGGCGTCACCGCCACCGACGACGTCGGCGCCGCCCTCGCGACCGGCCCGCAGGCGGTGGTGTACGCGGCGTCCGGCGACATCCGGCCCGACGACGCGCTCGCCGACATCCTCCGTGCGATCCGCGCCGGCGCCGTCGTCGTCACGCCCGCCCTCTACGCGCTCTACGACCAGCGCAACGCGCCGCCGGAGATGCGGGACGCGGTGCTGGACGCCGTCGCCGAGGGCGGCGGCTCGCTGTTCGTCTCCGGCGTCGACCCGGGCTGGGGCAACGACGTCCTGCCGCTGCTCGTCAGCGGTGTCGCCGGCACGATCGACGTCGTCCGCTGCCAGGAGATCTTCGACTACTCCACCTACGACCAGCCCGACTCCGTCCGGTACCTGGTCGGCATGGGGCAGCCGATGGACTACGAGCCGCCGATGCTCGCGGCGACCGTCCCGACCATGGTGTGGGGCGGGCAGGTCCGGCTGATGGCCCGCGCCCTGGACGTCGAGCTGGACGAGATCCGCGAGACCCTCGACCGCCGCCCGCTCGACGAGACCGTGACGACCGCGTCCATGGGCGACTTCGAGAAGGGCACCCAGGGCGCGGTGCGGTTCGAGGTGCAGGGCATCGTCGGCGGCGAGCCGCGCATCGTCGTGGAGCACGTCACCCGCATCCACCCGTCCTGCGCGCCCGACTGGCCCGCGCCCCCGGACGGCGACGGGGCGCACCGCGTCGTCATCGAGGGGGAGCCCCGCATCGAGGTCACCGTGGAGGCCACCGACGCGGCCGGGAACCGGGCCGCGGGCGGGAACGCGACCGCCGCCGGGCGCCTGGTGAACGCGATCGACTGGCTCGTGGACGCCGAACCCGGGCTCTACGACGCGCTCGACGTCCCGGTGCGTCCCGCCGCGGGCAAGCTCGGAAGGACCCGCCCGTGAACATCGACGTCCCGGAGGGCAAGGACCCGATCCAGTACGCGTGGGGGGAGATGGTGCCGGGCATCGGCCCCGCCGCCTCGAAGCTGTCCCTCGCCGTCTACGCGCACACCACGCTCGGCCTGCGCGAGTTCGAGGCCGCCCGGCTGCGCGTCGCCCAGATCAACGGCTGCCTGTTCTGCCTCGACTGGCGCACCGAACGCGACGGCGAGAAGGTCGAGGAGGGGTTCCTCGACGCGGTGACCGAGTGGCGCACCACCGGCGCCTTCGACGACCGCACCCGCCTCGCCGCCGAGTACGCCGAGCGGTACGCCCTCGACCACCACGGCCTGGACCAGGAGTTCTGGGACCGGATGACCGCGCACTACACCCAGGCCGAGATCGTGGAGCTGAGCATGTGCATCGGCTCGTGGCTGGCGTTCGGCCGGCTCAACCACGTCCTCGGACTGGACGCCATGTGCGTGCTGCCCGAGATCCGGAAGGCCTGAGAAGAGGGCGGGCCCGGCGCCACCCCGCACCGGGCCCGGGTCCTCGGACGGGTCAGACCGCCTTCACGGCCGGGGTGTAGTGCGCCGCGCCGTCGCCCTCGACGCGGTAGCTCTGTTCCGCACCGAGTACACGGGCCGCACGCTGCGCGAGTACTACGGCCTGCCCCGCCCGGCCGCCTGACCTGCGGCCCACGGCTCGTCACGGCATGTCCCGGACCGGACATGCCTTGACGAGTCCCCCTCATCTGTATCATTCTAAGTCGATCAAACATGTATGAAAAGTCTGAGAGATGAAGATGTGCGCACGCAAGACCGGAGTCGTGCTGGGCCTGGCCGCGCTCGCCGCGGGAGCGGCGGCCTGCGGGGGGTCGGGCTCCTCCGGCGGCAAGGTCCGGCTCTCGCTTGTGGCCTACTCCACGCCCCAGGCCGCCTACGAAGCGATCATCAAGGAGTACCGGAAGACGCCGGAGGGCAAGAAGGTCACGTTCACCAGGTCCTTCGGCGCCTCCGGCGAGCAGAGCCGGGCGGTGGCCTCCGGCCTGAAGGCCGACATCGTCGGCTTCTCCCTGGAGCCGGACATGACCCGGCTGGTGGAGAACGGCCTGGTCGACGCGAACTGGAACAGCGGTCCGGAGAAGGGGATGATCACCAAGTCGGTGGTCGTGCTCGCGACCCGCAAGGGCAACCCCAAGAACGTCAGGACGTGGGACGACCTCGTCCGGCCCGGCGTCCAGGTCATCACCCCGAACCCGTTCACCTCGGGCGGGGCGCAGTGGAACATCATGGCGGGCTACGGCGCCAAGGCGAACAAGGGCGCCGACAAGGCGGCCGGCACCGCCTACCTGCACGCGCTCTTCAAGAACGTCCCGGTGCAGGACTCCAGCGCCCGCAAGTCGCTGCAGACCTTCTCAGGCGGGAAGGGCGACGTTCTCCTGGCCTACGAGAACGAGGCCATCTTCGCCCGGCAGAACAACCAGCCGCTCGACTACACGGTGCCCGAATCCACGATCCTGATCGAGAACCCGGTCGCGGTGACCAAGAAGAGCGCGCACCCGGCCGAGGCCCAGGCCTTCCTGAAGTTCCTGCGCGGCAAGAAGGCGCAGGAGATCTTCGTCGAGAACGGGTACCGGCCCGTCGCGGACGGCGTGCGCGGCGCCGAGAAGTTCCCGAACCCGTCCGGGCTCTTCACGATCAACGACCTCGGCGGCTGGCCGAAGGTCAAGAAGGAGTTCTTCGACCCGAAGGGCAGCATCATGGCCGACGTCGAGAAGGGCATCGGCGTCTCGGTGGAGGGCTAGATCCCTTGTCGACGATCGAGAAGACGCGAGGCGCGCCGCCGGCGCCGCCCGCGCCCGGCCGCCGGATCGCGGCGCCCGCGTGGAGCGGCACGGCGCTCGGCGTGGGCACCGCGACCATCTTCCTGAGCGCGGTGGTCCTGATCCCGCTCGCCGCCGTCCTGTGGGAGGGCACCTCCCAGGGCCCCGCCGCCTTCTGGGACGCGATCACCACCCCGGACGCGTGGGCCGCGCTGAAGCTGACGCTCATCGCCTCATTGGTGGTGGCGCTGATCAACCTGGTCATGGGCACGCTGATCGCCTGGGTGCTCGTCCGCGACGACTTCCCCGGCAAGGGCCTGATCGACCTGCTGATCGACCTGCCCTTCGCGCTGCCGACCATCGTGGCGGGCCTGGTCCTGCTGACCCTGTACGGCGACGACGGCCCGCTCGGCGTCTCGCTGGCCTACACCCGGGCCGGCGTGGTCGTCGCGCTGCTGTTCGTGACCCTGCCGTTCGTGGTCCGGACCGTCCAGCCGGTGTTGCTGGAACTGGACCGGGAGATGGAGCAGGCCGCCGCCTCGCTCGGCGCCGGCCCATGGACGATCTTCCGGCGGATCATCCTGCCGAACCTGGTCCCGGCGATGCTCGCCGGGACCGCGCTGGCCTTCACCCGTGCGATCTCGGAGTTCGGCTCGACCGTGCTGATCTCCGGGAACGTGCCCTTCAAGACGCAGGTGTCCGCCGTCCACATCTTCGGCCAGATCGAGAGCGACAACACCGCCGCCGCCGCGGCCACCTCGACCGCCCTGCTGGTGCTGTCGCTGGTGTTCCTGCTCGCGATCGACCTCGTCCGCCGCTGGGGGGCGCGCCATGGCTAAGTACGGGCTGCGCGTGATCGTGCTCGCCTACCTCGCGTTCCTGCTGGTCATCCCGGTCGGGTTGATCTTCTGGCGGACGTTCGGGGACGGGTTCGGCGCCTTCGCGGACGCCCTCACGACCCACTCCGCACTGCACGCGTTCAAGGTCACCCTGATCGTCGCGGGCTGGGCCGTCGTGCTCAACACGCTGTTCGGCGTGCTGGCCGCGCTGCTGCTCGTCCGGCACCGGTTCCCGGGCAGGCGGCTGTTCGACGCGCTGATCGACCTGCCGCTCGCGGTCTCCCCGGTCGTGGTCGGGCTCGCCCTGGTCCTGGTCTACGGCGCCTTCTCCCCGTTCGGCGGCTGGCTGGAGGGCAACGGCATCCAGATCATCTTCTCCACCCCGGGAATGGTGCTGGCGACGGTGTTCGTCTGCCTGCCGCTCGTGGTGCGGGCGATCGTCCCCGTCCTGGAGGAGCTGGGGGACGAGCAGGAGCAGGCCGCGCGGACCCTCGGCGCGGGCGGCTGGCAGACCTTCCGCCGCATCACCCTGCCCGGGATCCGGGCCGCCCTCGGCTACGGCATCGTCCTGTCCCTGGCCCGCGCGCTCGGCGAGTTCGGCGCGGTCGCCGTCGTCTCCGGCCGGACCGTCGACGAGACCCAGACCCTGACCCTGTTCGTCGAGGAGCGCTTCGAGAACTTCGACGTGCACGCCTCGTACTCCGCCGCGCTCGCGCTCGCGGCGCTCGCGGTCGCCAGCCTGCTGGCGACCAGGCTCCTGCGACCCGAGGACGGCATCTGATGGCGATCGAGATCCGTGATGTGAACAAGTCGTTCGGGGAGGCGCCCGTCCTGCGGGACGTCTCGGTCGACATCGCGTCCGGCTCGCTGACCGCGCTGCTCGGCCCGAGCGGCGGCGGCAAGTCGACCCTGCTCCGCGTGATCGCCGGGCTGGAGCGCCCCGACTCGGGCCAGGTGCTGATCTCCGGGCGGGACGCGACGCGGACGCCGCCGCAGCGCCGCGGCGTCGGGTTCGTCTTCCAGCACTACGCCGCGTTCAAGCACCTGACGGTGTTCGAGAACGTCGCCTTCGGCCTGAAGATCCGCAAGCGGCCCAAGGACGAGATCCGCAGGCGGGTCGGCGAGCTGCTGGAACTCGTCCACCTCGACCGGTTCGCCAAGCGGTACCCGGCGCAGCTGTCGGGCGGGCAGCGGCAGCGCATGGCCCTCGCCCGCGCCCTCGCCGTCGACCCCGAGGTGCTGCTGCTGGACGAGCCGTTCGGCGCGCTGGACGCCCAGGTCCGCAAGGAGTTGCGGGCCTGGCTGCGGCGCCTGCACGACGAGGTGCACGTCACCACCGTCTTCGTCACCCACGACCAGGAGGAGGCGATCGAGGTCGCCGACTCGATCGTCGTGCTGGCCGACGGCGCCGTCCGGCAGGTCGGCACGCCCGGCGACATCTACGACAACCCGGCCACCCCGTTCGTGATGCGGTTCCTCGGGCCGGTGACCGAGATCGGCGGCCGGCTGCTGCGGCCGCACGACGTGGAGGTCTCGGCCGAGCCGGGACCGGGCACCGTCCCGGCGGTCGTCACCCGCGTGGTGCGGCTCGGGTTCGAGGTGCGGGTCGAGTTCGAGGTCCGGGGGGCCGAGGGCGGGGATCCCGCCTGGGCGCAGATGACCCGGGAGTCCGCGGGACGGCTGGGCGCCGAGGCGGGCACCGAGATCCACGTGCGGGCCGCCGGCCAGGCCGCCACCGTCCCCGCGACCTGATGTACGTCACCGCCCGCACCACCTACGCGATGCGCGCCCTCGTCGCCATGGCCCACGCCCGGCCGGCCACGATCAGCGCGCCCGCGCTGGCGGAGGCCGAGAAGATGCCGTTCACTTTCCTGCAGACCATCCTCGGGGAGCTGCGGCGGGCCCGGCTGGTGGTCAGCCAGCGCGGCAACGACGGCGGCTACCGGCTCGCGCGGCCGGCGATCCAGATCACGGTCGGCGAGGTCGTCCGCGCCATGGACACCGCCTTCGCGCCGTTCGGGGAGGAGCGCGAGCGGCCGGCCCCGCCGGAGGCCGCCGCGCACCTGGAGGAGCTCTGGCACGCCGCGGACACCGCCCTGCGCTGGGTCCTCGACGAGACCACCCTGGAGGACCTCACCCACGGCCGCCTGCCCGCCCACGTGCGGGCGCTGGCGGACCTGGCGCGCGAGACCGGGGGACCGGCCGGCCACATCACGATCAACGTGAACTGACGCTCACTCCTCGTCGATGTGGGCGAGCTTGTCCGGGTTGGTGACGGCGTAGACGCCGCGGACGCGGTCGCCGTCCGGGGCCAGGTCGAGGACCATGACGGCGAACGGCGCGTCCTCGTCGAACAGCACCGCCGACGGGTCGCCGTTGACGGTCCGGTACCGGATCGCCAGGTCCTTCGGCCGGCGGGCGGTGGTCCCGACGATGACGCGGGCCACCCGGTCGCTGCCGTGGACGGGACGCAGGGCCGCCCGTCCCCGGGACTTCCCGCCGCCGTCCGTCCAGAGCGTCACGTCCGGCGCGAGGATCTCCATCAGCGCCTCCAGGTCGCCGCCGAGGGCGGCCTGGAGGAAGCGCTCCGTCGCCTGCCGCTGCACCTTCGGGTCCGCCTGGTAGCGGGGGCGGCGGGCGTGGACGTGCCCCCGGGCGCGGTGCGCGAGCTGCCGGACCGCGGACGGGCTGCGGTCCAGGATCGCCGCGATCTCGGTGTGCGCGTAGCCGAACACCTCGTGCAGGACGAACACCGCCCGCTCCAGCGGCGTGAGCGACTCCAGGACGACCAGCAGCGCCAGCGAGACCGCCTCCGTGCGCTCGGCGGCGTCGCCCGCGTCGCCCGCGTCGGCGTGCTCGACCAGCGGCTCGGGCAGCCACGGCCCCACGTACGTCTCGCGGCGCCGGCTGATCGCCGCCTGCCGGGACAGCGCGGTGTTCACCGCGATCCGCACCAGGTAGGCGCGCGGATTCTCGATCCCCCCGGCGCCGCCGCTGCGGGCCGCCCACGCCAGCCACGCGTCCTGCAGGACGTCCTCGGTGTCGGCGACACTCCCGAGCATGTTGTAGACGACCGAGAACAGCAGCTCCCGATGGTCGGCGAACACCCTGGTCGCGGTGTCCTCTGCGGTGTTCCCGGCGGTGCCTTCGGGCATGGCCCGACCTCCTTTGCGCTCGCCCCCTCAGAGCGCGGCCGACCCCCAGAGTGTGACATCGCCGCCTGAAATGTGATGTGGGCCTCACTGGCGGGCCGCCACGTCACACTCGGGCGCTCCGATCCGCTCATTGGTCGCGACACAGCACCGGCACGAAGGAACGGAAATGAGCGAAGAGCGCGACCGCGTCGACGTGACGTTCATGTACGCCGTCCACGACGCGTTCCAGCGCGACCTCGGCCGCCTCGCCGCCATGGCGGACGCCGGGGACGCCGCCGGACCGGCCGTCCAGGCCGGCTGGGACCGGTTCAAGAGGTTTCTGCACATCCACCACACCGCCGAGGACACCCACCTGTGGCCCGTCCTGCGGGCCAAGGCCGCGGACCCGGCCGTCCTGGACCAGATGGAGGCCGAGCACGAGCGCCTCGACGGCCTGCTCGACGCCGTCGACGCGGCCGTCCGGGCGGGGGACGCGGCCCGGCTGGCCGTCCAGGCCGAACGCCTCGCCGACGGGCTCGGCGCGCACTGCGAACACGAGGAGGAACTGGCGCTTCCCCTCGTCCAGGACCTGCTCACCAAGGCCGAATGGGACGCGTTCGGCGGCGAGCAGCGCCGCCGGCTCGGTGTGAGCGGCGCGGCCTCGTTCTTCCCCTGGCTGCTCGACGGCGCTGGAGAGGACACCCGCCGCAAGGTCCTCGGCGTCGTCCCGCCGCCCGTCCGGTTCCTCTACCGCGCGGTGTGGCGCCCCCGCTACCTGCGCACCCCCCGCTGGCAGTCGCCGGCGCGGGCCCACTGAACGGAGACCCACCCATGACGGACTCGCAACCGTCCTTCCTCGCGACCGGGCGCGGCAAGCTGACCCTGACGCTGCTGTGCGCCATCGCGTTCCTGGACTTCATCGACGCCTCGATCGTCAACGTGGCGCTGCCCGCCATCCGCAGCGACCTGGACTTCTCCGTCCAGGACCTGCAATGGGTGCCGTCCGGGTACCTGCTCACCTACGGCGGGTTCATGCTGCTCGGCGGCCGGCTCGCCGATCTGCTCGGCCGCCGCCGCGTCGTGGTGACCGGCACCCTGCTGGTCACGCTCTCCTCGATCGCCGGCGGCCTCGCCACCACGTCCGGGATGCTGATCGGCGCGCGGCTCGCCCAGGGGGCCGGGGCGGCGCTGATGCTGCCGGGCGCCCTGTCGATCCTGACGACCATGTTCAAGGAGGGCGGCGACCGCAACAAGGCGCTCGGCGTCTGGGGCGGGGTGGGCGCCGCCGCCTCCGCCGCGGGCGTGCTGCTCGGCGGTCTCCTCACCGACGGGCCCGGCTGGCGCTGGGTGATGCTGGTGAACGCCCCCGTCTGCGCGCTGGTGATCGCCGGGCTGTTCCTGCTGGTCGAGGGCGACCGGCGCAGCGCCCGCCTGGCGAACTTCGACGTCCTCGGCACGGCGCTGGTCACCGGCGGCATGCTGCTGCTCGTCTTCACCCTGGTCAAGGCGCCGGAGGTCGGCTGGGACGCGGCCCGCACGATCGGCGGCCTGGCCGGCGCCGCCGTCCGTCCTGCTGGCGTTCGTGCTCAACGAGCAGCGCTCCCGCAACCCGCTGCTGCCGCTGTCGATCTTCCGAATCAAGGGCCTCGCGGCGGCGGACGTCACCCAGCTCGTCGCGCTCGCCGGGTTCCTGTCGATGTTCTTCTTCCTCAGCCTCTACATGGTGAACGTCCTCGGCTACTCGCCGCTGGAGACCGGCTCGGCCTACCTCCCGCTCTGCCTCGGCGTCGGCATCGCCGCGGGCGGATCCTCCCAGCTCATCCCGCGCATCGGCACCCGGCCGCTGATGATCGCCGGGCTGCTCATCGCGGCGGCCGGCCTCTACTGGCTGTCGCGCATCCCCGTCGACGGCCACTACCTCCCCGACCTGCTGCCCGGCCTGATGGTCACCTCCTTCGGGCTCGGCTTCACGTTCGTGGCCGTCACCACCGCGGCCAACGCCAACGTCCCGCCGGACAAGGCCGGCCTCGCCGCGGCGCTCCTCAACGCCTCGCAGCAGATCGGCGGCGCGCTCGGCCTGGCGATCTTCTCCGCGCTCGCCACCGCCCGCACCGACGACTTGGTCGCCGGCCGGACGCCGATGCCCGAGGCGCTCACCGCGGGCTTCTCGCGGGCCCTGCTGGCCGGCTCCCTCTTCCTGGTCGGCGCCGCGGTCGTCGCCCTGTGGGCCGCCAACAGCAGGGGAGAGGCGTCCGCCGCGCAGGCGGCGGCGGAGCCCGGCCCCGTACCGGTCAGGTAGGCGACACCCGCGCGGCGTCCGGGGTGCGGATCAGGAACGTCCCCAGCAGGACGATCAGCCCGGACGCCGCCAGCACGAACTGGCCCGGGGCCATGCCGAGCGGGGACGCGCCGGCCTGCCGCAGGAGGTCGGCCGCGCCCCCCGCCAGCAGCGCCGCCAGCGCCAGCCCGAACCGCAGCACGGCGTGGAACGCCGTGAGCGCCAGGTTCCGCTCCACCCCGCCGAGCGACTCCTGGAAGAACGTGATCCCGCCGACCAGGGCGCTCGTCGCCGCGGCACCGAACACCACCGCCCCGACGAACGACCACACGGGCGACCCGAGGCCCCCCATCAGGGCGATCACGATGCCCTGCGCCGCCGTCCCCGCCCGGACCTGCGTCATGAGGTTTCCCGCCTTGCGGTGGATCAGCAGCAGCCCGGCGATGGCGCCCACCCCGAACAGCACCACCAGGGCACCGAAACCGACCGCCCCCGCGCCCAGGACGTTCCGCACGAACACCACGCCCAGCGAGAACAGCGCGCCCAGCCCCAGCGCCACGACCGCGACGCCCGGCAGCACCCCCCGCACCACCGGAAGCCGCAGCGCCGCGAGGAACCCGGCGTGCGGCGCCTCCCGCGCGGTCTCCCGCCGCTCGCGCGGACCCGGCCCGAGATCGGGGATGGACCGGATGGCGGCGTACGACACCAGATACGTGGCGGCGTTCAGCCAGAACACCAGCACGTACCGCCAGTTGCCCTCCCAGCCCGCGGAGTTCGACAGCCACAGCAGCAGCCCGAACGCCCCCGCGCCCACCGGGATCATCCCGTACGACGTCGCCATCGTGATGCCGTTGGCGATCTCCAGCGTGCCGGTGTCGTGCTCCTCCTCGTCGTCCTCGATGAGGAACGGCACCGCCGCGTCCCGGGCCGGCAGGAACACCAGGCCGACCACCTCGATCAGGAACGCCCAGAAGTACACCCACACCAGCCACGGCACGACCGGCAGCGCCAGCGCCATGCCCGTCCTGATCAGGTCCGACCACAGCATCACGCTGCGCCGCCGCCACCGCGTCACCACCCGGGCCGCGACCGGCGCGCCCAGCGCCGACGGGAGCAGCCGCAGAACCAGCACTCCACCGACCGCCGTCGTGGAGCCGCTCAGCTCCAGGACGAAGTACATCAGCGCCAGCGTGCCCATCCAGTCGCCGAACGAGGAGACCGTCTGGCCGATGATGAGCCGCCGGAAGTCGCGCCTGTTCAGCTGCTCCTTGAGTCCCATGCGGGCTCCATCCCCGGGGTGTCGTGCGGCGCGGCGAGGGCGGAGCCGTTCAGCAGGGCGGCGAGCCGGGCCGCGGCGGCGTCCCAGCTCCAGCGCTCGCACGTCCAGCGCCGCCCGGCGGCGCCCATCGCGGCGGCGCGGCGGGGGGACGCGAGCAGCCGGTGCAGGGTGAGCGCCAGCTCGTCCGGGCCGGACGCGTCGAGCAGCACGCCCGTCCGGCCGTCGACCAGGGACTCGGGGCTGCCGCCGGACCGCCCGACCACCACCGGCAGCCCCGCCGCCGACGCCTCCAGCACCGACAGGCCGAGCCCCTCGGTCTGCAACCCGCGCCGGTCGTCACGGCACGGCAGCGCGAACACGTCCGCGGCGGCGTAGTAGCGGGGCAGGTCGGCGGCGGACACGGGCCCGGTCAGCGTGACCGTCCCGGGCGCCTCCCGGTCCGCCAGCTCGGCCAGCCTCCTGCGCATCGGACCGTCCCCGACGATCACCAGCCGCGCGTCCGGGCGCCTGCGGACCACGTCGGCCCACGCCCGGATGAGCACGTCGTGCCCCTTGCGCCGGACGAGCCGGGCGACGCTCAGCACCACCGGCCCCTGCCCGAGGCCGTGCCTCCGGCGGACCGACGACCCGTCCAGGTCAGGCCGGAACCGCAGCGTGTCCACCGCGCCGGCGAGCCGCACCAGCCGCACCCTGTCGCCCACGGCGTCCGCCAGCTCCGGCAGCGTCGTCGCGCTGAGATGCGTGAGAACGTCGAACGACCGCGCCACCCCCCGCAGCGCCGCCCGCGTCGGCGGCGCCCGCAGCCACCCCAGCTCCTGCCCGTGCGCCGACCCGACCAGCCGCCGCACCCCGGCCGCCCGCACCAGCGGCCCGTACAGCCCGAACGGCGCCACCGCCGTGATCCACCCGGCCTCCAGCCGATGCCGGACGACGAGCCCCCGCAGCCCCCGGAACAGCAGGTACCCGTGCCGCCGCACGACGGGAAACCCCAGCCCCGCGTCGAACTCCGCGGCCCCCGGCCACGCGGGCGCCACGACGACGAGCCGGTCGGCGGGCAGCCGCCGCACCAGCTCCCACGTGAACGTCTGCACCCCTCCGGGCTCCGGCGGAAAGTGCCCGCTCACGACCAACGTCCGCGGGATCTCCATGCCGACACGATTTCCCAGCAGAACGCGTCCCAACCAACCCCTTGCCCGCCCCGCGAACCCCCGGCATACGCCATTTACCCGCCCCTGACCGGCACTTTCAGAAAGAGGCCGCCCCATTGGTGACGATCTAGCCGAACGGCCCCTGGAAGTGCCCCGCCGTTCCCCCCACACCCACGGACTGATCAACAAGACGTCCAGTCCGCGAGGATCACGCTGTCATGGACGACGGCCCCCTGACGCCACCGGGCACGTCCGGCCCGCGCCGGGAGACGGGCCAGTTGCCGGGGTCATCTGCGAAAGGCCGAAGCGTGGGCGTGGAGCATCCCACCGGAACCGACACCAGGCCCGCGAAGCCGGACCACCCCAAGCCCCCGGCACAACCCCGGTTCCCCGGCCAACCGTCCCGCACAGAGAGCCGATCCCGCTCCCAAAAACCCGTCCAACAGCAGCCCCAGAACTATCGCTCGGGAGTGGGCCATTCCTCGGCCAGGAGCGCGTACGAGAGACCGTCGAGCCATCCCTTGGCGCGGTGGAGGGAGTCTTTCACCGTGTGCTGTTCGCGGCGCATCCCAACCCGCTCCATCAGCCGCCACGAAGCCTCGTTGTCGTAGAAACACTCCGCGTGCAGGCGGCGCAGGCCAAGACGGCGGAAGGAGACGTCGATGAGGGCGCGTACCGCTTCCGTGGCGTAGCCCTTGCCGCCGTAAGAGGGGTCCAACGTCCACCCGAGCTCTCCTTGGACGCTTTTCGCCTGGTCAGCGACCTCCTCCTGGGCCCAGGCGTCCTGGACCTGCAGCGTCAGGTCGCCGATCACCCGGCCGTCCAGCTCGATGACGAGCAGGTCTGCGAGCCGCTCCTCGCGGAGAAAGCGCTCACGGTAGTCGTCGTACGTCGTCGTGGCGGCCGTGACCCATTCGTGGACCTCCGGCAGTTGCCGGAAGGCCCAGGTCGCGTCCAGGTCGTCCGGGGTAGTCCGGCGCAACAGCAGTCGGTCGGTGGCAATCGGCCAGTCCAGCGAGTCAAAAGGGTGGCGCATGAGCTTCATGCTTACAGGTAGGTGTGGTGACGCACAAAACTGATTACTGCGTGCGACGTCCCCGACAACGACGCGGGCGATCGCCCTACGCGACTCGCCTCAGCCGATCGTGGTGGTGGGCGCGGGGTGTGGACGCTCAGCTTGCCCACCAACGGGCTTCGGGCGGCTTGGAACCGAGTGCCACCTCGGAGGGTCTAACAGGGGCGAGTGGTCCTGGCGAGCCGACGACACAGGCAAGGCTTCGGCGAATGCGCAGGTCACAAGGGTAGGGAAAAAGTCGTTGACGGGTCGGGGCTATGTGCCCTTTCATGTATATAGACGTTGAGAAGAGACCAGGAAGGGATGAAGCAAGGTGATCAGGTTGACCGCCGAACCGAAGCCGTGGAACTGCGCGTTCCCACGGCGTGGCGGTTGCGTCATCTCCGGAGTCGCTTCTGGATAGGGACATTCAAGGTTCCTTCAGAGGCCGCCCCGGGAGACGTTCCCGGGGCGGCCTCTTGCATGTGGGTGAGCCAATGGTTAGGCGGCCGGTCTCCAAAACCGGCGGGATGCAGGTTCGAGTCCTGCCACCCATGCGACCCCCGCTTACGAGCGGTGGACTTGTAGCGAACTCGTTCGCATTGATAACTCCACAGTGGAGAACGCAAAGCTGGGAACACTTCCGTTCCCAGTTCGATGTCGGCTGCACCTCGGGGTGCCGCCGACGTTGAGAAACCTTGCGCCTCTCGCCTTGCGAGAGGCGCCATGGGCCGGTAGTGACAATGGGATCACGCCTGTTTTGCACACAGGAATTCCGGGTTCGAATCCCGGTTGGTCCACGTCAGGGGATCGCGTTGGGTCGGGTGGACCCGGGCTCGGCGCAGCGAGACCTGCAACGGGATGAAGGGGATGAGGTGCCCCGCCTGCCTTGGGAGCAGGAGACACGCGGTTCGAGTCCGTGCGTCCCGACGGAGCAGCCACGAGGAGGCGGATGGTCACTGGCCGGCCGGCACGGTCCTTTAGCTCATGTAGTAGAGCACCGGAGTGAAGAGCACCCGGCTCTTAACCGGGATGGTGTTGGTTCGAGCCCTACCGGAGGCGCGCGGGAGTGGCGAAATGGCGAGACGCACCGGGCTCAAACCCCGGCGAGCAGCAGCTCATGCAGGTTCGACTCCTGTCTCCCGTACTTGGCTACCAGGGGGAGCCCGGCTGGTATTCCATGAGCCAGGCCAGGTTCCCCATCGGGCCGGACGTTTGTCGGTGCCGAACTGGCCCATCGCGATGCCGGATCGTCTAATTGGTAGGACACCCGCCTCTGGAGCGGGCAGTTGCAGGTTCGAATCCTGCTCCGGCAGCTCAGCACCATGCCGCCGTGCACGGCTTGCGGCCCCGCCTTCGTACGGCGGGCGGTCCGGTTCGACACCGGGGGGCGGCTCCACGGTCCGGGAAGCCGCGACGGAGTCGGCAGCGTGACTTTGGATCACGTGTTCGCAGGTTCGAGTCCTGCTCCCGGAGCGCGTCAGGCCCTCGACGTCCCCGAGGTGGGGGCACCTCCTTGGTATGGAGGAGACGGCGGGTTCGACTCCCGCCGGGGGCTCGCATGTGGGTGAAGTGTTGTCGGTGGCACCCCGGCTTGCCATGCCGGGAGGGCGGGTTCGATTCCCGTCACCCACTCCAAGCCGTCCTAGCCCAATCTGGTAGAGGCGCCTGGGTCAGGTCCAGGAGGTTCAGGGTTCGAATCCCTGGGACGGTACGCAGCACCATTCAGGGAAAGCGTCCGGTTGGTCGAGGAGCGCCGTTGGAAGCGGCGTACGCGGTGACACGTCGCGGCGGGGTTCGAATCCCCGGCTTTCCGCCAAGGAGGAGCAAGCCGATCGGTGACGGCGCTCGTCTCGAAAACGAGTGAGCGGTGAAGGCCGCCTTATGGGTTCGACTCCCCTCTCCTCCGCGTTCTCGCCGCTCGCGCCTGTTGGGACGGGGCACCGGTCTCTTACGCCGGGGTGAAGGGGTTCGAATCCTCTGGGCGGCACGGCCCGTTGGTCTAGCCAGGTAAGGACGTCCGGTTCTCAGCCGGAAGGACGTCGGTTCGAATCCGACACGGGCTACAAGAAAGCGTGCGTCGATCGCCGATGGCCCCGTCGACCATGGGTTAGGTTGCGAGGTTTTCACCCTCGCGGAGCGGGTTCGAGTCCCGCCGGGGCTACCAGCCGCGCCCGTCGCGAGACGGGACGGGCGCGCGGTGCGGAGTGGACTGGAGGTGGTTCCAGCCGGGCCTCATAAGCCCTGCGACGCGGGTTCGACTCCCGCCTCCGCTACTGAACTCGCCGACCCGGCGGGTCATCGCCGATCCGGTGTCGCCCAGTCCGGCAGGGCAGCGGGCTGTTAACCCGTCAGGCGCAGGTTCGAATCCTGCCACCGGAGCCGCACTCACCTGGATCCGCTATTGCGCACACCCTCTTAGCTCAGGGGACAGAGCGCCCGGCTCCGGACCGGGAGGCCGCAGGTTCGATTCCTGCAGGGGGTACGTGGCATCGATCGTGATGTCGGCCTGAGTCCGAAAACGTTCTCCACTGTGGAGTCTGCACGTGCATGCCGAGTCGTCTTGGCATGATGTCGGCCCAGGCCGCCTGCATCCGTGTGGCGTTGGCCCCCAGCCGCAGCAGCGCTCGGACGGC
The DNA here is from genome assembly GCF_047130825.1 of Actinomadura madurae. NCBI lineage: Bacteria > Bacillati > Actinomycetota > Actinomycetes > Streptosporangiales > Thermomonosporaceae > Actinomadura > Actinomadura madurae. Next base: position 8,549,846 of record NZ_CP083237.1, read on the forward strand.
CGCCTTGCACCGCGCCAGGACACGACCTCGGGCTTGGCGCCATTATGGAAGACCACTGGCACCAGCGGGCACTCTAGAAATTGTCCGAATCATTGCCCTCCGCTGATCCTGCTGGTGTGGATTGGGGGGTCGAGATGACAGCAGCAGCGGCGCCTTCGCGGAGTGGTCATCTGCCGATCAATGGGTTGAGCCTCTACTACGAGGTGTATGGCGACCTCGGGGAGGCGGGAAGTACTCCGTTGCTGCTCATTCCGGGCTCGTTCATGGCCACCGACCCGATGAGCCCGTGGGTGTCTGCCTTCGTGGGCGAGCGTGTTGTGATCGTCTTCGATCAGCAAGGGCACGGGCGCACTCCGGATACTTCCCGCAGGATGTCCTACGAGCAGTTCGGTGACGATGCCGCTGCGCTGCTCCGCGCGTTGAACGTGGAGCGCGCGGACGTGATGGGCTACTCGCAAGGCGGCGGGGTCGCGCTACAGCTCGCACTTCGTCACCCGTCGCTCGTCAATAAGCTGGTCTCGCTGTCCGCCGCCTACCGTCAGGACGGCTGGTACCCGTCGGTGATGGAGGCCATCGCGGATCTCGATGCCACGGCGTTCGCCGGTACGCCCGTCGAGGAGGCGTTCATGCGACACACGCCGGACCCTGCGGCGTTCGATGCCTATGTGGAGAAGATGAAGGTCCTGGGCATCGAAGACCAGAACATCAGCGACGCCGAGATGCGTTCGATATCCGCGAAGGCGCTGGTCGTCGTTGGTGACGCGGATGCCGTGAAGCCGGAGCACGCTCTGGCGATGTTCAAGCTGCTCGGCGGCGGAGACGAGGAGGCCGCAGCGTCGGGGACGTTGCAGGATGCTCCGGCCGCGCGATTGGTGATTCTGCCGGCGACATCGCACATCGGCGTCTTCGGGCAGTCGGCGGTACTGGCGCCGATGGTGACCGCGTTCCTCGACGACGTGACTCCGCCGACCCCGTCCCTCTTCTGAGGTCGAGTGCGGTGAGTCGCTCATGCGATGACCCCGTCCTGGATACGGTGCGTCCGTGAGTGGCGGTGACCAGCCGGACCTGGATGAGATCGAGGCTTGGCTCGCCGCCGTGGCCGGTGGGCGGGTGAGCCGCGGTGCGGCTGACTTGTGGGCCGGGCGCTGGCTCCTCGATGACGAACTCGAATGGGACGAACTGTCCCGCTGGGCGCTTGATCTCCTCTGCGGAATTGATCTGAGGGCGGGGCCCGGAGGGCCTTACCTGCATGACGACGAGCAGGTGCGGGGGTGGCTCGAAGGGTTGAGGCGGCGCCGCGTCGGGTGACACACCGCGACTGTCCTGTCCTTGCCCGCCCGTTGCCGCCAGGTTGTCCGCCTATGGCAGAGCGGGTGCGGGTGCGAGATCGAAACGTGCAATTTCCAAGCTTTCACGCTTTCATGGACGGCGATGTGGCCGGATGCCCGCCCCGCGCTTCACCGGGCACTGCCGGTTCGTGAGAACGAGGCGAGGCCGGCCGTCGCCGGGGATCAACTGCGGAAGGGGCGAAGCGTAGGCATGGACCGTCCCACCGGGACCGACACCAAGGTTGAGAACGCCGACCAGCCCGAACCGCCTGGCAAGCCGCCCGCGCCTCCGCCTGATAAACCCGGGTCGCCCGGTCAGCCGTCCCGCCTGGAGAGCCTCGCTCGTGCCCGCCAACCCGTCCAGCAAGAGGACGGGACGCAAAAGACCGAGGACAATGACAGCAGCGCCGGGCCCGCCGGTGAACGTCGCTGCAAACCGGCACAGGCCGGGAGTGGCGAGGTGAAGACGGACGGTTCAGGTGAGCCAGGGCCCGCGTCCGAGGGTGAGAAGCAAGACGCCGTCAAATCGCTGACAAACGAAGGTGAGCGCGGCGCCGGAAAAAAACCCGATGCGGGCGGCGAGGACGCATCAGATGAGCAGCCGTCCACGTCACGGGCCGACACCCCTGGCTCTCCCAGCAGGGAGTCGCGGTTGGAGAGCCTTGCCCGAGCCCGGGAGCCCGCCCGACAAGAAGGCGGGTCGCAGGAGCCTGATGAGGTCATGGCGCCTGCTGAGGGCGGCGGCATCGCCGCCGACACTTCGGACGACTTTGACAGGAGGATCTCGGGCGATGGACCTGCCGACGACGACGGGCGCATGGCCGAGTCCGACGAAGTCGCTCTCGAACGCGGTATATCGGATCGGCTGAAGCAGATCGCCGCCAAGTTGGAATTGAGTGATAAACACAAAGAGTTGGCAGGTACGGTCGACCGGCCAGACTTTCAGGATCCCAAGGGGGATCCACTTCTGACTCCCGATCGTTACGGCGCGCCGCTGGAGCGTGCCGATGGTACTCGCACACCGCTCTTCAAGGGAGAGCCCACGCGTGAACAGACGCAGCAGGGGACGCTCGGTGACTGCGGCATCATTTCCACGTTGGGAGCCGTCGCCGGACACAGTCCCGAGGCGATCCGCGACCGCGTTCGGGAAACCGACGACGGCAACTATGAGGTGAGCTTGCACGAGGCGAAGTACTCGCCTTCGAAGCAGTGCTATGTGCCGACCGGACGCCCGATCACATTGACGGTCACCCCTGAACTCCCGATCAAAGATCAGGAACCCGATACGCCTTCTTTCGCCAGGACGACTTCGGCAGGTGTGGCTTGGGCGCCGGTGCTGGAGAAGGCGATCGCGGGGGCGGACCAGACCTGGAGCGCCCGGCGCCAGGCACGGGCGACCGAACTCTGGAACGTCCAGGGTCATCCCGGGGATGCGCCGACAGGCTATGTGCGACTGAATCAGGGCACTAACCCTGGCGAGCGCGCCGAACTGCTCACGCAACTTACTGGACGTCCCGCCAAGACGGTACGATTCCCTAGCGGATACGACAACCAAGGCCGTAGCGCGGACCGTCGGCTCCGGGATGAGATCGCGGGGCAACTCTCCCAGAACAAGCCGATACTGGTCGGAAGCCGAGAGTTGCTTAAAGGTGAATCAGCGCTTCCCGCAAAGCTCGTTGCGAACCATGCCTACGAGGTGACCAGGATCGACGATCAAGGGCGGCTGCACCTGCGTAATCCTTGGAACGAGAGGCATCCTGCGCCGTTGACTCTCCAGGAGTTCAAGACTGCAATACGGCCTCGCTACACCACACTGGAGTAACTGTGGCACTAGAAGAGATTGGTGTACAGCAGGGAACCCTGGCTGAACTTGACTCGGACATGAAGATAGGCTTGGTTTATGCACGCGAAGCACGTGATGACGTACCTCCAGAGATCGTCCTTTTCATCAAGGACGACGGCGAACGTGACGTGACCCTGCACCCAGGGGATACGTTCCCCATCGGCGAGCAGACATGGCGATTCGACCGTGTCGTGAAAGCTGGAGGGAATAGGCTGGGGGCCGTGTTCGCGCGGGTCGAATAGGGCACCCAGTGCATTGAGCCTCTTGTGTCACGCCCCGGTCCTCTGTCGCCTTGATGGCGTGCGGTCGCGTACCCCCGCCGTTGTGGCCAGGGACGTGAGTCTCTGGGCGAGGAGTTCCGGGGACGGGGCTTCGATCAGGCGGTCCGGGCGGCCGGGGACGTAGGCCCACCAGGACCGGGTGTAGAGCCCGTACCAGACTTTCAAGCCGGGGATCCAGCACTTCAGGCCAGCAGCCGGGTTCATCGGGGCAGTACCCCGCCGTTCGGCTGGACGGCCAGCGCCGCGCGCAGCTCGTCCTCGGAGTCCGCGATGACGGTCGGGGGCAGTGCCGACCCCGGGTCGCGCCGGACGGCGCCCCAGTATGTGCCCTGGCGGGACACCCATGCCATCCACGCGGGGAAGTCCTGTTCGATCCCGGCCGTTCTCGCGTTCTTCATCGATTGACCTGCCTCTTCGCGGCCGAGCGCTGTCGGCTTTCTTCTTGTTTCACGGGACAGAGTGCAGGCGATTGATTACTGTCGGCTACGAAGCTGCGTTAACTAGATGTCCACCCCCGACGTCCCCCCGTCAACCGAGTGCCGGAGGCCACCGCCATGGCCAGCGATCAGCGCGACCCCGACGCCCTGCGCGTCCACTTCGGTGAGGAGCTACGCCGGTTGCGACAGCGCGCGAAGCTGTCCCAGAACCAGCTCGCAGCCGCCCTCGGCTGCACCCCGCAGTGGATATGCCAGCTGGAGAAAGCCGACAAGACTGTCTCTGAGCAGACCGCTCTCGACCTGGACACTTACTTCAAGACGGACGGTTGGGAGCACGAGGAGGGACACTTCCTCCGCATCTACACCACGATCCGCCGCGCCGGCCGCCACCGCGTCCTACGCCCCGGTTTCAAGGCTTACCTTGAGCACGAAACCAAGGCCATCGGCGTGCGGTGCTTCGCGGCTCAGATCGTGCCGGGCCTTCTCCAAACGGAGGCGTATGCCCGCGCCATCATGGACCCGAGCGACCCAAAGGAGGCGCTGGACGCCCGCATCGAAAGTCGCTTGGAACGACAGATCCTTCTCACCCGAGAGAAACCCGCGATGGCCACGTTCATCCTGGACGAGTCGGTCCTTCGACGACCGGTTGGTGGATGCGACGTGATGGTCGAGCAGATTGACCACCTCATCAGCGTGGCAGGGGCGCTACACGTTCAACTGCTGGTCATGCCCTTCGAGCGGATCACGCCTGAAGCGTTGTCCGGTGGCCTGATCCTGCTGACCTTCGGGAAGGAGCCAGATTTGCTCTACATCGAGTCTGGCAACATCGGCCAGCTGATCGGTGACACAGATGATCTCTTCATGGCTGGCGTATATTTCAACAGGATGATGGGGGAAGCCCTCAATCAGGCAGAATCCGTAGAGTTCATGCGTCGAGCTAGGGAGGCTTATCTATGAGCACGACAGGCCCAGTGGTTCTGCGGTGGCGCAAGAGCAGCTACAGCAACGGCATGGGTGGCGAGTGCGTTGAGGTTGCCGCAACCCCGGAAGGGCTGCTGGTCCGTGACTCTAAGGACCCTGACGGGCCACGCCTGGAGCTGAACCGGGCGGCGGCATGTGAGCTGATGATCCGCTTGCGCGAAGAGTGATTGTGAGTCGCCCGGGTCTGGCTGCTTTTGGGTGGCGTAAGAGCAGCTACAGCAACGGTGTGGGTGGCGAGTGTGTGTCGAGATAGCTGCCCTGCACGCGCAGATCTTTGTCCGAGACTCCAAGGACCCGGGTGGTCCTCAGCTTGAGCTCACCCCAGGGGCGGCGCGTGACCTGGTGAGGCGACTGCGAGGGGGGTAGCTGTGGGTCGGCCGGACCTGGAGTGTCTCTGTTGGCGTAAGAGCAGCTACAGCGATGGGACGGGTGGCGAGTGTGTGGAGCTTGCTGCCGTGCCTGGACACGTCCTGTTCCGGGACTCCAAGGATCCGGACGGTCCGGTCATCTGTCTTGACCTCGCGGCGGCTCGTGGCTTGGTGAGGCGCGTGCGTCAGGCGTCCCAGAGGTAGCCCTCTGGTGGACGGGTTCTCGCGGCGCGGGGTCACTTGATGATGACGTTGTCTTTGGGGGCGTCTTTGTCTTCGGTCCAGCCGTCGTGGCCGGCCTTGGACTGCCAGTGCTTGCCGGCGTAGCGGACTTCGGTTAGGCCGTAGGGCTGGGCGTGGGTGACGGCCCAGGTGGCGACGGCCCAGCCCACGCGGGGGTTCGTCACTTTGACGGCGTTCCAGGAGTCCGGGCGGGACGGGGCGTTCGCGGTGAGGGGGCCGGGGCCGGCGACGCGCAGGCGGCTGCCGAAGGCGCGGCGCATCTCGCGGAGGGCTTCCGGGCGGCGGGACGCGGTCTTCTTGTCGGGCGGGTACCAGCAGCGGGCCGTGGCGGGCTCGCGGCCGGTGAAGGCCGTCGCGAGGAGCTTGCCGTCCGGTTCGTGCTGCGCGTAGGCGTCGCCGTCGGCGCTGCGCTGGACGAGCTGGGCCGCGTCGTGCAGGTCGCGGTCGAGGTAGCCCTTCACCTTGACGAGCGCGTCGAAGAACTTGCTGGTCGACTGGACGGGGTCGCGGAGCTTGTCGGGGGTGCCCCAGCCCTGGGACGGGCGCTGCTGGAACATGCCCACCGAGTCGCGGTCGCCGCCCGGCAGGTTGCGGATGTGCGACTCCTGGATCGCGGTCGCGTAGGCGATCACCGCGGCCCGTTCGGGGAGCTGCTTGCGGAACGCGACGGCGGCGATCGTCGCGGCGTTCGCGCCCTGTTCGATGTCGAGGGGCATCTTGCCCTGGCTCGTCCGCACCTCGCAGCCCGAGCCGTGCAAGTAGGGGCGCGCGCGGTCGAACGCGATGTAGGTGCCGACGCCCAGGACCAGCAGGACGGTGACGACCGCGCCCACCGCCCACCACCGGCCGCGGTGGCGCTCGCCACCGTCCGTCCCCTCCTCGGGACGCGACCTCAACCTCGACCAAACAGCCACGCGAAGAAGGTACCGGGAGAACGGCCCCACTAAGCTCAGGACACATGACCGAAACGTTCACCAGCCCGATCTCCGGCGACATCGACGAGCTGTGGGAGCGGCGCGCCGACCTGACGCCGGACGACGCCGGGGCGCGCGCGGCCATCGTGGCCGCCGTCGACCAGCTCGACTCCGGCGAGGCCCGCGTCGCCCGCATCGACCCCGCGACCGACGAGGTGCTCGTCGACGAGCGGGCCAAGCGGGCGATCCTGCTGAGCTTCAAGGTCCTCGGCATGGCGCGGTCCCAGGTGGGCGACTTCCGGTACCACGACCGCATCCCGCTGAAGACGCGGCTGGACGGCGTCCGCGTCGTCCCCGGCGCCATCGCCCGCTGGGGGGCCTTCCTGGCGCCCGGCGTGGTGCTGATGCCGTCGTTCACCAACATCGGCGCCTACGTCGACTCCGGGACGATGGTCGACACGTGGGCGACCGTCGGGTCGTGCGCGCAGGTCGGCAAGAACGTCCACCTGTCCGGCGGGGTCGGCATCGGCGGGGTGCTGGAGCCGCCGAACGCCAAGCCGGTGGTCATCGAGGACGAGGCGATGATCGGCAGCCGCTCGATGATCGTCGAGGGGGCCCGGGTCGGGCGCGGCGCGGTCGTCGGGTCGGGCACGAACCTGTCGGCGTCCATGCCGGTCATCGACGTGGAGACGGGCGAGGAGATCAGCCGCGGCCGCATCCCCGACTGGTGCGTCGCCGTCGGCGGCACCCGCTACAAGGAGTTCAAGGGCGGCACGTTCGGCCTGCCCGCGGTGCTGATCCTCAAGCGCCTGGAGGAGGGGCAGCGCCACGACAAGGCGTCCCTGAACGACATCCTGCGCGACCACGGCATCAATACGTGACCTCGGTGACCTTCAGGGGCCGGTCGGTGAGGACGGCCGCCGCGGCGGCGTAGCCGGGGCCCGGGGTGAGGTCGGTGAGACGGACGGGGGAGACCGCCGCCTCGCCGTCCCAAGCGACGACCGCGGCGGGCTCGTCGGGCGCCGAGACGTGGATGGACGTCATCGGGGCGGCCAGGCCGTGGCCCGTCGCCTTCAGCAGGGCCTCCTTGCGGCTCCAGTAGGTGTGGAAGCCGCGCCTGCGGTCGGCCATCGCGGTGAGGGCGTCGCGCTCGGCGGCGGTCAGGACCATCTCGGCGAGCCGGTCGATGTCGCGGTTGCTCTCGCGTTCCACGTCCACGCCGACCTCGGCGCCCTCGGCGAGGACGAGGACGACGCGGTCGCCGGAGTGGGAGAGGGAGAAGTCCAGGTCGCTGCCCGGCAGGCGGGGCTTGCCGTGCGTGCCGCCGCAGTGCGGGCAGCCGGTGGTGAAGCGGATGCTCTCCGGGGCCAGGCCGGCCGCCTCGGCGAGGACGGTGCGGGCCAGATGGCGGCCGGTGACGAAGCGGGCCTTGTCCTCGGCGCGCAGGAAGCGGTCGTAGCGGACGCGCTCCCCGTCGTCGAGGAGGGCGCGCATCTCGGGGTCGTCGACGGGACGCGCCCAGTGGACGGCGCATTCCAGCACAGGCATATCCACGATCGTGATGATAGGACTTGAGCATGGGGCTCGATCTGTTCGCGGACGTTGCGGACCTCACGGCGGCGATCGTCGACATCGAGTCGGTGAGCGGTGCCGAGGGGCCCCTCGCCGACGCGGTCGAGGAGGCGCTGCGGGCGCTCCCGCACCTCAGTGTGGAGCGCGACCGCAACAACGTCGTCGCGCGCACCGATCTCGGACGTGCCGAGCGGGTCGTGCTGGCCGGGCATCTCGACACCGTCCCGCTGAACGGCAACCTTCCGTCCCGGGTGGAGGGCGACCGGCTCTACGGCTGCGGCACCACGGACATGAAGAGCGGCGTCGCGGTCGCGCTGCGGCTCGCGGCCACGGTCACCGAGCCGACGCGGGACGTCACGTTCGTCTTCTACGAGTGCGAGGAGGTCGAGGCCGAGCTCAACGGGCTCCGCACGCTCGCGGAGGCGCGTCCCGAGCTGCTCGCGGGCGACTTCGCCGTGCTGATGGAGCCGACGGGCGCGCTGATCGAGGGCGGCTGCCAGGGCACGATGCGGGTCGAGGTGACCGCGCGGGGGGAGCGGGCGCACAGCGCGCGGGCCTGGATGGGCTCCAACGCCATCCACACCGCCGGGCGCATCCTGGACGTGCTCCGCGCCTACGAGCCGACCCGTCCGGTTGTGGACGGCCTCGAATACCACGAGGGCCTGAACGCGGTGCGCATCTCGGGCGGCGTCGCCGGGAACGTCATCCCGGACGAGTGCGTCGTCGAGGTGAACTACCGGTTCGCGCCCGACAAGTCGCCGGCCGACGCGGAGGCGTACCTTCGGGAAATCTTCGCCGGCTTCGAGGTGACCGTCACCGACAGCTCGCCCGGGGCCAGGCCGGGGCTGACGCACCCGGCCGCGGCGGCGTTCGTCTCCGCCAGCGGGGCCGAGGTCCGCGCGAAGCTCGGCTGGACGGACGTGGCCCGCTTCTCCGAGCTCGGTGTCCCGGCCGTCAACTACGGCCCCGGCGAACCCACCCTCGCCCACACCAAGGACGAGTTCGTCGAGATCCCCCTCATCGCCGAGTGCGAGCAACGTATGCGCACGTGGCTGGAGGGCCCCACTAACGTGGGCTCATGACTTTGAATCCTGATTCCCCCTCGCGCCGGCAGGGCCCGGCCATGCTGCGGGGACGGGCCGTTCCGGCGACGACGACCGACCAGCGTCTCCTCGACAGCCGCGGCCCGGCCGACTGGGTGCACGCCGACCCGTGGCGGGTGCTGCGGATCCAGGCGGAGTTCGTCGAGGGCTTCGGGCTCCTCGCCGAGCTGCCGAAGGCCGTCAGCGTCTTCGGCAGCGCCCGCACCAAGCCCGACTCGCCGGAGTACGGGCTCGCCGTCGACATCGGCGCCCGGCTGCACGACGCCGGCTACGCAGTGATCACCGGCGGCGGTCCGGGGATCATGGAGGCGGCGAACAGGGGCTGCGACGAGCGCGGCGGGCTGTCGGTCGGCCTCGGCATCGAGCTGCCGTTCGAGCAGAAGCTCAACGACCACCTCGACATCGGGCTGGAGTTCCGCTACTTCTTCGTCCGCAAGACGATGTTCGTGAAGTACTCGCAGGCGTTCGTGGTGCTGCCGGGCGGCTTCGGGACGCTGGACGAGCTGTTCGAGGCGATCACCCTCGTCCAGACCGGGAAGATCACCCGCTTCCCGATCGTGCTGGTCGGCACCGAGTTCTGGGGCGGGCTGCTCGACTGGGTGAAGAAGACCATGCTGACCAGCGGCAAGATCTCGCCGCGGGACATCGACCTGATCCACCTCACCGACGACCCGGACGAGGTCGTCCAGATCATCCGCGAGGGCCACACCCGGGCCGAGCAGGAGATCATCGAGGCCCGCGCCCAGGCGGAGGCCGCGGAGAGCGCCGGCGAGTGAGGGGTCACGGGGGCCCGGCGTAGCGGGGGTTGGTGGCGTGCCACTCGAAGCCGCCGCCCATCCACGCCCGCAGCCCCCGCAGGAAGCGCTGGAGTTCGGGGGAGGCCACCGGCGCGAGGTCGCGGTGGCCCGCCTCGAAGTCGCGCACGAGGTCGTTGTGGAGGGCCACGGTGATCTCGGTCGCCTCCTCGACGGTGCAGTCCCGGTCGGCGGCGATCAGCAGGACGACGTTGCAGACCGGGTTCGCGTCGGCGGCGTCCTTGGCGACCGAGTGCAGGTCGTTGACGATGACGCTCGCGGTCCCCGCCTGGAAGGCGGCACGGCGGACGCGCGGGTCGTAGTACAGGTGGGCGGGGACCTCGTAGCCGCCGACGACGTCGATGAGCGTCATCGAGGTGTAGAAGCTGTCGTGCTGGCGTGCCGCCAGGTACTCCCAGGCGTGCGGATGCTCACCGGTCTCGCGCCAGGCCGCGTAGGCCGTCCAGCTCACGAACATCGCGAAGGTCGAGTAGCAGATCCGCTGGACCTGCACCGGCGTGGCGTGGCGCGCGAGATGGTCGACGGCCGACTCGAACATGCGCAGGACGAGGTCGTCCTGGAGCGCCTCGCGCAGCGGCGGGGTGAACTCGCCCAGGGGCGGGACGGGGTCCATGGCCGACATCACCAGAGTCAGGCGCTCCGGTAGCCGGGCGGGCACGGCGCCGAGGGCGGTGTCGTCGGCGTAGTAGTCGTCGGCCGCCCACCACGAGGCGTTGAGCTGCGCGGCGACGAGGAGCGCGTCGGGATCGTCGGTGCCCGGGTGGGCGAGCGTCACCAGCCGTCCGAACGCCGCCTTCGCCAGCGCGTCGAGTTCGTGGTCCTCGAATCCGCGGTCGCGCGCCCAGGAGACCAGGCGGGAGTCGACCTCGCCGGCGAGGGCGTCGTCGGTGCGCTCGGGGACGGGGCAGTAGAGCGGCGAGTGCGTCCCGTCCCCCCACGAGCGTGCGACGTAGCCGGGACCGGGCGCGGGGGCCGCCCCCGAGAGGAGGTCGCCGTAGGGCACCTCGCGGCTGGGACGCGCCGCGGCGATCAGCGACGGCAGGACCGCCGCGACGGTCCCGAGGCCGGCGGGCCCCGCGGGCAGGACGCCCGCGGGCGGTGCGGACGGCCGCTGCGGACCGCCGCAGCCGTGGTGTGTCGCTTCCATGCCTTGCTCCTGCCTGGACGGGGCCCGGGACGGGGTCAGATGCGGTCGGCGGCGATGAGCAGGTACTGGAAGCTGCCGTCGCGGTAGGCGTCCAGGAAGGCGTCCTCGATGCCGGTGGCGACCGACGACTGCCGGCGCAGCTCCCAGTACGGGATCGTGTCGGCGGTCAGGTCGACGACGGCGGCGGGCACGAGCCGGTTGGCGGCCATGGCGCGGAAGTAGGCGCTGCGCGGATGGATGTCGCAGACGTAGTGGGCGTTGATCGTGGAGACCGCCTTGGACGGCAGCCCGTACACGTCGTTGTAGCAGCCGGTGATGGTGACGTACCGTCCGCCGCGGGCGAGGAGCCGGGAGTGCGCCGCGAAGAGGTCGTCCAGGACGGTGTACATCGTCGACTCGTTGTTCCAGATCGCCTGGAACGCGCCCGCCTCGAAACCGGTGTCGAGCATGTTCTTGAAGTGGAACCGGACCTTGCCGGCGACGCCGTGCCGCTCGGCCTCGGCGTTGGCGAAGTCCACCTGGGTCCGGGAGATGGAGACGCCGTCGACCCGGCAGCCGAAGGCGGCGTTGGCCATGATGCTGGTGCCGCCGCGGCCCGACCCGGCGTCCAGCAGGCGGTGCCCGGGCGCGATGTCGCCGAGGTGGGACAGCAGCAGCCGCGCCTGGGCGTTCTCCAGCCGGTGCATCTCGGCGATGATCGCCTTCTCGCGGCCGGCCTCCGCCGTCTCCAGCACGGACCAGTCGACCTCGCCGACCCCGTAGTGGTGGTGGTAGATCCCGGACACGTCGCCCAGCCGGAGGTTGACCGGGTTGCGTTCGGAGTTCCAGTAGTCGGCGACGTCGCTCTGGTAGACGCTGGCGATGGCCGTCATATGTGATCTCCTTCGTCCGCGGTTCCTGCGCTGAGTTACGGCACGAAAGCTAACGGTGACGTTCCGTGCGCGGAAGTGGACCGGTCAGCACAGAAACCAGTCACGGCGTCCCGTGAATGTGCCGTCCCGGATAGTCGGCCGTCCCGCCCCGGGTCGGCGGGACGGCCCATGGGGTTCAATGCGGCCATGGGGAGCGAGCGCGCGGGGAGTCGGCCGGCCCGGGCGACGATCAACGACGTGGCGCGGGAGGCCGCCGTGTCGCCGGCGACCGTGTCCCGGGTGCTGTCGGGCGCCAAGGCGGTCTCCGCCGACCTGGAGCGGCGGGTCCGCGCGGCCGTCGAGCGGCTCGGGTACCGGCCCAACCCGGCGGCGCAGGGCCTGCTCCGCGGCGCCACGCACACGATCGGGATGGTCGTCCCCGACCTGAGCAACCCCTGCTTCGCGGAGGTGCGGGCGCGACCGCCGTCGTCGCCTTCAGCGACCACGTGGCGCTGGGGGTGCTGGCCCGGCTGGACGAGCTGGGCGTCGGCGTGCCCGCCGAGGTCTCCCTGACCGGGTTCGACGACACCTCGCTCAGCCGGCTGGTCACCCCGCGGCTGACGACCGTCCGCGTCCGCAAGCAGGACCTCGGCCGTCGGGCCTGGGAGCTAAGCTGCTCACCGGGCCGGGCCGCGACGTCGTCACGGTCGTCCCGGACCTCGTCGTCCGGGCCTCCACCGCGCCGCCCGCGCGCTGATCCGGCTCAGCCGGCGCGGTGCCGCTCCGCCGCCTCGTGCAGCGCCTCCAGGGCCCGCGCGATCGGCGGCTGGCGGTCGCTGCCGCGCCGGACGATCGCGATGACGCGCCGCGACGGGACCACCTCGCCCCGCAGCGGCACCCGCACGACCGCGTCCGCCGGCGGCAGCGGGGCGAGCCGGGGCACCAGGCCGACGCCGAAGCCGGCGGCGACCAGCGCCGAGACGGCGAACCACTCGTTGGCCTCGTGGGCGATGCGGGGCGTGTAGCCGGCGGCGCCGCAGGCGGCGAGCATGAGCCGGTGCTGGTCGATCCGGGCCGGCGAGCCGATCCAGGGCTCGGCGGCGGCGTCGGCGAGCCGGGCCGTCCCGCCGGCGGCGAGCGGGTGCCCCCGCGCGACGAGGAGGTCCTGCGGCTCGTCGAGCACCGGCCACTGCGCGAACCGGGCGTCGTCCGGCGCGGGGGTGTGCCCGCCGGGGATGACCACGGCGACGTCGAAGTGCCGGGCGAGGAGCAGGTGGGCGGCGTCCTCGCTCTCCCGCTCGCTCATGTGGACGGCGACGCCGGGGTGTCGCTCGCGGAGCCGGGCGGCGGCCGGGGCCACGAGCGCGGCGAGGGCGCTGGAGACGCTGCAGAACCGCACCTGGCCGGACGTCCCGGCGCGGTGCCCGGCGAGGTCGGCGCGGGCGCGCTCCCACTGCGCGGACAGGACGTCGGCGTGCCGCAGCACCGTGTGCGCCGCGGCGGTGAGCCGCACCCTCCGCCCCTGCGCCTCCAGCAGCTCGACGCCGAGGTCGCGGGCGAGCTGGCGGAGCTGCTGCGACACCGTGGAGGGCGTCAGGTGCAGCGCCTCCGCGGTCGCGGTCACCGTGCCGCGCTCCCGCAGGACCCGCAGCGTCTGCAGGCGGTGGTCGATCATGCGGCCATTCAACACGATGGTGTGCGGATTCTTTCGATGGACGCGAACGGTCGCCGCCTCGCAGGGTGGTCGTATGGCCATCGGAAAGGACGCGAGCCGGCGCGTTCCCGCTCCACTGCTGATCCTTGGCAGCGTGGTCTCGATCCAGGCGGGCCAGGCCTGCGGCAAGGCGATGTTCGGGCTCGCGGGCGCGCCGGGGGTGGTGGTGCTGCGGCTGGTGTTCGCGGCGCTCGTCTTGCTCGCCCGCCGTCCCCCGCTGCCGCGCCGGGGCTCGCTCGGCCTGATCGCCGCCCTGGGGACGGCCATCGCCGGGATGCAGCTGATCTATCCGGCGATCGAGCGGCTCCCGGTCGGGGTGGCCTCCACGCTGCAGTTCCTCGGCCCGCTGACGCTCGCGCTGGTGAGGGCGCGGCGCCCGGCCGACCTGGTGTGGGCCGCGCTCGCGGGGACCGGGGTGTTCCTGCTCTACGGGCCGTCGGGCTCGCCGGTCCCGCTCGCGGGGGCCGCGTTCGCGCTGGCCTCCGGCGCCTGCATGGCCGCCTACCTCGTCCTGAACAAGCGCGCCGGCATGCTGGACGGGGCCCCGCTCACGTGGGCCGTGGCGTTCGCGGCGGTCCTCGTCCTGCCCCTCGCGCCGTCGGCCCCTGACGCGCTGCTGCGGCCGGAGGTATTGCTCGCGGGGCTCGGCGTCGCGCTGCTCTCGGCCGTCGTCCCGTGGTCTCTGGACGTGGCGGCGCTGCGCCGGCTGCCCGACCACGTGGTCGCCGTGATGGTCAGCCTGGAGCCCGCCGCCGGGGCCCTGGCCGGTCTCGTCCTGCTGGGCGAGCACCTGTCCTGGGCGTCCTGGCTCGCCGTCGGGTGCGTGTCCGCGGCCTCGGCGGGCACCGTCCTGTCCAACCGGCCCTGTCCCGACCGGCGGGCCGGCGCAGAAGTCTTGCGACAAGGCGGCGAAAACGTGACCTCACCCGCGCCTGTTCCCCGGAGCGGGGGAAGTGTTCACCCAGGAGGTGGACATGGACGCGAAAGTGAGGGCGTGCGCGCTGGCGGCGGCGGGGACTCTGGCACTCGCCGGATGCAGCGGGAACGGTGAGGAGGCCGGCTCGGCGACCGCGCGGACGACGGCGCCCGTCTCGGGGGCGGCGGCGGACCTGCAGCAGCAGTACGAGAAGGTCGTGGACGCCGTCCTGCCGTCGGTGGTGAAGATCCAGACCGACCAGGGGCAGGGCTCCGGCGTCGTCTTCGACGACCAGGGGGACATCGTCACGAACGCGCACGTGGTCGCCGGAGCGAAGAAGATCGAGGTCACCTCGTCCGGCGGCGGCTCCCCGCTGGCGGCCTCGCCGGTGGGCGCGTTCGCCGCCGACGACCTGGCCGTCGTCAAGGTGGACGGCGGCTCGCTGAGGCCGGCGTCGTGGGGCGAGTCGGGCAAGGCCAAGGTCGGCCAGATCGTCCTCGCGATGGGCAACCCGCTCGGGCTGGCCGGGAGCGTGACCAACGGGATCGTCTCCGCGCTGCACCGGACGGTGTCCACGAAGGGGGAGGGCGCCTTCCAGGGGTCGACGATCGCCGACGCCATCCAGACGAGCGCGGCGATCAACCCGGGCAACAGCGGCGGCGCGCTGGTGACGCTGGAGGGGCAGGTCATCGGCATCCCGACGGCGGCGGCGTCCGACCCGCAGATCGGCGCCGCGGCGGCGGGCATCGGCTTCGCGACGCCGAGCGACACGGTGAAGCGGATCGTCCCGCAGCTCGTCCGGACGGGGAAGGTGTCCAACTCCGGCCGGGCCGCGCTCGGCGTGGTGGTGCGCACGATCGTCGACCCGCAGAGCGGGCAGCGGACCGCGGTCGCCGTGGCCGAGGTCCAGCAGGGCGGCGGCGCCGCGGCGGCGGGCATCCAGGCCGGGGACCTGATCCTGTCGGTGAACGGCACGCCGACGCCCGACCAGACCGCGCTGTCGTCCGTCCTCGCGACCCTCAAGCCCGGTGGCACGGCGCAGGTCGAGGTCCAGAAGGCGGACGGTTCGAGGAAGCAGGTCCAGGTGAAGCTCGGCGAGCTGCCCGGCGGCTGACCCCGCGGCCCCCCGCCCCGTTGACAGGAGCCTGTACCGATGTACAGTGTACAAGCGTACAGGTTACTGAACGTCGGTACAGGGGTGGAGCATGGCGCCGAGCGAGCGGGCCGAGGATTTGACCGGGCGCGCCCGCATCCGGGACGCGGCCCTGGCGGAGTTCGCCGAGCACGGGGTGAAGGGCGCGACGATCCGCGGCATCGCGAAGGCCGCCGGGGTGTCGCCCGCCCTCGTCCAGCACCACTACGGGACCAAGGAGGCGCTCCGCGAAGCCTGCGACGCCCACGTGATCGAGGTCATCCGCGAGACCAAGAGCGAGGCGCTCCGCGGCGGCATGGCCAGCCCGAACTTCCTGTCGATCGCGATGCGGACGGCCCTGCCCATCCAGCGCTACGTGGCCCGCGCCCTGACCGACGGTTCGGCGGCCGCGGCGGCGCTGTTCGACGACGCGGTGGAGTACAGCGAGGAGGTCCTCGAACGCGGGGCCCCCAGGATCGACAAACCGCGGACCGACGACGTGCACGGCTACGCGACCGTCATGACCGGCATGAACTTCGGCCTGATCGTCCTGCACGAGCACATGTCCAGGGCGCTCGGCGCCGACATCCTCACGGGCGACGGCTACCCCCGGATGGCGCTCGCGATGCTGGACGTCCTCACGGACAGCCTCATATCGCCCGAACTGGCGGCGCAGACGCGCGCCGCCCTGAAAGCCCTGCCCGCGGCCGGCGGGCAGTCCCCCCGCGAGGAGGACCGGTGACCACCGACACGCCCCCCGTATCCGTCTCCGGCCTGGTCAAGAGCTTCGGCCGGACGCGCGCGCTCGACGGCCTCGACCTGACCGTCCGGTCCGGCGAGGTGCACGGCTTCCTCGGCCCGAACGGCGCGGGGAAGTCGACCACCATCCGCGTCCTGCTCGGCCTGCTGCGCGGCGACGCCGGCGCCGTCCGGCTGCTCGGCGGCGACCCATGGCGGGACGCGACCGAGCTGCACCGCCGCCTCGCCTACGTCCCCGGCGACGTGACGCTGTGGCCGAACCTGTCCGGCGGCGAGGTGATCGACCTGCTCGGCCGGATGCGCGGCGGCGTGAACCCGCGCCGCAAGGCCGAGTTGCTCGACCGGTTCGAGCTCGACCCGCGCAAGAAGGGCCGCGCCTACTCCAAGGGCAACCGGCAGAAGGTCGGGCTGGTCGCCGCGCTGGCGTCCGAGGCTGAGCTGCTGCTCCTGGACGAGCCCACCTCCGGCCTGGACCCCCTCATGGAGGAGGTGTTCCAGGAGTGCGTCAGGGAGGAGCGGCGCGACGGCCGGACGATCCTGCTGTCCAGCCACATCCTGTCCGAGGTCGAGGCGCTCTGCGACCGGGTGACGATCATCCGCAAGGGCGTCGCGGTGGAGAGCGGGACGCTCGCCGAGCTGCGGCACCTGACCCGCACGTCCATCGACGCCGAGCTGGCGTCCCCGCCGGACGGGCTCCCGCTGCCGGGCGCGCACGACGTCCGCATCGACGGCAACAAGATCCGGTTCGAGGTGGAGACCACCGCGCTGGACGCCGCCCTGCGGCAGCTCACCGAGGCGGGCGTGCGGAGCCTGGTCAGCCGGCCGCCGACGCTGGAGGAGCTGTTCCTGCGCCACTACAAGGACGAGCTCCCCGCGGAGGCCGTGCGATGACCGCGCTCACCGGGACCGGCGGCCTCGTCCGGCTGATCCTGCGGCGCGACCGGTTCGTCCTCCCGGCCTGGATCGTGGTGCTGACCCTCATCCCCGTCAACTTCGTCGAGGCCACCGAGAGCCTCTACCCGACCGCCGCGGACCGCCTCCAGTACGCGCACACCTCCGGGACGAACCCGACGTTCCTCGCGCTGTACGGGCCGTTGTACAGCCCCGACCTCGGCGGGATCATCGCCCAGCGGTGCGGCTTCATCCCCGTGATCATCGGGCTGATCAGCGCGCTCACGGTCGTCCGGCACACCCGGGCCGAGGAGGAGGCGGGCCGCCGCGAGCTGCTCGGCGCCACCGTCACCGGCCGCGGCGCCGGCCTGGCCGCCGCGCTTCTGGTGACCATGGCGGCGAACCTCGTGCTCGCCGCGCTGCTCACCGCGGGCATGGCCGCGCAGGGCCTGCCCCTCGCGGGCTCGCTGGCGTTCGGCCTGCAACTGGCCGCGGCCGGATGCGTGTTCGCCGCCGTCGCGGGCGTCACCGCCCAGCTCAGCGAGGGGGCCGGCGCCGCCCGCGGGACGGCCGTCGCCGCGCTCGGCGCCGCGTTCACGGTCCGGATGGCCGCCGACGTCGGCGGCGCCGGCAACGGCCTGTCGTGGCTGGGCTGGCTCTCCCCGCTCGGCTGGGGCACCCGCGTCCGCGCCTACGGCGGGGAGCGCTGGTGGACGCTCGCGCTCGTCGCAACCCTCGTCGCCGTCCTGGTCGCCGCGGCCGGTGTGCTGTCGGCCCGGCGGGACGTGGGCGCGGGCGTGCTGCCGCCGAAGCTCGGCCCCGCCGACGGGCCCCGCCGGCTGTCGGGGCCGTTCGGCCTCGGGTGGCGGTTGCAGAGCCGTCCCCTGTACGGATGGCTCGCGGGGTTCGCCGTGCTCGGCGTCGTGTACGGCGCGGTGGCGGGCGGCGTCGGGGACATGATGAAGGACAACCCCGACCTGGAGGAGATCTTCACTCGCATCGGTGGTGAGAGGGGGTCTTCTTCCATTGAAGGCGGTGGGTGGGGGCTGGAGGACGGTGGGATCATCGACGCCTACTTCGCCTCGGTGATGAGCACGCTCGGCCTGATCGCCGCCGCCTACGCGGTCTCGGCCACGCTGCGGCTGCGCGCGGAGGAGGCCGCGCAGCGCGCCGAGCCGCTGCTCGCCACCCCGGCGGGACGGCTGCGGTGGGCGTCGAGCCACCTGGCGTTCGCCCTGCTCGGGCCGGTCGCGGCGCTCGGCGTCGCCGGCCTGGCCGCGGGGCTGGCGCACGGCCTGGACACCGGCGACCCCGGCCGCGAGGTGCCGCGCGTCCTCGGCGCCGCGCTCGCGCAACTGCCCGCCGTCTGGCTGGTCGGGGCGATCGGGCTCGCGCTGTTCGGCCTCGCGCCCCGGTTCACCGGCGGGGCCTGGGCCGCGGTCGCGGTGTTCGCGGTCGTCACCCTCTTCGGCGCCGGGCTGAACCTGGACCGGTGGGCGCTCGACGTCTCGCCGTTCACCCACATTCCGAAGCTGCCGGGCCGGTCGTTCACGGCCGCGCCGATGATCTGGCTGGTCGTGCTCGCGGCCGCGCTCTCGGCGGTCGGCCTGGCGGCCTTCCGCCGCCGCGATATCGCGTCGAGCTGACCGCCCCGAGCCGTTAGATTGGCCGGGTGACCTCTCGGAAATCCCTCGCCATCTGCGTGTTCTGCTCCTCCAGCGGCAAGATCGACCGCCGCTACGTCGATCTCGCCGCGGAGGCCGGCGCCGAGCTGGCCCGGCGCGGCCACAGCCTCGTCAGCGGCGGCGCCCAGGTCTCGTGCATGGGCGCCGTCGCGCGCGCCGCGCGGGCCGGCGGCGCCCGGACGGTCGGCGTGATCCCCGAGGGGCTCGTCAGCGTCGAGATCTCCGACGAGGACAACGACGAGCTGATCGTCACCGGTGACATGCGCTCCCGCAAGGGCGAGATGGACCGGCGCAGCGACGCCTTCCTCATCCTCCCCGGCGGCATCGGGACGCTGGAGGAGCTGTTCGAGGTGTGGACCGCCCGCGTCCTCGCCATGCACACCAAGCCCGTCGTCATCCTCGACCCGACCGGCGTCTACGAGCCGCTCCGCGAGCTGATGAGCGGCCTCACCGACCAGGGCTTCGCCCGCCCCAAGATCTGGGACGCCGTCGGCTGGACGGACTCCGTCCCCGAGGCCTTCGACCTGCTGGAGCGGTCGCAGCCCCGCATCGACTTCTCCCCGGAGGACTACGCGGAGGCCGAGCTCTAGTGCCCGCGCCCCGGCATGTTCTCGTACATGTCGGTGAGCTTCTGGCGGAAGCCGCGGGCCGCGATGCCGATCTTCTGCGGGTCCTTCATCCCGGCCTTGATCGCCTTCTTGGCCTGGTCCTTCATGATGTGCGGCGGGATCGGGGCGATCTCGCTGTCGACCACGAACTCCAGCACGACCGGACGGTCACTGGCGAGGGCCTCCCGCCACGCCTCGGTGACCTTCCCGGGCTCGTCGCAGTAGATGCCCTTCAGCCCCGCCAGCTCGGCGTACTCGGCGTACGGGAAGTCGGGGATCGACTGCGAGCCCTCGAACTTGGGGTCGCCTCCCATCGCCCGCTGCTCCCAGGTCACCTGGTTGAGGTCCTGGTTGTTGAACACCGCGAAGACCAGCGGCGCTGAACCGGCCATCCGCCCGGCGTACCGCTTCACGGTGATCATCTCGTTCATGCCGTTCATCTGGAACGCGCCGTCGCCGACGAAGCAGATCACCGGCCGGTCCGGGAAGGCGAACCGGGCCGCGATCGCGTAGGGGACGCCCGGGCCCATCGTGGCGAGCGTCCCCGACAGCGACGCGCGCATCCCGTCGCGGAGCTTGAGGTGCCGGGCCCACCAGTTGGTGGCCGACCCGGAGTCCGCGGTGAGGATCGCGCCGTCGGGCAGCAGCGGCGACAACTCGTGCGCGACCGCCTGCGGATTGATCTTGCCCTCGAAGCTCTGGCCCGCCCGCTTGTCCATCACCGCGTCCCAGGCGCGGACGTTCTCCTCGATCTCCTCGCGCCAGGACCGGTCCTCCTTGCGCCGCAGCAGCGGGATCAGCTCGCGCAGAGTCTCCTTCGCGTCCCCGACGACGTGCGCGTCCATCGGGTAGCGGATGCCGATCATGCGGCCGTCGATGTCGATCTCCACGCCCCGGCAGCTTCCCTCGTCCGGCAGCCACTCGGCGTACGGGAAGCTCGTGCCGATCATGAACAGCGTGTCGCAGTTCATCATCATCTCGTCGCTGGCCTTGGAGCCGAGCAGGCCGATCGGGCCGGTGACGAACGGCAGGTCGTCGGGCAGGACCGCGCGGCCGAGCAGCGCCTTGGCCACCCCGGCGCCGAGCAGCTCGGCGGTCTCGATCACCTCGGCCTCGGCGTCCGCGGCGCCCTGGCCGACCAGCATGGCGACCCTGCCGCCCTCGTTGAGGATGTCCGCGGCCTTCCGCAGTTCCTCCCTGTCCGGCAGCACCCGGGGCCGGCTCCACCCCACGCTGGAGTAGACCGAACCGTGCTCCTTCGGCGGCGAGGGCACCGCGTCCGCCTCCTGGACGTCCTCCGGGACGACGATCGTCGCGACGCCGCGGGTGGTCAGCGCCGTCTTGAACGCCCGGTCGATGACGTGCCGCATCTGGCCGGGATGCATCACGATCTGGCAGTACTCCGAGACGTCCGAGAACAGGTTCTCCAGGTTGACCTCCTGCTGGTAGTGCGTGCCCTGGGCGAGGCGCTTCTGCTGCCCGACGATCGCGACCACGGGCTGGTGGTCCAGCTTCGCGTCGTAGAGGCCGTTCAGCAGGTGGATCGCGCCGGGCCCGGACGTGGCGACGCAGACGCCCGCCTCGCCGGTGAACTTGGCGTGCCCGCAGGCCATGAAAGCGGCCATCTCCTCGTGCCGCGCCTGGATGAACTCGGGCCTGCCGTCGGCCCGGTCGAACGCGCCGAGCAGCCCGTTGATGCCGTCGCCGGGGTAGCCGTAGACCCGGTCCACGCCCCACTCGGTCAGCCGCCCGAGCACGTAGTCGGCCACTTGCTGAGCCATCGCTCTCTCCTCTTCGTCAGGTCATCGAGCCGTCAGCGCCGCAGCAGCCTGGCCGCGCCCACCGCGGCGCCCGCGGCGGCGCCGGCGGTCGCCGCGCCGACCAGGTACTTGTGCCGCCCCGCCCACATCTGCGGGCTCCGGGCGTGGGCCTGCGCGTCGAACCGGCCGTGTCCGCCGTGATCGGTGTTCTCGTCGGCCGGCTCCCAGAGGTTCTCCGGCCGGTCGTCGCGGGCGCGCTTGTCCGTCTGCTGGGACGAGAACCCCGTCCGGGCCAGGTAGCGGTCCAGCAGCCCGGCCGCGACCCGGTCGGCGAGGATCGTCGCGACCGTGCTTGCGCCGATCCAGTACTCCCGCCGCCCCGGGTGCTCGGCGGCGTGGACGAGCGCGTCCGCCGCGATCTCCGGCTGGAAGATGGGCGGGACGGGCTGAGGCCGGCGCGGCAGCCGGTTCAGCACCCAGTCGAACTGGGGCGTGTTGACCGCCGGCATCTGCACCATCGTCACCTTCACGCCGCTGCCCTCGTGCATCAGCTCGGCCCGCAGCGAGTCGTGCAGCCCCTGGACGGCGTGCTTGGCGCCGCAGTAGGCGCTCTGCAAGGGGATCCCCCGGTAGGCCAGCGCCGACCCGCACTGGACGATCACGCCGCGGTCGCGCGGCATCATCCGCTTCAGCGCGGCCCGGGTGCCGTTGGCGTAGCCGAGGTAGGTGACCTCGGTGGTGCGCTCGAACTCGTCCGGTCCGATCTCCCAGAACGGCGCGAACACCGAGGAGAACGCCACGTTGACCCACACGTCGATGGGGCCGAGCTCGTCCTCGGTCCGCCGCGCGGCCTCGTCCACGCGGGCGGCGTCCGCCATGTCCACGCCGATCGAGAGGGCGCGCCCACCGGCGGCCTCGACGTCGGCGGCGGCGCCGTCCAGTCCCTCCGCACCACGGGCGAGCAGGGCGACGCCGGCGCCGCGCTCCGCGAACGCCCGCGCGGCGGCGCGGCCGATTCCGCCCGTGGCGCCCGTCACCACGACGACGGTGTCCTGGCCGATCTTGTGCTTCATCTCATCCCCACGGCGGCGACGCTGCATCCGGCACTAGGACCCCACTGCCCGTGGTGAAGTCCCTGTAACGCGGGCCACGCCCGGCCCTCGACTACCGTCGACGGTGTGCGCGCCCGTGGCCTGCGGGTGCCCCGCCGTACGCACCGACAGAAGGAGCCGAATGAACGCCGACGTCCCCGCCTCGCGGGAACTGGCCGGAATCGCCGAGCTCGCCGCCCGCGCCACCGGCGACCGGCTGCGGACGGCGTTCCGCTCGCGTCCGCAGGTCGACCACAAGAGGGACTTCCACGACCCGGTCACCGAGCACGACCGCGCGGCGGAGGAGACCATCCGGGCCGTCCTCGACGAGCACACGCCCGGCAGCGTCGTCGTGGGGGAGGAGGGCGGCGTGCAGGGTGACGGGTCCGGCGGCGTCCGCTGGTACGTGGACCCCATCGACGGCACCGCCAACTTCGCCGTCGGCCTGCCGTTCTTCTGTGTGTCCATCGGCGCGGTCAGCGGCGGCGAGCTGGTGGCGGGCGTGGTGTACGACCCGGTGCGGGACGACATGTTCACCGCGTCCCTCGGCGGCGCCACCTGCAACGGCGAGCCGATCGAGAGCCGCGGGGCCTCCCGTGACCGGGGCGCCGTCGTCGCGACGTCCTACCCGAGCCCGCACGACCTGCGCGGCGGGCGCGAGGAGGTGCTTCGGCGCTACGGCCGGATCGTGGACGCCTTCGCCACCGTGCGCCGCCCCGGCAGCGCCGCGCTGACCCTCGCGCACGTCGCCGCAGGCTGGGCGGACGTCGCCTACGACTCCTCCATCAACGCCTACGACATCGCCGCGGGCCTGCTGCTGGTCAGGCAGGCCGGCGGGACGTACGTGCCGATCGGCGGCGAGCCCGGCGGCGACGACTGGGACGCCCCCGGATACCTGGCGTGCGTGGGCGGGTTCGATCTCGGTGGCTCCGTCCTCGCCGAGATCGCGGACCTGAAGGGCGCGGGCACCCGCTGACCGGAGCCGCCGTGCCCGGAAAGGCAAGATTGTCCTGGGGGTTTGCCCTCCGGACGATGATCGTTCACCGCCGGTTCAGGGGCGGCGACCAGGCTCCCGCGTGATCCCCTCACGTGAAGGAGTGCCCATGTCCGTGACCCGTCGCGGAGTCGTCAAGGGCGGCGCGGCCGGCGCCCTGTCCATCGCCCTCGCCGGAAGCCTGGACGGAATCTTCCAGACCTCCGCGGGCGCGGAGACCGGGGAGGCCTACGGCTACGGTCCGCTGATCCCCGACCCCAAGGGCGTCCTCGACCTGCCCAAAGGCTTCTCCTACAAGACGCTGTCGGTCGAAGGCGACCCCATCTCCGACGGCGTCGTCGTCCCCGGGCACCACGACGGGATGGCCACGTTCCCCGGAAGCGGGCACGGCCGGACCCGCCTGGTGCGCAACCACGAGCAGAGCGACAACGGCACCCGCGCCGTGGCGCCCCCCGAGCTGACCTACGACCCGGCGGCCAACGGCGGCACCACCACCCTGGAGGTCGACAGCCGCGGCAACCTGCTGTCGCAGTACGTCAGCCTCGCCGGGACCGCGGTGAACTGCGCGGGCGGCCGCACACCGTGGGGCACCTGGCTGACCTGCGAGGAGACCGAGGGCTTCGGCGGCGAGACCAAGAGCCACGGCTGGGTCTTCGAGGTCGACCCGCGCGGCCGGCGCACCGAGCCCGTCCCGCTGAAGGGGCTCGGCCGGTTCGCCCACGAGGCCGTCGCCGTCGACCCGCACACGCTCACCGCCTACCTGACCGAGGACGCCTCCAAGCCGTTCGGGCTGCTCTACCGGTTCCGGCCGCGCGCCCACCGCGGCGGCTACCACGCCTACCGGTCGGGCGGGAGGCTGGAGGCGCTGTACGTGCGCGGCGTGCCGGACCTGTCGGCCGTCCAGGAGCCGGGGACGCGGCTGCGCGCCCAGTGGGTGGACGTCCCGGACCCGGCGGCGAAGCGGACGTCCGTCCGCGAGCAGTTCGACAAGATCACGCGGAGCCAGAAGCTCGAAGGCGCCTGGTGGGGGCACGGCAAGGCGTACTTCGTCTGCAGCTTCTCCAAGACCGCCGACGGCGGCGCCGCCGACCACGCCGGGCAGGTCTGGACCTACGACCCGCACCGGAACGAGATCGAGCTGCAACTGATCTTCGCGGCGGGCGGGCGCTTCGACGGCCCCGACAACATCACCGTGTCCCCGTTCGGCGGCGGCGTGATCCTGGCCGAGGACGGCGACGGCGAGCAGTACCTCGTCGGCACCACCCGCAAGGACCGGCCGTTCGCGATGGCCCGCAACGCCCTCAACGGCAGCGAGTTCACCGGCGTGACGTTCTCCCCGGACGGGCGGATCCTGTTCGCCAACCGCCAGTCGGACCCGGGCGCGACGTTCGCGATCACCGGGCCCTGGCACCGCCTGCGCGGCTGACCCGGCCGCTAGGCGAGGCCGCGGCGGGCGACCGCGGGAGGGCGGGTGCCCTGGATGGACGCGACCATGTCGAGCACCTGGCGCGTCCCGTCCGCCTGCGACTCCGGCACCCGGAACAGCGTCGCCCCGAGCCACGCGTAGACGGACGCCGCGGCGAGCAGCCCGGGATCGGGCTCCCGCGCGTCCGTCTCCAGGGTGACGAGCACGGCGCCCCCCGACCCCGCGAGCCGTTCGACGCGGTCCGCCGGGGGCGCCGTGCCGGCGTCCGCGGCGCCGGCGGGAACCGGCGCGTCCGGTGGGAGGACCTTCCGCTCTTGCAACCCCATGCCCCCAAGCGTGGCACGATCGGGGGCGGGGATTCGTCCTCCAGATGGGGTGCCGTCAGATCGGAGCGTGATCGTGGTCGTGGTTCTCGTCCTGGCCGGCGTGGCCGTGCTGGGCGCCGTCGTCGCCCTCGCCATGGGCAGGGGCGGCGAGCTGGCCGAGACCCATCCCGACTACCCGCCGCTCCGGGTGGACGCCGAGGGCCGGCCCGTCGTCGGGCCGAGGTCCTCGCCGCTCCGGTTCCCCGCGACCTTCTGGGGCTACCAGATGCAGGTGACCGACGAGGCCGTCGGGCGCCTCACCGAGGCCCTGCACGAGCGCGACGCCCGCGTCGCCGAACTGGAGCGGCAGCTCCGCGACCTCCGGCGCCGCCTGGGCGAGGCGGAGCCGTCCACTCCCATCGGGGCCCTGCACGGCATCGAGGACACCGGCAACGGGGTGCCGCTCCGCAAGGAGTCCGCGGAACCGGACGGCGCCAAGGAAGAGCACGCGTGAGCGAGGTCGCCGTCCACGCGGAGGCCGTCTCGGCGGCCCCGCCCGACCGGGTCTTCGAGGTCCTCACCGACTGGCCGAGGCACGCCGACTGGATGCCGTTCACCCGCGCCGAGGGCGGCGACCGGGTCGGCGACGAGCTGAGGGCGTGGACGGGCGTCGGCCCGGTCGGCTTCCTCGACACCATGGTCATCACCGACTGGCGGCCGGGCCGGCGCGTCGCCGTCCGGCACACCGGCCGGGTGGTGCGCGGCGAGGCCTGGTTCAAGGTCGTCCCCGAGGGGGCGGGCAGCCGGATCATCTGGGCGGAGCGCGTCGACCTGCCCCTCGGCCCCCTCGGCCGGGCCGGCTGGCTGGTCGCCGGCCCGGCCGTGAAGGCGTTCATGGGCCTCGGGCTGCGGCGCCTCGCCGCCTTGGCGCAGGCGTAGGGCCGCACTGTCGCAGGCGTAGGGCCGCACTGTCGCAGGCATGAGGTAGAAACGGCGGGGTGAGCACCGCGATTCTCGGCGAGGACGGGCTGGCCCGCTGCCCGTGGGGGCTGTCGGCGCCCGACTATGTCGCCTACCACGACGACGAGTGGGGCCGTCCCGTCCGCGACGACCAGGGCCTGTACGAGCGGCTGTGCCTGGAGGCGTTCCAGTCCGGCCTGTCGTGGCTGACGATCCTGCGCAAGCGCGCGGGGTTCCGGGCCGCCTTCCGCGGCTTCGACCTGGAGAAGGTCGCCGCGTTCGGCCCGGACGACGTCGCCCGGCTGATGGCCGACGCGTCGATCGTCCGGAACCGCGCCAAGATCGACGCCGCGATCGCCAACGCCCGCGCGGCCCTCGACCTGCCCGGCGGCCTGGCCGCGACGGCGTGGCGGTACGCCGACCACGACTCCCCGGTCTACACCGACACGGCCGACGTCCCCGCCTACACCGACGCCTCCAAGGCCCTCGCCAAGGAGCTGAAGAAGAACGGCTTCCGCTTCGTCGGACCCACCACCGCCTACGCCCTCATGCAGGCCTGCGGCCTCGTCGACGACCACCTCAAGGACTGCCACCGCCATCGCGCCTACCGGTGACTACTCGGCCCGGGTGGCTTCGAGAACAGGGACGGCGGCGGCCCGGCGGGACGGGAGGGCCGACGTCGCCAGGGTGACGGCGGCGGCACCGCCGACGACCGCGACGAACAGCCACCACGGCGGGTGCGGCGCGAGGAACGAGCTGCCCGTGGCCAGGTGCATCAGCAGGACGGTGCCGAGGGCCGTGCCGATGCCGAGGAGGCTGCCGAGCAGGACCACCGTCGCCGCCTCCCAGCGGACGATCGAGCGGATCTGCGTCACCGTCGCGCCGACCGCGCCGAGCAGCCCGAACTCCCGGGTCCGCTCGGCGACGCTCATCGAGACCGTGGTCGCCATGCCGAACAGCGCGAGGACGAGCGACATGCCGATGAAGCCGTAGATGACGCGCATCCCCGTCCGCATCGCGTCGGCCGCCGACTTCACGTAGGCGGCCTTGCCGAGCACCCTCACGCCGGGCACGTCCGCGAACGCCCGGGAGAGGGCCTGCTCGGAGCCGCCGCGGACCAGGACGACCCGCGTGGACGCGTCCGGGTCGAGGCGGTCCATCGTCGCCGCGGAGACGACGGCCTGGTCGGCGAACAGGTGGGACGGGTCGTGGTAGGCGGCGGCCACCCTCAGCGCGACCCTGCCCCGGGCCCCGCGGACGACGATCCGCCGCCCCTTCTTGATCTTCTGCGCCTTCATGACGGCGGACGTGAGGGCGATCTCGCCGTCGCCGAGGCGGGGGAGCCGCCCACCGAGTTTGAGGACGGACGGCAGCGCGTCCTGGTCGGCGCCCGTCACGGTGAGATAGAGCGGCACGGGGTCCTCCTCGGGCGACGGCCGCTCGGGTGCGGGGGAGACGAGCTTGATGTCCGACACCGTGAGGGCCGCCGCCGCGGACACCCCGGGAACGGCCGCCGCCCTGCCCGCCGTGTCGCGCGGGAGGGGGACCGGGCCGTTCGAGGTCACGCCGGTCGCGGCGACCGCGTGCTCGGCCCGCATCACCTCCGGCCCGACGGCGGCGAACCGCGCGTCCACCGACAGGACGATCAGGGCGGTCGCGCCGACCAGCGCCACGCCCAGCATGAGCGAGGACGCGGCCGACGACACCCGGCGCGGGCTGCGGGTGATCGTGGCGCGGGCGAGCCGGCCGGCCTCGCCGCTGACGGCCGTCCCGACGCGCCCGACAAGGCCGCCGAGGGGGCCGACGAAGAACGGGGCGAGGACGGCGAGCGCGGCCACCGTCGTCATGCAGCCCATCAGGATCAGCACGCACGTCCCGATGGTGCGGTCGGGGCCGGGCGGCTCCTCGGCGCGGATCGCGAACACCGAGCCGAAGAACACCCAGGCGAGGGCGAACACCGCGAACGCGCCGAGGAGGCGGGGCCAGCGGCGGCCGGCCGAGTCGGTGCCGGCGGCGCGCAGCGCCTGCATGGGGGAGATCCGGGCGGCGCGGCGGGCGGCCCGCCGCGCGGCGAGCTGGGTGACGAGGATGCCCGCCGCGGCGGGCACGGCGAGCGCGATCCAGCCGTACTGCGCGTCGGCGGCGGAGATGTCGAAGCCGTCCTCGGCGAACAGGCGGGTGAGCAGGGCCGACACCGGGTAGCCGGCCAGCACGCCGCCGGCCGACGCGACGGCGCCGAGCGCGAGGGCCTCCAGCCGGATCAGCCGCCTGATCTGGCGGGGCGTCGCCCCGATCGCGCTGAGCAGCGCGAGCCGCCGGGTCCGCTGCCGGACGAGCGTGCCGAACGTGTTGGCGACGACGAACAGCCCGACGAACACCGCGACGGACGACAGCATGCCGATGGCGCCGCCGATCGAGGCGCCGGAGTCCCGCAGGCCGGCCGACTGGGCGTCGCGGACGCTCGCCGCCGTCCGGACGGTGACGTCCGCGCCGAGGGCGCGGGCCAGGGCGCCGCGCAGCTTCGCGGGAGGCACGCCGCCCGCCGCCTTCACCCAGACGGCCTGCCAGGTGCCCGCGGGGAGCCCGGCCGCCCGCTGGACGGTCGCGGGCGGCGCCAGCAGCAGGTCGCCGCTCGCCACGGCGCTGCGCCCCTGCACGGTGACGATCCCGACGACCCTCATGTCCCGCGTCCGCTGCGGGAGCATCACCTTCACCGGGTCGCCGACGTCCAGCCCGCCCGCGCGGGCGACGTGCCGGGTGACGGCGACCTCGCCGTCGGCGGCGGGCGCGCGGCCCGACTCCAGGCGGTAGGGGTTGAGGCGGCCGTCGGACGTCCACGGCCGCAGCGCCGTCCCGGCCCCCGCGGGCGGCACGATCGGCGTGCGGTCCGAGCCGTACGCGGTGGCGGGGACCATCGCGTCGCCCGCCGCCGCGGCCACTCCCGGACGTCCCGCGACCTCGCCCAGCGCGACCCGGCCGTCCGGCGTCGCGTACGGGTCGTCGGGGTCGGCCTGGCCGCCCTGGACGAGCACGTCCGCACGGGAGTACTCGCTGGCGTCGCTGCCCGACACCGCCTCCTGCGCCCGCAGCCCGAACTGCAGCGAGCCCGAGATCAGCCCGATCGAGAACAGGGCCGCCAGCATCGTGGCGGCCAGCCGCATCCAGCCCTCGGCGAAGGAACGGCGCGCGATCAGCCACATGGCGCTCAGCCCTCCATCCGGCGCATCACGGCGTGGACCTGGTCGCTCGTCGGGGAGAGCAGCTCGTGCACGATCGTCCCGTCGGCGAGGAACAGCACCCGGTCGGCGTGCGCGGCGGCGCCGGGGTCGTGCGTCACCATGATCACGGTCTGCCG
Organism: Actinomadura madurae; assembly: GCF_047130825.1. Classification (NCBI taxonomy): domain Bacteria; kingdom Bacillati; phylum Actinomycetota; class Actinomycetes; order Streptosporangiales; family Thermomonosporaceae; genus Actinomadura; species Actinomadura madurae. The sequence goes on from NZ_CP083237.1 coordinate 8,579,325, forward strand.
GTAGGCGTCGACGGCGCGGCGCAGGAATCCCAGTACCTCGGCGCCGGAGCGGGAGTCGAGGTTGCCGGTCGGCTCGTCGGCGAACAGCACCTCGGGCCGGGTCAGCAGCGCGCGTGCCACCGCGACCCGCTGCTGCTGGCCGCCCGACAGTTCGCTGGGGCGGTGCGACAGCCGCTCGCGCAGGCCGAGGGCGTCCACGATGGTGTCGAACCAGGCCCGGTCGGCGCGGCGGTTCCCGAGCCGGCCGGTCAGCCGGATGTTCTCCTCCGCCGTCAGCATCGGCAGCAGGTTGAACGACTGGAACACGAACCCGAGCCGGTCGCGGCGCAGCTTGGTCAGCCGGGTCCGCGACAGCCCGGTGATGTCCACGTCCCCGATCAGCACGGAGCCGGACGTGACGGTGTCGAGCCCGGCCATGCAGTGCAGGAACGTCGACTTCCCGGACCCGGACGGCCCCATGATCGCGGTGAACCGGCCCCGGGGGAACGCGGCCGAGACGCCGCGCAGCGCGGTCACCGCGCCGTCGCCCGTCCCGTACGACTTCACCACGTCGCGCGCGACGGCGACGTGGTCGTGGACCTGCCCGGCAGGGGGTGGGGTGGCCGTCTGTGTCATGCCGTCCAGGAAACCGGCGCACACCCGTCGCCCGCAGTGACGCGGACTCCCCACTTGATGCTGGGGGACGCCCTACCCTCCGGGTCGGGTCAGCGGCCCTCGAACTCCGGCTGCTGCTTCTTCAGGAACGCCTCCGTCGCGTTGTGGTGGTCGGCGGTCTTCTCGCACTCGTCCTGCAGCTCCGCCTCCCGTTCGAGGGCGGACGCCAGGTCGTGCGTCGCGGCGTGGTCGAGCGCCGCCTTGACCGCGCCGTAGGAGACCGTCGGGCCGGACGCGAGGCGCCGCGCCAGCTCCATCGACGCCGGGGCCAGCTCGTCCGCCGGGACGACCCGGGTCACCAGCCCCATCTCCAGGGCCTCCGGTGCCCCGACCGGCTCGCCGAGCAGCAGCAGCTCGGCGGCCTTGGCGCGGCCGACCAGGCGCTGCAGCGTCCAGGACATGCCGCTGTCGGGGGCCAGCCCGATGCCGGTGAACGCGGTCGCGAACCGGGCCTTGTCGGAGGCGACGATCAGGTCGCAGGCGAACGCCAGCGACGCGCCCGCGCCCGCCGCGACGCCGTTCACCGCCGCCACCACCGGCTTGCGCATGCCCGTGATCGCCAGCACGATCGGGTTGTAGTGCTCGCGCACCGTGCCGTCGAGGCCCCGGCCCGCGGCGAGGTTGTCGGCGTGCTCCCGCAGGTCCTGCCCGGCGCAGAACGCCCGCCCGGCCCCGGTGAGGACCACCGCGCGGACGGCCGGGTCGGCGGCGGCGCGCACCACCGCCGCGCGCAGCGCCTCCTTCATCTCGACGGTCAGCGAGTTCATCCCGTCGGGACGGTTCAGTGTGATCGTCCCCACACCGCCGGTCACGTCGTACAGCACGGTCTCAGACATCGTCGTCCTCTCGGTCCTGCGTAGATCTTCCCAGGCAACCTTCGGCGAACCCGTGCGGGGCGGGCAAGCCTCCCGGCTGCCGATCTGGAGGCTGATCGTTACCACTTCGCGCTCGGAAGACGAGATAATGGACCACTACTGATGACGCGGATGCGACACGCGGCCACGCGGCCAGAGGTGTGCGAGGCCGCGGCCCTACGCAGGAAGGGGATGCACGCATGGCGGCTATGAAGCCGCGGACGGGAGACGGTCCGCTCGAAGTGACCAAGGAGGGCCGCGGAATCGTCATGCGGGTCCCGCTCGAAGGCGGCGGCCGCCTCGTGGTCGAACTCTCCGCGGACGAGGCGAAGGAGCTCGGCGAGGCCCTCAAGGAGGTCGTGGGCTGAACGCCCCCGCCACTCCCGCTCACCGGTGACGGTCCCGGCGCAACGCCGGGGCCCTTGCCGTTCCGTAACCAGTCACGATCAGGGGGGATCTGCCGCCATGCCCATCGAGACCCGCGTGCACGGTGCCGGTGGCACCGTGTCGCAGACGGCCCTCGACCTCGGGGCCGAGGCCGTGGCGGTGCCGGTCCGGTCCGGGCCGGTGGCGCCGGCCGCCGAGGTGGCGGCGTCGCTGCCCTTCACGCTGGACGAGCTGCTGGCGCTGCACCGGGCGAAGGGCGAGCCCGGCGAGATCACCGCCGCGCAGGTCCGCATCGGCGACCGGCTGCGGGAACTGCTGCTGTACGGGGTGGGCGAGGCGGCGCCGGCCGACCTGCGCAAGGCCGGCGCCGCGCTGGCCCGCCGCGGCAGGGGGCGGACCGGGCTCGTCGCGGGCGTCCCGGACGGCGATCTGGCCGCCTTCACCGAGGGCGCGCTGCTCGCCTCCTACGGTTTCAAGATCGGTGCGCCTCCCTCCCGCGCCCCGCTCGGCACCCTCGCCGTGCTGACCGAGGCGGGGCCCGAGGCCGATGCCCCGGCGATCGAGCTCGGCACGGCGCGGGCGCGCGCCACCGCGCTGGCCCGCGACCTCGCCAACACCCCGTCCCGCGAGAAGGACCCGTCCTGGCTCGCCGCGGAGGCCGAGCGGGTCGCCGCCGAGAACGGCCTCACCGTGCGGGTGCGCGGCGAGAAGGAGCTGCTCGACGAGGGGTTCGGCGGCCTGCTGGCCGTCGGGGGCGGTTCATCCCGACCGCCCCGGCTGATCGAGCTGCTGTACGAGCCCGAGGAGCCGGCCGAGCGGCATGTGGTGCTGGTCGGCAAGGGCATCACGTTCGACAGCGGCGGCCTCTCGCTGAAGCCGAACGACAACATGAAGACGATGAAGACCGACATGGCGGGCGGCGCCGTGGTCATCGCGGTGATGAGCGCGCTGCGCGGCCTCGGCGTGCGCGCCCGCGTCACCGGGCTGGTCGCCGCGGCGGAGAACATGCCGTCCGGGTCGTCGATGCGCCCCGGCGACGTGATCACCCACTACGGCGGGACGACGTCGGAGGTGCTGAACACCGACGCCGAGGGGCGGCTCGTCCTCGCCGACGCGCTCGCCTACGCCGCCGCCCGGCTCGACCCCGACGCGGTCGTGGACATCGCCACGCTGACCGGCGCCGCGAAGGTCGCGCTCGGGCTGCGGCACGCGGCGCTGCTCGCGAGCGACGACGCCCTCGCCGAGGCGCTCACCCGGTCCGGGACGGCGGCGGGCGAGCCGGTGTGGCGGCTCCCGCTCGTGGCCGACTACCGCGCCGCGATCGACTCCGACGTGGCCGACATCAACAACATCGGGCGCGGCGGGTACGGCGCCGGCACCATCACCGCGGCGCTGTTCCTGCGCGAGTTCGCCGGCGACCGGCCGTGGGCGCACCTGGACATCGCGGGCCCCGGCCGCGCCACGTCCGAGGACGCCGAGATCACCCGCGGCGCGACCGGCTTCGGCGTCCGCCTCCTGCTCGACTGGCTGACGGCCTGACCGCGCGGACCGGCCCCGCGCCCGTCACTTCGTCCGGCGGTCGATCACCGGGACGCGGCGCCGCCGCCGGGCCTCCTTGACGATCTCCGGGAGCGTCGCGTCCCAGCCCGGCTCCACCGCGAAGCACCACGGGACGGCCGCGGCGGTCGCCGGCACGTCCCGCATCGTGAGCGCCACCAGCCGCGGCCGCTCCCACGTGCGGGCCAGCTCGGCCAGCTCCGGCGCCGGCAGGAACACCAGGTAGTCCTGCTCGCCGCGGCGGGTGCCGCCGACACCGCGCCGCAGCGCCGTGATCGCGGCCACCTCGTCCCAGGCCAGGGCCCGGCCGGACCGGCGGGGCAGCGGCCAGCGCGCGGGCCGCCGCACCCCGTCGCCGTCCAGCTCCAGGACGGGACGGCGGGCCAGCGTCGCGCCGGCCGACGCCAGCAGGCCCGCCCCGAACAGGGCGAGCCCGGCCACCCCGAGGACCATGAACGCCACGCTGCCCACCCCGGCGCCGCGGACCACCCCGCTCGTGACGAACCCCGCCGACGCGAGGAACAGGATCGCGAACGCGGTCAGCTGCCCCGCGCCGCGCCAGGTCACCCGGTTCCGCACCGCGAACGGCTCGCCGGTCTCGGCCTCGGCGGCGCCGGCGTCCACGCTCATCGGCTAGTCGCGCTTCACGGCGCAGAGCAGGCCGTCGCCGACCGGGATCAGCAGCGAGACGAGCCGGTCGTCGTCGCGGATCATCCGGTGCACCTCGCGGATCGCCTCGGTCTCGGGGTCGCGCCGAACGGAGTCGGCGACCCGGTCGTGCCAGAGGGCGTTGTCGAACGCGACCACGCCGCCGGGACGCAGCAGCCGCAGCGCGTCCACGAGGTACTCGGGGTACTCCCGCTTCGCCGCGTCGCAGAACACCATGTCGTAGGCGCCGTCGGTGAGCCGCGGCAGCACCTCCAGCGCCGGGCCGCTGATCATCCGGACGCGGAAGCCGGACAGGCCCGCCTCCCGGTAGGCCTGCTTGGCCAGCCGCTGGTTCTCCGGCTCGATGTCGACGCTGGTCAGCACGCCGTCCTTCGGCATCCCGCGCATCAGCCAGACGCCGGACACGCCGCAGCCGGAGCCGACCTCGACCACGGTCCGGGCGCCGATCAGCGTCGCGAGGAAGCGCAGCGCCGCGCCCCCGGCCGGGCCGATCGGCATGGCGCCGACCTCTTCGCCGCGGCGCCTGGCGTTCAGGAGCGGCTCGTCTTCGGGGAGGAAATCCTCCGCATAGGCCCGGGTGGCCTCTCGTGCGTCGATGGCTGCCTCCTCGCGGGACCCCCGCATGGCTCATGCTGGGAAAGACCTTATCGCTGACAGGGAACCAACTGGAGTTTCAGCGCGTTGTAACCAGCGCAAGCGCAAGCACGTATTCGGTCCGGAAAGCAAACAACCGGTTCAGCACCGCCCCAGCCCAGGCGAGACCGTGCCGTTCCAAGGCGAGATCCTTGGCTCACGAGAGAGGAACAGCCCGGCACCATGGGAGTCGCAGCACTGAGTTTCAGAAGCGCTGTGGGGGTCGGCCCCAGGCAGGGGGTCGGGAGCGCCGCTCGCACCCGCGAGAACGCCCCCGAGGCCGAATGGGCGCCGCCGTCCTGGGACGAGGTCGTGCGCGAGCACTCCGCCCGCGTCTACCGGCTCGCCTACCGACTGACCGGCAACCAGCACGACGCCGAGGACCTCACGCAGGAGGTCTTCGTCCGCGTGTTCCGTTCGCTCTCGAACTACACGCCGGGCACGTTCGAAGGCTGGCTGCACCGGATCACCACCAACCTGTTCCTCGACATGGCGCGGCGCCGCCAGCGGATCCGGTTCGAGGGGCTGGCCGACGACGCCGCCGAGCGTCTCCAGGGCCGCGAGCCGACGCCGGCGCAGGCGTTCGACGACACCAACTTCGACGCCGACGTCCAGGCCGCGCTCGACGCGCTGGCCCCCGAGTACCGCGCCGCCGTCGTGCTGTGCGACATCGAGGGCCTGTCGTACGAGGAGATCTCGGCCACGCTCGGCGTCAAGCTCGGCACCGTGCGCAGCCGCATCCACCGGGGGAGGGCGCAGCTGCGGGCGGCGCTGGAGCACCGTGCGCCCACCCGGCGCCGGCCGGGGACCCGCAACGACTACCAGGCCGCCCTCGCCGAGGACGGCGGGGCCCTCCACGGCGAGGCCGGCCCGGCGCCCGCGGCGGGCGGTGTCCGGCCGCAGCCGGAGGGCGTGTAAAGCTGTACTTACCGCGCGCGGGCGGAACCGCGCGCCCGACCGAACGGAACCGACGGAGGCGGCGTGAGTTGTCTGGGGGAGCGCCTGACCGCTCTGGTCGACGGTGAGCTGGGGGACGATGAGCGCGAGCGCGCCCTCGCCCACCTCGCGGGATGCGACCGCTGCCGGCGCGAGGCCGACCTCATGCGCAGGCTCAAGGGCCGGCTGCGCGGGCTGTCGGACCTGCCGCCGTCGGACGGCACCGGCGACCTCCCGACCGGCGACTTCCTGAGCCGGCTGCGTTCCCTGCCGGGCTCGCTGCCCGAGTCCGGCGCCCCGCCCGGGGGCGGCGCCACGGCGGAGCCCGCCGCACCGGCCGCCGCCGCGACCCGGCACCCGTCCCGGGCGTCGCGATCATCGAACCGTCCCGCGCGGCCGTCCGCCGGACGCCCGCGCGACACCCGGCCGCGCGACGGCCGCCCGGCCGCACGCGCCGCCGCCGTGCACGCCCATCCCCGCCGCTACCTGGTGGTGGGCGCCGCCACCCTGTTCCTCGGCCTCGGCGCCGCCTCCTACGTCGCGGGCGGGCGCCAGGACGCGCCCGCCGTCACCCCCGCGTTCGACCGGTTCGCCGTCGAGCACGCGCTGACGTCCGGTGACGCCCCGGTGACCGACCCGCTCACCGACCCGGCGAACGAGCTCCAGGTCTCACCGGGGCCGTGAGTGCGCCCTTCGTGACCGGCCGCCGCCCGCGCCGGGAGCGTTGCGGGCGGCGCGGTGCTGTTCTGGCCGGCGGGCTCGCGGCCGCCCTCGCCCTGGTGGGCTCGCTCGCCGGCGACCCCGGCGCGGTCCGGCGCGTCCGCAGCGATCCCGGGGCCGTGGCCCTGCTGCGCGCCGCCGCCGACGCCGCCCGCCGCGTCCCCTACGAGGGCCGGCGGTTCCTCACCACCCGGGGCCGCGGCCGGGACGTGACGTCCCGCGTCGCCGTCTCGCACATCCCGGGCGCGGGCATCAGGTACCGGTCGGGGACGGCCGGGGAGGGCTACCGCCCCGAGTCCGCCGCCGGGGACACCACGGGATTCACCCCCGCGACGCTGGCGCTGCTGACCCGCAACTACGCGGTGGTCCGCGCGGCGGACGCGTCGATCTGCGGCCGGCGCGCGCGCGTCGTGGAGGCGCGCCGCGCGGACGGCAGCCCCGCCGGGCGCTTCTGGATCGACTCCGAGACCGGGCTGATGCTGCACCGGGAGCTGATCGACGCGACCGGCCGCCCCGTGGTCATGACCGGCTTCACCGAGATCAGCTTCAGCGTGCCGGCGGCGGAGCCGGTCACGCACGGCGGGCGGCGCGGCGGCCTGTCCCGGTTCCCCGGATCCGGCGCGGGCGACGCCGTGGACGCCGCCGACGCCGCGCGCGGGTGGAGCGACCGGCTCGATCCGGCGGTGCTCCGCGCCCGCGGCTGGCCCGTCCCGGACGACCTGCCCGGCCGGCTCGCCCTCTACGACGCCCGCCGCGAGAGCGGCGGCGGCGCCGTGCACCTCAGCTACTCCGACGGCCTCGCCGCCGTGTCGGTGTTCGTGCAGCGCGGCACGGTGGACGAGCGCGGCATGGCGGGGTGGCAGCGGACCGTCCGCCGCGGCCGGACGGTGTTCCGCCGCGAGGCCCTGCGGCGCTGGGCGGTGACCGGCGGGGGCGGCTACGTCTACACGGTCGTCACCGACGCGCCGCAGAGCACGGCGACGGTGGTGGCGGCGCACATGCCGCGCGACCCGGCTCCGTTCTGGACGCGGCTGTCGCGCGGTGCCCGGCGTCTGGTGTCCAGCGCGAACCCGTTCGACTGAAGGCTGGGGAATGTCATGGTTGTGCTTTCTGTCGGGGTTCGACGGGTCGATATGCGGTATGGAGGCTCTTGTCCGTACGCTGGCGCGTTCGGGGCTCGGTAGCCTTGCCCGACGGCCGGATCCGGCCGTGCCGTTCCGCCGCGGGAACGTGGTTTACGCTCGCCACATCCTTCGGAGGGCAGCATGAGCACGGATGACGAGGACCATGCTCGGTAGGAGAGATGGGGATGACGGAAGACAACCGCGGCCCGGTCAGGGCGCCTTCGGAGGACGACGACGTCGTCCCCGGCCAGGAGCCTGAGCTGCGGGAGGCCGCGGCCCCTCCCGAGACGGTGACCGACCAGGAGCTCCCCCTGGACCAGCCCGCCGACGACCCGGAGCCCGGGCCGGCGGACGAGGCCGACGACCCCGAGCCGGACGAGCCGGGGCCCGGCGAGCTCGGTCCCGACGAGCTGGCGCCGGAGCCCGGCCCGGAGGCGCCCGGGGACGGGGACCGGCTGGTCGCCGGCGGGTTCGCGCCGCCCGACTCGCTCGGCGGCCCGCCCGACACCAGCGAGGACGTGCTCTCCCGCGCCGACATGGGCCCGCAGGAGGTGCCGCTGCAGGACGCGTCGCCGCGCGACATGCCGCAGCCGCCACCGCCCGTCCACCTCGACAAGCCCCCGGTGGACATGCCCGACGACCGTCCGCGGCCCGGCTTCGTCCCGCACAACCAGGACCCGCGCGCCGCGCAGGGCGGCCCGTACGGGGGCTGGCCGCAGCAGTCCCACCAGGGGCCGCCGCCGCCGGCGCCCGGCCGCCCGCCGATGGGCCCGCCGCCGCCCGCGCCGCCCGGACCGCCGCCCGGCGGTCCCCGGCCGATGGCCGGCTACGGCGTGCCGCCCGGCGGCACCGGGCCCAACTGGGCGCCGATCCCGGGGGCGCTCCCGCCGTCGTCGCGCGGCGGGCCGGGCCTCGGGCTGCTCGCCGTGGTCGCGCTGATCGTGGCGCTGGTGGCCGGCGCCCTCGGCGCCGGGATCGGCGTGATCGCGACCGATGACGACGACGGCGGCTCGGTCAGCCTCGGCGGCGGCACCGGCGGCGACACCAAGGTGCAGAGCCGCCCGCCGGACTCCGTCGCCGGCGTCGCGCAGCGGGTGCTGCCGAGCGTCGTGATGATCCGGACGGAGTCCGCCCAGGGCGAGATCGGCGGCACCGGCTTCATCGTCAACGGCGGCTACGTCATCACCAACAACCACGTCGTCGCCGGCGCCGGCGGCGGGTCCGGGCAGATCAAGATCGTCTTCAACGACAAGAAGACGCTGCCCGCCACCGTCAAGGGCGCCGACCCGAGCTCGGACGTCGCCGTGCTGAAGCCCGAGGGCCAGCACTCGCTGCCCGCGCTGGCGGTCGGCGACTCCAGCGCCATCGCCGTCGGCGACCCGGTGATCGCGATCGGCTCGCCGCTCGGCCTGCAGGGCTCGGTCACCACCGGCATCGTCAGCTCGCTGAACCGGGCCGTGCCGACGCAGGGCGAGGGCGGCGCGGACGCGTCCTACCTCAACGCGATCCAGACCGACGCCGCGATCAACCCGGGCAACTCGGGCGGGCCGCTGGTGGACGCGAAGGGCCGCGTGATCGGCATCAACACCGCGATCCTCACCGTCGGCGGCCAGTCGCTCGGCGGCGAGCAGCAGAGCGGCAACATCGGCCTCGGCTTCGCCATCCCGATCAACCAGGGCAAGCGGGTCGCCGAGGAGATCATCCGCACGGGGACCGTCAAGCAGGCCAAGCTCGGCGTGCTGCCCGACCCGCGCTACCAGGAGGGCGGCGCCCGGATCATGCCCCAGCCGGTCAACGGGCAGGATCCGGTGACCAAGGGCGGCCCGGCCGACAAGGCCGGCCTCAAGCCCGGCGACGTGATCACCAAGGTCGACGACAAGCCGATCGAGGACGCCACCGACCTGATCGCCCAGATCCGCAGCCGCGCCCCGGGCGACCGCATCAAGATCACCTACCAGCGGGAGGGCAGGGAGAGCAACGTCGAGGTGACGCTGGGCTCCGACTGACCCGACGGGAACGTCCAGTTCTGGTTCATTCGCGCTGGAGATACGCTTGGGGGACCGGCCCGCGGCAGGGCCGGTCCCCTTGGCTTGTGGAGGACGGGTTGTTCGACGTCGGACTCGGTGAGATGGCGGTGCTCGTCGTCCTCGCCCTGGTCATCTTCGGGGACAAGCTGCCCCAGGTCGCCGGGCAGGCGGGCCGGATGCTGCGGCAGTTCCGCGAGATGGCCAACAGCGCCAAGGCCGACCTGCAGGAAGGGCTCGGGCCGGAGTTCAAGGACTTCGACATCAACGACCTCAACCCGAAGACGTTCGTCCGCAAGCACCTCCTGGAGGACGACGACACCTACCTGACCAAGGGCGACTCCGGCCTCTTCGACGACGAGCCCACCTACGCCACCACCGCCGGCGACCTCCCCCACGGCGAGAAGCCCCCCTTCGACAACGAGGCGACCTGACCGACGCCATGCGAAAGCCCCCCGCCGGAACGTCCGGCCGGGGGGCTTTTCGATGGGTTGCTAGCGGCGCTTGGGGCTGATGCCGAGGGACATGCCGGCGAGGCCGCGGGTGCGGCCGCCCAGGGTGTCGGCGATGGTGCGGAGCTCCTTCGCGGCGCCGGCGTCGGGGTCGGCGAGGACCAGGGGCGTGCCGCTGTCGCCGCCCTCGCGCAGGCGCGGGTCGATCTCCACCTGGCCGAGCAGCGGGACGCGGGTCCCGAGGCTCTTGGTCAGCGCGTCCGCGACCGTCTGGCCGCCGCCCTCGCCGAAGATGTGCTGCCGCTCCCCGCAGTGCGGGCACGTCAGGTACGACATGTTCTCGATCACGCCGACGACCTGCTGGTGGGTCTGCGCGGCGATCGCGCCCGCCCGCTCGGCCACCTCGGCGGCGGCCTGCTGCGGCGTGGTGACGACGAGGATCTCCGCGGACGGCAGCAGCTGCGCGACGGAGATCGCGATGTCGCCGGTGCCGGGCGGCAGGTCCATCAGCAGGATGTCGAGGTCGCCCCAGTAGACGTCCGAGAGGAACTGCTGCAGCGCGCGGTGCAGCATCGGCCCGCGCCACACGACCGGCTGGTTCCCGGCGGTGAACATGCCGACCGAGATCACCTTCACGTCGTGCGCGGACGGCGGCATGATCATGTCTTCGACCTTGGTGGGCGGGTTCCGCACGCCCAGCATCCGCGGCACCGAGTGGCCGTAGATGTCGGCGTCCACCACCCCGACCTTGCGGCCCTGCGCGGCGAGCGCGGCGGCGATGTTCACCGTCACCGACGACTTGCCGACGCCGCCCTTGCCGCTCGCCACCGCGTACACCTTGGTCAGCGAGTTCGGCCTGGCGAAGGGGATCTCCTTGGCGGGCTCCCCGCCGCGCAGCTTGGTCTGCAGGTCCTTGCGCTGCTCCTCGCTCATCACGTCCAGCTCGACGCGCACCGAGGACACACCGTCGAGCTTGGAGACGGCCTCGGTGACGTTCTTGGTGATGGTGTCCTTCATCGGACATCCGGCCACGGTCAGGTAGACGCCGACGCGGACGGTGCCGTCCGCGTCGATGTCGACGCTCTTGACCATGTCGAGCTCGGTGATCGGCTTGCGGATCTCAGGATCGTTCACCGTGGCGAGGGCCGCGGTCACCCGCTCGGTCGTCAACAGGGAGGCCATACGCCCATGGTATGGACCCGACGGCGATACCTGCCAATCAGGGTGCGGCTCGTCACACCTATCGCGCGGCGGGGCCGCCGGCCGTACGATCGGTCCGTGACACGCGGTACCCTCACCGCCGCCGAACTGGTCGTCTGGCGGACCCTGCTGCGAGCCGAGGCGCAGATCTCCCGCCGGCTCCAGGCCGACCTGCTGGCCCGGCACGACCTGCCGCTCGGCTCCTACGAGGTGCTCATGCACCTCGGCGAGGCGCCCGGAGGGCGGCTGCGGATGAACGACCTCGCCGACCGCGTCCTGCTGTCGCGCAGCGGGCTGACCAGGCTCGTCGACCGGATGCAGCGGGACGGCCTGGTGAACAGGCGCCCCTGCCCGTACGACGCCCGCGGCATGTACGCCGCCCTCACCTCCGCCGGCCGGGACCGGCTCGCCGAGGCCACCCCCACCTACCGGCAGGGGGTCCGCGACCACGTGCTGAGCCGGCTGGACGAGCCCGACCTGCGCGCCCTCGGCGCCATCCTGGACAAGCTCGCCGACGAGGAGATCCCCGCCTAGCGGACGTGCTCCTTGGCGTCCAGGTCCTTGAGGACCTGCTGGAGCTCCGAGCGCAGGAAGTCGCGGGTGACGACCTCGCTCAGCGCGACCCGCAGCCCGGCGATCTCCCGCGTCAGGTACTCGGTGTCGGCGATGGTGCGCTCGTTGCGGGCCCGGTCCTGCTCGTACTGGACGCGGTCCCGGTCGTCCTGCCGGTTCTGGGCCAGCAGGATCAGCGGGGCCGCGTAGGACGCCTGGAGCGACAGCATCAGCGTCAAGAAGATGAACGGGTACGGGTCGAACTTCAGCGCGGACGGCGCGAGCAGGTTCCACACGATCCACACGGAGACGAACACGGTCATGTAGACGAGGAACCTGGCCGTTCCCAGGAACCGCGCGATCCGCTCCGAGAGCCGGCCGAACGACTCGGGATCGTAGTGCGGGCGCGGCAGCAGCGTCCGGCGGAGCTCCCTCGGCTGGTCCAGGCGTGCGGTCATCTGGCGTGTGGTCATCATGTCGTCCCCCGGAGAGCCTCTTCCTCGGGATCCGCGGACCCCTCGGCGCTCGCGTCCATCGCGGACTCCCGCCAGTCCTCGGGCAGCAGGTGGTCCAGCACGTCGTCGATCGTCACCGAGCCGAGCAGGTGCCCGTTCTCGTCCACGACGGCGCCCGCGACCAGGTTGTAAGTGGCCAGGAACATCGCGACGGACTCCAGCGACATGGTCGGCCGCAGCGGGTCGAGCTCGGCGTCCACGATGCCGCTGACCAGCGTCGGCGGCGGCTCCCGCAGCAGCTTCTGGAAGTGCACGGTGCCGAGGTAGCGGCCGGTCGGCGTCGCGGTCGGCGGCCGGCACACGTACACCTGCGCCGCCAGCGCCGGGTTCAGGTCGGGGTTGCGGATCAGCGCGAGCGCCTCGGCGACCGTCGCGTCCGGCGGGACGATCACCGGGTCGGTGGTCATCAGCCCGCCCGCCGAGTGGTCGGCGTAGGTGAGCAGCCGCCGCACCGGCGCCGCTTCCTGCGGCTCCATCAGCGTCAGCAGCCGTTCGCGCTGCTCGGTCGGCAGCTCCCCGAGCAGGTCGGCGGCGTCGTCGGGGCCCATCGCCTCCAGGACGTCGGCGGCCCGGTCGACCTCCAGCTTGCCGAGGATCTCGATCTGGTCGTCCTCGGGCAGCTCCTCCAGGACGTCGGCGAGCCGCTCGTCGTCCAGCGCCACGGCGACCTCGGCGCGGCGCTTCTCCGGCAGCTCGTGCACGATGTTGGCGAGGTCGGCGGGCTTCATCCGCTCGAACGCGGCGATCAGCCCGGCCGCCCCCTGGCCGTGCTCGACGGCGGAGAAGCCCTCCGCGGCGTCCCAGTCCACCACCATGCTCTCGCCGCGCTTGCGCAGGCCGCGGCCGGTGCGGCGGCGGACGGCGACCTTGGTGACGTGCCAGTCGCGGGTCCGGGTCGGTTCCATCGCCACGTCCACCACCGACACCGGCTCGCCGCCGTCGCGGAGCCGGACGGTCCGGTCCAGCATCTCCGCGATGACCAGCGTCTCGGACTCGCGCTTCTGGAACCGGCGCACGTTCAGCCGCCCGTCGAAGATGACCGCGTCCGCCTCGATCACCGTCACCCGGGTGATCGGCAGGAACACCGCGCGGCGGGAGGCGACCTCCACCACCAGCCCGAGCACCCGCGGGGGCCGCGGCGCCAGGCGCAGCGCGACCACGACATCGCGGACCCGGCCGACCTGGTCGCCGGCCGGGTCGAACACCGCGATGCCCGCGAGCCGGGCGATGAACACCCGTGTCGGAGCTCCGCTCATGGCCTGGACACTACCCATGATCTCCCGGCTGATCCGGACGGGTATGTCACATCCCGCGCCCCCGTCCCGTCCTGGTCGGCGAGGGATGAAAGGGTTGATGACCGTGAGCGACGCCTTGGAGGAGCCCTTCGAGCGGCACCGGAACCTGCTGTTCGCGGTGGCCTACCGGATGCTGGGCACGGCGGCCGACGCCGAGGACGCCGTGCAGGACGCGTGGTTGCGCTGGTCGGCCGCCGACCGGTCCGGGGTCGCCGACCCGAAGGCCTACCTCGTCCGGATCACCACCAACGTGGCGCTGGACCGGCTCCGCTCGGCGCAGGTGCGCCGCGAGACCTACGTGGGGCCGTGGCTGCCCGAGCCGATGCTGACCTCCCCGGACGTCGCCGAGGACGCCGAGCTGTCGGAGTCGGTGTCGATGGCGATGCTGGTCGTGCTGGAGACGCTGAGCCCGCTCGAACGGGCGGTGTTCGTCCTCAAGGAGGTGTTCGGGTACCCGTACGCCGAGATCGCGACGGCGCTGGACCGGTCGGAGCAGTCCGTGCGGCAGCTCGGCACCCGCGCCCGCAAGCACGTGGAGGCGCGCCGGCCCCGCTTCGAGGCGGGCGGCGCCGAGAGGCGCGAGGCCACCGAGCGGTTCCTGGACGCGGTCCTCGGCGGCGACATCAACCGGCTGATGGAGGTCCTCGCCCCCGACGTCGCGCTGTGGACGGACGGCGGCGGCAAGGTCCGCGCGGCACTGCGCTCGATCAACGGCGCCGCCAAGGTCGGCCGCTGGCTCACCGCGATCACGGGCCAGCGCTACGCGGGCGTGGAACCCGAGGACATGCGGATCCGGCGCGTCGACATCAACGGCGAGCCGGCCCTGGTGGTGGACGGTCCCGACGGCCCGATCAGCACGGTCACCGTGGACCTCGACGGCACCGGCCGCATCGCCGCCATCCACATGGTGGCCAACCCCGACAAGCTCGCGTCCGTCGCCGCCGGACGCGAACTCCCGATGTGAGACGGACCCCCGATGTGAGGCCGGGCGGCTACCGGTCGACCCGGCGGCGCTTGCCGCCGTACATGCGCGGCGGCGGCCCGGCCGTGGTCGCCGGGGACGGCGCCGGGCGGACGGCGGCGTAGTCGTCCGACGCCTCCACGGTCTCGCCGGACGGGGTGAGCCGGACGATCCACGACCCGGTGGCCCAGGCCTCGGCCTGGCCCCCGTGGTCGGCGGCGTTCAGGCGCGCCTTCGCCAGGATCGGCGCCACCTCGTCCCACAGCTCGGATCCGGGCTCGACCTGCTCGGCGTCGGCGACGAAGGACACCAGCCGCCCGCCCTTGTCCTTGCTGCGCAGGATCACCGTCACCTGCGCGGACTCCGGCAGCCCCGGGAGCGGCTGCTCGCCCTCCCCGCCGGTCAGGACGTAGGCCGAGCCGTCGTGCCACACGTGCCAGGCGGCGCGCGGCTGCGGCAGGCCGGGCAGTTCCAGCCACAGCAGCCCCGACTTCTTGGCCGCCTCCTCCACCAGCGCCCTGTTCAGCTGACCCATGCTCAGAAGCGTCTCACATCCGTCGATAGCATCCGGGGCCATGCGCTCTCGACGTACCACCCTCGCGGTTCCGGGCAGCAACCCCCGCTTCATCGAGAAGGCCCAGGGGCTCCCCGCCGACGAGGTCTTCCTCGACCTGGAGGACGCCGTGGCGCCGTCGGCGAAGGAGGACGCCCGCGGGACCGTCGTCGCCGCCCTGAACGAGGGGGACTGGGCGGGCCGGACCCGGGTGGTGCGCGTCAACGACCTCGACACCCCCTGGGCGTACCGGGACGTGATCGAGGTCGTGGAGGGCGCCGGCGCGAACCTGGACGCGATCATGCTGCCGAAGGTGCCGGACGCCGCCCACGTCCAGTGGCTCGACCGGCTCCTCACCCAGATCGAGCGGGCGACGGGCCTGCCCGCCGGCCGGATCGGCATCGAGGCGCAGATCGAGGACGCCCGCGGCATGGTCAACGTCGACGCGATCGCGGCGTCCTCGCCCCGGCTGGAGGCCCTCGTCCTCGGTCCCGGCGACCTGATGGCCTCGATCAACATGCGGACGCTCGTCGTCGGCGAGCAGCCGCCCGGCTACACCGAGGGCGACGCCTACCACTACATCCTCATGCGCATCCTGATGGCCGCCCGCGCCCACGGCCTCCAGGCCGTCGACGGGCCCTACTTCAACGTCCGGGACGTGGACGCGTTCACGCGGGCCGCGCGGCGCTCCGCCGCCCTCGGCTACGACGGCAAGTGGGTGCTGCACCCGTCCCAGATCGAGGCGGGCAACGCCGTCTTCTCGCCGTCGCAGGACGACTACGACCGCGCCGAGCTGATCCTGGACGCCTACGAACACTCGCTCGGCGAGGGGCGCGGCGCCGCCCGGCTCGGCGACGAGATGATCGACGAGGCGTCCCGCAAGATGGCCCTCGTCGTCGCGGTGAAGGGCCGCGCGGCCGGGATGGCGCGCACGAAGCGCTTCGAGCCGCCCGGGAACTGAACGCCCCGTACGATTCGTCCCACGTACGCGACGGTCTTCAGAAGGGGTCTCACGTGTCACGACCAGGGGACGCCGACGGCTGGGCCCCGCTGGACCCCGAACTCGACCGCGAGACGCAGGGGAATCCGCAGCCGGCAGGTCCCGAGCCCGCCTCCCAGCCGCCCCAGCAGTCCCACTCGGCATGGCCCCAGGCCGCACCGCAGCCGTACGGGCAGCCGTACGGGCAGCCGTACGGGCAGCCGTACGGGCCAGAGCAGGACCAGGGGCATCCGGCCGGGTCGCCGTACTGGCAGGGCGCCCCCGCCCAGCCGCCGGGCGCCTACGGCACGGGCGAGTACCGCCCGGCACCGTACGCGCAGGGCCAGTACGCGACAGGTGAGTACGCGACAGGCCAATACGCCCAAGGCCAATACGCCCAAGGCCAATACGCCCAAGGCCAATACGCCCAAGGCCAGTACACGGAGGGCCAGTACACGCAGGGCCAGTACGGGCCGGGGCAGTACGGGCCGGGGCAGTACGGGCCGGGGCCGTACGGCGGCGGGTACGGGATGCCGCCGGTCAAGCGGCCCTGGACGGTCGAGACGCCGGAGGGCGTTCCCTTCCACCGGATGGCGCGCACCGAGGTACACCGGTGGTGGCGCCCCCTGGTCGGCACCGTGGGCATCGCCGCGGTCGGGATGGCCCTGGCGCTCGGGCTGATGATCATCGGGATCATCGTCACCGTGGCGGTCACCGGCGACGCGCCGGAACCGTCCGGAAACGAGTCGGTCTTCGAGAACGACACCGCCGACCTGGCGTTCAACCTGGGCGCGCTGGCCATGTTCCTGCCGGTGGCGCTGGCCGCGGCCTGGGTCGTCCAGCGGCGGCGGCCCGGCACGCTGTCGTCGGTCGCGGGGCGGCTGCGGTGGCGCTGGCTGCTGGCCTGCTGCGGCCTCGCGATCCTGTTCTGCGCCGTGTCCTACGGGACGTCGATCATCGCCGCGACCGGCCTCGACGACCAGTCGGGCGGCGACGAGCACTGGGTCGGGTGGGGCCGCTTCCTCGGGCCGGCGATCGTCATCGTCCTGCTGGTGCCGTTCCAGGCGGCGGCGGAAGAGTACGCGTTCCGCGGCTGGATGCTCCAGGCCGTCGGCGCCTGCACCCTGGAGACCGCCCGCGGACGAGCCGGACGCGCCTTCAGCACCGTGTTCCGCACGCCGTGGCCGGGGATCGTCGTCGGCTCGGCGCTGTTCACGGCCGGGCACGGCTACACCGGCTGGGGCATCCTCGACATCTTCGCCTTCGGCGCGATCGCGGCATGGCTCGTGGTGCGGACGGGCGGCCTGGAGGCGGGCATCGCCCTGCACGTGTTCAACAACCTGATGGCGTTCCTCTTCCCGGCGGCGGTCGGCGAGCTGGACATCGAGCAGGGAAGCGTCCCCTGGCAGGTCGTCGTCGCGGACATCGTGCCGATGGTCCTGTTCGCGGCGGCCGTCGTGTGGCTGGCTCGGCGGATGAAGGTGCGGACCGTCACGGGCGGCCCGGACGCGGACGACCCTCCGGTGACGGCGGCCACGGAACCGGCGCACGCGTCATAGGACGCCCCAGAGCGCGAGCGCGTCGAGCAGCCCCGGGGTGATCGGAAGGTCGCGCAGGTCGTCCGCGGACGTCCAGCGCACGTCGGACGCGTCGTCTCCGGCCCGGAGCGTCCCGCCGACGACGGTCGCCATGTAGTCGTGGATGTCATAGGTGACGCCGCCCGGCCCTGGGCGCTGCACCGAGCCGGCCAGGGCGCCGACGGCGACGTCCAGGCCCGTCTCCTCCCGCAACTCGCGGACGACCGCCGCATGATCGTCCTCGCCCGGCTCGACCCGTCCGCCGGGGATGGTCCACTGGCCCACGCCCGGCGGGCGGCCACGCTGGACCAGGAGCAGCCGCCCGTCGCCGTCCCGCACGATCCCGCCCACGCAACGCACCCGCATGGCCCTATTTTCCCGCCCCTTTTCCAGCCGGGGACCGGCCCGCGCTTGACGGGCCGTGATGTCGCCGCGCAGGGTGGTTAATCATGAGGGCCGAGCCCACCTGCCCGCGCTGCGCGGGCCCTCTCAGCGCGCCGAGTCTCTGGTCCAGCGACTGGACCTGCGGCGTGCACGGCGCCGTACTGCCGAGGCAGCCGTCGCGACGTCCCGGCCCCGAGGGGCTGGCGGCCGTGCTGCGCGACGCGAAGGTCCCCGTCTGGACGCCCTGGCCCCTTCCGCCGGCCTGGCTCGTCACGGGGTTCACCACGGTCGGGGACGACCGGTCGGGAGCGCGGGCGACGGCGGTCGCCGTGTCCGGGCCGGGGCTGCTGCGCGGCCCCGCCGACATGGTGCTGATCGCCGAGGAGCCCGGGATCGGGCTCGGCGCCCACTACGCGGGGCTGGAGGGCGGCGACCCGGGCGAGGCCTTCAACGGCGGGCCGCCGCACGTGAAGCTCGACGTCAGCGGGCCCGCGGCGACCTGCGGCCACTCGGTGCCGATGTGGGCGGTCGGCGACCGGCCCGACCGCGCCGTCTTCGTCGGCGAGGCGATGGGCCACTGGCTGTGGGCGGTGCTGTGGCCCGCCGACGCCGGGGTCCTCATGCTGGAGCACCAGACGCTCCTCGACCTGCGCGAGCCGGGGATGGAGCTCGACCTCCCCTACGGCGCCCACAGCCCCCGCGTCGACGAGTGACCGGGCCTGGTGGGATGGGTCCCATGCGGATCGATCTGCACAGCCACAGCGACGCCTCCGACGGCACGCGCCCGCCCGCCGAGGTCGTCCGGCGGGCGCGGGAGAAGGGCCTGGACGTTCTCGCGCTCACCGACCACGACACCGTCTCCGGCTGGGACGAGGCGACGCGCGCCCTGCCCGGCGGCCTGACGCTCGTCCCGGGCATCGAGCTGTCCTGCAACCAGGACGGCCGCAGCCTGCACCTTCTCGGCTACCTGTTCGACCCGGACGAGCCGGAGCTGGCCGCCGAGCTGACGCGGATCCGCGACGACCGGGTGATCAGGGCGCGGGGCATGGTGGACCGCCTCCGCGGCCTGGGCGTGGACGTCACCTGGGCCATGGTCCGCGCGCTCGCCAAGGGCGAGGCGGTCGGGCGCCCGCACATCGCCCGGGCCATGGTCGAGGCGGGGGCGATCGAGACCGAGGAGCGGGCGTTCACGTCCCGGTGGATCGCGCAGGACGGCCGCGCCTACGTCGAGCGGTACGCGCTCGACCCGGAACGGGCCGTCGGGCTCGTCCGGGCCGCCGGGGGCGTGTGCGTCCTCGCGCATCCGCGGGCGCGGCGCGGCCACGTCGTCCCGGACGAGGTGATCGGGAAACTGGCCGCCGCGGGGCTCGCGGGCGTCGAGGCCGACCACCCCGAGCACGCCCCCGGGGACCGCGCCCGGCTGCGCGACCTGGCCGCCGGCCTGGGCCTCGCCGTGACCGGGTCCAGCGACGACCACGGCGCCCCGACCGGCGACCGGCTCGGCGCCGAGACCACCGCGCCGGACGCCTTCGAGGCGCTGCTCGCCGCCGCCACCGGCGGTGATCTCCGAGTGCCCGATGGGGGCGCCGAATCGCGGTAGGGTGCCAAGCGTGGACGCGCGCATCGAACAGGTGGTGACGTCGGGGACGCTGACCCTCGACGACACCGAGTACGACGTCGAGAACAACACCTACATCGTCGGCGACGACGACGAGGTCATCGTGATCGACCCGGCGTACGACGCCGAGGCCATCCTCAAGGAGGTCGGCGACCGCGAGGTCATGGCCGTGCTCCTGACCGACGGCAACGAGCACCGTCTCAACGTCGTCCTGGAGGTCGCCGCCGCCGGCGAGGAGGACGAGGAGAACTGGGCGCCGATCGCGCTGCACCGCGCCGACCGGCTGCTGTGGCGCGACTACTTCGGCCGCCTCGCCAAAGAGGAGGAGGACGAGGACGACGCCAAGGCGCTGCGCTCCCTCGAACCCGACATCTGGCTGGAGGACGGCGGCGTCTTCGAGATCGCCGACGCCCAGCTGGAGATCGTGCACACCCCGGGCCACACCCCCGGCAGCGTGTGCGTGATCAGCGAGCAGCTCGGCCTGCTGTTCTCCGGCGACACCCTCCACCGCGGCCGGCCCGGCTCGATCGGCCAGGTCTACGAGGACCTGCGCAAGCAGCTCAACTCGATCGGCGCTCTGCTGACCCCGCTGCCCAAGGACCTGCGGATCCTGCCCGCCCAGGGCGAGGAGACCACGGTCGGCGACGAGGACGCCCGCTGGGAGACCTGGGGCAGCCTCGCTCAGGACGACTAACAGGTGGAGCAGCTGGGGTTCGAGGGGATGCCCCGGCGGCTGTACACGTGCACGCCGTCGCGGTTGAACACGTGGCTCGACTGCCCGCGCCGGTACCGGATGACCTATCTGGACCGTCCGATGCCGCCGAAGGGACCGCCGTGGGCGCACAACAGCGTCGGCGCCAGCGTGCACAACGCGCTGGCCGGCTGGTGGCGGTTGCCCGTCCATGAACGGACGCCCGAGGCCGCCGGGTCGCTGCTGGTCCGGGGCTGGCTGACGGACGGTTTCCGGGACGAGGCGCAGTCCGCCGAGTGGCGCGAGCGCGCCCGCGAGATGACCGAGCGGTACGCGGCCGGCCTCGACCCCCACGACGAGCCGCTCGGCGTCGAACGCACCGTCGCGACCCGCACCGACCGGATCGCGGTGTCCGGGCGCATCGACCGGCTGGACGCGCGCGGCTCCGAACTCGTCGTCGTCGACTACAAGACGGGACGGCACATCCTCACCAGCGACGACGCCCGCGGTTCGCTGGCGCTGGCGATCTACGCGGTGGCGGCGTCCCGCGTCCTGCGCCGCCCGTGCCACCGCGTCGAGCTGCACCATCTGCCGTCCGGCGAGGTGGCGGTGTGGGAGCACACCGACGAGTCGCTGGCCCGGCACATGCGCCGCGCGGAGCAGATCGCCGAGGAGGCCGCCACGGCGGACGAGGCGTACAAGGCTCTTCCGGGGGGTGTGGGGGGTCGTCCCCCCGCAGGGGACGCGGGGAATGCCCGGGTGCCGAGGCCGCGCGAGGGGGAGGTCGAGCACGGCCCGTACGACGAGCTGTTCCCGCCCCGTCCGGGCAACCTGTGCTCGTGGTGCGACTTCGCCCGCCACTGCCCGGAGGGCCGGGAGGCCGCCCCGCGCAAGGACCCGTGGGCGGCGCTTCCCGTGGACGTCTCCTAGGCCGGTTCGAGGGCGCGCCCCCCGGGCCAGCGGCGCGGGTCGCGCAGCCCGTACAGCCCCTTGCCGAGGTCGTAGCCTTCGGCCGCGAGCCGGCGCCGGGTCCGTTCGAGCATGTCGCGGGTGTTCTTGGCGAAGGCGTAGTCGTGCAGACGTTCCGGCACCGAGTTCATCGCGAGGCGGAACGACTTCAGCGCCGCGGTCACGGCGGGCCGCGGGATCTCGGGCAGCGCCCCGTACATCTCGCGCGCCCAGTCGGGCAGCGTGTAGTAGCAGAGCGCCCCGAACGGGAAGTAGCCCGGCTTGCCCGGCGCGAGGAACTTGAGGTTCTCCGGGATGGCGGGCCACATCAGGAACCGGACGGTCTCCGCCGCCTCCTCGGTGACCCTCAGCCGCGGGCGCATCTCGGCGAAGAACGCCTCCATCTCGGCGACGCTGCCGGGGACGTCCTCGGCGTGCAGCCCGACGAGCGTCGCCGACGCGCGCTGCTCGTCCAGATACCGGTCGGCCATGGCGTCGGTCAGCGGGAGCCCGGCGCGGCGCGCCACCTCCAGGTAGGAGTACACCTCGGCGCAGTGCACCCACAGGAGCAGCTCGGGCTGGTCGAGCCTCTCCCGCTTGCCGGTGTCGTGGTTGAGGATCCGCAGGCTTCGGTGGATCTCCCGGACCCGGAAGGCGGCCTTCTCGACCTCCTCGGGGCTGCCGAACGTGCCGAGGCCGACGAAGTCGGAGGTGCGCTGGAGGCGGCCGAACGGGTCCTCGCGGAAGTTGGAGTTCTGCCAGACCCCCCACATCGCCATGGGGTGCAGTGCCTGCAGCATGAGGCTGCGCACCCCGCCGACCCACATGGACCGGTCGAGGTGCACGCGCCACGTGACGCTCTCGGGTGGCTGGACGGTCGCGGGCATGCACACACCTCCGTGAGACAAACTGAGGTAAGTGTGTCATTACCCCGCGCCGTCCGCGACACCGCCCCCTCTCTGTGTCGCGGTAGATGCATAAAGGATTCATATAAAACTGCTATGCTTCAGACATGAGTCGCCGAGACGCCGCGCACGGCGCTTCCGATGCCATCGGGGCAGCCCTCTATGGTCTGGCCACCAGGGCGGTGAGACGGCTTCCCCGCGACATGAGCCTGACGTCCGCCGCCACCTTGGCCACCCTGGACAAGACCGGCCCGCGGCGGATCACCGACCTGGCGGTGGCCGAGGGCGTCACGCAGCCCGCGATGACCGTCCTGGTCCGGGTGATGGAGGAATCCGGGCTGGTCGAGCGGAAGGGCGATCCGTCCGACAAGCGGGTCACGCTGGTGTGCCTGACCGAGGCCGGCGCGTCGTACGTCCGGACGCGACGCCAGGCGGGCGTCGACGCGTACGCGCGGTTGATCGACGAACTCACCGATGACGAGGTCGAGGCCTTGGCAGCAGCCCTTCCGGCGCTGCTGCATCTGGCGGAGCTCGAAAGCCACGCCCGAGAGGAGCCGGACCGGTGACCGCGGCCCAGGGGCATGACCAGCCCATGAGCAGTTCCGAGGCACGTCTGCTGGTCCCCGCCCTGATGTTCATCGCCCTGGTCGTGGCGGCGGTCGCCAGCCTCGGGACGCCGCTCATCACCAGCGTGGCGACCACGTTCCACGTCTCCCTCGACAGCGCGCAGTGGACGCTGACCATCGCCCTGCTCAGCGGTGCCGTCGCCACACCCGTCCTCGGCCGGCTCGGAGCCGGTCCGCACCGGCGGGCCACGATTCTCGCCACGCTGGCGATCGCCGTCGTCGGCAGCGCGCTCACCGTGCTGCCGCTGCCGTTCGCCTGGCTGCTCGCGGGCAGAGCGGCCCAAGGCGTCGGACTCGGTCTCACGGCACTGATGATGGGCGTGGCCCGCGACCATCTTCCCGAGGAGCGCGGCGCGGCCGCGATCGCCCTGATCTCGGTGGTCTCCATCATCGGAGCCGGCGTCGGCTACCCGCTGGCCGCGCTGCTCGCCGAGTTCGGCGGGCTGCGGGCCGCCTACGGCCTCGGCCTGCTCGTCACCGCCCTCGCCTTCGTGACCGCGTGGCGCTCCATGCCCGCAGCTCCCGAGGGCCGCTCCGCTCACGTGAACGTGGCCGGTGCGCTCGTCCTGGCGGGTGGACTGCTCCTCGTCCTGTTCCTGGCCGGCGAGACGAGCCTGTGGAGCCGACACCTCGCCGTGGCGGTGACCCTTGCCGTCGCCGCCGTGCTTCTGCTGTGCGTCTGGACCGCCTCCGAGCTGCGCAGCACGACGCCTCTGGTCGGCGTCCGGGCGGTACGGCACCCGGCGGTCGCCGGGGCGAACATCGCCATGTTCGTCGGCGGGAGCGGCATGTACCTCCTGCTCACGCTCATCACCCGCTACGCGCAGACGCCGCACAGCGCCGGCTACGGCTTCGGGCTGACCACCTTCGTGGCGGGGCTGGTCCTCATCCCGTTCTCCGTGCTGGGGTTCGTCGCCGGCAAGCTCACGCCCCGGGTCCGTGAACGGATCGACGCCCCCCTGCTCCTGGCCGGCAGCGCCGCCATCGTCGGCGGCGGGTTCGTCCTGTTCGCGGCGGCCCGGTCCAACCTGGCCGAACTGCTCGTGGCCATGGGCGTGCTGGGCTTCGGCGTCGGCGGCTTCTCGGCCGCCATGCCCGGCGTCATCCTGGCCGTCACGCCCAAGAGCGAGACGTCGAGCGCCATGAGCTTCAACTACGTCGTCCGCAGCGTCGGGTACTCCCTGGGCAGCGCCATCGGTGGTCTGGCCCTGGCCGCCGGCACCGACACCGGCCGCCTCTTCCCGGACGACGGCGCCTACACCACCGCCGCGCTGATCGGCGTCGCCGCGATGGCGATCACGACGATGACCAGCCTCGTCCTCGCCCGCCGACGCTCACCCGAGACCGATCCGATGGCAGCCCCAGCCGGTTGATCGAAGCCGTCCGGCTTCGACGCCGTCTCCGATCGCAGACCCTGAGAGGCTTGCCGCCTACAACAAGCTGGCCGGCCGGGCCGTCAGGGCCGCGGGCGGCCGGCCCGTCGTGACGGTGTCCTGACGGGCCGTGGGGAGCGTGACGAGATCCGTCCCGTGGAACCTGACGCACGCCGGTTCACCTGCGTCAGGTTCCGCGGGACGCGACACCCTGTCAGTGCATTCCGGCCATGACCGTGCGGAGGTGGGCGGCGAACGTGTCCGGGTCGTCGGCGAAGCCGACGTGACCGCCGGGGAAGAGGACCGGCTCCAGGTCGAGGGCGTCGGCGAGGACCCGGGAGGCGCGGTCGCAGAGCTGCCCGGCGGAGTCCCGGCCGATGCCGACCACGATCCTGTCCCCGGCCGCGCGGAGCGCCGCGAGGTCGGGCTCCCAGCGGGACGTCTTCCGCAGCTCGTGGGTGAACCAGCGGCGCTCGTCGGCGACCACCCGCGGATCGCGGTCGCCGCCGAACATCTCCTCGAGGGCGCACTGCGGCATCACGATGCCGGCCGCGGCCATGAACTTGCCCCAGGCGCCGATGACGTCGCCGGCGAGGTAGGTGTCGATCATGTCCTCGGTCGCGGCGTGGAGCTCGTCCCGGTCGTCCAGCAGCCGCTGCAGCGGGGGCTCATGGGCGATGGCGGCGCGGATCTGCCCGGGGTGGGCCTGCGCGAGCGCGAGCACGGTGCACGCGCCGCCGCTCGACCCGAGGACGATGGCCGGACCGGCGTCCAGCTCGTCGATCAGCCGGGACAGGTCGCCGGCGCGCAGTTCCGGCGTCGACTCCCGCCCCGGGTCGTCGAGCGGGCTGCGGTTGATGCCGCGCGGGTCGGTGGTGAGGACGGTGTGGCCGGCCGCGAGCAGGTCGGCGAGCGGTGCGAACGCGGCGGCGTCCATGGGGGCGCCGACGAGCGCCACGAGCGGCCCGTGCCCGCGGACCTCGTAGTGCAGGCGCCCGTCGGGCACCCGGAGGCTTCGGACGATGGGCTGGGACGAAACAGACGTCATGGGACCTCCCGGTCTGGTCGGGTGCTGCTGACTACGACCTCCGGGACGCCCGGAACTCATCGCCGCGGGCCTCCTGTTCCGCCTCGCCGAACAGGAGGCCCGGACGCTTCGGGGAGCCGGGCGCCGTACCCGGCGCCCGGCTCCCGACGGATTACCTGGTCACAGCGGTTCGTCCCGCACGACCTCCAGGTTCATGAAGCGCGGCCCGCCGGTGCACAGCGCCTGCATCTCCCCGGAGAGCCGCTGCGTCTCGGGCAGGTCGCTGTTGCGCATCGCCTCCTCGTAGGAGGGGAACTCGACGATGTCCACGAAGTGGGCCGGGTTGTCGCGATCCCGGGTGTGCATCTCGTGCGTCGCCGTGCGCTTGCCCTCGGTCGCGGCGGCCCACTGGTCGAACAGCGGGTCCATCTCGTCCTGGCGGTCGGTCTCGTACTCGATGATCTGAACGAAGGTCATGTGTCTCACCCCTGGGCCATCGCCTGCTCGTCCTTGAGGTGGGCGCGGATCTCGTCCCGCAGCTCCGGCGTGTCCGCGTGCCCGTGCACCGAGACCGCGTGCTCGGCGGCGGCGCGGACGACCTCGTCCTCCTCGCCGCTGATCGTGAGCGTGCAGCCCGACTCGCTCGGCATGTCCCTGCAGTCGGCCGTCTTGCGCATGGTTCCCCCCTCGCCGGCCCGGACCCGGCCCCGCGAGAGGTGCACGGCGGCGCCGGACGTCCAGCCCTGTTCCCGTCGCACCGCCACACCGATGGCAACTCCGCTATCAATCGTGACATATGCCCACGTCAGAGTGAAGGTGCCGGACGTCCGCTAGGGGAGGCGGCCGGTGCCGCCGTCGGGGGCGGCGTGGACGAGGCCCGTCCGGTAGGCGATGACGACGAGCTGCGCCCGGTCGCGGGCCTCCAGCTTCGTCATGGCGCGCTGGACGTGGGCGCGGACGGTGAACGGGCTGAGGAACATCCGCTCGGCGATCTCCTGGTTGGACAGGCCGGTCGCGACGAGGGCCACCATCTCGCGTTCGCGCGGGGTGAGCACGGCGAGCCGTTCGGGGTCGTGCGGGACGCCGTCCGGCGTGGCCAGGAAACGGGCGACGAGGGAGCGGGTCGCGGCGGGGGACAGGAGGGTGTCGCCGTCGGCGATCGTGCGCACGGCGTCCGCCAGGTCCTCGGCCCCGATGCCCTTGCCGATGAACCCGCCGGCGCCCGCGCGCAGCGCCTGGGCGACGTACTCGTCGGTCTCGTACGTGGTGAGGATCAGGACGCGGCTGTCCCGCAGCTCCGGGTCCGCGCAGATCCGTGCCGTCGCGGTGATGCCGTCCATCTCCGGCATGCGGATGTCCATGACCACCACGTCCGGGCGCAGCTCCCGGGTGAGCCGCACCGCCTCCCGGCCGTCGGCGGCCTCGCCGACCACGATGATGTCGTCGGCACTGTCGAGCAGCAACCGGAAGGCGCCGCGCAGCAGGGCCTGATCGTCGGCGAGCAGGACCCGGCGCGTCACGGCGCCTCCCCGGCCTCTCCGCCGTCCGTTCGTCCGTCGGTCCTTCGCGCCGTGTTCTTGGCGGGCGGGAGGGGCAGCTGTGCGGAGACGAGGAAGCCGCCCTCCGGGCGCCTGCCCGCGGACAGCTGCCCACCGACCGCCGTGGCACGTTCACGCATCCCGATCAGACCGTAACCGGGCGAACGGTCCGACACCGCGGTCACCGCCGGCGCCGCATGGGCGCCGCCTCCGTCGTCGGCGACGGTGATGGTCACGCGATCGCGGTTCCAGGCGAGGTGCACCTGGGCGCTGCCGGTACCGGCGTGTTTGGTCACGTTGGTCAGGGCCTCCTGGACGATGCGGTAGGCGGTGAGGTCCACCCCCGGAGGCAGCGGCCTCGCCGTGCCCTCATGGTGCACCGACACCTCCAGACCCGCGCGGCGGAAGGATTCGAGGAGCGTGGGAAGCCGGGACAGTCCGGGCGCCGGTTCGTCGGGCCCGGCCGCGTCCCCGGACTGGCGCAGCAGCCCGACCGTGGCGCGCAGTTCGTCGAGCGCGTGGCCGGTCGTCTCGACGAGCTCGTCCAGGCTCTCGCGGGTCTGCTCCGGGCGGACGTCGAAGAAGTGCGCGGCGACCGTGGCCTGCGCGTTGGCCAGGGTGATCTGATGGGCGACGAGGTCGTGCAGTTCCCGGGCGATGCGCACCCGTTCCTCGGCCACCCTCCGGCGCGCCTCGCTGTCCCGGCTCTGCTCGGCTCGCAGCGCCCGCTCCTCCACGGCCGCCAGGTAGGCCCGCCGGTTCTGCGTCGAGTGGCCGAGGATTCCGGCCACCAGCGGGAACGCCGCCACCAGCGCCGCCCTGCTCACGTCCTGCCACGAGAGGTTCCCGAACGCGGACACGAGGTTGGCGGCGAACAGCAGCGCCGCGGAGGAGAGCAGCACCGCGCTCGCCGGGCGCCGTTCGGTGCGCACGGCGAGCGTGTAAGCGGTGATCACGGCGGGGGCCACGATGAGCGGGCTCAGCAGGAGGCCCAGGGACGGCACCAGCATGCCGATCGCGGTCGTGGCCGCCATGACGGCCAGCGGCGCCCTGTGCCGCGCCGGCAGCACGGCACAGGACAGCACGGCGACGAGGTAGGCGGCGGCGGGTGGCGGCGACACCGACTCGTCGTCGACCTGCAGGATGCCGCCGAGCAGGCAGAGCGCGAACGCCGTCGCCGTGATCGCTCCCTCCCGCACCCACGTGACGCGTGGTCGCGGGTCACCGCCACCCGTGTTCGTCATGGCCGGCTCAGCGCCTGCCGACGGGGGACGGCGGCCCCACCACGTCCGGCCGGGTCGCGGAGGCCGGGGCATGCCGGCTCAGCGCCTCACCTTCGATGTCCACATTCGGCAGCACACGGTTCAGGGTACGGGGCAGCCACCAGGCCCGGCGGCCGAGCAGGGCCAGGACCGCGGGCGCGATCGCCATCCGGACCACGAAGGCGTCGAAGGCGACGGCGGAGGCCAGGCCGACGCCCATCGTCTGGATGGTCGGGTTGTTCATCCCGATGAACCCGGCGAACACGCTGGTCATGATGATCGCCGCCGCGGCCACCACGCGTCCGCTGTGCCGGAAACCGCTGACGATCGCCTCCCCGGGGGACGCGCCGTGGACGTGGGCCTCCCGCATCCGGCTGACGAGGAAGACCTCGTAGTCCATGGCGAGGCCGAAGACGATCCCGATGATCAGGATCGGCATCAGCGACATGACCGGCCCGGTCTGCTCGATGCCGATCAGCTCCGCCGCCCAGCCCCACTGGAAGACGGCGACGACGACGCCGAAGGCGGCCCCGACCGACAGCAGGAAGCCGAGCGCGGCCTTCACCGGCACCAGGATCGAGCGGAAGACCACCGTCAGCAGCAGCACCGCCAGGCCGATGACCACGATCAGATAGGGGATCAGGGCATCGGACATCGCCTCGGAGATGTCGATGTTCAACGCCGTAGTACCGGTCACCAGGACCACGGCGCCCGTGTCGGCCTCCACGTCGGAGGCCGCACCGCGGATCGCCTGAACCAGGTCCTTGGTCTCGGCGCTGTTCGGCGCCGTCTGCGGAACCGCGGTGAGGATGGCCGTGTCCTTCTTCTCGCTCAGGACTGGATCACCGACCGACTCGACCCCGTCCACGTCCCGCAGGGTCTGGGCGACCAGGTCGGTGGCGGCGCGCGGGTTCGCGGCGTCCGCCATGTCGACGACCACGGTGAGCGGGCCGTTGAATCCGGGACCGAAGCCTTCCGACAGCAGGTCGTAGGCACGGCGCTGGGTGGTCTCCACCGACTTGGACTCGTCCCCGGGCAGGCCGAGTTCGAGGCTCAGCGCGGGCACGGCGACGGCGCCGAGACCGAGCCCGGCGGCCAGCAGCACGGTCAGCGGCCGGCGCAGCACGAACCGCGCCCACCGGGTGCCGAGCCCGGCCCGGACCGGCCGCGGGGCGGACGTGCGGGCGGCCCGGGGCAGGATCCGCCGGCGGAAGAAGCCGAACAGCGCGGGGACCAGGGTCAGCGCGACGAGGACGGCGAGAGCCACGGCCCCCGCACCGCCCACGCCCATCTTGGTGAGTTCGGGGATCCCGACGACCCCCAGCCCGACCAGGGCGATGAAGACGGTCGCGCCGGCGAACACCACGGCGGACCCGGCCGTGCCCACCGCCCGGCCGGCGGCCTCCTCCGCCTCCGTGCCCTGCGCGAGCTCGTCGCGGAACCGGGAGGTGATGAAGAGCGCGTAGTCGATGCCGACCGCCAGCCCCAGCATCAGCACCAGGATCGCGACGGTGGACGTCAGTCCCAGCGGAGCGGCCAGCGCGGACACCACGCCGAACGCGATGGCCACGCCCCAGAAGGCGGTCAGCAGCGACAGCCCGGCCGCGACCAGCGACCCGAGGGCGAGGATCAGCA
Organism: Actinomadura madurae; assembly: GCF_047130825.1. NCBI lineage: Bacteria > Bacillati > Actinomycetota > Actinomycetes > Streptosporangiales > Thermomonosporaceae > Actinomadura > Actinomadura madurae. The sequence continues at coordinate 8,608,974 of NZ_CP083237.1, forward strand.
CCACCGCCGCGACCACCACGCCGATGATCTCCGTCGTCCCGCCCGGCGCCTCCTCCGAGTCCAGGGCCGAACCGCCGATCTCCACGGTCAGCCCCGCGTCCCGGGCCTTCTCGGCGGCGTCCTCCAATGCGCTCTTCGTCGACTCCGCCAGGTCGACGCCGTCCACGGTGTAGGTGATCGTGGAGTAGGCGATGGTGCCGTCCTCGCTGACCGCACCGGTCTTGTAGGGGTCGGTGGTCGACGCGACCTGATCGCCCCCGTCCAGCGCGCCGAGCGTGCTCCCGACGATCGCCTTGTTCTCCCCGGCCGTCACCCGCTGCCCGTCCGGGGCCTGGAACACGAGCCGGGCCTCGGCACCCTGGGCGTTGTTCTGCGGGAACCGCTCGTCCAGCAGGTCGAACGCCTGCTGCGATTCGGTGCCGGGCATGGAGAGGTCCTCTTCCTCCGCGGCCGGCGCCGTGGCGGCGGCGACCACCGCCAGCAGCAGGGCGCCCAGCCACAGAGCCCCCACGAGCCTGCGCCGCCGGAACGCCCACCGCCCGACCCGGTAAAGATATTTCGCCACCTGTCGATCACTCCAGACACCACGAGGGAAAAGCGCGGATCTCGCGCGCCACCAACACTCCCTCCCGCCCCCGCACCGCGGCATCGTCCCCAGCCCCCGTCTTCCCCTGGTGCACCCGAACCAGAGAAACCCGCCCCCTAGTCCCCACGCACCAGCCCACCCTCCACGACCTGCGGCTCAGCCGTGCGCAAACCCAGCCCCACACATACCTCGTCCGCGGCAGGCGAAAGGCGGACGGGAGGTGGAGTGCCCGGAGTCACAACTGCTTCGTCCACACTGGGCACCGCTCACGGCACCGGCGCAGTCCTGCCCGGCAATCGAAAGGGCTGACCACGCGTGGGCGTCGACCACCCCGGCAATGGCGACGACGGGGTCGAGAAGCCGTCGGTCAAAGACTCGGCGTGGCATCCTCCTCCCGATCGCCCAGGTTCACCTGGCCAGCCATCCCGCATCGAAAGCTGGGGCGGGGTCATGGGCACGGTCGACAAGCGCGACGATGAGCGGCCTCCGCCTGGCGATGCCGGCCCGGTCCTTGAGGGTTCGAGCAGCTCGACGGCGGTCGGCTGCGGGTGTGGTTCGAGGTTCCGTGCACCGGTCGCCCCGCGCCCCTCCGGTCCCCGTCCCGCGACGACGGAACCCGCGCCGCGGCTCCCGCCCCGTCGCCCGTCGCGGTGCACGGCGCCGACCATTGACGGCTGCCGGCGGCGCGGCCGGTTTCCGTTCCGGGCCGGCACCGCCCAGACCCGATTTAACGGGTGGATAGGGGATCGATAACGCCTTTTCGTAGCTTCGCAGTTCACCCCCGGACGCTCCGGGGGCGCGCATCGGAAAGGGAGCGCATGAGCTTCAAGACCAAGACCGCGATGACCAGCGTAGGAGTGGCGGGCGTTCTGGCCTTGCCGACGGCCGCATTCGCTATCACGCCAGCGCAGGCCGCGGGTGCCAAGGCGGCCCCGGCCACAGGTGCCGGGGCTTCGGCGGCGCCTGGGACGGCTGCTCGGCCGCCGGTCGGCTGGAACTGCAAGGCGGACAAGGACACCGACGACGGCGATCCCGGCGGCTCGTCGGGCTGGACCCGCAGACGGTGGAAGTTCAGCGACAGCAACTTCGCCGAGGCGAGGTTCGCGGCCAAGGGCGAGAAGTTCGGTGTCTACAACGGGACCAAGACGTCGGTCGGCGGCACCCTGTACGTCAAGTACGGGAGCAAGTGGAAGAAAAAGAAGACCCTCAAGCTGACCAAGGACGACGCGTACAAGTTCCGGAACCTGTCGATCAAGGACGGGCGGAAGGTGTACATGAAGGTGTGGGTGCATAAGCGGGGCAGCTGCAAGAGCCATACCTTCACCGCCTGAGCGGGCGACGGGGTGAGGGCACCGATACGGGACGGTGCCCCGGCCCCCGCCATGGACGCACAACCGGCCATCCCGGTCTGGGGCTTTAGGGCGCGGTCTGGTGGGGGGCCGGTTTCACGGTTCTGCGGAGGAGACAGAACTCGTTGCCTTCGGGGTCGGCCAGGACGTGCCAGGGCTCCTCGCCGGTTTGGCCCACGTCGGCCGTGCGGGCGCCGAGGGCGAAGAGGCGCTGGAGTTCCTCGTCCTGGTCGCGGTCGACCGCGTTGACGTCGAAGTGCAGGGGGAGCTTGGCCTGCCTGGGGTCGGTGCTGGGGCTGAGGACGATGGTGAGCCCGGGATCGGCCGGGTCGTTGCCGGCGGGGCCGATCTCGATGCCGCCGTCCTCGTCCGTTTCCAGGACGACGTAGTCGAGTACCTGACACCAGAAGTCCGCCAGGGTTTCGGGGTCCCGGCAGTCAAGGATCAACTCGGTGATGCGGCATGCCATTGCGGCACTCTACTGCCGGGAGTCCGGATCGGGCCTCTCGTTAACGGGCTGAGAGCGGTAGGCGGGCCGGCGGGGGGAGCGGGGCCGGGGCGGGGTTCGCGCGGAACGACTGGAGCATGAGGGCCGCCAGGCGGCGGGATGCCGCCACCCTTGCCTCGGGGGTGTCGGCGCGGATGCCCTCGTTCGCCATCAGGGTGAGGACGATGTCCTCCAGGACGAAGTCCTGCCGGAGGGCGCCCGATCGTTTGGCGCGCCGGACGAGTTCGAGTATCGCGCTCAGCGCGCGGTCGCGTTCGGCCGTGAAGTAGTCGACCGTTCTCGGGAACCGTGAGGTGAAGGCGCGGGAGAAGCCCCGGTCGAGGGCGTGCATCTCCATGAGCCTGTCGATGACCAGGCAGAAGCCGTGCCAGGGGTCGGGCGCCGCCAGGCCCTCCTCGACGACCGCCGAGCACAGGGCCATCTGCTCGGCGAAAGCGGCGGTGAACAGGGCTTCCTTGGTCGGGAAGTGCCGGTAGACGGTCGCGGGGCCCACGTCCGCGCGCCGGGCGATCTCGCGGATCGGCACGTCGAGGCCCTCGGTGGCGAAGGCCATGCGGGCGACCGCGAGGATGCGGGCGCGGTTGTCTCGGGCGTCCGAGCGCAGCTCACTCACTTGGGCCGTCACCGCTCTCACTTTAGTCAAACGGACGGGGTGTTCCGTTACGGTCCGGCGGCATGAGAGCCGTTCAGTTTTCCGAGTACGGGCCGCCCGGCGTCATGCGGGTGGCCGAGGTCGAGGCGCCGCATGCGGGGGCGGGGGAGGTCCGCATCGCCGTCAGGGCGTCCGGGGTAGCGCCGGGTGAGGTCCAGATCCGCTCCGGGCGGATGCGCGATGCCGTGCCCACGGCGTTCCCGTGCCGGACGGGGTTCGACGCCGCGGGCGTGGTGGACGAGGTCGGCGACGGTGTGACCGGCGTCGCGATCGGTGACGAGGTGTTCGGCGTGACCGCGACGACCGCGCGGGGCGCCAACGCCGACCACGCGGTCCTGGTCTTCTGGGCGCCGAAGCCGGACGTGTGGAGCTGGGAGGAGGCGGGCGGTGCCGCGGGCTCGGTCGAGACGTCCACCCGCGTCCTCGACCGGCTCCGGGTCGGTGCCGGGCACACCGTGCTGGTGCAGGGCGCGGCCGGTGCCGTGGGGACGGTCGCCGTGCAGATGGCGGTCGCCCGCGGCGCCACCGTGATCGGGACGGCGAGCGAGCGCAACCACGACTTCCTGCGGTCTCTCGGTGCCGAGCCCACGACGTACGGGTCGGGCCTGGTCGAACGGGTCCGCGCGATGGCCCGGGGGGTGGACGCGGTGTTCGACTGCGCCGGAGGGGCGCTGCCCGACCTGATCGCGATCGCCGGGGACCCGGCGCGGGTGGTGACGATCGCGCCCGACTTCTCCGCGGCGTCCCTCGGCGTGCACATGTCGCACGGAGCACCGGCCGAGGAGACCGGCGACGCGATCGGGGCCGCGGCCGACCCGCAGGCGCTGCACGGTCTCGGGATCGCGGTCGAGCTGGCCGGGAAGGGCCGGCTGCGGATCCCGGTCGCGGCGGCGTTCCCGCTGGAGGAGGTCGTGGCCGCGCACGAACTGAGCGAGACCCGCCACGCCAGGGGCAGGATCGTGCTGGTGAACTGACGGTCAGGAGAGGGCTTCCAGGGGCAGGTCGCTGCCGAGCCAGGTGGCCGCCAGTTCCTGCACCGGCACGTCGAGCGCCTCGCCGAGGCGGACGATCGTGCCGAACCCGGGGGAGGGCAGCCGGCCGGTCTCGATCTTGCGCAGGGTCTCCGGCGAGATGCCGGCCGCGCCCGCGACCTCCGCCAGGTCGCGGTCCGCCCGCGCGTGGCGCAGCAGGGCGCCGAGGCGCCTGCCGGCCTCGATCTGCTCGGGCGTGAGCGGTTGGCGGACCATGGCCCCAGGGTAGGGCTGGTATTTCTATACCGTCAAGCACTAGGGTGACGGTATAGAAATACCAGCACTCGTACGTGAGGTACTCGTGATCGAACTGAAGACGCCCGCGGAGATCCAGCGGATGCACGTCGCCGGGCGTTTCGTCGCCGAGGTGCTCTCCGAGGTCTGCGGGCTCGCCGCGGTGGGCGTCAACCTGCTGGACCTGGAGCATCACGCGCGCGCCATGATCAAGCGTCGCGGTGCCGAGTCGTGCTACTGGGACTACGCGCCGTCCTTCGGCAACGGCCCGTTCCGCAACGTCATCTGCCTGTCGGTCAACGACGCCGTCCTGCACGGCCTGCCCCACGACTACGTGCTGCGGGACGGGGACGTCCTCAGCGCGGACCTCGCGCTCGGCATCGACGGCTGGGTGGCCGACTCGGCGTGCACGGTCGTCGTCGGGAACGCCGCCGAGGAGGACCTGCGGCTCATCCGCGCCACCGAGGAGGCGCTGGAGGCGGCGATCGAGAAGGCGCGCCCGGGGAACCGCCTGGGCGACATCTCGGCGGCGATCGAGGGGGTGGCCCGCGGCCACGGCTACCAGGTCAACGACGAGTTCGGCGGCCACGGTCTCGGCCGCACCATGCACGAGGGGCCGCACGTGTCGAACAAGGGCCGGGCGGGGCGCGGCCTCACGCTCCGGCCGGGCCTGACCCTCGCCCTCGAACCCTGGCTCGCCCGGACGACCGACCGGATCGTCTACGACCCCGACGGCTGGACCATCCGGTCGGCCGACGGCTCGCGCACGGCCCACTCCGAGCACACGGTGGCGATCACCGAGGACGGCCCCCTGGTGCTCACCCGGCGCGAGTCGGAGAGGGCGCGGCTGTCCGCGAAGGACGCCTGACGCCGAGGGTCATCCGCCCGCGGTCACGGCCTTGAGCTCGTCCAGGGACTCCCGGATGTGGTGGGGCAGGTCGCCCCGGCCGGGGTCGGCGAGCCAGCGTTCGAAGGCGACCTTGAAGACGGCGAGGCCGGCCTCGGCGGTCAGGGCCGCGGCCGGGTCCGGGACGCCGCGGCGGCGCAGGGCCGCGGCCAGCACCGAGGCCAGGGCGGCCAGTTTGATCAGCTCGCGCTCGCGCAGTTCCGCGTTCGCGTCGATGACGGCCTGGCGCCGCCGGGAGTGGGCGTGGCGTCCCTCGAAGAAGGCGCCGATGCTCTCCAGGGCGCGGGCCGTCGCGTCGATCGGCGCCGCGGAGGCGGGTGCCTCGGTCACCGCCGTCGTGATCGAATCCTCCAGCAGCGCCGAGCCCCCGAACAGGACCTCGCGCTTGTCGGCGAAGTACCGGAAGAACGTGCGCTCGGTGAGCCCGGCGCGGCCGGCGATCTCCGCCACCGTCGTCTTCTCGAATCCGCGCTCGCCGTAGAGGTCGAGTGCCGCCTCTTCGAGCCGGCCGCGCGCGTTCGGCTCCCATCGCCCCATGCCCGGTCATCCTAGTCGATGACAGTCACTGACATCGGTCGTGCTATGGTGATGTCATTGACTGACATCGCCTGCTCTCGGAGGTTTCCCATGCGCGTTCTCGTCACCGGGGCGTCCGGCTGGATCGGCTCGGCCGTCGTCCCCGAACTCATCGGCGCCGGCCACCAGGTCATCGGGCTCGCGCGCTCGGACGGCTCGGCCGCCGCCCTGGCCGCGGCCGGGGCCGAGGTGCTTCGCGGCACCCTCGACGACCTCGACGTCCTGGGCGGCGCCGCCGCCGACGCCGACGGCGTCATCCACCTGGCCTACAAGCACGACATCATGTTCGCGGGACGGTTCGAGGAGGCCGTGGACGCGGACCGCCGCGCGGTCGAGACGTTCGGGGACGCGCTGGCGGGCTCCGGCCGGCCGTTCGTCCTCGCGTCCGGGGTGGTCGGCGTGGTCTCCGGACGCGTCGCCACCGAGCGGGACGGGCTGCCAGGCTCCGGCGTGCCCGCCGAGCTGGAAGGTCCGCAAGCCCGGCAGGGCACCGCCCGGCTGGCGCTCTCCCTCGCCGAACGCGGCGTCCGCTCGTCCGTCGTCCGGCTGCCCCCGACGGTCCACGGCGACGGGGACAAGGGCTTCGTCGCGGCCCTGGTCGGCATCGCCCGGGAGAAGGGCCTGTCCGGCTACCTCGGGGACGGGGCCAACCGCTGGCCCGCCGGGCACGTGATCGACGCCGCGCACCTGTTCCGGCTGGCGCTGGAGCAGGCCCCGGCGGGGTCGGCGCTGCACGCGAACGACGAGGAGGGGGTGCCGTTCCGCTCGATCGCCGAGGTGATCGGCCGCCACCTCGGCGTCCCGGTGGCCTCCATCGCCGACGAGGACGCCGCGGGCCACTTCGGCTGGATGGCCGTCTTCGCCCGCGCGGACGCCTCGGCGTCGAGCACGCTGACCCGCGAGCTGCTCGGATGGCGGCCGACCCAGCCCGGACTCCTCGACGACCTCGACAAGGGGCACTACTTCCAGGCCGCCTGACCGGTCACCGCGCCGCCCGCCCCGCGCGGGCGGCGCGGTCGCCGGAGGTCAGCGGAAGTCGGAGGCGTGGTCCTCGGCCCACTGGCGGAACGTGCGGGCGGGGCGGCCGAGCAGCCGTGCCACGGTGTCGGTGACGCGCTCCGGCTCCTCGGCGAACCGCTCCCACGCCTGCAACCGGGACTGGACGAACGCCGCGTCGCCCCACGCGGCCGTCAGCCGCTCGCGGGCGATGTCCGGCGGCAGGTCCTCCCAGCGCACGTCGCGCCCGATGACCTCGCCGATGACCCGGACCTGCTCCCGGTGGGTGATCGCCTCCGGGCCGGTGATCACGTAGGCGGAGCCGCGGTGGCCCGGCGCGGTCAGGGCGAGGACGGCGACGTCGGCGATGTCGCGCTCGTGGATCAGCGACCGGGCGGCGTCCCCGTACGGCCAGCGGACGACGCCCTGCCGGATCTGCCCGGCCCAGGCGAGCGCGTTCGCGGCGAAGTCGATCGCCCGGACGAACGTCCAGTCCAGGCCCGACTTCCTGAGCAGGCGCTCGACCCCCTGGTGGAAGGACGTGGCGGTCTCCCCGTCCGCGAGGTCGGCCACGTCCGTGGACAGGTACACCACATGCCGGACGTGCCGCGCCAGAGCGTCCACGATGCGGGCGTCGACCGGCAGCCCGGGCCACATCAGGTAGACGCCGTCCACGCCCTGGGCCGCGCGCTCGACCGCCTCCGGGGAGGTCAGATCGCCCTGGACGGCCTCCACCCCGTCCGGCAGCGCGGCGCCGGCGGAGCGGACCAGCGCCCGGACGCCATGCCCCGCCCCCGCCAGGGAGGCGGCGACATGCCGTCCCACGCGTCCCGTCGCTCCGGTCACCAGGAACTCGCTCATGGGCAGGACCCTAGGACCTCAACCGCACTTCAGGTCAAAGCGCGGTCGCGGCGGCTACTTCTGGGTGCGCTCGATGTCGGCCCACAGGTCCCGCAGGGCCGCGGCCGTCGTCTCGGGGGCCTCCCAGGCGGGGGAATGGGAGGCGCTGGGGATGACGACCTTGGACGTGTTCAGCCGCTCCGCCATCGCCGCCTGCACGCGCGGATCCCAGACGTCGTCGTCCTCCCCGTAGAGGACGAGGGTGCGCAGGCCCGTGTCGGCGCAGTGCTTGGCCAGCTCGTCGACGCGGTCGGGGGCGGTGAGGATCTCGTGGGCCATGCCGGCGAGGCCCCTCGGGGAGTTCCCGAGCGTGCGGGCCTTGAGGAAGGCGAGGATCTCGCGCTGGACGCCGCGTCCCACGTAGCCGGGTTCGAGGGTGAGCGCCCAGATCTGCTCCAGGCCGAGGTCGGGGAGGGCGTCGCGCAGGGCGAGGGCCTTGGCGGCGGCCTGCCCGGAGACGGCGGACGGGCCCGAGCTCATCAGCGTGAACGACGCGGGGGACGCCCCGGCGAGGACGGCCTCCCGGCATACCAGCCCGCCGAACGAGTGGCCCACCAGGTGGACCGGATCGGGGCCGAGGGCCTCCAGGACGGCCGCGATGTCGGCGCCGAGGGCCGCGCGGGTGTAGGCGGACGCGTCGTCGGGCCCGATCGACTCGTACTGGCCGCGCATGTCGATCGCCACGACGCGGCGGCCGGACGCGGCGAGCGTCTGCAGGACCGCGAGGAAGTCCTCCTTGCTGCCCGTCAGCCCCGGGACGAGGAGGGCGGGCCAGCGTTCGGCGACGCCCGAGCCGGGGAGCGCCTCCAAGGCGGCGAAGGGGCCGCGGGAGGTTTCGGCGGTCGTCCGGCGAACACCGGGGGGCAGGCTCACGAACCGGGGCGTACTCACGGGTGTCCACCATAGTCAATGGTCGTGGGCGGGCTTCGGTGAAAAATCTCCGGTGGTAGCGTCACCTGCGTGCGACCCACGCCTGCCATCTCCGCGCACCGCCGTGACGAGGCGGGCCTGACGGGTCTCGGCGAGGCCGCGGCGTCCGGTGCCGAGTACGTCGAGATCGACATCCGGCGGACGGGCGACGGCCGGCTGGTCGTCCACCACGACGCCGAGGTCGGCGGCATCCGGCTGAACCGGCTCACCTACGACCGGGTGCAGGAGCTCGCGGTCCGGCCCGTGCCGCTGGTCGGCGACGCCATCAAGATCATCGCGGGCCGGGCGCGGGGGCATCTCGACCTCAAGGAGCGCGGCTGCGAGCACGAGACCGTGGCGCTCGCCCTGGAGGCCTTCGGGACGGAGAACTTCGTGGTGACCACCGGCGAGGTGACGTCGCTGATGGAGATCAGGAAGAGCTTCCCCGGGGTCCGGACGGCCCTGTCGGTGGGGCGGAACCTGTGGGAGCGCGGCGCCGCGCACGACTTCGCGCCGCTGCGCCTGGTCCGCCGGGCGGGCGCGGACATGGTCGCGCTGAACCACCGGCTCGCCCGCGTGGGCGTGCTGCGCCAGTGCGGTCGCGCCGGGATCCCGGCCATGATCTGGACGGTGAACGCCGAGCCGGTGATGAGGCGCTTCCTGCGCGACCCCCGCGTCGCCGTGCTCATCACCGACCGTCCGCGGACCGCCCTGCGGCTGCGGGACCAGAGAACACCGCAACCGCGAGACTGAGCGGGAGTCTCGCGGCTGCTCGTTCGCGGTCGGGTCAGGCCCGGCCCGGGCAGGAGGCCCGGTCAGGCGCTCTGGGACGCCTCGGCGGCCTCCGCGGCGGGCGCCGCCGACTTGCCGGCGCGGGTGCGGCGGCGGGTGCGGCTGCGCTTGCGCTCGGTGGCGACCGCGTCGACGACGGTGCCGTCGGCGGCGGTCTCGCCCTCGGCGGCGGCCGTCTCGACCGGCTTGCCCGCGCGGGTGCGGGTCCGGCTGCGCTTGCGGCGGCGCGGCCGGGGACGTTCCCGGTCGCGGTCGGGTTCGCGGACGTTGCTGCGGACCTTGCCGGTCTCGCCGATGTCCTCCAGCTCCTCGGCGTCCAGCCCGGCGCGGCCGTGCCGCTTGTCGGTGGGCAGCGTCCCCTTCGTGCCCTCGGGGATGCCGAGCGCGGCGAAGAAGTGCGGGGACGTGGAGTAGGTCTCCTCCGGGGCGGCGAACGGCAGGTCCAGCGTGCCGTTGATCAGCTTCCACCGGGTGAGGTCGGACCAGTCGACCAGCGTGACGGCGACGCCCTTCTTGCCCGCGCGGGCCGTCCGGCCGATGCGGTGCACGTAGGTGTCGGCGCTGTCGGGGCACTCGTAGTTGACGACGTGGGTGACGTCGTCGACGTCGAGGCCGCGGGCCGCCACGTCGGTGGCCACCAGCACGCCGATCTTGCCGTTGCGGAACGCGCGCAGCGCCCGCTCCCGCTGGCTCTGCCCGAGGTCGCCGTGCACGGCGGCGGCGTCGAAGCCGCGCTGCGCGAGGTCGGCGGCCACCCGGTCGCAGGCCCGCTTGGTCTGGCAGAAGACCATGGTCAGCCCGCGGCCCTCCGCCTGCAGGAGGCGCGCCAGCATCTCCGGCTTGTCCATCTGGTGGGCCTGGAAGACGTGCTGGACGACCTGCGGCGTCGCGTCGGACTCCTGGTGCGACTCGGCCCGGACGTTGGTCGGGCGGGTCAGGTACCGGCGCGACAGCGAGACGATCTCGCCCGGCATCGTCGCCGAGAACAGCATCGTCTGGCGCCGGGCCGGGATCCGCTCGATGATCCGCTCGATGTCGGGCAGGAACCCGAGGTCGAGCATGCGGTCCGCCTCGTCCAGCACCAGGATGCCGATCTTGGACAGGTCGAGGTGCTTCTGCTTGACGAGGTCGAGCAGCCGGCCCGGGGTGCCGACGACGACGTCGACGCCCTCGCGGAGCGCGTCGATCTGCGGCTCGTACGCCCGCCCGCCGTAGACGGACAGGACGCGGGTGCCGAGCTTGCCGCCGGCGACGAGCAGGTCGTCGGTGACCTGGAGGGCCAGCTCGCGGGTCGGCGCGACCACGAGCGCCTGCGGCTCGCGGCGGCCGTGCTCGATGCGCTGTAGCAGCGAGACGCCGAACGCGAGGGTCTTGCCGGTACCCGTGCGGGCCTGGCCGATGATGTCGTGCCCGCCGAGCGCGATCGGCAGGGCGAGCTCCTGGATGGGGAACGCCTCCACGATGCCTTCGGCTTCGAGGGCGTCTGCTATCTCGGGGACGACCCCGAGTTCACGAAAGGTAGTCAGGGCTTTCAGCCTCCAATATGCGGGGTCTCCGCTCCCGGGTGCGGCGCGGCCCGCCGGCGGGACTGCGCCATCGCTGGCGTGTCCGCCGTTCCAGTGGCCGCGCGCTCGCGCGGGAGGGACCAGCCGTTGATCAAAATGTCTCGGCGACCGCAGTCAGGGGTTGAGAGCAGTCACTCGCTGTGGCTGCGTGCGGTCACACTCCGCCACGCAGTGTACCGACCGTTGATTGCATACACCAATAGCCGATCATTGCACCTAACGTTTCCACGGTTTCGTGTATTCCCTCCCCGTTCCGCCAGGGCTTATCCGCCGCGGCCCGGCGCGGCTCCGGTCCCCGGCCGCCGGCCCGGCCGGGCGGCCACATCCGGACACATCTCGGCGTCCGGACCGCCCGTCCCGGCACGCGAAAGCCCCCGCCCACAGGTGGGCGAGGGCTTCCGCGCCGGGGTGCCCCTGGGTCAGAAGGAGCGGCGGCGGGTGCGCCAGCCGGACCGCCGGCCGCCGCGGCCGCGGTCGTTCAGCGTGGTGAGCGCGGCGACGCCGGCCGCGGCGATGAGCACCGCGAACACGATCGCGACGATCGTGCCGGCGCCGAGCGCGTCCGCGATGACCCCGCCGAGGATGGAGCCGGCGATCCCGACCAGGATCGTCAGCAGGATGCCGATCGGGTTGCGGCCCGGCACGATCAGCCGGGCGAGGGCCCCGATCACGGCACCGACGACGATGAACCAGAGGATCGTCGTGAGCATGTCGATCATCCATTCTGTTTCCGTGGGCCGGGCGGCCCGTGGTCGCAGATCGGTATGCCCGTCATGCCGGATTGAAACAAAATCCCGGTCAAGTCCGTTCGAGACCGGGTCAACGCGTCAGGTGTACTGGGTGCCGAAACCCACGCTGCGCTGCTCGTCTTCGGAGATCTCCAGGTAGCCGACCCGCCCGGCGGGGATGACGATCCGCCCGGCGCGGCGGTCCTTCAGCACGAGCACGCCGTCCGGGCCGGAGAGAGCCTCCCGGAGCGCGTCCTGCACCTCGTCGGCCGACAGCGCGGTGTCGACCACGAGTTCCTTGGGCACGTTCTGGACCCCGATGCGAACCTGCACGCGATGCTCCCGTCGTCCGGACGTCCCGCCGACCGCCGGCGGACCCGTCTCCGATGGTCGCACGGAGATCGCCGGACGCGCCGTCAGGTCCGTTGTGCCGAGGGTGAACGCCCGTGCGCGGGCGGGCGGACCCCGGCGGCCGCGGTCATGCGGAGGCCCGCGCCCCGCGGGGCGCGGTGCGCGGGCGGCGGGTCAGCCCTGGTCGGACGTGCGGGGGAAGCCGGAGATCCCGCGCCAGGCCAGCCGGGCGATGATCTTCTCGGCGGTGTCCTTGGGGATCGCCCGGTGCTGGGACAGCCAGAAGCGCGCGCTGACCTCGGCCATGCCGACCAGGCCCATGCCGAGCAGGTGCGCCTCCTCGGCCGGGGCGTTGGTGTCCTCGGCGATGACCTGGGCGATCATCTCGGCGCACTGCTGGTTGGCGCGGTCGACGCGGGCCCGGACGGGCGCCACGTTGCGCAGGTCGGACTCGAAGACCAGCCGGTACGCCTCGCCGTCGCCGGCCACGAAGTCGTAGAACGCCTGCATGCTCGCCTGCACGCGGAGCTTGTTGTCCGTGGTGGCCTCCAGCGCCTCACGGACGATCTTCACCAGGGCCTCGGCGTGCTCGTCCAGCAGGGCCAGGTACAGCTCCAGCTTGCCCGGGAAGTGCTGGTAGAGCACGGGTTTGCTGACGCCCGCACGCTCGGCGATCTCATCCATCGCCGCAGCGTGGTACCCCTGCGCGACGAACACCTCCTGCGCCGCGCCGAGCAGCTGCTTGCGGCGCGCCAGTCGCGGCAGCCTTGTGCCACGGGGGCGGGCGTCCGGGGTCGCGGTCACCACACTCTCCGATCACCGATCATCGCGGCGGATCGGGGGTCGTCCGCCGCGGGTAGACAATCTCAACATCCTACGCGCGGGTAACTCCGTTGGTCACGGGCGAAGCCCGCCGTCGTTCCTTCGCGCAGGTCAGTGTATTCCCGCGGAGGCCCGGGACGGTGCCGCCCCGGCCCTCCGCGCGTACCGTGCCGCCGCTGACCCGGGCCGACGCGGGTCACCGGTAGTCGTCCTCGTCCAGCCGCACCTCGAGCCGCTGCTCCGCCGCGTCGGCCTCGTTCGCGTCGGCGGGCAGCGGCCCGGGTTCGGCGCGGTCGTCCTCGTCCAGCACCGCCCGCTGCTCGAAGGCGTCGGCCTCGTTCGCCTCGTCGGGCGGCTGCTCCAGGTCGTCGATCTCGCTCATCGGGCCTCCTCCTCGGTGGCTCACAACCGGCCGGCCAGCTCCCGCAGCGGCGCCTCGACCGACTCGCCGTACGTCGGGAACGCGTGTACGACGTCGGCGAGCAGGCTCAGCGGCGTCTCCGCGCGGATGGCCAGCGCGATCTCGCTCATCCACTCCTCGGCGTAGAGTCCGGCCGCGGCGGCGCCGACCAGCAGCCCGCGCGAGCGGTCGGCGTACAGCTCGACCCGGCCGCGCTCGTCGGCCTCGACCGCCGCCCGTGCCGTCGCGGCGAGGTCGTACCCGGCGGTGAGGAGGTCTATGCCGAGTTCGTCCGCCTGCCTCGGAGAGATTCCCACCGAGTAGACGGTGGGGGTGGTGTAGACGACGCGGGGGATCGCCCGGTAGTCGGCCTCGCGGCGGTGCCCGAGCAGGTTCGACAGCGCCACCTGCGCCTGGTAGCGGGCGGCGTGCGCGGTGCGCGCGATGCCGGTGACGTCGCCGGCCGCCCACAGACCCCCGGAGCCGGACGTCACCTGGCACGTCTCGTCCACCGGGACGCCCTCGCCGGGCGTGATGGCGACGCCGAGGTTCTCCAGCCCGAGACCCTCCACGCGCGGGCGGCGGCCGGCGGCGACGAGGATGCGGTCGGCGTCGAGCGTCCCGCCGTCCGACAGCCACAGCCGGAGCCCGACGTCCTTGCGCTCCACGTTGCCGATGTCGGCGCCGAGGCGCAGGTCGACGCCCATCCGGCGCAGCGCGTCGGCCAGCACCTCCCCGGCGAACGGCGCCTCCGCGGTGAGCAGCCGGCCGGACGCCTCGACGAGCGCGACCTGCGACCCGAACGCCGCGTACACCTGCGCCAGCTCGCAGCCGACCGGGCCGCCGCCGAGGATCACCAGCCGGCGCGGGAGGTCGGGGACCGACAGCGCCTCGCCGCTCGTCCACAGCGGCACGTCGGCGAGGCCCTCGACGGGCGGGATCACCGGCTCGCTGCCGGTGCAGACGACGAGGTCGCCGAAGCCGTGCACGCTCCCCTCCACCTCGACCCGGCCGGGTTCGAGGACCTGGCCCCGGCCGCGCAGCACGGTCACGCCGTCCTCGGCCATCCGCGCCACGGCCGGGTCGTCGCGGCGGCGCCCGGTCAGCACGTCCCGGCGGGCGACGGCCATCTCCCAGGTCTCGCCGCGCCGCGCCGACTTCAGCAGCGACTTGGACGGGACGCACGCGAAGTACGGCGACTCCCCGCCGACGAGGCGGCTCTCGACCAGCGCGACGTCCCGGCCCGCGCGCGCGAGACCGCTCGCGACCAGCTCTCCGGCGGTCCCTCCGCCCAGCACCACGGCGTCGTAATGGTGGTTCTGCGACAACTGCTCTTCCTTCCGCCCCGCGTGGTGTCCCCGGACCATGGTGGCGGATCCCGGTCCCGGAGCGTGCCGGTTCGAACACATAGGGCACGCGAAATCCCGGATCAGGGCAGTGGCCGGTGGTCCTCCAGGAGCGGTTCGAGGAGGTCGCCGTGCTTCTCCAGCCGGGACAGGACGTCGTCGGGACCGAACACCAGGTCGGCCGCGTCCTCGCACGACTCCAGCTCGTCCCAGGTGATCGGCGTGGAGACCGACGGGCGGCTCGCCGCGCGCAGCGAGTAGGGGGCGACGGTCGTCTTCGCCGGGTTGTTCTGGCTCCAGTCGACGAAGACCTTGCCCTTGCGCAGCCGCTTCTCCATCTTCGCGACGACGAGCCTCGGATGCTCCTCGGCGAGCCGCTGCGCGGCGGCCTTGGCGTACTCCGACGTCCGCTCCGCCTCCTTGGGCTCCTCGACCGGCACGTAGAGGTGCAGGCCCTTCTTCCCGCTCGTCTTCGGGTAGGAGTCCAGGCCGTCCCCGGCGAGCACGTCCCGGAGCAGGCCGGCGACCTCGCAGGCCTCCACGATCGTGGCGGGCGGGCCGGGGTCCAGGTCGAAGACGACGAGGTCGGGGGCGTGCACCTTGCCGCGCGGGCCGACCTTCCACTGCGGGACGTGCAGCTCCAGCGCGGCGAGGTTCGCGCACCACACGAGCGTGGGCAGGTCGTCGACGACGACGAAGTCGAGCGTGTCGCGGCCCGTCGAGCTGCCGGGCGTCGGGATCGTGGCCGTCCGCACCCAGTCCGGGGTGTGGGAGGGGGCGTTCTTCTCGAAGAACCTGCCGCCGTCGACGCCGTCCGGCCACCGGATCCGGGTGGCGGCCCGGTCCTTCAGGTGCGGCAGCATCGCCGGCGCCACCCGGACGTAGTAGTCGATGACCTCGCCCTTGGTGAACTCGGGGTAGAGGTTCTTGTCGAGGTTGGACAGGGAGAGCTGCCGCCCGTCGACCTCGACGGCGGTCCTCTTACTGCTCACTCGTGACCTCCAGGGGGTCCTTGTCGTCACGCAGGCCCCGCCAGGACGGGAAGCGGAGGCGGCCGTCCCTGGTGCGGGCGCTGTACGCGACCTCCCCGACGAGGTGCGGTTCAACCCATTGGGCGTCCTTGGCGAACTCGCGCGGTACGGGCTCGTCGTAGGGGCTGGTCGGGCGGCGCAGCGGCCACAGCGTCTCGTACAGCTCGTCCAGCGCGCGGTCGGTGAAGCCCGTGCCGACGTGACCGACGAAGCCGAGCAGGCCCTTGAGGTCGTACTCGCCGAGCAGCAGCGAGCCGACGCCGCCTTCGCGCCGCCCCTTGCCGGGCTTCCAGCCGCAGACGATGACCTCACGCGTCATGAAGTTCTTCACCTTGCGCCAGAAGTCGACGCGGCGGCCCGGACGGTACAGGGAGTCGAGGCGCTTGGCGAGCACGCCCTCCAGCTCCTGCTCGCGGGTGAAGGCGAGCAGCTCGCCGACCTGCGTCCGGTCGCCGCCGTGCAGGTACGGGGGCACCTCCACCGGCCCGCTGCCGGCCAGGTCGAGCGCGGCCAGAAGCGAGCGGCGGTCGGCGTAGGGCACGTCGAACAGCAGGTTGCCGTCCAGGTACAGGAGGTCGAAGACCACGTAGCGGACGGGCACCTCGCGGATCAGCCGCGGGTCGGGCCGGGTCACGTGCATCCGGCGCTGCAGCCGCTCGAAGCTGGGCCGTCCCTGCTCGAAGGCGACGACCTCGCCGTCCAGCACCACGTCGTGGTCCGGCAGCAGGTCGGCGAGGGCGGACAGCTCGGGGTAGCGGCCGGTCACCTCCGTCCCGCGCCGCCCGGTGGCCCGGACGCCGTCGGCGGACACGTGCGCCAGGACGCGGACGCCGTCCCATTTCAACTCCAGACCCCACCGCCCGCCGTCGGAGGGGAGGTCACCGGTGGAGGCCATCATCGGCTCAACGGGCCACGGCATGGTCATACCGGCGTCTTACCCGGTCCCGTCCCGCAGAAAAGGATCAAGGGCTCG
Source organism: Actinomadura madurae (assembly GCF_047130825.1). NCBI lineage: Bacteria > Bacillati > Actinomycetota > Actinomycetes > Streptosporangiales > Thermomonosporaceae > Actinomadura > Actinomadura madurae. Next base: position 8,625,630 of record NZ_CP083237.1, read on the forward strand.
TTGTGGCGCAAATCGAACGGGGTTGCGACGCTAGGGGCGGGAACGTGCTGGGTAAGGACGGATCATGCGCAGTATCTGGAAGGGCGCGATCTCCTTCGGTCTGGTGACCATACCGGTGAAGCTCTATTCGGCGACCGAGCAGCGGGACGTCGCCTTCCACCAGGTGCACCGGGAGGACGGGGGGCGCATCAAGTACAAGCGGGTGTGCACGGTCGACGGCGAGGAGGTCCCGTACTCCGACATCGCCAAGGGCTACGAGCTGCCGAGCGGCGAGATGGTCATCCTCACCGACGAGGACTTCGCCGACCTGCCGCTGTCGTCGAGCCGCCGGATCGACGTCCTGCAGTTCGTGGAGGACGACGAGGTCGACCCGATCTACTTCGCGAAGTCGTACTACCTGGAGCCGGACCAGCAGGGCGCCAAGCCGTACGTGCTGCTGCGGGACGCGCTGGAGAGCTCCGGCCAGGTCGCGATCGTCAAGGTCGCGCTGCGGCAGCGGGAGTCGCTCGCCACGCTGCGGGTCCGCGAGGGCGTCTTCGTGCTGGAGACCATGCTGTGGCCGGACGAGGTCCGCGCGCCCGACTTCCCCTTCCTGGACGAGGACATCGAGGTCCGCAAGCAGGAGCTGTCGATGGCGACGTCGCTGATCGAGTCGATGGAGGGGGAGTTCGACCCGTCGGAGTACAAGGACGCCTACCGGGAGGCCCTCCAGGCCGTGATCGACGCGAAGATCGAGGGCAAGGAGGTCGCCCGGCCCGCCGAGGAGGGCGAGGAGGAGCCCGCCGCCGACCTGCTCAGCGCGCTGCGCGCCAGCGTCGAGGCGGCCAAGAAGAGCCGCGGCGAGAAGGACGGCAAGGCGGCGTCCGGCAAGGGGACGTCCGCGAAGAAGCCCGCGGCGCGCAAGCCGGCGTCGAAGTCCGGCACGAAGAAGGAGCCGGCGAAGCCCCGCGGCCGCAAGTCGGCCTGACCCACCGCCGGGGCGGGGGCGGCGTCAGTTGTCACGGGACGCCTGTCAGTTGTCGCGGGACGCCCCGTCAATTGTCGCGGGACGCGAGGACGCGTTCCAGCGCGGCGGCGGCCCCGAACGGGTCGGTGCACGGCGCGATCTTCTCGCCCCAGCCGTAGAAGTAGGCCCAGCCGTCCCCGGACTCTTCCCGGACGGCGATGACGTGCTCGTGCAGGGCCCGCATCCGCGGGTTGACGACGATGGCCGTGGGCCGGCGGTCCTCGGGAGCGGCGACCTCGACGGTCCAGCCGTCGGCGCGCAGGACGTCGGTCAGGCGTTCCAGGTGCCCGAGCGCCGTCTCGGCATCGGTGATCACCTGTGCGGACATGGTGCCTCCAAGGAACATCCCATGGCGGGTGGTGTGGGGTCCGCCGGGCGGGGGCCGTCGCGGTAGTCGTCACGCGAGGGCGCGGCCGGTGGAACGGGATTCAGTCTTCCTCCGGGTGACGGGGACCACAAGCGGTTTGGACGCATTGGTGGCCGGCACTTTCCGTGCCGGCCACCAATGCCTGGGTATCCCGGGAGGTCAGCCCACGGGCTCCAGCTGTGAGCGGGCAGGGGCCGGGGAGTCGCCCTCCTTGATCCCGTACCGGCCGTAGAGGCGGGCGAGCGGGCCGGGCGCCCACCAGTTCGCGCGGCCGAGCAGCCGCATGGTCGCCGGGACGAGCAGTGCCCGGACGATCGTCGCGTCCATCAGGATCGCGATGGCCATCCCGACGCCGGTCATCTTGATGAACGTGATGCCGGACGTCGCGAACGCGCCGATCACGACGATGAACAGCAGCGCCGCGCTGGTGATGATGGCGCCGGTGCGCTGCACCCCGGACGCGACGGCCGTGGTGTTGGACCCGGTCAGGTCGTACTGCTCGCGGACCCGCGACAGCAGGAACACCTCGTAGTCCATCGAGATCCCGAACAGCATGGCCAGCATCAGGATCGGCATCGCGGGGGCGATCGAGCCGGTGGCGGTGAAGCCGAGGACGTCGGACAGGTGGCCGTCCTGGAAGATCAGCACGATCGCGCCGAACGTCGCCGACAGCGACAGCATGTTCATCACGATGGCCTTCAGCGGCAGCAGCACCGACCCGAACGCCAGGAAGAGCAGGATGAACGTGGCGCCGCCGACGACCACCGCGAGCCACGGCAGCGTCGAGCCGAGGCTGTCGAGCTGGTCGACCACGTCCGCGGTGACGCCTCCGACGTGGGCCTGCGCGCCGTCCGGCGGGGGCACCTCCCGCACCTGCCGGACGAGGTCGCGCGCGGCGCCGGAGTTGGGGTCGGCGTCGTAGCGCAGCGCGATCCGCGTCGTCGTCCCCTCCGAGCCGGTCACCGTCGCGCCGGTGACGCCGGGCACCGCGTCCAGGCGGGCGCCGTAGGCCTGGATCGCCGCCTGGTCGGACGTCCCGGTCACCACGGCCTCGATCGGGCTGGTGGAGTTGCGGGCGAAGCCGGTCTCCAGCGTCTCGGAGACGACCCGCGCCTCGGTGCCGTCCGGCAGCACCTTGGCGTCCACGCCGCCCCAGTTGATGCGCAGGAACGGGGCGCCGAGCGCGAGCAGCAGCGCGACGGTCGCGACCACGTAGATCACCGGGCGGCGCATCACGCTGCGGGCGACGCGTCCCCACCAGCCGTCGAACCGGCTCTCGGCTCCCCGGCGGCGGCGCCGCACGGGCAGCGCGTTCACCTTCGGGCCGAGGACGGCCAGCAGGGCGGGCAGGACGGTCAGCGCGCCGAGCATGCAGACGAACACGGTGGCGATGCCGCCGTAGCCCATCGAGACCAGGAAGTTCTGGTCGAACAGCAGCAGCCCGGACAGCGACACCGCGACCGTGACGCCGGAGACGGCGACGGTGCGCCCGGCGGTGGCCATGGTGGCGGCCAGCGCGTCCGGGCCGGTGGCGCCGTCCCGGTCGATCTCCTCGCGGAACCGGCTCACCATGAACAGCCCGTAGTCGATCGCGAGGCCGAGGCCGAGGAAGGTGGTGATGTTCACCGCGAAGATCGACACGTCCGTCACGTAGGTGAGCGCGTGCAGGGCGGTGAACGAGCCGAGGATGGCCAGCCCGCCGACCAGCAGCGGCAGGCTCGCCGACACCAGCCCGCCGAAGATCAGCACCAGCAGCACCAGCAGGACCGGCATGGCCATGCCCTCGGCCCGGCCGATGTCGGCCGAGACGCGCTCGTTGATCGCGACCTCGGTGCCGATCGCCCCGCCGACCTTGGCGGTCAGGCCGCCGCCGGCCCGGTCCAGGTCGTCCTCGACCGCGTCGTAGGAGTCCTGCCTTGCGGCCGGGTCGGGGCCGGCGAGCTGCAGGACGGCGTAGGTGGCGGTGCGGTCGCCGCTGACGAACTGCGGCGCCCCGGTCGTCCAGTAGGTGCTGGCGCGGGCGACCTTGTCCGCCGGCAGGGCGGCGAGCGCCTTCTCGACCGCGGCCCGGTACGCCGGGTCGTCCACCGTCGTCTTCCCCTGGTAGAGGATCACGACGTCCGCCGCGTCCCGGCCGAGGTCGCGTTCGGCGATCTGGGCCGCCTTCGCGCTCTCGCTGCCGGGCGTGTCGAAGCCGCCGGACGAGGACAGCGCGCCGAAGACCCCCGTCCCCCACACTCCCGCGAACACCAGGGCCGCCGCCGCGACCGCGAGGACCCAGCGGCGGCGCCGGTGGACCCACCTTCCCCATCGTTCGAACATGACCCGTTCCCCTGCCGTGTTACATCCACTAATATTCGTGAACGTTGTAAACTGCGAACGACGTTAACTTCGCATACAGTGTTAGCTTCCGTCAAGGGTGTTTCTGAGGAATCATGCGAAGGCGGCCGGACGCGGCCGCGGACCAGGGAAAGAGGCGGCCCAGTGGAATCGCGACGGGACCGGATGCGCGCGGCGACGGTCAGGGAGATCTCCGAGACCGCCCGGCGGATCCTCGTCGAGGAGGGCGCCGAGGCGGTGACGCTGCGGGCCATCGCCCGCGAGATGGGCATGACCGCGCCGGCCCTCTATCGCTACTTCGGCAGCCACGGCGAGCTGCTCCGGCACCTGGTCGGCGACCTGTTCAGCGAGTTGACCGGCGAGCTGCACGCGGCGATGAAGAAGGTGCCGCACGACGACATGAGCCTCAAGGTCCTGACGGTGTCCCGCCGGTTCCGCACCTGGTCCCTGGCTCATCCCCGCGAGTACGCGCTGCTCTTCGGGGCGCCCGTGCGCGGCGCCGGCCATCCGGAGGAGGACGACTTCGCCGAGGAGTGCGCCCGCCGCTTCGGCTGGACGTTCATGGCCCTGTTCCTGGAGCTGTGGAACAAGTGCCCGTTCCCGGTCCCGGCCGACGAGGAGATCGACCCCGCCCTGCGCGACCAGCTCCGCCGCTACCGCGACGACGTCCTCGGCGTGGACCTGCCGCTCGGCGTGATCCGGCAGTTCCTCAAGTGCTGGATCAGGCTTCAGGGGAGCGTCAGCCTGGAGGTCTTCGGGCATCTGGAGTTCGCCCTGGACGACGCCGAGCCCATGTTCGAGGGCATGCTCGCCGAGATCAGCCCCGAGATCGGCCTGACCTACAAGCCGCCCCCGACGTGAGCCGGGGCGGCGGGCAGCCGGACGGTGAACACCGCCCCGGCGCCCGGCCGGCCGTCCGCGGTGAGGGTGCCGCCGTGCCCGTCCACCACCTCGCGGGCGAGCGCGAGACCCAGCCCGCCGTGCCGGCCGAAGAGCCGCCCGGCGTCGTCCGGATCGAGCCCCGGGCCGTCGTCGCGGACGCTGACCTCGACCGCCGCCGCCGTCCCGGCGAGCGTCACCCACACGTGGCCGCCCGGCGCCGCGTGGCCGAGCGCGTTGTCGACGAGGGACGACAGCACCCGCCGCAGCGCGGGCTCCGCGCCCTGGACGACATGCCGCCGGCCCTTCCGCGACACCTCGATCGCCACGCCCCGCTCCCGCGCGCGGGCCCGCTCGGACGCGGCCAGCTCCGCCGCCAGCCCGGCGAGGTCGACCGGCCCGGTGGGGCGCCGTCCGGGCCGGGTCGAGCGCAGCACGTCGTCCACCACCTCGCCGAGCCGCCCGGTGTCGGCGACGAGCCGGTCCATCTCCCCGGCGACGTCCGTGCCGTTCCGCAGCCGGCGGGCGGCGAGCTGCGCCCGGGTGTGCAGCCGGGCGAGCGGGGCGCGCAGCTCGTGGGTGACCTCGGCCGCGAACCGCTCCCGGCGGGCGAGCGCCGCGTGCGCTGGCGCCAGCGCGCGGCGGGCGGTGGCCCGGCCGATCAGCAGGGCGGCCAGCGCGCCGCCGGCCTCCGCGGCGGCGAACGTCCACAGCAGCCGCCTGCGCGCGGCGGCGTCCAAGTCGGGCGCGGCCGTGCGGCGCACGTCCCAGGCGGCGGCCCCGACCAGCACCGCGATGGTCCCCGCGGCCTCGGCGGTGACGCGGCGCCGGGCGCGGGCGAGCATGAGCCGCTCCGCGTCCGGCACCGGGCCGGGCTCCCGCGGGGCGCCGGCCTCCCGCACGAGCCCGGTCACAGCTCGCCCACGCGGTACCCGACGCCCCGCACGGTGCGGACGACGCCCGCCCCGAGCTTGGCGCGCAGGTAGTAGACGTAGGTGTCCACGATCGACTCCGTCCGGGCCCCGTCGAACACCCGCCGCAGCAGCGAGGCGCGGGTGTGCACGTGCCGGGGCCGGGTCGCGAGCGCCATCAGCAGCCGCGCCTCCCGGCCGGACAGCGCCACGTGCTCGCCCGTCGGCAGCCGGACGAGCCGCGACCGCGGATCCAGCCGTCCCGCGCCGAGCGGCAGCACCCAGGCCAGGTCGAGGTGCCTGCGGTGCAGCGCCCGCACCCGGGCCAGCAGCTCGTCCACCTCGAACGGCTTGACGAGGTAGTCGTCGGCGCCCGCGTCGAGCCCGGCGACCCGGTCGGCGACCGTGCCGGCGGCGGTGAGCACCAGCGCGGGCACCGTGACGGCCTGCCGGCGAAGCCGGCGGAGCAGCTCGACGCCGTCCAGCGCCGGCAGCCGGCGGTCGATGATCAGCACGTCGTAGTCGCCGCGCAGCCCGAGGTGCAGCCCGCGCTGGCCCTCCGCCGCGAGGTCGACCGCGTAGCCCTCCTCGGCGAACAGCCCGGCGAGCATCCGGGCGAGCTCGCGGTCGTCCTCGACGAGCAGCAGCCGGTGGGCGCGAGCGTCGCCCGGTCCCGTTGTCTCGGCCACGGGCCCACGCTCCCACCGGTGCCGCCGGGCGGCCAGAGATCCGGGCAATAGTGGACAGATATGCATGATCTTTGAACCGGTGGCGCCCGGGACCCGTCTAGGGGTTTCGGCGCCGGCGTCGGCGGCCGTCACGCGGCGGCGTTCGGGACGGGCTCGGGATCGGCCTCGCGGTCGGGCTCCAGCCGCTCCGGCAGCGCCAGCCGGTAGAGCGGCACGGCGCTCGCGGTGGTGATCACGGCGACCAGCACCAGCATGGCGAACAGCTCCCGGGTGATCATGCCCTGGGCCAGCCCGATGTTGATGAAGATGAGGATCATCAGGCCGCGCGCGTTCATCAGGGCGCCCACCGCGTACGACTCCCGCCACCCGAACCCGAGGCCGCGCATCGCCAGCGCGCAGCCGAAGTACTTCCCGCAGAAGCCCGCCGCCATGATCACCAGGAAGGCGAGCAGCAGGGTGCCGCCGGCCAGGCCGCCCAGCTCGGTGTTGAGGCCGGAGAAGGCGAAGAACACCGGCAGCAGCAGCGTGGAGACGACGCCCATCATCCGCGCGTGCAGCGCCTCCCGGAACTTCGCGTCCCGGGGCATGGCCAGCCCGGCGACGAACCCGCCGAAGACGGAGTACACGCCGATCAGGTCGGTGATGTACCCGGCCGTGAGCGGCACGAGGACGACCACGTACGTCGCGGTGGCGCCGAACCCGCCGCGCCGGACGACGTCCCGGCCGAGGGGGCGCAGCAGCCGCCCCACCACCAGGAGCATCACCGCCGCGAACAGGCCCGCGAGCGCGATCGTGCGCAGCGCGCCGTCCAGTCCCGTGCCCAGGTGGAGCGCGGACAGGACGGCGAGCAGGCACCACGCGGCCGCGTCGTCGATGGACGCGGCCAGCAGCGACAGCCGGCCGAGCGGCGAGTTCTCCAGCCCCCGCTCGTACAGGATCCGGGCGAGCATCGGGAACGCGGTGAGCGACAGCGCCCCGCCGACGAACAGGGCGAACTCCCACCGGCCGACGTCCGGCCGCGACAGCGTCCCCCACAGCGCGAGGCCGGCCGCGAACCCGAGGAGGACCGACGGCAGCATCCCCGACGCCGCCAGCAGCGGCGCCCGGCGGCCCTCGCCCGGCGTCCGCGCGCCGTGGTCCAGGCCCGCGCCGACGAGGAACATGTAGAGCGTCAGCCCGATGTTGCTCAGCACGTACAGGACGGGCCTGACCTCGGCGGGGAACACGGCCCCCTGGGCGTCCGGCCAGACCTGCCCGAACAGCGTCGGGCCGAGCAGGACGCCGGCGACCATCTCGCCGAGGACGCGCGGCTGCCCCACCATCAGCGCGAGACGGCCGCACACTCCCGCGGCGAGCAGGACGACGACGAGCGCGGGCAGCACCTTGAGGGTGAGCTGGAGGTTCGGGTCCTCAGTGGCCGCGGCGATGTGGTCCAGCGTGGGCATGGGTTTCCTCCGCTCGGGCGAAGTGGCGTTCGCACAGCCGCTGCCGGCGCGCGTCACACACCATGTAGGTGCCGAGGACGAGCTGGACGAGGCCGCGTCCCACGTCCTCCGCGCGGTCGCGGGCGCGCATCCGCAGCAGCGCGGCGGCGCGGCTCCGGGGCGGGGCCTCCCGGGGGACGAGCAGGCACGGCCCCCGGTTGGGCAGGGACCGGGTGTGCGAGGCGGACGAGGTGAGCGCGTGGCGGCGCAGGACCTCCCGCGCCGCGACCCGCAGGGTGAGGGGCGCGAGCCGCCAGGCCGGGCAGGGCCGGTTGGCGGCGACGCCGAACGGGATGTGGTTCATGTCCTTGGCCGCCGGGCCGTCCCGGAACCGGTCCGGGTCGAAGCGGTCGGGATGGTCGAAGCCGGCGCGGTGGAACTCGGGGTAGCCGAAGCACAGCACCGAGCCGGCGGGGATCGTCGTCCCGGCCACGTCGATGGCGCCCGTGGTGATGCGGTGCGCGACGCCGAACAGCGGGTAGAGCCGGAACGTCTCCTGCACCACCCGGTCGAGCGCGCGGTCGTCGCCGGCCAGCGCGGTCGCGGCGGCGTCCGGGTGCCGCGCCAGGACCATGAGCAGGTGCGCCGCGGCCTCCGACATCTGCACGACCGCCGTGTTGAAGAACGTCCCCTGGAGGTAGTAGGCGCGCTCCTCGTCCGACAGGCCGGCCGGGAGGGGGTGCCGGACGTCGGCCAGCCGGCCGGCGAGGTAGCGGGTGAGGCGGTGCCGCCGGTCCATGTGGCGGAGGCCGCAGCACTTGAGCGCGGTGACGACGTCGTCGGCGTTGCCGACGATCAGGTCCCGCGCCGCCCGCGGGCACGGCTCGCCGAACACCAGCTCGTAGTAGAACTCGGCCCAGACCGGCATCATCAGGTCGCGCAGCCGGACGGTCCGCGCCCCGCCGCCCGGCGGGGCCTCCTCGTCCAGGACCCGGGCCGCGCAGCGGCGCGTCAGCTCCTCGGCCTCCGCCCGGGGGACGGCGAGGAACCGACGGGTGGCGCGGGCGACCTCCTCGTACCGCTCGCCGGCCTCCAGGTGTTCCTGGTGGACGTGCGCGCCCGGCGACAGCCAGTACCAGAACAGGTCCGACAGGGCGGCGCCCCTGCTCCGGCCTCCGGCGGCCGGGTGCGAGTAGACGTCCCTGAAGTGCTCGACGCCGATCAGGTCGCCCGGGACGGCGATGCCCTCGTCCCCGTTGACGCGGGCGAACACCCACCCGCGCAGCGCCACGATCCTGCCGGGCAGCCACCACGGCAGGCTCGCCAGCAGGGCGAGCGCCGCCGCGGAGATCGCCAGGGCCGTCACCATGCGCGCCGCACCATGTCCGGTCGCAGGTCGCGGACGGACGCCGCGCCGCACAGCGCCAGCGCCTCCTCGACCTCCGCGCGCAGCAGCCCGAGCACGTCGCACGCGCCCTGCTCCCCGGCGACGGCCAGGCCCCACACGACGGGCCGGCCGACCGCCACCGCCGCGGCGCCGAGCGCGAGCGCCTTCAGCACGTCGGTGCCGCGCCGGATCCCGCCGTCCAGCAGGACCGGCACGGCCCCGCCGACCGCGGCCACGATGTCCGGCAGGACGTCGACGGTGGCCGGGGCCGCGTCGAGCTGCCGCCCGCCGTGGTTGGAGACGATCAGCGCCGACACGCCGTGCCCGAGGGCCTCGCGCGCGTCCGCCGGATGCAGGACGCCCTTCAGCACGATCGGCAGGGACGTCATGTCCCGGAGCCGGTCGAGGTGCTCCCAGGAGACCGCGGGGGAGAACTCGATCGGGCGCACCCGCCCGCCGTCCCGCATGTTCTCGCAGCACAGGCCCGGGGGCAGGTCGTGGAAGCCGTTGCGCTCGTCCCGCGGGCGGCGGGCGAGCACCGGCGCGTCGGCCGTGACGACCAGCGCGCCGCACCCGGCCGCCTCCGCCCGCCGCACGAGCGTCTCGGTGAAGGCCATGTCCGGCTGGACGAAGAGCTGGAACCACAGCCGGGCCTCGGGCGCCGCCGCCGCGACGTCCCCGACCGCGACGGTCGCGGCCATGCTCACCATCATGATCGTCTCGGCGCGGGCCGCCGCCCGCGCCGTGGCCCGCTCGCCCTCGGGGGCGGCGAGCCGGTGGAACGCGGTCGGCGCGATGAGGACGGGCATCGACGCGCGGTCGCCGAGCAGCGTGACGCCCGGCTCGGGCTTCTCGACCCCGGCGAACACGCGGGGGACCAGCGAGAGACGTCCGAACGCGGCCTCGTTGGCGCGCAGGGCGGCCTCGTCGCCCGCGCCGCCCGCGAAGTAGTCGCGGTGCGCAGGGGCGAGGCGCTCGCGGGCCGCCGCCTCGAACTCGCGCAGCGTGGCCGGTGACCGCATCGTCACACCGGCGCGGAGGCGGTCCGCCGGGCGAAGAACTCCCGCAGCGGCGCGGCGTGGACCTCCTCCGAGGTCCAGTCGTTCTCCAGGTTCTCGGTGACGTGGTGGACGGCCGCGACCTCGCCGTCCAGGTGGTGCCGGACGATCGGGTGCAGGTAGTGGCCCTCGTGCGCGCCCGCCGCGTCGCTCTGCGCGATCCGCGTGACCGAGACGTCGAACGGGTCGGCCTCGTCGTGGCCGGGGCCGTAGTCGAGCGTGACGGTGAAGTGGCCGCCAGGCCCGGCGCCGGCGACCGGCGGCTCCTGGAAGCCGGCCGGGAGCTCCTCCAGGTAGCGGGCCCCGCCGTCGCCGTCCAGGACGATCACGTCGGCGAGCACGCCGAACTGCTGCCACAGCGCCGAGCTGCGGTTCACCCTGGCCAGCACCGCCGCCGCCAGCTCCCCGGGGTCCGCCGCGAGCGCGCGGCCGGGCCACGCGGCGCCGTGGTACCGGTGCTCCAGGATGCGGTGCAGCGCCCGCGCCCCGTACCGGAACCCGTGGATGAAGCCGCTCGTGCCGTGCTTGAAGTCGCGCGACTGCGTCAGCGTCCCGGCGAAGAACAGGCCGGGCACGTTGACCGACTCGTAGGCGGGGGTCAGCGCGGGGAACCGGTCCGCGATCGTCAGCTCCGGGCGGCAGCCCGCGTCGAAGATCGACGCGTCCAGCCGGAACCCCGTGCAGACGATCACCCGGTCGTAGGGGATGTCCTTGGTGATCTCGTCTGCGCGGACGAACGCGACCGTCACCAGGTAGCGCCCGTCCGGGCGCCGCTCGATGCGCCGGACCTCCCCGTCCAGCACCGCGTTCTGCGACTTGAGCTGGTAGGTGTCGAGGAAGTTGTTGTTGACGGCGCGCACGTGCCCGACGAAGTGCGTGCGCCACGCCAGCCGGAGCGAGCGCGGCCCGGCGACGTGGATCACCGCGGCCGTCTCGGTCAGGTTCTCCGCCGTCTCGAACGCCGAGTTCCCCTTGCCGATGATGAGGACGCGCTTGTCCACGTACTCGCGCGGGTCGGTCGGGTGCTCGCCGTAGAGCTCGGCCGTCTCCACGCCCGGGATCGGCGGGACGTTCGGCCGGGTGAAACCGGTCGCGACGACCACCCGCTCCGCCGCGCGGGTCTCCCCGTGGTCGTCCGTGACCAGGAAGCGGCCGTGGCCGTCACGGGCGACCCGGACGGCGCGGGTGCCGTAGGCGATGTTCAGCTCGTGGCGCTCGGCGAAGTCGCCGAGGTACCGCACCAGGTCGTCCGCGGCGGGGAAGTAGCGGTCGCTGTAGCGGGTGAACAGCAGGTCGGGGTCGTCGGACAGTAACGAGTTCCAGTCCATCCGGAGGTTGAGCTCCGGGTCGTCCGTCCCGGTGTGCTTCTTGTTGGTGGAGATGAGCGTGCGGTGCCTGGGGAACGTCCTGAAGAACATGCCCGGCGCGGGGCCGGCCTCCAGGATCAGGTACCTCCGCCCCGCCTTCGCCATCAGCTGGCCCAGTTGCAGGCCCGCCGGCCCGGCGCCGATCACCAGGTAGTCCAGAGCTCGGTTCGGCACGACACCCTCCGCCACGACGAGGTGATTGAACGGTCAATCCCAGTCAACGCGGCGAATCTCAGAGCTTGATCAGAAGCGGCCGTCCAACAGGGCGCGCTTGTCGGGCTTCCCCCCGGCGGAGGTGGGGACGGCGGGCACGACGGTGATCGTCCGCGGGACGCTGTCCGCGCCGAGCTCGTCCCGGACGAGGTCGCGCAGCGCCCCGCCGCCCGGACGGCGCCCGTGCGCCGGGACGACGAACGCGTGCACGGCCTCGCCCGTCTCCTCGTCGGGGGCGCCGGCCACGTACGCCTCGGCGACGTCCGGATGCCCGGCCAGGACCCGCTCGATCGGGCCGGCGTACACCACCATGGCGTTCACCATGATCACGTCGCGGGCGCGGCCCGACAGGTGCAGGCGGCCGTGCTCGTCCAGGCGGCCGAGGTCGCGGGTGCGCAGCCGGCCGTCCCGCAGGACGTCCCGTGTCTCGCCGGGGTCGTCCCAGTAGCCCGCCATCATGGACGGGCTGCGCACGAGGATCTCGCCCGTCCCGGCCTCGACGTCGATCTCGACGCCCGGATGCGGGCGGCCGACCGAGGCCAGGTCGCCCGCCGCGATGCCGGCGGGCGTCAGCATCGAGATGGAACCCGCCTCCGTCTGCCCGTACCCGTTGTAGACGACCGGGCCGAGCCGCTCCACGGCCTCCGCGAGCCGGTGCGGCCCGAGCGGCGACCCCGACACCATCAGCGCCCGCAGGCTCCGGGCCGCGCCCGGATCGTCCCGCAGGAGGCCGAGCATCCGGCCGAGCCGCGGGACGGTCACGATGGAGCCGGTGATTTCGTACCGCTCGATCGCGTACGGGAACAGGGGCCGGCCGTCGTCCTCGGGGATCACCGCGGTGCCGCCGCCGAGCAGGCACGGCGCGAGGAACTCGAAGACGACCATGCTGGCCAGCGTGCCGAACAGCAGGTATCGCTCGAACGCCGCGGCGAACTCCGCCGCGACCGGCCCCCAGGCGCGCGGCTGCCACGCCCAGTGCTCGCTCAGCGCCCGGTAGGTGATCGCGCAGCCCTTCGGCCGCCCGGTGCTGCCGCTGGTGAACGCCAGCAGCGCCACGTCGTCCGGGCGGGCCGTGATGTCGAGCGCCTGCCGCCGGCCGTCCAGCAGGGTCCCGAGCGGCAGGACCCGGAGCGTCCCGGCCGCCGCGAGCATCTCCGGCGTCGCGCCCGGCGCGTCCACGAGGACGGCGTCCACGCCCATGCCCAGCACGTGCGCGAGCTGCCCGGCCGGATACCCGGGCCGCACGCCGACGACCCGGCAGCCGACCACGTGCGCGGCGATCTGCGCGGCGAACGCCTCCGGCGAGACCTCGGCGCGGACGGCGAGGCCCGTCCCCGGGCGGAACCCCGCGTCCCGCAGCCCGGCCGCCGCCGTGCCGATGAGCCCCAGCAGCTCGCCCCGGGAGACGACCCGGCCGGCGTGCTCGAACGCCGGGGTGCGCGGCGACTCCCGCAGCGCGGCGAGAAGGGATCCCGGAAAAAGGCTCATTGCTCGGCTCCCCGGTTCCGCGGACAATGCGTTCACCCGTGAACGTAGGCGGCGCGCATCAGAATCCGATCAGAGGACGGAGTCGCCATGAAGGTGATCGGCGCGGGATTCGGCAGGACGGGCACGGCCTCGCTGAAGGCCGCGCTGGAGGAGCTCGGCCTCGGCCCCTGCTACCACATGTCGGTGGTCATCGCCGAGCCGCGGCGCGTCCGGCAGTGGCTCGACATCGGCGAGGGCCGCTCCACCGGCTGGGACGAGGTGTTCGCCGGTTTCGAGTCCGCGCTCGACTGGCCCGCCGCGTCCTACTGGCGGGAACTCGCCGAGCACTATCCCGAGGCGAAGGTGGTCCTGACCGTCCGCGACCCGGAGCGCTGGTACGAGAGCGTCAGCACGACCATCTTCGCCCGCGCCCTGGAGGAGCGCCGCCTGCCCCTCCGCCGGCGGATCGTCCGGTGGCTGGTGGCGCGGCGGTCGCCGGACTTCGCGCTCTACCCGCGGATGGCTCGCGCGACCGTCCACGACCGCGTCTTCGGCGGGCGCATCGGCGACCGCGACCACGTCCTCGGCGTCTACGAGCGGCACATCGCCGAGGTGCGGAACGCGCTCCCGCCCGAGCGCCTCCTGGTCTTCGACGTCGCCGACGGCTGGAAGCCGCTGTGCGCGTTCCTCGGCGTCCCCGTGCCGGACGAGCCGTTCCCGCGGTCCAACGAGCGCGCGGAATGGCACCGCAAGCGCCCCCGCCGCCTGGCCCGGCTGATCCTGCGCGGCCGGTGACCGGGACGGCGAAGGGCCCCGGAGACCGGGGCCCTTCGGAGGTGGAGCGGGATCAGTAGCTGGGCTGGCTGGGGTCGATCTGGTTGACCCACGCCAGGATGCCGCCGCCGACGTGGACGGCGTCGCCGAAGCCGGCGCTCTTCACGACGGCGAGCGCCTCGGCGGAGCGGACGCCCGACTTGCAGTGCAGGACGATCTTCTTGTCCTGCGGGAGGCGCTCCAGCGCGGAGCCGTTCAGGAACTCGCCCTTCGGGATCAGCGTCGCGCCCGGGATCGAGACGATCTCGTACTCGTTGGGCTCGCGGACGTCCACGAGGAAGATGTCGTCGCCGCGGTCCTGCATGCCCTTGAGGTCCTGGACGGAGATCGTGGAGTCCTTCGCCGCCTCGCTGGCCTCCTCGGAGACCGCGCCGCAGAAGGCCTCGTAGTCCTCCAGCAGCTCGGTCTGCGTCGGGTTCTTGCCGCACAGCGGGCACTCGGGGTCCTTGCGGACCTTGACCGACCGGTACGCCATCTCCAGCGCGTCGTAGATCATCAGGCGGCCGACGAGCGGCTCGCCGATGCCGGTCAGCAGCTTGATGGCCTCGTTCACCTGGATGGAGCCGATGGACGCGCACAGGACGCCGAGCACCCCGCCCTCCGCGCAGGACGGCACCATGCCGGGCGGCGGCGGCTCGGGGTAGAGGCAGCGGTAGCAGGGGCCGTGCTCGGCCCAGAAGACGGACGCCTGCCCGTCGAACCGGTAGATCGACCCCCACACGTACGGCTTGCCGAGCAGCACGGCCGCGTCGTTCACCATGTAGCGCGTCGCGAAGTTGTCGGTGCCGTCCACGATGAGGTCGTAGCCGGCGAAGATGTCCATGATGTTGTCGCGGTCGAGCGCGGTGTCGTGCACGACCACGTCGATCAGCGGGTTGATCTCGCGGACGGTCTCGGCGGCCGACTCCACCTTGGGCTTCCCGAGGGAGGACTGCCGGTGGATGATCTGGCGCTGCAGGTTGGACTCGTCCACGACGTCGAAGTCGATGACGCCGAGCGTGCCCACGCCGGCCGCGGCCAGGTAGAGCAGGGCGGGGGAGCCGAGGCCGCCCGCGCCGACGACCAGGACCTTGGCGTTCTTGAGGCGCTTCTGCCCGGCCATGCCCACGTCGGGGATGATCAGGTGCCGCGAGTAGCGGTTGACCTCGTCGCGGGTGAGCTCCGGGGCGGGCTCGACCAGAGGTGGCAACGACACGGTGGATGCTCCTGTGCTGACGCTGGCGTTACGGAGGGCGGGACTACGTCGTCCTCACCCGCACAACCCTGCCATGTGCCGCCGCATTCCCGGTCGCCCGCCCCGCCGGGAAAGCCCATGTCACGACGTGCCGGACGGGGCCGTTACCTGGATGACAGGCGGAATATCGCGAAGCGCCGTTAATCTTGACTGTTGTGGCATTCCTGCCCCCTTCTCAGCAGCCGCCCCCGCCGCGGCCCCCGCATCGGCCCGGCATGCCCGCGAATCCCGGCGCGCCCGGCGGTCCGGGCGCGCCCGGCGCCGGCCCTCCGCCGGGCGGCCCGCACGGCGGCCCCCACGGCGGCCCCCACGGCGGCCCCCACGGCGGCCCCTACGGCGGCCCGCCACGGCCGATGGGTCCGCCGCCGCGCCCGCCGGGCACGGCCGGCCGGCCGATGGTGCTGGGCCTGACCGGGCGCCAGTGGATGGTCGTGGCACTGGTCATCGGCTGCTGCTACCTGGTCACCACCGGGATCTCCCTCACCGGCGCGTGGACGACCCTCAACCGCGAGCCCACGGCCGCCGAGCTGCGCATCGCCGCCGACAAGGAGGTCGCGCGCCGCTGGCAGGCCTGGCCCGCGCGGCGCGTCTTCCCGCAGAAGATCAGCTACCGGCCGCCGGGCAACCGCGTCGAGTACGCCACCAGGACCGGCATCGTCCCCGACACCGGCTGCGCCCAGGCGGTCGACGAGGAGATCGCGAGGACGGTCGGGAAGCACGGCTGCCGTGCCGTCCTGCGCGCCACCTACGTCGACCAGCTCCAGGGCATCGTCGTCACCGTGGGCGTGGTGGCGTTCCCCGACGTGTGGAAGGCCGACAAGGCGTACAAGGAACTGCCCGGCTCGCAGGGCCCGGACGGGTCCGGCACGGTGCGGCCCGCGCTGCACGCCGCCGCCTTCCCGGGCACGGCGTCCGCCCGGTTCACCGACAAGGCCAGGCAGGACCGCACGATCGACCGCGGCGGCCCGTACGTGGTGCTGACGACGTCAGGCCAGGCCGACGGGCGCCCCGCGTCCGCCGTCACCAAGCGCCGGCCGGGCGAGCCGTTCGCGCCGGCCCCGCAGATCGGCCACGCCATCGCGCGGACCATGGCGGCCAAGGCGCTGCCCGACTGCGACCAGCCGGAGTGGCGATGCTGACGGGGGAGCGGGCGCGGCGGCGCGGCCTGGCGGCGGGCGTGGGCGCGGCGATGCTGGCCGGGAGCTGGCTCATGCCCGTCCATGCGCACGCCGACGAGGTCAGGGACCGGCAGCAGCCGATCTTCGGCATCCTCGGCATGGAGGCCGCCTGGAAGGTCACCAGGGGCGCCGGCGTGACCGTCGCGGTCGTCGACTCCGGCGTCGACCCGGAGCAGGCGGACCTGCGCGGCAAGGTCACCACCGGCCCCAACATGCTCGCCGAGGTCGACGCCGGGACGCAGCCCAAGCGGCTGCACGGCACGGGGATGGCCTCGCTGATCGCCGGCCAGGGCCACGGCCCCGGCGGCGGCTCCGGCGTCATGGGGATGGCGCCGCAGGCCCGCATTCTCGCGATCCGCGCGATCGGCGAGAAGGAGGACGCCAGCTACATCCGCTACCGGACGTCGGAGAAGGCCGACGAGGCGGTCGCCCGCGGCATCCGCTACGCCGCCGACCACGGCGCCGACGTCATCAACCTCTCGCTGGGCAAGAACGAGGAGGTGCCGGCGGAGCGCGCGGCCATCGGCTACGCCATCGGCAAGGGCGTCGTGGTGGTCTCGGCGGTCGGCAACGACGGCGAGGACGCGGGCGCCCTGGACGGCGACGGGTTCGCGCCGTACTCCTACCCGGCGTCCTACCCGGGCGTCATCGCGGTGGCGGCGACGGAGCCGGGCCACACCCGCGCGTCGTTCTCCAACCGGAACTACTCGGTGGTGCTGTCCGCGCCGGGCGCGGGCCTGCCCGTCGCCGGCCCGAACGGGCAGTACTTCGTCAGCAGCGGCACCAGCGACTCCAGCGCGCTCGTCTCCGGCGTCGCCGCGCTGATCCGCTCGAAGCACCCGAAGATGGCGCCCGCGCTGGTGTCGCAGGCGCTGCTGCAGAGCGCCCGGAGCGGCCCCTCGGGCGGCTACGACCCGGAGATCGGGTTCGGCGAGGTGCACGCGGCCCGCGCGCTGTCGGCGGCGGACTCGCTGGCCTCGGCGCGGCCGGGCCCGGCGCAGGCCAAGCCCGCCGAGAAGCGGTTCGGCGAGGAGGACCCCGGCCCGGTGGAGGTCATCGAGCGGCCGATGTGGGTCCGCCCGGTGATCACCGTGCTGCTGCTGCTCGGCATCGGCGGGACGATCGCCGCGGCCGGGATCGCGATCACGTTCCGCCGCCGCCACCCCAAGCACCCGGCGGGACCGGGTCCCGGCGGGCCGCCGATGGGCGCTCCCGCCCCGGCCGGGCCGCCGCTGGGCGGGCACCCGGCGGGGCCTCCCGCGGGCAGGCCGCCGATGGGCGGACCCCTGGCGGGCGGCTCCCGGCCGGACGGGCCGCCGGGCCCCCCGTCCTGACCCAGGGTGGGCTCCGCCGGCGGGCGCCGCGGTGTACCTGCGCGGTGCGCCGGGTTCGGGAGAATGATCGGATGTGGTCCGAACCTGACGAGTACGCCGAGGCCGTGCTGGACGCGGTGGAGCGGATCCCGCCGGGCCGCGTCCTGTCCTACGGCGACGTGGCCGAGCTGGTGGGGCGGGGCGGGCCGCGGCAGGTCGGGCGGGTGATGTCGCTGTACGGGGGCGCCGTCCCGTGGTGGCGGGTGATCCGGGCGGACGGCAACCCGCCGAGCGGCCTGGAGATCGAGGCCCGCGAGAACTACCGCGCCGAGGGGACGCCCCTGCGCCCGGACGGGCGCCGCGTCGACATGGGCCGCGCCCGGTGGACGGGTCCCGCGACCTGACGCCGCGGCGTTGGTTTTCTCCTGCGCGACATGCGTGCGTTGTGGTCAGAACAGCCCCGGCGATCTGTTCCAATGAACTGTTGTGCCATCTGCCTCCTACCGTCTCGTGCGCCGCGCGGGCCCCGCGCGGACCGTCCCGCCCGTGCTCGACGAGCAGCAGCGGCGGGTGGTCGAGCATGCCGGCGGGCCGATGCTGGTGCTGGCGGGGCCGGGCACGGGCAAGACGACGACGATCGTGGAGGCGGTCGTCGACCGCATCGAGAACCGCGGCGCCGACCCGGAGCGCGTCCTCGTCCTGACGTTCAGCCGGAAGGCGGCGGGCGAGCTGCGGGAGCGCATCACCGGCCGCCTCCACCGGACCACGCGGACGCCGCTCGCGCTCACGTTCCACAGCTACGCCTACGCGCTGATCCGGCGGGACGCGGTGCTGCACGAGGAGCCGGCACCGCGCCTGCTGTCCGGGCCGGAGCAGCTGCTCGAAGTGCGGCGGCTGCTGGAGGGGGAGCTGGCGGACGGCGCGCGCGACTGGCCGGAGCGGCTCCGGGCGGCCCTGGCCACGCGCGGGTTCGCCGAGGAACTGCGCGACTTCACCCTGCGCGCGGTCGAGCGGCAGTACGTCGCGGAAGACCTCGTTGCCCTCGGGCGGATGAGGGGCCGTGACGACTGGGCCGCCATCGGCGGGTTCATGGAGCGGTACGTGGACCGCTTCCTGCTCGACCCCGTCCCCACCTACGACTACGGCGAGCTGATCCACATGGCCGCCGGCATGCTGGCGGACGAGGAGGTGCGGATCCGCGAACGCGACGCCTACGACGTCGTCTTCGTGGACGAGTACCAGGACACCGACCCCGCGCAGGAGGCGCTGCTGCACCACCTGGCGGGGGAGGGGCGCGACCTCGTCGTCGTCGGCGACCCGGACCAGTCCATCTACGGGTTCCGGGGCGCCGACGTGCGCGGCATCCAGGAGTTCCCGAACCGGTTCCCGACGCTGGACGGCGACCCCGCGCCCGTGGTCGCGCTCCGGACGTGCCGCCGGATGGGCCCCGAGATCCTCGCCGCGTCGCGCCGGATCGCGCGCCGCCTGCCCGCCGGGTCGGCCGGGGCCGCCGAGCACCGCGCGCTGCGGCCCGTGGAGAACCTGGACGAGGGCGAGGTGCGCGCGGTGATCGCCGACTCCGAGAGCCAGGAGTCCGCCCTGGTCGCCGACGAGCTGCGGCGGGCCCACCTGCTCGACGGCGTGCCGTGGTCGCGCATGGCGGTCCTCGTGCGCAGCGCCGTCCGGCAGGTTCCGGTGCTGCGCCGCGCCCTCGCCCAGGCGGGCGTGCCGGTCGTCGTCGCGGGCGACGAGGTCCCGCTGATCGCCGAGCCCGCCGTCCGCCCGTTCCTCGTCCTGCTGCGCGCGGCGCTGAAGAAGGGCTTCCTGGACGAGGTCGTCGCGGAAGACCTGCTCACGGGGCCGCTGGGCGGCGCCGACGCGCTGGCCATGCGCCGCCTCAAGCGCGCCCTGCGCGACCTGGAGGAGCTGTCGGGCGGGCAGCGGCCCCTGGGCGAGCTCCTGGTGGCGGCGGTGAACGACCCGCGCGAGCTGATCCTCGTCCACGAGAGGGTCCGCGCGCCGGCCGAGCGGATCGCGCACCTGATCGAGGTGGCGCGGCGCAGCGTCCACGAGGGCGGCACCGCCGAGGACGTCCTGTGGGCCGTGTGGCAGGAGAGCGGGCAGGGCGACGTGCTGCTGGAGCAGAGCGTCAAGGGCGGGACGCGAGGCGCGGCGGCCGACCGCGACCTCGACGCCGTCGTCGCGCTGTTCGACCATGCCGCGCGGTTCGTCGACCGGCTCCCCCAGGCGGGCCCCGAGCTGTTCGTCGACAACATCGCCGCGCAGGAGATCGCGGGCGACACGCTGGCCGAGCAGGCGCCCGCGGGCGAGGCCGTCCGGATCCTCACCGCGCACCGCTCCAAGGGGCTGGAGTGGGACGTGGTCGTCGTCGCGGGCGTCCAGGAGGGCGTCTGGCCGGACGTGCGCCTGCGCGGCTCCCTGCTCGGCGTCGAGGAGCTGATGGAGCACGCGGCCGGGGCCGAACCGGACGGGGACGCCGCGGCCGGCGCCTCCCTGGCCGCCAAGATGCTGGACGAGGAACGCCGCCTGTTCTACGTGGCGGTGACGCGGGCGCGCAAGCGCCTCGTCGTGACCGCGGTCGGCGGCGACGACACGGAGGAGCGGCCGTCCCGGTTCCTGAACGAGCTGCTCCCGGGCGCGATCGAGCAGTCGCAACTGGACGAGAAGACCCGGTGGCTGTCCCTGTCCGCGCTGGTGGCCGACCTGCGTTCGGCGGTCGCGGACCCGTCCCGTCCCGAGCCGCTGCGCCGCGCCGCCGCCGCCCACCTCGCCCGCCTGGCGCGCGCGGGCGTGCGCGGCGCGAAACCCGAGAACTGGTACGCCATCACCGCGCTGTCCGACGAGGGGCCCGCGTTCGCCGAGGACGAGCCCATCACGATCTCGCCGTCCCAGGTCGAGGCGTTCACCACGTGCGGGCTGCGCTGGCTGCTCGCCTCCGCGGTCGGCGCCCAGGAGGGCGGGCCGAACGAGTACAGCACGATGGGCAAGGTCGTCCACGCGGTCGCCGAGATGGCCGGCGCCGACGACGGCATCGACGAGGTCCACGTCGCCGAGCGGCTCGACGAGATCTGGAACGACCTGGAGTTCCGCAGCTCCTGGTACTCCGACAAGCAGCGCGACCAGGCCGCGCGGATGGTCGACAGGTTCCTCGCCTGGCACCGCGACAACCCCAACGAGGTCGTCGCCCTGGAGGAGTCGTTCAAGGTCGACCTCGGCCGCGTCGTCATCAAGGGCCGCATCGACCGCGCCGAACGCGACGAGCAGGGCCGCGCGGTCATCATCGACATCAAGACGTCCTCCACCGCCGTCCCGAAGGACGACCTCGCCCGGCATCCGCAGCTCGGCGTGTACCAGTACGCGGTGATGCTCGGCGCGTTCGAGCGGCACGGGCTGATCGAGCCGGGCGGCGCCAAGCTCGTCCAGGTCGGGAAGGCCGCGTTCACGGCGAAGGCGCGGGAGCAGGAGCAGCCGCCGCCCGCCGAGGACGCCGACCCCGAGTGGCCGAAGAAGCTCATCGAGATCGTCGCGACCGGGATGGCCGGCGACGTCTTCCAGGCGCGGGCGAACGACAAGTGTCGCACCTGTCCCGTACGCTCCTGCTGTCCCGTGCACGACGAAGGCGGGCAGGTCGGCGACTGAACTAGCTCGGGGGGAGTGGGGTGATCACGCCGGGAGAGCTCGCCCGGCTGCTGGAGATCCCGGAGCCGACGGACGAGCAGGCCCGGGTGATCGAGGCGCCCATGGCGCCGATGGCGGTGATCGCCGGTGCCGGGTCGGGCAAGAGCGAGACGATGGCCGCACGGGTCGTGTGGCTGGTCGCGAACGGCTTCGTGCGCCCGGAGCGCGTCCTCGGCCTGACGTTCACCCGCAAGGCCGCGGCGGAGCTCGGCGTGCGCGTGCGCAAGCGCCTCGACACGCTGCGCGAGGTCCTGCCGGGCGACGAGCTGGAGCGCCTCGGCGGCGAGGCCCTGTTCGACGGCGAGCCGATGGTCTCCACGTACCACTCGTACGCGGCGCGGCTCTTCGGCGACCACGCCCTGCGCGAGGCGCTCGAACCGACGATGCGGCTGATCTCGCCGGCCGTCGCCTGGCAGATCTGCTCGCGGGTCGTCGACGCCTACAACGGCCCCATGGACCACATCGACTGGCAGCCCGACACGGTCACGAAGGCCGTCATGGAACTGGCCGGCGACCTGTCGGAGCACCTGCGGACGGCCGAGGACGTCCGCAGGGTCGGGGCCTGGCTGGACGAGCGGTTCGCCGCCGTGAGGAAGCCGCTCAAGGCGCAGCGCGACATCCTCGCCAAGCACGCCGTCCGCGAGCAGCTCATGCCGCTGATCGACGCGTACGCGCGCGCCAAGGCCGACCGGGAGGTCATCGACCACGGCGACCAGATGGCCCTCGCCGCCCGCATCGCCCACCGGCATCCCGAGGTCGGGATGATCGAGCGGTCCCGGTTCTCCGTCGTCCTGCTCGACGAGTACCAGGACACCAGCCAGGCGCAGCTCGTCCTGCTGCGGTCGCTGTTCGCCGGCGGGCATCCGGTGACCGCGGTCGGCGACCCGTGCCAGTCGATCTACGGGTGGCGCGGCGCGAGCGCCGGGAACCTGCTGCGGTTCGCCCACGACTTCCCGCTGCGGCCGGCGGTCGGCGGGGGGCGCCCGGTGCCGGCGCCGGTCGTCCAGCTCAGCCGGTCGTTCCGGAACGGGGAGCAGATCCTGGAGGCCGCGGCCAAGATCCAGGAGGAGCTGCGGGCCGAGACGAAGGCCGTCCCGCGCCTCGTCCCCGGCGCCGGGCGCGAGGGGCGCGGACGCGTCGAGTGCGCGCTCTTCCCCACCGTCGAGGACGAGGCCGACCGCATCGCCGCGCGCATCGCCGGCCTCATGGCCGCCGACCCCGGCACCGCGCCCGACGGCGGGCCCCAGCCCGAGCCCCTCCAGTACTCCGACGTCGCCGTGCTCGCCCGGAAGCGGTCGCAGTTCCCGCTGGTCCGGCGGGCACTGGAGGCGCGCGGGATCCCGGTCGAGGTGGTCGGCCTCGGCGGGCTCCTCACCGTCCCGGAGGTGCAGGACGTCGTCGCCACCCTGCGCGCCGTCCACGACCCCACCGCCGGCGCGTCCCTCGCCCGCCTCCTCACCGGCCCGCGCTGGCGCCTCGGCCCCCGCGACCTCGTCGCGCTCGGGCGCCGGGCCCGCGCGCTCGCCCAGGAGGCCGCCCGCGACGTCACCCCACCCCCAGCCAACCCACCCGCCCTCAACTCCGGCACCGCGGGTGAACCCGGCGCCGCGGAGAAAACCGGCGCCGCGGGTGGTTCCGGTGCCGCGGGGGAGCCCGGTGCCGCGGGTGTTTCTGGTGCCGGGGGTGTTTCTGGTGCCGGGGGTGGATCCGGCGCCGCGGGGAAAACCGGCGCCGCGGGGAAAACCGGCGCCGCGGGGGAGCCCGGCGCCGTGAGCGAATCCGGCGCCGCGAGCGAACCTGGTGCCGTGAGTGAACCTGGCGCCGCGGGGAAGTCCCGCGCTGCGGAAGAGTCCGGCGCTGCGGGGGAATTCGGCGCCGGCGACCGGGGGGACGCGGGTCGGAGGGAAAGCGGCGCGGGGGAGTCCGCCGGGGAGGATCCGCTCCGGCAGCTCGTCAGCGAGCTGAACCAGGAGACCGGCAGCCTCGTCGACGCGCTCGACGACCTCGGCGACCCGGAGGCGTACTCGCCGGAGGGGTACCGGCGGCTCCGGCGGCTCCGCGACGAGCTGCGGTCGCTGCGCTCCCAGGTCGGCCTGCCGCTTCCCGACCTCGTCAGCGAGGTGGAGCGCGCCCTCGGCCTCGACATCGAGGTCGCCGCCCGGTCGGGGCTCGACCCGGTGACCGCGCGCGCCGACCTGGACGCCTTCATCGACGCCGCCGCCACGTTCGCCGGCGACGCCGAGGACCCGACGCTCGGCGCCTTCCTCGCCTACCTCAAGGCCGCCGAGACCGAGGAGTTCGGGCTGGAGGCCGGGCGGGTCGGCGAGACCAACAGCGTGAAGCTCCTCACCGTCCACGCGTCCAAGGGGCTGGAGTGGCCGGTGGTCGTCGTGCCCGGCCTGTCGTTCGTCCCGCAGAAGAACGGCGGCCCGGCCAAGGGATCGATCTTCCCGTCGCCGCCGCAGAACGCGACCCGCTGGACGGCGAACCCGCGCGTCCTGCCGTTCATGCTGCGCGGCGACCGCGCCGACCTGCCCGCGCTCACCGGCCTGGAGAAGGACGACCTCGCCGCGTTCGACCAGGCCTGCTCCGAACGTGACCTGCGGGAGGAGCGGCGGCTCGCCTACGTCGCGGTCACGCGCGCCTCCAGCCTGCTCATCACCACCGGCTACTGGTGGGGCGCGTCCGGCCGCCCGCTCGGCCCGTCGCCGTTCCTGGAAGAGGTGCGGTCGGTGTGCGGCGCCGGGGCCGGGACGGTGCCGGTGTGGGCCGAGCCGCCGGAAGAGGGCGCCGAGAACCCGCTGCTCGCCGACCCCGACGAGGCGCAGTGGCCCGTCGCCCCCGGCGAGCGCGGCCGGTCCGACCTCTCCGCCCGCGCCCGGTACGAGGCGGTCGTGGAGGCCGCTCGCATGGTCGGGGACGAGATCGCCGGGCGGACGCGCCACTGGGCGGGGGACGCCGGGCTGTCCGCCGCCGACCGGGCGCGCATGACCGCGTGGGCGCGCGACGTCGAGCTGCTCCTCGCCGAACGCGACCGGGGGCGCGGCGGCGACGGGCTCCTGGTCGAGCTGCCCGCCCACCTGTCGGTGTCGTCGCTGGTGTCGCTGGCCCGCGACCCGGCCGCGCTGGCCCGCCAGATCCGCCGCCCCATGCCGCGCCCGCCCGCCCCGTACGCGCGCCGCGGCACCGCGTTCCACGCCTGGCTGGAGAGCCGCTGGGGGCAGCAGCGCCTCCTCGACCCCGACGAGCTGCCCGGCGCGGCCGACGAGGGCGCCGCCGACGACGCGCACCTCGCGCGGCTGCGCGACCGCTTCGAGGAGTCGGAGTGGGCGGCGCGGGAACCGCTCGACATCGAGGTGCCGTTCGAGACGATCATCGGCGACCGGCTGGTCCGGGGCCGGATGGACGCGGTGTTCCGGTCCCGGGACGGCGGCTACGAGGTGGTCGACTGGAAGACCGGCGCGCCGCCGTCCGGGGACGAGGCCCGGTTCGCCGCGGTCCAGCTCGCCGCCTACCGGCTGGCCTGGGCGGAGCTGGCCGGGGTGGACGTCGCGCGGGTCAGCGCGGCGTTCCACTACGTCGCCGCCAACGTGACCGTCCGGCCTGCGGACCTGCTGGACGCCCGCGGCCTCGCCGCTCTCCTGGAGGACGTCCCCGCCGCGTGAGGAGTCTCACCGCCCCCTGTTCACAATGGGTGGTTTCGGGGATGATCCGTGCAACCATCCCGAGGAGGCGACGTGACGGTGACCCATGAAGAGAAGGTCGTACGGGAGTTCTCCAAGCAGGCGGCGGGGTTCGCCGACCCGGAGCTGAACGTCGCGTTCACCCGCCATCTGGACCGGCTCGTGCGCTTCATGGACCCCGAGATCGACCAGGACGACGTCGTGCTGGAGGTCGCGGCCGGCACCGGGCTGGTGTCCCGCGCGATCGCCCGCCGCGTCCGGCACGTCACCGCGCTCGACCTCACGCCCGCGATGCTCGCCGAGGGGAAGCGGGCCGCCGACCACACCGGCCTCATGAACGTCACCTTCGCGCACGGCGACGCCACCGCCCTGCCCTACCTCGACCGGTCGTTCACGCTGGTCGTCACCCGCTTCTCGCTCCACCAGGTCGCCGACCCGGAGGCGGTGGTGAAGGAGATGGTCCGCGTCAGCCGGCCCGGCGCCGCGCTGATCATCGCCGACCTCGTCCGGCCGGCGGACCTGGAGGGGGACCTCGACCGCGTCGAGCGGCTCCGCGACCCCTCCCACGGGGTGACGCTCACCGAGGCGCGGATCGCGGATCTCCTCACGGCGGCGGGGGCCGAGGTGAAGCGCGCGGAAACCTTCGACGTCTCGCGCCCGCTCGACCCGTGGCTGGAGTTCTCCCACACCCCGGCCGACGTCGCGGAGCAGATCAGGGACGCGCTGCGGGACGAGCTGGCGGGCGGGCCGGCCACCGGCATGCGCCCGAGCTCCGTCGACGGCGTCCTGCACTTCACGCACTCGTATCTCTTCCAGCAGGCGATCGCCGGGTAACGTTTTCGACCAAGTGTTCGACGCGTGTCGCTCGTGTGTTCTATGTTGTCGAACATGGGTTCTAGTAACGTGCGCTCCCTCGATCGCGAGCCGGCCGCGCTGGCGATGCGCATCGGCGTCGTCGCGGCCGAGGCCGCCCTCGCCACCTTCGCCCGCCACCTCGACCTGGACGACCTCGAGGACGGCGTCGACTTCCAGGGCGCCATCGGGCCCGCCGAGTGGCCCGTGTTCTCCCTGGTCATCGACACGCTCGCGGAGGCGGGCCCCGGCGACCGGCGGAGCCTGGACGAGCGCCGCGCGGACGCCCTCAACGACCTCGCCCGCATCTGCATGGCCGCCAAGAACCGCGGCGCCGCCTGACCCCGGGCCGGGCACGCCCGGGGCCCCGCGGCCTTGGGCCCGGGCGCTGCCCTCAGCGGGCCGTCAGGGCCGCGCTCTTGACCTTGCCGGTGCTGGTGCGCGGGAGTTCGCGGACGAACCGGACGTCCCGCGGCACCTTGAAGCGGGCCAGGTGCTTCTTCACGTATTCCCTGACGTCGTCCTCGGTGAGGTCGGCGTCCGCGGCGCGCACGACGTAGGCGGCGAGCCGCTGGCCGAACCGCTCGTCGTCCACCCCGACCACCGACGCCTCCGCGATGTCCGGATGCTCGCCGAGCAGGCTTTCCACCTCGCCGGGGAACACGTTCTCCCCGCCCGAGACGATCATGTCGTCGGCGCGGCCGTCGATGAACAGCCGTCCCGCCTCGTCGACGTGCCCGAGGTCGCCGGTGCTCGTCAGGCCGTCCCGCACGCTCGCGCCGCCGCCCCCGGTGTACCCGGCGAACCGCAGGCCCCCGCCGGTGTGGATCTCGCCGGTCTGGCCGGCGGGCAGTTCCCGCCCGTCCGTGCCGAGGATCCTGATCGTGATCCCGAGCGACGGCCTGCCCACCGTGCCCGGGGCCTCCCGCAGATCCCGCGGGGTCGCGATCGTCGCCCAGCCGGTCTCCGTGGCGCCGTAGACGTTGACGAGCACGTCGCCGAACGCGTCCATGAACGCGTCCGACAGGTGCGGATGCAGCGCGGAGCCGCCGCACACGACCGCTCGCAGGGACGGAGTCCGCGGCGCGCCCTCCACCTCCAGGACGCGCTGGAGCATGACCGGGACCGCGACCAGCGCCTCCGCCCGGCAGTCCGCGATGGTCTCCAGCGTTGCCCGCGCGTCGAAGCGGCGGGACAGGACGAGCGGCATGCCCATCCCGAGCCCGACCGTCATGTAGGCGAAGCCGAGGATGTGGAAGAGCGGCGGCGCGACGACGACCGGCGCCCCCGACCGGACCGGGACCCGCATCAGATGGGTGAGCGCCGCCGGCAGGACCGACGAGAGCGACAGGTCGTGGCGGGCGCCCTTCGGCGTGCCGGTCGTCCCCGACGTCATCACGACGATGTGGCTGGTTCGCTCCGGCCGTATGGTCTCGGGTTCGGTGGTGGCGACCAGCGTGTCGATCGTCTCGCCGTCGCCGTCCTCCGTCCAGGCGAGCAGCCTCTTTCCAGAGAAGCCCGATTCGTCGACGGCCGCGCCGAACTCGTCGTCGTGGACGAGGAGCTCGATGCCTTCCCGTTCGGCGACCTGGCCGAGTTGCGTGCCGGAGAAGTCGGTGTTCAGCAGCACGACGTCGTTGCCCAGGCGGGACGCGGCGAGAACCGTCTCGACGAAGCCGCGGTGGTTCCGGCACAGAACGCCGACCTTGCCGTCGTCCACGCGGTTCTTCATGGCGGTGGCCAGCGCCGACGCCCGCCCTTCGAGGTCCGCGCAGGACAGCGCGCCGCGTTCGTCGATCAGGGCCGTCCGATCGGGGAAGCGCAGCGCGGACAACGCCCCGATCGTCGCCGGAACCGGACCGAACCGCGCGTAGGGGAACAGCATCCGCACGGCCCGGTCGGGCCGGACGGGCCGCAACGCGCCGGCGTCCCGCACGGCACGCGTCGCTCTGACACCAAGGCTCACGACGTGGCGCACCCGGTCAAGCACCTGCACGCATCTCCTGTCCGGGATTCTGGGGGCAGGGGTGGACGAGTCAGGCATACCCGGGTCAGGACGAGATATCTGTCCCGGGATTCAGGGGCGGAGAAGGGTGTCGCGGAGGGTGGTGAAGGCGGCCGGGCGGGGGCGGGCTTCCAGTGCTTCGCGGATCTGGACGGCGCATCGGCGTGCGCTGAGAGTGTCCGTGTCGACGTCCAGGTCGTGCAGCTCGTGGGAGTGGACCTCGGGGAACTGCCGGGCCGCCAGGCCGGGCTCGCGGTCGCCGCGTTCGGCCTCGCGGCGTTCCAGCACCGGGAGGGGGCAGCGGACGCCGACCAGGAGGGTGTCGTCGGGGACGAGCAGGTCGAGGAGGTCGAGCAGCCGCCAGCGCCGGCTCAGCGGATAGTCGGCGACCAGGTTGTTCCCGGCCGCGGCCATCCCGGCGACGGCGCGGTGGAAGCCCTTCGCCGTGCGGTCGATCTCGGCCTGGAGGGCGTCGCCGGCGAGGGGACGCGCGTTGCGCATCGCGTGGAAGGCGTCGATCGGCATGTGGAACCAGCTGCCGTCGAGGAGGTCGAGCAGTTCCAGGGCGATGCTGCTCTTGCCGGAACTGGACGGGCCGTTGAGCAGGATGACCGTGCCGCCGGGGCCTGTGTCAGGGATCGCGTCGCTGGAATCCACCCGGACAGTAGACCAAGGGCCGCTAGGCCGCCGGGCCGCTCATGGCGTGTCGAGTAACGTCGTGCCATGCCCGACTCGATCGCCGCGGTGACCGCCGATGACCTCGACCTGGCCGTCAGGCTCGCCGTCGCCGCGTTGCGGGAGGCTCCCGCGGACGCCTGGGACGCCAAGGCCGGGTCGCTCGAATGGACGTGCTGGGAGACGGTCGAGCACCTCAGCGACGATCTCTTCGCCTACGCGGCGCAACTGGCACCGTCCACGCCGCCCATGGACGGCGAGGTGCCGTTCGTCTGGGAGAGCCGCCGGCCCGGCGGTCCCGCGAACGCGATCCACGCCGACCGGGACGCGGGGCCCGCGGGCCTGCTCCAGGTGCTGGAAGCGTGCGGCGGGATGCTCTCCGCAATGGTTCGGACGGTCGCTCCCGACGTCCGCGCCCACCACGTCTTCGGCGCAGCGGACGGCGAGGGCTTCGCGGCGATGGGGATCCTGGAGACCGTCGTCCACACCTGCGACTTGGCGGACGGCCTCGGGCTGCTCTGGGAGCCGCCCGCCGACCTCTGCGCACGCGTCCTGGGCCGCCTGTTCCCGGAGGCGCCGACCGACACCGAGCCCTGGCCGACGCTGCTCTGGGCCACGGGACGTGGAGAGCTTCCCGGCCGTCCGCGCCTCACGTCGTGGCGCTGGTACGGGAGCCCCCGCCCATAAGCGCCTGACGGGTCAGCGCAGGTAGTGGAAGGCCGGTTTCGGGTGCATGAGGAAATCGTGGTGGGAGATGTTCCACGCGTAGGCGCCGGCCATGGTGAAGGCGATGATGTCGCCGGGGATCAAAGGCGGGACCAGGCAGTCGCGGGCGAAGACGTCCTTCGGCGTGCACAGCTGGCCGACCAGGGTGGCGGGGCTTTCCGGACCGTTCGCGGTGAGGACCTTGAAGGGATGGTCATGGCCTTTCGCCGCCGGAGTTCTCAGGTGGTGGGTGCCGCCTCTGAGGATGACGTAGGTCTCGCCTCGCGTGGTTTTCACGTCCAGGACGTCGGTGACGTACCAGCCGTGATAGGCGGTCATGGATCGGCCGGGCTCTACGCGGACTTTTGCCGGGATGGTGCTCAGGCCGTTTCCGTAGGTTCCCCAGTCGAAGCGGCTTTCCGGTGACGTGTAGTCGACGCCCATACCGCCGCCCACGTTGAGTTCGGGTTCCTCCACTCCACGGGCCTTCAGCCAGGGGAGCGCCCATTCGGCTATTTCGTAGGCCACATCGAGAAGGGTAGGGGCGTCCAGGCCGGAGGCCAGGTGAGCGTGGATGCCCCGAAGGTTGAGGTGGGGGTTCTCGGCCAGAAGGCGGGCGCAGTCGTCGAGGGCGTCCTCGTCCATGCCGAAGGGGCCGCTCATGGTGAGGACGGCGTTCGGAATGTGCACGGGGAGGTTCGCGCGAAGAAGGACGTCGGCAGGCCCCTGGGCGGCCAAGCGGGCGAGCTCGGTGGGGCTCTCCACGTGAATCCTGTCCGCCTTGAACGTGCGGGCCAGATGTAGCTCTTCGTCTGTCTTGCCTGGGCCGCCGAAGGCCAGGGATATGCCGGGCACCGTCTCCCGGACGTGGGTCAGTTCCCCTCCGGAGGAGACTTCCATGCCGTCGACGTGAGGGGCGAGCGTGCGGAGGATCTCGGCGTCCGGATTGGCCTTGGCGGCGTAGAAGAGTTCCGTGCCCGGCAGGCTCGCGCGGATGTCGCGGACGTGGGTTTCCAAGCCGGTCAGGTTGTAGAGATAGGCCGGATAACCGTCGAGGTTCCGGGCGAAATCGGTGTTCATAGCGGTCGAGGTGCGGCCAGCGGGTTGGGGACGGGGACATAGGTCGCTCCGCGGTCGGCAGTGCGAGACCAGCGGGCGCGAAGGTTCGCCTTTGCGGGCAGCGGCACTCCGGCGAGGAGGGCCCTTATCTGAGGGTGGTCGTCGTGGGCGTGGAAATGCTTCCTGGCCGTCCGCCAGAGGGTTCGTTCCAGGGACGGGTGAAGGTCGGCCACCGCGGCGGCCATCTCCGTCAGATGGTTGACGAGGAGGCAATAGACGACGCGGTTCCAGCCCCAGTCGGGCTCGTAGGTAAGGCCTTCGGCCACGCGGGAGGGGAGGTGCGTCAGGTCCCAGCGCCCCGCGGTCAGTTTCGTCCCCTCCAGGTCTCGGAACGCGGCATGGACCGGCATACCCGTGGAGTCGACGCAGATGAGGACGTTCTGCAGGTGCGGCTCCAGCACAACGCCGTGGTCGAGGTACGCGGCGAGTACGGGTGGTGCCACCTGGGCGACGTAGGCGTCCCACCAGGCTTCGGCGCCGTCCGGGGTCGAAAGGACGGGCAGATCTGCAAGCCACCTGTTGTACGGGTCGGCCAGGGCGCCTGCCAGTAAAGGCGTTCCGGGGAGGGACTTGACGCCTTGGCGCAGGATCACGCCGAGGCCCTCGTACAGGCGGCGGTCCGGGAGAGCGATGCTGCGGTAGGCGGGCTCTGCGAGGAACGTGGCGTCCAGCTTTTCGAGAATGGGCGGCAGAAGGTCGTTGAGGGCGATCGCTCCGGTCAGCTCGTACCAGGCGTTCTTGCGGACGCAGTTGGTGATGCGCACGTCCAGGCTGAACTTGCAGAACACGTCGGCGTCCGGCAGGTACGCGGTGCGGACGGACGATGTGGGCACCGCTTCGGTGTCCGATGGGCCGAGGTTGAGCAGCAAGCCGTCCGCCAGGGCCTTCTGCAGGAGGGGGTTACCCGCCAGCAGCGAGAACTGCCAGGGATGGACGGGGAGAAGCCGCCGGCCCGGTGGCGCCGGAGGGCCGTAGGTCTCCAGGGTTTCGAAGGCCTCCGGTGTGCCTTCTTCGGCGATGAGGTGTTCCGGGACGGCCAGCCAGAGCGGACGGAAACGCGCCCGCGTCTCCGGCGCGTAGCGCAGCCAGTCGGACGGGGACCCCTGCCGGGCCTTGGGGGACGGGTGGAAACGATGCCCCGCGACGAGGGACTGCTCGGAGTCGATGTAGGCGTCCCCCGAGGGCTCGCCACGGGCGGCGATGATGGCGGTGAGCGCTCTGTGACTGTCGGCCGCCTGCGCGAGGAACTCGGGGTTCGGACGGCCCGTCGCGAGCTCCAGTTCACCGGCGACCAGGTTCGCCAGCCTGTCCCAGGGCGCCGGTGCCCATTCGTCCCCCCGGCGCTCCTCGTACGGCGGAACGAGCCGGTAGGCGGCGCCGGCCGGGGGACGGGCCAGGCCCATGCGCAGCACGACCCCGGCGCGGGGCAGCCGGACGAGGAGGTGAGCACCGCCGGGGTGCACGCCGTCCGGCCAGACCTGCTGCTCGGGCGCGCACACCTCCCGGACCAGGCAGTTGAGGAGCGCGGTCGCGGTGGCGTCGTCAGCCGAGAGGACCGGTTCTGTCAGCAGCACGTCGAGTCCCGTAGGTAGTTGGGCCCCGGTGGGCCGTAATGCTTGTTGATGTCCGCCGCGCCGGTCCGCGCCTTGTCGACAAGGGTTCCGGCGGTGACCATGGCCTTGCCCGGCAGCGTGTCGGCGTCCAGCGTGCGGGAGCGCAGGAACGCCTCGTCCCGCCCGAGCGCCTCGTCGAGCCGCTCCCGGATCATCCGCAGGCCGGTGCCCCACGGGAGCAGGCCCAGCTTGGACAGCCCCAGGGCGGGCGCGGCCGCGCACAGGTGCAGCGTGATGGTGACGAAGACGCGGGCGAGCGCCTCCGGATCCGACGTCGCCATGCGGTGGTCGACCAGGTCGCGGGGGTCGGTGCCGGGGGACGGCGGCCCCAGACGTTCACGGAGCCGGGACGGGTCGATCAGCGCGCCGTCGTTGTCCTTGACGAGGAGGCGGAGCGGTGCCTCGTCCAAGACGAGGGCGACGTTCTGCTGATGCGCCTCCAGCGCGATGCCGTAGCGGAACAGCGTGACGTTCCAGGAGAACAGCGCCGCCAGGTAGGCGTCGAACAGGGCTTCGACGTCCCAGCGTTCGATCACATGGCCCTCGTCCGGTGCTTCGGCGAGCAGCGCCGCCACCGGGACGATGTGCGAGCGCGCGATATCGGGTGGGAAGCGCCGCACCAGATAGGCGAGAAGGGGATCGGCGGCGTGGCCGTAGGTCTGCTCGTCCGCGAGCACGACCGGTAGCACCGGTTCGTGGAGGAGCACCTGGCGCAGGATGCGTTCGACCAGGGCGCCGTCCGCCAGCGTGCCGGGCTTGATGGTGCGCGTGTTGCGGAGCCCGAGGGTGCTGGTCGGGAGCGGCGCCTTCACGTGGGCGAGCGGCGCCGCGGCCACGGTCCGCATGGACAGTGTGGGCGTGACCTGGAGGAACGCGTCGGGCGCGAGAACCGCGCCGGGCCGGTCGCGCACCTGCCGGGCCGCCAGCGGGTGGACGGGGAAGAGCGCCTCGGCCGAGGTCAGGCCCACGTCGGCGGGGGCCGGCCACCAGCCGGGAAGCGTCCCGGCGAGGGCGGGGTTCCGCACCGCCGCCCAGCGCAGCGGGAACGACGGCGCGAACTCGGGTGCGTAGCGGCTCAGATCGGCCAGGGACAGCCCGGCGCGGCTCCGGCCTGTCGGATGTACCGGGTGGTCGTTGTAGGCCGCCAGCGTCTCGTAGAACGCGCCGGGACCCGTCCGCAGCTCGTCCGGGAGGCGGCCGAGCCGCCGGTGGACGGCAGGACGCGCGTCGCCGTGCAGCTTGGCGGTCGCCAGAGCGTCCAGGCACTCGCGTTCGAAGGCCGCCGTGTCGTCGCGCGGGTCGGCCACCGTGCGGACGGCGTGGAAGGCGTCCCGGAGCGTCAGGCCCTGCCCGGGCTCCACGACGAGGTCGGAGAGGAAGGCGGGGCGTGCCTCGACCAAGCGCACCCGGCGGCCGGGAAGCTCCAGCACACCGTTCCGGACGAACCGTCGCAGGCCCGCGTAGTCCTCCCGTAGCAGCGCGTCGAGTACACGGGTGGCGAGCAGGTCTTCGTCGTCGGCGGTCACGCGATCGTCCAGTCGTGCGATGCACGGAACCGCGCCAGGGCCGCGTTGACCTCGTCCGGTCCGGGACCGATCGCGCGGACCGTGCCCAGGTAGTCGCGGTTGGTGCGGGTCACCGCGACGGAGTCGCCCACCGCGCGCTGCGGACGGTAGGCGAGCCGCACCGGGCCGTCGTCCAGGGTCAGGGGCCCCGGCGCCGCGGTGAGCGTGCCCGACCGGTCCGCGATGACCGGCTCCGCGATTGCGTGCCTCGGCCGGGGAACCCGGCGGCCCGGCAACCTCGCGCCCAGGTGGACCTGAAGGATGTGCTCGAAGAGCGGGACGCCCAGGAGATCGGCCAGCAGGAAGTCGCAGTGGTCCCCGATGAGCCTGTAGTTGACCTCGATGATGCGGGCGCGGCCCTCGTGCACGACGAACTCGGTGTGACAGGCCCCGAACCCGATTCCCAGAGCTTCCAGTTGGCGCAGTACCTGTGGCGTCTCCGGGGGAGGGGCCGTCCACTCAAGGCGCTCTTCGACGAAGAAGGGTGGCGGGGAGAGCGTCGTACGGAACGACCCCAGTACGCGTAGTTCCCGCCCGTCCCCGAGCGTCTCCAGAGTGTGGAGGTGCCCCGGCAGGTACTCCTCCGCGACAAGGGGGTCGCTCCGGCGCGCGGCGATCTCCTCCACGCGCGCCGCGAGTTCTCCTGCGTCCTGGACGAGGAACACGTCCTCGCTGGCCACCCCTTCCCGAGGCTTGACCACCAGCGGAAAGGGCGCGTCGGCCGGTACCTGGAAGGCGTCCGCGGAGAAGACCGGGTCGATGGACGCGAGATGCCGCCGCAGGAGTGCCTTGTTCTTCGCGCGGGTCGCGGCGCGCCAGTCCTTGGCGGGCAGCCCGAAGTACGCGGCGGCCAGGGCGGCGGGCGCCTGGAGGAAGTCGCTGTTGGAGAAGACGGCCGCGGGCTCCCCGTCGATGCGGGCGATGATGTCCCGGAAGTCGGAGACGTCGCACTCGACGACCGGTCCGCCGAACGGATGGGCGCCGGGCCGGTCGGTGAGAAGCGTCACATCGAGGCCGAGGCGCGCGGCGGCGGGCAGGAACCCGTGCGTCACCGAGTCGGTCGCCTTGCCGGCGACCAGGTAGAGAGAGGCGGCCACGACCGGCCTTTCCAATCCGCCAATGAGTGTGCAAGCCCGTGGGTGATGACGCGAGCGCGACGGCCTCGTGGTGAGGTAAGCCTTGCCTAACTCGCGGTGATCACCATAGTGGCCGGGGGGCCGGTCGCACGCAAGAACGGTGACATCGCGTGTCCCGGCCGCCCGGCGATCCGCCACGATGGGGCCATGGACCTTGTCGACCGGTGGGTCGCACTGGCGGGACCTCACACCAGACATATCGGGACGGAACTGGACGAGCGCTACGGGGAGCCGCACCGCCGGTACCACACCCGCGAGCACCTCGCCGCCGTCCTCGACCTCGTGGACGAGCTGGCCGGGCACGCGGCCGATCCCGACCTCGTCCGGCTCGCCGCCTGGTTCCACGACGCCGTCTACGACCCCGAGCGCGCCGACAACGAGGAGCGCAGCGCCCGCCTCGCGGCCCGCATGCTGGCCGACACCGACCTCGGGCGGCGGGACGTGGACCAGGTCGTCCGGCTCGTCGAGCTGACCACCACGCACGCGCCGGACGAGGACGACGCGGACGGGCAGGTCCTCTGCGACGCCGACCTCGCGATCCTCGGGGCCGAGCCCGACAGGTACGCCGCCTACGCCGCCGCGGTACGCGAGGAGTACGCGTTCGTCCCCGACGAGCTCTTCAAGGCGGGACGAGCCGAAGTCCTCAACGGGCTGCTCGCGCTGCCCAGGCTCTTCCACACGCCGGCCGCGCACGACCGCTTCGAGGAACGGGCGCGCACCAACATCCGCACGGAACTGATGCTGCTCGGCGCTTAGACCCGCGGCTGGCGAACCTTGCGGCGACGCAGACCGGCCTTCGTCAGCCGCAGGAGCAACTCCTGGCACCCCACCGCCTCCGCCCCCTGACGCACCGCCGCCTCGTACAGCTCGGACGGGACGTCGTAATGGTCGCGGTCGAACGCCCGCACCGGCATCCCCAGCTCCGCCGCGAACGCGTGCAGCTCCTCGTACGACACGTCGCTCACCATGTGGGACCACACGCGGCCGCGGGCGGGCCACAGGGGCGGGTCGATGAGGATCAAAGCCACTCCCAGGAACCAGGCAACGGGATCCCTTACTGTGAGTTTCCTGTCTTCGGGAATCCCGTGACGCGGGGGGCGGACGGAAAGCCGGGACGGAAGAGACTCAGCCTGACATTACGACATGCGCTGACATCACGGCATGCGCTGTCATCACAACGTACGGAGGGGCATGCAGGTGAACGACATAGCCGCCTACATCCGGGCCGACCGGGACCGGTTCGTCGCCGACCTCAAGGAGTGGCTGGCGATCCCGTCCGTCTCGGGTGACCCCGCGCACACCGACGACGTGCACAGGTCCGCGAAGTGGCTGACCCGGTACCTGCGCGACCAGGGGTTCCCGATCGTCGAGGTCTGGGAGACCGGCGGGCACCCCGCCGTCTACGCCGAATGGCCCGCCGACGACCCGGACGCCCCCGCCGTCGTCGTGTACGGCCACCACGACGTCCAGCCGGTCGAGCCGCTGGACGAATGGGACACCGACCCCTTCACGCCCGTCGAGAAGGGCGACCGGCTCATCGGGCGGGGCGCGTCCGACGACAAGGGGCAGGTCTTCTTCCACACCCTCGGCATCCGCGCGCTGCTGGCCGCGTCCGGGCGGCAGGCCCCGCCGGTCACCGTCAAGCTCCTGGTCGAGGGCGAGGAGGAGTCGGGGTCGGTGCACTTCGCCGACCTGCTCCGCACCCACCGCGACCGGCTCGCGTGCGACGCCGTCGTCATCAGCGACACCACGATGTGGGCGGAGGACGTCCCGTCCATGTGCACCGGCATGCGCGGCCTCACCGAGGCCGAGGTCACCCTGCGCGGCCCGGACGGCGACCTGCACTCCGGCTCGTTCGGCGGCGCCGTCCCCAACCCGCTGCACGCGATGGCCGAGCTGCTCGCCTCGCTGCACGACGCGGACGGCCGCGTCACCCTCCCCGGCTTCTACGACGACGTCGTCCCGCTGACCGACGAGGAGCGCGAGCTGTTCGCGCGGCTCCCGTTCGACGAGGACGAGTGGCTGCGCACCGCCGGCAACAGCCGCGCCGCCCACGGCGAGAAGGGCTACACGACCCTCGAACGCGTCTGGGCGCGGCCGACCGCCGAGATCAACGGCATGTGGGGCGGGCACACCGGGCCGGGCGGCAAGACGATCGTCCCCCGCGAGGCGCACGCCAAGATCTCGTTCCGGCTCGCCGCCGGGCAGGACCCGGGCACGGTCCAGGACCAGTTCCGCAGGTGGGTCGCCGAACGGACCCCGCACGGGGTCGAGGCCGAGGTCCGCATCCCCGGCGGCGGCGTCCGCCCCTGCTTCTCCCCGATCGGCTCGCCCGGCGTCAAGGCGGCGCGGCGCGCCATGGAACGGGCCTTCGGCACCGAGGTGCTGTTCACCCGCGAAGGCGGCAGCGGCCCCGAGGCCGACCTCGCCGACATCCTGGAGGCCCCGCTGATCTTCGTCGCGGTCGGGCTGGACGGCGACCGCATCCACGCCCCCAACGAGAAGGTCGAGATCCCGCTGCTCCTCAAGGGCGCCGAGGCAGCCGCGTACCTGTGGGAAGAACTCGCCGCCGCGCTGCGCTGAAACCGCCTGGAAGGGAGCACACGTGACCAACGCCCCACTGGAGTGGCTGGCGCTCGCGCGCGGGACGCTCGACCGCGTCGCGCTCAACCGCCGCGACGACGCGTGGCTGGAGAACGCCTGGGCCGAGCCGAAGACGCGCGTGCTGGTCGTCCACGACGGACGGTCGCTCGTCACCTACGAGCCCAGCGCCGCGCTGGTCCTCGTCCCGCCGGAGCAGGCACCGGACGGGGAGCGCTGGCTCCTCGGCGTGGACGACGGCGGCGCCGCCTACTTCGGCGTGTCCGGCCCGCTGCCCGCCATCGAGGGGACCGAGCCCGCCGGGCTGCGCCGCGTCGGCGCCCTCCTCGGCGACCAGGACTCCGGGCTGCTCACCCACGCCGTCGCGTTGGAGCACTGGCACGGCACCAACCGGCACTGCCCCCGCTGCGGCGCCGAGACGCGGGTGACGTCCGCCGGGCACGTGCGCGTCTGCCCCGAGGACGGGTCGCAGCACTTCCCGCGCGTCGACCCCGCGGTGATCATGCTCGTGACGGACGAGGCCGACCGGATCCTGCTCGCCCGCGGCCCGCAGTGGCCCGCCGACCGCCGCTCGATCCTCGCCGGGTTCGTCGAACCGGGCGAGTCGCTGGAGCAGGCCGTCGCGCGGGAGGTGAACGAGGAGGTCGGGCTGCCCGTCCGGGACGTCCGCTACCTCGGGAGCCAGCCGTGGCCGCTGCCGCAGAGCCTCATGCTCGGCTTCACCGCCCGCACGGACGGCGGCCTCCCGCTGCGTCCCGACCCCGAGGAGATCCTGGACGCCGCCTGGTACACCCGCGACGAGCTGCGCGCCGCCATCGACGGCGGCGAGATCGTCGCCCCGGGCCCGCTGTCCATCGCCGCCCAGCTCATCATGCGCTGGTACGGCGGCGACCTGCCGAAGATGCAGCCGTTCTGACATGCGCGAGCCCGGCGTCCGCGGCGGACGCCGGGCTCGTCGCGAGGTCAGGCGAGGGAGGCGAGCTTCACCTTGACCGCCTTGGCGCTGGGGTTGGTCGCGGCCGTGCCGTCGGGGAAGACGATCGTCGGAACCGTCTGGTTTCCGCCGTTGACGCTCATCACGAACTCGGCGGCCTTCGGATCGCGCTCGATGTCGATCTCGACCATCTCGATCCCGTCGCGGGCCAGCTGGTTCTTCAGGCGGCGGCAGAATCCGCACCAGGACGTCGTGTACATGGTGAGCTGGCCGGCCGCGCCCATGGGCTGGTCGGTCGTCGGCGTCGCCATCGCTTCCGCGTCTCCCTCGTTCGTTCGGACGATCCGTGCCCTCGCATGAACAGTGAACCAGGGGCGCGCATTCCGCGGTTGTCCACAGGCGGCGTGCCGGGTGATACGGGTGGGGCGGGCTGCGAGTATGGAGGGATGTCAGCAGAGTCGGTGCTGGAGGGACTCGACCCCGAGCAGCGGGCGGTCGCCGAAGCGGTCAAGGGCCCGGTGTGCGTGCTCGCGGGCGCCGGGACGGGCAAGACCAGGGCCATCACCCACCGGATCGCCTACGCCACCCTGACCGGTGTCGTGACGCCGCAGCGGGTGCTCGCCGTGACGTTCACCACACGCGCGGCCGGGGAGCTGCGCAGCCGGCTGCGGCAGCTCGGCGCGCCCGGCGTGCAGGCCCGCACCTTCCACGCGGCGGCGCTGCGGCAGCTCACCTACTTCTGGCCGCGCGTCGTCGGCGGCGAGCCCCCGAAGATCATCGACTCGAAGATCGGCCTCGTCGCGGACGCGGCGCGGGCCTGCCGGCTCTCCCTCGGGCGGACGGAGCTGCGCGACGTCGCGAGCGAGATCGAATGGGCGAAGGTCACCCAGAACCGCCCCGAGGACTACCCCGCCGCGGTCGCCGAGGCGGGGCGCAGGCCGCCCGCCGAGGTCGTCGACGTCGCCCGGGTCTACGCCATGTACGAGCAGCTCAGGCGCGAGCGCAACCTGCTCGACTTCGAGGGGATGCTGGAGCTGACCGCGGCCGTCCTCACCGAGCACCGGGAGGTCGCCGGGCAGGTCCGCGAGCAGTACCGGTACTTCGTCGTGGACGAGTTCCAGGACGTCAACCCGCTGCAGAAGATGCTGCTCGACACCTGGCTCGGCGACCGCGACGACCTGTGCGTCGTCGGCGACCCCAACCAGACGATCTACTCGTTCACCGGCGCGTCCCCGTCCCACCTGCTCGACTTCACCCGCGAGCACCCGGGCGCGAAGGTCGTCCGGCTCGTCCGCGACTACCGCTCGACGCCGCAGGTCGTCCGGCTGGCGAACGGGGTGATCGGGCAGGCGAAGGGCGTCCGGCACCGGCTGGAGCTGCGCGCCCAGCGCGACAACGGGCCCGAGCCGGTGTTCAACGAGTACGACGACGAGGTCGCCGAGGCCGACGACGCGGCGCGCCGTGCCCGCAAGCTGATCGAGGAGGGCGTCCCCGCGCGGGAGATCGCGGTCCTGTACCGGATCAACGCGCAGTCCGAGACGTACGAGTCGGCGCTGGCCGCGGTGGGCGTCCCGTACGTGCTGCGCGGTGCGGAGCGGTTCTTCGAGCGGCCCGAGGTTCGCGAGGCCGTGGTGCGCCTGCGCGGCGCGGCGCGGGCGGGCGGCGACGCCGAGACCGACGGCATGGGACTGATCCAGACCGTCCGGCACGTCCTGTCCGGGGCCGGGTTCTCCGACCGGCCGCCCGAGGGCGCGGGCGCGGCCCGCGCACGCTGGGAGTCCCTCGCGGCCCTGGCCCAGCTCGCCGAGGACATGGCCGCGGACAACCCCAAGGCCGGCCTTCCCGACTTCGTCGGCGAACTGGAGGAGCGCGCCGCCGCGCAGCACGCGCCGCCCCTGGAGGGCGTCACGCTCGCGTCCCTGCACGCCGCCAAGGGCCTTGAATGGGACGCGGTGTTCCTCGTGGGGCTCGCCGAAGGCACGCTGCCCATCGTCTACGCCAAGACACCCGAGCAGATCGAGGAGGAGCGGCGTCTGCTCTATGTAGGTGTGACCCGCGCCCGCGTGCACCTCAACCTGTCCTGGGCGCTGTCGCGCTCTCCCGGCGGCACGCAGATGCGCCGCCCGTCCCGGTTCCTGGACGGCCTCACGGGCAAGACCACCACGCACGTGCCCGCCCGCGTCGACCGGTCGAAACGGCGTCCGACCAAGGGGCCGCAACCGTGCCGGGTGTGCGGCCGGCCGCTCACCGCCGCCGTCGAACGCAAGCTCGGCCGCTGCGAAGACTGCCCCTCCGAGCTCAACGAGGAACTCCTCCTCGCCCTCAAGGACTGGCGCGCCCAGGTCTCCGCCGACCAGAAGATCCCCGCCTACGTCGTCTTCACGGACGCGACGCTCCAGGCGATCGCCGAGCGCTGCCCCGAGTCGATGGACGAGCTGGCCCGCATCCCCGGCGTGGGCAAGGTCAAGCTCGACCGCTACGGCGACGCCGTTCTGACCCTTTGTGGCCATTGACGCCGTTTCGCGCGTTCTGGGGTGAGATCCGGCTCACTGGAGGCGATAGGGAAGACTGGCGGCCGTGAAGCAATCGCTGAAGGAACTGCTGGACCTGCTCGACCTGGAGCAGATCGAGAACGACATCTTCCGCGGCCGCAGCCCCGAGGAGCGTCGGCAGCGCGTCTTCGGCGGGCAGGTGGCGGGGCAGGCGCTCGTCGCCGCTGGGCGCACCGTCCCGGCGAACCGGCCCGTGCACTCCCTGCACGCCTACTTCATCCGGCCCGGCGACCCGCTGGTCCCGCTCGTCTACACCGTCGACCGGGTCCGGGACGGGCGGTCCTTCACCACCCGCCGCGTCACCGCCGTCCAGCACGGCAAGGCGATCTTCACGCTGTCCGCCTCGTTCCAGATCACCGAGGACGGGCCGTCCCACCAGGCGCCGATGCCGGACGCGCCCGAGCCCGGGACGCTGCCGGACGGGCTGACGCGCCTCACCCCGCTGTTCGGCGAGGTCGGCGCCCGCGAGTTCGTCAACCGCCGCCCGTTCGACATCCGGCACGCGACGCCGCTGACGTGGGAGGCGGCGAAGGACCCGTCCCTCGCCACCCCCGAGTCCAAGGTGTGGCTGAAGGTGGACGGCGAGCTGCCGGACGACC
Organism: Actinomadura madurae; assembly: GCF_047130825.1. Taxonomy (NCBI): domain Bacteria; kingdom Bacillati; phylum Actinomycetota; class Actinomycetes; order Streptosporangiales; family Thermomonosporaceae; genus Actinomadura; species Actinomadura madurae. The sequence continues at coordinate 8,667,035 of NZ_CP083237.1, forward strand.
CGCTGCTGCACGTGTGCCTCATGACCTACGCCTCGGACATGACGCTGCTCGACACCGTCCTGCTCAACCACGGCCTGGCCTGGGGCGACCAGCGGACGATGGGGGCCAGCCTCGACCACGCCATGTGGTTCCACCGGCCGTTCCGCGCCGACGACTGGCTGCTGTACTACCAGGACACGCCGTTCGCCGGAGGCGCGCGGGGCCTCGCCCGCGGCCAGGTGTTCACCCACTCCGGGGAGCTGGTCGTCTCGGTCATGCAGGAGGGCCTGATCCGGGTCTCCGACACCCGCCCGTGAGATGATCGCTCCATATGGGGCTCCCGGGAGGGTTCGACGCTCGGCGGGCGCCTCCGGTTCTGCGGAACGAGGGTGAACTGACCCACAAAACCGCAGGTCAAAAATATCTTGTTGATTTCGCGGGATCCCCGTACGCTCGTCGCGAGCAATCAACCGGCCGACCGGTGTGGATCTTGGATCCGCCGGCCCGGCCCGAGGTACCAGAGAGGTGGTGTGCAGTCCGGTGAGCAACACGTTGATGAAACTCGGGTCTTCCTGGACCGCCGCATGCCCTGGTGCCTCGATCTCCCGCGCCCTGATGACGCGCGTCTCGGAGCCCGGCCTGCCCGCCTACGGCGCGGCGTACGGCACGCGACTGCGTGACCAGCGCGGCACGAATTGGCGCGAGCAGCGCTTTGAGCAGCGAATCCAGGATGACCTGGGGCGGAGTGTCTTCGAACACCTTCTCGAGGACATGAGCGTCCCGGCTCCGGCCACGGCCCACGTGGGCGTCACCGCCAAGGGTGGCGTGTCGGGTCCGTACCCCTGGAGGCGACCGGTTTAGCACGACGACCGGCAAGCCCCCAGGCCGCGGATCCAGACCGGATCCGCGGCCTTCTTCTTTGCCCAGACAACCCACCGACACGCCCGTTGAGATCCAACGAGAGGAACAAGGGTGACTGTGATGCAGGGGGCTCTCGCAGTGAGCGAGGAGGACCTCACGCTTCCGTGCCGGACCGACCCGGAGCTGTTCTTCGCCGAGGCTCCCGCCGACGTCGAGCTCGCCAAGGCGCTGTGCCTGGAGTGCCCGCTCCGCAAGGAGTGCCTCGCCGGCGCGCTCGAGCGCAAGGAGCCCTGGGGCGTCTGGGGCGGCGAGCTCTTCGTCCGCGGAGTGATCGTCCCGCGCAAGCGGCCGCGCGGCCGCCCGCGCAAGCACCCGCGCCCGGACGAAGTGGCGGTGTGAGGCACCTGATGCCCGCCACGACACTCGACCGGACCGACCCCGGAGGCGCGGCCCCCGTGCGGGGACCGCGCCTCCGGGCCGCCAGGGAGAACGAGATGACATTGCTCAGCCAGGACCTGTCCCGGGAGCGAATACCGGCGACCGTGCCCGACGAGCTGGCCGCCCGCGTCCGCGCGCTGCGGCGGGCCCGCCGGCAGGCCCGCACGAGGGCGTCGCGCGTGACCCGCGTCCTGCTCGCGCCGACCACGGGGGAGGCGTACGCGCAGGTGCCGGCGCCGCGGCACCGCCACTGAAGCCGACGGCCCGCCCGGTCGCAGGCCGCCGTCCGTCCTTTCTTGGATGGTTTGGCGGACGGCACGCCTCCCGGCGGGCACATGGAGCGCGTCCGGTGGCCCACTCACCGGTCGCGCGAAAGCCGAGGCCCCGCGCACCCCACCAGTGCGCGGGGCCTCGCTACAGCGTGCGCGGCGGGGCGGCGCGTGTCCTGCGGCGTGCGCGGTGAGGCGGGCGCGTGCGCTACGGCGTGCGCGTGGGAGGTGCGTGTCCTGCGGTGTGCGTGCTGGGATGGGCGCCTGCGCTGCGGTGAGAGGCGGTTTCCTGCGGCGGACGTAGCGAGCGGAGCGAGCGGAGGCCGCCTAACTGGTTATCAGTTCGCCGTCTTCGTCGTCGGCGAAGCCCGGGACCCACTTCAGGGACTCGGCGCGGGCGGGGATCTCGCATTCCAGCTGGCACAGGACGCCGGTGCCCGCAGACAGGACGCGGTGGATGATCACGTACTCGGGTGGCAGGTTCAGCTGCCGGACGACGTTGGAGGGGCGGAGGTCGGTGACCCGCGCGGCCATGTCGCGCAGCCACTCCCGGTTGAACTTGAAGGTCTCGTTGATGAACGGCTCGGTGATCGGGGCGAGGAACGCCTGCAGCGACTCGGCGTCGATCTGCACGCCCTCACGGATGAAGTCCTCCCGGCGCAGGGCCTCCTCGACCTCGTCGATGTCGGCCATCGTGCCGATGCGCAGCAGCAGCCCGAGCCGCCGCTGGAAGCCGCCGGGGATGCGGTCGACGGCGCCGAAGTCGAGGACGCCGAGCCGGCCGTCGTCCAGCAGCCGGAAGTTGCCGGGATGCGGGTCGCCGTGCAGCATCCCGGAGCGCTTCGGCCCGGAGAGCAGGAACCGGCAGTACAGCAGGGCCGCGTGGTCGCGGGTCTCCTGGTCGCCCGCACTGATGATCTTGGAGAGGGCGGTGCCGTCCATCCACTCGCTGATCAGGATGTCGCCGGACTGCGCGATGACCTCGGGGACGTAGAAGTCGGGGTCGTCCAGGTAGGCGTCCCGGAAGAGCCTCTGGGACTCGGCCTCGATCGTGTAGTCGAGCTCCTCGGCCACCCGCTCCTTGAGTTCGGCGAGCATCGCCTTGACGTCCAGGCCGGGCATCAGCACGCCGAAGAGCCGGCCGAGCCGGGCGAGCTGGTTGAAGTCGCTGATCAGCGCCTTGCCGGCGCCCGGGTACTGCACCTTCACCGCGACGGCCCGGCCGTCGTGCCAGACGGCGCGGTGCACCTGCCCGATGGACGCCGCCGCGGCCGGCTGGTCGTCGAACGACTCGAAGTAGTCGCGCCAGTCCTCGCCGAGGAACCGCTCCAGCACCGTGTGGACGGTCGCCGCGGGCAGCGGGGGAGCGGCCTCCTGCAGCCTGGTCAGCGTGGCGCGGTACGGCCCGGCGATCTCCGGCGGCAGCGCCGCCTCGAAGATCGAGAGCATCTGGCCGAGCTTCATCGCCCCGCCCTTGAGCTCGCCGAGCACCGTGAACAGCTGCTCGGCGGTCCGGGTCTGGATCTCCATCGCCACGGCCTCGGCCGATCGCCCGAAGGTGCGCTTCCCCATGCCGAGGGCGGTGCGCCCCGCGAAGCCGATGGGGAGGGACGCCAGCTTTGCTGACCGCGTCACCGCGCGGCGGGGAAGATCGCTCACGCCGACCATTGTCGGTGATGCACTGTCGTTCACGCCACAACCAAGCGCAAGTATCGCCGTTGTCAAACCGTGCGAACCGCTGTGACCTGGACGAACGCTGTAAGTGTGCGCTTTCTCACGCGGCCGGGGGCGGGCGGCGCGGGGCGGGGCGGGCACGATACGGTGCCAGCCATGTCCGAAACGCCTGCCGACGCGCTGCTGGTCGAGCGCCGGTCCGACGGGGTCGCCGTCCTCACGCTCAACGATCCCGATCGCCGCAACGCGATGTCGGACGAGCTGACCGCCGCGTGGAAGCGGACCATCGCGGAGTTGCGCGCCGACACCGGGCTGCGGTGCGTCGTGGTGACCGGCGCGGGGAGCGCGTTCAGCTCCGGGGGCGACCTGTCCTGGCTCGCCGACACCGGGGCCGTCGCCGTTCCGCCGCTGCGCGACCGGATGCTGGGGTTCTACCGGACGTGGCTGGCGATCCGCGACCTTGAGGTTCCGACGATCGCCGCCGTCAACGGGCACGCCGTCGGCGCCGGCCTGTGCCTCGCGCTGGCCTGCGACCTGCGGTACGCGGCGGACGACGCCAAGCTGCTCGCCCCGTTCACCGCGCTCGGCCTGCACCCCGGCATGGCCGCGACCTGGCTGTTCCCCGAGGTCGCCGGGCTGCCGCTGGCCCGCGAGATGCTGCTGGCCGGACGCGTCCTCACCGGCGCCGAGGCGGCCGAGCAGGGCCTGGTCAACCGGGCCTTCCCGCGCGCCGGCGTGCTCGCCGAGACGATCGGCGTCGCCGAGCGGATCGCCGGGCAGGCGCCGATCGCGACCCGGCTCACCAAGGTCGCGCTGTCGAACGGCGGCCACCCCGACATGGAGTCGGCGCTGCGCTGGGAGTCGCTCGCGCAGCCGGTCACCATGTCGTCCCGGGACATGTTGGAGGGGCTCGCCGCGCAGCGCGAGAAGCGCAGCCCGAATTTCACCGGCGACTAAAGCCGGGCATGCCGATCACGTCCTCTGCCGGGTTTGTGGAAACCCTCGAAGAACTGTCAAAAACATAGGGGTTGACCTGCGGTAACGTCAAACACCCCCTGTGGAGGACGCAAATTTTCGAGTACGGTTCTGGCGTGCCCCCAAACGTTGAGGTCCGCCGCAGCGCCAGACGGCGGCGAACCGTGTCCGCCTACCGTGACGGTGACAAGGTGGTGGTGATGGTTCCGTCCAGGCTGAGCAAGGCCGAAGAGGAACAGTGGATCGCGACCATCCTGAACCGGCTGGAAGAGCGGGAACGCCGCCGGCGGCCGTCCGACGCCGACCTTGAGGCCCGTGCCCGCGAGCTGTCCCGCCGCTACCTGGACGGCCGCGCCGACCCGGTCAGCGTCCGCTGGGTCGCCAACCAGCGCGCCCGCTGGGGATCGTGCACGCCCGACGACGGCACCATCCGGCTGTCCACCCGGCTGCGCGGCATGCCCGGCTGGGTCGTCGACTACGTCCTGGTCCACGAGCTGGCGCACCTGCTCATCCCCGGGCACGGCGCCGACTTCTGGGAGCTGGTCGGCAACTACCCGAAGGCCGACCGCGCCCGCGGCTACCTGGAGGGCGTCGCCGCCGCCGCGCACCTGCCCCTCGAAGCCGACAGCCACGAGGACGACGTCACCGGCATCCACCACGGCGACGGCCTGCACCCCGGCGACGAGTTCCCGCACGAGGCCGCCGGGTGACCGAGGCCCCCGGCCCCACGGCGCGTTTCGCCGCGGTGTTCGCCCGGCCCGCCCCGGAAGGGGCCCGCCCGGTGCCGCCCGGGATCGACCCGGAGGAGTTCCGGCTCGCGCTGCTGGAGGACACCTACGAGGTCGTCGCCGGGCTCGAACTGGTGACGTCCGCCCTCGTCCTGGACCCGCCCGACCAGCCGGACGCCGAGGCGGTCACCTGGCCCGGTACGCCGATCCTCCGCGAGCCCTCCCCGGCCGGAGCGTTCGCGGCCCTGCACGCCCTCGGCGCCGGCGCCGCCGCGCTGGTCGCGCCGGACGCCCCCGACCTGCCGCCGCTGCTGATCGGCAAGCTCTTCCGCGCGCTCGGCTCCGCCCCGGCCGCCGCCTGCCGGGCCGAAGGCGCCCTCCCGGGGGGACACGGCCTGGTCGCCCTCGCCGCTCGCCTCCCGCTGCCCGGATGGCTGGCCACCGCCCTGCGGGACGTCGACCTCGACACCCCCGACGCGCTCACCCGGCTCCGCGCCGCCGCCCCCCGCCCCGGCCTGGTGCCGCAGGGGCCCGCCTGGCATCGCCTCCGCACCCTCGACGACCTGCGGCTTCTCGATCCCGGGCTGGAAGGGTGGGAGAACACCCGCGCCCTCCTGGAAGGGCATCCGCTCGGCCGCTGACGACGGCCCTCGACGGACGGGGCGAACGCCTCAGCCGCTCTGCGGCACCGCTCTCGCCACCAGCCGCCGGACGGCCTCGTCGGCGGACTCGGGCAGCTCGTCCACCGGGAACCAGCGAAGATCGTCCGACTCGTCCGACAGCGCGTGCCGGGCCCCGGGCGGGGCGACCGCGACGTACTGGACGTCCAGGTGCCAGGTGCCCTGCGGATGGCAGCGCACCTCGTGCCGGTCCAGCTGGACGGGCTCGGGCAGGAGCCGCAGGCCCGGGATGCCGGACTCCTCGGTGGCCTCCCGCAGCGCCGCGCCCGCGAGCGACAGGTCGCCGGGCTCGCAGTGCCCGCCGAGCTGGAGCCACGCCCTGACCTTCGAGTGCAGGGTCAGCAGCACCCGGGTGCGGGACGCGTCGAGGACGGCGGTGCTGGCCGTGATGTGCCCGTCCGCGCACTCGCGCCACAGGCCGTCCGCGGGATGCTCCTCCAGGTGGCGCAGGAACCGGAGCCGCAGCCGCTCCTGCGGGTCGTCCGGCGCCTCCCAGGACGACAGCACCCGCACGGCGTCCCTGTACAGGAACCCCGGCGTCAGCGACCACGAGCCGGACGCGTCCGGCGACCGGAGCACGGCGCCCGCGTCGGGCTCCGCGGACGGCTCGCCCGGTTGCCGCCGGGCACCGGGCGCCGCCGCGGGCGGCTCCGCGTCCGGAGTGCGGCGGACGGGGCCCGCGGCCGGCGAACCGGCGCCGGGCAGCCCGGAGGCCGGAGGCTGCGGGTCCGGCGGCCGCGCGTCCGATCGCTTGCGGCCCCTCCGCGACACGCGCCTCATGCGCGGCCGATACGCGGGTAGCGGGAGTTGTCGGGACGGCGGCGGCGGCGCTCCTGGTCGATCGGCCGCTGCCAGCACAGGCTCGCGCGCGTGATCCGCCGCCTGATCACGTTCGTGGACGAGCCCGGCTCGTACCGGCAGCCGTTCACGTGCGACGGACGGGACCTGCTCATGCGCGCGGCCCGCCGTCGCCGTCCGGGCCCCCGGCGTCGTCGTCGGGCTTGGCGCCGTCGTCAGGCTTCGCGTCGTCAGCCGGCTCGGCGTCGTCAGCGGGCTTCGCGTCGTCGCCCGGCTCCTTGGTCAGCTTGGACAGGTCGAGGTCCGACAGGCCCTCGATCTCGTCGTGCCCGTGGACGAACCCCTCGGGATCGTCGAGGTCGGACGCCGTCGGGAGCAGGTCGGGATGGTCCCAGACCGCGTCCCGGCCCTGGGTGCCGCGCGCCTCGGTCAGCGACCGCCACAGCGCCGCCGCCTCCCGCAGCCGGCGCGGCCGCAACTCCAGGCCGACCAGCGTCGCGAACGTCCGCTCCGCCGGGCCGCCGGTCGCGCGGCGCCGCCGCACCGCCTCCGCCAGCTTCACCGATCCGGGCAGCCGGCCCTCCGCGGCCTCGTTCACGACCGTGTCGACCCAGCCCTCGACCAGCGCGAGCGTGGTCTCCAGGCGCGCCAGCGCCGCCTTCTGCCGCGGCGTCTCCTCCGGCTGCAGCTGGATCTCGCCGCCGAGCGCCTCCTGGATCGCCTCCGGGTTGCTGAGGTCGAGCCCCTGGACGGCCTGCTCGATGCCCGACAGGTCGACGGTGATGCCCCGCGCGTACTCCTCGACCGCGCCCAGCAGGTGCGAGCGCAGCCACGGGACGTGGGCGAACAGCCGCTGGTGCGCCGCCTCGCGCAGCGCCAGGTACAGCCGCACCTCGTCGCCGGAGACCTCCAGCCCCTCGCCGAACGCCTCGACGCCGGCGGGCAGCAGCGCGCCGACGCCGTCCGGCGCGAGCGGCAGCCCCACGTCGGCGGAGCCGGTCACCTCGCGGGCCAGCGCGCCGAGCGCCTGCCCGGCCTGGCCGCCGACCATCGCCCCGGCCATCTGCTTGACCATCCCGATCAGCGGGCCCGCCATCGCCTGCACGTCGGCGGGGATCTCGCCGCCGCCGAGCGCGCCGCCCATCGACTCGACCATGCGGGACGCGATCGGGTCGCACACCTTCGCCCACACCGGCAGCGTCTGCTCGATCCACTCCGACCGGCTCCACGCCTGCGGCGTCCGGATGCCGGCCGGCAGCGTCGTGCGCTCGTCCAGCCACAGCTCGGCCAGGCGCAGCGCCTCCTCGACCTGGCGGCGCTCGGTGTCCACCACCGAGGGGTCGCCCTGCTCCACCACCGAGTGCCGGGCGATGTTCTTGGCCAGATCCCAGTTCAGGGGGCCGCCACCCGCGCCGCCCGCACCCTGCGCGCCGATCATGTCGGCGAACCGGTGCAGCATGTCGGCGAACTGCGCCATGTCGCCGCCCATGCCCTTGAATGGATCCTGGGGCCGGTCGTCGTCGTCACCGTTGCCGGGACGGTTGAAGCCGAACGGAGTGTCACTCATCGGTTTGCCCCTGGGATGCATGATGGGCTCATATCCGCAACGTTAGCCGGTCCCGGCAAGGTCGCGTACACAAGGAAGGGGGCACCTCCGTGGCAACGGGCAAGGTTCGCCCTCGGCGTAGCAAGGGCCCGGTCGTCGCCGTCACCGGCGCGGCCACCGGCGCGGGGCGGCTGCTGGCCGCCCGGCTCGCCGAACGGGAAGAGATCCGCAAGGTCGTCGCCATCGACGGGCACCGCGGCGACGTGCCCGGAGTCACATGGCGTGTCGTCGACATCCGCGACCCGCTGCTGTCGGGACGGCTCTCCGACGTGGACGTGATCGTCAACCTCGACATCGAGCACTCTCCGGACGTGGACCCCAAGGAGCGCCGCACCCACAACGTCCGCGGCGCGCAGACCGTCGTCACCGCCGCGGCCGCCGCCCGCGTCCGCCGGGTCGTGCTCGTGACCTCCGCGATGGTGTACGGGGCGGGTCCCGCAAACGAGGTGCCGCTCGACGAGGACGCGCCGCTGCTCGCCGAGGCCAGCACCTCCATCGCCGGCGACCACCTGGAGATCGAGGAGCTGGCCGCCGCCGCGCCGCTCACCCACCCGGGGCTGGACGTCACCGTCGTGCGCCCCGCCGCGCTCGCCGGGCCCGGCGTCGACACCGTCATCACCCGGCACTTCGAGTCGCCCCGGCTGCTGTCGGTCAAGGGCAGCACGCCCGGCTGGCAGTTCTGCCACGTCGAGGACCTCGCGTCCGCCCTCGACGTCGTCGTCACCGGCGAGGTGACCGGGCCGGTCGCGGTCGGTTGCGAGGGCTGGCTCGGCCCCGAGGAGGTCGGCGAGATCACCGGCAAACGGCCCATCGAGCTGCCCGCGGCGCTGACGTTCGGGATGGCGCAGCGGCTGCACCGGCTCGGCATGACCCCCGCCCCCGCCACCGACCTGCACTATGTCGCCTACCCGTGGGCCGTGGACTGCGCGCGGCTGCGGGCCGCCGGCTGGAAGCCGATGTACGACAACGCCGCCGCGCTCCGCGCCGTGATGGAGGAGACCGCCGGACGGCACGCCGTCGTCGGGCGCCGCGTCGGCGGCAAGGAGGCCACCATGGCGACCGCCGCGGGCGCGACCGTCGCCGCGATCGGCGCCGCCGCCGCGATCCGGCGCGCCCGCAAGCGCCGCCGGTAGGCCGGGCCGGTCGGGCCCGGCCTGCCCGCTCAGTCCGACGGCGGCGTCGCGCTCGGCGAACCTGACGGGGACGGCGAACCCGACGGGGACGGCGAACCGGACGGGCTCGGCGACGGGCTGGGCGCGGCCTTGCCCGCGGCCGCCAGCGCCGCCTGCGCCTCCTTGATCCGCTTCCAGGCGTCGCCCATGCCGGGATAGTCGCCCTTCTTCTGGGCGTTCTCGTAGTCCGTCACGGCCTTCTGCAGATCGCCGATCGCCTTCTGCGCCTCCGCGCTCAGCTGCTGCCCGGACGGCGGCGCCGTCGGGTTGGCCGGCGCCGCGCTCGCCCCGCCGAGGACCTGCTTCAGCGCGTCCTCCAGCGTGTCGGCCGCGGCGATGCTCTCCCCGTAGCGCACCAGGATCTTGCCGAGGATCGGGTACGGCTGCTGCTCGGAACCGCCCGCCGCCTTCGTGTACATCGGCTCGACGTACAGCAGGCTCCCCCCGAAGGGGATCGTCAGCAGGTTGCCCGGGACGGTCTTCGTCCCGCCCTGTCTCAGGTAGAACAGGTCGTTCTTCACCTTCGAGTCCGTCTCGAACGAGTTCTGCACCTGCCCCGGGCCCGCCGGCTGCGCGTTCCGCGGCATCTGCAGGATCTCGATCTGCCCGTAGTCGCTCCCCGGCGTCGACCCGACCGCCATGAAGGCCGCCAGCTGGGGGTTGCCCCGCGGGTTGAACACCGTCGTCAGCGAGAACGCCGCGGCGTCCTGGCCCGGCATCCGGAGGCTCTGGTAGTAGGGCGGCTGCCGCTTGCCCTTGGCGCTCGGGTCCTGCGGGACCTCCCAGAAGCCCTCGCCGTTGTAGAACGCCGACGGGTCCGTCACGTGGTACTTCGTGAGGATCTTCCGCTGCACCTTGAACTGGTCCTGCGGGTAGCGGAAGTGCGACTCCAGCTCCGGCGGGATCGACGAGCGCGGCTGCACCGTCCCGTCGAACACCTTCATCCACGTCTTGGTGATCGGGTCGTTCTCGTCCCACTGGTACAGGTGGACGGTGCCGTCGTAGGCGTCCACCGTGGCCTTCACCGAGTTCCGCAGGTAGTTGATGTGGTCGTCGGCCTGCCGCGCCACCGCCGACCGCGTGTCGGTGATCGTGTCGCGGGTGGCCTCGCCGAGGCTCATCTCCTCCGAGTACGGGTAGCTGTTGGACGTCGTGTAGCCGTCCACGATCCACAGGATGCGGCCGTTCACCACCGCCGGGTACGGGTCGCCGTCCAGCGTCAGCCACGGCGCGGCCTTCTGCACCATCTCCCGCGGCGACCGGTCGTAGAGGATCTTGGCGTTCTTGTTGATCGCCCCCGACAGCAGCAGGTTCTTGTCCCCGAACTTCGCCGAGTACAGCAGCTTGTGCATGAACGAGTCGATGGGGACGCCGCCCTGCCCGTCATAGGTGTTGCTCTGCTGCCCCGACTGGCTGTTGTCCGGGTAGTTCAGCTCCTGCTGTCCGCGCCCGCCGACCACCGAGTACCGCGGCGACCGCTCCCCGAAGTAGATCTCCGGCTGCGCCACCCTGATCCCCTGGTTCGGGGACGCGGGCATGTCCCGCGTGATGAAGCTCGGCTCCCGGGACGCGAACCGGTCCCCGAAGGCGGACACGAACCCGTAGCCGTGCGTGTAGACCATGTGGTCCTTCACCCAGCTGCGCTGCCCCGCCGGAGCACCGGACAGCTCGCGCAGCGCCACCACCGTGTCGACCGGCTTGCCGTCCACCTGGTAGCGGTCCACGTCCAGCGTGTCGGGGAACCGGTAGAACGGGCGGATCCGCTGCAGCTGCTGGAACGTCTCGCCCACGACGTTCGGGTCGAGGACGCGCACGCCGCCCAGGCTGTCGGCCTCCTTCTGCAGCTTCGTCTTGTCGGTCACCGGCTGCGACCCGTACGGGACGACCCGCGCCCCGTCCACCCCGTAGGCCATCCGGGTGTACTTGATGTTCCGCTCGATGTACCGGCGCTCCTTGGCCAGCTGGTCCGGCTTCACCTGGAACTGCTCGATCAGCAGCGGGTACACCCCGCCCAGCAGGATCGCCGACAGGACCAGCAGCGTGAACCCGACCCCGGGCAGCATCATGCCGCGCCGCAGCAGGTTGCCGAAGAACATCGCCGCGCACAGCAGCGCGATCACGAACAGGATCGTCTTCGCCGGCAGCAGCGCGTTCACGTCGGTGTAGGCCGCGCCCGTCGCCACGCCCCGCTCGGAATGCACCAGCCCGTACCGGTCGAACCAGTACGCGACCGCCTTCAGCAGGATGAACACGCCGAACAGCACCGACAGATGCGCCCGCGCGGGCGGGCTCGCCTTGTCGCCCGGCCCCTGCAGCCGCAGCCCCCCGTACAGGTAGTGCACCATCACCGCGGCGATGATCGACAAGATCACCGTCGCGAAGACCACCCCGAGGACGAGGCGCAGGAACGGGTACGTGAAGACGTAGAACGACACGTCCTTGTGGAACTGCGGATCCTCCACGCCGAACGGCGTCCGGTTCAGGAACGCCAGCCACACCGGCCACTGGCCCGCCACCGACGAGCCGGTCAGCACCCCGAGCAGGCCGAGGAGCGCGCCCGAGATCAGGCGCCGCCGCGGATCGATCACGGCCCGGTACCGCTCCAGGCCCTGCTGCTCGACCGACAGCGGCCGGTACGCCGGGCGCAGCCGGTACGCGACCAGCACGTTCGCGCCCACCACCACCGTCATCAGCAGCCCGGCGCCGAAGAAGAGGACGAGTTTGGCCTGCAACTGCGTCGTGTAGACCGACGAGAAACCGATCGACCGATACCAGAGCAGATCCGTGTACATGGCCGTGAGGACCATGAAAGCGACCAGCAGCACGGCAAGCGCCACCAGAACCGGCAGCGCGAGCCGGGTACGTCCGGAACCGAGCCGGCGCCCGAAACCGGGAGTCCGGAAGGTCAAGAGGCCCCTCCGATCGAGATCTCGCCCACCGGCCGCCCGCCGGTGCTGTAGATGCAACTTACCGACTGGCACGGGGGTTCCCGCATTCCTCCCGCCCGGAAGGGGGAAAGATGGGCCCGTGAGTCTTCTGGAAGAAGTCGTGCTGGACCTGGAACGTCATTCGGCTCAGGAGGGCTGGGACACCGCCCCCCGCCTCTACGCCCTCGTCCGCAGCACCGAACTGCGCCGCGCCGAACCCGACCTCGCCGACCAGCTCGGCCTGCACCCCGACGCTGACACGCTCGCCGCGCTCGAACAACCCGCCCTCCCCGACCGGGACACCGTCGAGGACGCCCTCGCCACCATCGCCTGGCCCGACGCCGTCGAAGGCTGCGCCCTCGTCATGGAACGCGTCGTCCTGCCGCCCGGCGCCGAGGACGAGATCCCCGAGGACGAGGACGAGGCCGCCGCCTACGCCGCGTCCCACCCCGGGCGCGAGGACGTGCGCATGGTCGTCGGCGTCCTGCGCGGCGGCGCCCGGCACTCCGCCCTCCGGCTCCGCCGCCACGACACCGACGACGAGGTCCTCACCGGCCCCGACCTCGTCCCGGCCCTCGCCGAAGCCCTCGCCGCCACCCTCGAACCCGACGAACCCGGCACGCACCCGCAGGAGTAGCCCCGCCGGGAGGTAGCCTGCGGGACGTGAGCCACAGCGCCCCGCAGACCGGCGGAGACGTCATCAAGCTGATCGGCGTCCGGGACACCCCGCTGTCCGTCGACGAGGTCTACGCCGCCGTCGGCGCCTCCGGCGCCGGCGGCACCGCCGTGTTCGTCGGCACCGTCCGCGACACCGACCACGCCCGCGCCGTCACCGCCCTTTCCTACAGCGCCCACCCCACCGTCGAACGCGAACTCCGCGCCGTCATGGAGAAGGTCGCCGCCGACTTCCCCGTCCTCGGGCTCGCCGCCCTCCACCGCGTCGGCGACCTGGACATCGGCGACATCGCCGTCGTCGTCGCCGCGTCCTGCCCCCACCGGGGCGAGGCGTTCGCCGCCTGCCGGCGCCTCATCGACGACCTCAAGGCGACCGTCCCCATCTGGAAGCACCAGACCTTCGCCGACGGCGGCGACGAGTGGGTCGGAGCCTGCTGAGCGCCCGAACCGCATAGAGTTTCCGGCATGTCTCGTCGTGCCACCACGCTCAGCGTCGCGAGCGTGCTCGTCCTTCTCCTCGCCGTCATCGGCTCCGTCATGCGCGTCCCCTACGTCGCGCTGATGCCCGGACCGACGCGCAACACCCTCGGCACCGACGACAAGGGACAGCCCCTCATCAGGATCGAAGGCCGGCGGACCTACCCGGTCGAGGGGAACCTCAACTTCACCACCGTCACCTACCGCGGCGGCCCCGGCGGCCGCATCGACCTGTTCACCGCCCTCCGCGGCTGGATCGCCGGCGACACCGCCATCGTCCCCGAAGAGACGATCTTCCCCAAGGACGAGTCGCCCAAGCAGGTCGACCAGGAGAACACCCAGGCGATGCAGGACTCCCAGCAGAGCGCCGAGGCCGCCGCCCTCCACCAGCTCCGCATCCCCGTCACCACCCGCGCCGTCGTCGACGGCGTCCAGAAGGGACGCCCCGCCGACGGCGTCCTCAAACCCGGCGACGAGATCACCGCACTCGACGGGGCCAAGGTCACCAGCGTCTCCCAGATCACCGGCGCCATGGCCAAGCACAAGATCGGCGACAGCGTCCAGGTCACCTACAAGCGCGCCGGCACGGAGCAGAAGGCCACCATCAAGACCGCCGCCGACCCCACCGGCAAGCGCGCCGTCGTCGGCATCGTCCTGTCCGACCAGTACAAGTTCCCCTTCAAGATCGACATCAGCATCGGCGACATCGGCGGCCCCTCCGCCGGCCTCATGTTCTCCCTCGCCATCGTCGACAAACTCACCGAAGGCCCCCTCACCCGCGGCGCCTTCATCGCCGGCACCGGAACCATCACCCCCGAAGGCCAGGTCGGCCCCATCGGCGGCATCCAGCAGAAGATGATCGCCGCCCGCCAGGCCGGCGCCACCGTCTTCCTCACCCCCAAGGACAACTGCGCCGACGCCATGAACGCCCGCCCCGACGGCCTCCGCCTCGTCCGCGCCGACACCCTCGACACCACCCTCAAGGCCATCGACGCCCTCAACACCGGCCAAGGCGCCGTCCCCGCCTGCACCAAATGACCCGCACCCGTCCCGACCACTCCGCCCCATGCCATAGACTTGAGCCATCACCGCGGGGTGGAGCAGTTCGGTAGCTCGCTGGGCTCATAACCCAGAGGTCGCAGGTTCAAATCCTGCCCCCGCTACTGGTCCTGGGGTCCGTGTGGTCGCCGCTTTGCGGCTTCCCCGCGGGCCCTTCGCATTTCGCCCGGGGGACGATCCCCCGGAGCCCCCTGTGCCTCCGCCATCCCCCACCCGCCCGCCCCCGGGGGCCCCGCCCCCTGTCCCCCCGGGGCTTCGCCTCCTGTCCCCCCGGGGGCCCGCCCCCTGTCCCCTTGGGGCTTCGCCGCCTTCTCTCGCCGGTCGGGGTCCCCCTTTTCGGGGGTGTCTCGAAGGTCGGGGGTGTGGTTAGGATCAACCCTCTTGGCCCCTCACCTGGGGGTTTGTGGGGAAGGCGGGTCTTTATGGCGGACGCGGTCGGGCGTGCTCGGCAGCACTCGGTGGGGGATCTGCTGCATCGGACGGCGCGGCGGTATCCGGGGAAGGTTGGCCGTTGTCAGCGGGGACCTCCGGGTCACCTACGCCGAGTTCGACGTCGCCGTGAACCGGGCCGCGCACGCGCTGGCGGCGCGGGGGCTGCGGAAAGGGGACCGGCTCGCGCTGCTCGGCCACAACTGCTGGCAGTACGCGGTGCTCACCTTCGCCACCGCCCGGCTCGGCGTGGTGCTCGTCCCCGTGAACTTCATGCTGAACGCCGACGAGATCGCCTACATCCTCGGGCACTCCGGAGCGTCCGGGATCGTCGCGGAGGACGCGCTCGCCTCGACAGCGGAGAAGGCGCTGGCCATCGCGGGGATCGAAGGTGGTGCGCGTGGATGGATCTCGTTGTCGGGGGCGGCACCTGCTCGGGGGTGGGAGGACGTTGACGCCTGGTGGTCCGAAGGAGCTGACGCGGCTCCGGACGTCCTCGTCGGGGACGATGATCCGCTGCGGCTCATGTACACGTCCGGCACCGAGTCGCGGCCCAAGGGCGTGATGCTGTCGAGCCGGTCGCTGATCAGCCAGTACGTGAGCTGCGTGATCGACGGGGAGATGAGCCCGGACGACATCGAGGTGCACACCCTGCCGATGTACCACTGCGCGCAGCTCGACTGCTTCTTCTCGGTCGACGTGTACCTGGGGGCGACCAGCATCATCCTGCCCGGGCCCGACCCCGCGGTGCTGCTGGAGACGATCGAGCGGGAGAAGGTGACCAAGCTCTTCTGCCCGCCCACCGTCTGGATCTCGCTGCTGCGGCATCCCGACTTCGACAAGCGGGATCTGTCGAGCCTGCGGAAGGGGTACTACGGGGCCTCGCCCATGCCCGTCGAGGTGCTGCGGGAGATGATGCGGCGCCTGCCGGACGTGCGGCTGTGGAACTTCTACGGGCAGACGGAGATGGCGCCGCTCGCGACGATCCTGCGCCCGCACGAGCAACTGGAGCGGGCGGGCAGCGCGGGACGCGCCGCGATCAACGTCGAGACCATGCTCGTGGACGACTCCGGCGAGCCCGTTCCGGCGGGTCAGGTCGGCGAGATCGTCCACCGGAGCCCGCACGCCGCCCTGGGGTACTACCGCGACGAGGAGAAGACCGCCGAGGCGTTCCGCGGCGGATGGTTCCATTCCGGCGACCTCGGCGTCATGACCGAGGACGGCCACCTTTCGGTGGTCGACCGGAAGAAGGACATGATCAAGACCGGTGGCGAGAACGTCGCCAGCCGCGAGGTCGAAGAGGCTATCTATGAGCTGGACGGCGTGGCCGAGGTCGCCGTCTTCGGCATCAGCCACCCGCACTGGATCGAGGCCGTCACCGCCGTGGTCGTCCCGAAGGCCGGTGTGTTGTTGAGCGTTGATGACGTCCACGCGCACACGCGCGAGCGGCTGGCGCCGTACAAGCGGCCCAAGTACGTCGTGCTCGCCGACTCCCTCCCGAAGAACCCCAGCGGCAAAATCCTCAAGCGCGACCTCCGCACGCGGCATGCGGGGCTTGCCGAGACCTGATCTATGGCGTTGGTGCTTTCCGGTCAGTCGATGTGGGGGGAGAGGGTTAGGGCCAGGTGGAGGGTCAGGCGGTCTTGGCCGTTGGTGAGGGTGAGGCTCGTCAGGGCTTCTATGCGGCGTAGGCGGTGGTAGAGGGTTTGGCGGTGGATGTTCAGGGCTGTGGCTGTTTGCTGGACGTTGCCTGCTAGGTCCAGGTACGTGCGGGCCGTTTTGGTGAGGTCCTGGTTGTGGAGAAGGCGTTTTGTGCCTTCGGTTTGGGTGGTTTGGCTCAGGGCCTCGTCGCCTGCGGTTCGGAGGAGGCGGAGGACGCCTAGGGACGTCCAGTCGCGGGTCTCGCCCGGGGCGGCGGTGCGGGCGGCCACGCGGGCCCGGAGCCAGCCCTCGTTGACGTCGTCCAAGGTGGGGCAGGGGGAGTACAGGCCCGCCTGGACGGGGGCGTGGCGCTCCTCCAGGAGGCGGCGGGCCCTGGTGAGGGTGGTCGCGGTGTTCGTCGAGGCCGGGATGAGCAGGACGTGGTCGCGCTGCCAGACCGTGGTCAGGACCGAGTGGGGGAGCAGCCACGGGTTGAGGGGCTCGGGGCTCGGGGTTCGCAGGACGGCCACCGTGAGGGGCGGGTCCGCCGCCTTCGCGTCGGTGAGGTCGTCGGCCGCCTGGGTGCGGACGTCGGCATGGGCGGAGAGCAGGTCCGCCACCTTGTAGCCGAGGTCGTCGCGCTCCCGGACCTGGCGGGCCATGAGGAGGCCGGCGCGCTCGCAGAGGGGCATGGCCTCCGCCGCCTGGTCGCCGGTGATGCGCTCCTCGTCGTCCAGGAGCCAGAGGTAGCCGTAGGTGACGTTGTTCCAGCGGGCGGGCAGGCACAGGCGGCCGAGCTGGCCGAGGGACGTGTCGGCCGGGATGCGGACCGGGCCCGTCGCGCGGGCGATGCCGTGGCGTTCGAAGCGGGCGCGGACGGCCTCGGTGGCGCGGCGGTGCAGGATCGAGGCCGTCCGGACGGGGTCGATCGTGTCGCCGTGGGCGGCGTAGGCGACCAGGTGGAAGTCGCGGTCCTCCAGGGTCGCGGGTGCGCGGAGGAGGTCGGCCGCCTGTTCCACGATCTCCTGAAGGTCGGGTGCCATCGGTTCCTTCTTACGTTTGTATGAAGATGGTGGCTGATGAAAGTGGCATTTGACTATAGGGGGTTGGGGGTGCTGCTCCTAACGTGCGAGGTGTTCCTCGGCGTTGGAGGCCTTCATGCTCGGTTCTGTGCTTCTGGTCGCGGCGCGCAGCGAGCGGATGCGCGATCTCGTCACCTCGGTGCCCCTGACCAGGGGGGTCGTCGACCGGTTCGTCGCGGGCGATGATCTGGGCGCCGCGCTGGAGGTGGTGCGGGGGCTTTCGGGCGATGGTCTCGCCGTGACCCTTGATCATCTGGGGGAGCACACCCGGGAGGCCGCCCAGGCCGTTGCCACGCGGGACGCCTACCTGCGGCTGTTCTCGGCGTTCGAGGAGCAGGGGCTCGCGGCGGGCGCGGACGCGTCGGTGAAGCTCTCGGCGCTGGGGCAGGCGCTGCCGGGAGATCTCGCTCTCGACCACGCGCGGGAGATCTGCGCCGCGGCGGGACGTGTCGGCATGACCGTCACGCTGGACATGGAGGACCACACGACCGTCGACTCGACGCTGGAGATCCTCGGCAAGCTCCGCGGCGACTTCCCGTGGGTGGGGGTCGCCATCCAGGCGATGCTGCGGCGCACCGAGGGGGACCTGCGGGAACTGGCGGGCGAGGGCTCGCGTGTGCGGCTCGTGAAAGGCGCCTACGCGGAGCCCTCCTCGGTGGCCTTCCAGAGCCGGCGGGAGATCGACCGCGCTTACGTGCGGGCGCTCCGGGTTCTGATGCGGGGGAACGGATACCCGATGGTCGGGAGCCACGACCCGCGGATCATCGAGATCGCCCAGGTGCTCGCGGCCGGGAGGTCGCCCTCTTCTTACGAGTTCCAGATGCTCTATGGGATCCGGGCCGCCGAGCAGCGGCGGCTGGCCCAGGACCACCGGATGCGCGTCTACGTCCCGTACGGGGCCGACTGGTACGGGTACTTCATGCGGCGGCTCGCCGAACGGCCCGCCAACCTCGCCTTCTTTCTCCGTTCGTTCGTCTCCCGCTAAGGAGGGTTTCCTTTCATGGACGCCGTGACCAACGTGCCCACGCCGGTGAACGAGCCGGTGCGCGGATATGCGCCCGGCAGCGCCGAGCGGGCCCGGCTGGAGGCCCGGCTTGCCGAGCTGACCGCCGAGGCGCCGATCGACCTGCCCATGACGATCGGGGGCGAGCGGCGGCTCGGCGGCGGGACCAAGGTCGCCGTCGTGCGGCCGCACCGGCACGCGTCCGTCCTCGGGACGTTCGGCACCGCCACGCGGGACGACGCGCGGGACGCCATCGCCGCGGCGCTCCAGGCCGCACCGGCCTGGCGGGCGCTGTCGTTCGACGACCGGGCCGCGATCTTCCTGCGGGCCGCCGACCTGCTGGCCGGGCCGTGGCGGGAGACGCTGCTCGCCGCGACGATGCTCGGGCAGTCCAAGACCGTCCAGCAGGCGGAGATCGACAGCCCGTGCGAGCTGGTCGACTTCTGGCGGTTCAACGTGCACTTCGCCCGCCGGATCCTCGCCGAGCAGCCGATCAGCGGCGACGGCGTCTGGAACCGGTCCGACCACCGGCCGCTGGAGGGGTTCGTCTACGCGATCACCCCGTTCAACTTCACCGCGATCGCCGGGAACCTGCCGACGGCGCCCGCGCTGATGGGCAACGTGGTGGTGTGGAAGCCGTCGCCCACCCAGACCTACTCGGCCGTCCTGCTGATGAGGCTGCTGGAGGAGGCCGGGCTGCCGGACGGCGTCATCAACCTCGTGACCGGTGACGGGCTCGCGGTGTCGGACGTGGCGCTCCAGCACCCCGATCTGGCGGGGATCCACTTCACGGGCTCCACCGCGACGTTCCGGCACCTGTGGAAGACGGTCGGGAACAACATCGAGAAGTTCCGGGGCTACCCGCGGATCGTGGGGGAGACGGGCGGCAAGGACTTCGTCGTCGCGCACCCGTCCGCGGACCGGGCCGTCCTCAAGACCGCGCTCGTGCGGGGCGCGTTCGAATACCAGGGGCAGAAGTGCTCCGCCGCGTCCCGGGCCTACGTCCCGCGGTCCATCTGGGACGGTGGGTTGAGGGAGGAACTGGCTGCCGAGGTCGACGCGCTCAGCATGGGGGACGTCGCCGACCTGTCCAACTTCATGGGTGCCGTGATCGACGAGCGGGCGTTCGCCAAGAGCAAGGCGGCGATCGACCGGGCCCACGCCGACCCGGACGTCGAGGTCGTCGCGGGCGGGACCTACGACGACTCCGTCGGATACTTCGTCCGGCCGACCGTGCTCGTCTCCGGCGACCCCGAGAACGAGATGTTCAGGGACGAGTACTTCGGGCCCATCCTCGGCGTGCACGTCTACGAGGACGACCGGTACGAGGAGATGCTCGCGCAGATGGAGTCCGTCGCCGCGTACGCGCTGACCGGCGCCGTCATCGCCACCGACCGGGCCGCCGCCGCACGCACGGCCGAGGCGCTCCGATTCGCGGCCGGCAACTTCTACATCAACGACAAGCCCACCGGCGCCGTCGTCGGGCAGCAGCCGTTCGGCGGCGCGCGGGCGTCCGGCACCAACGACAAGGCCGGATCGGTGTTCAACCTGCTCCGCTGGACGTCGCCGCGCTCGATCAAGGAGACGTTCGTCCCGCCGACCGACTACCGGTACCCCCACATGGGGTAGGCGCCCGTCAAGCCCCGATGCCCGTGGCCGGGAGCGAGACCCAGCCGCGGGTGAAGGGGGAGGAGATCCGCCGCGCGTTCTCCAGGTCGACGCCCGCGCGCGGATGCGCGCCCAGCAGTTCTTCGAGCGCGACGCGGGCCTGGAGCTTCGCCAGGTGCGAGCCGATGCAGAAGTGCACGCCGCTGGAGAAGCCCAGGTGACGCGGGATCTCCCGGGTGATGTCCAGCTCGCCGGCGGACGGGCCGAACTCGCGCTCGTCCCTGTTCGCCGACCCGAACAGCATCATCACCTTCTCGCCCTCCGGGATCTCCCTGCCGTGGAGCGTCACGGGACGCGTCGTGGTGCGGGCGAGCGCCTGCACCGATGCCTCCAGGCGGAGGAACTCCACCAGCGCGTTCGGGATCAGGGACGGGTCGGCCGCCAGCCGCTCGCGCTGGACGTGGTCGCCGTCGAGAAGCGCCACGCCGTGCGAGATCAGGTTGCCGGTCGTGTCGTTGCCGCCCGCGACCATGACGAAGCAGAACCCGAGGACGTCCCAGTCGGTCAGGCGCTCCCCGTCCACCTCCGCGGTCGTCAGCGCGCTGATCAGATCGTCGGACGGATCGGCGCGGCGCGCGGCGATCACGTCGGAGAAGTAGGCGAACATCTCCGCCACGGCCGCCGTCGCGTCGTCCCTCAGCGCCGTGAGGCCGAACCCGTCGTCCTGCAGGGTCGTCAGCGCGCTCACCCACGGATCGAATCGCGCGCGGTCCGCCTCGGGGACGCCCAGCAGGTGGGCCAGTGCGAAGGTCGGGACGGGCGACGAGAAGTCACGGTGCAGGTCAGGGGTATCGCCCTCGGCCGCCTTGCTCTCCATCAGCCTGATCCTGGAGCGGGCGAACTCGCGGAGAAGGTCCTCCAGGGCGGCGATCCGGCGCGGGGTGAAACCGTGGCTGATCAGGCGCCGCAGGACGGTGTGCCGCGGCGGATCCAGCATCACGATCGTGGGGGCGAGGCCCAGCGTGCCGATCTCGTCCGGATAGAACGTCAGACCCTGCGCGGACGAGAACGCGTCCGCGTCTCGCGTCGCCGCCCAGATGTCCTCGAACCGGGACAACGCCCAGAACGGCGGATCGTCGTGGTGATGGACCGGGTCGTCGTCCCGGAGCCGCCGGTACGCGGGATACGGGTCGGCCTGGAAGCCGGGATCGAACGGGTCGTAGACGTCCGCCATGGCGCGGCCTCCGTACTAACGGGAAGCGTTATTAACGCATTCCGTTAGTATCATCGGCATGCCGAAAGACGCAAGAGCCACCCGCGACGCCCTCATCCGCGCCGGAGCCCGGCTCTTCGCCGCCCACGGCATCGACGCGGCCCGCACCCGAGACATCGTCGCCCAAGCCGGACAGGGCAACGACTCCGCCATCACCTACCACTTCGGCTCCCGCGCCGGCCTCCTCGACGCCATCCTCCACGCCGGCATCACCCGCATGGAACCCGCCCGCGCCGCCACCCTCCCCGGCCTCCACACCCGCGACCTCCACGCCATCGTCGCCGCCATCGTCCACCCCACCGCCGACGAACTCCGCACCGAACACGGCCGCGACTTCCTCCGCATCACCGCACAACTCGCCGGACGCGCCGGAATCCGCGACCACCGCACCCCGCCCCTCATCGAAGGCACCGCCCTCCGCGAACAACTCCACCTCCTCGAAACCGCCTGCCGCGCCACCCTCCCCGAACCCCTCGCCCTCGAACGCATCTCCCTCTTCATCGCCTTCCTCACCGCCGCCCTCGCCGACCGCACCGGACGCATCGACCCGACCGGCCACGACCACACCCTCCTCACCCACGACACCTTCGTCACCGACCTCACCGCCATGCTCACCGCGGCCCTCCACGCCGCCCCGCCCGAAACCGGTTTGCCTAAGCCACCCCCGCCCAATACAGTTAAGACATCACCGCGGGGTGGAGCAGTTCGGTAGCTCGCTGGGCTCATAACCCAGAGGTCGCAGGTTCAAATCCTGCCCCCGCTACCGGTCCTGGGGTCCGTGTGGTCGCCGCTTTGCGGCTTCCCCGCGGGCCCTTCGCATTTCGCCCGGGGGACGATCCCCCGGAGCCCCCTGTCCCCCCGGGCTTCGCCCCTGGCCCCCCGGGGCTTCGTCCCCTGGCCCCGCCGGGGCTTCGTCCCCTGGCCCTCGGGTGGTGGGGGGTTCTCTTGCCGGTTACGTTGGGGCATCGGGTTCTTTTGGGAGATTCCATTGGAGCGGACGGTCGGGGATCGGCTTCGGCGGGCTCGGCGGCGGCGGTTCGTTGGGCGGGGCGGGGAGATCGAGCTGTTCCGGACGGCGCTCGCTGACGGGGACTTCTCCGTCCTGTTCCTGCACGGGCCCGGTGGTGTCGGGAAGAGCGCGCTGCTGGGGGAGATGGCGGAGGCCGCTCGGGAGGCCGGTGTCGTGCCCGTGACGGTGGACGCGCGGACCCTGACGCCCGAGCCCGCGGCGTTCCTACGGGCCGTCGAGGCGCCCCGGGAACGGCACGCGATCCTCATCGACACCTACGAGCTGCTCGCCCCGCTGGACGACTGGGTGCGGGAGCGCTTCATCCCGGGGCTGCCCGCCGACACCGTCGTCGTCATCGCCGGACGGGACGCGCCGCCCGCCCGGTGGGTCGCCGACGCGGGGTGGCACGAGCTGCTCCGGGTCGTGTCGCTGCGCAACCTCAGCCCCGACGACACCCGCTCCTACCTGCGGGTCGAGGGTGTCCCCGCCGAGCTGCACGAGCGCGTCCTGCGGCTGGCGCACGGGCATCCGCTCACGCTCTCGCTGCTCGTCGACCTCATCCGGCGGCGGCAGGACGTGCCGGGGGCGCTGAGCGGTGTGCCGGACGTCGTGCGCGCGCTGCTCGGGCGGCTGGTCGAGGACGTGCCGGGAGCGCGGCACCGGGAGGCGCTGCAGATCTGCGCGCACGCCCGGTTCACCACCGAGGATCTGCTGCGGGAGATGGTGGGTGAGGACGCCGGGCCGCTGTTCCGGTGGCTGCGGACCCTGTCGTTCGTCGAGGAACGCGAGTTCGGGGTCTTCCCTCACGACGTCGTCCGCGACATCCTCGACGCCGACCTCCGCTGGCGCGATCCCGAACGGTACGCGGAGCTGCACCGGGGGCTGCGGGCCCGCTTCGTCGAGCGTGCGCGGACGGTCCGGGACGACGAGCAGGTCCGGCACCAGGCCGTCGCCGACATCATGTTCCTCAGCCGCCACCATCCGGTCGTCCTGGGCTACTGGCGGCTCGCCGGGCTCGGGCACGTGTCCGTCTCCAGGCTCCGGGAGGGGGACGTCGGAACCGTCGTCGCCATGACCCGCAAGGAGCAGGGGGAGGAGCAGGCCGCGTACGCGGCGCGGTGGGCCGAGCGGCAGCCGGGGGCGTTCGGGGTGTTCCGCGACGAGGCGGGCGAAGCCTTCGGGTATGCCGCCTACCTGGCCCTGCACGAGGCCGACGAGGAGGACCTCCGGGCCGACCCGGGGACCGCGGCGATGTGGGGCCACGTCCACCGGCACGCGCCGCCCCGGCCCGGAGAGGGCGTGCTGGCCTGGCGGTTCTTCGTGGACGCCGAGCCTGAGCAGCGGCCCTCCCGGTCGGAGACCATGATCCGGCTCTGGCACGGGCAGGAGATCATCACCCGCTCCGGCCAGGCGTGGGACCTCGTCACCGTCCCGTCCGAGCGGGACTACTGGGACCCGCTGCTGTCCTTCTTCGACTTCCACCACGCGCCCGAGGCGTCCTACCGGGTGGGCGGACGGCTCTACGACGTGTACGCGCACGACTGGCGCGTGCTCGGCGTCGACGACTGGCTCGCGCTCACCGCCGAGCGGGAGTTGGGCGCGCCCGTCACCGCCGCCACGGTCGCCGCGCCCGAACTCGTGCTGTCGCAGCAGGAGTTCGCCGACGCCGTCCGCGGCGCGCTCCGCGACCTGCACCGCCCCGACCGGCTGCTGGACAACCCGCTGGCCCGGTCGAGGCTCGTCCGGTCGGACGACGATCCCGCCGCGTCGCTGCGGAGGCTGATCGAAGAGGCGGCCGGGGTGCTGCGGGAGGATCCGCGGGAGGAGTCGCTGTACCGGGTCGTCGACCGCACGTTCCTGCGGCCGGCCGCCACCCAGGAACGGGCCGCCGAGATGCTCGGGCTGCCGTTCAGCACCTACCGGAGGCACCGCAACCGGGCCGTCGAACGGATCGTCGCGGTCCTGTGGGAGCGGGAGGTCTACGGAACCGGCCACCAGGTGGACAGCAGCCGGCCTGGTGAGTGAACAGCGGGCCGCCGCATCGTCGCCTCATCGGACAACGGGAGGCACGAGATGCGAAGCATCGGAGAACACGCGGTGGTGCTCGGAGCCGGAATGGCGGGGCTGCTCGCGGCCCGCGTCCTGGCCGGGGCCTATGAACGGGTCACGCTGGTGGAACGCGACCAGAGCGCGGCGGGAGCCTGCCGCAGGGGAGTCCCGCAGGGCAGGCACGCCCACATCCTGCTGCCGCGCGGGCAGCGGGTCCTGGAGGACCTCCTGCCCGGCGTCGAGGCGGAGCTCATCGGCCGCGGCGCCGTCGTCGCCGACCCCGGCGTCGACCACCGCTTCACCCTCGGCGGGCACGCCCTCACCCGGCGCCCCGGCGCGGAGCGGGCGGTCCAGGCGAGCCGGCCGCTGCTGGAGGGCGTCGTCCGCGAGCGGGTCGAGGCGCTGCCCGGCGTCCGGGTCGCCGAGGGGCGCGACGTCGTCGGGCTGCTCACCGCGCCGCCGGGCCGCGTCACCGGCGTCCAGGTGATGCCGCGGACGCCCGGCGCCGCCGCCGAGGAGATCCGCGCCGACCTGGTCGTCGACGCGATGGGACGGGCCGGGCGCGCTCGGCACTGGCTGGAGCGGCTCGGGCACGGGCCCGTCCCGCGGGAGGAGATCAAGGTCGGGGTCGCCTACGCCACCCGGCCCGTCCGGCTCCCGCTGGACACCGTCGCCGCGGGCAAGGCCGTCGTCGTCGGCCCGCGGCCCGGCCGGCCGCGCGGCATGGCGATGGTCGCCGTCGAGGGCGACCGGCACCTGCTCACCGTCGCGGGGCTGGACGGCGCGAACCGGCCGCCCACGGACGAGGAGGGCTTCCTGGCCTTCGTGCGGACCCTCGCGCCGCCGGAGGTGTTCGAGGCGATCCGCGCCGCGGAGCCGCTCGGCGGGATCGCCGCGCACCGGTACCCGTCCGACCTGCGCAACCGCTACGAACGCGTGCGGCGACTGCCCGCCGGCCTGGTCGCCGTCGGGGACGCCCTGTGCAGCTTCAACCCCATCTACGCGCAGGGCATGACCGTGGCCTGCCTGGAGGCGCTGGTGCTGCGCCGCTGCCTGGAGGACGGACCGCGCGGGCTGACCAGGCGGTACTTCCGGGCCGTCGGCAAGGCGCTGAACGACCCGTGGCGCATGGCCGTCGCCGCCGACCTGTCCATGCCGGAGGTCGAGGGGCGGCGCACCCCCGCGATCCGCGTCATGAACGCCTACGTCGACCGCGTCCAGGCGGCGGCCGCGCGGGACGCCGACGTCGCCGAGCGGTTCTTCCGCGTCATCGGACTGCTCGACCCGCCGCCCGCGCTGATGCGCCCGTCCGTCATGGCGCGGGCGCTGCGCCCGGCCGCCTGACCCAGAGGTCGCAGGTTCAAATCCTGCCCCCCGCTACTGGTCTGGGGTCCGTGTGGTCGCCGCTTGCGGCTTCCCCGCGGACCCTTCGCTTTGCCTGGGTCCCGTTGGGGCTTCGCGCCTGAACCCCCTGACTCCCTCGGGCCTTGCCTAGGGCAGCGTGACGATCAGGGTGAGGTCGTCGTCCACCCGCGTCGTGGCATCGGGGCCTACGGCACACGACGACTCCCGTTCCTCGAATACGGCCGGTCCTGTGATCACGGTGCGCGGGGTCAGCGCGTACCGGTCGTAGACGGTCGCTTCGACCGCACCGAGATCCGGCAGGTGGACGGTTCGCGTGCCACGCACGGGATCGTCACCGGACGGCTCCGCTCCGAGACGGACGTCGTGGCTCGGCGATGTCGCAGTCAGCCGCCAGCGCACCACCTCTGCCTGGCCGTTCTCGACGACGCGGCCGAAGATCGAGGCGTACGTGCCGGTGAACGACTGCTGGATCGATGGCACGTGCCATGCGGGGACGGGTACCTCTATCTCGAAGCCCTGACCGACGTAGCGCATGTCGGCCGTCCGGGCGAACGTGATCTCGGCGTCCGGCTCCAGGACGCGCCGGGCTTGATCCTCCATCTCGGCGTACAGCGCACCGACATGGTCCCAGTCGACGTCGGACAGGGCCGCGTGGTGGCTGCGCACCTCGTTGACCATCGGCGGGGCGACGAGGAAGCCGTAGGCGGACATCACTCCGGCTCGCATCGGGACGACCAGCTGTGAGATCTTGAGTGACTTGGCGAGCGCGTACGCGTGGACCGGGCCCGCGCCGCCGAAGGCGATCAGAGCATGGTCGCCCGGATCGAGCCCCTTCTCGGCGAGATGCATGCGGGTCGCCGCCGCCATGCTCGCGGTGACGACCCGCTCGATGCCCGTGGCCGTGGCGACGGCGTCCAGGCCGAGCCGGGCACCCAGGTCGTCGCGCAGGCACGCGTCGACGCCGTCGAGGTCGAGCTGCATCTCACCGCCGAGGAACCCGCCCGGGTCGAGCAGCCCGAGACGGGTGTCCGCATCGGTGACCGTCGCTTCGGTGCCGCCGCGACCGTAGGCGACGGGACCGGGGACCGAACCGGCGCTCCGGGGCCCGACCTTCAGCAGGCCGAGCGGGTCGCGCCGGGCGATGGAGCCGCCGCCGGAGCCGATCTCGATCATGTCGACGACCGTCAACCGCACCGGCAGGCCGGACCCCGGCTTGAACCTGTCGACCCGCCCCGCTTCGAACTCGTGCTTGACCCGCGCCTTGCCGCCGTGGACCACCGCCATCTTCGCCGTCGTTCCGCCCATGTCGAACGAGATGACGCGCTCAAGGCCGACCGCGCGGGCGACGGCCGAGGCCGCGATCGCGCCCGCGGCGGGCCCCGACTCCAGCAGCCTGATCGGGAAGGCCTTGGCCTGTTCGAGTGTCGTGATGCCACCGCCCGACAGCATGATGCGCAGCGGTGCCGTCACGCCCATCCGCGTGAGCTCGATCCGCAGGGCGTCCAGGTAGGCCGCCATCAGCGGCCGCACGTACGCGTTCAAGCACGCGGTGTTGCCTCGTTCGTACTCGCGCATGACGGGCGCGACCTCCGATGACAGGGTCACCGGCAGGTCCGGCAGTACCTTGGTGACCAGGTCGCGGACCCGCAGTTCGTGCGAGGGGTCGACGTAGGCGTGCATCAGGCACACGGCGAGCGTCTCCGCGCCGAGATCGTTCAGCTCCCTGGCCCGGGCCAGCACCTCGGCGTCGTCGATCGGCTCTATCTCTGAGCCGTCGGCCGCCAGCCGGCCGCCGATCTCGAGCCGCATATCGCGCGGGACCAGCGGGAGCGCGGGCCGCGCGAACAGGTCTGTCGTGTCGAACCGGATCTCCTGTCCCATCTCCAGCACGTCGCGGAAACCGCGGGTGGTCAGGAAGCCCACGCGGGCGCCGGTTCGCTCGATCACGGTGTTGGTGACCAGCGTCGTGCCGTGCACGACGCCGGTCACCTCCTCGGGCCGCGTTCCCGTCTCGCGCAGGATCCGGGCGATGCCCTCGGCGATCGCCTCGTGGGGCGCGTGCGGAGTGGTGGGCAGCTTGCCGGTCCAGGTGATGTCACGGTCGGGATCGTGCAGGAACAGGTCGGTGAACGTTCCGCCCACGTCCACGCCGATGCGGGTGCTCATCGGCTCACCCCGCTGACGTAGCCCATCGCCACGTCATGCGCGTGGGCCGCGGGGTCGCGCAACGCCGGGTCGCCATAGCCGCCTCCCCCGGGGAAGGAGATCGTGATGCTCTCGCCCGGCGGCAGCGTCGTCACGGTCTTCAACGGCACGATCTCGCCGGAGCCGAGCACGGCGGACGCGGTCGCGCCATCACCGCCGCCCAGCACACCGCGGGCCGCCTGGGTCTGCCGGTCGCCGAGCAGACCGACCTGCACCGGACGTGACGTGGGGTTGGCGACCTCGACCACCTGCCCGAGTCCGCCCCGGTACATCCCGGGACCGCCGGAGTCGCGGCGCAACCCCTTGCGGACGATCCGCAAGGGAGCCGCGGCCTCCATCGCCTCGATGCTCCCGGTGCCGGAGTTGGTGGGGAAAGCCGTGGTCGACAGGCCGTCGGTGTGCGCCGAGGCGCCCATGCCGGCGTTCGCGAACAGCATCAGCGCCCACGGGCGGCCGTCGTCGTCCTGGCCGGTGAACCTGACGCGAAGGGCCGGTGCGCCGCCGCTGTCGGCGATGACCTGGTCCGGCAGCACGGGGGCCAGGGCGCGGTAGATCGCGCACGACAGCAGGTGCCCGGTCAGATGCCGGGCGATCACCGGGACGGGAAAGCGCGGGTTGACGATCGTGCCCTCCGGGGCGACGAGCGACATCGCCAGATACGAGCCGTGGTTGGTGCGGGTGGCGGGATCGAGAACCAGCTTCAGCGGGTACATCGAATAGGCGCGCGTGTAGTTGAGCGTGCAGTTGGTCGGGAAGTCGACCTGAGCCGAGGTACCGGTGTAGTCGATCGTGATCGAGTCGCCGGCCACGGTCACCGCACACGCGATGTGCGTCGGCCGGCCCGGCAGGCCGTCGGCATCGACCGTCGACGTGTACCTGCCGTCGGGGATCGCCCGCACCGCGGCGCGCATGGCGTCGTCCGTCAGCGTGTGCACCGCGGCCGCGAACCGCTCGAAGTCGGGCTCGCCGAACTCCTCCAGGAACTCCAGCGCGCGACGACGGCACACGGCATGCGCCGTCGCCTGGGCCTGCAGGTCGCCCCACACCTGGTCGGGCATTCTGACGTTGGCGAGCAGCAGGTCCTTGACCCCGCTCTGCACCTCTCCGGCCCGGTAGAGGTGGAGCGGCGGGATGAGCACGCCCTCGCCGATCAGGTCGGTGCTCAGGCCTCCGGTGCCGCCGATGTCGGGCAGATGGGCGGCGCTGCCGGTGAACCCGACCAGCCGGCCGCGGTGGAACAACGGCGCGATCATCGAGACGTCGGGCAGGTGGCCGGTCGCGATCCACGGGTCGTTGGTGATCACGCAGTCGCCGTCCCGCCAGGTCTCGGCGGGCATCCGTTCGAGCAGCAACCGGGTCAACGATCCGACGAGTCCCGCGAAGGCGGGGATGCCCGCCCGGGTCTCGGCCATCGTGCGGCCGCGCCGGTCCATGACGACGACGGTGTAGTCGTTCGACTCGCGGATGATGGTCGAGAACGCCGACCGCAGCATCGCGTACGCCGCCTCGTCGGTCGCCGCCGACAGCCGGTCCCACTGCACCTCCAGCCGGACGGGATCGAGGGAAGGTGCCGCCGCCGCGGTCACGCCACGACCGCCGGGGCCGTGATGCGGTCGGTGATCGCGCGGCCGAGCTGGACGGTGGTCGCGTCGCCACCGAGGTCGGGAGTCTTCGCCACCGTGTCGTCGACGAGCGCCGACTCCATGGCGCGGACGAGCGACTCCGCGGCCGGGTGCTCGCCGAAGTGGTCGAGCATCATGGCGGCGCTCCAGATCTGGCCGACCGGGTTGGCGATGCCCTGGCCCGCGATGTCCGGCGCGGACCCGTGGACCGGCTCGAACAGGCTGGGGAACGTCCTGTCTGGATTGATGTTGGCGCTCGGCGCTATGCCGATCGTGCCGGCGCAGGCCGGGCCCAGGTCCGACAGGATGTCGCCGAACAGGTTGCTGGCTACCACCACGTCGAACAAGTCGGGCTTGAGCACGAAGTTCGCGGTCAGGATGTCGATGTGGTACTTGTCCGCGCGGATGTCGGGGTACTGGGCGGCCATCGCCTCGGCGCGCTCGTCCCAGTACGGCATCGAGATCGAGATGCCGTTGCTCTTGGTCGCCCACGTCAGGTGCTTCTTGTCCCGACGGCGGGCGAGGTCGAACGCGTACCGCAGCACGCGGTCCACCCCGGTGCGGGTCATCACGGTCTCCTGGAGCACGGTCTCGCGATCGGTGCCGTCGAAGATGCGGCCGCCGATGCTGGAGTACTCGCCTTCGGTGTTCTCGCGCACGACGTAGAAGTCGATGTCGGCCGGGAGGCGGTCGCGTAGCGGGCTGACGACGCCTTCGAGCAGGCGGACCGGGCGAAGGTTGATGTACTGGTCGAACTCGCGGCGGAACTTCAGCAGGCTTCCCCACAGTGAGACGTGGTCGGGCACGACGTCAGGCCAGCCGACGGCACCGAAGAAGATGGCGTCGAATCCGCTCAACGTCTCCTTCCAGTCCGGGGGGAGCATGTCGCTGTGGGCGAGGTAGTAGTCGGCGCTGGCGAACCCGAACGTCTCGGTCTCGACCGTGAAGCCGAAGAGATCGGCGGCCCGGTGCAGGGCACGCAGACCCTCGGGTACGACCTCGACGCCGATGCCGTCGCCGGGGATCACCGCGACGCGGTATGTGCCTGTCACCTGTAGCCCACCTTCGCTGACCGGGGCGGCCGGAGCGGATGGTCCGACCGGAACGGCCTCACCGTACGGAGAGACGCACCGGGGGCCTAGTCGATTCGCGGCAAGATAGGCTTTCGCCCCAAGAAAGGTGGAGGTGCGGCGTGGTCCATGTCGCCGGATCGGTCGACGAGCTGCGGTTCTTCGCGGTGGTCGCCGCGAGCGAGACGTTGACGGCGGCGTCGCGCGAGCTCGGCTGCTCGTTGCCCGTCGTCAGCAAGCGCCTCGCAGCGATGGAGCGACGGCTCGGCGTGCACCTGGTCCACCGCGGCAC
This sequence comes from Actinomadura madurae, assembly GCF_047130825.1. Taxonomy (NCBI): domain Bacteria; kingdom Bacillati; phylum Actinomycetota; class Actinomycetes; order Streptosporangiales; family Thermomonosporaceae; genus Actinomadura; species Actinomadura madurae. Next base: position 8,698,001 of record NZ_CP083237.1, read on the forward strand.
CCGCAAGCTGGTCCTCACCCCTGAGGGAGCCGTCCTGGCCAAGGGGATCACCCCGATCCTGGTCGACGTCCAGGCGCTTGAGGACGAGATCACGGGCCAGTCGGCCGAGCTGCGGGGCTCGCTCGTGGTCGAGTCGACCCTCGGTCTGGGGCGGGCGCACATCGGCCCGCTGCTGGGCGAGTTCGGTGCTCTGCACCCGCGGCTCGACGTCCAGCTGACGACGACCCCCCTGCCGCTGAGCCCGCACCGTCGTGAGTTCGACGTGGCGATCCACGTCGGGGCACCGCACGACTCGACGCTGCGCATGCGTCGTCTGGCGGAGAACCGCCGCGTGGTCTGCGCGTCGCCGCGGTACCTGGCCGAGCACGGACGACCGTCGTCGGTCGACGAGCTCGTCGACCACAACTGCATCGTGCTGCGGGAGAACTACAGCGACTACGCGCTCTGGCGGTTCGGCGACGGACCCGACGAGTTCCGCATGCGGGTGGACGGCTCGTTGTCGAGCAATGACGGCGACGTCGTGACGCAGTGGGCGATCGAGGGGCGAGGACTCATCATGCGATCGATGTGGCAGGTCGCAAGCCTCCTGGCGGAGGGATCGCTGGTCCGTGTGCTGGAGGACGTGCCGACCCCGGGTGCGGACGTCTACGCATTGCATGCCGACGTCCACCACGTGCCGGTACGGATCACGGCGGTGATCGATTACCTGGCCGAAGAGCTTCCGCGCCGCCTGGGCCGAGTTTCTCTGCGCGAAAGGTGACCTTTCGCGAAGCCCGGTTAACGTGACCTGCGTCGTCGCCTACGTTATGTGGCTGCCGCCACATGACGACCACGGAGGACCCGGCGATGGCCCGCATCCTGATCACGACCGACTACCTGCGGCCCGGCGACGCGGTGGACGGGTACCTGCGTGACCACGGGCACACGACGGTGCACGAACCTCTGGAGGGGCACCGCTCCGTGGACGAGCTGGTGCGCCTCCTCGACGGGGTCGAGGGGGCCTTGATCGCCAACGAGCCCATGACGGCCCAGGTGCTGGAGCGGGCGCCGGCCCTGAAGGCCGTCGTCCGGACCGGTGTCGGATACGACTCGGTCGACGTCGAGGCCGCGTCCCGCCTGGGCATCAGCGTCAGCAACCTGCCGGGGATCAACGCCAACGCGGTCGCCGAGTACACGATCGGCCTGATGCTCGACGCGTCGCGCCACCTCGTCGACCTCGCGGTCGGCGTGTCCGAAGGGCGCTGGCCCCGGACGGACGGTCACGAGCTGCGGGGATCCACCCTCGGCCTGGTCGGGTTCGGGGCCTCCGCGCGGGCGGTCGTCCCGCTGGCACGGGCGTTCGGCATGACCGTGCTGAGTCACACCAACGTCGGCGCGGACCTGCGCTCGCGGTTCCCCGACGTGGAGTTCGTCACCCTCGACGACCTCCTCGGGCGCTCCGACGTCGTGTCGATCCACGCCGCCTCGACACCCGCGACGCGCGGGCTCATCGGCGACCGGGCGCTCGGGCTGATGAAGCCGAACGCTCTGCTGGTCAACACCGCCCGGGGCCAGATGGTCGACGAGCAGGCGCTCGCGACGGCGGTCCGCTCAGGCATGATCGCCGGAGCCGCGCTCGACGTCACCGAGGTCGAGCCGCTCCCGGCGGACAGCGTCCTGAGGGGCGTCGAGGGGATAACCGTCTACTCGCACATGGCGGGACAGACCGCCGAGGCTCGCGAAGCCGCCGGGCGTGAAGGGGCCGCCGAACTCGTCGCGGCACTCTCCGGGCGGCCGGCCTTCCAGGTCAACGGCCCCGGGCGGGCGGCCTGACGTGCGAGTCGTCATCGTCGACGGGTTCCGCGGCACCGCGTCACAGGCAGCGCTGTCGGAGGTGATCACCGGGGCCGGGCAGGGAGCCGCCGTCGCGTCCCTCCCGACCTCCGCCGGCGGGTTCCGGAGCGGCGGATGACGGACTTACAGCGCGCTTGAGGGACCTTCCCCCGGGGGACGCCTCTCCGGCCGAGTGGCCGGTCGCGTGGCGCAGGCCGTCGCATGAGCCCCGGATCACCTCGCCACAGCCCACCCGACAGCACGAAGCAAGGAGTTCTCATGCGGTTTCCCCAGCGCCTGTCCGCCGCCGTCGCGGCGCTCAGCGTCCTCACCCTCGCAGCCTGCGGCGGCTCGTCCGACGAGCCCGCGGCGGCCGGGCCGACGTCCACGGCCGACCCCGGTAAGGCTTCGGCGGTCACCCCGGTCAGCGATGACATCATCGCGGCGGCGGAGAAGGAGGGGTCGGTGCTGATGTACTCCAACGCCAACTCCGAAATCATGAAACCGCTCGCCACGGCGTTCATGAAGAAGTATCCGAAGATCCAGATCAAGAACCTCGACCTGGAGGACACCCAGATCGTCGAGCGCTACAAGAGCGAGGCGGCGACCGGTGCGCGCACCGCGGACCTGGTGATGATGTCGAACCAACCGGTCATGTCGAGGTTCGCCGGCGACGGCCACATCACCGACTACAAGGACCCGAACGTCGCGAACCTGCCCGCCCACGCGCGGTTGGCGCCGGGAGTCGTGGCGATGTCGCAGGACCCGGTCGTCGCGCTGTTCAACAAGTCCCTCCTGCCGAAGGACGAGCAGCCCACCTCGATGGGCGAGTTCGCCGAGATGGCGCCCAAGCTCAAGGGCAAGATCGGTGTCGTCGACATCACCAATGCGATCGGTTACTACGCGACCGCGTCGTACATCAAGCGCGCGGGTGAGGACGGCTGGAAGAACCTGGAGGCACTCGGACCGTCGTCCGGCGTGGAGAACGGTGCGGGCAACATCGCGCAGAAGATGCTCCAGGGCGGGTACAGCGCCTCCTTCTTCGTCCTCGGGTCGGTCCGTCCGCTGATCACCGGGGACGCGGCGAAGGTGCTCAACTACGCCTACCTGACCGACGGCACACCGCTGGTGCCGCGGGCGATCGGCATCACGGCCAAGGCCCAGCACCCCAACGCGGCGAAGGTGTTCCTGAACTACGCCCTGTCGGTCGAGGGGCAGCAGGAGGCCTGCAAGGGCGGCTTCTCGCCGTACCGCGCCGGCGTCAAGTGCCCGTACGGCCTGGCCGCGATCGAGGACGCCGTCGGAAAGGACAACGTGATCATCGACGGCTGGGCCCCGGAGTTCGTGACCGGCCAGGCCGCGACCGTCAAGCGGTGGAATGAGGTCTTCGGCCGATGACCGGCCTCACCACGCCCGCGCGGCCCCCCGTCGAGGGGGCGCGCGGGGCGCGCGGGCGCCGCCGTCGACGGCTCGACTCCACGACCGTGTCCCACTATGTGATCTGGGCGCTCGCGGTCCTAGTGATCGTCGGGCCGATCGTGCCGGTGGCCGTTGCCTCCTTGTGGACGACGCCGCTGTACGAGTCCGGTGGCGAGCCGACGCTGCAGAACTATCGCGACCTGCTCACCGACGACGCGTGGTGGAGCGCGGTGTCCAACAGCGTGGTCTTCGCGACGATCATGACGGCCGGATCGGTCGTGCTCGGCGTCGGGGCGGCGGTGCTGTTCACCCGGACCAACCTGCCGGGCCGGGGGATCCTCGCGACGATCTTCCTGCTGCCGGTGATGCTGCCGGGCATCGTGCTGGTGCTCGGCTGGGGCCTGATGTGGTCGCAGGCCGGATTCGCCACGACGTGGCTGCGGACGAACACCTTCCTCGGCATGCCGATCGATCTGTACAGCATCCCCGGGATGGCGCTGGTGGGCATCAGCGTGGCGGCCCCGGTCATCTTCCTGTTCTGCCGCAACACCCTGGCCGCGATCGACCCCGCGCTCGAGGACGCGGCTCGCATGGCGGGTGCCGGGCCGGTTCGCGTCCTCGCGACGGTGAGTGTGCGGTTGCTGCGTCCCGCGATCCTGAACTCCACGCTGCTGGTGTTCGCGATCGCCCTGGAGGTCCTCGGCCTGCCGCTGGTGCTCGGCTACTCCAGCGACATCGACATGATCTCGACGTACCTGTACAACAACTGGACCAACGTCTCGCCGCCGCGGCACGGACTGGTCTCGGCCGGCGCCGTGCTGATGCTGGTGACCGTCTCGGCCCTGCTCGTGCTGCGCAACAAGCTGGTGGGAGACGTCGGGCGGTTCGCCGCGGTAACGGGCAAGCCGACGGGGAGCCGGGCGCTCGAACTCGGCCCCGTCCGGTGGCTCGCTTCGGCGGGCATGCTGATCGTTCTGCTGGTGCTCGTGCTCGTCCCGCTGGCCGGTGTCGTCATGTCGGCGTTCACGACCGTGTTCACGCCGTTCGTCTCACCGTGGGAGTCGCTGTCGACGATCAACTTCGAGAACGTCTTCGCCAATCCGGTCTTCACCAAGGCCCTCGTCAACAGCCTGCTGATCGCCTCGGTCGGCGGCCTGCTGACCACGCTCGCGATCGCCATGCTCTCGGTCATCGCGCACCGGTCGGACTTCCGGCTGCGCGGGTCGCTGCAGCAGGCGATGATGTGGCCCCGGATGATCCCCGGGCTCGTGACCGGCATGGCCTTCTTCTGGTCGCTCGTGATCCTCGATCCGAGCGGCTCGATCCGCTCCACACTGTGGGGAATGGGCCTGGCGTTCGCGGTCCGCAGCCTCGCGCTCGGCTACAGCGCGTTCTACCCGGCCCTCGCGGCCGTCGGCCGGGATCTCGACCTGGCGGCCCGGACCTCGGGTGCGACCTGGTGGACCGCGATGCGCACGATCGTGCTGCGCCTCGTCATGCCGGCGATGGCGGCCAGCTTCATCCTGCTCTTCGTCGCGATGCTCAACGACGCCGAGCCGGCCGTCTTCCTCGTCACCGACGGCACGCCCGTGCTCGGTCTGACCATGCTGCAACTCGCGGCGACCAACATCGGCGGCAGTGTCGCCGCGCTAGGAGTCATCCAGATGGTGATCACGCTCGCCGTCCTCGGCATCGGCCGCGGCCTGTTCGGGGTGCGTCCCCGTGCCTGAACTCGAGATCCGGAACCTGCACAAGTCGTTCGGCGACCACGCGGTCCTGCGCGACATGTCGCTGACCGTCCCGGACGCCCAGATCACCACGCTGCTGGGACCGAGCGGGTGCGGCAAGTCCACGACCCTGTGGTCGATCGCGGGCCTGCACCGGCCGGACTCCGGCCGGATCAGCTTCGGTGGCCGCGTGGTGTTCGACGGCGACCGGATCGATGTCCCGCCGGAGCGACGGAACTGCGGCGTCGTGTTCCAGTCCTACGCGGTGTGGCCTCACATGACGGTGTTCGACAACGTCGCGTACCCGCTCAAGCTCCGCAAGGTGAGGGGGCGCGAGCGCAAGGAACGGGTCATGGAGGTGCTCGACCTGGTGGAGCTGGCGGGGCAGGTCGATCGCTACCCGCACCAGTTGTCGGGTGGCCAGCAGCAGAGGGTCGCCCTGGCTCGCGCGCTGGCGCACCCGCCGGACATGTTGCTGCTGGACGAGCCGTTCTCGAACCTCGACGCCAAGCTGCGCGACCGTTCCCGTGACTGGCTGCGGTCGTTGCAGCGGCGGGTCGCCGTCACGACCGTGTTCGTGACCCACGACCAGGACGAGGCGCTGTCGATGAGCGACCAGGTGGTCGTGATGGAGCACGGGGTCATCCGGCAGATCGGTACCCCCCGCGAGGTGTACGAGAACCCGGCCGACCTGTTCGTGGCCGACTTCGTGGGCACCGCCAACATCCTCGACGCGACGGTGGTCACGGCCGACGGCACCCACGCGATGGTCCGTCTCGACGGGCTCGCCGACCCTCTGCGTGTTCCCTATGCGGGCCGCCGCACGGGTCGCGTGAGCCTGACCATCCGCCCCGAGGCGGTGCACATCCAGCGCGAAGGCGAGACCGGCCGCCCGAACTCGGTCACGGCCAAGGTCACGAGCTCTTCGTACCTCGGTGATCACTACCGCTACGTGCTGCAGGTGGGCGCGGCGCGGCTGACCGTCACCACGACCCGCTCGGTCGACACCGCCGAGCTCACGGTGGGGCTGGCGCCCGACGACCTGCGGCTCTTCGAGCCCGCCGACCGACTCGACCAGGTGGAGGACGACGATGCGTGAGACCCGTGTGGGCGTGCTGACACCGAGCGGGATGCTCGGCGCGGGGATCCACGAGGAGGCCGTGCGGCGCGGCCTGGCCCTCGGTGCCGACGTGATCACGGTCGACGGCGGCTCCACCGACTCCGGCCCGTACTACCTGGGATCCGGAACGGCGAAGACGGCGCCGGCGGCGGTCCGCCGCGACCTTCGCATTCTGCTGAGGGCGTCGGCGGCGGCGGGCATCCCTCTGCTGATCGGGTCCTGCGGGACCTCGGGCACCGACTCGGGGGTCGACTGGGTCGCCGGCATGGTCGACGAGGTCATGGCGGAGGAGGGACTGTCGCTCAAGGTCACCCGTATCTACAGCGAGCAGTCCGCCGCAACGCTCAAGGAGCGGCTGGACGCCGGGCGGATTCATCCGTTGCCGCCCCTGGGCGATCTCGACGCCGGGACGCTGGAGTCGTGCTCCCACATCGTGGGGGTCATGGGTCACGAACCGTTCGCGGCCGCGCTCGAGGCCGGCGCCCAGGTGGTGCTCGGCGGGCGGGCCACCGACACCGCGGTCGCGGCGTGCGTGCCGATCATGCGGGGCATGCCCGACGGCCCGGCGTGGCACGCGGCCAAGATCGTGGAGTGCGGCGGGCAGTGCACCACCAACCCGAAGTCGGGCGGGGTGATCGCCTGGGTCGACGAAGACGGCTTCGAGATCGAGCCGCTCGACGAGGACAACGCCTGCACACCCACGTCGGTCGCGGCGCACATGCTCTACGAGACCGCCGATCCGTTCGAGCTGCGAGAGCCGCGCGGCACGCTCGACGTGTCGGCGGCGACCTACGTGCCCGTCGACGACCGGCGCGTCCGGGTCGAAGGTTCGCGGTTCCACGTGGCCGACCAGATCACGATCAAGCTCGAAGGGGCCCGGCCGGCCGGCTACGAGACGATCTCGTTCGTCGCGATCCGTGACCCTCTGATCGTGGCGCGCATCGACGAGTGGGCCGGCTTCATGCGGCGGATCCTGACCGGACGTGTCGAGGAGACCCTCGGTCTGCGGCCGGACGAGTACGCCTTCGACCTGCGCCTCTACGGCCACGACGCGGTACTCGGGGCATTGGAGACGGAGCGGTCGGCCACCCACGAGGTCGCCGTGATGCTGCGCGTGAGAGCCTCCGACCAGGCCACCGCAACGGCGGTCGCGAAGGTCGCCAACCCGCTGATGCTCCACCTGCCATTGCCCGACATGTCGTACCTGCCGAGCTTCGCGTTCGCGACGTCGCCGGCAGAGATGGAACGGGGCGCGACGTACGAGTTCGTGCTCAACCACGTCGTCGATGTCGACGACTCCACGTCCCTGTTCCGCACTGTCGCCTGAAGGAGCGTCATGACCACTCCTGCACCCGTCCTGTCCGACTTCGCGCACGAGATCCGGTCGAAGAACGCCGGGCCGTTCTGGACGACGTTCGAGGCCTTCATGCTCGACGCGACCGGGTACGCGATCGCCGCGGACCCCGACTTCCTCAACGAGGCGGTGATCGCCGAACTGTACGACGTCGACGCCGGCGATGTGCTGCTGTTCCGCATCCCGTCGCTGAACGTCGTGAAGATCTCGTTTCCCCGCAAGGTCCCGGCGGGGGGACTGCTCGACCGCGACCTGCACTGCGGCCAGCAGCACGTGCCGCTGGCGACGTTGCCGGTGCCTGATCGGCTGCTCGCCGCGCTGGAGACGGCGTGACCGGCCACTCCCACAGCTCGCGGGGGTGCGGCGCCCGGCCGCGATCGAGCCCACGCTGTCCGCGCCGCCCTTAACCTGGGAGCATGCGGAACTCCCTGGCCGGCCTGGTCGATGTCTGTTGTGTGCTGGTCTTCGTGGCGATCGGGCGGGCTTCGCATGATGAGGCCGCGAGCCTGGCGGGGTTCGCGGGCACCGCGTGGCCGTTTCTCGGCGGGCTCGCCGCCGGGTGGGTCCTGTGGCGGGTCTGGCGCGGGCCGGAGGCGCTGGTGCCCTCGGGGGTCGGTGTCTGGGTGACGACCGTGGCCGTGGGAATGGCGCTGCGCGCCGTCTCCGGCCAGGGGACGGCCGCCGCCTTCGTGATCGTCGCCTCGGTGTTCCTGGGGGCGGCACTGGTCGGGTGGCGGCTCGTCCGGACGGTCACGGTACGACGTGACGCGCCCGCCGAATGACCGGCCGGTCCGTTCGATGATCGCGACGGTTGACGGGAACGCGCCGCCCTGGTGAAGTTACCGGCGAGTCACGTGGGTGACCGGGACCGACGCCGAAGGGGAGACGATGGCATCTGCGCTGCGCGGATGGCTGGAGAAGCCGAACACTTCACGCGGCGTCCACCTGGCGGCCGACGACGGCGGCTGGGACTACCGCGACTACGGTGAGCTGGCCTCCGGCGCGCGACGCACCGCCGGGGCGCTGATCGCGGAGGGCGTCCGGCCGGGCGACGTGGTGTGCCTGGTGCTGCCCACGGACTTCACCTGCATCGAGACCTACTTCGCGGTCTGGGCCGCGGGCGCGACCGTGTGCTTGATCACACCGCCGCTGTTCCAGGACGGGGACGACTACGTCGCGCACGTCGCGGCGATCCTGCGGCAGGCGTCCCCGGCGCTGGTCGTGGCGTCCGACGGCCTGGCGGAGTACGCGGGCCGGGCCATGGCCGACGCGGGGCTGGACGGCGAGCCGTGGCGGCCCCGGCAGGCCGCCGAGGAGGCCGAGGTGCGACCGGTCGGCGAGCTGGCGCTGCTGCAGTTCACGTCCGGGTCCAGCGGCGCGCCGCGCGGCGTCATGGTCACCTGGGCGAACCTGGAGGCCAACAGCGAGCTGATCGGGCGGATGGCCGGGTACGAGGACGGCGACGTCGTGGCGTCCTGGCTGCCGCTCTACCACGACATGGGGCTGATCGGCTGCTTCCTCACCCCGATCACCCGGCAGGGCACCCTCAAGCTGATGCGGCCCGACCACTTCATCCGCGACCCCGCGCGGTGGATCCGCTGCTTCGCCGAGGCCGCGCACACGGCCGCGCCGCCGTTCGCCTACGCGTACTGCGCGCGGCGGGTCAAGCCGGAGCAGCTGGAGGGCCTCGACGTGTCCGGCTGGAAGATGGCGCTGATCGGCGCCGAGCCCATCGACCCGCACGCCCTGGAGGTGTTCGCGCAGCTCACCGAGCCGTTCGGGTTCTCCCGGACGATGTTCAAGCCCGCCTACGGCATGGCCGAGACCACGCTGCTGGTCACCATGGACAACGCGCCGCGCGACCCGCTGGCCGTCCGCCCCGATCCGGAGACGCTGTCGTTCGGGCAGCCGGTCCGGATCCTCGAACAGCACACGCTGGGGCCGCGGTCGCTCGGCGCCAAGGCCGGCTGGATCGTCGGGTGCGGGACGCCCGAGGACGACGTGCCCGTGACCATCGTGGACGATGACGGCGACGAGCTCGCCGACGGGCTCCTCGGCGAGATCGTGGTGGGCGGTCCTTCCGCCTGCCCCGGGTACTTCGCCGGCGCCGAGGCCAAGTCGACGCGGTTCATGGACGGGAAGGTCTACACCGGCGACGCCGGCTTCTTCCACGAGGGGCAGCTGTTCGTCCTCGGCCGGATGGGCGACAGCATCAAGGTGCGCGGCCGCTCGGTGTACGTCGAGGACCTCGAAGCCAAGATCGCCGAGGTGAGCGGACTCGGGAAGGGCCGGATCGTCGTCGTCGGCGTCCCCGGCGCCGGGCGGAAGGGGCTCGCCCTGTTCGCCGAGACGCAGGACGAGTCGTGGGTCGCCGCCGTCCGCGAGACGCTGCGCCGCCGCGTCGGCGACGACGTCGAGCTGACGATCGTCGTCGGCACCGGGCTGATCCAGCGGACGTCCAGCGGCAAGCCCCGCCGCCGCTACATGTGGGAGCGCCTCCAGGCGGGCCACATGGACGGCGCACGCGTCGTCGGCTGAGCACCGCACCGGCGTAATTGCTAAAGCCAGTGATAACAGGACAACATGGCGTTGACGCTGCGAGAGGTCGACGATGCCTGTTGCCAAAACCCTGTTCCGCCTAGGTGCCCGCCTGGGCTCAACCGCCCAGAACGCCTTGGAGGTCGCCCGGTTCGGGGGCTTCGACACCGAGGAGGACGCCTCCCCGTGCGAGGTGGTGACCGAGCAGCGGGTGTACCGGCTGCGGCACTACTTCCCGGACGCGCCGTCCGGCGACGGGCCCGTGATGCTGCTCGTCCCGCCGCTGATGATCACCGCCGAGGTGTACGACATCTCCTCGCGGGTCAGCGCGGTGAAGGTGCTGCGCGACCGCGGCGTCGACCCGTGGGTGGTGGACTTCGGCGCGCCCGAGCGCGAGCCCGGCGGGCTGGAGCGCACCGTCACCGACCACGTCCTCGCCGTCAGCGACGCGATCGACCGGATCCGCAAGGCCACCGGGCGGGACGTCCACCTCGCCGGGTACTCGCAGGGCGGCATGTTCGTCTACCAGGCCGCCGCGTACCGGCGCAGCGAGGGCGTCGCGTCGGTGGTGACGTTCGGCAGCCCGGCCGACACGAGCGTCGGCCTGCCGTTCGGGCTGCCCGGCTGGCTCGCCTCCGAGGGCGTGGAGCGCGTCCCCGACTGGCTGCTCGGCGGGTTCGCCGTGCCCGGCTGGGTGACGCGGCTCGGGTTCCAGCTGCTCAGCCCGGTCAAGTCGGTCCGCTCCCGCGTCGACTTCATCCTGCAGCTGCACGACCGGGAGCGGCTCGCGCAGCGCGAGCGGCAGCGGCGGTTCCTGGAACGGGAGGGCTGGGTGTCGTGGCCCGGCCCGGCGCTCGCCGAGTTCATCCGCCAGTTCATCCAGCACAACCGGATGCTGACCGGCGGCTTCGTCATCGGCGACCGGCTCGTCACGCTCGCCGACATCACCTGCCCCGTCCTGACGTTCGTCGGCGAGGTCGACGAGATCGCGCCGCCGCCGATGGTGCGCGGCATCCGGCGGGCCGCGCCGCGCGCCCAGGTGTACGAGGCGGCCCTGCGCGCCGGGCACTTCGGGCTCGTCGTCGGCGGCCTCGCGATCGCGCGGACGTGGCCGGCCGTCGCCGCGTGGGCGCGCTGGCGCGAGGGCGAGGGCGACCTGCCGGAGATCGTCGCGCCCGTCACCGGCGATGAGGAGGCCGAACCGGCCGGCCTGCCCGGCGGACCCGCCGGGTACGCGCTCCAGCTCGCGGGCGGCATCGGGACGAGCGCCGCCCGGTCGGCCTACCGGACCGCGTCCCGGGCGGTGCATGGGACACGGCAGCTCTCCGGAGAGGCCGCGCAGAACCTGCCGCGGCTCGCCCGCCTGGAGCGCATCCAGTCCGACACCCGCATGTCGATGGGACTGCTGCTGGACGAGCAGGCCGCCCGCAGGCCCGGCGAGGTGTTCTTCCTCTACCGGGGACGGCCGTACACGCACGCGGCGGCCAAGCACCGCATCGACGCCGTCGTCCGCGGGCTGATCCACATCGGGGTGCGGCGCGGCGACCCGGTCGGCGTGCTGATGGGCACCCGGCCCACCGCGCTCGCGCTGGTCGCCGCGCTCAGCCGGCTCGGCGCGGTCGCGGTGCTGCTGCGCCCCGACGGCGACCCGGCGGCGGAGGCGCGCCTCGGCCGGGTGACCCGGGTGATCGCCGACCCCGAGCACGCCGCGCGGGCCGCGAAGCTGGACGGCGTCCAGGCGTACCTGCTCGGCGGCACCGGGCGCGGCGACCGCGGCCCGCTGACGGACATGGAGGCCATCGACCCGGAGCGGGTCGAGCCGCCCGGCTGGTACCGGCCGAACCCCGGACGGGCCGGCGACCTGGCGTTCGTGGTGTTCCGGGGCGACGGCGAGCAGCTGCGGGCCAGCCGGATCACCAACCGGCGGTGGGCGCTGTCGGCGTTCGGGACCGCGTCGTCGGCGGCGCTGTCGCCGTCCGACACCGTCTACAGCATCACGCCGCTCCAGCACCCGTCCGCGCTGCTGATGAGCCTCGGCGGCGCCGTCGCGGGCGGCGCCCGGCTCGCGCTCGCCAGCTCCTACGATCCCGAGACGTTCTGGGACGAGGCGCGCCGCTACGGCGTGACCGTCGCGTCCTACACCTGGACCTCGCTGGGCGACCTCGTGAACGCGCCGCCCAACCCGGCGGAGCGGCACCACGCCGTCCGGCTGTTCATCGGCTCCGGCATGCCGCGCAACCTCTGGCGGCGCGTCGAGGAGCGGTTCGCCCCGGCGCGCGTGCTGGAGTTCTACGCCTCGACCGAGGGCGAGTCCGTCCTGGTGAACCTGAGCGGCAAGAAGCCCGGCTCGCTGGGACGCCCGCTGCCGGGCAGCGCCGAGGTGCGGCCGGCGCGCTACGACCTGGAGAAGGGTCGCCTGGCCGAGGGGCCGGACGGGTTCGCGATCGAGTGCGAGCCCGGCGAGATCGGCATGCTGCTCGCCCGCGTCCGGCTCGCCGCCATCGGCTCGGCGGCGCGCCCCGTGCGCGGCGTCTTCCGGCCCGAGGACGCCTGGACGATCACCGGGGACCTGTTCCGCCGGGACGCCGCGGGCGACTTCTGGCTGGTCGGCCGGGAGACGGAGCTGATCCGCACGGCCGACGGCATCGTCCCGCCCGGCCCGATCCGGGACGCGCTCGGCGACATCCCCTGCATCGACACCGTCGCGGTCTACGGGATCCCGGTGGGGGACGCGGAACTGGCCGCGGCGGCCGTCAGCCTGCGGGACCCGGCCGAGCTGAGGCCGCTCGACCTGTCCGAGGCGCTGCTGCGGGTGGAGCCGGCGCTGCGGCCCGCGATCGTCCGGATCGTGGACGAGGTGCCGGTCACGGCGGGACGGCGGCTGCGGACGGCGCCGTTGCGCGACGAGGGCGTCCCGCCCGCGGGCGACGGGCGCGCCTACTACCGCGACAGGGCGGGCGCGTACCGGCCGCTGACGGAGGCGGCCCGGCGGCGCCTCTTGAAGGCGCCGCCCGCCCGGGAGGCCCGCTGACGCCCGGATCACGTGCCGTAAGCCTGGACTTACCGGCGTCCGCTACGTTAGAACAAAGCAACAGAATCTGCGTTTTTGTTGCACGCGTCCGGAGGGATCCATGGCCAGCGTCCTCGCACCGCCGCCGGAGGGCAGCGACCTGAAACCGGTCCCCGGCGTGCCCGGCGTCCCGTACATCGGCAGCACGCTCGCCGTCATGCGCGACCCCATCGGCATCGCCAGGAAGCGGTACGACGAGTACGGCCCCGTCGCGTGGGGATGGCTGCTCGGCCAGCGGACGGTCACCGTGCACGGCCCCGAGGCCGCCGAGACCGTCCTGGTCAACCGGGACAAGGCCTTCGCCAACGGGCCTGCGTGGAGCTACTTCATCGGCCCGTTCTTCAACCGCGGCATCATGCTGCTGGACTTCGAGGAGCACCTGCACCACCGGCGCATCATGCAGCAGGCCTTCACCCGGCCCCGGCTGCGCGCCTACATGGACGCGATGGCGCCCGGCATCGTCACGGGCGTCGAGTCGTGGGAGCCCGGCCAGGGCTTCAAGATCTACGACCACTTCAAGAAGCTCACCCTCGACCTCGCCGCGGACGTCTTCATGGGCGTCGAGCTGGACGACGCCGAACGCGCACGGGTCAACGGCGCGTTCATCGACGCCGTCCGGGCGGGGACCGCCTACGTCCGGTTCGCCGTCCCCGGGCTGCGCTGGCACCGCGGCCTGCGGGCCCGGCGGGTGCTGGAGGACTTCTTCCGCCGGCACCTGCCCGCCAAGCGCCGCGACGGGGGAGACGACCTGTTCGCGGCGCTCTGCCAGGCCGAGACCGACGACGGCGAGCGGTTCACCGACGAGGACGTCGTCAACCACATGATCTTCGCGCTGATGGCCGCGCACGACACCACCACCATCACGCTGACGACGATGGCGTACTACCTGGCCAAGTACCCCGAATGGCAGGAGCGCCTCCGCGAGGAGTCGCTGGCGCTCGGCGCGGCCCCGCCCGGCTACGACGACCTGGACGCCTTCACCGGCATCGACATGGTGATGAAGGAGTCGCTGCGGATGGTCACGCCCGTCCCGGCGCTGCCGCGCAAGGTCGTCAAGGACACCTCCATCCTCGGCTTCCACGTCCCCGCCGGCACGACCGTCGTCGTGCCGATGCTCAGCAACCACCACATGGCCGAGTGGTGGACGGACCCCGACCGGTTCGACCCCGGCCGGTTCTCCCCGGAACGCCGCGAGGACAAGGCGCACAAGTACGCGTGGGCGCCGTTCGGCGGCGGCGCGCACAAGTGCATCGGGCTGTACTTCGCCGGGATGCAGGTGAAGACGATCATGCACCAGGTGCTGCGGAGGTACCGCTGGAGCGTCCCCACGCGCTACGAGTGGCCGCTTGACACCACGTCGCTCCCTTCGCCCAAGGACGGGCTGCCCGTCCGCCTCGACCGCCTGGAGTCCCGATGAGCCTGGAGTCCGCATGAGCAAGGTCGTCGTGATCACCGGGGCCGCCCGCGGGATCGGCCTCGCCACCGCCCGCGCCCTCAAGGCCAGGGGCGCCACCGTCGTCATCGGCGACATCGACGGGACCGCCGTCAAGGAGGCCGCGGAGTCGCTCGGCGTCACCGGGCTGACCGTGGACGTCACGTCCCGCGAGTCGTTCACCGCGTTCCTCGACGCCGCCGAGGAGGCCGCCGGGCCCGCCGACGTCCTGATCAACAATGCGGGGATCATGCCGATCGGGCCGGTCACGGGCGAGAGCGACGCCGACGCCCGCCGGTGCGTCGACATCAACCTGCACGGCGTGATGCTCGGCACCAAGCTCGCCCTCGGCCGGATGCTGCCGCGCGGCTCGGGCCACGTCATCAACATGGCCTCGGTCGCCGGCGTCATGTTCACCCCCGGCCTCGCGCTCTACAACGCCGGCAAGGCGGCCGTCCTGGCGTTCACGGAGGCCACCCGGCTGGAGGTGCGGGACCGGGGCGTGCACGTCAGCGCCGTCCTGCCCACGTTCACCAACACCGAGCTGGTCGCCGGGACGCGCAGCCCGAAGGGGCAGCGCAACTGCGAGCCCGAGGACGTCGCCGCCGCCGTCGCCGGGCTGATCGCCCGCCCCCGCCCGCAGGTCGTCGTCCCCGCGAAGCTCGGCCGGCAGCTCAGGCTGAGCGCGCTGCTCCCCGACCGGGCCAGGCGGGCGATCTCCCGCCGCCTCGGCCTCGACACGATCTTCCTGGAGTACGACCCCGGCGCCCGCAAGGCCTACGACGCCCGGATCCGATCGGCTCCCGGGGCGGAGCGCTAGCGGGCGCGGCGGTCGCGGCGGGCCCGGCGGAAGGCGCGGCGGGCCTGCGGCAGGTAGCGGACGGCCTCGGGCAGCAGCGGCCACACCCGGTTCCCCGCCCGGACGGCCGCCGCGAACCGCCGGTAGCGGCGCTCGTCGGCGGTGCTCCACGGCAGGTCCAGCAGCTCCCGCATGCGCGGATGGAGCCCGCCGACCGTGATGAACCGGGCCACCGCGCCGAGCGGCGGCGACACCGCCCGCCACAGCGGCGCCGGGACCCTCGGCGGCGCGGGCAGGCCCTTGGTGACGTAGCCGACGCCGTACCGGGCGGTCCGGTGCGGGACGATCACCTCGTCCAGCATCCGCTTCCAGTACGCCTGGAACGCCTCCCGGTCGTCCGGCATGGCCCGGTCGCTGACCCCGTACATCCGGAACCAGGTCTTGGACTCCTCGTAGACGCGGCGCTTCTCGGCCTCGGTCAGCGGCCGGATGAACGTCTCGACGCAGTACAGCATGGTGTCGAGGAAGGTCGCGTGCGCCCAGTAGTAGGTCTCGGGATCGAGCGCGTGGTAGCGGGAGCCGTCCGGCATCGTCCCCTTGATGTCGCGGTGGTAGTCGCGCACCTTCCGGCCCGTCTCGGCGGACCGCTCCCCGCCGTACACGGTGTTCAGGATCGGCCCGGCGGACCGCTTCACCCGCGCGAACGTCTCGCTGAAGAACACCGAGTGGTCGAGGACGCCCTGACCCAGCTCGGGGAGCATGTTCTGCAGGACGGCAGCCCGCGGCCCGACCAGCAGCATCCGGGTGTCGCCGAAGTATCGCCAGGTCAGCGAGCCGGGCCCGAGGGGGCCGCCGGGGGGTGTGGGGGGTCGTCCCCCCACAGGAGACAAGCCTGTCATGTGCACCGCCGGGAGAATGCAACAGAACTACAGAACGACGATTATTGTAACTGTGTAGCGCCCGGTGGGCGGAGACCGGGCCCCGAGCCGGTTAGGGTGCGGCTATGACCTTGGACGCGACACTGCGGGAGCGGCTGGCGGCGCCGGAGGCGGACGCCGGCGGCCTCGACGCGCGCATCCTGGACGCCGCGCTCGCCGAGTTCGAGAGCTACGGGCTGCGCCGCGTCAGCGTGGAGGACGTCGCCAAACGGGCCGGGGTCGCGCGCACCACCATCTACCGGCGCTTCGCCGGGAAGGACCAGCTGCTCCAGGCCGTGATCCTGCGCGAGTGCCGCCGGTTCCTCACCGCGATCGCCGAGGCCACGGAGGGCCTGCCCTCTCCAGAGGACGCCGTCGTCGAGGGGTTCGTGGTGGGGCTGCGCAGCGCCCGCGCGCACCCGCTGCTGGCGCGCGTCCTGGAGAGCGAGCCGGAGGCGTTCCTGCCGCAGCTCAGCATGAACGGCGGCGCGGTGATGCTCGCCGCCCGCGACATCCTCGCCGACCGGCTGCGCCGCGCCCGCCCCGGCGACGCCGAGGACCACGACACCGTGGCCGAGGTGCTGCTGCGGGTCGCGGTCTCGCTGCTGCTCGTCCCGGGCGGCGGTCTCGCGCTGGACGGCGAGGACGCGATCCGCCGGTTCGCCCGCGACTACCTCACCCGGATGCTGCGTCCCGGCAACGGCTGACGGGCCGTTCCGCCGCGTCCGCCCGTCCCGTACCCTCAAATTTATCGAACATCGTTCTAAAATGGGAGGCGGCGGCATGATGGCGGTCGTTCGGACGTCCTCGGGCAAGGTGCGCGGCACGGCTCGGGACGGCGTCACCGCGTTCCTCGGCATCCCCTACGCCGCGCCCCCGTTCGGGCCGGACCGCTTCCGGCCGCCGCGCCCGCCCGAACCGTGGGACGGCGTCCGCGACACCGTCGAGTACGGCCCGACCGTCCCCAAGCCCGTCTACCCGCGGCCTTTCGACATGCTCCTGGACGAGCCGGTGATCCCGGGCGACGACTGCCTGAACCTCAACGTCTGGACGCCCGGAGGCTCGGGCCTGCCGGTCATGGTGTGGATCCACGGCGGCGCCTTCCGGAACGGGTCGGGCGCGATCCCCGTCTACAGCGGGCACACCTTCGCGCGCGACGGCGTCGTCTGCGTGACGATCAACTACCGGCTCGGGGTGGAGGGGTTCGCCGAGCTGCCCGGGGCGCCGTCCAACCGGGGGCTGCTCGACCAGATCGCCGCGCTGGAGTGGGTCCGCGACAACATCGCGGGCTTCGGCGGCGACCCGTCCCGGGTCACCGTCTTCGGCGAGTCGGCCGGCGCCATGAGCGTCACCACCCTGCTCTCCCTCGACCTCGGGCTCTTCCACCGCGCGATCGCGCAGAGCGGCGCCGGCAACATCGCCCAGGACCCCGAGGACGCCCTGCTCGTCACCAAGGAGATGGCCGCGCGGCTCGGCGTCGAGCCGACCGCCGAGGCGTTCGCGGCGCTCGATCCGGCCGAGATCATCCCGGTGCAGAGCGCCGTCGCCGCCGAGGTGTCCATGGTGCCCGACCCCGGGCGCTGGGGCGCCACCACGGCCGCGGGCGGGATGTCCCTGATGCCGGTGCTGGACGGCGAGCTGCTCGCCCGCCGCCCCGAGGTCGCGATCGCCGCCGGCGCCGGGCGGGACGTGGACCTGCTCCTCGGCTACACGTCCGAGGAGTTCCGGTTCTTCCTGATGCCGACCGGGCTCGCCCCGAGCCTCACCGAGGAACTGGTCGCCGCCACGACGGCCGGCATGGGCATCCCCCGGGGCCTGCCCGCCGCCTACCGCGACCACCACCCGGACCTGACGCCCGGGGAGCTGCTGGCGACGATCACCACCGACAGCCAGTTCCGCATCCCGGCCCACCGCACGGCCGCCGGGCACGCCTTGTCGGGCGGCGCGACGTGGATGTACGAGTTCGCGTGGCGGTCGCCCAACCACGACCTGGGCGCCTGCCACGCGCTTGAGCTGGGCTTCGTCTTCGACAACCTGGGCGCCGCGGGCGAGCCCATGACCGGCCCGAACCCGCCGCAGGCGCTCGCCGACCGGATGCACCGCGCGTGGGTGGACTTCGCCGCCGGCGGCGACCCCGGCTGGGAGCGGTTCGACCCGTCCACGCGGGCGGTGCGGACGTTCGACGACCCGGCGGACAAGGTCGTCCACGATCCGCACGCCGAGGACCGCGAGCTCTGGGACTAGACGCCGGAGACTTCCGCCCCGCGGCACTCCGCGGGGCGGAACGCGTCTCCGGCGGCGCTCAGCTGCCCAGCCGCTTGCGGCCCTGCGCGCGGACCCGCTTGCGCTGGGACGGGTCGAGCATCATGTACCCGACGACCGGTGCGCCGAGGACCCCGAGGATGATCAGCGCGCTGAGCCACCAGGGGAACACGAACAGGGTGAGGAAGCCGACGACGACGCCGCCGATCACGAGCTTGGTCTGGGTCGACATCTGGTACCTCCGTTTACGGGCCGCCCATCATGTCAACGGCCGTCCCGCGACCGCTGTTCCACGATATGTCGCGAGTCTGGCGGAAGGCCATGATGATCTGGCCTCGCGGAGGGTATTCCCCGTCCGCCGCGGTCAGATGCGCAGCGAGAGCTGCCCGCCGCCCAGGGTGCGCAGGACGTCGGCGTGCAGCTTGCCGTTCGTGCACACGACGCTGCCGCCGTCCGGCCCGGGCACGCCGGACAGGTCGGTGAACATCCCGCCGGCCTCCTCCACGATGACCTGGAGCGCGGCGAGGTCCCACAGCGACACCTCGGGCTCGGCGGAGATGTCGACGGCGCCCTCGGCGACCATCATGTGCGACCAGAAGTCGCCGAACGCGCGCGTCCGCCACACCGACCGCGTCAGGTCGAGGAAGCGGGGGAGGCGGCCCTGCTCCTCCCAGCCGCTCAGGCTGGAGAACGACAGGGAGGCGTCGGACAGGTCGGTCACGGACGACACGGTCATCCGGGTCGCCCGGGTCAGGCTGCGGCCGGTCCACGCGCCGCCGCCCCGGGCGCCCCACCAGCGGCGGTTCAGCGCGGGCGCCGACACCACGCCGACGACGATCTCGTCGTTCTCCATCAGCGCGATCAGCGTCGCCCACACCGGCACGCCGCGGACGAAGTTCTTCGTCGCGTCGATCGGGTCGATGATCCAGCAGCGGTTGCCGTAGCCGGTCTTGCCGTACTCCTCGCCGAGCACCGCGTCCCGCGGCCGGGCCCGCTTCAGCGTCCCGCGGATCTGCTCCTCGACGCTGCGGTCGGCGTCGCTGACCGGGGTCAGGTCCGGCTTGGTCTCGATGGCGAGATCGAGGGCGCGGAAACGCTTGGTCGTGATGTCGTCGGCCCCGTCCGCCAGCACATGTGCGAGACGCAGGTCATCGGAATAGCCCGCCACGGCGTGCCACGCTACCCTGATCACCGCGCGTCCAGACACACTTACCCGGCCCGATCCGGCTTTTCGGTCCCGCGCCGGGGCGCGCCGGGCCGCGAACACCGGTTTCCCGGGCCGTGTGGTGGCAGCATGGGGCCATGCCGCACGACCTTCCCGCGTGGGTGGCCGAGCTGACCGACCCGCGCCGGGCCGAGACGCTCGACGAGCTCGCCGACCGCCTCGTCCCCCTCGCCGAGCACGCCATCGACGTCTCCCGCCGGCTGCAGGCGCAGCTCAACGAGCTCAACGACCCGTTCAAGCGCGAGGCGCTGTACGGGCGCGTGGAGCGCCTGAAGGCGCGCGCCGGCGAGGCCCTGGAGGAGATCACCTCCGAGATCGCCGCGTCGGGGGAGGAGCGCATCGAACGGGTCTGGGCCGAATGGGCCGGGCAGGCGGGCCCCGGCGGGCGCGGTCCGCAGGAGCGCGAACTCCGGCGCGTCCTCGACCGCGAGATCGTGCCGGTCCTGTCCCGGCAGCAGCAGGAGGTCGCCGCGCGGGTCGCCGAGCGCACTTCCACGGCCCTGGAGGCCGCGACGCAGAAGCTGCTGACGCGGGTGGAGGAGCTGGCCAAGGCCGTCACCGACCTGATCCACGACGTGCTGCCGCTGGCGCGCGAGGGCCTGGCCCTGGCCAGCCGCATCTCGACCCTGTCCGGCCACGCGCGCAAGACCGGGCGCGGCCCGGTCCCGGACGAGCTGAAGGACGCGGGAGCCGAGACGTCCCGGGCGTTCGACGAGGCCGTCGCGCGGCTGGAGCTGGAGTGGGCCGCGCTCGGCGCCCGCTCCGCGACCGTCCGGGCGGCGCTACGGGGCGCGGAGGAGAGCGCGTTCAGCCAGGTCACCGAGGAGATGACCCGCTGCGTGGAGGAGCTCGCGCCCCGGCACGTCCAGGCGCTGAACGAGGCCGAGGCCAAGGCGCGCAGCCTGTTCGAGGAGGCGCGGGGCTAGGGCGCACGGCTAGGGCGCGGGGCTAGACGGCCTGCGGGAAGCGGAACAGCCGCCCGGGGTCGTGGGACGCCTTTACCTTCCTGAGACGGTCGAGGTTGGGGCCGTAGTAGGCGTTCGCCCAGTCCTTGAGTCCCGCGTCGATGTAGTTCACGTAGGCGGCGCCGCCCAGGTAGGGCTCCATGGCGCCATGGGTGGCGGACAGCCACGCGTCGTCGGGCGCGAGGTACTGGACGCAGAAGAGCGCCTTCCGGTGCGGGAAGGCGGTGGCGCCGGGCGAGAGGCGGGTGATCGCGGCGCCCATCGCGTCCATCAGCACCGACCTGTTCCGGACGTCGTTGCCCTCCTCGAAGCGGCTGGTGAGGGCGCGGATCGCGTCGTCGGTGAGGGTCTTGTAGGCGATGTGCGACTTCCCGGAGTAGTCGGTCCGGGGGAAGGAGCCCTCGGCGCGCTGGCCGGGAAGCGTGCCCTGCGCGTGGCACTGGTCCGTGCTCTGCCCCGCGCAGCCGCCCATGAACTTCATCGCGTCCAGGTAGGGGCGGCTCTGGGCGGTGGACGAGACCGGGTCCGCCCCCGTCGCGGCCGTCAGCCGGCTCATGTGGCCGTCCGCGCCGGCGAGCGCCAGCCCGGTGACCTCGACGGTGGGGGTGCCCTGGTCGGGTTCGGTGTCGAGGTGCAGGCTCGTCCAGACCTCGGCGTCGGCCGCGGGCGCCCAGCGCTGCCAGCCGCGGATCACGTCGGGGGCCTTCGACCACGGCCAGCGCAGGCTGAACGGCGTGACGTCGCTCGTCTCGTGCGTCCGGAAGGTGAACGACACCGCGACGCCGAAGTTGCCGCCGCCTCCACCCCGGCACGCCCAGAACAGGTCCGCGTTCTGGTGCGGGTCGCAGGTCAGGACGCGCCCGCCGGCCGTGACGACCTGGACCGACTCCAGGACGTCGCACGACAGCCCGTACGCGCGGGACGTCACGCCCAGCCCGCCGCCGAGCGTCAGACCCGCCACGCCCACGGTCGGGCAGCTTCCCGAGGGGACGCTCACCCCGTCCTCGGCGAGCCTGCCGTACAGGTCGATCAGACGGGTGCCGGCGCCCACGACGGCGTGCTCCCCGTCGCGCCGCACGCCGTCCATGGGGGACACGTCGATCACGAGGCCCGAGCCCGTCGACCAGCCCGCGTAGCTGTGCCCGCCGCAGCGCACCGCGACCGGCATCCGCCTCAGCGTCGCGAACGCCAGGCACTCCGAGACGTCCTGCGGGGTCTCGCAGTAGGCGATCCCCGCCGGGCGGACCCGGTCGAAGCGCGGGATGTAGAGGTGCCGGGCCTCCGGATAGGCGGCGTCGGACGGCCGGATCAGCTTCCCGTCGAGACCGCGCTCCAGCGCGCCCCAGTCGGCCGGGCCGGTCGGGCGGGCGCGGGACGGCGAGGGCGGACGCCCGCGCGAGGCCGGTCTCTCCTCCGAGCATCCCGCGGCCGCCAGCGTGCCGAGGACGGTCGCCTTGAGCACCGCGCGCCGCTCCATGCCGCCATTGTCGCGGCGATCACTCGCACGCGTGTGGAAGTCCGCCTTTTCAGGACGGCGCCCGCCACGTCCGGAGGAACGTCTCGAAGTGCGCGACGCCGGCCTGCCAGTCCTTCTGCGCGGTGATCAGGATGGCCTGGTAGAACCCGCCGCCGAACTCGAAGGCGCGGACCCGGGCGCGTCCCGGCGTGCCCCCCTTCGTGAAGGTGAACTGGACCTCGGCCGCCTGCCCGCCCTGGTAGGGGATGTTCCGGGTGAAGCTCTCCTGCTTGAAGCCGGGGAACTGACCGGGCTCGTTCTTCATGTCGTCGATCGCGGAGGCGAGGCCGTCCCCGGGGTCGCCCGACCCGGCCGCCGCGACGCGCTGGACCCCGATCCCCCGCCGCACGCCCCGGGCGGGATCGGTGAACGTCACGTCGTCACCGGACGGCTCCGTCTTCCAGCCCTTGGGGACGGCCGCCTCGAAGGCCGACCCCCGGTACGGCTCGTACCCTCCGGGCACCCACGCCCGCGGGCGCGACGAGGGCGACTGGCCGCCGCTCGGCGCGTCGCTCCCGTTGTCGACGAACACCACGATCGCGAGGACGGCGGCGACGAGCGCGGCCGTGAAGATACTCCCGGGCACCACCAGCCACCACGGCACGCGCCGCTTGCGGCGCGGCGGAGTCACGGGCGTCGCGACGGTGGGCGCGGCCGGAGACTGCAACGTCACGTCATGCGGCGGCGCGGAGGACGGAGCCGCCGACGGAGCCGCCGGCGGGGGCGCCCACCGCTGGCCGCCCTGCGCGATCTGGCGGAGCAGCCGGCCGGCCTCGTCGGGCCCCATCCGCTGCCCGGCGTCCTTGCGCAGCAGCCCGTGCAGGACCGGGGTGAGCGGCCCGGCGTGCTGGAGCGGGTCGGGGTCGTCCGCGAGGACGGCCGCCATCACCCCCCACACGTCCGGGCGCTGGTACGGGGGGCGGCCCTCCACCGCCGCGTACAGGGTGCCGCCCAGCGACCACAGGTCGGACGCCGGCGTGGCCTTCTGGTACCGCGCCTGCTCGGGTGCCAGATACGCGGGCGACCCGACGATGGCGCCCGCCTGGGTGAGCGTCTCGTCGCCCGCGACCGTCGCGATCCCGAAGTCGGTGAGGACGGCCCGGCCGTCCGGCAGCAGCACGTTGCCGGGCTTGACGTCCCGGTGCACCACCCCGGCGGAGTGCGCGGCGCCGAGCGCGTCCAGCAGGTCCAGCCCGATCGACGCGACCCGGTCCGGCGGCAGCCGCCCCTCGCGCGCGATGGCCCTGTCGAGCCCCTCCGCGCGGACGAGCTGCATCACGATCCACGGCCGCCCGTCCTCCTCGACCACGTCGTAGACCGTCACGATGCGGGGATGGTCGAGCCGCGCCGCCGACCGCGCCTCCCGGAACGTCCGCGCGTGGATGCGCTCGACCTGCTCGTCGTCCAGGCCCTGCGGCGGCGACATCTCCTTGATCGCCACCTCGCGGTCGAGCGTGCGGTCGAGCGCCCGCCACACGGCCCCCATCCCGCCGCGCCCCAGCACCTCCACGAGCTCGTAACGCCCTGCGATCGTCCCCGGCATGAGGCGCACCTTACCGACGCGAACCGGGCGCCCGCAGCGGCATGGCGGCACCCCGCACGGTCAGGCGGGACCGTGCCGCGAGGACCGACCGGGGCGCGACTCGGGTTCCACGGGCTCGTCCCCCGGGGACAGGGCGCCCCCGAGGGCCAGCAGCAGCCGGCGGAGGGAGTCGAGGCGGGCGCGGGACGCGTGGCCGTCCTCGACCCAGCCGTCCAGGCCGCAGTCCTCCTGGAGGTGGTCGCAGTGCGGCGGGCAGCGTTCGGCGGCGCCCTCGGCGAGGTCCTCGAACGCGTTGAGCACATGCTCCGGATCGACGTGCGCCAGGCCGAAGCTCCGCACGCCGGGGGTGTCGATGATCCAGCCGTCCCCGCCGGGCAGCTCCAGCGCGATCGCCGACGAGGAGGTGTGCCGGCCGCGCCCGGTGACCGCGTTGACGTGGCTGACCGCCCGCTCGGCGTCCGGGACGAGCGCGTTCACCAGCGTCGACTTGCCGACGCCCGAATGGCCGACCAGGACGCTCGTCCGGCCGGACAGGTGCTCGCGCAGCCCGCCGAGGTCGCCGCCGCGCCGCGTCACCACGTACGGGACGCCGAGCGGCGCGTACTCGGCGATCAGCCCGTCCGGATCGGCGAGGTCGGCCTTGGTGAGGCAGAGCAGCGGGTCCATCCCGGCGTCGTAGGCGGCGACGAGCTGCCGGTCGATCATCCGGGGGCGCGGCTCGGGATGGGCGAGCGCCGTCACGATGACGAGCCGGTCGGCGTTCGCGACGATGATCCGCTCGAACGGGTCGGTGTCGTCGGCGGTGCGGCGCAGCGCCGACGTGCGCGGCTCGACCCGGACGATCCGGGCCAGGGTGTCCTGGTCGCCGGAGACGTCCCCGACCAGCGCCACGCGGTCGCCCACGACGACGCCCTTGCGGCCCAGCTCGCGGGCCCGCATCGCGGTGACGGCGCGCTCGCGGTCGGTGCCGGGGTCGGCGAGGCAGCGGTACCGGCCCCGGTCCACCGCGGTCACGAACCCGGGGGAGGCGTCCTCGTGCGCGGGGCGGCGGCGGGTGCGCGGGCGCGACCCGCGGCGGCCGGGCCGCACCCGGACGTCGTCCTCGTCGTAGTCGTGCGCTCGTCGTGCCAGTGGTCCGGTCCCTGCTGTCAGGCGGGCGCCAGCATGGACGCCCACTGCCGGGTGAAGTCCGGAAGAGTCTTGCCCACGGTGCCCGGATTCTCCACTTCGATGCCGGGAACGGCCAGTCCGAGAACGGCCGCCGCCATCACCATCCGGTGGTCGTCGTAGGTGCGGAACACGCCGCCGCGCAGTGGCCGCGGCCGGATCGCCAGGCCGTCCGGCAGCTCGGCGACGTCGCCGCCCAGCCCGTTGATCTCGGCGGCGAGCGCGGCGAGCCGGTCGGTCTCGTGGCCGCGCAGGTGGGCGATGCCGGTGAGCCTGGACGGCGAGTCCGCGAGCGCGCAGAGGGCCGCGAGCACCGGCGTCAGCTCGCCGACCTCGTGCAGGTCGGCGTCCAGCCCGGCGAGACCGCCGGGGCCGCGCACGGTCAGGCCGTCCGGGCCGCGGGTCACCTCGGCGCCCATCGCGGCGAGCAGCCCGCGCAGCGCGTCGCCGGGCTGCGTCGTGTCCGCCGGCCAGTCCGGCACCGTGACGCGCCCGCCGGTGACCAGCGCGGCGCCGAGGAACTGCGCCGCGTTCGACAGGTCGGGCTCGATCACCCGGTCGCCGCCCCGCAGCGGGCCCGGCGCGACCCGCCAGACGTCGTGCTCGGTCTCGACCTCCGCGCCCGCGTCCCGCAGCATCCGGACGGTCATCGCCAGGTGCGGCGCGGACGGCACCGGCGGCCCCTCGTGCCTGACCTCCACGCCCTTCGCGAACCGCGGCGCGGCCAGCAGCAGCCCCGACACCAGCTGGGACGACGCCGACGCGTCGATCGTCACGCGCCCGCCGGCCACCGAGCCCGTCCCGCGGACCGTGAACGGCAGCGCCCCCCGGCCGCCGTCGTCGATGTCCGCGCCGAGGGCCCGCAGCGCCGTGACGATCGGGCCCATCGGCCGCTCGCGGGCGCGCGGGTCGCCGTCCACGAACACCTCGCCGCTCGCCAGCGCGGCGACCGGCGGCAGGAACCTCATCACCGTCCCCGCGAGGCCGACGTCGACGCGGGCCGGGCCCTTGAGCGGCTCCGGCATCACCTGCCAGTCGGCGGCGTCCTCCCCGATGCTCGTGCCGAGGTCGCGGAGCGCGTCCGCCATCAGCTCGGTGTCGCGGCTGTGCAGCGGCCGGGTGACGCAGACCGGCGCCTCGGCCAGCGCGGCGAGGACGAGCGCCCGGTTCGTCATCGACTTCGAGCCGGGCAGCGGCACGGTGGCGTCCACCGGGGCGCGGGCGACCGGGGCGGACCAGTGCGGAGCGGACATGCCCCCAGGCTATCGGGCCGGGACCCGTCAGAGCGGAATCGTCAGCAGCGTCCCGCCGCCGTCGAGCCGGACCTCGAACCGGCTGATCTCCTGGCGGGTCAGCCCCGTCCCGCCCTGCATGGTCAGCGGCTTCGGCTGCCCCGGCACCCCGTACCCCTTGTCCGGGACGCGCCAGCCGGCGACGACGCTGCGCTCGCCGTCCCGCGCCACGGCCTCCAGGTGGCACCGCAGCGGCCCCTTGATGCCGCGCAGCTCCAGGCTGACCTGCGTCCCCCACCCCTTGTCGACCAGGCCGACGGTGCCGGACGCGCCCGTGCCCGCGTTCGTCGCCTGGAAACGCTCGCCGGTGAGGGCCTGCACGGGCGGTTGCTTGGCGGGGGTCCCCTCGTCGTCGAGCACCGTCCCGAGCCCGACTCCGGCGGCCAGGGCCACGCCCGCCGCGGCGGCGCCGATGACGTACGCGCCGCGCCGCAGTCGCCGGTCGTGCCGGCGCTTGCGGCGCATCATGTCGATCACCGGCGCCGGAGGTGCGGACGGCTCGTCCTCACCCGCCTCCGGTCCGGCCGCGCCGGGCCCGCCGCCGAGCTCGAAGAGGGCGCCCGCCGTCCCCGACAGCGCCCTCAGCTCGGCCTGGCACGCTCCGCAGCCGCGCAGGTGCGCCTCGAACGCCCGCCGGTCGCCGGGTTCGAGGAGGCCGAGCGCGTACGCGCCGACGTCGGTGTGCTCCACCTGGGAACTCATGAGGTCACCCCCCTCTCCTCCAAGGCGACGCGCAGGGCGCGCAGGGCGTAGTACACGCGGGACTTGACCGTCCCCACCGGGATGCCGAGGTACTCGGCGGCCTGGTTCACCGTCCGATCGCGCAGCACCGTCTCCGTCAGCGCCTGCCGGTGCGCCGGCGACAGCGATTCGAGCGCCTCGGTCACGACGACCTTGCGCAGCAGGCCGTCCATCTCGTCCGCCATCGGCAGGTTCTCCAGGGGGCCGTCGCCGACCTCCGGCGGCCTCACCTCGCGCTGCCGCCGGTTGTCGATCACGATACGCCGGGAGACCGTGGCCAGCCACGGCATCAGCGAGGACGTCCGGTCGTCGAGCCGGTCCGCGCTGCGCCATGCCCGGATCATGGTCTCCTGCACCACGTCCTCGGCCCACTGGCGGTCACCGCCGGTCAGCCGCAGGACGAACGCGAGGAGTGGCCGATGGTACTCGCGATACAGCGCGGCCACCATGTCCTCGTCGCGCACGGGCGCGTCATGGGGCTGGACGGGCCGCGCCGTGCCGGGGCGGCGGAGAAGGCTCCGCAACCCGCCGCTCTGGCGACCGGTCGATCCGGGAAGTGCCATGGCCGGGGCGTCTCCGTCGGGGAATCGAAGGGCGGTCACCAGGCAGTACGGAACCACCCCGGCCCGCGGTTCAATCCTCTTGAGCCTCTTTTAAGGTTCTCTTCGGGAAGTCAGCGCTTCGCCGCGTGCAGTACCTTGCCGGCCTGCGCCGTCGTGCCCGCCTTCACGGCCTGCCCGGCCCGCGCCGCCTTCCCCGGCTTGGACGCCCGCCCGAGCTTGAACACGCCGCCCTTCTTGCGGGACCTGCCCGCCTTGGCGCCCTTCAGCGCACCGGCCGCCTTGCCGAACTGGAGTGCCCCACCGGCCTTGGCGCTCTTCGCGCGCTTCGTCGCCTTCGCGGACTGCCTGGCCGCCGTCCGCGCGCCCTCGGCGCGGGCGGCGCGCACCTGCCGGGCCGCCTCCCGGCGCGCCTCCCGCAGCGTGGCGGCGGCCTCCCGGCGCAGTGCCTTGGCCTCGGCGCCGCCCTTGATCTGCGTCTCGCGGGCCGCGCGGCGCAGTTCGGCCGTGCGCGGCCTGCGGCGCGGCTCGGTCGCCACCATGAGCAGCGCGCCGAACATGCCGGCGTTCTTCAGCAGGTGCGAGCGTTCACCGGCGCGGCGCTCGGGGTCCTCCTCGGTCCAGAAGCGGTGCTCGGTGGCGAGCGCCGGGACCATCTGCGCCGCGAGCAGCAGTGTCGTCAGCCGCCGGAACCTGCCGGTCAGCAGCAGAGCGCCGGTGCCGAGGCTCAGCGCACCCTGCATGCGGACGAGGGTCTCCGGGTCCTTCGGCAGCCAGTCGATCCGGTCGGTGACCGGCTTGACCGCGGGTCCGACCCGCTCGGCGCGTTCCCGCGGATCCCGGACGGCCTCCAGGCCGGTCATGATGAAGGGCGCCGCCACGAACGGGCGGGCCAGGGTCGTGAAGGGTCGCATGACCCGCTTCATGCCCAGCGCGCCGCGCCTCAAGCGCGGCAGGATGGGACCCATGTGCGGACGCTATGCCACCACCCGCGCGCGTCAGGAGCTGCTGGACGAGTTCCAGGTGCAGCTCGACGCGGTCGACGGGGACATCCAGCCCGACTACAACGTCGCTCCGACCAAGCAGGTCCCGGTCGTCCTGAACCGGCGGCCCAGGGACGAGCCCGACGAGGCGCCCGCCGTGCGCCAGCTCCGCACGGTCCGGTGGGGCCTCGTCCCGTCCTGGGCCAAGGACGTCTCGATCGGCTCCCGGATGATCAACGCGCGGTTCGAGACGGTGCACGAGAAGCCGTCGTTCCGCCGCGCGTTCGCCAGGCGGCGCTGCCTGCTGCCCGCCGACGGGTACTTCGAGTGGTACACGCTCCAGGACCAGGGCGATCCGGCCGAGGGCGAGAAGAAGGCCAAGAAGAAGCCGCGGAAGCAGCCCTACTTCATCCACCCGAACGACGGCGCGGTCATGGCCATGGCGGGGCTCTACGAGCTGTGGAAGTCGCCCGAGGACGAGTGGCTGTGGACGTGCACCGTGATCACCACCAACGCGCCCGACGACCTCGGCCGGATCCACGACCGGATGCCGATGATCGTCGAACGGGAACGCTGGGACGCGTGGCTGGACCCCGCGCTCACCGAGACCGAGCAGGTGCGCGGCCTGCTGGTCCCGGCGATGGCCGGGACAATGGAGGCCTACCCGGTGTCAAAGGCCGTCAACAGCGTGCGAAACAACGGACCCGAACTCATAGAACCGGCGAATTCTGGGGATAGTTCCGGCAACCATTCCGACAGTTTGTTCTGACACGGGGGCTCACCGGGAGGAGTTCGCAGCACCGTGGACACCGCCGTCGCCCGTGCCCGCCTTGAGGCCATGCTCGAAGACCTGGACCGTTCCATCGCCATTCTGCGCGGGGAGGCCCCCGAGCGCGACAATTCCGCCGCCGACGCCGGGTCCGGCCTCACCGACCACCACCGCGTGGAGGCCGCGCTGGAGTCGCTCCAACGCCACCGCGGCGGCGTGGCCGCGGCCCTGGACCGGATAGGCGCCGGCACCTACGGCCGGTGCGTCGGCTGCGGCCACCCTGTCCCCGAGGGCCGCCTGGAAGCCCGCCCGGACGCCGCCCGCTGCATCCCCTGCCAGACCAAACACGACCGCCGCTAACCCCACCCGACCCCGGTGGGGTTCCCGCACCCGCCCCCTCTTGGGGGTACCCCCGCCCCACCCCTCTTGGGTTCGAAGCTCAGCCGGGATCACGGGCAGGCGCGTGGAGCGAGTGCAGCGAGCGGAGGGCGCATGCCCGTCGAGCCGGGCGACCGCAGCGACACGTCGCGAGCCCGCACGGTCACGGCGCACCCGCACCGTGGCGTGAGGATCGACCGGCTCGTAACGGGGGGTTCCAGGGGGGTCGCTACCCCTGGGTGAGCACAGCGCTCGCCAGGAGGTGGATGCCCAGGGATTCGTCGGGTTGTTGGGCGCTGAGTTCTGTGCGGACGAGGCGGGGGAGGGCGCGGGGGGATTCGGTGAGGACGTGTTCGACCGTTGAGGGGGAGAGCACGGTGCGGGGGCGGATCCACTCGACTTCCAGGCCGGCGTCGGCGAGCAGTTCGCGGAGCTGGTGGGAGGAGAAGGAGCGGGTGATCGTGCCGTCGGGCCAGGGGACGAGGACGACTTCGGCGCTCGGTACGTCCGATAGGTGGGCCCAGTAGTTCCGCTCGGCCAGGAGCGCCATGCCGAGGGTGAGGGAGTCGACGCAGAGCAGGACGCGTCCGCCGGGGCGCAGGACGCGGGCGATCTCCGCGATGGTGGTCTCGGTGGCGAGGTGGCGGGACAGCGCGCGGTTCTCGGCGATGACGGCGTCGAGGGAGGCGTCGGCGAGGTAGGGGAGGGTGCCGGAGTCGCCGATGAGCGGGGTGGTGCGTTCCCCATGGGCGGGGCGGGCGGGGCTCGGGCGTCCGGGCCGTTCGGGGTCGCGGATCTCCAGGACGGCGTGTCCGGCGGCGGCGGCCTGGGCCGCGCTGAGGCCGTGGCCGCCCGAGACGTCCAGGACGCGGGACGGCCTGCGCGGCAGCCACCGGATGAGCTGGGCCTCCGCCACCGCCCTGTAGAACGTCCAGTAGTGCGCCAGGGAGTCTCCTGGGCCGCCTTCGGACGTCTCGCGCAGGCTCGCGATGGTGGGCTCGGACGATCGCGCCGAAGGCACCGAGTGCACCAATTGCTCCTGTTCTCTCCGTTATGTCAGTTCTTCCCCGTCTGCAGCCCCCATCACCCTGAGTGAAGGACGGGGCGGACGAGTCTTTGCCCGATACGTCCGGCCGCGGCCGGGAATCGCCGCGGGCGTTCCGGTGTTGCACCGTCTCACAAGCCCGGTAAGAGCCTCACATCCCAGCACACGGAGGTGCGAACCCGATGACGACGGCCGTCGCCGATCAGCAGCGGAGCGCCGGCACGGCGGCGTCCCGCGGGGCCGCGCGGGAGCCCGCCCGCGTGAGCAGGCCGCGCGGACCGATATCGTCTGGTGGACAAGGCGCCGCCGGCCCAGTCGCGGCCATGCGCGCCACAGCCGAGGAGGTGGTTCAGGTACCGGGCACCACGGAGACCGTGGAGCAGCGCCAGGAGCGCTTCCAGCGCGACGTGCTCCCCTTCTTGGACCAGCTGTACTCAGCCGCACTGCGCATGACGCGCAACCCGGCGGACGCAGAGGACCTCGTCCAGGAGACCTTCGCCAAGGCGTTCGCGTCCTTCCACCAGTTCAAGGAAGGCACCAACCTCAAGGCGTGGCTCTACCGCATCCTGACCAACACGTTCATCAACTCCTACCGCAAGAAGCAGCGCCAGCCGCAGCAGGCCGCGACCGAGGACATCGAGGACTGGCAGATCGCCCGCGCCGAGTCGCACACCTCCAGCGGGCTGAAGTCCGCGGAGGCCGAGGCGCTGGAGCACCTCCCCGACTCCGACGTCAAGCGGGCGCTGCAGGACCTGCCGGAGGAGTTCCGCATCGCCGTCTACCTCGCCGACGTGGAGGGCTTCGCGTACAAGGAGATCGCCGAGATCATGGGCACGCCCATCGGCACGGTGATGTCCCGTTTGCACCGCGGCCGGCGGCAGTTGCGCGGCATGCTGGAGGACTACGCTGAAGAGCGCGGGCTCACCCGTGCGAGCAGGGGGTCATCATGAGCTGCGGCAACCATCACGAGACGCCATGCGACGAGGTCCTCGCCCGGGTCTACACCTATCTCGACGGCGAGCTCGACCAGGGCGGCTGCGGCGAGGTACGCCAGCACCTCGACGAGTGCGGCCCCTGCCTGCGCGAGTACGGGCTGGAAGAGGCCGTCAAGAAGATCGTGAACAAGTCCTGCGGCTCCGAGCAGGCCCCGACGGACCTGCGCGCGAAGGTGCTCGGCCGCATCGAGGAGATCTGCGGCGAGATCAAGACCTCCGCCGACGCCGGCACGACCGAGAGCGCCTGAACCCCGGTATCTTGCTCGGGTGCTCGCACTCGTCACCGGCGCGGCCGGATTCATCGGATCCCATCTCGTCGACCGGCTCGTCGCGGACGGCCACGAGGTCGTCGGCGTGGACAACATGGCGACGGGCGCGAACGTCCGCCCGGACGTCGAGATGTGGGAGATGGACGTCGGCGACCCGGCGCTCGCCGAGCGGGCGGCGGCCCGCCGCCCCGAGGTGATCTGCCATCTCGCCGCGCAGGTCAGCGTCCGGCACAGCGTCGCCGACCCCGTGGCCGACGCCCGCGTCAACGTGACCGGGACGGCCAACGTGCTGGAGGCGGCGCGGGCGGCCGGCGGGCGCAAGGTCGTCTTCACCTCCAGCTGCGCGGTCTACGGGGTGCCGGACGCGCTGCCCGTCCCGGCGGACGCCGAGCTGCGGCCCGCCTCCCCGTACGCGGCCTCGAAGGTCTCCGGCGAGGTCTACGCCGGGATGTACCGGCGGCTGCACGGCATCGACTTCACGACCCTGACGCTGGCGAACGTCTACGGGCCGCGGCAGACGCCCGACGGCGAGGCCGGGGTCATCTCGATCTTCACGGACGCGCTGCTGTCCGGCCGTCCGACCAAGGTGTTCGGCGACGGCGGCCAGACGCGCGACTACGTCTACGTGCTGGACGTCGTGGACGCGTTCGCCCGCGCGGCGGGGGACGCCGGCGGCGGGCGCCGCTTCAACGTGGGCACCGGGGTGCAGACCACCGACCGCGACCTGCACGCGCTCGTCGCCGAGGCGGCGGGCGCGCCGGACGACCCGGAGTTCGCGCCGGCGCGGCTCGGCGACCTGCCCGCGATCGCCGTCGACCCGCGCGAGACGCGTGAGGTCCTCGGCTGGGAGCCGGAGGTCGCCCTGCGGGACGGCATCGCCGAGACGGTCGCCTGGGCGCGCGGGCGCGGCGCGGCGGCCTCCGGCTGACCGCGCCCGGACCGGGATGCGTCCAATGGTCCGCTTGTACTAATCCCCGGAGATGACCTTTTGCGGCTCTTTCCTGGGGTTATTGCGGAGCATTCCAGGATGCACGTGCATTCTGGTTGTGCAGAGTGTTTGTGCCCGCCACCGCGGGCCCATTCTGCAGGGGACAATTGATCACAACAGGTGACGATTCGTTCACGCTTAGCTCACATTTTCTCGCATGCCTGTGTGACCTGGGCAGTTCGCGTTAGGCTTGTGCCGAAATCAGCGACGGGAGCATGTGCGCACCGGTCAATTCGGGGGTATGTGCTCGCCCGGGAAACCTGGACCGCACTGGTCCCGGCGGCCGGCCGCCACGGCCGGGCGGCCCGGTTCGGCGGGGGGAGGCAAGGAGCCATGCTCAAGCGCGTGATGCCGGTGGGGAACGACCGGCGACCGAGCGCCTCGGCGTCGTCGCTGATGATGACCAGGGGCGTGTCCTGGGTCTAGGTGCCGGCAGGCACGTCTGAGCCCGGCGGCGCCCGCCATTCGTCACTCCACGAGGGGCGGCAATGCGTGGACTACCTCTCGCTGCCTGGGCGTACGTCTGTGGTGTGGTCGCCCTGGCGGCGGGCCTCATCGCGACGTCGTCCTTCGCGGAGCTCGACTGGGGCCAGCTGGCCGTCCTGGCCCTGCTGTTCCTCGTCTGCGACTCGGCGCCCGCGCGGCTGAACATCACGCGGGCCAGGGTGTCGCTCAGCTTCGCCGCGAGCCTGGCCTCGGTCGTGCTGCTCGGCCCGGTCGGCGCCGCGCTGCTCGGGCTGTGCGCCGTCGTCACGGGCCAGCGGTTCTTCGCCCCCGTCAAGCGGATCTTCAACGGCGCCCAGTTCGCGCTCAGCGGGTTCATCGCCGGGACGGTCTTCGAGCTCCTCGGCGGCGACCGCTTCCACCCCGAGCAGTCCCGCTGGGTGGAGAACGTCATCGGGCCCTTCCTCGGCGCGCTGTTCACCTTCGTCCTGGTGAACCTGGCGCTGATGGCCGGGGTGCTGCTGCTCAGCCGGCAGGCCGCGCCGCGCGAGCTGCTGCACGAGAGCGGCCAGCTCGCTGTCGGCTGCCTCGGCTACGGCATGGTCGGGCTGCTGATCGCCGGACTGTGGCCGCGCGTCGGGCCGTTCGCCGCCGTGCTCGTCCTGCTCCCGCTGTTCATCGCCCGCTGGGCCATGGACCAGGCGTACGCGCAGCAGCAGGCGCACGCCGCGACCCTCGCCGCGCTCTGCCAGGCGGTCGAGACCAAGGACTTCTACACCCGCGGCCACTCCGAGCGCGTGTCCCGCGGCTCGGTGATGATCGCGCAGGAGATCGGGATGCGCGCCGACCGGGTCGAGGCGATCCGCTACGCGGGCATGCTGCACGACGTCGGCAAGCTCGGCGTCCCCACGAAGGTGCTGCAGAAGAACGGGCCGATGACCGAGGAGGAGTTCGCCGCGATCCAGCTGCACCCGATGCGCGGGCTGGAGATCGTCCGGGAGATCGGCTTCCTGGACGAGGCGCTCGCCGGCATCATGCACCACCACGAGAAGATGAACGGCCGCGGCTACCCGATGGGCCTCGCCGGCGACGAGATCCCGGAGTTCGCCCGGGTCATCTCCGTCGCGGACGCGTTCGACTCGATGACCTCGACCCGCTCCTACCGGGCGGCCCGCAGCATCGACGAGGCCGTGCAGGAGCTGCGCCGGGGGATGGGCGACCACTTCGACCCGGCGATGGTCGAGGCGTTCCTGCGGGCGCTCGACCGCGACGGCTGGGAGCCGCCCGACCCGGTCGTCCTGCCGGACGACGACGTCGTCGAGACCACCCAGCAGGACCACGACGACCCGAGCACCCCCCTGCGGATCGCCGACGGCGGCGAGGTGCGCCGGTGACGGGACGCCCATGAGCGGCCAGACCCGCGCCCGCGAGCGGGCGGCCTGGCAGACCATCGACTCCGGCCAGCTGCTGCTGATCGCCACGGCCGGGCTGTTCGTCATCATCGCGATCACCCAGGTCGCCGCCGCGGGCCTGCGGCAGCCCGACATCGCGATCATCTTCGGCGTGCTGATCGCGCTCGGCGAGCTGTTCCGCATGGTGATGCCCGGGAACCGGGAGGTCGCGCCCGTCGCCGGCGCGGGCGCCACCGGCTACGCGCTGCTCGTCGGCGTCGGCCCCGAGGGCGCCCCGCCGGGCGCGCCGCTCGGCGTGGTCGCGGCCGAGCACTCCGCGCTGCAGGTGGTCGCCGTCACCGCGGTCGCCATGCTGATCGGCTCGCTGCCGCACATCGCCGTCGGCCGGACCCCGCGGCCGGACGCGATGGCGCGCCGGCTGTTCACCGTCGCGGTCGTCGCGCTGTGCTTCCGGCCGCTGCTCGACCTCGGCCTGCCCTGGCCGCTGCTGCTGGCCGTGATGTGCGCCGTGGTGGTCCTGTCGTGCTTCACCGACGTGCTGATCGCCGCGATGATCCGGGCCGAGGCCGTCCGGGCCCGGTTCGGCATCGCGCTGCGGGACGAGATCGACGCCAAGGCGGCGCTGTGCGCGGCGACCAGCGCCACCGCGGTGCTGATCGCCGTGGCCACGACCGCGATGGGCGAGGCCGCGCTGCTGATCTTCACGGTGCCGATCCTGGTGACGCAGTTCGCGTTCCGCCGGTACGCCGGCATCCGCGCCACGTACCTGCAGACCGTCCGGGCGCTGTCCCGCGTCACCGAGGTCGGCGGCTACGTGGAGACGGGGCACTCGCGGCGCGTGTCCCGGCTCGCGGTGCGGATGGGACGCGAACTCGGCATGTCCGAGGAGGAGCTGCTCGAACTGGAGTACGCGGCGCTGATGCACGACATCGGGCAGCTCTCGCTCGGCGACCCGATCCCCGGCGGCGCGACCGTGCTGGCGTCCCCCGCCGAGCAGCGCCGGATCGCCGAGCTGGGCGCCGAGGTGATCAAGCAGACCGGGGTCCTGGACCGCGTCGCGCACATCGTCCAGCTGTCCTCGCACCCCTACCGGACGGGCCGCGAGCCGTCCGGCGACTCCGGGGAGCGGCCCATCCCGCCGCCGCTCGCCGGCCGCATCATCAAGGTCGCCAACGCCTACGACGACCTGGTCGGCGACTCCTCCGACCGCGACCGGGGCGCCGCCGTGCTGGAGCGGCTGCGGCTGGACTCGGCCGCCGAGTACGACCCGACCGTCGTGGAGGCGCTCAGCCGGGTCGTGGACCGCCGCCTGCGCCAGTAGGCCTCGTGCGCCGCCGCGACCGCGAGGGTGATCGCGGCGGTGAGCGTCCACAGGAGCAGCGCGCCGAGGCGCTGGTCGTCCAGCGGCGACGCCCCCCAGCGGCGGCCGAGGTGCTCGTACCAGCCGCCGAGGACGGTCCCGTTCCGCATCAGCGCGGTCCCGGCGATGGCGTGCAGCGGCAGGACGGCGAACGGCATCGGCGTCCCCGTCGTCCCGTGGAAGTACGCCAGGCCGATGACGAGGAAGGCGGCCATCGCGAGCGAGTGCAGGGCGTGGTTGCTGAGGGACGGCGCGAACAGCGGTGACACGTACCACGCGTAGAGGGCGAGCAGGAGCAGCGGGGACGAGACGGCCGGATGGGCGAGCAGTCCCAGCGCCCGGCTCTCAGCGGCGGCGGCGAGGAGCGACCGCCCCTCCCCGCGCATCGCCCTGAGCGCCAGCCGGAGCGGCGCCCCGTAGAGCAGCAGGACCGGTGCCAGCACCCCGACGAGGACGTGCTGGAGGGCGTGCGCGCTGAACAGGACCATGCTGTACCGGGAGATCCCGCTCGCGGTGGCGAGCAGCACGACCAGGAGGCCGGCGGCCCACGACGCGCTCCGCCACCACGGCCAGTCACGTACCCGCGCGACGCCCAGCCCGTACAGGGCGGCCCCGGCCAGGACCAGCACGAAGAACAGCGGGTCGATCCACCAGTCGAGCAGGTAGGGGCCCGGCCCGGCGGGGCCCGGCAGCGGGAAGCCGAGGTTCAGCGCGACGACGTCGAGGGTGTCCGGCGGATTCTCCGGCGGGGGCGTGCGGGACAGCCCGGTGGCGAGCGCCATCGTCGCCGTCATGATGAGGAGCTCGACCGTGCCGAGGCGGAGGAACGGCCGCGCGCCCGTCCCGTCCCGCAGGGCGGGGATGGTGGCGCGGCGGTGCCACCAGCCCATCGCGCCGAGGGCGGCGAGCGCCGCGCACTTCGCGACGACGAGCGCCCCGTACCTCGACCCGAGGTGGAGGCCGCCGAGCCGCACCCAGGCGTTCACCGCGCCGCTGAGCCCGACGACGGCGAACGACGCGAGCGCCAGCCCGCTGTACCGTCCGACGATCTCGGGAAGCCGGTCGCGGACGTGCGGCGCGGCGGTGACGAGCGCGACCAGCCCGCCGACCCACAGCGAGACGCCGAGCACGTGGAAGGCCAGGCTGTAGACGGCGAGCGCGTGGTTCGAGGCGCTCGCCGCGTGCCCGGTGAACAGCGGCGGGAGGAGCCCGGCGAGCGCGCCCGCGAGCAGGTACCCGGCGCCGCCGGCGGCGCGGGGCAGGCTCGCCGCGACCGCCACCGCGACCGCGGCGCCGAGGACGAGCAGCAGCGCCCGCCCCTGCGGCAGATCGAGCAGGAGCGTCCGCATCATGTCGCCGGTGACCCCGGTGACGCCGATGCCGAACAGGTCCAGGACGGTGAACACGATCAGCGCCAGCGTGCACGCCGCCCACGCCATCGCCGCCAGCGCCGCGGCGCGCAGGCAGCGGCGCCCGGCGGGGGAGGCCGCCGGGACGAACACGGCGGCGACGAGCAGCCAGCCGACCGTGAGGACCGCGGCGACGTCGCCGCCGAGCTTGGCCACCGACAGGCCCACCTTGCTCAGGGCCCCGGCCTGCGACAGTCCCGGCGCGGCGGTGGCGCTCAGCGCGCCGCCCAGCCTGATCACGAGTGCGAGGACGACCAGCGCGATCGCCGCGGCGCCGATGACGAGCATCGGCCCGTCGGCCCGGGGCACCCGAGCCGCCTCCGACCCCGGGGTCGCCTCACGTGTCGTCACGCGCAGAAATACGCACACACGCGGGTGAAGGGTTCATTAAGGTATCGGCCAAACCGAGCCCCGAGGAGCGAGATGAGCGCCCCCGACCAGGGAAACACCTATCTGGAGAAGGTCGTCGCGCAGCAGGCGGTTCTGGAGGACGACCTGCGGGCCAGGCGCTCCCCTCCGGCCGTGCCCGGGATGCCCGCCGCGGCCCCGCCGGCGGGCCCGCTGGCCAAGCGCGAACGGGCCCTCGGCGCCGGGCCCGGCGCGGACCGGTCCGGGCCCGGCCCGGTGGACGTGCGGATCAGCGGGTTCTGGCGGTGGAAGAACGTGCTCGTCCCGCCGAACGCGTTCGTCGTGCACACCCGGCGCGGGCGGACCGAGCCGCTGCACATCGGGCTCGGGGTGTCGTTCCGGTTCAACCCGTCCACCGACTCGTTCCTGGTCGTGCCGGGCGCGACGCAGACGATCCTGATCAACGCGTACTGCATCTGCCGGGAGCTGCAGGGCGTCCTCGTCCAGGGCTACGTGCAGTGGATCATCCAGGACTTCGGCACCGCGTACCGCAAGCTCGACTTCGGCGACTCCGACGACCCGATGCGGGTGGTGAACCTCCAGCTCCGCGAGCAGGCCGAGGCGGCGATCAAGGACAAGGTCGCCACGATGGGGGTGCGGGACGTCCTCAGCGACAAGCAGCCGATCATCGAGGAGCTGACCGCCCGGCTCCGCGCGGTCGCCGAGGGCGAGGAGAGCGGCGACCAGGGCCTCGGGCTGCGCATCGTCACGGTGCAGATCAAGGAGGCCGTGGTCAGCTCGTCCCGGCTCTGGGAGAACCTGCAGAAGCCGTACCGGTCCGAGCAGGGGCAGATCGCGCGGCTCGCCGAGCTGGAGGCGGAGGAGGCGGTCGCGCAGCGGGAGATGGCCGCCGCCCGGGTCAAGGAGACGCAGCGGCTGGAGCACGAGCGGGAGATCGCCGAGCTGCGCGCCCGCAACGAGTCGCAGCTGTTCGACACCGAGGCGGCCGAGAAGCTCCGCCGCACCCGCCGCGAGCACGACGACTCCCGCGAGGTCGCCGAGCTGCAGACCGAGACGACGCGGCACGCGCTGCGGATGGAGCGCGAGCGGCACGAGGAGGAGGCCGAGACGGGGCGGCTGCGCATCGAGCGCGACCACGACCTGGCCCGGCTCCGCGCCGAGGGCGAGCTGGCGCTCGCCGACATGCGCGCCCGGTCCCGGCACGAGCAGGCGCTGCTCGACCTGGAGCGGGAGGGCGCCCGCGCCGCGCTGGAGAACGACCGCTCGCCCGCGGCCGTCCAGACGCGGCTCATCGCCTCACTGCCGGAGATCATGGCCAAGCTGCCCAAGCCGGACGAGCTGCGCACCGTCACCGTCAACGGCGCCGACCAGACCAGCGTGGCCGGCCTCATCACGCAGCTGACCGCCGTCGTCGGCGCCCTCCGCGCCGCGACCGCGGACGGGGGGCCGAAGGCCGGAGCCTGACCGGACGCCCGCCCGGTCAGGCCGGGCGGGCATCCGTCTCAGAAGGGGTCCCGTCTCAGAAGGCGTCCTGCCCGGCCGGGGGGAAGACCACGGGCAGGGCCGTCATCGCGCGGTGGAACGGGCCGGGCCGCCATTCGAGCCGGTCCGCCGGGACGGCCAGCTCCACGTCCGGGAGGCGGTCGAGGAGCTGCTCGATCGCGACGGACGCGATGAGCCGGGAGTGGCTCTTGGCCGGGCAGTTGTGCGGCCCGCCGGCGTACGACAGGTGGGCGCGGTTGCCCTTCCGGTCGGCGGTCGCCCGTGACGGGTCGGTGTTCGCGGCGGCGTAGCTGACCAGCACGGGCTGGTGCGCGGGCAGCCGGTGCCCGTGGAAGTCGACGTCCTGGCGGGGGAACGTCGTCCCGTAGTTGGCCATCGGCGGGTCGGTCCACAGGATCTCGTCGAGCGCGTCCTCGACCGGCAGGCTGCCGCCGGACAGGTCGCCGCCGAACCGGTCGTCGGACAGCAGCAGCCCGATGCCGTTGGCGATGAGGTTCTGCTCCGGCTCCGTGCCGGCCCCGACCAGCAGGATGATCTGGTGGGCCATCTCGGTGTCGTCGAGGCCGGCGGGGTGGGCCATCATCCAGGACGTCATGTCCGCGCCCGGCCGCCGCCGCTTGGCCGCGACGAGCTCGGCGGTGGCCTCCATGAGCAGCGCGTTGCCCTCCTCGGCGGAGACGGTGTCGAAGATGGCGCTCATGCCCCGGACGAGCTTGGCGCCGATGTCCTCGGGGCAGCCGAACATCTCGTTGAACACCAGCAGCGGCAGGGCGCGGGCGTACTGCCCGATGAGGTCGGCCTTGCCGTCGGCCGCGAACCGGTCGATGAGGGAGTCGGCGTTGCTCGCGACGTACCCGCGCAGCGACACCGGGTCGACCCGCTCCAGGCTCTCGACGATCACCGACCGGAGCCGCGCGTGCACGGCGCCGTTGGTGAACAGGGCGCTGGGCCGCGTCATCATCATCGGCAGCACCGGGCACTCGGGGCCGACGGCCTCCTCCCACACCTCGCTGCAGCGCGGGAAGGTGCCGGGGTCGCGCAGGATCTCCAGCGCGGCGTCGTAGCCGAGGACGAGCGTCGCCGGGACGCCCGGCGACAGCTCGACGGGCGCGAGGTCGCCGTGCTCGGCGCGCATCCGGGCGTAGGCCGCGGCGGGGTCCCGGGCGAACTCCGGCCCGTAGATCGGGGTGCGCTCGGTTTCGGTGTGCTGCGTGGTCATGAGGTCTTTCCGAGGGTCAGCAGGTGGTCGACGAGGGAGATCAGCGCCTCGGTGGAGGAGCGGCGGTCGCGGGCGTCGCAGGTGACGAGCGGCGTGTCCGGCGCGAGGTCGAGGGCCTCGCGCACCTCGGCGTCCGGGAACACCGGCGCGCCCTCGAAGCGGTTGACGGCGACCGCGTACGGCAGGCCCTGCTTCTCCACGATGTCCATGACGGCGAACGACTCCTTGAGCCGTGCGGTGTCCACCAGGATCAGCGCGCCGAGCGCGCCGCGCGCCAGGTCGTCCCACAGCCGGGTGAAGCGCTGCTGCCCCGGCGCCCCGAACAGGTACAGGACGAGGTCGTCGCTGAGGGTGAGGCGGCCGAAGTCCATCGCGACCGTCGTGGTCGTCTTGTCCTTGATGCCGGCGAGGTCGTCCACCATGGCGCCGGCCTGCGTCATCCGCTCCTCGGTGCGCAGCGGGCGGATCTCCGACAGCGTCCCGACGTAGGTGGTCTTCCCGACGGCGAAATGCCCCACGATAAGGATCTTGACGGCGGTTCTGACGCTCTCCCGCAGATAGGGCGTGTCAGAGGCGAGCGCGGAGTCCATCGAGCACCTCCTGAAGGAGCCGGGCCTTCGACTGCTGGGCGGTGGGCGGGGTGGCCCGGGTGGTGAGGTGCCCGCTGTCGACGAGGTCGGAGAGCAGCACCTTGGTGACCCCGACGGGCAGGCGCAGATGCCCGGCGATCTCGACCACCGACAGCGCCCCGCCCCGGCACAGCTCGATGATCCGCAGCTTCTCGGGGGACAGCCCGGTGCGCGGCAGGTCGCCGGTGGCGATCACGAGCGTGACGAGGTCGAACACGTTGCGGGTGGGGTGCGCCCGCCCGCCGGTGACGACGTGCGGGCGGACGAGCGCGCGCTCGTTCCTGCGGGGGGTCATGCGGGACGGCCCGCGCCGGGGCGAGGCGGACTGGTCATCTCCTTGCCCAGCCGCTGCACCAGTTCCTGGAGCCGGAACGACACGGTCTCCATGTCCACGTGCTGCGTCGCCGACACCGCCAGGTACGCGCCGGGACCGGCGGCGACGAGGAACACGTACCCGTCGTCGAACTCGTTCACGGTCTGCCGCCACGTGGTGCCCGGATCCCCGCAGAACTCGGCGGTGCTGCGGGCGAGCGACTGGAGCCCGGCCATCCCCGCGGCCTGCCGCTCCGCCTCGTCCCGGCTGATCCGCTCGGAGTGCGCCATGAGCAGCCCGTCGGCCGACAGCAGGATCGCGTAGCGGGTCTCCGGCATCCGCAGCGCGTCGTCCAGCATCCAGCCGAGCCGGTTCGTACCGTCGTCCATCGCGCCGTTCCACCCCTCGTTCATGGCCGCAGGTCCTTGCTCTCGATGCTCGGGCCGTCCGCGCCGGGCGACGCGGCGGCACGGCCGGACCGGGTCCCGCGCTGCCAGGCGCCGAGGCCCGCGGCGGTCTCCCTGGCCGGCCTGGCGGGGGGCCGCTCTCCGGTGTCCGGCGGGCCGGCGGGCTCGTCCTCGCCGGCGGGCACGGCGGGCCGTTCGGCGACCGCGACGCGGCTCCGCTTGGGCAGGCCGCCGGGCGTGGCCGGCTCGTCCGCCGCGGTGCCGGGCGGTTTCTCCTCCGCGTGCAGGGACGCGGCGGACGGCTCCGGCGCCCGGTCCTGGACGGGGGCCAGCAGCGCGGACGGCACGAACACGACCGCCCGCACGCCGCCGTAGGGCGAGCGCGTGTCGACCGACACGCGGAACCCGTACCGGGCGGCGAGGACGCCCGCGACCGCGAACCCGACGCGGGGCGGGTCGCCGAGCCGGTGGATGTCGACCGACGCGTCGCCGGACAGCAGCTCGGTGGCGCGCTGCAGCTCGTCGGCGTCCATCGCCACGCCCGCGTCGTCGATCATGATCGCGACGCCGTTGTGCGTGGGCTGGAAGTTGACCTCGACGGTGGTGTCGGGCCGCGAGTGCCGGGCCGCGTTGTCCAGCAGCTCGGCGAGCGTCAGCACGATCGGCTCCACGGCCCGGCTGGTCACCGCGGAGTTCACCGGCCCCTGCAGGTTGACGCGCAGGTAGTCGCGGATGCGGGAGGTCGCGCCGCGCACCACGTCGGTCAGCGACGACGCCGAGCGCTGCTGGCCGGGCCACGACCCGCACAGCACGGCGGTGGCCTGGGCGCGCCGCCCGAGCTGGGCGTTCATGTGGTCGATGCGGAGCAGGCCCTCGAGGACGTCCGGGTCGTCGTGGCGTTCCTGCATGTGGGAGATGGCGAGCTGCTGCTCGTTGGCGAGGCTCTGCACGGCGCGCATCATCGCCCGCAGCGTCGACTTCGCCGACAGGTCGGCCCGTTCCCGGACGCGCGCGGCGGACCCGGCGAACAGGTCGATCACCGTCTGCAGCGCCTGCCCGTAGGCGGGGGCCTCGCGGCCGAGGTCGTGCAGCGGCCCGGCGACGTGCAGCCCCGGGTTGTGCAGGGACTCCATGAGCTCGGGCAGCCGGACGTCCGCCAGGTGCCGCAGCTCCTTCTCGCGCAGGTCCAGGCCGCGGGCCAGGACGGCGTTCTGCTCGCGGAGCTCGGCCGCCGCCTGCCGTTCGCGGACGAGCAGGACGGCGGCGGCGATGCCGGCGCCCGCCACGACGACGAACGCCGCAGCAAGGAGGAAGGGCTCCATCAGATCCTCGTGCAGGGGTCCGGGCGAGGGGACCGGCCGGTTTCACGGCACCCGGTCGACCGCCTCTTGGCTGGTGGGGGTTTCGGACGGCGCGGATACGCCGCAGTTTCGGCACCGTAGGACGGGTCCTGGGGTGCGCGCTTGTGCTCGCGCGCAGAGAAGTTGCCGCCGGGCGCATCGCATGATCACGTACCGTCTGAAACGCGTCACTTTCCGGTGGAATTTCCAGATTCAGGGGTGGCGGCCGTACTACTCTCACGCCGAAGCGATCTTCACGTCCGGGCCGGTGACGCGTCCGGCGGCGGCGCGGGACGGATCGGCGGAGGACCTGTGGACGACGTGCTCGGCGGGGCGGTCCGGCAGGGCGCCGCCTACCGGCTCGTCCTCTACCTCGCGGACCGGGCCGACTACGTCCGCACCGCCGGGCAGGCCCACCGCGACCGCGGCTACCGCTTCCTGCTGCCGCTGCACGGCGAGCTGCTGATGGAGCAGGACGGCCGCGAGGCGCGCCTGCGCCCCGGGACCGGCGGACTCATCGCACCGGCGGCGCCGTTCCGCGTCGTCCAGCCCCGGCCCGCCCGCGCGCTCGTCATGACCATCCCCGCGCAGGAGATGGACGGCCGGCTGCCCGGCCCGTCCCTGCCGCTGACCGGCCTCGACCTGTCCACCGGCCTCGGCCGCGTCGTCGCCGACATGGTCCGCGCGGTCGGCGCCGAACGCGGCGCGCTCACCGCTCCGCAGTTCGACGCCGCCTGCGAGCGCATCACCGAGCTGCTCTGCCTCCTCGTCACCGGGCAGGAGCACCCGCCCGCGCCCGGCCACCTCGCCGAGGTGGAGGCGGTCGTGCGCCGCTACGTCCGCGAGCACGCCACCGACCCCGGCCTCACCGGCGCCGCGATGGCGCAGGACCTCGGCTGGTCGCTGCGCCAGATCCAGCTCGCCCTGCAGCGCGCCGGGACCACGCCGCGCGCGCTGATCCGCGAGGAGCGGCTCCGCCTCGTCCGCGACCGCCTGCGCAACCCCCGCGACCGGCACGTCACCATCACCGACATCGCGCACGCGACCGGCTTCTCCTCCGCCAGCGCCCTCAGCCACGCCTTCCGCCGCCGCTTCGGCGTGAGCCCCCGCGAGCTGCGGTCCCGGTGACTGTGTCGGACGACATGGACATCCGCTCGCCCGAAGCGTTCACTCGTTCCGTGGAAGCACCCTTGGAGCGCGCCGGCGCCCTCGCGACCTGGGCGGGCCTGAACTGCTCCGTCCTCTTCTGC
Source organism: Actinomadura madurae (assembly GCF_047130825.1). NCBI lineage: Bacteria > Bacillati > Actinomycetota > Actinomycetes > Streptosporangiales > Thermomonosporaceae > Actinomadura > Actinomadura madurae. Next base: position 8,742,542 of record NZ_CP083237.1, read on the forward strand.
GACATCGCCGGGTTCGGCGACCCGTCCCGCGACGACGACGACCGCCAGGTCGTCCGCGACGTCACCTACACCATCCTGCTCCAGGCGCTGGACGCGTCGGGCGTCCCGCCCTCGGACCTCTACCGCGAGGACCGCGGCGACGGCGCCCTCGTCATCGTCTCGCCCCGCGTCCCGACCGCGTCCCTGGTCGACCCGCTCGCCGGGCACCTGGCCCTCGCGCTCCGCCGGCACAACCACCGCGCGAGCGCCGCCGTCCGCGTCCAGCTCCGCGTCGCCCTGCACGTCGGCCCCGTCGCGCCCGACGCCGAGGGCGTCAACGGTCAGGTCATCATCCAGACGGCCCGCCTCCTGGAGGCCCCCGTCCTCAAGACCGCCCTGGCCGATACCGGCGCCGACCTGGGCTTCATCGTCTCGCCGTTCGTCTACGACGCGTTCGTGTCCCACCTGAAGGGCCCACTGGACCCCCGCGCCTTCGAACGCGTCACCCTCACGGTCAAGGAGACCACCACCGAAGCCTGGATGTACCTGACAGGCACGAACACCCCGGCCGCCCGGTCCCCTCACCCCCACCCCGAAGGCACCACCGTCTTCAGCAGCGACGTCCACGTGAAGGGCGACCTGGTTTTAGGCAACAAAATCATCCACAAGCACTAGGGAGCCGCGTCACTTGAAAAGACAAATAATCCACTTCGACGTACGCGCAGACACCGATGAGCACCCGGGACAAGTGGCCGCACAGGTCGGGCAAGCACTGGATTGCACCTTCACCGAAGGTGAGCACCTCGGCTGGTACGCACAGCTCGCATACGCCTTCGGACTCAAGCTCGTGCTGGTAGGCAGAGCAGGCATAGGTGGCAAGAAGGTCATCAAACTGACGTCGCAGCTGGCCACCGGCGATTTCCTCCGCACCCCAGACGGCAACGCCCGATACGAACAGGACCGGGTGGACATCAGCCCCTACATGACCGCCCTGCTAACCCTCCGCACCGGACGACGCTGGTACCAACCGACCCCCGAAGACCGCGCCGCCGAGAACAAGGCGGCCAGCAGGTTCGACGACTTCCTAGGCGGCGTAGGAACAAACCCGTGGACCACCGCCGAGGAGGAGTACTACGGCGACTGATAAGCCCACCCCCGGCGAAGGAGACCGGGTCGAGGCGTTCGTGGCGTACCCCGTGCGACCAGGTCGACCAGGTCGAGCACCGCCGCCCCCGCAACGTCCACGCCGAACTCGGCCAGCACGGAAACCACAAGTCGCGCTCCACGACAACCCGCCGCCGTGCTGCAAATCCTCCCAACCTCAGTCGCGCTGATCGCGAAGCTCGGCGACGCGGCTCCCGGCCGCCGCCCGAGCGTGAGACCACCACCCGCCCCCCGAGGCCGGCCGACGCGCGGCTCGCCGCGAACCCCGGCCGCCGACCCGCCCGGCCCAGCCACCGCCGACCCGGCGCCCACCCACTCACCGCCGACCGCGCCGCGGACGCGCCGGCCGCACCCTCAACCGGGCGGGCCGAGGCGCGGCCGACCGTCCGCGCTGATCTTCCCGGGGTCTCGGTCAGCGCGGTGATGCGCGCGTTGGGCCGCATGATGCACCGCGTCCTCGTGCGCGGCACCGCGTTGGCCGGGCGCGGCGTGGTGGTGTCGGCCGCGGGCGCCGCTGGGCGGGCCCAGGTACGCGGCCGTTCGCGCCGGTCTTCGCAGGTCGGATTGGTCAGCGTGGTGATGTGCGCGCGGCGCTTCACGATGAACAGCGTCCATGGCTGCGATGCCGAGCTTCCCGGGTGCGGCGTGCTGGCGCTGGCCGAGTTAGCCGCCGGGTGGGCCGAGGCGCGGGTGGCCATTCGGGCTGGTCTTCCGGTGGGCGTGGTGGCGTGCGCTTTGCGCTGTAGTTGAACCCGTGTCCTCGTGCGCATGTTGGTTGGCCGGGCGCTGTGTGGAGGTGCTTGCCGCGCTTGGGGCCGGGTGGGTTGGGGTGTGCGGCCGTCTGTGCTGGTCTTGGTGTGGGTCTGGGGCAGCGTTGTGGTGTGCGGGTCGTTCTTCATCATGAATCGTGTCCTCGTGTGCGGGGTTGCTCTCGTTGGGGTGGAGATGCGGTGGGGAGTGCTTCGGGAGGCTGCAAGGGGGGCGGGGGGCGAGCGGTTATGGGGCCTGCGCTGCTGGTGCGGAGTTGGGCGGCGGGGCGTGGGGGGTTGCGGGGTTACGCTGGCGGCGGTTGGTGGGGTGTTGTGGTTTGGTGCTTGGAGGTTTGGGCGGGTGGTTGAGGGGCGGCTTCGTAACTGGGCGGGGAACGTTGTTTTCGGGGCCGGGCGGGTGCATCGGCCGGAGTCTGTGGACGAGTTGCGGCGGATCGTTGCTCGGGGGGCGGCGGGTGCGGGCGCTGGGGAGCGGGCACTCGTTCAGTCTTGTCGCGGACAGCGATGGGGAGCTTGTCCGGCTGGACGGGTTGCCGCCCATGGTCGAGATCGACTCGGGGCGGTCCAGCGTGACCGTGGCGGCCGGGATGCGGTACGCGGATGTGGCCGCGGAGCTGTCTCGGAACGGGGTCGCGCTGCCGAACATGGCGTCGCTGCCGCACATCTCGGTGGCCGGGTCGTGCGCCACCGGTACCCATGGGTCAGGGGACGGCCTGCGCTGCCTGTCCGCGTCCGTCAGCGCGCTCGAACTCGTCGGGCCGGAGGGTGACCTTGTCGAACTTCGCCGGGAGGGCGGGGCTGACGTGTTCTCCGGTGTGGTTGTGGCGCTGGGGGCTCTGGGGGTTGTCACGCGGGTGACGTTGGACGTGGAGCCCGCGTTCGAGGTGGCGCAGCGTGTGCGGGTCGAGGTGCCGCTGGATGAGCTAGGGGCGGGGTTCGACGAGGTCTTCGGGGCGGCCTATAGCGTCAGTGCGTTCACCGACTGGCGGAGTGGGGTTGCGAGGGTTTGGCTGAAGTGCCGGACGGACGTGCCGGCGCCTGTTTGGGCGGGTGGGAGTGCGGCTTCGGAGCCGGTGCATCCCGTGCCGGGGATGGTTCCGGCGGCGTGCACCGTCCAGATGGGGGTGCCGGGGCCGTGGCATGAGCGCCTTCCGCACTTCCGGCCGGAGGTGACGCCGAGTGCCGGGCGGGAGCTCCAGTCCGAGTGGTTCCTGCCCAGGGACGCGGCGGCGGAGGCGTTCGGGGCGGTGCGGGACATCGCGGATGCGGTCGCACCGGTGCTGCACATTTCTGAGGTGCGGACGGTGCGTGGTGACGATCTCTGGCTGAGTCCGGCGTACGGGCGGGACTCGGTGACGCTCCACTTCACCTGGCACGACGACCCGGCGGGGGTGCTGCCCGTGGTCGCGGAGCTTCAGGAGCGGCTCGTTCCGCTGGGGGCGCGCCCGCACTGGGGCAAGCTCAGCACCACGCCGGGGGAGGAGGTCATAGCGGGTTACGAGCGTGGCGATGATTTTGCTCGGCTGGCGAGGAAATTTGATCCCGGCGGGAAGTTCCGTAACGCGTTCGTGGACGCCCTTCTTCGCCCGGGAGGGTGACGGTCACGTGGAGGCCGCCGGTCTTGCGCGGGGCGGCGGTCACCGTGCCGTCGTGGGCCCGGACGATGGAGTGGACGATCGAGAGGCCCAGCCCGGCGCCCTTCGCGGTGACGATGCGGTCGGAGTCCATGCGGCGGAACGGTTCGAAGAGGGCCGGGATCTCGTAGGGCGGGATGGGCGGGCCCGAGTTGGTCACCTCCAGGACGGCGTGCCCGTTCTCGGTGCGGCACGCGACGCTGACCCACCCGGCTTCGGTGTTGTGGCGCAGGCCGTTCTCCAGGAGGTTCTGCACGACGCGTTCCAGCAGGAGGGCGTCGCCGGTGGTCATGGCCTCGGCGGCGCTGGTCTCGACGGTGATGCCGGTGTCCCTGGCTTCGAGGGCGGTCTGGGACGCGACGTGCCCGACGACGTCCGCCAGGTCGACGGGGGCGCGGGTGGTGATCTCGTTCTCGGAGCGGGCCAGCAGCAGGAGGCCGGTGATGAGGCGTTCGTGGCGCATGTTGATCTGCAGCAGGGTCTCGCCGAGCTGCCGGACGTCCGGGGACGCCGAGTCGCGGTGCATCGCGACCTCGACCAGGGCGCGGCCCAGGGTGAGCGGGGTGCGCAGCTCGTGGGAGGCGTTGGCGACGAAGCGGCGCTGGCCGTCGAAGGACCGGTCGAGGCGTTCGATCATCGAGTCGAAGGTGTCGGCGAGCTCCTTGACCTCGTCGTGCGGGCCGGGAAGGGCGATGCGCTCGTGCAGGCTGCGGTCGGCGGCGGGGGAGCCGGCGATGCGGCGGGCGGTCTCGGTGACGCGGTGCAGCGGGGTGAGGACCCGGCCCGCGATGAGCCAGCCGAAGCCGGCGGCGGCGCCGCCGACGACCAGCAGGGCGATGGAGCCCTGCGTGATCAGGGACGTGACCGCGGCGTCCCGCAGCTCGTCGTGCTGCTTCTTCATCCACCGCTCGGCGTCCGGGAACGGCTCCTCCCGCTGCACGGGCTGGGTGTTCTGCGGGACGGCGGAGGGCGCGGGGCGGGGGTTCAGCCGGGTCGCGACGACCTTGGTGGTGCCCGAGCGGGAGAGCTGCTGGTTGAACAGGGCGTAGGTGGCGCCGAGCAGGACCACGCCGGCGACGAGGAACAGGCCGGCGTAGGTGATGGTCAGCCGGGCGCGGAGCGACAGCCTCATGGGATCCGGTACCCCGCTCCCTTGACGGTCTCGACGACGGGCGGGTCGGCGAGCTTGCGGCGCAGCTTGAGGACGGTGAGCCGGACGGCGCCGGTGAACGGGTCGGCGTGCTCGTCCCAGACCTTCTCCAGGAGCTGCTCGGCGGACACGACGGCGCCGTCGGCGCGGAGCAGCTCGGCGAGGACGGCGAACTCCTTGCGCGCGAGCGGGACGTAGCGGCCGTCCCGGAACACCTCGCGGCGCGCCGGGTCGAGGGTGATGCCCGCGCGGTGCAGCGTGGGCGGCGCGGCGGGGCGGGCGCGGCGGCCGAGCGCGAGGACGCGGGCGGCCAGCTCGGGGAACGCGAACGGCTTGGTCAGGTAGTCGTCGGCTCCGAGCCCGAGGCCGTCGACGCGGTCGGTGATCTCGGCCGCGGCGGTGAGCATCAGGACCCGCGCCGTGGTCTCGCTCCGCACCATCTCCCGGCAGACGTCGTCGCCGTGGACGAGGGGGAGGTCGCGGTCCAGGACGACCACGTCGTAGTCGTTCACGCCCACGCGTTCCAGGGCGGCCGCCCCGTCGTAGGCGAGATCGACCGCGTGCGTCGCGTCCCGCAGCCATTCGGCGATCGCGTCGGCCAGCAGCCGTTCGTCCTCCACCACCAGCACCCGCATCCGTTCCTCCCTCGACGGTCCCGACCGAATGGTGCCCTAGGCGCTGTTTCGTTTCTGTTAGTGGACGGGTTCCGGAAGCGGAAACGAGGGGGAAACGCGCGGCCCGGTTTCATCACTCGTCAACGGCCGGAATCGCTTCGGCCGCGGAGACGAGGAGACCCGATGCGCAAGCGAGTACTGGCGATACTGCCCCTGGCCCTGGCGTTGACCCTGACCGGATGCGGCGGGGACGACGGCGGCTCGCAGGTGGCCTCGGCGGGCGGCGCGAAGAAGGGCGCGGCCGGCGGCGAGCAGCTCAGCAAGGAGGAGATGGGCCTGAAGTTCGCCCAGTGCATGCGCGACCACGGCGTGGACATGGAGGACCCGAAGCCCGACGAGGGCGTCCAGCTCAAGGTCAAGGGCGGCCCGGAGAAGCAGGAGGCCATGAAGAAGGCCATGGAGGCGTGCCGGCAGTACAGCCCGCAGGCGAACCGGACCGGGGCGCCGGACCCGAAGGCGCAGCAGCGCGCCCAGGAGTTCGCCGAGTGCATGCGCGAGAACGGCGTGAAGGACTTCCCGGACCCCGACCCGAACGAGCCGGGCATCCGGATCCAGCGGAAGAAGGGCGACGACGACGCCACGTTCGAGAAGGCGCAGCAGGCCTGCCAGAAGATCCTCCAGGGCGGACAGCAGAAGTGATGGGCGAGACCACCGTGGAGCGCACCCAGCCGAAGGAGGAGGGGCGTCCGCCGCGCCGCCGGCGCGGCCGGCCGCGCCTGAAGATCGCCCTTGCCGTCGGCGCTCTGGTCGCGATCGGCGGCGTCGCCACCGTCGCGGCGCTCGGGACCGGCGGGGACTCCGGCGGCGGGGCGGCGTCCGCGCTGCCGCCGAACACCACGAAGGTGGCCAAGCAGACGCTCCGCGACACCCTGAGCGAGGAGGGGCAGCTCGGCTACGGCCCGGTGTACACCGCGACGAGCCAGGTGAAGGGCACGCTGACCAAGCTGCCCGCGAGCGGCGACGAGATCACCCGCGGCCACGAGCTGTACGAGGTGGACGGCGACCCGGTCGTGCTGATGTACGGCTCGAAGCCCTCCTACCGCCCGTTGAAGACCGGTGACGAGGGTTCGGACGTCAAGCGGTTCGAGGCCAACCTCAGCGCGCTCGGCTACGACGGGTTCACCGTCGACGACGAGTACTCGTCCGAGACCGCCGCCGCCGTCCAGGAATGGCAGGACGACATCGGAGTGGAGGAGACCGGGATCGTGGAGCTCGGACGCGTCGCGTACGCGTCCGGGGCCGTCCGGGTGGACGGCGTCCAGGCGAACCCCGGCGAGCCCGCGGCGCCCGGCAAGAAGGTGCTCACCTACACCGGCACCGCCAAGGCGGTGACCGTCGAGCTGGACACCGCCGACCAGCGGATGGCGAAGAAGGGCGCCGCCGTCGAGGTGACGCTGCCGGAGAACGAGGAGGTCGCCGCGAAGATCGACGAGGTCACCACCGTGATCGATCCGGGCGAGCAGGGCGAGGACCCGACGACGAAGGTGGAGGTGACCATCTGGCTCGACTCCGGCAAGGCGAAGAAGGCCGCCGCCGGGTACGCGCTGGCCGCCGTCGACGTCACGTTCACCGCCGGCGAGCGCAAGGACGTGCTCACCGTGCCGGTGGCCGCGCTGGTGGCGCTGAGCGAGGGCGGGTTCGGCGTCGAGGTCGTCAACGGCGGCACGTCCTCCTTCGTCCCGGTCGAGACCGGCCTGTTCGCGGACGGGAAGGTGGAGGTCTCCGGGCCGGGGATCGCCGAGGGCACTGTGGTGGGGGTACCGAAATGATCACGTTGCGGGAGGTGACCAAGCTGTACGCCGGCGGCGTCCGCGCGCTCGACGGCGTGACGCTGCACATCGGCGCGGGCGAGATGGCCGCGATCGTCGGCCCGTCCGGCTCGGGGAAGTCGACCATGCTGAACATCCTCGGCACGCTGGACCGCCCCACCTCGGGCAGCGTCCACATCGCCGGGCACGAAGTGGGGCGGCTGCCGGACGCGAAGCTGTCGGCGCTCCGGGCGAGCGGCATCGGGTTCGTCTTCCAGCACTTCCACCTGGCCGCGGGCACCCGGGCGATCGACAACGTGGCGGACGGCCTGCTGTACACGGGGCTCCGCCCGGCGGCGCGGCGCCGGCGGGCCGCGGCGGCGCTGGAGCGGGTCGGCCTCGGCCACCGGCTGGACCACGAGCCGCACGAGCTGTCGGGCGGCGAGCGGCAGCGCGTCGCGATCGCGCGGGCGGTGGCGGGCGAGCCCGCGCTGCTCCTCGCGGACGAGCCGACGGGCGCGCTCGACTCGGCGTCGGGGGACGGGGTGATGGCGCTGCTCCGCGAGCTGCACGCGGCCGGGACCACCGTCCTGGTCATCACGCACGACCGGGAGATCGCGGCCGAACTGCCGCGCCAGGTCCGGATGCGCGACGGTCGCATCGTCCACGACACCGCGGCCGGCGACTCCGGGGCCGAGGCGTTCGCGGAGGCGGCGCGATGATGCCCGGGACGTTGCAACCTGCGCGGCTGTGGCCGGGGGACGTGGTGCGGGTCGGCGCGGTCGGCCTGCGAACCCGCCCGATGCGCGCGTTCCTGTCGGCGCTCGGCATCGCGATCGGCATCGCGGCGATGGTCGCGGTCGTCGGCGTCTCGTCGTCGTCGCGCGCCGACCTCGACCGCGCGCTCGCCGCCCTCGGCACGAACCTGCTGACCGTGTCGCCGGGCAGCACCATGACCGGCGAGGAGGCGCAGCTGCCCCTCGAAGCCGAGGCGATGGTGTCCCGGATCGCCCCGGTCCGGCAGGTGTCGGCGATCGGCCTGATGAACGAGGCGAAGGTCTACCGGACCGGCAAGATGCCCGAGAGCGAGACCAAGGGCATCGCCACCTACGCGGCCCGCACCGACCTGCGGGCCGCGACGGGCGCCGAGCTCGGCAACGGCGTCTGGCTGAACGCCGCGACCGGCAGCTTCCCGGCGGTGGTGCTCGGGTCGACCGCCGCGGAACGGCTCGGGATCGGCCACGCGGCCCCGGACGTCCAGGTGCTCATCGGCGGCCGGAAGTTCACCGTCATCGGCATCCTGAAGGCGGCGCCGCTGGCCCCCGAGCTGGACACCGCCGCGCTGGTCGGGTGGCCCGCCGCCCGGTCCGCGCTGGGCTTCGACGGGCACGCCACGACGATCTACACCCGGTCGCAGGACGCGAGCGTCGAGGACGTCCGGGACGTGCTGGGCGCGACCGCGAACCCGGAGGCGCCGAACGAGGTGCAGGTGTCGCGCCCGTCGGACGCGCTGGCCGCCAAGAAGGCGGCCGGCGAGGCGTTCACCGGGCTGCTGCTCGGCCTCGGCGCGGTCGCGCTGCTCGTCGGCGGCGTCGGGGTGGCCAACACCATGGTCATCTCGGTGCTGGAGCGCCGGTCGGAGATCGGGCTGCGCCGCTCCCTCGGCGCGACGCGCGGCCAGATCCGCACCCAGTTCCTCGCCGAGTCGCTGCTGCTGTCGGCCCTCGGCGGCGTCGGCGGCGCGCTCATCGGGACGATCGTCACCGCCATCTACGCCCTCTACCAGGGCTGGCCGGTCGTCATCCCGGCGTGGGCGCTGGCGGGCGGTGTGGCGGCGACGCTGCTCATCGGCGCGATGGCCGGCCTGTACCCGGCGATCAGGGCGTCCCGCCTCAGCCCCACCGAGGCGCTCGCCACCACCTGACGGGGCACGGCCCGCGGCGGGGCACCGGCCGGGGGCGCGCCGGCCGCGGACCGCGGGGGCGTGCCGCGGGCCGGCGCCCCGCGGGCCCGGCGGCATGGAACGGCACACGGCGGTGAGAGTGCGTGTATGGGGACAGCGGAGGCCGAGCCCGTCACGGTCGTGATCACCTGGGACGTCAAGCCCGGCCGGGAGCGCGACTTCGAGGAGTGGGCCGACGGGCTGCACGCGGTCGCGACCCGGTTCCCCGGGCACCTGGGCGCGACATGGCTGCGCGCCGACGGGTCGAGGCCCCGGTACTACACCGTGGTGAACTTCGCCGACCAGGCGAGCCTCGACGGCTGGATGGGCTCCGGCGAGCGCAGGGAGTGGATCGCCCGGGTCCGCGACGTCGCCGACGAGCACACGCAGGACACCACCGGGCTGGAGACATGGTTCAACCTGCCCGGCGAGTCGGTCCCGGCGCCGTCCAAGGCGAAGATGATCGTCGTGACGTTCTGCGCGGTCTACCCGCTCAGCCTCCTGCTGCAGGCGTTCGTGACACCGTCGGCGACGTCGTGGCCGCTGCCGCTGAAGGCCCTGGTCTTCCCCGTCATCGTGATCCCGCTGCTGACCCTGGTGATCATGCCGGCGCTGAGCCGGGCGCTCCGGCGCTGGCTGTACCCGATCGAGCGGGCGCACCGGCCGGCGCGGCCCGGCCGGTGATCAGGCGAGCAGCTCCCGCAGCTCGGCCACGGCCTCGCGGAGCTTCTCCGCGAACACCTCCATCGCCGCCGCGACCGGGCGCGGGGTGCTCAGGTAGACGTTGAAGCGGTCCGGGAGCAGGACGTAGGCGACGCCGATGCACTGCTCGCTGGTCGAGCCGAAGCCGAAGTACCGGATGTTGACCGACGGCGCCGAGCTGGTGCTCAGGTAGTCGTCCCGCATCGTCAGCCACCCCGGCGAGTCGAACAGCGGCAGCGGCTCGGTGACGCCCAGCTCGGCGCCGCGCCGCTTCTGGATCAGCTGGAGCTCCCAGAGGTGCTGCTCGGGCGCCTGCCCCGCCTGGCACTCCTTGGCCCGGCGGACGTGGGCGCCGGCGGCGGCGCGGAACGCGTCCCGGCGGAGCGCGGCGCCGGCCGCCGGGTCGTCCATGACCTCGGTGAAGCGGAGCACCTCGGGGGTGACGACGCGCATCGCCTCGGTGCGCCCGTGCCGGTACTGGCGGGTGGCGATCGACTCGTAGGTGGCGCCGACGTGGCCCTTCGCGCGCTTGTGGGCCAGCTGGTAGGCCATCTGGACGAACGCGTCCGGCGACGTCTTCAGCCGCTTGGCGTGGTCGGCTCCGAAGTCGTCGAACGACACGGTCGCCGTGGCGGTCGCGGCGCCGTAGGCGGCGAAGGCGGCCGCGGCGTCCTGGATGTCGCGCCGCAGGACGTCGTCGAGGACGAACTCGATCGGCTCGATGACCGGCAGGCCCTGCGACCTGGCGCCCGACCGCCGGGAGAGCTCCTCGGCGGGCGTGCCGAGCAGCGCGTCGACGAAGCTGAGGATCGTGGTGCCGTCCAGGCCGCAGTGCTCGACGTTGATCCCGGCGGTGCCGTCGCCGAACACGACGAAGGACACGGCCTTGTCGAACCAGCGGTTGCCGCTGTCGCCGTGGAGCAGGTGGTCGCAGGCCTCCACGGTGCTCGCGGGGGCGAAGTCCTCCAGGCAGACGCAGAACAGCGCGGTCTCGACGGTGTCGAGCGCGTCGTCGTTGCCGAGCGCGATGAGCGCCTCGCGGCTCGCCGCCCATTCGGCGCGGGCCTTGGTGGTGAGGTGCCCGGCGGACGGCTCCGGCGGGGCCTCCGCCTTCATGATGGCGGCGAGGCCCGCCGTCAGCTCGTCCAGCGTGTGCGGGCGCCCGTCGGGGCCGAGCACGTCCATCCGGGCCATGGTGCCGCGGAAGAACACCACGATGTGCCGGGCGCCGGACGGGCCGGGCCACTCGTCGGTGTAGGGGGCGCGGACGGTGTCCTGCTCGGCCCCGGGGATGCGCGTGGTGGAGAACAGGAACCTGTTCTGCACCATCGACAGCGGGCGGCCGCGCTGGACGACCGGCGGGACGTCCTCCTCGTCCAGCCGCAACTTGTAGTCCAGCGCCCCGGCGACGAGACCGGCCGCCCGCTCGACCTGCCCCTCGGGCGACTCCTTGAACAGGAAGAAGAAGTTGGCGTTCAACGCGATCCGGTCGCGGCGGCCCAGGTAGCGGTACGGCCAGAACGTGTCCAGCCAGCTGTGCACGCCCTCGCTCGCGTCGTAGCGTTCGAGCGCCGCGTGCAGCGCCCGGCCCGGCCCGTCCGGGCGTGCGAACGAGGCCAGCGCGGACTCCGTCCGGGCCCGCTCGTCGTCGGTCAGCAGCGGACCGCACCACTCCATGAACCGCTCGCATGTCGCGTCGAGCGTGGGCAGCGGCACCCGCGGCAGGCGCTCCTCGTTGCCGAAGGTGCGGGGCGACAGTTCTTCACCGGCGTTCAATGCGTTCCTCTTGTTGTTCCAGGTGGACCGCTTGTTCCAGGGTGGGCGGCTTGTTCCAGGGTGGACCGCGCGGCGTCAGCCGGGCGGACGGGAGATGTACAGCTGCGCGTAGAGCCGGCCCTCGGTCTCCAGGCCGCTCGGATCGACGCCGACGTGCGAGAGGCGGTCCAGGACGAGCGCCTGCTCCTCCCGGGTCGCGAACTTCCGCTGCTGGAACACGCCGTCAGCGCGGACGGTCTCGTATCCCGCGGCGGCGAGGGTCTCGGCGACCGGGTCGAAGGGGAACATGCGCAGCACGAAGTGCGCCATCCACGGCCGGCGGCCAGGGTCGGCGTCGATGACGCGGGAAATGGTGCGCTCGGTGATGTAGCCGAGGCAGCCCGTCGAGATGACCAGGTCCGTTCCGGCCAGCTGCGCGCGCTGCTCTTCGGTCGGGTCGCCGTTCTCCAGATCGGCGTGGACCGCTCCGTCGAGGAAACCGGCTTCGAGGGCATAGGAAAGGGCGTTCTCCGAGGCGTCCAGCCCGAGGAAACGCAGCCGGTCGGCCTGTTCCCGGGAACGGAGCAGCTCCCGGTCGCGGGCCAGCAGCGTGCCGCGGGTGTGCCGGCCCGCGTCGGGACCGGCATAGCGATCGTACAGCTCACCCATCGTCACGTCGTATTTCACCAGGGCCGCGTTGATGCCGTAGGAGCAGCCGATGTCCAGAACGGTCGCGGACGGGAGCTCCCGTGCCTCCCGGATTTCGCCGATGAGCCGCTGGAAGTGCGGTTTGGCCTGCTGCGGGATGTCGTACTCGAGTCCGCGCAGCGTGCCGAAGTAGTCGCGGGGATCGGGCCGGGTGTAGATGTGGTCGAGCGAGATCTTCCCTGTGGTGTCCGTGCGCACGCACGCCCTCCTAGTCGAGCAGCCGGTCGACCCGGACGGCGCCGCCCGCCGCCGCCCGGTGCTCGGGCAGGACGCGGCCGAAGAGCTGCCTCGTGCGCGCGACGCTGCCGATCACCCCCGGGCGCTCGCTGTAGGCGAAGATCGCCGTGTGCCGCGCCGTGTTCCCCCGGACCCTGCCGACCCTGTGCAGCGAGTACCGCCCCTTGAACAGCTGCAGGTCGCCGGGGCGGAGGGTGAGGCCGCGGACGAGGTCGCCGCCGTTCCCGGTCAGCACCCGGCGCACGTCGGCGAAGTTCTCGGCCTCCGCCGACCTGATGTTCGGGCAGTACTCGAAGACGCCCCCGTCCTCCGGCTCCTGCGTCAGCAGGCTGACGGTGAACTCGTTGGTGTCGAAATGCCAGGGATGCTCCATCCCCGGGTTGACCACGTTGACGCACAGCCCCGACAGCGGGTCGGCGAGCTCGTGCACCCGCGGCAGTCCGAAGCAGCTCGCCACGAACCGCTGGAAGAGCTCGCTCGAATAGAGCCGGTGGACGATGAAGCCGCCGGGGATGTGGTCGCGGGCCACGAACGCGTTGCCCCGCTCGACGGTGATACGCCCGGGATGATCTTCCGGCAATGGGGTGGCGACGTCGATGTTGTAGGCGTTCACCGTTTCGACGTCGTAATGCGCGCGCGGCGCGATCTCCGCGCATTCCGCGCGGAGTGCGTCCTGCAATGCCGGGCGAATGAAGTCGGGCAGCACGCAGCACCCCGTTTTCGCCAGGTCCTTCCGGGTCAGGGAAACGACCGCGTCCCACCCGGCGCTCCCCGGCGCGGCCAGCGGATAGCGCTCCGTGTCGACCACCCGTCCGAGAGCCTCCGCTGCGCCCATGAACGATCCTTCCGCGTCGGCCGATCTCAGACGCGTTTTAGCACATTCCTTCCGTGAATTCATGGCTGTGCTTTTCCGGTGCGGTTTGTCAGAAAACTATAAGTGAGGGGCGTGACCTGTGCCTTCGACCGTTCCCGGGCTCGCGCGCCGTCCGGGGGAGGTGTGTCCCATCTCACCGCCCGCCTCCGGGCGGACGGCGCCCGGCGGGGGTGGCGCTCGTCGTGGCTTTCCGCGAACCTTTCGGCACGTGGCGGCGTCACCGTCCAGTGGAGCTTGATCGAAGAAGGGCGGAGCACGGGATGGACTGGCGGCTGACGGGGTTCACCGAGGACCGTGAACTGGGACGCGGGGCGCAGGGACGGGTCGTCCTCGCCCGGCACGCGGAGTCCGGGACGCCGGTCGCCATCAAGTACCTCGCTGAGGGGGACGCCGCGGCGATCACCGCGCTGCGGGCCGAGGCGCAGATGCTCGGCCGGCTGACCAGCCCGTACGTGGCGCGCCTCTTCCAGTTCGTGGAGAGCGACCAGGGCGCGGCGATCGTGATGGAGGCGGTCGACGGCGTGTCCCTCAAGGAGGTGCTGCGCGAGCACGGGACCCTGGCCCCGGAGGCGGCGCTGCTGGTCCTGAAGGGCTCGCTGCTGGGGCTCGCGGCCGCCCACGCCGTCGGGGTCGTCCACCGCGACTACAAGCCGGCCAACGTCGTCGTCCGGTCCGACGGCCTGAGCAAGCTGGTCGACTTCGGCGTCGCCGTCCTCGCCGGGGAGGGCTCGCGCTCGGGGACGCCCGTGTACATGGCGCCCGAGCAGTGGCGCGGCGACCCCGCCACCCCCGCCACCGACGTGTACGCCGCGACGTGCGTGTTCATGGAGTGCGTCACCGGGCACCGGCCCTTCGTGGCGTCCGAGCCGGCGGCGCTGATGAACCAGCACCTCAACGTGCCGGTCGACGTGAAGGACGTCCCCGACCCGCTGCGGCCCCTCGTGCTGCAGGGGCTGGCCAAGAACCCGGGGGAGCGGCCGCCCGGCGCCGCGGCGTTCGTGACCTGGCTTGAGAACACCGCCGCCGCCGCGTACGGGAGCGACTGGGAGCAGCGCGGCGTCCGCTCCCTGGCCGCCGCCGCGGTCGCCCTGGCCGCCCTGTTCCCGCTGGGCGCGCTCGCCGTCGCCCCGGGGGCCGCCGCCACCACGGCGGGCGCGACCACGGCGGGCGCGGCGTCCGCCTCCGGAGCCGGCGGGACGGCCGGCGGCGGGACGGGCGCCGGGGCCGCCGTGAGCAAGGGGTTCCTCGCCACCGCGGCCGGCAAGGGCACGATGGCCGCCGCGGGCGTCGCCGTGGTCACCGCGACGGCGGGCGGCGCCGTGTACGCGGTGCAGGACCGCAAGGAGCCGCCGCCCCGGCCCGTCGCGGTCGTCCGGATGGCCGCCGACAACCGCACGCTCAGCAATCCGGAGATCCAGATCCAGAACGCGCAGTTCGCGACGGTCAGCGGCCTGAAGGACGCCGCGCTGCAGCGCCGGATCAACGCCGAGCTGCGCGGCCCGCTGGACCGCCTCATCGCCATGTCGCGGCGGATCTCGACCACCTTCGGCTGCAAGGGGAACCCGGTGAAGATACGGACCGAGGCCCGGCTCGGGCTGCGCGGGCCGCGGCTGGTCTCCGTACGCTACTTCCAGGTCACCGACAACTGCCTGCAGGCCGACGGGTCGCCCGGCGGCGAGGTCGTCACCGTGGACCTGCGCACCGGCCGCAGGCTCACCGCCCGGGACGTCTTCACGCCCGCGACGCTGACCGGCGCGGGCGTCGCCCGGCTCCAGTCGCTCGTGCGGCAGCGTTCGTACAAGAGGTTCGAGCGCAAGTGGTCGGACTGCTCTGCCGACGGCCGGTTCAAGCTCGCCGAGTTCTCCCCGACCGAGGGCGGTCCCGAACCCACGCCGCCCCGCCTGAGCGCGTTCTTCACACCCGCCGAGTTCCAGCTCGCCTACCTGGCCGGTGGCAGCGACGGCTGCGGCGACCTGAGCTTCGGCGGCTCCTACGCCGGCGTCCGGTCCATGCTGAAGCCCGAGATCGTCGCGATGCTGCCCGAGAACCCGTCGCCGGCGCGGTCCTGACGGTCGCCGGCCGCCGCACGTTCCGGTGCTCACCTGCGGGTATGTAGCGGGCTGGAGCACCGAGGGGGCGGTCATGCAGACCTTCTTGCCGTATGCGGACTTCACCGCCACGGCGGACGTTCTCGACCCGCGCAGGCTCGGTAAGCAGCGCGTCGAGACCATCCAGGTGCTGCGGGCGCTGACGGTGCCGGGGTACGGCTGGCGGCACCACCCGGCGGCGCGGATGTGGACGGGCTACGAGGAGGCGCTCGTCCGGTACGGCCTGGAGATCTGCGACCGCTGGTGCGGGCTCGGCCACGGCGACACCTGCGCCGGGACGCTGGTGGCGGACCTGTCCGAGAGAACGGGGGTGCGGCGCCCGCGGGACCAGGACGGGCTCGCCGTGGCGGGAGACCTGCCTCCCTGGCTCGGCGACCCGGCGTTCCACCGCAGCCACCGTTCGGCGCTCGTCCGCAAGGATCCGGTCTTCTACCGCTCCCGTTTCCCGGACGTGCCGGACGACCTGCCCTACGTCTGGCCCGCCTCGGACCGGCGGCCACATGGGAAACCCGCAGGTGGGTAGAGGGTCAGGATACGGAACCGTCCGCGAGCGAGGATGTGGGGCGGCGAGCCCATGCTGAGGGAGTTGCTGGCGGCCAGCCATCTGATGTCGATGGAGCAGCTACCGGGCGCGGTGTCCGAGCACGCCGCGAAGGTGGGCCTGCACGACGTGGAGATCTATGTCGTCGATCTCCAGCAGACGGTGCTGCGCCGGCTGCCCGGCACGCCGTCCGCCGTGGGGCCGGACGCCGGTACCGAGACCGACCTCCAGATCGACAGGACGGTGGCGGGGCGGGCGTTCCAGACGGTGCAGACGGTGGCGGGACAGGCGTTCCCGGACGGGACGGCCCGGTACTGGGCGCCGATCCTCGACGGCACCGAGCGCATCGGCGTCCTGCGGGCCACGCTGCCGCAGGACGACGAGCGGGCCCGGCAGGACGTCGAGTACCTCGCCGGCCTGGTCGCCCTGATGAT
This sequence comes from Actinomadura madurae, assembly GCF_047130825.1. Taxonomy (NCBI): domain Bacteria; kingdom Bacillati; phylum Actinomycetota; class Actinomycetes; order Streptosporangiales; family Thermomonosporaceae; genus Actinomadura; species Actinomadura madurae. Next base: position 8,758,962 of record NZ_CP083237.1, read on the forward strand.
CGTCAGCAAGGGGCCGTACAGCGACACCTACGCCCGGCTGGTCCGGACCCGCGAGATGACGGTGTCGGCCGAGATGCAGTGGCGGATGATGGCGCCGCTGAGCTTCGCCAACGACCAGATGGTGATCGGCGCCGCCCTGGAGCCGGCCTACAAGCTCGGCGGCGACGCCTTCGACTACGCCCTGGCCGGCGACATCGTGCACCTCAGCGTGTTCGACGCCATGGGCCACGACACCGCGTCCGGCCTGACGTCGAACCTGGCGGTGGCGGCGGGACGCAACCTCCGGCTGCAGGGCGTGCCCCTGCGGGACGTCGGGCGCGCCATCGAGGAGATCCTGCTCGAACAGGACTCCTCCGGCCGGTTCGTGACCGCGGCGCTGGCGGACCTGGACCTGCGGACGGGCATGCTCTCGTGGATCCTGCACGGGCACCCGGCGCCCGTGATCATCCGGGGCGGCCGGTGGGTCACCTCGCTGCGCTGCGAGCCGGGCCACCCCCTCGGCACCGATCTCGGGGTGAGCGCCGAGGTCTGCGAGGAGCAGCTCGAACCGGGGGACCGCGTTCTGCTCTACACCGACGGCATCGTCGAGGCCCGCGACCCGAACAAGGACGAGTTCGGCCTCGCCCGGTTCATCGACTTCATCATCCGCCACAACGCCGGCGGGCTGGGCGTCCCCGAGACGCTCCGGCGCCTCACCCACAGCATCCTGAGGCACCATGCCGGACGCCTGGACGACGACGCGACCGTCCTCGTCCTCGAATGGCACGGCACGTCCGGGCGCGAGGACGCGGGCGCGCCCGTGGTCGCGACCTGATCAGCCGGGGAGACCGAGGGACCTCATCAGCGCCGGGTACGCCTCGTGCAGGTCGCGCTGCCAGTACGGCCAGTCGTGCTGCCCGTCGAAGAAGCGCGTGGTCACCGGGACGCCCTCGTCGCGGAGCCGCTTCACGAACGCGTGCGCGTTGGCGTGGGCGGCGGCCTCCACCGGGTCCGTGAACGGCATCCCGCCGAGGGAGCCGGCCTTCCCGTTGCCGCTGGCCACCCACAGCCGGACGCCGCGCAGCCGCCCCGCGAGGTCGGCCGGGTTGTGCGCGTGCCAGATCGCGGCCTGGTGGTCGGGGTGGCCCCACACCCGCCGCCAGTCGGTGCCGGGGCAGGAGAAGGACGGCCCCCAGCCGGTCGAACCGTCGCCGGGCTCGTGGCCGTGCAGGGTGTCGACGTACCCGCTGAACGCCGCCGCGGCCCGGAACATCCCTGGGAAGCGGGCCGCGTACAGCATGGCGCCGAGGCCGCCCATGGAATTGCCGGCGACCGCGCGTTCCCGTCCGGCGCCGTAGTCCCGTTCGAGAATGTGCCGCAGCTCGGTCATGTGGAACGTCTCCCAACGCGGGGATCCGCCGCGGCCGTAGTTCCACCAGTCGGAGTAATTGCCGCACCGGCCGCCGTTCGGCATGACGACGATCAGCTCGCTCCGGGCGGTGAGGTCGGCGACGTCGGTGTCGCGCGTCCAGGCGGTGTGGTCGTCGACGCCGCCGTGCAGCAGCCACAGGACGGGCCAGGTGCGTCCGGCGTCCCTCGACCAGCCGCGGGGCAGGAGGAGCCGGACCTTCTCGCGGCGGTCCATGGCGGGGGACCCGATGGTCAGGTCCACGGTGCGGGGCGCGACCGCCGTCTCGGCGACGACCTCGGCGCGGGGCGCGGCGGAGGCCGTGGACCGATCCACGACGGCGCCGGGAGCGAGCAGGGCGAAGGCCCCCAGCCATACGGCGGGGGTACTGCGGCGGAGCAATGCGGGGCCTTCCGGAAACACCGGCGGGGGATGGGCCGGCCTTTGCAGGAAAAAGGAGAGGCGCGGTCAGCGCTTTTCTCTCCTCACCGGAATGGATTCCCGCGGGCCGGCCGCCCCAAGCATTTCGTCAAAATTGTATAAAATGCATTTCCCGGCCGGTCGGTGCGCGCCCGGCGGTCCGCTCAGGCCCGGGAGGCGGTCTCCTGGACGGGCGCGTTGACGAAGCGGACGGCCCGCCGCACCAGCCAGCTCGCCATCATGTAGAGGATCAGCAGCACGCCCGCCAGCGGGAGCGCCAGCAGCAGGATCTGGAGCCCGGAGGTGAGCAGTTCGAGCGGGCTCGCCCCGGCGGACGCGGAGGCGGCGAGCCGGCGCATCATCCACCAGTCCTTCATCACCAGGTTCGGGATCTGCGTGACGATGAGGCCGATCTGGACGGCCAGGAGCGGGACGATGGTCAGCACCCAGGCCGTGACGAAGACCTGCGGCCAGCGCTTGAGGTCGCGGAGCCGCTCGTCGGCCGGGCGGCGCAGGAGCGTCCGGCGCAGGATGGGGCCGATGTACTTGAACAGGTCGGGGATGCCGATCAGGTCCGACATGATGTAGTACCCGTCGAACCGCAGCGTCGGCAGCAGCTGCTGGATGATCTCGATGTTGACGTAGAGCACGGCGACGAGCAGCGGCTCGTACCCCGTCGCCAGGTAGAGCAGGATCAGCCCGGCGACGAAGAGCCCGTTGAAGTAGACGCCGGCCAGGTCGGCGCGGAGCCGTCCGGCGCGGCCGAGCCGGTACGACTCGGTGATGTCGGTGTAGAACGCGGGCCACACCAGGTAGATGCCGCACCCCATGACCCCCGGGCGGACGCCGCCGTAGCGGCAGGCGGCCGCGTGCCCGACCTCGTGGAAGGCGCACGACAGCACCCCCAGCGCCATGATCAGCAGGATGCTCACCGGGGCGAGCAGGGTCTGCTGGAGCGCCTCGGCGATCGACCGCGTGGTCAGCACCCACACCTCGCCGGCGATGACGCCGGCCACCGCGACGGCCACGATCAGCGGCTTGAACAGCCAGCCGAACAGCCCGGCGACGAACCAGGTGACCGACTCCGGGAAGACGGCGACCTTGAACTTCAGCCCGAGGAACGGGTCGGCCTTGACGACGGGAGGCGGGGTGCCGTCGCTGTAGGTCGTCACGCCGAGCGGGGCGAGCTTGTGGTCGACCAGGTAGACGAGCTGCTCGGCGGTGAGCCGGGCGCCCGCCTGCTCGCTGACCGCCGCGGCCACGGTGTCGAGCGCGGCCGTCACGTCCTTCGTCCCGGCCAGCTCGCGGTGGTCGTGCAGCGCCTTCGCGACCAGGAACAGCAGCGGCGGCAGCCGGACGAGCTGGCGGTTGGGCAGGCAGACCAGCTGGGGCGGCTCCCGGTAGCCGGAGTTCTTGAACTCGCCGGCGAACTCGGCGCCGTCGGCGATCGTGGGAAGGGTGAGCGCCGCCGGAGCGCCGGCGCCGCCGGTGGCCTGGTCCGCGGGGGTGCTCATGACCCGTGGTGGACCACGACGGGGAAGCACGTCACCGTGGTGCGCTCGGCCTCCGCGAGCAGCCCGGTGTCGAGCACGCCGGACGTCCCGGCCGAGTGGGTGTACTGGCAGGCGTACACCGCGTCGAGGTCGCCCCCGTGGCCGGCGGCCGACAGCAGCAGCCGCCCGGGGAGCACCTCGCCCGACAGCCTGTCGAGGTCGGCGTAGCTGAGGGTGTGAGGGTTCGTTGTGCTCATCGGTTCGCTTTCAGATCGTCCGGAAAGAGGGGGAAGGGCTGGCGGGAATCACCAGCCCTTCCGTGCGGGCGCGAGCCCGCGATCATGCTCGGTCTAGTCAGCCGACCGTGGCGCCGCTGCAGGCGACGGTGGTGGTGTTCGGGCCCGCCAGGAGCAGCTGGCCGAGGCTGCCGCTCTGGTTGACGACGTTGGTCGCGCAGTTCGGCACGATCGAGTGGCCGCCGTTGCCACCACCGACGAGGAGGGTGGACAGGACGGCGCGCTCCGGCAGGACCTCGCCGGTCAGCTCGGCCAGCTCGGTGTAGCTGTAGGACTTCATGTGGTTCCTTTTCTTCCTTGTCACGCCCGGATTCCAAGGTGGATACCGGATGTCCTTCCCCGCCCCGATCGGAGCGGGTAGCTCTACGTATAGCAGATGTCACTGGCCGTAGCCAAGCGCCCGTTGATCAGCGGCTCCGCGAGCGGGGGGCGGAGGCATGAGCGGCTCCTGCCGGGTAGGGACGCCTACGTCCTGGCCCGATGGGAGGAGTGGGAGAATGGCCGAGAGCAGCTTCAGCATCGACGTCGCGGCGATCCGGGACCGCGCCCGCCAGAAGATGGCGGACGGCCCGGTGACCGCGGGGTACGGCAGGAGCCCCGAGGAGGTCATCGGCGTCCTCAACGACGTCCTGGCGACCGAGATCGTCTGCTGGATGCGGTACGCGCAGCACGCGATCAGCGCGACCGGGATCGACCGCGCGCAGGTGGCCGCCGAGTTCGGCGAGCACGCCGACGAGGAGCGCGACCACGCGATGCGCGCCGCGGAGCGGATCAGCCAGCTCGGCGGCGACCCCGACTTCGACCCCCGGACGATCGCCGCGCGGTCCCACACGACCTACGTGACCTTCGACGACGGCGACCTCGGGGGATGCTCCAGGAGAACCTCGTCGCGGAGCGGATCGTCATCGAGTCCTACCAGGAGATCATCCGCTGGCTGGGCGACGGCGACGTCACCACCCGCCGGCTGATGGAGCAGATCCTCGCCGAGGAGGAAGAGCACGCCGACGACCTCATGGACCTCCTGGGGAACTGACATGGAATTCGGGTACACGCTGCTCTGCGAGCAGACACCGCCGAAGCAGCTCGTCGCCGACCTCGTCGAGGCGGAGGAGGCGGGCTTCGCCTACTCGGTCATCTCCGACCACTACTTCCCCTGGCTGGAGGACCAGGGCCACTCCGCCTACGCCTGGTCGGTGCTCGGCGCCCTCGCCCAGGCCACCCACCGCATCCCGCTGATGACGTTCGTGACCTGCCCGATCATGCGCTACCACCCCGCAGTCGTGGCCCAGAAGGCCGCCACGATGGGCGTGCTGTCGGACGGCCGGTTCACGCTCGGCCTCGGCGCGGGGGAGAACCTCAACGAGCACGTCGTCGGGCGCGGCTGGCCGTCGGTGGACGTCCGGCACGAGATGTTCGCCGAGGCCGTCGAGATCATCCGCGCGCTGTTCACCGGCGACCACGTCAACTACCGGGGCCGGCACTTCACCGTCGACTCGGCGAAGCTGTACGACCTGCCGGGCGAGCCCGTCCGCATCGGCATGGCCGCCTACGGGCCCCGCGCGGGACGGCTCGCCGCGCGGCACGCCGACCTGCTGATCTCCGACCAGCCCGTCGAGGGCACCGTCGGCGTCTTCCATGCCGAGGGCGGGGCGGGAAAGCCCGTCTACGGCCAGATCCCGGTCTCCTACGGCCACGACCGCGACGAGTGCAAGGAGCGCGCGCACCGCATCTGGAGGTTCTCCGTCCCGGCCTGGAAGGTCATGGCGGAGCTGCCGGGCCCGGTGAACTTCGAGGCGGCGGCGAAGACCGTCCGGCCCGAGGACGTCGCCGAGTCGGTGCCGTGCGGCGACGACGTGGACGACTACCTGGAGGCCGTCCGGCAGTGGGCGGACGCGGGCTTCACCCACATCTCCTTCTGCCAGTCCGGCGCCGACCACCAGAAGGACTTCCGGACGTGGGCGGAGGCCGACCTCCTCCCGGCGCTGCGCGAACGCTTCGGCTGACCGCCGGTCTCCCGGCGGGGCGGGGAGGGAGATCATTTATCCAATAAGGTTGCGTAACCCGCTCCCGCCCCTCCAGGAGTCACCCCCGATGCCGGAGACCGAACCCCTGACCCCGGACGACCCCACCGCCGTCGGCCCCTACCGGCTGTCCGGGCGGCTCGGCATGGGCGGCCAGGGCGTCGTCTACCTCGGCCACGGCGCCGACGGGGTTCCCGTCGCGGTGAAGGTGCTCCGCGCGGAGCTGGCCGCCGAGCCGCGCGTCCGGGAGCGGTTCACCAAGGAGATCGCCGCGGCCCGCCGGGTCGACCCGTTCTGCATCGCGCAGGTGCTCGACGCGTCGCTGGACGACCGCCGCCCCTACATCGTGACCGAGTACGTCGAGGGGCCGTCGCTCCAGCAGGCCCTCCAGCAGGCGGGGCCGCGGGACGGCGCCGCGCTGCGGCGGCTCGCGGTGGCGACCGCGACGGCGCTCGCCGCGATCCACGAGGCCGGGGTCGTGCACCGCGACTTCAAGCCGTCCAACGTCCTGCTCGGCCCGGACGGCCCGCGGGTCATCGACTTCGGCATCGCCCGGGACGTCGAGTCGCCGCTCACCGTGACCAGCAGCATCATCGGGACGCCCGCGTACATGGCGCCCGAGCAGTTCGCCGGCGACCCGGCGGGCCCGCCCGCCGACGTGTTCGCGTGGGGCTCGGTGATCGCCTGCGCCTCCACCGGGAGGCCGCCGTTCGGTGCCGACACCTTCCCCGCGATCATGCATCGCGTCCTGCAGGGCGAGCCGGACCTCGGCGACATGCCGGAGCCCCTGCGCGCCACGGTGACCGCGTGCCTGGCGAAGGACCCGGCCCGGCGCCCGGCGATGCAGGCGGTCCTGCTGCGCCTGCTGGGCGCCCAGACCCAGGCGACGGGCCCGGCCGACGCGCGGACGGTGGTCGACCCGCCGCGTCCCGCTCCCGCTCTTGCTCCTGCTCCTGCTCCCGCTCAGGCTTTCGCGGCGCCGGCGGCGAGGCCCGCGGCCGCCCCGATGCCCGGGGCGCCGCACACGGTCGGCGACGGCGGCCGGAAGGGACGGGCGTCCGCCGGACGCCGTCCCGTCGTCCTTCTGGGGGCGGGCGCGGCGGCCCTGGTGGTGGCGCTCCTCGCGGGTGCCGCGGTCTGGACGTTCTGGCCGGACGCGTCCGGGGCGGAGGAGCGCGACCAGGCCGGCTACACGGGCACCAACCCGCAGGGGCGCACCGGGCCCGGCGGGGTGGATGCCACCGGCGGCGGGGCGACGACCGGGCCCTCGGGCAGTCCGTCCCCGTCGGGCACCGCGTCCACGCCGGGCCGCGGGAAGGGCGGTTCGTCCGGTCCCTCGAAGCCCGGCTCGGGCTCCGGCTCGGGCAGCGGCTCGGGCGGCGGGAACTCCGGCGGCGGTTCGGACGGCGGCTCGGGCGGGAGCGGGGGCGGCGGCTCCGGCTCCGGCGGCGGCACGAGCGGCCCGACCGCCCGGATCGACTACTTCACGGTCGGCACCGGCGCCGCCTGCGAACCCAGCCCCGTCGACCTCAGGTACCGGATCACCGGCAGCCGGAACCCGACGCCGATCAAGTTCAGCATCTACTTCGACGGCCGGCTCGGCGACGGCCACCCGATCTCGTGGGCCGCGGAGCCGTCCTTCTCCAGCGGCGGCGCGCAGTCGGAGTCCAAGGGCACCCACAGCTACCGGATGGTCCTCATCAGCCCCAGCCACCAGGAGATCACCCGCACCTTCAAGGTGTGCTGAGCCCGGGAACGGCGACCGCCGCCGCTGGAAAACGGCGACCTTAATGGTAAATTACGGACAGGTTCGGGTAATTGCCGCGGCCGGTCCGCCGTCGAGGGAATGAGAGATTTTGATCAGGTATTGACCGGATGGTGGCCGTTGTCTATCTTCCAAGTAGAACGCGTTCTACTTGGAAGTCGGAACCGTGCGTCGACGCGGACACGGCGGTTCCCGGCTCCCGGCCCTCGACTCACGACCGCAGCGCCGTCCATTGGCCACGGGCGGTGCCGCGCGCGGATTCGGGGGCGTCCCACCCCATTCCTTCGGGTGCAGGCGCGACGCCCACCGTTCGAAATGAGGACTCCCTTGTCCCGCACCACGAAGACGGCCGCGCTCGGCTCGGCCTTCGCCGCGGCGGCCCTCGCCGTCGCCGTGACCGCCACCCCCGCCCTGGCCTGGACCGCCGGCGACTTCACGGCCACCCTCAACGGGACCATGACGATCGACGCGGGAATCCCCGCCTCCTGCACCGGCTCCACGCTGTCCGGCACGATCGCCGAGGACGGCGCCCTGTCCATCACCTCGGCGTCCGTCGAGGGCTGCGGCGTGACCGTCACCCCGCAGAACCTGCCGTGGAGCGGCAGCCTGAACGACGGGGTCGCCACCATCAGCGGCTTCTCCATGAGCGCCATCGGCTGCACCTACGCCGGCAGCATCACCGGCGGCTTCACCGGCACCGACCTCCCGGTCACCGCCACCTTCACCGAGCAGACCGTCAACAAGACCAGCGGGTTCTTCTGCCCGTCCTCCGCCACCATCACCGCCGCCTACGACTTCGCGCAGGCCTGACCGGGGGACCCGGCCGGCCCGACGTCAGCCGAGCCGGTCCCCGCGCCGTGACCCCGGCGGTCCCCGCCGGGGTCACGGCCCCCTCAGTGCAGCTCGTAGGCGCGGACGATCTCCTGGGCGACCGTGCTGCCCGCGGCGTCCTCGGCGTTGACCCGGAGCGACACCGTTCCCTTTCCGTGGAGCCGGGCGATGCCGTTCCTCAGCGGCACGGCCGTCCACGTGGCGCCGTCGTCGAACGACGTCTGAAGCGTCAGGCGCTTCAATCGCGCGGGCGAGCCGTCCTGCCGGTCGACCTTCAGCTTCAGCGTCCGAGAACGGGTTCTGTTCCGCAGGTCCAGATCGGCTTCATAACCGACCTGGAGCAGCGGCAGAACGGTCGTATCGGTGGTGTGCGCGGAATGGAACGTCCAGGACGTGTTCGTGCGCGTGGACTGCCGCGCCCAAAGGGCGGTATTGGCGAAGTTCCATTCCACCCGGTACTCGGCGTCGTCCGGCGTCGTCGCCAGGGTGCCGGTCACGCGGTTGGGCGTCTGGGCGATCAGCGTGCCGTCCCGGTAGACGCGGAAGTCGGTGACGAAGCCGTCCGGGAACGAGCTGGAGTACGCCCCGGCGAAGTTGTCCGCGGCGTCCACCAGCCCCATGCTGAAGCGGATCCCGTCACCGTTGCGGGCGATCGGTGCCTGCGGATTGACCCCGCCTGCGAGCGGGCCCTTGAACCACGTTCGCGTACCCCGGTAGCCGGGCTTGTACGCGGACGCCGGACCTCCGCTCAGCATGACGTGCGGGATCTTCGGCGTGGGGAACGCGTGGTTGTACGGCTGTTCCGGCGTGGCGGCCATGGCGGACCACGTCGTCTTCGGGTCCGCGGAGACGTACTCCACGCGCGTCCTGGGGGCGCCGGTGAACGGCTGGGCGTAGGCGATCGAGAGCTCCTCCCAGGGACGCAGGCTGTAGCGGGCCGTGGTCATGGAGCCGGTGCCGTGGTAGGCGTTGTCGAGCCGCGCCAGGTCCCGGGTACGCGCGACGTAGTGCAGGTTCTTCGACACCCGCCCCGTCTCCGGGAACATGAGGTCGTACTGGTACGGGCTGTCCACGACGCCCGCCGCCGTCACGACGGTGTTGTTCCGGCGTAGGAGAGCACGTCCTTCTTCTTGGGAGAGACGCACGGTCGGAACCTTCAACTGCGTCCCGTAGCCGCCCGGGTCGTCGTTCACGCCCGGCTTGTCGTTGTAGACGGCCACCATGCGGGCGCCCGCCTTCGCGGCCCGGTTGGACAGCTCGGCGACGGGCACGCCGTCCCTGCGCTGGACGAGCGCGAGCCGGCCGCGGAGATCGGCGCCGGGCCGGTCCCCGTCCGCGACGCGCATGCTCGTCCTGCCGTCCAGGCGGGGGAACTGGTCCGAGGTGTCGCTGAAGTAGCTCGCGGGGTAGTACATCGGGTTCAGCGAGCGGCCCCGGGCCCGCATCGTGATGGCGGGCGCCTCCAGCCGCCACCGGGTGTACGCCTCGAACGTCCCGGAGCGGACCTTCGCGGTCGGCTGCAGGAACACCCGCTCCTCCAGCTTGGCGTTGCTGTTCATGTAGACGCCCTCGTTCACGGCCTGGCCGCGCTCCGTGCCGCGGGTCCACATCAGGTGGCTGATCGCGCCGAGGTTGGCCTTCGTGGCGTGTCCGGGCGTCCGGACCGTCACCTCCTCCGCCTTGCGCGCGTCGAGGACGATCTCGGTGTCCCCGGTGATCTCGATCTCCGGGTAGCCGACGAGGCTGAAGTTGAGCGGCTTTTCGGAACCGGTGCTCGACGCCCACGACGGCATGGTCTTGATGACGCCGAGCACGGAGTACGTGCCGGGCCGCAGCAGGACGCAGCCGGAGTCCTCCCAGCGGGCGTCGGTGCACGGCCCGTCCGGGTTCCCGGGCAGCGGCCGGTGCGCGTTGCCGAGCGACGCGTCCGCGACGTTCAGGAAGCCGGCCGTGCCGAGCCCCGGCCGCCCGTCGCGCGCGATGCTCTTCACGCGCACGGCGACGAGCTCACCGGACGCCCTCGGCGCCGGCGCGGCCGGGCGGCGGCGCTCGTGCAGCGCCGTCACGTTGTAGCGCTCCGGGTCGTCGGTGAGCCGGTCGTCCGGGACGACGTACAGGTCACCGCCGCCGTGCCTGACCGAGAACGCGGGATCGCGTCCCGGACCGGGCGTCACCGTCGTGCCCCTGCCCTCGACGTGGACGGTGTCCCCGGTGGGCAGCATGACGTCATAGGCTCCGCTCTGCCCTCGCAGGGCGGAAGCCGGACCGGCGTCCGCCTCCGCGGGCGCGACCGGCACCAGGACGCCGAACCCCAGGGCTCCCAGAGCGGCTGCGGTCTTCAGCCACATGGCCATCCCTCCCCATAAAGTGGATCTTGATTGTCGTTTCGGTGATCACCGAGATCCAAGGGGCGGGGATGGCGGCTTCCGCCATGGCGGGAACCCGCCAAACGGACGGAAGACCTCTACATTTGGGACGTGTCCGATTCGCCGTTGCTGGAGGGACTCGGCGTCACCGCCGCCGAGGAGACGGCCTACCGCGGCCTGCTCCGCGAGGGCCCGTCCACCCTCGCCGGCCTCGCCGCGCGCCTCGGCACGTCGGCCGCCGCCGTGCGCCGCCTCCTGCCGCGCCTGGAGGAGCTCGGGCTCGTGACCCGCCTGGCCGGCCGCCCGCTCCGCCTCCTGGCCACCCCGCCCCACGTCGCCGTGGAGGCCCTGGTCGCGAGCCGCCAGGAGGAGATAGCCCGCACCCGCGCCGCCATCGGCCCCCTCCTCGCCGAGGCCGCCCCGCACCCGGAGGAGCTCGTCGAGGTCGTCAGCGGCCGGGCCGCCGTGGCCCGCCGCTACCTGCAGCTCCTCCAGGGCGCCCGCGAGGAGCTGATCGTCCTGGTCCACCCGCCGTTCGCCACCGACGTCACGGTCTCCAGCGAGGAGCAGGAACGCACGATGCGCCGCGGCATCCGGGTGCGCGGCATCTACGGCCCCGAGGCGTTCGGCGAGCCCGGAGCGCTCGACCGCGTCCGCCGCGCCGTCGCCTCCGGCGAGCAGGCCCGCCTCGGCGCCGTCCCGATCAAGCTGGCCATCGCCGACGGCCGCACCGCGATGCTCCCGCTGACCTCCGAGCACGCCAGCTCGGTCGACAGCTCCCTCATCGTCCACCCCTCGGCCCTGCTGGACGCCCTCGTCTCCCTCTTCGAGGCCCTGTGGCGCGGCGCCCTCCCGCTCCCCGGCGAGGACGCCCCGGACGACGCCGTCCTCACCCTCCTCGCCGCGGGCCTCACCGACGACGCCATAGCGCGCCGCCTCTCCATCAGCACCCGCACCGTCCAGCGCCGCGTCCGCGACCTCTGCGACCGCCTAGGAGCCCGCACCCGCTTCCAAGCCGGCGCCCTCTACACCCACCACCTCGACCCCTGAGATTGCTCAGAGCAGGCGACAGGGCTCGCCGAGGACGATCTCGGCACCAGGCAGGTCGGCCAGCCGTGCGGAAAGCGTCGCCTCCGCGAGCCGCTTGGCGACCGATCCGACGTGGTCGAGTTGTACCTCCCCATCCGGCGCGGGCCCGGGGCCGTCCGTGAAGACCGGGTGCGGGTCCGGGCGGGCGGGCAGGTTCACGCCCGGCGCGATGACCTGGCCGGGGCGGCGGGACGAGCCTTGCAGCCAGCGCAGCAGTGCGTCCGGGTTCCCGACGGTCGCGGACAGGCCGACGCGCTGGACTGGGCGGCCGGTGAGCCGCGCCAGCCGCTCCAGGACGGCCAGCAGGTGCCAGCCCCGGTCGTCGCCGGCGAACGCGTGAACCTCGTCCACCACCACGGCCCGCAGCCCGGAGAACCAGCGGCGCTGATCGACCTTCGTGCTGACCAGCATGGATTCCAGTGATTCCGTCTCCAGTCGCGGCAAAAGGTTGTTGAGCGGCGCCAGATACAGCAGGGACGGCGCGGCCCACGACTCCGCCGCCATCCGTGTCAGCAGCGGGAGCAACCCGCTCAACCGCCCTCAACCTCGGGCGCGTGTTCAGCGGCGCCTGCGGTTCCTGGCCACCGCCGCGAGTTCGATCTTGATCAACCGGCGGCTCTCCTCGGCGTGGGCTTCGTCGCCGGTGTCGTGGAGCCCGGCGAGGGCGGTCCGCCAGATGGCGGTGGCGGCTTCGGGGTCGTCCAGGGCGAGTTTCTCCCGGGCCTGGCGGTCGAGGGCACCGGACCGGTTGAACGGCTGGTCCGCGTGGCCGAAGCATTCCGCTGCCAGCGCGAAGTACTCGTCGGCTGCGGCGTGCTCCTCCCGCCGGGAGCAGAGGTCGGCCAGCTCGTACGCGAGGCGTCCGGCCATGCCGGGGTTGAAGACGTGCTGGGTCTTCTCGAACAGGAGAAGTCCTTCCTCCCAGGCGTCCTGGGCATCGGCGTCGCGGTCGAGGGCACGGTATGCCTGGCCGAGCATCAGCAGCGTTCTGGGGGCGTGGGCGCGTACCTCGTCGTTCCGGCACAGCGTCCGGCAGCGTTCGAGCCGCTCGGCCGCGTCGGCGTGGCGGCCGGCGCCGGTCAGAGCCTTGGCGAGCAGTGTGAGCAGCGGCACCTCCTGGAGCGACGGAAGGTTCTCCCACACCGTGGTCATGGGGGAGAGCAGGTCGATCGCCTCTCTGTACCGGCCACGATCCACCAGCGCCTCAGCGTGGAACTGGTCGGCGACCTGCCCGGCGATCGGGTCGTCCATGGCGGCGCCGATGGCCTGGGCAGCCGCGATCTCCCGTTCGGCGTCGTCCGGACGGCCGCTCAGCCGGTACATCTGGGCGAGCCGGTAGTGGATGTTGCAGGCCAGGCCCGGCGCCTCGGCGGCATCCACGAGTTCCGCGGCCTGGGTGAAGGCCGCGGTCGCCGCGTCTCCGTCGGACTCCCTGAAGACGCGGTAGTCGCCGAGCCGTTCCAGCAGCAGAGCCTGGTCGTTGCGGTCGTCCAGGCGCCGGGCCGCCGCCAGGCCGAACTCGCACGCCTTCTCCCAGACGGCCCACATGGCGCGGGACTCGGCGATGACGGTGACCGCGTAGGCCATCGATACCGTGTAGGGGTCGAAACCGCGATGGTCGCTGTAGCCGAGCAGGCCGATGAGGGCGTCCTCTTCGGCGTCCAGCCAGGCCCGGGACTCCGCCGGCAGCGGCGGCGGCGAGGAGGGAACGCCGGACATCCCGGCTACGGCGCCGGGGAACAGGCTTCGCAGCACCATGTTCATCTTGTCCCGATGCCAGGTGAACATCGCCTCCAGCGCCGGGTCGTCGTCGCCGTGCTTGGGGGCCAGTTCGATGGCCAGGAGCCGCATCAGGTCGTGCGTGCGGTAGCGGCCGGGCTCGTCGGCGGACTCGATGAGCCGGTCCAGCAGGAGCCGGCCGAGGAGATCGTCGGCGTCGGCCGCGGATATGCCCATCAGCGCGGCGGCCAGGTCCGTCCCGAACGTCGGGCCGGGAGTCGCCGCCAGCCGGCGGAACAGCCGGGCGGCGTCGGCGGGCAGGTCCCGGTAGGACAGCTCGAAGGAGGTGCGGACGTCCAGGTCGTGGATCCGCAGCCTGCTCAGCCGGCTGCGGACGTCCGAGAGCCGCTCGGCGAGGTGGCCGGGCGTCCAGTCGGTGCGGGCCCGCAGCTGCGCGGCGGCGATGCGGATCGCCAGCGGCAGCCGCCCGCACGCCTCCACGATCCGCTGGGCCGCCGCCGGATCCGCGGCCACCCGGGCGGTCCCGCCGATCGCACCGAGCAGTTCGAGGCTCTCCTCCGGGTCGAGGAGCCCGAGGTGGCAGACGGCGGCCCCGGCCAGCGCGGGCAGCGGGTTCCGGCTGGTGACGATGACCAGGCTGGACGTTCCGCCCGGCAGCAGCGGTCGTACCTGGCTTTCGGAGGTGACGTCGTCCAGGATCACCAGGACCCGGCGACCGGCCAGGAGGGAGCGGAACGACGCCGCCTGCTCGGCCGGGTCCGCCGGGACGTCGCCCGGGGACTTGCCCAGCGCGCGCAGGAACCCGGGGAGCACCAGTTCCGACGTGAGGGCTCCGTCCTGAGCACGCATCGCGCCGTAGAGCTGCCCGTCCGGAAAACGGGCGGCGAGGTCGTGCGCGAGACGCAGCGCGAGCGCCGACTTGCCGACCCCCGCCAGCCCGGAGATCACCACGGGTGGACGGTTCGCCGTCTCGTCGGAGCACTGCGCCAGCAGGTCGCGCAGCTCGGCTCCGCGGCCGGTGAAGTCGGCGGGCGCCGGCGGGAGCTGCCGGGGGACGGCTGGTTCGGGCGCGGGCAGCTGGACGGTCACTCCGCTGTTGTCACCGGTGACCGCCACGCCGATGTCCCCGCCGGCCGCTACGGACTTGCCGCCGATGGCCTGGACTCCCGGGTCGGCGCCGGTGCCCTGCCGTCGTCGGCCGCGCCCGCGGGTCATGGCCGGGTCTCGTCGCCGGTGACGGCCTCGTGGATGTCGCCGCCCGCCGCGACGCTGCCGTCACCGCTCGCCCGGACGGGACCCGCTGGTCCTGCGGATCCCGGGCTCGCCCGCGGTGCCGGGGCGGGGCCGGTTTGGACGCGGTCACCGGTGACGGCGCGTCCGATGCCGCCGCCCGCCGCGACCGACCGTGCTCCCGACGCCTCGACGGTGGAGCCGTCCTCCGGCGTCCGGGACAGCACGTAGACGGACACTGCCGTCCCTGCCAGCCCGGCGAGCGCCCCGACGACGCTCGCGGTCTTGTCGGCGGTATCCAGGTCCACCGCGACGACCAGGACGACCAAGCCCACCGTGACCAGGCCGCATAAACCGGTGGCCAGCCCTGCAACGATCCTTGTCCGAGCCGTCATGAACCCATGGTGCCCCGAAGCTCCGCCGTCTCCGCTAATGGACAGAGCGGCATGGTCATTCCGGTCCGTCCCGATGGGGCCCGTTCCAGGCGGTGCATCACGACTGGAACGTGACCCCCTAGACGGTGAGGTCGTCGTTGCCCTGTCTGATGTAGCCGAGCAGGGCATGCCAGTGCGGAAGGGGGACGGCGATGATGGGCCCCGTGGCGTTCTTGCTGTCGCGGATCCCGATGGTGTGGCCGGCCGGGTCCAGGACGGCCACTTCGACGCAATCGTTGCCGCTCATGGACCGGCGGCTCTTACGCCAGGCCGTTAGAGGAGCAGGGCGTTCAGTTCTGCCGAGTCGGCCTGCCGGGTCCAGGGTGGACATGGGGATCAGAACCTGCCTTTCTTGTACGCGCGTGAGGAGGACCCACTGCCGCACCGTCGTCCGCGTGACCGGGTCGGTAGACGGTCGGAACGGCGGCGGAGAGTGGTTCAGGGCCATTGGATCGCCGATCGGCACGGCTGGGCGGCCGACGTGCGCAGGCCGCGCAAGTGTGCAGATGGTGCACATTCCTCTGGGCAGCTCAAGCGTGGTCACGTACCGTGCCGAGCGAGGCGTGTCCCCGGGGAGCCTGTGATGGTGCCCGTCAAATCAGACCGGTTCTGGCGCTCGGCCATGGTGCGGGCGCTGATCGATGCCCACGATCTCGGCGCTTTGATCCGGCTGGCGCGCGAGCGTCGCGGCTGGAGCCAGCAGGAGCTGGGGAAGGCCGCCGGGTTCTCCCGGTCGACGGTGTCGCGATTGGAGACCAGCCGTACCGCCATCACCGATATGGCGAAGTTACGGCTGATCGTCGGCGCGCTGGAGATTCCACCCAGCGTGTTAGCCGAGCTTCTCGGGCTTGCAGAGGCTTCTGCGGTTACGGTGGTCACTAATGTGGCCACTGCGGCACCGGAGGACCCCATGCGCCGTCGCTCATTCGTCGCCGCCGGACTGGCCGTTCCGCTGTCGGCCTTGGTCCCGATGGACAAGGTGCTGGCGGCGGCGTCCCCGCCCGCGCTGCCGTTGAACCGGCAGCAGATCATGCGGCAACTGATGCAGGCCCGGCGGTTGTGGCACGCCGGTGAGCTGAACCGGCTGCTGTCCGAGCTGCCCGAGCTCCTCGCGACCGCAGGTCACGCCGCAGGCGAGACGCAGGACTCCGCCGGGTTCGTTCTCGCCGGCGCCTGCTACGACCTGGCGGCCGAAGCGCTCAATAAGGTCGGCGCGAACCGGCAGGCCCACATCGCGGCGGACTGGGCCGCGCTGCACGCCGACCGATCCGAGGACCCGGTCGCGATGGCCGCGGCCGCACGCACCCGGGGAATCGTGCTGCGGCACGAAGGGCAGCACCAGCTCGCCGAGCAACTCACCCTGCAGGCGGCCGCGCGGGTCGCCCGTGCCGGACTCGCCGACCCTGCGCAGGCCCGAACGTACGCGCAGATGCTGGCGACGTCCGCCTACAACGCGGCGCTCGCCGACGACCGCGACCGAGCGCTTGAGATGATCGAGGACGCCTGGCAGGCCGTGATCCGCCTCCCTGAGCAGCAGCCCCCTGGATGGGCGCTGTCGGCCCGTTTCTCCATCGACCGTGCGCAGGTCTCCCTCTACAAGGTCGGGGTGCGCTGGGCGCTCGGTGACGCGGGTGAGGCTCTTGCGGCGGGCCGGGACCTGCGCCCGGGAATGTTCCCGACCCCCGAGCGCAGAGCCCGGCTGCACACCGACATGGCCCGCGCGGAATGGCTACGCGGTCGCCCGGAACAGGCGACTCAGCGGCTGCTGGCCGCGCACGCCCAAGCACCGGCGGAAATGGCGGGACGACCGGCGATCCGTCGGATGGCAGTGCAGATGGTGCAACGGCATCCGCGGGTACACGGCGCCCGCGAACTGGCCGCGATCGTGCGGCCGGACACCAGGGCACGGTAAGGCTGTCAGCCAACCGCGTTTCCTAGCCTGCTGCCTGGCGGAGGGCCCACGTCTAACCGGCTCCCCGTTCATGGCCGGGATCCAGACCGAGGTGAGGCATCCGCTGTGTGCGATGGCGCCGACCAAGGTGCACACGTCCACGCGCTGCGGCAACTCGCTTGCCAGGACAAGCATCCGCTGGCCGAGGCGGTATGCAGGGACACGCGAACACGACCGCACCCGAGTGAATCTTGACGCTGAGGGGCAGTGGGAGTTGGACAGCCGGATGAGGCGCAGGGCGTCAACGCACACCGGGGCCGTGCCGGGCGGAACGCTCGCAGTCCCAGGTGTGGTGGGGCGGGTATGAGGCGACCATCCGTTGACGGGATGGGTGGGATTCAAACGCCGTGATTATGGGGGCAGGCCAGTCATCACCGAGCAGATCTTGAAAGCGACGAACCCCCGGCCGAGAGGTGGCCGAGGGCTCTGGGGTGTAAGCGCAGAGGGCGTCAGGCCAGGTCGTGCTGGCTGCTCTTGACGTCGCTAGTGAAGGCGGCCCAGGCTGCGCTACTGAAGGTCAGATTCGGCCCATGGGGATCCTTGGAGTCCCGTACCCCCACCACGGTAGCCAGATCCGCCACCTCGACGCATTCACCGCCCTCGTGAGCGCTACGGCTGCTCTTGCGCCACTGGACGTGTGTGATGTCACTCATAGACTCTCCATCACTGTCGATATCAAGGCTCGCGACTCCTCTATGGGCAGCGCGTAAGCCTTCAGCAACTCGTACCGTACGACATAGCTCGTCACACGCGTAGGCTTCTCGAAGAGCATGCCTTCACCTGCCGACTCGGTGTATGCGATGTTCGTGCCGTCGTTGAAACCCAGGATGGTGAAGCTTCCCGCAAGGCCAGCGTGGTAGCCAGCGCTCCATGGAACCACGTTGAGCATGACGTTGGAACGGCGGCCGCACTCCAGCAGGTAGGCGAACTGGTTTCGCGTGATGTCCCGACTCCCGATCACACGGTGTAGCACGCTCTCGTCGAGAGTGAGCCAGATTCGAGGTGCGTTCTGTCCGGTCATGATCTCACGTCGTTCCATGCGTTTCTGAATCAGTTCCTCCGCTACGGATTCCTCGACGTCGCGGAAGATCGAGCGGGCGTAGTCCTCGGTCTGGAAGAGTCCGCTGAGCAGGAGTGCGTTGTAGACGTGGATCGAATCGGCCTTTTTCTCGCGCGCGTTGTACTCGGTGAAGCCAGGGGGGAGAATGGGCTCGATCTCGATGTCACCAGCGAGCTTCCATAGGCGGTAGAAAATGCCGTCCGTTTTGAAGAAGGTGTCGAGGTCGTGAGCGCTTTGCTCGGACACCTTGCGCCCGCTCTCCATGGTGCTGATCCATTGGGGTGTGCAGCCGAGCGCATCCGCTAGTTGCTTGCCCGTGAGTTCAGCCTCTTCGCGCTTTCCGCGGAGTTCGGTGCCGAAGAAGATGCGCGCTCGATTTTCACCCATGAAAAGCCTCCGGGGGTCAACCTGGGGAGCATGGTTGAGTTGATCTTGGCTCGACTTGACCGTCGGTGTGGAACGGTCACTACCGCACTTTTACCCGGACAGGGAGGCTGTTTGCAAGCTTTTCAGCGAAACGACAGAAAGTGAGGTCCTCGGGGTGTCCAAGAGGTCGGTATCGAACGATTTTGCTATGGCGCGAATTTCCTTAATGCCCGATTGGCGCGGTGCGCGATCGCGCGACGGCTTCGTGGCGCGGCGACTCGCCGAGCTGAGCCACTACCAGGTCCTCAACGGCTGCCTTCCCGAGGTGCAGGCCCGGGACGAAGGCGAGTTGTGGCTGCTCTGCGACGCCCAGACGCGCTTGTACGAGCGGATCGCCCTTGCGGAGTCCACGAGGAGGTGGCCGTGAGTGTCCCCGAGCACGAGTCCCCGGCCGTCGAGTCGTACGTCAGGCTGAAGGCCCTGGGGATGCATCTCAAGGCGCACGGTTTCACGGTCGACTACGTGGCCGGGGGGTTGGTCGTCCGCAACACGACCTCCACGGCGCGGAGCTGCTGCGGCGCCGAGGGGATCTCTGGCGACACGATCATCCGCCGCCCGCACGACAAGGACGAGGGCCGGTACTGGTTCTTCACCTCGTGGCAGCAGCCCATAGCCGAGTCCGAGCGCATCACCGACGCCTTGGTGATGATCAAGGGCTACCTGGGAGCCTCCGCGTGAAGGCCACCGACGACGGAGCATGGCGACACGACCCGGCCGCGCACCTTGCCGAACTGAGGCGAGAGTTCCCGACCTTCGGCATCATCGCCGACCCGGAACGCCCGATCTGGATGGCAGTCCGAGGCGACGACCTGTTCATCAGGGCAACAGACGCCTTCGTCCTCCGCCAGCGGCTCCAGGAGATATCGAACTGTTGAGCCTGGCCGGCCGCCTACTCATCCGCCTTCTTCTTGCCCGGACCGCGCCCCCGGCCCTTCTTCGGAGGCCGCCACTTGGCGAGTTCATCCCGAGACAGGCCGGGGTACCGCTCCACCTGCTGCTGGAGGTAGCCCTCGTAGGCGACGGCCGGGCTCAACCCGGTCTCCGGATCCACCTCGCTATACCACTGCTTAACCCAGGGCATCACTTCGTCCAGCCCAGCCAGCAACGGCATAAGCCGCTCAAGCTCCCACCCATCCCGAGTGGTCCGCTCCTCAATGAGCGTCACAAGCGCATGAGCCTGCTCCGCGTGATCCCAACCTGCCCACCCAAGAAGCAGCGTCTTGTTCCCATCCGGGCCAGCCCCGGATACGAGATGAACCGCTCCTTGGGAACATCGAGCTTCCCCCGATTCCGCCAGTATGAGTTCTTGACGAAGTCCGCGCTCGTGTACTTAGGTAGAACCTTGATATCGAGCCGCCCCCGTTCTCGTCCTCAAGCCGCTGCAACCGCCACGTCTTTTCCCACTGCGCTCGCTTACGCAGCCCAGAGTCCTTGTAGCGCAACGCTGAAATGAACAGCACGTGCTCAGCATCGAGGATGTTTTTAAGGACGGTCGATCAGTTCAACTTCCTCACCCATCCTGAAGCCGGTCAGCCAACCGCCCGACCGTCATCATCCTCGGCCGCTCGACGCCGCTGTCATCCAGAGCGAACCACAACCCTCGATCCTCACACCGTTCGAGCAACCAGTTCCGAAGCGCGTCCTTCTTCTTCTCCCAAGGCTCAGACGCCCAGGACGCTTGTACTCCGGCCTCTGGATCAGCCCGATCGTCTGCGGACGCTGATCGATTGTCTCGATCCGCTTCTCGACTACACGGCTGTACTTTTTCGGCCAGTGCTCCGGCACTTCCGTGATCGGCGTGGACCCAAGTCGCGCGAACCACTGGGTCTGGACCTCACCCGCAGCCATCTTCCGAGCCAACACGATCTCAAAGGCTCGCTCATCGAGCCTGATCTAGGAACAGATCCGATTCTTGTCGAACTTCTGGCGGTCCTGGTCGAGGCCCGATCTTTCCCTTACTGCGGATGGGTAAGTCGTCTACGGTGATGTCAAGGTCAGGTCGGGGACGGCCCTCAGCCGCTTGGCTCCGGTGGCCCTCGTGGTGGCGATGAGAAGGAAGATGCGGACGATGGCCTACCGCGAAGGAACGCTGGTCGACCCAGTGCACCGAATACGAGGTGCGGTGAACGTGGAGCGCTTTGTCGCGCTCTGAGGCTGCTTGAGGCTGGACTCTTTCACTCCACGTCGGTGAAGTGATGGACAGGGACGGCTATGGCGTCCAGGTCCTCCTCCCGGCAGGGACCGGGGCGGGCGTGGCGTGAGAAGTCGAGTAGGCCTTCGCTCCATGAACGACGACGTGATCTTCCGCGCGAGTTGTGGTCGCGGCCGAAGAGCCCGGCGGCGAATCGGGATGCTGTGGCGATCGCGTCCAGACCGTTCGACGCGGCCAGAGAGGAGACGTCGTCAATGATGTGATCGTCTTTGCAGGACTGCTGGAAGACCATGCTCAGCATTGGGTGACGACAAGATCGATCACCAGGTTCTCAAGCCGGCCCTCGTAGGTCCCGGTAGCCCGTGAACGGCCGGTGGCCAGGTTGCTCACTCACTGAGCGATCCACCGGCGGGAGGCACTTGCGGAGGAAGCCGTGGCGGGTGCAAAAATACTCGCACCAGACATAGGCGGCGAATCCGGCGAAGGGGATCACGTATGACGGTCGTGGTGATACAACCGTCCTATGGCAATCCGGCCTCCCGACGACGGTGGGCGGACACCTTGGGGCGCGAGGTTCCGTTCACTGTATCCGCGCGTGACTCCGCCCTGACGCATGCTCAGAGACAGGCACTATCAAGCCTGCACCCTTCCGGGCGAGCCCGGTTCTGGGGAGCCACCTCTTTTCAGGACGGTAAGATGGCCCGCGTGCATTTTGGTGACGTTGTTCTGTTCACTGGCCAGAAGATGGTCCGTGGTATCGGTGAGGTGGGTTTTCTCTTCGACAATGCAGCCTTTGCTGACACCCTCTGGACGCCCGACCCCGGCAAGGGTAGTTGGAACAACGTCTACAGTGTGTTGAGTTTTGAGGCTGTAGAGATCGGCTACGAGGAAATCTGGGATCTACCGGGTTTCAATAAAGGTGATTACTTCATGGGGCTTCGAATCTTGACAGGGAGGAAAGCGGAAAATCTGATGCAGGGGCTTGGCATCACCACGTCCACCGCCATCCAAGAGGATCTTCTGCGGGAAGCCGAAGTTGTTCGGGCCCTCACTCGGCGCACTCAGGTCGTAGGCCTCGAAGCAATCCACACCACCCAGACCAGCTATCAATCGTCCGCTCGGAAGATACATGTCACGCGCGCTGAGGCCATGCTGGTTCGGGAGTACGTCACCAGCCTGAGCGGTCATGAGACCCAGCGTTTGCGGACGCCTGTGGGTATCACGGACCTTCATATAACCGGACCCGGTGGTACGGAGATCGTTGAGGCAAAAAGTAGTTCGACCCACCAGTATGTACGCGAGGCCTTGGCGCAACTCCTGGATTACGTCCCGCATAGCCCAACGCCTGTGGACAAGCTCTCTGGTCTGTTCCCCGCCCAGCCCGAGGATGCCTCCGTGCGACTTCTTCATCGATATGGAGTGGACTGCCTGTATCGCACGGCGCCCGGTGCCTTCCGGCGGCTCGCCGCGCCGGACGCGGTTCGCGAACACATGGCTGAGGCCTGGGCTTTCGGTGGACTTGGGCTCGGTTGAGGACTGACGACGTCATGCATTTCAGCCCGGAGGGCGTCAGGAAGGAGCACACCCGTGCGCTGACCGCCCTTATCAAGTTCCTCAAGGGGCTGGACGGCGGCGTATGACTGCGTTGCCGCGGGTGCCGGAGGGGATGTTCTCGTTCACGACGACCGAGCGCGCCGATCTGCACACGGCGGTCATGTACGCGTTCGGTGAGGCGAACGAACGGCTGGAGACGTCGCTGACGATCGACCAGGTGCGGGACCGGCTGCGGCAAGTCGGGTTCTTCGCGCCGGTGGACGATCCCGGGCTGACGCGAGCGCTGGGGCAGCTCGTGGCGTGGAAGCTGCTGGATGTCGTGCAGAACCATGCGGGCAGTTATGCGACTGCCGAGGAGTACGAGCGGAAGAACCTTCAGTACTCGCTGACACGCAGGGGCGAGGCTGCGTTCGCGGGGGTGCAGCACGCGCTGGCCGTGCTGAGTTCGTCCGGCGCGTTGCAGACGGCCGTGTTGGATGCGATCGCCGATCGGCTGGGGGAGCTGGGTGAGCTTCTCAAAGACGATGATCCGGCGGTCAACCGGCGCATCTTCACCACCCTTCAGGAATTGGAGGGGCATCTCGACGCGCTGCGTAACAACACCAAGTCGTTCAACGGTGAGCTGCAACGGCTGATGCGGGCAGAGGGCGCCGATCTCGCGACGTTCAGCGACGTCAAGAGTGCGACCGTCACCTACCTTCAGGAGTTCGTCACCAACCTGGACGTCCGGGCCGATGCCATTTGCACGGCTCTCGGGGAAGTGGAGGAGCGCGGGGTCAGCGTTCTGCACAGGCGGGCTCTGGACGGGGCGGAACTGCCGCCCGTGCAGGGAACCGACCCGGGGATCGCCTGGCTGGCCGCGCGGAGGACGAAGTGGGACGGGCTGGAGTCGTGGTTTCGGCCCGAGGAGGGGACGCCGCGGGTACGGCACCTGCACGACGTGGCGCGCCGGGCGATTGTGTCGCTGTTGCAGGTCCTGGACAGGATCACCGAGTCGCGGCGGCGTTCGTCGAGTGCGGCCGCCGACTTCCGGACGCTCGCGCGATGGTTCGCCGCCGCGCCGAGTGAGGAGGACGCTCACCGGCTCTGGGGGACCGCGTTCGGGCTGACGTCCGCGCGGCATGCGCACCTCGGTCACGTGGACGCCGAGCCCATCCCCACGGCGGCGGGCTGGGAGGAGACACCGCCGGTGGAGGTGTCGGCGTTGCTTCGCACCAGCGGACGCACAGAGCGGATGGGACGGACCGCCAAGGTGCGGGATGTCCAGGCCCTGCGTGCCGAGCGGCGGGAACGCGCGCGGCGTGAGCGCGCGGAGTTGGAGGCGGCCTGGCAGTGGCTCGCCACCGACGGCCCGGTGCGGCTCTCGTCGTTCGGGCGGGTGGAGCACGACACGTTGCGGCGGCTTCTGGATCTGATCGGACGGGCACTCGCCGTGCGGCCCGGCGCTGACGGGCTGCGGCGGGCAGGGACGACCGACGGCCGGATCGAGGTCCGGCTGTGGCCGCCGCCGGACGGGCGCACAGCGGAACTGCGCACTCGACGCGGCCGGTTCCACGGCCCCGACTACCTGGTCGACATCCGCTTCACGGTCGCCGGCCCGGCGCGGAAGGCGTCCGGCGCGTGAGCAGGCTGGCGAACCAGCTCGTCCAGGCGGAGAAAGAGGAGCTGGCACGGGCGATCCGGCTGCTGCTGGGGCGGCCACTGGTCTCGCTGCACACCGACCTCGACGGTTTCGACCTGGTGCGGCGGCGTCACTCCGCTCTCGCGCGGTGGTTCGACTACTACTGCGGCTGGCGCCTGTTCATGGAGCCGCGCCAGGGTTATGCCCGGCTGGTCAAGGTTCGGGGGGACGCCGATCCGTCGCGTCCCGCGAGGCGGAGGCGGTCGACGAAGGCGCCGTTCGACCGGCGCAGGTACACGCTGATGTGCCTGGTCGCGGCCGAACTGCTGGCGGCGCCGGTGACGACGATCGGGATGCTCGCGCAAAGGGTGGTGCAGGCCGCCGCCGCCGATGACCGGATCCCCGCCTTCGATCCCGTCCGGGGGGACGAACGCGCAGCCTTCGTGGACGCGCTGAAACTGCTGGAGCACTACGGCGCTGTGACGGCCGTCGACGGGGCGACCGATGCGTACCTGGACAGCGCTGAGGCCAAGGTCCTGTACCGGGTGGACACGACCCGGGTGATGCGGCTGCTGTCCGCTCCGGTCGCCCCTTCGCGGCTTCTGGAGACGGACTGGCCCGACCTGGACGAGCTGACCGTCGAAGGCAGGTACGGGGCCGACGAGCCCACGGAGACGCAGAGGAACCTGTGGGCCCGCCACTCCCTGCTGCGCAGGCTCCTGGACGACCCGGTCGTCTACCGGGCGGACCTGTCCCAGGCCGAGGCCGCCTATGCGGGCTCCCTCACCGGACGGCAGATTCTCCGCCGCGCCGCGGAGGAGGCCGGGCTGGAATTCGAAGAGCGCGCCGAGGGCTACCTGCTCATTGACACAGACGCGCTCGCGACCGACTCCAAGTTCCCAGACGACGGAAGCCATGCCAAGGTCGCGGCCCTACTGATCCTCGACCGGCTGGCGCGGGACGGGCAGGCGCCGCACGCCGACCTCGTTACGGAGGCCGGGCGGCTGCTGGCACGCCGCCCGCGCTGGGCGATGGCCTACCAGTCCGAGGGAGGCGCCGGGCGCCTGGCCGATGACGCCCTCGCCGTCCTGCGCGGGTTCGGGCTCGCGGCGGAGCGGGACGGCCTCGTGCGGGCGATGCCCGCGGCACACCGATACAGCGTCCGCGAGGAGGAGTCCCCGTGACCGTCACCGAACTCGTCTCGGCCGAGGCACCCGAGGCGGCCCCGCGGTGGCGGCCCGCACGCGCCGGCATTCTCAACATCTGGCGCTACTACGACGAGGTGTTCGAGTTCCACAAGGGACGGCTGCTGCTGCGCGGCCCCAACGGCAGCGGCAAGAGCAAGGTTCTGGAACTGCTGCTGCCGTACCTGCTGGACGCCAGCCTCAAGCCGAGCCGCCTGTCGACGTTCGGTGGCAGCGAGCGCACCATGCACTGGAACCTCATGGGCGACGGCCACACGGGCAAGACCCGCGTCGGCTACGTCTGGCTCGAGTTCGTCGCCGACGGCCCCCGCTGGTTCACCTGCGGGGCCAGGTTGCAGGCCACGTCCAACACCAAGAACGTCACCGTCGCCTACTTCACCACGGCGCAGCGCGTCGGTGTCCCTGGAGGGCTGAGCCTGACCGGAGACGGTATGCAGCCGCTCACGCGTGCGCGGCTGGCCGAGGCGATCGGCGCGCACGGCGACGTCCATGACTCGGCGGACGCGTACCGGACCACCGTCCGGCGGACGCTCTATACCGGGCTCACCGAACAGCGCTACGACTCGCTCCTCACCGCGCTGCGGCAGCTCCGCACTCCCAAGCTGTCGGAGCGCCTGGACCCCGGACTGCTCTCCGACCTGCTGTCCAGCGCGCTCCCGCCGCTCGGCGAGGGGGAGATCCACGAGATCGCCGAGGGGTTCGAGCGGCTCGACCGGCAACGCGAGGACCTGCGGAGGCTGGACGAGCACGTCCAGGAGGCCGGCAGGCTCGCCGCCCGGCAGCGCGCCTACGCCCAGCGTGTCCTGCGCGCCGCCGCCGCGCGCCTCGTCTCGGCGACCAGCACGATGGACGGTCTCACCGCCAAGGCCAGGACCGGCCGAGAGGAGCACGGGACGGCGTCCGGCGAGCGTGCCGAGACCGCGCGGCGGCTCGACGAGGAAGAGGAACGGGGACGTGCCCTCGCCGCCCGGATCGACGGTCTCAAGGAGAGCGACGCCTACCGGGCGGGGCACGAGCTGGCCGACCTCCAGGAGAGGGTCCGCAGGTTCAGGAGGACGGCGGATGAGGCGCGGCGGACCGCCGAGAAGCACGGGACGGACGCGCGGAACCGCAGGCAGGAGGCCGAACGGTTGCGCGCGGACGCGGTGACGCAGCGGTCACTCACCGGCCAGGCACTCGCCGACGCGCAGCGGGCGGCCGACCGCGCGGGCCTCGCGGCCGTCCACCAGGAGGCCGCCGCGGCCACCGGTGCGGAGACGGCGGATGGACTCCAGCGCGCAAGCGGCCTGCTGCGCGCCGCCGTGCGGAACCGCGAGAATCAGATCGGGGCGCTGCGCACCGCGCTCCAGCGCCACGGCACCGCCGTGGATCGCCGCCAGGACGCGGAGTCCGAGCGTGATGAGAGCCGCGCACGGCTGGCCGAGGCGACGGCCCTGCGCGACGCGGCCCGCGAGCGGCACCTCCGCGAACGGGACACGCTGGCCGAGGCGCTCGAAGCGTGGGCGCGCGACTGCGTCGAGCTGTCTTCGCTGGACGCCGAGGTGCTGGCCGGCGCGGTCGAGGACGTCAGGGAATGTGACGAGCTGGTCTTCGCCGCCCGCATGGAGGCCATCGACCGGTTCGCTGCCGAGGAGGCCCGGTGGCGGACGCGGCGCGACGCGGTCACGGAGAAGCTGGTCGCCACGAGCGAGCGGCGCGACCGGCTCGCGGGAGAGGCGGTCGTCGAACCGGACGCGCAGGAGACCCGTCCCGCTGACCGCGCGGGACGGCCGGGCGGCCCGCTCTGGCGCCTGGCCGCGTTCGCCGGCGACGTCGCACCGGACGCCCAGGCCGGTATCGAGGCCGCGCTTCAGGCCGCCGGGCTGTTGGACGCCTGGGTTCTGCCCGATGGCGGGCTCCTGCGGGACGAGCAGGACGCCTTCGCCGCGGCCCTGCTCGCTCGTCCCGCCCCTGGTTCGAGCCTGGCCGGGGTGCTGGTCGCCGAGCCGGGCGCACCGGTGCCGCCGGACGTGCTGCATGCCGTGCTGTCCGGCATCGCCGTGGCGCATACCGCGTTGGAGATCGACCACCCCGCGGTGATCGGAATGGACGGGTCCTGGCGGCTCGGCACCATGACGGGCCGCTGGACGAAGTCGGAGCCCGCCTTCATCGGCGCGACCGCCAGGGAACGTGCCCGGCGCCGCCGCATCGCCGAACTCGACGAGGAGATCGGCGCCCTGGAAGGGGAGGAGGCCGCGTGCGATGACGGGCTTGGCCGTCTCCGTGGGGCCCGCGACGCCATGGACGCCGAGCTGGGGGATCGTCCGTCCCACCGGCCGCTCACGACGGCGGCCGAGGAACTGGACGCCGCGGAGCGCACGGTGGCCCAGCGCGGCGACGAGCTGGAGCGCGACGGCAGACGGCTGCGGGAGCACGAGACGGCCGTCTCCGCGGCACTCCGCGCGCTGACCGCGCTCGGCGCCGAGCATGGACTGCCCGTGAGCGAGCACGCACTGGACGCCTTGGCGGGCGCCGTGCGGGACTTCCGCGAGAACGGGAGCGTCTGGCTCCAGCACATCGAGGCGCTCCGCTCTGCCGAGTCCCGCGCCTCCTCAGCGGAACAGGTGGCTGATGACTACGGCAGCACCGCCGGAGAGTCCGCCGGCCGCGCCCGCGAGGCGGCTGAGGAGCACGCGGAGGCGGCCGAGAGGCTCGCGGCCATAGACGCCTCGATCGGCGTGGAGCACCGGCAGGTGCTGGAGAACCTCCGGACGGCCAGGGCCGAGGCCGAGACGTCCGGCCTCCGGCGCGCGTCGCTCCGCAAGGCGCTGCTCGGATTGGAGAAGCGCATCGGGAGCCTGGAGGCGGACGTCCGGACGGCGGAGAAGGAGCGGGACGACGCGGTCGCCGTGCGGGACCAGTCGGCGGCCAGGTTCCGGTATCTGGCCACCGGGCACCTGGCGGCCGATGCCGGGCTCGATGTTCGGCTCGATGTGGACGGCGGCGTCAAAGCCACGCTGGAAGGTGCGCGTTCCGTCGGTGCGTCCCTGGAGCGGACGCCGCACGAACCGAAGAACGTCCGAGACGCGGAGCACCGGCTCTCCGAAGCGATGCACCATGCCCGCGATGTCCTGGCAGACCAGGCCGATCTCGAACTCGTCCAGGACGAGGACGTCCAGATCCTCACGGCGACGATGAACGGGATGCGCGTCGGCGCGGCCGAGCTGAGCAGCGCCCTGAGCGCCGAACGCGACCAGCGGCGCCAGGACATCACCGACAAGGAACGCGACCTGTTCGACCGGACGCTCGCGGGCGACACGCGCAGGCACCTGGCCGATCGCATCCGGCGCGCCACAGAGCTCGTGGACGGCATGAACCGCCGTCTCGAACGGGTGCGGACGGCGTCGCGGGTGGCGGTGCGGCTGGTCTGGCAGGTCGATCCGCAGCAGAGCCAGGGCATCCGCGCCGCCAGGGACCTGCTGCTCCGCGACCCGACACGGCTGAGCGCAGCCGACCGGGAGGCGCTCTACCGGTTCTTCCGGGACCGGGTGGAGGAGGCGCGGGCGGCGAACACCGCGGCGAGCTGGGAGGAGCAGCTCATGGAGGTCCTCGACTACACCGCCTGGCACCGGTTCACCGTCCGGCTCGAACGCGGGGACGGCAAGGGCTGGCAGGACCTCACCCGCAAGCTGCACGGCGCGCTGTCCGGTGGGGAGAAGGCGATCGCGCTGCACCTGCCGCTCTTCGCCGCTGTCGCCGCCCACTACCAGACCGATCCACACTGTCCGCGCTTCATCCTGCTGGACGAGGTGTTCGTCGGTGTGGACACCGCCAACCGCGGCCAGGTCTTCGACCTGCTGGTGAATCTCGAACTCGACATGGTGCTGACGTCCGACCACGAGTGGTGCGACTACCGGGAACTTGACGGCATCGCCATCCACCAGCTCGTCACCGGTGCGGACGGCGATGGCGACAACGCCGTGACGACGGCGCGGTTCATCTGGGACGGCCACCGGACCGTACCCGTGGACGAGGAGGGCGTCTCCTGGTGAACATTCCGGAACGGCTCCGCGCCGCGGATCTGAAGCCTTTGTGGGCAACCCTGCACAAGCGCTTCTCCACAGGAACCGCGGTCAGCCGTATCACGGTCCAAGGGCTGGACCGCGACCAGCGGGCGGCCGTGGCCGACCTGCTCGGGATGGACCGCTATCCGCCGTCCACGGTGACGCTCTCCCTGACCCGCTTGGACACCGTCCTGCATGAACTCACCGGGTCCGATGCGCGGGCCCTCACGGAGGCGATCTGCGGACCGATCGGTGACCGGGCGCGTGACAGGCGGGAACGGGAACGCGAACGCGGCGCCCTGTGGGACTGGTTCGCAGGGCATCCGGTGGTCACCGGAGAGCCGGCATTGTCCGGATGGGTCGAGGAGGTGCGACGTCAGGGCCTCGTCGGCGGGTCTGTGGCGTCCACGCGTGACCTTCTCGAACGTGCGCTCAAGGTGCTGGCCGCCCTGCCGTCGGACGGCACGCCGCTCCAGGTCTTCGCGACCGGCTTGTTCGGTGACTCGCATGCGCTGGACGACGGCAAGCGCCTCTCCAGACTCGTTCAGCGCGCTCAATCATTCCGCTTTGGCGTCGAGCCGCCGCGCGACGCCCAGGAACGCAGGGCCCTGTGGGAACGCTCGGGGGTGGAGTGCGACGCCCTTTCCACGACCGTCCTCGTCGCAGGGCTCCGGCCGGCGGGCGACGGTGTCCTCGCGCGGACGCTGCGGATGTGGGCGGATGCGGGGCACGCCTCCGTCGTGACGCTCCAGCAATTGCGCGACTTGCAGGATCCCCGTGTGGAGGCTCCCGATGTGTGGGTGACCGAGAATCCCACGGTCGTCGCCCTGGCGGTGCGGCGGTTCGGTGACCGCTGCCCACCGCTGGTGTGCTCGTCGGGCTGGCCGAACAGCGCCGCCGTGCGGCTGCTGCGCGCTCTCGGTGGCGCGGGTGCGACCTTGCACCACCACGGTGACTTCGACGGTGAGGGCCTCCGTATCGCCGCTTACGTCATGGCCAGGACCGGGGCACGACCCTGGCGCATGTCGTCGCGCGACTATCTCGCTGCTCTGGACGAGGTCGACGGCGCTCTCCCGGACCCTGGGCGGATCAGCGATGCCCCGTGGGATGCCCGGTTGGCCCGCGAGCTGAGAGACCGAGGCGCCGCGGTCTTGGAGGAGATGGTGGCCGAGACGCTGCTGGACGACCTCTCCGGAGCAATTCGTGGAGCCGCGCATTCTGCGGGTGATATCCCGCCAGGGTGAAGTGGCGCTGTGGGCGGTATATCTCGCGTTTATTGCATTTGGTGTTAATACTTGCGGGTGTGGCGGCGGGGACAGTAGTTTCGTCGGGCGAGCGGAGCGGCGGGCCTGGGGCGGCCCGGACAGCTGGGGAGCCATGAAGAAGCGTACCGACAGGAAGATCGCCATCGCGGGCACCGCGGCGGCGGCCGTGCTGCTGCCGACCATCATGGTCGGGCTCGCGCAGGCCGGGGTCGGCGTGCCGAAGGGCAGGTCGGAGGCTTCCGGGAACGCCAAGCCCATCCCGTCGTTCGGGCCCGCCACGCAGCCGTCCGCGCCTGGCCCGGCGTCGCCGACGACGTCACCGAAGGCCCCGAAGCTGCCGAACGTCCCGCTGAACGGCAACCCGTTCGGCACCGGCGGCGGGTCGCCGAGCCCCACCGACCCCGACTCGAACACGGGCAGCCACGGCAAGAAGCCGCACATGCCGCCCGGCGCCGGGTCGGGCAAGTACGCCAAGGCGCCCGACGGCGCCACCATCACCGGCGTCAAGAAGGTCGCCTCGCGGATCTTCGACGTCACGATCGCCTCGCCCGCGCTGGGCGCGCAGGTCAAGACCCGCGTGATGGTGCCGAAGAGCTGGAAGTCCAGCACCACCAAGACGTGGCCGGTCGTGTACGCGTACCACGGCGGCAACAACAACTACACGTCGTGGACGAAGGACTCCAACATCGAGCAGGTCGTCGGGCCGTACAACGCGATGGTCGTGATGCCCGAGGGCGGCTGGAACGGCTCCTATACCAACTGGTACAACGGCGGCAAGGGCGGCATCCCCGAGTGGGAGACCTTCCACATCCGCGAGGTCATCCCGCTGATGGAGCGCAACTTCCACGCCGGGTCGGTGCGCGCCGCGATCGGCCTGTCGTCCGGCGGGCAGGGCGCGATCACCTACGCCGAGCGGCACCGCATCTTCAAGTACGCCGCGTCCTACAGCGGCGCCCTGAACATCACCGCCCCCGGCATGCCGCTCATCCTGACGTCGATGAACCGCGAGGCGGGCACCGCCATCTGGGGCGACCCGATCACCGCGCGGGCGAACTGGCGGGCGCACGACGCGACCGTGAACGTGGCCAGGCTGAAGGGCGTCGGCGTCTACGTCTCGTCCGGCAACGGCCAGCCCGGCCCCTACGACAAGCCCGACACGCCGCCGCACGACGCGGGGCGGATCGGCGAGCAGCTCGCCGGCACCATGAACGAGAACTTCGTCGCCGCCGCCAAGCGGGCGGGCGTCCCCGTCACTTCGCACCTGTACGGGCCGGGGATGCACAACTGGAAGTACTGGCGCGTCGAGCTGCGGCGCAGCTGGCCCGCCATCGCCAAGACCATCGGCGCCGGCAGGTCCTGACCCCGCGGTGAAGGGCTTCGCGCGGCGGGAGTTCCAGCTCGTGCTGCTCCGCCGGATGGCCGACTACCAGCCGGAGCTCGTCGAGGACGCGATGCGCTCGCTCGGCGCCGACCGCACCGAGATGCGCGAGATCAACGCGCGCTGGCAGCGCATCGTCCGGTCCCGGACGTTCCCCCGCGGGCGCCGCCGCTACGAGGCGGTCCTCGGGCCCGCGACCGTCGCGGAGCGCCGGATCGGGGACGTCGTCTGCGACGTGGCGCGGTGGCCGCCGTTTCCGCTCTGGCCGGGCCTGCGCTTCGAGATTCTCATGGCCCCGGACGGGACGGTCGTGCACGAATGGCTCGTCCGGGACGAGGGCGCCCCGGTGCCGCGGCTGGAGACCGTCGACGACCTCGTCCCGTGGTCCTGCGTGGTCGGTGACGTCGACGAGCGGTTCGGTGCGGTGGCGCACCAGGACGGCGACGCGCCGAGCCGCTGGCACGCGACCCTCACCGCACCGGACGGGACCACCTACGTCGCCCATTTCGTCTGGGGCCTCCTCCAGACGGTGGTGAGTGTCTGACCTGTCCGAAATGTTGGGGCGATCTTGGCCATTCCGGAAACCGTCGATGGCGCGGGCGTCCCTAGCGTGGACGTCATGCGAGCTATGCGGGACCGGCGATGCCCGAGGTGACCGCCATCCCTCCCGGCTTCCCGGCGTGGACCGATCTGGGCACCCCGGACCTGGAGGCGTCCAGGCGGTTCTACTGCGGGCTGTTCGGCTGGTACGTCTACGAGCTGGCCATCCCGGGGCGGAACGACTACCTCATGTTCACCCTCGCCGACGTCGGCGGGCCGGAGGTCGCCGGGATGCAGGAGCTCGCCGACGACACCCAGCCCCCGTCCTGGACCTGCTTCTTCCGCAGCGACGACATCGACGCCAGCCTCGCCGTGGTGGAGGCCGAGGGCGGGCGGGTGCTGGTGGAGCCCTCGGACGTCGCGCATCTGGGCCGCTTCGCGGTGTGCATGGACTCCCAGGGCGCCGAGTTCGCGCTGTGGCTGCCGTTCGACCGGTCGGTGGGCGCGGGCGTGGCCGACGAGCCGTCCGCCCGGTGCTGGGTGGAGCTGGCCTGCGAGGACATCGAGGAGGCGCGGCACTTCTACGGCAAGGTCTTCGGATGGGACGCGGTCGAGCGCCAGTACCTGGCCGGCGGCGCCCCCTACACCAACTGGAGGGTCGGCGACTGGTCCCTGGGCGGCATGGTCAAGCTCGACGACCGCTTCCCGCCGGACTTCACCGCCCACTGGATCCCCTACTTCTGGGTGACCGACCCCGTCGCCGCCACGGAGAAGGCCGTCGATCTCGGCGCCCGGGTCCTCCTCCCGCCGACCGAGGTCGGTCCGGGCCGCTTCTCCGTCCTCATCGACCCGACCGGCGCCCGCCTGGGGCTCTTCACTCCGGCGCCCGGCCGCCGTCCGTCGATCCCGCCGGACGATCCGGGGCGCGGAGGCGGCCGAGGAGCATGAGGACGAGTTCGTCGATGACCTCGTCGAGGGTGGCGTCGACCCAGCCGGCGCTCCAGTCGTGCAGGAGGCCGTTGATGCTGCCGATGAAGGCGGTGGCGGCGATCCGGTAGTCGCGGTCGGCGATCTCGCCGCGGTCGGCGGCGGCGGCCGCCTCGGCGCAGATGAAGTCGACCCAGCGGGCGCGCCGGGTGAGGCGCTGGCGGTCCATCCGGGGGCTGACGCCGACGATCTCGACGAAGGCGATGCGGATCCGGGCGCGGTCGGCGGTGATGCCGGCGGCGTAGGCGCGGAAGAGGCGGGCGGTGCGCTCGGCCAGTGCGAGGCCCTCGACGGACGGGAGCGCGGCGACGACGTCGCGCTCGGCGGCGTCGTTCACTTCGAGGTGCAGGTCGGCGAGGAGGTCCTCCAGGGTGCGGAACTCCTCGTAGAACTGGCGGGTGGACAGCCCGGCCGCCTCGCTGAGCGCCGCGACCGTGGTGCCCCGGTAGCCGGGGCCGCGGCCGAACATCTCCAGGCCGGCGTCCAGGAACCGGCGGCGGCGCTCGGCGCGGCGCTCGGCGGCGGACCGGCCGCCGTACCTGCCGGTCGGTGTCGCGCGCCTGCCCGCCACGTCGCTCCCTCCGCTTGCTGGACGGCATTTTCCCGCAAATGGGGTCTTGTGCGGCACATCACCCTGCCTTACTGTCCAGTAACCAGGGTTCGAACACGACCATTTTCACACCGGAGACCCACCCCCTCCTGGAGGACACGATGCCTTCCCGAAGTCTCCGACGTGGTACCGCGCTGCTGGCCGCCGCCGTCCTCGCGATGACGGCGATCACCGGTGCCATCCCCGCGCGGGCGGCCGGCCCGCTCCGGGACGTGATGGCCGTCGGCAACGGCCAGGGCGGCACCGTCAGCTTCATCGACACCGCTACCTACGCCAACCTCGGCTCCATCAACGTCGTCCCCGACCTCCAGGAACGCCTGGACGCCATGACGCCGGTGGAGCGCATCGGGTACGAGACCGTCAACGCCGCGCAGGGCTACCGCAAGCTCGTCGACGACATGGCCGTCTCCCCGGACGGCAGCACCATCTACGTCTCCCGGGGCGCCCTGTCGGACGCCGTCGCGTTCGACATCGCCTCGAAGCGGATGCTGTGGCGGCGCAAGACCGAGGGCTTCAAGGCCGACCACGCCGCGCTGTCGCCGGACGGGACGCGGTTCATCGTCTCCGCCACCACGGCGAGCAAGGCCGAGGTCATCGACACCGCCACCGGCGAGCTGGAGACGACCTTCGCCACCGGCACCTACCCGCACGCCAACGACTACTCGCCGGACGGGAGGATCGTCTACAACTCCAGCATCGGCGTCACGTCGCTGCCGAAGCTCCTCAACGGGCTGAAGGGGTCGAAGGCCGTCACCGCGGTCGACGCGTCGACGTTCCGGCCGCTGCGCACCTACACCTTCGAGTACGGGATCCGCCCGGCCGCGTTCACCCGCGACAACCGGACGATGTACGCGCAGCTGTCCTACCTCAACGGGTTCGTCGAGTACGACCTGACCGCCGGCCGGATCACCCGGACGGTGCGGATGCCGTTCAGCGACAAGGCCGCCCAGATGAAGCCGGACGACTATCCGCAGAACTCCGCGCACCACGGCATGGCCATGAACCCCGACGAGTCCAAGCTGTGCGTGGCGGGGACCATCGACGACTACGTCTCGATCGTCTCCCGTCCGGGCCTGACGACGGACGGGACCGTCCACTACCCGACGGACGCGCTGCCGTACTGGACGCAGACCAGCCCGAACGGCCGGGACTGCTTCGTCTCCCTCGCCGAGGAGGACCAGGTCTCCGTCGTCGACTACCGGACGGCCCGGGAGGTCGCCCGCATCGACGTCGGCCGGTTCCCGCAGCGGGAGCGGGCCGCGAAGCTCACCGTCGAAGCCGTCGCCTCGCTCGACCCCGCCAGGGGCTGAGCCCGGGACCAGTCACCGCGCGGCCCGCCTCCCCCGCCGGGCCGCGCGGTGACCTTTGCGTGCGCCCGCACGGGCGCCGCTAATGTACGCAGGATTGTTGACAATTTGGGTTACAAGGCTGAGGGTGGGGGGCATGAGTACTAGTGCCCCCTCCAGTCCTCTCCTCGTCGTCAGCGCCCACGCGGGCGACTTCGTGTGGCGCGCCGCCGGCGCGATCGCCCTGGCCACGGCGCGCGGCGACCGCGCGAAGGTGGTCTGCCTGAGCTACGGCGAGCGCGGCGAGTCCGCCCGCGCGTGGCGGGAGGGCAAGGGCCTGGCGGAGATCAAGGAGCTGCGGCGCGGCGAGGCGGAGGCCGCGGCGGCGGAGCTGGGCGCCGAGATCGAGTTCCTGGACGCCGGCGACTACCCCCTGCGCGAGACGCCCGAGCTGGTCGACCGCCTCGTCCGGGTGTACCGCGAGTTCGAGCCGGCGGTCGTCCTGACGCACACGCTGGCCGATCCCTACAACGGCGACCATCCGGCGGCGGCGCGGATGGCGTTGCAGGCCCGGGTGCTCGCCCAGGCGATCGGCTACGAGGCGCCGGGCGAGCCGCTCGGGGCGCCGCCGGTGTTCTTCTTCGAGCCGCACCAGCCGGAGCAGTGCGACTTCAAGCCCGACGTGCTCCTGGACATCACGCCGGTGTTCGACCGCAAGCGCAAGGCGATGGAGTGCCTGCCCGCGCAGCAGCACATGTGGGACTACTACACCGACCTCGCCAAGCGGCGCGGCGTCCAGCTGAAGCGCAACGCGGGGCCGAACCTCGGGCTGCCGCACGACACGCGCGCCGAGGCGTACGTCCGGGTGTACCCGCAGACGACGGGGGAGCTGGCGTGAGGACGGTCGTCGTCACGAACCCCCCGCGCGCCGAGGCCGCGTCCGTGGACGCGCTGGCCGGGTACGGCGTGGCGACCGTCCACGAGGCGACCGGGCGGACGGGCTACCTCGGCCCGTCGATCCGCCCGGTCCACCTCGGCTCGCGGATCGCCGGGACGGCTGTGACGGTGCTGTCGTGGCCGGGCGACAACCTGATGATCCATGTCGCGGTCGAGCAGTGCCGCCCCGGGGACGTGCTGGTGGTGACGACCACGTCGCCGTCCACCGACGGGATGTTCGGCGAGCTGTTCGCGACCGCGCTGCAGTACCGGGGCGTGCGGGGGCTGGTCATCGACGCGGGCGTGCGGGACGTCGCGGAGCTGCACGCGATGGGCTTCCCCGTGTGGTCGGCGGCCGTCAGCGCGCAGGGGACGGTGAAGGCCACGCCGGGGGCGGTCAACGTCCCGGTGACGATCGGCGGGCAGGTGATCCGGCCGGGCGACGCGGTCCTCGCCGACGACGACGGGGTGATGTGCGTCCCGCGCGAGTCCGTCGCGGACGCGGTGACCGCCGCGCGGGCGCGCGAGGAGAAGGAGGCCGCGACCAGGGCGGCGTTCCAGAAGGGCGAGCTGGGGATCGACCGGTACGGGCTCCGCGACCGGCTCGCCGGGATGGGCATCGAGTACGTCGAGTACGGCGAGCACGGCACCTCATGAGCGGTGTCCGCTGCATGCTGATGCGGGGCGGCACGTCCAAGGGGGCCTATTTCCTGGCCGCCGACCTGCCGCCCGGCGCCGCCGAGCGCGACGACCTGCTGCTGCGGATCATGGGCAGCCCGGACGCCCGGCAGATCGACGGGATCGGCGGGGCGCACCCGCTGACCAGCAAGGTCGCGATCGTGTCTCCGTCCGCCGCCGCGGACGCCGACGTCGACTACCTGTTCCTGCAGCTCGGCGTGGCGGAGGCGACCGTCTCCGACCGGCAGAACTGCGGGAACCTGCTCGCGGGCGTGGGGCCGTTCGCCGTCGAGCGCGGCCTGGTCGCGGCGGGCCCGGACCGGACGGGCGTCCGCATCCGGATGCTCAACTCCGGCAGCGTGGCGACCGCGACGTTCCCCACCCCGGGCGGCACCGTGGACTACGACGGGGACACCGCGATCTCCGGCGTGCCCGGCACCGCCGCGCGGATCGATCTGGACTTCGCGGGGACGGAAGGATCGTCCTGCGGGGCGCTGCTTCCCACCGGCCGTCCCCGCGATGTGATCGACGGTATCGAGGTCACCTGCGTCGACAACGGGATGCCGGTGGTGGTCGCCGCCGCGTCCTCGTTCGGCGCCACCGGGTACGAGAGCGACCTGTCGCACCTGCGCGACCGGGTGCGGTCGCTCCGGCTCAAGGCCGGCGAGCGGATGGGGCTCGGCGACGTCGGCCGGTCCTCGGTGCCGAAGACGACGCTCGTCGCGCCGCCTCGCGACGGCGGGCTGATCAGCACCCGCACGTTCATCCCGCTGGAGATGCACACCTCGATCGGCGTGCTCGGCGCCGTCACCGTCGCCACCGCGGTGCTGATCGACGGCGCGGTGGGCCACGACCTCGCCGAGCCGCCGCCGAACGGGGCGCCTCTCGGCATCGAGCACCCCACCGGGCGGCTGGACGTGACGGTCGAGCTCGACGGCACCGCCGTCCGCCGGGCCGGGATCGTCCGGACGGCCCGCAGGCTCTTCGACGGAACCGTCTTCCCCCGGAGGTCCCGGTGACCATCAAGCACGAGATCGCGCAGCTGAGCCATGTCGAGCCGCTGCGACCCGGACGGCCACGAACTGGAGCTCTACTGGGAGTCGGAGTGGTACGAGGCGCCGCCTGAGCCGGCAGGCCGAGCGCGCCGAGGGCCAGGCGTGGGGGCTGAAGACCAGCGAGTCCTTCCACACCCATGGAACTCCGCCGGTCGAGTATCCGTAGCGGGGTGAAGGGAAGCGGCCGGTCAGCCGGACAGGCGCCTCAGCAGGTCGCGGCTGGCCGCGGCCATGGTGGGCGGGACGTCGAGCTCGTCCAGCATGGTCGCCGCGGCCTCCATCTCGGCGGCGCGGCGGACGGCGTGCTTGTACGTCCCGTCCACGAGCCGGTCCACGGTGTGCTCGCCGGCCGCGGACAGCTCCTCGACGATGTTGCCGCGCAGCCAGTCCTCGCAGCCGGCCGCCCGCGCCGCCTCCAGTGCCTCGACGACCGACCCGGCGAGCCCCTTGAAGAACACGCTGCGGAGCAGCTTGCGGCCCGCGGCCGCGCCGGCCTCGGCGTCCATGACCTCGACGCGGGCGCCGAGCGGGCCGAGCAGGGCGGCGGCGCGGGCGGCGCCGTCCCCGGCGGCCAGCATCGGCGTGCGCAGCCCGCGGCCGGGCACCGGCGCCATGATCGCGACGTCGGCGAACGGGACGCCGCCCTGCCGGGCGATGCCGTCCAGCTCCCGCTTCAGGCCCGGCGACCCGGTGTTCAGGTCCGCCCAGACCGCGCCGTCCCCGACCCCGCCGATCCCGGCCTTGAAGGCCGCGACCGCGTCGTGCGCGCTGTTGACGCTCAGCACGAGGTCGGAGCCGGACGCGGCCTCCCTCTCGCTTCCGGCCTGGACGATCCCGCCGGACGCCGCGACGAGCGGGTCGTAGCCGCGCACGACCGCCCCCGCCGCCACGAGGTCGCGCGCGATCGCGCCGCCCGCCTCACCGAGCCCCAGTACGGCGATGACCGTCATGCGTCCCTCCCTCGCGTCCGGCATCCGCGTCACCGGCTACCCTAGATCAGCGACAAAATTGGCGACAATCTGGGGGACCCCGTGAGCGACGTGGTGGCCGGGATCCGCGAGGCGATCCTGAGCGGCGAGTTCGTCCCGAACCAGCGGCTGATCGAGGCCGACCTGTCCGAGCGGTTCGCCGCGAGCCGCGCCGGCGTGCGGGCGGCGCTCGTCGAGCTCGCCAACGAGGGCCTGATCGAGCGCGTCCAGAACCGCGGCGCCCGCGTCCGCGCCGTGTCCCTGGAGGAGGCCGTGGAGATCTCCGAGGTGCGGATGGTGATCGAGGGGCTGTGCGCCGCCAAGGCCGCCGAGCGCGCCACCCCGGCCGACGTCGCCGCCCTCCAGGAGATCGGCGAGGCGATGCGGACCGCGGTCGCGTCCGGCGACGTGCTCGGCTACTCCCGGCTCAACGAGCGCCTGCACAGCCGCGTCCGCGAGGTCAGCGGCCAGGCCACGGCGTCGGAGGTGCTGGAGCGGCTGCGCGCCCAGAACGTCCGGCACCAGTTCCGGCTGGCCATGCACCCCGGCCGGCCCCAGGTCTCCCTCCCGCAGCACCTGGACATCATCGACGCCATCGCCGCCCGCGACCCCGCCGCCGCCGAGGAGGCGGCCCGCGCCCACCTCCGCAGCGTCATCGAGACGCTCCGCGAGATAGCCCCGTAGCGGCGCCGTAGCGGAAAACCCTTCGCGGTCCTCCTCTCCCGGCCGTTACGGTCACGGTGCCGCACAGGGCGATCTTGCCCGGCGGCGGTCGTCATCAGAGAGAAGAGGAGGATCCCCGATGACAACCACGACCCTTGCTCTGACCAAGGTCCGCAACATCGGGATCATGGCGCACATCGACGCCGGGAAGACGACGACCGCCGAGCGCATCCTCTTCTTCACCGGCGTGTCGCACCGCATCGGCGAGGTCCACCACGGCAACACGGCGCTGGACTTCATGAAGCAGGAGCGCGACCACGGCATCACCATCACGTCCGCGGCCACGACCTGCCACTGGGACGGGCACACCATCAACCTGATCGACACGCCGGGCCACGTCGACTTCACCATCGAGGTCGAACGCTGCCTGCGCGTGCTCGACGGCGCCGTGGCCGTGTTCGACGGCGTCGCGGGCGTCGAGCCGCAGTCGGAGACGGTGTGGCGCCAGGCCGACCGGTACGGCGTGCCGCGGATCTGCTTCGTCAACAAGCTCGACCGGGCGGGCGCGGACTTCGCGCGCTGCGTCGGCATGATCAGGGAGCGGCTCGGGGCCGTCCCGCTGGTCATGCAGCTGCCGATCGGCGCCGAGGCCGGGTTCGCCGGGGTCGTCGACCTCGTCTCCGAGCGCGCCCGCGTCTGGTCGGACGGGGAGTACGCGGTCACCGGCGTCCCGCCGGGCATGGCCGAGGACGTCCGCGCGTGGCGGGCCGCGCTCATCGAGACGGTCGCCGAGCGCGACGAGGAGGCCATGGAGCTGTACCTGGCCGGCACGGAGCCGTCCGAGGAGCAGCTGCACGCGGCCGTCCGGCGGCTCACGGTCGCGTCCGCCGTCACCCCGGTGCTGTGCGGGAGCGCGTTCAAGAACAAGGGCGTCCAGCCCCTGCTCGACGCGGTCGTGCGGTACCTGCCGTCACCGCTGGACGTGCAGGACGTCTCGGACGACCGGCCGCTGGCCGCGCTCGCCTTCAAGATCATGGCCGACCGGCACCTGGGCCGGCTCACGTTCGTCCGGATCTACTCCGGGCGTCTCGTGGCGGGCGCGCAGGTGCTGAACAGCGTGAAGGAGCGCAAGGAGCGGATCGGCAAGATCTACCGCATGCACGCGGACGCGCGGGAGGAGATCGCCTCGGCCGGGGCGGGCGACATCGTCGCCGTCATGGGCCTGAAGCAGACCACCACCGGCGAGACGCTGTGCGACGCCGCCCATCCGGTGGTCCTGGAGTCCATGGACTTCCCGGCCCCGGTGATCGAGGTCGCGATCGAGCCGAGGTCCAAGGCCGACGTGGAACGGCTGGGCGCCGCCGTCCAGCGGCTCTCGGAGGAGGACCCGTCGTTCCAGGTCCACGACGAGGACGGGCAGACCGTCATCGGCGGCATGGGCGAGCTCCACCTGGAGATCCTCATCGACCGCATGAAGGAGGAGTACGGCGTCGAGGCCAATGTCGGCCGTCCGCGGGTCGCCTACCGCGAGACCGTCCGCCGGGCGGTGGAGCGGGTCGACCTGACGCACCGCAAGCAGTCGGGAGGCAAGGGCCAGTACGCGAAGGTGCAGATCTCCGTCGAGCCCATCGAGGACGGGTACGAGTTCGTCAACCGGGTCACCGGCGGGCGGATCCCGAAGGAGTTCATCCCGTCCGTGGACGCGGGCTGCCAGGAGGCGATGCAGACCGGCGTGCTCGCCGGGCACGAGATGACCGGCGTGCGCGTCACCCTCCTGGACGGCGACTTCCACCCGGTCGACTCGTCCGAGCTCGCCTTCAAGATCGCCGGTTCGCTGGCGTTCCGGGAGGCGGTCCGGCGCGCGTCCCCGGCGCTGCTCGAACCGGTGATGGCCGTCGAGGTCATCACCCCCGAGGAGTACCTGGGCGCGGTGATCGGCGATCTCAACTCCCGCCGGGGCCGGATCGAGGGGACCGGCGAGCGCGCGGGCGCGTGGACCGTCCAGGCCCTCGTCCCGCTGGCGG
Source organism: Actinomadura madurae (assembly GCF_047130825.1). Lineage (NCBI taxonomy): Bacteria > Bacillati > Actinomycetota > Actinomycetes > Streptosporangiales > Thermomonosporaceae > Actinomadura > Actinomadura madurae. The sequence continues at coordinate 8,800,436 of NZ_CP083237.1, forward strand.
AGATGTTCGGCTACGTCGGGCACCTGCGCGGGACGACGTCGGGCCGCGGCGTGTTCACCATGCGGTTCGCCGCCTACGCCGAGGTCCCGCCGGCGGTCGCCGAGACCGTCATCGCGGCCGGCTGAGGCCCGACCGGGGCTGAGGCGCGACCGGGGCCGTACCGAGGTGCGGCCCCGGTCAGCTCCAGATGGTCACGTAGACCGGCGGGCGGAAGCGGGACGGCGGCACGCCCGAGCCCGGGGAGCGCATGATGTGCAGCGCCTCGGCGGTCGCCAGGAACCGGCGGAACACCCCGGCCGGCGGCGGCCGGCGGTCCGGCGCCAGCGTCGTGGCGTGCCAGCGGATCTCCAGCGGGGTCGCGGGGGTCGCGATGACGTGCAGCTCGCCGCGCTGGACGCGCGGCGCGACCAGATGGGCGAGGGCGATCGCGAGGCCGTCGCCGTCCGCTGCGGCGGCCCAGGCCGCGGTCTGGTTGGGGTAGACCCGGATCCTGTCCTCGGGCACCTTCAGCCGGCGCAGCAGCCGCGCGGTCTCGCTGCCCGGGTCGGTGCCGGACGGGTCGACCAGCCACAGCGGGCGCGGGGCGGGGACCGTGCCCACGGCGACCAGGGCGGCGCGGTAGACGGGCTCGCTGACGAGGCCCGGGTCGTCGGCGAGGCGGGGCCCGAGGGCGACGTCGGCGAGGCGGTTGTGCAGCAGGACGGGCATCTCGCGCCCGGCGACGACGCCCGCGCTGCCCTCGACGGGACGGGACGAGCGGGCGGCGAACGCGTCCAGCAGCGGGGTCGCGACGAACTCGGCGATGGCGGGGACGGCGACGACCCGCAGCGCCTCGGGCGCGCCCCGGGCCGCGCGGACCGCGCCCTCCGCCTCCGCGCCGAGCACCACCATCTGCGACGCGATCGGCAGCAGGCGCGCGCCGCCCTCGGTCAGCGTCATCCCGCCGGGCCCGCGGACCAGCAGCGGGTCGCCGAGGTGCTGGCGCAGCGCGGCGAGCGCCTGCGACACGGCGGGCTCGCTCACGTTCAGCGCCCGCGCGGCCTCCTTAACCGAGCCGAGCCGGGCGACGAGGACGAAAGCGCCGAGCTGCGTCAGCGTCATACCGCCCAGTCTGGACCTCCGGGCGGCCCGCGTTAACCCTTCGCTTATCCGGCTGTTGTCCCTGGATGCGGGCGGAGTGAGAATCTCGTCACATCCCACTCCGAGGGGGACGCCGTGCAGGTTCCCGCGAACTTCGAGTACGCGAAGGCGACGACCGTCGAGGAGGCGCTGGCGCTGCTGGCGCGCCACGGCGACGAGGCGAGGGTCCTGGCGGGCGGCCACAGCCTGCTCCCGATGATGAAGCTGCGCCTGGCGCAGCCCGAGGCCCTGGTCGACATCAACGACGTGGCGGAGCTGGCCCGCATCCGGATCGAGGGCGACGCCCTGTGCGTGGGCGCGCTCGTCCGGCACGCCGAGCTGCTGGGCTCCGCCGTCGCGGGGGAGCACTTCCCGATCCTGCACGACGCGGAACGGGTGATCGCCGACCCGGTGGTGCGCAACCGGGGGACGGTCGGCGGCTCGCTCTGCCAGGCCGACCCGTCCGAGGACCTGGCGGCGGCGTTCGCCGCGCTGCGGGCGTCGGCGGTGATCAGGGGCCCGGACGGGGAGCGGGTGGTGCCGGTCCGGGAGTTCCACACCGGCCCGTACGAGACGGTCGTGGAGCCCGGCGAACTGCTGACCGAGCTCCGGGTGCCGATCCGCCCCGGAGGTTCGAGCGCCTACGTCAAGGTCGAGCGGCGGGTGGGGGACTGGCCGCTCGCCGCCGCGGGCGCCGTGCTGAGGCTGGCGGACGGGCGGATCGCCGAGGCCGGGATCGGCCTGACGGCCGTGCGGGCGGAGCACTTCACCGCCGCGGAGGCGGAGGACGTGCTGCGCGGCGCCGTCCCGTCCGAGGAGGTCTTCGCCGAGGCGGGGCGGGTGGCCGCCGAGCACTGCGACCCCGGGTCCGACCAGCGGGGCCCCGCCGACTACAAGCGCCACCTGGCCGGGGAGCTGACCACCCGCGCGCTGCGCCGCGCCTACGAGAGGTGCCTGCCGTGAACATCACCGTGACGGTCAACGGGCAGCCGTACACCCACGACGTCGAGCCGCGGCTGCTGCTCGTCCACTTCCTGCGGGACGAACTGGACCTCACCGGGACGCACTGGGGGTGCGACACGTCCAACTGCGGCGCCTGCGTCGTGTGGCTGGACGGGGTGCCGGTGAAGTCGTGCACGGTCCTGGCGGTGATGGCGTCCGGCAAGGAGGTCCGCACCGTGGAGGGCCTGGAGCGGGACGGGGAACTGGACCCCGTCCAGAAGGGCTTCAGCGAGTGCCACGGCCTCCAGTGCGGGTTCTGCACGCCGGGGATGCTGATGACGTCGCGGTGGCTCCTCGACCACAGCCCCGACCCGTCCGAGGCGGAGATCCGCGAGGCGGTGTCGGGCCAGATCTGCCGGTGCACCGGCTACGAGAACATCGTCCGGTCCGTCCGGTGGGCCGCCGAGCACTCCTCCCGGGAAGTGACGTCATGAGCGAGGTCGTGAGCGAGAACGGGCACCGCGGGTTCGGCAGGGTGCCGCGCAAGGAGGACGCCCGGTTCATCCGGGGCAAGGGCACCTACGTCGACGACATCAAGCTGCCGGGGATGCTGTACGGGGCGGTGCTGCGCAGCCCTCACGCGCACGCCCGGCTCGTCTCCGTCGACACCACGGCGGCTGAGGCGCACCCGCAGGTCAGGGCGGTGATCACCGGCGAGACGCTGGCCCGGCTGAACCTCGCGTGGATGCCGACGCTGTCCGGCGACGTGCAGGCGGTCCTCGCGACCGACAAGGTGCGGTTCCAGGGCCAGGAGGTCGCGTTCGTCGTCGCCGAGTCGCACTACGCGGCGCGGGACGCGCTGGAGCTCATCGACGTCGACTACGAGGCGCTGCCCCCGGTGATCGACGCCCGCGAGGCGCTGGACGACGGCGCCCCGCTCATCCGCGACGACGTGGAGGGCCGCGCCGACAACCGCATCTTCGACTGGGAGGCGGGCGACGCGGACGAGACCGCCCGCGTCTTCGACGAGGCCGAGGTGGTCGTCGCCCAGGACGTCCTGTACCCGCGGGTCCATCCGGCGCCGCTGGAGACGTGCGGGATCGTCGCGGACATGGACAAGGTGACCGGCAAGCTCACCGTCCACACCACGACCCAGGCCCCGCACGCGCACCGCACCGTCTACGCGCTCGTCGCCGGGCTGCCCGAGCACAAGATCCGGGTCGTCTCGCCCGACATCGGCGGCGGCTTCGGCAACAAGGTCGGCATCTACCCGGGCTACGTATGCGCCATCGTCGGGTCGATCGTCACCGGCCGCCCGGTCAAATGGATGGAGGACCGGTCGGAGAACCTGATGACGACCTCCTTCGCCCGCGACTACCACATGCGGGGCGAGATCGCCGCGACGCGGGACGGGCGCATCCGCGGCCTGCGCGTGAAGGTGCTCGCCGACCACGGCGCCTTCAACGGCACCGCGCAGCCGACCAAGTTCCCGGCCGGGTTCTTCCACGTGTTCACCGGTTCCTACGACATCGAGGCCGCGCACTGCGCCGTCACCGGCGTCTACACCAACAAGGCGCCCGGCGGCGTCGCCTACGCGTGCTCGTTCCGCATCACCGAGGCCGCCTACCTGGTCGAGCGGATGATCGACGTGCTGGCGGCCGAGCTGGACACCGACCCGGCGGAGCTGCGGCTGCGCAACCTGCTGCGCGCCGACCAGTTCCCGTATTCCACGGCCACCGGCTGGGAGTACAACTCCGGCGACTACCCGCGCACCCTGCGCAAAGCCCTCGACATCGCGGGCTATGACAAGCTGCGCGCGGAGCAGGCCGACCGGCGCGAGAGGGGCGACGGGCCGCTGATGGGCATCGGCATCAGCTTCTTCACCGAGGCCGTCGGCGCCGGGCCGCGCAAGCACATGGACATCCTCGGGCTCGGCATGGCCGACGGCGCCGAGCTGCGCGTCCACCCGACCGGGAAGGCGGTGCTGCGCATCTCCGTCCAGACGCAGGGCCAGGGGCACGAGACGACGTTCGCGCAGATCGTGGCGGAGGAGCTGGGCATGCCGGTGGACGACGTCGAGGTCGTCCACGGCGACACCGACCAGACGCCGTTCGGCCTCGGCACCTACGGGTCGCGGTCGACGCCGGTGTCCGGCGCGGCGACGGCGGTCGTCGCGCGGAAGGTGCGCGAGCGGGCCCGGATCGTCGCGGGCGCGATGCTGGAGGCCGCCCCGGAGGACCTGGAGTGGACGCCGGGACGCTGGATCGTGCGCGGCGACCCGTCGTCCGGGGCCACCATCCAGGAGATCGCGATGGCCGCGCACGGCAGCCTCGAACTCCCGGAGGGGGTCGAGGGGCATCTCGACGCGACGACCGTCTACAACCCGCCCAACCTCACCTACCCGTTCGGCGCCTACATCGCCGTCGTGGACGTCGACCCGGGAACGGGCAAGGTCACCGTCCGCCGGTTCGTCGCGGTCGACGACTGCGGCGTCCGGATCAACCCGATGATCGTCGAGGGGCAGGTGCACGGCGGGCTCGCCGACGGCGTCGGGATGGCGCTCATGCAGGTCATGGCGTTCGACGAGGACGGCAACCACCTCGGCGCCTCGTTCATGGACTACCTGCTGCCCACCTCGATGGAGTGCCCGTCGTGGGAGCTCGGCGAGACCGTCACGCCCTCGCCGCACCACCCGCTCGGCGCGAAGGGCGTCGGCGAGTCCGCGACCGTCGGCTCGCCCGCCGCGATCGTCAACGCGGTCGTGGACGCGCTCGCGCCCTACGGCGTCCGGCACGCCGACATGCCGCTCACCCCGGCGAACGTCTGGCGCGTCATCCAGGGGCGCCCGTTCCGCACTGACCTGGCGATCCCATGATGAACGAGAACGCGGAACTGGCGGAGCGGCTGCGCGGCGAGCGGACGCCGTACGTCCTCGCCACGGTCGTGCGGGCGGAGCGCCCGACGAGCGCGAAGACCGGCGACCGGGCGCTCGTCCTGCCGGACGGGACGATGGAGGGGTTCGTCGGAGGCCACTGCGCCGAGTCGGCCGTGCGCGACCAGGCGCTCCAGCTGCTCCGGTCGGGCCGGTCGACCCTGCTGCGCATCACGCCCGCCGCGGACACAGCGCCTCTGGAGGGGATGGTGACGGTGAGCAACCCGTGCCTGTCCGGCGGGACGGTCGACGTGTTCCTCGAAGCGGTGATCCCGCCCGCGCTGATCAACGTCTACGGCGACGGGCCGGTCGCGCGTGCGCTGACCGAGGTGGGGCGGGCGGCCGGGTTCGACGCCCGCCCGGCGGGGACGGCCGACCCGCCGTCGCCGGACGCGGCGGCGGTCGTGGTCGCCACCCACGGGCGCGACGAGGAGGCCGTCCTGCGGGCCGCGCTGGACGCCGCCGTCCCCTACGTCGGCCTGATCGCCAGCCGGAAGCGGGGCGCCGCGGTGACCGCGGACCTGGAGGGCGGCGAGCGGGTCCACACCCCGGCGGGGCTGGACATCGGCGCCCGCACCGCACCCGAGATCGCGCTGTCGGTGCTCGCGGAGATCCTCTCGCTGCGTCCCCGCGCGGAGCGCCCCGCGCAGCGGGTGTCCCCGGTGGAGGTGTCGCCGGTGGAGGTGTCGTCGGCCGAGACGGGGGAGTGCTGCCACCACGGAGGTTGACGGCCGCGCACGCCTAGAATTAGGTTCGCATTCCGACCGGTCGGTACATTCCTGCCGCCCGGGCTCCCGGTGAGAGACGGAGGCGGCGGATGCGAGCGGCACGGCAGGCATGGCGGCGGCTGGAACCGGTCCACTCGATGATCTACTTCGTTCCGGAGGCGCCGGAGCGGTACGGCGCCCTCGGCCTGGACGCCCGGACCGCCTACTTCGCGTCCCGCGCGGCGGCCTTCGGGCGCGCCTCCGCCGAGGTCGTCATCGCGACGTTCTACAACTTCAACCCCGACGTCGTCCGCGCGGCCATCCCCGCCGCCTGGGAGAAGGCGTCCCCCGAGCAGGTGCTCGACGCCCGGGCGGACGCGGCCGCCGCCGCCCTCCGCCGCGGCGGCGTCGACCGGCTCCCCGGCCTGGAGGAGACCGTCTCCCTGGCCCGCCGCGCGGCCGAGGCCGCCGGCGACCACGCCCAGGGCAGGCCCCTCTACGCGGCGCACGCGGCACTGCCCTGGCCGGACGAGCCGATCCTGCAGCTCTGGTGGGCGCAGACCCTCCTGCGCGAGTTCCGCGGGGACGGGCACATCGCCGTCCTCACCACGGAGGGCGTCACCCCGGTCGAGGCCCTCGTCCTGCACGTGGCCACCGGCACCATGCCCAAGAAGTTCCTGACGGCGACCCGCGCGTGGCCCGCCGAGGAATGGGAGGCGACCGCCGAGAGCCTCCGCGGGCGCGGCCTGCTCGACGGCGAGTCCCTCAGCCCCGAGGGCGAGGCCTTCCGCCAGCGCATCGAGGACCGCACCGACGCGCTCGCGCTCCCCGCCTACGCCGCCCTGGGCGAGGACGGCTGCGAGCGCCTCGCCGAACTGGCCCGCCCCTTCGGCAGGGCCGTCGTGGACGGCGGCCTCTTCAGCCTCTCCTAGCGCGCCGCCGGAGGGTCTCCGCTAGGCTCGCGCCGATCGGGTCGTCTGGCGCGCTAGGGGTGTCCGCAAGTGTTCGAGTCCGTGCTCGTGGCGAACCGCGGGGAGATCGCCGGACGGATCGTGCGGACCGCCCGCGCGATGGGGCTCAAGGCCATCGCGGTGCACTCCGACGCCGACGAGGGGTTGCCGTTCGTCGCGGAGGCCGACGAGGCCGTCCTGATCGGGCCCGCCGACCCGGCTCGCAGCTACCTCAACGCCGCCGCGATCCTGGAGGCCGCGCGCCGGACGAACGCGCAGGCGATCCATCCCGGCGACGGCGTCCTCGCCGAGAGCGCCGCGTTCGCCCGGCAGGTCACGGACGCCGGCCTGGTCTGGGCCGGCCCGCCGCCGCTCGCCATCGCCCGGATGAGCGACAAGATCAACTCCCGGAACCTGATGCGGGAGGCGGGCGTCCCCGTCGGGCCCGCCGGCTGGGAACCGGTCCCGGACGCCGGCACCGCGGCCGAGGAGGCCGAGCGGATCGGCTACCCCGTCATGGTGAAGCCCGCCGCGGGCGACGGCGGCCTCGGCCTGGCCGTCGCGCACGACGCCGCGGGCCTGCGCCCCGCCTACGAGACGGCCCGCGCCGCCGCCGACCGCGTCTTCGGCCACGGCGCGGTGCTCCTGGAGCGGTACGTCCCGGGCGCCCTGCACATCGAGGTGCAGATCCTCGGCCTCGCGGACGGCGCGGTCCTCGCGCTCGGCGAGCGCGACTGCTCCGTCCAGCGCCGGTACCAGAAGATCGTCGAGGAGACGCCGTCGCCGGGCGTCACCCCCGCCCTCCGCGACCGCCTGCTGGCCGCCGCCGCCCGCGCGGGCGAGGCCGTCGGCTACCGGGGCGCGGGCAGCGTCGAGTTCCTCGTCGACCCCGCCGCGCAGGACTTCGCGTTCCTGGAGATGAGCACCCGGCTGCCGTCCGGGCACGTCGTCACCGAGATGGTCACCGGCATCGACCTCGTCGAGCAGCAGTTCCGCATCGCCGCCGGGGAGCCCGTCTCGTTCACGGACGCGACGCCGCGCGGCCACGCCGTCGCGTTCCGCGTCCACGCCGAGGACCCGCGGGAGTTCCGCCCCGGCTCCGGCGAGATCAAGGTGTGGGAGGAGCCCGCCGGCGACGGCATCCGCATCGACACCGGGTACGCCGAGGGCAACACCGTCACGGCGCACTACCACCCCCTGCTCGCCAAGCTGACCGTCCACGGCGACGACCGCGGCCACGCGCTCGCCCGCGCCGGGGCCGCCCTCGACGCGTTCCGCATCGAGGGCCCGCCGACGAACCTGCCCTTCCTGCGCGAGCTGCTCGGCGTCCCCGGGTTCGCGGACGGGACCTACGACACCGGGATCGTCGGCCGCATGCGCCCGACCGGCCCGTCGTAGAGCGCCGGCTCGTCGTAGAGTGGCGCCGTGCCCCGAGACGAGCCCGTGTACTGCGACCGCTGCGGCGAGCCCGCCGCCGAGGGCGCCCACGCGTCCTGCCGCGCCGCCCGCGAGATGGAGCCGCCCCGCTACTGCGCGCACTGCCGCCGCCGCATGATCGTCCAGGTCACGCCGCTCGGCTGGACGGCCCGCTGCTCGCGGCACGGCGCGCTGCAGGACGCGTCCTAGGACGCCGGCGCCGCCGCGAGCGCGGCGCCCCGGTCAGACACCGGTGGTCTTGCGGGGGTAGGAGACCTCGGGATCGGTCGCGACGTTCACCAGGTACGGAACGCCGGAGTCGAACGCGCGCCGCAGCGCCGGGCCGACCTCGTCCGGGCGGGTGACCAGCTCGCCGGCGCCGCCGAGCGCGCGGACCACCTCGTCGTAGCGGCAGTGCGGCTGGAGGTCGGCGGCCACGTCGTAGCCGTAGAGCATCCGCATCGGGTGCTTCTCCAGCCCCCAGGAGCCGTTGTTGCCCACGATCATCACGACCGGCAGGCCGTGCCGGACCAGGCTGTCGGCGTCCATCAGCGACAGCCCCGCGGCGCCGTCGCCGAGCAGCAGCACGACCTGGGCGGACGGCCGGGCGAGGCGGGCCGCGATCGCGTAGCCGAGGCCGGTGCCGAGGCACCCGTACGGGCCCGGGTCGAGCCAGCCGCCGGGCCGCCGCGGCTCGACGTACCTGCCCGCGTAGGAGACGAAGTCGCCGCCGTCCCCGATCACCACGGCGTCGTCGTCGAGGATCTTCGACAGCTCCCCGTAGACGCGCAGGGGGTGGATCGGGTCGGCGTCGGAGGTGAGCAGGTCGACGTCCTCGGCGATGGCGGCGCAGGTCGCGTCGCGCAGGCCGTCCCGCCAGGGCGCGTATCCGGCGGGGGAGACGCCCGCCTTCGCGCAGGCCGCGGCCAGGCTCCCGAAGACGAGCGACAGGTCGCCCGCGGCGGACGCGGCCGGCCGGACGTGGGCGGCGAGGGCCGACGGCGCGTCCGCGAGATGGACGACCTTGGCGGTCCCGTCGCCGAACGAGCCGTAGCCGAGGCGGAAGTCCAGCGGCGTCCCCGCGACGATGACGAGGTCGGCGTCGCCGAACGCGGTGCCCCGGGCGCGGGTGACGAGCAGCTCGTGCCCGGCCGGCAGGACGCCGCGGCCCTGCCCGTTGGCGACCACCGGCAGCCGCAGCTCCTCGGCGAACGCGCGGGCGGCCTCGTCGGCACCGTCCATCCACACGTCCGAGCCGAGGACGAGGACCGGCCGCCGCGCCGCCTTGAGCAGCCCGGCGACGCGGGCGAGCGCGTCGGGGTCGGCGGGCCGCTCCGGCGGCTCGGCCGGCCGCCGCGCGGCGTCCCGCCCGGCAGGGCCGAAGAGGTGGTCCATGTGGACGTCGAGGAAGACCGGGCCGCGGTGCGGCGCGGCGGCCGTCGTGAAGGCGCGGGCCACGTCGGCGGCGAGCGTGTCCGGCCCGCGGGCGGTCATCGCGAGCTTGGTGACCGGGGCGAGGATCGGCGGCTGGTCGAGCTCCTGGAGCGCGCCCGACCCCCACCGCCCGAGCGGCGCCCGGCCGCCGAGGACGACGACGGGGGACCCGTTGAACCAGGCCGTGGTGATCCCGCTGACGCCGTTGGTGACGCCCGGCCCGGCCGTCAGGACGGCGAGCCCGGTGCGGCGGGTGAGCCGGGCCGTCGCCTCCGCCGCGAACACGGCCGTCTGCTCGTGCCGGACGTCCACGATCCGCGGGACGGCGGCCGCGGCGGTTCCGGCGCCGTTCTCGCCGACGGCGCCGTCGTAGAGCGGGAACACGTGCCCGCCCGAGAGGGTGAACATCGTGTCGACGCCGTGCCCGCGGATCTCCGCGATGGCCGTGTCACCGCCGTGCCGAGCGCTCATGCACGCACGGTAACAAGCGGTCGTTTGGCTGCCCAGAGGGCGGCGGTTCCGATCAGGCGAGGTCCCGGCAGGACGACTCGCCCGGGAGCAGGGGACGGAGGCGGACCGAGTAGGTCTCGCCCTCGCTGCGCCAGGCGATGTCGGGCCCGGTGGCGGGGATCCTCTTCGGCGGGGCCAGCGTGCAGATGGCGCCCGCCACCTGGGCGCCCTTGCCGAGCGGGTCCAGCGGCCACGTCTTGACGGTGCCGCCGCCCGTCGTCGGGCCGGCGAGGACGGCCGTCCTCTCCGGCGCGTACGGCCGCGGCTCGGCGGCCTGGTCGGCCGCGGGCCAGCCGGCCGGGTCGAGCCTCTTGAGGAACCGCGCCTCCGGCCCGGCCTGCGACTCGGGCTGGATGATCCGGGTCGTCGCGCCGCCCATCCCGACCACGGTGATGATCGCGTCGGCGATCCGGTCGGAGCCGACCGTGTGCGAGCGGCCGAGCCCGGCGGCGCGGGCCTCGTCCAGCAGCCGCCTCAGCGCGTCCGGCTTCAGGCGGTACTCGGTCAGCCGGCCCTGGGAGGAGACGACGGCGCGTCCGGTGGAGTAGAGGGAGAACTCGGGGACGCTTCCCGGGCCGCCGAGGCCCGCGATGCCCCCGGTCTGCCGCCGCCGCAGGACGAGCCGCTCACCGGCGGGGGAGTCCTTGGCGGGGGACGAGGCGCCGGGCGACGAGGGCGAGGGCCCGGCGGTGCCGGAGCCGTCGTCCCCGCACGCGGTGAGCGCCGCGCAGGCCGCGAGGGCCGCGCAGGCGAGTGCCGGCGTCCGGTGGGAGCGTGTGTGCGGACCGGCCATGACGGTTGGACGCCCCGCCGCCGCCCCGGGTTCCGCCCGTGCCGGAGAAGTGAGGGGTCCGGCGGCGGGCCGGTCCGGGGCCCCGCGCTAGGGTGCCGCGTTGTGAGCGTTCTCGTTGTCTCCGGGACCTGCACGGGCGTGGGGAAGACCGTCGTGACCGCGGCTCTGGCCACGGTCGCCGCCGCGCGCGGCGCGTCGGTCGCCGTCGTCAAGCCCGGCCAGACGGGCGCCGGCGACGCCGATCCCGGCGACCTGGACGAGGTGCGGCGCCTCGCCGGCCTGGACGACGTGCACGAGTTCGCCCGGTTCCCCGATCCGCTGTCCCCGGCCGCCGCCGCGCGCCGGGCCGGGGTCCCGCCCGTCCGGCTGCCGGACGTGGCCGAGCGCGTCCGGGACCTCGCGGCGAGCCGCCGGCTGGTGCTGGTGGAGGGCGCGGGCGGGCTGCTCGTCCGCTACGACGACGAGGGGACGACGATCGCGGACCTGGCGCGCTGGCTCGGCGCCGCCGTGGTCGTCGTGGCCCGCCCCGACCTCGGCACCCTCAACCACACCGCGCTCACCCTGGAGGCGATGGCGCACCGCGGCGTGCAGCTCGCCGGGGTGGTGATCGGCGCCTGGCCGGACGACCCGGACCTCGCCATGCGCAGCAACATCCGCGACCTGGAGACCATCGCGGCCCGCCCGCTGGCGGGCGCGCTGCCCGCGGGCGCGGGCGCGCTGGACCCGGCGGAGTTCCTGCCGGTCGCGCACCGCGGCCTGGCCCCCTCGTTCGGCGGCGGCTTCGACGCCGCCGCGTTCCGCGACGGCTTCGGCCCCGACAAGGAGAACACGTGACCGACATCCTCGACATCGCCCGCCGCCAGGTGCTGGAGGAAGGCCGGGGCCTGTCCCGGGAGCAGGTCCTGGAGGCGCTGACCCTGCCGGACGACCGGCTGCAGGACCTGCTCGCGCTCGCCCACGACGTCCGGATGCGCTGGTGCGGCCCGGAGGTCGAGGTCGAGGGCATCGTGTCGCTGAAGACGGGCGGCTGCCCGGAGGACTGCCACTTCTGCTCGCAGTCCGGCACGTTCGAGTCGCCCGTCCGGTCGGTGTGGCTGAACATCCCGGACCTCGTCGAGGCGGCGCGGGAGACCGCGAAGACCGGCGCGACCGAGTTCTGCATCGTCGCCGCCGTCCGCGGCCCGGACGAGCGGCTCATGGCGCAGGTCCGCGAGGGCGTCAAGGCGATCAACGACGCCGTCGAGATCAACATCGCGTGCTCGCTCGGCATGCTCACGCAGGAGCAGGTGGACGAGCTGGCCGCGATGGGCGTCCACCGCTACAACCACAACCTGGAGACGGCCCGCTCCCACTTCCCCAGCGTGGTCACCACGCACACGTGGGAGGAGCGCTGGGACACCCTCCGCATGGTCAAGGACGCCGGCATGGAGGTGTGCTGCGGCGGCATCGTCGGCATGGGCGAGTCCGTCGAGCAGCGCGCCGAGTTCGCCGCGCAGCTCGCCGAGCTGGAACCCGACGAGGTCCCGCTGAACTTCCTCGCGCCCCGGCCCGGCACCCCGTTCGCCGACCGCCCGCTGGTCGAGGGCACGGAGGCGCTGAAGACGATCGCCGCGTTCCGGCTCGCCCTGCCCCGCACGATCCTCCGCTACGCCGGAGGCCGCGAGCTCACCCTCGGCGACCTCGGCACCCGCGACGGCATGCTCGGCGGCATCAACGCCATCATCGTCGGCAACTACCTCACCACCCTAGGCCGCCCCGCCCAGAAGGACCTGGACCTCCTGACCGACCTCCAGATGCCCATCAAGGCCCTCAGCCAGACCCTCTAGGACAGAGCCGGTCACGCTTTCCACGGCCTCCAGCGACCGGTGTCGATCTCGATGTCGAACGGCTCGGGCAGGTGGATCGGCTCTCCGAAATCCCATTCTTCGTCTGTCAGGACTTTCACGTCGAGTGACTCCTCCCTCACGGACTGCTCGCGGTCGCCGTAGAGAAGGGGTGCACCCAGCGTAGCCGGATCCTTCGAAACTGTGGTCGAAAGCTCCGGCTCGCGCGGAGGTCAGCGGCTGAGGCGGGTGATGAACTTGTAGCGGTCGCCCCGGTAGAGGGACTGGGCCCACTCGACCGGCTGGCCCGTGGTGTCGAAGGCGTGGCGGGAAAGGAGGAGCATCGGCAGGCCGACGTCCACGCCCAGGAGCTGGGCGTCGTGCGGGGTGGCGAGGACGGTCTCGATCGTCTCCTCCGCCTCGGTGAGGTGGACGTCGTAGGCGGTGGCGAGCGTCTCGTACAGGGGAGTGGTGGCGGGGGAGCTCGCGGCGCAGGCCGGGGAAGCGGCGGGCCGGGAGGTGGGACGTGTCGATCGACATGGGCTCGCCGTCGGCGAGGCGGAGCCGGTGGACGCGCAGGACGCGCCCGCCCGGACGGATGCAGAGGAGGGTGGCCAGCCGCTCGTCGGCGCTGACGTAGCCGGCCTCCAGGATGCGGGTCTCGGGGGCGCAGGCCGTGGTGCCGCATGTCCTCGGTGTAGCTGACGAGCTGGAGCTCCTGCGCGACCTTCGGCTTGGCGACGAAGGTGCCCTTGCCCTGGATGCGCTGGAGGCGTCCTTCGACGACGAGTTCGGCGAGGGCCTGGCGCACGGTGGTGCGGGACGTCTCGTACCTCTCGGCGAGCGTCCGCTCGGGCGGCAGCGGGCTGCCGGCCGGCAGCGACTGGATGAGCTCGACCAGCAGCTCTTTGAGCTTGTAGTACTTGGGGATCCGGGGTGCCTGGTTCGGGTGGCGCTTACCGAGGTCGCCGAGCGACGTCCGGTCGTACCCGTGCTCGAATCCGCCCCCGTGCCGGGGCCCGCCCCTGACCTCCGTCACGGCATCTCCTCACGTTCATCACGGGTTCTCCCGATGTTATGTGTGAAGACTACGGGCGGTAGAACACGCCACTTCGGCCAGGGCCGCCCGGAGGCGTGTGAGGTCGGCCTCGCCGAGGGTGGCGCGGGCGGTGAGGCGGAGGCACGCGCGGCCCTTCGGGACGGACGGCGGACGGAAGCATCCGACGCGGAGACCGTGCTCAGCGCAGATCGCGGCGGCCCGGACGGCGGCCTGCGGCTCGCCCAGGAACACCGGGACCACGGCCGCGGCCGGGTCGGTGGTCTCCAGGCCGGAACCGGCCGCGAGCTCCGCCAGCCGGATCGCGCGGTCGCGCGCGCGGCCCGGCAGCCCCGGCTCGGATTCGAGGACGTCCAGCGCGGCGAGCGCGGCGCCGGCGGCCGGCGGGTTCAGCCCGGTGTCGAAGATGAACGACCGCCCGGTGTCGACGAGCGTGTCGATCACCTCCGGGGCGCCGAGCACCGCGCCGCCCTGGGAGCCGAGCGACTTGGACAGGGTGAGGGTGAGGACCACGTCGGGTTCGCCGGCGAGCCCGGCCGCGTGCGCGGCGCCCCGGCCGCCGTCGCCGACGACGCCGAGCGCGTGCGCCTCGTCGATCACGAGCAGCGCGCCGTGCGCCCGGACGGCCGCGTGCAGGGCGGCCAGCGGGGCCAGGTCGCCGTCCACGGAGAACACCGCGTCGGTGACCACGAGGGCGTCGTCCTCCTCGCGCTCGGCGAGGGCCTGCTCGACGGCGGCGGTGTCCCGGTGCGGGACGATCACGACGCGGGCCCGCGACAGCCGGCACGCGTCCACGATCGAGGCGTGGTTGACCTGGTCGGACAGCACGAGCGTGCCGGGGCCGGCGAGGGCGGTGACGGCGCCGAGGTTGGCCAGGAAGCCGGAGGAGAACACCAGGCCGGCGGCGCTCCCGGTGAACGCGGCGAGCCGGCGGTCCAGCTCGGCGTGCAGCTCGGTCGTCCCGGTGACCAGGCGCGATCCGGTGGAGCCGGTGCCCCACGCGCGGGCGGCGGCCGCCGCGCCCTCGGCCAGCCGGGGGTCGCCGGCGAGGCCCAGGTAGTCGTTGGACGCCAGGTCGGTGAGCCCGTCGGGGCGGGGGCGGGGGCGGGGGCGCAGCGTGCGGCGCAGCCCGGCTTCGGCGCGCCGCGCGGCCGCGTCCCGGAGCCGCGCCAGGGGGTCTGCTCCTGCGGTCATGCGTGGATCCTGCCAGGTCGCGCGGGGCGCGGGGCACCCGCCCCCGCACCAGGAACGATGGGCGATGATGGTCGCGTGCCTACCTTGACCGATCTGGTCCGCGATCACACCGATCTGACCGACACCGATCTGGAGTGGCTGCACGCGCTGGTCTCGGACTGGCAGCTGCTGGCCGACCTGTCGTTCGCGGACCTGCTGCTGTGGGTGCCGCTGCGGTCGGCGGACGCGCTGCCCGCCGACGGGACGTCGCGTCCCGGCCGCGGCAAGCGGCCCGCCCTCGACACCGGGGAGGTCGTCCCCGGCTGGGTGGCGATCGCGCAGATGCGCCCGACGACCGGCCCGACCGCCTACCCGGAGGACCTCGTCGGCAAGGTCGTCCGGACGGAGCGGCGCAAGCTGATCGACGTCGCGTGGCGGGAGCGCCGGATCGTGCGGGAGGGCGACCCGGAGTGGGGCAGCGGCATCCCGGTCCGGGAGGAGTCGATCCCGGTCCGGCGCGGCGCCAAGGTGCTCGGGGTGATCCAGCGCAGCACGAACCTCAGCTCGGCGCGCACGCCGTCCCGGCTGGAGCTGACCTACCTGCAGAGCGCCAGCGACCTCGCCACGATGATCTCCGAGGGGCGGTTCCCGGTGCCGGGCGAGGAGCCGAACCTGGTCCGCTCGCCGCGCGTCGGTGACGGGCTGATGCGGCTGGACCGGGCCGGAAAGGTCACCTACGCGAGCCCGAACGCGCAGTCGGCGTACCGGCGGCTCGGCTTCCCCGCGGACCTGGTCGGCGAGGCGCTCGGGCAGGTCACCGCCGACCTGTGCGACACCGGCGAGCCGATGGAGGAGGCGCTCAGCGTCGTGCTGTCCGGCCGGGCGCCGCGCGAGGTGGAGGTCGAGTCGCGCGGGTCGGTCATGCAGCTGCGGACGATCCCGCTGGTCGTCGGCGGGACGCGGATCGGCGCGGTGGTGCTGTGCCGGGACGTCACCGAGCTGCGGTGGCGGGACCGGGAGCTGATGACCAAGGACGCCACCATCCGGGAGATCCACCACCGGGTGAAGAACAACCTGCAGACGGTCGCCGCGCTGCTGCGGCTGCAGGCCCGCCGGCTGCGCATCCCGGAGGGGCGGGCCGCGCTGGACGAGGCCGTCCGGCGCGTGGGGTCCATCGCGATCGTGCACGAGACGCTGTCGCACACCCCCGACGAGCTGATCGACTTCGACGACATCGCCGACCGGGTGATCACGATGGCGGGGGAGGTGTCCACGCCGGAGACGAAGGTGGCGCCGAAGCGCACCGGCAGCTTCGGCGTCCTGCCCGCCGAGGTCGCGACCCCGCTGGCGATGGCGCTCACCGAGCTGCTGCAGAACGCCCTCGAACACGGGCTCACCCACCGGTTCGGGACGCTGGAGGTCGTCGCGCACCGCTACGGCGAGGGCGAGACGCCCCGCGACCCGGGCGGCGTCCCGGTCTGGGGCGAGTGGCCCGCGCCCGGCGCGGACGAGCCCCGGACCACCGGCGGCGACGGGCCCCGGGCGTCCGGCGACGCGCCCCCGGTGGGGCGGCGCCTCGTGACGATCGTCGCCGACGACGGCGTGGGGCTGCCGGAGGACTTCGACGTGGAGAGCAGCAACAGCCTGGGCCTGCAGATCGTCCGGACGCTGATCGTCGGGGAGCTCGGCGGCCGTCTCGACTTCCGCCCGCGCCCCGGCGGCGGCACCGAGGTCGTCGTCGACATCCCCCTGGACCATCACCACGGCCCCGGCCGGAACTGAGGGGCCGGGGCCGATGTCATCAGTACGGCGCGAGCCGTTACTGCGCTTGGAACAGGAAGTTCAGATGCGGGCGCGGGTGCGCGCGCGGGACGCCCGGCGCTTCAGGGCGCGGCGCTCGTCCTCGCCCATGCCGCCCCAGACGCCCGAGTCCTGGCCGGACTCCAGCGCCCAGCGGAGGCAGGCGTCGCTGACGTCGCAACGCCGGCACACCTGCTTGGCCTCCTCGATCTGCAGGATCGCGGGCCCGGTGTTGCCGATGGGGAAGAACAGCTCGGGGTCCACGTCACGGCAGGCTGCGCGGTGGCGCCAGTCCATGCGGTCCACTCCTTCGTCAGGTGGTGGAGACACACCACACTTGTGAACGGTTTCACATGTCGCGAACGCCCGGGGTGGCGGTGGCCAGGTCCAGGGGTGGTTGTTCGGCGGCGCTGCGAGCAGGGGACCTACGGCGTTGGGGCCCTCTGTCGATCGGCGCACTTCGAGCGTGTCAGGGGGTACCGGACGGCGCAAGACCTTTGAGAAAGGATTCTCAAAGTATGGGTGTCGCATGTGTCACATACGCGGGACGACCGTGTTACTTGGCTCTCACCTTGCGACGCCGCCGTCCTCAAATGACGATGCGGATCGCCTTCGGGACCGATCGGAACGTCACGCTCCTGTGCTCGCCGAGGTAGTCGCCGTCGAGTTGGAAGGCCACCGGGCGGTCGGCGCACAGGGTGACCTCCGCCGCGTCGTGCACGTTCACCACCTGCCTACCCTGCACGGGGCG
Source organism: Actinomadura madurae (assembly GCF_047130825.1). Taxonomy (NCBI): domain Bacteria; kingdom Bacillati; phylum Actinomycetota; class Actinomycetes; order Streptosporangiales; family Thermomonosporaceae; genus Actinomadura; species Actinomadura madurae. The sequence goes on from NZ_CP083237.1 coordinate 8,817,843, forward strand.
GTGCCGCGCGGTCAGCATCTGGGCCAGCGCCCCGACCGTCGGGCCCACCTCCAGGGAACGCATCCCGAACACGTCCAGGCCTCGAGAGAAGTTCGCCTTCGGACTCGGATTCACCGGCAGCCGGCCCATGAAAGTCCACGGCGACGTATTGGAGATGAACGCCAGGAACAGCCCCGATTTCGGCGGGCGGCCCGGCTGCTCCAAAGTCAGCGCGGGACGCCGCCGGTCGGTGCCGGAGAAGAAATGGCGGACGGCCGTGCGCACGTACAGCGACGGGTCGGCCCGGACCCCGGCCGCGCGCCGCCGCTCCACCTCCCGGACGACCTCCGCGTCGAGCCCCACCCCCGCGCAGAACGTGAAGTACCGCTCGGTGCCGCCCGGGTGGCGGGCCGTGCCGAGCCCGACCGTCCGGTGCCGCCCGGCCCGCAGCGCCTCCAGCACCGCCTTCGTCGAGCCGATCGGGTCGTCGGGCAGGCCGAGCGCGCGGGCGAACACGTTCGCGCTCCCGGACGGCAGCACCGCCAGCGCCGGCAGGTCCGGGGACGGCCCCTCGGCGAGCAGCCCGTTCACCGCCTCGTTGACCGTCCCGTCGCCGCCGAGCGCGATCACGACGTCGTAGCCGTCCACCGCGGCCTGCCGGGCCAGTTCGGTCGCGTGGCCGCGGTGGCCGGTCTCGGCGAGGACGAGGTCGAGGTCGCCGGTGAAGGCCCGCATCAGGATGTCGCGGGCCCGCCGGGAGGTGGAGGTCGCCTTGGGGTTGGCGATGAGCACAGCGCGCACGGCGCCAGGGTATCGATCGTTCCGGACGCGTTCGGCGGCCCTTTCCCTCCGGGACGGGCCGCGGCCGGGTGCGAGTAGGGTTTCGGGGTGTGACCAAGCGTCCCTTCACCGTGCGGGCCGCCGCCGCCCTCGAGGCCGCGGAGGGGCTCGCCGCCGCCGGCTTCGGGGTCTTCACCGGCGTCGAGACCGCCGTCGGAGCCGCCGTCGACCCGGCCAGCGCGATCGGGGTCACCGTCCTCGCGCTCGCCGGCGGGCTCGGCATGCTGGCGTGCGCCCGCGGCCTGCTGCGCGCCGACCAGTGGAGCCGCGCCCCCACGGTGCTGACCCAGCTGTTCGCGCTGCCGATCGCCTGGTCGCTGTGGCAGAGCGACCGTCCCGCGATCGCGCTCCCGATGGCGGTCGTCGCCGTCCTCGCGCTGATCGCCGTCCTCAGCCCGCCGAGCACCGCCTGGCTCGTCTACGACCACGACGAGGACGGGGACGAGGAGAAGGACGGAGAGGGCGGTGAGCCCGCCGTCCCGGCCACCGCGTCGAAGGCGGGGAAGGCGCCCGCCGCGGACGAGACGGACGCGAAGGAGCCGCGCTCCCTCGGGCAGCGCCTCAAGGACCGCCTGAAAGAGCAGCCCACCAAGGACTGACCGGAAACGGCCGAGGGCCCCGGAGAACGCTCCGGGGCCCTCGTGACGTTCCTCGCCCGCCCTCACTCGTCGGCGGTCAGGCCCTCCCGGAGCTGCGCCAGCGTGCGGGCGAGCAGCCGGGACACGTGCATCTGGGAGATGCCGAGCTCGGCGGCGATCTGCGACTGCGTCATGTTGCCGAAGAACCGCAGCAGCAGGATCTTCTTCTCGCGCGCCGGAAGCTTCTCCAGCAGTGGCTTGAGGGACTCGCGGTACTCCACGCCCTCCAGCGACTCGTCCACCATGCCGAGCGAGTCGGCCACCGCGGGGGCGTCCTCGTCGCCGGAGTCGGGGGCGTCGAGGGACACCGTGGAGTAGGCGTTCGCCGACTCCAGGCCCTCCAGCACCTCCTCCTCGCTCATCTGCAGGTGCGCGGCCAGCTCGCTGACCGTCGGCGCGCGGCCCTCGCGCTGGGCGAGATCGCTGATCGCCTTCGTCAGCGACAGCTTCAGCTCCTGGAGCCGGCGCGGGACCCGCACCGCCCAGCCCTTGTCGCGGAAGTGCCGCTTGATCTCACCGACGATCGTGGGCGTGGCGTAGGTGGAGAACTCCACACCGCGCTCCAGGTCGAACCGGTCGATCGACTTGATCAGGCCGATGGTGGCGACCTGGATCAGGTCGTCCAGCCATTCGCCCCTGTTGCGGAACCGGCGGGCGAGGTACTCCACCAGCGGCAGGTGCAGCTCCACGAGTTGGTCGCGGATGCGCTGGCGCTCCGGGTCGCCCTCCGGGAGCTCGGTGAGCCGCTCGAACAGGGCGCGCGCCCGCGCCCGGTCGGGCACGGCGCTCTCCGACCGCTCGGTACTCGCGCCGGCGACGGTCGTCTGCTCCGTGGTCGTCTTCTCCGTCACGGGGCCCCCGCCGCACCGCGCCGCTTCTGCAGTGTCACCGTGACCCGGTCGTCGGCGCCCACCCGGGCGTCGACCTCACCGGCGAGCGACGACAGGACGGTCCAGGCGAACGTGTCGCGGCTGGGCTCCTCGCCGTCCACCGTGAGGACCGACACGGAGATCCGCATCGCGTCACCGGTCAACTCGAACTCGCAGGTCAGATCCGTACCTGGCACCGCCTGCGCGAGCAGCATCGCGCACGCCTCGTCGACGGCGATGCGCAGGTCCTCTATCTCGTCCAGCGTGAAGTCCAGCCTGGCCGCCAGCCCCGCGGTAGCGGTCCGCAGCACGGACAGGTAGGCGCTCGCGGCGGGCAGCCTCACCGTCACCACGTCGCGGACGGACAGCTTCGTACTTGCCGGCATTGCAGCGGTTTCCTCGGTCACGTCACTCCCTCGCAGGATGGTCCCGCTGCCTTCGAAACTACCGCCTAGACGACGTGCTACGAGACTCCGGCGCGGTGTTTGCTGGCATTTCTCTCCTCCTTCGGGCGCTGGGCGCCCTCCTGTGTTTATTGCAGTGCCCTCCTCCTTCGGGCCTGGCGGCCCTCCATCGTCGGGCACTGCGGGCGATCGCTGCATCGCTCCGACTCGCCTTGCGGCTCGCTTCGCGATCAGGTTCTCGCTTCGCTTGAACCTGCCTTCGGACGCGATCGCAACCATTGGGGTTGTTGCGGGGTAGCGGTGGTGGTTGGGGTTCGTGCGGAACGGGGGGTGCTGGTGGTGCGTCCGTTCCGGTCAGGTGGTCGGGAGTAGGGCTCCTCGGTGGGTTATTACCTTGGCGGCCAGGGTGGTTGCTTCTTCGGCGGCTTTGCGGCGGGACGTTCCTGACAGGCGGGAGGCCAGGTAGGCGCCGTTGTAGGCGTCGCCGGCGGCGGTGGTGTCGATCACCTTTACGGCGGGGAGGGCGGGGACGTGTTCCTCGGTGGTGGGGTCGGCGATCACGCTGCCCTGGGCGCCCAGCTTGACGGCGATCTCGGTTACGCCGGCTTCGCGGAGGCGTTTGATGGCGTCGGTGGGGGTCTCGTCGCCGAAGACGGCGCGGTCGTCGGTGAGGGTGGGCAGGGCCACGTCGGTGCGGGCCAGGACGGCCCGCATGGCGGACGCGGCGGCTTCGGGGGACGGCCAGCCCGCCGGGCGGTAGTTGCCGTCGAAGGCGACCAGGCCGCCGCGCCGGCGGGTCTCGTCCAGGACGGTCAGCAGGCGCCCGCGGGCTTCGGGGGGCAGGATCGAGAGGGTGATGCCGGAGAGGTAGACGAGGTCGTGGGCCGCGATGGCTTCGTCGAGTTCCAGGGGGTGGGCGGGGCCGAAGAGCCCTCGGGCCGCTGATTGGGAGCGGTAGTAGTGGAACGTCCGCTCGCCGTCTGCGTCGGTGCGGATGAGGTAGAGGCCTGCCCGGCCGCCGGGGACGGCGCGGGTGTGGTCGGAGCCGACTCCGTGGGCCGCCCACGCGGCCCTCATCTGGGTGCTGTACGGGTCGTCGCCGACGAGCGTGACGAACTGGACGTCGGCGGTGCCGGGGGACGCGCTCCTGGCCAGGTACGCGGCGGTGTTGAAGACGTCACCGGCGTAGCCGAGCGCGAGCCGGTCCGCGGAGACGTGGCTGAGCTCGACCATGCACTCGCCGATCAGGGCGATGCGGGCGGGACGGGGACGCGGACTGTCCAGGGTGCGCACGGCGATTCCTCTCTGTCCCGGGCGACGATACATCTAGACAGCAAGTCATCTGATGACTAAGACTTCGGAATGTCGCGCTTCACGGAGAAGGGATGCCCATGCACGAGGACCCGATGCGAGGCTATGACGAGGACGGGTACGCGATCTTCGAGAACGTGCTGGACCCCGCGCTGATCGCCGAGGCGGACCAGCACGTCCGGTGGTTGCAGCGGCGGTATCCCGAGCGGAGCGGCGAGGATCTGTCCACGGAGCTGGTCGCCAAGGACCCGTTCTGGGTCCGGCTCGTGTCCGATGATCGGCTGCTCGACGTGGCCGAGCGGTTCATCGGCCCCGACATCGCGCTGTTCGCGTCCGCCTACATCTCCAAGCCGCCCTACACGGGCAAGGCCGTTCTCTGGCACCAGGACGGCGCGTTCTGGCCGCTCGATCCGATGCGCGTGGTGACGCTGTGGCTGGCCGTCGACCGCTCGACGCCGGAGAACGGCTGTCTGCGCGTCATCCCCGGCAGTCACAAGGAGGACCTGCACGAGGTCCGCGAGCGCGAGGACGCCGGGGCCGTCTTCGGCGTGGAGAGCGCGGCCGGCGTCGACGAGTCGCGGGCCGTGGACCTGGTCCTCGAACCCGGCGACGTCGAGGTCCACCACCCGAACATCATGCACGGCAGCAACGCCAACGACTCGCCCTACCGGCGCTGCGGGCTGACCATCCGGTACATCCCGACCTCGACCAGGATCACCGAGGAGCCGTCGCCGTGGCCGTCCGCGCTGCTGCTGCGCGGCGAGCCGGGTGTGAACGAGTACCAACCGCGGCCCGCCTACGTCCCCGGGGAGCACTTCGCCTTCAGCGGCGCGGAGAACTGGAGCTGATGGGCGCCCGCAGGCACCGGCCGTCCCGGAACTGGGGCGCTCGCGTCCACGAGACCGCCTGGGCCGGCATCGACGCGGTGGTGCTGGAGAACGAGCTGCTGCGGGTGACCGTCCTCGCGGGCAAGGGCGGCGACGTCGCGGAGTTCTGCTACAAGCCGCGCGACATGGACTTCGTGTGGCTGTCGCCGGACGGGCCGCGCGACCCGCGCGACGTGGCCGGGGGAGCGGCCGACGACACCGCCCTGTTCCTCGACTCCTACGAGGGCGGCTGGCAGGAGGTGCTGCCGAACGGCGGCGCGCCCAGCACCTACCGGGGCGCCGCGTTCGCGCAGCACGGCGAGGTGGCGGGGCTGCCGTGGGACGTCGCCGTCGTGGCCGACGACGCCGGGGAGGTGGCGGCCCGGCTGACCGTGCGGGCGCGGCGGATGCCGCTGCGGGTGGCCAAGACGTTCCGGCTGCGGTCCGGCGAGGCGGAGTTGGTCGTCGAGGAGGAGCTGGTCAACGAGTCGGGGGTGCCGCTGGACGCGATGTGGGGGCACCACATCGTGTTCGGCGCGCCCTTCCTGCGTCCCGGGCACCGGATCAGGCTGCCGGACGGCGCCCGGGTCGTCCCGCACGAGACGGCGATCGCGCCGGGCGGGCGGCGGGTCCGGGCCGGCGGGCCGTACGCGTGGCCGCACGTGCCGGCGGACGGGGGCGGGACCGTCGACCTCGGTGTCGTCCCGGACCGTGGTGCGCCGAGCGACATCGTCTACGTCACCGGCCTGGAGGAGGGGCGCTACGAGGTCGTCGACCCGGACGGCCTCGGCATGCGGGTGCGCTGGGACGTGGCCGTCCTGCCGCACCTGTGGCTGTGGCAGGAGCTCGGCGCGACCAGCGGGCATCCGTGGTGGGGCCGCGCCTACGTGGTGGGCCTGGAGCCGTTCGCCGGGTATCCGACGGACGGGCTGGCCGCCGCGGCGGCCAACGGGAGCGCGCTCAGGCTCGGACCGCATGCCCGGCGGAGCCTGTGGCTGCGCGCGGGGGTCATCGGAGGGGAGCTATGACGGAGTTCGAAGGCAAGGTCGCGGTGGTGACCGGCGGGTCCCTCGGGATCGGCCGGGCCGTGGTGGAACGGCTCGCACGCGATGGGGCCTCGGTCGTGTTCTGCGGGCTTGGTGACGTTGGGCGGGCGGAGCGTGAACTGCGCGCGGACGGTCTGGAGGTCGCCGGGACCGTCGCCGACGTGACGGCCGCGGCGGCGATGGACGGGCTGGTCGCGGACGCCGTGTCCCGGTACGGGGGCCTCGACGTGCTGGTGACGTGCGCGGGCGTGCAGCGGTACGGGACGGTCGAGGAGACGTCCGAGGAGCTGTGGGACGAGGTGCTCGGCGTCAACGTGAAGGGCGTCTTCCTCGCCTGCCGCGCGGCGGTGCCCGAGCTGCGCCGGAGGGGCGGCGGGACGATCGTCACGATGTCGTCGGTGCAGGCGTTCGTGTCCCAGGACCGGGTCGCCGCCTACAGCGCGAGCAAGGCCGCGATCAACGCGCTGACGCGGGCGATGGCGCTCGACCACGCCGCCGACGGCATCCGCGCGAACGTGGTCTGCCCGGGGTCGGTGGACACGCCGATGCTGCGCTGGGCCGCCGACCTGTTCCGCGGGGAGAAGGGGCAGGACGCGCAGGTCGAGGAATGGGGGCGGGCCCATCCGCTGGGGCGCGTCGCGACGGCGGACGAGGTCGCGGAGGTGGTGGCGTTCCTCGCCGGGCCGCGGTCGTCCTTCGTGACCGGCGCCGAGCACCGCGTGGACGGGGGCCTGCTGGCGCGGAACCCGGCCGCACTTCCCGAGACCTAGACCGGAAAAGATCTAGACAACAAGTCATTTGATGACTCATGATGTGGGACGCACGAGCCCCGTGCGAACCGCCCACCCCATCCGTCAGGTTCGCCGCGTGCTCGCGGAGGTTTCCATGCAGGAGTCCCGTCCCTCGTCAACCGAACGGCCCTCTCGCCTTCACGCCCGGAGGTGGTCGCGCGCCGCCGCCCTCGCTTCCGCGCTGCTCCTCGCCGCCCCCGCCGTCCCGGCGGCGGCCGACACCCACGGGCACGGCCCCAGCTATGGCGCCGGCCATGAAAAGGCCCGGGGCAAGGGCCACGCGGCCGAGGCGGACGCGCCCACCTGTTCCGGGCACGCCCCGCCGACGTTCGGCACCGCCACGCAGAACGCCGCGCTCAACGGCAAGTTCACGTCCTACGGCAACAGCAACGCCCTCCTCGACGACTGGACCGGCGCCGACACCACGTACTCGCTGAAGCTGTCGGACGGGCGCATCGTCTACGCCTACTCCGACACCTTCCTCGGCCGGGTCAACGCCGACGGCTCCCGCCCGGTCGTGATCGAGGAGGGCGGGACGACCCCGTTCCTCAACAACTCGTTCGTCGTCCAGGGGACGGGCGGCGCGCTCACCACCGTGCACGGCGGGACGGCAGCCGCCCCGAAGGCGGTCATGCCGCCCGCGCAGGCGGCCCACTGGTACTGGGCGGGCGACCTCACCCAGAGCGGCTCGGAGGTGCAGCAGCTCTACCGCGAGTACTACGACCCGGACCCGAACAACGGCACCGGGTGGGACATGAAGTTCAAGGACAACGTCCTCGCCCGCTTCTCCGCCGGCAACCTGTCCGCGCCGACCCAGGTGAAGGCGATGCCGTCGGCGTCCGGCGTCCAGTGGGGGTCGGCGCTGCTCCGGGACGGCGGCCACACCTACATCTACGGCACCGAGGACTACACCGATCCCGACACGCAGGTGAACACCAAGTACCTGCACATCGCCCGCGTGGACGGCACCGACCTGCGCGGGGCGTGGGAGTACCGGACGGCCGGCGGCTGGTCCACCTCGGAGATGGCCTCGGCGCGGCTGATGAGCGGCGTGTCGAACGAGTTCAGCGTCGCCAGGCGCGGCTCGCACTACGTGATGGTCAACCAGGACGCGAGCATCGCGTTCGGCGCCGAGATCGACGTCCTGCTGTCGTGCTCGGCGGACGGCCCGTTCACCGGTGAGCAGACCGTCTACCGGACGCCCGAGACCGGGCCGTTCGGCTCCTACGGCGACCCGGACGTCTTCACCTACAACGCGCACCAGCACGCGTCGCTGTCGTCCGGCGGCAACCTGGTGATCTCGTACAACGTCAACAGCCTGGACGCCACCAAGGGCCCGGCGAACGACAACTACCGCGACGTGACCATCTACCGGGCGCGTTACATCAACCTCCCGGTCTCCGGCTGACGGGGAGGCCCTGAAGCAGCGGAATCGCCGTTCCGTCCACGGCGGTACCGCTTCCCACGCGCCCCCGGGACCTCCCGCCCGGGGGCGCGTCCCCGTCCACGACACAGCGTCCACGACAGCAGGAGGTCCGGACCATGACCCTGGACGCCGAACTGGCCGCCGCGGTCGCCGGCATGCCCTACGTCGGCCTGGAGGATCCGCTCAAGGCGCGCGCCGCCATGCGCGACCTGGTCTCCGCCCTGTCCCGTCCGGCCGACGACGACGGCGTGCACATCCAGGACAGGACGATCCCGGGGCCGCCCGGTGCGCCGCCGGTCCCGGTGCGCGTGTACCGGCCGCGTGAGGCGTCCGGTCCCGTGCCCGTGCTCGTCTACTTCCACGGCGGCGGGTTCGTCACCGGGTCCCTCGACAACGAGCACGAGCGGTGCGTGACGTTCGCCGCAGAGGACGGCATCGCGGTCGTGTCCGCCGGCTACCGGCTCGCGCCCGAGCATCCGTTCCCGGCGGGGTTCGACGACTGCTACGCGGCCACGGTGTGGGCGCACGAGCACGCGGGCGAGTTCGGCGGCGACCCGGAGCGCGTCGCGGTGGGCGGCGGCAGCGCGGGCGGCGCGCTGGCCGCGGCCGTGGCGCTGCGGGCGCGGGACGAGGGCGGCCCCCCGCTCGTCTTCCAGATGCTGCTCTACCCCGTCCTGGACGACCGGATGGACACCCCGTCGATGCGGACGTTCACCCGGCCGCCGCTGTTCAACCGCACCGACGTCGAGCACATGTGGCGCCACTACCTGGGCGGCCGGACGGCCGTCCCGGCCTACGCGGCGCCCGCGCGGGCCGAGGACCTGTCGGGCCTGCCGCGGGCCTACGTGCTGGTGCCCGAGTACGACCCGCTGCGGGACGAGGGGCTCACCCACGCGCACCGCCTGATCGGCGCGGGCGTCCCCACTGAGCTTCACCATGTGCCGGGCGCCTGCCACGGTTTCGACGGCATCATGTCGGCGCGGCTGGGACGGCTCGCGTTCGAGGAGGAGCGCGCCGTCCTGCGGAGATGTCTCACCGGAGGCTGGACAGCCCAGTCGCTAAGTGATTAGATGACTTTACTTCTTGGCGGAACGAGGTGTCGATGTCCCAGGATGTGGCCCGGCCGAGCCTGGCGGACGCGCTCACGGAGCGGATGCTGGAGCTGATCAGGTCGGACGGCCTGCGCCCCGGCGACCGGCTGCCGTCGGCGCGCGAGCTGTCGCAGCGCTTCGCGGTGACCACCCCGACGCTGCGCGAGGCCCTGCGCCGGCTGGAGGCGACCGGGGCGATCCAGCTCCGGCACGGCTCCGGGATCTACGTGGGCGCCGACCTCGAACGGGTGGTGATCCCCAACCCCAACGTCGGGGAGCTGGAGGCCGACCGGCTGCTCCAGCTGCTGGACGCCCGGCTGCTCATCGAGCCGCCGCTGGCCGGCCGCGCCGCCCGGCTGTCCGGCCCCGCCGACGTCGACCTGCTCCGCGCCATCCTCGACCGGGCGGGCGCGGACCTCGGCGACGCGCAGGGGGCGCAGGCGCGCGACGCCGAGGCGCGCCTGCACAAGACCAACATGACCTTCCACCGCGAGGTCGCCGGGGTCGCGGGCAACTCCGTCCTCTGCGAGGTCATCGACTCGCTGCTGACCGTGCACGCGTCCGAGCAGCGCGAGATACAGCGGATCTTCGACGACCGCGTCCGCGACTTCGAGGAGCACACCGCGATCCTCGCCGCCATCGAGGCGGGCGCCGAGGAGGAGGCCGAGTCCCTCATGCGGTCGCACCTCGCCGACATCAAACACGTGATCGAGCAGCGGCTCACCTGAGCCGAGCCGCCCCCCCGCCGCCCGGCCACAGGCCGCGCGGCCGGTTCACCCTTTTCCCCGACCCAGCCGATTCCTGATCCTCGACATCCTTCGACATCCTTCGACACCCCGATCGGGCGACGACGCCCGATGAAGGAGGCCACCATGGTGCCGTCCACGCGACTGCGGGCGACCGCGCTCACCGTGAGCGCGCTGCTGCTCGCCGCCGGCTGCGGGTCCGGCGACTCCGGCGGGAGCAAGTCCGAGCTCAAGCTGTACAACGACAAGGGCGCCTGGAAGCCCTTCTTCGAGCAGATGGCCGCCCTCGGCAAGCAGCAGACCGGGCTCGGCATGACGCCCGTCGGCTACACCGACGAGCCGACCTACACGGCGTTCATCAAGACCTCGTTCCGCACCAAGGTCAAGCCCGACCTGTTCACCTGGACGACCGGCGGGCGCCTTGAGGAGATCGTCAAGCAGAACCAGGTCGCCGAGACCACCGCGATCTGGCGGGACGCCATCAAGAGCGGCGACCTCACCGAGGACCTGAAGACCTACTACACGGTCGGCGGCAAGCAGTACTGCGTCCCGCTGAACACCGCGTACTGGGGGATGTTCTACAACAAGAAGATCTTCGCCGAGTACGACCTGAAGCCGCCGACGACGTGGGCGGAGCTGGAGAAGACCGCGCAGACGCTGAAGTCGAAGGGCCAGGTGCCCTTCCACCAGACGACGCCGACGTCGCTGTTCTCCTTCGCCTGGTTCGAGCAGATCCTCGCCGGCACCGACCCCGACCTGTACGAGCGGCTGTCGAAGGGCCAGGCGTCCTACACCGACCCCGGCGTCGTGAAGGTCATGGAGCGCTGGAAGTCGATGATCGACGCCGGCTACTTCACCGAGCCGGGCGACAAGGCCGACCCCGCCGACCACTTCAAGTCGGGCAAGGCCGCCATGGTCATCAACGGCACGTGGTTCAACACGAGCATGACCCAGCGCGGCCTCAAGCAGGGCGAGGACTACGGGTTCTTCTTCATCCCCAACGTGAACCCGGCACTGCCGAAGCGGTCGCTGGTGTTCGAGAGCGGCCCGCTGTGCTCGCTGCGCAAGGCGCCCGACCCGGACGCCAGCACCAAGTACCTCAAGTGGTGGATCACGCCCACCGCGCAGGAGAAGTGGGCGAACGCCCGCGGCGACGTGTCCGGCAACCCGAAGGTGAAGGTCGCCGACCCCGAGCTGGACAAGGTCACCAAGGAGGCCGCGTCGGGCGGGAACCGGCTCGTCCTGCGCTACTTCGAGGCCGCGCCGGCGCCCGTCCTCACCGAGGCGCTCAGCGGGTTCGACAAGTTCCTCAACAAGCCGGAGACCTACATGGACGTCCTCAAGACCATCCAGAAGGCGAACGAGGACTACTGGAAGAACCACAAGGCCGGAAGCTGACCCCTCCATGTCGCACAAGGCCACTGCCGAACGTCCGAGGCTCACGGTGGTGAAGGCCTCGGGCACCGGTCGCCGCGGCGGGCGCGGCGACCGGCCCGGGAAGGCGTTCGCCCTGCACGGCCGGTTCCGGCACGTCTACGTCTCGCCGGCGGTGCTGTTCGTCGCCGTCCTGCTCTACCTGCCGTTCCTGTGGACGGCGTACCTGAGCTTCACCAGCTACGACGGGCTCGCGTCCCCCGAGTTCACGGGGCTGGACAACTACCGGCGCCTCATCGAGGACGACGCGCTCGTCACGTCGATCCGCAACACGCTGCTGTGGGTCGTCGGCACCGTCGTGCTGCCGGTGGGGCTCGGGCTGCTCGTCGCCGTTCTGTCCTACGACCTCAAGGGCGGTGCCTGGTTCCGGCTGCCGTTCCTGCTGCCGTACGCGATGTCGGGCGCCGGCCTCGGCGTGATCTGGGGCTTCATCCTGCAGCCGGACGGGATGGCGAACCAGATCCTCACGTTCCTCGGGATGCCCGGCGGCGACACCGCGTTCCTCCAGGACGGCCCGCGCAACACCATCGCCATGATCGTCGTGTGGGCGTGGCAGCAGCTCGGCGTCAACATGCTGCTGTTCGTCGTCGGCCTGCAGTCGATCCCGAGGGGCCCGATCGAGGCCGCCCGCATCGACGGCGCGTCCGGATGGGCGATGTTCCGGCACGTCATCTGGCCGCTGATGCGCCCGATCACCACGGTCGTGCTCGGCCTCGCGCTCGTCGCCGGGCTGAAGAACTTCGACATCGTGTGGGTGATGACGCAGGGCGGGCCCGGCCGGTCGTCCGAGACCCTCGCCGTGACCATGTACCGGGACGTCTTCGTCGCCAACGAGTACGGCTACGGCTCGGCGGTCGCGGTGCTGCTCACCACGATCACCGGCCTGGCGTCGTACGTGTACCTGCGGCGGCAAGTCGGCAGGGAGGAGGCCCGGTGAACCGGCTGACGCTCAACGCCAGACGGCTCGTGCTGGCGGTGCTGGGGGTCGTGTGGCTGTTCCCCACGTACCTGATCGTCGCGAACGCGCTGCGCCCGGCCGGCGACTACGACCCGTCGGACGCCGTGAAGCCGCCGTCCTCGATCGGCCTGTTCGGCAACATCGCCGAGGCGTGGGACCGGACGGCCGTCGGCGACACGCTGCTCAGCACCCTGCTCTACAGCGTCGTCTCGCCCGCGCTCGCCGTCCTCATGGGCGCGCTCGCCGGATACGCGATCGTGGTGCTGCGGCTCAGGCACGGCTTCGCCTGGTTCATCGTGATCTTCGCCGGGACCGTCGTGCCGTTCCAGATGCTGCTCGTCCCGCTGTTCGTCGGCTACAGCAAGGTGTCGCTCTACGACAACCAGCTCGGGCTGATCGTCGTCTACTCGGCGATCAACGTGCCGCTGGCGGCGCTGGTGATGCGCAACTTCTTCGGCAACGTCGCCGTGTCGATCTTCGAGGCGGCGCGGCTGGACGGCGCGTCCACGTTCCGGATCTTCTGGCGGATCTACCTGCCGCTGTCGGCGGCGGCCCTCGCCGCCGTGTTCATCCTGGAGTTCACCTTCGTCTGGAACGACCTGCTGTTCGGCCTGACGCTCTCCCAGTCGGAGACCGTCCGGCCGGTGTGGGCCGAGCTGTCCGCGCTGACCACCGACGTCTACGCCGGAACCCCCGTTCCGATCGCCCTGGCGGCCGGCCTGGTCGTCTCGCTCCCGACCGTCGTCCTGTTCCTCGCCACCCAACGCCTGTTCACCCGCGGCCTCACCCTCGCCCAGTTCTGACGCTCCCCACAGAAAGAGCACCCATTAGAAATGACGAGTCGTCTGCTTCAGGCGAGCCTCGGTTCGCCCGACTATGACGGGATCCGCGCCGCGCTGCGCGAGGACACGTCCGCCGAGGTGCTCGCCGTGCGCGGGCTGTCCGTCCGCGCCGCCGTGCTGCCGCTGTTCAAGCGGGACGGGGACGGCGCGCTGCGGCAGGCCGTCCGGCTGACCCTGTCCGGCGGCGGGCGGGTCGACGTCGCCCTCAAGGACGGCGACGCCGTGCTGGCGTCCGCGACGGGGGAGGGCGAGACGCTGACGCTGCTCGTCCCCGAGGTGGACGGGACGCGCCGCGTCACCCTGGAGGTCCGGGACGCGGACGGCCTCGTCGGCGCCGCCCCCCTCGACATCACCCCGCAGCGCAAGTGGAACGTCTTCGTCGTCCACCACTCGCACCTCGACATCGGCTACACCGACACGCAGGGCACCGTCCTGCGCCACCACCTCGACTACCTGGACGCGGCGCTGCGGCTGGCGCGGGAGACCGACGGGTGGCCGGACGACGCGCGGTTCCGCTGGTCGGTCGAGTCGTCGATGCCGGCGCTGCGCTGGCTCGCGACCCGTTCCGACGACCAGGTCGCCGAGTTCACCGAGCGGGTCCGGGCGGGGAACATCGAGGTCACCGCGTTCCCGATGCAGCTGCACACGGAGGCGTGCTCGACGGAGGAGCTGTACCGGCAGCTCCGCTTCGTCGAGGACCTGCGGCACAAGTACGGCATCGAGGTCCGGTCCGCCATGCACACCGACATCCCCGGCGCGGTCGCCGGGACGGTCGACGCCCTCAACGCGGCAGGCGTTCGGTACCTCGCCGCCGCGCACAACTGGGCGGGGCGGTCCGTCCCGTACATCACGGGTGGCGACCGGCTCGCCCGGCCCTTCCGCTGGCGGTCCCCGGGCGGCGGCGAGCTGCTGGTCTGGTTCACCGACACCCCCCACGGCATGGCCTACATGGAGGGCAACACCGTCGGCCTCGTCGACGGCTATGACCTCGCCGAGGACCTGCTGCCCCGCTACCTCGGCTCCCTCGCCGACCGCCCCTACCCCTACGGGCCCGGCACCTTCGGCTGGTACGCCGCGCCCGGCCAGGTCGGCGCCGCCAAGGACCCCGACTTCCTGGACGCCGTCCACCTGCGCGTCCAGGGCGCCCACGCCGACAACGCCGGGCCGTCCATCGTCCCCGCCGACATCGCGCACCGGTGGAACGCGACATGGGCCTACCCGCGGCTGCGGATGGCCACCAACGCCGACTTCTTCGACTACGTCGAGGAGCACCACGGCGACCGGCTCCAGGTCCACGAGGGCGACTGGACCGACTGGTGGGCCGACGGCCTCGGCTCCGGCGCCCGCCCGCTCGGCTACGTCCGGCGGGCGCAGAACATCCTGCGGTCCGCCGAGACCCTGCACGCCCTCGCCGACGAGCGCGGCGGCGACCGGACCGGCGCGCCGGAGGCCATCGACCACGCCTACGACCTGGCCGCCCTGTTCGACGAGCACACCTGGGGCGCCGCCAACCCGTGGGAGGACGCCGAGGAGGGCACCGACTCGGGCGGCCTCCAGTGGACCCGCAAGTCCCAGGTCGGCTACCAGGCCCACGACGACGCGCTCGACCTGCTCCAGGCCGGCGCGCGGCGGCTCGGCGACACCTTCGGAGCGGCACCGGACGCGCTCGCCTCCTTCCTCGTCGTCAACCCGGGCACGGCCGCCCGCACCGACGTCGCCCGCGCGTTCCTGCCCCGCGACGTCGTCGCCGTGGACGTCCCGATCACGCTCGTGGACGCCCGCACCGGCGAGCCCGTCCCGCACCGCGAGGAGGAGGTCGACCCCGACGAGTGGCCGACCCGCCCCATCGGCCGCCACCTGGAGGCGGTGCTGCCGGACGTCCCCGGCCACGGGCACGTCCGCGTCGACGTCGTCCGATCGGCGGAGCGGGCGCCCGAGCCCGTCGACCTCGGCATCGAGGGGACGATCGAGAACGAGTTCTACCGCGTGACCTACGACCTCAAGGAAGGCCACATCGGCTCGGTCTTCGACAAGACGACCGGCCGCGAGCTCGTGAACGCCGACGCCGCCGCCGGGTTCGGCCAGTACGTCTACGACCGGTACGCGACCGCGCCGCACTTCAACCACATGTCCGGGCACATGCTCGTCCACGACAAGACGATGCTCGGCGACCGGGCCATCGCCACCCACGCGACGGTCACCAGGTGCGAGCGCACCCCGGCCGGTGAACGCCTCGTCGTCGAACTGCACGGCAAGGGCGTCGACTGGCTGCGCACCACGATCGACCTGTACGCGGGCGTGCCGCGTGTGGACGTCCGCTACCAGCTCGGCAAGCAGCCGACCGCGGTCAAGGAGGCGGTGTTCTTCGCGTTCCCGTTCGCCGTGGACGGGCCGCCCGCAGCCTGGGAGCTCACCGGCGGCGTCGGCGGCACCGCCGTCCCGAGCGTGCCGGGATCGGCCGAGCACATGCGGCCCATCCGGCACTGGGTCGCGTTCGAGGACCCCGACATCACCGTCGCGTGGGCGACGCTGGAGGCGCCGCTCGTCCAGTTCGGCTCCATCCACATGCCCTACGCGCCGTTCCCGCCGACCCTCGACAACGAGGACGGCACCGTCTACTCCTGGGCCCTGAACAACATCTGGGACACCAACTTCCCGTCCCAGCAGCAGGGCGAGACCACCTTCCGGTACGCGTTCGCGTCGGCGGCCGCCGGGTCCGGCCGCCGGCTCGGCGCCCGCACCGCCGCCGGCCTCACCGACCCGTTCGTCGCCACCCTCGCCACCGGCACCGCGTCCCCGGCCGCGTCCGGGACGTTCCTGCGCGTCGATGACCCGGACGTCCTCGTCACCTCCGTCGGGCGCGCCCGCGACGGCGACGGCCTGGCCGTCCGGCTCCAGTCGCTCGCGTCCGGCGCGGTCGAGACGGACCTGCACATGCCCGGCGTGACCAGCGCGCGGCTGAGCGGCGGCCTGGAGCGCGACCCGGCGGACCTGCCCGTCCGGGACGGCACGATGACGGTACGGCTGCCCGCGTGCGGCGTCGCCACCGTCACGGTTCGGCGTTGACCACGGATCGGGGACACATGAAGATCACAGGCATCCGCGCCACCACGGTCACCGTGCCGCTGGAGGCGCCGCTCCTGCACAGCAACGGCGCCCACTGGGGCCGCTTCGTCCGGACGATCGTGGAGGTCGAGGCCGACAACGGCCTCGTCGGGCTCGGCGAGATGGGCGGCGGCGGGCAGAGCGCCGAGGCCGCGTTCGAGGCCCTCGCCCCGCACCTGGAGGGGCACGACCCGTTCGCGCTGGAGACGCTCCGCTTCAAGATCGCCAACCCGACGGCGAGCCTCTACAACAACCGCACCCAGATGCTCGCCGCCATCGAGTTCGCCTGCCTCGACCTCGTCGGGCAGCACCTCGGCGTCCCGGTGCACGACCTGCTCGGCGGCCGCATCCGCGACTCGGTCCCGTTCGCGTCCTACCTCTTCTACCGCTACCCGGGCGCCGGCGGTTCCACCGAGGTCCGCACCCCCGAGCAGCTCGTCGAGCACGCCCGCGCGCTCAAGGACGCGCACGGCTTCTCCGTCCACAAGCTGAAAGGCGGCGTCTTCCCGCCCGGCCACGAGCTGGAGTGCTACAAGGCCCTCGCCGCGGCGTTCCCCGACGACCGGTTCCGCTACGACCCGAACTCCGTGCTGTCACTGGAGGAGGGCCTCCGCTTCGGGAAGGCGATCGAGGACCTCCCCAACGACTATCTCGAAGACCCCGTCCTCGGCCTGGAGGGGCTCCGGCTCGTCCGCGAACGCGTGAACATCCCCCTCGCCACCAACACCGTCGTCGTCAACTTCGAGCAGCTCGCCGCCAACGTCCTGCGCCGCAGCGCGGACGTCGTCCTGCTCGACACCACGTTCTGGGGCGGCATCCGGCCGTGCGTGAAGGCCGCCGGCGTGTGCGAGACGTTCCAGATCGGCGTCGCCGTCCACTCGTCCGGCGAACTCGGCATCCAGCTCGCCACCATGCTGCACCTCGGCGCCGTCCTGCCCAACCTCACCTACGCCGCCGACGCGCACTACCACCACCTCGCCGACGACGTGATCGAGGGCGGCCTGATGCGGTACGCGGACGGCAGGATCGCGGTGCCGTCCGGCCCCGGCCTAGGCGTCCGGTTGGATCGTGACAAGCTCGCCGAGTACGCCGAGCTGTACAAGGGGCTGGGCGGCTACGCCTACGACCGCGACCCGGGCCGGCCGGGCTGGTACCCGCTCGTCCCCAACGACCGGTGGGCCGACCCGGACGCGGCACTGGCGCCGCTCGATTAGCCTGCCTGCTGTGATCCGCTACGCGACCCCTGACGACGTCCCGGCCATCCTGCGGCTGATCCGGGAGCTGGCCGACTACGAGCGCGCCCTGCACGAGGTGAAGGTCACCGAGGACCAGCTGCGCGAGCGCCTCTTCGGCGACGACCCCAAGGTCTTCGCCCACGTCGCCGAACACGACGGACGGGTCGTCGGGTTCGCCGTGTGGTTCCTCACGTTCTCCACCTGGAACGGCACCCACGGCATCTACCTGGAAGACCTCTTCGTCGACCCCGAGTGCCGCGGCGGCGGCCACGGCAAGGCCCTCCTCACCGAGCTGACCCGCATCGCCGACGACCGAGGCTACGAACGCGTCGAATGGGCCGTCCTCAACTGGAACACGCCCGCGATCGGCTTCTACGAAGCCCTCGGCGCCCGCCCCCAGGACGAGTGGACGGTCTACCGCCTGACCGGCGACGCCCTCACCAAGGCCGCCCGCTCCTGACATGCCGCGAGGGCCGCCGGAACCGGACGGCCCTCGCGGTCACCAGTGCAGGTCAGCCCTGCTTGGTCTCCCAGAAGATCTTGTCGATTTCGCTGATCTTGGCGAGCAGCTCCTCGGCCACCTTGACGTCCATGCTGCCCTTGGTGCCGCCGGCCCCGGCCAGCTTGGTCGCCTCGTTGAACAGCTGGTGGAGCTGGGGGTACTTCTCGAAGTGCGGCGGCTTGAAGTAGTCGGTCCACAGCACCCACAGGTGGTGCTTGACCAGCTCCGAGCGCTGCTCCTTGATCAGAATCGCCCGGGCGCGGAACTCGGGGTCCTCGTTCGCCGCGTACTTCTCGGCGATCGCCTTGACCGACTCGGCCTCGATCCGGGCCTGCGCCGGGTCGTAGACACCACACGGCAGGTCGCAGTGCGCGGAGACCGTCGTCCTCGGGCGCAGAAGCTTGAGCAACACCTGCGAATCCCTTCCCTCGTTGCGGATCATGCTCAGGTCACCGACATTACTCTTGTGCCCCTGGGCCCGTCCGGCCAGGGCACTCGGTATTTCGGCCTAAGACCCGGACCGGCAGCGGTCCGGAACCCTTCCAGCAGTGGTTGTGACCGCCGCCCGCCGAAGTATGCGGGCCAGCAAGGAGGATCATGCGGATCCGGACCCCCCGCCACCCCGTCCTCTGGGTCCTCGCCGGCGCGGCCGTGTGCGCGCTGGCCGCGGCCCGGAGGCTGCGGACCGTGGAGGTCACCGGAGACTCGATGCTCCCGGGCCTGCGCCCGGGGGACTGGCTCATCGTCCACACCGGCGCCCGCCCCGCCCCCGGCGCCGTCGTGGTCGCCGAGCACCCGGAGCGCCGCGACCTGCTGATCGTCAAACGCGTCACGCACCGCTCCGGCGACGGCTGGTGGCTGGAAAGCGACAACCAGCGCGCCCGAGGCCGCCGCGACAGCTGGGACTTCGGCCCCGTCCCCGACGCCCTCATCAAGGGCAGGGTGATCGCGCGCTACTGGCCTCGCCCCCGGGTGGGCCGCTAGCGCTTCAGTTCCGCGACCAGCGCCGCGAAGGCACCACGGCTGACGGCCAGCTTGGGCCCGTCGGGGTCCTTGGAGTCCCGGAAGGCGATCGCCCGGGGGAGGCGGCCGACTTCCACACAGTCACTTCCGCCCTGGGTTCCGCTGTGACTGCTCTTGCGCCACGTCGTCGTCACCGAACGCCTCCATCGCCTGCTCGACCAGCTCTTTGGTCCGATGCTCCGGAAGAGCCTTCGCGCTGATCCGCGCGAACAGGATCGCGTACTCCGCGACCTCTGTCGGTGACGATACAAGCCGCCCGCCTCCACTCGATTCGGTATAGGCCACTTCTCCGAAGGTGTCACCTGTGACGAGTTTCAGACCGCCGTCCAGGCCCGGGTAGGCGCCCGTCTCGAAGGTCCGCGGGATCACTCGGAGGACGACGTTCGGGCGCTTCGCTATTTCGAGGACATGTGCGAGCTGCTCCCGCATGATCTGGGGGTTGCCCACCGGCCACCGCAGTGCGGCCTCACTGAGCAGGACCATGACGAAGGCCCGGTCGAGGACGTCCTGCCGTTCCATCCGCTCCTTGACGAACGGCTCGGGGTCGGGCATGCCGCCGCCGGTGAACAGGGCTCGGGCGTACTCCTCGGTCTGGAGGAGACCGGAGAACAGGAGGGGTTCGAAGACCCGGATGATTCGGGCTCGCTGTTCGAAGGTCCTGAGCTCCGCGAGCCATTGCGGGTCGTGGCCGATGCTGGCGTACCAGACCAAGAGGGTGAAGAGGCCGCCGGTCTCCCAGGCCCTGTCCAGGAGGGCGGCGCGGCTTCCGTCCAGGCGGTCCACGCCGTTCTCGATGCGTGAAACGGTCGCTTTGCTGGCGTTGATGAGGCGTCCCACGGCCTCGCCCGACAGGCCACGTTGATTGCGGCAGAAGCGCAGGTAGTAGGCGGTGAAGGCCCAGAGTCCGGTCTTGGGATCCGGCGAGGCGTTCGTGGTCATGGGGGGTGACCTCGCGTTCCGTGTTGTCGCGGATGCGTTCTGTACATGCCCAAATCTAGCGTCGTGGTGTGACTCTGTGTCGTGGTTCACACACAGCTCGCGATGCCGAAGGTCTTGCCGATGCCTACTGCCATGGCCCCCGAGGTCCCCACACTCGTCCTCGATCCGACTGATCGTGCGCCTTGGCTGGCGCGGCGGTTTCTCGCCGAGCGGTTCGCCGAGTGGGGGATCGATGACGACTACGTCGCGCGGCTCGTGGTGTGCGAGCTGGTCACGAACAGCTTCAAGCACGGGGAGGGGCCGATCATCGTGCGGCTGTTCCGCGACGAGCGCGACGGGCATCCGATCGTGGAGGTGTGGGACGCCGGGGACGGGCGCCCGATGATCCCGCCGGAGAACCACGCGGCGACGACCGGCCGCGGCCTGATGCTCATGGCCGAGCTGGTCAGAGCGTGGGGCGTCCGCCCCCTGAACGAGGGCGGCAAGGTCACCTGGGCGAAACTCCTCTGACGGCCGGGCGAAACCGGCCGAAAGTACGACGGCCGTCGGAGCGAACCGTGCTTTGGGCCGGTGATCTGGGGCGGCGCCGGTACCGACGATGTCGTCATGGCACATGAAGATCCGGTCCCCGTGCTGCAGGCAGAGGGATTGACAAAAAGGTACGGTCGCCGGCGGGCGCTGAGCGGAGTCGATCTGCGCATTCCAGCCGGTCGCGTCGTGGGGCTGGTGGGTCCGAACGGGGCCGGCAAGTCGACACTGCTGAATCTGGCCTGCGGGCTTCTGGAGCCGACGTCGGGCTCGCTGCGCGTTCTGGGCTCCAGGCCGGCGGCGAGCGCCGCGCACCTGGCCAGGGTCGGCTTCGTGGCGCAGAACACTCCGGTGTACCCCTCGTTCAGCGTGTCCGACCATCTGCGCCTGGGCGCGCACTTGAACCCGTCATGGGACCAGGGGCTGGCCGAGCGGCGCATCGCGCAGGTCGGGCTGAGCCCGGGCCAGAAGGCCGGACGGCTGTCCGGCGGGCAGCGCGCGCAGCTGGCGCTGACGATCGCCGCCGCCAAGCGCCCCGAACTGCTGATCTTCGACGAGCCGGCCGCCGCGCTGGACCCGCTGGCGCGCCAGGGATTCCTGGCGAACCTGATGGAGTTCGTCGCGGAACTCGGCGCCAGCGCCGTGCTGTCCTCGCACCTGCTCGGTGACATCGAGCAGGTCTGCGACTACCTCATCGTGCTGTGCGGCGCGCGGATCCAGGTCGCCGGTGACGTCCGCGAACTGCTGGCCCGCCATCACCGGCTGGTCGCGCCGCACGGCGATCCCGGCCGGCCGCCCGCGGGTGTCGAGGTCGTCCGGGCGGAGCACGGCGGCGCGATGGTGCGCACCGGTCTCCCGCCCTCGGAGCTCCCGTACCGAACCCGGCCGGTCACGCTCGAAGAGCTGGTGCTCGCGTACATGTCCCGGGCGAACGCGCCCGTCGCCATGGCAGGCGAGGAAGCACGATGATCTGGTTGAACTGGCGGCAGTTCCGCTTCCAGGCGCTCGCCGGTGCCGCCGGACTCGTGTTGATCGCCGGCTACCTGCTGTATCTCGGCATGGACATCCGGGACGCTCACGACGCCTACCGGTCCCGGTGCGGCGACGCCGCCGCCTGCGCCCAAGCCGAGATCCAGTTCCAGGGCACCTACCGGAACACGCTGCTGTTCCTGGCCGCCGGACTCGGGCTGATCCCGGTGGTGATCGGCGCGTTCTGGGGGGCGCCGCTGATCGCCCGGGAACTGGAGCTCGGCACCCACCGGCTGGTGTGGAACCAGAGCGTGACCCGCCGCCGCTGGCTGATCGGCAGGATGGCGTTCGTCGGCCTTGCCGCGATGGTCGTGGCGGGCGCGGCGGGCCTCCTGCTCACCTGGGCGGCCTCCCCGTACGACCAGGTCGCCTCCGACCGGTTCGGGACGGTGGAGTTCGGGGCGCGCAACATCGCACCGATCGGCTACGCC
Organism: Actinomadura madurae; assembly: GCF_047130825.1. Taxonomy (NCBI): domain Bacteria; kingdom Bacillati; phylum Actinomycetota; class Actinomycetes; order Streptosporangiales; family Thermomonosporaceae; genus Actinomadura; species Actinomadura madurae. The sequence continues at coordinate 8,839,876 of NZ_CP083237.1, forward strand.
TTCCTTGCCTTCGCCCTCGGCACCACCGTCGGCCTGTTCGTGCGCCGGACGCTGCCCGCGATGGCCGTCACAGGCGCCGTCTTCCTCGTCGTCCAGTTCACGGTGCCGAACCTGGTCCGGCCGCACCTCATGCCGCCGGAGAAGACGACCCTGCCGATGACCGCGCAGGCCATCAACCAGGCCAGGAGCCTGGGCAGCATCACCGGGGCCCCCGTCGTCGGCGGCCTGCAGGTGCCCGGAGCCCCCGACGCGTGGATCAGCGAGACAGCCCGCTGCGCACCCGGGACGGGCGGACGCTCAGCGAGAAGGCGTTCAACGAGTGTCTCGACACCCCGCCGAAGACCGGCGCGGGCGGCACGTTCGGTGACGCCGCGGTGTGCCTGTCCGCGCTCGATCTGCACGTTGACGTCGAGTACCAGCCCGGCGGCCGCTACTGGTCGTTCCAGCTTGCCGAGACGGGGCTCTATCTGCTGACCGGCGCGTTCCTCAGCGTCATCGCCCTGCGCCGCGTCAGGCGTGCCTGACACGGCCACCACTCCCGATACCGAGGTCCCTCAATGTCGCTTGCCAACGGCCATCAGAATGATGCCAGTGGGTCTCCAGTGAGGCCGGACCTGCTGGTCAATGCGGGGTTGGGCGTGGTGTTCGCCCTGGGCATCGCCTTCACGGCGTACATGCTCCTCGTCAGCTGGGGCGGTGCCTACTGGATCTGCACCACCGCCGTCTCGGCGGTGGTGTGCGGGCTGGCGCTGCTGCGCGGGCGGCGGGGGGCGTGGCCCGCGGTCGCGGGCCTGGCCGTGACGGCCGGTGCCGTGGGAGTGTTCCACGCGGCCGACCTGCCGCAGGAGCCGTCGCCCATGACGGCGCTGGCCCTGGCCGTGCTCGTCGGCTCCGCGCTCAGATCGCTGCCGGTACCGTCGGCGGTCGCCGTCGCCGCGGGCGGCGTCGCGGTGACCGCGCTCGGCTGGTTCGCCGGGCTCAGCGGCCTGATGACCCTGGCCACGCTGCTGGTGGCCGGGGGGTTCGTCGCGGGGGCGCTGCTGCGCGCGGCCGACCTCGTCCGGCGGCGGTCCAGCACCCCGGGCGCCGGGGCGTCGCCGACCGGGCGGCCACCGTGGTAGGGGCGGGACGCGCCCAAGACGCGCCGGGCGAGGATCCGTCCGCGTGTGACTCCGGACAGAGCATCGATAGCCTGACCGGCGTGACCGTTCCGGGTGGATGGGTCCGGGGCGTCTCCATGGCCGGGCTCGGCGCCGTGTTCCTCGCGGCGATCGCCGTGCAGGCCGCCGCCATCGCGCAGACCTGGGGTGCCTGGTACTGGGTGCCGGGCAGCGTCTCCGCGGCGGCGGTGTGCCTCCCGGCGCTGCTGGGGCTGCGCAGGCCGCTCCGGGCGGCGGTCGCGGGGCTCGGTCTTGCGGCGGCGGCCATCGTGGCCACCGGCCTGGCCGGCCTCGATCTCCCCGCCGAGCCCAGCCCGGCCATGACGCTGGGGCTGGCCGTGCTGACCGGTTCCGCGCTCCGGACCCTCGCGCCGGTCCGGGCCGCCGCGGTCGCGGGCGCCGGGCCGGCACTGATCATCGCCGGTCAGTTCGCCGCCGGGCCGCCGTCCGGCGGCCTCGCGGCGGTGACGGCGCTGGACGGCCTGGTCTGGCTGGTCGCCGTCGGCGCCGGGCTGTCGCTGCGGGTCCTGGACGCCCGGGCGCGCGCGTCCGCCGAGGAGGTACGGAGGGCGGAGCGGCTGGAGCTGGCCCGGGAACTGCACGACGTCGTGGCCCACCACATCACGGGCATGCTGCTTCAGGCGCAGGGCGCCCAGGTGGTCGCGCGGCGTGACCCGGAGCAGGTGAGCGGGTACCTCGGCGAGTTGGAGGCCGCGGGGACCGACGCCCTGGCCGCGATGCGACGGGTCGTTGGGCTGCTGCGCGACACCGGCGACGCGGCGCCGGCGTCCCCCGGGCCGGAGGGCCTGGACGCTCTGGTGGAGCGTTTCCGCGGGCGGGGCCGGGAGGTGCGGCTGAGCATTCCGGACGGTGACGAGTGGCCGCCTGAGGTGACCAACACCGTGTACCGCGTCGCCCAGGAGGCCCTGACGAACGTCCTGCGGCACGCCCCCACGGCCCGGTCCGTCACGGTCACCGTCGGGCAGGGGGCGCAGTGCGTCACCGTCGAGATCGCCGACGACGCACCGGCGACCCAGGCCCGGCATCCCCAGCGCGGCGGGTACGGCCTGATCGGCATGCGCGAACGCGTCGAGGCGCTCGGCGGCACGCTGCGGGCCGGGCCGAGGCCCGGCGCCGGCTGGTCCGTGCTGGCGACCCTGCCCGTCCCCACCGGGGAGCCCCGATGACCATCTCGGTCCTGCTCGCCGACGACCAGGCGATGGTGCGCCGCGGGCTGCGGCTGATCCTGGAGGACCAGCCCGACATCAGCGTCGTCGGCGAGGCGTCCGACGGGGCCGATGCGGTCGCCCTGGCGCGACGGCTGCGCCCGGACGTGTGCCTGGTGGACATCAGGATGCCCCGGCTCGACGGCATCGACGTGACCCGCGCGCTGGCCGGACCGCGGGTGCCCGACCCGATGCGGGTCGTCGTGGTCACCACCTTCGACCTGGACGAGTACGTGTACGGCGCGCTGCGCGGCGGGGCCGTCGGCTTCGTCCTCAAGGACGCCGGGCCCGCCCTGCTCGTCGAGGCGGTCCGTGCCGCCCACAACGGTGAGGCGCTGGTCTCGCCTTCCGTCACCGTCCGGCTGCTGCGCCACCTGACGGCCGCCTCGGCACCGCCGCGCGCCGAGCGGCCCCCGCCCCTGTCGGACCGCGAACTCCAGGTCGTCCGGGCCCTGGCGCGCGGCCGCACCAATCAGGAGATCGCCGCGGAGTTGTTCATCTCCCTCAGCACCGTCAAGAGCCATCTGTCGGGCATCCAGGCCAAACTAGAGGTCCGCAACCGCGTCGGAATCGTCACCTGGGCGTGGGAGAACCACCTCGTCGACCCGTCATGACGCCGCACGGCCACCGGCCCGTATTCCGCGGCGGGTCGTGGAGGTGTGGGACGCCGGCGACGGGCGTCCGATGATCCCGCCGGAGAACGGTGGGTGCGTGGCTATCGGGACAGGGCCGCGTAGAGCAGGCGATCGTGCCATCGGCCCCGCAGATGAAGGTGGTCGCGTAGATGACCCTCGCGGCGCATGCCGATCTTGGTCAGGACGCGGACCGACGCGGCGTTGGCGGGGTTGCAGGTGGCCGAGATCTTGCGCAGGCCCAGGTCGTCGAATCCGAAGCCGAGCAGGGCGGTGGCGGCTTCGCCGGCATACCCGAGTCCCCACCATTGGCGGTGCAGGACGTAGCCCAACTCTCCACGTCGATGGGAAGTACTGGTGACCCGGAGTTCGATCGATCCGATGAGCGTGCCGTGCTCCTGCTCGACCACGGCGAGCCCGAACCTGTGGCGGGGGAGGGCGTTGGAGTCCTGCACGACCTCGGCGAGGAACGTGGTGGTGTCCTGCGGGCTGTTGGGGCCCCAGTCGGTGTAGCGCGTCACCTCGGCGTCGCTGGCGAAGGCGTGGACCGCCGCGTGGTCACCGGTGTGGAACTCGCGTAGCAGGAGCCGTCGGGTTCTCAGTTCCATGGCCCGCAGGATGCCACTCGCCGGCCCGTGCTCTGAGGGGAGCACGGGCCGGTGGGTGTCAGATGCGGGCGACGCCTTCCTTGCGGGCCTGGTCGGCCACGGCCTTCTTACGTGGTGGGGACCAAGGCGACGTTCTGGCCGGTCTGGGTGACGGTGATGCGGAGCCTGCGACGTGCGTCGGGTGCGCGCTCTGCCCGGAGTACCGATTGCGGCTGCTTCTGACCCCGCAGCGGCATGAAGAACGCGTCGCCTACCGCGCGTCCGGTCGCCGTCCCTCCCGCGACATCGAGCACGAGGAGCGCCCCCGCGCATTCGGGGCCCGAGTAGGGGACCACGAGACGGCCACCATCGCGAGTCTGCTCGACCCACGTGTACGGGATCGTGCGAGCCGCTGCTGTTACGATCACGCGGTCGAAGGGTGCTTGCTCGGATGCGCCCCGCTCGCCGTCACGGGTGATGACAGTGACCCGGTCGGCGAAGCCCGTCCGCTCCAGTGCGGCCGATGCGGCGGCGGCCAGTTCCGGGTCGATCTCCATCGTGGTGACGCGGACGCCGAGGTCGGCCATGAGCGCTGCGTTGTAGCCGGTGCCGGTGCCGATCTCCAGCACGTTCAGGTCCGGCTCCAGCGCTGCCGCATCGACCATCTGCCGCATGGTGTGGAGGGCCGAGGACGAGGAGGTCGGCCAGAGCATGCCGTTCGCGTCCTTGCTGACCTGGGTGACCACCGACTCCTCAGCGGCAACGTGCTCCGCCCACAACTCCGGATCGTCCGCACGGTCGAGCGGCCGTAGCTGCTCTCCTTCCGGTCGTATCCAGATCCGCTCGGGGATGAAGTCGGCCCTGTTCACGCCTGCCCCGAACCGTTGCAGAGGGGACACGTCACCTCTTTTTTCTTCCCGTCGTCCCACTGGTCTTGCTTCCCTGATCCGTTGCAGCCCGTGCACTGGACCGGTTTGCCGTGCTTACCCATAAATCACCTCACCGATTCGTCAGTCGAGATAACGGTAAGCACCGCATGGTCAACGGAGTGTGATTATCAGCGAGGTCGTTGCAGAGCGAGTCATGCGACGGTATGGGGCCTGGTAAGCGGCCCTAGCCTTTGGTCTCGCACTGAATCCCATGAATCGACGCGACACGGAGGCTGGAAATCTTGGTGCGGGAGAGGTGAGGTGGCGGTCGTGACGGAGCCGCGACCGGAATCGGCCCGGCTCAGGGAGGGGGCGGCGGCTCTTCACCGTCTGACGGCCCGGCGGCCCGTGCTCGCTGCGGAGCACGGGCCGCTCGTGGGTCAGATGCGGGCGACGCCTTCCTTGCGGGCCTGGTCTGCCACGGCGGTGGAGACGGCCGGGGCGACGCGGTCGTCGAAGGGGCCGGGGATGACGTAGTCGGCGGTCAGGTCGTCGCCGACGATGCCGGCGAGGGCGTTGGCCGCCGCCAGCTTCATGCCCTCGGTGATGGAGTGGGCCCGGACGTCCAGCGCGCCGCGGAAGATGCCGGGGAACGCCAGCACGTTGTTGATCTGGTTCGGGAAGTCGCTGCGGCCGGTCGCGACGACCTTGGCGTGCCGGCGCGCGATCTCCGGGTGGACCTCGGGGGTCGGGTTGGAGAGGGCGAAGACGATCGCGTTCTCCGACATCGTGGCGACGCACGACTCGTGGACGGTGCTGCCGGACAGGCCGATGAAGACGTCGGCGCCGCGCAGCGCCTCCTCGGTGGAGCCCTTGAGATGCGACCGGTTGGTGATCGAGGCGATGCGCTCCTTGATCGGGTTCAGGCCGTCGCGTCCCTCGTAGATCAGGCCCTTGCTGTCGGACAGGGCGATGTCGCCGATGCCGCCCTCGATCAGCATCTGCGAGACGGCGATGCCGGACGCGCCCGCGCCCGCCACGACCGCGCGCAGCTCCGACAGCGGCCTGCCGACGTGCCGGGCGGCGTTGGTGAGCGCGGCGAGCACGACGATCGCGGTGCCGTGCTGGTCGTCGTGGAAGACCGGGATGTCGAGCGCGGCCCGCAGCCGGTCCTCGATCTCGAAGCAGCGGGGGGCGCTGATGTCCTCCAGGTTGATGCCGCCGAAGCTCGGCGCCATCCGGCTGACCGTGTCGACGATCTCGTCCACGTCCGTGCAGTTCAGCGCGATCGGCACGGAGTCGACGTCGGCGAACTCCTTGAAGAGCAGGGACTTGCCCTCCATGACCGGCATGGACGCGGCGGGGCCGATGTCGCCGAGGCCGAGCACGGCGGTGCCGTCGGTGACGACGGCAACGACCTTGGACGTCCAGGTGTAGTCGTAGGCCAGGTCGGGGTTCTCGGCGATCGCGGTGCACACGCGGGCGACGCCCGGGGTGTAGGCCAGCGAAAGGTCGTCCTTGTTGCGGACGGGAATGGTCGACCGCATCTCAAGCTTGCCGCCGCGGTGCAGCGGAAAGGCCGGATCCTCGTCCAGTGAGGGCGGTTCGGTTTGAATGGGCTCAGCAGCCACAGCGACCCCTGTCAGTGAAAGTTGGCTTTCTTGCGATGCCGCCGCGGTGGTGGTGGTGTGGTGGCCGTCACCTGGTGGTCATCTCGCGACGCACGGGGGTCACCCGTTGTCCGATTGTGCCACACGGCGTCCGGCCGCCCCTGGGGCCGGGGTGGTGGTGACCATCACGTGACCGTGCCCACACGTGGCCGACCGATTGCTCCGTGTTGGGGCTGGACGCCAGGTCCGTACCGATCCGGAGCTTCCTCGTTGCGTGATTGTTTCGGACCCTTTATCCAGATCAGGGACCTTGTGCGCCAAAATGTGCACCTGACCTTCGGATCTCCACGGATCCGACGCAACCATCGAAGGGGGACCCGTGATCACCGGTTCTCTGCGCCGTCACGCCGTTGCGGCGGGCGCGCTCGTGCTGACGGGCGCCCTCGCCCTCTCGGCCTGTGGCGACGACTCGGGCGACTCCAACGACTCCGGGGCCTCGAACACCAGTGTGGACAGCAAGCTCGCGGCCATGGTCCCGGCCGCGATCAAGAGCGATGGCAAGATCACGATCGGCACGGACGCGTCCTACCCGCCCAACGAGTCGGTCGACCCCGCCTCCCAGAAGATCGTCGGCTGGGACGTCGAGTTGTTCGACGCCGTCGCGGCCAAGCTCGGCCTGAAGACCCAGTACAGCAACGCGGGCTTCGACACGATCATCCCGGGCGTCCAGTCCGGCAAGTACGAGGCCGGCGTCTCCTCCTTCACCGACACCAAGGAGCGCGAGGGCGCCGTCGACTTCGTCACCTACTACTCCGCCGGGACGTCCTGGGCGGCGCTCAAGGGCAACCCGAAGGGCGTCAACCCCGACGACGCGTGCGGGAAGAGCATCGGCGTCCAGCAGGGCACCGTGCAGGTCGACGACCTCAAGGCGCGCAGCAAGAAGTGCACCGACGCGGGCAAGCCGGCCATCAAGGCCGTCGTCCGCAAGCAGCAGACCGAGGTCAACAACGACCTCGTCGCGGGCAAGGTGGACGGCATGGCCGCCGACTCCCCGATCGTCGGCGACGCGGTGAAGAAGACCGGCGGGAAGCTGCAGATCCTCGGCCAGGTGTACGACACCGCGCCGTACGGCTACGCGATCGGCAAGAACTCCGGGCAGTTCAAGGAGGCCCTGCAGGGCGCGCTGAAGGCCCTCATCGCCGACGGCACCTACAAGAAGATCCTCACCGACGCCGGGGTGGAGAGCGGCGCGATCACCGAGCCGGCGATCAACGCCGCGCAGAGCTGATCGCATGACGGTCGACAACGACGCCGGTAAGGGACGGCCTGAAGCGATCAAGGCCGTCCCCGTCCGGCATCCGGGCCGCTGGCTGGGCGCGGCCGTCATCCTGGTGCTGGTCGCGATGTTCATCAACTTCCTGCTGACCAGCAACGCGCTCGAATGGTCGGAGCAGTGGAAGTACCTGTACTCCGACCCGGTCCTCAAGGGCGTCCGCAACACCGTCTGGCTCACCCTGGCCGCGATGGTCGGCGGCATCGTGCTCGGCATCGTGCTGGCGCTGATGCGGCTGTCGGCCAACCCGCTGCTCAGCGGGGCGGCCTGGGTGTACCTGTGGTTCTTCCGCGGCACCCCGCTGTACACCCAGCTGCTCATCTGGGGCGCGATCGGCACCCTGTTCCCGACCGTCGGGATCGGCATCCCGTTCGGGCCCGAGTTCGAGACGTGGAAGACGCAGGAGCTGGTCAACGCCGCCATCGCGGCCTCGCTGGGCCTGATCCTGAACGAGGCCGCCTACATGGCGGAGATCGTCCGGGCCGGGATCCTTTCGGTGGACGAGGGGCAGCAGGAGGCCGCGAGCGCCCTCGGCATGTCCAGGATGCAGACCATGCGGCGGATCGTGCTGCCGCAGGCGATGCGCGTGATCGTCCCGCCGACCGGCAACGAGTCGATCTCGATGCTGAAGAACACCTCGCTGGTCGCGGCCGTGCCGTACTCCGAGCTGACCTTCACCGCCCAGACCATCTACGCCACCACCTACAAGATCATTCCGATGCTGGTGATGGCCTGCCTGTGGTACCTGCTCATCTCCTCGGTGATGATGATCGGGCAGTACTACCTGGAGCGGCACTACAGCAAGGGCACCAGCAAGGGGGCCGAAGCCAGGCAGCGGCTCCGCTTCCGCGCCGGAGGCGGTGCCCCGTGAGCGGAGGTGAGGACATCGTGAGCGACTCCCTCTCCAAGGACCCCGGGGCGCCCCCGCCCGCGTCCGAGAGCGGCGGCCTGATGGTGAAGGCCGAGGAGGTGCACAAGTCGTTCGGGCGCCTGGAGGTGCTGAAGGGCATCAACCTGGAGGTCAAGCCGGGCGAGGTGATGTGCGTCGTCGGGCCGTCCGGGTCCGGGAAGTCGACGTTCCTGCGGTGCATCAACCACCTGGAGAAGATCAACGCGGGCCGGCTGTGGGTGAACGGCCACCTGGTCGGCTACCGGGAGTCGGGCGGCAAGCTGTACGAGCTGCGCGACCGGGAGGTCGCCGCGCAGCGCCGCGAGATCGGCATGGTGTTCCAGCGGTTCAACCTGTTCCCGCACATGACGGCGCTGGAGAACGTCATGGAGGCGCCCTGCCGGGTCAAGAAGCAGCCGAAGGCGGAGGTCCGGGAGCGGGCCGTGGCGCTGCTGACCCGGGTCGGCCTCGGCGACAAGGTGCGGAGCTACCCGGCGCAGCTGTCCGGCGGGCAGCAGCAGCGGGTGGCGATCGCGCGGGCGCTCGCCATGGAACCCGCGCTGATGCTGTTCGACGAGCCGACGTCCGCGCTCGACCCCGAGCTCGTCGGCGAGGTCCTGGAGGTCATGAAGCAGCTCGCCCTCGACGGCATGACCATGGTCGTGGTCACCCACGAGATGGGGTTCGCCCGCGAGGTCGGCGACTCGCTGGTCTTCATGGACGGCGGTGTCGTCGTCGAGGAGGGCACGCCGCGGGAGGTGCTGACCAACCCGCGGCACCGGCGTACGCAGGACTTCCTGTCCAAGGTCCTGTGACGCGGCCCGCCCCTTCGCCTGGGGGCGGGCCGTTTGCGCGCCGTCCGGACGGCTAGTGTGCGTTCATGTTCGCTGTCACGGCCACGCAGATCGACACAGACAATCCGCTGGACGGGCTCACGCTGGGGGAGATGCCCGACCCCGAGGTACCGGACGGCTGGACGACCGTCACGGTGAAGGCGACCGCGCTCAACCACCATGACCTGTGGTCCCTGAAGGGCGTCGGCATGCCCGCGGACCGGCTCCCGATGATCCTCGGCTGCGACGCGGCCGGGGTGGACGAGGACGGCAACGAGGTCATCGTCCACGCGGTCATCGGCGACCCGGCCCGCGGCGGCGGCGACGAGACCCTCGACCCGAAGCGGTCGCTGCTGTCGGAGGTCCACCCGGGCACGATGGCGGAGAAGGTCGCGGTGCCGCGCCGCAACCTCGTCCCGAAGCCGGCCGAGCTGTCCTTCGCGGAGGCGGCCTGCCTGCCGACCGCGTGGCTCACCGCCTACCGGATGCTGTTCGACAAGGCGGGGCTGGAGCCCGGCGCGTCCGTCCTCGTGCAGGGCGCGGGCGGCGGGGTCGCGACCGCCGCGATCTCGCTGGCGTCCGCCGCCGGCTTCCGCGTCTACGCGACCAGCCGCAGCGAGGCCAAGCGCAAGCGCGCGCAGGAACTCGGCGCGGACGCCGTGTTCGAGCCGGGCGCGCGGCTGCCCGAGCGGGTGGACGCCGTGATCGAGACCGTCGGGCAGGCGACCTGGTCGCACTCGATGAGGTCGGTGCGGCCCGGCGGGCGGGTCGTGGTGTCCGGCGCCACCAGCGGCCAGATGCCGCCGGCGCAGCTGAACCGGCTGTTCTTCCTGCAGGTGCAGGCGATCGGGTCCACCATGGGGACCCGCGACCAGCTGGAGCGGCTCGCGCGGTTCCTGGTCAAGACGGGCACCCGGCCGCTGATCGACCGGACGCTCCCGCTGGACCGGGCCCGGGAGGGCTTCGCCGCGATGGCGGAAGGCGACCTCTTCGGCAAAATCATCTTCACCCCGTGACGCCGCGGGGCCGTGGCCCCCGCTCCGGCGCGGGTCACGGCTCCCGGCGGAAGATCACGCTCAGCCGTTCGCACGCCTCGTCCAGGACGTCCTGCGCGGCGGCGAGGTCGTCGTCGTCCAGATCCGACTTCTTGGCGTTCTTGCGGACGTCCTCGACGAACCGGCGCAGCAGGCGCTCCAGCTTGAGGCGGGCGACGTCCTCGCGGGTGCCGGTCGCCGTCTTCCAGGCGTCGTCCCAGTTCTGCCGCCACTCCTCCTTCCACGCCTGTTTCTGCTCGCGCCAGTACTCCTTCTGCCGGCGCCACTCGTCCTTCTGCCGATGGGTTGTCTCCTTCCACGCCTCCTTGGACGTGGCCTTTCCCTGGTCGCGCATCGTCCGCGCGGCCTGCGTCAGCTCCTCGCGCAGCGACCGGACGGTCTGCCGGACGTCCTCCTGCACGCCGCGGGCGAACTCCTGGGCCGACGCGGCGATCTCCTCCTCCAGGTCGGCCAGCTCGTCCATCCGGCGCTCCAGCTCCTCGCGGCCCTTGTCGGTCAGCGAGTACACCTTCTTGCCCTTGATCACCTCGTGCGTGACCAGCCCCTCGGCCTCCAGCCGGGCCAGCCGCGGGTAGATGGTGCCGGGGGAGGGCGAGTAGACGCCGAGGAACCGGTCCTGCAGGAGCCGGATCACCTCGTACCCGTGCCGCGGGCTCTCCTCCAGCAGCTTCAGCAGGTAGAGCCGCAGGCGACCGTGGCCGAAGACGGGGCTCACCGATCTTCTGGGGCCGGAGCCCCGTCCTTCAGGGTAAGGAGGGAGGTCCTCCGTCTGGTCATGTTCTGTCGGTCCTCTCCGCTAGCTTCTTGTGCGTGTCCCGTTACCGTCTGCAGCTGACGTCCGCCCAGGAGGCCGGGCTGCTGGAACATTGCGGGCACGCTCGGTACGTGTGGAACCTCGCCGTCGAGCAGCACCGGCACTGGACGCCCGGCCGCAAGGGCGCGCCAGGATTCGCCGAGCAGTGCCGCCAGCTCACCGAGGCCCGGGCCGCGTTCGCGTGGCTGCGCGCCGGATCGGTGATCGTTCAGCAGCAGGCGCTCAAGGACTTCGCCCAAGCCATGGCGAACTTCTTCGCCCGCACGCATGGGCGGCCGACGTGGCGTAAAGCCGGCCTCCATGAGGGTTTCCGGATCGTCGCGGTCAAGCCCGCCGATGTGCGGCGCCTGTCCCGCAAGACGGGCGAAGTGAAGATCCCGAAGGTGGGGTGGGTGCGGTTTCGCTGGTCCCGCCCCGTCCCCGACGGGGTGAAGTCGTACCGGGTGACCCGTGATCGCGCCGGGCGCTGGCACGTGGCGTTCGCGCACGTCCCGGCCCCGATCCCGGCGCCGGGCAACGGAGCCGTGGTGGGTGTGGACCGAGGGGTGACCGTGTCGGCGGCGTTGTCGACCGGTGACCAGCTGCGTGCGCCCGGCCTCACCGTCCGGGAGGCCGAGCGGCTCCGCAGGCTGCAACGGCGCTTGGCCCGCGCCCGCCGGGGGTCGACCCGCCGCGTCCCTCTCAAAGCGGCCATTGCCCGCCTCAAGGCGCGGGAGGCCGACCGGCGCCGCGACTGGGTGGAGCAGACCACCACCCGCCTCGCCGCGGGCTTCGACGTCATCGCGGTCGAGAACTTGAATGTGCGCGCCATGACCCGCTCGGCGCGCGGCACCGTCGGCGCCCCTGGCACGGGTGTTGCGCAGAAGGCCGGACTCAACCGGGCGATCCTCGCCAACGGCTGGGGACGGCTGGTGACACGGCTGCAGCACAAGGCGCCCGGACGCGTCGTCAAGGTCGATCCGCGCTACACCTCGCAGACCTGCCATGCCTGCGGGCACCGCGCCCCGGACAACCGCAAGAGCCAAGCGGTCTTCCGGTGTGTGGCCTGCGGGCATCGGGCCAACGCCGACGTCAATGCCGCATGCAACATCCGAACGACCGCCGTGGGACGCACGGTGGCAGCGCGGGGAGCCCTCCAGCCGACGGGCGGGGCTGTGAACCGCGAACCTCAACCGGACCCCCTCCCAGCGTAGGAACGGTTGAAATCCCCTGCTTCCGGGTGGGGGAGGATGTCAATTCTCCATTCGGGGTGTGGTGATCTCGGGGGCGTCGTCGTCGCGGCCGAGCAGGGTGATGCGGCCGGAGACCGTGTTGACCGTGATGCGGCCCGAGCCGTCGCCGATCTTGCCTGAGGCGCTGCGCGAGACGGTGCGCTCCTGCCGGGACAGCTCGGGGAAGGACGAGTCGATCTGCCCGGCGGCGGAGTTCAGCGTGATCTGCGCGTTCGTGGACTCGGGGACGCGCAGCGCCACCTCGCCCGAGACCGTGTTGACGTCCACCCCGCCGTCGCCGCCGAGGCTGAGGTCGGCGGCGATGCGGCCGCTGACGGCGCGGGCCGCCAGGTGGTCCACGGACGCGCCGGCCAGCGACAGGTCGCCGGAGACCGACGTGAACGACACCCGGCCGTCCAGCCCCTGCGCCTCGATGTCGCCGGACACGGTGTTGGCGTCGACCTTGCCCGCCACCCCGTCCAGGGTCACATCGCCGGAGGCGCTCTTGATGGACGTGCGGGACGTCGTGCCGGTCACGACCGCGTCCGCCGACACCAGGTTCAGCGTGACGGGGCAGTCGTGCGGGACGGTGACCGTGATCGCCGCGCGGACCCGGTTGGTGCGCAGCCAGCTCAGCACGCCCTCCCACAGCTTCTCGTGGGTGACGGTGAGCATGCCGGCCTCGTGCGTGACGACCAGCGGCGGGCCCTCGACGTCGCCGACCATGATGGACGGCCGCTCGGCGGAGGCGAGCACCGAGACGCTGCCCGCGATCAGCGTGACCCGCAGCGCGACCACGCCGTCGAAGTCCAGGGTGGTCGGTTCGTCGATCGTCCAGCGCGACATCGCGATGTGCCCTTCGTCGGAGCGGACCCACATCCAGTAAACACGATATGTCGCGTCATCTGAAAGTCAAGATGTATCGCGTTTACCGGGGGTCAGTCCTCGTCGTCGTCGAGCCGGGCCAGCCAGGTCGCGAGGCGGTCGACCGGCGTCTCGAACTCGGGGTTCAGGTCGACGAACTCCCGCAGCCGGTCCGCCAGCCACGCCAGGCTGACCTCCTCCGGACCGCGCCGGTCCGTCAGCTCCTCGATGCCCCGATCCGTGAAGTACATGGCGTTCTCTCTCCATGGACGCCGAAGGCCCCGGCGCGGCGCACCGGAGCCCTCGGATCGTCGCGTCCTATTTCTGTTCGCCGAACAGCCGGGCCAGCAGTGCCTCCTGCTCCGCCTGGTGCAGCTTCGCCGAGCCCACCGCCGGGGACGAGGACGCCGGGCGCGAGACCCGCGACATCCGCAGCCCCTCGATGTGGTGCGGCAGCTTCAGCGCCATGAACGGCCAGGCGCCCATGTTCGCCGGTTCGTCCTGCACGAAGACGACCTCGGCGTCCGCCGGGTACTTGGCCAGCTCCGCCTTGATCTCGTCCACGGGCGGCGGGTACAGCCGCTCGATCCGGACCACGGCGGTGTCGTTCGCGCCCGCGGCCTCCCGGGCCTTCACCACGTCGTAGTAGATCTTGCCGGTGGTGAGCAGCACCCGCCGCACGCCCGCCGGGTCGATCGCCGGGTCGCTCTCCGGGATGACCGGCTGGAACGCGCCGGCGGTGACCTGCGCGACCGGGGACGTCGCCGCCTTCAGCCGCAGCAGCGACTTCGGCGTGAACACGACCAGCGGCTTGTGCCGGTTGGACAGCACCTGCCAGCGCAGCAGGTGGAAGTAGTTCGCCGGGGTGGTCGGGTACACCACCGTCATGTTGTCCTGCGCGCACAGCTGCAGGTACCGCTCGATCCGCGCGGACGAGTGGTCGGGCCCCTGGCCCTCGTAGCCGTGCGGCAGCAGCAGCACGACGCCGGAGTGCTGGCCCCACTTCTGCTCGCCGGAGGAGATGTACTCGTCCACCACCGACTGGGCGCCGTTGGCGAAGTCGCCGAACTGGGCCTCCCAGCAGACCAGCGCGTCCGGGCGGGTCATCGAGTAGCCGTACTCGAAGCCCATCGCCGCGTACTCGCTGAGCAGCGAGTCGTGGACGTAGAACTTCGACACGCCCTGCCCGAACTGCTTGAGCGGCGTGTACTCCTCGCCCGTCTTGCGGTCGACCAGGACCGCGTGCCGCTGGCCGAACGTGCCGCGCCGGGTGTCCTGCCCGACGAGCCGCACCGGGTGGCCGTCGATCAGCAGCGAGCCCATCGCCAGCAGCTCGCCGGTCGCCCAGTCGATCGCGTCGTCCTCGATCATCTGGGCGCGGCGCTGCAGGATCGGCTGGAGCCGCGGGTGCGGGGTGAACCCCTCCGGCAGGGCGACCTGCGACTCGATGAGCCGCTTGACGGTCTCCTGCGGGATCGCCGACCCGGCCTTGCCGTGGTCGATCGGGATGCGCTCCTCGACGTCCGGCTTCACGACCGAGCCCGGCTCCAGGGGCTTCTTCACGGCCTCGCGGGTCTCGGTGAAGGCCCGCTCCAGCTGCTCCTGGTAGTCGCGCAGCGCCTGCTCGGCCTCCTCGACCGTGATGTCGCCCCGGCCGATCAGCGCCTCGGTGTACAGCTTGCGCACCGACCGCTTCGCGTCGATCAGGTCGTACATGAGCGGCTGCGTGAACGAGGGGTTCTCGCCCTCGTTGTGGCCGCGCCGCCGGTAGCAGACCATGTCGATGACGACGTCCTTCTTGAACGTCTGCCGGTACTCGAACGCCAGCCGCGCCACCCGCGCGCACGCCTCCGGGTCGTCGCCGTTGACGTGGAAGATCGGCGCCTGGATCATCCGGGCCACGTCCGTGGAGTACACGCTGGACCGCGAGTACTCGGGGGCGGTCGTGAAGCCCACCTGGTTGTTGATGATCACGTGCACGGTGCCGCCGGTGCGGTAGCCGCGCAGCTGCGACAGGTTCAGCGTCTCGGCCACCACGCCCTGCCCGGCGAACGCGGCGTCGCCGTGGATGAGCACCGGCAGCACGCTGAACCCGGCCTCGCCGACGTCCAGCAGGTCCTGCTTGGCGCGGACGACGCCCTCCAGCACCGGGTCGACCGTCTCCAGGTGGGACGGGTTCGCGACCAGCTCGGTGTGGATCTTGGAGCCGTCGCTCGCGACGAAGTCGCCGGACGCGCCGAGGTGGTACTTCACGTCGCCGGAGCCCTGCGCGCTGCGCGGGTCGAGGTTGCCCTCGAACTCGCCGAATATCTGCCCGTAGGACTTGCCGACGATGTTGGCGAGGACGTTCAGCCGGCCGCGGTGCGCCATGCCGATGACGACCTCGTCGAGGCTGTCCTTCGCCGCCGCCGAGATCACCGAGTCCAGCAGCGGGATGACGGACTCGCCGCCCTCCAGCGAGAACCGCTTCTGCCCGACGAACTTGGTCTGCAGGAACGTCTCGAACGCCTCGGCGCTGTTCAGGCGGCGGAGCACGTGCAGCTGCTCCTCGCGCGACGGCTTGTCGTGCGGGACCTCCACGCGCTCCTGGATCCAGGCGCGCTCCTCCGGGTCCTGGATGTGCATGTACTCGATGCCGACCGTCCGGCAGTACGCCATCCGCAGCACGCCGAGGATCTCGCGCAGCTTCATCGTCGGCTTGCCGCCGAACCCGCCGGTCGCGAACTCGCGCTCCAGGTCCCACAGGGTGAGGCCGTGCTTGAGGATGTCGAGGTCGGGGTGGCGGCGCTGCTTGTACTCCAGCGGGTCGGTGTCGGCCATCAGGTGGCCGCGGACCCGGTAGGCGTGGATCAGCTCGTGCACGCGGGCGACCTTGGCGACGTCGTCCTCGTGCGTGGCGGAGATGTCCTTGACCCAGCGCACCGGCTCGTACGGGATGCGCAGCGCCTCGAAGATCTCGTCGTAGAAGCCGTCCTCGCCGAGGAGCAGCTGGTGGATGCGGCGCAGGAAGTCGCCGGACTGCGCGCCCTGGATGATCCGGTGGTCGTAGGTGGAGGTCAGCGTCATGACCTTGCTGATCCCCATGCGCGACAGGGTCTCGCCGGACGCGCCCGCGAACTCGGCCGGGTACTCCATGGCGCCCACGCCGATGATCGTGCCCTGGCCGGGCATCAGCCGCGGAACCGAGTGGACCGTGCCGATCGTGCCCGGGTTGGTGAGGCTGATCGTGGTGCCCTGGAAGTCCTCCAGGGTGAGCTTGCCGCCGCGGGCCTTGCGGACGATCTCCTCGTAGGCGGCCCAGAACTGGCGGAAGTCCAGCGTCTCGGCGGCCTTGACGCTCGGCACCACGAGCTGCCGCGAGCCGTCGCTCTTCTGCAGGTCGATCGCCAGGCCGAAGTTGACGTGCTCGGGGCGGACCAGCACCGGCTTGCCGTCCACCTCGGTGAACGCGGCGTTCATCTCCGGCATCGAGGTGAGCGCCTTGACGATCGCGTAACCGATCAGGTGCGTGAACGAGACCTTGCCGCCGCGGCCGCGCTTGAGGTGGTTGTTGATGACGATGCGGTTGTCGATCAGCAGCTTCGCCGGGACGGCCCGCACGCTCGTCGCCGTCGGCACGCCGAGGCTGGCCTCCATGTTGGTGGCCGTCCGGGCGGCGACGCCGCGCAGCCGGACCTCCTCCGCGCCCGCGGGGACCGGCGGCGGGGCCGGCCTGTCGGCCTTCGGCGCGGGGGCCTTGGCGGCCGGGGCCTTGCCGTCGGTCGCCTTCGGCGGCGTCACCGGCCGCTGCGGTGTCGGCGGTGCGGCCGCGGTGCCGTTGCCGGCCTGCGGGGCCGCGCTGTCGGCGGGCGCCTGGGGGGACGCGGGGGTCGCGGACGTGGGCCGGCTGTCCGGCTGGTAGTCAGCGAAGAAGTTCCACCAGGCTTCGTCAACGTTGTTCGGGTCTTCGAGGTACTTCTGGTACAGCTCGTCGACCAGCCATTCGTTGGCGCCGAAATCTGTGGTCTTCGGGTCGGCACTTGTTTGCGACGACTCTGTCGACACGGCGGAGATCGCCCTCTTCCGCAGCTCGCAGGTTGGTTCTGAGACGCAGACAAGGCTACTCGCACTTGCCCCCGCGCCACGCCAGCGCGGTGGTAACCCTCTCGGGCGCGCCCGTCACCTTGGCTGAACTCGCCGAAGGCGGAGCCGCGCCTTCGGCAAGATCAACTGATCGGTCACCGGCGTGCTCAGTGCGTGTGCGGGGCGACCGTGGGGCCTTCGCTGGCCTGGATGAGGACGAAGCCCTGGCCCTGGTAGGCGAGCTGCATCGCCTCGCCGCTGCCCCGGCCGATCAGGGCCCCGGCCTTGAAGGTGCGGTTGACGCCGACCTGGAGGCTGGTGCTCCACGCGACCGCGGACTGGCCGTCGGCGAACGTGGGGGCGCGGCCGCAGTCGAGCATGACAGGGGTGCCGTGCGTGGTGAGCGCCACCCAGCCGGTGCCGGTGAGGGTGGTGTTGAACAGGCCGCCCGCGGCGATCCCGGCGCCCTGGACCCGCTGGATGTCGGACTGCAGGTGCGGGTCGTAGGCGAGGATGTTCTTGCCGTTGACGGTGATGCCCTCGTTCTCCAGGTAGAACAGGTGGATGTCATCGGCGTCGTTGGCGACGAACAGCAGGCCCTGCCCCTTGACGCGCATGGTGGGGACGCCCTCACCGGTCAGGGCCTTCTTCATGAACTTGCCGATGCCGCCGGCGCCTTCGTAGTCGAACTCCATCTGGCCCTGGAAGGCGACCATGGAGCCTTGCCGGGCGAGCACGTCCCCGTTCAGGTGGATCCGGAGCATCTTGGAGTTCTGGAGCGCGAAGTGGCCGGGGAGCTGCTGCCCCTGATCGAGGTTGCCGAAGAACTGGCTGCGCATGGTCGGGTCGTGCCTCTCGTGGGATTACTGGAGGTTTGTCAGCATAACGAGGCGGACGCCGTCAACGTCCCCGGTCGTTCGGGCTGGTCCAGTCCACGAGCGGCCCCTTCGGGACGACACCCGACGGGTTGATGTTGCGCTGCGTCACGTAGTAGTGCCGCTTGATGTGGTCGAAGTTCGTCGTCTCGCCGAACGCGGGGACCGAGTACAGGTCACGGGCGTAGCCCCACAGGTTCGGGTAGTCGGTCAGCCGCCGCAGGTTGCACTTGAAGTGACCGTGGTAGACGGCGTCGAAGCGCGCGAGCGTCGGGTAGAGGCGGACATCGGCCTCGGTGATGGCGTCGCCGAACAGGTACCGGCGGGACGCGAGGCGCTCCTCCAGCCGGCCGAGGGTGTCGAAGAGCGCGTCGAAGGCCTCCTCGTAGGCGTCCTGCGAGGTGGCGAACCCGGCCTTGTAGACGCCGTTGTTGACCGTCGTGTACACCAGCTCGTTCAGCTCGTCGATCTCCGGGCGGAGCCCCTCGGGGTACAGGTCGGGCGCCCCGGGGCGGTGCAACGCGGTGAACTCGGTCTCGAACATCGTGGTGATGTTCGGGAAGTCGTTGGTGACCAGGCGTTCCGTCCGCGTGTCCCAGATGCACGGGACGGTGTAGCGGCCCTCGAAGGACGGGTCGGTGCCGAGGTACAGCTCCGACAGGAAGACGGCGCCGGTGACGGGGTCGCGGTCGGGGAACCGCCAGCCGCGCTCGTCCCGGATCGGGTCGACCACCGCGACGGAGATCGCGTCCTCCAGGCCGAGCAGGCGGCGGACGATCAGCGTCCGGTGCGCCCACGGGCAGGCGTAGGAGACGAACAGCCGGTACCGGCCGGGCTCGGCGGGCAGGCCGCTCGACCCGTCGGCGGTGATCCGCTCGGTGAACCGGTTGGGCTGCCGCACGAACCGGCCGCCCTCGACCTCCTGCACGCTCATGCCGTCTCCTCCGCGAGTCGCCCGCGGCTACCATAACCGTCGGCGATCGATGTCAAACGGGATGCGGGGGTCCATGCTCGAGCAGTTCAACGCCCTGGTGGACGGGCTCCCACCCGCCATGATCTATCTGATCGTCGCAGCGCTGGTGTTCGCCGAGGCGGCGCTGTTCGTCGGGTTCGTGTTCCCCGGCGAGACCGCGATCGTGGTCGGCGGCGTCCTCGCGAGCCAGCACGTGCTGTCCCTGTGGGCGCTGCTCGCCATCGCGGTGGTCGCGGCGGTCGCGGGCGACTCGGTCGGCTACGAGGTCGGGCGCCGGTACGGGCCGCGGCTGCTGGACGTCAAGGTGATGCGAAGACACCGCGCCAAGGTCGCGGGCGCGCAGGACCTGATCCGCCGGCGCGGCGCGTTCGCGGTGTTCATCGGGCGGTTCACCGCGCTGCTGCGGGCGCTCATGCCGGCGCTCGCGGGCAGCTCGCGGCTCCCGTATCCGACGTTCCTGCTGTTCAACGTCATCGGCGGCGTGACGTGGGTGGTGACGTTCACGCTCGGCGGCTTCTTCGCGGGCGCCGCGTTCGAGCACGCGGCCAAGCTCGCGGGGCGGGGCCTCGCGATCGGGCTGGCGGTGGCGGCGGTCGTCGCGCTCGCCGTGTGGAGCGTCCGCAAGCGCCGCCTGGAGGCCCGCGAGGAGGCCGCGGCGGAGGCGGCGGAGGCGGCGGCGGGCATGCCCGAAGCGGAGCCGGCGCGCACTCTTCCGTGACCCCGGTGCCGGAGCTACAGGTGCATCCGGCCGCTGATCATGGGCAGGTCCAGGTACGTCCGGATGCCGGGCTCGGCGGCGCACACGGCGGGGACGGAGTTCAGCGCGTGCGCGGTCGCCGCGGAGATCTCGTCGGAGGCCCAGTCCCGGTCGGCCGCCAGCGTGAGCGACGGGCGGCCGTCCACGCGGAGCGAGTACCCGGGCCGCCCCCACTCCCCGCACATCCGCGCGGCGTTCGCCTTGTGCACGATCTCCAGGGTGATGACGGGCCGGCCGGCGGCGATGCCGCTGAACGTCCAGCGGGCCGCGGCGACCGTGCCGCGCGGGACCGGCCCGGCGGCGGTGGCGAGGTCGGTGCGGGCGAGCCGGTGGGCGGCGTCCACGTCGATCTCGTCGAGGTCGACGCCGAGGCCCGCGGCGACCAGGTGCAGGCTCTCGGAGTACAGCGTCCGCATCGCGGCGCGCCTCGGCCGCAGGGAGCGCAGGTACGCCTCCTCGTTCTTGCCGAACCCGAGCATGCCGTGGACCATCCGCCAGGACGGGTGCCGGGCGAAGTCGGTGCACTCGCGGGCGTAGACGTGCGTGATCCGCCGGGACAGCCGCGCCAGCATCAGCGGCATCACGTCCGCCATGAAGCCGTGGCTGACGCCGCTGCCGTGCACGGACACGCCGCCCCGCTTGCAGGCCTGCTCCAGCTCGTTCACGAAGTGCGGTCCGTGCGCCCGCGGGTAGACCAGGCCGCTCAGCGAGATCAGGTTCTTGCCGGACGACAGCAGCGCGCAGAGCGTGTCCAGCTCGGCGAACCGGTCGTGCACGGGGCTCGCGGCGAAGATGACGCAGTCGGCGTCCAGGTCGAGGATGTCGTCGAGGTCGCCGGTCGCGGCGACGCCGATCGGGGCGCGCCCGGCCAGGACCCCGGCGTCGGCGCCCACCTTGGCCGGGGTGTGCACCCACGCGCCGGCGAGCTCCATGTCGTCGCGGTCCATCACGCCGCGGATCACGCTGCGGCCGATCGTGCCCGTCGCCCACTGCACGACGCGGTAGCGGCGCGGGGACGGCGTGAACGGCTCGGCGGAACTCATCGAGAGAGGACCTCCGTTGCTCCTGCGGCTCCGATGAGTGGGGAGACTACGCCGCCGCCCCGCCCGAATGCGGCATACGGCGCAACTTCCCCCCATGCCCCATCGTACGCAGGACGGCCCTCGCGTCCAGCCGGGACGCGTGACCCCGGAGGGTCGCGGCCGAGCGCGATTCGGTTTACTGGTACCACTGGGTAACCCCTTGATGATTACCTGGGGGCGTAGTCGGTGCGATGTGAGGAGACACGAGATGTCGGAACTGCGCTACGACGGCCGCGTGGCGGTCGTGACCGGGGCGGGCCACGGCCTCGGCCGGCAGCACGCGCTTGAGCTCGCCGCGCGCGGCGCCAAGGTCGTCGTGAACGACCTCGGCGGCGACCGGTCCGGGGCCGGCGCCTCCGCCGGCCCCGCGCAGGAGGTCGTCGACGAGATCACCAAGAACGGCGGCGAGGCCGTCGCGAACCCCGACAACGTCGCGACCCCCGAGGGCGCGCAGGCGATCGTGCAGACCGCCCTGGACGCGTTCGGCAAGGTCGACATCGTCATCAACAACGCGGGCATCCTGCGCGACAGGTCGTTCAAGAACATGAGCGCGGAGGAGTTCGACGCGGTGATCGCCGTGCACCTGCGCGGCTCGTTCCTGGTGTCCAGCGCCGCGTGGGCGCACCTGCGCGAGCAGGGCTACGGCCGCATCGTGAACACCTCGTCGCCGGCGGGCCTGTTCGGCAACTTCGGCCAGGCCAACTACTCCACGGCGAAGATGGGCCTGGTCGGGTTCACCAAGACCCTCGCGCACGAGGGCGCCAAGTACAACATCAAGGCCAACGCCATCGCGCCGGTCGCCTGGACGCGGATGACCGAGGACCTGCTCCCCGCCGACTTCGCCGCGAAGCTCGGCGTCGAGCAGGTCACCCCGCTCGTCGCCTACCTCGTCCACGAGTCCAACGAGGACTCCGGCGAGGTCTACACCGTCGGCGGCGGCCGGATCGCGAAGATCCTCGTGGCGGAGGGCCCCGGCTACGGCCAGAAGGAGACGCTCTCGGTCGAGGACGTCCGGGACAACTGGACCGCGATCAACGCGGGCGAGCCGCTCACCGTGTACCGCAACGTGGGCGAGCAGATGGGCCCGCTGATCCAGCAGCTCACCTCCTGAGCCGTTGGGCGGGATCAAGCTCGACCGGCGGGACGGGGTGCTCACCATCGCCCTGTCCCGCCCGGAGCGCCTGAACGCCGTCGACGGGGCGCTGACCGAGGAGATGCTCGACGTCCTCAACGAGCTGGCGCGCGACCCGGACACCCAGGTGGTCGTGCTCACCGGCGAGGGGCGCGGCTTCTGCTCGGGCATGGACATCCAGGGCGGCGACCCGGGCGGCGAGACCGCCGAGGGCCGCGCGCAGCGGCTCTACCGGGGCATCGCGCGCGGCGGCGAGGTCACCGCCCGGCTGCGGGAGATCCCGCAGCCGGTGATCGTCGCCCTGCACGGCCCGGTCGCGGGCATGGGCGTCTCCTGGGCGCTGGCCGGCGACCTGCGCGTCGCCGACCCGACCACGAGGTTCGTCGTCCCGTTCGTGAACCTCGGCCTGTCGGCCGGCGACTGCGGCCTGTCGTGGCTGCTGCCCCGGCTGGTCGGCCCGGCGAAGGCCGCGGAGATCGCCTACCGGGCCCAGCGCCTGGACGCGGACCGCGCCGACGCGCTCGGCCTCCTCACCGAGATCGCCCCCGAGGGCGGGGACCTGGCCGCCGCCCACGCCCTCGCCGACGAACTGCTCGCCAAGTCGCCCTACGGCCTGCGGCGCACCAAGGAGCTGCTCAACGCGTCCCTGGACGTCCAAGGCCTCCGGCGGCAGCTCCAGGCGGAAACGGCCGTCCAGACCCTGGCCTTCTTCACCGAAGACCTCGCAGAGGGCATGACCGCCACCCTTGAGAAGCGCACGCCCCGATTCAAGAACCGCTGACGCCGGCGCGAGCCCAGGGCCGGCCCCTGGGCTCGCGGCAGCGGCGAGCGGAGGGCTAGTCGGCCAGCGCCGTGGAGAGCGCCTCGACATAGCGGAGGGCGGTCAGGCGGGCCAGCGCGGGGTGGGCGCCCAGGGGGGCGGAGTGGGCGGATCCCACCATCGCGGCCGCGGCCGGGACGAGGGCCGCCTCCTGCTCCGGGCCGATGAGGTGCGGGGCGACGGCGATCGACGTGGCGCCGGCCATGCGCAGCTGCTCGGCGGCGCCCTTGACGGACGACTCGTCGTTCAGCGAGGCGGTGAAGACGGGGGCCGCGAGGCGCGAGGCGAGCAGGACGCCGGTGACCTCGGCCTGCCGGACGGCGGTCGCGTCGCCGGGCGTGGCGATGATGACGCCGGACGCGGCGGTCACCATCGTCATCAGCCTGATCCGGTCGGCGCGGGCGAGGCCGGCGTCGGCGAGGCGGTCGTGCAGGGCCTCGGCGATCAGCGGGTGCGGGCCGAGCGGCTCGGCGGCGACGGCGCGCACGGGGGAGTTCGCCACGGCGGCGTGCACGGCGGCGTCCAGGGCCCGGTCGGGGCCGGTGGACAGCGGTACCACCACGGCGGCGAGCTCGTCGTCCTGCCGGCGCAGGCCGGCGAGGACGCCGTGCAGGCCGGCCTCGTCGCCCTCCAGGTGCGCGACGCGCGCGGGCTGGCCGGTGTGCTCGATCTCGACCAGCCGGGCGAGCTCGGCGGCGACCTCGGTGCCGGCGCGCCGGGCGGGACCGGGGACGGCCAGGACGAGCGTGGGGGATCCGGGGGGCAGCAGGAAGGATTCGTCGCCGCGGTGCCGGCCGCCGCGGGGTGTGCGGCGCCGTCGCGACGGCAGTGCCTCGGGTGCCTGGCTTTCGGGACTCACGGCGGGCATCGTAACGCCCTCCGGCCCGGGAACCGTCCTCCCGGTCCGGCCGTCGTCGTTGCCTGTATGAATCGCCGCTCTCCTTCCCGTGCCGGCCGCGACGCGAGCGGTGGGTGAAGAAGCAGAGTATGGCGCAATGCTCCCGAGGGACAGGGGGAAATGAAGTAAGTTGTCCGGATTTGCCGCTATCTTCCTCCCTCAGTTCCTCAAGATCGCTTGGCCCGCGGGCATTGCCGCAGGTGGCGCGGAATGGCGGCAATGCGTCCGAAAGCCGCCAAAGGGGTTGCGGGTTCGTTACGGACGGCCTTTATGATCCAGGGACCCTCCGTGCCGGAACGTTCGAGGTCACATGAAATCCCCCCGTACGCGGTCGATCCGCTCGAAGGTCGCCGCCCTGCTGCTGGTGCCGCTGCTGTCGCTCGTGGCGCTGTGGGGATACGCCGCCAACGTCACCGGGCGCGACGCGCTCGCCCAGCGCAAGTACCACACGCTCGACCGGAAGTTCGCGCCGAGCGGGCAGGGCGTCCTGGTCGAGCTGGGCCGGGAGCGCCAGGCGTCGGCCGTGTTCCTCAGCAGCCCGCGCTCCACCGAGGGCGGCACGCCCGCGGCCCTGCTGACCCAGCGCAACCGCCTGGACGAGGCCGTCGAGCACTTCCGCCGCGAGGCCACCTCGGCCGCCGCCCGCGAGGCCACCGACGCCGAGATGGAGAGCCGCGTCACCGACGTCCTGCGGGCGCTCGGCGGCCTCGGCGGGATCCGGGCCGCCGTGGACGCCCGCTCCATCGACCGGCTGACCGCGATCAACGGCTACAGCACGATGGTCGACGACCTGCACCGGCTCTACGACGCGCTCGTCGTCATCGACGACTCCGAGCTCTACAACTGGACCCTGTCGACCCGGCACGCCGGCCGCGCGATGGAACTGCTGCAGCGGGAGAACGCGCTGGTCGCGGCGGCGTTCATCACCAAGGGCCGGATGAGCCGCGCCGAGCACCGGATGTTCACCGAGATGGTCGGCGAGCAGCGCCAGCAGTGGATCAAGCAGCGCTCCCTGCTCGACCCCGTCGTCTACCGGACCGGCACCGCGCAGGTCTTCGCCGCCCCGGCGTACCAGAACTTCAGGGCCATGGAGGACCGGATCGCCGACGCCGATCCGCGCCGTCCGATCCCCGTCCGGGCCGCCGACTGGCAGCGGACGGCGGAGCCGCTCGTCCTGTCGGTCAACAAGATGGTGCTCGGCAACTCCCAGCGCGCCGGCGAGCACGCCGACGACCTCGGCCGGAAGGCCTACATCCGGCTCGGCGTCGTCGGCGGCCTCGGCCTGCTGGCGATCCTCGCCTCGGTGCTGCTGTCGCTGCGCTTCGCGCGCGGGTTCGTCCGGGAGCTGGTCGGGCTGCGCGGGTCCGCGGAGGAGGTCGCGGACAAGCGGCTCCCGGACGTCGTGCGGCGGCTGAGCCGCAACGAGACCGTCGACGTCGCCGCGGAGGCGCCGCCCCTGGAGTCCGGGCGCACCACCGAGGTCGCCCGGCTCGCCGACGCGTTCGCCAAGGTGCAGCGGACCGCGGTCGACGCGGCCGTCGGGCAGGCCGAGCTGCGCGCCGGCGTCAGCCGCATCTTCCTCAACATCGCCCGCCGCAACCAGTCGCTCCTGCACCGCCAGCTGACGATGCTGGACGGCCTGGAGAGCCGCGCCGAGGCCGACGACCTGGAGGACCTCTTCCGGATCGACCACCTCACCACCCGCATGCGGCGGCACGCGGAGAGCCTGATCATCCTGTCCGGCGCCACCCCCGGCCGCGGCTGGCGGGAGCCCGTGCGGATCGCCGACGTCCTGCGCGCCGCCGTCTCGGAGATCGAGGACTACACCCGGGCCACGGTCCTGACCGACACCGAGGACGGCCTGGTCGGCGCCGCCGTCACCGACGTCATCCACCTGCTGGCCGAGCTGATCGAGAACGCCGCGGCGTTCTCCCCGCCCAACACCGAGGTCCGGGTGATGGCCGACCGGGTCGGCACCGGGTTCGCCATCGAGATCGAGGACCGCGGCCTCGGCGTCAAGCCCGAGCTGCTCGCCGAGGCCAACCGCAGGCTCGCCGAGCCGCCGGAGTACGACCTGGTCGACACCGACCAGCTCGGCCTGTTCGTCGTCGCGCGGCTCGCCGCCCGGCACGAGATCTCGGTGACGCTGCAGCGGTCCCCGTACGGGGGCGTGACGGCGATCGTCCTGCTGCCGCACGAGCTGGTGGTGCCGGCCGAGCAGATGGTCGCCGGGACGCTGCCGCCCGCCTCCGGTCCCGGCGAGGACGCCGCCCTACCCGACGACGGGCGGTCCCCGCTCGACACCGTCACCGACGGCCTCGACGAGGAGGACGTGGAGGAGGCGGTGCTGGTGCCCGCGCCCCGCGCCGACGCGGTCGTCCCGCTGCGCGACGCCGCCGCACCAGGCCACCTGGAGGGCGCCGGCGGCCACCTGGAGGCGCCGCCCGCGCTGCCGGAGCTCACCGGGCCCGCGGTGCCATGGGGCGCGCCGGACCGGCCGGCGCAAGCCTCCCCGCCGCGTCCCGCCCCGAACCCCTGGTCGGACGACGCCGTCCCTCCGCCGGACGACGAGCCGGCGGACGCGGACGGGCCCGGCGAGGAGGACGAAGACTGGCAGCCCGCGGGAACCCACGCGGGCCTGCCGCGCCGGGTCAGGCAGGAGAACCTGGCCCCGCAACTGCGCAAGAGCCCCCCGGCACCGCCCAGGATCGGCGGAGTCACGGCCGGGGGTGTCGCACGCTCGCCCGAGGAGGCACGCTCGCTGATGGCATCGATACAGCAGGGATGGCGGCGCGGACGCGCGTCCGATGTGGGGGATGAGGGAACCCGATGATGCACAACACCGTGACCGGTGAGCTGAACTGGCTGCTCAACGACTTCGCAGAGCGGGTCACGACGGTGCGGCAGGCGGTGATCCTGTCACGTGACGGGCTGGCCGTGGCCGCGTCCAACGAGCTGGCGCGCGAGGACGCCGAGCACCTGTCCGCGCTGGCGTCCGGCGTGCAGAGCCTCGCCCGCGGCGCGGGCCGGCACTTCGCGGGCGGCAACGTCCGGCAGACCATCATCGAGATGGACGCGCTGCTGCTGTTCGTGACCGCCGCGGGCGACGGCACCTGCCTCGCCGTGCTGGCGGAGGCGGAGGCCGACGCCGGCCTCGTCGCCTACGAGATGGCGGTCCTGGTCAAGCGGGTCGGTCAGCATCTGCAGGCGAGCCCGCGGTTCGCCGGCGAGCCGGGCGGCCAGGGGTTCGGAGGGCCCGGGTCGCGGGGCTTTTGACCGATGACCCCGCCGGCAGAACGGTGGCTGGACCGGGAGGCCGGTCCGGTCGTGCGACCGTACGCGATGACCCGGGGCCGGACCCGTCCCGAGGGCGCCGGCTTCGAGCTCATCGCGGTGGTGTCGGCCACCGGCGTCCCCGCCGGTGACCGGCTGCGCTACAGCCCCGACCACGCGCGGGTGCTGCGCGGGTGCGCGCGGCCCGTGCCGGTCGTCGACCTGGCCGCCGATCTCGGGCTGCCGATCGGCGTCGTCCGGGTGCTGCTCGGCGACCTGCGGGACGAGGGACTCGTCGCGGTGGTCGCCGAGGCGCAGCCGGCCACCGCGGGCCGCCGCCCCCCGAAGGGCGTGCTGAGGGAGGTGCTCAATGGCCTCCGCGCCCTCTGAGGGAACCGCGGACGCCGGCCGGACGCCCTTCGGCGCCGCGGCCCGCCCGCTCGTCACGACGAAGATCCTCATCGCCGGCGGGTTCGGCGTCGGCAAGACCACCATGGTCGGCTCGATCAGCGAGATCCGGCCGCTGCACACCGAGGAGCCGCTGACCGACCGCGGCGTCGGGGTGGACGACGTCTCCGGCGTCGGCGCGAAGGGCACCACGACGGTCGCCATGGACTTCGGCCGCATCACCCTGTCGGACCAGCTGCTGCTCTACCTGTTCGGCACCCCGGGCCAGGAGCGGTTCTGGTTCATGTGGGACGAGCTGGCGTCCGGCGCGATCGGCGCCGTCGTGCTGGCCGACACCCGCCGGCTGAAGCACTCCTTCCCGGCGATCGACTACTTCGAGCGCCGGGGCCTGCCGTTCGTGGTGGCGGTGAACTGCTTCGGCGGGCGGCGCACGCACCGGGCCGAGGACATCGCCATCGCGCTCGACCTCGACCCGGGCGTTCCGGTGGTGCTCTGCGACGTCCGCCGCCGCGAATCGTCGAAGGAAGTGCTCGTGGCTTTGATGGAGCACGTGCTGACCTGGCCGGACGAGGAATCCGATCCGGGGGAGGTGGCGGACGGTGATCGGATCCTCGATCATCGTGAACCCGCGACGTAGTAGGCTCCCGCACACCCCCGTACTCCACGCATCGGGAGGTTTCCCCCGCATGTTCCGCCCCCCAATGCCGAAGGCGACGCCGGCGCGCGCGCCGGTGAGCAGGGTCCGCCGGCCGTGATGAGACCCCGTTTCTCCTCCATCCGGGCGAGGATCAGCCTGCTGGTCGTCGTGCCGCTGCTGGCGCTCGCGTCGCTGTGGGCGTTCCTCACCGGGATCACCTACGGGGACGCGCACGTGCTCCTGCAGAGCCGCAAGTTCCAGGAGAAGACGGTGCTGCCCGCGCAGCGGCTCATCGACGCCGTGCAGAAGGAGCGGCGGCTGTCGACGGCGGAGCTCGGCGGCGCGCAGACCGTCGACCTCGGGGTGATGCGGACGCAGCGGCAGGCCACCGACAAGGCGGCCGAGGAGGTGCGCGCGGGAGGCCGGGACGAGGGGCTGCGCGACTCGATCCTGCCCGAGACCGTCCGGCGGATCGACGCGCTCGTGCAGCAGATCGGCGCCCTGGAGGGGATCCGCAGCAGCGTGGACGAGCGCGTCGCCGACCGCGCCCACGTGCTGCGGCGCTACAACGCCATCGTCGACGCGGCCTTCGCCGTCTACCTGTCGGCGACGCCCGGCGACGGGCGGATCGTCGCCGACACCCGCACGCTCATCGCGGTCGGCCGCGCCCGCGAGTTCATGAACCGCGAGGACGCCCTGCTGACCGGCGCGCTCGCCTCCGGCCGCATCACCGCCGCCGAGCGCGGCGAGTTCGCGCAGCTCGTCGGGGCGCAGCGGACGCTGTACGCCGACAACGCGCTGAACCTGCCGGAGGAGGCCCGCGCCGGCTACCAGAAGCTGGTCGCCTCGCCGCAGTTCATCCAGCTCCGCCGGCTGGAGGACGAGGTGATCGGCGGCGCCGACCCGCCGGCCAGGGCCGCCGCGCGCCGGACCCGCCCGCCCGCCGGGCAGGGCGGCGCCGCCGGAGCGGGACGCGCCGCGCGCGGCTCCGGCCCCCGCACCCTGGAGCCGGCCGTGTGGCGGTCCGTCGCCGACACCGCCAACGGCCGCCTGTACAAGTTCGAGAACAGGACCCTGGACGAGGTCGTCGGCCGTGCCCAGGGCGTCGCCATCGACACGTTCGGGCGGCTCGCCGTCGCCGGCGGGCTCGGGCTGCTCGCCATCCTGCTGTCGGCCCTGATCGCGGCGCGGGTGTCGCGGCGGCTGCTGCGCGAGTGCCGCACGCTCGCGGCCGGCGTCGTGGACTTCACCAGGAAGCGGCTGCCGATGCTCGCCGAGCAGATCCGCGCCGGCGGTCCCCCCGAACCCGAGCCCGTTCCCGACGTCGAGTACCACATCACCGAGATCCGGCAGATCGCCGACTCGTTCGACCGCGCCCGCGAGGCGGTGCTGGTCGCCGCCGAGGGCGAGGTCGCGGCGCGGCGCGGGATCAGCGAGGTGTTCGTCAACCTCGCGCGCCGCAACCAGGCGCTGCTGCACCGGCAGCTCAGCCTGCTCGACAGCATGGAGCGCCGCACCGAGGACCCCTCGGAGCTGTCGGACCTGTTCCGCCTCGACCACCTCGCGACCCGCATGCGGCGGCACGCCGAGGGCCTGGTGATCCTCGCCGGCAAAAGCGCCGGGCGCGGCTGGCGCCGTCCCGTCCCGCTGGTGGACGTGGTCCGCGGCGCGGTCGCCGAGGTCGAGGACTACCCGCGCGTCCGGGTGCAGCCGCTGCCGCGCATCGCGCTGCTCGGCTCCGCCGTCGCCGACGTCATCCACCTGCTCGCCGAGGTGGTGGAGAACGCCACCACGTTCTCGCCGCCGCAGTCGCCGGTGCGGGTCAGCGGCCACCCGGTGGCCAGCGGGTTCGCGATCGAGGTGGAGGACCGCGGCCTCGGGATGACGGAGGAGGCGCTGCGCGCGGCCAACGAGCGGCTCGCCAACCCGCCCGAGTTCGACCCGTCCGACAGCGCCCAGCTCGGGCTGTTCGTCGTCGCGCGGCTGGCCCAGCGGCACGACATCACCGTCACGCTCCGCCCGTCCCCGTACGGGGGGACGACCGCGATCGCGCTGATCCCCGGGTCGCTCATCGTGGACAGCGCCGAGGCGGAATCCGCCGTGCGCCGCTCCACCGGGCCGATGGAGGTGCTGTCCGACCAGAACGCGGCGCTGTCCGCGCCGGGCCGGGCGGCGGTCGAGGCGGGCCCGGCCGAGTCCGGCGGCGTGGTCCGGCTCGTCGCCGAGGCCGAGCCCCTGCCCCCGGAGGCGGCACCGCCCGCCGCGGAGCCCCCGCCCCCGGCGCCGGAACCCGCGCGGGCAGAGGCGCCGCCCGAGCCCGCGCCGCCGCTGAAGGACGGCGACCTGCCGAAGCGCAGGCGGCAGACCCACCTGGCACCCCAGCTCAAGCAGCGGGTCGACGCCCATCTCGCCGAGCGGGGCCAGGCCCCGCCGGACGAACCGGCCGCCCCGCCGCCCGCTCCCGAGCCGGCGGTGCCGCTCGCCGCGCCCGTCCCGACGGACGTGCCGCCCCCGGAGGGCGGCGGCGCACCGGAAGGGACCGTTCCCACGGGCGAGGCACCGGAGGACCTCGCGGGCCGCTCGCCCGAGACGATGCGATCGATGATGTCCGCCATGCAGCGCGGCTGGCAGCGCGGCAGGCAGGACGCGGCCGGCACGGACCCCGCCGACACCCCACCTCACCAGGAGGACGACACCCCATGACACAGCCCCAGCACTCCGGCGCCGAGCTCCCAGGCGCGGCCGGAGGTGAGCTGAACTGGCTGCTCGACAGCCTCGTGCAGCGCGTCGCCCCGGTCCAGAACGCGGTGGTGCTGTCGAGCGACGGGCTGCGGATGGCCGCGTCGAGCGGGCTCTCCGCCGAGGAGTCCGATCACCTGTCCGCCGTGGCCGCCAGCTTCCAGAGCCTCGCGCGGGGGGCGGGCGAGTCGTTCGGCGGCGGCCCCGTCCGGCAGACGATCGTGGAGATGGAGTCCTCGTTCCTGTTCGTCACCGCCGCCGGCCGGGGCGCCTGCCTCGCCGTCCTCGCCGCCGCCGACGCCGACCTCGGCATCATCGCCTACGAGATGGCGATGCTGGTCTCCCGGGTCGGCCAGCACCTGTCGGCGAACCCGCGCGTCGGCTCCGAGACCGGTGGCCGGTGAGATGAGCGGTGCGGGATGGTACGACGACGCGGCGGGCCCCGTCGTGCGCCCGTACGCCCTCACCGGAGGCCGGACGCACTACGACGGGGTCGAGTTCGACCTCGTCGCGCTGATCGCCGTCGCGGACCCGCCGGAGCCCGCGGACGACGCCCATGCCCTTCCGGCGAACCCATGGGCGCCGGAGCCAGAACATGACATGATCCTGGAGCTTTGCCGCACCCCGTTGTCGGTCGCCGAGATAGCGTCGGATCTGGAACTTCCCCTCGGGGTCGTCCGTGTCCTGCTCGGTGACCTGCTCGACCACTCGCTGATACAGGTCCGGCGACCCGCGCCGGTGGCGCAGTTCCCCAGCGAGCGCGTACTCAAGGAAGTGATCGATGGAATCCGTGCGCTCTGAGCCGGCCGCCCATCAGGGCGACTCGGCGCTGACGGTAAAGATCCTCGTGGCCGGCGGTTTCGGTGTCGGCAAGACCACCCTGGTCAGTGCGGTGAGCGAGATCCGGCCGCTGCGCACCGAGGAGGCGCTGACCGAGAAGAGCATCGGGGTCGACGACACGACCGCCGTCGCGTCCAAGACGACCACGACCGTGGCCATGGACTTCGGGCGGATCACCCTGCCCAACGGCCTGGTGCTGTTCGTGTTCGGCACCCCGGGCCAGGACCGCTTCTGGTTCATGTGGGACGAGTTGGCCAAGGGCGCGCTCGGCGCGGTCGTCCTGGTCGACACCCGGCGCCTCGCCGACTGCTTCGCCTCGGTCGACTACTTCGAACGCCGCGGCGTCCCGTTCATCATCGGCGTGAACCGGTTCGACGGTGCGGGCCGGCACTCCGCCGACCAAGTGCGCGACGCGCTCGACCTGTCCCCCGACATCCCGGTCATCTCCTGCGACGTCCGCGACCGCGAGGACGCCAAGCGCGTCCTCATCACCCTCGTCGAACACATCATGCGCACCATGGCCGCAGGCCGCCAGACGGTCAGCTACTAACCCGAACCCCTCAACCTCTCACGGCCCCGGCCGCCGCGTTCCGCGCGGTGGCCGGGGCCGTTGCTTGTTCGTTACTTTGTCCTCTGGGTGGAGAAAGTCTGGATGATCTAGGGAAAAGGTCTTCTCAAAGCGGCGAAAGCGGGTTACGGTCTCGGCCATGAGACCGGGGTCACACGGCCCCGGGAGCGATCCCGAGAGGACGGCGTGATGCGCATGTCGGCTCGTCCGCAGAACGTGCATCAGGCACGCCTGCTGCGGCTGCTGCGCGACGAGGGCCCGCGCTCGCGCGCCGAGCTGGGCGACGTCGTCCGGCTGTCGCGCTCGAAGCTGGCCGTCGAGCTGGACCGGCTCGTCGAGCTGGGGCTCGTCGAGGGCGCGGGGCTGGCCGCCTCGCGCGGCGGGCGGCGGTCCGGGATCGTCCGGCTGGCGCCGAGCCTGCGGTTCGTCGCCTTCGACATCGGCGCCACCTCGATCGACGTCGCGGTGACCGACGGCGCGCTGGAGGTGCTCGGGCACGTCAGCGAGCAGTGCGACGTCCGGCAGGGCGCGACAGTGGTCCTCGACCGGGCGCTGGACCTGCTCGGCAAGCTCCGGGACGAGGGGCTCATCCCGCAGGTGCACGGGACGGGCATCGGGGTCCCCGGGCCGGTCAGCTTCCGCGACGGCATGCCGGTCGTCCCGCCGATCATGCCGGGCTGGGACCGGTTCCCGGTGCGGGACGCGATCGGGCAGGAGCTCGGGTGCCCGGTGCTGGTCGACAACGACGTGAACCTGATGGCGCTTGGCGAGCTGCACGCCGGGCTCGCCCGGGCGGTGGACGACTTCCTGCTCGTCAAGATCGGCACCGGCATCGGCTGCGGCATCGTGGTGGACGGCGCGATCTACCGCGGCGTGTCCGGCAGCGCCGGGGACATCGGGCACATCCGCGTCGACGACGACGGGCCGATCTGCGCCTGCGGCAACGCCGGCTGCCTGGAGGCCTACTTCGGCGGCGCCGCGCTCGCCCGGGACGCCGAGGCCGCGGCCCGGTCGGGGGAGTCCGCGCAGCTCGCCGCGCTGCTGGAGACCCACGGGGAGCTGACGGCCGAGCACGTCGGCGAGGCGGCCGCCGCGGGCGACCCGGTCGCCGTGCAGATCATCCGGGAGGGCGGCCGGCACGTCGGGCAGGTGCTCGCCGGGCTGGTCAGCTTCTTCAACCCCGGCCTCGTCATCATCGCGGGCGGCGTCGCGGGCCTCGGCCACGCGCTGCTCGCCGAGATCCGCAGCGTCGTCTACCGCCGGTCCGCGCCGCTCGCGACCGGCAACCTGCCGATCGTGCTGTCCGAGCTCGCCGGCGCGGCCGGCGTGGTCGGCGGCGCCCGCCTCATCAGCGACCACGTCTTCTCCGCGTCCTGACCCCCCGAGGAGGCCCGATGGGTACGCCCGAACCGCTGCTGCTGATGCGCGGAATCGTCAAGCAGTTCCCCGGCGTCCGCGCGCTGGACGGCGTCGACCTCGACGTCCGCCCCGGCGAGGTGCACTGCCTGCTCGGCCAGAACGGCGCCGGGAAGTCGACGCTCATCAAGGTGCTCGCCGGTGCGCACCAGCCCGACGCGGGCGAGATCGTCTTCGCCGGGGCGCCGGTGCGGCTCGCCGGGCCGACCGCCGCGATGCGGGCCGGGATCGCGACCATCTACCAGGAGCTCGACCTGGTGGACGGCCTGTCGGTCGCCGATAACATCTTCCTCGGCCACGAGCGCGCGGCCTACGGGTTCACCCGGCGCGCCGAGACCGAGCGGGCGGCGCGCGAGCTGCTCGGGCGGCTCGGGCACGGGGAGATCCCGCCGCGGCGCGAGGTCGGGCGGCTGCCCGCCGCGGGCAAGCAGGTCGTCAGCATGGCCCGGGCCCTGTCGCACGACGCCCGCCTCATCGTGATGGACGAGCCGTCGGCCGCGCTCGCCCACGACGAGGTCGGGAACCTGTTCCGCATCATCCGGGAGCTGACCGCCGCCGGCGTCGCCGTCGTCTACATCTCGCACCGCCTGGAGGAGATCCGCGAGATCGGCGACCGGGTCACGGTGCTGAAGGACGGCAGGTCCGTCGCGGGCGGCCTGCCCGCGCGGACGACGAAGACGGACCAGATCGTGTCGCTGATGACCGGGCGCGACGTGGAGTACGTGTTCCCGGAGCGGCCCGAGCCCGCGGACGACCGGCCGGAGGTGCTCCGCGTCGAGCACCTCACGCTGCCCGGCGCCTTCGAGGACGTGTCGATCACCGTCCGCGCGGGCGAGATCGTCGGCCTCGCCGGGCTCGTCGGCTCCGGGCGCTCGGAGATCCTGGAGACCGTCTACGGCGCCCGGCGGGCCGCCCGCGGGCGGGTGCTCGTCGACGGGCGGCCCGTCCGTCCCGGCGACACCGGCGCGGCGGTCCGGCACGGTATGGGCATGGCGCCGGAGGAGCGCAAGAGCCAGGCGCTGCTGATGAACGAGACCGTCGCCGGGAACGTCAGCGTCGCCGGGCTCACCCGGTACGCCTCGTTCGGCTGGCTCAACCGCCGCCGCGAGGTCGCCGACGTGCGCCGCCAGATCGAGGCGCTCGACATCCGGCCGCCCGATCCGAGACGCCCCGTCGTGACGCTGTCGGGCGGCAACCAGCAGAAGGTCGTGCTGGCCCGGTGGCTGCTCGACCCGTCCGGGCTGCGGCTGCTGATCCTGGACGAGCCGACCCGCGGCGTGGACGTCGGGGCCCGCGCCGAGCTGTACGCGGTGATCCGGCGGCTGGCCGACAGCGGGATCGGGGTGCTGCTGGTGTCCAGCGAGGTGCCCGAGGTGCTCGGCCTCGCCGACCGCGTCCTCGTCGTGCGGGAGGGCCGCGTCGTGCACACCGGCGACGCCCGCGACCTCGACGAGGGCACCGTACTCAACATGATCATGGAGGGGAGCGCTCTATGACCGACACGGGGCTGGACGAGCGCGGCGGAGCGCTCGGCCCGCTGACGAAGATGAGGCCGGGCGGCGGTGGACCGTGGCGGCCGTTCGGGCGCAACGGCGGCGCCGGCGGCCGCGAGATCCACCATCTCGGGCTGGTCGCCGCGCTGGTGCTGCTCGCGGTCGTCGGGCTGGTGACCGAGCCGGACAACTTCGCGACGTCCGGGAACGTGGTCGGCATCCTCGCCCTCGCCGCCACCATCGGCGTGATCACCGTCGGCCAGACGTTCGTCATCATCGGCGGCGGGATCGACCTGTCCGTCGGGTCGGTGATGGCGCTGGCGTCGGTGTGGGCGACCACCGTCGCGACGCAGTCCTACGGGTCCGGGGTGATGGCGCTGTGCGCGATCCTCGTCGGGACGGGCTCGGGCGTCGTGACCGGGCTGCTGATCTCCTACGGGCGGCTGGTGCCGTTCATCGCCACCCTCGCGATGCTCGTCGCGGCGCGCGGGCTGGCGCAGCGGATGTCGGACCGCAAGACCCAGCTCGTCCGGCCGGAGAACGACGCCATCGAGGCGCTGTCCACCACCAGGCTGCTCGGGCTGCCGCTGGTCGTGTACATCTTCGCGGCGGTCGCGATCGCCGGGTGGCTGCTGCTCAACCGCACCACGTTCGGCCGCCGGACGTTCGCCGTCGGCGGCAACCCGGAGGCGGCGCGGCTCGCCGGCATCAACGTCCGCCGGCACACCCTGCTGCTGTACGCGCTGTCCGGGTTCTGCTGCGGCATCGCCGCGATCATCATCATGGCGCGGACCACCACCGGCTCCAGCACCCACGGCGACCTGTACGAGCTGGACGCGATCGCCGCCGTGATCATCGGCGGGACGCTGCTCACCGGCGGGCGCGGCACCGTCGTCGGGTCGATCCTCGGCGTGCTGGTGTTCACCGTCATCACCAACCTGTTCATCCTGAACGGCCTGCAGACCAGCGACCAGCTGATCGCCAAGGGCGTGATCATCGTGATCGCCGTGCTGCTGCAGCGCCGCGGGCTCCGCTCGCCCACCTGACCCCGCCCACCCCACGTCCGGTGCCGCGCGTGTCGGGGACCGCGCGGCGCGGGACGCCCCATCCCACCAATCAGGAGCACGTCATGCGTGATCATCAGCAGGGCCCCCGTCCCACCCGCAGAGGCGTCCTGTTCGGCGGCGCGGTCGTCGCGGCCGGCAGCCTCGCCGCGGCCTGCACGAGCAACAGCGAGGACGACCCGAGCCCCGCGGCCCAGGCCGGGTCGCTCGGCGGTGACAACGACAAGCAGGGCAAGCAGGTCACCATCGGGTTCTCCGCGCCCGCCGCGGACCACGGCTGGATCGCGGCGATCGCCAAGAACGCCGAGGGCCAGGCGAAGAAGTACAAGGACGTGACGTTCAAGCCGGTCGAGCCGACCAACGACATCAACCAGCAGATCTCCGCGGTCGAGTCGCTGATCCGGGCGAAGGTCAACGTGCTGGTCATCCTGCCGAACGACGGCGAGCAGCTGAACCAGGTCGCCCGCAAGGCGATGGACGCCGGCATCCCGGTCGTCAACCTCGACCGCGTCTTCCCCGACAAGCTGTCGTACCGGTCGTGGATCGGCGGCGACAACTACGGCATGGGCGTCTCCGCCGGCCACTACATCGGCAAGAAGCTGAAGGACAAGGGCGTCTCGAACCCGGTGATCGTGGAGATCCAGGGCATCGCGACGCTGCCGCTGACGCAGGACCGCAGCAAGGGCTTCGCGGACGCGCTGAAGTCCTACGGCTTCACCGTCACCGCGAAGCAGGACGCGAAGTTCACCGTCGAGTCCGGCAACCAGGTCGCCTCCAACCTGCTGCAGGCGCACAAGAAGATCGACGCGATGTGGAACCACGACGACGACCAGGGCGTCGGCGTGCTCGCCGCGATCAAGCAGTCCGGCCGCAAGGAGTTCTTCATGGTCGGCGGCGCCGGGTCGGCCAACGCGATGCGCGAGATCAAGGCGGGCGGCGGGGTGCTGGAGGCGACCGTCACCTACCCGCCGACGATGGCCGCGTCCGCGATCAAGCTGGGCCGGCTCATCGCGCAGGGCAAGGGCATGGCCGACCTGGTCGAGCTGCAGGTGCCCCAGTCGGTCACGCTGGCGTCGGAGACGGTCACCAAGGACAACGTCGACCAGTACATGCCGCTCGGCTTCGAATCCTAGAGGCACGGGGGCGTCGGTGCGCCCGCCTCCCCTTCCCCTCCGGGGCGGGCGCACCGGCCAGGAACAGAGAGGTGAGCGAATATGACGACCGTCGGAGTCGGGATGGTCGGGCACGCGTTCATGGGGCGCGCCCACTCCCAGGCGTGGCG
Source organism: Actinomadura madurae (assembly GCF_047130825.1). Lineage (NCBI taxonomy): Bacteria > Bacillati > Actinomycetota > Actinomycetes > Streptosporangiales > Thermomonosporaceae > Actinomadura > Actinomadura madurae. Next base: position 8,877,278 of record NZ_CP083237.1, read on the forward strand.
CAGCGTCGGGCCGTTCTTCGGGCCGCCGCTGACCCCGGTCATGGCCGTCCTGGCCGGACGTTCCGCGGAGCGCGCCGGCGCCGCCGCGGCGGCGCTCGGCTGGGCGACGGTGGAGACCGACTGGAAGGAGCTCCTCCGCCGCGACGACGTCCAGCTCGTCGACATCTGCACGCCGGGCGACAGCCACGCCGAGATCGCGGTCGCCGCGCTCGACGCGGGCAAGCACGTGCTGTGCGAGAAGCCCCTCGCCAACTCCGTCGCGGAGGCGGAGGCGATGGCCGCCGCCGCGGAGCGCGCCCGCGCGCGCGGCGTCCGGTCGATGGTCGGGTTCAACTACCGGCGCGTCCCGGCCGTCACGCTCGCCCGCAAGCTCGTGGACGAGGGCCGCATCGGGACCGTCCGGCACATCCGGGCCCAGTACCTCCAGGACTGGCTCTCCGACCCGGAGGCGCCCTTCACCTGGCGGATGGACCGCGACAAGGCCGGGTCGGGCGCGCTCGGCGACATCGGCGCGCACATCATCGACACCGCGCAGTTCATCACCGGGCAGTCGCTCGCCGGGGTGTCGGCGCTGCTGGACACCTTCGTCCCGGAGCGCCCGGTGCCGGGCGGCGGCACGGCGCGGGTCACCGTGGACGACGCGGCCCTGTTCATCGGGCGGACGGACGCCGGCGCGCTCGCCACGTTCGAGGCCACCCGGTTCGCGACCGGGCGCAAGAACTCGCTGCGGATCGAGGTCAGCGGCTCGTCCGGCGCCCTGGCGTTCGACCTGGAATCGCTGAACGAGCTGTGGTTCCACGACGCGGCCGAGGACCCGCGCACCGCGGGCTTCCGGCGGATCGTCGTCACCGAGCCCGTCCACCCCTACGCCGGGCACTGGTGGCCGCCCGGCCACATCCTGGGGTACGAGCACACGTTCACCCACCAGCTGGCCGACCTGCTCACCGCCATCGCGGACGGCGCCGACCCGCGCCCGTCGTTCGCCGACGGCCTGCAGGTGCAGCGGGTCCTCGCCGCGGTCGCCGACAGCGCGGCGTCCGGCCGCTGGGTCGATGTCGAAGGGAGCGAGTGAGATGGCACGACCGATCACCCTGTTCACCGGCCAGTGGGCGGACCTGCCGTTCGAGGAGGTCTGCCGGCTGGCGTCCGGCTGGGGCTACGAGGGCCTGGAGATCGCCTGCTGGGGCGACCACTTCGAGGTCGACAAGGCCGTCGCCGACGACGGCTACGTCCCGCGCAGGCTGGAGACGCTCGCCAAGCACGACCTCAAGGTGTTCGCGATCTCCAACCACCTCGTGGGGCAGGCCGTCTGCGACAACCCCGACGAGCGGCACCGGGCGATCCTGCCGGACCGGATCTGGGGCGACGGCGAGGCCGAGGGCGTCCGGCGGCGCGCCGCCGAGGAGATCAAGGACACCGCGCGGGCCGCGGCGAAGCTCGGCGTCGGCACCGTGGTCGGCTTCACCGGGTCGTCGATCTGGCACACGGTCGCGATGTTCCCGCCCACCCCCGACGCGATGGTGGAGCGCGGCTACGCCGACTTCGCCGAGCGCTGGAACCCGATCCTGGACGTGTTCGACGAGGTCGGCGTCCGGTTCGCGCACGAGGTGCACCCGAGCGAGATCGCCTACGACTACTGGACGACCGTCCGGACGCTGGACGCGATCGGGCACCGGCCCGCGTTCGGGCTGAACTTCGACCCGTCGCACTTCGTCTGGCAGGAGCTCGACCCGGTCGGCTTCCTCTTCGACTTCCGCGACCGGATCTACCACGTCGACTGCAAGGACACGAAGGTCCGCACGGGCGACGGCCGCCGCGGGCGGCTGTCGTCCCACCTGCCGTGGGCCGACCTGCGGCGCGGCTGGGACTTCATCTCCACCGGCCGCGGCGACGTCCCGTGGGAGGACGTCTTCCGCGCCCTCAACGCGATCGGCTACGACGGCCCGATCTCGGTCGAGTGGGAGGACGCCGGCATGGACCGCCTCCAGGGCGCCCCCGAGGCGCTGGAGTTCGTCCGCGGCCTCAACGCGATGGAGCCGCCGACCGCGTCGTTCGACTCCGCCTTCTCGTCCGACTGAGCCCGCGGCGCGCCGCCCCCCGTGAGGCCACGCACGCGGGCGGCGCGCCGCTCCCCTCGTGACGCTCATTCACGACGCGGGGCGGGCGCCCAGCCTGGCGGGGGCGTGGTCCTCGACGAACCGCTCCAGCTCGGCCGCCGGGACGCCCATGGGCGGGACGACGATGAGGCGGTCCACCCCCAGCTCGCCGTAGACCCGGACGAACTCGGCGTCCGGGAGCTTCGGCGGGCTCACCGAGATGTGCAGCGGTTCCCGGCCGGCCTCCTCGCGGAGGGCGCGCACCCGGGGGATCAGGTCGGCGGCGGCGCGGCGCCCGACCATCCATCCGTACCAGCCGTCCGCGTGGCGGGCGGCCCGGCGGAGCGCCGCGGGGCCGTGGCCTCCGGTCACGACGGGGATCGGGCGCTGGAGGGGACGCGGATACGCGTCCACGCCCTCGAACCGCACATGGCGGCCCTGGAAGGCGGGCCTGTCGTCGTACCAGAGCGACCGCATGGCGGCGAGGTACTCGTCCGCGCGGGCGCCGCGTCCTTCGGGGGAGACGCCGACGGCACGCATCTCCGGCTCCAGGTACCCCGCGGCGGCACCGAAGATCAGCCGTCCCTCGCTGAGCACGTCGACGCTGGCCAGCTGCTTCGCGAGGACCAGCGGGTTCCGCTGCGGCAGGACGACGACGCCGGTGCCGAGCGCGATCCGCTCGGTGCGCGCGGCGAGGTGCGCGAGGGCGACCAGCGGGTCGGTGAACGGCGCGTCCGGCTCCGCGGGGGACGGGTCCAGCCGCGGCCTCGGCAGGACGACGTGGTCGCCCACCCAGACGGAGTCGTAGCCGAGGTCCTCGGCGAGCCCGGCGACGCGGGCGGCGGTGCGCGGCTCGGCGCACGCGTACATGTTGAGAGCGAAGAGCCCGATGGTCGGTGGCATCCATCAATAGTCGAACTTTTCTACGATCGAGTCAACCGATGATCGATCCGATATACCATGTCGCCATGGTGGAAGGTCCCCCGCGGGGCGGGCTGCCGGAAGGGCTCGCGTCCCTGGCCGGCTTCCAGCTGTCCAAGTGCGGATGGTGGATGGAGCAGCGGGTCGAAGAGGAACTGAGGCCGCTCGGCATCCGGGTGCGGCATTTCCTGGTGCTGGCGATGCTCGACTCGTCCGGCACGCTCAGCCAGCAGGACATGGCCGGGTACCTGCTGCTCGACCCCACGCTGATGGTCGGGCTCGTGGACGACCTGGAGGAGCGCGGCCTGTGCGAGCGCGCCCGCGACCCGCGCGACCGGCGGCGCTACTCCGTCGCGATCACCGAGGACGGGCGCGCCCTGCACCGCCGCGCCCGGGCCGCCGCCGACCGCGTGGGCGACGAGGTGTTCGGGCCGCTGGACGAGGAGGAGCTGCGCGTCCTCGTCCGCGCGATAGGCCGGGTCATGGAGCCGTTCTGGGCCGAGCAGGCGGTGCGCCCGCGCCGCAAGAGCGCGGGCTGACGCGCGTCAGGGCAGGGCGCGGAAGTCGGTGAAGTCGAAGCCGGGGGAGACGACGCAGCTCACCAGGACCTCTTCGTCCCCGGCCGGGCGCGCGGCCTGCCAGGCGTTCGCGGGCACGACGGCCTGCGGGACCTGCCCGCCCGCCACGTCCGGCCCCAGCGTGATCCGCTCGGGCGTCTCGGACGGCCGTTCCCCCTCGCCGCCGAGCAGCAGCGTCAGCGGGCCGCCGGCGTGCCACAGCCACACCTCGGCGGACCGGACGGCGTGCCACATCGACTCCTCTCCCGGCGGCAAAAGGAAGTAGATGGCGGTCGCGCTCGCCCGCTCGCCCGGGTAGCCGTCCGGCGTGAACGCCGCGTCCGACCGCCAGGTCTCCCGGAACCAGCCGCCCTCGGGGTGCGGCAGCAGGTCCAGCGCCTCGGCGGTCGCGGGTCGCTCCAGCACCGCGACGTGCCTCCCGTCCGGGCCGCGCCGCACGTACCGGACGCGGGACGCGGTGGTCCGGTCGATGATCCCGCGCGGCGGCAGGGCGCCGGGCGCCGGGTCGAGGGTGACGGCGACGACCTGGCCGTCCTCGAACACGTCGTCGGCCACGGCGAGCACTCCGGGCTCGTCGTCCGGCGCCCAGACCGCACCCGCCTCGGACAGGACGAACCTCGGGCCGGCCTGGGCCCGCCAGGCGTCGAGTGTGGTGATCAGCAGCACGGGTCGAGCCTAGGGGGTCGGGGCTATTCCATCTCGGAGAGGCGGGCCGGGTCGAACGCGATGGGGAAGGGGCGGTCGAGGGTGACGGTCTCGCCGGAGCGAGCCTTGCCCGTCAGCTCGTAGCGGCCGTCCCGCAGCTCCATCAGGGTGAGGGTGGGCCGGGGCTCCAGGTCGACCAGCCAGTAGTGCGGGATGCCCGTCGTGGCGTACTCGTCGACCTTGCGGACCCGGTCGATCTGCTCGTTGACCGTGCGCGGCGTGACGACCTCGGCGACCAGGATGAGGTCGGGGCCGTAGTAGGTGCGGGTCTGGCGTTCGAGGGCGGCCCGCGCGACGTCCCGCGCGACCGCGAAGACGTCCGGCTTGCGGACGCCGGCCGGGGTCGTGACGTCCTGCGGCGCGCCCGCGATGTGCACGTCGGCGTCGGCCTGACGGGCCGCGTCCTTGAGGATCGCCTTGAGCCGCTCGGCCGCGTGGTCGTGCCAGAGGTCGCCCGGCAGCTCGTGCAGCCAGCCGTCGGCGAGCTCGTAGCGGCGACCCTCCTCGGGGAGCGCGTCCAGGTCGTACAGCGTGTACGGGCCGTGCGCGCGGCCGAGCGTCCCGCCCATGGATCGTCCCCCCTCACCTCGATCAACGGGCTGTTCCGAATCTAGCGGACGGCCGTCCGGAAAGGCCGCAGCCGTGATCGCGCGTCGGGATGCGGCCGAATGTCTCGAAAGCCGAGCGACGACAAGTTAAGATACATCGCGTATTGACCCTCCTCCCACGGGAGGGTGCAGGCTGCGGAGGCGGACCCGCTAAGGAGAGATGCGATGAGCGTCGAGCAGCACCCCCAGCCCCCCGTCGCACTGCGCGCCTCGGACCGCGACCGGGACGACATGCTCGTCCGGCTGCACACCGCCTTCGCCGAGGGACGCCTCAGCGAGGCCGAACTCGACGAGCGCATCGACACCGTCCTGGCCGCCCGCACCCATGACGAGCTGGGGACGGTGGCCGCCGACCTGCCGTCCGGCCGGGTCGCCCCGCCGGGCGCCGGGCACGGGCCGGCGGGCCGGTTCCAGGTCGCCTACAAGGGCTCGGTCACGCGCGCCGGATGCTGGCGGCTCCCGGCACAGTTCACGACCGTCGTCTACAAGGGGACGGGAACGCTGGACCTCCGCACCGCCGACTTCGAGGCCGAGCTCACCGTCCTGCGCGTGCTCGCCTACAAGTCGGACGTGGAGATCATCGTGCCGCCGGGCGTTCGGGTGGAGACCGGCGGCCTCGGGGTGTCCTCGGAGGTCCACGGCGATCCGCGGCCCGGTGCGCCGGTCGTCCACGTCCGCGGCTACGCCTACAAGGGAACGATCGAAGCGAAAGATCGGATACGTCGCCCGTGAAGTGATAGAACGCTCCCGCGGCCCCATCGGCCGCCGTTCACGCGGATGTCCGTACAAGGACTCCCGTGGCGCGATTTGATGGTGGTCCGACAGGACCGTGAAGGAGCGCGTGTGACGGCGAGCACCCCGGAGCAGGACGAGGCCCGGCGGACGGCCGAGGAGGGCCCCGCGGGGTCCCGCCAGGTCCGGCGGAGGCTGACGTTCGGCGTCGCCGGCGACCTCGCCGACATGCCCGCCGCGCTGTCGCCCTGGCAGCGCGCCTACGAGGCCTGGCGCGCCGCCGGGCTGGCCTGGGGGCACGGGGCACCGCCGCGGGAGCGCGCGCCGAAGGCCGGGAGCCTCAACGCCGTCCGCCTGGAGTCCCCGCCCGAGACGGCGGACGCCCCCGCCCCGCGCCCGGCGAAGGCGAAGCCCGCCAAGCCGAGCAAGCCGAGCAAGCCCGCGAAGCCCGCGCCCGCGCCGCGGCGGACCGCGAAGGCGAAGCCCGACCCGGGCGACGTCCTGGTCGCCGGGCCGCCGAAGCCGAAGCCGGCCCCGGCGATGCGGACGGGCCTCTCCCGGCGCCTGCGCGTCCGGGCGGCGGTCGGGGCCGGGGTGCTCGCGGTCGCCGGCGGCGCGATCGTCGTCGCGTCCCAGGGCGACGGCGGGCCGGACGGGCCGAGCGTCCCCGCTCCGATCGCCGCGGACGCGCTGTTCGCGCCCGACCCCGAGGCGACGGCCGACGGGCTCGTCCAGGACCTCACCACCGTCGCCTCCGCCGGCGCGGCGGTCGTCGCCGCGGGCACCGAGGGCGACGGGGTCCCCGGCCGGGAGCGGGCCCGGTTCCTCGTCTCCGCCGACGCGGGCCGCACCTGGTCGCTCGCGACGCCGCGCGCCGCGGGCGGCGCCGCGCCGCCGGCCGGCGAGGTCCCGCGCCTGGTCTCCGGCGGAGACGGCCGCTGGGTCGCGCTCGGCCGCTCGCCCGGCGGCGGCGTCGTGGCCTGGACGAGCGACGACGCCAGGACCTGGACCCGCCGCCCGGTCACCGCGGGCTTCACCCCGTCCGACCAGGTGACCGACCTGGCCCGCACCGGCCGGGGCTTCGTGGCCGTGGGCGCGTCCGGCGGCCGCGCCGTCGCCTGGAGCTCGGCGGACGGCCGCGCGTGGCAGCGCGTCGACGGCGGCCTCAAGGGCATCCTCGGCCTCGACCGCGTGGCGGCGTCCGGGAACGTGGTGCTGGCGCACGGGACGTACTCCCGGAAGATCACCGCCAAGCGCGGCAAGAAGAAGGTCACGCGGACCGTGCGCGCCGGCGGCATCTGGCGGTCCGCGGACGGCGGCCGGACGTGGGCGCTCGTCACCGTCCCGCAGACGCAGGGCTCGTACGGGGCCACGAAGGGCCTGACGGCCGGTCCGGGCGGGTTCGCGACCGTCCGCGAGGGCAGGCGCACGACCGGCCGCAAGAAGAACCGCAAGACCACGCGGTTCGGGGTGCTGTTCACCTCGCCGGACGGGAAGACGTGGCGGGTCGCGAGCAGGTTCGGCGGGTACGGCATCGACCGGTTCGACGGCACGCCGGCCGGCCTCGCGGTCATCGTCCGCGGCGCCAAGGGCGCGCACACCGTGCTGCGCAGCGCCGACGGCCGCACCTGGCAGCCCGGCGGGAGCATCCCGGCACCGGTGGACAGCAGCGGGCTGACGGTCGCCGGCGGGCGGGTCGCCGTCACCGGACGGCAGGGCGACGACGCCTACCTGTTCGGCGTGGACCTCCGCACGGTGCCGGGCGCCGTCCACCCCGAACGCTCGATCAGCTCGCTCGCGACGGCCCCGGGCCTGGCGGTCGCGGTGGGCAGCACCAACGGCGGCACCGCGATCTGGACGGCCCCCGACGGCCGCTCGTGGACGCGGGCCCAGTTCCCCGGCACCGGCGGGCGGCTCGCGGACGCCGTCCGCGGCGACCGCGGCTGGCTGGCCGTCGGCCGCGTCTCCGGTGCCTCGCCCGGCCCCCTCGCGATGACCTCGCAGGACGGGCTGGCCTGGCAGAAGGCGCCGTTCCCCGGAGGGCCGCCGCCGGTCGCCGCCGCCGCGGGCCCGTCCGGCTACGTCGCGGTCGGGACCGGCGTCGCCTGGCGCTCGGCCGACCTGCGGACCTGGCGGCGCGCGGCCCTCGACGGGGCCCCGGCCGACGTCACCGCGACCGGCCGCAACCTCGTCGCCGTCGGCGGCCGGGGCAAGGCAGCCGCGGCCTGGACGTCCCCCGACGGCGCCGCGTGGACGCCGGCGAAGCTCCCGCCCGGCCTCACCGCCCCGCTCACGCAGGTCGCGGCCAGGGGCGGCACGCTGGTGGCGATCGCCGGCGGCGCGCCGGGCGACGCCGTCGCGCTGGTCTCCACCGACGCCGGCGCGACCTGGACGCGGCGGGTCCTCGGCCCCGGCCTCACCGCCACCGCCGTCGCGCCGACCCCGCGGGGATTCGCGGTGGCCGCGGTCTCGAACGGGAAGGCGGCCGTCCTGACGTCCCGCGACGGCTCGGCCTGGCGCCGCCTCGACGTCCCGGGGCTCGCGGGCGACGGCGCCCAGCGGCTGACCGCCCTCACCACGGTGGGGCCGGATCTCCTCGCCACCGGGACCAGCGGCGAGACACCGATCCTCTGGCGCGCCCCCGTTCCGGAGTGAGGGCGCCGGCGCGGGTCAGCCGTTGCAGCCGCAGGAGCATCCCTTCGGGCAGGAGCATCCGCCGCCGTGTCCGCAGTTGCAGTCCTTTTTCGTCATGAGCGGACGGTAACGTCCGGTGCACTCTGCGGTCTATGACCGGAGCGCGACGTGCACCTGTCGCCGGAGGCACGGGCCGTCCCGTGGCGGGGACGGGACGGCCCGTGCCCGGCTTCCGGGCGCTCAGAAGTCGATGTGGAAGTCCACGCCCAGCAGGACGAGGACCCACAGGAAGACGGCCAGCAGGGCGCTGACGATGCGCTGGACCAGGCCTTCGTCGATGTAGCCGCGGTCCCACGCGATGAACACGCCGATGATGATGTAGATGAGCCCGACCAGGCTGATGTGCGGTCGGTATCGGGTCGCCATGGGGGGCGTCTCCTCCAGCCGGGGGTGTGACGATCGATGGCTGCCCCGCCCGTCCGGAGGAAAACACCGGAGGCGTTGGGGGACCTGCCGCGCCGATCTTTTCGGCACCGCCCAAATCCGGTGAGGTGTTTATTTCCCTGACATGGCGATGCGCACGACCGTCGGGTCGCGCTCGCCGGCCCGGTCGGCGAACTCCGCGCTGCGGTGCACCACGTCGAACTCGTGCCGCCGCCGGTGCAGCGACGCGCTGAGCATGATGTGGTCGAGGTCCTCGGAGTTCCCCGCGGTCACCGCCGTGTAGCGGTCGCCTGCGGGCAGCTCCGCGGAGAGGTCGGCGAGCCCCGCCCCCTTGGCCAGGGTCTGGACGGGGATGGACGCCGCCCGGTCGTTGAGGTCGCCCGCCACGATCACGTTCGCGTTCGCGTCCACCCTCCGGACGGAGTTCACGAACCGCGCGACGACGCGGGCCTGCGCGTCGCGGCGCCACGCGGTGGGCTGGGACGGCGGCTGGTTGCGCCCGAAGAGCGGCTGGTCGTCGCCGGTCCGCGGGAACCACTGGTTGGCGATGACGATGAGGCGCCGGCCCTGCCAGGTCAGCTCCCCTGCGAGCGGCTTGCGGGTGCCGGCCCACGCGGTGTCGCGCGGCGCGATCCGGCCCGGGCTGAGCGTGAGCCCGGCCGTGCCGCCGCGCGCGACGGCCCGGACCGAGGTCACGGCCGGGTCGGGCTGCTCGGGCGGCTCGTCCGGGAGCGGCTCGGACGGGGAGGGGCGGTCGACGAACGCCAGGCCGCGGTCGGTGCGGAACAGGAAGCCGACCCGGTCGTTGGCGCCCTTGCGGCCGCCGTCCTCGTTGTCGCGCGGGTCGACCGAGCGCCAGTCGTAGGCGGGACCGCCCGCCGCGCTGATCGCGGTGATGAGCTGCGCGACGGTCTGGTCGTCGGCGACGGTGCCGTCGTCGTCCGGTCCGCTGTTGTCGCCGAGCCCGGTCACCGCGACGAGGTCGGGGGAGCGCAGGCCCGCCACGATGTCGCGGGCCACGGCGTCGAACCGCGCGGGCGGCGCGTCGGGGTTCAGCCCGTTCAGCGCGGTGGTGGCGACGGCCATCTCGCCGGGGCGCTGCGGCCGGGTCGCCTCGCGCGCCGGCCCGCCGGGGACGCGCCGCGGTGACGCGGTGAGCAGCAGCCGGTAGTCGCCGTAGGAGTAGTCGAGGACGCCATCGTTCGGGCCGGGCAGCCGGTCGCCGACGTTCGCGGCGGGGATCGGGGCGAGCGCGTCGTCGAGGATGACCCGCTCGGGGTTGGCGTCGCCGTCGCGCAGGAGGATGCCGCCGCGCGCCGTCCGCGCCCGCGCCCCGGCGCCGCCGGCGGGTAGGACGGGCAGCTCGCCGTCGAGGGTGGGGCCGGCCGCGACGGCGTCGTCGACGCGGACCCGCATGCCTTCGAGGGCCTCGTAGAAGTCGATGGCGTCGTGGCGGGGGTCGAACGCGCCGCCCCGCTCGACGTTCCCCCGCCCGCGCTCGATCACGGCGCCCGGGGGGCGGAGCCCGCGCGGGCCGAGCGCGGCGGGCGCCGGGAGCGGCGCGCCGTGCGCGCCGACGGCCGTCGCGGTGGCGTCGATCTCCGTCCGGGTCAGCCCGCCGGACGTTCCGCCGCCGGGGCGGAACTCGCTGACCCTGCCGTCCACGCGGACGGAGTCGCCGACGCGGGCCTTGGGCGCGGTCCGGGTGAAGACGAAGACGCCCTCGGACGTCGCGTGGCTGCGGTCGGGGTGCGGGTCCTGCATCCAGAAGCCGTTGACGGTCAGCGCCGTCACGACGCCGGGGACCCCGGACACGGCGCGGCCCTTCAGCGGCGAGATGTGCGCGGCGCCCTGGATGTCGCGGATGCGCGGCGAGGGGGCCGCGGCGTGCGCCGCGGGGGCGGCGAGCAGCGGCGCGGCCAGCGCCGCCGCGGCCAGGAGCGCGCCCAGACCGTGCACCACTTACGCTCCATGACCGACTCGGAGTCCGAACGAACGACAAGGATGATACGCCGGTGCGACCGTGCGGCGTGCCGTCCCGGGATGGGCGCGGTTTGCGGGACGGCACGCCGCAGGCTCGGGGGCCGGGAAGCGGCGCGGTCGGGCTACTCCTCCAGCGTCAGCGCGGCCTTCGGGCACGACCGGACCGCGTGCCGGACGCGGTCCTGCTCCCCGGGCGGGACGTCCGGCTTCAGGATCACCAGCTCGTCGTCGTCGGTGAGGTCGAAGACCTCGGGGGCGAGCCCGACGCACACGGCGTTCGCCTCGCACACCAGCGGGTCGACCCGTACATTCATCGCCTTCTCCGTTCACGATTCCCGGTGAGCGCCGCGGTGCCGGGGCCTGGCCACCGCGCCCGCCAACCTACCGAACACGGTTCGGGAAGGTTCTTGTGCACCCGGAAAGTAGAACACGTTCCAGTCTGGTGGGGCAAGCCATCCTGGACACAGCACGACTCATCCGGACGATGTTGGACATGGCGCCCGCGAGGTAAGGTGCCCCGGACAGAGGAGATCGATGACCGACACCAAGGCGTCCACCCCCGCGGGGACGACCGCCGCGCCCGCCCCGGCGATGCCCGCCGACCTGCGGCGGGTCGCCCGCGCCGCCAAGGGCTTCATGCCGGAGGAGGAGGGCCTCGCGCTGTACGAGACGGCCCTGCTCTACGGGGCCCGCCTCGCCGCGGCCGGGCCCATGCTGGAGGTCGGCACCTACTGCGGGAAGTCCGCCGTCTACCTGGGCGCCGCCGCCCGGACGGCGGGAACGGTCCTGGTCACCGTCGACCACCACCACGGCTCCGAGGAGAACCAGGCGGGCTGGGAGCACCACGACCCGTCCCTGGTCGACCCGAGCACCGGCCGGATGGACACGCTGCCCACCTTCCGCAAGACGATCGGCTACGCGGGCCTGGAGGACGAGGTCGTCGCCATCGTCGGGCAGTCGCGCACCGTCTCGGCCTTCTGGCGGGCGCCCCTGGCGCTGCTGTTCATCGACGGCGGGCACGCCGAGGAGCACGCGCAGGGCGACTACGAGGGCTGGGCGCCGCACGTCGCCGTCGGCGGAGCCCTCGTGATCCACGACGTCTTCCCCGACCCGCGGGACGGCGGGCAGCCGCCCTACCACGTCTACCTTCGGGCCTTGGAGAGCGGAGCGTTCGAGGAACGGCGGGTGGAAGGGTCGCTGCGCGTCCTGGAAAGGGTCGCCGGCACCGACCCCCTCACGCCGTCCGCCTGACGCCTCTCAGACGCCGCTGAGCCGCCCCACGCGGGCGCCTCACACGCGGTTGGCGACCGCGACCAGCGCGCACCCGCACGCCAGCGGGTCGGACGCCTCCGACGGCCCGAGCGGCCGTCCCGCGATCTCCTTGAACAGCCGGGAGCCGGGGGACGCGCCCGCCAGCGCGTCCGCCGCCAGGACGACCGCCGCCGCCGTGTAGGTGGAGCGGTCCCCGGGGAAGTGCCGCTCGTTCTCGAACTGCCAGCCCGTCCAGTACGAGCCGTCCTCGTGCCGGAGGTGCTGGATCGTGGCGAACAGCTCCAGCGCGCGGTCGCGGTCGCCCGCCGCGTCCAGCGCCAGCACCAGCTCGCAGCTCTCCGCCGCCGTCACCCACGGCTGGTCGGACACGCACCGGCACCCGAGGCCCGGCACGACGAAGGCGTCCCACTGCTCCTCGAACCGGCGGGCCGCGTCCGCGCCGCGCACCGGGCCGCCGAGCACCGGGTAGTACCAGTCCATCGACCAGCGGCTCTTGTCGGCGAACGCCTCCGGATGCGCGGCCACCACGTGCCCGAGCTGGTCGGCGGCGAGCTCCCACTCCGGCTGGTGCTCGCCGAGGTGCTCGGCCAGCGCCACCGCGCAGCGCAGCGACTGGTAGATGGACGAGCAGCCGGTCAGCAGCGCGTGGTCGGACGGCTCGCCGTCCTCGTGCCGGATCCAGATGATCTCGCCGCGCCGGGTCTGCAGCCCGAGCGTGAAGTCGATCGCCCGCCGGACCGCCGGCCACATGTGCCGCGCGAAGCGCTCGTCGCCGGTGGTGAGCAGCTCGTGCCAGACGCCGACCGCGACGTAGGCGGCGTGGTTGGACTCGCCGCCCGGCTCGGTGACCTCGCCGAGCACCCACTTCGCGGGCCACGACCCGTCCGGCCGCTGGACGCCCCGCAGCCACTCGTACGCCCGCCGGGCCTCCGCGCCGAGACCGGCGACCGACAGCGCCATCGCCGCCTCGACGTGGTTCCAGGCGTCCACGTGGCCGGGGACGCCGCCGGTCGGGGAGAACCACGGGATGGCGCCGGACGCCTCCTGCTGCGCCGCGATGCTCCGCGCCGTCGCGACGATCTCGTCCGTCGTGAGGATTCCGGGGACTGCGGGCGGCGCGGTCTCAGACCGCATCCGCCGTCTCCCTGGCCGGGGCCGCGGGCGTGCCGGGGACCGCGGGCTTGGCGGAGTAGACGACGACGCTCTTGCCGATCAGCGGGTTCATCACGCGCTCGGCGAGCCGGGTGGCGAGCGGCCGCTTCATGATGTCCCACACGAGGATCTGGTGGTAGGCCTTGGCCAGGGGGTTGCCGTCGTTGTCCACGCCCACCGCGCACTTGATCCACCAGTACGGCGCGTGCAGGCCGTGCGCGTGGTGGTGGCCGCCGATCCTGAAGCCGGTCGACTTCAGCTTGGCCTCCAGCTCGGCGCGCGTGTAGATCCGCACGTGCCCGCCCGGGGCCGTGTGGTAGTCCTCCGACAGCGCCCAGCACACCCGCTCGGGCAGCCAGCTCGGCACCGTCACCGCGAGCCTTCCGCCCGGCTTCAGGACGCGCAGCAGCTCGCGCATCGCCCGCATGTCGTCGGGGATGTGCTCCAGCACCTCGGACGCGATGATCGCGTCGAAGCGGTCGTCGGGGAACGGCAGGTCGAGCGCGTCACCCTGGACGGTCTCGGCGGTCGCGTCCGCGGGCACCTCGCCTTCGAGGCGCATGGCCCCGAACATCGTCTCGACGCCGGCCAGCTCGCCGGCGTCCTGGTCGAAGGCCACGACGTGCGCCCCCCGGCGGTACAGCTCGAAGGCGTGCCGTCCGGCGCCGCATCCCATGTCGAGGACGCGGTCTCCGGGGGAGACGCGGAACCGCTGGAAATCCACGGTCAGCAGGGTCGTGCTCCTTCCGTACAGGGGCCGCCGGGAGGGCGCTCCCTCACTTGCCCCCGGCGGCGAGCCGCCGGTAGTTCTGCTGGGCGATCGCGGCCCGGTAGTGCTCGACGGTGGCCTGCGCCACCGCGGGCCAGGCGAACCGCTGCTGGACGCGGGCGAGACCGGCGGCGCCCGCCCGCGCGCGCTCCCCGGCGGAGTCGTGCAGGCGGTGCAGGGTCGCGGCCAGCTCCTCCACGTCGCCGGGCTGGACGAGGATCCCGGCGTCGCCGACGACCTCGGGCAGCGCGCCGGCGCGGCTGGCGACGAGCGGCGTCCCGGACGCCATGTGCTCCACGGCCGGCAGCGAGAACCCCTCGTAGCGGGACGGGACGACGGCGGTCTCCGCGGACGCGAGCAGCTCGCCGAGCTCCGCGTCGCCGATGCCGCTGACGAACCGGACGCGGTCGCCGAGGGCCAGCTCGCGGACGAGCTTGTCGGTCGGCCCGTCCTTCTGCGGCCGGCTCACGACGATCACGTGGACGTCCCGCTCGGTGGCGACCTTGGCGACCGCGCGCAGCAGCACGTCCACGCCCTTGATCGGCGCGTCCGCGCTGGCCATCGCGACGATCCGGCCCGGGACGCGCTCCCCGCGCGGGTGGAAGATCCGGGTGTCGACGCCGAGCGGCAGGATCTCGATGTCGCGCGGGTCGACCTTGAAGTCCTTGACGATGTCGACCTTGGAGGACTCCGACACCGTGAGGACCGGGCCGATCCGCCGGGACACCTGCGACTGCATGCCGACGAACCCGTACCAGCGGAGCTTGCCGAGCTTCTGCTTGATCCCGCGGGCGGCCTCGATCTCGATCCGCCGGTCGACGCTGATCGGGTGGTGGATGCTGGTCACCAGGGGCAGCCCGAGCCGGGCGATGCCGAGGTTGCCGAGGCCGAGGACCTGGTTGTCGTGCACGACGTCGAAGTCGCGGCGGCGCCGGCGCAGCAGCCGCAGCGCGCGCAGGCTGAACGTCAGCGGCTCGGGGAAGCCGCCGGTCTTCATGTGCGCGAACTCCAGGACGTCCAGCCAGTCGCGGAACTCGCGGAGCGCGGGGGTGCGGAACGGGTCCTCGTCGCGGTACAGGTCCAGGCTCGGGAGCTTGGTGAGGGCGATCTCCTCGCGGTCGAGCTCGGGGTACGGCTGGCCCGAGACGACCTCGACGGTGTGCCCGAGATCGACCAGTTCCCGGCTCAGATGCCGGAGGTAGACGCCCTGCCCGCCGCAGTGCGGCTTGCTCCGGTACGAGAGCAGGGCCACCCGCAACGGGCCGCCCGCCTCGCCTGCCTCACCCACGCCAGGCCCTGTTCACGCACCACTCCCGTCAGTCGAGGGACGCCGGTCGCACGCGCACCGGCATCTCCTTTATGCCGTTGATGAAACTAGACCTTAGCCTGCGTACGTTACCGCTGAGTTCAATATTGGGCATGGCGTCCAAAAGTGTTTCGAAGAGCACACTCAGCTCAAGTCGGGCAAGGTGCGAGCCCAGGCAGAAGTGGGGCCCTCCGCCGCCGAATCCGAGGTGCGGGTTCGGGTCCCGTCCCACGTCGAAGGCGTACGGGTCGGCGAACACGGCCTCGTCGCGGTTGGCGGACGAGTAGAGGACGACGACCTTGTCGCCCTCCTTGATCTTCTTGCCGCCGAGCTCGGTGTCCTGGACGGCCGTCCGGCGGAACAGGTTGACCGGCGTGACCCAGCGGACGATCTCGTCCGCGGCCGTGCGGACCAGGGACCGGTCCTCCCTGAGCCGCGCCCACTGCTCCGGATGCTCCAGCAGCGCGAGCATGCCGCCGGTCGCCGCGTTGCGGGTCGTCTCGTTCCCGGCGACCGACAGCAGCATGACGAACAGCTCGAACTCGTCCCCGGTCAGGACCTCGCCGTCCGCGTCCGGCTGGAGCAGCTTGGTGACGATGTCGTCGCGGGGGTTCTCCCGCCGGTCGGCGGCCAGGACGTTGGCGTAGGCGTACAGCTCGGTCGCCGCGGCCTGGCCCTCCTCCGGCGTGCGCTGGAACTCCGGGTCGTCCCCGCCGATCAGGGTGTTCGACCAGTGGAAGATCTTCTCCCGGTCCTCCGGCGGCGCGCCCAGCAGCTCGCAGATGACGTACAGGGGCAGCGGCGCCGCCAGGTCGCGGACGAAGTCGGCGTCCTCGCCCCGCTCGGCGGTCTCGGTGACCAGCGTCCGGCAGATGTCGCGGATGTGCTCCGCCAGCGCGCCGATGGCGCGCGGCGTGAAGCCCCGGTTGACGATGCTCCGCTTGCGCGAGTGCTCCGGCGGGTCCTGGTTGAGCATCATCATCCGCTGCAGGACGAGATGATCCTCCGGCGGCTCGTCGAAGAGCGCGAGCCGCCGCCAGGACGAGAAGACCTCCGGATGCCGCGACACGTGGACGACGTCCTCGTGCCGCGTGACCGCCCAGAACGGCGGGTAGTCCCGCTCCGGATCGCCGTGGTGCCAGTGCACCGGCTCGTGCTCGCGCAGCCACGCCAGCTGCTCGTGCGGGATGCCGCCGCGCTCGTACGCGCCGGGATCGACCAGTTCGATGTCGGGGGTGGTGGTCATCGCCTCGAACCTCCTCGTCCGGAGTGATGGGCGCCGTCAACCTCCAAGGGGAGCCGAGGGCGTGAACCGCACCGGGATCTCCTTGTAGCCGTTGACGAAGTTGGACCGCAGCCGGCGCGGCTCGCCGGCGAGCCGGATGTCGGGCATCCGCTCCAGGATCGTCTCGAAGACGATCCGCAGGTTCATCCGGGCGAGGTGGGTGCCGAGGCAGTAGTGCGGGCCGCCGCCGCCGAAGCCGAGGTGCGGGTTCGGGTCGCGGCCCACGTCGAAGGAGAAGGGGTTCTCGAACACCCGCTCGTCCATGTTGGCGGACCCGTAGAACAGCACCACCTTGTCGCCCTTCTTGATCTCCTTGCCGCCGAGCTCGGTGTCGGCGAGGGCCGTCCGGCGGAACTGGTTGATCGGGCTGACCCAGCGGACGATCTCCTCGACCGCCTTCGGCAGCAGGCTCCGGTCCGCCCTCAGCCGCTCCCACTGGTCCGGCCGCTCGAAGAAGGCGAGCATCCCGCCGGCGGTCGCGGTCCGGGTCGTCTCGTTCCCCGCGATCGACAGCATGATGATGAACAGCTGGAACTCCTCCAGGCTGATCGTGTCGCCGTCCGCGTCGGGCTGCAGCAGCTTGGTCACGATGTCGTCGCGCGGCGTGGACGCGCGCGCCGCGGCGAGCCGCCCGCCCCACTCGGCGAACTCGGCGGCGCACAGCGTCGACTCCTCGCGGCCCTCGATGAACTCGGGGTCGTTGAACGCGACGAGCTTGTTCGACCAGTGGAAGATCCTCTCCCGGTCCTCCAGCGGGGCGCCCAGCAGCTCGCAGATCGTGTACAGGGGCAGCGGCGCCGCGAACTTCTCCACGAAGTCGCACTCGCCGAGCGGCGCGGCCTCGTCGATCAGCTCGTTGCAGATCCGCCGGATGTGGTCCTGCAGCCGCCCGATCATCCGCGGGGTGAAGCCCTTGTTCACCATGGACCGCAGCCGCGTGTGGTCCGGCGGGTCCTGGAACAGCATCATCTGCCCGTAGAGCGCGATGTCCTCGTCGGCGAACTCCTCGAACATCGCCGACCGCACGTGCGAGGAGTACGGGTCGGCACGCCGCGACACCGCGACGACGTCCTCGTGCCGTGTGATCGCCCAGAAACCGGGGACCCCCTCGTTGGGGTCCTGGTGCCAGTGCACGGGATCGTTGTCGCGCAGCCACTGGAACTGCCGGTGCGGGATGCCCCCGCGCTCGTACACGCCGGGGTCGATGATGTCGATCTCGGGAGCTCGGAAGGCCCGGTGGGCGGAGACGGGAGACGTCGCGAGTGCCATGGAAGATCCTTCGTGCCGGGGTGGAGACCACACGAGGCGAACAGGCCGTTTGAGCGCTTGCTTGGGTGCACGCACCTAGAACAGGTTCTAACATGAGACTCCAGTCTCATCAAGGCCCCGGAGCCGGAGTGACGCATGCCGCATCCGGCCCGCGCCCCCTCGTCCCGCCTGGTCCGGGGCGGTAGGATCCCGGACGTGCTGCAGTCGCTCTTTCTCTGATCGGACTCCGGACGGCCCGCCCCTCGCGCCGAGCGAGCCGCGGGCGGTCTGACGCCTGCCATTCGCCCTCGCACTGGGCGAGTCAGCTCGAAGGCACGCTCCCGTACCGCGGTCGCCCGCGCGACGGTCGAAGCGTGCCTGCGTCCGGAGGAAGAATGACCGTCTCCATCACCCTGCCCGCACGCGCGCGGGCACAGCTCACCGCCGAGGGGATCCGCGTCGCCCGCGGTGGGCGGACCGTCCTCGACGGCCTGACCATGACCGTCTCACCGCGGTCCCGCTGGGGCGTCGTCGGCGAGAACGGCCGCGGCAAGACGACCCTGCTGCACGTGCTGAGCGGAGCGCTCGCGCCCGACGAGGGCGAGGTGCGGCGCGTCGGCACGTTCGGCATCGCCGAGCAGAACATGCCCGCCGGCGAGAGCGCCACGGTCGGCGACGCCGTCGACCGGGAACTCGCGGACGCGCGGGCCGCGCTGCGCGCCCTCGACGCGGCCACCGGCGCCCTGACCGACGGACGTCCCGGCGCGGACGAGGACTACGCGGCGGCCCTCGACGCGGCGGAGGCGCTCGGCGCCTGGGACGCCGACCGCCGCGTCGACCTCGCCCTGCGGAACCTGGGGGCCGTCACCGACCGCGCCCGCGGGCTGCGGGAGCTGTCGGTGGGGGAGCGCTACCGCGTCCGCCTCGCCTGCCTGCTCGGGGCCGAGCACGACTTCCTGCTCCTCGACGAGCCGACGAACCACCTGGACGCGGCGGGCCTGGCGTTCCTCACCGAGAGGCTGCGCGGGCACCCGGGCGGGATCGTCCTCGTCAGCCACGACCGCGCGCTGCTGGAGGACGTCGCGACCACCGTCCTCGACCTCGACCCGAGCCCGGACGGGCGCCCGCGCGTCCACGGAGACGGGTTCGCCGGGTATCGGGAGGGCCGCGAGGCCGAGCTGCGGCGGTGGGAGGCCGAGTACGAGCGGCAGCGGGCCGAGCATGTGCGCCTCTCCCGCGACCTGTCCGAGGCGCGGAACCGGCTCGTGACCGGGTGGCGGCCGGACAAGGGCACCGGAAAGCACCAGCGGGCCACGCGCGCCCCCGCGCTCGTCCGCTCCGTCCACCGCAGGCGCGACGAGCTGGAGCGGCACGCGGTGACGGCGCCGGAGCCGCCGCGGCGCTTCGGGATGCCGGATCTTCCGGCGCGTCCGGGCGTCCTGCTGGCCGCCGACGGCGTGCGCGTGGACGGCCGGCTGCGCCGGGAGGCGACGCTGTCCCTGGAGGCCGGCTCCCGCGTGGTCGTCACCGGGCCCAACGGCGCGGGCAAGTCGACCCTGCTGGGCGTGCTCGCCGGGCGGCTCGCGCCGACGGCCGGGACGGCGCGCCGCGCGCCCGGCGTGCGGGCCGGCCTGCTCGCCCAGGAGTCGCCGCCGGCGGACGGACGCCGTGCCCGCGACGTGTTCGCCGCACATGTGGGGCGGCTGATCACGACGGGCGCCGTCGCCGAGGACGAGACCGTCTCCGAGGCGGCGCTGGGCCTGCTGTCGTCCGGGGAGCTGGGGAAGAGGGTGCGCGAACTGTCGATGGGGCAGCGGCGCCGGCTGGACCTGGCGATGGTGCTGGCGGCCCGCCCGCACGTCCTCCTACTGGACGAGCCGACGAACCACCTGTCGATCGCACTCGTGGACGAGCTGACCGAGGCCCTCCACGCGACCCCGGCCGCGGTCGTCCTGGCGACCCATGACCGGCGGCTCCAGCGCGACACCGCGGGCTGGCCGCGGCTGGACCTCGGTGGTCAGCGCAGGACGTAGCGGAGCGGGTCGTCGGTGCCCTCGCGGCGGGCCACCGCCCGCGTCTCCAAGGTGCGGATGTGGGCGGCGGCCTCCGCGGCGGCCATGCGGCGGGCCTGCTGGGCCATGTCCGCCCACGGGTGGCGCCAGGTGAGGCCCGCCGTGAGGTCCCACAGCGTGATGGGGCTGGACGACAGGAGCGCCGCCACCTCGGCGAGGCGCTCCTCGTGGTGGGTGATGATCTCGCGGGCGCGGGCGGACAGCCCGCTGAAGCGGAACTGGTGGGCGGGCAGGACCTCCTCCACCGACATCGCGGACACCTTGTCCAGTGACCCGAGGAAGTCGCTGAGCGGGTCGATGTCCGGGGTGTCGTACGGGTAGAGGCCGATGTGCGGGGTGATGCGGGGCAGGACGTGGTCGCCGGTGAAGATGCGGTCGTCGTCCTCCAGGTGCAGGCAGATGTGCCCGGGGGAGTGGCCCGGCGTCCAGACCGCGCGGAGCCGGCGGCCGGGCAGGTCGACCAGGTCGCCGTCGGACAGCTCGCGGTCGGGGATCGCGGGCGGGGCGACCCGGGTCTGCTGGCTCGGGCCGCTCAGCTCCGACTCGGCCGCGCCGGCGCGGCGCAGCGCGGTCAGCTCGAACGCGCGGCGGCCGCCCTGGCCGACCTGGTGGAAGAGCCGGACGATGCCGGCGTCCGCGTGGTGCATGGCGATCCAGGCGCCGGACGCCTCCCGGACGCGGCCGGCGAGGCCCGAATGGTCGGGGTGGAAGTGGGTGACGACCACGCCGTGCACGTCGGCGACGTCGATCCCGAACGTGCCGAGGCCGTCGCGCAGGGCCGTCCAGGCGTCCTCGTGGTGCCAGCCCGCGTCGATCAGGACGGGCCCCCGCGGGCTCTCCACCGCGTACACGAGGGTGTAGGCGAGGGGGTTGTCCGGGATGGGGACGGGAACGCTCCACAGCCCGCCGCCGAGATCTTCAGGTTCCGGCTGCACCGAGACCGCCTTTCGCGCCTGTCAGGGGTCGAGGCCCCGGCGAGGACCGCCGGGGCCGATGTCCAGGATGCCCGCTCAGATCCGCTCGATGACCGAGGCCGTGGAGAGGGCGCCGCCCGCGCACATCGTGACGAGGGCCGTGCCGGCGTCGCGGCGCTCCAGCTCGTGCAGCGCGGTGGTGATCAGCCGGGCGCCGGTGGCGCCGACGGGGTGGCCGATGGCGATGGCGCCGCCGTTGACGTTGACCCGGTCCATGTCCGGCTTGTGGACCGACGCCCACGACAGCACGATCGACGCGAACGCCTCGTTGATCTCGGTGATGTCGATGTCGTTCATCGTCATGCCGGACTTGCGCAGCACGCGCTCGGTCGCCTGGACCGGGCCGTCGAGGTGGTAGTACGGCTCGCCGCCGACGAGGGCCTGCGTCCTGACGCGGGCGCGGGGCCGCAGGCCGAGGGCCCTGGCCTTCTCCTCCGACATCAGCAGGACGGCGGCGGCGCCGTCGGAGATCTGCGAGGACGTGCCCGCGGTGTGCAGCGCGTCCGGCATCACGGGCTTCAGCCCGGCGAGCCCGTCGGCGGTCGTCTCGCGCAGGCCCTGGTCGCGGGTGACCTCGCGGGTCTCCCCGGTGACGTTGCCCTCGGCGTCCAGGACGGGGGCCGTGATCGGGGCGACCTCCCGGTCGAACCGGCCGTCCGCCCACGCCTTGGCGGCGAGCTGCTGGGAGCGGGCGCCGAACGCGTCGAGGTCGGCGCGGGTGATGCCGCGGCGGGCGGCGATCCGCTCGGCCGCCTCGAACTGGTTCGGCATGTCCAGCGACCAGTCGTCCGGGCGCGGGTTGGCGGGCAGCACGTTGGAGCCGAGCGGGGCGCGGCTCATCACCTCGACGCCGCAGCCGATCGCGACGTCCACGACCCCGGCCGCGATCTGGGACGCGGCGAGGTGCACGCCCTGCTGCGACGACCCGCACTGCGCGTCGATCGTGGTGACGCCGGTCTGCCACGGCAGCCCGGCGTACAGCCAGGAGTAGCGGCCGATGTGGCCGCCCTGCTCACCGGCCTGCGTGACGCAGCCCGCGAAGACCTGCTCCACCTCGGCGGCGTCGATGCCGGAGCGGCCGACGACGGCGTTCAGCGCATGCGCGAGGACGGCCATCGGCTTCAGGCCCGCCATCCAGCCGTTGCGCTTCCCGAGCGGCGTGCGCACCGCCTCGACGATCACCGGGGTACCCATGCGGTCTCCTTCTAGAACGCGATTCGCCTTCGACTGTAACGTGTTCTAACTTTCCCGGGGAAGGCCGGTCCCGGTGAAAGGGATCCGCGCCGGGGCGCGGGCGGCGGCCGTGAATCGCCCCTGTGGGCACCCGGACGCGTCCATTAGCCTGGGGTGCGACGATCCCCCGCGCCGGAGGGCCCCCATGGCCGCAGATTTCGACGATCCCGTGTTCGACGAGGACTTCGTCAGGAGCGCGGTCTTCACCGAGCCGTCCGCCCGCGAGCGGGCCCGCCCGCCGGGCCGGCGCGAGCGGCGGCGGTCCCGCAGGGCCGCCCGGCGGGCCGCGGGCGGCCGGTTCCGCCGCCGCGGCCGGGAGACGAGCCACCGCATGGCCGTGTTCCAGCTGATCGGGGCCGTGCTGGTGCTGCTGGCGATCTCCATCGCGCTCTGGTGGTGGAACTCGGCGCCGCGCGCCGAGGAGCCGGCCCCGCCGGTCGGCCCGACGATCACCCACTCCCCGGCGCCCGCCCCGGCGCCGACGGGTCCGGCGCCGACCGGCCCGGCGACGCAGGCGCCGCCGACCGGCATCCCCGAGATCTAGGCGAGCCGCACCCGCAGCTCGGCGTACGCCGGGACGAGCACCCGCCGGGCGGGGCGCCGGGAGACGATCCGGTACGGCCGGCCGCCCGACAGCAGCGTCCCCAGCATCCGCGCGACCTGCACCCGCGCGACCGCCGCGCCGAGGCAGAGGTGGCGGCCGCCGCCGAACCACAGCTGCCGCGTCTCGGGCACGTATCCGCGGTGGACGTCGAACGGACCGGCGCCGTTGGTGGCCCGGTGGACCAGCAGCAGGACGCGCTCGCCCGCGCGGAGCCGCCGGCCGCCGACCGTCGCGTCCCGGGCCACGTGCCGCCCGATCAGCGGGGCGGGGGCGGCGACGCGCAGGCCCTCGCGGACGGCGGCGTCCATGAGCGACGGGTCGTCCAGCAGCGCCCGCTGCCGGCCGGTGTCGTGCAGCAGCGCCGCGGTCCGGGCGGTCCCGGAGGCGCCGGTCTCCGTTCCGGCGATCACCAGCAGGGTCGCCAGGCCGCGGCTCAGCGGCAGGCCGAGGCCCATCGCGCGGCACCGGCCGAGGAGGGTGTCCGGCCCCGCCGTGCGGTAGGCGTCCGGGACGGCGGCGGTGAGCCCGGCCACGATCGCGCGGGCCCGCGCGAGCACGGCCGGGTCGAGGTCGGTGGACGCGGTGGTGCCGAGCGCGAGCCGGGCCAGCCGCTCCCCGGCGGCGAACAGCTCGCGGCAGGCGTCGTCGGACCGGCCGGCGGGAAGCCCGAGCAGGTCGGCGACCATCCGCCCGGACAGGACGCGGGCGGCGTCGGCGACGTCCACGTCGGCGCCGGCGGTGAGGCGGCCGGCGAGCGCGGCGTGGGAGGCGCCCTGGGAACGTTCCACCAGGGTCCGCGCGGCGTCCTCGGTGAACAGGTCCCGGACGCCGGTGCGGATCTCCGCGTGCCGCGCGCCGCTGAAGAAGCGGCCCATCTCCTCCCCGAACAGCTGCGTCCACAGGTGGCCGACGCCGCCCTCGCCGGTCATGCCGAAACCGGCGTGGTCGTTCAGCACGTGCCGTGCCAGGACGGGATCGGTCACCACCCACCCGAGCCTGGGGACGCAAGTGATCGGGCCCGTGTGGCGCGCCGCCTCCAGGAGAGCGAACAGCGCGGGGTTCGCGGCCCACAGCAGCCGCGCCTCGTGCCGGTCCGCGATCTTCATGCTGGTCATCCGGCGATTCTGGCGGGTGGCGGACCGGGACGGAAACGCGGTATTACTCAAACCGGCTAAGTGGCGGTACTCACCACGAACCGGGTACAACGCCCGCTCCATGTTCCGTAGGGTCTCCCTGATCGGGAGCGTCCGGGTTCGGCGAGTCTGGCCGGACACCGAGCACGAGGAACCGGGGGAACCCCAGCCCATGAGAGCCCGCATCACCGCCGTCGCCGCGCACCTGCCCGAGCGGACGGTCAGCAGCGCCGAGGTCGAGGCCCGGGTCGCCGCCGAGAGCCCCGGATTCCGGCCGCGCCCCACGATCGTCGAGCGGATGACCGGGATCCGCGCCCGGCACGTCATGCCCGACGGCGAGCAGGCGTCCGATCTGGCCGTCGCCGCCGCCCGCCGCGCCCTCGCCGACCGGGCCGCCGACCCGGCCGGCCTCGACCTGCTGATCTTCGGATCGGCCTCGCAGGACCTCATCGAGCCCGCGACCGCGCACATCGTCGCCGCCAAGCTCGGCGCGACCTGCCCGGTCTTCGACGTCAAGAACGCCTGCAACAGCTTCCTCAACGGGCTGCAGATGGCGGACGCGCTCATCCGCACCGGGCAGCACGAGCGCGTCCTGGTCTGCACGGGCGAGAGCCCGTCCCGCGCGATCCGCTGGAGCGTCCGCGACCGCGCCCAGTTCGTGGACGCCTTCGCCGGCTACACCCTCTCCGACGGCGGCGCCGCGGTGCTCGTGGAGGCCGCCCCGGACGGCGGCATCTTCTACCGCGACTTCGCCGCCGTCTCCAGCGCCTGGCGGATCGGGACGCTGCCCGCCGGCGGCTCGATGCACCCGCGCGACCCTGAGTACACCTACTTCAGCGGCGACGGGCGGCGGCTCAAGGACGCCTTCGTCGTCAACGGCCCGGAGATCTTCACCACCGCGCTGGACAAGACCGGACTCACCTGGGACGACTTCGCGGTCGTCGCCGTCCACCAGGTGACGCTGCCGTACATGGAGGTGCTGCGCTCGATCCTCGGCATCCCGCCCGACCGGCTGGTCGTCACGCTGCCCGAACACGGCAACGTCGCGTCCGCGAGCCTCCCGCTGCAGATCGCCACCGCGCGCGCCGAGGGACGCTGCGGGCCCGGAGACAGGATCGCGCTGATCGGCCTCGCCGGCGGGGTCAGCCTCGGCGTCATGTTCGCGGAGCTGTGATGGCGGGCCTGTGGGTCGTCGTCCCCGCCTACGACGAGGAGCGGTCGATCGGCGCGACGCTGCGCCGGCTCGCCGAGCAGAGCGACACCGCGTTCACGCTGGTCGTGGTCGACAACGGCAGCACCGACGGGACCGCCACGGTCGTCAAGGAGTTCGCCGCCGGGGACCCGCCCTTCGACGTCCGGATCGTCCACGAGCCGGAGAAGGGGACCGGCGCCGCCGCCGACACCGGCGTCCGGCACGCCATCGCCGCCGGCGCCGCGCACGTGGCCCGCACCGACGCCGACTGCCTGCCCCACCGCGGGTGGGTCGCGGCGGTGAAGCGGGCGTTCGGCGACGGGCTGGAGATGGTGTCCGGGCCGCTGCTCCCGCGCACCGACGAGTTCCCGCTGAAGTTCTGGGAGCGGCGCCTGCTCCCGGCCGTCATCGACGTCGCGGCGCTCTTCGGGCGGTTCCGCCCCGGCAACCAGGACCCCCTCTACCTCGGCCCCTACGTGATGATGCCGGGCTGCAACCTCGCGATCACCGCGGACCTGTACGCGCGGGCCGGCGGCTTCCCGCGCACGCGCATCGAGGACGTCCACGAGGACCGCGCGCTCGTCAACCGCGTCCGCCACGTCACCGACGCCTACGGGCTGCGCGAGGACGTCATCGTCTACGGGTCCGTACGGCGGCTCCGCGCGTTCGGCCTGGTCAGGACCCTCGGCTGGTACGCCGACCACCGCTACCGCCCCGACGTCGTGGACATCCGGTGAACTGGGAGGAGCGGCTCTACCTGACCGCGCACCCGGTCGCGTATCCGCTGCTGCGCGCGGTCGCCCGGCGCGGCCCGGCCGTCCGGGTGCCCGGGGTCGGGGTGGTCGTCAACGACGCCTCGGTGGCGCGCGAGGTCCTGATGGACGGCGAGACGTTCCGCAAGGACGGGCCCGGCTCGCCCGGCGACCTGTGGACGCCCGTGCTCGGGCCGTCGGTCCTGCTGAACATGGAAGGGGACGCGCACCGCGCCCTCCGGCGGCGGCTGACCGACCTGTTCGTCCCGTCCTACACCGAGGCGCTGTGCGCCCGCGTGCTGGCC
This sequence comes from Actinomadura madurae, assembly GCF_047130825.1. Lineage (NCBI taxonomy): Bacteria > Bacillati > Actinomycetota > Actinomycetes > Streptosporangiales > Thermomonosporaceae > Actinomadura > Actinomadura madurae. Next base: position 8,903,276 of record NZ_CP083237.1, read on the forward strand.
GGGCCGCTGGAGCGGCTGGCCGGCCGCCTTGAGCGCGGCGCGACCCTCGACCTCGTGGACGCGGCGCGCGTCATGGCCGGGACCGTGATCGGCGAGGTCATCGGCCTCGAAGGCGGCACCGAGGACGCCTACCGCGAGCTGTTCGAGCAGGGCGAGCGGGTCGTGTCGACGGTGTCGCTGCGGACGCGCCGGCTGTCGCCGTCCCAGGTGCGGCGCGCCCGCGCGGTCCTCGACCCGCTCGGCGACATCGCGGCGAAGTCCTACCTGGCGGGGGACGAGGCCACGGTCATGGGCCGGATGCGGGCCCTCGGCCTGTCCGAGGACGAGGCGCGCGGCGCGGCCGGGGCGTTCTTCCTCACCGGCACCGAGACGGTCGCCACGCTGCTGCCCCGCCTGATCGCGCTCCTCGCCGACCACGGGCAGCTGCTCCGCGTCGCCGGTGACGCCGCCCTGCTCGACCGGGCCGTCGAGGAGGCCATGCGGGTCACGACGCCGACGCCGGTCATGCTGCGCAGCGTGCACCGTCCGGCGACGGCGGGCGGCGTCCGCGTCCGTCCGGGCGAGCGGGTCCTGATCGCCACGCACAACTGCTGCCGCGCGCACGGCCCGTTCGACCTGGACCGCCCGCACCCGCCCGAGCTGCGCCGCCTGTGGTTCGGCGCCGGGCCGCACTTCTGCATCGGGTACCCGCTGGCCATGGCCCAGATCCGCCTGGTCGCCCGGACGCTGCTCGCCGCCGCGCCGCTCGTGGTCACCGGGCGGGCCGCCGCGCGGAACGTCCTGATCCCCACGTACCGGTACCTGACCGTCCGCAAGGGGGACGCGCCATGACCCTCGTCCGCCGGCTCCTCGACCAGGCGGGCCGGACGCCCGGGGCCGTCGCGCTGGTCTCCGGGGACGGCGCGGAACTGACGTACGGCGAACTGCGGCGGCAGGTGCTCGCCGTCCGGCACGGGCTGCTGTCCGGCGGGCTCGGCGCGGGCGACGGGGTGCTGTTCTCGGTGCGGCCGTCGCCGGAGTCGCTGGTCCTCGCGCTGGGCGTGGTCGCGGCCGGGGGCGTGGTCGTCTTCGCCGATCCCGGGGCGGGGCCGGAGATGTTCACCGCGCGGCTGCGGCTGGCGCGCCCGCGCTGGTCGGCCGCGGAATCGGTGCTGTACGCGGGGAGCAGGCTCCGGCCCGTCCGGGCGTATGCGCGGCGGCGCGGGCTGCTCCTGCCGAACCTCGCCGACCTGCGGGTCCCGGGCGAAGGCCCGATGCGGCACGTGTACGTCGGCCGCCGCCTGCCGGGCGTGCCCGGGAAGGCGCTGTCGTTCGCGCGGCTGATCCGGGGAGACGCGCCCGAACCCGGCGGCGATCCCGACCCGGACGCGCCCGCGGCGGTGATCTTCACCTCCGGGACGACGGCGAACCCCCGCGCGGTCGTCCACACGCAGGCGTCCCTCGCCGCGGCGCTCGACCTGTTCCGGGCCCGGCTGCCGCTCGGGCCGGGCGACGTCGTCCACACCGACCAGCTCATGCTGGGGCTGCCGACGCTGATCGCCGGCGCCCGCTGGTCGATGCCGCCGCTGTCCTGCCCGCCCGCCGACTTCGCCCGGCTGATGCGGGAACGGGAGGCCACGCACACGTTCTGCGTCCCCGTCCACCTGGCGGAGATCCTGGACGCGTGCGGCGAGCTGCCGCCGTCCGTCCGGTACGTGCTGCTCGGGGCGGCCCCGGCGCCCGCGGCGATCCTGCGGCGCGCGGTCGCCGCGGCCCCGTCCGCCGAGGTCCTGTCGGTGTACGCGATGACCGAGATCCTGCCGGTGGCGATCGCGTCGGCGGAGGAGAAGCTCGCGCATGCCGCGCCCGGCGACCTGCTCGGCGCGCCGCTGCCCGGTGTCGGCGCGCGGCTCGCGGACGACGGCGAGCTGCTGCTGTCCGGCCCCAACCTGTGCCGCGGCTACCTCGGCGCCGAACCCTCGCGCGAACTGCCGACCGGCGACCTCGCCCGGCTGGACGAGGGCCGCCTCGTCCTCGTGGGACGCAAGAAGGACATGCTGATCCGCGGCAAGTTCAACCTCTACCCGGGCCTGTACGAACCGTCGATCGCGGCCCTCCCCGACGTGACCGAGGCCGCCATCGTGGGCGTGCCGGACCCGCGGACCGGGGACGAGGAGGTGGTCCTGGCGGTCGTCGGACCCGGCGACCTGCCCGCCAGGCTCCGGCGGGCGCTCCCCGACGTCATCGACCACGACGCCCTGCCGGACCGCATCGTCGTCCTGGACGGGCTGCCCCGCTCCGGGCGCACCCGCAAGCTCGACCGCGACCGGCTCCGCGACCTGGTGGCGCCATGAGGATCGCGGTGACGGGCGCCTCGGGGTTCGTCGGCGGCGCGGTGTGCCGGGCGCTCGCGTCCGAGGGCGTCACGACCTACGCGTTCGGCCGCCGTCCGGCCGTGGACCCCGCGCACGTGGGCGGCGCCGGCTACCGGTCGTGGGACCTCGCGCACGGCCCGCTCGCCGATCCGCCCGGGGTCGACGCGGTCGTCCACTGCGCGGGAAGCGCCACCGACTGGGGACCCGCCGCCGTCCTGTTCGCCGCCAACCTCACTGGGACCCGCCACGCCCTCGCGACCTTTCCGTGCGCCCGGTTCGTGCACGTCAGCACGGCCAGCGTGTACGACCCGTACCGTCCGAGCGTCATGGCGCGCGAGGACGAGGCCCCGGTGCGCCGCTACATGAACGCCTACGGCGCGTCCAAGGCCGCCGCCGAACGGCTGGCCGCCGCCCGCGGCGCGATCGTCCTGCGCCCGCACGCCGTCTACGGGCCCGGCGACACGACGCTCCTGCCGCGCGTCCTGTCGGCCGTGCGCGGCCCGATCCTGCTCGCCGCGGGGACGGGCCGCCGGTTCGTCAGCCTCACCTCGTCCGGCAACCTCGCGCGGGCCTGCGTCCTCGCCGCGACCGGCCCGGTGACCTCGGGCGTCTTCAACGTCGCGGACGCGGAACCGGTCGTCCTCGACGACGCGTTCCGGGAGATCCTCCGGGAGCGCGGCGTCCGGGCCCGTCCCGTCTACGTCCCGGCCCGCGTCGCCCGCCCGCTCGCCGCGGTCGCCGAAGGCGCGTACCTGCTGGCCCGCCGTCCCGAGCCCCCGCGGATCACCCGCTACGCGATCGGCCATCTCGCCGTGGAACGCACCCTCGACATCACCGCCGCCAGGGAGGAGCTCGGCTACGACCCGGCTCCGACGTCCTTCGCGGGCGCCGCCGGCTGGTGAGCGTCAACCTCGGGTTGACGATCCAGGATCGTCAACCTATGGTTGACGCATGTCCGAACCCACACCGCCGGCCGTCCAGGTCCGCCTGGACGACCTCATCAACGCCATCAAGAAGGTCCACACCGACGCCCTCGAACAGCTGAGCAGCGCGGTCCTCGCCGCCGAGCACCTCGGCGAGGTCGCCGACCACCTCATCGGCCACTTCGTCGACCAGGCCCGCCGCTCCGGCGCCTCCTGGACCGAGATCGGCACCAGCATGGGCGTCACCAAGCAGGCGGCCCAGAAGCGGTTCGTCCCGAAGGGATCGGGCCCCGACCTCGACCCGTCCCAGGGCTTCTCCCGCTACACCGACCGGGCCCGCCAGGTGGTCGTGCAGTCGATGAGCCAGGCCCGCGCCGCCGGGAACGCCGAGATCGCCCCCGCCCACCTCGTGCTCGCCATGATCACGCAGCGCGACTCGCTCGCCTCCAGGGCGATCGTCGCCCAGGACGTCCTGCTGGACACCGTCCGCCAGGCCGCCACCGCCGCCCTCCCGCCGTCGGGCGACGACCTCCCCGAACTCATCCCCTTCGACCAGGACGCCAAGAAGGCCCTGGAACTGACGTTCCGCGAGGCCCTCCGTCTCGGCCACAACTACATCGGCACCGAGCACCTCCTCCTCGCCCTCCTGGAGTTCGAGAACGGCACCGGCGTCCTGTCGGAGGCGGGCATCGGCAAGGCCGCCGCCGAGGCGAACATCGTCGAGGCCCTGGCCGCCATCACCGCCCAGAAGGAGGGCGGTTGACCGATGAGTTCCGCGTCCGGCCGCGGTCCGACCCGTCATGGAGAAACTCATCAAGGCCAACGGGGTGGAGCTGTGCGCCGAGACGTTCGGTGACGCGGCCGGGGCGCCGATCCTGCTGATCGGGAACACGATGCTCACCTGGCCGGACGAGCTCTGCGAGCTGCTCGCCGAGCTGCGGCGGTTCGTCGTCCGCTACGACCTGCGCGACACCGGGGGCTCCGCCGGTGGCGACCCCGAGGCGCCCGGCTACACGCTGCGCGACCTCGTCGACGACGCCGCCGGCGTCCTCGACGCCCACGACCTGCCGGCCGCGCACGTCGCCGGCTTCGGGCCCGGCGGCTGGATCGCCCAGCTCCTCGCCCTGGACCACCCCGGCCGCGTCACCACGCTCACCCTGGTCGCCACCCGGCCCACCGCCCCCGGACCCAGCGACGAGGACCTGCCCGACCACGCGCCCCAGATGATGGCGCACTTCATGAAGATGACGGAGGTCGACTGGAGCGACCGCGAGTCCGTGGTCGCGTTCATGGTCGAGGGCGCCCGGCACCGAGCGGGCCCGGCCTTCGACGAGGCCGAGGCCCGCTCCGCCATCGAACGGATCCACGACCGGACGCGGACCGGCGCCGACCCCGGCAAGGCGCACCGCGCGAACCAGATGGGGACGGTCTTTGCGGCCCTGGACTGCGGCGACCGGTGGCGCGAGCGGCTGCCCGGCATCACCGCGCCGACCCTCGTCGTCCACGGCGAGGACGACCCCTTCTTCCCGCTGGGCAACGGCCGGGCCCTCGCCGCCGAGATCCCGGACGCCGAGCTCCTCGTCCTCCCCGGCACGGGCAGCGAACTTCCTCGCCGGACGTGGGACACGTTCGTCCCGGCCCTGCTCCGCCACACCTCCTGAACGGCGTCAGGACAGGCGGAGGGCCAGGAAGAAGTCGACCCGGTCCTCCAGGCGGGAGAGGTCGCGGCCGGTGAGGTCCTGGATGCGCTGGATGCGGTACCGGACGGAGTTGACGTGCAGGTGCAGCTGCTCGGCGCACCGCGTCCAGGACCCCGAGTTCTGCAGGAAGGTCTCCAGGGTGCGCACGAGGTCGGAGCCGTGGACCTCGTCGTAGTCGCGCAGCGGGTCCAGGAGCCGCACCCGGAACATCTGGCGGACGTCGTCGGGGACACTGGCGAGCAGCAGCACGTGTGTCGCGAGCTCGTCGTGCCGGACGACGCGGACCGGCGCGGGGCGGGTCGCGGCGAGGCGGCGCGCGTAGCGGGCCTCCTCGATGGCGCCGCGCAGGCCGGACGCGCCGGCGCGGTCGCTGACGCCGGCGGCGATGCCGCCCTCCGGCAGCCCCGGGGACAGGAAGTCGAGCGCGTCCTGGACGGCGGCGGCGACGTCCTCCCCGGTGGCCGGGACGAGCGCGACGGCCTCCCCGTCCACCATCCCGACCGCCGGCTGCGGCCCGGGGACGGCCTCGGCCAGGACGGTGCGCAGCTCGCCCGGACGCAGCGCCCCCTCCGTCGAGGCCGCGACGGCGACGACGGGGAAGGAAAGCCGGCCGGGCGCGACGGGGTCCCCGGCGAACGCCGCGTCCACGATCTCCTGGGACGAGCGGTCCTCGGCGCGCAGCCGGGCCCGTTCGAGGGCGACGATCGCGGCGAGCTCGCCGGCGAGGGCGTGCCGCTCCTCGGGCCAGCCGGCGGCGTCGCCGTCGAGCGCGATGAACCAGTCGGCGGCGCGGGGCGTGCCGTCCGGGCCGACGGGCAGGACCGAGATGTCCAGGGCGGGGACGTGGTGCGGCAGCCGCGGCGCGGTGAGGAAGGCCCGCGCCAGCGCGGCGGCGTCCGTCGGCGGCGGCCCGGCGACGACGCGGCCGGTCGGGGCGAGGACGTGGCAGTGGCCGACCAGGTCGAGGACGGCGCCGAGCCCGGTGCCCTCGACCAGCCGCCGGTGCCGGTCGAGGACGGCGGTCAGGTCGGCGGCGCGGGCGCCCGACAGGTGCCGGACGACCTCCTCGGTCACGGTCGCGAACGCCACGTCCTCGGGGACCTTGAACAGCGGGATGCGGTGGCGGCGGCACGCCTCGACGAGGTCGTCGGGGATGGCGCCGAGCGCGAGGTCCCACGCGGCGAGGCCGGAGACGCCCGCGCCCGCGAGGGCCCGGACGAACGCCTCGGAGTCGGCGGGGCCCGTCCGCCAGACCAGCCCGGTCAGCACCAGCTCGCGTCCGCGCAGGTAGCGGCCCGGGTCGAGCAGGTCGGTGGTGACGACCCACCGGATCGGCCGGTCCAGCTCCTCCTCCCCGGTGACGACCTCCAGCCGCAGCCCGGGCATGGAGAGCAGCGAGCGCAGCTTCATATGGAGCAACCTACAAAAGGCCCCGTCCGGCGACGAGGACAATTCGGACGTCCTGCCCCTCGACGGGCCGCCGGGCCGCTGTGTGTACTGCTGGCGTGCTGGAACCTGGTACCGAGGACCTGGCGGCGTGCTGCGCGTCCCGCCGCTGGGTCGGGGCCCTCGCCGGACGCGCCTACGCGGACCTCGGCGCGCTGCGCGCGGCCTCGCGGCGGGCGCTGGACGATCTCGGGTGGGCCGATGTGGAGGAGGCGCTCGCCGCCCATCCGCGCATCGGGGAGCGGGCCGGCGGCGATGCCCGGGAGGCGGGCTGGTCGCGCGGCGAGCAGTCCGGGATGGGCGGCGCCGCCCCGGACGTCCGGCATGCCCTGGTCGAGGGCAACCGGGTTTACGAGGAGCGCTTCGGGCACGTGTTCCTGATCTGCGCGTCCGGCCGCCCGGCCCGGGAGATGCTCGGGGAGTTGCTGGCGCGGCTGGGGAACGACGCCGAGACCGAGCGGGAGGTCGTCCGAGGGGAACTGGCCAAGATCGTCGATCTGCGCCTGGCCAAACTGGTGGAGGAACTCACATGAGCCTGTCGACGCACGTGCTCGACGCCGCGAAGGGGCTGCCCGCCGAGGGGGTCGCCGTGCGGCTCGACCGGCGGGACGACGGCGGTGGCTGGACGACGCTCGCCGAGGCCCGCACCGACGCCGACGGCCGGATCAGGGAGTGGGGCGTGCTGCCGCAGGAGGGCGTGCACCGGCTCACCTTCGACACGGCGGGACTGTCCGCCTTCTACCCCGAGGTCACGGTGGCCTTCACGATCGATGATCCGGGGCGGCACTACCACGTCCCGCTGCTGATCAGCCCGTTCGCGTACTCGACCTACCGGGGGAGCTAGATGGCGATCATGCTCGGGCCCAACCGCTACGGGAAGGCGGAGACGCGCGTCGTCCGCGTGACGCGGGACGGCGGCACGCACCGGATCAAGGACGTCAACGTCAGCGTCTCCCTCTCCGGCGCGATGGACGACGTGCATCTGACCGGCGACAACGCGGCCGTGCTGCCGACCGACAGCCAGAAGAACACCGTGTTCGCGTTCGCGAAGAAGCACGGGATCGCCTCCATCGAGGACTTCGGGCTGCTGCTCGCCCGCCACTTCGTCGATTCGCAGCCGACGATCACCCACGCGCGGGTGGAGATCCACGAGTACGGCTGGCGGCGGATCACGGGCGGGCACTCGTTCGCCCGGGACGGCGGCGAGGTGCGGACCGCGCTCGTCCACGCCGGCGCCGCGGCGGAGACGGTCGTCTCCGGGCTCACCGACCTGGTGGTCCTCAACTCGACCGGCAGCGAGTTCCACGGCTTCGTCCAGGACGAGTACACGACGCTCGCGCCGACCGACGACCGCGTCCTCGCCACGGCGGTGACGGCCCGGTGGCGGCACCGCGGCACGGACACGGATACGGACACTGCCTGGGACGACTCCTACACCGCCGCCCGCGACCTCCTGCTGCGCGCGTTCGCCGAGACGCACAGCCTCTCGCTCCAGCAGACGCTCTACCAGATGGGGCGCCGCGTCCTGGAGGAGCGGCCGGAGATCTGCGAGATCCGGCTGTCGATGCCCAACAGGCACCACTTCCTCGTCGACCTGGAGCCGTTCGGGCTGGACAACGACAACGAGGTCTACTTCGCCGCGGACCGCCCGTACGGGCTGATCGAGGGCACCGTGCTGACCGATGACGCGCCGGACGCCCCGTCCGCCTTCACGTGAGGAACCCTGGAGACATGGACTTCCTGCGACCGCCGACCTGGGAGGACGCCCTCGCCGCCAAGGCGGGGCTGCCGGGCGCGCTGCCCGTGCAGGGCGGCACCGACGTCATGGTCGAGATCAACTTCGACGCGCGCCGGCCGGAGGCGCTGCTCGACCTCACCGGGATCCGCGAGCTCGCCGACTGGGACATGGCGGACGGCCGGCTGCGCGTCGGCGCCGGCGTCACCTACGCCCGGCTGATCGCCGAGCTGGGCGGCCGGCTGCCCGGCCTCGCCCAGGCGTCCCGGACGGTCGGGTCGCCGCAGATCCGCAACCGGGGCACGGCCGGCGGCAACCTCGGCGCCGCGTCGCCCGCCGGGGACGCCCATCCGCCGCTGCTGGCCGGGGACGCCGTCATCGAGGCGGAGTCGGCGGCGCGCGGGGTCCGGATGATCCCGGCCGCGGAGTTCTTCACCGGCGTGAAGCGCAACGCGCTGGAGCCGGACGAGCTGATCCGCGCGTTCTGGACGGCCCCCGCGTCCGGCCCCCAGTACTTCTCCAAGATCGGGACCCGGAACGCGATGGTCATCGCGGTCTGCTCGTTCGCGATCGCCCTGCACCCGGCGGAGCGCCGCGCCGGGACGGGCCTCGGCTCGGCCGCCCCGACGCCCCGCCGCGCCGCCGAGGCGGAGGCGTTCATCTCCGCCGAGCTGGACTGGGACGGGCGCGGCCCGCTCTCCGACGCGGCCGCGCGGCGGTTCGGCGCGCTGGTGAGCGAGGCGGCGGCGCCGATCGACGACGTCCGCGGGACGGGGGACTACCGCAGGCACGCCCTCGCGGTGATGGCGCGCCGCACCCTCACGTGGGCATGGAACGAGCACCGGGCGGGGAGCACGGGACGGAAGGAGGCCTCCTGATGCGGGTGAACGTGGTCGTCAACGGGTCCGCTGAGACCGTGGACGACGTGTGGGAGGGCGAGAGCCTGCTCTACATGCTGCGCGAGCGGATGGGGCTCCCGGGCTCGAAGAACGCCTGCGAGCAGGGAGAATGCGGCTCGTGCACCGTCTACCTGGACGGCCTGCCGGTGTGCGCGTGCCTGGTCGCGGCCGGGCAGGCCGAGGGCCGGGAGGTCCGCACCGTGGAGGGCCTCGCGGAGGGGCCGCCCGGGGAGGAGCGGCTCGACCCCGTCCAGGAGGCGTTCGTCGAGACGGGCGCCGTCCAGTGCGGGTTCTGCACGCCGGGCCTGATCGTCCAGGCGCACGACCTGATCGAGCGGAACCCCGCGCCGTCCGACGCCGAGATCCGCGAGGCGCTCGCCGGCAACCTGTGCCGCTGCACCGGCTACGAGAAGATCCTCGACGCGGTGCGCCTCGCGGCCGCGCGGAAGGCGGTCACCGGATGAGGCTCATCATCGAGAACGCGCACGTCGTCACGGTCTCCGGGGAGGAGTACCCCCGCGGCCACGTCGTGGTCGACGGCGACCGGATCACGGCGGTCGGCGCGGGCCCCGCCCCGGCGGGCGCCGCCGCCCGCGTCGACGGCACCGGCTGCCTCGCCACCCCGGGCCTGGTCAACACCCACCACCACCTCTACCAGTGGGCGAGCCAGGGCATGGCCACCGACAGCACGCTCTTCGAGTGGCTGACGACGCTCTACCGGCCGTGGTCGATGATGGACGCCGAGGTCGTCGCCGGGGCCGCCACCGCCGGGCTCGCGTGGCTGGCCAAGTCGGGCTGCACGACGTCCACCGACCACCACTACCTGTTCCCGAAGGGGCGCGGCGACCTGTTCGCGGCGGAGGTGGAGTCGGCGCGGGAGATCGGCCTCCGGTTCCATCCGTGCCGGGGGTCGATGGACCGGGGCGCGTCCCAGGGCGGCCTGCCGCCGGACGAGGTCGTCGAGGACCTCGACACGATCCTCGCCGAGACCGAGGCCGCGATCGACCGGTACCACGACCCGTCGCCGGGCTCCATGCTCCGCGTCGCCGTCGCGCCCTGCTCGCCGTTCTCCGTCACGCGGGAGCTGCTGGTCGAGTCGGCGCGGCTGGCCCGCGACAAGGGCGTCCGCCTGCACACCCACCTCGCCGAGACGCTGGACGAGGAGGAGCACACGACGGAGCAGTTCGGCATGACGCCGACCGAGTACATGGACTCGATCGGCTGGCTGGGCCCCGACGTGTGGCTCGCGCACTGCGTCCACCTGCACGACACCGACATCAAGCGGCTCGCGGAGACCGGCACCGGCACGGCCCACTGCCCGAGCTCCAACGCGCGCCTCGGCTCCGGGATCGCCCGCGTGTCGCACCTGCTGGAGGAGGGCGCGACCGTCGGGCTCGGCGTGGACGGCTCGGCGTCGGCGGAGCTCGTCCCGCTGGCGGGGGAGCTGCGGCAGGCCGTCTACATGCAGCGCGCCCGGTACGGGCCGGCCGCGCTGACCGCCCGGCAGGCCCTGGAGATGGCGACGCTCGGCGGCGCCCGCTGCCTCGGCCGCGAGGACGAGATCGGCTCCCTGGAACCCGGCAAGCTCGCCGACATCGCGCTGTGGCGGATGGACGGCTTCCAGGCGGCCATCGACGACCCCGTCGTCGCGTTCGCGTTCGGGCCGACGCCGCCGCTGCGGCGCCTCCTCGTCGGCGGGCGCACCGTCGTGGACGGCGACACCCTCGTCACCGTCCCGCAGGACGAGGCCGGGCGGCGCGGCGCCGCGGCCCACCGCCGCCTCATGCGCTCGGCGGAGGAGGTGCTCTGACATGGCGTCCCCGGTGAGAAGCCCGGGCCACGTGGCCGCCCCCGGCATCGGCGGCGTCGGGGAGAGCCCGCTGCGGCCGGACGGCACGCTCAAGGTCGCCGGCGAGTTCGCCTACGCGTCCGACCTCTGGATGGACGGGATGCTGTGGGGCGCGACGCTGCGCAGCCCGCACCCCCGGGCGCGGATCCGGTCGCTCGGCATCGGGCCGGCGCTCGCGGTCCCCGGCGTCCGGGCGGTGCTGACCCACGAGGACGTGCCGGGCCGGAGGATGTTCGGCATCGACGACACCGACGACCAGCCCGTCCTCGCCATCGACCAGGTCAGGCACCAGGGCGAGCCGGTCGCGCTGGTCGCCGCCGACCATCCCGAGACGGCCCGCCGCGCCCTGGACAGGATCGCCGTCGACTACGAGGTGCTGGAGCCGATCACCGACCCGCGCGCGGTGATCGCCGACCCGGAGCGGCTGAAGGTCCAGGACCGCGGTGGCATCACCCGCTACCAGCCCGTCCGCGTCGGGGACGTGGACGCCGCCAAGGCCCGCGCCGACGTCGTCGTCTCGGGCGAGTACGAGGTCGGCATCCAGGACCAGGCGTTCCTCGGCCCGGAGTCCGGGCTGGCGATCCCGGCCGAGGACGGCGGGATCGACCTGTACGTGTCCACCCAGTGGATCCACAACGACCTCAAGCAGATCGCGCCCTGCCTCGGCCTCCGCGAGGACCAGGTGCACATGACGCTCGCCGGGGTCGGCGGGGCGTTCGGCGGGCGCGAGGACCTGTCGATGCAGATCCACGCCGGGATGCTGGCGCTGCACACGGGCAGGCCCGTGAAGATGTCGTACAACCGGTACGAGTCCTTTTTCGGGCACGTCCACCGGCACCCCGCGCAGATGCGGTACGAGTACGGCGCCACCGCCACCGGGCGGCTGCTCTACGCCGACGTCGAGATCGTGCTGGACGGCGGCGCGTACACGTCCTCCACGATGAACGTGGTCGGCAACGCCGCCTCGCTGGGCGTCGGCCCGTACGAGATCCCCAACATCAGGATCGACGGCTACGGCGTCTACACCAACAACCCGCCGTGCGGGGCGATGCGCGGGTTCGGCGCCGTGCAGGCGTGCTTCGCCTACGAGTCGATGATGGACAAGCTGGGCGCCGCCTGCGGTCTCGACCCGGTGGAGATCCGCCGCCGCAACGCCGTCGCGCAGGGCTCGAAGCTCGCGACCGGGCAGGTCATCGAGTCGCCGGCGCCGCTCGCCGAGATGCTGACCCGGCTGGAGGCGATGCCGATGCCGCCCGCCCCGGACGCGGCCGACCTGCGGAACCTGCCGGGCGGGGTGTCGCAGACGACGCACGGCGAGGGCGTCGTGCGCGGCGTCGGCTACGGCGTCGGCATCAAGAACATCTGCTTCTCCGAGGGCTTCGACGACCTGTCCACCGCCCGCGTCCGGCTGGAGGTCATCGGCGGGGAGGCGACCGCGCTCGTGCACACCGCGGCGGCCGAGGTCGGGCAGGGGCTCGTCACGATCCAGGCGCAGATCGCGCGGACCGAGCTCGGCGTGCAGAAGGTCGCCATCGCGCCCGCGGACAACCGGGTCGGCGACGCCGGCTCGTCCAGCGCGTCCCGCCAGTCGTACATGTCGGGCGGGGCGGTGAAGGCGGCCTGCGAGGCGGTGCGGGCGGAGCTGCTCGCCCGCGCCGCCCGCCGCTTCGGCCGCGGCGACCTGGCCGTGGCCGGCGGGAAGATCATGTCGCGGGCGGCCGGGGTGCTCGGCACGATCGAGGACGCCCTCGGCGACGCCGTGATCGAGGAGACCCGCGAGTACCACCACCGGCCCACGTCCCGCATGGACCCGGTCACCGGGCAGGGGCGCAGCCACACCCAGCTCGCGCTGTGCGTCCACCGCGCCGTCGTCGACGTGGACGCCGACCTCGGCCTGGTCAAGGTCGTCGAGCTGGCCGCCGTCCAGGACGTCGGGAAGATCATCAACCGGACCGGGGTGGAGGGGCAGATCCACGGCGGGTCCGCGCAGGGCCTCGGGCTCGCCCTGATGGAGGAGATCGTCGTGTCGGACGGCCTCGTCCGGAACCCGTCCTTCACCGACTACCTGATCCCCACGATCCTCGACATGCCGCCGATGCGGCTGGAGATTCTGGAGAATCCCGACCCGGAGGCACCCTACGGGTTGCGCGGCGCGGGAGAGCCGCCGACGCTGTCGTCGACGCCCGCCATCGTCGCGGCCGTCCGGGACGCGACGGGCGCGGCGCTGACCCGGGCGCCGGTCCGGCCGGAGCACATCGTCCAAGGAGGCCCATGACGCGGCGGTTCGCGGTCAACTGCTCGATCCTCTTCACCGAGGCGCCGCTGCTGGAACGCCCGGCCGCGGCGCGCGCGGCGGGATTCGGCGAGGTGGAGTTCTGGTGGCCCTGGCCCGGCGAGCCCGACCCGCCCGGCGCGGACGTGGACGCGTTCTGCCGGGCGGTCGAGGACGCGGGCGTGCGCCTCATCGGCCTCAACCTCTACGCGGGCGACATGCCGGCGGGGGAGCGGGGCGTGCTGTCCGACCCGTCCCGCGTCGAGGAGTTCCGGGCCTGCCTGCCGGTGGTGCGGCGGATCGCCGGGCGGACGGGCGTCCGGTCGTTCAACGCGCTCTACGGGCAGCGGCTCGACGGCGTGGCGGCGTCCGACCAGGACCGGGTCGCGACGGAGAACCTCGTCCATGCCGCCCGATCGGTGGGCGAATTCGGCGGAACCCTCCTGATCGAGCCGCTCGCACGCGGGCTCAACGGCGCCTACCCGCTGGAGACGGCCGCGGACGCCATGGCCGTGGTGTCGCGCGTCCGGGCGGCGGGCGCCGCGAACGTCCGGTTCCTGTTCGACACCTTCCACCTCGCGACCAACGGCGACGACCTGGAGAGGGCCGCCCGGGAGCACGCCGCCGACATCGGGCACGTCCAGATCGCCGACGCGCCCGGCCGGGGACGTCCCGGCACCGGCCGGATCGACTTCGACCGGCTCTTCGCCGTCCTGGACGGCATCGGCTACACCGGCCGGATCGCGCTGGAGTACGTGCCCCAGGGCCCGTCGCCCGAGGAGTTCGGGTGGACGACCTCCTGATCCGGTCGCGCCGGACCGTGCTGCCGGACGGCGAGCGTCCCGCCGCCGTCTCCGTCCGCGGCGGCCGGATCGCGGCGATCGCGGCGTACGACGCCGCCGTCCCGGCCGCCGAGTCGGTGGACCTCGGCGGCGTCGCGCTGCTGCCCGGTCTCGTCGACACGCACGTCCACGTCAACGAGCCGGGACGCACCGAGTGGGAGGGCTTCGCCACCGCGACCCGCGCCGCCGCCGCGGGCGGCGTGACGACCCTCGTCGACATGCCGCTCAACGCGCTCCCGCCGACCGTCGACCCGGCCGCGCTGGCGGCGAAGCGCGACGCGGCCGAGGGGGCGTGCGCCGTGGACGTCGGCTTCTGGGGCGGCGCGATCCCCGGCAACCTCGCCTCGCTCCGGCCGCTGCACGACCTCGGCGTCTTCGGGTTCAAGTGCTTCACGTCCGACTCGGGCGTCCCGGAGTTCCCGCCGCTGGCGCCCGGCGAGATGAGGGCGGCGTTCCGGGAGATCGCCTCGTTCGGCGGGCTGGTCGTCGTGCACGCCGAGGACCCCGCGTCCCTGCGGCCACCCACCGGCGGCGACTATCCGGCCTTCCTGGCGTCGCGTCCCCCGTCAGCCGAACGCCGCGCCGTCGAACAGGTCGTCGGCTTGGCGGAGGAGACGGGTGTGCGCGCCCACATCCTGCACCTGTCATCGGCGAGCTGCCTGGAGGTCCTGGCGAAGGCACAGACCGCCGGCCTCCCCGTGACCGCCGAGACCTGCCCCCACTACCTGACCCTCTCCGCAGACGACGCCTACGCCACCACGTTCAAATGCTGCCCGCCCATCCGCGACGAGGCCAACCGCGACCTGCTCTGGCAGGGCCTCGCCTCCGGCGTGATCTCGTGCGTCGTCAGCGACCACTCGCCCTGCACGCCGGAGCTCAAACTCGGCGACTTCGCGACGGCCTGGGGCGGCGTCTCCTCGCTCCAGCTCGGGCTGCCCGCGGTCTGGACGGCCGCCCGCGAGCGCGGCCACGGGCTGGCGTCCGTCGCCCGCTGGACGTCCGAGGCCCCCGCGGCGCTGGCCGCCGTCCCCGGGAAGGGCGGCATCGCCGTCGGCAACGACGCCGACCTGGTCGCCTTCGCACCCGACGAGCCCTTCACCGTCGACCCGGCCGCCCTCCACCACCGGCACCCCGTCACCCCCTACGCGGGCCGGACGCTGACCGGGCTCGTCCGGACCACCTGGCTGCGCGGCGTGCCGATCGCGGACGAGCCGGCCGGCCGGCTGCTCACCAGGGAGGCGCGATGACCGACTTCACGTCCCTCCCGGACCTGGCCGTCCGCTCCCTCGGCGGCTCGGTCATCGCCGCCAGCGACGAGTCGTTCGCGGAGAAGGAGAACCTGCTCAACCCCTGGCCACCGGCGTTCAGCCCGGAGACCTTCGGGCCGAAGGGGCAGCTCTACGACGGTTGGGAGACCGCCCGCCGCCGGGGACCCGGCCACGACTGGGCCCTGATCCGCCTCGGCCTCCCCGGCCGGATCATGGGCGTCGTCATCGACACCGCCTGGTTCAAGGGCAACTTCCCGCCGCACGCCTCCGTGGAGGCCTGCTTCGCGGACGGCCACCCCTCGCCCGCCGCCCTCGCCGCCGCCGACTGGGTCGAGATCGTCCCGAAGACCCCCCTCACGGGCGACACCGCGCACACCCTCCCCGCCCAGGTGCCCGACCGCGTGTTCACGCACGTCAGGCTCAACATGTTCCCCGACGGCGGGATCGCGCGGCTCCGCGTCCACGGCCACGTCGTCCCCAACCCGGAGTTCCTGACCGGCCTGACCGTCGACCTGGCAGCCCTGGAGAACGGCGCCCGCGTCATCGGCTGCTCCGACATGTTCTACTCCTCGCCCGACAACATGCTGTTCCCGGGACTCGCCCGCAACCAGGCGGAAGGCTGGGAGACCGCCCGCCGCCGCGACGACGGCAACGACTGGGCCGAGATCAGCCTGGCCGCGCCCGGCACCGTCCTCCTCGCCGAGATCGACACCACGAACCTGAAGTTCAACGCCCCCGCCGAGGTCCGCCTGACCGGCACCGACGGCCGCGGCGGCGCCGACGACAGGGCGTTCTCCTGGACGATCCTGCCGCGGACCCCCCTGCGGCCCGACACCCGGCACCGTTTCCGGATGGCGACCCCGGAGGTCACGCACGTCCGGCTGGACATCTACCCGGACGGCGGCCTCTCCAGGTTCCGCCTCTGGGGCGTGCTGAGCCCTGAGACCCAGCGCCGCCTGGTGAAGAGCTGGGACGAGTACACCCGATATTAGGCGGATCGTTGACGACCGTGAGATTTCTGCCTACATTCTGAGCACTCGACTCCGGAGCCCGCCTCCGTACGGGTCGACATTCGACAAAATCGTGACGTTCGTGGCGTACACCTCCAATTTCTGAGCCCCCGGGCCGGAGAGGATTCCCATGAAACGACTGCAGGCAGGCGCTCTCGCCGCCGTCCTCGCGGTGCCCGCGGCGCTCGCCCCGACCACCGCCCACGCCGCCGGCCCCGCGCACTACACCGGCACCCTCCCCGACGGCGCGACCTGGATCGCCGACGTCCCCGCCCGCTGGAACGGCACGCTCATCCTGTTCAGCCACGGATTCGGCCCGCTCACCCCCGCCGACCGCCCGAGCGAGGCCGCCGGAAAGGCCCTCCTCGACCGCGGGTACGCGCTCGCCGGCTCGTCCTACGATCCGGACGGCTCCCTGTGGGCACTGGGCAGCGCCGTCCGGGACCAGACCGCCGCGAAGGACGCGGTCACGAAGATCATCGGACGTCCCCGCACCACGCTCGCGCTGGGCCAGTCGATGGGCGGCCTGGTCAGCGCCAAGCTCGCCGAGACCCGCGCCGTGGACGGCGTCCTCAGCACCTGCGGCATCGTCGGCGGCGGCGTCGACCTGAACAACTACCAGCTCAACGCGGGCCACGCCATCGCCACGCTGCTGGCCCCGTCCCAGGACATCAAGCTCACCGACTACACGTCCCCTGCCGAGGGCATCGTCGCCGGAACCCAGCTCACCCTCGCCGTGCAGAACGCCCAGGCCACCCCCGCCGGCCGCGCCCGCATAGCCCTGGCCTCCGCCTTCCTCAACCAGTCGTCCTGGTTCACCGGCGAGGAAGAACCACCCCGCCACGACTACGCCGAACAGGAACGCCAGCAGTACCAGTGGCTCACCTCCGGGGTCCTCGGGTTCATCTTCAGCGGCCGCTACTCCATCAACCAGGCGGCAGGCGGTGACAGCGCCTGGAACAAGGGCCTGAACTACTCCCGCCTGCTCACCCGCTCCGCGAACCTCCGCCAGGTGAAGGCCCTCTACCGAACCGCGGGCCTGAACCTGAAGAAGGACCTCTCAACCCTCACTGCAAAGGCCACCAAACAGCTCGAACCGGCCCCTCTCGCCTGGATGACGCGCACATCCGAACCCACCGGCCGCCTCACCGTCCCGACCCTGAACATCCACACGATCTCCGACCAGCTGGTCCCTGTGGAACACGAGACCGAATACGCCGGGACCGTCCGCGCCGCCGGCCGCACCCGCCTGCTGCGCCAGGCCTACGTCCACCGCACGGGCCACTGCAACTTCGCGGCCTCCGAATACGTGGCAAGCCTCCAAGTCCTGGAAAAGCGCGTCGAAACCAACCATTGGCCCAGCACCACACCAAAGTCCCTAAACCAAAAAGCCAACGCCCTCTCCCTGGACACCCCCGCCTTCCACCCTCACAACCCAAACCCCCTACTAGTGCAACCTTCCCGCCCATAAATGCACCGTGACCCACTGCACAAGCCGACGCTCAGCATCGTCGCCGAGACGTCACCTCCCAATGGGCCAAGACGAGAGCCCCGTGCTACCTGGTGGTCATATGTCCTCGTCCTGCGGTGGCCGAGTGGGCCCGAGAGCCGATCAAGCTCGGTCACCCGGGCTTCGAGCTCACGCCCCTGGTACTGGGACCGGGCTCCGAACCGCTCATAACCTCGACCGAGCAGGCGGCACAGATGCCTGAATTGACCACGCGCGGGAGCGTGTCTTGGCCTGCGAGGACACGGAGCAACTGGACCGCTGGCTGGCCCGCGCGGTCACGGCGGAGTCGGTCGACGACGTGTTCGGTTGATCTGGGTGTGCTTCACGCAGAACGCCCCCGGCGGGGATGCCGGGGGCGTTCTGGGTTTGGGTCAGGGGGTTTCGGTGGGGTCTTCTAGGAGGTCGTCGAACTCGCCGTCCTTGACGCCGGCGATGAAGGCGTCCCACTCGGCCTCGGTGAAGTAGAGGATCGGGCCCTCGGGGTTCTTGGCGTCGCGCATGACGACGGCCCGCTCACCGAAGTCCTTGTGCTGGACGGGGACGTCCTTGCCATCGATGAACTCGATGATGACCCCGTCGCTGAGGATCGGTTCCTGCTCGGTCACTGGCCCACCTTCTTCTTCCCTGGCTCTGGCGTGGCCAAGGTTAGTAGGGAAGGTGCGTGCGGCACACCGGAACGCGAACGCGCGGTGGGGGATCGGCGAAGCACAGGTGACCATCCCCCTCTGCGGAAGGCAGGACATGACCCGAGAAGGACCGGCATGGTCGCGGTGACCGCCGGGGACGCCGAGATCGTCCGGCGGTCCCGGCACGAGCCCGAGTGCTTCGCCGCGCTGTTCGACCGGCACTACGCCGCGATCCACGGGTACGCGGCGCGGCGGCTCGGGCGGGGGCTCGCCGACGACGTCGCCGCCGAGACGTTCCTGATCGCGTTCGACCGGCGCGGGCGCTACGACCTGGCGCGGCCCGACGCGCGGCCCTGGCTGTACGGGATCGCGTCCAACCTCGTCGCCCGGCACCACCGTGCCGAGGTGCGCCAGTACCGGGCGCTCGCGAGGGCCGGGACGTCCGAGGCCGGCGACGGGCACGCCGACGCGGTGGCCGGGCGCGTCGACGCGCAGGCCGCGAAGGGGGCGCTGGCGGCGGCGCTCGCCGGGCTGCCGCGCGGCGACCGGGACGTCCTGCTGCTCGTCGCGTGGGCGCAGCTCACCGTGCAGGAGGCCGGTGAGGCGCTCGGGATACCGGCCGGGACGGCGCGGTCGCGGCTGCACCGGGCCCGCAGGAGGATCCGTGCCGCATTGGGCGAGACCGACCCGACGACCTTGGGAGAGGACCTGTGAACGACCTCGACATTCTTCGCGACGCCTGGGCCGAGCCCGGGCCGCCCGCGGAGGCGTCTCGCACGGCGGCCAGGACGGCGCTCCTCGAACGCGCGTCAGGAGGCACCCGGAAGCGGGGGCGGTTCCGGCTCGGCATCAGGGTCGCGGTGGTGGCCGCCGCGGTCGCCGTGGGCGTGACCGTGGTGCAGGCGGGCGATGGGGACGGGCCGGTCGTACGTCCCGTGTCCAGCGCGTCGCAGGCGCTGGAGCGGGCCGCGCTGGCCGCGGAGGAGCGGCCGTTCACGCCGCCCCGCCCGGACCAGTGGATCTACATCGAGTCGCGGACGCGGACGGGCCCCCGCCCGAACGGGGCGCTGTCGAAGGACCCGCGCGACACGGTCGTGCGGCGGCAGTGGAAGCGGGCCGACGGTGAGAAGTCCGCCAGGCTGGAGGACGGGAAGCTCGTCGTCTCCGACTCGCCGCCGACCACGCCGCCGTCCGACTACGCGTCGCTGGCGGCGCTGCCGACCGATCCGGCCGCCCTGCTGCAGTGGGTCTACGAGAAGGCGGGCGGGCAGGGGGGGACGGCGGAGGGGCGGTACTCGGCCGCGTACTCGATGCTCTGCGCGATCCTGCGGGACAATCTGCTGCCGCCGAAGACCGAGGCGGCGGTGTACCGGGCGATCAGTCGGATCCCCGGCGTGCTCGGGGTCCTGTACCTCCCCGGCGTGACGCTGGCGGGACGGACCGGCGAACGTCCGGCGCTCGGGCTCGGGCGCGTCTCCGAAGGCTGGCTGCACCGGGAACTGCTGCTGGACCGGGAGAGCTACGCCTACATCGGCGAGCGGTCGAGCGCGATCAAGGACCACGACGGCGGCGTGCCGGTGAAGAGGGACGATCTGCTGAACCTCACCGTCCGGGTCAGGTCGGGCGTCGTCGACGAGGCGGGGCAGCGGCCCTGAAGAGCGGCGGGAGAGCGGCCGGGGCGCGCCCCGGCCGCTCGTCGTGTCAGGGGTCGATGAGGAGGCGGGTGGCGGTGATCTCCAGGCGGGCCTGGATCTCCTCTGCGGTGGCGTTGCCGCGGAGCATCTCGATCATCTCCATGGTCCAGATGCCGGACAGCGCGCGGGACGCG
Organism: Actinomadura madurae; assembly: GCF_047130825.1. Lineage (NCBI taxonomy): Bacteria > Bacillati > Actinomycetota > Actinomycetes > Streptosporangiales > Thermomonosporaceae > Actinomadura > Actinomadura madurae. The sequence goes on from NZ_CP083237.1 coordinate 8,923,538, forward strand.
AGGCGGCGGGGGTCGCCGGCGGGGATCTCCTCCGGCGGGCCGTACGCGGCGCGGAGCAGGAGTTCGCTCATGCGGTAGCCGAAGTCGGTCTTGACGTCCGACAGCAGCAGTGACCGGATCAGCGCCTCGGCCAGCTCCGGTTCGCGCATCAGGCCGCGGGTGGCGCGCATCAGCACGTCCACGGCCCGCTCCGGGGCGGCGCCGGCGCGGGGCGGGCGGCGCTCGATGCTGCTCTCGAGGAGGTCGATCTCCTCGCTGACGACGGCGACGACCAGGTCCATCTTGGACGGGAAGTAGCGGTAGAGGGTGCCGAGGGCGACCCCGGCGCGCTCGGAGACGGTGCGCATCTGCATCGCCTCGATGCCGCCGCGCGAGGCGAGCGCCGCGGCCGCCTGGACGATACGCTTGCGCCGCTGGTGCTGGCTGCGGGAGCGCACGCCCTGGCCGGCCGCCTGCCCCCGGGCCTCGTCCCCGGTCACTGTCGGCTCTGCGGTCACGGTCGTCATCCCTTCTGTGCGGGCCCGGACGCCCGACGTGTTCCCCCCAAGCGTACCGCTCATGCGAGAACGTGTTATCTGATCCGTTGATCGGGGTGGCTTCCGTGGTGCTCTCGGGGATGGGGTGACGCACCAGTGGTCCAGGCCAATCGGGGCGGGAAGACGGATGATCAGAGCTCTGGACAGAGACTAGAATCTGTTCTAGTTTTTGCCGCGGGAGGTGGTGGCGTGAGCGTCGCGACACTGCTGGAGGCGAGGGCGGACGACGACCGCCCGGGGCTGCGCTCCGCCGACGACGGACGCGCCTGGACGTGGCGGCAGGTCGTCGCCGAGTGCGCGGCCCGCGCCGCCTGGATGGGCGGCCGGGCGGGCGCGGAGCGTCCCGTCCATGTCGGGGTGCTCCTCGACAACCTTCCCGAGCTGGTGTTCCTCCTCGGCGGGGCGGCGCTGTCGGGCGCGGTGGTGGTCGCGCTGAACCCGACGCGGAGCGCCGCCGAGCTGGCGGGCGACGCCGAGCGCGCCGACTGCGATCTTGTGGTGGCCCAGCCGCGCCACGCCGAGCGGGCCGCCGCGCTCGGGCCTCCCGTGCTGGACATCGAGGCTTTCCATGAGCTGCTGGCGCCCTTCGAGGGTTCTCCGATTCCGGACATCTCCGGTATCAGCCCCGCCACCCTGCTGATGCTCATCTTCACGTCCGGGACGTCCGGACGGCCCCGCGCCGTCCGCGTCACCCACCGGAAGGTGGTCGTGCCGGGGGAGGTGCTCGCCGAGCGCATGCTGACCCCGGAGTCGGTCGTCTACTGCCCGATGCCGCTGTTCCACTCCGGCGCCGTCATGGCCGCGTACGCGCCCGCCCTGGTCGCCGGTGCCGAGCTGGTGCTGCGCGCCCGGTTCTCGGCGTCGTCGGTTCTGCCCGACGTGCGCGAGCACGGGTGCACCTACCTGCACTACGTCGGCAAGGCCCTGTCGTACGTGCTCGCCACGCAGGCGAAACAGGACGACGCCGACAACCCGGTGCGGTTCGCGTTCGGGAACGAGGCGGCTCCGCTGGAGCAGAAGACGTTCGGTGAGCGTTTCGGCTGTTTCGTCATCGACGGCTACGGCTCGACGGAGACCGCCATCTCGCTGGCGCCCGACCCGTTCGGCCCGCAGGGCGCGCTCGGCAGGCTGACCGAGGGCATCGCGATCCTCGACCCCGCGACCGGCCGGCCCTGCCCGCCCGCGCGGTTCGACGGCGCCGGACGCGTGGTGAACGGCGACGAGGCCATCGGCGAGCTCGTCAAGACCGGGGACCTCGGCCTGTTCGACGGCTACTACAAGGAGGACGCGCCCGATCGCCTGCGCGACGGCATGTTCTGGAGCGGCGACCTCGCCTACGCCGACGCCGACGGGTACGTCTTCTTCGCCGGGCGCAGCGCCGACCGGCTCCGCGTGGACGGCGAGAACTTCGGCGCCGTCCAGGTGGAACGTGTTCTGGCGGAGCTGCCCGGCGTCCGGCAGCTCGCCGTCTACGGGGTGCCGGACGCGGCGTCCGGCGACCAGGTGATGCTCGCCGTCGCCGCCGACGCCTTCGACCCCGAGGCGTTCGCCGCCTACCTGCGCGGGCGCGCCGACATGAGCCCCAAGTGGCCGCCCCGCTACGTCCGGGTGGCGCGGGAGCTGCCCGCGACGGCCTCCAACAAGATCCTCAAACGCCGGCTGGTGCGGGAGGGCTGGCGCACCGGAGATCCGGTGTGGTGGCGGCCCGGCCGCGACCTCGACTACCGCCCGATGACCGCGGACGACGCGGCGGGCCTGCGGGCCGAGTTCGAGCGGCGCGGCCGGCTGCACCTCCTGGAAGGGAGCGGATGAGTGGACTTCGACCTCGACGAGACCCAGCAAGAGATCAGGGGGCTCGCGGCGGACGTGCTCGCGCGCGAGTCGACGCGGGAGCGCCTTGAGGCGTTCGAGCGGAGCGGGGCGCCCTACGACGACGTGACGTGGAAGGCCCTCGCGCAGGCGGGGCTGCTCGGCGTCGTCCTGCCGGAGGACGCCGGCGGCGCCGGGCTCGGCCCGGTCGAGCTGGCGGTGATCCTCAAGGAGGCCGGCCTCCACGTCGCGCCCGTGCCCGTGTACGCGTCGCTCGCGCTCGCGGCCGCCCCGATCGCGGCGCACGGGACGGCGGAGCAGCGCGCCCTGCTGGCCCCGCTGACCGAGGGGGCGACGATCCTGACGGGCGCGTACCGCGAGGTCGGACCGGCCGGCGGCATCGCCGCGACGGCCCGCGAGGACGGCGCCGGATACGTCCTGGACGGCGTGAAGACGTTCGTCCCGTACGCGCGGGAGGCGTCCCGGATCCTGATCCCGGCGCGTGTCGAGGGCGCGGGCATCGGGGTCTTCCTCGTCGAGCCCTCCGCCGTGACGATCAGCGAGCAGCCGTCCGCGACGTCCGAACCGCTGTCGCGCGTGGCCCTCGCCGACGTCCGCGTCGGCCCGGACGCCCTTCTCGGCGGCTCGGCGGACGGCGCGGCCTGGGACACGCTGCGCCGCTCGGCCGTCGCGGGCGCGGTGGCCGTCGCGTCCGGTGTCATCGAAGGCGCTCTGGATCTGACGAAGGAGTACACGAAGACGCGCGAGCAGTTCGACCGTGCGCTCGCGCAGTTCCAGGCGGTCACGATGCAGATCGGGGACGTCTACATCGCCAAGCGCGCGCTGGACGTCGCCGTGTGGGCGGGAGTGTGGCGCCTCGCGCAAGGAGCGGACGACGCGGAGGAGGTCCTCACCGTGGCCGCCTACAACGCGTGCGACCCCGTGGTGAAGGCGCTCTACACCTGCCAGCACCTGCACGGCGGCATCGGTCTGGACGTCACCTACCCGCTGCACCGCTACTTCGCCTGGGGCAAGCACTGCGCGCACCTGCTCGGTGGCGGGGAAGACCGTCTCGACGCGCTCGGCGCCCTGATCGCCCAGGAGGCCTGAATGTTCATCGACCTCACCGACGAGCAGAAGAAGCTCCGCGCCGAGCTGCGCGAGTACTTCGAGAACTGCCTGACGGCCGAGCAGCGCGCCGCGATCCTCGCCGACCCGTTCGGCCCGGCCTACCTGGAGCACTGCAAGCGGCTCGGACGGGACGGGATGCTCGGCGTCGCGCTGCCGAAGGAGTACGGCGGGCGGGGTTACGGCCCGGTCGAGCAGACGATCTTCGCCAACGAGATCGCGCGCGCCGAGGTCACCTACCCGCTCATCACGCTGAACTCGGTCGCGCCGACGATCCTGCAGTACGGGTCCGAGGCCCACAAGGAGTTCTTCATCCCGCGCATCCTGGCCGGCGAGTGCCACTTCGCGATCGGCTACAGCGAGCCGGGCGCGGGCACCGACCTCGCGGCCCTGCGCACCACCGCGGTCAGGGACGGCGACCACTACGTCGTCAACGGCCAGAAGATCTTCACCTCCGGGGCGCACCACGCCGACTACGTGTGGCTCGCGGCGCGCACCGACCCGGCCGCCAAGAAGCACAAGGGCATCTCGATGCTCATCGTGGACTGCGAGGACCCGGGGTTCTCCTGGACGCCGATCATCACGATGGACGGCGCCCACCACACGAACTCGACGTACTTCCAGGACGTCCGCGTCCCCGCGGACATGCTCATCGGCGAGGAGAACAAGGGCTGGGACCTCATCGTCAACCAGCTCAACCACGAGCGGGTCACGCTGGGCCCGGCGGGCAACATCGGGCACACCTACATCCGCTTCGAGCGCTGGGCCCGCGGCACCCCCGGACGGGACGGGCGCCCGCTGATCGAGGAGCCCGCCGTCCGCCGCGCGGTGGCGCAGGTGTACGCCTACCTGCGCGTCAACGAGATCCTCAACTGGCAGGTCGCCGCGAACCAGGACCTCGGCTGGCTCGGCGCCGCCGACGCGTCCGCCACCAAGATCTACTCCTCGGAGCGGATGCAGGAGGTCGGCCGGATCGTCGGCACCGTCCTCGCCCGCTACGGCGATCCGGCCGACCCGGAGACGGCCGCGTTCATGACGGCGCTCGACCGGCTGGCCAAGGGCGCCCTGGTGCTGACCTTCGGCGGCGGCGTCAACGAGATCCAGCGCGAGCTGATCGCGATGATCGGCCTCGGCCTGCCCCGGGCGCCGCGCTGATGCCGCGCCCCGGAGTCAGCTGGGTGTGACGCGGCGATCACGGTACGGGCTGCACTCCACCGGAAGAAATGCGATCATCTACGCACTGACGCAATGAATCCGGGCGGTCACTCGCAGGAGGTGCAGCGTGTTCTGGCGGAGGAAGCGGGACCGGGAGCCGGACAAGGACGGCACCCTGCTGCTCAGCGGTGCTTGGACCGCCGACATCTGGGACCGCAAGCCCATCCGCGTCCCCGCGGTGGTGGACGTCGGCTCCTTCCTCGACCAGAGCCCGATGCCGTCGCTCTGGCCGGACGACGCGGAGTTCAACGACTACGCGGGCGGGGACGACGAGAGCCTGCGCCGTATGTGGGTCATGGCGCTGCTGCACCACCCGGACCGCGACGTCGTCGTCCAGACCCTGCGCTCCCCGCACCTGGAGGACGTCACGCCGCACGCGGTCACGGTCGCCGATCTGGTCATCGACTCGCCGGTGGCCGAGGAGGCCGCCGGGGCCGTGTGGCAGATGACCGACGACGGCGTGACCGTGGTGCTCAATGTCGTGCTGAACCGCGGGATCGTGTCCTCGGGCCACTCGCCGGCCCAGGCGAACCGCGCGATCGAGCTGCTGCGCGCGACCTGCCCCGAGGATCGGCTCGCCTTCTTCGAAGCGGAGGCCGTCGGCGAGGACGAGCGCACGGCCCGCCGTCTCGTGGACCTCGTGGCGGCCGCCCAGCGCGCGTACAAGGGGCTCGGCGAGGAGGACCGGGAGCGCTGGCACGACCTCCGCTATGTCGACGGCCTGCTGGACGGCGGCACGCCGCCGGAAGGGCTCGCCGAGCGTGTCGAGATCCGCGCCATCGGGCACCGCCTCAACGCCGAGGGCGGGTTCGCGCTGATGCGGTCGGTCGCCGCGCGGGCGGGCGAGCTGAGCGATCGCCGGATGGCCGAGCGGATGCTCAACATGTACTGGGACAGCATCGGCGAGTGGATGGCCTGACCGCCCCTCAGATCTTCCGGGCCCGCGCCTTCTTGGGCTCGGCGCCGTGGGCGAATCCGGTCGTCTCGCTCGCGTCGCGTCCGGGGCCCTGCTGGGCGCGCAGCCGGGGCAGGGCGCGGCGCAGGTCGTCCAGGAACAGGTCGGCGAGGTCGTGCCCGAACCCGTTGCGCACCACGACGCGCAGGACGGCGAGGTCGGTGCGGTTCTCGGGAAACGTGTAGGCGGGCACGAGCCATCCGCACTCGCGCAGCGCGGCGGACACGTCGTAGACCGTGCAGCCGGCGTCCTCCCGCACCCGGAACGCGAACACCGGGAGTTCGTCGCCGCCGGTGAGCGTCTCGAACGGCCCGAGCCGGCCGATCTCGGCGGCCAGCCGCGTCGCGACGTCCCGGCAGGTGCGCTGGACGCGGCGGTACCCGTCGAAGCCGAGCCGCAGGAACGCGTAGTACTGGGCGACGACCTGCGCGCCGGGACGGGAGAAGTTGAGCGCGAACGTCGGCATGTCCCCGCCGAGGTAGTTCACGCGGAAGACCAGGTCGGCGGGCAGCGCGTCCTCGTCCCGCCACAGCGCCCAGCCGACGCCCGGCATGACCAGCCCGTACTTGTGCCCCGAGGTGTTGATCGAGGCCACCCGCGGCAGCCGGAAGTCCCACACCAGGCCGGGGTCGAGGAACGGCGCGATCATCGCCCCGGACGCCCCGTCCACGTGGATCGGGACGTCCAGCCCGGTCCGCGCCTCCAGGTCGTCGAGCGCGGAGGCGATCTCGGCGACGGGCTCGTAGCTCCCGTCGAAGGTGGACCCGAGGACGGCGACCACGCCGATGGTGTTCTCGTCGCACAGCTCCACCGCCTCCCGCGCGCCGAGATGGAAGCGGTCGCCCTCCATCGGCACGTACCGGGGCTCGACCTCGAAGTAGTTCGCGAACTTCTCCCAGCAGACCTGCACGTTGACGCCCATGACGAGGTTCGGCCGGTCCGCGGGCTCGCCCGCGGCGCGCCGCCGCTCGCGCCAGCGCCGCTTGAGCGCCAGCCCGCCGAGCATCGCGGCCTCGCTGGACCCGGTCGTCGAGCAGCCCACCGCCCGGCGCGGGTCCGCGGCGTGCCACAGCCGGGCGAGCATGTGCACGCAGCGCATCTCCAGCTCGGCGGTGCGCGGGTACTCGTCCTTGTCGATCATGTTCTTGTCGGCGCACTCGGCCATCAGCCGGAGCGCCTCCGGCTCCGCCCAGGTGGACACGAACGTCGCGAGGTTCAGCCGCGCGTTGCCGTCCAGCATCAGCTCGTCGTGGACGATCTGGTAGGCGGTGCCGGGGTCGAGCTCCCCGGCGGGCAGCGCGTACCGGGGGATCGTCAGCGGCTCCCGGCTGAAGACCGGGTTGACCTCCAGGTCACGGCCGCCGGACCCGGCGTCGCGCGGATGCTGCGGAGCCATGTCGCCGCCCTCCCGCGTGCGGGGACGGGACGCCCCCGGATCCGCAGGGGGTACCCGCGGCGCACCGCGCCACACCGGTAGGACCGCCGCTGGTCAGCGCCGGGTCAGCCGGCCGGACGGGACGGTTCGTTCAGGCCGTTCTCCAGGATCGCGAAGGCCTGGTCGACCGTCTCGGAGAGCGTGGAGAACTTCCCGCCGAGGCGGGAAGCGACGTCGGCGGACGCCTGGAACGCGCAGGTCGTGGCGGCGGCGACGACGTGCGGGCGCAGGTCCTCGTCCGGGTCGAGGCCCATCCGCCGGCCGATGATCTCGACGAGCAGCGCCTGCTTGCGCTGCGCGTGCTCCAGGCTGCCCGCCATCAGCGACGGGCTGTCGCTCATCATCGTCAGCATGCACTCGAAGCGGCCGGGCTCGAAGCCCAGCTCGCCGGCCTCGCAGGCGCGGGCGATCTCCACCACGGTGTGCCGCAGCGCGGTCATGATCGGCTCGTCCGGGGGGCGCTCGGCCAGCGCCGCCATGACGGCGCGGGTCTGCTCCTCCTGGAAGGTGAGCGCGACGTCCTCCTTCGAGGCGAAGTAGCGGAAGAACGTACGGGACGAGACGTCCACGGCGTCGGCGATCTCCTCGACGGTGGTCGCGTCGAACCCCTTCTCGGCGAAGAGGGTGAACGCGGCGTCGACGAGCGCCTCTCGGGTGCGCTGCTTCTTGCGTTCGCGCCTGCCCGGGGGCTGGGGACCGGGGCCGGTGGAGCCGGTCTCGGGGGCGGTCGCGGTCATGGGCGAAGTGTAACCAGCCGGCGGGCGCCCGCCAAGCGACAGAGCGCGACCAATGTCGTGATATGAATCATGTCTTGGCACGACTATCGGCATTTGACGACAAGTGTCATCTCATGACACTTTGGGGCTCTGCCTATCCGGAGGTCGAAGATGACTCACCCCACGGGCGCCGAGACCCTCGACGCCGTCAAGATCCCGCCGCGCGGCCAAGCGCGCGGACGCCCCGGCAGACCGGGGCACGGGCATCCCTGGCTCACGCTCATCGCCGTCGCGCTCGGCGTGATGATGGTCGGCCTGGACGCGACCGTCGTGTCCATCGCCAACCCCGCGATCGCCAAGGACCTCGGTGCGAGCCTGTCCGGCCTGCAGTGGGTCACCAACGCCTACCTGCTCGCGCTCGCCGTCACGCTGATCCCGGCCGGCAAGATCGCCGACCGCTTCGGGCGCAAGCGGACGTTCCTGGCCGGCGTGATCGGGTTCGCCGTGTCGTCGGTGCTGATCGGCCTCTCCGGCGGGCTCGGCATGGTGATCTTCTGGCGCGTCGTGCAGGGCTTCGCCGGCGCGCTCCTGCAGCCCGCCAGCCTCGCCCTCCTGCGCAACACGTTCCCGCCCGAGCGGCTCAACGCCGCGATCGGCATCTGGGGCTCCACGGTCGGCATCTCGATCGCGGGCGGCCCGATCGTCGCCGGGCTGCTCGTGGAGAACGTCAGCTGGGAGTCGGTCTTCTTCCTGAACGCGCCCCTCGGGCTGATCGCGCTGGCCGTGGGCCTGTGGGTGATCCGCGAGTCCAAGGACGAGGAGGCCGCCGGCTCGTTCGACCTGCCCGGCGTCGCCCTGCTCACCGGCGCGCTGTTCGCCCTCGTCTGGGGCCTCATCAAGGCCGGCGAGAACGGGTTCGACGACACCGTCCCGCTCGTGTCGTTCGCCGCGTCCGTGGTGCTGTTCGCCGGGTTCGTCTGGAACGAGCTGCGGGTCGAGCGTCCGCTGCTGCCGCTCGGGCTGTTCCGCTCGGTGTCGCTGTCGGCGGCGACCGGCCTCATCGTGCTCGGCTTCTTCGCGATGTTCGGGACGATCTTCTTCATCACCCTGTACCTGCAGCAGGTGCACGGCATGAGCCCGGTGGACGCCGGCGTCCGGATGCTGCCGATGACCGGCGTGTTCATCGTCGCGTCCCCGGTGGCGGGCGCGCTGACCTCCCGGTTCGGGCCGCGGGTCCCGCTGGCCCTCGGCATGGCCTTCACCGCGGCCGCGCTGTTCGGCCTGTCGCGCATCGGGGTGGACGCCCCCTACATCGAGCTGTGGCCGTGGTTCGTGCTGGTCGGCCTGGCGTTCGGGCTGGTCATCGTCGCCGGGACGGAGGCCATCGTCGGCAACGCGCCCGCGCACCTCGCGGGCGTCGCGGGCGGCCTCCAGCAGACCGCCGCGCAGGTCGGCGGCGTCCTCGGCACGTCGGTGCTGGGCGTGCTGCTGTCCACCAAGGTGGGGGACGTCCTCTTCGGGCGGCTGACCGACGCCGGGCTCCCCGGGGCCGCCGCGCGCCAGCTCGAAGGCCAGGGCGGGCTCGTCTCGCAGGGCGTCGCGCCGGTCCCGCCGGGCACCCCGCCCGAGGCGGCCGACGCCATCACGACCGGAAGCCACCTGGCGTTCATGGACGGCTTCCAGACGTCCCTGACCGTCGCCGGGGCCGTCGCGCTCGCCGCGATCCTCGCCGCGCTCCTGGTCCGGCGCGGGACGTCCCCGGTCGAGGGCGGCGCCGCCGTCTGACCTCCCCGGGCGTCCGCCTCGGAAGACGCCGACCTCATGGCGCGCGTGGCGCCGTCGCGGAAGCCGTCCGCGGCGGCGCCTCGCGCTTCGGCGCGCCGGCCCGGTCAGCCCTGGCCCGGCTGCGGCGCCGGGTTGGACGTGGGGCTCGGGCTCGGTGTCCCCGGGTCGCCGGGGGGCGGGTCGGTCGGGGTGCCGCTCGGCGGCGGCGTCGTCGGGTCGGCCGAGCCGTCGTCCGGCGGCGGGGTGGTCGGGTCCGAGGGCGAGTCCGGGGGCGTGGTCGGCGTCTCGTCCGGCGGCGTGGTCGGCGGCTGCGGCTTCGACGGCGTGGTGGACGCCGGCGGCCTCTCCCGCGCGGGCGGCGGGGACGTCGCGGGCGGCGCCGCGGCCGTGCCGCCGCCCGGCGCGCCGCCGGCCTCCTGCGGCGGGCTCTCGTACGCGCCCGCGACCGGGTTCTTCGGCCCGCTCTCCGGGGTTACGGATCCGGGCAGGCCGGGCAGCGGGCTCTGCGGGACGCCGTGGGTCTGCGTCGACGCCGGCTGCGTCTGCCCCTTGCTCGCGGTCGGGACCAGCGACGAGGCGCCGCCGCCCTTGGCCGCGGGCCAGGACACCAGCAGCCCGATGACGGCGGCGGCGGACGCGGCGACGCCCGCGGCGGCGCCGAAGCCCTTGGACACCCCGGCGGACAGCCCGCGCTTCGGGCGGTCCTCGGCCCGCGGGCCGATCACGACGAGCGGGCTCGGCGCGGAGACGCTCGGCAGCGGCCGGGTGGCCTCCGCCTCGCAGGCGGCGAGGACCTGCGCGCGCAGCCAGCGCGGCGCGCGGGACGGGGCCGTCCCGGCGAGCAGCCGCGGCAGCCTGCCCTTCTCGAACGCGGTGATGAGGTCGAGCCGCGGCTGCGCGGTGCCGCGCATCAGGATGTCGAGGACGGCCCGCTCCAGCCGCGTGCGGGCGGCGTTGAGCAGCTGCGCCACGGTGTCGGGCGCGACGCCGAGGACGCGGGCGATGTCGTGCGGTTCGAGCCACTCGCCCGCCCACAGCAGCAGGACCTCGCGGTGGTCGGAGCGCAGGGCGGCGGCGGCGCGCAGCAGCGGGTCGGAGCCGGCGAACAGCGGGCCGCCGCGGCCGTCGACCGTGGGCCCGCCGAGCTCGCCGGTGAACGCGCCGCGCTCGGCGCACGTCGTCCGGGCGAGCGAGTAGAGCCACAGCACGCTGTCGCCGCGCGGCGGCTGGTGCACGGCCGCGCTGAAGGTGTCGGCGACGGCCGCCGCCGCGTGCCGGTCTCCGACGAGCGACCAGCAGTACGCGTAGAGGCGGTCGGCGTGGGCGTCGTAGAGCGAGTCCAGGTCCCCGCGCATGTGACCTCCCGTTCCCCGTCCGGGTTCGCCAGCAGTCCGACAAATGGTGCATACCGCTGGCTGTCGGGACTCTAGCGCCTCGGATCAACCGGTGAGAAGTCTGGGATCGGACGTGACGTCGAATAGCACGGAAGGTAGCCGAGACAAGGGCGGACAGTGACGTTCACGGAGATTTAAGAAAGTTCACGAAAAGCGGCGGATATCTGATCCGGTTCAGCAGGGAAGGATTCGAACCCGTGATCGATTCACGTGAGGAGTCAACGGTGACCCGGCTGACGGTGGACGGCGTCTACCAGCACATTCGCGGTGTCTGCTTCAAGACGGGCCCACCCGGGACGGTCGGCGCCGAGACCGAGTGGTTCGTGGTCGATACCGCCGACCCCGCCGCGTACGTGCCGCGCGAGCGGGTGCGCACGCTCGTGGACGAGGCCGGGCCGCCGTCCGGCGGAAGCAGGATCACCTACGAGCCGGGCGGGCAGCTCGAACTCAGCTCCGCCCCGTTCGGCACGCTGGGCGCCCTGCACGCCGCGCTCGGCGGCGACATCGCCCACGTCCAGGACGCCCTCGCACCGGCCGGGCTCGCGCTCGCCGGGCACGGCGTCGACCCCGTCCGGCGGCCCCGGTTCCAGGCCGACCATCCCCGCTACGCCTGCATGCGCGACTACTTCCGCGCGGGGGGCTTTCGCGACGCGGGCCTGGCGATGATGTGCTCGACCGCGTCGGTCCAGGTGAACCTGGACATCGGCGCCGACGCCCGGGACGCGGCCCGCCGCTGGCGGCTCGTGCACGCGCTCGGGCCGGTGCTCGTCGCCGCGTTCGCCAACTCGCCGCTGCGGGCCGGCCGCCGCACCGGGATGCGCTCGTCCCGGCAGGCCATCTGGACCGAGCTGGACCCGTGCCGCACCCTGCCCGTCCTGCGGGACGGGGCGGACGGCGACCCGGCCGAGGCGTGGACGCGGTACGCGCTCGACGCCCAGGTCATGCTCGTCCACACCGCCGAGGGCGAGTGGGTGTCGGACCCCGGGATGTCGTTCCTGGAGTGGCTCGACAAGGGCGAGCCCGGCGAGGACGACCTGACCTACCACCTGTCCACGCTGTTCCCGCCCGTCCGCCCGCGCGGCTGGCTGGAGCTGCGCATGATCGACGCGCTGCCCGGCCCGTACTGGCCGGTCCCCGTCGCGGTCGCCACCGCCCTGCTGGAGGACCCGGCCGCGTCGCGCGCCGCCGAGGCCGCCGCCGAACCGGTGGCGCACCTGTGGGCGGAGGCGGCCCGGTGCGGGCTGTCCGACGCGTCGCTGGCCGCCGCCGCGGCGGCGTGCTTCGCGGCGGCGCTGGAGGCGCTGCCGCGGCTCGGCGCGCCCGGCCTCGTCCCGCTGGTCGAGGAGTACGCCCACCGGTACGTCGAGCGGGGACGCTGCCCCGCCGACGACCGCCCGTCTCTCTCCTTGGAGGATCCGACATGAGCTCGCCGACCGCCGACGAGGCGGCCTTGAAAGAACTGATCGCGGGCGAGCTCGGCGCCGTCCGGGATCGCAGCTTCGGCCTCACCACCGACGTCCTCGCCGAGGACGACCTCACCGCGCAGGTGTCGCCGCTGATGTCGCCGCTCGTGTGGGACCTCGCGCACGTCGGCAACTACGAAGAGCTGTGGCTGCTCCGCGCGGCCACCGGCCAGGAGGCGATGCGCCCGGAGATCGACGACCTGTACGACGCGTTCGAGCATCCGCGCTCGGAACGGCCGACCCTGCCGCTCCTGCCGCCGGAGGAGGCTCGCGCCTACATCGGGACGGTCCGCTCCAAGGTGCTCGACTCCCTGTCGTCCGTGCGGTTCGACACGGCGAACCCGCTGACGTCGGGCGGGTTCGTGTACGGGATGGTCGTCCAGCACGAGCACATGCACGACGAGACCATGCTGGCCACGCACCAGCTCCGCAAGGGCGCCCCCGCCCTGCTCGACCCCGTCGCGGAACCTTTGCGGACGCCGGGCGAGGGCACCGGAGCGGACGAGGCGCTGATCGAAGCGGGCCCGTTTCAGATGGGCACCTCGGACGAACCGTGGGCGTACGACAACGAGCGTCCCGTGCACATCGTCGACCTGCCCGCGTACTACATCGACGTCGAGCCGGTGACCAACGCGGCCTACATCGCGTTCATCGAGGCAGGCGGATACGACGAGCCGCGCTGGTGGGACCCCGCCGGATGGGAGTGGCGCAACCGCAGCGGCAAGCGCGCCCCCGCCTTCTGGGACCGCGAAGGGGGGCAGTGGGTGCGGCGCCGGTTCGGACGGACGGAAACCGTCCCGCCCGGCGAGCCCGTCCAGCACGTGTGCTGGTACGAGGCGGACGCCTACGCGCGGTGGGCCGGGAAGAGGCTCCCGACCGAGGCCGAGTGGGAGAAGGCCGCCCGCTGGGACCCCGCCACGGAGCGGTCACGCCGCTACCCGTGGGGCGACGTGTTCGAGGAGGGGCGCGCCAACCTCGGGCAGAAGGCGCTGCGACCGTCGGAGACCGGCTCCTACGCGTCGGGTGCTTCCGCGTACGGGGTGAGGCGTCTCCTAGGGGACGTGTGGGAGTGGACGTCGTCGGACTTCCACGGCTATCCCGGCTTCCGTTCGTTCCCTTACAAGGAGTACTCGGAAGTCTTCTTCGGGCCCGACTACAAGGTGCTCAGGGGCGGCTCCTGGGCGACGCACCCCCTCGCCATACGCGGATCGTTCCGCAACTGGGACTACCCCATCCGGCGGCAGATCTTCTCCGGCTTCAGGTGTGCCCGCACTCCTGGGGAGGCGCGCTAGATGTGCCGCCATCTGGGCTACCTCGGGCCTGAACGGACGCTGCACTCGCTCGTCTACGAGGGGAAGTACTCGCTGGAGACCCAGGCGTACGCACCGCGCATGACCCAGGGGAACTTCCTCAACGCCGACGGGTACGGCGTCGGCTGGTACCAGGACGAGGCGGCTCCGGTGCGGTTCCGCCGCGCCCAGCCGATCTGGACGGACCAGTCGTTCCGCGAGGTCGCCGGGGCCGTCCGGGCGTCCTGCGCGGTCGCGGCGATCAGGTCGGCGACGGTCGGGTTCCCGGTGGACGAGTCGTGCGCCCAGCCGTTCCGCGCCGGGCCGTGGCTGTTCAGCCACAACGGGAGGATCGAGGGCTACGACGGTGTCGAGGCGAAGCTCCGGGACCTGGCCGGGGACGTCGCCGGCGTGCCCGACGCCCGCGCCCCGGTCGACTCGGCGCCGCTGTTCGCGCTCGCCGTCCGGCACTGGCGGGAGGGGCTCCCGCTCGGCGACGGCCTCGCCGCCGCCGTCGCCGCGGTCACCGCGCTCGCCCCCGGCCGCTACAACCTGCTCGCCTCCGACGGGACGTCCCTGGCCGCCACGACCTGGGGCGACTCCCTGTTCGTGCGCGAGGACGGGGACGCGATCCAGATCGCGTCCGAGCCGCTCGACGACGGCCCGGGCTGGCGCCCCGTCCCCGACCGCACGCTCGTCACCGCAGGGCTCGCCGCCGGCGTGCGCCTGGACCCGCTGTGAAGGAGAACCACGTGGACCGGTTCCTGACCGCCGACGACCTCGCCAAGACGCTCCGCCAGGACGTCCGGGACGGGCTCACCGGCACGCCCAAGACCCTGCCGCCCAAGTGGTTCTACGACGAGCGCGGCAGCGCGCTCTTCGAGGAGATCACGAAGCTGGAGGAGTACTACCCGACCCGGCGGGAGCGGGAGATCCTCGTCGCCCGGGCGCCCGACATCGCCGCGGTCACCGGCGCCCGGACGCTGCTGGAGCTCGGCGCCGGGTCGGGGGAGAAGACCCGGCTCCTCCTCGGCGCCCTGGCCGGCACGCTCCGCGCCTACGTGCCGGTGGACGTGAGCGGCGACTTCCTGGAGGAGGCCGCCGCGGGGATCGCCGCCGACCACCCGGACCTGACCGTCCGGACGGTCGTCGCCGACTACGAGCAGCACCTGCACCTGCTGCCCGGCGGGGACCGCCGCCTCATCGCCTTCCTCGGCGGGACCATCGGCAACATGCCGGCCGCCGAGCGGATCGGGTTCCTCGGCGGGCTGCGCGCCACCATGGCCGGCGGCGACTTCCTGCTGCTCGGCGCCGACCTCGTCAAGGACCCGGGACGGCTCGTCCGCGCCTACGACGACGCGGCCGGCGTCACCGCCGAGTTCAACCGCAACGTCCTGTACGTCATCAACCGGGAGCTCGGCGCCGACTTCGACCCGGAGGCGTTCGAGCATGTCGCGGTCTGGGACGCGGCCGAGGAGTGGATCGAGATGCGGCTGCGGTCCGTCCGCGACCAGGACGTCCGCGTCGGCGGCCTCGACCTGGAGGTGTCGTTCGCGGCGGGGGAGGAGATGCGCACCGAGATCTCCGCCAAGTTCCGGCGGGAGCGGATGGCGGCCGAGCTCGGCGCCGCGGGCATGGAGCTCGCCCGGTTCTGGACCGACGAGGCCGGCGACTTCTCCCTCACCCTCGCGCGGCCCGCGTCCGGCTGAGGTCGCCCGTCCGGCCGAGTCGGCGCGTCCGGCCGAGGGTCAGCCCTTGCGGACGGGGTGCGCGAGGCCCATCCGCTTGAGGTCCGCCGCCAGGCGGGTCGCCACGTACAGGTGGCCCGCCGGCGTCGGATGGGTGCGGTCCTTCTTGATGAGCCGCGGCGCGTTGCCCTGCCCGGTCACCAGGTCGCCGGTGATCCACTGCTCGCCGATCGGGTCGACGAACGGGACGCCGACCTGCCCGGCCAGGTTCTTCAGCGCGTCCCGGACCGCGACCGCGCCCGGCACCGGCGTGCCCGTCCCCCAGAGCGGGCCCATCAGCACGATGTGCGTGCCGGGCCAGCGCTGCCTCGCGCGCTGGAGCAGCAGGTGCGCCGCCGCGGCGACCTGCGGCGCCGGGGTCCGCCAGTCGTTGTGGCCGCCGGACACGATCAGCATGTCGGGCGCCGGACGCCAGCCGAGCTGGCTCTCGAACTGGCCGAGGAACGCGTACGGCGTGCGGCCCCGGACGACGAAGCCGGTGCCGGACCTCCCGCCCACCACGACCTGCCAGCCGAGCAGCCGCGCCGTCGCGGACGCGTACGTCGACTCCGGCTCGACGCCCCGGTCCCCGACCGTGTAGCTGTCGCCGAGGAACATCACCACCGAGGGGGCCCTGCGGGACGCGCCGTCCTTCTTCGGCCCGTCCGCCGCCGCCCGCTCGTGCACCGACTCCGCGAGCAGCGAGCAGCCCGCGAGCGCGGAGACCGCCACCAGGCTCAGGCACAGCACCAGGGTCGCCGCGCCGCGTCGGGTGCGGCGAGATGTCATGGAGAACCACCAAATATTCGGGAGACCATCCGCATCTTACTGACCCTCCGCCGCCGCCGTGGGCGATGTGCGATCGCGGCCTGGACGACATCCGCCGTTCACTTCGCGGCCCGGGACGGGCCACCCGGCGGCGAGAGGGTTCCGCGGTGACCCGACGGGAACGGCTGCGCGAACTCGATCTGCTGCGCTTCTTGGCGGCGCTGGCGGTGGTGCTCTATCACTTCACGGGATTCGGCGGCGCCGGCGCGTGGCCGGCCCCCGCACGGGAGGTGTTCCCCGAGATCGCCCCGGTCACACGGTTCGGCTACCTCGGCGTCGACCTGTTCTTCATGATCAGCGGGTTCGTGATCCTGATGAGCGCGTGGGGGCGCGGCCCAGGGGAGTTCGGCGTGTCCAGGCTGGTCCGGCTGATGCCCGCGTACTGGGTGAGCGTCCTGCTCGGCGGCGCCGTGTACGCGGTGTTCCGGCTGGGGCACGGCGTTCCGGGGCTGGTCGTCCCGAACCTGACCATGCTGCAGGGCGGGCTCGGCCTGAAGAACGTCGACGCCGTCTACTGGACGCTCTGGGTCGAGCTGCACTTCTACGTCCTCGCCGCCGTCCTCGCCGCCATCGGCATCACCTACCGCTCCTGCCTGGTCTTCATGGCGGCCTGGCTGCTCGGCGGGATCTTCGCCGACGAGGCCGGCAGCGATCTGCTCCAGGTGATGCTGATCCCGACCTGGAGCTGCTACTTCATCGCGGGCATGGCGCTCTACATGATCCACCGGTTCGGGCCGACGCTGCTGCTCTGGGGCTACGTGGCCGTGTGCTACCTGATCGCGTTGCACTGGGGCGCCTGGCGCGCCGAGCACGTCTTCCGCGGCGCGAACGAGACGGCGGCCGGCGCCGTCATCACGGCGATCTTCGCGGTGATGATCCTCGTCGCGACCGGCCGGCTGCACCGGCTGCGCTGGCGGGGCCTCACCGTGCTGGGGGCGCTCACGTACCCGCTGTATCTGGTCCACTCGCAGCTCGCGCTTCCGCTGCTGGACGCGGTCTACCCGGAACTCGGCAGGTGGGCCGCGCTCGCGGTGACCGTCGGGGTCTCGCTGCTGGCCGCCTACGCGGTGCATCGCCTGGTCGAGCGTCCCGGCGCGGCGTGGATGCGCGCGCGCCTCAAGGCGTCGCTGGAGCCGATGCGCCCGCCCGCGCAAGCGTCTACCTTGGTCGGCCATGGCGATCGGGGTGGACGGGGCGGTCCTGGTGTCGACGGCGCTGAGCCTCGCGCTCGCACCCCGGTTGACGCGGGCCACCACTGACCCTCCGCCCGGCTCCACCCGTGGCTGGGCTCGCCCAGAGGTCTTCCTTGGCCTGGTGGTGCTGCTGGTCTATGTGAACCAGGTGCTGTTCACCGTGTACGTGCTGCGCGTGCACGGCGGTGACTCCTCGTTCATCGCCAGATACCTGCCGGAGGGCTGGTTCGCGCTTGAGGACGGCCCTGCCATGCGCGGCCTGGCAGACCACTTTCCGCTGCCGGAGTTGCTGGCGCCGTCCGTACTGCGGGTGCAGGCGTTCCTTGAACTGCCCCTCGTCCTGCTGGCTTATTGCACGGTGCTGCGGTGGCTGGATCGGGGGCTCTACCGGCGCCTGGCCGGCTCGTGGCTGGTGTGGACGGCGTCGATCTCGTACACCTTCGTCTTCTGCACGGTCGAGTGGGATCTGCACAACCCCTACACGGTGGACGACATCGTCATCCGGGTGTGCTCCGCCATAGCGACCCCACTGCTTCTTCAGTGGCTGGCCAGGCAGGAGGGCGCCGATTCCAGAACCCTGTCGTTCGCGCAGATGCTGCTCTTCGCGGTCTCCGTCTGGGCCTTGGGGCACCTGGTGCTGACCGTGTACGACACCGCCTTGCTCTACAACCTCGGCCATACGAGCGGACGCCTGCCGGGTGCGGCGAGCGCCTTGTGCGTTCTTGTGGGAGCGCGCTGGGCGTCGTCCAGGGTGAGCGCTAGCGAGTGCGGTGCGGCCCTGTCGTCCGTTGTCTTCGGGGTGCGCTGGGCGCTGCTGCTCTTCTTCGTCCCGGCGCTCGCCGTCCGGTACGGCGTGAACTTCGGCACCCCGCTCATCGCCGCGGCGGCCGGACTGGTCATCGCACTGGTCGCCGCGGTGTGCGCTCTCCGGGACGCGCTCGCCGGTGAAGCGAGGACCCGCATCGCGCTCTGGGCCGTCCAAGCCCTCGTCGCCGTTTTCGCCGGAGCGGCCACCGGCTACGCGGCCGTGCGCCTGGTGACCGACACCTACTACGAGGCGGGTCTCCTGCGAGGCGCCGCCACAAGCTTCGCCGTCGTCATCGCCGTGGCGGCCGTCACCGACCGGTGGTGCGCTCGCACGGCTCCGGCCGCCGCCCCGGTGACCGCTCCCCGCTCTCGGGGCGGTGTGACACATCCGAAGTGAGGGGCGCTGAGTGGGTATGGGCGTCCGGCCGATGTGAGCGGGCTTCGGCCGGGCGTGCTTCCCCCGGCGGGCCCATCTCCCCCGGTCGGGCCCGCCGGGGGCTCCACTCTCAGGCCGGGTCCGCCGGTGGCTGCAGCTCGTCGGTGTAGCTGACCGGCATCCGGCGCATCACGCCCGACGCGTCGATGGAGTACTGGCCGAGCCGGACGAGCGGCGGCGAGTAGGCGTGGATCGAGACGCTGGTTTCGTCCACCCCTGTGAGCCGGTGGATGTGCTCGGGGCCGAAGCAGAACGACCGCCCCTCATTGACGACGGTCCGCACGGGCTCGCCGCCGATGCGCGGGTTGTCCTCCTCGATGGCCCCGGCGACGACGCGGACGGCCCCGGACGAGACGTCGTGGTCGTGCCAGCCGGTGTCGTTCTGAGGCGTCCAGCACAGCAGCCAGACGTCCACGTGCTCGTCCCGGTACAGGGAGGCGTAGTGGCGCCGCCCCTCCGGGAACGCGACGTGCTGCCGCCACAGGCCGGGCTGCTCGGCCAGGGCGTCCACCAGCTCGCGCAACTCCCGCTTGTCGAGGGGGCGGCCGGGCAGGCTCTCGAAGCCGGTGGCGCGGGGCAGGACCTCGGAAGACACGGGTTCGCTCCTCTCCGAAACGGTCGTCGGTCGCGGTCCGCTTCGCTCGTGAATCCCCTGCGACATCGCCGGCAGGGGTACTGAACCGCATCAGTTAACCGTTTCAGTGAACCGGTTCAGCGATCATTAGTCAAGTACGGGTCCCCTGGTTCGTCGGTGGCGACCTCTAGGGTTGGAGGGATGTCGGAGAAGCGCAAGCGCGCGACCATCCGCGAAGTGGCGCAGGCGACCGGGCTGTCGCCCGCGGCGGTGTCGTACGCGCTGCGCGGCATCCAGACCTCGGAGGAGACGCAGGAGCGCGTCCGCGCGGCGGCCGAGGAGCTCGGGTACGAGGCCCATCCGATCGCCCGCGCCCTCGCCAGCGGCCGCACCGACCAGGTCGGGCTGCTGTGCGGCTCCCTGGAGGACTACTGGCAGCAGTCCCTCGCGGTCGGCATCGGCCGGGCGCTGCTCGCCCGCGACCGGTACGCCCTGATCGTGGACGCCGGCGGCGATCCCGAGCGGGAGCTGGCCCTCGCCCGGCGGCTGCGCGACCAGCGGGTGGACGGGCTCATCGTCCAGCCGCTCGACCCGTCCGCCGCGCTGTGGACCGAGCTCGCCGGGACGATCCCCGTGGTGTCCATCGGCGACGCCCTGCACGGCGGCCAGTCGCAGGGCGAGGTCGTGTTCGACAACCGGCGCGGCGTCACGCTCGCGCTGGAGCACCTGCGCGACCTCGGCCACCGCCGCGTCACCGTCTTCACGCCGACCCGTGCCAGCACCCCCGACCGTCCCGCCGACGTGCACGTCAACGCGGAGGCCGAGCGGCTCGGCCTGCGGGTCGACGTGGTCGTGGTGCCGCAGTCGCTCGGCGAGGCCACCGAGGTCGCCCTGGGCGTGCTCGGCGGATCCGACCGCCCCTCGGCCGTGTTCTGCTTCGCCGACTCGATCGCCTACGGCGTCTACGCCGCCACCCGCGAGCTCGGCCTGGCCGTCCCCGGTGACATCGCCGTCTGCGGGTACGACAACCACCCGATGTCGGAGCTGCTCACCCCGCCGCTGACCAGCGTCGACTGGGACATGGACGGCATCGTGCACTCCGCCGTCCGGCTCGTCGTCGACGTCATCGACGGCAAGCCCCGCAAGCGCCGCGTCGTCCGCGAGCCGTCCCTGCGCGTGCGCGCGTCCACCGGCGAGCCCGAGCCGGCGGGCTGAGGGTCAGGGATGGAGCCGGGCCAGGTGGGGGAGCAGGTCCGCGGCGGCGGCGATGTCGGCGTCCAGCGGCCGGTCCTCGATGCGCGGGTCGAGGACCGACTCCGCGAGGTCGGCCGCCGACCGGAGCGGCCCGCCGGACGGCGCGCGCCCCTGCATCCGCAGCGCCCGGACGGCGGCGACCAGCTCGCAGCCCAGCCCGAGCCGGTAGGCGGCGACGGCGTCGGTCGTCGCGCGGGCCGACTGGGTGGAGAAGCCCGCGTGCTCCTCGACGCCGCGCGACAGCACCGCGCTGCCGAGCGCCGCCGGGGTCGCGAGGCGCCGGACGTCGGCGAGGCACGAGTGCGCCACGTACTCCAGGATCATGATCCCGGAGGACGCCTCGGTCTCCCCCTGGAACGGGTAGAGGCCGGTGAACGACGGCTCGGCGAGCGTCCCGAGGCGGGCGGCGGCGAGCGCCATCGTCTGGAACAGGGCGGCGCGGGCCGCGTCGAGGGCGAGGCCGGCGTAGGCGGTGTGGAAGTTGCCGTTGTGCCAGACCGTCCTGCCGGGGACGTCGACGAGGGGGTTCTCGGCGGCGGCGTTGATCTCGCGGGTGACGACCTCCTCGGCGTATCCCGCCGCCTCCAGCGCCGGCCCGTGCACCTGCGGGAACGCCCGGTACCCGTAGGGGTCCTGGATGCGCATCGGGGCCGGCCGGTCGAAGGCGAGCAGCGCCCGCATCGCCGCCGCGGCCTCCTGCTGGCCCGGGTGCGGGCACGCGTCCTGCACCGGCTGCGCGTACGGCTCCTCCGAGCCCCTGACGGCGAAGTGCGACAGCGCCGCGACGACCGTGGACGCGCGGAGCGCCTCCCGCAGGTCGGCGACCGCGAGCGCCGACTCCCCGAGCGTGGCCGCGTTGGAGCTGATGAACGCCAGCGCGTCGGCGGAGCGGAGCCGGTAGCCGGGGCCGCGCTCCTGGACGCCGTCCGGCCCGGCCAGCCACGACCGCTCGCCGAGCAGGCACAGCGCCGTGGAGGCCAGCGCCGTCAGGTCGCCGGTGCCGATCGCCCCGTACACGGGGACCGGGGGCAGCAGGCCCAGGTTGAGGACGTCCGCGAGGGCGCGCAGCACGCCCGGTTCCACCCCCGAGCCGCCCGCCGCGATCTGGTTCAGCCGGACGGTGAGCATCGCCCGGACGATCTCCGGCGCGACCAGCGGCCCGGCGCCCGCCGCGTGGCTGCGCAGGAGCCGCAGGCCGTGCGCGTCGGCGTCCTCCCACTCCACGTCGACGACGCGGTTGGCGCCGACACCGGTCGTCCGCCCGTACACCGGCTGCGACGCCGCGACCTCGCGGGCGACCCGCCACGCGGCGCGGGCCCGCTCGACGCCCTCGGGCGCGGTGAGGACCGTCACGTCCTCGCGGGCCGCGCGCACGACCAGCGCGCAGGTGAGATTCGTCCCATCGATAACGATTCGGCTGTTCTCCACGCCGCAACGCTACTTTCCCGGGTTTCCCGGTAGTTATGCTCCAGATCGGAAGTTTCCGGACATGCCGGGATGCTGAAATGACGGTACCCACTGGTTACGGTTGGGGAGAAGGCCGAATCGATCACCGGCGTCGCGGGCGCCCGACGAGGACGTGAATCGTTGATCACCTTTGAGGGCGTCACCAAGCGCTACCCGGGCGGCACCGTCGCGCTCGACGACGTCAGCCTCGAATGCCCCACCGGGCGCATCACCGTGTTCGTCGGCACGTCCGGCGGCGGCAAGACCACGGCGCTGCGGACCGTCAACCGGATGGTGGAGCCCACGTCCGGGCGCGTGCTCATCGACGGGCGGGACGTGCGGGAGCGCAAGCCCGCGGAGCTGCGGCGCGGCATCGGCTACGTCATCCAGCACGCCGGGCTGTTCCCGCACCGCACCATCATCGACAACATCGCGACCGTCCCCTACCTGCTGTCCTGGAACAAGAAGGAGGCGCGGGACCGGGCGGCGGAGCTCATGAAGCGGGTCGGGCTCGACCCGTCCATGGGCAAGCGGTACCCGTTCCAGCTGTCCGGCGGCCAGCAGCAGCGCGTCGGCGTCGCCCGCGCGCTCGCGGCCGACCCGCCGATCATGCTGATGGACGAGCCGTTCAGCGCCGTCGACCCCGTCGTCCGCGCGGAGCTGCAGGACGAGTTCCTGCGCCTCCAGGACGAGCTGCACAAGACGATCGTGTTCGTCACCCACGACATCGACGAGGCCATCAAGCTCGGCGACCGGATCGCGGTGTTCCAGACCGGCGGCAGGCTCGTGCAGCTGGACAGCCCCGAGAACATCCTCGCCCACCCCGCCGACGACTTCGTCGCCGGCTTCATCGGCCAGAACCGCGGGATCCGAACCCTGTCCTTCGCGGGCACGGACGGGCTCCGGCTGAGCGACCACGCGATCCGCCCGGCGAGCGCCGGCGCGGCGGAGGCCGCCGGACTGGAGTGGGTGCTGGTCGTCGACGGCGAGCGCAGGCCCCTCGGCTGGGTCCGCCCGGCGGAGGCCGCCGGGCCGCTCGGGGAGGCGCCGCTCAGCCCGGTCGGCCCCACCTTCCAGGTCGGCGCCGACTCGGTGCGGGTCGCGCTGGACGCGGCCGTCCTGTCCCCGTCCGGGCTGGCGGTCGGCGTCGACGCCACCGGCGCGGTGGCCGGCACCGCCGCGGGCACCGACCTGCTCGCCGTCCCCACCCACGGCGCCCGGACCGCGAACGGAGCCGCCGGGGACGACGCGGTTGCCGAGGACGACGCGGTTGCCGAGGACGACGACGGCGCGGAGGCGCCGTCGTTGTCGAAGGACCGCGGCTGATGGACATCGACTGGGGCTGGATCGGCGAGCACACCGACACCCTCACCGAGCACGCCCTCATCCACCTGCGGCTCGCGCTGCTGCCGGTCGTCTTCGGGCTGCTCATCTCGCTGCCGCTCGGCGTGCTGTGCCGCCGCTGGGGCTGGCTCTACCCGCCGACGCTGACGATCTCGAACGTGCTGTACGCGATCCCGTCGCTCGCGCTGTTCATGCTCTTCATCGACTACACCGGCCTCACGGCGGCCACGGTCATGATCCCGCTGACCCTCTACAGCCTGTCGGTGCTGGTGCCGAACGTGGTGGACGGCCTCGCGTCGGTGTCCGAGCCCGTCCGGCAGGCGGCCACCGCGATGGGCTTCGGGCCGCTGCGGCGGCTCCTGCGGGTCGAGCTGCCGATCGCCGTGCCGATCGTCATCGCCGGGACGCGCGTCGCCGCCGTCTCGTCCATCAGCCTCGTGGCCGTCGGCCAGCTGATCGGCCAGGGCGGGCTCGGCGCCGACATCATCCGCGGCTACCAGCTCCAGTTCCAGACGCAGATCGTCGCCGCGACGGTCCTGATCATCCTGCTGGCCCTGGTCACGGACGCGATCCTGGTCGCCGTCCAGCGCCTGCTCACCCCCTGGGCCAGGGCGAGGAAGACCTCATGAACGACGTGTGGCACCAGATCGACCTGTTCTGGACGTGGCTGACCGCGTCGTCGCAGTGGCACGGCGGCGACGGCATCCCGCACCGCCTGCTCCAGCACGTCTACTACAGCGGCGTGTCGCTGCTCTGCGCCGCCGTCATCGGGCTGGCGGTCGGCCTGCTCATCGGCCACACCGGCCGCGGCGGCTTCCTGGCGATCACGCTCGCGAACTTCGCCCGCGCGATCCCCACCTTCGGGCTCATCCTGTTCGTCGTCGTGATCGAGTACAGCATCACGCCGGTGCTGGTCGCGCTCGTGGCGCTGGCCGTCCCGCCGATCCTGGTCAACACGTTCGAGGGCGTCCGGGGCGTCGACGCCGACGCCAAGGACGCGGCCCGCGGCATGGGCATGACCGGCTGGGGCGTGCTGGGGCGGGTCGAGCTGCCGATGGCGCTGCCGCTGATCCTGCTCGGGCTCCGCACGTCGGCGATCCAGGTCGTCGCCACCGCCACCATCGCCGCCTACCCCGGGTTCGGCGGCCTCGGCCGCTACATCATCGACGGCCTGGCCCGCAACGACTACCAGCTCGTCGTCGGCGGCACGGTCCTGGTGGTGCTGCTCGCGGTCATCGTCCAGCTGGCCTTCGCGGCGCTGCGCCGCGTCGTCGTCTCGCCGGGCCTGCTCGGTTCCCCCCGTTCCTCCTGATCTAAGGAATAGAACAATGAAGAAACTCATCCGTGGCGCGGTCGTCGGCCTGGTGGCCGCACTGACGCTGTCCGCCTGCGGCGGCGGGGACTCCGGCGACGACGAGAACCCGCTCGCCGGGGGCGGCGGGAACGGCACCGTCACCGTCGGCGGCGCCAACTTCCCCGAGAGCAACCTGCTCGCCGAGCTGTACGCGCAGGCCCTGGAGGCCAAGGGCGTCAAGGTCACCCGCAAGTTCAACATCGGCGCCCGCGAGATCTACTACGACCAGGTCGTCAAGGGCGGCATCAGCGTGATGCCCGAGTACAACGGCGCCCTGCTGACCACGTCGGTCGACGAGAACAGCACCGCCGCCACCACCGACGCGATCAACACGGAGCTGAAGGCGAAGCTGCCGCCCTCCGTCGAGATCCTGAACTCGGCGCAGGCCGAGGACAAGGACTCGGTCACCGTCAACCCGCAGACGGCCGCGAAGTACAACCTGAAGTCCATCGCCGACCTGAAGCCGGTCGCGAAGGACCTCACCATCGCCGGCCCGTCCGAGTTCAAGACGCGGCAGCAGGGCCTCGTCGGCCTGAAGAAGGTCTACGGCCTCGAGTTCAAGAAGTTCCAGCCGTTCGACGCCGGCGCCCAGGCGACCCTGGTGAAGCTCCTCACCGAGAACAAGATCCAGGCCGCCGACCTGTTCACCACCGACCCGACGATCCAGGAGAACAAGCTGGTCGTCCTCGAAGACCCGGAGAACGTCTTCAGCGCCCAGAACGTCACGCCGCTCATCAACAAGTCCGCGGTGAACGAGGAGGCGAAGGCGGCTCTGAACGCCGTCTCCGCCAAGCTCACCACCCAGGACCTCCTCGACATGATGAAGCGGGTCGCCATCGACAAGGACGACCAGGAGAAGGTCGCCGAGGATTGGCTCAAGAAGGCCGGCCTCGTCTGACGCGCATGCTCGGGAAAGCCCGCCGCACGCCCGTGCGGCGGGCTTTCGCATGCTCGCCACTCCGGCGTTGATCCGTAGGCGAGGCGGGCAGGGACACGGATGGCGGATCCGCACGGCACAGGGAGAGGGCATGTCACCGGACGAGTGGACGTTGGGCAAGGGCTTCGGCGGCACGCTGGGGGAGATCCGATGGGAGCGCCTGGGCGATCCGGACGCCGAGCCCGTCGTCCTGGTGCACGGCACGCCGTTCTCCTCGTTCATCTGGCGTGACGTCGCCCGCGCGCTGGCGGCCGCCCGCTCGGTGTACGTCTTCGACATGCCCGGCTACGGCGCCTCGTCCATGGCCGACGGGCAGGATCTCTCCCTGGACGCCCTGGCCGGTGCCTTCGCCGAACTCCTGGAGCACTGGGGACTGGCGCGTCCGGACGTCGTCGCGCACGACTCCGGCGGTGCGGTCGCGCTCGGCGCGCACGTGGACCGCGGCGTCGCCTACCGGCGGCTGGCCCTCGTCGACGCGGTGTCGCTGCCGCCGTGGGGGAGCGGGTTCTTCGCCGTGGTCGGCGAGCATGCCG
The DNA here is from genome assembly GCF_047130825.1 of Actinomadura madurae. Taxonomy (NCBI): domain Bacteria; kingdom Bacillati; phylum Actinomycetota; class Actinomycetes; order Streptosporangiales; family Thermomonosporaceae; genus Actinomadura; species Actinomadura madurae. The sequence goes on from NZ_CP083237.1 coordinate 8,949,696, forward strand.
GCGTGTTCCGGTCGCTGCCGGGGCCGCTGCACCGGGCCCTGCTCCGCGAGTACGTCGCCACGGCCAGCTCGCCCGGCCTGCACCCGGACGTGCTGGACGCCCTGACGGCCCCGTGGCTGGGCGCGGACGGTCAGGACGCCTTCTACCGGCAGCTCGTCCAGCGCCGCGACGACCCGTCCTACATCGACCGCATCCGGGCCGGCTACGCCGCCATCGACCTGCCGGTCCTGGTGTGCTGGGGCGCCGACGACGGGTGGGTCCCCGCCGACCGCGGCCGGGAACTCGCCGCCCTCATCCCCGGCGCGGGCCTGCGCGTCATCGGGGAGGCCGGGCACCTGCTGCCCGAGGACCGCCCGGCCCAGCTGACCGCGGCCCTGCTCGGCTTCCTGGCCTCGTGACGGTCAGGGGGAGATCTTGACCCGGGCGATCACCGGATGGTGGTCGGAGGCGTAGATCGCGCCGGCCCGGTACGGGTCGACCTCGGACCAGACCGTCCTGACCGGTCCCCGCGCGAGGATCCAGTCGATCCGCTCGCCGTCGCGCCGCGGGGGCAGGTAGTGGTTCTCGGTGCCGTACAGCGGGCCGCGCCGCTCGGCCGCCGTCCAGGTGTCGCGGAAGGCGTCCGGCCCGGTGAGGATCGAGTACACCGGCGACGCCCCGGCCGCCGCGTTGAAGTCGCCGGTGAGGATGACGGGCGCGCCCGCCTGGAAGTCGCGCACGCGGTCGAGGATCAGGCGGGCGCTCTTCACCCGGGACTCCGCGGACAGGTTGTCCAGATGCGTGTTGGCCTGGTAGAGCACCTTCCCGGTGCGCCGGTCGCGGAACTTGGCCCACGTCACCATCCGGACGTACCGGTTGCCCCAGGTGGCCGAGCCGATCACGGCGGGGGTGTCGGACAGCCAGAAGTGGTCGAAGTCCAGCACCTCGAACCGCTGCTTCCGGTAGAAGATCGACAGGAACTGGTCGCGGGTGCCGCCCTGGCTGCCCAGCCCGATCCACCCGTAGTCCGGCAGGAGGCGGGTGAGGTCGCGGATCTGCCGCCATCGCCCCTCCTGGACGCCGAGCAGGTCCGGGTCGTGCTCGTCCAGGAGGTGCTCGACAAGCGGCTGCCGGGTCTTCCAGTCCCTCGGGGGCGGTTCGTTCACGCCGCGCAGGTTGTAGGTCATCACGCGGATCGTCCCGTCGCCGTCCGCCCTCGGCTCGGCCAGCACGAACCCGGAGATGAGGACGATCGCCGCCGCCGCGACCACCGGCCAGAACCACCTGCGGCGGAGGACGCGTCCGAGCATCCCCCCGCTCACCGTCCCCCGGAGGCCCGCGGCGCCGTCCGGTGCCGGGGCAGGCCGCCTTGCGCCGTCGTCATGTCGCCACCCGCCGTCCCTGCTGCCACATTGAGCATAGATCGTCTTATCTTTTTTGTCCATTCTTAATAGTTAATTTGGCCGTCTTCTCGCGGTCACGACGAATTCGGATGGCCTTTGTATTTCTCGTTCGGAGAAAGTCGTTCGAATTGCCGGGGCGCGAGATCCGCGCTCGTGGCACGCCGCTGCTCGATCACCGGAGAACGGCCGTCCACGGGACGGCCCGTCAGTCGGGGAGCAGCTCGATCCAGCCGCGGATGTCGTCGGCGGTCTCGATGCCGACGAGCTCGGGGTGGTCGGCCGCGAGGTGCGCGAGCACCTGGGAGATCACGGCGTCGTCGGTGTCGCCGCGGGCGACGTAGCCGCATTCGCATCGAACCTGGCGGGTCATGGGGTGCTCCTTTCCCAGCAGGGTAGCCTCCAGGGTCAATGCGGCAGGTCGAGGTGTCGGATGGACGGATCAGCGGAGCCGGCGGGCGCCACGCGTGTGCAGCTCTGCGGCGCGTTCGCGGCGGAGGTGCGCGGCCGGCGCGTCGATCACGCCCTGCCGGGCCGGCAGGGGCTGCTGCTGCTGGGCTTTCTGGTCCTGTCCCGGCCGCGGCAGGTGCCCCGAGAGGCGCTCATCGAGGCGTTGTGGGGCGACTCGCCGCCGCCGGGGGCGCCCGCCGCGCTCAGCGTCCTGGTCTCGAAGGTCCGCGCGGTGGTGGGGCCGGAGGTGCTCCGGGGCAGGGGGACGCTGTCACTCCGGCTGCCCGAACCGGCGTACGTCGACGTCGAGGTGGCGGCCTCGGCGCTGCACACGGCCGAGTCCGCGGTCGCTCTGCGCGAATGGCGGCGGGCGTGGACCCTATCGTTGACCGCCCAGTTCGTGGCGCGCCGTCCGTTCCTGCCGGAGGCCGACCGCCCGTGGGCGGAATCGTGGCGCCGACGCCTGGAGACCATGCATGTCCGGGCCCTGGAGTGCTACGCCACGGCGTGCCTGGAGCTGGGCGGCCCGGAGCTGCCGGGAGCCGAGCGGGCGGCGCGGGACCTGCTGGAGGTGGCGCCGTTGCGGGAGACCGGGCATCTGCTGCTGATGCGCACGCTCGCGACCAGGGGCAACGTCGCCGAGGCGCTCACGGTGTACGAACGCCTGCGCGTCCTGCTGCGGGAGGAACTGGGCGTCGACCCGTGCCGTGACGTCCAGGACGCCTACACCGACCTGCTCGGATAGCGCGCGTTAAGGTCGCGCCAAGGTCGGCGCAACGGCGGCCCAATGTCGCCGGCGCAGGGTGGGGGCATCAGATTCGCCGCATCTGCGGGAGGATGCCATGACCACCATCGACGAATCCCGGCTCGCCGAGCTGCTGGACCGCTTCGTCAACGACCTCGGCGCGACGATGTCGGCCGGGAACGTGCTCATCGGCGACAAGCTGGGGCTGTACCGCGCGCTGGCGGAGGCGGGACCGCTGACCGCCGCCGAACTGGCCGGGCGCACCGGCACGTCCGAACGGTACGTCCGGGAGTGGCTGCCCGGGCAGGCGGCGAGCCGCTACATCACCTACGACGCCGGTAGCGGGCGCTACCGGATGACCCCCGAGCAGGCGCTGGCCTTCGCCGACCCCGGCGGGCCGGGACTCCCCGGCGCCTTCCAACTGGCGCTGTCGAGCCTGGCCGCCGAGCCGAAGATCGCCGAGGCGTTCCGGACCGGCCGGGGGATGGCCTGGGGCGAGCATCACCCGGGCGTGTTCACCGGGTGCGAGCGCTTCTTCCGCCCGGGGTACGTCGCGAACCTGCTGAGCTCCTGGGTCCCGGCGGTGGACGGGCTGGCCGGCCGGCTCGGCGCCGGCATCGCGGTGGCCGATGTGGGATGCGGGCTCGGCGCCTCGACCCGCATCCTCGCCGACGCCTACCCGGCCTCGTCGGTGCGCGGGTTCGACTCGCACGCGGAGTCCGTCGAGCTGGCCCGCAAGGCGGCGGCCGAGGCCGGGCTGGACGGCCGGTGCGACTTCGCGGTGGCGCGGGCGCAGGACTTCCCGGGCACCGCGTACGGGCTGGTCGCCACGTTCGACTGCCTGCACGACATGGGCGACCCGGTCGCCGCCGCGCGGCACATCCGGTCGGCGCTGTCCGACGACGGTGTCTGGCTGATCGTCGAGCCGTTCGCGGGCGACGTCCCGGAGGACAACCTCACTCCGGTCGGGCGGGTCTACTACTCGGCCTCCACGTTCCTGTGCGTGCCGCACGCCATCTCCGAGGGCGCCGACGACGCGCTGGGCAACCAGGCCGGGGAAGCCGGCATCAGGCCCGTGGTGCAAGCGGCCGGGTTCCGGACGTTCCGCCGGGTGGCGGAGACCCCGTTCAACCTGGTCTACGAGGCCCGCCCCTGAGCCCGCGCCCGTGTGCCGCGCCGTGAGATCTACGCTCGTGGCATGCTGCTTGAGCATCGAGGAATGCGTCCCGTCGTCCCCGAGTCCGCGTACGTCGCGCCTTCGGCCGTGTTGTGCGGTGCGGTCACCCTGGGGGAGGGGGCCCGGGTCCTGCACGGTGCCGTCCTCACGGCGGAGGACGGCACCGTGACGACGGGTGCGGACGTGGTGGTGATGGAGAACGCGCTGATCCGCGGCCGGGCCGGTCATCCGGTGACGCTCGGGGACGCGGTGCTGGTCGGCCCGCACGCGCACGTCAACGGCGCGACCGTCGAGGACGAGGTCTTCGTGGCGACCGGGGTGTCGCTGTTCCCGGGGGCGGTGGCCGGCGCCGGCTCCGAACTCCGCGTCAACAGCGTCCTGCACGTCAACTCGCGCCTGGAGCCCGGCACGGTCGTCCCGATCGGCTGGATCGCGGCCGGCGATCCGGCGGAACTGTTCTCGCCGGACCGGCACGACGACCTGTGGGAGAAGCAGCGGGCCCTGGACTTCCCCGGCACGGTCTACGGCGTCCAGCGCGGCACCTCGATGCGCACCCTCATGGCCCGCCAGGCCGAGTTCTACGCCGCCCACAAGGACGACCGCCGCCTCGACGGCTGACCAAGGACGATCACCTGGGCTTCCGGGAAACGGGGAGGAAACCCGCTCCGCGGTCTCCTTCCCCCATGGTCGAAAACACCTCATCGACAGGAGGGGCGCGGCCCTCGCGCCGGACCGCGCTCAAGTCCCTAGGCGGCGCCGTCGCCGCCGGTGGCGCGGTCATGGCGGGCAGCTCCTTCTCGGAGCGATCGTGGCCGCGGTATCGGACCATTCGTATTACGACTACATCGCCGAGCGCGTCTTCAAGACCGCCGATATGCACGACAGCGCCTTTCACACCAAGCCCGAATGGCGGACCGACCCGCGGATCGCCCGCCCCTACTTCAAGAAGAAGGGGCATACGGAGTGGACCGACGGTCTCGAAGAGCACGCATATATCGGGCTTCCGGCGGCCAATTCCTTCGCGACGTGCGCGGACCTGGAACGCTTCGCGCGCGTGCTGCTGGAGAACAAGCTGATGGAGGCCCCCTATACCCAGCTCATGCTGGGCGCGAAGCTTCCACCCAGTGGTCCGGAGACCAGGTCGGGCGGCGATGCGCCGGAACGGAGCCCGCTCGGCTTCATCGGATACGGCTCGCTCGCCATTCTCGACCACGGCCAATGGATACACGGACACGGCGGTGGGAGCAGCATCGGACTGTCCGCCAACATCGACATCTTCCCGGACAGTGACTGGGTGGTCGTCGTCCTCAGCGGCTACGCGGACAGGGCGAGCAACCCCCTGGCCACGCTCGCCCGAGGGGTGATCGTCCAGCGGTAACGAGAAAGGCAGGGAGTCGCGCTCCCTGCCACTTTCAATCTATAGCGCACCTGGGGGCTTGCGGCAAGACCCGGGGCGTGCTGCAGAATCTCCGCCCGAAGGCGCGGTCCGCGGAAATCAGGCGCGCTTTCGACGCACGGCCGAAACGCGGCCTGCGCACTTGGGGGTTTCGTGATCGACGTGATCATCGTGGGCGGCGGGCCCACCGGCCTGATGCTGGCCGGCGAGCTGCGGCTGCACGGCGTTCGGGTGCTCGTGCTGGAGAGGGATCCGGAACCGGCCAAGGTCGTCCGATCGCTCGGGCTGCACGCGCGCAGCATCGAGGTGATGGCCCAGCGCGGCCTGCTGGAACGGTTCCTCGCCAGTGGCAAGACGTTCGCCATGGGCGGCTACTTCGCCGGCATCGGCAAGCCGTGGCCCGAGCGGATGGACACCGCGCACTCCTACATCCTCGGCATCCCGCAGCCCGTCACCGAGCGCCTGCTGACCGAGCACGCGACCGCGGTGGGCGCCGAGATCCGGCGCGGATGCGAAGTGGCCGGCCTGAGCCAGGACGAGGACGGGGTGACCGCCGAGCTGGCCGACGGCACCCGGCTGCAAGCGCGCTACCTGGTCGGCTGCGACGGCGGCCGCAGCACGGTGCGCAAGCTGCTCGGCGTCGGCTTCCCCGGCGAGCCCGCCGAGAACGAGTGGTTGCTGGGCGAGGTGCAGGTGACCATGCCGCTGGAGGAGCTGGCGGCGGTGGTGGCCGAGGTCCGCAAGACCCACCGCGGCTTCGGCGTCGGGCCCATGGGGGACGCGTACCGCGTCGTCGTGCCCGCCGAGGGGGTGGCCGAGGACCCAAGGGTCCCGCCCACGCTGGACGAGCTCAGGCAGCGGTTGCGGGCGTTCGCCGCCACCGACTTCGGCGTGCACTCGCCGCGCTGGCTCTCCCGGTTCGGCGACGCCACCCGGCTGGCCGATCGGTACCGGGCCGGCAGGGTCTTCCTGGCCGGCGACGCCGCGCACGTCCATCCGCCGCTGAGCGGGCAGGGCCTCAACGTCGGCCTCCAGGACGCGTTCAACCTGGGCTGGAAGCTGGCCGCCGAGATCAACGGCTGGGCCCCGGACGGACTGCTGGACGGCTACCAGGCCGAGCGGCGCCCGGTCGCCGCCGACGTGCTGGACAACATCCGCGCCCAGTCCGAGCTGCTGTCGGAGGCGCCGGGCCCGCGGGCGCTGCGCCGGCTGATGACGGAGCTCATGGACTTCGAGAACGTGAACCGGTACCTGATCGAGAAGGTCACCGCGATCGGCGTCCGCTACGACTTCGGCGAGGGCCACGACCTCCTGGGCCGGCACATGCGGGATCTGCGACTGGAGCGGGGGCGCCTCTACGAGCTGATGCACGACGGCCGCGGGCTGCTGCTCGACCAGACCGGCACCCTCTCGGTCGCCGGATGGGCGGACCGCGTGGACCACGTCGTCGACGTCAGCGAGGAGCTGGACGTACCCGCGGTACTCCTGCGTCCGGACGGCCACGTCGCCTGGGCCGGCGACGACCAGCAGGACCTGCTCACCCACCTCCCCACATGGTTCGGCGCCCCCGCCGACCACCCCTGAGTCACGAGGCCCGCCCTCGCATGCCACCGCCGGCACTGGCCACCTCACGCGTTACGTGTAATAATTTTCTGACAGGTGAAGGATGTGGCTTACAGGAGCGCCGGGACGATGCGTGCGGACGGGGAGCGGCTGGATCCGCTGCGGTTGCCGCTCGTGATGGCCGCGCTGGACCATCCGCTGCGGCTCAGGGTGATCGCCGCGCTGCGGCCCGGCCGCCAGTACGTGAGCGCGCTCGCCCGCGAGCTGCGGATCAGCCGGCCGCTGCTCTACCTGCACCTGGAGAAACTCGAGAAGGCCGGTCTGGTGACCGGGACGCTGGAGCTCGGCGAGGACGGCAAGGCCGTCAAGTGGTACGAGCTCCAGTCGTTCGACATCCGGCTGACGCCCGAGGTGGTGGCCGAAGCCGCGGCGGCCGCGGTGGACGACAACGGAGAAGGCGATGGATGAGAACTGGATCCCGCTCCTGGTGGTCTCGGCGGTCGTGATCATTGTGATCGCCGTCATGGGAGGTCTCGTGGGGAGGGCCGCGATGAGGGCGAACGCGATCAAGGCGCAGGCGCAGGCCGACGCCGAGAACGGCCTGCGCTACCAGGAACTCGCCGAGCGGTGTGCGGCGGGGGAGCAGCGGGTGGCGGCGGAGCTCGCGAAACTCGCCGAACGGGTCGGCGCGATCGAGAAGCTCCTCCGGGACGTGGGGTGAGTCATGGCCGCGATGACGGCATCCGCCGGTCAGAGCACCGGCATCGCCTCCCGTGCCGTTGAGATCAGCAAGAGGTACGGCACCGATCCGAGCGGCGTGACCGCCTTGGACCGCGTGTCGGTGGAGTTCGGGCGCGGGCGGCTCAGCGCCGTGATGGGGCCGTCCGGGTCCGGCAAGTCGACCCTCATGCACTGCTTGGCGGGCCTGGACGCCGTCGACGAGGGCACCGTCCTCCTCGGCGGCACCGACCTGACGAGGCTCGGTGACCGCCGGCTGACCCGGGTGCGCCGGGAACGCGTCGGGTTCGTGTTCCAGTCCTTCAACCTGCTGCCCACGCTGACCGCCGCGGAGAACATCGCGCTGCCGTCGCGGCTCGCCGGGCGCGCGGTCGACCCGGCGTGGCTCGACCGGCTGATCGGCGCCGTCGGGCTCGGCGACCGGCTCGGGCACCGGCCGTCCGAGCTGTCCGGCGGGCAGCGGCAGCGGGTCGCCGCGGCGCGGGCGCTGGCGGGCCGGCCGGAGATCGTCTTCGCGGACGAGCCGACCGGGAACCTCGACTCCAGGTCGGGCGCCGGGCTGCTGGGCTTCCTGCGCCGGTCGGTGGACGAGCTCGGGCAGACCATCGTGATGGTCACGCACGATCCGATCGCGGCCGGGTACGCCGACGAGGTCGTCTTCCTGGCGGACGGCCGGGTCGCCGACACCATGCCCCGCCCGACCGCGGACCGCGTCCTGGACCGGATGAAGGCGCTGGGGGGCTGAGCCGTGCTGCGCTACACGGTGCGGAGCGTCCTCGCGCACAAGGCGCGGCTGCTGCTCACGGCGGCGGCGATCGTGCTCGGCGTCGCCATGGTGGCGGGAACGTTCATCCTCCTCGACACCGCCGAGGCCGGCGGCCGGGACCTCGCTCAGGGCCGTCACCGGGTCGACGTCACGGTCCGGGCCGTCCCGAGCGAGGAGGAGGTCTTCTCGGACGAGACCGGCGAGTTCGTCCCCGGACCGCCGATGCCGCTCTCGACCGTGGAACGGGCGGCGCGGATCGCCGGGGTCGCCTCCGCGGTCGGCGTGACCGTCGGGGACGCCCGGCTCATCGCGCGGGACGGCCACGTGGACGGCGGCAGGGCACCGCTCGGGCGCTCGATCGACGCCTCCTTCGTCCCGGATCTGCGCGCCGGGCGGGTGCCGGGCCGGGCGGGCGAGATCGTGGTCGACCGGGCCACGGCCGACGACGAGGGGATCGGCGTCGGGGACCGCGTCCGGATCCTGGTCTCGGGCGGCGAGCCGCGGGACGTCGCGGTCGTCGGCGTCCTGGACTCCCCGGAGTTCACCGACGAGGTCGCCCTGGTCGGCTTCGACCCGGCCACCGCCCGCCGGCTGCTCGGCCCGTCCGGCACGGTCGGCTTCATCGAGGTGCACGCCGCTCCCGGCATCGGTGAGCGGCGTTTGCGGGACGGCGTCGCGTCCGCCCTCGGCGGCGACCACCAGGCGTTCACCGGGGCCGCCCTGGCGTCGGAACGGACCAGGCCGGACGACCTGATCAGGCAGATCCTGCTGGTCGCGAGTGCCGTGGCGCTGTTCACGGGGGCGTTCCTCATCCGCAACACGTTCTCGATCACCCTTGCCGCGCGCACCCGCGAACTGGCGCTGCTGCGCTGCGTCGGTGCCGGTCGCGGTCAGCTGCGCCGCTCGATCCTGCTGGAGGCGGCGATCGTCGGGGCCGTCGCCGCGGCGCTCGGCCTCGTGGCCGGCGTCGGGGTCGCCTGGGTCCTCGGCGGGCTGCTGCACGCCGGGGGCGCGATCGTCACGGACGTGTCCGGTGCCGCGCCGCGGATCCTGCCGCGCACCGTCGCCACCGCGATGGCGGTCGGCGTGATCGCCGCGGCGGCGTCGGCATGGGGGCCGGCGCGACGCGCGACGCGGGTGCCGCCCGTCGCCGCCCTGCGCGCGGACGTGTTCACCCTCGATCGTCGTGCGAGCCGGATCCGGACCGCGGTGGGGGCGGTGGCGACCGCCGGCGGGGTCGCGGCCGTGCTCGCGGGAGTGTCGAGCGACCCGGCGCGATCGTCCTTTCTGCAGGCCGGTGCCATCGCGACCGCGTTAGGCGTGCTGATACTCGGCCCGGTACTGGCGCGGACCCTGTCGCACGTCATCGGCGCTCCCGCCGGACGGGCCCGGGGAATCGTGGGCGAACTGGCGCGCGGCAACGCGGCGCGCAACCCGGTCCGTACGGCGGCGACCCTGCTGCCGCTCACGATCGGACTCGCCCTGACGGGTTTCCTCGTCACCCTGGCCGCCGGCACCGAGGCGTCCTCCCTGGACGACTTCGACAGGACGATCCACGCGGACCTGCACGTCGCGGCCGCCGGCTTGGGCCCGCACCGGCCCCGGATGAGCCCGGCGGCACTGGACCGGCTGGCCGCGGTCCCCGAACTCGACGCCGTGAGCCCCTTCCGCAGCACGGAGGCCACCGTCGCCGGCCGCGAAGGCACGGTCACCGGCGCCGACCCCGCGCTGGCGGGACGGATGCTGGCGCCGAAGGTGACCGGGGCCGCGCTGTCCGATCTCGGCCCCGGTGGCATGGCCGTGAGCCGGGAGGCGGCCGATGACCGGCACCTCGCGGTGGGCTCCCCGGTCACCGTGCGGACCGCGCGCGGCGAGCGCGCCTACACCGTCCGAACGATCTTCGATGCCCCCAGGGGCTACTTCGCCCTTCCGTACGGCGACTACTTCCTCACTTCTTCCGACTACGCGAACCTCACCGAGGACCGGGGCGTGACCGAGATCTACGCGACGGCACGGGACGGGGTCGGCCAGGACGCCGCGCGGGCCGCCGCCGCCCAGGCCCTCGCCGCCCACCCCGGCGTGGAGGTCACCGACCGGGGCGAAATGCGCCGCGAGGTGGCGGCGGAGCTCGATCCGGCCCTGCGGGTGTACTACAGCCTGCTCGGGCTGGTCATCGTGATCGCCCTGTTCGGGGTCGCCAACACGCTGTCGCTCTCCATCCTGGAACGGGTGCGCGAGCTGGGGCTGCTCCGCGCCGTCGGGATGGACCGGCGGCAGGTGCGGTCGCTGATCCGCTGGGAGGCGATCATCATCGCCGGGATCGCCGCCGTCACGGGGCCGGTCCTCGGCGCCTTCCTCGGCTGGGCCACCACCGTCGCCCTCGGCCTGCCCGAAACGGCCGTGCCCGTCGCGAACCTCGCGCTGTTCACCGCCGTCGCGATCGCGATGACCGCGGTCGCCGCCGCCCTCCCGGCCCGCCGCGCCGCCCGCATCCCCATGCTCCGCGCCCTCTCCGCGGACTGACCCGCCATCCGCGCCCCGGACCAGATCCGCGGGATCGACGCGTACCGCAAGCCGGCCCAGTCGCTCGCAGCAACAGTCATTCGACCGATGCGAGCGCGGCTGGCCCGCTCCTAGCGTCGCGGGCATAGGAAAAGAGTCGAGTCTGGAGGCGCAGTGATGGACACGTCCGCATATCTGAATGCCGTCGTGGAGCAGACGAACACGTTCGCCGACTGGGTGGACGGCCGGGACGCGGCGACCCCGGTGCCGACCTGCCCGAAGTGGACGCTGGCCGATCTCGTCGACCATGTCGGCGCGACGCAGCGGATGGTGGCGATGCTCGTGGGTGAGCGGATGAGCGAGCCGAGCAAGGCGTACGAACGCTATGTTCCGGCTCCGGCCGACTCGACCCAGTGGCGCGCCTGGCTGACCGAGGGCGCGGCCCAGGCGAAGCAGGCGTTCGACTCGGTCGATGACGACACGCCGGTGTGGGACCCGTCCGGCGCCGCCGCGGGCGTGCCCTTCTGGTCCCGCCGGCTGTTCGGCGAGGCCAGCGTGCACCGCGCGGACGCGGCCTCGGCGCTCGGGACGCAGTACGAACTGGCCCCGGAGCACGCCGTCGCGGCCATCGAGGACTGGCTGGACACGCTGACCTCCCGCGGCTACTGGGAGAACAGGCCGGACTTCGCCAAGGCGATGGCGGGCAGCGGCCAGACCCTGCACTTCCACGCCACCGACGCGTCCGGAGAGTGGGTGGCGCGCCGGGAACCGGACAAGGTCGCCCTGGAGCACACGCACATCAAGGCGGACGTCGCGGTACGGGGCCCGGCCACCGATCTCCTGCTCGTGCTCAGCAGGCGCCGCCCGCTGGACGCCGCCCCCGCGCTGGAGATCCTGGGCGACCGGGACTTGTTCGTCCACTGGATCGACCACATGGACTGGGTCACCGACTAGGCGGACCGAACGGCTTGGAGGAACGAGGCCCACTCCCGCCCCGAAAATTCCAGGATGGGGGCGCTGTCGCCTTGCTTGGTATCGCGAACGCCGACGGTGCCTTCAGGGGAGCGGCCCACCTCCACGCACTCACCGTCGGGTGTGCTGTGGCTGGACTTACGCCAGTCGCTGTATCGGGATTTCATTGCACCCGCCCTACCTGGTTGCCTAGGAGTTCAGAGAGCGGAGTGCCTGTGTGAAAGCAGTCCACTCGTGGGGAGAGAATTCAAGGATTGGGCTGTTCTGTGCCTGCTTGCTGTCCCGGACGTTGATCGTGCCGTGGGCAGAGCGCGCGACCTCGACGCAGTCGCCGTTGGGTGTGCTGTGGCTTGATTTGCGCCAGCTGCTGTACTGGGGGGTCATGGCTACGATCCTGCCAGCTTGGTCAGCCGGTTAGCCGTTGCTTCGAGGAGATCCAGGCTTCTGACCTCTGAGAGAGGCGTCCCCCAACCTTCGGTGCAGCTCGATGTAGCGCTGAACGTCTTTGGCCTCGGTGTGGCCCTACCAGAACCAATGTTGAACACTCTCTTCCTCCTATCTCTCGTTGAGCAGCTCGATGGCCTTGGCCGTGAGCTGCGCGGTGAGCTTCGCCCCTGTTCCGGTCTGGTCGAGCAGGCCGGCTTCCCGAGCCCGTCGCACACGAGCCGAGACCGTATTCCGCGACGGAGAAATCGCGATCTACCGGAGCGGGTCGGTCGAGGAAGTTCCGCCCTGTCGTCAGGCTCGTGATCAGAGCCGAGACCAGGAACGACTTTCCGACCTTGGCCTCTCCGTACAAGAGGGTCGTGGATGAGCTGATCGTCTCGTCCACTACCCACACATCGGTCTTGTCGGCCATCTTTAACGCATCCTCATAGCTCAGACCTCGTCTATCTGGACCCGCCGTTCAACTCGAACCGCTCGTACAACATCCTGTTTAAAGAAAAGAGCGGCGACGACTCGCCGGCCCAGATGGAAGCCTTTGGCGACACCTGGACGTGGAGCCAGGAGACCGAGGCCCTCTACATCGAGCTTCTGAAGGGGTCAGCTTCTCTGGCGATCAAGGACGCCTTGGAGGCGATGCGCAAGCTCCTCGGGGACAACGATGTCCTTGCGTACCTGGTCATGATGACCGCTCGACTGATCGAACTGCATCGCGTGCTGAAGACGACGGGACCCTCTACCTGCATTGTGACCCAACTGCGAGCCACTATCTCAAGGTGCTTCTCGACGCCATCTTCGGTCCCACCCGCTTTCGCAGCGAGATCGTCTGGAAGCGAACCACCGCCCACAGGGGCGGAAGTCATTCGGAAGGGTTCACTCCAGGAGCGGGTACTTGCTCTTTATGTAGTCATCGTCATAAGGAGTGAGCTTCGACGTCTGACTGCCGGTCGGGTGCCGGGCCTCGGAAGGCCCGGCACATGACTTCTAGGACATGAGCCCTCGGGGAGAACCGGTCCCACCCGTGTCTTCCACCGTCGGGCCGAGTTGGCAGGGCCTCCCCACCCACAAGGCCCGGCTCATTGGGGGGACTAAGTTTGCGCCGAATCGGGACCGCTAGTCGCGTCGGACTTCTTGGCCTCGATACCGTCTTGCTTGGACTCCTCCAACTTGTCGACCCGATCGCGCGAGCCATCCGTGAAGGCGCCACAAGCACCCATGATCGTCAGGATCGTGGCCGTGGTTCCCAGGAAGGCCATGATCCCGGCAACGCACGCGCCCGAAACGGAGCCGTCGTCGACCCACTTCATAAATCCAAGTGTTTGGCCGACTATGACACCACCCAGAACCGCATTGACGATATGAGGAATTGCTTTTCTGTTGTTCACCTTCGTGAAGTTCCTCTTATGTCAATTGAGAGCCGCTCACCGCCGCTTCTCAACTAATTATGCGGACAGAGCAAGTCTGGTTGAGGCACCTCCTAGAATCAGCGGCTCGCCGCTGATTGGAGCGGGCGAGTCGTCACCTTTCGGATTGGATCTGCTCGGTGGTCGAATCACGCGCCACATACTGCCCAGACACAGCGCATTACTTCACCTGGAAGAAAAGTGGGCGTCATCCGATCGTCATCTGACTGACACGCTTCGCAAGATACAGCCAAGTACGGGGCATGTCTCGATCCGAAAGTGAACGATCGATCACGGACATGTCTCCAACTCATAAACTCAGTCACTGAGATGGTAAAAACGGCGCTAGGTTACCGTTTAGTAACTACTTCCGTTATGGCCTACGATCTTGATCGCGACACTTTTCGTGACTCCCTGCACACCTACCTCGCCGAGCCGTTCCAAGTACAAGCGACCTGCGACGTTCCAGAGGCGACACCTACGGCGCCCTTCCGTCGACTGGACACGTTTCCAGGGAATTTCGGACAGCCGTTAGATCGGCGGTCGCGCGGTAGAGTTAGAGCTTCCTTACCTAGCGGGAAGAGTCCCCTATCTTGTTCGCTTGCGCGTGCTAGGGCGCATCTCTGAGGTCGACGGCGTTAGCTCGGGTTTGTCCCGCGTCGGGCGAAGATCGCCAGCCTTCGCAAACCGGCTTCAGGATCACTAACCGCTCTCACGGCAGAGCGGTCCTGTCGGCCGACGGCGGCTGCTGGTCGGCCGGAGCGGGGTCTACGGGCATGGGGGCGGCAAGTTGCGAGCCCGTCGGCTCCGGACGCCGGTAGAACGCGCCGGCCAAGCCCGTCAGGGCTTGGATGGCTCGGGGCTTCTCCGCCGGCGGTACGTCCTTCAGGGCCATGCGAGCGATCAAGACGTCACGGATGCACACGAAGGCGTACCGGATGGCCACAGGGGCGGAGACGAAGAGAGCGGCGTAAGCCCACTCTGTTCCGGAGAGCATCGAAGCTCTGTCCCTTCCCCTGGTCGAGGAAGGGGCATTAGGCGTGCCTCAGCTCGACCAGGTTTATACCTGGTGGAACTGAGTCCGCCTTGCCGGGAGGCAACTCAGAACGAGAAGTGCTCTTTCGTCCTCTCTGTCGCGCTTTAGAAGTCAGCATGACTCTCTGAGTGTAGGGCGCTGGCCCGGCTTGCAGCGGCCTACAGCCACCTATAGCCACTTCCCGCAGTTCAGTACGGGTTGACTGGGTGAGTCCGGCGGGGCTCTAAAACAAACGTGCGCCCTCATCCGGCCTTAGGGAACCACCTCCCTCTCGTTCATGAATGGAGCGCTCATGAATCCAGCGAGGTGGCTCGGTTGTGGTCGCGGACGGGGTCCATTTTACCCACCGTCTGCCAGGCAATCCACCCCAAGCGAGCCTTGCTTCGCTGCCGGGCTCCACAAGCCGCGAAGCCCTTGACAGATTGCTAACCCTCGTTCGACTCTCTGTTCGGAAGCGAGCAAAGTCCGGCAAACCCGACTATGGAGGCAGGATCATGGAGCTACGGTTCCTGGGCAAGGACACCACGAACGACCAGTCCCCCACGCTGTACGACACCGACGAGACGTACAACGGCAAGGAGGTGTACGTGATCCAAGGGTGGAAGGTCGCGGACGCCGAGACCCTCGCCCAGCTCGACATGCCCAAGCACGAGACTGCCATCATCGTGCCCAAAGCACTGATGAAGTACCTACCGAAGGCGACCGATGGGGCCGACACCGATCAGCCGTGAGGACTTCCGCGCCCTCTTCCGTTCGTCTAGCCGGGCGTTCCACCTGGAGTTGAGGGACTCCTACGGAGTCGATGACGAGAACGGCCCCTTCCGGGCCTGGCTGAACGGCGAGCCGGACGACTACCAGTGGCGTACGTCGTGGTTGGACCACGTCCGGGAGGTCACATCCTCCGGAGTGTCCGTCCAGCGGTTGCGGGTTGTCAGCGAGCCTCACACGGACTACGTCCGTTGGGAGATCGCCATGGACCCGGCCAACATCGAGGCCGGGGAAGATGTCCGCTACTTCCCCCGCCACCTGGCCAAGGACATCGAGTTTCCGGACGAGGATTGCTGGCTGTTCGACGACGACACCTTGGTGTTGAGCCTCTTCCAGCCGGACGGCCGTTCAGGGGGCTTCGCCCTGTCGGACGACTTGAACTTGCTGGAGACGTACCGTCGCGTCCGTGAGGCTGCTTGGCCTCGTGCTATCCCTTCGGCCCACTACACGGTCTGACCTGAGTCCGTTGTCCACTCCAGCCCGTCAAGCCCGAGAAGCGCTAGGTGCCCGACTCAGGGACATCCGCAAGGATGCCGCCCTAACGGGCGTGGGGCTGGCTGACCTAGCGGGCTGGCACTCGTCCAAGGTCAGCAAGATAGAGCACGGCAAGCAGAACCCAACCGAGGACGACCTCCGGACGTGGTGTCGACTCTGCACCGCGGATGACCAGCTCGGCGACCTTGTCGCCACGATGCGCAGTATCGAGACGATGTACGTCGAGCTGCGTCGGCTCCACCGAGCCGGCACAGCCAAGCAGCAACGAAAGATCATCGAAGAGGAACAGCAGACGAAGCTCCTCCGAGGCTTTCAAATGTTCCTCGTCCCCGGCCTGCTCCAGACGGCCGAGTACGCGCACGCAAGGCTCGCTGAAGGCGTCGACCTCCTCGGCCTGCGGGGTGACGTTGAGAGTGCCGTGCAGGCCCGTATGGAACGACAGCAACTTCTCTACCGAGGAGACCACCGAATACACATCGTGGTCTGCGAGGTCGCCCTTACCGCCGGCATGGCGGATGTCGGAATCATGCTAGGTCAGCTAGACCGTTTGCTCGCCGTCTCCTCACTCCCACGCCTTCATCTCGGGATCATCCCGACCCGAGCTGCGCACGGCTACGCCCCGATGTGCTCCTTCTGGATTCACGACGAGCGCATGGTGACAGTGGAGACGATCTCAGCAGAGCTGAAGCTCACCCAGCCCAGGGAGGTTGGGCTCTATCTCCGGGCGTTTGCCCGGTTCGCCGGCAATGCCATCTATGGTTCTGGGGCCAGGGCACTGATCGAAGAGGCCCGCCAAACGCTAACGAGTTGAAGCAAAGTCGAGCAAACTCATTGGGCTCGACGTCGAGGTCCTCCTACGGTCACCGCATAACCACTGACCGGCGCCCCGAGGACAGGCGATGACACCCTTGGCTACCCCAGAGCGAGCAATCCTGACCTTCTTCTATCTGGGCACCCCGGCTTCTGTGGGGATCGCCCGGAAGGCTGCCGGTCGGACCGCCCTGGCCTGGGGGCTCGGGGCTAGCAAGGCCGAGAACGTCGAACTGGTCGTCTCCGAGCTGGTGACCAATGCCGTCGAGGCCGCGGGTCACGGGGAGATCCAGGTGACCCTCTCCGCCGGCGGCCAAGGGCGGATCGCGATTGAGGTTCGGGACCAGTCCCCGAACGTCCCGACCGTGATGAGGCCCGGCCTCCTCGACGAGCAGGGCCGGGGTCTCATGATTGTCGAGATTCTCTCCGTCAGGTGCGGCGTGCACTGGGACCACGGCCGGAAGGTCGTCTTCGCCGTGCTTTGAGCCCCTCCGGACGTGCGGCGATGGCCAGCGCCGGGGCGGTCCCGCCTCCTGCACGTCCGGAGGTTTCAGCTTCCCGAACGAACGAAGTAAGTCGGCGCGAGGCGTCCGGCCTCGCCTGGACTCCAGAGGAGGAGTCGATGACCGTCACGATCGAACGGGTAGAGCAGATCGGCCGAGACCCACGCGAGCTGATCCCCGCGTGGGCGTACGACCTGCTCGTGAAGGACTTCCGCAAGAAGCACCACAGCTCGCACCAGTACACCGAACGTGTCGTCGGACAGAACCTCGTCTTCCTGAAGGCCGCTGGCAAGATCCGACGCGAGTCCCAGCAGGACCCGCGGGCCTACGTCAGGATCGTCCCGACCAGGCCCGTCGACGAGGCGTGGCACGAGGCGCTCCAAAGGACCGAGGTGTACCTTCCGATGAGCCTGGCGTTCGCGGACTCGATGATCCACCACCGGCCCGTGATGGACGACGACATCCGGTCCGGGGCCGCGCTCGCCCGCACGATCCCGTACCTCAAGGCCACCGGCATGTACGTCGACCCCGAGTTCTGGGACGACGAGTCCGGGTCCTCCTGCTGCCCGCCGGAGTGCAACGACCAGGGCGGCCGTGAGTTCCTGGGGAGCTGGGGAGACCTGGTGCCCAGCGGACCGCTGACCATCCAGTTCTGACCTGAAGGAGCCCGATGCGTAGCGACTGGACCGACCTGCCCGAAGAGCTTCGGGTCGAGATCGAGGCCAAGGCCGGCCCGATTAGCTCCATCGACCCGGCGCCCACGGGCAACCACGCGGACATCGCCTCGACGCTGCACGGTCCGGACGGCCCCACGTTCATCAAGGCCGCCCGGAAGCTGGCGGACAGGGACGGTCCCGAGGTCATGTCGCTGCGCCGCGAGGCCGCGGTCAACCCGTACGTCTCGGAGTTCGCTCCCCGGCTTCGGTTTCAGGCCGAGGTCGGGGAGTGGGTCGCCCTCGGCTTTGAGCACGTGAGCGGCCGACGTGCCGACTTCACACCGGGCTCGCCAGACCTGGCCGTGCTCACCAAGACCATTCACGCGATCCAGGCCAGTCCTTGCCCCGACGTGGTCCGGATGGTGGTCGAACGGCGCTGGCAGTCCGTTGCCGGGGACGTCTCCCCCATGGCCGGCTCCGCCCTACTCCACACCGACCTCAACGAGGACAACCTGATCATCACGCCAGACGGACGTGCCTACGTGGTCGACTGGGCGTTCGTCAGTCGTGGGCAGGCATGGGTCGAGCTGGGTCTTCTGATCCCCTGGTTGCTCAAGGCTGGCCATAGCCCGCGAGAAGCCGACAAATGGGCTTCACAGTTCGCCTCATGGACTGATGCCGAACCGACCCATGTCGACCTGTTCTCACAAGTCTTCGCCGAGAAGTGGCAGACGCACAGCGAGACCAACTCGGCTGTCTGGGTCGCCGAGCACGCGGCACTGACCAAGCAGTGGGCGACATACCGACTGGGAGTTGAGGAGTGACCGACTGGACGCAGTTCCACCCGACGCAGCCCATGACGACGCCGGACGGCGAGATCGTGAACATCGATGTCGAGATGGTTCCGCTCGTCGCCGAACTTTGGCGACTCGAGTACGTGACCAAGGTGGCGTGTCAGAACGCTGGCGAAGCCGTCCTGGAGGGCGGAACTCGGGCGGCCGAGGCAGACCGCCCACGCATCGCCGCGGCGAGCATGGAACGAGCATGGCTCATTGTCCGAGCCGAGCAGGGAACCAGGCTACTCGCCAGCTTGGAGGACCTGAACACGAAGGGCGAATGGAAGCTCTTCCCGGTAGTGAAGGACGAGCATCCCGATTCCTGGATCTCAATCACCTTCCCACGACACCAGATCACCCAAGCCGTGACGTTGCTACGAACTAAGTAAGTCCAAGAGGCCGTCAACGGGTAGGAAGCCGCTCCCCAACCCCGCTCGCGGGGCTCTGACCAGCCCTAACCTGCCATCATGTGTTGCCCCGATTGTGGACGCTGGGACGGCGGAGCCGACCTCATGGACGTTGACCAGACCGCCGAGTACATCGGGATGTCCCGATCGTGGGTCTACGACCGTGTAAACACCATCCCGAACTTCAAGCTCGGGAACAAACGGCGGTTTCGTCGGCGTGAGGTTGATCTGTGGCTGGAGGCGTACCGGAACGGAAGCCCGCTGGCTCTCCTGTAGGACGAGTGGGCCCCGGAGTGGTCCGGGGCCCCGCAGCCGTACATCGACGGACGAACTAAGTAAGTCCTACTCTCGGTCGGCGGCCCACTGTTTGGCACGTTCGGCGAGGTCCGGCGGGAGGACGATCCCGGCGACGGGCATGTCGTCCGGCAGTCTCATGACCAGCACCTGAACGCCTGCTTCCCTGAGCAGCGCTCCGCGTTCGGCGTCGCTCAACTCTTCCCAGAGTTTCTCGTACGTCTACCCGGTTCCTTCGTACTCCCACCGGGCTGGCCGATTGGGCATCAAGTCCAGGTCCGCGATACGGCCGTCGAGGACGCTCAGTTGCTCTGTGATCCTCTGTCGCCCGGAGGTTGACCTCGTCCGTGAGCTGTTGCGTGAGGTCGCTGTAGGCCGCCTGAGCGGTCTCTAGATCCTCTGAGTGGTCCTCGCCGGGGACGTACACCTCGCGTTGGATCTCGACACCCCCGACTTCGGCGAGGAACTCGTCGAAGACGATCTGTTCCAGCTCTCGGGACCGGTACGGGCGGTCTGGGCAGATGTCCACCGTCGTGTCATTCGCCGAAGCGCACCGGTAGTAGAAGTACGGGACCTTCTCCCCCTTCGCGTTCTTCTTCTTGGTACCGCGCCGGTAGAGCGGGCGCTGGCAGCGGTAGCAGAAGGCCACACGAAGGAGCGGGGCGGCGTCCTGTCGGTTGCCTGTCCTGTTGTGCGCGTTGGCATCGAGGGCGGCCTGAAGCCGCTCCCAGTCGGCCCGGTTGAGGATCGGGTCTGCCCTCTGCACAGGCATCCCGCTCTCGTCCCGGACAACATCGCCGTCCGCCGTGAGCCTCTGTCCCATCAGCGCCGGAGACCGGAGCATGTCATAGAGCGCCGTGTAGCCCCACGACTTCGCGCCCCGGGCAGTCGGGACCTTCTCCTCGTTGAGCCATTTGGCCTGTGACAGGGTCGACGCACCGCCGATGATGCGCCCGGCGATCTTACGGAGTACCTCGGCCTGTTCCTCGTTGACGACGAGCCACCAGCCGTCGACCCCGGGACGCTTCACCGCCCTGTACCCGTAGGGCACCCGGCCTCCGGGCCATCGGCCCTTGGCGAGAAGTTCCTCGTACCCTTCCCGGGTCCTCTTGGCGATCATGCCGCGTTCGAGTTCGGCGAAGACGGCCAGGACGCCGGCCATTGCCTTGCCCCAGAGGTCGGTCAGGTCGATCGGGGGATCGAGGATCACGAGTCCAACCTTGTGGTCCTCGGACCACGCCGTCAGATTGACGAAGTCCCGAAGGCTTCGGACGGCTCGATCGAGCTTGGCGAAGATGAGGAGGTCGTACTCGTCGGCTCGGTTGAGCCACGGCCCGAGTTCGGGACGGTCCCACGGTTCGATGCTGGCGCTCACGTCGAGGTCCGTCGCCCAGCCGATCATCGTTGCGTTGTTGCCGTCGGCCCATGCTTGGATGAGCGACTTCTGACGTTGGGGGCTCGTCGTCTCCTCGGTCATGCTGGAGAGCCGGATTCCCCCGACTGCCCGCCGCTTCCCGGTCATGATCCCTACCTTTCGCGTGGAGGGTACTGGACCCTCTGGCCTGGTATGAATCGGCTTGGCAGGGCAGTTGTCATTCCTTCCTGTTTGCGTGCACGATGTCGGTGTTGACGGTGTCGGCTACGGCCATCGCCGCGTCATCGGCGTCGGGAAGTTGTAGATCGAGAAGGGCGACTTGGCTGAGAAGCCACCTTCGATACGAGCGTCAATGTCCAGTACGCGAAGGCGAAGCCGGGGTTGGGATGATGCCTCTTCGATCAAGTGCAGCAGTTGGGCGCGCATCACGTCCCTGGGCACCGCTAGGCGTCGAAGCAGGAATTCATCCAGGATGAGCTGGCATTTCGGGCCGTCCGGGCTAAATGCCACCTCTTGGCGCTGAAGACGTGCCTGAACCATACGTTCCGGCTGGTACGGCAACGGTCCGTCAGCACGATCGAGGTCCACGAGCGCCCAGATGAAGTCAGGAGTCTGCAAGATCCCAGGGATGGCGATTTGGTAATAGCCGTGAATAGAGGCCGCGCCTGACTCCAGGTCGGCGTACATGCGCTGGCGGGGGCCCATGGCGTCGCCGTAGTTGTCCCACCAGCCGCGTTCGGCGGCGTCGCATGCGATCTTGAAGAGGGCGTCGAACCTGTCGCCGGTGACGCCGAGGATCTTCATGATCTTCACGATGTCGCCGATGTCGGGGCGGCAGCGGGCGTTCTCCAGTTTCGAGATGGTCATGCGGGAGCGGTAGATGCGGCGGGCCAGCTCGTCGGCGGTCATGCCGCTCTGCTCGCGGAGGGTCCGGAGTTCGGCGCCGAGGCGGCGGCGCCGGACGAACGGGCTGGTCACCGAGGACCTCCAGGGGCGGGTCGGCGGGTGGGGGCGCCGCTGGCCGGGGGCGGCATGTCCACTCTGTGTTATCACGCGATCTCCGAGCGTGTCATCGATAGACGCGCTGTTCGAACACGTGAAAGCCGCCGGGCTGTTCGTCTCGGTGGCGTTCCGGAAATGAACGTTCGCCGCGCGAACCGTTCGCTTCGTTTACGTAAACGGAGGTGAACGTTCGCGGGGAAGGCGTGCTCAACCACCGGAAAGGGCGCTGGCCTGGCCTTTCGGCACAGCGAAGCCGCATGGTCACGGAGGATGGGGCGGCCGACACACAGCGTTCACGAGAGGTGATCAATGCTGCTCGCCGTTCCCATTCCCGCCGAGCACGAGTCCCCGATGTACTGGCGGCGCGAGTTCCAGGGCAGGCCCGGCCAGGTCCGGCTCGTCCGGGCGTTCGCGGCGCATCTGCTTGCCGACTTCCCGGCCCTGGACGACGTGCTCCTCGTCCTGGACGAGCTGGCCGTCAACGCGATCCGGCACACCCGCTCCGGGGAGGACGGCGGCCGGTTCACCGTGGACCTCAGCATGGACGTCGCCGGTGTCATCGCCTACGTCACCGACCAGGGCGGTCCTAACGAGCCACGCCTGCGCGACCTCGCCGAGCTGGCGGAGGGCGGTCGCGGCCTGCTCACGGTGGACGCCCTCGCCGCAACCTGGTCCTGGACGGGCACATCTCAGGGCCGCACGATCCGCGCCACCTTCCCGGCCCGGCCAGGGAGGTGAACCGGGCTCAGGCGCGCAGGGTGGGGCGGTAGATGAGCTCCTGGGTGTGGCCGTCGAGGGTTCGGTGCTCGATCAGTTCGAGGTCGAAGTCGGCGGCGCCGCGGAAGATCGGGTCCGCGCCCGTCCGGCCGCTGATCACCGGGAAGATCGTCAGCTGGACGCGGTCGACCAGGCCGGCGGCCATCAGGGCCCGGTTCAGTGACAGGCTGCCGTGCGAGCGCAGCGGCACCGCGGACTCCTCCTTGAGCCGGGCGACGACGTCGACCGCGTCGCCGCTTGCGATCTCGGCGTCCGGCCAGTCCTGGGGTCCCTCCAGGGTGGTCGACACGACCGTCGTCGGCAGGTTCCTCATCCGGGTGTTCACCGGGTCGGTCACCTTGGCCGGGTCCAGCGCCTCCACGAACTGCCGGAAGGTGGTGGCTCCGAGGACCAACCGCTGCTCCTCGCTGTAGAGGGCGAGGCGGCGGTCGAGGAACTCGGGGCCCTGCTTGCCCCAGTAGCCGCCCCAGTCGCCTTCGCTGGTGTAGGAGCCGTAGCCGTCGAGGGTGGAGAAGACGTCGAACGTGTAGGTCGCGGTCATGATGCGCTCCTTGAGAGTGATAACCGGTGTATCGACAAACTAGGTAGACCGGTCTAGATTTTCCTTCATGGATGTCATGGAGGACGAGGCCGTGCGGGCTGACTGCCTGGTGGTGGGGGCGACGGGGTTCATCGGGCGGTGGCTGGTGGCGGAGCTGCTCGGTCAAGGGCGGGCGGTCGCGGTGACCGTCCGGGGAGGGGACGCGCGTGGTGGCGAGCTGCGGTCCTGGTTGCGCGAGCATGGCGCCGACGTTCGCGGGCTCACCGTCGTCGACGCCGACATCACCCGGCCCGATCTCGCGATCGGTGCTGCCGACCACGAGCGGTGGGAGAACGTGCGGGACGTCTTCAGCACCGCCGCGCTGTACCGGTTCGGGCTGGAGCGCGAGGAGGGGCGGCGGGTGAACGTGGACGGGGCCGTGAACGTCGTGCGGTGGGCCGCCGGGCTCCCGCGGCTGCGGCGCCTGGTCCACGTCTCCGGCTACCGGGTAGGGGCGGACGGCGCGCTCTCCTATCCGGTGCCGGAGGCGGAGCTGGACGCGCTCTACCGGAAGTACGGCGTGTACGAGGCGTCCAAGCGTGAGGGGGACGCGGCGGTGCGGGCCGTCGCCGCGAAGGGGGGCGTCCCCCTCACCGTCGTCAATCCGGCCACCGTGATCGGGCACTCGGTGACCGGCGAGGCCGGTCAGTACATCGGGCTGGCCGAGCTGGTGAGGAACCTCTGGCAGGGGCGGCTGCCCGCGCTGGCCGGGACGCGGCGCACGTTCGTCCCCGTGGTGACCGTCGATCACCTCTCCCGGTTCATGGCCGCCGTTCCCGCGCATGACGCGGGGCCGTACCGGGCGCACTGGGTCCTGGACGACGCGACGCCGAACCTGCCCGACCTGATCGGCCTCCTCGCGCGGCACTTCGGGCGGCGCCCGCCGCTGGTCCTGGTGCCGGTCGGCCTGGTGCGGCGGCTGCCGGGGGCGATCGTCGGCGTCTCGCCCGAGACGCTGCCCTTCCTGTCCGAGGAGCGGTACGACACGTCCTCCGCCGACGCCCTGGGGCTGGGCCATCCGCCGGTGGAGGACGCGCTGCGCCGCTGGGCCGACCGGCTCGCCGCGGAGCGGTTCGGTGAGGCGCCGCCGCTCCGGCCGGGTGCTCACGTGTGCAAAGTGGGCCGGTAGACGAGCTCCTGGATGTGGTTGTCGAGCGTGCGGTGCTCGATCAGTTCGAGGTCGAAGTCGGCCGCGTTCTCGAAGACCGGGTCGGCTCCGCTCTGGCCGGTGATGACCGGGAACAGCGTCACCTGGACGCGGTCGACCAGGCCGGCGGCCATCAGGGCCCGGTTCAGCGAGAGGCTGCCGTGCGAGCGCAGCGGCACCGCGGACTCCTCCTTGAGCCGGGCGACGACGTCGACGGCGTCCCCGCTCGCGATCTCGGCGTCCGGCCAGTCCAGGGGGCCCTCCAGGGTGCTCGACACGACCGTCGTCGGCAGGTTCCTCATCCGCGTGACCCACGGGTCGCGCACGTCGGAGTCCTCGGTGCTCTCCGCCACCATCTGCGCGAACGCCCGGTAGGTGGTGGCCCCGAGGATCAGCCGCTGCTCCTGGTTGTAGACGGCGAGGCGGTGGTCGAGAAGTTCGGGACCCTGCTTGCCCCAGTAGCCCGTCCAGTCCCCGGTGGCGGCGCCGAAGCCGTCGAGGCTGGAGAAGACGTCGAAGGTGTAGGTGGCGGTCATGATGTGCTCCCTGCGAGTCTGCGACCGGCTCTGTTCCGGTCTCTCACCCTGGCTACGAACGGGCTCGGCGGCATTCGACACCCCGGCACGACGAATTCAAAGATTTCTTTCCGGGGTTCAGCGGGCCGGGGGGCGGCCGGTCAGGCGGGTGGTCAGCGCGGCGGCGGTGGTGCGGATCGGGGCGGCGAGGGAGGGCCACGTCTCCGGCGGGTGGTCCTCGCGGCGGAACGTCACGGTGATCGCCGCGGTGGGGTGGCCGGTGTGGTCGAAGGCGCAGGCGGCGATGCTGGCGAATCCCTCGGTGACATGGCCGTCCTCGGCCGACCAGCCGCGGCGCGCGTCCTGCGCGAGGGTGCGGCGCAGCTCGCGCAGGGACGCCGGGCCCCGGCCGGTGCGGTCCACGAAACGGCCCGGGAACAGGGCCCTGACCTGCGCGGGCGGCAGGTGGGCGAGCATCGAGCGGCCGCTGGCGGTGAGGTGGGCGGGCATCCGGACGCCCACGTCGGTGACCAGGGTGGCGTGCCGGGGCGGCTGCTCCTTGAGCAGGTACAGCGTCTCGGCGCCGTGCAGGACGCCCAGCTGCGCGATCTCGCCCACCCGGTCGACGAGGCGCCGCAGGAGGGGCCGGGCCAGGCGCTCCAGGGGCTCGTGGCGCAGGTAGGCGGAGCCGATCTCGAAGGCGGCGACGCCGAGGCCCCAGCGGCGCTCCTCGGGGATGGAGGTGACGAAGCCGTCCTCGGCCATCGCCGTCAGGAGGTGGTAGGTGCTGGAGCGCGGCAGGTCCAGGGCGCGGGCGATCGCGGACGCGGGGAGCGGGCCGGGCGCGCCCGCCAGCAGGCGGAGCACCGCGAGGGCGCGGCGGGCGGCGGGCACCTGGCTCATGCTCCGATTGTCTCGTATGTGAGACACAGCGGCCTGTCCGGGCCTGGGGGCACGGCCCGGAAGGCGTTCCAATGGTGGGTATGGGTCTTGGTATGGGGGACGCAGGCGTCGAGGTCGGGCCGGAACCGCTGGCGTTCGAGCAGGTGGTCGCGGTGGCCCGGGACGGCGCCCGCGTCGCGCTGTCGGACGGGGCGCTGAAGCTGATCGGCGAGGCGCGCGCGCACATCGAGGAGCTGTCGGCCCGTCCCACCCCCGTGTACGGGGTGTCGACGGGCTTCGGGGCGCTCGCCACGCGGCACATCGCCCCCGAGATGCGCGCGCAGTTGCAGCTCAACATCGTCCGGTCGCACGCGGCGGGGTCGGGGCCGGAGGTCGAGCGGGAGGTCGTCCGGGCGCTGATGCTGCTCAGGCTGCGGACGCTCGCCACCGGCCGGACCGGCGTGCAGCCGACGACGGCGCGCACGCTGGCCGAGCTGCTCAACGCGGGCATCACCCCGCAGGTCTTCGAGTACGGGAGCCTCGGGTGCTCCGGCGACCTCGCGCCGCTCGCGCACGTCGCCCTCGCGCTCATCGGCGAAGGATCGGTCAGGGACGCCGGCGGGAACCTCAAACCGGCGGCGGAGGCGTTGAGCGAGGCCGGGATCGCGCCGGTCATGCTCGGCGCCAAGGAGGGGCTCGCCCTCCTGAACGGGACGGACGGCATGCTCGGCATGCTCGTGCTGGCCATCCACGACCTGCGCAGGCTGCTCGTCGCCGCGGACGTGGCCGCCGCGATGACGGTCGAGGCGCTGCTCGGCACCGACCGGGTCTTCGCCGCCGACCTGCAAGCCCTGCGGCCGCATCCGGGGCAGGCCGCGTCGGCCGCGAACCTGCGGGCGCTGCTGGACGCCTCGGAGATCATGGAGTCGCACCGCGGGCCCGACTGCACCCGCGTCCAGGACGCGTACTCGCTGCGCTGCGCCCCGCAGGTCAACGGCGCCGCCCGCGACACGCTCGCGCACGCCGAACTGGTGGCCGGCCGGGAGCTGGCGTCCGCGATCGACAACCCCGTCGTGCTGCCGGACGGGCGCGTCGAGTCGAACGGGAACTTCCACGGCGCGCCCGTCGCCTACGTGCTCGACTTCCTCGCGGTGCCCGTGGCGGACGTCGCGTCGATGTCGGAGCGGCGCACCGACCGGATGCTCGACCGGGGACGGTCCGGGGGCCTGCCCGCCTTCCTCGCCGACGACCCCGGCGTCGACTCCGGCCACATGATCGCCCAGTACACGCAGGCGGGCATCGTGTCCGAGCTGAAGCGGCTGGCCGCGCCCGCCAGCGCCGACTCGATCCCGAGCTCGGCCATGCAGGAGGACCACGTCTCGATGGGGTGGACCGCGGCCCGCAAGCTGCGCCGGGCCGTGGACGGGCTGGCGCAGGTGGTCGCCATCGAGATCCTCACCGCCGCGCGGGCGCTGGACCTGCGCACCCCGCTGCGGCCCGGCCCGGCGACCGCCGCCGTGGTCGCGAAGCTGCGCGAGGCCGTCCCGCCGCCCGGCCCGGACCGCTACCTCGCCCCCGAGATCGCCGCCGCGACCGCGCTGGTCCGGGACGGCTCACTGGTCGCCGCCGCCGAGGCCGTCACCGGCCCGCTCTCCTGAAGGAGCCCGACATGTCCGAACCCCGTCCCGTCCGCGCGCCGCGCGGCACCTCGCTCACCGCCGCCAAGGGCTGGCCGCAGGAGGCGGCCCTGCGCATGATCCAGAACAACCTCGACGCCGAGGTGGCCGAGCATCCGGACGAGCTGGTCGTCTACGGCGGCTCCGGCAAGGCCGCCCGGAACTGGGACGCCTTCGACGGCATCCTCCGCTCGCTGGCCGATCTGGAGGGCGACGAGACGCTGCTCGTCCAGTCCGGCAAGCCGGTCGGGATCTTCCGCACGCACGAGTGGGCGCCGCGCGTGCTGATCGCGAACTCCAACCTCGTCCCGCAGTGGGCGACGTGGGAGGAGTTCCGGAGGCTGGAGTCGCTCGGCCTGACGATGTTCGGCCAGATGACCGCCGGGTCGTGGATCTACATCGGGACGCAGGGCATCCTCCAGGGCACCTACGAGACGTTCGCCGCCGTCGCCGAGAAGCGGTTCGGCGGCACCCTGGCCGGGACGATCACGCTGACCGCGGGGCTCGGCGGGATGGGCGGCGCGCAGCCGCTCGCCGTCACCATGAACGGCGGCGTCGCGATCTGCGTCGAGTGCGACCCGTCCCGCATCGAGCGGCGCGTCGCGCACCGGTACTGCGACGTCCGCGCCGACTCCCTGGACGAGGCGCTGCGCCTCGCCGGGGAGGCGCGGGACGAGCGGCGCCCCCTGTCGATCGCGGTCCTCGGCAACGCCGCCGACATCGTCCCCGAGCTGCTGCGGCGCGGCGCCCCGATCGACATCGTCACCGACCAGACCAGCGCGCACGACCCGCTCGCCTACCTGCCGCGCGGCGTCGCGTTCGAGGACATGGCCGCCGAACGCGACAAGGACCGGGACGGCTTCATCGCCAAGGCCCGCGAATCCATGGCCGTCCACGTCGAGGCGATGGTCGGCTTCCAGGACGCGGGCGCCGAGGTGTTCGACTACGGCAACTCCATCCGCGGCGAGGCGCAGCTCGCCGGCTACGCGCGCGCCTTCGAGTTCCCCGGCTTCGTGCCCGCCTACATCAGGCCGCTGTTCTGCGAGGGCAAGGGGCCGTTCCGGTGGGCGGCGCTCTCCGGCGACCCGAAGGACATCGCCCGCACCGACCGGGCGATCCTCGACCTGTTCCCCGGACAACGAGCCGCTGACCCGCTGGATCCGGATGGCGGGGGAGAAGGTCCACTTCCAGGGCCTGCCGTCCCGGATCTGCTGGCTCGGCTACGGCGAGCGCGACAGGGCGGGCGAGGCGTTCAACGACCTGGTCGCGCGCGGCGAGATCAGCGCGCCCGATCGTCCTCGGCCGCGACCATCTCGACTGCGGGTCCGTCGCCAGCCCGTACCGGGAGACCGAGGGCATGAAGGACGGGTCGGACGCGATCGCCGACTGGCCGCTGCTCAACGCCATGCTCAACACCGCGTCCGGCGCGACGTGGGTGTCGATCCACCACGGCGGCGGGGTCGGCATCGGCCGCTCCATCCACGCCGGCCAGGTCTGCGTCGCGGACGGGACGGCGCTCGCGGGCGAGAAGCTGCGGCGCGTCCTGACCAACGACCCCGGCACCGGCGTCATGCGCCACGTCGACGCCGGCTACGACCGCGCCGCCGAGGTCGCGGCCGAGCGCGGGGTCCGTATCCCGATGAAATGAGCGAAGCGAACCAGGGGGTGTGGGGGGTCGCCCCCCACAGGGAGAGGGGCAATGAGCTTCGAGGAGATGTGGGCGGCGCTGCTGCCGGTCGGGCGGGACGAGGCGACGGGCGGCTACCACCGGTTCGCGTGGACGCCGCCCGAGATGGAATGCCGTGCCTGGTTCCTGGACGAGGCGCGCCGCCGCGACCTGGCGGTCGAGCACGATCCCAACGGCAACCTGTTCGCCTGGTGGCTCCCGCCGGACGGCTCGCGCGGTGACGCCGTCCTGACCGGCAGCCATCTCGACTCCGTCCCGGGCGGGGGCGCGTTCGACGGGCCGCTCGGCATCGTGTCGGCGTTCGCCGCGATCGACCTGCTCAGGGAACGCGGCGTCACCCCCGCGCGGCCGATCGGGGTCGGGGCGTTCGCCGAGGAGGAGGGCGCGCGGTTCGGCGTGGCGTGCCTGGGGTCGCGGCTGCTGACCGGGGCGATCGACCCGGCGCGGGCGCGCGGCCTGACCGACGGCGACGGCCACACGTTCGCCGAGGTGATGCACAACGCCGGCTTCGACCCGGACTCGATCGGCCCGGACGAGGACCTCCTCGGGCGGATCGCCTGCCACGTCGAGCTGCACGTCGAGCAGGGGAGGGCCCTGGCGGAGCCCGTCGGGGTCGCGAGCACGATCGTCCCGCACGGCCGGTGGCGGTTCGAGTTCACCGGCGAGGGCGACCACGCGGGGACGACCCGGCTGCCCGACCGGCGCGACCCGATGCTGCCGTTCGCGCACATGGTGACCGCCGCGCGCGCGGCGGCGGAGCGCCACGGCACCGTGGCGACGGTCGGGAAGGTCCGGGTCGTGCCGGGCGGGGTGAACGCCGTCCCCTCGTCGGTCACCGCCTGGCTGGACGCGCGGGGACCGGCCGACGAGGACGTCCGGCGGACCGTGCAGGAAGTCGACGAGGCCGCCCGCGTCGCCGCGCGCCCGCACCGGGTGAGCGTCGACCTCGCCGAGGAGTCCTACTCCGAGATCGTCGACTTCGACCGGGCGCTGCGGGACCGGATCGGCCGGACGCTCGGCGGGGTGCCCGTCCTGCCGACGGGGGCCGGACACGACGCGGGCGTCCTCGCGGCGCGGCTGCCGGCCGCGATGCTGTTCGTCCGGAACCCGACCGGGATCTCGCACGCGCCCGCCGAGTACGCCGAGCCGGCGGACTGCCTCGCCGGAGTGGAGGCCCTCGCCGCGGTACTGGGCGACCTGGCCCGCGGGTAGGACTTCCGATATGCAGTGGCATGCCCAGTTCGCCTGGCTCGGTGACGGTGTCGCGGCCGACGTGCTCATCGAGGCCGACGGCGAGCGGATCACCAGGCTCCAGGCCGGCGTCCCCTCCGCACCGAACGCCCAGCGGCTCCCCGGCCTGACCATGCCGGGCCTGGCGAACGCGCACTCCCACGCGTTCCACCGCGCCCTCCGCTCCCGCGTCCAGGCCCATGCCGGGACGTTCTGGACGTGGCGCGAGCAGATGTACACGGTCGCCGACCGGCTCGACCCCGACTCCTACCGCGCCCTCGCCGCCGCCGTGTTCGCCGAGATGGCCCTCGCCGGGGTCAGCTGCGTCGGCGAGTTCCACTACCTGCACCACCGGCCGGGCGGCAGCCCCTACGGCGACCCGAACGCGATGGGCGAGGCGCTGATCGCCGCCGCGGCCGACGCGGGCATCCGGATCACCCTCCTCGACGCCTGCTACCTCGCCGGCGGCATCGGCCGCCCGCTGAAGGGCCCGCAGCTGCGCTTCGGCGACGGCACCGCCGGCAACTGGGTGCGCCGCGTCGAGTCCCTGCACGAGCGGACCGACAAGGCGGGGCGGCTGCACGCCCGCGTCGGCGCCGCGATCCACTCCGTCCGGGCCGTGCCGCGCGAGCAGCTGCGGGCCGTCGCGTCCTGGGCGAGGGAGCACCGCGCGCCGCTGCACCTCCACCTGTCCGAGCAGCCCGCCGAGAACCAGGACTGCCGGGACGCCTACGGAATGACGCCGACGCGGCTGCTCGCCGAGGCGGGGGCGCTCGGGGCGCTCACCACGGCCGTGCACGCGACGCACCTCACCGAGGAGGACATCGGCCTGCTCGGGGCGACGATGACCGGCGTGTGCATGTGCCCGACGACCGAGCGAGACCTCGCCGACGGCATCGGCCCGGCCCGCGCCCTCGCGGACGCCGGCTCCCCCATCTGCCTCGGCACCGACCAGCACGCGTTCATCGACCTGTTCGAGGAGGCCCGCGCGGTCGAGCTGGACGAGCGGCTCCGCACCCGGGTCCGGGGGCACTGGACGGCCGGGGAGCTGCTCGCCGCCGCCACCTGCGACGGCCACTACGCGCTCGGCTGGCCCGAGGCGGGACGCCTGGAGCCCGGCGCGTACGCCGACCTCGTCACCGTCTCCCTCGACTCGGTCCGGACGGCGGGCGCCGGCCCGGACCACACCGCCGAGGCCGCCGTCTTCGCCGCGACCGCGGCCGACGTCCGGCACGTCGTCGTCTCCGGCCGGCAGATCGTCCACGACGGGCGGCACCTGCTGATCGACGACGTGCCCGGCGCGCTCACCGCGGCCGTCACCGCCGCGACGGCGCCCGACCAGGACCGCCCCGACCAGGACCGGCCGGGCCCCGCTTGACCGGCCCGCCTGATTGGCCCCGCCTGACCGGGCCCGTCTGATCGGGCCCGCCTGATCGGCCCCGTCTGATCGGGCCCGCCTGATCGGCCCCGTCTGATCGGGCCCGCCTGATCGGCCCCGTCTGATCGGGCCCGCCTGATCGGCCCCGTCTGATCGGTCCCGGCTGATCGGGCCCGAGTGACCGGACCCGGACGCCCGGCCTCGGCGTGCGGGGAGGGGCGCCCCGCCGCGGTGACCTCGGACGACGCGGCCGTGCGTCCGGTGGGGCCGCCGGGAACGGTGACACTGTCGGTGCCCTCCGGTTAGGGGGCGGCGCCGCGCGCCCATGCGATCATGCGGTGGTTGATCTTGAGTGCCGCATTCCGAACGCGTGTGGGGCGCCGATGTTGCAGGGCAGGGCCGCCGAGTGCGCGGAGATCGAACGGCTGGTCGCCGGGGCGCGAGCCGGCGCCGGCGGGGCCGCCGTCATCCGCGGCGAGCAGGGCATCGGCAAGAGCGCCCTGCTCGACCACGCGGCCGGCCTGGCGGACGGCGCTCTCGTCCTGCGCTGCTCCGGCTACCGGCCCGAGGCCGAGCAGCCGTTCGCCGCCCTTGACCTGATGCTGCGGCCGGTGCGCGACCTCGGCGGCCCCGACGCCGAGCGGCTGCGCGCCGTGAGCGAGTCCGGCGGGGCCGGCCGCGAGGACGTCTTCACCGCGCGCCGGGCCGTTCTGTCGCTGCTGCGCCGGGCGGGCGCCGGACGTCCCGTGCTCTGCCTCGTCGACGACGCGCAATGGCTGGACGCCGCCTCGGCGGACGCGCTCGTCTACGCGGCCCGCAGGTTCGGCGCCGAGCCGGTCGCGCTGCTGGCGGCGGCCCGCGACGACGCGACGTTCGGGTCGTCCGGGCTGGCCGAGATCCGGCCCGCGCGCCTCGGCCCGGACGACGCCGCCGCGCTCCTGCGCGCGCTGCTCCCGCCGCCCGCGCGGGACCGCGTCCGCGCCGAGGCGGACGGGAACCCGGCCGCGCTGCGGCTCCTCGCGTCCTGCCTGTCCTCGGGCCAGCGGGCGGGGCGCATCAACCCGTTCACCTTCCACGACGGCACCTCGCCCCTCGGCGGAACGGTCCAGGCCGAGGCGGGCGCGCGGCTCGCCGCGCTGCCGCCCGCCGCGCGGACCCTCCTGCTCGTCGCCGCCGCCGACGACACCCGGGACGCCGCCCGCATCACGGCGGCGGCCGGACGCCTCGGCTCGACGGTCGCCGACCTCGCGCCCGCCGAGCGCGCCGGGCTGCTCGAGACGACCGGCCTGACCATCGGGTTCGCGCACCCGCTGGTCAAGGCCGTCGCCTACCACCACGCGACCACGTCCGAGCGCCGGGCCGTCCACCGCGCGCTCGCCGACAGCGCCGGGGACGGCGAGCCCGAACTGCGGGCCTGGCATCTGGCGGCCGCCGCCGTGGGGCACCGCGCGTACGTCGCGGCGGAACTGGAACGTGCCGGGGAGTGGTCGGGCGACCGGCGGGCCCACATCTGCTACGCCCGCGCCGCCGAGCTGACCGCCGACGGCCGCACCCGGGCCCACCGGCTCGCGGCGGCCGCCCGCGCGGCGAGCCAGGCGGGCCTGCTGGACGGCGCGGCCGACCTGGTCGCGCGTGCCGCGCCGCTCGCGGCCGACCCGCTGACCCGCGCCGAGCTCGCGCAGGCCGAGGCTGCGGTGGAGTTCGAGCGCGGGTCGCCGCGGCGCGCCGCCCGGACCCTGATCGACGGCGCGGCCCCGATCCGCGGGCGGGATCCGGCGGAGGCGGCGCTGATGCTCGCCGAGGCCGTCCGGTGCGGCTGGCACGCCGGCGACCCGCGGCTCGTGCGGGAGGCGGCCGGCGCGCTGCGGGCCGTCCCGCTCCCCGCGGGGCCCGTCCCGGCGGAGCTGCCGCGGGTCGTCGACGCGGCGGTGAGCGCCGCCCGCGGTACGAGGGCGCCCGCCGGGCCGCGGCCCCCGCTCCCGCACGAGCCGGACCGCCGGCTCGCGGCGTCCCTCATCCCCTTCACCGACTCCTGCGAGACGGTCTCGCGGTTCGCGCGGGACTGCCGTGACGTGCCCGGACGGCTGCCGTACGCGCTGCAGGCGCTCGCCCGCGCCCTGATCGGCCGGGGCCGGCACCGCGAGGCGCGGGCGGCCGCCGAGGAGGGGCTGCGGCTGGCCGGCGAGGCCGGCGCGCGGTACCGGGCCGCCCACCTGAGCTGCCTCCTCGGCTGGCTCGCCGCGGTCGAGGGGGACGAGGGGCGATGCGCGGCCCTCGTCGCGGAGGGGCTGGAGCACGCCCGCGCGGAGGGCATCGCCCCGACCGTCTCGCTCGGCACGTGGGCCCTCGCGCTGCTCGACCTCGGCGCCGGGCGGCACGCGGGCGCGCTGGCCCGGCTGGAGGAGCTGCCCGAGGACGCGCCGGAGGGCGGCCCGGTCGCGAGCCTCGCCCGCCAGGCGGCCGACCGGGCCGAGGCGGCGGTGCGGTCCGGACGCCCCGAGCGGGCGGAACCTCCCCTGGCCCGGCTCGAAGGGTGGGCGCGGCGGACGTCGTCCCCGGGCATACGCGGGCTCGCCGCGCGCTGCCGTGCGCTCCTGGCCGATCCCGCCACGGCCGAACGCCATTTCGCGGACGCGGTCGAACTGTTCCGCCGGAACGAGGCGAACGTTTATGAGCGGGCGCGCACAGAATTGCTTTACGGCGAGTGGCTGCGGCGGACGCGGCGTCGCGCGGAGGCCGGAAGGCATTTAGGTCTCGCGTTGAAGACCTTCGAGGAACTCGGCGCGCGGGCCTGGGGCGAACGAGCGAAAGCGGAACTGTTCGCGACCGGTGCGCGCACCGCGGAGCGGCCGGAAAAGGACGGCGGGCTCGGCCGGCTCACCCACCAGGAACTCCAGATCGTGCGGCTCGCCGCGGCGGGCGCGAGCAACCGCGAGATCGCGGCCCGGCTCTTCCTCAGCCCGCGGACCGTCGGGAACCACCTCTACCGCGCGTATCCCAAGCTGGGCGTGCGGACCCGCGTCGAACTCCGGCGGCTCGACCTCGGCGCCGCGGCCGGGACGGGGAGTGCCGGGCCGCCGATTGAGCAACCCGGGCGGCCCGGTTGAGCAATACGACTCAGAGCACGCCTGCGGAAAATGTGTATTGACTACTTGATCAAGCCGGGTTAGAAAGATCACATCGACCCCCTGCCCTGATCGAATCATTTCCGCGAGGTCGGCCACGCCATGGCTGTTCACGATTCTGTCCTCGTCGCCGTCAACTCCGCGGCCGCTTCCGTGCTGTTCGTCGCGGGCGTCGCCAAAACCGTTTCCCCGGCGCGGCTGAGCCGCGCGCTGAACGCGCTCTTCCGGAGATCCGGAAAAGGCTTCACCCGGGGCCATGTCCGCCTCTTCGCCGGGGTGGAGATCCTCGCCGCCCTGGCGCTGGCCGGCACCGCCACGCGCCCGGCCGGTGCCTGGGCCGCGGGCGTCCTCGGCGCGAGCTTCGCGCTGGCCGGCGTCCTCGGCCTGGTGCGCGGCGGCGGCACCGCCTGCGGCTGCCTCGGCGCCGCCGGCGGCCGTCCCCTCGGCTGGCCCAACGTGCTCGCCGGGTCCCTGCTCATGACCGTCCCGGTGCTGAACCGGGCGGCCGGGACCGCGGAGCCCGCCGCCTACTTCTTCCAGGTCAGCACCGGGCTGGCCTGCGGTGCGCTGCTGCTGTGCCTGTGGGCGCACCGCGGCCTCGTCAAGGACCTCACCCGCCCCCTGCCGGCCTCGCGATAGACGGAGGAACACCCTGATGGAGATCTTCTTCGGTGCCGTGCTGCTGATCCTCGTCGCCGCGGTCGTGCTGCTCTTCGCGATGCTCGGCGAGCTCGGCTCCCGGCTGCCGACCGAGCGGGAGACCGCCGCCGCCCGCGACACCGAGATCTGGCCGCTGGACGACGCGCGGCTCGGCGCGGAACCCGGCCGGTGGCCCGCCGAGCTGACCGGCCTCGCCGCCGGGTCCGCCGGCCTGGACGCGGCCCAGACCGTCCTCGTGCTCAGCACCGCCTGCTCGACCTGCAAGGACGTCGCCCAGCAGCTGTCGGACGAGCTGGACCGCGGCGCCGGGAACGGCATGGCGGTCGTCGTCTCGACCGGCGAGCGGGCCCGCGGGGAGCGGTTCGTCCAGCAGTACGGGCTGGAGAGGCTCACGCACTACGTCGACGAGGGCGGCAGCTGGGTGGCGGACGAGTTCAACGTCCGGATGAGCCCGACCGCGCTCGTCATGCGGGGCGGGCGGCTCGAATCCGCCCTCGTCTTCCAGGACGTCCAGGCGCTCAGGACGAAGGTCAACGAACCGAAGGGAGTGTCATGACCACGAAGACCGGACGGGTCGGAAAGGCCACGGGGAGGTTCGCCCGGCGCGGCTTCCTCGGCGCCCTCGGCGCGGGCGGCCTGACCGCCGCGTCGGCGGTGTTCGGCCGGTCCGAACCCGCCTACGCCATCTGCAAGAAGAACTGCTGCAACCTCGCGGTGTGCCCCAACGTCTCCATGACCACGTGCAGGAACAACATGGACTACCTCTGGGGCTGCTCCATGAGCGGCACCCTGCACTGCTCCTGCTGCGAGGCCTACTACAGCGGCAAGCAGCACTCCGCGTTCGAGTGCCGCTACAACTGACGGGATCCGGATGGTCACCTGGGTGGTCATCGGCGGGATCGGCGCGGTCCTGCACGTCCTGAGCCCATGAGGCCGGTCGATGGCCGGAGTCTCCGGCCCCATGATGCGCCGCCGTCCGGCGGACGGCGCGCGCTTCCTGGCCGGCCTCGCCGCGGGCGGGGTCCTGTCCGGGTTGCTCGTGGCACTGCTGCTGTACGTGGCGGGACGCGGGCTGCACGCGGCGCTGCCCGAGACCCCGCGGACGCTCGCCCTGGCGGCCGTGGCGCTCGGGTTCGGGATCGCCGACCTCGCCGGCCGCACGCCGCACGCGTGGCGGCAGGTCCCGCAGGTGCTCGTGCACCGGCTGAGGCCCGGGTTCCTCGGCGTGGTCTGGGGCTTCGACCTGGGCCTGCTCGTGACGACGCAGAAGGCGGCGTCGCTGGTCTGGGCCGGGGTCGCCGCGGTGGTCCTGCTGGACCCGTGGGCGGCCGCGCCGGTCATGGTCGGCCTGGCGCTGCTGTCCAACCTCAGCGTCGCGCTGGCCAGCGTGCGCTTCACGCCGGCGCTGATCGACATGGGCACGAGAAGGGAACGGCTGTGGCTGAGATCGGTGCGCGCCCTGTCCGGGACGGCCCTGGTGACGCTGGCCGCCGTGACGGCCGTCCAGGCGCTGTGAAGGACGGCGTGATCGTCGTGACGCGGTTCGAGTGCCCCGGCCTGTGGGCGCTGCTCGTCCTGCTCGTCCTGCACAAGCGGCTGGCGCGGGACGTGCGGCGGGACGCCACCGGGTTCCTCGGGACGTCCCTCATGGTCGGCTGGCGCACCCGGACGCTGCTCAACGTCTCGCTCTGGCAGGACATGGACGGCGTCCACTCGATGGGGCGGGTGCGCCGGCACGTGGACGCGACCCGGGTCCCGTCCCGGCTCGGGGTCGCGACCTCCGGCGGCGTCTTCGCGTTCGCCGGCGACTGGAGGCAGGTGATGTTCGGGATCGACTGCGACGGCGACTCGCCGGTCCGCCCGCTCTGACCACCACACACCAAGGAAAGGACGGTCACATGAGTTCGGACTACTATCTGCCCACCGACCACGGTTACGCGGTCGTGGAGGACATGGAGGACGGCACGAAGAAGGTGATGGTGTGCGACTCCGTCGTCGCCGGCGTCCCGCAGAACGTCTACGCCATCCACTTCAAGTGCACGTCGCTGCGCGTCGGGCCGGGCGTGCGGATGGAGCACGCGTCGACGGGCAGCCACACCCGCCAGGTCGTCGAGGTCTTCGCCGAGCGGCGCGGCGTCGTGCATCTGCGGGCCATGAAGCGCGGCACGAGCCCGATCCTGGAGGAGGCGGCCCGGCGCCGCTGACCGTCGCCGCGACGGCGCTCCTGCTCGCCGTCGCCGGATGCTCCACCGGAGGGCGGGACGACGGCGCCGCACCGTCCGCCCGCCCGCCGGCGTCCCCCGCGGGCACCGCCGGCCCCGCCGGTCCGGACGGGGCGCCCGGATGCCGCCCCGCGTCACCGGTCGCCCCGTACGGCGCCGCCGACTTCGCGGACGGCATGCCCGAGGTGCGCGGCACGGGCCGCGGCCTCCAGGCGTGGGGGCTGATGATGACGCGGGAGCGGTACCCGCCGCTCCGCGCCGGCCAGGACCTCAAGATCGTGTGGCGGGTGACCGGCTCGGGGCCGCTCCGGCTCACGGCGTTCGATCCCGGCGGCGCCGAACACGACGTCGTCTGGGGGCCGGAAGCGCACGGCGGCAGTAGTTTCAAGCGCCCCGGCGACGAGTGGGGCGCCGGCTACCGGCTCGGCGAGCCCGGCTGCTGGCGGCTGCGGCTGGCCCGCGGCGCGGCAACCGCGGACGTCTGGTTGCGCGTTGCCACTTGAAGACCTGCCCGGGGCCGCGTGAGATCCTGCCCGGGTGAGCACGGTCATCACGAACATCGGGGAACTGGTCACCAACGATCCCGCCGTCGGCGACGGCCTGGCCGTCGTCCGCGACGCCGCCCTGGTGATCGAGGACGGCACGGTCGCCTGGACCGGCCCGTCCCGGGACGCGCCCGCCGCCGACGAGGCGTTCGACGCGCAAGGGCGCGCCGTCCTCCCGGGCTTCGTCGACTCGCACGCCCATCTCGTCTTCGCCGGCGAGCGCGCCGAGGAGTTCGCCGCCCGGATGAGCGGCGAGAAGTACGCCGCGGGCGGCATCCGCACCACCGTCGAGCGCACCCGCGCCGCGTCCGACGACGACCTGCGCGCCAACCTGCGCCGCCTCATCGGCGAGATGGCCCGCCAGGGCACCACGACCGTCGAGTGCAAGTCCGGCTACGGCCTCACGGTCGAGCAGGAGGAACGCGCCGTCCGCATCGCCGCCGAGCAGGCCGACGAGGTCACCTACCTGGGCGCCCACGTCGTCCCCGCCGGCCACGACGCCGCGTCCTACACCCGGCTCGCGGCGACCGACATGCTCGCCGCCTGCGCCCCGCACGCCCGCTGGGTGGACGTCTTCTGCGAGCGGGGCGCCTTCGACGCCGACCAGGCCCGCGAGGTCCTCCAGGCCGGCATCGAGGCGGGCCTGGCGCCCCGCCTCCACGCGAACCAGCTCACCCAGGGCCCGGCCGTGCGGCTGGCCGTCGAGCTGGACGCCGCGTCGGCCGACCACTGCACCTTCCTCGGCGACGCCGACGTGGACGCCCTGGCCTCGTCCCGGACGGTCGCGACCCTCCTGCCCGGCGTCGAGTTCTCCACCCGCCAGCCCTACCCGGACGCCCGCCGCCTCCTGGACGCCGGAGCCACCGTCGCCCTCGCCACCGACTGCAATCCGGGCTCCTGCTACAGCTCCAGCATGGCCTTCTGCATCGCCGTGGCCGTCCGCGACATGCGCATGACCCCGGCCGAGGCCGTCTGGTCCGCCACCGCCGGCGGCGCCCGCGCCCTCCGCCGCACCGACGTGGGCCACCTCGCCCCGGGCGCCCGCGCGGACGTCCACGTGCTCGACGCCCCGTCCCACATCCACCTCGCCTACCGCCCCGGCGTCCCCCAGACCCACGCCGTGTGGAAGGCGGGCCGGCGGGTAGAGGTTCGCCAGTAGCCGACCGGGAGGCCCGAAGTGGCGGAGTTTCTGACGGACATCAAGACCCTGCGGGAGCGGGCGCGGCAGGAGATCGACAAGGGGCCGATCACCGAGGCGTACGGTGCGGACGTCGCCCGCGTCATCCAGGTCTGCAACGAGGCGCTGGCCACCGAGATCGTGTGCACGCTGCGGTACAAGCGGCACTACTACACGGCCACCGGCATCCACGCCGAGGCCGTCGCGGGCGAGTTCCTCCAGCACGCCGCCGAGGAGCAGCAGCACGCCGACATGCTGGCGGAGCGGATCGTCCAGCTCGGCGGCGAGCCCGACTTCTCGCCCGACACCCTCACCACCCGGGCCCACGCCGAGTACGACGCCAGCCTCGACCTCGTCGAGATGATCAAGGAGGACCTGGTGGCCGAGCGCATCGCCATCGCGTCCTACACCGAGATCGTGCAGTGGCTCGGCGACGGCGACCCCACGACCAAGCGCGTCTTCGAGCAGATCCTCGCGCAGGAGGAGGAGCACGCC
This sequence comes from Actinomadura madurae, assembly GCF_047130825.1. NCBI lineage: Bacteria > Bacillati > Actinomycetota > Actinomycetes > Streptosporangiales > Thermomonosporaceae > Actinomadura > Actinomadura madurae. Next base: position 8,989,509 of record NZ_CP083237.1, read on the forward strand.
GACGACCTCCGCGGTCTCCTCGAACGCCTCCCCAAGGCCTAGGGTGTGCCTGACGAACGTCCTGGCCGGTCGCTGGGATGGTGTCGGCCGCGGCCACCTCAGCCGGCGTGCTCCGCCGTGACATGCAAGGACGTCGGGATGAGCGGTCCGACCGGCTCGGTCTTCGTCGCCTCGACCAGGAGGGCTGCGAACTCGGCCGGTTTGCTCAGCCACGGCGAGTGCCCCGTGTCGATCTCCAGCGGGACGACTCCCAGGCGCTTCGCCTGCAGGTGCGCGAGCGCGGGGAAGCAGGTCGCGTCCCGCGAGCCCATGATGAAGCTCCGGGAAAGGTCGTCCCGCTTCCAGAAGTCCGGGACGGAGACCGGAACGGACAAGGGCGCCAACGGCTCCGGGACGAACTTCGAGTAGGCCCAGTCGACCTGCTCGTCGGAGCAGTCGTTGAAGAAGGCCATCACCGCACCCGGACGCTCGAAGTAGAACGCCTCGTTGCCTTCGGTCATCTTGATGTAAGTGTCCAAAGGCGACTCGTCGTCGACGGGCGACTCCGAGCTGGCGCCGAGGCTCGTTGACGTTGTCTCGTAGGGGAGAGGCTCGCCCTCCACCGGGAGAATTCCCGCCACGTAACAGATGTGCGAGACGAGGTCGGGGCGCTCGTTCGCGGCGATGGTGGCGACCACGGACCCGGACGAATGCCCGACGAGCACGTCGCCAGGCTGTATGAGCTCGACGACGGCGTCGCGGTAGCCATCAAGTGTCGCCACTTCGTCGCGCCGGGTTCCATGACCGGGGAGCTCCACTGCGACGAGCTCGTGGCCCAGCTTCACCATCTCCGGTTTGACGAAATCCCAGGCCCATGCTCCGTGGCAGCCGCCATGAACAGCGAGGAATCGCATGAGGACACCTTTCTACTGGAGCGCCGCTCCCCGGGCGAGGGGCGGCGGCTGAGGTGAAGCTACTCGCCGGGTTGGCGCACCGTCAATACCTGGTAGAGCTATGTGTAGACAGTTTTCTCCTGTGAGTACATCGATTGTCGACAGTTAGGAGGCATTCTGCTGCTCCAGTGGGTCGTTCCCGTCCCGGCGTTGCACGGTGAAGGCGGCCGGCGGGTCGAACGGCGAGCCGTCGGCGGCGACGATCATGTCGCCGTACACGAGCGTCCGGTCCGCGATCAGCCAGGCGCCGTCGTCGCGGCGCTGGAACAGGTCGACGTAGCGCACGAGGGCCTGCGTCCGCCGCACCTGTCCCGCCGAGCCGGGGCGCTCGCGCTGGGCGACTGTCACGTAGGACTCGACCCTGGCATCCGTCGATGAGAGGAAGGTGTAGGCGACGTTGGTCAGCACGTGTGCGGAGTGCTCGACAGTCTCGTGTCGAGCCTGAAGCCCCGGCACCAGGTCGCGCCGCGGGTTGCCGGCCACCCAGCCATGGTCATCGACGGCGTCTTCGTGGAACGCGGACAGCAGTAGCCGCCAGTCCTTCCGGTCGATGCCCCTGCAGAAGCGCAGCAAGGTGTCGTGGATCCGAGTCCTCGCTTCGAGTTCGTCGAGGAAGGTCGGGAAGCGCGAAGTCATAGCTGCTCCTTGTGTTGACACTTTACCCCAGTCTAGTCGCCGGCCCGGCGAACATCGTGCAGATCAGGAAACTCTGACATCGAAAAGTGTTGACATTAGCGACCTCTGGTTTCAGGCTGTGACTGCAGCCGCGCCGAGCTGCGGAGAGCAGGTACTGCCATGACCCGAACGTCGTCCGAACAGGACCGTCAGGTGGCCGGCCGCCTGGCGGGCAAGACCGCGCTCGTCGTAGGAGCGGGTTCGGTCGGCCCGGGGTGGGGCAACGGCAAGGCGACCGCGGTGACGTTCGCTCGTGAGGGCGCCGCCGTGTTCTGCGTCGATCGCGACGCGGCGGCGGCGGAGGAGACGGCCGAGATCATCACCGATGAGGGCGGGTGTGCCCGCGCTTACGCCGCCGACGCGACCGACGAGCGCGAGTCACGCGACATGGTGGCCGCCTGTGTCGAGCAGTGGGGCCAGATCGACATCCTCGACAACAACGTCGGGATCGCGGAAGTCGGCGGAGTCGTCGACATGCAGATGTCGAACTGGGACCGCGTCATGGACGTCAACGTCAAAGCGGCGCTGCTGGCCATGAAGCACACCATTCCGTACATGGCTTCCCGCGGCGGCGGAACGATCGTCAACATCGCTTCGGTCGCCGGGACCCGCTGGCTCGGCGTGTCCTATGCCGCGTACTACGCGTCGAAGGCCGCCTTGCTGCACCTCACCCGCACCTCCGCGGTCGAGTACGCGCGCCAAGGGGTGCGGGTCAACGCCGTCTCGCCCGGCGCCATGCAGACCCCGATGGTCGAGCGGGACGCGGGCATCTCCGGTGTGGACAGTGCGAACGTGGAGGACATGTGGGCCAAACGTGCCGCGCTCGTGCCCATGGGAGTCGGGGGTGAGGGCTGGGACGTGGCATGGGCCGCGGTGTACCTCGCCAGCGATGAATCCAGGTACGTCACGGGAATCGACCTCGTCGTCGACGGCGGGCTGTCCCTCAAGTGGTGACCAGATCCAGAGCGAACAGACGACCGGGGAGCCGCCCATGAGTGCTGACCGATTCCAGAACAAGGCCGTCATCGTGTCCGGGTCCGCATCGGGAATCGGGCGAGCCAGCGCCGTGGCGTTCGCGCGTGAAGGGGCGCGTGTCGCCTGTCTGGACGTCGACACGGTGGGCGCCGAGGAGACCGTCGGCATCATTCGCGCAGCCGGCGGATCGGCCGCCTTCTTCCCGGTCGACGTGCGCGATGCGGAGTCGGTGCGCACCGCCACCGAGCAGGCCGTCGGTCACCTCGGCGACCTGCACATCGTGCACAACAACGCCGGCGTCAATGGATACGCCACCATTCACGAGATGTCCGTCGAGGACTGGGACCACATTTTCGCCGTCAACACCCGTGGCGTGTTCCTGAGCATGAAGTACCAGATTCCCCATCTGCTCGACCGCGGCGGATCGATCGTGCTGACCGGGTCGATCATCCAGCGCGGGTCACGACCCGGGACGGCCGCGTACTCGGCCAGCAAGCTCGCGCTGGACGGGCTGGCCCGTGCGGCGACCCTCGACTACGGGACGAGGGGCATCCGGGTCAACGTGGTCAGCCCCGGGACCATCGACACCCCCATGGTCCGGAAGTCGCTCGGTGCCGAGAACGACGAGGCACGGTTCGCCGAGGTGCACGACGAGTGGGTTCGAACCCACATGGCGGGAATGCGGCGAATGGGCACGTCGGACGAGGTCGCCGCGGCCGTTCTCATGCTCTCCGCCGCCGACGCGTCGTTCATCAGTGGCGCCACCGTCTTCGTCGACGGCGGCGCCACCTCGGCGCTGATCTGACGGCTTCGCGCAGCTCGACCGGCCGCGGAAGTCGGCTCACCGGGAGTGGGCCACCGAGCCGCCCAGCGCCCGGCGCATGAGCTGCCTCAGCGCAGCCGGTTCGTAGAGCGGGTCGACGATGGTGAGCACCCCCAACGCCGTGCGCGCCAGATGGCCTGTCACGATCTGCGCGGCGCGCACGGCGTCGGCCTCCTGGCATGCGGTGAGCAGCTGCTCGTGCTCCTGGAGAGCGAGCGCGTGCGCTCCCCTCACGTGCAGAAGCCTGATGTACCGGCCGCTGTGTTCCCGCAGCTCGCGCACCACCCCGTAGATCCGGCTGGGCGCGCGAGTGAAGGCGAGTTCGTGGAATCGTTCGTGCGCCGCTTCCCAGGCGTCCTCGTCCGTCTTGTCGGAGGCATGCATGGCCGCGAACGCTTCCGCCATCTCCCGCAGGTCGTCCTCGGTCAGGAGCGGAACGCTGAGTTCGATCGCGAGCCTCTCGTTCACGCACCGCAGCGCGTAGAGCTGCTCGGCGTCGGACGCGGACAGCTCCGCCACGCGGCTGCGGCGGTTCTTCTCCGAGACCACGAGGCCTTCGTTCTCGAGCCGGCGCAGTGCCTCACGCAGTGGGCCGCGGCTGATCGCGAGCTCGCGAGCGAGGTGGACCTGGTTCAGGTAGCTGCCGGGCACCGCGCGGCCGGCGAGGATGTCCTTGCGAATCTTGAGGTACGCGACCGTGCTCGAATCACGCCAGCTGTCCGTCGTCTCGTTCTCGGGAGAAGCCGAGTCCGCCGCCTGCGGGGTGGCGCCAGAGCGCGGAAACCGGTCCTCGGCCAAGTCGGGCCTCCGATCTCGCTTCGCGGCAGTCATCTTCGTCCCGGAGGCTACGCATTCGGCGCTGTCCCTAGAACAGCGTGCCGCCGCGCCAGCAGGTAGATGCTAACACATAGGTAGCCCAGTGGAGCAATCTACGACGCAAGGAGCTTGCTGAGAACACGACTACTGTCATCACTTTTGCCGTCTGCCCAGGCATTTTGTGCCCTGGACCCGGTCGAGCCGCCTCATAGTGTTGACACTTCGTGGTACGGTGGGGCGAAAGTGGAGCGGCACCCGATGCACGTCGCCCCGGGACTTCACTCCATCCCGCCGAGTAAGCCGCGCGTACGCCAGCGGCCCAGGCGGCCTCTCGGAACGGACGAAAGCATGCGATTTGTGACTGTGCGGCGGCCTGACGGGACCACGTCGGCCGCCGAACTCGTCGACGGTGCGGCGAAGCTCTTCGACGCCCCCGATGTCGGCGCGCTGATCAGGCTCAAGGCCCAGGGACGCGACATCGCCGGCACCGGTGAGCTGGACGCGAACGGCCTCGATCTCGCTCCGGTCGTCACGGCACCGGGCAAGATCATCTGCGTGGGCGCCAACTACCGGGCGCACCTCGCGGAGATGGGGGTCGAGGCACCGGACTACCCGACGCTGTTCGCGAAGTACACCGAATCGCTGATCGGCCCCGACGACGACATCACCCTGCCCGCGATGTCGCAGGCGATGGACTGGGAAGCGGAGCTCGCTTATGTGATCGGCACCGAGATCAGGCGCGGCTCGGAGGCGGAGGCGCGAGACGCGATCGCCGGATACACCGTCACCAACGACGTCACCGCCCGCGACGTCCAGTTCCGGACCATGCAGTGGCTTCAGGGGAAGACGTTCGAGGGCACGAACCCGCTCGGTCCCGTGCTCGTCACCCCCGGCGAGGTCGACCACGCGGACGACCTGGCGGTCACCTGCACCGTCAACGGCGAGGTGATGCAGTCGGGCCGGACCTCGGACATGGTGTTCTCGCCCGCCGCGGTCGTGTCCTACCTGAGCCGCATCCTCACGCTCAAGCCCGGGGACCTGATCCTGGGCGGCACCCCCGACGGGGTCGGCCACGCCCGCAAACCTCCCGTGGCGCTCGAAGCGCAGGACGTGGTGGTCACGACCGTCGAGTCCATCGGGACGCTGACGAACACGTGCGTCCGCGAATCATCGTCCACGGCCGGAGAAGCCAGGAGGGGAGCGGCAGCATGACCGGCACAGTGACAGAGACGTCCACCGCCCTCGCGGCGGCTGCGGCGGCCGAGCTCGTGAGCAGGGCGCCGGCGACGGTCGACTTCCACATGGATGTGCTGTGTCCCTTCGCGTTCCAGACCGCGCGATGGCTGCGCAACGTCCGCGAGCAGATCGGCCTGACCGTCAACTGGCGCTTCTTCAGCCTCGAAGAAGTCAACCGCGTCGAAGGCAAGAAGCACCCGTGGGAGCGCGAGTGGTCCTACGGGTGGTCGATGATGCGCATCGGTGCCTACCTGCGGCGGACCGACATGTCCCTGGTGGACAGGTGGTTCGAGACCGCGGGCTGGGCCCTGCACGTGGACGGCCGCCGGCCCCACGACCCGGAGGTCGCCCGTCATCTGCTCACCCGGATCGGCGTCGACGCGGAGGTGGTCGACAAGGCGATCGCCGACCCGACCACCCACGACGAGGTCAAGGCCGACCACCAGCGGGTGCTCGACGCCGGCGGTTTCGGTGTCCCGTCGATGTTCTTCGGCGACCAGCTGCTCTTCGGGCCGGTCGTGATGGACCCGCCGACCGGCGTGGCGGCACTCCGCCTCTGGTACGCCACCACGGCATGGCTGGAGTTCCCGCATCTCTACGAGACGCAGCGCCCGAAGACCAAGGACGACGACGAGTACATCGCCCGTACCATCCGCCCGTACCTGGAAGCCAGGGACTGGACGAGCATCAACCGGGGCGAGGTCATCGACTTCGGCGAACACGACCCGAAGAACACCGAGCACGCCAAGAAGGGGGACCGATGAGCAGCAGGCGCCTGGAAGTAGCCGGTCTGCTCGGCACCGTGTGGGCCGACCTCGACAAGTTGCTCACCCCGCTGCCGGCCCGCGAGTGGGACACCACCGTGCTCCCCGGCTGGGATGTGCACGACACGCTCGCACACATCGTCGGCACCGAGCGGATGCTGGAGCAGGGCCCGGACTCCATCAGGGAACGCGTGGCCGCCGCGACGCTGGGCGAAGGCGCCAAGTCGCACGTGCGCAACGTGATCGGCCAGACCAACGAGGCCTGGGTCGACGCACTGCGCCCGCTGACCCACGAGGAGCTCCTCGCCGAGTTCCGTGCGGTCACCGCTCGCCGCTCCGCGTTCCTGCGCGCCATGTCCGACGAGGAGTTCGAGGCCGAGAGCTGGACGCCGGGCGGGCAGCGCCCCTACGGCGGGTTCATGCGGATCCGGATCTTCGACTGCTGGATGCACGAGCAGGACATCCGGCACGCGATCGGCAGGCCGGGCGGTGAAGGCGGACCCGTCGCCGAGGAGTGCCTGGCGGAGGTGAAGGCCGCGCTCGGGTTCGTCATCGGCAAGCAGGCGGGCGCGCCGGACGGTTCCTCGGTGACGATCGTGCTCGACGGCCCGGTGACCGCGCAGATCCACGTCGCCGTCGAAGGCCGCGCGAAGGTCAAGGAGGCGCTCGACGGGCCGGCGACGGTCACGCTGCGGCTGTCCTCGGCGCTGTTCATGCGCCTGGCCGGTGGCCGGATCGAACCGCACGCGGCGAAGTCCCGGGTCACGGTCGAGGGGGACCTGGCCCTCGGCACGAAGGTGCTGGAGAAGCTCGCCTTCACGGTCTGACCGAGCGCACGATGGCCCGCTCCGCTCCGCTGCGGCCGAGGGAGCGGAGCGGGCCGGACGCGGTTCACAGCTTGAGCAAGGCGTTCTCGACCAGCTCGCTCAGCGCCGGGTGGATGTAGAGCATCCCGCGGGCCATCTCGTCCACGGTCTGGCCGAACCGCATTCCCTGGATCAGCTGCTGGATCAACGTGCTCGCGTTCGGCCCGATGATGTGAGCCCCGAGCAGCACCCGGGTCTCCGCGTCTGCGATGAGCTTGCAGAAGTTCCGGGTGTCCTCCATGGCCCAGCCGTAGGCGATGTCGCGGTAGTGCTGCGTGGCGGTCACGTAGGCGCGCGTTCCCGCACGGCGCAGCTCCTGTTCGGTGAGACCGACCGAGGCGATCTGGGGGCCGGCGAACACGGCGTGGGGCACGGGCCAGAGGTCGATTGCCCGCAGGTCGTCCGGGTGGACGAGGTTGTGCGCCACGATCCGGGCCTCGGCGTTGGCGGTGTGCTTGAGCTGTGCGGGGTTGGCGATGTCGCCGAGGGCCCAGACACCGGGGGCGGTCGTGCGCAGGAACTTGTCGGTCACGACGTAGCCCGCCGCGTCGACCTCGACGCCCGCCACGTTCAGCGCGAGGGCCTCGCCGGCCGGGGTGCGCCCGGTCGCGACCAGGAGTGCTTGCGCGGCGACGGAAACCCGTTCGCCGTCAACGCTCGCTTCGACCCGGACCGAGCCGTCGCCGCCGGGCGCCGCTTCGAGGATGCCGGCGTTCAGGTACGTCGTGAACCTGTCGCTGTACTGCCGCGTGAACTCGCGGCTGATGTCCTCGTCCTCGCGCGCCAGCAGCGGGCCGCGGCTGATGATCGTGACGTCGACGCCGAAGCTGCCGAAGATGTGCGCCATCTCCGCCGCGATGAACCCGCCGCCGAGCACGATGAGCGACCGCGGCAGCTCGCGGATCCGGAGGATGGTGTCGCTGGTGTGGTAGGGGACCTCCGCCAGGCCGGGGATCGGCGGGATCCTGGGGGAGGCGCCGGCCGCGAGCACGATGTCGTCGGCGGCGATGTGGCGTGCGGAGCCGTCGGCGGAACGGATCCCGAGCGTGCGTTCGCCGGTGAACCGGGCTTCCCCGTTGAAGACCGTGACGTTGTCCAAGCTCTTGCGGTAGTCCTCGCCGCCGTCCGCGATGGGGTCGATGCGCCCGAAGACCCGGTCGGCGATGTCGTTCCAGCGGACGGTGTCGAGCCGCGCGTCGACGCCGTACCGCGACGAGTGCCGGACGGTCTCGGCGATGTCCGCCGCGTACACGAACATCTTCGTCGGGATGCAGCCCCGGTTCAGGCAGGTGCCGCCGAAGACGTCACGTTCGACGATCGCGACTTTCAGGCCGTCGTGGTCGGGGGTCAGCAGGGAGTTGCCGGAGCCCGTGCCGATGATCGCGACATCGAAGCGTTCGGGCTCTGGTTCGGTAGGTGTCACACGGAGCACGGTACTGCTGTCGCGTCGACCTGCGCTAGTTATGTGTAGACACTTTTTCGGGTGAGATCCCTGGACTGTCGGCGGTGAGCAGCTGATCCCCGAGGCCGGCCACCCAAACTGGAGCCGTCGTGGCGAGTGCGTCCGCAGTAATTGTCAACACTTTCCGTGTCCTCGTCGACGGCTGCACGAGCCGGCGGGGCCGGCGGCGGAGATCGGAGAGCACCCGGCCCGGCGGACGTGGTGCGCGGCGTCGGCGCGCAGATGTCCTACATAGGACGAATCCAGGTGACAGCTACAGTGACCATCCTCCGTCGACGAGCTGCGCCGTCCCGGTGATGAACGAGCTTTCGTCACTCGCGAGGAACACGGCAAGGGACGCCACTTCGGCGGTTTCCCCCAGCCGTCCCATCGGGTGGGCTTCCTTGAGGTGCTGCAGCGCCTCCGACGCCGAAGACCCGCTCGCTTCGGCGGGCGCGGCGCCGGACTCCAACCGGGCCAGCAACGACGGGGAGAGGATCGGCCCGGGTGCGATGCAGTTGCATCGGATGTTCTGCCGGACGAAGTCCAGGGCGATCGCCCGGGTCAGGGCCGCGATGGCACCTTTGGTCGCCGTGTAGGCGTACCTGTTGACGCCGCCACGGGCCAGTCCGTGGGTGGAGGCCACGTTGATGATCGACCCGCCCCCCGATTCGAGCATGCCGGGCAAGAACGCCCGCACGGTGCGATGCACCGACTTCGCGTTCACCGCGAAGGATGTGTCCCAGTCTTCGTCCGAGCAGTCCAGGACCGAACCGTGGTGCACGATGGCCGCGACGTTGAACAGCACGTCCACCGGGCCCACGGATTCGGCGATCTCCCTGATGGCGCTGGTGTCCGTGACGTCGAGAACCATCGTGGTCACCCGGTCGAGGCCGTCGAGCCCGGCGAGCGCCCCCGCGTTGACGTCGGTGGCGATCACGGTGGCGCCCTCCCGGGCGAACGCTTCGGCCGATGCGCGACCGATGCCGAGCGCCGCCCCGGTGATGACCGCCTTCTTGCCTTCCAGCCGTCGGCTCACGTGTGCTCACCCTCGGTTCTCGTCGATGCCGGCGTCAGTGTTCGCTTGCGGGCGCCCAGGCTCGCGCACGGGCGGCGAGCCAGTCCGTCGCCGCGGCGAACCAGACGGCCGAGTTGAGCTGCAGGTTCAGGTCGTGGCCCGAGTCTCGGAGCACGAACACCTCGAGCTGCGCTTCCGGCGCGTAGTACTTGGCCTCGGCGGCGCACACCGACTCCGCGGTGGAGCAGTCGACCGCGTCGGGTCCACACCAGACGATGTCGTGGTCACCGACGGCCAAGAGGACGGGCACGGTGACGCCGCGGGTCGTGTCGTCCGTCTGCCACCGTTCCAGGTGGGCCATCTCGCTGATCGACACCGTCTCCTTCAGCTCCTCGTCGAGCGCGATGACGGCGGGATCGGCGTTCTCGGCCAGGTAGAGCATCTCCGCGCGGGTACCGGGTTTGCTGGTCTTGTAGCCGTCGTCGAGGTGCGCGAACTTCGGCTCCTGCGAAGCCGCGTACGCGGCGATGTTCCCGCCCATCGCGGCGGCGCCGGCCGCGCTGGTGGTGTGCAGGGCGGAGGTGAGGATCAGGGCGTCGACGTCGCCGTGGACGGCGGCCATGCGGGACGCCACGAGCGTTCCGTAGGAGTGGCCGGCGAGGACGACCCGCTCGAAGGACCGGCCGAGGCTCCCGTCGCGCAGCGCGGTCACGAGCTGGTGGATCACGAAGACGTTGGAGTCCAGGTCGACCTGCGTGCTGTGCGGCCGCGTGCTGCGCCCGTTGCCGACGCGGTCGACGTTCAGCGTCGCGTACCCGTGGGAGACCATGTGGTCGACGTAGGAGTAGCGCTCCGGCTGGTACGGGAAGTCCCAGTAGGTGCCGTTGTACATCGCGCCGTGCAAGAGCACCTGGACGGCGGTGGGGCTGCCGCCGGGCGGCACGGACAGTTCGGTGTAGACCTCGTGCTCCGCCGGCTCTCCCGGCGTCAGGCTCACGGGAATGCGCAGCTCCCGCATTTCGATTCCCAGTTGTTGCTTGTGTCTCCGGTCCGGCTTCCTCATGTGAACTCCCGAATAGCCGTCGAATCGGTTACCATTTCAGCGAGACCCCGCCGTCGACGACGAGGTCCGCGCCCGTGATGTACCGGGCTTCTTCGCTTGCGAGGAATACGGCCGCCCAGGCGATGTCCCAGCCCGTGCCTCCCACACTCAAAGGCACCTCGGCCGCGCGCGTCCGCCACATCTGCTCGGTATCGCCGGAGTAGAGACCGTTCTCCCGGGCGAGCTTCTCGATGAGCGGGGTCTGCATCATGCCCGGCAGGATCGCGTTGACGCGGATTCCCAGCGGAGCGACCTCCACGGCGGTGGTCCTGGTCAGGTGCAGCACGGCGGCCTTCGACGCGTAGTACGCGGAATACGGCATGCCCATGTAGCGGATTCCGGAGATCGACGCGATATTCACGATCGCGCCGCTGTGCTGCTTGGTCATTACCGGAACCACGTGCTTCATCGTGAGGAAAGCGGACTTCACGTTCACGCTCATGACCCGGTCCCACACGGACTCGTCAAGATCCTGCACCGCACCGAACTCGGCGATGCCGACGTTGTTGTGCAGGATGTCGATGGTGCCGGTCGCCCGCTCGCATTCGGCGACCACGCGAGCGACGTCCTCGGCCCTGGTCGCATCCGCGGCCGCGGCGTAGGCCTTGACGCCCTCCACGCGGGCGAGGGACGCCGTCTCCTCGGCGGCGTCGCGGTTCACGTCCACGCAGAACACCGCGGCGCCCTCGCGTGCGAATGCGACCGCTGCCGCCTTGCCGTTGCCCCAGCCCGGACCTACCGAGCCCGCTCCGAAGACCAGTGCGGCCTTGCCTGCCAGACGTTCCGCCATGAGAAGTCCCTCCGAGCCGCGCATGCGGCGCCTCGATCGGAGGACACTGCCACGACCTATGAGATAGTGTCAACACTTAGATGTCCATAAGAGTGATCGCTGTCCTGTAACTCGTGGTTGCTCTGTATATGTGTTGACACTTACAGTTGTCTGAGTTGATCGAACGGAGGTCGAACCGTGGGTGAACCGGGGGATGCACTGACCGAGGTCGTCGCACAGCTGGCGATCAGGGACGTCCTGTACCGGTTCTGCCGAGGCGTCGACCGGGGTGACGCGCAAGCCATGTTCAGCGCGTTCCATCCCGGCGCGACCGACAGCCACGGCCCAGGGGGCCCGGAGCGGATCGTCCCGATGCTGGTGCGACGCTTCGACGAGACCCCACGCGTGGGCCAGCACCACATCACCAACGTCCACGCCGTGGTCGACGGCGACGTCGCCGCGGTGGAGAGCTACTTCCTGCTGTTCAACGCGCAGCCCGAAGAGCGGGGCGGGGAGCACGACCTGGTCGGCGGGCGCTACCTGGACCGGTTCGAGCGCCGGAACGGCGAGTGGCGGATCGCCGCCCGGCAGATCGTCGTGGACGTGGCGCGTTCCGCCCTCTTCGGACCGGATCTGACCGGCGCGCTGCCGTACGCCCCGGGTGGCCGTCGCGAGAAGGATCCGTCGGCCGCGCTGTTCACGCAGGTGCGAGACCAAGCGAGAGTCGAGGAAAAGTGAAGTTCGGAATCGCTGTGCTGCTGAAGTCGCCGGTCGCGAGCCGCGAAGCGCTTCAACGGATCGCCCAGACCGCGGAGTCCCTCGGCTACGACTGGGTCGGACTCAACGACAGGGTGGTCCACCCCGCGCGGGTCGAGTCGCGCTACCCGTACACCGAGTCAGGCGAGGTCGGCCCGCACTGGCTGAAGAAGGACGGCGAGGTGATCGCGAACTCGCTCGAGACGCTGGCGTCGTTGTCCTTCCTCGCCGGCTGCACCGAGAAGATCGGCCTCGCGACGATGGTGCTCGTCCTGCCGTACCGCCCGCCCGTGCTGGCCGCGAAGATGCTGGCGACCGCTGACGTCCTCTCGGGCGGGCGGGTGATCGCGGGGGTCGGTCCGGGCTGGCTGAAAGAGGAGTACGACGCGCTCCAGAACCCGCATTACGCGGCTCGCGGCAAGGTGCTCGACGAGTACCTCGCGGCGTTCCGGGTTCTGTTCGGCGAAGACGAGCCGAAGTTCGCCGGGGAGTTCGTCGACTTCGGCGGCATCGCTTTCGAGCCGAAGCCGGTGAACAGGAGGATCCCGGTCTGGATCGGCGGTGAGAGCAGGCGTTCCATCCGCCGGGTGGCGAAGTACGCCGACGGGTGGTGTCCCGCGACCACGTCACCTCGGGTTCCACTGGACACGTTGGAAGGGTTCACGACCGCCATGGGCTCGCTGCGACGAGCGTGCGACGAGGAAGGCCGGGACCCCGACGACCTCGACATCGTGCTGTGGCCGGGGCGCTTCCCGCGCGACGGGTCGCCGGACACCCGGGTGCCGTTCTACGGCGGCACCGCGTCCGCGATCGACGACATCGGCCGCTACGCCGACCACGGGATGACCGGTCTGACGCTCCATCTGCAGAGCGACGATCTCGACGAGACGCTGGAACAGATGCAGCGGTACGCCGAAGACGTGCTCCCGCATTTCCGAAGCTGACTCATCGGAATGCGAGCTCGAGGTCGGCCGCTCAGTCCTGGGCACGGGACGATCGAGCGTGGCTGACGACGCTCACCGCGCAGGCAAGGCCCACTGCCAGTGAGAAGAGCTGCACCGCGAGGATCAGGCCGACGCCCGACGAGAGGGCGCCGACCCCGACGACCGCCACCGTGACGCCGAGATAGATCGCCACGAAGAACATCGACATGATGTTTCCGCGGCTGTCACTCGGCGCCATGGTGCCGACCTCGCGGGCGGCTCCGCTGAACACCAGGCCGTGGCCGACTCCGGCGACGGCGGCCGCCAGCGCGCAGAGCACCGCGGAGGTGGCCGCGGCCGCGCCCGCGAGGATGCCCAGCCCGGCGGCGAGCAGGACGAGTCCGGAGATCTGCAGGGGCCGCGACTGACGCCTGCGTCCGCCGAGCTGGGCAAGGGCGGAGGAGGCCAGCATCAGGGCCTGGATGCCGCCGGACACCACGCTGTTGTCCGTGTGGAGGTACGTCCTGAGCAAGGATGGCGCCAGGGCGAGGAAAAGGGCCGCGACGACCCAGGCGAGCACCGCCGAGCCGCCGGCTCGGACGAAGGCCGCCCGGATGCTCGTGGGAACCGACGGCCAGCTGATCTTGACACGCCGCCCGCGTGCCGTCTTCGCCGCCGGGAAGCCGGCGGAGAGCCCCGCCAGAGCGACGAGGAGGAGCGCCACCTCCACCAGGTAGGACAGCCGGAGCGGTGCCGGGCCGTACTGCGCGAGCACGCCCACGCTCATCGGCCCCACCGCGGTCCCGACGCACGTCGCCAAGGTCGCCGCCAGTGCGGCTTGTGCGATGTCGGAACGCGGATGCGCGTCCGCGAGGGCGGCCGCCGCCGGGCCCTGGGCGGCTCCGACGGCCAATCCCTGGAGAGCGCGCCCGGCGAAGAGCCACCAGACGTTCCGTGCCGCGGCGAGCATGACCGCGGCGGCCACGGCGGCGACGATCGCGATGAGAAGGACCCGCTTGCGCCCGATGGCGTCCGAGAGCGGTCCGAACACCAGGAGCGCGGGCGCGATGCAGAGGGTGTAGGTGGCGAAGACGCCGGTCACGGTGAGCGGGGAGAGGTCGAACGCGTCCACATACCTCGGGAACAACACCGGAGGCATGTTGACGCCGATGGTCACGATGGTCAGGACCGACGCCGCCGCCGCGAAGGCCCACCATCCGCCGGCGGGCCCGGCGCCGACCCGCCGACCGAGTGTGGATTCAGGCACGGGGCGGTCGATCCGCCGGATCGGCCCCACGTCACACCGGGCCGGTGGATCGCTGGCACCGGCTGTTCGTCACTGCATCGCCCCTCTTCCGGACCGACGCCTCGCTCTCGCCGACATCATCCAAAAGTGTCAACATTTTCTCGCTCAGATTTCTATGTGACGTTGTTCATGCCTGCTAGAGTCGCTCTCAGACTCAAAGTGTCTACATCTTGCCTATCTCGACAGAGCCAAGTGTAGCAACTTATCCGCCTCGGGGGCGATCGCTGCTCGACCATGCCGGCCACCCAGCGTGGGGTCGCCTGGCGCCACGACCAAAGGAGGCGAGACGCACGATGTCGGTCCAGGAATCCATCGATCGGTCCCCGTTCTCGAGACGGCAGCTGTTCATCGTCGGTCTGTGCTTTGTGATCAATGCCGTGGAAGGCTTCGACATCTTCGTCATGGCCTTCTCGGCGGCGGGTGTGACCACGGAGTGGGGCCTCACCGGCTCGCAGCTCGGGATGCTGCTGAGCGCCACACCTGTGGGCATGGCGATCGGAGCCCTCTTCCTGGCGCCGCTCGCCGACCGCGTGGGCAGGCGGCCCTTCGTGATCTGGTGTCTCGTGCTCTGCGGAGCCGGGATGGTTCTGGCGGTGGTGGCGCCGGGCTACGGTGTCCTGCTCGTCGCGAGGCTGCTGACCGGCCTCGGCATCGGAGGCGTCTCCGCGGGCTTGCCCGTGATTCTCGCGGAGTACACGCCGCAGCGGCGCCGAGGGACGGTCATCGCGTTGTACGCCGCGGGGCCCTCGTGCGGCGGCGTGATCGGCGGGGTGGCCTCGGCGTTTCTGATCAGCGCATACGGCTGGCGCTCGCCGTTCGTCGTCGGCGCGGTCGCGACGCTCGTGCTCATCGCGGTCGTGGTCGCGAGCATGCCGGAGTCGATCACGTTCCTGCTCGCCCGCCGCCCGCGCAACGCGCTGGCCGACGCGAACCGGCTGCTGGCGCGGATCCACCAGCCGGAGCTTTCCGAGCTGCCCGCCCGGGCGACCGCCCGCGAGTCGGCCGGAAACATCCGGGCCGCCGTGCTCGGCCGCCGGGCGATCACGAAGACGCTGCTCATCTGGATCGTCTTCTTCTGCACCCAGGCGGTGTACTTCTTCGCCAACTCCTGGACCCCCAAGCTGCTCCAGTCGAGCGGTGCGTCCGCGGGGCAGGCCGCGCAGTCCGGCATCCTGCTCAACGTCGGCGGCATCATCGCGACGCTTCTCTTCGCCGCGTTCGCGCTCAAGCTCAGCACCAGGCTGCTCAGTGCCGCGGCGCTGTTCGGGGCCGCCGGTTCGCTGCTGCTGATGAACGTGGTCTTCGGGAACCTCAGCGGAGTGCTCATGGTGGCCATCCCGCTGGGCCTGTGCATCAACGCCTCGATGGCCGGGATCTACGCCATCGTCCCGGACCTCTACCCGGCGCTGATCCGGACCACCGCGGTGGGCTGGGCGATCGGCGCCGGTCGGCTCGGGGCCATCCTCGCGCCGCTCCTGGCCGGAATGCTGCTCGACCGGCACTGGACCGCGGGCAACCTGCTGGTGCTGTTCACCGCCCCGGCGGTGGTGGCCGCCCTCGCGGTGCTGGCGGTGACCCGGGCCCGGCGGCCCGAGCGGCGGCTGCCCGAGGCCGGCACGCCCGTCCCGGTGACCGTGCAGGCCGACGGCGGCTCGCGCCCGGCCCGCTGACCCGCTGACGAAAAGAGCTCGGGGCGAACGCGATTCACGCGTTCGCCCCGAGCTCGGCTTCGCGGCGGTCAGGAACCGAGGCGGGCCACGACGTCGGCCCAGGTGTCGAGTCTGCGGAGCACCTCGTCCTCGGCCACCGGGGGGCCGCCGAACAGGAACCGCTCGACGCCCATGTCCCGGTAACGCTCGATGGTGCCCAGGTCGACGCGGACGTCGAGGACGTTGGTGATGAACGTGCGACCGACCTCTTCGGACTTGCTCGCGAGGAACATGATTCCGGCCTCGATGTCGTCGATGGTGGGGCGGGCTCCTCGGCCCGCCACCGGCATCCAGCCGTCGCCGACGGCGACGATGCGGTCGAGCGTGGCCTCTGAGTGTCCGCCGAACAGCACCGGCGGATGGGGCCGGGTCGCGGGCTTGGGGAAGCTGCGAACCGGGTCGAAGTCCACCACTTTGCCGTGGTACTCGGCCTCTTCGTGGGTCCAGATCTGGATGGCCGCCTCGACCGTCTCGCGCATCGCGAGCCACCGCTGCCTGCCACCGACGCCGTGGTTGCGCATCTCCTCGACGTTCCACCCCGGCGCCACGCCGCAGATGAACCGGTCGGGGCCGATCACCGCCTCCAGGCTGGACACGGCCTTCGCGAAGCTGATGGCGTGTCGCTGCGACGCCAGCGCCACCCCGGTCCCGACCACGAGCCCGGGGGAGGCCGTGGCCGCCGCGGCCAGGCTGATGAACGGGTCGAGCGCGTTCTCGTACCAGTCCGGCACGAACATCGGATCGTCGGTGGTGGCCTGGTCCGCATGCGAAAGCCCGGCCCACGGAGTTTCCCGTTTCACCGGAATGTGGCTGTGCTCGGGCACGAAGAGAGCCTGCAGGCCGCGGCTCATGATCTCCTTGCCGAGCTCCACGGGGCTGATCGTGTAGTCGGTCGTATACGAGACAACTCCAAATTTCACCTCACCGAAGGTAGCCACGTCATCGGGTAAGTGTCAACTCTTTCGGGAGGTGACTGACCGCCGTTCACGCCGGTGGGACCAAGAGACCAGGCAGTATCTGAGTGATCTCTTCCAAGGTGTTGACACTTGAGGTAGTGTCGACAACGAACAGTGAGCCGGAGGTGGTCCATGAGAACAACGATGTCGGAACAGCCGCTCAGTGTCGTCACCATCCTCGAGCGCGCGGAACGGCACCACGGCCACAAGATGATCACCACCGCCGTCGGGCGGGCGAGGGAGCGGATCGGCTACTCGGACTGGGCCGGCCGGGTCCGCCGCGTCGTCTCGGTGCTGGACGCCCTGGGGGTCAGCGCCGGGGGGAGGGTGGCGACGTTCGGCTCGAACACAGCCTGCCACCTCGAGGTGTACTACGCGGCGCCGTGCTCGGGCCGGGTGATCCACGCACTCAACCCGCGGCTCGAGGCCGACGAGCTCTCGTACCTGATGAACCACTCCTCGGACGAGGTCGTCTTCGCCGACCGTGCCCTGCTGTCTCGCCTGCTCCCGGCGCTGGCGACGGCTTCCAGCGTCAAGCACCTCGTGCTCTTCGACGGGGACGGGCCCCAGCCGGGCGACCCGGGTATCGGTGACCTGGGCTGGATCGACGTCCACGCGTACGACTCGTTGCTGGACGCGGCATCTGCCGGAGAATTGTCCATAGTGGACGAAAGGCACGCGGCGGCGGTCTGCTACACCAGCGGAACCACCGGAAACCCGAAGGCCGTGGTGTACAGCCACCGGTCGATCTTCCTCCAGCAGATGTCCCTGATGGCGAGGGACTCGATCGGGATCGGTGAGGACGACGTGGTGATGCCCGTCGTCCCCATGTTCCACGCCAACACCTGGGGGCTCGTCCACGCCCCGCTCGCCACGGGCGCCGCACTCGTCCTGCCGGGCGCCGACCTGTCCGGTCCGGCGCTGGCCGACCTGATCGTCCAGGAGGGAGTCAGTGTCACCGCCGGGGTGCCGACCATCTGGACCGCGGCGCTGCCGCACCTGTCCGGCCGGGACGCCTCGTCGCTGCGGGTCGTGATGAGCGGCGGCGCCCCGGTCCCGACAGCGCTCAGCGAAGGCTACCGGCGCACCACGGGCGTTCCGCTCACGAACGCCTGGGGGATGACCGAGACCTCCGCGAGCGGGCCGGTCAGCACACTGCGCCGCGAAGAGCGGACTCGCTCCGAGGAGGAGCGGGCGCGGCTGCGCACGTCGGCGGGGCGCACGATGTTCGGCGTCGACGCCCGCATCGCCGACGACGCCGGGAAAGTGCTCCCCTGGGACGGGGAGAGCACCGGCGAGCTGCAGTGCCGGGGCCCCTGGGTGACGGCCGGGTACTACAACGACCCCCGGGGCCGCGACGGGTTCACCCCCGACGGCTGGCTTCGCACGGGCGACGTGGCCAAGATCGACCCGGACGGGCGGGTCTGGCTCGTCGACCGCGCCAAGGACATGATCAAGTCCGGCGGCGAGTGGATCGGCTCGGCGGAGATCGAGAACGAGCTCCTCACGCATCCGCAGATCTCGGAGGCCGCAGTGATCGGCGTGGCGTCGGCCAAATGGTCGGAGCGGCCGCTGGCGTGTGTCGTGCTCAAGCCCGGGGCCACCGCGGACGCCGCCGAGCTGAGCAATTTCCTCGGCGCGTCGCTGCCCAGATGGAAGATCCCGGACCGCATCGTCTTCGTCGAAGAAATCCCCAAGACCAATGTCGGCAAATACTCGAAGCGCGAGCTGCGCGAAATGTTCGCCGGAGTGGTCCTGCCGTGACCATGCGCATTGGCAATCATTTGTACGTTGATCGAACGCGACGGAGGGTATCCCATGGCTGACCCGACAGATCTGCTCTCGCCCACGCTGTTCTCCGGAAAGACCGCTTTTCTCACCGGCGGCGGCAGCGGAATCAACTTGGGAATCGCCGCCACGTTCGCGCGACTCGGCGCCGCGGTCGCGATCTGCGGGCGGTCGCAGGAGCGGCTCGACGGAGCCGCCGGAAAGCTGCGGGGGCTCGGTGCGAAGGTGTGTGCCGTGGCCGCCGACGTTCGCGACCCCGCCGCCGTGACCGACGCGTTCGCCAGGAGCGCCGACGAGCTGGGGCCGGCGTCGGTCGTGGTCGCCGGGGCCGCCGGCAACTTCGTCGCGCCGGCCGAGAAGATCAGCCCGAACGGCTTCCGGACCGTCGTCGACATCGACCTCCTCGGCAGCTTCCACACCGCCGCCGCCGCGTTCGAGCAGCTGCGCGAGACCCGGGGCACCCTGTTGTTCATCTCGGCCGCGCAGGCGTCCGTGCCCTTCGCGTACCAGGCGCATGTCGGCGCCGCGAAGGCCGGTGTCGACCACCTGATGCGAAACCTCGCCCTCGAGTGGAGCCGCTACGGCATCCGCTGCAACTCCATCGCCCCTGGGCCGATCGCCGGCACCGAGGGGATGCGCCGCCTCGAACAGGCCGCCGACAAGGACACCTGGCTCAAGATGATCCCCCTCGGCCGCTACGGTGCCGCCGAGGAGATCGGCGTGATGGCCTCGGTGCTCGCGTCACCGCTCGGCGGCTTCGTCACCGGCGCCCACGTCGTCGTGGACGGCGGGCAGGGGCTCGTGGGCTCCTCGACCTTCAACGAGGCCGTCGCGGCAACGCTCAACGCCTCGACGCCCTGACGCCGATGCTGGACCCGTGCCCTGCGGGTAGTGGAGGAAGCGACACCGTGGCGCCCGCCGGCCGGCGCCGCGCCCATCGATGTCGCCGTGGCCATGGAGAGCTCTCGACCGCACCACTCGCCGACGCCGGCTGGGTGCTCCAGCTGTTCGGCGAGCGCCGCGCGATCGAGGGCTCACGCCGATGTGACGTAGCGGCGGTTGACTCTTATCAGGGGCTTCCGATCCCCGGCGGTGTAGTCCGTGGAGAGGACCTCGGCGGCGAAGAGGGTGTGGTCGCCCGCCTCCAGCGTCTGGCGGGTTTCGCATTCGAGGGCGGTGACGCCCGTTTCGGGGATCAGGGCGTCCGTGCGGGGGCCGCGGTGGTGGGGTTCGGCGGCCAGGAGGATGCGGGCGCTCGGGCGGCCCTCGCTGGCGAAGCGGCCGGCGAGGGCGCGCTGGGAGGTGGACAGGATCGTCGCCGCCCAGCGGCTCTGGCGGGTCAGGACCTCGGTGAGGTAGGAGACCGTCGCCACGCTCGCCAGGACCATCGGGGGGTCCAGGGAGAGCGACATGAACGAGGAGATCGTCGTGCCGAGGTCGTCGCGGCCGTCGCGGACGGTCAGCACGACCACGCCCGTGGCGAAGCCCGCGACGGCCTCCGCGAACTCGCCGCTCAGCGGATCTCCCAGGTGCCCGGCAGGGTGAGGGGGCCGGCGGAGGGGAGGCCGAGGCGGGCGGCGAGGCCGGACAGCGAGCCCCACGCGTCGAAGCGCGCGGACGCGGCGGCGCGGTCCTCGCTGGACTCCGGCGGGCGCAGCCGCTCCAGCGGCGAGCTGTGCGGGTACACGCGGACCGGGGCGTCGGCGGCCAGGCCCGCCTTCTTGCGGGCGATCTCCAGGGCCGTGTCGACCCCGCCCAGCTCGTCGACCAGGCCGCGGTCCCTGGCGTCCGCGCCCGTCCAGACGCGGCCCCGGGCCAGCTCGTGGACGCGCTCGCGGGACAGCTCGCGGCCCTCGGCGACCTTCGCGGTGAAGTCGTCGTAGATCCGGTCGAGGGAGGCGTTGACGCGCTCCCACTCGGAGTCGCTGAAGTCCTTGGTGGCGCTGAACATGCGGGCGTGGTCGCCGTCGGCGACGGAGCCGAGGCCGATGCCGACGCGCTCCAGCAGGTCGTTCACCACGGCCTTGCCGACGACGACGCCGATCGAGCCGGTGATGGTGCCGGGCTGCGCGACGATCGTGTCCGCGGCCATCGAGACGTAGTAGCCGCCGGACGCGGCGACGTTGCCCATGGAGACGACCACCGGCTTGCCGGCGCGGCGCGCGAGCACCACCTCGCGCCAGATGGCGTCGGACGCGACCGCGGAGCCGCCGGGGCTGTTCACCCGGAAGACGATCGCCTTGACGCGGTCGTCCTTCACGGCGGCGCGGAACGCGGCGCCGATCGTGTCCGCCCCCATCGCGGGGCCGGAGTTCGGCAGCGGCCCGCCGCGCCCGCTGCGGCCGAGCCGGATCGGGCCCTGCCCGTTGATGTAGGCGACGACGTCCTGCCTGCCGGGCTGCGGGATGCGGCTCGCGAGGCCGTGCGCGCGGTTGTAGCGGGACACGAAGCGCAGCTGCGCCTCCTCGCCGAACTCCTCGCGCAGGTCGCCGTACACCTCGTCGCGGTAGCCGAGGCGGTCGACGAGGTTCTCCTCCCGGGCCTCGGCGGCGAGGAGGGGGCCGCGGTCGGTGAGCTCGCGGACCTTGTCCTCCGGCAGGCCGCGGGCGGCGGCGATGCCGGCGGTGATCTGCTCGCCGAGCGAGGTGACGAGCCGCTGCGACGACTCCTCGTGTTCCGGCGTGTACGTCTTCTCCATGAACGTGTTCGCCATGGTCTTGTACTCGTACCGCTTGGCGAACCGCGGCCGGACGCCCGCCTTCTCCAGGGCGCCCGCGAAGAACGGCTCCTCCAGCGCGACGCCGGTGAGGCCGACCTCGCCGGTGGGCTGCAGGTAGATCTTGTCGAACCCGGTGGCCAGGTAGAACGGGACGGTGCCGCGGCCGCCCTCGCCGAACGTCTCCGCCCACGCGACGGTGAGCTTGCCGGCGTCCCGCATGGCCTGGACGGCCTCGCGCAGCTCCTGGGCGAGGGCGAGGCCGACGGTGCCGGTGACCTTCACGACGAGGGCGCGCACCCGGTCGTCGGAGCGGGCGCGGCGCAGCCCGTCCAGGACGTCGCGCAGGCTCGTCCGCCGCATCGACAGGATCGCCGAGATCGGGTCGGACGGCGCGGTCTCCACGATGCCCTCGGTGAGGTCCAGTTCGAGGATCAGCGGGGCGGTCCGCCGGTCGCGGGCCTGTTTGATCGCGTTGACGACTGTGCCGGGATCAACCATGCGCCCCAGCCTATGCGCTCGCCGGCGGCGGCCCCAGGGCGCGACGGGACGGCGGTGCCCCGTCCGTCGCGCGCGTCCGGCGCTATCGTCGGACCCATGGGTGACGGGGACGGCTGGGCGAACTGCGGGCAGGGGCACACGCACTGGGGACGGTTCGGCGCGGCCGGCCTGCTGGCCTACCACCGCGACGCCGGCGGCCAGGTGTGGATCCTGCTCCAGCAGCGCGCGTGGTGGGGGCTCGGCGGCGGGACGTGGGGCATGTTCGGCGGCGCCCTGCACAGCCACGAGGACGCCGTCACGGGCGCGCTCCGGGAGACGTCCGAGGAGTGCACGCTCGACACCGGAACGGTGACGGTGCACGGCACGAGCGTCGAAGACCATGGCGGCTGGTCGTTCACGTCCGTGATGGGGTCGCTGACGAAGCGCGCCGATGTGAGGGCCGCGTCGAGGGAGACGCGCAGAGCGGAATGGGTGCGCGTGGAAGAGGTCACCGACCGCAAGCTGTTCGAGCCGTTCGCGCGCTCATGGCCCCGCCTCCAGGGCGCCATGACGAACGTCGTCCTGGTCGTGGACGCGGCCAACGTCGTCGGAGCCCGCGCCGACGGCTGGTGGAAGGACAGGGTGGGGGCGAACGCGCGGCTCCGCGACGACCTGAAGAAGCTGGACGGCGGCGTGCGGGGGCTGCCGGACGGGCTGTTCCCGTTCGACCGCTGCTTTCCCGAGGTCGTGCTGGTGGTCGAGGGCGCGGCGCGGCGCGTCGCGGACGAGCCGTCCGGCGGGGTGCGGGTCGTCGCCGCGCCCGGCAGCGGGGACGACCAGATCGTCGACCTCGTCGAGCGGGCCGGCCCCGGCGCGCACCACCTCGTGGTGACGGCCGACCGGGAACTGCGCGCCCGCTGCGAGGCCGCCGGGGCCGCCGTCACCGGCCCGCGCTGGCTCCTCGGACGCCTCTAGTCCCCGGTCAGTCCCCGACGCGGTGCCCGGCGTCGCGCAGCGCCGCCGTGGCCTCCTTCAACCGGTGCTCCGGGACGAGAACCAGGTCGGCGTGGTAGGTCGAGGCGACGAAGACGGACACCCCCGCCTCGGCGAGCGGGCCGACGATGGCGGCGAGCATGCCCGGAGTGTCCAGGCTGTGCTCCGTCTCGCCGTAGAAGCCGACCCACCGTTCCGCCTCGGAGAAGGGTGACGCGTCCCGGACGACGGTGAGGCCCTCGGGCGCGCGCACCATGGCGATCCACTCGTCGTCCTCCGGGAGCGTCGCGTGCGGCAGATGCTCGACGGTGAACTGGCCGGGGACGATGTTCAGGCGCTGCGCGACGGTCATCCCGTCACCCTATTCAGGGACGAGCCACACCGCTCCGAGCGGCGGGACGCGCATCACCGTGGACGCGGGAAGCCCGTGCCACGGTTCACCGGACGCCTCGACCCGGCCGAGGTTGCCGACGCCGCTGCCGCCGTACTCGAAGGCGTCGGTGTTGACGACCTCGTGCCAGCCGCCCTCGCGGGGAAGCCCCAGCCGGTAGTCCTCGTGCGGGGCGCCCGAGAAGTTGACGACGCACGCCATGACCGGCGGGTCGCCGCCCTGGGACGTCCCGTAGCGCAGGTAGGAGAGCGTGTTGCCGCCCGCGTCGTTGCCGTCGATCCAGCGGAACCCGTCGTGGTCGCTGTCGCGCGTCCACAGCGCGGGTTCGGCCTGGTAGGCGTGGTTCAGCTCGCGGACGAGCCGCTGCAGCCCGAGGTGGTGGGCGCCCTCGGCGGCGTTCTCCAGCAGCCACCAGTCGAGCGGGCGCTCCTCGGCCCATTCGGCGCCCTGCCCGAACTCCTGCCCCATGAACAGCAGCTGCTTGCCGGGATGCGACCACATGTAGGCGAGCAGGGCCCGCAGCCCGGCGAACTGCTGCCAGGCGTCGCCGGGCATCTTGCTGAGCAGCGACCCCTTGCCGTGGACGACCTCGTCGTGCGACAGGGGCAGGACGTAGTTCTCCGAGAACGCGTACACCAGCGAGAAGGTGATCTCGTTGTGGTGGTAGTGCCGGAACACCGGCTCGTGGCGCAGGTATTCGAGCGTGTCGTGCATCCAGCCCATGTTCCACTTGAACCCGAACCCGAGCCCGCCGAGATGGGTCGGGCGGGACACCCCGGGCCATGCCGTCGACTCCTCCGCGATCGTCATGATCCCGGGGTTGCGCTTGTAGACGGTCGCGTTCATCTCCTGGAGGAAGGAGATGGCCTCCAGGTTCTCGCGCCCGCCGTAGATGTTGGGCGACCACTCGCCCTCCTTGCGCGAGTAGTCCAGGTACAGCATCGAGGCGACGGCGTCCACGCGCAGCCCGTCGATGTGGAACTCCTCCAGCCAGAACGACGCGTTCGCCACCAGGAAGTTGCGGACCTCCGCGCGGCCGAAGTTGAAGACGAGCGTGCCCCAGTCGGGATGCTCCCCGCGCGCCGGATCGTCGTGCTCGTACAGCGCGGTGCCGTCGAAACGGGCCAGGGCCCACTCGTCCTTGGGGAAGTGGGCCGGCACCCAGTCGATGATGACGCCGATACCCGCCTGGTGGAGGCGGTCGACGAGATGCCGGAAGTCGTCCGGGTTCCCGAACCGTGCCGTGGGCGCGTAATAGGACGTCACCTGGTAGCCCCAGGACGGGCCGTAGGGGTGTTCGGCGACCGGCAGCAGCTCCACGTGCGTGAAACCCATGTCGCGCACGTACTCGGTCAGCTCCTCGGCCAGTTGCCGGTAGCCGAGCCCGGGACGCCACGACCCGAGATGCACCTCGTACACGCTCATCGGCTCGTGCAGCCAGTCGTGGTCCTTCCGGGCGTCCATCCACTCGCCGTCGGCCCACTCGTGGGACGAGGTGAAGACGCGCGACGCGGTCGCCGGCGGGCGCTCGGTCGCCTGCGCCATCGGGTCGGCCTTGGTGCGCCACACCCCGTCCGCGCCGAGGATCTCGTACTTGTAGCACATGCCGTCGCCGATGCCGGGGACGAACACCTCCCAGACGCCGGTGGAGCCGAGCGAGCGCATCGGGTGGGCGCGGCCGTCCCAGTGGTTGAAGTCGCCGACGACCCGGACGCCGCGCGCCGTCGGCGCCCACACCGCGAAGGCCGTCCCGTGCACCGTGCCGAACGCGGACGCGTAGGAGCGGACGCGGGCGCCGAGCGCCCGCCACAGCTCCTCGTGGCGCCCCTCGCCGATCAGGTGCAGGTCGAGCTCGCCGAGCGTCGGCAGATGCCGGTACGGGTCGTCCTGGACCGTCTCGACGCCGTCCCCGTAGGTGACGGCGAGGCGGTAGTCCGGGACGGCGAGCGGCGCCGCGCGGTCGTCGTCGCCGGCGAGGGACGAGCCGGCCGGCAGCGTCCCGGTGAACAGGCCCTGGTGGAAGTGGCGCAGCGGATGCCGGTCGCCGTTCGGCAGGACGACCTCGACCTTCTCCGCCATCGGCCGCAGCGCCCGGACCTGCGCGCCGTCCCGGCCGGGATGCGCCCCGAGGACGCCGTGCGGATCGTGGTGGTCGCCGCCGACGAGCCGGTCGATCTCCGCGCGCGTCACCCGTGCCATGAGCTCATGGCCTCCCGTCACTGAGTCCTTTACCCAATGGGGTGCCCCGAGAAGCGGCGGTCTCACATGGCGCGCCCACCTGTTTCCGCGAGCTTGAACGGGACCGCGAGCGAAGATCGTCGATCGGGAGGCGGCGGGAGGGTCCGGAGGAAGGGGTTGCGACCGCACGGGCGGCACGACTCTTCGTCGTGGGGTCGCGCCGAATGCGCCGTCCGTGCGGTCACGTCTTCTCGCCCCAGGGGTGACATCGACCCCACCGCCCTGGGCTCCACTCCTGTGTCACCTGAGCGACACAGGTACCTGCCGTACCGGAACGTCCCGGCCCGGTCCGCCCCCGCTCGCGGACCGGGCCGCGCCGTTCCCCATGTGGTCCTTTCGTCACTCGCCGTGCTCCCCGCGCGTCTGGTCGAGCAGGAGCCGGCGAAGCCCCTCCGGGTCGTCGGCGGCCACCGTCATCGCACATCCCGCCTGTAGCTGGGCGTCGGTGAGGTCGCCGCTGCGCGTCGCATACCACCGGCCCGCGTCGCTGCGCCACACCTGCCAGCCCGGAAAGTCCCCCTCGATGGCCGCCTTCAGATCCTCGAAGTCGCCCATCAAGGTCGTCCCTTCCCCGAGGCCGCTCTTCTGTATACAAAAGTCTTACTCGGTCTAAGAGGTGTCAAGCTGTCCGTAAGCGGACCGTGCCCCCGCGGATAGCGCGTGAAAGGTATGGATGACCGGAGGGCGGAGCCAGGATCGAACGCCGAGTCGAGCCGGGTTCGAACGCGGCGCCGAGCCGGACGAGGGTGGGGCACGGCGGAAGAAGGGAGGTGACGCCGGTGCCGGATCGTCCCGCCTACCTGCGCATCGCCGACACGCTTCGGGAGGGGATCCGGGACGGCAGCCTTCCGCCCGGGACGCGGTTGCCGACCATCGCCGAGCTGTGCGACGCCCACGGCGTCTCGGAGATCGTCGTGCGGCAGGCCATCGCGCTGCTGCGCGGCGAGGGCCTCGTGGAGACCCGCCGCGGGGGCGGCACGCTCGTCCGGGTCGTCCCGCCGGCGCGCCGGGTGGCGATGGACCGGTACCGCGCGGTGACCCGCCCGATGGCGGTCCCCGAGACGACGTTCACCCGCGACCAGAACATCGGCTGGGCGGAGTACCGGCTCGACAGGGAGTTCACCCGCGTGCGGGCGGACGACGAGCTGGGCGCGCTGTTCGAGCGGCCGACCGGGATCGAGCTGCTGCGCCGCCGGTTCGTCTTCTATGCGCGCGGCGAGCCGCAGCAGATCTCCGTCAACTACCTGCCGTGGGACCTCGTCGGCGACACGCCCGTCTCCGACCCGGCGCGCGAGCCGTGGCCCGGCGGGACCCTCGCGCAGCTGGCCTATCTCGGCCACCCGCCGACCCGCGTCGAGGAGTCGGTCCGCTCCCGGATGCCGACGCCCGAGGAGGCCGAGACGCTCCGGATGACCGGCGGGGTGCCGGTCCTCGCCATCACCCGCAGGATGCTGTCGCGCGCCGACGTCATGGAGGTCTGCCGCGACATCGTGCTGCCCGCCGACCGGGTCGTCCTCGACTACTCCATCGACCTGTGACGCCGCGGCGGGTCAGCCGGCCAGCCGGGCCAGGGACCGCAGCGGGACGGGCAGCCAGGCCGGCCGGTTCGCGGCCTCGTAGCGGATCTCGTAGACCGCCTTGTCGAACTCGAACGCCCGGACGAGCGCGGCGTGCGCCGCCGGGTCGGGCCCGCCCGCCGCCGCGTAGCCGGCGCAGAACGCCGCCCGGTTCCGCTCCGCCCACGCCTGGGCGCGCTGTTCGAGGACGTCGGCGGTGTGGGACGGGAGGTCGGCGTCGCGCACCAGCAGGAAGCGCGCCGCGTACTCGAACGAGCGGAGCATGCCGGCGACGTCGCGCAGCGGGTGCGCGGGGGCCCGGCGCTCGTCGGGCGTGCGGGCCGGCTCGCCCTCGAAGTCCAGCAGCGTCCAGCCGGACTCGGTCCGCAGGACCTGGCCGAGGTGGTAGTCGCCGTGGACGCGCTGGACCGTCAGCGGCCCCGCGTCGGCGGCGACCTCGTCGAACACCGCGCGGATCGCGTGCGCGTACGGGCGCAGCTGCGGCACGGCGGCGCTGACCTGGTCGAGCTGCTCGTTCATCGCGAACACGATCTCCCGCAGCAGCCCGGGCGGCGCCTGCGTCACGCCGAACGCGTCCGCGAGCGCGCGGTGCACCGCGGCGGTGGCGGCGCCGAGCCGCTCGGCCTCCGCGGCGAAGTCGCCGCCGGCCTCGCCCGCGTCGGCCGCGGTCGGGCCGCCGTCCGCCGTGGGCGGCCACGGCTGGGCGAGCCAGTCCCGGACGCTGGTCAGCGCGAGGTGCCAGCCGTCCGTCGCGGTGCGCAGGAACTCCGACAGCAGCGCGAGCGTGACGGGCTCGTCCCCGGCCGGGCCGGAGACCGCGTGCGCGCCCGGTTCCAGCTCGATCCAGCCGTGCACGGCCGGGACGTGCTCGCAGCCCTCCCGGGACAGCGCGAGGTTGATCTCCAGA
Organism: Actinomadura madurae; assembly: GCF_047130825.1. Lineage (NCBI taxonomy): Bacteria > Bacillati > Actinomycetota > Actinomycetes > Streptosporangiales > Thermomonosporaceae > Actinomadura > Actinomadura madurae. Next base: position 9,017,666 of record NZ_CP083237.1, read on the forward strand.
TCGGGGTTGACGCCGGGGGACAGGCGGCGGAACAGCTTGCAGATGTAGGCGTCGCCGAAGATCAGCGAGGTGTTGCTCTGCTCGGCGGCGGCCGGCGCGGCGTCCAGGTCCGTCCGGATGCCGGTCCCGGGCGCGCGGTGGAAGCGCAGCGGCCCGATCGTCCGCTCGTCCGCCATGTGCGCCAGGAGCGGGCGGGTCAGCCGCGGATCGTGCGCGCCGTCGTAGACGTGCCCGGTGATCCCGTGCTCGCGCCCGTCCAGCCGGCCGATCGCGTGCGGCTCCAGCGCCTCGGGCAGGTCGCGGCGGACGCCGAGGAGGACCTGGTAGTGGTCGGTGCCGGTGTTCTGGCGGACGTCGATGACGAGGTGGTGCAGGGCGGGGTCGCCGGGGAGGAGTTCGGTGGCGGTGGTGATGGCCAGGTCGTCGATGGGGCCGTCCTTGCCGCCGAACCACCGCTGCCGGGGCAGCCAGCCGGCGAGGAGCCGGGCGAGCGAGGTGTCGGACGGCGGGTAGGACGGCTGCACGGTCACGTCACACCTTCTCCCGGTTCGGTCTCCTCGGGCGGAGGCGCGAGCAGGAACCAGTAGAAGCCGTGCCCGGGAAGCGTCAGCAGATAGGGCAGGTCGCCGATGGCCGGGAACTGGACGCCGCCCATGCACTCGATCGGGGCCGACCCCCGGAAGCGCCGCAGGTCCAGTTCGACGGGCTGCGGGAACCTGGACAGGTTGTTCACGCACAGGACCGTGTCCATGCCGCCCCACTGGTTGGCGTCCGCGCCGTTGATCTCGCGGGTGAAGGCCAGGACGGAGGGGTTGGAGGCGGACAGTTCGACGTAGGAGCCGACGCCGAAGACGGGGTGGCGTTGGCGGATCTCGATCATTTTGCGGGTCCAGTGCAGGAGGGATCCGGGGTTGTTGGCCTGGGCTTCGACGTTGACGGCTTGGTAGCCGTAGATGGGGTCCATGATGACGGGCAGGTAGAGGCGGGCGGGGTCGCAGTGGGAGAAGCCGGCGTTGCGGTCGGGGGTCCATTGCATGGGGGTGCGGACGGCGTCGCGGTCGCCGAGCCAGATGTTGTCGCCCATGCCGATTTCGTCGCCGTAGTACAGGACGGGTGAGCCGGGGAGGGAGAGCAGGAGGGCGGTGAAGAGTTCGAGTTGGTTGCGGTCGTTGTCCAGGAGGGGTGCCAGGCGGCGGCGGATGCCGATGTTGGCTTTCATGCGGGGGTCTTTGGCGTATTCGGTGTACATGTAGTCGCGTTCTTCGTCGGTGACCATCTCCAGGGTGAGTTCGTCGTGGTTGCGGAGGAAGATGCCCCATTGGCAGGAGTCGGGGATTTTGGGGGTTTGGGCCATGATTTCGGAGATGGGGTAGCGCTGTTCGCGGCGGACGGCCATGAAGATGCGGGGCATGACGGGGAAGTGGAAGGCCATGTGGCATTCGTCGCCGCCGGCGGCGGGGTCGCCGAAGTATTCGACGACGTCGGCGGGCCATTGGTTGGCTTCGGCGAGCAGGACGCGGTCGGGGTAGAGGCGGTCGACTTCGGCGCGGACGCGTTTGAGGTAGGTGTGGGTTTGGGGGAGGTTTTCGCAGTTGGTGCCTTCGCGGGCGTACAGGTAGGGGACGGCGTCCAGGCGGAAGCCGTCGATGCCCAGGTCGAGCCAGAAGCGGAGGTTTTCCAGCATGGCGTCTTGGACGGCGGGGTTGTCGTAGTTGAGGTCGGGTTGGTGGGTGAAGAAGCGGTGCCAGTAGTACTGGCCGCGCACAGGGTCGTAGGTCCAGTTGGAGGATTCGGTGTCGATGAAGATGATGCGGGCGTCGGGGTAGCCGGTGTCGTCGTCGGCCCACATGTAGAAGTCGCCGAAGGGGCCGTGGGGGTCGGTGCGTGAGGCCTGGAACCAGGGGTGTTGGTCGGAGGTGTGGTTCATGACCAGGTCGGCGATGACGCGGATGCCGCGGGCGTGGGCTTGTTCGATGAGGTCGACGAAGTCTCCGAGTTCGCCGAATTCGGGGAGGATGCGGGTGTATTCGGCGATGTCGTAGCCGCCGTCTTTGAGGGGGGATTGGTAGATGGGCAGGAGCCAGAGGCAGTCGACGCCGAGCCATTGCAGGTGGTCGAGTTTGGAGATCAGGCCGCGCAGGTCGCCGTAGCCGTCGTTGTTGCTGTCGGCGTACCCGCGGACCGACACCTCGTAGAACACCGCCGTCTTGAACCAGTGCGGGTCGCGCGGCGTCTCCGGGCTGAACGCGTCCGGGACGGGCTCGGACGTGGCCGGCACGGCGTCGGGCGGGATTTCGGTGATGGGCTCGTCCCTGGGCACCAGGCCCGGCGGGGCGTCCGGCGTCACGGCCGGATGCTGTGGCTCGTGAGGTCCGCTCAACTCTCGCTGCTCCCGAACGTCAGGACGTGTGCGGGTCGGATCTGTGGATCGAGGTAGACGTAGTTGGACTGGGTCCAGGTGTAGGTGGCGCCGTCGAGTTGGTCGGTGACGGTGTGGGGGTGGGTGGGGTCGTCGGGCAGGCCGAGGGCGGGCAGGTCGAGGTGCACGGTGGCTTCGCGGGGTTGGTGGGGGTTGAGGTTGACGATGGTCAGGACGGTGTCGTGGAGGTGGCGTTTGGAGAAGGCCAGGAGTTCGGGTTGGTCGATGTGGTGGAAGTGCAGGTTGCGGAGTTGCTGGAGGGCGGGGTGGGTGTTGCGCAGGGTGTTCAGGCGGGTGATCAGCGGGGCGAGGGTGGCGCCGGTGTGGTGGGCGGTGTCCCAGTCGCGGGGGCGGTACTGGTATTTCTCTGAGTCGCGGTATTCCTCGCTGCCGGGCCGTACGGGGGTGTTCTCGCACAGTTCGTAGCCGCTGTAGATCCCCCAGGTGGGGGAGAGCAGCGCGGCCAGTACGGCGCGGATTTCGAAGGCGGCGCGGCCGCCGTGCTGGAGGTATTGGTTGAGGATGTCGGGGGTGTTGGTGAACAGGTTGGGGCGCATGTAGGTGGCGGCGGGGCCGGTGAGTTCGGTGAGGTAGTCGCGTAGTTCTTCGGCGTTGTTGCGCCAGGTGAAGTAGGTGTAGGACTGGTGGAACCCGATTTTGGCCAGGGTGTGCATCATGGCGGGTCGGGTGAAGGCCTCGGCCAAGAACAGGACGTCGGGGTCGGTGGTGTGGATGTCGGCCAGTAGCCGTTCCCAGAACGCGACGGGTTTGGTGTGGGGGTTGTCGACGCGGAAGATCCGGACGCCGTGGTTCATCCAGTGGTGCAGCAGGGTTTTGACGGCGTCATACAGGCCGTCGGGGTCGTTGTCGAAGTTGAGGGGGTAGATGTCCTGGTATTTCTTGGGCGGGTTTTCGGCGTGGGCGATGGTGCCGTCGGCGCGGGTGGTGAACCATTCGGGGTGCTGGTGGACCCAGGGGTGGTCGGGGGAGCATTGCAGGGCCAGGTCGAGGGCGATTTCCAGGCCGCAGGTGCCGGCGTAGTCGACGAAGGCGTCGAAGTCGGCCAGGGTGCCCAGGTCGGGGTGGATGGTGTCGTGGCCGCCGTCGGGTGAGCCGATGGCCCAGGGGGAGCCGGGGTCGTAGGGGCCGGCGTCCAGGGTGTTGTTGGGGCCTTTGCGGTGGCTGGTGCCGATGGGGTGGATGGGTGGGAGGTAGAGGACGTCGAAGCCCATGTCGGCGATGGCGGGCAGGCGTTTCATCGCGGTGCGGAAGGTGCCGGAGGTGGGGCCGCGGCGGCCCATCGGGTCGAAGGAGGCGCCCTCGGAGCGGGGGAAGAACTCGTACCAGGCGCCGTACAAGGCACGCTGGCGGTGCACCACCAGCGGATACCAGTCACTCACCGTCAACAAATCCCGCAACGGATGACGTTCGAGGACGTCCTCCACGGTCGGATCTGCCACGGCCTCCATCCGGTCGGTGACCGGGATCGTCTCGTCCCCGAGCCGCTTCGCCAGCCGCCCCAGCGTCGGGCGGTCCTTGCTCGGGACGGCCTCGGCCGCGCGCGCGAACAGCAGCGCGCCCTCGGCGAGCATGAGCTCGGCGTCCTGGCCGCGGGGGACCTTGATCTGCGCGTCGTGCCACCAGTGCGCGATCGGGTCGCCCCACGCCTCCACCCGGAACGACCACGACCCCATCTCGGTCGGCGTCACCTGGGCCGACCACCGGTCCAGCCCCGCCCCGACCTCGGCCATCCGCCGCGGCGGCAGCTCCTCCCCGTCCGGCGTCCGCAGCACCACCGCCGCGCCCAGCATCTCGTGCCCCTCACGGAACACCGTCGCCGACACCTCGACGGTCTCACCCACCACCGCCTTGGCCGGCCACCGGCCACACCCCACCACCGGCGCCACATCCAGGATCGGAATGCGACCGAGCCTCGGAATGCCGGTCGAACTGGACGTTCCGGACTCGACGTGCATGTGCCACCCCTACCCGTTCGAGACATACAAAACGTCCATGCCCGGGATCGGGCGGCCGCCGTCGTCCGGCCGCCCGTAACTTTGCGCTGCGCGCCGGTTACCGCCGGTCTGGGGATGGTCGAGTTTGGGCAAACGCTCTGCCGTAGCACCCGGCCCGGCCTGCGCGGAGGTGCCCGGCGGGGTGGCGGGAGCCCGTGCGGGGACGGGGTTTTCGCGGTTCCCCCGGCGCGACGGCGGCCGGTCCGCGAGGTGAGGGTGTGGTCCCCCGCCGTCGCGCGCACGGCCCCGCACCGCATACCGTGACGTTGCGTGAAGGCAATCCGACGATTCACGGTCCGCACCGTCCTTCCCGAGCCGCTGCGGCAGCTCGAGGAGCTCGTCCTCAACCTGCGCTGGTCCTGGCACCACGAGACGCTCGACCTGTTCCGCGCAGTGGACCCGGCGCTGTGGAAGGCCGTCCACCACGACCCGGTCCGGCTGCTCGGCGAGGTCGCACCGGAGCGGCTGGCGCGCCTGGCGGAGGACCGGCGGTTCCTGCGCCGCCTCCAGGACACCGCGGAGGACCTGCACGAGTACCTGACGGCGCCCCGCTGGTACCAGAAGCGCTCTACTGGCCAGAACGCGCCGGCGTGCATCGCCTACTTCTCACCCGAGTACGGGATCACCGCCGCGCTGCCGCAGTACTCCGGCGGCCTCGGCATCCTCGCCGGCGACCACCTGAAGACCGCGAGCGACCTCGGCGTCCCCATCCTCGGCGTCGGGCTGCTGTACCGGCACGGCTACTTCTCCCAGTCGCTGTCGCCGGACGGCTGGCAGCTGGAGCGCTACCCGCCGATCGACCCGAACGGGCTCCCGCTCACCCTGCTCCGCGAGCGGGACGGCTCGCCGGTCCGCGTCGCCATCGGCCTCCCCAAGGGGAACGAGCTGCGCGCGCAGGTGTGGATCGCGCACGTCGGCCGCGTCCCGCAGCTGCTGCTCGACTCCGACGTCGAGGACAACGACCAGTCCGCGCGGGACGTCACCGACCGGCTGTACGGCGGCGGCGGCGACCACCGGCTGCTCCAGGAGATGCTGCTCGGCATCGGCGGCGTCCGGGCGATCCGCGCGTACTGCCGCATCACCGGGCACCCCGGGCCGGAGGTCTTCCACACCAACGAGGGCCACGCCGGCTTCCTCGGCCTCGAACGCATCCGCGAGCTCGTGTCGGAGGCCGGCCTGACGTTCGACGAGGCCCTGGAGGCGACCCGGGCGGGCACCGTGTTCACCACGCACACCCCCGTCCCGGCCGGGATCGACCGGTTCCCCCGCGACCTGATCAGCCGGTACTTCGGCGGCGCGAACGAGGAGGAGCAGGTCCCCCTGGACCGGGTCCTCGCGCTCGGCACCGAGGACTACCCCGGCGGCGACCGCACCGTGTTCAACATGGCCGTGATGGGGATGCGGCTCGCGCAGCGCGTCAACGGCGTCAGCGAGCTGCACGGCGAGGTCAGCCGGGAGATGTTCGGCGGGCTGTGGGGCGGGTTCGACACCTCCGAGGTCCCGATCGGCTCCATCACCAACGGGGTGCACGCCGGGACGTGGGTCGCCCGCGAGGTGCTGGAGTTCACCGCGCGGGAGCTGCCGTCGGTGATGGAGTCGGGGCGCGGCTGGGAGGGCGTGCGGAACGTCTCCGGAGCCGAGATCTGGCGGATGCGCGGCCTGCTGCGCCGCCGCCTCGTGCTGGACGCGCGGCGCCGCCTGCGCGAGTCGTGGCGGCAGCGCGGCGCCAGCGAGGCGGAGATCTCCTGGATCGACGACGCCCTCGACCCCGACGTCCTGACGATCGGGTTCGCGCGGCGCGTCCCGTCCTACAAGCGGCTCACGCTGATGATGTCCGACGAGGACCGGCTCCGCTCGATCCTGCTGAACCCCGAGCGGCCCGTGCAGATCGTCATCGCGGGGAAGGCGCACCCCGCGGACGAGGGCGGCAAGCGGCTCATCCAGGACATCGTGCGGTTCGCCGGGTCCGAGGACGTCCGGCACCGGATCGTCTTCCTGCCCGACTACGACATGGCGCTCGGGCAGCTGATGGTGCAGGGCTGCGACGTGTGGATGAACAACCCGCTGCGCCCGCTGGAGGCGTGCGGCACGTCCGGGATGAAGGCGGCGCTGAACGGCGGGCTGAACCTGTCGATCCGCGACGGCTGGTGGGACGAGTGGTACGACGGCCAGAACGGCTGGGCGATCCCGTCCGCCGACGGCCTCGCGACCCCCGACCGGCGGGACGAGCTGGAGGCCGCCGCCCTGTACGAGCTGGTCGAGGACCACGTGTCCGTCACGTTCTACGACCGGGACTCGGCCGATCTCCCGCGCCGCTGGCTGGAGATGGTGAAGCACACCATCGCCACCCTCGGCCCGAAGGTGCTCGCGTCCCGGATGCTGCGCGACTACGTCGAGGACCTCTACGCCCCGGCCGCCGCGTCCGAGCGGGCGATGGTGGCCGACAAGTTCGCGGGCGCCCGGGAGCTGGCGGCGTGGAAGCGGCGGGTCCGCGCGGCGTGGCCGCGCGTCGCCGTCGAGCACGTCGAGTCCAACGGGGAGGAGAGCCCGCAGGTGGGGACGCGGCTGGCGGTCCGCGTCGTCGTCGACCTCGGCGGCCTCGACCCGGAGGACGTGGCCGTGGAGGTCGCCTACGGCCGGGTGGACGACAGCGACGCGCTCGTCGAGCCGTCCTACCTGGAGCTGGAGGAGAGCGCGCCCGTGGAGAACGGGCGGCGCCGCTACACCGGCGAGGTCCCCCTCGGGCGCAGCGGCGCCTTCGGCTACAGCGTCCGCGTGGTTCCGAGCCACCCGATGCTGCCGGGGCTCGCCGAGCTGGGCCTGGTCGCGCTGCCGCCGGCACCGCAGGGCATGACGAACGGCGACCTGCGCTAGGCCGCGGCCTCTCCGGTCTCGCCGTCCTCGTCCTCGTCCTCGTCGGCCGGCGGGTCGGCCGCCTGCCAGGCCGCGACGACGAGGGGGAGGAGGGCGTGCGTCACGAGCAGGGCGAACAGGATCAGGAAGAGCGCGGCGCCGGGGATCTGCGAATCGCGGCCGTCACGGTCCGCGACCGACACCGCCAGCACCACGGCGATCATCACGTACGTCGTGGCCCGGTGCGCGGTGGCGAACGCGCGGAGCCGCGCGGTGAGCTGGCGCTCGTCGAGTTCCCGCTCGCGCTTGGACGTCAGCCCGCGGGTCACCGCGATCAACTGGCCGGCCAGCGGGAAGCCGACCACCACGAGCACGCCCAGGATCACGAAGTTGCTGATCATCGCGGTGTCGCTGGGCGCCAGCGCCCACGACACCGCGGCGTCCACCCAGAACAGGCCCAGCGTGACCGCGCCCGCCCCCGCCAGCACCCGGCGGGGGCGCCGGCGGGCGTAGCGGGCGGGCAGCCGACGCTCCAGCTCGTCGTCCAGGGCCGCCAGGCGGTCCGCCCGCTTGCGGCGGGACCGCTCCAGCCATCCTGCGTCGTTCGTCATGGCGTGTCTCCGATCCTCGGGAACGGTTCGAGGGAGAAGACGACCTCGACCGGCACCTCGAAGTACTCGGCGATCCGGAGGGCGAGGTGCAGGCTGGGGCTGTACTCGCCGCGCTCCAGGTAGCCGACCGTCTGGTAGTGCACTCCGAGGGCGGCGGCCAGGTCGCGGCGCGAGATGCCGCGTTCGGCCCGCAGCACCGTGATCCGGTTGTGGACGTGCTCCTTGCCGGCGGGCACCGGGTCGCTCTTCCGGATCACCGCCCGGCCCTCCGCGTCGTCGGCGCTCTCACCCGTCACCCTGCCCTTGTACGGGCTCTTGCATATTTCGTCGTATCCTTGCCTCGGGTAATAGTAGAAGTACTACATCTCATCACAGACATGCAAGTGGACGGGCCCTGGCAGGATGGGCACGTGCGACTAGGAGACCGACGCGAGCGGCCGGTCCCGCGGCTGCCGCAAGGGCGCACGGCGGACGCGCTCCTGGCCGGCGGCTTCTTCGCCGCCCTGGCCGCGATGACGCTCGTCTCGACGCACACCGGCCCGCCCACGCGGATGCCGCTCTACAGCTGGGCGCTGCTCGCCGTCACCTGCGGGGCGCTGTACTTCCGCCGCTCCCATCCCGTCGTGGTGGCGGCCGTCACCCTCGCCGCCTGCGCCGTCTACTACCCGGTCACCGATCCCGACGGCCCCGCCCTGATCACGTTCGTCATCGCCCTGTACACGGCGGCGGCCGAGGGCCACCTCGCGGCCGCCGCCGCGCTCGCGGGCGTCTCGGTGGTGGCGACCGTGGTCGCCGACAGCCGCGACGACGTCAACCATCTCGCGGACGCCGCCGGGTTCCTGCTCGTCGGATGGTTCGTCGCGGTCGTCGCGATCGGCGGCGTCGTCCGCAACCGCCGCGCCTACCTGCGCGAGGCCGAGGAGCGCGCCCGGATCGCCGAGCGCGGGCGCGAGGCCGAGGCCCGCCGCCGCGCCATCGAGGAGCGGCTGCGCATCGCCCGCGAGCTGCACGACGTCCTCGGCCACAACATCTCGCTGATCAACGTGCAGGCCACCGCCGCGCTGCACGGGCTGCGCCGCGAGCCGGAACGCGCCGAGGACGCCCTCACCGCGATCAAGCAGGCCAGCAAGGACACCCTCCGCGAGATGCGCGCCACCCTCGGCGTCCTGCGCCAGGTCGACGAGGCCGCCCCGGTCGCGCCCGCCCCCGGCCTCGCCCGCCTGGACGAGCTCACCGGCCGGATCGCGGCGGCCGGGATCGAGATCCGCACCGAGGTCGAGGGCGACCCGCGCCCGCTGCCCGCCGAGGCCGACCTGGCCGCCTACCGCATCGTCCAGGAGGCCCTCACCAATGTGACCCGGCACTCCGAGGCGAGCTCCGTGCTCGTCCGCATCGAGTACGACGACGGCGCCGTGACCGTCAGCGTGGAGAACGACGGGGTGGACGACAGGGGCGCCGCCTCCCCGCCGCCGTCGGCGGACGGCAGCGGCATCCGCGGCATGCGCGACCGGGCCAAGGCCCTGGGCGGCACCCTCGACGCGGCCCCGCGCCCGGACGGCGGCTTCAAGGTCCGCGCCCACCTGCCGCTCTAGCCGTCGTCGTCTCCGGCGAGGGCCTCGTAGGCGGGGGCCAGGACGTCCGGGAGGGGGCGGCGGCGGATCCTGACCGGCGGGGGAGCGGCCACCTGGAGGACGAAGCCGGGCGGGACGGGCGGAGCGGGCGGACGGTCGCGCAGGCGGGCCAGGCCGGTCGGCGGCGTCCAGAAACCGGCGGCGGTGAGGGGCTCGTCCTCGATGTCGAAGGGGTCGGGTTCGGTCGCGGTTCCGCGGCGCAGCGCGGCCAGCAACTGCTCGCGCCCCCGCCCGTTCCACCGGAGGATGAGGAACGGGTCGTCGTCGAACGCCTCGGCCAGCAGGTACAGGACGGCCGCGGCGTGCTTGCACGGATCGCCCCAGTCGGGGCAGTCGCACATCAGGTGCAGGTCGGACGCCGATCCCGGGAACAGGGCGAGGCCCATCTCGGCGAACACCCACTCGATCTCCGGGGGCATCTCCCCGGCGAGCAGCCGCGCCCGGAACACCGCGCGCGACGCCAGCTCCTTCTCCACGGCGCGCCAGTCGTCCGCGCCGATCGCGTCGATGGTGAGCGCCACCTCGTACGGCTCGGGCGCCGAGCCGTGCACCTTCGCGGTCACCTCGTACGGCTCGACCTTCAGGCCGACCACGGTGCCCTTGCGGGCGTAGGTCCGGCCGCGCTGGAGGCGGCCCGGGTCGGCGAACGACTCGACGAGGTCGATGAAGCGCCGCGACCACCATTGGGTGCCGATCGAGCCGCGCTTGGTGCGTGCCCGGATGCGCTCGCCCATCGGTCGCTCGGACATCAGTCGCTCACCGCCTCGGGCGACAGCCGCAGGACGTCGCGCAGCTCGGCGACCGACAGCTCGGTCAGCCAGTCCTCGCCGGTTCCGACGATCGACTCGGCGAGGGCCTTCTTGCGTTCGATCATCTCGTCGACGCGCTCCTCCATCGTCCCGACGCAGATGAACTTGCGGACCTGGACGTTGCGGGTCTGGCCGATGCGGAACGCGCGGTCGGTCGCCTGGTCCTCGACGGCCGGGTTCCACCAGCGGTCGACGTGCACGACGTGGTTCGCGGCCGTCAGCGTCAGGCCCGTCCCGGCCGCCTTGAGGGACAGCAGGAAGACCGAGGGCTCGTCGTCCTCCTGGAACCGCTGGACCAGGTCGTCGCGCTGCTGCTTGGACGTCCCGCCGTGCAGCCACAGCACCGGACTTTCGAGCCGCGCCGCGAGATAGGGCCGGAGCATCGAGCCGAACTCGGCGTACTGGGTGAAGACCAGCGCCTTCTCGCCCTGCTCCAGGACCTCGGCGCAGATCTCCTCCAGCCGTTCGAGCTTGCCGGAGCGGCCGGGGAGGCGCGAGCCGTCCTTGAGCAGCTGCGCCGGGTGGTTGCAGACCTGCTTGAGCTTGGCCATCGTCGCCAGGACGAGCCCGCGCCGCTGCGTCTCGTCGGCCTCGGCGATCTGCCGGAGCATGTCGTCCACGGTCGCCTGGTAGAGCGACGCCTGCTCGGTGGTGAGGTTGTAGTAGACCTTGATCTCCTGCTTCTCCGGCAGGTCGGAGATGATCGACCGGTCGGTCTTGAGACGGCGCAGGATGAACGGCTGCGTCGCCCGCTTCAGCGCCAGCGCCGCCTGCTCGTCGCCCTCCCGCTCGATCGGGATCGCGAACCGCCGCCGGAACTCGCCGCGCGGCCCGAGCAGCCCCGGGTTCGCGAACTCCATGATCGACCACAGCTCGGTCAGATGGTTCTCCACCGGCGTGCCCGTGAGCGCGATCCGGCTCCGCGCCGGGATGCTCCGCACCGCCCTGGCCTGCCGCGTCCCGCTGTTCTTCAGCGCCTGCGCCTCGTCGCAGACGACCCGCCCCCACTCGATCGGCGCGAGCGTCTCGGCGTCCCGCGTCGCCGTCCCGTAGGTGGTCAGCACCAGATCGGCGCCCGCCACGGCCGCGACGAGGTCCTCGCCGCGATGCCGCCCCGTCCCGTGGTGGACGTAGACGCGCAGCTTCGGCGTGAACCGCGCCGCCTCCCGCTGCCAGCTCCCCACCAGCGACATCGGCAGGATCGCGAGGGTCGGGGCCGGGCGCGCGCCGTCCTCCCGCTCGTGGACCAGCAGCGACAGGACGGAGATCGTCTTCCCGAGCCCCATGTCGTCCGCCAGCAGCGCCCCCAGCCCCAGGTCGTTCATGAAGGTCAGCCAGGCCAGGCCACGCTCCTGGTAGGGGCGCAGCTCGGCGTCCAGCTCGTCCGGGGTGCGCATGGGGGTGAGGCGGCGGTCGGCCTCGCCGGACAGCAGGTCGCCGAGGGGGCCGCCCGCGTCGACGCCGGTGAGCGGGAGGGCGTCGTCGCCCGCGTGGACGATCGCGCGGATCGCCTCGGCGGCGGTCATGCGCCCCCGGCGCGGGTGGCGCAGGAAGTCGAGCGCGGCTTCGAGCTGCTCCTCGTCCAGCTCGACCCACCGGCCGCGCAGCCGGACGAGCGGGGTCTTCAGGCGGGCCAGCTCTTCGAGCTCGGCCTCGTCGATGCTGTCGTCGCCGATGGCCAGGTCCCAGCGGAAGTCGACCATGGCCTTCAGGTCGAAGCCCGACGGCGCGGCGGCGCCGGAGGACGCCTCGGGGTCTTCGGGGCTTGCCGTCAGCTTCATGCCGAGCTTCGCCTTGCCCGCCCACTGGGGGAGCAGGACGCCGAACCCGGCGGCGGCGAGCATCGCGGCCGTCTGGCGGAGGAACCGGAACGCCCCCGCGGTGTCGAGGAGCAGCTCGGCGGGCGCCGGGCCGTCCAGCGCGGGCGCCAGGTCGGGGAACAGGCGCAGCGCGCGGCCGAGCCCGCCGAGGAGGGTCTCCTCGGCGTCCGGGATCGACGTCGCCTCACCGCCCCAGACCATGGACGCCGGGACGTAGAGGCTCGGGTCGTCGGTGCCCTGGAGGGCGAACTCGACCCGCCAGGAGTCGTCCTCCGCCTCCCGCTCTCCGTCTTCGAGCTTCCCGTCCCCGAATTCCCCGTCCCCGAATTCCTCGGCCCCCGGTTCGGCGAGGCGGAAGCAGACGCGCAGCGGGCCGGACGGGCGGCGCGCGGCGGCGGCCCAGGCGTCCAGCTCGGCGATCAGGTCGTCCGGGTCGTCGCGAGGCTCGCGGGCGACCGCGGCGGACGGGCCGGTCAGCGCCCTCACCCAGCGTTCCGCGAGCGGCAGCCGGTCGGGCTCCTTGCGCCGCGACACCAGCAGCGGATGCGGCACCACGCCCCGGACGGCCGTGTCGACCAGTCCGGACAGCGCCTCCCGCAGCACCTCGGCGGCGGGACGCCCGCCGCCGGCGGCGCGGCACGCGGCGGGCATCGCGCGGGCCAGCGCCCGGAAGCGCGCGGGGTCGTCGATCACCGGGCGCCAGCGGGCGACGAGGTCGCCGTCCTCGCGCAGGAGGGCCGGGAGGACGTGGCCGCGCCCGGTGAGGCTCACCGCCTCGTCCGCGAGCATGCACAGGAACCGCAGGTCGGTGCCCGGGACCACGTCTGCGCTGTGCTCGGCGGCCTGGAGCAGCGCCATCGCGGGGAACGGTTCGAGGACGAGCGCCGGCACCCGCCACGGGCGCAGCTCGGGCTCGTCCGGCACCGGCTGCGGGCCCAGCTCGGCGGACGGCAGCGGGCGGCCGTCCAGGGTCGGCAGCGACATCGCCAGCTCGACGCGGAACGCCGTGCGGACGAGCGGCTCGTAGGACGTCCCCGTGAAGTCGCAGGTCGCGAAGGGGTGGACGTCCGGTGACGGCTCGTGCGGGCCGGTGCGTTCGGCCCACAGGCAGAGCGCACCGCCATGCCAGGTGGCGTGGGCGACGAGCATGGTCCCCGAAGCTACCAGCAGCCCCTGACGTTCCCGGGCATCACAGCGGTCGCGCTGCCCGACACCGGCCACTCGGACGGCTCCGCGCCGCACTCACCGCGCCCGGCCGCCGGTGTGCCCTTGCCCTCTGGTTAGGCTCGGGACGTCCGCAGCCGAGTGTGCACAGGAGGATCGCCGTGGGCGAGTTCGTACGGGTCGAGGTCGAGGACGGGGTCGCGACGATCAGGCTGGACCGTCCGAAGATGAACGCCCTGAACGCCCAGATGCAGCGCGAGCTGATCGACGCCGCCCGGGAGGTCACGCAGGACGAGGCGGTCGCCGCCGTCGTGCTGTACGGGGGCGAGCGGGTCTTCGCGGCGGGCGCGGACATCAAGGAGATGGCCCCGATGTCGTACGCCGAGATGTCGGCGGGGCACTCGCGGCTCCTGCAGGACTTCGCCAAGGCGCTCGCCGGGATCCCGAAGCCGGTCATCGCCGCGATCACCGGGTACGCGCTCGGCGGGGGGCTGGAGGTGGCGCTGACCGCCGACTTCCGCGTCGCCGGCGAGGGCGCGAAGGTGGGGCAGCCGGAGATCCAGCTCGGCATCATCCCCGGCGCGGGCGGCACGCAGCGGCTGGTCCGGCTGATCGGCCCGGCGCGGGCCAAGGACCTGATCTTCTCCGGCCGGCACGTCGCCGCGCCGGAGGCGCTCGCGATGGGGCTGGTCGACCGGGTCGTCCCGGACGACGCCGTCTACACCGCCGCCAAGGAGTGGGCGGCCACGTTCGTCGGCGGCCCCGCGATCGCGCTGCGCGCCGCCAAGCAGGCCGTCGACCGCGGCATGGAGGCCGACCTCGACACCGGGCTGGAGATCGAGCGGACGCAGTTCGCCGCCCTGTTCGCCACCGAGGACCAGGCGGCCGGCATGAAGAGCTTCATGGAGGAAGGCCCCGGCAAGGCGAAGTTCACCGGCCGCTAACCGCGGTGGGGTTCACCGGCCGCTGACCGCGGTGGGGTTCACCGGCCGGAGCGCGGGGTCGACGGGCGGGCCGTCCGCGCGGTCCTGCGCGTCCAGCACCTCGTCGGCGTGGCGCTCGGTCCAGCGGCCCAGGGCGGCCAGGGGTTCCAGCAGCCCGCGTCCCGGGCCGGTCAGCGCGTACTCGACGCGCGGCGGCGCCTCGGCGTAGCGGCGGCGGGTGACCAGCCCGTTCCGCTCGAGGTGGCGCAGCGTCCCGGTCAGCACCTTGTGGCTGATGCCGCCGATCCGCTCCCGGATCTCGCTCGGCCTCAGCGGGCCGTGCCGCAGCGTCCAGACCACGACGCCCGTCCAGGTGCCGGACAGCAGGTCGAGGCCGAGCCGCGTCCGGCAGTCGGCGATGAATTCGTGTTCGTCCATGGATCCGCCCGCCATCCTGCCTCTTCCGATACGCACCGGATGGTGCGCGACGGCTCGCCTAGCGTCCCGTCCGAAGGTAATCGAACGGGAGGACGGCATGCGGATCGGAGTCTTGGGCGCGGGCGCCATGGCGGACGCGCTCGCCACGCAGTGGGCGCGCAAGGGGCACGAGGTGCGGATCGGGGCGCGGACGCCGGCGAAGGCGGTCGCGCTGGCCGAGCGGATCGGGCACGGCGCGTCCGGCGGCACGCTGCGGGAGGCGGCGGAGTCCGGGGACGCGGTGCTCCTCGCCGTCTGGCACGAGGGCGTCCCGGACGCGCTGCGCCGGGCGGGTCCGCTGGAGGGACGGGTGCTGATCGACTGCACCAACCCGATGGAGCCGCCGTTCGAGCGGCTCAAGACCGGGGGCGGGCCGTCGGCCGCGCGCCGGATAGCGGACGCGACCGGAGCGCGGGTCGTCAAGGCGTTCACCATGTGCCACGAGAGCGTGTGGCGCATGACGCCGCCGGTGTTCGGCGGGCGCCCGCTGGGCGTCCCGCTGTGCGGGGACGACGAGGAGGCGCTGGCGGTGGTCCGGGCGCTCGTGACCGACCTCGGCTGCGTGCCGATGGACGGCGGCCGCCTGGCGAGGGCCGGCCTCCTGGAGGCGGCCACCGCGTTCGTGGTCGGGCTGTGGGTCGCGGGCGAGGACCCGGCGGCGATGCTGCCGCCGCCCGAGGCCGCCGCCGGCGAACCGCGGCGCACGTCGGAACTTGCGCACTAAACCGTTATTCATGTTTTTGAGTGTGCTGCCCGGGGTTGTGAAGAACGACGGATAGCATCTCCCGCCATGCGACACGCATACCGGACCGCGCTCGTGACGGGCGCGTCCAGCGGCATCGGGGAGAGCTTCGCCCGCCTCCTGGCCGCCCGCGGCACCGACCTGGTGATCGTGGCGCGCCGGGCCGAGCTGCTGGACGGGCTGGCCCGCGAGCTGGTCGAGCGGTACCGGGTCGCCGTGGAGGTGCTGGCGGCCGACCTCACCGACCCCGGGCAGCGCGCCGAGGTCGAGGGGCGGCTGCGCACCGAGCCCGTGGAGCTGCTGGTCAACAACGCCGGCCACGGCGCCTTCGGAGCGTTCGCCGACCTCCCGCTCGACGACCACCTCGCGCAGATCGAGCTGAACGTCGCCGCGCTGGTGCGGCTCACCCACGCGGTCCTGCCGGGGATGGTCGCGCGCGGCCGGGGCGGGGTGCTGAACGTCGCGTCCATGTCGGGTTTCGCGCCGTCGCCGGGCAGCGCGACCTACGGCGCGACGAAGGCGTACGTCGCGTCCTTCTCCGAGAGCCTGCACTCCGAGGTCGCGGGCCGGGGCGTCCATGTCACGGCACTGTGCCCGGGGTTCACCCGCACGGAGGACGACGTCCCGCCCAGCCTCCTGTGGCTGCGCCGCGACGATGTGGCGCGGGCGGGCCTGGAGGCGGTGTCGGCCGGACGCGCGCTCTGCGTACCGGGCGCGCAGTACAAGGCCGCGTTCCCCGCGCTGAAGCTCGTGCCGAGGCCGCTGCTCAGAGCCGCGGTGAACCGCATGTGGCAACAGGCGGCGGAAACCCGGTGACAAAGGGGCACCACACGTCTTTGTGCTCCGGTCTACAAAAGTTCCCGCGGGTTGCTTGTAACGGGGGTTACTTGACGGGGGTCACGCGGAGTGGCGACGATCGAACCTACGCTTGAGTAGGTTGTGGGTACGGCCTGCTGGGCGCCTTTCCGAGCCCGCCCTCGCGGCGGAGAACCGTCCGGCAGACCACGTCGTCCAGTGAAGGAACCGCATGTCCGTGACCCCCGAAGAGAAGTTCCAGACCGGCCTCATGCTCGACCTGGAGCCTGTGGTCGAGAAGGAACTGAACCGGCACCTGTCCATGGCCAAGGAATGGTTCCCGCACCAGTACGTCCCCTGGAGCCAGGGGACCGACTTCGACGGCCCGCTCGGCGGCGAGGCGTGGTCGCTGGAGCAGTCGAAGCTGAGCCTGGAGGCGCGCGAGTCGCTCATCGTCAACCTCCTCACCGAGGACAACCTCCCCGGCTACCACCGCGCCATCGCCACCGTGTTCGGCCGCGAGGGCGCCTGGGGCACCTGGGTCAACCGGTGGACGGCGGAGGAGAACCGGCACGGCATCGTCCTGCGCGACTACCTGACGGTGACCCGCGCGGTCGATCCGATCGCGCTGGAGCGCGCCCGCATGCACCACATGGAGGCCGGCTACGAGGCCGACCACGGCGACTCGTTCCTGCACGGGACGGCGTACGTGTCGTTCCAGGAGCTCGCCACCCGCGTGTCGCACCGCAACACCGGCAAGGCGTCCGGCGACCCCGTCTGCGAGCAGATGATGGCCCGCATCGCCGCCGACGAGAACCTCCACATGATCTTCTACCGGAACCTGATGGCCGCCGCGCTGGAGGCCAGCCCGAACGAGACGATGCGGGCGATCACCGACGTGGTGACGACGTTCCACATGCCCGGGCACAGCATCGACGGGTTCATGCGCAAGTCCGTCGTCATCGCCAACGCCGGCATCTACGACCTGCGCCTGCACCACGACGACGTGCTCGTCCCGGTGCTGCGCAAGTGGGGCGTGTTCGACCGCACCGACCTGACCGGTGACGGCGAGAAGGCCCGCGAGGAACTCGTGGAGTACCTGGAGCAGCTCGACGCCTCCGCCACCAAGTTCGAGACCCGCCGGGAGGAGCGCCGCGCCCGCCAGGCCGCCCGCAAGGGCTGAGCGCCGGCCCCCTCCGCACGCCGAAGGGCGGGAACGCGAGGTCGTTTTCCGGCGTCAAAGGGAGCATGGGGACGCATCGGCGACTGGGCGGGTATCGGTTGCTGGACGAGATCGGCCGGGGGAGCACGGCCGTGGTGTACCTGGCGATGGACGCCCACGGCCGCGAGGTCGCGGTCAAGGAACTGGTACCGGAGCTGGCGGGGGAGCCGGAGGCGATCAGCCGGCTGGCGCGGGAGATGTCGGCGCAGGCGCGGGTGCGCAGCGCCTACGTCGCCCGGCTGCTGGACGGCGCCGTCTCGGCGGAGCGGCCGCACGTGGTCATGCAGTACGTGCCGGGCTGCCCGCTGAGCGACCTGGTGCCGGCGTACGGCCCGCTGCGCGCCGACCGGCTCGTCCGGTTCGCGCGGCGGCTGGCGCTCGCGCTCGGCGACGTCCACGACGCCGGCGTGCTGCACCGCGACGTGTCGCCCGGCAACGTGATGGTCATGGGCGACCGGCCGACGCTGATCGACTTCGGCATCGCGCACGAGTCGGGCGCCGACCAGCTCACCAAGCGCGGGCTGGTCGTGGGGACGCCCGCCTACCTGGCGCCCGAGCTGATCGAGGGGGAGCGCGCCACCACCGCGTCGGACGTGTTCTCGTGGGCGGCCACGGTCGCGTACGCGGCGACGGGGCGGCCCCCGTTCGGGCGGGGCTCGCTGCACGGGGTGTGCTTCCGGATCCTGCGCGGCCAGGCCGACATCGACGGGGTCCCGGCCCCGCTGGCCGGGCTCCTGCGGGCGGCGTTCGCCCGCGTCCCGTCCGAGCGGCCGCCCGCGCGGTGGTTCGCCGGCGCCCTCGCCACGCCGCGCGACGGAGTGGCGGCCTGATGCCGGCCGGATCCGCCCCGGCTCGATCAGCGAGGGTAGGGTTTCGGAAACGATGAAGGGAGCTGTCACGTCCGGGGACCGAATCGGCCATTACAGCGTGCTCCAGACCCTGGGGGAAGGGGGCATGGGCGTCGTCTACCTCGGCGCCGACCCCGAGGGGCGCAACGTGGCCATCAAGGTGCTGCGGCCCGCGGTCGCGGGCGACGCCACGGCGCGCCGCCGGCTGGCCCGCGAGGTCGACTCGATGCGCAGGGTGCACAGCCCGCACGTCGCGGAGATCCTCGACGCCGACGTGACCGCCGACCGCCCCTACATCGTGACCCAGTACGTCCCCGGCCGGACGCTGGAGGAGATCGTCGAGGAGTCCGGGCCGATCTACGGGCCCGGCCTGCAGCGGCTCGGCGTGGGGCTGGCGGCGGCGCTGTCGGCGATCCACGGCGCCGGGATCGTGCACCGCGACATGAAGCCCGGCAACGTGATGCTGGTGGACGGCGAGCCCGTCGTGATCGACTTCGGCATCGCGCAGGCCGCCGACGCCACCCGGCTCACCGCGACCGGCATGGTCATCGGCACCCCCGGCTACCTCGCCCCCGAGATCATCGAGGGTGAGGACGCGGGCCCGCCCTCGGACGTGCACGCCTGGGCCGGGACGGTCGCCTACGCCGCGACCGGCCGCCCGCCGTTCGGCTCCGGCACCTTCGAGTCGATCTTCTACAAGATCATGCAGGGCACGCCGGACCTGGACGGCGTGCCCGACGCGCTGCTGCCCGTGCTGCGGTCGGCGATGGCGCGGCACCCGGCCGAGCGCCCGACCGCGGTCAACCTGGTGCAGCTCACCCGGCGGATCCACCTCGAAGCGACGATCACCGACCAGACCCGCGTCGACCAGCACTACCCGTCGCCGGGCACGTCGCAGCCGGTGGACGACCCCGCCGCCGACCACTCCCGGCAGTTCTCGATGCCGCTGCCGGACCCGCAGGACTCCGCGGCCCGGCCGACGGCGCCCGGCGGGTCGGCGATCCCGGCGCCCGCGCCCGTCCCGGCGCAGCCGAAGGACTTCGTGGGGCAGCTGCCGCCCGCCGCGCCGCCGCCCGTCCCGCCGCCCGCGCCGGCGCCGTTCAAGGCCGGGGAGCAGTTCGCGCAGCGCGGCTACGCCCAGCCGCAGCAGCAGGGCCCGCAGCAGCAGGGCCCGTACCAGCAGGGCGGGTACCCGCCGCAGTACGCGCCCCCGCCGAGTCAGCCCCCGCCGGGCGCGCTGCAGCGCGGCCCCTACGACCCGCAGACGCAGGACGCGCAGCGGCGCGTCGCCGACCAGGCCCGCGCCGACCGCGAGCGCGCCGACCGGGAGCGCCGCAAGCCGTACGGCTGGTACCGGGTGCTCAGCCTCCTCGTCCTGGTCGCGCTGCTCGGGTTCGCCAACATCGCGCCGCTGCTCGCGCTCGGCGTCACCGTCGCCGGGGTGCTCGTGCTGCGCATGGGCGACAAGGCGGCCAAGGGGATGGAGGGCCGGCAGACGCGGCGCGGCCCCCGCTCGGGCGACGCGGTCGCCGCCGCGTTCCGGACGCCGCTGCACCTGCCGGGTGCGCTGATGTCCACCGCCCTGTGGACGTCGCTCAGCGGCGTCGCGGGCGTGATCCTGCTCGGCGTGCTGATCTTCGCCAAGCCCGACATGACCGCCTCGAAGGCCATCGCGTACTCGGCCATGGCGGTGATCGGGCTGCTGTGCCTCGCGCCGGGCAGCGGCGCGCCCCGCCGCCAGCTCGCCCGCATCTGGGGCGCGCTGCTGCCGCGCGCCGAGGCGGCCCTCGCGGGCGCGCTGATCCTCGGCATCTTCGCCACGGTGCTGGTGGTGATGTCGCAGAAGCAGCCGCCCGACACGACTCCGGTGGACGGCATGAGCCAGAGCCTGGAGGGGCTGCGCAACGACGTCCGCGACCTCGTCTCGAGCGTCCCCGGTACCTGACGGACCCGTCCCTTCCGGACGGGCCCGGCCGGACGCCTCCGCTCGGTAGGGTGGCGACCCATATGAGCGGTGAGACGAGCCACCAGGCGTACATCGGCCCGTACCGGCTGCTGTCCAGGCCGGGCGGCGGCACCGGTGGCGTCCATCGCGCCACGGGGCCCGACGGCGGCGACGTGGCGATCAGGATGCTCCCGGAGGGCGCCGCGCCCGACGTGGAGCGCATGCGCGAGGTGCTCAGCCCCTACGCGGTGGACGTCCTGGACGGCGAGCCCGCCGGCCCCCGCCCGTTCGTCGTGACCCGGTTCGTGCCCGGCAGGCCGCTCGGGGAGACGATCGCCGCCCGGGGGCCGATGGCGGGGGACGCGCTGCGCCTGATGGCCGCCGGGCTGGCCAGGGCGCTCGCCGCCATCCACCGGGCCGGTCTCGCGCACGGCGGGCTCGGGCCCGAGACGGTCCTGGTCGTGGACGACGCGCCCGTGGTCGTCGACTTCGCACTGACCACCGGCGCCGGACCCGCGGACGACGTCCGGGCGTGGGCCGCGACGGTGACGTTCGCGGCGACCGGCCGCCCGGACGCCCCCGCCGAGTCACTGCCGGCTGCTCTGCGCCCGCTGGTGACCGCCGCCGCGCACCCCGACCCGCAGGCACGCCCAGCGGCAGCGGACCTGGCTGAAGCGGCGTCCGTCCTAGACCTCCCGCCCGGCCCCGCGCCCGCCACGCCCCCACCCCACCGCACCCCGACCCCGCCCCCGACTTCGGATTCCGTGGCGCCCCCAGATTCCGCCGCGCCCACGGGGTCCGCCGCGCCCACGGGGTCCGCTGGTGCGCCGGGTGCCGAGCCCGCGCGGGAGAGCGCGGTGGTGCGGGGGTGGGCTCGGCTGCTGGCGGCCATGGTGGTGGTGATCGGCGTCGGGGTGGTGATCATGGTGCCGATCGGGGGGCTGGTCCTGACGCTCGGCGCGGTGACGCTGCTGCGCGTGGCCGGCACGGCGGCGCGCGGCTGGGGGTGGGCGTTCGGGCGGACGCTGCTGACCGTCCCCTACGCGGCGGTGTTCGCGGTCGCGGTCCCGCTGTGCCTCGCGGCGGCGTCGGTGGTCGGCGGTGACGTCGACCCGCTCGCCGCCTGCGCGTTCGGGGCCGGGGCCGGTGCCGCGGCGCTGTGGACGGCGCCGGGCGTGAGCGCCCCGAGGCGGCGGCTGGAGCTGATGTTCCTGCCCGTGGCGCGGCGGCCGCGGGCCGTCGCCGCCGCGGCCCTGGGGCTCGGCGTGCTGTGCCTGCTCGCGGGCGTCGGCGCCATGACGCTGACGCCGAGCTTCTCCCCGATGTACGGGCTCCAGCAGACGCTGGAGAGCGCGGTCGACCGCTTCCAGCACGCCGTCGACCGGTGGTGAGGCGATTTTGCCATGAGGCTACTCGCAAGTAACATGAGGGCGCACGGCCGAATCAGGGACCCGGCTCCGAAGCACGTTCGGGTGTTTGGCAGGCTGTGACCACGAAAGCGCATGTCCGCGTCGACCCGTCATGGGCGGCGCCCCTCTGCCGCTTACCTCAGCGGCCAACTGAGTGCAGGGAGGTCGGCCACCGGCCATGAACATCGTCGTCCTGGTGAAGCAGGTTCCCGATACGGAGAGCCCGCGCAAGCTGAAGTCCGATGACAGCACGCTGGACCGCGCCGCGGCGGACGGTGTGATCAACGAGCTCGATGAGTACGCGATCGAAGAGGCGCTGCGCATCAAGGAGGCCCACGGCGGCGAGGTGACCGTCCTGACCATGGGTCCCGACAAGGCCACCGACTCCATCCGCAAGTCGCTGGCCATGGGCGCCGACAAGGCCGTGCACCTCAACGACGAGGGCCTCGCCGGCTCCGACGCGCTGCAGACCTCCTACGCGATCCAGCAGGCGCTCGGCCGCACCGGGTTCGACCTGGTGGTCCTCGGCTCGGAGTCCACCGACGCGCGCACCGGCGTGCTCGCCGCGATGCTCGCCGAGCGCCTCGGCGTCGCGCAGCTGTCGCTCGCCAACAAGGTCGAGATCGACGGGACGTCCATCAAGGTGCAGCGGCAGACCGACTACGGCTTCGACCGGGTCGAGGCGAGCCTGCCCGCGGTCGTGTCCGTCGTGGAGAAGATCAACGAGCCGCGCTACCCCTCCTTCAAGGGGATCATGGCGGCCAAGAAGAAGCCGGTCGAGACGCTCGGCCTCGGCGACGCCGGGATCGACGCCGCCCAGGTCGGCCTGGCGAACGCCGCGACCGAGGTGGTCGACTTCGCCGAGGCGCCGCCGCGCGCCAAGGGCGAGATCGTCACCGACGAGGGCGACGGCGGCGCGAAGATCGCCGAGTTCCTCGCGTCGAAGAAGTTCGTCTGAGCGGGGAAGGGGATTAGGAACCGATGGCTGAGATTCTCGTCCTCGTCGACCACGTCGACGGTGAGGTCAAGAAGGTCACGCTCGAACTGCTGACGCTGGCGAACCGGCTCGGCGAGGCCGCCGCCGTGTGGGTCGGGCCCGGCTACGAGAACGCCAGGGACCGGCTCGGCGAGTACGGCGCCGGCAAGGTCTACGTGGCCGCCGACGAGGAGCTGACCGCCTACGTCGTCGCCCCCAAGGCCGCGCTGCTCGCCCAGCTGGTGAGCGAGAAGTCCCCGGGCGCGGTGCTCGTCGCCGCGACCGCCGAGGGCAAGGAGATCGCCGGCCGGCTGGCGGTCAAGACCGGCTCCGGCGTGCTCACCGACGTGGTGGACGTCGCCGACGGGTTCGTCGGCGAGCACTCCATCTTCGGCGGCGGGATCATCGCGCACGCCAAGGTGCGGACCGGCACGCCGATCATCGCCGTCCGGCCGAACTCGGTCGCCCCTGAGGCGTCCGCGGCCGCCCCGGCCGAGGAGCAGGTGTCGGTGACGCTGTCCGACGCCGACAAGGGCGCGAAGATCGTGGAGAAGGTCGTCCAGGAGAAGGGCGAGCGCCCCGACCTGACCGAGGCCGCGATCGTGGTCTCCGGCGGCCGCGGCGTCGGCGGCGCCGAGAACTTCACGATCATCGAGGGGCTGGCCGACTCGCTCGGCGCGGCCGTCGGCGCCTCCCGCGCCGCGACCGACGCCGGCTGGTACCCGCACTCGTTCCAGGTCGGCCAGACCGGCAAGACCGTGTCGCCGCAGCTGTACATCGCGGTCGGCATCTCCGGTGCCATCCAGCACCGGGCCGGCATGCAGACCTCGAAGACCATCGTCGCCATCAACAAGGACCCCGAGGCGCCGATCTTCGAGCTCGTCGACTACGGCATCGTGGGCGACCTCTTCCAGGTCGCGCCGCAGCTCACCGAGGAGATCAACAAGCGCAAGTGATCTTCCGCGCGCGGCCCCGGCGACGCCCGTCGCCGGGGCCGCCGCGCGCTACGAGCGCTTCGGCGACGGGTACGGGACGGCCTTGAGCAGCGCGGGCTTCACCATGTCGCGCACCTCGGCGTAGGGGACGACCGTGTCGAGCAGGCCGCACGCGGACTCGTAGCCCAGGATCGCGCCGTAGAAGGCCACGCGCAGGCCCGCGGGGGTGAGGGCCATGGTGACCTCGCCGGACTTGACGAACCTGGACGGGTCGTCGGTGCCGCGCGGGACCACCGCGCCGGGCGAGGGGCTCCGGTCGCCGTAGCAGTAGGAGCCCTCCGGCAGATGCGCCTTGATCTTCGTGTCCAGCGGCTTGAGGCCCTGGTCGGTCGGGACGCGGAACAGGTCGAGCGGCCGGTAGGACGCGCCGGTCCGCAGGTCGACGGTCGCGGCCTGCGACTGGTCCCAGCCGGACCCGCGCTCGCCCCGCAGCTCGACCTTGTACCAGACCGACAGCAGCCGGTCGTTGCGCATGAGGATCTGCGGGGTCACGACGTCGGTGTAGGCGCCCGACCCGATGTCCCGCAGCCCGCCGCGGG
This sequence comes from Actinomadura madurae, assembly GCF_047130825.1. Lineage (NCBI taxonomy): Bacteria > Bacillati > Actinomycetota > Actinomycetes > Streptosporangiales > Thermomonosporaceae > Actinomadura > Actinomadura madurae. Next base: position 9,041,859 of record NZ_CP083237.1, read on the forward strand.
TCTTCTCCCAGCGCTGTTCGAGCGGCGCCCGCAGGGCCTGGTTGATCTTCCTGGTGACCGCGGGGTCCCCGCCCGAGACGCGCACGATGCGGCCCTGCGCCTGGAACGTCTTCCCGCCGCCGATGCTCCGCGCCGGCTCGCTGAGCGCGGCGAGCCGCGCCACGACCGGCTTGGGGGCCTCGTCCGCCGTGGCCACGTAGACCGCCGCGCCGCCGCCCACGGCCACCGCGGCGGCGCCGCCCGCGACGGCCGCCGCCCCCTTCGCCCCGAGCGTGCCGATGACGCCCTTGCCCGCCGCACCCGCCGCCGTGCCCGCGCCGCCCGTGCCACCGGCCCCGGCGGCTCCGCCCGCCCCGGCGGCGCCCGCGGCCCCGGCGGCGCTCGCCGACGCGCCGCCCGAGCCGAGGCCGAGCGCGGTCAGCGGGAACAGCACGGACAGCGCGGCGACCGTCCCGGCGAGCGTGCGGACGCCGCGTCCCTCCCAGTCGGCCCCGTACGCGCCCGCCGCGACCGACTCCAGCTCGGTGACGAAGGCGGCGGCGCCCATCGGGCGGTCCCAGGGGTTCTTGGCCAGCCCGCTCTGGATCAGCGGCCGGAGCGGCTCCGGGACGTCCTCCACCGGGATCGGCGCCGTGAGATGGCGGCCCATCAGCCCGGCGGGGTCCTCGGCCGTGTAGGGGCGGCGCCCGGTCACGCACTCGTAGAACACGCACGCCGCCGCGTAGACGTCGGTCGCGGGGGAGGCGGGCTCGTCCCGCCACTGCTCGGGCGCCATATAGACGGGCGTTCCGGCGCGCCCCGACGCGCCCGCGTCCACCGCGATGCCGAAGTCGATCAGCTTGCTCAGCCCGTCGCCGCGCACGATCACGTTCGCCGGCTTGTAGTCGCGGTGGACGATGCCGAGGCCGTGCGCGGCGGCCAGCCCGAGCAGCGAGCCCTTGAGCAGCGCCAGCGCCGCCTCCGGCGCCAGCGGGCCCCGCTCGGCGAGCACCGCCTTCAGCGGCGCCCCGTCCACGGCCTCCATGACGATCGCGGCGCCGTCCGGCGTCTCGACCAGCCCGAACAACTGGGCGACGAACGGGTTGCGGAGCCGGCTGAGCAGGTCGGCCTCGCCGCGGAACCGCTCCCGGAACCCCTCGTCCCCGAGCAGCGCGCCGGCGAGGTACTTGATCGCCGCGGGACGCCCGGTGGCGTCGTGCCGGGCGAGGACGACCCGGCCCTGCGCGCCCTCGCCGAGCAGCCTCAGCTCGCTGTACCCCGGAACCCGCCACCCGCTCATGAATCCGCCCCCAGCGCCGAACCGATGATCAGAAGGGGTTATATCGGATCGGGCGTCAGGCGGCGACCGGCGCGGGGCGGGTATCGCCTGGATCCCCGGCCGGGGCCTCGGCCGGTGCCGGGACGGCGGCGGCCCTGGCCGGGCGCAGCGGGACGAAGCGGGCGCCGGCGGCGATGACCAGGGCGAGCACGACGACGGTGCCCACGCCGACGCGGAGGGAGGTGGCGTCCGCGAGGAAGCCGACCACCACCGGGCCGAGCAGCAGCCCGCCGTAGCCCATCGCGCCGACCTGGGCGACGGCCGCGGCCGGGCGGTCCGGCGCGGCGGTGCCCGCCAGCGAGATCGTCGTCGGGACGATCGTGCAGACCACGAGGCCCGTCACGAAGAACCCGGCGATCGCGACCGGCGGGGCCGGCGCCAGCACGACGACCGTCATGCCGGCCGCGGTGCCGAGCCCCGCGCCGATCATCAGCCGGCGGGTGCCGACGTGCATCCGGATCCGGTCGCCGGCCAGCCGCCCGAGCAGCATCGCCAGCTCGAACACCGGGTAGCCGGCCGCGGCGACGGCCTCGGTGGCGCCCAGCTCCTCGTGCAGGAGCAGCCCGCTCCAGTCGGCGATCGACCCCTCGGTCATGAACGCGATGAACCCGAGGGCGCCGATCAGGTAGACGGCGGCGGGCAGGCGGCGCGCCCCGCGCCCGGTCCCGGCCGCGGCGGGCGCCGGCGGGTCGGGCAGGTAGGTGCGGCCGAGCGCGAGGGCCGCCGGCAGCGACAGCAGCGCGGCGGCCAGCACGGTCCCGGTGAACCCGAGCCCGGCCGCGGCCGTGAGGACGCCGAACAGGCCGCCGCTCATCGCGCCCGCGCACCAGCCGGCGTGCATGCCGCTCAGGACGGGCCGCCGGTACGCCTGCTCGACGACACTGCCCTGCGCGTTCATGGCGATGTCGGTGATCCCGAACGTCATGCCGAACAGCGCGACGGCGGCGAGGAGCAGGCCGTAGGACGGGGCGAGGGCGACGGCCGCGTAGGACAGCGCCGTCAGCGGCAGCGCCGCGCGCAGGGCGGCGCGGCTGCCGGCACGCGCCATCAGGGCGCGCAGCGCCTGCATGGCCGCGATCGCGCCGATGCCCCAGACGAGGACGACGATGCCGATCTCGCCCTCGCTCGTCCCGAACTTGCCGGCCAGCGCGGGCATGCGGGCCACCCACACTCCGGTCAGCAGGCCTGCCAGCGCGAAGGTCAGGGACGTCCCCCAGCGGGCACGCGACAGCATCGTTCACCTCTCTCCAGGCTCGGCGGGGCGGCGCCCCGATCGTGTGACGGACGTCATGGAACGGTCCAGACGCGTGCGGGTCCGGACGGACGGTGCGGTGAGGGGGCGCGAGCCCCGGTGTCAGCGCTCCAGCAGGCTCAGCAGCCGCTGCTTCAGCGCGTCGAGCCGGTCGGCGTCGTACAGCCCGGGATCATGGCTGACCACCTCCCAGAGGCCTTCGGCCGCCAGCCGGACGATCATCGCGATGCCCGGGTCGGGGTCGTCCTCGGGGGTTCGGCCGTGCCAGCGCCGCATGGCCTCGTTCAGCGGCTCGGCCTGCTCCGGGTCGGCGGCGGCGGCCGTGATGGCCGACCATCGCCGGTACGCGCGGGCCTCCCCGGTGAGGATCTCGAAGGTGGCCTCGACGTACGCCCGGGTGTAGGCGCCCGTGGCGCCCTCCCCGTAGGAGTCTATGTAGGAGGCGATCAGGTCGTCGAACTCCTCGATGACCCGCGCCACCATCGCCCGGACGAGCGCTTCCTTGGTGGGGAAGTGGTAGAGCAGCCCGCCCTTGCTCACGCCGGCGCGCTCGGCGACCGCGGTGAGCGTCAGCGCCTGCGTCCCCTGCTCCGAGAGCACGGATTCGGCGGCGTCCAGGAGGGCTTGTCTCTTCATGGCGACTCCACTGTACCGGCTGGACGGTATAGAGGCCAACCGCAGGTCAAGGCGAGGTATTCCGCGGGGGTGCGGCGGGTGCCGGGCCATCGGCCGGGCGCCCCCGGGCCAACCCTCCGGGCGCCCGGAGGGAACAGGCGGCGCGCGGCTAATGTTGAGCGCGTGGTGACCTACCTCGACCATGCGGCGACGACCCCGATGCTGCCCGAGGCCATCGAGGCGATGACCGCAGAACTGCACGAACTCGGGAACCCGTCCTCGCTGCACGCGGTCGGACGGCGGGCGCGCCGCGTCGTCGAGGAGTCCCGCGAGATCATCGCCGAGGCGTTCGACGCCCGGCCGAGCGAGGTCGTGTTCACCTCCGGCGGCACCGAGGCCGACAACCTCGCCGTCAAGGGCCTGTACTGGTCGCGCCGCGCCGCCGACCCGTCCCGCACCCGCGTGCTGGCCGGCGCCGTCGAGCACCACGCCGTCCTCGACGCGGTGCAGTGGCTCGCCGACCACGAGGGCGCCAAGATCGAGTGGGTCCCGGTGGACGGGCTCGGCCGGGTGACTCCGGAGGCGCTCGCCGCGGCGCTCGGCTCCGGCGACGACGTGGCGCTCGCCACCGTGATGTGGGCGAACAACGAGGTCGGCACCGTCCAGCCCGTCGCCGAACTGGCCGCCGCCGCCCGCGAGCGCGGTGTCCCGCTGCACACCGACGCCGTCCAGGCCGCCGCGCAGTTGCCCGTCGGGTTCGCGGCGAGCGGGGCGCAGGCCCTCACCGTCACCGGCCACAAGCTCGGCGGCCCCCTCGGCGTCGGCGCGCTGCTGCTGGCCAAGCCGAAGCCGCCGGTGTTCCTGGAGCCGGTGCCGCTGCTGCACGGCGGCGGCCAGGAGCGCGACGTGCGGTCCGGGACGCTCGACACCCCCGCCATCGCCGGGTTCGCCGCCGCCGTCCAGGCCACGGTCGCGCGCCGCGAGTCGGAGGCGCGCCGCCTCACCGAGCTGCGCGACCAGCTGATCGACGCCGTCCGCGCCGCGGTGCCCGAGGCCGTCCTGAACGGCGACCCCGACGACCGGCTGCCCGGCAACGCGCACTTCTCCTTCCCCGGCTGCGAGGGCGACGCCCTGCTCATGCTGCTGGACGCGCGCGGCATCGCCTGCTCGACCGGCTCGGCGTGCTCGGCGGGCGTGTCGCAGCCGAGCCACGTCCTGACCGCCATGGCCGCGAGCCCCGAGCGGGCCCGCGGCTCGCTGCGCTTCTCGCTCGGCCACACCAGCACCGAGGCCGACGTCAAGGCCCTCGCGGACGCGATCGGCCCGGTCGTCGAGCGCGCCCGCCGCGCCGGTCTCAGCTGATCTGTCCTGGTTTGACCGTCCCTTGAACGGGGACAGCGTGCCCGTGGCAACGGACGTGAGCGACGGAATCAAGCAGGCGGCGGGACATCCCTGGTTCCACCACATGTCGCGCGTGGGGCTGGTCGCGCGCGGCCTCCTCTACCTGCTGATCGGCTGGCTGGCCCTGCAGGTCGCCTTCGGCGGCGGCGGGCAGGAGGCCGACCGGAAGGGCGCCCTCCAGGAGGTCGCCGAGAAACCCGGCGGCGACGCGATCCTCTGGCTGATGGCGGTGGGCTTCGCCGCCCTCGCTCTGTGGCAGTACGCCGAGGCCCTGTACGGGCGCCCCGTCCCGGACGGCGACAAGCCCACCAAGCGCCTCGCCTCCGCCGCGCGCGGCGTCGTCTACACGGCCGGCTTCGCGGCGACCCTCGCGTTCGCGTTCGGCTACCAGGGCCGGTCGAGCGACCAGCAGTCCAAGACCATCACGGCACGGCTGATGGGCGAGCCCGGCGGCCGATGGCTCGTCCTGGCGGTCGCGGCGGGCTTCGTGGTGTGGGGCGGCGTCGTGATCGCGCACGCCGTCCGCCGCACGTTCATGGAGGAGCTCCGGAGGGGCGAGATGGGCCGCCTCGCGCGCCGCTCCGTCCAGCCGCTCGGGATCGTCGGCAACGGCGCCCGCGGCCTCGTCGGCGCCGCCGTCGGCGCCTTCCTCGCCTACGCGGCCGTCACCTTCCAGCCGGACAAGGCCCAGGGCCTGGACGGCACCCTGCGCGAGTTCGCCGACACGCCCGCGGGCCCCTGGGGCCTGGTCGCGGTGGCCTTCGGCGTCCTCACCTTCGGCCTCTACAGCTTCTGCGAGGCCCGCTACCGCAAGGTCGACACGACCCGTCAGGGCTGGTAGGGCGCGAGGGCCTTCCAGCCGGGGTCGCTGGTCGAGGCGACCTTGGCCTTGCCCTCCGACCATGCCGCGGCGAGCTGGTCGAGCTCGGAGATGACGCCGGAGTCGGGGTCGGCGTACAGGTGGAAGACGCGCAGGCCGTCGCCCGTCTCGCGGACGGCGAGGACCGCGCGGTCACCCAGCTTCGTGAGCTTCTTCTCGAAGGCGCGCAGGGCGCCCGCCGACGGCTCGACGGGGAGCCGGTCGGGGTTGCTGTTGGCGTACGGGACGGTGATCGCCACATGCAGGTCGCAGAGCGGGTAGTCCTGCCGGTGCAGCGGGAACCGGGCGCCGAGCCGGGCGGGATGGCCGCGCGGGGTGCGGCCCTCGCCGGTCAGCCAGGCGGGCTCGGCGAACGGCTCGGCCACCTGCTCGACGACCGCGGCGAGCATCGACGGCGGCAGCGCGTCGATCGGCGCCTCCGTCGCGATCGTCACCTCGCCCACCCAGCGGGCCACGTCGTCCTCGCCGAGCGCCCAGTGCAGGACGTTCAGCGCCACCTGGAGCTGCTGCTCCTCGGAGACGAACAGGAAGTCGGGGTGGTAGGCGGTGATGTGCACGCGGGCGCGGTCGGCGTCGGCGCGCATGCCGAGGCGGACGTACTCCAGGTCGAACTCGTGGTCGCCGAGGACGAGGTCCTGGGAGAGCATCTCCGGGTCGGGCTGGCGCGCCGGGTGGAAGCTCCAGCCGCCCGCCGCCGCCCCGGCCGGCGCGGACCGCGCCCAGCGCTCGGTCAGGCCGCGCAGCTCGGGGTCGCCGCCGCCGGTCACGGTCAGCGACGGGGACCGGTCCTCGGCACCGCCGATCTCCCACTGCAGCCCGGGGTGGATCTTGTGGACGCGGCGGGACAGCTCCCCGATCGTGTCCGCGGACAGGCCCTCGCCCGGCACGGCGGCCTCGCCCGGCGCGGAGCCCTCGCCGGGCGCGGCCTCCTCCGGAGCGGCGGCCAGCGACGCCTCGATCGTCGGGCGGGCCTGCGCCCACCACTCCCAGAATTCGCTGATGGCGGGCGGTACGACGGCGGACGCCTCGCGCGGACGGCGGAAGATTCCCATAGCGGCCCCAATCGTACGCGGAAATGACGCCGGGGGACCGGGCCACGCCGCGTACGCTCGAAGGACTATGACTCTGCGCGTTCTAGCCGCCATGTCCGGCGGCGTCGACTCCGCCGTGGCCGCCGCCCGCGCCGCCGAGGCCGGGCACGACGTCACCGGCGTCCACATGGCCCTGTCCAGGAATCCCCAGTCGTACCGGACGGGCGCGCGAGGGTGCTGCACCCTGGAGGACTCCCGGGACGCGCGCCGCGCCGCCGACGTGATCGGCATCCCGTTCTACGTGTGGGACCTCGCCGAGCGCTTCCACCGGGACGTGGTGGAGGACTTCGTCAGCGAGTACGCGGCGGGCCGCACCCCGAACCCGTGCCTGCGCTGCAACGAGAAGATCAAGTTCGCGGCGCTGCTGGACCGGGCGATGGCGCTCGGCTTCGACGCCGTCTGCACCGGCCACTACGCGCGGCTGGACTCCTCCGGTGCGGTCCCGGTCCTGCGGCGTGGCGTCGACGCGGGCAAGGACCAGTCGTACGTCCTCGCCGTGTGCACGCCCGAGCAGCTCGCGCACGCGCTGTTCCCGCTCGGCGACACCGCCAAGGCCGACATCCGGCGGGAGGCGGAGCGGCGGGGCCTCCAGGTCGCCGACAAGCCCGACAGCCACGACATCTGCTTCATCGCCGACGGCGACACCCGCGGCTTCCTGGCCGACCGGCTCGGCTCGGCGCCCGGCCCCATCGTCGACACCGACGGCAACGAGGTCGGCGAGCACGACGGCGCCTACGCCTACACGATCGGCCAGCGCAAGGGCCTGCGGCTCGGCACCCCCGCGCCGGACGGGCGCCCCCGCTACGTCCTCGACATCTCGCCGGTGTCGAACACCGTGACGGTGGGGCCGCGGGAGTCGCTGGACGTCCACGAGATCACCGGCGGGCGTCCGGTCTGGCTGAGCGAGGCGCCCGGCGGCCCGTTCGGCTGCCAGGTCCAGCTCCGCGCGCACGGCGAGGTCTACGACTGCACGGCCGAGCAGGCGGGCGACGAGCTCCGCATCACCTTGTCCGCCCCCGCCCGCGGCGTCGCGCCGGGGCAGGCGGCCGTCCTCTACAGCGGCGACCGCGTCCTAGCGTCCTCCACGATTCTTACTGCGTCGCCCTCGGCGTCAGGCGCTGGAGCGCCTTCCTTCAACGGGCACCGCGGCGATCGCTAGCATCGCTACGACTCGCCTGGCGGCTCGCTGCGCGATCAGTTTCTCGCAGGCTCGAAACTGGCTTCGCACGCGATCGACCGGCTCGGGCAAGTCGGTGGCTGAGCCGGTGGCCGAGGTCGTTGCACCGGCGGATCATGGGAGGCGTGCTGTGCAGTTCGGTATTTCGACCTTTGTGACGGATGACGGGATCGCTCCGGGGGTGCTCGGGCGGGCGCTGGAGGAGCGCGGGTTCGAATCGCTGTACCTGGCCGAGCACACGCACATCCCGGTGAAGCGGGAGACGCCGTGGCCGGGCGGGGCCGAGCTGCCGCGGCACTACTACCGGACCCTCGACCCGTTCGTCGCGCTGACCGCCGCCGCGGCGGCGACCGAGCGGCTGCGCGTCGGTACGGGCATCGCGCTGGTCGTCCAGCGCGACCCGATCCTGCTGGCCAAGGAGGTCGCCTCGCTCGACCTGGTCTCCGGCGGGCGGGCCGCGCTCGGCGTCGGCGCCGGCTGGAACCGGGAGGAGATGCGCAACCACGGCACCGAGCCCACCACGCGGATGCGCCTGCTCCGCGAGCGCGTGCTGGCCGTCAAGGAGCTGTGGACGAAGGACGAGGCGGAGTTCCACGGCGAGTTCGTCGACTTCGACCCGGTGTTCTCCTACCCCAAGCCCGTCCAGGATCCGCATCCTCCCGTGCTGGTCGGCGGGGCGGGCCCGACGACGTTCGACCGGGTCGTGGAGTTCGGCGACGGCTGGATGCCGATCTACGGGCGCGGCACCGACCGGCTCGCGGAGCAGATCGCCGAGCTGCGCGAGCGCGCCGGCCGGCGCCTGCCCGTCACGGTGTTCGGGACGCCGCCGAAGGGGGAGGTCGTCGCCGGCCTGGAGGAGGCCGGCGTCGACGAGGTGCTGTTCAACCTGCCGACCGAGCCCGAGGACGACACGCTCCGCGCCCTGGACCGGCTCGCGGAACTGGTGTGATCTCGCGCCGATAGGGTTCTGTGCGTGACCGACTACCCCTGGCAGGCCGGGACGGCGACCGGCGTCGGGTCCTATCCGGGCGAGGACCCGGCCGAGGCGCTGCGGATCGTCCTCGGCGAGCTGCCCGACCTGCCGCACCTGCCGGAACTGCCCGCGCGCGGCCCCGGCGCAGACCTCGCGGGCCGCACGGCCGGGCTGCTGATCGACATGCCGGTGCACCTGGAGCCGTCGGGCTGGCGGTTCTCCGACCGCCCGGGGCGCGACACCCTCCGCTCCCGCGACCACCTGGCCCGGGACCTGGACGTCCTGGAGGAGGCCGCGGGCGGCCACGACGGGCCGTTCAAGATCCAGGTGTGCGGGCCGTGGACGCTGGCCGCGTCCATCGAGCTGCGGCACGGCGACCGGGCGCTCAAGGACCCGGGCGCCGTCCGCGACCTGGCCGCGTCCCTCGCCGAGGGCGTCGCCGCGCACGTCGCCGACGTCCGGCGCCGGCTGCCCGCCGCGCGGATCGTCCTGCAGCTGGACGAGCCGGGCCTGCCCGCCGCCCTCGCCGGGACGGTCCCGACCGCCAGCGGCTTCTCCCGGCTCCGGGCGATCGAGGAACCGGTCGCCGAGGAGACGCTGCGCGGGGTCATCGAGGCGGCGGAGGCCTACCCCGTCGTCCACTGCTGCGCCCGGAACGTCCCGTACGGGCTGCTGCGCGGCGCGGGCGCGAAGGCCATCTCCGTCGATCTGCGGCTGGTGCCGAAACGCGACGACGACGCGGTGGGGGAGGCGATCGACGCGGGCACGGGCCTGTTCCTCGGCGCGGTGCCGGCGACCGACGCCGCCCTGCCGTCCCTCCAGGCGACCGCCGGGCCGGTGAAGGAGCTGTGGCGGCGGCTCGGGTTCCCGGCCGCGCAACTGGGGCGGCAGGTCGTGATCACACCCGCGTGCGGGATGGCGGGGGCGTCGCCGCGGTACGTCCGCGCGGCGCTGGAACGGTGCCGCGAGACGGCCCGGATGCTTTACGAAGCGGCCGACTGAGCGGGGTGTGGCGGGCGCTCGTATTGTCGGCGGTGTTGGCGACAATAGGGGCATGACCATGAGCGACGTACCCGCGGAGGCGCGGCAGCGGCACCTGGAGCTGAGCGAGGAGCTCGAGGACGCCAACTACCGGTACTACGTCCTCGATCAGCCGACGCTCACCGACGCCGAGTACGACCGGCGGATGCGGGAGATCCGCGAGCTGGAGGAGCGGCACCCAGAGCTCGTCACCCCCGACTCGCCGACGCAGAAGGTCGGCGCCCCGATCGTCACCGACTTCGCGACCGTCCAGCACCTGGAGCGGATGCAGAGCCTCGACAACGCGATGAGCGCCGACGAGCTCCTGGCGTGGGACGAGCGGGTGGTCAAGGAGGTCGGCACGGTCGCCGGCTACCTGTGCGAGCTGAAGATCGACGGGCTGGCGATCGCGCTGACGTACGAGAAGGGGCGGCTGGTCCGCGGGGTCACCCGCGGCGACGGGCGCACCGGCGAGGACGTCACCAACAACATCCGCACGATCTCCGACGTCCCGGACCGGCTGTCCGGCGACGGCTGGCCGGACGTGCTGGAGGTCCGCGGCGAGGTCTTTCTGCCGGTCGAGGGGTTCGAGCAGGTCAACGCGGCGCAGGTCGAGGCGGGCAAGGACCCGTTCGCCAACCCGCGCAACGCCGCGGCCGGGTCGCTGCGGCAGAAGGACCCGCGGGTCACCGCGCACCGGCCGCTCGGCATGCTCGTCCACGGGTTCGGCGCGTGGCGGGGCGGGACGCAGCCGGAGAGCCAGTCCGGCGCGTACGAGCTGATGCGCGGCTGGGGCCTGCCGGTGAGCGACCGCTACAAGGTCGTCGGCGGGCTGGACGCCGTCCGGGAGTACATCGCCGAGTACGGCGAGAACCGGCACGCCACCGCCTACGAGATCGACGGCGTCGTCGTCAAGGTCGACCAGTTCTCGCTGCAGCGGCGGCTCGGCTCGACCAGCCGGGCGCCGCGCTGGGCGATCGCGTGGAAGTACCCGCCCGAGGAGGTCAACACCAAGCTCCTCGACATCAAGGTCGGTGTGGGGCGCACCGGGCGCATCACCCCGTACGGCGTGATGGAGCCGGTGAAGGTCGCCGGGTCGACGGTCGACCGGGCCACGCTGCACAACGCGGGCGAGGTCAAGCGCAAGGGCGTGCTGGTCGGCGACACGGTCGTCCTGCGCAAGGCCGGCGACGTCATCCCGGAGATCGTCGCGCCGGTCACCGCGCTGCGGGACGGCTCCGAGCGCGAGTTCCAGATGCCCTCGCACTGCCCCGAGTGCGGCACCGAGCTGGCGTACGAGAAGGAGGGCGACGCCGACATCCGGTGCCCGAACGCGCAGTACTGCCCCGGGCAGCTGCGCGAGCGGGTGTTCTTCGTGGCGAGCCGCAACGCGCTCGACATCGAGGCGCTCGGCTACGTCGGGGCGACCGCGCTCACGCAGCCGCTGGAACCGTCCGACCCGCCGGTCAAGAACGAGGGCGACCTGTTCCACCTGACCGTCGACCGGCTCTTGCCCATCCGCAGCGTCGTGCTCGACCCCAAGACCGGGACCGCCAAGACCGATCCGAAGACCGGCGAGCCGAAGATCGTCTCCTTCTTCGCGAACAAGGAGGGCGAGCCGAAGAAGACGGTCGAGATCCTCTTCGACGAGCTGGAGAAGGCCAAGCGGCAGCCGCTGTGGCGGGTGCTGGTGGCGCTGTCGATCCGGCACGTGGGGCCGTCCGCCGCGCGCGACCTCGCCCGCGAGATGCGCTCGATGGACGCGATCGCGGAGGCGACCGAGGAGGAGCTCGCGGCGGTCGACGGCGTCGGGCCGACCATCGCCGCGTCGATCAAGAACTGGTTCGCCGTCGACTGGCACCGGGAGATCGTCGACAAGTGGCGGGCCGCGGGCGTCCGGATGGAGGACGAGGGCGCCGCGGGCCCGCGCCCGCTGGAGGGCGTCAGCGTGGTGATCACCGGCTCCCTGGAGGGGTTCAGCCGGGACTCGGCGACCGAGGCGGTGCAGCGCCTCGGCGGCAAGGTGTCCGGGTCGGTGTCGAAGAAGACGGGCTTCGTGGTAGTGGGCGACAGCCCCGGGTCCAAATACGACAAGGCCGTCAAACTGGGCGTACCGGTCCTGGAGGAGGACGGCTTCCGCGTCCTGCTGGCCGATGGGCCGGATGCGGCCAAAAACGTGACTATGCGCGCCGACGGATAACACGGTGTGTTTTCGGGGGTTGCGACCAGGGTTGCGTTACTCAGGGGTACACTTCAACTACCCAACGGCGAGGGATGGGTGCGGAATGGGCATAACGGAACGTACGCAACCGGTTTCGCGAAGTTGAGCAAAGGCCGTACCCTCCCTCTCATCACGACCCACACCTGAATCTCCGGACGTCGCACCCGGGGGGGCGTCCCCCGAGGTCGGGGGCGTCCGGTGCCGGGGGACGGCCCCCCGAACCCCCCGAGGATGTGATGAAGGACCCGAACAACACGCGGAACACGGCGCCACGCCGTGGCTCCCCGTTGTGGACGTACTTCCTCGTCGTCATCCTGCTCGGCGTCGCAGTCGGCGCCACCGCCTTCTCCGGGCTGAGCCGCGCCGACCTCGACGCGCTCGTCAGCACGCCGGTCTTCTGGATCCTCGGCGGCTTCATCATCTTCGGCGAGCTGCGCCCGATCATCACGCCCGGCTCCACCGAGAACAACGGCGCCACCACCTCCACCACCTTCTCGTTCGCCGCGCTGCTGTACGCCGGGCTGCCCGTCGCCGCCGCCCTGCAGGCCGTCGCCGTGATCACCTGCGGGATCCTGCGCGCCCGCGCCCCGCACCGCATCGCCTTCAACGCCGCGCAGTACACCCTCAGCCTCGCCGCCGCCCAGCTCGTCCTCGCGCTCTTCGGCGACCTCGCCACCCCGTCCGACCGCTGGGTGCCGGACGGCTCCGACCTGCCCGCGATCGCGCTCGCCGGCGCCGTCTACTTCGCCTGCAACGACACCCTCGTCGGCGCCGCCGTCGCCCTGCACGCCCGCGTGCCCCTCCTCAAGGCGCTCCGTTGGGACCTCGCCTACCAGGTCCTCGTCCACCTGGCGCTGCTCGGCCTCGCCCCCCTCATGGTCGTCGCGATGGACCGGTCGGCCCTCTTCGTGCCGCTGATCGTCCTGCCGTTCATCGCCGTCTACATGAACGCGTCCGTCTCCGTCCGGCGCGAGCACCAGGCCCTGCACGACGGGCTGACCGGCCTGCCGAACCGCAAGCTGCTGATCGTCCGCACCGAGGAGGCGCTCGCCGAGGCCCGCGGCGCCGACCGGCGCCTCCCGCGCGCCGCCGGCCTGGCCTCCCGCCGCCGCAAGACCGCCGAGCCGCCGAGCCACCGGGCCGGGCTGTTCCTGCTCGACCTCGACCGGTTCAAGGAGGTCAACGACACCCTCGGGCACCCCACCGGCGACCGGCTGCTGCAACTCGTCGCGCACCGGCTCACCCACAGCGTCCGCCCCGGCGACCTCGTGGCGCGGCTCGGCGGCGACGAGTTCGCGGTGCTGCTGCCCACCGTCCGGGACGAGGCCGCCGCCCGCGAGGTCGCCGCCCGGCTGCGCGCCGCGCTCAGCGAACCCGTCCGGCTGGACGGCATGTCCTTCGACCTGGAGGGCAGCGTCGGCATCGCGCTGTTCCCCGACCACGCCCCCGACTTCGAGCTGCTCCTCCAGCGCGCCGACGTCGCCATGTACAACGCCAAGGAGGCCCGCTCCGGCGTCGAGATCTACTCGCCCACCAAGGACCGCAACTCCCCGGCCCGCCTCACCATGCTCGGCGACCTGCGCCGCGCCATCGACCGCTCCGAGCTGGAGCTGTTCTACCAGCCCAAGGTCGCGCTGCGGGACGGCCACCTCGTCGGCATGGAGGCTCTGCTGCGCTGGCGACACCCCGACAAGGGCGTGCTCGAACCCGAGGCGTTCCTGTCGATCGCCGAACAGACCTACCTCATGCGCTCGATCACCCACTACGTCGTCGACGCCGCGCTCACCCAGACCGCCGCCTGGTGGCGCGAGAACCTCGCCGTCCAGGTCGCGGTGAACGCCTCCGGCCGCGACCTGCTCGACACCGGCCTCACCGAGACGATCGAGGAGGGCCTGCTCGCCCGCGGCCTGCCCGCCGCCGCCCTCCAGCTGGAGATCACCGAGCGGATCCTGATGAACGAGCCCGCCTACGCCTCCGACACCGTCGGCGCCCTCGCCGACCTCGGCATCCCGCTCAGCCTGGACGACTTCGGCACCGGCTACTCCTCGCTCGTCCGGCTCAAACGCCTCCCGGTCGAGGAGATCAAGATCGACGCGTCGTTCGTCCAGCGGCTCGGCGAGTCCCCCGACGACGCCGTCATCGTCCGCTCCATCGTCGACCTCGTCCGCACCCTCGGCCTCCGCTCGGTCGCCGAGGGCGTCGAGGACCCCTCCACCGCCGACGCCCTCCGCGAGATGGGCTGCGACGCCGCCCAGGGCTGGCACTTCGGCCGCCCCATGGACGCCGACACCGCCACCCAATGGCTCCGCCGCCAGGCCCGCAAGGCCCCCGAACCAGCCGCCTGAACTCCCACCGGGTTTTGAAGCTCAGCCGGGGTCACGGGCAGGCGCGCGGAGCGAGCGCAGCACGCATGCCCGTCGTGACGGGGGTTCCAGGGGGTCGCCCCCTGGGTCAATAGGGGCGGCGCGGCTGGTAGTCGTCCTCGTAGTAGTGCTCTTCGCGAACGTGCGGGGGCGGGGGACGGCGCTCCACGGTGCGGCGGGCGGACATGATCCGGATGAGGCCGATGACGAGGCCGATCAGGCCGCCGACCATCAGGATCACACCGACCAGCCGGATGTCGATGCCGCTCAGGTCGTAGTCGACCGCGTAGGCCAGGATCGCGCCGACGATGATCAGGGCGATGCTGCCGCCGATGGTCATGGCGGTCTCCTCTCGTCGTCCCCGGTTGGACGACGAGAGCGTTCCCCACCAGGTGAAGCTAAACAATCCTTGGATGTTTCGGGAGGTACGCCTGGCCGCGGCACCGGCTTGCCGGGGTGGTAAATCGGTCGGGCGGAGCGGGTGCGGCCCATAGGATGGCCGGGAACCCACTTCATCGCAGGAACGGTTTCTCATCCCATGAGTGAGCACGCCGCCTCTCATGGCTCCGCCGCGGACGAAGTTCCCGGCGGAGCCATCACCCGTGACGAGGTGTCGCACCTCGCCCGGCTGTCCCGGCTGGCGCTCGGCGACGATGAGCTCGACCATCTCGCCGCCCAGCTCGACCAGATCATCTCCGCGGTCGCGCGGGTGCAGGAGGTCGCTGCGGAGGACATCCCGCCGACCTCGCACGCCCTGCCGCTGACCAACGTCTACCGCGCGGACGAGGTACGGTCGTGCCTCACCCCGGAGCAGGCCCTCTCCGGCGCGCCCGCCGCGGAGGAGCAGCGCTTCCGCGTCCCGCGGATCCTGGACGAGGAGGCCTGACCGGTGACCGGAACGGAGCGCAGCGGAGTGCAGGGCACCGGTCAGGCGGCACGTGGCGGGGGGTCTGGGGGGTCGTCCCCCCAGCAGGTCGCAGCGAGCGAGCTGGTCGGGAAGAGCGCGGCGGAGCTCGGGGAGCTGCTCGGCGGCGGCGAGGTGTCGGCGGTCGAGGTCGCCGAGGCGCATCTGGACCGCATCGCCGCGGTGGACGGGCAGGTCAACGCGTTCCTGCACGTCGACCGCGAGACGACGCTGGCGCAGGCGCGGACGGTGGACGAGCGGCGCGCGGCGGGGGAGGAGCTCGGCCCGCTGGCCGGCGTCCCCATCGCGCACAAGGACGTGTTCACCACGACGGACATGCCCACCACCGCCGGATCGAAGATCCTGGAGGGGTGGCGCCCCCCGTACGACGCGACCGTCACGGCGCGGCTGCGGGCGGCCGGGCTGGTGATCCTCGGCAAGACGAACATGGACGAGTTCGCGATGGGCTCGTCCACGGAGAACAGCGCCTACTTCACGTCCCGCAACCCGTGGGACCTGGAGCGGGTCCCGGGCGGCTCGTCCGGCGGGTCGTCGGCGGCGGTGGCCTCGTACCAGGCGCCGCTGTCCACGGGCACCGACACCGGAGGCTCCATCAGGCAGCCCGCCGCCGTCACCGGCATCGTCGGGATGAAGCCGACCTACGGCGGTTCGTCCCGCTACGGGGTGATCGCCTTCGCGTCGTCGCTCGACACGCCCGGCCCGTTCGCCCGGACCGTGCTCGACGCGGCGCTGCTGCACGAGGCGTTCAGCGGCCACGACCCGATGGACTCCACCTCGGTGCCCGAGGCCGTCCCGCCGGTCGTGGAGGCCGCCCGCCACGCCGACGTCAACGGCCTGCGCGTCGGCGTCGTGAAGGAGTTCGCCGGCGAGGGCTACGAGGCGGGCGTCTCCGCCCGCTTCACCGAGGCGGTCGAGCTGCTGGAGTCGCTCGGCGCGAAGGTCGTCGAGGTCTCCTGCCCGCACTTCACCTACGCGCTGCCCGCCTACTACCTGATCGCGCCGTCGGAGTGCTCGTCCAACCTGGCCCGCTTCGACGCGATGCGCTACGGCATGCGCGTGGGCGACGACGGCACCCGCAGCGCCGAGGAGGTCATGGCGCTGACCCGCGCGGAGGGCTTCGGCCCCGAGGTCAAGCGGCGCATCATGCTCGGCACGTACGCGCTGTCGTCCGGCTACTACGACGCCTACTACGGCAAGGCGCAGCAGGTCCGCACCCTGATCAAGCGCGACTTCGAGGCCGCGTTCGAGCAGGTCGACGTACTGGTCTCGCCGACCACGCCGACCACGGCGTTCCCCATCGGCGAGCGCGCCGACGATCCGATCGCGATGTACCTCGCCGACCTGTGCACGATCCCGGCCAACCTCACCGGCAACGCCGCGATCTCCGTGCCGTGCGGGCTGTCCGACGGCCTGCCCGTCGGGCTGCAGATCATGGCCCCCGTCCTCGGCGACGACCGCGCCTACCGCGTCGGCGCCGCCGTCGAACGCGCCCTCGAAGACCGCTGGGGCGGTCCCCTGCTGGCGAAGGCCCCGGCCCTCTAGGCGACCACGGAACGGCGGTGCGTCAGTGATCACCCGGATCGAGATCGACGGCTTCAAGTCCTTCCTGGACTTCGAGCTGGACGTTCCGCCGTTCCTCGCCCTCGTCGGCCCCAATGCCAGCGGCAAATCCAACCTTTTCGACGCGATCGAGTACCACCAGGACGCCTGGATCTCTCCATCTGAGGCTCTGCTGAATGCCCGCCGGGGACGTCCGCAGGAGAACCTTCACCGAGCCCGCGACGGCCATCCGGTGGCCGAGCTGAGGGTTGTTGCCCGGTTCCTTCTGCGACTGCCAGACGGCTTGGTCGCCGTCGAGTCAGCGGAGGGTGTCGGGCTGCGAGACGGGATCCCCGTGGCCAAGCTCTCCCACTTCGAGTTTCTTGACGTGAAGGAGGCAGGCCTGCCGGATGCCGTCCGAGATCACGAGTCTCGGACGGTTCGTGTGGCTCTCGGTAGTGACGTGGACCGCTTGCCCGCCGGGCTCATGGTCACCGTCGAAGAAGAGATGCAGCAGGTCCGCGAGTACGTGCCCGACCCCCGGGCGATGCGGACACTCGCGAACCTGGCGGACAGGCGGCCGCTGCGGACCGATGGCGGTAACCTCGCCGCCGTGCTCGGCCGGATGAGCTCGTCCGAGGCGCTGGACGATCTCATGGTCGATCTCGCGGCTCTGGTACCGGATGCGCGGGAGATCAGGACCGAACTGGACGAGAAGCGCCAGGAGTGGTCGTTCGATCTCGTCTTCGAGGGGCAGGGGAGCGTCCCCAGCACCCTGCTGTCGGACGGGACGCTGCGCGTCCTCGGCCTCCTCGCCGCGCTGCACGACCCGGATCACTCCGGGGTCCTGCTGGTGGAGGAGATCGAGAACGGGTTGCATCCGGGGCGGCTGGCCGAGTTGCTGCGGCGGATCCAGGAGCGGGTGACCGACCTCAACGACCTCGAGTCGCTGGAACGGCCGTTGCGGCAGGTCATCATCACCAGCCACTCGCCCGTGGTGGTTTCCGAGCTGTACCGGACGCGTCCCGAGTCGCTGGTGTTCCTGGACACGGCCGTCCGCGTCGACCCGGACAAGGAGCGGGTCTCCCGGGTCACCGTGGCCAAGCCCGTCCGGGACGAGGGCGAACCGGGAACATTCGTGTCGCCCAGGCAGGTTCGCAAGTACCTGGGCACTGTTCGGCAGGACGAGTTGTGAGCCGTCCGCTGGTCCCCGGGCTCGTGGCCGAGAACACCACCGACGAGCGGTTCCTCGGCGCCGTGGTGTTCAGGCAGCTGCGGGCGTTGACGGAAAAGGGAACCCGGCACGTCGTGGACGTCGGTAAGACCGAGATCGGCGAGTGCTGGACGATCAAGGACGCCGACCGGGTCTGCCGGGCAGTGGTGGAGTTGGCAAAGGACTGCCACCTGATCTGCGTCCACAACGACCACAACGAGCGCGGCAAGGCCGAGAAGGTCGTGGAGGTGCTGCGTGCACAGGGCCTGACGATCCCGGTGGTCCCGCTTGTGCCGGTGCGGGAGACCGAGGCCTGGCTGCTCGCCGACCGGAAGGTATGGGCGGGGCTTCGGGGAAGCGACATCTCCGGCCTGCCCGAGCGTCCGAGGGACGTGGAGAAGATCCTCGATCCGAAGCCCGTGCTGGACGCGGTGCGTCCCGGGAGCGGTCGCCGCTCGCGGGTCGACTACTTCGATTACATAGGACAGAACGTCGACCTCGACGTGCTCGCGCAGATACCGGCGTACGCCGCATGGGTGGCCGAGACGGATGAGGCGTTGAAGGGACTGGGATACCTGTGAGCGTGGAAACGCCGATGAAGTACGACGAGGCGCTGGCGCGATTCGAGCCGGTGCTGGGGATCGAGACGCACATCGAGCTCGGCACGGCGTCGAAGATGTTCTGCGGGTGCCGGACGGAGTTCGGGGCGGAGCCGAACACGCAGGTGTGCCCGGTGTGCCTGGGGCTGCCGGGGGCGCTGCCCGTCACCAACCGCGCCGCGATCGAGGGCATCATCAAGATCGGCCTCGCGCTGAACTGCGACATCGTGGACTGGTGCAGGTTCGCCCGGAAGAACTACTTCTATCCGGACATGCCGAAGAACTTCCAGATCTCGCAGTACGACGAGCCGCTGTGCGTGGACGGCCGCCTGGACGTCGAGGTCGACGGCGAGACGTACCGGATCGAGATCGAGCGCGTGCACATGGAGGAGGACACCGGCAAGTCGCTGCACGTCGGCGGCGCGACCGGGCGCATCCACGGCGCCGAGTACTCGCTGGTCGACTACAACCGGGCCGGCATTCCGCTGGTGGAGATCGTCACCAGGCCCATCGCGGCGACCGGTGACCGGGCGCCGCTGGTGGCGCGGGCGTACGCGACGGAGCTGCGCGAGCTGGTCCGCTCGCTCGGCGTGTCGGACGTCCGCATGGAGCAGGGCTCGATGCGCTGCGACGTGAACGTGTCGCTGATGCCGCGCGGTGCGGGGGAGTGGGGCACCCGGACGGAGACCAAGAACGTCAACTCGCTGCGGTCGATCGAGCGGGCCGTCCGGTCGGAGATCGAGCGGCAGGCGGGCGTGCTGGCCGCCGGTGAGCGCGTGGTCCAGGAGACCCGCCACTTCCACGAGGACACCGGCCGCACCACGAGCGGGCGCAGCAAGGAGGAGGCGCAGGACTACCGCTACTTCCCCGAGCCCGACCTGGTGCCGATGGCGCCGTCGCGGGAGTGGGTGGAGGAGCTGCGCGCGTCGCTGCCGGAGCTGCCGGCCGCGCGGCGCCGCCGCATCCAGGCGGAGTGGAACCTGTCCGACCTGGAACTGCGGGACGTCGTCAACGCCGGCGCCGTCGACCTCATCGAGGCGACGGTCGCGCAGGGCACCGACGCGGCGGCGGCCCGGAAGTGGTGGATGAACGAGCTGTCCCGCCGCGCCACCGAGCAGGGCGTGGAGCTGGCCGACCTGCCGATCACGCCGGAGCAGGTGGCCCGGGTGCAGGCGATGATCACCGCCGGGGAGCTGAACGACAAGCTGGCCCGCACGGTGTTCGAGGGCGTGCTCGCCGGGGAGGGCACCCCGGACGAGGTCGTCGCGAAGCGGGGCCTGAAGATCGTCAGCGACGAGGGCGAGCTGAACTCGATCATCGACGAGGTGATCGCCGGCAACGCGGACGTGGCCGACAAGGTCCGCGCCGGGAAGGTCGCCGCCGCCGGGGCGCTGGTCGGGGCCGTGATGAAGGCCACCCGCGGCCAGGCCGACGCCGGGCGGGCCCGCGAGCTCATCCTGGAGAAGCTCGGCGCGTCGTGACGCGTGCCGCCGTCCCGTGGCGCGGCCACGGGACGGCGGGTCAGCGGGGCTGGACGCTGAGGATGCGGTCGTCGTCCTCGGCGGGGTCGCCGCGGCCGTCCTCGTTGCTGGTGGTGAACCAGAGGGACTTGTCCGGCGCCTGGACGACGGCGCGCAGCCGCCCGTACTCGGACTCGAAGTGGGCGACGGGACGTCCCGCCTTGCCGCCGTCGAGGGGGACCTCCCAGAGCCGTTCGCCGCGCAGGCCGGCCGCCCACAGCGAGCCGCCCGCGTAGGCGAGGCCGGACGGGGACGCCTCGTCGGTCGTCCAGGTCAGGAGCGGGTCGGTGAAGCCCTCCTCGTCGCCGATGCCCTCGACCTCCGGCCAGCCGTAGTTCTCGCCCTTCTGGATCAGGTTGACCTCGTCGAACCGGTTCTGGCCGAACTCGGTGGCGTAGAGGCGGCCCTTGCCGTCCCAGGCGAGGCCCTGGACGTTGCGGTGCCCGTAGGTCCAGACGCGGGAGCCGAACGGGTTGCCGGGCGCGGGCTCGCCGCCGGGAGTGACGCGGAGGATCTTGCCGCCGAGGGAGCCCTTGTCCTGCGCCTGGCCGGGCTCTCCGGTCTCGCCGGTGGTGATGTACAGCATCTTGTCCGGGCCGAACGCGAGCCGCCCGCCGTTGTGGATGCCGCCCTTCGGGATGCCGGTGACGATCGGGTCCGGGGTGCCGAGACGGCCGTCATAGGTGGCGCGGACGACACGGTTGTCGGACGACGCCGTGAAGTACAGGTAGATGAGACGGTCGGTGGAGTACGACGGGGACACCGCCACGCCGAGCAGGCCGCCCTCACCCTGCGCTTCCACACCGGGCACCGTCCCGACGGCGGTCTTCCGCCCGGACGGAGATACGCGCACCAGCCGGGCGGTGTCGCGCTCGGTCACCAGGGCGTCGCCACCGGGCAGGAACGCCACCGCCCATGGCACCTTCAGATCGCCCGCGATGGTGCGGGGCTTCCCGGCCCCGCCGGTCCCCGTCGCCGGCGATGTGCTGGACGAGAGCGGCGGCGGGGTGCGGCCCCCCTCGCCGCCGTCGCCGCCGGACGTCGAGGACGAGCAGGCCGCGAGGAGCAGTGCGGCCGAGGCCAGGGCGGCCGGGACGAGGATGGTCGTGTGCTGTCGCATGAGCGCCTCCCGTAGGTAGTACGGATCCGGGAGGCTCCCCGTTCCCGGTCACCGAGCGTAACCCGGGGCGCGGCGCCGATTCCGTGACGATCCACTTTCGGACGTCCCAAAACGGATTCGCGACTAGGTCGTTCGTCGCCGGGAGGACGCTGAGCCTCAATCGCTCCGTGACCTACCGAACGTACAGTGAGCGACACGGTGATCCCGTTGTGCAGCAGTGTCGCTGATCTTCGGCAGGCGAGGCCCGCGCGCCCGCCGCCGGCCCGCGCCGATCCCGCGCGGGCACGGTCCGTGACCTTCCGGCCGTTACCCACACGGCGAGGGTCCTCGGCCCGACTCTTTCCCCCGGCGTGACGTGGCGTCCGCGGGGCCGATTCGCTCCACCGGGGCAGGAAGGGACACGGCGAGATGAGCGGCGACTACGCGAGGCGGATACCGCCGCGTGCGCTGCCGGTCGCCATGGCCGCGGTCGTCGGGGTGCTGTACGCCACCGGCTCGCTGCTCGGCTGGGGCGGCCGTGCCTTCATCGCCTGGGCCGAGGTGGGCGCCGCCGGCGCCGCCGCGGTCTCGCTGCTGCTGTCGTCGCGGATGCCCGACGGCGTCCCGGCGGACGGCGCCGGGAGCCGAAGCGGGATCTGGCGCGCCTCCTGGCGGTGGTTCGGGATCGCCGCCGCGTCCTGGTTCGTCGGCGCCCTCGGCAGCGCCCTGTCCGACGGGCACGTCCGCAGCGCCCTGTCGCTGTCGGTGCCCGACCTGTTCTACCTGTTCGCGCTGGTCGCGCTGGTCACCGGCCTGGTCGCCCCGATCAGGCTGCCCCGGGACGCGGGGACGTGGCTGCGCTACGCCGCCGACACCTATGTCTGCGCCTGCGCGCTGTTCGTGCTCGGCTGGGTCGCGCTGTTCGGAGGCCTCTACCACCGGTCGGGGGAGGCGCCCTCGGAGTTCCTGCTGGAACTGCTGTACCCGCTGATCGACATCGTGTTCGTCTGCGGCGCGCTGCCGTTCGTCCTCGGCGCCGCCCGCGGGCACCGCCGCCTCGCCTGGATGGGATACGGCGCGCTGACCGCCATCGCGGTCGCCGACCTCGTGACCACGTTCGTCCGGCTGGACGGCGGCGGCCCGTCCGACGACCCGTCCGACATCCTGCGCCTCGCCGGGCTGCTGCTCCTGCTGCTGGTGCCGTGGACGGGCCCGGCCGCCGAGCCGGACCTGCCCGTCGACGACATCCCGCCCGACGTCGAGGTCGACGGCGAGCAGTGCGGCCGGATGATCGGGCCCGGCATCGCGCCCGCCGCGGTGGCCGCCGCGGCGGCGCTGTTCATCGCGGGCCACTCGCTCACCGGCCACAACGGCCTGGAGCCCGGCATCTCGATCGCCGCGGGCTCGGCGGCGCTGGTGCTGATCGGGCGGCTCGCCGGGCTGCTGCGGGAGAACGACGCGCTGCGCCGGGCCGTCGGCACCGGCGAGGAGCACTTCCGCGCGCTGTCGGAGAGCATCAACGACGCGGTGCTGATCTGCGACCTGGACGCCACCGTGCGGTACGCGAGCGCGGGCGCCCTGCGGACCTACCACTACACGGCCGACGAGCTGCTCGGCCGCCCGCTGAACGAGATCATCCACCCGGAGGACCTGCCGCGCGTCCAGGACGTGTTCACCGAGTTCCTGGACGAGCAGGCCGACGACGTCGGCCCCCAGGACGTGCTGCGCGTGTCGTGCCGGCTGCGCGCGGCGGACGGGACGTGGGTGCCGACCGAGTCGACGATCTCCCGGTACAGCGGGTCGGACGGGGCGCCGTCCCGGCTGCTGGTGACGACCCGCGACCTGAGCGAGCAGGCGGCGCTGCAGCGGCAGGTCGCGCATCTGACGTTCCACGACGGGCTCACGGGCCTGCCGAACCGGTCCTACTTCGAGGAGCGCACCCGCGAGGTGCTGTCGCGGCAGCCGTCCGGCGGCCGGGCCGCGGTGGTGTTCGTCGACCTGGACGGGTTCACCGCGGTGAACGACTCCGACGGGCACGCGGCGGGCGACCAGGTGCTCGCGCAGGCGGCCCGGCGGCTGCGCGCGACCGTCCAGTCCGACGACACGGTGGCGCGGTGGGGCGGCGACGAGTTCGCCGTCCTCGTCCAGCTGCCGCCGGACGACGGTGAGACGCGCGCCACAGTCGAACTGGCCGGTCGGCTCCTGCGCGTGCTTTCGGTCGACCCTTACCAGGTCGGCAGCAAGCACATCGTGCTGACGGCGAGTGTCGGCATCGCCTTCGCCGGGGACGAGGAGCAGCCGGACGGCGCCGGGGCCGACGCGGGGCGCCGGGTCCGCCGCAGCGCCGCCGACCTGATGCGCAACGGCGACCTCGCCATGGCCCGCGCCAAGGAGCTCGGCGGCGGGCGGGTCGAGGTGTTCGCGCCGCACATGCACGCCGACGTCGTCCGGCGCCTGGAACTGGGCAGCGACCTGCAGGCCGCGCTCGCCGAGGAGCAGTTCTCCGTCGAGTTCCAGCCGGTGGTGGACCTGTCGACGTCCCGGGTCACCGGGGTGGAGGCGCTGCTGCGCTGGCGGCGGGAGAACGAGGCGGTGCCGCCGGAGGAGTTCATCGGCCCGGCGGAGGAGTCCGGCCTGATGATCCCGCTCGGCGACTGGGTGCTGCGGGAGGCGTGCCGGGAGGTCGCCCGGTGGCGCGGCGACGCGTGGGACGTCGGCCTGTCGGTCAACTTCACCGCCCGGCAGATCGCCGCGCCGCGGTTCGTGGAGTCGGTCGCGGCGGCGCTGGCCGAGACCGGGCTGCCGCCGCAGGCGCTCACGCTGGAGGTGCGCGAGGAGGTCCTGGTCGAGGACGCGGGCCAGAACGTGGCCCGGCTGTCGGAGCTGCGCGACCTCGGCGTCCGGCTCGCCATCGACGACTTCGGCACCGGGTACGCCTCGCTCGCCTACCTCGGGCAGCTGCCCGTCGACGTCATCAAGATCGACCCGTCGTTCGTGGCGGGGCTCGGCTCGGACGACACGCTGACGCTGCTCACCCGGACGATCGTGCGGCTCGGCAGCGACCTCGGGCTGACCGTGGTGGCGGAGGGCATCGAGCGGCCCGAGCAGCTGGAGCTGCTGCGCGAGATGGGCTGCCCGCGCGGCCAGGGGTTCCTCGTGGCGCGCCCGATGGAGGCGAGGCGGGTCGAGTCGCTGGTCCGGACGAACCTCGCCGAGCAGGACCGTCCGGGCGATGTCGCGCTGCCGCTGCCCGGCTGACCGCCCGGACACGGCGTCTCGACATCTGAGACAAAGCGTCCAAGGATTTGACCGGCGGGCGGACATCGGCGAAAGTAAGGCTCGTGCAGAGCACCTTCACCATCCTCGTAGTACTTGGTCGGCGCGCAGGCTGACCAAGCTTTCCGTCCTGCGCGCCTCCCCTCGACCGCCTCCCGGCGGCGGGGGTTTTTTGTTGCCCGGCGAGCCAGACTCACTCCCCAAGGAACCGCAGAATCATGACGACCGAACAGATGACGGGAGCCCAGGCGCTGGTCCGCGCCTTGGAGAACGTCGGCGTCGACACGGTGTTCGGCATCCCGGGTGGCGCGATCCTCCCGGCCTACGACCCGCTGTTCGACTCCGCGAAGCTGCGCCACATCCTCGTCCGGCACGAGCAGGGCGCCGGCCACGCCGCCCAGGGCTACGCGATGGTGACCGGCAAGGTGGGCGTGTGCATGGCCACCAGCGGGCCCGGCGCGACCAACCTCGTCACCGCGATCTCCGACGCCTACATGGACTCGGTGCCGATGGTCGCGATCACCGGGCAGGTCGCGTCCTCCCTCATCGGGACCGACGGCTTCCAGGAGGCCGACATCGCCGGCATCACGATGCCGATCACCAAGCACAACTTCCTGGTCACCAAGGCGGGGGACATCGCCCGCACGATCGCCGAGGCGTTCCACATCGCCGGCACCGGGCGGCCGGGCCCCGTGCTGGTCGACATCGCCAAGGACGCCCTGCAGGCCACGGTCGCGTTCGAGTGGCCCGTGCCGCTGCAGCTCCCCGGGTACCGTCCCGTCACCCGGCCGCACTCCAAGCAGGTCCGCGAGGCGGCACGGCTGATCGTCCAGGCGGAGCGCCCGGTGCTCTACGTCGGCGGCGGCGTGCTGAAGGCCGGCGCGTCCGCCGAGCTGAAGGTGCTGACCGAGCTGACCGGCGCGCCCGTCGTCACCACGCTGATGGCCAAGGGCGCGCTCCCCGACAGCCACCCGCAGCACATGGGCATGCCGGGCATGCACGGCGCGGTCGGCGCGGTCGGCGCCCTGCAGCGCGCCGACCTGCTGGTCGCGCTCGGCGCCCGGTTCGACGACCGCGTCACCGGCAAGCTGGACGGGTTCGCGCCGGGCGCCAAGGTCGTGCACGCCGACATCGACCCGGCGGAGATCTCCAAGAACCGGCACGCGGACGTCCCGATCGTCGGGGACGCGCGGGAGGTCATCGCCGACCTGATCGTCGCCGTCCAGAACGAGCACGAGGCGGGCCGCAGGGGCGACTACACCGACTGGTGGCGGCAGCTCGACGCGTGGCGCAAGACGTATCCGCTGGGCTACGACACGCCCGGCGACGGCTCGCTGTCCCCGGAGTACGTCATCGAGCGGATCGGGAAGATCGCCGGGCCGGACGCCTACTACGTCGCGGGCGTCGGCCAGCACCAGATGTGGGCCGCGCAGTTCATCAAGTACGAGCGGCCCGGCGCGTTCCTGAACTCCGGCGGCGCCGGCACGATGGGGTACGCCGTCCCGGCGGCGATGGGCGCCAAGGTCGGCGCGGCCGACACCACGGTCTGGGCGATCGACGGCGACGGCTGCTTCCAGATGACCAACCAGGAGCTCGCGACCTGCGCGATCGAGGGCATCCCGGTCAAGATCGCCGTGATCAACAACGGCAACCTCGGCATGGTCCGGCAGTGGCAGACGCTCTTCTACAACGAGCGCTACTCCAACACCGATCTGCACTCGGCCAAGCGGATCCCCGACTTCGTCAAGCTCGCCGAGGCGTACGGTTGTGTCGGGCTGCGCTGCGAGAAGGCCGAGGACGTCGACGAGGTCATCGCCAAGGCCATGGAGATCAACGACGCGCCCGTCGTGATCGACTTCGTCGTGCACCAGGACGCCATGGTCTGGCCGATGGTCGCGGCCGGCACCACCAACGACGACATCAAGATCGCCCGGGACATGGCGCCCGACTGGGAGAACGGAGACTGACCCCGATGAGCCTGCACACCCTCTCGGTGCTGGTGGAGAACAAGCCCGGCATCCTGGCTCGGGTCGCGGCGCTGTTCTCCCGGCGCGGTTTCAACATCGAGTCCCTCGCGGTCGGCACCACCGAGCATCCGGAGATCTCCCGGATGACGATCGTGGTGAACGTCGCCGACCTGCCCCTGGAGCAGGTCACCAAGCAGCTCAACAAGCTGATCAACGTGCTGAAGATCGTCGAGCTGGACCCGTCGGCGTCCGTCCAGCGCGAGCTGGTGCTGGTCAAGGTGCGCGCCGACGCGGAGACGCGGTCGCAGGTCCTGGAGACGGTGACGCTGTTCCGTGCCAAGGTGGTGGACGTCGCGCCGGACGCCGTCACCATCGAGGCGACCGGCAACCGCGACAAGCTGGACGCGTTCATCAGGGTCCTGGAGCCGTTCGGCATCAAGGAGCTGGTGCAGTCGGGCATGGTGGCCATCGGCCGCGGCGCCCGGTCCATCACCGACCGCTCGCTGCGGGCCATCGAGCGCAGCGCCTGACCCCGCGACGTACGGCCGCCCCGCGGGCGACACGAAACCCACATCAACGAAAGGCAACAGCACTGTGGCTGAGATGTTCTACGACGACGCCGCCGACCTGAGCGTCATCCAGGGCCGGCACGTGGCGGTCATCGGCTACGGCAGCCAGGGGCACGCGCACGCGCTCTCGCTGCGCGACTCCGGCGTCGACGTGCGGGTCGGGCTCCGCGAGGGGTCGGCCAGCCGGGAGAAGGCGGAGTCCGAGGGCCTGCGCGTGGTCACCCCGGCGGAGGCGGCCGAGGAGGCCGACCTCATCATGCTGCTGGCCCCCGACCACCACCACCGGGAGATCTTCGAGAAGGACATCAAGCCCGCGCTCGTCGAGGGCGACGCGCTGTTCTTCGGGCACGGGTTCAGCATCCGCTACGACCTCGTCCAGCCGCCGGAGGGCGTGGACGTGGCGATGGTCGCGCCGAAGGGCCCGGGGCACCTCGTCCGGCGCCAGTTCGTCGCCGGGCGCGGCGTGCCGGTGATCGTGGCCGTGGAGAAGGACCCGTCCGGCAGCGCCTGGCCACTGGCCCTGTCCTACGCCAAGGCCATCGGCGGCCTGCGCGCGGGCGGCATCAAGACCACCTTCACCGAGGAGACCGAGACCGACCTGTTCGGCGAGCAGTCGGTGCTGTGCGGCGGCGTCTCCGAGCTCATCAAGACCGGGTTCGAGGTGCTGACCGAGGCCGGCTACCAGCCGGAGGTGGCCTACTTCGAGGTCCTCCACGAGATGAAGCTGATCGTCGACCTGATGTACGAGGGCGGCGTCTCCAAGATGTACTGGTCGGTGTCCGACAACGCCGAGTACGGCGGCTACAGCCGCGGCCCGCGCGTGATCACGCCGGAGACCAAGGCCGCGATGAAGAAGATCCTCGGCGAGATCCAGTCCGGCCAGTACGCCAAGGAGCTGGTGGACGAGTTCGAGGGCGGCCAGAAGCAGTTCCAGCAGTACCGCGAGGAGCTGGCCGCGCACCCGATCGAGAAGACGGGCGCCGAGCTGCGCCCGATGATGAGCTGGCTCAACGACTGAGGCCCGTTCTTCCAGGCGGCGCGGGGCCCGAGGGCGGGTCCCGCGCCGTCGTGCTCTGTCGTGTCTGTTGTGCTGTGGCGTGTCTGTTGTGTTCTGGAGTGTCCGTCGTGCGCTGTCAGCGGCGGAGGGCGCGGCGGATCCGGGCGCCGAGTGAGGCGGGGGGCGGCGGCTCGGCGACGACGAGGGCCAGGTGCCCGCCCTTGGTGAAGTAGACGCCGACGTCCTTGGGCCCGGCCTTCCGCCGCTGCGGCGCCGTCCGCACCCCGGCGGCGCGCACGGAGCCGAAGCGGGCCTCGCGGGTCACGCCGAGGGCGGTCGCGGCCACGTGCACGTCCCAGCGTCCCGGCTCGATGGCGGCGGGGTCGGCGACGGCCTCGAACCGCCCGGCGCCGTCGTCGCGGGGGTCGGCGGGGAAGCCGTGCTCCTTCCCGGACGTCCGTTCCCGCAGGATGACGTCGACGGCCGTGCGGTTCGTCTCGACGCGCTGGAGCTTGGCGAAGCCGCGGATCCGCACCTTCCTGCCCTGCCAGGCGACCGACTCCAGCCGGTGCTCGACGCCGACCTCGGTGGTGATGTCGGCGTCCTGGCGCGGGACGCCGCGCAGGTAGGGGTACATCGCGTAGATCCGGCCGCCGACCACGACCGCGCCCGCCGGGCTGCCCTCGACCTCGTCGCGGATCAGCCGCTCCAGCTCCTCGCGCAGGCCGTGCTGGATGCAGAACGCCCGGAGCCGCGCGGACGCGGGCATGGCGGCGCGGGCGGCGTCGCTCAGGCCCTCCTCGCCGATGACGCGGCGGGTGCCCTCGACGAGCCGTTCCCGCTGGAGCCGGTCGAGGCTCAGGTAGCGGTGGTCGTACACGCGCAGGACGTCATGCAGGACGCTGATGGTGCTGTCCGAGGTCACGGGTCATCTCCTGATCGGCCGGGGACATCGGTCACGTTAAGGCTCCGGACGGTCGCGCACAGTGAAATCCCGGCGGTGTGTCCTCCTGGATGCATACTCGGTATTGCCCTACCCATACTCGGTATGCATACTTGGTAGGTATGTCAATACGTCACGGCCTGCTGGCACTGCTGTCCCAGGGGCCCCGCTACGGCTACCAGCTGCGCGCCGAGTTCGAGTCGTCCACCGGCGCCACCTGGCCGCTCAACATCGGGCAGGTCTACTCCACGCTCTCCCGGCTCGAACGCGACGACCTCGTCACCCGCGTCGGCGCCGACGACGAGGGCCGCTTCGTCTACCGGATCACCCCGGCGGGGGAGGCGGACGTCCGGCGGTGGTTCGCCACCCCGATCGCCCGGTCCGACCGCCCCCGCGACGAGCTGGCGATCAAGCTGGCGATGGCCGTCACCACCCCCGGCGTGGACGTCGCGCAGGTCGTGCAGACCCAGCGGACCGCCACGCTGCGCGCCCTCCAGGACCTCACCCGGCTCAAGGCCGACGGCCCCGCCGTCCCCGCCGACCAGGGCGACCGCGCCTGGCGGCTGGTCCTGGAATCGATGATCTTCCAGGCGGAGGCCGAGGTGCGCTGGCTGGACCACTGCGAGTCCTACGTCACCCGCGCCATGCCCGCCGCCCCCGCCGCGCCCGCGGAGGCACCGGCGCGGACCGACGAGGAGGCGCGCCGATGAACGCCCTGTCCATGCGGGACGTCTCCCGCGACCACGGCTCCGGCCCGTCCCTCGTCCACGCGCTCCGCGAGGTGAGCCTGGACGTCGCCGCGGGCGAGTTCGTCGCCGTGATGGGCCCGTCCGGCTCCGGCAAGTCGACCCTGCTGACGCTCGCCGGGGGCCTGGACACCCCCACCTCCGGCCAGATCGTCGTGGCCGGGACCGACCTCGGCCCGCTCGGACCCGCCGGCCGGTCGGCCCTGCGCCGCGGCCACGTCGGCTACGTCTTCCAGGACCTCAACCTCATCCCGAGCCTCACCGCGGCCGAGAACGTCATGCTGCCGCGCGAGCTGGACGGCGTCCGCGCGCGGCAGGCCCGCCAGGAGGCGCGGCGGGCGCTCTCCGAGGTCGGCGTCGAGGACCTGGCCGGGCGGTTCCCGGACGAGATGTCCGGCGGCCAGCAGCAGCGCGTCGCCATCGCCCGCGCGCTGGTCGGCGAACGCCGGCTCGTCCTCGCCGACGAGCCGACCGGGGCGCTCGACAGCCACACCGGCGAGGACGTCATGCGCGTCCTGCGCGGCCGCTGCGACGCGGGCGCGTCCTGCCTGATGGTCACGCACGAGTCCCGGCACGCCGCCTGGGCCGACCGGATCGTCTTCCTGCGCGACGGCCGGATCGTCGACGCCACGCCGGCCCCGTCCGGCCCCGAGACCCTTCTCCAGGAGACGACGTGAACCGCTACGCCTTCGCACTGCGCATGGCCCGGCAGGACGCGCTGCGCGCGAAGGGCCGCACCGCGCTGGTGCTGTGCATGATCGGGCTGCCGGTCTGCGTCGTGGTCGCCCTGGCCGTGATCAGGAAGACCGCGAGCGAGACCGGCGTCGAGGCGACGTCCGCCCCCGCCGAGTCGGCGATCCTGGCGATGATCGTCGCGATGGCCGTCCTCCAGGTCGTCCTGCTCGCCGGCCCCGCGCTCGTCGTCGACGTGCGGCGGCGGCGCCGCGAGCTCGCGCTCGTCGCGGCGTCGGGCGGCGCCGGCCGGCATCTGCGCGCCGTCGTCCTGGCGAGCGGCCTGCTGCTCGGCGGCATCGCCGCCGTCGCCGGGACCGCACTCGGGGTCGCCGCCGCGGCGGTCATCATACGGGTCGCCGAGGCGAACGGCGCCGAGCCGTTCGGCCCGTTCCGGGTGCCGTGGTCCGCGGTCGCCGTGACGGCGCTGCTCGGCCTGGTCACCGGGCTGCTCGCCGCCCTGATCCCCGCCCGGCAGGCCGCCCGGATGGACGTCGTCGCCGCCCTCGCCGGGCGCCGCGAGCCGCCCGGCCGCGCCCGCCGGGGCTGGCCCGTCGTCGGCGGCCTGCTCGTCGTCGCGGGCGTCGCGGGGTCGCTGGCGGGCGTCCGTGTGCTGCACGAGTTCGGCGCCGCGTTCGGCGCCGCCGCGATCATCATCGGGCTCGTCGTCGCCTGCCCGTGGCTCGTCGGGGCGACCGGGCGGCTCGCGCACCGGCTCCCGCTGCCGCTGCGTCTCGCGGTCCGGGACGGGGCCCGCAACCGGGCCCGCACCGCACCCGCCATCGCCGCGATCACCGCGGCCGTCGCCGGGATCACCGCGCTGGCCATCGGGGGCGCCAGCGACTTCCGGCAGGAGCAGTTGGACTACCGGGCGGAGCTGCCCATGGGAGCGACGATGATCAGGCCTCCGGTCGAGAAGGCGGACGCGGTCGCCCCGGCGCTCCGGGACGCCCTGCCCGGCGTGCCCCTCGTCACGCTGCGCGCGCTGCCCGGGGAGGGCTCCACCTGCATGGACCCCGACCCGTCGCGGTGCAAGAGCGTGGCCTTCACCCCCGACGAGGACGAGATGTCCGGCTTCAACATCGTGGACAACGTGGTCGGCGGTGCGCGGGAGGCCCGGATGCTGCTCGGCCGCGACGATCCCGCGGTGGCGGCGGCGCTGGCCGAGGGAAAGATCGTCCTGTTCGGGACGCGTCCGCCCGCCGGCGGGAAGGTCACCGCCACGATCAGCTACTGGGCCGACGACCAGGAGCACACGGCGGGAACGGTCAAGGACCTCCCGGCCGTCGCGGTCGAGGGCGACCCCCACGTGGCGGCGATCGTGCCGCCCGAGGTCGCGGAGCGGGTCGCCGAGCGGGCGGACACCACCGTCCGGACGGAGGCGTACGGCATCGACCGCGCCGACCACCGCGTCACCCCGGCCGAGCAGGCGAAGCTGGAGAAGACGCTGGCCGCCTCCACCCCTTACGACGACCTGGTCTACGTCGAGCGGGGCTTCACCGACTCCTACGACAAGCCCACCCTGCTGCTCGGCGCGGCCGCGGCCGTCCTCGCCCTCGGCGCCTCGCTGATCGCGACGAGCCTGGCGGCCGCGGACGCGCGTCCCGACGTCGCGACGCTCGCGGCGGTCGGCGCCCGGCCGCGCACCCGCCGGCTGCTGACGATGGGCCAGGCCGCGTTCATCACGGTGCTCGGCTGCTGGCTCGGCCTCGCGGGCGGGCTCGTGCCCGGCCTCGCGGTGACGCGGCCGCTCACCGAGAGCGCGGGGGACGTCGGCATCCCGGCCCACGGGGCGATCGTCGACGTCCCCTGGCTGCTCCTGCTGGCGATCGGCCTCGGGATCCCGCTCGTCGCGGCCTGCTTCGCGGGGGCCGTGACCCGCTCCCGGCTCCCCATGGGGCGCCGCGTCCTGTCCTGAGACCCGCCCCGCCCGACGAAACCCGCGGCGGATCTTGGTAAACGCGCGGCGGGCGGATCGGCCGCGCGCCGGCGCCGGTGGTAGCGTCCGGCGCGTGGCTGAGGCGGTTGCGGTGGAGGGGCCGGCGGGCGCGGCCCCCGCGGACCACGAGGGTCCGGACCGGCGCGGCGCCGCGCTCGCGGCGCTGGTCGCGGCGAGCGCGCTGCTGTACGCGGCGTACTCGCTGATGCGGCTGCACGCCTTCCGGAGCGGCAGCTACGACCTGGTGATCTTCGACCAGGCGATCCGCTCCTACAGCCGGTTCGACCTGCCGGTCGCCATGGTCAAGGGCGTCCACAACGACTTCGGCCCGGACTTCTCCATCCTCGGCGACCACTTCTCCCCGATCCTGGCGCTCCTCGCGCCCCTCTACTGGATCCACGACGGCCCGGAGACCCTGCTCGTCGCGCAGGCCGTCCTGCTGGCGCTCGCCGTCCCGCCGATCTGGCGCTACACCGAGCGGAGGCTCGGCGCCGGCGCCGCGTACTGCGCCGCCGGCGCCTACGCGCTGTCGTGGCCGATCGCGGAGGCGCTCGCGTTCGACTTCCACGAGGTCGCCTTCGTGCCGCTGCTGTCTGCGCTGATGGTCGAGCGGCACGACGCGGGACGGCGGGGGCAGGCCGCGCTGGCCGCGTGCCTCCTGCTGCTGGTCAAGGAGGACATGGGGCTGCTGCTCGCCGGCTTCGGCCTCTACCTGCTGGCCCGTCCCGACCTGCGGGAGCGCCGGACCCTGCGCGACCTGCTGGCTCCCGCCGACCGCCGGGAGGGCCTCGCCTACCTCGCGGTCGGCCTGGCCGCCACCTGGGTCTGCTCCCGCCTGCTCATCGCCGCGCTAGGCGGGGACAACGACTACTACTGGGCGTACGGCTCCCTCGGCCCCGACCTGCCGCACGCCGCCGCGCACGCGCTCACCCACCCGTGGGACGTCGTGACCGTCCTCGGCACCCCGCCGCGGAAGCTCCTCACGATGGCCCTGGTCGTCCTGCCGCTGCTCCTGCTGCCGCTGGCCTCCCCGCTGACCCTGACCGCCGTCCCGCTCCTCGCCGAGCGGATGCTCGCCAGCGGCTTCAGCAACTGGTGGGAGCCGCACTACCACTACAACGCGTTCATCATCGGGGTGCTCGTCCTGGCGGCGGCCGACGGCGCGGCCCGGCTGCGCGGCAGGGTCCCGGCCGCGGGGCGGCTCCCGTCCGTGCTGCCGATGGCCGGGGTGCTCGCCGCGGTGCTCGCCTGCGTGCCGTTCTTCGCCTACCGGCACCTGGCCGACCCGGCGCTGTGGCGGCAGAACGAGCGGGCGCGGGCGGCCTCGGCGGCGGCCTCGAAGATCCCGGACGGCGCGCTCGTCGAGGCGGCCAACGGCGTCGGCCCGGCGCTGACGTCCCGCGCCCGCGTGCTGCTCTGGGACGACCGGTCGCACGGCGCGCCCTGGGTGATCGCCTACATCGGACGGCTGGAGTTCCCCTTCGGCTCGCCCGCCGAGCAGCGCCTGCGGGTGGCGGAGCTGAAGGCGGAGGGCTACGCGGAGGTCTTCCGGCAGGACGGGTACATCGTGCTCTACCGGGACGTCCCCGACCCCTGGTGAGACTTATCGCGATCGTTTGGACAATGTCCAGTGACCGATCATCGGCGCACAGGTCAGAATGCCGGTGAAGATGCCCCGGGGATAAATATCCCTGTCGTTTTCGGGTACTTTAGCGGATACTTGAAGAAAGCCGTGACGGCCGCGGCAGGTGCGGGAGAACCTGCGCGAACACTCACGTTGCCGCCGCCGGAGCGGGCCTTGGGGCGAGCGCATGGACGGTGTGAGGCCGATCGACGACAACGGAAGGTCACCGGCCGGAGACGGGCGGGAATTCATTGCCGGGGCGGCAATGCGGCGGGCAGGTAATTCCCGGGTCCGGGCGGCGGGCCGGGGAACGAATTGCGAGGAGCCGTGACATGCCGGCGGGAGAGGACAAGGACGTCCGGCGCTGGGAGACGTGCGGGCAGGCGTGGATCGGCGTGCTGCGGCACGTCTGGACGGCCGGCGAGGCCGGGCTGGAGGACGGCGGGCCCATCATCGAGGGCCCGCCGCTGCTGTTCGAGGTCGCCTCGCTCAGCTGGGAGGACCCGATCCTGCGCGAGCACGGTGACCGGGCGCGGCTCGTCCGGCGCGCGCAGGAGCGCACCCGCAGCGTCGTCCGCGGGCGGTACTGGCCGCGGCTGCACGACCTGGACGGCCACGACCAGGTCCGCTGGGTGGTGGACCTGCTGCGCGCCCGGCCGTGGACGACGAGCGCCTGGATCTCACTGACGATCCCGGGGGAGCCGGCCGACGGGCTGCCGGCCCTCACCGCGCTGTCGTTCCGCATCCGCGGCTACCGGCTCATCATGACCGCGATGTTCCGGTCGCAGAACGTCCACCGGGCCTACCTGATGTACATCCCGCTGCGCGAGGTGCAGACGCAGGTCGCGGACGAGCTGGGGCTGCCGGCGGGGCCGCTGCGGGTGTTCGTGGACGTCCCGCACGTGCACGTCCGCGACGCCGAGCGGGTCGCGTCCGTGCTGGCGTCGGTGCCCGAGCCGAACGCCGCGTGACACACGACATATCGGAGTTACCGGTGGGTGTTTCCCCGCCGCGAACCCCGGTCGCCTGCGGGTTATAGACTCGCCGACGGGGCGAGGGCACGACGAGGTGACTCGCGACTTCACCTGCAGATCACACGAACATCCACTTCCGAAGGACTGTTTCCTTGAGCAAGCCCGTCGTCCTCGTCGCAGAAGAACTCTCCCCGGCCGGCATCGCCGTGCTGGAAGCCGACTTCGATGTCCGCCACGTCGACGGCGGAGACAAAGAGCGGCTGCTGCCCGCCGTCGCCGACGTCGACGCGCTGATCGTGCGCAGCGCCACCAAGGTCACCGCGGAGGTGTTCCGGCACGCCGGGAGGCTCCGCGTCGTCGCCCGCGCCGGCGTCGGCCTCGACAACGTCGACGTGGAGGCCGCCACCAAGGCCGGCGTCATGGTCGTCAACGCGCCCACGTCCAACATCGTCACCGCCGCCGAGCACGCGATCGCGCTGCTCCTCGCCACCGCGCGGAACGTTCCGCAGGGCCACGCCGCCCTCAAGCAGGGCGAGTGGAAGCGGTCCAAGTACACCGGCGTCGAGCTGCAGGGCAAGACCGTCGGCGTCCTCGGCCTCGGCCGGATCGGCGTCCTCGTCGCCCAGCGCCTCGCCGCCTTCGACATGAACGTCATCGCGTTCGACCCCTACGTGCAGGCCGCCCGCGCCGCGCAGCTCGGCGTGAAGCTCGTCACGCTGGAGGAGCTGCTCCGCGAGAGCGACTTCATCACCGTCCACCTGCCGAAGACGCCCGAGACCCTCGGCCTCATCGGCGACCGCGAGCTCCAGCAGGTCAAGCCCACGGTGCGGATCGTCAACGCCGCCCGCGGCGGGATCGTCGACGAGGCGGCCCTCGACCTCGCGCTCAAGGACGGCCGCGTCGCCGGCGCCGGCATCGACGTGTTCAGCACCGAGCCGTGCACCGAGAGCCCCCTGTTCCACCACGACAGCGTCGTCGTCACCCCGCACCTCGGCGCCAGCACCCACGAGGCGCAGGAGAAGGCGGGCACCCAGGTCGCCCGCTCGGTGAAGCTCGCGCTGTCCGGCGAGTTCGTCCCGGACGCCGTGAACGTGCAGGGCGGCGCGGTCGCCGAGGACGTCAAGCCCGGCCTGCCGCTCGCCGAGAAGCTCGGCCGCATCTTCACCTCCCTCGCCGGGGGCGTCCCCGTGCGCCTCGACGTCGTCGTCCGCGGCGAGATCGCCGAGCACGACGTGAAGGTCCTGGAGCTCGCCGCCCTCAAGGGCGTGTTCGTGGACGTCATCGAGGAGGCGGTGACCTTCGTCAACGCGCCGCTGCTGGCCCGCGACCGCGGCGTCGAGGTCACCCTCACCACCAGCGAGGACAGCCCCGACTGGCGCAACGTCGTGCAGGTCCGCGGCACGATGGCCGACGGCGGCGTCGTGTCGGTGTCCGGCACGCTCACCGGCCCGAAGCACGCCGAGCGGATCGTCGAGATCAACGGCTACGACATGGAGCTCGTGCCGACCGAGCACATGGCGTTCTTCTCCTACGTCGACCGCCCCGGCATCGTCGGCGCGGTCGGCAAGCTGCTCGGCGACGAGCAGGTCAACATCGCCGGCATGCAGGTCGGCCGGGACGCCAAGGGCGGCAAGGCGCTGATCGCGCTGACCGTCGACTCGGCCATCCCGCCCCAGCTCGTCGACGCCATCACCCGCGAGGTCGGTGCCGACATGGGCCGCCGCGTCGACCTCGAAGGCTGACCGGAACCCGGGCGGGCGTCCCGGACGCCCGCCCGCGATCATCTCGGATAGTGAGATTATCTGCCACGGGTCGGGACACCCCGCGGAGGCGGAGGTAATCTCACAGGTAGTCATGCGGCGCTTCGTGGAAATCCTTCGCTGCCGCAGCGGGGCCTGATCATCGGCAGGCCGGCACCCGCTGCGGAGGCCCTGCCTGGCCGTGAGTCCGATGCCGCGCCCGGACCGTGCGAACCACGGCATCCCGGCCGCGCCCCTCTGGCCGAAGCCCAGCGACTCAGGAGCAACCTCATGAACGACACCTGGACCAACACGCCCGCCGACGACGACGCCCAGGAAGAAGCCGCCCGAGCCCTGCAAACGGCCCTGGACCGGCGGGCGGACTGAATTGCTTTTTTCTCCTCCTTCGGGCCTAGCGGCCCTGCTGTGTTCATTGCAGTGCCCTCCTCCTTCGGGCCTTGACGGCCCTCCATCGTCGGGCACTGCGGGCGATCGCTGGCATCGCATCCGACTCGCCTAGCGGCTCGCTGCGCGATCAGGGTCTCGCTTCGCTCGCCCCTGCCTTCGGACGCGATCGCGACCGTTGAGGTCGTTGCGTGGTTGCGGCAATGGCTGATGCCTGCGCGCACGGCTCCTCCCGGTCGTCGCGGTTTTCGATGCTGAACTGGTGGGGCCACGAGCTCGCCCTAGAACGTCGCGTCGGACCGTCGCGGGCCCTCCTGTCTCCTTACGGCGGCCTACGGCGGCCCGTTCGCGGCTCGCTTGTCGTGCGAGCGGGTCATGTTTGCATCTCCCGCAGCACGACCTGCACGTCGTCAAGTTCGCCGACTGGGCGATCGACCTCGGTTCCCGGCGGCCGTTTGGTTCGGGGTGGGTGAGGTCGTGGTGCGAGACTGGGGGGATGGCGCTTGAGGTCGGGGCGGCCGAGGTCGTGGGGGTTTTGCGGGACGTTGCTCGGATCGGGCCTTACTTTGATGTCGGCACTTCTCCGGCGGGCGGGGCTGGGTGGGGTGCTTTTCCTGGGGACTGGGCGCTGCTGGCGGCGTTGACGGACGACTACGCCGAGAAACTGGGGACGGGGGAGCGGCGGGTGGCCGCTTCGCTGGTGTTCCAGGGGCTTGCGGCTCGATTGTGGTCGCCGGTCGTCGCGGCGGCGGCTCGGGGGATCGTCCCCGACTTGGGTGGGCTGCGCTGGCGGTGGGCGGCAGGGGAAGCGATCGAGTTGGGGCTCGATGAGCCGCGTGGGTGGCGGGTCGGGTCTGTGGGGGAGGCTGTCGGGCTTGTCGAGCGGGTGGTCGTGGACGGGCAGTTGCGGCCTCTGCGTGAGGTGATGCTGGGGTTCGTCGGCCTTGCGGACGGCTTGTTGTGGGGGAACGCCGCGTCGGCGCTCGCGGGGAGTTTGAACGTCGGGCCCGATGGTCGTGTGGCGCTGGTGCGTGAGCTGCTCGGGCGGGGGCCGCTCGCCGGTGCGGGGGAGTTCGGGGCCGGCGGGTTCGTCCGGAACAACTGCTGCCTGTACTACCGGGTGCCGGGTGGTGGAATGTGCGGAGATTGCGGGCTTGCCCGAAATGTGAGATGAGAGCCCAAGCACTGAGACGTTTGCAGTAGAGTGCGCGCATGGCTTCGCGCAGCATTCGTCTGGCCGTCATCCCGGGGGACGGGATCGGCCCCGAGGTGGTCGCCGAGGGACTGAAGGTCCTCGACGCCGTGTCCGGTGACCTGGCCTTCGAGCAGACCGCCTACGACCTGGGCGCCGCCCGCTGGCACCGGACGGGGGAGACGCTGCCCGACTCGGTCCTGGAGGAGCTGCGCGAGCAGGAGGTCATCCTGCTCGGCGCCGTCGGCGACCCCAGCGTGCCGAGCGGGACGCTGGAGCGGGGCCTGCTGCTGCGGGCCCGGTTCGAGCTCGACCACTACGTCAACCTGCGCCCGGTGAAGCTCTTCCCGGGTGTCGCGACGCCGCTGGCCGGGGTGACGACCGACGACATCGACATGGTCGTGGTCCGGGAGGGCACCGAGGGGCCGTACACCGGCGTCGGCGGTGTGCTGCGGAAGGGCACGCCGCACGAGGTCGCCACGCAGGAGAGCGTCAACACCGCCTACGGCGTGGAGCGGGTCATCCGGTACGCGTTCGACGTCGCCGCGTCCCGGCCCCGCAAGAAGCTCACACTCGTCCACAAGGACAACGTCCTGACCTTCGCCGGTGACCTCTACCAGCGGACGCTGAAGCGGGTCGGAGCGGAGTATCCGCAGGTCACGACGGACTATGTGCATGTCGACGCGGCCACGATGTTCTTCGTCAGCCAGCCGGGGCGGTTCGACGTGATCGTCACCGACAACCTGTTCGGCGACATCATCACCGACATCGGCGCGGCGATCGCGGGCGGTATCGGGCTCGCCGCGTCCGGCAACGTCAACCCAGACCGCACCGCGCCGTCGATGTTCGAGCCGGTGCACGGCAGCGCGCCCGACATCGCCGGGCAGGGCAAGGCCGACCCGACCGCCACGATCCTGTCCGTCGCCATGCTGCTCGATCACGTCGGCGAGGGTGAGGCCGCCCGCCGCGTCGAGCAGGCCGTCTCCGACGACCTGGCCGAGCGCGCCGCCCTCGGCGCCCGGACCACGTCCCAGATCGGCGACGCGATCGCGAAGCGAGTATCCGGCTAGGGGCACGCCGCCTCCGGCCAGACCGGGCGTGCCCTCGCGGCGCGCCCGGTCATCCGTATGCGCCGCGCACGGAGGAGCAGGTCTAGACGAAGTATGACAATAGGGACTAGGAAGCCGATGCGGCGATGGGGCCGCCTGGGCGATCCGCGAGAGGACGAACCGCGATGAGCGACACCCTGGAGTTCGAGATCACGCGCACCGAGCGGCCCGCGACCGCCGCCGAGCGCGCGCGGATCCTGGCCGATCCCGGCTTCGGCCGGCACTTCACCGATCACATGATCACGATCAGGTACTCGGCGGAGCGGGGCTGGCACGAGGCCAGGCTCGAACCGTACGGGCCGATCCCGATGGACCCGGCCTCCCAGGTGTTCCACTACGCCCAGGAGCTCTTCGAGGGTCTCAAGGCCTACAAGCAGCCGGACGGCTCGATCGTCACCTTCAGGCCGTACATGAACGCGGCGCGGATGAACCGGTCCGCGCACCGGATGGCGATGCCGGAGATCCCCGAGCAGTTGTTCGTCGACGCGATCGAGCTCCTCGTCCGGACCGACAAGGACTGGGTCCCCGACGCCGAGGGGCACAGCCTCTACCTGCGGCCCTTCATGTTCGCCACGACCCGGGCGCTCGGCGTCAACAGCCCGGCGAGCGAGTTCCTCTTCATGGTCATCGCGTCCCCGTCCGGCCTGTACTACCCGCGCGGCGTCAAGCCCGTCTCGGTCTGGCTGTCGCAGGACTACACGCGCGCCGCGCCCGGCGGCACCGGCGAGGCCAAGTTCGGCGGCAACTACGCCGCGTCCTTCGCCGGCCAGGCCGAGGCCGTCGCGCAGGGCTGCGACCAGGTCGTCTGGCTCGACGCGGTGGAGCACCGCTGGGTCGAGGAGGTCGGCTCGATGAACCTGATGTTCGTCTACGGGTCCGGCGCGGGGGCCCGGCTGCTCACGCCCGCGCTCACCGGCACGCTGCTCGCCGGCGTGACCCGCGACTCCATGCTCAAGCTGGCGCCCGACCTCGGCGTCCCCGCCGAGGAGGGCAAGATCAGCATCGACGAGTGGCAGGCCGGCTGCACGTCCGGCGAGATCACCGAGGTGTTCGGCTGCGGCACCGCCGCGATCATCAGCCCGGTCGGCCGGGTCCGGGGCCGGGACCGGGAGTGGACGATCGGGGACGGCGAGCCCGGCGAGGTGTCGATGCGGCTCCGCCAGGAGCTGGTCGGCATCCAGTACGGCACGCGTCCCGACCCGTACGGATGGGTCCACAAAATCGTCTGACCTGGGTGTTCGCGGGCCCCGGCGCAGACCGCGCCGGGGCCGCACCGTCTCAGCATCCGAGACCGATGTCCCACGCCCGCGAACCGTGTGGCAGACTGTGCGCATCATGCGCCACAGCCTCGTGATTATCGGCTGGCGCGCCGGCAGCTAACGGGACATCGCCGGCGCGCAGACCTCTCACGTCCGTGAGGGGTCTTTTTTGTGCCCTGGCTGATCCCTCTGGGGGTTCCTCACATGCAAGGCGACGCGTTCCACGTCTACGACACCACCCTGCGCGACGGGTCGCAGCAGGAGGGGCTGAACCTCTCCGTGCCCGACAAGCTCGCCATCGCGCGGCACCTGGACGACCTGGGCATCGGCTTCATCGAGGGCGGCTGGCCGGGCGCCAACCCCAAGGACACCGAGTTCTTCAGGCGGGCTCGAACAGAGCTCGACCTGAGGCACGCGCAGCTCACCGCGTTCGGCGCGACCCGCCGGGCCGGGGTGAAGGCCGCCGACGACCCCCAGGTGGCCGCCCTGCGCGACTCCGGCGCGCCCGTCGTGACCCTGGTCGCCAAGAGTCACGACAGGCACGTCGAGCTGGCCCTCCGCACGACGCTGGAGGAGAACCTCGCGATGATCCGCGACACGGTCTCCCACCTGCGTGCGGAGGGCCAACGAGTCTTCCTGGACGCCGAGCACTTCTTCGACGGCCACAAGGCCAACCGCGCCTACGCGCTGGAGGCCGTCCGCACCGCCGCCGAGGCGGGCGCGGACGTCGTCGCGCTCTGCGACACCAACGGCGGGATGCTGCCGGACGAGCTGGCCGAGGTCGTCCACGAGGTCGTCGGGTACGGGGTCCGGGTCGGGATCCACTGCCACGACGACTCCGGCTGCGCCGTCGCGAACACGCTGGCCGCGGTGAGGGCCGGGGCCACCCACGTCCAGGGCTGCGCGAACGGGTACGGCGAGCGCAGCGGCAACGCCAACCTGTTCACGGTCGTCGGGAACCTGCAGCTCAAGCGGGGCATGAGCCTCGTGTCGGACGCGCAGCTCGGCGAGATGACCCGGATCGCGCACGCCGTCTCCGAGGTCACCAACGTCGCGCCCAGCTCGCAGCAGCCGTACGTGGGCGTGTCGGCGTTCGCGCACAAGGCGGGGCTGCACGCGTCCGCCGTCAAGGTCGACCCGGACCTGTACCAGCACATCGACCCGGCCGCCGTCGGCAACGACATGCGGATGCTGGTGTCGAGCATGGCCGGGCGGGCGTCCGTCGAGCTGAAGGGCCGCGAGCTCGGCTACGACCTGTCCGGCGAGAAGGCCAAGGCGGTCGTCGGCAAGGTGAAGGAGCTGGAGTCCACCGGCTACACCTTCGAGGCCGCGGACGCCTCCTTCGAACTGCTCCTGCGCGAGGAGCTGACCGGCGTCCGGCAGCGGCACTTCGAGGTCGAGTCGTGGCGGTCGATCGTGGAGCGCCGTCCCGACGGCTCCATGGTCAGCGAGGCCACCGTCAAGCTGCACGCCAAGGGCGAGCGGATCATCGCGACCGGCGAGGGCAACGGCCCCGTCAACGCGCTCGACAACGCGCTGCGGATCGCGCTCGGCCGCCTCTACCCGGAGCTGGCGCGGCTGGAGCTGGTCGACTACAAGGTCCGCATCCTGGAGGGGGCGCACGGCACCGACGCCCGGACGAGGGTGCTGGTCGAGTCCAGCGACGGCGAGCGCGAATGGGGGACGGTCGGCGTCGAGGACAACGTCATCGCCGCGTCCTGGCAGGCCCTGGAGGAGGCCGTCACCTACTGCCTGCTGCGCGCCGGATACGAGGCGGGCTGACCGGCGGGCCCGTCCCCCGCATCGGGAATCTCCCGGGGCCGCCGGGCATTATCGGGGCATGAGCACCGAGATCACCGACAATGCCGGGAAGAGCCGCTACGAGATCAGGCTCGACGGGGAACTCGCCGGGTTCGCCGAGTACGAGCGGGGCGAGGGCGCCGTCGTCTTCACCCACACCGAGGTCGACCCCGCGTTCGAGGGCAAGGGCGTGGGCGGCTCCCTGGCCCGGGGCGCGCTGGACGACGTCCGCGCGAAGGGGCTGTCGGCCGTCCCGCTGTGCCCCTTCATCAAGAAGTGGATCGGCAGGCACCCCGACTACCAGGACCTCGTCCGGTCCTGACGGCTACACCGCCCTGAGCCGCGACTTGCCGCCCTCCAGCATCAGCCACGCCCACGCCGAGGTCTCCTTCACCCGCACCCGGACCCGCGTGTAGCGGGCCGGGTCGACCAGGCCCGGCGCGGGCGTGATCACCGTGTCGAACACGAAGTCGGACGCGACGAAGGCCAGGTCGGCGCCCGTCTCGGCGACCCGCCGCTTCACCGCGGGCGCGTCCACCATCCGGCGGGTGGTGATGATGGCGCCGCCGGCCACGCCCTTCGGGCCGCGCCGCACGGGACCGACGTGCAGCGCGGCCCGCAGCTGCAGCCGGGTGGCCTCGGCGGCGCGCCGGTTGTGCCGCCGCAGCGCCGCCGCCAGGTGCGCCACCATCGGGTCCACGACCGCCTCCGTCGGCGTCGTCGCCGGCACGATCACCAGCGCCCCGTCGCCGCGGTCCTCCTGGTACAGGTGCGACAGGTCGAGCGCGGACGCCCCGAACGCCTCGCCCATCAGGTCGTACATGGCGTCCAGCACGTACCCGCGGTCGGCGTCGGTGCGCACCGGCGAGCTGAACCCGGTGATGTCGGTGATGAGGATCGAGCAGTTTCCGAGCGCTCCCTGCGGCAGCTCGGGCGGGCCGAGCCGCTCGACCTGCCGCCGGTAGACCTGCTGTTCGAGGACGGCCCGGACCCGGGGGCTGCCGTCCAGGAAGGCCGCGAAGTCCTGCGCGCCGATCCTCAGCGCCTGGACGTCGCTCTCCGCCGTCACGGTCGCGGACCGGTCCCGCACGGTCAGCGCCGCCCGCTCGCCGACCAGCTCCCCGGCGCCCCGGAACGCGACGATCCGCTGCTCGGCGCCCTCCCGCACCCAGACCCGCGTCCAGCCGGACAGGATCACGACGACCTCGCCCGCCCGGCCGCCCTCCCGGCACAGCACCTCCTCCTTCCGGTACACGTGCCCGCGCGCCCGCGCGATGAGGGCGTGCCGCTCGCCGGCGGTCAGCGCGTCCCAGAACGTCTCCGCGCCGTCCGGTACGACTTCCCTGGCGAACGGCACCGCCGGCAGTGCGGCCCCCGCCCCCGGCGGGGGACCGGACGTCTCGTGCAACGTCCCGGACCGCAGGTACTGGACGAGGGCGTTCGTCACGCTCACGGCGAGGCAGGACAGGAACGTCAGGAAGCCGGTGATCGCGGCGCTCACCGAGCCGCCCAGCGCGTACCCCAGGGTCACCGACAGGAGCGTCACGGGGACGGTGACGCGGGCGTCCATGGCGCCGGTGCCGGCGTTCGAGGCGACCCGCCTCCGCGCCCGCGCCACCCAGCGGTTCGTGCTCACGGAGTCGTCCTTCCCCCGGGAAGGCACGGCGATCTGTCGCCGTCCCGCTCCCGGCGTTGGTCATGCCCCACGTCTCCCCACGACCAAGGTAGGACGATATGCATATAAAAGCCATACGAAGGCTGTACAAAACACGGTGACGATTACGTATCCTGATGGCGAGAGTGATGCGATGCTGAGCATCGGAGGTTTCCGGAGCACGAACCGAGGGAACCTCCCCCGTACCCCCTGTATGCGGGGCATGGGTTTGCTGACGAAGGACCGCACGATCGCCTGACCGGCGGATCCCGGCCCGCACGGCGGACCGGGCTTCACGCCCCCCGGGATGGGAGAAAGCGCTCATGACGAACAACCGAGCAGCCTCCGACGCGCCGGGCACCGGCCGGGACCCGGCCGCCCCGAGCCACCGCGCCGAGGCCGTTCCGCAGAACGAGCGCGTGACCATCAACCTGACCGGCAAGGCCGTCCAGGCCCTCCAGCGCCTCCAGGAGCAGACCGGCTACAACAAGACCGACTGCATCAACCGCGCCCTGATCATCGCCGGCGAGATCGAGAACATGTCCCGCGAACCCGGCGCCGTCTACTGGCGCAAGACCCCCGACTCCGACCTCATGCTCGTCCGCTTCGTCTGACCCTCACCGAGACCGGGCACGTGGGTGCTGGTGAGACGAGGTCAGGAATCGTGTTGCCAGACCGTTTCGGGGACGTCTCCGGCTATGAATCGGATCTTGTTGGTGCCGGGCTTGTAGACGGTGATGGTGAGGCGGAAGGGCTCACCGTTCTGGTCGTATGCGGTGCGTTTGTGTTCGATGACGGCGAGGCTGCCTCGGGAGAGTCCGAAGAACCTCAGCTCC
Organism: Actinomadura madurae; assembly: GCF_047130825.1. Lineage (NCBI taxonomy): Bacteria > Bacillati > Actinomycetota > Actinomycetes > Streptosporangiales > Thermomonosporaceae > Actinomadura > Actinomadura madurae. The sequence continues at coordinate 9,086,826 of NZ_CP083237.1, forward strand.
TCGTCCCTCGGAGGGCGCGCGTCGAACTCGTCCTCGTAGCCGGTCTGCTCATGGCCGCGGCTCTGCAGATAGGCCACGGTCCCCTCTTCGATGTCGACGGACTTGAGGAGCGCCTGAGCCTGGATCGCGAGTTCGAGCTTGAAGTAGGAGTGCTGGAGCGAGTTCGGCTTGCCGTCCACGAACCGCTCCTGGGAGCGGCGTACCACCTGCGGCTTCTGAGGTGAGTCCGGCGGGACGGGCTTGATCCCGAGCGCCTCCATCTGCGCGCTGTCGGCGTCCTCGACCTGGACTTCGGGCTTCGACGAATGCGTCCGATGGCCCTGGCGCTGCGCCTCGGCCACGAACGCCTTGCCCTCGCCGCCGCCGAATCCGCGTCCGAGCGCGTTCCCCTCGCCCAGGTCCGTGTGGTTCAGGGTGATGACGAAGGGCGCGGCGGGCTCGGCGACGAAGCTGCCCTTCTGTGGGACGGTCTCGACGAGGCCTTCCTGGCGGAGCTCGTTGACGGCCTTCTTGATCGTGTTGGGTGACACCCCCCAGCTGTCCGCCAGTTCTTTCTCCGTCGGCAGCTGGACGCCAGGGCCGAGCGTCCCGTTGTCGATCTTGGCTCTGAGGTCGGAGGCGATCTCGGAGTACTTGGAGACCCTGCCTGCCATGACGTTCCCTTCTCGGCGGCGGGGGGCGGGGTCAGCGGAGGTGGATCTGTTCGATGATGTGATGGTGCCTTGTGGGTGTCCGGGATGGTAGGGGTTTCTGGAAGAGGGCGCCTGACGGGGTGTTGTCGCTGGTCTTGCGGATCGCGACGTCCTGGAAGCCCTGGCGGCGGTAGTAGGCGTGGAGCTCGGTGTTGTCGGTCCAGACGTCGATCCTGATCAGTTCCGCGTTCTTCTGCCGGGACGCGCCCTTGCGTCCCGCCCAGTCGATCAGTTCGGCGCCGAGGCCGCGGCCGGCGTAGTCGCGGTGGATGACCAGGCGGTGGAGGTAGACGGCCTCGGTCCGGCGTTCCTCCGGCGTCCAGAGCTCCTCGTGGCCGATCAGCCGGATGGAGACGGTGCCGATCGCGAGCTCGCCGTCGAACAGGAGCCAGGTCTCCTTGTTGAGGAGGGCCTCGTACACGCGTTTGGTGCGGTCGTCCTCGCTCGGCCATGGGCGGGCCCACTGCGTGGTGTTCTTCTCCTCCCGCAGCCAGCGGGCGGCGTGGTCGATGAGGTCGAGGACGTCCCGCAGTTCGTCCGGACGAGCGAGGCGGATGTGGTGACCGGCGTGGCGGGCCCGGCTGCGCTGGCGGGCCATGGTTGGTGTGTCCACGTGCTCCTGACTCCGAGAAAAAACCGAGCCCCCGCCTCCTGGCCGCCGGGAGCCGAGGCTCCGAGCCGGTCGGGAAGGGGGGCGTGTGGATAGGTGTGAGACTGCCGCCGTGGTCGGGGCGGCGGCGATCTATCCGCTTCCGGCGCCGTCGTCCGGTGGGGATTCGTGCGGAGTGTCCTCGGCCGGCGCCAGACCGGGCGCCCTGAGGACGTCTTCGGGTACCTTTCCGTCGTTGTAGTGGAGCCGTGTCCGGTCGGCGGGCCAGACCGTCACGGTGAGGCGGAACGCCTTGCCGTCAGGGGAGTAGGCGGTCCGGACCGTCTCGAAGACGACGTCGGCCGCGGAGTCGCCGAGGCCGAAGAACCGCTTCTCGTTCTCGTCCGGGACGCGGACCTTGATCTCGTCGTGGAAGCCGACCTCGCTGTAGCCGAGCGTCTCGCCCAGGTAGGCGACCGCGCCCTCGGGGATGTCGCGCGGCGAGAGGAGCCGCGACGCGCCGCCGGTGGCGAAGTCGAGCGGGTAGAACGAGGTCTGCAGCGCCCACGGGCGGTCGTCGAGGAAGATCTCCTGGTGCCGGGAGATGAGCTCGGCGCCGGGGTCGGACTGCAGGTACCGGGCGATGACCTTGGTGCCCTCCTGGACCTCCACCTTGACCTGCGACACCGTGACGTCGCGGTGCACGGGGATGAAGGCGTCCCGGTTGTACCACTCGCCCGAACCGCTGCCCGGTGCGAGGCCCAGCGCCACCGCGGAGAGCGTCACGTGGACGATGTTGGGCCGGCCGACGACGAAGGTCCCCTTGCCCTGCTGGGACACGACGTATCCCTGCTGCTGCAGCCAGGACAGCGCGTCGCGGACGGTGTTGCGGGACGCCTTGTAGTGCGCTTCGAGCTCCTTCTCGGCGGGGAGGCGCCGCCGGCCGGCCGTCCCCTCGCCGGGGGCGAGGTCGCCCGACTCGATGCGGCGGAGCAGGTCATCGGCTATGTCGCGCCACCGGGCGGGCGTCGTGCGAGCCATCCGAACCGCTCCCCTCCCTGTCCGCTCGACTGGTACCGCTGAGCCGGACAAGCAACGTACATCGAACCGGACTTAACTCTTGAACAAGTAGTTCCCGCCCAACGTGTTTGCAATCTCTAGGAATGGTAACAAGTTGAGTGAGGGAACTTGTTGGTACAAGTCGACCGGTTGAGAACTCGGACAACTCTACCAGCAGGATGTTCGGGATGTAAGGGATACCGCGAACACTCGGAGGAGGGTTCACCATGATGGTCGCTCTGTGGATCTTCGGTCCCGCGGCACTGTTCCTGACCCTGGCGCTCTACGTCGCCCTGATGGGCTACCGCACGAGGGACCTGCAGTTCCGCAGCCGGATGGCGGCGCCGTCGCCGGCGGTCGGCCGGCGGGGCCCGCTGGTCAACGTCTCGGTGCCGGCGGACAGGACGCCGCCGGTCCGGCCCGTGCGGACGGGCGCATGATCTCCGGTCGCCGCCGAGCGCGCCGCTGACCCAAGGAGTTCGACGTGGAAGACAGCCTGATGGACCCGGCGCCGGGCGTCCCGTACCCGACGGCCGCCGACGGCCGGGAGCGCACCGCCGCGGTTGAGGAGCCGACCGAGCGTGCCCATCCGCGTCTCGTGCTCACCCCGGCCGCCGAGCCCCGTGCGGAGCGCGAGCCGCGGCCCGGCGCCGTGGTCGGCGGGATCGCGGTCCTGCTGCTCACGGCCGAGCTGGGCCGCCGGGCCGGCGCGCCGGCCCGGCTGACCGCGATCTTCTGCGCGGGCGCCTGCGCCGCGGTGATCGTGCCCCGGTACGCGCCGGCCGCGCCGCTTCCACGTCTCCGGCTCCGGCCGGCCGCCGCGAGCGCGGCACCCTGACGACCGTAGGACGGGGGAGTCCGGGGAGACTGAAGGGAGGTATGTGGCCAAAGGGGGAGTTTGGCCTGCCTTCAGGCGGATTTCTCCGCCCAGAAACGGGACATAACGGATCTTTTCCCTCATACTTCTAGTGACCGAAGAGAGGGATGACCAGTGATCGGCCGTATGCGACCCCTGCCTCACCCGGACCCCTTCGTCGACGTCACCCGCGGGTACGTCACCCGCGTCGGCGACGCGCTGCAGGCGCGCGGGGTGCCGCTCTCGAACGTCTGGCTCGATCCGTCCGATCCGCGGGACGCCACCTTCGTCCTCGGGCTGCGGGCCCTGGTGTGGAACGAGTCCGAGGGCTTCGTGCTCGGCGAGTTCGTCTCCGGGGAACCCGGCGTCCGCACCGTACTGCGCGACCCCGTCCGGCTCGGGGACTCCGTCCTGCCCGACCCGAGGTCCGTTCCCGGGCTGCTGGAGCGGGGCGGCGAGGGCGCGCCGGCTTCTCTGCGGTCCTTCGCCGCGGGTCATGACGGGTTCGAGGACGAGCTCGTCCGGTACACGGTCTGAGGTCGTTCGTTCGAAAGAACGAGGACCTTTCCGTGCGTAGCGGCGCTGCTACGGAGAAAATCCGCCAAAAGTGGCGAAACGGGTGGCGGATTTCTGGTGGAGGATCCACTATGAGGATCTGCACGGCACGTGCGAGGTTTCCGCGTGCCGCGTTCCGACGAACCGACCTGCCGGAGTGATCCTATGCCTGTCCGCCCCTGGAGCCCCGAGGACCTCGGGCGTCCGACGGACGGGACCTGGGCGGACATCGCCTTCGGCCTCGGCGAGATGTACGAGCGCGAGGACGATCTGGAGCAGGCCGCCGGCTGGTACCGGCGGGCCGCCGAGGCCGGCCGCGCCGACGCCGCGCTCCGCCTCGGCGCCGTGCTCGGCCGGCTGGCCGACGCGGGCGCCGCCGACTCCGCCGACGACCTGCTGGCCGAGGCCGCCCGCTGGCTCAGCGGCGCCCAGGCCGCCACCACCCCGGACGCCATCGAGCTGATCACCGACATGCTCAACCGGCAGCTGCGGCAGGCCGCGCGCCGCGGGTTCGAACCGTCCCCGGCGGGATGACGCCTTCCGGCCGGGCGTGAACCGAACCGCCGCGCCCGTCGTCGGACTCCATGAGATCGACGACAGTGGAAGGTGGCCGAGTTGAGCGGCGAGGAGCCCGGGTACGTTCCCCCGGACCACAAGACGACCGCCGAGTTCCGCGTTCCCGGCAAATCCGGTGCGCCCGAGGACACGGCCCCGGGAGCCGACGCGACCGTCGTGGACGGGCCCGTGGACGACCTCGCCGGCGTGACCTTCCGGGAACTTCCGTCCGACGACCCCGAGGACGACCCGGAGACGACCTACGTGGACGGCCCAGAGGCGGCCTACCTGGGCGACCCGGGGGCGACCTACCAGGACGATCCGGTCGACGATCCCGAAGAGACCTTCCAGGACGCCGTCGAGGACGCGACCTACCAGGACCTCCCGTCCGGTGGCGCGGAGGTCACGTTCGTCGAGGTGACGCCGGACGAGCCCGAGGCGCCCGAGGAGGAGGCCCCCGTCACCGTGGCCGATGTCCCGGTGGAGCAGCCCGCCGTGCCGGCTCCTGACGTCCCGCTTCACGGCGAGGCGGTGGCGTTCGAGTTCAGCTCCATCCCGGTGCCGGAGTACGCGCAGGCGCCCGTCCCCGAGCAGGCGCAGGCGCCGGCACCCGAGCAGGCGCCCGCCCCCGAGGAGGCGACCGCCCCCGACCAGGCGTTCGCGCACGGGCATGCGCCCGCGCCCGAGCAGCCGCCGGTCGGGCAGCCGGTGGCGCACGAGCAGCCGGCGCCCGCCGAGGCGCCCTGGACCGAGCAGTTCTCCTCGGAGGGAGAGCGCACGAACCCCGGCGAGCAGGGCCCGGCGTTCGCCTACGCCATGCCCGGGACCCCGCCGTCCGCGCAGGGGACGCCTCCGCCGCCCCAGCCGCCCGTCCCGCCGCTGCCGACGCCCGCCGTCTCGCCGTCCGGCGGACTGCCCGGCGGGTCGTCCCCGTCACGCTCCGGCCGCACGCTGATCGTGATCGCGCTGGTCGCCACGGTGGTGGTCCTCGCCATCGCCGCGGTCGCGATGCTGCTGGTCAACCGGGGCTCGGAGACCGAGGGGAAGGCCGGCGGGAAGACCTCCCCGGCGGCGAGCACCCCGGCGTCCGAAGGCGGCGGCACGGGTCCGGCGTCGCCCGGCGGGCCCGCGCCCAGCGGGTCGCCCGCGGCGCCGCCGAGCGGCGGACCGTCCGCGCAGCCGCCCGGCGGGCAGCAGCCCGGCCGGCCCGGGTCCCCGCAGCCCGGTTCGCCCCCGGTGACCACCGCGCCGATCGGCCCGCTGGTCAAGGGCAAGGGCATCACCTACCAGCTCGTCCAGCAGGACGAGGGGTACTTCGAGGGCAAGATGGTCATCACGAACCGCACGAGCAAGCCCATGAAGACGTGGAAGCTGACGTTCCAGGCGCCGCGGGCGGACGTGAAGAACATCTGGGGCGCGCGGCTGGTGCACGGCGGCTCGACCGTCGAGATCAGGAACCTGGAGGGCGCGCCCGCGATCCCGCCGGGCGCCACGTGGGACGTCCAGTTCGGCGCGGCCGGTCCCGCGTCCACCCCGAAGAGCTGCAAGCTGAACGGCAAGGCGTGCGGCTTCTGAGCGCCGTACTAGGCTCTCGACCATGCGTATCGCCAGGTTCTCCACCGACGAGGGCATGTCCTTCGGAGTGGTGGAGGAGAACACCATCGCCGTCATCGCGGCGCACCCGTTCGGTGAGCTGACCTTCACCGGGCAGCGCCTCCCGCTCGCCGACGTCCGGCTGCTCGCCCCGATCCTGCCCAGCAAGATCATCGCGATCGGGAAGAACTACGCCGACCACGTCCGCGAGATGGGCGGGGACGAGCCGCCCGCGGAGCCGGTGCTGTTCTCCAAGCCGTCCACCGCCGTGATCGGCCCGGGAGAGGCGATCACCTACCCGCGCAAGCTCACCGAGCGCGTCGACCACGAGGGCGAGCTCGCCGTGGTCATCGGCCGGATGTGCCGCGAGGTGCCGGCGTCCCGCGCCGCCGAGGTCATCCTCGGCTACACCTGCGCCAACGACGTCACCGCCCGCGACCTGCAGAAGAAGGACGGGCAGTGGACGCGGGCCAAGGGCTTCGACACGTTCTGCCCGATCGGCCCGTGGATCGAGACCGAGGCCGACCCCGGCGACCTGGCGATCTCCACGACCGTCAACGGGGAGGTCCGGCAGGAGGCCCGCACGTCCCTGCTGCTGCACGACGTGCCGGCGCTGGTCGAGTACGTCAGCCAGGTCATGACGCTGCTGCCCGGCGACGTCATCCTCACCGGCACCCCGGCCGGCGTCGGCCCGCTGGAGATCGGCGACGAGGTGACGGTCACCGTCGAGGGCATCGGCGGCCTCACCAACCGGGTCATCGCCCGCGACTGAGGAGGCCAGTGGTGTCCGCCGGCTTCACCGACGAGGCGTTCTCGTTCTACGAGGGCCTCCAGGCCGACAACAGCAAGTCTTACTGGACGTCCCACAAGGACGTCTACGAGCGGCACGTGCGCGAACCGCTGATCGAGCTGTGCGCCGTGCTGGAGGACGAGTTCGGCGCGGTCAAACTCTTCCGCCCGTACCGGGACGTGCGGTTCAGCAAGGACAAGTCGCCGTACAAGACCCATCAGGGCGGCCACACGAGTGAGGGCTTCTACCTCCAGGTCGACGCGGACGGCCTCATGGTCGCCGGGGGCATGTACGCGCCGACCCCGGACCAGCTACGCCGCTACCGCGAAGCCGCCGGCTCCGACACCGACGGGGCCGAGCTCCAGGCCATCGTGGACGACCTCCGCGGCGCCGGCATGGAGATCGCGGGCGACCGGCTCAAGACCCGGCCCCGCGGCACGCCTCCGGACCATCCGCGGCTCGACCTGCTCCGGCACCGCTCCCTCTACGCCCACGAGGGCTGGCCCGCCGACCCCTGGATGGCCGACGCCGAGGAGGTGGCCGCCCGGGTGCGAACGTCCTGGCGGCGCCTGCGCCCCCTCGTCGACTGGGGCCGCGAGCACATCGGGCCGCCCGACTTCACCCGGTGACCACGCCGCGCCACCAATCGTTTTGGCCCTTCTCCCAAGGTCCTGTATTCTCATCGAGGCGCGAGCGACCAGGCCGGAGACGGCCCGGGAGCCCGTACCTCACTGGGGTATGGTGTAATCGGCAGCACGAGTGATTCTGGTTCACTTAGTCTAGGTTCGAGTCCTGGTACCCCAGCTGCGTCCGCCTCACGCGGACCACGCCCCCGTCGTCTAGTGGCCTAGGACGCCGCCCTCTCAAGGCGGTAACGGCGGTTCGAATCCGCTCGGGGGTACGGGGCGGGTCGGTGTGCTTATCGAGCTTTGCTCGATTTCGCCGGGCCCGCAGTGTCTTCCCAGGGGGCGACCCCCTGGAACCCCCGGCTGTTCGGGCTTCGCCCGAACGTGGGCTGAGGCGTACGCATAGAGGGCTTTCTCTGCGACGTCCGAGTTTCGTTTTTTCGTTGTTCCTTTCCGGTTTTGGGGTTTTGTGTGCCTTCCGAAAATCGGGTCGAGGTGGGGGTCGGGGACCGGTAAGGTGGGGGGCGCCCGGGCGGGAGATCGCTGGGGTTCATAGTCCGGCCCCCGTCGTCTAGTGGCCTAGGACGCCGCCCTCTCAAGGCGGTAACGGCGGTTCGAATCCGCTCGGGGGTACCACGCACCGCAGACGCCGTCATCGGCGATCTGCGGTTTTTTTGTCGCTCAGCTGCCGGGGGACAGGGAGATGACGGCCTTGGAGCCGTCGCTGGCGACCACGCGGAGGCTCAGGCCCTGCTTGGCGGTCGGGCCCGCCACCGAACCGGTGTAGGGCGGCTCCAGGAACTTCATGCTTCCGCTTCCACCGTTCGGATAGGTGTACCGCCAGGTCAGATCGGTGGGGGCGAAGGAGAGGGTGGCGAGGCCGAAACGGCGGTCGATGGGGATCTTCGTCCGCTTGGTGACCAGGATCTCGCACCGCCCATCGCGGCAGGCGCTCGCCTTCGTCCCGTCCGCGGCCTTCGGGAAGGTCGGGGACGGTGCCGGGCTCTGTGCGGCGTCGGTGGTGCCGGCGGGCGGTGACGTCGCCTCCGCGGAGTCGCCGGAGTCGCCGGAGTCGCCGGAGCCGCCGGAGCCGCCGCAGCCGGCGCAGGCCAGTGCCAGCGCGAGGCCGGCGACGGCGGCCCGGGTTCGTGTGGGGTTGTGGGTCATGGGACGTCAGTGTCCCAGCTTCGCGCGGGACCGGTCCCGCGGCGGGCGGGCCACCAGAAGCGGGTGCCCGTGTCCAGGGCGAGGGCCGGGACGATGACCGAGCGGACGAAGAAGGTGTCCAGCAGGACGCCCAGGGAGACCAGGACGCCGATCTGCACCATCATCGTGACCGGCATGAGGCCGAGGACGCCGAACGTCGCGGCGAGGACGAGGCCGGCGCTGGAGATCACGCCGCCGGTGAGGCCCAGGCCGCGCAGGACGCCGGCGTGGTGGCCCGCACCGGCGACCTCCTCGCGGATGCGTGAGACGAGGAACAGGTTGTAGTCGACCCCGAGCGCCACCATGAACAGGAAGCCCATGAGGGCGACCTGGATGTCGACCGCGGGGAACCCGAAGGCGTACTCGAACAGCAGCCAGGCGGTGCCGAGCGCGGCGAAGTAGGACGCGACGACCGTGCCGATCACCAGCAGGGGCGCGACGAGTGCGCGGAGCAGCGCGACCAGGATGAGCAGGACGACTCCCAGGATCAGCGGGATCACCACGCGGCGGTCATGTGACTGCGCGTCGGCGAGGTCGATCGCGCTGGCGGTGCCCGCCCCGATCGTCGCGTCCGGGATGGTGCGCCGGAGGTCGCGGACGGTGTCCTTCGCCGCCTCGCTGTCGGGTGGCGAGGTCAGGACGACGTCGAGCCTGGCCAGCCGGCCGTCGGTCGAGGGCTGAGGCTCTCCCACGCGGGCGACGCCGGGGTGCTGCCGGAGGGCGGCGGCCACGGGTGCCGGGTCCTCCGCGATGACCTGGAGCGGGCGGCCCTGCCCGCCCGGGTAGTGCTCGGCGAGAACGCGTTCGCCGATCGTCGAGCTGGGCGTCGTGGTGAGGAAGTGGGCGCGGTCCAGGCCCGTGTTGATGCCGAGGCAGCCCGCGGCGAGGGCGGCGAGGACGGCCAGGCCGCCGACCCAGACCAGGCGGGGGCGGGCGGCGACGCGGTGGCCGATCCGGTCCCACAGGCCGCGGGTGGGGGCCGGGTCGCCGTGGCGGGGGATGCGGGGCCAGAAGACCCAGCGGCCGAGGATGACGAGCAGGGCGGGGAGCAGGGACATCACGACGACCAGGCCGCCGATGACGCCCAGGGCGCCGATCGGGCCGAGCGCGTAGTTGAAGCCCATGCGGGCCGCGAGCAGGCACAGCAGGCCGAGCGACACCGTCGCGGCGGACGCGGTGATCGGGGCGGCCGCGCGGCGGAGGGCGGCCGCCATCGCCCGGTGCCGGTCCTCGTGGCGGCGGAGCTCCTCCCGGTAGCGGGCGAGCAGGAGCAGCGCGTAGTCGGTGGAGATCCCGAAGACGAGCGCGTTGAGGATGGTGGACGTCCCGTCCGCGACGTAGAGCCCGGCGTGCTCGCCGAGGAGGTAGACGGCGGCGCCGCTGACCTGGAGCGCGATCGCCGCGTTCACGATGGGCAGCAGCCACAGGACGGGGCTGCGGTAGGTGACCAGCAGGACGGCGGTGACCAGGACGATCGTGGCGAGCAGGACGCGCTTGTCGACCTTCTCGAACGCGTCCCCGACGTCCAGCGCGGCACCGGCCCGGCCGGTCAGGTGGATGTCGAGGCCCGGCGGCGCGTCCACGCGCGACCGGTCGCGGAGCTTGCCGGCCTGGTCGGACAGCGTGTCGCCGTCCCGCAGCGGGACGGTCAGCATGAGCGCCCTGCCGTCGCGGGACGGGGCCGCCGGCGCGATCGTCCCGGCGGCGACCGGCGCGAGGGCCCGCCGGTCGGCCTCGGCCTTGGCGCGGTCGGCCGGGGTGATGCCGGACGGGCGGACGTAGGCGATGATGCCCGGCGCCAGCTCGCCGTCCGGGAACCGGGACGCCAGCTCGTCGGCCTGGGTCGACTGGGCGCCGCGCGGCAGCTCCGCGGAGGAGTTCGCCTGGACGACGTCCGGCAGCCGGCTCGCGAGCGGGACGGCCACGGCCGTGACCGCGACCCAGAACAGCAGCACCGCCCATTTCAGCAGATGCCGTTTGCGTGAGAGCAGCATGAGGTGCTCTCCTTTCCGTGGGGGTTCGCGTTGCGTGAGAACACGCCGTTCGGCGTGGTGATGCGGGCTTCCGCCCGCCCGGGCCGCCGAGGGGCAACTCGGCGGTCCGGGCTTCAGACCTCCGGGAACGCCAGGAATCTGGCGTGCAGGGTCCGCGCGTCCGGCGGCGGGTCGCCGTCGGCGCGCTTGTAGCGGTAGAGGAGCGCGATGTACTCCTCGAAGAAGGGGCGCACCTGCTCCGGCGTGAGCGTGATGGTGGAGAACGAGAAGAGCAGGGCGTCCGCCCAGGGGCCCATCCCGTCGCGTTCCCGCATGTAGCGCGTGAGCATCTCCAGCTCGTTCGCGAACTCCAGCCGGGTCAGCTCCTCCACCGCCTCGCGCATGCCCGGTGACTGCTCGCCGTACGGGGGCAGCCGCCGGTCGCCGGGCACCGCCCGCCACCAGCGCTCCCGTCCGCGCGCGAGCTCCGGGACCTCCTCGACGAACCCGTACTTGGCGAGCTGCCGCAGGTGGTAGCTCGTCGAGCCGGTGCTCTCGCCCAGCTCGCGGGCGAGCGTGGTGGACGAGACGGGCCCGCGCCTCATGATCTCGGCGATCCGCTGCCGCAGCGGGTGCGCGAGCAGCCGCACCTGCCGCGGATCGGTGATCACCTCCGGGACCGGTTGCTCCTTCATGGGAGGGACGCTAAGAGTTGCAAAGCCTCTTTGCAATGCCTCATGGCAAAGTTCACCGCAGGGGATGAGGGGCCTGCGACCTGAGAGCCGGACCCGGACTACCCCTGTGGTCCCGGCGCCACGGTTCATGTCCTTGGCTGACGAACGCGAATGTGGTCAACTTAAATCACTGGTGACGGGGGAGGGAGCCGAATGCAGCGCCGAGCCGAGGAAGTGCCGCCCGGGGCGTCGCTCGCCGAGAAGGTCGAGTGGCTGATCCAGAACCTGTGGCCGGCGGAGGACCGGCCGCCGCGCAACAACGTCGAGACGGCCGCCGCCATCGCGCGGGCCACCGGCGAGGACATCTCGTCCACCACCGTGTGGAAGCTGCGCACCGGCCGGCAGGAGAACCCGCAGCTGAAGACGCTGACGGCACTCGCCACGTTCTTCGGCGTGCCGATCGGCTACTTCGGCTTCTCCAGCGAGTCCGACCCGATCGGCGACGATCTGACGCTGAAGGCGCTGCGCCGGGACGTCGAGCACGGCATCATCCGGCCCGAGGTGCTGCGCGCCCTCGTGGACCTGTCCCCGGAGGCGCGCTGGGTCGTGGACGAGATGATCCTCGCCGCCGCCGAGGCGGACCGCGAGCGGCACGCCTGACCGCGCCGGCGATGTTTCGATCACGGGCTGATCAGGTAGAGGCGGACTAGCGCCCGGTCCACCCGTACCCCGGAGGGGCAATGCCTCCGTACGCCGTCGTCCTCTCGGTCCTCGGGCTGGTGGGGGCCGTCGTGGCGGGGGTCTACGCCGTCTCGTTCGTGACGGCGCCCAAGGAGTTCGAGAGCGGGCCGTTCCTGTCGGGGGCGCGGCCGGCGGAGCACGCGCTGTCGCGGTACCACGTGCGCTGGTACACGGTCGCGATGATCTTCCTCGCCTTCGACATGGAGATGGTCTTCATGTACCCGTGGGCGCTCGTCGTCGCGTCGATCGGCGTCAAGGCGGTCGTGGAGATGTTCGTCTTCCTGGCGCTGCTGCTGGTCGGCGTCCTGTACGCCTGGCGGGAGGGGGCGCTGCGGTGGGCCTGAGCCGGTTCGCGGCCCCGCGCCCCCTCGTCGTGCAGGCGGCGGACGGGACGCGGGACCGGCTCGCGGCCGAGGGCGCGCTCCGGTCGCGGGGGTGGCGCCCCGCGCTGTCGCCGGGGGAGACGGGGATGCTCGTGGTGTGCGGGAATCCCGGCCCCGCGCTGGCCGGCGCCATCGATGTCGTGTGGCGGGACATGCCCGAGCCGCGGGTCCTCGCCTCGCCGTCCGACCTGGAGGGGGTCGCCGGCGGTTCTCGGGAGGCGTTGGACCTGGACGCCGGCATGGCCGATCGGGCGGACGACCGGGACGGGTTACGGCTGGACGTCCTGCACGTCCCGCTCGGTCCCGTCCTGCCGTACTGGCCCGCGGGGCTGCGGGTCGACCTGGTGTTGCAGGGGGACGTCGTCCAGGCCGCCGAGGTCACCGCCGTCGACACGGGCGGCGGGACGTTCTGGACGGAGGAGCGGGAGGCGGCCGGGCGTCTCGACAGCGTGTCGCGGCTGTTGCGCGTCGCGGGATGGGAGGCGGCCGCGGACCGCGCGGCCGTCCTGCGGGACGAGGCGTTGAGGGGCGCGCCCGGCGATGCGCTGGCGAGGCGGTTCGCCGCGTTCGCGCGGAAGGTCCGGCGCTCGTGGGCCCTGCGGTGGATGACGCGAGGCGTCGGCGACGTGCAGCGCCGGCTGGACGGGTGGCTGCGGGAGATCGGCGCGTCCCTGGAAGGGCGCCCCTGCCCGCCTCGCGCTCCCTGGGGCGAGGTGCTGGAGGCCATGCCGTCGCTGCTGGAAGGGGCCGAGCTGGCTCAGGCACGGCTGATCGTCGCGAGCCTCGATCCGGATCTCGGGGCGGGCGCCGATGGCTGAGGTCCTCGTGCTCGGGGTGCTCGCGCTCGCGGCGGCCTCGCTGAACGGCGCGCTCGCGGGACGTCCTGCCGAGCCGTTCCGCGAGGCGGCGCGCCTGCTGACCTCGCAGCGGCGTGTCACCGCCGAGTCCGATGTGCTGCTGACCAGGATCGGGGTGATCTCGCTGCCGGTGGCGGCGGCGCTCGCGGCCCTCGTCGTGCCGCTCGGCGGGAGCGCGGCGGTCGGGACGAGCGTCGGCGTCGTCTGGTTCAACGCGATGGAGGTCGTGGCCTGGGCGTCGGTGTGGCTGGCGGGGTGGGGCGTCAACGCGGCGTTCGGGCTGGTCGGCGGGTACCGGTTCCTCGCGCAGGGGCTCGCGTACGAGCTGCCGCACATGTTCGCGCTCATCACCGCGGCGCTCGGCGCCCACTCGCTGGACCTGCGGGTGATCGGCGACGCGCAGGACGGGCTGTGGTTCGCGGTGTGGATGCCGGTCGCGTTCGCCGTCTACCTGGTGTCGGCGGCGGCGATGGCGTTCTGGGGGCCGTTCGGCCACCCCGCCGGCGGCGACGTGGCCGGGGGCGTCCTGGCCGAGCTGTCCGGACCCGACCGGCTCGTCTTCCTGGCGGGACGGTACGGGCTGCTGACGGTGGCCGCGGCCGTCGCCGTGCCGCTGTTCCTCGGCGGCGGGTCCGGTCCGCTGCTGCCGGCGTGGCTGTGGTCGCTGCTGAAGGCGTGCGCCGTCCTCGCCCTCCTGGTGTGGACGCGCAGGCACCTGCCCGTACTGCGCATGGACCGCGCGATGACCGCGGCCTGGACGGTCCTGATCCCCGCCGCCGTGCTGCAGATGCTCGTCGTCGCGATCGTCGTCGTGTGAGGAGGGGCCGTGGAGGCCGTCGCGTTCTGGGTGCTCGCCGTCGCCGCCGTGGGATCCGGCGTCGCCGTGTTCGTCGTGGACTCGATGGCCCGCGCGACGTTCGCGCTGCTGGCGTCGTTCCTGTGCGCCGGGGGCGAGCTGCTGCTGATCGGCCTGCGCTATCTCGGCGTGCTGGTCGTGCTCATGATGATCATGGAGATGCTGGTGATGGCCGTCTTCATGATCATGTTCATGATGAACCCGGCCGGGCTCATGCCGATGGCGATGCGGCACAACACGCGCGGCGCCCTCGCCATCGCCGGGACCGCGTTCGCGGCGCTGGCGGCCGGGGTTTTCACGGTGCCGTGGCCGCAGCGGGAGGGACGGCCGCCGCCCGATCCGGCCGTCGCGCTCGGCGAGGCGATCATGGGGCCGGCGATGCTCGTCATGATGGTGATCGGCGTCGCCATCCTGGCCACCATGATCGCGACCGTGGTGCTGGCCGCGCACCGGGGACGGTACGGCGATGACGCTTGAGACGTTCCTGCTGCTCGCCGCCGCGCTGTTCTGCGTCGGGCTGTTCGGGGCGCTGTCCCAGCAGTCGATCGTGATGCTGATGATGGGCATCGAACTCATGGTCAACGGCGTGGTGGTCGCGGCGGCCGGGTTCTGGTACTGGGTGTCGCCCGGCAGGGCGGACGGGCAGGTCCTGGTGCTCGTCGCGATCACGGTGATGGCCCTGGAGATGGCGATGGGCTTCGCCGTCGTCACCGCCCTGTTCCGGGCGCGTGACGTCGATATGACGGATGACGCCGGGGATCTCCAGGGATGAGCGGAGCGAACCGGGGGGTGTGGGGGGTCGTCCCCCCACAGGGAGATTCGAGGTGAACGTGCTTCCGGGGTGGCCGGGTGGCTTGGCGGTGGACGGGCTCTCCGCCGTGCTGTTGGTGACCCTGGCCGTCGTCCTGGCGGCGGTGCTCGTCCACGCGGCGGGGGAGGGGTTCGGGGCCCGGTTCCACCTGCTGATGCTGCTGTTCGCGGCGGCGATGGCGGTGACGGTCACCGCGACCGATCTGCTCCTGTTGCTGATGGGCTGGGAGGTCATGGGCGCGACGTCGTACGCGCTCATCGGCCACGCGTGGCCGGAGGCGGACCGGGTGCGGTCCGCGAACGTCGCCTTCCTGACCACGCGGGCCGCCGACCTCGGCCTCTACGCGGCGGCGGGTTTCGCCGTGGCCGGAGCGCGTTCGCTGCGGTTCGGCGACCTCGCCGGCGCCGGGGATCCCTGGCGGGACCTCGTCGCGGCCGGTGTCGTCGTCGCCGCGCTGGGGAAGTCGGCGCAGCTGCCCTTCTCGTTCTGGCTGTCCCGGGCGATGGCGGGCCCGAGCCAGGTGTCGGCGCTGCTGCACTCGGCCACGATGGTCGCCGCCGGCGCGTACCTGCTGATGCGGCTGCATCCGCTGCTGGCCGCGACCGGCTGGGCCGCCGGCCTGGTGAGCTGGGCGGGCGCGCTGACCGCGCTGGTCCTGGGGGCCGTCGCGGTGGCGGAGCGCGACCTCAAGCAGCTCCTCGCGGCGTCCACGTGTGCGCAGATCGGCTTCATGGTGCTGGCGGCCGGTGCCGGGGCGGTGGGGGCCGGCGCGGCCCAGCTCGTCGCGCACGCGGCCGTGAAGAGCCTGCTCTTTCTCTGCGCCGGTATGTGGGCCCGGCGCGATCGGGTGGTCGATGTCGCGTTCGGCGTGGGGGCGCTCGCGCTGGCCGGCGTCCCGCCCCTGTCGTTGTGGGTGACGAAGGACGAGGTGCTGGGCGGCGCCGTGGAGCGGTCGGGTGGACTGCTCGCGGCCGGCCTCGCGGCGTCCGTGCTGTCGGCCGTGTACGCGGGCAAGGCCCTGGTGATGCTGCTGCGTCCGTCCGAGGGTCCGCGGGTGCGGACCGTGGAGCGGGTGCCGCTGGTGGCGCTGGCGGTCGCGGCGGCCTCCCTGGGCGTCCTCGGTGTTCCGGCCGTGGCGGACGGCTGGCGGCGCATGCTGGGGGCGGCGGGCGAGGCCGGGCCCGAACCGTGGGTCGTCGTCCTCTCCGGTGCGCTCGCGCTGGTGACGGTCGCCGGGGTGGTGGCGGCCCGGCGGGTTCCTGAACCTGCATGGGCGCTGGACTGGCTGTATCTGGAGCGGGCCGTCACGGTGGGCGTGGTCCGTCCCGCTTTCGCGGCGGCGCGGGCGCTGGCCCGGTTCGACGACCGCGTCGTGGACGGCGCGGTGCGCGGGACCGCGCGGGGCGGGCGAGTCCTGGCCGGGCTCGCCGGGCGTCGCGTCGAGTTCCGCGTGGACGGGCTGGTCGGCGCGGTCGGGTCCGCGGCCCGGGTCCTGGCCGCGCTGGCACGGCGGCCTCAGACCGGGCAGGTCCACCTGTACTACGCCCAGGCCGCGGTGGTGCTCGCGGTGCTCGTCGTCGTCGCGCTGCTGGCCGGGTGAGCGGGATGCTGACGCTGGTCATCTTCCTGCCGCTGGCGGTCGCGTGCGCGCTCCCCGCCGTCCCGCGACGCGCGGTGCCCTGGGTATGGATCGGCGCCTGCGTCGTCGAGGTCGCGCTCGTCGCCGGCCTGTGGGCGGTGCACGGGACCCGCGCCGGGGTCTCGTCCGAGACGGACGTGCGGTGGATCCCGTCCGTCCGGGCCGGCTACCACGTCGGCGTGGACGGCCTGTCGCTGCCGCTGCTGGCGCTCACCGCCGTCCTGTTCGCGGCCTGCGCGGTGTACTCGCTGCGGCAGGAGCACCGGGTGCGGGCGTTCGCGATCCTTTTCCTGTTCCTGGAAACGGTGTGCCTGGGGTTGTTCGCGGCGCTCGACCTCCTGCTGTTCTTCGTCTTCTTCGACCTGTCGATCGCCGGCATGTACTTCGTGATCCTGCTGTGGGGGCACGGCGACCGATCACGGTCGGCGCTGAAGTTCTTCCTGTACACGTTTCTGGGCTCACTCGTCCTGCTGCTGGGCTTCATCGGCCTCTACCTGGGCGCCGACCCGAACACGTTCGACATGGTCGAGCTGGCCCGCACGCCTCCCCTGGAGGGGTCGCCGGGCCTGGCCGGCCTGACGCTCCTCGCCATCGGCATCGGGCTCGGGATCAAGACGCCGGTCGTCCCGTTCCACACCTGGCTGCCTCCCGCGCACACCGACGCGCCCGCCGCCGGGTCGGCGATCCTCGCGGGGGTCATGCTGAAGATGGGCACGTACGGGCTCGTCCGGATCGCCATGCCGATGCTCCCCGACGCGTGGCGGCGCTACGCCCTCGTGGCGCTGGTCGTCGGCCTGGTGAGCGTTCTGTACGGGGCGCTGGTGGCGCTCGCGCAGGAGAACGTGAAGCGGCTCGTCGCGTACACGTCCGTGAACCACATGGGGTACATCGTCCTGGCCCTGGGCGCGGCGGGGTACGCGTCCGGCGGCGCGGACGCCCGGCGGCTCGCCGTGACCGGCGCGGTCACGCAGATGGTCAGCCACGGCCTCGTCACCGGCGCGCTGTTCCTGCTGTGCGGGGTGCTGTACGACCGCGCCGGAAGCTACGACCTCGGACAGTTCGGCGGCATCGCCGGAGGTGCCCCCGTGCTCGCCTGGCTGACCGGGCTGGCCGCGTTCGCCTCGCTCGGGCTGCCGGGCCTGTCCGGGTTCATCGCCGAGTTCCAGATCTTCGCCGGGACGATCGGCGGCGGCGCGGCGGCGACGGCGGTCACCGGCGCCCTCGCCGTGCTCGGCATCCTGATCACGGCCGCGCTGTTCCTGCGCGTCCTGCACCGGGCCGTCCTCGGGCCGCCCGGCGAGCTGACCCCGCTGGTCGGCGACGTGCGGTGGCCCGAGCTGGCGGCGCTCGCCCCGCTGCTGGCCCTCTCGGTGCTGATCGGCGTCGCGCCGCGCGTGCTGCTCGACACGATCGAGCCGCTGTCGGCGGCCGTCGTCGCGCTGGTGGGACGGTGATGAACGAGAACCCCGCCGACCTCGCCCCCGAGCTGTGCGTGCTCGCCGCCGCCGTCCTCGGGCTGGTCTACGGGATGTTCCTGCCCCGCGCCCGGCAGCGGCGCGTCGCGGTCGTCTGCGCGGCGGGGCTCGCCGCGGGCCTGGCCGCCTCCGTGGTCGCGGTGGCCGGCGCCGACCTGATGGCCTTCGGCTCCTTCGCCGTCGACCCGATCACGCACGTCACCCGGATCGCCGTGCTCGGCTCGACGCTGCCGGTCGTGGTGCTCGCCGCCGGGCGGGTGCGCGGGCATCCGAGGGAGAGCGAGCACTACGTCCTGATCCTGCTGTCGGCGCTCGGGACGATGGTGCTGGGCGCTTCGGCCGACCTGCTCGTGGTGGTCGCCGCGTACCTGCTGGCGAGCCTGCCCGCCTACGCGCTCGCCGGGTTCGGCAAGGACGCGGCCGGGACCGAGGCCGCGCTCAAGTACTACCTGATGGGCGCGCTGCTCGGCGTGCTCATGCTCGGCGGGGTGACGCTGCTGTCCGGGGTGGGGCGCGGCACGGCGTATCCGGTGCTGCGGGCCGGGCTGGCGGAGGCGCCCCCGGCGGCGGTCGCGGCGGGTCTCGTCGCGCTGCTCGCGGGGCTGCTGTTCAAGGCGGGCGCCGTCCCCGGCCACTTCTGGGTGCCGGACGTCACCGAGGGCGCCCCGCCGGCCGTCGCCGCCTACGTCACGACCGTCCCGAAGATCGGCGCGCTGGCCGCCCTCTACCGGTTCGGAGCCGAGACCCTGCCGGACGGCCGGCCCGTGCTCCTCGCGGTCGTCGCGGCGGCCACGATGACGCTCGGCAACCTCGCCGCCTTCGCGCAGGACAACGTCCGGCGGCTGCTGGCGTACTCGACCGTCGCCCAGGCGGGCTACCTCCTCGTCCCGGTCGCCATGGCGGACCGCAGCGACCTGGCCCAGCCCGCGCTGCTCTACTACCTCGGCGCCTACGCGGTGACGAACGTGGGCGCCTTCGCGGTCGTCCTGGCCACCGGCCGGGACGACCTGGGCGGCTACGCCGGGCTGATGCGCGGCTCCCCCCTCCTCGGCCTGTCCCTCGTCGTCTGCCTCCTCGGGTTCGTCGGCACGCCGCCGACCGCCGTGTTCGTCGGGAAGGTCCTGATGTTCGGCGCGGCCGTCGACGGCGGCCACGTCTGGCTCGCCGCGGTCGCGGCCGTGAACACGGTCGCGAGCGTCTTCTACTACCTGCGCTGGATCGTCCCGCTGTTCCGGCGGCCGGCGCGCCGGGCGCGCCCGGCGCGCGGGGCGTCCGCGGTCGCCGTGACCGCCGCCCTGGCCTCGGTGGCCCTCGGCATCGGCAGCGGCCTTGTTCTGCCCTGATCGGGAATGGTGACCCCGGGGAGCCGGACGACCTGGAGGATTCGGCATGGACGACCTGGTGAGGCTGCTGGCCCGGGCGGACAAGCTGCTGCGGGCCGCCTCGGACGCGGCGATGAGCGAGCACGGGGTGCGCGTCGGGCAGAACCTCGTCCTGGAGGCCCTGTGGGAGCGGGACGGCCTCACGCCCGGCGAGGTCGCCGCGCGGCTCGGCCTGACCACCCCGACGATCGTCAACACCGCCACCCGGATGGAGGCCGCCGGCCTCGTGGTGCGGCGGCGCGACCCGGCCGACGCCCGGCTGGTCCGGCTGTACCTCACCGGCAAGGCCCTGCGGGCGCGGGAACCCGTCGAAGAGGCGCGGCGGCGGCTCGAGGAGCGAGTCGCCGCCGCGCTGTCGGAGGAGGAGCGGCGTCACGTCCGCACCGCCCTGGAGAAGATCATCGAGGAGCTGGCGTAGGCGCGTCCTGGAAGCGGGGCGCCCGCATGTTCACCAGGCTGTCGAGCTTGTGGATCCGCTCGTCGTGGCCGATCTGGCGGAGCAGGTCCGCCACGGTGTCGTACCGGCCGTACTCCCCGGCGTACGTCGTGGGGGCGGCCACGTGCTCCAGCTCGGGATGCTCCGCCACGTAGGACATGTACTCGTGCTCGGCGTGGTCCTCGAAGTCGGCGTTGAGCCGGTAGCTCAGCTCGGGCCGCACCAGGAACAGCAGCCACGACACGTGGTAGTAGAAGAACGCCACGAGCCACGGTGCCAGCCGGTGCAGCAGGAACGACTGCTTCACGCCGTCCCGCTGGACGAGGTCCTGCAGGATCAGCAGGTGCCACTGCTCGTTGTCCTGCTCCTCGCGCGTCTCGACGATCCGCTCGTACACGCGCTTGGCGAGCGCCGAGCGGCGGCGGTGCCGCGACAGCGAGAGGTAGCCCATGCGCTCCCACGCCTGGTACGGGACGCGGGCGATGAACTCCAGCATCGTGAACTTCACGAGCGTGCGCTCGCGGCCGTAGACCAGGTCCATCTGCTTGAACAGCATCCGGGCGAGCAGCCCGTACTTCAGCCGCGGGCTTTCGAGGGTCTCGATCTGGGCGGCGCGCAGCTCCAGCGGCGTGAGCTTCGGCGGGCCGGCGTGGACGGGGGCGTCGGGGCGGGTGAGGGTCTGCGTCGTGTTCGTCATGGGGAAGATGCTGGGTGCACGGTCCGTGCCCGGGCATCCGCCGCCGAGCGACACCTCCCCTACAGCGCCCCGATCATCGGCCGGCGCCTCCGGTACCGCCCGGGGAGTAAGGGCGACCCTGAGACCGTCTAAGGGGCGTACCGGCGGGCGAGCGTGCGGAACGCGAGTTTCGGCGCGAAGTGCCCGGTCTGCTCGTAGCCGAGGCCCGAGTCCGGCGGAAGCACCTTGACCAGGGAGAACCCCGCCATGTCGAGGTCCTGGCCCGGGTCGGGCGAGTACGGGGCACCGGGGTCGATGAAGTTGTAGGCGAACGCGCCGTGCAGCCTTTCGGCCTCGTAGAGGTCCAGCAGCTCGGAGATGTAGCGGGCCTGCTCCTGTTCGTCCCGGACGTACCCCGGCGGGACGACGGGCGGGTTCCGCGTCCAGTCCACGATGTCGAACCCCATGCCGCCGCGGTCGCCCGCGCCCCGGTAGGTGCAGCAGCCGAACTCGGTGATGACGACGGGCTTGCCGAACCGGTGCAGGGCGCGGACGTTCCGGGCGTAGGTCGCCTCGTTCGACTCGTCCCGGTAGAGGTCGACGCCGACCACGTCGAAGCCGCGCCAGTCCACCTCCTCCCACTCGCCGGACGTGTAGGTCAGGCGTCCGCCGAACAGCGGCCGGACGGTCGTGAGCGCCCGCCGGAGGAATGCGTTCAGCCGCTCGTTGTAGCCGGCGGCCGCCGGAGTGCCGAGGTTCGCGCCCCGCTCCATCCAGTCCTCGCCGGGCACGAGCCCCGCCATGAAGATGGTCAGCTCGCAGCCGACCGAGATGCCGACGCCGGGATGCGCGCGGCGGAGCCGTTCGGCCTCGCGGGCGACGGACGCGAGGAACCGCAGCGTCGTCCGGGCGTCCCGGTCGAACTGGCGCGCCTCCAGCCACACGAACATCCCCTCGTCCGCCGCGCAGCGCGCCGCGAGCATGAGGCGCCGCAGGTCGGAGCCGAGGATGATGACCGCGTTGCAGTGCAGGTCGCGGCGGATCGCCCGCATCTCGCGCCGGACGTACGCGGGCTTCCACACCTCGCGCTCGGTGTCGTAGTCGACGCCGCGCCGAAGGTCGGTGTCAGGCGAGCAGGCCGTGCCGCGCGGCGAGGTCCAGCGCGGCCCGCGCCGCCGGGGCGAGCAGGTGCCGCTCCCCCCGGCTCACGTAGACGTACTCGTCCACCTCGCCGGTCGCCGCCATCGCGCCCCGGAAAGCGGCCGTGAAGCATGCCATGCGCACGTGGACGAAGTCGGGCTGGTCGTGCGCCGGGGCCCGGACGACGCCGAGCTCCCGGAAGGACGTCCGGTCGAGTTCGAGATCCAGCTCCTCGCGGATCTCCCGGGACAGTGCCGACCAGTCGTCCTCGCCCGGTTCGCGCTTACCGCCGGGGAGGTAGAGCAGGTCGCGTCCCCGCGCGCGGACCGCGAGCATCCGGCCGTCCGACACCTGGATCCAAGCGACGACATCGAGATCTTCCACGGTGATCAGTGTCCCCCACGCGGGCGTCATGGGGAGATCGCGCGCAGGGTGAGGGTCCGCACACCGCCGAGACCGAGGGCGGTGGCGGCCGAGCCCTGGTTCACGGCCAGGCCCACCCAGCCGGACGAGTCGATCCACACCAGCGGGTCGCCCGGCGCGACGCCGCCGAAGGTCTCCTCGAACGTGACCCGGACGCCTCCGGGGGCGGGGTCGTCCCAGGCGATGTCCAGCGGGGTTCCCGGCGGCAGCTCGCCGAACGCCGCCGCCAGGTCGCCGCGCTCGGCGCCGAGGACGAGGCTGCCGAAGCGGTCGGTGTAGAGCACCGGGACGGTCAGCTCCCCGTCGCCCACCGCCGGCGGCGGGACGTCCAGCGGCAGCGGCTCCGCCCGCGCGCCGAGCTCGGCGACGTCGGCCCCGGCGGCGATGTGCGCGGCGGCGGGGGAGAAGATATCGCGGCCGTGGAACGAGGCCGACACCTCCGGCAGCCGGTAGGCGGGGTTCTCCAGGGCGTGCGCGCGCACGACGCCGCCGAGCCTCCCGGCGGCCGGGACGAGCAGGCCGTTGTCGGGCCCGACCAGGACGTCCCCGCGCCCGGTCTCGATCGCGAGGGGCAGCCGCGGCGTGCCGACGCCCGGGTCGACGATGCCGACGTGCACGCCCACCGGGAAGTACGGCAGCGCCTGCCGCAGCAGCATCGCGCCCTCGCGGACGTCGAACGGCGTGATCTCGTCGCTGAGCACGAGCACCGTCGCCGCCGGGGCGATGGTGTGGACGACGCCCGCGCAGATCGCGGTGTACGCCGCGCCGAAGTCGGTGGCGAGGCTGACGAAGGGCCGGCTCCCGGGCATGCGGCGATGCTATCGACGTGCCCGTATGCTCCGGAGCGTGCGCGCCGAAGCCCTCGATCCCGTCCTGCTGCGGACGTTCGTCGCCGTCGCCGACCTCGGCTCGTTCACCGCCGCCGCTGCCGCCGAGGGGTACACGCAGTCGGCCGTCTCCCGGCAGATCGCGGCGCTGGAGGACGTGTGCGGGGTGGAGCTGTTCGCGCGCGGGGCCCGGGGCGTCCGCCCGACCCCGGCCGCGGAGTACCTGCTGCCGCACGCGCGCGGCCTCCTCGACCGGCTCGCCGACACCGCCCGCGCGCTCGACGGGCTGCGCCGCCTCGACACCGGGACGCTGCGGCTCGGCGCGTTCCCCACCGCGAACGTCGTGCTCGTCCCGCGCGCCCTCGCCCGGTTCCGGGCCCGCCATCCGGGCGTCCGGCCGCTGCTGCGCGAGGGCACGACGGAGCGGCTGCTGCCGATGCTGGAGGCCGGCGACCTCGACGTCGCGCTGGTCAGCACGCACAAGATCCCCTCGATCGCCGCCGACGACCTGGTGACCCTGCTGGAGGACGTCCTGCTCGTCGCGCTGCCGGACGGCCACCGGCTCGCCGCGCGGGAGCGGATCCGGCTGGCCGACCTGGCCGGCGAGCCGTGGATCGTGGCCGACGACCCGGCGGCGATCGCCGCGCTGCGCGCCCGCTGCGAGACCGCCGGGTTCGTCCCGCAGACGCCGCTGCGGGTCGCCGCGTGGGTCTCCAAGCTGGGCCTGGTCGCGGAGGGGTTCGGCGTCACGCTCG
This sequence comes from Actinomadura madurae, assembly GCF_047130825.1. Lineage (NCBI taxonomy): Bacteria > Bacillati > Actinomycetota > Actinomycetes > Streptosporangiales > Thermomonosporaceae > Actinomadura > Actinomadura madurae. The sequence goes on from NZ_CP083237.1 coordinate 9,110,395, forward strand.
TCCCGGCGCTGGCCGCCACCGCGATGGCGCGGGACGGGGTGGTGCTGCGCGCCGTCTCGGCCGGGCGGCCGCGGCGGACGGTCTACGCGGCGGTGGGACGGCACGCGCGCAGGTCCCCGGCCGTCACCGCGTTCCTGGCGGACCTGGGGGACGTCGCGGGCGATCTGCGGCCGTAGGGGCCCGGCGGCACGGCCTCAGAGGGTGAACTCAGAGGGTGAAGAGGACGGCGACCGCGGCCAGCAGGATCGTCAGCCCCGTCGCGATCAGGACCGAGACCGGGTCGGCCGCGCCGCCCTCCGGAAGGCCGCGGCGGGCGCGGAAACCGGTCCGGTTGCGGCGGAGCATCAGCGCGGCACTGCCGCAGACGACGGCCGCCGCGCCGGCCGCCGCCGCCGTCGAGGGGGCGAGCCGGACGCACAGCAGGCCCGCGGCGATCAGCGAGAGCGTCGTGCGGGACCAGGCCAGCGAGGTCCGCTCGGGCTGCGCTCCCGGGTCCCGCAGTCTCACCGGCCGGTCACCGGGTGGCCAGCAGGGCGCCGAGCAGGACGACCGCGGCGACCGCCAGGCCGTAGGAGATGACCGGGGCCAGGACCGGCGGCGGGAGGGTCTCGGACCGGCGCAGGGCGCGTTCGGTGCGCAGCCAGCGGCGGAACGCCAGGGCCGCCACGGCGGCGCCCGCCGCGGCGAAGCCGGCGGCGACGCCGACGCGCAGCGGCGCGTCGATCAGGTCACCGGCGAGGGAGAGGCCGACCCCCGCCGCGATCAGCGCCAGGGCCGTCCGGATCCACGCCAGGAACGTGCGCTCGTTGGCGAGGGTGAAGCGCGGATCGGGGTCGCTGCCTTCGGCGAGCAGGCGGTCGGTCCACCTGCCGCCGGCGGGGTCCGGGGGCTGGGTCGCGGTCATCGCCGTCCATCATAGGCGACGAAAACACACCCAATTCCTCGGAAATGCCTGGTAGGAAGGGGTCAGGGGCGGCCGAAGCGGCGGGCCGAGGCGTCCTCCAGGGCGAGCCGGTGCAGGGCGGTGAAGACCTGCTCGTACAGGACGGTGGAGACGATCAGCGTGTGGACGGTCCGGGCCCGGGGCGTGCCCTCGGCGACCCGGCCGGCCTCGTGCTCGGAGATCTCCCGTGCGGCGCTCACGTAGGGGCGCAGGTCCTTGAGCGTGATCGGGAAGCCGAGGCGGCGCAGCGCCACGAACGTGTGCGCGAGCAGGTCGCGGGCCGGGGCGTGCTCGCCGACCGTCCAGCCGAGCTCGCGGACGAGCGCGTCCACGTCCTCGCGGGCGGCGCGCCAGTGCGGGTCGTGCGGGGCGGTGGCGTGCGGGCCGATCGCGTGCTGGGCGGTGGCGACGAGGTCGTGCAGGCCGGCGCGGTCGTCCTCGACGGCCTCGATGATCTGCTGGATCGCCGCCACCGGGAGGTCGCCGACCTCGCGCAGCGCGCTGATCAGCCGGAGCCGCTCCAGGTGGCGGCCGTCGTACTCGGCGCGGGTCGCGCTCACCGCCGAGCCCTTCGGCAGCAGTCCCTCCCGGATGTAGAACTTGATCGTCTGGACCGTGAGCCCGCTTCGATCGCTGAGCTCGGAGATCTGCACCGTGGCACCCCCTTGACGCGGGGTCAAAGGTAGCGAGGTCAGAGCGCCTGCGACCGGCGTTATCCCAGGTCTGTCCAAGTTGTGCTGGTTTGGAGGTCCGCCGCCGAACGGCCCGCCCGGAAGGCGCGCGGGGCGGGCAGCCGCTCGTCCGGCGTGATCGCGACCGTGACCGAGGCGCCGGCCGCGGCCTCGGCGACGGCGAAGCCCGCGAGCCGCACCGCCCCGCCGTACAGCGCGTAGAGCTGGACGACCTCCCGGCCGGCCCTGCTCCCTGTGTTGCGGACCGTCACCTCCGCGACATCGCCCGAGAACGCGAGCGACTCGTAGTCCCACGTCGTGTAGCCCAGCCCATGCCCGAACGGGTAGGCGACCTGCGCGGGCGTGTAGTGCCGGTAGCCGATCACGGTGCCCTCCGCGTAGTCGAGAGTGCCGTCCTCGGACGGGATCGGGGACAGGACGCCGTCCTCGGACGCGGGGAGCGTCGTCGGCAGCCGCCCGCCGGGCTCGGCGGCGCCGGTGAGGACGTCGGCGATCGCGTCGCCGCCCTCCTGCCCTGGCAGCCATGCCCACAGGACGGCCGCGACCTCGTCCCGCCACGGCATCAGCACCGGCGCGCCCGCGTTGACGACGACGATCGTGCGGGGGTTGGCGGCGGCGACGGCGGAGACCAGCTCGTCCTGGCGGCCGGGGAGGGCGAGGGACGTCCGGTCGAAGCCCTCGCTCTCCACCTCGTCGTTCGTCCCGACGACCACGACCGCGGCGTCGGCGTCCCGGGCGGCGGCCACGGCCGCGGCGAGTTCCTCGTCCTCGGACGGGTGCGGCTCGTGGTAGCCGAGGCCGAACGACGCCCCGAACCGGCTGGGGGCGCGGGAATGGCGCAGCTCCACCGGCACGGGCACTCCCGCAGGCAGGTCCGCCTCCACGCGGTGCTCCGGCGGGCGCAGCATCCCCTCCACGGGATCGCCGCCGTCGAGGGACAGCGTGACCGCCGTGGTCGCCTCGCCCACCCGCAGCTCGTACTCGCCGGTCCCGGTGACCGCGAACGTCTGGACGCCGTCCGCGGCCGGCGTCACCCGCGCGCGGAGGACGATCCGCGCCGTGCCCTCGGGCACACCGCCGAGGAGCACGAAGCGCGTGGCCATGCGGTGCTCGGAGACGAGCAGCACGTCGTCGCCGTCGAGGAAGTCCAGGCGGACGCCGGGTTCGCCCGTCTCCGGATCGGCCGTCAGGCCGAGCGGCAGGGGAGCCAGGCGCGTATGCGAGTGGACGCCCGCCCGGACCACCAGCTCCGTGCCGTCCCCGAGCGCCCGCCGGAGGCCCTCGACCGGGGTCACGACGCGGGCGGGTTCGACGTGCGCGCTGCCGCCGCCCTGGGCGCTGAACCGGACGGCGTTCGGGCCGAGGACGGCGATCCTGCGCGGCGAGTTCAGAGGCAGCGCCCCGTCTTCGTTCCGAAGCAGCACGGCCGCCCTGACAGCCACCTCACGCAGCCGGTCGCGGGCATCGGGAGGCGTCGTCACCGGGGGCGGCTCGGGGAACCCGTCGAGCGCGCCGACCCGCGCGGCCAGCCGCAGGACCCGCAGGACCTTGTCGTCGATCAGGGCTTCGGCGACCTCGCCGTCCCGGACGGCGGCGACGAGCCTGGCCCGCCACGGGCTCCGCGGCAGGCCCGGCATCTCCAGGTCCATGCCCGCGTTCGCGCTCGGCGCGGTCGAGCGGATCGCCGTCCAGTCCGAGACGACCACGCCGTCGAACCCCCAGCGCTCCTTCAGCACGCCGGTCAGCAGCGGCCGGTTCTCGGTCATGGACGCGCCGTTGACCCCGTTGTACGCGGCCATCACCGCCCAGGCGCCGGCCCGCACCGCCTCCTCGAACGGGCGCAGGTACAGCTCATCGAGCGCGTCGTCGCCGATGCGCGCGTCGTAGGACCTCCGGGCGGTCTCGGAGTCGTTGCCGACGAAATGCTTGACCGTCGCCGCGACGCCCGCCGACTGGACGCCCCGGACGAACGCTGCGCCGATGCGGGCGGTGAGCAGCGGGTCCTCGGAGTAGTTCTCGAAGTGCCGCCCGCCGAGCGGCGTCCGGTGCAGGTTGACCGTCGGCGCGAGCTGGACGTGCACGCCCTTGTCGCGCGCCTGGGCGCCGTTGAGCCGCCCGACGCGCTCCGCGAGCGCCGGGTCCCACGTCGCCGCGAGCGCGGACGGGTTCGGGAACAGCAGGCTCGGCGCGCGCTCGTCCCAGGCGGTGCCGCGGACGCCGCTCGGACCGTCCGACATCACGATCCGCCGCAGCCCGATCTTCGGCAGCGGGCGCAGCGTCCAGAATCCGTCGCCGGTGAGGAGGTGGACCTTCTCCTCAAGGCTGAGGTCCGCGAGACGGGCGCGCAGGCGGGAGTCGTCCATCCGCCGAGCCTATGCCGGGGGCGGTCAGGACGCCGTGCGGCGCATCCCCTCGGAGATCTTCTCCGCCGCGGCGGCGACGGGCCCGGCGTGCAGGCGGCCGGGGGAGCGGGTCAGGCGTTCGAGGGGGCCCGACACCGAGACGGCGGCGATCACCCGCCCGCCGGCGCCGCGGACCGGCGCCGAGACCGAGCCGACGCCCTGCTCGCGCTCCCCGACGCTCTGCGCCCAGCCCCGGCGCCGGACGGAGGCGAGCGTCGTGGCCTCGAACTTGGCGCCGCGCAGCCCGCGGTGCAGCCGGTCGGGCTCCTCCCAGGCCAGCAGGACCTGCGCGGCCGAGCCGGCCGTCATCGGGAGCGCGGCGCCCACCGGGATCGTGTCGCGCAGGCCGCTGGTGCGCTCGGCGGCGGCCACGCAGACCCGGACGTCCCCCTGGCGGCGGAACAGCGACGCGCTCTCGCCGGTCAGGTCGCGCAGCTGGGCCAGGATGGGCTGCGCGATGGCGAGCAGCCGGTCCTCGCCCGCCGCGACCGCCAGCTCGGCGAGCCGGGGCCCGAGGATGAACCGCCCCTGCGTGTCGCGGTGCACGAGGCGGTGGTGCTCCAGCGCGACGGCCAGCCGGTGGGCGGTGGGGCGGGCCAGCCCGGTCGTCTGGACGAGCTGGGCGAGCGAGGCCGGGCCGGCCTCCAGCGCGTTCAGGACGAGAACCGCTTTGTCAAGTACGCCGACTCCGCTAGAGTTGTCCATGTCTTGATATTGCCGTCTCGTAATTTGAGATGCAAGTCGAGGTCACAGGGACCACGGGTGCGCCGCCCGGACCGCGGGCGGCGCGCCGACGATCATTACAGGTGAGGTGAAGGTGATGGGCCGAACACTGGCCGAGAAGGTGTACGACGCGCACGTCGTACGGCGAGCCGAGGGTGAGCCGGACCTCCTCTACATCGACCTGCACCTGGTCCACGAGGTCACCAGCCCGCAGGCGTTCGACGGGCTGCGGATGGCCGGCCGCCAGGTCCGCCGCCCCGACCTCACGATCGCCACCGAGGACCACAACGTCCCGACCACGGACCTGCTCAAGCCGATCGCCGACCCGGTGTCGCGCACCCAGGTCGAGACGCTCCGCAAGAACTGCTCCGACTTCGGGATCCGGCTGCACCCGATGGGCGACGACGGCCAGGGCATCGTGCACGTCATCGGCCCGCAGCTCGGCCTCACCCAGCCCGGCATGACCGTCGTGTGCGGCGACTCGCACACCTCCACGCACGGCGCGTTCGGCGCGCTCGCCTTCGGCATCGGCACCAGCGAGGTCGAGCACGTCCTCGCCACCCAGACGCTGCCGCAGATCCAGCCGAAGACGATGGCCGTGACCGTGAACGGCGCGCTGCCCGAGGGCGTCACCGCCAAGGACCTCATCCTGGCGATCATCGCGCGGATCGGCACCGGCGGCGGCCAGGGCCACATCATCGAGTACCGCGGCGAGGCCGTGCGGTCGCTGTCGATGGAAGGTCGCATGACGGTCTGCAACATGTCCATCGAGGCCGGCGCCCGCGCCGGGATGATCGCTCCGGACGAGACCACGTTCGAGTACCTCAAGGGCCGTCCGCACGCGCCCTCACACGCTGTTGCCGGGGGGTCTGGGGGGTCGTCCCCCCAGAATGAGAACGCCGAGGAGTGGGACAAGGCCGTCGAGTACTGGACGTCCCTGCGCACCGACGACGACGCGGTCTTCGACAAGGAGGTCGTGATCGACGCGTCCGAGCTGACGCCGTTCGTCACGTGGGGCACCAACCCGGGCCAGGGGCTGCCGCTCGCCGAGTCCGTCCCGGACCCGGCGTCCATCGACGACCCGGTCAAGCGGCAGAACGCCGAGCGGGCGCTGGAGTACATGGGCCTCACCGCCGGGACGCGGCTGCGCGACATCGAGGTCGACACCGTCTTCGTCGGCTCCTGCACCAACGGCCGCATCGAGGACCTGCGCGCCGTCGCGGGCGTCCTCAAGGGCCGCAGGGTCGCCGACGGCGTCCGGATGCTCGTCGTCCCCGGCTCGATGAAGGTCAAGAAGCAGGCCGAGGAGGAGGGCCTCGACGCGGTCATCTCCGCGTCCGGCGCCGAGTGGCGCGAGGCGGGCTGCTCGATGTGCCTGGCGATGAACCCCGACAAGCTCACGCCCGGCGAGCGCAGCGCCTCCACGTCCAACCGCAACTTCGAGGGCCGGCAGGGACCCGGCGGCCGCACCCACCTGGTGTCGCCCGCCGTCGCCGCCGCCACCGCAGTCACCGGCCGCCTGACTGCCCCCGCCGACCTGTAAGGACATCGCGATGGAAGCGTTCACCACCTACACCGGGCGCGCGGTGCCGCTGCGCCGCAGCAACGTCGACACCGACCAGATCATCCCCGCCGTGTGGCTGAAGCAGGTCAGCCGCACCGGGTTCGACAAGGGCCTGTTCTCCGCCTGGCGGGAGGACCCGGACTTCGTCCTCAACCGGCCCCAGTACGAGGGTGCCGGGATCCTCGTGGCCGGACCCGACTTCGGCACCGGATCGTCCCGCGAGCACGCCGTCTGGGCGCTGCAGCAGTACGGCTTCCGCGTCGTGATCGCCTCGCGCTTCGGCGACATCTTCCGCAACAACTCCACCAAGATGGGGCTGCTGCCGGTCGTCCTCACCGACGAGCAGGTCGAGGCGCTGCAGGACGCGGCCGAGAAGGACCCCGCCCTGGAGATCACCGTCGACCTGGAGAAGCGCGAGGTCCGCTGGGGCGCCGACGTCGCCTCCTTCGAGATCGACGACTACACCCGCTGGCGGCTCATGGAGGGCCTGGACGACATCGGCCTGACCCTCCGCCACGCCGACGCCATCACCGAGTTCGAGTCCGCCCGCAACCCGCTCCTCCCCACCACCGCGTAGGCGCCGCCCACCAGGCCCGGCCCGTCCGAACCGGTGGGCCGGGCCTTCGGCGACCCCTGGTAAGCGGACGTGGACGCCACACAGGGACAATTACCTTAGTGTGCAGGGACGTCCGACCGTATGGGGGAAGCCAATTGGGCACCGTGCCTTGGGCCGGGCCGGAGTGGGACGATCCGGCTCTGACTCGGCTCGCGCGGCAGTTGCGTGACGCTCACCGGGCCGTGGCGCCGCTCCCTCCGCAGGACCGGCAGCGGCTCATCCGGCACCTGCTGGCGATCACCGATCTGGCGAAACGGGACGCCGAACTGGCCGCCCGCAGGCTGGACGCGTTCCTCGCCGATTTTCAAGACGGCCCCGACGTCGGTTAGCGTGCGCAGTGACCGGATCCGGTCCGGTCGCCCGGCGAGACGGGGGCGAGGCCGACAAAAACGCCAGCGACACGCCAACTCGTGCGTGCAGGTGATTGTGTCCTTGCTGAGGGTCCCTTAGTTTCGTTCGGGCAAGGGGGGAACTAGAGGAGTAACCCATGAACAAGCGTGAGCTGGTCGACGCCATCTCTGACCGGCTGGGCAGCAAGAAGGCCGCAGCCGAGGCCGTCGACGCCATCCTGGAGGCGATCCAGAACGCCGTCGCCAAGGGCGACAAGGTCGCCATCACCGGGTTCGGTTCGTTCGAGAAGGCCGACCGGCCTGCCCGTACGGCCCGCAACCCCGCAACGGGCAAGACCATCGAGGTTCCCGCGACGTCCGTGCCGAAGTTCAAGGCGGGCGCCGACTTCAAGAACCTGGTGGCCGGCAAGAAGTAGCCGCACCGCGCCAGCGCTCGGGACCGTGCCAAAAGCCGGTCCCGGGCGCTGCCGCTTTGTTCGGGCCGGTCAGGACGGGAGCGGGAAGGTCGACAGGGTCACCACCGTGACCCGGTCCCCGTCCGTCGCGAGGTTCACCCGCTGGCCGAACCGCAGCAGCCGCAGCCCGCCCGCGGCGAACGCGTCCGCGTCGAACGGCAGCTCCGTCCCGTCGTCGAGCAGCACGCTCCCGGTCCGCGTCTCCGCGTCGAACGCCTTCACCGTCCCCTGCATGACCGGAACTCTAGGCCAACGACGGCAGCCGGGACGCGACCTCGGTGGTGCGGGGGCCGGCGCCGAGGGCCAGGGCGGCGCGGAGGTCGCCGGGGGTGTCGACGTCGCGGCGGACGCTGTCGGTCCCGGGCAGCGCGATCTCGCGGGCGCCGCGGGCGCGGTGCGCGGCCCGCGACTCGCCGCCGAACGCGGGGGAGAACGGGACGCCCGGCCGGGCCGTGTACAGCGTCGTGCCGACACCGGCCGCGTCCGGGACGAACGCCTCCGGCACGGCCCCGGCGGCGTCGAGGACGCGGCCGAGCTCGCCCGGCCGCAGCGCGGGCAGGTCGGCCGACAGCGCCCCGACCCCCGCGTCGGGGGCCAGCTCGCGGCCCCGGCCCGCGCCGTGGACCAGGGCCGGGTTCAGGCCCGCGTCCGGGACGTCCGGCACGATCGTGGCGCCGAGCGCGGCCAGCTCGGCGGCGGGAAGGGGGTCGTCGGTGACGACGATCACGCCGCGGACCCGGTCGCAGCGCAGCGCCGCGGCGACCGTGTCGGCCGCCACCGCGAGCGCGAGCGCCTCCCGGTGCGGGCCCGCGGCCGCGGACATGCGGGTCTTGGCCTTGGCGAGGACCTTCACGGGGACGATGAGCGACCACCGGAGGGAGGGCGTGCCGGGCGCCGGCATGGACGGTGCTGGTGTAGACATGGCAACTCGACACTATGCGCACGCAACCGCGACACTTGAGGACACCCCACGTTCACCCGGGGGACGGATAGAGGAGGGGGCGTCTTATGAGCGAAGGGAAGCGGGGCGCGCGGGGGGCCGTCACCTCGCAGGGAGCGCGGATGGGCCACGCGTATTCGCCGGCATGGCGCAGGCTCACGATCGTCATCCTGCGCCCGCTGCTGTTCGGGCTGCTCAAGCGGGACTGGCGCGGGCGCGGCAACGTGCCCGGGAAGGGCGGCGTCATCATCGCCGCCAACCACATCTCCGAATCCGACCCTCTCGCGCTCGCGCACTTCGTCTACGAGGCGGGCCGCTACCCGGTCTACCTGGCCAAGTCCACGCTGTTCGACGTGAGGTTCATCGGCGGCGTGCTGCGCGGCACCGGCCAGATCCCCGTCTACCGCGACCGCGCCGACGCGGCCCTCGCCCTCGAGGACGCCGAGAAGGCGCTGCTGGACGGCGAGTGCCTGATGTTCTACCCGGAGGGCAGCTGCACCCGTGACCCCGAGCTGTGGCCGATGACCGGGCAGACCGGGGTCGCGCGGATGGCGCTGACGACCGGCGCCAAGGTCGTCCCCGTGGCGAGCTGGGGCGCGCACGAGCTCATGCCGTACAAGAAGGGCGAGCAGAAGGGGCTGGCGGGCAGCCTGAAGAAGGGCTTCCATCCGCTGCCCCGCAAGACGATGAAGGTGATCGCCGGGCCGCCGGTCGACCTGTCGGAGTACGAGGGGCGCCCGCTCGACCGGGAGACGCTGCGGGCCGCCACCGACGACATCATGACCGCGATCACCGGGCTGCTCGGCGAGCTGCGCGGCGAGGAGCCGCCCGCGGAGCGCTACGACCACCACAGGGTGCTCGAAGAGCGCCGCGGCGCCGCCGCCGGGCCCGCGGTCCCCGAGCCCGCGCCGCCGGCCGAGGCGGAGTCCGGCGGGCGGCGGGCCGCGGAGCCGAAGGCGGCCGACTCGTGACCTTCCGTACCGCGGTGATGGGCGCCGGATCCTGGGGGACGACGGTCACCCGCCTGCTGCACGACGCGGGCGGCGACGTCGTCCTGTGGGGCCGCCGCCCCGAGGTCGTCGAGTCGATCAACGAGCGGCACGAGAACCCCGACTACCTGCCCGGGGTCCCGATCCCGGAGGCCGTCCGCGCCACGCTGGACCCGGCCGAGGCCCTCAAGGGCGCCGACTTCGTCGCGCTGGCCGTCCCGGCGCAGACGCTCCGGCAGAACCTCGCCGGCTGGGTGCCGCTGCTCCCCGCGGAGGCCGTGCTCGTCAGCCTGATGAAGGGCGTCGAGATCGGGACGTCCAAGCGGATGTCGGAGGTGATCTGCGAGGTCGCCGACGTCCCGGAGGAGCGCGTCGCCGTCTTCGGCGGCCCCAACCTCGCCCGGGAGATCGCCGGCGGGGAGCCCGGCGCGGCCGTCGCCGCCTGCGTGGACGAGGACGCCGCGGTGCGCCTGCAGGCCGCGACCATGACCCCGTACTTCCGCGTCTACACCTCCACCGACGTGGTCGGCTGCGAGCTGGGCGGCGCGGTGAAGAACATCGTCGCGCTGTGCGTGGGCATGTCGGTCGGGCTCGGGTTCGGCGCGAGCACCCAGGCGGTGCTGATGACGCGCGGGCTCGCCGAGATCGCCCGGCTGGGCGCCGCGCTCGGCGCGGACGAGCACACCTTCGCCGGGCTCGCCGGGATGGGCGACCTCGTCGGGACGTGCATGTCGCCGCTGTCGCGGAACCGGACGTTCGGCGAGAACCTCGGCCGCGGGATGACCCTCGACGAGGTCATCGCCGCCACCAAGCAGACCGCGGAGGGCGTCAAGTCGTCCGAGGCGGTGCTGGAGCTGGCCCGCAAGCACAACGTCGAGATGCCGATCACCGAGGCGGTCACCGCGGTCCTGCACCACGGCATGCCGATCAAGGAGGCGGCGATCTCGCTGATCTCGCGGTCCCCGAAGCCGGAGCGGTACGGAGTGTGACCATGATCGCCGCGCTCGTGGCCCGCGCGGGCTGATCACCGGTAGGGTCGGGCCTCATGTCCCAGGTTTCTAGGATCCGCGTGGCCGTGGTCTTCGGCGGGCGCAGCTCCGAGCACGCGATCTCCTGCGTCACCGCGGGCGCCGTCATGGCCGCCATCGACCGGGACCGGTACGAGGTGGTGCCGGTCGGCATCGCCCGCGACGGGCGCTGGGTGCTCCCGCCCGCGGACCTGCGGCTCGCGATCGAGGACGGCCGGCTCCCGGAGGTGACCGGCGAGGGCGGCGTCCTGGCGCTGCCGTTCGACCCCGAGAGCCGCGGCCTGATGGTGGTCGAGCCGGGCAAGGTGCCCTCGACCCTCGGCGACGTCGACGTCGTCCTGCCGCTCCTGCACGGCCCCTACGGCGAGGACGGCACGATCCAGGGCCTGCTCGACCTCGCCGGGATCCGCTACGTCGGCGCCGGGGTGCTGGCCAGCGCGGTCGGCATGGACAAGGGGTTCATGAAGCTCGTCTGGCAGGCGCGCGGCCTGCCCGTCGGCCCGTACGTCCTGGTCGGCGACCGGGAGTGGCGGCGCGAGCGCAAGCGCAAGATCGACGAGATCAAGGAGCTGGGCCTGGCCGCCGGGACCCCGGTGTTCGTCAAGCCGGCCCGCGCCGGGTCCAGCATGGGCATCACCCGCGTGACCGACGAGGCCGGGCTGGAGGCCGCGGTCGAGGCGGCCCGCGAGCACGACCCCAAGGTCATCGTGGAGGCGGCGGTCGAGGGCCGCGAGATCGAGTGCGGCGTCCTGCAGGGCGTGGACGACGGCCCCGCCGAGGCGAGCCTGCCCGCCGAGGTGCTGATGGCGGGCGGCCACGACTTCTACGACTTCGAGACCAAGTACCTCGACGGCTCCACCACCATGGCGATCCCGCCGGACCTGCCGCCCGCCGCGATCGAGGAGGTCCGCCGCATCGCGGTGCAGGCGTTCGACGCGCTCGACTGCGAGGGCCTCGCCCGGGTCGACTTCTTCCACACGCCCGACGGCCGGTGGATCCTCAACGAGATCAACACGATGCCCGGCTTCACCCCGGCGTCGGCGTTCCCGCAGATGTGGGCGGCGACCGGGCTGGACTACCCGGCGCTGGTCGACCGGCTGATCCAGACGGCGCTGCGGCGGTCCACGGGGCTGCGCTGAACGTCGGGCTGAAAGTGCAGGCTGAACGTCAGCCGTACGGCAGCCAGTCGCCGCCCTTGAGGGTGGACGCGTCGGTGGCGTGCGCTCCGCCGTCGGAGAACGTCCAGAGGGTTCCGCCCACGAGCAGGGAGCGGTCGACGCCGTTGCGGCCGGTCTTCCCGGGATGGCGGACCGTGCCGGTCTCGGTGATGCGGGTTCCGGCGACCTTGAGGACGAGGGCCTCGGCCGCCCCGCGGCCGGGCCGCAGCACGGGGACGACCGTCAGCCCGGTCTCCGGCCAGTACAGGAAGGCGTGCGGGTCGAACTCCGCCCGGGAGCTCGTGCCGGGGAGCTTGTGGGCTCCGACCCGCCGCGGTTCGCCGGAGACGTCGAACAGGGAGATCTGGAGGCCGCTCGTCCGGCCGGAGGTGTCCGCGTCCTGCCCGACGCCGAGGAGTCTCCCGTCCGCCGTGGGGTGCAGGTAGGCCGAGTAGCCGGTGATCTTGAGTTCGCCGGTGAGGCGCGGGCGCCGCGGATCCTTCAGATCGAGCGTGTACAGCGGGTCGGTCTGCCGGAACGTGACGACGTAGGCCCCGGCGCCGATGAACCGGACCGAGTGGATTCGCTCTCCCTTGCCGAGCCCGTCGACGCGCCCGATCTCGGTGAGCGACGCGTTCCGCTGTGCGAGGACGTACACCGAACTCTGGGACGACCTGTCGCCTGGCACCGGCCGGCTGGTCGTCGTGGCGATCCGCAGGTTCCCCTCGTGCTCCGACATCGAGTACTGGTTGAGCAGGGAGCCCTTCACCGAGCCTGACGCCACGTAGCGGGGACGGCCCGCGCCACTGACGTCGAACTTGTAGATGTCCGTGCGCGGCTGCACTCTCTTCTGCGGCGACCGCGTGAACGGCTGCGGGGGAGTGCCGGTGACGTACAGGCTCTTGCCGTTGCCGTAGACCGTCGATCCCTCCGCGGTCACCGCGATCGGCTGCGGATCGCCCAGGCCCTTCGACAGATCGAACGTCAGCATGGTCAGCATCGAGGAACCGGCATACGCGGACGGGCGGCTGACCTGGTCGCACGGCGCCCGGTAGGTCTGGCCGGCGTCCGTTTCGAAGGCGGGCAGCCAGGCTTCCAGCGGGGCGGCCCAGACGGCGTTCCTGTTCTCCGAGGTGGCCTTGTCCGCGTCGCCCCTGCCGGGGAAGTCGATGCGCGGGCGCGACCGCACCACGACCCGGACCGTCGAGCCGCTCTGGCGGGCGTCCAGGTAGTCGGCGGTGGACGTCATCGAACCGATGATCTTCGGCGCGCCCGCCACGTCGACCAGGGTCAGCCGCATCAGCTGCTCCGGCACGGGCAGCGGGCCGGCGCCCGGCCCCGGCCGGTCGAGCGGGATGGCCCGCTGCTGCCGGCTCATCACCAGCACGCGATCGCCGCTGAGGAGCAGTTGCCCGTTGCCGTACCGGGTCTCGCCCGGCAGTTCCAGCGAGTGCGCCACCTTGCGGGTCGCCGGGTCGATGACCCTGAGCCGTCCGTCCGCGAGCGCGATGATCCGGCGGCCGTCCGTCTTCACGAGGTCGGGCTCGTCCGCGCCCGCCTCGTGGGAGTTGGTGGTGGAATGGGGTGGAGCCTGGCCCTGGGCCCGCGACTCGGCGCCGCCCGGGACCTTCCCCAGCGCCCAGGTCCCGTCGGCGGGGAGGACGGGCATGCCGTCCAGCCCGGTCGGGCCCACCCTGTCGACCGTGGCCTTGCGCAACTCGTCGAGGAGCTTGCCGCAGCCGTCATAGGCGACGAGGCGTACCGGCGATGCGGGGGCCGGCCGTCCGGGGGGCTCCGGAGAACCCGAGCACCCGGCCAGCAGGAGCATCGTCGCGGCCGGTACGAGGATGCGACCACGCATGGGCCTTAGACGCTCGCATCGCCGCCCGGGTTCCCGCGGATTCCCTCCGATTTTCCGGTGATCTCTGGCTAACGCGGCCGTCAGAACGCTGAAATCGTCCGGAAACAGCCGACCGGCACGATCGGACCACGGACCGAACCCGACCGGAAGGAACGCCCTCCCATGCCCTCACCCGCCATGTTCGACCTCCACGACCCCGGCAGCCGGGACGTGCCCGGCCACGACCACTGGCACCCCGACCTGCCGGGCGTCGCGGAGGTCATCACCGGCGGCTCCGTCCGGATGGAGTGCCCCGGCCGCGGTCCCGGCGACGGCGTCCTGCTGTGCGGCCCGCTCGTGGTCGTCGGCGCCGAGCCCGGCGACGTGATCGTCGTGGACGTGCTCGGCGTCGGCCGGACCGGCGGCGCGCACGACACCGGCGGCCACCCGGGCATCATCGGCTGCGCGCCGTCCGACCCCGTCGCGCTGCCCGCCGGCGCCCGGGGACGCGACGTCGGCGGCTGCCGCATCGCGCCGCTGTCCGCCGGCTCGCGCGTCCTGCTGCCGGTGCGCGTGCGCGGCGCCAAGCTGTCCGCCGGCGACCTGCACTTCCCCGCGCGCGGCGGCGACGGCTGCGACGGCGCGGCGGCGCCCGGCTGGATCGACCTGCGCGTCAACCTCACCCGCCGCGGCGTCGAGCGGTTCCGCGTGACCGGGCCGATGCTGATGCCCGACCCGTCCCCGAGCGTCGCCTAACCCTCCTTCCGCGCGCGCCTCTCGTGCTTGGCGATCAGCGTGTCGATCTGGACGCTCAGCCGGGAACCGAGGGGCCAGCCGATGTAGTGGGTCAGGAAGATGCCGATCTCGCGCAGCTCGTCCGGTGCCAGCTCCCCGTTGGCCAGCGCCGCCGGGATCTGGATGTCGAGGACGTCGTTCAGCCCCTGACCGGCCAGGACGCCGAGCAGGAGGAGCCGCCGGTCGCGCATGGTCAGGCCGGGACGCGTCCAGATGTCGCCGAAGAGGTGGTCGACGGTGATGCCGAAGAACTCGCCGGGCGCGTCCCCGATCTCCCAGCCGTAGACCTGCCGCATCATCTCCAGCCCGCGTTCGCGACGCTCGTCCCTGCCCTCCGCGGGGAGATCATCCTCACTCATCGCCCTCACCCTCCAGCCCGAGCCCGGCGCCGAACCGTTCGAGGGCGATGCGCGCCAGCGGAACGTCCACCCCCAGCTCCTCGGCCAGTTCCAGGGCGAGCGACAGGTCTTTCTCGCCGAGGTCCCGGGTGTGGCTGAGGATCTCGTACAGGTCGTCGTCCGGCTTCAGGGGCGCGGTCGTCGGACGCAGCATGATCGAGCCCGCCCCGCCGGTGATCGCGTCGGTGTGCCGGACGACCCGGCCGAGCTTGCGCAGCGACACCCCGGACGCCTCCGCCAGCCGCTGCGCCTCGGCGGCGGCCGTGAACGAGATGAAGTGCAGCATGTTGCGGGCCAGCTTCGTCCGGGTGCCCGCGCCGACCGGGCCCATGTGCAGGATGAGGTCCGCCCACGCGCCGAACGGTCCGCGGCAGCGCTCGAACGCCTCGTCCGTGCCGCCGGCCATCACCGCGAGGCTGCCCGCGCTCGCGCCCATGAACCCGCCGCTGACCGGCGCGTCCACCACCTCGATCCCGTACCGCCGGGCCCGCGCGGCGAGATCCTCGGCGGTCCCCGCGCGGATCGTCGAGTGGATCGCGAGGACCGTGCCCGGACGGGCGCTCGCGATCGCCTCCTCGCCGACCTCGGTCACCTGGGCGTCGTCCCGGACCATGATCGAGACCAGGTCCGCGTGCGCGGCCACGTCGGCGACGCCCTTCGCCGCCCGCGCCCCCGCCTTCACCAGCGGCGCCATCGCCTCGGCCCGCGCGTCGTACACGACCAGCTCCCCGCCGGCCAGGTGACCGGCCATCGGCGCGCCCATCCGGCCGAGCCCGATGAACCCCACCCTCATGAGCGGAACACCTCGCCGCCGTCCACGTTCACGATCTGGCCCGTTATCCATGCGGCCTCGTCCGACAGGAGGAACAGGCACGCGCCGACCAGGTCTTCGGGGGAGCCCATCCGCTTGAGGGCCATCTTGTCCTGGACGATCTTCTGCGACATGTCGCCCGGGACGACGGCGCGGTTCGCCTCGGTGTCGATCGGTCCGGGCGCGATCGCGTTCACGCGGATGTTCATGCCGCCCAGCTCGTGCGCGAGCTGCTGGGTGAGCCCGTTGACCCCGACCTTCGCCAGCCCGTAAAAGCCGGAGTACTGCCACGCAGCCGTGGACGACTGGTTGACGATGGAGCCGCCCCCGCGCTCCTGCATGTGCGGGTAGCAGGCGCGCGCGCACAGCAGCGCGCCGTCCATGTTCACCGACATGAACTTCTTGTAGTAGTCCCATGCGACGGTGAAGAGGAAGTCCAGTTTCATCGTGCCGAAGATGGCGGCGTTGTTGACGAGGTGGTCGATCCCGCCGAACCGCTCCTTGGCCGCCGCCGCCATGGCCTCCACGGACGCGGGGTCGGAGACGTCCGTCCGCACGAACAGGCCCTTGATGTCGTCGGCGACGCCCTGGCCGCGCTCGTCCACGTCCGCGACGACCACGCGCGCGCCCTCGGACGCCAGCGCCCGCGCGTACGCCTCGCCGATCCCCTGCGCGGCCCCGGTGACGACCGCGACCCTTCCCTCGAACCTCACAAGCCCTCCGCGATCGCCTGGGTCTCCAGATACTCCTCGAAGCCGGCCACGCCCATCTCGCGGCCGATGCCCGACTGCTTGTAGCCGCCGAACGGGACGTCCGCGCCGTACCAGACGCCGCCGTTCACGCTGACGGTGCCGGTGCGGAGCCGCCGCGCGACCCCGCGGGCCCGCTCGGCGTCGCCGCCGTGCACCGCGCCCGACAGCCCGTACGGCGAGTCGTTCGCGATCCGCACGGCGTCGTCGTCGCCGTCGTGCGGCAGGATCACCAGCACCGGCCCGAAGATCTCCTCGCGCGCGGTCCGGCAGTCGTTGGCCAGCCCGGTGATCAGCGTCGGCTCGATCCAGAAGCCCCGGTCGCGGCCCTCCGGACGGCCGCCGCCGCAGGCGAACGCGCCGCCCTCCTTCGCGGCCAGCTCCAGATAGCCCTCGACGCGCATGCGCTGCCGCGCCGATATCACCGGGCCGCAGATCGTCCGGTCGTCCTGGGGGTCGCCGACGCCGAGCTTCGCCAGCGTGCCCGCCGTCACCTCGACGGCCTCGTCGTACCGGTCGCGCGGGACGAGGATCCGGGTCGTGATCGCGCAGCCCTGCCCGGCGTGGGCGACGCCCGAGAACGCCGCGTACGCGCACGCGGACCGCAGGTCGGCGTCGTCCAGCACGATGAACGCCGACTTGCCGCCGAGCTCCAGGAACACCCTCTTGAGCGTCGCGGCGGCGCTCGCCATCACGTCCCGCCCGGTCGCCGTGGACCCGGTGAACGACACCAGGTCCACCCGCGGGTCCCGGCTGAGCCGCGCGCCCAGCTCGTGATCGGACGAGGTCACCACGTTCACCACGCCCGGCGGGATGTCGGTCTCCGCCGCGATGACCTCACCGAGGACGGCCGCGCACCAGGGCGTGTCGGGCGCCGGCTTCAGGACCACGGTGTTGCCCGCCGCGAGCGCGGGGCCCAGCTTGGCGAGGTTGATCTGGTGCGGGAAGTTCCACGGCGTGATGGCGCCGACGACGCCCGCGGCCTCCCGCCGCACCCGCCGGTGGCTCGGCATCCCCATCGGCTCGGCGCGGCCGAGGTCGCGTTCCCAGGCGTAGCCCTCGACCAGGTCGGCGAACCAGCCCAGATCGTCGACGGGCGCGTCGAGCTGGGCGCCGAACGTCAGGAACCGGGGCGCGCCCACCTCCTCGATCGTGAGTTCGCGCAGCTCGTCCGCGCGGCGCCGCAGCCCGTCCCGGAGCTGCCGCAGGCACCGGGCCCGGAAGGCGTGGTCGCACGACCACGAGGTCTCGTCGAAAGCGCGCCGGGCCGCCCCGATCGCGCGGTCCAGGTCGGCGGCGGTGGCGTCGGCGGCGGTGCCGAGCACCTCCTCGGTGGCGGGATTGATCGTCTCGAAGGCGCCGCCCGTCCCGGGGACGAGCCGCCCGTCCAGCAGAAGCAAGCGATCGGTTGTTCTGGACACGTGTCCAGACTACAGTTCAGGCCCGGGTGGAGCGCAAGGACCGATCAGGCGAATTCGTACGTCGGGGGCGAGCTCGCCGGGCGACTCAGGCGCGCTCGGCGGACGGGGGCGGCGACGTCAGGGCGAGGACCGCCTCGTTCATCAGGGCTTCGTGTTCGGGCAGCGGGGACTGGGTTCGCAGCGAGGTCCGGGCGGCCCGGAGGGCGGGCTGGGGGAGGGCCGCCACCCGTCCGGCCAGGGCCAGGGCCGTTCCCAGGGCGTCGCCGGGCGGGGTGAGGGTGGTGACCAGGCCCCAGGCGGCGGCTTCCCGGGCCGGGACGCGGCGGGCCGTCAGGAGGACGTCCAGGGCGCGGGACTGGCCGATCAGGCGGGGAAGGCGGACGGTGGCGCCGTCCAGGGACGGGAGTCCGTGCTCGAAGTTGAGCAGGCCGAACTCGGCGGTCTCGGAGGCGACGCGGAGGTCGCACCAGAGGGCCAGCTCGAACCCGCCGCCGAAGCAGTAGCCCTCGATCGCGGCGATCACCGGCTTGGACGGGCGGGTGCGCGTCACCGCCATCGGGGGCGGGCCGACAAGGCTGGGGGCGGGGAACTCGCCGGCGGCCATCGCCTTGAGGTCGTTGCCCGCGCAGAACGTACCGTCCGCGCCGGTCAGGACGGCGACCGCGGCGTCGCCCGACAGGAAGTCGCGGACGGCCCCGGCCAGCCGGCGCGCCGTGGGGGCGTCCACGGCGTTGCGGCGGGACGGGCGGTCGAGCGTGATGATCTCGACGGGGCCTCGGCGTTCGGTGCGCACGGTCATGGGCGTCCTCGCTATCTAGATCGGTCGTCATAGACTAGATAGATCGATCTAGTAAGGGCAATGGCTAGGGTGGCGGGATGACGCGCGACACACGGACCCGGCTGCTGGAGGCCGGTGCGCAGCTGTTCCGGGAGCAGGGGTACGCCGGGACGGGGCTCAAGCAGATCACCGCGGCGGGCGAGGCGCCGTGGGGATCGCTGTACCACTTCTTCCCGGGCGGGAAGGAGCAGCTGGGGGCCGAGGCCGTCCGGCATTCGGGTGACCGGTACCTGCGCTTGTTCGACCTCGTCTTCGAGCGCACCGAGCAGGACGTCGTGCAGTCGGTGCGCGACTTCTTCCAGCTGAGCGTGGACGCGCTGCGGAAGTCGGACTGGGCGGACGGGTGCCCGATCGCGACGGTCGCGCTGGAGGCCGCCAGCACGAGCGAGCCGCTGCGGCACGCGTGCGCGGAGGTGTTCGCCTCGTGGGAGGCGTCGGTCGCGGGGCGGCTGCGCGGGGCCGGGATCGCCGAGCGGCGCGCCGGAGATCTGGCGACGTACGTGCTCAGCGCGTTCGAGGGCGCGCTCGTGCTCAGCCGGGCGGCGCACGACGTCCGTCCGCTGAAGGTCACCGCGGAGGTCGTGGCGGGGACGCTGCGGGCCGAGCTCTCCTGACATGCCGTTCCAGCGGGTCAAGGTCGCCGCCGTCCACCGCGCCGGAATGATCGCCGCCGGTGGCCGCGCGAGGCGTCCGGATATGCCAGGCTTATGGAGCCTGTTTCCCGTCCCGAGGAGAGCGTCCGTGCCTCACCCCGACCTGCCGGAGCGCATCGGCCCCTACCGGGTCGTGGACCGCCTCGGCGAGGGCGGCATGGGCACCGTGTACGCGGGGCTGGACACCTCCGGGCGCAAGGTCGCCATCAAGGTGATCCGGCGGGAGTTCGCCGCCGACCGCCAGTACCGGGCGCGGTTCCAGGCGGAGGTCGCGGCGGCGCAGCGGGTCCGGCCGTTCTGCACGGCGCCCGTCCTGGACGCCGACCCCGCCGCCGAGCCGCCCTACCTGGTGACCGAGTTCGTCAACGGGCCGAGCCTCGACGCCAACGTGGTCAAGGAGGGGCCGCTGCGCGGCGCGGATCTGGAGGCCGTCGCGGTCGGCATCGCGACCGCGCTGACCGCCATCCACGACGCGGGCGTCGTGCACCGCGACCTGAAGCCCGCCAACGTGCTGCTGTCCACGTTCGGCCCGCGCGTCATCGACTTCGGCATCGCCCGCTCCCTGGACGGGACGCGCCTCACCGCGACCGGCGGCATCGTCGGCACCCCCGCCTTCATGGCCCCCGAGCAGCTGGACGGGCGCGGCGCGACCCCGGCGTCCGACGTGTTCGCCTGGGGCGCGACCGTGGCGTTCGCCGCGAAGGGCGGGCCCTGCTTCGGGGGCAACTCGATCCCGGCGATCATCCACCAGATCGTCAGCGGCGAGCCCGACCTGAGCGGCCTGGACGGGACGCTGCTCGGCGCCGTCCGGGCGGCGCTGGCCAAGGACCCGGCGCGCAGGCCGTCCGCCCAGTCGCTGCTGGACGGCCTCATCTCCAGCGGCGTCCGCCAGCAGCCCGACCGGTCCCGGACGTCCGCGCGGGAGCCCGTCCGGGAGCGCGCGCAGGCGCCGTCCCAGCAGTCCCAGTCCGCCCAGCAGGCGCCCGCCCGGCCGTCCGCGCAGTCCCGCGGCCCGCAGACGTCCTCGATCGTCCCGCCTCCGGCCTCGCCGCTCGCCGCGGGGGAGGCGGAGGCGCTCGTCGAGCGGCAGTACCGGCAGGCCGCGCAGGCCGGCGACCCGGCCGCCATGCGCAACCTCGCCGCGCTGCTCAACGGGCAGGGGCGGACCGCCGAGGCGGAGACCTGGAACCGCTACGCCGACGCGATCGCCGCCCGCCCGTCCACCTACCCGCAGCAGCAGGCGGCGGCATACCAGGGGCATCCGGCGGCGCACCACCAGTACGCGGGCGGGTACCACCCGCACGCCAAGCCGCCCGTGAACAGCCTGGCGATCTACGCGGTCTCCATGGGCGCGGTGGGGCTGATCACGTGCGGGCTGCCGTCCATCCCCGCGATCGTCGCCGGGCACATGGCGTGGGTCCGGCTGCGGCGGTCCGGCGAACGCGGGCTGGGGCTCGCGGTGACCGGCATCGCCCTCGGCTGGATCATGGTCGCGCTCTGGGCGCTGATCGCCTTCGGCGCGGCGCTGCCGGACGAGCCCTGATCGGAGAACACCTGATCGGAAAACACGTTGCGGCGCCCCATGATCGATGGCACCGTAGACGACGTCAGCCCGTCCAAGACGGAGCAGTGAGAGGAGGACCGGCCATGGCTCTGGAGCAGTATCGACTTCGACTGCCCTCGGCGTCGCACGCCCGCCCCGGCCGGTATCCCGTCTCCTAGAGACCCTCGGCCGAGCCGCCGCGAGTGACGCCACCCTCGCGATCTTCTCGCGGCTCTACTCCAACCGGTAGAGAGGCCACTCTCAGGAAGTGGATGATCCGGGTTCGAATCCCGGGAGCCGCACGCCTGCCTCCGTAGTCCAACGGTAGAGACAGCGGCATGAGGTGCCGTGTGATGGGGGTTCGAATCCCTCCGGAGGTACGACGCGGGCCGCCCGGCCCGCACGAGGGGCGGCGCCGACGCTCGGAGAGTCGGGCCTGGCTGTAACCCAGGTGTCTCGGACTGAGTGGGTTCGAATCCCACCCGCCCCACCTCGCCGTCAGAGCGTCCGGACGGAGCCGAGCACCGCCTCCAGGTCGCCCTGCGCCGTGAACGCGTCCGGCAGGGACACCATCAGCACGCCCGGCTCCTCGCCGGCGCCGCGGTGGACGACCAGGATCGCCAGGACGGCGGACGAGACCCGCCAGCCGTTCGCCCGTGCCTGCGGGAAGTCCAGCCGGATCTTCCGGAGCCAGGCCTCCCTCCCGTCGGCCGTCCGCCGCCGCCCCGACGGCAGCGCGGTGATCGAGTGCTGGACCGTGAACATCTCCCGGAGCATCCGCGCCTCGACGCGGTCGGCGACCGTCCGCGGTTCCACCGCCGCCGGATAGCCCTCGCTCTCGTCGGGGAGCGCCGGCCGGGAGAGGCTCGTGGCGTTGAAGCTCGCCCCGTTGACCGGTTCCTGCACGGGGGCGATCTGCCCCGCGGTGAACCCGCCGTCCCCGAGCCAGTTCGCGGGGGCCGCCACCCACGGCCGGCCGAGCCGGGCGTACGACAGCCCGGCCTCGGGGTCGTCGATCCGTCCCACCATCTGCGAGGACGCGCCGCCCGCCGGAGAGGAGGGCGTGCCGCCGGCGGATGCCGCCGCCGGGGACTTCGACGCGGCCTTCCCGCCCTGCCCGTCCAGGACGAGGGCCGCCGCCACCCCGGCGGCGAGGAGCACCAGGAGGGCCAGCGCGCTCGCGCCCGGGAGGAGCCATCCGCGTCCGGCCCGGCCCGCGGACTCCCGCGGAGCGGGCCGCCCCATGGGCGCGGCAGGGGCGGGGGCGGCGTCGAGGTCGGCCGCGGTCGCGGCCATGGCGGCGACCTCGTCGGGAAGCCAGCCGCCGCCGCGCTCCGGACCGCCGGCGGCGCAGCGGCTCAGCACCTCCGCAACACCGGGACGGTCCGCCGGGTCCTTGGCCAGGCATCCGGCGACCAGGTCGCGCAGCGGTGCGGGCACGGCCGCGAGGTCGGGCTCCTCGCCGACGATCCGGTACAGCAGTGCGGGGGCCGGACCCGTCCCGAACGGCGGGCGGCCCGCGGCGGCGTACGCCAGCACGGCGCCGAGCGAGAACACATCGCTCGCCGGGCCGATGCCGGAGGCGCCGCGGGCCTGCTCCGGCGACATGAACGCCGGGGTGCCGGTGGTCGCGCCCGTCGCCGTCACGGGCGCCGACTCCAGGGCGCGCGCGATGCCGAAGTCGATGACGCGCGGTCCATCCGGCGCGAGGATCACGTTGGCCGGCTTGAGATCGCGGTGCACGAGCCCGCACGCGTGCACGGCCGCGAGCCCCTCGGCCAGCCCGGCGCCGAGGACCCGCACCGCCGGGACCGGCAGGGGGCCGTGCGCCTTGACCGCCGCCGCCAGCGACGGGCCGGGGACGTAGGCGGTGACGAGCCACGGCCGCTCGGCGTCCGGATCGGCGTCGACGACCTGGGCGGTGTAGAAGCCGCCCACCCGGCGCGCGGCCTCAACCTCGATCTTGAAACGGCGCCGGAAGCCGGGGTCGGCGCCGAACTCGGGGCGCACCATCTTCACGGCGACGGGACGGCCGCCCGCGGAGCGGCCGAGGAACACCTGCCCCATGCCGCCGCCGCCGAGCCGGCCCAGCAGCCGGTAGCCGCCGACCTGGTCCGGGTCGTCCGGTAGTAACGGATCCATGCCGCACAGCCTTTCCATGCGCACAGCCTTGCCCAGCACCCCGGTTGTTGCCAACGGGTCGTTTCTGAACTAATGTCTGGACACGTGTCCGGGAAACAGCAGCTGACGACCGAGCCCACCCGCCGCCGCCTCACCGAGCGGCAGGCCGACACGGTGCGGCGGCTGACCGACGCCGCCGTGGTGGAGGTCGGCGAGGCCGGTTACGACGGGCTGACCGTCCGCAACGTGGCCCGGCGCGCCGGAGTGGCCCCGGCCACCGCCTACACCTACTTCGCGTCCAAGAACCACCTGATCACCGAGGTGTTCTGGCGCCGGCTGAGCGCCCTGCCCCCGGTGGAGGCGGACGGGACGCTGCTCGAACGCGTGGTGGAGACGCTGCGCGAGATCGCGCTGCTGGTGTCGGACGAGCCGGAGCTGGCGGCGGCGTGCACCACCGCGCTGCTCGGCACCGACCCCGACGTCCGGGAGCTGCGGGAGCGGATCGGCGTCGCCATCCGCGAGCGGCTCCGCGCGGCGCTGCGCGACCACGACGACCCGAGGATCCTCGGCGCGCTGGAACTGGCCTACACCGGCGCGCTGGTGCACGCGGGCATGGGCTACACGTCCTATGCCCGCATGGCCGACCGGCTCGCCGAGATGGCGGAGCTCATCCTGCCCGGACCCCCCGAGTGAGGTGACGGCCGTGGACCCTGCTGAGCAGGTCTCCTACAGCCCGTTCGACTACGCGGTCCACGAGGACCCCTACCCCCTCTACGCGCGTCTCCGCGAGGAGGCGCCCCTGTACCGCAACGACGAGATCGGCTTCTGGGCGCTGTCCCGGCACGCCGACGTCGCGGCGGCGTTCCGCGACCACGCCACGTTCTCCAACTCCCACGGCGTCTCGGTCGAACCGAGCGCCTGGGGCCCGCACGCGAGCCGGACGATGTCGTTCCTGGCCCTCGACCCGCCGCGCCACACGCGCATGCGGGCGCTGGTGTCCAAGGGCTTCACCCCGCGGCGCGTGAAGGAGATGGGCGACGGCATCCTGGTGCTGACCCGGCGCCACCTGGAACCGGCTCTGGACAAGCGCGAGTTCGACTTCGTCGCCGACTTCGCCGGGCTGCTGCCCATGGACGTCATCTCCGAGATGATGGGCGTCCCCGAGGCGGACCGGGCGGAGGTGCGGCGGCTCGCCGACACCGTCGTCCACCGGGAGGAGGGGCTGAACGACGTCCCGCCCGCCGGGATGGACGCGGCGCTCACCCTCGCCGGCTACTACCAGGACATGGTGGCCGAACGCCGCCGCAGGCCGGCGGACGACCTGACGTCCGCGCTGCTGGAGGCCGAGGTCGGCGGCGACCGGCTGGACGACACCGAGGTCATCGCGTTCCTGTTCCTGATGGTGGTCGCCGGGAACGAGACCACCACCAAGCTGCTGGCCAACGCGCTGTACTGGGGGTCGCTGAACCCGGACCAGGCCGCCAGGCCGCTCCGCGACCCGGCCCGCGTGGACGACTGGGTGGAGGAGACGCTCCGCTACGACACCTCCAGCCAGATGCTCGCCCGCAAGGTCGTCAAGGACGTCGAGCTGCACGGGAAGCGGGTGCCCGCGGGCGACCGGATGCTGCTGCTCGTCGGGTCGGCCAACCGCGACCCCCGCGCCTTCGAGGACGCCGACACCTACGACCTCGACCGCGACACCTCCCGGCTCGTCAGCTTCGGCGGCGGGCGGCACTTCTGCCTCGGCGCCAACCTGGCCCGGCTGGAGGCCCGCATCGCGCTGGCCGAGCTGGTGCGGCGCGTCTCGTCCTACGAGGTCGACCACGGCGGCGCCGAGCGGGTGCACTCGGTGAACGTCCGCGGTTTCGCCTCGCTGCCCGTCCGTGTGGAGGTGCGCTAGTGCCCCGGTTCGATCCCCATCCCGAGCGGCGGCCCGCCGTGGTGACCGGCGCGTCGTCCGGGATCGGCGCCGCGACCGCCACCGCCCTGGCGATGGCCGGGCATCCGGTCGCGCTCGGCGCGCGGCGCCTGGAGAAGTGCGAGGAGCTGGCCGCGACGATCCGGGCCGGCGGGGGAGAGGCGTTCGCCCACCCGCTGGACGTCGGCGACTCCGACTCGGTCAAGGCGTTCGCCTCCGCCGCGCAGGACGCGCTCGGGCCGGTCGAGGTCGTCGTGTCCAGCGCCGGCGACCTGGCCGCCGGACGCCTCCACGAGATCGACTCCGAAGACTTCCTCGCGCAGACGCAGGTCCACCTCGTCGGCGCGCACCGCCTCGTGTCGCACTTCGTCCCGCGGATGGTGGCGCGGCGCCGCGGCGACATCGTGTTCATCTCCTCCGACACCGTCCCCGCCCCGCGCTCCTGGACGGGCGCCTACGTCGCGGCCAAGAGCGGCGTGGAGGGCATGGCCCGCACCATGCAGATGGAGCTGGAGGGGACGGGGGTGCGGGCGTCCATCGTCCGGCCCGGACCCACCGCGACCGGCATGGGCATGACCTGGGACGCCGAGACGACCGGGGCCGTCCTGGAGGACTGGGTGACGTGGGGCCACGCCCGGCACCCGTACTTCCTGCGCCCGTCCGACGTCGCCGCCGCCGTCGCCGCGGTCGTCGCGACCCCGCGCGGCGCCCATCTCCGGCTCGTCGAAGTACAGCCCGAAGCCCCCTTGGAGGAATCATGACCGCTCTGGTGGAGCCGCGCGTCGTGTCGGGCGGGCCCGACCACCTGGAGGAGCTGCGCCGCGATCCGATCGGGCTGATGCGCCGCGTCCGGGACGAGTGCGGCGGCGTCGGCGAGTTCGTCCTGGCCGGGCGGCGCGTGGTGCTGCTGTCGGGCGCCGAGGCCAACGAGTTCTTCTTCCGCGCCCCCGACGAGGAGCTCGACCAGGCCGAGGCCTACCCCTTCATGACGCCGATCTTCGGGGAGGGCGTGGTGTTCGACGCCACCCCCGAGCAGCGCCGCGAGGCCCTGCACAACCAGGCGCTCAAGGGCTCGTACCTGAAGGGGCACGCCGCGACGATCGCCGCCGAGGTCGACCGGATGGTGGCCGGCTGGGGCGACGAGGGCGAGATCGACCTGCTCGACTTCTTCGCCGAGCTGACTATCTACACCTCGTCCGCGTGCCTGATCGGCCGCAAGTTCCGCGAGCAGCTCGACCGCCGGTTCGCCGACCTGTACCACGACCTCGAACGCGGCACCGACGCCATCGCCTACGTCGACCCCTACGCCGACATCGAGAGCTTCCGGCGGCGGGACGCGGCCCGCGCGGCGCTCGTCGGGCTCGTCCAGGGCATCATGGACGGCCGGCCGCCCCGGGGGGCGGCGGGGCGTAGCCATGGGGGTGAAACACAGCCGCCCAAGGAGGACCGCGACCTCCTCGACGTCCTGATGTCGATCAAGGACGCCGACGGGACGCTGAAGTTCGACGCCGACCAGGTCACCGGCATGTTCATCTCGATGATGTTCGCCGGTCACCACACCACGTCCGGCACCGCCGCCTGGACGCTGATCGAGCTGCTCCGCCACCCGGACGTGCTGGACGGCGTCGTCCGCGAGCTGGACGAGCTGTACGCCGACGGCCGCGAGGTGTCGTTCCAGGCGCTGCGCGCCATCCCGAAGCTGGAGTCGGCGATCAAGGAGGCGCTGCGGCTGCACCCGCCGCTGATCCTGCTGCTGCGGGTCGCGCAGTCCGACCAGGAGGTGCTCGGCCACCGCATCCCGGCGGGCACGATGGTCGGCTGCAGCCTCGCCGTCTCCAACCGGATCGAGTCCGACTTCCCGGACCCGGACGCCTTCCACCCCGAGCGCTACGCCGCGCCCCGCGAGGAGGACCTGCTCAACCGCTGGACGTGGGTGCCGTTCGGCGCCGGGCGGCACCGCTGCGTCGGCGCGAACTTCGCGATGATGCAGCTCAAGGCGATCTTCTCGGTGCTGCTGCGGGACTGGGAGTTCGAGCCCGCGCAGCCGCCGGAGACCTACCGCAACGACCACTCCAAGATGGTCGTCCAGCTCGCCCAGCCGTGCGCGGCCAGGTACCGCCGGAGGACCGATGACCGCAGCGAAGCGAGGATCGTCGGGTCGGGGGCCTGGGGGGCGCCCCCCGGAAAGGAAGGGCGCCGGTGAGGATCGAGGCCGACCTGGACCTGTGCCAGGGACACGCCATGTGCGAGCTGGAGGCGCCCGACGTCTTCGAGGTGCCGCCCAGAGGCAAGGTGCGGGTCCTCGACGCCGAGCCGGCGGACGACCTGCGCGCCGAGGTGACCGCCGCCGTCCGCTACTGCCCCACCCGGGCCCTCAGACTGCTGGAGACATGATGCCCTCGTTCCCGCGCGAAGAGCTCGACGCGATGGTCGAGCACTGGCTGGCCGAGAACCGCCGCTGCGAGGAGGCGGGCGACTGGCGCCCGCTCGCCGACCTCTACACCGAGGACGCCACCTACGGCTGGAACATCGGCCCCGACCAGGACTTCATGGCCGTCGGCCGGGACGAGATCCGCGACCTCGCGCTCGGGTCGGAGATGGGCGGCCTGGACGGCTGGACCTACCCGTACCAGAGCATCCTGATCGACGAGGTCAAGGGCGAGGTCGTCGGCTTCTGGAAGCAGGTCGCCGACGCCCGCCGCCCCGACGGGACGCCGTACGAGGTGCTCGGCATCGGCGGCTCGTGGTTCCGGTACGCGGGGAACCGGCGGTGGTCCTGGCAGCGCGACTGGTTCGACCTCGGCAACGTCACGTCGGTGTTCGTCGAGATGATGAAGGCGGACGTGCTGTCGGACGGGATGAAGCGGCGGCTGGAGCGGGCCGCCGCCGGCGAGCCGGTCCCCGGCTACTACCCGCGCGGGGAGAGTCCCGTCCCGATCTGGTGAGCGGCATCCGCGGGGATCACCTCCGCGGTGTGCTGCCCGACCGCCGGTGCCGGGGCGGGGGCCGTGCGGGGATGGCGCGAGAAGCGCGGGGCCGGCATGGACTGCAGGACGCCGTCGACCTCGACCAGGCAGCGCCGCTCGGCGAGGTGCGGGTGACCGGCGGCCTCGCGCAGGGACAGCACCGGCGCCACGCAGGCATCGCTGCCCGCGAAGACCTCCGTCCACTCCCGCCGGGTGCGGGTGGCGAAGGCCGCGGCGAACGCCGCGCGCATGTCGCCCCAGCGGCCGCGGTCCGCCTGGTCGGCGGGGTCGACGTCGACGCCGAGCAGGTGGACGAAGGCGGCGAAGAACTGCGGCTCCAGCGCCCCGACGGCCATGTGCTCCCCGTCCAGCGTCCGGTAGACGGCGTAGAAGGGCGCGCCGCCGTCGAGCAGGTTCGTCCCGCGCTCGTCGCTCCACCGGCCGTCGG
Source organism: Actinomadura madurae (assembly GCF_047130825.1). NCBI lineage: Bacteria > Bacillati > Actinomycetota > Actinomycetes > Streptosporangiales > Thermomonosporaceae > Actinomadura > Actinomadura madurae. The sequence continues at coordinate 9,138,755 of NZ_CP083237.1, forward strand.
CCAGCAGGCCGTGCACGATCCCGAGCAGGTGGACCGTCCCGTCGACGATGGCCGCGTCCACCACCTGGCCGCGGCCGGTGGAGCGCGCTTCGAGCACGGCCGCGAGGACGCCCATCACCAGGTAGGCCGCGCCGCCGCCGAGATCGCCGACGAGGTTGAGGGGGATCGCGGGCGCGCCGCCCGCCGCGCCGATGGCGTGCAGCGCGCCCGTCGGGGCGATGTAGGCGATGTCGTGGCCCGCCGTCGCGGCGTCGGGGCCGTCCTGCCCCCAGCCGGTCATCCGGCCGTAGACGAGGCGGGCGTTGCGGGCGCGCAGCCGGTCCGGCCCGAGGCCGAGGCGCTCGGCCACCCCGGGGCGGAAGCCCTCCAGCAGCACGTCGGCCGTGTCGCAGAGGTCCAGCAGCGCCGCGACGGCCTCCGGGCGCTTCAGATCGAGCACGATCGACCGCTTGCCCCGGCCCGGCAGGTCGGCGGCCGGCTCGGCCGCGTCCAGGACGCCCCGGGCGGGACGGTCGACGCGGATAACGTCGGCGCCCATCTCGGCCAGGATCATCCCGGCGAACGGGCACGGCCCGATGCCGGCCAGCTCGACCACCCGGATCCCGGCCAGCGGGCCGCGCGGTCCGTCCCCTCTCACAGGGTCATCCCGCCGCCGCAGACGAGGGTCTGGCCGCTGACGTAGTCGGATTCGGGCGTGCAGAGCAGGTACACCGCGCCGGCGGCCTCCTCGGGCGTTCCGGTGCGGCCGAGGGGGATCATCTGCTCCGCCGCCGCCAGCAGCCCGGGGTTGACGCCGACCTTGACGCTGCGGCCCTCGACCTCGATGGTGCCGCCCTCGCCGGCCGCCGCCTCGGTCAGCCGGGTGCGGATGAAGCCGAACGCCACCGTGTTGACCGTGACGTTGTACCGGCCCCACTCCTTGGCGAGCGTCCTGGTCATCCCGGTGACGCCGGCCTTGGCCGCCGCGTAGTTGAGCTGCCCGGCGTTGCCGCCGAGACCGGCGACCGACGAGACGTTGACGACCTTGCGGCAGGCGGCCGTCTCCCCGGCCTCCCGTTCCCGGCGCACCGCCGCGGCGATGACCGGCTGGGCCGCGCGCAGGATGCGGAAGGGCGCGGTCAGGTGCACGCCGAGCATGGCGTCCCACTGCTCGTCGGTCATCTTCTGGATGACCGAGTCCCACGTGTAGCCGGCGTTGTTGACGATGATGTCGACCCCGCCGAAGGCGTCGACGGCCGTGGTCACGAACCGCTGGGCGAAGCCGGTACCGGTGACGCTGCCGGGGCAGGCGACCGCGGCCCCGCCGCGCGCCTCCACCTCCTTGACGGTCTGCGCGGCCGGCTCGCCGTCCAGGTCGTTGACGACGACGCCGGCCCCGTCGGCGGCCAGCTTGAGCGCGATCTCCCGGCCGATCCCGCGTCCGGCGCCGGTCACGAGCGCGGTGCGCCCGTCGAGCTTTCCCATGGTGTTCCTTTTCGTGTAATGAGGTGGCGGGCCCGGCTTCAGCCGCGGGGGCGCGGGCGGCGGACGGCGAATCCGATGGCGGCGAGGGTCGCCGCCGCGCACAGCCAGGCGAAGACGTCGCCGATGAGGCGGTACGGAGTCGTCGCGCCGCGCGTGGGGACGTCCACGATCCAGGGGGCGTTGTCGCCGGGCGTGGTGTCCTGCTGCGCCAGGACGTTGCCCTGGTGGTCGAACGCCTGGGACGAGCCGTTGAAGTCCTGCCGGACCAGGGCGTAGCCGTTCTCGATCGCCCGCAGGCTCGCCATCTGGGTGTGGATGCGGCCCATCTCCGGCCAGTCGCCGCCGGGGACGAGCATGATGTCGGCGTCGACGTGCATCATGGCCGGGAAGTCCGCGTCGTAGCAGATGACGTTGGACAGGCGGCCGTACGGCGTCTCGACCACGGGAGCCGGCCCGGTGCCGGCCTTGTAGGGTTCCAGCCCGGGGATGGGGTGGCGCTTCTGGTACGTCCACAGTCTGGTGCCGTCGGGGCCGAAGAGCACCGTCTGATCCCGGCCGTAGGGGGCGTCCGGCAGATAGACGTTCGCGGCGACGCTGAGGTAGATGTGCTCCTGCCCGGCCAGCTCGGCGGCCTTGGCGAGGAACGCCGGCTCGTCGGCGGACCGCAGCCGCTGCGCGTTCTCCGACCAGAAGACGATCTTCGCGCCCGACCGGGCCGCGCTCCGCGCGTCGGCGAACAGCTGCGCGGTGAGCACGTCGGCCGCGGCGCGCACCTTCGCCGCGTCGACCCGGGAGACGGCCTCGTGGTCGCCGATGTCCGTGCCGATCCGCCGCTCGGCCTCCGCCAGCGTCGCCTTGCTCGGGTTGATCCCCGCGACGCGGACGGTGGGCGCGGTCGAGGCGGGGAAGAACGCGAGCCGCGCCTGCCCGCCCACGAGCACCAGGCCGAGCAGGGCGGCCACCGCGAAGGCGGGCCTCGCGGCGTGCCAGGACACGCCGTGCTCCCACAGGTGGTTCGCGGCGGTGGCGGTGACGCCGATGAGGAACGAGATCGCGTACGGCCCGGCGGCGGACAGCACCTGGAGCAGCGCCAGGTTCGCGTGCTGCGTGACCGCGAGCAGCCCGTAGGCGGTGCCGAACGGGTTGTAGGTGCCGAGCAGGAAGGCGGTCGCGGTCAGCGCGGCCGGGAACGCGAGCAGCCGCCCGAGCGGTCCCAGCCTCGGCGACACGAAGCGGTCCACCGCGAAGGGAACGAGGCAGCCGGACGCGAGGCTGAGCACGCCGATGAACGTCAGGAAGGTCAGCGGCACGGCGAGCTGCACCACCCAGAACAGCCCTCCGGCGACGCCCACCAGCCAGATCAGCGGCAGGCCGGTCGCCGGGCGGCCGGTCCGCAGGAACCTGAGCAGGAAGATCTGGAAGACCCAGGCGGCCATGGCCAGATCCCAGCGGCCGCCGACGGCGAAGAGCTGCAGGAGCAGCCCGAGGGCCAGCCAGAGGTACCGGCGGCGCTCCCGGGGGAGACGGTGTCCGGAGCCTCGCCGTCCGGAGCCCTGGTCCTTGTGCTGACGCGATGGCGCCGGCTGCCCGGCGGCACCGGGTCCCGGCTCGGTGCCGGTCGTGCTGCTGCTCATCATTCCTCCCGGGGGTGCGGAGCTCACCGCTCGGCGGGCCGGTACGCGGTGACGACGGCGGCGCCGCCGAGGCCGATGTTGTGCGCGAGCGCGACACCCGTCCGGGACGCGGCCGCGGGGACCTGGCGGAGGCCGGCCGTGCCGCGCAGCTGCCAGGTCAGCTCCGCGCACTGCGCGAGTCCCGTCGCGCCCAGCGGGTGGCCCTTGGAGATCAGGCCGCCGGACGGGTTGACCACCCAGGTGCCGCCGTAGGTCGTCTCCCCGGCGTCGACGAGCTTGCCGCCCTCGCCGGGCGCGCACAGCCCGAGGGCCTCGTAGGTGAGCAGCTCGTTGGTGGAGAAGCAGTCGTGCAGCTCGATGACGTCCACATCGTCCGGGCCGATCCCCGCCTGCTCGTAGACCTGCCTGGCCGCGGCCCGGCTCATGTGCGCCCCGACGATCGCGGCGGCGGTGCCGTCGAAGGTGCTCTCCAGGTCGGTCACGACGGACTGCCCCACGATCTCGACCGCCCGGCCGGCGAGGCCGTGGCGGTCGACGAACTCCTCGTCGGCCAGCACCGCCGCCGCCGACCCGTCCGAAGTCGGGGAGCACTGAAGCCTGGTGAGCGGCTCGACGACGGCCGGCGCGCTCAAGATCTCGTCGAGGGTGAACTCGCGCCGGAACTGGGCGTAGGGGTTGTTCACCGAATGCTTGTGGTTCTTCTGCGCGATCCGCGCGAACTGCTCGGCGGTCGTGCCGTACCGCTCCATGTGCTCCAGGCCGGCCGCGGCGAACATCCACGGCGCCATCGGAGCGCCCGGCCCGCGCAGCTCGGCCAGCGCGCCGATGTGCCGCTCCAGCGGGCGGGCCCGGTCCGTCCAGACCTCCGAGAGCGATCCCGGCGACATCCGCTCGAACCCGACCGCGAGCGCGCAGCCGGCGAGCCCGCCGGCGACGGCGCGGGCGGCCAGCCACAGCGCCGACGATCCGGTGGCGCAGTTGTTGTTCACGTTGACGACCGGCACACCGGTCATGCCCAGCTCGTAGACGGCCCGCTGGCCGCTGGTGGAGTCGCCGTAGACGTATCCGGCGTACACCTCTCCGACGTCGGCGAACGTGACGCCGGCGTCCGCCAGCGCCGCCGACCCGGACTCGGCGACCATCGCCGGGTAGTCCCAGCCCTCGCGGCGGCCGGGCTTCTCGAACCTCGTCATTCCGACGCCGATGACGAAGACCTTGCGTGACATGGGAATCTCCTTCCGCGTGCGGTCCGTCAGGCGGTGAACTCGGCGTGGCCGTCGGTGATCACGGGCGTGCCGTCGTCGCCGGCCGTCTCGAAGGAGTACCGGTCGGTCCCGGACGTCCACACGGTCGTGGTGATCGTCTGGCCGGGACGCGCCGGAGCGCTGAACCGCACGGCCAGCCGCCGCAGCCGGGCCGGGTCGCCGGGCGCGGCGTGCCCGATCAGGGCGTGGCACGTGAAGGCCATCGTGCAGAGGCCGTGGACGATGATCCCCGGCAGGCCCGCCCGGCGGGCGAAATCCTCGTCGAGGTGGACGGGCATGGTGTCCCCGGACGCCTCCGCGTAGCGGAAGGTCTGGTCGTCGTCGAACTTCTGGACCACGGTGGCGTCGGGCGTCCGGCCGGGCGCGTCGCCGGCCGGGCCGTGGTCGGGAGCCGTGCGCCCGGCGTCCCCGCCGGTGTGCCGCGCGCCGCGGAAGAAGCCGGTGAAGTGCTGCTCGTTGACCGGTTCCGCCGCCGCGTCCCGCGTCTCCACCAGCGTGGTCACCACCACACCGGAGCTCCGCGCGTGGACGCCGACGACCTGCGCGCGAGTGCTGAGCACGTCGCCGGGCACGATCGGACGGTGGATCCGCAGATCGTGCCGGCCGTGCAGGATCCGGCCGGCCGCCGATTCCGGTGCCGCGGCCAGCGTCCGCCGCGCCATGACGGAGAAGCCCGGGACGACGGCGAACACGGGAGGCGCCAGAGTGCCGTCACGATGCGCGGCGATGGGGTCGTTGGTGGCCTCGGCGTAGGCGACCGTGCGCTCCGCCGTCACCGCGAACTCGACGGGGTCGCTCCAGACTCCGACCTTCTGCGTGTGGAACATACCGGCGAAGCTACGGATCTCCGCCCGTCCGGCCGAGCACCGTGCCTCGCACGTTCCGTGACCGCCGCGCGCACGCGGCCCGCGGCTCGGCGGCCGCCGGTCCGGGCGCTAGGGTGCGTCCGTGAGCAGCAGGTCGGCGCCGGCGGGGGACATGGCCCGGCGGCTGGTGCGCGTCGGCGAGCGGCAGGGCCTGGACGCGGCGTCGCTGCTGCGGCGCGCGGGCCTGCCCGCGAGCGTCGCGGACCCGTCCGGCGGTGCCGCCGTGACGATCTCCCAGGTCGGGGAGCTGACCCAGGAGCTGTGGATCCTGACCGGGGACGAGCTGTTCGGGCTGGGACCGCCCGTGCCCCTGGGCGCGTTCCAGCTCATGATGCGCTCGGTGATCCACGTCCCGGACCTGCGGGCGGCGCTGCAGCGGCTGGCCGAGGCCGGCGAGGTGCTGGGCACGCCCCGGCTGCGGGTGACGGCCGGTGCCGCGCTCGTCGAGGTGGAGATCGACGTCGGCCGGCTGGACGATCCCGATCATCTGGGCGCCGAGCTCCTCGCCACGGTGGTGCACCGGGTCCTCGGCTGGCTCGTCGGGCGGCGGATCGCCCTGCGCGAGCTGCGCCTGCCCTGGCCGTCCCCCGCGTACGCCGCGGACTACGAGACCGTGTTCGGCCGGCACCCGCGGTTCGACGCCGGCGGGCTGGTGCTGGCCTTCGACCGCGAGCTGCTGACCGCGCCGCTGGTGCGGGACGAGCAGCAGCTCGCGGACTACCTCGCCGACCAGCCGCACGTGTGGCTCGCGACCCGCGACTACGGATCGTCCACCGCGGACCAGGTGCGCGCGATCCTCGCCCGCGGGCTGAGCGGGCACTGGCCGGCGCCGGACGACATCGCCGCGCGGCTCAACGTGAGCACCCAGCACCTGCGCAGGCTGCTGCGCGCCGAGCACACCTCGATCGGCCAGCTCAAGGAGGACCTGCTGCGGGAGGCCGCCATCGCCAGCCTGACCCGCGGCGAGGAGTCCGTCGAGGATCTGGCGAGGCGGCTGGGGTTCTCGGAGGCGAGCGCGTTCCGCCGCGCGTTCCGCCGGTGGACCGGGCAGCCGCCCGGCGCGTACCGCCCCGGTGGCGGGCGCCCGCGGACGCCCGCCACGGAGTGACGGCGGGCCGGCGTCGTCAGCGGGTCCGGTCCGGTTTCCTGTGGGGGGACGACCCCCCACACCCCCCGGAAGAGCAGGCCGGTCCGGCTCCCTCCGCTCCGCTGGAGCTCCGCTCCGGGAACCGGTCCGGCCGCCGTTCCCGCCGGTAGAGGGCCTCGATCTCCTCCGCGTACCGGTCGGCGATCGCCCGCCGCCGCAGCTTGTTCGTCGGAGTCAGTTCCGCGCCGCCCGGGGTCCACGTCTCCGGCAGGATCTGGAAGTCCTTGATCTGCTCGACCCGCGACAGCGTCGCGTTCGCGCGCGCGACCCCCGCCTCGACGGCCGCGCGCATCTCGGGGGCGCGGGCGAGCACCGCGACGTCCTCGCCGCCGGCGATGCCGCGCGCGTCGGCGAAGGCCCGCGCGGCGACGGGGTCGAGGGTGATCAGCGCGACCACGTAGGGGCGGCGGTCGCCGACCGCGATCACCGAGCCGACCGGCGGGCAGGAGGCCAGCACGGCGTTCTCGATGTTGGCCGGCGACATGTTCTTGCCCGAGGTGTTGACGATCAGGTCCTTCTTGCGGTCGACGATCGTGACGTACCCGTCGGCGTCGACCGTGCCCACGTCGCCGGTGTGCAGCCAGCCGTCCGCGTCGATCGCCTCGGCCGTCCGCTCCTTGTCCCCGCGGTAGCCCCGCATCAGCGTCGGCGCGCGGAGCAGCAGCTCCCCGTCGGCCGCCACCCGCACCTCGACGTCCCGCATCGGCCGGCCGACCGTCCCGGGCCGTATTCCGCCCGGAAGGTTGATCGCCCCGGCCGCGGATGACTCCGACATCGCCCACCCCTCGCACAGCTCGATGCCGAGCGACTGGAAGAACCGGACGGCGTCGGCGGCGATCGGGGCGGAACCGGTGATGACCGCGTCCGCCCCGTCCAGGCCGATCCGGGCCCGGAGCCGCCGCAGCACCAGCCGGTCCGCGGCGGCCCGCCGGACCGCCAGGCGGGCCGGGAGCGCGCGGCCGGAGGCCCGCCGGTCCGCGGCCTCGCGGCCGACGCGGACGGCCCAGCCGGCGAGGCGCCGGCGCGGGCCGCCCTGCGCGTCGATCGCCTGGGTGAGCGCGGCCTGGATCCGGTACCAGAAGGCCGGGACGCCGAGGAAGACGGTCGGCCGAACCGCGGGCAGCACCTGGGCCACGCTCTTCAGGTCGGCCACGGTGGTGATCGAGGAGCCGCCGGCCATCGCCAGGTAGTGGCTGAAGTACCGGTTGGCCACGTGCGCGTCCGGAAGGTAGGAGACCAGGCGCCCGGCCCGTGCGCCCGCACCCACGTGGGGGAGCGCGAGGCCGCTGCGCAGGCACGCGAGGATCGCGCGGTGCTCCACCTCGACGCCCTTCGGCGGCCCCGTCGTCCCGGAGGTGTAGATCAGGGTGACCAGGTCCTCGGGGCCCACCGCCCGCCAGCGGGCCTCGAAGTCGAACGACTCCGGAGTCCGGTCTTCGAGGTCGGCCAGCGTCAGCGCGCCCTCGGCCGCGCCGTCGACGCAGACGACGTGCTCCACCGCCCCGCCCGCGGCGCGGACCGCCGGCACCCACTGCCGCTCGGTCACCACGACCCGGTTGCCGGCGTTGGAGAACAGGTGGGCGATCTGCGACGGCGGGCTCGTGTTGTAGACCGAGAAGGGCGTGGCGCCGAGGTGCAGCGCGGCCGTGTCCACGAGATGGAATTCGGGACGGTTGGTGAGCATGAGCGCCACCGTGTCCCCATGGCGGACGCCGAGCGAGGCGAGGCCGCCGGCGATCCGCCGCACACGCTCGGCGTACTCCCGCCAGGTGAGCTCCACGGCGCCGTCCGAAGAGCGAAGGGCGACCTGCCCGGCCCGCGCTCCGGCCGTGCGCTGGAAGAGTTCGGCGAGGCTCCGCACCGACTCCGGGACGTCTCTGGATTCCATGGGCGAGCTGGCTCCTCATCCCCGGGTTGTCCTGGCTCCCTGCCGGGGCCCGCCTCGACCGCCCGGACGCCCGCCATCGTGGATCGGCCGCCGCCGGCCTGCCGAGGACCGTGCCGCGCGGATCGCGGGACCCTCGCGCGCACGGCGGCCGGGCGGCGCGCCATCCACCGGGGCACGGGCAGGGCCGGAGGGCGGGCGGGGCCGTGATCAGATCTGGCCCTCGGGCTTGGCCGGGATCGTCGATCTGATCGCCGGGCCCAGTTCGATGAGCACGTCGCCGGCCGGGTTGTACTTGGGCGGTACCGTCACCTCGACGTAGGCCTGCCGGCCGACCGCGGTGAACGTGACCGGCCGGTCGGCGGGCATGCCGAACCAGTCGATCCCGTTGATCGTCACCAGCTCCGAGGTGGGCTTCAACGTGGCGGGCCGCGGCACGCCGCAGCGCAGCGCGATCGCGGGAGAGCCCCAGGCCGCGGTCAGCGGCGAGCTCGGGGAGGTGTCGCGGCGCTTCTCGCCGTGCACCTTCTCGGGCAACCGCAGCCCCGCGCACAGCCGGCTCGTCGCGGTGTCCGGACTCGGGACCGGGACCTGCACCGCCCCGTCGCCGCAGGCCGCGGCCAGCAGCGCGGCGCCGATCAGGGCCGGGGCGAGCCGTGCCGCGCGCCCGTTGCCGGGACGCCGGCCCGGACCCTTCGAGGGCATCTGTACGGCGCTCTCCACTCCGCCCGTGCTCCGCTCCGCGCGCCTCTCAGATGTGGACGATCGGGCACGTGAGCGTGCGCGTGATTCCCTCGACCGCCTGGATCTGCGCCACGACGAGCTTGCCCAGCTCGTCGACGTTGCGCGCCTCCGCCCGGACGATCACGTCGTAGGGCCCCGTGACGTCCTCCGCCAGCGTGACGCCCGATATGCCGGAGATGTGACTGGCCACCTCGGCGGCCTTCCCGACTTCGGTCTGGATGAGGATGTAGGCCTGCACCATCACGTCCTCCCCGGGCGGAGAATCAACCGTCGGACGGTTCACCGTATCGTGTTACGCGCCGCCGCGGGCGGCCGGGGTACGGCGTGCCCGGTGAGACCGGTGGGAAACATGTGAAACGGGGAGAAGGCGGCGGATGGGCACCATCGGGGAGCTGGGCGAGTTCGGGCTGATCGGCCTGCTGACCCGGCGGCTGCCCCAGGGCCCGCAGGTCCTTCTCGGGCCGGGCGACGACGCGGCGGTGATCGCGGCGCCGGACGGGCGCGTCGTCGCCACCACCGACCTGCTCGTGGAGGGCCGGCACTTCCGCCGCGACTGGTCCGGCCCCTACGACATCGGGCGCAAGGCCGCCGCGCAGAACCTCGCCGACGTCGTCGCGATGGGCGCCCGACCGACCGCGCTGCTCGTCGGGTTCGCCGCGCCGCCCGGCACCGGCGCCGCCTGGGCCGGGCGGCTCTACGACGGCCTCGCCGACGAGTGCCGCGCGGCGGGCGCGTCCGTCGCGGGCGGCGACGTCGCCGGGGCGCCGGAGATCACCCTCGCCGTCACCGCGCTCGGCGACCTTGGCGGCGCGGCGCCGCTGACCCGGTCCGGGGCGCGTCCGGGCGACGTCGTGGCGCTGCGGGGGCGGCTCGGGTTCGCCTCCGCCGGGCTGGCGCTGCTCGGCGCCGGCGAGGACGTCCCGGAGGAGCTGCTGGCGGCCCACCGCCGTCCGGAGCCTCCCTACGCGGCCGGGGACGAGGCGCGGGCCCACGGCGCCACCGCGCTGCTCGACGTGAGCGACGGGCTCGTCCAGGACCTCGGCCACATCGCGGACGCGAGCGGTGTCCGCATCGACATAGACTCGGCGGCCGTGCCCGTCCCGGAGATCCTCGGGCCGGACGGGCTGCGGCACGTCCTCACCGGCGGCGAGGACCACGCGTTCGCCGCGACGTTCCCGCCGTCCGCCCTGCCGGCGTCGTGGACGCGGATCGGTGACGTGGTGAAAGGGGCCGGCGTGCGGGTGGACGGCCGCGAGCCGCCCGCCGGCGCGTGGGACCACTTCCCCACCTGAACGCGTCGTGCACCCAGCGCGTACAGCCGTGTGCGTTGACGCATCCGGTAGGCATGTTTGGTACGGGTTTGGTATACATCCTGTGATCGAAGAGGGATGGGATGGGACGACACTCCAGGTTTGAGCAACCGGACGACGAACCCCCACGGGGCGCCGGCACGCCCCGGGGTTCGTACTACGGGGCTCCGGTCGACCCCACCTACGACGCCTTCTCCGGACCGACCGACGACCGGGTCGTCGTGGAGCCGAACGACCAGGCCCGCCGGGGAGCGCGACCGGTCGCCGACCGCCGCCACGACCCGCCCGGCCCGTTCCGGTTCGAGCCGCTCCCGGGGGACTATCCCGGCGACTACCCGGGCGCCCCGGGCACGACGCTCCCCGAGCAGCCGCGCGAACCCCCCGATCCGCCGGAGCAGGCGGACACGTCCGGCGCCCCCGGCGCCCCCGGCGGGCGCGGCTGGACCAGGTTCGTCTCCGTGCTCCCGCTCCCTCTGCTCCCGATCGTCGCGCTCGTCATCGCGGTGGGGATCGTCTCCTACGCGCTGAGCACCCAGCAGATCTCCCTCAACTTCGCCGGCGGCTCCCCCCGCACGACGCAGACCGACCCGCGCGACAGCCAGGTCTCCCAGCGCGGCCCCGGCGAGCGCGCCAGCCGCGGCGACCGCCCCGACGGCCTCATCGTCGCCTTCCGCGTCGCGTCCCGGACACCGGGCGGCTTCAAGGCCACCGCCACCATCGCCAACAAGGGACGCCAGCCCGTCGCGGCGTGGGCCCTCGCCTTCAAGATCCCGAACGCCACCGTCACCGCCGTCAGCGGCGCCACCGTCGTCCGGGGCGGGACCACCCCCTTCGTCCGGGGCCGTACCGCCATCGCGCCCGGTGCCACGGTGCGGATCGTGTTCACCGCGCGCGGCACGGCGTCCACGCCGTCCGCCTGCGTGCTGAACCGGCTGCCCTGCACGCTCGTCTGAGATCGCCGCTCCCGCCGGATCGCCATAAAGTGGACGGCATGACGCGCGCTCCGAAGGCCCCTCCCCTCGTGCTCACCATCGCGGGCTCCGACTCCGGCGGCGGCGCCGGCATCCAGGCGGACCTGAAGACCATGCTCGCCCAGGGCGTGCACGGGATGAGCGTCGTCGCCGCCGTCACCGCGCAGAACTCCCTCGGCGTCCAGGGCTACTGGGAGCTGCCGCCCGAGGCGGTCCGCGCCCAGCTCGACTCGGTGCTGTCCGACATCGGCGTCCACGCGCTCAAGACCGGCATGCTCGCGTCCACCGTTCTGGTCGAGACCGTCGCCGAGGCGCTGGCCGCGTCGGACGCCCCCGCCGTCGTCGACCCGGTGGGCGTGTCCAAGCACGGCGACTCGCTGCTCGCCCCGGACGCCGTGGACGCCGTCCGGACGGCCCTGCTGCCGGCCGCGACCGTCGTCACGCCGAACCTGTACGAGGTCGAGCAGCTCACCGGCGTCAAGGTGGTGGACGAGGCCGGGCTGCGCGAGGCCGCCGAGGCCGTCAAGGCGCTCGGCCCCGCCTGGGTCCTGATCAAGGGCGGCCACCTGCCGGGCGATCCCACCGACCTGCTGTTCGACGGGGAGCGCGAGCACCGCTTCACCGCGCCCCGGCACGACAACCGGCACACGCACGGGACGGGCTGCACGCTCGCGTCCGCCATCGCGTCCCACCTGGCGCTGGGCGAGGACGTCCCGGGCGCGGTGGCGAAGGCGAAGGAGTACGTGACGGGCGCGATCGCGGCGGGCTTCCCGCTCGGCGCCGGCATCGGCCCCGTCGACCACGCCTGGCGCCACCGGTCCTGAGAACGCGATCGCCCCTGGACGCAGAAAGCCGGCTCATCGGACATCTCCGATGAGCCGGCCGAAGCCCTCGTGGACCGTGCCGGGGGTGACCCCTACCCGCTCGGCGGCGCGATCAGACCGTCGGCTTGACGATCTTGCCGGCCTTGATGCAGGAGGTGCAGGCGTTGATCCGCTTGGTGGTGCCGTTCACGACGGCGCGCACGCGCTGGATGTTGGGGTTCCAGCGGCGCGGGGTGCGGCGGTGCGAGTGGGAGACGCGCATGCCGAAACCGGGTCCCTTGCCGCAGACGTCGCAGACGGAAGCCACGGGAAACTCCAAGTGGTGTCGATGCTCTGAACCGGAGCGCCGCCCGGTGCCGCCGCGGGCGAACCGGGCATCATGGGCGCTCACTGATGAGCGCCTCGGACGAGGCGCATGGATCAGAGTAGCCGACAGCCCGTCGGCTAGGCGAATCGACCGGGCATCCCGTGCGGCGTGCGAAGCTTGCGCCGCGGGAAAGGAGCGCTGTGGGCCACTCTGATCGAAGCGCCGTCCTCGACGGCGGTGCGGTGCGGCGGTGGTGCAGGCTGGCGGCGGACGCGCTCGGCCGCACCCGGGCCGAGATCGACGCCCTCAACGTGTTCCCCGTCCCGGACGGCGACACGGGGACCAACCTGCACCTGACCGTCGTCGCGGCGGCGGACGCGCTCGACGAGCTGCCGGAGGGCGCGGCCGGCCACCGGACGTGGCGGGCGCTCGCCCAGGGGGCGCTGCTCGGCGCCCGGGGCAACTCGGGCGTGATCCTCAGCCAGGTGTTCCGGGGGCTCGCGGACGTCCTCGGCCCGCTGGAGGAACCGCCGGACGGCGCCGCGCTCGCGCGGGCCCTGGGCCACGCCTCCGGCCTGGCCCGCGGCGCCGTCGAGCACCCCGTCGAGGGGACGATCCTGAGCGTGCTCGCCGAGGCCGCCTCGTCCTGCGCGCGGAACACCGGGCTGGCCGGGGCCGCGCGGGAGGCCTCGGCGGGCGCCCGGCGGGCGCTGCGCATGACCACCGGCCAGCTGGAGGTGCTCGCCCGCAGCGGCGTCGTCGACGCGGGCGCGGCCGGGCTCTGCGTGGTGCTCGACGCCCTCGCCGCCGTGGTCACCGAGGAGTACCCCGAGCGGTACGAAGTTCCGGCCCGCTCCGCCGCGGCGCCCGCCCCCGCGGAGGAGCGGCCCGAGCCGCCGGGCCCCGGCTACGAGGTCATGTACCTGCTGGACGCCTCCGACGACGCCGTCCACCCGCTGCGGGAGAGCCTCGACGGCCTCGGCGACTCGCTCGTCGTGGTCGGCGGCGACGGGCTGTGGAACGTCCACGTCCACGTGGACGACGCCGGCGCGGCGATCGAGGCGGGCATGGCGGCGGGGCGCCCGCACCGGATCCGCGTCACCTGCCTGCACGCCGGCGCCGGGGAGCCGCACGCGCCGCACACCGGCCGCGCGGTGATCGCCGTGACCGCCGCCGACGGGCTGGCCGCGCTGTTCGAGGAGTGCGGCGCCCGGGTCGTGCGGCGCGAGTCCGGCGGCGTCCCGCCGCTCGCGGTGCTGGCGGCGGCGATCCTCGCGGCGGGCGACGAGGTGGCCGTCCTGCCGAACGAGCCGGAGGTCCTGTCGCTCGCCGAGGCCGCCGCCGAGCGCGCGCGGGACGGCGGGGCGCGGATCGCCGTGGTGCCGACCAAGGCGTCCGTCCAGGGCATGGCGGCGCTCGCGGTGCACGACCCGCTCCGCCGCTTCGCCGAGGACGTCATCGAGATGACGCGCGCCGCCGGCGCCACCCGCTTCGGCCACCTGGAGGTCGCCGCCGAGGAGGCCGTCACGAGCGTCGGGCTCTGCCAGCCGGGGGACGTCCTCGGCCTCATCGAGGGCGACGTCGCGACGATCGGCGCGGACGTCGCCGCCGTGGCCGCGGACGTCCTGGACCGCATGCTGTCGGGCGGCGGCGAGCTGGTCACCCTGATCGCCGGTCGGCACGCGCCGCCCGGCCTCGCCGCCGCCCTCGAAGATCACCTGCGCCGCGCGCACCCCGACGTGGAGGTCGGCGTCTACGACGGCGACCAGGAGCGGTACCCGCTGCTCATCGGCGTCGAGTGATTCCCGTCGCCCCCATGGGCTAGAAAAGACCACGTGGCGAATCTCGACGAGCCGCTGGGCAAGGTCCTCGGCGACAAGACGGCCAAGGCGCTGGAGAAGGGCCTCGACCTGCGCACGGTCGGCGACCTGCTGCACCACTACCCGCGCCGCTACGCCCACCGCGGCGAGCTGACGCAGCTCAGCGGCCTGCAGGACGGCGAGCACGTCACCGTCATGGCCGAGGTCGTCAAGGTGCAGGGCCGCACCCTCACCCGCAACCCCGGCTACGTCCTGGAGATCACCGTCACGGACGGGACGGGCGAGCTCAAGCTGAGCTTCTTCGGCCGCAAGGGCTCCTACCGGCCGGAGAAGGACCTGTCGCCCGGCACGCGCGGCCTGTTCGCCGGGAAGATCAGCACCTACGCGCCGCGCAGCGGCCGGCCCGTGCGGCAGCTCGCGCACCCGCAGTACAAGGTCGTCCCCGAGAAGGGCGCCGCGGAGGCCGCGCAGGAGTGGGCCGACGAGATCATCCCGATCTACCCGTCCACCAAGTCGCTGCCCATCGAGGCGATCAGCACGTCGGTGGAGACCGTCCTGTCCCAGCTGGACCTGCCCGCCGACCCGATGCCCGCGGCCCTGCTCCGGCGCCGCGACCTGATCGGCCTGCGCGAGGCCTACGAGGGCATCCACCGGCCGCGCACCTGGGACGAGCTGGGCCGCGCCAGGGCGCGCCTGAAGTGGGACGAGGCGTTCGTCGTCCAGATCGCGCTGGCGCAGCGCCGCGTCGCCGCCGCGGCGCTCCCGGCCAAGCCGCGGCCCCCGTCCTTCGGCGGCATCCAGGCGGAGTTCGACGCGCGCCTCCCCTTCGAGCTCACCAAGGGCCAGCGCGAGGTCGGCGACGAGATAGCCGCCGACCTGGCCCGCGAGCACCCCATGCACCGCCTGCTCCAGGGCGACGTCGGCGCGGGCAAGACCGTGGTCGCGCTGCGGGCGATGCTGCAGGTCGTGGACGGGGGAGGGCAGGCCGCGCTGCTCGCGCCCACCGAGGTGCTGGCGCAGCAGCACCACCGCTCGATCACCGGGATGCTCGGCGACCTGGCGCAGGCGGGGCAGATCGGCGGGGCGGAGCACGCCACCCGGGTCGCGCTGCTGACCGGGTCGCAGGGCGCGAAGGCGCGCAAGGAGGCGCTGCTGGACGTGGCGTCCGGAGCCGCCGGCATCGTGGTCGGCACCCACGCGCTGCTGCAGGAGACCGTCCAGTTCGCCGACCTCGGGCTCGTCGTCGTGGACGAGCAGCACCGCTTCGGCGTCGAGCAGCGCGACGCCCTGCGGGAGAAGGCCGGCGGCGGCCGCCCGCACGTCCTGGTCATGACGGCGACGCCGATCCCGCGGACCGTGGCGATGACCGTCTTCGGCGACCTGGAGACGTCGGTGCTCGGCCAGCTCCCGGCCGGGCGGTCGGAGATCCGCACCCATGTCGTCCCGCCCGAGAAGCCCGCCTTCCTCGCCCGCACCTGGGAGCGGATCAAGGAGGAGGCGGCGAACGGGCGGCAGGTCTATATCGTGTGCCCGCGCATCGGCGAGCAGGAGGGCGACGAGGGCGACGCCGTCGTGGCGGAGGAGGGCGAGCGCCGCTCCCCGCTCGGGATCATGGAGGTGCTGCCGAAGCTGGAGGAGCTCCTCGCCGGGCTGCGCATCGGCGTCCTGCACGGCAAGCTGCACCCGGACGAGAAGGACGCGGTGATGCGCCGCTTCACCGCCGGGGACGTCGACGTCCTGCTCGCCACCACGGTCATCGAGGTGGGCGTGGACGTGCCGAACGCCACCGTCATGGTGATCATGGACGCGGACCGGTTCGGCGTCTCCCAGCTCCACCAGCTCCGCGGCCGCGTCGGGCGGGGATCGCTGCACGGCCTGTGCCTGCTGGTCACCGACGCCGCGCCGGGCGGCAAGGCGCGCGAACGGCTCGACGCGGTCGCCTCGACCACCGACGGCTTCCGGCTGTCCCGCCTCGACCTGGAGCAGCGCCGCGAGGGCGACGTCCTCGGCGCCGCGCAGGCGGGCCGCGCGTCCAGCCTGCGCCTCCTCACCCTCCAGCGGGACGAGGAGGTCATCCGCGACGCACGCGAGGAGGCGACCGCCCTCGTCGACGCGGATCCGGACCTCTCCGGCCACCCCGGCCTCGCCACCGTGCTGGCCTCTCTCCTGGACGACGAGCGCGCCGACTTCCTGGAGAAGGCCTAGGGCTCCCGATATTCTCTACCTATTAAGTTGACATCTCTGTCCGGGACGGGTCACGATGAACGCGTGAACCCGACTGAGGCCCCGAGCGCCCGGCCGCGCGCCGCCGCGCTCACGGTGCTCACGCGGGCCGCCCGGGCGGGGGAGGCGCCGCGTGGCACCGGCGACGCCCTCGCCCGGGCACTCGCCGACCCCGACCCCGACCCCGGGGTCCGGACCCGGGCCCCGGGGTCGGGGTCTGACCGGCGAACAGACGGACGGGCCGCCGCGTGGCACGGCGCGGCGAGAACCACCCCGGCCACCGTGACCCGGGGGTTCCAGGGGTGTCGCCTCCCTGGGCTAACTCAGAACACATGGTTGATCACGGACGTCTAACGTGTACAGGATGGTAGGTGGCCATCGGGGGCTTGTGCGGGTACAGGTCCCCGTGGCGGGTCGGTACGCGATTGAGGAGCTCCCCATGACGTCCCCCGGTCCCCTGGTGCCCGGAGACCCGGCGCGGCTCGGGCGGTACGAACTGGTCGGGAGGCTCGGGGAGGGCGGGCAGAGCGTCGTCTACCTGGGGCGCCGGGAGGACGGCGTGCGGGCGGCGGTGAAGCTGCTGCGCGACCAGCTCAGCCGCAGCCCGGAGTGGCGGGCGCGGTTCGAGCGCGAGATGCGGATGATCGGGCGGGTGGCCGGGTTCTGCACGGCGCAGGTCGTGGACGCCGACATCTCCGGCGACCTCCCGTACGTCGTGAGCGAGTACGTGCCGGGGCCGTCGCTCAGCGGGCTGGTGAACGAGCAGGGCCCGCGGATCGGGACCGACCTGGACCGGCTGGCGATCGGGACGGTCACGGCGCTCGCGGCGATCCACCGGGCGGGGATCCTGCACCGCGACTTCAAGCCGTCCAACGTGCTGATGGGGCCGGACGGTCCGCGCGTCATCGACTTCGGCATCGCGCGGGTCATCGGCGCGGCGTCGGCGCGGGGCAGCGGCGTGGTCGGCACGCCGTCCTACATGGCGCCCGAGCAGGTCACCGACGCCGAGCTCGGCAGCGGCGTGGACATGTTCACGTGGGCGGCGACGATGCTGTTCGCGGCGACGGGGCGGCACCCCTTCGGCAACGACACGATCTCCGCGGTGTTCCACCGGATCCTGAACTACGAGCCGGACCTGTCGCCGCTGCCGGAGTCGCTGCGCGGCGTCGTCGCGTCCTGCCTCGCGAAGGACCCGGCGATGCGGCCGGCGGCGCAGGAGGTGCTGCTCACCCTGCTCGGCGGGCACGACGTCCCCGAGGACGAGGGGGCGCTCAGCACCGGCGCGCACTTCGCCGGGGACGCGCGGGTGCCGCCGACCGTGGGGCGCCCGGCGCAGCCGGCCGGGACCGACTCGGGCGGGACGTACCAGGCCCCGCAGCCGCACACCGTCCCGCCGCGGCGGCGGCGCCGGGGGCTCGGGATCGCCGCGGCGGTGGTGGCGCCGCTCGTCGCGCTCGCCGCGGGCGGGACGGCGTGGCTGCTGATGTCGGACGGTTCGGGGGAGAATCCCGCGAAGGCCGACACCGGGTCGGTCGCCCCGCCCGCCGCGGCGGCGGAGGCGGTCGCGCCGGCCGCGCAGGCGATCACGTCGGTGCTCAGCTTCGACCACGCCGAGTTCGAGGAGAACGTGGCGGCGGCGCACCGGGTGTCGACGCCCCGCTACGGCGCGGACTACGACCGGCAGCTCGGGACGCGGGACTACAAGGAGGAGCTGGCGTCCAAGAAGGGCTCGGTCAGCACGGAGGTCGTCGACTCGGCCGTCGTGTCCGCCAGGTCCGGCCAGGTGACCGTGCTGTCGTACGTCAAGCGGACGGTGCGCGCCGAGAACGCCGACCCGACCCGGCTCCAGGACCCGATGCGCGCGACCATGGTCAAGCAGGGGGGCGGGTGGCTGCTCGACAGCCTGTACTCGCTGAAGGCGGGGTCGCCGAAGGCCGACGTGTCGGGGGCGACGTGGCCGGGGACGGACGCGCGCGGGGTGATCGACACGGTGTCGCGGGAACCGTCCGTCGCGCGGGGGACGGCACTGGAGGTCGGCCTGCGCTCCGGCGAGGCGGGGACCGGGCTCACGGCGCTGGTCCTGGTCGGTGACTGCGAGAGCACCTGCACCGACAACGACAAGATCGAGATGCGCCGGCTGCTGCTCCAGCCGGCGGGCGGCGGGTGGAAGGTCGCGAAGTCCGAGGCGCTCTGAACACCCGAAGGGGCGCCCCCCGGGTGGGAGACGCCCCTTTCAAGGTGGTGCTCAGGACTCGCGGACGTGCCGCCTGCGGGTCGCGGCCACCGCGGCGCTGCCCGCGGCGATGGCGGTGATGCCGAGCGCCACCAGCGGCAGCGCGCCGGCGCCGGTGAAGGGCAGCTCCTTCGGCGGCGTGATCTCGCCGGCCGCGGTCGCGCCGGGGCCCATGCCGCCGCCGGACGGGAGCTCCGGCAGCAGCGGCGACGACGGGAGCGACGGCGGCGCCGGCGACGGACCGGGCGGCGTCGGCCCGCCGGGCGGCACCGGGGGAGTCGGCGGCGTGGGCGGGGTCGGCGGCGTCGGGGGAGTCGGCGGGGTCGGGGCCTCGCATCCGCCGCCGACGCAGGCGCCGACGGACAGTTGCGCCGACAGCGGCGTGCCGCCGGCCGGCGTGACGGAGGCGCCGAGCCGGGTCTGCGCGCTGAGGAGCTGCCGGCCCGCCGACACCGTGGCGCCGGTGTCGAGCGTCAGCCCCGCCGTTCCGGCGGGCGAGGCGGCGCGTGCGCCGAGCCGCGTGCCCGCCTGCACCGTGGCGTCGTTCAGCGAGACGCTCGCGCCGGTCTGGAGCCGGACGCCCGCGCCGCCCTCCGGTGTCCGGAGGCCCGCGCCGAGGTCGACGCCGGCGCTCGCGGTCCTGGTGCGCTCGTCGTACTTCAGCGTGGCGCCGAGGTGAAGGCCGACCCCCGGCTGTGCCTTCTTTGTTGCCGCTTTTCGGGTTTTCGCCTTAATGGGAGTCTTCGTCGTTTTTGTGGTTTTCGGTGCGGCCGATTTCTTCAGGCCGATCTTCTTCGGCGTCGCCTTCTTCTGGGCGGCCTTCTTCGGCGTCGCCTTCTTGGGCGTCGCCTTCTTCAGTTGGGGGGCCTTCTTCAGTGCCAGGTCCCCGAGCGGATGTGCCGCGTGCCTGGCGGGGGGCTGCGAGGTCTCAGCATGTGAGACGCCGCTCATGGCGGCGATGCCGAGAACCGTCGCTCCGGCAGTCACCGCCAGTCTCTTTCCGTGATGCACTGCTGCTCCTGATGGCTGGGTTGCACAACCTGCGAGCACGTTTACACGTCAAGTAGTCGTTGTGAACAGGGTCCCGACCATTTGGGTAGAGGTTCACAACGGAAGGGCGTGGCGGTTGTGCATGATTCCGCGCGTTCCCCGGCCGGGGGATTGCGCGACCATCGCGGGACGCCCCCGATACTGGACGGGTGAGCAGGGTCATCGCGGGCAGTGCGGGCGGACGGCGGCTGGCGGTCCCGGCGGGGAAGGACACCAGGCCGACCAGCGACCGTGCCCGGGAGGGCCTGTTCTCCACGGTGCTGGCCCTGCTCGGCCCGCTGGACGGGCTCCGCGTCGCCGACCTGTACGCCGGTTCGGGCGCGGTCGGCCTCGAAGCGCTCTCCCGGGGCGCCGCCCACGCGCTGCTGGTCGAGTCGCACCCGCGCGCCATGAAGGTGATCCGCCGGAACGCCGCGTCGCTCGGGCTGCCGGGCGCCGTCCCGTGCGCGGACAGGGTGGAGCGCCTCGTCCGCAGGCAGCCGGACGAGCCCTACGACCTGATCTTCGCCGACCCGCCGTACGCGCTGGCGGACGCGTCCGTCACCGCGCTGCTGGAGGACCTGCGCGACAACGGGTGGGCCGCCCCGGACGCGCTCGTCGTCGTGGAACGCGCCGCGCGCGGCCCGGCCCTGGCGTGGCCGGACGGCTACGCCCCCGAGCGCGACCGCCGCTACGGCGAGGCGATCTTCTGGTACGGCCGAGCCGAAGGACGCTGATACGGGGGGAGTTCGGGTAGAGCCATGCGCATGAAGCCCGGCATGGACCGAGCGCTGGGACGTACGTGGATCATCACGCTGGTGATGGCGATCGCGCTCCTGGTGAACATCACCTACGTGCAGGGGTTCGAGGCGCAGGAGCTCCGGGACGACTCCCGCAACGCCCGCCAGTTCGAGGACCGGTTCAAGATCGACCGCGGGCCCATCGTCGCGGACGGCGAACGGCTCGCCTGGTCGGAGAAGACCGGCCGCGACCGGTACCAGCGGCGTTACAAGGACGGCGCCGTCTTCGCTCCCATCACCGGCTACTTCTCGGTCTTCTCCCAGACGGGGCTGGAGGACGCCGAGAACCACTTCCTGGACGGCTCGGACGACCGGCTCGCCACGTCCAACTTCATCGACAAGCTGATCGGCAGGCCCGTCCCGGGCGGGACGGTCGAGGCCACCGTCGACCCCGACGCGCAGCGCGTCGCCTACCAGGCGCTGCGGGCGAGCGGCGCCCGCCGCGCGGCGGCGGTGGTCCTCGACGCCTCCAACGGCGCGATCCTCGTGATGGCGTCCACGCCCTCCTACGACCCGAACGAGGTGTCGACGCTCGACCGGGAGCAGGCCGTGCGGGCGTTCGACCGGCTCGGTGACCAGCCGCTCAAGCCGCTGCTCAACAAGGCCGCCTACGAGCTGTTCCCGCCGGGTTCCACGTTCAAGACCGTGGTCGCCGCGGCGGCGCTCCAGGCCGGTGGGAACGAGGACACCGATGTCCGGGCCGGACGCAGCTACCGGCCGCCGGGCGCGGGGCAGGCCATCAACAACGACGCGGGCGACATCGGCGGCTCCTGCGACCTCCGCCGCATCCCGCTCATCGAGGCCTACGCCCAGTCCTGCAACACCACGTTCGCCTACATGGGCGCCGAGGAGCCCGGCAACGGCGCCGTCCGCACGCAGGCGGGCAAGTTCGGGTTCGGCGACCGCGTCGAGTTCGCGGACGGCCTGACGACCGCCCCGAGCGCCTTCCCGGAGACCGACCAGCCGTCCCTCAGCGCGCTCGGCTCGATCGGGCAGGGCAGCACGGTCGCCACGCCGCTTCAGATGGCCATGGTCGCCGCCGGGGTCCTCAACGACGGGGAGGTCATGAGGCCCCGTCTCGTGGACAGGCTGCGCGCCCCGGACGGCTCCACGGTCGACGAGATCTCCCCGCGGCGCCTGTCGCGCGCGCTCACCTCCGAGCAGGCCGAGCAGCTGCGGGACATGATGAAGGCGGTCGTCGAGCGGGGCACCGGCAAGTCCCTGCGCGGGACGTCCGTCCTCGGAGGCAAGACCGGGACCGCCGACGTCGAGGGCGCCGCCTACAACGACCGCTGGTTCATCGGGTTCGGCCCGCGCAGCGACCCCAGGTACGCGGTGGCGGTGATGACCGAGGCGTCCGGCTACGGCATCGAGTCCGGCCCGATCGCGGCCCGGATCGTGGACGCGCTCGACCGCTGAACGGGGCCGGCGAGACCGCGCCGAGGCCCTCCGGCGAGCCCGGCCGTCAGTGACCCGAACGGCATTTGGTACGTTCACGCCGCAGGTCAGAAACCGGGACCGAAGGGGTTCGCGCCGTGCGCCGTGTCGTCTGTCCGGGATCGTTCGACCCCGTCACCAACGGGCATCTCGACATCATCAGCCGCGCCTCCCGTCTGTACGACGAGGTGGTCGTCGCCGTGCTGATCAACAAGAACAAGAAGAGCCTGTTCACCGTCGACGAGCGCGCCGACATGATCGCCGAGGTCACCCGCGAGTACGGCAACATCCGGGTGGACACCTTCTACGGGCTGACCGTCGACTACTGCAGGGAGCAGGACATCCCGGTGATCGTCCGGGGCCTGCGGGCCGTCAGCGACTACGAGTACGAGCTGCAGATGGCGCAGATGAACCACCGGATCGCCGGCGTCGAGACGCTGTTCATGGCGACGAACCCCGAGTACGCGTTCCTGTCGTCCAGCCTCATGAAGGAGGTCGTGAAGTTCGGCGGGGACATCTCCGGGCTCGTCCCCGACAGCGTCCACGACCGGCTGGTCGAGCGGCTCCAGCAGTCGGGGTGACGGCCCGCTCCGGCGCGCGGCCCTGGTGAGCGGCCCGCGAGTTGGGTCGGCGCGCCGGTGTTCGGTACTCTGGGACATCGGCCATCGCAGGCGGCCGCCGTTCACCATGCCACACGAAAGCAGGAATCCGCTGACACGCCACGAACCCAGCGCACCTCTCAAGCTCGACACCCGAGCTCTGGGCAGGCAACCCGGGTCGTCGCGGGAGGAGCACCTGTCCGTGCCGGCACCGGAGAATTTCGGCGTCGAGATGGTGGGCGTCCCCGAGGGCGCCGCGGTCGAGCTGGACCTCCGGCTCGAAGCGGTCCTGGAGGGGGTGCTCGTCACCGGCACGGCGACGGTCCCCCTCAAGGGGGAGTGCTCCCGCTGCCTCGACCCGATCGCCTCGACCTTCGAGGCGGACTTCCAGGAGCTCTTCGTCTACGACGACACCCGCTCGGGCGGGAACGCCGGCGACGACGAGCTCCGCCTCGAGGGCGACCTCATCGACCTCGAACCGGTCCTGCGGGACGCGGTGGTGCTCGCGCTGCCGCTGTCCCCGCTGTGCCGGGACGACTGCCCGGGCCTGTGCCCGGACTGCGGTGCACGGCTGGCGGACGCCGAGCCGGGGCACCACCACGACGTCGCCGACCCCCGGTGGGCGGCGCTGGCGGACCTCGCCGGCGACATGGCGCCGGCCGCCCCCGACCGGGGGAACGGAAGCCTCGGCTCCCGTGGTTCATCCGACCGACGAGAAGGAAAGCAGGAGGGCTGACGTGGCCGTCCCGAAGCGGAAGAAGTCGCGCAGCAACACGCGGCACCGGCGTGCGCAGTGGAAGGCCACCGCGCCGAACCTGGTCGAGTGCCCGACGTGTCGCGACCACAAGCTGCCGCACACCGCGTGCGCGACGTGCGGCACCTACGACCGGCGGCAGGTCATCGCCCCGTCGGCCTGAGTCTTCTCGCATCCTGGGGGGCGGATCCGCGCGGACGGCGCGGCCCGCCCCCCACGGTGCGGTAGGACACGCACCCCGACCACCCCGGCGTGTGCCGTCGGCGTGGTGACCGGCGCGGAGACTGCGCCCGGAGCCGTGGTGCACGCCGGGATCAGCCGACCGGCGCGCACCTCGTCTTCGCGGACCCTCCCGCCGAGCGTCCTCGCCGTCCCGGCCGGCTTCCGGCCGCGCGCCATCGACGCGACCGCGCAGCGCGCGGTACACACGGCCTGCGAGGAGGGCCCGTGAGCGCCAAGAAGAGCGAACCCGCGCCGGACCGCGCGGAACTGACCGCCGCGCTCGGCGTCCGTGTGGACGACGAGCTGCTCGAACGCGCACTGACGCACCGTTCCTACGCCTACGAGAACGGCGGCCTGCCCACCAACGAGCGCCTGGAGTTCCTCGGCGACTCGGTGCTCGGCCTGGTCGTCACCGACACCCTGTTCCGGGGCCACCCCGACCTGCCCGAGGGGCAGCTGGCCAAGCTGCGCGCCGCCGTGGTCAACATGCGCGCCCTCGCCGGCGTCGCCCGCGGTCTCGGCGTCGGCGCCCACATCCGGCTCGGCCGCGGCGAGGAGGGCACCGGGGGCCGCGACAAGGCCTCGATCCTCGCCGACACCCTGGAGGCGCTGATCGGCGCCGTCTACCTGGACCGCGGCCTGGACGAGGCGTCCGCCCTCGTGCACCGGCTCTTCGACGCGCTGATCGCCCGGTCGGCGGGCCTCGGCGCCGGCCTGGACTGGAAGACCTCGCTGCAGGAGCTCACCGCCGTCGAGGAGCTCGGCGTCCCCGAGTACCACGTCGCCGAGAGCGGCCCGGACCACCAGAAGACGTTCCGCGCCTCCGTGCGGGTCGGCGGGAAGACCTACGGGTCGGGCGAGGGCCGCAGCAAGAAGGAGGCCGAGCAGCACGCCGCCGAGGCCGCCTGGAACAAGATCCGCGAGATTGTTGTGCAGCGCGAGGCGCAGGCGCAGGGCGAGCAGGCCGCGCAGCAGGCCGGGCAGGCGGCGCAGGCCGGTGCCTGAGCTGCCCGAGGTCGAGGTCGTCCGGCGCGGCCTGGAGCGCTGGACGACCGGCCGCACCGCCGCGTCCGCCGAGGTGCTGCACCCCCGGTCGGTCCGCCGCCACGAGGCGGGCCCCGCCGACTTCGCCGGCCGCCTCGCCGGCCGCACCCTGCTGGCCCCGCGCCGCCGCGGCAAGTACCTGTGGATCCCGCTGGACGGCGAGGGCGAGGCCGTCCTCGCCCACCTCGGGATGAGCGGGCAGCTGCTCGTCGGCGAGCCGGACCGGGAACGGGAGAAGCACCTGCGGGTGCGGATCGCGTTCGGCGACGGCGGCCACGACCTGCGCTTCGTCGACCAGCGGACGTTCGGGCACCTCATGGTCGCCGACCTCGTCCCCGACGCCTTCGACGAGAACGCGCTGGTGCCCGAGCCGATCGTGCACATCGCCGCCGACCCGCTGGAGGACGCCTTCGACACCGAGGCGTTCTTCCGCGCCCTGCGCCGCCGCAGGACCGGCATCAAGCGGGCCCTCCTCGACCAGTCCCTGATCAGCGGCGTCGGCAACATCTACGCCGACGAGGCCCTGTGGCGGGCCAGGCTGCACTGGGCGCGCCCCACCGAGACGATGACGCGGGCGGAGGCCGCACGCGTCCTGGAGGCCGCACAGGAGGTCATGGCGGCCGCCCTGGACGTCGGCGGCACGTCCTTCGACAGCCTCTACGTGAACGTGAACGGCGAGAGCGGCTACTTCGAGCAGTCCCTGGACGCCTACGGGCGGCGGGACGAGCCCTGCCGCCGCTGCGGCACGGCGATCCGCCGTGACGAGTTCATGAACCGCTCGTCCTACAGCTGCCCCGTGTGCCAGCCGCGCCCCCGGCGGGCACGGTACTAGCGGGCACGGTACTGGGGCACTGTGCCAGGGGCTGGGGCCGAGGGGGGCGACATGGGAGACGACGACGAGATCGTGCGGCTGACGGCGTGGGTGCGCGGGCGCGTCCAGGGCGTCGGATTCCGCTGGTGGGTCAGGGCGCGGGCCCTGGAACTGGGCCTGGACGGCAGCGCGACCAACCTGCGCGACGGGCGCGTGGAGGTCGTCGCCGAAGGCCCCCGCGGCAGGTGCCGGCGACTGCTGGAACTGCTCGACGGCGACTCCCCGGCCGGCCTCCCGGGGCGCCCCGGAAAGGTCACCGGCGTCACCGGGCGCTGGAGTGGGCCGCGCGGCGAGGCCGCCGGATTCCTCGAACGGTGAGCGGGTAGGGAGTACCGGTTTGTACCTGCTAAACTAGTAGAGGAAGGTTGTTACCGGCCTGTGATGTGCGTCTTGACCAGGACAGCGGCCGGTGCGACTCTAGACGGTACGCGCACCGACTTCAGCTGTTTCTCGTGCGCGATCCCTGCTGGTTACTCAGCGTGGAGGACCCTTAGTCATGGCGAAGGCTCTACTCGGCCACGTCGGCGGTCCCGACCCCCGGATGGTCGCGGAGATGCGGCGCCTTCAGCAGCGCGTACGTGATCTGGAAGCCGAGCTGGTACGGCTTCAGGCAGAGAACGACGCGCTTGCGACGGCGACGGACGACGATGTGATGTCGCTCGCGGTGAAGGACCGTGAACCGGCGCTGACCTGATCGGCGCCTTCTTCTCTCTCAAGTTGACCAGGGACGCCGCCCATGGCGTCCCTTGTTTTTTGCCTTCGGTACCCCTGTCCACGCCCGGCTAGGGGCGTTCACCGTTGACGTCT
Source organism: Actinomadura madurae (assembly GCF_047130825.1). Lineage (NCBI taxonomy): Bacteria > Bacillati > Actinomycetota > Actinomycetes > Streptosporangiales > Thermomonosporaceae > Actinomadura > Actinomadura madurae. The sequence continues at coordinate 9,165,011 of NZ_CP083237.1, forward strand.
GCCCTTTCTGGCGGGCCGGGTGCCGCGTGCGCCCGTCAGTCCCCGCTGTTGGTACGGCTGGGCCCTCGGCGGTGTTCAGGTCCCGGAGGAGCCCCCTTGTAGCCGTGCTCATGTCTTGGGCGGCCGTGTACCCGCCGAGGCCTTGGCGAGCGGCGCGGCGGCGGTGACTCTCGGTTACCGCGATCGGCGGTCGTCGCGGGGTCGGCAATTGCGGGCGCCGCTGATCGCGGTGGGACGGTCAAGGTTCGGTGGGATTTCGGGCTGTCCGATTATTAGGGTTTTGCGTTGATCTACCGAATTGGGGCATTTGAGGGGTTGCGGGGGTGGTGTCCGGGAGTCGGGCGGGTGGGCGTGCGTGTGCCGTGCTCCGGGGTGCCGCGGCCGGTATCGTTCGACGGATGTTCCAGGTGCCGGGTACGCAGGAGGGGGACGGCTAGCGCGTGTACCTGAAGAATCTGACGCTGCGCGGCTTCAAGTCCTTCGCGTCCTCCACCACGCTCAGGTTCGAGCCCGGCATCACCGCCGTGGTCGGGCCCAACGGGTCCGGCAAGTCCAACGTCGTCGACGCCCTGGCCTGGGTGATGGGCGAGCAGGGCGCCAAGTCGCTGCGCGGCGGCAAGATGGAGGACGTCATCTTCGCCGGCACCGCCAGCCGGGCGCCGCTCGGGCGCGCCGAGGTCGTGCTGACCATCGACAACTCCGACGGTGCGCTGCCGATCGACTACACCGAGGTCACCATCAGCCGGCTGATGTTCCGGTCCGGGTCGAGCGAGTACGCGATCAACGGCGACTCCTGCCGGCTGCTGGACATCCAGGAGCTGCTGTCGGACTCCGGCATCGGCCGCGAGATGCACGTGATCATCGGGCAGGGGCAGCTCGACCGCGTCCTGCACTCCGGGCCCGAGGGGCGGCGCGCGGTGATCGAGGAGGCGGCCGGCGTCCTCAAGCACCGCAAGCGCAAGGAGAAGGCGCTCCGCAAGCTGGACGCGATGCAGGGCAACCTGACCCGCGTCCAGGACCTGACCGGGGAGCTGCGGCGGCAGCTGAAGCCGCTGGGCAGGCAGGCCGAGATCGCGCGGCGGGCCGCGGTGATCCAGGCCGACCTGCGCGACGCCCGGCTGCGGCTGCTGGCCGACGACCTCGTCACGCTGCGGACGAAGCTGGAGCAGGAGGCCGCCGACGAGGCGGCGATCCGGGAGCGGCGCGCCGAGACCGAGCGGGCGCTGACCGAGGCGCAGGAGCGCGAGGCCGTCCTGGAGGCCGAGGAGGCCGAGCAGGCGCCGAGGCTCGCGCAGGTCCAGGACACGTGGTTCCGGCTGTCGGCGCTCAAGGAGCGGCTGCGGGGCGTCGCCGACCTCGCCGCGGAGCGGCACCGCAACGCCGCCGAGGCGCGCGAGGAGGAGCGGCGCGGCCGCGACCCCGAGGACATGGAGCGCGAGGCCGCCGAGATCCGCGAGCAGGAGGAGATGCTCCGCGCCGCGCTGGACGAGGCGCAGGACGGCCTGGCCCGTGCGGTCGAGGAGCGGTCGGGGGCCGAGGAGGCCCTCGCGGCCGAGGAGCGCCGCCTGCGGTCCGCCGCCCGCGCCGCCGCCGACCGGCGCGAGGAGCTGGCCCGGCTGCGCGGCCGGGTCGAGGCGCTGCGGAGCAAGGCCCAGGCCGGGCGGGCGGAGATCGGGCGGCTCACCGGCGCCCGGGAGGAGGCCGAGCAGCGCGCCGAGGCCGCGCAGGCCGAGTTCGAGGCGTTCGAGGCCGAGGTCGTCGAGGACCCGGAGCTCGCCGCCGAGCACGAGGCCGCCCAGGAGGCGCTCGCGACCGCGAAGGACGCCGCCGAGTCCGCCAGGGCGGCGGTGGACGGCCCGCGGCGCGCCCTGAAGGAGGCGCGGGCGGCCGTGGCGTCGGCGCGTTCCGCCGACCAGGGCGCCCAGAAGAAGGTCACCGCGCTCCAGGCGCGGATCGAGGCCCTCAACCTGACACTCGCCAGTGCCGCGGACGGCGGCGAGGCCCTCCTCGCGGCGGGCGCGGACGGGACGCTCGACGGGATCCTCGGCACCGTCGCGTCGCTGCTGAACGTCCGTCCCGGGTACGAGACGGCCGTCGCCGCCGCGCTCGGGAACGCCGCCGAGGCCATCGCCGTGGGGTCCCTGGACACCGCCGAGGCGGCGCTGGCGCTGCTGCGCTCCCGGGACGCGGGACGCGCCGGCCTGCTCGTCGGCGGGGGAGCGGCCTCCCCGCCCCGGCGGGTCGCGGGAGCCGACTACGCGATCGACGCGGTGAGCGTCCCGGACGCCGTGCGGCCCGCGGTCGAGCATCTCCTGCGCGACGTGGTCGTGGTGGAGGACGTGCCGTCCGCCGCCGCGCTCGTCCGCCGGGAGGCGTCCCTCCGAGCGGTCACGCGGGACGGTGAGCTCGTCGGCGCGCACTGGGCGCGGGGCGGCGCCGCGGGGGGCGGCCAGAGCCTGCTGCAGATGAGGACCACGCTCGACCAGGCGACCGAGGACCTGGCCGCCGCGGAGACCGCCGCGAGCGCCGCCGCGGACGACCTCACCGCGTCGGTGGAGCGCGAGCAGTCCGCCCAGACGGCCGTGGAGGCCGCCGAGGCCGCCGCCAACGAGGCCCAGGCGGGGGTGAACCACGCCCAGGCCGAGCTCGACCGCGTCCGCGCGCGCGTGCGGGAGTTCGACGCGCAGGCCGCACAGGAGGCCAAGCGCGCGGCCCGCCTGGAGGCCGGCGTCCGCGCCGCCCGGGGCGAGGCCGAGCGGCTGACCAAGTCGCTCGACGCCGCGAACGAGTCCCTGGAGCGCGACACCGAGGCGGCCGAGGAACTGGCGCTGCGGCTCGCCGAGGCGGAGGAGGCCGCCGAGGTCGCCGACGAGGCCGGGCACGACACCGACGCCCGCGACGAGCTGGACGCCCGCTGCCAGGAGCTCCGCACCGCCGAGATGGAGGCGCGGCTGTCGGTGCGCACCGCCGAGGAGCGCGTCCAGGCCATCTCCGGCCGCGCCGACGCCCTCGAACGCGGCGCGCGGCGGGAACGCGAGGAGCGCGCCCGAGCCGCCCGGCGCCGCGCCCGCCGCGAGGAGCAGGCCAGGGTCGCCCAGGCCGTCCTGCGGGGGGCCCGGACCGCCCTGGAGAGCATCGAGCACTCCCTGGCCGCCGCCGTCCGCCGCCGGGAGGCCGCCGAGGAGGCCAAGGCCGCGCGGGAGGCCGAGCTGAAGGTCGTCCGCACCCAGGTGCGCGAGCTGTCGGCGACCCTCGAACGCCTGGTGAACGTCGTGCACGGCAACGAGGTCGCCCGCGCCGAGCAGCGGCTCCGGCTGGAGCAGTTCGAGCAGCGGGCCCTGGACGAGTTCGGCCTGGAGGTCGAGTCGCTCGTGTCCGAGTACGGGCCCGACCAGCTCGTCCCGCCCGATCCCGAGAAGGGGGAGGACGCGCGGCCCGTCCCGTACGACCGGGCCGTCCAGGAGAAGCGGGCCAAGACCGCCGAGCGGCAGCTCAACCAGCTCGGCAAGGTCAACCCGCTCGCCCTGGAGGAGTTCGCCGCGCTGGAGGAGCGGCACGCGTTCCTCACCTCGCAGCTCGAAGACCTGAAGAAGACCCAGCGGGAGCTGCTCGGCCTCGTCAAGGAGGTGGACGACCGCGTCCAGCAGGTGTTCGCCGCCGCCTACGACGACACCGCCCGCGAGTTCGAGCGCATCTTCGCCCGGCTGTTCCCCGGCGGCGAGGGCAGCCTGTCGCTGACCGAGCCCGGCGACATGCTCACCACCGGCGTCGAGGTCGCCGCCCGCCCGCCGGGCAAGAAGGTCAAGCGGCTGTCGCTGCTGTCCGGCGGCGAGCGCTCCCTGGTCGCCATCGCGTTCCTCGTCGCCGTGTTCAAGGCCCGCCCGTCCCCGTTCTACGTGCTGGACGAGGTCGAGGCGGCCCTGGACGACACCAACACCCAGCGGCTCATCACCGTCTTCGAGGAGCTCCGCGAGTCGTCCCAGCTGATCATCATCACGCACCAGAAGCGGACGATGGAGGGCGCCGACGCCCTCTACGGGGTCAGCATGCGCGGCGACGGCGTCACCCAGGTCGTCAGCCAGCGGCTGCGCGACTAGCGCCCGCGCTTTTCACATAACGGCAATATCCGGTACCTCTGATGGAACGTGACATCGCCCAATCTTCATTATTTCGGGCGAGATCGTGATCGGCTCCCAAGTATTTTCGGTCTCCAATAACCGTTTGGTTACATCGCATTGGCCCCGGTGGCGCCTGAGCATCCGGACCGGCCGCCACCGACCGTGATGACGTGGCGACGCTCGCGGGCTTGTGCGGCCCGTCGGCCATCCACTACCCATAGGCACCGGCGGTTCTCCGGCTCCCCCACCGGGCTCCCCCCGTCCGGTACGGAGGATCGCGGGAGGGGTGATGCCCGTGGACACCGGGAAACTCAAAGACAATTTCGCCCTGGTGGGCGCTAACGGCGTGGACGTCGCCGACTATTTCTATGCCGACCTTTTCGCGCGGGAACCGCAGCTCAGGTCGATGTTCCCGGCGGCGATGGCCAAACAGCACGAGGTGCTGTTCGCGGCGCTGTCGCAGATCGTCTCGTCGGTCGACGACACCGACGCGCTCGTCCCGTTCCTGCGGGACCTCGGCCGGCGCCACCACGGCTTCGGCGTGGTCGCCGACCACTACGCGCCCGTCGGCGCCAGCCTGCTCGCCACCCTCGCCTACTTCAGCGGCCCCGCGTGGAGCGAGGACCTCGAACGCGACTGGGCGGCCGCCTACGGACTCGTCGCCAAGGTCATGTCGGAGGCCGCGGCCGAGCCCGTCTCCTGACCCGCATGGACACACAGCGACTGAAGGACAGCTTCGACCGGGTCGCCGGAGAAGGCGACGCCGTGGCGCTGTTCTTCTACTCCGACCTCTTCGTCCGCAACCCGCACCTGCGCGACATGTTCCCGATCGGGATGAGCGGCCAGCGCGACAAGCTGCTGCGCGCCCTCGGCCATATCGTGTCCCGGGTGGACGACCTGCCCGCCCTCGTCCCGTTCCTCCAGCAGCTCGGCCGCGACCACCGCAGGTTCGGCATCGTCGCCGAGCACTACCCGCATGTGGGGGCCAGCCTCCTCGCCACCCTGCGGCACTTCTCCGGGACGGCCTGGACCGACGAGGTCGAGGGCGACTGGAACGCCGCCTACAGCCTCGTCGCCAAGGTGATGCTGGAGGCCGCCGACGAGAACGCCCTCAGCAGCCCCGCCTGGTGGAACGGCCACGTCGTCGCGGTCGAGCGGCGCCGGTTCGACATCAGCGTCCTGCGCGTCCAGCCCGACCGGCCCCTGCCGTACCTGCCCGGCCAGTCGGTGGCCCTGGAGGTGCCGTCCCGGCTGCGGCACTGGCGCTACTACTCGATGGCGAACGCCCCGCGGCCCGACCAGACCGTCGACTTCCACGTCCGGCTGGTGGACGGCGGGCCGGTGAGCCCCGTGCTGGTCCGCGGGACCGACGCCGGCGACCGGGTCCGCATGGGCGCGCCCATCGGCACTCTCACGCTGGACGAGGCGTCCGGGCGGGACGTCCTGCTGATCGCGGGCAGCACCGGCCTGGCGCCGCTCAAGGCGATCCTGGAGCAGATCGCGCACCGTCCGGCCCCACCGCCGCGCGTGCACCTGTTCTTCGGCGCCCGCACCAGGGACGGCCTCTACGACCTGGAGGACCTGACCAAGCTGGGCGGTGAGTTCCCCTGGCTCACCGTCGTCCCGGCCGTGTCGGACGAGTCCGGCGGGCACGGCTTCTCCTCGCTGCTCCAGGGCGGGGACGGCGACGTCGAGCACGGGAACCTGTCCGACGTGGTCGCCAGGCGCGGCCCCTGGGACGGCCACGACGCCTACGTATGCGGCCCGTCCGCCATGGTCGGGCACACCGTCGAGCAGCTGACGCGGCTCGGCGTCCCGCGCGACCGCATCCGCCTGGAAACCTTCGCAGACGCACAGAGGTGAGCGCCTTGAACTCCCCGAACCTTCCCGTCGTCTCCGAGGGCTCGCGGCTGACCCCGGGCGAGCTCCACTCGGTGGTGTTCGCCAGGGCGGCCCTCGGGCGCCGCGGATACGACGAGGAGCAGGTCCGCAACTTCCTGCAGTACGTGGAGAGGGAACTCGTCCAGATCTTCACCGACAGGGCCGCCCTGGCCGACGAGGTGAACCGGCTGCGCGCCCAGGCGGCCAAGGGCACCCGCGGCGTGATGGCGCCCGAGGACGCCCACTTCCAGGCCGTCCGCATCCTGTCCCAGGCCCAGCAGACCGCCGACCTGTACGTGGCGGACGCCGAGCGCTACACCCGCGAGCTGGCCCACGAGGCGCGCCTGCACCGGGAGGCGATCCTGTCCGACGCCAAGGGACGTGCCGAGCAGCTCCTGGAGGACGCCCACCGCAAGGCCGCCGCCGTCGCCGACGCGGCCGTCCGCCACGCCGAGCAGGCCGCGCCGCCCGCCCCCGGTCCGGCGTCCCTCCCGGACGACGAGCGCCGCGCCATGGAACGGGAGATCGCCTACCTGCGCACCTACAGCGACGTCTACCGCACCCACCTGCGCTCGTACCTGGAGGCCCTCCTGCGCAACGTCGACGAGTGGGAGTCGTCCGAGCGGGCATCCCTCCCCGGGCGGATGCCAGACTGACCGGTCAGGCCCACGGGAGCTCCAGGGATCGCCCGCCTGGGTGGGCACTAGCATCTTCTGGAAAACTGGGGGCGCTATGGAATATGTGATCGTCATCGCCGCGCTGGCGGTAGTCGCGTTGATCGCCGGCGGTATCGCGCTCCTGCGGCCGGGGCGGACCCGCCCGCGCCCGCCCGCCGAGCCGCCCGCGGACCGGACCGGCGGGGCCACCGCCGCCGGCGAGGCGGAGGCCGGCGCCCCCACGATCGAGAAGGCGCCGCCGACCGAGGTGCCGCCGCCGCGGCCCACGGTCGAGATCGAGCGTCCGCCGCCGGGGGCGGGCCGGCTCGTCCGGCTGCGCGCGCGGCTCGCCCGGTCGCAGAACACCTTCGGCAAGACCCTCCTCGGCCTGCTGTCGCGCGACACGCTCGACGAGGACGCCTGGGAGGAGATCGAGGACACGCTGATCACCGCCGACATGGGCACCTCGGTGGCCCGGCAGGTCACCGACGACCTGCGGACCCGGGTCCAGGTCCTCGGCACGCGCAGCCCGGCGGAGGTCCGGGAGCTGCTCAAGCAGGAGCTGGTCAAGCAGATCGGCCCCGATCTGGACCGCTCCCTGCGCACCGAGGCGCCCGGGGACCGCCCCGCCGTGCTCATGGTCGTCGGCGTGAACGGCACCGGCAAGACGACCACCTGCGGCAAGCTCGGCCGCGTCCTCGTCGGCGACGGGAACACCGTCCTGCTGGGCGCCGCCGACACCTTCCGCGCCGCCGCCGCCGACCAGCTGGAGACCTGGGGGACGCGGGTGGGCGCGCAGGTCGTCCGCAAGGACGAGGGCGCCGACCCCGCCAGCGTCGCGTTCGACGCCGTCAAGCAGGGCATCGATACCAAGGTCGACGCGGTGATCATCGACACCGCCGGGCGGCTGCACACCAAGACCGGGCTGATGGACGAGCTCGGCAAGGTCAAGCGCGTCGTGGAGAAGCAGGCCACGGTGGACGAGGTCCTGCTCGTCCTGGACGCGACGACCGGCCAGAACGGCATGCAGCAGGCCCGCGTCTTCGCCGAGGTCGTCAACGTCACCGGCGTCGTGCTGACGAAGCTGGACGGCACCGCGAAGGGCGGCATCGTCGTCCAGGTGCAGCGGGAGCTGGGCGTCCCGGTCAAGCTCGTCGGCCTCGGGGAGGGGCCGGACGACCTCGCGCCGTTCGAGCCCGAGGCCTTCGTGGACGCCATCCTGGGCGAGTAATAACGGCCTCCTGTCACACAAATACGGCATGTGAGGATTTGGAAACACCGGTGAAACACACCGGGAGCGGTTTTCACACCCTGGAAACGTACGGGTCCCTCGGGTGAAATCGCCGAGGTCGAGTCTCTGAGCAGTTCGAAGTTCCTGGCGAGGAGGGACTCTCTCAGAGATGAAGATCGATAGCGGTAGTACCGCCTGGATGCTGACGAGCACCGCGCTCGTCCTGCTGATGACACCCGGGCTCGCCTTCTTCTACGGAGGCATGAGCCGGGCCAAGAGCGTGCTCAACATGATGATGATGAGCTTCGTCAGCATCGCCGTGGTGGGCATGGCGTGGGTCGTCTACGGCTACTCCCTCACGTTCTCCTCCGGCGGCGGGCTCAGCTCGTTCATCGGAGGGTTCGGAGACTGGGGCCTGGTCGGCCTGGAGACCGCGGCGACGGCCGACGACGGAACGGGCATCCCGCAGCTGGTGTTCGTGGCGTTCCAGGCGACGTTCGCCATCATCACCGTCGCCCTGATCAGCGGCGCGGTGGCGGACCGCGCCAAGTTCGGGGCCTGGGTCGTGTTCGCCGTCGTCTGGGCGACGCTCGTGTACTTCCCGATCGCCCACTGGGTGTGGTGGTCCGACGGCGAGGAGGGCGGCAAGGCCGGCTGGCTGTTCGACCTCGGCGCGCTCGACTTCGCGGGCGGCACGGTCGTGCACATCAACGCCGGCGTCGCGGCGCTCGCGCTGGCGATCGTCCTCGGCAAGCGCAAGGGCTGGCCGAAGGAGCCGATGCGCCCGCACAACCTGCCGTTCGTCCTGCTCGGGGCCGGTCTGCTGTGGTTCGGCTGGTTCGGGTTCAACGCCGGGTCCGCGCTGTCGGCCGGCGCCACCTCGGCCGTCGCGTTCGTCAACACGCTCGCCGCGACCTGCGCCGCCGCGTTCGGCTGGATCATCGTGGAGAAGCTGCGGGACGGCGCGTCCACCACGCTCGGCATCGCGTCCGGCGTCGTCGCCGGGCTGGTCGCCATCACCCCGGCCTGCGCGTTCATCACCCCGCTCGGGGCCATCGTCCTCGGTCTCATCGCCGGCGCGGTCTGCGCGTTCGCGGTCGGCCTCAAGTACAAGCTCGGCTACGACGACTCGCTCGACGTGGTCGGCGTCCACATGGTCGGCGGCATCGTCGGCGCCCTGCTGATCGGCTTCCTGGCCACCACCGCGGTGAACGACGCGGGCGCCGACGGGCTGCTCGCGGGCGGCGGGTTCTCGCTGCTCGGCAAGCAGGCGGTCGCCGTCCTCGCGACCCTCGCCTACTCGTTCGTCGTCACCTTCGTGATCGCGAAGGTGATCGACCTGATCATGGGCTTCCGGATCAGCGAGGAGGACGAGGCCACCGGCATCGACAGCACGGCTCACGCGGAGACCGCCTACGACTTCGGCACCATCCGCGCCGGCGGCTCCGGTGCGAGCGTCGCGGCGCCCCCGGCCCCGGTCTCCGGGGACGCGGCGAAGAAGGTGGAGGCTTAAGCCATGAAGCTCATCACGGCGGTCATCAAGCCGTTCAAACTGGACGAGGTCAAGAAGGCCCTGGAGACCTTCGGGGTCAAGGGCATGACCGTCAGCGAGGCCAGCGGCTACGGCCGGCAGAAGGGCCACACCGAGGTCTACCGCGGCGCCGAGTACCAGGTCGACCTGGTGCCCAAGCTGCGCATCGAGGTCCTCGTCGAGGCCGAGGACGCCGACGACATCATCGACGTGATCGTCAAGGCGGCCCGCACCGACAAGATCGGCGACGGCAAGGTGTGGGCCGTCCCGGTCGACACCGTGGTCCGCGTCCGCACCGGCGAGACCGGTCCGGACGCCCTCTAGGGACCCCGGTGACCCTCGCCCGCCCGCCGGCCGGAGGCCGGGCCCCCGCGCCCGCACCGGCCGGCGGCAATGGAACGGCGGACACCGCGCGGGCGGCCCTGGCGAGAGCGCGGGCCGCCCGCGCCGCCGAGCTGGACCGGTGGCTGGCCGACCTGCTGGCCGCCGGCCCCGTCCCGGACGGCGTCGCCCTCGTGGCGGTCGGCAGCCACGCCCGCCGCGAGCTGACCCCCGGCGGCGACCTCGACCTCGTCCTGCTGCACCGCGGCCTGGCCGGCGTCGCCGCCCTCGCCGACCGCGTCTGGTACCCGGTCTGGGACTCCGGGACCAGGCTCGACCACTCCGTCCGCACCGTGCACGAGGCCCGCACCGTGGCGCGCGGCGACATGAAGGCCGCGCTCGGCCTGCTGTCGGCCCGCCGGATCGCCGGGGACCACGCGCTCGTGGACGAGTTGCGCGCCGCCGTCCTCACGGACTGGCGCGCCGACGCGCCCGCCCGGCTCAACGAGCTGTCGGCGATGTGCCGCGACCGCTGGGAGGCCCAGGGCGAGCTGGCCTTCCTGCAGGAACCCGACCTGAAGGAGGCCCACGGCGGCCTCCGGGACGTGCACGTCATGCACGCCGTCGCCGCCTCCTGGGTGGCTTCCGCCCCGGACGCCCGGGTCCGGTCCGCCCACGACCTGCTCCTCGACGTCCGGCACGCCCTGCACGAGGTGACGGGCCGCTCCTCGGACCGCCTCGTCCTTCAGGAGAAGCAGGCCGTGGCCGAGACCCTCGGTCTCCTGGACGCCGACGTCCTGCAGCGCTCGATCGCGGAAGCGGCCCGCACGATCACCTACGCGGCCTCCCACCTGTGGCGCCGCGTGGACCGCTTCACCAGAACCCGAGCCAGCACCGCCCGCCCCACCCCATCCACCGCCCAACCACCCACCACCGCCCCGCACGCCGCCGCTCCGGACGCCGCCACTCTGCACGCCGCCGCTCTGCACGCCGCCGCTCCGGACGCCGCCGCTCCGGACGCCGCCGCTCCGAAGGCAGCCGCTCCGGACGCCGCCGAGTTGAAGGCCGCCGGTTCGAAGGCCGCCGACCCGAGCAAAGAGGGACCGGGCGCCGCCGGGCCGAGCGCCGCCGTCCCGAGCAAGGGGGCTTCGGGCTTCGGGCGGGTCGGCGCGGACGGGCGTGGCGAGCGGCGGCCGGTGGGGGACGGGGCCGTGGAGTACGAGGGCGAGGTCGTCCTCGCGCGGAACGCGGACCTGAACGACCCGGCGCTCGTCCTGCGGCTCGCCGCCGCCGCCGCGCAGGCGGGCCTGCCGCCCGCCCCCGCCACCGTCGCGCGGCTGGCCGAGCGCGCGGTGCTGCCCCGCGACCCGTGGCCCGCCGAGGCCCGCCACGCCCTCGTCTCCCTGCTCGGCGCCGGCCCCGCGGCCATCGCCGTCTGGGAGGCCCTCGACCAGGCCGGGCTGATCGTCCGGCTGCTGCCCGACTGGGAGCGCGTCCGGAACCGGCCGCAGCGCAACCCCGTCCACCGCTTCACCGTGGACCGCCACCTGGTGGAGACCGCCGCGGGCGCCGCCGCCCTGACCCGCGAGGTGGCCCGCCCCGACCTGCTGCTGGTCGGCGCCCTCCTGCACGACATCGGCAAGGGCTGGCCCGGCGACCACTCCACCGGCGGCGCCGTCGTCGCGCGCGACATCGGCGCCCGCCTCGGCTTCCCCGAGGAGGACGTGCGCGTCCTCGAAACGCTCGTCCGGCACCATCTGCTGCTGCCCGAGACCGCCACCCGCCGCGACATCGACGACCCGGTGACGATCCAGACCGTCACGGAAGCCGTCGCGGAGGTGCCGGGCCGGGAGCGCGAGCTCCTCGACCTCCTCGCCGCCCTGGCGATCGCCGACGGCGGCGCCACCGGGCCCGCCGCCTGGGGCCCCTGGAAGGCCGGGCTCGTCGCCGAGCTCGCCCGCCGCGCCGCCGCGGCCCTCGCCGGCGGCACCCCGCCGCCCGCGCCCGCCCTGGCCCCCGGCCACCTCGCCCTGGCCCGCCACGACGGTGCCGCCGTCCGCGTCGCGGGCTCCCGGATCACCATCGCCGCGCCCGACCGGCCCGGCCTCCTGTGGCGCGCCGCGGGCGTCCTCGCCCTCCACCGCCTGGCCGTCAAGACCGCCCGGACGACGTCCTCCCTCGACGGCGAGGGGGACACGGCCGTCCTGGACTTCACGGCCGTCCCCGAGTACGGGACGCCGCCGGATCCGGCCAGCCTGGAGGCGGACCTGCGGCGGATGCTCGCCGGCCGGCTCGACGTCGCCGCCCGCCTGGAGCGGCGGGCGCGGTCCGTGCGGGCGCGGCCCGGGATCACCGTGCCGCCGCCGCGCGTCATGATCGTCCCGGACGCGTCGCGGACCGCCACCGTCGTCGAGGTGCGGGCGCACGACCGGCCCGGCCTGCTGTGGCGGATCGGCCAGGCGTTCGGGGCGTGCGGCGTCCAGATCCGCGCGGCGCAGGTGGACACCCTCGGCGCCGAGGCGGTGGACGTCTTCTACGTGGTGGACGGGCAGGGCCGCCCGCTGGAGGACCCGGCCGCGGCGGCCGCCGTCCGGGACGAGGTGCTGGCGGCGCTCCGCTGACGCGGACGCCCCCGCCGGAAAAGGGCCGGCGAGACGGGCGGGGACCCGCCGGCGACCCGATACGCTGATAGGCGATCCCAGAAGCTTTCCAAGGACGGTCCAGACACGTGTTCGAGACGCTCTCCGACCGGTTGACGACGGTCTTCTCGTCGCTGCGCAGCAAGGGCCGGCTCTCCGAGGCCGACATCAACGCGACCGCCCGCGAGATCCGGATCGCCCTGCTCGAGGCCGACGTCGCGCTCCCCGTGGTCAAGGACTTCATCGCGCAGGTCAAGGAGCGGGCGCGGGGCTCGGAGGTCTCGCAGGCGCTGAACCCGGCGCAGCAGGTCGTCAAGATCGTCAACGAGGAGCTCATCAACATCCTCGGCGGCGAGACCCGGCGGATCCGGCTGGCCAAGACGCCGCCCACCGTGATCATGCTCGCCGGCCTGCAGGGCGCCGGCAAGACCACCCTCGCCGGCAAGCTGGCCCGCTGGCTGAAGCAGGAGGGCCACACGCCGCTGCTGGTGGCCGCCGACCTCCAGCGCCCGAACGCCGTCCAGCAGCTGGAGGTCGTCGGCGAGCGCGCCGGGGTGCCGGTCTTCGCGCCCGAGCCGGGCAGCGGCGTCGGCGACCCGGTCGACGTCGCGCGCCGGTCGATCGACCAGGCCCGGCACGCCCTGCACGACGTCGTCGTCATCGACACCGCGGGCCGGCTCGGCATCGACGCCGAGATGATGCAGCAGGCCATCGACATCCGCGACGCCGTCGAGCCCGACGACGTGCTGTTCGTCGTCGACGCCATGGTCGGCCAGGACGCCGTCAACACCGCCCAGGCCTTCATGGAGGGCGTCGGCTTCGACGGCGTCGTCCTCACCAAGCTCGACGGCGACGCCCGCGGCGGCGCGGCCCTGTCGGTCCGGCACATCACCGGCCGCCCCATCATGTTCGCCTCGACGGGCGAGAAGCTGGAGGACTTCAGCGTCTTCCACCCGGACCGCATGGCGGGCCGGATCCTCGACATGGGCGACATCCTCACCCTGATCGAGCAGGCCGAGCAGGCGTTCGACGCCGAGCAGGCCGAGAAGATGTCCAGCAAGTTCGCCTCGGGCGAGGACTTCACGCTGGAGGACTTCCTCGAGCAGATGATGATGATCCGCAAGCTCGGCCCGATCGGCAACCTGCTCGGAATGATGCCGGGCATGGGGCAGGTCCGCGACCAGATCAGCCAGATCGACGACCGCGACCTGGACCGGATCGCCGCGATCATCCGCTCGATGACCCCGCAGGAGCGCTCCCAGCCCAAGATCATCAACGGCTCCCGACGGGCCCGCATCGCCAAGGGCTCCGGCGTCGGTGTCGGCGAGGTCAACAGCCTCGTCACCCGCTTCTTCGACGCGCAGAAGATGATGCGGCAGATGGCCGGCGGCATGGGCCTGCCCGGCATGCCCGGCGGGCGCAAGAAGGCCGCCAAGGCGGCGAAGGCGGCCAAGAACAAGAAGGGCAAGCAGCGCAGCGGCGACCCGCGCAAGCGCGCCGCCGGCAAGGACGGCCGCCCGGACCAGCAGCAGCAGCCCGCCGCCGACGGCGTGCCCCAGGGCCTCCCGCCCGGCCTCGGCGGCAAGGGCGGCCTGCCCCCGGGCCTCGGCGGCCAGCTCCCGCCCGGTTTCCAGATGCCCGACCTCGGCAAGCTCCAGGGCCGCAAGAAGAAGTGACCGCCCTGCTCGCCCGGGCTTCGCGGGCCCGCCGCGGGCCGGGCGACACCCGGTTGAGCGATTGCGCTTTCACGCCGAACGTCTGGCAGAATGACAGGCTGGAAACCCGGACTCGCGAGGCGCCCTCTCTCGTCCTGCGCGACCGGAGTCCATCGGACGGCCGTGAGCCGGTGTTCCCCACCTGGCACGGGCCCGTCCACCCAGTGATGAAGTTGGAGTACACCACACCCGTGGCAGTCAAGATCAAGCTCAAGCGTCTGGGGAAGATCCGGAACCCGCAGTACCGGATCGTCGTCGCCGACGCCCGCACCAAGCGTGACGGGCGCGCCATCGAGGAGATCGGGCTCTACCAGCCCAAGCAGGAGCCGTCGCTCATCAAGATCGACTCCGAGCGCGCGCAGTACTGGCTCGGCGTCGGCGCGCAGCCGACCGAGCCCGTGCTCAACCTGCTGAAGATCACCGGCGACTGGCAGAAGTTCAAGGGCGAGCCGGGCGCCGAGGGCACCCTCAAGGTCGCCGAGCCGAAGGCCGACAAGAAGGCCGCGTTCGAGGCCGCCGTCAAGGAGTCGCTGGGCGACGACGCGGCCTCCGGCACCGCGACCCGGGGCAAGAAGAAGGCCGAGCCGAAGAAGTCCGAGGCGAAGGCCACCGAGAACGACGAAGCCAAGAGCGAGGGCTGACGTGCTCGAAGAAGCGCTCGAGCACCTGGTCCGCGGGATCGTGGAGAACCCGGACGACGTCCGGGTCCGCGCCCGCCGGATCAGGGGCGGCCGGGTCCTCGAGGTGCGCGTGCACCCCGAGGACCTCGGAAAGGTCATCGGCCGCAGCGGTCGCACCGCCAAGGCCCTCCGCACGGTGATCAGCGCCCTGTCCGGGGGCCGCTACGTGCGTGTCGACCTCCTCGATGTCAACGAGGTCCGCTGAGAGTGTCCCGATGAGCGAACCGCTCGTGGTGGGACGGATCGGACGGCCGCACGGGGTCCGCGGCGAGGTCACCATCGACGTCCGCACGGACGAGCCGGGCTCCCGGTTCGCCGTCGGCGCGACGGTCGCCACCGACCCCTCCACCGCCGGTCCGCTCACCGTCGAGCGGGCACGCTGGCATTCGGGACGCCTGCTCGTGCGCTTCGCCGGGATCGGCGACCGCGACGCCGCGGAGCAACTGCGCGGCATCTGGCTCGTCGTCGGCCCCGGCGACATCCCCCCGTCCGCCGACCCCGACGACTTCCACGACCAGGAACTGATCGGGCTCGCCGTGGTCACCGCGGACGGGACCGATGTCGGCCAGGTCTCCGGCGTCCTCCACCACGGCCAGGACCTCCTGGTCGTGCGCGGCGCCGGCGGGGAGAAGCTCGTCCCGTTCGTGGCGGCGCTCGTCCCGGAGGTGGACGTCCCCGGGGGGCGGCTCGTGATCGACCCGCCCCCCGGCCTGCTCGACGAATCATGAAAATCGACATCGTCACGATCTTCCCCGAGTACTTCGCCCCCCTGGAGATCTCCCTCCTGGGCAAGGCGCGGCGCGCCGGGATCCTGGACGTCCACGTCCACGACCTGCGCGCCTGGACCCACGACCGCCACCGCACCGTCGACGACACCCCGTACGGCGGCGGCCCCGGCATGGTCATGAAACCCACCCCCTGGGGCGAGGCCCTCGACGCCCTCGTCCCCCCACCGGGCGAGCCGTCAGCCGGCCCGCGTCCGGAGGAGGCACCCCACGGCACCCTGCCGTCCGACCGGCCGCAGGACGGCGGCGCGTCGTCCGACCCGACAGATGCGGGCGGCCTGCCAGCGGGTTCACGTTCGGAGGGGACGTCCCTGAGCGGCGTCTCGTCCGACCGGTCACATGCGGGCGGCCCGCCGTCCGGCGACGCGGCACAAGGCGCATCGGCGTCCGGTGACGGGCGGTCTCTCGGCGACCCGTCATCTCGGATGCCTGCCGGCGATGTCCCGTCCCCTGCGTCCCCGGCCGGGTCGGTTCCGCGGTTGATCATTCCGACGCCGAGCGGGCGGCCGTTCACCCAGGCCGACGCGGTCCGCTACGCCGCGGAGCCGTGGCTGGTGTTCGCGTGCGGGCGCTACGAGGGCATCGACTCCCGGGTCGCCGAGGAGGCCCGCACCCGGATGCCGGTGGACGAGGTCAGCCTCGGCGACTTCGTCCTCGCCGGCGGGGAGGTCGCGGTCCTCGTCATGGTGGAGGCGATCGGGCGCCTGCTGCCGGGCGTCCTCGGCAACGCCGACTCCGCCGCCGACGACTCCTTCGCCCCCGGCGCCATGGAGTCGCTGCTGGAAGGGCCCGTCTACACCAAACCCCCGGTCTGGCGCGACCGGGCCGTCCCCGACGTCCTGCTGTCGGGACACCACGGGGCGATCGCCCGCTGGCGGCGTGACGAGGCGCTCCGGCGGACGGCGCGGCACCGTCCCGAACTGCTCGACCGCCTCGACCGCGAGGCCCTGGACGAACGCGACCGGGCCGTCCTGCGGGAGGCCGGTTTTCCGGTTGACGGCGAAGATATGGCAGACTAGAGCGTCCGTGCGCGTAGGCCGCACGGCACCCCAAGACCACTTTCCGCGGCGCGACGCCCCCACGAACGATCCACCGGGGCCTCTCGACGCCCGCGTTCGACCATGAGGAACGGCTGCGATGCACACCCTGATCCAGGAGATCGAGAAGGCCGCGATGCGCGCCGACATCCCGGACTTCCGTCCGGGAGACACGCTGAAGGTGCACGTGCGCGTCACCGAGGGCAACCGGAGCCGTATCCAGGTCTTCCAGGGCGTGGTGATCCGGCGGCAGGGCGGCGGCGCCCGCGAGACCTTCACCGTCCGCAAGGTCAGCTACAGCGTCGGCGTCGAGCGGACGTTCCCGCTCAACAGCCCCTCCATCGACAAGATCGAGGTCGTCACCCGCGGCGACGTCCGCCGCGCCAAGCTCTACTACCTGCGCAACCTGCGCGGCAAGGCCGCGCGCATCAAGGAGAAGCGCGACCACTGAGCCGATGACGACGACGCCCCGGGAACCCGCAGCGGTGACCGGGGCGTTGCCCGTTCCGGACGGAGCCGATCGCCGGCACCCCGCCGACACGCCCGCGCGCGGCGCCCGGCGGGCCCGGCGCCGCTAGGCTTTCGCTCTGATGACTGACGAGGACGATCGGAGAGACGTGCGATCCGAAGCCGAGGGCTCGGTGCCCGAAGAGAAGGAGCCCGCGAACTCGGCCGACGAGGCGGCCGACGGCTCCGAGGACGAGGGCAGGCGCAAGAAGAAGAAGCAGGGATCGTTCTGGAAAGAGCTCCCGGTCCTCATCGTCGTCGCCGTCGTCCTGGCCCTCGTCATCAAGGCGTTCGCGGTCCAGGCGTTCTACATCCCGTCCGGCTCCATGGAGAACACCCTCCAGGTCGGCGACCGCGTCCTCGTCAACAAGATCGTCTACCACACGCGCGACATCGCCCGCGGTGACGTCATCGTCTTCAACGGGCTCGACTCCTGGGACCCAGAGGTCCAGGTCGAGGAGCCCGGCAACCCCGTCTCCAAGGTCCTGCGCGCGATCGGGACCGCCTTCGGCGTGGCGCCCAACGAGAAGGACTACATCAAGCGCGTCATCGGCATCCCCGGCGACCGCGTCAAATGCTGCGACGCCAAGGGCCGCGTCACCGTCAACGGCGTCCCGCTCGACGAGAAGTCCTACATCTTCACCGACCCGGTCACGCGCGAGCAGAACAAGCCGTCCAACGACCCCTTCGACGTCACCGTGAAGCCGGGCCAGCTGTGGGTCATGGGCGACCACCGCGAGCTGTCCTACGACTCCCGCTCGCACCGCGGCGACCCCGGCGGCGGCACCATCCCGATCGACCGCGTCATCGGCCGCGCGTTCGTCATCGTCTGGCCCCTGGACCGCATGGGGACGCTGCCGATCCCCGGCACCTTCAAACAGCAGGGCCTGGAGAAACCGGCCGCCGCCGCCCTCCCCGCCACGCCGTACGCCCTCGGCTTCCTCGGCGCCCTCCCCATCGCCTACCTGCGGCGCCGCCACCGGAGGAGACGCGGCACGGTTGTGACATAAGGCCGCAAGGGGGCGTTCTGTGGGCGACCGGGGGCGGTCGGGTCGTACGCTGCGGAGCATGAGGGATCGTCCGCTTCGCTTCACTCCGCGCCGCGACGCGGGGCTGTTCGCGTACGAGCGCGCGCTGGCCCACGCCGGGTTCAGCCCCGTCGCCGGCGTCGACGAAGCGGGCCGGGGCGCCTGCGCGGGACCGATGGTCGTCGGCGCGGTGATCCTCCAGGGCGGGCGCGGCAGGATCGACGGCCTCACCGACTCCAAACTCCTCACGCCCGCCCGCCGCGAGGCGCTCTACACGGAGATCACCGAACGCGCGCACGCGTGGAGCGCGGTCATCATCCCCTGCCATGACATCGACAGGATCGGCCTGCACCGATGCAACATCACCGGGATGCGGCGGGCCCTCGCCGCCCTGGACCGGCGGCCCGCCTACGTGCTCAGCGACGGTTTCCCCGTCCCCGGCCTGGACGTCCCCGGCCTCGCGATGATCAAAGGGGACCAGGTCGCGGCCTGCGTGGCCGCGGCGTCCATCATCGCCAAGGTCACCCGAGACCGCATCATGGTGGAACTCCACGAGCGCTACCCCGAGTACGGCTTCGACGTCCACAAGGGCTACGTGACCCGCGCGCACGGCAAGGCGCTCGCCGAGCACGGCCCCTGTCCGGAACATCGGTTCTCCTACGTCAACGTCGGGCGTGCCTTGCGGAACAATGGGGATGTGGTCCTGGAGGAGGAGACCGAGGGGGAACTCCCCGGCGAGGACCGCACGGAGGGGGCACGAGCGTGAGCGCCGAGGATCTCGAGAAGTACGAGACCGAGATGGAGCTTCAGCTCTATCGCGAGTACCGCGACGTCCTCGGCCTGTTCACCTACGTCGTGGAGACCGAGCGCCGCTTCTACCTGACGAACTCGGTCGACCTCCAGGTGCGCAGCGTCGACAACGGCGAGGTCTTCTTCGAGGTCACGATGCAGGACGCCTGGGTCTGGGACATGTACCGCCCGGCCCGCTTCGTCAAGAACGTCCGCGTCGTCACCTTCAAAGACGTCAACGTCGAAGAACTCGCCAAAAGCGACTTCGAACTCCCCTCAGACCAACACCCTCCAATAAACCCCTAATTTCCACCCACCCAAGCCCCGCCCCCATCCGAGCCTCGACCGAGGCGGCGGCGATGGAACGGTGGCTGGAGTTCGCCGAGACCTGGGGCGTCTGGCGGGAGGCGGGAGCGTCCGGCGTTGTCGGTGAGCAGGGTGGTGGGGGGTGGGTCATTGTTCGGGGGGTGGGGTGGGGCCGGTGGGGGATTTGGCGGATTTTGTTAGGCGCCAGCCGGCTGGGGTGCGTTCGATGAAGCCGGCGGCGGCCAGGAGGCCGAGCTTGGCGTTGACGGTGTTCAGGTCGACGCCCGCCTTGACCGCGAGCTGGGCGGGGCCGGTCGCGCCGCGCGCCGGGAAGGCCTCCAGGACGCAGCGGGTGACCGGCTCCAGGCGGTCGCGGGGGAGGACGGGGGTGTCCGGTGGTGGCGCCAGGTCGTCGCCGATGAGACCCACCGCCTCGACGATCTCCTCGGAGCGCGTCACCAGCGTGGTGCCCTCCTCGCGCAGGAGGCGGTGGCAGCCGACCGAGGACCGGGACGTGATCGGGCCGGGCACCGCCATGACGACGCGGCCGAGCTTGGCCGCCCAGCCGGCGGTGTTGAGCGCGCCGCTGCGCGCCTCCGCCTCGACGATGACGGTGCCCCGGGAGAGGGCGGCGATCACCCGGTTGCGGACGAGGAACCGGAGGCGGTGCGGATGGGTGCCCGGCGGCGACTCGCTCACCAGCAGCGACCGCCGTGCCATCTCGGCGAAGAGGCCCTCGTTGGACGCCGGGTAGGGGACGTCGACCCCGTTGGCGAGGACGGCGACGGTGGCGCCGTCGGCGGCCAGCGAGCCGCGGTGGGCGGCCGCGTCGATGCCCAGGGCGCCGCCGGAGATCACCGTCCAGCCCGCGTCGGCGAGTTCGGAGGCGAAGTCGGCGGCGGCGCGCAGGCCGTAGGGGGACGCGGCGCGGGAACCGACGACGGCGACCGAGCGCAGGCAGCCGTAGCGCAGATCGACCGGGCCCTGGAGCCAGAGCGCGTACGGCCGGCCGGTGCCGAGATCGTCGAGAGTCGTCGGCCATTCGGGGTCTCCGGGGCAGACGAGCCGGCCGCGGAACCGGGCGCAGACGGCCATGTCCTGGTCTGGTTCCGCGGCGATGAGGCGGATCCGCCAGGCGTCGAGCCGCCGGGCCTCCTTCGGAGCGGCGGGCACACCTTCCGGGACCCGGGCGCCCCGGATCGCCTCCAGCGCCCCTTCCGGGCCGCAGTGGTCGATGATCCGGTTGAGGAAGGTGTCGCCGGGCTCGGCGACCGCGGTCAGGGTGGCGCGGGCGGTTCGCTCGTCGCTCATTGGCGCCCCGCCGACCACAGGGTGAGCGCGCCGCCGATGTCGTCCGGGCCCGGTTCGTCGTGGCCGGCGAGGTCGGCGATCGTCCACGCGACCCGCAGGACCCGGTCGAGGCCGCGGGCGCTCAGCGTCCCCCGCTGCAGGGCGTCGTCGGCGGCCCGCATCGCCTCCTGCGGCGGGGTGAACCGGCGGCGCAGCTCCGGCCCGGGGACCTCGGCGTTCGACCGCCATGGGGTTCCGGCCAGGCGTCTGAGCGTCCGCTCCCTGGCGAGCAGGACGCGTTCGGCCACGATCTTGCTCGACTCGGCGAACTCCAGGTCGTAGCGGAGTTCGGCCCGGCTGGCCGGGGCCAGCTCCAGCTTGAGGTCGACGCGGTCGAGCAGCGGCCCGGACACGCGGGTCGCGTACTTGCGGCGGATGCCGGGTGCGCAGGAGCAGTCGATCTGCTTCGCCGCGGCGCACGGGCACGGGTTCGCGGCGAGGACGAGCGTGAACCGCGCGGGGAAGTGCGCCATGCCCTCGATGCGGGTGATCCGCACCTCGCCCTCTTCGAGGGGCTGGCGGAGGGCGTCGAGCGTTCCGAGCTGGAACTCGGGGGCCTCGTCCAGGAAGAGGATCCCGCGGTGTGCGAGGGACACGGCGCCGGGTTGGAGGACCCGGCCCGAACCCCCGCCGACCATCGATGCGCGGGAGGCGGTGTGGTGCGGCGCGTAGAACGGCGGCTGGGTGATCAGCGGCTGGCCGGGCCGGAGCGTCCCGGCCACGGAGTGGATCGCGGTGACCTCCAGCGCGATCTCGGGTTCGAGGGGCGGCATCAGCGTCGGCAGCCGCTCCGCCAGCATCGTCTTGCCGCAGCCCGGCGGGCCGGCGAAGAAGAGGTGATGCCCTCCCGCGGCGCTGATCTCCAGAGCGCGGCGGGCCTCGGCCTGGCCGCGGACGTCCGCCAGGTCCAGGTCGGGTGGAATCTCCTGCTGGCGCAGAGCGAACCCGTTCATCGGGGAGCCGAGGGCGTCCTCCTCGTCCTCCTCCTCGATGGGTGGCGGCTCGTCGCGCAGCAGGCAGAGGAGCCCGCGCAGGTTACGCGCGGACAGGACCTCCATGCCCGGGACGAGTTCGGCCTCCGCGGCGTTCTGGCTCGGGACGACGACCGTGCGGCAGCCGCGGTTGGCCGCGGCCAGGACGGCGGGCAGGACCCCCTGGATGGGACGGAGGCGGCCGTCCAGCCCGAGCTCGCCGATCAGCACGAGCCCCGCGCAGCTACGGGCGGGGACCACTTCCGCCGCCGCGAGCAGGGCCACGGCTATGGCGACATCGAAGGTCGAACCCTTCTTGGGCATGCTCGCCGGGAACAGCGAGACCGTGACGTGCCTGTTGGGCCAGTCCTCGCCCGAGTTGAAGACTGCCGCGCGGACCCGGTCGCGGGCCTCGCTGAGCGCGGTGTCGGGAAGGCCGACCAGGTGGAGGCCGGGGACGCCGCTGGTGATGGCGGCCTCGACGTCCACGACGAAGCCGTCCACCCCGACCAGGGACACCGAGCGCGTCTTCGCGAGCGTCATCTAGCACACCTCCCGCAGGTGGTCGATCGAGAAGCGGTCGCCGTCGCCGGTCAGGCCGAGGACGTCGACCCGAATGGACACGCCGCCGACCCCGTTCGCGGCGGCCCACCGCCAGGCCAGCCGCCGTAACCGGGCGGCCTTGTCGCCGGTGATGGCTTCGAGGGGGTCGCCGAACCTGGCCGAGCGGCGGGTCTTCACCTCGCAGACCACGTGCCTTCGCCCGTCATGGGCGACGATGTCCAGCTCGCCTTCGCGGCACCGCCAGTTGCGGTCGAGGATCGTCCAGCCGAGGCCGGCCAGGTATTCGGCCGCGGCGTCCTCGCCGCGGCGGCCGAGGTTGATGTGGGCGTTCATGGGCCTCACCTCCGGCCTTCGACACTGGCCGACCGTCACGGTGCGTAGCCGAGAAACGACAACCTGTGGATAACCGCGGGAACAAGCTCGGCAGATCGCTCGAAACCGGGGTGCGGTGCTTGCTTCGGCCGGGGCTGTGGCGCAGCGTGACGCCTGTGACCGAGCCGCTGGAGGACGCCGTCTCCGAGTTCGGGCGCCATCTGCGCGCCGAACGGGACGTCTCGCCGCACACCCTGCGCGCCTATCTCGGTGATCTGGCCGACCTGTGCGCCTACGCCGCGGTCACCGGGGTCACCGAACCGGCCGAACTGGACGTCTCGTTGCTGCGTGCGTGGCTGGCCCGTCAGCACGCCATGGGACGGTCACGCGCGACCCTGGCCCGCCGTACGGCCGCAGTCAGAGCCTTCACCCGCCACCTACACCGGCGGGGGCTCCTCGAAGACGACCCGGGCTTGCTCTTGGGCACGCCCAAACGACGGCGCGACCTTCCCGACGTGCTCACCCAGGACGACGCCGCGCATCTCCTGGACACCATGGACGCCCAAGGCCCGCTCGGTCTGCGCGACCTGGCCGTCCTGGAGGTGCTCTACGGGACCGGCGTCCGAGTCAGCGAACTGTGCGGACTCGACATCGACGATCTTGACACCGGCCGCCGGACTATCCGCGTCTTCGGCAAGGGCGGACGTGAGCGCACGGTCCCCGTCGGCGAACCCGCCGTCCGCGCCGTCCAGGACTGGCTGCGCGCCGGACGCCCCGCGCTCGTGACCGAGGACAGCGGCCCCGCCCTCTTCCTCGGTGCCCGCGGCGGACGTCTCCACCCGACGAGCGCCCGCCGCATCGTCCACTCGCGGATCTCCGAGGTAGGCCAGGTCCCGGATCTCAGCCCCCACGGGCTGCGCCACAGCGCGGCCACCCACCTGCTCGAAGGCGGCGCCGACCTGCGAAGCGTCCAAGAAATCCTGGGCCACGCCTCCTTGCAGACCACGCAGATCTACACCCACGTATCAGCCGACCGCCTCAAACAAGTCCACCGCCAAGCCCACCCCCGAGGCACCCGCCCAGCCCAATAAGCCCGCCATCGCCCCCCACCCCCCGCCTCGCTGCCCACTCCGCGCCGCCGCTGCCGCCCCGGCACACCGGTGGCCTGGGCGTTTGTGCTCGGCACGCGTCCATGCTGTAGGGCCGCACCAGTCGGCCCGTTGCCGATGCGGGCCGGGCGTCCGGCGTCCGCGCGCCGCGGCCATCGTCGTCCAGGCCGACGGGCCCCGGCCCCCGCCCGCCGGCGCCCGACGCGGGCGCGGTGGCGGTGGCCGCGGCGTTAGTCAGCGCCCGGTCCGCGTCCGCGCCAGGTCTGTCGTGCCGCTCGGCCGTATGACGTTGATGTCCAGCCTGCGTCCATTTCGCGACCTGGCGGCGGGCTGGGCTCGCTGTCGGCTGGCTGCCTGTCGCGCGAGCCCGCGCCGGTCGGCTCATCGTGGGCCTGGCCGTGGTGTTGGTGCCTGGTCTGCGTCCCCGCCGAGGCCTGTCGTGCCGGTCGGCTTGTTGTCGGTCGGCCGACTGGTGTTGATGTCCGGTCTGCGGCTATGTCGCGGCTTGGCATGCGCCCGACTCGTCCTCGGCTGCCTTTCATGTCACTGTCCGGCCCGCGTGCGTGCCGCGGTCTGCCGTGCGGGTCGGTTCGTCGTGGGCCAGCCACCTCGCGTTGCTGCCCAGCACGCGTCCGCGCCGGACCTTCGCGCTGGCCGACTTGGCGTCGGCCCGCTGCCTTGCGTCGCTGCTGGCCCGCGTCTGCGCTGCGGTCTGTCGTGAAGGTCGGCCGTGGTTGACCTGTCCTTCGGTGTCGGTGCCCGGCGCGCGTGCGTACCGCGGTCTTGTTGTGCGGGTCGGCTCGTCGGGGGCTCAGTATGCGTCCGTGCCGAGGGCTCTGCGCCTGCCGCTTGGCGTCGGCCGACCGCCTTGCGTGGGTGCCGTCCGCGTCTGTGCCGCGGATTGTGGTGTGGGTCGGGTCGTCGTTGACCTGCCGCTTGGTGTTGGTGTCCGGCTCGCGTGCGTGCCGTGGTCTGTCGTGGTGGGTGGCTTGTTGGCGACCCAGCGAGCCCGAGCTGATCTGGCTTGCTGGACCTCCTTTGTTGGGGGCGTAGGGGTTGTCGTGCAGGGGCGTCGCCTGCGTGTTGGGTGGAGGTGTGTTCGTGGTCGCCGTCGGCGCGGTGGCCTGTGGGTGGGTGGTGTGGTGGACGGCCTGCCTGCCGGGTGGCCGGCGGGCAGGCCGTCTTTGGTCAGCGGGCGCGGCGTAGGTGGCGTTGGTGGGAGAGGTTGATAACGCCCGGCGGCGGGCGGCGTCTGCGGTGCAGGCGGAATCGCAGGCGGGTGCGGCGCCATACGAACGCCATTGCGAACGCCAGGACCATCCCCGTTAGGGCGCCGCCCGTTGCCGTGGTGGCGTCGCGTAGGCCCATCCTGGACGGGGAAGGCTCGGCTGGGCGTGGTTTGGGGGTGGGTTGGTCCCACTGGGGTAGGAGGCGGAATTGACGTTGGACCAGGTTCAGCGGGTTCAGGTAGAGGGCGCCACGGCGTAGCCCCCAGTGCAGGCAGGTCACGGGGCAGTGGACCCGGCCGTCCTCCAGGACACCGATGGGGGTACCGGATGCGACGCGGCGTCCCACCAGGACGCTGGGACGGACGGGCAGGTACGTGGTGCGCAGGACGCCGTGGTCGATCGCGACGACGCCGCGTCCCGCCAGGTCGCGGGCATACGAGACGCGTCCCGGCCCCGCGGCGTGGACGGTCTGGCCCGGGCGCGCCGCGAGGTCGACCCCGCGGTGCCCGGCACCCCATGGGGAGGACGGTGGCGAGAAGCCCCGCAGGACCGGCGGGGCGGACGGGCCTAAGGGCCAGCGCCAGGCGTCCGGGCCGGGCGATCCGAGGGTGATCATGCAGGTGAGGAGCAGCGTCAGCAACGTCATGCACCGCACCCTGCCGGGTGGCGGGCGGCGCCGCGAGAGGGTCCGCGAACTGTGGATAACCTCCGGGACCGATGGGGCCCGGCCACCTCCGCGCCCTGATAATCTGTAAACGTGCCCGAGAGGGCATCGGCCAGGGCCAGGCCGCCGTTGAACCGCCGCGGGCGGGGAGGCGGAAGCCGCTCGCAGAGCGGCCGGGACCCAGACTCGGAAACGGGTCACAGCCGCCTGGAGGTATCCCGGCGGCTGATTTCACGCGTCCGCATGCCACCGGAAACCATGGTGGGGCGCAGTCCCTCGGTCCGTCGCCTCGGCGACGGTGGGACCGCACCCGGGCGCAGGCAGACAACCAAATGCGGCCCGGCAGGGCCAGAGAAGGAGAGCACGGGCAATGGCACCCGTCGTCACCATGCGGCAGCTCCTGGAGAGCGGCGTCCACTTCGGCCACCAGACCCGCCGGTGGAACCCGAAGATGAAGCGCTTCATCCTCACCGAGCGCAACGGCATCTACATCATCGACCTCCAGCAGTCGCTGTCCTACATCGACCGCGCGTTCGAGTTCGTCAAGGCCACGGTGGCCCACGGCGGGACGATCCTGTTCGTCGGCACCAAGAAGCAGGCGCAGGAGTCCATCGCCGAGCAGGCCACCCGGGTCGGCATGCCCTACGTCAACCAGCGCTGGCTGGGCGGCATGCTCACGAACTTCTCCACCGTCCACAAGCGGCTCACCCGGCTCAAGGAGCTGGAGGAGATCGACTACGACGACGTGGCCGGCTCCGGCATGACCAAGAAGGAGCTTCTCGGCCTGCGCCGCGAGAAGGACAAGCTGGAGCGCACCCTCGGCGGTATCCGCGACATGGCGAAGGTTCCGAGCGCCATCTGGATCGTGGACACCAAGAAGGAGCACATCGCGGTCAACGAGGCCAAGAAGCTCGGCATCCCGGTCGTGGCGATCCTCGACACCAACTGCGACCCCGACGAGGTCGACTACCCGGTCCCGGGCAACGACGACGCCATCCGCAGCGTCAGCCTGCTGACCCGCGTGGTCGCCGACTCCGTGGCCGACGGCCTGATCGCCCGTGCGGGCGCCGCCTCCGGCGGCGACGAGAAGCCGGTCGAGGGCGCCGCCGCCGCGGGCTCCGAAGAGCCGCTGGCGGAATGGGAGCGCAACCTGCTCAAGCCGGACGAGGCGCAGCCCTCCGCGGAGGCCCCGGCGGACGCCGCCGCGACCACCGAGGGCGCGGACGCCGAGAAGGCCGACGACGCCCCGACGGCGGACGCCCCGACGGCGGACGCCCCGACGGCGGACGCCCCGAAGGCGGATGACGCTCCGAAGGCCGACGAGACCGCGAAGGCCGACGAGACCGCGAAGGCCGACGAGGCCCCGAAGGCCGACGAGGCCCCGAAGGCCGACGAGGCCGAGCAGGCTTGATCCCGCGGTCCCGGCGGCGCCCCATCGCGCCGCCGGGACCGTCGCGGGTCACACGACCAACGACGAGAGAAGCGAAGAGAGCGATGGCCAACTTCACCGCCGCTGACGTCAAGCGGCTGCGCGACCTGACGGGCTCCGGCATGATGGCCGTGAAGAACGCCCTGACCGAGGCGGACGGCGACTTCGAGAAGGCGACCGAGCTGCTGCGCCTCAAGGGCGCCAAGGACGTCGGCAAGCGCGCCGAGCGCACCGCCGCCAACGGCCTGGTCGCCGAGCACTTTGCGAACTCCGGTGACGGGGCGCTCCTGGAGCTGAACTGCGAGACCGACTTCGTCGCCAAGAACGCGCAGTTCATCGAGCTGGCCCAGCGCCTGGTCGAGTTCGCCGCCGGCAGCGGCGCCGCCGACGCCCCCGCCCTGCTGACCGCCGAGATCGAGCCCGGCACGACCGTCCAGGCCCTGATCGAGGAGAACAGCGCCAAGATCGGCGAGAAGCTGGAGCTGCGCCGCTTCGCCCACTTCCAGGGCGCCTACGTGGCGAGCTACCTGCACAAGTCCGACCCGTCCCTGCCGCCGACCACCGGCGTGCTGGTCGAGCTGGACGGCGAGAACCCCGAGGTCGCCAAGGACGTCGCCCAGCAGATCGCGGCGATGGCCCCCAAGTACCTCACCCGCGAGGAGATCCCCGCCGAGGCGGTCGAGAAGGAGCGGGCGCTCGCCGAGCAGCTCACCCGCGACGAGGGCAAGCCCGAGAAGGCGATCCCGAAGATCGTAGAGGGCCGGGTGAACGCCTACTTCCGCGACTTCGTGCTCGTGGAGCAGGCGTTCGTGAAGGACAACAAGAAGACGATCGCGAAGGTCCTCGACGAGGCCGGCGTGAAGGTCGTCCGCTTCGCCCGGTTCAAGGTCGGGCAGGCGTAAGGGCGCCGGAGACGGGCACCCGAGAGATATCGCGACGCAACGAGGAGGCCGCCGACGTGCCGGACAAGACGACCAGTAGCGCGACGGCGGCCTCGTCGTCCGGCCAGCACGCGCCGCGTGCGGGCTGGAGGCGGGTGCTGCTGAAGCTCTCGGGCGAGGCCTTCGCCGGAAAGGACCCGCTCGGCATCGATCCCGAGGTCGTCCAGCATGTCGCCGAGGCCATCGCGGAGGCCGTACGGGACGGCGTGCAGGTCGCGGTCGTGTGCGGCGGCGGCAACATGTTCCGCGGCGCCGTCATGGCCGAGCGCGGCATGGACCGCGGACGCGCCGACTACATGGGGATGATCGGCACCGTCATCAACTGCCTCGCCCTGCAGGACTTCCTGGAGAAGCTCGGCCTCGACACCCGTGTGCAGACCGCCATCACCATGAGCCAGGTGGCGGAGCCCTACATCCCGCGCCGCGCCATCCGGCACCTGGAGAAGGGCCGCGTCGTCATCTTCGGCGCGGGCCTCGGCCAGCCGTTCTTCTCCACCGACACCACCGCCGCCCAGCGCGCGCTGGAGATCGGTGCGGAGGCGGTGCTGAAGGCGACTCAGGTGGACGGTGTGTACGACGCCGACCCCAGAAAGAATCCAGACGCGGTCAAGTTCGACCGTTTGGATTACGGTGAAGTTCTACAGAGGAGCCTGAAGGTCATGGACGCCACGGCCATCAGCCTCTGTATGGACAACGCGCTCCCCATCGTGGTCTTCGACCTCATGGGGCAGGGCAACATCGTCCGGGCCGTCCGGGGTGAGAAGATCGGCACGCTGGTCAGCCCGGCGGAGGGCTGACCCCAGCCCGCGGCCGCGCCGGACCCGTCGCGGCACTCCAGGACCAAGGCCGACCAGATGACATGGGAGTCACAGTGATCGACGAGACCCTCCTCGAGGCCGAGGAGAAAATGGAGAAGGCGGTCGCGGTCGCCAAGGAGGACTTCCAGGCCATCCGCACCGGCCGCGTCACCCCCGCGATGTTCAACAAGATCACCGCCGAGTACTACGGCACCCCGACGCCGATCAACCAGCTCGCGTCGTTCACGCTGCCGGAGCCGCGGATGGTCATCGTCCAGGTCTTCGACAAGTCGTCCATGCAGGCGGTGGAGAAGGCCATCCGGGACAGCGACCTCGGCGTGAACCCCACCAACGACGGCAACGTCATCCGCGTCGTGTTCCCCGAGCTGTCGGAGGAACGGCGCAAGGAGTTCATCAAGGTGGCCGGGACGAAGGCGGAGGACAGCAGGATCTCCATCCGCAACATCCGGCGCCGCGCCAAGGACACCCTCGACAAGCTCGCCAAGGACGGCGAGGCCGGCGAGGACGAGGTCAGGCGTGCCGAGAAGGAGCTCGACGACACCACGCACCGCTACGTGGCGCAGATCGACGAGCTGCTCGAGCACAAGAAGGCCGAACTGCTCGAAGTCTGATGGAACTCGACGACGCCGGGGAGCCCTCGGGCTCCCCGGACGAGCCGGAGGTCGACATGGCCGGCCCACCCCCCGGTGAGGCAGTGGACTCGTCCCCGGGGCGGGAACCGGACGGCCCCGAGGAGGACGTCCCGCCCTCCGCCGGCGCGACTGCCGGTGACCGGTCCGACCAGCCCCACGGCAGGACGGGCCGCAACCTCCCGATGGCCATCGGCGTGGGCGCCGCGCTCGGCGCGCTCGTGCTGCTCTCTCTCTACACCGTCAAGGAGATCTTCCTTGGCGTGATGGTCGTGTTCCTGTTCCTCGGCATGCGGGAACTGACGGAGGCCTTCAAGACCCGCGACATCCGCGTCCCGTTCATCCCGGTCGCGACGGGCATGGTCGGCACGCCCGTCGTCGCGTACGTGTGGGGGCCCACCGCGACGATCGCCGCGGTGTCCCTGACCGTGCTGGCGCTCCTGATGACGCGGATGACCGAAGGAGCCGCCGGATACGTCCGGGACGTGGCCGCGGGCTCGTTCGTGGCGGTCTACCTGGTGCTGATGGGCGGGATCGTCGCGCTGCTCATGCGCCCGGACGACGGCGACCACCGCATCGTCATCTTCATCGCCGCCACCGTCGCCAGCGACATCGGCGGCTACTTCGCTGGGTCGTTCCTCGGCAAGCACAAGCTGGCGCCGACGATCAGCCCGAAGAAGACCTGGGAGGGCGTCACCGGCTCGGCCCTCACCTGCATGCTCATCGGCGGCTGGCTGGTGTGGTGGTTGCTGGACGGCGGGCAGGTCTGGCAGGGCGTGATCATCGGGCTGGCCGCGGTCGTCACCGCGACCGCCGGCGACCTCGTCGAGTCGGTGGTCAAGCGCGATCTGGGCATCAAGGACATGGGAACGCTCCTGCCGGGCCACGGCGGGGTGATGGACCGCCTCGACTCGCTGGTCGCGACGGCGCCCGTCGTGTGGCTGCTGCTGGAGCTCTTCGTCCCGAGTTAGGCCGCCGCTCCCGGCGTCTCGTCAGGAGACGACCCAGGAGCGGCCCTGCTGGGCCAGACGCCGGATGAGCGCGTCCGACCCCTCGCTCTTCGCGTAGCGATGTTCCTCAGCGGAGATGGGCACGAGCCACAGCCACCGGACGGCGTCGCCGTTCAGCGTCAGCCCCGTCATGGCCGGCCCCTGAGGGCCCGCCAGGCGGTTCGGATCGTCCAGGAGGAGCACGCCTTCCCAGGACGACTCACCGTTGCCGAGAGGGAACGTGCGGGCCTCGTGGTACCACTTGACGACGTCTCCAGGCGCGAACCAGGTCACCGACCGCCAGGGGTACTGCGCCAACCACGGGAAGATGCTCCCTGCCCGCTGGCTGGGCAGGGTGCTGGCGACGGCCAGTTCTATCCGCCCGTACGGGGCGACGTCGTCCTCGTACAGTTCGACCGTGGGCATCCGCTGGCGGCTCATCCCCACGGTGCTGAGAACGGTGTACTCGCGGTCGCCTCGTGCGGGACGCTCCGACACTCCTACTGTCGGGGCCGCGGCCGGCCTGCCGTTGGTGAGCTGGCGTCCGACGTCGTGCCAGTAGTGGCCACTCGGGCCGAGCCGTTGCAGCAGGTGCCCGAGCACCGACTGCTGGAACTCGGCCCAGGAGCCGTCGGCACGGCACCGCTTCCAGTGCTCGCGCGCCTGGTCGATGCGTGGCCCGAAGTCCTCGATCTCCTCGTCCAGGGGGAACGCGAACGGGCTCTGGCGCGTGGCGTCCCGGGCATAGCCGGGGATGCCGCGGCCCATGTCCGACCAGCCGGGGATCACGAAGAGCGGGTCGCCCGCCTCCAGGACGGCCACCCCGTCGCCCTCTTCGAACCACACGACTTCCAGGGCCTCGCCGTCAAGCGCCCCGCGTCCCGAGGGATGGCGGACGTGCGACTCCGGCAGGAGCGGCGCGCGTCCCGCCTCCAGCCGTGCCCGATCCAGCTCAGACGGGGCCGCACGGTGGTTCGCGACCCAGACCGCCCCGACCACCGAGTCCCGCGCGTCCTTCAGGTAAGCCGCGGTGACGTCGCCGTCGGTCTCGACGGTGAGCCGCCGGCTGCCGTACGGGCTGGCCGCCGTGTGGACGACCGTCGCCGCCGGCCCCCGTGCCGTGGCCGCACCCCTGCGCAATACCGACATGATCGAGACCTTAGTCGCAGACAAGGTCATGTGCAGGAATGTCGTGCGGCGGGTAAAGGTGAGTGGCCGCAGACGGACGAGGCACGGGCAGGTGTTTGCGACACTTGGAGGACCATGTCTGCCACCCAGCCCGCCGCGACCGGCGCCGCGCCCAAGAAGACCCCGGCGAAGCTCGTCTTCGCCGCCCCGAGGCGCGGCAAGCCGCCGAGGCATCTCGCCGACCTCACCACGGAGGAACGGCGCGAGGCGGTCGCCGCGCTGGGGGAGAAGCCGTTCAGAGCCGACCAGCTGTCGCGGCACTACTTCGCGCGGCTGATCGACGACCCGTCCAAGATGACGGACCTGCCCGCCGCTCTCCGCGAACGGCTCGTCTCTGAGCTGCTTCCCTCGCTGCTGACCCCGGTCCGTGAAATGGACTGCGATGGGGGGACGACCCTCAAGACCGTCTGGAAGGCCTTCGACGGCGTCCTGTTCGAATCGGTGCTGATGCGGTACCCGGACAGGGCCACGATGTGCGTCTCGTCCCAGGCGGGGTGCGGAATGAACTGCCCGTTCTGCGCGACCGGTCAGGCAGGGCTCACCCGTAACCTGTCGACGGCCGAGATAGTCGAACAGGTCGCTGCAGGGGCGCGTGCCCTTGCCCGCGGACGTATCCCAGGCGGTCCGGGGCGCGTATCCAACATCGTCTTCATGGGCATGGGCGAGCCCCTGGCCAACTACAAGGCCGTGATAGGCGCGGTACGCCGCATCACCGACCCCGCACCCGCCGGCCTGGGCATCTCCCAGCGATCGGTCACCGTCTCCACCGTCGGGCTCGTCCCGGCCATGGAGAAGCTCGCCGCGGAGGACATGTCCGTCCGCCTGGCGGTGTCCCTGCACGCGCCCGACGACGAGCTGCGCGACGACCTCGTGCCGGTCAACAACCGGTGGAAGGTCTCCGAGGTCCTGGACGCCGCCTGGGCCTACGCGGACCGCAGCGGCCGCCGCGTCTCGATCGAGTACGCCCTCATCAAGGACGTCAACGACCAGGCGTGGCGGGCGGATCTTCTCGGCAGGCTCTTGCGCGGGAATCTCGTTCACGTCAACCTGATCCCGTTGAACCCAACGCCGGGTTCCAAGTGGACCGCCTCACGGCCCGAGGACGAGCGCGAGTTCGTCCGCCGCCTGGAGGCCCACGGTGTCCCGGTCACGGTGCGCGACACTCGGGGCAGGGAGATCGACGGGGCCTGCGGCCAGTTGGCCGCGTCGACCAAGGACTGAGCGCTCCGCGGGCGTGTCCGGCGTCCGTGCGGGCGCGGGGACACGGCTGAGGAGCGGTGCCGGTGAGGACGGGTGCGCGGCTGCCGGTGGTCATGCGCGGCTATGACCGGAACCAGGTGGACGCTCTGCTGAAACGGGTCTCGCAGGCGCTGGACGGCGGTCCGCCGGTTTCCGTGGACGACGTGCGCATGACTCGCTTCGACGTCGTCCTGCGCGGTTACGAGCGTCGCGCTGTGGACGAGTTGCTCCGCGAATGCATCAGGGAGCTCCAGGGCCGGGCGCCGA
Source organism: Actinomadura madurae (assembly GCF_047130825.1). NCBI lineage: Bacteria > Bacillati > Actinomycetota > Actinomycetes > Streptosporangiales > Thermomonosporaceae > Actinomadura > Actinomadura madurae. The sequence continues at coordinate 9,197,934 of NZ_CP083237.1, forward strand.
TCGGCGAGCGGCCGGGCCGTCCACGGGCCCAGCCCGGCTGGCTGATCAACTGGATCCAGAACGCCCGGTTCTCCGGTGCCCGCCTGCGCTCTGGCTACGACGTGCGGGACGTGGACGCGTTCCTCGAGCGCGTGATCGCCGGTCTGCGCGGCACCGCCCCGCCGGTGACGGCCCGGGATGTCCGGGAAAGTGCGTTCCGCGTCGTCCGGCTCGGGCCCGGCTACGACGAGCACGAGGTCGACCGCTTCCTGCTCCAGCTCGCCGCCGCCCTCGAACGCTGACGAAGTCATCCCGGCCTCCGTCCGACCCCCAACGGCGCGGCCGTGGTGTGGCGGCCCCAGGGGTCGTGCTGTGAAGTGGGTTACTGCCGTTCATGGGGTGCCGGCCTGTCTCGTCTCTGTTGGTGAGAACAACGAACGGAGACGTCATGAAGATCTTCATCGCCGGAGCGTCCGGTGCGATCGGCGGCCAGCTCATTCCCCAGCTCGTGGTGCGCGGCCACGAGGTCGTCGGCACGACCCGCTCGGCCGCCAAGACCGCCGCGCTGCGCGCGCTCGGCGCTGAACCGGTGATCGTCGACGCGCTCGACCCCGACTCGGTGGCCGAGGTGGTGGCCAGGGCCGAGCCAGAGGTGATCGTCCATCAGCTCACAGCGCTGAGCGGACCGGCGGACTTCCGGCACGTGAAGCGAATGGCGGCCGCCACCGACCGGCTGCGCACCGAAGGCACCGACCACCTGCTGGCCGCCGCGCGCGCCGTCGGCGTCCGCAAGTTCGTGGCGCAGAGCAACGCCCTGTGGATGGAGCGCACCGGCGGGCCGGTCGCCGACGAGAACGGCCGGATCGAGCCGAACCCGCCTGCGGACGTCAAGGAGTCGGTGGACGCGTTGCGTCACCTGGAGGAGGCGGTGACCGGCATCAGCTGGGGTGAGGGCATCGCGCTTCGCTACGGTGGGTTCTATGGCCCGGGGACCGGCATCAGCGCCGCACCGGACGCCGTCATGGCCGCGCAGATCCGCAGGCGGAAGTTCCCGATCGTCGGCGACGGCGGTGGGGTGTGGTCGCTGGTGCACATCATCGACGCCGCGTCGGCCACGGTCGCGGCCGTCGAGCGTGGCAGGCCCGGGATCTACCACGTCGGCGATGACGAGCCGGCACCGGTGAGCGACTGGCTCTCGGAACTGGCCCGCGCGCTGGGCGCCGAACCGCCGCGCCGCGTGCCGGCCTGGCTCGTACGCCGGCTGGCCGGCAAGGGCCCGGTGAACCTGATGACGCAGGCACGCGGGATCTCCAGCGAGAAGACCAAACGCGAACTGGGGTGGGCGCCGCAGTACCCGAGCTGGCGCACGGGGTTCATCGAGGGACTGGGGTGACCCGGCCGTGTCCACCTCGGATCTGTACGGAGAGCTGCGACCGCGGGCCTTTGCGATCGCCTACCAGATGCTCGGCAGTGTCGGCGAGGCCGAGGACGTGGTGCAGGAGGCGTTCCTGCGGATGCACCAGACGCTGCGGAGGGACGAGCCGATCGCCTCACCCCGGGCGTACATCGCCACGCTGGTCACCCGGCTGGCCATCGACCATCTTCGCTCGGCACGGGTGCGGCGGGAGCGCTACGTCGGCGAGTGGCTACCGGAACCGCTGGTCACCGAGCCGACGCCGGCCGAGCGCGCCGAGACGGCCGACTCGCTGTCGCTGGCGTTCCTGGTGCTGCTGGAGAGCTTGTCGCCACAGCAGCGGGCCGCGTTCCTGCTGCGCGAGGTGTTCGAGTATCCGTATACGGAGGTCGCCGAGATCCTCGGCACCGATGTGGACACCACGCGGCACCTGGTCGCGCGGGCCCGCGACCACGTCCGGAAACGCCGGCCGCGCTACCACGCCTCTCGGCGGCAGCGACAGGAGCTGGCTCAGCGCTTCTTCGCCGCCGCCGGGCAGGGCGACCTGCGAGCGCTGGAGGCGCTGCTGGCGCAGGACGCGGCGCTGCACGCCGACGGCGGCGGCAAGGTGCCGGGGGCGCTGGCGCGACCGGTCAACGGGCGGCGGCACGTGGCCCGGACCTTGTCGGCCGGGATGTCCGAACTGGCGCGTCGAGGTGTCCGCGTCCGTGTCACCGAGGTCAACGGCCAGCCCGGCGCGGTGGCGACCGACGCACAGGACCGGCTGGTCATGGTCACGGCGCTCAGCATCACCGACGGCCGGATCCAGACGATCCACTCCATCGCCAATCCCGACAAGCTGCGGCACGTCGACCGGTTCGACGACCTCGGCGCCCTGCTGCGCGCCGTCGGCGGCGCAGAGTGAGGCACGGCCGCCGCGCCGACGCCGTTTTCACCATGCACCCGTACGCGGCCACTGACCGGAAGCTTGGCGGCGGCTGTTCAGTGCGCCAGCCGGTCTTGCGGCCCGGGACGACCCCGGGCCGCAAGACCGGATGAGTTATCCACAATTTCGCGGGAACCTGCACACGCGGCCGGACCCAGGCAACGCTACGTGCATGGACAACATCGCAGCGCAATACCGCCGGCTCCGCGCCCTGTTCGACGTCTTCCTCGCCCCCGAGGCCACGGCCGCCGTGCTGCCGCTGATCAGACCGGCCCTTCGGCTCGGCGCCGAAGGGGAGGTGCCCGTCCACCTCGGCGGCACCCCGCTGCTGCCACCGGACGAGCCGTGGCCGGAATGGAACGGCCGCCCGCTCGACTTCCTCGGCGCGATCGACTTCGCCGGCCTCGCCTCCCTCGGCGACATCCCCGGCCTGCCGTCCTGCCGCGCCGCGTTCTACTACGCGAGCGAGACCCCGCGTCCGTGGGGCGACGAGGCCGTACAGCGCGATGGGTGGCGCGTCTTCACCGGCGACCTCCACGCCGCGGATCCACCGCCCGAATCGCGCCCCTACCCACAGACCACCCTGGGAGCCGCTCCGTTCCTTTCCCTACCGTCCCCGCAGGAGCCCGCCGTCCAGCGCCTGGAGGCCGTCTACAGCGGCGTCGCCGCCGTCTACGCGCAACTGCACGCGGCCTGGACGCGCCACACCTGCCCGGACGACGCACCCGCCCACCAGCTCGGCGGCTGGCCCGTCCTCGTCCAGCGCCCGCTCGGCCCCGACTGCCTCTACGCCTCGACCGGCCGTCCCCTGGACTCCGTCAAGCCCCCGTCCCTGAGCCCGGACGAGCAGCACGCCGTCGAGGAATGGCACCTCCTCCTCCAACTCGACTCGGACGACCGCCTCGGTTGGTACTGGGGCGACCCAGGCCGCGTCTACTTCTGCACCCGCCAGAACACCCCACTAGAGCAATCCTGGCTAACCCTCCAAGCCGCCTAACCCTCCAAGCCGCCCAACCCACGCGCCAAGGGAGTGCCCGTGCAGCCCTGAACATCCAATGAGGCCTTCAGCAGACCGCCCCAGGACAGACACGACCCGAGGCGCGCAGCATCGCGCCCCCACCCGCGGCCGCGGGGTGCGTGGGCGTGCTGCGTCGTGGTGTTCGTTAGCGACTGCGGGTGGGCTGGCCCACCGCCGGTTGGTGCGCAGGCGGCTGGCCGGGTTTTGCCTGGATCGAGGCGCGGGCCGCCGTCGCGGCGCGCATCGGTGCCGCGCAGCCGGGGGCGCCGGGCGGAGGTGGTGCTGGTTGAGACAGTTGGGTGCGCGGAGGTGAGAGTTGCGGGGTGTTAGGGGGAGCGGTGGGTGGTTGTCAGGTAGGCGGCGCCTACGAGGGTGGACCAGATGAGGAGGTGGAGGGCGATGCCGGGGAAGGCGGAGGTGAAGGCGGACGGGCCGTCGTGGGCCGCGCGCATCCACCCGATCATGGGGACGGAGAGCCAGGCGAGCCGTCCCAGGCCGAGGAGGAGCAGCGCCGTGGCGCCGCCGAGGAGGACGAGCAAGGAGATGCCCGGATGGGGGATGCGCGCTCGGCTCGTCCAGGCGCCGAGGAGCGTCCCCGGAATGGCCACCAGGAGGTTGAGCACGAGACCCGCCAGAATCGCCTGCCCGGGTGAGCCTGCACCGAGTGCCTGAAGGAGGGGAACCGCCAGTGCGACGGCACCCAGGAAGGCGTTCACCGTGTATGCGGCGAACAGGCCCGCCCAGACGGGGGCCGACGGGGAGCGGGCGGCGGTGGTCGTCAGCGCGCGCTGCTCGTCGGGCTGCGTGTCGAGGAGGGCGCGCGCCGCCCACGCCCACACGGGGAACATGAAGGCGGCCACGTCTCCCAAGGTGCCGACGGCGAGGTCGGCGGCGTCCGGACCGCTGGGCCCCTGGACGAGGATCAGCGCGACGGCCAGCAGGACGAGGATCAGCGGCTGGAGGACACGGAGCGATCGGACGTATCCCGCGACCTGGAACCGGACGAGCGCGATCACCCCTCGCGCCTCCGCACCCGGTAGCCGTCCGCGCGCAGCTTGGTCTCCACGGTGTCGGCTTCGTCCGCGGGCACCTCGACCTCGAGGACGGCCCAACCGGGGGCGTCGCCCGACGGAAGGCGGGTGACGGTGCCGCCGGCCACGCGCAGCCGGTCGACGCCCGGCATGGTCTCGATGCAGCGCTGGTGGTCGCTGATGATTACGGTGGTGCCGCCTGCGGCGAGCTCGGCGATCAACGTGGGCAGCGCATCACGGGTCGCGGCGTCCAGGCCGGCGAACGGCTCGTCTAATACCAGCAGTTCGGGGTCGTCCATGAGGGCCTGCGCGAGCCCCACCTTCTGGGCACTGCCCTTCGACAGCTCGGGCAGCCGCACATCGAGGAGATGACCGAAGGCAAGTCGCTCCGCCCACGTGCCGACCGTATCGGCGGGGACACGCCGAATGGCGGCCATGTGCCCCAGGTATGCGCGGACGCTGAACGGCTGGTCCACCGGAAACCGCTCCGGCGCGTACCCCACCCGCGCGGGCCGTTCCTTGACCGCGCCCGCACCCGGCCTCCGCAGCCCGGCGATCACCCGGAGCAGCGTGGACTTCCCGGCGCCGTTGTGCCCGGTCACCTCGGTCACGCTGCCGCCGGGGAGGGAGAAGGTGACATCCCTGAACACCCAGGGATCCTTCCGGCGATAACGAAAGGCGACGTTGTCCAGCCGCATGAGACCCGCACGCTAGACCCCCACCCGTAAGCCCGGCGTTAACCCCCCCGGCCGGGTGGAGGATGGGGGGATGGGTTGTTTGTTCTGTGAGGTTGTGGCGGGGGAGCGGGGGGCGCATGTTGTTCTGGATGAGGGCGAGGTCGTCGCGTTTCTTGATGTGCGGCCTTTGTTCAAGGGGCATACGCTGCTGATCCCGCGGACGCACTACGAGACGCTCACGGATCTGCCCGGGGATTTCCTGGGGACGTACTTCGGGTACGCGCAGCGGCTCGCGGCGGCGATGGAGGAGGGGCTGGGGGCCGCGGGGTCGTTCGTCGCCATGAACAACCGGGTCAGCCAGAGCGTCCCGCATCTGCATGTGCACGTGGTGCCGCGGAACCGAAAGGACGGGCTGAGGGGGTTCTTCTGGCCGCGGCAGAAGTACGAGTCCGATGCCGAGGCCGCCGAGTACGCCGAGCGGCTCGCCGGCGTCCTCCGGTCATAGGGCCGCGCGGGCCATGGTCGTGTCGAGGATCTGGGCGTCGGGGGGATGCGGGGTGGCGGTGCCCCACCAGCGGATCGCGCTGATCTCCTCGTTGGGGGTGAAGGCGGTGTGGCGGGACGTCGTCGAAGCCGTGTACAAGGCGGCGTACTCGTCGCGGGGTGGTCTGACGAGGTGGAAGCGGCCGTAGCCGGCGAGGGTGAGGGTGGGCAGGTGGAGGCCGCTCTCCTCGTGCAGTTCGCGGACGGCCGCTTCGTGGGGGGTTTCGCCCGGGTCGATCAGGCCGCCGGGGAGTTCCCAGTGGGCTCGGTGCCGGTTGAAGACCAGCAGCAGGTGGCGGCCGTGCCGGACCGCGGCGAGGGCGGCGGGCATCGGGGCGTCCGCCGGCGGGGCCGCGGGCGGGAGGAAGGCCAGCAGCAGGTTGCCGTCGCCGTCCCGGGCCAAGGGCATCGCGTCAGCCGAGGGCCGCTAGCAGGGCGACGAAGGGGGCGGCCGGATCCGGGGGAGCGGGGGGCGGCACCGCGGCCTCCTGGGCCGCGGCGTGTGCGTAGAGGTCGCGTTCCGCCCGGTCGAGGACGGTGGACAGGATGTAGTCGCTGACCGTCCATCCGGCCAGCTCGGCGGCCTTGCGGATCACGAGGAGCTGGTCGGCGGACGCTGGAAGGGCGATGTGGTCGTGGCCCCAGGCGGCGGGAAGGTCCTGGCGAACCGACTCAGACATGGCCGGTCTCCTTCCTTGCGGCTTTTCAACGTACGCCGCCGGGTGTAGCCAGGACATCCCCACTGAGGACGAGAATCGCCGGGTGTCCGATGGAGTCAGCGGGTTCCCCAGGAGTAGGTCTGTTTGCGCAGTTTGAGGTAGACGAAGCTCTCGGTCGAGACGACGCCGGGGACGGCGCGGATGCGGCCGAGCAGTTCCAGCAGGCGCTCGTCGTCCTCGCAGACGAGCTCCAGGAGGATGTCGAACGAGCCGGCGGTGATCACGACGTAGTCGATCTCCGGCACGTCGGCCAGCTCGTCGGCGATCTTCTCCAGGTCGCCCTCGCACCTGACGCCGATCATCAGCTGCCGGGAGAAGCCGAGCATGAGCGGGTCGGTGACGCCGACGATCTGCATGACGCCGGTGTCGAGGAGCTTCTGGACGCGCTGGCGGACCGCCGCCTCGGAGAGGCCGACGGCCTTGCCGATGGCGGCGTAGGAGCGGCGGCCGTCCTGCTGGAGCTGTTCGATGATCTGCTTGGCGGTCTCGTCCAGCTGGACGTGGGCGGCGCGGGCCATCGGGGTCTCCTAGCTGCGGCATCGAGGGTGTGAGGCCTCTGGGTCAAGTGAATTAGTCGTGAAACTGGATCGTAACAACGGAATCACTTGTGTTGGGCTGAATCCTCTGTAAGGGTCGGGCCAACAGGACACAACGGGCGACGGTGCCCAGGAGGGACCTGAGGATGAGCGGCGATCGGCTGCGCAACTTTATCGGCGGCGAGTACGTGGACGCCAAGGACGGGCGGACCCTGGAGGTGGTCGATCCCAGTACCGGCGAGACGTACGCGCAGGCGCCCGTGTCCGGCGCCGAGGACGTCGACGCCGCGTTCCGCGCGGCGGCCGAGGCGTTCCCCGCCTGGCGCGACGCCACGCCGGGCGAGCGGAGCCTCGCGATGCTCCGCTTCGCGGACGCGGTGGAGGCGCGCGCGGAGGAGCTCGTCAAGGCGGAGAGCCGGGACACCGGCAAGCCCCTCCAGATGACCCTGGACGAGGAGGTGCCGCCCATGGTGGACAACCTCCGGTTCTTCGCCGGGGCGTCCCGTGTCCTGGAGGGCAAGGCGTCCGGCGAGTACATGGCGGACCACACGTCCTCGATCAGGCGGGAGCCGGTCGGGGTCTGCGCCCAGGTGACGCCCTGGAACTACCCGATGATGATGGCGGTCTGGAAGATCGGGCCGGCCCTGTCGACGGGAAACACGGTGGTGCTGAAGCCGTCGGAGACGACGCCGGCGAGCACGCTGATGCTGGCGGAGATCGCCGCCGAGTTCCTGCCCCAGGGCGTCTTCAACGTGATCTGCGGGGACCGCGACACCGGGCGCGCGCTGGTGGAGCACCCGACGCCGCAGATGGTGTCGATCACCGGGAGCGTGCGGGCCGGCATGGAGGTCGCGGCGTCCGCGGCGAAGGACCTCAAGCGCGTCCACCTGGAGCTGGGCGGCAAGGCGCCGGTCGTCGTGTTCGACGACGCCGACGTCGAGGCGGCGGCGACGGGCATCGCCGAGGCCGGGTACTTCAACGCGGGCCAGGACTGCACGGCGGCGACGCGCGTCCTGGTCGCCGACCGGCTGCACGACGCCTTCACCGAGGCGCTCACCGAGGCCGCCAAGGGGACGGTGGTCGGGCCGCCCAGCGACGCCGACGCCTTCTACGGGCCGGTGAACAGCGCGAACCAGCTGGAGCGCGTCCAGGGCTTCATCGAGCGGGCGCCCAGCCACGCGAAGGTCCTGACCGGCGGCGAGCGTGTCGGCGACAGCGGCTACTTCTTCGCGCCGACCGTCGTCGGCGGGCTCAGGCAGGACGACGAGATGGTGCAGAACGAGGTGTTCGGCCCCGTCATCACCGTCCAGAGCTTCTCGGACGAGCGGCAGGCCATCGAATGGGCCAACGGCGTCAAGTACGGCCTGGCCGCCAGCGTGTGGACGCAGAACCACGGCCGTGCCATGCGGATGAGCAAGGCGCTGGACTTCGGCGCCGTCTGGGTCAACACCCACATCCCGCTGGTGTCCGAGATGCCGCACGGCGGCTTCAAGCACTCCGGCTACGGCAAGGACATGTCGATGTACGGAATCGAGGACTACACCCGCGTCAAGCACGTCATGCACTACATCGGCGGCTGACCGCCGCCGACCGAGGCCCGTGAAGGAAGCCCCGCCCATGACCGAGACGAAACCCGCCCCGGCGCGCGACGACCCGGGTCGCGCCGTTCCCGCCATCGAGCTCACGGGTGTCGAGAAGGCGTACCACGCCTATGGCGAGACCGTGGCGGCGGTGCGCGGTGTCGACCTGGCGATCGCGCAGGGGGAGTTCTTCTCCCTGCTCGGTCCGTCCGGCTGCGGCAAGACGACGACCATGCGCGTCATCGCCGGCTTCGAGGAGCCGACGGCGGGCGAGGTCCGGCTGCACGGGCAGGACGTCACGGGCGTGCCCCCCAACCGGCGCGACGTGAACATGGTTTTCCAGTCGTACGCGCTGTTCCCGCACATGAGCGTCTTCGAGAACGTCGCGTTCGGCCTCCGCCGGCGCGGCGTCCCGAAGGCGGACATCACGCGCCGGGTGGGGGAGATGCTGGACATCGTCGACTTGGCGGGACGGGAGCGGCGCCGTCCCGCCGAGTTGTCCGGCGGCCAGCAGCAGCGGGTCGCGCTGGCCCGCGCGCTGGTGAACCGGCCGCGGGCCCTGCTGCTGGACGAGCCGCTCGGCGCCCTCGACCTGAAGCTCCGCCAGGCGATGCAGGTCGAGCTGAAGCGGATCCAGCGGGAGGTCGGCGTCACGTTCGTGTACGTGACGCACGACCAGGGCGAGGCGCTGACGATGTCGGACCGCATCGCCGTCATGAACGACGGGCTGGTCGAGCAGCTCGGGACGCCGCGGGAGATCTACGAGCATCCCGCGACGCGGTTCGTGGCCGGGTTCATCGGGACGTCCAACCTGCTGGGGGGCGAGGTCACCGAGACGGGGCAGGGCACCGCCGTGCTGTCGCACGGCCAGGACGGCCGGATCGAGGTCCCGGTGCGGAACGGCCTGGACGTCGCGGCCGGGGAGCGCCTGGAGCTGACCGTCCGCCCCGAGAAGATCGGCATAGGGCCGGACAAGCCGGGCGACGGCCTGTGCGGGGTCCGGGGGACCGTGACCGAGGTCGTGTACCTCGGGACGTCGACGAACTACAACGTGACCACCTCTGCCGGGGCCGACGTCGTCGTCTTCCTGCAGAACGCCACGTCCGCCGACGACATCGCCGTGCGCGGCGACAGCGTCTGGCTGTCGTGGGATCCGCGCCACTCGTACGCCATAGGAGCCCCCCAGTGAGCCAGATCGACCCCGCATTCCTGCGCGGACTCACCCGGCCGCGCCTGGCGCGTTCCCACCCGGCCCGCCGCGACGTGCTGCGGCTGATGGGCGCGGCGGGCGCCGGCCTCGCCCTGTCGGCCTGCGGCGTCAAGGGGCAGGGCGGCAAGGAGAAGGTCAGCCAGAGCGACGTCCAGAAGTACTGGGCGGGCAAGGTGAAGAGCGGCAAGCTCAACTGGGCGAACTGGCCGGGCTACATGCAGGACGACCAGGCGACCATCAAGGCGTTCGAGAAGGAGACGGGCATCAAGGTGACCTACAAGGAGGTCATCCAGGAGATGGGCCCGTGGTTCGGCAAGATCCAGGCGCCGCTCGCGGCGGGCCAGTCCATCGGCTTCGACCTGATGGTCATGACGAACGGCATCCAGCTGGAGCAGTGCCGCCAGCTCGGCTACCTGGCGCCGCTCGACCTGTCGAAGCTGAAGAACTTCCAGGCGAACGCGGGGGAGCCGTACAAGAACCCGTCCTACGACCCCGGCAACGCCTTCACGATCCCCTACGAGTCGGGCGTCACCGGCATCGCGTACAACACCAAGTACGTCAAGGAGGAGATCACCAGCATCGCGCAGCTGTTCGACGCCAAGTACAAGGGCCGGGTCGGGATGATGGGCGACTCGCAGGAGCTCGGGAACTTCGGGATGTTCCTGCTCGGCATCGACCCGGAGAAGTCGACGAAGGCCGACTGGGAGAAGGCCGCCGCGAAGCTCCGCGACCAGCGCGACCAGGGCATCGTCCGCAAGTACTACACGCAGGACTACGTCGACGCCGTCAGCAAGGGCGACGTGTGGATGACGATGGCGTGGTCCGGTGACGTCTACAGCCTGACGAGCCCGGACGTGAAGTTCGTGGTGCCCAAGGAGGGCGGCACGATCTGGACCGACAACCTGTGCATCCCGAAGACGGCCGACAACCCGGTGGACGCGCTGACGCTCATGGACTGGCTGTACGTCCCGGAGAACAACGCCCCGCTCACCGAGTTCATCAACTACATGCCGCCGATCCCGTCGACCCAGCAGATCATCACGCAGCACGCGGCGGAGGCCACCGGGGACGAGAAGAAGGACCTGACCCGGCTGAGCACGAGCCCGCTGGTCTTCCCGTCGGAGGCCGACCTGGCCCGGCTGCGGCACTACCGGCGGCTCACCCAGGCCGAGGAGACCGAGTACCAGAAGATCTTCGAGCCCATCTCCAAGGGGTCGTGATGGCGCGGGGCCGGGGACGGCTCGCGCCGTACCTGATGATCCTGCCGAGCGGGCTGTGGCTGGCGGCGTTCTTCCTCGTCCCGATGGTGCTGATGGTGTCCCTGTCGCTGCAGACGGGGAACCTCATCGACGGGTTCCGGCAGACGTTCCACTGGCAGAACTACACCGACGGCCTGAGCACCTACGGCGACAAGTTCGTCCGGTCGCTCTGGTACGGGCTGCTCGCGACCGTCGCGTGCATCGCGATCGCCTACCCGGCCGCGTACTGGATCGCGTTCCGCGGTGGGCGGCACAAGTCGACGTACCTGTTCCTGCTGCTGCTTCCGTACTTCGTCTCGTTCATCCTGCGGACGGTGTCGTGGAAGCTCGTCCTCACCGACAACGGGCCGATCCTCGGGCCGCTGCGCGACCACGGGGTCCTGCCGGAGGGATTCCACGTCCTCGACACGGGCGTCGCGGTGGTGTCCGGGCTCACCTACAACTTCCTGCCGTTCATGGTGCTGCCGATCTACGTGGCGCTGGAGCGCATCGACCCGCGCGTGGTGGAGGCCGCCTACGACCTGTACGCGAGCCGCCTCCAGGCGTTCGCGCGGGTCATCCTGCCGCTGTCGCTGCCCGGCGTCTTCGCCGGTGTGATCATGACGTTCGTGCCGGTGTCGTCGGACTACGTCAACGCCGAGGTGCTCGGCGGCCCGCAGAACACGATGATCGGCAACATCATCCAGACCGAGTACTTCAACAACAGCGCGTACCCGACGGCGTCCGCGCTGTCGTTCGTGCTGATGGCGATCCTGCTCGCCGGCATCTTCGCCTACGCGCGCACGCTCGGCACGCAGGACGTCCTGGAGGCGGCGAGGCGATGACGGTCCTCACGAAGGCCCCGCAGCGGCGCCGGGCGCCGCACCGGCGCCGGATCTCCGGCCTGCACGTCTACACGCTGGTGCTGATCGCCTGGCTGATCCTGCCGATCGCGATCATGATCCTGTTCGGGTTCAACGACACCCGCAGCAAGCAGAACTTCCAGTGGCAGGGCTTCACGCTGAAGTGGTACGCGCAGCTGTTCGACAAGAGCGACCTCACCACCGCCGTGGTCAACTCGCTGACGATCGCGCTGCTCAGCACGCTCATCACCACGGTCATCGGGACGTTCGCGGGCCTCGCGCTCGGCCGGTACCGGTTCCGCGGGAAGGGCTCGACGAACCTCCTGCTGTTCATGGCGATCTCCTGCCCGGAGATCGTGATGGGCGCGTCGCTGCTGTCGATGTTCGTCACGTTCAACCTGCCGCGCGGCTACCTGACGATCCTCGTCGCGCACGTGATGTTCTCGATCGCGTTCGTGGCCGTGACGGTCCGGGCGCGCGTCGTCGGCCTCGACCCGGCCGTGGAGGAGGCGGCGCAGGACCTCGGCGCCGGGCCGTGGACGCGGTTCCGCCTCGTCACGCTGCCGATGATCATGCCCGGGGTGGTCGCGGGGGCGCTGCTGGCGTTCGTGCTGTCCATCGACGACTTCGTCATCACCAACTTCACCAGCGGCGCCACCGTCACGTTCCCGCTGTGGATCTACGGCTCCACCAGGACGGGCACGCCGCCGCAGGTCAACGTGATGGGGACGCTCATCTTCGCGGTCGGCGTCGTGATCGCGGTCGTGTCGGCGCGGCGCAGCGTCCGGGCGTCCCGCTGACGGGGACGCGGGGCATGATCGGGGGGACGAACGTGGACGTGACGATGTCGCTGGCCGACGCCGCGCCGGAGCCGTTCTGGCTCCAGGACCCCGGCCGCCCGGACGCGGGTCCCGCGCTGACCGGCGCGCAGGCGTGCGACCTCGCCGTCGTCGGCGGCGGGTACAGCGGGCTGTGGACGGCCCTGCTCGCCAAGGAGCGCGACCCGTCGCTCGACGTCGTCGTGCTGGAGGGAGGCCGGATCGGCGCCGCCGCGTCCGGGCGCAACGGGGGGTTCTGCGCCGCCAGCCTCACCCACGGGCTGGAGAACGGCCTCGGACGCTGGCCGGACGACATGCACACGCTCGAACGCCTCGGCTGGGACAACCTCCGCGCCATCGCGGGGACGCTGACCCGGTACGGCATCGACGCCGAGTGGGAGCCGTCCGGGGAGATGAGCGTCGCCACGGAGGAGTGGCAGGTGCCCGCGCTGGAGGAGGCGGCGGAGAAGGCGTACGAGCACGGCTGGGAGCCGATCCTGCTCGGCCCGGAGGCCGTCCGCGCCGAGGTCGACTCGCCCACGTACCTCGCCGGGCTGTGGGACCGCGACGCCGTCGCGATGGTGCATCCCGCCAAACTCGCCTGGGGCTTGGCGGACGCGTGCCGGTCCCTCGGCGTCCGCGTGTACGAGCACACCCGCGTCACGCGGCTGCGCTCGGACGCCCGGCGGCTGACGCTGACCTGCGCGGCCACCGCGGACGGCCGTCCGGCGCGCGGGACGCTGACGGCCCGCCGCGTCGCGCTCGGCACCGGCGCCCACCCGCCGGTCCTGCGGCGCCTGCGCGGCTTCGTCGTCCCCGTGTACGACTACGCCCTCGTGACCGAGCCGCTCACCGCCGGCCAGCGCGAGGCCGTCGGCTGGCGGCACCGGCAGGGCCTGGGGGACAGCGCCAACCGGTTCCACTACTACAGGCTGACCGCCGACGACCGGATCCTGTGGGGCGGCTACGACGCCGTCTACCACTTCGGCAACGGGATGCGTCCCGGCCTCGAACGCCGCCCCGCGACCTACGCGACCCTGGCCCGGAACTTCTTCACCACGTTCCCGCAGCTCGAAGGAATCCGCTTCAGCAACGCCTGGGGCGGCGTCATCGACACGTGCACCCGCTTCTGCGCCTTCTACGGGACGGCCTGCGACGGCCGGCTCGCGTACGCGGCGGGCTACACCGGCCTCGGCGTCGGAGCCACCCGGTTCGGGGCGGACGTCATGCTCGACCTGCTGCGCGTCGGCCTGGCCCCCGGCGAGGAGACCGAGCGGACGCGGCTGAGGATGGTGCGGTCCAGGCCCGTCCCGTTCCCGCCGGAGCCGCTCCGCTACGGCGTCATCGAGCTGACCCGCCGCGAGATCGCCCGCGCGGACCGCAACGCCGGGCGCCGCGGCCTCTGGCTCCGCACCCTCGACCGCATGGGCCTCGGCTTCGACTCCTAGGTCAGTCCGGGGACTGGTCGATCGTGCCGAAGATGACGGACGAGACCTCCAGGTACAGCTGCTCCGGGTACGGCATGTGGTCGACGTTGCGGAGCGCCTGCTTCTGGCCCGCGGACTCCATCACGAACTCGCCGTAGCCGAGCAGCTGGCCGATCACGGAGCGGTTCAGCGCGATGTCGGTGACCTTGGCGAGCGGCATCATCGCGACGTTGCGGTTGAGCACCCCGTTGATCACCATCACCCGGTGCTCGGTGACCAGGAAGAACTCCACCGACCAGGCGATCACCTTCCAGACCAGGTAGCACAGGGTGATCAGCCACAGCCACCAGACCCAGATCAGCCCGCCGACCGCGCTGATCGCGGCGCACGCGACGAGACCGGCGACGACGACGGAGACGGGCAGCAGCAGGACGGCGGGGTGCCGGCGCACGGCGATGACACGTCCCTCGTAGGACATCAGATACTTGTCGACGGTCCGCGACGCGGTGTCGCGGTGCACCATCATGTCCTGCAGATTCACGGCGGGTCCTCGTCATGATCCGGTTGCTCCAACCGTAGCCGACCCGGCCCGGGCGATGCAGGGGCGGCGCGGTAAGGGCTCTGGTGCCCGTGCGGGGCCTTGTAAGAGCAAGATCCGGACACCGATGATGGACGTTATGGACGGCGACGCCGAAGGTTCGCGGGGGGCCAGGGGACCGCGCGGGGAGTTCGCGCCCGATGTGACCGGACGTCCCATCTGGCGCCTGCTGCTGCGCGGTCTCGGGGTGTACCTGCCCGGCTGGGAGATGCCCGCGGGGGCCGTGCGCGTCCGGAACGGGACGGCGCCGCCCGGGTTCGGCCCGCCCGCCTACCTCAACGGCGAGGCGGGGTTCGGCGTCCAGATCACCGGCCGCCGCAAGGGCCTGGAACCCGACCGGGAGATCTACGTCCGCGGCCGGGAGAACCCGAGCTTCGGCATCGTCGTCGCGGGCCCGGCCGCCGCGATCGGCAGCCGCGTCGTGGACGCCGAGGTGCTGATGCGGTTCGCGCGCCGGCTGACGTTCGAGGAGCTCTTCGAGACCGGCGACGCCGACTCCGTCCCGTACGCGATCCGCGGGGCGCGGGCGGTGGAGAACGCGGTGTTCCTCGACCGCGCCGCCGGGATCGGGCTGTGCGCCGAGGTCGATCCGGCGACGCGCGCCCTGAGCTGCCCCCTGTACGTGCGCATCGGCGGGCCGGGGGAGCGGACCGTGCGTGCTTACGGGGCCGTCGCCCAGCCGGTCAGGTCCCACAGCTGATGGGACGGCAGCCGGCGCAGCCGGACGGTCGCGGCGGCCGGGTCCCAGAACACCTCGTCGCTCTCCAGCTCCAGCGACTGCCCGGCCGTCAGCACCGCGCACAGCAGCTCGTCCCGCGTCCGGACGGCCATGAGGGGGCCGATCTGCGCGACGGCGCCCGTGCACTCCGACAGCGTCCGCAGCAGGGCCTGGAGCGCCGCCTCGTCCTCCGGCGGGCGCACCGGGTCGACCCCTGACGGGACGCCCGGCTCCACCCGCGCGAGGCCCCGCCTGCCCCCGCCGTTCGCCAGGCCGTTGGACGGCAGGTCGGCGCCCGCCGAGATGAGCAGCGCGCTGAACACGCCCGCCAGGTCCTCGCTGGCGTGCCCGCCGAGGAAGTAGCGGCGGCGCTCCGGGGACCCGGGGTCCGGGCCGTCCGAGCCCTCGGCGGTGCGGAACCGGACGTTCAGCCGGCTCGCGCGCACGCACCGCTCGTACATCTCGCAGAGGATGTCCTCCAGCTGGTCGTCGCGGGTCCACAGCCGGCCCGTGGCGGTGACGGCGTCGCCGTGGGCGCGGGGGCGGCCGGTGAGCGCCGCGGTGACGGTGTCGTCGAGCTCGCCCTCGGTGAACTGGAGCAGCTCGGCGACGACGTCCTCGACGTCCTCCAGGGTGCGGGTGAGGGCGCGCTGCAGCTCCAGGATCTCCTCGCCGCCGCGCTCCAGGTCGGCGAGCCGGCCGAGGGCGGCGTCGACCTTGCCCTCGACGGCCTCGCCGCCCGTCCGGGTGACGGCCCGCACCGACGTCTCGACCTCGCCGAGCTTGCGGCGCAGCGCGGCCAGCGTGATCCGCTGCTGCTCCAGCTCGTGCAGCCGGTTCGCCTGCGTGCGCAGGTAGTCGTCCGCCTGGTGGACGAGGCCCGCCAGCTCCTCCACCTGCCCGGTGTTCTGCCGGAGCCGGTTGTCGAGCGCGGGCAGGACGTCCTGCTTGACGCGCGACAGTTCCGCGGTGAGCTGCTCGCCGACGGTGACGAGCACGTTGTTCTGTTTCGTGACCTGGTCGTTCAGCTCGTCGATCCGGCGGCGGAAGGCGTTCGCCTGGTCCCGGCTCTGCTTGCCCGCGTACAGTTCGAGCGCCCCTACCACGACGCACATCACCACCAGGATGACCGTCGTCATGGAACTCCTCGGGGGTGACGGTGGTTGCCGGATCGGGTTTTGATCGCGACCATAACTTACGATCACGCGCGCCGACCGTAACTTACGTAACCGACTGATCTCAGTGACCGGCCGGTCTCACCTGCCCTTCCGGTGCCATTCCGTAATCCATTCCCTGCGGTGGGTGACGAATTCTCGGGAGGGTCCCCGGTCAGACGCATCCCTCGAATTGCGGGACCGTCGTGGTCGGCTTCAGCCCGGAGGCCCGGAACCATTTGTTCAGCAGCCGCGGCGCGGTGCCGTCCTGGTACATCCCGGTGATGGCCTTGTTGACCGCCTCGCAGCCGTCCACGTCGTCCTTGCGTATGCCGACGCCGTACGGCTCGTCGGTGAACGGCGCGTTGACCACCGTGATCTCGCGGCCGTTGCCGGCCGCCTTCGCCGCGAGGCCGGCGAGGATGAGGTCGTCGGTGGAGACCGCGTCCAGCCGCCCGCCCGTCAGCTCCGAGAGGCAGCCGGCGTACCCGTCCGCGTCGACCGGCAGCGCGGCGACGCCCTGCTCGTCGTGGACGCGCGGGAACGACACCGACCCCGCCACCCGGCAGAGCCGCCGCCCCTTCAGGTCGTGGATGCCGCGGATCTCTCCGGCGTCGGACTTGCGGACGAGGATGTCCTGGTGGGCGACGTAGTACGGGCCGGCGAACGACACGTCCACCTTGCGTTCGGGCGTGACGGAGTAGCTGGCCACCACCAGGTCGACGTCGCCGTCCTGGATCACCTTCTCGCGCGTCGCCGACGTGACCCGCCGGAACGTCACGTTCGCGGCGGGCACGCCGAGCCGCCGGGCGATCTCCTTCGCGACGTCGACGTCGAAGCCGGCGAAGGAGCCGTCGCCCTGCCGCTCGCCGAGCCCCGGCTGGTCGCCGTTGACGCCGATGACCAGCGAGTCCTTGCCGGCGACCGTGCTCTCCCCGGCGTCGGCGATCCCGCACGCCGTCCCCGCGGCGAGGACCGCCGCCGCGGCGAGGAGGGCCGCCGCCAGGCGCCGCGCCCTCACGCCGACCACCGGTACTCCGCCAGCCGGGGGCGCACCCCGGCGAGCACGAGCACGGCGATGACGACGCCGGCGACCGGAAGGACCACGTACCAGCCGCTCGTCCCGCCGTCACCGTCCCTGACGGCCTCGTCGAACGCCTTCTGGTGGATGCCGATGAGGCCCTGCAGGGACCGGTCGTACTGGGCGAAGTCCGCGGCGGCCGCCGTGCGCGCGGCCACGGCCTGGTCGCGCTGGTCGCCGTGGACGAGGTCCCGCATCCGGCGGTCGTTCGCCTGCACCTTCTGGTAGTCGCCGAGCACCTTGTTCATCATCGTCGCGAGCTGCGCCCTCTGCTCGGCCGACTGCACCGGCCGGTTGGCCTCGGTGCCGAGGAAGCCGAGGAACGGCGCGCGACCGGGCTCGAACGACAGGTCCTTCTGCACGGCGGCGTTGTACTGGGTCAGGTTCCCGGCCTTCAGGTACAGGACGGTCTGCGACTTGCTCAGGTAGACCTGCTCGTACGCGTCGGCGCGTCCCGGGTCGAGCAGGAACCGGGTCTCGTCCGCGTTGGCGCTGTTGCTGATGGCGCGCGTCCGCGAGAGCGCCAGGATGGAGTCGAAGCCCTCCTCCTTGGCCTGGCGCAGATGGTCGGCCTGGCCGGAGAGCATCAGCGTGCCCGCGCCGACCAGGACGAGCGTGCCGAGCGTCGCGACCGCGAGCGGCAGGTTCAGCAGCCGGCGGAAACGCCGCGCGAGGAACAGCTGGAACCCGGCCAGCACGGCCAGCAGGACCAGGCCCGTGACGAGGATCCCCGTACGCCCCATGAGGACAGCCGACCGCTTGTCCTCGTAGGTGTGCCGGACGAGGGTGCCGTTGTCCAGCGTCAGGTTGTACGCCTTCGGCAGCAGGTCCAGCTTCATCAGGTCGGTGGCCTGCCGGTACAGGTCGATGACCCGCTGGGACGGCGGCCCGGACGCGTGCGGGGTCTGCCGGTCGAGCAGGAGCGCCTGCCCGGCGAGGCGCTCGTAGCGGGCGAGGGCGTCCAGGAGGTCGCGGGCCGTGTTGTTCTCGGTCGTCTCGTCGGCGAGCTTGGCGGCCTTCAGCAGCGCGTCGCCGGCCTTGCGCCGGTTCTCGTCGTAGCGGGCCAGCGCCTGGTCGCGCCCGCCGCCCGCCGCGTCGCCGATCAGCAGCGCGTTCGCGAGCTGCGCGTCCATGTCGGTGAGCTGGAAGTACAGGTCGCCGGTGGCGACGACCTGCGGGCCGGCGTCGTGCCCGATGACCCGCACGCCCTCGCGGGCGTTGGAGACCGCCGCCCAGGCCACGCCGAGCAGCACCATCAGCAGGACGAGGGAGAGCGCCGTCAGCGTCCTGACGCGGGCCGCGACCGTCCGCGGCAGCAGCCGCGCGACACCGGCCGGCGGCACCTCGGGTCGCGGCTGGAGCCGGGCCGCCGGGCCGCGCCGGGCGGGCGGCGGCGCCTGCGCGCCGGGGGCGGGTCCGCCCGCCTGCGGAGCCTGCTGAACGGCCGTCATGTCGCCTCGCCTCGGGTGAGCGTGATGGTGGTCCAGGCGCCCACGTGGATCCGGTCGCCCTCGGAGAGCGGGATCTCCACGTTGAAGGGGATGGGGTCGGTGGACCCGTTCACGCAGGTCCGGTTCGTGGATCCGGGGTCGACCAGCGTCCAGGCGCCGTCCGGCCGCGCCAGCAGGACCGCGTGGACGTGGGACACGCCGGGGTCCTCGGGCGGCTCCCGCAGGTCGATCTCCGGCGGGGTCGGCTGCGAGGAGCTGCGCCGCCCGATCCGGACCTGCCGCCCGGTCAGCGGGATCCGCCGCTCGGGCGCGTAGGGCGGGAACGCCAGGGACGCCGAGTCGGGGCCCTCCTCCGCCATGATCGCGTTGTAGTAGTCGCGGTCCGCCGTCACGACCGCCGTCCACACCGCTCCCGGCACGGGCGGCGCCGGGACCGGGGGCGCCGGCACGGGCGGCGCGGGGACCGGAGGAGCGGGCACCGGAGGAGCGGGCACCGGGGGCGCCGGAACCGGGGGCGCCGGCACCGGCGGGGCGGGCACCGGAGGCGCGGGCGTCGGCTTGCCGCCGCCGGTCGCGAAATCGTAGCCGCACGCCTCGCAGAACCGGTCGGTGCCGGGCGTCCCGCAGTCGGGGCACGGCCTCGCGCCGGGCGAGGACTGCGCGCCCGGTGCCTCGCCGGAGGACGGGCCGCCGGAGGACGGGCCGGAGGAGGCGGCGCCGATGCGCTCGCCGCAGATGTCGCAGTAGTCCGGCGACTGCGACGTGTGTCCGTTGGGACAGCTCGCCATGCTCAGCCCTCGCCCCTCCTGGTGGTCACGGTCTCGTCCTTGCGCGTCCGGATCGTCTTGCTGGAGCGGGTGTCCAGCTCCATCTCGTCGGCCTTGTCGACGTTGCGCTTCAGCCGGACGGTGCCGGTCGCCGGGTCGACGACGTCCACCACCTTGCGCAGCATGGCGGTGATCGCGTCGTTGCCCGCCTCGTCGGCGAGCACCACGGCCCGGCCGAGCCGCGCGGTAGCCGTGTCGAGGTCGCCGTCCTTGCGGGCCTGCAGGCCCTCCTGGATCGCCGACGCCAGCTCGGCCTGCCCGGTGTAGTGCGCCACCCGCGCGTTGATCCGGGTGGACTCCGCCTCGTCGTCGGTCCACTGGGCGAGGACGTTGGCGGACGCGAGGACCCGCGCCTCCTCGCCCGGCGCGCCCGGCACGACGAGCTTCACCCACGCGGCGCGCAGCTCCTTGCCGACCTCGCCGGGCGGGACGCTCACGCAGATGTGGTAGTCGCGGGACTCGGCGCCCCACGCGCCGAGCGGGTAGTCGCCCGCCTGCGGCGCAGAGTCGACGCGCTTGCCGGTCAGGTCCTCCACCGACGGCAGGACCTGCTTGACGAACCGCAGCCGCGCCGTCTGCGGCGTCCACACCCGCAGCGCGACGTCGGCGACGGACTTGCCCATCGCCGCCTCCGTCATCGCCCGGAAGTCGGCGACCAGCCCGGCGGGGTCGGCGACGATGTCGACGCTGCCGAGCAGCGCCGAGGCGACCTTGCGCAGCTCGGCGACCTCCCAGTCGGTGCCGACGCCGCGGCAGTCGCACACGAACCGGCCCCCGCAGCGGAACAGGACCGCGTCGAGCTCCTCCGGCGTCTCGTGCTGGTTCTTGCCGTCGGTCAGCAGGATCGCGTGCCGGATGCCGCCCCGGTCGCCGAAGAGCTCGTCGGCGAGCCGCAGCCACGACCCGATCGCGGTGCCGCCGGCCGCCCTCAGCCTGGCCAGGGCGTGCTTGGCCTCGTCCCGGGTCTGCGGGTTCGCCGGCACCAGCCCGGGCTGCCGCGGGTACACCATGGTGGCGGTGTTGGAGCCGGAGACGACGGCGAACTCCACGCCGTCGCGCAGCGTGTCGATCGCGACCTGCGCCGCCGCCACCGCGGCGCGCAGCTTGGTCTCCGGGTAGGACATCGAGCCCGAGGTGTCGATGATGATGACCTCGGACGCCCGCGTCGAGGACGGGACGGGCGCGCCCTCCGCGGCGGTCGCCTCGACGGACACGATGGCGTGCACCTCGCGGCCGCCCTCGGGCAGGAACTTGTTCTGGTCGATCGAGATGGTGAACTGCGGCTGCTCGCTCATCGTGGCTCCGTGCTCTGCGGTGTGCTCTCGTGGATGCGGCCGTCGGCGGTGCCCGGGGAGGGCAGCGGGATCACCGCGACCGTGATGTTGTCGCGGCCGCCGGCGTCCAGCGCGTGCCGGACGAGGGTCCGCGCGGCGCCGAGGGGGTCCGCCGCCGGGTCGTGCGCCGAGGCCCCGGCCTCGCCGGCGCCGCCGCCCAGCAGCGCCGCCAGGTCGCCGGCCGCCGGGAAGTAGTTCCACAGGCCGTCGCTGCAGACCAGCAGCGTCCCGGGGCCGGCCGGGCGGAACGTCGCGACGTGCGGGGTGACCTGCCCGGCGTCGGCGCCGAGCCACGCCGTGATGACGTGCGCGTTCGGGTGGGCCTCCGCCTCGGCCTCGGAGAGCGAGCCCTCGGCGATCATGAACGCGGCCCACGAGTCGTCCTCGGTGAGCCGCCGGGACGGCCCGAGCTCGGCCATGTCGCCGGTGCTGACCTCGGCCGCGTCCGCCTCGCCCGGCGCCGGGCCGGGCCCGTCCTCGGCGGCGCCGTCCGCGGACAGCCAGTACGCGCGGCTGTCGCCGACCCAGCCGACGGTCACCGCCGGGCCGCGCGTCACCGCGGACACGTACGTGCACGACGGCGCGTCGGACGGCGACGTGGAGAGCGCCGCGACGGCCGCGGCGGCGCGCAGCGCGGCGTGCCGGGTGGCGTCCTCTGGGTCCTCGCCGGCGTCCAGCCGCGCCACCAGCTCGGCGGCGCCGGTGTCGGCGGCGGCGCGGGAGGCCTCGTCGGGACGCTGCGACGACCCGACGCCGTCGGACACGACGGCCGCGATCCCGGCGGAGTGGGCGGCGATGGCCAGCGCGTCCTCGTTGCGGGAGTAGCGGCGGCCCCGGTCGCTCGCGCCCGCCGCGACGACCGGGCGGGAGCCGTTCCCGGCGCCGAGCGCGGGCAGCTCGATCTCGACGTGGTCGCGTTCGGTGGGCTGGCGGAGCCCGCACGCCTCGCAGTAGCCGTCCGCGTCGATCGCCGTCCCGCCGCAGCCGGGGCACGGCCCCGCGGCCGGCCGGCCCGCGGACGGCGCCGACTCCTGCCTGATCGTCGCGCCGTCGCGTCCCGTCCCGGCGGGCGGCGCGGGCGCGGCGTCGGCCAGCCGGTGCCCGCACTCCTCGCAGAAGATCTCGTCGGGGTACACGGTCTCGCCGCAGGCGGGGCAGGTCAGCTCCGCGGCCTTCGCGTGGTCGGTGCCGGCCGCGTCGGGTCCGGGTCGGTCGTCGGTCACAGCAGCGTCCTCGGGCGTACGGCGTTGGCGGAGTCGACGAGCCGCCGGCACTCGTCCCGGTCGCGGGTGCGGCGCGCGAGCTCCCGGTAGGTCCGCTCCAGGAGCCGGCGCAGCGGGATCTCGGTGAGCGGGGAGCCGAACAGGGCGCCGCCGTGCGTGCCCGGCGCGGCGCCGGGGCCGCCCAGGAGCCAGCCGAGCGCCGCCTCCAGCACCTCGGCGGCGAGCCGGTCGCGGCGCTCGCCGTCCAGGTCCAGGGCGGTGAGCCGGTCGCCCGCGGCGACCAGCTCGGCCGCCGACAGCTCCGCGGGCGGACGGCCGCGGACGGTGGTCGCGACCGCGGCCACCTGCGCGGGCACGTAGCGGATCGAGATCCGCGGCACCGAGTCGAGGGCGGCGACGGCCGCGCGCCGGTCACCCGCCGCCAGGTGCACGCGGGCCAGGCCGAACGCCGCGTTGATGTAGCTCTGGTCGGTGCGCCACACGGTCTCGTACAGGCGGACGGCCTCGTCGGGAGCGGACCGCTCGCGGCAGTAGGCGAGGGCGAGCTTCGGCGCGGGCTCGCCGGGCAGCAGCCCGTACAGCCGGTCGAACAGCGGCGCGGCCTCGTCCACCCGGCCCTGCGCGAGCAGCCCGACCGCGCGGTACCAGCCGATCCGCCAGTCCGCGGGACGCTCGGTGGCCAGCTCGTCGAGCAGCGCGTCCGCCTCGGCCGCCGCGCCCAGCTCGATCTTGACGCGGGCGAGCGTCAGCCTGACCTCCGGCGTCCGCTCCGGCGCGTTCGCCGCCGCCTCGGCCGCCTGCGCGGGCTCCAGCGCGCCGAGACCGGACACGAACGCGGCGGCGGGGTCGGCGCCGTCCACCAGCGGGACCGGCAGCGCCGCCGCGGCCACCTCCGGCGGGACGGGCGGCAGCGCGGGCCCCTCCTGCGCCTCGCCCGCCATCGACGAGGTGAACCGCTCCGCGCCGAACAGCCCGGACGGGGCGGGGCGCGGCGTGCCGTCCTCGGCCGCCAGGACCTCGCGCAGCACGCCGGTGAGCTGCTCGGCCATCTCGGCCGCGTCCTGGAAGCGCGCCCGCGGGTCCTTGTGCGTCGCGCGGCGCAGCAGCCGGTCGTAGGACTCGAACCGCTGCAGGACGGGGACCTCCGAGCGCGGCGGGAGCGCGTCGACGTACGTCCTCGTGTAGCCCTTGAACGGGAAGCTCAGCACGGACAGGGCGCGGCCGACCGTGTACAGGTCGGACGAGATCGACGGCCCGTCGTCGGCGATCTCGGGCGCCTGGTAGCCGACCGTGCCGTAGATCGCGCCGTCCGGGTCGTCCAGCCGGCGGACGCCGCCGAGGTCGATCAGCCGGAGCTGCTCCTCGGACTGGATGACGTTGTCCGGCTTGAAGTCGCAGTAGACGAGGCCCTGCGCGTGCAGGTACTCGAACGCCCGCAGGACCTCCAGCCCGTAGGCGATGGCCTGTGCGAGCGGCAGGTGCTTCTCGCCCGGCGGCAGCGGCTGCTGGAGCAGGATGTCCTTGAGGGACTGCCCGCCGACGTACTCCATGACGATGTAGCCGTCGCCGTCGTGCTGGACGAAGTTGTAGATCTTGACGATGTTGGGGTGCTCGACCTCGGCCAGGTAGGCGCGCTCGGCCGCCGCGGCGGCCATCGCGTCCGCGTCGCCGCTGTCGAGCAGGCCCTTCAGCACCACCCAGCGGTCGCTGACGTTCCTGTCCTTGGCGAGGTAGATCCAGCCGAGGCCGCCGTGGGCGAGGCAGCCCAGCACGCCGTACTGCCCGCCGACTAGGTCGCCGGGGGCGAGCTTCGGGGTGAAGGAGAAGCGGGCGCCGCACTTGGGGCAGAAGCCCTCCGTCCGCCCCGGCCGGTCGCCGCGGCTCCGGCCGACGGGCTCGCCGCAGCCGCTGCAGTACCGCTTGGCCTCGGCGACCTCCGGGTTGCTCAGCACGGCGCTGGACGGGTCCCGGTAGGGCACGCGCGGCACCTCGACGAGCCCGGCGCCGAGCATCCCGCGGCGTCCGGACGAGCGCGCCGACCCGGTGCGGGTGCTGCCCGTCCGGGTGCTGCCGGTCGCCGTGCTCCCCGTGCTCCCCGCGGTGCCGGACGTCCCCGGCGAGGACGTGGTCGGGACGCGGGTGGTGTGCGCGGGCGGCGAGCCGCACACGTCGCAGTAGCCGTCCATGATCGTGCCGGTGCAGCCGGCCTGGCGGCACTTCTCCGGCCCTTCCGCGGGCGGGCGCGGCGCCGGGACGCTCGGCGCGGCGGCCGGCGCCGGGCCCGGCGCGGCGCTCGCGGGGGGATTTCCGCAGACGTCGCAGTACCCGTCCGCGATCGTCCCGCCGCAGCCCGGCTGCGCGCACTGGCTCATCGATCCACTCCCTTCGCCCGCGAGGTGATGGCCTGCTGGTAGCCGGTCAGCGCCACGGTCGCCTTCCGCAGGTCGCAGGGGGAGGTCCACAGCAGCTCGCGGGCCTGCTCGTAGATCCTGGCAAGGTCGGGGTCCTCGGCGTGGCCGAGCCGTGCGGCCTTCACCCGGTAGGCCTGAAGCCGGCCGCGCAGCTCCTCGCGCCGGTCCAGCAGTCCCCGGATGAGGGCGGTGGCCTCGCGCGCCCGCGCCAGCGCCGTGTCCGCCGAGTGTTCCAGGTCGGCGAGCCGTTCGGCGACGTCGTTCCAGCCCGCGCCGCGCGCCGCCGCGCCGTCCCGGGGCCGCGCGACGGCGGCGAGCCGGTCGGCGAGGGCGGCGCTGGAGCCGGGCGGCTCGGGCGGCGCCGGGGCCGCGATCTTGACGAGCACCTCGTCGTGGGCGGCCCGCGCCTCCGCCTCCGCCTCGCGCAGCCGGTCCAGGACGGCGGTGACGCCGCGGATCCGGTCGGCGAACCCGTCGCGCAGCCGCCGCGCCTCCTCCAGGCCGCGACGCACCTCGGCGAGGCCGGTGCGGATCTCGTCGAGCCGTGCGGTGTCGGCGCGGCCGTCCCGCTCCAGCGCCACCGGGTCGCCGCGCACGACGGCGGCCGCGGACTCCAGCTCGCCGCGAAGCCTCTCGAAGTCGGGGTCCACCCCGCCGAGGGACCGCAGCAGCTCCTCGACCGCGCGCCGCTCGGCCTCCACCTCGGCCAGCCGGGACAGCAGCGCCGACCAGACGCCGTCGATCTCGGCGACCGCCTGGGCGATCTCCTCGTAGAGCGGCGTCATCCGGTCGACCGCCGCGCGGAGCGTGAGGCGCTCGCCGGACGGGGCGGACAGCAGCGTCCGCCGCTCCAGCGGCACCTCCTGGGCGGGCAGCTCCACCGACGGCCCGTCCAGGAGCCGGGTCAGCTCCGCGAGCTGCGCCTGGCCCGGCTTGGCATGGCGGGCCCGCAGTTCACCGGCCTCGGTGAGGACGCGCCCGTACAGGTCGAACAGCAACCACAGGGACGCCATGCGGGAACGCACGTCGGACTGCACGCTCAGCGTCCGCCCGGTGAGGTTCGCGCCCTCCAGCAGCTGGTAGCCGTGATGGGCCTCCAGTTCGAGCAGGGCGGCGCCGATGCGCTCCTTCTCGTCCTGGAGGCGCGCGAGCATTCTGTCCGCCTCGTCCCGGCTCAACGGGGGCCGGTTCACGCGCGCGTCACTCAACGCCGGTCCACGCTTGGCCCATGTTCGCCCCTGATTCCCCCGAATAGAGCACGTTTCGGTGCCTCAGTTTTCCCCATGTGAGGCCGCCTTCTCAAGCGTGAAGCCGATCATGTGCCCCGGCCGCCCCGCGGTGCGTCGCACGACTCGGCCGGAGGGTGCCGCGACCTCCAAAATGTCAGTGTTCGAACGTATGATCGAACCATGGCGAACGTTGCGACGCACCCCCAGACCGCGCCCACCGCGCCGGCCGCGCTCACGGCGGCGGAGATCGCCGCCCTCGCGCTGTCCCTCGCGCACCTCGGCACCGGCCCGCAGGCCACCACCGCGCGCCGCGCCCTGCACACCCTCCTCGACGCCACCCCCCACGACGACGTGGTCACCACCACGCTCGCCACCCTCACCGCGCCCCTGGACGCCTCCACCTCCGACCGCGCCCGCGTGATCGCCGCCGCCATCACCGAGCACCGCGTCGTCCGGCTCTGCTACGGCGACGCCGGCGCCAACGTCACGATCCGCGAGGTCGAGCCCGTCACCTGCCTCGTCCACCGCGACCACTGGTACCTCGTCGGCTGGTGCCGCATGCGGCGCGGCGTCCGCGCCTTCCGCTTCGACCGCGTCCTCGCCGTCGAGTCCACCGGCCTCCTCGCCCGCCCCCGCCGCGCAGAGAGGTACCTCCCATGGCATTGATCTCCTCCTTCGGGCCTGGCGGCCCTCCATCGTCGACAAATGCGGGCGATCGCTGGCATCGCATCCGACTCGCCTAGCGGCTCGCTGCGCGATCAGGTTCTCGCTTCGCTTGAACCTGCCTTCGGACGCGATCGCGACCATTGAGGTTGTTGCGTGGTTGCGGTGGTGGCTGAGGTAGGTGCGTGATGGTCCGGGGCCACATCTCGTGGTCCCGGATCAGGCGTTGTTCATACGTTTGTAGAAGGAGTGGACGGCTGGTTGGCCTGTGTAGTTGGGGCCTGCTTGGTCGTCCGCGCCTAGGTAGAGGTAGGGCAGGCCGATCCTTCGGTGGCCGCGCATCGAGATGCGGCGGCTTCGGGAGTCGTAGGTGAAGCCCGCTTCGCGGAGGGCTGTGGTCAGGCGGCGTCCGGCCGGGGTTCCGTTGGGCAGCCGAACGCTTCCGGTGTCGAAGTTCGCGACCAGCAGGCCGTCGCCCGTCAGCCATGATGCGGCTCGGGTGAGGAGGCCCAGCTTGTCGCCGATGTAGTGCAGGCCGTGGACGCAGGTGATCAGGTCGAAGGGCGCCTCCGGTTCCCAGGTGGTTACCGAGGCGGTGATCAGGCGGAGCGCGTTTGTTCCGGGGACGAAGTGGTCTACCAGGTCTACGCCCACGATCTCCGTTTCCGGTAGGACGGCCGCTGCGTCGGCCAGGGCGCGGCCCGTCCCGCAGCACAGGTCGAGCCATCGGTCCCCGGCCAACTCGGTGATGTCGATGCCCAGCTCGCGGGCGTAGCCGTCGAGACGGCGTTCGCGGTTCATGGCGCAGTTGGCCACGACCGCGGACTGTTCCAGGGCGGCGTCGTCGAGGAGCATCCGGGGATTGTCTCTGATCAGAAGGCGATCGTCTGCTCGACGGCGCTCGTGACGACGGCCGTGACGTCGTGGGTGCGGGTGAAGTCGGCGCGCTGCCTCTGGGCGCCGTTGCCGCGCTCGATCACGTCGCGCAGGAGCCCGGCCACGGTCCCGAGGTCGCCCGAGCGGTCGAGCGCGGGGGACAGGTGGTCCAGCAGCGCGCCCACGACCTCGCGGGCGGGCGCGGCGCGGCGGGTGCACGGGTGGACGAGGTCGTCGCGCAGGCCTGAACGTCCGGCCCGCCACATCGCCAGCCGCATCAGGTCGGCGCGCACCGGGTCGGGCTGCTCGCCGGACCGCCAGGCGGCAGCGGCCGTGTCGACCAGGGCGCGGACGAGCGCGGCCACCAGCACGGCGTCGTCGGCCCTCAGGCACACGTCCGGGACGCGGATCTCCACGGTGGGGTAGCGCCGGGACAGCCGGGCGTCGAAGTAGATCATGCCCTCGTCGACCAGCGCCCCGGTCGCGAGCAGCGCCTCGACCGTCGCCCGGTACCCCTCCGCCGAGCCGAAGAGCTCGGTCGGGCCGCTCGACGGCCACCGGCTCCAGACCTGGTGCCGCCAGCTGTCGTAGCCGGTGTCGGCGCCTTGCCAGAACGGCGAGTTGGCGCTGAGGGCCAGCAGCGGCGGCAGCCACGGCCGGATGCGGTCCAGGACGGCGACGCCCTCGTCCGGGGACTCGACGCCGACGTGCACGTGGCAGCCGCAGGTGAGCTGCTCGTCGGCGGTGGGCCCGTAGGCGTCGGCCATCCGCAGGTAGCGGTGCGTCGGGGTCAGCGACGGGCGGACGCTGACCGGCGAGGTCGCGAGCGCCGCCACCGCGACGCCCGCGCCCGCCGCGGACTCGGCCGCGGCCAGCCGCGCCGACCGGACGTGCTCGGACACCTCGCCGAGCGAGGTGCAGACGGGGGTGGCCGTCTCCAGCTGCTCGCGCTGCAACTCGGTCTCCAGCGGGTTGGACCGCCGCCCGCCGGTCAGGAACAGCTCGTCGTGGCGCCGGGCGTACCGGATGACGGACCCGGAGACGGCCTGGGGCGCGCCGTTCTCGGGGTCGACGAGCAGCAGTTCCTCTTCCACCCCGAAAGTGCGCGGATCGGTACGAAACGTCACAAGAGAGTCCTTCCCGGGGTGCACGGATGTACGTCCCGGACGGGTCTCGTCCTGGCCGGACGAGCGTGCTTACAATGCGCGCCGCCGTTGACCGAGCGCTTGGTTGAAAAGTGGTGATATGTCATTTCTTGTCGGCCAGTGGGGCACCGGAACCGTCGGCATGCGGGTGCTCAGAGCCCTGATCGAGCATCCGGACCTCGAACTCGCCGGCGTCGTCACCGGCGACCCCCGGCACGCCGGCGCGGACGCCGCCGAACTGGCCGGAACCGGACGCCCCCTCGGCGTCCTCGCCGCCGATGACCCGGCGGAGCTCCTGGCCCGCCGCCCCCATGTCATCTGCCACACGGAGTCCGGCGGGACGGACGCGGTGGGCGAACTGTGCCGCCTCCTGGAGGCGGGCGCCGGAGTCGTGTCGGACGCCGTGCCCTCGCTCGTCCATCCGCCGTCCGCCGACCGGGGCCTGGTGCGGCGCGTCCGCGCGGCCTGCGCCACCGGCGGCGCCGCCTGCCTCACGCTCGGCCCCGGCCCGGTGGAGGACGTGCTCCCGCTGCTGCTCAGCGGCGCCTGCCTGCGCATCGAGGCCGTCACGATCACCACGTTCACCGGCCCGGACGCCCCGGAGACCGCCGGCTTCGGCGCACCCGCCGGCCACCGCCCGCCGGCCGTGCGGCCCGGCACCCCGCGGCGCCGGTGGGGCCCGGTGGTCCGCCTCCTCGCCGAGCATCTGGCCGTCCCCCTGGACGAGGTGCGCGAGACCTACGAGCTGTGCACGGCGCCCGAGGACATCGGCCGGATCGCCCGGGGCGCCCAGGCGGGGCTGCGGCTCCAGGTGTCGGGCATGCTGGGCGGCCGCCCGGTGATCACCGTGGAGCGGGTCGCGCGGGCCCGCGCCGACGTGGCCCCGCACTGGCCCGCGGCCGCCTCCGGCGGCGGCCACCGCGTCGAGATCGCCGGCGAGCCGTCCTGGCGCGCCGATCTCGCCGGTCCCGGCGACTCGGCCGCGCTTCGCATGGCCGCCGCCGTTCCGGCGGTGGCCGGGGCCCCGCCCGGACTGCACACGCCGCTGACCCTGCCGCCGTTCACCGGGCGGCGCCTGCTCCGTCCAGCCAGCCGCTGAGCAGCGATCCGGTCTCCTCGAACCGGTCGAGGTAGAGCATGTGCCCGGCCTCGATCTCGCTGATGACGAGGCCGGGCCCGAGCGCCGCGCGCAGGTCCACCACGAACTCGGGCCGGACGAGGTCGGCCTCGGCCGCGATGACCAGGTGCGTCGGGACGTCCGCGGGCGGCGCCAGATGGGGGCGGGCCATCTCCGAGTACGCCGTCACCACCGCGGCCGGCTCGAACCGCCACCGCAGCCGCCCGTCCGCGCCGTGCTCCAGGTGGACGGCGATCTCCTCGTCCACGGCGTCGTCCGGCGACTTCGGCCAGCGCGCCGCCCGGTACGCCCGCGCCTCGGCGACGTCGCCGAACGACGCGGGCGCCAGGTAGCCGCGCGCCTCCTCGGCGGCCTTCGCCGGCTCCAGGCCGATCGCCGGGTCGAGCAGCACGAGCCGCCGCACCCGCCGCCGCGCGGTCCGCGCCAGGTGCACCGCGATCATCCCGCCGTAGGAGTGGCCGACGAGGTCGGCGCGCTCGACGCCCTCGGCGTCCATCAGGCCGAGGACGTCGGCGACGTGCCGCTCGACCGTCCACGGCGGCTCGTGCGTCGACCGCCCGTGCCCGCGCAGGTCGGGTGCCAGGACGGACCGGTCCGCCAGGTACCGCTCGGCGGTCCGGCGCCAGCGCGCCCCGTGCCCTGTGACGCCGTGCAGCAGGACCACGGGGTCGCCGGCAGGATCCCCATACCGATGAACGTGCAATGCCGAGTCCGCCATGAGGTAAAGCGTATGCGCGGAAGAACCCGCGCGGACGGCCTTCACCGGTCACGGCCGGATGTCAGGAACGTTCCCAGCGAACGGACGACAGAGCCAGCAGCGCGACGTGGAGGGACACGCAGGACTCGACATCGTCCAGGTCGGCGTCCAGAACGCGCTCGATCCGGCGGAGGCGTTCGTAGAAGGCGGGACGGGACAGGTGCGCCCGCTGGGCGGCCACCGCCTTGTTACGCCCCGATTCAAGATAGAGCTCCAGGATGCGGGTCAGGTCGCCGCCGCGCTCGGCGTCGTACTCCAGGAGCGGGCCGAGCTCGCGCTCCACGAACGTCTGGACGCGGGCGTCGTCGCGGAGCAGGTGCAGGAGGCCGCGAAGGCGCAGGTCGGGCAGGCGGTAGAAGAGGCGGGCGCCGGAGCCGCGGGCGGCGACGTCGGCGACCTGCTCGGCCTCCAGGAACGAGCGGCGGACGTCCCGGATCGTCTCCACGACGGACCCGGCGGCCATGACCGTGCCGCCGGACTGCGCGCGGATCCGGGTGGCGACCTCGGCGAGGGCCGTCTCCACGTCGGCGCGGGCCGGCAGGGAGGCCAGCACGCCGACGCGGGCGTGCGGGCCGCCCTCGTCCAGCACCCCGACGAGGGCGGCGAGCCGCGCGTCCTTGCAGGCCGCCGCCGCGGTCTCGGCGAGCTGGGACAGCTCCCCGACCCGCGGGGCGGCCGAGGCGGGGCCGCGCTGGCGCAGCACCGCGCCGAGCAGCCGGCGGCCGGACAGCGGGACGCCGAGGGCGCGGGCGCGGGCGGCGGCCTCCTGCGGGTCGGAGTAGGCGTGCGCGAGGATCCGGGCGATGATCGTCCCGTGCGCCTGGCGCTCGACGCTCTCGGCGTGCCGGTCGAGGAGGCGGCCGAGGGCGAGCGTGGTCGCGGCCCGCTCGACCAGGACCGTCTCCCGCGGCGAGGGCGGCGCGCCGAGGTCGATGATGAGCCGGCCCCAGTCCTCCCCGCGCGCGCCCACCATGGTGACCAGCCAGCCGGACGCCTCGTCGTAGCCGGTGCGGCGGCCCGGCCGCACGGCGCGGGACCGCGTCTCCCACGCCGACAGCAGCTCCGAGGGGTCGGCGCCGCCGGCGTCGGCGGCGAGGACCTGGTGGGCGAGGTTCTCCAGCACCACGGGATGCCCGCCGAGCGCCGCGACCTGCCGGACCACCTCGTCGGTGGAGGCGCCCTCGACCGACAGCTGGGTGAAGATCTCGTGCAGCTGCTCGGAGGCGCGCAGCTCCGCGTACTGCTCCTGCACGATCCGGGCGTGCACCGACTCGGTGATGTCGACGAACGCGGGCTCGTGCGCCAGCACGATCACCGGGAGGCCGAACTCCTCGGCGGCGGCGATCAGCGCGGGCGGCAGCACGCTGGCGTAGCGCCGGCCGAGCTCGATCATCAGGCCGCTGACGCCGACCTCGGCGAGGTCGCCGATGTAGGCGCGCAGCCGCTCCGGCTCGTCCGGCAGCGCGATCCCGGTCGTGAGCACCAGCTCGCCGCCGTGCAGCAGGTGGGCGATGTCGGTGACCTCGGCGACGTGCACCCAGCGGACCCGGTTGCCGGTGCGGTCGGCGCCCGCGACGACGTGCGGCTGGCCGCGGCGGACCGCGTCGAGCTGGAGGACGTCGTCGACAGTGGGCAGCATCACCGCGATGGTATCCGACAGGGTGTCAACGACGATGATCAGGTCGTTACAGGGTGTCAGCCGCGAGCAGACCGTCAAGCGGAGCGGCGCGGTATTGACACTCTGCGGGTGGCCTCCGGCCCCTCCCGCGAACGAGACTTGTGCCATGTCGGAACACGCGAACCTGCTCCGGCGCCACCGGGCGGTCATGCCGTCGTGGATGGCGCTCAACTACCGGGACCCCATCGAGATCGTCGGCGGCAAGGGCAACCGCGTGACCGACGCCGAGGGCAACGTCTACCTCGACTTCTTCACCGGCATCCTGACCAACATGCTCGGCTACGACGTGCCCGAGGTCCGGGAGGCGGTGGAGCGGCAGATCGCGACGGGCGTCGTGCACACCTCCACCGCGTACCTGCTGCGCGGGCAGGTGGAGCTGGCCGAGAAGATCGCCCGGCTCTCCGGCATCCCGGACGCGAAGGTGTTCTTCGTCAACTCCGGAACGGAGGCCAACGAGGCGGCGCTGCTGCTCGCCGCGTACGCGCGGCGCAGCGACCAGGTCCTCGCGATGCGGCAGAGCTACCACGGCCGGTCGTTCGCCGCGACGGGCGTGACCGGCAACCGGGCCTGGACGAACCTGTCCTTCTCCCCGCTGGACGTCCACTTCCTGCACGGCGCCGACCGCCACCTCCCGCAGTTCGCGGGCATGTCGGACGAGCGGTACATCGACGCCTGCACGCAGGACCTGCGGCACGTGCTCGCCACCGCGACCGGCGGCGACGTCGCCGCGCTGATCGCCGAGCCGATCCAGGGCGTCGGCGGCTTCACGATGCCGCCCGACGGGCTGTTCGCCGCCTACAAGAGCGTCCTGGACGAGCACGGGATCCTGTTCGTCTCCGACGAGGTGCAGACCGGGTGGGGGCGGACGGGCCAGGGCTTCTGGGGGATCGACGACCACGGCGTGACCCCGGACGCGATGACGTTCGCCAAGGGCCTCGGGAACGGCTTCGCGGTCGGCGGCGTCGTCGCGCGCGGCGACCTCATGGACGGCCTGCACGCGGTCGGCATCTCCACGTTCGGCGGCAACCCGGTCTCGATGGCCGCGGCGAACGCGACGCTGGACCACATTCTCGACCACGATCTGCAGGCCAACGCGGCGCGGCAGGGCGCGACGATCATCGGCGGGCTGGCGGCGGCGGCCGGCCGGTTCCCGGTGGTCGCGGACGTCCGGGGCAAGGGCCTGATGTTCGCCGTCGAGCTCGCCGACCCGCGCACCGGCGAGCCGAGCCCGCCGCTCGCCGCCGCCCTCATGGAGGCGGCCCGCGAGAGGGGGCTGCTGGTCGGCAAGGGCGGCCTGTACGGCAACGTGGTCCGCATGGCGCCGCCGATGACCCTGACCGACGACGAGGCCGCCGAAGGCCTCGGCATCCTGATCGCGTCCCTCGAAGCACTTCCGGAGGAGTCCGTATGAGCCACCGCGTCGCACACTGGATCGGCGGGAAGCCCTTCGACGGGGAGCCCGGCCGGCAGGGCGACATCTACGAGCCCGCCACCGGACGCCTCGCCGGGGCGGTCGACCTCGCCGGGCGGCCGGAGGTCGACGCGGCCGTCGCAGCCGCGAAGGAGGCGTTCCCCGGCTGGCGGGACACCTCGCTCTCGCAGCGCACGAAGGTGCTGTTCGCGTTCCGCGAGCTGGTCGCCCGGCACCGCGACGAGCTGGCGCGGCTCATCTCCTCCGAGCACGGCAAGGTGGTCTCCGACGCGGCGGGCGAGGTGTCGCGCGGCCTGGAGGTCGTCGAGTTCGCCTGCGGCATCCCGCACCTGCTCAAGGGCGGCTTCTCCGAGAACGTCTCGTCGCGCGTCGACGCCTACTCCATCCTGCAGCCGCTCGGCGTGGCCGCCGGGATCACCCCGTTCAACTTCCCGGCGATGGTGCCGATGTGGATGTTCCCCGTGGCGATCGCGTGCGGGAACACCTTCGTGCTCAAGCCGTCGGAGAAGGACCCCTCGGCGTCGGTGCGGCTCGCCGAGCTGTGGGCCGAGGCGGGGCTGCCGGACGGCGTGTTCAACGTCCTGCACGGGGACAAGGCCGCGGTGGACGGGCTGCTGCACCATCCGGACGTCAAGGCGGTCAGCTTCGTCGGCTCCACCCCCATCGCGCGGTACATCTACGCGACGGCGGCGGCGAACGGCAAGCGGGTGCAGGCGCTCGGCGGCGCCAAGAACCACATGCTCGTGCTGCCGGACGCCGACCTCGACCTCGCCGCGGACGCCGCCGTGTCCGCCGGGTTCGGGTCGGCGGGGGAGCGGTGCATGGCGATCTCCGTCGTCGTGGCCGTGGACCCGGTCGGGGACGAGCTGACGGCGAAGATCCGCGAGCGGGTCGCCCGGCTCCGGATCGGCCCCGGCGACCATCCCGAGGCGGAGATGGGGCCGCTGGTGACCCGGGCGCACCGCGACAAGGTCGCCTCGTACCTGGACGGCGCCGTCGCGCAGGGCGCCACCCTCGCCGTCGACGGGCGCGACCCGGACGTGCTCGGCGGCGCGGGAGACGGCTTCTGGCTCGGCCCGGCCGTCCTCGACCACGTCACCCCGGACATGGACGCCTACAAGGACGAGATCTTCGGGCCGGTGCTGTCGGTCGCGCGGGCCGGCTCCTACGACGCCGCCATGGAGCTGATCTCCGCCAACCCGTACGGCAACGGAACGGCGATCTTCACCAACGACGGCGGGGCGGCGCGCCGCTTCCAGAACGAGGTGGAGGTCGGCATGGTCGGCGTCAACGTGCCCATCCCGGTCCCGATGGCCTACTACTCCTTCGGCGGCTGGAAGGACTCACTGTTCGGCGACAGTCACGCCCACGGGATGGAGGGCGTCCACTTCTACACGCGGACCAAGGCCGTCACCGCGCGCTGGGCCGATCCCAGCCACCGGGGCGTTGAGCTGGGATTTCCCGCCGGCGGCTGAGGTACGGGAGTTTCCTACCTCCGGCGTTTTTCGTCGTTGATTTTCGTCCGCCGTGCGCGGACGAATAATGGCTACACCCATTGACGGGGTCTGTGTCCGGCGACACAATCTGACTGTCTCAATTAATTGGGATGAATTCAAAAGTCAGGGTTGGCAGTCAGAAACACGGAGTCCAGGGGCCGCAGGGCCACGTGGGGCCGGAACGTGCAGGAGAGCCGCGCTATGACCGCAGGCGACCACGCCGCAGAGGTGGACGCCCTCGCAAGGCGATTCCCGGGCTGGACCATCTGGTTCGGCCTGTGCACCGGCCACTGGTGGGCGCTGCCGCCCAAGGACCGCGACGTCGGCGACTTCCTGGAGGCCGACACCCCGCAGCGGCTCATCGCACGGATCGAGGTGGTCAAGCACGCCGCTCCCAGGCGGCCGCCGGCCGGTGTGCCGGCATCCCCCGACGGCCCTCCGCGGCCGTCCCGCGACACCCGGCAGGACGTGCGGCGTCCCTCGAACCTCCTCCGTCTCGAGGGCGTCACACCGTCGCCGTTCGGCCGGGTACCGGTGATCGCGTGGCCAGGCAGCACCGCACGGTGATCCGCTGTTCCCCAACCTCGCCACGCCCGCCGGTGCCGCCGCGGTCCCGGGCAGGACGGCAGCCCGCGCCATATCCCTCTCCAGCAACCTCCGTGTATGGCGCGGACGCCAGCACCCGCCGTCTCCCGGGGCCCCGGCGGTTTCTCCGTTGAACGGCCGGCCGAAATGCGCCAGTAAACGGTACGGCAATGGCTATGGAGTTCTTACCTCCGGGAAAGTTTCGGCTGAACTCGCGAGTCGCGATCACCGGTAATTCCCGGTCGTACGACTCGAAGTCGGCGGGAAAAGCCGTGCCCCACCGGCGATAAATTCGCCGGCGGCCTCCGGAACGGACGGAATGGCGGCCGGACGGGCGCGGGCCCCGCCCGGTGCCGGGTGCGCGCCGCCCCGCGGCCCCGGAGACGCTACGCTGCGCCGACGGGCCCGTTCGCGAAGGGGGAGGGCCCTGGCACGGATCGGGAGCGAGATGCGGCTGACGGCCACGGCGCGGGTCTGGACGGCAGGGGCCCTGGTGGCGGCCACGGCGCTCGCCGCGGGGCTCGTCTCCTGCAGCGGGGACGAGGAGAGGCCGGCCGGGGTCGCCAAGGTGGCCGGCACCCTCGGGCCGGGCGAGGGGATGCTCAACCTGGTCGCGCTGCCCGGGTCCGTCGAGAGCGGCACCACCGACCCGCGCGTCGACTGGGCCACCCCGTTCCAGAAGCGCACCGGCTGCAAGGTCGGGCTGAAGACCGTCCAGACGCCCGAGGAGATGGCCGCCCTCATGCGCGACCCCGACCGCCGCTACGACGGCGTCGCGGCGCCGCCCGAGGTCGCCGGCCGGCTGATCGAGGAGAACCAGGTCGTCCCGGTCAACCCCGACCTCGTGGACGGCTACAAGAAGCTGGAGCCGAAGCTCCGCAAGCTGCTGGACCGCGGCGGCAAGCACTACGGCATCCCGTACGTGTGGGGCACCAACCTGCTCACCTACGACACCCGGACCGTGCCGCCGCCGGCGAGCTGGGCCGCGCTGTTCGACCCCGCCCAGGCCCGCCGGTACTCCGGCAGGCTGATCATGCGGGACAGCCCGCTCGCCATCGCCGAGGCGGCCCTCTACCTCAAGGGCGAGCGGCGCAAGCTGAAGATCCGCGACCCGTACTCGCTGACGCCGGCGCAGCTCGCCGCCGCCGGGCGCGTGCTGGCCGAGCAGCGCCCGTACGTCGGGGAGTACTGGGAGCTGCCGGCCGAGGCCGTCAGCGCGTTCGCCGGGGGGCGGGCCGTCCTCGGCCAGGCGTGGCCCTACCACGTGGACGTGCTGAACCGCGCGTCCCGTCCCGTCCAGGGCGTCATCCCGTCGGAGGGCGCGACCGGGTGGATGGACGCGTGGATGATCGGCGCCCGCGCCCAGCACCCCAACTGCATGTACCAGTGGCTCCAGTGGACGGCCTCGCCGGACGTCCAGCAGCAGGTCGCCGAGTGGACCGGGGTGGCGCCCGCCAACCCGCAGGCGTGCTCGGGCGATCGCCTCAGATCCGGGTTCTGCGCCGCCTACCACGTGGGCGACCGCGCCTACCTCGACAAGATCATCTTCGCGCACGCGCCGTCGAAGGCGTGCGGCGGGAAGAAGGACGAGGACGAGAAGGCGAGCTGCACGGACTATGCCGAGTGGACCCGCACCTGGCTCACGGCGACGCGGACGAAGGGCTGACGGCGGCCCCTAGGGGTCTCTCCGGCGCGTCCGGCCGCCCCCAGCCGGACGCGCCTGCGGGGTGGTCCCGGACTTCCCCCCGAACGCCCGGGTCACCCTTCTCCTTGGAGAGACCTCCATGACGGCGGCGGGCGCCGCCGTCCGCGCGGGCGGCGGCTCCCCGACCGGCCGCCCGGCGCCCGTGAGCTGCTCCCTGGGGCCCCGGCGTGCGCGGGATACCGGCGGGGCGGGTGCGCAGTCGTCGCACGCGAACACCCCGGACGAGTCCGGCAGGCGGCCGACGCGGACGCGCGGCCGGGGCCAGCTCTTGCGGCAGACGACGCACGCGTCGCCCAGGCGCTGGGCTCTGCTGAGCCCGCCCTGGTCGACGATCGGCTCGCCTGTCTGGCCCATGTCTCCATCCCCCGGCGGGAGTCGGCTTCACGTCACTCCTTTATAGGCGGGGGAGGGTGTGGTCACCGTTACCGAAGGTGAAAAGCGCGGCAAAGCATCCCGTGTCGCCGGGACGTCCAAGATCGGCTGAGCTATGCGCCGCCGGAGCCCCGCGGGCGGGGATCGCGGACCAGGGCTATGCGGTCATGGGCCGGGATCTTTGCCGTCCGTTGGTCGGCAGTTGCGTACAAAGGAGACATGTCGGCCTGGAACGTCGGTCTCCGGCGCCTCCGGCCGCACAGGCCCCGCCCCGTACGGGCGCGCGTGACGCTCGCGGTCACCGCACTCGGCTCCCTGCTGGTGGCCGTGGTGGCCCTGGCGGCCGTGGCGCTGGCCCTGCTGGCCGACGTCGGCCGCCCCGGAGTCCTCGCGGCGGTCATGGCGGTGCTGGCCGCGGCCGCCGCGGGCCTCGCCGGCCGGGGCGTCGCCCGCCTGGCCCGCGGGCTGCTCGAACCGGTACGCCGGCTCTGCCGGGAACTGCAGGACCTCGACGAGGCCGGCCTCGGCGAGCGGGTCGGCGTCCCGGCCACGGGCGACGACGCCGAGCGGCTGGCCGGCCAGGTCAACCACCTGCTCGGCCGGCTGGACGGCGCGGCCGCCCAGCGGCGCGCGTTCATCTCCGACGCCTCGCACGAGCTCCGCACGCCGATCACCGGCCTGCGGACCCGCATCGAGCTGGCCCTCGCCGCCCCCGAGGACGGGGACGTCGCCGAGACGCTGCGGTCCTCGCTCGCCGACATCGAACGCCTGCACCACATCGTGGACGACCTCCTCGTGCTCGCCCGCCTCGACGCCGGCGACGTCCCCGTCCGCGAGCGCATCGACCTCGGCGCGCTGGTGGAGTCGGAGGTCGCCCGGCGCTGCTCCGCCGTCCCGACGGCCGTCAAGGTGGAACCGGGGCTCATGGTGGTGGGCAACCGGCTGCGCCTCGGCCGCGTCGTCATCAACCTGCTCGCCAACGCCGAGCGCTACGCGGACGGGCGGATCGAGGTCGAGGCGCGCGCGGAAGGCGGGGACGCCGTCGTCGAGGTGCACGACGACGGCCCCGGCATCCCGCACGCCGAACGCGACCGCGTCTTCGAGCGCTTCGCCCGGCTGGACACGGCGCGCAGCCGCGACAAGGGCGGCAGCGGCCTCGGGCTCCCGATCGCCCGGCAGATCGCGATCGGCCACGGCGGGAGCCTGTACGTCGCCGACGGCACCTACGGCGCCCGCCTCGTCCTTCGGCTCCCGCTCGCCCGGTGACTCAGCGGAACGCGGCGACGGCGCCGGCCGCCCACTGCGCGAACGACCGCGCCGGGCGGCCGAGGACCCGCTGCACGTCCGGGCTGACCCGCCGCTCGGCTTCGGTGGGCTCGCCGAGGATGTCCAGGGTGCCGTCGACGACCGGCGCGGGCATGAACTCCAGCATCCGGGCCCTCGCCTCCTCTCGTGTCTGCTCGGTGAACGCCACCGGCTCGCCCAGCGCCTCGCCGATGATCCGCGCGCGGTCCCGCGGCGTGACCGGCGCCGGGCCCGTGAGCTCGTAGACGCGGCCGGCGTGCCCGCCCTCCCGCAGCACCGCGGCCGCGACCTCGGCGATGTCGGCCGGGTCGACGAACGGCAGCGCGACGCCGGCGAACGGCGCGGCGGCCGACCGGTGCGCGCGGACGGGCTCCGCCCACGCGTACGCGTTGCTGGCGAAGCCGCCCGGCCGCAGGATCGTCCAGTCGAGCCCCGACTCCCGGACGGCCTCCTCGAACGCCCTCAGCCGCGCGTGGGCGGGCGACTCCGGGCGCGTCCCCGCCCCCTGGGACGACAGCAGCACGACGTTCGCGACGCCGGAGGCCTTCACCACGTCGAGGACGTCGCGCGGGCCGGGGCCGGCAGGGGAGCCGAGCAGCGGCCCGGCGATGAGGAGGAAGAGGGCGTCCGCCCCGTCCAGGGCGGGCCGGAGGGTTTCGAGGTCGGCGAGGTCGGCCGCGCGGTGGCGGACGCCGTCCGGCAGATCGTCCGGGACGTGCCGGGACACGGCCGTCACGTCCTCGCCCGCCCCGGCCAGCGCCCGGACGAGCGGCCGTCCGACATTTCCCGTGGCACCCGTGACAACGATCATGAGTCACTCCGTATGAGCTGCGCTGACGCCGCCGCGGCGGCGCTGTCGCGGTGCGACCCGGCGAAGCTAGCATCCTCGATATAGTAGGTACCTAGAAGATAGTGACTACCCGGGAGGGCGCCGTGGGGACCGTGTGGAACGCGGAGGAGTTCGACGCCGAGCACGCCTGCCCGATCGCCCCTGTGGTCGACATCGTGTTCAGCCGGTGGACGACCCCGATCCTGTGGACGCTGCACGAGTACGGCCGGCAGCGGTTCGTCGAGCTGCAGCGCCGCATCGGCTCCATCACGCCGAAGGTGCTGACGCAGCGGCTCCGGCAGATGGAGCGCGACGGCCTCGTCGGCCGCACCTACCACCCCGAGGTGCCGCCGCGCGTCGAGTACGAGATCAGCGAGCTGGGGCGCAGCCTGGCGCCGCTGTTCGCCTCGCTCGCCGAGTGGTCCGCGGAGAACCTGGAGAAGGTGGAGCGGGCGCGGCGCGCCTACGACGCCACCGGGAGCTGAGCGGGCCGATGCCCGGCAGATGCCCGACAATGGAGCGGTGATGTCTGCACCCAGCCCCGACGCGACCGCCCGCGAGATCGCCGTCCTCGGCTCCACCGGCTCGATCGGCACCCAGGCGCTGGACGTGATCCGCCGCAACCCCGGCCGGTTCCGGGTGACCGGCCTCGCGGCGGGCGGCGGCCGGGTCGACCTGCTGGCCGCGCAGGCGCTGGAGTTCCGTCCCGAGATCGTCGCGGTGGCCAAGGCGTCCGCCGCGCAGGAGCTCCAGCTCGCCTTCTACGCCGAGGCGAAACGGCGCGGCTACGCCACCGGCGAGTACCCCATCCCCAAGATCGCGGCGGGGCCGGACGCGGTCGCCGAGGTCGCCGCGTGGCGGTGCGACGTGGTGCTGAACGGGGTGACCGGCGCCCTCGGCCTCGCCTCGACCCTCGCCGCGCTGGACGCGGGCCGGACGCTCGCCCTCGCCAACAAGGAGTCGCTCATCGTCGGCGGCCCCCTCGTCAAGGAGCGGGCGCGGCCGGGGCAGATCGTCCCCGTCGACTCCGAGCACTCGGCGCTCGCCCAGTGCCTGCGCGGCGGGCGCGCGGAGGAGGTGCGGCGGCTCGTGCTGACCGCGAGCGGCGGCCCGTTCCGCGGGCGCCGCCGCGCCGAGCTGGCCGAGGTCACCCCCGAGGAGGCGATGAACCACCCGACCTGGGACATGGGCCCGGTCATCACGATCAACTCCGCGACCCTCGTCAACAAGGGCCTGGAGGTCATCGAGGCGCACCTGCTCTTCGACGTCCCGATGGACCGGATCGAGGTCATGGTGCACCCGCAGTCGGTCATCCACTCGATGGTCGAGTTCACCGACGGCTCCACGCTCGCCCAGGCCAGCCCGCCCGACATGCGGCTGCCGATCGCGCTCGGGATCGACTGGCCGGACCGCGTCCCGGACGCCGCGCCCGGCGTCGACTGGACGAGGGCCCACACCTGGGAGCTGTCCCCGCTCGACGACGAGGCGTTCCCGGCCGTCGCGCTGGCGCGGCACGCCGGTGAGCTGGGCGGCACCGTCCCGGCGGTTTACAACGCCGCCAACGAGGAATGTGT
Organism: Actinomadura madurae; assembly: GCF_047130825.1. Lineage (NCBI taxonomy): Bacteria > Bacillati > Actinomycetota > Actinomycetes > Streptosporangiales > Thermomonosporaceae > Actinomadura > Actinomadura madurae. Next base: position 9,239,493 of record NZ_CP083237.1, read on the forward strand.
GGACGCGTTCCGCGCCGGACGGCTCCCGTTCCTCGGGATAGTCGACACGATCGCGCGGGTAGTGGAGGAGCACGGTTCCGGAACCCCCGGAGACCTGTCGCTGGACGACGTCCTCGCGGCGGACGGATGGGCGCGGGCCCGGACCGCGGAACTGACCGGAACCGGCTGACCCGGGGCCCGCCTCGGGACCGACCCCGAGGAGACCCGATGGCCTTCGTCCTCGGCGCGGCGGCGTTCGTCGTCGCGCTGCTGGTGTCGGTGATGCTGCACGAGGGCGGGCACCTGCTGACCGCCAAGCGGTTCGGCATGAAGGCCACCCAGTACTTCGTGGGTTTCGGGCCGACCCTGTGGTCCACCCGGCGCGGCGAGACCGAGTACGGGGTGAAGGCGATCCCGCTGGGCGGCTTCGTCAAGATCGTCGGCTACACGCCGCTGGAGGAGATCGACCCCGCGGACCGCCCGCGCGCCTTCTACCGGCAGCCGGCCGGCCGCCGCGCGGTGGTCATCGTCGCCGGCGTCGTCGCCAACTTCGTGTTCGCGTTCCTGCTGCTGATGGTGATGGCCATGACGGTCGGCGTGCGCGAGCCCGGCACGGTGACCAGCACGGTCGAGGAGGTCACGCCCTGCGTGCCGGCCGCGATGACGAGCGACTGCGGCGGCGGCCGCCCGCCCTCCCCGGCGGCCCGGGCGGGGCTGCGCGCGGGCGACCGCGTCGTCTCCTTCGGCGGCACGCCCGTGTCCGACTGGGACGGCCTCACCAGGGCGATCGACGACGCGAAGCCGGGGGAGACGGTCCAGGTGGCGGTGCGGCGGCCGGGCGCGGCCCGGCCGGTGACGCTGCCCATCACCCTGGCGGACGTGGACGGGCGGCCGTTCGTCGGCATGTCCGCGAAGGTCGTCGGCGCCGGGTACGAGCGGACCGGCCCGCTGAACGCGGCCGTGTTCGCCGGACGCGGCATCGGCCGGACCCTCGCCGGGATCGGCGAGGTCGTGGTGGACCTGCCGGCGGCCGTGCCGAAGCTGTTCACGCCCGAGCGGGAGAGCACGCCGGGCGGCCAGGTCGGCAGCGTGGTCGGCGCCACCGACGTGTCCGGGCAGATCTTCTCCTCCGACAGCTCCGCGCGTGACAAGCTCGCCCTGTACCTGTCGCTGGTCGTGTCGGTGAACATCTTCCTCGGCGCGCTGAACGTCCTGCCCCTGCTGCCGCTGGACGGCGGGCACCTCGCGGTCGTCGGGTACGAGCGGGCGCGCGCCGGCGTCAACCGGATCCGGGGGCGGCCGGATCCGGGCACCGTCGACATGACCCGGCTGCTGCCCTTGACATACCTGGCCGTCCTGGTGCTCGTGGGGTTCGGGGTGCTGCTGATCCTCGCCGACCTGTTCAATCCGCTCCGGCTACCGGAGTGACCCAAAATGTTCACGTTGCGGGGTCAAATGCTCACAGTGATATGTGCCGCGCGGCGTCAACACAGCGGCGCGGGGCGCCTAGGCTTTGTACGGGGCCGCAAGCCAGAGGAGAGGGATGAGCGTTTCACTGGGAATTCCGAGCGTCCGCGGCGCAGGCGACGGGCAGGGGGCGCCGGATCCGATCGCGCCCCGCCGCGCATCCCGGCAGATCATGGTCGGGAACGTTCCGGTCGGGGGCGACGCGCCGGTGTCGGTGCAGTCCATGACCACCACGCTCACCGCCGACGTGAACGCCACGCTCCAGCAGATCGCGGAGCTGACCGCGTCCGGGTGCCAGATCGTCCGGGTCGCCGTGCCGTCGCAGGACGACGCCGAGGCGCTGCCGGCGATCGCGCGCAAGTCGCCGATCCCCGTCATCGCCGACATCCACTTCCAGCCCAAGTACGTGTTCGCGGCGATCGACGCGGGCTGCGCGGCCGTCCGGGTCAACCCCGGCAACATCAAGAAGTTCGACGACAAGGTCGGCGAGATCGCGCGCGCCGCCAAGGACGCGGGCGTGCCGATCCGGATCGGGGTGAACGCCGGCTCGCTCGACAAGCGGCTGCTGGAGAAGCACGGCAGGGCCACCCCCGACGCACTGGTGGAGTCGGCACTGTGGGAGTGCTCGCTGTTCGAGGAGCACGACTTCCGCGACATCAAGATCTCCGTCAAGCACAACGACCCGGTCGTGATGATCGAGGCGTACCGGAAGCTGGCGGCGGCCTGCGACTACCCGCTGCACCTCGGCGTCACCGAGGCGGGCCCGGCGTTCCAGGGCACGATCAAGTCGGCGGTCGCGTTCGGCGCGCTGCTCGCCGAGGGCATCGGCGACACGATCCGGGTGTCGCTGTCGGCGCCGCCGGTCGAGGAGGTCAAGGTCGGCGCGGCGATCCTGGAGTCGCTCGGGCTGCGCACCCGCGGCCTGGAGATCGTGTCCTGCCCGTCCTGCGGGCGCGCGCAGGTGGACGTCTACTCGCTCGCCGAGCAGGTCACCGCCGGGCTGAAGGACTTCCCCGTCCCGCTGCGCGTCGCGGTGATGGGCTGCGTGGTGAACGGGCCGGGCGAGGCCCGGGAGGCCGACCTCGGCGTCGCCTCCGGCAACGGCAAGGGCCAGATCTTCGTGAAGGGGCAGGTCGTCAAGACCGTCCCCGAGTCGCAGATCGTCGAGACGCTGATCGAGGAGGCGATGCGGATCGCCGACGAGATGGGGATCGAGATCGGCGAGGACGGCTCGGTCTCCGGGCCGGGCGCCGACGTGGTGGTCGGCTGATCTCACCGATGCGCTGACGCCGCAGCGTCCGAAGGGCCCCGGGTGTGAATGCGACCCGGGGCCCTTTCGCGTGCCCGGGGACCGCGGATCGTGATCCCGGATCCGGAACGATCCAGCATGTCACGGAGTTCCGCTGATCTTGTCACGATTCGGCATCCACTCTGATCAGGACCTGTCGAGCCGGATGCCCGAACCGCAACAATCTTCACTCATTTACCCGTATGTCTGACTCAACCGGAGTCGGCACGATAGGGGGATATGTGAAGAGGATCGTTGTCGTGGCCGCGGTGGCCGGGCTCGGTCTCACCGGCCTCGGCGCCACAAGCGCGCAGGCCGAGGGTCCATCCGCCGGAACGGCCGGAGGCTTCAACCCCGCCGCGCTCAAGTGGCACGCCTGCCCCACCGACTTCGTCCAGACGGTGCACGACCTCTACGACGCCCTGTACCCGGTCTCCAAGATCGTGCAGTGCGCCGAGCTGTCGGTGCCCCTGGACTACGCCAAGCCGCGGGGCAAGAAGATCACGCTCCAGCTCACGAAAACGCCGCACACCGGCGAGGGCAAGGCGAAGGGCGACATCGTCGTCAACCCGGGTGGCCCCGGGGGCGGCGGCGCGCTCTTCGGGCCGCGCGTGTTCGCGCAGAACTCCGCCCCGATGCGCGAGGCCTACAACGTCATCGGGTTCGACCCGCGCGGCGTCGGCATGAGCGTCCCCGCGCTGAGCTGCGACCCCACCTACACCAACGCCCCGAGGCCCGACTACGGCACCGGCGACCGCAAGTCCGTCGCCACCTGGCTGAAGCTGTCCAAGGGCTACGCGGACGACTGCGGCGAGGCCGACAAGATCGGGCTGCTGGACCACGTCAAGACCATCGACTCGGTGAACGACGTGGAGTCGATCCGCAAGGCGCTCGGAGGCGACAAGCTCGACTACTACGGCGCCTCCTACGGCACCTACCTCGGCTCGGCCTACGCCACCGTGTACCCGAAGAACGTCGACAAGATGGTCCTCGACGGCAACGTCGGCCCGTCCGGCGTCTGGTACGAGGCCAACCTCAACCAGGACGTCGCCTTCGACAAGAACATCGAGTACTACTTCGGCTGGATCGCCAAGTACGACTCGGTGTACCACCTGGGCGCGACGCAGAAGAAGGTGCGGAGCTTCTTCTACGACCTGCGCGGCAAGCTCAAGAAGAAGCCGGTCTACTACACCGATCCCGACAGCGGGCAGCAGCTCGCCGTCGGTCCGGACGAGCTGACCGACGTGATCCTGAACGCCGCCTACCGCCGCAGCCAGGCCGTCTGGCACGGCTACGCCGCCGGCCTCGCCGCCCACAAGACCGGCGACACCGCCACCTTCGTCGGGACGTTCGGCTCCCCGACGTCCGGCGAGACCGACGACAACGGCTACGCGATGTACGCCGCGACCGAGTGCACCGACGCCCAGTGGCCGCAGAGCTGGGGCAAGTGGTGGCGGGACAACACGCGGATCAACCGCAAGCACCCGTTCATGACGTGGAGCAACGCCTGGTTCAACGCGCCCTGCCTGTTCTGGCCCGCCAAGGCCGGCAAGCCGGTGAACATCGGCCACACGCGCGACCTGCCGAAGAACATCCTGATGTTCCAGTCGACCGCCGACGCGGCCACCCCGTACGAGGGCGCGCTGGAGCTCCAGCGCCGGCTCAAGGGATCGCGCCTGGTCGTCCAGGACGGTGACCGCACGCACTGCATCGTCCACCGCGGTTCCGCCGAGGTGGACGCCTACTTCGACGCCTACTTCCTGCGGGGAGAGCGTCCGGAGCAGCGCACGGTGCACGTCCCGCAGCTCGGTGACCCGACCCCGCCGTCGTCGGCGACCGCCAGGACGCTGAACGGCCCGGGTTCGCAGAAGGCCGCGCGCCTGAAGGCCGACGTCATCCGCTGAGGCCCGGCCGCCAGGCCGTCCGCACAGGGCCGCCCGCGCGGGCCCCGGGGAGCGATCCCCGGGGCCCGGCGCGGACGGCGAACCGATTCGCAGTACGCATCCGCAACGCATCGGCGTCGCTCCCCCCTCCGGCCCGTGTCGGGCGTCCGGAGCCGCCGATCTGAGGGGGTCACGTGAAGAGAACCATCCTCGTCGCGACCGCGCTGGTCGTGACGGCAGGCGGGGCGGGCGTCGCCGTCTCCGCGAGCGCGGACACCGGCCCCGCCGGTGCCGCCGAGGGCATCGCCTGGGGCAAGTGCGAGGTCAGCGGCCCCGACGACCCGATGAACCAGGCCGAGTGCGCCCAGGTCGAGGTCCCCCTCGACCACTCCCGGCCCGGCGGGCGCAAGATCTCCATCGCGGTGTCGCGCTTCAAGCACACCGACGAGAAGAACTACCAGGGCGTCCTGTTCGTGAACCCGGGCGGGCCGGGCGGGTCCGGGCTGGCGTACTCGCCGGCCCTCGCCCGCTGGATCGGCGGCACCGGGCACGCCGACGTCGCGGCCAAGTACGACATCATCGGGTTCGACCCGCGCGGTGTCGGCTCCAGCGAGCCCGCGCTGAGCTGCGACCCGAACTACTCCGACCCGATCCGCCCGGACTACAACCCGGCGTCGTGGAAGGAGGAGAAGGCCTGGATCGCCAAGTCGAAGAAGTACGCGCAGGACTGCGCGAAGAAGTTCGGCTGGCTGCTGCCGCACATGCGCACCACCGACGCCGCGCGCGACGTCGACGCGATCCGCGCCGCCCTCGGCCAGCAGAAGATCAGCTGGTACGGCTTCTCCTACGGCACCTACTTCGGCGCCACCTACGCCACGCTGTTCCCCAACCGCGTGAACCGGATGGTGCTGGACGGCAACGTCAACCCGAAGACGGTCTGGTACGACGCCCAGCTCGAACAGGACAAGGCGTTCGAGGCCAACATGAAGGCCTGGTGGGCCTGGATCGCGAAGTACGACTCGGTCTACCACCTCGGCACGACCGAGAAGGCCGTCGAGGCGAAGTACTACGCCGTCCGCACGGCGGCGAAGAAGGCGCCCATCGGCGGCAAGATCGGCCCGGACGAGCTGGACGACATCGTCCTGTCCGCCGGCTACAACACGGGCTTCTACATCCCGTTCGCGCAGGCGCTCTCGGCGTGGGCCAACGACAAGGACCCCGCCGGCCTTCTCGACTGGCTCAGCCCCGGCGGCGACGACAACGGCTTCGCCGTCTACAACGCCGTCCAGGCCGCCGACGCCAAGTGGCCGCGCAACTGGAGCAAGTGGCACCGCGACGCCGTGAAGCTCTACGAGCAGGGCTACCGGTTCAACACCTGGAGCAACGTCTGGTTCAACGCCCCCGTCGCCTTCTGGCCGTTCTCGGGCGGTCCGGAGTTCAGGCTGAAGGGCGCCAAGGGCCTGCCGGGCATGCTGCTCGTCCAGTCCACGAAGGACGCGGCGACGCCGGTCGCGGGCGGCCTGGAGATGCACAAGGTCTTCCCGTCCTCCCGGCTGGTGTTCGAGGTCGGCGGCAAGACCCACGCCAACACGCTCAACGGCAACGTGTGCCTGGACGACAAGGTCGCCGCGTACCTCGACACCGGTGCCCTGCCGGCGGGCCACCGCGGCCCGGACGCCTACTGCAAGGCCGTTCCGGAGCTGAACGATCCGGACCCGACCGCCATGACCGCGAAGGCGGCCCGCGCCGCCGCGGGCAAGGACCTCCCGGTCGGACGCCCGTAGCACGCGGGTAGCGGTGGCACGCGGGTAGCACACCGCCTGCGGCGTGCCCGGCTCCGTCCCCCACGCAGGGCGGAGCCGGGCACGCCGCGTTCGTTTCCGCCGGTTGCGGCCGGAATCGCGCGATGTGGGAGTTCGCGCAGTTCAGGGCCTCGCGCCTGTAGAAATCGAAGGTGCTGAACGACGCTGGAAAGAAGGCCGCCGCCGGGACGGCCGCCACCGCACTCACGCTCGGAGTCGCCGTTCTGGGGCCGCCCGCCGCCGCCCGGACCGCGCCCCGTCCCGAGCCGAGGCCCGCCGGCCTCGCGTGGAAGCCCTGCCCCGCCAAGGACCCGGTGGAGGGCACCCGGCTCAAAGGACTGGAGTGCGCCTCCCTCAGCGTGCCGCTCGACCACGCGCGGCCCAGGGGCGAGCACATCACCCTCGCGCTGACCCGCGCCCGGCACACCGCCCGCACGTACAAGGGCGTGGTGCTGCTCAACCGCGGCGGGCCCGGCGCGCACGGACGCGACCTGTCCGGCTTCTTCTCCCGCAGGCTCCCGAAGCAGGTCGCCGCGTCCTACGACTGGATCGGCTTCGACCCGCGCGGCGTCGGCGCGAGCAAACCGGCGCTGATCTGCGACCCGGGCTACCAGAACCCGGGCCGGGCACGTTCCGACACCATCCCCGCGAACGCCGCGGAGGAGCGGGCCTGGACCGCCAGGGCCAAGGCCTACGCCGGCGACTGCGCCCGCAAGTACCGCGGGATCCTGCCGCACATGGGCACCGCCGACCTCGTGCGCGACATGGACGCGATCCGCGCCGCCCTCGGCCAGAAGAAGATCGGCTATTTCGGGTACTCGTACGGCAGCTACCTCGGCGCGGTGTACGCGACGATGTTCCCCGGGCGGGTCCGCCGCATGGTGCTCGACAGCGTCGTCCGGCCGAGCGGCGTCTGGTACGGCAACAACCTCGACCAGAACGTCGCGTTCGAGAAGAGCATCCGCGCGTACTTCGCCTGGATCGCCCGGCACCACGACGTGTACCGGCTCGGGAGGACCGAGCGGAAGGTCGCCGCCTCCTACGCGAAGGCGCGGGCCGCGCTCAAGGCCCGGCCCGTCGACGGGAAGATCGGCCCGTCCGAGCTGGACGACGTGTTCCTCGCCGACGGCTACGGCGAGCACTCCTGGGCGTCGCACGCGAGCGCCCTGTCCGCGTTCGTCGTCCGGCACGACCCCGGGCCGCTGCGCAAGGCGTGGCAGCCGCCGGGGCGGCTCGACCAGAACAACTACACCGTCTACGTCGCGGTCGAGTGCCGCGACGCGCCCTGGCCGCGCGACTGGGCCCGCTGGCACGCCGACAGCCGGCGCCTCTTCAGCCAGGGCTACCGGTTCGAGACGTGGAGCAACACCTGGTACAACGCGCCCTGCGCCTTCTGGCCGGTGCCGGGCGGGCCGCCGCCGCGGGTGAAGGGCGCCTCTTCGCTGCCGCCGATCCTGCTCGTCCAGGGCAGTGAGGACGCGGCGACCCCCTACCGGGGCGCGCTGGAGATGCACCGCAGGCTCCCCACGTCCAGGCTGCTGGTGCAGACCGGCGGGCGCGACCACGGCGTCACGCTGGGCGGGGACGAGTGCGTCGACGGGGCCGTCGCCGGCTACCTCGCCACCGGCCGGGTCCCCGCCTCCCGGCCCGGCCCCGACGCGAGGTGCGCGCGCGGGCCCGCGCCCGAGCCCGCGAAGCGCGGGACGGCGCGGGAGACCGGGCGGGTGGTGGCCACCCACCCGTGACCCGGCGCCGGATCGGAGCGCGACCGGAGCCGGTGGGGGTACGCGGCCCCTGGACGACATAGGCTTGTCCACGTGGAGCTTTCAGTGGTGAGGGCCGAACGGGGGCCGCGCCCGTCCAGGGGCCGGTAGCCGTGCGCATGCTGGGCTCGGTGCCGGTGCGCGTGCTGGACGACCGGCACCGGGCGGAGGCCCTCGCGATCCTGGACGCCGACCCGGTGTCCAACGTGTTCGTCAGCTCCCGCGTGCACGCCGCGGGACTCGACCCGCGCCGGCTCGGCGCCCAGATGTGGGGCTACCTGCGCGACGGGCGGCTCGTCTCGCTGTGCTACTCCGGCGCGAATCTCATCCCGGTCGCGGCCGGCCCCGAGGCGGTCCGCGCGTTCGCCGAGCGCGCCCAGGCCCAGGGGCGGCGCTGCTCGTCCATCGTCGGGCCCGTGGACGCGGTCGGCGATCTGTGGGAGATCCTCGCGCCCTACTGGGGGCCGGCCAGGGCCGTCCGCGCCGTCCAGCCGGTGATGGCCACCTCCGCGGTCCCCGCCGTGCCCGCCGACCCGCGGGTGCGGCGCGTCCGGATGGAGGAGTTCGACATCGTCTACCCGGCCTGCGTGGCGATGTTCACCGAGGAGGTCGGGGTGTCGCCGAACGCCGGCGACGGGGGAGTGCTCTACCGCGCCCGCGTCGCCGAGCTGATCCGCGACGGCCGCGCGTTCGCCCGCATCGAGGACGGCCGCGTCATGTTCAAGGCCGAGGTCGGCGCCGTCACCCCGCGGGCCTGCCAGGTGCAGGGCGTGTGGGTGCCGCCGGACCTGCGCGGCCGGGGCCTGTCGGAGACCGGGATGTCGGCGGTGGTGCGGGAGGCGCTGCGCACCATCGCGCCGACCGTGTCGCTGTACGTCAACGACTACAACACGCGGGCGCGGGCGGCCTACCGGCGGGTCGGCTTCACCGAACTCGGCTCGTTCACGTCGATCCTGTTCTGATGTCTTCTGATTTGTCGCTGCGTGCCTGATCTGCCCGGTTTCCTGAATCGATCTTGCGGGGCGGGTACCATCCGGCCGTGGAGTTCGCCGGCGCGTTGCGGCAGGCCGTCCAGGCGAGCGGGCTGACCCTCGACCGGATCCGCCACCGGCTCGGCACGCAGGGCCTGACGGTCAGCGTCGCCACGCTCAGCTACTGGCAGCGGGGCCGCAGCCGCCCGCGGTCGCGCACCGTCGTCGTCGCCCTGGAAGAGATCCTCCAGGTGCCGCCCGGCGGCCTCACCGAGCTGCTGGACGACCCGGCGGCCGAGGCCGTCGCGGTCCGCGGGGCGCGCGCCGGGCCCGCGCCGAGCCGGGCCGCCACCGGGGAGAGGGGCCGCACGGTCCGGGACCTGTGGTCCGACCCCGAGCGCTACGCCGGCCTCGTCGGCCAGCTCGACCGGTCGGGCGACCACCGGCTCGAACGGCTCAGCATCCACGACGTCTACCGGCTGGACGAGGCCCGCCGCTGCTGGACGCTGTCGGTGCGCACCGTCCTGCGCGCCGCGGGCGACGACGTCGACCGCGTCGTCTGCGTCCACCAGACGGGAGACCGCTCCCGCGCGGAGGGCGAGCCGGACGACGGGGCGGCCCGCCTCGGAGGCCTGCGGTACTGCCGGCCCGGCCGGGTCCGCGCCGAGGGCGGGCTGGTGGCGTTCGAGCTGGTCTTCGACCGGGTGCTGTCGGCGGGCGACACCGCGGTCGTCGAGTACGAGCTCGGGCGGGTCGCGCAGCCCCCGTGCGACAGCTACGACCGGCGGTTCTCCCATCCCGTCCACGACTACGTGGCGATCGTCCAGTTCGCCGGCGACCGGCTCCCGGCGCGCTGCTACGGCTTCACCGCCGAGACCTCCGCCGCCCCGCGGCGGCGGCTCGGCGAGCTGTGGATCGGCACGTCCGGCAGCGCCAACATCGCGGTCGGCGCCGTCCGGCGCGGCATCGTCGGGATCGAGTGGGAATGGCACTGATGTCGCAGCTCGCCTGTTGGCAACCGGCCCCCGGGGCCTTACAGTGAGCGCGGTAACAGCAATCGCAGGAGTCAAGGCCGTCGCGCGGGGGCCGGCCGGAGCCGATCCGGAGGCCGGAAAGTGCAGAGTGTCGCAGAGGACGATCTCCTACAGGTCCTCCAGTACGGTCCGTTCAACGTCGCCCTTCACGCCGCCATCCAGGCCCGCGGGCTGAGCCTCGACTCGCTGCGGCGCCGCCTGGAGGAGCAGGGCATCGCCGTCAGCCTGTCCACGCTGAGCTACTGGCAGCGCGGCCGGACCAGGCCCGAGCGCGCCGACTCGCTGCGCGCCGTCCGCGGTCTGGAGACCATCCTCGAACTGCCGCGCCATTCGCTGCTGACGCTGCTGCGGCCGGTGGCCGAACGCCCCGCGGGCACGTGGCGGCCGGTCGAGGAGCTGTGCCCGGAGCCGGGCGTGCGCGACCTGCTCGACGAGATCGGCGACCGCGGCGAACGGCAGCTCACCGGGCTCAGCATGCACGACCAGTACATCCTCGGCCGCCGCCGCGAGCTGCGCGAGGTGCGGGTCCGCGCGGTGTTCCAGGCCCAGCAGCGCGGCGCCGACCGCTGGACCGCCGTCTACCACCATCCGCAGGGCGTCCTGCCGTCGTCGCGCACCGTGCGCGGCTGCCGGTTCGGCCGGGTCCGGATGGACGAGTCCAGCGGCCTGATCGCCGCCGAGCTGCTCTTCGACCGGGCGCTCGGCCGCGGCGAGACCTACCTGGTGGAGTTCGGCTTCGGGTTCGACGGGACGGGCCCGCCGGTGACCGAGGAGGGGCGCGGTTTCCGCGCCCCCCAGCACGAGTACCTCATCGAGGTCCGGTTCCATCCGGCGGCGCTGCCCGCCCGCTGCTACCGGACGTGGCGGCCCGACGGCCACACCGCGCTCAAGGACACCGCCGACCTGCGCCTGTCGAGCTACCACAGCGTCCACTTCATCGAGTTCGGCATGGCCGCCGGGTACCACGGCATCCGCTGGGAGTGGACGTGACCGGACCCCGGCCGGCGGCTACCTGACGAGCAGGTCGAGAAGCCGGTCGAGCTCGGCGGCCGGATCCTCGGTGAGGCCGGCGTGCACCGGCCCCGGCTGGACGATCGTGCTGCGCGGCGCGGTGAGCCAGCGGAACCTCGCGCCCGGCGCCTCCGCCGCCGCCTGGCCGGCGCGCTCGCCGCCGCGGCAGAGCGCGTCCACGCCCCGGAGCGCGGCGCGGACGCCGTCGAGGTTCAGCGCCGGGTCCAGGACGAGCAGGCGCTTCTCGTCCAGGTGCGTGCGGCACCCCAGGTAGTCGAGGGCACGGCAGTACACCACCACGCCCACGTTCATGGCCTCGCCCCGCTCGACGCGCGGGACGACGCGCAGCGCGGCGTACTCGAACACCGTCGGCTCGGCGGCCGTCCTGATGTTGGTCCTCACCCGGTCGCCGCTCATGGGGCACCGCCGAGCCAGTCGGGGCGGTTCCGGCCGCGCCGCGCGGAGGTGTCCGGGCGGCGGCCGCCGACGTCCAGGTCGGGCAGCCAGTCGCGCGGCTTGCCGGCGCGCGGGAGCAGGATGTCGAGGTAGGCGTCGCGGAGCGAGCGCGGGCTCTCGAAGCCGGGCTCGCCCTCCAGCCAGCGGTCGGGCACCAGCTCGATCACCTCGCGCAGCAGCCCTTCGGTGATCTTCGGGGCGAGCTCGGCCTCGGCGTCCCGCAGCGCGGTCGCGTACGGGGTCAGGACGTGGTCGTCGACGTCGTACGGGCCGGAGAACAGCCGCGCCGCGTTCGTCCACGCGTGGTGGAAGATGAGGCTCGCGCCGTGGTCGATGAGCCACACGTCGCCGTGCCAGACGAGCATGTTGGGGTTGCGCCAGCTCCGGTCCACGTTGCCGATGAACGCGTCGAACCACAGCACCCGCGAGGCGAAGCCGGGGTCGGGCGTCCAGCCGAGCGGGTCGAAGCCGAGCGACCCCGGGAGGAAGTCGACGCCGAGGTTCCAGCCGGGGCTGGCCTTGAGCAGGTCCTGCACGTCGGGGTCGGGCTCGTGCCGCCCGATCGCCGGGTCGAGGTCGATGAGCACCTGGTCGGGCACCCGCAGGCCGAGCCCGCGCGCCAGCTCACCGGCGATCACCTCGGCGATCAGCGCCTTGCGCCCCTGCCCGGCCCCGTGGAACTTCATCACGTAGGTGCCGAGATCGTCGGCCTCGACGACGCCCGGCAGCGAACCGCCCTCGCGCAGCGGCGTCACGTATCGGATGGCGGTCACATGTGGCAACACGGCGCAACGCTACCGGGTGGGCCTCCGGCCGGGATAATCGGTTTCATGGGCGTTGAGCTGGTCGACCTGTCGGTCCCGGTCGTGTCGGGCATGCCGGTCTATCCGGGCGACCCGGAGGTGGAGGCCGTGCCCGCGCTCACCGTCGCCGGCTCGGGGGTGAACGTCCTGCGCCTGCACATGGGCTCGCAGACCGGCACCCACGTGGACGCTCCGTTCCACATCGACGACGCCCTGCCGAAGCTGGACGAGGTGCCGCTGGAGCGCTTCACCGGCCCGGCGGTGGTGATGGACGTCCGGGGGCTGCCGCCCCGCACGCCGATACCGCCGGACGCCGTCCCGCCCGGCCTCGCGCCCGGTGACGTCCTGCTCATCGCGACCGGCTGGCCGGAGCACTGGGGGACCGACGGCTATCTGGCCCATCCCTACCCCGCGCCGGAGACCGCGGAGGCGATCGCCGCCGCCGGGGTCCGGACGGTCGGCATCGACGCCCTCAGCGTCGACCGCACCCCGCCGCCCGGCTCCGATGACTTCTCCCTGGCGGCCCACCGGGTCCTGTGCGGGGCCGGCGCCGTGATCGCGGAGAACCTCACCGGCCTGGACCGGCTCGTCGACGCCCAGGCCGCGGGCCGCGCGATCGACGTCTCCCTCTTCCCCCTCGCGCTGGCGGGAGCCGACGGCGCCCCCGTCCGGGCCGTGGCCCGCGTCGGCGAGCGCGCCGCGCCCGGCTGAGCCGGACCCCATACTGGGAGCCGGGCGACGGAGGGCGGGAACGCGTGCGGGTGGAATGGGCGACGGACCAGGGGAGCCCCGAGCGGCTCAACGAGGACTTCGTGGCCGCGGCGGCGGGTGCGGTCGTGGTCCTCGACGGGTGCGGGCTGCCGCTCGGCACCGACCTCGGGTGCGTGCACGGGACCGCCTGGTACGCGCGGTCGCTCGGCACCCGGCTGCTCGCGCGGATGCTGGACGGCGCCGGACCGCCGGCCGGCTCGCCGGTGGGCCCGCCCGAGGGCGCGCACCGTCCCGGCACGCGCCCGCTGGTGGCGCGGCTCGCCGGCGCGATCGCGGACGTGGCCGCCGCCCACCGGCTGAGCTGCGATCTGCGCGTCCCCACGACACCGGCGGCGACCGTGCTGGCGCTGCGGCTGCGCGGCGGGCTGGTCGACTACCTGGTGCTGGCCGACTCGACCGTCCTGCTGGAGGGCGGGGACGGGGTGCGGGAGATCACCGGCGGCACCTCCTACGCCGCGGCCGATCCCGCCGTCGCCGGCGCCGCGGTCACCGGCACCGTCCCGGCGGCCGAGCTGCGCCGCGCGGTCCTGCTGACCGACGGCGCGACCCGGCTCGCCGACATGTTCGGCGCCACCGACTGGGCCGGCCTGGCCGCGCTGGCGGCGGACCCGGGGCCCGCCGCCTTGATCGGGCGGACGCGGGAGATCGAGCGGACCGACCCGCGGGCCGCCCGCTGGCCGCGGAACAAGGTCCACGACGACGCGACGGTGGCCGTGTGCGAGTTCGGCCGCTGAGCGGGACCGCCGCGAGCGCCCGCCGGGCGGCGCCGTAGGGTGCCCGCGACCCCTGGGAGAGGAGCGGCATGCGGCTCGGGATCACGATGTTCGCGACCGACCGGACCATGGCTCCGCACGAGCTGGCGGTGGAGGCGGAGCGCCGCGGGTTCGCCTCGCTCTACGTCCCCGAGCACACCCACATCCCGGTGGCCCGTGAGACCGCGCCGCCGACGGGCGCCGAGAGCCTGCCCGAGGAGTACGCCCGCACGCTCGACCCGCTGGTCTCGCTCGCCGCCGCGGCCGTCACGACCGAGCGGATCACGCTGGGCACCGGCATCCTGCTGCCCGCGCAGCGCGACCCGATCGTCACGGCCAAGGCCGTCGCCACCCTCGACCGGCTCGCGCCCGGACGGGTCGCGCTCGGCGTCGGCTACGGATGGAACGCCGAGGAGGGCGCCGGCCACGGCGTCCGCTGGAAGCGGCGGCGGGCCATGGCGCGCGAGCACGTCCTCGCCATGCGGGCCCTGTGGACGGACGACGAGGCGTCCTTCGCGGGCGAGTTCGTGCGCTTCGACGCGAGCTGGTCGTGGCCCAAGCCGTCCCGCCGGATCCCCGTGCTCCTCGGCGGCGCGGCCGGGCCCACGCTGTTCGCGCACCTCGCCGAGTACGGGGACGGATGGCTGCCGATCGGCGGCGCCGGCATCCGCGAGGCGCTGCCCGCCCTGCGCCGCGCCTGCGCGGAGGCGGGGCGGGACCCCGTGCCGGTGATCCCGTTCGGGACGCTGCCGACCCCGGAGAAGCTCGCCTACTACGCTTCGCTCGGGATCGAGGAGGTCGTGCTGCGGGTCCCCGGCGGCGGCCGCGACACCGTCCTGCCGGTCCTGGACGGGTACGCGCGCTCGTATCTGTGAGCCCCGGCCCAGGGAGCCCGCGGAGGAGCTAGCGGATCATGCGGTAGCAGATGAAGGTCGGGAACCGGTAGTACTGCCCCTTGCCGGCCTTCACCGCGCCCAGGATGAGGAGCCACCACCCGCCGATCAGGAACTCCAGGTACGGGAGTGCGAGCAGGGCGAGGAACGCGGGCGCGTCCAGCAGGATGGCCGGCGGCACGCAGACGGCCGCCACGGCCAGCAGATGGATCAGCATGGTGAGCTGGTAGTTCATCGACTGCGCGGCGTGGAACCGGGTGTAGGGCGACAGGTTCTTCTTCCACAGGTAGATGACCAGCGCCGGCAGGAACCCGATCAGGACGTTGCCGACGTAGGCGAAGACCGCCCAGGTCGTCTCCTCGCCGTGGGCGGACCCGGGCGGGCCGTACCCGGGCGGGCCGTACCCGTAGCGCGGGTCGTAGCCGCCGGGCGGCATTCCGGGCGGCGGGCCCGGAGGCTGTCCGGGCGGCGGGCCGGGGGGCTGTCCGGGCGGCGGGCCGGGCGGCTGCCCGGGAGGAGGGCCAGGTGGCCCGCCGTAGGCACCGGGGTAGGGCGGCGGTTGCTCGGGGGGTGGTGGCGGGGGCTGGTCCGTCACTGGTGTTCCTTTAGGTCCTCTGCGCATGGCTCGGTGGGAGATACTTCAGGAATCTATAGGAACCGGGCTCGCCGACGCGGGTCTCACCAGAACGGGAGGCACACATGTCGGCGGCGGGCACCCTGCGTCCCGGCGACCCCGAGCGGCTCGGTCCGTACCGGCTGCTCGGCCGGCTCGGCGAGGGCGGCCAGGGCGTGGTCTTCCTCGGCGAGGACGAGCGCGGCACGCACGGGCGGGTCGCGGTCAAGCTGCTGAACGGCGGCTTCGGCCCCGAGACCGAGGCGCGGTCGCGGTTCCTGCGCGAGCTGGAGACGGCCAAGCGCGTCGCGGAATTCTGCACGGCCGCGATCCTGGACGCCGACGTGGCGGGCGACCGCCCCTACATCGTGAGCGAGCTCGTCGACGGGCCGTCGCTGCACCGGGTCGTGACGGCCGAGGGGCCGCGGGCGCGCGGGGCGCTGGAGCGGCTCGCGGTCGGCACCGCTACGGCGCTCGTGGCGATCCACCGGGCGGGCGTCGTGCACCGCGACTTCAAGCCGCACAACGTGCTGCTCGGGCCGGACGGGCCGCGCGTCATCGACTTCGGCATCGCCCGCGCCCTGGACACCGGGACGATCACCTCCGGCGGGGCGATCGGCACGCCGGCCTACATGGCGCCCGAGCAGCTGGAGGGGCTGCGCGCCGGGCCCGCCGCCGACGTGTTCGCGTGGGCGGGCACGATGGTGTTCGCGTCGTCCGGGCGGCTGCCGTTCGCCGCCGACACGATGACGGCGATGGTCGGCCGGGTCATGCACGGCGAGCCGGACCTCGGCGAGCTGACCGGGCCCCTGCGGGACGTGGCCGCCCGCTGCCTGGCCAAGGACCCGGCGGCGCGCCCGACCGCGTCGGAGGTGCTGCGCGCCCTGCTCGGCGACGCGGACCAGGCGCCCGCCCCGCCCGCCTCCGCCGGGACGCGGACCATGCAGGCCCCGCCCGCCCCGCCCGCCCCGCCCACGCCGCCCACGCCGTACGCGCATCCCGCGCCGCCGGGCCCGCCCGCGCCCCGGGACCGGCGGCCGGTCACGGGCGTGGTCGCGGTGTCGGCGGCCGTGGTCGCGGTGGCGGCCGCCGTCGTGGTGACGGTGCTCGCGCTGTCCAGCGGGGACGGCGGCGGCGAGAACCCGGAAGGGCCGGGCGCGAGCGGACGCCCGCTGGCCGCCACGTCCGGCACGGCGGGCGCGACGCGACCGGAGAGCCCGCCGTCCGAGACGCCTTCGTCTCCGTCGCCGGGCACCTCCGGGCCGGAGAACGGCATCCCGCAGCGGTACGCGGGGACGTGGACGGGCCGGCTGACGCAGAACGACGGGAAGGTCTTCTCCGCGAGGCTCGTGCTCCCCGCGGGCGGCGCCGCGGGGAGCATCGCCTATCCGGAGCAGAACTGCTCGGGGTCCGAGATCTACCTGGGCGAGTCGGGAGGCACGCTGAGGTTCCGCGAGCGGATCACCTTCGGCACGGAACGATGCGTGGACACCGGGACGCTCACGCTCACCCCGGAGGCCGGAGGGGACCGGCTGATGTTCCGCTACGTCGGCCGGTCTTCGAACGGCCGTGAATGGACCGTCGTGGGTCCGCTGTCGCGCTCCTGAGAAGTCGCAGGGCCGGAATGCTCACTGAGCGGGACCCGGCGGCCGATCCGGTCGCCCGCACGTTCTAGAATCGGGTTCGGTCCATGGGTGATGTCCGGGGGCGTCCCCCGCGAGGAGGCTGGAGTGAGCGCGATCCCGATGGAGCGGCCCGAGCTGGAGGACGACGAGGCCGCGGCGCTGGCGGAACTCGCCGCCCGCGTACGCGAGCTGGCCGAGGCCGCCGTCCTCACCCGCGCGGGCGCCGCGGAGACCACCGCGATCGCGGGCGAGGTCGCGGCGCTGACCGCGCGCCTCACCGCGGAGCGCCGGGACGCGCCGCCGTTCGTCACGCCCGGCGAGCGGACGATGGACCACCAGATCGCCAACCCCGTAACGGGGACGGCCAACCCCATCGCCCCGCCGGTGGTGCTCACGGTCGGCGCCGGCGGCATCGTCCGCGGCGAGTTCACCCTCGGCGCCCTGTACGAGGGGCCGCCGTCCTACGTGCACGGCGGCGTGTCGGCGATGGTGCTCGACCAGGCCCTCGGGATGGCGGCGGCCGCCTCCGGCACGCCCGGCATGACCGCGACCCTGGAGACGCGCTACCGGCGCCCGACCCCGCTCGGCGTCCCGCTCCAGGTGGAGGCGAAGGCGAGCCGGGTCGAGGGCCGCAAGGTCTACGCGTCCGGGGCGATCAGCGCCCCGGACGGCCGCGTCACGGTCGAGGCGACCGCGATGTTCATCATGCCGCAGCGGTTCGTCACGTCGCCGTACTGACCTTCGCGCGCTCCTCGGCGGGCGCGGGCAGCAACCCGAGCGCGGTCAGCGTCAGCGCCGAGGCCACGATCATGCTGATCGAGATCGCCTGCCAGCCGAAGTCGTGCAGCAGCCAGGTGGCCAGCAGCGGCGCCGGGCCGCCCGCGAACACCGAGGCGAGCTGGTAGCCGATGCCCGCGCCGCCGTACCGCAGCCGGGTCGGGAACGTCGAGGCGATCAGCGACGCCTGCGGCCCGTACTGGACGGCGTGCGGGATCTGCGCCACCACGACCGCGACGACGATCAGCGCCGCGACCCCGGTGTTGAGCAGCGCGAAGTACGGGAACGCGAAGAGCGCGACGCAGATCGAGCCGACCGCGTACACCCGGCGCGGGCCGATCCGGTCGCCGAGGTGCCCGGAGGCCGGGATCGTGAACAGCTCCAGGACCGCCGCCGCCGTCACCGCGCTCAGCGCGAGACCCTGCGCCTTGCCGAGGTCCTCGTGCACGTAGGTGAGGGCGAACGAGGTGAACAGGTAGAAGGGCATCTGCTCCGAGCAGCGCAGCAGCGCGCTCAGCAGGATCTCCCGCGGGTGCCGCCTGATCACCTCGGCCACCGGGACGCGGGAGACCTCGTCCCGCTCGACGACCTCGGCGAACAGCGGCGTCTCCATCACCCGGATCCGCACCCACAGCCCGATCCCGACCAGGACGACGCTGAACAGGAACGGGATGCGCCACGCCCAGTCCTTGAACGCGTCCTCCGCCGACAGCGCGATCGCCGTCATCATGCCGGTGCCGAGGATGAGCCCGATCGGGACGCCGAGCTGCGGCAGGCTCGCCATCAGCCCGCGCCGGTTCCGGTCGCCCCACTCCATGGACAGCAGCACCGAGCCGCTCCACTCGCCGCCGACCGCGATGCCCTGGAGGATCCGCAGCAGGACGAGCAGGACGGGCGCCGCCCAGCCGATCGTCCCCGTCCCCGGGAGGAGGCCGATGAGCGCGCTCGACACGCCCATCAGCACCAGCGTGACGATCAGCGTCGCCTTCCGGCCGAGGCGGTCGCCCCAGTGCCCGAAGATCGCGGCGCCGACCGGCCGGGCCGCGAACCCGACCGCGTACGTCGCGAACGCCGACAGCGTGCCCGCGTAGTCGCTCGACTCGGGGAAGAAGACGTCCTTGAAGACGATCGCGGCGGCGGTGTTGTAGAGGAAGAAGTCGTACCACTCGATGGACGTGCCGATGACGCTCGCGGCGGCGGCCTTGCGGACCTGCGCGCGGCGCTCGTCGGCACCGGCGGCGCGGGCGCGTCCCGCCTCTCCGGGATCCAGGACCATGGGAGCTCTCTTCTCGGTCGCCGCCCCCGCCGGCTCTGGTGAACGTGCCCGACTGTTTCCCGCCGGATCCGCGGCCGAAACCGCTTTCCGGCGGACGGTCTACAATCCGCTGGTCCGGCGGTCAGTATTCGTAGACCTTTACCGCCGGGTCGTGCCCGTACCAGGACGCGACGACCGACGAGGTGCGCTTGTCGGAGAGGAAGTCGACGCGCAGCCAGCCCTCGGCCTGCGTCACGCGCGTCTCGTAGCCGGGGTTGGGCGTCGCCGACACGAGCCGCACCCGGTCCTTCTCGATGGCCATCGCGGCGCGCCCGCCACGCGTCGCGAAGCTGCGCACGTTGTCGTGCGGCTTCGGGGAGGTGGGCGTGCCCGTGGGGCCGCCGGCCGGCGCCTTCGGGCTCTTGGACGGCTCGGGCCCCTTGTCCTCGCCGGTCCCCGGGCGGGGCCGCGCGGTGGGCGACCCGATGCTGGTCGGGCCCGGCGGCGTCGACGGGCTGGAGTGGATGACCGGGCCGGCCATCGGCGGCGGCGCCGACCGCTCCGACACCGCGCCGCGCACGACGCCGCGAACCCCGAGCCAGGACAGCGCGACCGCGAGCGCGGTCACCGCTGCCCACGGGGCAACATACGACATCGCGCGACGCATGGGCACATGGTGGCATACGGTTCCGCCATGGCGAGTGTTCTGGTGGTCGAGGATGACGCGAATGTCCGGACCGCCTTGATCAGGGAGCTGAGCGTGCGGTCGCACGTCGTGCGCAGCGTCGGGACCGCGATGGACGCGCTGCGCGAGGTCACCCAGGCGCCGCCCGACGTCGTCGTGCTCGACCTCGGGCTGCCCGACCTCGACGGCGCGGAGGTGCTGAAGATGCTGCGCGGCATCTCCGACGTCCCGGTCATCATCGCGACGGCACGGGACGACGAGCCCGAGATCGTCCGGTTACTGAACGCCGGAGCGGACGACTATCTCATCAAGCCGTTCTCCATCGAGCATCTGAGCGCCCGGCTCGCCGCGGTGCTGCGCCGGTCCGCGCGGTCCGGGCCGACCGCGGAGCTGAGCGTGGGCGGCCTGCACATCGATCTGGACCGGCGGGAGGCGATGCTGGACGGCAAGCCGCTGGAGCTGACCCGGCGCGAGTTCGACCTGCTGTCCTACCTCGCCGCCCGTCCCGGCCGGGTCGTGGCGCGGCGCGAGCTGCTCGCGGAGGTGTGGCGGCAGGCCTACGGCGACGACCAGACCATCGACGTCCACCTGTCCTGGCTGCGCCGCAAGCTCGGCGAGACCGCCGCCGCCCCCCGCTACCTCCACACGGTGCGCGGCGTCGGGGTCCGGCTGGCCGAACCCGATCCGCGGTCATGAGGAAGACGCTCGTCCTCGTCTCGCTGGCGGTCACCTCGATGGTCGCGCTCGCGTTCCTGATCCCGCTCGCGCTCACCGTCCGGGAGATCGCCCGCGACCGGGCGCTGACCACCGCCGAGCGGCAGGCCAGCGCGCTCGGGCCGGTGCTCGTCGTCACCGAGGACCCGGCCGCCCTCGAACGCGCCGTCGCGAGCACCCAGGCCGGCGCGGCGGGCCGGATGACCGTGCACATGCCCGACGGCGGGCTCGTCCCGAAGAACACGCACGGCGACTTCAGCGCGGCGCCCGAGCAGCTCACCGAGGCCGGGCGCCGCGGGCGCTCCTACACCGCCCGCGTGAACGGCGGGTACGCGCTGCTGCAGCCGGTGTCGCTGGACGCGGGCCGGACCGCGGTCGTCGAGGTGTTCCTCCCCGACGACGACCTGTCCCGCGGCGTGTGGAAGGCGTGGCTCGTCATGACGACCGTCGCCGCGGCGCTCGTCGCCGGGTCGGTCGCGGTCGCCGACCGGCTCGGCGCCCGCATGATCCGCTCCACCCGGCGGCTCGCCGAGGCGGCCGGCGCCTTCGGGGACGGGGAGCTGTCGGTGCGGATCGAGCCGGACGGGCCGCCGGAGCTGATCGAGGCGGGCCTGGCGTTCAACGCGATGGCCGACCACGTCGTGCAGCTGCTGTCGGCCGAGCGGGAGATGGCCGCCGACCTGTCGCACCGGCTCCGCACGCCGCTCGCCGCGCTCCGCCTCAACGCCGAGGCGCTCGGGGACGGGTCGGTCGCCGACCAGACCCGGGAGGCCGTCGACCGCATCGAGCGCGAGGTGGACCAGATCATCCGGACGGTCCGGCGGCCGACCGGGCGGGGCAGCTGCGACGCCTCCAAGGTGCTGCGCGACCGCGTCGCGTTCTGGTCCGTCCTCGCCGAGGACGAGGGGCGCTCCTGCGAGCTGATCGGCGCCGAGGGGCCGGCGCCGCTGCCCATCCCCGGCACCGAGCTGGCCGCCGCCGTCGACGCGCTGCTCGGCAACATCTTCCGGCACACCGCCGAGGGCACCGGCTTCGTCGTCACCCTGCACCAGGGGCAGGGCGTCACCGGCATCCTCGTCGCCGACGGCGGGCCCGGCATCAGCGACCCGGACGCGGCGCTCAAGCGCGGCAGCAGCGGCGGCGGCTCCACCGGCCTCGGCCTGGACATCGCCCGCCGCGCCGCCGAGTCGACGGGCGGCTACCTGCGGATCCACCGCAGCGTCCTCGGCGGCGCCCAGGTGCAGATGTGGTTCCGCACGAAGTGGCTGCCGCCCGCCCGCCGCTCCCGCCGCCTGGTCGGCCGCCGCCGCCACTCCCGCACCCAGCCGCGCCGCTCCCGTGCTAGCGGCTCCGTCCCTCCCGGAGCATCCTGACGGCCTGCTCGACCCGGCGCCGGCGCGTCTCCGGCTTCTTCGCGCCCTCGACCGACAGGACGAACCACTGCCGCTTGCTGTAGGACAGGCCTTCGAAGAACCGCCGCGCCTCGCCGTCCGCCGCCAGGGCCTCCGCCAGGTCGTCCGGGACGGCCACCTCGCGCGGCGCGGTGTCGAGCGCGACGTCCACGTCGACGGCGTCGCCCGCGGCGATCCCCGCGGCCTGCCGGTTGTCCGCGCTGACGGGCAGCATGTACCGACCGCCCCTCGGCGTCACGGTCGACCGGTACGTGTGCCCGTTGATCGTGACCGTCACGGCGGGACGCCGTCCCCCGCCGAGTTCCTCCACGACCTCGCCGGGCACCTCCAGCCCGGTCGCCGTCTTCCCGCCCAGCTCCAGCGTCGCGCGAAACCTCATGATGACCTCCTTGTGAAGCGTGCCTCGGCAACGCGTCGAACGGCCGGCGGCCGGATCGACATAGGCGCGCCTTAAACGCCCCTTAAATCCGGAGATGTCGCCCGAGTGCGGCCCTAGCTTGATCGCCATGAAGCGCCCCCGCCCGCAGTACGTCGCCGCCGGGGTGATCGGCGTCGTCGGACTCATCGTCGCCGTGGTCATCGCCGTCGCCGGCTTCCTCGCCAGCGGCTACGAGCCCACCGCGCCCACCTCGTACCAGGTCCAGGTCGTCCGCGTCGCGAGCACCGGCCCCGAGTTCGCGCCCTACGTCGACGGCAGCCTCTCCCCGCCGTTCGACCTGGTGGAGACGTCGAAGACGACGGGCGCCAAGGCGTTCACGCTGGCGTTCATCACCTCCGGCGGCGGCTGCGTGCCGAAGTGGGGCGGGGTCACCGACCTGGACGCCAACCCGGTCGCGAACCAGGCGGACGCGCTGCGGGCGGCCGGCGGCGACATCCGCGTCTCGTTCGGCGGCGCGTCCGGCAGCGAGCTCGGAACGGCGTGCACCACCGTCGAGTCCCTCACCGCGGCCTACGACCGGGTCGTCACGGCGTTCGACCTCAAGCGGGCCGACTTCGACATCGAGGGCGCCGCGCTCCCCGACAGCGCGGGCAACACGCGCCGGGCGCAGGCCATCGCCGCGCTCCAGAAGAAGCACCCCGACCTGAAGGTGTCGTTCACGCTGCCCGTCCTGCCGACCGGCCTCACACAGGACGGCGTCGGCCTCGTCGAGAACGCCAGGGCGAACGGCGTCGCCATCGACGCTGTCAACATCATGGCGATGGACTACGGGCCGCCGTCCTCGGCGATGGGCGACCTCGCCGTGCAGGCCGCGACGTCCACCGAGGCGCAGCTGCGGACCGCGCTCGACGTCCCGTCCGCGTGGAGCCGGCTCGCCGTCACCCCCATGATCGGCGTGAACGACGTCGTCACCGAGACCTTCACCGTGGACGACGCCGCGCAGGTCGCCGCGTTCGCCGCGGACAAGGGCCTGGCCTGGACGGCGATGTGGTCGGCCAACCGCGACCGGCCCTGCCCCGGCGGCCCCAAGCCCCAGGCCGACCCCACCTGCAGCAGCATCGACCAGCAGCCCCTCGCCTTCACCCACGCCTTCACCAACTGACCAGCACCCGGCGTCGCCCCTGGCGGGTTCGCAGGGTGCGGACTGGTGGGGCGGGCCCGCATGTTGTACCTCTCGGAAGGACACCGAGGGGGTGAAGGGCAGTGCGGGCACGTGAGGCCACGATGGAGGCGCTGGTCGGCGCGCTGGCACCCGAGGAGAGTCTGGTCGAGCAGATCATCGCCCGGGTCCGCGAGGAGATCCCTTCGTACGCCCCCGTGCCGCACGAGTCGCTGATCGCCAGTGTGGGGCGGAACCTCGGGCTGGCCGCCCGCACGATCAGCAGCGGGCGGGCGCCCACCGCGGAGGAGATCTCCGAGGCCGAGGTGTCCACGCTGGAGCGGCTGCGGCAGGGCGTCCCGATCGAGGACATCATGCGCGGCTTCCGGGTCGTCCTGTCGAGGATCCAGGCCCGTCTGGTGGACGTGGCCCCGTTCCACGGGGTCGAACCGGCGGACGTGGTCGAACTCTCCTCCCTGCTCTGGCAGCTCGGGGACGCGTTCTCCGCACGGGTGGCCGTCGTCTACCGGCAGTACGACATCGCCGCCGCGGTCGCAGACCAGCAGCGCCGTGCCGATTGGGTCATGCGCGTGCTCACCCTGGGGCTCCCGTCCACGGAGCTCCACCAAGGGGCGGTCGCCTACGGCCTGCATCGCGAGTCGCACCTGTACGCGCTGCGGGCGGTTCCTCTCGACACCGCGTCGCCCCTGGTGCTGCGGCGCGAGATCGAGCGGTTCGCGGCACCGCCCGGCACGGGCGGCCTCGTGATCCAGTCGGGGGACGAGGTCGTCGGGCTGGTCGCGCGCGTGCCGTCCGGAATCCGGCGGGGTGTCGTCGCGGTGGGCCCGGCACGGCCGCTGAGCGAGGCGCGGGAGTCGTTCGACATCGCCACCCGCGTCCTGGCCGCCGTACGCCGGCCGCCCAGCGCGGGCGTGCACAGCCTGGAGACCGTCACCTGGCGGCTCGGTGTGGCCCAGTGCCCCGAGGTCACCGAGGTTCTTCGCGACCGGTACCTCGCTCCGCTGCGCGGCCACGGCGAGTTCGGCCGGGTCGTCGTCGAGGCGCTCGACGGCTATCTCCTCCACCGGCGCAACATCCCCGCGGCGGCGGCCGCCCTCCACGTGCACCACAACACCCTGCGCTACCGATTGCGCCGGTTCGAGGAGATCGCGTCCTGCTCCCTGGAGGAGAGCGACACGCTCGTCGAGCTCTCCTGGCTGCTGGCGGGATTGCGGCCGGACGACCTCGACTCGTTGTAGCCGGCCACAACCGGCGCCCCGGAGCGTTGGGGCGTCGCCCATGGTCAGGCGATGGCGGCGGTCACATCCTTGTGCTCAGTTCCAGTCCGGGTCCGGAGGGACGGCCGTCCGGTGCCGACGTGGGGAGTTCGGATGACGACGCTGACTGAACGGCCGGCCACCATACGCCGAACCGGGCAACCGGTGATCGGCGGTCAGGCCGACCGCCACGGCCGCAAGAGGGCGCTGAGCATGACGATCATGGGCATGGGGGGCGGGCACCCTGCTGATCGAGGTCGCTCCGACCTACGCGCAGGCGGGAATCGCCGCACCCTCCATCCCGTTGCTGGCCCGGCTGATCCAGGGCCTGTCGGCGGGCGGTGAGTACGCCGCCGCGTCCCGTTCCTCCTCGGCTCCGCGGCCGCGCTCGAGATGGACGACCAGCGGGCAAGGAAGGTCAGCACGGCCAGCATGCTGCGGAACGTGTCGTCCAGCGGAGCTTTTCCCCGCCCGGTTCCGCAGTGCCGGGATCGGCCTGCCCTACGCCGTGTCCGTGGCGCTGTTCGGCGGAACCGGCCCGTACGTCGCCACCTGGCTGGTCGACCGCCCGAAGGCCCTTGAGGTGATCCGGCACCGCGACGCCGGCAGCCATGACGAGTGAAGGAGGAAGCGTGAGCCCGACCGCCATGTCAGAAACCGTGTGGGTCGCCGGTGTGGGGATGACCCCCTTCGGCGTCCATGCCGACCGCTCGTTCAAAGAGCTCGCCTGTTCGGCAGTCTCCGACGCCCTGGCCGACGCCGGTGCCGTGACCGGCGACATCGAGGTCGCCCTGTTCGGCACGACGACCCAGGGACCGCTGGGGAACCAGCACATGGTCGCGGGGCAGATCGCCCTGCGGGAGATGGGCGTCCAGCGGATCCCCGTTTACAACGTCGAGAACGCCTGCGCCACCGGTGCCTCGGCCTTCTCGCTCGCGGTGTCGCAGCTCCGCTCCGGGGCGTCTGACGTCGCGCTGGCCGTGGGCGTGGAGAAGATGAGCATCGGGGATCCCGAGCGCACCATGGCGGTGTTCGACGGCGCCTACGACGTCTCCGACCGGGAAGGGCTCGACCGGACCCTCGCCCTGCTCGGCGGGGACGTCGACGAGCCGGATCTCGGGCGCCGCTCGATCTTCATGGACATCTACGCCGCGATGGCCCGCAACCACATGCGGCTGCACGGCACCACCCAGCGGCAGATCGCCGCGGTGTCGGCGAAGAACCACCGGCACGCGGCCGGGAACCGGCGGGCCCACTACCGGACGCCCCTGTCGGTGGAAGAGGTCCTCGCCGCCAGGCGGCTGTCCTACCCGCTGACGGTTCCGATGTGCGCCCCCGTCACCGACGGAGGCGCCGCGGCGGTGCTGTGCAACGCGCGAGGCCTGCGGCGGCTGCGCGGCACCCGTCCGGTCAAGGTGCTGGCCGCCGTCGTCGGCACGGGGACCGACCGGGACGTCACCTCGTTCGACGGTCACATCGGAGCCCGGGTGGCCGAGCGCGCCTACCAGGCGGCGGGGGCCGGGCCGGAGGACGTGTCCGTCGCCGAGGTGCACGACGCCACGGCCTTCGCCGAGATCCTGCAGACCGAGCTGCTGGGCCTGGTCCCGGCGGGCGACGGCGGTCCCGCGGCCGAGGCGGGCGTGACCGCGCTCGGGGGCCGCGTCCCGGTGAACCCGTCGGGAGGCCTCCAGTCCAAAGGACACCCGCTGGCGGCGACCGGGCTCGGGCAGATCTTCGAACTGGTCCAGCAGCTCCGCGGCGAGGCGGGGGCGCGGCAGGTGGAGCGGGCGCGCATCGCGCTCGCCGAGAACGGCGGCGGGTTCCACCGCGGTGAGGAAGCGGTCACCGCGGTCACGATTCTAGGGAAAGGCTGATACGGCGATCATCGACTTCTTCGACCGGGGACGGGCCGTCAACCGGCCGGTACCGTCTACGGATGGGGGACGAGACCTGGCCGTTCGCGGAGGCCGGCGAGCTGTCCTGCCGTATCGCGCACCTGCTCGCCGAGCTAGGGGCCCGGCGCGAGACCAAGGCGGCCATGCTCTCCCGTCGTGGCTGTGCGTCCTCGGCATCTGGCGGAGCGGCGGCGCCTGGGTGCCGCTGAACCCGGGCACGCCCGTCGCCGACAACATCGAGCTGCTCAACCGGTTCGACGTCGAGGTGCTCGTCTACCACCCCGACTCGCGCCGGTGGACGCCGAGATGAAACCGCACCTGACCCGCATCGGGCACTTCATGACGCTCGGCCCCGACACGGAGGACCCCGCCCTGATGGACTTGGTCGCCCCGTCCCCGACGACGAAGCCCCACGTCCCCCACGCGATGGACGACGTAGTCGCGGTCGCCCCGACCGGTGGCACGACCGGGCTGCCCAGGGGGTGATGAACACCCACCGCAGCCTCTCCGTGATGGTGACGCACCAGATGATGGCGCTCACCCACGCCCCCGACGAGCCGATCGTGAACCTGGCGGCCGCGCCTCGGACCCGGACGGCCGACCTGCTCAGCCTCAAGGCCTCCGCACGGGGCGGCACGGTGGTGATCATCCCGCAGCCGGCACCGGACGACGCCCTCGACGCGACCGAGCGCCACGGAGCGACCGACCTCTTCCTGCGTGACCTTCATGCGCCCCGACGAGCACCTCGTGGACGGCAGGCCCGCACCGGACGGCCGACTCGCCGCATGCGGCCCGCCCGTATCCGATGGCGACCGTGGCGATCCTCGACCCCGACACCCACGACGAGGTCGGGCCGGGAGAGACCGGCGAGATCTGCGTGCGCGGCGACCTGGTGATGAAGGGCTACTACAAGAACCCCGAGCTGACCGCCGAGACCATCAGGTCCGGCGGGTCATCACGGACGCGCTGGCCCGGCACGGGGGGATCGACGTCTCGACAACAACGTCGGTCGCCGAAAGGGCGCCGACGGCCACCGAGCCATTCCGGAACCGATGGCGGGTGTGTGAAAACGGAGCGAGTAGAGTCCCTCATTGTGGTCTCTCTATGCATCCGGCGGCTTAACCTGCCCGGGTTCGACTGCTGGACCTGCCGCCCCAAATGAAGCAGCCCCTGACCGGCATGCTCCGGTCAGGGGCTGTTCTGCGTCTGAACGGGGGAGGGGCACGAGGCCGGGTCGGCCGGATCATCCTGCCCCTCCCTGCCGTTCCTGGCCGCCGTTTGTCACCTGGCATGGAGGAGGGGAAGTCGAAGCCTCGACGGCCGGTGGATGAACGTGACCGGTCAGGACCCGGAGAATCTCCAGGGCCACTTGTCGACGGGCCGGAGTGCTTCTCTTGCGAATCGCCACGATAGTGACCGTCGCGATCAGACCAATATGGATGAGCGCGATGCTCAGGACCACATACGCAACAACAGGTTGGCCCGCCCAAGATGCGGCTCCTGCTGAAGTGCTGGTCAGACCATATGGCCGTACACCATCACCGGTGTACGCATTCGATCACCTCAGGGGAGCCTACGCCTCCTGAGTACCTTCTCCCACTCGGGCTCGCAACACCAACCGCCATCAATGGATGGGGCTCATGATCAGGGAATTCAATGCTGGCTGATCCGCAACCAGACTGACCACTGCGGACACTTACCGGGGATTGGGCTCCCCGGGGCACTACACACCCGGGCGGGCGCCGTCAGGCCATGAACGGAGACTATGTCACTGGTCGGTCCGTGCCAAACGCCTGGGAGGGCGATCCAGGTTCGATATTTCCGACCCAGCCACTCAGCGGCACCGCTGGCCACTGGAGGCAACATCGTCAAGGGGTCCTTTGGCCTCCAAGCTGTGCCCGCGCGTCGGGCGGTCTTGGGTGCTTGGACGCCGCCCACGCGCCATCCGAGGGTGGTGTGGGCTGCGGTGGCGATGACATCGTCACTTACCGTTACGGTCATTGTTGGTTCAAGTACGACGTAGGTCGACCGTGCCGGATGGTTCCCCTGGACTCCCTTCCTGGTTTTTCGCAGGTGAGCGGCTCTCTGGTCGACGTCCCCGGACGGCTTCGGAGGGGCCCTGAATAAGGGTGGCTCAGGGGTTCCCTAAAGGAGTCCCAGGGCTGGAATGTGAGTCCTTCCAGGTGGGGGAGGGGGGCTGCGCCGTCCGAAGTCATGGGGAGCCAAGTCGGGAGCCGCGCCTACGCGGACTTGGTCTTGAAGATGTCGTTCATGTGCTCGGCGCCGTCCCGGATCTCCGGCCTGAGCTGGTGGCGGTAGACGGTTTCGGTGATCTTCGTGCTGGAGTGCCCCACCAGAACGCTGATCTTCTCTAGGGGGACGTCGTGATCACTCATGATGGACACGAACGTGTGCCGTAGTTCGCGCGGGCACCACTCGGCGGGGTTGAGGTTGGCCGCCTTCAGAACCATGCGGAACCGATGGCGGACGTGTTGCGCGGTGTACGGACGGCCGTCCACGTGGCAGAACACGAGGTCGTGGTCTTGGTACGCCTCGCCGGCCTTGAGCTTCTCTGCTGCCTGCCTCGTCTTGAGGGCACGGAGTGCGGCAACCGCCATGTCTGCGATGCCGAGACCACGTCGGCTCAGCCTCGTCTTGGTCTCGCCCTTGTGCCGGTCGGCACGCAGGACGTAGACGGTTGCCTTGTCGAGATCGACATCACTCCACTTGAGGGTGCGGAGTTCCTCCGTACGGAGTCCCGAGAGGATCGCTAGGACTACGTACGCGCCGAATCGGTGCTGCGGCTTGCTCGCCTCTTCCAGGAGCGCGCTCGCCTGTTTGAGGCTCAGCGAACGCGACTTGCGGGCGGCCTTGCCGTCCGGAGTGTCGACCAGTTCGGCGACGTTCCGGCCGATGCGGTCATGACGCGCTGCTCTGCGGATCGAGCGCTTGAGGATGCCGTGCACGATGCCGAGAGAGGACGAGGTGAGGTGTGGAGCCCTGCCGTTGAGCCATTTCTCGACGTCGTCCGCCGTGAGTTCCTTGAGGCGTGTCCGTCCGATGAACGGCTTGAGTTGGTGATCGGCGAGCGACCGGTAGACCTCGTTGGTAGCCGGTGACTTGCCAGTCTTCGCGAACGCGGCGAGGAACTCGTCTACCGCGTCGAGGATGTAGTAGTTCCGGTCCGTCTTTACGCTCTTGTCCAGCTCTTCGACGGCTTCCTTGAGCTTGTTCTTGACCTCTGTCTTGGTCCTTCCCTTCCTCTTGAGTCGCTTGCGCTTGCCGTCCGGGCCGAACCCGAGCGAGAGTGCGCCGGTGTAACCGTCGCCCTCCTCGTAGATTGACCCTTCGTACCTGCCGACCAGGATCTTTGCCAACGGATCCCTCCTCATATCGATCGAGGTCACCACCGACCATAACTCAAGACGTCCCAAGACGTCCCTAGGTTGGGAGGTCCGTTTACGGACGCTGTGTCCGGACGGACCTCCCGCGTGGGTCAGTGCGTCGCGTCTTCGAGGGAGGGCTCTTCCAGGGAGGTGACGAAGTCGGCGAGGTGCCGGTCGGTGATGCGGCGCAGCTTGCCGATTTTGATGCTGCGGAGTTGGCCGGTGCGGATCAGGAAGTAGACCTTGTCCCGTCCGATGTTGAGGATCTCGGCGACTTGTTCGACGGTGTACGCCTGCAGGGGGCACCACCTCCTCTCACCCGGGCTCGTCCCGGGGGTCGTGCGTAGATGTGGGTTGGTGATCATCTCCTTGGCTACGGGGAGTGCTCGTCTTCGTCTCGTCTCATGGACGTCTCCGCCGCCCATACGTGCAGACGCGCACACGAGACGAGACGCTGAGACGATTACCGGGTGTGATCGGACGCCTTGTAGCGGCCTCGTCCGACCTGAACGGCGCAGCCGGTCCTCACCAGCTCGGCGAGGCGCCGGTATAGGGTGGGGCGGCTGAGTTGCGTGATCATCAGAAGGTGTGCGATCGGAAGCCCCTCGTCCGGCGCGCCGTCCAGGGCTTCCCTCAGCGCCGTTTTGGCAGGGTCTTCACGGGACGGTGTGACGGGTACGGACGGCACGGAGACAGGCATGCGCGCCTCGTCCAGTGCACGCCGAGAGACCTCGTCCAGCGGCGGACGGACGGATGAGTGGCGCTGTGCCGTCTCTGCCACGGTGGCGTCGGTGAGGAGGTAGGCGCGGCCTCGTCGTGGTGTGTCGTGTTCGGGTGCGGACAGCAGGAACTTCCCGGGCGCGTTGAGGGTGTGAGCGTGCCATCCGGCGCTGAGCATCCCTTGCCCAAGGATGAGATCGACGTCCTTCCTCTCCCGGACGCGGAAGCTCACGCGGACGTCCATCTGAGACCGGACCGCACCCTTGCCCATGGCCTTCTGTGTGGGCCGCTGAGTGGCCGCGATCAGCGTTACGGCGACGGCACGCCCCCGCCGCGCGATCGAGTCTGTGTCGCCGGCTGCGTCGGGAGCGTCATCGGCGAGTTCGGCGTACTCGTCCACGACGATGACGAGCGCGGGAAGCTCCGGCGTCGGATCCCACACGCGCCGCCCGTTCGCGGCGAGCCATTCGGCGCGGGCTTCCAGGACGGTGACGGCGTCGCGCAGCATGGCGCGGGCTTGGTCGGGTGTGGTGGCGAGTCGATCGATACAGGACGCCCACGGCTGGAGTTCCATGCCGCGCTTGAGGTCGATGGCCCAGATGACCACGTCTCGGCATGCGCTGAGGTTGCCCATGAGGACGTTGATTCCGCCGCTCTTGCCCGAACCGGCCACACCTCCGATAAGGCCGTGACGTCGCAGCAGAAGCACGCGCGCGCCGGTGGCGTCTTCGAACGGGCCTAGGTCGATCGGTTCAGCAATGGACGAGACGGACGGTCCCGGCCACGGGATGGCGTCGGCGTGCGGGTCGGCGTCCAGTACCCGCAATTCGAACCGGTTGGCCTTGTCGTCGCGTGTCGGTTCGACACGTACAGCGCCCCGGAAAGTCCCGAGAGCCGACTCGATCGCCGGAACCTTTCCGATGACGTCCTGGATCGTCTGGCCGCGTGCCAGGGCGAATCGTGCGCGCCATCCCCACACGTCCACCACCGCGGATTGTGCGCGTGATCCGGCGAGGCCGACGTCTTTCGCGATGTCCGGCCACGCAGCTATCTGACGATCGACGCGTACTTTGGCGCGCCGTCTCCGATGCGTCCACCACGGCAGGGCAAGCACAATCCCGCCGCCGACAAGAACGAGGGGAAGCGGCCGGAGCATGACGCCCAACGCGGTAGCGGCCGAGAGCCACCCACCGGCACCCATGGCGACGGCAGCGGCATATGCCCGCTCGATCCGCAGGGCAAGCCCGACCCGCCCGCCGAACAAGGCCAGAGCCCAGGCGGCCACCGCGGCGGTAGCCAACAGCCAAGGCCACCATTCCGGATGCGTGAAGTGCATTAGCGCACCCCCAACGGCGAGCGTGGTCACCAGGTAGAGCGGTGCCAGCTCGGACCGGTATCGCCACATGGCTCGCGCGAGGAGGACGCCGGCGACGTCCGGGAATGGCCCTTCACTGTCGATGATCACCATGGGTTGGAGCCCGTTGCGGCGCATCTTGTGGGCGTGCCGCCGCATCTGACGCGTCCGGCTCATGAGTGCCCCCAGGAGTTCGGGGGAAGGTGCCCTTGCGCGCGAAGTTCGTCGCGCAGGTAGTACAGCGGATCCGGTTCGGCGTCTCGTTCGGCTTTGAGGGTGGCGCGTCCGGCGGCCACCAGGTTCGCGCGGTCGCGCCGCACTTTCGACAGCACGGCGGCAAGCCGGGTGATTTCGGAGACGAGCGCGGGAACGTCGGCGAGTGCGGCGTAGAGGCGAAGCCACAAGTCCTCTATGGACGGCATTGCGGCGGACAGGTTCGAGACGATTTCACGCGCGGCGAGGTTGCGCGTACGGACCTCCTGAACGTTGACCTTCACGTGCGGTGTATCAGGCACCAGGGCATCCCTCCCTTCGGTCAGGGCCATCACGGCTGAGAAAGGGACTGGACGAGAACGGACACCAGTCGACGGATTTCCGGCGCGGCACTGGTCGCGGCGAGGAAGAACCCGAACAGCAGGCACACCGCGATGTGCCAGCCACGAAGCCCCATGTACCGCCACGCGACCCACACCACCGCGCCGAGAATCGCCACCAGGGGAACCGAGACGTTCACAGGTTCACCCCCTTCACAGCCACAGGTCCGGGTACCGCGAACCGTGCCCGCGCCGGAGCCACCGGGCGCGAGCGCGGCACTTGCGGCACCGCCGGTTACCGGGCTCCACACGCGCGCCGCACGCGCACGCGTGGCCGGTGATGACCCGAGGCATGTGCCGCATGCTCACCGCCCCGCCGGAACGCGGTCCGGGAGCTCGTCACCCGTCCGGGTGCTGAGCAGACGCCGGGAGGCCGTACCGGCGCGGGACGACTCGGCGCGCCCCCGCGCCACCCGGCGCTCTTCGGCGTGGATGCCGATGACGAGCATGGCGAAGATGCCGCAGATGGAACCGGCGAGGAAGACGGCGAGGATCGAGGCCAGGACGAGGATCATGTGCGATCACTCCTCTCGTAAGGCCCGTGTCCGGCGGGGGCGGTTTCGGGCGGTCGGTGGCTTACGAGAAAGAGAGTGCGCTTGACCTGGGGGACGAGATCACTACATGACTGGACGTGTTCATGACGTCCTCATAGGGTTGATCGCGTCCTAGGACGTCCCGGATCTCGGACGGGTGCATGCCAAACGAACGTCTACGCGCAGCCCTGCTAGAGCAGGGTCTGACTATCGCCACGCTCGCCGAAGCGATCGACGTGGACCCCAAAACGGTAGAACGGTGGATCACCAAAGACCGCACCCCCTACCGGCGGCACCGCTACGCAGTGGCTTCGCGCTTGGGCGTAGATGAGACGTTCCTCTGGCCGGACGCTCTGTCCAACGAGCAAGTCACCGCAGCGTCCAGCAGCGAACTGGTGACGATCTACCCGCACCGAACGTCCGTCCCAAGGGACGCATGGGGACGTCTCTTCGCTACAGCCAAAGACGAGATCGGCGTGCTGGTCTACTCCGGCCTGTTCCTCTCCGAAGACGCAGGCATTCACCGCACGTTCGCCGAGAAAGCGGAGGCGGGTGTCCGCGTCCGCATCCTCCTAGGCGACCCCGACAGCCCCCAGGTAGCCGAACGCGGCACAGACGAGGGCGTAGACGACGCCATGGCCGCAAAGATCCGCAACGCCCTCGTCCTCTACAAGAACCTACGCAAACGAGACGGCGTAGAGTTCCGCTTCCATCGCACGGTCCTCTACAACTCCATCTACCGCGCCGATGACCAGCTGCTCGTCAACACCCACGTCTACGGCGTCACGGCCGCACACGCCCCCGTCTGGCACCTGCGCCGCATAGCCGGCGGAGACCTGGTCAACACCTACCTAGAGAGCTTTGAACGCGTCTGGGAAGGTGCCACACCCATACCGGGGGACTGACCCTATGGGCCGGAGAATCGACTACTACGACGACCCCAATGCACCTAAGGCCAACAGCCTCGTCCCGTCCGTCAACGTCGTCGTAGAGAACGACAGAGGCGAGATCCTCATGATCCGCCGCACCGACAACGACAACTGGGCCCTACCAGGCGGTGCTGTAGACCTAGGCGAGTCCGTAACTCAGGCTGCCATCCGCGAGACAAAAGAAGAAACCGGAATCGACGTAGAGATTACCGGCCTAGTAGGCATCTACAGCGATCCCAAACACCTCATCCACTACACCAGCAATGACGAAGTTCGCCAAGAATTTTCGATTGTTCTTACCGCACGTCCTATCGGAGGTTCGCTCACTCCCAGTGAAGAGTCTCGCGAAGTCTATTGGGTAAGGATAAGTGACACAGGCAGGCTAAAGATCGACAGGTCCATGCGTATACGTATTGATCGGTTTGCGCAAAAGCGAACCAGCGTCGATATTCGATGATTTGAAATTTATCAACAAGGGGTGGACGGAGCATGGAGGACGAGAAGTCAGAGGGGCAGGCGCATACATTGCGCGCGGCGGTGCCGGGCTACTTTCCGCCATCGGAAGGGGAATTGGAGGAGTTTTTCACTAGTGGGTTGATAGCGTTCGATACGAATGCTTTATTCGATGCATATCGCTTCAGTCCGCCCGCTCGGGAAGATTTCTTCTCCGCACTGGAGAAATTAGAGGATCGCCTGTGGGTTAGTCATCGAGTGGCGGAAGAATTTATGCGGAACCGCTTGGGGGTCATCGCTGAAGGAGAGCAGGCTCTAGGCAAGGCACTTTCGGCCCTCGCTAAGAATCACCAGGCATCCGTGCAAGTCCTGCATTCGCTGGCAAACCGGCAGAGGCTTGATGAGGGCTCAATTAAGAAGATGGTGGCTGCACTGGATAAGGTCCATGGTCAAATCAGCGTCGGCCTCGAAGGGCATGCTGTTTTGGACATAGATCTAGACTCGGCTCTTAGAGATGATCCTATCCTTCGACGAATCGAGGAGGTGCTTGATGGAAATGTTGGTATACGCCTGGATGATGAGCAAAAAGCTCATGCAGAAGGAGTTAGGCGCATTAAGGCAAAAATTCCCCCTGGCTATGCCGATGCAGATAAGGACGAGTCGAAGGCAGTTGGCGACTTTTTCGTATGGGCCCAACTGAAAATAGAAGCTGTTAAAAGGATGCGTCCTGTGCTGCTGGTGTCCAATGACCAAAAAGAGGACTGGATCCTGAGGGATAGAGGAAGGACCATTGGTCCTCGTCCGGAGTTGGTCGAAGAAATGCGGCAAGATGCGGGAGTTCGGTTTCACATGTTGACCGTCTCCTCGTTCCTAATACATGCGCAGACATTTCTCAGTGCAGCTGTCAGTGAAGATACCTTTGACCAGGCAGAGCGCCTCTCCGAGCTGGCTACTCTTGCAGATCAAGAGGGCGACACGTCAACGCGCCCTACGGGCGAGAACTATGAGAAGCTTGTTCTAGCCAACCTCCAAATAGCCTTTCCTGATGCGGATATTACCAAGATTCAAGACGATGCCTCACCTGTTGATGCCAGCTTGCGAGTACATTCTGTCCGCCTCGCCAATGACAGTAGGCGACACTCGGTCAATATCGATATTATCGTCAAATATTGCCCCGGGATCGAAGGCTTCAACTCTACCTACTTGAAGTATCTTCGTTCCATTCTGAATGGCCGATGGCTATCGCCCGTCCTGATTATAGCAAATTGTGAGCTTCCCGCGGTGATCAATCGCCGAGAAAGGGAATTCCGTGAAGTGGGCGCCACTGTGAAATTCGTGAACTGGGTCACTCTCTCTGACAATGAGCAGTTGAGGCAGGCTGTTAACGTCCTGCTTGATCGCTGGATGGAGTCGGGAAATGACGATTCCAGTTGAGCGATGCTCCTGCGAGCGCATACTTTTGGCGTAAATGGTATCAAGAAATGTCGGGCCAGTGTGCGATAATGGAGATGCTTGGATCTCATGGCGTCATGGCCCTTTTTGGATTGCCTGCAATGTAGCAAGATGATGACTTGCTAGATCAAGCCAGCAAATCTTGCTTCATTTTGAACATTTCTTACAGTGGCCCTAAGTTGTGGTTCTGCTAGTTGTATGAAGCGACTAACAAGGTGGGCTGGTCCGTACCGTTCACGGATCTCGGCGATGCGGTTGGAGACGGATACGGAATCGCCGTCAGGCGTCGTGGTCATGTCGCAGTAGATCAGCGGCTGAATGAGGCCAGGAGGGTCTATCCCGAACTGGCTTGTCAGTTCGTCCGCTAGACCTCGCTCGCGGGCTTCGATGACGGCGCAGGAGTGATGAGCCACCAAGCGACATAGATGGACGTCAGCGTGGTGGGTGTCGCGGAGGTAGCGGGCGCCGTCTAGGGGGTGGAAGCCGGTGTTTACGAGGTCGGGGGCGTATCCGATGTCGTGGAGCCATGCGGCGGCCTCTAGAAGGTCGGCCTTGTTGCCGAGGATGGGGGCGAGCGTGCGCGCCTGGCGGGCTACGCCTTGGGTGTGGGCCCACCGGCGGGGGAGTGGGGTTTCCAGGTGCTTGCGTGCGAGGGCGCGGGCCCATGCTGCGGTGTTCTTCTTCATGGGGTCGACGCTACGTAGGTA
The DNA here is from genome assembly GCF_047130825.1 of Actinomadura madurae. Classification (NCBI taxonomy): domain Bacteria; kingdom Bacillati; phylum Actinomycetota; class Actinomycetes; order Streptosporangiales; family Thermomonosporaceae; genus Actinomadura; species Actinomadura madurae. The sequence goes on from NZ_CP083237.1 coordinate 9,276,284, forward strand.
CTGCTGGACGTCCACGGGCATGTGTGGCTCATCTGGGGACGTCTTGACGGACGTAGCGTCCCTTGCCGTGGACGCAGGTGACCAGGCCAGCGGCTTCAAGAGCGACGAGGGCCGCGCGGGCGGTGAAACGGGACACGCCGTAGCGGCGGGCAAGTTGTGCCTCGCTGGGGAGGGCGTCCCCCGGTTGGTAGCGTCCGCTCTCGATCTGGTGGCGTAGGTTCGCGGCGATGTGCTCGGAACGTGTACATGGTTGCGTAGCCGAGTCTCGGACGAAGCGTCCTACGCCGGTGCGGACGGTGATGTGTCCTTCGGCTTGCAGGGTGGACAGGGCCCGCCGCACGGTGTTGCGGGCAACGCCGAACTCGGCGCAGAGAGCGGCCTCGCCCGGTAGGCGGGTGCCGGGGGCGTAGGTGCCGTCTGTGATGCGTTGGCGTAGCGCGTTTGTGATGCGCGCGTAGGTGCCCCATGCCGTGCGGCGGGTCATGTCAGGGCTGCTCGTCCCTCAGCAGGTCGAATGCCGCCGAGACCCAGGGTGTGAGCAGGATGGCGAGTTTGTCGGCGGCGAGGTCGACGTTCCTGCACGGCGTGAGCCACAGGCCGGTGCTGGACTGGTACCACCAGGTGCTGTTGCCCCAGGCCACGGACACGCTCTCGCCGATGGTCGGGGTGCACTTGGAGTACACGCGGAGGAGCTGGCGCGGCCCGGTCATGCGGAGTTGGGTCCTCCAGCCGTCTCGGCGCATCACCAAGGCGAGAAGGGTGAGGTGCCAGCGTGCGCGCCATGGGCCGCCATAGGTGGGCAGAGGGGACGCGGGCGGTGCATCCGGGGAAATATGCACCGACCACGCCACCTCCGCCCCACCCCATGAGGCCGCGCTCCCCTTCGCGGCCTCCTCTGGCGGCGGCTGCGGGGAATGGTCCCGCGCCATCACCAGGTCTCCACGCGCGCGACTTCGGCGCGAGCGGCCTCGTTGACGAGCGCCTCGCGCAGTGCGGCGGGGCTCGATCGGATCACTGTGGGGTCCACACCGGCGTGCGGGTTGTGCAAGCTCGCCACCCAGTCTCCGAGTCGTCCGTCCCACTTCACGGCGCGCCAGATCCGGTGACCGGTGAAGTCACGGCGCAACTCGGCGAGTGCCTCGTCCGCAGCACGCGCCTCATCTTCGTGGGGGTTCGGGTCGGCCTTCTGGGGCCATTCGGTGGGCATGGGGGCTCCTTGGCTTCCGTGTAGATCTCCGGGGCGAAGTGGTGGCTTCGCCGTGTGCCTTGAGCCTTCCGTTCGGGTTGGGACCTCTCCATCGGCATCTAGGGACGTCTAGGGACGTCTTCTGTTAGCGTCGCTTGTGCGTCGTTGTCGCTTGCATCTGCGGGAGGTCCGGTGAACGACTTGTTGAGGCGTGCCCTTGCCGACGCGAACCTGACCGAGGCCAGCGTTGCCGCGCGGCTGGGCGTGGACCCCAAGACCGTCCACCGATGGGTCGCCGGACGTGTCCCCTACCCCCGTCACCGGACGAGGGTCGCCGCACTGGTCGGACGCGACGAGATCGACCTGTGGCCGCACGTCGCTGTGACGAGCACCCAGGTAGAGACGCCGGTGGTTGAGGTCCTCGCGACTTACCCGCACCGCTGGGCTGTCCCTCGTCCGGTCTGGCACCAGCTCTTCCAGGCCGCGCGGGACGAGATCGGCATCCTGGCCTACGCGGGTCTCTTCCTCGCCGAAGACACAGGCATCATGCGCACACTCGCCCAGAGAGCACGTGAGGGCGTTCGGGTGCGGATCCTGCTCGGCGACCCGGACGGAACGTGCGTCGCTGAGCGCGGCAACGACGAGGGCGTAGGCGAGTCCATGGCCGCGAAGATCCGCAACGCCCTCGTCCACTACCGGGCCCTACAGGACGCGGACGGCGTTGACGTCCGGCTACATGACACAGTGCTCTACAACTCGATCTACCGCGCCGGCGACGAGCTACTGATCAACCCGCATGCCTACGGCATCGCCGCGTCCCACGCCCCCGTCCTGCACCTGCGCAGGGCCGAAGACGGCGACATGGCGAGCATGTACCTGGAGAGCTTCGAGCGTGTCTGGTCCGGCGCAACCCCGACGGCCTAAAGGCGTGACCCGTGATCGAGCGCCCGGAACTCTGTGAGACTTTCTGTAGATCTCAAGGCGGCCCGAGAATCGGCCGCACACGCACCGACTCGGCCTTTTGCCTTCTGCCTCGGGTCAAGCGCTGGCTAAGGGGCCAGGCCGAGGCGGGTCGGCAGGTGTGTACACCAGCAGGAGTTACAGGGCCGCACCAAAGGACGAAGAACTGAGTTGGCCGGGCCCGTGTCGCTGGTCGGTTCTTACCTTGCGTGGGCACTCCGCGCGGAGCCTCACGACAGGGCCGATGCGGGTAGTCGGCAGCGCCGGTCTGTCAGCCGGTCCAGGCTAAGAGGCCCCTCCCCACAATAGTCCGGAACCGGCCAGCTTCCGTCAATGGGTAGCGCCAAGAGTAGCCGCAATCCATATTAACCAGATGGACCTTAACTTCGAAGGTGAATTTTGGTTGCCAGAACAGCCTGACAAGAAGGTGGCTGGCACCCTCAAACTCTCGCAATCTGAGGGCACTGAACTTTCACTTATCGGAGGTTTCGGCAGCCAAGGGATGACGAGCTTCTGGGAAGATTCCGAGACTGTCCGACGCATCATCGGTTCATCGACCAAAGAACTGTATACGCTAGACCGTTGCTTCCAAACGCATGGACAAATGAATTTTAGCGGCGCACACCGCCAAAAGTATTCTGTCGGTCTCATTATCGAGGGTGCCTCGTATGCAAAAGACGAGGAGCTCACTTTCGATGGCATAGGCGTTGAAGTAACAAATTTCCTCAACTGGGCTGGTGTTAGTGGAGTATCGCAAGAATTTTCCACCTCGCCCAAGAATGGCTACTCAATCAAAGTGGAGGGCCTGGATACTGTAAGTGCTCCATTTTCGGATGGAAATATCGAGGTCCGACACGGCTATCGAACTTCGAGTAAAACAAATCGCGAGTTTACTATCCGTCAATTCGCTGACGTGAAATTCAGCTTCAACTCGATTCTATCGTTGAGCCGCGCCATGGATTATGCAAGCGATCTGCAAGATCTAGTAACTATGGCGACTGATCGAGTTTGCTCATTCGAGGAGTTCTTGCTCTATCATCCTGATTTCACCGAAGATAACGAGCGGATGGGCCGGCAATCAGTCAAACTACTCGTGCAACAAGTTGCGCAAGCTGGCTCCGAAAAGCATGTTTTTGGAGATAGTATTGCTTTTAGCTTCTCCGATATCGGAGAAATTGATGGTATCGTGCGGTGGATGGAAGCCTGTAAAAAGTATCGCTCTCAATTGGGTCGAGTTATGGCGACCAAATACAATCGCTATTTGTATGTTAGTGATAAATTCTTTGGGAGGGCGGCTGCATTGGAATCGCTTCACAAGGCCGTCTCTGGAAAATCAAACATGACCTACCGCAATAGGATTCTTGAATGCATCGGCGACGTCAGTGCACATTTCAAACTCCTTGTCCCGGATAATAAATTCAATCGGTGGGCTACGGTCATAAAAGATGATCGCAATAACATCGCCCATCATGCTGGGCGGATTCTGCATCAACATGAAGCGGAACTCTATTTCTTTGGCGAAGCTGCATACTGGCTGTTCGTTCTTTACTACCTAAAGATTGGCGATGCCCCCAACGCCGCCCTCGATCGCGTAACCGAGAATGGCCATTTCAAATGGACGGCTCAACGCATGCTAGAGTTTTTGTAACTCCGGGGAAACGTCAAACAGATGTTGACGGAAAAGAGTGCAAGCGGCGAACTCGGTCCACCGGCTAACCTACCTCTCTAGGTTTGAGTTGAGGCCTGGCGAGATTTCATAAAGCAAGTACCACTCAGGCAGGGGCTCTCGATTGCAGGTGATCAGCAGTCGAATAGGGCCAGCAATCAGTCGCTGCCAGGCGGCATCATCGGTTGAGTCGCTCATCCAGTGACCGGGCTTCGTTCGACGCAAAGACAGCCTTTCCCAGTTCTCGCCAGTCACACGCACGTAGGACCTTGGGCGAGTCTTCCGATTGCTGATGACTTGTTCGGATGCGCCCTGGTTAAATTCCCATGGCCCCCATACAAAATTCGCGGCTTCTTCTTCAGTCACATTGCGTGGAAGATTATTGGCGTTCCAATGTTTCTTCCATGCCTCGTCAAGGATTTCAATCGTGACTATGTCAAGGTAATCTAGTCCGACCGGGCCGGTTAGTTGAATCGAAAGCTCGCCGTGGGTACCACCATGTTCTGTACCTTCGTCAAGGCGAAAATCAAACACCGGAGTCAACTCTGCGTGCCTTCGATCTCCTTCAAGCTCTGTAAGCTTGTTTGCGGCATCGGCAGAGTCCTTGGCGCTGCTCGCGGAGCGAGTAGCGGCACCCCACGCGCCAAGACCAGCGACAGCAGACCCAACGCCGGCAACAGCAGAAGCGAAGGCCGCAACAAGCGACCAATCAGTAGCCATACCTAGAGAACCTAGCCGCTGAACAACATCATCAGGACCACTTCGACGAAGATGGTCAGCCACCCCAAAAGAACACTTTGTTGTTCTCGCAGGCTCCTCTCGTTTCATGGACCACATGGGGGTCAAGTGGCACTGGTGGTACGCAGGAGCCCCGGCCACGGCCCGAGGTAGTACGTGACTGGGGCTCCTTGGTTCACGCTGGGGCGGGTTGTTCCACGTTGGTGATGATCTGCTTCACCTTGCGGCGGTCGATGCCGTACTTCTCGGCGAGGTAGCGCTGAGAGACCGGACGGCCAGGGCCCTGCAAGCTCGCCCTGTACTCGTCCAGCACTGCCTGTTCTGGTGTCTGCTCCACTTCGGTGCGAGGCCGTTCCGAGTTGGTGCGATCCTCGTCCTGGACGAGGTCACCACGCGCGGCGCTGCGCGTGAGTGTCATCAGGAGTTCGAAACTCCCCACGAGGGCGAGCGCGGGCCATGCGCTGACTATCGCGCCGATGATGCCGTGGGACGCGCCGTGCGCCACGTTGGCGCCTACCGTCGCCACGATGCCTACGGCGAGGCTCCATTTGGCCAACGGTGGTGCGGGGTGCTTCCGGCGGCTTGCGTCCAGGATCACCATGGACGCCGCCCAGATGAGGCCGTCCACCGTGAACGGGACGAGGCGGGCCGTGGGGCCGGACTCGCCGTGTGCGTGGACGAGTTCGTAGGCGTGGCGGTACGAGATGACGGCGGCCACTGCGGCTACCGCCACCACGGCGAGCGCGGTCGTGATCCGGATGAGGCGGTCAGCCACGGCCAAGCTCCCTGCGCCACTCGATCACGCACGGGTCGTCCTCGCCGTGGGTGAGGACGCGTTCGGCGAGCATCAGGGCCGTGATCGCTGCGTTGCGGTCTAGGGGGCGCGGCCATGTGGTGACGTGCCATCCGCAGTTGGTGCGGGTTGCGGTGGCGATGACCTCGCCATTTACCGTCGCGGTCATCGTTGTTTCAGTGATTTCGAGGGCCATGGAGACCCCTCCTCCCTGCTGAGGGGAGGGAGCCAGGGGAGCCAATCTCGGGAGCCAACGTAGGTCGGTTTAACTCCGACGTAGGTCGACAGTGCCGGATGGTTCCCCTGGTCTCCCTTCCTGGTTTTCGCAGGTGAGCGGCTCTCTGCTCGATCTCCCCGGACGGCTTCGGACGGGCCCTGAATAAGGGTGGCTCAGGGGTTCCCTAAAGGAGTCTTAAGGGGCCCCTGTTGGGGGGGGCGGCGGCTTAGCGTTGCAGGCGTCACATCGGAGACACGGCGGAGGTGCACAGGCGGAGAGCAGAGCGAACGTCGGCTGAGGTTCCGACTGAGGTTCCTGATTGAGACAGGTTTCTGGCCCGCACGGCCTTGTTTTTCCCGCTCTAGGGCCGTGCGGGCCAGAAGCTTTTCTCAGCGGGGCAGGGCGCCGAGGAGGAGGAGCCGGAAGGCGTCGGCGGTGCCGGTGGCGGCGGTGTCGCCGGTGGCCAGGCGGCGGACGGCCAGGCCGTAGAGCATCGCGACGATCGCGGGGGCGTGGCGTTCGGCGTCCGGGATGCCGAGGGCGTCGAGGATCGCGGCGGCCAGCCGGTCGTAGGCCTCGACGGAGCGGGCGGAGGCCGTGCGCAGGGCGGGGTCGCGGGCCGAGTGCAGATGGAGTTCGAGGTTCGCGATCTGCTCGGGGCCGTAGGCGAAGTCGACGACGGCCTTCTCGACCTGGTCGGCGGCCTCGATGGGGGCGATGCCCGACTCGGCGAGGGACGTGACGTAGGCGGTGATGCGGGCTATCTCGGCTTCCACGAAGGTGTGCAGGGCCTCGCGGAGCAGGTCCTCCTGGCTGGGGAAGTGGTAGGTCAGGGAGCCGAGTGAGACGCCGGCCGCGCGGGCGACGGCCCGGTTGGTCACGGCGCCGATGCCCTGCTCGCCGATGAGGCGGAGGGTGGCTTCGAGAATCTGATCGCGGGCGCTCATCGCTGCACAGTCTTCCCTAGGACGGGCATGTTCCGTATCGTTCGTTCGAACGAACGATACCGGGAGGCGTGGGTGGAGCTGGGGCTGGCCGGGCAGGCGGAGGCGCTGGCGAGGGGCGAGATCTCCTCCAGTGAGCTGGTCGAGGAGAGTCTGGAGTCCATCGGGCGGCAGGAGTCGCTCGGGGCGTTCCGGGTGGTGCGCAGCGAGGCGGCAGGGCAGGAGGCGCTGGACGCCGACAAGCGGCTGGCGGAGGGGGAGCGGCTGCCGCTGCTCGGGGTGCCCGTCGCCATCAAGGACGACACGGATCTGGCCGGTGAGACCACGCCGTTCGCGGTGCTGGGCGACCACCGGCCCGCGGTGGAGGACGGGGAGGTCGTCCGCAAGCTGCGGGCGGCCGGCGCCGTGATCGTGGGGAAGACGACGACGTGCGAGATCGGGCTGTGGCCGTTCAGCGAGTCGCCCGGGTACGGCGTCGCGAGGAACCCGTGGAACCCGGAGTACACGCCGGGCGGGTCGTCGGGCGGGTCGGCGGCGGCCGTCGCCGCCGGCATGGTCGCGGGCGCCGTGGGATCGGACGGCGCCGGGTCGATCCGCATCCCGGCGGCATGGACGGGGCTGGTCGGCATCAAGCCGCAGCGGGGGCGGGTCTCGGGATACCCGCAGACCGACCCGTTCAACGGGATCACGGTGTGGGGCCCGATCGCGCGGAGCGTCGGGGACGCCGCCCTGCTGCTCGACGTGCTCAGCGGCAGCCATCCGGACGACGTGTACCAGGTCGACCCGCCCCTGACCCCGTTCGCCGAGGCCGCGAGGCGGGAGCCGCGCCGGCTGCGGATCGCGGTGTCGTTCCGGACGGCCTTCGGGGTCAGCGGCGAGCTCGACCCGGAGATCCGCGCGGCGGTGGAGCGGCTCGCGCGGAGGCTGACCGATCTCGGTCACAAGGTGTTCCCCGCCGACCCCGACTACGGGCTCGTGGCGCTCGGGCTCGTCCCGAGGGGGACGTCCGGCGTCGCCGACTGGCTGGACGCGATGCCGAACCCGAGGCCGGAGCACAGGACCGAGGTGGAGGCGCGCATGGGGCGGCTGGTCGGGAAGCGGCTGCTGCCTCTCGCGAAGAGGATGGACCCGTATCTGCGCAGGAAGATCGGCCGCATCTTCCAGGCGGCCGACGTGGTGATGACGCCCACCACCGCGCAGCCGCCCTTGAAGGTGGGGGCGTTCGAGGGGATGGGATACCAGAAGACGCAGTCGGGCGTCGCGGCCGCGTGCCCTTACGCGTGGACGTGGAACGTGGTCGGCTGGCCGGGGGTGAACGTGCCGGCGGGATTCACCAAGGCCGGCCTGCCCATCGGCGCCCAGCTCCTCGGGCATGATTCCGACGAGGCCACGCTCATCTCGCTCGCCGCGCAGCTGGAGGCCGTCGAGGGGTGGACCGGCCTGCGCCCCTAGAGCACGCGACGGGCCGCCGGTGCGGGGGTCCAAGCCGGTACCGGCGGCCCGTCGCGCTTCAGTACCCGGCGCCGGTCAGCATGCCGCCGTCGACGAGGACCTCGCTGCCCGTGCAGTAGGACGAGTCGTCCGAGGCCAGGTAGACGATCAGCCCGGAGACCTCCTGCGACTTGCCCATCCGGCCGAGGGGGAGGGCCTTCATGAACGCGTCGGCGTTGTCGGCGGTGGCCGAGACGATGTCGTCCTGCATGGTCAGGGGTGTCAGCACGGCGCCGGGGTGGATGGAGTTCACCCGGATCCCGTACCGCCCGAGCTCGCGCGCGGCCGACTTCGTCAGGCCGCGGACGCCGAACTTGCTCGCGCTGTAGGCGGCGAGGCCGGCGGCGCCGATGAAGCCCTCGGTCGAGGACACGTTGACGATGGAGCCGCCGCCCGCCTCGCGCATCGGGGCGGTGACGGTCTTGACGCCGAGCCACTGGCCGACGAGGTTCACGTCCAGGATCGTGCGGAACTCGTCGAGCGTCATGTCCTCGATCGTCTTGTGCCGGAGGATCCCGGCATTGTTGACCAGGACGTTCAGCGCCCCGAACGTGCTGGTCGCGGTCTCGGCGGCCCGCTCCCAGTCCTCCTGCTTGGACACGTCCATCCGGACGAACCGGACGTCGTCCCCGAGGTCGGCGGCGAGCTTCGCGCCCTCCTCCTCCAGGACGTCGCCGAACACGACCTTGGCGCCCTCGTCCAGGAAGCGGCGGACGTGCGCCTTGCCCATGCCGCGCGCGCCGCCGGTGATCAGTGCCACCTTGCCGTCAAGCTGCCCCATCAACGCTCCTCGTCGCCGCTGCCGTCCGATAAAACCTAGCGAACGCTTGGTCAACGGAACAAGGCGGCCCCCTACCCCGTGCGCAGGCCGTCGAAGAGGAGCGCGAGCATCCGCGCGGCGTACGCCTCGCGGTCGGGCGTGCGCTCGGACGCGACGCCGATCGCGTTGGTGAGCCGCAGCAGGTCGCCCGGGTCGATGTCGGGGCGGATCGCCCCCGCGCGCTGCGCGCGGTCCAGCAGCCGGCCGAGCGCCTCGCAGATCGCCGCCGCCGCGGCGCCGAGCCCGGTGTCGGCCCACTCCGCCGACATCGCCTCGATGATCACGGTGGAGGTGCCGCGCGGGGTGGCCGCGCCCGACAGGTAGGTGCGCAGCCACAGGCCGAGCGCGGCGTCCGGATCGGGGTCGGCGAGCAGCTCCTCGGCGTGCGCGAGGAGCCCGTCGATCCGCTCCCGCAGGACGGCGTGCAGCAGCGCGTCGCGGGTCGGGAAGTGCCGGTAGAGCGTGCCCGAGCCGACACCCGCGCGCTTGGCGATGTCGTCGAGGGACGCGCCCGTGCCGTTCTCCATGAACGCGACGCGGGCCGTCGTGATGAGTCGCTCGTAGTTGCGGCGGGCGTCGGCCCGCATCGGGCGGGTGTCCATGGGCACCGTCCAGCGATGTAGCGGGTGACCTGGGATGGTACACGCCTGCTTACTGGACGAGCCTGCCATCTCCCCGTGGAGAGCGCTACCCGGACGGCGCGGCCAGTGCCTCGCGCGACAGGCGGTCGGCGCGGCGCGTCGTCTCCGGGAGGCGGTACTCGGGCGCGAGGGCGAGGACGGTCCGGCACGCGGTGTCGAGATCGGTGCGGTGCCCGACGGACACGAACACCGGTTTCACGTTGTCGCGCGTACGCAGCACCCGTCCGACGACCTCGCCCCCGTCGAGCAGCGGGCTGGCGTCGCCGCGCCGCGGGCCGGGCTGGTCGTAGGTGCCGACGAACGCCGTCTTGCCGACGCCGATGGACGGCAGGCCGGTCAGGACGCCGAGGTGGCAGGCCAGCCCGAACCGCCGCGGGTGCGCGATCCCGAACCCGTCGCACACCAGCAGGCCGGGTGTCGTCGTGAGCGCGCGGAGGGCGCGGAGCAGCGTGGGCAGCTCCCGGAACGCGAACAGGCCCGGGACGTACGGGAACGCGGCCGTGCCGACGGCGACCGCCTCCTCCACGACCTCCAGGGTCGCCGCGTCGAGGACGACCGCGGCGGCGGCCACGCGGTCGCCGGCACCGCCGCCGTCGCCCGCGTACGAGACGTCGAGGCCCGCGACGGTGCGCGGCGCGGCCGGACCCGGGACGTCCAGGTCGAGCAGGGGACGCAGCCGGTCCTGGATCGCCTCGGCCTCCTGCGGCGTGGACGGCCAGGGGTGCAGGTCGTGTACGTCCATGCCGGGACGCTACCGGCCGGTCAGGACAGCGACGCGTACGCGGCCTGCGTCAGCCGGAAGGCGCGCAGGTCGCCGGACGCCTGGTCGCCCATCAGGTTGGGCAGGTAGGCGAGCGCGAGCCCGGCCTCGGGGTCGCCGAGGCCGATCGAGCCCCCCGCGCCGGTGTGGCCGAACGCCGACTCGCGCCCCGCCTTGGGCGTGTAGAACGTCTGCGACGGACGCATGAAGCCCAGTCCGAACGAGCTGTCCACGAGCAGCGTCCGGTCCGGGCCGGTGACGCGCGGGCGCAGGGCGTCCCGCAGCGTGTCCGGGCGCACGATCCGGCCCGCCACGAGGTCGCGGTAGAAGCCGGCGAGCGCGGGTGCGGTGGCGATCATCCCGGCGGACGGCCAGCCGGCCCGCAGCACGACCGGGTTGTTGTAGCCGCCCTTGCCCGGGTGCGGGTTGTTCAGCGACCGGTTCATCAGGCTCCGCGGGTCGAGGTAGGCCTCGGCGAGCCGCTTGAGGACGTCGGGCGCGCCGGGCCGGGGGGCGTCGGCGCCGCCGCCGCGGCGCCGTCCCGCCGACAGCTTCGCGGCCCGCCCGATCACGTCCTCGGGCGCCCCGATCCACAGGTCGAGGTCGCCGGCGAACTCGTCCTCGACGAAGGCGCCGACCATCCGGCCGGACAGCCGCCGGACGATCTCCCCGGCCAGCCACCCGTAGGTCAGCGCGTGGTAGCCGTGGGCCTCGCCCGGCGTCCACTCGGGCTTCTGCGCGGCCAGCTCGGACGCGAGCGCCGGGGCGTCGGCCGCCTCCTCCGCCGTCACGGGACGCGCGAACGCGGGCAGCCCGGCCTGGTGCGACAGCAGGTGGGCCGCGGTCACGCCGTCCTTGCCCCCGGCGCCGAACTCCGGCCACCAGGCGGTCACCGGGCCGTCCACCTCGTAGGCGCCGCGCTCGGCGAGCAGCAGCGCCGCGGCGGCCGTCACCGCCTTGGTGCAGGAGAACCCGAAGCAGGGGGTGCCGGGCAGCCACTCGCGTCCGGTGCGGCGGTCGGCGACGCCGCCCCACAGGTCGACGACCTTGCGGTCGCCCACGTAGACGGCGACGGCGGCGCCCAGCTCGCGCCCCTCGGCGAAGTGCTGCTCGAACACCTCGCGGACGCCGGCGAACGCCGGATCGCAGTGGCCCTGCACCGTGCTCATGCGCGATCCTCTCAGCGGGGAGCTCTATGGAATCACGTTCTAGGATTGCCCGCCGCGCCGGGTGACGCGCTAGAAGCGGCCGAGGTGGTGGACGGGCTCGGTGACCGGGTCGGCGGCGCGCTGCGCGGGCCGCGTCCGCCCGAACTCCAGCGTGAGCAGGGCGGCGGCCAGCCACGCGAGGTCGAACCAGGACCGGAGGACGACGTTGCGCGGCCGGTAGGACGGCCTGAACTTCTTGTCGAACAGGTACAGCGACTCGACCGCGATCCACGGGTCGAGGAGGTGCAGGGCCCGGTAGCCGGCCTTCTCCAGCAGGGTGCGCTCGTCGGCGTCCAGCAGCTCGCGGAACGCGGCGAAGTTCAGCGACACGACCCCGTGGCCCCGCTCGCCCGCGTACCGGACCATCTCGACGATGAGGCGCTCGTTGACCCCGTTCGGGCCGCCGGGCGCGCGGCGCATCGCGTCCAGGCTGATGCCCTGGCCCGCGGAGACGTAGCGCTGGAAGGCGATGGGCTCCTTGTCCTCGTCGTAGGCGATGGCGACGACCGCGCCCGGGTGGTAGCCGGTCAGCAGCTCGTCGAGGTTCATGGAGAAGCCGCGCTCGGCGGCGCCGCCCAGCGAGCGGGACGCGACGTCCAGCAGCTTCGCGCGGAGCGCGGGGGTCAGGTCGCGTTCCGGGACGATCTCGGACGTGACGCCCGCGTTCTCGGTGCGCCTCACGGCCTGCCGGACGTTGCGCATCTGCCGTCCCGCCAGGGAGAACTCGCCGGGGCGGAGGACGACCTCGTCGCCGTACCCGATCGCCCGGCACGGCCCCCAGGCCGCGAGCAGGCCGTCGCTCGCGCCGAGCACGGCCGGCCGCCAGCCCGTCGTCCGGCACATCGCGCGGAACGCGCGGACGGCGGCGGGGTGGCAGGCGGGGTCGCCGACCGGGTCGCCGCCCGCGACCGCCATGCCGAACAGGACGCGGTAGCCGATCGCGGCGCGGCCGTCCGCGCTGAACACGTACGCCTTGTCGCGGCGCAGCGCGAACGGGGCGAGGGTGTCCGAGCCCGGGTGGGCGACGAGCCCGGCGACGCGCCGGCGCTCGGCCTCGTCGCCGGGCGGCGGCGCGGGGTCGGGCGCGAGCAGGGTGATGATCAGCACGAGGAGCCCGGCGGCGCCGGCGAGGCCGAGCACGCCCGGCAGCCAGGACGCGCCGTCGGTGGGCCCGCCGGCGGCGCCGAGCCCGGTCGCGACGTCCCCGACCGACCGGATCGACACGCCGCCGAAGGCCAGCGACGCCGCGGTGGCGGCGGCGACCAGGACCGCTCCGGTCCGCACGGCCGCGCGGACGCGCTCGGGATGCGGGCGCACCGGGAACCGGTCGCGCTCCAGCCACAGGCCGCCGAGGACGGCGGCGAGCAGAGGCAGCCGCCACAGCGGGTCGTCGCCCGCGAGGACCGCGAGCAGCCCGAGGAGGACCAGCGTGACCAGGCCGTACCAGGCGGCGCGGCGGCGCAGCAGGACGCCGCGGGCGAGCAGGCCGAGCGCGAGGCCGATGGCGATCGCGTGCGCCGGGGCGAGCGGGCTGCCGGTCACCAGCCGGGACAGCCGGCCGAGCCAGTGCGGGGGGTGCGCGAACGCCGGGACCGCGATGAGCACGGCGACCAGCAGCGCGGTGAGGGCGAGCGGCCACACCGGCCGCGCCCGCGGCGGTACCGCCGGTTTCGCTGATTGCACGAAGGACACCTCCGCTGAGCCCACAACCAAGATCCCCTGGAACCCATTCCCGCATTCGGACGTTGAAGATCGCCCTCGGTGCCGGCCTGGAACCGGACTCGCTGGTCAGGGGCTTCACACCGGCCATACCCGGGTGACGGTCGCGAGGAACACCGCTCGGCGAGCCCGGGAAGGACGATCCGGAGGCGTGCCGGGAACTCGGCGCGATCACGGCCGCCGGGCTCGGCGGCGGCTGAACCGGGGGAGTCACCGGTAACGTGCCGAACATGAGTGGTTTTCGGCATGTGGTGATGTTCAGGTGGGCCGAGGGAACGACGACGGGCCAGCAGGACGAGGTCGCGGCCAGGCTGCGCGAGCTTCCCGGAGCGATCCCGGAGATCAGGGAGTACAGCGTCGGGGCGAACGCGGGCGTGAACCCCGGCACGTACGACTTCGTCGTGGTCGCGGACTTCGCCGACCGGGACGCCTACCTGGCCTACCGCGACGACCCGGTGCACCGCGCGGTGGTGGACGAGTTCATCACGCCGATCGCGGTGGAGCGCGCGTCCATCCAGTACGAGGCGTAGCGGCGCGGGCACCCCGGCGCACAAAACCGAGCAAGCGCTTGTGTTCTGAAGAGGTTTCGGGTTAATTTCCTCAGAGACGTCCGCCGGGGACGGATCGCGCCCCGTTTCCGGCGGGCGGCGCACCGCCCCCGCGCGGCCCGGTCATCCCAGGGCCCGCAGGTTCATGATGTCGTCGCGGAGCTGCTGCGGAGTCGGCGCCTCCAGGAGCCGCGGCCCGTCGCGCAGCGGCACCATGGCCCACCACGACCCCGTCGCCTCGCCGTACCAGACGCGCACACCCGGGAACTGCTCCTGAAGAGCGCGCACGGTGGCCGCGCGCATGGCCGCGGGCGTGGGCTCGCCCTGGCCGGCGGCACCCCGATGAGTCGTCATGCCGCCCTCCCCCCGTAGATCTCTCCGGCAACAGCGTCCTCAGGGACCAAAGCGTCACCCCTACTCGGCAAATAGTGACTAAGCACACTATGGAGGCTGGGGGCGCCGAACGGTGGGATACCGCGCCGATGTGCCCGAATGTATGTATCCGGTCGGCCCGAATGCGGGCCGCCCCGGCATGACCAGGGACGAAGCCGGAACCGCCGCCGGACGGCCGGTCCGGCGGTGCACGGCGCGTTCAGGTGACGATCGGCGGGACGGGACGCGGGCGCGGTGCGGCTAGTGCAGGTTGATCCCGTCGAACATCACCTTGAGGTAGTGCTCGGCGAGCCCCTGGGCGTTCAGGCGGCCGCCGGGACGGAACCAGCGGACCGCCACCCACACGGTGTCGCGGATCATCCGGTAGGTCAGCTTCGGATCGAGGTCGGGGCGGAACAGCCCCTCCGCCTGCCCCGCCTGGAGCGTGTTCACCCACATCTTCTCGACCTCGTCCTCGGACTTGATCAGGTAGGCGAACCGGTCCATCCCCCGGAGGTAGTTCCAGTCGTTCTGCATGACCGTGATGGCGGCCCGGTGCGGCTCCAGGGTGCCGAACGCGACCCGGACGAGCCCCGCGATCGTGTCCCGCGGGTCGCGGTTCTCGTCGATCACCGCCTGGTAGCCCGCCATGATGTCGGTGAAGAACCCGGAGAGGATCTCGTCGACGATCGACTCCTTGGAGTCGAAGTGGTGGTACAGGCTGCCGGAGAGGATGCCCGCCTCCTCGGCGATGTTGCGGACCGTCGTGGCCTGGAAGCCCTTCTCCGCGAACAGTTCCGCCGCGAGCCTGACCAGGTGCTCGCGGCGCTCCGAGGCCAGCGCGGCCGATCCCCGGCCGCGGCGGCGCGGGCCGCTCTCACCGGTGGCGCGGGTTCTCGATCGTCCGGACTTGGCGCTCGTGGTCGTCACCCTCTCATTATGCCGTCTCGCCCAACCGCTTGCTCGTGTCGCGGCCGCACCAGGGTACGGGGCACAGCAAGCGCTTGCTACAGGTGCTTGCCACCCCGTTCGCCCCCGCCGCATAGGCTCTGCCCCATGTCCGACGTGATCGTGTTCGACCTGTACGGAGTGATCGCCCGCACCCAGACGCCCGAGGCGGTGCGGCGGATCGAGCAGCTCGCCGGGACGCCCGGCCCCGCGTTCTGGGACGCCTACTGGGCCTGCCGCCCCGCCTACGACGCCGGCCAGGAGAGCACCTCCTACTGGGCGGACGTCGCCGGGCTGCTCGGCGTCGCGTTCCCCGACGTCGCGGCGCTGAACGAGGCCGACCTCGACAGCTGGACCGAGGTCGACGAGGACATGGTCGCGCTCGTCGGCGAGCTGGCCGACGAGGGCCGCACGCTCGGGCTGCTGTCCAACATCATCGGCGACCTGGTGCCCCGCTTCGAGGCCCGGCACGGCGGCTGGCTCGCCCGCTTCGACGCGCGCGTCTACTCCTGCGACATCGGCGTCGCCAAGCCCGACCCGCGCGCCTACGAGATCTGCGCCGAGCGCCTCGGCGTCACGACCGCCGACGTGCTCTTCTTCGACGACAGCGAACGCAACGTCCGCGCCGCCCGCGCAACCGGCATGCGCGCCGAACTCTTCACCTCCCGCTCCCAGGTCCGCACCCTCGTCGCCTAGACCGCCGCCGGCCGCGGGCGGGCGCCGGTCACGCGGGCTTCGAGCCGGCGCCGTGATCGTCGTGTTGCCCGGGACGCCGGGCGGTCGCGGGGGAGCCGCGGTCCTGGCCGGGTAGGGCGCGGGCTGTTGCGGCGGCGGCCAGGAGGAGGGCCGCCATGGTCAGGAAGGCGCGGTCATAGGTTTCCTCGCGGGCGGTGAGGGCGGCCAGGGCGGCCAGGCCCAGGGCGGCGCCCGCCTGCTTGGTGGTGTTCATCAGGCCGGACGCGGCGCCGGCGTCGCGGGACGGGGCGCCCGAGGTGACGGCGTTGGTGAGCGGGGTGTTGAGGAGGCCGCCGCCGGCGGAGATGAGGACCGCCGGGCCGAGGACGTCCGGCAGGTAGGCGCCGCCGGGGGAGAGGCGGCTCTGCCACAGGAAACCGGCCGCCGCGATCAGGGCGCCGGCGATGATCAGAGTGCGGTCGCTCGCGTGCCGCATCAGCCTGGGCGTGACGTGGAGGGCGACCGCGATCGTCAGGAGGGTGTGCGGGAGGAAGCCGAGGCCCGTCTGGAACGCGGTGAGGTGCAGGACGTTCTGCATGGACAGCGCCAGGAAGAACCACATCGGGTTGAGGCAGGCCCCGGCGAGCAGCATGGTCGCGTTCCCGGCCGCGACCGCGCGGACGCGCAAGAGCCGCAGCGGGATCAGCGGCGCCGGCGACCGGGACTGGACGACGGCGAACGCGGCGAGCGCGGCGGCTCCGATGACCAGGGCGGGGGCGTTCCAGCCGCGGGTGATGCCGAAGGTGAGCGCCGTGACGCCGCCCGTGGCGAGGGCGGCTCCGGGGACGTCCAGGCGCCGCCGCCCGCCGGTCCGGCCCGGGAGCAGCCGGGCGGGCAGCAGGGCCAGGGCGCCGACCGGGACGTTGACCAGGAAGATCCAGCGCCAGGACAGCGCGTCGGTGAGGAGGCCGCCGGCGAGGTTGCCCGCCGTGCCGCCCGCGAGGCCCACCGCCGTCCAGGCGGCCAGGGCGCGGGGGCGGACGTCCTCCTCGAACGTGGTGGTGAGGACGGTCAGCGTCGCCGGGGCGAGGACGGCCGCGCCGGCGCCCTGGCACGCGCGGGCGGCGATGAGCGCGGCCGGTGAGCCCGCCAGGCCGCAGGCGAGGCTCGCGAGCGTGAACAGCGCCAGGCCGAGGACGAGGGTCCGGCGGAGCCCGCAGAGGTCGGCGAGGCGGCCGCCGAGCAGGAGGAGGCCCGCGAAGGGCAGCGCGTAGGCGTTGACGATCCACGGCAGGTCGGCGGGCGCGACGTCCAGGCGCGCCTGGATCGCGGGCAGCGCGACGTTCACGACCGACACGTCGAGGACGACCATGAACTGCGCCGCGCACGCCAGGGCGAGCACGAGGCGGTGCCGCGGCGTCATCGGACCTCCTTGGTGATACAGCCGTACCATAATGATACGTTCGTATCACATGACGGGAGGAGGGGGCGTGCCGAGGACGGCCGACCACGGCGCGCGGCGCGCGCAGATCATCGACGGGCTGGTCCGCGCCGCCGGGCGGGACGGGCTGCACGCGGTGACCATGCGCTCGGTCGCCGCCGAGGCCGGTGTCTCGCTGCGGCTCGTCCAGTACTACTTCGAGAGCAAGGCGCGGCTGATGAACGCGGCGCTGGAGCGGCTCGAACGGCAGAGCCGCGAGCGGTGGGCGGCCCGGCTGGAGGGCCTGGAGGACCCCTCGCCCCGCGAGGTCGTCGAGGCGCTGCTCGCCGAGGCGCTGCCGACCGACCCGGAGAGCCGCGCCTTCCACCAGGTGTGGACGTCCTACGCCGTGCTGGCCCTGACCGAGCCGTCGCTGGCCGCGCAGCCGTTCGTGGACGGCCCCGACCGGCTGGAGCGGCAGATCACCGGCGTCCTCGCGGACGCGGGCGTGCCCGGGGACCCGGCGGTGGAGGCGGCGCGGCTGCTGGCGCTCGCGCACGGCCTCGGCACGAGCGTGCTGGTGGGGCGGCGGAGTCCGGAATCGGCCATGGAGATCCTGCGGCACCATCTGGACACGCTCTTCTGACGGCGCCCTGGCTTCTCACAGCGTCCTGGCTTCTGACGGCGCCCTAGGAGGCGGGCGGCAGCTCCCCGCCGGCCTCGGCGGCCTTCGCGAGGCGTTCCCGCAGGGTGCGGACGAGCTCGTCGCCCTGCTCGGTCAGGCGCTCGATCGCGGGCAGCGCCAGGTCGTCCCGGACGGTGTCGGCGAGCAGTTCGTCGTACTCGTGCGCCTTCTCCGCGATCGCCTCCAGATGGCGCTGGGCGCGCAGCACCTCGTCGGCCGCGCGGGCCCGCTCGGCGTAGCGTTCGAGCGCCTCGACGCGGCGCGTCACCGCCTCCACCGAGACGTCGAGCTTGTCGCGCAGCGGGCGCAGCGCCGCCTCCACCTCGGGGATCGTGTCGGCCGCGGCCATCTCCTCCTGCTCCGCGCGCAGCTTCGACTGCTTCGCCAGGACCTGCGCGATCTCCCACTCCTGGCGCGGCAGCGTGACGGCGTTGTCGACGGAGTCCAGCAGCCCCTCCCGGTTGACCTGCGAGTCGCGGACGGCGTCGATCGCGGTCTGGACGCGCGCCAGCAGCGCGCGGCCCTCGTCGTCGAAGTCCTCCAGAGTGAGGTAGCGGTCGCGGCGCCGCTCCAGCTCCCGAGCGCGCCGCAGGTCCAGCGAGACCGACGGGGTGCCGAGCGCGACCAGCACCGCGAGCATGCCGAGGCCGATCAGCCACAGCGAGCCGAGCAGCGGGGACCCGATCAGCCCGAGCGCGAGGACCGACAGCGGCGCCAACCACAGCAGTGGCTTGCGGCGCGCGACGATGGTGTCCAGCTCGGCCCGCAGCGCCGGGTCGGCGACGGGCCGCGGCTCGGCGGGGGCGCCGTCCCCGGGGGAGCGCGGCGGCGCGATGCGGCGCCAGGAGGTGGACACGTGCGTCTCGAACGCGAAGTCGGTCGGCGCGATCTCGATCTCGGTCGGCCCGGCGGGCAGCGGCCAGGAGCCGACGGGGTCGCCGCCGCCCGGGCCGGTGAAGCGCACCCACCAGCCGCCCTTGCCGTCCTCGCAGCGGTAACGGCCGGGGGCGACGTCGATACCGACGAAGAACGTGCCGATCCCGGGTATGGAATCGTTCCACGCGCCATGGGTCACGGGCGACCTCCCACCTGAACCGACGTACGGGGGACGGCAAGAGTTGCAGTACCCACATCCGTGTCGGGAAAGCCGGATCGGGTTTGGAATACTCCAGGCGTGCGACCTGACTACGACCCCCTCGACGATCCGCCATGGGCGATGCAATTGGTGGTACGCGCGGAGAAGGCCGATCCGCCCAATCACGGCGCGGTCTGCGAGGCGGCGGCGACCGCGGTCGTGAGGCTGCTCACCGATCCGCGGGCCGCCGATCCCGAGGGGGAGTGGCGCGAGGCCGTCCGGGAGTGGGAGGCGCGCAGGATCAGGAAGGTGACCCGGCGCGCCCGCGGCGTCCGCTGGCCGGAGGCCGAGGCGCTGCCCGGCGTCACCGTCGAGCACGCGGGCGCGCAGGTGCGGGCGTTCCCGCCCGGCCCGGTGTCGGAGGTCCCGCCGCAGCTGGCCAAGCTCCAGGTGGCGGGTCTGGACCTCCCCGACGAGGCGGAGCCGGGCCCGCCGCCCGAGCCGCCGTACGCCGCGATCGCCCTGAACCCGGACGTGACGATCACGACCGGGAAGGCCGCCGCCCAGTGCGGGCACGCCGCCCAGCTCCTCCTCCGCCGGGGCCGCCGCAGGCACGTGGCGGCGTGGGTCGAGGCCGGCGCCCGCGTCCACCTGGCCCGGGACGTGCCGTGGAGCCGCTGCGTGAAGGAGGCGGCGGTCGCCGTCCGCGACGGCGGGTTCACCGAGGTCGCGCCGGGCACGATGACCGCGACCGCCTGGCTCGTCCGCCGGTAGGCGCGGCGCGCCGGGACGGGTCCGCCGCGCCGCGCCGGCGGATCAGGGCAGGGTGACGGCGACCGGCGCGATGCCGGCCGCGCGGATGAGGGACGGCAGGCGCCCGGCGAACGGATGGTGGTCCACCGGCAGGCCCCGCGGGTTGTCGATCACGTAGTGGACGACGCCGCCGGCGCGCCGCTCCGCCCACGCCGCGCCGACCGACCGCAGCACGGACACGGTCCCGGCCGCGTCCGCCGCCTTCACCGACACCCGGATCGGCGACTCGTACGACGGCAGCCCGGCCGCCTCCCGCGCCGCCTTGGCCGTGGCGCCCGCCCGCCGCGGCGCCGCCGCCTTCGCCGGGTCGGGGCCCAGGATCGCGTTGTAGAGCAGCCTGGCCGTCCCGTCGGTCAGGGCGCGGAAGTTCGGCTCGGCCGCGAACAGCACGGACCGTCCCTCCCCGACGGGCTGGTCGACGACCGCGGCGGTGCCGCCCAGCTCGGACGCGCCGCGCTCGTACCCGGAGACGAACCAGTCGGGTGAATCCGCCTCCGGATACGCCACGGCGACGCCGCTGGACGCCTTCATGACCAGGTCGTAGGAGGTGAAGTTCCAGGCCGTGGCGCCGACGCCCTTCGCCAGCGGGCTCGCGCCGTCCACCTTCACGCGGAACAGCGTGCCGGGGATGTCGGACGTCGGCTCGGCCAGCGTCGCCGTCGTCAGCCCGAGCCGGGCCGCGAGCTGGGCGCCGCCCCGCCAGCCGACGTAGCGGCCGCCGTCCCGCGCCCACTGCTGGAGGGCGGCGCGGCCCGCGTCACCGAGCGCCGTGTAGGCGGACGAAGCCGGGCCGTTCGGCGTGAGGAGCACCTCGACGCCCGAGAGCTCGCCCGCGGCGACGTCCGCCGGGGTGAGCAGCGTGAACGGGAGCTTCCAGTCCCGGTCGAGGCGGTGCCGGAGCCAGCCCGCCGACTCCCGCGCCGAGGACGACGTCGCCGACAGCTGCAGGACCGCGAGCCTGGGCGCCTTCCCCTCGTGTCCGGGACGCGGCGCCGCCGGGGTCGGCACCCGCACCGCCTTCGGGCGCAGGACGGCGCCGGACGAGCCGCCGGACACGTTCCCGATCAGTGGCAGGCTCCACGCCGTCACGTCGTAGAAGTACGGGAACGGCGTGTAGGAGTCCTCGTTCAGCATGGCCTGGATCCAGTGCTTCCGACCCTGCGCCATGGAGATCACGTAGGTGCCCGCGGGCAGCGTCGTCCCGGCCTCCGGCTTCCCGTACGCCTTGAAGTCGGGCACGGTCAGCGGCCGGACGAGCCTCTCGACGCGCACGCCCATCCGCTGCAGCCTGCGCACGATGAGGCGGACCGCGGCGCGCTTGGCCGGGTCGTCGTCCCGGAGGAAGTAGGCCCGCACCTTCTGGTCCGGCACCGGCCGGTCGACCTGGTTGGGCGGGTTGTAGACCTGGTTGGGCTCCAGCTCCCCGGCCTTGCCCTGCGCGTAGGCGTCGACCGTCATCCGGCGCCACTCGGTGAGGATGCGGCGCCGGTCGCGGGCCGCGGCCGACAGCGACACCCACTGGGTGAGGTACTGCTCCTTCACCCGCTCCGGATAGGGGCTCCCGTCGCCCTTCTCGTAGGTCATCCCCGCGGCGTGGAACGCGCTGATCGGGACCGTGTCCCCGTAGCCCTGGTAGAAGAGGTCGTAGACGTCGCGGTTGAAGAAGTCGATGCCCTGCCGCTCGAACTCGGCCGCCATCGCCGCGCCGTACGTGTCGTTGATCCAGCCGACGGCCTGCTCGGGCGTCTCGTGATAGACCGGGTCGGCGTTCGGCGGGAAGAAGTACGACGTCCCGCCCATCTCGTGCGCGTCGATGTAGAGGACCGGCGGGTACTGGTTGAGCATCGCCAGCTTGCCGTCGGTCTCGGGCTGGGTGCGCGCGAACCAGTCGCGGTTCATGTCGAACCCGTAGGCGTTCTGCCGCGTCCTCAGCTCGCGCCCGTCCGGGTTCTGCGTCGGCAGGACGATGACGAGCGCGTTCGCGAGGATCGCGGTGGCGGCGCAGTCGCCGCGGTCACCGAGGTCGCGCAGGACCCTTAGTGCCGCGTCGGTGCCGCTCGGCTCGTCGCCGTGGACGTTCCCGCTGACCCACAGGATCGGGATCCCGCGCTCGGTGATCCGCCTGGCGAGCGCGGCGGGGGTGCGGGGGTCGCGCAGCAGGCCGGCCTCCAGCCGCACCTTGGCCAGCCCGGCCTTGGAGATCAGCTCGGGGCGTCCCGCGATCGCGTACTTCAGCGGGCGCCCCTGCGCGCTGGTCGCCAGCGTCCCGGACACGACCCGCTCGCTCCTGGCGGCGACCGTCTCCAGGTACCTGTCGGACTCGGCGGCGGTGACGGGCCGCTCGCCGAGGTCGAAGCCGAGGACCTGCTCGGGGGAGGGGACCCTGCCTCGGTAGACCGGCGCGGTCTGCGTCGGGTCGCATCCTGCCGCCGGCGCGGCGGGCTGCGCGGCGGCGGGCGCGCCGAGCGACGCCGGGACCGCCAGGGACGCCGCCAGCACCAGGGGCAACGTCAGTTTTCGGGCTCTCATGAGCCACAACGTGACACCGGGCGCGAACCGCACCAACGGCAACTTCTGCCAAGATCAGTCGCGCGGCCCTGGGCGGGGCCGCGGCCCGGTCAGGGAGGCGGCCCGGTTGATCGCCTGGAGGGCGAACTCCTGGGTCCGGGTGAGGCCGCCCGGCCCGCGTCCCGGCGTGTCGGGCGTGTCGCCCTTCGGGGCCGCCGCGAGCTGGGCCTTCGCGCTCAGCCCGTAGGAGAGGAACAGCAGCACGACGAACCCCGCCAGGTAGGCCAGGTGCTGGAGAAGGCCGCCCCACCTGCCCGTGAAGACGTCCAGGACGGCGAACATGGCGAACCCGGCCATCCAGCCGGCCGTCGGCGGGACGAGCAGCATGTCCCGGCGCAGGACGAGCCCGGCCGCGGCGCAGGCGACGAGCAGCGTCTCGGCCACCTTGACGAGGACCAGCACGCCCGTCGCGGGGCCGGAGCCGAAGTAGCCCTCGATCTCCTCGACCCGGTCGCCCCACAGCACCGCCGCGCTGAGCAGGCCCGCGGCGCCGTAGGCGATGAGGAAAACGCCGACCGCGTAGTGGAACCGGTGCCACGTCCGCGAGCCGCGTGCGGCGCCGCCCGCCGGAGTCGCGGACGGGCCCGCTCCTGGCTGCGCACCCGCGCCCACCGTCATCTTCCGCCCCCAAGTTCCGGTTGATGTGTTAGGCGCAAGATATCCCGGATAAGGTTCCGCCCACCTCCGAAACGCGGGGCGCGCGCGTGTCCGCCGTCCCCGCCATCACCCGGCTGACCAGCCGGGGTGCTTGCGCACGGGCGGGTGAAGCGGGACGCTGAAGGCACGTCGGGCCGCGCGGAATCCGTGAGGAACAAGGATGACGCCTGACGATACGGGAACGGCCGCGCCGTCGAAGACGCGGATCGAATATCTGGAAGAGCTCGGGGACGAGCTGGTCAAGCGCGGTCTCAGGGTGCGCATCACCCTGCCCCGCGGCCAGTCGCCCAGCCTGCACGTGATGAACCCGGACGCGGCCGCCCTCACCGAGAACATCCTGGCGGAACAGGGCGCCGACGGCTGGTGGTACTGGTGGTCGTGGGCCGAGCGCATCGCGCCCGCCGACGACGTGGCCGGCGCGGCCGAGCGGGTCGCGATCGTCCTCGCCGTCCGCTGAATGTTGAGCCGCGAAACATTTCGCTGACCGGGCCCGCCGGGGGCGGGTCCGGCGGGCGCCCGCCGCCGGCCGTCCCGCTGCCGCTCGCCATCCCCCGTTTCACCCGTGTTGATCTCGCGTTACTTGATTGTTACCGCCGACAACAAATCAACTCGGCGCCAGGTCTGGCGCGACGGGCGGGCGCGACATAAGTTGCGGGGCACAACATTCACGTCGGTGGGAATGTGATCTCGCCCACCGGCACCGGCCACCCCGGCCGCGGCCACGCCCAGAAAGGACCCGGGCTATGCGCAAGGGGATCCTCAGCCTGATGGCCCTCACGACGGCCGCGGCGCTCAGCCTCACCGCGTGCGGCGACGACGGCGACGACTCCGGCGGCGACTCCGGAGCGGCCAAGGGAAAGGTCGGCGTGATCCTGCCCGACACCGCCTCCTCCGCCCGCTGGGAGAACTTCGACCGCCCCTACCTCCAGCAGGCCTTCAAGGCCGCCGGGGTCGAGAGCGACATCCAGAACGCCGAGGGCTCCGCCCAGCGGTTCCAGACCATCGCCGACCAGATGCTCACCAGCGGCGTCACCGTCCTGCTCATCACCGGGCTGGACTCCAACTCCGCCGCGGCCGTGCAGCGCAAGGCGCAGGCGCAGGGCGTCAAGACCATCGACTACGACCGGCTCACCCTCGGCGGCGTCGCCGACTACTACGTCTCGTTCGACAACGTGAAGGTCGGCGAGACGATGGGCGCGGGCCTGCAGAAGTGCCTGGGCGAGAAGGACGCCAACATCGTCTACCTGAACGGCTCGCCCACCGACAACAACGCGACCCTCTTCGCCAAGGGCTCGCACAACGTCCTCGACAAGGTCAGCACCTACAAGAAGGTCGCGGAGCAGCCCGTCCCGGACTGGAAGGCCGAGAAGGCCGCCACGCTCTTCGAGCAGATGTGGACCGAGCAGAAGGGCAAGATCGACGGCGTGCTCGCCGCGAACGACAACCTCGGCAACGCGGTGATCTCGATCCTGAAGAAGAACCAGCGGGCGGGCAAGGTCCCGGTCACCGGCCAGGACGCCACCCTGCAGGGCCTGCAGAACATCCTCGACGGCACGCAGTGCATGTCGGTCTACAAGCCGACCAAGCAGGAGGCCGACGCGGCCGTCAAGCTGGCCGTCTCGCTGATCAAGGGCGAGAAGGGCGAGACCACCGCCACCGAGCACGACCCGGTCGGCAAGCGTGACGTCCCGTCGGTGCTGCTCACCCCGATCGGCATCACCAAGGAGAACGTCAAGCAGGTCACCGACGACGGCGCGGTCAAGGCGGCCGACCTCTGCAAGGGGGCGTACGCGGCCAAGTGCGAGGCCGCGGGCATCAAGGTCCAGTAACGCTCCCCGCCCCTACCTCGTGGCGGGCCCCACACCGCTGAGGGCGTCCCGGGCACCCGGAAACCCGGGACGCCGGGGGCCCGCCACGGGCGCGACAGACTCGGAAGGAAACACGTGGCTGATAACGGAGACCCCGTCCTCCGCCTGACCGGGCTCAACAAGAGCTTCGGTGCCGTCCACGTCCTGCACGACGTGGACTTCACGCTGCGGCTGGGCGAGGTCATGGCCCTCGTCGGCGACAACGGAGCGGGCAAGACGACCCTGATCAAGTGCATCGCGGGCATCCACCCGATCGACTCGGGGCACGTCGAGTTCGACGGGCGGCCGGTGACCATCGACGGCCCCCGCACCGCGTCCGAACTCGGCATCGAGGTCGTCTACCAGGACCTCGCCCTCGCCGACAACCTGGACATCGTGCAGAACATGTTCCTCGGCCGCGAACGCCGCCGGGGGCTCGTGCTGGACGAGGCGTCGATGGAGGAGTCCGCGCGGGAGGTCCTCGCGCGGCTGTCGGTCCGCACCGTCAAGTCCGTCCGCCAGCAGGTGTCGAGCCTGTCCGGCGGGCAGCGGCAGACCGTCGCCATCGCCAAGGCGGCGCTGTGGGAGTCCAAGGTCGTGATCCTGGACGAGCCCACCGCCGCGCTCGGCGTCGCCCAGACGCGGCAGGTGCTCAACCTCGTCCGGCGGCTCGCCGACAGCGGGCACGCCGTCGTGCTGATCTCGCACAACATGAACGACGTGTTCGAGGTCGCCGACCGCATCACCGCGCTCTACCTCGGCCGTGTCGCGGCGGACGTCGCCCGCTCCGAGGTCACCCACGGCCAGGTCGTGGAGCTCATCACCGCCGGCCGTTCCGGTGATCTCGGCCTCGCGCCGACGACCGCCGCCGAGAGCATCTGAAGGGGGACCACGCGTGTCCACCGACCTCCCCAGACAGAAGGAGACCGCCATGAAGCTGGCGGACTCGGACTTCGCGACCGACCGGCGCGAGCACGATGTGAGGTCCGCCGCGCTGGACTACTGGAACAAGATCAAGTCCGGTGAGCTCGGCGCGCTCCCCGCCATCCTGGGACTGATCTCCCTCGTCGTGCTGTTCACCGCGCTGAAGCCCGACACGTTCCTCAGCAAGGGCAACATCGCCAACCTGTCCACCCAGGCGCTCCCCATCACGATCCTCGCGATGGGCCTGGTGTTCGTGCTGCTGGTCGGCGAGATCGACCTGTCGGCCGGCGTGGCGAGCGGCCTCAGCGCGGCCGTGATGGCCAAGCTCGTCGTGGACGCCGGCCAGCCCTGGTACGTGGCGATCATCAGCGCGGTGGCGACCGGGATCATCATCGGCACCGTGATCGGCTGGCTCGTCTCGGTCCTGCGCATCCCCTCGTTCGTCGTCACGCTCGCGTTCTTCCTCGGACTCCAGGGCATCACGCTCCGGCTGATCGGCGAGGGCGGCACCGTCCCCGTCCGCGACGAGGTCATCGTGGCGTTCGCCAACAAGAACATGCCGATCTGGCTCGGCTGGACGTTCGCCTCGGCCTGCGCGGTCGGGTACACCGCCACCCAGCTGCTGCGCTGGCGGCGCCAGCGCGTCCGCGACCTGCACTCCAAGCCGCTGGAGTTCGTGATCGCGCAGTCCGCCGTGGTGGCCGCGGCGCTGCTGATCAGCACCTACGTGCTGAGCCTGGACCGGGCGCCCAGCCCGCTGATCACGCTCGGCGGCATCCCCTGGGGCGTGCTGCTGGTCGGCGTGCTGCTGATCGTCTGCACGTTCGTGCTCGGCCGCACCGGCTACGGGCGGCACATCTACGCCGTCGGCGGCAACGCCGAGGCCGCGCGCCGGGCCGGCATCAACGTCGCCCGCATCCGGATCTCCGTCTTCATGATCGGCTCCGGGCTGGCGGCGGTCAGCGGCATCGTGGCCGCGTCCCGGCTGAACTCGGTCGCCACCGACGCGGGCGGCGGCAACACGCTGCTGTACGCGGTCGGCGCCGCCGTCATCGGCGGGACCAGCCTGTTCGGCGGGCGCGGCAAGGCGCGGGACGCGGTGCTCGGCGGGCTCGTCATCGCCATCATCGAGAACGGGCTCGGCCTGCTCGGCACCAAGGCCTACCTGAGCTTCCTGATCACCGGCGTCGTGCTGCTGCTGGCCGCCACGATGGACGCGCTGGCCAGGCGCCGGCGGTCGGCGGCCGGCCGGTGACGGCGGGAACGCGGTGACCCCGTGAACCCGGCCGGGGACGCCTGGGAGCCGGTGGCCCGCACCACCGGCTCCCCGGCGTGGGCGCCCGCCCCCGGCGCCGCTCCCGGCCGTTCCCGCGCGGGGAACACGGCTGGTACGCTCACTGACCTCGACCGCCTGGCGGGTGGCGGCGGTGTGGGACGGTGGGAGCCAGTCGGCATGTCGAAGACACCGGCGCTGGACCTGCGCGGCATCGACAAGAGCTTCGGTTCCGTCCAGGTCCTGCAGGACGTCTCGTTCTCGGCCTATCCCGGCGAGATCACGGCCCTGATCGGTGACAACGGCGCCGGCAAGACCACGCTGGTCAACTGCATCGGCGGCATCCACCCGGTCGACCGGGGCGAGTACCGCTTCGAGGGCCGCCAGGTCCGGGTCGGCGCCCCGCGCGACGCGAGCCGCCTCGGCATCGAGATCGTCCACCAGGACCTCGCGCTCTGCGAGAACCTCGACATCGTCCAGAACATGTTCCTCGGCAGGGAGCAGCGCAGCGGCCTGGCCCTGGACGAGGACACGATGGAGGAGATGGCCCGCGCGGCGCTGTCCGGCCTCGCCGTCCGCACGCTGGGCTCGGTCCGGCGCCGGATCTCCACGCTGTCCGGGGGGCAGCGGCAGATCGTCGCCATCGCCCGCGCCGTCCTGATGGACAGCAAGGTCGTGGTGCTGGACGAGCCGTCCGCCGCGCTCGGCATCGCGCAGAGCCAGCAGGTCCTGGAGGTCGTGCGGCGGCTCGCCGACAAGGGCCTCGCCGTCGTGCTGATCTCGCACAACATGAACGACGTCTTCGCGGTCTCCGACCGGATCGCCGCCCTCTACCTCGGCCGGATGGTCGCCCAGGTCAGGACCGCCGACGTCACCCACCGCCAGGTCGTCGAGCTGATCACTTCGGGAGCCGGCGAACAGGTGGGGCTGCGCCGATGATGAAGGCGGGCCCATCACAAGAGGACATCCGGCGCCACAACCTCGGAACCCTGCTGCGCTTCGTGCACCTGCGCGGCCCCGCGTCCCGGGCGACGCTCGCCGAGTCCCTCGGCCTGAACCGCAGCACGATCATGGCGCTGACGGCCGACCTCACCGCGGCCGGGCTCGTCCGCGAGGAGCTGCCGCGCGGTCCCGGACGCCGGGCCGGTCGCCCGTCGCTCGTGGTCAGGCCCGAGTCCACCCGCGTCTACGTGCTCGCGTTCGAGGTCGGCGTCGACCGGCTCGTGGTCGCCCGCGTCGGCCTCGGCGGCGTGGTGCTGGACCGCCGCGAGGGCCCCCGGGCCCGCGACTCCGACCCTTCCGACCTGCTGTCCGTCCTGGTCGCGGGCGCCCGGTCCCTCGTCCGCAAGGCCGAACGCGACGCCGTCTGCGTCGGCGCCGCGCTCGGGTTCCCCGGCACCGTCCGCCGCTCCGACGACACCATCATGTTCGGCCCGAACCTCGACGTGGGGGAGCTGCGGCTCGGGGACGCGCTGTCGCGCCGCCTCGGCCTCGGCATCCCGGTCTCGGTGTGCAACGACGCCAACCTCGGCGCCCTCGCCGAGCACGAGCGCGGCGCCGGGGTCGGCTGCGACGACCTCATCTACCTGCACGGCGACGTCGGCGTCGGCGGCGGCATCATCGCCCACGGCCGGCTGCTCGGCGGCGACCAGGGCTTCGGCGGCGAGATCGGCCACATGATCATCAATCCCGGCGGCCGGCTCTGCGCCTGCGGCGCGAAGGGCTGCCTGGAGGCCGAGGTGGGGGAGCGGGCGCTGCTGCACCACGCCGGCCGCGAGGAGGAGCCCGGCCAGGCGGGGCGCGACGCCGTCCGGCAGATCGTGGTCTCCGCCGACGCCGGCGACATCGTCGCCCGCGAGGCGCTGCACCGGGTCGGCTCCTGGCTCGGCCTCGGCGTCGCCAACCTCGTCAACATCTTCAACCCCGGCATGATCGTCTTCGGCGGGACGCTGCGCGACATCTACCTCGGCGCCGCCGCCCCCATCCGCAGCGTCCTCACCAACGGCGCCCTCGCCGCCCCCCGCGAGAAGGTCAAGCTCCGCACCGCCGCCCTTCGCGACGACACGACCCTCGTCGGCGCCGCCGAGTTCGCGTTCGCCGAAGTCCTCGCCGACCCCGTCCAAGTCCTCGCCAGACTGAGAGCCCCGGAGGACAGTCCCGTCTGACCCCGTCACCGGCGCTCAGGCGAAGGTTCCGTAGGTACGGTTGTAGAAGATCAAGGGTGGGGCGTCGTGGTGTTCGGCCAGGTCGTGGACGCGGGATACGACGATCATGTGGTCGCCGGCGAGGTGCTCCTGCTCGACCGAGCACTCGATCCACGCCAGGGCGTCGCTGATCAGGGGGGCGCCGCCGGGGGTGTGCGACCAGCCGATGCCCGTGAACTTCTCGTCGCCGTTGCCGAACGCGAGCCGTTCGGTGACGTCCAGCTGCGAGTCGGCCAGGATGTTGACGCAGAGGCGGCCGGCGGTGCGCAGCCGGGGCCAGGTCCGGCTGGTGTGGGCCACGCAGAACCCCACCAGGGGCGGGTCGAGGGAGACGGACGTGAAGGAGTTCACGGCCAGGCCCGTGGGACGTCCCGAGGCCGGGTCGACGGCGGTGACGGCTACCACGCCGGTCGCGAACCTGCTCAGCACCGAGCGGAACGCGGCCGCGCCGACGCGGGCGGCGGAGGGGCCGGACGAGCCGTTGGGCGATCCGTGCATAGGGGTCCGTTCCTGGCCGGGGATGCGTCGATGACCACTAAAGCCTTCCGCCGGCCGTGCTGATTCCCCGGGGGCGCGATCTCAGCCGAAGGTCCCGGCCGCGGCTCGGTCCGGGGACCGAGCCGTGATCAGGAACGCGGCGCCTCGGCGGGCGGGTTCAGCATGACGGCGGTGTACGGGGTGACGAACGCGACCGCCGTCATGCCGTTCAGGGCGAGACGCCCGGCGCCGGACAGGTGCGCCTTGACGCGGGCCGGGACGCGCGGGCCCTCGTGCAGGGCCGCCCAGGCGATCCAGCCGACGGCGACGACCGCCCAGTAGGAGACGAGCCGGTACAGGCCGACGGCCGCTGCGGCGGGCGACAGCGTCGCGCCGAACGCGACCAGGGAGGCGGCCATGCTGCCCTCGATGGCGCCGAGGCCGCCGGGGAGCAGCGGGAGCATGCTGCCCGCCGCCTGGGCGGCGAAGTAGGCGAGCGCGACGCCGTTGGGGTCGACGGCGACGCCCACCGCGTGCGCCGCCGAGAGCAGCGCCAGGATGTCGAACACCCAGTTCAGCAGGGCGAGCGCGATGAGCGCCGCCCAGTCGCCGCGGGTCGGCCGCAGGACGTCGCGGACCCCCGCGAGCCGCTCGGCGTGCGGTGCGATCCGGGGATGGGCGAGGGCGGCCCGGTGGACGCGGCGCAGCGGCGCCGTCACCAGAACGCGGAACCGGCCCCACCGCAGCGCGGGGACGAGGAGCACGGTCGGCGCCGCCGGGACGGCGAGCGCGAGCAGCGCGAACCGGCGGGCGTGCGGGTCGGACAGCAGCGCGAGGAGGCCGATCAGGGAGTAGGCGGTCGTGGTGATCACGCCGCCGGCCAGGATGACCGCCGTGGCGAGCCGCGCCGACGCCCCGCCGCGGCGGAACTGCCGGAACGTGTAGACGACGCTGACCGCGGGGCCCGCCGGGAGCGTGGTGGACAGGGCGTTGCCCGCGTAGGTGATCGCGAAGGCGCGGCGCAGCGTCATCCGCAGCCCGCCGATGCGCAGCAGCCGGCGCTGGAGCCGGGCGAACGCGCCCATCGACCCCGCGACGGCGAGGACGACCGCGGTGAGCCAGCCCGGGTCGGCGTGCGACGCGGCCGTCCAGATCGCGCCGAGGTCGGGAAGCTCGTCACCGTAGAGCGGCAGCGCGGCGAGGGCGCCGAGGACGAGCGCCCACTGGACGACCAGGCCGGCCCTGCGCCGCCACCAGGGACCCTGCGGCACCTGCTCGTCCTGGAACGGGTTCGAGGACTCCGCGTCGCCCTGGGGGCGGACCGGTGCCGTGACTGTGTCGTCCATGTCCCGGTCACCTCGCAAGCTCGCCCCGCATTGCGCAACCTACGGCCCGCCTATGACATTCCCCCAGGTGCGGAAACGAACCGCAAAGTGACTCGCGCCACCTGCGTCACAGGCCGGTCAAGGCCGGCGGGTGGGGTTCACCGCGTCGCGTTCGGCGGGGACGTTGGGATCGGGCCACCGCTCGTCCTCGCCGCGCCGGGCCGACTGCCTCTCGTAGTCGCCGATGCCGACCCCGTCCCTGCTCTCCTCGGGCTCCTCGATGACGTGGTCATCGGGCGGGTCCTCCACGTACTGCTCGGTCAGGGCGATCTCCTCCTCCTGCTCGTCGTCGCCCATGTCGTCGATGTCCGCGCGGAAGTCCCTGCCCTCGCCCGGCCGGCGTTCCCTCATGACTCCTCCGTCACCTCGGATCCGCTGATCGGACCGGTATCCCCGATGTCCGGCGCCCTACTCGCGGTCGCGGACGGCGACGAGCCCGCCGACGACGCCCACGTAGGCGGTCCCGTCCGGGCCGAGGGTGATGGGCGCCCAGTTGTTGTCGAACCACTTGCCGGTCCCCGTGAGCACCTTGAAGGCGGTCCTCCCGGTGTGGACGTCCACTCCCGTCAGGTACCAGGCGTCGATGAAGTCCTCGCGCGGTTCCTTCGTGTAGAGGTACAGCAGCCCGGCGGGCACGGAGACCTTCGCGATGGTGGACGGCGAACGTTCCCTGCTCGTCCAGACGGTCTCGCAGCCGTCCCCGCCCGGCTTGACGTCCACGCGGCTCACTCCGCCTGCGGACGACCCTCCCGGTGGGAGCTCGAAGAAGTTGCGGTAGCCGTAGTTGTTCTCGACGAACAGGCTGTTCCCGTAGCCGACGAGGGAGTTGTCCGTGGCACTGGCTCCGCTGCCGAACACGGGGATCTGGCAGACGAGCCCGCCGTCGTCCCTGCGGCGGACTATGACGTGCATGCGGTCGTCGGCGTTGTCGGTGATGGCGACATAGCCGTCGCCGAAGAACGTGGGGGTCGTCCCGGAGCCCTGGTCGATCTGGCCGGGTTTCCGTCCGCTGCCTCTGTCGTACGCCTCGCGCCAGACGATCTCCGGCGTTCCGTCCGTGCCGGCCCGCATCCGGTAGAGCGCGTGGTCTGAGACGATCGAGACGCCGCTCTCGGCCGCCGCGAAGGAGTTCTGGATGCTCTCGCCCGCGAGGCGTGTCATCCGCACGGTCCCCGTCTCGGGATTCACCGTGCCGACGCGCCCGTTCCGCGTGATCCACCAGATCAGGCCGTCCCAGTCGGGCCCGACCGCGGTGATGGGGTCGCACTCGCCCTCCGGCCAGGGATCCGTCCAGGTGGCGCAGTCGTGGGGTAGGTGCCCGCCGAGGTCCCAGTCGTCGGTGACCTTGAAGCGCCACTTCCCGTCCGGCCCCTTCTCGTGGGCGAAGCGGCGCAGATGGAACGCCGAGTCGGCCAGGACGGCGCGGTCCTGCGGGTCCAGGTAGTAGTACGCCCCGCCCGAGGTGTCGGTGAGCACCTTGTCCAGGCTCAGCGAGTACACCGCCTGGACGGTGGACGGCCTCGGCGGCAGGTCGTACGTCGCGAGGTCCTTCAGCGTCCTCGGATCGATCAGCCGCAGGACGAAGTTCTGCCCCCGCGTGCACTGCGCGACGATCAGGCCGGTCCGCCGGGCGAACGTCACCGTCGAGCATAGCCCCGGCAGGCCGCCGCCCTTGGCCTCGTTCCACACTCGCGGATCGCGGCCGAGCGGCCCCGGGAACGGGTAGGTGTCGGACGCGTGGCTGTCGGCGTGCATGGACGACGTCGCCACGGGCCCCTGGTGCGGGTTGGCCGGGACAGGACGTCCGGTGAGAGGCCTCGGCGTGGCCGGACCGCCGATGTAGGAGGGGACGAAGCCCTTCCCCGGACCATCGGGGATCGGGTCGGCCGCAACCGGGACCGCGACCCCCACCAGGGCGGCGGCGAGCAGAGCGGCGAGCAGGGGGCTGCGCATGGAGGGCTCCTCGACGGGACGTGGGTGGCCCGGCCGCGCCCTCCGGGACGATCCACCGCGTACATGGGTGATCGTTCAACGCGCCCGGATGGTTACGATCCGGTCATGGGCGTACAAGCTGTGATCTTCGACTGGGGCGGCACGCTGACCCCGTGGCACGACCTCGAACTGGCCGACATGTGGCACGCCATCTGCTCCGCCCACCTCCCCGCGGACACGATCGAGAAGACCGTCGCCGCGCTCGTCGCGGCCGAGGACGAGCTGTGGCGCCGCGGCACCGAGGAGCACCGCAGCGCCACCCTCGCCGAGGCGTTCGCCATGGCCGGCGTGGAGCCGACCGAGGGGCTCCTGGCCACCCACTTCGAGACCTGGACCCCGCACACCCACACCGACCCCGCCGTCCCCGGCCTGCTCACCGCCCTCCGCGAGCGCGGCATCAAGATCGGCGTGCTGTCCAACACCATCTGGACCCGGGAGTGGCACGAGCGCGTCTTCGCCCGCGACGACGTGCTCGGGATGCTCGACGGCGCCGTCTACTCCAGCGAGATCCCGTGGACGAAGCCGCACGCCGAGGCCTTCCGCGCCGCGATGGACGCCGTCGGCGCCACCGACCCCGCCTCCTGCGTCTTCGTGGGCGACCGCCCCTACGACGACATCCACGGGGCCAAGTCCGCCGGCCTGCGGGCGGTCCAGATCGTCCACCAGACGACCCCCGCCTTCGACCGTCCCGGGCTCACGCCGCCGGACGCCCGCATCCACGACCTGGCCGAACTGCTCCCGCACGTGGAGAGGTGGCACTCACCCTGACGCGGGCTTGGCCGCGACGATGAGGTCGCGGGTGATGGCCTGGTCGACGCGGTGCCGGAAATCGCGGTAGGCGCCGGAGTCGCGGACGTCCAGGCCGCTGGAGGCGAGGATCTCGGCGAGCTGCTCGCGGCGCCCGACGAGGGTGTTCCAGGAGATCCCGATGGCGCCGCCCGGACGCAGGAGGCGCGTCCATTCGGGGACGGCGGCCGTGAGCAGTTCGACCGGGCTGCGGGACAGGTGCGGCTTCCCCTTCCGGCCGGGCTGCGCGCCCTTGGGACGGCTGCCGTGCTGCACCCCGTACGGGGCGTCCGTCACGATCAGGTCGAAGGAGGCCGGGCGGAAGAACTTTCCGGCGCCGAGGGAGTCGGCGTTCACGACGGTGATCTCCATCGTCTCGCCGCTCTTGTAGCGCTCCTTGGACGCGCCGAGCGTCACGTGCAGGCGGCGCCCGAGGACGGCCTTCTCCCGCCGGATGCTGGTGATCTCGGCCTGGTGCTTGACCCGGTTGTTCTTCAGCCAGGTCTTGACGAAGGCGGCGTAGGCGTCGAAGTCCTTGGCGTCGATGTCGATCCCGGCGGCGTCCAGCCCGTACATCACGGCCTGGTTGAGCGTGGTGCCCCGGCCGCACAGCGGGTCGAGGACGCGGGGGCGGCCGGTGACGAGGTCCATGGGGGAGTCGGTCGCCATCGCGGTGACGTTCAGCAGCAGCTTGGTGAAGTACTCGTTCGTCTTGCCGGAGTACTTCTGGATGGTCAGCAGGTCGCTGCCGAACAGGTCGAGGGGCTGGAGCATGACCGGGCGGAGCAGTTCGCCCTCGATCCGGAACAGCGCATAGAGCGACGACAGGTTCGACAGGAGACGGACGTCCTGGTCCGTGAGTTCGTCGGCGAAGAAGGTCACGTAGGGGACGCCGCCGATGGCGGTCTCCTCGATGTCGTGGACGCGTCCGCCGAGGGCCCTCTCGCCGAACACCGCCAGCTCCGCCTTCACCAGGCCTGCGGCGGCCTGCGCATAGACCCGGTTGTGCGAGGGGGAGACAAGAAGGCCGTACGCGGTCATTTGGTGGACCTTACTGGACCCCGAGGGCGGAGACCGCCGGGACTGCCGCGCCCGGCGGTCTCGGGACGGCCCGCGGGCCGCTCCATCCCGGTCAGGCGGCCTGCGCGGATCGATCTGCGGCGCCGCCCTTCCCGGAGGGAGTGTCCCCGCCGGCGGCCGGCAACGCCCGCGACTCCTCGGCGGCGCGGATTTCCGGCGTGGCGGGACCCTCGACGGCGGGCAGATCCGGAAGGTGCCGCGCGGCGGCGTTCAGCAGTTCGTGGACGCGGCTCTTGAGGCTCGCCAGATCGGCGCGCGCCACGTCGGCCTGGGCCTGGGCCCGGCGCGCCTGCCTTCGGGCGGCGTCGCGCTCGGCCGCGAGCCGGGTGAGCTGTTCGTGGTAGGCGGCCCGCAGCTCGTCGAGGGCGCTCGCCGCGCCCGGCCGCGGAGTCGTGGTCACCGTGCTCCCTCCTCTCGGGTTGTCCCTGCTAATTGGGACTAACGCCGCGATTCGGGCACTTCGTTCCCGGCGTGCCGAAGATCACTCACCCGGTTCGGGACGCGGGGAGAGCGCCGCGTCCGGCAGCCCGGGGAACGCGTGCGCGGGCGCGGCGAGCCCCGCCCTCGCCCGCCAGCGCGCCGACCACGCCACGGCCCGCTGCGCCCCGTCGGCGGCGAAGGCCCGCAGGTCGGGGGAGGAGGCCCCGGCCAGGCCGACATAGGCCGGGGCGAGACCGTCCTCCAGGGCCGCGGCCAGCTGGGCGGCGGCGCGCGCGGACGTGACCTTGACGGGCAGCCGGTAGGCGGGCGCCGCGGCGACCCGCTTGATCGACAAGATCGAGGCCAGCGTGTCGCGCTGGGCGCGGTGCGCGTTCCACCGCTCCTTCGCCGTCTGCCGGAGCGTCCCGCGCAGCCGGGAGCCGAGCACCCCGTACCCGTACACGGCCGCGTGCTCGGCGGCCAGCGCCTCCCGCGCGGCCTCGGCGTCGGTCGTCGACCGGACGGGCGGGGGCTCGCCCCTGACCGCCATCGCGTGCCCCGCCTCGCACGCGCCGATGCTGGCGAGCAGCTGGGCCAGTGCCGGGCCGGTCTTCGCGGCCTCCGCGGCCCGCGCCCGCGCCGCCCGCTCCTCCAGGCCGCGCAGGGCCGCCAGGCCCCGGGCCCCGGCGGGGACGGGCGCCGCGCCCGGCGGCGGGATGGCGCCGCCCTCGTCCGCCCGGTCGCCCGAACCCGGGACGTAGTGCCGCTTCAGGACCGCCAGATGGCTCCGGTGACGGGCGAGGACGGGGTCCAGCCGCCCGGCCAGCGAGGCGTCCGCCGACCGCGCCGACTCGTACGCGGCGATCAGGTTCTGCTCGGACGCGATGGCGCCGACGAGCAGAGGCACGTCCCCCCGCGGCGCGGCCTCCGCGGCGCAGCCCGCGAGCCACGGCATCGCGATCATCGCCGCGCCGCCGAGCAGGGGTGCCCGCCCCAGCAGCGCCCGGCGCGACAGGTTTCCCGGCAGGGGCGGCACGGCCTCTGGCAAGGGAGTCTCCTCACCCGGTGGTGTGGTGGTGGCCCGCTGTGACCGCGGGTCTCCGGACGCGTCCATCGGGCCAGCTCAAGCATTCCATATCCGCCGCGCCGGTGAGCCGTCCGAAAGACCACTGCGGTCTCCGGCTGTCGATAGTCTTGAGGTGTCAACGGACGATCGGGGACCCCGCGATCGCGGCGGCACAACAGGAGGAGGGCCCATGAGCGTCGAGTCCAGCGGCGGCCGCGCTCAAGGGAGGCGCGACCGGCAGGGGCCGGGCGCCCCGGCCCGCCCCACGCGCGATGCGGCCGCCGCCGAGCTGACCCGGCTCCTCACGCCCGCGGTCGCCGCGGCGGGCTTCGACCTGGAGGAGGTCGACGTGCGCCCGGCGGGCCGGCGGCGGCTGGTCAGGATCGTCGTGGACGGTGACGGCGGGGTCGGGCTGGACGACATCGCCCGGCTGAGCGAGACGGCCTCCGGGCTGCTCGACGAGTCCGACGTCATGGGCACCTCGGCCTACGTGCTGGAGGTGACCTCGCCCGGTGTCGACCGCCCCCTCACCGAGCCGCGGCACTGGCGCCGTGCCGTCGGCCGGCTGGTCGTCGCCCCGTTGACGGAGGGAGGCCAGGTCGAGGGCCGCGTGGTGGCGGCCGACGACGAGGCCGTCGAGATCGACGTCGTCCGCAAGCGCCGGGGCAAGGGAGCCGGGGCGAAGGGCGGCGGCAGGTCCGCTGGGCCGGAGCCCGCTTCCGGGGGACAGGCCTCCGGGAAGGGGCGGGCCGCCGCGCCGGAGATCGTGCGGCGCCGGTTCGGCCTCGGCGAGCTGGGGCGCGGCCGTGTGCAGGTGGAGTTCAGACCCGCTGCTGACAAGGCCGAGGAAACGCGTTCTCCGGCTGAGCCGGACTAGAGGGGGGAACCTCGTGGACATCGACATGACCGCCCTGCGGTCGCTGGAGAGCGAGAAGGACATCTCGCTCGACGTGGCCGTCAAGGCCATCGAAGACGCCCTGCTGATCGCCTACCACCGGACGGAGGGCGCGGCGCCGAAGGCGCGCGTCGAACTGGACCGCACGAGCGGGCACGTGACCGTCTGGGCCACCGAGACCGACGACGAGGGCAACGAGGCCGGCGAGTACGACGACACCCCGACCGGGTTCGGCCGCATCGCCGCCACCACCGCCAAGCAGGTCATCCTGCAGCGGCTCCGCGACGCCGAGGACGAGCTGACCTTCGGCGAGTACGCCGGCCGCGAGGGCGACATCGTCAGCGGCATCATCCAGCAGGGCAAGGACCCGCGGAACGTGCTGGTCGACCTCGGCAAGATCGAGGCCATCCTGCCGCCGCAGGAGCAGGTGCCCGGCGAGCACTACGACCACGGCGAGCGGCTGCGCGCGTACGTCGTCCAGGTCCGCAAGGGCCACCGCGGCCCGTCGGTGCAGCTGTCGCGGACGCACCCGAACCTCGTCCGCAAGCTGTTCGCGCTGGAGGTCCCGGAGATCGCCGACGGCACCGTGGAGATCGCGGCGATCGCGCGGGAGGCCGGCCACCGCACCAAGATCGCGGTCCGCTCGCGCAAGCCGGGGGTGAACGCCAAGGGCGCCTGCATCGGCCCGCTCGGCAGCCGGGTCCGCAACGTGATGGCCGAGCTGCACGGCGAGAAGATCGACATCGTGGACTGGTCGGAGGACCCCGCGGAGTTCGTCGGGAATGCCCTGTCCCCGGCGCGCGTTTCGAGCGTCGAGGTGGTCGACGCGGACGGCCGGGTCGCCCGCGTCGTCGTGCCCGACTACCAGCTGTCCCTGGCCATCGGCAAGGAAGGGCAGAACGCCCGGCTCGCCGCGCGGCTCACCGGCTGGCGGATCGACATCCGGTCCGACACCGAGCCCGGGCAGACGCCCCCGAAGGGCGCCGGCTCCGGCCAATCCGGATCTTCTACGCCAGGAGAGCATGCGACCGGCCCCGCCGACGCCTCGGCGCGGTAGACTCATGGAACGTGGCCGGGCGGCCCCTGTTCGTATGTGCGTGGGCTGCCGGGTTCGCACGGTCAAGTCCGACTTGCTGCGTCTTGTGGTGGTCGAGGGCGACATCGTCCCCGACCCCCGAGGACGGCTGCCGGGGCGGGGTGCGTATCTGCATCCCGATCCGGGGTGTCTGGAGCTCGCAGAGCGACGTCGGGCGTTCCCGAGGGCGTTCCGCCTTCCGGGGCCGCTCGACTCCGGTGCGCTGCGCCGACAACTTGCGGCACGCGCCGCGCAGCAGCAGGATGGCCGAATGGTAAGCGACGTCTAGTCGGAAGCAGGTCGAGATTGCTATGAGCGCTCGATGAGCACGCCGCGATGAGTACGGCAAGTTAGCGACGGTCCGGAGGCCGCACCCCCGGACCGAGTAGGGAGTGCAGTGGCGAAGGTCCGGGTTTACGAACTCGCCAAGGAGTTCGGTGTAGAGAGCAAGGTCGTCATGGCCAAGCTCCAGGAAATGGGCGAGTTCGTGCGGTCGGCGTCCTCCACGATCGAGGCGCCGGTCGTTCGCAGGCTGACAGAAGCCTTCTCAAATTCTTCTTCGTCCCCCAAGCAGGGGGACCGGCGGGTCGCGGCCAAGAAGCAGGCGCCGCGCCCGTCCGCACCGCCGCGCCCGGGTCCGCCCGGCGGCGGTTCCGATTCCCAGGGTGCACGTCCGGGGCCGCGCCCCGGTCCGCGCACGTCCGCGCCCAAGCCGGGTCCCGCGGGCCCCGGCGGCCAGAGCGGCCCCGGCGGTCCCGGTGGTCCCGGTGGTCCCGGCGGTTCCGGTGGCCCCGGCGGTTCCGGCGGCCAGGGCGGAGGGCCCAAGCCGGGCCCGCGCCCGGCCGTCCCGCCGGCGCCGAGCACGCCGGTGAACGCGCCCGCCGCGCAGGGGCCCAGCGCCCCGCCCGCGTCCGGTCCGGGCACCGGCAACCGCGCGCCCGGCGGGCCCAAGCCGGGTCCCCGCTCGCCCAAGCCGGGCCCCCGCCCGGGTCCGCGCCAGGGCGGCGGCGGCCGCGGCCCCGGCGGGCCGCGTCCCGGCAACAACCCGTTCAGCTCGACCAACACCGGCATGGGCCAGGCGCCCAAGCCGGGTCCGCGTCCCGGTCCCCGTCCGGGCGGTGACCGGCCCGGCGGCGGTGGCGCCGCGGGCGGTTCGCGTCCCGGTCCGCGTCCCGGCGGCGCCCCAGGTGCGGGCGGTCCGCGCCCGAACCCGGGCAGCATGCCGCCCCGGCCGGGCGGCCCGCGTCCGAGCCCGATGAACATGCCGTCCTCGCGGCCCGCCGGCGCCCCCGGGCGCGGCGGCCCCGGTGGCGGCGGCGGTCGCGGCCCGGGTGGCGGCGGCCGCGGTCCAGGCGGCGGCGGCCGCGGTCCGGGTGGCGGCGGCCGCCCCGGTGGCGGCGGCGGCTTCGGCGGCCCCCGCGCGGGTGCCGGCGGCCGTCCGGGCGGCGGCTTCGGCCCGCGCCCCGGTGGCGGCGGCCGTGGCCGCGGCGGCACGCAGGGCGCCTTCGGGCGTCCCGGCGGACGCCCGGCCCGCGGGCGCAAGTCCAAGCGGGCGCGCCGCCAGGAGTTCGAGAACATGCAGGCGCCCGCCGTCGGCGGCGTCTCGGCTCCGCGCGGCAACGGCAAGACCATCCGGCTGCCGCAGGGCGCGTCCCTGACCGACTTCGCCGAGAAGATCGGCGCCAACCCGGCGTCGCTCGTCGCGATCATGATGCACCTCGGCAAGATGGTCACCGCGACCCAGTCGGTCGACCCCGACGACCTCATGGCGCTCGGGCTGGAGCTGGACTTCGACGTCCAGGTCGTCAGCCCCGAGGACGAGGACCGCGAGCTGCTCGAGTCGTTCGACATCGAGTACGGCGAGGACGAGGGCGGCGAGGAGAACCTCCAGTCCCGTCCGCCGGTGGTCACCGTCATGGGCCACGTCGACCACGGTAAGACCAAGCTGCTGGACGCCGTCCGGCACGCCAACGTGCAGGCGGGCGAGGCCGGCGGCATCACCCAGCACATCGGCGCCTACCAGGTCGAGACCGAGGTCGACGGCGAGGACCGCAAGATCACCTTCATCGACACCCCGGGCCACGAGGCGTTCACCGCCATGCGTGCCCGCGGTGCCGACACCACCGACCTGGTGGTGCTGGTGGTCGCCGCGGACGACGGCGTCAAGCCGCAGACCACCGAGGCGATCGACCACGCCACGGCGGCCGGGGTGCCGATCGTCGTCGCGGTCAACAAGATCGACGTCGAGGGCGCGGACCCGAACCGGGTCCGGGCGCAGCTCACCGAGTACGGCCTGGTCGCCGAGGAGTTCGGTGGCTCCACCCAGTTCGTCGACGTGTCCGCCAAGCAGGGCGTCAACATCGACGGGCTGCTGGAGGCGATCGTCCTGACCGCCGACGCCGAGCTCGACCTGAAGGCCAACCCCGACATGCCCGCCCAGGGCTCGGCCATCGAGGCCCACCTGGACAAGGGCCGGGGCGCCGTGGCGACCGTGCTGGTGC
This sequence comes from Actinomadura madurae, assembly GCF_047130825.1. NCBI lineage: Bacteria > Bacillati > Actinomycetota > Actinomycetes > Streptosporangiales > Thermomonosporaceae > Actinomadura > Actinomadura madurae. Next base: position 9,317,113 of record NZ_CP083237.1, read on the forward strand.
AGCGCGGCACGCTGCGGGTCGGCGACTCGATCGTCTGCGGCGTGGCCAACGGCCGCGTCCGCGCGATGCTCGACGAGAACGGCAACAGCGTCGAGGAGGCGGGCCCGTCCCGTCCGGTGATGGTGCTCGGCCTCGCGGCCGTGCCCGGCGCGGGCGACAACTTCCTGGTCGTCGAGGACGACCGGGTCGCCCGGCAGATCGCCGACAAGCGGGTCGCGCGCAAGCGCAACGCCGAACTGCTCAAGAGCCGCAAGAGCAGCTCCCTCGAAGAGCTGTTCAAGGACCTGGAGCGGGGCGAGCGGCAGGAGCTGCTGCTCATCCTCAAGGGCGACGTGTCCGGTTCCGTCGAGGCGCTGGAGGACTCCCTCCTCAAGATCGACGTGGGCGACGAGGTCAACCTGCGGATCATCCGCCGCGGTGTCGGCGCGATCACCCAGGACGACGTCAACCTGTCGCTGGCGTCCGAGGGCGCGGTCATCATCGGCTTCAACGTGCGGCCCGAGCGCAACGCGCAGGAGCTGGCCGACCGCGAGGGCGTCGACATCCGGTACTACTCGATCATCTACCAGGCGATCGAGGAGATCGAGGCGGCCCTCAAGGGCATGCTCAAGCCGGAGTTCGAGGAGGCCCAGCTCGGCACCGCCGAGGTCCGGGAGATCTTCAAGGTGCCGCGGATCGGCAACGTCGCCGGTTCGATGGTCACCTCGGGGATCATCCAGCGCAACGCCAAGGCGCGCCTCGTCCGCGACGGCGTCGTGGTCTCCGACAACCTCACGGTGTCGTCGCTGCGCCGCTTCAAGGAGGACGCGACCGAGGTCCGCGAGGGCTTCGAGTGCGGTATCGGCGTGGGCTACAACGACATCAAGCTCGGCGACGTCATCGAGTGCTTCGAGATGCGGGAGAAGCCCCGCGACTGAGGCGGACGGCACGCCCGCGCGGTCCCGGCAGGGGCCGCGCGGGCGAGCCGACCCGGCGGCCGGTCCACCGGCCCGCCGGCGAGATGATCGTTTATCGGGTGACACGGCGCCAGGCGGACTTCTAGCCTGGCGTCCGTCATGTTCGGGAACGCGGCGGACGGCCGCGTTCCGCCTTCCGAGGAACCCGAGGTGATCGACCAGGTGTACGTGGGTGCGCTGACACTCGACCTGCTGCTGGGAGACGTCCGCTCGCTGAAGCAGAAGCGGTCCGTCGTCCGGCCCATCATCGCCGAGGTGCAAAAGCGCTTCCCGGCGGTGGCCGTCGCCGAGACCGGCGACAACGACCTGCACCGCAGGGCGGAGATCGGGGTGGCGGTGGTCTCCGCGACGGCCGCCAACTGCACCCGCGTGCTCGACCAGTGCGAACGGCTGGTGGCCGGGCGGCCGGAGATCGAACTGCTGGCGGCCCGGCAGCGTCTGTTCAACGACGAGGACTGACGGCCCGGCGCGACGCGGGGCGTCCCCCCACAATGAAAGAGCGAGGACGACCCTCTTCGCCCGGACCATAGAAAGGGAGTGCGATCATGGTGGACGCAGCTCGGGCGCGAAAGCTCGCCGACCGCATCCAGCAGATCGTGGCCGAGATGCTGGAACGCCGGATCAAGGATCCGCGGCTCGGCTTCGTGACCGTGACGGACACCCGCATCACCAACGACCTGCGCGACGCGACCGTGTACTACACGGTCTACGGGTCGGACGGCGAGCGCGCCGAGACGGCCGCCGCGCTGGAGAGCGCCAAGGGCGTCATCCGGTCGGAGGTGGGCAGGAAGACGGGCGTGCGCCACACGCCGAGCCTCACCTTCGTCATGGACTCCCTGATGGAGAACGCCGCGCACATCGACGACCTGCTGGCCCAGGCCCGCGCCAGGGACGCCGAGGTGGCGCGGGCCGCGCAGGGCGCGTCCCACGCCGGTGACGCGAACCCCTACCGCGAGCCCGTCCCCGACGAGGACGACGACACCGGCACCGAGGCCGACGAGGACGACGACGAGGACGACGACTTCGACGGGCATGACGTCGCGGGTGACGGCGAGGACGGCCGTTCCGCACGCCCGTCGTCGTGAGCGGGCCGGCCGGGGCCGCCGCCCCCGCCGGGCGCGGCGCCGCCGGCACCGATCTCGACTGGGACCGCGCGGTCGAGCTGATCCACGAGGCCGCGGAGATCTGCCTCGCCTGCCACGTGGCCCCCGACGGCGACGCGCTCGGCTCGATGCTGGCGCTCGGGCGCGCCCTGCGCGCGCTGGGCAAGCGGTGCCTGGCGTCGTTCGGCGAGCCGTTCGGCGTCCCGGCGATCCTGCGGTTCCTGCCGGGCCAGGAGATCCTCGTCGAGCCCGCCCGGATGCCGGACGCCCCGGAGCTGATGATCTCGCTGGACGCCGCGGGCCAGGCCCGGCTCGGCTCGCTCGCCGGCGCCGCCGGGCGGGCCGGCGCGCTGATCGTCGTCGACCACCACGCGTCCAACACCGGGTTCGGCGGCGTGCGGCTGGTCGACCCGGACGCCGCCGCCACCGCGGTGCTGGTCGAGGAGCTGATCCGCCGCCTCGGCGTCCCGTTGGACCGGGACATGGCCCAGGGCCTGTACGCGGGGCTCGCGAGCGACACCGGCTCGTTCCGGTACCCGTGCACGACGCCGGAGGTCCACGACCTGGCGGGGCGGCTGCTGACCGCCGGGGTCCGGCCGGACGCCGTCAGCCGCGAGCTGTGGGACCGGGCGCCGTTCGGCTACCTGCAGGTCCTCGCGGGGGCGCTCGGGCGGGCCCGGCTGGAACGCGACGCCGCCGGCGGCCGGGGCCTGGTGTGGACGACGATCGCGCGCGCCGACCGGGACGCCCGCGACGTCCTCTACGACCAGCTCGAAGGGGTCATCGACCAGCTCAGGCGCACCGACGAGGCCGAGGTCGCGGTGGTGTGCAAGGAGAACGACCGGGGCGAGTGGTACGTCTCCACCCGCTCCAAGGGCTCGGTCGACGTGGGCCGCGCCTGCGTCGCGCTCGGCGGGGGCGGGCACCGCACCGCCGCGGCGTTCACGATGGGCGGGGAGCCCGCCTGGATCATCGACCGGCTGCGCGCGGCGCTGCGCGTCCCGGGCGAACCGGACGACTGACACCGGACGACGGAAGCGGAGCGCGCGTGGAGAACTCGGGACTCGTCATCGTGGACAAGCCCGCCGGCTGGACGTCGCACGACGTCGTCGGGAAGATGCGGCGGCTGGCGAAGACCCGGCGGGTCGGGCACGCCGGCACGCTGGACCCCATGGCGACGGGCGTCCTGGTGCTCGGGGTGGGCAAGGCGACGCGCCTGCTCGGGCATCTCGCGCTGACGGAGAAGTGCTACGACGCCACGATCCGGCTGGGCGAGTCGACCAACACCGACGACGCCGAGGGCGAGACCACCGCGACCGCGTCCGCCGCGGAGGTCACCGACGAGGCGCTGCGGGCGGGCGTCGCGGCGCTGACCGGGCCGATCCGGCAGATCCCGCCGCAGGTCAGCGCGATCAAGGTGAACGGTCAGCGGGCCTACAAGATGGCCCGCAAGGGCGAGGAGGTCGAGCTGGCCGCCCGCCCGGTGACCGTGCACGCCTTCACGGTGCTGGACGTGCGGCGGCACGGGGACCTGATCGACGTGGACGCGTCCATCGCCTGCTCGTCCGGCACCTACATCCGGTCGCTGGCCCGCGACCTCGGCGCCTCGCTCGGCTGCGGCGGCCACCTGACCGCGCTGCGGCGCACGCGGGTCGGGCCGTACGACCTCTCCACGGCGCGGACGCTGGAGCGGCTCGCCGAAAAGATGGAGATCCTGCCGATGGACGAGGCCGTCGCGGCGGTGTTCCCGCGGCGGGACGTGTCCGACGAGGACGCCCGGAAGGTCGCGCACGGCGGGCGCCTCCCGGCCGCGGGGCTCGGCCCGGGTCCGGTCGGCGTCTTCGCGCCGGACGGGACGCTGCTCGCCCTCGTCGAGGAGCAGGGCAGGGTGGCCAAGCCCCTCGCCGTCTTCGTCCCCTGACGGCGGGCGTTCGTGGTGAGCATCACCGGCGGAAACGGTGCATACCAACCTACGCCCGCGTAACCTACGTAACCGTAGGTTCGCTTGTGAGGAGGTGTCCGTGACCACTGTCAACGACCGTTCCCCGGTGGCGTCCCCGACCCGGCCGCGGCTGCGCGGCTGGCTGCACCTCGGCGCGTTCCCCGCGGTGCTGGTCGCCGGCCTGGTGCTGGTGGCGCTCGGCCCGAGCGTGCAGGCGCGGCTCGCGTCGGCCGTGTACGTGGCGGCATCGGGGATGCTCTTCGGGATCTCGGGGACGTACCACCGGCAGCGCTCGCACCGCCTGATCGAGGTGCTGCGCCGCTTCGACCACGCCAACATCTACCTGATCATCGCCGGGACCTACACGCCGTTCGCCGTCGTGGCCCTGGACGGCGGCGTGCGCGTCGCCGTGCTCGCCAGCGTCTGGACGGGGGCCGTCGCGGGCGTGGTGTTCCGGACGGTCTGGATCGGCGCCCCCCGCGCCCTCTACGTGACCCTCTACATCGTGCTGGGCTGGGTCGCGGTCTTCTTCCTGCCGCAGTTCCTCGACGGCGCGGGCCTCGCCGCCTGCCTCCTGGTCGCGCTCGGCGGCATCTGCTACAGCGTCGGGGGAGTGGTCTACGGGCTGCGCAAGCCGGACCCGTCGCCGAGCTGGTTCGGCTTCCACGAGGTCTTCCACGCCTTCACACTGGCGGCCTACGTCCTGCAGTACATCGCGGTCTCGCTGGTCGTGTACCAGTCCGGCTGAGCCCGGTACCGCCCACCATGCCCCCCACCATGCCCCCTGGGTGCGACCGTTCCCGCCTCCGCATGGCACTCTAGGACGGCAGGAGAGACCGGGCAGGCATGTCCTACGCAGGGAGTGAATGGTGCGGCGTTGGAATGGCCTCGACGAGGTACCCGCGGACTGGGGCCGCTCTGTGGTCACCATCGGGGTGTTCGACGGCGTGCACCGCGGCCATCAGAGGATCGTCGGTGCCGCCGCGGACGAGGCGCGCCGCCGCGGCCTGCGCTCGGTGGTCATCACGTTCGACCCGCACCCTGACGAGGTCGTGCGCCCCGGCACGCACCCGCCGCTGCTCGCCACCACCCGGCGCCGCATCGAACTGCTCGAAGGCCTCGGCACGGACGCGGTCGTGGTCGTGCCGTTCACGCTGGAGCTGTCGAAGGTGCCGCCGGACGAGTTCGTGCGGTCGGTCCTGGCCGACCGGCTGCACGCGGCGCACGTCATCGTCGGCGAGGACTTCCGGTTCGGCCACAAGGCCAAGGGGAACGTCGCGCTGCTGCGCGAGCTGGGCGACAAGTACGACTTCACCGCCGAGGGCATGCCGCTGGTGGCCAACGGGGACACGATCTCGTCCACCTACATCCGCGAGCGGCTGAACGCGGGGGACGTCGAGGCCGCCGCGCAGGCGCTGGGGCGTCCGCACCGCGTCGAGGGCGTCGTCGTGCGGGGCCACCAGCGGGGCCGCGCGCTCGGGTTCCCGACGGCCAACCTGGAGACGCTGCCGCACACCGCCATCCCCGCGGACGGCGTCTACGGCGGCTGGCTGGTCGCCGACACCGACCGGTACCCCGCCTTCCGCTGGCCCGCCGCCATCTCCATCGGCACCAACCCGACGTTCGAGGGGGCCGGGGAGCGCACCGTCGAGGCGTACGCCCTGGACCGCGACGACCTCGACCTGTACGGCGAGCACATGGCCGTCGACTTCACCGCCCGCATCCGCGACACCCTGAAGTTCGACTCGATCGAGGCCCTCATCGAGGAAATGCACCGAGACGTGGTCCAAGCCAGGGAAATCACATCCTGAGACCGTTCCACCCTTGCGGAGAGCCTCAGCCGTCACGCGAGCGCGCGACCTGACCGGCGGGGCGAAGCCGAAGGCGAGCCCCGCCGGGAAGCTCGCGAAGCGAGGTCGCGCTCGCCCCAAGAACGGTCAAGATGCGAGCCGCCAGGCGAGCCTCTTGGGCCGGTCTTGCAGTTAACACGACATGGTACGGTGAAGAGTCGCCGGGATGGGCCCCGGTGCGGTTGGCTGCACCCTCATGCGGCCCGCCACTCTCTTAACACGCACCATGCGGACCCGTGCGCCCACCGGGCCCTGGATCTGCGGGTGACGAATTCATCGAAGGAGCCACGTGTCGCTCGACACCGCCACCAAGAACCAGATCATCGCCGAGTACGCGACCACTGAGGGTGACACCGGATCCCCGGAGGTCCAGGTCGCGCTGCTGACGCGCCGTATCAACGATCTGACCGAGCACCTCAAGGAGCACAAGCACGACCACCACAGCCGCCGCGGCCTCCTGCTGCTGGTCGGCCGTCGTCGCCGGCTCCTGAAGTACCTGAGCAACAAGGACATCAACCGCTACCGGCAGCTGATCGAGCGACTCGGACTGCGCCGCTAGTGCGGTCGGGGAGTGGCCCGCGGGGCCACTCCCTTCCTTTTACGGCCGGCGGGCCAGGTGGCCCCGGCCGGACAACTACAGACAAGCCTCGCGGACACCGCTGGTGCGGGCCGGTCCTCGGTAGTGGCTTCCGGATCCGTTCCGCCTTGTCGGCGGACCTGCCGATCCGGGTGCTTCGATCGAAGACCGGCAGCGTGACAAGCCAACGGGAAACGGCCGCGAGGACCGAAATGGAACCTTGAGGAGGTTTCCCGTGACAGAAGCCGTGCGCATCGACGGCGCGCAGAGCACCGAGGCCGTCATCGACAACGGCACGTTCGGCACCCGGACCATCCGGTTCGAGACGGGCCGGCTGGCCCGGCAGGCCGCCGGCTCCGCCGTCGCCTACCTCGACGACGACACGATGGTGCTGTCGGCGACCACCGCGTCCAAGAAGCCCAAGGACAACCTGGACTTCTTCCCGCTGACCGTGGACGTCGAGGAGCGGATGTACGCGGCGGGGCGCATCCCCGGCTCGTTCTTCCGCCGTGAGGGCCGTCCCTCCGAGGACGCGATCCTCACCTGCCGGCTGATCGACCGGCCGCTGCGCCCGTCGTTCACCAAGGGCCTGCGCAACGAGATCCAGGTCGTCGAGACGATCATGGCGCTGCACCCCGACCACCTGTACGACGTCGTGGCGATCAACGCCGCGTCGCTGTCCACGCAGCTGGCCGGCCTGCCGTTCTCCGGCCCGATCGGCGGCGTCCGCGTCGCGCTGATCGAGGGCCAGTGGGTGGGCTTCCCGACCCACCCCGAGCTGGAGCGCGCCACCTTCGACATGGTCGTGGCCGGCCGCGTGCTGGCGGACGGCGATGTCGCGATCATGATGGTCGAGGCGGAGTCCACCCGCGACACCATCAAGCTCGTCGGCGAAGGCGCGACCGCCCCGACCGAGGAGACCGTCGCCGAGGGCCTTGAGGCGGCCAAGCCGTTCATCAAGGTGCTGTGCAAGGCGCAGAGCGACCTCGCGGCCGTCGCCGCGAAGGAGACGGCCGAGTACCCGATCTTCCTGGACTACCAGGACGATGTGCTCGCCGCCGTCACCGACGCCGTCAGCGACGACCTCGCGCAGGCGCTCACCATCGCCGGCAAGCAGGAGCGCGAGACCCGGCTGGACGAGATCAAGGCGACCGCCGCGGAGAAGCTCGCCGAGCAGTTCGAGGGGCGCGAGAAGGAGATCTCCGCCGCCTACCGCGCCGTCACCAAGAAGCTGGTCCGCGAGCGGGTCATCCGCGACGGGCTGCGCATCGACGGCCGCGGCCTGAAGGACATCCGGCAGCTGACCGCCGAGGCGCACGTCATCCCGCGCGTGCACGGCTCGGCGCTGTTCGAGCGCGGCGAGACGCAGATCCTCGGCGTGACGACGCTGAACATGCTCCGCATGGAGCAGACGATCGACACGCTGAACCCCGAGCGCACCAAGCGCTACATGCACAACTACAACTTCCCGCCGTACTCCACCGGTGAGACGGGCCGGGTCGGCTCGCCGAAGCGGCGCGAGATCGGGCACGGCGCCCTCGCCGAGCGCGCCCTGATCCCGGTGCTGCCGACCCGCGAGGAGTTCCCGTACGCGATCCGGCAGGTGTCGGAGGCGCTCGGCTCCAACGGCTCCACCTCGATGGGCTCGGTCTGCGCGTCCACCATGTCGCTGCTGGACGCGGGCGTCCCGCTCAAGCAGATGGTGGCGGGCATCGCGATGGGCCTGATCAACGAGGGCGACGAGTACGTCACGCTCACCGACATCCTCGGCGCCGAGGACGCGTTCGGCGACATGGACTTCAAGGTCGCCGGCACCCGCGACCTGATCACCGCGCTGCAGCTGGACACCAAGCTCGACGGCATCCCCGCCTCGGTGCTGGCCGGCGCGCTGCGGCAGGCCAAGGGCGCCCGCCTGGCGATCCTGGACGTGATGCAGGAGGCCATCGAGGCGCCCGCCGAGATGAGCCCGAACGCGCCGCGGATCATCACCATCAAGGTCCCGGTCGACAAGATCGGCGAGGTCATCGGCCCCAAGGGCAAGATGATCAACTCGATCCAGGACGACACCGGCGCCGACATCACGATCGAGGACGACGGCACGATCTACGTCGGCGCCACCGACGGGCCGTCCGCCGAGGCCGCCCGGCAGGCGATCAACTCGATCGCGAACCCGCACATGCCGGAGGTCGGCGAGCGGTTCCTCGGCACCGTCGTCAAGACCACGACGTTCGGCGCGTTCGTGTCGCTGCTGCCCGGCAAGGACGGCCTGCTGCACGTGTCGCAGATCCGCAAGCTGCACGGCGGCGCCCGGATCGAGAACGTCGACGACGTGATGGGCGTCGGCGAGAAGATCCAGGTCGAGGTCACCGAGATCGACCAGCGCGGCAAGCTGTCGCTGGTGCCGGTCGAGGTGGTGGAGCGCGAGGCCGCCGACAAGGCGGAGGGCGGCGAGGGCGGCGCCCCGGCCGCCGCGCCCGGCGAGGACGACTCCGGCGAGCGCCGGGAGCGCCGCGACGACGGCGAGCGGCGCGGGCCGCGGCGCCGCCGCACCCGCCGCGGCGGCGACGACGCCGGCCAGCGCAACTCCTGACCCCGGCATGACCGGCCGGCCCGCCCGTCACGGGCGGGCCGGCCGTTTTCCCACCATGGAATGTGAGCGACAGTGACCCTGCCGGCGAGGGCGCAGGAGCCCGGCACCACCACCACGATCCACACCGACGGTGCCGGCGCGGTGCGCCGCACCGTCCTGCCCGGCGGGCTGCGGATCATCACCGAGTCGATGCCGACCGTGCGGTCCGCCGCGTTCGGCATCTGGTCGGCGGTCGGCTCCCGCGACGAGGCGCCCGCCGACGCGGGCGCCAGCCACTACCTGGAGCACGTGCTGTTCAAGGGCACGCGGCGGCGGTCGGCGCTGGAGATCTCCGCGGCGATCGACGCGGTCGGCGGCGACCTCAACGCGTTCACCGCCAAGGAGTACACCTGCTACTACGCGCGGGTGCTGGACGCCGACCTGCCGCTCGCGGTGGACGTGGTGTCCGACATGGTCGCCGAGTCGGTGAACCGCCCCGAGGACGTCGAGGCCGAGCGCGGGGTGATCCTCGAAGAGATTCACATGCGCGACGACGACCCGGGCGACCTGATCCACGACGAGTTCGCCACCGCGCTGTACGGCGACACCCCGCTCGGGCGCCCGATCCTCGGCACCGAGGAGTCGATCAACGCGCTGTCCCGGGACCGGATCCACGGCTACTACCGGGAGCACTACGTCCCGTCCCGCCTGGTGGTGTCGGTGGCGGGCAACATCGACCACGACGAGGTCGTCCGGCTGGTGTCCGGGGCGTTCGCCGAGCACCTCGCCGGCGACGCCGCGCCCGCCGCGCCCCGCCTCGACGGGACGCCGGTGCCGATCGACCCGCGCACCGTCGTCATCGACAAGGACACCGAGCAGGCCCACATCATCCTCGGCGGCGCCGGGACGTCCCGCACCGACGAGCGCAGGTTCGCGCTCGGCGTGCTGAACGCGGCGCTCGGCGGCGGCATGTCGTCCCGCCTCTTCCAGGAGATCCGCGAGAAGCGCGGCCTGGCGTACTCGGTCTACAGCTACACCGCCCAGTACGCCGACACCGGCATCTTCGGGGTCTACGCGGGCTGCCAGCCGGCCAAGGCGGAGGAGGTCCTGGCGATCTGCCGGGACGAGCTCCACAAGGCGGTGGAGGAGAGCCTCACCGCCGAGGAGCTGGAGCGCGGCAAGGGGCAGCTGCGCGGCGCCATGGTCCTCGGCCTGGAGGACACCGGTTCCCGGATGAGCCGGATCGGCAAGAGCGAGCTGGTCTACGAGTCGCTGCTGCCGGTGGACGAGGTCCTGGCGCGGATCGAGGCCGTCACCCTCGACGACGTCCGGGCCGTCGCGGCCGAGGTCCTGGCGGGCCCGCGGGCCCTCACCGTGATCGGGCCGGTCGGGGACCGGGACTTCGCCGCCTGACCGCGGGACGGACTTGTTAAGCGGACCGGAGTCCGTTACTCTTCCGGGAGTAATCGGACTCTGGTCCGTATGCTGTCCCGAGAGGAACGCCCCATGTCCCGTCTGCTGCACATCTCCGCGTCGCCCCGCGGCGGCGCCTCCGAGTCGCTCGCGATCGCGAAGACGTTCCTGGACGCCTACCGCGACGTCCACGGCGACGCCGTCGACCACCTCGACCTGTGGGACGGCTCGCTCCCCGAGTTCGGCCCCGCCGGGGCCGGCGCCAAGATGACCGTGTTCGCGGGGGAGGAGCCGTCCGGGGAGCAGGCCGCCGCGTGGCGGGCCGCCCGCGACGTCTTCGAGCGCTACGACTCCTACGACCGCTACCTTTTCAGCGTGCCGATGTGGAACACCAGCGTTCCGTACATCCTGAAGCAGTTCATCGACGTCATCTCGCAGCCCGGCTGGGTGTTCGGCTTTGACCCGGAGAAGGGGTACAGCGGCCTGCTGCGCGGCAAGAAGGCCGCCGTCGTCTACACCAGCGCCGTCTACGGGGAGGGCCGCCCGCCCGCGTTCGGCCACGACCACCAGGCTCCGTTCTTCGAGGGCTGGCTGCGCTGGACGGGGATCACCGACGTCCGCACCGTCGAGTTCCGGCCGGACCTCGCCACCGCCGACGCCGAGACCGGCCGCCGCACCGCGCACTCCGAGGCGCGCGAGCTGGGCAAGCGCTTCTGACGATAGGCTCGGGCGGGACGCGAACCGGGAGGAACACGTGATCAAGGTCGGGGTGCTGGGCGCGCGGGGCCGCATGGGAGCCGAGGTGTGCCGTGCCGTGCAGGGGGCGGATGACCTGGAGCTCGTCGCCGCCGTCGACCAGGGCGACAAGCTCGACGCCCTGACCGCCGCCGAGGCCGTCGTCGACTTCACCCACCCCGGCGTCGTCATGGACAACCTGAGATGGTGCGTCGAGCAGGGCCTGCACGCCGTCGTCGGCACCAGCGGCTTCGATCCGTCCCGCCTCGACACCGTCCGCTCCTGGCTCACCGACGAGTCGGCCGGCAACGTCATCATCGCCCCGAACTTCGGGATCGGCGCGGTGCTGATGATGCACTTCGCGCAGAAGGCGGCCCCCTTCTTCGAGTCCGTCGAGATCGTCGAGACGCACCACCCGAACAAGGTCGACGCCCCGTCCGGCACCGCGTACCGCACCGCCGAGCTGGTCGCCGCCGCCCGCGCCGAGTCCGGGGTGTCCCGGTCCCCGGACGCCACCACCTCCGAGATCGAGGGGGCGCGCGGCGCCGACGTGGACGGCGTGCGGGTGCACGCGGTCCGCATGTCCGGCGCCGTCGCCCACCAGGAGGTGGTCCTCGGCGGCCACGGCGAGCTGTTCACCATCCGGCACGACTCGATGAACCGCGAGTCGTTCATGCCCGGCGTGCTGCTCGCCGTCCGCAGGGTCCCCGAGCTGGACCGGCTCACGATCGGCATCGAGTCGCTCCTCGGGCTGTGATGGACTTCGCCGCCGACCCCTGGGACTACCTCGCCGCGTCCGAGGCGATCGACATCGAGCACCCGCTCGTCCAGTCGATCGCCTCGGAGCTGCGCACCGGCGACGACATCGCCTACGCCCGCGCGGCGTTCGACCACGTCCGCGACCGGATCTCGCACCCGATGGACACCGGCGACACCCGCGTCACGTGGCGCGCCTCGGACGTCCTCGACCAGTGCACCGGCCTCTGCTTCGCCCAGTCGCACGCCTTCGTCGCCCTCCTCCGCGCGGGCGGCGTCCAGGCGGGCCTCTGCTACCAGCTGTGCCCCGGCTTCGTCCACGGCCTGGCCGCCGCCCTGATCGACGACCGCTGGGTCCGCCTGGATCCGCGCGGCACGGACGTGGCCTTCTCCGCGTCCGAGGACGCGCTGGCCCACCCCGCCGACCCGATCCTCCCGACCGTCCACGCGGTGCCGCACCCCACGGTCCTGAAGGCTCTGCAGGGCATGGAGACCCTCACCGTCGCCGGCCTTCCGGAGACCCTGTGACGGACGTCCGCCCGGCCGCCGCGGCCGACTACGACCGCATCATCGCCGTCGTGGACGACTGGTGGGGCCGCGAGATCCACCCCGTCCTGCCCCGCCTGTTCCTCGACCATTTCCACCGCACCAGCCTCGTCGCCGAGACCCGCGGCGACCTCGCGGCCTTCCTCGTCGGCTTCCTCTCGCCCTCCGACGCGGACACGGCCTACGTCCACTTCGCCGGCGTCGCCCCGGCGCACCGCGGCACCGGGCTGGCCCGTCGCCTGTACGAGGCCTTCTTCGCCATGGCCCGCGCCGACGACCGCACCACCGTCCGCGCTCTGACGTCCCCCCGGAACACCGCGTCGATCGCCTTCCACCGGGCCATGGGATTCACCACGGCCGACGCCCCCTCCCACGACGGCCCGGGAGAGGACAAGGTGCTCTTCCACCGCCGCCTCGACGCCTGAGCGTCAGCCGGGGAAGGAGAGGTCCAGCGCGGCGAGGCGGGCGGGGTCGGCCAGGATGTCGATCTCGACGATCCTGCCGTCCGCGATCGTGAAGGCCAGCACCGACTTCGGCCGGCCGTCCTCGAAGCCGACGATCCCCGCGGTCCCGTTGACCAGCGCGGGCACGGACACGCCGGCGCTCTGGCGGAAGGCGAGGGCCTGCCCGGCGACGCCCGCGGCGCCGTGGATCTCGGTCAGGCCGCCGGCGACGGCGCCGACGTCGGCGCGCAGGACCACGTCCGGGTCCAGGACGGCGACGAGCGCCTCGAAGTCGCCGTCCCGCGCGGCGGCCTGGAACGCGTCGACGACCGCCCGCTGGCGCACCGGGTCGCGTTCGGGGGACGGCGCCGTCCCGCGCACCCGGCGGCGGGCGCGGCTGGCGAGCTGCCGCGCCGCGGCCGGTGACCGCCCCACGATCGGGGCGATCTCCTCGAACGGGACGCCGAAGGTGTCGTGCAGGACGAACGCCAGCCGCTCGGCGGGCGTGAGGGACTCCAGCACCACCAGCAGCGCGAGCCCGACCGAATCGGCCATCAGCGCCGCGTGCTCGGGGTCCGGGCCCGCGGCCGGGCCGACGACCGGGTCGGGGAGGCGCTCCTCCAAGGGGGTCTCGCGGCGGGACGTGCGCGAGCGGAGCATGTCCAGGCACACCCGGCCGACGACGGTCGTCAGCCAGCCGCCCAGGTTCTCGATGCCGCCGGCCCCGGAGCGGCTGAGCCGCAGCCAGGACTCCTGGACGGCGTCGTCGGCCTCGGCGAGCGAGCCCAGCATCCGGTAGGCGACCGCTCTCAGGTGTGTGCGGTGCTCTTCGAACCGCTCGGCCAGAAACTCGCGCTCGTCCATCACGTTCCCCTTTTCGGCTCCGTCATAGCACTGACGGACCGGACGCGGCGGATGTGACCGGCGCTCGCCCGCGGAGGTCAGGTCTTCGACATGTCGACCTCGCGGATGGTCCGGTCGACACCGGCGGCGGCGTAGGCGGCCTTCTCGTCGAGGGTCTCGTTCTCCAGGAGGGCGGCGGCGAGCGAGTCGAGCCGGTCGCGGTTGGCGCGGAGCGTCTCCAGGGCCTCGGCGTAGCACTCGTCGACGATCCGGCGGGCCTCCAGGTCGACGGCGTCCAGGGTGCCCTGGGCGGCGTACTGGCCCATCGGGCCGTCGCCGTCCGCCGGCAGGATCGACAGCGGGCCGACCTTCGAGGACATGCCCCAGCGGCCCACCATCCCGCGGGCGATCTTGGTGACCTGCTCCAGGTCGCTCTCCGAACCGGTGGTGATCACGCCGAAGACCAGCTCCTCGGCCGCCATGCCGCCGAGCGCGCCGATGATCCGGCCGCGCAGGTAGCGCTCGTCGTAGGCGTAGCGGTCGTCGTCCGGCGTGGACACGGTGACGCCGAGCGCGCGGCCGTGCGGCACGATGGTGATCTTCCGGACGGGGTCGGCGCCCGGCTGCAGCATGCCGAGCAGGCCGTGCCCGGACTCGTGGTAGGACGTCCGGCGCCGCTCCTCGAACGGCATGACCAGGGAGCGCCGCGTGCCGAGCTGCACCTTCTCGAGCGCGCTCTGGAACTCGTCCATGCCGACGGCGCCCCTCTCGTGCTTGACGGCGAGCAGGGCGGCCTCGTTGACGAGGTTGGCCAGCTCGGCGCCGGTCATGCCGGGCGTCATCTTCGCGACGGAGGTGGGGTCGACATCGTCGGCGAGGGGGACGTCGCGGGTGTGCACCCGCAGGATCGCGACGCGCCCGTCCAGGTCGGGCGGGGACACCGCGACCTGCCGGTCGAACCGGCCGGGGCGCAGCAGCGCCGGGTCGAGGATGTCGGGCCGGTTCGTCGCGGCGATCACCACCACGCCCTCGGAGCCGGAGAACCCGTCCATCTCGGTGAGGACCTGGTTGAGCGTCTGCTCGCGCTCGTCGTGCCCGCCCATGCTCGCGCCGCCGCCGCGCGACCGGCCGATCGTGTCGATCTCGTCGATGAAGATGATGGACGGCGCGGTCTTGCGGGCCTCGGTGAACAGCTCGCGCACGCGGGCCGCGCCGACGCCGACGACCATCTCGATGAACTCCGAGGCGGCGGCGGAGTAGAACGGGACGCCGGCCTCGCCGGCGACGGCGCGGGCGAGCAGCGTCTTGCCGGTGCCGGGCGCGCCGGTGAGGAGCACGCCGCGGGGGACGCGGGCGCCCATCCGGCGGTACTTGCCGGGGTCCCTGAGGAAGTCGACGACCTCGCTGAGCTCCGCCTCGACCTCGTCGATGCCGGCGACGTCGGCGAAGGTGGCGCGCTTCTCGTCCGGCGCGACCGGCTTCGGGGACCGGCCGAAGCCGCCCATGAGCCCGCCGCCCCCACCGCCGGTCATGCGGCGCTGCAGCCACACCATCACGCCGATCCACAGGCCGACGAACAGCAGCGTGGGCAGGAGCGAGAGCAGCAGGTTGGCGAGGAGCCCGCGGTCCGCGTTGACCGGCTTGGCCTCGACCTCCACGCCCTTCTGCACCATCTGGGTGTAGATGTGGTCGTCGGCGAACGCTGGCCGCAGCGTCTCGAACGCGGTGTAGGTCTCGCCGGCGTCCCGCTGCCCGGGGACCTGCTGCCTGCTCTTCAGCTGGCCCTGGATCTCGTAGCCCTTGGTGTAGACGTCCTTGACGTTCCCGGCGGCGACCTGCTGGGTGAACGCCGTGTAGGGGATCGTCACCCGCTCCTTCTGCCCGGTGACGTGCATGGAGACGTAGCTCAGCGCGAAGACGGCGAGGAGCAGCGCCCAGAAGACGCCGGTGTTGCGGCCGGGCTTCCAGCCGCCGAGGCGGCGCGCCGGCCGCTCGCGCCGGCCGGGGACGCCCTCGGCGCGCCACGGCTGCTCCGGATCGGTGCGGGGCGGGACCGACCGGTGCCGGTCGGGCTCGGCGGCCGAGCGGTGCGCGCCGCCCGGCCGCGTGGTGGTGGGCGGCGTGGCGGTGGGCCGCGTGGTGGTGGGCCGTGGCGCCTCGTCGGGCCCCGGCGCGGGTCGCTGCTCCGGCACGTCTGCCATCTCCCCGGATCGATCGCGGTGCTCTCGCTGGTGCCCGCCGTGCCGGCCGGCACCGGACCCCCGTCGGGTCCCCGGGGAGGTCAACGGAGTTCGCCCCCCATCCGTTCCCGCGCCCGCCGCGGCGCCCGCGGGGCCGCCTCAGCGGGGGGCGGCCGGGGTGACGAAGCCGTACTTGTTGAACAGCTTCTGCGCGGCGGGCGTGACCAGCCACGACACGAACGCCGCCGCGTCCTCCTCGTGGGCGCCGCCCCGGATCGGGGCGGCGGGGAAGGCGGCGGTGACGTTGTGGTCCGCGGGGATGGGCACGCTGCTCGCCGCGATGCCGGCCGAGCGCATGTCGGTGATGAACACGATCCCCGCGTCGGCCTCGCCCGCGCGGATCCGGTCCAGGACGGCCCGCGCGCCGATCTCCTCGCTGCTCCACCGCACGGTCAGCCCCGCCTTGCGGAGGACCTGGCGGGTGTAGCGGCCCACCGGGACCGTCCCGGCGCCGACGACGACCCGCAGGCCCGGCCTCCGCAGGTCCCGCAGGCCCCGGACGCGGCGCGGGTTGCCGGGCGCGACGGCGATCGTGAGCGCGCCGTTGGCGACGGTCCGGCGGGGTGTGCCGAGCTGCTCGGCGGCCTCGTCCATGCTCGCCCCGTCCGCCGTCACCAGGACGTCGCCCGGGTCGTGCTCGGACAGCCGGTCGGCGAGCTCGGGCGCGCCGCCGAACACCGGCCGGAGCCGGACGCCGGGGTTGTCCTGGTGGTAGGCCGCCGCGATCTCGCCGAACACCTCCGTCATGGACGCGGTGGCGAGGACGGTGAGCGTCACCGGCCCGGACGAGCCGCCGCAGCCCGCGCCGAGGCCGGGCAGGACGAGGGCGGCGAGCAGCGCGGACGCGCGGAGGCGCCGCCGACGGGGGGAATCGGGCATATGGCGTCATCCTAGAGTCGAAGTGCCCGCGCTCCCCGGATTCGGCATGGCGTGTCAGTGGCCCGCACTAGTGTTTCGGGCAATTGGAGATCACGTCCTCGGAGGCTCGACGATGTCCCTCGACCTGATGGAACTGCTGCCCGGCGACTGGCGGGAGCGGCTCGACCCGCTGCTCGACCCGCTCGCCACCGCCGCGCTGGGCGCGTTCGTCGCGGGGGAGTACGACGGGCAGACCGTGTACCCGCCGCGCGACGACCTGTTCAACGCGTTCCGGCACTGCCCGTTCGACCGCGCCCGCGTGCTGATCCTCGGCCAGGACCCCTACCACGGGCCCGGCCAGGCGCACGGGCTCAGCTTCAGCGTCCGCGACGGCGTGCGGCTGCCTCCGTCGCTGCGCAACATCTACAAGGAGCTCGGCACCGACCTCGGTGTCCCGGCCGCCGCGTCGGGCGACCTCACCCGGTGGGCCGACCAGGGCGTCCTGCTGCTGAACGCCGTGCTGACCGTGCGCGGCGGCGAGGCGGGCTCGCACGCCGGCAAGGGCTGGGAGGACTTCACCGACGCCGCGATCCGCGCGCTGAACGACAAGACCGAGCGCGTCGTGTTCGTCCTGTGGGGCGCCTACGCGCGCAAGAAGGCCCGCCTGATCACCGGCCCGCAGCACACGGTGATCGAGTCGGCGCACCCGAGCCCGCTCAGCGCGAAGAAGTTCTTCGGGACGCGCCCGTTCAGCGCCGTCAACAAGGCCCTCGTCGACGCCGGCCTGCCCGAGATCAGCTGGGGCTAGCGGGGGTTCACCCGCGCGGGGGACGCGCGTCACCCGGCGGCGGGAGGCGCGGGACGGGCGCTCCGGCGGATCCTCGGAGCATGACCGTTTCAGCTCATCCGCTGCCGGTGCGGCCGCGCGCCGCGCGCGGGGGTCCCGGCCGCCTCCGCCTGGCCGTCTGCGCGGCGACGATCGCCGCGTGCGTCCCCTACCTCACCATAAAGATCGCGTGGCTGTCCGGCAGCACGGTCGGGTGGAACGACGCGTCCGCCGCCGAGGACACCGCGCTCTACGCGGGCAACGCGATCACCATGGGGATGGACGCGGTGGCCGTGCTGGTCGCGATGGCGTTCACCTTCCCCTGGGGGCGGCGCCTGCCGGGCTGGCTGGTGCTGGCGCCGATCTGGGTCGCGGCCGGGCTGCTCGCGCCGATCGTCCTCGCCGTCCCGCTGGGGACGCTCCTGCAGACGCTGTTCTCCTCTCAACCGGTGACCGGAGACGCCAACGGGCTCCAGAGCTGGGTGTACGGCATCGTCTACGGGGGGTTCACCGTGCAGGGGCTCGGGCTGCTGACGGCGTTCGTCCTGTACGCGCGGGACCGGTGGCCGTGGGTCTTCGCGACACGGGCGAGGAACCTTCCCAAGGGCGCGACCTCGTCGCTGCAGATGCTCTTGGCACGGGTTGCGGCCGTCCCGGTGTCCGCCTTCGCCGCCGCGCACCTGTACTGGGCGTTCGGCGGGACGGCGGGCCTCCACGACGACGCGCTCGACGACCGGAACGTGCCGCAGCAACTGGCCGACGGCGTGTGGGGTGTGCTGGCGATCGCCGGTGCGGCCGCGCTCGTGCTGATCGTCCGGCGTGCGGGCGGGCCGGGGCCGCTGGCCGTGCCGCTGTCCGCCGCCTGGGTGGGATCCGCCGCCACGTTCACCGGGTCCCTCTACGGGCTGCTGGTGATGATCGGCCGGCCGGACGCCCTGGCGCCGGACTTCAGCACCGCGGCGGGCCTGACCGCCCTGGCGGGGGTGCTCGGCGGGCTCATCATGGGACTCACCGGCGCCGTCCTGCTCGCCGAGAGCCACGGCCCCGGGAGCGACGCCGCCGGGGGTCAGAGCGCCAGGCCGACCGCCAGCAGCACGCCGTAGGCGATCTGGAGCCGGCCGGTCTCGCCCAGGACGGGGATCAGGGCGGGGCCGGCCGCGCCGTTCAGCACCTTCTGCGTCGGCGGCAGCGACAGCGGCGCCGCGAGCAGCGCGATCAGCGCCCACGGGCGCACCGCCCCCAGCGCCAGGACGATCATGAACGGCAGCGCGGTGCAGGCCGCGTACAGGATCCGGGTCCAGCGGTCGCCGAGGAGGACGGCGAGGGTCCGCTTGCCCGACTCGCGGTCGGTGGGGATGTCGCGCAGGTTGTTGGCCACCAGCAGCCCGCACGCCAGCAGCCCGATCGGCACCGCCGCCGCCCACGCCTCCCACGGCAGCGCCTCGACCTGGACGTAGACCGTCCCGACGACGGCGACCAGGCCGAAGAAGACGAAGACCGAGACCTCGCCGAGCGCGCGGTAGCCGTACGGGGTCTTGCCGCCGGTGTAGAACCAGGCGGCCAGGATCGCGCACGCGCCGGCGAGCAGCAGCCACCAGGTGGTCACCGCGGCGAGGACGAGCCCGGCCACGGCGGCGGCGAGGAAGCAGCCGAGGGCGGCGGCGAGGACCTGCTTCGGCGGCGCGACCTTCGACCCGACGAGCCGGAGCGGGCCGACGCGGTCCTCGTCGGTGCCGCGGACGCCGTCGCTGTAGTCGTTGGAGTAGTTCACCCCGATCTGCAGCACGAGGGCGACGACCGCGGCGAGGACGGCGCGCCACCAGACGGGGTCGCCCTCGCCGGCGGCGACGCCGGTGCCGACGACGACGGGAACGAGGGAGGCGGGCAGGGTCCGGGGCCGGGAGCCGGCGACCCATTGGGAGAGCGTGGCCACGATCACCGCTTGTTCTGTGGGACGACAGGGGGCTGGCGGTCCGATTCTTCCCGATGAAGATCACCACTCGGGCGCAGCCGCAGCGACAGGCCGAGCCCGAGCGCGAGGATCGCCGCGGTGGTCAGCGCGGCGTGCCTGGTCGCGGCGGCGAGGCTGGCGTCGGCGGCGCGCGCCTCGGCGGCGAGGCCCGGGGTGTCGTGCAGATCACGTCCGTAGGTCCCGGCGCTCTCCCGCAGGCCGTGCGCGATGGCGGCGCGCTGCTCGGGCGGCAGCGCCGAGCCGGACAGCCGGTCGGCCATCGCGTGCCCGAGGCTCGTCGCGAACACCGTCCCGATGGCGGCGATGCCGAGCGCCGCGCCGACCTGCCGGGCCGTGGACTGCGTCCCGGACGCCTGCCCGGACCGGTCCGGCGGGACGTCCGCCAGCGACACGTTCGTCAGCTGCGCCGACGTCAGGCCGAGCCCGAGCCCGTACAGCAGCATCCAGGGCGCGAGGCCCGGCCAGCCGGTCGTCGCCGACACCGTGACGCCGAGGGCGGTGACCGCGGCGACCTCCAGCACCATGCCGATCTGCACGACCCGGTGGGCGCCGTGCCGGTTCGCGAGCCGGCCCGCGCATCCGCCGGACAGGAACGCGCCGAGGGCGAGCGGCAGGATCGCCAGGCTGATCTGGAGCGGGTTCGTGCCGTGCACGCCGAGCAGGAACAGCGGCAGGACGAACAGCAGGCCGAGCTCGCCGACGTTGATCAGGGCCGAGGCCAGGTTCCCGCGCCGGAAGTTCGGGATCCGGAACAGGTCGAGGTCGAGCATCACCGGGCGTCCGGCCGCCGCGCGGGACCGCTCCACCAGGATCAGCGCCGCGATCAGCGCGGCGCCGAGCGCCAGCACGACCGGGACCGGCGACAGGCCGCCCTCCGGCCAGTCGAGCCCGGCCATGGAGAACGGGCGGGTCGCGGTCCACCAGCCGTAGGTCTGGCCCTCGATGATCCCGCACACCAGCGCGCCGAGCCCGAGCGCGGACAGCAGGCCGCCCGGCCAGTCGATCTCGCGGCGCGCGCTCCCCGGCCCCGGCCGGCGGGTCTCCGGCATGAACCGCAGCGCCCCGGCGATCAGCACGGCGCCGAGCGGCAGGTTGACGGCGAAGGCCCACCGCCAGCCGCCGCCGGTGGCCAGCGCCCCGCCGAGCAGCGGTCCGAGCGCGGCCATCCCGCTGATCATGGAGCCCCAGATGCCGAACGCGACGGCCCGGTCCCGCCCGGTGAACACCGCGTTCACCGTGGACAGCGTGGCCGGCATGATCATCGAGGCGCCCACGCCCTGCAGGGCCCGCGCGCCGAGCAGCGCCGACCCGGTCCCGGCGACCGCCGCGGCGATGCTCGCCACCGAGAACACCGCCACCCCGAGCACGAACATCCGGCGCCGCCCGAACAGGTCGCCGGCCCGCCCGAACGGGATGAGCAGCGCGGCGAACACCAGCGAGTACACCGAGGTGACCCATTCGGCGTCCGTCGTCATCAGGCCCAGGTCGCCGATGATCCGGGGGAGCAGCACCCCGACGATCGTGGCGTCCACGACGACCAGCGAGACGCCGAGGCTCATGACGGCGACGCCGAGCCGGCGGTGCCGGACGGCGGGCGCCGGCGCCGGGGCGCGCGGCGGGGTCAGGGAGGTGGACTCGGGCACGACGTCAAAGATATGGCCGGGGCGCCGGTGCGGCTCACCGACCCCTCACCGGACGCCGATGTCGGTGTGCAGCCGGATCTGCCGGACGGGCTCGCCCATGTCGAGCGTGCGGGCGGTGCCGTCGGGCGCCCATCCGGCGGAGCCGAGGAACGACCGCGTGACCTCGTCGCCCTCGAACACCCAGGAGATCAGGGTGGCGAAGCCGTCCTCGCGGAGCAGGTCGACGGTGGCAGCGAGGAGCCGGCTGCCGTGCCCGGCGCGGGCGTGCAGCGGGTCGACGAGCAGCCCGATCAGCTCGGCGGTGTCGTCCGGGCGGGTGTCGGGGTCCTCGGCCGGCCCGTGCGCGGCGAAGCCGACGACCAGGTCGGACGCCACCGCGACCAGCAGCCGGTGCCGGGGGCTCGGCGGCGCCGTGGCGGCCTCCGCCCACTTCTCCCGCCACCGCTCCACGGCGGCGTCGCCGGTCACCTCGTCGAGGACGCCCGCCGGCAGCAGGTCGCGGTACCCGTGCCGCCACGCCCGCACTTGGATGTCTGCGACGGCGGCGGCGTCCGCACGCCGCGCGGGCCGCACCCCCACATCCGCCATGCCGTCCCACGTCCTCTCTCCGGAGCCCCGGCCTTCATCCGGAGACCCGGTCAACCCTAGCGAGCGCCGGTCAGGCGGGGGTGCGCCGCCGGGCCCGGTAGGCGCGCGTCTTGGTGCGGTTCCCGCAGGTGCTCATCGAGCACCACGCGCGCGACCGGTTCTTGGACGTGTCCACGAACGCCCAGCGGCAGGTGCCCTCCTGGCAGACCTTCAGCCGGGGCCAGGTTCCAGCGGACACCGCGTCCATGATCGCGGCGGCGATCCGGGCGAGCCCCGCGGCGGCCGTGCCGGGCGGGTCGAGCGGCAGCAGGACGGGGCGCGGGCCGGTCAGCTCGATCCGCAGCGGCAGGGCGGCCAGGGCGTCGTCCAGGTCGCCGGGGAGGTCGACCTCCCGCGGCCCGTGGTTGGCGGACATGGCCTCGCGCAGGCCCTCGCGGAGCGTGAGCGCGGTGCGCAGGTCGGCGTCGCCGGCCCGCGTCCCGTCCGGGACGAGACCGCGCCCGGCGAGCCACCCGGCCAGGTCGCCGGGCGTCGCGAGCGCGTCCGCGGCGGACTCGACGTCGAGCGTGTTGACGAAGCCGGTCAGCAGCAGCGCGGGGTCCTCGTTCTCGCGGGTGTCGGCCATCACCCCTCCTGCCTTGTCCTCCTCAACCCTACCAACCGGCGACACCGCCATAAATGTTTCACCGGTTGCGCGACGACGACACCGGCATTAAGCTTTTGATGGTGTCAATGAACGGGAGGACGACATGAACGAGCTGCCGTACCTGGGGGCGCTCGCGACGCGGCACGCCTGGGCGGAGCGCGAGTACGCGCGCCTCCACGCCGACATCGTGGAGGCGAGGCTGGCCGCCCGCGCCCGGGCGGAGGTGAAGGCCGGCGAGCGGCGTGCCCGCTTCCGCGCCCTGGTCGGCGGCCTGCCGCTGCCGCGCCGCCACCGGCCGGCCCCGTACTGCGCGCGTGCCGCGGCGCGCTCCGCGGGCGCGGTCCGTCTCGCCGGAGGTGCGCGATGACCCCGAGGGTGGGCAACATCGTGATCGACTGCGCCGACCTGGACGCGATGGCGGCCTTTTGGGGCGGTCTGCTCGGCATGAGGACGTCGGCGGTGAACGCCGACTGGCTCGACCTGGAGCCGCTGGGGACGGGCGGCCCCGTCCTGTCCTTCCAGCGCGTTCCCGAGGGCAAGAAGGCCAAGAACCGGCTGCACCTGGACCTGGACGTCCCCGACGTCCGCGCGGCAGGCGAGCGGGCGGCCCGCCTCGGCGCGACCCCCGCCGCCGGCCTCATGGGCGACCCGGCATCCCCCTTCCAGGTGTGGCGCGACCCCGAGGGCAACGAGTTCTGCTTCTGCACCGCCTCATGACCGCAGGACGGCGGCGAGGCGGCGGACGCCCTCCGCCAGCTCCGCCTCCGAGGCCGCGGTCGCGTACCCGATCCGCAGGTACGGGGCCGGGGCCTCGGCGGGGAAGAAGGGCCGTCCCGCGCTGACCAGGACGCCGGCGCGCAGGGCGGCCTCCGCCAGGGCGGCGTCGTCCGCGCCGTCCGGCAGCCGGGCCCACAGGTGGAGGCCGCCCGCCGGGCGGTTCACGCGCAGCTCCGGCAGGTCGCGCGCGAGCGCGGCGAGCAGCGCGTCGCGGCGCGACCGCAGGGCGGTCCGGACGGCGCGCAGGTGCCGCGGCCAGCCCGGCGAGCTGACCAGTTCCAGCAGCGTCTCCTGCAGCGGCCGCGCCGGGAAGAACTCCTCGACGAGCTGGGTGGCGCGGACCCGCTCGGCGACCGGGCCCCGGGCCGCCACCGCGGCCACCCGCAGGCTGGGCGCGGTCGCCTTGGTCAGGGACGCGATGTGCACGACCCGGCCCTCGCCGTCCGCGGCGATCAGCGGCGGCGGCGGGTCCGCGTCGATGCCGAGGTGGCGCGCGAAGTCGTCCTCGACCACGAACGCGCCGGCGGCGCGCGCCACGTCCAGCACCCGCTCGCGCCGCTGCGCGTCCAGCACGGCGCCGGTCGGGTTCTGGAAGGCGGGCTGCGTGTAGAGGACGCGCGCCCCGGTCATCGCGAACGCCTCGGCGAGCAGGTCGGGGCGGACGCCGTGTGCGTCCACCGGGACCGGCACCGGGTGCAGCCCGCCGGCCCGCGCCACCGCGAGGACGCCGAGGTAGGTCGGCGACTCGACCAGCAAGGGCGCGCCCGGCGGGAGCAGCGCCCGCAGGACGGTCGTCAGCGACTGCTGCCCGCCGCTGGTGATCACCACGTCGGCGGGGGTGACGCCGCCGCCGACGGTGCGGGCGAACCAGGCGCGCAGCTCCGGTACCCCGCCGAGCGGCGGCATCTCCCACGCGTCCGGCCGCCGGGCCGCCCGCGCCCCCGCCGCGGCCAGCGCCCGCACCGGCTGGAGCGAGGGATGCAGGTAGCCGCCGCTGAGCGCGGCCACGCCCTCGGGGGCCGGGGTGAGCAGCCACGACACCCCGGACGGATCGACGGACCGGTCCCCGAGCGTCACCGCCTGCCAGCCGAGGTCGGCCGGCTCCGGGACGGTCTCCTTGCGCTCCGCGGCGAACGTGCCGCTGCCCGGACGCGTCACCACCAGGCCCTCGGCGGCCAGCACGCCCAGCGCCCGGGACACCGTCACCGGGCTGACCCGGTGCCGCTCGACGAGCGCGCGGCTCGACGGGAGCCGCTCCCCGGGGCTCATCCGCAGGACGCCGGCGCGCAGCGTTCCGGCCAGCGCCATCACACTGCTATCGTCTTTCATGAGGAACCAAGATAGCGCTACTGTCCCCGCGCCGGTAGCGGATCCCGCCTTCGGCCCCGGCCTGTGGCTCGCCGGGCTGGGCGTCCTGATCTACTCCTTCACGCTGCCCGCCACGGTCTTCGGGCTCGACGGGCTCGACCCGTACCTGATCGGCGTCGGCCGCTCCGCCGCCGCGGCCGTCCTCGCCGCCGCCGCGCTGCTGGCGGTCCGCGCGCGCCGTCCGCGCCGCGGCCAGTGGGCGGGCCTCGCGGTGGTCGTGGCCGGCGTGATCTTCGGGTTCCCGGTGCTGTCCACGCTCGCCCTCGACCACGGCGCCTCGTCCGCCCGCTCCGCGGTCGTCGTCGGGCTGCTGCCCGCCGCCACCGCCGTCTGCGGCGTGCTGCGCGCGGGGGAGCGGCCCTCCGGCGCGTTCTGGCTCGCGAGCGCGGCCGGCACGGCCTGCGTCACCGGCTTCGCCCTGGTCCGCGGCGCCGGCCGCGTCACGGCCGCCGATCTGCTGCTGTTCGGCGCGCTCCTCGCCGCCGCGGCCGGGTACACCGAAGGGGCCCGGCTGGCCCGCGACATGCCGGGCTGGCGCGTCATCTCCTGGGCGCTCGTGCTCGCCGCGCCCGTCACCGTCCCGGTGACCGCGTGGCTGCTCGCCACCACCCGTCCCGCCTGGACCGGGCACGCCGTCCTCGGCTTCGGCTACGTCGCCGCCTTCTCCGCCTACCTCGGCTTCTTCGCCTGGTACGAGGGGCTGGCGCGGGCCGGGATCGCCCGCGCCAGCCAGGTCCAGCTCGCGCAGCCGGTGCTGACGCTGGCGTGGTCGGGGATCCTGCTCGCCGAGGTGGTCGACGCCACGACCGTGCTCGCGGCCGTCGCCGTGCTGGTGTGCGTCGCCCTCACCCAGCGCACCCGCGTCCGCCGGGCCCCGCGGGACCCGGCGGAGCGGGCGCTCCTCAGTCCTTCACGATCTGGGCGAGGAGCGTGATGACGGCCACGCCCACGCCGATGGGGACGGCGAACCGCGGGGCCGCGGCGGTGAGTACGGCGGCGCCGACCGCCACGAGGACGATCACGAGCGTTCGGGTGCTGATCAGGGGGCGCGGCTCGCCCTGGCTCGGTGGGACTCGCATGCCGGCTCGACCTCCATCCACCTGGACGTAAGGACCGGGGCGGCTCCCCATCGAGACCACGGGGGCCGACACTGCCGAGCCGCCTCGTCTCCACAGGGTTCCCCCGCCGCGCCCGGCCGTCCCGCGCGGCGCGCGGCCTCGGCCCAACCATGATCATTTCGTGGCGGTGGTGTGGGAGCGGCGAGGGGGAATCCTGGCGTAGGGCGTTCGAGGTGCGTGGATGATCCGGGATCATTGCGCGATGAGGAGAATCGGGTGGGTCTGGCGGCTTCTGCGCTGGACGGGGTGGGCGGCGGCCTACGGGCTCGGCCTGGCCGCGCTCGTGCTCGCCGGGGCCTGGGTGTGGTGGCAGCAGGAGCCCGAGGCGCGCGGCACGGAGGCCAACGCGCTGTGGGCCCGGCACCAGTGGGTGGGAGAGCCGCACACGGACGCCGAGTACCGCGCGCTCGGGGAGTCGCTGAGGCGGCACCGCATCACCGACGTGTTCTTCCACACCGGCCCGTTCGAGCCGGACGGGTCGGTCCCCGCCGCCAAGTACCGGCACGCGCGGCGGCTCATCGAGGCCATGCGCGAGTACGCGCCGGGCGTCCGCGCGCAGGCGTACCTGGGGCAGATCCGGAGGGTGGACGGCAAGGGCGTCATCGACCTCGACGACCCGGCCGTCCGGGAGCGGGTCCTCCGGACCGACGCGATCTTCCTCGATCTCGGTTTCGACGGCATCCACTACGACTTCGAGCCCATCTACCCCGACGACCGCGCGTTCCTGACGCTCATGGACCGGACCCGCGAGCTGACCGGGCGCAAGGGCGCGCTGCTGTCGGTGGCACTGGAGCAACTGACGCTCGTGGACGCCGCGCAGCCCGTCTACAAGGCGCTCCTGCCGCGCGGCGGGACGTCGTTCCACTACCCGCCGCGTCCGACGCGGGACTTCCTGCGCGCCGTCGCCGACCGGGCCGACCAGGTGGCGATCATGACGTACGACGTGTCGCTGCCGACGCGCGCGCTCGCCGGATGGCACTTCGCCCGGAACACCCGCGCGACGCTGGAGCTCATCGGCGACCGGACGACCGTCTTCATGGGCGTCCCCACCTACCGCCCTCTCATGGAGTGGTCGGAGGACCTCTCCGTCGCGCTGCGTGGCGTCCGCCGCGGGATCGACGACCTGAAGCGGCCGCCGAAGCGGCCGTACGGCGTCGGCGTGTACGCGGAGTGGACCACGAACCCGGCCGAATGGGCCCGTTACCGCGCCACCTGGCTGCCCCGGACGACAGAAAGTCTTGGCGGCTGAGAAACCCGCCCGGTTACGTTTCGTTTCTTCCGTATGCCCAGGTAAAAAGGGGTGGATAGTCCGGGATGCCGGGGGGTAAGGCTCGGTGCGGACGGTCAGGATTCGACCTGCGGATGGCAAAGGAAGTGGGGACGAGGCCGATGGGCGTTCAGCAGTCCGCGCGGCACGACGCCGACAGGATCGGCGAGCTGGCAGCCGAGTTCGCCGGCTGGCGGATCGGACGGGGCGGGTCCGGCCTCTGGTGGGCCGTCCGCGGCAACGATCTCGTGCGCACCCCCGACGTCGAGGAGCTCCGGGTCCGGCTGCACCAGATGACCGTGGGGTCACGTTATCCAACCGAGTCCGGGAAGTGGCCGGACTGACCCCGTAACGAGGCATTTGCGTGCCACGATGTCGGATGTGGGAGCCGCCGCCACGCGTACCCCCGAGCGTGTGGCGGCGGCTTCCTCCCATATTGGGGTAGGTCGGCTTCCACCTGCGGGTCCAAGACGATCGGCCGGAACGGTACCGTTCGTTGCATGGCACCCAGCACAACGACTGACGCTCCGTTCGGACGGATGCTGACCGCCATGGTCACTCCGTTCCTGCCGGACGGCGGCGTCGACTACGACGGCGCCGCGCGCCTCGCGACCCACCTGGTCGACGAGCGGCGCCACGACGGCCTCGTCGTCAACGGGACGACGGGCGAGTCGCCCACGACGAGCGACGAAGAGAAGAGCACGCTTCTGCGCGCCGTCATCGACGCGGTCGGCGACCGCGCGGTGATCGTCGCCGGTGCCGGCACGAACCACACCGAGCACACCCTGAAACTCGCGCGGCAGGCCGAGGCCGCCGGCGCGCACGGGCTGCTCGTCGTCACCCCCTACTACAACAAGCCCCCGCAGGAGGGCCTCGTCCGGCACTTCACGGCGGTGGCCGACGCCACCGGCCTGCCCTGCATGCTGTACGACATCCCGGGGCGCGCCGGGGTGCCGATCCAGAACGACACGCTCGTGCAGCTCGCCGAGCACCCGCGGATCATCGCCGTCAAGGACGCCAAGGGCGACCTGTTCGGCGCGTCCCGGGTGATGGCGCGGACCGACCTCGTCTGGTACTCCGGCGACGACAACCTCAACCTGCCCTGGCTGTCGGTGGGCGCCGCGGGGTTCGTCAGCGTGGTCGGCCATGTCGTCGGCGTCGAGCTCCATGAGATGATCGACGCATACCGCGCCGGTGAGCACGGGCGGGCGCTGGAGATCCACCGGCGCCTGCTGCCCGTGGTCACCGCCATCATGACCCGTACGCAGGGCGCCATCGCCGTCAAGGCAGCGCTGAACCTGCTCGGCCTTCCCGGCGGCGGCCCGCTCCGCGCGCCGCTGCTGGAGGCCCCGCCGGAGTTCGCGGCGCGCCTGCGCGAAGACCTCACGATTGGGGGAGTCAAAGTGCCCGAGGCAGTCATCCCGGAGGTCGCCCGGTGAGTCATCCTCACCCGGAGCTCTCGGACCCGCCCGCACCGCCCGAGGGCGGCCTGCGCATCGTCCCCCTGGGCGGGCTCGGGGAGATCGGCCGCAACATGACGGTGTTCGAGTACGGCGGTCGCCTGCTCGTCGTCGACTGCGGCGTGCTGTTCCCCGAGACCGAGCAGCCCGGAATCGACCTGATCCTGCCCGACTTCGAGTACATCAGGGACCGCCTGGACGACATCGAGGCCGTCATCCTCACGCACGGCCACGAGGACCACATCGGCGCCGTCCCGTACCTGCTGCGCGAGCGCCGCGACATTCCCCTCGTCGGCTCCCGGCTCACGCTGGCGCTGCTGGAGGCCAAGCTCACCGAGCACCGGATCAAACCCGTCACCGACGTGGTCGTGGAGGGCGAGCGCCGCACCTTCGGGCCGTTCGGCTGCGAGTTCCTCGCCGTCAACCACTCGATCCCGGACGCGCTCGCCGTCGCCATCCGCACGTCCGCCGGCCTCGTCCTGCACACCGGCGACTTCAAGATGGACCAGCTCCCGCTGGACGGCCGGCTCACCGACCTGCCCGGGTTCGCCCGGCTCGGCGCCGACGGCATCGACCTGCTGATGGCCGACTCCACCAACGCCGAGGTGCCCGGCTTCGTCACCAGCGAGCGCAACATCGGGCCGGTCGTGGACGAGGTCTTCCGCACCGCGCGGGAGCGGCTCATCGTCGCCTGCTTCGCCTCGCACATCCACCGCGTCCAGCAGGTCCTGGACGCCGCCGTCGCCAACGGCCGCAAGGTCTGCTTCGTCGGCCGGTCGATGGTCCGCAACATGGGCGTCGCGCGCGAGCTCGGGTACCTGAGCGTCCCCGAGGGCGTCATGGTCGACCAGAAGGAGATCGACGACATCCCCGGCGACCGGCTGGTGCTGGTGTGCACCGGCTCGCAGGGCGAGCCGATGTCCGCGCTGTCGCGGATGGCGAACCGCGACCACTCGATCCGCATCACCGACCGCGACACCGTGATGCTGGCGTCGTCGCTGATCCCCGGCAACGAGAACGCGGTCAACCGCGTCATCAACGGGCTCACCCGGTGGGGCGCCCGCGTCGTCCACAAGGGCAACGCGCTGGTGCACGTGTCCGGGCACGCGTCCGCGGGCGAGCTGCTGTACGTGCTCAACGTGACCAAGCCGGCGAACTTCATGCCGATCCACGGCGAGTGGCGGCACCTGCGCGCGCACGCCAAGCTCGCGGCGCTCACCGGCGTGCCGGAGGAGGGCGTCGTCATCGCCGAGGACGGCGTCGTCGTCGACCTCGTGGACGGCCGCGCGAGCATCGTCGGCGCCGTCCCGGCCGGGTACGTGTACGTCGACGGCCTCTCGGTCGGCGAGGTCACCGAGACCTCGCTGAAGGACCGGCGCATCCTCGGCGAGGAGGGGTTCGTCTCCATCGTCGTCGGGATCGACTCCACGTCCGGCAAGCTCGTCGCCGGGCCCGAGGTGCACGCCCGCGGCGCCGGCATCGTGAACGAGGACTTCGACGAGGTCATCGCGCGGATCGAGGAGGTGCTGCGGGACGCCGCCGGCGACGGCGTGAACGACGTGCACCAGATCGGCCAGCTCATCCGGCGCACGGTCGGCAAGTGGGTGAGCGACAACTACCGCCGCCGCCCGATGATCGTCCCGGTCGTCGTGGAGGTCTGAGCGCCAGGGGCCGGACGGCCGCGGGCTCCCGCGGCCGTCCGTTCCCAACACGCCCGTCCGCCATCCCTGGAACCGCTGAGGTCCTTGGTTACTCTCATAACCATGGCCACACGTGCGTCCGGGGGCGCGAAAACCTCCTCGCGTGCGGGGGGCACGGCTCGCAAGGCCGCAGGTTCGTCCCCCCGGAAGCGACCGAGCGGCACCGCTAAGGGCGGCCGCGGCTCGGGCCGGGGGCGTCCCCCGGCGAAGCCCGACCCGATCCCCATGGCGGTGCTCGGGTTCTTCAAGCTCCTGTTCAGGCTGTACCTGCTCGCGGCGGTCGCGGTCGGGTCCGTCTTCCGCGCCTACGGGCACGGCGCCCGCAACCTCGACCCCGAGCACCGCCGCGACGGCCTCGGGCTGGCGCTGCTCGGCTCCTCGATCGTGCTGGCCTCGGTGACCTGGTTCCGCCCGGACGGCGTCGTCACGATCGCGCTGGAGAAGGTGGTGCGCGGCGGCCTCGGCATCATGGCGATGGCGCTGCCCGTCCTGCTGGCGCTGCTGGCCTGGCGGACGCTGCGGCATCCCGAGCACCACGAGGACACCGGCCGCATCGTCATCGGCATCACCGCGCTCGGCGTCGGCGTGCTCGGCGTCCTGCACATCGCCGCCGGCGTCCCGTCCCCCGCGAAGGACATGGACGGCGTCCGCGAGGCGGGCGGCGTCGTCGGCTGGCTGGTGTCGGCCCCCCTGGAGGCGGCGCTGAGCGGATGGGTGGCCGTCCCGCTGCTGCTCCTGCTGTCGGGGTTCGGGCTGCTGGTGGTGACCGCGACGCCGATCGCGAAGGTCCCCGAGCGGGTCACCGACCTGTGGGCGATGGCGACGCTGCAGAACCGCCCCGAGCGCCCGGCCGCCGGCGAGAGCGAGGACGGCGAGGCGCCGAAGAAGCGGCGCCGCAGGAAGAAGGCCGAGGAGGGCGAGGGCGAGCTGGAGGTCGGCGAGCACTCCCGGCCCTACGACACCCCCCTCCTGGAGGACGTCCCGAACAAGGCGGACCGGCCGAGGCGCGACCTCGCCGACGAGCTGTTCGAGCCCGACCCGTTCGGCGGCGCCGAGGTCCCGCCGCCCGCCCCGCCCGGCGACGACGAGCCGGCGGACGAGCACGTGGCCGGCGCGTCGATGCCGGACGCGCCGGACGCCCCGGAGCCGGCCGAGGTGCCCGACCCGACCCCGGCGCCGCGCCGGTCCGAGCAGCTGCCGCTGTCGTCGTCCGGCGAGATCTACATGCTGCCCGACCCGTCGGCGCTGCGTCCCGGCAGCGTGTCCAAGCCGCGCACGAAGGCCAACGACACGGTGGTGAACGCGCTCTCCGGCGTGCTGGAGCAGTTCGACATCGACGCGCAGGTCACCGGGTTCACCCGCGGCCCGACGATCACCCGGTACGAGATCGAGCTCGGCCCCGCGGTGAAGGTCGAGAAGGTCACCGCGCTGACGAAGAACATCGCCTACGCGGTGAAGAGCGCCGACGTGCGCATCATCTCCCCGATCCCCGGCAAGTCGGCGATCGGCGTGGAGATCCCGAACACCGACAAGGACATCGTCAGCCTCGGCGACGTGCTGCGCTCGCCCGCCGCGACGAACGAGCACCACCCGATGATCGTCGGCCTCGGCAAGGACGTCGAGGGGCGCACGGTCGTCGCCAACCTGGCGAAGATGCCGCACATCCTCATCGCGGGCGCGACCGGGGCCGGCAAGTCGACGTGCATCAACGGGCTCATCACCTCGGTCCTGATGCGCGCCACGCCGGACGAGGTGCGGATGATCCTCGTCGACCCCAAGCGGGTCGAGCTGACGATGTACCAGGGGATCCCCCACCTCATCACCCCGATCATCACCAACCCGAAGAAGGCCGCGGAGGCCCTCGAATGGGTCGTCGGCGAGATGGACCGCCGCTACGACGACCTCGCCGCGTCCGGGTACCGGCACATCGACGACTTCAACAAGGCGGTGAAGGCGGGCAAGCTCACCGCCCCGCCCGGCAGCGAGCGCGTCTACACGCCGTACCCGTACATGCTGGTCATCGTGGACGAGCTGGCCGACCTGATGATGGTCGCGCCGCGCGACGTGGAGGACTCCGTCGTCCGCATCACCCAGCTCGCCCGCGCCGCCGGCATCCACCTCGTGCTCGCCACGCAGCGCCCGTCGGTGGACGTCGTCACCGGGCTCATCAAGGCCAACGTCCCGTCCCGGCTGGCGTTCGCGACCTCCTCGCTGTCCGACAGCCGCGTCATCCTCGACCAGCCGGGCGCGGAGAAGCTCGTCGGCCAGGGCGACGCGCTGTTCCTGCCGATGGGCGCGAGCAAGCCGATGCGCATCCAGAACGCCTACGTCGCGGAGAAGGAGATCCACGGGATCGTCGACCACTGCAAGGGGCAGATGGAGGCGAGGTACCGGGAGGACGTCGGCGCGTCCGGCGTGCCGAAGAAGGAGATCGACGAGGAGATCGGCGACGACATGGACCTGCTCGTCCAGGCGATCGAGCTGGTCGTGTCCACCCAGTTCGGGTCGACGTCGATGCTGCAGCGCAAGCTCCGCGTCGGGTTCGCCAAGGCCGGACGGCTGATGGACCTGATGGAGAGCCGCGACATCGTCGGGCCGAGCGAGGGCTCCAAGGCGCGGGACGTGCTGGCCAAGCCGGACGATCTCCCGGGCGTCCTCGCGGAGTTGCGCGGCGGCGGCTGAGCGCGGGGCGCCGGGGCATTGCGGAATGATGCGAAATCTTGCCCTGTTTCGAACGTGTTGGCTGTCGCCCAGCGGGCATTGCCGTTTCTAGACTGGTGCCGCAATCATGCGGAGTCGGCCACGAGCGCCCTCAAAGGAGGCCCGGCGTGAGCATCGGTGAGACCTTGGCGGAGCAACGTCAGCGGGCCGGTCTCTCGGTGACACAGGTGAGTCTCCAGACGCGGATACGCGAGACCGTCATCCGCGGCATGGAGGCCGACGACTTCTCGGCGTGCGGCGGCAACTTCTACGCCCGCGGACACATCCGCAGCATCTCGCGGGTCATCGGCATCGATCCGGAACCGCTCGTCGCCGAGTTCGACGCCGCGCACGGTGGCGCCCCGCAGCCCGTCTCGGCGGTGTCGGCGTTCGAGCCGGAGCAGCCCGTCGCGTTCCGCGAGCGCCGCGCGCCGAACTGGAGCGCCGCGATGGCGCTCGCGCTCGCCCTCGTGGTGATCTACGGCGTGATCCAGGTGGTCGGCAGCGGCGGCGGCGGTGAGCACCGCACCGCGCAGCAGGTCGCCGGGACCCCGGCGGCGCCCAAGCCGTCGCCCACCCCGTCCGCGCGCAACGACGGCCCGGTCGCGCAGGCGCCGCGCACCAAGGTCGAGGTGAGCGTCGAGGCCAAGCGGACGACGTGGCTGAACGTCCGCGGCGACAAGGGCGAGACGCTGTTCAGCGGGATGCTGCGCGAGGGCGACCAGAAGGACTTCAGCGCCAAGAAGAAGGTGCGGATGGTGATCGGCGTCGGGGGCAGCGTCGACCTGACCGTCAACGGCAAGCACCTGGGCTCGCCCGGCGAGGGCGAGGGCGTGCAGCGGCTCACCTTCGACCGCGACGACCCCGAGCCCGCGTAGGCCGCCCGGACCTCGGCCCCGCCGACCCGTCCGGACGTGCGCGCCCATTACCTTAGGGGCATGTCGACTCGCCGCAAGGTCTCGCTCATCACGCTCGGCTGCGCCCGCAACGAGGTCGATTCCGAGGAGCTCGCCGCGCGCATCGAGGACGCGGGCTGGGACGTGGCCGACGGCGCGGACGGCGCCGACGTGGTGGTCGTCAACACCTGCGGGTTCATCGAGGCCGCCAAGAAGGACTCCATCGACACGCTGCTGGCCGCGCACGACTCCGGCGCCAAGGTCGTGGCGGCCGGCTGCATGGCCGAGCGCTACGGCAGGGAGCTGGCCGAGGCGCTGCCCGAGGCAGACGCGGTGCTCGGCTTCGACGACTACACCGCGATCGGCGAGCGGCTGGACGACGTCATGGCGGGACGCGCGCACGCCGCGCACACGCCGCGCGACCGGCGGACCCTGCTGCCCATCAGCCCGGTCGAGCGGTCCTCCGCCGGCGTCGCGATCCCGGGGCACGGCGGGCCGGCCGACCTGCCGGACGGGATGGCCCCCGCGTCCGGCCCGCGCGTGCTGCGGCGGCGCCTCGGCGGCGGCCCGGTCGCGCCGTTGAAGCTGGCGTCCGGCTGCGACCGGCGCTGCACGTTCTGCGCGATCCCGGCGTTCCGCGGCGCGTACGTGTCGCGCCCGCCGGAGGAGGTGCTGGAGGAGGCGCGCTGGCTCGCCGGGCACGGCGCCCGCGAGCTGGTGCTCGTCAGCGAGAACTCCACGTCGTACGGCAAGGACCTGGGCGACCTGCGCGCGCTGGAGAAGCTGCTGCCCGGCCTCGCCGCGGTGGACGGGATCGAGCGCGTGCGGGTCAGCTACCTGCAGCCGGCGGAGACGCGGCCGGGGCTCATCGAGGCGATCTGCGGCACGCCCGGCGTCGCCCGGTACTTCGACATGTCCTTCCAGCACGCGAGCGGGCCGGTGCTGCGGTCCATGCGCAGGTTCGGGGACCGGGAGCGGTTCCTCGGGCTGCTCGACCAGATCCGCGCGCTGGCGCCGGAGGCGGGCGTCCGCTCCAACTTCATCGTCGGGTTCCCCGGCGAGACCGAGGACGACTTCGAGGAGCTGGCGGAGTTCCTCACGGCGGCCCGCCTCGACGCCGTCGGCGTGTTCGGCTACTCCGACGAGGAGGGCACGGAGGCCGCGAACCTGGACGGCAAGCTCGACCCCGCCGAGGTCGCCGCCCGGGTCGAGGAGCTGTCCGCGCTGGCCGAGGAGCTGACGGCGCAGCGCGCCGAGGACCGCGTCGGCTCGCCGGTGCGCGTCCTGCTGGAGGACAAGCTGGAGGACGGGGCGGAGGACGGCGCCTTCGAAGGCCGCGCCGAGCACCAGGCGCCCGAGGTGGACGGGACGGTCCTCGTCCGCGGCGCGGGGCTCGCCCTCGGCGAGATCGTGGCCGCCCGGGTCACGGGCAGCGACGGCGTGGACCTCATCGCGGACGTCTCATGATCGCCGGCACCCCGGATCCGGTCGCGGGTTCCCCGGAACCGCCGCAGGCGGGCGTGTGGAACATCGCCAACGCGCTGACGCTCGCCCGGATCGCGCTGGTGCCGGTGTTCGTGTGGCTGTTCTTCCTGGACGGCACCGGCTGGCGGCTCGCCGCGTTCGCGGTGTTCGCCGTCGCCTCGATCACCGACAAGATCGACGGCGACATCGCGCGGGCCCGCGGCCTGGTCACCGACTTCGGCAAGATCGCCGACCCGATCGCGGACAAGGCGCTCACCGGCGCGGCGCTGGTCAGCCTGTCGGTGATGGGGGAGCTGTGGTGGTGGGTGACCGCCGCCATCATGGTCCGGGAGATCGGCATCACGGTGATGCGGTTCGCCGTCATCCGGCGCGGGGTGATCCCGGCCAGCAAGGGCGGCAAGCTGAAGACGATGCTGCAGGTCGTCGCGATCGGCTTCTACATCCTGCCGGGCCCGCTGGACTACCTGCGCTGGGTCACGATGGGCGCCGCCCTCGTCGTCACCGTGGCGACGGGCATCGACTACGTCGTCCAGGCCTGGCGCCTGCGCCGCACAGGTTCCGAGACCTCCTGAGAGGGCGCCGAGAGGCGCTCAGAGCCCGAGCAGCGCCGGTGCGTCGGCCAGCGCGCGCCAGTGGGACCCGGGATCGGGGACGAGCCGCCGCCTCTCCAGGTCGAGCAGTCCGCCGAGGCTGCTGATCTCGGCGGCCAGGGACCCGTCCGCCTTCCGCAGTTCCTGCCGCATGCGGAACGTCTTGCCCTCGCCCCAGTGGAACGTGCACGTGATGTCGACCTCGTCGCCCGCGCGCAGTTCCCGGTGGTAGCGGATGGTGTTCTCCAGGGTGACGGGCCCGACACCGGTCGCGATCAGCTCGTCCACGGAGATGCCGGCCGCGCGCAGGCACTCCCAGCGGGCGTGGTCGCCGTACTGGTGGTAGACGGCGCTGTTGAGGTGTCCCTGGGTGTCCAGCTCGTAGGCGCGCACGGTGACCCGCACCGTGAAGGAAGGCGTCACGGGTTCTCCTCCTCCTCATATCCGGCGAGCCATTCGCGGGACTTGGCCGTGAGGTAGCGCAGGCCGTCGCCGCCTATCTCGACCCAGTCGCCGCGCGTCCAGCCGCCGGTCGTCTGCGGCGCGAAGCCGTGCCGCTTGAACAGCGCGGACGCCTCGTCCTTGCGGAGGCCGCCGGGCCCCCACTCGCGCATGACGCGGGCCATGCGCTCCAGCTCCCCGGGCTCGTCGGGGCCGTCCAGGGCGCCGGCGATCTCCTCCAGGCCGCGTGCGATGAGCCGCAGGCCCGCCTGCAGCCGGGCGCGGTCGATCGGTTCGTCCACCCGCCCATCGTAGACCGATCGCTAGCGATCGCCAAGCGATGAGGAGGCGGTCAGCTCCTCGCCCACGTGCAGGGCGCCGAGCGCGCGGGGGATGCCGAGCCGGCCGAACACGACCTGCCGGGCGCCGCCGAAGCGCTCGGTGCGGTAGCCGGCCAGGGCGCGCAGCGGCTCCGGAGACCGGCGGGCCGTCTCCTGGTCGGTGTTGATGATGACGCAGCGCCCGCAGGGCCGGACGAGCTCGATCTCCGCCTCGTCGCCGCGCAGCCCGGTGACGGCGTCCTCGCCGTACGGGCCGAGGCCGCGCAGGACGATGTTGGGCCGGAAGCGGGCCATCGGGAGCCGGCCGCCCATCCGCCGGTTCAGGTCGTCCAGCGACTCGGCCGACAGCACCGAGACCGGGTAGCCGTCGGCGTAGGCCAGGGTCCCGCCGCCGAGCGCGGTGGGACGCGTCCCGGTGAAGCGGACGAGGCGGCAGGGGAGTCCGAGGGCGCCGGAGAACCATGCGGCGGCCTCGTCGCCCTGGTCGATGCCCTGGCACGGGCGGTGGTGCACGGTCACGTCGACGGCGGGCCCGCCGGACACCTCGCACACCAGCGGCGCGGGCGCGAGCGGTGTCCGGACGGTGAGCTTCACACCGTCGAAGTCCGGGCGGACCAGGGCGAGCTCGGGGGCCTCCCGCTGCGACAGGTGGCGCCCGTCCGGGCGGACGAGCATGAACTCCCGGTCGTGGCGCAGCCCGTTCGGGGTCAGGGCGGCCGCGGTGAGCGCGACGGCCCCGGCACTTTTGATCGGGAAGACGTTCAGCCCGGCGACGACGGCTCTCATGCGACGGACGTTACGGACCGATCCTCCGGGCGGCCAGAGAAACGGGCGATACTTGACACCGATTCGTCAGCTTGGAGGACGGGCGGGGATGGCGGGACAGGACTTCACGTATGCCGAGGTAGGGGCGACGCGCGACGCGGAGCGCCCGGCCGGGTACCGGCATCTGCGGCACCGGATGCTCGTCGGCCGGGGTCCGGCGGCGTTCCGGAACGCGGCGGACGCGGTCATGGAGTTCTGGATGCACCGCGCGCTCCCCGCCCGGGTGGAGGCGTCGGCTCCGCGCGCCGCCCCCGGCGTGAGCGTCGTGGTGGGCCTGGGCGCCGGGCCGCTCCGGTTGCGGGCGCCCTGCCGGATCGTGTGGACGCGCGAGGAGGAGCGCTACGTCGGATGGGCGTACGGGACGCTTCCGGGCCACCCGCAGTCGGGCGAGGAGTCGTTCGTCGTGCACCTGGACGAGGAGGGCGACGTGTGGCTGACGGTCACCGCGTTCAGCCGTCCGGCGACGGCGGCGGCGCGGCTGGCGGGCCCGTTCGGGCGGGCGTTCCAGCGGGCCTACGCCCGCCGGTGCGGCGCGGTGCTGCGCGGGCTGTCGCGCTCTTGAGCACGCGAGCGGGCCGCGGGAACACGCCCACCCCGGTCGTGATCCCGCGGCCCCGTATTCGCGGGTGCTGCGGTAACGATTATCCCCTCCGCCCGGCCGCGAGGACGCACCCGCGGAGTGAGTTTTGACTCACACCGTTACCGGACCATCAGCCTCATGTCGGGCTTCCAGCGCGAATCCGCACCGGTAGATTCGAGGCCCTGCGGCGTGCGGACGGCGGACAGGGGGACGCGATGCGGGTCGAACTGCTCACCGTCGGGGACGAGCTGCTCCTCGGCGACACGGTCAACGGCAACGCGGCCTGGCTCGGCCGCCGGCTCACCGACCACGGCGCCGACGTCACCCGCAGCGTCGTCGTCGGCGACGAGACGGACGTCATCGTCGCGGCCGTCACCTCCGCCCTGGAGCGCGCCGACGCGGTCATCACCACGGGCGGTCTCGGCCCCACCTACGACGACGTGACCCGGGACGCGCTGGCCAAGGCCGCCGGTGTCGCGCTCGTCCGGGACGCGGCCCTGGAGCGGCGGCTGCGCGAGCGGGTCGCCAGGGCCGGCCGCGAGCTGCAGCCGATGGCGCTGCGCATGGCGGACGTCCCCGAGGGCGCCCGGGTGCTGGCCAACTCCGCCGGCTCGGCGCCGGGCCTGCGGGTCGAGCTGCCCGGCGGGACCGTGTACGCGCTGCCCGGCGTCCCGTTCGAGATGCGCACCATCATGGACGAGGTCGTGCTGCCGGAGCTGGCGGAGATCGCCGGGCTGCCCGCGGTGGCGCGCCGCACCCTGCGCACCGCCCGGCTGTGGGAGTCGGTGGTCGCGACCCGGCTCGCCGAGGTCGAGGCGATGGACGGGGTGAAGCTCGCCTACCTGCCCGACCCCGCCGAGGTGAAGGTCCGCATCACCGTGGCGGGGGCGGACGCCGCGGGGCGCCTGGCGGGCGTGGAGACGCGCGTCCGGGAGCTGCTCGGCCCGGCCGTGTACGGGGTCGAGGACGAGTCGCTCGCGCTGGTCGTGCACCGGCTGCTCGCCGGGCGGGGCGAGACCGTGGCGGCGGCGGAGTCGCTGACCGGCGGGCTCATCGGCGCGGAGCTGACCCGCACGCCGGGGTCGTCGGCCACCTACGGCGGGGGCGTCGTCGCCTACGCCACCGATGTGAAGCGGCGGCTGCTGGGCGTTCCCGGCGAGCTGCTCGCCGCGCACGGGGCCGTCCACCCGGACGTGGCCGCCGCGATGGCCGCGGGCGTCCGGGACGCCCTCGGGACGACGTACGGGCTCGCGGTCACCGGTGTCGCCGGCCCCGACCCGCAGGACGGGCATCCGGTGGGAACGGTCTACATCGGACTGGCCGGTCCGCAAGAATCGCGCACGGTCGTCGGGCCGCGGCTGCCCGTGCCCGGGAACGGACCGGAGACCCGCGGGGTCGTGCGCCGGATGACGGTCGTACACGCTCTTGAACTGCTGAGACGTCGCCTGCTGGGGCTTGACGCGGAGGACGGGAACGGCGAAGGTCGGGTGGATCGGGAAGATCCGGGCTGATTACAGCGTTACGTTCCGAGCGAACACGAAATCAACGGTCTGCCATGGCCACCGTCAAGCCGGGTACGGTGGAACCGGCAGATGGTCCGAACTGAGGGAGGGAGCGAGACGATGGTCCTGCTTCGCCAGCTGCTCGGTGACGT
Source organism: Actinomadura madurae (assembly GCF_047130825.1). Taxonomy (NCBI): domain Bacteria; kingdom Bacillati; phylum Actinomycetota; class Actinomycetes; order Streptosporangiales; family Thermomonosporaceae; genus Actinomadura; species Actinomadura madurae. Next base: position 9,356,821 of record NZ_CP083237.1, read on the forward strand.
ACTGCGGCAGCTGCGGCTGCGCCAGGGACGCACCCTCCGTGAGGTGTCCGCGGCCGCGCGGGTGTCGCTCGGCTACCTGTCCGAGGTGGAACGGGGGCAGAAAGAGGCTTCTTCGGAGCTGCTGTCCTCGATCTGCAAGGCCCTGGGCGTCCCGCTGTCGCACGTGCTGAGGGACGTCGCGGATCAGCTCGCCTTGGCCGAGCTGCAGCACGAGCCCGTCATGGCGGGCGCGCCGGAGCACGAGCGGATCCCCGCCGAGCGGATCCCCGAGACCCCCGAGGAGATCACCGGCGAGTTCCGCGGCGACATGGTCGCGGCCTGATCCCCGGCCCGTTTCCAGGCCCGTTCTCATGCGCCGACCGGGGCCGCGGGTGTGCGCGGCCTCACGCATGAATGCGACATTTCCGGGGATCGTTCCGTGTTGTGAGGGATAACCGTAACGATGCGGAAGGAGCCCGACATGGCGGCGATCAAGAGCCCGCTCGGCGAGGCCGACCAGAGGGTCGCGGGGGACGCCCTGCAGGGCGCTCTCATCGACCTCATCGATCTGGCCCTGGTGGCCAAGCAGGCGCACTGGAACCTGACGGGGCGTAACTTCAAGGTCGTCCACGAGCACCTGGACGAGATCGTCACTCTCGCCCGTGCCGGCCAGGACGACGTCGCCGAGCGCGCCGTGACGATCGGCGTGAACCCCGACGGCCGTGCCCGCACGGTCGCCGACAAGAGCAAGGTCCCGCAGCCGGAGGCCGGATACCTGGACGACGACAAGGTCGTCGCCGCGATCACCGACACCCTGGCGCAGATCATCGGCCGGTTCCGCGAGCGGATCGCGGCGACCGACGAGCCGGACCAGGTGACCCAGGATCTGCTCATCGGCATCACCGCCGGACTTGAAAAGCAGCACTGGATGTTCCAGGCGCAGACCTGATACGCGTTCCGGCCCGCCCATGGCAGCGCGACTCCGGCGCACCGGGCGGACGAGACACCATAGACGGCCCCGGCCCCGCACCGCTTCGGTGCGGGGCCGGGGCCTTCCGGCGTTCCGGTGCCGCCGGGCCCGGAATGTGGAGATTATGAGGGATGCGCCTTCTCAGCAGAGCCGTCACACTCGGCGCCGCGGCGCTCGCCCTCGCCGCCTGCGGGGCCGGGGGCGAGGGAGCGGGCCGGCCCTGCACGGCGATCGGGTCCATGCCGGGCCTGCGGCTGGCCGTGCCCGCGCCCGACGCGGCCCGGATCGACACCGCGTCCCTGCGGGTCTGCTGGAACGGGGAGTGCCGGGAGCCCCGCATCGAGCTGCACCCCACGTCGACGGCGGTCTCGACCGGCTGCGACGGCGACGAGCCCGACGCCGTCTGCGGGGCGTCCGCGTCCCCCGACGGCGGCAAGGCAGGCTTCGCGCAGGTCGAGGGACTCCCGAAAGAGCCCGTCCGGGTCACGGTCAGGCTGCGCGACGCGGACGGCCGGACGGTGCTCGACCAGAGCCTCGACGTGACCCCGAAGGCCACGTTCCCCAACGGGCCGGGCTGCGGGGAGGGCCGTCCGCAGGCCGTGCTGACGGTCGCGAACGGGCGGGTCGGCGTGCGCTGATCACGTCCGCAGGTGGTCCAGGACGGTGTCGGCGAACTCGACGGCCAGCGGGCTCAGGGCGTCCCACCGGCGGGCGGCCCAGCCGGCGGTGAGCGGCGGCAGGTCCCGGACGGGGACCAGGCGGACGTCTCCCGTCCCGCCTCCCCAGCCCGGCAGCGCCGGCAGGATCGCGTGGCCGAGGCCGAGCTCGGCCAGCAGCAGCGCCGTGTCCCAGTCGGCGACGCTCGTGGTGGACGCCAGCCGCACCCCGTGCCGCTCCAGGTGCATCTCCAGGTGCACGCGGGACGTGGAATGCGCGGGCAGCTCGATGTACCGGATCCCGGACAGATCGTCCAACGCGATGGCCTCCCGGCCCGCCAGGGGATCGGCGGCGTGCACCGCGAGCATCCACGGCAGCTCGCAGGACGCCCTCTGCTCGACCCCTTCCAGCGGCGGCCCGATCGTCACCCAGGCCAGGTCCGCGGTGTGCGCGCGGACCGCCTCCAGGCACCGCCGGCTCGACCCGGCCGTCTCGAACTGGAGCGCGGCCTCGGGGTGGCGGGCGCGGAACACGGCCACCCCGGCCGCCATGAAGTGCCGGACGGTGGTCGCGCCGGTCGCGATCCGGACGGTGCCGCCGACGCCGCGGCGCAGGTCGTCGAGCCGGCGCAGCGCGGCGTCGAGCCCCGCGATGCCCTCCGCCGCGGCCTCGTCCAGGATCCGCCCCGCGCGGGTCGGCACCACGCCCCGCGGGCGCCGCTCCAGCAGGACCAGCCCGGTCTCCCGTTCGAGCCGCTTCACGTGCTGGCTGACGGCCGACTGGCTGCACGACAGGTCGCGCGCGACGGCGCTCAGGTTGCCGGACGCGCACACGGCCACGAACACGCGAAGATCGTCCAGGGTCACCGACCCAAGGTAGAGCGAAGGGGTCGATAAGGAAACCCGAGAATTGACTTGGGGCTGTCGTGGGCCGACGATCGGTCGTACGGGCGCGGGATCCGGCGACCCGGACAGGCGGCGACCCGCCCTGGGCACCTCGGGGGAGGGCGGGCGCCGACCCCTAGCCGGCGGCGGGCTGGCAGCGCGGGCACCAGTAGGTGATCCGCTCGCCGGGCCCGGCTCCCTGGTCCGCGCGCTCGATCCGGGTTCCGCAGCGGCGGCAGGGCCGCCCGGCCCGCCCGTACACCCAGTGCTCCCGCCCGCGCGACCGGTCGCCCGTCGTGATGTGGCCGTGCCGCTCCTTGTTGGCGTCCAGCAGCCGGTGAGAGAGCCGCACGAGGCCGGGAAGGTCGGGAACGTCCCTCACCCGGGTCCACGGATGCACGCCCCGCAGGAAGAGGATCTCGGCCTTGTAGACGTTGCCGATCCCGGCGAGCCGCGTCTGGTCGAGCAGTGCCTCGCCGATCGCCCGGTCCGGCCTCTCGCCCAGCCGGGCCACGGCCTCGGCGGCCGTCTCCGCGTCCCAGGACGGGTCGAGCAGATCGGGCCCGAGATGCCCGACCGTGCCGTCCTCCTCGGCGGTGCGCAGGAGCTCGACGATGCCGAGCGAGTGGCCGACCGCCTGCCACTCCGCGTTCTCCAGCACCAGCCGCACCCGATGATCGCGCGGCACGGCTCCGGACGCGCCCCTCGCGGAGGGCCGGCCCGTGACGGAACGCCGGACTTGCCAGCGGCCCTCCATCATCAGATGCGTGTGGATGGTCAGCCCGCCCTCAACCCGCACGAGGAGATGCTTGCCCCGCGACACCGCCTCCAGGACCGTCCGCCCGCGCAGGTCGACCGTGGCCAGCCGCGGGACGCGGAAGTCGGAGCGCGTCAGCGCCCGCCCGGCCAGCGCCTCGTGCAGCCGCCGGGCGGTCAGCCAGACGGTGTCCCCCTCCGGCATCGGCCTCCCCTCAGATCAGGGAGGGGCTCTCCCAGGCGGACGGGTCCTCGGTCAGCTTCCGCACGGGCGCGGGCAGCTCCTCGGCCGCGATGTGCGCGAGGGTGACCTGCTCCAGGATCGCCCGCTCGCTGGCGCGCAGCGCGATCCACACCTCCTGCAGCGAGCGCGCGGGCCCCTCGTACCCGACGTGCTCGGGACGCTCGCCCCGGACGCCGAGCAGCGGCCCGTCGATCGCCCGGATGATGTCGGCGAGGGATATCCGCTCGGCCGGGCGCGCCAGCCAGTAGCCGCCCTCGGGCCCCCGCTGGCTGCGGACGAGCCCGGACCGGCGGAGCTGGCCGAGGATGTTCTCCAGAAACTTGGGCGGGATCTGCTGCGCCTCGGCGAGCTGCACGGCGGTCACCGGGTGACTCCCGGCGACCGCCAGCTCGGCGGCGGCGCGCAACGCGTAGTCGACCCTGGCGGACAATCGCATGTAGGCATTATCCCTTGCCGATCGGACCACTCGGGTAGGGAACGGCGCGCTCGCCGGGACCAGGCTCTGAACCCACCGAGCGCGCCGACCTCAATGGTTGCGATCGCGTCCGAAGGCAGGTTCAAGCGAAGCGAGAACCTGATCGCGCAGCGAGCCGCAAGGCGAGTCGGAGCGATGCAGCGATCGCCCGCAGTACCCGACGAAGGAGGGCCGCCAAGGCCCGAAGGAGGAGGGCACTGCAATAAACACAGCAGGGCCTCCAGGCCCGAAGGAGGAGAGGAATGCCATTAACAGAGCCCCAGGAGTTCGGCGGCGGCCTGGGCGTTCGCGGCGGCGGCGCCGTAGGTGGCCAGGTAGGTGGCCGAGCCGGGGCGCCAGACGGGCAGGCCCATCTCCACGACGACCGTGTCGGGGCGCGCCGTCAGCAGTGCCGTCGTGAGAGCGCGCTGGCCGGCGTGCCGGTGCGCGTCCCGCAGGACGACGATCAGGCCGCGGCCCCTGGCACGATCCAGGATCCGGTCCGCCGTCCCGTCCGCGCCGTCGGCCTGGACGGCGTCGGGCGCCCAGGGGTTCAGGCCCCAGGGGGTCGGGCCGACCGCGATGTTGCCGGTCGACTCCGTCTCCACCACCAGGGGCGCCGCCTCCCAACCTGGGAGCGCTCCCGTGACCCGCATGGCGCGGCGGGCGGCCTCCAGCCCGGCGGCGCGGTCGACGACGGCGGGGCTGTGCCCGGCGAGCCACGCGCGGAGCCGGCCGGTGCGCTCCGCGGCGTCCGCCAGCCGGGCCACCGGGAGGCGCCCGGTCCGCACGGCCTCGTCGACCGCCGCGAGCGTCGCCTCGACGGTCTCGGCCTGCTCGTGCGGGCCGAGGCACAGCAGGTCGGCACCCGCGGCGAGGGCCCGCACGGACGCCTCCGGGATGCCGATCGCGCCGCTCGCGCCCTCCATGTCGAGCGCGTCGGTGACGATCACGCCCCGGTAGCCGAGCCGCTCGCGGAGCAGCCCGGTGATCGCGTCGTGGGACAGGGTGGCCGGCACGCCGCGGGTGATCGCGGGCAGGTTGAGGTGCCCGGTCATCACCGCGCGGGTGCCCGCCTCGATCGCCGCCCGGAACGGGACCAGCTCGCGCCGGTCCAGCAGGTCCAGGTCGGCGTCCACGAGCGGGATCGACAGGTGCGAGTCGTCCACGGTGGCGCCGTGGCCGGGGAAGTGCTTGGCGCAGGCGGCGACGCCCGCCTCCTGCGTGCCGGTGACGGACGCCGCGGCGTGCCGCGCGACCAGCTCGGGGTCGGAGCCGAACGACCGGGTCCCGATCACCGGGTTGTCGTCGGCGGTGTTGACGTCCACCGACGGCGCGAAGTTGAAGTTGACGCCGACCTCGGCCAGCTCGGCGCCGAGCGAGCGGTAGATCCGCCGGGTCAGCTCGGGGTCGTCGACGGCGCCGAGCGCGGCGTTGCCCGGGTAGGGGCTGCCGGTCGCGTGCCCGCCGAGCCGGGTGACGTCGCCGCCCTCCTCGTCGATCGTGACGAACGGGTCGCCGGCCTTGCGCATCTGCGCGGTGAGCGCGGCCAGCGACTCCGGGCTCGGCACGTTGCCGGTCAGGGCGAACAGGGTGACGCCGGCGAGGCCGGACTCCAGCTCGTCCAGCACCCAGCGCGGCGCGGTCGAACCGTGGAAGGACGGCAGCAGCGTGCCGCGCGCCAGCCGGGCGATCTCCGCCGTGGTCGCGGTGTCGTCGGTCGTCACCCCTTCACCGCCCCGGCGGTGAGGCCGGACACCATACGGCGCTGGACCAGCAGGAAGAAGACGATGACGGGAATGGTGAGCAGCGTGGACGCTGCCATGATGGGCCCCCAGGCGTTGCCGCTGCGGCCGAAGAAGAACTGCAGCATGATCGGCAGGGTGTACTTGTTCTGGTCGTCCAGGAACGTGAACGCGAAGATGAACTCGTTCCAGGCGGTGATGAAGGAGAAGATGCTGGTCGCCACCAGGCCGGGGGCGACGAGCGGCAGCATGACGGTGAAGAACGTCCGGACCGGTCCGGCGCCGTCGATCGCGGCGGCCTCCTCCAGCTCGCGCGGCACCGCGGCGACGAACCCGCGCAGCATCCAGATGGCGAACGGCACCGCGAAGCCGATGTAGACGATGGCGAGACCGGACAGGCTGTTCAGCAGTTCGAGCTGCTTCAGATCGAGGAACAGCGGGATGACCAGCGCCTCCAGCGGCACCATCTGCACCACCAGGAGCATGATCAGGAAGGTGGTGCGGAAGCGGAACCGGAACCGGGCGACGGCCGTGGCGGCCATCAGCGCGAGCAGGCCGGACGCCAGCACGGTGACGAGCGCCAGGATCGCGCTGTTGCGGAAGTACTCCCAGAAGGAGACCTCGGCGATGCCGCCGTTCAGCACCAGGTCGAAGTGCGTCAGCGTCGGGTGGGCGGGCAGCGGCTTCGGCGTCGTGCTGAAGATCTCTGTGTTCGGCTTGAACGCGGTGGAGGCCATCCAGAAGACGGGGAAGACCGCGATCAGGAAGACCAGCAGCCCCGTCCCGTTCAGTGCGATCCTGCGTGGCAGTGAGCGTCTCATCGTGTCTCCCCCTGACGGACCATGACCCGTACGTAGAGGGCCGTGACGACGAGCAGGATGAGCGTCAGCACGAGCGCGATCGCCGAGCCCATGCCGAGCTTCGGATTGAGCGAGCCGAACGCCTCGGAGTAGCCGTAGAGCGACAGGTTGAACGCGTCGCGGTTGGCCATCCCGGACATGATGAACAGCTGGGTGAAGACCTTGAAGTCCCAGATGATCGACATGACGAGCAGCACGAGGAAGATCGGCTTGAGCATCGGGTAGGTGAGGCTCCAGAACGTCCGCCAGGCGCCGGACCCGTCCACCCGGGCCGCCTCGTACAGCTCGCCCGGGACGCTCTTCAGCCCCGCCAGCACCGACACCGCGACGAACGGGCACGCCTGCCACACGACGCACACGGTGAGGACCGTGTAGGTGGACAGCGGTGTGGCGAACCAGTTGTAGTCGCTCCAGCCGCCGCCGACGAGGGCGTCCGGCAGCAGGTCCAGGCCCCAGTTGACGACGCCGCCGGTGGAGCCGAACAGCCAGCTGAAGATGATCGCGGCGGTGACCGGCGGGGTCGCCCAGGCGACCATCACGCCGCCCGCGACGAAGCCCGACATCCGCTTGCCGAGCTTGTTGAGCAGCAGCCCCACCAGCGTCCCGACGACCATGGTCAGGGTCACCGCGACGACGGCGAACAGCACCGTGTTCCGGAGCGTCTGCCAGAAGAACGGGTCGTTGAGGATCGTGTCGAAGTTCTCGGTCCCGACCTGCTCGGCCGGCTCGCCGCGCAGCTGGCGGTTGCCGACCTTCTGGAACGACATGATCCCGATCTGGATCATCGGCCAGAACATCAGGACGGCGATCACGAGCACGGTCGGCGCGATCAGCAGGTAGGGCCCGAGGCGGGGCCGGCGGCGGGGCCGCACCCGGCCGGAGGACTTCCGGCCGGGTGCCTTCCGCACCGCGGGAGCGGTGTCGAGCATGACGTTCCGATCAGCCGTGTTACGGGTTCAACAGCGTGTTGGCCTGCTCGTTCGCCTTCTTCATCTCCTCTTCGGCGGACTTGCCCTGCATGACGGCCTTCACCGCGTTCGGCAGCACCTTCTTGGCCTGCTCGAACTCGCCCCATCCCGCGCTGATCGGCGGGAACTTGGTGTTGCCGGCGATCTGGGTGAAGATCTCCAGCTTCGGGTCGGTGAACGTGACGTCCGACCGCATGGAGGAGAAGCCGCTGTAGTCGGCCCAGGCCTTGGCGTTCTTGGCGTTGTTCAGGACCGTGATGTAGTCGAACGCCGCGTCCTTGGCCTTGCTGTCGTTCCAGACGGCGAGGTCGGAGCCGCCCGCCATGACCGGGGCGTTGCCGCCCGCCTTGCTGGGGATCGGGAAGACGCCCCACTTGTCGGCGTTCTTCTCGGAGATCTTCGTCATCTCCTTCAGGGCCCAGCTGCCGTCGACGTACATGCCGAGCTTGCCGAGCGCGAAGTCGCGCTGCGGCCCCTCCAGCTCGTTCTTGCCGACGTACTTCTCGGGCGCGACCTTCTCGGTGGTCACGAGGCCGGCGTAGTACTTCACCGCCTCGACGGCCTGCGGCTGGTCGAGCTGCCCCTTCCACTCCTCGCCCTGCTTGGCGGCCACGTCGCCGCCGTTGCCCCAGATGAAGCTGAGGAGCGCGTTGGTCTGGTCGCTCGGGATGCCGATGCCGGGCACCTTCTTGGAGTCCTGCACCTTCTTCGCCGCGGCGGTCAGGTCGGCCCACGTCTTGGGCTGCTGGATGCCGAGCTCCTGGAACCAGTCCGTCCGGTACCACACGCCGCGGACGCCGCCGTACCACGGCACCGCGTAGGTCTTGCCGTCCGCCTGGTCGTTGGCCAGGGCGGTCTTGTTCAGGGTCTTGCCGTCCGCCCACCCGCCGAACTCGTCGGTGATGTCGGCGAGGCTGCCCTGCTCGACGTGGGACTGGACGTCGGTGTTGCCGAGCTCGGTGACGTCCGGGCCCTCGCCGCCGGCCGCCGCCTTCTGGAACGTGGTGGCGACCTGCGCCCACGGCACGTACTTGATCTGGACGTCGGTGTTCGGGTGCTTCTGCTTGAACTCGGCCTCGACGCCGTCGAGGAGCCTGGTCTGCTCGGGCGTCCCGTCGCCCATCATCCAGACCTTCAGCTGCGCCGGGTCCTTGCCGCCGCCCGCCTCGTCGTCCTTGCTGTCGCCGCCGCAGGCCGTGGCGGCCAGGGCGATCGCGGCCGCCGCGGCCGCAACCTTGATGTACCTCACTGGGGATCCTTTCCGGCATCGCCTCGCGCGGCCGTGTGGCCGGCGGTGCGGGTGGGGACGGCACGGACCCTTTAAGGTCCTGGCCATGCCCCTCTCGCATTCGCATCGATCGCGGGCGCCCTGCTCGCCAGTCCGCGCTCTGCGGGCTCCGCCGGCCCGGGGTACCGGACCGGTCGGCGCTTGGGCGTAAACTAACAAGAAACTTTCCTAAACAAAACTGCTCGTTAGCGGATTGAGACATCAGGGGTGCCAGCATGGCAAGACGCCCGGGAACGCCGAGGCTGCTGCGTGAGCTCAACGATCGCGCGGCACTGGACCTGCTGGTCGAGCAGGGCCCGCTGACCCGCGCCCAGATCGGCGAGCACACCGGGCTCTCCAAGGTGACCGCGTCCCAGCTGCTGTCCAGGCTGGAGGAGCGCGGGCTCGTCTCGGTGGTCGGGGAGCAGGCGGGGGGACGGGGCCCGAACGCCGCACTCTACGCGGTCGTCCCGTCCAGCGCCTACGTCGCCGGGCTGGAGGTCGGGCCGGACGGGGTCACCGCGGGCGTCGCCGACATCACCGGGCACGTCGTCGCCCAGGTCACCGTGGACCCCAACGGCGGTGACGAGCCGGTGAAGCTGGTGCACAACGCCGTCGCCAAGGCCTGCGCGTCCGCCCGCGTCGCGATGTCGAAGCTGAACGCCTGCGTCATCGGGACCCCCGGAGTCGTCGACCCGCGCACCGGTGACATCCAGTTCTCCTTCGACCTGCCGGCGCTGCACGAGGGCGTCCTCGCCGAGCTCCGGAGCGACCTGCGTCGCCCGGTGACCATCGAGAACGACGTCAACCTCGCCGCCATCGCCGAACGGGCGTACGGATCCGCGCGCGGCGCCGACGACTTCGCGCTCATGTGGCTCGACCGCGGCATGGGCATGTCGGTGATGCTGGGCGGCCGGCTGCACCGCGGCCGGTGGGGCGGCGCCGGGGAGATCGGCTACCTGCCCGTCCCCGGCGCGCCGCTGCCGCTCGGCGCCGCCCGCCGGGGCCCGCAGGACGAGGGCGTGACCGAGTCGGTGACCTGGGGCACGCCCACCCTCGCCGGCGGCTACGGGGCCCTGGTCGGCGCGGACGCCGTCCGCGCGCTCGCGCACGAGCACGGCATCGCCGAGCCGACCGCGGTGGACTGCGTCCGCGCGGCCGCCGCCGACGAGGAGCGCGGCGGCCCGTTCCTGGACGAGCTGGCCAACCGCATCAGCTACGGCGTGACCTCGGTCAACATCGTGCTGGACCCGGGCCTGGTGGTGCTGTCGGGCAGCCTCGGCCTGGCCGGCGGGCGGCCCCTCGCCACCCGCATCGAGGAGATCGTCGGCCGGATCAGCCCGACCCGCCCCACCGTCACGGTGACCGGGGTGACCGGCGATCCCGTCCTGCGCGGCGCCCTGCACGCGGCGCTGGAGCAGGCCCGCGACGACGTCTTCTCGTCCGCGGGGGAGTCCTAGAACCGCGAGGCGCCCCCGCCGGATCGGCGGGGGCGCCTCGACGGCCGTGCGGAGCGTTCCTGCTCGGCGTTTCCTGCTTGGCACGTTCCTGCTTGGCGGTTCCTACTTGGCGGCGGCCGCGGCGACCGCGGTCTCCTTGTGCCGCCGCGGATCGTTCAGCGCGCGGTCGATGACGGTCTGGCTGATGATCTGGCGCTTGCGCCGGAGTGCGGCGGCCTTGCGTGCCGTAGGTGTCATGGCGAACCCCGTTCCGCGGTGGCGCTTTCCCCACGGCCACCGCAAACCCCGTGATGGCCTCATGCTTTCAAACGCGAGGGGTGGAGGGGATCCGCCCAAGGAATGAAATCGAGGTCAGACCAACAGCGGAGACGGCGCCGGTGCCGCTCCGCCCCGGCACTGCGATCATGGGGAACGCACGTGCGCGACCTGCCGTTGGGGGAACCGTGAGCGACGAACCGAGGAGGCGCCGTGGCGCTGCGTGACCGGCTGCGGCGGCTCGTCCAGAAGCCGGGCAGCGTCGACCTCGGGCCCTTCCGCGCGCTGGCCGAGGAGGCCGGTGCGCGCGAGCCCCGCGTCCGGGAGCTGTCCGACGCCGAGCTGACCGCCGCGGCGTCCGCCCTGCGCGAGAAGGAGGACCTGGCGGAGCTGTGCGCGCTCGGCCGCGAGGCGGCCCGCCGGGCGCTGGGGGAGCGGCCCTACGACGTCCAGCTCATCGGGACGCTCGCGCTGCTGTCCGGGCATGTCGCGGAGATGGCGACCGGGGAGGGCAAGACCCTGGCCGGGGCGCTGGCGGCCGCCGGGTACGCGCTGCGCGGCCGGCAGGTGCACGTGATGTCGGTCAACGACTACCTGGCGCGGCGCGACGCCGAGTGGATGGAGCCGCTGTACTCCCTGCTCGGGGTCACCGCCGGCTGGGTCGGCCAGTCGTCCACGCCCGGGGAGCGGCGCGCCGCGTACCGGGCGGACGTGACGTACGCGCCGGTCAGCGAGGTCGGCTTCGACCTCCTCCGGGACCGGCTCGTCACCGACCCGGACGACCTCGTCCTGCCCGAGCCGTCCGTCGCGCTGATCGACGAGGCCGACTCGGTCCTGGTGGACGAGGCCATGGTGCCCCTCGTCCTCGCGGGCGCCGCCGACCTCGACGCCGCCGACCCGCAGTACGCCGACCTCGTCCGCCGGCTGCGGCCCGGCCTGCACTACACCACCGACGACGAGGCCCGGAACGTCCAGCTGACCCCGGCCGGGGCCCGCGAGGTGGAGCGCGTCCTAGGCGTCGACCTGTACGCGCCGGACCAGCTCGGCACGCTCACCGCGGTCAACGTGGCCCTGCACGCCGAGGTCCTCCTGCTCCGGGACGTGGACTACATCGTCCGGGACGGCGCGGTGAAGCTGGTCAGCGAGTCGCGGGGCCGGGTCGCCCTGCTGCAGCGCTGGCCGGACGGCCTGCAGGCGGCGGTCGAGGCGAAGGAGGCCCTGGAGGCGTCGCCGAGCGGGGAGATCCTCGACTCGATCACCGTCCAGGAGCTGATCGGGCGCTATCCCGTCCGGTGCGGGATGACGGGCACGGCGATGGCCGTCGCCGGGCAGCTCACCGAGTTCTACGCGCTGCAGATCGCGGTCGTCCCGCCGAACCGGCCGTGCGTCCGCGCCGACGAGCCGGACCGCCTCTACGCGACCGCCGCCGACAAGGAGGTCGCGATCGTGGAGGAGATCGCCGCCGCGCACGCCGCCGGCCGCCCGGTGCTGATCGGCACGGGCGACGTCGCCGAGTCCGAGCGGCTCGCCCGCCGGCTCGCCCGCGCCGGGCTGGACCGGGTCGTGCTCAATGCCAAGAACGACGCCGAGGAGGCCGCGATCATCGCCGAGGCGGGGGCGTACGGCGCGATCACCGTCTCCACCCAGATGGCCGGGCGGGGGACCGACATCCGGCTCGGCGGCAGCCCGTCCGCGGAGCCGGGCAAGGCCCCGGCCGAGGCCGGCGGATCCGACCACGACCGCGTGGCCGAGGCGGGCGGCCTGCTGGTCATCGGGACCGGCCGCTACCACAGCAGCCGCCTGGACGACCAGCTCAGGGGGCGTGCGGGGCGGCAGGGCGACCCCGGCGGCTCGGTGTTCTTCACCAGCCTCCAGGACGACCTGGTCACCCGCTACGCGCCCGACGAGAAGCCGGACGACCCCGCCGACGACCAGGGCCGCGTCACCGGCAAGGGCGCGCACTGGCTCGTCGGCCACGCCCAGCGCGTCGCGGAGGGCGTCGACCTCGAACTGCACCGCAACACCTGGCGGTACAACCACCTGATCGGGTTGCAGCGGCGGGAGCTGCTGGCCGAGCGGGACGGCGTCCTGCGCGGTGACGCCGCCGACCGCGCGATGGCCGCGGCGGCGCCCGCGAAGCACGCCGAGCTCGCCGGGACCGCGGGCGCGGACGCGGTGGCCGCCGCCGCGCGCCAGGTCGTCCTGTACCAGCTCGACCGCTGCTGGGCCGAGCACCTCGCCTACCTCGCCGACCTGCGCGAGGGCATCCACCTGCGGTCGCTCGGCCGCGGCCTGGACCCGCTGGTCGAGTTCAACCGGGAGGCGGTGCCGGCGGGCAAGCGGCTGCTCGCCGACGCGCGGAAGCGGTCGGTGGCCGCGTTCGAGGCCCTCACCGCGTCCGGGGACGGGATCGACCTCGACTCGGCGGGCCTGAAGCGCCCCTCGGCGACCTGGACGTACCTCGTCCACGACAACCCGTTCGGGTCCCTGGACGAGCGGGCGCTGCGCGGCATGATCAACATGTTCGGGCGCCGGCGGCGCTGAGCGTCGCGGGGAGGATCGCGGCGGCCGCGGCGCGGGCCTTCCCGGTGGCGTCGTGGACGCCGCCCACGCTGAACGCGACGATCGCCCCCTCGTGCAGGATGAGGAGCTGGTCGGCCAGCGCGCCGTCGCCGACCTGCTCCGCGTAGAGAGCCCGCACCCACGCCTTCTGCTCGGCGGCGAGCCGGTGGACCGGGTGGGACGGCTCGGGGAGTTCGGCGCAGGCGTTCACCATCGAGCAGCCGCGCCGGCACTTCGTCGTCAGCCACTCTCCGAGCGCGTCGAACGTGGCGAGGACGCGCTCGCGCGGATCGGCGATCTCGGAGAGACGGCCCTCTATGAAGGCGTGCCAGCGCTCGTCGCGCGCGCGCAGGTAGGCGAGGATCAGCGCGTCCTTGGACCCGAACCGGTCGTAGACGGTCTTCTTGGTGACCCCCGCCTCGGCGGCGATCAGCTCCATGCCGACCGAGCCGATCCCGCGTTCGTAGAACAGCTCGCTCGCCACCTGGAGGACCCGCCGGGCGGCGGGAGTGAGCGGCCTTTCCCGGACGGCCATCGCGGCTCCTTCCCCAGAGGTACACCGCAAGTATACATACCGGTATATGTACTCTGTAGCTATACCGGTATGTATACCTAGGAGGACCGTGCACCCGCGCCGAACGGACGCCCTGCTGGGGGCCGCCTTCGTCATCACCTGGAGCTCCGGTTTCGTCGGCGCGGAGCTCGGCACCCGGGCCGCGCCGGCGACCGCCCTGCTCGCCTGGCGGTTCATCATCGGCGTCGCCGTCCTCGGCGCCTGGGTGGCCTGGCGGCGGCGCCGCGTCCCGTCCCGGGACCTCCTGCTGCACGTCCTGATCGGGGCGCTCGGCCAGGTCGGCTACCTCGCCGGCGTCTTCTTCGCCGCCGAGTACGGCGTCGTCGAGGGCATCAACAGCCTGATCACCGCCCTGCAGCCGCTCGTCGCGGTCACGCTCGCCGTGCCGCTGCTCGGCGAATCGATCAGCCGCCGGCAGTTCGCCGGGTTCGTCGCGGGGCTCGGCGGGGTCCTGCTCGTCGTCGGCGGCGACCTGAACGGGGGAGCGCCCGCCTGGGCGTACGCGCTGCCGTTCGCCGCGATGCTCTCCCTCGTCGGCGCGACCCTCCTGGAGCGGCGGGCCCGGCCCTCGGCGGAACTGCCCGAGGCCCTCGCCGTCCAGGCGGGCATCAGCGCCGTGGTCTTCTCGGGCGTCGCGGGACTGGACGGCTCCCTCCTGCCGCCGGCCGACCCCGTGTTCTGGGCGGCCATCGCCATCCTGGTCGCGCTGGCGATGCTCGGCGGCTACGGGCTCTACTGGATCAACGTCCAGCGGACGGGCGTGGCCAGGGTGTCCGCCCTGCTCTACCTCACGCCGCCCACGACGATGCTGTGGGGATGGCTGATGTTCGGCAGCACGCTCACACCGCCGTCGCTGCTGGGCGTGGCGGTGTGCGCCGTGGCCGTGACGGTCGCGCTCCGCGCCCCGGGCGGTCAGGAGCGCAGCCGCAGGCCCCTGGGGGTCGGATGGAAGCCGGCCGACTCCAGCGCCGCGGCCAGCGGCGAGCCGGTGATCGCCGCGCCGTCGGCGCGCTCGACGGTGAGCTTGCCGAGCGCCCCCTCGCGGACCGCGAGCGCCAGCGCGTCGACCGACGGCTGCAGGACGTCCGGGGCGTCGTCCCAGGTCAGCAGCGTCCGGCCGCCGCGCTCGACGTAGAGGACGAGGCGGCCCTCGACCAGCACGACCAGCGCGCCGGCCTTGCGGCCCGGCTTGTGGCCGCTGGCGACCTCGTCGTCCCGCTCCGGCCACGGCAGGGCCGCGCCGTACGGGTTGGCGGGATCGGCCGCGGCCAGGACGAGGGCGCGGACCTGCGGCTCGCGCGGCGCCGGCTCCCACAGCGCGGAGATGTCGTCCGGGGCCGCCGCCGCGGCCGGGCGGAGCGCGCGGAGCCGGTCGACCGCCCCCGGGAGCGCGAACTGCGCCGCGCCGAGGCCCTCGACGAAGTAGCCGCGCCGGCACCGGCCGGACTCCTCGAACGCCCGCAGCACCGGGTACACGGCGGAGAACCCGCCCGGCGTGCGCTCGGCCGCCACCGCGCCGCGGATGACGATGCCGTACCGCTCCAGGAGCGCCTCGGCCAGCGCGTGCGACCGCAGGGTGGGGGTGCCCTCCCGCTCCGGGAGCGGCCACCAGCGCCCCGCCACGGTGGGCGGGCCCGTCCGGGACGGCAGGACGGGACGTCCCCGGCGCGTCGTCCGCGACCGGTGCGTCGGGCGGCCCGACCCGAGCGCGGCCCGCAGCGGGGCCATCGTGTCGTTGGTGAGGTGCCCGGCCCAGACGAGGTCCCACACGGCGGTGACGAGGTCGGCGTCGTTCGCGGTGACCTGCCGGTTCACCCGGTCCGACAGCGTCCGGAAGAACAGCGCGCCGCCGTCGCCGAGCGCGTCCAGGACCGCCCGGTGGACGGGCGTGAGCGTGATCTCCGCGGGCTCGGGCATCAGCAGCGGCGCGGTGTCGGCCAGGTACAGCGCCACCCAGCCGTCGCCGCCGGGCAGCCCGCCCTGGCCGGCCCAGACGACCTCGCCCGCGGACGTCAGCTCGTCCAGCATGGCCGCGGAGTAGCCGGGCACCCGCGACGGCAGGATCAGCGACTCCAGCGCGGACGCGGGGACCGCCGCGCCCTGCAGCTGCTCGATCGCCTGGACGAGCGCGTCGATGCCGCGCAACCGGGATCCGCCCGATACGCCGTGCCAGACCGGCAGGAAACGGCCGAGCGCCTCCGGCGGGGACGGCTCGACCTCGGCGCGCAGCCGCGCCAGCGAGCGCCGCCGCAGCGTCCGGAGCACGCCGGTGTCGCACCATTCGGTCGTCAACGGCCCGGCCACGGCCTCGACTGGCAGGAACTCGCCCTCGACCACCCGCCCCCCGGCCGCGAGCCGCCGCAGCGTCTCGACGACCACGGCGACGCCCAGCCCGAACCGCGCGGCCGGCTCGCCCGCCCGGAAGGGGCCATGGGTGCGTGCGTACCGGGAGACCAGGTCGCCGAGCGGATCGTCGACCGGTTCGAGGAACGCCTCCGGGACGCCCACGGGCAGCGGCGCGCCGAGCGCGTCCCGCAGCCGCCCGGCGTCCTCGATCGCCGCCCACCGCTCCTCGCCGGCCACCCGCACCCGGATCGCCCGCCGCGTCGCCTCCAGCTCCGCCACCCACCGCGCCACCTGCACGGCCACCTCGTCCGGCACGGCGGCCCCCGTCCCAGGTGCACTACCGCCGGCACCGGCGGCCGAGGGCTCCAGGTCGGCCGGGCTGGGCGCGTTCACTCCGGCCGGTCGAACCGTGCCATCTGTGAGGGGACGTCGCGGCGTTCGGTCGTCCTCCGCCTCGGCGCGGGCGGGGAGGGTTCGGCGGGCGATCTCCGCGGTGGTGAGGGGGCCGAGGGCGCGGAGGAGGTCGGCCACGCCCTCCATGTCACGGGCCCGCCGGTCGGCGGCGAGGCGCTGCAGCTCGCGTTCGGTCTCGGCGACCGCGTCGGGGTCGAGCAGCTCGCGGAGATCGGCCTGGCCGAGCAGCTCGGCCAGCAGCGCCGAGTCGAGCGCGAGGGCCTGGGCACGGCGCTCGGCCAGCGGTGAGTCGCCCTCGTACATGAACGCGCCGACGTAGTGGAACAGCAGGGAGCGGGCGTAGGGGGACGGCTCGGGCGTCTCCACCTCGACCATGCGGACCTTGCGTCCCGACAGGTCGCGCATCAGCCGCACCAAGCCGGGGACGTCGAACACGTCCTGCAGGCACTCGCGCATCGTCTCCAGCACGATCGGGAAGGACGGGTACTTGCTCGCGACGGCCAGCAGCTGCGCGGCGCGCTGGCGCTGCTGCCAGAGCGGCATGCGCTTGTCGGGGCGGCGGCGGGGGAGGAGCAGCGAGCGCGCGGCGCACTCGCGGAACCGTGCCGCGAACAGCGCCGAACCGCCCAGCTCGTCTACGACGACGCGTTCGACGTCGTCGGCGTCGAAGGCGACGAGGTCGAGGCCGGGCGGCTCGTCCATGTCGGGGATGCGGATGACGATGCCGTCGTCCGCGTGCATGGCCTGCGCGTCGAGGCCGTACCGCTCGCGGAGGCGGCCGGCTATGGCGAGCGCCCACGGCGCGTGCACGCGCGCCCCGAGCGGAGAGTGCACGACCAGGCGCCAGTCGCCGAGCTCGTCGCGGAACCGCTCGACGACCATCGTCCGGTCGTCCGGGACGTGGCCGGTGGCCTCCCGCTGCTCGTGGAGGTAGGAGACGAGGTTGGCGGAGGCCCAGGCATCCAGGCCCGCCGTGGTGACGCGTTCCTGTGCCCGCTCCTGTGGAAGGCCCGCCAGCTCGCGGGTGAACGAGCCGAGCGCGCGGCCCAGCTCGGCGGGCCGGCCGAGGGTGTCGCCGTGCCAGAACGGCAGCTTGCCGGGCTGGCCGGGGGCGGGCGAGACGAGCACCCGGTCGGGGGTGATGTCCTCGATGCGCCATGAGCTGGCGCCGAGGACGAACACGTCGCCCACCCGCGACTCGTAGACCATCTCCTCGTCGAGCTCGCCCACGCGCGAGGCCTTCTCCCCGACGAGGAAGACGCCGAAGAGACCCCGGTCGGGGATCGTCCCGCCGCTGGTCACGGCGAGCCTCTGCGCGCCCGGACGGTCGCGCAGGACGCCGGTCACGCGGTCCCAGACGAGGCGGGGGCGCAGCTCGCCGAACTCGTCGCTGGGGTAGCGCCCGGCGAGCATGTCGAGGGACGCCTCCAGCGCCGACCGGGGGAGCGTGGCGTAGGGGGCGGCGCGCTTGACGAGGGATTCGAGGTCGTCGACCGTCCACTCGTCCATGGAGACCATCGCGACGATCTGCTGGGAGAGGACGTCCAGGGGGTTGCGCGGGTACCGCAGCTCCTCGATCTCGCCGCCGCGCATGCGCTCGGCCACGACCGTCGTCTGGATGAGGTCGCCGCGGTACTTGGGGAAGATGACGCCCTTGGACACGGCGCCGACCTGGTGGCCGGCGCGTCCCACCCGCTGGAGGCCGTTGGCGACGGACGGCGGCGACTCCACCTGGACGACCAGATCGACCGCGCCCATGTCGATGCCCAGTTCCAGGCTGGACGTCGCCACGACCGCGGGGAGACGGCCCTCCTTCAGGGCGTTCTCGATGCCGGCCCGCTCCTCCTTGGAGACGGAACCATGGTGCGCTCGGGCGATTTCCAGCGGCGCCCCTCTGGCCGCGCCCGCCTGGGCCATCGTCGCCGCGGGAGAGTGGTCTTCGGGCAGCGGCTCGCCTGTGGCGCGTTCGTAGGCGAGCTCGTTCAGCCGTCCGCACAGCCTTTCGGCCAGCCGCCTGGAGTTGGCGAAGACGAGGGTCGAACGGTGGGCCTGGATGAGGTCGAGCAGGCGGTCCTCGACGTGGGGCCAGATGCTGCGCTGGCGGGGGTCGGCCGCCCCCGAGTCGTCCACGAACTGCCCGACCTCGCCCATGTCCTCCACCGGGACGACGATGTCGAGGTCGAAGACCTTGTCGGAGCGCGGCTGGACGACCGCGGCCGGCTTCGTGCCGCCCAGGAACGCCGCGACCTCGTCGGTGGGACGGACGGTCGCCGACAGGCCGATCCGCTGGGCCGGACGTTCGAGGAGCGCGTCCAGCCGTTCGAGGGACAGCGCCAGGTGCGCGCCGCGCTTGGTGCCCGCGACGGCGTGCACCTCGTCCACGATGACGGTCTCCACCCCGCGCAGCGACTCGCGCGCCCGCGAGGTGAGGATCAGGAACAGCGACTCCGGCGTGGTGATCAGGATGTCCGGCGGTCTGGTGGCCAGCCTGCGGCGCTCGTCGGCCGGGGTGTCGCCCGACCGCATCCCGACCCGGACGCCGGGCTCGGGCAGGCCGAGGCGGCGCGCCGCGTGGCGGATGCCGGCCAGCGGGGCGCGCAGGTTGCGCTCCACGTCGACGGCGAGGGCCTTCAGCGGCGACACGTACAGGACGCGGCAGCGGCGCAGCGGGTCGTCGGGGACGGCCTCGGTGGCGAGCCGGTCGAGCGACCACAGGAACGCCGCGAGGGTCTTGCCGGACCCGGTCGGGGCGACGACCAGCGTGTCGTCGCCGCCGGCGATCGACCCCCACGCCCCCGCCTGGGCGGGGGTGGGCGCGGCGAACGCCCCGGTGAACCAGGCGCGGGTCGCCGGCGAGAAGCGTTCGAGCACGTCACCGCCCATGGCGCCATAGTGCCTCGCGGGTCCGACAGAATGCGGCGGCGTGGCGCGCGTCACATTGTAAGCAAGCACTTGTCTGGGGCATGGTCTACGGGACGACCCTCCGCCGAGGAGCCCCGATGCCCTACCTCCTGCTCTCCCTCGGGATCCTGTTCGCCCTGGTGGCCGCCAACGCCCACGCCCCCCGGCACGGCGCGGTCCTGGTCGCGCCGAGCTTCTTCTGCGGCTGGCTGACGATCGAGATGGCGCCGCACGTGCTCGTCACCTGGGCGGCGGCCATCGCGCTCGCGGTCGCGTTCGGTGGACTGGACGGCTGGGCGGGCTGGACGGGGCTCGTCCTCGCGGTCCTCGCCATGGCGGGCGTCGCCGCGACCCTCGCCGCGTCGTGCCGCACCGTCGTCACACTGCGGGACAGCGGCGCGCCCCTCGAACTGGACCCCGAAGGCGGGCCCCGCTACCCGATCTCGCACCTGATCGTCCCTCAGCTGGTCCTGATCCCGCGCAGGGGCGTGCGGGTCGAACGCAACGTCGTGTACCAGGAGGACGGCCGGCTGCGCCTGAAGCTGGACGTCTTCCGTCCTGCCGGAGAACGGGACGGCGACGAGCCGCGTCCCGGGCTCATGCAGATCCACGGCGGCGCCTGGGTGATCGGGGACAAGCGCGAGCAGGGGCTGCCGTTGCTCAACCACATGGCGCTCCAAGGATGGGTCGGCTTCAACGTCAACTACCGGCTCAGCCCGCGCGCCACGTGGCCAGAGCATCTGATCGACCTCAAACACTTCGTCGCCTGGTACAAGGAGCACGCCGAGGAGCACGGCGCCGACCCCGATTTCCTCTGTGTGACCGGTGGCTCGGCTGGCGGTCACCTCGCGGCGATGGTGGCGCTGAGCGCCAACGTGCCCGAGTTCCAGCCGGGATTCGAAGACGCCGACACCAGCGTCCAGGGAGCCGTCCCCTTCTACGGCGTGTACAACTTCGTCGAGGCCGGGCCCTGGCCTCGTCCCATGGGCGCCACCCACCTGATGGAGCGGATGGTCGTCAAGAAGCCGTTCGCGGAGAACCAGGAGGCGTACGCGAAGGCGTCACCTGTGACCTACATCCGCGAGGACGCGCCGCCCTTCTTCGTCATCCACGGAAGCCGCGACTCCCTCATCCCCGTGGCAGAGGCACGCCGGTTCGTGGAGCGGCTACGGGACGTCTCAGCGGCTCCCGTCATCTACGCCGAGATGAAGGGCGCCCAGCACGCGTTCGACGTCTTCCCGTCCTACCGCACGGCCCGCGTCATCGAGGGGGTCGAGCGTTACCTGACGGGCCTTCACCGCCAGTACCGCCAGGGGAGCGGGCCCGCAGTCCCGGGCGAGGTCGCGCAGTCCTTGGAGGAACCGTCCGTCGGATAGCGTGGGCGTGTGCGGCTCACAGTTTTCTGGGATCGGATGAACCAGCAGTTCGGCGAGCACTACGCCGAGAGCGTGGCCAAGGACTACGTCATGGCCGAGTTGGGCGGCCGCACCATCGAGCAGGCCCTCGCCGACGGCGAGCCCGCCAAGAAGGTCTGGCAAGCCGTCGTCGCCACCTTCGACGTCCCCTCGAAGCTCCAGTAGCCGGTTCCGCTACAGCGGGATGCGATGCGGAACGAACGATGACGTGTCATCGGTGATGAGCCCGGCCGTCTCCCTGATACCGATCCCTGCCGACCCGTCCGCGACCACCCACGCTCCCAGTACCGGGCGCTGCCCGTCGAAGTCGGGCAGCGCGCAGAACTCCTGGAAGACGAAGCCCTCGGCCCCGTAGTCGCCCTGGGTTCGCTGCTCACTGCCGTCCGGGGTGACGATGCGCATGCTCGCGCCCTCACGTCCGAGCAGCGGCTTCTGGACGTAGGAGGTCAGGTTCGACGGCGTGTTCAGGTACGTGGGCAGCAGATTCGGGTGGTCCGGGAACAGCTCCCAGAGCAGGACGAGGAGCGCCTTGTTCGACAGCACCATCTTCCAGATCGGCTCGATCCACGACGTGGACGTGCCCGGGATGTTGCGCCCGAACGGCTCCGCGACGATCCACTCCCAGGGGTAGAGCTTGCACAGCGTCCGGATATCACGCTCGTCCAGATCCACGAACCGTCCGTTCGCGGCGTCCCACCCGATGTCCTCCATGGCGATCGCCACGCCCGGCAGACCCGCCTCCTCGGCGGTCTCCTGCATGTAGGCGATCGTCATGACCTCCTCGCCGGTCTCGTCACCGGTCGTCCAGGCGAAGTGGGCCGGTCCGCCGTCCACCGCGGGGACGATCTCCTTCCAGCGGGCCACGAGCCGCTCGTGAATGGAGTTCCACTGGTCGTCCCCCGGATGGGTGTCCTGCAGCCAGTACCACTGCACGACGGAGCTCTCCACCAGGGCCGTCGGCGTATCGGCGTTGTACTCCAGGAGCTTGGCCTGCCCTTGGCCGTCGTAGCGAAGGTCGAACCGCCCGTACAGGTGCGGGTCGCCGCGCCGCCATGACTCCTCGATCAGCGGCGCGACCCAGTCCGGGATGCCGAGAGCGTGGTAGCGGCCGGTGGACACGACGTGCTCCACCACGTCCAGGCACATCCGGTGCAGTTCGTTGACGACGCCCTCAAGGGCCAGGACCTCGTCCATCTCGAAGACGTAGTGCACGGACTCGTCCCAGTACGGGCGCGTCAGGTGCTCGGGGTGCGCGGTGCGGTGGAAGGCCAGGCCGTGCGCCTCGACCTTCTCCGCCCAGCCGTCGCGCGGCGTCGAACGGACTCTGCGCACCGGTCAGCCCCCGCCGCCCCGGCTGCCGCCGCCGCCGAACCCGCCCCGGCTCAGCGTCCGGCCGCCGCTGGACTTGATCTTCCCGTCGGGCCGGACCCGGCTGCCGCCCGACACGAAACCGGAGTTGCTCTTGCCGCCGTAATACCAGAAGTACCGGCCGTACGCGGGCGAGGGATCGTCGACGTCGCCGGAGTCGCAGTAGCCGTCAGGGACGACCTTGTAGCCGCTCTTGCCCTTGGCCGGGGCGTTGCGGTCCACGCATCTCGCCGTGGTCGAACCGGAACCGCAGGCGACGAGGGTCAGCGAAAGGGCGCTCACCATCCCCACCTTCACGGCGCGGGAGCTGAGCCGCCGAGTGGGCTCCTGTGGGGGCAAGAGAACACGTCCTTCTCACGTGGCGGGCAACCGGACGGTCAGGGACCGTCGAGCATTAGACGGCGAAAATCCCGATCCGGTTCATCCCCCACAAAGGCATCATCCCGGCGCGGCGCCGGCGTCAGTCGGGGACGGGGAGATGCGCGTAGAGGTCCATCGCGTCCACGGACGACGGCAGATCGCTCACCTGGCCGTCGCCGACCTCCACGACGCGCCAGACGCCGTCCGCGCGGCGCGCCAGGTCGGTGGTGATGAACCTGCACCCCAGGGCGCGGACGGCCGGAGCCACCGCGTCCAGATCGGGATCGAGGTCCACGCCGGGACTGTCCGGGTGCGGGCCCACCAGCGCGGGCTCACCGTCCACCCACCACACGCGCGCCTCGCCCTCGTCGTACTCCTCGAACTCGCGCACGACGAGACCGCCCGCCAGGTAGTCGTCCCGCAGCGCGACCATCTTCGCCGCGATGTCGTGCAGCCGCGAGAGGTTCTTCACGTCCGGGACGTAGCACGCCTCCTCCCACTCGTGCTTGCACGACTTCACGTAGTCCTTCACCACGGCGGGGCCGCTGCGCAGCGGCTTGACCAGCTCGCCCAGCTCGTTCAGGTCGCCGGGATCCTGGCCGGTTCCGAGCGGACGCCACACGCTGTGCGGCGTGAGCCCCGCGAACGTGTCGTGCCATCCCGGCAGCTCGTGCGCGCGCCGGTAGTCGTCCGGGTGCGTCAGCAGGATCGTCCCGCGCTGTTTCAGGGCGGCGGCCATCGCGCCGTACTCCTCCGCCGACACCATCCAGCCGCGGTACCAGACGGGCCCCAGGTTGGCGGGCACCGCCTCGACGGCGTCGTCGGCGTCGCCGCGCCGCAGCGCGTCGTGGTCGACCAGGACGATCTCGCCGTAGTGGTCCCGCACGGCCGCGGCCTCGCGGGCGAAATGGGGGTCAACGCGCCGGGGATGGATCGGATCGACGCAGAAGAGGACGGTCAGCGTCATGATTGGAACCCTCCGTCGACGCCGCCAGCGTACGGGGTCCGGACCAGGAAGCGCACGGAGATTCCACCCCGAATCGGCGGACCGGACGATGATCGAACGGATGTTCGGTAAGCTGGTCGCGGCCGGCGGCCTTATCCACAATTCGCGCCGGACTCGAAAAGTGTCGGTGGCCCGCCGTAACGTCGCCCTCGACATCGCACCAGCGGCCGAGAGCCGACATCACGACCGAGAAGGACATCTCAATGGCAGCGAACGACCGGGAGAAGGCTCTCGAGACCGCACTCGCCCAGATCGAGCGCCAGTTCGGCAAGGGATCGGTCATGCGGATGGGCGAGGAGGCGCGGGCGCCCGTCGAGGTGATCCCCACCGGCGCCATCTCCCTCGACATCGCGCTCGGCATCGGCGGCCTGCCCCGCGGCCGCGTCGTCGAGGTGTACGGCCCCGAGGGCTCCGGCAAGACCTCCATCGCGCTGCACGCGGTGGCGAGCGTGCAGAAGCTGGGCGGCATCGCCGCCTTCGTCGACGCCGAGCACGCGCTCGACCCCGAGTACGCCGCCAAGCTCGGCGTCGACATCGACGCCCTGCTGGTCTCCCAGCCCGACACCGGCGAGCAGGCCCTGGAGATCACCGACATGCTGATCCGCTCCGGCGCGATCGACATCGTCGTCATCGACTCCGTCGCCGCGCTCGTCCCGCGCGCCGAGATCGAGGGCGAGATGGGCGACAGCCACGTCGGCCTCCAGGCCCGCCTCATGTCGCAGGCCCTGCGCAAGCTCACCGGCGCGATCAACCAGACCAAGACCACCGCCGTCTTCATCAACCAGCTCCGCGAGAAGGTCGGCGTCATGTTCGGCTCCCCGGAGACCACCACCGGAGGCCGGGCGCTGAAGTTCTACGCCTCCGTCCGCCTCGACGTCCGCCGGATCGAGACCCTCAAGGACGGCACCGAGGCCGTCGGCAACCGCGTCCGCGTCAAGGTCGTCAAGAACAAGATGGCCCCGCCGTTCCGCGTCGCCGACTTCGACCTGCTCTACGGCCAGGGCATCAGCCGCGAGGGCGGCCTGATCGACCTCGGCGTGGAGCACGGCTTCGTCCGCAAGTCCGGCGCCTGGTACACCTACGACGGCGACCAGCTCGGCCAGGGCAAGGAGAACGCCCGCAACTTCCTCAAGGCCAACCCCGACATGGCCGACGGCATCGAGAAGAAGATCAAGGAGAAGCTCGGCATCGGCCCGAAGGTCGACAAGGAGGCCGAGCCCGCCGCGCCGGACGCCGCCCCCGAGGCCCCCGCCGCGCCCGTGGCGGCCCCCGCCAAGGCCGCCGGACGCAAGGCGGCCAAGGCAAAGCCGGGCGATTCCTGACCAAGAATCCCCCGATAAGGGTGACTCTTGACGAAGAGTGAGCGATGATCTCGTATGCAGGGCGGCGGCGCCTTACCCGGCATCGCACGACCGGTGCACGGACCTTCCCCGATGGCGCCGCCGCTCCTACGCGCCCCCACAGCGGGCCGCGCTCCACCCGCCGGGCCCCGCTCCACCGCGGGGCTCTGCTCCACCCGCAAGGCTCTGCTCCACCCGCGGAGCCCTGCTCCACCCGCCGGGCCCTGCAACGCCTCGACGCGGCGCATCACGAGACCGAGCGCGAGCCTTGGGGCACCTCGCAACGTGTCACGCGTCCCCGCCGTCGCGTTCATCCGACTCCACGCCTTCGACCGCCGCGCCTTCGACCGCCGGGCCTCCGACCGCCGTGCTCCGGCCGCCGGGCCTCCGACCGCCGTGCTCCGGCCGCCGGGCCTCCGACCGCCGTGCTCCGGCCGCCGCGCCTCCGGCCTTGCGGTGACGCGACCTGCGGTGACGCGACCTGTGCCGGCTACCGACCTGTGGACGTAGGAGGAGGAGGGGGTTGATGAGCGGGACGCCGTCGAGTCCCTCGACGCCGCCCGGGAACTCGCGCGGGCGCCGAGGCGACGCGCCGGCCGACCCCGAGGCGAAGGCCCGGGAGGCCTGCCTGCGCCTGCTGTCCGCGTCCCCGCGGACGCGGGCCCAGCTGGCGGACGCGCTGCGCCGCAGGAACATCCCCGACGACGTCGCCGAACGGGTCCTCGGCAGGTTCACCGACGTCGGGCTGATCGACGACGAGGCGTTCGCGCAGGCCTGGGTGCAGTCCCGCCACACCGGCCGCGGGCTGGCGAGGCGCGCCCTCGCCGCCGAGCTCCGCCACCGCGGCGTGGCGGACGACACCGTCAACGAGGCCGTCGAGTCCCTCGACCCCGCCCGGGAAGAGGAGACCGCCCGCGCCCTCGTCACCCGCAGGCTCCGGGCAACCCGAGGCGCCGACCCCGCCAAGCGCATGCGCCGCCTGGTGGGCATGCTCGCCCGCAAGGGCTACCCGCCCGGCCTCTCCTACCGGGTGGTCAAGGAAGCCCTGGCGGAGGAGGGCGCCGACCTGGACTCCGTCCCCGACCCCCAAGAGCCCCTCGACTGATCGTTGACGGGGCGACACGCCCGTGCGCGGGGATGGGTTGCTCGGGGGTGACGGGGGCGGACTCTGACCGGGGGACGGGTGTGCAGGTCGCGGGGGGTGTGGATGGTCAGGGGGAGCGGTAAGGAAGGACTCACGCGGACGTTCGGTTAGTCCGGAATGCCCAACGTTTGCTTGCTCATTACCTCTATGCCGCTTACCGTTACGGCAGTGAGGAGTTACTCCGCGTCTTGCGGATTGCCATACGACCGAGCACGTTCCAGCAGCTGAGAGGCGTACAGGGCAGGATCGTCGACCGGATACGGCCGGGTCGCCGGGGGCGCGCCGCGCGCGGTCCCGCGATGTCGTGCATCCGCGCGCGAGTAAATCCTCGCTAGGCAGGGCCCCGCAAACCGGACGGGCCCGCGGCGAGGAAGGATCTGCCTCATGGAGAGCGTCCTGCTGGGTGCAGCGCTGCTGGTGACCCTGGTCGCTCTCGTGATCGTCATCCTGCGGCGCCCCGGCATGCCCGGCAAGGCGGCCGCGGAGATCGCGCTGGCGCGCGGCGAGGCCGACGAGATCAGGGCGCAGGCCCGGCGGGACGCCAAGGAGCTCCTGGAGAAGGCCGACCGCGAGGCGCAGCAGATCGCCGTCGCGGCGCGCGCGGAGCTCGACGAGGAGGGCCGGACCCTCCGGGACGACCTGCGGACCATCCGGGAGGACCTGGAGCGCCGGGAGGCGCGCCTCGCGGAGCGGGAGCAGCGGCTGGACGGGGAGGTGCGCCGGCTGGAGGAGTGGCAGGGGCGGCTCGCCGAGACCAAGAAGGCCCTGGAGGCCCGCAAGGAGGAGCTCGACGGCGTCGCCGAGGAGCGGCGCAGGGTGCTGGAGCGGGCGGCCGGCCTCACCGCCGGGCAGGCCAAGGGCGAGCTGGTCGCGGCGATCGAGAACCAGGCCAAGCGGGAGTCCATCCCGATCGTCCGGGAGATCGAGAACAGCGCGCGGGCGGAGGGCGAGAAGCGCGCCCGCAAGATCGTGACGCTGGCGATCCAGCGGGTCGCGAGCGAGCAGACGGCCGAGTCGGTCGTGTCGGTGCTGCACCTGCCGAGCGACGAGATGAAGGGCCGCATCATCGGCCGCGAGGGCCGCAACATCCGGGCGTTCGAGACGACCACCGGCGTCAACCTGATCATCGACGACACGCCCGAGGCGGTCCTGCTGAGCTGCTTCGACCCGGTGCGGCGCGAGGTCGGGCGGCTGACCCTGGAGAAGCTCGTCCTGGACGGCCGGATCCACCCGCAGCGCATCGAGGAGATCTACGAGCGCAGCCGCAGCGACGTGGAGCAGCTGTGCGTGCGGGCCGGCGAGGACGCCCTGGTCGAGGTCGGCATCGCCGACATGCACCCGGAGCTGATCGCGCTGCTCGGGCAACTGCGGTACCGGACGTCCTACGGGCAGAACGTGCTCAAGCACCTGATCGAGTCCGCGCACATCGCGGGCGTCATGGCGAGCGAGCTGCGGCTGCCGGTGGAGGTCGCCAAGCGGTGCACGCTGCTGCACGACATCGGCAAGGCGCTCACCCACGA
This sequence comes from Actinomadura madurae, assembly GCF_047130825.1. Classification (NCBI taxonomy): domain Bacteria; kingdom Bacillati; phylum Actinomycetota; class Actinomycetes; order Streptosporangiales; family Thermomonosporaceae; genus Actinomadura; species Actinomadura madurae. The sequence goes on from NZ_CP083237.1 coordinate 9,384,270, forward strand.
GGTGGAGGGCAGCCACGCGCTGATCGGCGCCGAGATCGCCCGCCGCTACGGCGAGCACGAGGACGTCGTCCACGCGATCGAGGCGCACCACAACGAGGTCGAGGTCCGGACGGTGGAGGCCGTCCTCACCCAGGCCGCGGACGCGGTGAGCGGCAGCCGGCCCGGCGCGCGCAGGGAGTCCCTGGAGGCCTACGTCAAGCGGCTCGAACGGCTGGAGGAGATCGCCCGCGCCAAGCACGACGGCGTGGAGAAGGTCTTCGCGATGCAGGCCGGGCGGGAGATCCGCGTCATGGTCAAGCCCGACGCGGTCGACGACATCCAGGCGCAGGTCATCGCCCGCGACATCGCCAAGCAGGTCGAGGACGAGCTGACCTACCCGGGCCAGATCCGCGTCACCGTCGTCCGCGAGTCGCGGGCGATCGAGTTCGCCCGCTGACCCGCGCCCGTTCACGATTGGGCCCGGTCCCCGCCACCTCCCCCCTTAATGATCAAGGGGTGGTCGGCGGAAGGATCATGATGCGCAAGGTCGCCATCCTCGGAAGCGGGGCCGTGCTGGCCGCGGCGGTCGCCCTCACCGGTGTCGCCCAGGCCGCGCCGGAGCATGCGGGCGGGCGGGACCACGCGGTGGTCGTCGGGCACCGCGGGTCGCCGGGGCAGGCGCCCGAAGAGACGCTCGCCTCCTACCGCAACGCCGTCCGCGAGGGGGCCGACGTCCTGGAGGGCGACGTCCAGCTGACGTCCGACCGCCGGATCGTGCTGCTGCACGACGACACGCTCGCCAGGACGACCAACGTGGAGGAGGTCTACCCCGGCCGGGAACCCTGGCGGGTCGGCCAGTTCACGCTCGCCGAGATCAAGAGGCTCGACGCCGGCTCGTGGTTCGACTCTCGGTTCAAGGGGCAGCGGGTGCCGACCCTGAAGGACCTGCTGTCCGTCGCGGGCGAGCGGACCGGCCTCAGCCTGGAACTCAAGTCGCCCGCCAACAGCCCGGGCGTCGCCACGCTGCTCGCTCAGGAACTGAACGCCGCGAAGCTCACCGACGGCCGGACGCTTCCGTCGGGCGCCTACCGGGTACAGGTCCACTCACGGGACCAGGCGGCGCTCAGGGAGTTCCACGCGTCCGCGCCCAAGGTGCAGCTCTCCTACCTGACCGGCGGCAGGATGCTCGCCGACGACGAGCTGGACGCCCTGAAAGGCTGGACGATCGGCGTGTACGCGCACCCGAGGGCGACGAGCGCCGCCGACGTCGGGCGCGCGCACCGCAGGGGACTGAAGGTGATCAGCGACCCGGTCGACAGTCCCGCCGAGGTCTCGATGGCCGCGAACCAGGGCTACGACTGGGTCACCACGAACTTCGCCGCCGCGGCGCGCCGGATCCTGGACGGCCGGAAGCCGTTCCCCGCCGCCACCGGCGTCGTCGTCGACAGCGTCTTCCCCAACCCGAGCGGCGACGACGTCCAGCCGGAGAACAGCGAGCACGTGGTGCTGCGCAACACCACGTCCCGGCCGATCGACGTGAGCGGCGGCCACCTGCGCGACCAGGGGAGCAACCTCATGAGGATCGGTGCCGGGTACGTGATCCCGCCCGGCAGCCTGCTGCGCGTCCACGTCGGCCCCGGGACGAACCGTCCCGACGCCTACTACAACGGGCTGACCGCGGGCTTCCTGAACAACACCTCGGGCGACACCGTGTCGTTCTTCGGCGCCGGCCACTCACTGATCGACATCTACTCCTACCTCGTCCCCTGAGCCGTCACCCGACGGTCAGGGGCACGGGCTCCACTCCGCGCGGCTCGAAGCCCAGGGTCTGGCCGTAGAACGCCAGCTCGGCCTCCAGGCAGCGGATGACGGTGGACGCTTTCCGGAAGCCGTGCGACTCGCCCTCGAACGTGAGGTAGGCGTACGGCATCTTCTTCTCCGCCAGCGCCATGGCGAAACGCTCGGACTGGTCCGGCGGCACCACCGGGTCGTTCAGGCCTTGCAGGAGCAGGACCGGGCAGGCCGTCCTGTCGGCGCGGTTGAGCGGCGACCGCTCCTCGTAGGCGCGCTCGAAGCCGGGCAGGGGGCCGATGAGGCCGAACAGGTAGTGCGACTCGAAGTCGTGGGTCGCCTCGACGAAGCTCTGCAGGTCGCTGATTCCGAAGTAGGACGTCGCCGCCTTGAACACGTCGGTCTGCGTGACGGACGCGAGGGTCGTCCAGCCGCCCGCGGAGCCGCCGCGGATCGCCAGCCGCGCGGGGTCGGCGATGCCGCCGTCCACGAGGGCCCGCGCGGCGGCCACGGCGTCCTCGACGTCCACGACCCCCCACTGGCGGCGCAGGCGCTCCCGGTAGGCGCGGCCGTAGCCGGCGGACCCGCCGTAGTTGACGTCGACGACGCCGATGCCGCGGCTGGTGAAGTACGACCGCTCCAGGTCGAGCGAGGTGCTGACGCGCCCGGTCGGGCCGCCGTGCACGAACACCACGTACGGGGGCAGCTCGCCCTCGGGCCCTGCCGCCTCCGGGTTGGTCGGCGGGAACACGTAGGCGTGGACGGGACGGCCGAACGGCCCTTCGAGGCGCTCGGTGCGCGGCTTGGAGAGGTAGGCGACGTCCGGCAGCTCGGCCATCTCGCGGCGCAGCCCCTCGACGCGCCCGGTCGTGGTGTCGACGCGCACGACCGACGTCGGCAGGTCGGGCCCGCCCGCGATCCCCACGATCGTGGTGCCGTCGGTGGACAGCTGCGTCGCCCAGTTCCGGTACGGGACCTCCACGTCGACGAGGTCGAGCGTGTCGGTGTCGTAGATGCCGAGCCGCAGGTCTCCCTCACCGTGCAGGACGGCGAGGCGCCCGTCGCCGAGCAGCGCGTACGGCATGCCGCCGAGCTGCCACAGCGGCCCGGTGAACTCCTCCTCGGCCGGGTACAGCGCCTGCGGCGACTCGCCGTGCAGGCCGACCTGGTAGATGTTCCACCAGCCGGGCCAGTCGGAGATCACGTAGAGGGACTCCTCGTCGCGCCACAGCGGCGCCACGGCCGACTCGGTGAGGCCGCCCTTGACGGTCCGGGGCGCGACCGCGGCGCCGTCCTCGATCGCCGCCGCCCGCACCTCGGTGCCGTCCCAGGGCATGCGCGGGTGGTTCCACTGCACCCACGCCAGGTGCCCGCCGCCCGGGGACGGCGCGGGGGAGGCGTAGAACTGCGCGCCGGTCACCAGCTCGCGGATCGCGCCGGCGTCCGTGGCGGCGGTGCCGTCGAGCGGGACGGCCACGATGGCGCGCCGGATGCCGGCGGCGTCCGCGGGCGCCTCCGCGCCCTCCTGCGCCGGCGCGGCGATGTGGCCCTCGCAGACGCACCAGATCTCCGTCCCGTCGGGGGACAGCACGTAGTCGGCGAAGCGGAGCCCCGCCGGGACGGCCGGCTCGGGCGTCAGCGGGTACGGCTTCGGGTCGCCCTCGTCGAGCCGGTGGAGCCGCTGGTCGTCGTAGTTGGAGAACACGATCGACCAGCCGTCGCCGGTGCGGACCGGCAGGTACGACCGTCCGCCGTACTCGTGGACGCGGGTGCGGGCGTCCCAGGGCGCCTGCAGCAGCTCCGTCCGGCGACCGCCCTTCAGGTGGATGACCGTGGTCCGCCCGCCCTCCTCGGGCCGGGTCTCCTGCCACCACACGTCATCGCCCGCGACGGTGGGAAAACTGAGGCGCAGCCGGGCGCGGGCGACATCGGCCGCAGAGATGGGTGAAGGCCATGAGCCGTAGGGGAGGGTCGCACGAGCGGTCATAACAGGAATCGTCCCGCATACGGGTATCGGTTGGGGCCATGACGGGCCGTTTGACGTCGGAAAGATACAAGGCCGCCGGACGGAAACCCGCCGGTAACACGGCTGCGCGGCTCCGGCCCGCCCGCGCACCGGCCCGCCGTGACAGCGAAGGGCGCCGCCGGAGCCGGCGGCGCCCTCCCGGACGAGCGAACCGTCAGACCGACGGGACGCCCTGATCGGCGACCCCGACGCCGGCCGCCGGCGGCGGGCCGGCCGTGCCCATCGTCTTGGCCTCGGTCTTGCGGCTGCGGCGGCTGCGCGCCTCCAGCCACGTCGCCACCCGGCTCAGCGACATGTTGATCGCGATGTAGATGATCGCGACGATGATGCCGGCCTGCAGGACGTTGTTGCTGTAGTTGGCGGGGACCTGCTTGAAGCCCGCCTGCAGGAACTCGCCGTAGGCGATGATGAACCCGAGCGCGGTGTCCTTGAGCAGGACGACGATCTGGCTCACGATCGCCGGCATCATCACCGTGATCGCCTGCGGCAGCAGGACGAGGCGCATCACGCCGTTCTTGCGGAGCCCGATGGAGTAGGCGGCCTCCGACTGCCCCTTCGGGATCGACAGGACGCCGGCGCGCACCACCTCGGCGAGCACCGAGCCGTTGTACATCGTCAGGCCGAACACCACCGCGGCGAACGCGGGCACGGTGACCGTCCCGGCGTTGCTCTCCACCCCGAAGATCGAGAAGAAGTAGTCCACCGACATGCGCTGGAGCTGCCCGAACGGCGACTCGGCGATGGTCGGGCTGATCTTGTTCGGGACGAAGAACGCCAGGAAGATCAGGATCAGCAGCGGGATGCCGCGGAAGAACTCGACGACGGCCCCGGCCGGCACCCGGATCCACCAGTGGTCCGACAGCCGCGCCAGCCCGAAGACGACGCCGAACAGCAGCGCCAGCACGGTGGCCACCGCGGCGGCCTTCAGCGTGTTCATCAGGCCGGGCAGGAGCAGGTGCCGCCAGACCGTCCACTCGGTGAACGGCGTCCACAGCTTGCTCTCGAACTGGCCCTTGTCGTTCAGCCGCCAGACGAGGGCGGCGAAGATCGCGACGAGCACCACGGACACGATGGCGGTCAGCGCCGTGTTCCGGGCGCGCGCCCGCGGCCCGGGAATGTCGAAGAGTACGGTCGCTTCCTTGCTCACCGCGCCACCGCCATCCGCTTAGCCAGCCAGCCGAAGAAGTAGCCGGTCGGGAGGGTGAGGATCAGGAACCCGATGGCCACGCCGAGGAACAGCGGGATCACCCCGTTGGCGAACGTGGGCTTGTCGACGATGGTCTTGGTGACCAGCGCCACCTCCGCGTAGCTCGCCGCGGCCGCCACCGTCGTGTTCTTGATCATCGCGATGAACACGCTGCCCAGCGGGGCGATGATCGCGCGGAAGGCCTGCGGCAGGATGATCACCCGTAGCGACTGGGTGAAGGTCAGCCCGATCGAGCGCGCCGCCTCGGCCTGCCCCAACGGGACGGTGTTGATCCCGGAGCGGAGGGTCTCGCAGACGAAGGCCCCGGTGTAGGCGGAGAGGCCGAGGACCGCCCACCAGTAGTAGGTGGTCGAGGAGTTCTCGGAGAACTTCAGCGCCAGGATGTCGTTGAGGCCCAGGCTGCACATGAGCAGCACCAGGGTCAGCGGCGTGTTCCGCACGACGTTGACGTAGCCCGTGCCGAAGGCGCGCAGCACGGGGACGGGCGCGACGCGGAAGCTCGCCAGCAGCGTTCCGATGATCAGCGAGAGCACCGCGGCCGCCGCCGCGAGGCGGATGGTCGCCCAGAAGCCCTGCATGATCTCGTTGAAGTTGTCGAAGAACGGGCTGAAGTCAAACATTGCTCAGCTGTTTCATGGCGTTCCAGCAGGGGTCAGGCCATGCCGGTGCGCCCCCGGGTCGTGCGGGGGGACGCACCGGCGTGACGGGCGTCATGCGCGGCCTGGGATCAGGCGCAGCCTTCCATCTGCGGGACGGTCGTGACGAGCTTCAGCCCGGTGCCGGCGAAGTGCTTCTCCAGCAGGGTCTTGGCGGTGCCGTCGGAGTACATCGTGGTGATGGCCTTGTTGACGGCCTCGCAGGTCTCGGTGTCGCCCTTCTTCAGGCCGACGCCGTACTTCTCGTCGGTGAAGGGGTCGTTGATGACCTTGAAGGAGCCCTTCTGCTGGTTGGCGAACCCGGCGAGGATCAGGTCGTCGGTGCTGACCGCGTCCAGCGCCTTGGACTTCAGCTTGCTCACGCACTCGGAGTAGCTGCTCGCGTCGACCAGCGTGACGCCCTTGATGTTGAGCTTGCCGTCCGGCGGGCCCTCGGTGACGCGGCGGAAGGAGTTGGACCCGGCGGCCTTGCACAGCTTCTTGCCCTTGAGGTCCTGGGCCTTCTTGATGGCGTTGTCGTCGGTCCGGACCATCGTGTCCTGGTGGGCGACGTAGTACGGCCCGCCGAAGGTCACCTGCTGCTTGCGCGCGTCGGTGATGGAGTAGGTGGCGATCACCAGGTCGACCTGGCCGCCGCCGAGGAACGACTCGCGGTTGGCGGAGGTGGTCTCCTTGAAGGTGATGCCGCTCTCGGGAACGCCCAGCGACTTGGCGATGTACTTGGCGACGTCGACGTCGAAGCCGTCGAAGGTGCCGTCGGGCTTCTTCAGCCCGAGCGCCGGCTGGTCGAACTTGATGCCGATGGTCAGCTTCTTGTCGTCCTTGGCCTTCTGGACGACCGTCTTGGCCTCGGTCTTCTCGGTGTCGCTGCCGCACGCGCTGAGCGCCAGTGACAGCGCCATCCCCGCCCCGATCAGGGCGCCGAAACGACGTACTCGCATTTCTGGTCCTACCTCTGCTCTCTGCCGGAGCCCCGCGGCTCAGTGCGTGAGGATCTTGGAAAGGAAGTCCTTCGCGCGCTCGGTGCGCGCGTTCGTGAAGAACTCGTCGGGAGTGTTCTCCTCCACGATCTGGCCGTCCGCCATGAACACGACCTTCTGGGCCGCCCTGCGCGCGAAGCCCATCTCGTGCGTGACGACGATCATCGTCATGCCCTCGCGGGCCAGCCCCGTCATGACGTCCAGGACCTCGTTCACCATCTCCGGGTCCAGCGCCGAGGTCGGCTCGTCGAAGAGCATCACCTTGGGCCTCATCGCGAGGGACCGCGCGATGGCGGCGCGCTGCTGCTGGCCGCCGGACAGCTGCGCGGGGTACTTGTTCGCCTGGTTGGCGATGCCGACCCGGTCCAGCAGCTCCATCGCGTGCTTCTGCGAGTCCTGCTTGTCCTGCTTGCGGACCTTCACCGGCCCGAGCATGACGTTGTCCAGGATCGTCTTGTGGGCGAACAGGTTGAACGACTGGAACACCATGCCCACGTCGGCGCGGAGCTTCGCCAGTTCCTTGCCCTCCTTGGGCAGTTCCTTGCCGTCCACGAGGATCTTGCCGCCGTCGATCGGCTCCAGCCGGTTGATCGACCGGCACAGGGTCGACTTGCCGCCGCCGGACGGGCCGATCACCACGACGACCTCACCGGAGTTCACGGTGAGGTTGATGTCCTTGAGGACGTGCAGCTCGCCGAAGTGCTTGTCGACGTGCTCGACCACGACGAGGGGCCGGTCACCGTCGGTGCCCGGCTCCGGGGTGGAGTCCTCCGGCCCGGTCTTGGTGAGGTCGGGCCCGCTTTCGCTGTCCGTCATGCGCTCGGACTTTACGTCATGGCCGTCATCGCCTGAGTTGCCGCGCGGTACCGATACGATCACGAATCCCCATGTCGGACGGGGTCCTTCGTGGCGGAGAGTGATCATCAAAGCTCGGCGGGGTGCCCGCGAACCCGTTCCGTCATGTCGCGCACGGCCCGTACCCTTGGTAACCGTCATGAGTGCGCCTATGGAGACGGCCACCCGTACGTACGAGATCCGTACCTACGGGTGCCAGATGAACGTCCACGACTCCGAGCGGCTGTCCGGGCTCCTGGAGTCGGCCGGGTACGTCCGCGCGGAGGACGCCGAGCCCGACGTGGTGGTGTTCAACACCTGCGCGGTGCGGGAGAACGCCGACAACCGGCTCTACGGCAACCTCGGCCATCTGAGGCCGGTCAAGGACGGTCATCCGGGCATGCAGATCGCCGTCGGCGGCTGCCTGGCGCAGAAGGACCGCGACACCATCGTCAAGCGCGCACCCTGGGTGGACGTGGTGTTCGGCACCCACAACATCGGCTCGCTGCCCGCGCTGCTGGAGCGGGCGCGCGTGCGGCGCGAGGCGCAGGTCGAGATCGAAGAGTCGCTGGTGACCTTCCCCTCGACGCTGCCGACGCGCCGGGAGTCGCCGTACGCGGCGTGGGTGTCGATCTCCGTCGGCTGCAACAACACGTGCACGTTCTGCATCGTCCCGTCCCTGCGCGGCAAGGAGAAGGACCGCCGCCCCGGCGAGATCCTCGCCGAGGTCGAGGCGCTCGTCTCCGAGGGCGTCCTGGAGGTCACCCTCCTGGGGCAGAACGTCAACGCCTACGGGTCGGGCTTCGGCGGTCTCGCCGACGCGCCCGGCGAGGTGCGCGCCATGACGGGGAGCGGGCAGTCGGCCTTCGCCGGGCTGCTGCGCGCCTGCGGCGGTGTCGACGGGCTGGAGCGGGTCCGGTTCACCTCCCCGCATCCGAAGGACTTCACCGACGACGTCATCGCCGCGATGGCCGAGACCCCGAACGTGATGCCGTCCCTGCACATGCCGTTGCAGTCCGGGTCGGACGCGGTGCTGCGCGCGATGCGCCGGTCGTACCGGCAGGAGCGCTACCTCGGCATCATCGGGAAGGTCCGGGAGGCGATCCCGGACGCGGCGATCACCACCGACATCATCGTCGGCTTCCCCGGCGAGACCGAGGCCGACTTCGAGGAGACCCTGCACGTGGTGCGGGAGGCCCGCTTCGCGTCGGCGTTCACGTTCCAGTACTCCAAGCGCCCCGGCACCCCGGCGGCGACCATGGACGGGCAACTGCCCAAGGAGGTCGTCCAGGAGCGGTACGAGCGCCTGATCGCCCTCCAGGAGGAGATCTCCTGGGCGGAGAACAGGAAGCAGCTCGGCCGCACCCTGGAGGTCCTGGTCTCCGAGGGCGAGGGCCGCAAGGACGAGGCGACGCGCCGCCTGTCCGGCCGCGCCCCCGACAACCGCCTGGTCCACTTCGGCGCGCCGGACCGGCCGGTCCGTCCGGGCGACATGGTCACCGTCGAGGTCACCTACGCCGCGCCGCACCACCTGGTCGCCGACAAGCCGGTCCTGGACGTCCGCCGGACGCGGGCGGGCGACGCGTGGGAGGCCCGCCGGGAACAGGGCGGGCAGAAGGGCGTCTCGCTCGGCATGCCGTCGATCGGGCGGCCCGCCGAGGTCCCGGCGCCCGTGTCGGGCTGCTCGGCCCGTCCCTGACTCCGGCATGATCGGGTCGGTGCCGGTGACCGGCCCGTCTTCAAGGAGGCAGCGTGCTCGTAGCGGCGGCGGTGTGCCCGCATCCGCCCATCATCGTCCCGGAGATGGCGGGGGAGGCCGCGCCGGAACTGGACGCGCTGAGAGCCGCCTGCGACAGGGCCGTCCGCTCTCTGTCCGGGTGCGACGCCCTGATCGTGGTCGGGGGCGGGACGGAGACGCGGGCCTACGGACCGGACGCGTACGCCACGCTCCGGCCGTACGGTCTCGACTGGACGAGCCCCGGCGAGCCCGAGGACGGCGCCGAGGCGCTGCCGCTCTCCCTCACCATCGGGCACTGGCTCCTGCGACGGCAGGGCGTCGAGGCGGGCGCGCGCTACCAGGCGGTGGCGTTCGACGCCCCGCCACGGGAGTGCCTGACCCTCGGGGCCGAACTCGCCGGGTCGGGCGAGCGTGTCGCTCTCCTCGTGATGGGCGACGGGTCGGCGGCCCGCTCGGAGAAGGCGCCCGGGTACCTCGACGAGCGCGCGCTCCCGCACGACCGGCGCGTGGCCCGCGCCCTCGGACACGCCGACGCCGCCGCCCTGGCCGCCTTGGACCCGGGACTCTCCCGGGACGTCCAGGCGGCCGGGCGGGCGGCGTGGCAGGTGCTCGCGGGAGCAGCCGCCGGCGGAGCCTTCAGCGGCGAGCTTCTCGCCGACGAGGCGCCGTACGGAGTCGGCTATCTGGTGGCCGGCTGGTCACGAACCGGCGGGTCGTCCGCCTAGGACGGCTGGCCGCCGCCCTGGCCGGGCTGGCCGGGCTGGCCGGGCTGGCCGGGCTCGCCGCCCTGGCCGCTCTCGCGGTCGATGTAGTTGCCGGCCTGATCCTGGGCCTTGTCGGTCTTGTCGGCGTACCTGCCGCCGGTGCGCTGGTCGAACATGTCCCCGGCCTTCTCGGTGCCCTGCTTGGCCTTGTCGGGGTGCTGCCCGAGCATCTGCTTGACCTTGTCGACGATGGACATACCGAATTCCCCCCGGATCCCTCGTCTCGATCGGTGCGGCGCGGGTCCGCGCGGCACCCGTACAACCCGGCTATACCCGTTCTGTTGCCACAATCATCTCGTGACCCCATCCAATGACCCTGCCGCCGTCGCTGCGGGGACGCCGCCCCCGGTCGCGCGCCCCGGCCCCGGCGTGCTCGCGGTCGTCGGCGCCACGGCCGCCGGCAAGTCGGACCTGGCCGTCGAGCTGGCCCTGCGGCTGGACGGCGAGGCGGTCAACGCCGACTCGATGCAGCTGTACCGCGGCATGGACATCGGCACCGCGAAGCTGTCCGCGGCCGAGATGCGCGGGATCCCGCACCACCTGCTGGACGTCTGGGACGTGACCGAGACGGCGAGCGTCGCCGAGTACCAGCGGCTGAGCGCCGGGGCCATCGCGGACATCCGGGGCCGGGGACGCCTCCCGGTGCTGGTCGGCGGCTCCGGCCTGTACGTCCGGGCGGCCCTCGACCACATGGAGTTCCCCGGGACGGACCCCGCCGTCCGGGCGCGCCTGGAGGCCGAGCTGGCCGAGGCCGGGCCCGCGGCCCTGCACGAGCGGCTGCGCGGGCTGGACCCGGCGGCGGCGGAGGCGATCCTGCCGAGCAACGGCCGCCGGATCGTCCGGGCCCTGGAGGTGATCGAGATCACCGGCCGCCCGTTCACCGCGACCCTGCCCGAGCATCGGTACCGCTACGACGGGGTCGTGCAGATCGGGTTGAGCGTACCTCGCGACGTGCTGGACGAGCGCATCGCGCTGCGCGTGGGGCGGATGTGGGACGCCGGCCTGGTCGACGAGGTCCGGGCGCTGGAGAAGCGCGGCCTGCGCGACGGCCTGACCGCCGGACGCGCCCTCGGGTACGCCCAGGTGCTCCGCTTCCTCGCGGGGGAGTGGACGCAGGAGCAGGCCCGGGAGGACACCGTCCGGACGACGCGGCGGTTCGCCCGCAGGCAGGAGTCGTGGTTCCGCCGCGACCCGCGCGTCCGGTGGCTTCCCCACGACGCGCCCGACCTGGTCGACCGCGCGCTCGCCCTGCTCGGCTGAGCGGTCCGTGGAGCCCAATATGATCGGGGAATGCGGTTCGTCAAGGGGCACGGCACAGAGAACGACTTCGTGATCCTGCCCGACCCGGACGGCGTCCTGGACCTCACGCCGGACGCCGTGGCGCGGCTGTGCGACCGGCGGGCGGGCATCGGCGCGGACGGCGTCCTGCGGGCCGTCCGGACGAAGGCCGCCGAGGTCGAGGCCGACGCCGAGTGGTTCATGGACTACCGCAACTCCGACGGCGGCATCGCCGAGATGTGCGGCAACGGGATCCGCGTCTTCGCCCGCTACCTGGTCGACGAGGGGCTGGCCGCGCCGGGCCAGTGGGACGTGGCGACCCGCGCGGGGCTCCGGCGCGTCACGCTCGGCCCGTCCGGCGACGTGAGCGTCGACATGGGCCCGCCGGAGCTGCTCGGACGCGGCGAGGCGTCCCTGGCGGGGACGGGCTTCACCGGGGAACGGGTCTCCGTGGGGAACCCGCACCTGGCGTGCCGCGTGGACGGCCCGGTCGCCACGCTGGACCTGTCGCGCGCGCCGGACTTCGATCCCGCGGTGTTCCCCGAAGGGGTGAACGTCGAGTTCTTCCGCCCGCTGGGCGAACGGCACGTCGAGATGCGCGTGTACGAGCGCGGCTCGGGCGAGACCCGTTCGTGCGGGACCGGGACGGTGGCGGTCGCCGCCGCGGCGTCCTTCGCGGCGACCGGAGGCCTCGGCGGGCCCGGGGGCGCCGCGTGGACGGTGGACGTCCCCGGCGGCAGCGTGACCGTCACCCTCGACGGCGAGACCAGCCATCTCAGGGGCCCGGCGGTGCTGGTCGCCGAGGGCGAGACGCGCCCCGGCTGGATCTAGCGAAATCCCCGTCTCACCAGGGATTGCGGCGCGTCGGGGGCGGTCCCGGCACGAACGGGACAGCTGTCCCTCACCGCCGGGACCTTTCAGCGCATAACTTCTTTCTTGCACACCCTCTGGTGAATGGCCCGTATGGACCGGGATGGGAGCCCCGGAGCCGTACGGAGCCTGAGGGCCGGTGGCGACCTTCTTGGCGGGGGGCGGTCACCGGCCCTCCCACCGGGTGGACGCCGGGCTCAGGGATGGACGCCGTTGACCGGCAGCCTGGCGCGGACGAGAGTCCCGCCCCTCGGGCCGGGCCCCACCGTGCAGGATCCGCCGAGTTCGGCCGCGCGCTCGCGCATCGAGGACATGCCGATGCCGGAGCGCACCTGTGCGGGAAGCCCGACGCCGTCGTCCCCGACCGTGACGTGCAGATCGCCGTTCAGGTACAGCCGGACCTCCGCGCAGCCCGCGTTGGCGTGCCGGTGGACGTTCGTCAGCGCCTCCTGGACGATCCGGTACGCGGCCACCTCGGCCGCGGCCGGCAGGCGCTTCAGGTCGCCCTCGACGTGCACGTCCACCTGCGGGCCGTCGCCGGTGGCGACGACGCCGCCGAGCGCTTGGATCGCGCCTTCCAGGCCGAGGTCGTCCAGTGCGGGGGGACGCAGGCCGTACACGAGCTCCCGGATGTCGCCGATGGTGTGTCCCATGGTGGCGCGCAGCTCCTCCAGAAGCTCGTCGGCCGCCTCCGGGTCGGTCTTCAGCGTGATGCGCGCGGCGTCGACCGTCATGGCGAGGCTGGCGAGGGTCGGGCCGAGCCCGTCGTGCAGGTCGCGGCGCAGCCGGCGGCGCTCCTCCTCCCGGGTGCGCAGGATGTGCTCGCGGGACCGCTGGACGTCGGCGGCGAGCCGGGCCGCGTTCGCCAGCTCCGCGAGGTTGCGGGCGAGGACGCCGGACAGCCGCGCGTCGGGGGTGCGGGTGACGCCGAACAGCAGCCGCCCCACCGGCTCGCCGTGCCACACCAGCGGGATCAGCTGCGGCCGTTCGCCGAGGACGCCGTCCTCCGCGGAGATGGTCCGGCCGTCGCGGTCCAGCACCTCGAGCGCGACCCCGGTCGCGTGCAGGGCCGAGCGCGCCACCTCGGCCGCGACCGCGAGCGCGGCGCCCGGGTCCGCGGCGGTCTGCAGCCGCCGGTTGAGCCGGTCGGCGATCCGGTACGGGTCGCGCTCGCCGTGGATGAACCCGTCCACCGTGCGCTGCAGCCGCCGCCGGACGGGCTCGAACACCGCGCCCGCGACGATGGCGCCGGCGAGCCCGGCGAGGGTGCCCCTGCCGTGCGCGAGCAGGCTGGCCGTGCCGACGAGCGCGAAGTACACGCCGGTGATGACGACCACGAGCCCGGCGTAGACGAGGGTCCGGCTGACCACGAGGTCGATGTCGTAGAGCCGGTACCGGGTGATGGCGATGGCGATGCAGATCGGGACGGCGACGATCGTGATGTTGCGCAGCGGGTCGCCGATCGGGCTGTTCTCGCCGGCGAAGATGATCGCCTCGGCGACCAGGCCCGGGTAGACCACCCAGCCGATCTGGCGCCGCACGTCCGGCGGCGACTGCACGAACCGCACGGCGATCGAGAACAGGCCCGCGGCCAAGGAGAGGAGGATGATCGCGCTGATCGCCAGTGGGATCCGGTCGAACGGGTAGACCGAGACGCCGTTGTGCCAGCGCCGCACGTCCGGGTCGATGGTCAGGTGGACGCAGACGATGACCGGGACGAGGCAGGCGAGGACGAGCACGGGACGGAACCAGCGCGACACCAGCCGCCCGTCCGGGAAGATCAACGGCAGGATCAGGGTCAGGGCGTAGGTGTCAACGGCCCACAGCCAGGTCGCGAGCCACTGGACGAACCCGGTCGCGGGCCAGCCGTGGAGCTCGAACCACGGGCCGAGGTTGAGCGCCAGGACGTACACCGACGCGCTGAACCCGGACCCGACCATGAGCCAGGCGACCTTCAGGCCGGGCCGGTGCCGCAGCAGGACCGCCCCGACCGGGGTCCAGGCGAGCGCGACCAGGATCTCCGGGTGCCACCACACCATCCGCAGGCCGGAGGGCAGCCGGGCGCCGACGGCGAGGGAGGCGGCGACGGACGCGACCGCGGCCAGCGCGAGGAGAACGCCCACGCGCCTCGCTCCGCGGTCGTGTTCTTCCGTCTCCATGAAGCCGCTCCCCGCCCGAAAGTAATGGAATGTTAAAACGTCCTGCTCCCTGTCCTGCAGTAAAAAGGGCGTCCGCCTCAGGACACCGGGATCCGGCCCGGTGGACACTGGCCCGGTCACGGTGTACGTGCGCGTGCACGTGATGGTAACCGCGGAACCCGGCGAGTTGAACGGAAGGCGCAGGTCAGAGTGGCCCGGATGGGGGGCGGGCGGCCGGGGGCGCGCCGCGTTCGCCGGCCGGGCGGTACGGCGCAGGCGGCGCGGCTGAGCTCTGACAGGGGCGGGTTCGGCCGCCGCCCGCGCCGACCGGGCGGGCCGGCGGACCGGCAGCGGGGTCAGGCCAGCAGAGTCAACATGCTGTCGCGGCTCAGCGCCCGCACTCCGCGCCCCACCTCCTCGGGGGAGAAGTCCTTGAGGACGAGGCGCTGGACGAGGAATCCGGGCATGAGCGAGAACAGCGTCTTGGCGGCGGCCTCGATGTCGATGTCGGCCGGAAGCAGGCCGGCCTCGACCATGCGGCGGATGTAGGCCGTCCACGTGCGGCGCAGGCCGGCGACGTTCTCGGCGACGTACGTGGCGATCTCGGGATCGTGCAGGGCGAGCGCCCACGCCTGGGGGGCGAGCCGGAGCGGGCCGTCCTCGCCGGACAGCTCGACGACCTTGCCGGCGAGGCGCTCCATGACCTGGTCGACCGGGAGCAGGGGCTCGCTGCGGCCGAGCTCGTCGAAGAAGGCGTGCAGCTCGCCGACCACGGTCGCGACGTTCGCCTCGATGATCTCGTTCTTGCTCTTGAAGTACCGGTAGACCGCGCCGGCGGAGAGCCCGGCCTCGGCGAAGATGTCCTGCATGGACGTCTCGTGGATGCCCTTGCGGACGAAGCACGCGCGGGCCGCCTCCAGGATCTGGCGGCGGCGGCGCTCCAGGTGCTCTTCGCTCACTCTCGGCATGGCGCCAATATAAAACGAACGTCCGTTCTTGACAAGCGGGGACCGCGGTGCGACCCTGGCCAACATAAGAGAACGGACATTCGTTTTTTGGAGGTGGCCCCCATGCGGTCCTCGCTCGCCGGCCGCACCGCCGGCGTCGCCGTCGCCGCCGCGGTGCTGCAGCTCATCATGATCATCGCCTTCTCCTGGCCGGCCGCGCGCACGGAGCCGCGCGACGTCCCGATCGTCGTGACCGGTCCGCAGGCCGGCGCGGTCGCCGACCGGCTCGACCGGGAGCGGCCCGGCGCGTTCGACGTGCGGACCCGTCCGGACGAGGCGGCCGCGCGGGCCGCGCTCCAGGACCGCGAGGCCTACGGCGCGATCGTCGCCACGCCGTCCGGGCCGAAGGTGCTCACGGCCTCCGCGGCCTCGCCCGCCATCGCCCAGCAGCTCGGCGCGGTCGCGGCGCGGCTCGGCGGAGGCGCGGCCTCCTCGCCCGCCGAGGACGTGGTCGCCGCCGACTCCGACGACCCGCGCGGCGCGGGCTTCGGCGCCCTCGCGCTCCCGCTGGTCATGTCCGGCATCGCCGCCGCGGTGCTGCTGACGTTCGCGATCCCGGCCGCGGGGTGGCGGGCCGCGGGCGCGGTCCTGTTCGCGGCGCTCGGCGGGCTCGGCGTCGCCGGGGTCGCGCAGGGCTGGCTGTCGCTGCTGCCCGGCTCCTACCTCGCCGTCGCCGGCGTCATGTCGCTGACCGTGCTCGCCGTCACCGGCGCGATCGCCGGCCTCGCGGCGGCGATCGGGCGCGCCGGGATCGGTGTCGGAGCGCTCACCATGCTGCTCCTCGGCAACCCCCTGTCGGCGGCCGCGTCGGCGCCGGAGATGCTGCCGCAGCCCTGGGGCGAGCTCGGCCAGTTCCTGCCTCCCGGGGCGTCGGTCACGCTGCTGAGGTCGACGGCGTTCTTCGACGGCGCGGGCGGCGGCGGGGCGCTCGCCGTCCTGGCGGCATGGGCCGTCGCCGGTTTGGTGCTCTTCGTGCTCGGCGCCATGCGCGGACGTACCGGAGAAGAGCCCGCCGTGAGCCGCGAACCTGTTCCGGCTTGACCTTCCCTGGCGATCCTTGACGTTCTCCTGTCCCACTACGTGTCCACTCGATAGCATTCCGTGACTCGGGCTGGTGCGGGAGGGGAGACGTTGGCGGGATTCCTGCTGCGGCGGCTGGTGAACCGCGTCGTGCTGGCCCTGGGCGCCACCGGCCTCGGCTACCTGCTCGCCGCCGCGGCGCTCGACCCGCGCGCGAACGTCGCGGACCGGGCACCCCGCCCGCCGGACGCCGTCATCGAGGCCCGCCTCGACGCGCTCAACATGAACGACCGGACGCCCCTGGCCACGCGGTACCTCACCTGGGCCAGGGGCGTCCTGCACGGCGACCTCGGCCGGACATGGGACGGCGAACCGGTCGCCGCCGAGCTCCGGCGCCGTCTCGGGGTGAGCCTGCGGCTGGTCTCGCCGGGGGCCGTGCTGGGGAGCGCGCTCGGCGTCGCCCTCGGCGCCTGTGCGGCCGTCAAGCGCGGACGCGCGGCCGACCGGATCATCTCGCTCGGCTCCTACCTCCTGGTGGCCGCGCCCGTGTTCGTCCTGGCGGTGCTGTTGCAGATCGCCGCGAGCGAGGCCAACGACGCGATGGGCGTCCAGGCCTTCGTGTGGGTGGGCGAGTACACACCCGGTGTCTCGGGAATCGGTGCGGTCGCGGACCGGGCGCGGCATCTGCTGCTGCCGACGGTCACGATCGCCTTGGCGCAACTCGCGCTCTGCTGCCGCTACCAGCGCGGCCTGATGCTGGACGTCCTGCACGCCGGCTTCGTGCGCACCGCGCGGGCCAAGGGCCTGTCGAGGCGGCGCGCCCTCCTGCGCCACGGGCTCCCGGTCGCGCTGGTGCCGATGGCGACGTATCTCGCCTACACGTCCGGCCCGCTGCTCCTCGGCGGCGTGTTCATCGAGAAGATCTTCGGTCGGCACGGGATGGGGGAGTGGCTGGCCGACTCCATCAGGCGCGGGGACGTCAACGCGGTCGCCGCCATCGAGTGCGTCGCCGTCTGCGCGGTGCTCCTGGCGGGGCTGGCCTCGGACGTCCTCACCGCCGCCCTCGACCCGCGCGTCCGTTTCCGGGCGGCGCGATGAGCGTGGGCGCCCTGGCCTTGGGGTTCAAGGGCAGTCGCCGGGGCGTCGCCGGGCTTGCCCTGCTCGTCCTGCTCGGTGCCACGGCGTTCACCGGGCCGCTCTGGTCGCCGTGGGGATGGGACGAGACGGACCTCACCGCTTTCGGGCAAGGGCCGTCCGCGCGTCACTGGCTCGGCACGACGCAGAGCGGGCGGGACGTTCTCGCCCTCACGCTGCGCGGCGCGCAGCGGTCGCTGCTGATCGGGTTGTGCGCGGCCCTGCTGGCGACCGGCCTCGCCGCCGTCACCGGTGCCGTGGCCGGATTCGCGGGCGGACGGCTCGACCGGGCGCTGATGTGGGGCACCGACCTCCTGCTGGTGCTCCCGCCGTTCCTCGTCCTCGTCGTGCTCGCACCGCGGCTGGGCGGCGGGTGGCCCGTGCTCGTGCCCTTGCTGGCGGCGTTCATGTGGATGGTGACCGCGCGGATGGTGCGGGCCACGACGGTCTCGCTGCGCGAGCGCGAGTACGTGGTCGCCGCCAGGCTCCTCGGGGCGGGCGCGCCGCGGGTGATCGTCCGGCATGTGCTGCCGCCCATGGCGTCCTTGCTCGCCGTGGACGCGAGCCTGAACGTCAGCGTCGCGATCACCGCGGAGAGCGGGCTGTCCTACCTGGGCTTCGGGGTGCGGCCGCCGGACGTCTCGCTCGGGACGGTCCTCGCCGACGGCCACGCCGCCTCCGCGTTCGGGTGGGCGCCCGGGGCCGCCGCGGGCCTGCTCGTCCTGACGGTGCTCGCCGTCAACCTGCTCGGCGACGGGCTGCGGGACGTCCTCGACCCGGAGGACGCGGGGTGACGGTCCTGGAGGTCGCCGATCTGACGGTCGGTCATACGTCCGGCGTGCGGGCGGTGCACGGGTTGAGCTTCACCGTCGAGTCAGGGGAGACCCTCGGGATCGTCGGTGAGTCCGGGGCGGGCAAGACCACGCTGGCTCTCGCCCTGATGGGGCTTCTGCCGGACGGCTCGCACGTGACGGGGTCCGTGCGGCTGTGCGGGAGGGAACTGCTCGGACGCACCGACGCCGAGCTGTCCCGCGTGCGCGGTAAGGACCTGGCCATCGTGTTCCAGGATCCGCTGTCGGCGCTCACGCCCGTCCGCACCGTGGGCGGCCAGATCGCCGAGGCCGTCCGGATCCACTCGGGGACGTCCCGCGCGGAGGCACGCGCACGCGCCGCCGAGCTGCTCGACCTCGTCGGGATCCCCGACGCCGCGCGGCGGGCCCGGGGGTTCCCGCACGAGTTCTCCGGCGGGATGCGGCAGCGCGTGATGATCGCCATGGCCCTCGCCGGCGATCCGGTCGCGATCGTGGCGGACGAGCCGACGGCGTCGCTGGACGTGACCGTCCGGGCACAGGTCCTGGACGTGCTGCGGAACGCGCAGCGGGCGACCGGCGCCGCGATCGTCGTGATCAGCCACGACCTGGCGGTCGTCGCGGAGTTCGCCGACCGGTTCATGGTGATGCGTGAGGGGCGAGCCGTGGAGGGCGGCCCGGCGCAGCGGCTGAAGGCGCCGCCCCGGGTCGTGAAGGCGCCTTCGCCCCGGTCCGACCGTGCCGTCGTGCTCGAAGTGGACGGTCTCGTCCGCCACCACGCGGTGCATACCCCGAGGCTGCGCCGCAGGACCGGGACAGTGCCCGCCGTGGACGGCATCGGTTTCGACGTCCGGGAGGGGGAGACGCTCGCGCTCGTCGGGGAGTCGGGTAGCGGCAAGACGACGGCTCTGATGGAGATCCTGCGGCTGTCACGTCCGCCGGAGGGGCGCGTCACGATCCTGGGCCGTGACACGTCGTCTCTGGGTGCCGCCCACCGCAAGGGTTTACGCAGGGAGGTCCAGGTCGTCTTCCAGGACCCCTGCGCGTCGCTGAACCCGCGGATGCGGGTGGCCGCCATCCTGGCCGAGCCGCTGACCGCGCACGGTGTGCCGGTCGGGGACCGCGTGGGGCGGCTGCTGGAACTGGTGGGGCTGGAACCCGGTCATGCCCAGCGCTACCCGCATGAGCTGTCGGGTGGTCAGAGTCAGCGGGTGGCCATGGCAAGGGCGCTCGCCCTGGAACCGCGCCTGCTCCTGCTGGACGAGCCCGTGTCGTCCCTGGACAAGGCCGCGCAGGCCCGTGTCATGGACCTCCTGCGGGACCTGCGTGCTCGGCTCGGTCTCGCGCTCCTTCTGGTCGCCCATGACCTGGACCTCGTCCATGGGATCGCCGACCGGGTGGCCGTCATGTCCCGGGGCCGCATCGTCGAGATCGGCTCGGTCGGCGACGTGTACGGCGCACCCCGCCATCCCTGCACACGCGCCCTTCTGGCCGCGCTTCCGGGGGCGCGCCCGCACCCCGACCTCGACCGCGTTCTCTTGCGAGGAGACCCTTCCGATCCAACCGTTCCACCAGCGGGATGCCGTTTCCGTGCCCGTTGCCCGAAGTACGTCACGCTCACCGCCGTCGACAGGCGCTTATGCGAAGAGAACGACCCGGGATTACGTCCTGTGAAGCCTGAAAAGAACAATGACCACTCAGTCGCCTGCCACGCCGTCGCTGCAGGGAGCGGAGGGTGAAACGGCTACTCGCCGTGATCTTCGCCGCGGGTGCGCTCATGGCCGGTGCCGGATGCTCTGCCACTCCGACCTCGATGACCGGGACAATCGAGCCGTTGCCCGCGTCAGATGTGAACCCTGCCCCGCGCGACCGTGTCATCGACGGCGGAACACTGCGCTGGCCATTGCCGGAGTTTCCATCACAGTGGAACTTCCATCATGTCAACGGCACCCAGGGAACGGTCGCTCGCGTCATCCACGGCGTCCTGCCCTATCTGATGCGCTCCGATGAGAAGGCCGTTCCGCATCCGGTCCCGGAATATCTGGAGTCGGCCAAGGCAAAGCGCACCAACCACGGCCAGACGGTCATCTACAAGCTGAACCCGCGCGCCAGCTGGTCGGACGGCAGGCCCATCGGATACGCCGATTTCGTCGCGCAAGCCCATGCCCTGTCGGGACGGGACTCGCGCCACGAGGTCTCCACCACTACCGGCTACCGGCAGATCAAGCGCATTGAACGCGGCACGGATGAGCATGTAGTCAAGGTGACGTTCACGCAGCCGTATGCGGAGTGGCGCAGCCTTTTCAGCCCTCTCTATCCGGCGGTCGCCTATTCGACCGCACGCGCATTCAACACCGGCTGGGTGGACCGACTGCCCGTCACTGCGGGACCGTTCAAAGTCCAGAGGATCGATCGGACGGCCAAAACCCTCACCGTGGTACGGAACCCGGCATGGTGGGGCGCCCCCGCGAAACTCGACCGGATCGTGTACCGCGCCATGGACACCAGCGCCATGCCCGGCGCGTTCGCCAACCAAGAGATCGATCTGATGGACATCGGGCTCGACGCCGGCGCCCTGCAGCGCGCCGGTCGGGTCGACGGCGCCGCCGTCCGAAGGGCGGGCGGGCCCGACTGGCGGAACCTCACGCTCAACGCGGCGGGGCCCGTCCTGTCCGACGCACGCGTACGGCAGGCGATCATGCTCGGCATCGACCGGCGCGCCATCGCGCGGTCCGACCTGTCCGGCCTCGGCGTGCCGGTCGAGACGATGGGCAACCACTTCTATGTCAACACGCAGGAGGGCTATCGGGACAACTCCGGACCGCTCGGCAGGTACGACCCGGCGCGCGCCCGCAGGCTCTTGGACGAGGCGGGCTGGAGACTCGATGGCAGGTACCGCGCCAAGGCCGGACGGACGCTCTCCCTGCGTTTCGTGGTGCCGTCCGGGGTACCGATCAGCAAGCGCGAAGGGGAGCTGACGCGCACGCTCCTCGAACGGATAGGCGTCCAGGTGGACGTCGAGGTCGCCCCGTCCGATGACGTCTTCGACCGGTACGTCACGCCCGGGAACTTCGACATCGTCCCATTCTCCTGGCTGGGGACGGCGTTCCCGGTGTCGCCGATGAAGGCGGTGTTCGCGCGGCCGGACGGTCGCGGCGTCCGGCAGAACTACTCTCGGACCGGAACCGCCGCGATCGACGCGGCGATGGACCGGGCCATCGCGGAGACCGACCCGGTGCGGACCCGCGCCCGGGTGAACGAGGCGGACGCGCTCATCTGGCGCCAGGCGTCGGTCCTGCCGCTCTACCAGCGCCCCCAGCTCGTCGCGGTCCGTGCGGGCCTGGCCAACCTCGGCGCCTGCGGCTTCCTGGAGCCCGCCTACGAGGACGTCGGGTTCACGCGGCGGTGATCGTCAGGGGAAGGCGAGCCGGATGCCCTTCCGGTCGCTGGTGTAGCGGGCGTTCCACACGTAGACCTGCAGGTCGTCGGCGGAGAGGCCCTCCTTGACCGGCAGGTCGGAGGCGATGCGGACGACGTAGGAGGCGCCCGCCGGCATCATCGCGGTGCCGTTGTCGTCGACCGGTGCCTTCGACCCGTCGATCAGCCCGGTGATCTTGCTGTGGTTGGGCAGCGTGCACATGTCGGCGGCGATCCCGGCCTGCGGCATGCACCGCTCCTGCGCGTCCTCCGGCACCTGCGCCTTGGGCATGAACAGGTCGGCGGGGTAGTCCAGCAGGACCGGCCGCCGCTGGTTGTTGGTGAGGATGTAGTCGGCGTAGGCGTACGTCGTCCCGGACGGCGGGGCCTCGGTCGCGCCGAGCGGCTGACGGTTCGTCCCCGCCTTGACGGCGGCGAGGCTGTAGCCGTAGCCCTCGGGCGTGGTGAAGTTGACCGGCGGGCCGGCCTTCGGCGCGGGCACGGACGTGCCCTGCCGGCCCGCGCCGCCCTGGCTGGCGAGCGCCGGCTCGGTGGACTCCCGCTCGCCCGTGCCGGGCCGCAGGTACACGATGGCGCCGGCCACCGCGGCGATCCCGACGGCCCCGGTCAGGGCCCCGGCCAAGCCGAGCCTGCCCGAGTGGCTCTTCCTTCTCCGGCGGTGCGAGCGGTGCGGCTGGTAGCTGTTCGACATGGTCGTGCGTGCTCCCTCGGCCCTCTCCAGGCTCAGTCAGCGCGTCCTGTCTCCGGCGGCAGGACACGATACCGGACGCCCGGAACGACGGCGGTCCAGGTCAGCGGGTTACGAACGGCGCGCGACGAGGGGGTCGCGGCCGAGTCCCCGCAGGGAGGCGTCCAGCACCTGCGCGGTGTGCGCGACGGCGATGCCGGCGCCGCGCCGGCGCAGCGCGGTGGCGATCTGCATCGAGCAGCCGGGGTTGGCGGCGACCAGTAGTTCGGCTCCGGTGGCGTCCACGTTCACCGCCTTGCGGTCGCCGAGTTCGCCGGCGGCCTCCGGCTGGAACAGGTTATAGGTCCCCGCGGAGCCGCAGCAGATGTCCGGTTCGGCGATCTCGCGGACGGTCAGCTCGGGGATCGCGGCGAGCAGGTCGCGCGGCTGGCTCCGCACCCCCTGGGCGTGGGCGAGGTGGCAGGCGTCGTGGTAGGCGACCGTGACCGGAAGTGGCCTGCGCGGCGCGCGGGGCCCGAGTTCCACCAGGTATTCGGCGAGGTCCCGCGTCTTGGCCGAGAGCGCGTCGGCGCGTCCCGCCCAGGACGGGTCGTCCGAGAGCAGCTCCCGGTACTCCTTCATCGCCGACCCGCATCCCGCGGAGTTGACCACGATGACGTCGGCGGCCTCGAACGTCTCGATCGTCCGGCGGGCGAAGGCGCGGGCCTCCTCCGCGCGCCCGGAGTGCATGGACAGCGCGCCGCAGCACCCCTGGTGCCTCGGGATGAGGACGTCGCAGCCCTCCATGGCCAGGACGCGGGCCGTGGCCGCGTTGACGCCGGGGAAGAACTCGCCCTGGACGCAGCCGGTCAGCATGGCGACCGTGGCGCGGCGCCCGCCGCGCGCGGCGACCCGCTCGGGCAGCCGGGGCGACGCGCCGAGCGGAGGCGCGAGCCGCTCCATCGCGGCGAGGGACGGTGAGATGCGCTCCAGCACGCCACTGCGCCGGACGAGCCGCTCCAGGCCCGACTTCTGGTAGGCCCGGAGGGGGCCGCGCAGAGCGCGAAGCCTCCGCTTGTAGGGGAAGAGCTGGAAGACCAGCTCCCGCAGGGCCTTCTCCTTCAGCGACCGCTGGTGTTCCTGCTCGACGTCGGCGCGGGTCGTCTCGATGAGCCGGTCGTACTGCACCCCGGACGGGCAGGACGTCACGCACGCCATGCATCCGAGGCAGCGGTCGAAGTGCTCGACCATCGCGTCGCTGAGCGGCTCGCCCTCCACGTGCTGCTGCATGAGGTGGATACGTCCCCGGGGCGAGTCCATCTCCTCGCCCCACAGGACGTACGTCGGGCACGTCGGCAGGCAGAAACCGCAGTGCACGCAGTCGTTGAGCAGATTCGGGAGGTCGTCCTGAGCGCTCATCAGATACCTCCTGCGAAACGGCCGGGGGACAGGCGATGGCCGGGGTCGAACTGGTCCTTCACCCGCCGCATCAGCGTCAGCGCCGGGATCGGCCCCCACAGATCGATCTCGCCGCGCACCTCCTGCGGCGCGTAGCGGACGACGGCGTGACCACGGTGCCGGGTGAGGATGTCCCGCAGGCGGCCCAGCACGTCGGCCACCTTGTCCGGTTCGAGTGACGACGGCAGGCCCACGTGCCCGTGGCCGCTGCCGCTCCATGTGACGGCGGCGTCCGGGCCGAGGGCGGTGAGGACCTCGCGGAGCGAGGGCGGCGGGGCGGTGATGTCGATGAGGGTGGTGCCGTCCGGATAGAGGCCCCAGCCGTCCGGAGCCGTTTCTACGATCTCGGCCTTCTCGCCGAGCAGCTCCACGGTCTGCCTTGAGCGCTCGGCGACACCGTCCGGTACCCCCTCCAGGAGGACCGCGACCGTGGCCGGGCCGATGTACTCGACCGCGCTGGGCGCGACAGGGGCGTGCAGGACGCTCTGGACCGCGTCGTGCGCGCCTTCGGGTCCGTCCACGGCGCACGTCACGTACGCGGACGCGGCGGGGATCGGATGCAGCCGGAACGTGGCCTCCACGATCAGGCCCAGCGTCCCGAAGGAGCCGGTGAACAGCCGCCCCAGGTCGTACCCGGCGACGTTCTTGACGACCTTCCCGCCCGATCGCGCGATCTGCCCGTCCGCCCGGACGATGGTGAGGCCGATGACCAGGTTCCTCGGCGTCCCGTACAGGGACCGCAGCGGACCGGCCGCGCCCGTGGCGATCGTGCCGCCGACCGTGGACCCCGGCAGGGGGACGTCGAGCGCGAGCCGCTGCCCGCGTTCCGCCAGTTTCTCAGCGAGCCGGTCCATCGGCAGCCCGGCCTCGGCCTTGGCGACCAGGTCTCCGGCGGTGTGCTCGACCAGGCCGTCCAGCCGGTGCGTGTCGACCAGCAGATCGCACCGCTCGGGAGGCGTCCCCCAGTCGAGCCGGGTCTCGGCCCCGCGCGGCACGACGGCGAGGTCGTGTTCGGCGGCCACCCGCATCACGTCGGCGGCCTCGGTCAGGTTCTTCGGCGCCGCGACGAGCGCCGGCTCCACGCCGAGCACGCCTTCCGCGGGCTCACCGGGCCGCACGTCCCCGCAGACCTTCGCCAGGGCGTCCAGGGGCCGCATCAGAAGATGTCCGCCTTTCCCTCGAACGGGTGGGGGCCCTTGCGCTTGCCGGGGACCTCGCCGCAGAGGCGCGGCGTGGGGAAGACCTTCCCCGGGTTGCAGAGTCCCGCGGGATCGAAGCCGCAGCGGACCATCTGCATGGTGTCGAGGTCGGTGTCGGTGAACATGCGCGGCATGTAGCGGGACTTGTCGACGCCGACGCCGTGCTCGCCCGTGATGGAGCCGCCGTGCTCGATGCACAGGTCGAGGATCGCGCCCGACACCTCCTCCGCGCGCTCCTCCGCGCCGGGCTCGGAGTCGTCGAACAGCACCAGCGGATGCAGGTTGCCGTCCCCGGCGTGGAAGACGTTCGCGACCCGCACCCCGGACCGGGCGGACAGGGCGTCGATGCCGGCGAGGACGTCGGGGAGCACCGTGCGGGGGATGACGCCGTCCTGGACGAGGTACGCCGGGCTGATGCGGCCGACCGCCGCGAACGCCGACTTGCGGCCCTTCCAGATCAGCGCCCGCTCCGCGTCGTCGGCGGCGATGCGGATCTCGAACGCGCCCGCGTCCCGGCACAGCCGCTCCACCTCGGCGAACTGGGCGGCCACCTCGGCGTCCGGGCCGTCCAGCTCCACGATCAGAACCGAGCCGGCGCCCGCCGGGTACTCGCAGCGCACCGCCGCCTCCGCGGCCTCGATCGCCAGCGCGTCCATCATCTCGATCGCCGCCGGGACGACGCCCGCCCCGATGATCGCCGACACCGCGGTGCCGCCCGCCTCGATCGAGTCGAACGCCGCCAGCAGCGTCTGCACGGTCTCCGGCACCCGCGTCAGCCGCACCGTGATCTTGGTGGTGATGCCGAGGGTGCCCTCCGCGCCGACGAACACGCCGAGCAGGTCGTAGCCGGGCCCGTCCGCCGACAGCTCGACCAGCTCGCCGTCCGGCGTGACGACCTCGCAGGCGAGCACGTGGTGCGCGGTGAACCCGTACTTCAGGCAGTGCGCGCCGCCGGAGTTCTCCGCGACGTTCCCGCCGACCGAGCAGATCTGCTGGCTGGACGGGTCGGGCGCGAAGTAGTACCCGTAGGGCCGGACCGCCCGCGTGACGTCCAGATTGATCACGCCCGGCTCCACCACCGCCCGCTGGCCCGGGATGTCGATCTCCAGGACGCGGCGCATCCGGGAGGTGACGATCAGCACGCCGTCCGCCCGGGGCAGCGCGCCGCCGGACAGGCCCGTCCCGGACCCGCGCGCCACGTAGGGGATCCCGGCGGCCGCGCACTCCCGGACGATCGCGGCGATCTGCTCGGCCGTGTCGGGCAGCACGACGATCCCGGGCGTCGACCGGTGGTTGGTGAGGCCGTCGCACTCGTACGTGCGCAGCCGCACCGGGTCGGTGATCACCCGGTCCGCCCCGAGCAGCCCCTCCAACCGGGGGGCGAGCGTTCGCAAGGAGTCCATCACCTCCACAATCCTCCGCCCCACCACCTGCCGCAAGATCCCGCCTCCGGTCCGTAGCCGCAGGAGCCCCCTGGGAGTCAGGGGAACTGCTGGTAGGCGGGGGTCGTGAGGAATTCGGAGTACTCGTCGGCCAGCGTGACCTCCTTGAAGAGGGCGACCGCCTGGTCGTAGCGGGGCTCGTTGTAGGCCTGCCCCAGCTCGGCGCGGATCTTGCCCAGTTCCTCGTCGAGCAGCTGCTCCACCCACTCCTTGGTGATCTTCCGGCCCTCGGCGGTGGAGACGCCGTTGTAGATCCACTGCCACACCTGGGAGCGGGCGATCTCGGCGGTGGCCGCGTCCTCCATCAGGTTGTGGATGGCGACCGCGCCGGCGCCGTCGAGCCAGGTGGCGAGGTAGCGCAGCGCCACGTCGATGTCGTTGCGCAGGCCGGCCTCGGTGATCTCGCCGGGGGTGTCCTTGACGTTGAGCAGGTCGGCGGCGGTGACGTGCACGTCCTCGCGGAGCCGGTCCCGCTGGTTCGGCCGGTCGCCGAGGACGCCGTCGAACACCTCGCGGCAGACGGGGACGAGGTCGGGGTGGGCGACCCAGGAGCCGTCGAACCCGTCGCCGGACTCGCGGGTCTTGTCGGCGCGGACCTTCTCCAGCGCGACCTTGTTGACCTCCTCGTCGCGGCGGGAGGGGATGAAGGCCGCCATGCCGCCGATCGCGTGCGCGCCGCGCTTGTGGCAGGTCCGGACGAGCAGCTCGGTGTAGGCCCGCATGAACGGCGCGGTCATCGTGATCGCGTTCCGCTCCGGCAGCACGAAGTCGGCGCCCCGGTCCCGGAACTTCTTGATCACGGAGAAGAGGTAGTCCCAGCGGCCGGCGTTGAGGCCCGCGGAGTGGTCGCGCAGCTCGTAGAGGATCTCCTCCATCTCGAACGCGGCCGGGATCGTCTCGATCAGCACGGTCGCGCGGATGGTGCCGCGCGGGATCTCCAGGGCGTCCTGCGCGAGGTTGAACGCGTCGTTCCAGAGCCGCGCCTCGAGGTGGCTCTCCATCTTCGGCAGGTAGTAGTACGGGCCCTTGCCCTTGGCCAGCTGGCGGCGCGCCGAGTGGAAGAAGTACAGGCCGAAGTCGAAGAGCGATCCGGACATGGGCTCGCCGTCGACGAGGAGGTGCTTCTCGACCATGTGCCAGCCGCGGGGCCGGACGACGATCGTCGCGAGTTCCTCGTCGGCCTTGAGAGCGTAGGTCTTGCCGCTCTTGGCGTCGGTGAAGTCGATGGTGCGGTCGAGGGCGTCCCGGAGGTTGAGCTGGCCCTCGATCATGTTGTCCCACAGGGGCGTGTTGGCGTCCTCGAAATCGGCGAGCCACACCTTGGCGCCCGAGTTCAGCGCGTTGATCGTCATCTTCCGGTCGGTCGGCCCGGTGATCTCGACGCGGCGGTCCACCAGGCCGGGCGCCGGTTCGGCGACGCGCCAGGAGTCGTCCTCGCGGACGCCGGCGGTCTCCGGCAGGAAGTCGAGGGTCCCGCCCTCGGAGAGCCTGCGCTGGCGTTCCGCGCGGGCCTCCAGCAGCTCCTCGCGCCGGGCGCCGAACTCGCGCTGCAGGGCGGCGAGCAGGCCGAGCGCCTCGGGGGTCAGGATCTCCTCGTGGCGCTCGCCGAGGGGTCCGGTGACCTCGATGCCTTCCAGTCCAGCCATCTGCCCTGCCCTTTCGTATAGCGAAATTCCACTTCTGTTACGTGGAGAACGGTACTCGGCGGTGCGAGGCCCGGTCAAAGGGGGTCCCCGGCTGCCCCTCCCCGCACGGGGCGGGGTCAATCCAGGAGGGAACGCGGGGGATAACCACGTGACCACCGGGGACGATGCGTGAGACGATCGCCGGGAAGATACGGCCGCGACGCGGCGTTTACCGAGGACATATGACTCAACCTTTCTCTGCAGACCAGACCCACGTTCCGGAAGGCATCGAGATCGAGTACGAGCCCCTGCCGGGCGAGCTCGACCTGGAGGACCGCCGGGCACTGCGCCGCGTCGCGGGCCTGTCCACCGAGCTGACCGACGTCACCGAGGTCGAGTACCGCGCCCTGCGGCTGGAGCGGGTCGTCCTCGTGGGCGTCTGGACCGAGGGCACGGCCGAGGCGGCCGAGAACTCCCTGCGCGAGCTGGCGCTGCTCGCCGAGACCGCGGGCTCGCAGGTGCTCGAGGGGCTCGTCCAGCGCCGGTCCCGCCCCGACCCGGCCACCTACATCGGCTCCGGCAAGGCCGCGGAGCTGCGCGACGTCGTCATCTCCACCGGCGCCGACACCGTCATCTGCGACGGGGAGCTGGCGCCGAGCCAGCTGCGCCACCTGGAGGAGACCGTCCAGGTCAAGGTGATCGACCGGACCGCGCTGATCCTCGACATCTTCGCCCAGCACGCCAAGAGCCGCGAGGGCAAGGCGCAGGTCGAGCTCGCGCAGCTCAACTACCTGCTCCCGCGGCTGCGCGGCTGGGGCGGCAACCTGTCCCGGCAGGTCGGCGGGCGCGCCGCGGGCGGCGTCGGCATCGGCGGCCGCGGCCCCGGCGAGACCAAGATCGAGCTGGACCGGCGGCGGATCCGCACCCGGATGGCCAAGCTGCGCCGGCAGATCGCCGGCATGTCCAAGGCGCGCGACACCAAGCGCGGCGAGCGGCGCCGCCACCAGGTGCCCGCCGTCGCCATCGCCGGCTACACCAACGCGGGCAAGTCGTCGCTGCTCAACCGGCTCACGGGCGCCGGGGTGCTGGTGGAGGACGCGCTGTTCGCCACCCTCGACCCGACCGTCCGGCGCGCCGAGGCGCCCGGCGGCCGCGCCTACACCCTGGCCGACACCGTCGGGTTCGTCCGGCACCTGCCGCACCAGCTGGTCGAGGCGTTCCGCTCGACGCTGGAGGAGGTCACCGACGCCGGGCTGGTCCTGCACGTCGTGGACGGCTCCGACCCCGATCCCGAGGCGCAGATCGACGCGGTGCGCGAGGTGCTGCGCGAGATCGACGCCGACCGGATCCCCGAGATCGTCGTCATCAACAAGGCGGACGCCGCGGACGAGCTGGCGATCGCGCGCCTGCAGCGCCGCGAGCCGCACAGCGTCGTCGTCTCCGCCCGCACCGGGTTCGGCATCGAGGAGCTGCGCGCCGCGATCGAGGCGAACCTGCCGGGGCTGGAGAGCGAGCTGCGCCTCCTGGTGCCCTACGAGCGCGGTGACGTCGTCGCGCAGGTGCACGAGCGGGGCGAGGTCCTCAAGCAGGAGCACATCGCCGAAGGGACGCTCTTGCACGCCCGCGTGCCGGCCGTTCTCGCGAGCGAACTGGCCCGCTACGAGACCGTCTCGCCCATGGTCTGAATATCCTTTCCACCGGGCCCCCTTTTGTGGGGGTCCGGTGGATTTTGGGACTGCCGGGACGATCGTTTCGGGGACGACTAAAGGCGCCTCCTGGTCGCCGAACGGTGACAGCTTGCCCAATCCGCTTGACGGTCCGGTTGAAATCCGTACGGTCGTAGAGCTAGGGGCGGGGTGATGGGTGTCGATGCGCTGCGATCAGAGGTTGTCCGACGGACCTTCAGTGCACTACCGTGACGAAACCGATATCTCCGGTCTCGTTGCCGATGGTGGCCTCCCGGTCACCCGACCCTCCAGCGGTGGAGTCGCCGGCACCCAGCCGGCGTTTCGGATCGAGAGCAGGTGGCCCAACCATGGCAGGTCCGAACCCCGGCACGAGGGCAGGCGGCCCCTTCCAGCGCCACACGGCGCCCGGTTCCGCGCTCCGGCGCGCATGGCCCCACCCAGGTCGGTGACCCTATGACGGTACGGCTGTTGACGAACATCGGCAGGCTCTGGACGGGCACCGACGTCTGCAGCAACGCCGCGGTGCTCATCCACGACGACCGGGTCGTCTGGGCCGGCCCCGCGTCCGACCTCCCGCAGAGCGTCCCCGGCATCATCGACGACATCGTCGACGTCGACCATGTGGAGAACCTCGGCGGCGGCCTCGTCACCCCGGGCCTCATCGACGCGCACTCGCACCCCGTCTACGCGGGCAACCGCTGGGCCGAGCTGGCGATGCGCACCAGCGGCTCGTCCCACTCCGCCATCACCGCGGCCGGCGGCGGCGTCAACTCCACCGTGACCGTCACCCGGGGCACCGACCCCTGGACGCTCTGCAACGGCGTCCGCGAGCGGCTCCGCCAGTGGATCCTCGCCGGCACCACCACCGTCGAGGCCAAGACCGGCTACCACCTCACCCGCGACGGGGAGCTGGCCGACATCCGGATGCTGCGGTCGCTGGAGGGCGAGCCGTCCATGCCCCGCATCCACGCCACCTTCCTCGCCGCGCACATCCTGCCGCCCGAGTTCTTCGGGCGCCGCCGCGACTACATCGAGGCCGTCCGGCTGTGGGCCGGCGACGCCGCCGTCGCGGGCGCCGACAGCATCGACGTCTACTGCGACGAGGGCCACTTCACCGCCGAAGAGGCGCGCGCCCTGCTCCTCACCGGCAAGCGCGCCGGCCTGAAGGCGCGCATGCACGCCTGCGCCAACGAGCGCATCGGCGCCGCGCAGGTCGCCGCCGAGGTCGGCTGCGCGTCCGCCGACCTGCTCACCCAGGCCAGCGACGACGACATCAAGGCCCTCGCGCACGCCGGCGTCACCGCCACCGTCTGCCCCGGCAGCTCCCTCAACAGCAGCCGCGCGCCCGCGCCCGTCCGGCAGATGCTCGACCGCGGCGTCACCGTCGCCCTCGGCACCGACCACAACCCCGGCCAGTGCGGCATCACGTCCATGCCCCTCGTCATCGGGCTGTCCGTCGCGATGTTCGGGCTGAGCGTGAACGAGGCCCTGCGCGCCGCCACCCTCGGCGGAGCCGCCGCGCTGCGCGTCGGCGACCGCGGTTCGCTCGCGCCCGGGATGCTCGCCGACCTCGTCCTGTGGGACGCCGACCACGAGGGCGCGTTCGCGTGGGCGTTCGGCCTGCGCGCCCTGCGGGTCTGGCGCGGCGGCGTCCCCGTCCAGCCCTGACCCGTTCCGCCGGCCGCGAGGTTCCCGCCGTCCGCGACGCGCCTGGCGGGCGGGTAGTGTCGCCACCATGGGCAGTGCGGTCGCGGTCGTCACGGATTCCACCGCCTACCTTCCCCCGGGGCTCGCCGAACGGCACGGGCTGACCATCGTCCCCCTGCAGATCGCGGTCGGCGGTGCCACGCGGGACGAAGGCGACATCACCACCGCCGAAGCCGCCCAAGCGCTGAAAGAATGGCATCCCGTCACCACGTCCCGTCCGGCGCCCGAGCGTTTCGCGGACGCCTACAAGGCGGCCGCCTCGTCCGGCGCTCGGGCGGTGGTGTCGGTGCATTTGTCTTCGGCGATGTCTGGGACGGTGGAGGCGGCGAGGTTGGCGGCTGAGGATGCGCCGGTTTCCGTCAGCGTGCTGGACAGCGGGACCATCGGGATGGGGCTCGGGTTCGCCGCCCTTTCCGCGGCGGCCGTGGCTTTGGCGGGCGGGACGGCGGAGGAGGCGGTGTCGGCCGCGGCTCGCCGTGCCGGGCTGACCCGGTCCCTGATCTATGTCGACACGCTCGAACACTTGCGGCGCGGCGGGCGGATCGGCGCCGCGGCCACTCTGGTCGGCTCCGCGCTGATGGTGAAGCCGCTGCTGGACATCGCCGACGGCCGGCTCGCCCCGCTGGAGAAGGTGCGCACGTCCTCGCGGGCGCTCGCGCGGCTGGAGGAACTCGCCGTCGCCGCGGCGGGGGACCGGAGCGTCGACCTGGGCGTGCAGCACCTCGCCGCGTCCGCCCGCGCGGAGACCCTCGCCGCCCGCCTCCGCGAACGCGTCCCGCACGTCCAGGACGTCTACGTCGGCGAGGTCGGGCCGGTCATCGGCGCCCACGTCGGGCCCGGCATGCTCGGTGTCGTCGTGGCGCCGCAGCTGTGAGTCAGGCGGTCAGGAGGCGGCGGAGCGCGACCGGCGGACGGCCGGTCTCCGCCTTGACCGTCCGGGTGAGATGGGCGTGGTCGGCGAAACCCAGGTCGGCGGCGAGGCGGGACAGGTCCTGCTCGCCCTGCTCGATGCGGTCGAGGGCCCGCCCGACCCGGATGCGGTTGCGGTAGCGGGTGACTGACATGCCGGTCTGCCTTCGGAACGTCCGGCTCAGGTGGGACGGAGAGACCTCCAGAAGCCGGGCCAGCGAGACGAGGCTCCCCGCCTGGGGGTGGTCACCGGCGATGGCCTCACGGGCTTCGTCGGCCAGCGCGCGCCGCTTCCCGCCCTGCTCGTCCAGACCCAGGTGGACGAGCAGGCTCATGAGCCGCTCGGCCGTCTCGTACGCCACGTCCGGCCCCGCTCGCAGGAGGAGCCGGTGGGCCACGTCCGCGCGCGCGCCGACTCTGACCGTCCCGGAAGGCCGGCGCGCAAGGCTTGGGTGGAGCGTGATGGCCGTGCACACGTCGCCGCCCGCGGGATGCGCGAACTGGCCCTCCTCGCCGGGCGCCTGCGCATAACCGGTCGCGGCGTCGACCACGACCCGCCCGTGTCGCGACCGCATGCGGAACCGTCCTTTACGCACCAGGACGATCTGGTGGGCGGTGGACGGCTCGGGTTCCGACCAGCCGGGCCGACGCCCGGCGCAGCGCACCGCGTGGACGGCGAAGCCCTCCGTCTCCGCCACGGTCGTCGACTCGTGCATGGCCGCCATCGTACGCAGGGACAAACATCTTCAAGCGCCCTCGGCGGGGCACTGCGCACACTCGCGGAATGGCGAAACGATGGCTGCTCGTGGTGCTGCTCACGGGACAGACGATGGTCTCGATGGACGGCTCCATCGTGGCGGTGGCCATGCCCGACATCGCGTCCGGGCTGCACGCGTCGGGCGCCCTCCTGCAACTCGTCACAGGCGGATACATCTTCGCCTTGGCCGTGCTGGTCGTCACGGGGGCGCGGCTGGGCGACAAGCTCGGTCACCGCACGATGTTCTTTCTCGGACTGTTCGGCTTCACGGCCGCGTCCCTGGCCTGCGGGCTGGCGCCTAACGGCGCCGTCCTAGTGGCCGCGAGAGTCTTCCAGGGCGCGTCGGCTGCGTTGCTGCTGCCGCAGGTCTTGTCGCTGATACAGCTCTCCTTCGAGGGGCCCGCCCGTGCCCGAGCACTCGGCCTGTACTCGATGGTGCTCGCGCTCGGGGTCGCACTGGGGCAGATAGTGGGCGGCGTCATCGTGACCGTCGGCGGTAGCTGGCGGCCCATCTTCCTCGTGAACGTGCCTGTTGGCGCGTTGCTCCTCGGCATCGGACCCAGGCTCATGCCACCGGCGGCCGGTAAGAAGGTGCGCCTGGATATCCCCGGTGTCGGACTCCTCTCCTTCGGGATGGCGGCGCTCATCGTGCCGCTCGTCCTGGGGAGGGAGCAGGGTTGGCCGTTCTGGACGTGGCCCTCCCTGACAGTGGGGTGTGTAGTGCTCGGCGTGTTCTGCGTCCATGAGCTGAGGGCCTCATCGCCGTTGCTGGACCTCTCCGTGCTGCGCAGACGCTCTGTGCGTCCAGGACTGTTCGCGGCGTGCGCCGTGATGGGTGCCTACACGGGGTTCTTGTTCACGCTCGCCCTCTACCTGCAGAACGTGCTCCGCTTCTCACCGCTTGAGGCCGGGCTGACGTTCGTCCCGTACACCGTTGGTTTCGCCACGGCTGGTCTTGGCTGGACGCGTCTGCCCCGGCGGGCCCGGACGAACCTCCCGACCATCGGCCTGCTCTGCTTCGCCGTCGCGGTGTCGATCCTGCCGGTGCTCGCGGGAGACGGCTGGCCGGTCTCCCTGTCGATCCCCCTCCTGTACACCGCCGGTGCCGGTCACGCGGCGGGGTTCAGCCCCCTCGTCGACCGCATCACCGGGGCCGTGGGGCCCGCCCAGGCGTCCTCGGTGTCCGCGCTCACCAACACCGGGACGCTGTTGTCCAACGTCCTTGCTATCGCCCTGTTCGGCGGCCTCTACCTCTCGGAACCCGGCACGCTCACCCACGTCACGGTGCCTCTGGCGGCCCTGCTCGTTCTCGCCGCGGCCGTCGCGAGGAACCGCTGACCCGGAGTTATCCACAACCGGCGGTTCCCCGGCGGCCGATCTCGGCGGCTCCTTAGCGTCGGTCGCCATGAGACCCGACACGCAGGACCGCCTCCAATCCCTGATGGGACGGTGGAAGCCACCCGCCGACCCGCCTGCCGCCTTCTCACGGTCGACGCCCGAGCGACCGCACGTCCGCATTCTCGTCCTCGTCGGCGTCATCGCCGCGCTGGCCGGGGCCGGCTACCTGTGGCTCGCCCGGCCGCGCCCCCAGCCGGCGCCCGGCCCGCCGGCGAGCGCCTCGCTCGCCGAACCGCGCCCCGCCCCGGCGGCCAGCCCGGCGGCGGCCTCGTCCTCGGTGGTCGTGCACGTCCTCGGCAAGGTCGAGCACCCGGGCGTCGTCACGCTGCCGTCCGGCTCGCGCGTCGCCGAAGCGATCAAGGCCGCGGGCGGGGTGCGGAAGGGCGCGAAGACCGGCACCCTCAACCTCGCCCGCCAACTCGTCGACGGCGAGCAGATCCCGGTCGGCATCCGGGCGCCGTCACCGTCCCCGCCCGCCCCAGACGGTGCTGCCCCGCCCGGCGTGGGCGCACCCGGCGCCCCGGTCGACCTCAACGCCGCCACCGCCGACCAGCTGGACGACCTCCCCGGGGTGGGGCCCGTCCTCGCCCAGCGCATCGTCGCCTACCGCACCGAGCACGGCGGCTTCCGCTCCATCGACCAGCTCCAGGACGTCAGCGGCATCGGCGCCCGCCGCTTCGCCGACCTGAAACCGAAGGTCCGCGTGTGACCCACGACCTCCGCCTGCTCGCCCCCGCCTTCGCGGTCTGGCTGACGGCCGCCACCACCATCGGCCTGCCCCCGCCCGTCGTCTACGCCGTGGCGGCGGCCTTCGCCGGGACGTCCCTGTACCTGCTGATCACCCGAGGACCGACCCCGCCCAACCACGGCACGGACCCGAATCCGAGCCGCGACCCTCCCGGACACCGTCCCCCGACGCGTTTCCACGTTCGCCTCCGAAGTGCGGCGCGGTCCGGTCCTTCCAACGATCGCGAAGACCCAGGCCCGAGGCGCGATTCTGCTGGAAACGTGCTCCACGTTGCCAGCCGTACTAGTAGGAATCGGTCCGGGCGGAGGATGATCCTCGGAGTCGTGCTGGCCTGCTCTGCGGCGTCGGCCGCCGGGGTGGCGTTCCGGACGACCGCCGTGAGCGACGGCCCGGTCCGCGGCCTCGCCGATGCCGGGCGCTTCGCGACGGCCGAGGCGGTCGTGACCGCCGACCCGCGGGCGAAGCCGGGCAACGGGCGCCGCATCGCCATCGTCCGTGCCCGAGCCGAGGCCGTACAGAGGACCAAGGTTCGCGTTCCGGTCCTCCTGATCGCGGGCGACCCGCGTTGGCTCCGCCTGGTGCCCAGCCAACGGGTGCGGCTCCGCGGGCGGTTCGTTCCGCCCAAGGGCCCCGGCCTGCTGGCGGCGGTCGTGATCGTGCGCGGACCGCCCGCCGTCCTCGGCCCACCGTCCACGATCCAGCGCGCCGCCGAGCACGTGCGGGCGCGGCTCCGGGCGGCCGTGGCTCGGCTGCCACCTGACCAGCGCGGCGTCCTGCCCGGCATGGTCGTCGGCGACACCTCACGCCTGGCCCCCGACCTCGCGGACGACTTCCAGACCGCCGGGCTCACCCACCTGCTGGTGGTCTCCGGCGCGAACCTGGCGATCGTCATCGGGGCGGTCCTCGGGCTGTGCCGCTTTGCGGGCCTCGGACACCGCCGGGCCCCGCCCGTCGCCGTCCTCGCGGTCTTCGCGTTCGTCGTCGTCGCCCGTCCGGAACCGAGCGTCCTGCGCGCGACCGTGATGGGCTTCATCGGCCTGCTCGCCCTGTTCACCGGCCGCCGCCGCCAGGGCATCCCCGCCCTGGCCGCCGCCGTGCTCCTCCTCGTCCTCATCGACCCGGAGCTGGCGCGTTCGTACGGCTTCGCGCTGTCGGTGCTCGCGACCGCGGGCCTCCTCGTCCTGGCGCCGCCGTGGCGCGACCGCCTGGCCCGCCGCCTCCCCGGCCCCCTCGCGGACGCCCTCGCCGTCGCCGCCGCGGCCCAGGTGGCCGTGGCGCCCGTCCTGGTGATGCTGTCCGGCGAGATCGGAGTGCTCGCAGTCGTCGCGAACCTGCTGGCGGCCCCCGCCGTCGCCCCCGCCACCCTCCTCGGAGCCCTTGCCGCCGTCACCGCCCCCGCCTCGTTGCCGCTCGCCCGGGTGATCGTGTGGCCCGCGGGCCTCGCCGTCGCCTGGATCATCCGGGTGGCCAGGACCACCGCGGACCTGCCCTACGCGACGATCCCCTGGACCACCGGCGGTCTCGGCGCCGTGACGCTCCTGCTCGCGGGCGGCGCCGCCGTCCTGCTCCTGCGCAGCCGCCGCCTCCGCCTGTGCGCGGCCGCGGCCATGACCGGCGTCCTCGCCGCGGTCGTCGCGATGCGCGTCCTGGCCCCCTCCTGGCCCCCGCCGGGCTGGCACATGGTGGCCTGCGACGTAGGCCAGGGCGACGCGCTGGCCCTCTCCACGGGCCCCGGCCAGGCCGTCGTCGTGGACACCGGCCCCGAGCCGGCCCTGGTCGACGGCTGCCTGCGACGCCTCCACATCGAGGACGTGCCGCTGCTGATCCTGACCCACCCGCACGCCGACCACATCAACGGCACATCCGGCGTCATGAACAACCGAACCGTTCAATCGATCCTCACGACCTCCCGCACGTCCGGCCGCGAAGCCCGCCTCGCCCACGGCCTCCCGATGCGCCCCGCCCACGCGGGCCAGCAGTGGCGCGTCGGCGAGCTGACCCTGTCGATCCTCGCCCCGCAGACCACCACTCCCGCGCTCTCCCCGAAGGACGACGGCACCACGATCAACAACGCGAGCGTCGTCCTCGTCGCCCGCAGACCGGGCTTCAGCGCCCTCCTGGCAGGCGACATCGAGGCCGACGCCCAGCGCGCCCTGGCGTCCGCGGTCCCTCGCGTCCATGTCCTGAAGGTCCCCCACCACGGTTCCCGCAGCCAGGCCCCCGGCTTCCTGGCCGCTGCGCGCGCCCCCATCTCCGTGATCTCGGTAGGCGCCCACAACGACTACGGCCACCCGTCCCCGGCCACCCTGGGACTCCTGCAACGCCTCCGCTCCCAGATCCACCGCACCGACAAGGAAGGGGACATAGCCTTCGCAAGCGCCAGAGCCGGTATCACCGTCATCCCACGCAACTGACCCCCGCCGTTCGCCACAAAACGCGCAACAGACGACCACCAACGCCGACCAGAAAGACCCCGGATGGCCCCTACCCAACGTCCGCATAGCGACCGTCGCCATCCCACCACGCCAGACAGCGCCGAACGCCCCTCCACCCACCCCACCAATCCCCGCCCCAGCCACACCACAGCGGCGCGGGTGATCATTACACCTCGCCGGGGGGAGAGAGATGCCGACGCGATTGGCACCCCGTCACCACATCCCGTCCGGCGCCCGAGCGTTTCGCCGACGCCTACAAGGCGGCCGCCGCATCCGGTGCCCGGGCGGTGGTGTCGGTACATCTGTCTTGGGCGATGTCTGGGACGGTGGGGGCGGGGCCGTGGCGGCGCCGGATCGCCGGCAGGCCTGCCCGGTGGGGAGGACGTATTGGTGGCGGTCCGCGGTGCGTGGCCGGCTCACCATACGTCGGTGACGGGAGCGCGGTCGGTCGGTGGGCGTGGCATGCTGCAGGGGTGTCGGTTGAGCCCATCATTCTGGTCGTCGGTGACGAAGAGCTGCTTGTGGAGCGCGCGATCGGCGACGTCGTCGCGTCTGTGCGGGTGGAAGATCCGGAGGTAGAGGTCATCGATCTTGCGCCGGGCGGGCTGGAGACCGGGCGGATCTCGGAGCTGACGTCGCCGTCGCTGTTCGGCGGCGGGAAGGTGCTCGTGCTGCGGGCGGCCCAGGACCTCGGGAAGGACCTGTCCGCCGAGGTGCTGAAGTACGCCAGGACGCCCGCGGAGGACGTCGTGCTCGTCGCCGTCCATCACGGCGGGGCCAAGGGGAAGGCGCTCGTGGACGGGCTGACCAAGCTCAAGGCCCGCAAGATCTCCTGCCCGAAGGTCACCAAGGCCGGGGAGCGCGTCGACTTCGTCCGGACCGAGATCCGCAAAGCGGGCGGGAAGATCTCGCCGGACGGGGCGCGCGGGCTCATCGAGGCGGTCGGCAACGACCTGCGGGAACTGGCCGCCGCGTGCAGCCAGCTCGTCGCCGACACCGGAGGGAAGATCGACGACGCGGCCGTCGCCCGGTACTACCGGGGGCGCGCCGAGGTCAGCGGGTTCACCGTGGCGGACAAGGCGATCGAGGGGCAACTGGCCGAGGCGCTCGAACAGCTCCGCTGGGCGCTCGCGACGGGCGTCGCGCCGGTGCTGATCGTCAGTGCGCTGGCGCAGGGCGTGCGGGGGCTGGCGAAGGTCGGCGGCGCCCCGCGGGGGGCGCGCGGCGCGGCCCTGGCGAAGGAGCTGGGCATGCCGCCGTGGAAGATCGACCGAGTGCAGAGGCAGCTGCGCGGCTGGACCGGCGACGGCGTCGCGCGCGCCTTGACCGCGGTCGCTGAGGCGGACGAGCAGGTCAAGGGCGGTGCAGCCGATCCGGCGTATGCCCTGGAGAAGACGGTTGCTCAGATTGTCGCCGCGCGGCGGTGACCCGGTGATCGGTGTGCGGGCCGGCGGAGCGTCCTGCAACTACTGAAACCGGTCCTGTGATGGTGCGGGGGTTCGGTCGGGTTGTGATCATGGGATGCGGTCGCGTGGGACCGTCTGGTGGGTGGTGAGGTCGCGGGCGAGGACGAGGTTGCCGAGGTCGCGGCGGCCTTGTAGGCGTGGTCGGGGCTCCGTGGTTCAGGTTGGCTTGGCTTCTGCTCTTGCTTTTAGGCCGTTGGCTTCCATGGTTACGTAGCGGCGGGTCAGGCGGCCTGTGAAGAGGGCGATGGCGGGGGCTAGGGGGCCTGTCTGGTCGATGGTCAGGCGGACCGTGGTCGTTCCGTTGGGGGTGCGGAGGACGTCGTGGCCGGCGGTCGTGCGGACGCCGGGGGAGCGGGACTCCCAGGTGAAGTTCTCGTTCTCGGTGAAATCGGTGACCGTCCAGATGGCGGCGGGGAGCTTCGGCTGGTGGACGCGGGCGCGGCTGGAGAGGGCGAACGGCTTGTCGAGGATCTCGACGCGGTCCACCGAGTCGGTCATGTCGGGCCAGCGCTCGACGTCGGTCAGGATGCGCCAGACGGTTTCCGGGGCGGCGTCGATGTCGACGGAGATCTCGAAGTGCACGGAGTGCTCCTCAGCGCGGTGCGGATGGCGGTCAGCAGGTCGGCGACCAGGGGATCGTCGGCGCGGCCGGGCAGGTGGAGAGCGTAGTAGGGGACGGCGGGCAGGTCGATGATCTCGCGTGCCGCGAGGCCGGGAGGGGGCGGGACGCAGCCGTTCACGACGGCCAGGCCGACGCGCAGGGACGCGAAGTGCAGCATCAGAGGCCAGCCTTCCGCCTCGACCGCGATCGACCAGGGCACCTCGGCGGCGCGCAGCGCGCGTTCGAGGGTGACGCGGTGCGGGCCGGACGGCGGCGGGACGATCAGCGCCGCGTCCGCGAGGTCGGCCAGGGTGAGGTGCGTCCTGGCGGTGAGCGGGTGGTCGTCCGGCATGACCAGCACCTGCGGGTAGGTGGCCAGCGGGACCGCCTCGATGTCGGACGGCAGGACGTCCAGGACGGCGACGCCGACGTCGGCGCGGCCGGTGCGGACGGCGGTCAGGGTGCGGGCGCGGTCGCCGTTGATCAGGCGGATGCCGGGGTGGACGGCGTCGCCGAGCAGGTACAGGTAGGCGCCCTCGCCGGCGGCCAGGGTCGGGACGCGCCCCGGCTCGGTGCCGTGGACGCCGGCGAGGAAGGCCGTCACGCGGGCGTCCAGGTCACGGGCGAACCGGGCGACCTGCTCCCCGGCGGGCGTCAGGACCAGGCGGCGTCCGTGCCGCGTGTAGAGGGGGCGGCCGAGGGTCTCGGTGAGCTTGCGCACCTTGACGTGGAGGGCCGGCTGGGAGATGTGGAGTTCCTCGGCGGCGCGGGTGAAGTTGAGGTGGTCGGCGAAGACGGCGAACGAGGCGAGCGCGTCCGTGGAGAGGCGTGCCAGGTCCATAGTCAAGAACTATAGGCGGTCGTTGATTTTATAGTTCTGCTTTAGAGTCGCGGGCTGGAGAGTTGTGGGCATGGACATCGAACCGCGGCTCGGCGTCGACTTCGGCCGGGTCATCCACGGCGGGCTGCTCGCCCCCGGCGACGACGACACCGTGTTCCTCGACGGGACCTTCGAGGAGGCGCTCGCCTCGTCCGCGACCGAGGGCGTCTACGAGGTGCTGCCCGGCCTGGTCGAGGCGTTCGGGGGGCGGGCCTGGATCATCTCCAAGTGCGGCGAGCGGGTGCAGAAGAGGACGCTGGCCTGGCTCGACCACCACGACTTCTACGCGCGGACGGGCATACCGAGGAGCAATGTCCGGTTCTGCCGGAAACGGCGGGACAAGGCGCGGCACTGCGCGGAACTCGGGATCACCCACATGATCGACGACCGGCTGGACGTGCACGACGCCGTCCGCGAGATCGTGCCCTACCGGTACCTGTTCGGGCCGAAGGCGGGGCCCGACTGGGTGCGGCACGTGCCGGACTGGGACGCCGCGCGGGTCATCCGCGAAGATATTCCGGTGGAACCGAGTCGACCAGCCACACGCCGTTCGCGCTGACGCGGAACTCGTGCCCGCCGGCGGCCATCCGCGCGGCCTCGACCACGAGGACGACGGGTTCGCCGCGGCGGGCGCCGACGCGCCGGGCGGTCTCGCGGTCGGGGGAGAGGTGGACGGCGTGCCGTTCCATCGGCAGCAGGCCGTCCCGGAGGATCGCTTCCACGAAGCGGCCCACGGTGCCGTGGTAGAGCAGGTCAGGCGGAGGCACGACCGGCAGGCCCAGGTCGACGGGGACCGAATGGCCCTGGACGGCCCGGATGCGGTTCCCGTCCAGTTCGTAGCGCCGCTTGTCGTTGGCGGCCACGACGTGCTCGATCTCGTCACGGGTGAGCGCGAACCCGTGGCGCGCGGACGCGGCGATGAGGTCGCCGACGTCCGCCCAGCCGCCCGGATCGAGCGTGAGGCCGATCCGCTCCGGGCGGTGCCGCAGATGCTTGGCGAGATACTTGGAGATCTTCACCAGCCGGCGTTCGTCCATCGGACATGCGTCGGGGCCGGCGTGACGGCCGGCCCCGTGCGTGCGGCTCTTACTCGGCGGCCTGCAGGGCGGCGGCGCGCTTGGCGATCGCCGACTTGCGGTTGGCGGCCTGGTTCTTGTGGATGACGCCCTTGCTGACGGCCTTGTCCAGCTTGCGGGCGGCCTCGCGCTGGGCGGCGACGGCGACATCGACGTTTCCGGCGTCCGCGGCCTCGCGGAACTTGCGGATCGCCGTCTTCAGCTCGGACTTCACGGCCTTGTTGCGCAGGCGGGCCTTCTCGTTCTGCTTGTTGCGCTTGATCTGGGACTTGATGTTAGCCACGTCGTAGTGCCTCAGCTTGGTTGCGATCCTTGCCTGCGGGCGGGCAGGCGCCAACGGGAATGTCTGAACGGGGGCGGGACGGTGCCCCCGGGGCACGACGCTACGCCACACGCAGTCGCACAGCCTACCAATCACCGGGGCCCGGCCCAAACCGGGCCGCGCACGGAGCATCGCGCCGGGCATGGGACCATGGGACGCACAGATCTCTGTCAACCAGTGAGTTTTGCGAACGGACCCCGGTGCCAGCGCCTCAGCCCGACAAGACCGATCCCGCGATCATCCGCAACTTCTGCATCATCGCGCACATCGACCATGGCAAGTCGACCCTCGCGGACCGGATGCTGCAGCTGACCGGTGTGGTCGAGGGGCGCCAGATGCGCGCCCAGTACCTCGACCGCATGGACATCGAGCGCGAGCGCGGCATCACCATCAAGAGCCAGGCGGTCCGGCTGCCCTGGACGTCCGGCGGCACCGACCACGTCCTGAACCTGATCGACACGCCGGGGCACGTCGACTTCTCCTACGAGGTGTCGCGGTCGCTCGCGGCGTGCGAGGGCGCGGTCCTGCTGGTGGACGCGGCCCAGGGCATCGAGGCGCAGACGCTCGCGAACCTGTACCTGGCCCTCGAAGCCGACCTGCACCTGATCCCCGTCCTCAACAAGATCGACCTGCCGGCGGCGCAGCCGGAGAAGTACGCCGAGGAGCTGGCCGGGATCATCGGCTGCGACCCGTCGGACGTGCTGCGCGTGTCGGGCAAGACCGGCGAGGGCGTCCGGGAGCTGCTCGACAAGATCGTCGAGGAGGTGCCGGCGCCGGTCGGCGACGCCGACGGCCCCGCCCGCGCGCTGATCTTCGACTCGGTCTACGACACCTACCGGGGCGTCGTCACCTACGTCCGGATCATGGACGGGCACCTGTCGCGGCGCGAGAAGAGCCTGATGATGTCGACCGGGGCCGCGCACGAGACCCTGGAGGTCGGCGTGATCTCCCCGGAGCCGAAGCCCGTGCAGGGCCTCGGCGTCGGCGAGGTCGGCTACCTGATCACCGGCGTGAAGGACGTCCGGCAGGCGCGGGTCGGCGACACCGTGACCATCGCCTCCCGCCCGGCGCCCGAGGCGCTCGGCGGCTACCGCGACCCGAAGCCGATGGTGTTCTCCGGCCTGTACCCGGTGGACGGCGACCAGTACCCCGAGCTGCGCGACGCGCTCGACAAGCTGCGGCTGAACGACGCCGCGCTGGTCTACGAGCCGGAGACGTCGGCGGCGCTCGGGTTCGGGTTCCGCTGCGGCTTCCTCGGCCTGCTGCACATGGAGATCGTCCGGGAGCGGCTGGAGCGGGAGTTCGACCTGTCGCTCATCTCGACCGCGCCGAACGTCGTGTACCGGGTGGTGATGGAGGACGGGTCCGAGCACGCCGTCACCAACCCCAGCGAGTTCCCCGAGGGCAAGATCGGCTCGGTGTACGAGCCGGTGGTGAGGGCGACGCTGCTGTCCCCGTCCGAGCACATCGGCGCGATCATGGAGCTGTGCCAGGGCCGCCGCGGCGTGCTGCTCGGCATGGACTACCTGTCGGAGGACCGGGTCGAGATCCGCTACACGCTGCCCCTCGCCGAGATCATCTTCGACTTCTTCGACCAGCTGAAGTCGCGGACCCGCGGGTACGCCTCGCTCGACTACGAGCCCAGCGGCGAGCAGGAGGCCGACCTGGTGAAGGTCGACATCCTGCTGCAGGGCGAGTCGGTGGACGCGTTCAGCCAGATCGTGCACCGGGACAAGTCGCGCGAGTACGGGCTGATGATGACGTCCAAGCTCAAGGAGCTCATCCCGCGGCAGCAGTACGAGGTGCCCATCCAGGCCGCGATCGGCGCCCGGATCATCGCCCGGGAGAACATCCGCGCGATCCGCAAGGACGTCCTCGCCAAGTGCTACGGCGGCGACATCTCCCGCAAGCGCAAGCTGCTGGAGAAGCAGAAGGAGGGCAAGAAGCGGATGAAGACCATCGGGCGGGTGGACGTCCCGCAGGAGGCCTTCGTCGCGGCGCTCTCCACGGGTGGCGGCGGCGACACCGACAAGGGCAGGAAGTAGCCGCCGTTCCCCGGTAGGGCCGCCGCTCCGGGAAAGCCGTTACTTCAGCAGCGGCCAGGCCACCGCGGACGGGACGCGGCGGAACTCGCCGCGGTTGGCCGCCCGTCCCGCGTACACGAGGAAGAACATCACCGCGGCCGTGAAGAGCAGCGGCACCCAGATGAAGAAGTCGACGGCCAGCGACAGCAGGCCGAAGACGACCCACACGGCGATCGCCGCGATGCCCATGTTGAGGCCCTGGGCGGCGTGCTTGCGGACGAACGGTGAGCGGGCCTTGCCGAGGTAGACCACGGCCGGCGCGATGGCGCCGACGAGGAACTGACCCACGTACGCCATCAGCGACCACGTCTTCTCGTCGTCGCTGACGGGGCCGAAGTGGCCCGGCATCTGGGCGGTGCCTCCGCCCTGGGGCGGCTGCTGCCATCCTGAGCC
The DNA here is from genome assembly GCF_047130825.1 of Actinomadura madurae. Lineage (NCBI taxonomy): Bacteria > Bacillati > Actinomycetota > Actinomycetes > Streptosporangiales > Thermomonosporaceae > Actinomadura > Actinomadura madurae. Next base: position 9,428,794 of record NZ_CP083237.1, read on the forward strand.
GGGCTGTGGCTGCTGTGGCTGCTGCCAGGCGTTACCGGGCTGCTGCCAAGGGGCCTGTTGCTGCTGCTGCCATTGGGGCTGCTGTCCCTGGCCGGGCGACGGGGGAGGCCCGTAGGCCATGGTGGACGTCCTCTCAAGGTTCGCTGTGCGAGCTGTTGGCGAACAGTATGACTCCTTGGACGCTCCTGGAGTTCGCACCGGTTCCGTCACATGGCCGGGCGCGTGGCCGTTTCGCGCCACGGGCCCGGCCGCGTGATGCGTCAGGGACGCCAGATGACGGCGGACGGCTCGGCGGGCGTGAGCGTGACCGAGCCGGTCCACGCGACGGACGACGGCCGCGGCAGGTAGGAGTCGTCCAGGAAGAAGCCCCGGTTGACGGACGTGACGGTGACGGGCGCGCCGTTGTCGCCCCACCCGGTCGGCCGCCGGACGGCCTCGATGCTCGCGATGTCGGAGACCGTCGTGCCCTCGGGCAGCTCGACCGTGGTGGCGGCGGCGCCGTCGCGTTCGACCGACCAGGTGGGCTCGTCGTGGTCGGAGCGGTAGAGCGTGGACGGGTCGGACCTGAGCCGGACGCCGAGCGCCACCCCCGGCGCGGAGCCGGGCAGCGTCGCCGCGCCGGTCGTCTTGGCGAACTCCGCGAAGAGGTACGTGCGGAGGTCGCCGACCTCGCGCGTCGCCGGATCGGACGGCTCCTCGATCTTGCCCTCGCGCAGCATCTCCTCGGCCGCGATCCGGTACGTCCACGGCTCGCGGTCCATGACGACCTCGCGGGCGCGCCCGTCCGGACGGGTCCCGGACGCGTCGAGCAGGAACCGCAGCGGCGGGTCCGGGGAGATCACGTCGCACAGGTTGTTGTTGTCGGTGCAGGTCTGCAGGACCGGGTGGTCGCCTTCGTAGCGGCCGGTGAACTTGAACGTCAGGTGCATGGGCGCCTGGTAGACGCCGCTGCCCTCCACCCGCTTGCCGGACGCGTCCACCTCGACCCGGTAGACCCATTCGATGTCGGTCGTCCGGCCCCAGCGGGCCATCAGGGCGGGCGTGTCGGTGCCGCCGTCCTCGTTGCTCCACACCATCGAGTACTCGATGACGCGATGCCCCGGGGTCGCGGCGGGGCGGGTCTCGTGCCAGGCGACCAGCGGGGTGTCGGTCCTGGCGTTCTGGTACGGGTCGCCGAACGGCCAGCCCGTCCGCCCGACGATGACGGGCGCGTGGCGCAGGGCGAGCGCGTCCGCCTCGGGCATGGCCACGCGGGGGCTCTGGAGGGTGACGCTGCGGGCGGCCGGGGCGCTGCCCTCGGCGAACCGCAGCGTCACCGTGTGGCGGCCCTCCGCGACGTGCCCCAGGCCGAGGCTGCGGGGGATCGGCGCGGACGAGGGGACGACGAGGTCGGTCACGTGGCGCCCGTCGACGGCGACCGACACCACGGCGGACTCGGCGCCCGCGCGGGCCCAGGACACGCCGGGGGCGGACGCGGCGAAGGAGATCACGGCCTCCCCGTCCCGGCCGGCGGTGAAGGGCAGCGACCGGGCGGGTCCGCCGCGGTGGACGGTGATCGCCGCCCCGGCGACGTGGGCGGGGGCGGCGGCGCGGGCGGGGGTGACGGCGAGGGCGAGGGGAGCGCCGGCGAGGGCGGCGCCGGTCATGGCGAGGACGGCATGACGCGCACGGCTTCTCATGATCGGCGAACCTAGAGCGGCGGAGTTGCGTTCCGGTGACGGCACGGTCCCCTGTGGGTGTCGGCTTCGTGCGCGCCGGGGCGCGGCCGTCGCGACCGGGCCGTCAGGATCCGGCCCACAGCGGCGCGAGCGCGTCGGGCAGCCGCAGCGCCACTCCGGTGAACCGGTCCGCGGGGCCGGGCCGGTCGGGCTCGTACAGGGTGAGGCCCGAGGCGGCCAGCCGGACGGTCCGGCCGCGCCGGACGATCTCGTGGCCGAGCTCCCGCAGCAGCGTGACGACGTCGCGGGCGGGCTCGTCGAGCAGGTCGACGCCGTCGAGCCGGAACCGCATCTCCGGGTTGCCGCTCCAGCCCGCCGCCCGCGTCCCGAAGATCTCGGCGAGCCGCTCCACGCCGTCCTCGCCGCGGCCGGTGGACAGCGCGAGCGTCCCGCGCCCCACCCGGACGCTGCGGTGGTCGGCCCAGCCGCACAGGAACGACGTCTTCGGCGGGCGGGTGCCGCAGCGCTCGGCGACCGCGCCGAGGGTCGTCCAGGCGTCCGCGGCGCGGGTGGAGAACAGCAGGTTCGCGTCCGGCAGCAGGGCCCCGCGGCCCGGCTCCAGCGTGATCACGAACGGCGGCACCCGCCCGGGGAACCGGGCCGGGTCGGCCTCCCGGAGCGTGACGATCCCCTCCCACTCGACGGGGTCCTCCACCGCGAACCAGGTGATCACCGACTCCGCGCCGAACTCGCGGAAGGTCGCGTCGGTCAGCCGCTCGGCGACGGCCTCCCGCAGGCCCTCGGCCGTCTCGGCGAGCCGGCGGCGCCACCACGCCGGCTCCGGGTCGCCGCGCCCGCCGGCCGACCAGCGCGTCCCGGCCCCGGCGAAGTCGGAGCGCTGCTCGGCGCCCGCGCCGTCGACCACCACGCAGTGCCACCCGTCCGGTTCCCCGCGCACCACCACCCGCGCGGGCACCCGGTCACGCCCGGCCACACCCTCGTTCCGCATCCGGATGACTTTATCCGCATTCATCATGGTCGCTCAGGCGGTCGCGCGGCCCCGCGGCCGCGTCCGCCGGGGCGACACGGGCGCCCGCCGCCGGGCGTGGCGGTGTTCGCCGGTACGGTCGGACGGGTAGCGTGCCTGATCAACCGACCGCGACAGTCCTCCGGAGGCAGCGTGACCCAGCCCGAGCAGGTTCTGCGATCCGAAAAGGAGCGGGAGACGGTGAACGGCGCCGTCCGCGCGCTGCGCGCCGCCGCCCCCGCGGGCTGGGAGCGGCTCGACTTCGAGTTCCGCGCGACGGTCGGCATCGACAGCGCCTCCTTCGAGGTCGAGGACGCCGGCGGCGGGCGCCGCACGGCCCTGCCGCCCGGCCAGGCCGTCGGGCGGATGGACGAGCTGCGCCGCGTGATGTACCGGGCCGACAAGGGCGCGTGGTTCACCGCGCGCCTCCAGGTCGAGCGCTCCGGCCATTTCAGCGCCGAGTTCGACTACGACGGCGAGCCCGAGTTCACCCCGCCCCTCGCGCCGTCCGCCTACGCCCTGGACCTCGACCGCTTCCCCCGCGCGGACGAGCACATCCCGGACTGGCTCCGCGCCAAGCTCGGCGAGGCCTGACCGGACGGAGCAGCCCCCGCGGCGGGGCAGACTTGAGGGGTGCCCTCGACGCTTCCTGATGGTGACCCAGTACCGGCGGACGGTGCGCTGCCCGCCAGCGCCTTGGAGGGGCTGGGGGAGCGGCCGTTCGCTTTCTACGTGCACGTCCCGTTCTGCGTGACGCGCTGCGGGTACTGCGACTTCAACACCTACACGGCGACGGAGCTCGGGCCGGGCGCGAGCCGCGACTCCTACGCCGCCACCGCCATCGGCGAGGTCCGGATGGCGCGTCGGGTCCTCGGCGACGTGGACCTGCCCGTGGAGACGGTCTTCGTGGGCGGCGGCACCCCCACCCTGCTCCCGCCGGACGATCTGGGCCGCGTCCTCGCGGCCGTCGACGCGGAGTTCGGCCTAGCCCCGGGCGCGGAGGTCACCACGGAGGCCAACCCCGAGTCGGTGGACGAGGCGTACCTCCACCGGTTGCGCGAGGCCGGTTTCACGCGCGTCTCCTACGGGATGCAAAGCGCGCGCGAGCACGTCCTGGCCGTCCTGGAGCGCACGCACACGCCCGGACGGGTCCCGCAGGTCGTCGAGTGGACGCGCAAGGCGGGGTTCGAGCACGTCAACCTCGACCTCATCTACGGGACGCCGGGGGAGACCGACGACGACTGGAGGGCGTCCGTGGAGGCGGCGCTGGCGGCGGAGCCCGACCACGTCTCGGCCTACGCGCTCATCGTCGAGGAGGGCACCCGCCTTGCGGCCCAGGTGAGGCGCGGCGAGCTGGCCGCCCCGGACGACGACGCCATGGCCGACCGCTACCTGATCGCCGACGAGCTGTTCAGCGCGCACGGCCTGCACTGGTACGAGATCTCCAACTGGGCCGCCGACCCCCGCGCCGCCTGCCGCCACAACATGCTCTACTGGACGGGCGCCGACTGGTGGGGCGTCGGGCCGGGCGCCCACAGCCACGTCGGCGGCACCCGGTGGTGGAACGTCAAGCATCCCGCCGCGTACGCCGCCCGCCTCGCCGAGGGCACCACGCCCGCGCACGCCAGGGAGATCCTGGACGACGACGACCGCCGCTTCGAGCGCATCATGCTCGAACTGCGCCTGGCGCAGGGCTGCCCCGCCACCCTCCTGGACGACAAGTCCGTCCGCAGGGCGATCGACGACGGCCTGATAGAGCCCGCGCCCTACCAGCAGGGCCGCGCCGTCCTCACCCAGAAGGGGCGCCTCCTGGCCGACGCCGTCCTCCGAGACCTGGCCTAGGGCGCCGTGACGAAGTCGATGAGTTCCTCCACCCGGCCCAGGAGGGCCGGTTCGAGGTCGGTGTAGGTGTCCACCGAGGCGAGGATCCGCTTCCAGGCGGCGCCGGTGTCGTCGCCCCAGCCGAGCTCGGCGATGACGCCCTCTTTCCAGGGGACGCCGCGGGGGATGCGGGGCCAGGCGCCGATGCCCACGGCCGCGGGCTTGACGGCCTCCCAGATGTCGATGAACGGGTGGCCGGTCACGAGCACGTGCGGGGAGGTGACCCGAGCGGCGATGCGCGACTCCTTGGAGCCGTCCACGAGGTGGTCGACGAGGACTCCGAGGCGGCGCCCCTCGTCCGGCGCGAACTCCTCGACGATGGCGGGCAGGTCGTCCACGCCTTCGAGGTACTCCACGACGACGCCCTCCACGCGCAGGTCGTGGCCCCAGATCTTCTCGACCAGCTCGGCGTCGTGGACGCCCTCCACGTAGATGCGGCTCTCCTGGGCCACCCGCGCCCGGAGCCCCTGGACGGCGATGGACCCGGACGCCGAACGCGCCGGCTCCCTGGGCGCGGCCTCCGGCCGGACCAGCGTCACCGGCCTGCCGTCGATGAGGAACCCGGACTTCGTCAGCGGGAACACCCGCCGCTTGCCGAACCGGTCCTCCAGGGTGACGCCGGACTTGTCGCAGGCGACCACGGCGCCGCAGAAACCGCTGTCGGGGTCCTCGGCGACGAGCCCCGGCTCGGCCGGGACCTCCGGGATCAGCCCCTTGCGGGGCCTGCGCCAGTCGCCGGCCAGCACGTCGTTTCCGTAGTTCTTACTCCGCACGGGTCCGCACATTAACCCGGCGGGACGCCCGCGCGGCGTCGTCCCTCGTTCCTCGGCGTGGCGCGGACGTCCGATACGGATAGGATCGCGCAGCCGCACGGGGCGGCCGCGGGCACGCCGGAGGGCCTCCCGGGGCCGTACACTTGGCACTCGGGAGTATGGAGTGCCAGCGGCGCACCCGGCCGACGAAGGAGGTGGGAAACGTGCTGGACGACCGGAAGCTCGCGGTCCTGCGCGCCATCGTCGAGGACTACGTGTCCACCAACGAGCCGGTCGGCTCCAAGGCGCTCGCGGACCGGCACAACCTCGGCGTGTCGCCGGCGACCATCCGCAACGACATGGCGGTCCTGGAAGAGCAGGGCTACATCGCCCAGCCGCACACCAGTGCCGGGCGGGTCCCCACGGACAAGGGCTACCGGCTGTTCGTCGACCGGCTGTCCACGATCAAGCCGCTGTCGGTCGCGGAGCGGCGCGCCATCGAGACGTTCCTGTCCGGCGCGTACGACCTCGACGACGTCGTCGGCCGCACGGTCCGGCTGCTGGCGCAGCTGACGCGGCAGGTCGCCGTGGTGCAGTACCCGTCGCTGACCCGCTCGACGGTGCGGCACGTGGAACTGGTCCCGGTCGCCGAGGGCCGGCTGCTGCTCGTCCTGATCACCGACACCGGGCGGGTCGAGCAGCGCGTCATCGAGACCGGGCCGATCTCCGAGGAATCGATCGGGCACCTGCGGGCGTTGCTGAACACATGCCTGGACGGGCTGGGCCTCGGCGACGTCCCGGCGGCCGTCGCGGACCTGCCCGACAGGGTGGGCCCGGACGACCGGCCGGTCGCCGCGGCGGTCCTGTCGGTCCTGCTGGAGACGCTCGTCGAGAAGCACGAGGAGAAGATCGTCTTCGCCGGCGCGGCCAACCTCGCCGCCGTGGACTTCTCGCAGAGCCTGCGGGAGGTGCTCGTGGCGCTGGAGGAACAGGTCGTCCTCATGCGGCTGCTCGGAGAGACCGGCGACTCCTCTACAGTTACGGTGCGGATCGGCACCGAGAACCCCGACCAGGGGCTCAAGTCGACGTCGGTCGTCGCCGCCGACTACGGGGTGGGCGACCTCACCTTGGCCCGGCTGGGAGTGCTCGGGCCGACACGCATGGATTACCCCAGCACGATGGGAGCGGTACGGGCAGTGGCACGCTACGTGGGACAGATCCTGGCGGGGTCGTAAGTGGCGAACGACTACTACGCGACCCTCGGCGTCCGGCGGGACGCCAGCGCCGACGAGGTCAAGAAGGCCTACCGCCGGCTCGCGCGGGAACTCCACCCGGACGTCAACCCGGATCCGGAGACCCAGGAGAAGTTCAAAGAGATCACCCAGGCCTACGAGGTGCTCTCCGACCCCAAGAAGCGCGAGATGTACGACCTCGGCGCGGACCCGTTCGCGGCCGCGGGCGGGGCGGGCGCCGGCGGGTTCGGCGGCGCCGGGTTCCCGTTCAGCGACATCATGGACGCCTTCTTCGGCACGGCGACCTCGCGCGGCCCCCGGTCGCGGGCGCGGCGCGGCCGGAACGCGACCTTGCGGGTCGAGCTCGACCTCGCCGAGACCGCGTTCGGCACGACCCGGGAGCTGTCCATCGACACCGCGGTCGCCTGCGCGACGTGCGAGGGGTCGGGCTGCGCGCCCGGCACGCACCCGGAGACGTGCGACACCTGCCACGGGCGCGGCGAGGTGCAGCAGGTCCAGCGCTCGTTCCTCGGTCAGGTCATGACGGCCCGGCCGTGCCCGGCGTGCGGCGGCTTCGGCTCGCTGATCCGCAACCCGTGCACCGAGTGCTCCGGTGACGGCCGGGTCCGCACCCGGCGCACCGTCAAGGTCAAGATCCCCGCGGGCGTGGAGAACGGCATCCACATCCAGCTCGCCGGCGAGGGCGAGGTCGGCCCCGGCGGCGGCCCGCCCGGCGACCTGTTCCTGGAGATCGTGGAGAAGCCGCACCCGATCTTCGAGCGGGAGGGCGACGACCTGCACTGCACGGTCGAGATCCCGATGACGGCGGCGGCGCTCGGCACCAGCGTCACGATCGAGACGCTGGACGCGGCCGAGAGCGTCGACATCAAGCCCGGCACGCAGTCGGGGCAGGTCATCACGCTCTACAACCGGGGCGTCCGGCACCTCAACGAGAGCGGCCGCGGCGACCTGATGATCCATGTGAACGTGGAGACGCCGAACCGGCTCGACGAGGAGCAGGAGGACCTGCTCCGCCGCCTGGCGGCGCTGCGCGGCGAGGAGCGCCCGCCCGGCAAGTTCGCCCCCGGGCAGCGCAGCGGGGTGTTCTCCCGCATCAAGGACGTGTTCAACCAGCACTGAAGCGCAGTGGCGGAGGCCTACCGGGAGGGCCGCCGCGGCGACACCGAGCAGGGCGGCACCGGGGATCGCCCGTGAGCGAACGGAGACCGCATGAGCCCGCCGGTCTTCCTCGCCGGGACCGACGCGCTCCGGCGCGACTCGGTCCTGCTGGACGGGCCCGAAGGGCGGCACGCCGCGACCGTGCGGCGGCTGCGGCCCGGTGAGCGCGTCGACCTGACCGACGGCGAGGGCCTGCTGGCCGAGTGCGTGGTCACCGCCGCCGACCGGGCCTCCCTCACGCTGGACGTGCTGGCCCGGCACCGGCAGCCCCCGCCCGCGCCGCGCATCGTGGTCGTGCAGGCCCTGCCGAAGGGCGACCGGGGCGAGCTGGCGGTCGAGACCATGACCGAGGTCGGCGTGGACGAGATCGTCCCGTGGCCCGCGGCGCGCTGCGTCACCCGGTGGAGGCCGGAACGGCGCGAGAAGGCCCTCGGCCGCTGGCGCGCCGCCGCGCGGGAGGCCGGCAAGCAGGCCCGGCGCGGCCGGCTGCCGGTGGTGGCGGACCCGGCGTCCACCGACGACGTCGCCGGCCGGATCGGCGCCGCGTCCCTGGCCCTCGTCCTGCACGAGGAGGCCGCGGCGCCGCTGAGCGCCGTGCGGCCGCCCACGGACGGCGAGATCGTGCTCGTGGTCGGCCCCGAAGGCGGGATCACCGAGGAGGAGCTGGAGCTGTTCGCCGGGGCCGGCGGGCGGGTCACCCGGCTCGGCCCGACGGTGCTGCGCACCTCGACGGCGGGCGTCGCGGCGGCCAGCGTGCTGCTGGCCGCCACCGGGCGCTGGTAGCCCCGGTCAGGGGGTGGACGCCCCGTCGCCCTGCTCGGACGTCTTCGTGGGCGGGCTCGTCGTGGGCGGCGCCGGCTCGTTGGTCGTGGTGCCCGGGTCGGGCGTCGTGGACGTCGGCGGCGTCGGTGTCGTGGAGGTCGGCGGCGTCGGCGTGTCGCTCGGGCACGCCGTGGCCGACGGGCTCGGGGCGGCCGCGGTGCCGGGCGAGGCGGCGGTCGTGGCGCCGTCCGGCGGCGGGATCTGGCAGGACGACATCCCCGGCGGGGAGGTGGAGCTCGGCGGCTGCGAGCTGCTGGGACCGCCCGGCGTGCTGCCGCCCGGGGACGACGGGGCGGGGAACTCGGGGTTCCCGCCGGCGTCGGTGCGGTCGCCGTCGGTGCCGTTCCCGCCGTTGTGGGACGGCCCGCTGTTGCCGACGGACTGCTGGATCAGGTCGATCGTCTGCGGCGCCGTGACGCCGAGCGCGGCGATCACCACGGCGGCGGCGACGGCCAGCACGGGCCGCGCCCAGTTGACGGTGAACCGGTCGAACCCGAAGCGGGCGGGGCCGAACCGTCCGAAACCGAACCGGCGGCCCTGGCCGTCGGCTATGCGGGCCCGGATGCGCTCCAGGCCGTCGCCCGCGGGGTTGACCGAGTCCGCCTCCGCGTGCAGGGCACGGCGGAGGATCTCGCCGTGCTCGTCGTGGGGGTCGGTGGTCATGAGAACTGCTCCAGAACGTTGCGGAGCGCGGTCATTCCGCGCGCCGTATGACTCTTCACGGCACCGCGCGAGATGCCCATCGCGTTGGCGATCTCCGCTTCGGACAGATCGGCGTAGTAGCGAAGGACGAGCGCCTCCCGCTGGCGGGCGGGAAGCCGGGACAGCGCGTCGATGACGGCCGACCGCTCCAGCTCCCCGATGGCGCCGGCCTCCGCACTCGGCGCGTCCGGCAGGCCCTTCGGGGCGTACTTCTCCACGACGGCGCGGTGCCGGAGCACCGAGCGCGACCGGTTGACCACCGACTGGCGCAGGTACGACAGCGCCTTGTCGGGATCGCGCAGCCGCCGCCAGCCGCCGTGCATCGCGACGAACGCGTCCTGGACGACCTCCTCGGCCGTCCCCGCGTCCCGCACGAGCATGGCCGCCAGCCGCACCAGCGATCGGTAGTTGGCACTGTAGAGGGCGGTCACCGCTTGATCGGCGTCCCAGGCGACGGCCACCGCTCCCGCCGTGCCCCTGGCCACGAGGGTCTCGGTCACGTCAGTGGGACGCGCGCCCTCGTCGCTCGGTTTACGAAAGGGCATGTCTCGGTCTGCCTCGGTCACCTATCCGCCGCCTTTGCCGGCCCCGGCCGTCCATTCGGGCGGTCGCCCTCGGGTGGCATGAATGGGGGCGTCCCCACCCGTCCACGGCGCGCCGCCATGCCCTGCGAACCGGGGGGTACGCCTGAGCTGACAACCTTAACCAGTGCCCGGTCGTCATGCCGACCGCAACCGGAGGTCGGTCCCGGAAACACTATCCGGGGGAGGGCGCCGCAAGCCATGGCGGCGGGGGTCTCGATAGGATTCCGTAGCGGTCGCGGACCGCCCGCGAGGGGAGACAGATGACCGACTGCCTGTTCTGCAAGATCGTTTCCGGGGACGTGCCCGCCAAGATCGTCCGCGAGTCCGCGGGGACGGTGGCGTTCCGCGACATCAACCCGCAGGCGCCGACGCACGTGCTGGTCATCCCGCGTGACCATCACCCCACCGTGGGTGAGCTCGCCGCCTCCGACGCCGGGTTGCTCGCCGAGGTGCTGCGCGAGGCGCACCAGGTCGCGGTGGACGAGGGCGTCGCCGAGTCCGGCTACCGGGTCGTGTTCAACACCGGCGCCCAGGCGGGCCAGACGGTGTTCCACGTGCACGCGCACGTGCTGGGCGGGCGTGGCCTGAATTGGCCGCCCGGCTGAGCGGATCCCGGCCGCCGGAAAACCGTCGGCGCGTCGTCGGGGGTCGTCGGTACGATGGAACCGGCACGCACCGACACCCGGAGCAGACAGAAGGCAGGTCCGAAGGCCGCAAGGCCCGGCTGATGGTCGAATCAACTCACACGAGGTCAACTCGCACGGGGCGCGACGACCGCGACGGCTCGCGCTCGCAGATCAAGATCGTAGTGCCGGACGACCATTCGATGGTGAGCCTGCTGGGCTCCCGGGACGAGCTGCTCCACGCGATCGAGCAGGCGTTCGGCGACGACATCGACATCCACGTCCGCGGCAACGAGATCACCGTGACCGGCCCGGAGAGCGAGACGGACCTGGTCTCCCGGCTCTTCACCGAGATGCTCGACCTGCTGAAGGGCGGCACCCAGCTCACGCCCGACGCCGTCGAGCGCAGCCTCGCGATGATGCGCGGCGAGACCGACGCGCGTCCCGCCGAGGTCCTCACGCTGGACGTGCTGTCCAGCCGCGGCCGCACGATCCGCCCGAAGACGCTGAACCAGCGGCGGTACGTCGACGCGATCGACAAGCACACGATCGTGTTCGGGATCGGCCCGGCCGGCACCGGCAAGACGTACCTGGCGATGGCCAAGGCCGTCCGCGCGCTGCAGGACAAGAAGGTCAACCGGATCATCCTCACGCGCCCGGCCGTGGAGGCGGGCGAGCGGCTCGGCTTCCTGCCCGGGACGCTCTACGAGAAGATCGACCCGTACCTGCGCCCGCTCTACGACGCGCTGCACGACATGGTCGACCCCGACTCGATCCCGCGGCTGATGGCCGCCGGCACGATCGAGGTCGCCCCCCTGGCCTACATGCGCGGCCGCACGCTGAACGACTCGTTCATCATCCTGGACGAGGCGCAGAACACCTCGCCCGAGCAGATGAAGATGTTCCTCACCCGGCTCGGGTTCGGGTCGAAGGTCGTCGTCACCGGCGACGTCACGCAGGTCGACCTGCCGAACGGGCAGCTGAGCGGCCTGCGCGTCGTGCAGGACATCCTCGACGGCGTCGAGGACATCCACTTCTGCCGGCTCGACAGCCGCGACGTCGTCCGCCACAAGCTGGTCACCGACATCGTCGACGCCTACAACCGCTACGACGAGAAGCAGGTGCCCGACTTCAAGCGCGGCGCGGCGGCGCGCGACGGGTCCCGCAAGCGGGGGCGGCGGTGACCGTCGAGGTGCTGAACGAGTCCGGCGTCCCGGTCGACGAGCAGGCCCTCGCCGGGCTCTCCCGGCACGTCCTGGACGGGATGCGCGTCCACCCGCTCGCCGAGCTGTCGGTGCTCCTCGTCGACGAGGCCGCGATGACCGGGCTTCACGAGAAGTGGATGGACGAGCCCGGCCCCACCGACGTGCTGTCGTTCCCCATGGACGAGCTGCGCCCCGGCCACATGTCCGGCGGCGCCGACGAGGACGGCGAGACCGACCCCGGGCTGCTCGGCGACGTCGTCCTGTGCCCCGCGGTCGCGGAGCGGCAGGCGCGCGACGCCGGGCACAGCACCGAGGACGAGCTGCAGCTGCTGTGCGCGCACGGCATCCTGCACCTCCTCGGCTACGACCACGCCGAGCCGGAGGAGCACAAGGAGATGTTCGGCCTGCAGGCCGGGCTCCTGACCTCCTGGCGGGAGAAACGCGGCGGCTGATGAGCACCGCGCAGGCGTGGCTGTCCGCCCTGGCGGTGGGCCTGGTCTTCATGGCCGGCCTGCTGGCCGGCACCGAGACGGCGCTCGCCCGGGTGTCCCGCGTCACCGTCGAGGAGGTCGTCCGGGAGGGGCGGCGCGGCTCCGCGCGGCTCGCCGAGGTCGTCGCCGACCCGGCCCGCTACGTCAACATGGTCCTCCTCCTGCGGATCGGCTGCGAGCTCGTCGCCACCGTGATCGTCGCGGACCTGTGCATCTCCTGGCTGGACGAGACGTGGCGCGCCTACGTCACCGCCGCCGCGATCATGATCGTGGTGAGCTACGTGGTGATCGGCGTCGGGCCGCGCACCCTCGGCATCCAGCACGCCGACCGGATCGCGCTCGCCGGCGCCGCCGTCATCCACCCGGTGACCCGGGTGTTCGGGCCGCTGCCCCGGCTGCTGATCGCGCTCGGCAACGCGCTGACCCCCGGCAAGGGCTTCCGGGAGGGCCCGTTCGCCTCCGAGGCGGAACTGCGCGATCTGGTCGACCTGGCCGAGCAGCGCAGCCTCATCGAACCGGTCGAGCGCGAAATGATCCACTCGGTGTTCGAGCTGGGCGACACCCTCGTCCGCGAGGTGATGGTCCCGCGCACCGACATCGTGTTCGTCGAACGCGGCAAGACGCTCCGGCAGGCGATGTCCCTCGCCCTGCGCAGCGGCTTCTCCCGCATCCCCGTCGTCGGGGAGAACGAGGACGACGTCGTCGGCATCGCCTACCTCAAGGACATCGTTCGCCGCAGCCAGGAGAACCCCGGCGGCGAGGAGGCCGAGACGGTCGGCTCGGTCATGCGGCCCGCCACCTACGTCCCCGACAGCAAGCCGATCGACGAGCTGCTGCGCGAGATGCAGGCCCAGCAGACCCACGTCGCGATCGTCATCGACGAGTACGGCGGCACCGCCGGCCTCGTCACCATCGAGGACATCCTGGAGGAGATCGTCGGCGAGATCACCGACGAGTACGACGTGGAGACCCCGCCCGTCACCTGGCTGGAGGACGGCGCCGCCCGCGTCACCGCCCGCCTCCCCGTCGAGGACCTCGCCGAGCTCTTCGACGTCGAGATCGACGTCGAGGAGGTCGAGACGGTCGGCGGCCTCCTCGCCCACGCCCTGGGCCGCGTCCCCATCGAAGGCTCCACCGCCGAGGTGGGCACCGGCGACGGCGGCCCCACCCTGACCCTGAAGGCGGAGACCATAGCCGGCCGCCGCAACCGCGTGGGCACGGTGCTGGTCCGGGGGAGCAGGCCCACCCAGGCGAGCGACCCCCTGGACCCCCCGTCACGCGCCGGTCGCTCCTCACGAAGTTGACCCAGGGGGCGACCCCCTGGAACCCCCGTCACAAGCCGGTCGATCCTCACGCCACGGCGCGGGTCGCTGCGACCGTGCGGGTTGGTGACGTCGCTGCGGTCGCCCGGCTCGACGGGCATGCGCCCCCGCTCGCTGCACTCGCTCCACGCGCCTGCCCGTGACCCTGGCTGAGCTTCGAACCCGAGAGCGTCGAAAGTGGCACGTCCGGGAGGCGGATCAGGTCAGAGACACGGATCAGGTGAGGGTGGTGCGGACGGTGCCGTCGGGGCCCGCCACCAGGACCGGGGCCTTGGGGCCGAGGTCGCGGACGGCGGTGACGTCGGACGGGTCCGGTGCTTCGGCGGCGGTGACGACGGCGGCGGCCTCCAGGTCTTCGGCGCCGCTGGAGACGGCCATCGCCACGGCGACCTTGAGGGCCGAGAGCTTCAGGGACGGCAGGTCCACGCTCGTCGCCGAATAGGTGCGGCCGGTCTCGTCGCGCACGGCGGCCCCCTCCGCGGCGCCTGCCCGCGCCCGCGCCGACCTGGCCAGGGTGATGATCTTCGCGTCCTCGGCGTTCAGCTCGCTCACCCCCCAAGCCTACGGCCCCGCTCGGCCAGGGACCCCGGTCGGCTCGTGAGCCCTCAAGTCGCTCGCAAGTGGGTGACAAGGGGGCTTTGTGAGGGTTAGGGCGTTGAACACTGTCGTTCTTGGGGGAGACGTGATGTCCCGTCTGCTTTATCGGCTGGGGAGGGCCGCCGCCGTGCGGCCCTGGCGGTTCATCGCCGTGTGGGTGGTGCTCGTCGCGGCGATGGCCGGGCTGGCCGGGGTCGCCGGGGGTGCGCTGCACGACGACTACACGCTGGCCGGGACGGGGTCGCAGCGGGCCACCGATCTGCTGGAGGAGCGGTTCCCGGCGCTGTCGGGGGCGGACGCCCGCGTCGTCGTCCACGCGAAGGCGGGGGCGGTCGACCGGGCGAAGCTGGACGCGGCGTCGGCGGAGCTGCGGGGGCTGCCGCACGTCAGCGCGGTGGATCCGGCACAGGTCGGCAAGGGCGGCGCGACCGCGCTGGTGACCGTCCGGTACTCGGTGCCGGTCACGGATCTGGAGCCCGGGGAGACGCTGGACCTGCTGCGGTCGGCGACGAAGAACCTGGACGCGGCCGGCTACCAGGTGGAGTTCGGCGGCCAGGTGCCGGAGAACGTGACCGCGCCCGGCGGGGTGGCCGAGGCGATCGGGATCGTGGCCGCGCTCGTCATCCTGCTGCTGGCGTTCGGGTCGGTGGTGGCCGCGGGGCTGCCGCTGGCGGTGGCGCTGGCCGGGCTCGGTGTGGGCGTGTCGGGGATCACGCTGGTGGCCGCGGTCACCGACGTCGCGACCACCGCGCCGACGCTGGCGACCATGGTCGGGCTGGGCGTCGGCATCGACTACGCGCTGTTCGTCCTCACCCGGCACCGGGAGGGGCTGGCCGAGGGGCTCGACGTTCCCGAGGCGGTGGGGCGCGCCATCGCGACGGCCGGGCTGTCGGTGCTGTTCGCCGGGTTCACGGTGCTGCTGGCGCTGTGCGGCCTGGTGCTGTCGCGGATCCCGGTGTTCATGACGATGGGCTTCACGACCGGGCTGGTCGTCGCGGCCACCGTGCTGAGCGCCGTCACGCTGCTGCCCGCGGTGCTGGGGCTCGCCGGGCGCCGGGTGCTGCGCCGCCGTGACCGGGCCGCCGGCGCGGCGATCGGCGTGGATTCCCCGCGGGTGCGGCGCTGGGCGGGGCACGTCGGGCGGCACCCGTGGCCGTGGCTGCTCGGTGCGGCGGTGCTGATGCTGGCTCTCGCCGCGCCCGCGGCGGGCATGCGGACCTGGCCGAGCGACGCGAGCAGCGAGCCGACGTCCAACACCGTCCGGCAGGCCTACGACCTGGTCGCGGACGGCTTCGGGCCCGGCGCCAACGGCCCGCTCGTCGTCGCGGTCGACCTGGCGAAGACCGATCCGGGCGCCCTGCCGGGGCTGGGGGAGCGGCTCGCCCGCACGGACGGCGTCACGGCCGTGTCGCCGCCGCAGCTGTCCCCGGGCCGCGACGCCGCCGTGATCATGGTCACGCCGGAGTACGGGCCGCAGGACGAGCGGGTGACCGGCCTCGTCGACCGGATCCGCGCGGACGCGCTGCCGCCGGACGCGGAGATCACCGGGCTGACCGCCGCCTACGTGGACCTGTCCCGGATGCTGTCCGAACGGCTGTGGCCGGTGATCGGCGCGGTGGTGGCGACCTCGTTCCTCATGCTGATGATCGTGTTCCGGTCGCTGCTGGCGCCGCTGAAGGCCGCCGCGATGAACCTGCTGTCGATCGGCGCCGCGTACGGGGTGCTGACGGCGGTGTTCCAGTGGGGGTGGGGCGCCGAGCTGCTCGGCCTCCCGCACAGCGTGCCGGTGTCGTCGTTCATCCTGCTGCTGATGTTCGCGGTCCTGTTCGGCGTGTCCATGGACTACGAGGTCTTCCTGCTCTCGCGGGTCAGGGAGGAGTGGCTGCGGCACGGCGACGCGCGCGGCTCGGTGACCCGGGGGCTCGCCGCGACCGGGCGGGTCATCTCCAGCGCGGCGCTGATCATGGTGGCGGTGTTCCTCGGCTTCGCCGCCGATCCCGGCCTGGTCATCAAGCAGATGGGGGTGGGGCTCGCGGTGGCCGTGGCGCTGGACGCGACCGTCGTCCGGCTGGTGCTGGTGCCCGCCACGATGTCCCTGCTCGGGCGCGCCAACTGGTGGCTTCCGCGGCCGCTCGCCCGCGTCCTGCCGGACATCGACCTGCACGGCGGTGCCGAACCGGCGGGGGCGGCCGAGCGGGAGCTCGAACCCACCGGGGCGTAACCGGGGGAGTGATCACGATGGTGCGGCATGTCCCGGTTAGGCTGAGCGGGACATGTCGCCTGTCGTACGCGTTCTCGGGGCCTTCGGCGCCGAGGTGGCGGGGGTTGCCGCCGACCTCGGCGGTCCCCGGCAGCGCTCCGTGCTCGCGCGCCTCGTCGCCGCGCGGGGCGCGATGGTGACCGCGGACCGGCTCGTGGAGGACCTGTGGGCCGGGACGGCCCCGCCGCGGGCCGCCGCCGGCCTGCAGTCCTTCGTGTCGCACCTGCGCCGCGCGCTCGAACCGGACCGCCCGCCCCGCACGCCCGCGCGGGTCCTGGTCACCGAGCCGCCGGGGTACGCGCTCCGGCTGCCGGCCGGCGGCGTCGACGCGTGGCGGTTCGACGCGCTGATCGACGAGGCCGCCGAGCTGCTGGCCGGCGACCCGGCGGAGGCGCGCCGCCGGGCGGAGGCCGCGCTCGCCGAGTGGCGCGGGCCCGCCTACGCCGAGTTCGCGGACCTGCCGTGGGCCGCCGCCGAGGCCGCCCGGCTGGACGAGCGCCGCCGCCTCGCCGTCGAGCGTCGCGCGGAGGCGATGCTCCGGCTCGCCGCCGCCGCGGAGGCCGTCCCCGACCTGGAGGCGCACGCCGCCGGCAACCCGCTGCGCGAGGAGGCGTGGCGGCTGCTGGCCCTGGCCCTGTACCGGGCCGGACGGCAGGGCGACGCCCTCGCCGCCCTGCGGCGCGCCCGCGCGGCGCTGAGCGAGGAACTGGGCGTCGATCCCGGCCCGGCCCTGCGCCGCCTGGAGATCGACATCCTGGCCCAGGCGCCCGCGCTGGGGGCGGAGGAGGCTCCGCGCAGCCGCCCCGTCCTGCGGCCGGCGCCGGGACCGCGGGAGCGGGCGGCGTTCGTCGGGCGCGCCGAGGAGCTGGCCAGGCTGGGGGACGCCGCCCGCGCCGCCGAGGCGGGCCGGGCCGCCGTCGCCCTCGTCGGCGGCGACGCGGGCATGGGGAAGACCGCGCTCGCCGAACGGTTCGCGCGGCGGCTCGCCGAGCGCGGCTGGACGTGCGCCTGGGGCCGGGCCCCGGAGACCGGGGGAGCGCCCGCGGCCTGGCCGTGGGCCGAGCTGCTGCGCGAGCTGGCCGCCGCCGCGCCGCCCGCCGCCGGGCCGGCCGAGCGCCTCGGCCCGCTGCTGGACGACGCCGTCACCGGCCCCGGCGACGCCGACGTGAGCACCGGGCGGTTCCGGCTCCACCTGGCCGTCGGCGACTACCTCGCGGGCGTCGCGGAGACGGCGCCGCTCCTGCTCGTCCTGGACGACCTGCACTGGGCCGACGAGGAGACGCTCGCCCTGCTGGTCCGGCTCGCCGGGCGGCTGCGGGACCGTCCCGTCCTGCTGCTCGCCACGTTCCGGCAGACCGAGGTCCCCGACGGCCTCGCCGCCGCGCTGGCCGCCCTCGCCCGGCACGAGCCCGTGCGGATCGAGCTCGGCGGCCTGTCGCCCGCCGACGTCGCCGTCCTCGTCCGCGGCACCTGCGACACCGACCTGGCCGACGCGGAGCTGGCGGCGATCGCCGAGCGGACCGGCGGCAACCCGTTCTTCACCCGGGAGACGGCCCGGCTCATCGACGCCGAGGGCCTGCCCGCCGCGACGCGCCGGGTGCCGGCCGGCGTCGGGGACGTGCTGCGCCGCCGCATCGCCCGGCTGCCGGGACCGGCCCGGTCCGTGCTGCGGGACGCCGCCGTCCTCGGCCGGGACGCGGACCTGCGCGTCCTGTCCGACCTGGCCGGGGACGAGGAGACGGTGATCGACGCCGTCGAGGCCGGCCTCGGCAGCGGGCTGGTCACCGAGCCCGCGCCCGGCCGGATGCGGTTCGCGCACGCGCTCGTCCGCGACACCCTCTACGACGGGGTCTCGCGGGCCCGCCGGCGCCGGCTCCACGGCCGGGTCGCCGCCGCCCTCGAACGGCACGCCCCCGGCGAGGCCGCCGCGATCGCGCACCACTACCTGGAGGCGGGCACGGACCCGGCCAAGGCCGTCCGGTACGCGCGGCGCGCCGCCGCGGCCGCCGAGGCCCGCTACGCGCACGCCGCCGCGGCCGACCTGTGGGTCCGCGTCGTGGAGACCCTGCGCGCCCAGGGGCCGGAGGCGGCCCCGGACCGGCTGGAGGCCGAGGCCGCCGCGATCCGCTCCACCGCGCTCGCCGGGCAGGTCGTGGACGCGCGGGACCGGCGGCGCGCGGCCATCGCCGAGGCCCGCGCCTTCGGCGACGTCCGGCTGCTCTCCCGGATCATCGTCGGCTTCGACATCCCGACGCTGTGGACGAGCCGCGAGTACGGCAGCCGCGACGACGCCGTGGTGGACGCCACCGACGAGGCGCTCGCCCGGCTCCCGCGGGACGAGCGGGAGCTGCGCGTCCGGCTGCTGACCACGCTGGCCATGGAGCTGGAGGGCGAGCAGAACGACCGGGGCCTGACGGCCTCCGAGGAGGCGCTGCGCACGGCCCGCGACCTGGACGACCCCGAACTGATCGCCGTCGCGCTCAACGGCGCCTACATCAACCGCTACCGGACGGCGGAGGACCTGGCCGAGCGCCTCCGGATCGCCTCCGAACTGCTCGACGTGGCGACCGAGCACGACCTCGGCACCTACCGCGTCCTCGCGCACCTGCAGCTCCAGCAGGCGAGCGTCGCCGCCCTGGACCTGCCCGCCGCGCACCGGCACCTCGCGGAGGGGCGGCGGCTCGCCGACCAGTACGGGCTGCCGCTGCTCGCCAGCATCGCGGACTGGTACGCGGGCCTCGTCCGCGCCTTCACCGCCCCGGCCGAGGAGGCGGAGCACGCGTTCGCCGAGGTCGGCCGCGCCATCGGCCGGACCAACATCTGGTTCAGCGAGCGCGGCATGGCGGTCCTCGGCCCGTTCTGCCTGCGGGTGGTCCAGGGGCGGGCCGGGGAGATGGTGGACGAGGCCGCCTGGCTGCACGGGCAGTGGGGGCACGTCGCGGCCACCGCCGACGTGTACGCCCTCGCCCTGGCCTCCGCCGGCCGCGCCGCGGACGCCCGGCGGGCCGTCGCCGGGACGGGGCCCGTCCGGCTCGACTACTTCTACGACCTCACCATGGCGATCCGCGGGCTCCGGGCCGTGGCCCTGGGCGATCGCCCCCTGGCCGAGGAGGCCTACGCGCGCCTCCTGCCCTACGAGGGGCACTTCTCCGGCGGCGCCACCGCCATCGCCACGGTCGGCCCGGTCGCGCACATCCTCGGCGACCTCGCCCGCCTCCTCGACCGCCCGGCGGACGTGGCGGCCGGGCACTACAGGCGCGCCGCCGGCGTCGCCGCCCGCCTCGGCGCGGCCTACTGGATCGAGGCGGCCACCGCGGCGCTCGACCGGCTCGGCACCGCGGCATGACCCGACACGACTACACTGTCCGGGCCCGAACGAGGAGGACACCGCAATGACCATGCGCGCCGGGTTCGCGTGCTTCATCGGGCGCCCGAACGTGGGCAAGTCGACCCTGATGAACGCCCTGGTGGGCACCAAGGTCGCGATCACCAGCAGCCGCCCGCAGACGACGCGGCGCGCCATCCGGGGGATCGTGCACCGGCCGGACGCGCAGCTCGTCGTGGTCGACACCCCCGGCCTGCACAAGCCCCGCACGCTGCTCGGGGAGCGGCTCGACAGCCTCGTCCGGTCGACGCTGACCGAGGTGGACGCGATCGGGTTCTGCGTCCCGGCGGACCAGCCGGTCGGGCCCGGCGACAAGTACATCGCCCGGGAGCTGGCCTCGGTGAAGAAGACGCCGGTGGTCGCGATCGTCACCAAGACCGACCTGGCCGCGCCGGAACGGGTGGCCGAGCAGCTCCTCGCGGTCGGGCGGCTCGGCGAGTTCGCCGACATCGTGCCGTGCTCCGCCGAGAGCGGGTTCCAGGTCGGCCTGGTCGGCGACCTGCTGATCGGCCACCTGCCCGAGGGCATGCCCCTCTACCCGGAGGACGACCTCACCGACGAGCCCGAGCAGGTCCTCGTCGGCGAGCTGATCCGCGAGGCCGCGCTGGAGGGCGTCCGCGACGAGCTGCCCCACTCGATCGCCGTCACCGTGGACGAGATGGGCCCGCGCGAGGGCCGCGACGACATGATCGACGTCTACGCGCACCTGTTCGTCGAGCGCCCCAGCCAGAAGGGGATCATCATCGGGCACCAGGGCTCGCGGCTGCGGGAGGTCGGCGCGGCGGCGCGCCGGCAGATCGAGGCGCTGCTCGGCACGAAGGTGTTCCTCGACCTGCGCGTCAGCGTCCTCAAGGACTGGCAGCGCGACCCCAAGCAGCTCCGCCGGCTCGGGTTCTACGACTGACCGGCGTCCCGCCCGGGGGCCTGGTCCTCTGGCTGCTCGTCGGGCCGGGGCTCCGGTGCCGCGTCCGCGTGCGCCGCATGCTCCTCGCGGCCCCACGCCTGGTCCTCCGACGGCCAGGCGGCGTACTCGCCGGTCGAGTACCGCTGGTCCGAGTACTGGTCCGGGTACTGCTGGTCCGGATACCGCTGGTCCGGGTGCGCGTACTGCGGATGGTGCGGCTGCCCCGCCTCCCGGTGCGCCGACACCCGCTCGCTGATGGGACGGGCGAGGCTGAAGCCGACGACCAGCAGGGACGCGATGACCGCGAGGTACCAGCCGAACCGGACGGTGATCTGGTAGCCGAGGTCCAGCCCGGTGTCGGGCAGGTTGTCGCGGACGTCGTCGAGCCGCAGCACGAACAGGCCGCACACCAGCAGGGCGAGCATGCCGGGGACGGCGGCGAGCGCGCCGATCCGCGCGTCCCGCCCGATCAGGTCCCAGGCGGCCAGCGCGATCGAGACCACCGCGAGCACCGGGACGGCGAGGACCGTGCCGTCGGCGTCGATGCCCGCCAGGCTGCCGATGTCGCGGCTCAGCGTGCGGCCGAACAGGTCGACGACGACCTGGGCCCGCGCCCACGGCAGGAACGCCGCCACCAGCAGTGCCGACGCCGCGACGATCATGGCGAGGATCCAGGGCGTGCCGCGCCGCGGCGGGTATCCGGCGGGGACGGCCCCGTCGCCGGTCGAGGTGGCCGGCGCCTCCGGCGGCGGCGGGTAGCCGTCGACGGGCGGCAGGAAGGTCGGGCGAGACCGCGCGCGCTCCGCGTCGGATCCGAGGTCACCGGTCATGGACCCAGCGTAAACGCAGGAACGGCATTGTCCGGGACGCCCCCGGCGGCGGCGCCGGATCGGTACTTTGGAACGAAGTCCGTTATGGGAGGAGAGCCCCGGTGTTGCTCGTTTTCGGCCTGACGGCGGTGTTCCGTACCGTCAGCGAGGGGACGTTCCACTGCCCGCAGTGCGGGGGCGACCGCGCCTACCGGCGGCGGGCCGGGCGCCGCTGGTTCTCGGTGTTCTTCGTCCCGATGGTGCCGCTGTGGCGGCTCGGGCACGCCGTGGAGTGCCGGACGTGCCGGGGCCGGTTCCCGGTGTCGGCGCTGCGGACGCCGACCGCCCGGCAGATGGCCGAGGCGCTCGCCGCCGGGATGCGGGCGGCGGCGGCCCTGGTGCTGCGCGCCGGCGACCCGGCCGACGCCGCGTCCCGCGCCCGCGCGGTCGCGACGGTGACCGGGTACGGCGAGCCGGAGTACGACGGCGACGCCGTCGACGCCGATCTCGCGCTGCGCCGCACCTTCCTGGAGCAGGAGGTCGTCCGGGCGGGCGCCCAGCTCGCCGTGGAGGCCAAGGAGTGGTTCCTCGCGCAGGCCGTCCGGATCGGCCTGGCCGACGGGCCGCTCGGCGAGGGGGAGCGGCTGGCCCTGCACGGTGTCGCGGACCTGCTCGGGATGTCCCGCGCCTACGCGCTCGGCGTCATCGTGACCACGGAGGGGGCGGCGCGCTGACATGGGCCCTGCCACCGGCGACATGGGCCCTGCCACCGGCCCGCGCGGCACCGGGAGGGCGCTGGTCCGGGCGCCGGGCCCGCGGCTGGCCGAGGGGATCGTCACGCACGCGGCGCCCCGCCCGGTGGACACCGCCCTCGCGGCGCGCCAGCACGCGGCGTACGTCGCGGCGCTGCGGTCGGCGGGCTGGCGGGTCCGCGACGTCGCACCCGCCGACGACCACCCGGACGCGGTGTTCGTCGAGGACGCCCTGGTCGTCTGCGGCGACCTGGCGATCCTCGGCCGGTCGGGCGCGCCGGGCCGCCGCGGCGAGCTCGCCGGGGCGGAGTGGGCGGCGCGGGAGCTGGGCCTGCGGGTCGAGCGGATCACGGCGCCGGGGACCCTGGACGGCGGCGACGTCCTCGCGGTCGGCGACACGGTCTACGTCGGGCGCGGCGCCCGGACGAACGAGGAGGGCATCTGCCAGCTCGCGCGCCTGCTGGGCGGGCGGAAGGTCGTCCCGGTGGGCATCAGCGGCTGCCTGCACCTGAAGTCGGCGATGACCGCGCTGCCGGACGGCGGCCTGATCGGCGTCCCGGACATGGTGGACACGTCGGTGCTGCCCGGCCTGCGCGTCGCGCCGGAGCCGGAGGGGGCGCACGTGGTGCTGCTCGGGCCGGGCCACGTCCTGATGTCGGCGGCGGCGCCGCGCACGGCCGCGTCCCTCGCGGCGGACGGGCTGCGCGTCACGAGCGTCGACATCAGCGAGTTCGAGGCGCTGGACGGCTGCGTGACCTGCCTCAGCGTGCTCGTCCCCGGACGGGACGGGGAATGACCGTCTCATCATCCGGACGCCGGTTTCCGTGACTCGGATGCCATCTGTTAACTTGGCCCTCGTGTTGCGTGAGCTGCTCCTCCTTAGCGGCCGCAGCGGGGGCCTGTAACCAGGTCGGCTCCCTCGCTGCGGGAGTTCAACGTGGACGTCGGCCGCGAGGTTCGAGCAGAGAGACCCCAACGGATGTATCCGCAACAGCAGTCCTCCGGCATGCCCTTCCAGCGCTACCGGCCCTTCGCCCCCGTCAGGCTCGCCGACCGGACGTGGCCGGACGCCGTCATCACCGAGGCGCCCCGCTGGTGCGCCGTCGACCTGCGCGACGGCAACCAGGCCCTGATCGACCCGATGGACGCCCACCGCAAGCTCAAGATGTTCGAGCTGCTGGTACGGATGGGGTACAAGGAGATCGAGGTCGGGTTCCCGGCGGCCAGCCAGACCGACTACGACTTCGTCCGGCAGATCATCGAAGAGGACCGGATCCCCGACGACGTGGTGATCCAGGTCCTGACGCAGGCCCGCCCCGAGCTGATCGAGCGGACCTTCGAGTCGGTCCGCGGCGCGAAGCAGGCGATCGTCCACCTGTACAACTCGACGAGCACCCTGCAGCGCCGCGTCGTGTTCGGGCAGGACAGGGACGGCATCACCGCGATCGCCGTCGAGGGCGCCAAGCTGTGCGCCAAGCTCGCCGAGGACATGGGCGACACCGAGATCTTCTTCCAGTACTCGCCCGAGTCGTTCACCGGCACCGAGCTGGAGTACGCCGTCGAGGTCTGCAACGCCGTCAACGACGTGTGGAAGCCGGCGCCGGACAGGAAGGTCATCGTCAACCTGCCGGCCACGGTCGAGATGGCCACCCCGAACGTGTACGCCGACCAGATCGAGTGGATGAACCGGAACCTGGCCTACCGGGACTCCGTCATCCTGTCCCTGCACCCGCACAACGACCGCGGGACGGCCGTCGCCGCCGCCGAGCTGGGCTACATGGCGGGCGCCGACCGCATCGAGGGCTGCCTGTTCGGCAACGGCGAGCGCACCGGCAACGTGTGCCTGGTCACGCTGGGCCTGAACCTGTTCACCCAGGGCGTCGACCCGCAGATCGACTTCTCCGACATCGATGAAATCCGCCGGACGGTCGAGTACTGCAACCAGCTGCCCGTGCACGAGCGCCACCCCTACGGCGGCGACCTGGTGTACACCGCGTTCTCCGGCTCGCACCAGGACGCCATCAACAAGGGCTTCGACCACCTGCGCAAGGACGCCGAGGCCGCCGGGGTGCCGGTGGACGATTACCGCTGGGAGGTCCCGTACCTGCCGATCGACCCGCACGACGTCGGCCGGACCTACGAGGCCGTCATCCGGGTCAACAGCCAGTCCGGCAAGGGCGGCGTCGCCTACGTGATGAAGACCGAGCACGCGCTGGAGCTGCCGCGGCGGCTGCAGATCGAGTTCTCCCGGGTCGTGCAGGAGCACACCGACACCGCGGGCGGCGAGGTCACGGCCGAGCGGATGTGGGAGATCTTCGAGTCGGAGTTCCTCGCCAACGGGCCGCGCGCCGGGCTGCTGGCCCACCGCACGACGTCCCGCGTGGACGAGAAGGACGCGCTCAGCTGCGACGTCCGGGTGGACGGCGAGATCCGCGAGATCGAGGGCGTCGGCAACGGCCCGGTCTCGGCGTTCCAGGACGCGCTCGACACGGTCGGGATCGGCGTGCGGGTGCTGGACTACGCCGAGCACGCGATGAGCGCGGGCGGCGACGCGCGCGCCGCCGCCTACGTCGAGTGCGACGTCCGGTTCGGCGACGGGGACGGGACGACGGTGTGGGGCGTCGGCATCGACGGCAACATCGTCACCGCGTCCCTCAAGGCGATGCTGTCCGCGGTCAACCGCGTCGCCCGCGCGCAAGGAATGTAAGCGGTTTGCGCCCGCCCTGCTGAACTTGCAGGGCGGCGTCGTATAGTTGCGGCATGACACGTCGACTGGCCGAGGTCGCCAAGAAGGTCGGGGTCAGCGAGGCCACCGTCAGCCGGGTCCTGAACGGCAAGCCCGGCGTGTCGGACGCGACCCGCGCCGCGGTGCTCACCGCCCTCGACGTGCTCGGCTACGAGCGCCCCACCCAGCTGCGGGGCGAGCGGGCCCGGCTGGTCGGCCTCGTGCTGCCCGAGCTCGGCAACCCGATCTTCCCCGCGCTGGCCGAGGTCGTCGGCGGCGCCCTCGCCCAGCGCGGGTTCACGCCGGTGCTGTGCACGCTCACCCCGGGCGGCCTGTCGGAGGCCGACTACGTCGAGATGCTCCTCCAGCAGCAGGCGTCCGGGGTGGTCTTCGCGGGCGGGCTGTACGCCGAGGCCGACGCGCCGCACGACCACTACCACCGCCTGCTCGACGTGCGGCTGCCCGTCGTGCTGGTCAACGCGGCGGCCGAGAAGCTGAGCTTCCCGCAGGTCTCCACCGACGACGCGGTGGCCGCCGAGCAGGCGTTCGCGCACCTGCTGTCGCTCGGGCACGAGCGGATCGGGATCGTCCTCGGACCCGAGGACCACGTGCCGTGCAGCCGCAAGCTCGCCGCCGTCCGCGACGCCGCCGAGCGCGCCGGCGTCGACCTGCCCGACGCGTGGGTCAGGCGCAGCATGTTCTCGCTGGAGGGCGGGCAGGCGGTCACCGGCCGGCTCATCCGCGACGGCGTGACCGGCATCATCTGCGCCAGCGACCCCCTCGCGCTCGGCGTCATCCGCGCGGTGCGGCGGCTCGGCAAGTCGGTGCCGGACGACGTTTCGGTCGTCGGTTACGACGACTCGGCGTTCATGAATTGCGTGAACCCGCCGCTGACCACCGTCCGGCAGCCGATCGAGGCCATCGGGCGCGCGGCGGTGACGCTGCTGGTGAACCAGGTGGAAGGCGGCTCGGTGACCGCCGAGGAACTGCTGTACGAGCCGGAGCTCGTCGTCCGGGCGTCGACCGCGCCCGTCCGCGCCGCCTGACGCCGCGCCGATTGAGGACCGTCCGGAAGCCGCCCTTTCGCAGGGTGGCTTTCGCGTGTCCGACGTCTGTTTGCAGCGGTGACCGGTCATTTTGTCGACTACTTGCGCATGTCGATTCATCTATTGCATTGTGATGTAGCTCTCTGTATGTTCCTCGCAATCGGCCGACCCGACGGCCCAGGAGGAACCCCCATGAGACCCCGGATACTCGCCACCCTGACGATGCTCACCGCGGTGCTCGGCGCGACCGCCGCCGGCTGCGGCGGGGACGGCTCCGACGCCAAGGACACGGCGCCCCTGGACGCCGGCACCAAGGTGTCGATCACGGTCGGCTGCATGCCGGCCAAGAGCCAGGCGGCCCAGCGCAAGGAGTGGAACGAGGACGTCGCCGCGTTCCAGAAGCTGCACCCCAACATCACCGTCGAGGGCAAGGACGCCTTCCCCTGCATCGACCCGCAGACCTTCCAGGCGAAGCTCGCGGGCGGGCAGATGGAGGACGTCTTCTACGTCTACTTCACCGACGTCAGGAACATCGTCGCGCACGGCCAGGCCGCCGACATCACCCCGTACCTCGGCCAGGTCAAGCAGTACGGGAACCTCGACCCGGCCGTCATGAAGGTCTTCAAGGACGGCGACAAGGTGTACGGGCTGCCGCGCCAGAACTACACGATGGGCCTGTTCTACAACCGGAAGCTGTTCGAGAAGGCCGGCCTGAACCCGGACGCGCCGCCCAAGACCTGGGCCGAGGTCCGCGACGCCGCCAAGAAGATCAGCGCCCTCGGCGACGGGGTCGTCGGCTACGCCGAGCTGAGCGCCAAGAACCAGGGCGGGTGGCACTTCACCACCTCGCTCTACAGCCAGGGCGGCTCCATGGTGAGCCCGGACGGCAGGAAGTCGGCGTTCAACGGCCCGCAGGGCAGGGCCGTCCTGCAGAACCTCAAGGACATGCGCTGGACGGACGACTCGATGGGCGGCAAGCAACTCCTCGTCGACGCCGACATCCAGCGGATGATGGCGGCCGGCAAGCTCGGCATGTACCTCGGCGCCCCCGACAACGCCACCGCGCTCGTCGACCAGTTCAAGGGCGACTACGAGGACTACGGCATGGGCCCGATCCCGGGCGCGACGGGCACGCTGCTCGGCGGCGACGGTTACATGATCAACCCGAAGGCGTCACCGGAGAAGATCAAGGCCGGGCTGATGTGGCTCGACTTCGCCATGATCACGCCGGGTCGGGGGCAGCTGAACTACGCACGGGCCGCGAAGGACGGGCGCCCGGTCGGGCTCCCGCAGCCCAAGCTCTTCGGGCAGAACGCGACCGGGCAGAAGGACCGGGACCTGCGCGCCGCGTCCGCGAACCTGCCGGTGCGGAACTTCAAGCCGTACGAGGACGCCTACCCGAGCGTCCCCGGGAAGCTGGAGCCGCCGCAGGCGCAGCAGCTCTACGCCATCCTCGATTCGGCCGTCTCGGCCGTGCTGACCAGGCGTGACGCGAACATCGACCAGCTGCTCGCGGACGCGCAGAAGAAGGCCGACGCCGCGCTCGCGCGGTCCGGAAGCTGACGCCCGCCACCGGGCCGCCGGCGGCCACCCCGCCGGCGTCCCGGGCCTCCCGAGGGGACACCGACCATGACCACAGTGCGGACGCGGGCGCGGCCCTCCGAGCGCGAGCGGCCCGCGGCCCCGCGCACGCCCGGCCGCGCCCGGCGGAGCGCGCGGCGCAACCTGACCGCCTACGGGTTCCTGTCCGGGGCGCTGATCTGCTTCGCGTTCTTCTCCTGGTACCCGATCGTCCGCGAGGTGCTGCTCAGCTTCCAGCGGACGAACTTCGTCGGGGACGCCGAGTGGGTCGGCCTGGAGAACTTCCGCACCGTGATCCGCGACCCGGTGTTCGTGGACGCCTGGGTCAACACCGCGATCTTCACCCTGCTGGCGCTGGTGATCGGGTACGTCGTGCCGTTCGCCATCGCGATCGTGCTGAACGAGCTGAGGCACGCCCGCGGCTACCTGCGGTTCGTCGTGTACCTGCCGGTGATGCTGCCGCCCGCGGTCGCGGTGCTGCTGTTCAAGTGGTTCTACGACCCCGGGCCGGGGCTGTTCAACCAGATCCTCGGGTTCTTCCAGCTTCCGGGACTGAGCTGGCTCGACTCGACCTCGACGGCGCTGGTGTCGCTGGTGCTGGTGTCGACGTGGATGAACCTCGGCAGCGGCACCCTGATCTACCTGGCCGCGCTGCAGACCATCCCCGGCGAGCTGTACGAGGCGGCGGAGCTGGACGGGGCCGGGCTGTTCCGCCGTATCCGGCACATCACGGTCCCGCAGACGAGGCTGATCCTCCTCGTGATGCTGCTCCTGCAGATCATCGCGACGATGCAGGTGTTCATCGAGCCGTTCCTGCTCACCGGCGGCGGGCCCGAGGACGCCACCGTCACTGTCGCCTACCTGATGTACCAGTACGCGTTCAACTTCACGAATTTCGGCGGAGGCGGCGCGCTCGGGCTGATGCTCATGCTCGTCCTGATCGTGTTCTCCGTCGTCTACCTGCGCGTCTCGCGCGAGGAAGCGAGGTAGGCATGGCGGAGACGCGGACCCTCGTCTCGCCGCACGCGCTCGGCACCCGCCGCGGCAAGGCGGTCTACTGGACGGTCTTCACCACCGTCTTCGTGACCTTCACGTTCGTGTTCGTCTTCCCGCTGTACTGGATGGTCACCGGCGCGATGAAGTCGCCGGACGAGCTGGCCGACATCCCGCCGAGCGTGTTCCCGCGCGGCATCGACCTGGACGGCTACCGGGAGGCGTGGCGGCAGCTCGACCTCGGCAAGTACATGTGGAACACCACGGTCTACGCCGTCGGCGCCTGGCTGTTCACGCTCGGCGTGGACGTCACCGCCGCGTACGCGCTGTCGAAGCTGCGGCCGCTGCTCGGCCGGGCGGTCCTCGGCATGATGCTGGCGACGCTGATGATCCCGCCGATGGTCATCCTGCTGCCCGCCTACCTGACCGTGAAGGACCTGCCGATCCTGCACGTCAACCTGCTCAACACCCCGTGGGCCATCTGGTTGCCGGCCGCCGCGAACGCGTTCAACATCTTCCTGCTCAAGCGGTTCTTCGACTCGATCCCCACCGAACTGCTGGACGCCGCCGAGGTGGACGGCGCGTCGCCCGCCCGGATCCTGTGGTCGATCGTGCTGCCGGTGTCCCGGCCGATCCTCGGCGTCGTGTCGATCTTCACGGTGGTGAACGTCTGGCGCGACTTCGTCTGGCCGCTGCTCGTGCTGCCCGACACCGAACGCAAGACGATCAGCGTCGCGATCGCCTCCCTCGCGGTGCAGGTGCCGCAGAACGTGCTGATCGGCTCGCTGGTGATCGCGAGCCTGCCCACCATCGTCGTCTTCTTCGTCTTCCAGCGGCACATCATGGCCGGTCTCACGGCGGGCGGCCTGAAGGGCTGACCCCCCGTCAGGCCCCCGTCCCCGTTGCACTAAGGAGTTGCTCGCATGCCCGAAGACTGGTGGCGCGGCGCGGTGATCTACCAGGTCTACCCGCGCAGTTTCGCCGACGGAAACGGCGACGGCGTCGGCGACCTGGCCGGCCTGCGCGGCCGGCTGCCCTACCTCGCCGGGCTCGGCGTCGACGCGCTGTGGCTGAACCCGTGGTACCCCTCGCCGATGGCCGACGGCGGCTACGACGTCGCCGACTACCGGGACGTCGCGCCGGTGTTCGGCACGCTCGCCGAGGCCGAGGCGCTGATCGGCGAGGCGCACGGGGCCGGGTTGCGGATCATCCTGGACGTGGTGCCCAACCACGCCTCCGACCAGGCGGCCTGGTTCCAGGAGGCCCTCGCGGCCGGGCCGGGCTCACCGGAGCGGGAGCGGTTCTGGTTCCGGCCCGGCAAGGACGGCGGGCCGCCCAACGACTGGCGGTCGATCTTCGGCGGGCCGGCGTGGACCCGCGTCCCGGACGGCGAGTGGTACCTGCACCTGTTCGCCCCCGAGCAGCCCGACTTCAACTGGAACAGCCCGGACGTCGTCCACGAGTTCCACGACGTCCTGCGGTTCTGGTACGACCGCGGCGTGGACGGGATCCGCATCGACTCGGCCGCGCTGCTGGTGAAGGACCCCGACGCCGAACCCGACGGCGGGCCCGACGGCCAGGACCCCTTCACCGACCGGGACGGCGTCCACGAGATCTACCGGGGCTGGCGCAAGGTCACCGACGCCTATCCGGAGCGGATGCTCGTCGGCGAGGTGTGGCTGCCCGACCAGGAGCGCTTCGCGCGCTACCTGCGCCCGGACGAGATGCACACCGCGTTCAACTTCGACTTCCTCAACTGCGCGCTGGAGCCGGACGCGCTGCGCAGGGTGATCGACACGACGCTCGCGACGCACGTGCCGCTGGGCGCTCCGGCGACCTGGGTCCTGTCCAACCACGACGTCGTCCGCCCGGTGACCCGGTACGGCCGCGCCGACACCTCGTTCGACCTCCAGGACCGGCGGCACGGCGCGCCGACCGACCGGGCGCTCGGCGTGCGCCGGGCGCGGGCCGCCGCGCTGCTGGCGATGGCGCTGCCGGGCGCCGTCTACGTCTACCAGGGCGAGGAGCTCGGCCTGCCCGAGGTCGAGGACCTCCCCGACGACGTGCGCGAGGACCCCATCTGGACCCGCTCCGGCCACACCGACCCCGGCCGCGACGGCTGCCGTGTGCCGCTGCCCTGGGCGGGGGACGAGCCGCCGTTCGGGTTCGGCGGCGACCCGTGGCTGCCGCAGCCGCCCGACTGGAAGGACCTCACGGTCGAGGCGCAGGACGCCGACCCGGGCTCGATGCTGAACCTCTACCGGGACGCCCTGGCGCTCCGCCGCGAGCACCTCGGCGACGGCTCCCTCACCTGGCTCCCGTCCGCGGCCGGCGTGCTGGCCTTCATCCGCGACTCAGGCCTGACCTGCGTGGTGAACCTCGGAACCGAGCCGGCCCCGGTGACCGGCGAGGTCCTGCTGGCCAGCGGGCCCCTCCAGGACGGGGCGCTGCCCCCGGACACGGCCGTCTGGCTGCGCTGACCGCGTCCGCGAACTTCTGCCGCTCCTCCCAGGCAGGTGTCCCACCCCCCGCAATCACCGACAGGGAGCAGAACCAGCGATGAGACAGAAGTCCCTCCGCATCCTGCTGGCAGCGGCACTGGCCGCCGCCGGGCTGACCGGCCCGGCGGCGGTGCCCGCGGCGGCCGACACGAACCTCGCCGCCGGGAAGCCGATCACGGCGTCCTCGCACGTCTTCGCGTTCACCGCGGCGAACGCCAACGACAACGACCTCGCGACGTACTGGGAGTCGGGGCCGGGCGCCTATCCGGCCACGCTGACCGTCGATCTCGGCGCGAAGGCCGACCTCACCTTCGCGGTCGTGAAGCTGAACCCGGACGCCGCGTGGGCGACCCGCACCCAGACGATCGAGGTGCTCGGCCGGAGCACCCCGAACGGCTCCTTCACGACCATCAAGCCGGCCGCCGCGTACACCTTCGACCCGGCGAGCGGGAACACCGTGTCGATCCCTATTGTCGCGACCGCGGCCGGCGTGCGGCTGGCGTTCACGTCCAACTCCGGCGCGCCCGGCGGCCAGGCCGCCGAGGTCCAGGTGATCGGCACCCCGGCGCCGACCCCGGACCTGACGGTCACCGATGTCGCGTGGGACCCGGCGTCCCCGGTCGAGACCGACGACGTCACGCTGCGCGCGACCGTGCGCAACATCGGGACGGGCACCGCCGGCCCGACCTCGCTCGACTTCCTGGCCGGCGGCCGGAAGGCGGCGTCCGCGCAGGTCGGCGAGCTGGCGGCCGGCGCGTCCACGACGGTGTCCGCGTCGATCGGGACGCGTGAGGCGGGCACCTACGCGGTCGCCGCCGAGGCCGACGCCGGCGACGACGAGATCGAGCTGAACGAGACCGACAACGTGGCGGGCGCGCAGCTGACGGTGGCGCCGGTGCCGAGCTCCGACCTGGTCGCGCAGGCCGTCACCTGGAACCCCGGCAACCCGCGGGCGGGCGACACCGTGACCTTCGCGGTGACGCTCCGGAACAACGGCACCCGGGCCACCGCCGGCGGCGCGCACGGGATCACCCTCCAGGTCCTGGACGGCGACGCCGCGGTGAAGACGCTGACCGGCTCCTACAGCGGGTCGCTCGCCCCCGGCGCCTCGACCGCACCGATCGACCTCGGCACCTGGACGGCCGCGAACGGCCGGTTCACGGTGCGGACCGTCGTCGACGACGACGCCAACGAGGTCCCGGTCAAGCGCGCGAACAACACGTCCGAGCAGTCCCTGTTCGTCGGCCGCGGCGCGCACCTGCCGTTCGACATGTACGAGGCGGAGGACGGCGTGCTCGGCGGCGGCGCGGCGACCGTCGGCCCGAACCGCACGGTCGGCGACCTCGCGGGGGAGGCGTCCGGCCGCCGCGCCGTCACGCTGAACACCACCGGAAGCAGCGTCGAGTTCACCACCGGGGCGGCCACCAACACGCTCGTGACCCGGTACTCCATCCCGGACGCGGCGGGCGGCGGCGGCATCGAGTCGACCCTCAACGTCTACGTCGACGGGACGTTCCTCAAGGCCGTCGACCTGACGTCCAAGTACACGTGGGTGTACGGGAACGAGGCGAGCCCGAGCGACTCGCCGGGCGCCGGGCCGCCCCGCCACATCTACGACGAGGCGAACCTGATGCTCGGCCGGACGGTCCCGGCCGGCAGCAGGATCAAGCTGCAGAAGGACGCCGCCAACACCACCACCTACGCCATCGACTTCATCAACACCGAACTCGCGACGGCCGCGCCGAACCCGGACCCCGCCAAGTACGCGGAGCCCGCCGGGTTCACGCACCAGGACGTCCAGAACGCCCTCGACAAGGTCCGCCAGGACGCGAACCTGACCGGTGTCTACCTCCCTCCGGGCACCTACGAGACCGCGCAGAAGTTCCAGGTCTACGGGAAGGCGGTGAAGATCGTCGGCGCCGGGCCGTGGTTCACGCGGTTCCGCACGCCCGCGGCGCGGCAGAACACCGACGCCGGGTTCCGGACGGAGGCGTCCGCCAACGGCTCGACGTTCTCCGGCTTCGGGTTCTTCGGCAACTACACGTCCCGCGTCGACGGGCCCGGGAAGGTGTTCGACTTCTCCAACGTCAGCGACATGACGATCGACGACATCTGGGCCGAGCACGTGGTCTGCCTGTTCTGGGGCACCAACGTCGACGACTCCACCATCAAGAACAGCCGCATCCGCGACACATGGGCGGACGGCCTGAACTTCACCAACGGGAGCAGCGGGAACCACGTCGCGAACGTCGAGACGCGGACGACGGGCGACGACAGCTTCGCGCTCTTCCCGGCGATCGACCACCGCAACGAGCAGCAGACGGGCAACGTCTACGAGGACCTGACCTCGCTGCTGACCTGGAGGGCCGCCGGCCTCGCCGTCTACGGGGGAGGCGGCAACACCTTCCGCGACATCCACATCGCCGACACGCTCGTCTACTCCGGGATCACGATCGGGACGCTGAGGTTCGGGAGCATTCCGGCCCTCGGATTCGAGGCGAACCCCCAAACGAGGTTCGAGAACATCTCGCTGGTCCGGGACGGCGGCCACTTCTGGGGCCAGCAGACGTTCCCGGCCCTGTGGCTGTACTCGGCGGAGTACGCGTTCCGGGGAATCCGCATCAGCGACGTGGACATCACCGATCCGACCTACTCCGGGATGATGTTCCAGACCAAGTACTCGGGAGGCCAGCCGCTCAACCCCGTGACCGACACCGTCCTGACGAACGTCAGCATTTCCGGTGCCCGCAAGAGCGGTGACGAGTTCGACGCCAAGTCCGGCTTCGGGATCTGGGTGAACGAGCTGCCCGAACCCGGGCAGGGCCCCGCGGTCGGCTCGGCGACGTTCAACGGCCTGGAACTGTCGAACAACCACCAGGACATCAGGAACACCACGACCACCTTCACCATCGACCGCGATTGACCCGGGGGACCGGGGGACCGGGGGCCGCGGGTGTTGGGAGGCGCCCGCGGTCCCCGCGCTCACCGCTCGCGGAGGTAGGCGTCCAGCTCGGCCGCCCCGGCGAGCATCGCGCGCCCGCGGGCCGACAGCCGGCCGTGCCAGTCGCGCAGGGCGCCCTCCAGCGGTTCCAGCCCGCCGGCCGCCCGCACCTGCGCGAGCAGCGGGGCGATCTGCTCCAGCAGGTAGCCTCCCCGCCGGAGCTGGTGCGCCAGCCGCGCGTCCCGCACGGCGGCCTCGTCGTAGACGCGGTACCCGGTCCGCGGGTCGCGGCGCGGACGCACCAGCCCCGCGCGCTCCCACTTGCGCAGCGTCGCGGGCCGAATCCCGAGCCGCCGCGCCAGCGGTCCGATGAAGGTCTCGCGGGGCCCGGACGCCCTCCCGGACGCCGGCGCCCGGCCGGTCGCCGGCGCCGCGCCGGACTCCGTGACCGCGCCCGGGTCCAGGTCGCGCAGGGCGCCCTCCAGCGGTTCCAGCCCGCCGGCCGCCCGCACCTGCGCGAGCAGCGGGGCGATCTGCTCCAGCAGGTAGCCTCCCCGCCGGAGCTGGTGCGCCAGCCGCGCGTCCCGCACGGCGGCCTCGTCGTAGACGCGGTACCCGGTCCGCGGGTCGCGGCGCGGACGCACCAGCCCCGCGCGCTCCCACTTGCGCAGCGTCGCGGGCCGAATCCCGAGCCGCCGCGCCAGCGGTCCGATGAAGGTCTCGCGGGGCCCGGACGCCCTCCCGGACGCCGGCGCCCGGCCGGTCGCCGGCGCCGCGCCGGACTCCGTGACCGCGCCCGGGTCCAGGTCGCGCAGGGCGGCCTCCACCGCCCGGAGGGTCCGGCGGTCGTCGAGGAGCTGGGCATGGCTCTCGTCGATCAGGCGGAACGCCTCCTCGGCCGCCCCCTCGTTCACGGCCCGCATGATCGACGTCGCGGTGCGGTGGCCGTGGCCCGGCACCAGGGCGAGGAACGCGCGCAGGGCCTGCGCGTGGTACGGGGTGTAGGTGCGGTAGCCGTGGGCCGTCCGGCCGGCCGGCGGAAGGATGCCGACCTCCTCGTAGTTCCTGACCGCCTGCGTCGACAGGCCGTGCTCCCGCGCCAGGTCGACCGGCCTGAGCCGTCCTCCGTTTTGAAGCTTTCGTCCCATACCTGCGCCGCAGTCTCCATAAAGTTTCAACCGGAAGTTCAACGATACCGTTTATCTTATGGCTACCGGAATCACGGACACCGTCCAGGCCGTCGACCCGACCGCCGTCATGGGCCTGCTCCCGGCCCGGCCGCGGCTGCTCGCCCTGGGCGAGCCGACCCATGATGAGGACGTCCTGCTCGACGTCCGCAACGACCTCTTCCGCCGGCTCGTCGAGGAGGACGGCCGCCGGACGATCGCGATCGAGAGCGACTGCCTGATGGGCCTCGTCGTGGACGACCACGTCACCTCGGGCACGGGCACCCTCGACGAGGTCATGGAGCGCGGGTTCAGCCACGGCTGGGGCGCCTCCGCCGCCAACCGCGAGCTCGTGCGCTGGATGCGCGCCCGCAACGAGGGCCGGCCGGCGTCCGAACACGTCCGCTTCGCCGGTTTCGACGGCCCGCTGGAGATCACCGCGGCCGCGAGCCCCCGAAAGGCCCTCACCGCGCTGCACCGCTACCTCGCGAACCAGGTCGGTGCCGGCCTGCTCCCCTGCACTGCGGAGACGCTCGACCGCCTGCTCGGCGCCGACGACCGGTGGACCGAGCCCGCCGCGATGATGGACCCGTCCCGGTCCGTCGGGCGGTCGGCC
Source organism: Actinomadura madurae (assembly GCF_047130825.1). Taxonomy (NCBI): domain Bacteria; kingdom Bacillati; phylum Actinomycetota; class Actinomycetes; order Streptosporangiales; family Thermomonosporaceae; genus Actinomadura; species Actinomadura madurae. The sequence continues at coordinate 9,464,548 of NZ_CP083237.1, forward strand.
GACGCCGGGGAACTGCGGGTACTGGCCGACGATCTCGTGGCGCTGCTCGGCGCGCGGGCGCCGGACCTCGCCGCCACGGGGGACGACTGGGACCGGGCGCGGCTGTACGGCCGCACCGCCGTCGGCCTGCTGCGCTACCACTACTGGATGGCCGACGACTCACCGGCGCGCCTGGCGCGGCTGGTCGGCGTGCGCGACCAGATGATGGCCGCGAACCTCCTCGCCCTCGCCGGACGGGGTGATGTGTTCGTTCACGCCCACAACGCCCATCTCCAGCGCGACAGGAGCTCGATGCGCATGGGCGGCGAGCGGGTCGAGTGGTGGAGCGCCGGCGCCCTCGTGAGCACCCGGCTGGGTCCGGAGTACGCCTTCCTGGCCACCGGCCTGGGCACGATCCGGCATCGCGGGGTGGACGCCCCTCCTCGCGACACCCTCGAAGGCCTCCTGTACGCCCTGCCGGAGGACCGGTTCCTCGTCGACCCGCGCCGCCTGGCCGCCGCCTTCGGTGACGCGGCTCCCGCCCCCCGCGCGTCCCCCTACTTCGGCTACGCCCCGCTCGATCCCGGCCATCTGGCACGGATCGACGGGATCGTGTTCGTCAAGGACGTCCCGCGGCCCTAGCCCGCCCGCCCCCGGCCCGGCCGCCGGGGGCGGGCGCGGGCTCAGCGGGCGCGGCCCAGGACGTGGTGGACGAGCTCGCGGAGGGCGCCGTGGAGCTGCGCCTCGCCGATGGTGGTCCGGTCACCGTCGATGTCGATCTCGTACAGGAACTGGTCGGGGATTCGGCCCGGCGGCGGGACGCTTTTCAGGTCGACGCGGCCGACGAGCCTCGACAGCATGGGATCGCTGGCGCTGTCGGACTCGGCGCGCCGCTCGATACCCGCGAATCCCCCGCTGCGGACGACTGTCACTTTCACTGCTATCCGTTCGCCTCCAGGGAGACGCCTACCCCCGTCCAGGCCCGGCTCACGGCCTTGGTCTCGACGGCGTCGGCGCCGTACAGCGCGGTCGAGGCCCGGACGGTCGCGGCGGCGAACGCGGTGAAGTCCGCGTCGGCCGCCAGCTCGCCGCCGGTGAGCGTGTCGTACCAGACCCGGCCCGCCTTCTCCCAGGCGTTGCCGCCGATGCCGGCGGCGGCGAGGTAGAAGGCGTGGTTGGGGATGCCCGAGTTGATGTGGACGCCGCCGTTGTCCCGGTAGGTCTCGACGTAGTGGTCCATGTGGCCGGGCTGGGGGTCCTTGCCGAGGCGCGGGTCGTCGTAGGCGGTGCCGGGCTCCTTCATGGAGCGCAGCGCGACGCCGTTCACGCCCTCGGCGAGCAGGCCCTGCCCGATGAGCCAGTCGGCCTGGTCGGCGGTCTGCCCGAGATGCCACTGCTTGACCAGCGAGCCGAAGACGTCCGACAGGGACTCGTTCAGGGCGCCGGACTGGCCGTAGTACTCCAGGTTCGCGGTGTACTGCGTGACGCCGTGCACGAGTTCGTGGCCGGTGACGTCGAGGGGGCCGGTGAAGTCGGTGAACACGACGCCGTCGCCGTCCCCGTACACCATCTGCTCGCCGTTCCAGAAGGCGTTGTCGTACCGGTCGCCGTAGTGGACGGTCGAGACCATCCCGAGCCCGGCGCCGTCGATCGAGTTGCGGCGGTAGGCGGCCTCGAAGAAGTCGAAGGTGGCGCCGAGCCAGTCGTAGGCGCGGTCGGCCGTCCGGTCGCCGGTGGCCGGTGCGCCCTCCGCGCGCACGGTCCGGCCGGGCAGTTCCTCGCGGTGCCCGGCGTCCTTGATCGTCCGGTTGGGGACGAAGTCCTCGGACGGGGAGGGGGCCCCGGCCGCGGACGTCCGCCGCTCGGCGTACTGCGCGGAGGTGAGCGCCAGCGTACGGCGGGCGCGGTCGCGGATGGCCGGGTCATCGGCGTCGCGGGCGATCCGCTCCAGCATGTGCGGTGGCACGATGTGGCATCTCATGCCCCAACGCTGCCAGGTCCCTGTGGTCCGGGCCACAACTTTCGGAAGGACGCTACGGCCGAATCCGGTCACGGTACGTGATCGTCGCGGCGCGCAGCGGCATCGTCGAGTGACTTGTGCAGATCCTGGGGAGATGTCGGGCGGGCGCCGAGGCATCCGGTGACGTGCGTCAGAATGAACGGGTGACCCTGTACCGCGACGAAGGCATCGTCCTGCGCACCCAGAAGCTGGGCGAGGCCGACCGCATCGTGACGGTGCTGACGCGGCGGACCGGCCGGATCCGCGCCGCGGCCAAGGGGGTCCGCAAGACCAGGTCCCGCTTCGGCGCGCGGCTGGAGCCGTTCACCCACGTCGACCTCCAGCTGTACGAGCGGCGCTCCCTCGACCTCATCACTCAGGCCGAGACGCTGCGCCCGTACGGGGAGGCGCTGGTCACCGACTACCCCCGCTACACGGCGGGGACGGCGATGCTGGAGACCGCGGAGAAGCTCACCAGCGAGGAGGGCGAGCCGGCGCTCCGGCAGTTCCTGCTGCTGGTCGGGGGGCTGCGCACGCTCGCCGAGCGCGTCCACGACCCCCGGCTCGTCCTGGACGCCTTCCTGCTGCGCTCGCTGTCGGTGGCCGGGTGGGCGCCCGCGCTCGACGAGTGCTGCCGGTGCGGCGTCCGCGGCGGGCTGCGCGGGTTCGCCATCGCGGCGGGCGGCGCGGTCTGCGCCGGCTGCCGCCAGCCGGGCGCCGCGACCCCGGCGCCGCCGACGTTCGCGCTGATGCTGGCGCTGCTGCGCGGCGACTGGGAGTACGCCGACGGCAGCGAGCAGCGCCACCGCCTGGAGACCAGCGGCCTGGTGGCCGCCTACCTCCAGTGGCACCTGGAGCACGGGATCCGTTCACTGCGTCACGTCGAGCGCGAGGCGCGCGGGCCCGAGGAGCGCGGAACGCGCGACGACGAGACCGACAGGGAGAGAGTTTGAGCAGGGCCGTTTCACCGCCGGAACCGCACCGGGGCGGCGCGACGCCGCCCCCGATCCCCGCGGACCTGGTGCCCCGGCACGTCGCCATCGTGATGGACGGCAACGGCCGCTGGGCCAAGGAGCGCGGGCTGCCGCGCACCGAGGGCCACAAGCGCGGCGAGGACTCGCTCTTCGACGTGATCATGGGCGCGATCGAGCTGGGCGTCCCGTACCTGTCGGCGTACGCGTTCTCGACGGAGAACTGGAAGCGCTCGCCGGACGAGGTGCGCTTTCTCATGGGCTTCAACCGGGACGTGATCCGCCGCCGCCGCGACCAGCTCCACTCGATGGGCGTCCGGGTGCGGTGGGCGGGACGGCGGCCGCGGCTGTGGCGCAGCGTCATCAAGGAGCTGGAGACGGCCGAGGAGATGACGCGCCACAACGACGTGCTCACCCTGCAGTTCTGCGTGAACTACGGCGGCCGGGCCGAGATCGTGGACGCGGCGGCGGCGATCGCCCGGGACGTCCGGGACGGCCGGCTCGACCCGGGCAAGATCAACGAGCGGGTCTTCGCCCGCTACCTGGACGAGCCCGGCATCCCGGACGTGGACCTGTTCCTGCGCTCGTCGGGGGAGCAGCGCACGTCCAACTTCCTGCTCTGGCAGTCGGCCTACGCCGAGATGGTCTTCCTCGACACGCTCTGGCCCGACTTCGACCGGCGCCACTTCTGGCACGCGTGCGAGGTGTACGCCTCCCGCGACCGCCGCTACGGCGGCGCCGTCCCCAACGCGGTCGCCGCCGGCCAGGCCCCCACGGACACCTGACCGGCGACCCCGCGCCCGGCCTCCAGCGACCTCAGCGATCGAGAGCACCTGCACTAACCATTGCGCTGACCTCGGCCACCACCGCAACCCCGCAACGATCGCGTCCGAAGGCAGGGGCGAGCGAAGCGAGACCCTGATCGCGCAGCGAGCCGCCAGGCGAGCCGGAGCGATCGAATCACCCGCACGTGTGGGACTGCCTGCACTCGCTACCCCGCTGACCTCAGCCGGCACCCCAACCACGCGACAACCCCAACGGTTGCGATCGCGTCCGAAGGCAGGGATGAGCGAAGCGAGACCCTGATCGCGCAGCGAGCCGCAAGGCGAGCCGGAGCGATGCCAGCGATCGCCCGCGTTTCTCGACGATGGAGGCCCGCCAGGGCCGAAGGAGGAGAGAAATGCAATCAATACAGCCCGGCGTCGAGGGTGATCGTGGTGCCCGCGAGGGCCTTGCTGACGGGGCAGCCCGCCTTGGCGTCCTGCGCGGCCTTCTCGAAGTCGGCGGCGGACAGGCCGGGCACGCTCGCCCGGACGGTCAGGTGGATGCCGGTGATGCCCTCGCCGGGCTGGAAGGTGACCTCGGCCTTGGTGTCCACCTTCTCCGGCGGGGTCCCGGCTCCGGCGAGGCCGTGCGAGAGCGCCATCGAGTAGCAGGTGGAGTGCGCGGCGGCGATGAGTTCCTCCGGGCTCGTCCGGCCGCCCGGCTCCTCGGACCGCGATGCCCAGGTCACGTCGTAGGTGCCGAGCTTCGAGGAGTCCAGCGAGACGGTCCCCTGGCCCTCCAGCAGTGAGCCTTCCCAGTGCGCGTTCGCAGTACGTGTCGTAGCCATGCCCCGATTCTTCACCATGGCCCCGCGTCCCAGATCACGAACCCGCGCAATCGGCGGGTCGGGGTCCCCGTCTTCGACCGGGCGGAGACCGGAAGGCCCCGTGCCCGCGCGTCACATCGGTCGCGGGCACGGGGCCTTCCGTCCCCGGAACAGGGGTCCTAGGCGACGTTCACCGCGGACCACGCGGCGGCGACGGCGGCGTGCTGGGTGCTGCCCTCGCCGAACAGGTCCTTGGCCGCGTTCAGGGTCGCGGTCCGCGCGCCCTTGTAGTCGGTCGAGGACGTCATGTACGTGGTCAGCGCCCGGTACCAGATCTTCACGGCCGCGTCCCGGCCGATGCCGGTGACGGTGGAGCCGTTGGACGTGGGGCTGTTGTAGGAGACGCCGTTGATCGTCTTCGCGCCGCTGCCCTCGGACAGCAGGTAGAAGAAGTGGTTGCCGACGCCCGAGGAGTAGTGCACGTCGAGGTTCTTGGTGTTGGACGACCAGGAGTCGGCGGAGTCGCCGTCCTTGCTGGGCTTGTCCATGAACCTCAGCGCCGCCCGGCCGAGCCCGGGCAGGACGACCTCCTCGCCGACCAGGTAGTCGCCGACGTCGCCCGAGTTGTTGGCGTAGAACTCGACGGCCGCCGCCATGATGTCGGACGTCGCCTCGTTCAGCCCGCCGGACTCCCCGCTGTAGGTGAGGTTGGCGGTGGAGCTGGTGACGCCGTGGCTCATCTCGTGCGCGGCGACGTCGAGGGACGTGAGCGGGCCGAGCTGGCTGCCGTCGCCGTCGCCGTAGGTCATGCAGAAGCACGAGTCGTCCCAGAAGGCGTTGGCGTAGCCGTCGCCGTAGTGGACGCGGTTGAACGATCCCTTGCCGTCGCCGGCGATGCCGGCACGGCCGAAGACGTTCTTGTAGAAGTCCCAGGTCACGGCGGTGCCGAACTGGGCGTCCACGGCGACGGTGGCGCGGTCGGACGTGGTGCCGCTGCCCCAGTGGTTGTCGGCGTCGGTGAACAGCGTGGCGGGGGCGCGCCGGAGGCACCAGATGAGGATGCAGAGGTCGGTCTCGTTCTCGGCGTCCCCGGTGTAGGTGTTGCCGCGCGACGGGTCCTTGAGCTGGAACGCGCCGCCGGACGCGGTCGTCTCCAGCGGCACCGTCCCGGTGTAGAGGGACTTGCCGTCGCCCGCCTCGGTGTGGATCGTCTCCTCGCGCAGCAGGACCTTGCCGGTGGCGGCGTCCACGGAGGTGTAGACCCGGCTGGGCGTCCCGTCCGCGTGCTTGCCGACGGTCAGCACCCGCCAGGCGAGGCGGGGGGCGTGGTCGGCGGTGCGGGCCTCGACGACGAGCGCGGGGGCGCCGTCGGCCTTGCGGTTCTTGGTGACGGCGCGCTTCTTCGCGGTCTTGGCGGAGACCCGCGGGCCGGCGGCGGCCGGCGCCTTGGCGAGCGTGAGGCTGCTGCCCCGCCACTTGCCCGCCGGGGTCTGGTGGACGACGATGTCGCCGCCCAGCACCGGCAGGCCGTTGTAGGCGCGGGTCATCCGGGTGTGGGAGGAGCCGTCCCGGTCGGTGAGGACGCCGACGACCTTGAAGCTCTGCCCGTCCCCGCCGCGCACCTCGGCGCCGCGGGCGGTGAGCGAGCGGAGCGCCTGCTCGGCGGCGGCGCGGGGGCCCGGTGGGGACGGTGCCTGCCGCGCGGACGCGGGCACCGCGGTGCCCGCCGTCGCGAGCAGGGTCGCCGAGGCCAGGAGCACGGTCCGTCGGCTGGTGAACGCCCGTCTTGTCATGAACGCCCTCTCGTGCGGGCGCCACGCACCCCCCGGAGGGCCCGCCCGTCGGGCCTGCGGTGGCGACGGGGACATTTATGGCATGAAAGCTACTCAGAAGTAGATATGACAATTTGCCAAGAAACGCGCACAGAGCGTGTGAACTGCGGGTCTTGCCAGCGGTCGGCGCGCCTTCAGCCGGTGTTCAGGAGTTCTTCGCGGCGCAGTCCGCGCACGTCCCGAACACCTCGACGGTGTGCGTGATGCCGGTGAAGCCGTGCTCGGCGGCGATCGCGTCGGCCCAGCGCTCCACGGCCGGGCCCTCCACCTCGATCGTCCGGCCGCAGTCGCGGCAGACCAGGTGGTGGTGGTGCTGCTCGGTGCGGCAGGCGCGGTAGACGGCCTCGCCCTCGTCGGTGCGCAGCACGTCGACCTCGCCCGCGTCGCTGAGTGCCTGCAGCGCCCGGTAGACGGTGGTGAGGCCGATCTTCGAGCCGTCGGCGCGCAGGTCGGCGTAGATGTCCTGCGCGCTGCGGAACCCCTCGCAGCCGGCGAGCACCTGCCGGACGGCGTCCCGGCGGGCCGTCGTCATCCCCCTAGCACCTCCGCCTCCGCGTCCACGCGCGCCTCGACACCGGGCCGGCCGGAGACGGCGTCCCCGGCCGCGACGGCGCGGGCGCGCCTGCGGCGTACGACCGCCCCTCCGGCGACCGCGGCCGTGAACACCGCGAGCGCCAGCAGCACGATCGACGGCCCCGGGGGGAGATCGTACTGGAACGACCCCGCCAGGCCCGACACGGCCGACAGTACACCGATCCCCATCGCGGCCAGCATCGTGCTCCAGAATCCCCGGGCGAGCTGCTGCGCCGCCGCCACCGGGACGATCATCAGGGCGCTGACCAGCAGCAGCCCGATCGCGCGCATCGAGATCACCACGGTGACCGCGGCGGTCGCGGCGATGAGCACGCTGAGGAACCGGACGGGCAGCCCCGCCGCCCGCGCGACCTCCTCGTCCTGGCACAGCAGGAACAGCTCGCGGCCGAACAGCGCCACGATGGCGAGGACGGCGGCGGCGAGGCCCGCGACCACGTACAGGTCGGCCACCGTCACACTGCTGATCGAGCCGAACAGGTACGACTGCAGGCTCGCCGAGCCGCCGCCCTCGGTGCCGGTGAGGATCACGCCGCCCGCCAGCCCGCCGTAGAACAGCAGGGCCAGCGCGACGTCGGCGCCGCTGCGGCTGCGGGCGCGCAGCACCTCGATGACGACCGCGCCCAGCACCGACACGGCCAGCGCGCCGAGGACGGGGGAGGTGCCGGTCAAAAGGCCCAGCCCGATGCCGGTCAGCGCGATGTGCCCGATGCCGTCGCCGAGCAGCGACAGCCTGCGCTGGACGATGAACGTGCCCACGGCGGGGGCGGTCAGGCCGATGAGCACCGCCATCACCAGGGCGACGCGCATGAAGTCGTACTGCAGCATCTCGGTCACGCGGGCCTTCCGAGGGTCTCGTGCGCGCGGGTCTCGCGGACGACGCGCCCGTGGCCCAGCTCGATCGCGCGGGTGACGAGCGGCTCCATCGGCCCGAGCTCGTGGGTCACGAGGACGACCGTGCGCCCGTCGACCGCCGGCTCGCGCAGGGCCGCCGCGAGCGCCGCCTGGCTGCGGGCGTCCACCCCGGCGGTGGGCTCGTCCATCACGAGCACGTCGGGCTCGCCGGCGAGGGCGCGGGCGATGAGGACCCGCTGCTGCTGGCCGCCCGACAGCAGGTGCACCGGGTCGCGGGCGCGCCCGGTGAGGTCGGCCGTCTCCAGCGCGCGGTCGACGGCGGCGCGGTCGGCCGCCCGGTCGGCGAGCACCGCGGGCCGCCAGCGGGACCGCCGCGCCACCCGGCCGGACGCCACGACCTCCCGCACCGTCGCCGGCACGCCGCCGCCCATGGGCAGCCGCTGCGGGACGTACCCGACGCGCGTCCAGTCCCGGAACCGGGCGGGCGGCTCACCGTAGATCGCGGTGCGGCCCTCGGCCAGCGGGACGAGGCCGAGCAGCGCCTTGACCAGCGTGGACTTGCCCGCGCCGTTCGGGCCGAGGACGGCGAGCACGTCGCCGGCGTCCACCCGCAGGTCGACGCCGGCCAGCACCTCGCGGCCGTCCCGCCGCACGTGCCCGCCGGTCATCGCGAACGGCGGCGCGGTCTCCCCGGTCGCGGTCTCACCGTTCACGGGCGGTCGGTCGGTCATGAGCACTCCAGCGCGGGCCGCAGGGTCCGCAGGTTCTCTCGCATGATCGTCATGTAGTCGCCGGACGCGCCGTCCTCGATGCCCTCGACCGGGTCCAGGACGGCGGTCCGCACCCCCGCCTCCCGCGCCAGCGACTCGGCCACCTTGGGGCTGACCAGCGTCTCGCTGAAGACCGTCGTCGCGCCGGTGGCCGACACCAGCCGGGTCAGGGCGGCCAGCCGCTTCGGGGACGGCTCGCCCGACGGGTCCACGCCGGCCACCGGTATCTGGCGCAGCCCGTAGCGATCCGCCAGGTAGCCGAACGCCGCGTGCGCGGTGATGATCTCCCTGCGCTTGCACGCTTCCAGGCCGTCCCGGAAGTCGCGGTCGAGCTGGCCGAGCGCCGCGGCGGTGGCGCGGGCGCGCTCCCGGTACCCGGCGGCGTGGGCCGGGTCGGCGGCGGCCAAGCGGCCGCCGAGCGCGGTCGCGACGGCCGCCATCCGGCTCGGGTCGAGCCAGATGTGCGGGTCGTAGGACGCCTCCCGGTGCCGGACGCCGTCGTGGGCCTCCTCGTCGTCGGTCTCCTCCGGCGGCGGCAGCGTCCGCACCAGGCTCGCCGCGTCGAGGGACCGGCCCTTCGCGTGGGTGCGCACGGCGTCGTCCACGGCGGGCTGGACGCCCTTGACGTGGACGGCGAGCCGGGCGTCGGCGACGTGCGCGACCTGCCGGGCGGTGAGCTCCAGGTCGTGGGGCTCGGTGCCCGGCCTGGTCAGCGTCCGGACGAAGACGTCGCCGCCGCCGACCTTCCCGGCCAGCCAGGCCATCGGGTAGAAGGACGCGACCACCGCGGTCTTGCCGGGCGGCACGTCGGCGCCGGCGTCGGCGCAGCCCGTCAGCCCCGCGGCGAGGCCGGCCAGAGCCAGGGCGGTCGCCGGCAGGGCCCGGAGGGCGGCGCGAGTGGGGGGCACCGTCCGATTATGGACGAAGATGAAAACGGTTGTCAAAACCGGCCGAAACCACGCCCCAGGGCGAAACCCACCAGAACGGCCAACGCGACGAGCCGCAGGATCCTTCCCGGGCCGTCCAGCGCGGGCCAGTTCAGATAGGCGAACCAGGCCAGCGCCGCGGCGAGGACCAGCACCCCGGCGGCGGCGACCCAGCCCGTCCCGGCCATCCCGACCACCAGCAGCGCGAACACCGCGACCAGCAGGACCCACCGCGGCATCCGGTGCAGGAACACCACCGGCGCCGCGCTGCGCCGCTCGACGGCGGCCCGCAGCCCCGTCCGCCGCTCATCCGATGTCTCCACATGCCCAACGTACTGCCAGGATGGGCGGATGATCGCGATAACCCGGTACCGGGTGCCGGGAGAGGCCTCGGGCGGCTTCGCCGAGGACATGACCGCGGTGCTCGCGGCGCTGTCCGCGAGCCCCGGCTTCCGCTCCGGCCGCCTCGCCAGGACCGTCGACGACCCCGGCCTCTGGGCCCTCGTCACCGAATGGGACGGCGCGGGCCACTACCGCCGCGCCATCGGCGCCTACGACGTGCGGCTCCTGTTCATGCCGCTCGCGGCCATGGCCGTGGACGAGCCCGGCGCGTACGAGGTCGTCAGCTCCGCCTGAGCAAGCTCCGCCTGAGCGCCGGACCGCCCGTCGCGGGCCACCGTCAGGATGCGGGAAACCGGCGGGCAAGAAGCGTCCCGGCCCGGTTTCGGCGGGCGCGGCCATGGTCATCCTTGCCGCAGATGATCATGCCGTGCCGCCGCGGGGGAGTTGTGATGCGCCATGCCGTCCTGTTCAGCGTGTTCTCCGGGGTGGCGGTCGCCGCTCCCGTCCTCGCGGCGGCCGGGACGGCCCCCGCGCGGCCCGCGCACGAACCGCCCGCCGCGCTGACCGGGGCTGCCGGGGCGCCGCGCGTCGTCGAGTACCGGGGGCTGCGCGTCCCCGTCCCGGCCGGCTGGGAGGTGCACCGGCTCGACCGGGACCCGTCCCGGTGCGTCCGCTTCGACCGGCACGCCGTCTACCTCGGCCGCCCCGGGCCGCAGCCGGACTGCCCGGCCCGCGTCGTCGGCCGCACCGAGGCCCTGCACATCGAGCCCGCCGGAAGGCACATCGAACCCGCCGGAAGGCACACCGAGCCCGCCGGGGACCGCCGCGCCGCCCGGACGGTCGTGGACGGCACCGCTCTCGCGTCGCTGACCGTGACGCCGTCCGCCGACCACGAGGCGCGTTTCACCCTCCCCGAGGCCGGGGTGACGATCACCGGTGTGTACGGGACGGACCCGGCGCGGCTCCAGCGGATCCTGCGCGGCACCCGGTTGTCCGCGGGAGGGGCCGCCGCACCGCCCGGCACGGGCCTGCGGCCGGGGGAGAGCCCGCCGCCCCCCGTGGACACGCCCTCCGGGCAGGGGCAGGCTCCCGCCCTGGAGCGCCCGTGGGTGCGAGGCAAGGGGTTCGACACCTGCACCGCCCCGTCCCTGGCCACGATGGAGGCGTGGCGGCCCTCGTTCGAGGTCACCAACATCTACATCGGCGGCGCGGCGCGCGGGTGCGCCCAGCCGAACCTCAGCGCCTCGTGGGTGAGGCAGGTCCGGGCGATGGGCTACCGCATCACGCCCACCTACGTCGGCCTGCAGGCTCCCTGCGGCAGCCGCCGGCAGCGCTTCACCACCCGCAACGCCTCCTCGGAGGGCACGAAGGCGGCCGTGGACGCCGCCCGCAAGGCCGGGAGGCTGGGCATTCCGGAGGGCAACCCCGTCTACTTCGACATGGAGGCGTACCGCCACCGGAACCGCGCCTGCAAGGCCGCCGTCCTGCGGTTCGTGGACAACTGGGTCGACCGGCTGAAGCGCGAGGGCTACGTCCCGGGCCTGTACAGCAGCTCCAAGTCCGGCATCCGGGACGTGAGCCGGGCCAAGGGGATCAGCAAGCCCGTCGCCATCTGGTTCGCCAACTGGGACGGGCGGGCCGATGTGTACGGCGACCCGTACTTCCCCGACCACCTGTGGTCCCCGCACCGCCGGATCAAGCAGTACCGCGGCGGCCACCGGGAGCGGCACGGCGGCGTCATGCTGAACATCGACAGCAACATCGTCGACGGGCGCGTCTACTAGGGCCTGCTCAGCCGTCCGGGTGCCCTAAGCTGGGAAATGCTCTCCGGCGGCGGCGACGCCCGCGCCGGGGCACTCACCGGGGATCGCACTCGCCGCCGCCCGCCGTCGCCGCGGGACCGGGGCGCACTCACTGTCCCGCCGACCGCCAGCCGGATGGAGAATATTTCATGGCACGCCGTTCCGATGTGCTGGACACGATCGTCAACCTCGCCAAGCGGCGGGGCCTGGTCTACCCGTCGAGCGAGATCTACGGCGGGCTCCGCGCGTCCTGGGACTACGGGCCGCTCGGCGTCGAGCTGAAGAACAACGTCAAGCGCCAGTGGTGGAAGTCCATGGTGCAGGGCCGCGACGACATCGTCGGCATCGACTCGTGCGTCATCCTGGCGCGCGAGGTCTGGGAGGCCAGCGGCCACGTCCAGGCGTTCGTCGACCCGCTCACCGAATGCCAGTCCTGCCACAAGCGCTTCCGGGCCGACCACCTGGAGGAGGCCTACGAGGAGAAGCACGGCCGCGCGCCCGCCAACGGCCTCGCCGACATCTCCTGCCCGAACTGCGGCGTCAAGGGCTCCTTCACGGAGCCGAAGATGTTCAACGGGCTGCTCAAGACCTACCTCGGCCCGGTCGAGGACGAGTCCGGCCTCGCCTACCTGCGTCCCGAGACCGCGCAGGGCATCTTCATCAACTACCTGAACGTCCAGCAGTCCGCGCGCCGCAAGGTGCCGTTCGGCATCGGCCAGATCGGCAAGTCGTTCCGCAACGAGATCACGCCCGGCAACTTCATCTTCCGGACCCGCGAGTTCGAGCAGATGGAGATGGAGTTCTTCGTCAAGCCCGGCAGCGACGAGGAATGGCACCAGTACTGGATCGACGAGCGCATGCAGTGGTACGTCGACCTCGGCATCCGCAAGGAGAACCTGCGGCTGTACGAGCACCCGGCCGAGAAGCTGTCGCACTACTCCAAGCGGACCGTGGACGTGGAGTACAAGTTCGACTTCGTCGGCAGCGAGTGGGGCGAGCTGGAGGGCATCGCCAACCGCACCGACTACGACCTGACGACGCACTCCAAGGCGTCCGGCGCCGACCTGTCGTTCTTCGACCAGGAGTCCGGCGAGCGGTTCACCCCGTACGTGATCGAGCCCGCGGCGGGCGTCGACCGCTGCACGCTGACGTTCATGATGGACGCCTACGCCGAGGACGAGGCGCCGAACGCCAAGGGCAAGATGGAGAAGCGCACCGTCATGCGGCTCGACCGCCGGCTCGCCCCGGTCAAGGTCGCGGTGCTTCCGCTGTCGCGCAACGCCGACCTGTCCCCGAAGGCCCGCGACCTCGCCGCGCGGCTGCGCCGCAACTGGAACGTCGAGTTCGACGACGCCGGCGCCATCGGCCGCCGCTACCGCCGCCAGGACGAGATCGGCACCCCGTTCTGCGTCACCGTCGACTTCGACACCCTGGACGACGACGCGGTGACCGTCCGGGAGCGTGACACGATGAGCCAGGAGCGCATCGCGATCGGCCAGGTCGAGGCGTTCCTCGCCGCCCAGCTCGTCGGCTGCTGACACCGCGGACCGCCGGCACCGCCGGAGACCGCTACGGGCCGCCCCCGCGTGATGGGGGCGGCCCGCTTTTTTGGGAGCACACCTGGGAGCGTGTCCTTTGGGGAGCGTTCTTTCCGGGAGCGTCCGGGTCAGCTCGTGACGTAGAGGGACTGGTCGAAGGTGCCGGACCCGGCGGCGGTCTCGCCCTTGAGCGCGTAGGTGGCGGTGACGGTGGCGGTCGACGGGCAGAGGAAGCTGCCGCCGGTCTTGCTCACCTGGGCGTTCTGGACGCCGACCTGCGCCTCGGAGCTGCCGGTGTCGGGACGCGAGGCGTTGTCGCCGTTGAAGCCGTTGGCGGTCAGGTTGCCGCCGAACTCGCAGGTGATGCCGCCGAAGATGTCCACCGTGGCCCGGACGCTGAAGTTCGCGATCGTGACCGTGGCGTCGCGGCCGCCGGTGTGGCCCTCGTCGAAGGCGACGCTGCCGCCCGTCCAGGGCAGGTTCAGCGTCTCGATCGTCGCGCTGGTGGTCCCGGAGCAGGGGCCGCCGCCGTCGCCGCTGAAGGTGGCGCTGCTCACGCTGAGGTTGCTTCCGTCGGATTGGATGGACCCGGTCATGACCGACTCGGTGCAGGAGCCTTCACCGATCGATGTCGAGACCGTGGCGGTGCCGAGCAGCGAGGCCTGGACGTTGCCGGCGTAGGGGTCGGCCGTGGCCGAGCCCTGGCGGATGGTGGTGGTCGCGGCCGACGCGGGGGCGACCCCCGCGGCGAGGACGGCCAGGGCGGCGGTCCCGATGATCGCGGTTCGTCTCAAACGTGCCACCGGAAACTCCTCTGTCCGGTTCGGGGTGGGCATACGCGAAAGTAATTCGCGTATGGGGCGGGGGCAATGGATGGCGGCCGATTGCGGCCTGGCCGGATTGGGACACTTGCCAGTGTCTGCTGGTAAGGGGCCGTGGTGAGGGTTCGGCAACCTCTTTGTCACGCCGGGCCGCCTTGACGGCCGCGCGCTTCCGTGTTCCGGCAACGGACGGTGAACGGCGTCCCCCGCCCCCGGATCCTGGGTTAGGTTGGCGGGAACGGCCGGCCGCGGACGTCCGCCGGAGACCACGGAGGGAGGACCGGAATGCGCCACCCGGGCCGTTCCTCCCTGGCCGCGCTCCGGCCGCCCGCCGCGCGCCTGCTCGTCCTCGCCCTCGGCCTCTTCGGCTTCGTCGTCGCGCCCGCCGCACCCGGTGTCCAGGGCGGGACGTCCCCCCACGGGACGATCGCCGGCGTCCGCACCGGACCGGCGCAGACCGCGCCCGCCCGCCCCCGGGCCGCCACCAAGCCGCGGACGCCCGGCCGGGTCCAGGCCGTCATCACCGCCGTCGCGCTCCACGCGGCGGGGGCGGCGGCACCGCACGCCCAGCCCGCCCACGCGACCCTCCCCGCGTCCGGCATCGAGGTCAGGCCGCCGTCGCGGCGCGCCGCCCCGCCCGCCGCCGCGCCGGCCGCGCCGGACCTCGCGCCGCGCGGCGTCCCGCGCGGGCGCGCCCCGCCCGCCGCCACACGGATCTGAGCTTTCCCCTTTCCGCGGTGCCGCACGGGGACGTGCGGCGCCGAGCCCGTGTGGAGGTTTCCCTTTGACTCGCGCCAACGTGGTGCGGGCGGTACTGGCGTTCGCCGTGCTCGCCACATCGTTCTACTTCGCCTGGTCCAAGCCCGCCCGCCTCGGCCTCGACCTGCGCGGCGGCACCCAGATCGTTCTCGAGACCCAGGACTCCCCGACGGTGAAGGCCGACCGGGAGTCCACCGACCGCGCCCGGGAGGTCCTGCAGCGGCGCGTCGACGCGCTCGGCGTCGCCGAGTCGTCCATCACCCGGTCCGGCGACCGGCGGCTGATCGTCGAGCTGCCCGACGTCCAGGACCCGACCCGCGCGACCGCGGCGATCGGCAAGACCGCGCAGCTCACCGCACACCCCGTGGTGCCCAACGACGGCAAGCCCGACAAGGGGCAGCAGCTGATCCCGGACGAGAGCGGGCAGCCGATCATCATCGGCCCCGCCGCGCTCACCGGCGCCGGGATCGGCGAGGCGAGCGCCTCCTACGACCCGCAGAACCTCGGCGGCTGGGCCGTCAACGTCAAGTTCAAGGGCGACGGCGGCAAGACCTGGGAGAGGGTGACCGCCAAGGCGGCCTGCGCGATGGGCGACGAGCGGCGCGTCGCGATCGTCCTGGACGGCAAGGTGATCTCCTCGCCGCAGGTCACCGAGAGCGTGAGCTGCGGCGTCGGCATCACCGGCGGGTCCACCCAGATCACCGGCGACTTCAGCGCCGGCGAGGCCAAGGACCTCGCGGCGCTCATCCAGGGCGGCTCGCTGCCCGTCCCCGTGAAGATCATCGAGCAGCGGGTGGTCGGCCCGACGCTGGGCGACGAGGCCATCGACGCCAGCGCCCGCGCCGCCGTCATCGGCATCATCCTCACGGGCCTGTTCATCGTCGCCGTCTACCGCCTCGTCGGCTTCCTCGCCACCGTCGCGCTCGCCGGATACGCGCTGATCTCCTACGGCGCCCTCGTCGCGGTCGGCGCGACCCTCACCCTGCCCGGACTCGCCGGGTTCGTACTGGCCATCGGCATGGCGATCGACGCCAACGTGCTGGCCTTCGAACGGGCGCGGGAGGAACGGGCCGCGGCGCCCCGCCGCAGCGCGCGGGCGGCGCTGGCCGTCGGCTTCGACAAGGCGTGGTCGGCGATCGCCGACTCGGCCGTCACCACGCTGCTCGCCGGCGGCCTGCTGTTCTTCCTGGCCTCCGGCCCGGTCAAGGGCTTCGGCGTCACGCTGACCATCGGCGTGATCGGCTCCCTCATCTCCGCGATGCTGGTGAGCCGCGTCCTCACCGACGCCGCCGCCGCGCGCATGCCGAGGCTCGCCAAGGGGAAGGCGGGCGGCCTCGGCGGCGCCGGCCGGATCCGGCGGTGGCTGGAGGAGAGCGGCCCCGACCTGATGAAGCGCAGCCGGCTGTGGCTCGGCGTCTCCGCCCTCGCCGTCGTCCTCGCGGTGACCGGGATCTTCGCCCGGGGCCTGAACTTCGGCGTCGAGTTCACCGGGGGGCGCCTGGTCGAGTACTCCACCAGCCGGCACGTCGACATCGACACCGCCCGCTCCGCCGTCGCCTCCGCCGGGTTCCCGCGCGCCGTCGTCCAGACGTCCGGTCAGGACGACATCTCCGTCCGGACGACCGACCTCACCAACGAGGAGGAGCAGCGCATCAAGGACGCCCTCGCGAAGGAGGGCGGCGGCGCCACCAAGCAGCGCGACGAGCTGATCGGCCCGAGCCTCGGCGACGAGCTGCGCAAGAAGGCGCTCATCGCCCTCGGCGTCGCCCTGCTGGTGCAGCTCGCCTACCTGACGATCCGGTTCCGCTGGACGTTCGCGGCCGGCTCGGTGATCGCCATGTTCCACGACATCGCGATCGTCACCGGCATCTTCGCCTGGCTGGGCAAACCCATCGACGGCGTCTTCCTCGCCGCGCTGCTCACCATCATCGGGTACTCGGTGAACGACTCGGTCGTGGTGTTCGACCGCGTCCGGGAGAAGTGGACGGCCAACCCCAAGGGCCGCTTCGCCGACATCGCGAACCGGGGCACCCTGCAGACCGTCCCGCGGACGATCAACACCGGGATGGGGGCGCTGTTCATCCTGGCGGCGCTGGCGTTCCTCGGCGGCGACTCGCTGACCGACTTCGCCATCGCGCTCCTGATCGGCATCGTCGTCGGCACGTACTCCAGCGTCTTCACCGCGACGCCCATCGCCGTCGTCCTGGAGCGCCACACGAAGACCCCGCCTCCGCAGCCCAAGAGCAAGCGCAAGCCCACCCACCGCACCCCCGACGACTCCGGCGCCGTCGTCTGACACAGGGTGCCGCCGGCGCCCCCCAAGGCGCCGGCGGCACCCACGCTCACTGCGCCGGCACCAGCGACCGCCGCAGCGTGCCCTCCCTGGCCTCCAGGAGGCAGGTCACCTCGCGATCACCCGATCGCCAGCTCGCCTTCGTCGGCGTGACGTACGCGAAGTCGACGAGGTCGAGCGGCGGTGGTGCCCCCTTCCAGATCGCCGCCCCGCGCTCGGCACAGCCGTTGATGGCGATTTCCTCGATCGCCTTCTTTCCCGGGTAGTCCTTCCCCCGGATCTCGAAGATCGCGAGTACCTGGACCCGGTGCTCGTCGGTGCACTCGACGAGGGGCTGACCGCCGTAAACCACCCACTTCTCCATGCAGTCGCCCGGGTTCACGGGCCTCAAGGTCCGCGGAAGGATGTACGCGCCCGCGATCGGCGTGGTGAGCGTGTTGTTCTTCCCGACGTAGACGAGCATGCACGTCACCTCGCGCTTCCCGTCGTTCCAGTCCTCTCGGCCGGGAACCCCGGCCCGCGGGTCGAAGTCGGCGTCGATGACGTCCTTCACCTTGTCCGGGACGTGCTCCTTGCACACCGCCCCGGCCTGCTCGGCGAGTTTCGAGGCTCCCGGGTACGGGCCGGCGGGCAGCGTCGCCTTGGCGATGACCTCACCGTTGTGAGGATGGTCGCAGGCGCTGGGGAACACCAGCGGGTCGGCGGAGTCGTGGGTCTTCGCCGTGAAGCAGTCGCCGACCTTCAGCGTCGAGGGCAGCACGTAGCCGTCAGGCCGGGACGGGTCGGATCCTCTGCTCCCGGGCGAGAACACGGAGCCGCCGAGCACGGCCGCCGTGCCCGCCGCGGCGGCGAGCCACACGACCGAGGCGGCGAGGGCGGCGATGGCGAGGCCTCTGCCCTTCTCGCCGCGGCGGCCGGTCTGGACCAGCGCGGCGACGGCGAACCCGATCCCGAGCAGGACGAGCCCGAGGAGGGCGGTGACGAGCGCGACCACCGCGAGCGTGTTCGTTCGCCGCGGGACGCTGCCGGCCGGGCTCTCGGCCTCCGGTGGGGGCTCGGGTAGGCCGGCCGGCGGTTCGGTGGACGCGGTGGGCTCGGGGGCGTCGGGCGGGGCCCAGGCCGGGGGAGAGTCAAGGGTGTCCGGGACGTTGTCAGCGGGCGGCGGTGTGGTCACGGCGGAAACGTAGCCGGAACTCTCCGGAAAAGCGGCATTTCTGGCGGTCGTCGCCGACTTGTGATCAAGGAATCGGGTGGCCGGGGCGCGGGCCCCGGCCACCGCGGCGTCAGGCCAGGGGCGGTTGGGGTTCGCCGTTCTCGGCGCGGATCACCTGCATGACCGCGTTGATCAGGGCCAGGTGGGTGAACGCCTGCGGGAAGTTGCCGAGGTGCCGCCCGGTGTGCGGGTCGATCTCCTCGGCGTACAGCTGCAGCGGGCTCGCGTAGGACAGCAGCTTCTCGCACAGGGCGCGCGCCCGGTCCAGCTCGCCGATCATCACCAGTGCGCTGACCAGCCAGAAGGAGCAGATGGTGAAGGTGCCCTCCTCCGAGTCGAAGCCGTCGTCGGTCTCCGTCGCCCGGTAGCGCAGGACGAGGTCGTCCTCCGACAGCTCGTCGGCGATGGCGAGGACGGTCTCGCGGACGCGCTTGTCGTCGGAGGGCAGGAACCCGAGCAGCGGGATCAGCAGCGCCGACGCGTCCAGGGCGGTGGCGCCGTAGTGGGCCGTGAAGACGCCGCGCTCGTCCAGCGCGTTGGCGAGGACGTCGGCGTGGATCTCGTCGGCGGCGGCCTGCCAGCGGCGCGCCCGCTCCTGGTCGCCGCGGACGCGGGCGAGCCGCGCGCCGCGGTCGGCCGCGACCCAGCAGAAGATCTTGGACGAGGTGAAGTGCTGCGGCTCGCCGCGCACCTCCCACATGCCGCAGTCGGGCGTCCGCCAGTTGGCGAGGGCGTCCTCCACCTGCCTGACGACGATCTTCCACAGCCGGTCGTCCAGCCGGTCGCGGCGGCGCACGAACAGGTAGATGGAGCCGATGATCGCGCCCCACACGTCGTGCTGCGCCTGCATGTACGCCTCGTTGCCGATGCGGACCGGGCGGGCGTCGTCGTAGCCGGAGAGGTGCTCGAGCGTGGACTCGGGCAGTTCCTCCCGCCCGTCCAGCCCGTACATGATCTGCAGCTTGCCCTCGGCGGCCTCGGCGACGTCGGTGATGAAGTAGAAGAAGTCGTTGGCCTCCCAGTCGTAGCCGAGCGTGTAGAAGGCCCACAGCGCCATCGTGGAGTCGCGGATCCAGGTGTAGCGGTAGTCCCAGTTGCGGTCGCCGCCCGGCGTCTCCGGCAGCGACGTCGTCGCGGCGGCCGCGACCGCCCCGGACGGCGCGAACGTCAGGCCCTTCAGCGTGAGCGCGCTGCGCTGCAGGTGGCTGCGCCACGGGTGGTCGGGGAAGCGGCCCCGGTCGAGCCAGTGCTGCCAGTGGTGGACGGTCCACACCAGCCGCTCCTGCGCCTCCTCCCATGACGACGGCGCCGCGTGCTCGCTCCACGACAGCGCCACGAAGCGGGACTCGCCCTGCTTGAGCAGCGTCCGGGACGTGGCGAGCGACCCCTCGAACCCGACGTTCATGTCGGTGCTGAGGCGTAGGCCCACGCCGTTCCCGCGCGCGACGGCCTCGTGGTACCCGGCGCCGGTGTGCTCCCACCGCGCCGGGGTCTGGCCGTAGTCGAACACCGGCATGCAGTCGAGCCGGACCTGGACCTGGCCGTTCACGCACCGGACCATCCGCAGCAGGACGTGGTCGGCGTCGTAGTCGGTGGGCGCCCTGCGGTGGGTGTGGGACCGCTCCGTCTCGTGGTGCCAGGGGCCCATCAGCAGCGCGTCCGTCACGACGAGCCAGCCGCCGTGCACCCACCAGGTGGTCTCCATCACCATGGTGCCGGGGATGTAGCGCTGCGCCGCGGGCACCTCGACGCCCGCGGGGCCGACCCGGAAGTACCCGGCGTCCCGGTCCAGGATGGACCCGAACACGCTCGGGGAGTCCATCTTCGGCAGGCACATCCACTCGATGTTGCCGCTCGGCGCGACCAGGGCGGTCGTCTCGCAGTCGGACAGGAACCCGAAATCGGCTATGGGGGCGAACGGATCTCCCGCCCGGCCGCCGGCGACTCTCGGCCTCACAACCTCACCTCCTTGATCCATCATTCCCTCTCCAGCGCGGTGGGTATGCCAGTCGTGCGTGCCATGGTCCGGGACGGCCCCGCCGGGTCGCGCGTTGCCGTCGTGTGTCCCCGGTCTCACCAGTGGAATAGACCATTATCCGCAGTCTGAGCTGGGATAACGCGCCCCGGCGCATGGGGCGCCGAGCAAGTCCCGACTTCGCGGGTACAGTCCCGGCAAACAGGACAGCGGACCCGCCGCCGCCTGGGGGAACGCGACGTCGCGCGCCCTCGTGCGGGCGGACCCGGAACTGTCACTGGGTGGAACCGGAGCGAGAAGGAGCTCCCCGTGCCGAAGTTCGTGTACGACTTCACTGAGGGAAACAAGGACCTCAAGGATCTGCTGGGCGGCAAGGGCGCCAACCTGGCCGAGATGACCAACCTCGGACTGCCCGTGCCCCCCGGGTTCACGATCACCGCGGAGGCCTGCCGGCACTACCTCGAGCACGGGACCCTGCCCGAGGGGCTGGCGGACGAGGTGAACCGGCACCTGGCCGCGCTGGAGTCCGCGATGGGCAAGAGGCTCGGCCAGAGCGACGACCCGCTGCTCGTCAGCGTGCGCTCCGGGGCCAAGTTCAGCATGCCGGGAATGATGGAGACCGTCCTGAACGTCGGGCTGAACGACGAGTCCGTGCACGGCCTCGCGGCGCAAGCCGGGGACGAGCGGTTCGCCTGGGACTCCTACCGGCGGCTGATCCAGATGTTCGGCAAGACCGTCATGGACATCGACGGCGACCTGTTCGAGGACGCGGTCGAGGAGGTCAAGCGGGCCCGCGGCAGCGACGACGACGCGGACCTGACCGCCGAGGACTTCAAGGAGCTCGTCGGCCGGTTCAAGGGCATCGTCCAGGAGCAGGCGGGGCGGGACTTCCCGACCGACCCGCGCGAGCAGATGGACCTGGCCGTCAAGGCGGTGTTCGACTCCTGGAACGCGCCCCGCGCCATCCTGTACCGCCGCCAGGAGCGCATCCCGGTCGACCTCGGCACCGCCGTGAACATCTGCTCGATGGTCTTCGGCAACATGGGCATGGACTCCGGGACGGGCGTCGCGTTCACCCGCGACCCCGCGTCCGGGCAGCAGGGCGTCTACGGCGACTACCTGCAGAACGCGCAGGGCGAGGACGTCGTCGCCGGCATCCGCAACACCGTCCCGCTGAAGGAGCTGGAGCGGATCGACAAGGCGTCCTACGACCGGCTTCTCCAGATCATGGAGACGCTGGAGAACCACTACCGCGACATGTGCGACATCGAGTTCACGATCGAGCGCGGGAAGCTCTGGATGCTGCAGACCCGGGTCGGCAAGCGGACGGCCGCCGCGGCGTTCCGCATCGCCTGCCAGCTGCTCGACCAGGGGCTGATCGACCTGGACGAGGCCGCCCGCCGCGTCACCGGCGACCAGCTCGCCCAGCTGATGTTCCCGCGCTTCGCAGCCCGGGTCGACGGCGTCCGCAAGCTCACCAAGGGCATGAACGCCTCGCCGGGCGCCGCCGTCGGCAAGGCGGTGTTCACCTCCGAGCGGGCCGTGGAGCTCGCCGGGCGCGGCGAGGACGTGATCCTCGTCCGCCGGGAGACCAACCCCGACGACCTCGCCGGGATGGTCGCGGCGCAGGGCGTGCTGACGTCCCGCGGCGGCAAGACCTCGCACGCCGCCGTCGTCGCCCGCGGCATGGGCAAGACCTGCGTCTGCGGCGCCGAGGAGCTGGACGTCGACGTCAAGAACGGGCACTTCACCGCCCCCGGCGACCTGACGGTGCGCGAGGGCGACGTGATCTCGATCGACGGGACGTCCGGCGACGTCTACCTCGGCGAGGTGCCCGTCGAGGACTCCCCGGTCGTCCAGTACTTCGAGGGGCAGCTGACGGCCGCGGACGGCGGCGACCTCGTCAAGGCCGTCGACCGCGTCATGGCGCACGCCGACGCGCGCGCCGCGCTCAAGGTCCGCGCGAACTCCGACAACCCCGGGGACTCGGCGCGGGCGCGCCGGTTCGGCGCGGCCGGCATCGGGCTGTGCCGCACCGAGCACATGTTCCTCGGCGACCGCCGGCAGCTGGTCGAGAAGCTCATCCTCGCCGAGGACGGCAAGGAGCGGCAGGCCGCGCTGGACGCCCTGGAGCCGCTGCAGAAGAGCGACTTCGAGGGCATCTTCGAGGCCATGGACGGGCTGCCGGTCACGATCCGGCTCATCGACCCGCCGCTGCACGAGTTCCTCCCCGACATCACCGAGCTGTCGGTCAGGGTCGCGCTCGCGGGCGAGGACGCGGACGCCAAGGACCGCAGGCTGCTCGAGGCGGTCAACCGGCTGCACGAGCAGAACCCTATGCTGGGCCTGCGCGGAGTGCGGCTCGGTTTGGCGATTCCCGGCCTGTTCGCCATGCAGGTCCGCGCGATCGCCGAGGCCGCCGCCGCCCGCAGCCGGGCCGGCGGCGACCCGCGGCCGGAGATCATGATCCCGCTCGTCGGCGCGGTCCAGGAGCTGGAGGCCGTCCGGGACGAGGCCCGCGAGATCCTGGGCGCGGTCCGGCGGGACACCGGCGTCGACGTCCCCGCGCTGATCGGCACCATGATCGAGCTGCCGCGGGCCGCGCTGACCGCCGGGCAGATCGCCGAGGCCGCCGAGTTCTTCTCCTTCGGCACCAACGACCTCACCCAGACGACCTGGGGCTTCTCCCGGGACGACGTCGAGGCGGCGTTCTTCTCCCGCTACCTGGAACTCGGCATCTTCGGGGTGTCGCCGTTCGAGACCCTCGACCGGGAGGGCGTCGGGCGGCTGGTCCGGATCGCCGCGGAGGAGGGGCGCAGGGCGCGCCCCGGCATCAAGCTCGGCATCTGCGGCGAGCACGGCGGCGACCCCGACTCGGTGCACTTCTGCCACGAGGTCGGCCTCGACTACGTGTCCTGCTCGCCGTTCCGCATCCCCGTCGCCCGGCTGGAGGCGGGCCGCGCCGCGATCGAGGCGGACGCGGAGTCCGGCGGCAGCGACAGCCGCTGAGCGCCCCTCCCGGCGGCCCGCCGCGCCTCACGGCGGCGTGCCGCCGGGAGTCCACCGGGCCCGCCGGGGAAGAAAGGGACCAACGCCACACACCGTCCTGGCGAACCTGGCGCATGTGCCGGACCATCTCACTAACGTGTCCGATGCGATGACGTTGGAAGTGGAATTGCCGGAGCCGCCGGCTGAAGACCGCGGAGCGGACGAGCCCGGGGACGAGGCCCCCGAGCCGAAGAAGCGCGTCCGGCGCCGCAGGCCCAAGTGGATCACGGTCCCGCTCGGCATCGTCACCGGGCTGCTGGCGATCGCCGTGCTGACGCCCGCCGTCGTCGGGGCGCGGATCTGGTACCAGGCCCGCCAGGACGAGCGCCCCCGCTCCGACGCGATCATCGTGCTCGGCGCCGCGCAGTACAACGGGGCGCCGTCCCCCACGCTGCAGTGGCGGCTCCAGCACGCCCTCGACCTCTACCGCAAGGGTGTCGCGCCCGCCATCGTGACCGTCGGCGGCAAGGCCCCCGGCGACAACTACACCGAGGCGGGCACCGGCCGCACCTGGCTGATCGAGAAGGGCGGCGTGCCCGCGTCCAGGGTCTTCGCGGTGCCCGTGGGGCGCGACACGCTGGAGAGCATGAGGGCCGTCGGCAAGGAGTTCGACCGGCACCACTGGTCGTCCGGCGTGATCGTCACCGACCCGTGGCACGGGCTGCGGTCCAAGAAGATGGCCGAGGACAACGGCATCGAGGCCGCCGCCTCGCCGACCCGCAGCGGCCCGAGCGTGCAGACCCGCGACACCCAGTTCAACTACATCCTCCGGGAGACCGGCGGGTACCTGTCGTACGTGCTGCTCGGCAAGAGCGTCCAGGTGCCGGACGAGACCATCAAGCGCATCCGCATCGACCCCTCCGAGACGGCCACCTCGGCCCCGCCCGCCTCGCCGGGCGGCTGATGCCCACCGCGCCCCTTTACCCTGGATAGGGCCATGACGACCAACGCGAACCAGGGGTATGCCGACCGCGACCGGCGGCGGTGGGCGCCCGAGCCCGCCAAGCGCCGCGACCGGACGGCGTTCGAGCGCGACCGGGCCCGCGTGCTGCACAGCGCGGCGCTGCGGCGGCTGGCCGCCAAGACGCAGGTGGCCTCGCCCGGCGCGGACGCCGCCGCCGACACCGTGCAGAGCCTGCGCACCCGGCTCACCCACTCGCTCGAATGCGCGCAGGTCGGCCGCGAGCTCGGCAAGTCGCTCGGCTGCGACCCCGACCTGGTGGAGACGGCCTGCCTGTCGCACGACATCGGGCACCCGCCGTTCGGCCACAACGGCGAGTACGCGCTCGACATCGTCGCCCGCGACTGCGGCGGCTTCGAGGGCAACGCGCAGAGCCTGCGCGTCCTGACGCGGCTGGAGCCCAAGTCGTTCGCGCCGGACGGCCCGCCGCTGCACGGGCGCAGCGTCGGGCTCAACCTGACCCGGGCCGCGCTGGACGCCGCGATGAAGTACCCGTGGTCCCAGGCGGAGGCCGTGAACGGCAAGTTCGGCGTCTACGACGACGACGTGGACGTGGCGCGCTGGGTCCGGGAGGGCGCCGCCCCGGGCCGGACGTGCTTCGAGGCCCAGGTCATGGACTGGAGCGACGACGTCGCCTACTCCGTCCACGACCTGGAGGACGCGCTGGTCGCCGGGCACGTCGACTTCGTCCGGCTCGCCGATCCCGCCGAGCGCCGCCTCGTCGCCGCGACGGCGGCCAAGCTGTACTGCCCGGACGCCGCGCCGGCCGAGCTGGAGGAGTGCTTCGCGGCGCTGCTGGCCGAGCCGTGCTGGCCGGACCGCTACGACGGCACCCCGCGCAGCCTCGCCGCCCTGAAGAACCTGACCAGCACCCTCATCGGGCGGTTCTGCCTGGCCGCCGAGACCGCGACCCGGGAGGCCTACGGCGACCGCCCGCTGACCCGGTACGCGGCCGAGCTGATCGTCCCGCGCGCGCAGCGGCTGGAGAACGCGCTGCTCAAGGGCATCACGGCGCACTACGTGTGGATCAGCCACGAGGAGATCAGGGCCCGCCAGCGGACGCTGATCACCGAGCTGGCCGAGATGATGCTGGCCGGAGCGCCCGGCACCCTCGACCCGGGGTTCCAGGACGCGTTCGTGGACGCCGGCGACGACGCGGCCCGGCTGCGCGCCGTGATCGACCAGATCGCCTCGCTGACCGACCTGTCCGCGGTGGCCCGGCACCGCAGGCTGGGCGATCGCGCGCGCTGACGTCCCGGGGGGCCGCGCGCGGGGGAGGAATATGCCCCGACGCGCCCATCGGCGGCCCTTGTCTCGTTACGGAGGCCGCTGTAGGGATAGCTACAGGTCAACTACAGGAGGTCGCCATGCCCGAGGAGACGTTCGTCATCGCCGGTGCCGGCCTGGCGGGTGCCAAGGCGGCGGAGACCCTGCGCGAGGAGGGCTTCGCGGGCAGAGTGGTCCTGGTCGGGGACGAGATCGAGCGGCCCTACGAGCGGCCGCCGCTCTCCAAGGGCTTCCTGCTGGACAAGGAGCCGCGCGAGAAGGCCCACGTCCACGAGGCGGACTGGTACGACAAGCACGACGTGGAGCTGCGGGTCGGTATGTCGGTCGCGTCGATCGACCGGGACGCGCACCAGGTCAGGCTGTCCACCAAGGAACCGATCTCCTACGACCGGCTGCTGCTGGCGACCGGCGCCACCCCGAGGCGGCTGGACGTCCCCGGGTCCAAGCTGCAGGGCATCCACTACCTGCGGACGATGGCCGACGCGGCGGCGCTGAAGCAGGCGCTCGCGCACGGCGGGCGGCGGGTCGTCGTGGCCGGGGCGGGCTGGATCGGGCTGGAGACCGCCGCGGCCGCCCGCGCCTACGGCAACGACGTGACGATCATCGAGCCGGAGCCGACGCCGCTGCACGCCGCGATGGGGCCCGAGCTCGGCGGCAGGTTCGCCGACCTGCACCGCCGCAACGGCGTCATCCTGCGGCTGGACGAGGGCGTCGCCGGCTTCTGGGGCGCCGGGCAGGTGTCGGCCGTCGTCACCTCGGGCGGCGCCGAGGTGCCCGCGGACGTGGTGATCGTCGGCATCGGGGTGAAGCCGGACACCGCGCTCGCGGAGGCGGCCGGGCTGGAGGTGTCGGACGGGATCCTCGTCGACCAGTCGCTGCGCACGTCCGACCCCGACATCTTCGCGGCCGGGGACGCCGCCAACGCCTACAACCCGCTGCTCGGGCGCCGGATCCGCGTGGAGCACTGGGCGAACGCGCTGAACGGCGGGCCCGCCGCCGCCCGCGCCATGCTCGGCCAGGACGTCGTCTACGACCGGGTCCCCTACTTCTTCAGCGACCAGTACGACCTCGGGATGGAGATGTCGGGCGCCGTGGCGCCGGGGGAGTACGACGAGATCGTGTACCGCGGCGACGCCGAGGGAGGGGAGTTCATCGCGTTCTGGCTGTCCGGCGGCCGGGTCGTCGCCGGGATGAACGTCAACGTGTGGGACGTCACCGGGGACGTGCAGGCGCTGATCCGCTCCGGGCGGCCGGTGGACGCGGTCCGTCTCGCCGACGCCGCCGTGCCGCTCGCCGATCTGGTGTGAGGGCCGACCGCCGGGCACGTACAGTCGGGCCGGTGGTCACGGAGAATCTCGCGGTGCTCGGGCGCGCCCGTGTCGCGGTGACGCTGGTGTTCGCCGCGCACGGCCTGATCGGCGCCGCCTGGGTCGCCCGCATCCCGCAGATCAAGGAGCATCTCGGGCTGGGCGAGGGCGCGATGGGCGTGGCGCTGCTCGGCGCGCCCGCCGGCCTCGTCGCGGCGGTGCGGTTCGCGGGCCCGATCGTCGCGCGGTGGGGGAGCCGGGCGGCGACGGCCGGGGCCGGGGTCGCCTGCGCGGTGTCGCTGGTGCCGCTCGGCCTCGCCTGGAACCTCGGCGCGCTGATCTGCGCCCTGCTGCTGATGGGCGCCTCCCTCGGCCTGATGGACGTGGCGATGAACGCGCAGGGCGTGGCCGTCGAGCGCGGGTACGGCCGCCCGCTGATGTCCGGCCTGCACGGCTCCTACAGCATCGGGACGCTGCTCGCCGCGCTGGCCGGCGCGGGTGCCGCCCACGCGGGGGTGCCCGTGCCGCTGCACCTGGCGGTGGCCGCCGCCGTCCTCGCCGTGCTGGTCCTGGCGTCCTGCAGGAACCTGCTCGACCGTTCCGCGGACGCCGTGCCCGAGCCGGCCGGCGCCGTGCCCGCCGCCGGGCCGCGGTCCCGGTGGCCGCTGCTCATGCTCGGCGTGATCGGGCTGTGCTCGTTCGTCGGCGAGGGCGCCATGGCGGACTGGAGCGCGATCCACCTGCGGGAGAACCTCGGCACCGGGCCCGGCGTGGCGGGCCTCGGCTACGCCGGGTGCGCGGTGGCGATGACCGTGGGGCGGCTCACCGGCGACCAGGTGGTCGCGCGCTTCGGGCCGGTCCGGGTGCTGCGGGCGGGCTCGCTGGTCGCCGCGCTCGGTCTCGGGCTGGGCCTCGCGGCCGGCGACCCGACCGCGGCGGTGGCCGGTTTCACGCTGTTCGGCCTCGGGGTCGCGGTGGTGGCGCCCGTCACGTTCAGCGCGGCCGGCAACGTCCCCGGCGTGCCCGCCGCGGCCGGGATCTCCCGGGTCACCGGGGTCGGCTACCTCGGCCTGCTCGGCGGCCCGCCGGTCATCGGGTTCGTCGCGCAGGGCGTGGGGCTGACGTGGGCGCTGGCCGTCCCGGTGGCGCTGGCCGGGCTGATCGTCCTGCTGGCCCCGGCGGCCGCCACGGCGGGTCGCGGGCCGGTCACGGATCCTGATCTTTGACCGGCTTGCGACTTCCGTATATGTCCTACTCAGGTAAGGTCTGGGCGGGTGGACACCATGCAGCGGTCGAGACCCGCTAAAACGGTCTCGTCCGCCCCGGCGTACCGGACATTCCTCCGTGAACTCCTCAGTTTTGGTTTCGTGGGGTGCGTCGGCACGCTGATCATGATCTTCGGCGCCAACCTGATGCGCGCGTGGCTCGGCGGCAGCCCGGTCACCAGCGTCGTGGTGCCGGCCGTGGTGTCCACGCTGTCCTCCTACCTGCTCAACCGCTTCTGGACGTTCCGGCACCGCGACAGCGACGGCTCCGGCCGGGAGGTCGCGATCTTCTTCGCGCTGAACGGCGTCGGCCTGCTGATCCAGGTGCTGTGCACCGGTTTCACCTACTACACCCTCGGCCTCCACGGCGGGGTCGCCTACAACCTCGGGCTGCTCGCCGGCGTCGGGCTCGGCTCGGCGTTCCGCTACTGGTCGTACAAGAAGTGGGTGTTCACCCCCGCCGCGGCGTGAGGCCGCCCAGCGCCCGGCTCAGCGGCCGGCCGGGACGATCTTCTCGGTCCGGGTGAGGGCCTCGGCGAGGACGGGGGCGAGGTCCTGCCCGGTGCGCTGCGAGAAGATCGCGTGGTCGATGCCGCGCTCCGCGAGCCGCCCGATCGTGTCGGCGGCCTGGTCGGCCGACGGCGTGCCCTCCAGCAGTGTCAGCGCCGTCTTCTCGATCTCGCCGTAGTCGCGGCCCTCGCGCTCGCAGTGCTCCCGCAGCACGTCCAGCTTGTGCGGCAGTTCGTCGCCGTCGAAGAGGTTGCAGGCGTCGGCGTACTTCGCGACGAACCGGAGCGTCTTCTTCTCCCCGCCTCCGCCGATGAGGATCGGTGGGTGCGGGCGGCGCAGCGCGGGCGGCGAGTTCAGGGGCCGCTCCAGCCTGTAGTGCTCGCCCTCGAACGGCGCCTCGTCGCCCTCCCACATCTGGCGGGCGATCCGCAGCGTCTCCTCCAGCCGTTCGAAACGCTCCGCGGTGGGCGGGAACGCGACGCCGAGGCCCCGCGACTCCTCCTCGTTCCACGCCGCGCCGATGCCGAGCCAGGCCCGCCCGCCCGACAGGACGTCCAGCGTCGTCACCGTCTTGACGAGGATGCCGGGCTCCCGGTACGTGACGCCGGTGACCATCGTCCCGAGCGTGATCCGCTCGGTGAGCGCGGCCGCGTAGGCGAGCGCGGTGTAGCCCTCGAGCATGGGGTCCTCCGAGGGCCCCACCCCGCGGATCTGGAAGAAGTGGTCCATCACCCACAGCGAGTGCAGCCCGCCCTGGTCGGCCTCGCGGGCCATGCGCCCGAACGCCGGGGCGATCTCCTCGGGGCCGCCGGGGTGGGTGAAGCTCGGAATCTGGAGTCCAACGCGCATTGCCGTCCCTCACGTCTCGTAGCGGGTCTTCGCTTTCTCAGCCGTCACTTCCCACTCTGTGACCTGGAGCGCACTCCAGGTCAAGTGCGGCCGGCGTTGACCTGGAGTGCACTCCAGGTGCGATCCTGGGAGACGTGAGTCACTACTCTCCCGCGGAGACCGCCGAGAAGAGCGGTTTCAGCATCGACACGCTGCGTTACTACGAGAAGATCGGGCTGCTGTCGGGGATCGCGCGGAACGCGTCCGGGCGGCGCGTGTTCAGCGACGGCGACCTGCAGTGGCTCGGGATGCTGCGCTGCCTGCGCGGCACCGGGATGCCGATCGCCGAGATGCTGCGCTACTCCGAGCTGGCCCGCGGCGGAGGCGAGACCGTCCATGAGCGGCTCGAACTGCTGCAGGAGCACGACCGCCGGGTCGAGGAGCAGATCGCGACGCTGCGCGCGCAGCAGGAGCAGATCAAGACGAAGATCGGCTACTACCGGGACGCCGCCGCGCTCTGCACCCCCGCCGCCGCCACGGCCTGACGGGTCAGCGCCACCCGGGCGCGCGGCCCAGCATGCGCAGCAGCCGGTCCTCCGGCCGGGCGCCGTCCGGGGAGGGGACGGACGGGGCGAACGGCTCGCCGGCACCCCGGCCGTCCTCGGGGACGATTGCGGCGACCTTCAGCGCCGCGCCGACCAGGTCCTCAGCGGGCTCCCACGGGACGCCGATCGTGGCCGCGACGTCCCACGCGTGGACGACCAGGTCGACGAGGTGGAAGCCGATCGCCAGGGACGCGGGGAAGGCGCCGCCGTCGCGGATCTCCGGGAGGACGAGCTCGGCGTCCAGGGCCACGTCGGCGAACGCGCGGGTCACCAGATCGGCGGAGGCCTTCGCGGCCTCGCGGGGATCGTCGCCGAGGTCGCCGCTCCGCCAGCGGGACAGGCGCCCGCCCTCGCCCCGTGCGGCCGCGGCGAAGCCCTCGTCCTGGCTGACCTGGTGGCGCAGGAGGCCGTGCAGGGTCCAGTCGGGGCATGGCGTGGGCAGCGTGAGCGCGTCCGGCTTCACCCGCGCGACGGTGGCCACGTAGAGGTCGGCCGCCTTCCGGTCCAGCGGGCGGAAGTCGGCGGTGAGCAGTTCGGTGAGCAGATCCATGCCGTCCACGCTAGGAACCGGCAGAGGACCAGGTACAGGGCCAAAATTGCGGGAAATGACTGAGCCGATTTAGGCTCGGCGGCGTGGATCTGCACGTGAGCCTGGTGGGCCGCCGCGACATCGCCGGGCAGATCTACCGCCAGCTGCGCGCCGCGATCCTGGACGGACGGCTCCGCGCGGGCGACGCGCTGCCGCCGACGCGGGAGCTGGCGCGGCGCCTCGCGATCTCCCGCAACACCGTCGGCGTCGCCTACGACCGGCTCGCCGCCGAGGGCTTCCTCACGAGCCGGGTGGGGGCGGGGACGTTCGTCCGGGAGACCGGGTCCGCCCCGCGCGGCGCCCCCGCCGCCTCGCCGCTGCGGCCGCGCCGGGTGTGGGACGGGGTGTCGGCCTGGCCCGCGCGGATGCCGGGCATCAGGTGGGACTTCCGCGCCGGGCTGCCCGACGTGACGCTGTTCCCGTACGAGGCCTGGCGGCGGATCATGGCCGGGGTGCTCCGGCCGTCGGCGCTGGGGGACCCCGCGTCGGCGGGCGACCCGGCGGGCCTGCCCGCCCTGCGGGACGCCATCGCCCGGCACGCCGGCGTGTCGCGCTCGGTGCGCGCGGCCGGCGCCGACATCGTCGTCACCGCGGGCGTCCAGCAGGCGCTCGACCTCATCGTCCGGGTGCTGCTCGAACCCGGCGACGTCGTCGCCGTCGAGGACCCGGGGTACCCGCCCGCGCGGATGCTGCTCACCGCGGCCGGGATGCGGGTGCGCGGGGTGCCGGTCGACGCCGAGGGCCTGCGCGTCGACGCGCTCCCCGGCGACGCGCGGGCCGTCTACGTCACCCCGTCGCACCAGTTCCCGCTGGGCATGCCGATGTCGCTGCCGCGGCGCCGGGCGCTGCTCGGCTGGGCGCGGCGGCGCGACGTGGTGATCGTCGAGGACGACTACGACACCGAGTACCGCTACGGCGGCCGGCCGGTCGAGCCGCTGCAGGGCCTCGACGGGGACGGCCGAGTCCTGTACACCGGCACCTTCTCCAAGGTCATGCGGCCGGTGCTGCGGCTCGGCTTCCTCGTCGTGCCGCCGGCGCTGCACCACGCGTTCCGGATGGCGCGCTACGTCTCGTCCTGGCATGCCGAGCTGCCCGCGCAGGCGGCGCTGGCCCGGTTCATCGACGAGGGCCTGCTCGCCCGGCACCTGCGCAGGTCGCGCCGCGAGTACCGGGCCCGGCACGAGCGCGTCGCGGAGCTGGTCGGCGGGCTGATGGGCGACCGGCTGACCCTCGTCCCGTCCGAGGCCGGGCTGCATCTGAGCGCCACCCTCCCGGCCGGCGCGGACGACGCCGCGATCGCCGCGCGGGCGCTGGAGGCGGGCATCGGCCTGTTCGCGCTGTCGGAGTTCGCGGTGTCCGCGCCGCCCGTCCCGGGGCTGGTCTTCGGGTACGGGGCCGCGCCGCCGCCCGCCATCGACGAGGGACTGCGCCGGCTCAGCCGGATCGTGGCCTGACTACCGCTGGACGGGGGTGACGCGCCGGCCGTCCGCCCCGAAGAACAGCACGCGGCCGAAGTCGATGGTCAGCGCGACATGGTCGCCCCGGTCGGGCCGGCCGCCCGGCGCGATCCGGAACACGAGGTCGGAGCGCCGGTGGTGGCCGGCGTGCTCCTCGGTGTACTCCTCCTCGCCGGACGGGCGCCCGAACACCCCCCGCAGGCGTCCGCGCAGGCCGGGCCGGTCCGGCTCGCGGGCCGGCGGGGCCTCCGGCCGCCCCACCTCGGTCGCGTCGACCGTGGGGATGCCCGCCTCGGCGTAGGCGAGCCACTCGTGCCCGTGGAACTCCAGCGCGCGGACCTGCCCGGACAGGACGCTGCCGTGCGGGGCCGGCGAACCGGGGGCGATCGGCATCAGCGTGTCCGGGCGGATGCCCACGATCACGGGACGCCCGTGGTGGCTGATCAGCGCGGACGCGCGGGGATCGTTCCACGGCAGCGTCAGCCGCTGCGGCCCGAAGTCGAGCAGCAGCCCCTCGCCCTCGACGGCCCACAGCGTGGCCTGCAGCAGGTTGATCGGCGGCGAGCTGAGGAACGCGGCCACGAACACCGTCGCCGGGTCCTCGTAGATCTGCTCGGGGGTGCCGACGTCCTCCAGCACGCCGTCGCGCAGCACCGCCATCCGGTCGGCCATCGTCATGGCCTCGATCTGGTCGTGCGTGACGTAGACGGTGGTGGTCCCGGTGGAGCGGACCAGCGCGGCGATCTCGACGCGCAGCTCGGCGCGCAGCCCCGCGTCCAGGCTCGACAGGGGCTCGTCCATCAGGAACAGCGACGGCTCGCGGATCAGCGCCCGCCCGATCGCGGCCCGCTGCCGCTGGCCGCCCGACAGCGTGCGCGGCATCCGGTCGATCATCGTGTTGATGCCGAGCGCGCGGGCCAGCTCGACGACCTTCGCGCTGGCCTCGGCCCGGTCGTCCCCCGACACCTCCAGGGGGAACATCATGTTGCCCTTGACGGTGCGGTGCGGGTAGAGCGCCCCCTCCTGGAAGACCATCGCGACATTGCGCTCGCGCGGCGGCAGCCCGTTGGCGACGATCCCGTTCAGCCACAGGTCGCCGCTGGTGATCTCCTCCAGCCCGGCGATCATCCGCAGGATGGTGGACTTGCCGCAGCCGGACGGCCCGAGCAGGACGAACAGCTCGCCGTCGTTGATCCGGAGGCGGACGTTCCGGACGGCCGCCTGCCCGCCGGGGTACACCTTGTCGACGCCGTCCAGCACAACATCCGTCATCGGGGCCGCCTGGGGGTGGGTGAAACTTCGGTCCGTCATCACACCGCGCGACGGTCGAGGTTGTCCAGAGTCAAACCGGAGTTACCGCCCGTCGACCCGGCCGAGTCCGGCCATGCCGGCGGCGGCGGAGCCCCCTTCCCGCGGTGAGGATTACGAAACCGGTTGATCACGGGAGAAGCCGGTCGGCAACGCACCTCTTACAGATCTCGCCATTTCTCGCAATGGAACGGTCCCAGACTGCCCGGACGACGAGATCTTGGAGGTGCTCCTTGGCGACTTCGGCAGAGCCGACGGGCGTCAGCAGACGTGGCTTCCTCACCCGGGTCGGGGCCACCGGCGGGGCGGGGGCCATGTTCGCCACCATGGGCGCGCTGGGCCTCGCCCCGAGCGCGGAGGCGCGGCCCCGCGTCCCCTTCCAGCCCCCGCGGGAATCGGACTTCCGGTTGCGCGGCCGCGCGGCCGCGAAGGTCGTGGTGCTCGGCGCCGGCGTCGCCGGGCTGGCCACCGCGTACGAGCTGGGCAAGGCCGGCTACCGGGTCACCGTCCTGGAGGCGCAGGACCGGGTGGGCGGGCGCAACCGCACGCTGCGCGGCGGCGACCGCCTCACCGAGACGGGCGGCGAGACCCAGCGGGTCGGATTCGGCGACGGCACGTACATGAACGCGGGCCCGGCCCGCATCGCGCAGTGGATGACGACGATGGACTACTGCCGGGAGCTGGGCGTCCCGCTGGAGGTCTTCACCAACTCCAACGCCCAGGCCTATCTCTTCAACCAGTCGGCCGGGATGGAGGCCCCGGTGCGGTGGCGCACCGCGAAGGCCGACGTCTACGGGTACATCTCCGAACTGCTCGCCAAGGCCACCGACCAGGGAGCCCTCGACCAGAGGCTCACCTCGACCGACAAGGAGAGGCTGCTGTCGTTCCTGTCGGGGTTCGGCGCCATCGGCCCCAAGGCCGACGGGTACGCCTACAAGGGCGGCGACCGGCGCGGCTTCACCGTGGACCCGGGGGCGGGCGACGTGGAGGGGACGGTCCTCGGGCCCCCGCCCTCCCTCTCGGACGTCTTCGCCGGCGGCGTGGGCCGCTACTTCTCCTTCGAGTTCGGTTACAGCCAGGCGATGCTGATGTTCCAGCCCGTCGGGGGCATGGACGCCATCCCGCGTGCGCTGGCCAAGGCCGTCGGGCGGGACCGGATCCGCACCGGCGCCAGGGTCACCAAGATCACGAACCTCGCCGGGGGCGTGCGGATCCAGTACGAGACGGGCGGGCGCACCCGGCTGCTGGAGGCGGACTACTGCGTCGCCGCCCTGCCGCCGCAGGTGCTGGCGAAGATCCCGCACAACCTGGGCGCGGCGGTCCAGTCCGCGCTGGGGACGCCCGTCCCGGTCTCCACCGGCAAGATCGGGCTGGAGTACCGGAACCGCTGGTGGGAGACCGAGGAGAAGATCTACGGCGGCATCACGAACACCGATCTGGACATCTCCACCATCTGGTACCCCTCGTCCGGGTACCACGGCCGCTCCGGCCTGCTCGTCGGCTACTACAACTTCGGCGCGCAGGCCGACACCTACGCGAGGCTGGGGCACGCCGGACGGCTCGCCCGCGCCCTCGACCAGGGGGCGAAGATCCACGGCGACCGCTACCGCGAGGGCATCGCCGCGTCCGCGTCCATCGCCTGGATCCGGCAGCCGCACATCGAGGGCGGCTGGGTCGACTGGCCGTCGCGCGGAGCCGAGTACAAGCTCCTCAACCAGCCCCAGGGGAACGTGTACTACGCCGGTGACTGGCTCAGCTACGAGATCGCCTGGCAGCACGGCTCCTTCGAGTCCGCGCGCAAGGTCGTGACCGAACTCCACCAGCGCGTACTGAAGGGATGACCGTGCTACCAGGGATGACCGTGCTCCGAGGCAGGATTCTCGCCGGCGGGCTCGCCACCGCGGCGTTCGTCGGGGTCGCGTCCGCCGCGTCCGCCGCGCCCGGGCATTTCGGAAGACCGCCCCGCCCGAACGAAGTGCGCCCCGCGCTCCCCGCCGGGCAGAGCAACCCGGCCATCGCCGACGGTGTCGCCGTCGGAGGACGCGTCGCCACTTACACGGCGAGCGGCCTCGGCCCCAGGGAGGCCAACACCTCCGCTCCGGCGGGCAGCCCCGAACGCTACAGCGAGTACATGACGCCGCCGCCCGGCGTCACCATCACCGAGGCCCAGGCGCTCAACGTCCTCAAGCAGATCGCCGCGAACCTCAAGGCCCAGGGCCTCACGCTCCGGGACGTGATCTCCATGCGGGCCTACCTCGCCAACGCCCCCGGCAGCGACACGGCGGACTTCGCAGGATGGAACCGCGCCTACCGGCAGTACTTCGCCAACACCGACCTGTCCACCGGCGCGCCCGTCAAGGTCCCGCTCGGCACCGCGCCGCCCGCGCTTCCCACGTACGTCAATTCCGCACGCCCGTCACGCGTCACTCTGGAGATCGAGAACCTCCCCGTGCCAGGCTGGCTCGTCGAGGTGGAGATCGTCGCCGCGTTCCGGTAGCGCGGCCGCGACCGCCACGGTCCGGGAGCGCTCCGCGGCCCCCCGCGGGGCGCTCCCGCCCAGCGAAGGAGGAGCTCCCATGTCCGACTCCCCGACCCCCGTCACCCGCCGAACCTTCCTGCGCCGCGGCGGCGCGGGCGCCGTCCTGCTCACCGGCGGCGTCCTCGCCGGCGGCACCGCCGCCGCCGCGCCGGCCCGCGTGCCCGCCGCGCCCGCTCCCGCCGACCTCGACCCGCTGGCCCTGCTGAAGAAGATGCTGGCCTTCGACACCCAGAACTTCGGCGAGGGCGGCGTCACCCGGCCGCACGCCGAGATGCTGAAGGCGGTGTGGGACTCCGCGAACGTGCCCGCGGAGATCATCCCCACGCCGAAGAAGGACAACGTCCACCTCATCGCCCGGATCAAGGGCACCACCGCCGCCCCGCCGCTGCTCCTGCTCGGACACTCCGACGTCGTGCCCGTGGAACGCGACAAGTGGTCCGTCGACCCGTTCGCCGGGGTCGTCAAGGACGGCGAGATCTACGGCCGCGGCGCCCTGGACATGAAGGGCGCCAACTCCGCCAACATCGCCGCCGTGCTGCGGCACGTGAACGAGGGCGCGAAGTTCGACCGCGACATCATCGTCCTCACCGACTGCGACGAGGAGGCCGGGCAGTACGGCTCCGCCTGGCTCGCCCAGAACCACTGGGACAAGATCAACGCCGGCATGGTGCTCACCGAGGGCGGCTGGTTCCTCGCCCAGAAGGACCGCAGGACGCCGATGCTCATCACGGTGACCCGCCAGGACAAGGTCTACTTCAACCTCGACCTCGTCGCCGACGGCATCGCCACCCACTCGTCCAAGCCCAACCCCGAGTCCGCGATCGCCCGGCTCTCCCGCGCCGTGACCGACATCGACACCTGGCTCGCGCCCGTCGCGCTCACCCCGGTCACCCGCGAGTACTTCGGCGCCCTGGCCAAGGCCACCGACGACGGCCCGTTCGAGCGGGCGCTGCGGCTGCTGCTGGCGGCGCGGTCGCAGCCGGCCCGCGAGCGGGCGGCGGCGCTCGTGGTCAAGCGCAGCTCGTACCCGTGGCTGCACCGGGCGCTCCTGCGGACCACGCACTCGTTCGTGATCGAGGACGCGGGGTACAAGGAGAACGTCATCCCGTCCTCCGCCACGCTCCGGATCAACTGCCGGGGCGTGCCCGGCGGCCAGCGTCCCCGCGACTTCCTCGCGGCGTTCCGCAAGCGCCTCGCGGACCGCGACGTCACCGTCAAGCTCGCCGGCAACCCCGGGGAGTCGGAGGAGGACGCCCTCAAGAGGCTGGACGAGACCTGGGCCAGGCAGCCGTCCAGCCTCGACTCCCCGCTGTACACCGCGATCGGCGAGGCCGCCGCCGAGACCTACCCGGGCGCCGTCTTCGCCCCCGCCCTGTTCGAGGCGGGGACGAGCCTCGGGCCGTGGACGTCCAAGGGCGTCCCCGGCTACGGCGTCTACCCGTACGTGCTGGACAACGACCAGCTGATCGCCATGCACGGCAACGACGAGCGCATCACCGTCGAGGCGCTCAAGCAGGGAACGGAGTTCATGTACCGGCTGTTCGACCGGTTCCGCGTCCGGTGAGACCGGCGCGATGAGGCGGGGTGCGCTCCCGGTCCCGTCGCGGGGCCGGGAGCGCACCGATGCCGGGTTCCGATGTGATGCCCGCGCTGTCGTGAGGCCGCCGTAGACTCCTTGGTCGTGGCAGGCCGGATTCGCAATGAGGACATCGCGCTCGTGCGGGAGCGCTCGTCCATCGCCGACGTGATCGGCGAGTACCTGCAGCTGCGCAGCGCGGGCGGCGGCAACCTCAAGGGCCTCTGCCCGTTCCACGACGAGAAGTCGCCCTCGTTCAACGTGACGCCCTCGCGCGGGCTGTACTTCTGCTTCGGCTGCGAGGCGGGCGGCGACGTCATCAAGTTCGTCCAGGAGATCGAGCACCTGTCCTTCAGCGAGTCGGTGGAGCGGCTCGCCGTCCAGGCCGGGATCCAGCTGCGCTACGAGGAGGACGGCGGGCGCGGCCCCCGGCACGACGGCGGTCAGCGCGCCCGGCTCATCGAGGCGCACAAGGCCGCCGCCGAGTACTACGCGGAGCGGCTCGCCTCGCCCGAGGGCATGATCGGCCGGACGTTCCTGGCCGAGCGCGGCTTCGAGCAGGCCGACGCCGCGCGCTTCGGCGTCGGCTTCGCCCCCCGCGAGTGGGAGGGCCTGGTCCGGCACCTGCGCGGACGCGGCTTCGCCGACCGCGACATCGTCGCCGGCGGCCTCGCGAAGGAGGGCCGCCGTGGCCCGATGGACCGGTTCCGCGGCCGGCTGATGTGGCCGATCCGCGACCTGTCCGGCGACGTCATCGGCTTCGGCGCCCGCAGGCTCTACGAGGACGACGACGGCCCCAAGTACCTGAACACCCCGGAGACGCCGCTGTTCCACAAGGGGTCGGTGCTGTACGGGGCCGACCTCGCGAAGAAGGAGATCGCGCGGCGGCGGCAGGCCGTGGTCGTCGAGGGCTACACCGACGTGATGGCCTGCCACCTGGCGGGCGTCCCGACGGCGATCGCCACCAGCGGGACGGCGTTCGGCGACGACCACATCAAGGTGCTGCGCCGGCTGCTGATGGACCAGGACGAGTTCCGCGGCGAGGTGATCTTCACCTTCGACGGCGACGCGGCCGGGCGGAAGGCGGCGCTGCGCGCGTTCGACGACGAGCAGAAGTTCGTCTCGCAGACGTTCGTGGCCGTCCAGCCGGACGGGCTCGACCCGTGCGACCTGCGGATCCGGCACGGCGACGCGGCGGTGCGCGACCTGGTGGCCTCCCGGCTGCCGCTGTTCGAGTTCGCGGTGCGCAGCACGATCGAGCAGTACGACCTCGACACGGTCGAGGGGCGGCTGGGCGCGCTGGACGCGGCGGCCCCGGTGGTCGCCGCCATCAAGGACCGCTCCCGCCGGCACATGTACGCGGTCAACCTGGACCGCTGGCTCGGCATCATGGACGAGCAGTTCGTGCTGAGCCGCGTCCGGGAGCTCGCCGCCCGCCGGCACGGCCGCTCCCAGGCCGGAAACGGCCGCCCGCAGGCCGGAAACGGCCGTGCGCAGAACGGGAACGGCCGCCCCCAGGACGGGAGCGGCCGCGGCCGGAACGGGCGCGACGGGCGCGACGGGCGCAACGGGCCGGCCGGCGAGCCGGCGGCGCCGCCGCGTCCGGCGTTC
This sequence comes from Actinomadura madurae, assembly GCF_047130825.1. Classification (NCBI taxonomy): domain Bacteria; kingdom Bacillati; phylum Actinomycetota; class Actinomycetes; order Streptosporangiales; family Thermomonosporaceae; genus Actinomadura; species Actinomadura madurae. Next base: position 9,503,696 of record NZ_CP083237.1, read on the forward strand.
GACCCGGCCGACCCCGAGGTCCAGCGCGAGCGTGAGCTGCTGAAACTGGCCGTCCAGCGCCCGGCGCTGCTCGGGCCGGGGTTCGAGGAGGTTCCGGCGGAGGCGTTCCTCGCCCCGCCGCACGCGGCGGTGCGGGCGGTGATCGCCGCGGCCGGCGGCGTGACGGCGGCCGGGAACGTCGCGGAGTGGGTCGCGCTGCTCCTGGAGCGCGCGCCGAACGACCAGGTCAGGGATCTGATCACCAAGCTCGGGGTGGAGCCGGTCCGGGCCGTCCAGGAATCGGACGACCGTTATGCGGCGGAGCTGCTGGCCCGAATACAGGAACGCCAGCTCACCCGCATGATCGCCGACGCGAAATCTAAACTCGGGCGGCTGAATCCGGTCGAGGCCGCCGACGAGTACAAGAAGCTGTTCGGCGACCTTGTCGCACTTGAGCGGCAGCGACGGGTGTTGCGTGAGAGAGGGCTTGGGGCGCAGTAGGTCAACGGACGCAAAAATGGGTCCTGTGATCTTGGCTCCATTTGACGCAGACTGTCTGCGTGGGCCCTTCGGTGCTGCCAAGCGAGGCGCCATCGGTTGATCAGGTGGCGGACCTCGTCGCACGTGGCAGAGAACGCGGCGGTGTGACCGTCGAGGACGTCGCTGCCGCGCTCGATCGCTCGGACTTGCCGGACGACTCCCTGGAAAGGGTCGTCCGGATGCTCGCAGAGCAGGGGGTGGAGGTTCTCGAGTCTCAGCAGGAGACCGAGGACGTCGCGCGAGCGGATGAGGGAGACCTCGGCAAGCGGGCGCCGACGAGCGACCTGGTTCGGATCTACCTGAGAGAGATCGGTCGCGTACCGCTTCTCACGGCAGAAGATGAAGTAGAACTCGCGAAATCGATCGAGGCGGGACTGTTCGCCGAGGAGAAGATGGCGCGTACCGCCGTCCTCGCCCGCGGCGAGCTGATCGACCTCGAACTGCTCTCCCGCGAGGGGATGCGGGCGAAGCAACGCCTGATCGAGGCCAACCTGCGGCTGGTGGTCTCGATCGCGAAACGCTACGTGGGCCGGGGGATGCTCTTCCTCGACCTCATCCAGGAGGGAAATCTCGGACTGATTCGCGCGGTCGAGAAGTTCGACTACACGAAAGGGTTCAAGTTCTCGACCTACGCCACCTGGTGGATCCGGCAGGCGATCACCCGGGCGATCGCCGACCAGGCCCGGACGATCCGGATCCCGGTCCACATGGTGGAGACCATCAACAAGCTGGTCCGGGTGCAGCGCCAGATGCACCAGGACCTCGGCCGCGAGCCCAGCCCCGAGGAGATCGGCCTGGAGATGGGCCTGTCGCCCGTCCGGGTCGTGGAGATCCAGCGGATCGCCCAGGAGCCGGTGTCGCTGCAGTCGCCGATCGGCGAGGAGGACTCCGACCTCGGCGACTTCATCGAGGACGCGGACGCGGTGGTCCCGATCGAGGCCGCGGCGTTCATCCTCCTGCAGGACCAGCTGGAGGACATCCTCGGCACCCTGTCGGACCGGGAGCAGCGCATCATCCAGCTGCGCTTCGGCCTGACCGACGGGCATCCGCGCACGCTGGAGGAGGTCGGCCGGGAGTTCGGCGTGACGAGGGAGCGGATCCGCCAGATCGAGTCCAAGACCCTGGCGAAGCTGCGTCACCCCTCGCGCGCGCAGATGCTCCGGGAGTACCTCGACTGACGGGCGTCCTCCCGGCCGGCGGGCCGGGAGGACCTCGCCCGTGTCCGTGCCTGGTCATCTGGTCATTGCGTCGCATTTCGTCCGTACCGTGTCCTACCGTGGTGGTCATGCTGATCGTGACGACTGATGGCGTGGCGGGGTACGAGATCAGGAGCGTGCTCGGGGAGGTCCTCGGGACGGCCGTGCAGGCGGCTCAGGGCGGCGCGCCCGCCCCCGGGCAGGGCGGCAGCAGTGCGACGTTCCGGGTGACCGGGGAGCAGCCGGGCGTGAGCCTCGCCGCGGCGCGCCGGGAGGCGGTGGAGCGGCTCGGCGAGGAGGCCCGCCGCAAGGGCGCGAACACGGTGGTCGGCATGCGGTACGACACCGCCGCGGTGGGCGGCGGCTTCGAGGTGTGCGCGTACGGGACGGCCGTGTGGGCCGAGCCCGCGGCGCAGCAGCGCGAGCAGGCGCCCCAGTACCAGCAGCCGCCGCAGCAGCAGGGCCAGCTCCCGCCGTACGGGGAGCCGCAGGCCGGCGGTCCGCCGATGGTCGCCCGCAACCTCACGATGGGCCTGCACGACCGGCCGCGCTGACACCCTCCTCCAGGATCCGCGACGAGCGAGGACGCACTGTCGCGGGGGCGCTTGACCTGGTGAGCCGGGGCAGCGCTAATTTAGGTTTGCCTAACCAAATTGCACGCCCCTGGAGTCCCTCATGCGTCCTGTCTCCGTTCTCGCACTCGCCGGCGCCGCCGCGGTGTCGATGTCCCTCCTGGCGGCGTGCGGCGGTGGCGGGGACGAGGCGGACGCGGCGGGCGCCATCGCCGTCAAGGCCACCGACGACACCTGCGAGGTGGCCAAGACCGACCTTCCCGCGGGCAAGACCACCTTCAAGGTCACCAACGAGGGCTCGAAGGTCAACGAGTTCGAGGTCCTGAAGCCGGACGGCAAGATCCTCGCCGAGCGGGAGAACATCGGCCCGGGGACCAGCGTCGACTTCGTCGTGAACCTGCCCGCCGGGCAGTACAGGATGCTGTGCAGCGCCGGGCAGACGGGCAAGGGCCCGTCCCAGAACGTCACGGTCACCGGCGCCTCCGCGGGCGGCGGCGACCAGCGGCTCGACAAGGCCGCCGCCGACTACAAGACCTTCGTCATCGCGCGGCTCGACGACACCCTCGCCAAGACCCGGACGTTCGTGGACGCGGTCAAGGCCGGCGACGTCCCGAAGGCCAAGGAGCTGTACGCGCCGTCCCGCGTCGGGTGGGAGACGATCGAGCCCGTCGCCGAGAAGTTCGGCGACATCGACCCGAAGGTCGACGCCCGCGAGGCCGACCTGAAGCCGGAGGAGAAGAAGGACTGGTCCGGCTGGCACCTGCTGGAGAAGGCCCTCTGGAAGGACGGCTCGGTCAAGGGCAAGGAGAAGTACGGCGACCGGCTGCTGAAGGACCTGGAAGTGCTCAAGTCGCGGCTTCCGGGCCTCACCCTCGACCCGGTCAACGACATGGCCGGCGGGGCGAAGGAGCTGCTGGACGAGGTCGCCACCGGCAAGGTCACCGGCGAGGAGGAGGCGTTCAGCCACACCGACCTCGTCGACTTCAAGGCCAACGTCGACGGCGCCAGGAAGATCTACGAGCTGCTCAAGCCGGTCGTCCAGGAGCGCGACGCGCAGCTCGCCGGGGACCTCGACGCCAACTTCGCCAAGGTCGACGCGCTGCTGAAGAAGCACGCGAAGGGCGACGGCTACGTCTCCTACGACAAGGTCGGCAAGGACGACCGCAAGGAGCTGGCCGACGCGGTGAACGCTTTGGGCGAGCCCCTGTCCAAACTCGCCGAGGTCGTGGCGAAGTAGCGGGCCGAGAGGGCGGTGGCGAGATGACCGGCGACGGGACCGCGTCGCGGCCGGGGATGTCCCGGCGCAGGATGCTCGGCTTCTCCGGCGTGAGCCTGCTCGCCGGCGCCGCCGCCGGGGCCGGGGTCGACCGGGTCGCCTCCGCCGGCGAGGACGCCGGGGCGGGGGCCGCGGTCGCGTTCCGCGGCGCGCACCAGGCGGGCATCGCCACCCCCGTCCAGGACCGGCTGCACTTCGCGGCGTTCGACGTCACGACCGGCGACCGCGACCGGCTCGTGCGCATGCTGAGGGAGTGGACGGACGCGGCCGCCGCCATGACCGCCGGCCGGCCCGTCGGCGACGGCGCGGTGGGCGGGGTCCCGGTGGCGCCGCCGGACGACACCGGCGAGGCGCTCGGGCTGCCGCCGTCCCGGCTCACGCTGACGATCGGGTTCGGCCCGACGCTGTTCGAGAAGGACGGGAAGGACCGCTTCGGGATCAAGGCGCGCCGCCCGCCCGCCCTGGTCGACCTGCCGCACTTCCCGGGCGACGACCTCGACCCCGCCCGCAGCGGCGGGGACATCGCCGTGCAGGCGTGCGCCGACGACCCGCAGGTCGCGGTGCACGCCATCCGGAACCTGGCCCGCATCGGCTTCGGCGTGGTGGCGGTCCGGTGGTCGCAGCTCGGGTTCGGCAAGACCTCTTCCACGACGCCGGACGCGCAGACCCCGCGCAACCTGTTCGGGTTCAAGGACGGCACCGACAACATCGGCGGGGACGACGGGGCGCTGCTCGACGAGCACGTGTGGGCGGGCAAGGGCGAGGGCGCCGAGTGGATGGCGGGCGGCTCCTACCTCGTCGCCCGCCGGATCCGCATGCACATCGAGACCTGGGACCGGACGTCGCTGCGCGAGCAGGAGGACATCTTCGGCCGGAGCAAGGGCGAGGGCGCGCCCGTGGGGGAGCGCAAGGAGCGCGACAAGCCGGTCCTGGCGCGGATGAAGCCGGACGCGCACGTCCGGCTCGCCCATCCCGAGAGCAACCGGGGGTCGCGGATCCTGCGGCGCGGCTACTCGTTCACCGACGGGTCGGACGGCCTCGGGCGGCTGGAGGCGGGCCTGTTCTTCATCGCCTTCCAGCGCGACCCGCGCACGGGCTTCATCCGGATCCAGAACTCGCTGGCGGCGGACGCGCTCAACGAGTACATCCAGCACGTCGGATCGGGCGTCTACGCGTGCCCGCCCGGCGTCGGCGAGGGCGGCCACTGGGGCGACACGCTGTTCACCTAGACACGCTGTTCGCCTAGCGGTCACCCCTGCCCGGCGCGTTCGGCTCGGATGCGCGTCACCACGTCGCCGGCGGCCGTCTTTATGGACTCCAGCTCCTGGAGGTAGGCCCAGTAGTCCGGGTGGGCTCCGGTGAGCCGGTTCGGCGCGTTCTCCAGCCGTTCGACGAGCGAGTCGAGGACCCGGACGTGCTGGGGTGCCGGCCCTCCGGGCTGCGCCATCGCGAGCCGCTGCGCGTCCCGCACCGCGAACCGCACGCCCTCGGCGGGCCTGGACGGGTCCTCGGCGACCGCCTTCAGCTCCTCCACCCGCCCGGTGACCTGGCCGGCCCTGCGGTCGGCCGCGTTCAGCTCGGTGCGCGCCGCGGTGAGCGCCCGCTGCGCCTGGTTCCACTCGGTGCGGGCGGCGTGCGCGGACGCCTCGTTCAGCCGCTCGCGGGCCCGGGTGACGGCCGCCTCGATGGAGTCCGGTGCGCCCTTCAGGTCCTGCCAGCAGGCCTGCGAGTAGCCGCGCACGAGGACCCGCATCGCCTCCTTGACGGGCCCGACGCGGTTCGCGACGACGTCCACCCGCGTCCGGACGGAGGCGAGCGAGTTGCGGACCTTCTGCGCGAGCTGCGGCAGCTCCGCGGCGGCCTCGCGCGCCCGCTCGGCGATGTCGCGGACCTCCTCGGCCTTGCGGATGGCGCCGTCCAGCCCGAGCCCGCCGAGCCCCTGCGAGCCGAGCTGCGCGAGGACCTGCCTGGCGCGCTCCAGGTCCGCCTCGGGCTCGGAGGCGTCCATCCCGGCGTCCTTCGCGGCGGCCACGGCGGCGTCGGCGGCGGCCACCGCGTCGCGGGCGGCGGCCAGCCGCGGCGGGAGCTGGTCGAGGGCGGACTCCAGCCGGGCCATCTGCGGGGCGAGGCGCTCGGCGAAGCCGTTCAGGTTCCGGGTGATCTGCTGCAGCCGCTCCGTGGACGCGACGAACGCGCGCCGCGCCGCGTCGTACTCGGCCGGTGACCGGTCCCGGTCATCGAGGTCGTGCGCGTCCAGGACGGAGATGTAGGCGACGGACGCGGCGTCGGCCGCCTCCGACAGCCCGGCGAACTCCCGCCGCGCGGGCGCGGCCGCCGCGGCGTCCAGGTCCTCGAACACGGTGACGCGGCCGTCGATGTACTTCTGCGCCTGGTCCATGTCGTAGAAGGCGGCGGCCGCCGCCTCCCTGGCCTCGACCGCCCCGGCCGCCGCCTGCGCCCCGCGGCCGCCCCGGCGACGCTGGTCACCCGGTCCCCGCAACGCAGCCTCCCTTCGTCCCAGCCCCAGTCTTGCGCAAAAGGGTCAGGTTGCGCGCACGCGCGCGGCCGGTCCGGTGCCGGACGGCCGGACGGCGGTGCCTTAGCACAATGATGTTCGCCATCGCTCCGCAAAGGATGGAACGGATAGCATCGCTGCTACGTCGATAAGGCTGGGCGCCGGGTCGGCGTCCGTCCGATTCGGCATGCGATCTTGGAGGCCCATCGTGCCCGTCAGCCTGAGCAAAGGCGGCAACGTATCGCTCACCAAGCAGGCTCCCGGCCTGACCGCGGTGACCGTCGGTCTCGGGTGGGACCTGCGCACCACCACCGGGTCCGATTTCGACCTCGACGCCTCCGCCATGGTCCTGGACGCCTCCGGCAAGATCATCACCGACCAGCACTTCGTGTTCTTCAACAACCTTCGCACGCCGGACGGCGCCGTCGAGCACACCGGCGACAACACCACCGGCGCCGGCGAGGGCGACGACGAGCAGCTCAAGGTCAACTTCGGGGCGATGCCGGCCGCGGCCGAGCGGGTGGCGTTCGCCGCGTCCATCTACGACGCCGACAGCCGCGGGCAGAACTTCGGGCAGGTCCGCAACGCCTACATCCGGGTGCTGAACCAGGCCGACGGGTCGGAGATGGCGCGCTACGACCTGTCCGAGGACGCCTCGATGGAGACCGCGATGGTCTTCGGCGAGCTGTACCGCAACGGCACCGAGTGGAAGTTCAGGGCGGTCGGCCAGGGTTACGCGTCCGGCCTGGCGGGCATCGCGATGGACTTCGGCGTCAACATCTGATCAGGTTCAGCAGGAAGGGAGAGGCCCGTTCATGGGAGTCTCACTCGCCAAGGGCGGCAATGTTTCACTGACGAAGGCCGCGCCCAACCTCACCGCGGTCACCGTCGGCCTCGGCTGGGACGTGCGCGCCACCACGGGTGCCGACTTCGACCTGGACGCGTCCGCGCTGATGCTCGCGAGCACCGGCAAGGTCATGTCCGACCAGCACTTCGTGTTCTTCAACAACCTGAAGAGCCCGGAGGGCTCGGTCGAGCACACCGGTGACAACCTGACCGGTGAGGGCGAGGGCGACGACGAGTCGATCAACGTCGACCTGCGGGCGGTGCCGCCCGAGTGCGAGCGCATCGTCTTCCCCGTCTCGATCTACGACGCGGACAACCGGCAGCAGAGCTTCGGGCAGGTCCGCAACGCCTTCATCCGGATCGTCAACCGGACCGACGGCGACGAGCTCGCCCGCTTCGACCTCACCGAGGACGCCTCGACCGAGACCGCCATGGTCTTCGGCGAGCTGTACCGGCACGGCGGTGAATGGAAGTTCAGGGCCGTCGGGCAGGGGTACGCCTCCGGTCTCGCCGGCATCGCCATGGACTTCGGCGTGAACGTCGGCTGACCGCCGACGCCCCCGCACCGCGGCCGCCACGCCCGGCCGTCCTTCTAGCAGAGATACGCGCATGATTCTTCGCACCTTCGGGTGGTCCTTCGGCGTCACGGCCGTCGGCCTGCTCCTCGCCCTGCTGTACGACGGGCCGACCGGGCTGGCCCTGGTCGCCGTGCTGGCCGTTCTGGAGATCTCCCTCTCGTTCGACAACGCCGTGGTCAACGCCAAGGTGCTGGACCGGATGAGCCCCTTCTGGCAGAAGATCTTCCTGACGATCGGCATCGCGATCGCGGTGTTCGGCATGCGGCTGGTCTTCCCGCTGCTGATCGTCGGGATCACCGCCAAGCTGAACCCCTACGAGGCGTTCGACCTGGCGCTCAACGACTCGCACCGCTACCACGAGCTGATGAACGACGCCTACCCGATGATCGCGGCGTTCGGCGGCATGTTCCTGATGATGCTGTTCCTGGACTTCGTGTTCGAGGAACGCGCCGACAAGTGGCTGCCGTGGCTGGAGCGGCCGCTCGCCCGCATCGGCAAGCTGGACCAGCTGGCGGTCGTCGTCGCGGGCGGCTCGCTGGCGTTCGTCGCCTGGCTGGCGGCCGACGACCCCGGCAACGTCATGATCGCCGGCGTGCTCGGCATGGTGACCTACATCCTCGTCAACGGGCTGGGGGAGCTGTTCTCCGAGGCGAGCGAGCCCGACGAGGAGGAGGCCGGCGAGGAGTCCGGCGAGGCCGGCCGCTCCGGGCCGAGCTCGCTGGCGCTGGCCACCGGCAAGGCCGGGTTCTTCCTCTTCCTGTACCTGGAGGTGCTGGACGCCTCGTTCAGCTTCGACGGCGTCATCGGCGCGTTCGCGATCAGCACCGACCCCATCGTCATCGCGCTGGGCCTCGGCATCGGCGCCATGTACATCCGGTCGCTGACGGTGTTCCTGGTCCGCAAGGGCACGCTGCACGAGTACGTGTACCTGGAGCACGGCGCGCACTGGGCGATCGGGGCCCTGGCGGTCTGCATGCTGATCAGCATCGGCCACCACGTGCCCGAATGGATCACCGGCGGGCTGGGCGCCGGCCTGATCATCGCCGCGTTCGCCAGCTCCGTCGTCCGCAACCGGAACGGGGGCGGGGAGTCCTCCGGCCCGGCGGCCGGCGGCGAGGGCGACAAGCAGCTGCACTCCAGCAACGTCTGACCGGCCACCGAGACCCCGGCGACACACATCGATCATCAAAGGAGACGGACCGATGTCAATCTCGTTGCAGAAGGGGCAGAAGGTATCGCTGGCCAAGCCCGGCGGTGGCGCCCTCACCCGCGTCAAGATGGGGCTCGGCTGGGACGCCGTGCCCAAGAAGGGGCTGTTCGGCAAGGGCAAGGCGCAGTCCATCGACCTGGACGCGTCCTGCCTGCTGTTCGACGCCGCCGGGAACCTCGCCGACCAGGTGTGGTTCCGGCAACTGCGCAGCAAGGACGGCTCCGTGCAGCACACCGGCGACAACCTGACCGGCGAGGGCGAGGGTGACGACGAGGTCATCAACGTCGACCTCCAGAACGTCCCGGCCAACGTCACCCAGCTGGTGTTCACGGTGAACTCGTTCACCGGGCAGGACTTCTCCCAGATCGCCAACGCGTTCTGCCGCCTGGTGGACGAGAGCACCGGCCAGGAGATCGCCCGCTACGACCTGAGCGGCGCCGGCCAGCACAACGCGCAGATCATGGCCAAGGTGGCGCGGGACGGGCAGGGCTGGTCGATGACGGCGATCGGCGCGACGGCGACCGGCCGCACGTTCCAGCACCTGCTGCCGGCCGTGGCGACGCACCTGTGACCCCGGGCGTCTGACGGGCTCCATGCGGCATTTCGAGCACATCGACGCCGCGCGTCGTAAGCACCTGTTCTACCGCCACCCCCGCCCGTTCGGCCGCCACGACGACCCGGCGGTGCTGGGGGTGGCGCTCGGTGCAACGCTGTACTGCCCGGCGACCCGGCCCGCCCTCGACGCCGACATCGAGCGCGCCCTGCGGCGGGGCGTGATGAGCATGGTCGTGTGCCTGGAGGACGCGATCGGCGACGACGAGGTCGCGGCCGGCGAGGCCAACCTCGTCGCCCGGTTCCGGGCGCTGCACGCGCGCGGGGCGCAGGTGCCGCTGCTGTTCGTCCGCGTCCGCGACCCCCGGCAGATCGGCGACCTGGCCGACCGGCTCGGCGGCGCCGCCGAGCTGGTGACCGGGTTCGTGCTGCCGAAGTTCACCGCGGCGCACGGTGGAGCGTTCCTGGACGCGCTGGCCGACACCGCCGCCCGCACCGGGCTGCGGCTGCTGGCGATGCCGGTGATCGAGAGCCCGGACGCGGTGTACGCCGAGTCCCGCACGGAAATGCTCCACGATGTGGCGCGGCTGCTCGCCAAGCACCGGTCGCGGATCGTCGCCGTCCGGCTCGGCGCGGCCGACATGTCCGCCGCGTACGGGCTGCGCCGGCCGCCCGACCTGACGATCTACGACATCCGGCCGGTCGCCGGTGTGATCTGCGACGTGGTCAACATCCTCGGCCGCGCCGACGGCACGGGGTACGTGGTCACCGGGCCCGTGTGGGAATACTTCTCGCAGGGGGAGCGGATGTTCAAGCCGCAGCTGCGGCAGTCGCCGTTCGACCGGCAGCGGGCGGCGCCGCTGCGGCAGCGGCTGATCACCTCCGACCTGGACGGGCTGATCCGCGAGGTGCACCTGGACAAGGCCAACGGCCTCACCGGCAAGACCGTGATCCACCCGAGCCATGTCGCGGCCGTCCACGCGCTGTCGGTGGTGACCCACGAGGAGTACTGCGACGCCGCCGACATCCTCGGCGTCGCCGGGGGCGGGGCGATGGCCAGCTCGTACGCCAACAAGATGAACGAGGCGAAGCCGCACCGCGCGTGGGCGCAGCGGCTGATGCTGCGCGCCCGGGTGTTCGGGGTGGCGGCGGAGGGCGTCACGTTCGTCGAGCTGCTGGAAGCGGCGGACATCCCGTGACGGCCTCGTGGGTGGCGTCGCGTCTCGGGGTGCGCCTCGTGGACGGCCCGTGCGCGGGCGGGGCCGGCCTGTCGTCCCTCGTGGGGCTCGCGGTGCGCCGGAACCCGAAGCGCGCGCACCTGCTGGTCTCGGCGGTGCTGGGCAAGCACGTCCCGACCGATCCCCGTCTGGTGTACGGGTCGGGGCTGTTGCTGGGCGAGCTCGTGCGTGCGCGGCTGCGCGGGGAGGAGCCGTCCCGTCCCGGTCCGCTGCTCCCGGGCGCGCTGAGAGGCGAGGCGGGAGCGGCCCGCGGGCTTCGCGACCTGATGCGCGAACCGCGGATCCCGGTGGAGGCGATCGTGCTCGGCTACGCCGAGACGGCCACGGCGCTGGGCCACTCGGTGGCGGACGCTCTGGGCGGCGCCTACTACCTGCACTCCACGCGGCGTCCCGTCGAGGGGTTCGCCACCTACGGGGGGTTCGAGGAGGAGCACAGCCACGCCACCAGCCATCTGCTGCTTCCCGCCGACGGATCGGCGCTCGACCGCGATGTGCCGATGGTGCTGGTGGACGACGAGCTCTCCACCGGACGCACGGTGCTGAACACCATCGAGGCGCTGCACGCCGTCCGTCCCAGGGGCCACTACGTGCTGGCGGCGCTGGTCGACCTGCGCGGCGCCGCCGACCGGGCCCGAATGGACGACCTCGCGGCCAGGCTGGGCACGCGCATAGACGCGGTGGCGCTGGCCGGAGGGCACGTCGAGCTTCCCGAGGGCCTTCTGGAGGCCGGGAAGGCGCTCGTCGCCGGCCTCCCTCCGAGCGTGCGGGACGACGGCGGACCGCGGTTCGAGGTCGCCCGGATCGCACTGGAGTGGCCCGCCGGGCTGCCGGACGGAGGACGGCACGGGTTCCTGCCGGAGCACCGGGCACGGCTGGAGAAGGAGCTCGCCCGGATGGCCGACGTCCTGGCGACGCGGTTCAGGGGCGAGGCCTCCCGCGTGCTCGTGCTGGGCTTCGAGGAACTGATGTACGCGCCGCTGCGCCTCGCGGAGGCGCTCGCCGACGCGCTTCCGGACGTGGACGTGCGCTACTCGACCACCACGCGCTCGCCCGTCGTGCCCGTGGACGACGCCGGATACGCCATCAGGACGCGGCTGGCCTTTCCCGCACACGACGACCCAGCCGACGGGCCGGGGGAGCGGTACGCCTACAACGTCACCCCTGGCACCGGCCAGAGCGGGTTCGACCGGATCGTGTTCATGGTGGACGACGTCGGCGACACCCCGGCGCTCGCCGAAGGGCTCCTGGAACGGCTGCGCGCGCTCGCGCCGGTGCTGGTCGCCAACGTCCCGTCCTATAGGAGCGCCTCGTGAAGCCGCTGCACGGGCCCTCCTTCGGCAGCTACCGGGCCGAGGACGTCACATGGCTGCTCAAGGACCTCTCGCATGTGCGTCTGGAAGCGCCCACGGAGGAACGTGAGGCGGCCATCCAGTCGGGGCGTGCGCACTACGCCGAGTCGCTGCCCGTCGAATACCAGCCGGGTCCCGAGTACCGGAGGCTGTTCCACGAGGCGCTGGAGACGTCCGCCGGGCGGATCGCCCACGCGACGGGGCTGGTCACCGAGATGATCCTCGCCGAGCGGGGCCCGGACGCCGTCCTGGTGTCGCTCGCCCGCGCCGGCACGCCCGTCGGGATCCTGATGCGGCGCTGGGCCCGGTTCGCGCACGGCCTCGACCTGCCGCACTACGCCGTCAGCATCGTCCGGGGCCGCGGGATCGACACCGTCGCGCTGCGGTACCTCGCCGAGCACCACGATCCGGCGACGGTGATGTTCGTGGACGGCTGGACGGGCAAGGGCGCCATCACGCGGGAGCTGACCGCCGCCCTGGCCGCGCACCCGTTCGCCTCCGACCTCGCCGTCCTCGCGGACCCGGGGCGGTGCGCATCCCTGCACGGCACCCGGGACGACTTCCTGATCCCGTCCGCGTGCCTCAACTCCACGGTGTCGGGCCTGGTGAGCCGGACGGTCCTCAACGACGACCTGATCGGGCCCGGCGACTTCCACGGCGCGAAGTTCTATGCCGAGCTGGCCTCCGACGATGTATCGGCGATGTATCTCGACACGGTGTGCGCCCGGTTCGGCGACGTGGCCGCGACCGTCGCGAAGGACCTGCCGGACGCCCTCGCGGCCGACCGGACGCCCGACTGGTCGGGCTGGGAGGCCGTCCGCCGCTGCGCCGAGGCGGAAGGGATCGACGACCTGAACCTGGTCAAGCCCGGCATCGGGGAGACGACGCGGGTGCTGCTGCGGCGCGTCCCGTGGAAGGTCCTCGTCCGCGCCGACGCCGGCTCCGAGGTGGCCCACATCCGGCTGCTCGCCGGTGAACGCGGCGTCCCCGTCCACGAGGTCGAGCCCGGACGGTTCCCCTACGCGTGCATGGGTCTCATCCATCCCCGGTTCGGCAAGGGAGCCGCCCAGTGACCGTCCTGGTGTGCGCGGACCTCGACCGCACGCTCATCTACTCGGCCGCCGCCTTCGCCCTGGACGGCCAGGACGAGACCATGCCCCGCCTTCTGTGCGTCGAGTTCTACCAGGGCGCGCCCCTCTCCTACATGACGGAGGCCGCCGCACGGACGCTGGAGGCCCTCTCGACGGCGGCCACGTTCGTCCCCACGACGACGCGCACGCCTGAGCAGTACCGGCGCGTGCAGCTCCTGGACAAGCCGCCCCGGTTCGCCATCTGCGCGAACGGCGGCCATCTTCTCGTGGACGGCCGGGAAGACCCCGAATGGGCCGCGGCCGTCCGGAGCCGGGTCGCGGACGCGTGCGCGCCGCTCTCGGACGTTCAGCACCATCTCACGCAGTCCGGCGGCGACTTCGTCCTGAAGCGGCGCACCGCCTCGGACCTGTTCGCCTACACCGTCGTCGACCGGGCCTCGCTGCCGCCCGGCTGGGTCGAGGACCTCACCGGCTGGTGCGCCGAACGCGGCTGGCGGACGTCCCTGCAAGGCCGCAAGGTCTACTGCCTGCCCGCCTGCCTGACCAAGGCCGCCGCCGCCGCGGAGGCCGCCCGCCGCGCCGCCGCGTCCGGCATGCTCGCGGCCGGCGACTCGCTGCTCGACATCGACCTGCTCGAAGCCGCCGACCGCTCGATCCGTCCCGCCCACGGCGAGCTGCACGACACCGGCTGGACGTCCCCGGCCACCGCCGTCACCGCCGCCCGCGGCATCCGCGCGGGCGAGGAGATCGCCCGCTGGCTGCTGGAACGGGCGGCCACGCCGTAATTAATCACGGCCCGCCGCGGCGCCCCGTTGACAACCGACGCACGCCCAGGGGTCGCCCCGGCCGCGTTATGAGGCGACAATCACGGTGAACCCCTCTCGCTTCAGGAGGAGGTCACCTGGACCACATGAGCTCCCGTCTCACCGGCGACGAGACCGCGCTGTGGAACGCCGCGGCCCGGGTCCTCGACGCCAACTGGACCGGGACCGCCACCGCCGCCTCGCCCGGCCTCTACCCGCACCAGTGGAGCTGGGACTCGGCCTTCGTCAGCATGGGGCTCGCCCGCCACCGCCGCGACCGGGCCGAGGCCGAGCTGCTCTCCCTCTTCCGCGGCCAGTGGGCGGACGGGATGCTCCCCCACATCGTGTTCAACACGACCCTCGACCGGCACGCGTTCTTCCCGGGCCCGGACCTGTGGCACAGCGAACGGCAGCCGGACGCCCCGCACGGCGTCCAGACCTCCGGCCTCACCCAGCCTCCCCTGCACGCCCTCACGGCCCTCCGCCTGCACGAATGCGCCACCGACCTGGAGGCCAGCCGGGCGTTCCTCGCGCACCTCTACCCGAAGCTGGACGCCCAGCACCGCTACCTCACCCGCTGCCGCGACCTCGGCTCCACCGGCCTCGTCGCCATCTGCCACCCGTGGGAGTCGGGCCTCGACAACAGCCCCGCCTGGGACCGCCCCCTCGGCGCCCTCCGCCTCCCGCCGTCCTCCTACGCGCCCGGCCTGCGCACCCACGCGCTCCCGACCGGCGAGGACTACGACCGCTACGTGTGGCTCGTCGCCCTCATGCGGGAGGCCGGATACCGGCCCGACTACCTGCGCGACACCCACCCGTTCGCCGTCGAGGACCCCCTCGTCAACGCCACCTACCTGGCGTCCACCCACGCCCTCGCCGAGGTCGCCTGCATCATCGGCGCCGACCCCGTCCCGCACCGCGAGCGCGCCGACCTCGTCCACCGGGCCATGCTGGAGCGCCTCTGGGACGCCGAGACCGGCTGCTTCCGCGCCCGCGACCTGCGCGACGGCCGGCTGCTGCCGGTCATCACCGCCGGCTCGTTCGGCCCCCTGCTGGACCCCGAGCTGCCCGCCCCGATCGTCCGCAACCTCGTCGACCTGCTCCTGTCGGCCCGCTTCGCCGGCGCCGCCGGATACCCCGTCCCCACCTGCGACATCCAGGCCCCCGCGTTCGACCGCGCCGGCTACTGGCGCGGCCCCACCTGGATCAGCACGAACTGGCTCATCTGGTACGGCGCCCTCGGCCACGACCTCCCGGTCGTCGCCGACCTGCTCTACGGCTCCACCATGCGGCTCGTCCGCCAGTCCGGCTTCCGCGAGTTCTTCGACCCGTTCGACGGCACCGGCCGCGGCAGCCACGACTACGCCTGGTCGGCGGCGCTGGTCCTGGACCTCCTCGGCGCCCGGCGCGCCCCGCAGGCCGCCTGATCGCCTACCGTGGACCCATGCGCCTACTCCGGGGCCCCCTCCCGCCCGCGCTCCGCGGCACGCTGACACTGGAACGCGGCGAACGCGTCCTCGCCTCCGCCCCCACCCGCGGCGGCTCCCACGTCGTCGCCACCGTCACCGCGCTGCACGTCCCCGCCCCCTCCGGCGGCTTCGTCCGCATCCCCTGGGAACGCGTCGACCACGCCACCTGGAAGGACGGCTGGCTGCACGTCAAGGAGACCTCCGGCGGCGCCGAGCACCACGTCCGGCTCACCGACCCCGGCTCCGTGCCCGAGACCGTCCGCGAACGCGTCACCGCCACCATCGCCGTCACCCACCACGCCACCCTGCCCTCCGGCGGCAAGGTGCGAATCGCCGGCCGGCGCCCGGCCGCCGGAGGCGACGTGCGCTGGACGTTCGTCTTCGACGCCGGGCTCGACCCCGCCGACCCGGGCCTGCGCGCCCAGGCCGAGCAGATCCTGGAGGACCTGCGCCGCCAGACCGGCCTCTAACCGGGATAGACGGGCGGCTGCTCGCCCTCTTCCGCCTTGTGCCGCCCCGGCATCTGCTCGGGCACCCGCTCCTTCAACTGCCCCGCCTTGCCGCGCGCCGCCCCGGCGAACTCCTCGCCCTTCGACCGCAGCATCCCGGCGGCCTCCTGCACGTTCGGGTTCTCCGACACCTGCTTCGACAGCCGCTTCATCTGCTCGTACCGCTCGCGCCCGGCCTTCGTCCCGAGGACGTAGCCGATCGCGGCTCCTGCCATGAACATCATGCGGGTCTTCATGTCCAACTCCCACTCGGGCGGAATCGTGACACCCCCATACCCACCGCCGCCGCCCCCATCCATAACGGTGCGCGAACACCTCCGCACATGCGCTAACCTAGGACCCGCCGACAGGGGCCCGACCCCATCGGACGCACGATCCCGCGTAGCTCAATCGGCAGAGCAGCCGGCTGTTAACCGGCAGGTTATTGGTTCGAGTCCAATCGCGGGAGCTTCCTTACCTCAGCGTTACACCAGTACAGAGCCCCTATCCACGCGTGGACAGGGGCTCTGACGGTCTCTGAGTGACCAACTGCGTGACTATCGCTCCCTGTGGCTGCCGGGGAAGAGTTGATCCATGGCAGTCGCGCCGTCCTCGATCACCGGCCGGATCTCATGCCGGTAGACCGTCTCCGTGACGTTGGTCCCGGCGTGGCCCACGAGCCGGGCGATCTGCTCCAGGGGCATCCCACTGTCTGAGAGCAGGGAGACGAAGCTGTGGCGCAACTCCCTCGGCGTCCACTCGGCGCCCTTGAGGCCAGCAAGGTTGGCCACCCCGCGGAACGCCCGTAGGACGTTCATGGGGCCGCGCTTGTCTCCGTTCTCGTCGGGGAACACGAGGCCAGGCATCTCGGAAGCCGCCTACCTGGAAGAGACGATCTCCGACCAACTACCGGTGGCGACGCATGCCGAGTGGCTGCGGACTACGCCCGGCGACCTTGTCAAGACGGTTCACCAGCGGTTCCTGTCCGCCGACGAGCGAATCATCATGCTCTCCGACATCTTATATCCCCGGGACCGCTACGACGCGTTCGTGTTCCGCATGTCCCTCAAGTAGAGGAATAACAAAGGGGGTGTCGACTCATCCGACACCCCCTTTGTAATGCACGGACTTAGGTTCTAACCCAGCCCTGAGCCACGTCTGAATCCGTCCACCATGAAACGAATTCTGGGTCGACCGAGGTCAATCTCCAGCGAGCGGCTAGACCGTCAAAGAAAGCGTCGTTTCCCGTTTTTCCGCCCTGCGGCTCTCCGATGTATACAAGTCGCTCACCCCCAGCCTCTTCGAAAGCCGTAAGCGCCTCGGACGACATCGGGTCCCCCCAGCCAGGCGGCCAGCAGAGGAACAGTGCATAATCCGCCGATTGGCTACGAGTCACGAACTCAGCCAAGCCTTCCACAGGATGCCAAACGTCTACCTGGCCAGCTGCCTCGGGAAATGAAGTGTTTCTGTTCTTGTCCGGCGGTTTGGAGTCGTACGCGTCAACGGTCAACCCCACCTGAGCCAACTGTGCCGCCCAATAGCCCCGACCGGCGCCCAGTTCCACTATCGGGAGATCTCCACAAAAGTCCGCTACCCATTCGAGAGTTTGTGGGGCAGGTATCGTATAAGCGTAGTTCGCTTGTAGGAGCATCTACGCAAAGGCGAGCCGTGGACTTCCTGACGCCTGACCACCATTCACCACGCGGCGGGCCCCCTGCTCAGCCACGAACGGTTCGACGATGTCCCAGTACGGATTAGAGCTCATGGCTTCGCCGCCGGTCATGTAATGCACGAACCGCAGATCGAACTGTGCGTCGGCCTGAGCGTCACCAGTTCCCGCCAGCCGTCCTGCCATGTCTAGGTACTCGGCCACCCTGGGGTACTCGGACCGAAGTCTCTGCTCATCCTCCAACAGAGCAGTGAGTTCGTCCCATCGGCTTGATGTCCATGGTCAACTTAGCCATACTGCAAGTCTCTCGCACTGCGACCAAACGGTCCAGACCCTGACGTCAAGATCAGCAGGCAGCAAGGTTCGGCTCCACATGAATCCGGTCGTTCAAGTTCCGCGTTATGCTGCGTCTCACGCCCTGGCCTTGTACTATTGATTACGCCACAAATCTATGATCGCGCATCACAGAGGTCTGCAATGCCCAAGTATACGCTTGAGGAATGGCGTGCGGTGACGTCTCATAAAAGACCGCAACCCTCGCCCGACTATATTGTCGTCGCATTCCCAAATGAAGAGATTAAAGAGGGCTATCTCTCCAACATATCCAGCTGGCCGGAAGAGGAAGTGCGGAACATTATTGGCAACATGCTAGGGGACGCTCGCGGCCCAACGCTACTTGACAAAATAACCGCTCAAGCCCTTGAGGCGACCGGACCAGTTATCTACACAGACGGAGAGCTTCGACCGCGCGCGTACACTGAGTTTGAAAAGCGCCTTATACTCAATCTTGCAGGAAAAACAAAACAACCCCTGTGGCCAGGGTTGACTTGGGTATTGGATCTACTCCCTCATTTTCCCCGTGAAGCAATAAATGCAGTCTCCTTGTTTTATCTGGCACACGCTCAGGTTATGTCAGACCTTAAACTGGAAGCTTTGAGCGATGCAATGACCGTAATTCGATATCGCTATATAATTCAAGACACTTCTGCGAGGCTCAGTAAACTCTCACTGCTTAGAAGTCTAGATCCAAGAGAGATGGAATATTTGGCGGCCGCCCTATACTATGCCATGGGATATGAAGTCAAAGTAACGCCATCTCAGAAAGATGGTGGCGTGGATGTAATAGCCACCAAAGACGGCGAAGTAATTTACGTCGAATGCAAAAATCATGCCTCAAACGTCGACGTCCTCGCGGTTAGGGCATTCTCTAGTTTTGCGTACAAGCCAGTCACAAAAGGAGTGATGATATCTACAACAGACTTCACGGAGCAAGGTCCGGAATCGGCCAAAGATTGGATCGGTGATCCAATGATTAGCGCCCGCCTCAAATTGATCAACGGCGAAGAGTTTGTCGGCATGTTGAACGAACACCTCGGCATCTCCTGGAACATGGAGATCGACAAGATTGTCGCAACACAGAAAGTGGCACCAAATAAGTTCAAGCAAGTCACTTAGGGATGAAGCCTCGTCGCCGAGCTCGGGCGGCCCGAGGATTACTGTACGTCTTCTAGGTAGCCCGACAACCGGGCCGTCCGCGCGGTTGACTTGGCGGGCGGCCTCCGCTTCAGCTTACGTCGCCGGCTACGGGACGGTCTGGCAAGCAGTGTCCTGGCAGTTTAAAAGCCGGGGTTGGAGTGCTCCTCAGAGGCCACGCTCGATGGCGGCGGCCAGAGCGCGAAGACGCACCGCGGCAGGTTTGACGTCGCCGAACCGGTACGTAGAGTACCGGGGATCCGGCGACTCTTCGATCCTTTGCACGATGGTCGGGTCAAGCCGATCCAGGAGGGCAAAAGTCTCGAGCAACTCGTCAACACTCGGCGCCAGTTCCGATGTGCGCTCGATCAGAGATACGTCCCTCGGAGAAAAAGGCTCTTCCATCTCCAGTTCGGCTTTGAGGCGCGCAATTACGAGCGTGATGATATCGAGTTCTCGCTGTCGCGTATCAATCAGGTCGGTGAGTCTGGAACGTCCGTCTGGTGCCTCGAACATCATCCCAAGTTCATTGGGTCGGAGGCCGAGTGCTTCAGCTGATAGGACGAGATCGCCGAGCTCGCTGGCCGTGACGAGTACCCAATTCTTCCCTTGTGCTGCCTTCGCGACCGTGTCGCCCCTAAAGGATGGGGCAACGATCGCCACGAACTCTGCAGAGTGTTTGTCCTTGTGTGTACCGATCGCGAATTCGTTTATGTTTCCGTGCGCAATGTGACCCGACGCAGAAGACTTTCCATCGACGATCGCTGTGCGCAGGGCTCCCGCCGTGTCATGCCATTGGACAAGGACATCGGTGTCGCCCGATCCGCTGATTCGCTGCGTCTGAAACCCCATGTGCTGAAATGCGCGCTCAAGGAACGCTTCAAACGCGGCGCCGGACGCCTTCCCGTCGGCAGATGGGTCTGCGGCCGTGCGGACGAGATCCGCCGCGATATCTGAGGCTTCGGTCCCAGCGTGCACCACCGCACTAGGTTCGGTCTGACCGGGGTCAGGCACAGACTCCGGCACAACGCTTGGCTCTGCTAACGGGAGTGACTCGATGAGACGGCGTCCCGTCGGCGTGGCCTGCACCGATGACCAGGACGTCTCTTCAAGAAGTCCGGCATCAACCAAGAAGGCGATGAGCCAGCGCACCTTTTCCTTGTTCATGCCATAGCGCGCACCCTCGGTATATACGTAAGTACGTGGGACATTCGCTGTAGCCGAGCGAAGCAATTCGCCAACGAAGCGCATGTTTCCATGAAGGATACGGATGAAGTCAATTGCGGAACCTGTGGCCAACCATGCCTTTGCTGCTGGAGTTGCAGTGAAAACGCCTCGGCGAACCTCCTGTAGAAGCCCCGCTGCACGCATGAAGGGGAGCATCGAGTCGACGCTACTCCGCTTTAGTTCGAATCGGCTCGCAATAAAACCAAGAAATTCTTCCTTCCGGATCGGGTCCGCTGCGGCGGCAATGCAAACCTTCAGGTTCTCAACCTTGTTGGGATCGCTAGCCGGGCTGGGCACCCAGATGTTATAGGTTTTTCGCTGCTCTTGTGCTTCGGCGTTCGTCAATAGTCGATCGAGGAGGACAATGATTTCAGCTGGGGCTTCGGGGATATCGGCGGCGAATCGCTCGGTATTGGATGTAAAGGCTTCTGGAGAAACAGTTTCCCAGGTTGCGAAGACTTCGCGCCCTTCCTGGGTCGCGGCTTGCTTCCGGTCCGCCAGCCATTCGGTCAGACCTAGCACCTCTAGCCAAGTCATCCTGAGGCGAATGTTGTTGACGCTTGTCCAGTCGAGGTTATATGCCTCGACGATTTGAGCGTTGGCTTCTTCTACTGTAAGTGGCGTTTGGACCAGAAGACCTAGGACCTCCGCAAAGAGCCGGACTCGATCAGCCATCAAGGTCGCTAGGCGGGAGCGAGACTTGTCTGCAAGAAGTTGCGCCCCATCCTCTGTCAGTTCAAGTGTCCCCTTCCGATTCTCTACCAACCCCATCGGACGCAGCGCTGCTGCAACCTTCCGCCAGGTCAGGGAGTATTCTCCGCTCGACAATTGAGGGTAAATGTCGAGGTCGGTGGCGGCTCCGCTGGAGATCAGTTGGAGTAACTCGATGGTCCGCGGAAACATCTCTTGCTTTCCGGCATGGAGATTCGGCACTGAAGCGGCCTGCCGCAACCATCTGGCTTTCTGTGCTCTAAGAGCGTCTTGGGCTGCAGACGTGACAGTTGGTGAGTCGGCCGGAACGTGCTCGGTTTCCTCCGTCACTTAATCCCCCCAAGTCTCTTGTGACACACGCCATTGGCGATGGCACTAACGAGACCTCATCATACAGATTTCATCGCCTCCCACGTGGTGGTGCGGATGTCCTGAAAAGATCCGCCTCTGGGGCCAGCTGGGGACCACACGGCATACAGACCTGCCCCGAACGGACGGGCAACAGGATGCTGGACACACGAACGCCGTTGCGCCGCGGTGATGGCGTGGGTGCGCCAGGATGTAGCGCTACCGGCGTCGCGCGGGCGGTGACCAACTGGGTGACAACCGCTGTGTGAGCATCTGGACGGCCCTGGACAGCTCTGGACGGTCGTGCCGCTGGTCACTGAGGGAGTGGGCTGGACGCGATCTTGTCCGGAATGCTTCGAGTCCAATCGCGGGAGCGGTGGCTGCGCATACTCGACAGGCTTTGCCTCGTCTTCGCGGGGCCGCGGTGTCTTCCGGGGGGCGACCCCCGGACCCCCGATGTGGGGGCTCCGCCCCCACGCCCCCTTCCGGTTGTGGCTCTTGAGCGTGTTCTCGGGGTTGGGTTTCTTTCTTCGTTGACGCCTGCGGTGTTTCGCGGGCTCTCTGCGCTTTCCTGTCGTGTTCTTCGGGATGCGGTGTGGTGGGGTAGTGACAATGGGTGTGGCCCCGCTCGACCGCAGGAGTGAGACTTGCCCGCTGAGGACGACCCCCCGCCGCCCGCTCCCGAAGAAGCGAACACCTGGTCGGAGTTCATCGCCCGGCTCCGCGCGCTGTACGAGTGGTGCGGACGGCCCAAGTACCGGGCGCTGTGCGCGCGGTCGCCGGGGCTGTCGCCCGCGGCGGTGTCGAACCTGATCGGGAAGAACCCGCTGACCCGGCCGCCGGAGACCGCCACCGCCCGGTTCGTCGAGGCGTGCCTGCGCTATCGCGGTCAGGACGCTCCGGAGAGCGAGGTCGAGCGGTGGATCTCGCATTGGGGTGTGGTCGATCGTGGTTCGGTGCCGGACGAGGTGCCGCCGGGCCCCGGAGTCCGCTGGTGGCGGTGGTACGCGGGCGGGCTCGTCGGGGTCTTGGTGGTGGGCGTCGGCGTCTTCTTGCTCGCGGGAGGGGACGGGTCGGGGTCGTGTCAGCGGGTCAGCGGCAATGTCAAGGACACGCGGATGAAGCGGACGTGGGGGGATCTGTTCCAGTGTCCCAACAGGCCGCGGGTCGGGGTGTACGAGAAGGCGGCGTTCGGTAGCGAGATCGCGGTCCTGGAGACCGATCCCAGCTGGTTCATCTGCTGGACGCGCGGCCAGCGGCATTCGGGCGGGAACGACATCTGGTACTACACGCAGGGGGACCACTCGACCCGGATGCCCGAGTTGGACGCCTGGGGGTACGTGCCCGCGTCCGATCTGCGGGTCGGGCGCGCTCCCGATCCCGCGATCACCCGGCGGTGCTGACCTGTGGTTTCTCTGTTCTGAACGGATCGGAACAGGTCTTAGGGCGTCCGGACGAACCGTTCCGGCGGCTCGTTGTCTAAGGTTCTGGGGTACCCCGCACCCCGCGACCGTCCACGGCAGTGAGCGCCAGGGAAAGGGTGACGCGACGGGTGACCGAGGGTGTGAGTTTCCAGATCTTGGGTCCATTGCGGGCCGGTGTGCGCGGGACGCCGGTCGATCTCGGCGGCGACCGGGCGCGGCTGGTGCTCGCGGCGCTGCTGCTGGAGCCGGACCGGCCGGTGCCGGTGGACCGGCTCGTGGACGTCGTCTGGCGGGACCGCCCGCCCGCGTCCGCCCGGACCCAGATCGCCATCGCGGTGTCCGGCCTGCGGCGGGCGTTCCGGTGCGCGGGCTGCGCCGATCATGTGATCGAGACCGTCCGGCCCGGGTACCGGGTCCCCGCGCAGGCCGGTGCGATCGACGCGGTGGCGGCGGAGGAGCTGATCGGCGGGGCGCGGGAGGCGGTCGCGGCGGGGCGGCCGGCGGAGGCCGCGGACCTGTTCCAGGACGCGCTGAGGCTGTGGGACGGCCCGGTGCTCGCCGGCCTCGACCGTCCGGGGATCGAGGCGAGCGCGCTGCGGTGGGAGGAGCTGCGGCTCACCGCCCTGGAGGAGGCGGCGCAGGTGGAGCTGGCCCTCGGGCGTCACCGGGAGCTCGTCGGGGAGCTGATGGGGCCGGTGGGGGAGCACCCGTTCCGGGAGCGGCTGCGAGTCCTGCTGATGATCGCGCTGGCGCGGGCGGGGCGGCAGAGCGAGGCCCTCGACGTCTACCACGAGGGGCGCCGGAGCCTGGACGAGGAGCTCGGCCTGGAGCCGGGCCGGGAGCTCCAGGAGGTCCACGCCGCCGTCCTGCGGGACGATCCCGTGACGCGGCCCCAGACGTGCGCCGGCCCGCGCGGGCGGGCGCTCCGGTGGCGGCGTACGTCGGGGCCCGCGCGGGGTGTTCGTACCTGCTGAAAGCGAAAGGCCGCCGGGCGCTAGCCCGGCGGCCTTTGGTGTTGCTCAGTTCGCCCATCTGTGGGAGCGCAAGGGCTGGCCTTCCCAGAGGCTCTCCCGCTTACCGGCGGGGATGGTGGCCCAGTGGCGCTTGTAGTTCGCCTGCATGTACACCTTCACCTTGCTGTAGGAGCCGGTGTAGCCGTTGTTCCAGTAGGAGACGACGAAGAACCTCGGGTTGCAGCGGATGTCGCCGCCGTACCAGTCGGGGTCGTCGCCGGTCCAGGCGCACTTGATGCCCGTGCCGTTCTTGTCGCTCCAGACGCAGAAGTCGCCCTTCGCGCAGGAGCCCTGCCACGCGGCGTCGGCCTGGGCCGTGGTGGGAGTCAGGAGCGTCGCGAGCCCGGCGGCGGCCATGGCGGCCACGGTGATCTTCTTCATCTACTTCGCCCACTTGTGAGAGCGGATGGACACGTTGCCGGCGTTGATCGGCTTGGCGGTGACCGGGACCGCGTCGGAGACCTCGTTCCGGTAGTTCGCCCCGTGGAAGAAGCGGACCCAGTGGTACGGGTCGCTGGTGTACCCGTTGTTCCAGATGGTGTTGACCTTGAACCCGTAGGGCCGGCACCGGACGGACCCGCCCTGCCAGTCCGGGTCGTCGCCGGTCCAGTTGCACCGGGTGCCGGTGGCGTTCTTGCCGCTCCAGACGCACACGTCGCCCTTCGGGCACGTGCCGGTGGTGGTCGTCGCGGCCATGGCCGCCGAGGGGGCCGCCGCGGTGATGGCCCCCGCCACCACCGTGCCGGCCAGCAGCCCGATCCGGATCTTGTTCATGTTCTCCCCGTCGCGTGTGTCAGTAGACCTTCGAGCAGGTCCGGATGGTCTTGCCGTTGACGTCCACGGCCTTGTCGTCGCCGTTGCCGGGCCCGGTCAGGAAGTAGGCCGACACCCAGCCGCGCTTGGCGCCCTGGTCGAGGTCGGTGTAGAGCCACCAGTGGTTGGTGCCGTACTTGCCGTCGTACTCCTGGCCCCACTTCTTGCAGTAGACGTAGTTCTCGCCCTGGTAGAGGTAGCCGACGGGCGACCCGCACTTGAGGTAGTTCGGGTTGGCGAACGCCTTGTCGAACGTCCTCACCCATTGCCTGCCGTCGATCTTCGCGTCGGTCCAGCAGGCCTGGCGCCGCGTGTCCGGGCCGTCGGCCCAGGCCGCGGTCCCGGCCGGGACGGCACCCAGTACGGCTGCCCCGACCAGGGCGCCCCCGATGATCTGTGTCCTTCTCATCCCCTTCTCCCCGTTGGTGTCGGTGGACGCCGAACACGCTAGGGAGGCCCGTTATCGAACGCTTATCGGTCCCGTTTCGCGGGCACCGACCGGGTAGATCAGCTTCCGAGGTGCCTTGCTGAGGGGGTCTGCGGCGGCATGCTGACGCTGGTGCTCGCCTACGCCGTCGCCGCGGTCGCCGTACCCTGGGCGCTCGGGCGCCACCGGCGGGCGATGGCGTGCGCCGCGGCGGCGCTGCCGGCGGGGACGGCCGCCTGGGCCGCGGT
Organism: Actinomadura madurae; assembly: GCF_047130825.1. Classification (NCBI taxonomy): domain Bacteria; kingdom Bacillati; phylum Actinomycetota; class Actinomycetes; order Streptosporangiales; family Thermomonosporaceae; genus Actinomadura; species Actinomadura madurae. The sequence goes on from NZ_CP083237.1 coordinate 9,528,751, forward strand.
GCGGGCGGGGCGGGACGACCTCACCGCGCGGCTGGGCTGGGCCCACGAGCTCGGCCTGGCGATCGACCTCCGGCTGGACGCGCTGGCCGTCGTCATGCTGCTGCTCGTCGGCGGTGTGGGGGCGGTCGTCCTCTGCTACGCGGGCTGGTACTTCGAGCGTTCCGAGAGGCTGCTCACCGGGACGCTGGTGGCGTTCGCGGGCGCGATGACGGGCCTGGTGCTCGCCGACAACCTGCTCGTCCTGTACGTGTTCTGGGAGCTGACGACGCTCAACTCGTTCATCCTGATCGGCGCGGTGCGGCCGGACCGCGCGGAGGACCGCCGGGCGGCCACGCAGGCGCTGCTGACGACGACGGCGTTCGGCCTGGTGATGCTCGCCGGCTTCGTCCTGCTGGGCCAGGCCGCCGGGACGTACCGGATCTCGGCGCTGGTCGCGGACCCGCCGGGCGGCGGCGCGGCGCGGGCGGGCGTGGTGCTGGTGCTGCTGGGCGCGTTCGCCAAGTCCGCGCAGGTGCCGCTGCACGGGTGGCTGCCCGCGGCGATGGTGGCGCCGACGCCGGTGAGCGCCTACCTGCACGCCGCCGCGATGGTGAAGGCGGGCGTCTACCTGGTGGCGCGGCTGGCGCCCGCGTTCGCCGGCGCCGGCGCGTGGCGGCCGCTGGTCATCGGGGCGGGGCTGCTGAGCCTGCTGGCGGGCGGGGTCATCGCGCTTCGGCAGGACGATCTGAAGCGCCTGCTCGCCTACGGGACGGTGAGCCAGCTCGGCCTGCTCATGGTCCTGCTCGGGGACGGGACGCGCACGGCGGCGCTGGCGGGCACCGCGCTGCTCCTGGCCCACGGCCTGTTCAAGGCGCCGCTGTTCCTGACGGTCGGCGCGCTGGAGCACGAGACGGGGACCCGCCGCGCGGACCGGTTGTCGGGGGCCTGGCGGCGCCTGCCCGTGCCGGCCGCCGCGGCGGTGCTGGCGGTCGCGTCCATGGTCGGCCTGCCGCCGCTGCTGGGGTTCGTGGCGAAGGAGGCGGCGATGGAGGCGTTCGCCCACGGCGGCACGGACGCCGCCGTCCTCGCCGGGGTGGTGGCGGGGTCGGCGCTGACCGTGGCCTACGGGCTGCGCTTCCTGGACGGCGCGTTCGGCGGCGAGGGCGGGGCCCGCTCGGCGACCGAGTGGGGGCTGGCCGGGCCGATCGCGGTACTCGCCGCCGCGGGACTCGTCCTCGGATGCGTGCCGGGGGCCGTGCGGACGGCCGTCGGCCCCTACGCCGAGACGCTGCCGGGAGATCCGGAGTACAAGCTCGCCCTGTGGCATGGACTCGGCCTGCCGCTCGCCCTGTCCGCGCTCGCCCTGCTCCTCGGTGCCGCGCTGTACCTCCTCTTCGGCCGGACGTTCCCCGCGCGGCGGCCACGGACCCGGTTCCTGGACGGCCGGCGGGCCTACGACGGGCTGGTCGAGGGGGTCCTCTCCGGCGCGTACGCGATCACGAAGCGGGTGCAGGTCGGGTCGCTGCCCGTCTACCTCGGCGTCATCGGGGCGATGGTGCTGGTGGTGCCGGGCACGGCCCTCGTGACCGGCCTGGTCCGGGGGACGGGCCCGGACCTCGCCGCGGACCGGCTGCGGGCATGGGACGACCCGGTGCAGCCCGTCCTCGCCCTGGTCGTCATCGCCTGCGCGCTCGGCGCGCTGCGCGCCCGCCGCCGGCTGCCGGCCGCGCTCCTGCTCGCCGGGACCGGCTACGGGACCGCCGGGCTGTTCGTGGCGCAGGGCGGGCCCGACCTCGCGCTCACCCTCGTCGTCGTGGAGACGCTGTCGCTGATCATGCTGGTGCTGGTGCTGCGGCGGCTCCCGGAACGGTATCCGCCGCGCCGCCGCGCGACCCCGGCCAGGATCGCGACCGCGGTGGTCAGCCTGTGCCTCGGCGGGTTCGTCGCGCTGTTCCTGGTGGTCGCGGCGCTGAGCCGCGGCGCCCGCCCGGTGGGCCCGGGGTACACCCGGCTCGCCGAGGCCGAGGGGGCGAAGAACGTGGTGAACCTGATCCTGGTCGAGGTGCGAGCCCTCGACACCCTCGGCGAGATCGCGGTGCTCGGGGTGACGGCGATGGGCGTCGTCAGCCTGGTGACCAGCGGCCGGACGCCGCCGTACCCGCTCGCCGCGCAGCGCGGGCGGGCGGCGGGGAGCCGGTGGCTGGCGACGCCGGGCAGCCCGCCGCTCGGCGGATCGTCGGTCGTCCTGGAGGCGGCGGCGCGGCTGCTCGGCCCGACCCTCCTCGTCTTCTCCCTCTACCTCCTCCTCGCCGGGCACGGCCGTCCCGGCGGCGGCTTCGTGGGCGGGCTCGTCGCGGCCATGGCCTTCGTCCTGCGGTACCTGCCGGGCGGCCGGCGGGAGCTGGCCACCGCGCTGCCGGTGCGCCCGAGCGCGCTGGTCGGCGCCGGGCTGGGCCTGGCGATCGCCACCGGCGCGGCCGGCTGGGCGTCCGGCGGGTTCCCGCACGGGGAGTTCCTGCACAGCGATGTCCTGCACGCCACGCCGCCGGCCGTCGGCGAGGTCGACGTCTACACCAGCCTGTTCTTCGACCTCGGGGTGTACCTGCTGGTCCTCGGGCTGGTGCTGGTGTTCCTCACCACCCTCGGCGCGAGCCTGGACGTCCAGGAGCCCGAGGAAGCCCCGGACGAAGGCGAGGCGTCATGACCGGGCCCGCCCTCGTCCTCGTCCTCGCCGTCGCGGTGCTGTTCGCGGCCGGGTTCAACCTGCTGATGCAGCGCTCCCTCATCCGCGTCGTGGTCGGCTTCATGCTGCTCGGGCACGGCGCGAACCTAGTCCTGCTGCTGGCGGGCGGGGCCGCCGGCGCGCCGCCGCTGCTCGGCGGCGGCTCGGAGCGCGCGATGGCCGACCCGCTGCCGCAGGCCATGGCGCTCACCGCCATCGTGATCACCTTCGGGGTCACGGCCTTCCTGCTCGCGCTGGCCTACCGCGGCCGGGAACTGCTCGGCGAGGACGAGGTGCAGGACGACGTCGAGGACCGCCGCATCGCCGCGGAGCGCCGCCGCGAGACCTGGGACGTGCCGCCCGAGGAGAGGGACCCGCTCGAAGAGGGCGACGAGCCCGGCCGGGACGAGGGGGACGGCCGATGACCGTGCTGGTCCCGCTGCCGTTCGTGCTGCCGCTGCTCGGGGCGGCCCTGGCGCTGATCAGCCGGCGCCGGAAGGTCTGGCTCCGGGTCCTCGCGCCGCTGGTCGCCGCGGGCGTGGTGGGGGCCGCCGCGGCGCTGCTGGCGGCGGTGGCCCGGGAGGGGGTGCTCGCCGTCCAGATCGGGGGATGGGCGGCGCCGCTCGGCATCACGCTCGTCGCCGACCGGTTGTCGGCGCTGCTGCTCGTGGTGTCCGCGGCGGTGCTCCTGGCGATCCTGGTGCACGCCGTCGCGGAGGGCGCCGGCGGGCTGGAGCGCCGGACCGAGCCGGGGGTGTTCCATCCGGCCTACCTCGCGCTGACCGCCGGGGTCTGCCTGGTCTTCCTCGCCGGCGACCTGTTCAACCTGTTCGTCGCGTTCGAGATCATGCTCGCGTCGAGCTACGTCCTGATGACGCTCACGCCGACGGCGGAGCGTCTCCGGGCCGGGATGACCTACACGGTGGTCAGCCTCACGTCCTCGATCCTGTTCCTCACCGCGCTCGGCCTGACCTACGCGGCGGCCGGGACGGTGAACCTCGCCGACCTGTCGGAGCGCGTCCCGGACCTGCCGGCCGCCACCCGGACGGCGCTCGGGCTGCTCTTCCTCGTGGTGTTCGGCATCAAGGGCGCCATCGTGCCGATGCACATGTGGCTGCCCGACAGCTACCCCGTCGCGCTCACCAAGGTCACGGCGGTGTTCGCGGCGCTGCTGACCAAGGCGGCCGTCTACTCGCTCATCCGGGTGGAGACGCTGGTGTTCCCCCGGGAGGACGGGTCGCGGGTCATGCTCGTCCTCGCCGCCGGGACGATGCTGGTGGGCACGCTCGGCGCGCTGACGCACGACGACATCCACCGGGTGTTCTCGTTCACCCTCGTCGGCCACATCGGGTACATGCTCTTCGGGCTCGCGCTGTTCAGCGTCGCCGGGCTCACCGGGGCGATCCTGTACCTCGTCCACCACATCGTCGTGCAGGCGACGCTGTTCCTGGTCAGCGACCTGATGCAGGCCCGCACGGGGGAGACGTCGCTGCGCCGGCTCGGGGGCCTCGCGCGCCTGTCGGCGTTCATCGCCGTGGTGTTCTTCGTCCCGGCGATGAGCGTCAGCGGCGTGCCTCCGACCTCGGGGTTCGTCGCGAAGCTCGCCCTGTTCCAGGCGGGGCTCGGCGCGGGGCGGCCCATGGCGTACGCGGTCACCGGCGTCGCCGTCCTCGCGAGCGTCCTCACCCTGATGGCGATGGCGCGGATCTGGACGCTCGGTTTCTGGCGGCCACGCCCGGAGGACGCGGGCGAGCCGCCCTCCAGCGAGGCCTACACGCCGGGCGGCGTGCGGGTGATGCGGTCGGTGACCGCGGTCATGGTGGTGGGCGGCCTCGTCATCGCCGTGTTCGCGGGCCCGCTCTCGTCGTGGAGCCGCCGCGCCGCGGCCGACCTGGTGGACCCGGCGCCCTACCGGCAGGCCGTGCTGGACGGGAGGACGCCGTGAACGACGCGCTGCGCGGGCTCGGCTCCCGGCTGGGCATGGCCGTGTGGCTGCTCGCGGTGTGGCTGCTGCTCTGGGGGCGGATCGACGCGCTGACGGTCATCGGCGGCATCGCGGCCGTCGTCGTCGCCTACGGGGTGAGCCGGCTGCCGACCGTCCCGCTGGTCACGCGGGTCCGGCCGCTCCGCTTCGCCGAGGCCGCCCTGGAGTTCGCGTGGGACCTGGTCGCCTCCAGCGTGGTCATCGGATGGCACGCGGTGCGCGCTCCCCGCCGGGTGCGGGGCGCGATCGTCGAGGTGAGCGCCCGGTCCCGCTCGGAGCTAGTGCTGCTGGCGGTGACGATGAGCATCTCGCTGCGCCCCGGGACCCTCCTCGTCGACCTCGACTGGGAGCGGTCGATTCTGCGCGTCCACGCCATGCCGGTCCGGGACCGGGACGAGGCGGACGCCGCCCGCGACGGCGTGCTCGGCACGGAGCACAGGCTGGTCCGTGCCTTCGGGACACCCGAGGACGAGGAGGAACGATGAACGTCGTCTACACGGTCACCCTGGCCCTGCTCGGCGCGGCCGCCCTCATGACGACCGCGCGGCTCGTCCGCGGCCCGACCGTCTTCGACCGGATCATGGCGGTGGACGTGCTGTCGGTGCTGCTCGTCAGCGGCGTCGCGGTGCACGCGGCGGTCTGGGGCGAGCCCGCGCACGGCACGATCCTCGTGGTGATCGCGCTGCTCGGCTTCGTCGGCTCGGTCACCGCGGCCCGGCTGGCGGCGCAGCGGGAGGGGAGCGCGTGAGCGCCGGCGACGTCCTCACCGCCGTCCTGCTTCCCGCGGGCGCCGCGTTCACGGCGGTCGGCGCCCTCGGCGTCCTGCGGTTCCCGGACCTGCTCACCCGGCTGCACGCGGCCACGAAGCCGCACACCATCGGGCTCCTGCTCGTCCTCGCCGGGGCGGCGCCCCAGGCCGGCTCGGTGTCCGCCGCCGCCCCGCTGCTCCTGGTCGCGGTCTTCCAGCTGATCACGGCCCCGGTCGCCGCCCAGACGATCGGCGCCGCCGCGTACCGCGCCGGTGCCGTCGACCGCGCCACCCTCGTCCTCGACGAGCCCGGCGACAAGGACCGGTGAGCCGGTCAGCCCTGGGGCCCGCGCCGGGTCAGCCTGCCCGCGAAGCCCCAGCCGAGGCCGATGAGGACCGCGCCGGCGGAGGCGACCAGACCGAGGGCGGCGACGTCGAGGACGGCGAGGAGCGCGATGAGGAGACCGTAGACGACGGTGAGGGCGAGGAGGGCCTGCCGGACGGCGGTGCTGTTCATGGGCACGATCATGCTGCGACCTGGCGGTCGGTAGTATCCACCGGTCGGTGGACAGAGCGGGGTGGCGGACATGACCGGCGGACCGGAGGGGGCGCGTGCGGAGAGCGTCTGGCTGCGCTCGTATCCGTTCTGGGACGCCTATTTCGCGATGGTGCTGGTCGGGACGATCGCCGCGACGGCCGCCGACGGAGCGCCGCCCGGCCGGCGGGCGGCGGCGATCCTGCTGCTGGTCCTGCTGAGCCTGGCGTACGTGGCGATCGGGCGGAAGGCGCTGCGGTCGCAGGAGGTGCCGCGGCCCGGGTGCAAGATCTATGCGGTGGCGCTGATCTGCATGTTCGTGCCCGCGACGCTGCTCGCGCCGGTGACGGCGACGGGCCTGTCCGCGCTGGCGCCGCAGGTCTACATGATGTACGGCACGGCCCGCGGCCTCGCGCTGATGCTCGTGCTGCTCTCCGGCCCGGTCGGGCTCGCGCTGGCGGAGTCGGGCGCGAGCCGCGCGATGACGGTCGTGATCGTCGCGGGCGGCGTCGCGTGCAGCGTCCTGCTCGCGGTGTTCATCGGCCGGCTCGGCCGCCAGAACCGCGAGCGGCTGCGGCTGATCGAGGAGCTGGACCGGACGCGCGGCGAGCTCGCCGAGGTGAGCCGCGAGGCGGGGGTGCTCGCCGAGCGGGAGCGGCTGGCCCGCGATATCCACGACACGATCGCGCAGGGGTTCACCTCCATCGTGATGCTGCTGCAGGCGGCGGAGGCCGACACCGGGCCGAACCGGCACCTGGAGCTGGCGGTCCGCACGGCGCGGGAGAACCTCGCCGAGACGCGGGGGCTGGTCGCGGCGCTGGCGCCGCCGGCGCTGGACGGCGGCTCGCTGGTGGAGGCGCTGCGGCGGATGGCCGGCGACTTCGACCTGCCCGCCGACCTGGTCGTCGAGGGGGAGCCGCGCCCGCTGGACGCCGTGGAGGTCGTCCTGCTGCGGGTGGCACAGGAGGCGCTCGCCAACGTCCGCAAGCACTCGGGCGCCGGGTCGGTGATGATCATGCTGGAGTACGGGGGCACGGTGCGGCTGACCGTCGCCGACGACGGGCGCGGGTTCGACCCGGAACGGGCCGGACGCGGGTTCGGGCTGCGGGGGATGCGGAGCCGGGTCGAGCAGGCCGGCGGGACGTTCACCGTCAACGGCGCGGACGGCACCAGGGTCGAGGCGGAGGTGCCGTGCTCCGCGTCATGATCGTCGACGACCATCCGATCGTCCGGGAGGGGCTGCGGGGGATGCTCGCGGCCGAGCCGGACATCGAGGTGGCGGGGGAGGCCGCGTCGGGGGACGAGGCCGTCGCGGTGGTGCCGGCCGTCCGCCCGGACGTGGTCCTGATGGACCTGCGGATGCCGTCCGGGGACGGGGTGAGCGCGATCGAGCGGCTGCCCGGCCACCGGATCCTCGTCCTCACGACCTTCCACGACGACGCCGACATCGTCCGGGCGATCGAGGCCGGCGCCGCGGGCTACCTGCTCAAGGACGCGTCGCGGGCCGACCTCGCCGCGGCCGTCCGGGACGTCGCGGCGGGCCGCCGGGTGCTGTCGCCCGAGGTGTCGGCCCGGCTGGCGGCGGCGAGCGCGGCCGCGCCGCCGCCCGTCCTGTCGGCCCGGGAGTCGCAGGTGCTCGCCCTGGTGGCGGAGGGCCTGACGAACGCCGAGATCGGCGGCCGCCTCCACATCGGCCAGGCGACCGTGAAGACGCACCTGCTGCGGATCTTCGGCAAGCTCGGCGTCTCCGACCGCACCGCCGCCGTCATGACCGCCCTGGAACGCCGCATCCTCCCACCCCCGTGACTCACTCCTCGGTGGCGGGGCTGCCGCCGGCGACGACCTCGGCGAGCAGGTCCTCCTCGGTGGCGCCGCGGCGCCAGTAGCCGGTGAAGGTGACGGCGCGGCGGTCCAGGCCGCGCTCCTTGACCAGGTGCCGGCGCAGCGCCTTGACGACGGCGGACTCACCGGCGATCCACGCGTAGGCGCCGGCGGGGATCGTCGCGGCGCGGACCGCGTCCACCAGGCCGCCCGGGGAGACCCAGGTGACCTCCGCGTCGGCGGCGGTCGGCAGGTCCTGCCGGTCCTCGGGGTACGGGACGTCGAGCCACACCTTCGCGGGCGTCCCGGCGGGCAGCCAGGCGAGGTTCCCGGCGATCGCGGGCAGCGCGGTCAGGTCGCCGGCGATCACCACCGGGGCGCCGGGCGGCGGACGGAAGTCGTAGCCGCCGTTGTCGGGGCCGGTCGGGCCGAGGACGGTGACGCGGTCGCCCGCGCCCGCCGACCCGGCCCAGCGGGCGGCCGGGCCGGACGTGCCGTCGGCGTGCAGGGCGAAGTCGACGTCGAGCTCGCCGGGACGGGTGCCGCGGACGGTGTAGGACCGCATGATGCCGCGCTCGGCCGGGTCGAGCGCCCGCCAGTCGGCGAACCACGTGTCGCCGTTGCTGTTCCGCGGCATCACCGGTGCGTCCTGGTGCGGGTGCGGGAGGAACAGCTTGAAGCGCTGGTCGCGCCCGGCGGTGACGAAGCCGTCCGCGCCGCCGAAGGTGACCCGGACCATCGACGGCCCGAGCCGCTCGGACCGCAGGACGTGCAGGTCGAAGAACGCGAACGGGTGGGCAGGGGTCGTCATCGCGCCGCCTTTCAGCCGGTCTTCTTCGCGGACTGGATGGTCTGGGCGAGGGACTCGATGATCGGCGCGCAGCCCTCGTAGGAGAAGCGCGGCTCGGGCTGCCAGGCGACGACCTGGCCGGCCTTCACCGCGGGCAGGTCCTTCCAGGACGGCTTGGAGCCGAGGTCCTTCGGCTGGAGCGCCTGCGTCCGGGTGTCGAGCATGATGACGTCGGCCTTGTACTTGCCGGCGTTCTCCCAGCTCAGCTCCTCGAAGTAGCCGTCCTGGCTCGGCTTCTCCGGCACGATGAGCTCGACGCCGAGCTCCTTGAAGTAGATGAGGTCGGTGTTCTTGTTCGGGCTGGAGGCGTAGAACAGGTCGGGGCTCGCGGACGCGGCCAGCACCTTCAGGCCCGGCCTGGCCTTGGCGGCGGCGCGCAGCGTCTCGGACGCCTTGTCGAACCGGGCCTTGGCGGCGGTGACCTTCGCCGACTTCAGGTCGGCGCCGAGGGCGGCGGCGAGGGCGCCGGTCCGCTCGATCGGCTTCGGCAGCGGCACGGCCCCGGTGGAGATGGCGACGCTGGGGGCCAGCGCGAAGATCTTGTCCTTGCTCTCGGCCGGGACGTAGAAGAGGTCCGGCGGCACGAACATGTTGTCGACGAGGAGCTCGGGGCGCAGCGCGGCGTACTTCTCGATGTTGAACTCGCCGTAGGCGTTGCCGATGATCTCCAGCCGGTCGACGGGCAGGTTCCCGGCCTGCGGGTCCGGCTTGCCGTCCTTGAGCTTCGTCGGGCCGTACACGCCGACGAGCTGCCGGTCGACGCCGAAGTCGTAGAGGGCCGCGGCGGCGCCGACGTAGGCGACGACCCGCTGCGGGCGCGCCTTGAGGTCGACCTTGGTGCCGCGGTCGTCGGTGAACGTCCACGCGCCGCCGCCGGACGAGGCCGTGCCGCCTCCGTCGCCGCCGCAGGCGCTGAGGAACGCTCCAAGGGCGGCGGCGCCGCTCGCGCCCAGGAAGCCGCGGCGGGTGAGGTGACCAGCACCGATGTATGACATTACGGACGTTCTCCCAAATCAACTACGGTGGTGTGATGGTGACCGCTGCGGGCTTAGGTTAACCTAACCTAAGATCTTGTCCAGAGCGGGGCCCGCCAGTGCGGCCCCAGGCACGTCCCCCGGAGCCCACCAGGTGTTGCTGACGAAGTCGCCGCCGCTCAGCCAGCTCGCCGAACGCCTGCCCGCCGGACGCCCGGCCGCCGGGCGCGCGCCGTGGGCGGCCGGGCTCCTCGCCGCCGTCCTGCTCCTGCTCGCCGCCGTCGTGCTGAGCCTCGCGGTCGGCGCGAAGCCGCTGTCGCTCGCGCAGGCCTGGGACGGGCTGTTCCACGACGACTCGCCCGCGTACACCGTCGTCCACGACATGCGGGTCCCGCGCACGCTGCTCGGCCTGCTCGCCGGGACGGCGCTCGGGCTCGCCGGCGCCGTGATGCAGGCCCTGACCCGCAACCCGCTCGCCGACCCCGGGATCCTCGGCATCAACGCGGGCGCCTCCGCGGCCGTCGTCTCGGCGATCTCCTTCCTCGGCATCACCTCGTTCACCGGCTTCGTCTGGTTCGCGTTCGCGGGCGCCGGCACCGTCGCGGTGCTGCTCTACGCGGTCGGCGGCGGGCGCGGCGCCACCCCGGCGCGGCTCGCGCTCGCCGGGTCGGCGCTGAACGCGGCGCTGTTCTCCTACGTGAACGCGGTCCAGCTCCTCGACACCGCGTCGCTCGACCGGATGCGCTTCTGGACGGTCGGCTCTCTCGGCGCCGCGCAGGGGTACACCGTGGTCCGCGTCGCGCCGTTCGTCCTCGCGGGGCTCGCCATGGCGCTGCTGCTGGCCCGCCCGCTGAACGCGATGGCGATGGGCGAGGACGCCGCCCGCGCGCTCGGCGCCGACCCGCGCCGGGTCCGGGTCGCCGCGATCGTCGCGGTCACCCTGCTGTGCGGCGCGGCGACGGCCGCCTGCGGGCCGATCATCTTCGTCGGGCTGATGATCCCGCACTTCGTCCGCGCGCTGACCGGCCCCGACCTGCGCCGGCTGATCCCGTACTGCGCCGTCCTCTCCCCGGCCCTGATGCTCGCCGCGGACGTCCTCGGGCGGGTGGTCGTCCGCCCGTCGGAACTCCAGGTCGGCATCGTGATGGTCGTCGCGGGCGGCCCGGTGTTCCTCTACTTCGTCCGGCGCCGGAGGACGGCCGCCTCATGAGCAGGGCCCCGCACTTCGCCGTCGTCCGGGTGCCCGCCGGGCCGTCGTTCCGGTTCCGCCCGCGCGCGCTCGTCGTCGCGGCGGTCTGCCTCGCGGTCGCGCTCGGGACGGGGGTCCTGCTCATCGGCAGCGGCGACTTCCCGATGAGCCCCGCGCAGGTCGTCCGCACCCTGCTCGGGCAGGGCTCGCCCGCCGACTCCCTGATCGTCAACCAGATCCGGCTGCCGCGGGTGGCGGCCGCGCTCGCGGTGGGCGCCGCGCTCGGGCTGGCCGGGGCGATCTTCCAGTCGCTCGTCCGCAACCCGCTCGGCAGCCCCGACATCCTCGGGTTCAGCCAGGGCGCCGCGACCGGCGTCCTCGCCGTGATCGTGCTGACCGGCGGGGGCAGCGCCGCGGTCGCCGCCGGGGCCGCGGGCGGCGGCCTGCTCACCGGCCTGCTCGTCTACGCGGTCGCCGGCCGGCACGGCGCGCACGGGCAGCGGCTCATCCTCGTCGGCATCGGCGTCGCCGCGATCCTCACCGGCGTGAACGGCTACCTGCTCACCCAGGCGCAGATCGTCGACGCCGCCCGCGCCGTCCTGTGGCTGACCGGCAGCCTGGACGGCCGCGACTGGGCGGACGCCGCGCCGGTGATCGCCGCGCTCGCCGTCCTCGGCCCGCTGGTCCTGGTCGGCTGCGGCCGGGCGCTGCGGATGCTGGAGATGGGCGACGACGCGGCGCACGGCCTCGGCGTGCCGATCGAGCGGGTCCGGCTGGTCATGCTGGCCGCGGCCGTGCTGCTCACCTCGCTCGCCGCGGCGGCGGCCGGCCCGGTCGCGTTCGTCGCGCTGACCGCGCCGCAGCTCGCCCGCCGGCTCACCCGCACGGCCGGCCCCAACCTGCTGCCCGCGGCGTGCATGGGCGCGGCGCTGATGGTGGCCGCCGACTGGACCGCGCAGCGCGCGTTCCCGGGCCATCAGCTCCCGGTCGGCGTCGTGACCGGCCTGCTCGGCGGCGGATACCTGGTCTGGCTCCTCGTGACCGAACGCAAGACGGGACGGATCTGAATTGAAGGACGGGAACGCGCGCCTCACCGGAACCGGGCTGACGCTCGCCTATGACAAGCGCATCATCACCGAGGACCTCGACGTGGCCGTCCCGGAGGGTTCGTTCACGGTGATCGTGGGGCCGAACGCGTGCGGCAAGTCGACGCTGCTGCGGGCGCTGGCGCGGATCCTGCGGCCGTCCGCGGGGACGGTCGTCCTGGACGGCCGGCCCATCGCCGACTGGCCGGCCAAGAAGCTGGCGCGCACGCTCGGCCTGCTCCCGCAGTCGTCGATCGCGCCGGAGGGCATCACGGTCGCCGACCTGGTCGCGCGCGGCCGGTACCCGCACCAGAGCCTGCTGCGGCAGTGGTCGCGGGAGGACGAGCGGGTCGTCGCCGAGTCGATGGACGCGACCGGCGTCGGGGACCTCGCCGACCGGCCCGTGGACGAGCTGTCGGGCGGGCAGCGCCAGCGCGTCTGGATCGCGATGGCGCTCGCCCAGCAGACGCCGCTGCTGCTCCTGGACGAGCCGACGACCTATCTCGACATCGCCCACCAGATCGAGGTGCTCGACCTGTGCGCGCGGCTGCACGAGGAGGGGCGCACCGTCGTCGCCGTCCTGCACGACCTCAACCACGCCGCCCGGTACGCCACGCACATGATCGCGATGCGGGACGGCGGCATCGTCGCCGAGGGCGAGCCCGCCGCGGTCGTCACGTCCGAGCTGGTGGAGCGGGTCTTCCGGCTCCCGTGCCAGGTGATCGACTGCCCGGAGACCGGGAACCCGCTGGTCGTCCCGGCCGCCCGCGCCCGCACGCCCGCCCCGCACTAGGCGCCCGGAATCGTTGCAGTCGCACAACGGTTGTAGTCTTGCAATGGTTGTACGGCTACAACGGTGGGAGGGCGCGTGCCCGAACTCAGTCCCCGGCGCCGGCTCCTGGTGCTGGCCATCTGCTCGATGAGCCTGCTCGTCGTCAGCCTCGACAACACGATCCTCAACGTCGCGCTGCCGTCGCTGCAGGAGGACTTCCGCAGCTCGCTGTCCGGCCTCCAGTGGACGATCGACGCCTACCTGATCGTCCTGGCGTCGCTGCTGATCCTGTCCGGCTCGACCGCCGACCGGATCGGCCGGCGCCGGGTGTTCCAGACCGGGCTCGCGCTGTTCGTCAGCGGGTCGGTGATGTGCAGCCTCGCGCCGTCCCTCGGCTGGCTCGTCGGCGCCCGCGTGGTCCAGGCGGTCGGCGGGTCGATGCTCAACCCGGTCGCGATGTCGATCATCACGAACGTGTTCACCGAGCCGCGCGAGCGGGCCCGCGCCATCGGCGTGTGGAGCGGGGTCGTCGGCCTCAGCATGGCGCTCGGGCCGCTCGTCGGCGGGCTGCTCGTCGACTCCGTCGGCTGGCGCTCGATCTTCTGGCTGAACGTGCCGATCGGGCTGGCCGCGCTCGTGCTGACCGCCTGCTTCGTCCCCGAGTCGCGGGCCGCCCGGCCGCGCCGCCTCGACCCGCTCGGCCAGATCCTCCTGATCGTCATGCTCGGCGCGCTGACGTTCGCGATCATCGAGGCGCCCGGCCACGGCCTGCGCGACCCGGCCGTCTTCGGCGCCGCGCTGCTGGCCGCGGCGGCGCTCGCCGGGTTCGTCCGGCACGCCCTGCGCAGTCCCGAGCCGCTGATCGACCTGCGCTTCTTCCGCAGCGTCCCGTTCTCCGGCGCGACGGTCATCGGCCTCAGCGGGCTCGCGGCGCTCGGCGGCTTCCTCTTCCTGAACACGCTCTACCTGCAGAACGTGCGCGGGATGTCGGCGCTGCAGGCCGGGCTGTACCTGCTGCCGATGGCGGCGATGACCGCGGCGACGGCCCCGCTGTCCGGGCGGCTCGTCGGCGGCCGGGGCCCGCGGCTCCCGTTCCAGATCGCCGGCGCGACGATGCTCGCCAGCGCGCTGCTGTTCGCCGCGTTCGACGCCGAGACCGGCGATCCCACGCTGTTCGCCGCCTACGTGCTGTTCGGCATCGGGTTCGGCATGGTGAACTCGCCGGTCACCAACACCGCGGTCTCCGGGATGCCGCGCTCGCAGGCGGGCGTGGCCGCCGCCGTCGCCTCCACCAGCCGGCAGGTCGGGCAGGCGCTCGGCGTCGCGGTGATCGGCGCGGTGCTCGCGGCCGGGACGTCCGGCTCCTACGCCGCGTCGACCTTCGTGTCGGCCGCCCGCCCGGCATACTGGATCCTCGCCGGGTGCGCCGCCACCGTCCTCGTGCTCGGCACGCTGACCACCGGCCCGCGGGCCGCCCGCAGCGCGGCGCGCACGTCCGCCCTGCTCGGGTCCGGCGACGCGCCGCCGGACGCCCGCCACGCGACGGGAGCGACCGCCCCATGACCGAGCCCGACCCGGCCGCCCGGCACGCCGCGACCGCGGCGCGGGCGTGGCACAACCTTCGCGTCCTGCTGCACGAGCGGGCCGACCGGCGCCGCGAGGTCTCCGAGGCGCTCGGCATGAGCTTCTTCCGGGTCAAGGCGCTGCGCCGCATCGCCGCGGCGACGCCCCCGCTGACCCTGCGCGACCTTGCCGAGGCGCTGGTCACCGACCGCCCGTACGCCACGCTCGTGGTGGACGACCTGGTCGGGCGCGGCCTGGTCGAGCGGTCCCCGCACCCCGCCGACCGCCGGTCCAAGATCGTGACGGTGACGGAGGCCGGGCGCGCGGCGGCGGCGGAGGCCGAGCGGATCCTCGACACCCCGCCGCCGGAGCTCCACGACCTGCCGCCCGAGGACCTGGCCGTCCTCGACCGCGTCGCCGCCCGCCTCGTCACCGACCCGGAGGCGCCGGCGGAGGGCTAGGCGCCCGCGGGGACCCGGTAGGTCTCGGCGGCCTCGGACTCCTGGGCGTCCCGCTCGACGACGAGCCCGCCGAGCGCCTTGGCGTCGGTCCGCAGGATGTAGGTCTTGCGGGTGCCGGGCTCGTCCACCTTCGAGAAGTCCATCGGCGTCCCGTAGCCGCCGTCGTGGGCGGTGGTGGCCCGGTGCGCGGTGATCAGGCCCTCGCGGGTGAGGTCCTTGGCGGCGCACGCCTTCTTCAGCGCGTCCGTGAAGATCACGGCGTTGGTGTAGCCGTTGACGACGGCGTTGTCGCGCGGCTGCCCGGGGTACTCGCGGCCGTAGTCGTCCGCGAGCTTCTTGATCGGCGCGAGGCCAGAGGAGATCGGCGCGCCGGCGCTGGCGAGGTAGAAGTCCTTGAGCAGCGCGGGCGCGGCCGGCGTCCGCAGCAGCTGCGGGGAGAACCCGGAGTTGCTCGCCACGATCGGCACCGTGATCCCCTTGGCGCGGGCGACGCCCGCCAGCGACGCCGACTGCCGGGGGCCGGCGCTCATCAGGATCGCCGCCACGCCCGCGTTCTCCAGCGCGGCGACCTGGGAGGTCATGTCGTTGTCGGTCGCCTTGATCTTCTGCTCGACGAGCGTCAGCCCGAGCTCGCCGGCCGCGTACTTGGACCCGGCGAGCGCGCTCTCCCCGTAGTCGCCCTCGAAGTAGACGTGCCCGATCTTGTCGCCCTTCTTGATCCCCTTCTCCTCGGTGAGGAAGTCGAGCGCGTTGATCATGTCGATGTCGTAGGTGGTGCCGGTGACCTGGATGTACTTGTTCCCGAGCAGCGTCGTCGCCCACGCGTTCGGGATGACGAGCATCTCGTCGGACGTGATGCGCTTGCCGAGCGCCGTCACCATCGGCGACCCGACGAACTGGGCGATGCCGATGACGCTCGACCGCATCTCGCTGTAGGCGGCGACGGCCTTCTGCACGTCGTACCCGTGGTCGCGGACGACCAGCTCGATCTTGCGCCCGCAGACGCCGCCCTGCGCGTTCAGTTGCTCGACGTACATCTGCTGGGCCTGGGTGAGGCTCTTGCCGAGCGGCGCGTAGACGCCGGTCAGGTCGGTCTCGATGCCGACGCGGATCGTGCCGGCGGTGACTCCGGGGCCGGTCCTGACGCCGTCCGCGCCGGTGCCGCCGGATCCGCCCGACGCCTTGCCGCTGCATCCGGACGCCATGCTCAGCGGGAGGGCCATGGCCAGCGCGGCGGCCGCCGTGAGCCGTGCCGTGCCCGTCATACGGGGGCGTTTCATACCGGTTGCTCCTCTTTTTCGAGTCGGGTGAGGGAACGGGCGGCCCGGCGCCGGGACGAGGCGGCGCGCAGCCGCGCCCAGGTCCCGGTCAGGCCGCCGGGCAGGAACAGGACGACGGCGACGACGGCGGCGCCGTACAGGATCCGGGCCGCCTCGGCGGGGGAGAGCCCGCCGGAGCCCGGCGCGGCGACGAGCGGCAGGTCGTCGCCGAAGCGGGTGAGGAGCTGGGGCAGGACGGACACGAACACCGCGCCCGCGACGGCCCCCGCCGCGGTGCCGAGCCCGCCGATGACGATCATGGCGAGGTAGTCCAGGGACAGGAACATGCCGAAGTAGTCGGGGACGGTCCGCCGGAACGACAGCGCGAGCAGCGCCCCGGCCGCCCCCGCGTACATCGACGACAGCACGAACACCCCGGCCCGGTAGCGCGCCACCGGGACGCCCATCACGGCCGCCGCCACCTCGCGGTCGCGGATGGTGTTCATCGCCCGTCCCGGCCGCCCGCGCAGGATGCCGCGCGCGATCCACGCCGCCGGGACCAGCAGCAGGACGGCGAGGAACCAGAGCCGCTCCAGCGCGCCCAGCGGGACGTCGAACACCACCAGCTCGGGGGAGTCGTCGAAGCGGAACCCGGCCAGCTCCAGCGGCGGGACGTCCCGCCCGTTGAACCCGCCGGTGACGCGCTCGGCGTTGAACAGCACGTGCTGCCCGATGAAGATCAGGGCGAGGGACGCGATGCCGAGGTAGGTGCCGCGCAGCCGCGCGGCGATGGGGCTGAACAGGCCGCCCGCGACGCCGGCCAGGACGACGGCGCCGGCGAAGGCCAGCGGCGTCGGCAGCCCCAGACCGGCGAGCCGCGGCTCCGGGCCGGACGCCAGGTACACGTACCCGTAGGCGCCGACGGCCAGGAAGAACGCGTGCCCCATGGACAGCTGCCCGGTCGCGCCGGTCAGCAGGTTCAGGCCGATCGCGCCGATCGCGGCCGACATCGCGAACAGGCCGGTCTGCAGCCAAAAGGCGTCCAGGTAGAACGGCAGCGCGAGCAGGACGGCCGTGGCCGCGAGGGCCGCGACGGCTCGCGGTGAGGGCCTAGACACGGGACAGCTCCCTCGTCCCGAACAGCCCCGCCGGGCGGACGAGCAGCACGGCGAGCATCACGAGGAAGGGCGCCACGTCGCCGATGCCGCGGCCGAGGAACGCGAGGTCGCCCTGGTAGCCGGTGACCAGCGACTCGGTGAGCCCGACGATGAGCCCGCCGGCGAGCGCGCCCGTCGTGGAGTCGAGCCCGCCGAGGATCGCGGCCGGGAACGCCTTCATCGCCGCGAACGACGTGCCGCGGTCCAGGCCCGGCGTCGGGAACACGGTCAGGAACAGCGCCGCGACCGCGGCGAGCCCGCCCGCGACGGCCCACGCGGCGAGCGAGACCCGCGACAGCCGGACGCCCATCAGCGCGGCGGTCTCGCCGTCCTCGGCCGCGGCCCGCATCGCCACGCCCCAGGACGTGAACCGGAACGCCGCCAGGAACGCCGCGATCAGCACGGTCGCGGCCACGAGCGCGGCGATGCGCGACTGGGCGATGCCGACGCCCGCGACGTCGACGACGCGGTCCTGCCAGGGGTCGCCGAGGGAGAGGACCCGCGTGCCGATCTCCCGCGTCAGCGCGGTGGTCAGCACGATGTCGACGCCGATCGTGACGATCGCCAACACCGCGTGGTCCTCCACGCGTGCGCGCCGCAGCACCAGCAGCTCCACCAGCGCCCCGGCGGCGGCCGCGGCCGCGACGCCCGCGCCGAGCGCCGGCAGGAACCCGATGTCGTCGTGCAGGACGGCGGTCACGTAGCCGCCCGCCAGCAGCAGCGACGCGTGCGCGAAGTTGACCACCTCGGTGGCCTTGAAGATGATCACGAAGCCGAGCGCGATCAGCGCGTACACCGACCCCGCCGACACCCCGTTGACCACCAGCTCGATGAACGTGCTCACGGATTCCCCTCCGGGCCGGACGGCGCGTGCGCGCCGCCGAGATAGGCGCGGACCACCGCCGGGTCGCGCTGCACCGCGGCCGGTTCGCCGCCCGCGATGCGCCTGCCGAAGTCCAGGACGGTGACCTCGTCGGCCAGCCGCATGACCATCCCCATGTCGTGCTCGACCAGCAGGACCGAGACGCCGAGGTCGGCGCGGGCGCGGCGGATGACCGCGGCCATCCGCCGCCGCTCCGCGCCGTTCATCCCGGCGACCGGCTCGTCCAGCAGGAGCAGCCGGGGCTCCATCGCGAGGGCGCGGGCCAGCTCGACGCGCTTGCGCACGCCGTAGGGCAGCGCCGCGGCGGGCGCGCCCAGGTGCGCGTCCACGCCGACGAACCGGGCGATGTCGCGGACCCGCGCCCGGTGCCGGGCGTCCTCCCCGCGCGCCCAGGGCGTCCGCAGGCCCGCGGACGCGAACCCGGCCCGGGTGAGGCGGTGCCGCCCGAGCATCAGGTTGTCCTCGACGGACAGCCGCCCGGACAGCGCGATGTTCTGGAACGTCCGGGCGATGCCGAGGCCCGCGATGCGGTGCGGCGGCAGGGACGTCAGCTCCGTCCCGCCGAACCGGACGCTGCCCTCCGTGGCCCGGTAGACCCCGGACAGCACGTTGAAGCACGTCGACTTGCCCGCCCCGTTCGGCCCGATCACCGCGTGCACGCTGCCGGCCGCGACGGTGAAGCCGACCCCGTCCAGCGCCGTGAGCCCGGCGAACCGCACCGTGAGCCCGCTGACCACCAGCTCGCTCATCCGGCCCACCGCCCGAGCGCGGGGCCGCTCTCGCCATCCGGGCCCTCGTCCTCCTCGCCCGCGACGCCGAGGTAGCGGCGCCGGACCTCGTCGCCGGCCGCCAGCTCCGCCGACGGCCCGTGCAGCGTCACCGCGCCGACCTCCAGCACATGCGCGGACGACGACAGCTCCAGCGCCAGGGCCGCGTTCTGCTCGATCAGCAGGATCGCCGTGCCCTGCAGGTTGATCTCCCGCACCGTTTCGGAGATCCGCGCGGCCATCAGCGGCGCGAGGCCGAGCGTCGGCTCGTCCAGCAGCAGGACGGACGGGCACGCCATCAGCGCCCGCCCGATCGCGAGCATCTGCTGCTCCCCGCCGGACAGCAGCCCGGCGCGCTGCCGGGCCCGCTCGGCCAGCAGCGGGAACAGCCGCAGCACCCGGGCGCGGGCCTTCGCGGCCTCCGCCCGGGCCGGCGCGCCGAGCGCGCCCGCCCGCAGGTTCTCCTCGACGCTGAGCCGGCCGAACACCCGCCGGCCCTCCGGCACCTGCACCACCCCGGCCGCCACCACGGTCGACGGGTGCAGGCCGACGAGGGGCCGCCCGCCGAGGTGCACCGTGCCCGCGTCGACCGCCCCGCGATGGAACGGCAGCGTGCCCGAGATGGCGCGGAGCAGGGTGGACTTGCCCGCCCCGTTCGCGCCGAGCACCGCCGTGACCGATCCCGCCGGGACGTCCAGCGAGACCTCGCGCAGCGCCCGCACCGCCCGCCCGTAGCTCACCGACAGCCCGCGGACCGCGAGGGTCCCGTTCGCCATGCGCCCCCTCCAGAAGGTCGTGTGACCGGCACCCCAGCACGGGGCGCCGGCCCACGTCCACGGCCCGGAGGCAAGACGGGGCGGGGGTCCAATCGAAGGTCGCCGGCGTTGTGCGGGGAGCACAGCGGCGGACCGGGTTACCGGAGGTGGCGCTCCACGGACTCGACCTTGGCGTCCAGCGCGCCGGTCACGCCGGGGCGGAGGTCGGCCTTCACGACGAGGCTCACCCGCGGCGCCCGCGCGGCCACCGCGTCGGTGGCGGCCTTCACCACGGCCATGACCTCGTCCCATTCACCCTCGACGGTGGTGAACATGGCGTCGGTCCGGTTGGGCAGGCCGCTCGCCCGCACCACCCGGACCGCTTCGGCGACGAGTTCGCCGACCTCCTCGCCCACGCCGAGCGGGGTCACCGAGAAAGCGACGAGCATCGAGCACCTCCTAGGGCTGGACGACCTGCCGTACCACGATCTCATCCAGCCGCCGCTCGACGATCACCCCCACCGGCCAGTCGCGGACGAGGCAGCGCAGCAGCGCCGCCTCGTGCTCGGCGAACGAGGGGTCGCAGCCCTGCTGCTCCAGGCTGCTGCTGATCGCGAGGACGTAGTCGTCGCCGGTGAACCCGGGGACCTCGCGGACCATCGCGGTCGTCGTGGCGCGGTGCGAGTTGAGGCCGGCGAAGGAGCGGCCGCAGCCGCAGCCGCCGTCGGGGTCGTCGCGGTCGCTGGCGCACACCAGCCCGATGTGGACCAGTTCGCCTTCGACGCACCAGTCGAAGTCGTTGTCGCGGAATCCCTGGCTGGAGTTGGTGGCGGTGAGCAGTTTCAAGGCCATACCCCCTCGGCACGGTGGACCCGACCACCGTACGACGAGGGTCTGACGTAACGTCGGGACCATGAGCGAAGACAACGACGTCCTGCTTGACCGCGACGGCGCCTTCACCACGATCACGATGAACCGCCCGCGGCGCCGCAACGCGCTGTCGCGCGGCTTCCTCCTGGCGCTCACCGACGCGTTCCGCGAGGTCGGGGCGACGGACGCCCGCGGGGTGATCCTCGCGGCGAACGGCCCGGTCTTCTCCGCCGGACACGACTTCGCCGACATGGCCGGGGCGTCCCACGCCGACGTCCGGGACCTCCTGCGGGTCTGCACCGGCCTGATGGAGACGATCCAGTCCGTCCCGCAGGTGGTGGTCGCCCGGGTGCACGGCCTCGCCACCGCCGCGGGCTGCCAGCTGGCCGCCAGCTGCGATCTGGCCGTCGCCGCCGAGAGCGCGGGCTTCGCGGCCCCGGGCGGCAAGGGCGGCTGGTTCTGCCACACCCCGCTCGTCGCGATCGCGCACAACATCGGCCGCAAGCGCGCCGCGGAGATGGCGCTGACCGGCGAGGTCTTCAGCGCCGCCACGGCCGCCGAGTGGGGCCTGATCAACTACGCCGTCCCCGACGACGAGCTCGACAAGGCCACCCGCGAGCTCCTGGAGCGCGCCACGCAGGGCAGCCCCCGCAGCAAGGCCCTGGGCAAGCAGGCCATGTACGCCCAGTTCGACCGCCCGGAACAGGACTCCTACGCCTACGCGATCGAGGTCATGGCCGCCTCAAGCCAGACCCCCGAGGCCCAAGAGGGCATGACCGCCTTCCTGGAAAAACGCCCCCCACACTGGCCCGCCTAGCCCACCCGTCAGAGGCCCGCCCAGCTCAACCGTCAGGGGGCGAGGGGCGAAGCCCCAAAGGGGGCGTGGGGGCGGAGCCCCCACATCGGGGGTCCGGGGGTCGTCCCCCGGGTCGGCATGCCGGAGGAGCCCGGCCCACGCTTTCCGTGGGCATGCCTCGGCCACTCCGTAGGGCGGGCGGGACTCGAACCCGCGACCGGAAGATTATGAGTCTTCTGCTCTGACCAGCTGAGCTACCGCCCCGGGGCGTTCCCGGTGACGGCCGGGGTTTGCCGGGTGCCATCTTAGCGGCGGCCTTTTTGTGAGGGCCACCGTGAATGGCGATGTCATCCTTGGGAGGGGGCGATGTCATACCTGGTACCGAGGACGGGCGCGGGTACCCGTCGGTAGGGTCCCGCGTATGTCCAGACGCAATCTCGCTCTCGTCCCCGTGCTGCTGGCGCTGGTCTTCGCCGGTGCGTGCGATGGTGGCGGGGGAGGCGAGCCCGCGAAGAAGGCGAACTTCGACGCCGCGCAGACGTTGCGGCAGTCCGCGCAGGCCATGGGGAACGTGAAGAGCATCGCGTTCTCCCTGGAGTCGGACGGGACCACTCCGGTGATCGTGAAGAGCGGCGAGATGAAGCTGCTGCGGAGCGGGGACGCGGAGGGGACGCTGACGGTGGAGCAGCAGGGCCAGAACGTGGAGATGAAGGTCGTCGCGGTCGGCGACAGCATCTTCCTGGACGCGGGTACGGGCGGCTGGCGGAAGCTGCCGAAGGCGCTGGCGTCCGGCGTGTACGACCCTTCGGCGGTGCTCGATCCGCAGCGGGGCATCGCCGGATTGCTGTCGGCGGCGCAGGCGCCGGAGCCGCAGGCGGTGGAGAAGGTGGACGGCACGGAGACCTACCGGGTGGGCGCGAAGCTGCCGAAGGCGCAGATCGCGGGGCTGATCCCGGGTATCACCGCGGACATGGACGGCCAGGTGTGGGTGAGCCGGGCCGACAACCGGCCGGTGAAGGTGCGGGGGGCGTTCCCGGGGGGCAAGGGCGCGGTGGTGATCAAGTTCACCGAGTACGACGCCCCGTACAAGATCAGCGCACCGAAGTGAGGGAGCGTCGCCGGGTCGCGATCGGCGCCGGCGGCGCGGTGGTGCTGCTGGCGGCGCTGGACGCCTATGTCGTGACGACGGTCCTGCTGCCGGTCGTGAAGGATCTCGGCATCGCGGTGAACCGGCTGGAGCGGGTGACGCCGGTCCTGACGGGGTTCCTGCTGGGGTACGTGGCGGCGATGCCGCTGCTCGGGCAGCTGTCGGACCGGTTCGGGCGGCGGTCGCTGCTGCAGGCGTGCCTGGTGTTCTTCGCGGTGGGGTCGGTGGTGACGGCGCTGGCGCAGGACGTCCCGGTGCTGACGGCGGGGCGGGTGGTGCAGGGCGTCGCGGGCGGCGCGCTACTGCCGGTGACGATGGCGCTGGCCGGTGATCTGTGGGACGAGCGGCAGCGGCCGGTGGTGCTCGGCGCGGTGGGGGCGGCGCAGGAACTGGGGAGCGTGCTGGGCCCTCTGTACGGGGCGGGGATCGCGGCGGCGCTGGACTGGCGGGCGATCTTCTGGATCAATCTGCCGCTGGTGGCGGCCGCCATGGCGGCCGTGCAGTACGCGGTGCCCGGCGGGCGCCGGGAGGGGCCGCGGCCCGGGGTGGACGTCGTCGGGGGCCTGCTGCTGGCGCTGGGTCTGGCGCTGCTGGTCGCCGCCGTCTACAACCCGGAGCCGCAGAAGGCGGCGCTGCCGTCGTGGGGCCCGCCGGTGCTGGGCGCGGGCGCGGTGGTGCTGGTGGCGTTCGTCCTGTGGGAGGTCCGGGCGAGGACGCGGCTGTTCGACCTGTCGGGGGTGCGGCGCGTCCCGCTGCTGGCGACGCTGGGCGTGAGCCTGCTGTCGGGCGCGGCGCTGATGGTGACGCTGGTGGACGTGGTCCTGGTCGCGCAGACCGTCCTGGACAAGGACGCGACCGAGGGGGCGCTGCTGCTGACGAGGTTCCTGGTGGCGCTGCCGGTCGCGGCGGTGGCCGGCGGGCTGGTCGCGCGGCGGGTGGGGGAGCGCTGGCCGATGGCGGCGGGGATGGCGGTGTCCGCGGTCGGATACCTGCTGATCGCGGGCTGGCCGGCCGACCTGGCGAACGCGCGCTATGGGCCGCTGCCGCGCATGGACGTGGACCTGGTCGTCACCGGTCTCGGGCTCGGCCTGGTGATCGCGCCGGTGTCGTCGGCGGTGCTGGCGTTCGTCCCGGCGGCGCGGCACGGGGTGGCGTCCGCCGCGGTGGTGGTGGCGCGGATGATGGGGATGCTGCTCGGCATCTCCGCCCTGTCGGCGTGGGGGTTCCACCGGTTCCACGCGCTGACGGCCGAGTTGAAGCCGCCGCTGCCGTTCCTGATGTCGGACGAGGAGTTCGCGCGGCAGACGAAGGTCTACAACGCGGCGCTGCAGGACGCGCTGCGGACCGAGTACCAGGAGATCTTCTGGATCACCGCCGGGATGTGCGCGCTCGGCGCGCTGCTGGCGCTGGCGGTGGGGACGCGCCGGAGCGCCGCTGATCAGGACAATAGCCGGATTTGGTCATCACCCGGGCATAACGGGCGCGAATCGGGAAAGGATTCGGCCACCGGCGATGTGCCGATCAACGAACTCGGGAATATCCTGGGAAAGGATGGCTAAGGCCTCTTGCCGGGAGGGCACTCCCCGGGGAGGTGAACGCAGATGCGCAGGTCCCGCATCGGCCGCGGAGGCACGCCGCTCACCAGGCTGCGCAGGCGCCTCGGCCTGGAGCACAACGAGCTGCGCCGCCGGGTCGACCGCGTCCAGCGGCTGGTCGGCCTCGGGCTCGTCCTGCTGCTCCTCGGCGTCGCGCCACCGCTCGCGGCCTGGGCCGCGTCCTGGTCCTACGACGCGGGCATGCGCGCGGAGAAGGCGGAGCGGGCCGACCGCCACCAGGTCGTCGCGACGGTCACCTCGACCGGCGGCATCGGCTCCTCGGGCGACCGCTACATCCATGAGACCGTCCAGGCCAGCTGGCCCGGCGCGGACGGCAAGCCCCGGGTGGGGACGCTGCCGAGCTGGAAGAACGCCAAGGTCGGCGCACACCGGACGATCTGGGTGGACCGGCAGGGCGACCCGACCGTCCGCCCCCGCCCGCACAGCCGCACCGTCACCGACGCCGCCTATGCGGGCGGCGCCACCGTGCTCGGCTGCTCGCTGCCGATCCTGCTCGCCTACGCCCTGGTCCGGCGCCGCTGCGACCGGCATCGCGACGCGATGTGGGAGGCCGACTGGGCGCGGATGGACTCCGCGGGCCACAACCCCCGTTCGTGACGCCGCCCGCCGGTGCCGCCCGCCGGATGAGGCGCGTCAGTCCACGGCGATGAGGGCGCGCGCCGTCTGGACCAGGGCCGCGTTGTCGGCGGCGGGGGAGCCGTCGGGAAGGCCGAGGGTGTCCTCCAGCCCGATGCGGACGTCCAGGTTCAGCCGGGCGGCGAGGCGCAGCACGGGCCAGGCGCCGCCGTCCTCGCCGTGCAGCAGGATCGGCACGGAGAGCCGGGTGCCGAGGTCGTGCAGGAGCTCCTTGGCGGTGCCGGTCGCGGTCTCCGGGTCGGGGTCGGTGACCTCGGCGAGGATCCGTAGCACGTGGTGGGCGTGCGGCCAGGCGAGGAACCGCTGCGCCGCGTCGGTGCCGGAGAAGATCCCGGCCTCGATGGCGACGCCCCGCTCGAAGAGCGCCTCGGCGACCAGCTCGGCGCCCTCCTCGTGGAAGTTCACCGACGCGTGGTCGGGCAGGACCGTCCAGGACCGGACGAGCGCGGCGCGCTCGCCCGGGTCGGCGGCCGTCCAGGCCCCGGTCGTCACGCCGACGTGGACGCCGGGCGTCCCGGTGCGGACGGCGGTGACGGTCTCGGCGACGTGGAGCGGGGCCATGGTGTCGGCGCCGGCGGCGTCCTTCGGGTGCACGTGGACGTCCTCGGCGCCGACGTCGATGGCGGCGCGGACCGCCGCGGCGATCTCGTCCGGGGACGTGGGAACGCCCTCGGTCCGGCTTCCGTTCGGGCAGACCTGGAGCATGGGGCCGATCATCTCAGGTGCAGGTCAGGGCGTGATGACGCAGGGTCCCCCTCCGCACGCGTCCACGACGGTGCCGGTCGTGAGGAACGTCGCCTTCTGCCGGCGGGCGCCGGCGTTGTTGCGCGGGTCGGAATGCGGGTCGCGGCCCGCGGTCGGCGGGGTGTTGGTGAGCGGCGGGACGGGGGAGCCGCTGTCCCAGACGACCATCGCGGAGCCCTCGTGGGACGCGCCGAACGTCGGGATGCCCCAGTAGGGCACCTTGTCCGGGCTCCGGCCGGGCGTGACGACGGGGGCGTGGACGCGGGCGCCGATCGTGCGGGCCTCGACCTCGGCGGCGACCGGCGCGACCTGGTGGTCGCCGAAGGCCACGTGCATCAGCACCCGGTGGGCCGGGGTGCCGGGCAGCGGGTCGTCCGTCATGTGCCAGGCGTAGCCGTCGGCCTCGCCGCGGTCCCAGAGCATCTGGATCAGCGCGATGCCGATCTGCTGGTCGAGCCTGTCCGGGTAGAACAGGTCGAGGACCCGGGCGTACTGCGGGAAGTCCGCGCTGCGGTTGAGCAGCGTGCTGTAGTTCATCGCCGGGACGCCGAGGACGGCGCGGCGGATGTCGGGGGAGACGGCGGTCAGCGCGCCGCCCATGATGCCGCCCTGGCTGTTGCCGTCGAAGGTCAGCGGGGCGCCGGTGTCGATGAGGGGCGCGCCCGCGTCGCTCTGGAAGGCCTTGTGCCCGGCGAATCCGCGGGTCATGGCGCGTCCGAGGAAGATGAAGTTCACCAGGCTCTGCTGGAGGCGGTCGGCGACCGTCCGGAAGCGGGTGAGGTCGGCGAGCGCTGAAACGACGTTCGGGACGTCCTCGTCAGCCATGCCGATCCACTTGGTCGCGCAGAACACGAAGCCGTGCTCGGACGCCATCGCCTTGACGTTGCCGGCGTCGACCTCGCCCTCGCTCCCGAGCAGGCCGTGCCCGTAGAGGGCGGGGCGCGCGGGCCGCGTGAGCGCCGATCTGGGGATCTCGCACTGGAACGGGACGGCCTGGGAGTTGCCCGGCAGCCGGGACGGCAGGCCGTCCCCGCCCCGGTGGAGGGACGATCCGGGCAGGCCGCCGTACTGGTCGAGGTAGCTCGGCGCCCAGACGACCCCCTTCACCTCGCGGGCGATCGTGTCGTCCACGTCGTTCCTGACCTCGGTCACGAGGAACGAGGGCGAGCGGTCGCCGAGGCCGCGCAGCGCGTCGTCGCGCATGTGGAGCACGGGCCCGGCGAGGCTCTGCCGGCTCGCGACGGTGAAGTCCCAGGCGAGGTAGAGGCCGTCGCGGCCCACACCGTTCGCCTGGAGGGCGGCGAGGACCCGGCCCATGTCCCGCTGGCGCCGGGCGAGCGGGTCGGCGGCCGGCAGGTCCGGGCCGAGGATCTTGGCGAAGGCGGCGTTCGGCCCGATCGGGTCACCGGAGGCGTCCCGCAGGTCGCGCAGCGCCACGGCGTAGCGGTGGCCCTCGCGGAGGTTCCGGGCCGGACGGATGATCAGCGCCTTCCGGTCGCCGGGCGCGTTGGCGTCCAGTTCCGCCCAGTACGGCCAGCGCTCCCCGGTCGCGGTGTCCACGAGGACGATCGGCGCGTCGTCGCGCAGCGAGGCGCCGATGTCGGTGCCCGGCGCCGCGCCGGTGCGGGCCAGGTCGAGGCCGGGGACGCGGCTGAGCAGCATCGACCCCGGGGAGAAGCCGTCCGCGCGGTTCCATTCGCCCGGCGCGACGGGGACGCCGAGCGCGTTCTTGATCGTCGTGCGCAGGTGGACGCGCCGGCCCGTGGACGTGGCGCCGTCCGCCACCGTGTACCAGTCGTTCGGGAAGGGCAGCAGGCACGCGGCCGGATCGATCGGGTCGCAACCGTCGCCGGTCTCCGCGGTGGCGGCCGGCGCGGCCGGGACGGTCAGGAGCGCGACCGCGGCGGAGAGCGCCGCGAGGGCCGACAGGGTGCGCTGGGGGATACGCAACGTCCACCTCCGCTGGATCCGCCGGGTCTCGGCCGATCGGTAGCGATCTTGGACCTGCCGGAGGCTCAGGTCAATGGCCGTCCGGAGGTGGCCACGCGGCCGCCACGTGCGGGGACGCCGGTCTTGTCGGCCGCGGTCGGGCCGTGGGACCGCAGGACGACCGGCGCGCCCGCCACCTCCTCGATCGTCGTTACCGCCTCCCCGAGCGGCGCGTAGACGGGACGCGCCCTGAGCAGGCGCTCGGTGAGGGCGGCCTGGCGGTCCAGGTCGGGCGGGCCCGTCTCCAGGCGCCCGACCCCTTCGCCGTCCATCTCGTAGGACAGGCAGACACGCAGGTCAGGACGTGCCCCCGCGACGTCCAGGTGCGTGACCGCCAGGCCGTCCACGCCGCCCGCCGCGTCCAGCGCGTACCGGAGCGCGACGGCGTCGAGGTGGCCGGCGCGGAACGCGCCCTGCCAGCGTCCCGTGCCGTTGTGCGGTTCGGGGAGGTCCGCGGTGAGCACCGGGTCCTCGGTGACGAACGGCCCCGGGCCGTGCCGGGTCGCGTAGGCGCGCAGGACGCCGAGCCGCAGCGCGGTCCCGCCGGCCTCGGCGAGCAGCGTCTCGGCGTTGGCGAACGTCGTCGTCGACCACGTCGTGTACGGGTGGAAGCCGTGCCACTCGTCCAGCAGGACGCCCTGGGCGCCCTCGAACACCACGGTCCCGCCGCGCAGCAGGCGGCGCAGGTGGGCGCCGCCGACGATCCGCACCCGCTCGGCGAAGGCGGTGAAGGCGGCGGCGCAGTCCTCGACGTCCGGGACCTCCTCCCCATCAGGGAAGGCGTCCCGGTACCAGTCGCGGACGGAGGCGAGCCGGCGCCGCAGCCGCGCGGGCGACAGGCAGTCGCCCGCGCGCGGCGCGTCCTCGTGCGCCAGGGCGTACGACGCCGTCTCGCCGATCCCCATGCCGCACGACCCGTGCCGGGCCGCGCCGCGCGCGGACTCCCGCGCGCGGTTGGCGGCCCGGTGGTACGGCGTCGTGAGCGGCGCGTCCCGGTCGGCGGTCAGCCGGTCGAGCGCGTCGCGGACGCCGAGCGCCCGCAGGTGCGCGGCCTCGGCCGCGAGCGCCAGCGGGTCGACGAGCATGAACCGCGACAGGTGCGTCCGCACGCCGGGCGTGAACGTCCCCGAGCCGAACTGGGCGAACGTGTGGTGCCGCCCGTCCCCGGCGACCACGTTGTGCGCCGCCTGGGCCCCGCCGTTGAACCGCACGACCGCGGCCGCGGGGCCCGCCTGGCAGAGGTGGTCGACGACCGTGCCCTTGCCCGCGTCCCCGAAGCCGAGGTCGACGACGATCACGTGGTCCATGGTCAGAGCCGGGTCGTCGCGGACGGGGCGGCGGCGTCCAGGCCCGGCGGGGTGGGCGCCACCGCGACCGGGGCGCGGGACGCCTCCAGCCGGGCGAGGGCGCGCGACACCGAGGCGCCCGCGTCCGACCCGGCCTCCTCCAGGTGCTCCAGGCCCTCGTCCAGGTCGATGGCGTCCTCGGCGAGCCCGACGGTCAGCGCGATCGTCTCGCAGACGGCGTCCAGGTCGTCCAGGTAGAGGACGTTCTGGCCGAGCAGCTCCTGCCAGAAGTCCTTCAGCTCGCGGCTTCCGGCGTGGTAGGCGCCCTCGGGGATGATGAAGTACACGTCGTACATCCGCTGCAGCTCGCGGACGAGGGCGGCGACCGGGACGTCCTCGTCCGGCTCGCCCCCGATGACCTTGGCGATCTCGCGCCGCTTGGCCTTGGGGTAGGCCAGCTCGTCGCCGATCATGAACAGGTAGCCGCGCTTCCCGCGCTTCTCGAAGCAGTCGATCGAGGTGTGCCGGGCCATGAGGTACATGGCCAGCTCGTACGACTCGCGCATCTGTCCGCCGCCCCCGCCCTCCAGCAGGATCTTGCCGAGGTCGTCGTCCATCCGGTTGTCGGCCTCGAACTGGCCGACCTGCAGCGGCGCGCGGTCGCAGGTCGCGTCGCCGACCGCGCCGAACAGGATGTGCGGGTGCTCGACGTACCCCTTGCGCAGCAGCAGCCCGAGCAGGTCGGGGAGCTTGGTCTGCAGCGTCCGCGGCACGGTCCCCATCGAGCCGGTCACGTCGAACAGGACGCCGATCGCGAGCGACTCGGGGTGGTCCTCGGAGTCCCGGCTCTCCCGGACGGTCACGCCGCGCGGGTCCAGGTCGGGGTGGACGGTGGTGGCGCCGCCGTCGGAGTAGGCGAACGCGCTGGCGCCGGTGGACGCGCGGTAGCTCGCGCGCGCGGCGTAGACGTCGGTGGACCAGTTTCCGCTTCCCATGATCTCTCTCCTTCAGCGGGGAACGGGCAGGTGGAAGGGGCGGAAGCGGCGCGGGCCGTAGAGCCGCTCCAGCAGCTCGTCCAGCTCGGCGAGCAGCCGCCAGGCGTCCGCGGGGCGCCGGTTCTGCGCGGGGAGCGTGCAGCCCCGCGCGAACGAGCGCATCGCCTTGGGCGCCTTGTCGCCCATCAGGTCGGTGATGCACCGGGTGGCCATGAAGATGTCGGTCGCCGGGCTCGCCGTCCGCCGTCCCGGCACCTCGGGCGGGTACCAGCCGGCGTACCGGTCGACCATCGCCGGGACGCGCCCGGACGGGTCGGTGTGCGCGTAGCAGCCGGGGACGGAGTAGCACCAGTCGACCAGGACCAGGCCGTGCTCCTCCGGGTGGATCAGCACGTGGTCGGGGAGCACCGCGCCGTGCAGGACGCCCGCGCGGTGCGCGAAGCCGAGGCCGACCAGCAGCCGCCGCCACATCCAGGCCGCGTCGCGCGGGTCGACGCCGTCCGGGTACGCCCGCCCGACCTCGGCCAGGCTGTGGAACCCGTCCAGCGCGGCGATCACGTTGACCTGGCGCTGCGCGCCGGTGGCGGCGTCCCGGTGCCGGAACGACTCGACCAGCCGCGGGACGTAGGGCAGGAACTTCCCGTCGCCGTCCTTGGGGAGCTGGCGGAGCGCCACGGCCTCGCGTTCGACCAGGTCGCCGTCGCGCGGGTCGCGCGGCATCTTCAGCAGGACGTCGCGGCCGGGGCCGACCCGCGCCCGGTACAGCTCGGCGAGGTCGCCGCCGATGGCGCCGCCGTCCAGCCGGTACGCGTGCCGGCGCGTGGTGATCGTCGCCGGGTCGCCGCCGCGGTAGCCCCGCCAGAGGTCGTTGAGGCGGATGAACGCCTCGCGGGTCCGCCCGCCGGTCGCGTCCGGGTGGACGAGCCGGGCGAGCCGCCGGTAGCGCCGCGCCGCCTCCGCCTCGTCGTCGCCGAACAGGTCGGCGGGCACCCGCGCCCGGTCCAGCCGCGCCAGCGCCTCGTCCAGCCGGTGCCCGCTCATCGGATCTCCTCCTCGCGGCCGGGGCGCAGGAGGGCGGGGTGCAGGAGGCGCGCGTCGCCGGCGCGGTAGAGGCGGGGGCGGGGGCCGCCGCGCCGGCCGCCGCGGTCGGACGTCGCGCCGGTGCTCTCCACGAACCCGGGCACCGACAGGACCTTGCGGTGGAAGTTGCCGGCGTGCAGCTCCTCGCCCCACACCGCCTCGTACACGGCGCGGAGCTCGGGGATCGTGAACTCGCCGCCGCAGAAGGCGGTGGCGAGCGGGGTGTACTCCAGCTTCCCGCGCGCCCGCTCCAGCCCGTCCGACAGGATCCGCGCGTGGTCGAAGGCCAGCCGCCGGGTCGTGCCGGGCCGCTGGTCGCCGGACTCGGTCAGGCCGAGCGCGTCCACCGGGACCCACGCCGCGTCGGCGGCGTCGCCGCCGGCCTCCGGGTCGGGCAGCTCCGGGGCGAAGGCCAGGTAGGCGACGGAGATGACCCGCATCCGCGGGTCGCGGCCGGGGGCGCCGTAGGTGCCGAGCTGCTCCAGGTGGACGCGGCCGAGCGCGCCGCCCTTGGCGCTCAGCCCCGTCTCCTCGGCCAGCTCCCGGACGGCCGCGTCCGGGAGGTCCTCGGCGTCGGTGCCCTGGAGGGGGCCGCCCGCCTGGACGAAACCGCCGGGGAGCGCCCACATCCCTTCGAACGGGGCGTTCCCCCGCCGGACGAGCAGGACGTGCAGGGCGCCGTCGCGGATGGTGAGGGCGACCACGTCCACCGTCACCGAGACCGGGTCGTAGTCGCGCGGGTCGTAGTTCGCGAGGAACTCGCTCTCGTCGCGCCTCGGGTCCGGTGCCATCGGTGTCCCTCCCGTCGATCTCTGACTGAGTAAGTCTCAAATAGAGTTCATCTCTAGCTGAGAACAACATAGCCCGCACATCACCCGTTGTCCACCCCTCACCCGAGACGGAACGAGGGCGCCCCCGGGGAAGGGGGCGCCCTCGGCGTTCGGCGGAACTCTACAAAACGGGTGTTGGGCGATACCGCCTCAGCGGCGGTGCCGTCCCCCCTGCGGCGGCTCCTGGGGCTCGTCGCCCGGACCGTACCCGGGACCGTACGGCCCGGGCCGGCGGGGGTTCTGCTCCTGGCCGCCCTGCTCGTAGGGCCGGGGCTCGTAGGGTCCGGATTCGTACGGCCCGGATTCGTACGGCCCGGATTCGTACGGCCCGGATTCGTACGGCCCGGAGGGTTGGGATCCGTACGGCCGGGATTCGTGGGGCCCGGACGAGTACGGGTTCGGCACGCCCGGATCGACCGCGTACGGGTCCTCGGGCGGCCCGGCGGAGTACGCCCCGGACGGGCCGCGGCCCGGTGGCCCGCCCTGCGGGGCCGGGTCGGTGGGGTAGGGCTCGGGCGCGAACCGGCCGCCCGGCCGGCGTCCCGCCGAGTACCGGCCGGTGGGGTAGGGGCTCTCCGGCGTGCCGGGGCGCCCCTCGCCCGGCCACGTCCCCTGGCCGACCTGCCCGGGGGTGGGGCGCACGTCCCACGGCCCCGGCACCGCGCCCGGGGGCGGCGGGGCCGCGCCCGGGGGAAGGGCCGCGCCCGGCGGCGGGGCGGGGGCCATCGGCGCGGCGACCGGGCGCGCGGGCGGCGGTGCGTCCAGCAGCAGCTTCATCTGGCTCTTGCGGCGCCCGTAGACCAGGTAGATGCCGATGCCGACGATCATCCAGATCGCGAAATAGGCCCACGTCTCGACGTTCAGGTTCAGCATCAGCCAGCCGATCGCGAAGATCGTCACGATCACGACCAGCGGCGCCGCGGGCATCCGGAACGGCCGGTGCAGGTCCGGCCGGGAGCGGCGCAGCGCCAGCACCGCCGCCGCGACGAACAGGAACGCGAACAGCGAGCCGATCACGACGAGCTGCTCCAGGGTGAGCACGTCGATCGTCTGCGACATCACCACGGCCGCGCCGCCCGCGAGGAGCGTGGCGCGGGAGGGCACCTTGTAGCGGCTCATCGCGGCGAGCGGGCGCGGCAGCAGCCCGTCCCGGGAGATGGAGAACACCACCCGGGTCAGGCTGATCATCAGCACCAGGATGACGGTGGTGAGCGCCAGCATGGCCCCCACGTCGACGATCTTGCCCATCGCGCCCGCGCCGACCGAGTCGAAGGCGGCGGCGAGCAGCAGCTTGTCGGGGTTGAGGTTCGCGATGCCGTCCATCCCGACCATGCCGACGAGCGCGACCGCGACGGCCGCGTACAGCACGATGGTGGTGACCAGCGCGGTGAGGATGCCGCGCGGCACCTTGCGGGGCGCGTCGTCGGTCTCCTCCGAGGCGGTCGCGATCAGGTCGAAGCCGATGTAGGCGAACGCGATGGCCGGCGCCGCGGCGAACATGCCCCAGACCCCGAACACGTGCGGGGTCCCGCCGCCGAGCGCGCCGAGCACGGCGTCCAGCACCGTCTGGTCGGCCTCGGGGGCGGGCTGGGACGGCGGCAGGAACGGGGTGAGGTTGCCCGGGCTGAAGAACTTCAGCGCGGTGGCGATGACGAGCCCGATCACGATGACCTTGGCCATCACCATGAACCACAGCGACTTCAGGCTCATCCGGCTGCCGGTGGCGAGCATCAGGACGACCAGCAGCAGGATGCCGAGGGCGAACAGGTCGGGGCCCTTCTGCTGGCCGATCAGCTCGCCGAGCCAGCTCGGGACCCCCACCCCGAAGTCCTGCAGCGCCTGCGCGGCGTACAGCGACCAGACCCGGGCGAGCACGGACGCGGCCAGCAGCAGTTCCATGATCAGCGCCCAGCCGACGACCCACGCCCACACCTCGCCGAACGCGACGTAGCTGAAGGAGTAGGCGCTGCCCGCGACCGGGACGATCGAGGACAGCTCGGCGAAGGCCAGCGCCGCCAGCACGCACACGCCGCCCGCGATGAGGAACGAGACGAGCACGCCGGGGCCCGCGGTCGAGGACGCCTGCTCGCCGGCGATCTTGAAGATGCCGGAGCCGATCATGACGCCGAGGCCGAGCACGACGAGATCGCGGGTCCGGTAGACCACGCGGAGACGGTGCCTGCCGCCGTAGAGCCGGCCGGTGGCCTGCTCGACCGGCAGCCGCCGGAACATGTTGTTGCGCATGCGCATGTCCAAGGTCATAGGTGGTCCCCCAAGGCCTGAACCCGCGCCGCTGATCGCGAGGTGCTTGCCGAAGTCCCTAAGAATTCACCAGGTATGAGCATAATCGCAACGTTTTCGCCCGGATTCCCGCCGTCTCGCCGTTGTCGCATCCTGCCAAACCGCAGGTCGGCGACGTGCCGCAATGGCCCCCTCACGCTGGGCGAGGACGGCCGAATGACTTTCCGGTGGACCGTTCCGCGGCAATAGGTCCCATTTCCAGAGGGGGAAAGCGCTTTATGATCTTTCGGTGCCGCGGTCCGGCGCCGCGTCCGGGGTCGGCCGGTGCGGACGGTGGCGTCCGACGAAGATCGGTGGCACCGTAGGGACGCCGCGTTCGTCTGGAGGTCCGGTGTTCCGCTCCCCATCGCCCTCGCACGCGCCGCCCGCGCGGGCGCCGAAGCCGTCCCGCGGGTCCCGCCGCACGGCCGCCGCCGCCGCGCTCGCCGTCGCCGCGTCCCTCACCGTCCCGGCCGCGCCCGCCGCCGCCGCGCCCGCGACCATGCCGGCGCACCCGCGGCCCCCCGCGAAGCAGCCGGTCAAGCAGGCGGTCGCGACGGGGTACGGCGGCGCCGTGTCCACGGTCGACCCGGACGCCAGCCGGACGGCCCTGGAGGTCCTCCGGCGCGGCGGCAACGCGATGGACGCGGCCGTCGCCGCGGGCGCCACGCTCGGGGTCACCGAGCCGTACGTGGCCGCGATCGGCGGTGGCGGCTACATGACCTACTACGACGCGAGGACGCGCCGGGTCCACGCCCTCGACGGGCGCGAGTTCGCGCCGAAGCGGATGAAACAGGACGCCTTCATCGACCCGGCGACGGGACGGCCGCTCCCGTTCGACCAGGCCGTCACGAGCGGGCTCGGCGTCGGCGTGCCCGGCACCCTCGCGCAGTGGGACCTCGCGCTGCGCCGGTTCGGCACCCGCGACCTCGGCACCCTGCTGCGCCCGGCGATCAAGGTCGCCGACCGGGGCTTCGTCGTGGACCAGGAGTTCCACGACCAGACCTCGACGAACGAGGCGCGCTTCCGCGACATCGTCCCGACCCGCCGGCTGTTCCTGCCGGGCGGGAAGGTGCCCGCGGTCGGCTCGGTCTTCCGCAACCCCGACCTCGCCGGCACCTACCGGGAGCTGGCGCGGCGCGGCACGGACTGGTTCTACGAGGGCGGGCTCGGCGAGGAGATCGCCCGGACGGTCGCCAAGCCCCCGGTGGACCCGAAGGCGACGCGCAACGTCCGTCCCGGCCTCATGGAGCGCGGTGACCTCGCCGCCTACCGGGCCGTGCCGCGCAAGCCCACCCACGTGCCCTACCGGGGGACGGACGTGTACGGCATGCCGCCCTCGTCGTCCGGCGGGTCCACCGTGGGGGAGGCGCTCAACATCCTCGGCAACTTCCGCCTGGACGCGCGCGACCCGGTCACGGCCCTCCACTACTACCTGGAGGCGTCCAAGCTCGCCTACGCCGACCGAGGCCGCTACGTCGGCGACGCCGACAAGGTGGACGTGCCCCTGGACGAGCTGCTGTCGTCCGGGTTCGCCCGCGAGCGCGCGTGCCTGATCAAGCCGGACCGGGCGGCGGCCGCCCCCGTGGCCCCCGGTTCGCCGGACGGGTCCTACGCGCCGTGCGTCCCGCCGGGCACCCAGACCAGGGCGCTGGCGTTCGAGGGCCCGCAGACCACTCACCTCAACGTCGCCGACAAGTGGGGGAACGTCGTCGCCTACACGCTGTCGATCGAGCAGTTCGGCGGCAGCGGCATCACCGTTCCCGGGCGCGGGTTCCTGCTGAACAACGAGCTGACCGACTTCTCGTTCCAGCCGCCCGCGCCGGGCCAGGCGCCCGACCCGAACCTGCCGGGCCCGCGCAAGCGCCCGCGCAGCAGCATGTCCCCGACCCTCGTGCTCAAGGACGGGCGGCCGAAGCTCGCGGTCGGCACGCCCGGCGGGTCGACGATCATCACGACCGTGCTGCAGATCCTGGTCAACCGGATCGACCTCGGCATGGACCTGCCCACCGCGCTGAACGCGCCCCGCGCCACGCAGCGCAACACCCCGCAGGTCTTCGCCGAGCAGCCGTTCATCGACCGGTACGGCCGCGACCTGGCCGCGCGGGGGCACCGCCTGGAGCCGTTCCCCGGGCCGCCCGCGGGCGTGATCGGCGCCGCGACGGGGCTGGAGTTCCTGCGGCCCGGCCTCGTCCAGGCGGTCGCGGAGCCCACCAGGCGGGGCGGCGGCAGCGCGCTCGTCGTCCGTCCGTCCAGGTAGCCGCCCGTGCCGGGGGCGTGCGCGGGCGGGGAGCGGGAAGGAGTCGTGCCATGGCCCACTCTTACGTGCAGGTGACGACCACCACCGACTCCCGCGCCGAGGCCGCCGAGCTGGCCCGGTCGGCGGTCGCCGAGCGGCTCGCGGCCTGCGCCCAGCTCGTGGGGCCGATCGCCAGCACCTACTGGTGGGAGGACGAGATCGAGTCGGCGGAGGAGTGGATGGTGCTCTTCAAGACCTCCGCCGACCGGTTCGACGAGCTGGCCTCCCTGATCACCGAGGGCCACTCCTACGACACCCCGGAGATCATCGCGACGCCGGTGGTGGCGGGGAGCATGGACTACCTGGCCTGGATCACCGAGCAGACCGAACCCGGCGAACGGGACGAAGCGGTAGACGACCTCATCGAGGACTAGATCGTGTGACGTCCGGCGTGGCAGGGTAAGCCTTCGATTACCGGGCCGGTGCCGACTCCCGGCCGCGGCGACGGAAGGCGGTCGACGTGCACGACGAGAGCGAGGAGCGGGCCGACCACGGGCTGTTCGGCCCGGGCTCGGTGACCTGGGAGGTCATGGGCGAGCCCGTGCTGGTCATCGGCGGGATCAGGGCGCTGCTGCTCCAGGCGCTGCATCCGCGCACGATGTGGGGGACCGCGCAGAACTCCGAGCTCATGGACCCCGCCGCGGCCTGGGCCAGGCTCGGCCGGACGGTCGAGTTCGTCCGCGTCCGCACCTACGGGACGCACGAGGAGGTCGAGCGGGTGGGCCGCCGCGTCCGCCGGCTGCACTCCAAGCTCACCGGCCTGGACATGCGGACCGGCGAGACGTTCCCGGTCGACGACCCGGAGAACCTGCTGTGGGTCCACATGGGCGAGGTCGACTCCTACCTGGACGTGGCCCGCCGCGCGGGAGTGCCGCTGACCGCGCGGGACGCCGACACGTTCGTGGACGAGCAGCGCCGCGCCGCCGCCGTCGTCGGCCTCGACCCGGCGGACGTGCCCGCCACGGTCGGGGAGATGAGGGACTACTACGCGCAGATGCGGCGCCGGATCTACGCGTGCCGGGAGGCGCGCGTGGGACTGCGCCGCATGTTCAGCCCCGCCCTCCCGCGCCCGCTGCTGCCGCTGAAGCTCGCCGCGCCCGGCCTCGGGGTGCTGGTCGTCTCCACGCTGCCGCGCTGGGCCCGCCGCATGTACGGGCTGCCGGGGCTGCCGACGTCGGACCTGGCCGCGACGCTGACGCTGAAGGGCCTCTACCGCACCACGCACGTCGTCCCCGAGCGGTTCCGGTACTCGCCGGACGCCCAGCGGGCCAGGCGGATCACGCGCCAGCACGAGGCGGATCTGGCGGGCCTGTCGATCGCCTCCTGAGCCCGGTCAGGCCGGCGGGGGAGCGTCCGGCACCGTGTCCCCCACGTGGTCCCTCTCGTGGGCCCCGTGCCGCGGCAGCAGCAGCGCCGGGAGGATCAGCACCGCGGTGAGGATCAGCGCGACCCAGAACGTGTGGCCGAACGCGTCCGCCAGGTTCGGCGCGACCTGCTCGCGGACCCGCTCGGGGATCTCGCCCATGCCCGCGGCGGCGCCGTCCCCGCCGGCTCCGGCCCCCGGGACCCGGTCGCCGATCTGGCGGGCCAGGATGACGGCGAGCAGCGCCGTGCCGACCGATCCGCCGAGCTGGACGATGATGTTCAGGGTGCTGCTGGCCCGCGGGACCACGGCCCGGCTCAGCGTCGTGAGCGCCGCCGACATGGTCGGCATCATCGTGCAGCCGAGGCCGAGGCCCCGCACGAAGAGGGCGGCGGCGAGCAGCCAGTAGGACGTGTCCGCCCCCACCAGGGCGAACGGGACGGTCCCGGCCACCAGGAGGACGACGCCGACCGGGACGACGCGCCCGGCGCCCAGCTTGTCGGTGATCATTCCGGCGAGCGGCATCGCGGTCGCGGCCCCGAGCCCCTGCGGCGCCAGCAGGAGCCCGGCCGCGAACGCGCCCTCGCCGCGGCCGATCTGGAAGTACAGCGGGATCAGCAGCATCGAGCCCATCAGCGCGAGGCCGACGAAGAACACCCCGACGGCGGCGGCCGCGAAGGTCCGGTCGGTGAACAGCCGCACGTCGATCAGGGAGCGCTCGCGGAGCCGCAGGCTGTGCAGCGCGAACAGGCCGACCAGGACGGCGCCGCCCGCGAGCCAGGCGATGGTGGACGGTTCCCCGAACCCACCGTTGCCGCTCGCGGTGGACAGGCCGTAGATCAGCAGGACGAATCCGGGCGGCAGCAGGACCAGCCCGCGCCAGTCGAGCCCCGGCGCGGCGTGCTCGCCGCGGTGGCGCGGGACGTTCCACCAGGCCAGCGCCAGGGCCATCGCCCCGACCGGCAGGTTGACGAGGAAGATCCAGCGCCAGTCGACGTCCTCCACGAGCCAGCCGCCGAGCACCGGGCCGAGGACGGGGCCGAGCAGCATCGGGACGCCGACGATGCTCATGACGCGGCCCATCCGCCGCGGTCCCGCCGCCATCGTCAGGATGGCCATGCCGGTCGGCATCAGCATGCCGCCGCCGAGGCCCTGCACGACCCGGAAGACGATCAGTGACTCGATGTTCCAGGCGGCGCCGGACAGCACCGACCCGAGGACGAACAGCACGATCGAGGTCATCCACACGCGGCGCCCGCCGAACCGGTCGATGGCCCAGCCGGTCAGCGGGATGACGGTGCCCATCGCCAGCATGTAGCCGGTGATGACCCACTGGATCGTCGACAGCCCGGTGGAGAAGTCGCGCCCGAGCGTCTCCAGCGCGACGTTGACGATCGTGGTGTCGAGGATCGCCATCACGGTCCCCGACACGATCACCAGGCCGAGCAGGATCGTCCGGCGGTCCAGGCGCTCGCTTCCGGCGGTGTCGTCCGGCGGTGCCGCCTTGGTGATCGGGCTCTCGGCCATGGTCGGTCCCCTCGCCTGCTCCGCGCCCCGTCTCCCCGTCGATCAAGACGTGAAACGCCTTGAAGTTCAACATTTTGCAGTGCATCACGGAATATGTTGAACTTCAAGGTATGTCCGAGAATCGATCTGCCGCCGCCGCGGCGGTGGACGCGGACCTGGAGACGATGGTCCAGCTCACGGCCAGGATGATGCGCGGGATCAAGGGCGGGCACGACGGCGCGGAGGAGCTCGTCGACCGGGTGCGCGCCGCCGGCCTCGGACCCCGGCACGTGCCCGCGCTGATCCAGCTCGTCCTGCATGGCCCCATGGCCGTGGGCGTCCTGGCCCGGCGGATGGCGCTCAGCCCCGCCACGGTCAGCCAGCTGGTCGGCGAGCTGGAGCGCGCCGGCTTCGTGGAGCGCCGCCCGGACGAGCGGGACCGCCGGCGCATGATCGTCAGCCTCGGCGAGCGGCACCGCGAGATGGTCGAGCGGTTCACCTGGCGCCGGCTGCGGCCGTTCCGCATGGCGCTGGAGGCGCTCACGCCGGACGAGCGGGCGCAGTTCCTGCACGGCTGGCGCGTCCTGGTCGAGACCATCGAGCGCACGAGCGCGCCCGCGCCGGACGGCGAGGGCTGCCCCGGCGGGTGAGTCAGCCGCGCCGCATGAGCCGCCCGACGGCCGCCATCAGCTCGGTGGACATCGCCTCGCCCTTGCCCTCCTCGGCGCCCTCGGCCACGCAGTGCCGCACATGCCCGTCCAGCAGGCCGAGCGCCACCTTGTCCAGCGCCGCCTGGACCGCGCTGATCTGCGTGAGGATGTCGATGCAGTAGCGGTCCTCCTCGACCATCCGGCCGATGCCGCGCACCTGGCCCTCGATCCGCGCCAGCCGGGTCTGCAGCTGGTCCTTGGTGGCGGTGTACCCCCGGACGGGGGCCTCGCTGGCCGTCATCTCCAACCTCGCAATCCTTCCGGGGCGCTCGCCCGGGTACCCCTGGGGGACATCCCCACCAGGTACCCTATGCGCTGGCCGTGGTTACCGAACCGGGACGTTCCAGGCGCTGATCACCGGTCTGCCGTGCTCGGTGCCGAGCGCCGACACGGTCCCGGTGCCGAGCGCGAACAGCCGGCCCCGCGCGGGCTCCAGGCCGAGCCACCGCGCCGTCAGGACGCGCAGGAGGTGGCCGTGCGCGACGAGCGCCACGTCGCCGTCCGCGAGCGCCGCCCGCACCCGCGCGAGGACCGCGTCCGCCCGCCCGCCGACCTGCTCGACGGTCTCGCCCGGATGCCCGGCGTCGCCCGGGACCACCCCGTCGTCCCACAGGAACCAGCCGGGACGCTCCTCGCGGATCGCGGCCGAGGTGATCCCCTCGTAGCCGCCGTAGTCCCACTCCCACAGGTCGGGGTCGGTCCCGTCCACCCGCAGCCCCGCCAGCTCCGCGGTCCGCCGGGCCCGCTCCGCCGGGCTGGCCAGCGCCAGGGCGAACCGCCGCCCGGCGAGCGCCTCGCGCAGCGACCGCGCCTGCTCCTCGCCCCGCTCGGTCAGCGGAAGATCCGTCCGCCCGGTGTGCCGGCGCTCCCGGCTCCACTCGGTCTCCCCATGACGCACCAGCACCAGTTCGCCCACGAGGCAACTCTAGGGGGGCGGATCAGTCCAGGACCGACGCGAGAGAGGTGTGGGGCAGGCCGTGGGCCTCGGCGACGTGGTCGTAGACGAGCGCGCCGGCGTGGGTGTTGAGGCCGCGGGCGAGCGCGGCGTCGGCGCGCAGGGCGGCGCGCCAGCCCCGGTCGGCGATCTGGACGGCGTACGGGAGCGTGACGCCGGTCAGCGCGTAGGTGGAGGTGTTCGGGACGGAGCCCGGCATGTTGGCCACGCAGTAGAACGTCGAGCCGTGCACCTTGTAGGTGGGGTCGTCGTGCGTGGTGGGGCGGGAGTCCTCGAAGCAGCCGCCCTGGTCGATCGCGATGTCCACCAGGACCGAGCCCGCCTTCATGCGGGCGACCAGGTCGTTGGACACCAGCTTGGGCGCGCGGGCGCCCGGGATCAGCACGGCCCCGATGACGAGGTCGGCGGCGCGGACCTCCTGCTCGACCGTGTACGCGCTGGACACCAGCGTCCGCAGGCGGCCCTGGTAGATGGCGTCGATGTGGCGGAGGCGGTCGACGTCCACGTCGAGGACGGTCACGTCCGCGCCCATGCCGGCGGCGATCTGGGCGGCGTTGAGACCGGACACGCCGCCGCCGATGACGACGACCTTCGCCGGCGCGACGCCGGGCACCCCGCCCGGCAGGACGCCCCGCCCGCCGGTGAAGGACATCAGGTTGTACGCGCCGACC
Organism: Actinomadura madurae; assembly: GCF_047130825.1. Classification (NCBI taxonomy): domain Bacteria; kingdom Bacillati; phylum Actinomycetota; class Actinomycetes; order Streptosporangiales; family Thermomonosporaceae; genus Actinomadura; species Actinomadura madurae. The sequence goes on from NZ_CP083237.1 coordinate 9,570,028, forward strand.
TGCGCGGCGAGGCGCCCGGCGACCTCCGACATCGGCGCGAGCAGCGGCAGCGAGCCGTCGGCGAGCTGGACGGTCTCGTAGGCGATCGCGGTGACGCCGGCCGCCAGGAGCGCGTCGGTGCACGCCCGGGACGCGGCGAGGTGCAGGTAGGTGAACAGGATCTGGCCGTCGCGCATCCGGTGGTACTCCGGCGCGACCGGCTCCTTCACCTTGAGGATCAGCTCGCCCTCGGCCCAGACGCCGTCCGCGCCGTCCAGGATCTTGGCGCCCGCGGCGGCGTAGTCGTCGTCGGGGATCGCCGAGCCGAGCCCGGCGCCGCGCTCGACGAACACCTCGTGGCCGTGCCGGGTGAGCTCGTGCGCGCCCGCCGGGGTGATCGCCACCCGGTACTCGTGGTTCTTGATCTCTCGCGGGACGCCGATCTTCACCGCAAGCTCCTCCGCCGACGCTGACCAGGACCTGTACCTCCAGCGTGCGGGGCGGACGAACCCTCCGGCCATGTGCAGGGTGTCAGGGCATCGGCTGTTCCGATGACACCGTGTAAAGCGCTCCCGGCGGCGGGCCGCGGTCGTCAGGGCTTGCGGGCGATGCCCCCGTACATGAGGCGCTGGCCGACGGTCAGCTCGTCCGGGACGTCCTCCTCGGGCCGCCACAGCGGCAGCGGGACGAGGCCGGGCTCCAGGAGCTCCAGGCCGTCGAAGTAGCGGGTGATCTCCTCGGGGGTGCGGAACCGGCCGGTGCCGAGCAGGCCCTGGTACTGCACCTCGGCGTCCGCCGCCTCCTGGCTGGACCGGCAGAAGGCCGTGACGAACAGGTGGCTGCCGGACGGGACGGCCTCCATCAGCGTCTCCACGATCTGCTGCGGCCCCTCGTCGTCGTGCAGGTGGTGCAGGATGCCGACGAGCATCACCGCGACGGGCTCGCCGAAGTCGATCAGCCGGCGCACCTCCTCGTGGGCGAGGATCTTCTCCGGCTCGCGGATGTCGGCGGTGACGACCGTGGTGCTCGCGTTCTCGGCCAGCAGCGCCCGCCCGTGCGCGAGCACGATCGGGTCGTTGTCGACGTACACCACCCGCGAGCCGGGCGAGACGCTCTGCGCGACCTGGTGGGTGTTCTGCACGGTCGGCAGCCCGGAGCCGAGGTCGAGGTACTGGCGCAGGCCGGCCTCGGCCGCCAGGTAGCGCACGCCGCGGCCGAGGATCTCCCGGTTGTAGGTGGCCACGTCGTAGATCTCCGGAATGATCTTGACGATCTCGGCGACGAAGGCGCGGTCGACCTCGAAGTTGTCCTTGCCCCGCAGCACCACGTCGTAGGTCCGAGCGATGCTCGGCTTGGTGACGTCGATCCCGAGGGACGCCCAGTCGTACTGCTCTTCCGCCATGCCGTGCCCGCCTAGCGCCGCTGTTGAGTTCCCGATGACCTGCCGCTCCCGTCGATCGTAAAGGGCTGACCACACGGTCGCCACGAAAGTGGCGAATATTCGTTGGAGCGCTCCGATTCACGGGCGCGCGGGCGGCAGCCACTCGTCGGCGATCGCCACCGTCAGCTGCTCCAGCAGCGGGCCGGCCCGGCGGACGCGGCGCTCCTCGTCCGGTTCGATGTCGGCCAGCGCGTACGCCGCCTGGATGCGGGCCTTGCGCAGCTGCTCGCCGGTGAGGCCGCGGCGGCCGGCCACCGCGACGACGGGCGCGCCCGCGCGGGCGGCGGCGCGGGCCACCCCGATCGGCGCGCTGCCGCGCAGCGACCGGGTGTCCAGGACGCCCTCGCCGGTGACCACCAGCCGCGCGCCGCGCGCCTTCCCGGCGAACCCGAGCAGGTCCAGCATCAGGGACGGGCCCGGCTCGATCGTCGCGCCGAGGAAGGTGAGCGCGGCGAAGGCGACGCCGCCCGAGGTCCCGGCGCCGGGCAGGTCGCGGGCCGCCCTGCGGGCCGCCGCCTCCGCCAGGTCGGCCCAGCGGCGCAGGCCCGCGTCCAGCAGCCGCACCTCGTCGCGGGTCGCGCCGCGGCGCGGCCCGTCGACCGCGGCGGCGCCGGTGCGGCCGAGCAGCGGCCCCGCCGAGTCGCCCGCCACCACCACCTCGATGCCCGACATGTCGGGCAGGCCGCGCAGGTCGAGCGCGTGCAGCGAGCGCAGCGCCGCCCCGCCGGGCGGCAGGTCCTTGCCGAGCGCGTCCAGCAGCCGGCCGCCGAGCCCCTGGACGAGGCCCGCGCCGCCGTCGGTGCAGGCGCCGCCGCCGAGGCCGAGGACGATCCGGCGGGCGCCGAGCCGGACGGCGTGCGCGACCAGCTGCCCCGTCCCGATGCTGGAGGCCACGAGCGGCCGCGGCTCGCCGCCCGGCAGCCGGCGCAGCCCGGACGCCTCCGCCAGCTCGACCACCGCGCTGCGGCCGTTCACCGCGAGCCGCGCGGTGACCGGGCGCCCCGTCGGCCCGCACACCTCCACCTCGACCCGCCGCCATCCGGCCGCCACCGCGGCCTCGACGGTGCCGTCGCCGCCGTCGGCCACGGGCAGCTCCACCAGCGGGACGCCGGGACGCGCGCGCCGCAGCCCGGCGGCGAGATGCCGGGCGGCCCGCGCCGCGGTCAGCCCTCCCGGGAACCTGTCAGGTGCCAGCAGGACGTGACCGTGCGGCGACGGGCGGGAGGGAGAGTCCGGGGACACCACAGCCACGCCTTTCACGCCGGGGGGTAAGGCCCTACCTTCTGCTTACGCCATGACGGCACTATTTGACACCCGCAACCGCGTCCCAGAGTTTCAAATGGGCGGGGAAGTCGCGTCACGCGACGGTCACCGCACGTTCAGCCACTGCTCGACGGGATGGAGCGCGAAGAAGACCAGGAACAGCGCCACGACCGGCCACAGCCAGACCGAGACCTCGCGCCACCGGCCCCGGGCGAGCTTGATCAGCGCGTAGGCGACCATGCCGCCGCCGATCCCGGTCGTGATCGAGAAGGTGAACGGCATCAGCACGATGGTGAGGAACGCCGGGATCGTCAGGTCGAGGTCGTTCCAGTCCACCTTGGCGACCTGCGTCATCATCAGCGCGCCGACCACCACCAGGGCCGGCGCGGCGGCCTGCGCGGGGACGGTCGCGGCGAGCGGGGTGAGGAACAGCGTGACCGCGAACAGCGCGCCGGTGGCGAGGTTGGCCAGACCGGTCCTGGCCCCCTCGCCGACGCCGGCCGCCGACTCGACGAACACCGTGTTGGCCGAGGAACTGGTGACGCCGCCGAACGCGGCGGACAGGCCGTCCACCGACAGGATCCGGCCGAGCCGCGGGACCTCGCCCTTCTCGCTCACCAGGCCCGCCTCGTCGCTGATGCCGAGGATCGTGCCCATCGCGTCGAAGAACCCGGACAGGACCAGCGTGAACAGCACGACGAGCGCGGTGATGACCCCGGCCCGGCCGAATCCGCCGAACAGGTCGATCTCCCCGAACAGCCCGAAGTCGGGGACGGCGAAGAGCTTGTCGGGCATGTTCGGGGTGACCACGCCCCAGCCGCCCTCCTTGACGGTCGCGTTCTCCTGGATCGCCACGGCCCCGGCCGTCCCGGCGATGATGCTGATCAGGATCGCGCCGGGCACCCGCCGCACGTAGAGCACGATCATCAGCAGCAGGGTGAGCGCGAACACCAGCGACGGCAGCGTCTCCAGCCGGCCGCCGGTGCCGAGCGACAGCGGCGGGCTCGTCGCGCTGGAGGTGACGAACCCCGCGTCGTAGAGGCCGACCAGCGCGATGAACGCGCCGATGCCGACCGCGATCGCGTGCTTGAGCGCCAGCGGGATCGAGTTCATGATCCGCTCGCGGACCCCGGTGAGCGCCAGCAGCACGATCACCGCGCCCTCGATCACCACCAGGCCCATCGCCTGCGGCCAGGTCATCACCGGCGCGGCCTGGAACGCCACGACCGCGTTGATGCCGAGCCCGGCGGCGAGGGCGAGCGGCGCGTTCCCGACCAGCCCCATGATCACCGTGGCGACCGCGGCGGACAGCGCCGTCATCGTGGTCAGCTGCGGGATCGACAGCGCCGCCCCGGTGACGTCCTTGGCCCCGCCGAGGATGATCGGGTTCAGCAGGATGATGTAGGCCATCGCGAAGAACGTGGTCACGCCGCCGCGCAGCTCGCGCGGCACGGTCGTGCCGCGCCCGGTGAGGTCGAACAGCCGCTCCAGCGGCCCGCGCCCGCCCGCCGGCGGCGGGTCCGCGGTGTCGGCGGCAGTCGTATCGGACATGACGGGGGCTCCGATTTCCGCAGCGTGATCAGGGCGAGCACAGGGTAGCTGCCCGGTTCGCGGCGGTGGTGAACCGGTCCCGCTCCGCGGGCGGTGTCGCGACGTGAGTCCCGGTCTCCGCAGCGTGACGGGGGAGCGCGTCCGCTATAGCCTGCCCTGGTGCGAATGCGAGACTCCTCCGAGGCGGCGTGCCTGGACTCCTACGCGCGGCTGCTGGCCTCAGTGCCGGAGCGGACGCGCTCGTCCTTCCGCGCCCGGATGCTCGGCCCGCTGGAGGAGTACGACAGCACCAGGCAGGCCGACCTCGTGCACACGCTGGAGGTCTTCCTGTCCTGCTCGGGTTCCTGGAGCCGCAGCGCGACACGGCTGCACGTCCATGTGAACACGCTTCGGTACCGAATCCGGCGAATCGAGGACCTGACCGGGCGGGACCTCGGCACACTGGAGGATCGAGTCGACTTCTTCCTCGCCCTGCGCGCGACGCGGCCGGCGAGCACCTGGTAGGCGGTGGTCACACGATGGATCGGGAGACACTGGGGCAGCGCATTCGCGCCCTGCGCATCCGGCAGGGCGTGAGCCAGGCCCAGCTCGCCTTCCCCGAGCTGTCCGACAGCTACATCTCGCTCATCGAGAGCGACAAGCGGGTGCCGGCCCCGAGCGTGGTGGAGCTGCTCGCGGCGAAGCTGAACTGCTCGGCGACCTATCTCGTCAGCGGCGTCAGCGAGGACGTCGTCGACGAGCTGCGCGTCACCCTCGACTACGCCGAGATCGCGCTCAGCAACGGCGCCGCGGCCGAGGCGCGGGCCCGGTTCGCCGAGGTGCTCGCCAGCGCGGACGCGGTGGCGCTGCCGGACATGCTGCACCAGGCCCGCTGGGGGCACGCCCTCGCGCTGGAGGCCGCCGGCGAGCTGGAGGAGGCCATCGCCGGGCTCACGGCGCTGACCCGGGAGGCCTCCGCCGAGGCCGACCTCGACCACTGGGCGAAGGTGCACGTCGCGCTGAGCCGCTGCCTGCGCGAGCGCGGCGACATCAGCGCCGGCGTGGAGGCCGCCGAGAGCGCGCTGCGGCACCTCATCGCGACCGGCGCGGACTCCACCGACGCCGCCGTGCACCTCGGCGCGGCGCTGCTGTCGGCGTTCATCGAGCGCGGCGACCTCGTCCGGGCCCGCCAGCTCGCCGGCCAGCTCGTCGAGCGGGCCGAGCGGATCGGCAGCCCCCGCGCCCGCATGGTCGCCTACTGGGAGGCCGCCTACGTCGCGGAGATCCGCGGCGAGTACGAGGATGGCGTCGCGCTCGCCGAGCGCGCGCTGATGCTCGCGGGCGACGGCGAGGACCCGCGCAACCTCAACCGGCTCCGCGTCATCTACGCCGGGCTCCTGCTGCGGGCCCGGCCCGACCAGGCCGCCCACGCCCGCGAGCTGCTCACCCGGGTGCGCGGCGAGATCAGCGCCAGCTCGTCGGGGGAGATCGACGTCGCCTGGTGCCTGACGGAGCTGGCCCGCGCCGAGACCGCGCTCGGCCGCCCCGGCGAGGCGGTGGCGCTCGCCGAGGAGGCCATCGACCTGCTCGGGGACGCCCCGCGCCGGGCGACCGCCGGGGCGCTGACGGTGCTCGGCGAGGCGTCGGTGCGGCTCGGCCGCCGCGACCGGGCCGTCGAGGCGCTCACCCGGGCCGCGACCTGCCTGGAGGAGATGGAGTCCTCGCGGGAGGCCGCGCAGGCGTGGTTCGACCTGGCCGAGGTGCTGGCCGAGGCGGGGACCGCGGAGGAGCCCCGCATGGCCGCCTACCGCCGCGCGCTCACCTGCGTGGGGGTCTAGGCGAACCGTCGCGGCTCCGCCGCGTCCATGAATAAAGCTGCGGGCGCCTGAGATGTGGGAGAAGTCGTGTTCGGTGTAGTACGGCCATGTCGGCATGTCCTGTGCGGGTCCCTGTTCAAGGACTGGATGGCCCATCTGTGCGGGCTGTGCCTGACCCTGCGCGCCGAGCACGGCCAGGCCGCGCGGCTCGTCACCAACTACGACGGGCTGCTGGTGTCGGTCCTGGTGGAGGCGCAGGCGCCGGAGCTGTCGCCGCGCCGCAAGGCCGGGCCGTGCGCGCTGCGCGGGATGCGGACCGCCGAGGTCGTCACCGCGAGGGCGCAGGGCGCGCGGCTCGCCGCCGCGGCGTCCCTGCTCCTCGCGGCCGGCAAGACCCGCGACCACGTGGCGGACGGCGACGGCCCCTACGCCCGCCGCCTCGTCGCCGCCGCGGCGGGCCGGGCGGCCGGGCGGTGGGACGCCGCGGGCGAGCGCACCGGCGCCGCCGTCGGCTTCGACCCCTCGGTGCTGCGCGACGCCGTCGCGCGGCAGCCCGCCCTGGAGTCCACGCCCGGCCTCGGGCTGCTCGACCTGACCGAGCCCACCGAGACGGCCGTCGCGGCCGTGTTCGCGCACACCGCCGTTTTCGCCGGCAAGGAGGGCAACGCCGAGACCCTCGCCGAGGCGGGCCGGTTCTTCGGCCGCCTCGCGCACCTCATCGACGCGGTCGAGGACCTCGCGGACGACGAGGCGGCGGGCGCGTACAACCCCCTCCTCGCGACCGGCACCGATCTCGCCGAGGCCCGCCGGTACGCCGACGACGCGCTGCACGGCCTGCGGCTCGCGCTCGCCGAGCTGGAAATGGAGAGGCCGCGGCTCGTCCGGGCCCTCCTGGACCGCGAGACGGGCCGCTCGGTCGAGCGCGCCTTCGCCCCCGAGGGCCTGGCGAAGCACGGACCCAGGCCGCCGCGTCCCGGCTGGCCGATCCCGTGCTTCACCGGGACGCTCGTCTGCGTGACCTGCGGGGTCTTCCAGCCGGAGTGGAGCGCCCACCACGGCGAGTCCTGCGGCGACCGGTGCTGGTGCACCCGGAACTGCGACGGCTGCGACTGCTGTTGCGACTGCTGCAACTGCGACGGCTGCTGCTGCGACTGCGACTGCTGCGGCTGTGACTGCTAGCGGCCTTTCTGCCGAAACGCCCCATCGTCCGACCCGGAACATGCCATGGTGGCGGGCTCAGTAGGGTAGATGAAGCCCTTCGACTCACTAGAGAACCCGGCCATCCATGAACATCTTCAAGCCCCGGCGGCCCGTGCGCCGTCTCGGACTCGTCGCCGCCCTCGCGCTCGCCCTCGGCGCGTTCACGGCGCCGCCAGCGCTGGCCCACTCGGAGCTGGTCGGCAGCACGCCCGAGAAGGGCGCGCGAGCGGCCTCCGTGTCCGAGGTCAAGCTCGTCTTCAGCGACAAGATCCGCCTCGCGAAGGTCGTCGTCACCGACGGCGCGAAGAAGGAGTTCCAGGCGGGCGCCGCCGAGCGCTCCGGCACGACGGTCACGCAGAAGCTGTCGGGCCCGCTGCCCGCCGGGTCCTACACGGTGGCCTACCGGGTCGTCGGCGAGGACGGCCACCCGATCGAGAAGAACGACCTGACGTTCAGCGTGGGCGGGGACGGTGCCGCGGCGTCCGGGGCGCCCGCCGCGGGCGGGGTCGGCGCGGAGCAGCAGACGGGCGACGCCGCCACCGCCGACGAGCAGCCGCTCAAGATCGACCAGGAGCAGGCCGCGGAGAAGAAGGAGGACTCCGGCTCCGGCATGGTGCTGTGGGTCCTGATCGGCGCCGGGCTCCTCGTGGGCGTCGGCATCGGCGTCGCCATCGTGTTCCGCGCCAGGCGCAAGCAGCCGCCGGCGCCGGCCGAGAGCGAGAAGCAGCAGGTGACGACCGGAAGTGAGTAGGAGCAGCCGGGCCGTCTGGGCGGGCGGCGGGGCCGCGCTGGCCGCGTCCGCCACCGCCCTGGTGGCCGGGCTCGTGCTCGGCGGCTCGGTCACCGAGAAGGTCGTTCCCGGCCTCGGCGACGCGGGCGCCCTCACCCGGTGGGGGCTGCCCGCCTCCCGGACGGCGATGGACCTGCTGTCCGCGCTGGCCGTCGGCGCCCTGCTCGCCGCCGCCGCGTTCCTGCCGGTCGAGGGCGGGCGCGGCGCCCCGCGGCTGTCGAAGGACGCCGTCGGGTACCTGAACGCCGCGTCCTGGTTCGCCGCGGGATGGGCCGCCGCCGCCGCGGCCACCCTGGTCTTCACCGTCGCGGACGTCCTCGGCCAGCCGGCCGGGAGCGTCCTCACCGGCAGCGAGCTGAGCAGCTACGTCGGCTCGCTGCCGCAGGGCACCGCCCTCATGATCGTCGTGCTGCTCGCCGTGGTCGTGGCGCTGCTGGCCCGCACCACCACCACGCCCGCCGCCGCGTTCGGCCTGCTCGCCATGGCCGGGATCGCGCTGCTGCCCGCGCCGCTGACCGGGCACTCGGCCTCGGCCGCCAACCACTCCGTCGCGACGACCGGCGTCGCCCTGCACGTGGCCGCGGTCGCGCCGTGGGTCGGCGGGCTCGCCGTCGTCTGCGTCCACGCCCTGCTGCGCCGCGACCGGCTGCCGCTCATGGCCGACCGGTTCAGCCGCATGGCCCTGTGGTGCTACATCACCGTCGGCGTCAGCGGCCTGGTGAACGTCGTCGCCCGGCTGCCCGACCCGGCGGAGCTGGTCGAGACGAACTACGGGCGGCTCGCGCTCGGCAAGATCATCGCGTTCGGGGCGCTCGGCTGGTTCGGCTGGTGGCACCGGAGCCGGACGCTGCCCGCCCTCGCCGCCGGCCGGCCGTGGTCGTTCGGCCGGTTCGCCACGGTCGAGACGGCCGTGATGGCCGCCACCATGGGCCTCGCGGTCGCCCTGGCGCGCACCGCGCCGCCCCCGCCGGCCGAGCCGGAGTCGGCGGTCAAGGCGCAGCTCGGCTACGACATGCCCCCGGAGGTCACTCCGGCGCGGCTGCTGACGCTGTGGCAGTTCGACCTGTTCTTCGCGGTCCTCGTCGTCGTCCTCGGCGGCCTGTACCTGGCCGCGGTGGTCCGGCTGCGCAAACGCGGCGACTCCTGGTCCACCGCCCGCACCGTCTCCTGGTTCCTCGGGCTCCTGACCATCGTGGCCGTCACCCAGACCGGCGTCGCCAAGTACGCGCCGATCCTGTTCAGCGTGCACATGGCGCAGCACATGGTGCTGAACATGCTGACACCGATCTTCCTGGTCGTCGGCGCGCCGGTCACGCTGGCGCTGCGGGCGCTCAAGCCCGCCCGGATCCGCGGCGACCGCGGCCCGCGCGAGTGGCTGACCGCGATGCTGAAGAGCAGGTACCTCCAGGTCATCGCGCACCCCGCGGTCGCGACCGTCATCTTCGTGGCGAGCACCTTCGCGCTGTACTTCACGCCGCTGTTCGAGGCCGCGATGCGCAACCACCTCGGGCACATCGCCATGATGGTGCACTTCCTGGCCTCCGGATCCCTGTTCTTCTGGGTGCTGCTCGGCGTCGACCCGGCGCCGAGGAAGCTGCCCTACCCCGGGCGGCTCCTGCTGCTGTTCGTGACGATGCCGTTCCACGCGTTCTTCGGCATCGCGCTGATGAACATGAGCCAGGCGCTCGCCCGCGGCTGGTACGCCTCCGTCGACCCGCCGTGGGGCACGACGACCCTGCACGACCAGCACACCGGCGGCGCGATCGCGTGGGGGTTCGGCGAGGTGCCGACGTTCATCGTCCTGATCGTCCTGGCGATCCAGTGGTATCTGGACGACCAGCGGCAGGCCCGGCGCCTGGACCGCAAGGCCGACCGGGCCGCGAAGGGCGGCGGGGGCGGCGAGGACGACGAGCTGGCCGCCTACAACGCCCGCCTGGCCAAGCTCGCCGAGCGCGACCGGGAGGCGGCCGGAGAGCGGGCCAAGCCCCGCAGGCAGCCCAAGACCTGACACGGCTCCCTCCCGCGGGGGAGGGGCCGGCCCGCCCGGTCTGCCAGGATCGGTGTGTGCTCCGTGTCCTCCGGCCGCTGATCGAGCGGACGACCTGGCGGCGCTGGTCCCACCTCGTCGTGGGCGGCGCGCTGCTGATGCCGTACTGGTTCCTCGCGATGAGCCTGGCGCCGGTGCTGCGGGTCCGCGACCCCGTCGTCATCATCGTGCTGATCCTGGTCGTCCTGCCGACGGCGGCGACGTTCGTCACGGGCCTCGTGCCGACCGTGCGGCTCCTGGAGAGCTCCCTCGCCAAGGAGCTGCTCAAGGGCCCCGCGGCGGCGCTCGTGCCGGGGTCGGCCGCCTCGTGGGAGAGCCGGATCCGGGCCGCCGCGTGGTTCACGCTGCACCTGGTCACCGGCGTGGTCGTCAGCGGGCTGAGCCTGGCGGTGCCGCCGTTCGCGGTCGTGATGATCCTGGCGCCGGCGGTGGCCTGGGACACCCGGTTCCTGGACTCCTGGGGCTGGGAGGGCACCTGGCACCAGTGGCCCGCGCCGCTGATCGGGACGGCGTCCATGGCGGTGCTGCTCGCGCTGATCGTCGTGGCGGGGGCGCTGCTGTCCCGGGCGGCGCCCTGGTTCCTCGGGCCGTCGGCCGCCGAGCGGATCGCCGCGATGGAGTCCGAGGCGGTCAAGCTCGCCGAGCGCAACCGGCTGGCCAGGGAGCTGCACGACTCGGTCGGGCACGCGCTCAGCGTGGTGACGCTGCAGGCCGGAGCGGCCGGGCGGGTGCTCGACAGCGACCCCGCGTTCGCCCGCGAGGCCCTCGGCGCGATCGAGGAGTCGGCCCGCGCCGCGCTGGAGGACCTCGACCACGTGCTCGGGCTGCTGCGCGACGACCCGTCCCGCCCGGCGCCGCAGGCCACGCTGAAGGATCTCGACCGGCTGCTGGAGCAGACGCGGATCGCCGGGGTGACACTGGACGCGGAGGTGGACCCGGAGGTGGAGCACGTCCCGGCGGCGGTGTCGCGGGAGGCGTACCGGATCGTCCAGGAGGGCCTGACCAACGCGCTGCGGCACGCGGGGAAGGTCCCGGTGCGGCTGCGGCTCGGCACCGACGGGGAACGGCTGGAGGTGGAGATGAGCAATCCGCTGGGCTCCCATCGCGGCGACGGCGCCGACCACGGCGGCGGGCGCGGCCTCGGCGGCGTCCGCGAGCGCGTCACCGTGCTGCGCGGGGAGATGACCGCCGGCGCCGAGGGCGGCCGCTGGCGATTCCGCGTCTCGCTGCCGCTAAGGTCCGGAACATGACGATCAAGGTTCTGCTGGTCGACGACGAGCGGCTGATCCGGGCGGGCCTCGCCGCCATCATCGACGCCGAGGACGACCTGGCCGTCGTCGGCGAGGCCTCCGACGGGTCGGAGGTGCCGGGCGAGGTGAAGCGGCTGCGCCCGGACGTGATCCTGATGGACGTGCGGATGCCGCGGCTCGACGGCATCCAGGCGACCCGCCACATCCTGGACACCGTGCCGGAGCCGCCGCGGATCATCGTCGTCACCACGTTCGAGAACGACGAGTACGTCTACGACGCGCTGAAGGCGGGCGCGAACGGCTTCCTGCTCAAGCGGACGCGGCCGGAGGAGATCCTGCAGGCGATCCGGATGGTCGCGCACGGCGACAGCCTGCTGTTCCCGGCGGCGATCCGGGAGCTGGCGGCGCGGCACGGGACGCCCGGCGCCGAGGGCGGCGGCGCGCGCTGGCACGACCGGCTGACCGAGCGGGAGGGGGACGTGCTGCGGCTGATGGCCAAGGGCCGCTCGAACGCCGAGATCGCCCGGGAGCTGTTCGTCAGCCCGCAGACGGTGAAGACCCACGTCGGCAACATCCTCGCCAAGCTGCAGGCCCGCGACCGCACCCAGGCGGTGATCTTCGCCTACGAGACGGGCTTCATCACCCCCGGCTGATTTGGCAGGGTGAGCCCATGAGGGACTTCCGGTTCGGGTTCAACGTCTTCGACATCGCCTCGCACGGCGACTTCGCCGAGCGGTGCCGCCGGGCCGAGCGCTACGGCTACGCCACCGCGCTCGTGCCCGATCACCTCGGCGCCCCGGCGCCGTTCCCGACGATGGTCGCCGCCGCGGACGCGACCGAACGGCTGCGCGTCGGCACGCTGGTGCTGAACGCCGGGTTCTGGAACGCGCACCTGCTCGCCCGCGAGGTCGCCACCGCCGACCGGCTCACCGGCGGACGGGTGGAGCTCGGCCTCGGCGCCGGGCACATGAAGTGGGAGTTCGACGCGGCCGGCCTCCCCTGGGAGCCGTTCGGCGCCCGCGCGGAGCGGATGACCGAGCTGATCGCGGAGCTGGGCGGGCTGTTCGGCGGCGACGGCTACGAGGCGCACCGGCCGATCGCCGAGCACTTCGGGCTGGCCGAGCTGGCGCCCGTCCAGCGGGCCGGGTTCGGCGGCTCGGGCCCGCCGCTGCTCGTCGGCGGGACCGGCGACACCGTCCTGCGGGCCGCCGCCCGCCATGCCGACATCGTCGGGATCGCCGGGGCCTACCAGGTGAAGGGGCGTCCGCCGGGGACGTTCCGGCTGGGCACCGCCGCCGAGGCCGAGGAGCGGGTCCGGTTCGTCCGCGAGCACGCGGGCGGGCGGGCGGACGCCGTCGAGTGGAACGTGCTCGTCCAGCACGTCCAGGTCACTCCCGACCGGCGCGCCGAGGCGGAGCGGATCCACGCGGAGCGGATGCCGGAGATGCCGGTGGAGGAGATCCTGGACACCCCGTTCGTCCTCCTCGGGACCGAGGCGCAGATCGCCGAGCAGATCCGGGAGCGGCGCGAGCGGTTCGGGTTCTCCTACGTCACGGTCCATTCCCCCTTCATGGACGTCCTCGGCCCGGTGATCGAACGCGCCTTCGGGTAGCGCTTACGCCCGGTTTACCTGCGGGTAGCTAGAAAAGAGACATAAGCGAACAGGTCCGACGATCGGGGGATCATGGACGCCGTCACCCTGTCCGAGCTGCGCAAGCCGAGGCCCTATCCGGCGGTGTCGGTGCTGATGCCGACGCACCGGTCCGCCAGGGAGAACCGCGAGGACCGGATCCGCCTGCGCAACCTGCTCGCGGAGGTGCGGCACCGGCTGCGGGACGATCCCCGGGTAGTGCCCGACGCCGCCGACCACGTGCTGCGCGGGCTGGAGCGCGCGGCGGAGGAGGTCGACCCGCGGCACGGCTCCGACGGGCTGGTGCTGTTCGCCGCCCCGAACGGCGAGCACCACGCGTTCACGATCGGCCAGCCCGTCGACGAGCGGGTGGTCGTCGACACCGGGTTCGCGACCCGCGACCTCGTCGCCGACTTCACCCGCAGGCCGCGCTACTGGCTGCTGTCCCTGTCGGACCACCGGACGCGGCTGTGGGACGGCCTCGGCGGGGACCTGACCGAGCACACCCGCGGCGGGTTCCCGCTCGCGCCCGCGCCGATCGACGAGGAGAGCGCCGGGCGGCTGGCGCGCCGCCCCGCCCAGGGCGGTGACGGCGAGCGCCGCCGCCAGGCGGTGCGGGACGCGGTGGCCGCCGTCGAGCGGGTCCTCGCACGCGACCGCCGCCCGCTGATCGTCGCCGGCGTGACCCGCCACCAGGCGCTCTTCGACGAGATCGCCGGACCGCACGTCACCGTGGCCGGCCGTGTCGAGGGCGGCTTCGAGGGCGCCCCGCCGAGCGTGCTCGCCGAGGCGGCCCGCCCGGCGCTCGCCGCCTACGAGGACCTCCGCGAGGTCGGCGTGCTGTCGGAGCTGGAGGCCGCGCGCAGCATCCAGCGCTACGCGGGCGGGCTCCGCGAGGTGGCGCGCCTGGCCGAGGAGGGACGCGGCGAGCACCTGGTCGTCGAGCGCGGCTACTACGCGCCCGCCGTGCGGACCGAGGGCGAGCTCGTCCCGGTGGAGGGCATGCCCGGCGTCCTCAAGGGCGCGGACGTGGTCGACGACGCCGTGGACGACGTGATCGAGACGACGCTGGAGTACGGCGGCGAGGTCACCTTCGTCTCGGACGGCTTCCTGATCGACCACGACCGCATCGCCCTGGTGACGCGCTACTGATCCGCGTCCCCGCAGGAGGGGGCGTGCCAGCTCACCCAGCCGATCGACCATGAGCGCGCCGCGTGCGGCCGCCAGCCCGCCGGGTGCGCGGGCCACGACCGCGCGGGCGGCGTCCCGTCCGGCAGGGGCACCAGCACCGTGCACACGCCCGGCGCGGGCGGACGCCCGTCCCGGATGTCGACGGTGCCGACGCGCGTCCACCACACCGGATGGAGGAGCGCGGTCCTGACCGCCCAGTGCAGCGACCTGTCCGCGACGACGCCGCCCGCCTCCGGGCCGGGGAACGGCGGCTCCGGGTGGACGCGCCGCGCCGGGACCCCCATCGCGAAGGCCAGCGCGGCGGCGTTGACGGCGGCCAGTGCGGCGGCCGTCACCGGCACGGCGTACCGCCTGCCGAGCCTGGACGACGCGACCAGCCCGCAGAGCAGGGCGCATGCGGCGAGCGTCGTCTCGCGCAGGTGCAGCGCGCCGCGGTCACCCGCGAGGAACGTGGCCTCCGGGAAGTCGAACGCGATGAACGAATGCGTGCGGAGCCGCCCGCCCGCGTAGGCGGCGACCCAGAGCCCGGTGACCACCGCCAGGAGCGCGGACGCCGCCGCCGGCCGGACCGCCGTCCTGGCGCCCGCGCGCGAGAGCGCGGCCGCTCCGGCGAGGGCGTAGACCAGCGCGAGGCAGGACAGGTACCGGCCGTAGGCGAAGTTGCCCACCCGGTGCTCGTCCGGCAGCGCCGCCGACGAGGCGTAGGCGACCCCGCAGGTCGCCGCGAGCAGGGCGCCCGCCATGATCCGGTCGGCCGCCGGTGCGCGCCGCCGCACCAGCGTCGCCGCGGCGACCACCAGCCCCGCCCCGGCGAGGCCCCAGGTGGAGACGACCAGGTACCAGAGCTGCCCTGCGGCCCCCGACAGCGCCCATTCCTGACCGGGAACCGTGATCAGCCGCGACTCCAGGATCCTTGCGAGACTCCGCGTGCCTCCCGGATACAGCTCGCCGCGGACGTGCGCGTTCAGCGCCGCCCCCGCCGCGTATCCGGCGAGCGCGACACCGCCACCGGCGAGCGCCGCCCGGAACCGCCCGCGCAGCGCCATGACCATCAGGACGCACGCGTGCACGACGAGCAGGACTGTACCGCGAGTGTGCACGGTCGCCAGATAGGACGTGAGCATGCTCGCGAGGGCCGCGTCGAGGCCCCGACCATCTCGGACGAAGCGGTCGAGCGCGAGGAGCCAGGCCAGCGCGACCGCCGGCAGCACGGCGTCCGCGAGCGCGAACGCGCCGAAGAACGTGGTGGCGGGCAGCAGCGCCGCCGCGAACGCGAGCGGCAGCGCGGGCCGGCGCTCGAGCCCGAACCGGCGCGCCGCCGCGTAGCCGAGCGGGAACAGCGCCGCGCCGAGGAACGCGTTGATCACCATGACGATCGTGTAGACCGTCGCCGGCTCGTGCGACAGCCAGTAGGCCGGTGCCAGGAGGAGCGGATATCCGGCCTGGTAGAAGGTGTGCCCCGACAGGTCGCCGCCCGCTCCGCCGGCCAGCGACCGGGCGGCGATCAGATAGCCGGTCTCGTCCGGGTTCGCGGCCGGGCCCGTCCGCGCCCAGGCGAGCCAGGCCCGGACGGCCGCCTGCGCGAGCACGCCCGCCGCCAGCAGCCAGGGCAGCGCACGGTGACCCCGCCGGGCGGCGTGCGGGGGAGCGGGCGGGACGTGCCGAGGGGGCGGAACGCTCGTGAGCACCATGTGGCCCACCGTTCCGGCACGTCGTCATGATCTTGTGCCGGTGATGTCCAGATCTCGTGACACAACCCGCCAGATGATCGTGAACCGCCGATAATGTCCGGGTGGCGAGCATCCTGTTCATCGAGGACGATCCGTCGGCCAGGGCGGCCCTGGAGCTGGCGCTGACCCGCCAGGGGCACGGCGTGACGTCCCGCGCCACCGGCGAGGACGGGCTGGAGGCGCTGCGGGCGCGGCGCCCCGAGATCGCGCTCCTGGACGTGATGCTGCCCGGCATCGACGGGATCGAGGTGTGCCGCCGCATCCGCCGGGAGGACCCGCTGCCGGTGATCCTGCTGACCGCGCGCGGCGACGACCTCGACGTCGTGCTCGGCCTGGAGGCGGGCGCCGACGACTACGTCGTCAAGCCCGTCGAGCCCCGCGTCCTGGACGCCCGGATCCGCGCGGTCCTGCGCCGCGCCGACCGGACCCGCCTCGACCGGTCCGTGTACGGCGACCTCGTGATCGACCGGGCCTCGCTGAAGGTCACCAAGGGCGGCGCAGACCTGCGCCTCACCCCGACCGAGCTGCGGCTGCTGCTGGAGCTGACCCGGCGTCCCGGCCAGGCCCTCACCCGCCGGCACCTGCTCGCCGAGGTGTGGGAGCACACCTACCCGGGCGACTCCCGGCTCGTCGACGCCTGCGTCCAGCGCGTCCGCGCCAAGATCGAGGACGAGCCGGCCGAGCCGCGGCTGATCGAGACCGTCCGGGGATTCGGCTACCGCTTCGCGGCGACGTGATGCGGCGCCGCTGGTTCACCGGGCTGCGGATCCGGCTCGCCGCGGCGTTCACCGCGGTCGCGCTGCTGGCGTCGGTGCTGGCGTCCGGCATCTCGTACGTGCTGCTGCGCCGCGTGATGCTGCAGCGCGCGCAGGACGCGGTGCTGACCGACGTCCGCGACGCCCTCACCCGGCAGATCCCGTCCCGGCTGCCGCCCGACGTGACGGCGCTCGTCGGCGCCGAGCTGGCGCGCACCCTCGGCTCGGTGCCGGGGCGCCGGGCGGTGGCGGTGCCGGTGCGGCTGGACGGCGGCGTCGCCGTCCCGCCGCCGGGCAGCCTGGACGTCCCCGTCACCCGCGAGTTCGCCCGGCGCGCGATGCGGGGGATGGTGTTCCAGCGCATCGTCCGGCGCGGCCGTCCGCTGGGCAGCCGCCCCTTCCTGCTCGTCGGCGCCCGCGTCACCGGCTACCAGACGACCGTGGACGAGCCGTGGCGGACGACGCCGCCGATGGTGTTCGTCTCCGCGAGCCTGCGCCGGGAGGCGGCCGACCTGCGGCTGTTCACCCGCACGCTGATGGTCGCGGACGCCGCCGCCCTGGTGCTGGCGCTCGGGCTCGCGCTGCTGGCCACCCGCGGCGTGCTGCGCCCGGTGCGCCGGCTCGGCGCCGCCGCGCGCGCCCTCGGCGAGGGCGACCTGGAGACCCGGGTGGGCGTGCGGGGCCGCGACGAGCTCGCCGACCTCGCCCGCACCTTCAACCGGACGGCGGAGGCTCTGGAGCGGACGGTGACGGACCTGCGCGCGATGGAGGCCGCGTCCCGCCGGTTCGTCGCCGACGTGTCCCACGAGCTGCGCACCCCGCTGACCTCGATGATCGCCGCGACCGATGTGCTGGCCGGGGAGGCGGCGGGCGGGGACGGCGCCGCGGCGCGGCTCGTCGCGGCCGAGACCCGGCGGCTCGGGCGGCTCGTCGAGCACCTCATCGAGATCAGCCGGTTCGACGCCGGCGCCGCCGCGCTCGTCCTGGACGACGTGAACGTGGCGGAGGCGGTCGCGGGCACCCTGGAGGCGCGCGGCTGGCGGGACGAGGTGGCGGCCGAGGGGCCCGCGGACCTGACCGCCCGGCTGGACCCGCGGCGGTTCGACGTCGTCATCGCCAACCTGGCCGGCAACGCGCTCGGCCACGGGCGGCCGCCGGTCTCGCTGCGCTTCGGGCCCGCGGACCGCGACGGCGTCGCGGGCGTGGAGGTCGTGGTCGCCGACCGCGGCCCCGGCCTGGCCGCCGACCTGGTGCCCGTGGTCTTCGACCGGTTCGTCAAGGCGGAGGCGGCGCGCTCGCGCAGCGACGGGAGCGGTCTCGGCCTGTCGATCGCCAGGGAGAACGCCAGGCTGCACCGGGGGACCCTGGAGGCGGCCAACCGGCAGGAGGGCGGAGCCGTGTTCACCCTGTGGCTGCCGCGCGGGGACGGCGGTGAACCGTCATGAGAGGGGCGCGCCCGGTGGCGGCCGCGCTGGCGGCCGCCCTCGCCGCGGCCGGCTGCGGCGTCCGGCCCACCGGCGTCATCAGCGGGGGCGACCTGCCGCACGCCGAGGGGAACGCCGACACCGTGACCGTGTACCTGGTGCACGGCGGCGGTCTGCGGCCCGTCACGCGGCCCGGGTTGCCTGGCCACCCGTACCTGTCCATCGAGCAGCTGGCCGTGCCGCCGACCGCGGCGGAGCGCGCCGCCGGGCTGCGTACCGAGGTCCGCCGCCCGCTGACCGCGTGGGTGGACAGGAGGGCCGGCGGGCCGGTCGGCTCGCCCGGCGTGCTGGTCATCGATCTGCGGCCGGAGGTCCCGCGCCGGCGGACCGGCTGGTCCCGGGTGGCGCTGGCCCAGATCGCGTGCACCGCGGAGGCCGTGCCGGGCGTCCGGGCCATCAGGCTGTGGGACGCCCCGGACGCGGACGACTACGGATGGGGACTCGTCCGGTGCGACCGGTTCTCCGATCTGCTCGGCTGATCAGCCCCGGGTCAGCCAGGCGGTGGTGGTGTCGCCGAGGACCGAGCGGACGGCGAGGATCGCGATGCCGAGGGACAGGAACGGCATCACCACCCAGCGCTCGACCTTGCCGTCCGTCCTCGGGATGACGGGGACGTCGATCCGCCAGGGCAGCGGCCAGAACACCGGGCAGCCCCGCGGTGTCAGGCAGTCGCCGGCGACGTGCGCCAGGCACCCGAGCGTGACCGCGAACCCGACGAAGCTCATGTCGAGGTTGTGCATCAGCCAGACCGCGATGAGCGCGAGCGCGCAGTCCGCGAGCGCCGACTGCGGCTCCTTGCCCTCGAAGTCGAGGCCGACGCCGCGCAGCCCCAGCCCGACGATCATGAAGAGGCAGGCCCACCAGGCGTACACGTAGTGGGTGGCGAGGGCGTCCATCGCCCAGCCGATGCCGACCGCGAACAGGATCGAGTGGGTCGCCTGCCGGTGCCCGCCCGACAGCTTGCCGATCCACTTGCACATGTGGCCGGTGATCGGGCCGAAGGTGTTGGCGATGCGTCCGTTGTGGTGGTCGATGTCGGGCAGGATGGCCGCGCCCGCGCACACCACGGCGCCGGCGGCGATCTGCTCCACCGACAGCGAGACCGCGTGGTCGCCCAGCAGCCGCTCCTGCGCGATCACCGGGACGGCCGCCAGCCATGCCAGCGCGCCGCTCAGGGCGTGCGTCTTGCCCATCATGTGCCGTTCCCCCGCCTTCCAGCGCGTACCGCCGCCCGTCTCAGGGCGGGACTCTATTCCGCTCCTGATCGGTTTCAGCGGCGACGCGCCGTACGGGGTGCCGTGTCCCTTTGATGCCGGACGCGGCTCGCCGGTTCCGCCCTAGCCGGCGTGCCTTTCGCG
Source organism: Actinomadura madurae (assembly GCF_047130825.1). Lineage (NCBI taxonomy): Bacteria > Bacillati > Actinomycetota > Actinomycetes > Streptosporangiales > Thermomonosporaceae > Actinomadura > Actinomadura madurae. The sequence goes on from NZ_CP083237.1 coordinate 9,589,493, forward strand.
CGCGGACACGACCGCCTCGACGTTCTCCTCGGCCCAGTCGGCGACGGCCTGGATCGGCGTCTGGAGGGAGTGGCCGAGCGGGGTGAGGGCGTACTCGACGCGCGGCGGCACCTCGGCGAAGACCGTCCGGGTGAGGAGGCCGTCGCGTTCCATCGCGCGGAGCGTCTGGGTGAGGACCTTGGGCGTGACGCCGCCGATCATGTCGCGCAGCTGGGTGAACCGGCGCGGCCCGCCGGTCAGGAGGAGCACGACGAGGACCGACCACTTGTCGCCGATGCGGTCCAGGATCAGCCGGGTCGGGCAGTTCGGGTCGAACGCGTCACCTCTCATGGTTTCCATAGGGTACCAATAGCACGTTGAAGTAACCAGTATCCGATGGATACCTTCCAGTCCGACGACGTCAGAGGAGGGTTTCATGAGGGTTCTGCTGATCGGCGCGACGGGCATGATCGGGCGGCGGATCGCCGACGAGGCGCGCGGGCGCGGCCACGAGGTCACCGGCGTCACCCGTACAGGGAACGAGGGCACGGCCGCCGCCGAGGCGAGCGACGCGGACGCGATCGCCCGGCTGGCCGCGGGGCACGACGCCGCCGTGCTGACCGTCCCGCCGCCCCGGGACGGCTCGGAGACGACGGGGCCGCTGCTGGCCGTCACCCGCGGCGTCCTCGACGGCCTGCGCCGGGCCGGCGTCCGGCGGCTGATCGTGGTCGGCGGCGCGGGCAGCCTGGAGGCCGCCCCGGGCGTCCGGCTCGTGGACACCCCCGAGTTCCCGGACATCTACAAGGGCGAGGCGCTCGCGGCGGCCGAGCAGCTCGGCGTCATCCGGGCCGAGGCCGGCGACGTGGACTGGACGTACCTCTCGCCGCCCGCGTTCATCGAGCCCGGCGAGCGCACCGGCACGTTCCGCCTCGGGACGGAGCAGCTCCTCACCGACGCCGAGGGGGTCAGCCGCATCAGCGCCGAGGACTACGCCATCGCGCTGGTCGACGAGCTGGAGAAGGGCAACGCCGTCCAGCGCCGCATCACGGTGGGGTACTAGCTACGACGGGATGAAACGCCAGGCGTCCGACTCCTCGCCGGCCGCGTAGGGGGAGTCGAGGCGCTTGGCGACCACGCCGGGCAGGCCCTGGCCGCGGGCCGCGTCCCGGACGGCGTGGCCGTCGCCCGGGAACCAGGGGGCGGTCTGCCACAGCGGGCCCGACAGCCCGAGGCCGTCGAGCCGCTCCCGCCGCTCCCGGTAGGGGACGTCCAGCAGCGGCCGGCCGTCCAGATGCGGCAGGTCGTAGATCATGTACGTCTCGCGGCCGTCCAGGACGGCCCGCTCCCCGTCGAGCACCGCGGGCCGGGCTCCCAGCTCGGCGCCGAGCCGGGAGCCCAGCCCGCCGGGGCCGTCGACGGCGCGGCCCCGCTCGTCGGTGAACCGCGTCCGGCCGCCCTCGACGTAGGCGAGCAGCCGCCTGCCGCCCCACGCGAACTCGAACCCCCACGCCTCCTGGTCGCGCGGCAGCCGCGCCCTCTCGACCGGGCGCATGGGCCGCAGCGACTCCGGCAGCGGCTCGGCGTCCGGATCCGCCGGCGGGTCCATCCGGTGGATCATCCAGTTCCTGCCCCGCGTCTTGAACAGCACGTACCGGCCGGACACGCGCGAGCCGTGGATGACCACCTTCACCTCGCGCTCGGACCACTTCTCCGTCTCGTACGTCCCGCGGTCCCAGATGATCATTTTTCCGGCGCCGTACTCGCCGCGCGGGATCTCGCCCTCGAAAGAGGCGTACTCCAGCGGATGGTCCTCGGTGTGCACGGCCAGGTGGTTCGTGTCGGGGCTCCACGGCAGGCCCTTCGGGACGGCCCAGGAGACGAGCACGCCGTCGCGTTCGAGGCGCAGGTCCCAGTGCAGGCTGGTCGCGTGGTGCTCCTGGACGACGAACGTGTCGTCGTCGCCGTGGGGCAGGGCCTTCTCCTCCGGGACCGGCTCCGGCGTCCTCCCGGCGTCCCGCCTGCCCCGGTACTCGGCGAGCCGGTCGCCTTCGGGCGCGGGGGGCGCGGGGGGCTTTCTCGGCTTCTTCGGGCTCACGCCCGATGCATACCCGCGATCAGCGGATGAAGACGGCGTAGTCGGCCACGTCGCCGGTGAGGGACGGCGGCAGCCCCGCCACCGCCGACAGCTCCTCGGCGGACATGAACCCGCCCGTCTCCGCCCGCACCCGCTCGATCTTCGCCGCCAGATCCGGGGTGATGCCCGGCAGCAGCGTCAGCGCCTCCGCGGGGGCGTGGTTGACGTCGATCAGCCCGCCGTCGTTGTACTGGCGCGGCAGGTCGGGGCGTCCGATGCGCAGCTCCTTGGCGAGGCCCGGGTCGGACGCGGCCAGCTCGCGCGCCTTCTCCCGCAGCAGCCGCCGCCGCTTGACCCGCTCGACCACGGCCTCGTTGTCCACCGCCGACAGCCCGTGCGGATCGAACACCCGGCGCCGGATCAGGAACGCGTGCCCGCAGCCGACCACCGCGAGCAGGAACAGCAGCACCCCGACGGCCCGCTCGGTGCCCTCCTCCTCGCCGATGTCCGGCAGCAGGACCAGCATCAGCGCGAACACGCCCGCGTACACCGCGGTCGACACCAGCAGATGCATGCTCCGCCGCCACAGTAGCGCCGCCGCGAAGGTAAACGGCGTGGCGTACCCGAGGGTCAGGAACGGCAGCGCCGCCCACGTCACGCTCAGCGCCGCGCGCCCCGGAGGCATGCTGTCGGACGGAACCCTCGGCTCGTACGGCGCTGGGGCGTTCATCTCTAGAGGGTCTCCCGGCCGGAAGTGGGGGCGAATCGGACTCTAGATCAAGAGATGGGTCACGGCAGGGTGAGGATTTCGTGGCCGTCCTCGGTCACCAGGAGCGTGTGCTCGAACTGCGCCGTGCGCCTGCGGTCCTTGGTCACGACCGTCCAGCCGTCGTCCCACATGTCGTAGTCGTGGGTGCCGAGCGTCAGCATCGGCTCGACCGTGAACGTCATCCCCGGCTCGATGATCGTGGTCGCCCGCGGGTCGTCGTAGTGCGGCACGACCAGGCCGGAGTGGAACGTCGTGCCGATGCCGTGGCCGGTGAAGTCGCGGACGACCCCGTACCCGAACCGCCTGGCGTAGGACTCGATGACCCGCCCGATCACGTTGAGCGCCCGCCCCGGCTTCACCGCGCGGATGCCCCGCATCGCCGCCTCGCGGGTCCGCTCCACCAGCAGCCGCGACTCCTCGTCGACGTCCCCGCACAGGAACGTCGCGTCGGTGTCGCCGTGCACCCCGTCGATGTAGGCGGTGATGTCGACGTTGATGATGTCGCCGTCGCGCAGCACCGTGTCGTCCGGGATCCCGTGGCAGATCACCTCGTTGATCGAGGTGCACAGCGACTTGGGGAAGCCGCGGTAGCCGAGCGTGGACGGGTACGCGCCGTGGTCGAGGAGGAACTCGTGCCCGATGACGTCCAGCTCGTCGGTGGTGATGCCGGGCCGGACGTGCCGGCCGACCTCCTCCAGCGCCTGCGCCGCGATCTTCCCCGCCACCCGCATCCGCTCGATGATCTCGGGCGTCTTGACGTCCGGCTCGCCCGTCCTGGGCCGCTGCTTCCCCACGTACTCCGGGCGCGGGATGCTCGACGGGACCTTGCGCATCGGGGAAACCCGGCCGGGCCGGAGAAGCTGGGTCGTCATAGTGATGGAGTGTAGTCAGCGGGCTCGGGGCGACGAATCCCCGTGAACGCGTGATCGAGAGGAGCGCCGATGGCCGGTGACGACGGTGACTGGTGGTTCTGCCTGAAGCACATGAAGGTCGAGCACGGGCCCGGCTGCCCCGGCAAGGACCGGATGGGCCCGTACGAGACCGAGAGCGCCGCCGCCGGCGCCCTCGCCCTCGCGCGCGAGCGCAACGAGGCGTGGCGCAAGCAGAACGGCGAGGACTGAACAGCGAGGACTGAACAGCGAGGACTGAACGGCGCGGATTGAACGGCGAGGACTGAACGCGGCGGGGGCTAGTCGACGACCGGGCCCGACACCGCGTCGAGCAGCCGGGCGAGGCGGTGCCGGAGCCCGCGCGGGCCGCGGCCCGGCTCCTCGCCGGCCGCGGCGCTCACGAGGTGCTGCGCGCCGTCGAACGACAGGAGGGCCTCGCCCGGCGGGACGGTCAGCGCCTCGTGGGCGAGGCCGCGCAGCTCGCGGTCGCCGCCCTCCAGGGCCAGGACCGTGGCGCCGGTGCGGCGCGCGTCGTCGACCCGTTCCAGCAGCGGGACGGGCGCGTCCTCCTCGGCGACGACGAACAGCGTCTCGCCGCGCCGCGCCGCCTCCAGCCGCTCCAGCCCGATCCGCAGGTGCCCGGGCGCGTCCGCGGGCGGCCGCCAGCGCACCAGCGTGGGCGCCAGGCCGGGGGCGTCGCCGAGCCGGCTCTCGTCGTCCAGGTGCGCCGCGAGATGCCAGGGGTCGCCGGCGGGCGTGCCGACCAGCAGCAGCCCGCCGGGCGTGCGGGACGTGGCCCGCAGCGCGCGCCCGAACTCGCGGGTCCGGTCCAGCCAGCCGGTCGTCGACAGGACCTCGCGCAACATCGTGATCTGCTCGGCGTCCACGGCCACCATGGTGCCGCATCGGACGTCCTGGTCAGGCGGTTTCCGCGATGCGGGAACCCTCCGCGCCGCGCCGCGCGGGCCGCCTGGCAGACTCGGCCGCATGACTGAGCAGCAGCAGAAGACGCCCTACGACCTCCCCGACGTGAGCGGCCTGTCCATCGGCATCCTCGGCGGGACGGGCGACCAGGGCAAGGGGCTCGCGCGCCGCTTCGCGCTCGCCGGGCACCGGGTGACGATCGGGTCGCGCAAGGCGGAGCGCGCCCAGGCCGCGGCGGACGACCTGGCCGGTGAGGGCGGCGCGGACCTGCCGGTCTCCGGCGCGGAGAACCCGGTCGCGGCCGGGGAGTCCGACGTGGTGATCGTCGCCGTGCCGTGGGACGGCCACAAGGCCACGCTGGAGTCGCTGCGCGCCGAGCTGGCCGGCAAGATCGTCGTCGACTGCGTGAACCCGCTCGGTTTCGAGAAGGGCAAGGGCGCGTTCGCGCTGCCGGTCGAGGAGGGCAGCGCCGCCGAGCAGGCCGCCGCCGTCCTGCCGGACAGCCGGGTCGTCGCCGCGTTCCACCACGTGTCGGCCAGGCTGCTGCTCGACCCCGGGGTGGCCGAGATGGAGCTGGACGTGCTCGTCCTCGGCAACGACCGGGAGGCCACCGACCTCGTCCAGGCCCTCGCCGGCCGCATCCCCGGCATGCGCGGCGTCTACGGCGGCCGGCTGCACAACGCGGGCCAGATCGAGGCGTTCACCGCCAACCTCATCTCCATCAACCGCCGCTACAAGGCGCACGCCGGATTGCGCATCACCGACGTCTGATCGCTAGTCTCGGGACGGTGCCGAGCATCGACGACGCGGAGGCGGCGCGGCGCCCGCTTGTCCTGCTGCCCTCCGCCGGGCAAGGGCCGCTGCGCGCGGTCGCCCGGCGGGTCGGCATCGCGCTGCTGCTGATGTTCGCGGTCGTGGCGGTCGTGTACGCCGACCGCGGCGGCTACCGCGACGGCAGCGACGGGACGGTGTCGCTGCTGGACGCCTTCTACTACGCCTCGGTGACCATCTCCACCACCGGGTACGGCGACATCACGCCCGTCGGCGACGGCGCGCGGCTCGTCAACATCGTCTTCATCACGCCCGTCCGGGTGCTGTTCCTCATCGTCCTCGTGGGCACGACCCTCGAGGTGCTGGCGGAGCGCACCCGCGACGACTGGCGCAAGTCCCGCTGGAGGGCGCAGGTGCGCGACCACATCGTGGTGGCCGGCTACGGCACGAAGGGCCGCAGCGCCATCAAGACGCTGCTGAGCACCGGGGTGGAGAAGACCTCGATCGTCGTCGTCGACCCGGACCCCCGGGTGGTCGCCGAGGCGGCGGAGGCCGGGTTCGTCGGCGTCGCGGGGGACGCGACGCGCAGCTCGGTGCTGAGGCAGGCGTCAGTCCACCGGGCCCGCAAGATCGTGGTGGCGAGCGCCCGCGACGACACCGCGGTGCTGATCACGCTGACCGCCCGGCAGCTCAACCCGCACGCCGGCATCCACGCGTCGGTGCGCGAGTCGGAGAACGTCCCGCTGCTGCTGCAGTCGGGCGCCGACCGCGTGGTGATCTCGTCGGAGGCGGCGGGGCGGCTGCTCGGGGTGTCCACGACCCAGCCGAGCGTCAGCCAGGTCATCGAGGATCTGCTGGACCAGGGCAGCGGCCTCGACCTGGTTCAGCGCGAGGTCCGGCCGGAGGAGGTCGGCGGCCCGCTCGGCGCGGTGCGGGAGCCGGCGCTCGCGCTGGTCCGGGACGGCCGGACGCTGCCGTTCGACGACGCCGGGTGCGGCGCCCTCGAACCGGGCGACCTGCTGATCGTGGTGCGTTCCGCGCGGAAATAGGGAGCGGTTCGCGCCCCTGCCGCGTCCAAATGCTGACGTACCATCGTGGTGGCGACATGCGGGGTGGAGATGAGAGAGATCCGGTCGGCAGATCCGTGGAGCGCGTTCCTCGCGCCTTCGGGACGGGACGCGGGGCGGCGGACCCCCGGCGCGGCGCCCGCGGGTGAGCCCGGCCACACCCCCTCGCATGCCGAGCCCGGCGCGGAGGACGCGTGCCGGCGGGTGCTGGCGCAGCTGAGGTCGACGGGCGGCCCGCTGTCGCTGGAGCAGATCCACCACGCGACGCGGCTCGGGCTGATGGAGGTCGCCGAGGCCGTGGACATGCTGCGCGAGCGCGGCCTGGTCGCCGTCGAACGCGAGATCGACGAGGTCGTCCGGCTGACCGGGGAGTGACCGCGGCCCGATGATCGGATACGTCGTCGCCGTCTCGCTGAGCTGCCTGGTCGGCATCGCCGAGCTCGTCAGCCGCTACCGGGACCGGCCCACCACGCTGGTCCGGGTGCCGAGCACCTGGGCGTACGTGCTGATCAACGGGGGAGCGGGCGCGGGCTCGCTGCTGCTCCTGCACACCTTCGACTGGCGGTTCGGGGTCCGGTCGGGGGACGTCGCCGCGGCCACGCAGGTGCTCGTGGCGAGCCTCGGCTCGATGATGGTGTTCCGCAGCGCGGTGTTCACCGTCCGGGTCGGGGACGAGGACGTGGCGGTCGGCCCGAGCACGCTGCTGACCTCGCTGCTCGCCGCCGCCGACCGGGGCGTCGACCGGATGCAGGCCAAGACCCGCGCGCACGAGGCGGGGGAGATCATGCGGGGCGTCTCGTTCGCCAAGTCGCGGCTGGCGCTGCCGACCTACTGCCTCGGCCTGCTGCAGAACGTGTCCGCCGAGGACCAGGCCGACCTGCGCACCGCCGTCGACGCGCTCGCCGGCAGCGAGATGACCGACGGGCAGATGGCCCTCAACCTGGGGCTGCTGCTGATGAACGTCGCCGGCCCCGACGTGCTGCGCTCCGCCGTGGAGACGCTGCACGGCGAGATCATGGCGGACGGGGCGGAGCCGCGCCGCGTCCCGGCGCCGCGCGACGGCCGGCTCTTGGAGAGTGGGACGCGCGAGAGCGATACGCACCCTCCCGAGCCGGCCCGCTCGAACCCCGACCAGTAGCCCGCCCGGCGGACCTGGCCGGGCCCGGACGCGGGAACGCCCGCACGGCCGCGCCGGGGCGGGGGCGGCCGTGCGGGCGGGACAGGGTCCGGCTAGTGGTAGCTGTGCTCGGGCGCCGGGTAGGCGCCGCTCACGACCTCCTCGGCGTAGCTGCGCGCCGCCTCGCCGAGCAGGGTGTTCATGTCGGCGAACTTCTTGACGAACTTCGCGGTGCGCGGGGTGAGCCCTGCCATGTCCTGCCAGACGAGGACCTGCGCGTCGGTCTGGTTGCCGCCGCCGATGCCGATCGTCGGGATGGACAGCGACGCGGTGACCCGCGCGGCGAGGTCCTCGGGCACGCATTCGAGGACGAGGGAGAACGCGCCGGCGGCCTGCAGCGCCTTCGCGTCCGCCATCAGCTCGTCGCCGTCCTGGCCGCGGCCCTGCACCCGGTAGCCGCCGAAGACGTTCACCGACTGCGGGGTGAGGCCGAGGTGGCCCATCACCGGGATGCCCGCGGCGACCATCGCCTCGACCTGCGGGAGGATCCGGCGGCCGCCCTCCAGCTTGACGGCGTGCGCGCCGGTCTCCTTGAGGAACCGGGTGGCGGCCGCCAGCGCCTCGGGGACGCCCGTCTGGTACGACCCGAACGGCAGGTCGGCGACGACCATCGCGCGCTCGGACCCGCGGACGACGGCCGCGGTCAGCGGGATCAGGTCGTCGACGGTGACGGGGATCGTGGAGTCGTAGCCGTACACGACCATCGCGGCGGAGTCGCCGACGAGGAGCACCGGGATGCCGGCCTCGTCGAAGATCCGGGCGGTGAGGGCGTCGTACGCGGTCAGCATCGGCCACTTCTCGTGCCGCTCCTTGGCGGCGGCGATGTCGCGTACGGTGACCCTTCGCCCGCTCGTCCCGCCGTAGAGTGCGGTCGGCTGTGCGGGGGGTGCGACGGATGAGGACATGCGTGTGAACCTCCGGTCTTGAGGCGCCACGGTGGCGTACCCAGACGGAACCGATCGTGCCACTTGGGAAACGATTTCGGTAGCCCCGGAGATTCCCCGCCCGCGCGGGAATGAATTCAAAAACGATACGGTTGCGTATCGCTATGGACCCACACACGATCCAGCGGCGCCGGTGGTACACCCTCGGCGTCCTGACCATGAGCCTGCTGGTGGTGGTGCTGGACAACACCATCCTCAACGTGGCGCTCAAGACGATCGCCGACCCTCACAAGGGGCTCGGCGCCACCCAGAGCCAGCTCGAATGGGCCATCAACTCCTACACGCTGGTCTTCGCCGGGCTCCTGTTCACCTTCGGTGTGATCGGCGACCGGCTCGGCCGCAAGCGGGTGCTCACCGGCGGCATGATCGTGTTCGCCGTCGCCTCGCTGGTGTCGGCGTACGCGCAGACCCCCGAGCAGCTCATCTACGCCCGCGCCCTGATGGGCCTCGGCGGCGCCGCGGTGATGCCGCAGACCCTGTCGATCATCACCAACGTCTTCGAGCCGCACGAGCGCGCCCGCGCCATCGGCATCTGGGCCGGCGCGGTCGGCCTCGGCGTCGCGATCGGCCCGCTCACCGGCGGCCTGCTGCTCCAGCACTTCTGGTGGGGCTCGGTGTTCCTGATCAACGTGCCGGTCATCGCGGTCGGCGTCGTGCTGATGGCCTTCCTGGTCCCCGAGTCGCGCAACCCCGAGCCCGGACGGCTCGACCCGCTGGGCGTCGCGCTGTCGGTCGTCGGCCTGGTCGTCCTGTCGTACGGGATCATCCAGGGCGGCGAGAAGGGGAACTGGCTGGAGTTCCCCGTGCTCGGCCCGATCCTCGCCGGCCTGGCCGTGCTCGCCCTGTTCGCGTGGCACGAGGCCCGCACCGTGTCCCCGGCCTTCGACGTCAAGCTGTTCAAGGACCCGCGGATGTCGGCCGCCGTCGCCTCCATCGCGCTGTGCTTCTTCGCCGCGACCGGCGTGTTCTTCTTCGCCAACTTCTACATGCAGTCGGTGCGCGGCCTGACGCCGCTGCAGTCCGGCGCGATGGTGCTCCCGTTCGCCGTCGCCCAGCTCGCCTTCGCGCCGCGCAGCGCCGCGATGGTCCGCCGCTTCGGCGCCAAGGCGGTCTGCACGACCGGGCTGATGCTGGTCACCGTCGCGCTGGCGAGCTACCAGTTCGTCGGCACCCACACCTCGCTGTGGATCCTCGGCGCGATCTTCTTCGTGCAGGGCGCCGGGATGGCCAACGTCATGCCGCCCGCCACCGAGTCGGTCATGTCGGCGCTGCCCCGCGAGAAGGCGGGCGCCGGGTCGGCCGTCAACAACGTCGCCCGGCAGGTCGCCGTCGCGATGGGCGTGGCCGTGCTCGGCTCCGTCGTCGCGTCGGTGTACCGCGGCGACCTGCGCGACCGGCTGGCCGCGCTGCCCGCGGGCGCGCGCGAGGCCGCCGGCGAGTCGATCGAGGGAGCGCACGCCGTCGCCGCCCAGCTCGGCCCGGCGGGGCAGAGCCTCGTCGGCCCCGCCGACGCCGCCTTCGTGCACGCCATGCACACCGCGTCCGTCGCCGCCGCCGTCGTCTCCTTCCTCGGCGCCCTGGTCGTCCTGAAGTGGATGCCGGGACGCGCCGCGGCGCCCGCCGCGCCCGCGCCCGCGCCGGAGCCGGAGCCTGAGTCGCGGCCGGAGAGGGCCGGCGTGTGAGAGCGTGATGCGCGATGAGCACTGAGACCGAGCCGGGCACTGAGACCGAGCCGGGCACCGAGACCGAGCGGCGGCAGGCGGGCCGGCCCCGCAGCGAGCGCGCCGACAAGGCCATCGTCGAGGCGACCCTCGACCTGCTGGCCGAGGAGTCGGGGGTGGCGGGCGTCTCCATCGAGGCGGTCGCCGCCCGCGCCGGCGTCGGCAAGACGACCATCTACCGGCGCTGGCCCAGCAAGGAGGCGCTGATCGTGCACGCGCTCGGCGCCGTCAAGGAGCCGCTGCCCGAGCCGTCCGGCCGGTCCGCCCGGGAGGACCTCACCGAGATCGCCCGCCGGCTCGCCGGCCGCCGGCACAGCAGGTACTCGCGGTGCTTCTGGAACGTCGCCGGCAGCGCGGAGAAATATCCCGAGCTGTACGCCCGCTACCAGCAGGACGTCATCGAACCCCGGCGCGAGGTCATCCGCCGGGTGATCCGGAACGGGATCGAGACCGGCGAGCTGCGCGCCGACCTCGACGTCGAGGTCGTCCTGTCGCTGCTGCTCGGCTCCCTGACCGCGCGGCGGCCGCGGGAGACGGTCCCCGCCGGCTACGCCGAGGCCGCCGTCGACACCCTCCTGCGCGGCATCGGGACCGGGCCGCGATGACGCCGGGGCGGGAGAACCGCGCCTATTTCGGCGTGGTAAGCGTGATCTTCTCCCACTCCGGCGGTGTCATGCCCCATACTGTCGCTGGGTAGTGCTGAGACGACCGGCTGTCTGGAGCGCGCAGGTGAGATCCGTGATGGCGCCGCGAGGCGAGGCGCCCGCCACCGATTCGGCGTCCCGGACCCTTGTCCTGGGCATAGACGGTGCCCGGCGCGTCGTGCAGTGCGGACCGAACGCCAAGGCGGTCCTCGGCCGTGCCCCCGGCGACCTGATCGGCCGCCCCGCCACCGACCTGGTGGGCGACGAGGCGAAGGCCGAGCTGGAGGCGCTGCTGGAGCCGAACGACGCCGGCCAGGAGCGCAACGGCGTGATGGCCGTGCTGCGCGGCGACGACGGCGCGACCGCGAGCGCGCTCGTCACCGTCCAGCCGATGGTCGGCGGCGACACGGGCACGGCGCCCGCCGCGCTGCTGTTCGTCCGGGTCGAGCTGCCGCCGAGCGAGCGCTACCAGGACCCGGCGCTCATGCGGCGCGCGCTGATGGACGACCCGCTCACCCGGTTCGGCGCGACCCTCGACCTCGACCAGTCCGCCCGCGGGCTCGTCGACGTCGTCGTCCCGCACTTCTGCAACGCCGCGTCCGTGCTGGTGCTGGAGAGTCTGGTCGCCGCCGACGAGGTGCACACCGAGTCGGGCTCGGCGGTGCTGCGCCGCATCGCGGTCACCTCCGACGACGGCAACCCGGCGTGGACGTCCACGTTCCCCGTCGGCGAGGTGCTCGTCTTCCCGGAGGGCACCCCCTACCGGCAGGTGATGGAGACGGCCCGGCCCGTCCACCTGCCGCACATCGACCTCGACAGGGCGAGCGAGATCGGCCGCCTGTGGCGGCGCGGCCCGGCGGGCGAGCTGCTGTCCAACGTGTCGATGGTGCTGCTGCCGATGATCGCCCGCGACACGCTGCTCGGCTTCATCGCCTGCACCCGCGTCCCCGGGTTCCGCAAGTTCGACGCCTACGACGTCGAGATCGGCATGGAGTTCGCCGCCCGCGCCGCGATCGTCATCGACAACGCCCGGCGGTACAGCCGGGAGCGCGCGACCGCGCTGGCGCTGCAGCGCAGCCTGCTGCCGATGCGGCTGTCCGCGCCGTCCTCGGTCGAGGTCCGGCACCGCTACCTGCCGGGCAGCAAGCTCGTCGAGGTCGGCGGCGACTGGTACGAGTCGATCGCGCTGCCCGGCGCCCGCGTCGCCCTGATCGTCGGGGACGTGGCCGGGCACGGCGTCCGCGCCGCGGTGACGATGGGCCGGCTGCGCACCGCGCTGCACACGCTGGCGAACCTGGAGCTGCCGCCCGCCGACGCGCTGCACGTCATGCACGAGCTGATGATCGAGCTGGGCGAGCAGGAGCCGCACTTCGCGACCTGCGTGTACGCGGTCTACGACGCGACGACCGGCACCATCGAGATCGCGTCCGCCGGGCACCTGCCGCCGCTGCTCGCCGCGCCGGGCGGCGACAACGAGTACCTCCAGGTGCCGCCCGCGCCGCCGCTCGGTGTGGCCGGCGGCGCCGCCATCGAGAGCCGCGAGTTCACCGTCGAGGACGGCAGCCTCTTCGTCATCTACACCGACGGCCTCGTGGAGAACCGGGGCCGCGACATCGACGACGGCCTCGCCCGGCTGCAGCGGATCTTCGGGCCCGACTCGGTCGACCGCTCGATGGAGGACCTCGCCAAGGCCACCCTCGCCGGCGTCTACGCCGACCAGCACCGCGACGACATCGCCGTCCTCATCGCCCGGTTGCGCCGGCTTCCCGAGGACCGCTACGCCTCCTGGACGCTGCCCGCCGACCCCGCCGCCGTCCGCCGCGCCCGCGGCCTGGTCAGGGCGCGGCTGGAGGAGTGGGAGCTGGAGGAGCTCGACTACACCACCGAGCTGCTGGCGTCCGAGCTGATCACCAACGCGCTCCGCTACGCCCCCGGCCCGATCGAGCTGCGCCTCCTGCTGGAGCGCACGCTCGTCCTGGAGGTCCTGGACCGCTCCGCCGCGCTGCCCCGCCTCCGCCGCGCCGAGGACGACGACGAGAACGGCCGCGGCCTCCTCGTCGTCAGCCAGCTCGCCCACCGCTGGGGCACCCGCCGGACCGCCGCGGGCAAGGTCGTCTGGTGCGAGCAGATCGTCCCCGGCATCGACCCCGACGCCTCCGAGCAGGTCCCCGCCTGGCCGGACGAGGCCTGGCCGGGCGAGAACCACCACCGCGAGTAGCGCGCGCCACCTTTCGTGCCGGGCGCCACCTTTCGCGCCGGGCGTTACCTCTCGCGCCAGCCGTTGGTGATGGGGAGGCGGCGGTCGCGGCCGAAGTTCTTCGGGGTGATCTTCGGGCCGGGCGGGTACTGGCGGCGCTTGTACTCGGCGATGTCGACCAGGCGGATGACGCGCTCGACGAGGGCCGGGTCGTGGCCGGCGGCGACCAGGGCGTCGCGGCCCATGTCGCCCTCGACGTAGTCGGTGAGCACCGGGTCGAGCTCGGCGTACTCGGGGAGGGAGTCGCGGTCGCGCTGGCCGGGGCGCAGCTCGGCGGACGGCTCCTTCTCGATGATCGCCTCCGGGATGGGCTCCTGCGCGAACCGGTGCAGCAGGGCCGGCTCGCGGCCCGCCTGGGCGTTGCGCCAGCGGGCGAGCTCCCAGACGGTGAGCTTGAAGACGTCCTTGATGGGGCCGAAGCCGCCCGCGGAGTCGCCGTAGAGGGTGGAGTAGCCGGTCGCCAGCTCGCTCTTGTTGCCGCCGGTGAGGACCAGGTGGCCGTGCTCGTTGGACAGGCCCATCCACACGTTGGCGCGGATGCGGGCCTGGAGGTTCTCCTCGGCGAGGCCGTGCAGGTCCAGGTGCTTCTCGAACGCCTCCACCATGTCGGCGATGGGGACGATGCGGGAGTTGATCCCCTGCCGCTTGACGAGCTCCTCGGCGTCCACGACGGAGCCCTCGGAGGAGTAGCGGCTCGGCAGCAGGACGGCGTGGACGTTCTCCGGGCCGATCGCGTCCGAGGCGATGGTGGCGACCAGGGCGGAGTCGATGCCGCCCGACAGGCCGAGGACGACCGAGCGGAAGCCGTTCTTGCGGACGTAGTCGCGAGTGCCGAGGACCAGCGCCGCGTAGACCTCGGCCAGGTCGTCCAGGGGCTCGGCGGCGGCCGGCGGGAGGGCCGGGTAGGCGGGCAGCGGGTCCGGCGACAGGACGTGCCGGTCGATGGTGATCGTGGTGCCGTCCAGGGCGTCGACCGGCGTGCTGCCGGGTTCGCGCGACGGGTCGGCGGCGGGGAGCGTGAGGTCGGCGACGAGGAGGTGCTCGGTGAACTGGGGCGCGCGGGCGAGCGGGGTCCCGTCGGGGCCGACGATGACCGAGTCGCCGTCGAAGACGAGTTCGTCCTGGCCGCCGACCATGTTGACGTAGGCGAGCGCGCAGCCGGCCTCGCGGGCGCGTTCGGCGCACAGGTCGAGGCGGACGTCGTCCTTGTCGCGCTCGTAGGGGGAGGCGTTGATGGAGAGCAGCAGGCCCGCGCCGGACGCGTGGGTGACGCTGACCGGGCCGCCGTCCTGCCAGAGGTCCTCGCAGATGACGGTGGCCACGTCGACGCCGTGGACGCGGACGACGGGCAGCCGGTCGCCGCGCACGAAGATGCGGTACTCGTCGAACACCCCGTAGTTGGGGAGGTGGTGCTTGGCCGAGCGGACCAGGACCTCCCCTCCGTGCAGCCACGCGGCGCCGTCCAGCGGCGCCCCGGCGGGCTGCCCCGAGCGGGCGGCCCGCGCGGTGCGGCCGACCGTCCGCCGGTCGAGGTACCCGGTGACGACCGGCAGGTCGCCGAGGCCCTCGCCGGCGAGGCGGCGGGCGAGCCGTTCCAGCGCCCGCCGGGACGCCTCGACGAAGGACGTGCGCAGCGCGAGGTCCTCCACCGGGTAGCCGGTCAGCGCCATCTCCGGGAAGGCGACCAGGTGCGCGCCGGCGTCGGCGGCCCGCCTGGTCCATGCGACGACCTGGTCGGCGTTCCCGTCGAGGTCGCCGACGGTCGAGTTCACCTGCGCGAGCGCGATCCTGAGCTGTGCCACCGTCCCAGGGTAAATCGTCGGGTCCGGTTTCGTCACTCTGACGAGAAGGGTGTGTCGAGCGCCACGGTCCGCCGCCGCCTGAGCGCGGGGGCGAGCGCGAGCTGCGCCGCGGCGGCGCCCAGGGCCAGCCCCGCGCAGGTCAGCCACAGCGCGGGAGCGCCGCCGGCGCCGAGCAGCTGGGTGCCGCCGAGCGGCGCCAGCAGGAACCCGCCCGACCACGCCATCCCGTACAGGCCGCTGTACCGGCCGCGCAGGCCGGCGGGGGCCAGGTCGGCGACGACGGCCTGCAGGACGGACGCGGCCGTGATCTCCCCGAGCGTCCACACCAGGATCGTCGCGGTGTAGGCGGCCAGGGACGCGGCGAGCGCCGTCAGGCCGTAGCCGAGCGCGACCAGGACGAACCCCGCCACCATCACCAGGCTGTGGTCGCGCCGCGCCAGCCACGCGTTCACCAGCGGCTGGACGATGATGATCAGCACCCCGTTCGCGGCGATCGCGAGGCCGTAGTCCTGCGGGCCGAGCCCCGCCTCCTTCATGGCGAGCGGCATCGTCGTCATGCCCTGCATGAGCACGAAGGTGTAGACGAGCGTGATCAGCACGTACGCCACCATCACCCGGTCGCGCAGCACGCGTCCGAACCCGCCGGCCCGCTCCGCGCGGGCGCCCCGCGCCCGGGTCTCGGGGACGGCGCGCCACACCAGCAGCCCGAAGGCGGCGCAGGTCACGGCGTCGATCCAGAACAGCCAGAGGAACCCTTGGCGCGCGAGCGTCCCGCCGAGCACCATGGCGACCGCCCAGCCCAGGTTGACCGCCCAGAACAGCAGCCCGAACGCCCGCGGGCGGTCCCGCGGGGAGATGACGTCGGCCACCATCGCCTGCGACGCGGGCCGGTACATGTCCAGCAGCAGGCCGAGCAGCAGCGCCGCCGCGACGATCGCGGCGAGGCCCTCGGCGTAGCCGAGCGCGAGCATGGCCGCGCCGGTGCCGACGGTCGCCAGCGTCAGCGTGACGCGGCGGCCGATCCGGTCGGCGAGCGCGCCGCCCGCGAGCTGGCCGCCGAGGGACCCGGCGCCGAGGACGGCCATCACCATGCCCGCCTGGGTCAGCGACAGCCCGCGCGTCGTCGTCAGGTAGAGGCCGAGGAAGGGCTCGACCATCGTCCCGAGCCGGTTGAGCAGCGTTCCCGCCCACAGGACCCAGAACGTCCGGGGCAGGCCGCCGACCTTGGGACGCAGGAACGCCGCGAACCGTCCCGGAGCAGGGTCGACAGGAGCGTCTTCCAGAGTGGTCACTCGCACGATGGTGAGGGCTCCGCGCACGCGGAGATAATCATTTAGCCTGGGCTAAATGATCGAGTTCGTCCTCGCGCCGGACGACGTCGCCCGGGTCCGGTTCGCGTACTCGCCGCTGTGGGAGATGGTGCGCAGCCTGCGGGTCCTCGCCGATCCGTCGGGCCACGCGCTGCACCTCCCGTGGGTGCGCACCGTCCGGCCGCGGCTGCGCGGGCTCGGCATGGGCCCGCTGCGCGAGGTCGTCCAGCCCGCCGGGTACATCCCGGACTTCCTCACCCCGCCGCCGCGCACGCCGCTGCCCGACATCGGCGCCGAGCTGGAGACCGTCCGCGCCACCCCGCCGGAGGTCGTCGCCGCCGAGCTGAGCTGGACCGAGCCCGGGAGCCGCGCGGGCGCGGCCCGCCTCGCGATGGCCGCCGACCCGCGGCGCACCCTGGAGCGGCTCGCCGGCCTGCTCGAACGGTACTGGGAGGTCGCCGTCGAGCCGTTCTGGCCGCGGATCCGCGACCTGCTGGAGGGGGACGTCCTGCGCCGCGCCGGCGCGCTCGCCGCCGAGGGCGCCGCCGGGGTCTTCGGCGACCTGCACGAGGGGGTCTCCTGGCGTGCCGGGACCCTCACCGTCGACCGCCGCTGGCGCTTCCGCGGCGAGCTGGCCGGACGGGGGATCCTGCTCGTCCCGAGCGCCTTCGTGTGGCCGCACGTGTCGGTGATGGTGCCGCCCTACCAGCCCATGCTCAGCTATCCTCCGCGCGGCGTGGCGACGCTGTGGGAGACCGGGCCGCCGGGCGACGACCGGGCGGACGCGCTCGCCGCGCTGATCGGGCGCCGCCGCGCCGAGCTGCTCACCGCGCTGGCCACGCCCGCCTCGACCACCGACCTCGCCCGGCGGGCGGGCGTCACCGCCGGGGCGGTCAGCCAGCACCTCGGGGTGCTGCGCGCCTGCGGCCTCGTCTCCGGGCACCGCCTCGGCCGCCGCGTCCTCTACGTCCGCACGCCGGCCGGGGACGCGCTCGCCGGGGCTCAGCGCAGCGAGGCGAGGGCGTCCAGGCGCGGCGGCGCGGGCGCGGCGTCCGGGAGGTAGCGGCCCGACTCGGCGAGCCAGTCCATGTGCGCGCGCGGCGTGTCCAGCAGCACTTTGACGACCTGCGCGGCGGCGGCGCGCTGCGCGACGGTCATCTCCAGCCGGTCCAGCATCTCCGGCAGCCGGCGGGCCGCCGTCCACGCCTCCTCCAGCCGGTCGGCGACGCGGCCCGCGACCGCGGCCGCCGCCTGCTCGGGGGACAGGCCGTGCGCCCGCGCGAGGACGGCGGGCAGGCCGTGGACGTCGCCGCGCGCCGACTCCAGGTCGTGCGAGGCGAGGTCGTTGGACCAGGCCACGGCGTCGGCGACGCTGTCGGAGAGGGTCTTCCACCGGGGCGTGCGCAGCAGCCGCGACGGCAGCTCGACGCCGAGGACGGGCTCCACCAGGTCGTACAGGAACGGCCCGCACGCCCGGCGGCGCAGCGGCGCGTACTCGGCCTCGTCCGGGACGTGCCCGATCCGCCGGTTGACCGACTCCTCCGCGCAGCCGTCCCGGTGCGCCTCCAGGTGCAGCATGAAGCGCCGGCGCCAGTCGCGGCTCATGTCCTTGGACGTGGTGTGCCACAGCTCCACCAGCGCGGCCTCCAGCGGCCGGGCGCCGGGCCGGGCGTGGCCGCGGCGCATCGCGCGCAGCAGGTCGTCGTAGAGCGCGTGCACGGCGCTGCCGCTGTCGGCGAGCGGCGGGTGGTCCAGCGTGTCGTCCAGCGCGAGCGTCCAGGTCAGCCAGCGGGCGAACAGGTCCACGCCCGCGAGGTCGGCGTTCGGGAACACCCGGGCGGCGAGCCGCTCGCAGCGGGCCCGGCCGAGCGGTGAGGTGTCCGGGTCGCCGAGCACCAGGCCCCGGCCGCGCGCCCAGGCCTCCACCTGCGCGCACAGCTGCCACGACTCCGGGTGCATGGCCGACGGACTGGTCAGCGCGGTCACCCGGTCGGTCATCGAGAGAAGAGGTGAGATGTCCACGACCCTGCTCACGTTAATGATCACTCCGTGCGCAGAACATGATCGCCACGTCAATTTTCGGGAAACGGATATCGGGGGACGGTCACGGGCGAGCCCGCCGCCGGCCCCTGCCCCCGCGGGAGCGGACGTGGGATAGTTCGATGATCGACAAGCGGCTCAATCAGGAGGAAACGTGTCCGGACGAACCCCGCGACGGACGGCCCTCGGTGCGGGGCTCGCGGCCCTCACGCTGGCCGCGTCGGCGTGCGGCGGCGACGACGGCGCCACCGTGCAGGGCGTGAAGCTCATCGAGAAGGGCGCGCTCACCTCGTGCACCCACCTGCCCTACCCGCCGTTCCAGTCCGAGGACAAGAAGACGGGGAAGGTGGTGGGCTTCGACGTCGACATCATCGACCTCGTCGCCAAGAAGCTCGGCGTCACCCAGAAGGTCGTCGACACCCCCTTCGAGACGATGAAGACGGGCTCGGCGCTGAACGCCGGCAAGTGCGACATCCAGATGGGCGGGATGACGATCACCGACGAGCGCAAGCGCTTCATGGACGTCTCGGACCCCTACTTCGACGCCACCCAGGCGCTGATGGCGAAGAAGGGCGGCGGCGTCGCGTCGCTGGACGACGTGAAGTCCAAGAAGCTCAAGCTCGGCTCGCAGGCCGGCACCACCGGTGAGGACTTCGTCAAGGGCAAGGGCTTCGACCCGCGCTCGTTCGACAACTCCAACGCCGAGCTGGACGGGCTGCGCACCGGCCAGGTGGACGTGATCGTGCAGGACGACCCGGTCGTCCGGGGCTGGCTGAAGGACCCGGCGAACGCGAAATTCGAGATCGTCGCCAACCTGAACACCGGTGAGCAGTACGGCATGTGGATGCGCAAGAACCACAACCCCGAGCTGGTCAAGCTCACCAACCAGGCGATCGCGCAGGCGAAGGCGGACGGCACCTACAAGGCGATCTACGAGAAGTGGATCGGTCCAATGCCGTCCACCGCCGGCGGCGGCTCGTGACCGCCGAGCCCGTGAAGGCGGGGCCGCCGGGTCCGGGGGCGGCGGGCGGGATGTCCCGCCGGACCCGCCGGCGGCTCTCCCTCGGCGGCCAGTACGGGCTCTTCGCCGCCATCGTCGTGCTGGTCGTCGTGCTGGCCGACTGGCGGACGCTGCGGCTGAACTTCGCCAACTGGGAGGTCGCCAAGAGCCTCTTCCCGGACATCATCACGATCGGCCTGCGCAACACCGCCGTCTACACCGCGGTCGGGTTCGGCATCGGGCTCGGCGGCGGGCTGCTCATCGCGCTGATGCGGCTGTCGTCGGTCCCGCCGTACCGGTGGTTCGCCACCACCTACATCGAGATCTTCCGCGGCCTCCCGCTGCTGCTGATCTTCATCTTCGTGGGCGTCGGCGTGCCGCTGGCCTTCCCCGGCACCAACATCCCGGGCGGCGCGGCCGGGCAGGCGGGGCTGGCGCTCGGGCTCGCCGCCACCGCCTACATGGCCGAGACGATCCGGGCCGGGATCGAGGCGGTCCCCCGGGGGCAGCTGGAGGCGGCGCGCTCGCTCGGCATGTCGCACGCCCGCGCGATGCGGTCGATCATCATCCCGCAGGCGTTCCGGATCATCATCCCGCCGCTGACGAACGAGCTGGTGCTGCTCTGCAAGGACTCCTCGCTCGTGCTGTTCCTCGGCATCACCCTCGAACAGCGGGAGCTCACCAAGTTCGGCCGCGACCTCGCGGGCGAGCAGGGCAACACCACCCCGATCATCGTGGCGGGGATCTGCTATCTGATCATCACGATCCCGCTGAGCCTGCTGGCCCGGCGGCTGGAGGCGCGGCAGCGCAGGGGGCAGCGATGACGAGCCTCGGCAAGGACACCTCCGGCGGGCAGGACGCGCCCGGCGGGAACGCCGTGGAGATCAGCGGCCTGCGCAAGTCGTTCGGGACGAACGAGGTGCTGCGCGGCATCGACTTCCACGTCGCGCCGGGCGAGGTCGTGTGCGTGATCGGCCCGTCCGGGTCCGGCAAGTCGACGCTGCTGCGCTGCGTCAACCTGCTGGAGGAGCCGTCGGCGGGGACGATCCGGGTGGTCGGCGCCGACGTCACCGACCCCGAGGTGGACATCGACGCCGTCCGGCGCCGGATCGGCATGGTCTTCCAGTCGTTCAACCTCTTCCCGCACCTGACCGCGCTCGGCAACGTGATGATCGCCCAGCGGAAGGTGCTGAGGCGGGGCCGGGCGGAGGCGGAGCGGATCGCGCGGGAGAACCTGGAGCGGGTCGGGCTGGCCGACAAGATCGGCTCCTACCCGGCGCAGCTGTCCGGCGGCCAGCAGCAGCGCGTGGCGATCGCCCGCGCGCTCGCGATGGGGCCGGAGGTGATGCTCTTCGACGAGCCGACGTCCGCGCTGGACCCGGAGCTGGTCGGCGACGTCCTCGGCGTCATGCGCGGCCTCGCCGAGGCGGGGATGACCATGCTCGTGGTCACCCACGAGATGAGCTTCGCGCGGGAGGTCGCCGACCGGGTGGTGTTCATGGACGGCGGCGTGGTCGTGGAAGAGGGCCCGCCCTCGCGCGTGATCGCCGCTCCCTCCCACGAGCGGACCAGGACGTTCCTGTCCCGCGTCCTCGACCCGGCCGCCGCGCGGGTCGGGGAGACCGAGTAGTCGGGTATGTTCCGAGCACCGGCCCCGGACGCGTAACGTCGCGGTAACAGCGGCCGGGCATACTGCGAAGGTAGCCGGACCGGCGTCCGCGGCCGGCATACCCGGCCCGCGTCCGCGACGAGGGCAGCACCGAGGGAGAGGGCATTGGACCGTCAGCAGGAGTTCGTGCTCCGGACACTGGAGGAGCGCGACATCCGCTTCATCCGGCTGTGGTTCACCGACGTGCTCGGGTTCCTGAAGTCGGTGGCCGTGGCGCCCGCCGAGCTGGAGGGCGCCTTCGGCGAGGGCATCGGGTTCGACGGGTCGGCGATCGAGGGCTTCGCCCGCGTGTACGAGGCCGACATGATCGCCAAGCCGGACCCGTCCACGTTCCAGGTGCTGCCCTGGCGCTCGGAGTCCCCGGGCGTGGGCCGCATGTTCTGCGACATCCTGATGCCGGACGGCACGCCGAGCTTCGCCGACCCCCGCTACGTCCTCAAGCGCGCCCTGGCCCGCGCCGCCGACCTCGGCTTCACCTTCTACACCCACCCCGAGATCGAGTTCTTCCTGCTCAGCGACAAGCCGGAGGACGGCCGCGAGCCCGAGCCGGCCGACGCGGGCGGGTACTTCGACCACACCCCGCACAGCGCGGCGCACGACTTCCGGCGCAACGCGATCACCATGCTGGAGGCGATGGGCATCTCGGTGGAGTTCAGCCACCACGAGGGCGCCCCCGGCCAGCAGGAGATCGACCTGCGGTACGCCGACGCGCTCACCACCGCCGACAACATCATGACCTTCCGGCTGGTGATGAAGGAGGTCGCGCTGGAGCAGGGCGTGTTCGCCTCGTTCATGCCGAAGCCGTTCACCGAGCACCCCGGCTCCGGCATGCACACCCACATGTCCCTGTTCGAGGGCGACCGCAACGCCTTCTACGAGCCGGGCGCGGAGTACAAGCTGTCGAAGGTCGGGCGGGCGTTCATCGCCGGGCTGCTGCGGCACTCCGCCGAGATCACCGCGGTCTGCAATCAGTGGGTCAACTCCTACAAGCGGCTGTGGGGCAACGTCGGCTCGGCCGCCGGCGCCGGGGGAGAGGCCCCGTCCTACATCTGCTGGGGGCACAACAACCGGTCGGCGCTCGTCCGCGT
Source organism: Actinomadura madurae (assembly GCF_047130825.1). NCBI lineage: Bacteria > Bacillati > Actinomycetota > Actinomycetes > Streptosporangiales > Thermomonosporaceae > Actinomadura > Actinomadura madurae. The sequence goes on from NZ_CP083237.1 coordinate 9,611,619, forward strand.
CCCCATGTACAAGCCGCACAAGGGCCACTCGACCCGCATCGAGTTCCGGTCGCTGGACACGGCCGCGAACCCCTACCTGGCGTTCGCGGCGATCCTCGGCGCCGGGCTGAAGGGGATCGAGGAGGGCTACGAGCTGCCGCCGGGCGCCGAGGACGACGTCTGGGCGCTCACCGTGGCCGAGCGGCGCGCCCTCGGCATCGAGCCGCTGCCGCAGAACCTGGACGAGGCGATCCACGCGATGGAGCGCAGCGAGCTGATGGCGGACGTCCTCGGCGAGCACGTGTTCGACTTCTTCCTGCGCAACAAGCGCCATGAATGGGAGGACTACCGGCGCCAGGTGACCGAGTTCGAGCGCAAGCGCCTGCTGGCGGTCCTCTGAGCGACTCCTCCGGATTACGGTTGACCCTGTGACCGAGTCCTGGACCTCCGACCGCCGTCCCTCCCTCGCCGGCCGCCTGGCGAGGCTCGGCTTCACCGACGCCGCGCGGGCCGGGCGGCTCCTGGAGGAGGCGCGGCGCGGCACCGGCTCCGGGCCGTCCGACGAGCTGCTCGACGCCCTCGGCGGCACCGCCGACCCGGACCTCGCCCTGGACGGCCTGCTGCGGCTGCTGGCGTGCGCCGGCGAGCGGGGCGTGGGCGGGGAGCTGCGGGACGCGCTCGCCCGCGAGCCGGGGACGCGGGAGCGGCTCACCGCCGTCCTCGGGGTGAGCGCCGCCCTGGGCGACCATCTGGCCCGGCATCCGGAGCACTGGAACGTTCTGCGCGACGGCGCGGCCGGCCCGGCGCGGCCGCCGCGGGAGGAGCTGCTGGCCGCCGTGGGCGCCGACCCGTCGGCCGAGGAGCCGGTGGCCTCCGCCTCCGACGCCCTCCTCGCGCTCCGCGTCGCCTACCGCCGGCGCCTCCTCGCGCTCGCGGGACGCGACCTGATCGGCGTCGCCGACGTCGCCGAGGTCGCCGCGGAGCTGGCCGACCTCGCCTCCGCCGCGCTGGAGGCGGGCCTCGCGATCGCCCGCGCCGAGGTCCCCGGGCACCGGGCGTGCCGGCTCGCCGTGATCGGCATGGGCAAGTGCGGGGGCCGCGAGCTGAACTACGTCAGCGACGTCGACGTGATCTTCGTGGCGGAAGCGCGGGCGGAGGAGCCGGAGGACGCCGCCCTGCGCGTCGCGACCCGGCTGGCGTCGGCGATGATGCGGGCCTGCTCGGCCTCCACGGAGGAGGGCGCGCTCTGGGAGGTGGACGCGGCGCTGCGGCCCGAGGGCAAGTCCGGCCCGCTCGTGCGGACGCTCGCCAGCCACCGCGCCTACTACGAGCGCTGGGCCAAGACCTGGGAGTTCCAGGCGCTGCTGAAGGCCCGCCCGGTCGCCGGCGACCCGGGGCTCGGCGCCCGCTACCTCGACACGATCGCCCCGATCGTGTGGAAGGCCGCCGAGGGGGAGGACTTCGTCGAGGACGTCCAGCACATGCGGCGCCGCGTCGAGGCCGACCTGAACCAGCGCACCGCCGACTCCGAGCGCCAGCTCAAGCTCGGCCCCGGCGGGCTGCGCGACGTGGAGTTCTCGGTGCAGCTGCTCCAGCTCGTGCACGGCCGCGCCGACGAGACGCTCCGCAGCCCGACCACGCTGGACGCCCTGGCCGACCTGTCCCAGGGCGGCTATGTCGGCCGCGACGACGCGGCGGTGCTGGCGTCGGCCTACCGGTTCCTGCGGCGCGTTGAGCACCTGGTCCAGCTGCACCGGCTGCGCCGCACCCATCTCGTCCCCGATGACGAGGCGGGCCTGCGCCGCCTCGGCCGCGCCCTCGGCCTGCGCACCGACCCGGTGGGGGAGTTCACCGCGCTGTGGCGGCGGCACGCCCGCGAGGTCCGCCGCATCCACGAGAAGCTGTTCTACCGGCCGCTGCTGCGGGCCGTCGCCCGGCTGCCCGGGGAGGAGTCGCGGCTCACCCCGGAGGCCGCCCGGACCCGGCTGGAGGCCCTCGGCTACGGCGACCCGGCGGGCGCGCTCCGGCACATCGAGGCGCTGACCTCGGGGGTGTCGCGGCGCGCCGCGATCCAGCGGACGCTGCTGCCGGTCATGCTCGGCTGGTTCGCCGACGCGCCGGACCCCGACGCGGGCCTGCTCGGGTTCCGGCAGGTCAGCGACGCGCTCGGCACCACGCCCTGGTACCTGCGGCTGCTGCGGGACGAGGTCGCCGTCGCCGAGCGGATGGCGTGGGTGCTCGGCTCCAGCCGCTACGCCACCGACCTGCTGCTGCGGGCGCCGGAGGCGGTCGGGATGCTCGGCAGCGACGCCGACCTGGCCCCGCGCCCGGCCCGCGCGCTGCGCTCGGAGGCCCTCGCCGCCGTCCGCCGGCACTGGGACTTCACCGCGGCGCCCGCGGGGGAGCGGGCGGCCGCGGCCGCCCCCGCCGAGGAGGCGACCGCGGTGGTGCGGGGCCTGCGGCGCCGCGAGCTGTTCCGCGTGGCGGTCGCCGACCTGCTCGGCCTGGTGGACGTCCGGACGGTGGGCGAGGCCCTCACCGGCATCGCCGCCGTCACCGTGGAGGCGGCGCTGCGGGCCGCCGTCAAGAAGATCGAGCTGGAGTCGCGGGAGCCGCTGCCGACCCGGATGGCCGTCGTCGCGATGGGCCGGTTCGGCGGGCACGAGCTCGGCTACGGCAGCGACGCCGACGTGATGTTCGTGCACGACCCGCTGCCGGACGCGGACGAGCGGGCCGCCGGGCGGGCCGCGCACGCCGTCGCCGAGGAGCTGCGCCGCCTCCTGGCGCTGCCCGCCCCCGACCCGCCGCTGGAGATCGACCCGAACCTGCGGCCGGAGGGGCGGCAGGGGCCGCTGGTGCGCACCCTCGCGTCCTATGCCGCCTACTACGCCCGCTGGTCGGAGCCCTGGGAGGCGCAGGCGCTGCTGCGCGCCGACCCGCTGATCGGCGACGAGGGCCTGCGGGACCGGTTCCGCGCGCTGATCGACCCCGTCCGGTGGCCGGAGGACGGCATCGACGACGACGCCGTCCGGCAGATCCGGCGGCTGAAGGCGCGGATGGAGTCCGAGCGGCTCCCGCGCGGCGTCGAGCGGCGGCTGCACATCAAGCTCGGCCCCGGCGGCCTCGCGGACGTGGAGTGGGTCGCGCAGCTCCTCCAGCTCCGGCACGCGCACGACGTCCCGGGGCTGCGCACCACCCGGACCCTGGACGCGCTGGACGCCGCCGTCGGGGCCGGGTTCCTGGACGCCGGCGACGCCGCCGTGCTGGAGGACGCGTGGTGCCTGGCGACCCGCATCCGGGGGTCGATCATGCTGGTGCGGGGCCGCGCGTCCGACCTGCTGCCCACCGACCACCACCGGGAGCGCAGCGCCGTCACCCGCGTCCTCGGCTATCCGGGGACCGGTGACCTTCTGGAGGACTACCGCCGCCACGCCCGCCGGGCCCGCGCCGTGGTCGACCGCGTGTTCTACGGGGCGGACTGATCCCGGAGGATGACCCGGCTACTCCCGGAGTCGTAGGCGGGTCAGGAGCGGCCGGCGCCGCCCGCGGCGGCGGAGCCGGCGCCGGAGCGGCCCGTGCCGCGTCCCGGGCGCTGGGCGAGGCGGTGCCGGACGCGGGCCCGCGCGACGAGGAGCGAGGCGGGACACCGCGTGTAGAGGACGTAGGACACCCAGAGCGCCCCGCTGATCAGCGCCATCCCGGCCACCGCGTCCAGCACGTAGTGGTTGGCGGTGGACAGGATCACGTACACGGTCGTCGCGGGGTAGAGCACACCGAGGATCTTGGCCCACTTCTGCGTCGCCAGCCTGACCAGGATCACCCCGCACCACAGCGACCATCCGGCGTGCATGGACGGCATGGCCGCGTACTGGTTGGTCAGGCTGCCGGACGCGTCGCTGGCGTACAGGCCGAGCGAGTGCAGCGCGGTCACCGGGTCGACGAAGCCCTCGCTGTGCAGGAACCGCGGGGGCGCCAGCGGGTACAGCCAGAAGCCGATCAGCGCCACCGCCGTGGCGATCATGATGGAGGCGCGCAGCCACCGGTAGTGCTGGGGCCGGTAGCGGTACAGCCAGACGACGATGCCGAGGGTCACGATGAAGTGCATCGTGGCGTAGAAGACGTTGGCGGTGCGCGCCAGCCACGGCACCGACAGCAGCGTCTGGTTGAGGTGCAGCTCAACGTCCAGCCCCAGGTAGCGCTCCACGCGCAGGATCTCGTCGGCGTGCGCGAACGCGGGCCCGGTGCCGTCCTGAACCAGGACGATGCGGGTGAGCGTATAGCCGGTGTAGAAGAGGACGACCAGGAGCAGCTCACGCCAGACCGGGGGCGCGGTGAGGACGCGGCGCCGTAGTGTCGTGGCGCCGGCCTCGCCTCTGCGGGCCGTTGGGGGGGCGGGTTGAGCCATGCTACCTATCTTTGCCTCAGGGCCCCCTGAATGAGATCACCGCGGCGAATGGTCTTCATCTCAGACTTGAGTAGTACGACCCTGATGCGGTATCCGGACTTTCGGGGGAGGGGCCCGGGGACGGTGGGTGGACCCCGGTCACCTACCCCGCAGCGCGGAGCCTATGGAGTTGATCAGGAGTCAGCATAGGAGGCCCTGGGTAGGTCCAGGGCGCCCCCCGCGAGTCGACCGGGGGGACGAATGGCCAGGTATCCGGGTATACCGGGCGTAATGCCGCTCATGGCTGGGTCACTGGCCGTTTTCGGACTGATCTCCCTGTCCCTCGCGGGAGGGACGCGCGTCCCCCGGACGGTGACCGCCGAGCACCGCGGGGCCCTCGGCGCCCCGTCCCCGGCCGTCCCGCCGCTCCAATGGAAGCGCTGCACCGGGCTGCCGCCCGCGGTGCACGGGAGCGGGACCCCGCGCAGCGGGTTCCGCTGCGCGACGCTCCAGGTTCCGCTGGACCACGCCGACCCGTCCGGCCGGCGGATCGGCCTCGCCCTGATCAAGCTGCCCGCGACCGACCGGCGCCACCGCATCGGCTCGCTGGTGTTCAACTTCGGCGGGCCCGGCGGCGACGGCGTCGACACGCTCGCGCAGACCGCGGGCGACTACGCGGCTCTGCGCACCCGCTACGACCTGATCGGGTTCGACCCCCGCGGCGTCGGCCGCAGCACCCCCGTGACCTGCGTGGACGACCGGCGGATGGACGGGCTCGCCGCCGCGGACGACAGCCCCGACACCGCCGCCGAAGAGAAGGCGTACATGGCCCGCCGCGCCGCGTACGCGCGGGCGTGCGAGGCGCGGTCGGGGCGGCTGCTCCCGCACGTCGGCACCTTGGACGCCGTCCGCGATCTCGACCTGATCCGCGCCGCGCTCGGCGAGCGGAGGCTGCACTACTTCGGCGTCTCCTACGGCACCTGGCTCGGCGGCGGCTACGCGCACCGGTTCCCCGCCCGGGTGGGACGGGCCGTGCTGGACGGCGCCGTCGACACCGGCAACGACCCCGCCGCGCTCGCGCTCGGCCAGGCCGCCGGGTTCCAGCAGGCCCTCGGCGAGTTCGCGGCGGCGTGCGCCCGCCTGGGGCGGGTCCTGTGCCCGCTGGGGAAGGACGGGCCGTCCGCCGTCGCGTCGATCGGCCGGATCCTGGCCGGCCTCGACCGCAGACCGCTCCGCACGTCGTCCGGCCGCAGGCTCACCCAGAGCCTCGGCACGACCGGGGTCGCCGCCGGCCTGTACTCCCGGAAGGCCTGGCCGTACCTCGCGCAGGGCCTGTCCGACGCCGTGAAGCGCCGCGACGGCTCCCTGCTGCTGTTGCTCGCCGACCTGCAGAACGGGCGGCGCGGGAACGGCGTCTACAGCAACTTCTCCGCCGCCAACACCGCCATCACCTGCGCGGACGGCGCGGACCGCTACACCGCGGACGACGTGCGGGAGCTGCTGCCGAGGTTCCGCGCCGCCTCGCCGATCTTCGGGCCGGCCATGGCCTGGCAGCTGACGCAGTGCACCGGCTGGCCGGTGGAGGGCGACGACGACGCGCGCGAGGTGTCCGCGCCGTCCGCCGCCCCGATTCTCGTCGTCGGCAACACCGGGGACCCCGCCACCCCGTACGCGTGGGCGTCCGAGCTGACGAGGAGGCTGGGCGGGGCCGCCACGCTCCTCACCCTCCGCGGGGAGGGCCACGGCGCCTACGCCACCGGCGACCGCTGCGTCCGCCGGGCCGTCGAGGCCTACCTCCTGCGCGGAAGCGTGCCCCCGTCCGGCACGACCTGCGGCTAGACGACCTGCTCGACCTTCATCGGCTCCCGCAGCGCGCTGCCGACCGTGCAGTACTTGTCGTGGACCCGCCCGGCCACGGCCTTCAGGACGTCCCCGGCCTCGGCGTCCCCCTCGGGGAGCTCGACGTCATAGGTGACGGTGATCGTGCCGAGCGTGCTCGTCGCGATCTTGTCGGCCTGGACGGTCGCGGCGAGCCGCGCCATCCGGTGCCCGCGCTTGGCCGTCAGCGGCTCGACGGTGACCAGCTCGCAGCCGCCGAGCGCCGCCAGCAGCAGCTCGACGGGCGTGAAGACGCCCTCGGCGTCCCCGTCGCCGATGGCGACGCTCGCGCCCCGCCCGTTGACGGCCCGGAAGCCGTCCTCGGTGCGCTCCACCCTGACCTCGGCCATGACATCCCCTTTGATCGTCCGGTCTCGCCCACCTGAACACGGGCGCCCCGGACGTTCTTCCCTACATCCCGAGGCGCTCCTGCTCCTCCGCCACGATCTGCGCCGCCAGGGCCTGCTCGGAGATGTCGACCGCGTCCGGAGTCTGCTCGGCGAGATCGCTGCGGCGCGCGTACTCGTCGAACAGCATCGTCTTGACCTGCAGTATCTCCAGCATCCGGGCGTCCACGCCGCCGGGCGTCAGCAGCCGGTGCACCTGCACCGTGCGAACCTGCCCCATCCGGTGCGCGCGGGCGACCGCCTGCGTCTCCATGGTCGGCTTCACCTGCGGCTCGCACAGGATCACGACGGAGGCCGCCTGGAGGTTGAGCCCGACCCCGCCCGCCTGGATCTGGGCGAGCAGGACGGCGTGGCCGGGCTCGGCGGTGAACGCGTCCACGATCTCCTGCCGCCGCACGGGCGGCGTCCCGCCCGAGATCGGGCCGCGCGCCGCCGGGCCGAGCGCGTCCTGGACGGCGGCGAGCACGTCCCGGAAGTAGGAGAACACCACGACCTTCAGGTCGTTGGCGTCCGCCTCCTCGACCAGCTCCACCAGGCGGGCGAGCTTGGCCGACTTCTTCGGGACGGCGTACGCGGCCCGGCGCATCGCCATGAAGTTGCCCTCCGCCACCGCGTCCCGGTAGGCCCGCGCGTCGGCCCGGCTGAACTCCTCCAGCTCGTCCACGTGCACGACCTCGGGCAGCTCGACCAGCACGTCCCGCTGGTTGCGCCGCAGGTACACCGGGGCGACCGCCGACCGGAACGCCCGCGCCCCCATCGCCGCGTCGCTCGTCCGGACCTCCTTGGCGAGCCCGGGACGCAGGTGCGCGACCAGGCTGCGGAACTCCTCGACCCGGTTCTCCATCGGCGTCCCGGTCAGGAACAGGACATGCTCGGTCCGGCGGCACCACGCGCCGACGGCACGGGAGCGGCGGGTCTCGTGGTTCTTGGCGTAGTGCGCCTCGTCCACCACGAACATGCCGACCCGCACGTCGTCCGGGACGTCCAGGCTGTGCAGCGTGGCGAGCGTCGTCACGGCGATCCCGCCGTCCCCGGCCCACTTGCGCAGCGCGGCGGCGCGCCCGGACCCGTGCAGCGGGTGCGCGGCGATCGTGCTGCGCGTCTCGATCTCCCGCACCCAGTTGATCAGCACGCTCGCGGGGCACGCCACCAGGAAGTGGGTGGCGCCCTCCGCACGCAGATGGGCCATCGCGGCGATCGCCTGGATCGTCTTCCCGAGCCCCATCTCGTCGCCCAGGATCACCCGCCGCTGGACGAGCGCGAACCGCGCCCCGAACGCCTGGTACCCGCGCAGCGACACCCGCCGGTGGGCGTCGTCGAGAGGCTGCGCCTTGACCCGGGCGGCGAGATCGCCCGGCAGGAAGCCCTGGGCGGCGTCCCGCTCGGGATCCAGCGCCGCCAGCTCGGCCAGCAGGGTCTGGTAGTCGGACGCGCGCAGCTCGAAGTCGATCCACGCCTCGTCCGGCGACACCGCGGGCCGCAGCAGGTCCACCGACGCCTGCGCCATCAGCAGCCGGGTCCCGCGGGACTCCTCGGTCCGCAGGGCCTCCGCCAGCTCGCCGACCGCCTCCCGCGCCCGCTCCCGCCGGGAGGCCCGCGTGAAGATCCGCCGCCACCACGACCCGGCCGGCCGCGCGTCGTGCACCAGCGGCCCGAACCGCTCGTCCACGCCGTCGGCGGCGGCCCGCGCGCGCGGGAGCTCCGGCCCCGCGTTCACCAGCCGGTGCAGGGCGGCGACGACGGGCGTCATGGTCTCGTCCCGCCGGTCGACGTCGACCCGGACCGCCGCCGACCGCTCCGCCGCCTCCCGCAGGCTCTCCGCCGCCGCGTGGAGCTGCCGCGCGGTCTGCGGCCCGATCCCGGGCAGCAGCTGCAGGCGGTACGGGGTGGCGTCCAGGACGTCCGCGACGGTCGTGTACCCCGCGTCCTCCAGGGGCCCGAGCCGCAGCCGCCCGTCCGTGACGTCCTTCAGCCGCGCCAGCGGGATCGACCCGAGCTGCTCCCGCGCCGCCTCCGCCCGCAGCGGCGCGAGCGCCCCGTGCACCTCCGCGAGCGCGCGCCGATGATCGGCGACCAGGTCGCGCGCGGCGCCCAGCAGCGCGTATCCGCCCCGCAGGACGTCCTTGGCGTCGTCCGTCATCCCGGTCCCTCGCCGATCCACTCGTCCACGGTGCCAGGCGCGACCAGCCGGTGCACCCGCAGCATCCCGGTCGGGCCGGCCCCGAGCACGCGCCCCACAGCGCGGGCCTCCGCGTCCGGGTCCTCCTGCGGCTCGCAGAAGATCACCACCGACGCGCCCCGCGGGCTCGGCCCGTCCGCCTCCAGCCCGGCCACCAGCACGGCGTGCCCGTCCTCGGCGGCGAACGCCTCCGCGGTCACCTGCCTCCCACCGGTCGCGAGCACCTTCCGGACGGCGGCGAGCACGTCCGGGGAACAGGAGTGGACGACGACCTTCTGCCCATTGGCCTCGGCCTCCCTGACCAGCTCCTTCAGCCGCCGGAGCTTGGCCGACCCGCGGCCCGGCGCCACCAGCTCGTCCACGCGCACGACGTCGGGCAGCTCCGCGAGCACGTCCCGCTGGTCGCGTCTGAGGTAGACGGGCGCGACCGCCACCCGGAACGCCCGCGACCCCAGCGCCGCCTCCTGCGGGCGGATCCCCTCCGCCACATCGGGCGGCAGATGGCCGACCAGGCTGCGGAACTCCTCCACCCGGTCCTCCATCGGCATCCCGGTGAGGAGCATGACGTGCTCCGTCTCCTCGCACAGGCGGGCGACCGCCCTCGCACGAAGCGTCCAGGAGTTCTTCGTCTGGTGGGCCTCGTCCACCACGAACATCCCGAGGCCGGGGCGGTCCTCCATGTAGGGAAGCCAATCCAGGGGCGCCACGGCGACGCCGCCCCCGCCGGTCCACCTCTCCAGCGCCGCGTCCCGGTCCGGGCCTTGGATCAGATGCGCCTCGATCGAGCTGAAGGTCTCGATGTCGCGGACCCAGTTGAGCAGTACGCTCCCCGGGCAGGCCACCAGGAAATGCGTCGCGCCCTCACCCCGCCGGTGCGCGATGGCGGCGATCGCCTGGACCGTCTTGCCGAGCCCCGCCTCGTCCCCCAGGATCACGCGCCTCCGCAGAAGCGCGAACCGCGCCCCGAACGACTGGTACTCCCGCAGCGACACCTTCAGGTGGGTGTCATCGAGTGACTCATCCCAGACGTCCGCCGCCAGGTCCTCCGGCAGGAAGCCCTCGGCCGCCTCCCCGGCGGACGCCTGCCCCGCCACCCCCGCGAGCTCGGCCTGGTAGGCGTCCGCGTTCCGCTGGAAGTCGCGCCAGGCCTCGTCCACCGGGACGCAGGCCCCTATCAGGCCCGGCGACCTCAGCAGCGCGGCACCCGAACTCTCCAGGAGTCCCGAGAGCTCCGCGATCGCCTCCCTGGCCAGGTACCGCGCGTCCGGCGGCAGCAGCACCCTGCGCCACCCCACTCCCCGCCTCGCGTCGTAGACGTTCCTGATGCAGGACGTCTCCACCCACTCGGCGAACTCCACGGCGCGCCGCAGTTCCCGGTGCCCGTTCACCAGCTGATGCAGGGCGACCACGAGCGATTCCGTGCGCTCGTCCCGCGGGCCGATCGTGATCCGCAGGCTCGCGGACCACGTCGCCGTCTCGACCAGCTCGGCCGCCGCCGTGTGGAGCCGCTCGGCGGTGTCGGGCCCGATCCCGCGCAGCAGCAGGAGCCCGTCCGGAGTCGAGTCGAGCACGTCCGCGACCGCGACGAACTCGGCCCCCCGCACCGCGCCGAACCGGATCGGCCCGTCCGCGACCTGCTTCAGCCGGGCGACCGGAACGGACCTGAGCCACTCCCTGGCCGCCGCCCTCCGCAACGGCACCGCCGCCGCCCCCACCTCGGTGCACACCTGCCGGTACTCGGCCGCGAGCTCACGCGCGGCACGCCGCAGCACCTCGATGTCCCGCAGGACGCGCTTGGCGTGCTTGGTCATCCCGCCCCTCCGCGGACATAATGCCAGCCCTCACCGACACCCGACAGGGAGCCGTCATCAGGCCCGCCCCGGCGGTCCCGCCGCGCACGTCGTCCCGATCGCGGAGCCTCCCGATGCCGGGCCGCGAAGCGGAAAGGCCGCCGGCCGCGCCCTCCGGTGAGGAAGGGCACGGCCGGCGGCCCAGCTGGCCAGGTCAGCGCGGAGAGCCGCGCTGACCTGCGATCTTAGATGTCGTAGTAGAGCTCGAACTCGTGCGGGTGGGGGCGCAGGCGGATCGGGTCGATCTCGAACTCGTTCTTCATCGTGATGTAGGTCTCGATGAGGTCCGGCGTGAAGACGCCGCCTTCCAGCAGGTAGTCGTGGTCGGCCTCCAGGGCGGCGAGGACCTCGGGGAGGCTGCCGGGTACCTGGGGAATGGCGCGGGCCTCCTCCGGCGGCAGCTCGTAGAGGTCCTTGTCGACCGGCTCGGCGGGCTCGATCTTGTTCTTGATGCCGTCCAGGCCGGCCATCAGCATGGCGGAGAAGGCCAGGTACGGGTTGCAGGACGGGTCCGGCACGCGGAACTCGATGCGCTTGGCCTTCGGGTTCGAGCCCGTGATCGGGACGCGGATGCACGCCGACCGGTTGCGCTGCGAGTAGACCAGGTTGACCGGCGCCTCGAAGCCGGGGACGAGGCGGTGGTAGCTGTTCACCGTCGGGTTGGTGAAGGCCAGCAGGGACGGCGCGTGCTTGAGCAGGCCGCCGATGTAGTAGCGGGCGTTGTCGGACAGGCCCGCGTAGCCGACCTCGTCGTAGAAGAGGGGCGAGCCGTCCTTCCACAGGGACTGATGGCAGTGCATGCCCGAGCCGTTGTCACCGAAGATCGGCTTCGGCATGAACGTGACGGTCTTGCCCTCGGCGCGCGCGACGTTCTTGACGATGTACTTGTAGAGCAGCAGGTTGTCGGCCGTCTTCAGCAGCGTGTCGAAGCGGAAGTCGATCTCGGCCTGGCCGGCGGTGCCGACCTCGTGGTGCTGCATCTCCACCTGGATGCCCGACGCGATGAGCTGGGACACCATCTCCGAGCGCAGGTCGGTGTAGTGGTCCATCGGCGGGACGGGGAAGTAGCCGCCCTTGTAGGGGGGCTTCGCGCCGAGGTTGCCGCCGGCCTCCTCGCGCCCGGTGTTCCAGGCGCCCTCGACGGAGTCGAGGTAGTAGTAGCCCGCGTTCTGCCTGGTCTCGAAGCGGACGTCGTCGAAGATGTAGAACTCGGCCTCGGGGCCGAAGTAGCACGTGTCGGCGATGCCGGTGCCGCGCAGGTAGTCCTGGGCCTTCTTGGCGACGTTGCGCGGGTCGCGGCTGTAGGGCTCGCCCGTCAGCGGGTCGTGCACGAAGAAGTTGAGGATCAGCGTCTTGTGCTGGCGGAACGGGTCGACGACCGCGGTGCCCGGGTCCGGGAGCAGGAGCATGTCCGACTCGTGGATCTCCTGGAACCCGCGGACCGACGAGCCGTCGAACATGAGCCCCTCGGTGAAGACGCTCTCGCCGAAGCTCTCGACGGGGAACGTGAAATGCTGCATCTTGCCCGGCAGGTCCACGAACCGGCAGTCGACGAAACGCACACCTTCGTTCCTGATGTAGCTCAGGACCTCTTCGGCGCTGCTGAACATCCAGCCTCCTCAGGGCGGTTCTTGGCTCCCAGCACGCTATGGCCACGCCGTTTCCCGGCCATGTCTCGTATGTTTCCGCTGTGTTACGCGTCACTCCGGGCCTGCCGGGGAGCCGCGTCGGGCGGCGGCGGAGGACCGGATAGCGTAGGGGCCATGAGCGGTGGCAAGGGGCGGCGGGAGGCGGCCGCGCCGCGGTGGACGCAGACCTGGCTCGGCGGGGCGCGCTCCGCCGGGGCCGACCTCGGCGAGCCCGGGAAGCGGATCGGGCTGCCCGCCGGCGGCAGCGGCGCCGTCGCGTCCTACGGCCGGCGGCTCGTGGCGCTGTTCGTCGACTGGGGGCTGTCGATGCTGGTGGCGAGCCTGCTCGCGCGCTCGCTCGGCTGGGAGCCCGCCGAGCGCAGCATGGCGACGCTGCTCGTCTTCGGCGTCCAGGCGTGGGTGCTCACCGCGTTCCTCGGCACGACGATCGGCAAGCGGCTGTGCGGCATCCGCGTCGCCCGCCTGGACGGGCGGCCCGTCGGGCTCGTCCGGGCCCTCGTCCGGACCCTCCTGCTGCTCCTGGTCGTCCCCGCCCTGATCTGGGACCGGGACTACCGGGGCCTGCACGACCGCGCCGGCAACACGGTCGTCGTCACCATCTAGGCCGGACCCGAGCAGGCCGGAAACGAGAAAGCGCCCCCGAGGGGGCGCTCTTCTCACGTCCGTCAGCGCGTCTTCGGCTTCGGGCCCTTCGGCATCTTCGCGCCGCGCGGCATCGGGCCCTTCGGCATCTGCATCGAGCGGGGCAGGGCCTGGAGGCGGTCGTTCAGCTCCGCGACCTGCCCCTTGGTGAGGTTGCGGGGCAGCTTCATCAGGTGGCGCTGGAGCTTGCCGACCGGGACCTGGCCCTCGTCGTCCCCGACCTGCACGTCATAGATCGGCACCTGCTGGGCGGCGCGGGAGATGCGCTTCTTCTCGGCGCCGAGCAGTGGGCCGACCCGGCTGCGGGGCCCCTCCGAGACGAGCACCACGCCGGCGCGCCCGACCGCGCGGTGCACCATGTCGAGGTTGCGGTTGCCGCTGACCGCCTCGGTGACCGTCCAGTTGCCGCGCATGTTCTTCAGGATCGCGGCGGCCGCGCCCGGCTGCCCGGCGATCACCTTGTACTGGGCGCGCTGCGCCAGCTGCCCGAAGACGATCATGCCGACGGCGACCGCGGCGAGGATCCCCAGCGGGATGAAGAACCACAGCTGGCCGATGATCAGCCCGATGAGGATGACGACGACCAGGGTCCCGATCGCGGACGCGAACACGATCGGCAGCGCCTTCGGGTCGGCCTGGCGCAGCACCTGGGCGACCATGCGGATCTGCTTGAGGCGACCCGGACTCTCCTGGGCCCCGTCCGTGGGCTTTTTCGACATGAATACAAGGATAGTCCGGCCGGGGCGGTCGCGGGTTCACCCCTCGCGCGCGGAGATCGCCTGCTGGTAGAGGCGGCCGGCGCGGTAGCTGGAGCGCACGAGCGGGCCTGACATGACGCCCGCGAAGCCGATCTCCTCGGCCTCCGCCGACAGCTCCACGAACTCCTCCGGCTTCACCCACCGCTCCACCGGGTGGTGGCGGGGGCTCGGCCGCAGGTACTGGGTGATCGTGACCAGCTCGCAGCCCGCCTCGTGCAGGTCGCGCAGCGCCTGCGAGACCTCCTCGCGCGTCTCGCCCATGCCGAGGATGAGGTTGGACTTGGTGACCAGGCCGTCCTCGCGGGCCCGGGTGATGACCTCCAGGGACCGCTCGTACCGGAACCCGGGGCGGATCCGCTTGAAGATCCGCGGGACGGTCTCCACGTTGTGCGCCAGCACCTCCGGCCGGGACGAGAAGACCTCGGCGAGCTGCTCGGGGACGGCGTTGAAGTCGGGGATCAGCAGCTCGACGCCGCAGCCCGGGATCGCCGCGTGGATCTGCCGGACGGTCTCGGCGTACAGCCAGGCGCCGCCGTCCTCCAGGTCGTCGCGGGCGACGCCGGTGACGGTCGCGTACTTCAGGCCCATCGTGGCGACGGACTCGGCGACGCGGCGGGGCTCGTCGCGGTCGAGCTCGGCGGGCCGGCCGGTGTCGATCTGGCAGAAGTCGCAGCGGCGGGTGCACTGGTCGCCGCCGATCAGGAACGTGGCCTCGCGGTCTTCCCAGCACTCGTAGATGTTGGGGCAGCCGGCCTCCTGGCACACCGTGTGCAGGCCTTCGGATTTCACCAGGCCGGTGAGCTCGCGGTACTGCGGGCCCATCTTCAGCCGTGTCTTGATCCACTCGGGCTTGCGCTCGATCGGGGTCTGGCTGTTGCGCGCCTCGACGCGCAGGAGCCTGCGTCCCTCGGGTGTCACCGTCGTCACGCGTCCCAGACTACGTCGCGATCTCCGGTGCCGGCACACCGGCCGCCCGCCGCCGGGCCCGGCCTCCGAGGGCTTCGAAGCCGTATCGGACCGATCTCGAACGTATGACAGTACCCCGATCGTGCAGCCGATTCGCGTGTTTCGGCCATGTCCAACTGTGGACCTCTCTAGGGTGACTCCCTGTCGTCACGCAACAGCGTCAGCAGGAGGACCACCGTGGGTCTGGCAATGTCGTACCTCAGGGTGCCGCCCGTGCTGGAGGGGGAGCCCGATCCCGGCCGGATCGCCCGCCATGTCTTCGGTGACGCGAACTGGCGCCGGCGCGGCTCCGCGGAGCTGTTCGACCTCGGCTGGGCGTGGCAGGCGATGCACTACCTCGTCACCGGCGACCCGTGGGACGGCCGGCAGCCCGAGGCGGACGTGGTGTGCGGCGGGCGGCTGCTCACCGAGGACGGCGCCGACGAGCTGGGCATGGACGTCATCTACCTGGCGCCGGACCGGGTCAAGCCGACCGCCGACCACCTGGCCGCGACGCCGTTCGCGAAGGTCGCGGGCCGCTACGACCCGGCGGCGATGGGGCGGGCCGGGGTCCAGGACGCGGGACGGCTCGACGGCGCCGCCCGCGACAAGGTCCTCAAGCCCGCCTACAAGGGGCTGACCGAGTTCTTCCGGGCGGCCGCCACCGAAGGCCAGGCCGTCTACAAGGTGATGGCCTGACCGTCCGGCGCCGAGCGCCGGCGGGGGTCGCCCCCCGCGATGTCAGAGCGCCAGTTGCGCCGTGGTGCGGTGGAGCGGTTCCGCCGCGCCCAGGGCCGCCGCGAGATGCCGCTCGACCAGCGGGACGGTCTCGGCGACCGTGACCTCGCGGCCGAGCTCCCGGCTGAGGTTCGTCGACCCCACGTCCCGGATCCCGCAGGGGACGATCTTGTCGAACCAGCCCATGTCGTTGTCGCAGTTGAGCATGAAGCCGTGCATCGCGACGCCGCGCGCCACCCGGATCCCGATCGAGCCGATCTTGCGGTCGGGGGAGCCGGGCACCCAGAGCCCGCTGCGGCCCTCCACCGTCGCGGTCTTCAGGCCGAGCTCCGCGCAGACGTCCATCATCATCTGCTCCAGCAGCCGCACGTATCCGACGACGTCCGCCGGGTCGGGGAGCCGCACGATCGGGTAGCCGGTGAGCTGCCCCGGGCCGTGCCAGGTGATCTTGCCGCCGCGGTCCACGTCCACGACCGGGGCGCCCGGGTCGCCGATGGGCCGGTCGAGCGCCGCGGTCCGCTTGCCCGCGGTGTAGACGGGCCGGTGCTCCATCAGCAGGACGGTGTCGGGGATCTGGTCGTCGACCCGCAGGGCGTGGGTGCGTTTTTGCAGCTCCCAGCCCTCCTCGTAGGGGACGGCCGCCGTGCCGAACCCCGCGTGCACCATCACCAGCTCGCGTACGTCCACATCGCTCACGCCTGCCAGCTTATGCCGTGGACGTCCCGGTCCGCGCGTCAGAGGGCGGCGAGCAGCCGGGGCTCCAGCCGGTACTCCTTCGCCGTCCCGGGCCCGTCCGGCTCGATGCGGTAGGCGCCCGCCTCCCGCCGGTACGAGACGGCCTGGACGAACTCGGCGCCGACGTAGTGCAGCGCGACCTTCTCGTCGGCCGCGTAGCCGCCGGGCAGGGTGCCCTCGCCGACGAGCTGCTGCAGCAGCGGGCGCCGCTGCGGCTCGCTGTCGTAGTGCACCCCGCACGAGTACGGCAGGAAGCCGAGCCCGTCGGTCATCGGGCGAAGCTGCGGGCCGAAGGAGTCGGTGTTGCCGCCGACGTGCCAGCACAGCGCCCCCGCACTCTGCCCGGACAGCACGACGCCCTCCTGCCACGCCTCCCGCAGGATCTCGTCGAGCCCGTGCAGCCGCCACAGCGCCAGGAGGTTCGCGACGCTCCCGCCGCCCACGTAGACGAGGTCATGGGCGAGCAGGTGCGCGCGCATGTCGGCGATGTTCGGCATCGGGAACAGGGCCAGGTGGCTGACCTCGGCGTCCATGGAGGAGAACGCCGCGTAGGAGCGCGCGATGGCCTGGAGGCCGTCGCCCATGGCCGTCGTGATGACGCAGACCCGGGGCCGGTCCTGCCCGGTCAGGTCGAACGCGTAGCGCAGCAGAGGGCTCGGCAGGAATCCGTCCCGGCCGTCCGGAACGAACGAGCCCCCGCCGATCGCGAGGATGTGCGGCTGTCCGTCGGTGCTCATTCCACCCCTCCTCGTAGGCCGGGTCGCCTCTGTGTCACCGTATGGCCACGGAACGGAACCGGGCTGGACTTTGACGATTCTTGGCGGTCACGAGAATCTCGGCGGTCACAAGGCCGCGGCCAGGGCCGCCTCGACGTCCTCGTGCGCGAACCGGAACCCGGTCTCCTCCAGCCGCCGCGGCAGGACCCGCTGGCTGATCAGCGGCCCCTCGTCGGCCAACCCGCGCAGCGCCGCCCGCAGCGCGAACCGGGGGACCGGCAGCCGCGCCGGCCGGTGCAGGACGCGGCCGAGCGCCCGCGTGTACTCCGCGTTGGTGACGGGGTTCGGCGCGGTGAGGTTGACCGGTCCGGCGATCTCGTGGTCGATGAGGAACCGCAGCGCGGCGACCGCGTCGGCGAGGGAGATCCAGCTCGTCCACTGCCGGCCGTCGCCGAGCGTGCCGCCGAGCCCCAGCCGGAACAGCGGCAGGGTGCGGCCGAGCATCCCGCCCTCGCGGGCCAGCACGACGCCGGTCCGCGGGTGGACGACCCGGACCCCGGCCTCCCGGGCGGGCGCGGCGGCGGCCTCCCAGTCGCGGACGAGGTCGGCGAGGAAGCCCTGCCCGCGCGCCGCCTTCTCGTCCACCTCCGTGCCGCCGGTGTCGCCGTAGTACCCGATCGCCGACCCGCAGACGAGCACGCGGGGCCGCGGGGCCGCGGTCGCGATCGCCTCCGCGAGCGTCCGGGTGCCGGCGAGCCGGCTGTCGCGGATCTTCCGCATGTACGCCCTGGTCCACGGGCGGTCGCCGATCCCGGCGCCCGCCAGGTGCACGACGGCCTCCGCGCCCTCCAGGGACGCCTTGTCGACGCACCCGTCCGCGGGCGACCAGCGCGCCTCGTCGGGTCTGGACGGCTCCCGCCGTATCAGCCGGACGACCTCGTGGCCGTCCGCTCGAAGTGATCGCACCAACGCCGAGCCGATGAGGCCCGACGAGCCCGTGACGGTGACCCTCATGACCCCAGCCTAGGGCGATCACCCCACCGAGCGGTGAGATTCTCAGCCGGGTCCCGCGTTTCCCCGGACACGCGAAGACCCCGCCGCCCTGTCGGGGCGGCGGGGTGCCCGCGTCGTCGCGGGAGAGGTCAGAGGCCCAGTTCGGCCTCGAAGTTGCCCTCCTCCAGGCGGTGCTTGACCGTGGCGAGGAACCGGGCGGCGTCCGCGCCGTCGATCAGGCGGTGGTCGTAGGTCAGCGCCAGGTAGACCATCGACCGGACCGCGATGACCTCGCCCAGCTCGGGGTCGTCGATGACGGCCGGGCGCTTCACGACGGCGCCGGTGCCGAGCATGCCGACCTGCGGCTGGTTGAGGATCGGGGTGTCGAACAGCGCGCCGCGGCTGCCGGTGTTGGTCAGCGTGAACGTGCCGCCGGCGAGCTCGTCCGGGCTCACCTTGTTGGTGCGGGTGCGCTCGGCGAGGTCGGCGATCCGCTGCGCGAGGCCGCCCAGGTTCAGCTGGCCCGCGTTGTGCACGACGGGGACCATCAGGCCGCGCTCGGGCACGTCCACCGCGATGGAGAGGTTCTCCACGTCGTGGTAGGTGACCTCGTTGGTCTCGCCGTTGATGACCGCGTTCAGCTTCGGGTGCGCCTTGAGGGCCTCGACCGTCGCCAGCGCGAAGAACGGCAGGAACGACAGCTTGACGCCCTCACGGGCCTGGAAGTCGGCCTTGGCCTGCTCCCGCAGCCGCGCGATCTTGGTGATGTCCACCTCGACCACGGTGGTGAGCTGCGCCGACACCTGAAGCGACTCGACCATGCGGCGGGCGATCGTCTGCCGCATCCGCGACATCTTCTCGGTCCGGCCGCGCAGCGCGAGCTGCTCGGCGGGGGCGGCGGGGGGCGCGGGGGCCGCGGGCCGCGCCGCGGGGGCCTGCGCCGGAGCCGGGGCCGCGGGCGCGGGCGCGGGCGCCGCGGGGGCGGCGGCCTGCTGGGCGGCCTGCTGCGCGGCGCGGGCCGCCTCCAGGACGTCCTGCTTGCGGATGCGGCCGCCGACGCCGGTGCCCTTGACCGTGGCGAGGTCCACGTTGTGCTCGGACGCCAGCTTGCGCACCAGCGGGGTGACGTACGGGCCGTCGCCCGGCTCCGCCTGCGGCTGGGCCTGCTGGGACGCCGGGGCGGGGGCGGGGGCGGGGGCGGGCGGCTGCGCCGGCTGCTGCGGGGCCGGGGCGGGCGCCGGGGACGGCGGGGCGGCGGGCTGCTGCTGCGCCGGCGGCGGCCAGGCGGCGGGCGGCGGGGCCTGCTGCGGTGCCTGCTGCTGGGGCGCCTCCTGCGGCGGTGCGGCCTGCTCGGCCTGCGGGGCGGGCGCCTCCTGCGCGGGCGCCTGCTCGGCGGCGGCCGGGGCGCCGCCGCCGGACGGCGCGTCGCCCTCGTCGCCGATGACGGCCAGTTCGGCGCCGACCTCGACGGTTTCGTCCTCGGCGACCGTGATGCTGGTCAGGATGCCCGAGGCGGGCGAGGGGATCTCGGTGTCGACCTTGTCGGTGGACACCTCAAGGAGCGGCTCGTCGGTCTCGACGCGCTCGCCCTCCTTCTTGAGCCAGCGGGTGACGGTGCCCTCGGTGACGCTCTCGCCGAGCTGGGGCATGGTGACGGAGACCGGCATGTCTCAGCGACTCCTTCGTATTACTTGTGCGGCGTTCAGCCGTGCACGTGCAGTGGTTTGCCGGCGAGGGCGAGATGTGCCTCGCCGACCGCCTCGGACTGGGTCGGGTGCGGGTGGATCAGCTGGGCGACCTCGCCGGGCAGGGCCTCCCAGTTGTAGATGAGCTGCCCCTCCGCGATGAGCTCGCCGACGCGTGCGCCGACCATGTGCAGGCCGAGGACGGGGCCGTCCACGGCCGCGATCACCTTGACCTCGCCCTGCGTCCCCAGGATCTTGCTCTTGGGGTTGCCCGCGAGGTCGTAGGTGACCGATTTGATCTCGTACCCGCGCTCGCGGGCCACGGCGGACGTGATGCCGACCGAGGCCACCTCGGGGTCGGAGTAGGTGATGCGCGGGACGCCGTCGTAGTCGATCGGCGGCGGGGTGAGCCCGCTCAGCCGCTCGGCGACGAGGATGCCCTCGGCGAACCCGACGTGCGCCAGCTGCGGGGTCGGGATCAGGTCGCCGACCGCCGAGATGGTGGGGACGCTCGTCCGGCAGTACTCGTCGACCTTGACGAACCCGCGCTCGGTCTCGACCCCGGCCTCGGCCAGCCCGATCCCGTCGGAGACCGGGCCGCGCCCCACCGCGACCAGCAGCAGCTCGGCGTCGATCGTCGTGCCGCCTTCGAGGGTGACGGAGATGCCGCCCTGCGTGGTCTTGGCGCTCTCGAAGCGGGTGCCGAGCTCGTACTTGATGCCGCGCTTGCGGAAGGCGCGCTCCAGCCGCTTGGAGCTGCTCTCCTCCTCCAGCGGCAGCAGGTGCGGCAGCGCCTCGACGATCGTGACGTCGGCCCCGAACGAGCGCCACACGCTGGCGAACTCGACGCCGATGACGCCGCCGCCGAGGATGACGACCGAGCCGGGGACGTGCTCCAGCCGCAGCGCGTGGTCGCTGGAGATGACGCGCTCGCCGTCGATCTCCAGGCCCGGCAGCGACTTGGGCGCCGACCCGGTGCCGAGCACGATGTGCCCGGCCTCGATGGTGCGCGTCCCGTCGGCGGTGGCGACCTCGACCGTGGTCGGGCCGGCCAGCCGGCCGGTGCCGTGCACGACCTCGATGCCGCGCGACTTGATGAGCCCGGTGAGGCCCTTGACGGTCGTGGAGACGACCTTGTCCTTGTAGGCGTTCACGCCCGCGACGTCGATTCCCTCGAAGGTGGTCTTCACGCCGAACTTGGCCGCCTCGCGGGACTGGTCCGCCACCTCGGCCGCGTGCAGCAGCGCCTTGGTGGGGATGCAGCCGCGGTTGAGGCACGTCCCGCCGAGGGACTCGTCCCGCTCGATCAGCGCGACGGACCTGCCGAGCTCGGCGGCGCGCAACGCGCACGCGTACCCGCCGCTGCCGGCACCCAGGACGACGATGTCGAAGGGGCCGTTGTTGGCCACTGGAGGCTCCCTTTCCCCGGTTGTGGCGCCGCGTGGATCACGGCGCCCGTGGGCGGGGCGGGCGCGCCGGTCACCGGGCGCCCCGCCGCCACGAGAAATCTATTCTGTTCTCCGCCCGCTCACAGCGGGCGGGTCCCCCGCAGAATTCCCGCCGCCCCTACAGGACGCCCGCGGCGACGTCCTCGGCGATCTGGACCAGCGTGCGCGCCGCGGCGCCGGTGCCGCCCTTCGGCGTGTACCCGTAGGGCTCGCCCTTGTTGAACGAGGGGCCGGCGATGTCGAGGTGGGCCCACTTGACGCCGTCCGGCACGAACTCCTTCAGGAACGTCCCGGCGACGAGCATGCCGCCCCACCGCTCGCCGCTGATGTTGGCGATGTCGGCGACCGCCGAGTCGAGGCCCTTGCGCAGCTCGGCCGGCAGCGGCATGCCCCAGGACGGCTCGCCGGCGCGCTCGGCCGCCGCGACCACCTTCTCGCGGACGCCGTCGTCGTTGGCCATGACGCCGGTGGTCCGGGTGCCGAGCGCGACGAGCTGCGCGCCGGTCAGCGTGGCGACGTCCACGATCAGGTCGGGGGAGTCCTCGCCGGCCCGGACGAGGGCGTCGGCCAGGACGAGCCGGCCCTCGGCGTCGGTGTTGAGCACCTCGACGGTCTTGCCGCCGTAGATGCGCAGCACGTCGGACGGGCGCTGCGCGGTTCCGCTCGGCATGTTCTCGGCGATGGCCAGGTAGCCGACGACGTTCACCTCGGGGCCGAGCTCGGCGATGGCGGCGAGCGCGCCGAGCACCGCGGCGGCGCCGCCCATGTCGGACTTCATCCAGTCCATCGCGTCGGTCGGCTTGAGGGACAGGCCGCCGGAGTCGAAGGTGATGCCCTTGCCGACCAGGGCGAGGGTCTTGGACGCCTCGGGGTGGGTGTAGGCGAGGCGGACGAGCCGCGGCGGGTTGACCGAGCCCTGCCCGACGCCCGCGATGCCGCCGTAGCCGCCCTCGACGAGGGCCTTCTCGTCCAGCACCTCGATGGCCAGCCCGCTGTCGGCGGCGACCCGCTCGGCCTCGCCGGCGAGGTCCTCGGGGGACAGGTGGGACGGCGGGGTGTTGACCAGGTCGCGGACGAGCGCGACCGACGCGGCGAGGGTGCGCGCCCGCGCGACGGCCGCCTCCCCGGACGCGGGCCCGATGAGGAGGATCTCCTCGACGGGGCTCTTGCGGCCGTCGCCGGTGCGGAACGAGTCGAAGGAGTAGGCGCCGAGCAGCGCGCCCAGCGCGACGGCCCCGACGCCCTCGGCGCTCTCGGCCGGCAGCGCGACGGCGACCCGGGCGGTGCCCGCGAGGGAGCGGACGGCGGCGCCGGCGGCGCGGCGCAGGTCTTCGGCGGTCGGGTCCTCGCCCAGCCCGGCGGCGACGATCACCTTGGCGGCGACGGCGCCCAGCGACGGCAGCTTGGTGACCTCTCCGGCCTTGCCGGTGGCGCCGAGCGCGGTCAGCGCGTCCGCGAGCCCGCCGTCCAGCGCGCGGTCGAGCGCGTCCGCTCCGGCGGCCGGTGCGGCACCCGCCTCTCCGGGGCTGACGCCGATCACGATCGCGCCGACGTCGACGCCGGCCAGGTCTGCGCTGTCAAGGCTGATGCTCGTCACGTAGCCCGATGGTAGTCCTCCCGGTGACCGGTTTCGCCCTTTTGGATCAAGCATTGCCCTGCCCGGGAGTCCCCCCGGCGGGGCTCGCAATGCACCGGTGGCGGCCGGGCGGCGGCGCCCGGCCGCCCGCGCGGGTGGCGGAGCTCGGCCCGCGCCGCGTCCCCGCGCCGGTGGGAGCGGGGCCGGCCGGCGTATCGGAGGCGCTAATCACCTATTCCGATTGATTTAACAGGTTACGGCGTGACCAGGAGAGACATCGCCCCGGCGACGCAGGCGGAGGCGCGGCGGCTGGGCGCCGACCGGGCTCGGCAGGTGGCGGACCTGCTGCGCCGCCAGGTGCTCTACGGCGACTTCCGCAGCGGCGTCCTGCCCCGGTGCGGCGGGCCGCCCCGGACGCGCTGCGGGAGCCGGTCGAGATCCTGCCCGCCACGGCGGAGGCGGCCACGCCCCGGTACGGCCTCAGCGGAGCGCGGCGAGGGGGACCAGGGCGGCCGTCGTGGCGACCTCGACCAGCGCGCCGAGCACGTCGCCGGTGACGCCGCCCAGGCGCTGGACGGCGCGGTGCAGGACGAGGGCGGCGGCGGCCAGGGCGGCGGCCACCGCCGCGACGCCGTGCAGCGCGCCGCCGAGGCCGCCGGAAGCCGTCCCGGCGGCGCCGGCGGCCACCAGGACGGCGCCGGTGGCGGCGAGCGCCGCGCCCGCCGGGACCGAACCCGCCACCAGCGCGCCGAGGCCGCCGGGGCGCGCGGACGGGACGCCCGTCCGGCAGGCCCAGGGGAGGGCCAGCCGGCCGGCGACGGACGCGACGAGCACCGCGACGGCGGGCTGGGGCGCCGAGGCCAGGGCGGCGACCTGGATCAGCAGGGTCAGCAGCAGCGTGACGACGCCGAACGGGCCGATGTCGGATCGCTTCATGATCGCCAGTGCCTCGGCGGCGGGCCGGCCGCTGCCGAGCCCGTCCGCGAGGTCGGCGAGGCCGTCCAGGTGCAGGGCGCGGGTGACCGCCGCGGTCGCGGCCACCGCGAGCGCCGCCGCCAGGAGCGCGGAGAGGCCGAGCAGGTCGCCGGCGAGCAGGACCAGGGCGGCGGCGCCGCCGCTGACCAGGCCCACGGCGGGGGCGAGCAGCATGGCCCACCGCGCGGTGTCCCGGTCGGCCCGGCCGGTCCCGAACGGCACGACGGTGAGCAGCGTGACCGCCAGCCGCAGCCCCGCGATCACGGGAGGTCCATGACGCGTCCCGCCACCACCAGCGCCGCCTCCTCGGACTCGGCCGCGAGGCGCTGGTTGAGCCGGCCGAGCGCGTCGCCGAACGCCCGCCCGGACGCCGTCGCCGGCACCAGCGACAGGCCGACCTCCTCGCTCACCGCGACGACCCGCGCCCGCGTGCCGCGCCATGCCTCGACGAGGGCGTCCAGGCGCGGGCGCACCCGGGAGGGGTCTTCCCAGGCGCCGGTCTCGTCCATGGCGGCGGCCAGCCACGTGCCGATGCCGTCCACCAGGACCGGGCCCGTCGCGGATCCGAGCACGCCCGCGAGGTCGGTCGTCTCGACCGTGCCCCACCATGCGGGACGGCGCAGCCGGTGCGCGGCGACCCGGGCCGTCCATTCCGGGTCGTCGTCCCGCACCGGACCCGTGGCGACATAGAGGACGTCGGGGCACGCCGCCAGCCGCAGCTCCGCCTCGGCGGACTTGCCCGACCGGGACCCGCCGAGAAGCAGCGTCCGGAACGGCCCCTGCCGAGGCCGCCTCCAGAAGGCCATGCGGCGTTCCAGCTCGGACGGCGAGGGCAGGCGGTGGTCGGCATGGACGGCGAGGACCTCCGTCCCGGGCGTCACGGCCCCGGTGCGGCGCAGCAGGCCCAGATGATCGGGGGAGCCCGCCAGGTCGAGCAGGACGGCCTCGTACTCGACGCCGTCCTGCGGTTCCGGCGTGCCGCCCGGACCCGACGCCACCAGCACGCGCCCTCCGCCCGGCGCGCGCACCTCGTACCCGCCGGGCACGTCGGTCCGCGGCAGATCCTCCAGCGCCACCCCGTCCACCACGGCCTCGAACGGATCGAGCCGGACGCCGGCGGCGCGCAGCCGGTTGCACGACGCGCACCGGCACTCCGGCGCCGGCCAGCCCTGGGCGGAGGCGATTCCCTTGACCTCGATGCTCATCGGAAACATCCGAGGAGACCCTCGCCTTCAGGCGGGGAAGGAATCAGACCCCTGCGGAGCAGGACAGGGACAGGCGATTCATGGCGCAGATCGTGAAGCGGGCCTACAAGTACCGCTTCTACCCGACCCCCGGACAAGCCCAAGAGCTTGCCCGGACGTTCGGCTGCGTCCGCCTCGTCTACAACAAGGCTCTGGAAGAACGCACCCGCGCCTACACGCTGGAAGGGCGCCGCATCTCCTACGTGGAGACGTCGGCGATGCTGACGGCGTGGAAGCGGACCGCGGAACTGGCCTTCGTGGGCGAGGTGTCCTCGGTGCCGCTTTAGCAGGCGCTTCGCCACCTGCAGGCCGCGTTCGCGAACTTCTTCGCCAAGCGGGCCAAGTACCCGACGTTCAAGAGCAAGAAGAAGTCCCGCGCGTCGGTCGAGTACACCCGCAGCGCCTTCCGCTGGAAGGACGGGCAACTGCACCTGGCCAAGACGTACGGCCCGCTGGACATCGTGTGGTCTCGTCCCCTCCCAGAGGGTGCGGAGTCGTCCACCGTGACGGTCCCGCGCCACAGCGCGGGACGCTGGTTCGTGTCCATCCTGGTCGAGGAGGAGATCCGCCCGCTGGCCCCGGTCGAGTCCGCCGTAGGGGTGGATGCAGGGGTC
Source organism: Actinomadura madurae (assembly GCF_047130825.1). Classification (NCBI taxonomy): domain Bacteria; kingdom Bacillati; phylum Actinomycetota; class Actinomycetes; order Streptosporangiales; family Thermomonosporaceae; genus Actinomadura; species Actinomadura madurae. The sequence goes on from NZ_CP083237.1 coordinate 9,637,014, forward strand.
ACGGCGCTGGTGACGCTGTCCACCGGGGAGAAGATCGAGGACCTGACCGTCCGCAACATGGTCCGGAACCACTCGTTGGCCCGCGCTATCTCCGACGCGGCTTGGCGTGAGCTGCGGTCGATGCTGGAGTACAAGTGCACCTGGTACGGGCGCGAACTGGTCACGGTCGACCGGTGGTTCCCGTCGTCGAAGCTGTGCCCGGCGTGCGGGACCCTGCAGGAGAAGATGCCGCTGAGCATCCGGACGTGGGAATGCGCCTGCGGCGCGGTCCACGACCGCGACGTGAACGCGGCCAGGAACGTGCTCGCCGCAGGGCTGGCGGAGAGCTGAAACGCCTGTGGAGCTGGCGTAAGACCTCAACGAGAGTCCTCTCGGACGAGGCGGCCGGCTGTGAAGCAGGAAGCCCAACCGGCGACGGTTGGAATTCCCCGCCTTCAGGCGGGGAGGAAGTCAACTCGGTCGGAACTCTACGGCTACGCTCACCCCTACGGATCACAGCGTCACCATCAGGAGGAACGCCGGTGGGCAACCCCCCGAACCCGCCCTGGCCGGGCCAGCCGGGCCACGGCGGGCCGCAGCCGCCCTACGGACCGCCGCCCGTCCCGCCGGGCGGGCCCGCACCCGGCATGCCCGGCGGTCCCGGCTGGCGGCCCGGCCCGCCCCCGCCGCCGCGCAAGGGCGGGGGGCTGGTGGTGGCGCTGGTCGGCGGGGGCCTGGTCCTGGTGCTGGTCCTGGTGGCGGCCGTCGTGCTGGTCGTCCAGAGCGGCGACGACGAAGGAGGCGGCGGGGGCGGCGGCACCGAGGTGCCGCTGCGGGTCGGCAAGATCGCCGGCGGCGCGGAGGCCCGGCCCCTCGCGGACGGGAGCCTGGAGATGGCCCGGCCGGGCGTCACCGCGCCCGTCGTCGACATCTACGAGGACTTCGCCTGCCCGCCCTGCGGCGCCTTCGACCGCAAACACGACCCGATGCTGAAGCAGCTGGCGGTCGCGGGCCGCGCCAAGGTCGTGTTCCACCCGATGCTGATCTTCGGCGAGAGCGTCCAGCCCGCGCACGACAACTCGCTGCGGGCCGCCGCGGCGCTGCGCTGCGTCGGCGACGGCGCGCACTGGCTCTCCTACCAGGACGCCCTCTACGCCCACCAGCCGGCGAGCGAGAACACCACGGGCTACACGACGGACGAGCTGCTCTCCTACGCGAAGCCGCTGGGACTGACCGGCGACGACTTCACGTCCTGCGTGAAGGAGCAGAGCCACGCCGACAGCGTGAAGACCGTCAGCCAGGGCTACATATCCTCCGGGGTCCGGGGCACGCCGAGCGTGCGGATCAACGGGCGGACGCTCGACTCGTCCGACACCGGGAGCCCGGAGGCGCTGCGCCGCGCCATCGAGGCCGCGTCCTGACGGGACCGGGCCGGGAAGCCCGCTAGTCTCACCGCGACGAGGGAGGTCGAGCGGATGGCGTGGAGCTGGCGTTTGGAGAAGGCCGACGGGAGCGCGGCCGGCATGTCGGAGGAGACCTTCTCCACCCAGGCGGACGCGGAGAGCTGGCTGGGGGAGAACTGGCGGGGCCTGCGCGCCGAGGAGGTCGACAAGGTGACCCTCCTGGACGGCGAGACGATCGTGTACGGGATGAGCCTGCACGACCCGGAGTGACCGGGGAAAGGCGAAAGGGCCGCGGAGCGCGACGCTCCGCGGCCCTCGTGCACGCGGCTAGGGACGGCGGCGCGGGCTGGCCGTCTTGGCCGGGTCGCGGATGACGACGTCACCCAGGATGTCGTCGATCCGCTTCAACACGTCGGCCTCCAGCTTCACCCCGGCGGCCTTGACGTTGTCGGCGACCTGTTCCGGACGGGACGCGCCCACGATCGCCGCCGACACGTTCGGGTTCTGCAGCGTCCACGCGATCGCGAGCTGCGCCATCGACAGCCCGAGGTCGTCCGCGACCGGCTTGAGGTTCTGCACGCGGGTCAGCAGGTCGTCGTTCAGGTAGCGCTTGATCATGTCGGCGCCGCCCTTGTCGTCGGTGGCGCGCGACCCCTCCGGCAGCGGCCGCCCGGGCAGGTACTTGCCGGTCAGCACGCCCTGCGCGATCGGCGACCAGACGATCTGGCCGACCCCCTCGCGCTCGCACAGCGGCACGACCTCCTCCTCGATGACCCGCCACAGCATCGAGTACTGCGGCTGGCTGGAGACGATCCGGTCGAACCCCATCTCGTCGGCGATCTTGAGGGCCCGCTCGATCTCCTCCGCCCGCCACTCCGAGACGCCGACGTAGAGGACCTTGCCCTGCCGGACGAGGTCGTCGAACGCGCGCATGGTCTCTTCGAGGGGGGTCTCGTAGTCGAACCGGTGGGCCTGGTAGAGGTCCACGTAGTCCGTCCCGAGGCGGCGCAGGGAACCGTTGATCGACTCGAAGACGTGCTTGCGGGACAGGCCCCGGTCGTTCGCGCCGGGCCCGGTGGGCCAGTAGACCTTGGTGAAGATCTCCAGCCCCTCGCGGCGCTGCCCCTTGAGCGCGCGCCCGAGGACCTCCTCGGCGCGCGTTCCGGCGTAGACGTCCGCGGTGTCGAAGGTGGTGATCCCCTCGTCGAGGGCCGCCCGCACGCACGCGCGCGCGGCGTCCTCCTCGACCTGGGAGCCGTGGGTGAGCCAGTTGCCGTACGCGATCTCGCTGATCTTCAGACCGCTCCGGCCCAGGTTTCGGAACTCCATGACACCCGACCCTAGCCGGGCGGCGATCGGTGCCGGGAGGGCGGACGCGCCGCCGTCAGACCCTTTCCTTCTCGCCGATCCGCACCTGCGGGTTCGGGATGCGCAGCCGGCGGATCTGCATGGCGCGCATCGCCGCGTACATGCCGACCCCCTTGGTGTCCTCGGCGGGGTAGCGCTCGGCGGCCAGCCGCTTGATGCCGCGGCTGAGCATGAAGCCCTCGGCGAACACCACGACGAGCAGCAGCGGCGGCGCGAACAGCACCAGCAGCCGCGCGGCCGGGATGGGCAGCATGCTCAGCAGCACCATCGCGAACATCGCGTACATCAGGTACGAGCCGACCGTGCGGCGGGAGTCGACGTAGTTGCGGGCGAGCTTGCGGACCGGGCCCCGGTCCCGCTTGAGCAGGTGCTTCTCGTCGCCCTTGGCCATGCCCCGGCGCGCCTTGGCGCGCTCGGCCGCCTGCCGCTCCCTGACCTTCTTGTAGGCCTCCTTGCGGCTGGCCGGAGCCGTGATCGGCTGGCGGCGGAGCTTCTCGGCGTCCCTCCGCTTGGGGGTGGGACGGCCCTTGCCATCCGGCTTTACTACCTGAGGAGGATCCGCCGGGGCCTCCGGGGTACGACGCTTGAACACAGGGATCAGCCTACCGGCTGCGAACATCGTGGCTGCCTCGCGCGTTAACGCGTAGGGTGATAAGAACCCCAGCAGTGGTCATTGAGCCCAGTTCACGACTGAGGCGACAGCACGAAGGGACCGGCGCCGCGCGATGAGCGTGATGAAGCGAATGTCGATGATCTTCAAGTCCAAGGCGAACAAGGCCCTGGACCGGATGGAAGATCCTCGGGAGACCCTCGATTACTCCTACCAGCGCCAGCTGGAGATGCTGCAGAAGGTCCGTCGGGGGGTCGCCGACGTCGCCACCTCGCGCAAGCGTCTCGAACTGCAGATCAACCAGCTGGAACAGCAGCAGAGCAAGCTGACCGACCAGGGCAAGAAGGCGCTGCAGGTCGGCCGCGAGGACCTGGCCCGCGAGGCCCTGACCCGCCGGGCCGGGCTGGAGGGCCAGCTCAACGACCTGCGCGGGCAGTACCAGCAGCTGCAGGGCGAGGAGGAGAAGCTCACGCTCGCCTCCCAGCGCCTGCAGGCCAAGGTCGACTCCTTCCGCACCCGCAAGGAGACGATCAAGGCGACGTACACCGCCGCGGAGGCGCAGACCAAGATCAACGAGGCGTTCTCCGGCATCTCCGAGGAGATGGGCGACGTCGGCCTGGCGATCCAGCGTGCCGAGGAGAAGACCGACACCATGAAGGCCCGCGCCGGGGCGATCGACGAGCTGCTGGCCTCCGGCGCCCTGGAGGACTTCTCCGGTCCGAAGGACGACATCCAGGCCGAGCTCGACCGGATGGGCTCCGGGCCCGGCGTCGACCTGGAGCTGGAGCAGCTCAAGGCCGAACTCGGCCAGGGTCCCGCGCCCAAGGAGCTGAACCAGGGCACGCCGACGGCGCAGCCGCAACAGCAGCAGCAGCAGGACACCCCCCAGCAGGCCCCGTGGCCGCAGAACCCCGGGGGTGCCCAGTGATCGTCCGCCTGATGGGCGAGGGCCAGCTCGACGTGGCCGAGGACGATCTGTCCGCTCTGAACATCCTCGACGGCGAGCTGGAGTCGGCGATCGAGTCCGGCGACGAGACGGCGTTCCGCGCCGCCCTGCACGCCCTGCTCGACAACGTCCGCAAGGTCGGCCGGCCGCTCCCGCCGGACAGCCTGGAGCCGTCCGAGCTGATCCTGCCCCCCGCCGACGCGCACATCGACGAGGTGCGCTCGATGCTCGGGGACGAAGGGCTCATTCCAGACTGACGCGCACGAGGCCCCGGGTCGGTTCTGGACATCCAGGCACAAAACCCGGGTCTCGTGCGTTCCTACAAGTGAATAGAACATGTACCGGGGGGTGGTGGCATGGCCAAGACGCGGTACGCCTCCGACCGGGGGCTGACATCGCGGATGCTCGTGACGATGTTCCTGCTGGGGCTGGTGTACGTCGTCTTCGTGGGGGCCTTCTTCGTCTTCGTGCCCGAGTGGGCGGGCGTCGCGCTGGCCGTCGCGGTGATCTTCCTGATCGCCCAGTACTTCTTCTCCGACCGGATGACGCTGTTCGCGATGCACGGCCGCGTCGTCACGCCGGAGGAGGCGCCCGAGCTGCACGGCGTCATCGACCGCATCTGCGCGATGTCGGACGCCCCGAAGCCGCGCGTCGCGATCGCCGACACCGACGTGCCGAACGCCTTCGCCACCGGGCGGAACCAGAAGAAGGCCGTGGTCTGCGTGACCACCGGCCTGCTGCGCCGGCTCGACCCGGTCGAGCTTGAGGGCGTCCTCGCGCACGAGATGGCGCACGTCGCGCACCGGGACGTCGCGGTCATGACGATCGCCTCCTTCCTCGGCATCTGCGCCGGGCTGATCACCCGGTTCGGCCTCCAGTGGGGGCTGTGGGGCGGGTTCGGCCGCCGCAGCAACGACCAGAACACAGGGCTGATCCTGCTCGCCGTCGTCGCGGCCAGCGCGCTCGCCTACGCGGTCTCCTTCCTGCTCACCCGGGCGCTGTCGCGGTACCGCGAGCTGTCCGCCGACCGGGCCGCCGCGCTGCTGACCGGCCGCCCGTCCGCGCTCGCCAGCGCGCTGACGAAGGTCACCGGCGAGATCGCGCGGATCCCGACCAACGACCTGCGGTCCGCGCAGGCGTTCAACGCGTTCTTCTTCACCCCGGCGTTCGGCAAGGGCTTCAGCGTCTCGTCGCTGTTCTCCACCCACCCGACGCTGGACAAGCGGCTCGCGCAGCTCTCGAAGATCTCCGCACAGCTCAGCAGGGGAGTCTGACCCGTGGGTTTCCTGGACACCCTCCTCGGCCGGTCCAAGCCGGCCAAGCCCGACCTCGACCAGATCTTCGGGCTGTCGACGGCGGCGGTCACGCTGGAGGCGGCGACCGGCTTCACCCCGACGGGGCTCGGGTCGGTGTGCTTCCGCGCGGCCGAGGGCGGGGCGTTCGCGCGGCTGCAGGCCGACGTCCAGGAACTGCTGGACGCCGATGCCGGGCCCCGGGTCCAGATCAGCACCGACACCTACGGCTACACGTGGCTGCTCGCCGAGCATCCGCCGGAGGAGTTGCCGGAGCTCGTCACCGACCTGCACGCGGTGAACGCGACGCTGGAGTCGGGCGGGTTCGGACCGCACCTGCTGTGCTCCCTGGCCGGCTTCCAGGGGCCGGACGGGCGCCGGCTCGCGCTCGTCTACCTGTACAAGCGCGGCACGTTCTACCCGTTCGCGCCGCTGCCCGGAGACAAGCGGGACAACGCCCTCGAACTCCAGGTGCGCGGCGCGATCGGCGCCGACCTGCCGTTCGAGGAGGACCTCGGCCGCTGGTTCCCCGTCTGGGGCGCGCCGGGCCTGTGAGCCGGCGCCCCGGCGTGCCCGGCCACTTTGTGCCATATGACGCGGAGAGACGCTTCCGACCGTTTTAACTTGATCCCATGGCGCCCTCCCGCGATGCACCCGAGCCGGGCCCGACCTGGCGGATGTTCGCCACGGTGATCCTGGTCGCGCTCGTCTACGCGGCCGCCGCGCTGCCCGCGTTCCTGGCCGGACCGGTCTGGGGCGCGGCCGCGGTGGCCGCCGCCATGGCCTTCGCGCTCTTCTCGGCGCGGGCGGGGGACCGGCTGGCGCTGCGCGCGCTGGACGCCCGGCAGGTCACCGCGGCCGAGGAGCCGGAGCTGCACGCGGTCCTGGACCGGCTGTGCATGTCGTCGGGGCTGCCGAAGCCGCGGCTCGCCGTCTCCGGCCTGGACGCGCCGAACGCCTTCGCGGCCGGCTCCGGACCCGGTTCGGCGGTCGTGTGCGTCACCGCCGGGCTGCGTTCCCGGCTCGAACCGGCCGAGGTCGCCGCCGTCCTCGCCCACGAGACCGCGCACGTCGCCAACCGGGACGTCCTCGTCGGCGCGGTCGCGTCGTTCCCGAGCCTGTGCGCGGGGCTGCTCCTCGGCTGGTGGACGGGCCTGATCACCGGCCGGGACCGGCACGGAGCCGGGCGCGCCGCCGCCGTGGGCTGCGGGATCGTCCTGCTGCCCGCCGGGGTGGCGGCGGCGGTCCTGTACGCCGTCGGAACGCTGACGTGGCTGGCCCTGTCGCGGCACCGGGAGCTGTGCGCCGACACCACCGGTGCGCTGCTGACCGGACGCCCCTCCGACCTCTCCTCCGCCCTCGACAAGATCAGCGACGCGGTGCGCGACGCCTCCCGGGACGACCTGCGGCGGCTGCGCCCCGTCAGCGCCCTCTGCGTGGTCCGGGCGCGCCGGGCGGCCGCGGGCGGCGGCGTGGCGGACATGCTGTCCTCGCATCCGACGCTGCGGCGGCGCCGGGCCGGGCTGGAGGCCGTGTCCTGGCGGCTGGCGCGCGGGGGCTGACGTGGGGATCAAGGACGGGCTGCTCGGCCGTCCCGCGCCCGCCGCGCCCGAGCTCGACCGGCTGTTCGCGCTGCCCGCCGCCGCGCCGGCGCTCGCCGCGGAGACGGGATTCGCGCCGGCCGGGTCGGGCGGCGTCTGCCACCGCATGGTGGAGGGCGGCGCGTTCGGCGGGTTCGCCCGCGCGCAGCGGGAGGCCGTCCGGCTGCTGGGCGGCGGCGAGGGGCACGAGGTGGGGATGAGCGCCGGGCCGTACGGCTGGGGCTGGGCCCGCGTCACCGGTCCGCCGGACGGGCTCGAACGCCTCGTCGGCGATCTGCACACGTTCACCGCGACGCTGGACGCGGCCGGTTACGGGCCCTACCTGCTGTGCACGGCCGTCTGCTTCCACCGGGGAGACGGGCCGCAGCGGCTGTTCATCGTCCATTCGCCGGTCCGGGGGACGTTCTACCCGTTCGCCCCCCGCCCGCCGGACGTCCCGGGCGAGAACCGCCGCAACAACCTGGTCGAGGCGCACGCCAGGGACGCGCTCGCGGCAGAGCTGCCCATGGAGCCGGACACGGCCCGGTGGTTCCCCCTCTGGGACGCGCCCGGCCTCTGAGCGGCGAGCCCTACGGGAGGGCGAGCATCTGGTCGAGGGCGACGCGGGCGTGGTGCGCGGTCTCCTCGTCCACCTCGATGACGTTCTCCACCCGGCCGGCGGCCAGCGACTCCAGCGACAGCACCAGGTGCGGCAGGTCGATGCGGTTCATCGTGGAGCAGTAGCAGACGGTCTTGTCGAGGAACATGACGTTCTTGTCCGGGTGGGCGTTCGCGAGCCGCCGGACGAGGTTCAGCTCCGTCCCGACGGCCCACGCCGACCCGGGCTCGGCGGCCTCGATGGTCTTGATGATGTACTCGGTCGAGCCGATCCGGTCGGCCGCCGTGACGACCTCGTGCCGGCACTCCGGGTGCACGAGGACGTTCACGCCGGGCACGCGCGCCCGGACGTCGTCCACCGACTCCTTGGTGAACCGGCCGTGCACCGAGCAGTGCCCGCGCCAGAGGATCATCTTGGCGTCCTTGAGCTGCTGCTGGGTCAGGCCGCCCTCGCGGCGGTGCGGGCTGTAGACGACGCAGTCGTCCAGCGAGAAGCCCATCTCCAGGACGGCGGTGTTGCGCCCCAGGTGCTGGTCGGGAAGGAAGAGGACCTTCTTGCCCTTGCCGTAGGCCCAGTCCAGGGCGCGCCTGGCGTTGGACGAGGTGCAGACCACGCCGCCGTGCCGCCCGACGAAGCCCTTGATGTCGGCCGAGGAGTTCATGTAGGTGACCGGGACGACGTCGTCGGCGACGCCGGCGTCCTCCAGGACGTCCCAGCACTCCTCGACCTGGTCGAAGGTCGCCATGTCGGCCATGGAGCAGCCGGCGCCGAGGTCGGGCAGGATCACCCGCTGGTGGGCGGCGGTCAGGATGTCGGCCGACTCCGCCATGAAGTGGACGCCGCAGAACACGACGTAGGGCGCCTCGGGACGCGCCGCCGCCTGCCGGGCCAGCTTGAACGAGTCGCCGGTGACGTCGGCGAACCGGATGACCTCGTCCCGCTGGTAGTGGTGGCCGAGCACGAACACCCGGTCGCCGAGCGCCGCCTTGGCGGCGCGGGCCCGCTCGACCAGGGCCGGGTCGGAGGCCGGCGGCAGCTCGCCCGGACAGTCCACGCCGCGTTCGCTCGCGGGGTCGGCGCCGCTGCCGAGCAGCAGCAGCGGAAGGTCGCGCACTGGGGTGGTCACGGCGGTGTCTCCCTTCGCGACGGGACTTATCGTCGCTTTGACGACTAATGATGGCACATCCCCGGCCCGATGGTGATGTGACGTAGACCGCACCGTCCCTTAGCGTTAAACATGGCCGATAAGCGGAATGGCCTTGTGTCGAGGTACGTTGTCCTACGGGAAGAGGCGTACGATGTCCTCCAGGACAAGCGACAGTCCGCCGCACCGCGGCGCAGCGAGACCCGGGAGCTGAACACATGACGGTTTCAGGCGAGACCACGCAGGAGACCACGCAGCAGGGCGTCGTCCTCACCGACACCGCCGCCGAGAAGGCCAGGGGCCTGCTCGAGCAGGAGGGCCGCGATGACCTTGCGCTGCGTGTCGCCGTGCAGCCGGGCGGCTGCTCCGGCCTCATCTACCAGCTCTTCTTCGACGAGCGGGAGATGGACGGGGACCAGATCCAGGACTTCGGCGGCCTCGCGGTGCGCGTCGACCGGATGAGCGCGCCCTACCTCACCGGCGCCACCATCGACTTCGTCGACTCGATCGAGAAGCAGGGCTTCACGATCGACAACCCCAACGCCTCGGGCTCCTGTGCCTGCGGCGACTCCTTCAACTGATCGTCCGCGGTGACCGGCCGCCCGCGGCGGCCGGCTGATCCGTGCCAGGGGCGGCCGGGCATCATGCCCCGCCGCCCCTTTCCGTTCGGGGCCCGCGCAGGGGTTGCGTTCTGTGGTGCGATGGGCAAGTAGTCTTTCCCGGGTTCGAAACAGCCGGTGAACAGCCGGACGACCACGCGAGGAGAGCGACGCCGTGCGCATCGCCGTGACCGGTTCCATTGCGACCGACCACCTGATGACCTTCCCCGGAAGGTTCACCGACCAGCTCCTGCCCGACCAGCTGCACCAGGTGTCGCTGTCCTTCCTGGTGGACGAGCTGGACATCCGCCGCGGCGGCATCGCCGCCAACATCTGCTTCGGCATGGGCAGCCTCGGCAAGGAGTCCATCCTCGTCGGCTCCGTGGGCGACGACTTCGCCGACTACCGCTCCTGGCTCGAACGGCACGCGGTCGACACCGCGTCGGTGCACGTCTCCGAGATCCACCACACCGCGCGGTTCCTGTGCACCACCGACCAGGACCAGAACCAGATCGCCACGTTCTACGCCGGCGCCATGAGCGAGGCCCGCTCCATCGAGCTGCGGCCGGTCGCCGACCGCGTCGGCGGCCTCGACCTCGTCGTGATCAGCCCCAACGACCCCGAGGCGATGCTCCGGCACACCGACGAGTGCCGCACCCGCGGCATCCCGTTCGCCGCCGACCCGTCCCAGCAGCTCGCCCGCATGGACGGCGCCGACGTCCGCCGCCTCATCGACGGCGCCGCCTACCTGTTCAGCAACGAGTACGAGAAGGCCCTCGCCGAGGAGAAGACCGGCTGGACGGGCGAGGAGATCCTGTCCCGCGTCGGCGTCCGCGTCACCACCCTCGGCGCCAAGGGCGTGGTGATCGACCGCGAGGGCGAGGAGGGCGTGCACGTTCCCTGCGTCCCCGTCGAGAACATCGTCGACCCGACCGGCGTCGGCGACGCCTTCCGCGCCGGCTTCCTGTCGGCGACCGCGTGGGAGCTGCCGCTGGAGCGCGCCGCCCAGGTCGGCAACGCCATCGCCGCGCACGCCCTGGAGGCCGCCGGCCCGCAGGAGTACACCCTCGGCCGCCAGGCGTTCCTCGACCGCTTCGGCGCGGTCTACGGCTCCTCCTCCGCCGCCGACATCGAGCCCCACCTGTCCTGCCCGGTCCCGTAGCGGGACCGCGACGCCGGAGGGCCGCGCCGGACGACGGCGCGGCCCTCCGGCGTGCCGGCTCAGTACGTGCGGCGGATGTGGAAGCCCCAGCCGCCCTGGTGCAGGGTCTCCTCCCGGACGAAGTCCTGCGACTTCATGCGGCACCAGGCGGGGACGTCGGTGCGGGCGGCGGCGTCGTCGGCGAGGACGGCCACGACCTGCCCGACGGGCACCTCGCGGATCCGCTCCGCCAGCATGATGATCGGGATGGGGCACTTGCGGCCGAGCGCGTCGATGACCAGCACCGGCGGCGGGCCCTCCGGCACGGCGGGGGGCGGCGCGGCGTCGCCGGGCGGCGGCCCTGCCTTGGCGCGGCCTCGGAACCTCATGGGCGCGACCGCCTCCCTGTCTCGAAGGTGTTCATCGTCGTCCGGCGCAGGCGGGCGACGGCATCGGGCAGCACGGCGAGGAACCGGCCGACGTCCTCCGAACGGACGCCCCGCGGCAGCGATACCCGCACGTTCCCATGGGTAATCACTCCCATCGCCTCCAGCACGTGACTTGGACGCAGCGTATCCGCCGTGCACGAGCTGCCGGAGGAAACCGCGAAACCCAGCCGGTCCAGTTCGGTCAGCAGCGCCTCGCCCTCCACGTACAGGCACGAGAACGTCACCAGGTGCGGGAGCCGCCGCACCGGGTCGCCGGCCACCTCGACGTCGGGGACGTCCCGCGGGACCTCCGTGCGGATGCGGTCCACCAGCGCGGAGATGCGCGGCGCCTCCGCCGCCATGTCCGCACGGTACGCCTCCAGCGCGGCCGCCGCCGCCACGATGGCCGGGACGTTCTCGAACCCGGGGACGCGCCGCGCCTCCCGCTCGTCGGCCGGCAGCGGCGAGCGCCACCGGGTTCCCTTGCGGACGGCGAGCACGCCGACGCCCGCGGGCCCGCCCCACTTGTGGGCGCTTCCGGCGAGGAGCGACCAGCCGCCCGGCACGTCCGCCCGGCCGAGGGACTGCGCCGCGTCCACGAACAGCGGCACGCCGGCGGCGCGGCACGCCCGCGCGGCCTCGGCGACCGGCTGGACGGTGCCGACCTCGTGGTTGGCCGACTGCAGGCAGGCGAGCGCGGTGTCCGGGCGCAGCGCCGCGGCGAACTCCGCGGGGTCGACGCGGCCCGCCCGGTCGACGCCGACCACGGTGGTCTCGCCGCCGTCGCGCTCGTTCATCTCGGCGGCGTGGAGCACGCTGGAGTGCTCCACGGCGCTCACGACGAGGTGCCGTCCGGTGCGCCGGCGCGCCTGGAGCCCCCCGAGGACCGCCAGGTGCACCGCCTGGGTGCCCGAGGAGGTGAAGGACACCTCGTCGGGACGGGAGCCCAGGACGCCGGCCACCCGCGCGCGGGCCCGGTCGAGCAGCATCCGGGTGGCGCGCGCCGTGCCGTACAGCCGCGCGGGGTCGGCCCACGCCGCGTCCATCGCCTCCAGCAGCGCGGACCGGGCCGCCGGGTGGGGCGGCTCGGTGGACGCGGCGTCGAAGTAGCCGCTCGGCGTGCTCGGTCGGGCCACGCGAGAACACTAACCGGGCACCCGATCAGGGGTTCGCGCGACCCTCGCGCTAGGGTGTCCACCACACGTGTAAACACTGATCTCACCGCCCGGCCGACCGGGCTTTCATCCGTGGGGAAGGCATTCCGTGAGTCCGACCCGCTCTAGGGAGCGGCGTACGCCTGTGCGCAGTCGCCGCGCATTGAGAAGCGCCGGTGCGCTGGCGCTGCTGGCGCTGTCCGCCACCGCGTGCAGCGGCAGCCGCCTGGGCATGCCCGAGCCGATCAGCGTCCAGGGCGAGCGCATGCTGAAGCTCTGGCAGGGCTCCTGGATCGCGGCGTTCGCGGTCGGGGCCGTCGTCTGGGGCCTCATCATCTGGGCGGTGCTGTTCCACCGCAAGCGCTCCGACGACCTGCCGCCGCAGGTCCGCTACAACATGCCGATCGAGATCCTCTACACGGCGGTCCCGTTCGTCATCATCGCGGTCCTGTTCTACTTCACCGCGCGCGACGAGAACTTCGTCGAGAAGACCACCAAGAACCCGCAGGTGGTCGTGGACGTGACGGCGTTCCAGTGGAGCTGGCAGTTCGACTACAAGGAGAAGGACGCCGCGGGCAAGGAGCAGACGGTCGCCTCCGTCGTCGGCCAGCCCGTCGCCCCGAACGGGCCCGCCCCCGCCAAGCCGGTGATGACGATCCCCTCGGGTGAGACGGTGCGCGTGCGGCTCCACTCCAACGACGTCATCCACTCGTTCTGGGTCCCGGCGCTGATCTACAAGAAGGACGTCATGCCGGGCTACGACAACGAGTTCGAGTTCACGGCGAACAAGCTCGGCACCTATGAGGGCCGCTGCGCCGAGCTGTGCGGCGTCGACCACAGCCGGATGCTGTTCCAGCTGAAGGTCGTGACGCCCCAGGAGTTCGACAAGTACATCGCCGATTCGAAGCAGGCTTTGGCCGCGGGAGGTGCCAGGTGACCGCGACGAGTCACGCTCCGAGCACGCCGCTCGCCGCGCCGCGGACGAGCAAGGGGCGCATCCTCGCCTCGTGGATGTCGTCCACCGACCACAAGGTGATCGGCTACCTCTACCTGATCACCTCGTTCGTGATGTTCCTGTTCGGCGGCGTGCTCGCGCTGGTCATGCGCGCCGAGCTGTTCGAGCCGGGGCTGCAGGTCGTCAGCAACGAGCAGTTCAACCAGCTGTTCACCATGCACGGCACGATCATGCTGCTGATGTTCGCGACGCCGCTGTTCGCCGGCTTCGCCAACGTCGTGATGCCGCTGCAGATCGGCGCGCCGGACGTGGCGTTCCCGCGGATGAACATGCTGGCGTACTGGCTGTTCCTGTTCGGCAGCCTGATCGTCATCGCGGGCTTCCTGACCCCGGGCGGCGCGGCGAGCTTCGGCTGGTTCGCCTACGCCCCGCTGTCGGACGCGGTCCGCTCGCCGGGCGTCGGCGGCGACATGTGGGTGATGGGCCTCGCCATGTCGGGCTTCGGCACGATCATGGGCGCGGTCAACTTCATCACGACGATCCTGTGCATGCGGGCGCCGGGCATGACGATGTTCCGGATGCCGATCTTCACGTGGAACATCCTGCTGACGTCCATCCTCGTGCTGCTGGCCTTCCCGGTGCTCGCCGCGGCGCTGCTGGCCCTGGAGGCCGACCGCAAGCTGGGCGCGCACATCTTCGACGCCGCGCACGGGGGCGCGCTGCTCTGGCAGCACCTGTTCTGGTTCTTCGGGCATCCGGAGGTCTACATCATCGCGCTGCCCTTCTTCGGCATCGTGACGGAGATCCTCCCGGTGTTCAGCCGCAAGCCCGTCTTCGGCTACATCGGCCTGGTGTTCGCGACGATCAGCATCGCGGGCCTGTCCATCACCGTGTGGGCGCACCACATGTTCGTCACCGGCCAGGTGCTGCTGCCGTTCTTCTCCTTCATGACGTTCCTCATCGCGGTGCCCACGGGGGTGAAGTTCTTCAACTGGGTGGGGACGATCTGGCGAGGGCAGCTGACGTTCGAGTCGCCGATGCTGTGGTCGCTGGGCTTCCTGGTGACGTTCCTGTTCGGCGGGCTCACCGGCGTCATCCTGGCGTCGCCGCCGATGGACTTCCAGCTGTCGGACTCCTACTTCGTGGTGGCGCACTTCCACTACGTCGTCTTCGGCACCGTGGTGTTCGCGATGTTCGCCGGGTTCTACTTCTGGTGGCCGAAGTGGACCGGCAAGATGCTGAACGACACCCTCGGCAAGATCCACTTCTGGATGCTGTTCATCGGCTTCCACGGCACGTTCCTGATCCAGCACTGGCTGGGCGCCGCGGGCATGCCGCGCCGGTACGCCGACTACGCCAGCGAGTTCCAGGGGATGAACGAGGTCTCCACCGTCTTCTCGTTCCTGCTCGGCGCCTCGATGCTGCCGTTCTTCTACAACGTGTACATCACGTGGAAGCGGGGCAAGCGCGTCGAGGTCGACGACCCGTGGGGCTACGGCTCGTCGCTGGAGTGGGCGACGTCCTGCCCGCCGCCGCGGCACAACTTCAACTCGATCCCGAAGATCCGTTCCGAGCGGCCGGCGTTCGACCTGCACCACCCGCACGTGGGGGCCAAGGGCGAGCTGGCCGGGGCGAAGGGGGAGTAGCCGATGCGCGTCCAGGCGTTCATGTTCTACGGGTGCGCGGTCTTCTTCCTCGCCACCGACGTCGTGTACTGGCTCTGGTCGAAGGACTGGACGGGAACGACGGCGCTCGGGCTGTCGGTCGGCCTGGCCGGGCTCATCGGGTTCTACATCCACTTCACCGTCCGGCGCCTCGAGCGCGCCAACGCGGGGCCGCTGTACGAGGACGACCCGGAGGGCGACATCGCGGACGCGGCGGGCGAGCTGGGCTTCTTCAGCCCGCACAGCTGGTGGCCGCTGTTCGTCGGGCTGTCGGCCGCGGGCGTGGCGCTCGGTGTCGTGTTCGGCTGGTGGCTGGTCATTCTCGGCGCCGCCGCCGCCATTCTGTCGGTGATCGGTCTGGTCTTCGAGTACTACCGGGGTCATTTCGCCCACTGATCAGTAAAAGAACCCCATCGGGGGCCGGTGTCCGCTTTTTTGCGGGTACCGGCCCTTTCGAATACTGGGCGCCGTTTCCAGCGACCGGGCTGGGGGCGGACCGATCGCCCAGGAGGACGACCGGGGGGTCCATATGCGGGTGGGTGGCTCAGGACCGGGCGACCGGGGACGGCGCACCGCCGCCGTGCTCGTCGGCGCCGGCTTGGCGGCGGGTGCCGCGTCGTGTTCGGGGGGCGGCGAACCGGCCGCCCGGGAGGCCGTGCGGCTGGCGGTGTCGCCGGGCGGGGGCGGCGGGAAGCTGCGGCCCGACAGCCCCATCGCCGTCGAGGCGGCGCGCGGCACGATCGAGAACGTGACGGTGACGGCGAAGGGCCGCCCGGTCGAGGGCGACCTCAACGCGGAGCGGACGCGCTGGCGGTCCCGCTGGACGCTCGAACCGGGCACGGCGTACACCGTCGACGCGACCGCGCTCGGCAAGGACGGGCGGACGCGCACCGTCCGCAGCGCCTTCTCCACGGCCAGGGTGAAGAAGACGAACCGCGTCACGCTGGAGGCGCCCTACAACAAGGAGACCGTCGGCGTCGGGATGCCGATCATCATGCGTTTCGACCGGAAGGTGAAGGACCGGGCCGCGGTGGAGCGCGGCCTGGAGGTCACGGCCGACAAGACCGTCGAGGGCGCCTGGCACTGGTTCGGCGACCAGGAGGTCGTGTTCCGGCCCAAGGCCTACTGGCCGGCGCACACGAAGGTGTCGTTCCGGGCGCACATCAGCGGCGTCCGCACCGGCGGGGACGTCTACGGCGGAAAGAACCACGCCCTCGACTTCAAGATCGGCGACTCGCACATTTCCACGGCCGGCGAGGACAGCCACAAGATGGTGGTGAAGGTCAACGGTAAGAAGGCCCGCACCATTCCGACCAGCATGGGCCGCGGCGGCGTCCGCAAGTACACCACCACCAACGGGATCCACCTGACCATGGACAAGGAGGACCCCACGATCATGTCGTCGGACTGGGAGGGCTGCGGTCCGGGCTGCCCCGGGTACTACAGCCTCACCGTCTACAAGGCCGTGCGGATCTCCGACAGCGGCGAGTACGTCCACAGCGCACCGTGGTCGGTGGGCTCCCAGGGGCACACCAACGTGAGCCACGGGTGCATCAACATCAGCCCGTCCAACGCGAAGTGGTTCTACAGGCTGGCCCAGCGGGGCGACCCGGTGAAGGTGACGGGCAGCAACCGCGAGCTGGAGCCGGAGAACGGCTGGGGCTACTGGCAGCTCAAGTGGAAGGACTGGGTGAAGGGCAGCGCGCTGAAGCGGTCGGTGACGACGGCTCCGCACCGGGACGCCGCGACGCTGTCCGCGCAGCAGCAGGGCGCCGGCGCCAAGGCCCCGGAGAAGCAGCGGGCCGAGGGCGACTGACGCGGCGTCCCGCCAGCGCCGTGTCTCCCTAACGCAGGGGCGGCGGGACCTGGACGTGGTGCATGCGCGACCAGTCCCGGGCCATGGCGATCCGGTCGGGGCCGGAGGGGTGCGTGAGCCACAGCAGGTACTCCAGGCCGTCCGGGTTCAGGTCGGAGATGTTGCGCACGGACAGCTCGTGCTGCATCGACACGAACGTCGACGGATCGCGCGTGAGGTCGAGGGCGTGCACGTCGGCCCGCGCCTCGATGCGGCGGCTCACGAGGTTCTGGACGGGGGCGGCGAGGTGCGTCCCCACCGTCACGAGCGCGAGGAGGAGCGCGATGGACCTCGGGTCCGCCGCCCCGCCGCGGGAGCCGGACGTGCCTCCCGGCCCGGCGGCCCCGGCTCCGGCCGTGCCGCCGGGATCGAGCCCGGCGCGCCGCAGGAGGCGCGGAGAGGTCATCAGGAGGTACAGGACGCACACCGCCCCGGCGATGCCCAGCGCGCCCACCAGCGTGCCGTGCAGGACGTCGTCGCGCTTGGCGTGGCCCAGCTCGTGCCCGACGATCGACTCGATCCGCGCGGGCGGCGACTTCAGCAGCGTGTCGTACAGCACGATTCGCCGCGTGGAGCCGAACCCGGACACGTAGGCGTTCAGCGACGTGGTCCGGCGGGAGGCGTCCGCGACGAGGACGTCCTTCACGGGCACGCCGTCCCGCTCGGCCATCGCCAGCAGGTCGGTGCGCAACCGCCCTTGCGGCAGCGAGTGGAACTTGTTGAAGACCGGCTCGACGGCGACCGGGTAGATAAACGACACCAGGACGACGAGGAGGAAGCCGCCCGCGGCGGCGCCCGTCCACCAGTAGCGCGGGAAGCGGCGGATCAGCGCGTACAGCAGCAGCAGGGCGACCGTGTAGATGATCCAGGTGAGGCCGAGGGACTTCAGCTGGTCCACCAGCCACGAAGGCCAGCTCTGCGTGGACAGCCCGTAGCGGCGCAGCACCGACTCGTGCCAGACGTCGAAGGGGAGCCCCGCGACGCGCAGGAGGGTGGTGACCGCGGCGGTGGCGATGACGATGCGCAGCGGCCGGCGGCCGGTGCGGGAGGTGGCCCAGCCGATGAAGCGGGCGCCCAGCGGGGTGAGGCCGAGGACGAGGATCAGCGCGAGGCCGGTGACGAGCCCGGCGTAGGCGGGCGGGGCGAGGGCCGAGTCGAACGCCTTCGAGCGGGCGATCTCGGCGGAGGTGAAGTCCAGCGCGGGGTCGGCCTTCGCGTGCCCGCCGGGGACGTGCCCCGGCAGCGGGTTCCAGGGCGTCGTCAGCGCGAGGACGGCGGCGACGGCGGCGAACAGGACGCCGCCGGTGACGGCCGCGGCGATCCGGGGCGGGCGGGAGCCGTCCGGTGCCCCGGTGCCGCCGGCGGCCCGGCTCTCGCGCGCGGCGCCCTCGCCGGTCTCCGTATCGCTCACGTGAGCTCCTTCTTCACGTAGTCGCGCCACATGCCGGTGAAGCGCTCCCGGGTGAGGCCGAGCACGTCCCGCAGCGCGGCGGCCTCCGAGGCGTGCCCGGCGGCCCGGTAGAGCCGCACGAGCGTCGCCTCACCGTACCGTCCGGCGACCATCCGGCAGGCGAGCCAGGCCTCCTGGTAGGCCTGGGAGAGGCGCGGGGAGCCGCCGGCGAAGGCGGCGGCCCCGGGCAGGGCGGCGGGCACCCGCCCGGCCGCGACCTCGCGGCGCAGCTCGCCGGCCGCCGCGCGGACGCCGATCTCGACGTGCCGGTAGCCGACGTAGTCCGCGAAGCCCTCGATGAGCCAGAGCGGCGTCCTGCGGTCGCGGGCGCCGCCGGTGGCGACGTGGGTCAGCTCGTGCGTCAGGACGACCGTGCGGCCGAGGTCGTTGAGCCTGCCGAAGGCGGTGGGGGAGACGACGATGCGGTCCTCGCCCCGGCCCCCGGACGAGGGCGCCGGGGCGACCGTGGCGAGGGCCGCGATCTGGCCGAGGTTCTGCCCGGGGCCGGCGAGCGCGGAGGCCAGGCCCGGGTCGGCGGGGACGAGCGCGACCACGCGCCGCGCCCAGCCCGCGCCGACGACTCCGGTGACGTCCGGCACGGCGGCGTCCAGCCGGGCCGCGATGCCGCGGAGGCCGGCGGCATCGCCGATGACGAGGGCGGCCCGGCCCCGGGCGACGGCGAGCGGGCCCGCGTCCCAGATGTCGGCGTCGTCGGTCAGCCCGCGGGACGTCCCGTCGCCGGCGATCGTCCACGTCCCGCCGCGCGGGGCCAGCGCGAGGTAGCGGGTGCGGGCCACCTCGCCCCGGTCGAAGCCGCGCAGCCGGTAGCGCACCTCGACGCGGACGATGGCGTGCTCCTCGTCCATGGCCCCGGTGTTCATGGCCCCCGCGTTCATGGCCTGGGTGCCGGCGACGCGCTCGCGCCATCCCTCCAGCGGAAGCGCCCGGAGGTTGTCGTACATGCGCGACTGGGCGTCTCGGAACTCGGCGGGCGCGTCGCCCACGGTGGCGAGGAACGCCATGCGGTCGCCGTCGCGCACGGCCCGGGCGCGGTTGGCGAGGACGGCGGCGGCCGCGGCCGGGTCGAGCGCCCCGGTCGCGCCGAACGTCCCGGCGGCGGGCGTCCCGGCCCCGGACGGATCGGCGCGGGGCGTCCCGCCGCCGGACGGCGGGGCGAGCAGGCCGGCGCCCCCGGCGAGCATCACGGCGGCCCCGCTCGCGCCCAGGGCGAGGGCCCTGCGGCGCGTCACGGGCCCGGTCCGCTCGGCGCGCTCCTCCACGCGGGCGATCCTATGCAGCCGGTGGTAAGGGCCGCGTCATGAGGACCGTGTCATGAGGACCGGGTCATGAGGACCGGTAGCCGGGGTAGCCGTAGCCGACGACGTCGTCGGCCGACCGCTTCTTGATCTGCACGGCGTTGCCGGTGTTGCCCTCGACCGCCTCGATGGCGCCGGCGTCGATCTTCTTGATCACCATGCCGACGTGCCGGATGTCGGTGACGTCCTTGCCGCCGTCCCAGGCGTAGAAGACGATCGCGCCGGGACGCGGCTCGGTGCCCCAGCGGCCGTGCTCCTTGAACCAGCGGGCGTGCGCGACCGTCCAGGCGTCGCTGCCGATCTGGTCGCCGAAGCCGATCTGCTCGCCCACCCAGGAGACGAACATGTCGCACCAGTTCGCGTCGCCGTAGCCGGCGAGGGAGCCGCCGTCGCGCGCGAGCGTCTCCTTCGCGCGCGCCGTGCCCATGTACCACTTCTGGAACTTGGTCTCGCCGCCGCGGTCCTCCTCGACGCCCACCTGGGAGCGTGCGAGCTCGATGGCCTCGGCGGCGGTCGGCCGCGACGCGCCGGAGGGCTTCGCGGACGGCTTCCCGGGCGCCTTCGCGGCCGGCTTCTTCGGCACGCTCTTCCCCGGGGCGTTCTTGGCGGCCTTCCTGGCCCCGTCCTTGGACGAGTCCTTCGACGAGCCGCCGGGGGGCTTCTTGCCCGGGGCGTCCGCCGAGGTGGACGCGGCGGGGGCGGATCCGAACGGCAGGACCGAAGCCTGCGCGGTGGCGGCGGCGGTGCCGAGCACGGCGGCGCCGACGATGAGGCCGCCGGTCGTCCGCCAGGTGAGGGGCAGGGAGCTCGCCTTGCGATGCCTGCCCGGGGTCTTCTTGCGGTGTGCGCCTGGCACGCGGGGGTTCTCCTCGACTTCCATGCCGCCTACCGGGTTAGCTGACGGGTTCGGGCGTGGAAGCCGCCCTACGGCCCGCGGGCAGGCCGATTCACCCCGATGAGGACGTGATGGGTCCCCGGTTCCGCGTCGGCCGCGCATGGGGGCACGGCGGTCCGCGGACTCGGCGGTGGCGCCCCCGGGGGCGGGCGCGCCGGTTCGGATGGGGGGCCGCGGGCCCGGCGGCGCGCGTCGGCGCGGGTGCCCGCGGAGAGCAGGGGGAAGTGGGGCGTGGCCGCACGATGGGCGGCCACGCCCAGGTGATGCTGCGGAACTCACTCCTTCGCTTCTTCCAGACGCCTACCGGGTTAGCTGACGGGTTCGGGCGTGGAAGTGGCCCTACGGCGGGCTCCACCGGAACGGGGCCGGAAGAGACGCACCGATTCACCCCGGGTGCCGGACTCGTCCGGGACGGTTCCCGGACCCCGCCGGCGTGGGTCCCCGGTTCCGCGCTGAGGCGGACTCGGCGCTGCCGCTGCGATCCTGGGGGCGATATGGGGCCCGGCGCGGGACCTGTCTCCCGCGTGCGAACGCGCGGCGCCTGTGTGTTGTGCTGCGGACGGCGGCCCGTCGCCGGGGGCCGTCCGGGGGCCGCCCGCGGACACCGCCGTGGCAGCGCTCTCAGCGCCATGCACGCTGCGGCGTGCGCACGGGGGAACGGGAACGGCCGGGTCTCGCGTGGAGACCGCCGCGGCACTCTCGGGTGCCGCCGGACGACGCGTGGAGCGCGCCGTCCTCGGGGGGAGCGACGCGTGGCTCGCGCCGCCGTCACGCGGCGGCTGGATGCGCCGCGTGGGACCGAAGCGCCTGGTGGGCGCCGCGGGGCCATGGCGCCTGGAGGGCGCCGTGAGTGGTGACAAGGTACCAAAGCCCCAACAGAAGGCAAACCCCCCCAAAATCAACAACGGACCAGGTCAAGCCTGGTCCGTTGTCGGTGGAGGCTCCGGGCCCGCCGCGGCGGGCCCGGAGGGCGCGGGGTCAGGGGCGCCCGGCGCCGTAGTAGTTGCTCAGGTAGTAGCCCGAGGTGATGCTCACGATCTCGACGTTCTTGCCGGTGCGGGGAGCGTGGATCATCTTGCCGCCGCCCACGTAGATGCCCACGTGGCCGAGGCTGTTGAAGAACACCAGGTCGCCCTCCTGGAGGGCGCTCTTGGCGACGCGCTTGGTCGCGGCGTACTGGGAGTTGGTGGTCCGGGTGATGCTGACGCCCGCGGCCCCCCACGCCTTCATGGTCAGGCCGGAGCAGTCGTAGGAGTTCGGCCCCTCGGCGCCGTAGGAGTAGGGCTTGCCGAGCTGGGCGTAGGCGAAGTTGAGCGCCGTGCGGGCCGAGCCGCTCGCGGGCCCGGTGTAGGTGCCGCCGATGCCGCCACCGCCGCCGCCCGAGGAGGTTCCGCCGCCGAGCCGCCGCAGCAGCGCCTTCTGCTTCGCGACCTCCTTGTCGAGCTTCTGCTTCTGCTCCCTCAGCTCCTTGGTCTTCGCCTTCACGTCGTCGTAGGCCGCCTTGGCCTGCGCCTCCTCGCGGCGCAGCCGCTGGGCGGTGGCGAGGAACTGGGTGAGCTGGGAGCTGCGCTCCTGCGACAGGTGCGAGAAGACGGCCGCCTGGTCGAGGATGGCCTGCGGGTCGTTGCTGCCGACGAAGCCGGTCACGTCCGCGGAGTCGCCGTTCTTGTAGGCGGCGGCGGCCATCTTGGCGATCGCGGTGCGCTGCTCCTCGAAGGTCGCCTGCTCCTGCTTGCTCGCCTTGGTCGCGCTCTCGTACTTCTTCTTGGCGATCTTCAGCTTCTCGTTGAGCTGGTTGAACTGCTCGACCTTGTGGTCCATCTGCTCGCCGAGCTTGTCGAGCTTCTTCTGGACCTGCGCCCGGGTCGGCTTGGGGTCTGCGTGCGCCACCACCGGGGCGTAGGTCAGGGAGGCCGTCACGGTCAGGCAGGCGACGGCCGCCAGGCGGCGGGAGGTGCCCCGAATCGCCGAGCCGCCCCTCCGGTCACGCCCGCGCGCTGGTACCCCGATGAGATCATTGGCCACGGTCGGTCTCGCCCCTCTCGTCGACGACGTCAGCGGACGACATTAGCGACGGGCAACAGCCGTCACAACCGATTCGTCACTCTTTGATTGACATCTGCGAAGAGTGTCCACTTTTCGTGACGTCATGATCACTTAGTGCGAGGCTTCCCTTATGAGAGGCTTATGGGGACCTTATGACCGGCCCAGCCTGCGCAGCAGCAGCGAGGACGGGCACGGCCGCGCCTCCGCGCGGCGCGCCGCGTCGGCCACCTCCCGGTCGGACGACACCACGACCACCGAACGGCCCGGCGGCTCCGCCCGCACCAGCTCCCCGATCAGCTCGTCCGCCGTCTGCCCCGGGCGGCTGAACAGCACCCGGACGCCGCGCGGCGCCGCGATCGCCACCGGCGCGTCCAGCTCCGCGCCGTCGAACACGCACGTCACCTCCGCCCGGGTCTGCGCGGCGAGGCCGCCGAGCCCGGACAGCAGCCGGCTGCGCTGGTCCGACAGCGGCAGCTCCCCGTACCCGGTCTTGGTGACGTTGTAGCCGTCCACCACCAGGTGCACCTGCGGCAGCGTCAGCAGCCGGTCCAGGAGCTGCGGGTCGTTGTCCGACAGCGCCCGGCCCGGCAGCGCGCGGTGCGCCGGGCGGTCCGGCTCCAGCCCGCCCACCGCGTCGGCGGGGCGGCCGATCGTGGAGGGCAGGGCCAGCTCCCGGCGGACGCCCTGCGCCGCGTCCACGAGCGCGTCGAGGAGCATCCGCAGCCGGACGTCGTCGACGTTGCGCCCCTCGCGCGCCGCCCGCTTGGCCGCCTCGGCCGCGGCCTCCGCCTGCGCGGTCCGGGCGCGCAGCCTGCGCAGCTCCTTCTCGGACGCGGCGGTCGACTCGCGCGCGGCGGCCAGCTCGCGGCCGGCCTCCGCCGCGACCGCGTCCGCGCGCTCCTCCGCCGCCCGGAACCGCGTGCGCGCCTCGTGCAGCTTGCGGCGCAGCTCCGCCACCTCGGCCTTGGTCTCGCGCAGCTCCCCGCGCAGCTTGTCCAGCTCGGCGCCGCGGGCGGCGCGGGCGGCGGCCAGCTCCTGCTTCAGCGCGGCGACGCGGCGCTCGGCGGCCTCCTCCTCCGACGCGGTGGCCGACCGCTCCAGCTCCTCGCGCGCGGCCTCCACGAGCCCGGTCCAGCCCGCGGGACGCAGGAGGTAGCCCAGCACCGCGACCCGCACCGGGTCGGCGGCCGGCGGCACGTCGCCGTCCTCGACCGCCTCGGCGAGATCGGCCTGCGCCTCGCGCAGCGGCCCGGCGACCCGCCGCCGGAACCCCGCGTCCTTCTCCAGCATCGCGGCGATGTGCTGGCCCGCCAGCTTGGCGCGCTTGCGCCGCTCGAACCGCGCGAACCGGCGCAGCGGCGCGGGGACCTCCTCGGCCGGCAGCGTCCCGATCAGGTCGGCGGCGACCTCCACCACCCCCTGCCGCACGGCCTCGGGCATCGGCCGGCGCAGCCGCTCGGCACCGGACGGCTCGGGCGCCTCGCCGCCGGAAGTCGCTTCGGGGCCGCTGTCGATGATCCCGCTCCTTCCGGGCCGCCGGTGGCCTGTGTGTTTCCCGAGCACCCAATGCCCTAACCAGGGCGGACGCGTGACGCGCCGGCGCACCTCAACCCTAGCGGCACGCGGTTCTGTCGGTGGGGTCCTCTACGGTCGCGCTCATGACGGCTGCGCACGGCGTTCAGGGTGCCGGTGTACAGGGCACCCTGGACGACCTCGGCACCCTGCTGCACGAGGTCACCTTCGTCGTGGTCGACCTGGAGACCACCGGCGGCTCGGCCGCGGACTCGGCCATCACCGAGATCGGCGCGGTCAAGGTGCGCGGCGGGGAGGAGCTCGGCGAGCTCGGCACGCTGGTCGACCCGGGCGGGCCCGTCCCGCCGTTCATCACCGCGCTGACCGGCATCACCACGGCGATGGTGACGGCCGCCCCGCCGATCGAGTCGGTGCTGCCGGCCTTCCTGGAGTTCGCGCGCGGCTGCGTGCTCGTCGCGCACAACGCCTCGTTCGACATCGGGTTCCTCAAGGCCGCCTGCGCCGCGCACGGCTACGCCTGGCCCGCGTTCCCCGTCGTCGACACCGTCGACCTGGCGCGGCGCGTGCTGTCCCGCGACGAGGTGCCCAACTGCAAGCTCGGCACGCTGGCCCGCTTCTTCCGGACGTCCCACGAGCCGACGCACCGGGCCCTCGCCGACGCCCGCGCCACCGTCGAGGTGCTGCACGGCCTCATCGAGCGGATCGGCTCGTTCGGCGTCACCTCGCTGGAGGAGATGCGCGGCTTCGCCAAGGCCCCCACGCCGGAGCAGCGGCGCAAGCGCCACCTCGCCGACGACGTCCCGTCCGCCCCCGGCGTCTACCTGTTCGAGGACGACGCCGGCGAGGTCCTGTACGTCGGCAAGAGCGGCGACCTGCGCTCGCGGGTGCGCAACTACTTCACCGGGTCCGAGACGCGGTGGCGGGTCCGCGAGATGGTCGGGCTCGCCGAGAACGTCCGCACGATCGAGTGCGCCACCGGGCTGGAGGCCGAGGTCCGCGAGCTGCGGCTCATCGCCGAGCACAAGCCGCGCTACAACCGCCGCTCCAAGTTCCCCGAGCGGGCGATCTGGCTCAAGCTGACCGTGGAGCCGTTCCCGCGGCTGTCCATCGTCCGCGAGTGCCGCGCCGACGGTGCCCGCTACCTCGGGCCGATCTCCTCGCGCCGGCAGGCCGAGGAGGCCCGCGCGGCGCTGCACGAGGCCGTCCCGCTGCGGCAGTGCACGCAGCGGCTGACGCTCCGGCTGATCGAGCGCGGCACGGCACGCGCGTGCGCGCTCGCCGAGATCGGGCGCTGCGGCGCGCCGTGCGACGGCCGCGAGTCCGCCGACGCCTACGCCGTGCACGCCGGGACGGCCCGCTCGATCATGGAGGGCGACGTGCGTCCCGTGGTGGCCGCCGCGCAGGTCCGCATCGACCGGCTCGCGTCCGAGCTGCGCTACGAGGAGGCCGCCGCCCAGCGCGACCGGCTCGCCGCGTTCGTCCGCGCCGCGGCGCGCGGGCAGCGGCTCGCCGCGCTCGCCCGGCTCCCCGAGCTGGTGGCGGCCCGCCCCGCCTTCGACGGCGGGTGGGAGCTGTCGGTCGTGCGGTACGGCCGGCTCGCCGCGGCGGGGACCGTCCCGCCGCACGCCCGCCCCCGCCCCTACGTCGACGCGCTCATCGCGACCGCCGAGACGGTGTTCCCGCCCGCGGGCGAGGCGCCCGGCGGCGTCGCGCTCGGCGCGCCGCCGTCGGCCGGCGCCACCGCCGAGGAGATGGAGTGCGTGCTGCGCTGGCTCGACCTCCCCGGCGTCCGGCTGGTCGAGGTCGACGGGGCGTGGACGTGCCCGGCGCACGGCGCCGAGGGGCTGCGCGAGTGGATCGACCGTGCCTACGACACCGGCTACGAGCGGCGGGAGACGTCCCGTCGCGGGGCGGGCCGCCCACTAAGGTGACGACGTGGCACTGCCTCTGTACGACAGCCAGCCGGCCCGGCGCGTCCCGTGGGTGACGTACCTGCTGATCGCGGTCAATGTGGTCGTCTTCCTGCTCACGCCGATGTCCAACTTCGCCGCCTGGTACGGCGAGGGCTCCGTCCGCGAGTGCAAGGCGACGCACTTCACCTTCGAGTACGGCGCCGTGCCGAAGGAGCTGACCACCGGCGACAAGCAGCCCCTGCCGTCGGAGGTCGTGAACGACTGCGGGCCCGCGTCCTTCGACAAGGCGCCCTGGACGGCGGCGTTCACCTCGATGTTCCTGCACTCCGGCGCGCTGCACCTGCTGGGCAACCTGGTGTTCCTGTTCGTCGTGGGCATGGGCGTCGAGGACCGGCTCGGGCGATGGCGCTTCCTGCTCAGCTACCTGCTGTTCGGGCTCGTCGCCGTCTACGGGTTCGCCTGGACCTCGCCCGACTCCACCGTCCCGCTCATCGGCGCGTCCGGCGCGATCGCCGGCGTGATGGGCGCCTACGTGATCCTCAACCCGCGGGGCCGCGTCGTCAGCTGGGTGCCGCCGATCATCTTCATCCGGCTGCCGGTGTGGGTGGTGCTCGGGTACTGGTTCGTCCTGCAGTGGCTGTCGCTGGGCGACGAGGAGAGCAACGTGGCCTACACCGCGCACATCTACGGCTTCGTGGCCGGCCTGGTGTTCGCGCTCCTCGCCCGCCGCGCCGGCCCGGCCCGCCGCCTGGCCGCGCTCAGCCGCGGCTGAGCGGCCGCCCGCCCCCCGGTAGGGTCGGAGGGTCCGATCTCAGGGAGGGTGCAGTGGTCACTGCGATCGTGTTCGTCAAGGCCGACGTCGCGCGCATCCACGAGGTGGCCGAGACGATCGCCGCGCTGGACGGCGTCAGCGAGGTCTACTCCATCACCGGCGACCACGACCTCATGGCGATGGTCCGGGTGCGCCGCCACGAGGAGCTGAACGACATCATCCCGGGCCGGCTGAACAAGGTCCCCGGCATCGTCGGCACCGAGACGCACGTCGCGTTCCGCACCTACTCCCAGCACGACCTGGAGCAGGCCTTCTCCCTCGGCCTGCCCGACGCCGACTAGCGAAGGCCGCTCAACCCGCGCCGGCCGGACGACGCCGATCGGCCGGCGCCGGGCCGTCCGCTCACCGCGCGACCACGAGCCCGACGCCGTCGGCGCTGCACGGGCGGGCCGCGTAGCCGCGGCCTCCCCGGTAGACGGCGCCGGGGGGCCAGCTGGCGGTGTTGGACGCCATCACGCGGCCCGGGGCGTTGACGACGAACGCGGGCGCGGGGATCTCGCGCAGCGCCGGGACCACCTCGTTCTCGAACGTCCGGGCGAACACGTCGGCCGCGGCGACGCCGGCGAAGGCGCCCGCGACGAGCACGGGCGCCGACAGGGTGAGGACGTACTCGTCGCTGCACAGGTAGTCGACGTAGGGTCCGCAGACGGTCCGCTCGGCGCCGCTCTCCGGGCCGGTGAACCACTCCCACTCGGTGTAGTCGTACAGGGCGTTGCTCTCGGGGTTCAGGTCCCGCAGCAGCTGGACGGGGCTCCCCGCAGGGCCGGCCTGCCACCATTCCAGGTACCAGGCGGCGTCGGCGAGCAGCTGGGGCGCTGCGATGAACCCGATGCCGCAGATGAGCAGGCCGAGGTGCGCGGCCAGCAGCGGGCGCAGCTCGGCGAGATCGGCGCGGACGGGGGCGCGGCCACCGCGGCGGACGTCCTCCAGGCACCGGGCCGTCGCGTCGCGTACCAGGGTCACGGTCTCGAAGACGCCGTCCAGGGTCGCGCGGACGTGTGCCGCGGCCGCGCCGATCGCCGGTGGCTCGGCGGGCATGGGGTCCCCCTCGGGGTCAGAGTGCGAGCCGTCGTTCAATCAGACGTTCTACCGCATTCAAGACGTGACTTTCAGCTACATCGCGGGCCCGGGCCTCGTCGGCGTCCTCGATGGCGGCCACGATGCCGGCGTGCTCGGCGTCGACGCGGCCGCGCCGGTCCGGCAGGTCGTGCACGGCCCAGACCAGCGGCCCGATCTCGGCCTGCAACCGGATCTCCTCGCGGGTGAGCCGGCCCGACTGGGACGCGGCCGCGACCTCCAGGTGCAGCCGGCCCTCCAGCCGGCACATGCCGTCGCCGGTCCCGGTGCCCGCCATCTCCTCCAGCGTGCGGCGCAGCCGCCGGACGTCGCCGGGCAGCGACCGGGCCGCGGCCAGGCGAGCGGCGGCCCCGGCGATGGCGGCGTAGTGGTCGCCGAGGTCGCGGAGCTCTTCAGCGCTGAGCGAACGCAGCCTTTCCTCAAGGTCGAAGGGCCTGGCAGGGGCCCGGACGAAGCTGCCGCCGCCCCGTCCCCGGCGCGTCTCGATGAGCCCCTGCTGACGCAAGGCCATCAGCGCTTCGCGTAGTGTGACCGTGGATACACCGAGATAGGCCGCGAGGTCGGTCTCGCTCGGCAGCTGCTCGCCGTCCCCGAGCAGGCCGAGCCCTATCGCGTCGGTGAGCCGCCGTACGACCGCGTGCACCCGTGCGGTGTTGTCGACGGGAGCGAACACGACAAGGTGCGCGTCGTCCATGGGCCCCCTCCCGGTGTTCACACAGTGATACCGGAACATCACTTGAACTAAAACCTATGACTCCATATGTTTCCGTTCATGCCGGCTTCAGCGGTGAGGATCCGCGATCTGCGCAAGACCTTCGGTGCCGTCGAGGCGGTGGCGGGCGTCGACCTCGACATCGGGGACGGCGAGTTCTTCTCGATGCTCGGCCCCTCGGGGTCCGGGAAGACGACCGTGCTGCGGCTCATCGCGGGTTTCGAGCGGCCCACCGCCGGGACGATCGAGCTCGGCGGCGCGGACGTGACGGGGCTCGCCCCGTTCGACCGCGACGTCAACACCGTGTTCCAGGACTACGCGCTCTTCCCGCACCTGGACGTGCTCCGCAACGTCGAGTACGGCCTCAAGGTGCGGCGGGTGCCGAAGGCCAGGCGCCGTGAACGGGCGCTGGAGGCACTGCGCAGCGTCCGGCTCGGCGGCATGGAGTCGCGCCGTCCGGCCGAGCTGTCGGGCGGCCAGCGCCAGCGGGTCGCGCTCGCCCGCGCGCTGGTCAACGAGCCGAAGGTGCTGCTGCTGGACGAGCCGCTCGGCGCGCTCGACCTGAAGCTGCGCGAGGAGATGCAGGTCGAGCTGAAGAGCATCCAGCGGCGGGCCGGCATCACGTTCGTGTTCGTCACCCATGACCAGGAGGAGGCGCTGACCCTCAGCGACCGGGTCGCGGTCCTCGACCGCGGCCGGATCCAGCAGGTCG
Organism: Actinomadura madurae; assembly: GCF_047130825.1. Lineage (NCBI taxonomy): Bacteria > Bacillati > Actinomycetota > Actinomycetes > Streptosporangiales > Thermomonosporaceae > Actinomadura > Actinomadura madurae. The sequence goes on from NZ_CP083237.1 coordinate 9,666,237, forward strand.
GCACCCCCGCCGAGGTCTACGAGCGTCCCGCCACCGAGTTCGTGGCGGGCTTCGTCGGGACGTCCAACCGCATCGGCGACGTCTGCGTCCGGCCGGAGAAGATCCACGTCGGCCTCGCGGACGGCGGGCCGGAGCCGCCGGACGGGCCGGGCACGGGGGACCGGGAGGCGTTCGGCACCGTCGCCGAGGTCGTCTACGCGGGCGCCGTGACCCGGTTCGTCATCGACCTGGAGTCGGGGGACCGGGTCACGGCGCTCCAGCAGAACCTGCGCACCTCCTCCATGGACGTGATGGCCCACCGCGGCGCGCGCGTCCGCGTCGGCTGGCATGAGGCGCACGAGTTCCACGTGGCGGGCGCCGGCACCGCGCCGGCGCCCGCTTCCTGAATCACCCGCAAGAACCTCCAAATCCCCAAATAAGGAGTTCCCCATGTGGTCCACGCGCATGGCGCTCGCCGCCGCGGCGACGCTGGCGATCGGACTGACGGCCGCCGCCTGCGGCGGCGACTCGGGCGACAAGGCGAGCGGTGCCGGCCAGGGCGGCTTCACCGTCCCCAAGGTCCCGATGCGGCAGTCGCTCGGCGCCGGTGAGGGCCAGGTCAACCTGGTCGCCTGGGCCGGCTACGCCGAGGACGGCTCGAACGACCCGAAGGTGGACTGGGTCACCCCGTTCGAGAAGCAGACCGGCTGCAAGGTCAACACCAAGGTCGCCGGGACGTCCGACGAGATGGTGACGCTGATGAAGACCGGCGAGTACGACGCGGTCTCCGCGTCCGGCGACGCCTCGCTGCGGCTGATCGCCTCCGGCACGGTCGCGCCCGTGAACACCGGGCTCGTCCCGAACTACGCCGACGTCTTCGCGGGCCTGAAGATGAAGCCGTGGAACTCGGTGAACGGCGTCTCCTACGGCATCCCGCACGGCCGGGGCGCCAACCTGCTGATGTGGCGCACCGACAAGGTGAAGACCGCGCCCGACTCGTGGGGCGCGGTGTTCGACGCGAACTCCCCGTACAAGGGCAAGGTCACCGCGTACGACTCGCCCATCTACATCGCCGACGCCGCCCTCTACCTGATGGCGTCCAAGCCCGAGCTCGGCATCAAGAACCCGTACGCGCTCGACCAGAAGCAGTTCGACGCGGCCGTCGGGTTGCTGAAGACCCAGAAGGGGCTGGTCGGCGAGTACTGGTCGGACTACACCAAGGAGGTCCAGGCGTTCAAGAGCGGTGACTCCGTTCTCGGGACGACGTGGCAGGTCATCGCCAACCTCGCCGAGGCCGAGAAGGCGCCGGTCAAGGTGACGCTGCCCAAGGAGGGCTCCACCGGCTGGTCGGACACCTGGATGGTGGGCGCGAAGGCCAAGCACCCCAACTGCGCCTACAAGTGGCTGGACTGGATCGTGTCGCCGAAGGTGAACGCGCAGGTCGCCGAGTGGTTCGGTGAGGCGCCGGCCAACGCCAAGGCGTGCGGGGAGACCGCGGCCAAGGACCACTGCGACATCTTCCACGCCACCGACGAGACCTACTTCTCCAAGGTGCACTTCTGGACGACGCCGATCGCGCAGTGCCTCGACGGGCGCAAGAACGTCACGTGCGTCGACTACTCCAAGTGGACCCAGGCGTGGACCACGATCAAGGGATGACCGCCCCCGCCCGGAAGGGCGGAGCGGACGGCCGCCCGGCGCCGGGACCCCGGCGCCGGGCGGCGGCCCTGCTGCACCGCCGGCCGCGGCTGCGGCTGTCGCTGCTGCTGTCCGCGCCGCTCGCCTGGCTGGTCGTCGTCTACCTCGGCGCCCTCGCCGCGATCTTCCTGACCGCGTTCTGGTCGACCGACGTCTTCACCGGCGAGGTCGTCCGGCGGTTCACGCTCGCCAACTTCCAGACCCTCCTGGACGAGCCGGTCTACCGGACGGTCGCACTGCGCAGCCTCGGCGTCGCGGTCGCCGTCACCGCCATCGACGCCGTGATCGGCTTCCCGATGGCGCTGTACATGGCCAAGGTCGCCAGGCCGCGGCACCGGCCGTACCTGATGATCGCGATCCTGGCCCCGCTGTGGGCCGCCTACCTCGTCAAGGCCTACGCGTGGCGGGTGATGCTGTCGCAGGGCGGCATCGTCGACGAGGTGCTCGGGCCGCTCGGGCTCTCCAGCCCCGGGTACGGCCTCCCGGCGACCGTGCTCGTCCTGTCCTACCTCTGGCTGCCGTACATGATCCTGCCCGTCTACACGGGCCTGGAGCGGCTCCCGGACTCACTGCTGGACGCGTCCGGCGACCTCGGCGCCCGGCCGCTGCGCACGTTCCGGTCCGTCATACTGCCGCTGGTCTTCCCGTCGCTGGTGGCCGGGTCGATCTTCACGTTCTCGCTGTCGCTCGGCGACTACATCACCGTGAAGATCGTCGGCGGCCGGAGCCAGCTGCTCGGCAACGTCGTCTACGACAACATCGGCGCCGCCAACAACCTGCCGTTCGCCGCCGCGGTCGCCACGATCCCGGTGGTGGTGATGCTCGGCTACCTCGCCGCGGCCCGCCGCACCGGCGCGCTCAGGGAGCTGTGATGATCTTCTCGCCGGCCGCGCGCGCCGCGCTGCGCGCCCTGATGGCCCTCGGCCTCGCCGTCATCTACGTGCCGCTGCTGGTCGTGCTGGTCAACTCCGTCAACGCCGACCGGACGTTCGGCTGGCCGCCCACCGGGATCACCGGTCGGTGGTGGTCGCAGGCGCTGGACAACGAGGGCGCCCGGCAGGCCGTCCTCACCAGCGTCAAGGCCGGGCTCGGCGCGACGGCCATCGCGCTCGTCCTCGGCACGATGGCGGCGTTCGCGGTGTCGCGGTACCGGTTCTTCGGGCGGGAGACGGTGTCGCTGGTGGTCGTCTTGCCGATCGCGTTGCCCGGCATCGTCACCGGCATCGCGCTGAGCAACGCCTTCCAGGTCGTGCTCCAGCCGCTCGGCATCGGCCTCGGCCTGTTCACCGTCATCGTCGGGCACGCGACGTTCTGCGTCGTGACCATCTACAACAACGTGCTCGCGCGGCTCCGCCGGACCGGCACCAGCCTGGAGGAGGCGTCCGCCGACCTCGGCGCCGACACGTTCCAGACGTTCTGGTACGTGACGGTCCCGGCGCTGCGCTCGGCGATGGTCGCCGGCGGCCTGCTGTCGTTCGCGCTGTCCTTCGACGAGATCATCGTGACCACGTTCACCGCCGGGCCGGGCGCGCAGACCCTGCCGATCTGGATCTTCAGCAACCTGTTCCGCCCCAACCAGGCCCCCGTCGTCAACGTCCTGGCGGCGGCCCTGATCGTGCTCTCGGTCGTCCCGATCTACATCGCCCAGCGCGTGTCGTCGGGAGCCCGCAGCGTCACGTGACTAGGGCCGCAGGCTCTGGGAGGCGTCGATCCAGCGGTCCAGGAGGGTGCCGGCGGAGCCGGAGTCGACCGCGGCGGCGGCACGCTCGTAGGCGCCGCGCAGCCGCGCGGTCAGCTCGTCCGGGGCCGGCGTGCCGTCGTAGGCGGTGATGAGGGCGGCGGCGTTCAGCAGCACCATGTCGCGGACGGGTCCCGGCCCCCCGGCGAACGTCTCGCGCGCCACCCGCCCGTTGAAGGCCGCGTCGGCGCCGCGCAGGTCCTCCGGCTTCGCCGGCGGGATGCCGAGGTCGGCCGGGTCGAACGTCGTCTCCGTGGCCGTCCCGTCGCGGACGACCCACACCGTCGAGGTGCCGGTGGTGGTCAGCTCGTCCAGCCCGTCGTCGCCGCGGAACACCAGGGACGAGCAGCCGCGCGCCGCGAACACGCCCGCCATCACGCCCGCCATCCGCGGGTGGAACACCCCGACGGCCTGGGCGGCGGGGCGCGCCGGGTTCGTCAGCGGCCCGAGGAAGTTGAAGACCGTGGGCGTGCCGAGCTCGCTGCGGGTGCGCGAGGCGTACTTGAGCGCCGGGTGGTACAGCGGCGCGAAGCAGAACGTGATGCCGACCTCATCGGCGACCCGCGCGGTGGCCTCCGGGGGCAGGTCGATGGCGACGCCGAGGTGCTCCAGCAGGTCGGCGGCGCCGCACGAGGACGACGCGGCCCGGTTGCCGTGCTTGACGACCCGGACGCCCGCCGCCGCCGCGACCACCGCGGCCATCGTGGAGACGTTGACGGTGTGGGCGCGGTCGCCGCCCGTCCCGACGAGGTCGGCGATCGGCCCCGGCACGGCGATGCGGGTGGCGTTGTCCATCATGCCCTCGGCGAGGCCGGTGACCTCCTCCACCGTCTCGCCCTTGGCGCGCAGCGCGACCGCGAAGCCCGCGATCTGCGCGTCGGTGGCCTCCCCGGCCATGATGCTGTTCATGGCCCAGGAGGTCTCCTCGCTGGACAGCGATTCGCCCGACACGAGGGCGTTGAGCAGTGCGGGCCAGGTGGTGCGCGCGTCCATGGGTCCCTACCGGGTCGGGCGGATCGTCCGGGTTGGCTGCCGAGGGCCTGCGGCTACAGGGCCGGGAGGCGGTTCTCCAGGCGCCGGCGCATCAGGCCGGCGACCGCGTCCGCGAGGGCCATCGGGTCGATGGGCAGGCTCACGACCGCGTCGGCCCGGGACCAGGTGGCCAGCCAGCCGTCGTCGCGGCGGCCGATGACCGCGAGGACGGGCGGGCAGTCGTACACCTCGTCCTTGGCCTGCCGGCACACGCCGAGGCCGCCCGCCGGCTGGGCCTCGCCGTCCACGACCAGGACGTCGATCCCGCCGCGGTCGAGCCGCTCGACCACGGCCGGCTGCGTCGCGCACTCCTCGAACTCGACCTTCGGGAGGTCGGCGGCGGGGCGGCGGCCGACCGCCATCCGGATCTGTGCGCGCGTGTTCGCGTCGTCGCTGTAGACGAGAACCCTCATCGGGCTCTCCGGGGCGGTGCTCATGGACGTGAGGGTACCGGGTCGGGCGCCCGCGGACACGCGCGGGGAACTCTAGGAGGGGGGTCATGCGTCACTCACGGGATGGGGGCGCAATAATGCTGCCCGTGACAGCATCCGCGATAGAGACAACACCTCACGCACGGGCGAACCGTCCCAATCTGGTCAGCGTGGGGACGATCGTTTGGCTGTCGTCCGAGCTGATGTTCTTCGCGGCGCTGTTCGCGATGTTCTTCACGATCCGCTCTGTGACGATCGGCCAGTCCGGCCACGACGCGTGGCCGGGCGCCCCGCTGGACCTGCCGCTGTCCGCCGTCAACACGACCATCCTGGTGCTGTCCTCGGTGACCTGCCAGATGGGCGTGTTCAAGGCCGAGGCCGGAAAGGTCGGGCGCGACGGCGGCGTGCTGAACGTGGCGCGCTGGGGGCTGCGGGAGTGGTACGTCCTCTCGTTCCTCATGGGCGCCTACTTCGTCGCGGGGCAGGGGTTCGAGTACTACAACCTGGTCGTCCACGACGGCCTGACCTTCTCGTCCTCGGCCTACGGCTCGGTCTTCTACCTGGCCACCGGTTTCCACGGCCTGCACGTCATCGGCGGCCTCGTCGCCTTCCTGTTCCTCCTCGGGCGCACCTACGCCGCCAAGAGGTGGACGCACGAGCAGGCGACGAGCGCGATCGTCGTCTCCTACTACTGGCACTTCGTCGACGTGGTGTGGATCGGCCTGTTCTCGGTCGTTTACCTGCTCGACCTCTGACCCACCGACCCACCCGACCGACTTACCCGACGACATGACCCGAACGGGGATTTCCGTGAAAAGGATCACCGCATGGCGACGGCGCCCGTGGGCGGGCTACGCCGTCGTGCTGGCGGCCCTGGCGGCGATCGGCGTGATCTACGCCGGCTTCTCGCCGAACACTGACCGCGCCGAGGCGCAGGGCGCCGCCCAGGCGGCGCAGGACTTGAAGCACGGCCAGGAGCTGTTCAACAAGAACTGCGCGAGCTGCCACAGGCTGAACGGCGAGGGCACCAAGGACGCCAAGGGCAATCCGGTCGCCCCCAGCCTCATCGGCGTGGGCGCCGCGGCCGTCGACTTCCAGGTCAGCACGGGCCGCATGCCCGCGGCGAACCCTGGCGCGCAGATTCCGCGCAAGGAGCCGGTCCCCGCCTTCAACACCTCGATCAAGACCGACTACGAGGACCCGAAGGAGCGGGCGGAGGCCGAGCGGCAGAAGGCCGAGGCGGAGAAGAACCTGGCCGACCTGCGCGCCTACGTCGCCTCGCTCGGCGGCGGCCCCGAGGTCCCCCCGGCGTCGGCCGTCGACCCCGAGACCGGAGACGTCGCGCTCGGCGGGAAGCTGTTCCGCACCAACTGCGCCCAGTGCCACAACTTCACCGGGCAGGGCGGCGCCCTGACCGGTGGCAAGTACGCCCCGTCGCTGTCCGGGGACGACGTCACGCCCACCCAGATGTACGAGGCCATGCTGACCGGCCCGCAGGCGATGCCGGTGTTCAACGACACCACGCTCACGCCGAAGGACAAGCAGGCGATCATCGCCTACCTCGTCCAGACCCGCGAGGAGCCGAACCCGGGCGGCAACGGCCTCGGCCGGATCGGCCCGGTGAGCGAGGGCCTGGCCGGGTGGCTGGTCGGGATCGGCCTGCTGGTCCTGGCGGCCATGTGGATCACCGCGAAGAAGCCGAAGAAGCTGAAGAAGTCATGAGCGACGACAACAAGGACACCGCGGGCCGCCCCGGCTCCGGCGAGGAGGACGGCGGCCGGCGCGAACGCGTGATCGGCACGCCGTCCCCGGCGAGGGAGAAGGCGCTCCTCGCCGAGGACGACATCTCGGCGCCCGCGGGCGTGGGGGAGCAGCTCGACGAGGAGTCGGCCAAGCGCGCCGAGCGGATCGTCGCGACGCTGTTCCTCGTCGCGTTCGCCGCGAGCGTGGCGTTCATCGCCTACTTCATCGGCTGGAGCGGCCGCGACGGCGGCATGCACGGCGTGGTGCGGGCCCGCGAGTCCAACTTCTGGCTCGGCGGGACGATGGCCCTGTCGTTCCTCGCGATGGCGATCGGCGTCACCATCTGGGTGCGCCGGCTGATGACCAGCAAGCCCATCGTCCAGGAGCGGCACGAGATGGCCGCCGACGAGGAGACCAGGACCGCCTTCACCGAGGACTTCCTGGAGGGCGCCGAGGACAGCGGCATCACCAAGCGGCCGCTGCTGCGCCGCACGCTGCTGCTCGCCGCCGCGCCGCTCGGGCTGGCCCCGCTGGTGCTGCTGCGCGACCTCGGCCCGCTGCCGGAGAAGCGGCTCCGCCACACCTTCTGGGGCGAGGCCGTCAAGAAGGCGCAGGCCGAGGGCAAGAGGGGCGTCCGGCTGGTGGTGGACGGCACCAACAGGCCGCTGCGGGTCAGCGACTTCTCCACGCCCGGCAGCATGATCACCGTGCTGCCGGAGGGGATCGAGCACGACGTCCCCGAGGAGCAGGTGCTGACGCAGAACGCCAAAGCCGTCACGATCCTGATCAACGTCCCGCAGGAGCAGTTCAAGCCCGCCAAGGGCCGGGAGAACTGGCACATCAACGGGATCGTCGCCTACTCCAAGGTGTGCACGCACGTCGGCTGCCCCGCGGCCCTGTACGAGCAGACCACGCACCACATCCTGTGCCCGTGCCACCAGTCCACCTTCGACGCCACCGACGCGGCGAAGGTCATCTTCGGCCCGGCCGCCCGGCCGCTGCCGCAGCTGCCGCTGGCCGTCGAGGACGGGTACATCGTCGCGACGAGCGACTACCACGAACCGGTCGGCCCGAGCTTCTGGGAGCGCGGATGAGCGAGGCGACAGCTCCGAAGGCGGTCGAGGCCCCGCTGACGTTCCTCGACGACCGCCTCGGTTCCACCACCTTCTTCAAGCGGAACATGAAGAAGGTCTTTCCGGACCACTGGTCCTTCATGCTGGGCGAGATCGCCCTGTACTCCTTCGTCATCCTCCTGCTGACCGGGACGTTCCTGACGTTCTGGTTCAAGCCGAGCATGATGGAGGTCGTGTACGACGGCTCGTACACGAAGCTCCAGGGCGTGAAGATGTCCGAGGCCTACGCCTCGACGCTGCACATCAGCTTCGACGTGCGCGGCGGCCTGCTGATGCGGCAGATCCACCACTGGGCCGCGATCCTGTTCATGGCGTCGATCCTGGCGCACATGCTGCGGGTGTTCTTCACCGGCGCCTACCGCAAGCCGCGCGAGCTGAACTGGCTGATCGGCATCGGCATGTTCACGCTCGGCATGCTGGAGGGCCTGTTCGGGTACTCGCTGCCCGACGACCTGCTGTCCGGTACCGGGCTGCGCATCACGCAGGGCGTGGCGGAGTCGATCCCGGTCGTCGGCACCTACCTCTACATGTTCCTGTTCGGCGGCGAGTTCCCCGGCCAGGACATCGTGCCCCGCCTGTACGTGCTGCACATCCTGCTGATCCCGGGGCTGCTCCTCGGCATGGTCACCGCGCACATGATGATCATGTGGGTGCAGAAGCACACCGCGATGCCGGTGAAGAACCAGACCGAGCAGCAGGTGTACGGCTACCCGTTCTACCCGGTCTTCATGGCCAAGACGGGCGCCTACTTCCTGTTCACCTTCGGCGTCCTGGCGCTGCTCGGCGCGTTCGCCCAGATCAACCCGATCTGGCTGTTCGGCCCGTACGATCCCGGCGCGATCTCCTCGGGCTCCCAGCCCGACTGGTACATGGGCGTCCTCGAAGGGGCGCTGCGCATCATGCCGAACTGGGAGATCAGCGCCTGGGGCCACACGCTGAGCCTCAACGTGCTGATCCCGGCGCTGGTGCCGCTCGGCATCGTGTTCGGCGGCGCGGCGGCCTGGCCGTTCGTCGAGCAGTGGGTGACCGGCGACAAGCGGCACCACCACGTCAACACCCGGCCGCGCAACGCCCCCGTCCGCACGGCGACCGGCATGGCGGCGGTCGCCTTCTACGGCCTGCTGTGGCTCGCCGGCGCGAACGACGTCCTCGCGGAGAAGTTCCACGTCTCGCTGTTCGCGACGACATGGTTCTTCCGGGTCGCGTTCTTCGTCGGGCCGGTTCTGGCGTTCGTCTTGACCAAGCGCATCTGCCTGGGGCTCCAGCGCAAGGACGCGGACATCATCGGGCACGGCGTGGAGAGCGGCGTGATCATGATGTCGCCGGACGGAAAGTTCTCCGAGCGGCACGAGGCGGCCCGCGAGGAGGAGAAGGTCGTGATCCTCTCCAAGGAGAACACCCGGCCGGAGGCCCCGGCGCGCGACGCCGCCGGGATCCCGGCGCCCGGCGCCAAGGGCCCGCTCGGGCACCTGCGCTCGCGGCTCAACCGCGCCTGGACCTTCGACGACATCCCGGTCGAGGAGCACGGGGACGGCCACGAGGAGCATAGGGAGCTCGAGAGCGGCGCGACGTCGCACGAGATCAGGCACTGACCGCCGATCGGCGAGGGCCCGTCACCGCACCGGCGGTGGCGGGCCCTTCCGCGTGCCGGGCGGTCCGTATGCTGGCCGGACGATGACCCGGACCCTGATCGTCACCAACGACTTCCCGCCCCGTCCCGGCGGCATCCAGGCGTTCGTGCACGGCCTCGCCGCGCGCCGCCCGCCCAGTTCGGTGGTCGTCTACGCCCCGGCCTGGAAGGGCGCCGCGGAGTTCGACGCGGCGCAGCCGTTCCCGGTCGTCCGGCATCCGGGCTCGCTGATGCTGCCGGAGCCGAGGGTGCTGCGCCGGGCGGCGGACGTGCTGCGCGCGGAGCGCTGCGACTCGGTCGTGTTCGGCGCGGCGGCGCCGCTCGGGCTCCTGGCCCCGGCCCTGCGCCGCCGCGGCGCCGGCCGCCTCGTCGGGATCACCCACGGCCACGAGGCGGGCTGGGCGTCCCTGCCGGTGGCGCGGACCGTGCTCGCCCGCATCGGCGACGACCTGGACGTCCTGACCTACCTGGGCGAGTACACGAGGTCCCGGATGGCGCGCGTCCTGCCGCCGGACGCGGTGGCGCGGATGGCGCGCCTCGCCCCCGGCGTGGACGAGACGCTCTTCCACCCGGGCGCCGGCGGCGCGGACGTCCGCGCCCGGCACGGCCTGACCGACCGCCCGGTCGTGGTCTGCGTGTCCCGCCTGGTGCCGCGCAAAGGCCAGGACGCCCTGATCCGCGCCTGGCCGCACATTCTCCGCGAGGCACCGGACGCCGCCCTCCTCCTCGTGGGAGGCGGCCCGTACCGCCGTGACCTGGAACGCCTGGCGGAGTCCCTCGACGTGACGCGTTCGGTCGTCTTCACCGGAGGCGTCCCCTGGGAGGAACTGCCGGCGCACTTCGACGCGGGCGACGTCTTCGCGATGCCGTGCCGCACCCGCCGCCGCGGCCTCGACGTCGAGGGCCTCGGCATCGTCTACCTGGAGGCGTCGGCGACCGGCCTGCCGGTGGTGGCGGGCGATTCGGGCGGCGCCCCTGACGCCGTCCTGGACGGCGAAACGGGAATGGTCGTCGACGGCCGCTCCGTCCGGCGCATCGCCGAGTCCGTATCGACCCTGCTCACCAACCCCGACCACGCCCGCGCAATGGGCGAAAAGGGCCGCGCCTGGGTCGAACGCGAATGGCGCTGGGAGATCCAGGCAGGCCGCCTGGAAGAACTGCTCACGTGAATTCACCGGCTCCGGGACAAGGACCCGCCCCCGCGCCGTAGGCAGGTCCCCGCCCCGAAACCGGCGGTCAATAGGGCGGCGGATTCACACGGACCAGTACGGTTCATGTGCACTTACCGCAGCCACCGCCGCAACCACGCGACAACCTGAATGGTTGCGATCGCGTCCGAAGGCAGGTTCGAGCCTGCGAGAACCTGATCGCGCAGCGAGCCGCAAGGCGAGCCGGAGCGATGCCAGCGATCGCCCGCGGTGCCCGACGATGGAGGGCCGCCAGGCCCGAAGGAGGAGGGCACCGCCATGAACACAGCACGTGTTGTCTTGGGCTCGGGCGCCCCCAGGGCGCCCGAGCCCAAGACAACACCCATGAGCCCTACCCCGCCCCCGGAGACCGGTTCCACGCGGACGCCCCTGCCGAGGTGGGGTCGGTGTGATCCGCTGCCGAGCGGCCCGGCGCCCCTGTGGGGGAGAACCTGGAGATGGGCGCGCCGCGTGGGCCGGCCGGCGGGGTCGGATCGTGTCCGTGTGGTCGGGAGCGCGGGGCACGGCCCCGGCATCCGGCACCGCTGGGGCCCGGCCCCGCGACGGTGCCCGACCGTGGACGCGCAGGAGGCCTGTCAGTGCCCCTGGGCTGATCCCTTGTCGCGGTGATCGTGTCATCGGGGCCACCTCCTGCCGCTGCTGCGTCCTCGGTCGTTGACGTTCCCGACGTTAGGGCCCGCCCGGCGGGACGGCACCACCCTTAAAGCGCGTTTAAGGGGCGGATCATCCGTCGCTAAGCCGCCTTCCGGTTCCGGTCAGGGAAACCGGCAAGTCGTGCATGTACGGAGCAATCGGACGCTGAAAGGATCAAGCTCCGGGTGGATGGGTGGAGGAGGGCGCATGCGCTCGCGGGGACTTGTGGTGCTGGCGGGGACACTGGCGGTCGTGCTGGTGGCGGGCCTGACGACCGGCTGGCTGCTGCGGCGGGGCGGGAACGCCACCGCGGCGGAGGTGGCCGCCTCCTACTTCGCCGCCTGGCGGGACGGCGACCTGGAGGAGATGCGCGAGCTCGTGGCCGATCCGCCTGCCGACTTCGCCGCCCAGCACCGGACGCTGTCGCGCGGGCTGCGGGTCAACGCGATCGCGCTGGAGCCGCGTCCCGTCACCGCGTCCGGGCGGGACGCGGCGGCGGCGGAGTTCACGGTCACCCGCTCGCTGGCCGACCACGGCGACTGGTCCTTCCGGTCGGTGCTGCGGCTCGGCCGGGTGGACGGCCGGTGGCGGGTGCTGTGGTCGCCGTCCACGCTCTACCCGGGGCTCAAGGGGAAGGGGGCGTGGTCGCTCGGCCAGGTGCGCGTCGCCGCCGTGCGACCGGCCGCGCGTGACGGCGGACCGTTGCCCGAGAACGGGCCGCTCGCCCCCTACCTCGCCGAGATCATGGCGAACCTGGACGAGGACGCGGACCAGACCGGGTGGGCCGTCGAGCTGCGCGACGGCGACAGGCCGCTGCAGCTGGTGAAGGTGTTCGGCGTGAAGAAGAGCCGGACGATCCGGACCACGCTGGACCGGTCGCTGCAGGCGGCGGCGGAGAAGGCGGTCGCCGCCGCGCCCGGCCAGGCCGCGATCGTGGCCGTCCGGCCGTCCAGCGGGGAGATCCTCGCGGTGGCGGACGAACTCGGCGGGCTCGGCGCGTTCACCGGCCTCTACCCGCCCGGCTCGACGTTCAAGGTCGTCACCGCGGGCGCGCTCGTCGCGGACGGGGCGGGGCCCGGGACCGGCGCCGACTGCCCCGCCTCGGTGGTCACCGCGCAGCGGACGATCCGCAACGACGACGACCACGCGCTCGGGCGCACGACACTGCGCGGCGCCTTCGCCGCGTCCTGCAACACGACGTTCGCCCGGCTCGCCGTGGAGCGCCTCGGCGCGGCGAAGCTGGCGGCGAGCGCCCGCCGCTTCGGGTTCGGCGCCCGGCTCGCCCCGGGCGTCGGGGCTGCGCGGGGGAGCTTTCCGGACCCGCGGAGCGGCGCCGAACTGGCCGAGGCGGCGATCGGGCAGGGCCGCGTCCAGGCCAGCCCGCTGCTGATGGCGACGGTCGCCGCGGCCGTGGCGGACGGCTCCTGGCGCGCGCCGAGGATCCTGCCGGAGAAGCTGCTCCGCGGGGGCGGGGGAGCGCCGTCCGCCCCCCGTCCGGTGCCCGGGACGTCCGCGCTTGCCACGATGATGCGGGCGGTCGTCACCGAGGGCACCGCGGCGCGCGCCGGGCTGCCGGACGCGGTGGCGGGCAAGACCGGGACCGCCGAGTTCGGCGGCGGGAGCCACGCCTGGTTCATCGGTCACCGGGCCGGCGTCGCGTTCGCGGTCTTCGTGTCGGCCGGAGGCTCGGGCCCGAAGGTGGCGGCCCCGCTCGCCGCCCGCTTCCTGAAGGCGGCCGGCTGACCGGGTGCGGCCCGGCGAGATTTTTTCTCCCCCCGACCGGCGGAGGCGACGTCCGATCGCCCGGACGGTTTGGATCGTTCCGGGCTTGTTCCGAGCGCTATCGCGATGTCCCAGGTAGCCGCGCATTTCGGCAGAGGAATGGCGGCCGCGCAATCCATTGCCCGGGTGCGTGAACGTCCCGTGCCTTCGGCGCGTACAGCAGTGGAGAGCAGAACCGCCGAGCAGAAGAATCGCAGAAAATTCGGCGGCAACGGTCATCCGAGTGGCTCCTGGGGCGTATGCTCCCGGAGTGATCGGGCGGGTTCGAGAGAATCCGTCCAGGGATCGCGGTGGGAGCGAGCGGGCTCCGACACCGTGATTCCGGCAATGTCTCAAGCGGAACCCGCCGCCGGGCGCAAGCCCGGCGGTGCGGAGCCGAAACGGCGTTCGCGAGCTCTCCGTCTCCTCCACAGGAGAGGGCATGGCGCGACGCGATTACGGGCATGCGTCCCGGAGCTCTACGCATGCTTCACCGTGGGCGGAGACGCCCGCGCGCCCGTCCTCGAGGCGGGAGCCCAAGCAGGGGCTCCTGTCCGAGGATCCCCAGTGGCCCGAAGGGTCCTGGTGGTCGGAGCAGCCGGACTGGTCCGAGCGGGGACGCAAGGCGTCCCGGCGCGAATCGAAACGGCGCGAACCGAAACGGCGCGGGGGCAGGTCTCGCGCGCCGCGGTCCGGCGAGCGCGAGGAGCGTCCGCGGCAGCGTGCGCGGTGGCCTGAGCCGCCGCCCGCACAGCGCGACGACGCGCGGACGGACGGCTTCGGCGCGCGCAACGGGCCGGCCGGCGCCGAGCCGTTCGGCGAGCGGAACCGGCGGCCCGCCCCGCGCCCGGAAGGACCCGCCCCCCGGCAGGAGCGGCCCGCCCCCCGGCAGGAGCGGCCCGCCCCCCGGGCCGGGCGGTTCGACGCGCGCATGGAACAGCGGGACGCGCGCACGGAGCAGTTCGACGCGCGCACGCGGCAGTTCGACGCGCGCACCGAGGGATTCGGCGGCCGGGCGGGGCGGCCCGAGCGCGACCGATCCCGTGACTTCCCCCAGCGCGGCGGGCGGGCCCGCGGGCCCGAGCGGCCGCGCGCCCAGCGCCGCCCGGACCGGCGGTCCGAGCAGCGGCAGCCGGCGCGCCCGGAACCGCGGCGCCGCCCGTCGACGCCGCGTCCCGGCCCGAAGGCCACGCCGCGCCGCGGCCGGCGCCCCGCCGACCGGCTGAGCATCGGCGCGATCGTGCTGTCCACCGCCGTCGGCCTCTCCCTGCTCGGCATCGCCGAGCGGGCCCTGCTGGACGGCGGCCCCCTCGGCGGCTCGTCCGGCGCCGTGGGCTCGCAGCGCCAGATCAAGCCGCCGAAGCAGGGCGGCTCGGGCGGGGCCGCCCAGCCGCAGCAGCCGGCCCCGCAGCAGCCGGGCGGCGGCGGTACGGCCGCCCCGCCGGCGGGGCCCGACCTCGGGCTGCTCGCCGCCCAGGTCCGGAAGCTGACCCTGGCGCAGCGGGGTGCCGCCGCGCGGCAGGCCTACGGCGCCGCGCCGACGGCCGCGCCGCTCGTGGACGCCATCCGGACGAGCGCCGACAAGACCTGGGTGTTCGGCACGAGCGCGATCCCCGTCCCGGCGTCCAGCACCGCCAACCCCGAGGTCGCCTTCTACGCCGCCCACTGGACCGGCAAGGAGTGGCAGGTCGGGCTGTCGGGCAACCGGGCGTTCGGCGGCCTGCTCGGCGACGTCCCCGCGAAGGTCATGTCGGCGTCGGAGGCGCGGCTGCTGAACAAGTACGGGGCGCTCACCGCCGGCCAGGCCACCGCCCTCGTCAACGGCACGCGCGCCGGCGACGGGCTGATGCTGCCGTGGAAGATCGGCCAGGCCTGGTCGATGACGACGTCGGACGGCGCGGCGCGCCCGCTGGGGGCGCTGGCGTTCGCGGGCGGCGACGGGCGGGTCGTCGCGGCCGGCGACGGGCGCCTCTACCGGTTCTGCTCCAGCAACGCCGGCGCGCTGGTGATGGTGATCCACCCGAGCGGCCTCGCGACCACCTACTACCACCTGCGGAACGTGCCCCGGCTGCGCGACGGCAGCGTCGTCAAGCGGGGCGACGCGGTCGGCCGCACCGGCACCGGCCGGCCCTGCGGCGGCGCGGAGGCGCCCCGCGCCCAGGTCGGGTTCGGGCTGCGCCGCGGCGCCGAGGCGGTCCCGCTGGCCGGCGCCGTGATCGGCGGCTGGACGTTCCAGGAGCGGGCGAACCCGCTGCTCGGCTTCGCCGAACGGGGCGTCCTGCAGGTGCTCACCGGGGGCCTGCTGGCCAACCTCGGCCCGGTCCCCGCCGCGGACGACTCTCCGTCGTCATCGCCGTCCCCCGGCGCGACGCCGAAGGACGGCGCCGGATCGGCCGGCGCTCCGGCGCCGGCCGCAACCTAGAAGAGGAGTCCGAGCGGTGCGAATTCGCAACAGTGATGATCCCGCGGTGCCCAGCTGGGTGCTGCGCGTGGTGCTCGCCGGCGCGGTCGTGGTCCTCGTCGGCGCGGCGACCCCGCAGGGCGCCGTCGCGGTCGCGAACGTGCAGTACTTCCTCAACTTCTACGCCGGCGTCTTCGCCCTCGTCGCCCTGACCACCGCGGTGATGAGCGGGCTGCTGGCGACCGAGCGGCTCATCCTGAAGATCCGCCACCGGGTGCTCGCGCAGGCGCTGCACCGCGCCTCCGCGGTCGTCGCGACCGCGATGCTGGTCGCGCACGTCACGGTGAAGGTGATGAACGGCCTCGCCCTCCCGGTGCAGGTCGTCGTCCCGGACGGCGGCGCGGTCGGCCTCGGCACGATCGCGTTCGACCTGATGATCCTGATCGTGATCACCGGTGCGATGCGGGCGCGGTTCGCGTTCAAGGGCAAGGCCTGGGTGTGGCGCTCGATGCACGCGCTCGCCTACATCTCGTGGCCGTTCGCGATCGTGCACGGCCTGATCACCGGCCGGGCGGCCGCGCCGTGGGTGGTGCTCAGCTACGTGATGAGCGTGGTGTTCGTCGTGCTGGCCCTGATCACTCGGATGGTCGTGGTGATCAAGCCGCGGGACGTGCACCTGGCGGGCGACGAGGTCGACTCGTTCACGCGGCCCGACGGCGCCGGCCGGCGCCGCGACCGGCGCGCCATGGCGGCGCGCGACCACGAGGAGGGACGCGTCGCCGCGATGGCCCGCGGCCGGGCGGCCGAGGCCCGGGACGGGTTCGGCGACCCGCGCGGCCTGGACGACCCGCGCGACCTCGGCGACCCCCGCGACTACGGCGACCGCGACTTCGACCGGGACTTCGCCGACCCGCGCGACTACGGCTCCCGCGGGTTCGACGACCCGCGCCGGACCGTGTCCGACCCCCGCGGCATGCCCGTGACAGGGCCGGGTGACACCGAGGTCATCCGATGACCTCGACCGTCACCGTCTCGAACATCGGCGGGCCCAGGCTGACGCTCGGGTTCGACCGGTTCGACCGGCTCGACCTCGACCGGCACCTGGCCGTGCACGGCAAGCTGCGCGCGCCGGTGCTGGAGGACCTGGTCCGCATGGCGGAGCAGGTCGACCTGCGCGGGCGCGGCGGCGCCGGCTTCCCGCTCGCGCGCAAGCTGATGGCGGTCGCGGCGCGGGTCAACTACCCGACCGCCGACCAGACCGCGCTGCTGCCCGGCGAGAAGGGCAACGAGCGCGGCTCCAGCGAGGACGTCGTCGTCGTGGTGAACGGCGCGGAGGGCGAGCCCGGCAGCTCCAAGGACAAGGTCCTGCTGGGCCGTGCCCCGCACCTGGTCCTCGACGGCGCCCAGATCGTCGCGAACGCGCTCGGAACCCAGCGGATCGTGCTGGCCGTGGAGAGCGACGAGGCGGCCCGGTCGGTCCGCGCCGCGATCAGCGAGCGGCGGATGCCGGCCCGGGTCGTCCGGCTGACCGAGCGGTTCATCTCCGGGGAGAGCGGCGCGGTGGTCCGCGCGATCAACGGGGAGACGCCGATCCCGCCGGGCGTCAAGGTCCGCGCCTCCGACTCCGGGGTGGACGGCTTCCCGACGCTGCTGTCCAACACCGAGACGTTCGCGCAGCTGGCGGTGCTGGTCTCGCTCGGTCCCGACCTGTACGCCTCGGCCGGGACGGAGGAGGAGCCGGGCACCACGCTGCTCACCATCGGCGGGACCCAGGTCGTCGAGGCGCCGCTCGGCACGCCGCTGCGGGCCGTCCTCGACCACTGCAAGGTGCCGCCGTCCCCGGGCGTCCTCGTCGGCGGCTACCACGGGATGTGGCTGGACCCGGCCGGGGTGTCGCGGGCCGTGCTGTCGCGCTCCGGGATGCGGCGCGTCGGCGGGACGGTCGGCGCCGGCATCATCCTGCCGCTCACCCAGGGCACCTGCCCGCTCGGCGAGGTCACCCGGATCGCCTCCTACCTCGCCGCGCAGTCCGCCGGGCAGTGCGGGCCGTGCCGGCTCGGGCTGCCCGACGTCGTCCGGTCGCTGAACGCGCTCACCGAGGGGGCCGGGACGGTGGAGGACGTCCGCCGTGCCGCCAGTGTCGGCCGCGGCCGCGGCGCCTGCACCCACCCGGACGGGACGGCGAAGTTCGTCCTCTCGGCGATGGAGGCGTTCGGCGCCGACATCGACGCGCACCGGTGGGGCGGCGGCTGCGGCCTGTCGACCTACGGCGTGCTCCCGCTCCCGGTGCCGGACGGCTCGGAGGGGCGGGTGGCGATCGACTGGAGCCGGTGCGACGGGCACGGGCTGTGCGCCTACCTCGTCCCGGAGCTGATCCAGCTCGACCGGTACGGCTTCCCCGTCGTGCTCGGCACCGAGATCCCGTCGTGGATGGAGAAGGACGTGCAGAAAGCGGTCGCGATGTGCCCCGCATTGGCACTGCGCGTCATCAACGGAGTACCCGGAGCACCATCGCGCCGGTGATTTCCGGACGCTCGGAAAATTGAAAATCCGCCGGACATCGTTGAACCCTCCGGACGGTGCGGTGCGTATCAACGGCAAAACCCGCGCCGGGTCCGTCGAGAGCTCCTCGAAAGGAGGAATGAATTCCCTTGAGGAAATCCTACGGCAGCACAGAGAAGCGCAGGCTCCCGCGCTTTGGCAAGGGGCGTGTCCTGCTGATTCTCGCGGCCGTGGCGGCCGTCGTGGCGGCCTTCGCGGTCGTCATGAATCCGGTCGGCGTGCCAGCCAGTGGCGCGGCGAACCTTGGCGGCACCGTGAACACCCGATGGGGGAAGCTGAGCACCCTGGACCGGCAGCTGCTGGTCAAGGTGAGGCAGGCCGGCCTGTGGGAGATTCCCGCCGGTCAGCAGGCTTCGCAGCGTGCCTCCAGCCCCCGGGTCAAGGAGGTCGGCGAGATCATCATGCGCCAGCACATGCAGCTGGACGCCGACACCCGCGCCGAAGCGCAGAAACTCGGCGTCCTCCTTCCCAACGAGCCCAACGGCACCCAGAAGAGCTACCTGAGGGAGATGTCGGGCAAGTACGGCGCCGATTATGACAAGACGTTCGTGTTGCGTTTGCGTGCCGCTCACGGGCAGGTCTTCACCGTCATCGCCAAGGTGCGCGCGCAGACCGAGAACAGCGAGATCCGCGCGTACGCCGAACGGTGCATGAAGTTCGTCAACACGCACATGTCGCTACTGGAGAGCACGGGCCTGGTTCCCAGGCGTGCCCTGCACTGACCTACACCCCCCGTAAAGGGAGCACTTTTCACATGATTCGGAAGAAGAAGGCCTTCGCCGCGATGATCCCGGCGCTCGCTCTGGTCGCGACGGCCTGTCAGGAGAACCCCGGCGCCGCGGCGCAGCAGCCGTACGCCCCCGCGACCACCCAGGCGGCCGGTGCCGCCTACCCGGCCGAGCCCGCCGGCGGCAAGAACGCCGGCGCCCCCAATCTGCCGGGCGCCGACCCGCAGGACCCGCAGGGCGGGGGCCAGACCAGCGCACCCCCCGCGGGCGGCGGCGGTCAGGGCGGCGACGGCGGCCAGACGGGCGAGCCCCCGGCGGGCGGCGGCCAGGACGGCGGCCAGAACGGCGGCGGCGAGCAGGAGAGCCCGCCCCCGGCGGGCGGCGACCAGGGAGACGGCCAGGACGGCGGTCAGGGCGACGGCCAGAACGGCGGCCAGGACGGTGGTCAGGGAGACGGCCAGAACGGCGGCCAGGGTGACGGCCAGGACGGCGGTCAGGGTGACGGCCAGGACGGCGGGAACGAGGCGCCGCCGATTCCCGAGCTGCGCGCGGACCAGTACGTCAGCATCCGCCAGGCGCCGCGCGTCCGGCAGCCCCGCCAGAGCCGGCAGGCCTCCACGGGCGTGTTCGCGTCCAACTGCGGCGTGAACGAGGGCCAGGCCCACAGCAACCCCGACAACGTGCTCGCGGCGCCCGGCGTGGTGAACGGCGCCCACCACATCCACGACTACGTCGGCAACCTCGACACGAACGCCTTCTCGACCGACGAGACCTTCGCCGCGGCGGGAACGACCTGCACCAACGGCGACAAGTCGGCCTACTTCTGGCCGGTGATCCGGCTCCGCGACGGCCAGGACGACTCCGACCGCGCCGAGCAGAGCACCGCGGACGGCAACATCGGCAGCATCGTCACCCCGTCCAGCGTGAAGCTCCAGTACTTCGGCAACGCGCGCAGCAAGGTCGTCGCGATGCCGCGGTTCATCCGGGTCGCGACCGGTGACGCCAAGGCCGTGACGAACGGCCTGGCGAACGCGCACGCGAGCTGGACGTGCACGGGCTTCGAGAACCGGGCGTTCACCGACAAGTACCCGCTCTGCCCCGAGGGCAGCCAGGTCCTGCGCGTGCTGAACTTCCCGAGCTGCTGGGACGGGCAGAACACCGACAGCGCCAACCACCGCGACCACATCAAGTTCACGGACCCGCGCACCGGCGCCTGCCCGCAGGGCACCAAGGCGGTCCCGCAGCTGCGGATGACGCTGGCGTACGACGTGCCCGCCGAGCCGCTGAAGTTCGCGCTGGACAGCTTCCCCGAGTCGGGCCACGACCCGGTGACCGACCACGGCGACCTCATCAACGTGATGGACGAGGCGCTCATGCAGAAGGCCGTCAACGCCATCAACCGCGGCGCCGGCACCCGCTCCGGCACCAAGATCAAGCGGCCGCGCTACCGCCGCTGACCCACCGCACGAGTCCGGGACCCGGACGCGCGCCGCGCGCGCGTCCGGGTCTCCGGCGTCCTACGATCGCGGCATGGACATCGTGATCGCGGGCGGGCACGGGCAGATCGCGCTGCGGCTGGCCCGGCTGCTCGCCGCACGGGGGGACACCGTGCGGAGCCTCATCCGCAATCCCGGCCACGCCGGCGACGTCGAGGACGCCGGAGCCCGGCCGGTCGTGTGCGACCTGGAGTCCGCGGACGCGGACACGGTCGCCGGGCACCTGGCCGGCGCCGGCGCGGCCGTGTTCGCCGCGGGCGCGGGGCCCGGCAGCGGCGCGGCGCGCAAGGACACCGTCGACCGGGCCGCGGCGGTGCTGACGGCGGACGCCGCCGAGCGGGCGGGCGTCCGCGACCTCGTGCAGATCTCCGCGATGGGCGCCGGCGAGCCGCCGGCGCCGGGCCGCGGCGAGGTCTGGGAGGCCTACATCAGGGCCAAGGGCGAGGCCGAGGACGATCTCCGGCGCCGCACGGCCCTGGAGTGGCTGATCCTGCGCCCGGGCCGCCTCACCGACGACCCGGGCACCGGCCTGGTGACGCTGGCCGAGCCGCCGATCGGGCACGGCCCGGTCACCCGCGACGACGTGGCGGCGGTCATCGCGGCGCTGCTCGGCGCCCGCGACGTCCGCCGCCGCACCCTGGACCTGCTGGGCGGCACGACCCCGGTCGCCGAGGCCGTGGCCGCCCTGCGCGGGGGTCAGGCGGAGTAGAGCTCCTCGATCTCCTCGGCGAAGTCCTTCATCACGACGTTGCGCTTCACCTTCAGGCTCGGCGTCATGTGCCCGGCCTCCTCGGTGAAGTCGACGCCGAGGACGACGTACTTCTTGATCGCCTCGGCGTGGCTGACGGACAGGTTGGCGTCGGCGACCGCGGCGTCGATCTCGGCGACGAGGTCGGCGTCGCGGCGCAGCTCGTCCACCGTCATGGCGGCGGGCTTGCCGTGCCGGGCCTTCCACGGCCCGAGCGCCTCCTCGTCCAGGGTGACGAGGGCGCTGATGAACTTGCGGCCGTCGCCCACGACGAGGCACTGGCTGATCAGCGGGTGCGCGCGGAGCCTGTCCTCGAGCGGGGCGGGCGCGACGTTCTTGCCCGCCGCGGTGACCAGGATCTCCTTCTTCCGCCCGGTGATCTTCAGGAAGCCGTCGTCGTCCAGGGAGCCGAGGTCGCCGGTGTGGAACCAGCCGTCCTCGATGGCCTCCTTGGTGGCGGCCTCGTTGTTCCAGTAGCCGCGCAGGACGTTGACGCCCCGGACGAGCACCTCGCCGTCCTCGGCGATGCGCAGGTCGACGCCCGGGATCGGCCGGCCCACCGTGCCGATCTTGAGGGCGGTGGGCCGGTTGACGCTGGCGGGCGCGGTCGTCTCGGTGAGGCCGTACCCCTCCAGGATCGTGATCCCGACGCCCCGGAAGAAGTGCCCGAGGCGCTCGCCGAGCGCGGCGCCGCCCGACACCGCGTACTCCACCTTGCCGCCGACGGCCGCGCGGAGCTTGCCGTACACCAGCACGTCGAAGACCTTGTGCTTGGCCTTGAGCCCGATCCCCGGCCCGCCGGCGTCCAGCGCCCGGCTGTAGGCCACCGCGGTCTCGGCCGCCGCCTTGAAGATCTTGCCCTTGCCGTCCGCGGCGGCCTTCTGCTCGGCGCCGTTGTAGACCTTCTCGAAGACGCGCGGGACGGCGAGCAGGAACGTCGGCTGGAAGGACGCGAGGTCGGGCAGCAGGTTCGGGACGTCGCTGTGCCCGAGGACGATGCCGCCCTCGATGGTGGCGACCTCGATCAGCCGGGCGAAGACGTGCGCGAGCGGCAGGAACAGCAGCGTGGAGCTGCCCTCCACGGCGACCTCGGCGATCGCGCCCTGCACGGCGTTGCGGGCGGTCGACACGAGGTTCCCGTGCGTGATCTCGCAGCCCTTGGGGCGCCCGGTGGTGCCGGAGGTGTAGATGAGCGTCGCGACGTCGGACGCGGTGCGGGACTGGCGGCGCTCCTCGATCGCGTCGTCGCCGACGTCGGCGCCGAGCGCGGTGACCTCGTCCACGGCGCCGGCGTCGATGCCCCACACGTGCGCGAGCGCGGGGAGCTTGTCCCGCAGGCCGTCGACGGTCGCGACGTGCTCGGCGGTCTCGGCGAACACGGCCTTGGTCTCGGAGTCGCCGGCGATCCACTCGATCTGCTCGGCGGAGGACGTCTCGTAGATGGGGACGGAGACCGCGCCCGCCGCCCAGATCGCGTAGTCGAGGACCGTCCACTCGTACCGGGTCTTCGACAGCAGGCCCACCCGGTCGCCGGGCTCGACGCCGGCGGCGACGAGCCCCTTGGCGACGCCGGCGGCCTCGGCCGCGAACTCGGCCGCGGTGACGGCGCTCCAGGCGCCGCCGCGGTTGCGGCGCGCCACGATCCTGCCGGGCTCCTCGGCCGCCCGGGTGAAGGGCGCGTCGGTCAGAGTGGCGGAGTCGGGGACCTCCACCATCGCGGGGACGCTGAACTCGCGCACGGCCCACTCCTGTAGTCGATCTTCGTGGTCGGCGGGGAAGAACGAAGACTTCTCCGCTGCCGCATGATACCCACGAGTAGGAAATCCGCCCCCGCAACCGCGGGTTAACGGCACGGCAAAGACCGGCCGTCGCCCCTGGCGCGCGCCGCCGGGTCGCCTACGCTTGTGTCCGGTCGCACAACGGACGCCGTTCGGGGGAACGCCATGTCACTGCTCGAAGTGATCGCGCTGACCGTGGCCGACGCCGGGGCGGCGCGGGACGGCGGCGCCGACCGGATCGAGGTCGTCGCCGACATGGCCGCGGACGGGCTCACCCCCGATCCCGACCTCGTCGCGGCGATCCGCGACGCCACGCCCCTGCCGATGCGGGTGATGCTGCGCGCCAACGCGGGGTTCCGCACCACCGGCGCCGAGCTGGACCGGCTGCGCCGCGCCGCCGCCGGGCTCGCCGAGGCGGGCGCGGACGGGTTCGTGCTCGGCTTCCTCGACTCGGCCGGGCAGGTCGACACCGGCGCCACGAGCAAGCTCGCCGCCGAGACCGCCCCGCTGCCCTGGACGTTCCACCGGGCGCTGGACCACGCGGCCGACCCCGCCCAGGCGTGGCGGGTCGTCCGCGACCTCGGCGGCGGCCTCGACACGGTGCTCACGGCCGGGTCGCCGCGCGGGGTGGACGCCGGGGTCGGCGTGCTCGCCCGGCGCGCAGCCGAGGGCCCCGCCGCGGCCGGGATGATCATGGCGGGCGGCGGGCTGCGCCGCAAGCACGTCGCCCTGCTCGCCGCGGCGGGCGTCACCGCGTTCCACGTGGGCACGGCCGTGCGCCCGGACGGCGACTGGGAAGCCCCGGTCGACGCCGCCCTGGTGCGGGAGTGGCGCGCGCTCGTGGCGGCGGCCACCGCCTGAGCCGCCACCGCCTGAGCCGCCACCGCCTGAGCCGCCACCGCCTGATCCAGGCTGAGCCGGCACCGCCTGAGCCGCCCGTTCTTCCGGGCGGTACGCCCTATTACAGTCGGTTCATGAGGATCCATGTGGTGAGCGACGTCCACGGCCGCGCGGACGCGCTGGCGGGCGCGGCGGACGGCGCGGACGCGCTCATCTGCCTGGGCGACCTGATCCTGTTCGTGGACTACCAGGACCACGGGCAGGGCATCTTCGCCGACCTGTTCGGCCAGGAGAACGCCGACCGCTTCATCGCGCTGCGGACCGAGAAGCGCTTCGAGGAGGCCCGCGCGTTCTCCAAGGGCCTGTGGGCCTCGCTCGAAGGCGACGCCTGGCCGCACATCGAACGCGCCGTCGACCGGCAGTACGCGGAGCTGTTCGCGGCCATGCCCACCCCGGCGTACCTGACCTACGGCAACGTCGACGTGCCGCGCATGTGGGGCGCGCACCTGCGCGACGGCCACCACGTCCTGGACGGCGAGACCACGGAGATCGGCGGGCTGCGGTTCGGGTTCGTCGGCGGCGGGCTGCGCACCGAGTACCGCACCCCCTACGAGCTGGACGACGAGACCTACGCCGCCAAGGTCGCCGCCGTCGGCGAGGTGGACGTGCTGTGCTGCCACATCCCGCCCGCCGTCCCGGAGCTGCTGTACGACACGGTGGCGCGCCGGTTCGAGCGGGGCAGCGAGGCGATCCTGGACGCCGTCCACCGGACGCAGCCGAAGTACATGCTGTTCGGGCACGTCCACCAGCCGCTCGCGAGCCGGATGCGCATCGGCCGCACCGAATGCGTGAACGTCGGCCACTTCCGCGCGCGCGGAGTGCCGTACGTCCTGACGGTGTGAGGATACCTTCGTTACGACATCGGGCCCGCCGGGCCCGTGCGCGAGCCGGAGGGAGACGCAGATGGCGGACCGCACGAGTTCCTCCATCACGGTCAAGGCGGGGAAGGCCGAGATCATGGCGGTGATCGCCGATCTGGAGGCCTATCCGGGATGGGCGAGCGGCATCCGCGAGTTCACCGTGCAGGAGACGGGCGAGGACGGCCGCGCCGTGCGCGCGCGGCTGACGTTCGACGGCGGCCCGTTCAGCGACACCGTCGGGCTCGCCTACACCTGGGAGGGCGACGACCGGGTGACCTGGGAGCTGGTGGAGCCGGGCACGGTCGTCACCGGCCTGCACGGCACCTACGGCCTCGCGGAGGAGGACGGGGTCACCGAGGTGACCTACGAGCTCGCCGTGGACGTCCGCGTCCCCATGATCGGCATGGTGAAGCGCAAGGGCGAGAAGCGGATCATCGACTCCGCCCTCAAGGGCCTCAAGCGGCACATCGAGGGCTGACCGCCTCACCGGTGCGCGAGCCCGGCACGGAGGCGCTACCGTTCACGCCGAAAACGGATGGAAGATGGAGCCATGAGCGACCGACCGGGCGACGCCCTCGACGAGGCCGCCAAGCTTTTCGACGCGCTGATCAGGCGGGTGAGCGGAGCCGGCGGCGGGGACGGGCGGGCGCCGCGGGACGAGCCCGCGGACGACGTGTGGGACCGTGCCACACGCGAGGACTCAGCCGCGCGGACCGGCGAGGAGGCGGCACCGGGGCCGCGCATCGCCACCGGCGCGCCGGAGTGCCGCGACTGCCCGGTCTGCCGGGCCATCGCGATGAAGCGGGAGTCCGGCGGCGACGTGGCCCGCCACCTGCGGGAGGCCGGGGAGTCGCTGCTCGCCGCCGCCCTGGACGTGGTGGGCGCGTTCGACCGGACGCGCCCGCGCGGCGGCGGCGCGGGCGCGGCCGGGAACCCGCCTCCGGCGGACGCGGAGGCGTCGCGGGGCGCGCGGGCGGGTACGTCCGAGCGGTCGGGACGCCCGGAGCCGGGCGATCCGTGGTCGGCCGCCACGGGCGGCGGCCCCATCGACATCGGGTAGTGGCTCGTGGTAGCCGCCCCCGGCCGGGGCGGCGCGAGGAGGAGGAAGCGTTACATGGCCCTGACCATCGGCGTGGATGTGGGCGGCACGAAGGTGGCCGCCGGGGTCGTCGACGACCGGGGGACGATCCTGGAGAAGGTCCGCCGGCCGACGCCCTCGACGAACCCCAAGGAGACCGCCGAGACCATCGCCGAGGTCGTCGACCTGCTGAAGGGCAAGTACGAGGAGGTGTCGGCGGTCGGGCTCGGCACCGCGGGCTTCGTCGACGAGACCCGCTCCACCGTGCTGTTCGCGCCGAACCTGGCCTGGCGCGACGAGCCGATCAAGGAGAAGGTGGAGAGCCTCGTCGGGCTGCCGGTCGTGGTGGAGAACGACGGCAACGCCACCGCGTGGGGCGAGGCCCGGTTCGGCGCGGGCCGGGGCGAGAACTTCCTCGTGCTGGTGGCGCTCGGCACCGGCATCGGCGGCGGCATCATCATCAACGGCGAGCTGTACCGGGGCCGGTTCGGGATCGGCGCCGAGATGGGCCACTTCCGGGTCGTCCCGGACGGGCGCCGCTGCGGCTGCGGCAACCGCGGCTGCTGGGAGCAGTACGCCAGCGGCAACGCCCTCGTGCACGAGGCGCGCGACCTGGCGCGGGTGGCGCCCGCGATGGCGGGGCGCCTGCTGGAGCTCGGCGACGGCCGGCCCGAGGGCATCAGCGGCCCGGAGGTGTCGCAGGCGGCCCGGGAGGGCGACAAGGCGGCGCTGGAGTGCTTCCGGACGATCGCGCACTGGGCGGGCCAGGGCCTGGCCGACCTCAGCGCGATCCTCGACCCGGGCGCCTTCATCATCGGCGGCGGCCTGTCGGACGCCGGCGACCTGCTGCTCGACCCGATCCGCGCCGCGTTCGAGGACGCCCTCACCGGCCGCGGCCACCGGCCGCTGCCCGACATCCGCATCGCCGAGCTGGGCTCGGCGGCGGGCATCGTCGGCGCCGCGGACCTGGCCCGCGTCCGCCCCTTCCGGGACGTGATCGTCTAGGCGTGGCGCCCGTCCGCCTGCTGAGCTACAACGTCCGGTCGCTGCGCGACGAACCGGCGGCGGTGGCCCGCGTCGTCCGCGCGATCGGCCCGGACGTGGTGTGCCTCCAGGAGGTCCCGCGGTTCTGGGGCTGGCGGCTCCGGCGCCGCCGCCTCGCGGACGCCTGCGGGCTGAGGATCGCGGCCGGGCGGCGGGCCTGCGGGCTCGCCGTCCTGGCCGCGCCGCGCGTCCGGCGCGTCGCCCGCGAGTTCCACCTGCTGACCCCGGATCCGGGCCTGCACCGCCGGGCCCTGGCCGTCGCGGTCCTGGAGATCGGCGGGCGCCGGCTCGTCGCCGCGAGCACCCACCTGGACCTGCGGGACGGCCCGCGCCTGCGGCACGTCCACGAGATCCTCGCCCATCTGGACCGCGCCCGCGACCGTCACGGCGCGCCGGTGGTCCTCGCGGGCGACGTCAACGAGGAGCCGGGCGGCGGGTCATGGTCGCGGCTCACCGGGCGTTTCCGGGACGCCTACGCGGTCCGCCCGGCGGGCGAGGAGCTCACCTTCTCCGCACGCGATCCGCGCCGCCGCATCGACGCGGTCTTCGCCGACCCCGAGGTCGAGGTGATCGGGTGCGGGGTGCCGCCCGGCGGCGACGACTACGTCCTCGCGACCGACCACCGGCCCCTGGTGGCGGACCTGCGGATCCCCGGCCCGGACTGACCCGCGCCCGGCGCCCGGGTCAGACGACGGCGCCGTCGTCGGGGTCGCGGGGCTCGTCGCCCATGCGCAGGACGAGGGTGACGAAGCCGCCGATGAAGGCCGCCACGGCGAGGAACGCGGCCCAGCCGGGGACCTCCCAGTCGAGGATGACCGTGACCAGCAGGTAGAGGGGGCCGCCGATCAGCGCGATCCAGGCGCCCTTGGTGAGCGGGTCCGCGGACGGCAGCGGCGGGGGAGGGGGCGGGACGTAGTGGCCCTCCAGGTCCTCCTCCGGCGGGAACTCCGGCACCTCGTCGGCCGGCTTGATCACCCGGGCGCGGGGGAGGCGCCCGGACCGGTCCTCGCCCTCCTCCCGGGGATCGGGCTCGCGGAGGTTCTCCTCGTCCGGCCACGGCACGTCGTCGCCCTCGGGGACGTCGTCGAACCCGGCGACGATCTCGGCCCAGATGGCGTCCTCGTCGCGCTCGGCGGCGCCGCCCGCCTGCTCGTCCGGCAGCCGGCCGCCGGCGCCGCCGGGGTCGGCCAGGCCGGTCTCGGTGCGCTCGGCCGGGTCGGTGCGCTCGGTGTCGGGACGGTCGGTGTCGGGACGGTCGGCGTCCGCGCCGCGTGCGGACGCCTCGCGCAGCCGGGCGAGGTGGACGCGCAGGATGCCCTCGGCCGCCGGCTTCATGTCGACGTCGACGTACAGCCGGTCGAGGACGTCGCCGGCGACCGGCTCGGCGGCCGGCTCGGCGAGCTCCGGGAGGCCCGACGGCGACGCCGCGTAGGCCGCGACGCCCGCCTCGCCGAGGGCCGCCAGCATCGCGTCCGCCAGATGCGGCGCGAGGTCGACCAGTGGGGCGTAGGTCTCCGCTGACAGTCCATTGCCACGGCGATTCACGGGGCCGGCTCCTTCGACGACTCCGGCGTGACCGACAGCACCGGCATGACGGCCTCCGCTCCCCCCATTGACATGTGATGCCCGGTCGCGCTCCGCTGGCGGAGACACTCCCGGACACCCCGAAACGTGTGTCCCACGGTATTCGCTGCGCCGCCCGGGACAAGCCCTCGAGCGCATCCGATTGAGTTCTACCGTTCAGAGCCTACGTTCATTCCCGGCCCGCCGCCGGGGCGCGGCCGGGTTCCGCCGCGCGGTACCGGCCGGTAGATAGGCGGGACGGGGAGTGGGAGGATGTCCCATCATCTCCCCGTCGGCCAGGACCGGAAGCGTGCCCGCCCCCAGGGCGCCCGGTCCGAGGAAGGTGCCCGCATGCTCTGGTTCTGGATCCTGCTGAGGATCGTCCTGTCCCCGATCCTGTACCTCGGATGGTGGCCGCGGAACCGGGGGATGCGCAACGTCCCGAAGCGGGGCCCGGCGCTGATGGTGAGCAACCACCTGTCGTTCGCCGACCACTTCTTCGGGCCGCTGCCGCTGATGCGGCCGATCTACTTCATCGGCAAGGGCGAGTACTTCACCGGCCGGGGGATCAAGGGCCTGATCAGCAAGGGCTTCTTCACCGGCGTGGGCGTGGTGCCGGTCGACCGGACCGGCGGGGACGCGGCGGAGGCGGCGCTGCAGACCGGGCTGCGGATCCTCGGCGAGGGCAAGCTGCTCGGCATCTACCCGGAGGGCACCCGGGCCCCCGACGAGCGGCTGTACCGCGGCAAGACGGGGGTGGCGCGGCTGGCGCTGAAGTCCCGCGTCCCGGTGATCCCGATGGCGATGATCAACACGTTCGCGCTGATGCCGCCCGGCAGGCCGTACCCGCGGCTCGGCGTCCGGCCCGGTGTCCGGTTCGGCGAGCCGATGGACTTCTCCCGCTATTACGGGCAGGAGGACGACCACGATGTGCTCCGCGAGATCACCGACGAGATCATGCGGACGATCAGGGAGCTGTCCGGCCAGGAGTACGTGGACCGGTACGCCGCCGAGGTGAAGGCGGAGATGTCCGGCAAGGAGGTACGGCCGGAGGAGGACGACGGAGGCCTGGCCGACCGGGGTTGAAAGAGCGGAGCGAATCGGGGGGTGTGGGGGGTCGTCCCCCCACAGTGATTGGTTGAGCGGAGCGAACCGGGGGGTGTGGGGGGTCGTCCCCCCACAGTGATCGGGTTGAGCGAGGCGAGCCGGGGGTGGGGGCCCCTCGCGGGGAGTCGGGATGAGCGGAGTGGATCGGGGAACGTCCGTGCCGGGGCTGATGGGCCTGGAGACGGCGCTGTGGCGGGCCGTGGCGGTCTACCGCGGGCTCGCCCTCTGCTACGCGGCCGTCGTGATCGCGATGAACTCCGGCGAGTACGCGCATCCGCTCGGCGGGTGGGCGGTCCTCGCCGTCATGGCGGTGTGGACGGGCTACGCCGTGTTCGCCTTCAGCGATCCGCGCCGCCGCGGGCGGCCGCTGCTGGCCGCCGATCTCGCGGTCGCGGCGGGCTGCGTGCTGGCGACGGCATGGGTGGAGACGCCGGCCAACATCGCGGCCGGCCGGCCGACGCTGCCGGTGTCGTGGGTGGCGGCGGCGGTGCTGTCGTGGGCGGTCGCGGGCGGGCGGCGGCGCGGGATCGCCGCGGCGCTCGTCCTCGCCGCCGCGAACCTGCTGGTGCACGTGTTCGCCGGGACGAGCGGCGGCATCGGCACCACCACGTTCAACGGGATCGTGCTGCTGTTCCTCGCCGGGCTCGTCGTCGGGCACGTCGTCCGGCTGGCGCTGGACGCGGAGGCGCGGCTGGCGCGCGCGGTCGAGCTGGAGTCGGCCACCCGGGAGCGGGAGCGGCTGGCCCGCCGCATCCACGACTCGGTGCTGCAGGTGCTGGCGATGGTGCAGCGGCGCGGCGGCGAGCTCGGCGGCGAGGCGGCCGAGCTGGGCCGGCTGGCGGGTGAGCAGGAGGCGGCGCTGCGGTCCCTCATCGGCGCCGGCCCCGCGGCGCCCGCGCCGGCGCGGCCGGGCGGCGACACCGATCTGCGCCCGCTGCTGACCGGGCACGCGTCCACGTCCGTCACGGTGTCGACGCCGGCGACGGAGGTCCGGCTGCCCGCGCACGCCGCCCGCGAGATCGAGGCGGCGGTGGCGGCGGCGCTGGACAACGTCCGGCGGCACTGCGGCGCGGGCGCCCGCGCGTGGGTCCTGCTGGAGGACGGCCACGGCGGGGTCACGGTCAGCGTCCGCGACGACGGGCCGGGGATGCCCGCCGGGCGGCTGGAGGAGGCGGCGGCCGGCGGGCGGCTCGGCGTCGCCCAGTCCATCCGGGGCCGGATCGCCGACCTCGGCGGCACGGTGACGGTCTTCACCGCGGAGGGCGAGGGGACCGAGATCGAGATGACCGTGCCGCGCCCGGCCGTCCCGGCCTAGGGTGTGACCGTGAGCGACGTTCCCCTCCGGGTCATGGTCGTGGACGACCATCCGATGTGGCGCGAGGCGGTGGCCCGCGACCTCGCCGAGGCCGGTCACGAGGTGGTCGCGGCGGTCGGGGAGGGCCGCGCCGCCGTCCGCGTCTCCGCCGCCGCGCGCCCGCAGGTCGCCGTCGTCGACCTGCAGCTCCCCGACATCGGCGGGGTCGAGGTGACCCGCCGCCTCGCCGCGGCCGACCCGCCCGTCCGGGTGCTGGTGCTGTCGGCTAGCGGCGAGCAGCAGGACGTCCTGGAGGCGGTCAAGGCGGGCGCCACCGGCTACCTGCTCAAGTCCGCCGCCCGCGAGGAGTTCCTGGACGCCGTCCGGCGGACCGGCGAGGGCGACGCCGTCTTCACCCCCGGGCTCGCCGGGCTCGTCCTCGGCGAGTACCGCCGCCTCGCCGCCGCGCCCGCCCGCGAGGACGACGACGCGCCCCGGCTGACCGAGCGCGAGACCGAGGTGCTGCGGCTCGTCGCGAAGGGCCTGACGTACAAGCAGATCGCGCAGCGCCTCGTCCTGTCCCACCGGACGGTGCAGAACCACGTGCAGAACACCCTCGGCAAGCTCCAGCTCCACAACCGGGTCGAACTCGTCCGCTACGCCATCGAGAAGGGCCTGGACGAGGAGGAGTAGCGGGCCGGGATGAACCTGCGCGGCGGCGCGGGCGTCTGATCATGCGAACGTGCGTCGGAACGGGAGCACGCCATGATGGACGAGATCTGGGGGCTTGGCCTGGGGTTCCTCGCGGCTCACATCCTGGTCGGCCTCGTGCTGCTGGCGGTCCTGCGGAGGATGCGGGCCGAGCTGATCCAAGGCGGGCCTCCGAGCCGGGAGCTGCACCCCTACGAGGTCGCCTACCTGCACGGCGGCGGGCGGCACGCGATCGCCGCGTCGGTGACGGCGCTGCGGCTCGACCGCGCGGTCGACGCCTACGCCGACGGCGGGCTGGTGGCGACCGCGCCGGTCGGCGACGGCCCGCGCGCCGCGGGCAAGCCGCTGGACGCGGCGGTCTACGCGGCGATCGTCGGCGGCGGCTCCACGCTCGCCGGGCTCACCGCGGACGCCGGCGTCCGCGCCGCGCTCGACCAGCTCCGGGACGGGCTGGTCGCGCAGGGCATGGTGGTCCCGGAGGGCGCGCGGCGCCGGCTGCGGATCTTCCCGCCGGTCCTCTACGGATGGGTTCTGGTCGGTTTCGGGAGCTTCGTCATGACCGACGTGTTCGGCGGGTTCCCGGGCGTCCTGCTCCCCATCGCGGCGCTGCTCGGTCTCGCCATCGCGGGGGGCGTCATGCTCGGCTCCGGCGACGAGCGGACGGAGGAGGGGGCGCGGGCCGTCGAACGCGTCAAGGAGTCCAACCCGCACCTCGACCCGGCGATCACGCCGGTGTACGCCGGGATCGCCGCGCCGGCGGTGCTGATGGGCGTCGCGCTGTTCGGCACGGCCGCGCTGATGGCGTTCGACCCGATGTTCGCGCAGAGCGCCGGGCTGGGCCGGTACCTGGAGCTGACCGGCGTCGCGGCCACCTCGGGCGGGTACGCGGGCTCGTCCTGCTCGTCCACCGCCTCGGTGTGCTCGTCGTCGTCCTGCGGCGGTGGCGGCTCGTGCGGCGGCGGGAGCTGCGGCGGTGGCGGCGGCGGGAGCTGCGGTGGCGGCGGCGGAGGAGGGGGAGGAGGCTGCGGTGGCGGCGGCTGACCTGCCGGACCTCGGCGTCGGGATCGGGTGGCGGCCGGAGATCGCCGGGTTCGTCGGCGCGCTGCCCGGGCTGCGCTTCACCGAGGTGATCGCCGAGTCCGTGCACCCGGCGCATCCGGCGCCCGACCTGCTCGCGCTGCGCGACCGCGGGGTGAGAGTCGTCCCGCACGGGGTGAAGCTGTCGCTGGGCGGCGCCGAGCCGGTCGCCGCCGAGCGGGTCGCGCACCTGGCCGCCTGCGCGGAGGCGCTCGGCGCCCCGCTGGTCAGCGAGCACATCGCGTTCGTGCGGGCCGGCGGCATCGAGGCCGGGCACCTGCTGCCGGTGCCGCGCACCCGGGCCGCGCTCGACGCGCTCACCGCCAACATCCGCCGGACGCAGGCCGAGCTGCCCGTCCCGCTGGCCGTCGAGCCCATCGCCACGCTCTTCGACTGGCCGGACGC
The DNA here is from genome assembly GCF_047130825.1 of Actinomadura madurae. Taxonomy (NCBI): domain Bacteria; kingdom Bacillati; phylum Actinomycetota; class Actinomycetes; order Streptosporangiales; family Thermomonosporaceae; genus Actinomadura; species Actinomadura madurae. The sequence continues at coordinate 9,698,975 of NZ_CP083237.1, forward strand.
CGAGTACACCGAGGGCGACTTCCTTACCGAGCTGCTGGACCGCACCGGTGCCCTCCTCCTGCTGGACATCGCCAACGTGTACGCCAACGCGCGCAACCGCGGCGAGGACCCCGCCGCCCTCCTCGACCGGCTGCCCCTCGACCGCATCGCGTACTGCCACGTCGCGGGCGGGTCGGAGGAGGGCGGGCGCTACCACGACACGCACGCCGCCGCCGTCCCGCCGGAGGTGCTGGACCTGATCGGCGAGCTGTGCGCCCGGCACCGCCCGCCCGGCTTCCTGCTGGAGCGCGACGGCCGCTACCCGCCCGCCGGTGAGCTCCAGGCCGAACTGGACGCCATCGCCGCCGCCTCCGGGGCGCGGCCGGTCACATGAGCGGTTTCGACGCGGACCTGGCGGCGGCGCAGGAGGCGCTCGTGCGGGCGATGACGGCCGGCGGGCCCATGCCGGCCGGGTTCGACGCCGGGGCGGTCCGGGCCGCCGCGCACGGGATCCTGCTCAAGCGCGCGGGGGAGGCGGCCCGCGCCTGGCCCGCGCTGGCGGGCTCGTACGGGACGTCCTGGAAGGCCGTCTTCGCCCGCTGGGCGGCCGAGCGGCCCACCCGGGGGTCCTTCCGGGACGGCTTCGACTTCGCGCGGTCGCACCGCGACGATCTCTCCGAGGACGCGGCGCGGGAACTGACTCTCGCCGAGGCCCGCTGGTCGTACGACGGCGCGTCCCCGCCGCGGCCGCGCCGGCTCGCCGTCCGGCGGGTCGGCGGGGGAGTGGCGGTGCAGTTCCGCCGACGGGTCCGGACGTTCCGCGACGGCTCGCGGGGCTGACCTCGGGCCGTGCGGCCGAAGGGTGTGCCGGCGGCCCCGCGGACGGGCTATGGTCTAGACCAATGGCGGCGCGCCGGGGACACCCGGCGAAAGCCCGCGCCGCCGCATGCCGGCGGCTAGTCTGAGCATGTCGATCGAGGGAGGAGAGCGGTGTCTGGAGAAGGTGGCGGCATGCGCGTCGGAGTGCTGACCGGTGGCGGCGACTGCCCCGGGCTGAACGCGGTGATCCGCGCGGTCGTCCGGAAGGGCGTGCAGGAGTACGGCTTCGAGTTCGTCGGCTTCCGGGCCGGCTGGCGCGGCCCCCTCGAAGGCGACACCGTGGCCCTCGACGTCCAGGCCGTGCGCGGGATCCTGCCGCGCGGCGGGACGATCCTCGGCTCGTCCCGGACCAACCCGGTCAAGGTCGAGGGCGGCATCGAGCGGATCAAGGACAACCTCGCCGGGCTCGGCGTGGACGCGCTGATCGCCATCGGCGGCGAGGACACCCTCGGCGTCGCGCGCGAGTTGTACGCCAACGGCGTCAACGTCGTCGGCGTCCCCAAGACGATCGACAACGACCTGAACGCGACCGACTACACCTTCGGGTTCGACACCGCGGTGAACATCGGCATGGAGGCCGTCGACCGGCTGCACACCACCGCCGAGAGCCACCACCGCGCGCTGATCTGCGAGGTCATGGGCCGGCACGCGGGCTGGATCGCGCTGCACGTCGGGATGGCCGCCGGCGCCAACGTCATCCTGATCCCCGAGCGGCCCTTCGACATCGAGAAGGTCTGCCAGTACGTGGAGAGCCGGTTCAAGACCCGGTACGCGCCGATCATCGTGGTGTCCGAGGGCGCCCACCCGATCGACGGGCAGATGCAGCTGCAGACCGGCGAGCGCGACGCGTTCGGGCACGTCCGGCTCGGCGGCATCGGCCAGGCCCTCGCCGACGAGATCGAGAAGCGCACCGGCAAGGAGGCCCGCGCCACCGTGCTCGGGCACATCCAGCGCGGCGGCACGCCCACCGCGTTCGACCGCGTCCTCGCCACCCGCTTCGGCCTCCAGGCCATCGACGCGGTCAAGGACGGCGACCACGGCAAGATGGTCTCGCTGCAGGGCACCGACATCGTCCGCGTCGGGCTGGACCAGGCGACCAAGGAGCTGAAGACCGTCCCGCTGGAGCGCTACTCCGAGTCCGAGGTCTTCTTCGGCTGACCGCGGCCCTCCTGGCGGGAATGCCGCGCCTCGCGCGCGCCGTTACCCGTTCGCGGTGTCGGCCTTTTTGGGCGACACTGGCTTCGACCCCGACTTGTTCCCGCCAGGAGGACCACGCATGACCACGCTCGACACCGCGCCGGCGGACGTCCGGGAGCAGTCGCCCGTGGACGGCGAGCCGTGTGTGCTGCTCAAGCTCGGTGAGGTCGTCCTCAAGGGCAAGAACCGCGAGCAGTTCGAACGCCGCCTCGCCGACAACGTGCGCAACGCCGTCCGCCCCATCGCCCGCGTCGACGTCGTCCGCCGCCACGGCGTGTTCATCGTCCGCAAGCACGACGCCGACCTGGCCACCATGGAGCGGGTCGCGCAGCGGATCACCGACGTCATGGGCATCGTCTGGGCGCACCGCGCCTGGCGGGTCGGCAAGGACCTCGCCAGCGTCGAGCGCGCCGCCCTGGAGCTGATGGACGGCCGGACCGGGACGTTCGCCGTCCGGTCCCGCCGCCGCGACAAGCGCTTCCCGATGACCTCCACCGAGCTGGACCGGCACGTCGGCGCGCTCGTCGCCGCCCGTTACGGCCAGCCCGTCCAGCTCAAGGACCCCGAGCACACCCTGTCGATCGAGGTCGACCGGGACGAGGTGTTCGTCTACTCCGGCGGCCTGCCTGGCCAGGGCGGCCTGCCGGTCGGGATGAGCGGCCGCGCCCTCGTGCTGATGTCCGGCGGCATCGACTCGCCCGTCGCCGCGTACCGGATGATGCGGCGCGGCCTGCGCGTGGACTACCTGCACTTCTCCGGCATGCCCTTCACCGGCCCCGAGTCGATCTACAAGGCGTACGCGCTCGTCCGCGAGCTGGACAAGTTCCAGGGCGGGTCGCGGCTGTTCGTCGTGCCGTTCGGCAAGGCGCAGCAGCAGATCAAGTCGTCCGGCGCCGACCGGCTCGCGGTGATCGCCCAGCGCCGGCTGATGCTGCGCACCGGCGAGGTCCTCGCCCGCCGCCTGCGCGGCTCCGCGCTGATCACCGGCGACGCGCTCGGCCAGGTGTCCAGCCAGACCCTCGCCAACATCACCGCGCTGGACGACGCCGTCGAGCTGCCCATCCTGCGCCCGCTCGTCGGCATGGACAAGATCGAGATCATGGACCAGGCCCGCCGCATCCGCACCCTGTCGATCTCCGAGCTGCCCGACGAGGACTGCTGCACCATCCTCGCGCCCCGCCGCGCCGAGACCCGCGCCAAGATCGACGACCTGCACCGCATCGAGAAGCGCCTCGACGTCGGCGAACTCGCCGACCAGCTCGCCGAGTCCGTCCAGGAGCACCGCCCCGCCTACACCGACCAACCCGCCTGAACACACCCGCTCAGCGATTCATTGTGGGGGTCGACCCCCACACCCCCTGGGGAAGAGCGGCCCGCTGAGCGGCGGGCTCCGCTTCGCTGGCGCTTGGCTCCGCCCGTCGCTCAGCGATTCGTTGTGGGGGGCGACCCCCCACACCCCCCGGGAAAAGCGCCCGCTGAGCGGCGGGCTCCGCTTCGCTGGCGCTCCGCTCCGCCCGACGCTCAGCGGGCGTCGAAGTCCGATGGGCGCGGGGGTTCGGGGCCGTCCGGGCCCATCAGGGTGATGCGCTCGATGCGGACGATGCGGAAGCGGCGGCCCGCGACGGCGATGCCGTTGCGGCGGGTCTCGGCCTCCATCAGCTCCGCCGCCTCCGCGAAGCGTTCGAGGTCCGTCGCGGCGGGGCTCTCCACCGCCGGGACCACGTGCCGGAAGTAGGTGACCAGCGAGTCGCGGGCCTGCTGCGGCGCGTCGTACAGCCGGCCCACGGGGCGCCAGCGCTTCTCGCCGCGCTCGGCGACCGTGAAGACCGGCGCCAGCGCGACCGGGGTGAGGAAGGCGCCGGGCGGCTCGGCGCCCCCGGCGGCGGCCGTGTCCAGCACCCGGTGGAGCAGCTCGGCCGCCGCGCCGCCGGCCGCCGGGCCGTCGTCGGGCAGCAGGTCGTACGGGCGGCCGAGCGGGACGCGGCGGGCGGGCAGCGGGTCCAGGTCCGTCGGCCGGGGCGGCTCCGGCCCGTCCGGGCCGGTGCGGACCAGCTGCTCGATCCGCACGATCCGGAACCGCCGCGCGCCCGCGACGACCTCGTCGGACGGTGCGCGCTGCAGCGTCCGGGCCGCGTCGAGCAGGACGCGCGCCTCGGCGCCGCCGCACAGCGCGGCGAGGTCCTCCAGATGGACGGCGAGCAGTTCCCGCGCGCCCTGCGGCAGCGGGTCGCACGGGCACACGATCTGCCAGCCGCCGGGGACGCGCTCGGCGGCCGTGAACAGCGCGCCCACCACCACCGGCTCCGGGTAGGCGGACGCGGCGCGGCACGCGTCCGCCAGCATCACGGCGGCGACCGGGTCGACGCCGTCCAGATCCTCCGGGAACAGCCGCCCCCCGGCGTCACCATCGCCCGTTGTCATGCCGGCCATCATCCTCGCCGCGCCCGGCCCGGCCAATGGTTCAGACCAATTCGTTACCGCCGCGTTTTCCGGTGGTACGCCGCCGGACGGGCGCGACGAGGACCACCAGGCTCACCGCCAGCAGCACGAGACCGGCCAGCGCCGCGCCGCCGAGCCGCTCGTCCAGCACGGCGGTGCCGAGCACCGCGGCCACCGCCGGCTCCGCCAGGGTCAGCGTCGTCGCCGTGGTGGCGGGGGTCGTGCGCAGGCCCCGGGCGAACAGCAGGTAGCCGCCGCCCGTCGTGACGACGCCGAGGTAGAGCGCGATGAGCGCGCCCGTCCCCGTCGCCAGCCAGCTCGTCGAGCCGGCCAGCAGCACCCCGAAGAGCGGGACCGCCGCGGTGCCGAACAGGGCACCGGCGACGGCCCGGTCCTCCTCGCCCCGGGTGATGAGGACGGACGCCACCGTCGCGTACACCGCGTACGACAGCCCGGACAGCAGGGCCAGCGCGATGCCGAGCGGCTCGGCGCCCGCGTCCCGGCCGCCGCCCACGAGCAGGGCGCACCCCGCGACGGCGCCGACGGTCGCGAGCATCCAGCGGCCCGTCGGCGCGGACCGCCGGACGACCAGCCCGATCAGGCCGGCGAAGACGGGCGCGCCGCCGATCGTGACGACGGTGCCGACCGCCACGCCGGTCCGCCCCGCGGCGACGAAGAAGGCCGTCTGGTACACGCTGATCGCGACCGCGCCCAGCCCGATGAGCGGCAGGTTGCGGCGCTCGCGCAGCAGCCGGCGCAGCCCGGCGCCGCGGCGCGTGGACGCGGCGAGGCCGAGCAGCAGCAGGCCGCCGACGACGATGCGGATCGCCGCGATCGAGTACGGAGACGCGCCGTCGGCGAAGGTGCGGACGGTCCCGGTCGTCCCCCACAGGGACGCCGCCAGCAGGACGTCGGCGCCGCCGCGCCGGTTACGGGAGGAAGCGTGCTTTTCGGTCGCACGCCGAAGAGACGTGTGCTGTGACACGGAGAAGGCTCCTGAGCTCGAATCGGAAGGGGGCTCCGGATCCGGGGCGCAGGACGACGCGGCCGGGCGCGCGGATCGGCGCCGGGCCGTGCCGGTCGTCAGCGGAGTTGCGGTCGCCGCGCCCCGTCAGGAGCGCGGCGGCCCGCAATCAGGTGCCCAGTAAGCCATGGAAGGGACGATACCGCGGCGGCGGATCAGGCGGGGACGGCGTCCGGGTCCTGGGCCTGGGTGAGAGTGCGGCCGACGAGCGGGGGCAGGTCGCGGACCACCTTGGCCAGCTCGCGCAGATCACCGTCCACCAGCGCCTGCGGCCCGTCGCACAGCGCGGTCTCCGGGTGCGGGTGCACGTCGATGATCACGCCGTCGGCGCCGACCGCGATCGCGGCGCGGGTCAGCGGCAGGACGAGGTCGCGGCTGCCGCCCGAGTGGGACGGGTCCACGATGACCGGCAGGTGGGAGAGGCGCTGCGCCACCGGCACCGCGGAGATGTCCAGGGTGTTGCGGGTCGCCCGCTCGAACGTGCGGATGCCCCGCTCGCACAGCACGATGTCGAGGTTGCCCCGCTGCGCGACGTACTCGGCGGCCATCAGCCACTCCTCGATCGTCCCGCTCATCCCGCGCTTCAGCATGACCGGCTTGCCGGACTCGCCCGCGGCCTGCAGCAGCGCGAAGTTCTGCGCGTTGCGGGTGCCGATCTGCAGCATGTCCGCGTAGGACGCGACGAGCTCGACGTCGGCGGCGTCCACGACCTCGGTGACGATCGGCATGCCGGTCTCCGCGCGGACGTCCGCGAGGATGCGCAGCCCGGCCTCGCCGAGCCCCTGGAACGCGTACGGCGACGTCCGCGGCTTGAACGCGCCGCCGCGCAGCAGCGTCGCGCCCGCGGCCTGCGCCATCTGCGCGGCGCCGAGGGTCTGCTCGGGGGTCTCCACCGCGCACGGGCCGGCGATCAGCGTCATGGTTCCGGGGCCGATCGGCACGCCGCCGACCCGGACGACCGAGCGCTCGGCGTGGTTCTCGCGGCTCACCAGCTTGTGCGGCGCCGAGATGCGGATGACGTCGCTGACGCCCCGCATCCCGCGCAGGTTCAGCGAGCCGAACTGCTGGACGTCGCCGACCAGCCCGACGATGGTCCGTTCCACCCCGCGGCTGACGAAGGCGTCGCCTCCCGCCGTCTCGACCAGTGAGACGACGGCCTTGATATCCGCTTCGCTGGCCTCCGGGGCCATGACGACGACCATGGGTGTGCTGCCTCTCCTCTACGCCCGGGAACCCGGCTCCGCCCCTGGGACGACGAAAGCCCCGGGCCGGCCGGCCCGGGGCTTTCGCCTGTGGTCTGTCAGCGCAGCGTCTGGCAGACCAGCCGTCCGGGCTGGTCGAACCAAAACAGATACACGACGTTGCGCACGGGTTCAGCGTAGCCGATCGCCGGGACGGGGGCCCGCACGGACCCCCGGATATGGCTCAGCTCACTCCGGATGGCAGGATGGCCGCGTCATGACCAACCCCGAACAGCCCGCACCGCGGCCGCGCGATCTGCCGCCCGGCCAGTACGTCCCCCGGGGCTGGCCCGTCCTGCACTACGGCCCAGTGCCGAAGTTCCGTCCCAACGACTGGGACTTCCGGGTCTTCGGCGCGACCGAGTCGGGGGAGCAGCACCGCTGGAGCTGGGACGAGTTCGACGCCCTGCCGAGGGAGCGGTCGGTCGCCGACTTCCACTGCGTCACCAAGTTCACGATCCCGGACAACGAGTGGGAGGGCGTCCCGGGCACGGCGTTCGTGGAGCTGGCACCGCCCGCGCCGGACGTCACGCACGTGATGGTCTGGGCCGAGTACGGCTACAGCGCCAACATCCGGATGAGCGACTTCCTCGCCGACGGGACGATGTTCGCCACCCACCGCGACGGCGAGCGCCTCAGCCCCGACCACGGCTTCCCCGTCCGCATCGTCGTCCCGCACCTGTACGCGTGGAAGAGCGTGAAATGGGTCCGCGGCGTCGAGTATTTGGTGAAGGACCGGCGCGGCTTCTGGGAGGAGCGCGGCTACCACAACGTCGCCGACCCGTGGTACGAGCAGCGCTACTCCTACCAGGAGGACGAGGGCGAGTCGCCCCCGCTGTGACGGAGGGCCCGCCCGGGCGCGGCCGTGGCCGATCCGAGACCTTCGTAAATGGGCAACGACCGCTCCTGGACGGGCGGCAGCCGTTACCGTACGTTGCCATGGTCATACCGTCCGTCGCGGACGCCGTCGCGAGCGCCACGGCCGCCGGTGCCGCCGGGGTCGGGGCGCTGCGCCGCCGGCTCCCCCCGCCGCGCCGCGCGCACGCCGATCCGGGCGAGGCGGCGGCGTTCGCCGCGCTCCACCTGGTGGCGCGCGCCGCCCCGTCCCTGCGCGCCGGGCTGACGGAGGACGCGGCGCGCCCGGCGGCCCGGCGGCTCCGCGCGCTGCTCGGCGCCGAGGCGGTCGCGCTCGTCGCGGTGCGCCCCCCGGCCGGCCCGGACGGCGGCGCCGGCCCCGGCGAGGGCGCGGGACGGGACGCGCCCCGGCTGCTGGCCTGGGACGGCGCGGGCCGCGGCGCCCACGCCCCCGACGCCGTCGGGCACGTCCTGCCCGTCCTCGCGTCGGCGCGGCCCCGCGTCATCGCGCCCGAGGTGCTCGCCTGTGGTTCCGCGGGGTGCCGCGTCCGGGCGGCGATGGTCGCCCCGCTCACCGTCGAGGGACGCGTCGAGGGGGCGCTCGCCGCCTATTGGGAGGGCCCGTCGGCGGCGCGCGTCCGCGCGGTCGGCGAGGCCGCCCGCCTCGTCACCGGGCAGCTGGAGCTGGCCGGGCTCGACTCCGCCCGGGTCCGGCTCGCCGAGGCCGAGCGGCGGGCGCTGCGCGCCCAGATCTCCCCGCACTTCGTCTACAACTCGCTGACCACGATCGCCTCGTTCGTCCGCACCGACCCGGACCGGGCCCGCGGGCTGCTGCTCGACTTCGCCGACTTCGCCCGCTACTCCTTCCGCAACCCCCGCGACTTCACCACCCTCGCCGACGAGCTGCGCTCCCTCGACCGCTACCTGCTGCTGGAGCGGGCCAGGTTCGGCGACCGGCTGCGCTGCCGGGTCGAGATCGCGCCGGAGGTGCTGCCGGTCGCCGTCCCGTTCCTCGCCCTCCAGCCGCTCGTGGAGAACGCCATCCGGCACGGCATGGCGGGGGAGCGCGAGGCGTTCCACATCTCGATCGTGGCGCGCGACTCGGGCGCCGAGGCCGCGATCAGCGTCGAGGACGACGGGGTCGGCATGGACCCCGAGCGGCTCCAGGAGATCCTCTCCGCGCCGCTCGGCCGCCCCGGCCCGACCGGCTGGGGCAGCGTGGTGACCCGGGCCCGGCAGGACGGCGGCCCCGGCATAGGGCTCGCGAACGTCGACGAGCGCATGCGCCAGGTCTACGGCGACGAGTACGGGCTCACCGTCGAGACCGCTCTCGGTGCGGGGACCAAGGTCAATCTGCGCGTCCCGAAGTATCGTCCCGGCGTGTTTCCGGAATGACGCCCCGCCGCCGGGGGCGGTACTCACTTCATGGAATCGATTGCGGACAGACGGTAATCGCGGCAAAGTCACCCCCATGCTTCACGTCCTCGCGGTCGACGATGAACGCCCCGCCCTGGAGGAGCTGACGTACCTGCTCCGCAGGGACTCTCGGATCGGGCGGGTCACTGGCGCGGGGGACGCCTCGTCCGCGCTGCGCGACCTGAGCCGCATGCTCGTGGAGGGAGAGCACCTCGACGCCGTGTTCCTGGACATCCGCATGCCGGGCCTCGACGGGCTCGACTTCACCCGGCTCCTGACCGGCTTCGCCGAGCCGCCGCACGTGGTGTTCGTGACCGCGCACGACGACTGCGCCGTCACCGCCTACGAGCTGGGCGCGCTCGACTACCTGCTGAAGCCCGTCCGGCCGGAGCGGCTCGCCGAGTCGGTCCGCCGGGTGGCGGCGGCCGCGCACCGCCCGGCCCCGCCCGCCGAGGAGGCCGCCCCCGACCCCGCCGACGAGATGATCCCCGTCGAGCTCGGCGGGCGGACCCGGCTCGTCTCCCGCCGGACGGTCACGCACGTCGAGGCGCAGGGCGACTACGTCCGCCTGCACACCGCCGACGGCGGCTACCTCGTCCGGATGCCGCTGTCGGTGCTGACCAAGCGGTGGGAGGGCGCCGGGTTCATCCGCATCCACCGCAGCACCCTGGTCGCGTCCGCGCACATCACCGAGCTGCGCTTCGACGGGGGCCGCGCGGCCGTCCAGATCGGGGACGAGCTGCTGCAGGTCAGCCGCCGCCACACCCGCGAGGTGCGCGACCTGCTGGTCCGCCGGTTCCACCAGCCGGGCGAGGACGGCGCGCTCCCGGGGGAGGCCGGCGATGGGCGATGAGCGCCGCGCCGTGACCGCCGGGACGGCGTCCGGCGGCGCACCGCCGGAAGCTCCGGCGACCGCTCCGGAGCCGTCCGGGGCCGACCCGGGCGACCCGTCCCATCCCGGCCGGCCGTGCGCGCCGCCCGGTCCGCGGACCGGGGAGGCGGAGGCGCGCGCCCTGATCCGCGCCCAGCTGCGGATCGCCCTCGGCACCGGCGCGTTCGTCATGGCCGTGGTGACGGGGCTGCCCGCGCTGCTGGCGCTCGTCCCGGCGGTCGCGCGGGCGCGCGTGGGCGGCGTCCCGCTGTCCTGCGCCGTCCTGGCGCTCGGCATCCAGCCGGTCTGGATCGCGGTGGCGTTCCACCAGCTGAGACGGGCCGAACGCGCCGAGCGCGAGCTCACCGGGACGGCGGGACCGCGGTGACCGCGGCGGCCGCGGCGGCGGCGCTCACCGCCCTGCTGGGCATGACCGCCGTCCTCGGCGCGCACGCCCGCCGCTCGGCCTGCGCCACGTCCGACCTGCGGGTCGCCTCGCGGGGCGTCAGCCCCTGGTGGAACGCCTCCGCGGTCGGCGGCGAGTACATCTCCGCCGCCGCGTTCCTCGGCACCGCGGGGCTGGTGCTCGCCTACGGGGCCGACATGCTGTGGCTCCCGGTCGCGGCGACCGCCGGGTACGTCCTGCTCCTGGCGTTCGTGACGGCGCCGCTGCGCCGGTCCGGCGCCTACACCGTCTCCGACTTCGCCGAATGGCGGCTCGGCTCCCCGGCCGTGCGGCGCATCGTCACCTGCTGCGTCTGCTGCATCGGCTGGTTCTACCTCCTGCCGCAGTTCCAGGGGGCGGGCGTCACCCTGCGCGTGCTGACCGGCGCCCCGGTCTGGGCCGGCTGGGCCGTCGTGGTCGCGGTCACGTTCCTGCTCGTCGGCTCCGGCGGCGGGATGCGGAGCATCACCTCCGTCCAGGCCGTCCAGTTCTGGGTGAAGCTGGCCGCCGTCGCGGTGTCCGCGGCGGCGCTGCTCGGCGCCTGGCACCTGCACGGCGCCCCCACCCCCCTCGGCGACGGCCCGCCGCGGTTCGACCGGACGACGCGCGTCCACGTGCGCACCGACGTCGCGGTGACCGTCCCCGTGCCGGTCACCGTCACCGCGCGGGGCGGGCTGGACGGCCTCCGCCGCCATGGCGAGCCCGTGACCCTCACCGAGGGCCGGCACACCATCGGCAGGGAGACCGAGGTGATCTTTCCCGAGGGCGCGGCCGTGCCCCATGCCGAACGCCTGCCCCTGCAAGCCGACGACGCGTGGGCGACACCGTTCGGCCGCGACGAGGACCACGAGCTGTTCGGCACCTACTCGGCGCTCCTCGGCGTCCTTCTCGGCACCATGGGGCTGCCCCACGTCCTGATGCGCTTCTACACCAACGGCTGCGGGAGCGCCGCGCGCCGCACGGCCGCCCTCATCCCGGTCCTCCTCGCGCTGTTCTACGTCTTCCCCACCGTCTACGCGGCACTGGGACGCGTCTACGCGCCCGAGCTGCTGATGACCGGCGACACCGACGCGACCGTCCTGCTCCTCCCGCAGCGGATGACGCCCGGACCGGCCGGCGCCCTGCTCACCGGCCTCATCACGGCCGGCGCCTTCGCCGCGTTCATCTCCACGTCCTGCGGGCTCGCCGTCGCCATCGCCGGGACGATCGCGCAGGGCGTCCGCCGCGGCGGGATCACCGCCTTCCGCGCCGGCGTCGTCCTCGCGCTCGGCGCACCGCTCGTCCTGCTGCCGAGGATCGGCCCGCAGAGCGCCGCCGGCCTCGTCACCACCGCGCTCTGCGTCTCGGCGTGCACGCTGTGCCCGCTGCTCGTCCTCGGCATCTGGTGGCGCGGCCTCACCGCCGCCGGGGCCGCCGCCGGACTCGTCCTCGGCGCCGGCGCCGCCGTCACCGCGGGCATCGTCCGCCTGCTGCACGGCGCCGGCACGGGCTGGACGGCGGCCCTCGTCACCGCGCCCGCCCTGATCGTCGTCCCGGCCGCCTTCACCGCCATGGTCGCGGTGTCCCTGCTGACCCGCCACCGCGTCCCCCGCGGCGCCGACCGCGCCCTGAGAAAGCTGCACCTCCCCGAGGACGCGCCCGCGCACTGAAGCACGGCGGCCGCTCGTCCCCGCGAACCGACCGCTCATCGCGTGACTACGCTACGCATGTCTATGACTACGCACCGTTTACCGAGCCTTGTGCTTCTCGGGGGTCCAACCGTGGCATCACACCTCTAGTGTTCTCAATGACACACCGCTCCGGAGGGGCGGGCGGCCCCCGGCCGCGAACCCTCCCACAAGAGCAAATCCGGAGATCCGGTTCACCCGGATCGTGAGTCGCGGGATCCCGTACCGGGGGGGTGGGATCCGGCGGCCTGTGGCTCGGGCGTCGCTGAACAGTCGGGGGGTTGTCCAGCGGCGCCCGAGCTCGTATTTATTGCTTTTTTCTCCTCCTTCGGGCGCTGGGCGCCCTCCATCGTCGATAAAAGCGGGCGATCGCTGGCATCGCTCCGGCTCGCCTTGCGGCTCGCTGCGCGATCAGTTTCTTGCTTCGCTCGAAACTGCCTTCGGACGCGATCGCGGCCCCCAGGTTGTCGCGTGGTTGCGGTGGGGGCTGGGGGCGGTGCAGTAGTGGGTGCTGGTGGTTCCGCGGGTGCGGGTTATCCGATCGCTTCGGCTCGCCTTGCGGCTCGCTGCGCGATCGGGTCTCGCTTTGCTCGCCCATGGCTTCGGGCGCGATCGCAACCTCTGAGGTTGTTGAGTGGGCGCGGTCGGCGTGGCGGGGGGCGGGGTGGTCCGGATCGCTTGGCTCGCCCCTTGCGGCTAGACCAGGGGACCGGGGGCTCAGGGTAGCCGCTCTGGCCCTGGCACTTGTGCCTGGGGATGGTGGGTCAGGTGTCGCGTAGGTGTTTCAGGGTTTTTATGTCTTTCGCGTGGGGGGTGGGGGCTCGGCCCGGGGTTTCGATGAGGAAGGGGAGGCCTGCCGCGGCGGGGTGGCGGAAGAGGTCGGCGAAAGGCGGTTCGCCCATCTGGCCGGCGCCGATGTTCTCGTGGCGGTCCCGGCCGGAGGCGCAGGGGTCCTTGCTGTCGTTGGCGTGGATCAGTTTGAGGCGGCCCTCGCCCACGGTGGCCACGAGGGCGTCGAGGGTGTCCTTGACGCCGCCGGGGGCGGCCAGGTCGTGGCCCGCGGCGAAGGCGTGGCAGGTGTCGAAGCAGACGCCCAGCTTCGGGTGGTGTTCGAGCTTCTCGAAGAAGGGGCCGAGGTCCTGGACCTTGGCGCAGAGCATGTTGTTCTGGCCCGCCATGGGCTCCAGGAGGAGGTCGGGGCCGTCCTCGGGGATCTCTTCGAGGAGGGGGAGGACGTGCTCGTGGATCTGCGCCATGGCCGCGTCGTAGGTCTGGGTCACCGCGGAACCGGTGTGGACGACGACGCCGCGGGCGCCGATGGCGCGGCCCCGGGTGAGGGAATGGCGGACCGTGGCGAGGGACTTGGCCAGCGTCTCGGGCGTGGGGGAGCCGAAGTTCACCAGGTACGGGGCGTGGACGTAGACGGGGACGTCCTGCTCCAGGAGCTTCGCGTCCTCGGCGGGCTTGCCCTCGGGGAGGGCCCAGCCGCGCGGGTTGGCGACGAAGACCTGGATCGCCTCGGCGCCGATCTCGGCGGCGTACTTCAGGCCGCCGGTGGCGAGGCCGCCGGCCACGGGAACGTGCGCCCCGACGGGGCTCTTCGGTGAGGTCATGGCCGGTTCAGCCTAGCCGGTCACGGGCCCCGGACGATCGTGACGGTGGAGCCGCGCGGGGCCTCGCCGCTGTTCGGGGACTGGAACCGGACCCTGTCGCCGCCGAAGCCCGTCACGTTGACCCGGAAGCCGGAGTCCTCCAGGGCGCGCCTCGCGTCGTCCACGCCGCGGCCGGTCATGTCCGGGACGGGGACCTTCTTCTCTTCGCCGTCGTCGCAGCCGAACTGGAAGGGGCCCGCGTCGACGATGCAGTCGCGCTTGTTGACGACGATGGTGACGTCGTCGCCGCGGGAGACGCCGGTCCCCTCGGCGGGGGCCTGCTCGATCACCGTGTTCGGCTCCTTGCCGTCCACCTGCCTCTTCTTGACGGTGACGTCCAGGCCCATCGAGCGCAGCTGGTTGGCGGCGGCGTCGCCGTTCTCGCCGACGAGGTCGGGCATCGACATCCCGCTGGAGATGACGACGGCGACCGGGTCGTCGGGGGAGCGCTTCTCGCCGGCGTCGGGGTCGGTGCCGATGACCCTGTCCTTGGCGACCGTCTGCGAGGGGCTGTTGCTCGTCCGGCCGACCTTGAAGCCCTTGTCCTCCAGGGTCTGCGTGGCCTCCGGGAGGGTCTTGCCCCGGACGTCGGGCACCTCGATCGGCGTGATGCCCTTCGAGGGCGTCAGCGTGACCGGCTCGCCCTTGGCGATGCGGGAGCCCGCGGGCGGGTCGGACTTGGCGACGCCGCCCTTGTGGACGCGGTCGTCGTAGACCGCCTTGGCGGTCCGCACCTCCAGGCCGGAGGACTCCAGCTGGTCGCGGGCGTCGGCGAGCTTCATCCCGATGATCGACGACGGGACGTGCTCGTACTGGCCGGACGTCTGGTACCAGACCGCCCAGCCGAGGATCACCGCGGCGAGCGTGCCGATGGCGACCAGGACGTACCGGCCGGTCAGCACCCCGATGGCGCGGTCGGTGCGGGTGCGCCGGGGTGTCTCGGCCGGCATCGTGGTCGCGTCGAGGACGGCGGTGCGCCCCTGGGGCGGCGCCTCGAACACGCTGGTGGGGTTGCGCGAGGCCTCCTCGACGCGGCGGTCGAAGTCGCGGGGCAGGCCGCCGAACACCTCGGCGACCTCGGCGTGGTACTGGTTCGCGTCGTGCGGGCGGCGCGCCGGGTCGTGGCTCGTCGCGTCGGTGACCAGGGCGTCCACCTGCGGGGGCAGGGCCGGGACGAGGCTGGACGGCGGCGGGACGGTCTCGTTCACGTGCTTGTAGGCGACGGCGAGCGGCGTGTCGCCCTGGTGGGGGAGGTGCCCGGTGATCAGCTCGAACAGCATGATCCCGGCCGCGTACACGTCGGAGCGGACGTCGGCGTTGCCCGCCAGCACCTGCTCGGGGGCCAGGTAGCCGACCGTACCGATGATCATGCCGGTCTTGGTCATCTTGCTCGCGGTCTCGGCCCGGGCGAGGCCGAAGTCGGCGACCTTGACCTGGCCGTCCTCGGTGATCAGCACGTTCTCCGGCTTGACGTCGCGGTGCACGAGCCCGGCGCGGTGCGCGGCGCCGAGGGCGGCCAGCACCGGCATCATGATCTCCAGCGCGGCGCGCGGCCCGAGCCGGCCGAGCGAGTTCAGCGCGTCGCGGAGCGTGTGGCCCGGGACGTACTCCATGACCAGGAAGGTGTGCTCGCCGTCGGTGCGCTGGTCGTAGACCGCGACGACGTTCGGGTGGGACAGCGCCGCGGCGGCCTTGGCCTCGCCGATGAAGCGGGCGACGAAGTCCTCGTCGGAGGCGAGCCCGGCGTGCATCACCTTGATCGCGACGACCCGGTCGAGCCGGATGTCGCGGGCCACGTAGACCGTGGCCATGCCGCCGCGCGCGATGCGGGACTCAATGCGGTAGCGCCCGTCGAGCACGCGCCCGACGAGTGGATCGGCAACCGTCGCGTCCATCGGTGCGAGTTTACGGCCGAACCGGCGAGGTTCTCATCACTCGCGAGTATGAGCATCGATGAGCCCCGGGGGGGATTTCGCCGGGACGGCCGGTTCCGGAGTGACGGGCGGGACGCGGCGGCGGAGGGAGCGGGTGCTGCGGGAGACGCCCACGCCGGCGAGGCACAGGACGCCTCCGGCCAGCGTGATCAGGCCGGGGACCTCGCCGAGGAACAGCCACGACATCGCGACGACGAGGGCGGGGGCGGCGTAGGTGGTGGCCCCCATCTTCCCCGCGGACGTGCGGGCCAGCGCGTATCCCCAGGTCGTGAACGCGATCGCGGTCGGGAAGACGCCCAGGTAGACCATGTTGAGGGTGGCGCCGGCCGGGGCGCGCGCGGCCTCGGAGACCAGCTGCCCGGAGAACGGCAGGCAGGCCAGCGCGCCGATCGCGCATGCGAACGCGGTGAACTGCAGCGCCGAGGCGTGCCGCAGCGCGGGCTTCTGGCTCACGACGCCCGCCGCGTAGGTGACGGCCGCGAACAGGCACAGCAGTACCCCGCCGACGGAGGCGCGTCCCTCGCCGGACATCGACAGCCCGACCACGGCGGCGCCGGCGAAGGAGACGGCCATGCCGGCCAGCAGCCGGGGAGGAAGGCCCTCCTTCAGCAGCCAGCCGCCGAGAAGCGCGATGAGGATCGGCCCGATGTTGACGACGAGGGCGGCGGTCCCCGCGTCCACCAGCTGCTCGCCCCAGTTCAGGGCGACCATGTAGGCGCCGAACCACAGGACGCCCGCCGTGACGATGCCGGGCCAGGCGCCCCTGGGCGGCAGTCCCTCGCGCCGGACGAGCAGGAGCGCGCCGAGCACGACCGTCCCGGAGAGGAGCCGGCCGAGGGCGAGGGCGCCCGGGCTGTACTCGGCGCCCGCGCTGCGGATCGCGACGAAGGCCGACGCCCAGAACACCACCGTGATCGTGGCGGCCGCCATGGCGCGCTTGTCGACGCGTCCGCTGTCCTGCTGCATGTCTCGCACCTTAGGTTCGGGTCGTTTCCATGAACACCGAAGCGACCTGCCGGGTTGCGGCAGGGCCGCCGGTGGACCGGCCCAGTCTCACGGCGCGGAGTGTTCAGGTCCAGCGAATACTTCTACAGGGGAACCTTTAGCGTCGCTACGAGGTGGAGAGGCCCTCGAAGGGGGAGGACGCCTGCGCGTAGCGGCGCTTCGGGATCCGCCCGGCCAGGCGGGCGAGGCGCCCGGCCTCCACCGCGTGCCGCATCGCGGCGGCCATCCGGTCCGGGTGCCGCGCGCGGGTCACGGCCGTCGCGAGGAGCACCGCGTCGCAGCCGAGCTCCATGGCCAGGGCGGCGTCGGAGGCGGTGCCGAGCCCCGCGTCCAGGATCACCGGCACGCCCGCCCGCTCGACGATCAGCTCGATGTTGTGCGGGTTGCGGATGCCGAGGCCGGAGCCGATGGGGGAGCCGAGCGGCATCACCGCGGCGCAGCCGATCCGCTCCAGGCGCTGCGCGAGGACCGGGTCGTCATTGGTGTACGGCAGCACGGTGAACCCGTCGGCGACGAGCTGCTCTGCGGCCTCCACCAGCTCGATCGGGTCGGGCAGCAGCGTGTGCTCGTCCGCGATCACTTCGAGCTTGACCCAGGCCGTGCCGAGTGCCTCGCGGGCGAGCTTGGCCGTCAGGACGGCCTCCCCGGCGGTGAAGCAGCCCGCCGTGTTCGGCAGCACCCGGATGCCGCAGTCGTTCAGCACGTCCAGCACCGAGCCGCGCGCGGACGGGTCCACCCGCCGCATCGCGACCGTGGTCAGCTCCGTCCCGGACGCGGTGAGCGCCTCCCGCAGCACCCGCATGCTGGGCACGCCCCCGGTGCCCATGATCAGCCGGGAGCCGAGCTCGGTGCCCGCGATGACGAGCGGGTCGGTGGTCGTCGCCATGGTCAGCCTCCCTGCACGGCGGTCAGTACTTCGAGGCGGTCGGATTCGCGCAGCGCGGTCGCCTCCCATTCCGCCCGCCGGACGACCTCGTCGTTCAGCGCCGCCGCCACGCCGGACGCGGCGGCGGTGACGGTCGCGACGACCTCGGCCACGCTCGCGCCGTCGGGCAGCTCGCGCGGCTCACCGTTGACGATCACCTTCATGCGGTCACCTCGGGGGAGAAGCGGTCGGGGGCGAACGGCCCGGCGAGCTCGGGGACGGGCCGGTCCAGCAGCATCGCGGACAGGATGTCGGCGCTCACCGGGGTGAGCAGGACGCCGTTGCGGAAGTGCCCCGTCCCCACGAAGAGGCCGGGCAGCGCGGTCGGGCCCATCACGGGCGCGTTGTCGGGGGAGCCGGGGCGCAGCCCGGCCGAGACCTCGGCGAACTCCAGCTCGGTGACGCCGGGCAGCAGCTCGCGGGCGTCCCGCAACAGCTCCCAGAGCCCGCCGGCGGTGACGCGGGTGTCGAAGCCCAGCTCCTCCTGCGTCGCGCCGAGGACGACCTCGCCGTCGGCGCGCGGGACGAGGTACACCGACGAGCCCTTCACGAGCCCGCGGGTGGACCGGCGGAGGAAGGGCGTGCGGCCGCGGAGCCGGATCACCTGCCCCTTCACCGGGCGGACGGGTGGAACGGTCCCGGGGGGCAGGCCGCCGAGGCCGTCCGACCACGGGCCGGCGGCCAGCAGCACCCGGTCCGCGCGGAGGACCGTTCCGTCGTCCAGCCGCACCCCGGTCGCCGCGTCGCGCTCGGTCACGATCCCGGTCGCCCGCCGGCGGACGAGCCGGACGCCCAGTCGCTCGCCCGCGGCCAGCAGCGCCGGGGTGAGGCGGCGCGGGTCGATCGAGCCGTCCTCGGGGGCGAGCAGCCCGCCGCGCACGCCGGGCGCGAGCATCGGCTCGGCCCGCCGGCACTCCCGGCCGGACAGGGTCTCGACGGGGATCCCGAGGCTCTCCTGGAAGCGCCGCAGGTCGTCGAGGTAGGCCAGGTCGTCGGGGCCGAACGCGACCTCGATAATCCCGTCGGTGCGGTAGCCGGTCTCCAGGCCCGTCTGCTCCTCCAGCTCGGCGACGAACGCGCCGTACCGGTCGCGGGACGCGAGGCCGAGGCGCAGCAGCGGCTCCTCGCCGTAGGTCAGCTCGCTGACCGGGGTGAGCATGCCGGCGGCCACGGACGAGGCGCCTCCGGCGGGCTCGGGGTCGACCAGGGTGACGGCGGCGCCGCTGGCGGCCCGCCAGGCCGTGGCGAGACCGATGACCCCGGCGCCGATGATGACGATCTGCATGCGCGCTCCCTTCGCCGGCATGATCCGGATCAGGTCTGGCGGTCGGCGGCCCGTTCAGCCGCCCTCTCAGCCCGGTCGTACCGGACTCCCGCGCTCTGTGCTCTTTGTCCGCCTCCTACCTTACGACCTTGTCGCCGTGCGCCTTCGCCTGGACAGGTGTCCACCCGGAATCCGGCGCCGGTTAGGGTTGCCTTCATGCAGAGGGTCATCGTCGTGGGTGGCGGGCTGGCCGGCGTGCGCGCCGTGGAGGCCATGAGGAGCAGGGGGTACGAGGGCGCGCTCACGCTCGTCTCGGCGGAGCGGCACCGTCCCTACGACCGGCCGCCGCTGTCGAAGGCCGTCCTCGCGGGCGACTCCGACGACACGACGGTCGACGCCGACTGGGACGCGCTGCGCTGCGAGCTGCTGCTCGGCGAGCGCGCCACCGGCCTGCGGCTGGACGCGCCCGGACGCGGCGGCGTCGTCGCGTCCACGGCGGGCGACCTGCCCTTCGACGGCCTGGTGATCGCGACCGGGGCGGCCCCGATCACGCTGCCGGGCGACGGCCGCCAGCACGTCCTGCGCACCATCGAGGACGCCCGCGACCTGCGGGCCCGGCTCGTCCCCGGCGCCCGGATCGTGATCGTCGGGGCGGGCTGGATCGGGGCGGAGGTCGCCACGACCGCGGCGAAGAAGGGCTGCCGGGTCACGGTCGTCGAAGCGGCCGACACCCCGCTCGCCAACGCCATCGGGCCCGAGGTCGGCGCGCTGACCGCCCCCTGGTACGCCGAGGCCGGCGTCGAGCTGCGCACCGGCGTCAAGGTCGCGGAGGTCCGGGAGGGCGGGCTCGCCCTCGCCGGCGGCGGCCGGATCGACGCGGACGAGGTGGTCGTCGGCGTCGGCGTCCGGCCCGTCCTGGACTGGCTGGAGGGCTCCGGCCTGCTGCTGGAGCGCGGCGTGGTCACCGACGGCTCGTTCCGCGCCTGCACGGGCGAGGAGGACCCCGGCTCCCCGCGCCCGGACGTCGTGGCCGCCGGCGACTGCGCGGCCTGGTGGTCGCGGCGGTACGGGCGGCGGCTCCTCGTCGAGCACTGGGACACCGCCCTCAACGCCCCCGACGTGGCCGCCGCGGCCCTCCTCGGCCAGGACGCCGTCTACGACGCCGCCCCGTACTTCTGGTCGGAGCAGTTCGGCCGGATGGTCCAGTACGCGGGCAGCCACGCCGTGTCCGAGCGGCTCGTCCACCGCGGCGACCCGGCCGGACCGAAATGGGTCGTGGCGTGGCTGACCGGCGACCGCCTCGACGCGATCCTCACCGTCGGCAGGCCCCGCGACCTGGTGCAGGCGAGGCGCGTGATCGCCGCCGGGACGCCGGTGGATCCGGAGGCGATCGCCGACCCGGACGTGCCCGTCAAGCAGGCCGTTCGCGGATAGCGATCGGCGAGGGCACTTAACGGTTGTGCAGGGGGTTTGAGGCTTCCGAAGGCGTGGTAGCAAGGGGGCGTGACGCAGATGCACGCAACCGTTGACAGCGCACTCGACCCCCGGACCGACGCCCTCGCCGGCGAATGGCTCTCCCTGAAGGAGACCGCCGACCGTCTCGGGATCAAGCCCAACCGGATCAAGCAGCTCATCAGCGAGCACCGCCTGCTGGCCGTGCGCCGCGGCGGCGAGCCGATGGTGCCCGCCGCCTTCGTCAAGGACGGCCAGGTCGTCAAGGGACTTCCCGGCACCCTGACGCTGCTGTCGGACGCCGGCTTCGACGACGTCGAGACGATCCGGTGGCTGTTCACCGCCGACGACACCCTGCCGGGGACGCCCGTCGAGGCGTTGACGGAGAACCGGGGTACCGAGGTCCGCCGCCGCGCCCAGGCGCTCGCCTTCTAGGCGGCCGCGGGCCGGGTCCGCCCGGCGGCAACGCACGTGACACCATCGCGGGGTCGCGCGCGCCGGCACCGTGCCGCCGCGCGGCCCCGCGACCGCATGCGAGAAAGGACGTCCGCCGCCGTGTCCAGGCATCTGCCCTCCGCGCGCGCCGTCGAGCTGCGCGAGCGGCTCAGCCGAGCCCGCCTCTACCTCTGCACGGACGCGCGGGAGCGGCACGGCGACCTGCCCGGCTTCCTGGACGCCGTGCTCGGCGCCGGCGTCGACATCGTCCAGCTCCGGCAGAAGGGCCTGGAGGCCCGGCAGGAGATGGCCTACCTGGAGATCTTCCGCGCGGCCTGCGACCGGCACGGGGCGCTGCTGGCGGTCAACGACCGCGCCGACGTGGCGCACGCCGCCCGCGCGGACGTGCTGCACCTCGGCCAGGACGACCTGCCGGTCCCCGCCGCCCACGAGATCATCGGCGGCGACATGCTGATCGGCCGGTCGACGCACTCGCCCGAGCAGGCGTCCGCGGCGGCCGCCGAGCCGGGCGCGGACTACTTCTGCGCGGGCCCGGTGTGGCCCACCCCGACCAAGCCCGGCCGCCCCGCCCCCGGCCCGAAGCTGGTGGAGTACGTCGCCGGGCAGCGGGTCGCGCGGCCCTGGTTCGCGATCGGCGGGATCGACCTCGGCAACCTGGACGAGGTCCTGGCCGCGGGCGCGAGCCGCGTCGTGGTCGTCCGGGCGATCACCGAGGCCGGCGACCCGGGCGCCGCCGCGGCGGAGTTCGCCCGCCGGCTGGCCCGCTGAGCCCGCCGGCGGCCGCCCGGGGGGCGGTCAGGGTTTGACCTGGATCACGGTGCGGCAGCCCGGTCCGATCGCCGACAATGGGGATCATGAACGTGGGACCCGACGACGACCGCCCGGTCGACCTGGACGACGACCTGGAGATCCTGCCGGACCAGACGTCCGACGACACCGACACCGGATGGGGCGAGTGGCGCGCCGGCGACGACGACTCCCGCCTGCTGGAGGACCGGCCGCCGCACTGGTGAGGGCCGCTCAGAACAGCATGCCGAGCGCGAACCCGGCGGCGATGACCGCGCCGAGCGCGACCATCATCCGCCACCGGTAGCGCGGGATCTTCGTGGGGCGCGGCTTCGGCGCCGGGCCCTGGCCCTCCCGCAGCGCCCGGACGACCTGCGGCGCGGTCGGCCGCGCGGCCGGGTTCTTGTCCAGGCAGCGGACGGCGAGGTCGCGCAGCGGGCCGTGCATCTCGCCGAGGTCGGGCCGGCGGGACGTGACGCGCCGCATCACGGCCGTGCTCGGCCCGGTGCCGAACGGCGGCCGGCCCGTCGCGGCGAACACCATCGTCGCGCCCCACGCGAAGACGTCGGCGGGCGGCCCGGCGGGCTCGTCCTCGATCTGCTCGGGCGCCATGTAGGCGGGCGTCCCGGCGGCGTCGGCGAGGCGCCCGGCGCCGAGGTCGACGACCTTGGCGCCGTCCGGGCCGAGCAGGACGTTGGCGGGCTTGAAGTCGTGGTGCACGACCCCCGCGCGGTGCATCGCCGCGAGCGCCGCGGCGGTGCGCGCGGCGACCTTGCGCAGCCGCGGCCCGGAGAGCGGGCCGCGGGCGTCGACCACCTCCTGCAGCCGCGGGCCGTCGGCCTCGCCGCCGGTGAGGTACCGGCTGCTCTGCGCGGGGCGCGGCGGCCCGGCGCGCCCCTGCCCGGAGCGGGCCTGCGAGGGGCGCGGCTTGCCGGGACGCCCGGCGCGGCCGCCGTGGGGCTGGGCCGGGCGCCCGGGCCGGGCGGCGGCGCGTGCGGGATGGACGGTCGTCCTCCCGCGGGAGGTGTCGTGCGGCACTGGGGGACTCCGACTCGGCGGGGACGGACGAAGATTTCCTCATTTGTACCGCGTAACCGGCGGGTACGGCAGCGGAACCTCGATCTTCCTCGTCAGCCGCAGGCGCCGAGCGTCCCCGTGCGCTCGATCCGCCGGGAGGACGAGCCGACCATGATCTTGTAGCAGCCGCCGGCGACCTTCCATGCCTTCGCGCCCTCGTTCCAGTAGGCGAACGAGCGTGGAGACAGAGGGAACGTCACCTTCGTGCTCTCGCCGGGCGCGAGCGTGACCTTGGCATAGCCCTTGAGCTGCTCGGGCGGCTGCGGGACGTCCACGCCAGGCGACGGCATGCCGATGTACAGCTGCGGGACGGCGACGCCGGTCCGCTGACCCGTGTTGGTGACCGTCACCTGCACGGCCTTGGTGCTCGTGGTGAGTCCGCTGTAGGCGAACGTGGTGTAGGAGAGGCCGTGCCCGAACGGGAACCGCGGCGCGATTCCCTTGGCGTCGTAGTGCCGGTAGCCGACGAACACGCCCTCGGAGAACGTCGTGGTCTTGCCGACACCGGGGTATTGCGCGGGGTTCGCGGCGGCCGGGGCGTCGTTCTCCTCGACCGGGAACGTCACGGGAAGCCGTCCGCCCGGGTCCACGTCCCCGTACAGGACCCGCGCCAGGGCGTTCCCCGCCTCCTGCCCCGGATACCAGGCCTCGATGACGCCCTTCACCTGTCCGGCCCAGGGCGTCAGCACGGGCCCGCCCGTGTTCAGGACGACGATCGTGTTCGGGTTGGCCTCGGCGACCTCGGAGATCAGCCCGTCCTGGTCGCCCCGGAGCGGTTCGCCGCACTCCAGCGTCAGGCAGGACTTGTCGAAGAACTCGCCCTGGCTGTCGGTGGCGAACACGAGGGCGACGTCGGCGCCGCGCGCCGCGGCGGCGGCCGCCGCGCGATCGTCGCCGCCGGTGTAGGTCACCGTCGCGCCGGCCCCCGCGCGGCGCGTGATGCCGTCCTGCGCGCTGACGGCCGTGAACGGGACGACCTTCGCCGAGCCGAACCCGCTCGGGCTCTCCCGCGCGGCCCGCCCGATCAGCGCGATCGAGCGCGGCGCCCTCAGCGGGAGCACGCCGTCGTTCTTCAGCAGCGTGATGCCGCCCTCCGCGATCCGCCGGGCGGCGGTCCGGCTCTCCGTCCGGTCGATGCGAGTGAGGTCGTTGGGGTACGCCTGGCGGTCGAACAGCCCGAACCTGAACATGGTCCGCAGGATGTTCCGGACGTGCCCGTCGATGGCGGCCTGCGTGACCTTCTTCTGCGCGACGGCCGTCTTCAGCAGGAACGCGTTGTACTTCATGCCGATCGGCAGTTCCATGTCGAGACCGCCGTTGGCGGCGTCGGCCGTGTCCTGCGCGGCGGTGTGGTCGGACGGCACGAAGCCCTCGAAGCCCCACTCCGACCGCAGGATCCCGTTCAGGACGGTGCCGTCCTGGCAGGCCCACCGGCCGTTCAGCCTCCCGAACCCGCACATCACGGTCGCCGCGCCGCCGTCCTTCACGGCGGCCTCGAACGGCGGCAGGTAGATCTCCCGCAGCGTCCGCGGGTCGACGTTCATGCTGAGCGACAACCGGTCGGTCTCCTGCGTGTAGACGGCCATGTGCTTGACCGACGTCATCACGCCCCGGTCCTGCGCGGCCTTGATCCAGGGCACGCCCAGCGTCGCCGACAGGTAGGGGTCCTCGCCGAAGCCCTCGAACGTCCGGCCGTTGCGGGGCGTGCGCAGGACGTCGACGGTCGGCCCGAAGACGAGGTCGTTGCCCCGGTGCCGGGCCTCCCACGCGACCGTCCCGCCGTACAGGCCGGCGGCCTCGCGGTCGAAGCCCGCCGCGAGCGCGATCGGCGCGGGCAGCGCCGTGGCCTTGCCCTGCCGCACGCCGGCCGGGCCGTCGGCCATGTACACCGGCGGGATCCCGAGCCGCTCGATGCCCTCGGCGGTGTCCGCGTGCGCCGTCTCGAAGAACCCGCCGAGCGGGCCGCCGAAGGGGTCGTCCGACGCGAGCAGCGCGATCTTCTCGTCGCCGGTCAGCTTCGGCATGAGCAGCGCGGTCCGCCGCTCCGGCGTCAGCGCGGTGTCGCACCACGGCCGCTGGGCGGGGTCGCCGCAGCGCCCGAGCGCCGCCCGCGCCTCACCGGGCACCGGCACCGCCGCCAGGGCCAGCGCGGACGCGAGCGCCGCCGCGGCCGGCAGCCACCGTCCCGTCCGCATCAGCGCCCCTCTCCGGGGCCGGTGCCCTCCTCGGGCTGGACGCGGAGGGCGTTCAGCGTGAACGCGACCATGTGGTAGTGGCCGATCAGCATCACCAGCTCGATCAGCTCGCGCTCCCCGAACCGGGCGGACAGCTCCGCCCACGTCGCGTCGCCGATCGTCCCGTGCTCGTGCAGCTCGTCCGCGGCGGTCAGCACCATCCGGTCGCCGCGGCCCCAGCCGTGCCCGTCCGGGCCGAGCCGGACGGCGGCGATCTCGGCCTCGGTCAGCCCCGCGGCGAGCCCGAGCCCGCGGTGGTGCTCCCACTCGTAGCCGCAGGACCGGTGGTGCGCCGTCCGCAGGATCGCCAGCTCGCGGTCCCGGCCGGGCAGCGTCCCCCGCATCAGCAGCAGCGAGCCGAACCCGATCCAGGAGTGGAACAGGCCCGGGTGGCGGGCCAGCGTGGTGAAGAGGTTCAGGGGCCCGGTCGTCGCGACCACGGCCTTGAGCACGTCGTCCCACTCCTCCTCGGGGAGCGGGTCGACGCGCGGCACGCGGTCCGCGGGGCTGTCGGCGCACATGGCGACATTTCTGCCACCAATCAGTGGGAAAGTTCTAGACCGCCGGGGAAAGGTGGCCGGATCGTGCCAACGGGGCTCAGGTGATGCGGGTGGTGGCGGCGACGGCGAGGTCAGCGAGGGCCTGCCGCGCCTCGCCGGTGATCGGGGCCGCCCGCAGCGCCTCCTCCGCCTCCCGCAGGTACCGCTCGATCATGGCCTCGCAGGCGGCGAGGCCGCCGGTCTCCTCGATGATCGCGCGCAGCCCGTCCACGCCCGGCCGGTCCAGGGCCGGATCGCCGAGCCGGGCCCTCAGGGCCGCGGCCTGGGCCGCGGACGCGCGCTCCAGGGTGAGGGCCACCAGCACGGTCCGCTTGCCCTCGCGCAGGTCGTCGCCGGCGGGCTTCCCGGTCTCGGCCGGGTCGCCGAACACGCCGAGCACGTCGTCGCGGAGCTGGAACGCGATGCCGAGGGGCAGCCCGTAGCCGGTGAGCGCGGCCGTCACGCCGGGGCGGGCGCCGGCCAGCGCCGCTCCGAGGTGCAGCGGGCGCTCGATCGTGTACTTGGCGCTCTTGTACTCCACCACGCGCAGCGCCGTGGCGACGTTGGCCTCCCGGCGGGTGCCCTCCAGCATGTCGAGGTACTGGCCGCACATCACCTCGGTGCGCATCAGGTCGTAGACGGCCCGGCCGCGGCGGCGGCTCTCGCCGTCCAGCCCGCACGTCTCGAACATCTCGCTCGACCAGGCCAGGCACAGGTCGCCGAGCAGGATCGCGGCGCCACCGCCGAACGCCTCCGCGTCGCCCGGCCAGTCCTGCGCGGCGTGCATGGCCTCGAACCTGCGGTGGGCGGACGGCTGGCCGCGCCGGGTGTCGCTGGAGTCCATCACGTCGTCGTGGATCAGCGCGCTCGCCTGGAGCAGCTCCAGGGACGCGGCAGCGGCCACGATGCCGGGGACGTCCTCGCCGTCCGCGGCGCGCCACCCCCAGTAGCAGAACGCGGGACGCAGCCGCTTCCCGCCGCCCAGCAGCGCGTCCAGGGCGGACAGCATGGGCGCGAGGTCGTCGCTGATGGTGAGCAGGGCGGGGCGCTGCCGGTCGACGAAGCCCAGCAGCGCCTCGTCGACCTCCTTGCGGATACGGCTGGTCGACATGCGGCGATCGTATCCACCTGGGCGGTTTTCACCTCACCGCGAAAACGTGAGAAGTCACTCGATCTTCGGAAATAGGTACATAACGCCCGTGTCCTGTGGCGAGCGTCACGCGGATCGGCGGTTCCGGGCCCTTCTGTAGGCTTGGGGGATGCGCGCACGCCTCGACCGGCCCCCCACCGTCCGAGAGCTGCTGGCCACCGGCCGCCGCTCGTTCTCGTTCGAGTTCTTCCCGCCCAAGACCGACAAGGGCGCCCGGAACCTGTGGCGGACGATCCGCGAGCTGGAGCCCCTGCACCCGACCTTCGTGTCGGTGACCTACGGCGCGGGCGGCGGCACCAGGGACAAGACCGTCGACATCGTCGAGCGGATCGCGACCGACACCACCCTCACCCCCGTCGCGCACTTCACCGCCGTCGACCACTCGCAGGCCGAGCTGCGCAACCTGATCGGGCGGTTCGCCGCCGCGGGCGTGCGCAACATCCTCGCCGTGCGCGGCGACCCGCCCGGCGACCCGATGGGGGAGTGGGTCAAGCACCCCGACGGCGTCGAGTACGCCGCCGACCTGGTCCGGATGATCCGCGCCTACGGCGACTTCTGCGTCGGCGTGGCCGCCTTCCCCTACAAGCACCCGCGCTCGCCCGACATCGAGAGCGACACCCGCCACTTCATCGAGAAGTGCCGGGCCGGCGCCGACTACGCGATCACCCAGATGTTCTTCCGGGCCGAGGACTACTTCCGGCTCCGCGACCGCGTCGACGCCGCCGGCTGCGACGTGCCGATCCTGCCGGGCATCATGCCGGTCACGCAGATCAGCACGATCGAACGGTCCGAGCAGCTGTCGGGCGCGCCGTTCCCGCCCGAGGTCAAGGCCCGGTTCGACGCGGTGGCCGACGACCCGGAGGCGGTCCGCAGGCTCGGCATCGAGCACGCCGCCGAGCTGTGCGGGGAACTGCTCGGCCAGGACGCGCCCGGCATCCACTTCATCACCTTCAACAAGTCGACGGCGACGCGCGAGGTCTACTCGCTGCTGGACGGGGCCGGGTACGGCGCCAGCGGCAGGGTCCCGCCCATGACCGCGTAGCGGGGCCCTCCGCCCGGGAACTCGAAGCCGGTCAGCAGGTCGACCATGCCGACCGAGCGGTACAGGGTGCGGGCCGGGGTGTCCGGGCTCCTGTCGAGCGTCGACAGCACGACCGTCCGCTCCGGCCTGCCCTCGCACAGCGCGGTCAGCAGGCCCCGGCCGAGGCCCCTGCCCTGCGCCCGCGGGTGCACGTGCAGCTCGGCGACCTCGAACGTGTCCTCCAGCCACGCCTCGGCGTGCTCGGGCCCCTCAAGGTCGGACAGCGCCTGGTGGACGACGTCGTGCCACCACTGGCCGCGCGTCCCGTGGAACCCGTAGGCGAACCCCAGGACGGGACCCGGCACCACCGGCAGCGCCCCGCGGCGCTCGACGACCAGCGCGCGGAACCCCGGATACGAGGCGTGCCGTTCCATGATGGTGTGCCGGCCCGGGAGCTGCTCGTTCGGCGGGTCCATCGCGGCCGCGTACACGTCCAGCATGGGGCCGAGCCTGCGTAGGAAGGCGCGTTCGTCGATCTCGCGCAGCTTCGGGTCCCTCACCCGACAGAGACTAGACCCGCGCGATGGTCCGCTGGGTGGCGGAGAGCCGATCGTAGATGTCCCAGAGGATGCGGTCGGCGGCCTTCCGCAGCGCCCCCCGGTTGGCGTCGAGGTGCCCGCCCCACTCCCGCGCCTCCGGCCCGAGCCACGCGTCCGTCCCGCGCAGCGTCTTCACCGGGGCGTCCAGGGCCCGGCGGAGGCGGTCGATGCTGCCGTAGGCGTCCGCGTACGCCTGGTAGAGCTGCTGGTACTCCGGATTGGGACGTTCCGTGGGGGACAGCTCCGCCGCGGCGGTGCCGGTGAGCGGAGGGGGCAGGCTGCCGGGAGGCGGCGGAGCGGCCATGGCGACCTCTCAGGCGACGTTCATGGCTGGGGAGTTCATGGCTGGGGAGTTCGTGGCTTCGGGGGGCCGCAGATCGAGCTTCGCGACGGCCTCGCGCGTCCGCGCGCTCATGTCCGCCCCGAGGAGCACCTGGACGGCGACGGGACGGACGCCGACGCGGTCGGCCTCGGCCAGGAAGGCGCGCAGCCACTTCACGTCCATCGTCAGATGGTGGCTGGACGTGCCGAGCGACTCCTGGACGACCCGCAGCCGGGCCTCGTGCCCCTGCGCGTCCTTCAGCAGCGCGGCCGTGGCCGCCGGGCCCAGCCTCTCGTACAGCTTCTCGGTGTAGTCGGGATCGTCGGCGTTGGCCTTCAGGTGCTTCCACACGGTGTCGGACACGGGCCTGCCGTCCTGGACCGACGCCACGACGGCCAGCGCGTCGGTCTTGGCGGCCCTGGCGGCGGCCTGCCGGGTGGGAAAGTTGCCGATCCCCCCGGCGCCGCTCGGCGTCGGCTCGGGCGCGGTCCGGCGCGGCGGCGGCGTCACCGGCCGGGGCGTCCCGACCGGAGCGCGCCCCGGGCTCCCGGGCGACGGCGCGGGGCGCGGCGGCGGCGGGGCGTCGACCCCGCCGCCCGGAGACGGGTTGGTGACCGCGTAGTTGTAGCGGCGCGCCAGCATCCCGAGCTGCTCGGCGGCCCACCGCGCCACCTCGTCGGCCTGCTTGTACCCGGCCGCGGAGACGCCCGGCGGCGGGCGGTGGCCGTTCAGCCAGCCCTGGATCGCGTTCTGCGCGTCCTGCATCTGCCTGATGACCTGATCGAGCGCCGGCGGGTCGATCCCGCGAAAGCCCGGGTCGCGCGCCGCCGGGCCGGTGCGCATCTGCGCCGTCATCGCCCCTCCGGAGGTCACCGATCGTCGTTCCCCGACTCCCCAGAATCACACCGGCGTCACCGGCTGTCGAGGGCCTTGCGCACCGAGGCGTCGTCGCGCGCCACGACGGCGGTGCCGCCGGTCAGCACGATCGGCCGCTGGATCAGCACCGGGTTCGCCACCATGATCTCGATCCACCGGGCCCGGTCGTGCTCGAGGTCCTTCAGCCCGAGCTCCTTGGCGACCGGCTCGTTCAGCCGCGCCACCTCCCACGGCTCGGCGCCGATCCGGGTGAGGACCGCGTCCAGCTCCTCCGCCGTGGGCGGCTCGTCCAGGTAGCGGCGCTCGGTGTACTCCACGCCCGCCTCGTCCAGCGCCGCCTTCGCGGCACGGCTCTTGGAACAGCGCGGGTTGTGCCAGATCTCCATCACTCCACCTCCGCCGGGGTGCCCCCGGTGATCCTCAGCAGTTCCTCGTACGACGTCGGGAAGACGGTGTGCGGGTGCCCGCCCGCGGCCCAGACCACGTCGTACTTGTCCAGCCACACGTCCACGAGCGTGCGGATCGGCGCCGGGTGGCCGATCGGCGCGACGCCCCCGATGGGCTGGCCGGTCGCCTCCCGGACGAACTCCGGCGTCGCCCGCCGCACCTTCGCCGCGCCCACCAGGCCCGCCACCTTGGCCGTGTCGACGCGGTGCGCGCCGCTGGTCATCACCAGCAGCGGCGACCCGTCGGCGTCGAAGAGCAGGCTGTTGGCGATCGCGCCGACCTCGCAGCCGAGCTGGTCCGCCGCCGCCTGCGCCGTCCGCGCGGAGTCGGGAAGCTCTACGATGGCTCCGGTCGCGCCCTGGTCGCGCAGGGCCTTCGCGACGATTTCGGCATTCGGATGCATGGGTAGCACTTTAAGGTCAGCGCATGCGAGGGAGACCGATCGACGTGCGGAAGAGCGCGGTTCTGCTGATCGCGGCCGTCGGGCTGACGGGCTGCAACGACACGGACGCGGCGTCGCCCGCCCCGCCGAAGGCCTCACCGTCGGCGACGGCGACGTCGCCCGCGCCGGCGCCCACCCCCACCCACCGCAAGCTCAAGGCGGGCGCCAAGGGCTCCGACGTCAAGGCGCTCCAGCGGCGGCTGAAGGAGCTCGGCTACGACCCGGGCAAGGCGGACGGGAAGTACGGGCCGTCCACGCAGACGGCCGTCTGGGCGTTCCAGGCCGTCAACCGCCTCAAGCAGAAGACCACCCTCGGCAAGTCCTTCTGGGAGGCCCTCGACGCGCCCAAGGAGCCGCGTCCGATGGCCAAGAAGCGGGAGAAGAACCGCGTCGACGTCGACCTGAAGCGCCAGTACCTCGTCCTCTACAAGGACGGGAAGCCGCGGCTCATCTCGCACATCTCGTCCGGCTCGGGCGAGTACTACTGCGCCAAGGACCGCGGCGCCACCGTCCCGCGCTGCCGCTACGCCTCGACCGGCACGGGCGACTTCCGGACGGGACGCCGTGCCTCCGGCTGGGAGACGTCGCCCCTGGGGCGCCTCTACAACCCCATCTACTTCAACGGCGGCATCGCCTTCCACGGCGCCCTGGACGTCCCCAAGTACCCCGCCTCGCACGGCTGCGTGCGGTTGCCGATGCACATCGCCGAGTACTTCCCGGACCTGCTCGGAACCAACGTTCCCGTGCACGTCAGGCGGCCTCGCTAGCCGTCCCGCGGGCGGACCCCCGGACTCGCCGTTCGACCGTCTGCATACCCTCTGACCTGCGGTGCGGGACACGCGTTCGAACACGTTGACGAATCGTCGCCGGGCCTGTTTACTGGGAATGCCTCGAACTTATGTTCGAGGTGGTGCGGGACTCGCGGCCCGCACCAGGGCGACGTCCCCGCCGGTCGCGGTGTTTCGGCGGGACGGACGGCCGGGCGGAGTGAGGGGAAGCTCTCCGCCCGGCCGGCCCGAGCCCGGAAGGAGGCAGACATGTCCGGAACGATGACCGCACGCGGGATCCACTCCGCCGCCCAGTCCGTCCCAGCACCGAGCCCACGCCCCCGCCACCGCCCGCTGCCCGCGCCGCGTCCGGCGCACACGGCCGCCGGCCAGCTGCACGCCGCCCGCATGGGCCTCGCCGAGGCGGCCGAGGCCACCTCGCCCGCCGTCCGCTACGTCTGCGCCCACCTGGCCGCGCTGCGCGCCGCCGCCGCGGTGCTGGCGTCCAAGGAGCCCCTGGAGACCCACCGCCGCGGCCGCCCGCGCAGCGTGTGGGTGCTGCTGCCCGAGGCCGAGCCCGCCCTGCGCGAGTGGGCGGCCTTCTTCGCCGCCGGCGCCGACAAGCGCGCCGCCGCCGAGGCGGGCCTCCCGCGCGCCGTGACCGCGCGGGAGGCCGAGGAGCTCCTGCACGACGCGGAGGTCTTCGTCACCCTGGTCGAGGACACCCTCGGCGTCACCGGGCAGCCGACCCTCCCGGTCCCCGAAGCCGGCTGAGCCGCCCTGCCGACTGAGCCACCCTGGAGGCCCGTCCCCCTCCCCGGACCGGGCCCCCGCCGGAGGCCGGGGCGGCCGCCGCCACCTCACCGCGGCCCGCCGCCCGGCCTCCGGCGCCGTGACGATCGCGCCGGCGGCGGCCGCACCCCCCCGAGCCGGTCCCGCCGGCGCGATCCCCCTCCGGCGCACCCGCCCCGCGCGGCTCGGCCGGCCACCTGATAGACATCGCCGCATGGCCGGGACATTGCCGCTGGACGGGATGCGCGTCGTCGAGCTGTCCAGCTTCGTGGCGACGCCGCTGGGCGGAATGACGCTGGCGCAGCTCGGCGCCGACGTCATCCGGGTCGACCAGATCGGCGGCGGGCCCGACATCGACCGGTGGCCGCTCGCGCCGTCCGGGCGGAGCCTGTACTGGGCCGGGCTGAACAAGGGCAAGCGCTCGGTCACCGTCGACCTGCGGTCGCCGGAGGGGCGCGAGGTCGTCGCGGGTCTCATCGCCGAAGCCGGCACCGTCCTGACCAACGCTCCACCCCGGCCGGGTCTCACGTACGAGGAGCTGAAGGCGGTCAGGCCGGATCTGATCCATGTCCGGCTCCAGGGGACGCGCGATGGAGGCAACGCCGTCGACTACACGGTGAACGCCGCCACGGGGTTTCCGTTGATCACGGGTCCGCCCGGCCGGGAGGCGCCGGTCAACCACGCCCTGCCCGCGTGGGACGTGGCGTGCGGCCTCTACATGGCCGTCGGCCTGCTCGCGGCCGAGCGGCACCGCCTGCGCACGGGCGAGGGGCAGAGCATCGAGGTGGCGCTGCAGGACGTCGCCCTGGCCACCGCGGGGAACCTGGGCTACCTCGCCGAGGCGCAGCTGGGCGAGCCCAGGGCGCGCCTGGGGAACCACCTGTTCGGCGACTTCGGACGCGACTTCGCCACCGCGGACGGGCGGGTCATGGTCGCGATCCTCACCGCCCGCCACTGGCGCGACCTGGTGGAGGCCACCGGTCTCGGCGAGGTGACGGCCGCCCTCGAACGGGCCCTGGACGCCGACTTCCGCCGCGCCGGTGACCGCTACGGCCACCGGGAGGTCCTCGGTGGCGTGCTCGCCCCCTGGTTCGCGTCCCGCACGTGCGAGGAGGTCGCGGACGGGCTGGCCGGCACGTCCGTCCTCTGGTCCCGTTACCGCGGCTTCGCGGAGGTGGCCGCCGGCCTGCGCGACGAGCCGCTGATGGCCGTGCTGGACCAGCCGGGAGTGGGACCCCATCTGGCCCCCGGATCCCCGCTGCGTCTCGACGCCGCCGCGGCCCCCCTGCCCGCCCCCATGCTGGGCGAGCACACCGACGAGGTGCTGCGGGACGTCCTGTCC
This sequence comes from Actinomadura madurae, assembly GCF_047130825.1. Classification (NCBI taxonomy): domain Bacteria; kingdom Bacillati; phylum Actinomycetota; class Actinomycetes; order Streptosporangiales; family Thermomonosporaceae; genus Actinomadura; species Actinomadura madurae. The sequence goes on from NZ_CP083237.1 coordinate 9,732,070, forward strand.
GCGTCCCCGCGGCGGATCGAGGCGCTGCGGGGCAAGGGCGCGATCGCCTAGCGCCGTCGGTCGTCTCCCTCATGGGGGGATAGATGGCGGTTCGTCCGACTGTGAGATTGTTAGGGGGGCGAACTAGGGGAGGGCTCGGTGGCGGGGCAGGGCGGGCGCGGGCTGGTCCCCCTGCTGGCGTTCCTCGGGGTGATGGCCTACTCGCTGTCCATGGCCGTCGTGACGCCCGCGCTGCCGCAGATCCAGGACGGCCTGGACACCACGCCCGCGGGCGCGGCGTGGGCGCTGACCGCGATGACGCTCTCCGCGGCGGTCGCCACGCCGGTCGTCGGGCGGCTCGGCGACCTGTACGGGCCGCGCCGCGTCCTGCTCGCCGTGCTGGCCGTCGCGGCCACCGGGACGGTCGTCGCCGCCCTGGCCGGGACGGTGCCGGCCATGCTGGCCGGACGCGCCCTGAGCGGCATCGGCGGCGGCGTCTTCCCGCTGGCGTACACGATCATCCGGGACGTGGTGCCGGCCGTGCGGAGGGCCTCGGCCATCGGCCTCATGTCGTCCATGCTGGGGCTGGGCGGCGCGGTGTCGTGGTGCCTGGCAGGGCCGGTCATCGACCTCCTCGGCTGGCGGTGGCTGCTGTGGATCCCGGTCGCCGGCCTGGTGCCCGGCATGGTCCTCGCCTGGCGGATCGTCCCGCGCCCGGTGCCCCGGACGGCGGCGAAGGTCGACTGGTGGGGCGCCGCCCTCTTCGCCGCCTGGCTGGTGGCCGCGCTCACCGCCCTCACCCAGGGCATGGAGTGGGGGTGGGCGTCCCCCGGCGTCCTCGGCCTCCTCGCGCTGTCGCTCGTGACGGCCGTCGCATGGCTGTGGGTGGAGAGCCGCGTCCGCGACCCGCTGATCGATCCGCGGCTCATGCGCGTGCGCGGAGTCTGGACGGCGAACGCCGCCTCGCTGCTGTCCGGTTACGCGCTCATGGCCGGCGGCCTGCTGTTCCCCCTGCTCGTCCAGCTTCCGGAGGACACCGGCTTCGGCTTCGGCGGGACGGCCACCCGGGCGGCCCTGCTCCAGCTGCCCGCCAGCATCGGCATGACGGTCGCGGGGATGACCGCGGGCCTCCTCGACCGGCGCGTCGGCTCCCGGGCGGTCCTGTTCGGCGGCTCGCTGATGACCGGCCTCGGCTACGCGTTCGTGGCGGTCCAGCACGACGCCATGTGGCAGCTCTACGTCGGCGGCCTGGCGCGCGGCATCGGCCTGGGGTTCGCCTACGCCGCGGTGGCGAACCTGGTCGTCGCCGCCGTGCCGACCGGGGAGACGGGTGTCGCGACCGGCGTCAACACGCTCATCAGGACGGTCGGGGCGTCCCTCGGGACGCAGATCAGCGCGGTCGTCATCGTCGCCGTCCCCGGCGAGGGCGGCTACAGCACGGGCTTCGCCGTGAGCGCCGCGGTCATGGCCGTCGTCCTCCCGCTGGCGCTCCTCGCCCCGCGGGGGCGGCGGCGCCGGGCCGGGGACGTCGCGCGCGGCGAGGCGGAGTACCACACCGCGCCCATCTCGTGACTCTCCGTAATCGCCGGGGGCGTGCGGGCCCCCGGACCGCGGACGGGGCCCGCCGCGAGGTGCGGCGGGCCCCTTCCGGTGGAGCGGATCGTGCGGTGGAGCGGGCGGATCAGAACGACTCGACGGCGCGGCGCGCCTCCGGGTCGAGGACGCCCCAGCCGATGAGCTCTTCGGTGAGCTCGGTCGGGGACTTGTCATAGATGACCGCCAGTGAACGCAGGTCCTCCTGGCGGATGGACAGGACCTTTCCGTTGTAGTCGCCCCGCTGGCTCTGGATCGTCGCGGCGTAGCGGGCGAGAGGACCGGCCTTGTCTTTCGGAAGCTGCTGCAACCGCTCTAGATCGATCACGAGCTTGGGTGTAGGCCCGAGCGGGCTCGGCGCGGCTCCGCCGGGCAGCAACTCGGAAACCGGCACGCCGTAGAAATCGGCGAGCTCGGCCAGCTTCTGAACGGTGACGGCGCGGTCGCCCCGCTCGTACGAACCCACGACGACGGCCTTCCAGCGGCCACGTGACTTCTCTTCCACACCGTGCAGGGACAGGCCCTGCTGGGTGCGGATGGCGCGCAGGCGCGCACCGAGAGCCTTTGCGTATTCAGACGGCATTCTGCGGCCCCCCAAGGCTCACTTTGTCGTCGTCGAACCCCGGTTTGTCACCGGGGGGAGACAGATTCGCGAAGCCAGGGGGCCCCGGGAGTCTGTCTCCAGGGATGGTTACGGACAGTGACGGTAAAACGGGTACGGCGCCAGGTCAAGCTGATTGGAAAAAAGCGGTCGAATCCGCAGGACTCGATCCGGTCCGTCCGGATCGTCCCCGCGCCGTGCGGGCGGGGCGTGGCGGCGCCGTCACGCTCCCGGGCCGCCGCCGTGCGGACCCCCGAATGTGACGCCTCTCACCTGCGAAGACACGGGGCGGGCCGGGGACCGGGCAGGCGCGCCCGGCTGCTACCGTGGGCAGGACACAACGTCCTTTAAGGCCCGTCCCGTGAGGCGGGAAAGGAGGTTTCGGTGGTGAATGCTGCCTCCAGGCCGGAACGGCCGGCGGGGGCGCGCGTGGCGGACGGTGACCCCCGGCCCAAGGCCGTTCTGGAGGGTCCCGACATCAGGCGCGCGCTCACCCGCATCGCACACGAGATCCTCGAGCGGACGAAGGGCGGCCACGACGTCCTGCTGCTCGGCATCCAGACCCGCGGCGTGACGCTGGCCGAGCGGCTCGCCGGGGCGCTGCGCGAGGTCGAGGGCCGCCCGGTGCCCTGGGGCTCGCTCGACGCGACCATGTACCGGGACGACCTGCGGATGCGCCCGGCCCGCGCGCTCGGGCGCACCGAGCTGCCCGCCGGGGGCGTCGACGACAAGGTCGTCGTCCTCGTCGACGACGTGCTGTTCTCCGGGCGGACGGTCCGCGCCGCGCTGGACGCGCTGAACGACCTCGGCCGGCCCCGCGCCGTCCAGCTCGCCGTCCTGGTCGACCGCGGGCACCGGCAGCTGCCGATCCGCGCGGACTACGTGGGCAAGAACCTGCCCACCTCGATGCGGGAGACCGTGAAGGTCCTGCTGGACGAGAACGACGGGCGCGACGCGGTGCTGCTCGGCCCGACGGGGGGTGCCGAATGAACCGCCATCTGATCTCCGCCGCCGACCTCAGCCGGGACGACGCGCTGCTCGTCCTCGACACCGCCGAGGAGCTGGCGCAGATCGCCGGCCGCTCCATCAAGAAGCTGCCGACGCTGCGCGGCCGGACGGTCGTCAACCTGTTCTTCGAGGACTCCACCCGCACGCGCATCTCGTTCGAGGCCGCGGCGAAGCGGCTGTCGGCGGACGTCATCAACTTCTCCGCCAAGGGGTCCAGCGTGTCGAAGGGCGAGAGCCTGAAGGACACGGCCCTCACCCTGGAGGCGATGGGCGCGGACGGCGTCGTCGTCCGGCACGGCGCCTCGGGGGCGCCGCACCGGCTCGCCGGGTGGGTGCAGGGCAGCGTGGTCAACGCCGGCGACGGGACGCACGAGCACCCCACGCAGGCGCTCCTGGACGCGTTCACGATGCGCAAGCGCCTCGGCGGCCTGGACGGCCGCAGGGTCACGATCGTCGGCGACGTGCTGCACAGCCGGGTGGCACGATCCAACGTCCTGCTCCTGGCCACGCTCGGCGCCGACGTCACCGTGGTCGCCCCGCCGACCCTGCTCCCGGTCGCGGTCGACACCTGGCCGTGCTCGGTCTCCTACGACCTGGACGGCGTCATCCCGAAGAGCGACGTCATCATGATGCTGCGCGTCCAGCAGGAGCGGATGAACGCCTCCTACTTCCCGACCGTGCGCGAGTACAGCCGCCGGTACGGGCTGGACGCCGAGCGCATGGCGCAGCTGCCCGACCACGCCATCGTCATGCACCCGGGGCCGATGAACCGCGGCGTGGAGATCGCCGCCGAGGTCGCCGACTCCGTCCGGTCCACGATCGTCGAGCAGGTCGCCAACGGCGTCAGCGCCCGCATGGCGGTCCTCTACCTGCTGCTCGGAGGGTCCGAGCCCGCCATCGGCCAGGAGGTCTCCCAGTGACGACGTACATCATCAGGGGCGCCCGGATCCTCGGCGGCGAGGCGGCGGACGTCCTCGTCCGCGGCGGCGCCGTCGCCGGCGTCGGCACCGGACTGGACGAGGCCGGGGCGCAGGTGGTCGACGCCGCGGGCCTGGTGGCCCTCCCAGGGCTGGTCGACCTGCACACCCACCTGCGCGAGCCGGGCCGCGAGGACGCCGAGACCGTCGAGTCCGGGACGAGGGCCGCCGCGATGGGCGGGTTCACCGCCGTCCACGCGATGGCCAACACCGACCCGGTCGCCGACACGGCCGGCGTGGTCGAGCAGGTGTGGCGCCTCGGGCGCGAGGCCGGGTACTGCGACGTCCGGCCCGTCGGGGCCGTGACGCGCGGCATCGCCGGCGAGCAGCTCGCGGAGCTCGGCGCGATGGCCGACTCCGCCGCGGGCGTGCGGGTCTTCTCCGACGACGGGCACTGCGTGTCGGACGCGGTCATCATGCGCCGCGCGCTGGAGTACGTGAAGGCGTTCGACGGCGTCGTCGCCCAGCACGCGCAGGAGCCGCGCCTCACCGAGGGCGCGCAGATGAACGAGGGCGAGATGTCGGCCGCGCTCGGCCTGCGCGGCTGGCCCGCCGTGGCCGAGGAGGCGGTCATCGCCCGGGACGTGCTGCTCGCCCAGCACGTCGGGTCGCGGCTGCACGTGTGCCACGTGTCCACGGCCGGATCGGTGGAGATCATCCGGTGGGCGAAGAGCAAGGGCTGCCCGGTGACCGCCGAGGTCACCCCGCACCACCTGCTGCTCGACGACGGCAAGGCCGGGTCCTACGACCCGATCTTCAAGGTCAACCCGCCGCTGCGCACCGCCGACGACGTCACCGCGCTGCGGCACGCCCTCGCCGACGGGACGATCGACTGCGTCGCCACCGACCACGCCCCGCACCCGGTCGAGGCCAAGGAGACCGAGTGGGCCGTGGCCGCGATGGGCATGATCGGCCTGGAGACGGCGCTCCCGGTGGTCCAGGAGGCCATGGTCGAGACCGGCCTGCTCGACTGGGCCGGGGTCGCCGACCGCATGTCCGCCCGTCCCGCCCGCATCGGCCGCCTTTCCGGACAGGGCCGTCCGCTGGAGGTGGGCTCGCCCGCCAACATCACGCTGTACGACCCGTCGCCTCGCGCCATGGTCGACCCGTCGGGCTTCACTTCGAAGAGCCGCAACAGCCCGTACGCCGGGCTCGAACTGCCCGGCAGGGTCATCGCGACCTTCCTGCGCGGCCGTCCGACCGTCCTCGAAGGGAAGCTCCATTGACCTCCCCGCGGCGCATGGCCGCGGTTTCCGGCTGTCGCCAGATGGTTCGCGGTTCATCACCCCGGCCAACGCCTGGAGGGCTCCCCGCGCTGCCACCCCGGGCCCCGGGGCGGTCGTGCACACCGAATCGCCTGGCTCTCGCGATCAGTAATCAAATGGTAGCAGAAGGTGAAACTATGTGTGAGGCTTCCAAGCCTGCACTGCTGGTTCTCGAAGATGGTAGGACGTTCTACGGGGTCGCGTACGGCGCCGAGGGGGAGACCTTCGGCGAGATGGTCTTCAACACCGGCATGACCGGCTACCAGGAGACCCTGACCGACCCTTCGTACGCGCGCCAGATCGTGGCCATGACGTCCCCGCACATCGGCAACACCGGCGTCAACGACGAGGATCCCGAATCGCGCCGCATCCAGGTGGCCGGGTACGTCGTGCGCGAGCCCGCGCGTGTCGCCTCCAACTGGCGTGCCACGGGTTCGCTGGGGTCCGCGCTGCGCGACCAGGGGATCGTGGGGATCGCCGTCTCCGGCACGCGCGCGCTGACCCGCCACCTGCGCGACAAGGGCGCGATGCGCGCCGGCATCTTCAGCGGGGCGGACGCCGTGGGGCCTGGAGCGGACGCCTTGCTCGAACGCGTCCGGCAGAGCCCGTCCATGGAAGGCGCCGACCTGGCCCGGGACGTCACCACTCCCGAGCCCTACGTCGTCCGGGCGATGGGGGAGAAGCGCCACACGGTCGCGGCCGTCGACCTCGGCATCAAGTCGATGACGCCGTACCGCATGTCCGAGCGGGGGTGCGAGGTGCACGTCCTTCCGGCGACCAGCACCGCGGAGGACATCCTCGCCCTGAACCCGGACGGCGTGTTCTTCTCCAACGGCCCCGGCGACCCGGCCGCCGCGGGCTACGCGGTGGACGCGCTGCGGGGCGTCCTCGACACGGGCACCCCGTTCTTCGGGATCTGCTTCGGCAACCAGATCTTCGGCCGCGCGCTCGGGCTCGGGACCTACAAGCTGCGGTTCGGGCACCGCGGCATCAACCAGCCCGTCCAGGACCGGACGACCGGCAAGGTCGACGTGTCGGCCCACAACCACGGCTTCGCGGTGGAGGCGCCGACGGACGGCCCGTTCGGCACGCCGTACGGACGCGCCGAGGTCAGCCACGTCAACCTCAACGACGGCTGCGTGGAGGGGCTGCGGCTCCTCGACCGGCCCGCGTTCAGCGTGCAGTACCACCCGGAGGCGGCCGCGGGCCCGCACGACGCGTCCGGGCTCTTCGACCGTTTCTGCGACCTGATGGAGGCGTCGAAGAATGCCGCGCCGTGAAGACCTGAAGTCCGTCCTGGTCATCGGCTCCGGGCCGATCGTCATCGGGCAGGCCTGCGAGTTCGACTACTCCGGGACCCAGGCGTGCCGGGTGCTGAAGGCCGAGGGCCTGCGGGTGACGCTGGTCAACAGCAACCCGGCCACGATCATGACCGACCCCGAGTTCGCCGACGCGACCTACGTCGAGCCGATCACCCCCGAGGTCGTCGAGAAGATCATCGCCAAGGAGCGGCCGGACGCGCTGCTGCCCACCCTGGGCGGCCAGACGGCCCTGAACACCGCCATCGCGCTCTACGAGGGCGGCGTCCTCGCCCAGTACGGGGTCGAGCTGATCGGCGCCGACGTGGACGCGATCCAGGCCGGGGAGAACCGGGAGCGGTTCAAGGACGTCGTCGCCAAGGTCGCGCGCGACCACGGTCTGAACGCCGAGTCCGCCCGGTCGCTGATCTGCCGCACGATGGACGAGTGCCTGGCGGCCGCCGGCGAGCTCGGCTACCCGGTCGTCGTCCGGCCGTCGTTCACGATGGGCGGGGCCGGGTCCGGCTTCGCCCACGACGAGGACGACCTGCGCCGCATCGCCGGCGCTGGCCTCGACGCGTCCCCGACCGGCGAGGTGCTCCTGGAGGAGTCGATCCTCGGCTGGAAGGAGTACGAGCTGGAGGTCATGCGCGACCGCCACGACAACGTGGTGATCGTGTGCTCGATCGAGAACCTCGACCCGATGGGCGTGCACACCGGCGACTCGATCACGGTCGCGCCCGCCCTGACGCTGACCGACCGCGAGTACCAGAACATGCGGGACGTCGCGATCGCGGTGATCCGCGAGGTCGGCGTGGACACCGGCGGCTGTAACATCCAGTTCGCCGTGCACCCCGGCACCGGCCGGATGATCGTCATCGAGATGAACCCGCGGGTGTCGCGGTCGTCGGCCCTGGCGTCCAAGGCCACCGGCTTCCCGATCGCCAAGATCGCGGCGAAGCTGGCGATCGGCTACACGATGGACGAGATCCCGAACGACATCACCCGGGTGACGCCCGCGTCGTTCGAGCCCACGCTCGACTACGTCGTGGTTAAGGTGCCCCGGTTCGCGTTCGAGAAGTTCCCCGGCGCGGACGGCACGCTCACCACGCACATGAAGTCGGTGGGCGAGGCCATGGCCATCGGGCGCTGCTTCACCGAGGCGCTGCAGAAGGCCCTGCGGTCGCTGGAGCAGAAGGGCTCGTCGTTCAGCTGGGCGGGCGACGCCGACGCCGAAGCACTGGTCGAGTCGGCGAAGCGCCCGCACGACGGACGCCTCAAGGACGTCCAGCGCGCGCTCTGGGCCGGAGCGGGCATCGAGGAGCTGTACAAGGCGACCGGCATCGACCCCTGGTTCCTCGACCAGATCGCGGCGGTGAACGAGATCGCCGACGAGATCCGCACGGCGGACGACGCGCTCACCAGGGACAAGCTGCTGCGCGCCAAGCGGCACGGGTTCTCCGACGCGCAGATCGGCGAGCTGCGCGGTCTCTCCGAGGAGGTCGTCCGGGAGCTGCGGCACGCGCTCGGCGTCCGCCCCGTCTACCTGACCGTGGACACCTGCGCCGCCGAGTTCGAGGCGCGGACGCCGTACCTGTACTCGGCCTACGACGAGGAGACCGAGGTGCCGCCGGGCGCCAAGCCCAAGGTGCTGATCCTCGGCAGCGGGCCGAACCGCATCGGCCAGGGCGTCGAGTTCGACTACTCCTGCGTCCACGCGTCGTTCACGCTGGCCGAGGCGGGCTACGAGACCGTGATGATCAACTGCAACCCCGAGACGGTCTCCACCGACTACGACACCTCCGACCGGCTCTACTTCGAGCCGCTCACGCTGGAGGACGTGCTGGAGGTCGTCCACGCGGAGCAGCGGTCGGGTGAGGTCGCGGGCGTCATCGTCCAGCTCGGCGGCCAGACGCCCCTGGGGCTCGCCCAGAAGCTCAAGGACGCGGGAGTGCCGATCGTGGGCACCTCCCCGGAGAGCATCCACCTCGCCGAGGAGCGGGGCGCCTTCGGGCGCGTGCTGCACAGGGCCGGGCTGCTCGCGCCCAAGCACGGCACCGCCACCTCCTACGAGGAGGCGCGCGAGATCGCCGCCGAGATCGGGTACCCCGTCCTCGTCCGGCCCTCGTACGTGCTGGGCGGGCGCGGCATGGAGATCGTGTACGACGACGCCACGCTGGAGTCGTACATGGCCCGCGCCACCGAGGCGAGCCCTGAACACCCCGTCCTCGTGGACCGCTTCCTGGACGAGGCCATCGAGATCGACGTCGACGCCCTGTACGACGGCGAGGAGCTGTATCTCGGCGGCGTGATGGAGCACATCGAGGAGGCCGGCATCCACTCCGGCGACTCGGCGTGCGCGCTGCCGCCCATCACGCTCGGGCACGACGACATCCGCCGCATCCGGGAGTCGACGGAGGCGCTCGCGAAGGGCGTCGGGGTGCGCGGGCTGATGAACGTCCAGTACGCGCTGTCCGCGGGCGTCCTGTACGTGCTGGAGGCCAACCCGCGGGCGTCCCGGACGGTCCCGTTCGTCTCCAAGGCGACCGCGGTGCCGCTCGCCAAGGCCGCGGCCCGTGTCATGATGGGCGCCGCCATCGCCGAGCTGCGCGCCGAGGGGCTGCTGCCGGAGACGGGCGACGGCGGGAGCCTGCCGCTGGACGCGCCCATCGCGGTGAAGGAGGCCGTCCTGCCCTTCGACCGGTTCCGCAACGAGCTCGGCCAGGGCGTCGACACCGTCCTCGGCCCGGAGATGCGCTCGACCGGCGAGGTGATGGGCATCGACGAGGTGTTCGGCACCGCGTTCGCCAAGTCGCAGCAGGCCGCCTACGGCTCGCTGCCGACCAAGGGACGCGCGTTCGTCTCCGTGGCGAACCGGGACAAACGGCACATGGTGTTCCCGGTGAAGCGCCTCGCTGACCTGGGCTTTGAGATTCTTGCCACGGAAGGGACCGCGGAGGTCCTGCGCCGCAACGGCGTGCGTGCCAAGATCGTGCGCAAGCACAGCGAGGGTCCGGGCCCGTCCGGCGAGCCCACGATCGTGCGGCGCGTCCTGGACGGCGAGGTCGACCTCATCGTCAATACTCCCTTCGGCAGCCCCGGCCAGTCCGGGCCGCGGCTCGACGGTTACGAGATCCGTACCGCGGCCGTGCTGCGAGGCGTACCGTGCGTGACGACCGTGCAGGGGCTCGCGGCGGCCGTGCAGGGCATCGAGGCCGTCGCCGGCGGCCAGGTCGGCGTCCGCTCCCTCCAGGAGCACGCCGAGCGGCTCAGCGGCGCTCACGGGCGCGCGGGCACCCCGGCGGCGGACGGCGGCGGTGCCGTGGCGCCCGGGTGACAGGGGCCGGGCGCGGACGGGCGGCCCCGCCCGCCCGCGCCCGGCGCACGACGAGGAGAGGGAGACGGGTGTCCGACACACCGGTGCAGACGTCGGCGACGGTCCTGACGGTCCGCCAGGTGCAGGACTACCACGCGATCACGCTGGTGGCCCCCGCCATCGCCGAGCGGTTCAGGCCCGGCCAGTTCGTGGCGCTCGCGGTCGGCGGCGAGCACACCTCCCGCCTGGTCCGCCGCTGCCTCGGGGTGCACGAGGTCAAGTCCGACTACGGCGGCACCGTCGAGCTGGTGTTCGCCGGCACCGAGCCCGGCACCCGCTGGCTGGCCGGCCGCCGCTCCCGGGACCAGCTCGACCTCGTCGGGCCGCTCGGCCGCCCGTTCCGGCTGCCCCGCGACCCGGTCAGCTGCCTGCTCGTCGGCGGCGGCCCCGGCGGCGCGGCCGTGTTCGCGCTCGCCGACACGCTGCTGCGGCGCGGCTGCCAGGTGCACTTCGTGCTCGGCGGGCCGTCCGCCAAGCAGGTCTTCGGCTCCCGCATGGCGCAGCGCATCGGCGACAGCTCGACCGTCACCACCGAGGACGGGTCGATGGGGGAGAAGGGCACCGTCCGCGACGTCCTGCCGCGCGTCATCGAGGAGACCGGCACCGACGTCGTCTACGGCTGCGGCCCCACCGCCCTGCTCCGCTCGGTCACGCAGGTCGCCGGCGACCTCGGCCTGCCCTCGCAGGTGTCGGTCGAGGAGTTCCTCCAGGAGACCGGCGCGTGCGGCATCGGCGTGTGCATGACGTGCATGCTGCCCGTCCACGGCGAGGACGGCGTGACCCGCATGGTCCGGGCCTGCGCGGACGGGCCCGTCCTGCGCGGCGACCGCGTCCGCTGGGGCGACCTCGGAACCATCCCGTTCGACGCGCTGGGCGCGCCGCGCGTCCTGAGCGTCACCGAAGGGGGCTCCCAGTGAGCGACCGGGTCAAGACCACCCTCGGACCCCTGGAACTGCCCAACCCCGTCCTGACGGCCTCCGGATGCGGCGGGACGGGACGGGAGCTCGCCCAGTTCTTCGACCTGTCCCGCCTCGGCGCCTTCGTCACCATGTCCGTGATGGCCCAGGCCCGCGCCGGACGCCCCACCCCGCGCGTGACCGAGACGCCCAGCGGCCTCCTCACCGCCATGGGCCTGCCCGGGCCGGGCGTGGAGACCTTCCTGGAACGCGACCTCCCGTGGCTCATGGAGCAGGACGTCCGCACGATCGTGTCCGTCGCGGGCAACAGCGTGGAGGAGTACGGCGACCTCGCGCGCCGCCTCCGCAACGTCCCGGGCGTCGCCGCGATCGAGGTCAACATCGCCTGCCCGAACGTCGAGGACCGCGGGCGCATGTTCGCCTGGCACCCGGCCGCCGCCGCGGCCGTCGTCCGGGCCGTCCGCGACCACGCCCGCCCCGGCGTCCCCGTCTTCGCCAAGCTCGCCCCCGACGTCACCGACATCGTCACGATCGCGCTCGCCTGCGTCGACGCGGGCGCCGACGGCCTCGCCCTGATCAACACCATGGAGGGCATGGCGATCGACCCGCTGACGCTGCGCCCGGCCCTCACCGGCGTGTCGGGCGGTCTGTCCGGGCCCGCGATCCGGCCGATCGCGGTCCGCTGCGTCTACCAGGTGCACGCCGCCCTGCCCGGCACGCCCATCATCGGCATCGGCGGCATCGCCACCGGGCTGGACGCCCTGGAGTTCATCCTCGCCGGAGCGTCCGCCGTCGCCGTCGGCACCGCGGTCTTCCACGACCCCGCGGCCGGACCCCGCGTCCTGCGCGAGCTGGAGGACGCCCTCGCGGCCCGCCGCATCGGACGCCTCGCCGACGCGGTCGGCCTCGCGCACAAGCCCGCCGGGTACGTCCCGCCCCAGGTGCTCCCGCAAGAGCCCGAGAAGGAGAAGCTGTGACCTCCGCCCCCATCGCCGTCGCGCTGGACGCGCCCGACCTGGAGACGGCCGCGCGCTGGGCCACCCTGGTCACACCGCACGTCTCCACCGTCAAGGTCGGCCTGGAGCTGTACCTGCGGTACGGGCCGGACGTCATCGCCAGCGTCCGGGGCGCCAGCCGCGTCCAGGTCTTCCTGGACCTCAAACTGCACGACATCCCCGCCACCGTCCGCGGCGCCGCCCGCGCCGTGGCCCGCCTCAAGCCGTCCTACCTGACCGTGCACGCCGCCGGCGGGCCCGCCATGATCCGCGCGGCGGTGGAGGCCGCCCCCGCCACCAGGATCGCCGCGGTGACCGTCCTGACGTCCCTCGGGGAGGCCGACCTCACCGCGCTCGGCCTGGCGGGGCCCGCCCCGGACGCCGTCCGCCGCCTCGCCGTCCTCGCCGTCGACGCCGGCGCCCAGGCCCTCGTGTGCTCCCCGCAGGAGGCCGCCGCCGTCCGCGCCGAGGTCGGCCCCGGCATCACCCTCATCACCCCCGGTGTGCGCCCCGCGGGCTCCGGCAACCAGGACCAGGCCCGCGTCGCCACCCCCGAGGACGCCCTCGCCGCCGGCGCCGACCTCCTGGTCATCGGCCGCCCCATCACCGGCGCCCCCGACCCCGGCGCCGCCGCGGCGGCCATCGCCGCGGCGCTCCGCAGGACGTCCGCCGGCACCTCCTGAGCCGCCCCCGCGCCCGCGCCGCGGGCGGCCGGGCGCGCGCCTCGGCGCGTCATGCGCGGGGCCAATGGTGCGCCAGGGCGCAGAACTTGTTTGTGCGCGGCTATTTGACAGGGGATCAACTTGGGCGCACGGGATCGCGCTTTGTGAGATTGGCCGTCTGCGAATGCGGAGACCGACTCCACCGCATTGGGATACGCGGCGAACGGCGAACTCGTTCACGCGGAGTGGCGATTCCGGGCCGGGAACGCCGCCGGCGGCCGGCCGGTGGTTCCGCGTCCATGACGGTGCCCTGGCGGCGGGCGGGGGAGCTGGTGCGGTGGCGCTGTCCTCCGGGACGGAACGGGCGATCTTGGCGGTGGTGCTGTCGAGGATGACAGTAACGGTCCCGCGGCGACGTGCGGAACGGCGTGGCGTGATGAGCGTCACTCGGTCGGGATCGTTTGTGGGGGGCCTCCCGGCGGCGGCCGGCAGCGCTCCGGCGGGGTGCCGGGAGGGCGGCGGGACGGCCCGGGAGAGCCGCGGAACCGGAGCGGCGAGCCGGTGCCAAGTGCCGCATATGGGGTCGGAAAGGGGGGATTTTCACGATCATGCGAAAGTCCCAGCAAGGCAGGGGGATGGGCCGCCGGAGGCCCCGAGTTGGGTACACTCTGTATTCAGGACACTCCAAGGAGTGATTTTCGTGAATTTATGGCGGGCTAAACGGCACTTCACGTTGCCTAATGGGCGGTGAACTCGCTAGTTTCCCAACCCGTCCGACTCCGTCGAGTGGAAACCTGAGGTGACCCGGCGTGGCTCTTCCGCCCCTAACCCCCGAACAGCGCGCCGCAGCCCTGGAGAAGGCTGCCAAGGCTCGCAAGGAGCGGGCCGAGGTTAAGAACAAGCTGAAGCACGGGGGAACCTCGCTCGCCGAGGTTCTCAAAGAGGGTCAGTCCGACGACGTCATCGGAAAGATGAAGGTGTCGGCCCTCCTGGAGTCCCTGCCCGGTGTGGGCAAGGTCCGTGCGAAGCAGATCATGGAGCGTCTGGGCATCGCCGAGTCCCGCCGTGTGCGGGGCCTCGGCGCCAACCAGCGCGCCTCCCTGGAGCGTGAGTTCGGCGGAAGTGCGAACCGCTGACGCGCGACTCACGGGCGGGCGCGGCGGTCAGGCCGCCGCGGCCGGCTCGGGGCGACCCGAGCCCGGCACCATCCCGCCCGGCTCCGGCGCACCCATCGCTGCGCCGGAAGGCTCCAAACCGCATGGCCCGCTCGCGCGGCGTCTGACGGTCCTGTCCGGACCGTCGGGCGTCGGCAAGAGCACGGTCGTCGCCGAGATCCGGCGATCACACCCCCGGGTGTGGCTGTCGGTCTCGGTGACCACCCGGGCCCCCCGCCCGGGTGAGACCGATGGTGTGCAGTACTTCTTCGTCGACGACGCCGGTTTCGACCGGCTCGTCGCCGAAGGGGAGCTCCTCGAATGGGCCGAGTTCGCCGGGAACCGCTACGGCACCCCCCGCCGGCCCGTCGAGGAACGCCTCGCCCAGGGCGAGCCGGTGCTCCTGGAGATCGACCTCCAGGGCGCCCGGCAGGTCCGCCGGACCATGCCCGACGCGCTGCTGGTGTTCCTCGCTCCCCCCAGCTGGGAGGAGCTCGTCCGCCGCCTCACCGGCCGCGGCACCGAGCCCCCCGAGGTCATCGAGCGCCGGCTGGACGCCGCCCGCGTCGAGCTCGCCGCCGAGAAGGAGTTCGACATCACGCTCGTGAACACGTCCGTCCAAGGCGTGTGCGACGAGCTGCTAGCCTTGATGGCTGACCAGTAGCCGTTAGACCTAGTGGAAGGCCACCGAGTGGCAGCCAGCAATGAGGGCATCACCAACCCCTCGATCGACGAGCTCCTGGAGGTCGTCGACACCAAGTACGGCCTCGTGAGCATCGCGGCCAAGCGCGCGCGGCAGATCAACGCCTACTACGCCCAGCTGGGCGAGGGCCTGCTGGAGTACGTCGGCCCGCTCGTCGAGACCCAGGTGCAGGAGAAGCCGCTGTCGATCGCGCTCCGCGAGACGCGCGAAGGCCTCCTGAACGCCGAGCCCATCGAGGGCTGAGGCTCCCGGACCCCGGCGCCCGGGCGCCCGGGGCCTGATGGCATCGTGGCACCATGACCTCCCCCAAGCCGCGCGTCGTCCTCGGCGTCAGCGCCGGAATCGCCGCGTACAAGGCGTGCGAGCTGCTCCGCCGGCTCACCGAGTCGGGGCACGACGTCACCGTCGTCCCGACCGAGGACGCGCTCCGCTTCGTCGGCGAGCCCACCTGGGCGGCCCTGTCGGGCAAGCCCGTCTCGCCGCGGGTGTGGGACGGCGTCGCCGGCGTCCCGCACGTCCGGCTCGGCCAGGAGGCCGACCTGGTGTTCGTCGCGCCCGCCACCGCCGACCTGCTCGCCAAGGCGGCGCACGGGCTGGCCGACGACCTGCTCACCAACACCCTGCTCACCGCCCGCTGCCCGGTCGTGTTCGCGCCCGCGATGCACACCGAGATGTGGCAGCACCCTGCGACCCGGGCGAACGTGGCGACGCTGCGGGACCGCGGCGCCGTCGTCGTCGAGCCGGCGTCCGGGCGCCTCACCGGCGCCGACACCGGGCCGGGGCGGCTGCCCGACCCGGCGGAGCTGTTCGAGGTCGCGCGGCACGTCCTGGCGCGCGGCGCGGACGGGCGCGACCTCGCCGGCCGGCATGTGGTCGTCTCGGCCGGCGGCACCCGGGAGGCCATCGACCCGGTCCGGTTCATCGGCAACCGCTCGTCCGGGATGCAGGGCTACGCCCTCGCCCGCACGGCCGTGGCCCGCGGCGCCCGGGTGACCCTCGTCGCCGCGAACGTCGCCCTGCCCGACCCGGCCGGGGCCGAGATCGTCGCCGTCGGGTCGGCCGAGGAGATGCACAAGGCCGTGGTGGCCGCCGCCGCGTCCGCCGACGCGGTCGTGATGGCCGCCGCCGTCGCCGACTTCCGCCCGGAGGGCTACCACCGGTCGAAGATCAAGAAGGCGGAGGGCGCGGAGCCGGAGCCGATCCGGCTCGCCAAGAACCCCGACATCCTGGCCGGGCTGGGGGCCGACCGCCGTCCCGGCCAGGTGATCGTCGGTTTCGCGGCCGAGACCGACGACGTGCTGGAGAACGGCCGCGCCAAGCTCGCCCGCAAGGGCAGCGACCTCCTCGTCGTCAACCAGGTCGGCGAGGACCTCGCCTTCGGGCGCCCCGACAACGCCGCGGTGATCCTCGGCGCGGACGGCTCGCTCACCGAGGTGCCGCGCGGCGCCAAGGAGGCGCTCGCCGAGGTCGTCTGGGATCTCGTCGCCGCGCGCCTGAAACCCGTGGCCACGCGGGCGTGACGGCGGCGGGCGGCGATCCCGCTAGACTTGCGCCCTATCATCCGTGGGGAACCGCGGCGGGGGGCGGCGCTCCCCCGCCGGACTCGACAAAAATCCGTCCTGCGACGTCAGTCAGCAGCCGCTGCAAGGAGTTCACGTACGTGTCTCGCCGCCTGTTCACCTCCGAGTCCGTGACCGAAGGGCACCCGGACAAGATCGCGGACCAGATCAGCGACGCGATCCTCGACTCGATGATCAAGGACGACCCGAAGAGCCGGGTCGCCGTCGAGACGATGATCACGACGGGTCAGGTGCATGTGGCCGGTGAGGTCACCACCGAGACCTATGTGGACATCCCGGGCGTGATCCGGGAGAAGATCCTGGAGATCGGCTACGACTCGTCCAAGAAGGGCTTCGACGGCCACTCCTGCGGCGTGTCGGTGTCGATCGGCGCCCAGTCGCCCGACATCGCGCAGGGCGTCGACGACGCCTACGAGACCCGCGAGGGCGAGGGCGTCGACGACCTGGACCGGCAGGGCGCCGGCGACCAGGGCCTGATGTTCGGCTACGCCACCAACGAGACGCCCGAGCTGATGCCGCTGCCGATCACGCTGGCGCACCGGCTCGCGCAACGGCTCTCGGCGGTCCGCAAGAGCGGCGACGTCCCGTACCTGCGCCCGGACGGCAAGACGCAGGTCACCATCGAGTACGACGGCGACCGCGGGGTCCGCCTCGACACCGTCGTGGTGTCCAGCCAGCACGCTCCCGACATCGACCTGAAGGAGCTGCTCGCCCCGGACGTGAAGGAGCACGTGGTCGACCCCGTGCTCGCCCAGTTCGACCTCGACACGGGCGGCTACCGGCTGCTGGTGAACCCGACCGGGCGCTTCGAGATCGGCGGCCCGATGGGCGACGCCGGCCTCACCGGCCGCAAGATCATCGTGGACACCTACGGCGGCATGGCCCGGCACGGCGGCGGCGCGTTCTCCGGCAAGGACCCGTCCAAGGTCGACCGGTCCGCCGCGTACGCGATGCGCTGGGTCGCCAAGAACATCGTCGCCGCGCAGCTCGCCGACCGCGCCGAGGTGCAGGTCGCCTACGCGATCGGCAAGGCCCACCCGGTCGGTGTGTTCGTGGAGACCTTCGGCACCGAGAAGGTCGCCCCCGAGAAGATCGAGAAGGCCGTCGACGAGGTGTTCGACCTGCGGCCCGCCGCGATCGTCCGCGACCTGGACCTGCTCCGCCCGATCTACCAGAAGACCGCCGCGTACGGCCACTTCGGCCGCGAGGAGCCCGACTTCTCCTGGGAGTCGGCCGACCGCGCCAAGGACCTGGCCTCCGCCGCCGGCCTGTAACCCGCCTCGTCGAAGGGCCCCGGGGGACGTCCCCCGGGGCCCTTCGACGTGCGGGACGTCAGGAGCCGCAGTGGTTGCCGCGGTGCAGGGCGTAGCTGGCGGCGATGGTGTAGCGGCCGGGGGCGCTGGCGGTCATCCTGACGAAGTCGCCCGCGCGCGCCAGGCACGCGTCCCCGCCGGTGACCCTGAGCCAGGGGGACCAGGAGATCCGCAGCAGGGCCGACCCGCCGGAGGGCATGTCGACGACGAGCTCGCCGGCGTCGAGGTGGCGCACCGAGGCGGGCCGGTCGACCAGCGGGGTGGGCCGCACCACGCGGAACAGGCGCCAGTGCTCGTCCCGCCAGATCTCGCTCAGGTACGGCTGGCCGCCTTCGACGATGGCGGCCTCGTCCTGCGCCGACCAGTCGACCTCCTGCTCGGGCAGGACGACGTACTGGACCGCCCACTCGTGCAACCAGTCGCGGTACGAGGCGGGCGTCAGCGCGCCGTCCTCGTAGAACAGCTCGTGGCGCTCGGCGTCGACCTGGCGGTTCCAGCCGCGCGCGAGGATGAAGTGGCGGCTGAGGCCGGCCGACTCCCAGTGGGAGCGCAGCGGCACGACCTCGATGCGCGACCGCTCGGCGTCCAGGCCGTCCAGCGCGGCGATGAGGCCGCGGGCGTGGGCGGCGGCCGAGTCGGCGGGCTCGGTGTGGATGAGGTCGTCGACGGGCTTCACGACCTGCCAGGACGCCGTGACGATGAAGGCCACCGACAGGACCGCGATCCGGACCCGCCCGTGCGCGCGGGCGACCGCCGACAGCAGGAACATCCCGCCGAACAGCAGCGAGAGGCGCTCGACGTTGCTGCCGACGGGGGAGGGGATCAGCCAGGTCAGGAGGATCCCGATGAGGTAGACGCCGGCCCCGATCCGGACGAACGCCCAGTTCTTGGGCGCGCACGTCAGGATCGCGATGACCCCGGTGACGGCGGGCAGCACGATCGCCGTGAGGGAGATGGGCTGGACGCCGCTGAACGGGAACAGCAGGCTCGTCGTCCCCACCACGACGGGGAGGCCGACGGCGACGCAGACGCCGGCGCGGCGGCGGCCGGTCAGGAACAGGGCGGCGGCCAGCACGAGCAGGAACAGGCCGGCGACGGGGCTCGCGAGCGACGCCAGCACGCTCAGGCAGACCATCCCGGCCGCGCGCAGGGCGGGGGTGCCGCGCGGCGTGAACGCCGCGATGGTCGCCATGAGCGCGAACATCAGCCCCAGGCCGAACGTGACGCGGCCGGAGGCGGCGTTGCACGACAGCGCGAACGCGGCCCAGAGGACAGCGCGAACGCGGCCCAGAGGGACGCGGGCAGGGCGACGGGGGCCCGGAACTGCTTGAGCAGCGCGGCGGTCAGCCCGGCGGAGACCGTGCCGGTCACGACCGCGACCGTGCGGATGCCGAACAGCGCCATCAAATGCGGCGACATCACGCTGTAGGAGGCGGGGTGCATCCCGCCGTACCAGGCGAAGCTGTACGCCGCGTCGGGGTGCTTCCAGACGAAGTCGGTCCACGCGGCCTGCGCGGCCAGGTCGCCTCCCTCGGTCGCGAGGAAGAGCGCCCACACCAGGTGGAGCACGCCCGCGGCCAGCGTGGCGGCCACGACGGGGTGGCGTGCCCGCTTCTTCCAGTTGGAGGCCGCGGAGGTCGTGGTGGAACGGCGGGACGCCCCGTACTCGACCGGGGCGTCCGTCCGCTCTGGGGTTTGAGCTGTGGTCACTTCGCCTGCATGGGCTCGACGGACGGCGAGGGGCGCGGGAGACATCGGGCAATGGGCCGGCGGGAACGGTGCGCGCCCCGTTCAGACGGACCAACCCTAGCGCGCGGGACCGCCTGTCGGATCGATCTGGTAGGACGGGGGCGTGACCAAGGACGGCGGGGGAACGGACCTGATCCCGGGGCTGGACGCCCTTCCGCGGACATCCGCCGACAAGCCGAAGAAGCCCGGTAAGTCCGCCAAGTCCGGCAAGAAGGGGGCGCGCCGTCCGGCCGGGGAGCGGCCCGTCGCGCGGATCGCGGTCGACATGTCGCTCCCGCATCTGGACCGCCCGTTCGACTACCTGGTGCCCGCCGAGCTGGACGCCAAGGCCGTCCCCGGCTGCCGGGTGCGGGTGCGTTTCGCCGGCCAGCTGGTCGACGGGTTCGTGCTGGAGCGGGTCGCCGAGAGCGATCACGACGGCAAGCTGCTGTTCCTGGAGCGGGTCACCTCGCCCGAACCCGTCCTCACGCCGGAGATCGCCGCGCTTGTGCGGGAGGTGGCCGTTCGGTACGCGGGCACGTTCGCGGACGTCCTGCGGCTGGCCGTCCCGCCCCGGCACGCGCGCGTGGAGGCCGAGCCGGTGGCGGAGGGCGAGCCGGCCCCGCCCGAGCCGGCCGGCGCCGGCCCCTGGCTGGATTACCCGGCCGGAGAGTCGTTCCTCAGCGCGCTGGCCGCTGGGAAGGCGCCGCGAGCCGTGTGGACGGCACTGCCGGGGCCCGGCTGGACGGCCGCCATAGCGCGGGCCGTCGCCGCCGCGCTCACCGCTGGGCGCGGTGCGCTCGTCGTGGTCGCAGACGGCCGCGACGCGGCGCGGGTCGACGCGGCGCTGAAGGCGGAGCTGGGGGAGGGGCTGCACGTCGCCCTGACGGCGGAGCTGGGGCCCGCGGAGCGCTACCGCAGATGGCTGGCCGCGCTGCGCGGCAAGGCGCGGGCGGTCGTCGGCACCCGCGCCGCCATGTTCGCGCCCGTCGCGGATCTCGGCCTGGTCGTGCTCTGGGACGACGGCGACGACGTGCACGCCGAGCCGCACGCGCCCTACCCGCATCCCCGCGACGTGCTGGCCCTGCGCGCGCACAGGACGGGCGCCGGAGCGCTGATCGGCGGGTTCACCAGGACCACCGACGCCACACAGCTGGTGGAGACCGGCTGGGCGCACACGCTCGCCGCCGACCGGGGACGTGTCCGGGCGGTGATGCCGCGCGTCCGGTACGTGGGGGAGGACGCGCAGCTCGCCCGCGACGCCGCCGCCCGCACGGCTCGCCTGCCCAACGTCGCGTTCGAGGCCGCGAGGCAGGCTCTGGAGCACGGTCCCGTCCTCGTGCAGGTCCCCAGGCGCGGATACGTGCCGGGCATCGCGTGCGGGCGGTGCCGCACGCCGGCCCAGTGCCGGGCGTGCCAGGGGCCGCTGGCGCTGGCCTCGTCCCACGCCGCCCCGTACTGCCGCTGGTGCGGCCATATCGCGGGAGACTGGCACTGCCCCGAGTGCGGCTTCTTCCAGGTGCGCGCGGTCGTGGTGGGCGCCAAACGCACGGCGGAGGAGCTGGGCAGGGCGTTCCCCGGCGTGGCGGTACGCACGTCCGGGCGGGACGCCGTCCTCGACCAGATCGGCCCGGAACGGGCCCTCGTGGTGTCCACCCCGGGAGCCGAACCGCGCGCGGACGGCGGCTACACGGCCGCGCTCCTGCTGGACGGCTGGGTGCTGCTCGGGCGGCCGGATCTGCGCGCGGGCGAGGAGACGCTCCGGCGCTGGATGAACGCGGCGTCGCTCGTCCGGCCGCAGGGGCCCGTGATCGTGGCCGCCGAGGGGGCGCTGCCCGCCGTCCAGGCGCTCGTCCGGTGGGACCCGGTCACGTACGCGGAGCGGGAGCTGGCCGAGCGCAAGGAGGCGGGGTTCCCGCCCGCCACGCGCATGGCGTCGCTCACCGCGTCGCCCGCCGCCATACGGGAGCTCCTGGCGGACGCCCGGTTGCCGGACGGCGCGGAGGTCCTCGGGCCCGTGCCCGTCCCGCAGGCGGGCGCCGACGTCCAGGAAAAGGAGCGTGCCCTGATACGCGTGCCCCGGGCCGCGGGGCTCGAACTGGCGCGCGCGCTGAAGGAGGCCCAGGGGGTGCGCAGCGCGCGCAAGGCGACGGAGACAGTGCGGGTCCAGATCGACCCCCTGGAGCTGATCTGACCAATAGGGTTCTCGGGTGGCCGACAACTGGGTGGAGACGACCGCCGGCGACCTGCGGCGGTGGGCGGACGAACGCGGCGAGACACTGGACGACCAGGGCGTGCGCATCCTGCTCGACCTGGCGCGCGAGGAGCTGGAGCTCCCGGGGCCGGCCGCGCTGACCCCGGCCGGCGTCCGCGAGCTGCTGCTGGAGGCGTTCCCCGAGTCGGTGGTCGCCGGGCGCGAGGACGTCCCCACCGTCCTCGACGCGCTCCGCCGGATCGTCGCCTTCCTGCGCGACACCGGCGCCGTCCCGGAGGCGGACGCCGGCGCGCTGGAGGCCGAGATCGACCGGACCGCGCCGGAGTTCACCGAGGTCGTCGCCGCGGTCGACAGCGACGAGCGGCAGGCGGCGGCCGAGGTCATCGCCGGGCTGATGCAGGCCGACGGGGTCTCCCTGGACGACCAGGAGGCCGTCGACGCGTGGGTCCGCGACTTCGAGGAGCGGCCCGAGGAGGAGCGCTACGCCCGCACCGAGGAGTATCTGAGGCAGGCCGGAGAGCTGGTCGTGCCGCCCGCCAGGCTGGCGCCGGAGGCCGAGCTGGCGGACGCGGCGCGCCGCTCGCGCCTGACCGCGGCCGTCCTGGCCCTCGCGGGCTGGACGGGCGAGCGGGCCCTCACCGAACACGAGACGCTCACCCGGGAC
Source organism: Actinomadura madurae (assembly GCF_047130825.1). NCBI lineage: Bacteria > Bacillati > Actinomycetota > Actinomycetes > Streptosporangiales > Thermomonosporaceae > Actinomadura > Actinomadura madurae. The sequence goes on from NZ_CP083237.1 coordinate 9,754,098, forward strand.
GACGCCGCTGCCGCCCGCGCCGCCCTCGGGCTGGAGACGCCGCGGAGCCATGGCCAGATGGAGGACGAGGGCGAGCTGGAAAGGCTGTGGTGGGCCGCCATTGAGGCGAACGTCATCACGGCGGAGCAGGGCACCGCCCGCCCAGGGCCCGCCCTGGCGAAGCTGGAGTCCGGCGACGACGCGGAGCTGCTCGCCGCCTGGCTGCCGCTGTTCGACGCCCTCGTGGTGCCGGGGCACGACTACGCGGACGGCCTGGACGCGGTCGAACTCGTCCAGAACGAGATGACCGGCGTCCTCATCCACCTGTACGAGCAGGAGGAGCCCACCGGGCCCGAGGGGCTGGTCGAGGCTCTCCTCGGCCATGTCGAGGAGGCCTACGACCTCACCGACGCCGACGCCATGTTCGCGCTCGTGTCGGACGCGTTCCATCTGGAGCTCTCGGCCCTTGAGGGCTGGGGGATCGTCGAGCCGTCCGGCAAGGGCCTGGCGCTGACTCCCCTCGGCGTGTGGGCGGTCAGGGAACTGCTCGTCGCGGACGGCTTCACCGCCCCGGTCATCGGGGAGCTGGCCGGAGCGCGCGCGTCCGAGCTGATCGAGGGCCTGACCTGGTACCGGCCGGAGGCCGCCGACGAGGAGATCGACGGCTGGCTGGCCGCCCACGACCCCAAGGACGCCGCCGCCGACCTGCTGGACGTCATGCGGACCGGCGGCCCGGGCGCCCGCAACCTCGCCGCCGCGGTCCTGCACCGGATCGGGCCGGAGGCGGCCGGGGTCGTCCGCGCCGCGCGGGAGCATCCGCTCGTGTCGCCCTACGCCGCGATGTGGCTCAACGCCGCGGGCGACCCGGCGGGGCGGGAGCTGGCCCGCGAGGAGTACCTCTGGGTGTTCGTCGACACGGTCGCCGGGATGCTGGAGACCGCCGAACCGGAGGAGGCGGTCGAGGCCGCCCTGATCGACGCGCCGCCGGAGGCGGAGATGAGGGTCATGGTCGACGAGCTGTGGCGCACCCAGCATCCCGGCGCGGCCGACGTGCTGGAGGCCCTGGGCGCCCACCATCCGGACAAGGCCACCGCCAAGGCCGCCCGCACCGCCGCCTACAAGGCCCGCTCGGCGGGCCAGGGAGCGCACCGCGGCGTGTGATCGGCGTGAAAACCAAGGGGTGCGGCTCCGTAGACTGGAGGCCGCATCCCACTTCGCTCGCCAGCCGCAGAACCTCGCAGGAAACGGAGTCCCCGTTGGCCGTCAAGCCCATCCGCCTCTTCGGCGATCCCGTGCTGCGCACGCCCGCGGAGCCGGTGAAGGACTTCGACAAGGAGCTGCGCCAGCTCGTCAAGGACCTCACCGACACGATGATCGACGCGCCGGGCGCCGGCCTGGCCGCGCCCCAGCTCGGCGTGGGCCTGCGCGTGTTCACCTACTACGTCGACGACCGCCTGGGGCACGTGGTCAACCCGACGCTGGACCTGTCGGACGAGCAGGAGACCGACGACGAGGGCTGCCTGTCGCTGCCCGGCCTCGCGTTCCCGACGCCCCGCTCCGTCGGCGTGGTCGCGAAGGGCTTCAACATGCACGGGGAGCCGATCACGCTGGAGGGCACGCACCTGCTGGCCCGGTGCGTGCAGCACGAGACCGACCACCTGGACGGGATCATCTTCATCGACCGGATGGACCCGGAGCAGCGCAAGGCCGCGATGAAGGCGATCCGCGAAGCCGAGTGGTTCGGCGAGCCGGCGCCCGTCGTCAAGGAGTCGCCGCACCGCACCCTGGGGAAGGCGATCTAGGTGCGGCTGGTGTTCGCCGGAACCCCCGAGACCGCGCTCCCGGCCCTGACCGCGCTCCTGGGGTCCTCGCACGAGGTCGCGGCGGTGGTGACCCGCCCGGACGGCCGTTCGGGCCGTGGGCGGCGGCTGAGCCCCGGCCCGGTGGCCTCGCTCGCCGCCGAGGCGGGCGTGGAGGTGCTGAAGCCGGAGAAGGCCCGCGATCCGGAGTTCCTGGACCGGCTCCGCGAGATCGCGCCCGACTGCTGCCCCGTGGTCGCCTACGGCGCACTGCTGCCCCGCGAGGCCCTGGAGATCCCCCGGCACGGCTGGGTGAACCTGCACTTCTCGCTGCTGCCCGCCTGGCGCGGGGCGGCGCCCGTCCAGCGCGCGATCCTGCACGGCGACGACGTGACGGGCGCGGCCACCTTCCAGATCGAGGAGGGGCTGGACACGGGACCGGTCTACGGCGTCCTCACCGAGCCGATCCGGCCGACCGACACCTCCGGCGACCTCCTGGGGCGGCTCGCCGTCGCCGGCGCGAGCCTCCTGCTCGACACCCTGAACGGCATCGAGGCCGGTGTCCTGGAGCCCCGGCCGCAGCCGACCGAGGGCGTGTCCCACGCGGCCAAGCTGACGCCGGAGGACGGCCGCGTCGACTGGAAGAGCCCCGCCCTGCACATCGACCGCCTCGTCCGCGCCTGCACGCCCGCGCCCGGCGCCTGGACGACCTTCCGCGAGACGCGGGTCAAGCTGGGGCCCGTCCGTCCGGTGCCGGGCGCCGCCGAGCTGTCCCCCGGGGAGATCCGGGCGGGCAAGAACGAGGCGCTGGTGGGGACGGCGACGCATCCCGTCGCCCTCGGCGAGGTGCAGCCGCAGGGCAAGCGCCGCATGGCCGCCACCGACTGGATCCGCGGCGTCGACCTCACCGGTAAGGACGCTCTGCACTGATGCCTCCCGCCCGCAACCGCCGCCGCACGCAGAACCGCCGACCGGGCGGTCCCCGCAAGACGGGCCGCCCGCAGGACCTCGTCCGCCGCACGGCGTTCGACGTGATCCGGGCGGTCGAGACCCGGGACGCGTACGCCAACCTCCTGCTGCCGAGCCGGCTGCGCGACCGGGGCCTGACCGGACGCGACGCCGCCCTCGCCACCGAGCTGACCTACGGCACCCTTCGCGGCCGGGGAACCTACGACGCGGTGCTCTCGCTGTGCAGCGACCGCGAGCTGCGCCGCATCGACGCGCCGCTCCTGGACGTCCTGCGCCTCGGCGCCCACCAGATCCTCGCCACGCGCATCCCGCCGCACGCCGCCGTCGGCACGACCGTGGAGCTGGCCCGGACCGTCTCCGGTCCGGGCCAGGCCAAGTTCGCCAACGCGGTGCTGCGCAAGGTCGCGACGCGAGACCTGGACGCCTGGCTGCGGATCGTCGCACCCGCGGACGCCGACACCACGACCCGCCTCTCGGTCGCGCACAGCCATCCCAAGTGGATCGTCTCCGCCCTGCGGGACGCCGTCGGGCCGGACGAGATCGACGACCTTCTCGCCGCGGACAACGCCCGCCCCCGGGTGACCCTGGTGGCGCGTCCGGGCCGGGCCGCACCACAGGAGCTGTACGACGGAGGCGCGGAGCCCGCTCCCTACTCGCCTTACGCCGCGGTTCTGGCCGAGGGCGATCCCGCGGGCATCGAGGCGGTCCGCGATGGGCGCGCCGCCGTCCAGGACGAGGCGAGCCAGATGGTCACCCTCGCCCTGGCCGAGGTCTCCCTGGACGGCCCGGACGCGCGCTGGGCCGACCTCTGCGCGGGCCCCGGCGGCAAGGCCGGGCTCCTCTCGGCCCTGGCGACGCAGCGGGACGCCCGGCTCCTCGCGGCCGACCTCCAGCCGCATCGCGCCGGCCTCGTCCGGCGGGCGGTCGACGACCGCGCGGCCGTGGTCGCCGCCGACGGCACCGCCCCGGCCTGGCGTCCGGGCGCGTTCGACCGGGTCATGGTGGACGCCCCCTGCACCGGTCTCGGCGCGCTGCGCCGGCGTCCCGAAGCGCGCTGGCGCCGCGGGCCCGAGTCGGTCGCCGAACTGGGCCCGTTGCAGAGGGAACTGCTCGCGACGGCGCTGGAGTCCGTGCGGCCCGGCGGCGTGGTCGCCTACGTCACCTGCTCGCCCCACCTGGCCGAGACCCGGGTGGTGGTGGACGACGTCCTGCGCGGGCGCGGCGACGTCGAACGGCTCGACGCCCCGGCGGCCCTGACGGCGATCGCGCCGCGGCTCACCGACGTGGGGGACGGCCCGTACGCGCAGTTCTGGCCGCACCGGCACGGCACCGACGCGATGTTCCTGGCCCTTCTACGCCGCACCTAGCCCTTGGGGGATCCGTGCTGACCGGCTTCATGGAGTTCGTGTCGTACCTGGGCAGCGCGGCCTTCCACGTCCCACTGCTGCTGGCGCTCTTCTGGTGCGTGGCACCGCGCCTCGCCGCGCGGGCGTCGGTCGTCCTGCTGCTCGGCGCGGTCGTCAACTCGCTGCTCAAGCTCGTCTTCCACGACCCCCGCCCCTACTGGACGGATCCCGACATCAAGGGCGAGCAATCGCTGACGTCATTCGGGATGCCCTCGGGGCACGCCCAGAACGGCATCGTGGGCTACGGCTTCTTCGCCGCCCAGACCAGGCGGTGGACGCTGTGGGCGGGCGCCGCCGCCATGATCCTGCTGATCGGCTATTCCCGCGTGTACCTCGGCGTCCACTCGGTCGGCCAGGTCGCGGCGGGATGGGGGATCGGCCTGGTCCTTCTCGTGGCCGTCCTGGGGCTGGAACCCATCGTCGTCCCGTGGTGGAGGCGGCAGCATCTGGCGATGCAGATGGCGCTCTCCCTGGCGGCCTCCCTGCTGCTCCTGGCGGCGGGCTGGGGTGCGGCGGAACGCCTCGGTGACTGGCAGTGGCCGCAGGCCTGGGCGGAGGCCGTCAGAGCGGCCGGCGGAGCCACCGAGCCGGTGACCGCGACCGACGCGGCCCAGGCTTCCGGCGCCTTCTGCGGCGCCCTCATGGGCCTGTCCGTTCTCGCGGCCCGCGGCTGGTTCGAGCCGGGCGGGAAGGCCTGGCAGCGCCTCGCGCGCCTCCCGGTGGGGCTTGCCGGCGCGGCGGTCATCGCCTTCTTCGAGGGGACCCACCTGGTCCAGGCCTTCGTCGTCCAGGCCCTGCTGGTCCTCTGGGTCACGGCCGGCGCGCCGGAGGTCTTCGTCCGGACCGGGCTGGCCGCCCGTTCCACCCCCGGTCTCACCCGCCCGGGTGACGAACGGGCCGAACTACGCCAATAGACTCGGGGCCATCATGGCTCCTCAGATCGCGCCCAGCATCCTGTCCGCCGACTTCGCCCGCCTGGCCGAGGACGTCGCGCGCGTCGCCGGCACCGCGGACTGGGTGCACGTCGATGTCATGGACAACCACTTCGTCCCGAACCTCACCCTCGGGCTGCCCGTCGTGCAGGCCCTGCTCAGGCACAGCGCGCTGCCGCTCGACTGCCACCTGATGATCGAGGATCCCGACCGCTGGGCGCCGGAGTACGCCGAGGCGGGGGCGAAGAGCGTCACCATCCACGCCGAGGCGGCGAAGGCCCCCGTCCGCACCCTGCGCGCCATCCGCTCCGCGGGCGCGCGGGCGGGCCTCGGCGTCAACCCGGCGACCCCGGTCGACGGCTTCGAGGACCTCCTCGGCGAGGTCGACATGCTGCTGCTCATGACCGTCGAGCCGGGCTTCGGCGGCCAGAAGTTCCTGGACGTCGTCCTGCCGAAGGTCCGCCGCGCCCGGGAGCTCATCAAGGGCCGCGACCTTCCCGTCTGGCTCCAGGTCGACGGCGGTGTCAGCGCCGAGACCATCGAACGCTGCGCCGACGCGGGAGCCGACGTCTTCGTCGCAGGCAGCGCGGTCTACGGCGCCGACGACCCCGCCGAGGCCGTGCGCAAGCTCCGCGCCCAGGCCGAAGAGGCGACCGCCAAAGCCGATTGGTGATCTCCTGGTGATCCTCACCTGCAACGCCGTCCTGTTCGACGTGGACGGCACCCTCGTCGACTCCACACCGCTCGTCGAGCGCGCCGCGCGCGAGTGGGCCGCCGAGTACGGCATCGACCTGGACGAGTTCCTGTCGGACGCCCACGGCCGCCGGACGAGCGACCGTGTGGCCGACTTCCTCCCACCGGACGAGGTGCGCGAAGCCACCGCCCGCCTGGACGCCCTGGAAGCGTCCCGCACCGACGGCATCACCGCCCTCCCCGGCGCCATGGAGCTGCTGACGTCCATGAACGGCCTGCCTCACGCCTTCGTCACCTCGATGGACCGGGCCCAGCTCAAGGCCCGCACAGAGGCGGCGGGTGTGCCGCTCCCACCCGTAGTGGTGACCGCCGACGACGTTACGTCCGGCAAACCAGACCCGTCCGGCTACCTCCAGGCGGCCGGGCGTCTGGGCGTGCCTCCGTCCGACTGCGTCGTCATCGAGGACGCCCCCGCCGGCATTGCGGCAGGCCGGTCCGCGGGTGCCACCGTCCTCGCGGTGCTCACGAGCCACGCGCAGGACTTCCTGACGGCGGCCCACCACATCGTCCAGGACCTGACCCGCGTGGCGGCCTCAACGGACGGTCTCCACGTCACCACCGGCTGACCCCTGGGAGGGAAAGGCCGCGCCGCCGGGCCGGGCGGGATGGCGGTCACCACGGGCCCGGCGGCACGGGGTCGGGCGGCGCGGGCCGTCAGCCGAAGAGCGGGCCCACCAGGTTGAGGCCGGGGTGCTCGTCCGACGCGTAGAGGACGAACAGGGCCAGGGCGCCGCCCACGAGGGCGATCTCCTTGTTGAACTGGATCTGCTCCTGCTGGCGCGTCTCCGGCGACTCCTGCCTCCAGAAGTCGTGGAAGACGAAGGCCGTGATGAGCAGGAAGGGGACGAAGGCGATCGCGGCGAGGTCGGGCCAGACGCCGAGGACGAGCAGGACCGCCGCCACCAGGATGTAGACGCCCGACACCTGGACGGCGAGCCTGGGCATCGGGAGCTTCTTGGCCGCCGCGTAGCCGGCCATCGCCTCGGTGGCGGTGAGGTGGCCGACGGCGGCGCCGGCGAAGAGCGCCGCGAAGGCGACGCGGGCGATGAGGGCGACGACGTCCATGACTGCCTCCAGGGGGAATGTCGTCATGCGTCACGTGTGTCCCGTCACCTACCCCGAGTCGAAGATCGTTGAACGTTTAAGTATCTACCTTTCGGCGGGCCGTCCCGGTGACCGTGGCGATGGTCACAGGGGCGGGGAAGAGAATGCGTGGCACACTGGTTGGCAAAGCATGAACGCGTGCTCCGGGGTCGGTGAAATTCCGAACCGGCGGTGACAGTCCGCGACCCGGCCGAAGCCATCGGCCGGTTGACCCGGTGGAACTCCGGGACCGACGGTGAAAGTCCGGATGGGAGGCAGCGCGCGGTACGCCCCTGGCCAGGGGCGTGCGCTGACGGCCGTACGTCCCCCGGAGCCTTGAACAGGGAGGCCCGGGAGATGTTCACCGGCATCGTCGAGGAGCTCGGCGAGATCGTGGCGGTCGACCCCTTGGGGGGCTCGGTCACGCTCACGGTCCGCGGACCGCTCGTCACCGAGGACGCCGTCCACGGCGCGTCGATCGCCGTCAACGGCGTCTGTCTCACCGTGGTGGACGTCAAGGACGGGGCGTTCACCGCCGACGTCATCAAGGAGACCCTCGACAAGTCCGGCCTCGGCGCGCTGGAACCGGGCTCCAAGGTCAACCTGGAACGCCCCGTCCGGCTCTCCGACCGGCTCGGCGGCCATCTCGTCCAGGGCCACGTCGACGGCGTGGGCGAGATCCTCTCCCGCGAGCCGGGGGAGCGGTGGGACGTGGTCACGGTGTCCCTCCCCCCGAGCCTGAGCCGCTACCTGGTCGACAAGGGCTCCATCACCGTCGACGGCATCAGCCTCACCGTCGTCGAGGCCGCCGCCGACCGGTTCAGCGTGGCCCTCATCCCGACGACGCTCGCGCTCACCACGCTCGGCCACAAGCAGCCGGGCGAGCCCGTGAACCTCGAAGTGGACGTCGTCGCCAAATACGTCGAGCGCATGATGGGCGACCGGTCGTGAACTGGCTCGGCGCGGGCTTCGAGGTGTTCGGCGAGCACATCCTGTGGACCGACCTGGTCGGCAACGTGCTCTCGCTCGCCGTCGTCTGGCTCGCCATGCGCAAGACCCTCTGGACGTGGCCCGTGCAGCTGGCCGGCGCGCTCCTGCTGCTCGCCGCGTCGACGCACGCGCACGTCCCCGGCAACGCCCTCAAACAGGTGCTGTTCATCGGGCTCGCCCTCAGCGGATGGGCCATGTGGACACGGGGGCGGCGCGACACCACGGGCGGCCTCGTCGTCCGGCAGGCGACGCCCAAGGAACGCGCCGTGCTGATCGGCGCGCTCGTCATCGGCACGGCGGTCGTCGCCGAACTGTTCGTCCACCTCGACTGGCTGAGGATCGCCTGGTCGCCGTGGGCGAACGCCTACATCTTCGTCGGCAGCGCGGTCGCGACGTTCGCGCAGAGCCGCGCGCTGGTCGACTTCTGGATCGTCTGGGTGCTCGTGGACCTGGTCGGGGTGCCGCTGGCGCTCAGGTCCGGGCTGTACGTGTCCGGCGCGGTCTACGGGATCTTCTTCGTGATGGTGATGGTCGGGTTCAGGAACTGGCTCCGGGAGTCCCGGGGCGGGCAGGCCCTCGGGCAGAAGGCGGTGACCGCATGAGCGGCAACGACACAGGGATCGGCGACACGGGCATCTTCGACCCGATCGAGGCGGCGGTCGCGGACGTCGCGGCGGGTCGCCCCGTCGTGGTCGTCGACGACGAGGACCGCGAGAACGAGGGCGACATCATCTTCGCCGCGGCGAAGGCGACGCCCGAGTTGCTCGCGTTCACGATCCGCTACACCAGCGGCGTCATCTGCGTCCCGATGGAGGGCGCAGACCTCGACCGGCTGCAGATCCCGCTGATGACGGCGCAGAACACCGAGCGCATGCGCACCGCGTACACGATCAGCGTGGACGCCCGCCTCGGCGTCACCACCGGCATCTCCGCGGCCGACCGGGCCCGGACGATCCGCACCCTGTGCGACTCGGCGTCCGAGCCGCGCGACCTGGTCCGCCCCGGCCACATCTTCCCGCTCCGCTACCGGGAGGGCGGCGTCCTGCGGCGGCGCGGGCACACCGAGGCCGCCGTCGACCTCGCCCGGCTCGCCGGGCTCGCCCCCGCCGGCGTCCTCGCCGAGGTGGTGAACGAGGACGGCACCATGGCGCGCCTGCCCGAACTCCAGATCTTCGCCAAGGAGCACGGGCTCAAGCTCATCTCCATCGAACAACTCGCCGAGTACCGCCGGCGGACCGAGGCGATGGTCACCCGCGTCGTCGAGACCCGCCTGCCCAACCGGTACGGCGCGTGGAAGGCCGTCGGCTTCTCCAGCGCCATCGACGGCGGCGAGCACATCGCCCTCGTCCTCGGCCACGTCGGCGACGGCGAGGACGTCCTGATCCGGGCCCACTCCGAGTGCCTCACCGGCGACGTCCTGCACTCCGAGCGCTGCGACTGCGGAACCCAGCTGGACGCCGCCATGGAACGCATCGCCGAAGAGGGGCGCGGCATCGTCCTGTACCTGCGCGGCCACGAGGGACGCGGCATCGGCCTGCTCGCCAAGCTGCAGGCCTACGCGCTCCAGGACAACGGCTCCGACACCGTGGACGCCAACCTGGAACTCGGCCTCCCCGCCGACGCGCGCGAGTACTCCAACGCCGCGCACATGCTCCGTGAGCTGGGCGTACGCTCGGTGCGGGTGCTCACCAACAACCCGGAGAAGCTGAAGGGCCTCGACGGTTTCGGCGTGGAGGTGCGGGGACGCGAGTCCATGCCCGTCATCGTCACCGAGCACAACCGGCGCTACCTGACGGTCAAGCGCGACCGTCTCGGACACCAGATCGAGGGACTCTCATGAGCGGCGCGGGACGCCCCGAGGACTTCACCGTCGACGCGGCCGGGCTGACGCTCGGCATCGTCTGCACCCGCTGGCACGGCAGGATCACCGACCAGCTGCTGGACCGCGCGCTCGCCGCCGCCAAGGCGTGCGGCGTCGACGAGCCGGTCGTCGCCCGCGTCGCCGGCGCGCTCGAACTGCCGGTGATCGCCCAGCAGCTCGCCCGCGACCTCGACGCCGTCGTCTGCCTGGGCGCGGTCATCCGGGGCGCGACCGCCCATTTCGACTACGTCTGCGACTCGGTGACCGCCGGTGTGACCCGCGTCGCGCTCGACGAGTCGACTCCGGTGGGCAACGGGGTCCTCACGTGTGACACCATTGAGCAGGCACTGGAACGCAGCGGGCTGCCGGGCAGCTCCGAGGACAAGGGATGGGAGGCGACTGTGGCCGCACTCGACACGGCACTGACCCTGCGAGGTCTGCGGCATCACGGTCACGCGGGGCACGGCGCGGAGCATCTGGGCTCCTGAACGTCCCCGGTCCCGTACGCATCTCATCTCATCCGAAAGGCAACTCCGTGCTGTCACTAGTCCTGCCCAAGGGGTCGCTGGAGAAGGCGACCATGCAGCTGTTCGACGCCGCCGACCTCACCGTCCAGCGGACGTCGGACCGCGACTACCGCGCCTCCATCGACGACCCCCGCATCGACCGGGTCCGCGTCCTGCGCCCGCAGGAGATCCCGACCTACCTCGAACAGGGGCTCTTCGACCTCGGCATCACCGGCCGCGACTGGATCACCGAGACCGACGCCGACGTGGTCAGCCTCGGCGAGCTGAAGTACTCCAAGGCGACCGCCAACCCGGTCCGCGTGATCATGGCGGTGCCGGACGGCGCGCCCTGGCGGTCGGTGTCCGACCTCCCCGAGGGCGTCCGGATCTCCACCGAGTTCCCGGCGATGACCCGGCGGTTCCTGGAACAGCACGGCGTCAAGGCCACCGTCGTCCCGTCCTACGGCGCGACCGAGGCGAAGGTGCCCGACATCGTGGACGCGATCGTCGACCTCACCGAGACCGGCTCGTCGCTCCGCAAGAACGGCCTGCGCATCCTCGACACGCTCCTGACCAGCTACACCGAGCTGGTCGCGAACCGCGACGCCTACGAGGACGCGGAGAAGCGCGCCGCGATGGAGGACATCGCCCTCCTCCTGCAGGGCGTCATCCGCGCCCGCGGCAAGGTGCTGCTGAAGCTGAACGTCGCGCAGGCCGACCTGCGGAAGGTCCTCGACATCATGCCCGCCATGGCGTCGCCGACGGTCACCTCGCTCGCCGGCGGCGAGTCCAACGCCGTGGAGTCCGTGGTCGCCAAGCGCGGCGTCAACACGCTGATCCCGGCGCTCAAGGCCGCGGGCGCGCACGACATCCTCGAGATCCCCATCGCGAAGATCGTTGACTGACGCTCCGGCGCTGCCGACCGTGTGGCGTCCCCGCACCACCCGGCTCGTCGCCTACCTCACGGCGGGCGTGATCATGCTCGGCCTGATCGTGCTCGCCGTGGTGGTGGCGCCGCAGTTCAAGCTGTTCGACCGGATCCTGATGGTCGCGTTCGGCGCGCTGATCGCGTGGATCCTGCACATGCTGGCGCGCTGCCGCGTCACCGCCGACGACTCCGGCCTCACGGTCGTCAACGCCTTCCGCACCCGCCGCCTCGAATGGCCCGAGGTCGTGGACGTCACCATGAGCCCCGGCGAGCCCTGGCCCACCCTCGACCTCGCCGACGGCACCTCCATCGGCGCGATGGGCATCAACGGCGCCGAAAAAACCCTCGCCGCCCGCCAACTCGCCGAACTCCAGTCCCTCCTCCACACCCGAGGCGAAGCCCCCGACCCCGCCTGAGAACCTCTGGCTTAGGCTGTTGCCCGGACCAGGAACGCGTTCGTGTGCGACAGTGGGCTCATGAGCGCTCAGAGTATCGAGGCGATCGCGGAAAGTGGCCACATGGAGCTTGAGCCGCTGCCAGACTGGGTGTTCCCCCCGCCGGGCGGCTACACGGCCGACGACTTCCTGCGCATGCGCGGTCTGCCCCGGCACACGGAGCTGATCGACGGGAGCCTGGTCTTCGTGAGTCCGCAGCGCAAGTGGCACGTCCGCGTGATCGACCTGCTGCGGACCGAACTGAACCGTCAGGCGCCGGAGTATCTGTGCGCCGACCGCGAAATGACCGTCAGACTCTCCGATCGCCACGCTCCCGAGCCGGACGTTCTGATCGTCTCGACCGAGGCCTACGAACGGGACGAGCCGTCGACCTACTATCTCCCGGAAGACGTCGTGCTCGTGGTCGAGGCGGTCTCCCCCGATTCAGAGATCCGTGACAGGGAGATCAAGCCGCGCAGGTACCGGGAGGCCGGTATCCGGCACTACTGGCGCGTTGAGGAGGACGAGGGGAGCACCATCGTCTATGTCTACGAGTTCGACCCCGCCTGTGCGGCTTATGTCATGACCGGCATCCACCATGACCAGCTCAAAGTGACAGGGCCGTTCCCCATCGAGATCGACCTCACAGCGGTCACCAAGCGGCGGTAGGAACACCGGCCAAGGTGTGGCGCCATGCCTAGAGGGCGGTGAGGACGGTTATCGTGCCGGCGGTGATGAGGGCGGCGGCCCAGAGGCGGTCCAGGTTGAACCAGGCGCGGCGGAGGATGGCCAGGCCGACGATCTCGTAGACGAGGACGGCGATGACGCCGGCGACGGCGAACATCGCGAGGGTGTGGACGGCGGTGACGAAGACGCCGGTGGACAGGGCGCCGCCCGAGGTCGACGCCAGGCCGTGGTCGTGGCCCGCCGGGGCCGTCCCGGACGAGGTCAGGACGGGCAGCAGCATGAGGCCCGCGCCGTGCGCCGAGGACATCAGGAACGACCAGCCGGCGAGCTGCCACAGCGAGATCCGCATGCCGACCCAGCGGAAGTGCCGCTGGGACAGCAGCCGCCACAGCCCGAAGCCGACGAGGAGCGCGCCGCCGCCGATCGCGACCGCCCGGGTCGCGACGACGGAGCGGGTGAGCGCGACGAGGACCGCGACGGCGCCCACGGAGGCGGCGTGGCCCGCGGCGATCGCCGGGAGCGACTGCAGCACGAGGGACCGGCTGCGCTCCTGGAGGCCCCGGGCCACGGCGAACAGCCAGCCCATGGCGGGGTTGAGGCCGTGGAACGCGCCGAGCGCCACCAGCGCGGCGAGCGATCCGTCGGACATTCGACACTTATAACCTGAAGGACCCGAAATTTGCAGTAGGAACACGCTCCATTTTCGCGAGTTCTCCCCATGCGGCACCTAGATCACTGTAATTTTATTGTCGTGAGGACGGCGTTCAAGTGCCGGGCGTATCCGGATGCAGAGCAGGCGATGATGCTGAACCGTACATTTGGGTGTGTGCGGCTCGTCTGGAACAAGACCCTCGCCGAGCGTCGCGCCCGGTATCAGACTGAAGGCGAGCAGACTTCGTATAAGCAGACGAGTGCGGCTCTGACAGTTTGGAAAAAGAACCCCGAGTTGCTGTTTCTGAATGAGGTGTCGTCAGTTCCGCTGCAGCAAACGCTGCGGCATCAGCACGCCGCGTTCACCAACTTCTTCGCTGGGCGGGCACGCTATCCGCGTTACAAGGCTCGTACTGGACGTCAGTCCGCGCACTACACCCGCTCGGCGTTTCGGATGCGCGAGGGCCGATTGTGGCTAGCCAAGACCGTCAGGCCTCTGGATGTGGTGTGGTCGTGGCCGAAAGTGGACCTGGCGGTTCTGAGTCCGACAATGGTGATCGTGTCTCGGGAGGCTGACGGCCGCTGGTTCGTCACACTCGTAGTCGACGAGGACGACCCTGCTCCCGCGCTACCTACCGAAAAGACGGTAGGTGTTGATCTGGGGTTGACGGACTTCGCGGTCACCAGCGACGGTGGTCGCGTTGCTCACCCGAAACACATGCAGCGCCACGAGGAGCGGCTCAGACGGTACCAGCGGAGGATGGCCCGCAAGATCAAAGGTTCCCAGAACCGCAAGAAGACCAGGCGGAAGCTCGCGCGGTCGCACTCCCGGGTGCGCGACGCCCGGCAGGACTTCTTGCACAAGATGACCACGGACCTCGTTCGCCGATACGACGTGATCGTCATCGAGGACCTGAACGTGGTCGGCATGGTCCGCAATTCTCGCTTGGCCCGCGCAATTTCGTGCAGTGGCTGGGGTGAGTTCCGGTCGATGCTGGAGTACAAGGCCGCTCGACTCGGGCGTCGAGTGGTAGTGATCGATCGGTGGCACCCATCTTCCAAGAAATGCGGCGCATGCGGACATCTGCTTGCGACGTTGGATTTGGGTACACGTCAGTGGACGTGCCCGGACTGCGGCGCTCGGCATGACCGGGACATCAACGCCGCCAAGAACATTCTGGCCGCCGGGCTGGCGGTGACAGCCTGTGGAGCGAGCGGAAGACCACCGGGGGAGACCCCGGGGCAGCCCGCATCGAAGCAGGAAATCCGACCCGCGAGGGAAGGAAGCCGCGCCCGTCAGGGCGCTGGCGCAGGCCAAGGGTAGCAGTAGAGTCCACGCGCGAGCCTCTCCGGCGGGGCGGAGGCGGCGTCGCGCGGGGAGGCGTAGAAGGTCGGGTCCGGCTTCCAGAGTGCCATGGGGGTCCTAATCGGTCGTAGCGGGTTGCCCGGTGAGGCAGACTCGCTGGTGGTAGCGGGTGTTCCACGGTGAGAACAGCGGCTCGCCGGCGACCTGGACGTCGCCGAGCCACTTGACGCTCGCGATGCCCGGCCACGACGGCACGACGAGGCGGACGGGGTGGCCGTGGTCGGGGGCAGGGGGGCACCGTTCATCTCGTAGGCGAGGAGGACGTCCTTCATGGCTTTCGCCACCGGAAGGGGACGTCGCACGCGGCCGAGGTTCTCGCCCTTGTCCACGTACTCAGCGTCCAACCCGCGCGGCAGGATGTCCACGGCCTCGCGGGTGATTCCTGCGCGCCGCAGGACGGCCGACAGGCGGACCCCGCGCCACCGGGCCACGCCGACGGCGCCGAGCCGCCACGGCGTGCCGGACGCGGCCTGCCCCTGCTGGGACCCGAAGGCGGACGGCCCGCCGCCAGCCCCGCGGTCAGCCCCGCTCCAGCGGACATGCGCAGCAGCCCGCGGCGGGAGGGCGCGCGCACGCTCTCGTAGGTCGCCTCGTCGGTCAGGTCACAGTCGTCCTTGTCACCGGATCGCATGCACCCGATGCTGCTCAGCGCCCACCCGAAAGTCACCTTTCCCTACTCATTTACCAGGAAAAATCCGGAGCGGCGGGGACGTGTGAGTTCCGTCTCGGGCTGAGTAGCCTGTGATCCGTGGGGGAGGCGGCGCCGATGACCGTGGACCAGGTCGGATCGCCCGCGGAGCTCGCGGGCCTGCTCGACCGGCATGCCTACCTGTGCGACGAGGGGCTCGCGACGGCGTGCTACCTCGCGCTGCGGATGGGGCGGCCGCTGTTCCTGGAGGGCGAGGCCGGCGTCGGGAAGACCGAGCTGGCCAAGACCCTCGCGCGGGGCCTCGGCGCGCCGCTGATCCGGTTGCAGTGCTACGAGGGGCTGGACGCCTCCCAGGCGCTGTACGACTGGGACTTCCCGCGCCAGCTCCTGCACCTGCGGGCCGCCGAGGCCGCGGGCGTCAGCGACGTGGCGCGGCTGGAGGGGGAGCTCTACGACCGCCGGTTCCTGCTGGCCCGCCCGCTCCTCCAGGCGCTGGAGACGTCCCCGAGCGTGCTGCTGGTGGACGAGCTGGACCGCGCCGACGACGAGTTCGAGGCGTTCCTCCTCGAAGTGCTCAGCGACTTCACGATCACCGTCCCGGAGCTCGGCACGATCCGGGCCGAGAAGCCGCCCGTCGTCGTGGTCACCTCCAACCGCACCCGCGAGGTGCACGACGCGCTGAAGCGCCGCTGCCTCTACCACTGGCTGGAGCACCCGTCGTTCGACCGCGAGGTCGCGATCATCAGGCGGCGGCTGCCGGACGCGGCGGAGCGGCTCGCCGCGCAGGTCGCCCGCGTCGCGCAGCGGATGCGCGGCACCGACCTGCTGAAGCCGCCCGGCGTCGCCGAGACCCTGGACTGGACCGAGGCCCTCGTCGCCCTCGGCGTCCGCGAGCTGGACCCGGGCATGGCGGCGGTGACGCTCGGCGCCGTCCTGAAGTACCGCGAGGACCAGCAGCGCGTGCTCGGCGCCGGGCTCGAGGCCCTGCTCAACGGGGGTTAGCCGTGGAGCGGGACGTCACCGAGACGATGGTCGGCTTCGCCCGGACGGTGCGCGCGGCGGGCGGGACCGCCGATCCCGAGCGCGTCCAGGCGATGCTGGCGGCGCTCGACCACCTCGACGTCCTCGACCCGCGCGACGTGTACTGGGCCGGGCGGCTGACGCTGTGCGCCGACCCCGACGACCTCGCCCGCTACGACCGGTGCTTCGCCGCGTACTTCTCCGGCGCGACCGTCCGGCCGGGGCGCAGGCCGCCCCCCGTGGTGGTCCGCCGGATGACGATGCCAGACCCCGGCGCGCAGGGCGGCGAGGACGAGGCCGGGGAGCTGAAGGCGGCGACGGCCAGCGAGGTCGAGGTGCTCCGCGACCGGGACGTGGGGCGGCTGAGCGCCGCCGAG
This sequence comes from Actinomadura madurae, assembly GCF_047130825.1. Lineage (NCBI taxonomy): Bacteria > Bacillati > Actinomycetota > Actinomycetes > Streptosporangiales > Thermomonosporaceae > Actinomadura > Actinomadura madurae. Next base: position 9,770,488 of record NZ_CP083237.1, read on the forward strand.
CGCGCCGAGGTCGCGCGGCTCATCGCGCTGCTGGACGCGGGCGCCGAGCGGCGCCGGTCGCGGCGGTTCGCGCCCGCCTCCACCGGCCGCCTCGACCCGGCCCGGACCGTCCGGGAGACGCTGCGGCGCGGTGGCGAGACGTCCCTGCTGCGGCACCGCGCCCACCGCACCCGCCCGCGGCGCGTCGTCCTGATCGTCGACGTCAGCGGGTCGATGAGCCCGTACGCGGACGCGCTGCTGCGGTTCGCGCACGCCGCGGCCCGCTCCGGCGGGCGGGACGTGGAGGTCTTCAGCGCCGGGACGCGGCTGACCCGCCTCACCCGCGAGCTGCGGCACCGCGACCCGGACGCGGCGATGGCGGCGGCGTCCGCGAGCATCCCGGACTGGAGCGGCGGCACCCGCCTCGGCGAGGAGCTGAAGGAGTTCCTCGACCGGTTCGGGCAGCGCGGCCTGGCCCGCGGCGCGATCGTGGTGATCGCCTCGGACGGCTGGGAGCGCGGCGACGCCGGGCTGCTCGGCGCGCAGATGGCGCGGCTGCACCGGCTCGCGCACCGGGTCGTGTGGGCGAACCCGCACAAGGCGCGCCCCGGGTACGAGCCGCTGACGGCGGGCATGGCGGCGGCGCTCCCGCACGTCGACGACTTCACGTCCGGGCACAGCCTCGCGGCGCTGGAGGAGCTGGCCCGCCTCGTGGCGGGCTCCGGAAAGGGGAGGCTTCATGCGTGACGTCCTAGACGACATCGCCGGCTGGTACGCGTCCGGGGAGACGTTCGGTCTCGCGACCGTCGTGAACACCTTCCGCAGCGCGCCGCGCCCGCCGGGCGCCGCCATGGCCGTCTCGCCGGGCGGGGAGGTCGCGGGCAGCGTGTCCGGCGGCTGCGTCGAGGGCGCCGTCTACGACCTGGCGCAGTCGGTGCTGGAGACCGGCGAGCCCGTCGTCCAGCGGTACGGGGTCAGCGACGACGACGCCTTCGCCGTCGGCCTGACCTGCGGCGGGATCCTGGACGTCCTGGTGGAGCCGGTCGGGCCCGCCACCTTCCCCGAGTTCGCGGAGGTCGCCGCGGCGATCGAGGCGCACGAGCCCGTCGCGGTCGCGACCGTCGTCGCCGGTCCGGGCCGGATCGGCGCCCGCCGCGTCATCTGGACCGACCGGGCGTCGGGGTCGCTCGCGCCCGGCGAGCCGTACGCCGCCCGCCTGGACGCCGCGGTCGACGACGACGCGCGCGGCATGCTAGCCCAGGGGCTCACCGGGCAGCGCCACTACGGCCGCGAGGGCGAGCGCCGGCTGGACGACCTGACCGTGTTCGTGCACTCCTTCGCCCCGCCGCCCCGCCTCCTGGTCTTCGGCGCGATCGACTTCGCGGCGGCGGTCGCGCGGGTCGGCAAGTTCCTCGGGTACCACGTGACGGTCTGCGACGCGCGGCCCGTGTTCGCGACGCCGAAGCGGTTCCCCGAGGCGGACGAGGTCGTGGTGAAGTGGCCGCACAAGTTCCTGGAGGAGACCCGCGCCGCCATCGACGAGCGGACGGCGATCTGCGTCCTCACCCACGACCCCAAGTTCGACGTGCCGCTGCTGGAGGTGGCCCTGCGCACCGACGCGGGCTACGTCGGCGCGATGGGCTCCCGCCGCACCCATGACGACCGCCTGGCCCGGCTCCGCGAGGCGGGCCTGTCCGAGGCCGAGCTCGGGCGGCTGCGCTCGCCGATCGGGCTCGACCTCGGCGCCCGGACGCCGGAGGAGACGGCCGTGTCGATCGCGGCGGAGCTCGTCCAGCTCCGCTGGGGCGGTTCCGGCCGCCCGCTGACCGACACCAGCGGCCGGATCCATGCCGACGCGACCTGAGCGCACTACCCTCGCCGGATGACGTTGCGCGGTGAGGGGAACCCGGCCGGTCTGCTGCTCGCGGCGGGGGAGGGCAGCCGCCTCGGGCGTCCGAAGGCGACGCTGGAGCTGCACGGCGAGCGCCTGGTCGACCGGGGCGTGCGGATGCTGCGGGACGCCGGCTGCTCGCCGGTCGTGGTGGTCGCCGGGGCCGCGCAGATCGAGGTCATCGGCGCCGTGGTCGTCCCCAACGCGGGCTGGCGGGACGGCATGGGGTCGTCCCTGCGCGCCGGGCTCGCCGCGCTGCCGCCGGGCTGCCCCGCCGTGGTGGTCGCGCTCGTCGACCAGCCGCTCGTCACCCCGGCCGCCGTCCGGCGCCTGATCGCCGCGCACGAGGAGGGCGCCGAGATCGCCGTCGCCACCTACGGGGGCGCGCCGCGCAACCCCGTCCTGCTGGGCGCCGGGCACTTCGCCGGCGTCGCGGAGGCCGCGGTCGGCGACCAGGGGGCGCGCGGGTACCTGCGCGCCCATCCCGAGCTGGTCACGCCGGTCGCGTGCGACGACGTCGCCGCACCCGACGACATCGACACCCCCGGCGACCTCGCCGCCATGGACGCCGCCCTCGACCGCCGCGAACCCCGGTGACGGCCCGCCCGCGGGCGGGCGCGGACCGGGTCAGGACGCGGGCAGGACGCTCTCGTCCAGCGCGCCGCAGTCGACCGCCCGGCGGAGGCGGGCGGTGAGCGCCCTGATGGTGGCGGGCTCGTCCATGACGCCGCTCGCGTTCCCCGCCGCCTGCTCGTGCCAGGCCCGGACCCGCCCGATGACGTCGTCGACGCCGCCGAGGTGGAACGCGTACACGGCCGCGTACCGGCTCGGCAGGTGCGCGGGGTGCAGGTCCCAGCCCTGGTAGAAGCCGTGCCGGAGCGAGTGCCGGACGTGCGCGGCGTGCACCGCCCAGGTCGCGTTGACCTCGTCCGGTCCGTCGTTGCGGGGGATCACGTTCGTCGAGCCGTCCGACAGCCGGACGCCGGTGCCCGCGAGCGACACCTGCATGATGTGCCGGGCGAAGTCGCAGGCCGGGTGGTCGAGCCGCTGCTCGTGCGGCGGCAGCCCGAGCGCGGCGGTGTAGTCGAACACGCCGAAGTGGGCGGCGGTGATCCGGCCCTTCGCCTCGGAGACGAACGACTGGAGCCCGGCCCGGTTCTCCTCGTCGTCGAGCAGCACCTGCGGCGTCTCGATCTGGATCTCGAACCGCAGGATGCCCTGCGGGAGCCCGAGCGAGGTCTCCAGCCGGTCCAGGAACTCCACGAACAGCCGGACGTGATCGACCGACATCACCTTGGGGAAGGTGATGGTGAACCCGCCCGGCAGCCGGCCGAGCCGGTCGCGCAGCGCGGTCAGGAACCCGTCCAGCGTCCGCATCGCCCGCTCGTGGCCGCCGTCGGCGAACGACTTGACCCGCAACCCCCAGTAGTGCGGCAGGCCCTTCACCTGGTACGCGGCGGCGACGGCCTCGACGACCTGGTCGACGTGCGCGTCCTCCTCGGTGTCGTCGCGCACGCCGTAGCCGTCCTCGAAGTCGATCCGCACGTCCTCGACCGGCTCGGCGGTGAGCTTCGCCGCGACCCGCTCGCGGACCGGCCCGGCGAGCTCGGGGTCGAGCCCGAACGCGGCGCCGAACGACCCGGCGCCCGGCGTGTGGGTGTTCAGCAGCCGCAGCGCCTCGGCGCCGAAGTCGGCGGGCGTCGAGCGGGAGAACCGGTCGGCCGGCACGTACACCGTGTGCACCGGCTGGCGGCCTTCCGCGCCCCCGGGGAAGCGCTCGCCGTGGGCGTCGCGGACGGCGGCGATGCGCGCGGACAGATCGTCGTACGAGGAGACGCTGAGGTTCACCTGAACATGATCCCTCACGTGCGGCGGGGGAGGGAACCGGCTCGGCGAAACTGCGCCCTCCCGGCCGCATCCCGCGGACCCGGCGGGCGGAACCGGTCTGACCACATCCGGTCCGTGATCGCTACGGCGGTCGCCCAGCGGGGATGCTTCTTAAAGCCGCGGCTCCCCCTGAAGGCGGCGCGCCTGCCCCTTCGGACGGAACGTCCCGCCCCCCGCCGACGCGAAGGAGCCGCGCGTTGGTCCCCGAGATCCCCGACGACGAGCCCGAGAACGAGCGGAAGCTGAGGTTCCGCTCATACGCGGAGGAGCCCCTGCTCGACGACGAGGACGGCTCGGGCGAGCTGCTCCTCCCGCCGGCCGTGACGCAGGCGCCCCCTCCGCAGGACAGGCCCGGAAATGCCTAGCAACGCCATCGCCCTCGCCGTCCTGATCGTCGCCCTGGCCCCGGGATTCGCCTACCACCGGGTGTACCGGCGCCGCGTCCCCGCCGAGAAGCGCACCGCGACGGAGGAGATCGTCGAGCTGTTCTGCGCCGGTGCGCTGGGGTCGTTCGCGGCGTCCCTGGTGGTGCTTGGCCTGGCGCAGGCGGTTCCGGGCCTGGTGACCCTCGACATGCTGCTCGGCGGCGGAAGGGAACTGCGCGCCCATGCCTGGGCCGCCGTCCTCTCCGGCGCGCTGGCCCTGGCGCTGAGCGCGCTGTCCTGTGCCGCCGCCGGCGTGGCCATGGGCCGGCTCAGCCGGAGCGGGGTCGGCCAGATCAGGCCCGGGACGCTGTTCGCCCGCACCGTGACCGCGCGCTCACGCACCGGCCGCCGCCCCTACCTCGCCGTCGAGCTGGTCGACGGGCGGCTGGTCGAGGGCTACCTGCGGTACGCCGCCATCGACGAGGACCCGGCCCGCCGGGACCTGGTCCTGCAGCGCCCGATCGCCTGGAGCGGCACCGGCTACGCCGAGCGCACGCTCTCGCGCGCCGCGCGGGTCCTGCTGCGCGGGTCCATGATCGGCGCCATCCATGTCAGCTTCCCCGAACCGCGCCGCGTCGCACCGCCGGACCGGCCCGCCGGGGACGGGTCCCGGACCGACGGGGACGAGACCCAGACCGCCGAGGACGGGGCCCGGTCCGCCTCCCAGGCCGCTCCCACGGGCTCCTAAAGGAGGAACCGTTCCCACTTCGCTGCCGCCCCTGGACGAGGCCGCGCTGCGGCTGCTCACGGCCGTGAACTCCATGCCGATCCGGATGGGGGAGCGCGACCGCATCATCCGGGCGCTCGACGTCATCGCCACCACCGAGTGGACGCGGGTCCTGACGCGGCTGCCGCCGGAGCAGGTCGACTCGCTGCGCCGGGCAGGACCGTCCTACACGCCGTACGAGCTCACCCATGTGACCGCCGTCGCGAGAGAGGCCGCCCGCGTCTACGGCCACGAGCACACGGGCATCTCCCATCTCGCGGTCGCCCTGGCCCTGACGTCCGGCCTGGGCGGCGCCGCGGTACAGGAGATCGCGGCGGCGTTCGGGCTGGGGACACTGGAGGATCCCGGGGAGATCCTGAACCAGCACCTGCTCCGCCTCGAAGGGGAGATCCAGGACGAGGAGGACGGGGACGAGCTGCCGGGGATCTACCGCATCTCGCGGGGGAAGCGGATCTTCCGGATCGGCACGCGCGTCCACCTCCTGCTCCGTTTCGGTGCCGCGGGGGTGCTGCTCGCGACGACCGGCGGACCGGCCTGGCTCCTGGCTCCGCTGGCGCTGCTGTCGTCCAGGGACTCCCGCGAACCGCGTCCGTATCTCGTCGACCCGGTGGGCCCGTGGCAGCTGCGCACCCGCTGGCCTCTGCCGGGCTGCTGGCTCGTGCTGGCATGCCTGCTGGGCGAGCCGGCGGCCGCGGCGACGTTCCTCGTGCTGCTCGTGGCGCTCCAGGCGGTCGGCGCGGGCACCGAGGCGCTGGTGGCCCGCCGCCACCGCTTCTTCGGCGAGAGACCGGACTCCATCCCGCTGGAGATCGCCTGCCTGGCCTCGGTGCCGGAGACGTTCTCCACGCGGCGCGCGTGGCGCCGGCTGGTCGTGGCGGTCGTCGCGGCGGTACCGGTGGCCGTGCTCGCGGCGCAGGTGACGGACCTCTGGCCGCTGTACGCGCTGCCCGTCCTGCTGATCGCGGGCCGGTCGTCCGGGTTCGCGGTCGTGCCCTTGGCGGTGGCGGCGCTCCTCGGCGGCCCGCTGTGGCCGGTCCCGGCGGCCGCGGCGGCGGGGACGCTCGCCCGCGTCCTGATCATCATGACGGAGCGGCCCCCGGCGAGCCCCGTCCCGGTGCCGCGGATCCCCGGCGGAGCGGGCGGCCTGCGGGCGCTGGAGCGGCGCGTCCGCCGGACGCTGCGCGCCGGGCGGCCGGTGACCGCGGTGCGGCTGCTGGCGGAGGCGCCCGCCCCGCTTCCCCCCGTCCTCGCGGGACTGCACGGCTGGGCGCTGCTCGGTGCCGCGCAGCCGGGCGACGCCAAGGCGGCCGTGCGCGGCCTCCGCGGGGAGCTGGCGCCCGTCAAGGCCCTCGTCACCGGGCTCGCCGAGCTGGAGCTCGAGAACCTCGCCGCGGCCCGGTCCGCCCTGGAGGCGGCTCCGGCGCCACGCGGGCGGTCGGGGGCCTGGCGCGTCCTGCACGACCAGCAGGTCCTGGCGCACGGGCGGCTGCTCTGCCGCGAGGCCCCGGCCCTCAAGCTGGCGGCGGCCATCGCGCGCCGGATGCCCGCGACCGTGCGCGGTCCGGACGTGCCGGGCGTCGCGACCATGCTCCGGCTGGTCGCCGAGGCGCAGCGGCCGTCCGACCCCAAGCTGGCCTGGTACCTCGCGGCGGCGGCGTACGTCCTCATCGAGAAGGCGGAGGACGGGCGGATCCGCGAGTTCAGCCTCATCGACCCGGTGCGGGACCTCAACCTCGAGTCGCTCCGCGCGATCGCCCTGATCCAGGTCGTCGAGATGGACACGCGGGCCCCGTCCTTCGGCGACATCGTCCCGCACTCCGAACTGGACACCTCCCGGCTGCTGCTCCGGGCCAACCGGCCGATGGAGGCCGCGGCCTTCCTCAACGAGCTGGCGGATCACCATGAGGCGACCGGAGAGCGGTTGAGCGCCCTGGACCACAGGATCGAGGCGCTCGCCGTGCTGCACTGGAACCGGCACCGGGTCCGCGACCTGGAGGAGCGGCGGCTGTGGTGGCGTGCCGTCAGCGACACCATGGACCGGGCCATGGTCCAGGCCGCCGCCGGGCAGGACTGGGACACGCTGGCCGAGCTGATCGAGTCGGCGCGGCTGCAACTCGGTCCCGGGGAGCACGAGGACGCGGCGGGCGCCGCGGACACGCCGGCACCGTTCATCAGGATGCGCGGTGTCTCGCGGCTGGAGGCGGCGTCCTGGTACCGGCCCGGCGAGCGGCCGCCCGTCCACGACCTGGAGGACCTCGCGGCGGCCGCGCTCGGCGCGGGGACGTGGTGGTGGAGCACCTGGTCGACCGCCGACCGCGTCTTCTGGGCCCTGGTCCCGCCCGACGGCCCGGTGACCGGCGGCGTCCTCGACCGCGGGCCCGGCACCGGCCTCGGCGGCGCGCTCGCCCGGCTCCACGACGCGCTGCCGCTGCCCCATTCCGGCGAGACCGGCGCCCAGCGCGCGGCACGGGTGCTCGACGGCCCGCTGTGCGGCCCGCCGCACGCCGAACTGGACCTGGCGCGCAGCCTCGGCCGGCTGCTGCCGCCCCGGCTGCGGGAGGAGCTGGCCGGGCCGGACGACCTCCGGCTGGCGATCGCGCCCGCGCAGGCGCTGGCCGGCGTGCCGTGGCCGCTCGTCGCCCTTCCCGACGACGACCGGGACCTCCGGCTGGTCGAGCGGTGCCGGCTCGCGATCGCGCCGCCGGCCGCGCTGCTGGCCGCGATCGCCCGGCGGGAGCGGCGTACGGACACCGCGCCGGTCGCGCTGGCCGTGCTCGACCCCGGCGGCGCGTTCGCCGCCCCGGACGCCAGGCTCGACCAGGCGGCGAGCCTGGCCGGGCTGATGCCGTCCGGCGCGACGGTGGTGTCGCAGAAGAGCGCCGTCGACGTGGACGGTTTCGCGCGCCTGCTGGAGGAGGTCCCGGCCGAGTCGAGCGCGGTCTTCGCCTGCCACACGCATCCGGGGAACGGGACGCCGCTCAGCGGAGGGCTCCTGCTCTGCCCGCCCATCGAGGGGCGGGGAACGCCGGAGATCCTCACCGCGGGCCGGCTCATCGACGGCCCCGCCGTGCGCATCCCCCGCCAGGTGCTGCTCCTGGCGTGCGAGAGCGCCGACCTGCGCCAGGCCGCGGAGGGGGAGTGGCTCGTCCTCGGACCCGCGATGCTGTGGGCCGGCGCCGACCGGCTGATCGTGACCGGCTACCCGACACCGGACGAAGGCGGTATCGACAGGGTGCTCACCAGGCATCTGCTCGCCGGCCACGACCTGGTGGACGCGCTGCGCACGGTCCAGACCGGACGGCTCGGCCGGTGGCGGGAGAGCGGCGGTGAGTCCGGCCTGCCGCTCCACTGGGCCGGCCACATGGCGATGGGCGCGTTCGGCGACACCGGGCGGCTCGTGGCCCGGCCCGCCGGCCGCGCGGAAGTCGACCGCGACCTCGTCCGGGATCTGGACGAAGCGGCCACCGGGGCCGCAGCGGCGGGGCGTCCGTCGGTCACGGCGTGGGACGTTCTCCTGGAACTCGCCGCCTACGGTTTCGAGGACGCCCTGCCGCTGGTGCGGAGGCTGGTCGTCCGGACGCTCACGGTCCTCTGCTTCCTCGCCCGCCTCCTGCGCCGGGTGCCGCGGCGGCCGTGGCGGCGGGCGGCCCCCGGCGGGACGGTCGACGTCGGCTCGGACGTTCTCGACCTGCTGTCCGCGGCCGCCGGGACGGCCGCGGACGCGCGCCACCGCGTCATCTGCATCGAGCATCTGCTCGTCGCCGCGCTGGCGTCGCGCGGCGCCGCGGCGGCCGTCGCCCGCGCCGTCACCGGGTGGGACGGCCGGCAGCCCGAGGTCGTCAGGGAACTGATCGACGAGAGCCAGAGCCCCTACCTCCGCACCGGCAGGCCGGAGACCTCCGCGCTGTCGCCGGCCGCGGTGACGCGCGTCTACGGGGCGCTCGGCGTCCGCGAACCCGAGCCGGAGCGTCAGGACGCTTGAATGCCCCAGGTGCCGTCGAACCGGGCGCCGGGTTCGAGGTCCACGACGCCCTCGCCGGAGGCGAAGGCGTTGGGCGGGCACGTCATCGGCTCGACGCCGAGGCCCCGGCGGGGATCGGGGGTGGTGTCGGCGGTGAAGATCATCATCCACGGGTGCGCCTCGTCCGCCCACAGCCGTACAGTCCGTTCGGCTCCGGCCAGGGTGACCCAGACGCGGCCGGCGCCGTCCCGGTTCAGCCCGGTGAACGCCGAGTCGATCCGCCGGTCGCTGAGCACCGGCCCCTTGCGCAGGTCGTACCGGGTGCCGGTGACGTCGAGGGACGGCCCGGACGGGATCATCCGCTCGTCCACCGGCTGGTACCGGTCGGCGCCGAGCGTGACCGCGCAGGCGTCGATCGGCTCGCCGACCGTGAGGTAGGGGTGGGCGCCGTGGCCGTAGGGGGCGGTCCGCGTCCCGGTGTTGCGGGCGGTCATCCGGACGCGGAGGCCCTCGGCGGCGTCCAGGGCGTACTCGGCCTCCAGATCGAGGCGGAACGGGTAGCCGGCCGTGCCGAGGAGGCGGTGGGTGAGCCGCACCCGGTCCGGCGCGTGCTCGGCGGCCGTCCAGGGCGCCCAGCGGGCGAGGCCGTGGATCGCGTTGTCGCGGGCCGGTTCGGACAGGTCCAGCTGGTGCTCGGTCCCGCCGTAGGTGTAGCGGCCGCGGTCGATCCGGTTCGGCCAGGGGACCAGCAGGTGCCCGAACGCGGCCGGCGCCGGCTCGTCGGCGCCGTGCGACAGCACCAGCGGGCGCCCCTCGTGCGTCAGCTCGCGCAGGCTCGCGCCCGACTCGGTGATGACGGCCTGGTAGGGCCCGGCGCTGAGGGCGTACTGCTCCCCGGTGATCGACTCGCTCATGCCCCGGACGCTACCCCGTGCCGGGGCGGCTACGCGATCTCCGCGAGGGCGTGCAGGGCGTCGGTGAACACGCCCGCCGGCGGCTCGACGAGGCCCGCGCCGACCTGGCCCGTCCCGGCCTCCCTCCCCGCGATGCCGGTGTCGATGACGGGCAGGATCCCGGTGCGCACGACGCGGGTGACGTCCACCCCGGCGGGAGTGCCGCGGAACGACAGCAGCGGGATCTGCAGCGCCGGATGCTCGGCGAGGGTGATCTCGTACATCCGCTGGGTGGCGGCGACCGCGTCCGGCACCTCGCCGCCGACGAACCGGACGATCGCCGGCGCCGCGGCGAGCGCGAAGCCGCCCATCCCGGCCGTCTCGGTGATCGCCGAGTCGCCGATGTCGGGGTTGGCGTCGTCCGGGCCGTAGCCGCCGAGGTACAGGCCGTCCGGCACGCCGGCCGGTCCGGTGAACCAGCGGTCGCCCGTCCCCGACACCTGGACGCCGAAGTCGGTGCCGTTGCGGGCCATCGCCACGACCAGGCTGGACCCGGGGACGTCGCGGGCCGCGTCCGCGCACGCCTTCGCCGCCGCCATCCCCGCGTTCAGGAAGAAGTGGTCGTTGCCCGCCGCGAACCGCAGCACCTCGGCGGCCCGGTCGCGGGGCACGTCCTCGGCCGCCGCGAGCGCGGGCGCCAGCGCGCGCAGCAGCAGCGACGTCGCCGCCCGGTTCCGGTTGTGCAGCTCGTCGCCCATCTGCAGGGCCTGCGCGATGAGGGAGATCAGGTCCAGCGGCCCGTGCCGCCGGACGGCCGACCGCAGCGCCGGGCCGAGCACCTCGCCCATCCACGTCAGCCGCTCGATCACCTCCGGGCCGTACGCCCCGTACCGCAGGACCTTCCCGAGCCCCTCGTTGAGCGAGCAGTACGCCGTCCCGCCGTGCTCGGCGTCCTCGACCACGAACATCCACATGGACGGGCTGACGACCCCCGCCATCGGCCCCACCGCGGCGTGGTGGTGGCACGGCTCGAACGCGGCCGCGCCGCGCTCCAGCTCCCGCCGCGCGCCGAGCGGCGTCTCGGCGAGCCCTTCGAGGAGCATCGCGCCGACGAGCGCGCCGCGCATCGGCCCGGACGCCCGGTCCCAGTCCAGCGGCGGGCCCGCGTGCAGGAACGTCCCCTTCTCCAGGCCGAGCACCTCGCTCGCCGGGCGGACGTCCACCAGGTGCGGGCGCGCCGTCACCATCCGCCCGACGGCGCGCGCGTTGGCCTCGGCGTGCCCGGGCGCCCCGAGGACCGCGGCGAGCGCGGCCTCCGTCCCGGCCGGCGGCGGCCGCCAGTCGACCGCCTCCACCGGCACGGCCTGCTCCGCGAGCGCGTCCGCGAGGATCTCCACCCCCGCCGTCACCACCCGCGGATCGCGGGTCAGCAGCCCGCCCAGCCGGTGCCGCTCGTTCATCCGGACGCCCCTTCCGCCGCCTGCCCGTCCACCTTCGCCAAGGCGTGCCGGGTCGCCTGGGCGTTCGACGCGAACACGTCGGCGCCCGCGTCGCGCAGGGCGGCGGCCTGCCCGTCGCGGCCCTGCGGGTCCGCCGGCGTCCCGCACAGCGACACCACGACCGCGAGGTCCGGACGCTCCTTCACCGCCTCGGCGACCGCCGGGGCGAGCAGCGCGGCCGGGTCGGGCTCGGCGCCGTGCCCGAGCACCACGTCCAGGAGCAGCACGCCGCACGCCGGGTCGGCGGCCTCGCCCCGCAGCGCCTCCAGCCGCAGCGTCGGGTCGATCATCGGGTGCGCGCGGCCCCGCGTGTAGGCGTCGTCGCCGAAGTCGGTGAACCGGTGGCCGCGCGCCTCCAGCTGCTCCCACCCCAGCAGGTCCCGCGCGATCATCTCCGCCTCGTCGCGCAGCGTCCCGCCCGCGAACAGCCCGCGCAGCGCCCGCCCGCGCGCCCGCGCCGGGCGCCGCGACGACGTCCAGCGCGGCCACTCCGGCACGGCCCGGCCGAGCGCCGCGAGGACCTCCTCGGCCGCCCGCGTCAGGTCGTTCTCGCCGGGCACCGGCAGCGCGAACAGCACCGGCGTGTCCAGCCGCCGCGCCGCCTCCCGGATCAGGTCCAGCACCTGCGGCGCCGGCGGCTTGGACACCAGCACGATCAGCTCGGTGCCCGGGTCGGCGTCCAGCGCCGCCAGCGCGGACAGCGCCGACCGGCCGCTCACCTCCGGCGACAGGTCCCGCCCGCCGACGCCCAGTACGTGGCTCACGCCGGCTCCCGCCGCGTCCAGCAGGCACATCAGCTGCTGCGCGCCCGTCCCGGACGCCGCGACCACGCCCACCGGCCCCGGCCGCACCGCGTTCGCGAACCCCAGGCCCGCGCCGCCGATCACCGCCGTCCCGCAGTCCGGGCCCATCACGATCAGCCCGCGCCGCGCCGCCGCCTCCTTCAGCGTGATCTCCTGGGCGAGCGGCACGTTGTCACTGAAGATCATCACGTTGAGACCGGCGTCCAGCGCGTCCATCGCCTCCGGGAACACCTGCGGCCCCGGCACCGACAGCAGCGCCACCGTCGCCTCCGTCCGGGCCGCCGCCGACCCCGTCGTCCGGGCCGGCTCCGGCGCCCCGAGCACCCCGCCCCCGGACGGCGGGCGCGCCGCCTCCCGCAGCAGCCCGTCCAGCGCCTCCCGCGCCTCGTCCAGACCGCCGTCCTCGACCCGGATCGCCACCACCAGGTCGTCCGGCCCGGCCTCGCCCGGCACCTCGAACCCCATCCGGCCGAACATCTCGCGGTTCAGCCCGGTGCCCATCGCCACCATCGCCGCCGCGACCCCCGGCCGCTCCGACAGCAGCCGGCTCACCCGCATGAGCGTGACCGAATCGTGGTAGCGCCCCCGCCGCACCTCGACCGATTCGTTCACACGCACCTCCTGTGGGGGACGACCCCCCACACCCCCCGGTTCGCTGCGCTCATGCTGTGACCCTTGAACCACGACGGGCAGCCGGGGCCGTGAGCGCGAGGACGGCGCGGCAACCCGTGAGGACGCCGTGCGCCAGGTCGGCGCCCGACGTGTGCCCCACCGCGAGCAGGCGGCGGACGGCCGCGGACGCCGGCTCGTGGCCCGCGACGCAGCGCAGGACCGCCGTCACCTCCGCGCCCGCGTCGCCCCCCGCCGCGCAGTGCAGCAGCGTCGCCGCCAGCGCCGTCGTGCGGGTGCCCGCGTCCGCGGTGACGGCGGCGCCGAGCCAGTCGGCGAGCCGCACCGCCGTCCCGCCGTGCCGGACCGCGTCGCCGACCAGCCGCAGCGCGACCAGCAGCCCGCACAGGATGTCGTCGCCGCTCGGCGTCAGCCCGGGGCCGAGCCCCACGATCCGCTCCGCCGCCTCGACCGCGCCCGCCAGGTCGCCCGCCGCGCAGGCCTCGGCCAGCGCCGCCGGATCGGGATGCCCCGCGAGCCCACCGCCCGCCGTCCCCGCGGCGGTGAGCGCCCCCGCGGCGGCCAGCTCCCCCTCCAGCGCCCGCACCCCGCGCGCCAGCGCCGCCGGCTGCATGGCGCCGAGCGCCGGCGACGGGTCCCACCAGCGGCGGATCCGCACGTTCAGGCCGTCCGCCTCCACCCGGCCGTCCCCGACGAACGCGTCCCCGCCCTCGCGGACGGACCGGAACGGATGGTCGCGGCGGGTGGCGACGATCACCACCGCGTTCGGCAGCCGGCCGGCGTCGGAGGTGACGACGGCGAGCACGCGCGGCTCGGGCCCGCCCCGCATCTCCAGGTACAGCGCCGCCGGGAAGACGGCGATGACGCGGGCCGCGCGGCGCGGCGGGTCCAGCAGCGGCCGCAGCGCGAGGCTCGCGGCGCCCGCGGTGGGCGGGCGCCGGCCCGGCCGGGCCGCGAGCCGGACCGGGTCGCGGACGAGTGCGGTCACTGATCCTCCCGAGGCCGGTGTCGGCGGCCGCCCGGCGCGCGGGCGGCCCGGCCTCCGCGACGACGGTAGAACGGCCCTCGCATGGGACGTATGGATAAAGCTGCCAAGGATGGTTGTCATCGTTCGTCTTTGTTGTCAGTGTTGATCAGGAACAGGTAGCGATCTCGCCGTAACGGGCGATGTACGCTCCAAAAGGCGAGGTGACCCCTGGCATGAGTTACACCAGCGCGGACCCGGGCCCACCGGCCCTCCGGCTCGCGAGTACCGGAACCCTGACCTATGGCCTGTCGGTCGGCGAGGTCCTCGGCGTCAGCACCCTGAACGGCGCCCGCCTCATCGCCGGACGGTCCGGCCTCGAACGCGTCGTCCAGCGGCTCAACGTGATGGAGGTCCCCGACATCCTGTCGTGGGTCAAACCGAACGAGCTGCTCCTCACCACCGGCTACCCCCTCCGCAACACCCCCCAGTCGCTCGACAACCTGGTCGCCGACCTGGACGAGCGCGGCCTCGCGGCCCTGGCCATCAAACTGGGCCGCTACCTGGACTCGCTCCCCGCCGAGATGATCGCGCAGGCCGACCGCCGCGGCTTCCCGCTGATCCTGCTCCCCAACGACGTCGGCTTCGACGACATCCTGAACCAGGTCCTCACCGACATCCTGAACCGGCAGGCGGCCGTCCTCGCCCGCACCGAGGAGGTGCACCGGGCGCTCGTGCAGATCGTGCTGTGCGGCGGCGGCCTCCAGGAGGTCGTGGACGAGGTCGCGTCCCTGCTGGACGTGGCGGTCGTGGTGCTGGACGGCGAGCAGCGGGTGCTCGCCGGCGCCGGGCCGGAGGAGCACGTCCAGGCGATGCGCGCGTTCGACGCCGGCCGGCACGCGGCGTGCGGGCGCGGCGGCTGCGGCATCATCGGCGCGCACGGCACCGGCGACCATCTCGTCGTGCCCGTGATGGCCGGCGGATTCGACCACGGCCGCATCGTCGCGTTCAGCCCCGGCGGCACGCTGCGCGGCACCGACCTCGGCATCCTGGAGCGCGCCGCGACCGTCGCGGCGCTCGTGGTGACCAAGCAGCAGGCCGTCGCCGCGGTGGAGAGCAAGTACCGCGCCGACTTCCTGCGCGACGTCCTCGCGGGCCGCGCCGGCGAGGACGACCGGGTCATCGCGCACTGCGGCGGGTTCGGCTGGGACCTGGACCGCCCGGTGATGGTCGTCGTCGCCGAGCTCGACGGCCGGCCGCGCGGCGCCGCCGCCCCCGAGCCCGACGGGAAGGCGCGCGGCAAGGCGGCCGAGCCGGACGGCGGCGCGCGCGGCGTCCGCGGCGTCGAGGAGCGGACCGCGCAGGAGCGGCTCGCCGCCGCGTGGACGACGGCCGTCCGCCGGCACGACCGCGGCGCGGCCGTCGCGAGCTTTGCGCACGAGGTCGTCGCGGTCGTCGGCGCAGACGGGGACGACCCCGCCGAGCTGACCACGGGACCGGTCCAGGCGATGGTCAAGGAGGCGTCGTCGATCTTCGCCGAGCACCTGCCGGTGCGCCGGACGTTCTCCACCGGCATCAGCCGGACGGTGACGTCCCCGGCCGACCTGCCGGAGGCGTACGAGCAGGCGGTGAAGGCCGTCCGGGTCGGGCGCCAGCTGAACGGCGCGGGCGCGCGGGCGCACTTCGACCAGCTCGGCGTGTACCGGCTGCTGAGCCTCGTCTCCGACCCGGACGAGCTGCACGCGTTCGTCCGGGAGACGCTCGGCGACCTGGCCACCGACGACGAGCCCGAGCTGGTCGACCTGCGCCGCACGCTGCAGGTGCTGCTGGAGACCAACCTCAACGTCGCCGAGACCGCACGCCGGCTCCACTTCCACTACAACACGCTGCGGTACCGCATCGGGAAGCTGGAGCGGATGCTCGGGGCGTTCACCGAGGACGCGCATCTCCGGCTCAACCTCACCCTCGCCCTGCACGTGCTGCGCATGCGCGGTATCTGAGAGTAGTCTCATCACCGGGGTGATATCCGGATGACGCGCCGGCGCACCGGCCCGTCCTCCCAATCCTGGGCCCGGGCTTTGGCAGATGTCGCCGATGCCCGCCCATCGGGGTAGATCTACCTTGCCCGCATGAACGCGGTCGGCCGAGCAGGAGGACCCCGATGGTGACCGGCTGGAAGCTGCACGGCGACGGACGCACGCCGCCGCCCGGGGAGGTCGTGAGGCCGGACGAGCGGCTGTCGTGGCCGCGCACCGCGGGCATCGGCGCCCAGCACGTGGTGGCGATGTTCGGGGCGACGTTCGTGTTCCCCGTCGTGATGGGCCTGGACCCGAACCTCGCGATCATGATGTCCGGGGTCGCGACGATCCTGTTCCTGCTGATCGTGGGCGGCCGGGTGCCGAGCTACCTCGGCACGAGCGCCTCGTTCGTCGGCGCGGTCGCGGCGATCCGCGCGGCGGGCGGCGACAGCGCGACCGTGACCGGGGCGATCCTCGTCTCCGGCCTGGTCCTCGCCGCGGTCGGCGTCCTGATCCACTTCGTGGGCGGGGACCTCATCCACCGGGTGTTCCCGCCGGTCGTGACCGGCGCCGTGGTGATGCTGATCGGATTCAACCTGGCCCCGGTGGTCGCCACGGTCTACTGGCCGCAGGACCAGTGGGTCGCGCTGGCGACGCTGGGCTTCGCGGTGCTGTGCGCGGTGCTGCTGCGCGGCTTCTGGGCGCGCATCACGATCCTGCTGGCGCTGGTGTTCGGCTTCGCGCTCTCCTGGGTCCTCGACCAGACCGCCGGCAAGATCACCTCGGCGCTGCCGGGGCAGAACCTGCTGGACGGGACGGGCAGGGCGTGCACCGCCGAGGGCCCGTACTGCGTCGCCACCGCGTTCCCGCACGACCGGGTCGACTTCACCAGCGTGAAGGCCGCCGACTGGTTCGGCTTCCCGAGCCTGCACTCGCCCGACTTCAAGACCTCGGCGGTCCTGCTGGCGCTGCCCGCCGTCATCGCGCTGATCGCCGAGAACACCGGGCACGTCAAGGCCGTCGCGGCGATGACGCGCGACGACCTGGACCCCGTCCTCGGCCGGGCCATCGCCGCGGACGGCGTCGGCACCGCCCTCGCCACCTCCGTCGGCGGCTCGCCCACCACCACCTACGCCGAGAACATCGGCGTCATGGCCGCGACCCGGATCTACTCGACGGCCGCCTACTACTTCGCCGCGCTCGTGGCGGTCCTGTTCGGGCTGTGCCCGAAGTTCGGCGCGCTCGTCGCCGCGACCCCGGGCGGCGTGCTCGGCGGCATCACCGTCGTCCTCTACGGCATGATCGGCCTGCTCGGCGCGAAGATCTGGGTCGAGAACCGCGTCGACTTCGGCGACCCGGTCAACCTCGTCCCGGTGGCGGCGGCGGTCATCCTGGCGATCGGGAACGTGACACTGCAGATCACCGACGACTTCCCGCTGCAGGGCATCGCGCTCGGCACCATCGCCGTCCTGCTCGGCTACCACGTCCTGAACGCGCTGCGCGGACCGGACGACTCGGGCGGCGGCATCATCGCGCCGTCGGAGACGGAGATCGGCGGCCCGACCCGGTGAAGCCGCCCCCGTTCGGCTACCACGCGCCCGCCACCCTCGCCGAGGCGCTGGACGCGCTGGCCGCCGCGCCGGGCGGCAAGGTCCTCGCGGGCGGCCAGAGCCTCATCCCGCTGCTCAACATGCGGCTCGCGGCGCCGTCCGACCTGGTCGACATCAACCGCGTCGCCGACCTCGACACCGTCCACGTCGGGGACGGCGGCGTGCGGGTCGGCGCGCTCGCCCGGCACGCCCGGGTGGAGCGCTCCGCGGAGGCCGCCGCCGTCCAGCCGCTCCTCGGGCAGGCGCTCCGGCACGTCGCGCACCCGGTGATCCGGAACCGGGGGACGGTCGTCGGCAGCCTCGCGCACGCCGACCCGGCCGCCGAGCTGCCCGCCGTGCTCGCCGTCCTCGGCGGGACGGTCGAGGCCGTGTCGGCGCGGGGGCGCCGCACGATCCCGGCCGCCGCGTTCTTCCGCGGCCCGCTGGAGTCGGCGCTCGAACCGGGCGAGCTGGCCGTGGCCGCGTTCTTCCCGGCCGCGCCGCCCCGCACCGGCACCGCGTTCGCCGAGACGGCCCGGCGGCACGGCGACTACGCGCTGTCCGGCGTCGCCGCCGTCGTCGGCCTGGACGAGGACCTGCGGGTCCGCGAGGCCCGCGCCGGCTACCTCGGCATCGCCGCGACGCCGCTCGTGCTCGACCTGGCCGGCGCCGCGGGGCCGGGCGGCGACTGGGCGGCCGCCGCCGCCCACGTCCGGGAGCGGATCGACCCGGAGCCCGACATCCACGCGGGCGCCGCGTACCGGCGGCACCTGACCGGCGTGCTCACCGAGCGCGCCCTGAGCGCGGCGGCCGCCGAGGCGCTGCGGAAGGCGGGGGACTGATGGAGGAGGGCTTCGAGGTCGCGCTGACCGTCAACGGGACGCACCGCGCCGCACGGGTCCCGGCGCGGCGGCTGCTGTCGGACCTGCTCCGGCACGACCTCGGGCTCACCGGCACGCACGTCGGCTGCGAGCACGGAGTCTGCGGCTGCTGCACCGTCCTGCTCGACGGGGAGCCGGTGCGGTCGTGCCTGATGTTCGCCGTCACCGCGTCCGGCCACGAGGTCACCACCGTGGAGGGGCTCGCGGCCCCGGACGGGACGCCGTCGCCGGTGCAGCGGGCCTTCCGCGAATGCCACGGCCTGCAGTGCGGCTTCTGCACGCCCGGGTTCCTCTGCACGGTCACGGCGCTGCTGCGGGAGACCCCGCGTCCGACCGACGACCAGGTCCTTGAGGGGATCTCGGGGAACCTGTGCCGCTGCACCGGCTACCAGAACATCGTCAAGTCGGTGCACCGCGCCGCCGACCTGCTCGACGAGTCCGGGGGAGGCGAGGGGGCGCCCCCTCGCCGGGAGACTGCTGAGGAGTCGTGATGGGCACCCGCGTGTTCGGCGAACCGGTCAGGCGCCGCGAGGACGGCAGGCTCCTCACCGGCCGCGGCCGGTACCTGGACGACCTCGGGCAGGACGCCCTGGCCGCGGCCTTCGTGCGGTCGCCGCACGCGCACGCCCGGATCGCCGACATCGACGTGTCGGAGGCGCTGGACGTCGACGGACTCGTCGCCATCTACACCTGGGAGGACCTGCCCGGGCGGGTCGGGGAGCCGCTGCCGCTGCTCATCCCGCATCCGTCGCTGACCCACGGCCGCACCGGGTATCCGCTGGCCCGCGACGTCGTCCGGCACGTCGGCGAGCCCGTCGCGATGGTCGTCGCCCGCGACCGGTACCTGGCCGAGGACGCCGCCGAGCGCGTCCGCGTGGAGTACGAGCCGCTGCCCGCCGTCGTCGGCATCGAGGCGGCCGAGCGGGCGGAGCATCTCGTCCACGGCGACGTGCCCGGCAATGTGGGGGCCGTCCTCGTCCAGGAGACCGGCGACGCCAGCGCCGCGATCGATGCCGCGCCGCACGTGCTGGAGTTCGGCCTGGCGATCGAGCGCAGCGCGTCCATGCCGCTGGAGGGGCGCGGCGTCTACGCCCGGTGGGACGCCGACGACGGGTCGCTGCGCGTGTACTCCTCCACGCAGGCGTCCACGAGCGTGCGGGCGGCGATCGCCGCGCGGCTCGGGCTGCCGAACGGCAAGGTCGAGGTGATCGCGCCGGACGTCGGCGGCGGGTTCGGCGTGAAGATCGTGCACCCGTGGCCGGAGGAGGTGCTCGTCCCCTGGGCGGCGCGGCTGCTGGACCGCGAGCTGAAGTGGACCGAGGACCGCCGCGAGCACTTCGTGTCGGCCGCGCACGAGCGCGGCCAGCTGCAGCGGGTGCGGGTCGGGTTCGACGACGACGGCCGCGTCCTCGGCCTGGACGTGCGGATCCTGCACGACCACGGCGCCTACACCCCGTACGGGATCATCATCCCGATCGTCACGTCCACCCAGCTCCTCGGCCCGTACAAGATCGGCGCGTACCGGGCGGAGGTCGTCAGCCTCTACACCAACACCCTGATCGTCACCCCGTACCGGGGCGCGGGCCGCCCGCAGGGCGTGTTCTGCATGGAGCGGACGATGGACCGCATCGCCCGCCACCTCGGCCTCGACCGCGCGGACGTGCGCGCGGCGAACTTCATCCGGCCCGAGGAGTTCCCCTACGACCAGGGCCTGACGTTCCAGGACGGCCGCCCGCTGATCTACGACTCGGGCGACTACCCCGAGCTGCTCCGCAAGGCGCGCGACCTGATCGGCTGGGACGGCTTCGCGGCCGAGCGCGCCGCCGCCGCGGCCCGGGGCCGCCGGCTCGGCATCGGCCTCGGCGTCTACGTGGAGGGGACGGGCGTCGGGCCGTACGAGGGCGGCCACGTCGAGGTCGACACCGCCGGGCGGGTGCACGTGTCGACCGGGCTGACCTCGCAGGGCCAGGGGCACGAGACGGTGTTCGCGCAGATCGCCGCGGCGGAGCTCGGCGTCCCGATCGAGGACGTGCGGGTGACGACGGGCGACACGCGCCGGTTCGGGTACGCGGTCGGGACGTTCGCGTCCCGCGCCGCCGTGATGAGCGGCAACGCGATCGCGCTGGCCGCCCGGAAGGTGCGCGCCAAGGCGCTGCGCATCGCGGGCGAGGCCCTGGAGGCCGACCCGGACGACCTGGACATCACCGACGGTGTCGTGCACGTCCGCGGCGACCCGTCGGCGGCCGTCCCGCTGCGGACGGTCGCGGTGCTGTCGAACCCGCTGCGGTACGCGTTCGACGAGGAGGCCGCGGCGGCGACGCAGTTCGCGGTGGGCCGCCCGGTCACCGAGCCGCCGGTCGCGGAGGGGGACGAGCCCGGCCTGGAGGGACGCGACTACTACTCGCCGGTGCGGTCGACCTTCGCGGCCGGCGCGCACGCCGCGATCGTGGAGGTCGACCCGGACACCGCGGAGATCGCGGTCCTGCGGTACGCGGTCGTGCACGACTGCGGGCGGCTCATCAACCCGATGGTGGTGGAGGGGCAGATCCACGGCGGCGTGGCGCAGGGCATCGGCGGCGCGCTGTACGAGCGGATGGCCTACGACGAGTCGGGGCAGCTCCTGAACGCGTCCTTCATGGACTTCCTGATGCCGTACGCGACGGAGATCCCGCGCATCGAGACCGACCATCTGGAGACGCCGTCGCCGCTGAACCCGCTCGGCATCAAGGGCGCGGGGGAGGCGGGGGTCATCCCGGTGTCGGCCGTGATCGCGTCGGCGGTCGAGGACGCGGAGGGCGTCCGCGTGGACGCGATGCCGCTCTCCCCGGACGCCCTCTACACGCTCAGGGAACGGGCCGCGAGCGACCCGTCCCTGCGCGTCCGGGAGGGCGTGCGGGCCGGCTGACCGCGGCGGCCCGGACGGATGCCGACGGAGCCGATGCCGACGGAGCCGATGCCGGGAGAGCCGGTGCTGGCGGGGCCGGCTCGGGTAGCGGGGGACCTCGGCCCCGCCAGCGTGTTGACCCTAGTGAAGGCCGCCGCGGGCCCTCGGCCTAACCGCGATTCGTCCGGGAAGGTCGCTTATCGGGCGGGGTTCGCGCGTGGCGCTCACGGGTGGCTCTCAGGGGCCGGGCTTGTCCGACGCGGGCTTGTCGGGCACGTTGCCGCCGAGCGACTTCGGCAGGTAGTTCTCGACCGCCGCGGGCCGGAACCCGGCCTGCCTGATCCAGCCGAGGATCATCTGGAACTGGTGGGCGAGGCCCTTGCGGTAGTGCATCAGGATGATGTCGCCGGGCCTGAACCCCTTGCCGCCGTCGCCGCGGGCGAAGCCGTCGCGGCCGACGCCGGGGCCGATGGTGCCGTTGTAGAACTCCGCCGACCACAGCAGCACCGACTTGATGCCGCATTCCTTGGCGACCTGGAGCGTGGTCTGGTTGAAGCTGCCGAACGGCGGGCGGAAGATCTGCGGACGCCGCCCGTACTGCTTCTGGATCTCGTCGGAGGAGTCGCAGATCTGCTTCTTCTGCGCCTCGGCGCTGAGCGTCGCCATGTTCGGGTGGCTGACGGTGTGGTTCTCCATCTGCGAGCCGGCGTTGCGCATGGCCCAGAAATACTGCCCCTGCCCCTTGACGTAGGTGGAGGTCAGGAACGTCAGGATGGGCACCTTCTCCTTGCGGACGAGGTTCACGAACTCCGAGTCGTAGGTGTAGCCGTCGTCGATCGTCAGGAAGACGACGCGGTCCTGCGTCTCGATGTGGTTGATGACCGGGGGCAGGCCGTTCGCGGCGGGCGCCGGCATCGTCCAGGAACCGGGTTTCGGCGTCTGCCACCGCTGGTCGCCGAGCACGGCGGCGAGCTGCGTGCGCATGGACGGCCCGGAGTCGCCGCCGAACGGGGCGGTCACGACGGGCCAGCCGCCCGCGGCCACGCCGAACACTCCGGCGGCGACCATGGCGATCACGGGCGTCTTCCCTCGCATCTGCCGCGTGCTCCTCTTCTCTCGGCTAAGCTGCTCGTCTTGCCCTGAGCGGTCGTTCCGGGCGCTGCAACGGTTGACGCGCGCGCCGCCTCCCGGGTTCGCGCCCCGCCGGAACCTGCCGGACATATCTGACCATTTCCAGGCCGCTCCGGGGCGCATCTGCCCAATCCTCGGCGTGTACTCGGCAGATGTTGCCGTTCGGTGCCGCGGCGGCGTTCTCTACAGTCGATTCATGCAGCTCACCGGCAGTGCCAGCGTCGCCGCTCCGCTCGACCGCGTCTGGGACGCGCTCCAGGATCCGGCCGTCCTGGCGAGGACGATCCCCGGATGCAGCTCCCTGGAGGAGACGGCGCCCGACACCTACCGTATGACGGTCACCGCGGGCGTCGCCTCGATCAAGGGCACGTACGTGGGGCGGGTCGAGCTCGCCGAGCCCGACCCGCCGCGCTCGTTCGTGCTGCGCGCCCGCGGCCAGGGGGCGCCGGGCACGGTGGACGCCACCGTCCGCGTCCGGCTCTCCAACGGCGACGGCGGGACGCGCATCGACTACGACGCGGACGCGGTCGTCGGCGGGATGGTCGGCGGCGTCGGGCAGCGGATGCTCGGCAGCGTCGCCAGGCGCACCGCGGGCGAGTTCTTCGCCGCCGTCGAACGCGACCTCACCGCTCCGGCGCCGGTCGTGTCGCCCGCCCCGCCGGACGCCCCGCCGGCTGCGCCGCCGGAGCCGGCGCAGGCCGGCCCGGTGTACCCGGGACGCGCCCCGGCCGTCCCGGACCGGACGGCCGGCGCGGCCTGGCCGATGGCCGCCGCGTTCGTCTCCGGCGGGGCCGTCGCCCTCGCCGGCGTCGCCGTCGGCTACCTGCTGGGCCGCCGGGGGAGATGAGCCCCGCGGGTCAGCTCACCCCCACCAGGTCGACGACGAAGATCAGCGTCTCGCCGGGCTTGATCGCCGGACTCGGGCTGCGGTCGCCGTAGGCCAGGTGCGGCGGGATGACGAGCTTGCGGCGCCCGCCGACCTTCATGCCGGCGATGCCCATGTCCCAGCCCTTGATGACGCGGCCGGCGCCGAGCTCGAAGTCCAGGGTGGAGCCGCGGTTCCAGGACGCGTCGAACTCCTCACCGGTGGACCACGAAACGCCGACGTAGTGCATCGACACGTTCGAGCCCTTGGCGGCCTCCGGGCCGTCGCCCACCGCGATGTCGGTGATGTCGAGGTACGTGGGCGGCTGACCCTCGGGGAAGTCGATCTCGGGGCGTTCAAGCGCCATGAAGAGGCTCCAGCGGTCTGATCGGATGCATGGAAAGGAAGGTGCTCAGCCTAGCCCCAACGCGGCCTCACGAAAGAACACCGCGTCCGTTGGCAGATTGCGACGGTTTCGCAGGTGGGCGGCGTCCGGTAGACCCTTCATCATGGCGAGGCGGCTGCGGATCGGGATCGACACGGGCGGGACGTTCACCGACGTCGTCGCCCTGGACGAGGGCGGGGGCCTGACCACCACCAAGACCCCCTCGACGCCCGCCGACCCCGCGGAGGGGTTCGCGGACGGGGTCGCGAAGGTCCTCGGGCTGCTCGGCGCGGCCCCCGGGGACGTCGCCGCGCTGTCCCACGGCACGACGGTCGCGACGAACCGGCTCCTGGAGGACCGGATCGACGACCTCGGGTTCGTCACCACCGAGGGCTTCGAGTCCGTGCTGGAGATCGCGCGGCAGAGCGTCCCGGACGGCTACGGCAACAGCTACTTCTGGGTGAAGCCGCCGCGGATCGTCCCGGTGCACCGGGTCCGGGGGGTCGGCGGGCGTCTGGACCACACCGGCGCCGAGATCCGCCCGTTCGACGAGGCGTCGGCGGTCGCGGCGGCCCGCTGGTTCCGCGACGCGGGGATCCTCGCGATCGGGGTGTGCTTCCTGCACTCCTACGCCGACCCGTCCCACGAGCTGGCCATGCGGGACGTGCTGGCCCGCGAGCACCCGGACGCGGTGGTGTCGCTGTCGTGCGAGGTGCTGCGCGAGTACCGCGAGTACGAGCGGTCGGTGACGACGCTCGTGGACGCCGCCGTGAAGCCCGCCATGAACGGCTACCTCGCGCGGATCGCCGAGCGCGTCGCGTCCCGGCCGCTGGTGATGAAGAGCAACGGCGGCGTGCTGTCGGCGGAGGAGGTCGCCCGGCAGCCGATCACGACCGTGCTGTCCGGCCCGGCCGCCGGGGCGCTCGGCGCGGCGTTCGTCGTCTCGCACACCGGCCACGGCTCCGTCGTGACGCTGGACGGCGGCGGGACGTCCACCGACGTCGCCGTCGTCCTGGACGGGGAGCCGACGCTCACCACCGAGGGCTCGATCGGCCGGCACCCCGTCAAGATCCCGATGATCGACATCGTGACGGTCGGGGCGGGCGGCGGGTCGGTCGCGTGGCGGTCGCCGGAGGGCGCGCTGAAGGTCGGGCCGCGCAGCGCGGGCGCCGACCCGGGGCCGCTCTGCTACGGGCGCGGCGGCACCGAGGCCACGGTGACCGACGCGCACGCCGTCCTCGGCCGCATCCCGCCGCACCTGCTCGGCGGCGAGGTGCCGCTGGACGTGGACGCCGCCCGCGCGGGGCTCGGCGCCCTCGCCGGGGACCTCGGCCTGCCGGTGGAGCGGGCCGCCGCGGGGATTCTGGAGATCTCGGCGTGGAACCAGGCCAACGCCATCCGGCAGATCACGGTCAAGCGGGGCCTGGACGTCCGCGACTACCCGCTCGTCGCGTTCGGCGGCTCGGGGCCGCTGCTGGCGTGCCGGCTGCTCGACGTCCTCGGGCTGCCCGCCGCCGTCGTCCCGGAGAACCCCGGCAACCTGTCGGCGTACGGGCTGCTCACGGTGGACGTGAAGAACGACTACGTGCGCACGCGGGTCGTCCGCGACGCCGAACTGGCCCCAGCGCTTCTCGCCGAGGTCTACGCCGACCTTGAGAACGAGGCCGCGGAAGCCCTCGCCCGAGAGGGGTTCCCCGCGGACCGGCGCCGCTTCGCCCGCTCGGCCGACCTGCGGTACTACGGGCAGGCGTTCGAGGTGCGGGTCGCCGCCCCGGCCGGAGCGCCGGACGAGGCGTTCCGCGCCGAGGTGGTCCGCCGGTTCCACGACGCCCACGAGGCCCTCTACGGCTACTGCTACCGGGACGACCCGCGCCATCCGGTCGAATGGGTCAACCTGCGCGTCTCGGGCATCGGCCCGATCGACCGGCCCCGCCTCGCGGAGCGTCCGCCCGGGGACGGCGATCCGTCGCGGGCCCGCACCGGCACGCGGGACGTCTTCTTCGACGCCTGGGAGGAGACGGCGGTCTACCGGCGCGAGAAGCTCGCCCCCGGCGACACGATCGAGGGACCGGCCGTCGTCGAGGAGTTCGGCTCCACCCTCCCCCTGCATCCCGGCTTCACCGCCGTCCTCGACGGCTACGGAAACCTGGTGGTGACGCGATGATCGACCCGATCCTGCTGGAGATCGTGGAGGGGACGCTCGCGTCGGTGGAGCGCGAGGTCGAGACGGCCATCGCGCGCACCGCCCGGTCCCCGATGATCCGGGACGCGCACGACTTCCGCGCCGGCATCCACGACCGGCGGCTCCGCAAGCTGACCGGGCGCTCGTACTCGGCGCTCGTCCAGCCGGTCGCCCGCGACTTCCCGCTGGAGGAGATGCGTCCCGGCGACGTGTTCTTCCACAACGACGTGTACCTGTCGGAGGGCGGCATCGGGCACCTGCCGGACCTGTGCGTGACGGTGCCGGTGTTCCACGACGGCGAGGTGGTCGCGTTCGTCCAGGCGTTCGGCCACCACGACGACATCGGCGGCGCCGTGCCCGGGTCGATGCCGAGCCACGCCCGCAGCGCGTTCGAGGAGGGGCTGATGGTCCCGCCGATCAGGCTGTGGGACCGGGGCGTCCCGAACGAGGCGGCGCTGACCATCATGACCCGCAACTCGCGGATGCCCGACTCGCTCGCCGGCGACCTCGACGCCGAGTGCTCGGCCTGCCTGATGGGCGCCCGCCGCCTCGGCGACCTGTTCGCCCGCTACGGCCGCGCGGACGTCGAGGCGTGCTTCGACGCGATCATCGACCGGACCACCGAGACGTTCCGCCGCGAGCTGCTCGCCAAGATCCCGGACGGGACGTTCGTGTGGGAGGACTACGCCGAGCACGACGGCGTGGACCCGCCCCGCCTGCACGCCCAGCGGATCACGCTGACCGTCGACAAGGCGGCGGCCGTCCCCCTGGTCATCGACTTCACCGGGACGTCCCCGCAGGCCAAGGGGCCCATCAACCACGCGGGCGACTACGCCGGCGGGGTGTTCCTGAAGAAGTGGCTGGCGCCCGTCCTGCGGAACCTGGCCGACACCCCCGAGCGGGCCGCCGAGCTCGACGTCAACGAGGGCGTGGTGCCGCTCATCGAGATGCGCTTCCCGGGGAAGGGCACGCTGCTCACCCCCGTCTTCCCCGCCCCGACCAACGCCCGCACGTTCGTCATCCTGCGCCTGCTCGGCGTCCTCGCGGGCGTCCTGGCCAAGGCCACGAACGGCCGGATGCCCGCCGACCAGGAGACGATCCGCTACACCGGCGTCTACGGCGAGGACGACCGCGGCCCGTACCTGATGCGCGAGGTCCTCGGCGGCGGCTCCGGCGGCCGCTACTACGCCGACGGCGAGGACACCATCCACGTCGTGCCCGACTCCCGCAACATCCCGGCCGAGTTCGCCGAGGCCCGCTGGCCGTTCGTCGTCGAGCGCCTCGGCCTGGCCGCCGACTCCGGCGGGCCGGGGGAGCACCGCGGCGGCCTCGGCTACGACAAGCACATCCGGATGCTCCGCGACGCCCGCTACATGTCGATCGCCGACCGCTCGATCCTCTCGTGCTGGGGCGTCAACGGGGGGCGCGCGGGACGTCCCTTCCGGGTGGAGATCGACGGCGAGGAGATGGACGGCCTCGTGGACGACCACCCGGTCAAGGCCGGGCAGACCATCCGCATCCGCACGACCGGGGGCGGCGGATGGGGCGACCCGCTGAACCGCGACCCGTCCCGCGTCGCCGCCGACGTCCGCGACGGCAAGGTGTCCCCGGACGGCGCCCGCGACGACTACGGCGTCGTCCTGGCCGGCGGGGCGGTGGACGGCGAGGCGACCGCGACCCTGCGCGCACGCCTGCGCGCCGAGCGCGGCGCCGTCCCGTTCTTCGACCGGGGCCCCGGCTACCCCGAGCTGTCCGGCGGTCTCACCGCAGCCGACGTCGACACCCTCGGGGAGGCCGGCGGCCGTCACGAGCGCCGGTAGAGGGCCACCGCCAGCGGTGCGAACACGGCCGCGATCCCGGCCGACCAGGCGAGCGACACCAGGACCCAGTAGCCCGCGGTGTGGTCGAGGCCCGCCATGGCCGGGTCGCCCAGGGCGAGCGAGCGCACCGCGTTCGCGATCGCGGTGACGGGCTGGTGCTCGGCCACCGGCCGCATCCAGCCCGGCAGCGTGCCGACCGGCACGTAGGCGCTCGACACGAAGATCACCGGATAGACGAACATCGACGTGCTCTGGGCGGCCTGGGCGTTCGGGGAGACCAGTCCCAGGCACATGTACATCCAGAGGAAGGCGAAGCCGCACACCACGCACAGAGCGAACGCGAGCAGCGCCTCCCCGGCGCCGCCGTGCAGCCGGAACCCGACCGCGAACCCCAGGGCCACGGTGACGGCGGTCGCCCACGCCACGATCGCGAGGTCGCCGAGAACCCGGCCGGTGAGCAGCGCGATCCGGGGGACGGGCAGGGACCGCAACCGGTCGACCAGGCCCTGGTCGGCGTCCTCGGCGACGCCGACCGCGGCGCCCGTACCCGTGATGAGCATGCTGGTCGCGACCATGCCGGGGATGAGGAAGTCGACGTACGGGACCGTCCCGAGCCGGATCGCCCCGCCGAAGATGTAGCGGAAGAGCAGGAGGAAGACGGCGCTTCCCACCATGGTGGCCATCAGCAACTGGGGCGAGCGCATGTACTTGCGGATCGTCCGCGCGGCGACCTGCCCCGTGGTGACGGCCGCGCCCGCGCCCGGTGCGGAGGGCCGTGTCCCGGCCTTAGCGGTGACGGCACTGTCGACGGTCATGTTCTGCCTCCTTCGGCTCGTCCGGTCAGGCCCGGCCGGCATGCGCGCGGTCGGTCCGGCCGCCGCCGGGACGCGGCGGCGATCCGGTCAGGGTGAGGAACACCTCGTCGAGCGTCGGCCGGCGCAGGCCGATGTCGTCGACCTCCAGGCCGAGGTCGCCGAGGGCCCGGACGGCGGCCGTCAGCGCCCGCGCACCACCCGTCACCGGCACGCTCACCCGGTCCGTGCCGGCGTCGACGCGCGGCTCCCCGGCGCCGACCGGCGCCAGCGCCCGCGCCAGCTCCGTCAGGTCCGCGGCGCGATGCGCGC
Source organism: Actinomadura madurae (assembly GCF_047130825.1). Taxonomy (NCBI): domain Bacteria; kingdom Bacillati; phylum Actinomycetota; class Actinomycetes; order Streptosporangiales; family Thermomonosporaceae; genus Actinomadura; species Actinomadura madurae. The sequence continues at coordinate 9,799,026 of NZ_CP083237.1, forward strand.
GGACCTCGATCACGTCCCGCCCGGCGCGGGCCTTGAGCTCGGCCGGCCGGCCGTGCGCGATGACCGTCCCGTGGTCGATGATCGCGACCTGGTGGGCGAGCTGGTCGGCCTCGTCGAGGTACTGCGTGGTGAGGAGCACGCCGGTGCCCCCGGCCACCAGGTCGCGGATGGCGTCCCACAGCCGGCCGCGGCCGCGCGGGTCGAGGCCGGTCGTCGGCTCGTCGAGCAGCAGCAGCCGGGGCGCGCCGACCAGGGTCGCCCCGAGGTCGAGCCGCCGCCGCAGGCCGCCGGAGTACGTCTTGACCTGGCGGTCGGCCACGTCCTCCAGACCGAGCCGTGCCAGCACCTCCCGCGCGCTCGCCGCCGCCTGCCGCCGCGACCCGCCGTAGAGGCGCGCCACCATGCGCAGGTTCTCGCTGCCGGTCATCGTCGGCTCGACCGCGGCGTACTGCCCCGCCAGGCCGATGATCCGCCGCACCCGCTCGGGGTGACGGGCGACGTCGATCCCGGCCACCCGCAGCCGTCCCGCCTCCGGCCGGACGAGCGTGGCGACCGAGCGGACGAAGGTGGTCTTCCCGGCCCCGTTGGGGCCGAGGACGGCGGTGACCTGCCCGCCGCGCGCCACGAGGTCGAGCCCCGCCAGTGCCTCGACCTCGCCGAAACGCTTGACCAGGCCCTCGGCCTGGATGATCGGTTCCGCCATCTGCGTCTCCTCGCTGCCGGTGTTACGCCGGCGGGTTCCGGTCCGTCACCCTGATGACGGAGGGCCGCCGGGGAAGGTAACGATGAGCGAGCACGAGTGGCTGGCCGAGCGTTTCGAGGAGCACCGCCCCCACCTGCGGGCGGTGGCCTACCGGATGCTGGGCTCGGCCGGGGAGGCCGACGACGCCGTCCAGGAGGCGTGGCTGCGGCTCCACCGGTCGGAGGCCGCCGGTGTGGCGAACCTCGGCGGGTGGCTGACGACGGTCGTCGGCCGGATCTGCCTCGACATGCTGCGCTCGCGGACCGCGCGGCGGGAGGAGCCGCTGGACGCGCGTCCCGCGGAGGCGGCCGAGGCTCCGGCGGCCGGACCCGAGCACGAGGCGCTGCTCGCCGACTCGCTCGGCGCCGCGCTGCTGGTCGTGCTCGACACGCTGGCTCCCGCCGAGCGGCTGGCGCTCGTCCTGCACGACATGTTCGCCGTGCCGTACCGCGAGATCGCCCCCCTCCTCGACCGGACGCCAGCCGCGACGAAGATGCTCGCGAGCCGCGCCCGCCGCCGGGTCCAGGGCGCCGGCGCCGCCCCGGCCGCCGACCCGGGCCGCAAGCGGCACGTCGTCGAGGCGTTCCTGGCCGCGTCCCGCGACGGCGACTTCGCCGCGCTGCTCGCCCTCCTGCACCCCGACGCCGTCCTGCGGCCCGACCGGACGGCCGCGCGGCTGGGCGCTGCCGGGATCAGCGGCGCGGCCGACATCGCCCGGCGGCTCTCCGGGCATGCCCAGGCCGCCCGTCCGGCCCTGGTCGACGGGGTCGCGGATGCAGCCTGGGCCCCCGGCGGACGGCTCCGGACGGTCTTCTCCTTCACCGTCGCGGACGGCCGGATCACCGCGATCGACGTCATCGCAGACCCCGAGCGCCTCGGGCGGCTCGATGTGGAGTTCCTCCGCGGTTAGGAACGCCGCGGGCCGGTCGCGTACGCGCGCAGCGCCGCGTCGTACTCGGCCTGGCTGGGGGAGGTGTCGACTTCGCTCAGGGGGTACTTCTCGCGGCTGCCCCAGACGAGCTGGAAGTCGGGGCATTCGGTCACACTGTCCGTACCGGTCAGTATCTGCCGGCCGACCCTCCGGCCGGTGCGCGCCTCGAAGACGTCGAGACTGTAGCGTCCCTGGTAGGTCTCCAGGCGAAACCCGCCCTCGTAGCGGCAGACCTGGAGCGGCGTGCTCGACACCCGTCCCGCCGGGCTGCCGCACGCCACCAGCTGCACCTCGTCCGGCGTCGGCCGTGCCCTGCCGTCGCCCGCGGTGACGAGCGCGGGGCGGGTCGGGTCCTCACGGAAGAACACCAGCGGGTGCGGGCCCGAGCCGCCGTAGGCGGCCGCCCGCTCGTAGGGACGGTCCTGGCGGGAGCACAGGCGGGCGAGATCCTCGAGGTTCTCGGGGCGCTCACCGAGGACGGTCCGGACGAGCCAGGGCTGCGCGATCCATCCCACCAGGGCGAGGACGGCCGCTCCGGTCGCGGCGGCCGCCAACCGCGGCGCCGCGCGTGGGCGCACCGGGCCTTGCTTCCTGACCGCGCGCCCGAGGTCCCGGGGTGCGCTCACCGGTCCGACGCGAATGTGGCGTTCCTCGTCGTTCTTGGTCCACACGAGCCGGAGCACCGCCCCCTTCGTGTCCAGGACCGGCCGGGCCAACGCGTCCCATGGGATGGCGACGGCCGTCGCCTGCGACACGACGAGGATCCCGCCGTCGCACACCGCGAAGCTCCGCCGCAGCCCGCCCGGCTCCGGCAGGGGACCCAGAAGCACCCAGCAGGCGATGCCCGCCCACGCCAGGACGGGCACCAGGAAGGCCGCCCGCCAGTCGAAGACGAAGACCAGGCCCACCGCCACGGCGAGAAGCGGCGCTCCGGGCGCGATCTGGACCACGTCCGGCCAGTCCCGCCGCTGCCGGTGCACCCGCCGGACGGCCCCGATCCCCGCCTCCGCGGCCCGTCTCCGCATCGATCGCCGTGCCCGCATGCGCCTCTCCCTGCCCGCGCCACCGGAGATAGGACGCGATCTTGCTATCAGGAGCGCGCCCGGACCGCAATCGCCACCTCACGGAGCGTGCGCCGCCTGGAGGTCAGCGCTCGGGCAGGCGCCCGGCGGCGAGTTCCTCGTAGACGTGGTCGGGGTCGTGCTGCTTCCAGTAGCGGAACCACAGCGAGACACCGCGCCCCTCTGCCGCGAACGAGCTGATCGGGCGCGACGCGTCGACCAGGAAGCGGGGTTCGTCCCACTGCTGCGCCACGACCGCCAGGGGACGGCCGGCCATGAGGATCCACGTGGCCTTCCCACTCGCGATCGTGGCGAGGAAGTTCCGTTCGAGGAGGTAGGCGACGACCTCGGCCAGGGGCGTCTCCCCGGGGAGGTCGATCGTGCCCGCGTGGGGGAGGGCGTCGTCGCCCATGGCGACACTGGTGCGGTCGACGTCGATCATCATCGCTCGGCCACGCTACCGGCACGCGGGACCACCGTCACGACGCCCGGGAGGGCAAAGCCGGTCTTGTGGAACGGCATGAAGTTCGCAAAACGGGGGACGAACCTGCGCCGAAGCGACGAGCGCTCGCGTGTGTCCGGTCGTGAGGAGCAGACAGCAGATGACCGTGCCGCAGGAACAGACGGGTTCCATCGAGGACGCCGTCGACTCGTCCGCTCATCGGGCCCACCGGATCCGCCGGTCCATGGAGCGGCTCATCGGCGTCGCGGCCACAGAGGGGAACGCCGTCACGCCCCTGCGCAACGGGGACGAGATCTTCCCGGAGATGCTGGGCGCCATCGCCGGAGCGCGGCACACGGTCGACATGATGACCTACGTGTACTGGCGCGGGGACATCGCCCGCCGGTTCGCCGACGCGCTGTCGGACCGCGCCAGCGCCGGGGTCCGCGTCCGGTTGCTCCTGGACGGCATCGGCAGCTGGCAGATCGAGAAGGACCTGCTGGACCAGATGGACCGCGCGGGTGTCACGGTCGGCTGGTTCCGCAAACCGGCCTACCTCTCGCCGTTCAAGCAGAACCACCGCTGTCACCGCAAAGTGCTCGTCGTGGACGAGCAGATGGCCTTCACGGGCGGAGTCGGCATCGCCGAGGAGTGGTGCGGCGACGCCCGCGACGAGTACGAGTGGCGCGACAGCCACTTCCGGGTCCAGGGACCCGCGGTGGACGGCATCGCGGCGGCGTTCGCCCAGAACTGGGCCGAGTGCCACGACGTGCTGTTCGACGACCGCGACCGCTTCACCCGCCACGAGCCGGCCGGCGATGCCGTGGTGCAGGTCGTCCGCGGATCGGCGAGCTTCGGATGGCAGGACATGCAGACCCTCTTCCGGATCGTGCTCCAGCTGGCCGAGCGGCGGCTGAGGCTGGCCTCCGCCTATTTCGCCCCTGACGCCTACTTCATCGGCCTTCTTCGCGAGACCATCCGGCGGGGCGTCGAGGTGGAGCTGCTCCTGCCGGGCCCGCACGCCGACAAGCGCGTGAGCCGCCTGGCGAGCCAGCGGCATTACGAGGACCTCCTGGACTGCGGCGCGCGCATCCACCGGTTCCAGCCCTCGATGCTGCACACCAAGATCATCACCATGGACGGGCTGGTCTCCCTCATCGGGTCGACGAACTTCAACCGGCGGTCCCTCGACCACGACGAGGAGGTCATGCTCGCCGTGGTCGACCGGACCCTGACCGCGACCCTCGACGAGCACTTCGACGCGGACCTGGCCCGCAGCGAACGGGTCGAGCACGCGCGCTGGGCGCGGCGCCCCCTGACGCAACGGGCGAAGGAACTGTCCATCACCCCCATCCGCCGCTTCCTGTGACCCGCCGATCGTGCTCGTACGGCGAGACGGTGAAGTCCACGAGGTCCTCGTTGTACTTGGCCAGAAGGTAGAAAGGCTTGGCGGCTTCCAAGAACGCCTCAAGGGACGCGAAGCCACGGTCCATGGCAGCGAACTCGGCATCGTCAGGCTCGACCTGCCAGCGCTCCGAAAACCAGTGAAGTATCCGCTCGTCCATCAGTTTGGACCTGTCGTAGCCGGAGTTCTTCCCTTGGAGCGTGGCTTCCATCTGGGCGGCGGCCTCGATGATCGTGCCGGCCCGGTCGAGGGCCGGCGACGTCTCCAGTGCCCGCAGAGCCGCCGCCCGGGGCGTCGCCACCGCCCCCACGCGGAAGCTGCGGACGATGAAGGTGGCAAGGAGTTCCTCCTGCGTCCGTGTCGACCGCTCGTTCTCGGTCGTCCACCGCGCCAGGAAGCCGAGGTCCCGCCGGTGCGGGCTCTCCGTGTAGAAGCGGCGATGCCGCCCATGGGCCACCACTGCCCGCGGCTCTGGGCTGCCCTCGCGATATTCCGGGCATTCTCGGGCACATTCGTCTGTGATCATGGTGAAGACGAGCCGTCGATGGAACTCCGGGTAGTCCTGGGCGAACAACTGGCACACACGGAGCGAGGACGCATGGCCCGTCCGGGTGCCGCCATCGTGAGGCGATGTCCTGCCGGCGGCGAGTTCCCAGTTGGCCAGCATTTGCGTCCGGCTGAGCCGGGGCCTGGGGGTGACCTGTTCGGGCGGCTCGTTCAGCCTGTCCAGCAGGAGCAGGGCGTCGCGGCGTTTGAGGTCGACGGCGTGTTCCCGGCAGAAGGCGACGAGCGCAGCGCCCTTTTTTCCGCTCGATGCCGAGTTCTCCGGCCAGGTTCCCGAGGACTTCATAATCGCGCCGTTGGTAGGGCATGGCGGCCAGGACGCCGATCAGCCTGCCACCTTCATCTTCTTCGATCACGGCCTCACACACCGCTGCCGCCAGCGTGGCGCGGATGTTGACCAGAGGCTGGGAGAAAGCGGGGTAGCCGGCCTCGGCGGGCCCATGAAGCAGCGCCACCTCGTCGTCACCGACAACGAGCCCGGCTCGATAGTCGGCATAGATCTGGCCGACACCCTCCATTCCATAGCGATCCATTTCGGCGGCGCGCAACGCGCCGATGCTGCTCGCGCCCAGCACGCGCACCCCGCCGGCCAGGGCCGCGAAGATCTCCTTGTGCCGCACCGCCATTCGCTGATGGAAGTATCCGTCGATGACGCCGACGACATCTCCCTCCGCCAGTGGCAGGCCGAGCAGATCGCCGGCGGCGACCGGAGGCAGGAGCCGGACGGCGTTCCCATCGACGAGATCACGGACGTCCGGCAGAGTCGGCCCGGCGAACAGGTACCGCATATGTCCTCTCAGCTGTGCCGAGGGTCGAACCGCATCCCCGGGCAGACCACATGCACCACCGGCACACCCGGCTCTGGGCGCGTGTGGTCGACGTAGAGCGGCTCCCGGCCGGTCACGGCCTTCACACGGTCGGCGGTCATGCGCAGATCTTCGACCAGGTCGGGCTGCTGCACGGTGGGGACGTCCGCGTAGGCGACCTTCCGCGTGCCGTCGGCCAGAGCCGCGAAGTCAGGCGGTCTGAGGCGTCCGGACACCACGCCCTCCGCCCGGTGGTACTCCGACTCGGTCATGTCGTCCCGCGTCCCAGAGATCATGGTCAGGCGCGACTGGGCCGCCTCGGTGAGAGCGCGGCACAGGGCGACGTCGCGATCGAGATGGCACCCCGCACCGCTGAAGACGATCGGAAGGCCGTCGCTCCAGATCTTGGCCTGGAAGCACGGAAGCCCGGCGGGCGACGGGAGGAGCGCGACCCGTACGTCGACGCCGGCCCGCCGCAGCTGGTCGATCAGTTCCTCGGCCGGACCGGCCACACTGTCCAGCACGAGCACAGAGGCACCGGTCCCGGCGCCTGAACCGGCCAGCGCATCACGCTCAACGACCTCGTAGAGGCCATGGAGCAAGGCCTCGGTCAGGGTGTTGCCGCTCGCCAGACCGTTCGTGGATTTCTCGAACAGCGGCATGCACCACCGGGACCCGGTCCGGCCGTCCATGTTCAGCAGGTCGCTGGGCAGCCACGTCCGCTCACCGGTGCCGATCTCCGTCGCCTGCGACCATTCGATCCGCATGTCCGGGCAGAGTGCGCTTCGGCGGGCGAGCGGAAGCTCCTCGACCGGATATCCGAGTTCGGACGCGAGTTCGCGCGGGGATGCGAGGACCTTGCCGGCCGGCATCCGCTCCGCATGCCACAGCTCGATCGACTCCATCACGGCCGACACTTTCGCCAGGTCGCCGGTCAGCCCTTTGCCCTGTGACACGCACAGGGACCACGAGTCCGGCCTGATCGCCTGGTAGACGGGAATCCCGATCTCGTCCAACCAGGTGACGTCGGCGATCCGAGTGATGCCGACTTGGTCGAGGATCGGCTCCAGCGCTCGCAGGGTGTCCTGGGGGAGCTGTGCGCGGTGTGTTCCGTCGAAGCAGACCTTGTATTCGTCGATTTCGGCCGGACCGGCCATGGAAGCCTCACTGGAATCGACGCCATGGCCGCCGCGCGGCGGCGGTGCCATGCCGTGCGCGGCGGCCATGTCCCGTCAGTCAGTGACAGGGCAGTAGTTGAAGGTCATCAAGCACACGGGCCTGTTGTCGTCGACCTCACCGAGCTCGTCGAGCAGCTCCGCACCTTCGGGGATGTTCAGAGTGAACATTGGGAGTCACCTCCGTAGGAGTCCGAGTAGCCCGGAACGTAGCATCGACCTGTTTCAATCCGACTTCATTGCCGCGGCGTCCGGAGAAGTGCTAGATAAGGCCGGCGTCCCAGATGTTTATTTCCGGGGCGTACTGGTGCACTGCGGTGGTGAGTTTTCGGAGCTTGGGTTCCCGCAGGTGCAGGTCCACGGCGATGCCCCACTCGTGCGGGTCGTGCGGGCGGCGTTTGACGGGGACGGATGCCAGGCCGGACTTTCGCGGTACGACGACCAGTGTGGGGGCGTTGGCGGCGTCGGATATCGCTTGGCGGAACACGACCAGTTCGGCGATCGCCGTCCAGGGGATGCGGCGGGCGGGCGCTTCGCCCAGGTAGAGGCCGGTCTCTTCGACGGCCAGGATGACCCCGCCGGGTACGGCGCGGCGTTGCTCGCGGTCCGAGCGCCGGACGATCGCCACCCCCGGCGCGATGCAGAGCAGCGGGAAGAGCGTCAGCGCGAGCCATCCGTAGACGCCCGAACCCGAGCCGAGGAGGGCGCGCACCAGCTGGACCCCGCCGAAGGCGGCGAAGGGGCCACAGGCCAGAACAAGAGCCAGTGTCAAGGGCCGTGCCCCCTCCAGTCGCAGGAGGTAGGCGGCATCGGCCGGAGGAGCATCGGAGGAGTCCTGCATCGCGACCACCTCGGCACGCCACATCGTCCAGAACTAGACGATCTCACATCCGAGGCGGTGGCGGCCGGCGCGCCGAGGGCCGAGTGGCGCGCCGACCGCGCCGCGGTCAGGTGGGGTGGTGACGGGGTAGCAGGGTGCTGGTCAGGGCGATGGCGAGGGCCAGGGCGGCCGCGGTGAGGAAGACCAGGTCGTAGCCCGCGGCGGGGGAGGGGCCGGTCTCCGTGGCGGCGATCGTCGCGAGGACCGCCAGGCCGGCGGAGCCTCCCGCCTGGCTCGCGGTGTTGGCCAGGCCGCCGACGACGCCCGCGTCGCCTTCGGGGGCGTCGGCGGTCGCCGCGGCCATCAGGGTGGGGAAGGTCAGCCCGATCCCGACCGCGACGAGCAGGGTGGGGCCGAGGACGCCGGTCACGTATTCGGTCCCGGCGCCGGCCTGGGCGAGCCAGCCGAAGCCGGCCAGGAAGGCGCCGCAGCCCGCCAGCACCAGGGTGCGCACGCCCGTGCGGGGCAGGAGGGCGGCGGCGAAGCGCGCGACCACCATGAACGTCACGGCCGCGGGTGTCTGGCCGAGGCCGGCCCGGAGCGCGCCGTAGCCGAGGACGTTCTGCAGGAACAGCGACGTGAAGTACCACATCGCGATGGCGATGCCGCCGAACAGCAGCAGCATGACGCTGCCGACGGCCACCCTCCGGATCCCGAACAGCCGCAGGGGCATCATCGGCTGGACGGCGAAACGCGCCTCCACCAGCAGGAAGGCGGCGAGCAGGACCAGGCCCGCCGCGGCCGGTCCGGCGACGGGCGCGGACGCCCAGCCGTGGCCGGCGCTCTGCATGACCCCGTAGATCAGCGCGGCCAGCCCGGCCGTCGCGGTGACGGCGCCGGTGAGGTCGAGGGCCGCCCGCCGGACGGCCGGCACGCCCGCCAGGGACATCGCCGCGACCGTGATCAGCGCCGCGCCGATCGGCACGTTGATCAGGAAGACCCACCGCCACGACAGGCCGGTGGTGAGGGCGCCGCCCGCGACCGCGCCGGCCATCCCGCCGACCCCGCCCGCGGCGGACCACGCGCCGAACGCCCGTGCTCGCCCGCGCGGGTCGGTGAAGGCGGTGTTGATGACGGCCAGCGTCGCCGGGGCGAGCAGCGCGGCTCCCGCGCCCTGGGCGACGCGGGCCGCCACCAGGACCTCCGGCGCGGTCGCCAGGCCGCCGGCCAGGCTCGCGGCGGAGAACAGGAGCAGCCCGGCGACCAGCGTCCGGCGATGGCCGAACAGGTCGGCCGCGCGGCCTCCCGGCAGCATGAAGCCGGCGAAGGTGAGCAGGTAGCCGTTCACCACCCAGGCCAGGCCGGTGGACGAGAAGCCGAGGTCCCGCTGGACCGACGGCAGGGCGACGTTCACGATGGACGCGTCCAGGATCACCATGAACTGGGCGGCGCACACCAGCGTCAGGACCATCCGGGCGCGGCCGGTCCGCTGCCCGGTCCGCCGGGGCGCGGCGCTCGTCATGACCTTGTCCATGACGGCCTCACACGGTCCGGGAGGTGGCCCCGGCCAAGGCCGGGGCGCCGTCGCCCGCCAGCAGGCGGGCCGTGACCTGGACCAGCCGCCGTCCCTGGTACCGCGCCGCCTCCAGGGGCGCGGGATCCATGCCGTCCCCGTCCTGCGGTCCGGTGGCCGACGTGCCGTAGGGGTTGCCGCCGGCGGCGTAGACGGTCGGGTCGGTGAACCCGGGCGGGACGATCAGCGCGCCCCAGTGGTAGAAGACGTTGGCCAGCGACAGGATCGTGGCCTCGCTGCCGCCGTGCCGGTTGAAGGCCGAGGTGAATGCCGTCACCGGCTTGTCGGCCAGCGCGCCGTCCCGCCACAGTTCCACGGCCTGGTCGATGAACTGCTTGAGCTGCGCGGCCGGGGTGCCGAACCGCGTGGGCGTCCCGAAGGCGAACGCGTCGGCCCACGCCAGGTCCTCGACCGCGGCCAAGGGGACCGAGGCGGTGGCGTCGGCGTGCCGCCGCCACCGCGGGTTCTCGTCGATCGCGCGGTCGGGCGCCAGTTCGGCGACCCGCCGCAGCCGCACGTCGGCGCCCCCCATGGCGGCGCCCTCGGCGACGGCCTCCGCGAGCGCGTGCACGTTGCCCGTCGCGCTGTAGTAGATGATCGCGACCTTCACCGGCATGCCGGCCTCCTCGCTGTCCGGTAGACTTGGTTATGTACATAACTATTATGCGCCTAACTAAATTCCGTCAAGGAGAGAGCCGTGGACTTCGCGCACGCCGACGCCGTCAACCAGGCCATCCGCCTCCTCAGCCTGCGCCACCGGGCCAGGGCGGCGGCGCTGCTGGCCCCGCTCGGCCTGCATCCCGGCCAGGAGGCGCTGCTGCTCGAACTGGCCCGGACGGGCCCGATGATCCAGGCCAAGCTCAGCGAGGCGCTCGGCATCGAGCCGCCGAGCGTCACGCTCATGACCCGCAAGCTCGAGGCCTCCGGCCACATCCGCCGCACCCCCGCCCCGTCCGACAGGCGCGCGAGCGTCGTCGAGCTCACCGGCAGCGGCACGGCGCTGGCCGGCCGCGTCAAGGAGCTGTGGTGCGCGCTGGCGGAGGAGACCGTGGCCGGCCTGCCCGCCGAGACCGTCGCGGAGCTGCCCGGCCTCCTCGGCACCCTGACCGCCAACGTCGACCCCCGGCACCCCCGCCACCCGGACGCCCGCCGGGACGGCCGGCGTTGAGGAACCGGCTCCGGGACCGCCGCATCGAAGTGGCGACCGAAAGCCACCGAAGGGATGTACCTCGCCGATGTCCGCGACCAGGATCGCCGGTGCCGCCGTCCTCTTAGGCGCCTTGCTGACCACCGCCGGGTGCGGTCTGAACGAGAGGATCGACCCGTGCGGCGTCCTCTTCGACGAGCTGGACGCGGTGCACGCGAAGATGGCCGCGCCCCAGGACACCATCAATGGCGGCTACAAGGCCCTCTCCGCCGCCGACGCCGCGTTCTTCCGCGACGCCGCGTCCAAGATCCGCAGGGTGGGGCGGCGGCTCGACAAGGACGGACCGGCCGAGTCCAGGAAGGTCGCCGCCGAGATCGACAAGATCGCCGATTCTCTGAGCGCCCTTCCCGCGGGCGCCAAGTCGGCCAAGTACAGCGAGGCCGTCACGGGCGGGGGCATTTACATCAACAACGAGACGCTCAAGGCCGCCTGCGGCTACCCGCCGGGGGCGTTCTAGGCCCGCCGGCATCGGCTTCGAAGCGGTGCCGGGTGAAGGTGGTGCCGTTCACGAGGAGGTCGCAGCGGGCGCGGGTGCCGTCGGCGGTGAAGTGGGATCGCTCGCGGACGGCCCACGCGTCCCAGTCATCGGCGTACTCGGGGCCGTCGCGGTCGATGGCGCGGGCGCGGCGCAGGTCGTGCGGGGCGTCGATCCAGATGCGGTAGGCGGCGGGTGACTCGGCCCAGGCCGCGCCGACGCCCTCGACGACCAGGACGGGTGCGACCGGGATCTCCTCCTCGGGGCCGTAGCGGTCGCGGTGCCAGTCGTAGCGGCGCAGGAGCGCGGGGCGGCCCTCCCGCAGCGGGCCGAGCACCCTGTCTCGCAGCGGACGCCACCAGGTGAGCGGGTCGGCGTCCCACGGCACCCGGAAGTCGTCCGACCGCACGAGCGGCGCACCGGGGAGGACTTGAGCGAGATGATCGGTGAACGTCGACTTCCCCGCGCCGCTCGGGCCGTCCACCGCGACGATCCGCACCGGCCCGCACGACGGCGGCAGCGCGCGCAGCCGCGCGGCCAGCGCGGGGTAGGTCATGGCGGATTCCGGCACGGACGGCATACTTCCAGGTGGCCGGACGAGAAGGAGAGGGCGAGTACATGGACCTGCTCGGCGGGACGGGCGGCCCGGTCCGGGTCGCCGGACGGGAACTGCCACGGGACGAGCTGCTCGGCCGGGCGTCCGCCGTCGCCGGGGAGATCCGGGGCGCGGACGCGGTGGCCGTGCACGCCACGGCGTCCCTGGAGACCGTCGCCGCGGTCGCCGGTGGCATCCTCGCGGGCGTGCCGGTGGTGCCGCTGCCGCCCGACTCCGGGCCCGCCGAGCGCGCCCACATCCTGGGCGACTCCGGCGCGAGCCTGCTCCTGGCCGCCGGGGGTGCGGAACGCGCCGACGGGGAGCCGCCCCTCGTCCCGGTCGACGCGCTGCCGCACCGCGGGAGCGTCCAGGGCGAGGTGCCCGCCGACGCCACCGCGCTGATCCTGTACACGAGCGGGACGACGGGCGCGCCGAAGGGCGTGCTGATCTCGCGGAGCGCGATCGCCGCCGGGCTGGACGCCCTCGCCGAGGCCTGGGACTGGACGCCCGATGACGTGCTCGTCCACGGGCTGCCCCTGTTCCACGTGCACGGCCTCGTCCTCGGCGTCCTCGGTGCCCTGCGGGTCGGGTCGCCGCTCGTCCACACCGGACGCCCCAAGCCCGAGCTGTACGCGGCGGCGGCGAAGGACGACGGCGGCAGCCTGTTCTTCGGCGTCCCCACCGTCTGGTCGCGGACGGTGGCCGACCCGTCCACCGCCGAGGCCCTCCGCGGAGCCCGGCTGCTCGTCTCCGGCAGCGCCCCCCTTCCGGTGCCCGTCTTCGAGCGGCTGTCCGAACTCACCGGGCACCGTCCGGTCGAGCGCTACGGCATGACGGAGACCCTCATCACGATCAGCGCGCGCGCCGGCGGCGACCGGCGCCCCGGTTACGTCGGCACCCCACTGCCCGGCGTCGAGACCCGCCTGGCCGCCGAGGACGGCTCGCCCGTCCCGCCGGACGGGGAGACGCCCGGCGAGCTGCACGTCCGCGCGCCGCTGCTGTTCAAGGGCTACCTCAACCGGCCCGAGGCCACCGCGGAGTCGTTCGCGCCGGACGGCTGGTTCCGCACCGGCGACATCGCCACGATCGGCCCGGACGGCTGGCACCGGATCGTAGGCCGCGCCTCCACCGACCTCATCAAGAGCGGCGGCTACCGGATCGGCGCGGGCGAGATCGAGAACGCGCTGCTCGCGCATCCCGCCGTCCGGGAGGCGGCCGTCGTCGGCACCCCGCACGACGACCTCGGCGAGCAGGTCACCGCCTACGTCGTCGCCGACGGGCTCGGCGAGAGGCAGCTCATCGACTTCGTCGCCGAGCGCCTGTCGGTGCACAAGCGGCCACGCGTCGTCCACCTGGTCGGCACCCTGCCCCGCAACGCCATGGGCAAGGTCGTCAAGTCCCGCCTCCCCGAGATCACCCCCTAGATCGTCGACGGGCTCGCCCGACCGGCCGCGGGCGGCCCGCACGGTCAGCCGGTGAAGGGCTCAAGGGTGAAACGGCCGGCCGGGCCCTTGTGACCGTTCGGTGCTGTGACACGCGCCACCGGCCCTCGCAGGGCCTGGCGACGATCGCCCCCTAGGGCAGCAGGACCGGGAGGACGGGGCGGACCAGGGCGCGGGCGAACGACTCCGGCAGGTCCGGGCCGGTCTCGCCTTCCGTGAAGTAGTGCAGGAACCCCTGCTGGAAGCAGGCGCCCATCACCAGCGCCGCCACGGCCCGCGTGTCGGCGCCGGCCGCGACCCGGCCGAGGTCGCGCTCGGCGTCCAGGTACCGGGTGAGAGCGTGCACCGGCTCCTGCGGGCCCGCGCCGTACTTGCGCAGGGAGTCCCGCGTCGCCTCCATCAGGCGGCGCTGCGCCACCATCGACGCCATCATCGGGAACGCCCGCCGGTAGAAGCGCAGCCCGCCGTGGACGACCGCGACCAGGTTCGACTCCACCGTGCCCTCGCCGGGGACGCCCATCGAGGTGAACGCCGGCATGCGGTCCTTCAGGACGTGCAGTATCAGCTCCTCCTTGTCGCGGAAGTGCTTGTACAGCAGCGCCTCGGAGTAGCCGGCGGCCTTCGCGATCTCCTTGGTGGTGGCGCGCGCGACCCCGTGCCGCCGCATGATGTCCGCCGCGGCGTCCAGGATCCGCTCCCGCGCGCTCAATGAGGCCCCCTTGACAGGTGAGTGAACGCTTACCAGAGTATAGGTTAGTAAATACTCACTCACCCTAGGGGGCGACGCGATGAGGCTCACGGTCTTCGGGGCGACCGGCGGTACCGGCGTCCAGCTCGCCCGGCGGGCGCTGGTCGCCGGGCACGAGGTGACCGCCGTCGTCCGCGACCCGGCCGGGCTGCCCTCCGAGGTGCGCGCCTGCGCCGAGGTCGTCCAGGCCGACGTCATGGACGCCGCCGCGATCGAGGAGGCGGTCAAGGGGCGCGACGCCGTCGTCACCGCCATCGGCACCCGCGACGGCCGGCGGCCGACGAGCGTCTGCGCGGACAGCGCCCGCGCCATCATCGCGGCCATGCGGGCCGCCGGGACGGAGCGGTTCCTGCTCGTCAGCGCGTCCGGGCTGCACGCCGGGCCCGGCGACGACCCGCTCACCCGGTTCGTGGTGAAACCGCTCGTCCTGGGGCGGCTCCTCGAGCACGCCTTCGCCGACATGCGCGCCGCCGAGGACCTCACCCGCGCCTCCGGCCTCGACTGGACGATCGTCCGGCCGCCGCGGCTCACCGACGGCCCCGGCGCCGGCCGCTACCGCCGGGCCACCGACCGCAACGTCCTGGGCGGCCTCTCCATCGCCCGCCGGGACCTCGCCGCCGCCCTGCTCGACGTGGCGGGCGACCGGGCCGCCATCGGGCACGTGGTCAGTGTCGCGGGCGGCTGACCTTCGCGCATGACATCCGTCATGCCGAACGGCTGACAGGCGCCGCCGGAACCGGTGACACGCGCTCCTACCGGCGCCCCCGGCACGGCCGCGACGCTGTCGGCATGGAAACGCACCCAGCCATCCGCGTCGACGGGCTCCGGCAGCGGTACGGGGACTTCGAGGCCGTCGCCGGGATCTCCTTCGACGTCGCCGCCGGCGAGCTGTTCGCGCTGCTCGGCACGAACGGCGCCGGTAAGACCACCACCCTCGAAACACTGGAGGGGCACCGGGCCGCCCACGAGGGCACGGTCCGGGTCCTCGGCCACGACCCGCACCGGGAACGCCGCAGGGTCCGCCCCCGCATCGGCATCATGCTGCAGGACGGCGGCTTCTTCGCCGACCTCACCGTCGCCGAGACCGTCGAGCACTGGCGCGCCTTCACCCCCGCCCCGCGGGACCGCGACGAGGCCGTCGCCATGGCCGGGCTCGCCGAGAAGGCCGCCGTGCGGGTCCGGCAGCTGTCCGGCGGGCAGAAGCGCCGCCTCGACCTCGCGCTGGCCCTGCTCGGCCGCCCCGCCGTCCTCTTCCTGGACGAGCCGACGAGCGGCATGGACCCCGAGGCCCGGCAGGAGACCTGGCGCATCGTCCGGGACGTGGTGGCCGGCGGGACGGCCGTCCTGCTCACCACGCACTACCTGGAGGAGGCCGAGCACCTCGCCGACCGGCTCGCGATCCTGCACCGCGGCCGGATCGAGGCGTCCGGAACCGTCGCCGGCGTCGTCGCCGGGCACGGCGACCGCATCGCCTTCCAGATGCCCGAGCGGCTCCAGGTCGCCGAGCTGCCCGCCCTGCACGGCGTCCGCGCCGACATCTCCGTCGACCGGGGCCGCGCCGTCGCGTCCTACACCGTCGACGCGGCCGGGCTCCAGGCCGGCCTCTACGCGCTGCTGCGCTGGGCCGACGAGCGGGACGTCCCGCTGGACGGCCTGACGGCCCGCAGCGCCTCCCTCGAAGACGTCTTCCTCCGCACCGCCGAAGGAGCCGCCCGATGAAGCCCTCCGCCGTGCTCAGCGTCGCCCGCCTCGACCTGACCCTGCTCTGGCGCAACCGGACCGGCCTGTTCACCGTGTTCGGCCTGCCGATCCTGTTCGCCGCCCTGCTCGTCCCCGCGAAGGGCGAGGAGATCGACGGAGTGGACGGGGCCCTGCTGCAGGGCACCGGCCACCTCGGGTTCTTCCTCGTCTTCGCCGTCTTCATGAACCTGGTCACCGTGTTCACCGCCCGCCGCGAGGACCGCACCCTCAAGCGGCTGCGCGGCACCGCGCTCTCGGACGCGGAGATCACCGGCGGCAGCGTCCTCACCGCGACCGCGATGTACGCCGTCCAGGCCGTGGCGCTGGTGGCCGTGCTGGCGGCCGGGATGGGCGGCCGGATGCCCGCCGACCCCGTCCTGGTGCTGGCCGGGCTCGCGGGCGGCGTCGCGGTGTTCGCGACGCTGGCGTTCGCGGTGTCCGGGATCACCCCGAACGCCGAGCTGGCGCAGCTGACCGTCCTGCCGATCATGTTCGGCTGCATGCTCGGCGGCGGGGTCATGTTCCCGCTGGGGAGCCTGCCCGAGTGGGGGCAGCAGATCTGCCGGCTCGTCCCGCTCAGCCCGGTGGTGGAGATCGTCCGGACCGGCTACTTCGGCCAGGACTTCGTGCACCGGGCCGACCACCCGTCCGTCGGCCTCGGCGAGGGCTGGCTCACCTGCGTGCGGCCCTTCCTCGTCCTGCTCTTCTGGGCCGCCCTGGGCCGTGTCCTGGCCACCCGCTGGTTCCGCTGGGAGCCGCGGCACGCCTGAGCCGCCACCGAATACAGTGCGATGCCGGGAGGAACAAGGACATGACGGTCGCGACCACCGCGGACATCGAGGAGCAGGCCGCCCGCAGGCTGGAACGGTACCGGCGGGTGACGTACCGCTCGTTCATGCTCGCCGCGGCCGGCTTCGTCCTGCCCGGCCTGATCGGGCTCGAGGACGCCTACACCGACGGTAAGGCGGGCGTGCCCGTCATCGCCGCGGCGGTCGCGGGACTGGCCCTGCTCACCTGGTACTACGCGCGGCTCGTCCGGGCGGGGCTGGAGGGCACCGCGCCGGCGCGGGACATCGTGGCGAGCGGCGCCGTCGCCGGCGCGCTGAGCCTGATGCTGTACACCAGCCCGCTGTTCAGCGCCATCCCCGCCTTCTGGCTCTCCGCCGTGGCGCTGTCCCCGATCAACCGCCGGCGCCTCGGCGCGCTGTGCGCGGGCACCGGGGCGTACGTCGCCGCGGTGGCCACGGCCGCGGCGGGCCACCTCTTTCCCGACGATGACGCCCCCTGGTACGCGCTCTTCCCGGCCCTGTTCGCCATCTACACCGCGACCTGCGGGGCCGTCGTGTTCGTCAACCGGTACCAGCGGCGCATGTGGGACCTGCACCAGGAGGCCCACGCCGCCCGCGACGCCCTCGCCCGGCTCGCGGTGACCGAAGAGCGGCTCCGCTTCTCCCGCGACCTGCACGACCTGCTCGGCCACAGCCTGTCCCTCATCGCGGTGAAGAGCGAGCTCGCGATCCGGACGGCGCGCACCGACCCCGACCGCGCCGGCGCCGAGATGGCCGACGTCCAGCGCGCGGCCCGGGAGGCGCTCCGCGAGGTCCGCGCCGCCGTCCGCGGCTACCGGGCCGTCGAGCTGGACGCCGAGATCGCCGGCGTGCGGGCCGTCCTGGAGGCCGCCGGGGTCCGCTGCGACATCGGCGACCTGCCGGGCGGGCTGCCGCCCGAGGTCCGCTCGGTGCTCGCCTGGGTCATCCGCGAGGGCGCCACCAACGTGATCAAGCACAGCGAGGCCCGGAACTGCGCGATCACGCTCACCCTCTACGGTGGCTCCGTGGTGATGGAGGTGCGCAACGACGGCGTCCGCGGCGCCGGGGCCGAGGCGGGCTCCGGGCTGACCGGGCTCACCGAGCGCGTCGCCGTGCTCGGCGGCGAGATCACGGCCGGCCGGCACGGCCGCGACGGGTTCCTGCTGCGCGCCGCCGTCCCGCTCCCGCGGGAGGACGCCGGAGCCGGCGGCGCGGACGTCCCGGCGGGGAGGCCCGCGTGATCCGGATCCTGCTCGCCGACGACGAGCACCTCATCCGCGGCGCCGTCGCCGCCCTGCTCGGCCTCGAACCCGACCTGGAGGTCGTCGCGGAGGCCGGCCGCGGCGACGAGGTCGCCGCCGCCGTCGGCGCGCACGACCCCGACGTGGCCGTCCTCGACATCGAGATGCCCGGCGCGGACGGGCTCACCGTCGCCGAGGAGCTGCACGCGTCCGGCGCCCGCTGCGCGGTCTGCATCCTCACGAGCTTCGGCCGCCCCGGCTACCTGCGCCGCGCCATGGCCGCCGGGGTCCGCGGCTTCGTCGCCAAGGACGCCCCCACGCAGGAGCTCGCCACCGCCATCCGCAAGATCCACGCGGGCGGGCGCTACCTGGACGCCGAGCTCGCCGCGGGCGCCATGGCCGCCGGCGACAACCCGCTCACCGAGCGCGAGCGCGAGATCCTCCGCCTCACCGGCACCGGCGCCGAGACCGCCCGCATCGCCGCCCGGCTGCACCTGTCCGAGGGCACCGTCCGCAACTACCTCTCCTC
The DNA here is from genome assembly GCF_047130825.1 of Actinomadura madurae. Lineage (NCBI taxonomy): Bacteria > Bacillati > Actinomycetota > Actinomycetes > Streptosporangiales > Thermomonosporaceae > Actinomadura > Actinomadura madurae. The sequence continues at coordinate 9,817,331 of NZ_CP083237.1, forward strand.
CGCCATGGCCAAGCTCGGCGAGCCCACCCGCGCCGCCGCCGCCCGCGCCGCGAAGGAGATGGGCTGGATCTGACCGCCCCGCCGGGCCTTAACCTTGTGGCGTGAGTGAGCCACTGGTCGAGCGCATGCAGGGTTTCGGTGAGACGATCTTCGCTGAGATGTCGGCGCTCGCCGTCCGGACGGGGTCCATCAATCTGGGCCAGGGGTTCCCCGACACCTCGGGCCCGGCGGCGATGCTGGACGCGGCGGTGGAGGCGATCCGGTCGGGGGGCAACCAGTACCCGCCCGGGCCGGGACTGCCGGAGCTGCGGGAGGCGGTGGCGGCGCAGCGGCTGGAGCGGTACGGGCTGGAGTACGACCCGGCGACCGAGGTGTTCGTGACCGTGGGGGCGACCGAGGGCATCGCGGCCTCGGTGCTCTCCCTGGTGGGCTCCGGTGAGGTCATCGTGTTCGAGCCGTACTACGACTCGTACGCGGCCGTGATCGCGCTCGCCGGGGCCGCGCGCCGGCCCGTCATGCTGCGCCCGGTCGAGGGCCGCTTCACCTTCGACCCCGACGAGCTGCGCGCCGCCGTCGGCCCCCGCACCCGGGCGATCCTGGTGAACTCGCCGCACAACCCCGCCGGGACCGTGTTCACGCGCGCCGAGCTGGAGGCCATCGCGGACGTCTGCCGCGAGCACGACCTCGTCGCGATCACCGACGAGGTGTACGAGTACCTGACGTTCGACGAGACCGAGCACATCCCCCTGGCGACGCTCGACGGCATGCGCGAGCGGACGGTGTCGGTGTCGTCCGCGGGCAAGTCGTTCTCCGTCACCGGATGGAAGACCGGCTGGGTGACGGCGCCCGCGCCGTACATCCGGGCCGTCCAGACGGTGAAGCAGTTCCTCACCTACGCGGTCAGCGCCCCCTACCAGCGGGCCGCCGCGTACGCGCTGCGCAACGAGATCCCGTGGGCGGAGGAGCTGCGCAAGTCGCTCCAGGCCAAGCGGGACCGCCTCATCGCCGGACTCGAGACGGCCGGGTTCACCGCCTACCGCCCGCAGGGCACGTACTTCGTCCAGGCCGACATCCGCCCGCTCGGCTTCACCGACGGCATGGAACTGGCCCGCGCCCTGCCGGAGAAGGCCGGCGTCGTCGCCATCCCGACGCAGGTGTTCTACGACCACGCCGACGCGGGCGCCCACTTCGTCCGCTTCGCGTTCTGCAAGAAGGACGAGGTCATCGACGAGGCGGTCGAGCGCCTCGCCCGGCTGCGCTGACTGTCGGAATCTGCCGAAGAACCGGCGCCCGCTGGGCGGATTTCGCCCGTGAGCGCCGCACTCCAGGCGGGTTAGCGTCCGTCCGTGACGTGGAACGGCGGGACGCTCAACGGCGAGCGGATCCTGATCGCGCTCGGCGGCAACGCGATGACCGCGCCGGACGGCAGCGCCGCGCCGGACGCGCAGGCGGCGGCGATCGAGGCCGCGATGGACCCGGTGGCCGACCTGGTGGCGGCGGGCGCGCGGGTCGCGCTCACGCACGGGAACGGGCCGCAGGTCGGCAACCTGCTGATCAAGAACCAGCTGGCGGCGGGCGTGGTGCCGCCCGTCCCGCTGGACTGGTGCGGCGCGCAGACCCAGGCCACCGTCGGTGTGATGATCATGAACGCGCTGGAGCGGGCCCTCGCCGCGCGCGGCGCCGCCCGCCCGGTGTCCACGGTCGTCACGCGGACGCTCGTGGACGCCTCCGACCCCGGGTTCACCGCCCCCGCCAAGCCGATCGGGCGGTACTTCCCCGAGGAGGAGGCGCGCCGTGCCATGGCGCGCGGCGAGGCGTGGAAACGGTTCGGGGACCGGGGCTGGCGGCGCGTCGTCGCCTCGCCCGAGCCGCTGGAGATCCTGGACGCGTCCGCCGCGGCGGTCCTGCTCGACGCCGGGCACGTCGTCGTCGCCGCGGGCGGCGGGGGAGCGCCGGTGGTCCGGGCGGACGGGACGCTGCGCGGCGTCGAGGCCGTCGTCGACAAGGACCTGGCGGCGCAGCTGCTGGCGCGCCGCCTCGGCGCCACCACGCTGGTGATCGCCACCGACGTGGAGAACGCGATGGCCGGCTTCGGGACGCCGGACGCCCGCCCGCTGCACCGCACGACCGCCGCGGAGCTGGCGGAGCTCGCCGCCGCCGGGCACTTCGCCGGCGGCAGCATGGGCCCGAAGGTCGAGGCGGTGCGGCGGTTCGTCGCGGCGGGCGGGCGGCGCGCGGCGATCGCCTCGCTGCCGCGGCTCGGCGACGCCGCGCACGGCAAGGCCGGGACGATCATCGAGGCCCGCCCCGGGTAGAGACCGATGAGCAGAGCAGCTGAGGAGCGATGACGTGCCCGATCCGATCGAAGTCCGCAAGATCCCCATCGAGAGCGTGACCGACGCGTCCGGGCTGGCCCGGCTGATCGACGACGGCGTGCTGGAGGCCGACCGCGTCCTCGCCGTCGTCGGCAAGACCGAGGGCAACGGCGGCGTGAACGACTACACGCGGCTGCTGGCCGACCGGGCGTTCCGCGAGGTGCTTCTCGCCAGGGGCACCCGCACCGCGGACGAGGTGGCCCGCGTCCCGCTCGTGTGGTCCGGCGGGACCGACGGGGTGCTTAGCCCGCACGCCACCGTCTTCGCGACCACCGACCCCGCGGCCGCGCCGCGCACCGACGAGCCCCGGCTGTCGGTCGGCGTCGCGATGAGCGAGGTCATCCTGCCCGAGGACATCGGGCGCCCCGCGATGGTCGAGACGGTCGCGGCCGGCGTCCGCGAGGCCATGAAGATCGCGGGGATCGACGACCCGGCCGATGTCCACTACGTCCAGACCAAGACGCCGCTGCTCACCCTCGACACGATCAACGACGCCAAGGCGCGCGGCCGCGGAGTCGTCACCGAGGACACGCTGAAGTCGATGGACATCTCCAACTCCACGACCGCGCTCGGCATCGCCGTCGCGCTCGGCGAGATCGAGACGCCGTCCGCGGAGCAGATCCACAAGGACCTGTCGCTGTACTCGTCGGTGGCGTCCTGCTCCTCCGGGGTGGAGCTGGACCGGGCGCAGATCGTCGTCGTCGGGAACGTGCGCGGCATCGGCGGCCGGTACCGGGCCGGGCACGGTGTGATGAAGGACGCCCTCGACGCCGACGGCATCTGGGACGCGATCGCCTCGACGGGCCTCGGCCTGCCCGACCGGCCCCGCACGTCCGACCTCGGCGACCGGCTCGTCAACGTGTTCATCAAGTGCGAGGCCGACCCGGGCGGCTCGGTCCGGGGGCGCCGCAACATCATGCTGGACGACTCCGACGTGCACTGGCACCGGCAGATCAAGGCGTGCGTCGGCGGCGTCGCCGCGTCCGTCACCGGCGACCCGGCGGTGTTCGTGTCGGTCGCGGCCGTCCACCAGGGCCCGTCCGGCGGCGGCACCGTCGCCGCCATCGCCGATCTGGGCTGACCGACGCCTGGAACGGAGCGCCAGCGGAGTGGAGGGCGGCGGTCAGGCCAGTGCGGGGGGTGTGGAGGGCGTCCCCCACAGGGATGGGGCCGATCTGGGCTGAGCCGTCGAGCGCCGGAGAAACGGAGAGTATCCGGATAGTCGCCCACCGCGGTCGCCGGAGGCTATAGCCTTCCTGCCGTGTCCGGACTGACGATTCCCGAACCACAGTTCCCGGGGGACGACGGGAGCGCCGACCCCCGCCTGTGCGAGGCGCTCGCCGGGTACGCGGCCGGGCGCGCCGGCGCCCACACCGTGCTGCGCCGCCTCCAGGCGGCGCGGCTCCTGGTGCCGATCGTCGCCGTCCTCACCGAGGAGGAACAGGCGGCGCCCGGCGAGCCGCGCCGGGAGAAGGCCAGCGAGATGGCGCTGCCGACCCTCATCGGCGACGACGGGCGGCGCGGCGTCCTCGGCTTCACCTGCACCGAGACGATGAAGGCGTGGCGCGCCGACGCCCGCCCCGTCACGGTCCGCGGCGGCGACGCGTGCCGCGCCACCCTGGACGAGGGCGCCGACGCCCTGGTCGTGGACGTGGCGGGCCCCGTCCCGTTCGCCGTGGAGGGGCTGCACCTGCACATGCTGGCCGAGGGCCGCCCCGTCCCGCCCCCGCACGAGGACCCCGACGTCCTCGCCGCCGTCGAGGCCGCGTTCGGCTCCGACGGGTCCGTCAGCGGCGTCCGCGTCACCGAGGGGACGTCCGCCGAGGTGGCGGTGCGGTTCGCGGTCGTCCCCGGCCACGACGAGCGGGTCACCGTCCAGCGGGTGTCCGACCGGCTCGCCGAGCTGCTGCGCGGCCGCATCGTCGGCGGCGTCGAACTGAACGTCATGCGCAGGTGACACCTCCCGGGCAGGCGGCCCCCTCCTACCCTTGAGGCCCTACCTCGTTTGGAGAACGCCGTGCTCACCATGCAGGACGCGCTGATCAGGCTCACCGGCCACTGGGCCGAGCGCGGCTGCCTCGTCGCGCAGCCGATGAACACCGAGGTCGGGGCGGGGACGCTCAACCCGGCCACCGCGCTGCGCGTCCTCGGACCGGAGCCGTGGCGGGTCGCCTACACCGAGCCGAGCGCCCGCCCGGACGACTCCCGGTACGGCGACAACCCGAACCGGCTGCAGACCCACACCCAGTTCCAGGTGATCCTCAAGCCGGAGCCCGGCGACGCGCAGGAGCTGTACCTCGGCAGCCTCGCCGCGCTCGGCATCGACCTGCGCGCCCATGACGTCCGGTTCGTCGAGGACGACTGGGCGTCGCCCGCGCTCGGCGCCTGGGGGCTCGGCTGGGAGGTCTGGCTGGACGGCCTGGAGATCACCCAGTTCACCTACTTCCAGCAGTCCGGCGGGCTGACCCTCGACCCGGTGTCGGTCGAGATCACCTACGGGATGGAGCGCATCCTGATGGCGCTCCAGGGCGTCTCCCACTTCAAGGACATCGTGTACGCCCCCGGCATCACCTACGGAGAGGCTTTCGGCCAGGTCGAGTACGAGATGAGCCGGTACTACCTGGACGATGCCGACATCGCGGCGAATCGGGAGCTGTTCGAGGCGTACGCGGCCGAGGCGCGGCGCATGCTCGACGCCCGGCTCCCCGTCCCGGCCCACTCCTACGTGCTGAAGTGCTCGCACGCGTTCAACGTCCTGGACGCGCGCGGAGCGATCGGCACGACCGAGCGGGCCCGCGCGTTCGCGCGCATGCGCGGCCTGGCCCACGAGGTCGCCGGGTTGTGGGTGGAGCGCCGCGCCGAGCTGGGGCATCCGCTCGGGGACGCCTCCACGCGGCCCGCCGCCCTGGACCCGGGCCCGCTGCCGGACCTCACGCAGGCCGGGACGTTCGCGCTGGAGATCGGTGTCGAGGAACTCCCGCCGCACGAGGTCGGACGGACCGCCGCGCACGTGGCCGAACGGCTGGAGGCCGGGCTGGAGGAGGCCGGGCTGTCCACGGACGCGACCTCGCTCGACACGTTCGCGACGCCCCGCCGGATCATCGTGGTCGTCCGCGACCTGGAGCCGCGCGAGCCCGACACCGAGCAGGTCGTGAAGGGGCCGCGCCTCGCCGCCGCCTACGACGCGTCCGGCGCGCCGACCCGGGCCCTGCTGGGGTTCGCGCGGGGCCAGGGCGTCGAGGCCGCGGACGTCGGGCGGGTGACCGTCGGGGACGGGGAGTACGCCGGCTTCGTCCGGAAGGTCGTGGGACGTTCGGCCGCGGAGGTCCTCGCCGCCCTGCTGGCGGAGATCGTCACGGGGCTGCGCGCCGGGAAGAACATGCGGTGGAGCGCGCCCGGCCTGTCGTTCGCCCGTCCGATCCGCTGGCTGCTGGCCCTGCTCGACGATCAGGAGGTCCCGTTCACGGTCGCGGACCTGAGGGCGGGCCGGGTCACCCGCGTCCACCGCACGGCCGCCGCGCCGCTCGTCGAGGTGCCGGACGCCGCGTCCCTGCTGAGCGTCCTGCGCGAGCATGGGATCGAGCCCGCCGCGTCCCGGCGGAGGTCCCAGGTCATCGAGGACGCGGGGGCGCTCGCGCGGCGGCACGGGGGCACGATCGCCTTCGAGTCCGAGCAGGACCTCGTCGAGGAGATCGTGAACCTCGTCGAGGAGCCCGTCGCGATCCTCGGCTCGTTCGACGAGGCGTACCTGGAGCTGCCCGAGGAGATCCTCACCACGGTCATGCGCAAGCACCAGCGGTACCTGCCGGTGCGCGGCGCCACGAACCGTCTCCTTCCGTACTTCGTGACCGCGGCCAACGGCGAATGCGACCACGACGCCGTCCGGGCCGGGAACGAAGCGGTCCTCCGCGCCCGCTACGAGGACGCCTCGTTCTTCTACCGGCAGGACCTCCAGAGCACGCCCGAGCAGATCAAGGAGGGCCTCGGCAGGCTCACCTTCACCGAGCGCCTCGGCTCGATGGCCGACCGGTCGTCCCGCATCGCCGCGATCGCCGCCGAGCTCGCCGACCGCCTCGGCCTCGCCGGCGGCGAGCGGGCCGCGCTGCGCCGGGCCGCCGGGCTGGCGAAGTTCGACCTGGCCTCGTCCATGGTCATCGAGCTGCCGGGCCTCGCCGGGACGATGGCCCGCGAGTACGCCCGCCGCGCCGGCGAGGACGAGGCCGTCGCGCGGGCCCTCTACGAGATGGAGCTTCCCCGCTCGGCCGGGGACGCCCTGCCCGGCGGCCTGCCCGGGGCCGTCCTCGCGGTCGCCGACCGCCTCGACCTGCTGGCCGGCCTGTTCGCGACCGGCTCCGCCCCGACCGGCAGCTCCGACCCGTTCGGCCTGCGGCGGGCCGCGCTCGCGCTGACCGCGATCCTGCGGGACGTCCCGCGCCTGGCGCCCGTCGCGGTCGGGGACGGCCTCGCCCTCGCCGCCCGGCACCAGCCGGTCGAGGTCCCGCCCGCCGCCCTGGCGGAGGCCGAGCGGTTCGTCGCGCGCCGCCTGGAGCAGAACCTTCTGGACGAGGGGCACCCGGTGAGCGTCGTCCGGGCCGTCCTCCCGCACGCGGGCGCGCCCGCCCACGCCGCTCAGGCCGCGGCCGATCTGGCGAGGCTCCGGCGGTCGTCCCGGTTCGAGGAGCTGGTGACGGCGCTGCAGCGCGTGCTGCGGATCGTCCCGGACGGGACGCGCGCCGGCTACGACCCGGCCCTGTTCGCCGAACCCGCGGAACGGGCCCTCGACGAGGCGTTCACCCGCGTCCGCGACGAACTGCCCAGCCGCCCCGCACTGCCGGAGTTCTACGCGGCCGCCACCGCCCTCATCGCGCCCATCGACACCTACTTCGACGACGTCATGGTCATGGACGAGGACCCGGCCCGGCGCGCCAACCGCCTCGGGTTCCTCGCCGCCGTCCGCGACCTCGTCGCGCCCGTCCTCGACTGGCGGGAGATCGCCTAGAACCAGGTGATCGGCAGCCCGTGCGACGGCCCCTCGCCGAGGATCCGCCGCTCCCCGCCGGGCCAGAGCCGCAGCGCCACGACCTGGACGGCGTCGAGCCGCGAGCTGTCGCGCCCCTCGAACGACAGGTGCGCCAGAGGCGCGGCCGCGGTGGCCGCCGCCCCGGCGTCCTCGATGTGCCGGTCGACGCGGGCGCCCTCCTCGCCCGACAGGTACGCGCGCATCGTCGAGTGCCACACGACCGTGACGACCCCCCGCACGGGGGTGAGCCCGTCCAGGAACTCGGCCGCACCCGCCCGCACGACCGCCGCCGGGACCTGCGCGGCCACCTCGAACGCCGCCCGGAGGCGCTCGACCCGCGCCGTCTGGTCGGGCCACACGTACGACAGCAGCCTCCGCCGGGCCTCGGCCGACGCCGCGTCCAGCGGGTGCGGGTCGCATCCCCGCCGCTCCGCGATGGCCAGCGGCGCGTCCACCGGAGGGAGCCCCCGCCACGCGCCGGGCAGGACGACCGGCGACTCCGGCCCGTACGAGCCGGTCTCGTGCAGGAGCCGGAAACGGTCGGCGCGCAGGTTCAGGCCCGCGCTGGCGCCGATCTCCAGCAGCCGGACCGGCAGGCGCGCGGCCTCGGCGACGGCGAGCAGCCCGCCGACCAGCGGGGCGGCCCGCCCGACCTCGTTGGTCTGCGGCGGGTCGGCGAGCCCGTCGCGGATCTCCGCCGCGTGCGCGGCCAGCACGTCCCGGAAGGCGGGCCACGCCTCCAGCGGGTCGGCCGTCCCCCCGGCGGTCGGGTAGTGCGCGGCCAGCTCCGGCACCCGGCCCTCCAGGACGAGCCGGTGCACCGTCCCCAGCATCCCCAGGACGAACCCGGGCCCCGTCCGGCCCTCCAGGACGTCCGCGACCGCCTCGCCCGGGTCGTCCGCCGCCCGCGTCAGCAACTCCGCGTACATCGGCGACCCGAGGTCGGCGCACGCCCGCGCCTGGGCGAGCAGCACCCTCCGCATACCCCCACCTCCGCCGACGAGCCTCTCAGATGGTGGACGCCGTCACGGGCGGCGGCCCGGAGTCAATAGGATCGTTCGCATGCTGCGCTGGTTGACCGCGGGGGAGTCCCATGGCCCGGCCCTGACCGCGATCGTGGAGGGGCTGCCGGCCGGTGTGCGCGTGACCTCGGGGGACATCGCCGAGGAACTGCGCCGCCGGCGGCTCGGCCACGGGCGAGGGGCCCGGATGAAGTTCGAGCAGGACAAGGTGACCGTCCTCGGCGGCGTCCGGCACGGGGTGACGCTCGGCGGGCCCGTCGCGATCGAGGTCGGCAACACCGAATGGCCCAAGTGGGAGACGGTCATGTCGGCCGACCCCGTGGACGCCGGCGTCCTCGCCGCCCAGGCGCGCAACGCCCCGCTGTCGCAGCCGCGGCCCGGCCACGCCGACCTGGTCGGCATGCAGAAGTACGGGTTCGACGACGCGCGTCCCGTGCTGGAGCGGGCGAGCGCCCGGGAGACCGCGGCGCGGGTCGCGCTCGGCACGGTCGCCAAGGCGTTCCTCAAGCAGGCCCTCGGCGTGGACGTCCTCAGCCACGTCATCGCCCTCGGCGAGGTCGCGGCGCCCGACGGCGTCCTGCCCGGGCCCGGCGACCTCGCACGGGTGGACGACAGCCCCGTCCGGTGCTTCGACGACGAGGCGTCGGCGAGGATGGTCGCGCACATCGACGAGACGAAGAAGGCCGGCGACACGCTCGGCGGCGTCGTGGAGGTCCTCGCCTACGGGCTGCCGCCCGGCGTCGGCAGCCACGTCCACTGGGACCGGCGGCTCGACTCGCGGCTCGCCGGGGCCCTGATGGGCATCCAGGCGATCAAGGGCGTGGAGCTCGGCGACGGGTTCACCACCGCGCGCCGCCCCGGGTCCCGGGCGCACGACGAGATCGACGGCACCCCCGAGGGGATCCGCCGGCGCACGAACCGGGCCGGCGGGGTCGAGGGCGGCATGACGACCGGCGAGGTGCTGCGGGTGCGCGCCGCGATGAAGCCGATCTCGACCGTCCCGCGGCGCCTGGACACCGTCGACGTGAAGACCGGCGAGCCCGCCAAGGCGATCAACCAGCGCAGCGACGTCACCGCCGTCCCCGCGGCCGGGGTGGTCGCCGAGGCCATGGTGGCGCTCGTGCTCGCGGACGCCGCGATGGAGAAGTTCGGCGGCGACACCGCCGAGGAGACCGCCCGCAACCTGCGGGGCTACCTGTCCTCCCTGACGATCAAGTGAACGGCATCATGCGACCGAAGGCAGTCATCATCGGGCCGCCCGGCTCGGGCAAGACCACGATCGGCACCGCGCTCGCGGACCGGCTCGGCGTGCCGCTGCGCGACACCGACGCCGACATCGAGCGGGCGGCGGGCAAGCCGATCGGCGAGATCTTCATCGACGACGGCGAGGAGCGCTTCCGCGAGCTGGAGCGCGACGCCGTCGCCGCGGCGCTCGCCGAGCACGAGGGGGTCGTCGCGCTCGGCGGCGGGGCCGTCCTCGCGCCGCAGACCCAGGAGCTGCTGGCCGGGCACACCGTCGTCTACCTGCGGGTCGGCCTGTCGGAGGCGATCAAGCGGGTCGGCCTGGCGTCCGCCCGGCCGCTGCTCGTGCTGAACCCGCGCAGCCAGATGCGCAAGCTGCTGGAAGAGCGCCTCCCGATCTACGAGCGGCTCGGCACCGTGCAGGTCGACACCGACGGCCGCGACCCCGCCGACATCGTCGAGGACGTCGCGAAGGCGCTGGAGTCCGCACGGTGACGCGGGTGCACGTCGGCGGCGCCGACCCGTACGACGTCCTCATCGGGACGGGCGTGCTGGGCGAGCTGCCCGGCATGGTCGGCGACCGGGCGCGGACCGTCGCCGTCGTCCACGCCGAGGGGTTGCCGGAGATCGCCCGGCCCGTCCGCGGCGCGCTCGAACAGGCCGGGTACACCGTCCACGCGCTGCCGGTCCCGGACGGGGAGGCGGCCAAGGAGGTCGGCGTCCTCGCCGGACTCTGGTCGTCCTTCGCCCGCTTCGGCATGACCCGCACCGACGTCGTCGTCGGCGTCGGCGGCGGCGCGACCACCGACCTCGCCGGCTTCGCGGCGGCGTCCTGGCTGCGCGGCGTGCGGGCGGTGCTCGTCCCGACGACGCTGCTCGGCATGGTGGACGCGGCCGTCGGCGGCAAGACCGGCATCAACGTCCCCGAGGGCAAGAACCTCGTCGGCGCGTTCCACCCGCCCGCCGGCGTGCTGTGCGACCTCGCCACGCTCGTGACGATGCCGCGCGAGGACTACATCAGCGGCCTCGCCGAGATCATCAAGGCCGGCTTCATCGCCGACCCGAAGATCCTCGACCTGGTCGAGGACGACCCGCGGGGCGCCGCCTCCCCGGACGGCCCGCACACCCGCGAGCTGGTCGAGCGCGCCGTCCGGGTCAAGGCCGACGTGGTCTCCGCCGACCTCCGGGAGAGCGGCCTGCGTGAGATCCTCAACTACGGCCACACCCTCGCCCACGCCATCGAGAAGGCCGAGGACTACCGGTTCCGGCACGGCCACGCCGTCGCGATCGGCATGGTCTACGCCGCCGAGCTGGCCCACCTCGCCGGCCGCCTGCCCGCCGCCGTCGTCCAGCGGCACCGCGACGTGCTCTCCTCCGTCGGCCTGCCGGTCTCCTACGCCGCCGACTGGCCCGGCCTGCGCGAGACCATGACCATCGACAAGAAGTCCCGCGGCGCGACGCTCCGCTTCGTCGTCCTGGACGGCATCGCCGAGCCGGGCCGCCTCGAAGGCCCGGACGAGGCCCTGCTCGCCGCGGCGTACCGGAAGGTCGGCCGATGACCCCCGTCCTCGTCCTGAACGGGCCCAACCTCCGGCGCCTCGGCGTCCGCGAGCCCGACAAGTACGGCACGACCAGCTACGACGACCTCGCCGCGCTGTGCCGCGACACCGGCCGCCGCCTGAACCTGAACGTCGACTTCAAGCAGACCGACGACGAGGCCGAGATGCTGCGCTGGGTGCACGAGGCCGCCGACCTGCGCATCCCGGTCGTCCTGAACCCGGCCGCGTTCACCCACTACTCCTACGCGCTGAGGGACGCGCTCGCCCAGCGCACCGCCCCCCTCATCGAGGTGCACATCACCAACCCGGCCGCCCGCGAGGAGTTCCGCCACACCTCCGTCGTCGCCGGCGTGGCCACCGGCACCATCGCCGGCTTCGGCCCCATGTCCTACGTCCTGGCCCTCCAAGCCATAGCCGAACTGACCACCGAATCCCCCTAACCCCCGGCGAGGGCGCGCGGACCCCCGCCCGGAGTGGACCACCCCCGGCGGGTGAACCGACCCGAGCGGAGCGCCCGGCGAGGGCACGCGGACCCGCGCCCGGAGCGGACCACCCCCGGCGAGGGTGTGCGGACCCACTGGCGACCGGAGCGGAGCGCCAGCGGAGCGGAGGGCGGCGTCATTCCTCTTGGGCTGCCCGTCTGGCCATGTCCTTGAGTTCGGTGACGACGTCGTCGAGGGGGGCGACGTCGCGGTGGGCGCGGCAGAGGATGGTGGCGCCCTCGACGGCGGCGACGATGAGGCGGGCCAGGCGGGACGCGCGCTCGTCCGGGACGCCGGCGTTGCCGAGGCCGGTGGCGAGGGTGTCCTGCCAGCGGCCGAACGCCGCCGCCGCGGCGGCGGCGAGCTGCGGGGCGTCGTCGTGGCACTCGACGGTGACGGCGACGACGGGGCAGCCGGCGCGGAACTCGCTCTTGATCAGGACCTGCCGCCACCAGCCCACGAAGGCGTCCACGGCGGACGCGGCGTCGCCGCTCTCGGTGGCGGCGAGGATGCCGGCGTTCAGGAACTCCCCGGCGTAGCGGACGGCCTCCTCGGCGAGCTGCGCCTTGCCCTCGGGGAAGTGGTGGTAGATCGACCCGCGCGGGGCGCCGCTGTGCGCGATGACGTCGCGGAACCCGGTCCCGCTGTAGCCGCGTTCGCGGAAGAGGAAGGCGGCGCTGCGCACCATGCGTTCCCGGCTGTCGGTCCCCATGGACCGATTATGACATTCATCATATGGTCATCGCGTTGACCATGACGGTCGTCATGGAAAAAGCTGGCTATGACGGACGTCATACCGAATGGGGGGCTCTGGCATGGAGACCACGGCGGGCCTGGAGCAGCTGAAGGAGCTGCTCGGCAAGAACGGGGAGGCGAGCTACGGCATCGGGGCGCTGCTCGGCATGACCGCCGAGACGCTGGAGCCCGGCCGGGTCGTGTTCGCCCTGGCGCCGCGGGCCGAGTTCAGCAACCCCCTCGGCACCGTGCACGGCGGCATCATGTCGACGCTGCTCGATTCGGCGATGGCCTGCGCGGTGCACACCTCGCTGCCCGCGGGGGCGAGCTACACGTCGCTGGAGCTGAAGGTGAACTTCGTCCGGCCGGTGCCGCTGGAGGGCGGGCGGCTGGTGTGCGAGGGCACGACCGTCCACATGGGGCGCAGGGTCGCGACGGCCGAGGGGCGCGTCACGAACGCCGACGGCAAGCTCGTCGCGCACGGGACGACGACCTGCATGGTCTTCCCGCCCGCTACCGGCGAGTAGGGTCGGGGCTCAGGCACGGATCGAGGAGACCTTCATGATCGAGCTCCGCCGCGACGGGGACGTGCACGTCCTGCGGTTCGACGCGGGTGAGAACCGGTTCAGCCCCGACTTCCTCGGCGAGGTCGAGGGCGCGCTGGACCAGGTGGCCAAGGGCGGAGGGTCCGGCGCCCTCGTCACCGTGGGCACGGGCAAGTTCTACTCCAACGGACTCGACCTGGACTGGCTCGGCGCCAACCAGGACAGGTTCGAGGAGTACCTCGGGCGGGTGCACGCGCTGTACGCGCGCCTCCTGTCGCTGCCGATGCCGACCGTCGCGGCGCTGAACGGGCACGCGTTCGCGGGCGGCGGGATGCTCGCCCTCGCCCACGACTTCGCCGTCATGCGCACGGACCGCGGCTACTTCTGCCTGCCCGAGGTCGACCTCGGGATGAGCTTCACCCCCGGGATGAACGCGCTGATCACCTCGCGGCTGCCGAAGGCCACCGCGCACGAGGCGATGCTCACCGGCCGCCGCTACACCGCCGAGCAGGCGCTGGCCGCCGGGATCGTGCAGCGCGCGGCGGCCGAGGACGAGGTGCTGCCCGCGGCCGTCGAGCACGCCGCGTCGCAGGCGGGCAAGGACGGCGCGGTCGTGGCCAAGATCCGCACCGCCCTGTACCGGCCGGCACTGGACGCGCTGAACGGCCCGGCGCTCGGCTGACCCCCGTGTCCCGGCCGGGAGGGGGGAGTAGGTTACGTTGACCGGAATCGGATTCGGTTTGCAGGGAAGGGGCGCGGACACCATGCGCATCGGGATGGCGCTCAGCTACTCGGGCGGTTTCAAGGAGACCGTCGAGGAGCTGTCCGACTTCGAGAAGGCCGGCCTCGACATCGTCTACGTCGCGGAGGCCTACAGCTACGACGCGGTGAGCCAGATGGGCTACATCGCCGCCAGGACCGAGCGGCTGGAGATCGCCTCCGGCATCCTCAACATCTACTCCCGGACGCCGACCGCGATCGCGCAGACCGCCGCCGGCCTGGACTACGTCTCCGACGGCCGGTTCACCCTCGGCATCGGCGCGTCCGGCCCGCAGGTCATCGAGGGCTTCCACGGCGTCCCCTACACCGCGCCCCTCGGCCGCACCCGGGAGATCATCGAGATCTGCCGCAAGGTGTGGCGGCGCGAGCGCGTCCAGCACGACGGCAAGTACTACACGCTGCCGCTGCCGGAGGGACAGGGCACCGGCCTCGGGAAGGCGCTCAAGCTCATCAACCACCCGGTGCGGGCCGACATCCCGATCCTGGTCGCCGCGATCGGCCCGAAGAACGTCGAGCTGACCGCGGAGATCGCCAACGGCTGGGAGCCGATCTTCTACATGCCGGAGAAGGCCAGGGACGTGTGGGGCCCGGCCCTCGCCGAGGGCAAGGCCAGGCGCGACCCGGCCCTCGGCGAGCTGGACGTCGTCGGGCAGTCCCCGCTCGCGATCGGCGACGACGTGCAGGGCTTCCTGGAGTTCGGGCGCCCGATGGCCGCGCTGTACATCGGCGGCATGGGCGCCAAGGGCAAGAACTTCTACAACGACCTCGCCCGCCGCTACGGCTTCGAGAAGGAGGCCGAGGAGATCCAGGACCTGTACCTGGACGGCAAGAAGGACGAGGCCGCCGCCAAGGTCCCGCAGGAGCTGCTGGAGAAGATGTCCCTCATCGGTTCCGAGGGGCACGTCCGCGAGCGGCTCGCGGCGATGAAGGAGTCCGGTGTCACCACGCTCAACGTGACCCCGATCGCCGGCGACCACAAGGGCCGCCTCGCCCTGATCGAGAAGGTCAAGGAGATGGCGGCCGGTCTCTGAAGGACCGCCGCATCCGGCGCGTCCGCCACCTGCGGCCCAGGCCGCCGAACCCCGGCCCGAACCCGGGACCGAACGGCGGGACCCTCAGCTCGTACAGCACGCGCAGGAGGACGCCGCCCCCGAACAGGGCGGCTCCCCGCTTCAGGGTGGCGCCCGGGTCCTCGACCGAGGCGCCGGGGCGCGGGTGGAGGCGGCCGCGCGGGTCGTACACGACCTGGATGCGGTCGCCTCGCTTCGCCGCCGGCGGGGGACCGGTGGTGATCTTCCGCACCCGCGGCTCGGCGCAGGCCAGGTCATGGTCGTAGTAGACGCGCGTGGTCGTGTGCCCCTCGCTGTCGGTGCTGGTGACCTCGCGCCGGTCGACACTCTGCACCGTGCACGCCGTGGTCCGTCCCCGCTCGTGCAACGCCTGCTCCCGCACCGCTTCGGCGACGTATCCCGCCCCGAAGGACAGCAGGAGGAAGGCGCCGAAGAACACCAGGATGTTCTCGTAGCGCAGCTGCGTGAAGACGATCAGGCCGTACCCGGCGAGCAGCATCACGATGATCAGCGCGGTGCCCGCCCAGTTCTCCATGAGCGCCGACGGGCCGTGGGCGGCGAGGGCGGCCTCGGCGACGACGATCGCGAGCCCGGCCCCGGGCGCGCCGAACGCCAGCAGCGCCGCCAGGCCCCGCTCCGACCGTCTCCCGTACCGCACCATCGGATTCCGTTCCGTCGTTCATCCGTGTCCTCCGGATGAGACGCACGGTTCCGCCGTCCGGATCGCCATCTGATCCTTACTTTCCGGGACGGCGGAACCGCGCGGGAACGGCTCGCGGGGAGGCGGCGTCAGAGGGCCGCGTGGACCTCCTTGGCGACGCGCTCGCCGGAGCGGACGGCGCCGTCCATGTAGCCGGTCCAGTAGTCGGACGTCTCGGTGCCGGCCCAGTGGATCGGGCCGCACGGCGCCCGCAGCGCCGGGCCGAAGGCGGTGAGCGCGCCGGGCGGGGCGACGCCGACCGGGCCGCCGCCGCTCCACATCTCGTTGTCCCAGCGCTGGAACGCCGTCAGGCTCGGGTTCGCCGCCTGGCTCCCGAACAGCTTGGTGAACGAGTCCAGGCCCGCCGCGCGGACGTCGTCGGCGGGCGCGGCGTCCAGCCTCCGCATGTTGGCCTGGTTCATGAAGCCCATCAGGATGCCGCGCGACCCGTCCGGCGGGCTGTTGTCGAACGTCGCGTCGATCGCGCCGCTGTCGGCGATCGCCTGCCCGGTCAGGCCGTCCGCCCGCCAGAACGGCGTGTCGTAGACGGCGACGAACTTGGCGACCGACCCCATCGGGTAGCGCTGCGTCAGCTGGGCCCGGCTCGCGGGCAGGGCCGGCGAGTAGTCGATCTTGTCGGCGATCGCGGGCGACATCGCGACGATGACGCGCTCGGCCGACACCGTGACGCCGTCGGCGGTGACCGTCACGCCGCCCGAGCCGGTGACGATGGACCGCACCGGCGCGTTGTAGCGGACGATGTCGCCCAGCCTCGCCGCCAGCCGGATCGGCACCTCCTGCGAGCCGCCGACGAACCGGGACTCCTGCGCGCCGTCCTTGGTGTTGATCAGCCGGTCGATCGTCCCCGGGGTGCTCGCGTTGCCCGCCGAGGCCGCGTAGTTCAGCACGTACAGGAGCGAGACCTCCTGCGAGCGCACCGACAGGGTCGAGGAGGCGAACGCGTCCATGAGGAACCGCGCGCCGCTGCTGATCGTGTTGGCCCGCGACCAGGTGTGGAAGGTCTGGGCGTCCCACTCCTCGGCCTTGGCGGCCCGCCACGGCTCGCCGACCGGCACCTCCTTGATCATGGTGCCGAGACGCAGCAGGGCCAGCTCCAGGTCGACGACGCCCCAGTCCGGCGGGACGGCGCCGAGGATGCCGTCGGTCTCGTAGAGGGACCGCTTGCCGTTGCGGTAGTAGACGTTCTTGCCCGTGTTGTACGTGGGGTAGGTACCGACGCCCATGTCCTTCGCGAGCGCGGCGATGCGGTCCTGGGTGGGGCCGATGAACTCGGCGCCGCCCTCGTTGGTGGTGCCGTCGCCGAGCGGCATCCCGTACACGCGCCCGCCGGGCCGCTCGCGGGCCTCCAGGACGATGACGGACCGCCCGGCGGCGACGAGGTCGCGGGCGGCGGTGAGGCCGGCCAGGCCGGCGCCGACGATCACCACGTCGGCGCCGAGCGGTGCGGTGCGGGCGGCGGCGGGCGGTGCCGCGGCGGCGGAGACGACGGCTCCGGCGGCGGTGAGGGCGCCTGTGCCGAGCAGTCTGCGGCGGCTGACTCGGGTCACGGTGAATCACTCCCGGGGGAAGTCCATGCGGGGGGACGGACGGAGCACACGCCCGGTCAACCTAGGCCAGCCCTCCAGCAAAAGTCGAGAGTTTCTCATGTTCGTGACCGCGTCGAGACGGCCGCCGCGCGGGTGGCCTAGAGTCCTGGCCATGGGGGAGACGCACCTCGCGCGGCGCCGCCGGCTGGCCGCGCTCGTCGCCGAACGGGACGCCGGCGCCCTGCTGGTGACCCGGCTCGTCAACGTCCGCTACCTGACCGGCCTGGACAGCTCCCGGGCCGCGCTGCTCGTCCCGGCCGGCGGGGACGCCGTCCTCGCGACCGACGGCCGGTACGCCGGCATGGCCGCCGAGGTCTGCCCCGAGCTGCCCGTCATCGTCGACCGGCAGGTGGCGCACGTCCTGCTGAAGAGGGCGGCCGAAGACGGCCATGGCCGCGTCGGCTTCGAGGCCCACGACATGACGGTCGAGCAGCACGCCGGCCTGGCCGCGGACGCCGAGGGGGAGCTGATCCCGCTCGGCCACCTCGTCGAGGACCTGCGCAGGGTCAAGGACGAGGAGGAGATCGCCCTCCTGCGCGAGGCCTGCGCCATCACCGACCGTGCGTTCGCGGCCGTCCTCTCCGAGATCCGCGCCGGCGTCACCGAGCGGGCCGTCGCGGTCGCGCTCGAACGGGCCATGGTCGACCTCGGCGCCGAGCGTCCCGCGTTCGAGTCGATCGTCGCCTCCGGGCCGAACGGCGCCGTCCCGCACCACCACCCGGGCGGGCGCGAGCTGGAGCGCGGCGACCTCGTCACCCTGGACTTCGGCGCCCTGTACGGCGGCTACCACGCCGACATGACCCGCACCGTGGCGATCGGCGAGCCGGCGGACTGGCAGCGCGACCTCTACGACCTCGTGCACCGGGCGCAGCGGGCCGCGCTCGACGCCGCCGTCCCCGGCGCCGAGACCAAGGCCGTCGACGCAGCCGCCCGGGACGTCATCGCGGCGGCCGGGCACGGCGACGCGTTCCCCCACGGGCTCGGGCACGGCGTCGGCCTGGAGATCCACGAAGCGCCGCTCATGGGGTACGACAAGACCGGTAAGCTGGTGGATCGGGTTCCGATCACCGCGGAGCCGGGGGTCTACCTCGCGGGCCGCGGCGGCGTGCGCATCGAGGACACGCTCGTGGTCCGCGCGGGCGGCCCGGAGCTCCTCACCACAACGACCAAGGACCTGCTCGTCCTGTAGACGCGCGGGTCGCGACCGGGAGAACAACGCAGTGGCGACGACGAACGACCTGAAGAACGGCATGACGCTGAACCTCGACGGCCAGCTGTGGACCGTCCTGGAATTCCAGCACGTCAAGCCCGGCAAGGGCGGCGCGTTCGTCCGTACCAAGCTCAAGAACGTCCTGTCCGGCAAGGTCGTCGACAAGACCTTCAACGCCGGCACCAAGGTCGAGGTGGCGAGCGTCGACAAGCGGGAGATGCAGTACCTCTACCGCGAGGGCGAGGACTTCGTCTTCATGGACACCGAGACCTACGACCAGCCGCACATCCCGGCCACCGTCGTCGGCGACGCCGCGAACTACCTGCTCCCCGAGCAGAACGCCGTGATCGCCTTCAACAACGAGAACCCGCTGTACGTCGAGCTGCCCGCGGCCGTCGTGCTGGAGATCACCGAGACCGAGCCCGGCCTGCAGGGCGACCGCTCCACCGGCGGCAGCAAGCCCGCCACCCTGGAGACCGGTGCGCAGATCCAGGTCCCCCTGTTCATCACCACCGGCGAGAAGGTCAAGGTCGACACCCGCTCCGGCGAGTACCTCGGCCGCGGCTGATGGCGGCTCGCACCAAGGCGCGCAAACTGGCGCTGGACATCCTGTTCGCGGCGGAGCTGCGGGAGGAGGAGCCCGCGGCGGTGCTCGCCGCCCGGGGCCGCCCCAACCAGGACGAGCTGGCCGAGTACCCGCACGCCGTCCGGCTGATCGAGGGCGTCCAGGAGCACCGGGAGCGCGTCGACGAGCTGATCGCCACCTACGCGACCGGCTGGACGCTGGAGCGGATGCCGGTCGTCGACCGCAACATCCTGCGGATGGGCGCGTTCGAGCTCCTGTGGGTGGACGACGTTCCCGACGCCGTCGCGATCAGCGAGGCCGTCCGCCTGGCCACCGAGCTGTCCACCGACGAGTCCCCCCGCTTCGTCAACGGCCTCCTCTCCCGCCTCCAGCAGCTCAAGCCCTCCCTGTCCCTCTGATCCGGGAGCACGCGGGTGCCGACGATGAAAGGCCAGGCAGTTCTCACTGTGACCACCTCAACCGGCACCGCGGCACGCACCCACCTCAACGCTTGCGATCGCGTCCGAAGGCAGGGTCGAGCGAAGCGAGAACCTGATCGCGCAGCGAGCCGCGAGGCGAGCCGGAGCGATGCAGCGATCGCGCGCGGTTCCCGACGTTGGAGGGCCGCCAAGGCCCGAAGGAGGAGGGGACCGCAATGAGATACAGCCGGGTTCGCAATGCGGTGCTCTGGGAGGCGTTGCGGGGCGTTCTGGAGCGGATCACCCCCGAGGCCGGCCAGAGCGACGTCGTGGACGTCGGCGGCGGCACCGGCGGGTTCGCGGTCCCGCTCGCCGAGCTCGGCCACCGGGTCACCGTGGTCGACGCCAACCCCGACGCCCTCGCCGCGCTGGAGCGCCGCGCCGCCGAGTCCGGCGTGCGGGTGCGCGCGATGCAGGGCGACGCCGTCGACCTCCCCGACCTGCTCGGCCCCGGCGCCGCCGACCTCGTGCTGTGCCACAGCGTGCTGGAGTACGTGGACGAGCCCGGCGCCGCGATGGCCGCGCTGACCGGCGCCCTGCGCCCCGGCGGCTCGGTCAGCGTGCTGGTCGCCGGGCAGATCGCCGCCGCGCTGCACCGCGCGGTGTCCGGGCACTTCGACGACGCCCGCCGGGTGCTGACCGACCCGGCCGGGCGGTGGGGCGAGGGCGATCGGATGCCCCGCCGGTTCACCCGCGAGACGTTGTCGGCGCTGGTGCGCGGCGCCGGGCTGCGGGTCGCCGAGCTGCACGGCGTCCGGATCTTCGCCGACCTGGTGCCGAGCGGTCTGCTGGACGGCGACGCCGGCTCCGCGGACGCGCTGATCGCGCTGGAGTCGGTGGCGGCCGTCCATCCCGTCCTGCGCGACCTCGCCACCCAGCTGCACCTGGTGGCCGACAAGCCGGCCGGATGACGGGGCCGTGAGCCGCAAGCAGCAGCTGCACCGGCCCGGCCCGCAGCCGGGCCCGCCCGCGGACGACTCCGGCTGCTCGATCCTGCACGTCGACATGGACGCCTTCTTCGTCAGCGTCGAGCTGCTCGACCGCCCCGAGCTGCGCGGCCGCCCGGTGATCGTGGGCGGCGCCGGGCCGCGCGGGGTGGTGTCCGCGGCGTCCTACGAGGCGCGGACGTTCGGCGTGCACTCGGCGATGCCGATGTCGCGGGCCCGGCGGCTGTGCCCGCGGGCGGTGGTGCTGCCGGTCGACCACGCCAAGTACGCCCGGGTGTCGGCGGCCGTGTTCGAGATCTTCCGGTCGGTCACCCCGCTGGTGGAGGGCCTGTCCCTGGACGAGGCGTTCCTGGACGTGGCGGGCGCCCGGCGGCGGCTCGGCCGGCCCGCCGAGATCGCGCGGCTGATCCGCGAGCAGGTCCGGGCCCAGCAGGGCATCACCTGCTCGGTCGGGGTGGCGAGCACCAAGTTCGTCGCCAAGCTCGCCTCGACCCGGTGCAAGCCGGACGGCCTGCTGGTCGTGCCCGCCGACGGCGTGACCGACTTCCTGCACCCGCTGCCCGTCGCGGCGCTCTGGGGCGTCGGGGAGCGGACGGAGCAGGCGCTCACCCGGCTGGGCCTGCGGACCGTGGGGCAGCTCGCCCAGGTCCCGCCGGCCACGCTGCGGCGCGAGCTGGGCAACGCGCTCGGGGCGCACCTGCACGAGCTGGCCTGGGGACGCGACCCGCGGGAGGTCGTCGCGCACACGCCCGACAAGAGCATCGGCGCCGAGGAGACCTTCGACGTCGACGTCGACGACCCGGAGGTCGTCCGCCGGGAGCTGCTGCGGCTGGCCGAGAAGGTCGGCGCGCGGCTGCGCGAGAGCGGGAACGCCGGCCGGACGATCAGCGTCAAACTGCGGATGGCCGACTTCAGGACGATCACCCGGGCGCGGACGCTCCCCGAGCCGACCGATCTCGCTCGTGTGATCTATGTCACAGCATGCGAGCTGTACGAGGGGGCCGGTCTGGAACGGGTACGACTCCGTCTGGTCGGGGTGCGGGTGGAGAACCTGCGTCCCGCCGGCGAGGCCCCCCGTCAGCTCGCCCTCGACGAGCCGGACAGCGGCTGGCGTGAGGCCGAGCGAGCCATGGACCAGGTCGCGCACCGGTTCGGCCGCGGCGCGGTTCGTCCCGCCGCGCTGGTGCGGCGTGCGGCGGATGGTGACGGACGTGACGGCAGGGACGGAAGACAATGAAAGAAGGCTGTGGGGTGACCGGCACCGGGCCCTCGACGGGCCGTTCGCTTTCGTACGCTCGACAGTGCTCGTATTCTGGGCATATCACCGTTGACGTTCGCGTCCCGCATCGGATACCCCGTCGCGGAGCTGTCGTTGGGAGGTGCCGTGCCGCTCTCTGAGCACGAGCAGCGCATGCTCGAACAGATCGAATCGGCGTTGTACGCCGAGGATCCGAAGTTCGCTCACGCGGTTCGCTCGACCAACCCCCAGGTCCACTACAAGCGCCGGATCGTCAAGGCGGCCCTCGGGTTCGTCGTGGGCGTGAGCGCCCTGATGGCCGGTCTTGTGATCAACGAGGGCACGGTCACCATCGCCATCAGCGTGACCGGTTTCCTGCTCATGGTCGTCTGCTGCGTCTGGGCGCTGACGAGCTGGAAGCGGATGACCGGCATCGGCAGCGAGCCCGCCCAGGGCGGCGGCGGGGGCCGGCAGGCCCGTCCCGCCAAGGCGGGCTTCATGGAGCGCATGGAAGAGCGCTGGCGCCGCCGCACCGAAGGCGACTGAGCGGCGTCTGGAGCGGAGTTCTGCGGAGCGGAGGACGACGCTCAGTCCGGTTTTCGGGGGGCTGGGGGTTGTCCCCCAGATGGACATTGAGCGGCGTCTGGAGCGGAGTTCTGCGGAGCGGAGGACGACGCTCAGTCCGGTTTTCGGGGGGCTGGGGGTTGTCCCCCAGATGGACACTGAGCGGCGTCTGGAGCGGAGTTCTGCGGAGTGGAGGGCGACGCTCAGTCCGGTTTTTCGGGGGGCTGGGGGTCGTCCCCCAGATGGACATTGAGCGGCCGAGTGTCCTCCGGGGACGTCCCCGGACGGCGCCCGGCCGGCGGGAGTCTTCAGATCGTCCCGGCCGTTCGCGGGCCGACCGCGAGGCCGGGACGAACGCGTGTCCGGGGGCCCGTGCGTCCGGGGTCCCGTGTCCGGAGTCGGCCGCCTACCGGCGGCGCAGGCGGGCCGGCAACTCGTTCAGGCGGGCGGTGACGTCGAGGACGCGGTCCGCCGCCGTGCGGAACGCGGAGCGGGTCTGCGCCACCGTCGACGGCGGCATCAGCCGGGCGCGCCACCGGGCGCGGCGCCCCACGGACGAGGCGAACGCCTCACGGACCGTCCGGACGTCGGCGCGCAGCCGCTCCGCCGGCTCGCTGGGACGGGTCCGCGAGTAGCGCGCCAGCTCCTCGGCCCTGGCGATGCGAGTGAGGGCGCGTGTGCCCTCCGCGTCCAGTTCGAGCAGCTCCCCGAGCCGGCGCGCGGTGGCGCGCGGGGAGTCGCTGGCCCGCCATTCCAGCCCGTGGTCGAGAGCGTCGGCGCGCAGCTCCCGCCAGGCGGCGTGCGCCGCGCCGGCCGGGTCGGCCGAGGGCGCCCGCGCCCGGCCCGGCCGGCGCGGGGAGGGATCGGCCGGCGGCGGGGCGAGCGCCGTCCAGCGGCGGCGCCGGGTGAGCATCCGCACCGTCATCGGCACGGCCATCAGCAGCAGCGCCAGCACCGCGCCCGCGAGCCAGGGCGCCGCGGCGAAGCCGCCCTCGTCGCCGTCCTGGGCACTGGTGGACCCGCCCGGGCCCTCGTCGTTGCGGTGGCCGGGCCCGGTGGTCGGGGACGCGGTCGCGGAGTCCTCGGGGGAGGAGCTCTCCGGCGACGGCGCGGTCTCGCTCTCGGGGCCGGCCGTGCTGATGGCGGGCTCGCTGTAGCCGGGCGCGACGGCGGTGCCCTGGCCGGCGGCCCCGGCGGGCGTCGGCTCGAAGCGCACCCACCCGGAGCCCTCGAAGTACAGCTCCGGCCAGGCGTGCGCGTCGCGCGACCGGACGACCCACTCGCCGGGCCTCACCTCCGAGCCCGGGGTGTAGCCCATCGCCACCCGGGACGGGATGCCGAGGATCCGGGCCATCAGCGCCATCGCCGCGGCGAACTGCTCGCAGTAGCCGCGCTTGCTGTGCAGGAGGAAGTCGACGAGGTCGCTGCCGTGCTGCGGCGCCGGCGCCGACAGGTCGTAGGTGAACCCGCCGTTCAAGGTGAACCAGCGCTGCAGCCGCACCGCCTGCGTGAGCGCGGTGGCCGACCCGGCGGTGACCTGCGCGGCGAGCCTCCTGACCTGCTGCGGGACGTTCTTGGGCACCGCGGTGTAGTGCGAGACGATGTCGGCCGGGTAGGCGCCCGCGGCGGCCAGCTGGCCGGCGGACGGCGTCGCGCGCAGGCTCTTGACGGTGTAGGAGCGCCCGCCCGCGGAGTCGCGGAGCGAGTAGACCATGAGGGAGGGGGCGTGCACCCGCCAGTCGCCCCTGATCGAGACCTGGGACGGGGCGTACGGCACCGGCAGGAACGTCATGTTCCTCACCTCGGGCCGCACCCGTACCCGGGTCGTCACCTCGTGCACCGACGCGATGCCCAGGCCGGGCGGGGGCGGCAGGTCGCGGTCGTCGCTCACCCGGTCCCTGGAGCTGCTCTTCAGCGGGCTGTAGGTCCAGCGGTCCCCGTCGAACTGGTCGAGGGCGTAGAGGCGCAGGTAGCCGGGGCTCTCCCTGTCGTCGGTCCGGTAGGTGAGGACGACCGAGTCGTCCAGCCGGGTCAGCTCCCGCTTCAGGCTGACCAGCGGGTCGGGCGTCGTCACGGTCTGCGTGCCCTGGCCGGCGCCGCCGCCGAAGCCGAAGAAGCCGCGCGGCTGCAGGCCCGGGACGGCCGCGGGCACCAGCACCGCGACGGCGACCGCGCCGGCCGCGATCCGGCGGCCGCTCGCCGCCAGCGCCGACGTCTCGGGCAGGGCGGCGGCCTCCCCGGGGTGCGGCGCCGTTCCGGCCATCGGGACGACCCGCGGGCGGCGCCGCGTGGTCACCGTCCGGCCCCACCCGCCGACCTGCTCGCGGGCGTCGGCCATCAGCAGGGCCAGGAAGCCGCACGCGCCGAGGCCGAACGCGAGCCAGCCGACGCCGTCCTCGCGGACAGCGGCGGGCACGCTGTACATGGCGAGCAGCGGCAGCCCCGCGGGCGCGGTGCGGTGCAGCCGCACGGCCAGCAGGTCGACCAGGACGGCGACCAGGCCGATGCCGGCGGCGGTCAGCATCGAGATCCCCGGGACGAGCGGGACCGGCGCCGCGTACCGGTTGGCCGCCCGCCAGCCCTCGTCGGTGAGGGCGCCGAGGTACTGCACCGACTCCGGGGTCGGGACGAACCCCAGCCACGCCTCGTCGGAGGCGTAGACCAGGTTGAGGTACAGGATCAGGGCGACCAGCCCGAACAGGAGCCCGACCAGCGCGGGCATCCGCATCCGCCGGGCCAGCAGCCCGCCGCCGGACACCGACAGCACCGCGCCGAACCCGGCCCAGAACCATCCGGCCTGCTCGTACAGCGGGTACAGGCCGAGCGAGCCGGCGAGCGTCGCCAGCGCGGCCATCACCGTCATCCGGATCCTCATGAACCGTCCTTGACGAAGTCCTCGCCTGCCTTGCCGGCCTGCGTCCACGCCCCGGCCAGCTCCGCCGCGGACCGGATGGTGGCCACCCGCCAGCCGCCGGCGCGCAGCAGCCCCGCGGCCGTCCCGTCACCCGTCCCGTCACCCGTCCCGTCACCCGTCCCGTCGCCGGCGGGCGCCCCGGCGGCCGGCCCGCCCTGCACCAGGACCGCCACGTACGTCCCGGCGCCGCGGCGCACCGCGGCCACCGTGCGGGCCTCCTCGTCCGACAGCGTGCCGAACACCGCGATGACCAGCCCGTTCCCCTCCCGGCCGCCGTGCTCGCCGGTCCCGCCGCGCAGCGCGGCCAGCCCGGCCGACAGCGATCCGCTCTTGGACCGGCGGGCCACGGCCAGCGCGTCCAGCAGCAGCCCTTCGAACGCCCCCTCCGACGGCGCGGCGGGCAGCGCCTCGCCCCGGTCGGTGACGTACCGCAGGCTCATCCCGGTGCGGACGAGGTGGACGCCGATCGACGCGGTCGCCGACACGGCCTGCTCGAACGAGCCGCCCGGCCCGTCGCCCCAGTGCGCGGAGCGGCGGGTGTCGAGGAACAGCGTCCCGCTGCTCTGGAAGTGCTGCTCCTCGCGCCGCACCATCAGCTCCCCGCGCCGGGCGGTGGACCGCCAGTGCACGCGGCGCAGGTCGTCGCCGTGCCGGTAGTCGCGGGGGGCGACGTCGTCCTCGCCCGCGGCGGAGACCGCGCGGGCGATGCTGTCGCCGCCGCCCGCCCACCCGCCGGCCAGCCGGCTCGCCGGCAGCGGGACGATCGCCGGCGTCACGGTGAGCGTGTCGGACAGGCTGAACGAGCGGAGCAGCTCCACCATCCCGAACGGGTCGGCGAGCCGGACCGTCAGCGGCCCCACCCGGTACCGCCCGCGCACGTCCGAGCGGATCCGGTAGCCGAGCTCGCGGGTGCCGTGCGGCTCGATGCGCTCCAGCACGAACCGGGTGCGCCCGCCGAGAGCGTAGGGGACCCGGTCCTCCACCATCAGCAGCCCGCTCGGCAGCCGCGACACGTTCTCCAGCCGCAGGTCGACGCGGGCCTCGCGGCCGACCGGCAGCCGCGCCGGCTCCAGCCGCCGCGCGCACGCCAGGCGGTACCGGGTCCGCGACACCGCGAGCGTGCACAGCAGCGGCAGCACCAGGACGAGCACGCCGGCGCGCAGCAGGTCGCGCTCGCCGAGCACGACCGCGCAGACGATCGCCGTCGCCCCCGCCGCCACGAAGGACCGTCCGCGTGTGGTCAGGCCGGCCAGCGCCCGTCGCACCGGGTCACTTCCCGGGGGAGGGCACCGGCAGCCGCTTCACCAGGTCGGCGACCACCTGCTCGGGACGGCGCCGCTCCACCTGCGCCTCGGCGGTCGGCAGCAGCCGGTGCGCGAGGACGGGGACGGCGAGTTCCTGGACGTCGTCGGGGACGACGTAGTCGCGGTCGTCGAGCGCGGCGTACGCCCGCGCGGCCCGCACGAGGTGCAGCGTCGCCCGCGGGGAGGCGCCGAGCCGCAGCTCCGGGTGCCGCCGGGTGGCGGAGACGAGGTCGATGGCGTACTGCCGCACCGGGGGCGCGACGTGCTGGCGCCGCACGACCTCGATGAGGTCGCGGACGTCCTCGGCGTGCGCGACCGGGGTGAGCCGGTCGAGCGGGGACGTCTCGCCGTGCGTGTCGAGCATCTCCAGCTCCGCGGCCGGGTCCGGGTAGCCCATCGAGATGCGGGCGGTGAACCGGTCGCGCTGGGCCTCGGGCAGCGGGTAGGTGCCCTCCATCTCCACCGGGTTCTGCGTGGAGATCACCATGAACGGCGGCTCCAGCGTGTAGGTGGTGCCGTCGACCGTGACCTGCCGCTCCTCCATGCACTCCAGCAATGCGGACTGCGTCTTCGGCGACGCCCGGTTGATCTCGTCGCCGACCACGATGTTGGCGAAGATCGGCCCCGGCTTGAACTCGAACTCGCGCAGTTCCTGGTTGTAGGCGCTGACCCCGGTGATGTCGCTGGGGAGCAGGTCGGGCGTGAACTGGACCCGGCGCACCGAGCAGTCGATCGAGCGCGCGAGCGCCTTCGCGAGCATCGTCTTGCCGACCCCGGGCACGTCCTCGATCAGCAGGTGCCCCTCGGCCAGCAGCACCGTCAGGGCCAGCCGCACCACCGAGGGCTTCCCCTCGATCACCGACTCCACGGCGTCCCGGATCTTGTTCGCCACCTGGGCGAGCCCGTCGAGACCGCCCGGCGCGTCGTGGCCCCGCGCGCCGCGCCGGGCCGGGTGGGATGCCGGGGGGTCGGTCTCCATGAACGACTCGCCGTGCGTGCCTACTGCCACCAAACCCTCCTCAGCCGTTCCAAACGACAGTACGTCGTCGGAAGGCCCACTGCGATGTTCATGTGGAACGCGAGCCAATTGTGCTCTACGGGAAGGACGGCAAACGCCACTCCCGGCCCACCACTTCCCTCCACCCCGCCCCTCCGACCCCGTCCGGTGCGCTTCCGGCGGCCGGTCGTCGCGTCGGCGCGCCCCGCCGCGCCGCGCGGGCGGGCCCGCTGGGCCCCACTCGACACCACCCTCCCTGACCTGCGGATTCGCGCGGCAGAACGGCGCACGGACGGTGTTTTCCTTGTTGACGGTGGGGAAGAGTGGAGTAGAGTGGGGCGCCGTGGGGGGCGGTAGCGCCCCATGCGGCGCGGGAGGTGGGGCCGGTGTTCCTCGGCACCCATTCCCCGCGCCTCGACGACAAGGGACGACTGTTCCTGCCGGCGAAGTACCGCGAGGAGCTGTCGGGGGGATTGGTGATCACGAAGGGCCAGGAACGCTGCCTGTACGTCTTCCCCATGGCGGAGTTCCAGCGGATTACCGAAGCCCTGCGTGCCGCCCCGGTCACCGAGAAGGCGGTGCGGGGCTACAGCCGGGTCTTCTTCGCCAGCGCCTCGGACGAGGTGCCCGACAAGCAGGGCCGCGTCACCATTCCTCCGCCCCTGCGCAAGTACGCGGGGCTCACCCGCGACTGCACGGTCATCGGGGCCAACACGCGTCTGGAGATCTGGGACGCCCAGGCCTGGGAGACCTACCTGGAGCAGGAGGAGCAGACGTTCTCCGACGTCTCGGAGGAGGTGTTGCCAGGGATCCTCTGAGAAACGACTCGTCGGTCCGTTGACCGGCACTGGCCCACGTTCGGCCAGGTCTCCAGCCGCTCTCCGAGCCAGCTGGCGCAGCTTCCCCGGTGCCAGACGGCGACCCCCCGCGGGCAACGCGGTGATCTTCCTCAGGGCAGCGGATGGGGACCTGGCCGGGCGAGGCCGCCGCCGGGGGTGGGGACGGTCCGGGCCGGCGATGCCACACAGTCCGCGAGCGAGGTGGCAGTACAGGGGGTGAAGCATGGACGTGGGGAACCACGCGAACGGCGCCGGTCACGTACCGGTGATGCTCGGTCGCGTTCTGGAGCTGCTCATCCCCGCCGCCGAGGCCGTCACCGGCCGCGCGCCCGTGTACCTCGACGCCACGCTCGGCATGGGCGGTCACGCCGAGGCGATGCTGCGGGCCGTCCCGGAGCTGCGCCTCATCGGCCTCGACCGCGACACCACGGCGCTGGAGCGGTCCGCGCGCCGCCTCGCCCCGTTCGGGGACCGCGCGACCCTGGAGCACGCCGTCTACGACGAGATCCCCGCGGTGCTGCGCCGGCTCGGCGTCCCCGCGGTGGACGCCGTCCTGTTCGACCTCGGCGTCTCCTCCCCGCAGCTGGACGAGTCCGGCCGCGGCTTCGCCTACTCGTACGACGCCCCGCTCGACATGCGGATGGACCGGACGCAGAGCCTCACCGCGGCGGAGGTCGTCAACGGCTACCCGCCCGCCGAGCTCGCCCGCATCCTGCGCGAGTACGGCGAGGAGCGGTTCGCCCAGCGGATCGCCGCGGCGATCGTCCGGGAGCGCGAGCGCGCCCCGCTGGAGTCCACCCGGCGGCTCGCCGACCTGGTGCGCACCTCGATCCCGGCCGCGACGCGCCGCACCGGCGGCAACCCGGCCAAGCGGACGTTCCAGGCGCTGCGCATCGAGGTGAACGGCGAGCTCGACATCTGGCGCCGGGCGCTGCCCGCCGCCCTGGACGCGCTCCCGGTCGGGGGCCGGGTCGCCGTCCTCAGCTACCACTCCCTCGAGGACCGCATCACCAAGCAGGTCCTCGCCGCCCAGGCGGCCGACACCACCCCGCCGGACCTGCCCGTCCCGCTGCCGGAGCACGAGCCGAGGTTCCGGCTCCTGACCCGCGGGGCCGAGCTGCCGTCCGACGAGGAGACCACGACCAACCCACGGGCCGGATCGGTGCGGATGCGCGCCGCGGAGCGGGTCCGGGAGGCGACATGACGACGACGAGCAGGCGCCCGCCGGCCAGGACGCCGAAGAAGCGGGCCCCGGAGCGCCCGGACGGCGCCGCCCCGGCCAAGAAGGCACCGCCCAAGAAGGCACCGCCCAAGAAGGCGCCGGAGAAGAAGGCACCGGTCAAGGACGCGCCGTCCAGGGGCGGGTCCGCCGCCGCGAAGACGGCGAAGGCCACGGGCACGGCCGCCAAGGCCGCGCCCGCGAAGAGCGCGTCCGCCAAGAGCGCGAAGCCGGCCGCGTCGCGGCGCGCCGCCCAGGCGGCGCCGCGGACGCCGTTCGTGCTGCTCATCGTCGGCCTGCTCGGCGGCGCCCTGGTCAGCCTCCTGCTGCTCAACACCGTCCTCGCCAAGGACGCGTTCACGCTCACGCGGCTGCAGCAGAGCAACAAGCAGCTCGAACAGCAGCGCCAGGCCTACGAGGAGGAGATCGCGCGCGAGGGCTCCCCGCGGCAGCTGTCGAACAAGGCCGAGGCGCTCGG
Organism: Actinomadura madurae; assembly: GCF_047130825.1. Lineage (NCBI taxonomy): Bacteria > Bacillati > Actinomycetota > Actinomycetes > Streptosporangiales > Thermomonosporaceae > Actinomadura > Actinomadura madurae. The sequence goes on from NZ_CP083237.1 coordinate 9,847,221, forward strand.
CATGAAGAAGGGCGAGGACCCGACCTTCTTCTCCACCGACACCGGCCGGCCGAGCGGCGGCCGGATCCGAGCCGTCCCGCACGCGGCCGCGGCGTCGGCCGGCGCGGCGGGCGTCCTCGGCGTCCCCGGCACCGTGGTGCCCGGCGACGGCGTCCCGCCCGCCGACACCCGCACCGGGGCGGGCCAGGGTTCCGGCCAGGGTTCCGGCCAGGGCGCGGGTCACCGCACGGGCCAGGGCACCGGGAACGGGGCGCCGTGATCGGACGCGGGCCCATCGGGGAGCGGGGGACACGGTGACGAAACGGCCGGGACGCGGTGCCGCCGGGCCCCCGCCCGGCCGGAAACGCGGCTCGGACGGGCGCGGTCCTCGCGGCGCGGCCGGGCGGGACGACAAGAACGGCCCGGGCGCGGCGCGCGCGTCCGGGCGTCAGACAGGTGGAACGCCGCGCCCGCCCGCCGGCGGGCGCGCCGACGGCGCGGGACGGCCGGGCAAGAAGGGCAGCGCCGCCCGCCGTCCCGCGCGCAGCGGCATGGTGCCCGCCCCCCGCAAAGAGGCCTCCCGCAAGGAGGCCGGGCCCAAGGGGGCCGGCACCGCCGGGACGCCCGCCCGGCAGGCCGCGCGGAAGGCGCCCGCCAGGACCGCCCCCGGTAAGAAGGACGCGGCCCGGACGGCGCGCGACGGCCGGTCCGCGCGCGCGAGTGGTGGGGCGCCGCGCGGCCCGCGGCCCGGCGGGTCCGGCGGCAGGCGGCCGCCGGGGCAGGGGCCGCGGCCCCGGATGCCGTTCCACCGGCGCGACCCCCTGAAGCGGCTCAACGTCGGGCTGCTCGTCGTCGCGTTCGTGCTGTCGCTGTTCGCGGGGCGGCTCGTCCAGCTCCAGACGATCGAGTCCGGCAAGTACACCGAGCAGGCGATGAAGCAGCGGGTGCGCGACATCACGCTGCCCGCCGTGCGCGGCGACATCACCGACGCGCAGGGCAACCCGCTGGCGATGACGGTGGAGGCGCGGGCGATCTTCGCCGACCCGTCTCTGATCAAGCCGGAGAAGCGGCAGCCGATCGTCAACGCGCTGGCCCCGACCCTCGGGCTGAACCCGGCGACCCTGATGAAGCAGCTCAGCAAGACCGGCACCCGGTTCGTGTACCTGGCGCACGGCGTCCGTCCCGACCAGGCGCGGCTGGTCAGCTCGTGGAACTTCCTCGGTATCGGGACTTTGCCGGAATATCGCCGGGAGTATCCCAACGATTCGCTGGCGGCGAGCGTCATAGGGTTCGTGAACGACTCGGGGAAGGGCGCCGCGGGGCTGGAGAGCTCCCTGAACGGCATGCTCGCCGGGAAGGCGGGCTGGCAGCGGGTCGAGATCAGCCCCGAGGGCCAGCACATCCCCATGGGCGAGGACCAGAAGCGCCCCTCGGTTCCCGGGCGGAGCGTCCGGCTGACCCTTCAGCGCGACCTGCAGTTCGAGGCGCAGGAGGCGATCGAGAAGCAGGTCCGGGCCACCCGCGCGGACGGCGGCAGCGTGATCGTCATGGACCCGCGCACGGGCCGGATGCTCGCCATGGCCTCCGCGCCCGGGTTCGACCCGAACCACTACGCCGAGTCCTCGCGGTCCCGCTGGGGCAGCCCGCTCGTCCAGGACGCCTATGAGCCGGGCAGCACCGGCAAGGTCGTCACGGCCGCCGCGGTCATGGAGCACGGCGGCGTCACCCCGCAGACGCCCTACACCGTTCCGGACCGGATCAAGAAGTACGACGTGACGTTCCGCGACTCGCACCACCACGCTCCCGAGCGGCTCACGTTCGCGGGCGTGCTGGCCAAGTCCAGCAACGTCGGCACCATCATGGCCAGCGAGAGCATCACCTCGCAGCGGCTCTACCAGACGCTGCGCGACTTCGGGTTCGGCCAGAAGACCGGGCTGCCGCTGCCGGGCGAGACGCCCGGCCTGCTGGAGCCGCCGCCCGAGTGGTCCGGCACCGACCGCTACCCGATCGCGTTCGGCCAGACGGTGTCGGTCAACGCGGTGCAGATGGCGAGCGTGTACGCGACCATCGCCAACGGCGGCGTCCGCGTCGCGCCGAACCTGATCGCCGGCACCGTCGGGGAGCACGACAGGTTCACGGCGGCGCCGGAGCCCGCGCGCAGGCAGGTCATCAGCGCGCGGACCGCGCGGCAGATCAGCGACATGCTGGAGGGCGTCACGACCAAGGAGGGCACCGCTCCGAAGGCCCAGATCAAGGGCTACCGCGTCGCCGGCAAGACCGGCACCGCCGAGATCGTCAACCCGCGCTGCGGCTGCTACGACGGCGGCGGCTACACCGCGTCGTTCGCCGGGTTCGCGCCCGCGGACGATCCGCGGCTGGTCGTCCAGGTCGTCCTGCAGGACCCGAAGCGGGGCAGCCACTATGGTGGCGATGCGGCCGCTCCGGTCTTCAAGGACGTGATGAGCTTCGCCCTGCAGTCCGAGAAGATCCCGCCGACGGGGAGCCGCCCGCCGATCATCGAGATCCACGCCCGAGACTGACGGCAGCGAGTACCCTCCTCGCCTGTGAGTCCACCACCCGTGTCCCAGCAGTCCCGTTCCGCTCGCACCGAAAGAACAGCCATGCGTCCCACCACCAATCCGGCTCGCCCGCTGAGCGGGCTCGCGGCGGTCCTCGGCATCGGACGGGACGAACGGGACGGATGGGAGCGGGTCCGGGCCACCGGGATCACGCACGACTCCCGCGCGGTGCTGCCCGGCGACGTCTACGCGGCGCTGCCCGGCGCCCGCGCGCACGGCGCCCAGTTCGCCGCCCAGGCCGCCGGGGCGGGCGCGGTCGCGGTCCTCACCGACCCCGCCGGGCACGACCGGGCGGCGGCGGCGGGCCTGCCGGTCCTCGTGACGCCCGACGTCCGGGCGCGGCTCGGCGACGCGGCGTCCTGGGTCTACGGGGAGCCCGGGCGCGACATCACCCTCATCGGCGTCACCGGCACCAGCGGCAAGACCACCACGGTGTTCCTGCTGGACGCGGGCCTGCGCGCGGCGGGGATCGAGACCGGGCTGGTCGGCGGCGTGGAGATCCGGGTGGGCGGCGACCGGGTGCCGAGCGCGCTGACCACGCCGGAGGCCACCGACCTGCACGCGCTCCTGGCGATGATGCGCGAGCGCGGGGTCGGCGCCGCCGCGATGGAGGTCTCCAGCCACGCCCTCGTGCAGGGCCGGGTCGGCGGCGCCCGCTACGAGGTCGCGGTGTTCACCAACCTGTCCCAGGACCACCTGGACTACCACCCGACCATGCAGGACTACTTCCTCGCCAAGGCGCGGCTGTTCACCCCGGAGTACTCCCGCGTCGGCGTGATCAACCTGGACGACCACCACGGCCGCGAGCTGCTGGAGATCGCCACGGTCCCGGCGACGACGTTCTCGCCGTCCGGCGACCCGGCCGCCGACTGGCGGGCCGAGGACGTGCGCGTCGGCGCCGACGGCGGCGTGTTCCGCGTCGTCGGGCCCGGCGGCATCGAGGCCGACGGGGAGGTCCGGCTCGCCGGCCCGTTCAACGTCGCCAACGCGCTCGCCGCGATCGTGGCGCTGGTCGAGGCGGGCATCCCGCTGCAGGCCGCGGTCCGCGGGGTGGCGTCCCTGCCCGGCGTCCCCGGCCGGCTGGAGCGGGTCGACGAGGGCCAGGACTTCGTGACCCTGGTCGACTACTCGCACAAGCCGGGCGCGGTCGAGGCCGTGCTGAACGCGCTGCGGCCCGTCACCGAGGGCGACCTCGTCGTCGTGCTCGGCTGCGGCGGCGACCGCGACCGGGGCAAGCGGCCGCTGATGGGCGAGGCCGCCGCCCGGCTCGCCGACACCGCGTACTTCACCGACGACAACCCGAGGTCGGAGGATCCGCTCGGGATCCTCGCCGCTATGGTCGAGGGCGGGCTCAAGGTGCCGCAGCCCGAGCGCGCGCACATCGTCGTGGAGCCCGACCGCGCCGCCGCGATCGGCCTGGCCGTCGGCCGGGCCCGCCGCGGCGACGTCCTCGTCGTCGCGGGCAAGGGGCACGAGCAGGGCCAGAACGTGGCGGGCGAGGTGCATCCGTTCGACGACCGCGAGGTCGTCCGCGCGGCCCTCCGGCGCCGTACAGAGGGAACCAGAGGGGACGGGACGCAGGCGTGATCCCACTTCCGCTGTCGACGATCGCGGAGATCACGGGAGGCACCGCGCACGGGCCTCCCGACGTGGTGGTGAGCGGTCCCGCGGTCATCGACTCCCGCGCGGTGGAGCCCGGGGCGCTGTTCGCGGCGCTGAAGGGCGAGCGCGCGGACGGGCACGACTTCGCGTCCGGGGCGCTGGCGTCGGGGGCCGCGGCCGTGCTCGCGCAGCGCTCGGTGGACGGGCCGTGCGTGGTCGTCCCGGACGTCCAGGAGGCGCTCGGGCGGCTCGCCAGGGGCCTGCTGGAGCGGCTGCCGGACCTCACCGTCGTCGCCGTCACCGGCTCGGCCGGCAAGACCTCCACCAAGGACCTCATCGCGCAGGTCGTGAGCACCGCGGGCCCGACGGTCTACCCGCCCGGCTCGTTCAACAACGAGATCGGGCTGCCGCTCACCGTGCTGCGCGCCGGCGCCGAGACCCGCCACCTCGTCCTGGAGATGGGCGCGCGCGGGATCGGGCACATCGCCTACCTGACCGGCATCGCCCGCCCGGACGTCGGCGTCGTGCTGAACGTCGGCACCGCGCACGTCGGCGAGTTCGGCGGCAGGGAGAACATCGCCCGCGCCAAGGGCGAGATCGTGGAGGCGGTGCCGCCGGGCGGGACCGCCGTCCTCAACGCCGACGACCCGCTGGTCGCCGCGATGGCCGAGCGCACCGAGGGCGAGGTCGTCACCTTCGGCCGCTCCCCGGACGCCGTGATCCGCGCCGAGGCCGAGACCCTCGACGAGCGGGGCCGCGCCCGGTTCACCCTCGTCACGCCGGAGGGGGCGGCGCCGGTCGCGCTGCGCCTGCACGGGGCGCACGCCGTCCCGAACGCGCTCGCCGCGGCCGCCGCCGCGCGCGCGGCCGGGCTCGCCCCGGACGCGGTCGCCGCGGCGCTGTCGGACGCCGTGCCGGTCAGCCGGTGGCGGATGGAGGTCACCGAGCGGGCCGACGGCGTGACCGTGGTGAACGACGCCTACAACGCCAACCCCGACTCGACCCGCGCCGCGCTCGACGTGCTCGCGCACATGGCCCGCGGGCGCCGCGCGTACGCGGTACTGGGGGAGATGGCCGAACTGGGTGACTCGTCCGTGGCGGAACATGCCAAGATCGGGCAGCATGTCGCGCGCAGCGGGATCGCCGGACTCGTCGTCGTCGGCGCGAACGCGGCGGCGATGGCCGAAGGGGCCGGGCAGGTGGCGTCATGGACGGGAGAGTGCGTACAGGTGGATGACGTCGGCGCGGCGGTGACCGTGCTCAGGGAGCGGCTCGCGCCGCGGGACGTCGTGCTGGTGAAGGGCTCCCGCGTGGCCGGCCTGGAACGGGTGGCCGAGGCGATCCTCGCGGAGGACGGCCGATGACCAACATCATCCTCGCCGCGGGGATCGCGCTGATCTTCGTGATGGTCGGCACGCCGGTGTGGATCCGGATCGTGAACCGGCTGGGCTACGGCCAGATGATCCGTGACGAGGGTCCCGAGGCGCACCTGAACAAGCGCGGCACCCCCACGATGGGCGGGACGGTCTTCATCGTCGGCTCGCTGGTCGGCTACGCCGCGGCGCACCTGGTCACGGGCGAGGCGCCCACGATCTCGGGCATCCTGGTGCTGTTCCTGATGACCGGCCTCGGCCTGGTCGGGTTCGTGGACGACTACATCAAGGTGTTCAAGCAGCGCAGCCTCGGCCTGCGCAGCGGCGCCAAGATGATCGGCATCGTCCTCGTCGGCGTCGTGTTCGCCGTCGCGTCGCTGAACTTCCCCAACGGCTACGACATCACCCCCGCCGACCCCCACCTGTCCTTCCTGCGCGACTTCGGCCCCTCGATCGGCCCGTACCTGTTCGTGGTGTGGGCGCTGCTGCTCATCGCGGCCATGTCCAACGGCGTGAACCTCACCGACGGGCTGGACGGCCTCGCCGCGGGCCCGGCCGGCATGGTGCTGGCCGCCTACGTGATCATCGGCAACTGGCAGCTGCGCAACAGCTGCGCCGCCGCCCTCGCCCCCAACTGCTACAGCGTCCGCGACCCCCTCGACCTCGCGGTGGTCGCCGCGGCCGTGCTCGGCGGCGTGTTCGGGTTCCTGTGGTGGAACGCCCCGCCCGCGAAGATCTTCATGGGCGACACCGGCTCGCTCGCCCTCGGCGGCGTGCTGGTCGGCCTGGCCATCCTCACCCGCACCCAGTTCCTGCTCGCCATCCTGTGCGGGCTGATCGTGATGATCACGCTGTCGGTGATGATCCAGGTCGGCGGGTTCAAGCTGACCGGGAAACGGGTGTTCAAGATGGCCCCGTTGCAGCACCACTTCGAGCTGTCCGGCTGGGCCGAGACCACGATCGTCGTGCGCTTCTGGCTGATGTCGGCGCTGTTCACCGCGATGGGCATCGGCCTGTTCTACCTGGAATGGATGCCGAAGAAGTGAGCGACCGCCCCTGGGACGGCCTGCCCGTGTGCGTGGCGGGGCTCGGCGTGTCCGGCCGCGCCGCCGCCCGCGCCCTCGCCGCGCGCGGCGCCCGCGTCACCGTCGTGGACGCCCGCGACGGCGAGGAGCAGCGCGGGCACGCCGCCGAGCTGGAGGCCCGCGGGGTCGCGGTCCGGCTCGGCGACGGCGAGAGCCTCCCGGCGGGCACCGGGCTCGTCGTGACGTCGCCGGGCTGGCGGCCGGACGTGCCGCTGCTCGCCGCGGCCGCCGAGGCGGGCGTCGAGATCATCGGCGAGGTGGAGCTGGCGTGGCGGCTGCGTCCCGAGGGTGCCGCGCCGTGGCTGGCCGTCACCGGCACCGACGGCAAGACCACCGCCGTCCGGATGCTGGCGTGCATGCTCACCGCCGCCGGCCACCGGGCGCTCGCCGTGGGCAACGTCGGCACGCCCATCGTGGAGGCCGTGGGAGAGGACCACGACGTGCTCGCGGTGGAGCTGTCGAGCTACCAGCTGCACTGGTCGGACTCGCTCGCCCCGCGGGCGGCGGCGGTGCTGAACATCGCGCCCGACCATCTCGACTGGCACGGCTCCATGGACGCCTACGTCGCGGCCAAGGCCAAGATCTTCGCACCGGGCTGCGTGGCGGTGTACAACGCCGACGACGCCACGTCCGCCGCGCTCGCCGAGCGCGCGGGGGGCGTGCGCGGCCGGGCCGGGTTCACCCTGGAGGTGCCGCGTCCCGGCGAGCTGGGCGTCGTCGAGGAGCTGCTCGTCGACCGGGCCTTCACCGGCGACCCCGCGCGGGAGGCCGCGGAGCTGGCCGCGCTCGCCGACGTTCGCCCGTTCGCGCCGCACAACGTCGCCAACGCGCTCGCCGCCGCCGCGCTGGCCCGCGCGTTCGGGGTGCCGCCCGAGGCCGTCCGCGCGGGCCTGCGGGCGTTCGTCCCCGACCCGCACCGCATCCAGCACGTCGCCGACGTCGCCGGCGTCGCCTACGTCAACGACTCCAAGGCCACCCAGCCGCACGCCGCCGCCGCGTCCCTCGCCGCCTACGAGCCGGTCGTGTGGATCGCCGGCGGCCTCCTCAAGGGGCTGGACGTCGACGACCTGGTGCGCTCGTGCGCCGGGCGGCTGCGCGGCGTGGTGCTGATGGGACGCGACCGGCACCGGATCGCCGAGGCACTCGCGCGACACGCGCCGGATGTCCCCGTGGTGGACGTCCCCGACACCGACACTGGGGCCATGGACCGCGTCGTCACCGAAGCCTCCGGCCTCGCCCGCCCCGGGGACACCGTGCTGCTCGCCCCCGTCGGGGCGTCCTTCGACATGTTCGCCAACTACCCGGCCCGCGGGGACGCCTTCATCGCCTCCGTCGAGCGCCTGGCCGAGGGCGCCCGCCCCGGCCGCGGGGACGACTCCCGGAACCCCCGGTAACGTGACCGCCGCGGCGGAGGAGGAGGGCGCGCGGCGCCCGGGGCCGCGCGAGCAGGTGGTCGCCGCCGTCGGGCTGCTCGACCGTCCCCTCACCTCCTACTACCTGGTGCTCGGCTGCTCGGTGATGCTGCTCGCGCTCGGCCTGACGATGGTGCTGTCGGCGTCCAGCGTGAAGCAGCTCCAGGCGACGGGCTCGGCGTACACGCTGTTCCAGAAGCAGGCCATGTGGGTGGCGATCGGGCTGCCCGGCATGTGGGTGGCGTCCCGGCTGCCGGTCAAGACGTTCCGCGCGCTCGGCTACCCGCTGCTGCTGCTGTCGGTCGTCGCGCTGGCGCTGGTGCTGGTGCCCGGCCTCGGCCGCAGCGCGGGCGGCGCCACCCGCTGGGTCGACCTCGGCCCGGTGCAGATCCAGCCGTCCGAGCTGGCCAAGCTCGCCCTGGTGCTGTGGGGCGCCGACCTGCTGGCCCGCAAGGACCGGCTCGGCCAGCTCACCGAGTGGCGGCCGCTGCTGGTCCCGCTGATGCCGGGGGCGGGCGTGCTCGTCCTGCTGGTCATGCTGGGCAGCGACCTCGGCACCACGCTGGTCCTGCTCACGATCTTCCTGGCGCTGCTGTGGGTGGTCGGCGCGCCCGGACGGCTGTTCGTCGGCATCGCCGGCCTGGTGTGCCTGCTCGTGTCGATCCTCATCGTCGTCGAGCCGTACCGGATGCAGCGGCTCACCGGGTTCCTCGACCCGTCCGGCAACCAGCTCACCACCAACTACCAGGGCACGCAGGGGCTGTACGCGGTCGCCTCCGGCGGGCTGTTCGGCACGGGCCTCGGCGAGGGACGCGCCAAGTGGGACTACCTCCCGCACGCCGAGACCGACTTCATCTTCGCGATCGTGGGGGAGGAGTTCGGGCTCGTCGGCACCCTCGTCGTCCTCGCCCTCGTCGGGATGCTCGCCTACGCGGGGCTGCGCATCGCCCGGCGGGTGAAGGACCCGTTCACCCGGCTCGCCGCCGCGGGCGCCACCGCGTGGCTGGTGGTGCAGGCGATCGTGAACATCGGCGCCGTCATCGGCGTCCTGCCCATCACCGGGATCCCCCTCCCGCTGGTCTCCTACGGCGGCTCGGCGCTCATCCCGACCCTGTTCGCGCTCGGGATGCTGCTCGCCTTCGCCAAGCGGGAGCCCGGCGCGCGGCAGGCACTCTCCGCACGGGGTCCCGGACCGGTCGTGAGGGCTCTAAGCTGGCTGGGTCTGGCACGGCGTTAGATCCCCCATCGAACACGCTGAGGAGTTGTCAAGGAGCATGAGGGTTGTCCTGGCCGGCGGCGGCACCGCCGGACACATCGAGCCCGCCCTGGCGCTCGCCGACGCGCTGCGCCGCAACGACCCCAACACCGGGATCGTCTGCCTCGGGACCGAGCGGGGGCTGGAGACCCGGCTCGTCCCGCAGCGGGGCTACGAGCTCGCCCTGATCCCGCCGGTGCCGCTGCCGCGCACGCTGACCCCGCAGCTGCTGTCGGTGCCCGGCCGCCTGCGCGGGGCGATCAACGCGGCCGCGTCCGTCCTCGACCAGGCGCAGGCCGACATCCTGGTCGGGTTCGGCGGCTACGTCGCCACTCCCGGCTACCTCGCCGCGCGCAAGCGCAAGGTGCCGATCATCGTGCACGAGGCCAACCCGAAGCCGGGCCTGGCCAACAAGCTCGGCGCCCGCTTCACCGAGCACGTCGCGGTGTCGCACGCCGACTCGCCGCTGCCGAACGCCACGTTCGTCGGGATCCCGCTGCGCCGCGAGATCGCGGCGCTGGACCGCCTCGCGATGGGCGACAAGGCCCGCTCCTACTTCGGCCTGCTCCCCGACCTGCCCACGCTGCTGATCTTCGGCGGCTCGCAGGGCGCCCGCTCCCTGAACCAGGCCGCGGTCGCCTCCGCGCCGTACTTCCGGCAGGCGGGCATCCAGGTGCTGCACATCGTCGGGCCGAAGAACACCGAGGAGCCCGAGCCCGCGTCCGGCGGCCCGCAGTACGTCACGATCCCGTACTGCGACCGGATGGACCTCGCCTACGCCGCCGCCGACATGGCGATGTGCCGGGCGGGCGCGATGACGTGCGCCGAGCTGGCGGCGGTCGCGCTGCCCGCGGTGTACGTCCCGCTCCCGATCGGCAACGGCGAGCAGCGGCTGAACGCCGAGCCGATCGTCGCGGCGGGCGGCGGCATGCTGGTCGACAACGCCGAGCTGTCGCCCGACTGGATCGCCCGGAACCTGCTGCCGGTGCTGGCCGACCCGGCCCGCGTCGCGCACATGTCCGAGGCCGCCGGCCGGATGGGCCGCCGCGACGCCGACGTGGCGCTCGCCCGGATGGTCCACGAGGTGGTCCGCTCCGCGGGCGCCGCCCGATGAGCCTGATCGGCCCGGGGGAGGTGGTGCCGGCCGGCGAGCTCGGCCGGGTCCACTTCATCGCGATCGGGGGCGCCGGGATGTCCGGCGTCGCCCGCATCATGCTGCGCCGCGGCATCGGCGTGTCCGGCAGCGACGCCCGCGACTCCGAGCTGCTCGGCCAGCTCGGCGACCTCGGCGCCAAGGTCTTCGTCGGGCACGACGCCGCGCACGTCGGCGACGCCGACACGGTGGTGGTGTCCACGGCGATCCGGGAGAACAACCCCGAGCTGGTCGCCGCCCGCGAGCGGGGCCTGCGCGTCCTGCACCGCTCCGAGGCGCTGGCCTCGCTGATGGCGGGCCGCCGCGCGGTGGCCGTCGCCGGCACGCACGGCAAGACCACCACGACGTCGATGCTCACGGTGGCGCTCCAGCACGTCGGCGCCGACCCGTCCTACTGCATCGGCGGGCAGCTCGTCACCACGGGCCTCGGCGCCGACGAGGGGTCCGGGGACGTGTTCGTCGCGGAGGCCGACGAGAGCGACGGCTCGTTCCTCATGTACACCCCGCACGTCGCGGTGGTCACCAACGTCGAGGCCGATCACCTCGACAACTACGGCGGCTTCGAGATGGTGCGGGAGAACTTCGCGCGATTCGTCGACCGGGTCGAGCCGGGTGGGACGCTCGTCGCCGGCGCCGACGACCCGGTCGCGATGGAGCTGGCCGGCCGGGCGCGGGCGCGCGGGCTGACCGTGCTGACCTACGGCGAGGCCGAGGGCGCCGACCTGCGGGTGACCGGGTTCACCCCGCGCGGCCTCGGCTCCCGGTTCGAGATCGAGGGCGCAGGCGAGGTGGCGCTGGCCGTCCCCGGCCGGCACAACGCGCTGAACGCCGCCGCCGTCGTCGCGGTCGCGCGGTCCCTCGGCGTGGACGAGGCGTCCGTGCGGGAGGGCCTCGCCGGGTTCGGCGGCGCGATGCGGCGGCTGGAGCGCAAGGGCGAGGCGGGCGGCGTCGAGGTGTTCGACAGCTACGCCCACCACCCGACCGAGCTGATCGCCGACCTGGAGGCCACCCGCGGCTACCTGGGGGAGAAGGGCGCGCAGTCCGGCGTGCGGGGCCGGATCGTCGCGGTGTTCCAGCCGCACCTGTACAGCCGCACCCGGTTCTTCGCCGCCGAGTTCGGCGCGGCGCTCGGTCTCGCCGACACCGCGGTCGTCCTCGACGTCTACGGCGCCCGCGAGGATCCCGAGCCCGGCGTGACGGGCGCGCTGGTCGCGGACGCCGTCCCGGCCGGCACCGAGGCCGTCTACGTGCCCGTCCGGGACGAGGTGCCCGGCACCGCCGCGGCGCTCGCCCGCCCCGGCGACATCGTCATCACCCTCGGCGCCGGCGACGTGACGCAGCTCGGCCCGCTCGTGCTGGAGCGGCTCGCGGGCGCGTGAGTGACACGCCGCCGCCCGCGGGGTCGGCGGCGGACGGGGGGATCGCTGCCAAGCTTGGACCATGACCGAGGTGCGGGCGGACCGGCGGGAGGCGCCGGGCGAGGACGCCGCGGCGCCCGCCGCGCGCGGCCGCCCGAGCCGGTGGAAGGTCGTCTTCGTCACCCTGCTGGTGGTCGGCGCGCTCGGCGCGGTGTCCTGGGTGCTGCTCGGGTCCCGGCTGCTGGTGGTCCGGCACGTCGAGGTGACCGGCACCCAGCTGGCGCCCCGCGACCGCGTGGTCGCCGCCGCCGGGATCGATCTCGGGACGCCGATGGCGCGGCTCGCGGCGGGCACCGTCCAGGCCCGGGTGGAGCGGCTGCGCGAGGTCGAGTCGGCGAAGATCGAGCGGCACTGGCCGGGGACGGTGCGCATCGTCGTCCGGGAACGGGTGCCGGTGGCGGTCTTCGAGCGCCGCGGGCGGTTCCAGCTGCTCGACGAGCACGGCGTCACCGTCGCCGACGGCGCGACCCGTCCGTCCGGGCTTCCCGCGCTGACGGTCGCCTCGCCCGGACCGTCCGACCGGGCGACCCTCGCGGCGCTCGGCGTGCTGTCCGACCTGCCGGAACGGCTCGCCGCGAAGGTCGCCGAGGTCGAGGCGACCGGCCCGGAGGCCGTCACCCTGCACATGGACGGCGGCCAGACGGTGGTGTGGGGCGCGGCGGAGCGGGCACGGGAGAAGATCCGGTTGCTGGACGCCCTGCGGCGCACGGCGGCCGGGCGGGCCGTGCGGACCGTCGACATCAGCTCGCCCGAGGTGCTGAAGACCAAATGAACCACCGCCGAGGAACCGGGCAACCTGGGCGAACCCGTGCCGGCCGCGACACGCCGGTGGAGTTCGGGGGAGGTTAGTTGACCCTGGCGGTAAGGCCGCCCTACTGTCCGTATCAGTCCTCAGGTTGACATAAGTGTAAGCCTCAAGTTGAGGGTGAGGGTTCACCCCGCACCCCACATGCTCACAGGTCGGGAAACACCGCGACGGCACGGTCGGCAGACCGGGCAGGGCGGTCGGAGAGAGCGGAAAGGCCCCTCGTCGTGGCAGCACCGCAGAATTACCTCGCGGTCATCAAGGTCGTCGGCATCGGCGGCGGCGGCGTCAACGCCGTCAACAGGATGATCGAAGAGGGACTCAAGGGCGTCGAGTTCATCGCGATCAACACGGACGCCCAGGCGCTGCTGATGAGTGACGCCGACGTGAAACTGGACGTGGGCCGCGAGCTCACGCGCGGCCTCGGCGCCGGGGCCAACCCGGACGTGGGCCGCAAGGCCGCCGAGGACCACCGGGAGGAGATCGAGGAGGTCCTCAAGGGCGCCGACATGGTGTTCGTCACCGCCGGGGAGGGCGGCGGCACCGGCACCGGCGGCGCGCCCGTGGTCGCCAACATCGCCCGCTCGCTCGGCGCGCTCACCATCGGCGTCGTGACCCGGCCGTTCAGCTTCGAGGGCAAGCGCCGCGCCATGCAGGCCGAGGCCGGCATCGAGACGCTGCGCGACGAGGTCGACACCCTCATCGTGATCCCCAACGACCGGCTGCTGTCGATCTCCGACCGGCAGGTCAGCGTGCTGGACGCCTTCAAGGCGGCCGACCAGGTGCTGCTGTCCGGTGTCCAGGGCATCACCGACCTCATCACCACCCCCGGCCTGATCAACCTGGACTTCGCCGACGTCAAGTCCGTCATGTCGGGCGCCGGTTCGGCGCTGATGGGCATCGGCTCGGCGCGCGGCGACGACCGCTCGGTGGCCGCGGCCGAGATGGCGATCTCCAGCCCGCTGCTGGAGGCCAGCATCGACGGCGCGCACGGCGTGCTGCTGTCCATCTCCGGCGGCTCCGACCTCGGCCTCTTCGAGATCAACGAGGCCGCGCAGCTGGTCTCGAACGCGGCCGCGCCGGACGCCAACATCATCTTCGGCGCGGTCATCGACGACGCGCTCGGTGACGAGGTCCGGGTCACGGTGATCGCGGCGGGTTTTGACGAGGGGCGCCCTTCCAAACCGGCTCCGGAGCCGGAGAGCAAGCGGCTGCCCCCGCCCCCGCGTCCGGTCCCGCCGCCCGCCTCGGCCGCGCCGGCCAACCCGATCCCCAGCCGGGTCGGGCGGGCCGAGCCCGCCGGGCAGCAGGCGTCCGCCCAGCAGGGCACGCAGCCGTCGGTGGCGCAGGCCGCCGCCGCGCCGGCCGCGTCCGCCCAGTCCGCGCCGGCGCAGCGGCCCGAGAACGACCGGGCGCAGGCGTCCGGCCAGGGCCAGGACGCCCGGCCGGCCGGGCGCGGCGAGCAGCAGTCCCCGCCGGAGAACGCGCCGTCCGGGCAGCCGGGCCCGCCCGGCGACCGGGAGGCGGGCCCGCCCGGCGAGTCCGGCGGCTCCCGCGCCCCCGCGCCCCGCCCGTCCTCCGAGCAGCCCTCGTCCCGCGTGCACGCGGGCGAGAACGACGGCGGCCCCGCCTCCTCCGGGCAGCGCCGCCGTCCCGTGGTGTTCGACGAGGACGACGACCTCGACGTCCCCGACTTCCTGAAGTGATCACCACCGTCGCCCTGGGCGGCGGCGTCGGCGCCGGCTTCACCGCCCGCGCCGGCGGCGTGAGCGGGCCCCCCTACGACTCCCTGAACCTCGGCGGCGCGGTCGGCGACGACCCGGCCGCCGTCTCGGCCAACCGGCGCCGCGCCGCCGCCGCGCTCGGCGCCGACCCCGAGCGCACCGTGTTCATGCGGCAGGTGCACGGCGCGGACGTCGCGCACGCCACCTCCCCCGACATTCCCGGCGAGGCCGACGCGGTCGTCACGACCGTGCCCGGCCTCGCGCTCGCCGTCCTCGTCGCCGACTGCGCGCCCGTGCTGCTGGCCGACCCCGTCGCCCGGGTCGTCGGCGCCGCGCACTCCGGCCGCCCCGGCACGGCCGCCGGCGTCGTCCCGGCCCTGGTGAAGGCGATGCGCGAGCGGGGCGCCGAGCCCGCGCGGATGACCGCCGCCATCGGGCCCGCCGCGTGCGGCCGCTGCTACGAGGTGCCCGCCGCGATGCGGGACGAGGTCGCCGCCGCCGTGCCCGCCGCGTACGCCACCACCGCCAAGGGCACCCCCGGCCTCGACATCCGCGCCGGCGTCGCCGAGCAGCTCGCGGCGGCCGGGGTGGGCCGCGTGGAGACCGACCCGCGCTGCACGATCGAGGACCCGGGGCTGTTCTCCTACCGCCGCGAGGGCCGCACCGGGCGCTTCGCCGGATATGTCTGGCTGAAGGGCGACGGGTGAGCGGCGCGGAACCCGGCTCCGGGCGCCGCCGCGCCGAGATCGCCGAGGGCATCGCCGCGGTCCGCGAGCGCATCGCCGCCGCGTGCGCCGCCGCCGGGCGCGACGAGCGCGAGATCACGCTGATCGCGGTGACCAAGACCTTCCCCGCGTCCGATGTGCGGCTGCTGGCCGGACTCGGCCTCACCGAGGTCGGCGAGAACCGCGACCAGGAGGCCCGCCCCAAGGCCGCCGAATGCGCCGACCTCCCCCTCACCTGGCACTTCGTCGGGCGGCTGCAGACCAACAAGGCCCGTGCCGTGGCGGGCTACGCCGACGTCGTGCACTCGGTCGACCGGTCCCGGCTGGTCCGGGCGCTGTCGGACGCGGCCGTCCGCGCGGGCCGCACGCTGCGCTGCCTCGTCCAGGTGTCGCTGGACGAGCCCGCGGAGGAGCAGGGGCGCGCCGGGGTCGCCCCGGCCGGCGCCTCGGGACTGGCGGACGAGATCGCCGGGGCACCCGGCCTGGAGTTCGGCGGCGTGATGGCCGTCGCGCCGCTCGGCGCCGACCCGCTGCCCGCCTTCACCCGGCTCGCCGGGACGGCGGCGGAGATCAGGCGGAACCATCCGGGCGCCCGGATCGTCAGTGCGGGTATGAGCGGCGATCTGGAGCAGGCGATCGCGTGCGGCGCGACACACCTGCGGGTCGGTACGGCGTTGCTCGGCGGCCGACGGGCAATCGTCAGGTAATGTCCCCCCAGTGGTACCTGCCCGAACGTGGGTCGCCACGACGGATCAGTCCATCGGCGGGGCCGGACGCGCCCGGTACCGCCACCACAGGACTCGGAGGGGCGTATGGCCAGCGCGATGCGCAAGATGGCGGTCTACCTCGGCCTTGTGGAGGACGACCGCTACGACGACAAGTACGGCGAGTACGACGAGTACGAGGTCTACGACGAGGAGACCGACACCGGGCAGAGCCGCCGTCGCGATGACGAATCCGGCGGTCAGCTTACCCGAGCCGACGAGGCCTCGGACCGGGATCGCGACCATCACTCCACGTCCACGATCGAGCGACGCTCCGTGGCGCTCTACGAGAGCGGTACCACCGACCTCGCTCGTATCACTACGCTGCATCCGAGGACCTACAACGAGGCGAGGACGATCGGGGAGCACTTCCGGGAGGGAACACCCGTGATCATGAACCTGACCGAGATGGTCGACAGCGACGCCAAGCGTCTCGTCGACTTCGCGGCTGGTCTCGTGTTCGGCCTCCATGGGAGCATCGAGCGTGTTACGAACAAGGTGTTCCTGCTGTCGCCCGTCAACGTGGAGGTGACGGCGGAGGACAAGGCCCGGATGGCAGAACGAGGGTTCTTCAACCAAAGCTGAGACGCACATGCGAGAGTATCCGTGAACATCGTTGGATCCGTCCTGCAGGGCATCCTGTACCTGTTCCTCCTGTTCCTGATCGGGAGGCTGGTCCTGGAGGTCCTGCAGTCCTTTGCCCGGCAATGGAAGCCGACCGGGGTGGTGCTGGTGATAGCCGAGGCGACCTACACGGTCACCGATCCGCCGCTGAAGCTGCTCAGGCGTTTCATCCCGCCCATCCGGCTGGGTAACGTTGCACTCGACCTCAGCTTCACCGTCCTCATCCTTGTGGTCTGGGTCTTGATCATCTTCGTCGGCTCCATATTCGGCGGAGGCTAGGTCGATCGGATACCGTCCTTCGGGGACAGACTCCAAGCGCGCCAAGGAGACGAGAACATGCCGCTGACACCCGCCGACGTGCGGAACAAGCAGTTCAGTACCACCAGGCTGAGGCCGGGGTACGACGAGGAGGAGGTGGACGCCTTCCTCGACGAGGTCGAGGCGGAGCTTGACCGCCTCATCCAGGAGAACGAGGAGCTGCGGGCCAAGCTGGCCGAATGCCTGCGCGGCAAGGTTCCCGCCATGGCCGCTCCCATCGTGGAGCCGAAGCCGGACGTCCAGAAGATCCCCGAGCCGCCGCGCCCCGAGCCGCAGCCGCAGCCCGAGCCGGAGCCCGCGCTCGGCGGCCTCGGCATGGCCGCCGCGCCCACCGGCGAGGACAACATGGACACCGCGGCCCGCGTGCTCGCGCTGGCCCAGCAGACCGCCGACCAGGCGATCGCCGACGCCCGCCGGGAGGCCGACGAGACGCTCGGCCGCGCCCGCCGGGAGGCCGAGGAGATCCTCGGCAAGGCCCGCCGGCAGGCCGACCAGATCGTCAGCGAGGCCCGCTCCCGCGCCGAGGCCCTCGACCGCGACGCCCAGGAGCGGCACCGCCAGGTCATGGGCTCGCTCGTGCAGCAGCGCGAGGAGCTGGAGCGCGAGGTCGACAACCTGCGCGCGTTCGAGCGCGAGTACCGCAGCAGGCTGAAGGTGTACCTGGAAGGCCAGCTGCGCGATCTGGAGGCGGGCAGCACCGAGACGGGCGCGTTCGCCGCCGTCCCGGGCGCCGCGCCCTCGCAGGCCCAGCAGACCGCTCCCCAGCCCGGCCCGCAGACGGGGCCGCAGGGCCAGCTGCAGCATGCCGACACCCGCAACGGCGGCCCGGCCCCGGCACCGGGCACGTTCCCGTCGCCCGAGCACGCCCAGCAGGTCCAGCACTCGGCGACCGGCGCGTTCCACGCGGGCGGCGACAACCCGCCGCACGACAGGCGCTGATCCGGCCGCCACAGGCGATAGTGTCGTCCTGATCGCCGCGCCGGGGATGGCGGCTCCGCCGTCCCCGCGGCGCCGGACGGCCATCCTGTGCGCCGGCCGCCGGGCCTCGCGCGGCCCGAGGCCGAGCGGTCCGAACGAGTGGGAGAGACCCTGTGATCATCCTGAGTGGCGTTCTCGTGGTGGTGGCGATCGCCCTGCTGGTAGCGGGAATCGTCGCCGGCAACGGAGACAGCGCCCAGGTCTTCGGCCTGGACGCGCTGGTGGTCATCTACATCTCGATCGCCGTCAGCATCGTCTCCGCGCTCTGCCTGGCCATCGGGGTGTTCCTGCGGCGCAAGGAGCTGTTCGGCCCGGGGGTCCCGGTCGCGCCCGCCCGTACGACCAAGAAGGCCAAGAAGGACAAGCGCAAGAAGAGCACGCCGCCCGCGCCCGCCAAGGCCGCCCCGAGCGCCCTGGAGGCGGCGGCCCCGCCGGCGGAGCCCGCCGACGACGAGGTGGAGGTCCCCGCCCCGCCCGCGGACGTGCCGGACGACGCCCTGGTGTTCGTCGTCCGCGGCCGCAAGCGCTACCACCTCGACACCTGCCGGCAGCTCGCCGGCCGGGAGACCGAGGAGCTCACCTACGCCGAGGCCCGGGAAGAGGGCTTCAGCTCCTGCACCGCCTGCATGCCCGACACCGCACTGGCGGCGCGCGCCGCGGCGTCGGCACCCGCGTCCTCCGACGCGGGCAGGGCGGCGGCCACCGGCCCCGGTGCGGAGCGCTCCGAGGGCGGTCTGGCGGGCATCGCCAGGCCGGCGCCCTCGGCCCTGTCCTTCGACAAGCCGGGGTCCTTCGACCAGCCCGGCTCTTACGACAGGCCCGGCTCCCTCGACAAGCCCGGGTCGTCGGACAGGACGGCCGAGATCCCGCGGCCGGACGAGTCCGAGCCGGACGCGCCGGCGCCCCGCCCGGCGGGGCCCACCCTCACCGACATCCCCGTCGCGGGCGTCGTCGGCTCCGCGGGGGAGGCGCCCACGGCCGCGGAGAGCCCCGAACCCGCCGCGGAGGACTCCGGGGACCGGCCCACCTGGGAACGGACCGCTGAGACCGAATCCGCCCCGCCGGACGTCACCGTCGACCTGGGCCCCGCGCCGTTCGGCGCCGAGCCGCTCGGTGAGCCGCTCGGTGCAGAGCCTCTCAGTGCTGAGCCGCTCGACGCCCCCGCCGCCCCGCGCCCTCGCGACGCCGACGACGAGGACCCCCTGGACACCGGCCGCGAGCCCGCCTCGCCGGTCTCGGACCGGGACACCGCGGCGGACGAGGACGAGCCCGCCACCGCGCACGATCCTGAGCCGTCCGCGTCCGGCGAGCCCGAGCCCGAGGGCGAGGGCCCGCAGGTCCGCATCCTGAGCGGCACCAAGCGCTACCACCGCGTCGACTGCGCCCTGATCGAGGACATCGGCGACGAGGCCGACGACCTGGAGTCGCTGTCCCGCGCGGAGGCCAAGTCCCGGGGCTGCACGCCCTGCCTGGTCTGCCAGCCCGACCGCGAGCACGCCCGCGACTGACCGCGACGACCGTGACCGACCGCGCGAACCCCGGGCGGCGGGCGGCGTCCCGGGCCGGTTCCGGGGTCAGCGGCCGTGGCGCCGCTCGTGGCGGAGCTCGCGGAGCCGGTCGCGGCGGTCGTCTCGCCGCTCCTCGTGCATCTCGGTGTGCAGCCGCCGCATCTCCTCGTGGTGCAGCCGGTGCGCCTCGCGCCGCCGGGAGCGGCGCCCGCCCTTCTCGCCCACCGCGCGGCGGGTGACGGTGACCCCGCCGAACAGCAGCATGCCGGTCAGCCGGATGACGGGTGCGTCCGGGTCGGTGGTGTCGTCCTCCGGCAGGTCGTTGCCGCCGAAGATCGCCACGTTGGACCCGACGACCCGGACGCCGGGCGGCACGATCATGGTGACCCCGCCGAAGACGCAGGTGACGTTGACCGTCACCTCGCCCTGGCTGAGGACGGCCTGCCGGAAGTCCAGGTCGGCGCCGCCGAACACGCAGGACACGTTGGTGGTCGGCTCGACCAGCCAGCGGCCCTTCCGCTCCACCCCGGAGAAGATCGCCACGAGGTTCGGCGACTGCGACGGGGGCGGGGCGGCCGGCCGCGGCTCCTTGCGCAGGTCGACGCGCGGCCCGGGGGCCTGCTCACCCGGCAGATCGCTGAGGACGGGCTCCAGCTCGGCGTACGTCTTGGCGTTGTAGACGGCGTCGATGCGCTCGGCGTGCTCCTCCGGCGTGATGCGCCCCTCGGCGAGCGCCTCGCGCAGGCGGTCGGCGACCTGGTCGCGGTCGGCGTCCGACGCGCGCATGCCGGCGGGCGACGGCCGCGCCGGTGGTTCGGGCCCGGAGGGCTGCTCGGGAAGGTTCACGGGACCATCATCGCAAACGCGATGTGTCGCGATGAACCCCATCGCGGAAAGTTCTCCGCCGCGGCCGGGCCCGGACGGTTCCGGGCCCGGCCGGGGCGGCGGGCCTCACGCCTTGCGGAGGTAGTAGGTGAGGCCGAGCTCCTCGTCGCGCGCGGCCGTGAGGCCTTCGGGGCGGCCCTCGGCCACCGTGGTCGCGAGCACCTCGGCGGCGACCTCCGCGGTGTGGGCGCGCAGGGCCTCGGCGAGGTCGGTGCCGGTGGCCTCCCACCACAGGTCGATGCGGTCGGTCACCTCCAGCCCGGCGGCCTTGCGGCCCTCCTGGACGAGCCGGACGGCCTCCCGCACCAGGCCCGCGCGGCGCAGCTCGGGCGTGACGGTGAGGTCGAGCGCGACGGTCTCGCCGGCGGCGCTCTCCACGGCCCAGCCGCTGCGCGGCCGCTCGGTGACGATCACGTCGTCCGGGGAGAGCGGCACCGTGCCGAGCCCGTCGGCCTCGACCTCGGCGGAGCCGGCGCGCAGCGCGTGCACGAGGGCCGCCGGGTCGGCGGAGGTGATCGCCTTGGCCACCTTCGGGGTGTCCTTGGCGTACCGCTTGCCGAGCTCGCGGAAGTTCGGCTTGACCTCGTACTCGACCAGGTCGCCGCCGATCGACGACAGCTCCTCGAAGCCGAGCACGTTCAGCTCCTCGGAGATCTGGGCGCGCAGCTGCCCGGGCAGCGCCGCCCACCCTGCGGCGCCGACGAGAGCGCGGCCGAGCGGCTGGCGGGTCCGGACCCCGCTCGCCGCGCGGGCGGAGCGGCCCAGCTCGACCAGGCGCCGGACGAGCGCCATCTGCGCGGTCAGCTCCTCGTCCAGCAGCGTCTCGTCCACGGCCGGCCAGTCGGCGAGGTGCACCGACTCGGGGCCGTCCTCGGTGCGGATCACATCCCAGACGTGGTCGGTGATGAACGGGACGATCGGCGCCATGAGGCGGGTGAGCGTCTCCAGGCACTCGTAGAGCGTCGCGAACGCGGCCGAGCCGTCGGGCGTCTCCGGGCCCTCCCAGAAGCGCCGGCGGGAGCGGCGGACGTACCAGTTGGACAGGTCGTCGACGAACTGGGAGAGGCGCCGGCCGGCGCGGGCGGTGTCGAACTCCTCCAGGGCGCCGTCGACCTCGCGGACGGTGCGGTGCAGTTCGGCGAGCGCCCAGCGGTCCAGGAGCGGGCGGTCGGCGGGGGCGGGCGCCTCGGACCGCCGGTCCGGCGTCCACGCGCGGCCCTGCGCCTCGGCCGCGTTCGCGTACAGGACGAAGAACGACGCGGTGTTCCAGTAGGTGAGCAGGACCTTCCGGACGATCTCCTCCAGGGCGCCGTGCCCGACGCGGCGGGACGCCCAGGGCAGCCCGCTCGCGGCCATGAACCAGCGCACCGCGTCGGCGCCGTGCTGGTCCATCAGCGGGATGGGCCGCAGGACGTTCCCGAGGTGCTTGCTCATCTTGCGGCCGTCCTCGGCGAGGATCAGGCCGAGGCACACGACGTTCTCGTAGGACGACTGGTCGAACACCAGCGTCCCCACGGCCATGAGGGAGTAGAACCATCCGCGGGTCTGGTCCTGGGCCTCGCAGATGTACTGGGCCGGGTAGGAGTCCTCGAACACCTCGTTGTTGCGGTAGGGGGCGCCCCACTGCGCGAACGGCATCGACCCGGAGTCGTACCAGGCGTCGATGACGTCGGGCACGCGGCGCGCCTCCGTCCCGCAGCGCGGGCAGGGGAACGCCACGTCGTCGACATAGGGGCGGTGCGGGTCGAGCGCGGACAGGTCGCGCCCTGCCAGCTCGCCCAGCTCCTTCAACGACCCCACACAGGTGATGTGGTCCTCGTCGTCGCCGCAGACCCACAGGGGGAGGGGCGTGCCCCAGTAGCGGCTCCTGGACAGCGACCAGTCGACGTTGTTGCGCAGCCACTCCCCGTACCGGCCGTGCTTGACGGTCTCGGGGTACCAGTTGGTCTTCTCGTTCTCCTCCAGCAGCCGGTCCTTGATCTGCGTGGTCCGGATGTACCAGGCGGGCAGCGCGTAGTAGAGGAGCGGCGTGTGGCAGCGCCAGCAGTGCGGGTAGCTGTGGTCGAAGTGGCCGCCGCGGAACAGCAGTCCGCGCGCGCGCAGGTCTTCGGTGAGCGGTTCGTCGGCGTCCTTGAAGAACTTGTTGCCGACCAGGGGCACCTCCCGCAGGAAGCGCCCATCCGGCCCGATCGGGTTGACGATCGGCATCCCGTAGTTCTTGCAGACGGTCATGTCGTCGCCGCCGAAGGCGGGCGCCTGGTGGACGAGCCCGGTGCCGTCCTCCACCGTGACGTAGTCGCCCAGGACGACGTAGTGCGAGTCCGGGATGTCGACCAGCTCGAACGGCCGCCGGTACGTGGTCCGCTCAAGGTCGGTGCCCTGGAACGTGGCCAGCCGCTCGGCGCCCTCGCCGAGCACCTGGTCGAGGAGGGGCTCGGCCACGACGAGCACCTCGTCGGACCCCCGTGGGCGGGCGGCGACATAGGTGACGTCCGGGTGGACGGCCACGGCGGTGTTGGACACCAGCGTCCACGGGGTCGTGGTCCAGATGAGCAGCGCGGCGCCCATCTCGGCCAGCGGGCCGGACGTGGCGGGCATCCGCACGTACACCGACGGGCTGGTGACCGTCTCGTACCCGCCGGGCTGGCCCAGCTCGTGGTCGGACAGGCCCGTCCCGCAGCGCGGGCAGTAGGGGGTGATGCGGAAGTCGCGGAACAGCAGGCCCTTGCCGAACACCTGCTTGAGGGACCACCAGACGGACTCGACGTACTCGGGGTCCATCGTGCGGTAGGCCTCGTCGGTGTTGACCCAGTAGCCCATGCGCTCGGTCATCTCTTCGAACGCGTCGACGTGGCGCAGGACCGACTCGCGGCAGCGGGCGTTGAACTCCGCGACGCCGTACTCCTCGATGTCCTTCTTGCCGGTGAGGCCGAGCTCCTTCTCCACGGCGACCTCGACGGGCAGCCCGTGGCAGTCCCAGCCGGCCTTGCGCGGGACGTGGCGGCCCTTCATGGTCTTGAAGCGCGGGAAGACGTCCTTGAACACGCGGGCCTCGACGTGGTGGACGCCCGGCATGCCGTTGGCGGTCGGCGGCCCCTCGTAGAACACCCACGGGGCACCGGACGCGGTGCGCTCCAGCGACCGCTCGAAAACCTTGTTCTCCTGCCAGCGGCGCAGCATGTCCCGCTCCAGGGCGGGCAGATCGACCTGCGCGGGCAGTGGCCGAAAGGCTCGGCTCACGATGGCGGACCTCCGGATCGACGTGGGCACGTTGACCGGAGGGACGAGGCGCGTGCCCGGACTCGGTCCGGGCGGCCCCGCGGTACCACCCTCCTTGGCCGCCCCGGTTCCGGCGCGGCCCGCTTCGTTCCAGTCTCGGCCACCGGGTCTACTGGGCCCCGCGGACGGGCGTCCGGGGCGGTTCTTCCGGCGGCTCCGGGGTGATCAGACCGCCGGGCTCGCCCCCGGGCTCGCACCGTCCCCGGGTCGCTCATGGCTGCGTGCGGCGGCAGGTGTCCCCATCAGCGCCTGCCATACGACTGCTCGTCCAGACTCTAACGCACCCCGGCGCGCCGCTCTTCCCGTTTTCCGCCGCGGCGCCCACGGTTCCTTTGCGATCTCGTGCGCAGGGCCGGGGTTTTCCCGCGATCGGCGACCGGGCATAAGCGGTCGGTAACACGGCCCAGGTTGTTTACCGTGCCCGAGAGAGGGGACCTATGCTGCCCGCACTGCCCGTCGAGGCGACCACCGCGAGGGAGGCCGACATGGCCGGCGCGAGGAGGGGCACGCCGCCCGCCGCGAGCAAGACCCGGGGCACGGCACGGCCGTCCCAGAGCAGGACG
This sequence comes from Actinomadura madurae, assembly GCF_047130825.1. Classification (NCBI taxonomy): domain Bacteria; kingdom Bacillati; phylum Actinomycetota; class Actinomycetes; order Streptosporangiales; family Thermomonosporaceae; genus Actinomadura; species Actinomadura madurae. The sequence goes on from NZ_CP083237.1 coordinate 9,871,250, forward strand.
GCGGGCGCGAAGGCGCCCGCGGCCAAGAGCCCGGCGGCGAAGGGGCCCGCGACCAAGGGCGGTGCCGCGAAGCCTGGGCGGCCGGGCGGGCGCGCGGCGCCCGCGCGGGACCGGGACCCAAGGGACCGGGACGCGCTGGACGAGGCGGCGCCGAAGGCGACGGCCGCGGAGCTGCCGGTCCGCGAGGGCGAGCACCGGTGGACGGGGGGCGAGCTCGCCGAGGTGCGGGCCGGGCTGGAGGAGCAGATCGAGACGCTGCGCGCCGAGATCGCGGCGTCCGCGAGCCAGATCGCCGAGGGCGACACCAGCGACGGCGCGGGCGACGACCAGGCGGACGCGGGCGCCAAGACCTACGAGCGGGAGCACGAGCTCGCGCTGTCCTACAATTCACAGGACCTGCTCGCCCAGATCGAGCGCGCCGTCCAGCGGATGAACGCGGGCACGTACGGGATCTGCGAGTCCTGCGCCAAACCGATCGGTAAGGCGCGACTCCAGGTCTTCCCGCGTGCGACCCTATGTGTGACATGCAAACAACGCGAGGAACGTCGCTGAGCGACTCAACGAACCCAGAGCGCGAGGCCGGGGGGACCACGGGGTCTCCTCGGCCGCGCCGCGTCGGCGTGCTGGTCGCCGTGGCCGTGGCCGCGCTCGCCGCCGACATCGCATCCAAGATCATCGTGGTGGCGACGCTGCAGGACCGGGAGCCGGTCCGGCTGCTCGGCGGCCTGCTGACGCTGCGCGAGACCCGCAACAGCGGCGCCGCGTTCTCGATCGGCACCGGCTACACCATCGTGTTCACGCTGATCGCCTGCGGCGTGGTGGTGGCGATCCTGCGCACCGCCCGCAACCTGCGCAGCGTCCCGTGGGCGGTCTGCCTCGGCCTGCTGCTCGGCGGCGCGGTCGGCAACCTCCTCGACCGGCTGCTGCGCTCCCCGGCCCCGCTGAAGGGGCACGTCGTCGACTGGATCCAGCTGCCGCACTGGCCGGTGTTCAACCTGGCCGACTCGGCGATCGTCTGCGGCGGCGTGCTGGCCGTCCTGCTGGCGGCGCGCGGGCTGCAGGTGGACGGGACGCGCCTTCCCGGCAAGGACGAGGCCGGCGACTCCGGCGAGAGCGGCGCCCCCGAGGCGCCCGCGGCCGAGGCCGGCCCCGAAGCGCGCGAGCCCGAGGCGCGCGAGCCCGAGGCGCCCGAGCCCGCCGGGCCGAAGCCCGAGGCCGGGGACTCTGCCGGGGACGGGGCCGGGGTGAAGGCCCCGGAAGAGAAGTCCTGATGGCGGATGTGCGCGGCCTTCCCGTGCCGGACGGCCTGGAGGGCGAGCGGATCGACGCCGCGCTGGCCCGCCTCTTCGGCGTGTCGCGGGGCAGCGCCGCCGACATCATCGCCGCGGGCGACGTCCTGCTGGACGGCGCGCAGGTGGCCACGAAGTCGGAGCGCCTGCACGCGGGCGCCTGGCTGGAGGTCACCCTCCCGCCGCCGCCCGCCCCGCCCGCGCCGGTCGCCGAGCCCGTCCCCGGGATGGGCGTGCTGTACGAGGACGACGACATCGTCGTGGTGAGCAAGCCGGTCGGCGTCGCCGCCCACCCGACGACCGGCTGGACGGGCCCGACCGTCCTCGGCGGGCTGCTCGGGGCCGGGCACACGATCGCCACGAGCGGCGCGTCCGAGCGGCAGGGCATCGTGCACCGGCTGGACGCCAACACGACCGGCGCGATGGTCGTGGCGAAGAGCGAGGTCGCGTACTCGCGGCTCAAGCGCGCGTTCAAGGAGCGCCGGATCGACAAGCGGTACCGGGCGCTCGTCCAGGGGCATCCCGACCCGTTCCGCGGGACGGTCGACGCGCCCATCGACCGGCATCCCTCCGGTGACGGCCGGTTCGCGGTCGTGGCGGGCGGCAAGCCGTCCGTCACCCACTACGACACCGTCGAGGCGTTCCGGGCGGCGACGCTGCTCGACATCGACCTGGAGACGGGGCGCACCCACCAGATCCGCGTGCACATGTCCGCGATCAGGCATCCGTGCGCGGGGGACATGGCGTACGGCGCCGACCCGACCCTGGCGGAGCGGCTCGGGCTCAGGAGGCAGTGGCTGCACGCCGTCCGGCTGGGGTTCGAGCACCCCACCAAGGGCGAGTGGGTGGAGTTCGAGAGCCCGTACCCGGACGACCTGGCCCGCGCGCTGGAGATCGTCGAAGCGGAGTCCTGAGCGGGGTCATCCGCGCGTCTCGGCGGCGTCCAGGCCCGCCTCGATGATCGCGTTCACGATGGGGGCGAGCCGGCCGGCGCCGAGGGACGGCGCGCGCTCCGCCATGGCCTCGACGATCCGCCGCTCCCGGCCGGGGTCGCGGCCGGCGAAGCCGCCGACCGGCTTGAGCCGCTGGACGACGGCGGCCACCGCGGCGCGGTGCTCCAGCAGGGTGGCGAGCGCCGCGTCGAGATCGTCGATCGCCGCGCGGGCCGCGCCGAGCGTCGTGATGGCCTCGGCGGACGGCAGCGCCACGCGCAGCTCGCCGGCGGATTCGAGGACCTCGTCGTGCATCTCGGATTCCCTTCGTGCGGCGGCGGCAGCGCCAGGGGATCCGTGCCCGGGGCCGCGCCTGATCAGCGAGAACGCGGAGCACGCGCGGTGCTCCGCCTGGGGCCGGCTCCGGGGTCGTCGCTCAGGTCGCGGCGGCGGGCGGCTCGCCCGGAGCCGGCCGCGTAAACCTGGGATGGCGACGTTCCACGGGCGACATCGTAGGCCGGAGCGCCCGGCCGCCGCCACATCGCGGACGGATCGTCCCGCCTGTCGAGACGGTCGGCGGGCGTCGCGGGCAATGGGCGCGTCGGGGGCGCGAGTGACGGAAGAAGCGGGTTAGGCTCTCAGCACCGCGTCGTCCCGGCACCGCGCCCGGGCCGGCGACCTTCCCCCGGTACCGAGATGCCGACACGTGCGAGCCACGCACGTGGGCGGTCGCATGCGACGAGCAGGAGGCGCAGCACGCATGGCCGACTCTTTCGTTCACCTGCACGTTCATACCGAGTACTCCATGCTCGACGGAGCCGCCCGGTTGAAGCAGATGTTCGAGGAGGTCGGGCGGCAGAAGATGCCGGCGATCGCCATGACCGACCACGGCAACATGCACGGCGCCTACGACTTCCACAGGCAGGCGACGGCGGCCGGGGTCACCCCCATCATCGGGATCGAGGCCTACCTGGCGCCCGAGTCCCGCTACCACAAGAAGAAGGTTCAGTGGGGTGAGCCGAGCCAGAAGCGCGACGACGTCTCCGGCGGCGGGCTGATCAACCACAAGACGCTGTGGGCGCGGAACAGGACCGGCCTGCACAACCTGTTCAAGCTGTCCAGCCGCGCCTACACCGAGGGCTTCGTCTTCAAGTACGCGCGCATGGACGAGGAGCTCCTCGCCGAGCACGCCGAGGGCGTGATGGCCACCACGGGCTGCCCGTCCGGCAAGGTGCAGACCCGCCTGCGGCTCGGCCAGTTCGACGAGGCGCTGAAGGCCGCCGCCGCGTTCCAGGACATCTTCGGCAAGGAGAACTACTTCCTGGAGCTGATGGACCACGGGCTGGAGATCGAGCGCCGCGTCCGCGACGGGCTCATCGAGATCAGCAGGAAGCTGAACATCCCCCCGGTCGTCACCAACGACTCGCACTACACGCACGAGTCCGAGGCGACCGCGCACGACGCGCTCCTGTGCGTCCAGGTGGGCAAGCAGCTCGCCGACCCCGACCGCTTCCGGTTCGACGGGTCCGGCTACTACCTGAAGACCGCCGACGAGATGCGCGGCATCGACTCGTCCGACATCTGGCTGGAGGGGTGCAGGAACACCCTGCTCATCGCCGAGAAGGTCGACCCGGGGGGGATGTTCGAGTACCGCGACCTCAGCCCCCGCTTCCCCGTCCCCGAGGGCGAGACGGAGGAGAGCTGGTTCCGCAAGGAGGTCTGGAAGGGCCTGGAGCGCCGCTTCCCCGACGGCCTTCCGGACGGCTACAAGGAGCAGGCCGAGTACGAGATGGGCGTCATCCTCGGCAAGGGGTACCCGTCCTACTTCCTCGTCGTCGCCGACTTCATCATGTGGGCCAAGGAGAACGGCATCCTGGTCGGCCCCGGCCGCGGCAGCGCCGCCGGCTCCCTGATCGCCTACGCGATGGGCATCACCGACCTCGACCCGATCCCGCACGGGCTGATCTTCGAGCGGTTCCTGAACCCCGAGCGCGCGTCCATGCCCGACATCGACATCGACTTCCCTGAAGACCGGCGGGCCGAGGTCATCAAGTACACGACCGAGAAGTGGGGCGCCGACAAGGTCTCGTTCATCGCCACGTTCGGCACCATCAAGGCGAAGGCCGCCATCAAGGACGCCGGCCGCGTCCTCGGCTTCCCCTACGCCCTCGGCGACCGGATCTCCAAGGCGTTCCCGCCCGCCGTGATGGGCAAGGACATCCCGCTGTCGGGCATCTTCGACGACAAGCACCCGCGCTACGGCGAGGCCGGCGAGCTGCGCAAGCTGTACGAGGAAGAGACCGACGTCAAGCAGATCATGGACCTGGCGCAGGGCCTGGAGGGCCTGATCCGCCAGACCGGCGTGCACGCCGCCGGGATCATCATGTCCGGCGAGACGATCACCGACCACGTCCCGATCATGCGCCGGGACGCCGACGGCGCCATCATCACGCAGTTCGACTACCCGACCTGCGAGACGCTCGGCCTGCTGAAGATGGACTTCCTGGGCCTGCGGAACCTGACGATCATCGACGACGCGCTCAAGGGCATCGAGAAGAACAAGGGCGTCAATGTCGACCTGCTCGCGCTTCCCCTGGACGACAAGAAGACCTACGACCTGCTCGCCCGCGGCGACACCCTCGGGGTGTTCCAGTTCGACGGCGGCCCGATGCGGTCCCTGCTCCGGCTGATGAAGCCGGACAACTTCGAGGACATCTCCGCCGTCGGCGCCCTCTACCGGCCCGGCCCGATGGGCGCGAACTCCCACACCAACTACGCGCTCCGCAAGAACGGGCAGCAGGAGATCACCCCGATCCATCCGGAGCTGGAGGAGCCCCTCAAGGAGATCCTCGACACCACCTACGGCCTGATCGTCTACCAGGAGCAGGTCATGGCGATCGCGCAGAAGGTGGCGGGCTACACGCTCGGCAAAGCGGACCTGCTGCGCCGCGTCATGGGCAAGAAGAAGAAGGCCGAGCTGGACGCCCAGTACGTCGGCTTCGAGAAGGGCATGCTCGACAACGGCTTCTCCAAGGAGGCCGTCAAGACGCTGTGGGACATCCTCGTCCCGTTCTCCGACTACGCGTTCAACAAGGCGCACTCGGCCGCGTACGGCCTGGTGTCCTACTGGACGGCCTACCTGAAGGCGAACTACCCGGCCGAGTACATGGCGGGCCTGCTCACGTCCGTCGGCGACGACAAGGACAAGAGCGCCCTGTACCTGTCGGAGTGCCGCCGGATGGGCCTGAAGGTGCTGCCGCCGGACGTCAACACGTCCGAGGCCGACTTCACCCCGCTCGGCGACACCGAGATCCGCTTCGGGCTGTCGGCCGTCCGCAACGTCGGCCACAACGTGGTCGACGGGATCGTCGCGGCCCGCAGGGAGAAGGGCGCCTACACCGACTTCAACGACTTCCTGAACAAGGTCCCGCCGCAGGTCTGCAACAAGCGGGTCGTGGAGTCGCTCATCAAGGCGGGCGCGTTCGACGAGCTCGGCCACCAGCGCAAGGCGCTGCTGATGGTGCACGAGCAGGCCATCGACTCCGTCATCGACATCAAGCGCAAGGAGGCCGTCGGGCAGGACTCCCTCTTCGGCGCCCTGGAGGACGAGGGCGGCGAGGACGCGTTCGCCGTCGCGATCCCCGAGGGCGAGGAGTGGGACAAGACCACCCTGCTCGCCTTCGAGCGGGAGATGCTCGGCCTGTACGTGTCGGACCACCCGCTCCTCGGCGTCGAGCACATCCTGGAACGCGAGGCCGACTGCACCATCGCCGTGCTGAACGAGGGCGAGCGCCCCGACGGCCAGGTCGTGGTCATCGCGGGCCTGCTGTCCGGGCTGCAGCGCAAGGTCACCAAGCAGGGCAACTCCTGGGCCATGTTCCAGCTGGAGGACCTCGGCGGCTCCATCGAGGTGCTGTGCTTCCCCTCGTCCTATCAGCTGTGCTCCACGCTGCTCGCCGAGGACGCGATCCTGATCGTCAAGGGCCGGCTGGACCGCCGCGAGGACGTCGCGAAGATCATCGCGATGGAGGTCACCCAGCCGGACCTGACCATCACCGACGCGACCGGCCCGTTCTCGGTCACGCTGCCCCTCGGCCGCTGCACGCCCCCCACGGTGTCGCGGCTCAAGGAGGTGCTGGTCACCCACCCGGGCACCGCCGAGGTCCACCTGCACGTCCAGAACGGCCCGCGCACCACGGTCGTCCGCCTGGACGACAAGCTCCGCGTGGCGCCGTCCCCGGCCCTGATGGGCGACCTCAAACAGCTACTCGGCCCGTCGTGTTTGATGGCGGTTCCCTCCTCCTTCGGGCCTTGACGGCCCTCCATCGTCGGGAACCGCGCGCGATCGCTGCATCGCTCCGGCTCGCCTTGCGGCTCGCTGCGCGATCAGGTTCTCGCGAGCTCGAACCTGCCTTCGGACGCGATCGCAGGCGTGGAGGTCGTCGCGTGGTTGCGGCGTCGGCCGGTGTCGTCGCCCCTGGAGCCGGACGGTGCCGGGCGCCTCGGTGAAAACTAAGAAACCGCAATAAGCGCGGCTTTCCAGTCGACGAAGCGGCCCAGGCCGTCGAAGCGGGCCTGGGCGGTGCCGCCGCCGGGGAGGGCGACCTCGGTGAGGAGGTCGGTCTGGTGGTAGGGGACGCGGTGGTGGGAGAGCAGGCCGGCGAGGGTGAGGCGCGGCTCGTGGGGGAACAAGGCGGTCGCGTTCGTGAGCAGGCGGGGGAGGGGGACGGGGTCCCACTGGGCGGGGGGCGCCTGCGGGTCGTCGACGTGCAGGTAGGCGGAGCCGCCGTCGTAGCCGGCGCCGATGTAGCCGCCGCCGCCGAGGACGCCGCCGGCGGCCATGGCGATCAGCTCGCCGCCGTGCCCGGCCGGGCCCTCGTACCAGGACAGGTCGACCTCGGGGGTGGTGAACTCGGTGATGCCGAGCCGCTCGCCGATCGTCCGGATCACCAGGGTGGGGGTGACCGCGGGGTGGGCGTCGCCGAACTGCGGGTTGGCCCATCCCCACAGCCAGGTGCGCTCGCGCGCCGCGTAGCTGCCGAGCAGGGAGACCCGCACGGTGACGCCGCCGCTGGTATACGTGCGGGCGGTCAGGTCGGCGCTCCAGTCCTCGCGCGGCAGGAACTCGGCGAGCGTCTCCTGCTGCTGCAGGACGACGGCCGCCAGCGCGGCGCCGAGGCGTTCGAACGCGGGACTGAATCCGGACATGTCGGGCACATTATCCCAGTAATCGGGGCGGTCGTGGGCGGGAATCGGACACCCTTCGAGAGTCGATCGGCTGACCTGGGCAGGCTAGGCTTTCGCTGTCAGAGGACTTCCACCTAGGAGCGTACGAGGTGCGGCGACCGACCGGGAGGCTCTTGACGATCTGGGCGGTCACCAGCGCCGCCGTCGCGCTGCTGGGGCCGCTCGCGGGACTGCTGTGGGCGGCCACCGCCCCCGAGGTGTCGTATGTGGTCGTGCAGGGTGAGGCACTTCTGGCCGAGCCGGAAAGCCAGGGGCCGATCGGCATCGACGCCCGGTTCGCGCTGATCGCGCTCGCCGCCGGGGTGCTGTGCGGCGTCGTCGCCTACCTGGCGGGCGGGCGCGGCAACGACGTCGCGCTGCTGCTCGGGCTGGCCGCCGGGGGCGCCGCCGCGGCCGTCCTCGCCTGGCGGACCGGCCACCTGATCGGGCTCGGCCACTTCCAGGACGCCGTCCGGCACGGGCGCGACGGCACGACCGTCGAGGGCGTCGCCGACCTGCGCGCCAAGGGCCTGCTCGTGTTCTGGGCGCTGCCCGCGGTCGCGACGTACGGGCTGCTGGAGATGGTCGTCCGGCGGCTACCCGCGGGCGATGACCGCGACGCGGGCGCCGGTGAGGCGGACGAGGTCGGCGGGGACGAGCTCGATCTGGAGTCCGCGCCGGCCGGCCGAGACGTAGACGGTCCCGAGCGCTGACACCGACGCGTCGACCACGGTCGGCAGCCGCCGGCGCTGGCCGAGCGGGCTGATCCCGCCGACCACGTACCCGGTGGCGCGCTCGGCGTCCCGGGGGTCGGCCATCCGGGCCTTCTTGCCGCCCGCCGCCGCGGCGAGCGCCTTCAGGTCCAGGCTTGCGGACACGGGGACGACGCCGACCGTCAGGTTCCCGTCGACCTCCGCCAGCAGCGTCTTGAAGATCTGGTCGTGCGGGATGCCGAGGGCGTCGGCGGCGGCCTCCCCGTAGGACGCGGCGTCCGCGTCCACCTCGTAGGTGTGCAGCGTGTACTCGATCCCGGCCTTCGCCGCGGCGACGGTCGCCGGGGTCCCCTTGCCGCCCTTGGCCTTGGCAGTGCTCATGGGGAGAGTCTGCCGCGCGCGGTCAGTTGGGCGTGAACGACCCGTCGAGGAACTGCCCGGCGGGGATCGTCGGGAGCACGTCCAGGATGCGGTTCTCCCGGGCCAGCAGGTCCCGTTCCGCCTCCAGCCGCAGCGCCGCGTCCTCGCACTCCAGCAGGCGCTGCTTGTCGTGCCCGTCCAGGACGAGCGACGCCGCGATCGCGTACGACAGCGCGACCGGGTCGGCGGGCGGCTCGGCCCGGTCGAACGGCACGGCGCCGGCCGCGCCGAGCCGGTGCCGGTAGAGCCGGAACAGCCGGCGGACCCGGGCCGCGAGGGGGCCGGTGCCGGCGCCGCGCTCCTCGGGCAGGAACTCGACCTCGCCGCGCAGGTAGGGCCGGGAGCGGTCCAGCTCCTTCAGCCGGAACCGCCGGGTGCCGACCGTGACGATGTCGTAGCGCCCGTCCGGGTGCGGCGTCACCTCGCGCAGCTCGGCGACGCACCCGATCTCGGCGAGGCGGTGCGCGGCCCCCTCGCCGACCTCGTGGCCGAGCTCGATGCCGACGACGCCGAAGCCGCGCGGCTCGGGCTGTTCGAGGAGGTCGGCGATGAGACGGCGGTACCGGTCCTCGAACAGGTGCAGGGGGAGCACGAGCCCCGGGAACAGGACCGTGCCCAGGGGGAACAGGGCGAGCCGCTCGGTCACAGTCCACCCCCACGCTGCCGGGCGCACCGGGAGACGCCCTATCGCCGCCAGGGTACGTCCATATTGATGATCTTGGTAATGGTTGGTTTTTCACATTGTGAAGAGGGTCGGCGGTGGAAATGTGTCCGGCGGGCCACTTCCGGGGCATTGGCCATGCCGCCCGGCCGGCGCCGGTCGGTAGCGTCGGGGCCATGAGGATGCTGATCGTCGACGCCTTCGCCGCCCGCCCGTTCGCCGGCAACCCGGCCGGGGTGTGCCTGCTCGCGGACGCCGCCGACCCCGCGTGGATGCAGCAGGTCGCCGCGGAGATGAAGCACTCCGAGACCGCGTTCGTCCGCCCGGTCGACGATCCCGAAGCCGACTTCGAGCTGCGCTGGTTCACCCCCAACGCGGAGGTCGCCCTGTGCGGCCACGCCACCATGGGCACCGCCCACGCCCTCTTCGAGACCGGCATCGCCGAGGCCGGTGCCCCGATCCGGTTCCGGACCCTGAAGAGCGGCGTTCTCACCGTGACCCGCGACGGCGACGGCGGCCTGTCGATGGACTTCCCGTCGTGCCCGCCGGAACCGATCGACGTCCCGGGCGGGCTCGCCGAGGCGCTCGGCGTCCCGGTGTCCGCCGCCGGGCGCAACGTCCAGAACGACGTTCTCGCCGAGGTCGGCGACGAGGCGGCGGTCCGCGGCCTCGCCCCCGACATCGCGGCGCTCGGCCGGCTCGACGCCCGGGGCGTGATCGTCACCGCGGCGGCCGATCCCGGGCGGGAGCACGACTTCACGTCCCGGTTCTTCGCCGCCCGCCTCCTGCACGGCGACGGCGAGGACCCGGTGACCGGCTCCGCGCACTGCGCCCTCGCGCCCTACTGGGCGGAGCGCCTCGGCCGCGACACGCTGACCGGCTATCAGGCGTCCGAGCGCGGCGGACACGTCCGGGTGGCCCTGCGCGGCGACCGCGTGATCCTGTCCGGGCGGGCCGTCACCGTCCTGGACGGCACCCTGACCGCGTGACCGGCGCGGCGTCTCGGCACGTGAGACGGTGCGCGGGGGACCGAGGGCACTCCGTAGACTGGACGGGTGATTTCCCGTATCGACCTGCGCGGCTCGCTTCCCGGCGATCTGCGCTCCGTGCTGCCCCGCGCCGAACTCGACGTCGAGGCCGCCCTGGACAAGGTGCGGCCCATCTGCGAGGACGTGCGCCATCGCGGCTCGGCGGCGGTCCGGGAGCACACCAAGGCTTTTGACGGGGTCGGGCTGGAGAGCACGCGGGTCCCGGTCGAGACCGTCCACCGGGCCCTCGCCGCGCTCGACCCGGCCGTCCGGGACGCGCTGGAGGAGAGCATCCGCCGCGCCCGCGCCGTGCACCGCGCGCAGCGCCGCACCGACGTGACCACGCGGGTCGTGCCCGGCGGCACCGTCACCGAGAAGTGGATCCCGGTCGGGCGGGTCGGGCTGTACGTGCCGGGCGGGCGCGCCGTGTACCCGTCCAGCGTGGTGATGAACGTCGTCCCCGGGCAGGAGGCGGGCGTCGCCTCCCTCGCCGTCACCTCGCCGCCGCAGAAGGAGCACGGCGGCCTCCCGCACCCGGCCATCCTCGCGGCCTGCGCGCTGCTCGGGGTCGACGAGGTGCACGCCGCCGGGGGCGCGCAGGCGATCGCGATGTTCGCCTACGGGACGGACGAGTGCCCCCGCGCCGACCTCGTCACCGGTCCCGGCAACGTCTACGTCGCCGCCGCGAAGCGGCTGCTCAAGGGCGTGATCGGCATCGACGCCGAGGCCGGCCCGACGGAGATCGCGATCCTGGCCGACGGCACCGCCGACCCGGTGCACGTCGCCGCCGACCTGATCAGCCAGGCCGAGCACGACACGCTCGCCGCCGCCGTCCTCGTGACCGACTCGCCGCGGCTCGCCGACGACGTCGAGGCGGAGTTGAAAGCGCAGGTCGGGCGCACCAAGCACACCGAGCGGATCGCCGAGGCGCTCGCCGGGCGGCAGTCCGGCATCGTCCTCGTGGACGGCGTCGAGGACGGCCTGAAGGTCGTGGACGCCTACGCCGCCGAGCACCTGGAGATCCAGACCGCGGACGCCGCCGCCGTCGCCGCCCGCGTCCGCAACGCCGGCGCGATCTTCGTGGGCCCGCACGCGCCGGTGTCGCTCGGCGACTACCTGGCGGGGTCCAACCACGTCCTGCCGACCGGCGGGTGCGCCTGCCACTCCTCCGGGCTGTCGGTCCAGTCGTTCCTGCGCGGCGTGCACGTCGTCGAGTACGGCCGCGACGCCCTCGCCGAGGCGACCTCCCGGGTGGTCGCGCTCGCCGAGGCCGAGGACCTGCCCGCGCACGGCGCCGCCCTGAAGGCCCGCTTCGACTGGGAGATCCCTTCGTGACGTCCCTCAACGACCTGCCGCTCCGGGACGACCTGCGCGGCAAGGAGCCCTATGGCGCCCCGCAGCTGGACGTGCCGTACGCGCTGAACACCAACGAGAACCCGTACCCGCCGTCCGAGCGCCTGGTGAAGGCCGTCGGCGAGGCCGTCATGGACGTCGCCGGGTCGCTGAACCGCTACCCCGACCGGGACGCGGTCGCCCTCCGCGAGGACCTCGCCGCGTTCCTGAACGCCGACACCCCGGGCGCGGGCCTCGACGCCGGCCGGGTGTGGGCCGCCAACGGCTCCAACGAGATCATCCAGCAGATCCTGCAGGCGTTCGGCGGGACGGGCCGGACCGCGCTCGGCTTCGAGCCGTCCTACTCGATGCACCCGATCATCACCGGGGTGTCCGGGACGCGCTGGGTGAACGCCTTCCGCGACGAGGACTTCGGGCTCGACCCCGGCCGCGCCGTCGCCGCCGTCGAGGAGCACCGTCCCGACGTCGTGTTCCTCACCTCGCCGAACAACCCCACCGGCACCGCGCTGCCGCTCGGCGCCATCGAGGCCGTGCTGGAGGCCGCGCCCGGCATGGTCGTCGTCGACGAGGCGTACGCCGAGTTCCGCCGCGAGGGCACCCCGTCCGCGCTGACGCTGCTGGACGGCCATCCGCGGCTGATCGTCACCCGGACCATGTCGAAGGCGTTCGCGATGGCCGGGACCCGGCTCGGCTACCTGGCCGCCGACCCGGCCGTCGTCCAGGCACTGCAGCTCGTCCGGCTGCCCTACCACCTGTCGGCCGTCACCCAGGCCGTCGCGCGCACCGCCCTCGCCCACGGCGAGGAACTGCTCGGCGGCGTCGACGCCCTCCGCCGCGACCGCGACGACCTGGTCGCGTGGCTGCGCGCCGAGGGGTTCCGGGTGGCCGACTCCGACGCCAACTTCGTCCTGTTCGGGACGTTCCCCGGCCGCCGGAAGGTCTGGGAGGGCCTGCTCGCTCGCGGCGTGCTGATCCGGGAGGTGGGGCCGCCCGAATGGCTGCGGGTCAGCGTCGGCACCCCGGAGGAGATGGCCGCCTTCCGCACCGCCCTCCTCTCCGAGGGGGGACGGCCCCCCGCACGCCCCGAGACGGCTTCGTCGTCGACAGCGAAGGAGAACTCGTGACACGCAAAGGCCGCATCGAACGCGGGACCAAGGAGACCCAGGTCCTCGTCGAGATCGACCTGGACGGCACCGGCCAGGTCGACGTCGCGACCGGCGTGGGGTTCTTCGACCACATGCTGGCCCAGCTCGGCAAGCACGGGTCGTTCGACCTGACCGTCAAGACGGCGGGCGACCTGCACATCGACAGCCACCACACGATCGAGGACACCGCCATCGCGCTCGGCCAGGCGTTCCGCGAGGCGCTCGGCGACAAGGCGGGCATCCGCCGCTTCGCCGACGCCTCCATCCCGCTGGACGAGGCGCTCGCGCAGGTCACCGTGGACGTCTCCGGCCGCCCCTACCTGGTGCACGTGGAGCCGGACGGCATGGCCCCGATGATCGGCCCCGAGTACGACACCACCCTGACCCGGCACATCTTCGAGTCGTTCGTGTCGAACGCGCAGGTGGCGCTGCACGTCCACGTCCCGTACGGGCGCAACGCCCACCACATCGTGGAGGCGCAGTTCAAGGCCCTCGCCCGCGCACTGCGCGACGCCGTGGCGTTCGACCCGAAGGTGCACGGCATTCCTTCCACCAAGGGGGCTCTGTAGCCGTGCACATCGGCGACCTGCACTTCACCTACGGCAACGTGGTGATCTTCGCGGTGGCGGTGTTCCTGCTGGCGGGCGTCTACAGCTTCGTCAAGCAGGGCCTCAAGATCGCCGCGCTGATCCTCCTGGTCCTCGCCGGGCTGGCGTTCGCCGGGGGAGTGATGTGGCTGTGAAGGACGTCGTCATCCTCGACTACGGCTCGGGGAACCTGCGCTCGGCCGAGCGCGCCGTCGCCCGCGCGGGCGCGGAGGTGACCGTCACCGCCGACTGGGACGCCGCCCTCGCCGCCGACGGCCTGGTCGTCCCCGGCGTCGGCGCGTTCGCCGCCTGCATGGCGGGGCTGCGCGGCGTCCGCGGCGAGCAGATCATCGGCCGCCGCCTCGCCGGCGGGCGTCCCGTCCTCGGCATCTGCGTCGGCATGCAGATCCTGTTCTCCAAGGGCATCGAGCACGGCGTCACGACCGAGGGCTGCGACGAGTGGCCGGGCACGGTCGACCGCCTGAACGCGCCGGTCGTCCCGCACATGGGCTGGAACACCGTCGACGTCCCCGAGGGCTCGGCCCTCTTCCGCGGCCTGGAGGACGAGCGCTTCTACTTCGTCCACTCCTACGCGGCGCGCGCCTGGGAGCTGGAGCCCGACCCGACCGGCACCATCGAGCCGCCGCTGGTCACCTGGTCCGAGCACGGCGACCGGTTCGTCGCCGGCGTCGAGAACGGCCCGCTGTGCGCCACCCAGTTCCACCCGGAGAAGTCCGGCGACGCCGGCGCCGCACTCCTGCGCAGCTGGCTCGCCACCCTCGCCTGACCACCCGTCTCATCTGCATCGATAGGGTTTCCGCATGACTCTGACGCTCCTTCCCGCGGTCGACGTCGCCGGTGGCCAGGCGGTCCGCCTGGTGCAGGGCGAGGCCGGGACCGAGACCTCCTACGGCGCCCCGCTTGAGGCGGCGCTGGCCTGGCAGGAGGCGGGGGCGGAGTGGATCCATCTGGTCGACCTGGACGCGGCGTTCGGGCGCGGGTCCAACCGGGAGCTGCTCGCCGAGGTCACCGGGAAGCTGGACGTGAAGGTCGAGCTGTCGGGCGGCATCCGCGACGACGCGTCGCTGGAGGCGGCGCTGTCCACCGGCTGCGCCCGGGTCAACATCGGCACCGCCGCGCTGGAGGACCCGGACTGGTGCCGGAAGATCATCGCCTCCCACGGCGACAAGATCGCGGTGGGGCTGGACGTGCGGGGCACGACGCTGGCCGCGCGCGGCTGGACGCGGGAGGGCGGCGACCTCTGGGAGGTCCTCGCCCGCCTGGAGGACGACGGCTGCCCCCGGTACGTGGTCACCGACGTCACCAAGGACGGCACCCTCCGCGGCCCCAACACCGGCCTCCTGCGCGAGGTCTGCTCCCGCACCGACCGGCCCGTCATCGCGTCCGGCGGCGTGTCCTCGCTGGACGACCTGCGCGCGCTGGCCGGGCTGGTGGCCGACGGCGTCGAGGGCGCGATCGTCGGCAAGGCCCTGTACGCCCAGGCGTTCACGCTGGAAGAGGCCCTGGAAGCCGTCAAGTGAGCAGGGAGGCCGTGAAGTGACCGTGGCCGTGCGGGTGATCCCGTGCCTGGACGTCGACGCCGGGCGCGTCGTCAAGGGCGTCAACTTCCAGAACCTCCGGGACGCCGGCGACCCCGTCGAGCTGGCCGCCCGCTACGACGCCGAGGGCGCCGACGAGCTGACGTTCCTGGACATCACCGCGTCCAGCGCCGACCGCTCCACCACCTACGACGTGGTGCGGCGCACCGCCGAGCAGGTGTTCATCCCGCTGACCGTCGGCGGCGGCGTCCGCGCCGTCGAGGACGTCGACCGGCTCCTGCGCGCGGGCGCCGACAAGGTCTCGATCAACACCGCCGCCATCGCGCGCCCGGAGTTCCTGCGGGAGGCCGCGCACCGCTTCGGCTCCCAGTGCGTCGTCCTGTCGGTGGACGCCCGCCGCGCCGAGGGCACCGAGTCCGGTTTCGAGGTCACCACGCACGGCGGCCGCAAGGGGACGGGCATCGACGCGATCGAGTGGGCCCGCCGCGGCGAGGAACTGGGCATCGGCGAGATCCTGCTGAACTCCATGGACGCCGACGGCACCAAGGCCGGCTTCGACCTGGAGATGCTCCGCCGCGTCCGGGCGACCGTCTCCGTCCCGGTGATCGCGAGCGGCGGCGCCGGCGCCGTGGAGCACTTCGCCCCGGCCGTGGACGCGGGCGCGGACGCCGTCCTCGCCGCCAGCGTCTTCCACTTCGGCGAGCTGAAGATCCCCGAGGTCAAGGCCGCGCTGCGCGAGGCGGGCCACCCGGTCCGCTGAACGAGGAACCCCCCGAGATGACCATCGCGTTCGCGACGTGCTCCCTGCTGCCCGACGGGAGCGACGACGCCCGGATCCTGATCGGCGCCCTCGCGCGCCTCGGCGCCGCCGCCGAGCCCGCCGTCTGGGACGCCGACGTCGACTGGTCCCGCCACGACCTGGTCGTCGTCAGCTCCACCTGGGACTACCCCGGCCGCCGGGACCGGTTCGTCGCGTGGGCGGAGAGCCTGCCGCGCGTCCTCAACCCGGCCGGGATCATCCGCTGGAACACCGACAAGCGCTACCTCCGCGACCTCGCCGCCGCGGGCGTCCCGGTCGTCCCGACGCTGTGGGATCCGGGCGACATCCCGTCCGGATGGCCGGAGTACGTCATCAAGCCGGCCGTCTCGATCGGCTCCGCCGACACGGCCCGCTGGGGGCCGGGCGAGGAGGCCGCGGCCCGCGCCCACCTGCGCTCGCTCCGCGCCGCGGGCCGGACGGCGATGGTCCAGCCGTACCTGTCCGCGGTCGACACCGCCGGCGAGACGGCGCTGGTCTTCAGCGCGGGCGAGTACAGCCACGCCGCCCGCAAGGCGCGGATCCTCACCGCCGGCGCCGGCGTCGAGGGCCCCGTCAGGGACGATGCCACGCGCGGCCAGGTCACCCCGTGCACGGCGACCGAGGCCGAGCTGGACCTGGCGAGGCGCGCCCTGGCCGCCGTCCCGGGCGGCGAGGACCTCCTCTACGCCCGCGTCGACATGATCCCCGGCCCGGACGGCGCCCCGCTGATCATCGAACTGGAGCTGACCGAGCCCGCCCTGTACCTCCGGCACGCACCCGCCGCGGCCGAGAAGTTCGCGAAGGCCGTGCTGGCGCAGGTGTAGGCCGTCCGGTCAGGTCAGACCACGTCGTCCTCGGGGGCCGGAGCCGCGGTCTCGGGGGAGCGCTCGGCGATGGGCAGGATGACGGCGGACGGGTGGTCGGGGCTGTGGAAGACCTCCTGGTGGGCCTTGACCATGCGCGTGCCGGCGGTGGCCAGGGGGGCTCCGGTGCCGGGATTCGCGGCGACCTTGGGGTGGGCGCCGCTGGTGACGTGGACGCGGACGCGGTGCCCCCGCTGGAAGCGGTGGCCCGTGGGCCACAGGTCGACCGCCACTCGGAGCACGCCGTCCGGCCCCACGGGCTTCACCGCGGCGGCGGGCAGGCGCAGGCCCCCCTCGCAGACGTTGCGGGACGTCCCGTCCGGAGCGACGTCGCAGAGCCGGACGACGAAGTCGGTGTGCTCCCGGTCGGAGCGGACGAACAGGTCGGCGCCGACGGGGCCGATGACGTCCAGGTCGGCGGGCAGGGCGGGCGAGGTGAACACCAGGACGTCCGGGCGCCGCTCCAGGGGCCGGTTGTCGACCGGGCGGGAGCTGCCGAGCAGGGTGGGGCCGCCGAGCGCGGGGGTGGGGCGGGCCGGGTCGAAGGTGTAGGCGCTCGGCGGGTGGTCCTGCGGGCCGTCCTCGCCGAGGCCGCCGCCGGCGTGCAGGTGCCAGCGCGCCTGCCGCATGCCCGGCGGGGGCCAGTCTCGGTAGTTCCGCCACTCGCGGGCGCCGGTGACGTAGACGCGGACGGGGTCGCGCCGCAGCCCGGACGGGTCGCCCTGCAGGTGGGCGCGGAACCAGGCGAGCGACTCGCGGATCGCGGGCAGCCCGTGGCGGGCGTCGGTGTGCCACCAGGGCCCGATCGTCAGGTAGGGGGAGTGGCCGGCCGCGCGCAGCGCGAGATAGTCCTTGATCTCCCACGGCAGGAACACGTCGTACCAGCCGCCGAGCAGGCTGACGGGCGCGGCGACCTGGCCGACGGTGCCGCTGAAGTCGCGCCGGTCCCAGTAGCCGCCGGGGGCGGAGTGGTTGGCGAGGAGGTCCTGGTAGAAGCGCATGGGCGCGCCGCCGGCCAGCACGTCCAGCTCGGCCAGCGGGCGGCCGGACGCGGCGGCGCGGACGGCGCGGCGCCGCGACAGCAGCGGCGCGGTCAGCATGCCGAGGGGCCGCTGCTGCCGGTGCGTGAGGTCGGTCCAGGTGAGCGTGGACTCCAGCGCGAACGACCCGCCGACGTAGGCGGCGTCGCGGAAGGACGACGCGGTGATCTGCACCGACATCGCCTTCAGCTCGGGGCCCGCCTCGGCCGCGACCGCCCACGCCGCGTAGCCGAGGTAGCTGGGCCCGAACGTGGCGAACGCGCCGTGGAACCAGGGCTGCCGCTTCAGCCATTCCACGGTGACGAGCCCGTCGTCGCGCTCGCTGCCGAGCGGGTCGAACTCGCCGCCGGACCCGGACGTCCCGCGGGCGCTCTGCACGACCAGCTGGAACCCGAACGGGACGAACAGCAGGCCGTTGGCGAGGGCGGCGGGGCCGCGCCTGCCGTAGGGGGTCCGGACGAGGATCGTGGGCGGGCGCTCCACCCCGGACGGGACGTACCGGTCGGCGAGCAGCGTCACGCCGTCCGGCATGGTCACCGGCAGGTCGCGCTCGGCGGTGTAGCGGGCCAGCCCACGGGGGCGGGGAAGCCTGAGCTGCGGGGCCGGCAGTCGGTCCCAGGGCGCCATGCTGCCTCCGTACGTCGGCTACTCCCTAGTAAGGTAACCGGCCGCGCCGGTGCGCAACCGTCAGGCCCCGGTGATGAACGCCCACGGGTCGGGCGCGGCGGTGATCGCGGCGCCGAGCTCGTCCGCCCACGCGGCCTCGTTGCCGTACTCGTCCCGCCACGACCACAGCCGCAGCGTGACCTGGCGCAGGGCGTGCTCCTCGGTCACGCCGAGGGCCCCGTGCACCTGGTGCGCGATCGCCGCGACCGCGCCCGCCGCCCGCGACGCGTTCGCCTTGGCGGCGGCCACCGCGACCGGGTCGTCCGGGGCGCGGACGGCCGCCCGCACCGCGACGTCCGCGACCGTCGCCTCCCCGGCCAGCTCGGCCAGCATCTGCTGGACGGCCTGGAACCGGCCGATCGGCCGGCCGAACTGCTCGCGCTCGCCCGCGTACCGGACGGCGAGGTCCAGCGCCCGCCGCATCGCCCCGGTGAGCTGGACGGCCCGCGCGAGCGCCCCGAGCCGCCGCAGGTCCGGCGCGCCGGCCGGGGACGGCGCCGCCGCCTCCGCCCGGACGCCGGACAGGACGACCTCGTCGCGGGGCTCGCCCGCCACGTTGGCCCCCTCGGTGATCCGCGCCCGCGCGGGGTCGGCGGTGGCGACGAGGCCGTTGCCGAGGACGACGAGGCGCCGCGCCGACCGCGCCCACGGCACGCGGCGGAACGTTCCGGTCAGCGTCCAGCCGCCCCGGTCCCCGTCCACGTCCCCGTCCGAGGCCGCCTCGACCTCGCCGGACATGGCCGTGAGGGGGCCGTGCGGCACCGGCAGCCCGGCGCCGGCGAGCAGCCGCCCGGCCACCAGGGTCTCGGCGAGCGGCACGGCGGCCGCGTGGTATCCGGCGGCGCGCAGGACGGCGGCGGCGTCGGCGAGGGTGCCGCCGCTGCCGCCGGCCTCCTCGGGCACGCCGGCCAGCGCGAGCCCGGACGCCTCCAGCCCGGGCCACGGGTCGGCACCGGACAGGATCTCGCCCGCCGTCTCCTCCAGCAGCTCCATCAGCGCACCCCCAGCCCGCGGGCGACGATGCCGCGCAGGATCTCGTTCGTGCCGCCCCGCAGCGTGAACCCGGGCGCCTGGACGACCGCCCCGGCCAGCGCGCGGGCGAGCGGATCGGGGGACCCGGGATCGGGCTCCACCCCGGCGTGCTCGCGCGCCACCTCGATCACCTCGCGCTCGAACCGCGTCCCGAGGTCCTTGACGAGCGCGGCGGGCAGCTCGGGCGTCTCGCCCCGGGCGAGCGCGCCCGCGACGGCCAGGGACGCCTGCCGCAGCGACCACAGCCGCGCGGTCAGCCCGCCGAGCGCCCGCCGCGCGGCCGGCCCGCCGGCGCGGCCGTGCAGGAGCCGGACGAGCATGAACGTGCTGAGCAGCCGTTCGGGGCCGCTGCGCTCGTAGGCCAGCTCGGCGGTGACCTGCCGCCACCCGTCGCCGGCGCGCCCGAGGACCATCGCGTCCGGCACGAACACGCCGTCGAGCACCACCTCGTTGAAGTGGTGCTCGCCGGACAGGCCCCGGATCGGCCGGATCGCCACCCGTTCGTCCGGAAGCGTCACGATGAACTGGCTGAGGCCCTCGTGCCGGTCCCGGGCGGCGGGCGCGCTCCGGGCGAGGACGAGGATCGCGTGGGCGAGGTGGGCGCCGCTCGTCCACACCTTGGTGCCGCGGAGCCGCCAGCCGTCCCCGTCGCGTTCGGCGCGGGTGCGGACCGACGCCAGGTCGGACCCGGAGTCCGGCTCGCTCATCCCGATCGCGAAGAAGCACTCGCCGCGCGCGATCGCGGGAAGGAACCGCCGCTTCTGCTCCTCGGTGCCGTGGGCGAGGATGGACGGCCCGGTCTGCCGGTCGGCGATCCAGTGCGCGCCCACCGGCGCCCCGGCGGCCAGCAGCTCCTCGACCACCACGAACCGCTCCAGCGGCGACCGCCCGTGCCCGCCGTACTCCCGGGGAAGGGTCATGCCGACCCAGCCCCGCTCGCCCAGCAGCCGGCTGAACGCGGGGTCGGCCCCGGTCAGCCAGCTGTCGGCACGGGCCGTGAACGGCGTCTCCGCGAGGAACCCCCGGACCTGTGCCCGCAGCTCGGCGGTCCCGGGCGGCAGCGTCCCGGGCTCCAGGCCGGACGATGTCGTCACTTCCGCCTCCTTGTCCCAGGGCGACGTTACAGACGCGTCCCAAAGCCGCGATCAGCGGCCCCTTACCAGGGGGCTCCCTGGCGGGGTCCGTGGTTCTCTGGGATCGTTGTCGTTCCGCACAAGCGCTCCGCCGGGGGGAGAGAGTCATGTGGCCCGGGTCGAACGTACCGATGGGGCCCCCGCCCATGGGGCCGGGGCAGGCGGGGCCGGGCTGGGCGCCCGCGGCGCGCGTCAGGCCCGGCGCCGGCTGGTATCTCCTGCCGGTCGCCTTGATCGTGGTGGCCGCCGTGGGGTTCTTCACCCTCCTGGCGTTCCTGTGGGACGACTCCGAGGTCGCCGGCGGGCCGGCGGCCGTGGGCGACCCCGTGACCGGGGTGTCGGTCGAGCTGACCGAGGGCTACGGGTACTTCGTCTACGTCCGCACGGGCGGCCCGTCGCCGTACGCGTGCCGGGTGGAGGCGGGGCAGGAGTCCGGGCCGGTCCGGCTGACGAGGAAGAACTCCTGGAGCGCCTCGGACCGCGCGTCCTACCGCTACACCGCCACGTTCGAGGCGCCGGTGTCCGGCTCCGCCCGGCTGACCTGCCGCGGCACCGACGGCGTGATCCTGGTGACGCCGGACGACACCGCCCACGGCTACCTCGGCCTCGCCCTGCTGGTCGCGCTGGGCCTCGGCGTGCTCGCCGCGCTCGCGTTCGTCGTCATCCTCGTGCGGCGCGGCGGCGCCAAGCGCAGGGCCGCCCTCACCGCCGGGCCCTACCGCTGACGGCGTCTCAGGCCGTCAGCTCCCGCTCCAGCGGGGTGCGGAACCGGGGGGTCGCGCGGACGTCGCCGTACCAGGCCGCCATCCGCTCGGCCTCGCGCGCGACCGCCGCCTCGGCGTCGGAGCCGGCGTCCTCCAGGAGGCGGACGGCGATCTCGCCGTCCTTGCGCTGCGCCCAGCCGCCGACGACGCGGCCGTCCCACCAGACGGACGGGCCGATGTTGCCGTTCCGGTCGAAGAGCGCCGGGCCGTGGCCGCCGAGGAACCAGCCGCGCTCCTGCCAGCCCATCGGGGTCGGGTCGAGCGCGGGCAGCAGCGCCGCCCACGGCTCCGGCGCGGGCGCGGGCTCCAGGTCGTCCGACAGGACGAGGCCGGTGGTCCCGCCGAGGTCGACCTCGGTGACGTCCAGCAGGGCGAGCGCCTTCTTGACGTCGCCGGCGTTCCAGCCCGTCCACCACTTCAGGTCGGCGGCCGGGGCGGGCCCGAACGCGCGCAGCCAGCGGCGGGCGAGGTCGGCGCGGGCCTCGGCGGCCGGGACGTCCGCGACGCCGTCCGGCAGCCACGCCTCGACGGGCGACCACCGGTACTGGCTGCTGGTCCACGACCCGTTCGGGCGGCCTCGCACGATGCGGCCCTCGCAGCCGAGCGTGACCAGGACCCACGTGGTGATGTTCCCGGGTCGCGAGTAGGACTTGCCGGGCGCCGGGTCGACCTGCGTCCGCAGCAGCGGCACGTCCGCCGAGAGCTGCGCGCCCGTCGCCTCCCCGCGCGCCAGCAGCGCCCGGTGCGCGGCCTCCGCGGCCTCGGCGAACAGGGCCGGCGCGTCGGCGACGTCGCCGCCGCGCTCGATGATCCGCGTGTAGGTGGCGCGCTGCTTCACCGCCAGGCCGTTCGCGGTGGACGCCTGCAGGACGGGCACGAGGTCGGTCGGCGCGACGAACATCGTCCGGCGCATGGCGAGCATCCGCAGCAGCGTGCGGTCGTGGTACAGGGCCTTCTCCACCGCCTCCGGAACGGCGCCGGGGCTGCGCGCCGCGACCGACAGGAACACGGTCGCCGGATCCGTGGCGTGCAGCACCACCATCGAGCGGACGATGTCGAGGACGTCGTCGGTCCTGGCCTGGGCGGAGAGCCGGTGGCGGAGCGCGAGCCGGGCCCGCCGCTCCGCCACGGTGATCGAACGCATGAACGAATGATAGAGGGCGGTCAGCCGCTGTTGGAGATCTTCACGACGACCTGGTCCTTGGTGACCGACTGTACCGAGACGTCGAACCCCTCGGCCTGCTCGCCCTCGCCGACCGGGACGGTGACGGTCTGCCCGCCGATCTTCAGGGTGACCATCTGGCCCTCCACCTTCACCAGCTCGGCCTTCACGCCGAGGATGGACGCGCTCGCGTCCACGCCGCGGTCGAAGGTCACCGTGCAGGCGTTGACGCTGCAGTTGGTCTCGCTGTTCTCGCCGCCGCACCCGGCCAGCACGCCGAGGGGCAGGAGGGCGAACGGGAGTACGGCCAGCTTCCGCCGAACGGGAAAGGAGGTCATGCGAGGGAGTCTAGGCGGGCGGCGCGCGCCCCCGCCCCCTCCGTGAGGCGGAACTGTCCACCGCGAATGTCGTACCGCGCGGTGATGGCGCTGGATCTCCGGATGACCCCGTGTTTCGCTGGACCGGTGAACATCGACGATGCCGTTGAGGCGCCGGTGCTCGGACCGGTGGTGTGCGCCGCGCTCGGCATGGAGGCGCGGGCGGTGCGGCGCGGCCTCACCCGCACGCCCGTCGTGGTCGTCGGCTACCGCGCCCGGCACGCCGCCCGGCTTCCGGGCGCCTGCGCCGCCCTCGTCACCGTCGGCTTCGGCGGCGCGCTCGACGAGCGCCTGCGGCCCGGCGACGTGCTCGTCGCCGACGAGATCCGCGGCCCCGAGCCGGACGCGGCGGCGAGGCCGTGCTCGGCTCCGCGGCTGCTCGCCGCGGAGCTGATCCGGGACGGCCTGAGCGTGCAGACCGGCCCCCTGGTCACCACCGACCACGTCGTCCGCGGCGGGGAGCGCGCCCTGTGGGCCGCGCGCGGCGCCCGGGCGGCGGACATGGAGTCGGCCGTCGTCGCCGCCCGCGCCGGCGGCCTGCCGGTCGCCGCCGTCCGCGTCGTCGTCGACGGGCCCGGCCACCCGCTGTGGCATCCGGGCATGATCGGCCGCGGGCTGGCGGGGCGCCGCGTCCTGGCCCGCATCGGGCCGGCCCTGGAGCGCTGGAGCGTCCTGCTCGTCCGCGGTGAGGAGGACTCGGGCGACCGGCCGGCCGCGCCCCGCATGCCCTGAATCCGCGGGTGCGGCCTCCGCCGCCCGGACGTCCGGTGAGGATCAGCCGTGGCCCGAGCCGTGACCGCCGCCCCCGCCGGTGCCGTGGTCGTCGCCATGGACGATCTTGCCGCCCAGGTCCTTGCGCAGCCCCTCCAGGGTCTTCTGCTGGCTGACGACCACCCAGCGCGCCCCCACCAGGTACACCCCGCCCCAGGGCTTGGCCTCCTCCAGCCACGCGTGCATGCCCTTGTCGGTGGTGAAGCTGAGCAGCACGAAGCGTCCCTGAGAGGTCTTGCAGTTGCCCTGCTCCAGGTCCTTGACCTTCCGCTTTCCGGTCACGGAGCAGTCGGTCTGCTTGGCCAGCTCCGCCAGCGTCGCCGGCTTGGCGGTCTTGCCGTCCGACGCGTCCGACGCGGAACAGCCGGCCGCCAGCGGCAGCGCCAGCACGGCCGCGCACAGCGGCACCGTCTTCATCAGGCCGAGATGGTGTCGGGAGACCATCGCTCTTCCTCTCCGGGGTTGAGACGCGCGATTCGAGTGGGAAGTACGCGTCCGGCCCCGGGGAGGTTCATTCGGCCCGGCGGGGGCTCAGGTCAGGAGGCGGGCGCCCGCGGCGGCGCGGACGTCGGGGTCCTCGGCGGCGTCCTGCTGGAGCCGCCGCAGCCGCAGCTGCGTCTCGCGCGTGAGCGGCGCGAACCGGGCGGCCTCGGCCCGCACGCCGTCCTCGCAGTCCCAGAGCCCTTCGGCCGTGTAGGACTCGGCGGTGTGCGGGGCGGTTCTCGTCAGCGCCGTCAGGATGCGGGGTCTCAGATAGGCATAGGTGGATTCGGTCCAAGCGGTCTTCAGCAGCGGGACGGCCTCGCCCGCGCGCAGCCGCCCGAGCCCTTCGACCGGGCTGGCGGCGTCGGCCCAGTCGCGCCGGGCGACCGCCCCGTTCAACTCGTCCATCAGCAGCGGGATGTCCTGCCGGGTGCCGTACCGGGCGAGGATCCGCAGGCCCATGTCGGCGCACCCGCCGCGCTCGGCCGCCCACGCCCGCGCCCGCGGCAGCGTCTCCGGCCCGTACTCCCGCAGCGCCCGGCACACCGCGCCGCCGAACCGGCTCGGCCGCTGCGGCAGCAGCTCCTCCGCCAGGTCCAGCAGCGCCAGCGTCCGCCGCCGGCCCAGCTCGAAGATCGCCGCGATGGCGCCCTCGCCCCGCCGCCTGGCGAGCTCCAGCAGCTCGGCGTCGCTCTGCCGGGCGCGCCCCGGGGCGGTGACCACCGCGCGGCGCGCCGCCAGCCCCGCCTCCCGCTGCCGCGCCAGCGCCCCCGCCACCCGCGGCTGCCGCGCCGCCCACGCCTCGATCACCGGGTTGCGCCCCGCCGGTATCAGCAGCGCCAGGTCCGCGTCGTCGCACCTCGCGGCGACCAGCTCGTCCAAACCGGTGGTCAGTGCGGGGTCTTCGAGGTCGATGAGTTCGGCGACCGCGTCGAACCACTGCGCGCCCTCCTCGGCGTACCGGCGCAGCGGCGCCGCCGCCTCCCGCCGGCTCAGCCGCACCAGGTCCGCGAGGACGCCCAGCGCCAGATCGACCCGCCACTCGTCGGGATCGGTATGGTCGGACGGATCGAACAGATGTTCGGCGACCGGTCCGACCGATAGCTCCAGATCGACCATCAACCGGGCGTAATACAGGCGCCGTGACTCGCATTGGCGATCCCACCGCGGATCCCTCCGCACGCACTCGTACACGTACTCGCCCGCGCCGGGCCTGTCCGCCGCGCGCCGCGCGGCCCTCCCGAGCCCCCGCTGCAGTTGACCGTGCAGCGTGCCCGCCGATTCCAACACGACCTCGTTACTCACCCCAGCAGAATGCGCACGAGAGTAGATAACGGGCAAGTGCTTTACCCCAGGTAGTCATGTCCTTCACAGGGTCCTCTGGGCTCTCCAGGAGGCGTGGAGGTCGGCGTACACGCCCGGCCGGGCGACCAGCGCGGCGTGGGGGCCGCGCTGGACGATGCGCCCCGCCTCGAAGACGATCACCTCGTCGGCCGCCTCCGCCGTGGACAGGCGGTGCGCGATGGAGATGGCTGTGCGGCCCCGGGTAGCCCCGTCCAGCGCCCGCTGGATCCGGACCTCGGTGGCCGGGTCGACGGCGGACGTCGCCTCGTCCAGGACGAGCAGGTCCGGGTCGGCGATGTAGGCGCGGGCCAGCGCGACGAGCTGGCGCTCGCCCGCCGACAGCGACTCGCCGCGCTGCCCGACCGGCGTGCCGAGGCCCTGGGGGAGCCCGTCGAGCCAGTCGGCGAGCCCGAGCTCGGTGAGCGCGAGGAGGAGGTCCTCGTCGGTCGCGTCCGGGCTCCCGTACCTGATGTTGTCGGCGAGCGAGGCGTCGAACAGGAACCCGTCCTGCGGCACCATCACGATCCGCTCGCGCAGCGAGGAGAACCGGACGCGGTCCAGCGGCACCCCGTCCACGAGGATCCGGCCGGAGACCGGGTCCATGAGGCGGGTGAGGAGCTTGGCGAACGTCGTCTTGCCCGAGCCCGTCTGCCCGACGATCGCGACGCGGCCGCGCGGCGCGATGTGGGCGTCCACGTCGTGCAGGACGGGCGGGCCGCCCGGGTAGGCGAACCCGACGGACTCGAACCGCACCTCGATCGGGCCGCGCGGCAGCGTCTCGCCCGCGTCGCCGGGGTCGGCGACGTCGGGGACGGTGTCCAGCACGCCGAGGACCCGCCGCCAGCCCGCGATCGCGTTCTGCCCCTCGTTGAGGACCTCCGTCGCCGTCTGCATCGGGCTGACGAACAGGGTGACCAGGAACAGGAACGCGACCAGCCTGCCCGCCGACACCTCCCCGGCGATGCCGAGGAGCGTCCCGGCGATGACGACGGCGGCGATGGCGAGCGCCGCGACCAGCTCGCTGACCGGGAACGTGAGCGCGACCATCGCCTGCGCGCGGGCCTGCGACGAGCGGTAGGCCTCCACGGTGTCGTCCACCCGCCGGCCGGTGCGCTCCTCCGACGCGTACGCGCGGATGACCGGCGCGCCCACGACGGACTCGCTGACCGCCGCCAGCAGGTCGCCCATCCGCTCCCGCACCCGCATGTAGGCCTTCGACAGGATCCGCTGGAAGCGGCGCAGCGCGAACGCCAGCGGCACGAACGCCGCCCACACCAGCAGCGCCAGCTGCCACGAGTACACGACCATCAGCACGCTCGCCACGATCAGCTGGCCCATCGAGACGATGAACATCAGCCCGCCCGACTGCATGAACTGGCTGATCTGGTCGACGTCGCTCGTCACCCGCGACACGAGCGCCCCGCGGCGCTCGCCGCTCTGGGTGAGCATCGACAGGTCGTGGACGTGCCGGAACGCCTTCACGCGCAGCCCCGCGAGGCCGCCCTCGGACGTCTTGTACAGCCGGACGTTCATCAGGTACGCGCACACCGCCGTCAGCAGCACGGCGCCCGCGCACAGCAGCACCGCCGTCCGGATGAAGGCGATGTCGGGGCCGCCCGGCCGCCCGAGGCCCTTGTCGATCGTCTGCTGGACGGCGATCGGCACCACCACCCGCCCGGCCGTCGAGACCAGCGCGAGCGCCAGCGTCCCGGCCAGGCCCGCGCGGAACTCGGGACTCAGCCCCAGCCCGCGCCGGAGCGTGCGGATCGCGCCGTCGGCGGCGGCGTCGCCGAGTCCGCCGGATGTCGCCGCGCGGGCCGTCTCCGTCACCGTCATGCCAGGGCCTCCTCGCCGCCTTCGACCGCTTCCTGCTCCGCCTCGGCCCGCTCGTAGGCGTTGACGAGGTTGCGGTAGCCCTCGGAACGCTCCAGCAGGTCGGCGTGGGCGCCGCGGGCGATGACGCGGCCGTGCTCCATGTACACGACCTCGTCGGCCAGCGCGATCGTCGCCTTGCGGTAGGCGACGACCACTACGGTCGCGCCGCCCGCCTCGCCCGACTGCGCCTCCTGGAGGCTCTGCAGGATGCGCGCCTCGACCTGCGGGTCGACGCTGGACGTCGCGTCGTCCAGGACGAGGAGCCGCGGCCGGCGCGCCAGTGCCCGCGCCAGCGCGAGGCGCTGCCGCTGGCCGCCCGACAGGGTCGCCCCGCGCTCGCCCACCCTCGTGTCGAGCCCGTCGGGGAGGGCGGCGACGAACCCGTCGGCCTGGGCGAGCCGCAGCGCCTCCCAGACCCTCTCGTCCGGCATGCCGAGGCCGAGCGTCACGTTGCCGCGGACGGTGTCGTCGAACAGGAACGTCTGCTGCGGGACGAGCGCCGCCGTCGCCGCGACCCCGCCGCGCTCGACGTCCCGCAGGTCGACGCCGTCCAGCAGGACGGACCCGTCGGCCGGGTCGACCAGCCGGACGAGCAGCGAGGTCAGCGTGGACTTGCCCGAGCCCGTCGGGCCGACGATCGCGATGGTCCGGCCGGGGGACGCGGCGAACGACACGTCGTGCAGGACGCGGTGCGGGGCGTCCCCCTCGCCCGCCCCCTCGTAGGCGAACCGGATCTCGCGGACCTCCATCTCGGTCGCCGTGCCGGAGCCGTCCAGCGAGCGGTCCCCGTACGGGAGGGACCCGGTGGCGTCCAGGACGCCGCGGACCCGCCTCCACCCGACGACACTGCGCGGCACCTCCCCGAGCACCCAGCCCAGCGCGCGGATCGGCCACGACAGCAGCGTGAACAGGTAGGCGACGTTCACCAGGTCGCCCGCCGACATGGCGCCCGACTCCAGCCGCAGCGAGCCGATCAGCAGGACGGCGAGCACGCCCAGGTTCGGCAGCGCCTCCAGCACCGGGTCGAAGAGCCCGCGGATCCGGCCGACCGCGATGTTGGCGTCCCGCAGCGCCCGCGCCCGCTCCGCGAACCGCTCGGTCTCCGCCGCCTCCCGGCCGAGGGTCTTGACGACCAGGCCGCCCTCGAAGCTCTCGTGCGCGACCTCGCTGACCTCGGCGCGCAGCTGCTGCGCCCGGGTCGCCACCGGGGACAGCCGCCGCTGGTAGACGACGTTGATGAGCGCCACGGCGGGGAAGACCAGGAAGCCGACCGCGGCGATGACCACGTCGGTGACCAGGATCGACACGGCCGCGATCAGCAGCATGAACACGACGCCGACCGCCATCGGCAGCGGCGCGATCGGCGCCCACACCGCCTCCACGTCGGCGTTGGCGTTCGACAGCAGCTGCCCGGTCGGGTGCCGGTGGTGCCATGCCAGCGGCAGCCGCAGGTACTGCCGGGTCACCGAGCGGCGGTAGGACGCCTGCATCCGGTACTGCATGAGCCCGGCGTAGAAGCGGCGGCCCGCGACGCCGAGCGCCTTCAGCAGCGCCACCGCCATGATGAGGGCGGCGGCCCCGGCGAGCGCCCCCGCCGTCGTGCTCCCGGACGCGAACGCCGGCAGCACGACCTCCTCGGTGGTCCAGCCGAGCACCTGCGCGGTCGCCACCGTCATCACCGCGTACAGGGCGCTCGCGAGCACCGACGCCGTGAAGACCCGGGGCTCGGCCTTCACGGCCACCCACAGCACGCCGAGCCCTTCTCTCAGGACATGCGGGCTGACGCGTCTGGAAGCTGGTGGCACGGCAACTCCTCGATCACGGACGGCAGCCCGGTGGGATGCCCCCGTGCGACCGCGGTGGGGGACTCGCGGGCCCGGATATTGCCTACCATCCGGTCACGGCGCTTATTCCCGACCGTCCGGCCGCGGCCTACGATCGGGCGATGAGCACTCCCGAGGACGGCCCGGTCCGCCGCGAGCGGCTGCTGCTGGCCGGCGCCCTGGCCGAGGCGGGACCGGATGCGGTCACCAGGTGTGCCGGCTGGGACGCGCGCGACCTGGCCGCGCATCTGGTCGTCCGGGAAGGGCGTCCCGACGCCGCCCCCGGAATCCTTCTCCCGCCGCTGGAGTTCTATACCGAACGTGTGCGGCGAAGGACGGCGCGTGCCGTCCCGTTCGAGACGCTGGTGGAACGGTTTCGGCAGGGTCCGCCGAAGTTCTCGCCCTACGCGCTTCCCGGGGTCGACAAAATCGCGAACGGCGTCGAGTTCTTTGTGCACCATGAGGACATCCGCCGGGCGCGTCCCGACTGGGAGCCCCGGGAGATCTCGGCGGAACTCGAGGAACTTCTCTGGCGGCGGATAAAAATTGCCCGCTTTGTCCTAAGAAAGGTTCACGTCGAGGTAACGCTCGTCCAGCCGGACGGCCGGAGCGCGCGCGTCTCCGGCGGCGGCCGGCGCTCCCGCGGCGCCGTCCGCGTGCACGGGCCGGTCGGCGAACTCGTCCTGTGGGCACTGGGCCGCCGGGACGTCGCGAAGGTCCGCCTCACCGGGGACACGGGCGCTGTCAAGACTCTGACGGAGGCCGGTTGGAGTCTTTAACGGGCAGGTAACGGCACGGTTCGCCGAGAGGAGAATCGCAAGCCTTGCGGCTCCTCCGCTTTACGCGGGAGCGGTGATACGGTGGTCCGGTCGGTTGCAGTCGTGGTTCTCGATCGTTCAGACGCCCGCGGACTGATGGCAGCGGGCGTTTTGGCTTTTCCGGGACCGTACCGGGGGCGAGAGCGTTCCGCAGCGACCGCACGGGCCCGCGAGGTGTGGGCCCAGGTTTTGCCGCAAGGAGAAAGACATGCCCCAGCAGGGCACCGTGAAGTGGTTCAACGCCGAGAAGGGTTTCGGCTTCATCGCCGTTGACGGCGGCGGGCCGGACGTGTTCGTGCACTACTCGGCTATCCAGACCTCCGGGTACCGCACGCTGGACGAGAACCAGCGCGTCCAGTTCGAGGTGACGCAGGGTAACCGGGGTCCGCAGGCCGACCAGGTCGTCCCCCTGTAACACCCGTAGTCGTACGCCAGGGCCCGCCCCCCACCGCCAGGAGGGCGGGCCTCGGTGTTTCTCCGGCCCCGGTTCCCCCGGCGGGAACCCCGCCGCCGGGGCGGAGCGGGTCGCCGGAGGCCCTGCCATAAACTCGGGCGCATGTTGCACCGCACGGGGGCCTGCCGCACGGGCGACCGCACCTGCCGGGACACCGCCGGGGACGCCCGCGTCCCGGACGCCGCGGCCGGTGAACGCCCCGGGCGCCCCTCATGACGCCCGCACGCGAACGCGGCCTGACGGCGCTGCTGTGCGCCGCCGGCGCGGGCCTCGCGCTGCTCGCCGCCGGGCGCACCTGGGCCACCGTCGAGGCGCGCGAGGCCATCACCCCCTTCACGCAGACCCTGACCGGCGGCGACCTCGGCGGCGCCGCGGGAGCCCTCGGCTGGGCCGGGCTCGCCGGTCTCGCCACCCTGTTCGCCGCCCGCGGCCGCGTCCGCGCGGCCGCCGGCGTCCTCATCGCCCTGTTCGGCGCGGGCATCGCCTACGCCTCGGCCGCCGCCGTGCAGCGCCCCAGCGTGCTGTCCGCCGCGGGCGACAAGAGCGCCCTGATCAGGCTCGGCGGCGACCCGGCCCTCGACGTGAACCAGTGGTGGATGGTCTCGGTCACCGGCGGGGTCCTCCTCGCCGTCGCCGGGCTCCTCACCGCCGTCCGCGGGAACCGCTGGCCCGGCCTGTCGTCCCGCTACGAGCGCGCGGCCCCGGCGAGGACCGCGGCGGCCCCGGCCGGGGACGGTCCGGCCGAGGACGACCCGTCCGCGATGTGGCGGTCGCTCGACCGCGGCGAGGACCCGACCGCCCGGCGGAACGGCCGCCCGTGAACGCCGACGGCGGCGGGCTCGTCCTGGTGATCGAGCACGATCCGGCCGTCGCCGAGCTGGAGCGCCGCTACCTCGCCCGGGAGGGCTTCGACGTCGAGATCGAGGCCGACCCCGCCGGCGCTGCGGCCGCGGCCGAGCGCAGCCGCCCCGACGTCGTCGTCCTGGACCTGTCCACCTCGGCGCTGCCCGCCGACCTGTACCGGCGCGTCGCGGACGCCGCCCGCCCGGCGCCCGTCGTCGCCGTCACCGGGCCCCTCGACCCCGTCGTCGCCCGGGCCCTCGGCGACCACCGCGTCGACCGGCCCTTCGGTCCCCGCGTCCTCGTCGCCGCCGTCGCCGAGGCCCTGCGCCGCGACGGCCCGGTCGAGGCGCCCGGCCCGCTGCGGGCCGGCCGCGTCTCCCTCGACCCCCGCGGCAGGGCCGCCGCCGTCGGCGAGCGCCGCGTCCCGCTCACCGTCACCGAGTTCGACCTCCTGGAGTTCCTGATGGCCAATCCCGGCCGCGTCTTCACCCGGGAGCAGCTCCTGGACGCCGCGTGGGGCCCCGGTGCCGGCGCCGGAAGCCGCACCGTCGACGTCCACATCGCCCAGCTGCGCGCCAAGCTCGGCGAGGGCAGCCCCATCAGGACCGTCCGGGGCGTCGGCTACGTCCTGGACGCCTGACCGGCCCGGCGGCCTAGGCTGGAGGGCGTGACGCGCGCACCGGTCCACGCCCACGAGCACGCCGGCCCCACCGGGCGGCGGCGCCCGGCGCGGGCGCTCGCCCCGCAGGCCGCGGTGCTCGGCGGGGTCGTCGCCGGCACCCTCGTGGTCGCGTTCCGCGACGACCCCAGCGAGCCCGGCCACTACCCGGGCTGCCCGTTCCTGGCCCTGACCGGCTTCCACTGCCCCGGCTGCGGGATGACGCGGCTCGTCTACGCGCTCACGCACGGCCACCTGGGCGCCGCCTTCGGCTTCAACCCGCTGCTCTTCGTGATGCTCCCGGTCTTCGCATACCTCTACGTCCGCTGGACGGTCAGGACCGCGCAGGGGCTGCCCATGCGGTCCGCCCTGCTGAGGCCGGCGGTCGCGTACTCGTTCGTCGGAGTTCTCATCGTCTACTGGATCGTCCGCAACCTGCCGTTCGCGCACGCCCTGGCGCCCTGACGCCGGGGCCGTCGGCGGGGGCGGCTACGATCGGTGCACGGAACGACCTGAAATAGGGGGCCTGCGACCTTGAGCGTTTTGGACGAGATCATCGAGGGCGTCCGGGCCGATCTCGCCGAGAGGCAGCGCGAGGTCCCGCTCGACGCCCTCAAGGAGCGGGCGGCGAAGGCCCCGGCGCCGGTGAACGCGCTCGCCGCGCTGCGCGGGCCGGGCGTGTCGGTCATCGCCGAGGTCAAGCGCAGCAGCCCCTCCAAGGGGGCGCTCGCCGCGATCGCCGACCCCGCCGCGCTCGCCCGCGACTACGAGGCCGGCGGCGCCAAGGTCATCAGCGTGCTGACCGAGCGGCGCCGGTTCGGCGGCAGCCTCGACGACCTCGCCGCGGTTCGCGCGAACGTCGGCGTCTCCGTCCTGCGCAAGGACTTCATCGTCACCTCCTACCAGCTGTGGGAGGCGCGCGCCGCGGGCGCCGACATGGCGCTGCTCATCGTCGCCGCGCTCGACCAGGACGCGCTCGTGTCGCTGGTCGAGCGGGCCGGGTCGATCGGGCTCGTCCCGCTCGTCGAGGTGCACACCGAGGAGGAGGCGGCCCGCGCCGTGGACGCGGGCGCGAAGGTCATCGGCGTGAACGCCCGCGACCTGCGCACGCTGAAGGTCGACCGCGGCGTGTTCGCCAGGGTCGCGCCCGCGCTGCCCAAGAACGTCGTGAAGATCGCCGAGTCGGGGGTGCGGGGCCCGCACGACCTGCTCGCCTACGCCTCCAGCGGCGCCGACGCGGTGCTGGTGGGGGAGAGCCTGGTGATCGGCAAGGACCCGCGCGCCGCGGTCGCCGACCTGGTCGCCGCCGGCGCCCACCCGGCGCTGCGGCAGAGCGGCTGACCGGCGGCGGCGCGGGGCTGGATAGGGTGAAGGGCATGCAGGTCGAACCGCTCCGGGAGCGATGGCGGGGTCAGTCCGCACCCCACCGACGGTTCCAGCCACTTCTCCCATGACAGGACGCGTTTTCCCATGACCACCGACACCGCCGCGCGCGGTGCTGCCGGCGCCGTGCCCGACGCCGCGGGCCACTTCGGGCCGTTCGGCGGCCGGTTCGCCCCCGAGGCGCTGATGGCGGCGCTGGACGAGCTGACCCGCGAGTTCGAGACCGCGAAGGACGACCCGGCCTTCACCGCCGAGTTGGACGACCTGCTCGCGAACTACGCCGGCCGCCCGAGCCTGCTGACCGAGGCCGAGCGCTTCTCCGAGCACGCGGGCGCCCGCGTGCTGCTCAAGCGCGAGGACCTCAACCACACCGGGTCTCACAAGATCAACAATGTGCTGGGCCAGGCGCTGCTCACCCGGCGGATGGGCAAGACCCGCCTGATCGCCGAGACCGGCGCCGGGCAGCACGGCGTCGCCACCGCCACCGCCGCGGCCCTGCTCGGCCTGACCTGCACCGTCTACATGGGCGAGGTCGACACCGAGCGGCAGGCGCTCAACGTCGCCCGGATGCGGATGCTCGGCGCCGAGGTGATCCCGGTGCGGACCGGGAGCCGCACCCTCAAGGACGCCTGCAACGAGGCGTTCCGCGACTGGGTCGCCACCGTCGAGGACACCCACTACTGCATCGGCTCCGTCATGGGCCCGCACCCGTTCCCGATGATGGTCCGCGACTTCCAGCGGATCATCGGGGTCGAGGCGCGGCGGCAGTGCGTCGAGCTGACCGGGGCCCTCCCGAACGCCGTCGTCGCCTGCGTCGGCGGCGGCTCCAACGCGATCGGCGCCTTCCACGCCTTCGTCCCGGACGAGTCCGTCCGGCTGTACGGGTTCGAGGCGGGCGGCGACGGCGTCGCCGGCGGCAGGCACGCCGCGACGCTGGTCGGCGGCTCCCTCGGCGTCATCCACGGCATGCGGACCTACCTGCTGCAGGACGACGACGGCCAGACCCTCGAAACCCACTCGATCTCCGCGGGCCTCGACTACCCCGGCGTCGGCCCCGAGCACTCGTGGCTGCGCGACAGCGGCCGCGCCGAGTACCGCGAGATCACCGACGCCGAGGCGATGGACGCGTTCGCGCTGCTGTGCCGCACCGAGGGCGTCATCCCGGCGATCGAGTCCGCGCACGCGCTGGCCGGCGCGCTCAAGGTCGGCCGGGAGCTCGGCCCGGACGCCGTGATCGTGGTGTGCCTGTCCGGCCGCGGCGACAAGGACATGCACACGGCCGCGACCTTCTTCGGCCTGATGCCCGAGGGGGAGAGCGCGTGACCGCCCAGACCGCCTACGACAAGGCCAAGGCCGACGGGCGGGCCGCGCTCGTCGGCTACCTGCCCGCCGGGTTCCCGACCCGCGAGGGCGCCGTCGACGCCCTGAAGGCCATGGTCGACGCGGGCTGCGACGTCATCGAGATCGGCCTGCCCTACACCGACCCGATGATGGACGGACCCGTCATCCAGGACGCCGTCCACCGGGCGCTCGTCGGCGGGGTCCGCGTCGCCGACGTGTTCCGGACGGTCGAGGCCGTCGCCGCCACCGGTGTCCCCACCCTCGTCATGACGTACTGGAACCCCGTCGACCACTACGGCGTGGACGCCTTCGCCCGCGACCTCGCCTCCGCCGGCGGGGCCGGGCTGATCACCCCCGACCTGACGCCGGAGGAGGGCGGCGACTGGCTGGCGGCGTCCGAGGCGCACGGCCTCGACCGGGTCTTCCTCGTCGCGCTCAGCTCCACCGACGAGCGGATCGCGACGATCACCCGGCAGTGCCGCGGCTTCGTCTACGCGGCGTCGCTGATGGGCGTCACCGGCGCCCGCTCCGCGGTCGACACCGGTGCCCCGCGCCTGGTCGAGCGGACCCGCGCGATCATCGAGGCGAGCGGCACGCCGCTGCCGGTCGGCCTCGGCCTCGGCGTCGGCACCGGCGCGCAGGCCGCCGAGGTCGCCGGGTTCGCGGACGGGGTGATCGTCGGATCGGCGTTCGTCCGCCGCCTCCTGGACGCGCCCGACCTCGCCTCCGGCGTGGCCGGGATCCGCGCGCTGACCGAGGAGCTGGCGGCGGGCGTCCGGCAGGGCCGCTGACCGCGACCCGCCCTACGCTCGCCGGCCGGGCGGCGTCCGCGGCGCCGCTCCGCGCACGTTTTCCGGCGCCGCGGGAACTCCCGGCGCCGCCCGCCGAGTTCCTGTCTTGTGCCGCCTCCGCTCTCCAATAGGGTGTGTTCGCCGGCGGAGGCGGTCCCGGAAGGATCACGATGACGCAAGAGATGACGGCGACGGGCCGGCCCGGGACGACCGGGCCGCGGACGCCGCCCGTGTGGTTCCAGGTCACGGCCTGGGTCCTGACGCTCGCCGGCCTCGGGATCTCCGTCTACCTGACGGTCACGCACTACGACGAGGGCGCGCTGGTCTGCTCGGCGTCCAGGACCGTGGACTGCCACGCCGTCACGACGAGCGAGTACTCCACGTTGCTGGGGATCCCGATGCCGCTGCTCGGCCTCGCGTTCTTCGTGGCGTTCGGCGCGCTGCTGACCCCGTGGGCGCTGCGGTCGCTGTGGCCGCCGCTGCGCTGGGCGCGGGTGGCGAGCGTCGCGGTGGGCGTGCTGTTCGTCGTCTACCTCGTCACCGTCGAACTGGCGATCCTGCACAAGATCTGCCTGTGGTGCACGGGCGTCCATGTCATCACCGCACTGCTCTTCATCCTCGTTCTGATCGACGAATTCCGGCGGATCGGTCAGGTCGACTAGTCTCGCCGTTACCGCGCCGCACGGTGCCGGCGCGGGTCCGCACGCTTAGGAGAACCAATGAGCAAGGCCGCACGAGAGCGGTCCGCGAGGGAGCGCCTGGCCGCCGAGCGCAAGCGGCAGGCGGCGCGGCAGAAGCAGCGGCGGCTGCTCGCCATCATCCTCGGGTCGGTGGTCACCGTGGCGGTGGTCGTGGTCGCCACCGTCCTGATCATCGACCAGCAGCGCAAGAACGGGCGGGCCGAGGTGCACAAGGGCGCGCTCGCCCCGCTGAGCCGCCAGCAGGACGGCTCGATCGTGATGGCGAAGGCGGGGGTGACCAAGCCGGAGCTGGAGATCTTCGAGGA
Organism: Actinomadura madurae; assembly: GCF_047130825.1. Lineage (NCBI taxonomy): Bacteria > Bacillati > Actinomycetota > Actinomycetes > Streptosporangiales > Thermomonosporaceae > Actinomadura > Actinomadura madurae. The sequence goes on from NZ_CP083237.1 coordinate 9,907,589, forward strand.
CTTCCAGTGCCCGATCTGCAAGCAGTTCGAGGAGGCCACCGGCAAGACCATCGAGGACCTCGCGGTGCAGGGCAAGGTCAAGGTCGTCTACCGGCCCTTCCACCTGTTCGGCCAGCAGAAGGATCCCATCAAGATCAACTCGCTGCGCTCGGCCGAGGCGGCGCTCTGCGTCCCGGCCGACAAGTGGATCTCCTACCACGACGCGCTGTTCCGGTTCCAGCCCGCCGAGGGCGAGGAGGGCTTCTCCCCGGACGACCTCGTAAAGTGGGGCAAGGACGTCGGTGTCACCGACGCCGGCTTCGAGAAGTGCGTGCGGGACGAGCAGAAGAAGTCCACGGTCGACGCGATGACCAAGTACGCCCTTCAGGAGCGCGGTGTCGACGGCACGCCGACGGTCTTCCTGAACGGCCAGAAGCTCGAGTCGACGCAGTTCATGAACCCGGCCGCCCTGCGGGCGACCGTCGAGTCGGCCGCCGCGGCCGGCAAGTGAGCGCGCCCTCCTGAAACGCGGCCCCCGCCGCGGCACGGACCCGCACGCCGCGCCGTCCCCGCCGGGACGGCGCGGCGCGGCGCTTTCCGGCACCCGCCGGGCCCTTCCCCGTTACGCTGGTGCGAGCTCACGAACACGCACAGTGGCCGATCGGGGGATCGATGAGCGAGCAGGGGAGGGGACCGTCCGCGCGCGGGCGTCTCGCGGAGGAACGGGCCAGGGCCGCGGCGCGGCGGCGGCGGGCGCTGGCGGTCGTCCTCGGCGGCGTCGCGGTGGCGGCGGTCGCGGTCGCGGTGGCCGTGGTGGCGCTCTCCCGGGGCGGGGACGAGCCGCTGGAGGACTCCTACAAGGGCGCGCTGGCGCCCGCCACCCGGCAGCAGGACGGGTCGGTCGCGATGGCGCAGCCGGGCGTCACCGCCCCCGTCCTCGACGTCTGGGAGGACTTCCAGTGCCCGGCGTGCCGGGTGATGGAGGAGCGGCTCGGCGGGACGATGAAGCAGCTCGCCGCCGAGGGCAAGGTCAAGGTCGTCTACCGGCCGTTCCAGCTGTTCCAGCAGGACCCGCTGATGTCGAACTCGCGGCGGGCCGCGAACGCCGCCGCCTGCATGCCCGCCTCGCACTGGGTGAGGTACCACGACAGGCTCTTCGCCGAGCAGCCCCCGGAGGGCGACAGCGGCTTCGCCGCGCCGGACCTGATCAAGTGGGCCGCCGATCTGGGCGTCGCGGACCCGTCCTTCGCCGCCTGCGTCAACGGGAACCAGCGGATCGAGACGGTCGACCAGGCGAGCGCCCAGGCGGGCAGGGCCGGCGTCGACTCGACCCCGTACCTGGCGCTGAACGGCGAGAAGGCGGGCGACGAGGTGATCGGCTCACCCGCCGGGCTCCGGAAGGCCGTCGCGCAGGCCGGCGGCGGGCCCGCCCCCGCCCCCGGGACCACCAACTCCGGCGGCACCGCGGACGCCGCGCGCACCGCGCCGCCCGGAGCGCGGCGGGCCTGACCGCGCCGCCTCGGCGGGGATGGCGCGCGCTGTGGCGGAGACGGCGCGCGCTGCGCCCCGGAGGCGGTAACGTCAACGGTCATGCACCCGGTCGCCTCCATCCCGAGCCCTTCGCAGGGCGTCTGGCACCTCGGCCCGCTCCCGCTCAGGGCCTACGCCATCATGATCATCTTGGGTATCGTCGTCGCCGTCTGGCTCGGCGAGCGCCGCTGGGCCGCCAAGGGCGGCACCCCCGGTGTGATCATCGACGTGGCCGTGTGGGCGGTGCCGTTCGGCCTCGTCGGCGGGCGCCTCTACCACGTCGTCACCGACTACCAGCGGTACTTCGGGGAGGACGGCGATCCGCTCCGGGCGCTGGAGATCTGGAAGGGCGGCCTCGGCATCTGGGGCGCCGTCGCGCTCGGCGCGGTCGGCGCGCTCATCGGCTGCCGGCGCCGCGGGATCTCGGTGCTGGCGCTGGCCGACGCGGTGGCGCCCGGCATCGCGCTCGCGCAGGCGATCGGCCGCTGGGGCAACTACTGGAACCAGGAGCTGTACGGCCGCCCGCTGGACGCCTTCTGGGCGCTGGAGATCGACGAGAACCACCGGCCGATGCTCGACGGCGGGCCCGCCCTCGACCCGAAGTACGCCGACGTCGCCACCTACCACCCGACGTTCCTGTACGAGTCGCTGTGGTGCATCGGCGTCGCGGCCCTGGTGATCTGGGCCGACCGCCGCTACAAGCTCACGCACGGGCGCGCCTTCGCCCTGTACGTCGCCGCCTACACGGTGGGGCGCGGCTGGATCGAGGCGCTCCGCATCGACGACGCGCACCACATCCTCGGGCTGCGGCTGAACGACTGGACGGCGATCCTGCTCTTCGTCGGCGCGGTCGCCTACCTGTACCGGGCGCGCGGCCGCACCGGCCCGGAGAACGTCGGCGCCGTGACCGCCGCCGAGCCGGGCCCGGCCGCGACCGGGCCCGACGAGATCGCCCCTGACGACAAGCCCGGCGGTGTCGGCCTGGAGAAGGAGTCGGAGACGCCGGAGGACGCCCGCGGCGCGGACGGCGAGGCGGACGCGGGCGCCGAGGCCTCCAGCGTGGCCGCCCCGGACGAGGAACCGGGGGCCGAGCCCGAGGCGGACTCCGAGGCGGAGGCCGCGACACCCGCGGAGGAGCCCGAGGAGCCCGAGGCGGAGGCCGAAGAGTCCGAGCCGGAGCCCGGCCCCGAGCGGAAGGCGGACGAGCCGGAGGCCGACGGCACCGCCACCGAGACGGAGACGGCCGACTCCGAGGCCGATTCCGAGCCGGAGTCCGAGCCGGAGTCCGAGCCGGAGTCCGAGCCGGAGTCCGAGCCGGAGTCCAAGCCGGAGTCCAAGCCGGAGTCCAAGCCGGAGTCCAAGGCGGACTCTGAGGCCGATTCCGAGGCCGATTCCGAGGCGGAGTCCGAGCCCGCGGCGGACGGCGAGGCACCCGAGGCCGAGGAGCAGGCCCCGGCCGGGGACAATGAGAAGGACGGTGCCGCCGACTCCGATCGCGCCGAGAAGGGGGAGCCCGTCAAGGACGGGAAGTAGGCGACGGGGGGACGGTGTCCGAAGCGAGGGGAGCGGCGGGCGGGAGGCCCGCCGTGCGGCCGGAGCACCACCACCGGCACCGCGACGTCACCGGGGGCTGGCTGCGGCCCGCGGTGTTCGGCGCGATGGACGGGCTGGTGTCCAACTTCGCGCTGATCGCGGGCGTCGCGGGCGGCCAGGCGAGCCAGAAGGTCGTCCTGCTCGCGGGGCTCGCGGGCCTGGCGGCGGGCGCGTTCTCCATGGCGGCGGGGGAGTACATCTCGGTCGCGTCCCAGTCGGAGCTGGCCGAGGCCGAGATCGAGGTGGAGCGGCTTGAGCTCGCCCGCCACCCGGTGGCCGAGGAGCAGGAGCTGGCCGAGGTCTTCGAGGCGCGCGGCGTGGACCCGGTGACGGCCGCCGAGGTCGCGCGGCAGCTGTCCCGCGACCCCGAGGAGGCCCTGGAGGTGCACGCGAAGGAGGAGCTCGGCGTGACGCCCGGCGAGCTTCCCTCGCCGGTCCTCGCGGCGGGCTCGTCGTTCCTGTCGTTCGCGGTCGGGGCGCTGCTGCCGGTGCTGCCGTACCTGCTGGGCGCGTCGTCGCTGTGGCCCGCGGCGGGCATCGCGGCGGCCGGGCTGTTCGGCGCCGGGGCGCTGGTGTCGCGGATCACGGCCCGCGCGTGGTGGTTCGGTGGGTCGCGCCAGCTGCTGTTCGGCGCCGCCGCGGCGGCGATCACCTACGGGTTCGGCGCGCTGATCGGGACCAACGGCCTCTAGGGCCAATGAATCTGGACGAATAGCCCTTTTGGGCCCGCGGGGACGACGCGGACCGCTAAGCTCCGGGGCTGTGATCGAGGCTCGTGACTCAGGTTCCACCAAGGCCGCGCAGAAGGGCCGCGGGCGGGACTTCTGGCCGGACGACGAGAAGCCCGGCCGCAAGCTCCCCGCTCCCAAACTCTTGCTCGCCGGGGCCGCCGTGCTGGTCGTGGCGGCCGTCGCGGCGGTCGCCGTGGTCATGCTGACCGGCGGCGGCGGCGAGAAGAAGGTGCGGCAGGCGGTGCCGACCGCCTACGCCCCGGACTACCTCGGGGAGGGCTTCGCCAAGCTCGGGAACCGCTCCGCCGACGGCCGGGCGATCACCGAGGGCGAGGCGTTCTCCGCCAAGAGCCTGAAGTCGTCCAAGTACGCGTTCACGCTGGCCGCGTCCAACCTGAGCACGGACTGCAAGGCCGCGACCTGGGGCGGGCGGCTGCAGGCCGACCTCGCCAAGTACCAGTGCACCCAGGTCGTCCGGGGCGCGTACGTGAGCGCCGACAAGAAGCACGTCGGCCAGTTCTTCGTGATCAACCTGGCGAGCGAGGAAGGGGTCAAGCAGATCCTGCGCGACCTCGACCCGGCGGCCGGCGCCGGCTGGGTGACGCCGCTGGACGCGAAGGGCGTGCCCCCGTTCGGCTCCGGCTTCAGCGCCGCCTACACCCGCACCTACGGCCACTACGCCGTCGGCACGTGGGTGCAGCGGGCCGGGGGCGAGCAGCCCGCCTCGCTCAACGAGATGATCGATGTGAGCCTGGTCATCGAGAACGCCGCCGACTTCCTGTACGGGCGCCTCGACCTGGCCGCCGGCGGGCGGGCCGGGCAGTGACCGGGCCGGCCCTGGACGCGCCCTCCGCGGGCGGGCGGTAGTCTGCGCGGTCGTGGATCCGATGAACGCCGCGGCGGCGGCCGAGGGCGGCCCCCGGTGAGCCGCCAGGGCCGCCGACAGCCCGCCCCCCGCAGGACGGCGCCGGGCCGGGCGGGCGGACCGCGCCGGACCCCGCCGTCCCGCCGCCCCGCCCCCCGCCCGGAGCGGCCGGCCGCGCCCCCGCCGAGGCCGCCGTACGAGGACGTCCCCTACCTGGAGGGGCCCTACGACGACGGTGTCCCGCCGGAGGACGCCTACGAGCCGCCCCCCGGCGCCGCCGAGCGCGGCAGGAAGCCGAAGAAGAACGGCAAGCGGCCGAAGAAGCGGGGAAAGGCCGCGAGAACCGCCCGGCCCTCCGGGCGGACGGGCGGCCAGGAGCGCCAGGGCGGGACGGCGCGCCGTGCCGGCGGGCCCGGACCGAGGCTGTACTTCGGAGCGGCCGCGGCCCTCGGCGCGCTGGTGCTGCTCGGGGCGGGCGCGGTGGCCGTCCTCGGCGGCGGTGACGACGCCCCGGCCGCGGCCCCGCCCGCGAAGATCGGCACGCCCGCGGGGACCGGCGTCTCGCCGGTGTCCTACTCCAGCTCGCCGTCCAGCGACGCGTACGCCGGCATCGCCTCCCGGAGCGCGGACCCCCAGCCCCTGACGATCGGTGAGGCGTTCCCCGCGTCGGCGGCGAAGCTGTCGGTCCCGGAGGGCAAGGCGACGCTGAAGCTGCGCGCGAAGCGGCTGGACGGCGACTGCGCCGCCGCCGTGTGGGGCGGGTCCGTGGGCGCCGAGCTGGGCCGGGGCGGCTGCACGCAGGCGGCCCGGGGGATCTACTCCGACACCGGCCGCGGCTACGCGCTGGCCGTCGCGGTGTTCAACCTGGCCGGGTCGGCGGACGCCGACAGGTTCGTGGCGAAGCTGGAGACCACGATCGGCGCGGGCTTCGTCCGGCCGCTGGAGGCCCCCGCCCCGCTGGACGCGTTCGGCCGCGGCTTCGGCATGGCGCGGGGCCTGGCGATGGGGCACTTCGCCGTGGTGTCGTGGGCGCAGCGGCTGGACGGCAAGGGCGACGAGAAGGACGAGACGCTGCTGTCGCTGCTGATCGAGGGCGGGAAGGCCCCGGCGGTCCTCGGCCGCGCCGCCCGCGCCTCCGAGTGACCTCGACCCGCACGGCCCCCGCGACCTGGTTGAACGCCGCCGTATCACCGTAAACATCGCGTTCCGGTGATGATCCTCACCGCCGTCGTCACCGTCCGTGCCCGGTGGAAACCGGTAGCCTGGTCTAAACCACTCGAAGATGACACACCGGCGATCGGCACGAGGAAGTTTCGCGATCCGGTGCAGTCGGGCATGATCCCGGCAGTGATGTAATGTCATCTCACCGCAGCAGGGCCAACGTCGTCCCGAGCCTGCACTGACACGAAGCAGTGACACGACGACGACGGGAGGGTTGATGGCTGCTGCTGCCCTCACACCTGCCGGCCGGGTACCGGGCCACCCCCAGCCGGAGGGCCTGTACGACCCCGCCAACGAGCACGACGCCTGCGGCGTCGGCATGGTCGCCGACCTGCACGGCCGCAAGAGCCACGACATCGTCCAGAACGCCCTGACCGTCCTGAAGAACCTGGACCACCGCGGGGCCGTGGGCGCGGAGCCGGACGACGGAGACGGCGTCGGCATCCTCCTCCAGATCCCGGACGCGTTCTTCCGCGAGGTCTGCGACTTCCCGCTCCCCGAGGCCGGCGCCTACGCGGCCGGCATCGCCTTCCTGCCCGTGGACGGCGCCGAGCGCGCCGCCGTGGTCGCGCACGTCGAGACGCTCTGCGTCGAGGAGGGCCTGACGGTCCTCGGCTGGCGCGAGCTCCCGCACGACCCCGCCTTCACCGGCCCGGCCAGCCGCCGGGTCATGCCGCACTTCGCCCAGCTGTTCGTCGCCCCCGCCCCCGGCGGCCCGCACGAGGGCCGGACGGGCCTGGAGCTGGACCGCGTCGTCTTCTGCATGCGCGAGCGCGCCGAGCAGGACGTGCGGGTCTACTTCCCGAGCCTGTCCAGCCGGACGATCGTCTACAAGGGGATGCTGACGACCCCGCAGCTGGAGCCGTTCTTCCCCGACCTGTCGGACCGCCGCTTCACCAGCGGGATCGCGCTGGTCCACTCGCGGTTCTCGACCAACACGTTCCCGGCCTGGGAACTGGCCCACCCGTACCGGTTCATCGCCCACAACGGCGAGATCAACACGGTGAAGGGCAACCGGAACTGGATGCGCGCCCGCGAGGCGCTGCTGAAGTCCGACCTGATCCCCGGCGACCTGTCCCGGATCTACCCGGTGATCGACATCGAGGCCAGCGACACCGCCTCCTTCGACGAGTGCCTGGAGCTGCTGCACCTCGGCGGCCGGTCGCTGCCGCACGCCGTGCTGATGATGATCCCGGAGGCGTGGGAGAACCACACCGAGATGGACCCCGGCCGCCGGGCCTTCTACGAGTTCCACTCCACGCTGATGGAGGCGTGGGACGGCCCCGCCAGCGTCAGCTTCACCGACGGCACCGTCGTCGGCGCCGTCCTGGACCGCAACGGGCTGCGCCCCGGCCGGTACTGGGTGACCGACGACGGCCTGGTCGTGCTGGCCAGCGAGGCGGGCGTCCTCGACATCCCGGCGAGCAAGGTCGTCCGCAAGGGCCGGCTGCAGCCCGGCAAGATCTTCCTGGTGGACACCGCCGCCGGGCGGATCGTCGAGGACGACGAGGTCAAGGCCGAGCTCGCCGCCGAGCACCCGTACGGCGCGTGGCTGCACGAGGGCCTGGTCCGGTTCGAGGAGCTGCCGCAGCGCGAGCGGGAGATCCCGACGCACGAGACGCTCGTCAAGCGGCAGCAGACGTTCGGCTACACGCTCGAAGAGCAGCGGATCATCCTCACCCCGATGGCGAGGACGGGCGCCGAGCCGATCGGGTCGATGGGCACCGACACTCCGATCGCGGTGCTGTCGGAGCGCCCGCGACTGCTGTTCGACTACTTCAAGCAGCTGTTCGCGCAGGTCACGAACCCGCCACTGGACGCGATCCGCGAGGAGCTCGTCACCTCGCTGCAGTCCACGCTCGGCCCGGAGGGCAACCTGCTGGAGCCGGGCCCGGACTCGTGCCGGCGACTCGTGCTGCCGACGCCGATCCTGGACAACGACGAGCTCTCCAAGATCATCCACATCGACGACGAGGGGTCGCTCCCGCACCTGCAGGCCTACGTCGTGCAGGGCCTGTACGACGTCTCCGGCGGGGGAGAGGCCCTGGAGGCGCGCCTGGAGGAGATCAACTCCGAGGTGAGCCGGGCGATCGGGGCCGGGGCGCGGATCATCGTGCTGTCGGACCGCGGCGCCGACTCCGCCCGCGCCGCGATCCCGTCGCTGCTGCTGACCGGCGCCGTCCACCACCACCTGATCCGGGAGAAGACCCGCACGCGGGTCGGCCTGGTGATCGAGACGGGCGAGGCCCGCGAGTGCCACCACATGGCGCTGCTCATCGGGTACGGCGCGTCGGCGATCAACCCGTACCTGGCGATCGAGACCGTGGAGGACCTGGTCCGCGCCGGCGCCATCGAGGGCCTGGACCCGGCCGCCGCGGTCCGCAACCTGGTGAAGGCGTACGGCAAGGGCGTCCTGAAGATCATGTCGAAGATGGGCGTGTCCACGGTCGCGTCCTACACCGGCGCGCAGATCTTCGAGGCGATCGGGCTCGGCGAGGACGTGGTGTCCCGCTGCTTCACCGGCACCACGTCCCGGCTCGGCGGCGTCGGCTTCGACGTGCTGGCCCGCGAGGTCGCGCAGCGGCACGCCCGCGCCTACCCGCCGGGCGGCAACGACCCCGCGCACCGGACGCTGGAGGTCGGCGGCGAGTACCAGTGGCGCCGCGAGGGCGAGCCGCACCTGTTCAACCCGGACACGGTGTTCAAGCTGCAGCACGCCACCCGCACCCGCCGCTACGAGATCTTCAAGGAGTACACCTCCAAGGTCGACTCGCAGGCCGAGAAGCTGATGACCCTCCGCGGGCTGTTCAGGCTGAAGGAGGGCGACCGGGAGCCGGTGCCGATCGACGAGGTCGAGCCGGTCTCGGAGATCGTCAAGCGGTTCTCCACCGGCGCGATGTCGTACGGCTCCATCTCCGCGGAGGCGCACGAGACCCTCGCGATCGCGATGAACCGGCTCGGCGGCAAGTCCAACACCGGCGAGGGCGGCGAGGACCCGGCGCGGTTCGCCCCCGACGAGAACGGCGACCTGCGGCGCAGCGCCATCAAGCAGGTCGCGTCCGGCCGGTTCGGCGTGACGTCGGAGTACCTCACCAACTCCGACGACATCCAGATCAAGATGGCGCAGGGCGCCAAGCCCGGCGAAGGCGGCCAGCTGCCCGGCCACAAGGTGTACCCGTGGATCGCCAAGACCCGGCACTCCACGCCCGGCGTCGGCCTCATCTCGCCGCCGCCGCACCACGACATCTACTCGATCGAGGACCTGGCGCAGCTCATCCACGACCTGAAGAACGCCAACCCGTCGGCGCGCGTGCACGTCAAGCTCGTCGCCGAGGTCGGGGTCGGCACGGTCGCGGCCGGGGTGTCCAAGGCGCACGCCGACGTGGTGCTGATCTCCGGGCACGACGGCGGCACCGGCGCGTCCCCGCTGACCTCGCTGAAGCACGCCGGCGCGCCCTGGGAGCTCGGCCTCGCCGAGACCCAGCAGACCCTGCTGCTGAACGGGCTGCGCGACCGGATCGTCGTGCAGACCGACGGCCAGATGAAGACCGGCCGGGACGTCGTCATCGCCGCGCTGCTCGGCGCCGAGGAGTACGGCTTCGCGACCGCCCCGCTGGTGGTGTCGGGCTGCATCATGATGCGCGTCTGCCACCTGGACACCTGCCCGGTCGGCGTCGCCACCCAGAACCCCGTCCTGCGGGAGCGGTTCTCCGGCAAGCCCGAGTTCGTCGTGAACTTCTTCGAGTTCGTCGCCGAGGAGGTCCGCGAGTACCTGGCGGCCCTCGGGTTCCGCTCGCTGGACGAGGCGATCGGGCACGTGGAGATGATCGACACCCGCGAGGCCGTGGCGCACTGGAAGGCCTCCGGCCTGGACCTGGCCCCGATCCTGCACACCCCCGAGCGGTCGCCGGGCGCGGCGCTGCACCGGGTCACCGAGCAGGACCACGGCCTGGAGAAGGCGCTGGACAACACGCTGATCCAGCTCGCCGAGGGCGCGCTCGCCTACGGCGACAAGGTCACGCTCGACCTGCCGATCCGCAACGTCAACCGGACGGTCGGCACCATGCTCGGCCACGAGGTGACCAAGAAGTGGGGCGGCGAGGGCCTGCCCGAGGGCACGATCGACGTCACCTTCACCGGCTCGGCGGGCAACTCGTTCGGCGCGTTCGTGCCGCGCGGCGTCACGCTGCGGCTCGTCGGCGACGCCAACGACTACGTCGGCAAGGGCCTGTCCGGCGGCCGGCTGACGCTGCGTCCCCCGGCGGACGCCGCGTTCGCGGCCGAGGAGCAGATCATCGGCGGCAACGTCATCCTGTACGGCGCCACCTCGGGCGAGCTGCTCGCCCGCGGGGTCGTCGGCGAGCGGTTCTGCGTCCGCAACTCCGGCGCCACCGCCGTCGTCGAGGGCGCCGGCGACCACGCCTGCGAGTACATGACCGGCGGCCGCGCGCTGATCCTCGGCCCGACCGGGCGCAACCTCGCGGCCGGCATGTCCGGCGGCATCGCCTACGTCCTGGACCTCGCGCCCGAGCGCGTCAACGGCGAAATGGTCGACCTGGAACCGCTGGACGCCGGCGACGTGGACTTCGTCCGGGACCTGACCGAGCGGCACCTGGCCGAGACCGGCTCGCGGGTCGCCCGGCGGCTGCTGGACGACTGGGACGCCGCCGCCGCCCGCTTCACCAAGATCATGCCGCGTGACTACCGGCGCGTGCTGGACGCCATGGCGAAGGCCGAGGCCGAGGGACGCGACGTCGACGAGGCGGTCATGGCCGCCGCGCAGAGCTGAGAGGGGGACTCCTTCATGGCCGACCCGAAGGGTTTTCTGACCGTCCGGCGGGAGCTCCCGAAGCGCCGTCCCGTGGACGTGCGGATCAAGAGCTGGTCCGAGGTCTACGAGGACTTCGGCACGGACCGGCTGGAGAAGCAGGCGAGCCGCTGCATGGACTGCGGCATCCCGTTCTGCCACCAGGGCTGCCCGCTCGGCAACCTCATCCCCGAGTGGAACGACCTGGTCTACCGCAAGGACTGGCAGGAGGCGGCCGAGCGGCTGCACGCCACCAACAACTTCCCGGAGTTCACCGGGAGGCTGTGCCCCGCGCCGTGCGAGAGCGCCTGCGTCCTCGGCATCAACCAGGACCCGGTGACGATCAAGCGGGTCGAGGTGGAGATCATCGACCGGGCGTTCGCCGAGGGCTGGGTGCGCCCGCAGCCGCCCGCCGTCAAGACCGGCAAGAAGGTCGCGGTGGTCGGCTCCGGCCCCGCCGGCCTCGCCGCCGCCCAGCAGCTCACCCGCGCCGGCCACGACGTCACGGTGTACGAGCGGGCCGACCGGATCGGCGGGCTGCTGCGCTACGGCATCCCCGAGTTCAAGATGGAGAAGCGGCACCTCGACCGGCGCCTCGCCCAGATGCGCGCCGAGGGCACCGCCTTCCGGACCTCGGTGAACATCGGCGTCGACATCACCGCCGAGGACCTGCGCGCGTCCCATGACGCCGTGGTCCTCGCGGGCGGCGCCACCGCCTGGCGCGACCTGCCCGTCCCCGGGCGTGAGCTCAAGGGCGTCTACCAGGCGATGGAGTACCTGCCGCCGTCCAACAGGGCGCAGGAGGGCGACTACGAGGAGTCGCCGATCTCCGCCAAGGGCAAGCACGTCGTCGTCATCGGCGGCGGCGACACCGGCGCCGACTGCGTCGGCACCGCGATCCGGCAGGACGCCGCGTCCGTCACCCAGCTGGAGATCATGCCGCGTCCGCCGGAGTCCCGCCCGGACGCCCAGCCGTGGCCCACGTACCCGATGCTGTTCAAGATGGAGAGCGCCCACGAGGAGCTCGCCGACATGGGCGGAGACCGCGTCTACGCGGTGTCCACCACCGAGTTCGCCGGCGACGAGGACGGCAACGTCCGCGCCCTGCGGCTGGTGGAGGTCGGCGGGCCGGACACCCGGTTCGCGCCGGTCGAGGGCACCGAGCGGGAGATCCCCGCCGAGCTGGTCACCCTCGCCATGGGCTTCCTCGGCCCGCAGCGCGAGGGCATGCTGGAGCAGCTCGGCGTCGACCTCGACCAGCGCGGCAACGTGGTCCGCGACGGCGACTACCGGACGTCGGTGGACGGCGTGTTCACCGCCGGCGACATGGGCCGCGGCCAGTCCCTGATCGTCTGGGCCATCGCCGAGGGCCGCGCCGCCGCGCACGGCGTCGACGCCTACCTCAGCGGCCGGACGGACCTGCCGTACCCGATCCCGCCGACGGCCCGCCCCATCGGCTGACCCCGGGAGGGGAGGCCGTTCCGCGAGACGTGCGGCGTATCGCGGACGGCCTCCCACCTGGGATAGTGGCGGCATGGGAAACGCGTCCCCGACCGTGGACATCGGCGTGCTGCGCCGGATGCGGATCGCCCGGGACGCCATGGACCGCGAATGGGCCGGCCCCCTCGACATCGCCGCCGTCGCCGCCCGCGCCGGCTACTCCCGCTACCACTTCGTCCGGCTGTTCAGCGAGGTCTACGGCGAGACCCCGGGCGCCTACCTCACCCGCCGCCGCATCGAGCGCGCCCAGGACCTCCTGCGCACGGCCAACCTCACCGTCACCGAGATCTGCGTGCTGGTCGGCTTCAGCAGCCTCGGCACGTTCTGCACCCGCTTCAAGCAGCGGACCGGGATGACGCCCACCGAGTTCCGCCGCACGGCCCGGACGGGCGGCGCGTCCTCGATACCGGGCTGCTTCGTCCTGCTGTGGGCGGGCGGCTTCCGCAGGGACTGATCCCGCAGGCACTGAGCAACATCGGAGAAGCCCGCCGCCCGCCGTGCCTCCTACCGTGAACGCAGATCCGCTCACGAAGGGAACCAGGCATGATCACCAAGCTCGGACTCGCCACCGTGTGGGTGCTCGACCAGGACGCGGCCAAGGAGTTCTTCACCGAGAAGCTCGGCCTGGAGGTGCGCGACGACATGACGCTCGGCGAGGGCGGGATGCGCTGGGTCACCCTCGGCGCCAAGGCGCAGCCCGACCTCAGCCTCGCCCTCATGGTGCCGGGCCCGCCCACCATGGACCCCGAGTCCGCCGCGCAGATGAAGGCGCTCATCGCCAAGGGCGTCCTCGGCGCCGGCGCCTTCAACACCGACGACTGCCAGGGCGACTACGAGCGGCTGTCGGCGAAGGGCGTCGAGTTCCTCCACAAGCCGGAGAAGCGGCCCTACGGCATCGAGGCCGTCTTCCGCGACGACTCCGGCTGCTGGTACAGCCTCACCCAGCCCTTCGACCAGCTCGACGAGACCGCGCCCTGGGGCGACTGCACCAGCTGACCGGCGCTCAGCGGGTGAGACGGGCGCCGAGCTCGCGCAGGACGTCGACGAGGCGCTCCACGTCGGCCTTCGTCGTCCGCCAGTTGAGCGTCGCGGGGCGCAGGACCGTCATGCCCCGGTAGGTGCTCGTCCCCGCGTAGACGCGGCCGTCGGCGAGGAGCGCCTCGCCCAGGCGCGCGTTGAGGTCGTCCAGGCGCTCCGCCGGGACGCCTTCGGGCCGGTACCGGAAGCAGGTGACGCACAGCCGCACCGGCGCCAGCAGCTCCAGGTCGGGCGCCGCCTCGACGAGCCGGCCGAGATGCCCGGCCACGTCGAGGTGACGCTCGACCATCGCGCGGTGGCCGTCCCGCCCGTACGCCCGCAGCGTCGCCCAGATCGGCAGCGCCCGCGCCCGCCGCGACGACTCCGGGCCCAGCGCGCTGTAGTTGACCCGCTCGTCCGCGGCGTCCGGCAGGTAGGCCGCGCCCCACGCCCCGAAGGCGCGGCTGAGCGACTCCGGGTCCCGGACGAACGAGAACCCGCTCTCGTAGGGGACGTTCAGCCACTTGTGCCCGTCCGCCGTCACCGAGTCGGCGCGCTCGACGCCCCGGGCGAGGTGCGCGGTGCGCGGGCTGAGGGCGGCGAACAGGCCGAACGCCCCGTCCACGTGCAGCCAGGCGCCGTGCCGCTCCGCCAGGTCCGCCAGGCCGGCGATCGGGTCCGAGGCCCCGGTGTTCACCTCGCCGAGGTTCGCCACGATCACCGCCCGGCCGCGCTCGCGCGCCAGCGCCGCGTCCATCGCCGCGAGATCGGCCCGCCCGTCGTCGCCGGCCGCGAACGTCGTCAGCGTGTCCCTCCCGCAGCCGAGGATCTGCAGCGCCTTCCTGGTGCTGACGTGCACGAGCCCGCTGGTGAACACCGGCATCGCGGGCAGTCCCGCCAGGCCCCGCGACGTCACGTCCACCCCGTGCTCGCCCGCCCACCAGTGCCGCGCGCAGGCCAGGCCCGCCACGTGCGCCAGCGTCGCGCTCGGCGTCAGCACGCCGCCGAACGACGCGGGCAGCCCGAACAGCTCCTTCAGCCACCGCAGCACCACCGTCTCCGCCCGCGCCGCCAGCGGTGACGCCTGCCCGATGCCCGCCACCTGGTCCAGCAGCGATGCCGTCCAGTCGCCCGCCATCGCCGCCGGCGTGGCTCCGCCCACCACCAGATGGAAGAACCGGGGTCCGGACGAGTGCGTCGCCGCCTCCGTGCCGATCCGCAGCAGCCGCTCCACCGCGGCCACCGACCCTTCCCCGCGGTCGGGCAGCGGGCCGTCCAGCTCGTCCAGGAGCGCGTCCTTCGCCCGGTCGTGGACGGGACGGCTCCGCAGGCTCTCCAGGTACGGCTCCGCGGCGCGCGCCACCAAGGCGAGCGGTTCCCCGGCCTTGTCACATTCGTGAAAAGGGTCACTCATGACCCATAGAAGACCATAGCTGGCGTACCGGACGGAACGTCCGAAACCCCGATGGCCGGTCATCCACTTGTGGTCTTCGTGCTGGTCGGCTACGGTCCGGCCTGGGTTCACCGCCCGGCCGCGGCACCGCCGCGAGCCCGTCGCGGCCGCCGGGGACCGCGCGCTCCCGCACCCGGTACCGCGGGACATCAGGGGCCCGGCCACCCACCGCTGGGGTGGCCGGGCCCACCCGCCCCGCCGCACGCGGTGTCCGATTCCTGCAAGACGGCCGCGACCCGGCGGCCTAGCGTCGAGCCCATGAACGTACTGCCCGAATCCGGACTCGCCCGCGCCGCCGAGTTCATGCGCCTGAGCGGCCGCCTCATCGACCGGCACCGCTTCGCGATGCACTTCAGCGGCGCCCCCGCCGCCCCCGTCCTGGCGGCCCTCCGCCCCTACGAGAACCCCGACGGCGGCTACGGCCACGCCCTCGAACCCGACCTGCGCGGCGAGGGCAGCCAGCCCGTCCCAGCCCAGCACGCCCTCGAGATCCTGCACGAGGCCGGCGCGGACGGCGACCCCGCCGTCGCCCGCATCGCCGGCTACCTGTCGTCCATCACCGCGGACGGCGGCGGGGTGCCGTTCGTCCTGCCGACCGTCCGCGACGCGCCGCACGCGCCCTGGTGGCAGACCACCGACGACCCGCCCGCGAGCATCAACCCCACCGCGGCCCTCGCCGGGATGCTGCACCGGGCCGGCGCCGACCACCCGTGGCTCGGCGCCGCGACCGAGTTCTGCTGGCGGTATCTGGACGACCCCGGAACCGAACCCGGCCCGTACGACGTCCTCGCCGTCCTGGCCTTCCTCGACCACGTGCCCGACCGCGACCGGGCCGAGGCGGCGTTCGGGCGCGTCCGCGACCTCCTCGCCGCCGGCGCGCGGAGCGACCACCACGGACCCCTCGACTTCGCGCCCCGCCCGGACGGGTTCGGGCGGCGGCTCTTCCCCGGCGACGCCATCGACGCCGGGCTCGACGCCCTCATCGACGCGCAGGACGACGACGGCGGCTGGCACGTCGGATTCCCCGCGTGGACGCCCCTCACCGGCCCCGAGTGGCGCGGCTTCGCCACCGTCGAGAGCCTCCTGACGCTGCGCGCCCACGGACGGCTCAAGCCCTAGACCAGCAGCCTGCGGACGGGCTCGCCCGCCAGGTCCCGCACCTCGTGCGCGAAGTGGGCCTGGTCGGCGTAGCCCGCCGCGTACGCCACCGAGGCCAGCGGCTCGCCCGCCCTCGCCAGCCGCAGCGCCCGCTGGAAGCGCAGCACCCGCTGCAGCGTCTTCGGCCCGTACCCGAACGCCGCCAGCGAGCGCCGCCGCAACTGCCGCTCGCCCAGGCCGAGGCCGTCGGCGACGTCCCGCACCGAACCGCGGGCGACGCCCGCCACCACCGCCGCCACGAGCGGGTCCGCCGGCCCCATCCGGCCGTGCAGGGCGCGGGCCAGCGCGCCCCGCCGGTCGGGCGCCGCGGCCACCGCCTCCGCCAGGCGGTCGGCCTCCCCGCCCCACAGGTCCCGCAGCGGCACCCGCCCGTCGCGGATCGCGTCCGCGGGGACGCCCAGCACGGGCGGCGCCGTCCCCGGCGCGAACCGCACGGCCACGACCTCCTCGCCCGGCCGCATCACCGCCGGGATCGGGCCGGTGTCCGGCCCTGCAACCAGGATGCCGCCGTCCGACCAGATCAGGTCCACGCAGCCGTCCGGCACCACCCGCTGGACGAACGGCTCCGCGTCCCGGGGCAGCGACGCGGTCCACAGGCACGCCAGACCCGGCGCCCGGTACTCGCGATACCCGGTCGGATTCACCCTTCCTGCATACCACTCGCGCGGGCGGGCAAAGGCCCTGAAAACCGGCGAATCGGAGGACATCGTGGCCAGCAACGATCTTCAGGGCAGGACCGTCGCCTTCCTGTGCGCGCCCGAGGGCACCGAGCAGGTCGAGCTCACCGAGCCGTGGAAGGCGGTGGAGCAGGCCGGCGGGCGCGCGCGCCTGGTGTCCACCCAGTCCGGCCGCCTCCAGGCGTTCGACCACCTCGACAAGGCCGACACCTTCCCCATCGACACCACCGTCGACGTCTCCGACCACACCGAGTTCGACGCCCTGCTGCTGCCCGGCGGCGTCGCCAACCCCGACTTCCTGCGCACCGACCCGGGGGCCGTCGCCTTCGCCAGGTCCTTCTTCGACGCCGGCAAGCCGGTCGCGGTGATCTGCCACGGCCCCTGGACCCTCATCGAGGCCGGCGTCGTCCGCGGCCGCACGCTCGCGTCCTGGCCGAGCCTCCAGACCGATCTGCGCAACGCGGGCGCCGCGTGGGTGGACGAGGAGGTAAAGGTTTGCGAGGCGGGACCCAACGTCCTGGTCAGCAGCCGCAAGCCGGACGACCTCAAGGCGTTCTGCAGGGCCGCCGTGGAGGCCTTCGCGCGATGACCGGCCGGATGTGGTCTAGACCTCTGACCTAGACCACTGCGTGAACCGGAGGCGACCATATCCTGCACGAATATCCGTACCGACGAGTAACTAAGTACGGTTATGCACGTGACCCGTCGAGCGAAGATCGTCAGCACCATCGGCCCCGCCTGCTCCAGCACCGAGCAGATCAACGCCCTCGTCGAAGCCGGCATCGACGTCGCCCGCCTCAACATGAGCCACGGCGAGCATGCCGTCCACGAGGAGGTCTACCACCGCATCCGCGCCGCCGCCGACGCCACCGGGCGCGGCGTCGGCATCCTCGCGGACCTGCAGGGCCCCAAGATCCGCATCGGGCGCTTCCCCGACGGCCCGGTACGGCTCACCCTCGGCGACGAGTTCACCATCACCACCGACGACGTCCCCGGCACCCGCCGCGAGGTCTCCACCACCTACCAGGGCCTCCCCGGCGACGTGTCGCCCGGCGACACCGTCCTGATCGACGACGGCCGCGTCGCCCTCAAGGTCACCTCCGTCGAGGGCAGCCGCGTCCACACCACCGTGACCGTCGGCGGCATGGTCTCCGACAACAAGGGCCTCAACCTGCCCGGCGTCCCCGTCAGCGTCCCCGCCCTCACCGAGAAGGACGAGCGCGACCTGCGGTGGGCCCTGCGCCTCGGCGTCGACCTCGTCGCCCTCTCCTTCGTCCGCACGCCCGCCGACGCCGACATCTGCTACCAGATCATGGAGGAGGAGGGCGTCCGCGTCCCCCTCATCGGCAAGATCGAGAAGCCGCAGGCCGTCGAGCGCCTCCCCGAGATCGTCGCCGCCTTCGACGGCATCATGGTCGCCCGCGGCGACCTCGGCGTCGAGCTCCCCCTCGAACAGGTGCCGATCGTCCAGAAGCGCGCCATCGAGCTGTGCCGCGAGAAGGCCCGCCCGGTCATCGTCGCGACCCAGATGCTCGAATCGATGATCTCCGCGCCCCGCCCCACCCGCGCGGAGACCTCCGACGTCGCCAACGCCGTCTTCGAGGGCGCCGACGCCGTCATGCTCTCCGGCGAGACCAGCGTCGGCCAGTACCCCATCGAGGCCGTCCTCACGATGAGCCGCATCGTGCAGACCGCCGAGCAGGCCGCCCTCCAGGCGACCCACACCCTGGAGCGCATGCCGGAGACCGTCGGCGGCGCCATCGCCCGCGCCGCCGCCGAGGTCGGCGCGATCGTCGGCGCCGAGGCCCTCGCCGCGTTCACCATGTCCGGCGAGACCGCCCGCCGCCTGTCCCGCTACCGCTCGCCGATCCCGCTGCTCGCCTTCACGTCGGTCCCCGCCACCCGCGGCAGGCTCGCCCACGTCTGGGGCGTGGAGACCTTCATCGTCCCGCAGGTCGACCACACCGACGCCATGTTCCGCCAGGTCGAGCAGTCGCTCCTCGAACTCGGCCGGTGCCAGAAGGGCGACAAGGTCGTCGTGGTCGCCGGCTCGCCGCCCGGCACCGCCGGCTCCACCAACGCCCTGCGCGTCCACAGCCTCGGCGACGCCATCGCCATCCCCCACTGACCGGCCCTCACCGACCGGCCTCCACCGGCCGCTCCGGCCGGGCACCGCGCGACCGCACCCCGTGCGGTGCCCGGCCTTCCGCCGTCCGAACGTGCCCACCGCGCAGGTATCACCACCCGGTCTCGTTTCCACCTCACTCCGGCCACCACCGGCCCTAGTACTTCGGCCCCACGAACTCGTCCAGCCGCGCCACCGCCTCCCGCTTCGCCACCGAGAAGTTCCGGGCGGTCATCTGGGTCCATTCGACGCCTAGCCGGTCCAGCGCACTGGTGAACAGCCGCTGGATGTCCAGCGACGCGTTCGTGAAGTTGTACCGCGGATACTCGTACCAGCGATCGCCTCCCTTGAGGCGCTTACGGACCCGGTTCGTCGTCCGGCACCCGTCCGAGTGGATCAGCCCGCGGACGAACTCGCCGGTGTGCTCCTCGACGATCTTCCGCTGCCACGCGAGCAGTTCGATCTTGCGAGTGTGCTTCATCCCCGGTCCGTGCTGGGGAAGCAGGCATGGCCAGTGCTTGGAGTAGGAGCCCACCATCGTGCAGCCCGGTTTCTGGCGGCGTCCGACCTTGGACGACAAGACCGCGCCCACCGCGTCGGCGGCCATGTCGATCAGGCCGGGCCAGGCGTCGGCGCAAGCGATCTCCAGGCGGTAGACGCCGTTGCGCTGCCGGGCCAGATGACCGTCGCCGAGGTAGAGCCCGAGAAGGTAGGAGTAAGCCGTCGTATCGAGCCCCTGGTCATGACAACGGGGACATAACGGGGGAGTGTGGCTCGCGGCCTTCTCGGGGTGCTTCTTCCAGTTGCCCAATGTGGACTTGGGTATCCCCGTCTGGCGATGGACCTCGGCGATCGTGAACCCCGAGCCCAGCAGGCGTAACGCGAGCGGGCGCTTTCGCGGATCGTACATGCCCGCACTGTCGCATCCGCCACTGACAGTTTCCTGATGATCGCACTCGGTGAGAGGTGTTCGCCGGTGTTCGTGTTGTGGCGGGCTGGAAGTCCATGAGTACCGGGAGCGGGATTCGAACCCGCACGCCCTTTCGGACAAATCCTTTTGAGGGATTCGTGTCTACCTAATTCCACCATCCCGGCATTTTCCGGACATTTCTAGCTCGGTCCGGCTCGTCGCCCTGGTGCGGGGCGACGGGGACCAGGGTAGCGGGTTTCGGTAGGGTCGTGGTGTGGAGAGCGCGCGGCGAGTGGTGATCGCGGAAGACGAGGCCCTGATCCGGCTGGACCTGAAGGAGATGCTTCAGGAGGACGGCTACGAGGTGGTCGGGGAGGCCGGGGACGGCGAGACGGCCGTGCGGCTGGCGGGCGAGCTGAAGCCCGATCTGGTGATCCTGGACGTGAAGATGCCGGTGCTGGACGGGATCTCGGCGGCCGAGCGGATCTCCGCGGACCGCATCGCCCCGGTGGTGATCCTCACCGCGTTCTCCCAGCGCGAGCTCGTCCAGCGGGCGACGGAGGCGGGCGCGATGGCCTACCTCGTCAAGCCGTTCTCCAAGACCGACCTCGCGCCCGCGATCGAGATGGCGGTGAGCCGGTACACCGAGCTCCGGGCGCTGGAGGCCGAGGTCGCCGGGCTGCAGGAGCGGCTGGAGACCCGCAAGGTGGTGGACCGCGCCAAGGGGCTGCTGCAGGAGGCGCACGGCTGGTCCGAGCCGGAGGCGTTCCGCTGGATCCAGAAGACCTCGATGGACCGGAGGCTCACGATGCGGGCCGTCGCCGAGGCGGTCGTGGCGGGCGCGTCCGGTGGCCGGGGAGAGCCCGCCGCAGGCTGACGCGCCGCCCCCCGGCACCCCCGCGTTGTCAAGGTCCAAAGCGGACGTACCGGACTGATCCCTTAGCGTCACTGTGTGTAATCGTCCCAGGCAACGGCGGGTATCGGAAGCTCACAGGGGCGTAACGAACGAGTAACCCTTCGATCCGGGGGTCCTGTTATGGGGCGGGTCGACGGTGTACGACATAGCTGGTCCCCGAGTGACCGTTTCCTTCATCCGAGGTGGCGGCGTCGGGGCTTGACTCGTACCCGATCCCCTCCCGGATCCGGATGGAAAGGTTGGGCACCTTGCGGCGCAACATGATGAGGATCACCGGCGCGGTGGCGGTGAGCGCGGCGCTCGCGCTCGGCGCCGTGGCCTGTGGTGACGGCGATAGCGACTCCGGTGGCAGTGGCGATGAGGTCACGATCGGGTTCATGGGTGACCTGACCGGTGAGAACTCGGGCCTGGTGATTCCGCCCAAGCAGGGCGCGCAGCTGGCGATCGAGCAGTACAACGCCACGAACCCCAAGGTCAAGATCAAGTTCAAGACCTACGACAGCCAGGGCAAGCCGGAGCAGGCGACGTCGCTGGCGCTGGGCGCGGTCAAGAACGACAAGATCGCGGGCCTCATCGGCCCGGCGTTCTCGGGTGAGTCGCAGAGCGTCGGCCCGATCCTCGAAGAGGCGAAGATCCCGAGCGTGTCGCCGTCGGCGACGAACATCACGCTCGGCGAGAAGGGCTGGAAGTACTGGCACCGCGTGGTGGCGGACGACGCCGCGCAGAGCGCCGGCGTCGGCGTCTTCGCGATCAACTCGGTGAAGGCGAAGAAGGTCTTCCTGGTCTCCGACAACCAGGACTACGGCAAGGGCCTCGCGGACGCCATCGAGAAGGCGGTCAAGGAGAAGGGCGCCCAGACCCAGAGCGACGCGGTCGACGACAAGGGCACCGACTACTCCTCGACGGTCAACAAGATCAACCAGTTCAAGCCGGACCTGGTGTACTTCGGCGGCTACTACGCGGTCGCGGGCCGGCTGTTCAAGCAGCTGCGCGAGGGCGGCTACAAGGGCAAGATGATGTCCGGCGACGGGTCGCTGGCCACCGGCCTGATCGACGGCACCGGCCAGCAGAACGCGCAGGGCACGCTGATCAGCTGCGGCTGCCTGATCGACGCCGAGGGCAAGACGAACCCCAAGGCCAAGAAGTTCGCCGACGACTACAAGGCCAAGTTCGGCTCCGAGGTCGCGATCTACTCGACCGAGGGCTTCGACGCCGCGACGGCGTTCATCGAGGCCGTCAAGGCCGGCAAGACCGAGCCCGAGGACATCAACAACTACCTGAAGACCGTCGACGTCCAGGGTGTCGGCAAGCAGATCAAGTTCGCCGACAACGGTGAGCTCGCCACCCAGGACATCTACATCTACGAGGTGGAGGGCAACAAGCTGCCGCTCCTCGGAAACAGCAACGAAGCGAAGGTCTCGTAGGCGTAACCGGACGCCCTACCGGGACCCTGACGGCGCGGGAGCGGGAGCGCTACAGCGTTCCCGCTCCTTCTCTCTGACTAAGGCGACCTACGGTGCTCGACGACTTCATCAATCAATTCTGGCCGTCGACCATCGACGGTCTGGCGCTGGGCGCGATCTACGCGTTGCTGGCGCTGGGCTACACGATGGTCTACGGCGTGCTGCGGCTGATCAACTTCGCCCATGCCGACATCTTCATGGTCGGCACGTTCGCGGCCCTGTGGACGGTCCGTTCGCTGGGCGTCGACACGGTGGGCGGGTTCGCGCTGATCGGGGTGGTGGTGCTGACCGCGGTGGTGGCCGGCGCGGTCGCCGGCGGCGGCGCCATGCTCCTGGAGGTGACGGCGTACAGACCGCTCCGCAAGAGAGGGGCGTCGAGACTCGCGGCGCTGATCTCGGCCATCGGGGCCTCGATCTTCATCCAGCAGCTGTTCGCGACGGTCGTCGTGCACCGGGTCTTCGGAACCTCGAAGGAGGGCGGCAAGCTCCCGGTCGACGAGCACTTCAAGAAGCTCACCGACGTGGTGGACGTCGGGCCGATCCAGATCAGCAACGACAAGCTGATCATCTTCTTCGGCGCGGTGCTGATGATGGTGGCGCTGGACCAGTTCGTGAACCGGACCAAGCTCGGCCGGGGCATCCGCTCCACGGCGCAGGACCCGGAGACGGCCGTGCTCATGGGCGTCAACATCGACCGGGTCGTGTCGGTGACGTTCATGGTCGGCGGTGTGATGGCGGGCGTCGCGGCGGCGCTGTACTTCCTGCGCTTCGAGCAGACGAACTACTTCGTGGGCTTCCTGCTCGGCATCAAGGCGTTCACGGCGGCGGTGCTCGGCGGGATCGGCAACATCCGCGGCGCGCTCGCCGGCGGTTTCGTCCTGGGTTTGCTTGAGATGTACGGTTCGAGCCTGTTCGGCTCGGAGTGGCGGGACGTGGTCGCGTTCACCGTGCTGATCCTGGTCCTGATGTTCCGTCCCACCGGCATCCTCGGTGAGTCCCTCCAGCAGGCGCGCGCATGAACCTCACGAAGAAGAACGGAAACGGCAACGGAGGCCGGCTCGGTTCCGGCCTGTCCCTCGACCCGCTGCGGACCTGGTGGGCGGGCGCTCCCGGATGGCAGCGGTGGGCGGTGTACGCCCTGCTCATCGTGGCCGCGGTGTTCCTGCCCAGCGAGTCGATCGGCACCTTCATGGCGCCGAGCGGCGCGAGCTGGCCGTCGATGCTCAGCGACCAGATCGCCATCTACGTGCTGCTGGCGATCGGCCTGAACGTCGTGGTCGGCATGGCCGGCCTGCTCGACCTCGGGTACGTGGCGTTCTACGCGGTCGGCGGGTACACCATCGCGATCTTCGCGGTGCGGTACCACTGGAGCTTCTGGGAGACGCTGGTCCTGGCGATCCTGTTCTCCGCGCTCGCCGGGGTGATCCTCGGGGCGCCGACGCTGCGGCTGCGCGGCGACTACCTGGCGATCGTGACGCTGGGCTTCGGTGAGATCGTCAAGCGGACGGCGAACAACAGCTCGTTCGTGAACGGCCCGCGCGGCGTGCAGGGCATCCCGCACCCGCCGTCGCTGTCGGAGTTCGAGATCCTCGGCGTGCAGCCGCTGAAGTACGGGCTGCTGGACTCGCGGCCGTACTACTACCTGCTGCTGGTGTTCATCGTCCTGGCGATCATCTTCGTGCGGCGGCTGGACGCCTCGCGGGTCGGCCGGGCGTGGGCGTCGATCCGGGAGGACGAGGACGCCGCCGAGCTGATGGGCGTCCCGACGTTCAAGTTCAAGCTGGCGGCGTTCGCGATCGGCGCGGCGATCGGCGGCAGCGGGGGCGTGGTGTTCGCCGCGAAGCAGACGTCGATCCTGCCGGCGAACTTCGAGTTCATCGTGTCGGCGCTGATCCTGGCGGCGGTCGTGCTGGGCGGCTCGGGGAACATCCCCGGGGCGATCCTCGGGGCGTTCGTGGTGGCGTGGCTGCCCGAGCGGTTCCGGTTCCTGGACGACTACCGGATGCTGATCTTCGGCGGCGCGCTGGTCCTGATGATGATCTTCCGTCCGGAGGGCCTGTGGCCGTCCCGGCGGCGGAAGGCCGAGCTGGCGGAGGGCACCGGCGGAATGGGCAGCATGGGCGCCGAGGTCGCCGGGCCGGGGCAGTCCGAGACCGCGGAGGTGAACAAGTGAGCGGGACGGACGAGCGCGCACCGGTCCTGGAGCTGCGGGACGTCGTCATGCGGTTCGGCGGCGTCGTGGCGCTGAACAAGGTCGACATCACGATCCGCGAAGGGGAGATCTTCGCGCTGATCGGCCCGAACGGCGCCGGGAAGACGACGGTGTTCAACGTGACCACCGGCGTGTACCGGCCCACCGAGGGCCAGGTGGTGTTCGGCGGGAAACGCATCGACGGCAAGAAGCGCTACGTCGTGACGAAGCTGGGCATCGCCCGGACGTTCCAGAACGTGCGGCTGTTCCACAACATGACGGCGCTGGAGAACGTCCTGGTGGGCGCGGACGCCCACCACCGGACGGGCCTGGCGGGCGCGTCGCTGGGGCTGCCGTGGCACCGGCGCGAGGAGCGCCAGGGCCGCGAGCGGGCCCGCGAGCTGCTGGAGCTGGTCGGGATCTCGCACCGGACCGAGGAGGCCGCGAAGAACCTGCCGTACGGCGACCAGCGGCGCCTGGAGATCGCGCGGGCGCTGGCGACGAACCCGCGGCTGCTGCTGCTGGACGAGCCGGCGGCGGGCATGAACCCGGCGGAGAAGACCGCGCTGCAGGACCTGATCCGCAGGATCCGCGACACCGGGGTGACGGTCCTGCTCATCGAGCACGACATGAGCCTGGTGATGGGGATCAGCGACCGGGTCGCGGTGCTGGACTTCGGGCAGAAGATCGCCGACGGCCTGCCGGCCGAGGTGCAGAACGACCCGCGGGTGATCGAGGCGTATCTGGGGGCTCCGGCCGATGCTTCTTGAGATCGAGGACATCCACGTCCACTACGGAAAGATCGCCGCGCTGAAGGGCGTCTCGGTGTCGGTCGACCAGGGTGAGATCGTCACGCTGATCGGCGCGAACGGCGCGGGCAAGACCACGACGCTGAAGACGGTGTCGGGGTTGCGGAACCTGTCGTCGGGCGCGATCCGGTTCGACGGCCGGGACATCAGCCGGCTGCAGGGCCACAAGCGGGTGACGGCCGGGATCGGGCAGGCGCCGGAGGGGCGCGGGATCTTCCCCGGGATGACCGTGGAGGAGAACCTCCTGATGGGCGCCTACGCCCGGAAGGACAGCGCGGCGAAGGAGCTGGCGGAGGCCTACGAGCTGTTCCCGCGGCTGGCCGAGCGCAAGTCGCAGGCGGGCGGCACGATGTCCGGCGGCGAGCAGCAGATGCTCGCGATCGGGCGGGCGCTGATGGCCAAGCCGAAGGTGCTGCTGCTCGACGAGCCGTCCATGGGGCTGGCGCCGATGCTGGTCCAGCAGATCTTCTCGATCATCGAGGAGATCAACCGGCGCGGCACGACGGTGCTGCTGGTGGAGCAGAACGCCCAGCAGGCGCTCCAGATCGCGCACCGCGCGTACGTGCTGGAGACCGGCCGGGTCGTGAAGTCCGCGCCCGCGCGGGAGCTGCTGGACGACCCGCAGGTCCGCGCCGCCTACCTGGGCGGTGACCTGGGCGACGGCGCGGCCGAGGCGGCGGACGCCCCGCCGGACGCCGGTCCGGCCGAGGCGGCGGACGACCCGCCGGACGCCGGTCCGGCCGAGGCGGCGGACGACCCGGAGGAGGGCAAGTCCGTCTGAGGGGTCCTGGCTAGGCGTGCGCGCCCGCCCGGCCGGTTCGTCCGGACGGGCGGGCGCTCGCGTCCGCGGGGACGCTCAGGGCAGCGCGATCTCGGCGGGCGCGGGGTCGCTGACGGCGCCGACCGGAGGCGATCCGTAGAGCCGGACGGCCTTCACCTTCGCGCCGCGGGGGATGTCGAACCACAGGTCGAACTCGGCGCGCATGGCCGCGCCGACGGAGAGCCGCTCCGGCTGCCGTTTGATCATGGTGGCGTTCACGTCGGGGGAGTGGGCGCGGCCGTCGGCGGTGATGAGGCGCTGCCTCCAGGTGTCGAAGACCTGGATGTCGCGGCCGGTGTTGACGGCGAGCAGGCGGATGCGGGTGAAGGCGCCCTTGGCGTCCATCGCGGCGTGGGTGCCCATGACGTCGGTCATGTCCGTCCGGAAGCCGATGACGGTGAAGCGCATGTCGGCGCTGCTCCCGGTCTTGCCCCGCGGGACGCTCTCGCCCTCGCGGGCCGTCTCGGCGGGGATCTTGTAGGTGGGCGGGTCCGCGGCGTCCCCGGAGCCCGAGCAGCCGGAGAGCAGGAGGGCCGCGGCCAGCGAGAGGGCGGCGCCCGCCAGGGGAGCGCCCGCCGGCCTGCGGCGGGTGCGCGTGTCACGGTGGCGCATGCCCGGAACGTACGTCCGGTGCCGGGCGCCGGTGAACGGCCAGGGGCGTTTCGCAACGCAACCGCAACCGGTGATCCACCTATACCGGTGTCGGCCTACCGGTGTCAGGGGCGGCCGGATCGGTCCCGGACACGCGTTGACCCGGGATCACCTTTGGGGCCGTACGAACCTTCCCCGGGCGCGTACGTTGTCTACTCGGTGATCCCGGGCCGTTCCCATCCACGCTACAGACCCCGGGGCGTGCACCGCAAAGAAAGCGCGGATCAAGCTCCGGAGGGGGCGTCCCGCAGCATGCAGGTGAGGCGCGCGGTGCACACCCGCCGGTCCTGCTCGTCGGTGATGACGATGTCGTAGGTCGCGAGGGTGCGGCCGCCGTGCAGGCGGGTCGCCACGCCCGTGACGTACCCCTCGGTGGCGGACCGGTGGTGGGTGGCGTTGATCTCGATGCCGACGGCGATGCGCCCCGGCCCGGCGTGCAGGGCGGAGCCGACGGAGCCGAGCGACTCGGCGAGCACGCAGGAGGCGCCGCCGTGCAGGAGCCCGTAGGGCTGGGTGTTGCCCTTCACCGGCATGCGGCCGACGACGCGCTCGGCCGACGCCTCCAGGTACTCCACGCCCATGGACGCGGCCAGGTCGCCCTCCGCGCCGGGCCCGTCCCCGGCGTGGATCTTCGCGCCCGGGTCCCGCGGGCCCGCGCCGTCGGTGTCAGTCACTTACGCCTCCACAAAACTGTCGTACGCGCAGACTAGAGTCCTGGTGTGGTGACTACGGCAACGACCCCTGACAAGCGTGACCGGCTCCTCCTGCTGGACGGGCATTCCCTGGCCTACCGGGCGTTCTTCGCGTTGCCCGTGGAGAACTTCTCCACCACCGACGGGCAGCCGACCAACGCCGTGTACGGCTTCACCTCGATGCTCATCAACGTCCTGCGCGACGAGCAGCCGACCCACATCGCGGTGGCGTTCGACCGCTCCGAGCCGACGTTCCGGCACGAGCAGTACGTCGAGTACAAGGCGGGGCGGCAGAAGACGCCGGACGAGTTCCGCAGCCAGGTCAGCCTGATCTTCGAGGTGCTGGACGCGCTGCGCATCCCGCGCCTGTCGGTCGCCGGGTTCGAGGCCGACGACATCATCGCCACGCTGTCCGTCCAGGCCACGCGGGCGGGCCTGCGGACCCTCATCGTCACCGGCGACCGCGACGCGTTCCAGCTCGTCAACGACGACGTCACGATCCTCTACCCCGTTCGCGGCGTGTCCGAGCTGTCCCGGATGGACCCGGCCGCCGTCGAGGCGAAGTACGGCGTCCCGCCCGAGCGGTACCGCGAGCTCGCCGCGCTGGTGGGGGAGAGCAGCGACAACCTGCCCGGCGTCCCGGGGGTCGGCCCGAAGACCGCCGCGAAGTGGCTCACCAAGTACGGCGACCTCGACACCCTCGTCGCCCGGGTGGAGGAGATCAAGGGCAAGGCCGGCGACAACCTGCGCGAGCACCTCGCCGGCGTGCTGCGCAACCACCAGATCAACAAGCTCGACACCGAGGTCGGCCTGGAGCTGACGCCGCCGCAGCTCACCATGGGCCAGTGGGACCGCGAGGAGATCCACACCCTGTTCGACTCGCTGCAGTTCCGGGTGCTCCGCGAGCGGCTGTACTCCTCGATCTCCGCGGCCGAGCCCGAGGCCGACGAAGGATTCGACGTCGAGGTGGAGGCGCTGGAGCCCGGCGCGCTCGGCACCTGGCTGGAGGCCAACACCGGCGAGCGGACCGGCATCGCCGTCACCGGCACCTGGGGCCGCGGCACCGGGGAGATCACCGCGCTGGCGCTGGCGTCCAAGAAGGGCCCGGCCGTCCACATCGACCCCGCCGAGCTGGTCGAGGACGACGAGCGCGCCCTCGCCGCCTACCTCGCCGACCCGGCCCGCCCCAAGGCGATCCACGAGGCCAAGGGCCCGATGCTGGCGCTCGCCGCGCGCGGCATGCGGCTGGAGGGCGTCACCAGCGACACCGCCCTCGCCGCCTACCTCGCGCTGCCGGGCCAGCGGACCTTCGACCTCGCCGACCTCGTCCTGCGCTACCTCCACCGCGAGCTGCGCAGCGAGACCGAGGACTCGGGCCAGCTCACCCTGGACGGCTCCGGCGAGGAGGAGGCGGCCGAGGCCCTCGCGGTCCGCGCGCGCGCCGTCGCCGAGCTGGCCGACGTCCTCGACAGGGACCTCGACAAGCGCGGCGCCACCCGCCTCCTGCACGAGGTCGAGCTGCCGCTCGTCGGCGTCCTGGCCGACATGGAGCGCGCGGGCATCGCCGTCGACACCGACCACCTCGCCGGGCTGTCGGCCTCCCTGGGCGGCCAGGTCAAGGAGCAGGAGCAGCAGGCCCACGCCGCCGTCGGCCACGACTTCAACCTGGGCTCGCCGAAGCAGGTCCAGCAGGTCCTGTTCGACGAGCTGAACCTGCCCAAGACCAAGCGCACCAAGACCGGCTACACCACCGACTCCGAGGCCCTGACGACCCTCCTGGAGAAGGAGCCGCACCCCGTCCTGGAGCACATCCTGCGCTGGCGGGAGGTGGCCAAGCTCAAGAGCATCGTCGACTCGCTCATCCCGATGGCCGACGACGCCGGGCGCATCCACACCACGTTCAACCAGATGATCGCCGCCACCGGGCGCCTGTCGTCCACCGACCCGAACCTGCAGAACATCCCGATCCGCACCGCCGAGGGGCGGCAGATCCGCGAGGCCTTCGTCGTCGGCGAGCCCTACGAGTCCCTCCTCACCGCCGACTACTCGCAGATCGAGCTGCGCATCATGGCGCACCTGTCCGAGGACGAGGCGCTCCTGGAGGCGTTCGGCTCCGGCGCCGACTTCCACACCATCACCGCGTCCCGCGTCTTCGGCCTGCCGCCCGAGCAGATCGACTCCGAGCTGCGCGCCCGCATCAAGGCGATGAACTACGGCCTCGCCTACGGCCTGTCCGCCTACGGCCTGTCCCAGCAGCTCCGGATCTCCCCGGACGAGGCCCGCGGCCTCATGGAGGAGTACTTCGAGCAGTTCGGCGGCGTCCGCGACTACCTGCGCGACATCGTCGCCAAGGCCCGCCAGGAGGGCTACACCGAGACGATCCTCGGCCGCCGCCGCTACCTGCCCGACCTCACCTCCGACAACCGGCAGCGCCGCGAGATGGCCGAGCGGATGGCCCTCAACGCCCCCATCCAGGGCTCCGCCGCCGACATCATCAAGGTGGCGAGCCTCAACGTCGACCGCGCCCTGCGCGCCGCCGGCCTCGCCTCCCGGATGCTCCTGCAGGTCCACGACGAGCTCGTCTTCGAGGTCGCCCCTGGCGAGCTGGACGACCTCAAGGCCCTGGTCAGCGCCGAGATGGCCGGCGCCTACGCGCTCCGCGCGCCCCTCAGCGTCTCCATGGGCACCGGCCGCACCTGGCAGGACGCGGCGCACTAGTTTTCTGCGTTTGTCTCCTCCTTCGGGCCTGGCGGCCCTCCATCGTCGAGAAACGCGGGCGATCGCTGGCATCGCTCCGGCTCGCCTTGCGGCTCGCTGCGCGATCAGGGTCTCGCTTCGCTCGTCCCTGCCTTCGGACGCGATCGCAACCATTTCGGTTGTCGCGTGGTTGCGGCGGTGGCCGGGGTTGTCGGGGTAGTGGGCACTCCGTAATCGGACTTGGTGGGATGCGGGTCCGGGTGGGTGTGGGCCGTGGGGATCATGTGGGTACGCCAGTGGGTGTCCGTAGATGTCCAGGGAGTCGTACGCTGGCCCCCTGGTCCTGTTCGGGTCTACCGGCGGGGGTAACGTGCCGCTCCTTCACAAGATCGCTGGAGTTGTGATCGCCTGCGCCGTGGTCCTGGGGCTGACGCTTCCCGGGGACCGGAGGGGACGCGAGAAGGAGGACACGGCCGGGCGCACCGGCGCCGCGTCCGGGGCCACGCCGGCCGCCCAGGCGGCCGGGGCCGGGAGGACGCCCGCGCCGGGGCCGTCGGCGAGCGGGTCGCCGTCGGTGGCGGCCACCGCGCCGATCCTCGCGGCGGCGCCGGCCGCGGTGGCGGCCAAGGCGAACGAGCTGGGGCAGGTCCCGGTGCTGATGTACCACCGGATCCTGAAGAAGCCGGAGCTGTCGCTGGACCGCACGACCAAGGAGCTCTACGACGAGCTGACCGGCCTCGCCAAGGACGGCTACTACCCGATCACGGCGGCGGAGTTCGTCGGCGGGAGGTTCGACGTGCCGGCCGGCAAGCACCCGGTGGTCCTGACGTTCGACGACAGCACGCCCGGCCACTTCGCGCTCGACGCGCAGGGCAACCCGGCGCCGGACACCGCCGTCGCGATCCTCACGCAGGTCGCCCGGGAGAACCCGGGGTTCCGGCCGGTGGCGACGTTCTACCTGAACAAGGACCTGTTCGGGATGCAGGACGCGCAGGCCACCGCGGGACTGAAGTGGCTGGCGCAGCACGGGTTCGAGATCGGCAACCACACGGTGTCCCACCCGAATCTCGGCGGCATGTCCGAGAAGCAGGTGCACAAGGAGATCGGGGACATGGAGGACCGGATCGTCCGGCTCACCGGGACCCACACGACCACGTTCGCCTACCCGTTCGGGGCCGTGCCGAAGAAGAAGACGTGGGCCGAGAAGCAGGACGGGCGCTACGCCTTCCAGGGGCTCTTCCTCGCGGGCTGGAAGCCCGCCCTGTCCCCGTTCGACGACGACTTCGACCGCTGGAACATCGACCGGGTCCGCTCCGAGGGCAAGATCAAGGAGAACGACTGCACGCGGTACTGTTCCACCGCGTGGCTCGAATACCTGGACAAGAACCCCGATGAGCGGTACACATCTGACGGTGACCCGAACACCGTGACGTTTCCCAAGGCGGCCGAGGACCGGCTCGCCAAGGAGTACCGGGCGAAGGCGCGGATGTACTGATCGCGGCCGTCCCTGTGGATTGACCACGAGAGATCGGTCCCATATCCTGATCGCTGCGCTGTGGGCCTGCGCGCGCTTCGGACGGAGCAGGCTCGCGCTCGGTCAGGTCGGCGACAACGGTTCGGTGTACTGACGCGGCGGCGACCGCGTTCCAATCCGGTCTTCGGCAGGGCGGAAAACGGCCCTCCGCGCACAACCCCATACGACTTCCATGTCCGTACCGGAGCCAGCCGACACATGACGAGCAGCACCGAGGCCACCTCGACCACCCCGCAGGTAGCGGTCAACGACATCGGGTCCGAGGAAGCCTTCCTCGCGGCGATCGACGAGACCATCAAGTACTTCAACGACGGCGACATTGTCGAAGGCACTGTCGTCAAGGTCGATCGTGACGAGGTCCTCCTCGACATCGGCTACAAGACCGAGGGCGTCATCCCCTCGCGCGAGCTGTCCATCAAGCACGACGTCGACCCGAACGAGGTCGTCTCCACCGGAGACCACGTCGAGGCCCTCGTCCTCCAGAAGGAGGACAAGGAGGGCCGGCTGATCCTGTCCAAGAAGCGCGCCCAGTACGAGCGCGCCTGGGGCACGATCGAGAAGATCAAGGACGAGGACGGCATCGTCACCGGCACGGTCATCGAGGTCGTCAAGGGCGGTCTCATCCTCGACATCGGCCTGCGCGGCTTCCTGCCCGCGTCGCTCGTCGAGATGCGCCGCGTGCGCGACCTGCAGCCCTACGTGGGCCGCGAGCTCGAGGCCAAGATCATCGAGCTGGACAAGAACCGCAACAACGTGGTGCTGTCCCGCCGCGCCTGGCTGGAGCAGACGCAGAGCGAGGTCCGCCAGACCTTCCTCAACACCCTGCAGAAGGGCCAGGTCCGCAAGGGCGTCGTGTCCTCGATCGTCAACTTCGGCGCGTTCGTCGACCTCGGTGGCGTCGACGGGCTCGTGCACGTCTCCGAGCTGTCCTGGAAGCACATCGACCACCCGTCCGAGGTCGTCGAGGTCGGCCAGGAGGTCACGGTCGAGGTCCTGGACGTCGACATGGAGCGCGAGCGCGTCTCCCTGTCGCTCAAGGCGACCCAGGAAGACCCGTGGCAGCAGTTCGCCCGCACCCACCAGATCGGCCAGGTCGTGCCGGGCCGCGTCACCAAGCTGGTGCCGTTCGGCGCGTTCGTCCGGGTCGAGGAGGGCATCGAGGGCCTGGTGCACATCTCCGAGCTGGCCGAGCGCCACGTGGAGATCCCCGAGCAGGTCGTCCAGGTCGGCGACGAGATCTTCGTGAAGATCATCGACATCGACCTCGACCGGCGCCGCATCAGCCTGTCGCTCAAGCAGGCCAACGAGGGCGCCGCCGGGATCGAGGAAGAGGACTTCGACCCGACCCTGTACGGCATGCCCGCCGAGTACGACGACCAGGGGAACTACAAGTACCCCGAGGGCTTCGACGCCGACACCGGCGAGTGGCTGGAGGGCTTCGACGAGCAGCGCGAGACGTGGGAGCGGCAGTACGCCGAGGCCCGCGCCCGCTTCGACGCCCACCGCAAGCAGATCGAGGAGGCCCGCAAGGCCGAGGCCGAGGCGGGCGCCGAGCCCGCGGCCACCGGCGGCGAGACCTCCTACTCCGGCGGCGGCGAGAGCGAGTCCGGCGGTGGCGCCCTGGCCACCGACGAGGCGCTCGCGGCGCTGCGGGAGAAGCTCTCCGGCGGCCAGTGACGGCCCGCTGACGCGCGCTCGCCGCGCCCGGCCGCTCCGGCGGCCCCGCGCGGCGAGCCGGTGAACGTCCCGGACACGGCCGGAGAACGATCTTCTGGATCGGCCTCCGGCCGTGCTCGGTTTGCGTCACGATGGCCTCCGGCGGCGACACCTGGTCGCCGCCGCAGGCGCAGCCCAGGCGCGTCCGCCAATCCCGCAGGTCCGCTCGTCCCCCGGGAGCACTCGTTCAATTGGCCAGCACAGACGTAGGCACGAGGACAGGCGGCCCCGCCGCGGCCGGACCCTCGATCGTCCCGCAGGGCCCCGCCAGGCTCGCGCTGATCGCGGTCACCGTCGCGGTCCTCGCGCAGACCCTGCGGTTCTCGCTGCCCCAGCTCGACCACTTCGCCGACCAGACCGGCACCGCGGCGGCGGCCGTGGGGGTCGCGGTCATCTACCTCGCCGGGTTCGCCGCGCCGCTGATCCGCCGCGCCGCCGGCCCCCGCGCGCTGCTGCTCACCGGCATCGGCGGCCTGTTCGCCGTCCGGCTCCTCGCGCAGGCCATCGACCCGCGCACCTGGCTGGCGTTCGCCGGCACCGCCATCGGCATGATCGCCGTCGCGGCGCTGTACGAGGGCGCCCGCGGCCTGTCCGGCGTCGGCTTCGCCACGGCCACCGTCGCGGGCCTGTCCATCGACGCCGCCGTGCGGATGTGCTTCGCCACGTGGGATCCGGTGTGGCGGGACGGCGTGGGCCCCTGGCTGGCGTGCCTGGTGTTCGTCGCGGTCGGCGCCGCCGCGCTCTACCGGGAGCTGGCGTCCGGTCCCGTCACCGCGCCCGGGATCTCCTGGCGGGACGCGATCGGCGCCGCCGCGTTCGGGCCGTTCCTCGCGCTGCAGGTCCTCGTCCTGTCCAGCCCCGCGTTCATCGCCTCGTCCGGCTGGCAGTCGCTGACCGGCGCGCACATCGCGATCGTCGCCGGGCAGGGCCTCGCCCTGGCGTTCCTGGCGTCGGGGCTCGCCGTGCGCGCGGTGCCGGGCGGCGTCTGCGTGTTCGGCGGGACGCTGCTCGGGGTCGGGGCCGGCGCCGTCGCCGGGACGTACGCGCTCTCCGGCGTCGAGGTCGTCCCCATCGTGATCGTCGGGCAGGTGCTGTCGGCGTGGCTGCTCGCGGTGGCGTGCCGGGCGCCGCTGCGCCGCTCCGGGGCCGGCGGGCCGGTGTGGCGGGTCGACGCCGGCGCCGCGCTCGGCGGCCTGCTCATCGCCGCGATCCTGATCCCGTACCAGATCAGCGCCGTGTCGCCGCTGCCGTTCCCGAACAACGTGCTGCCGGGCCTCGCCGGGATCCTGCTCGGGGCCCTCGCCGCCTTCGCGGCGGCCCGCGGCGGCCCGCTGCCCGCCCGCGCGCCGCTGCGCGCGCTGACCGCCGGCGCCGCCGCGCTGGCGCTGCTGATCGGCACGCTGGTGTTCACCGTGGCCGCCCCGGACGGGGACGCCCCGGCGGCGCCCGCCAACGGCCAGGTTCGGGTGCTCAGCTACAACATCCACGACGCGGTCAACCAGTCGGGGCGGCTCGACCCGGAGGGCATCGCCCGCGTCATCGAGGGGCAGCGCGCCCAGGTCGTC
Source organism: Actinomadura madurae (assembly GCF_047130825.1). NCBI lineage: Bacteria > Bacillati > Actinomycetota > Actinomycetes > Streptosporangiales > Thermomonosporaceae > Actinomadura > Actinomadura madurae. Next base: position 9,942,209 of record NZ_CP083237.1, read on the forward strand.
CTGCTGCAGGAGGCCGGGCGGGGATCGCTGCTGTCCGGCACCACCGACGTCGGCGTGTGGCTGTCGCGGCGCCTCGGCATGAAGCTGATCTGGGGCCCCGCCGCCGACGGGCAGTTCGGCAACGCGATCCTGACGTCGCTTCCGGTGCGCAGCTCCGGGACGGGCCGGATGCGCAAGGGCGACTGGTCGCAGATCCGCGGCTACGTGTGGGCCCGGCTCGCCGTCGGGAGGACCACGATGGACGTGTGGTCGACGCACCTGGAGGGCGGCGACGACCAGGTCGACGAGCGCCTCCGGTCGATCGCGACGCTGCTGCGGGCCTGGGGCGGGGCGCCCCGCACCCTCATCGGCGGCGACTTCAACGCGGGCGCCGGCAGCCGCGAGCTGACCGCGATGACCGACGGCACCGACCTGCGCAACACCGCGATCGGCGGCGAGGGGTACCCGACCAGGTCCGACGGCGCCAGCACCGACTGGGTCTTCGGGTCGGACGGGGTGCTCGTCACCGACTACGGGGTGCCCGAGTCGGACGCGTCCGATCACTATCCGGTGGCGGTGACGGTCCGGATCGGGCGGTGAGAGCCGTCCGCCACTAGGGTCGTCGGATGAGCGAAGCGAACCGGGGGGTGTGGGGGGTCGTCCCCCCACCGGGAGACGGTGCATGAGCGAAGCGAACCGGGGGGTGTGGGGGGTCGTCCCCCCACCGGGAGACGGTGCATGAGCGAAGCGAACCGGGGGGTGCCGGGGGCCGGCCCCCCGCCGGGAGAGGGCCCATGGACGAGCTGACGGTCGTGATCGAGCGTGCGGGCCCCGGCGACGCGGGCGAGCTGATGACCGTCCAGCGGGCCGCGTACGTCGCCGAGGCGCAGCTGTACGGCGACCCGTTCATCCCGCCGCTGGTCGAGTCCGGCGAGCAGCTGCGGAAGGTGCTCGCGGGCGACGCCGTGGTGCTGAAGGCGATGCTCGGCGGGCGCCTCGTCGGCGCCGTCCGCGCCCAGTTCAGCGACCACACCTGCCTGGTGGGGCGGCTCGTGGTCGTCCCGGACCTGCAGGGCCGCGGCATCGGGCGGCGGCTGATGGCGGCGCTGGAGGAGGAGGTCGCCGGCCGCGCCGACGCGTGCGTGCTGTTCACCGGCCACCTGAGCGAGGCGAATCTTCGGCTGTACCGCCGCCTCGGCTACAGCGAGACGCACCGGGAGCGCGTCGCCGCGCACCTGACGCTCGTCCACATGCGCAAGCCCCTCGTCCCGGCGGCGAAGGCCTGACGGCTAGGGTGAGCCCGTGCTGAAAGTGGGACTCACCGGCGGGATCGGCTCGGGCAAGAGCGAGGTGTCGGCGCGCCTGGAGCGGCACGGCGCGCTGGTCATCGACGCCGACAAGATCGCCCGCGAGGTCGTCGAGCCGGGCACCCCGGGCCTGGCCGCCGTGGTGGCCGAGTTCGGCGAGGAGGTGCTGCTGCCCTCCGGCGCCCTCGACCGCGAGAAGGTCGGCAAGATCGTCTTCACCGACCCCGAGCGGCTGGCGGCGCTGAACGCGATCGTCCACCCCCTGGTGGGGGAGCGGATGCGGCAGCTGATGGAGGCCGCCCCCGAGGACGCGGTCGTCGTTTACGACGTTCCCCTCCTCACGGAGAACGGCCTGGCCGACATGTACGACGAGGTGGTCGTCGTGGACGCGCCCGAGGAGACCCAGCTGGACCGCCTGGTGGCCCGCCGCGGCATGACCGAAGAGGACGCCCGAGCCCGCATGGCGAACCAAGCGACCCGCGAGGCCCGCCGCGCGGTGGCCACCCACGTGATCGAGAACAACGGCACCCTGGACGCCCTGAAAACCCGGGTGGACGCCCTCTGGAAGGCCCTGACCCGCCGCGCCGCCTCCTAGAAGGGGGCGTCTAGGGGGAGGCGGTGGACTTCGGGGAGGTAGGGGTCCAGTTCGCCGGGTTCGAAGCGGCACATGCCTACGGCGTACCAGAACTCGGCGGTGGCGTTGCCCTCCCACTTGTAGCGGCCGTCGGGGGCCAGGGCCGCCCAACCCTCGGCCAGGCCTAGCAGTGTCGTGCGGCGGGCGGGGGCCGTGTGGTCGGTGACGTCCCAGAGGATGATGGCGCCGTCGTCGCCGGCGCTGGCCAGGAGGGAGCCGTCCGGGCTGAAGGCGGCCGACCAGATGCGGCGGGTGTGGCCGGCGAGGGTGTGCAGGAGGCGGCCGCTGGAGGGGTTCCACAGGCGGACGACCATGTCGTCGCCCGCGCTGGCGAGCAGGGCCCCGGACGGGTGGAACGCGGTCGTCCAGAGGCGGCCGGCGTGGTCGGCGAGGGTGTGCAGGGCCTCGCCGGTGGTGGGGTCCCAGAGGCGGACGGTGCCGTCGTTGCTCGCGCTGGCGAGGGTCTCGCCGGACGGTGAGAACGCCACCTGGTAGACGCGGTCGGTGTGGCCGCGCAGCACGGCGGTCAGTTCGCCGGTGCGGGGGTGCCACAGCCGGACGAGACCGTCGTCGCAGCCGGTCGCGAGCAGGGCGCCGCCCGGCTGGAAGTCGATGGAGCGGACGCGGCCCCGGTGGTCGGCGAGGTTGACGATCTCGCGGCCGGTCGTCCAGTACCAGAGCCGGACGGAGTCGTCGTCGTTGGCGGTGGCGAGGACGTCGCCCGCGGGGGCGAACGCCTGCGCCCACACGTGGTCGGTCTCCACGTTCAGCTCGCGCTCGAACAGGCCGGTCCCCGCCTGCCACAGGTGGACGCCGCCGTCGTTGGTGGCGGTGGCGAGCTGGGAGTCGCGGGTGTTGAACGAGGCGGCGGTGAGGTTGTCGGCGACGCCGCGCAGCTCGCGGAGCATCCGGCCCGAGCGCGGCTCCCAGAGCCGGACGAGGCCGTCGTTGCCGCTGCCGGCCAGCATGCCGCCGTCGGGGCTGAACGCGACGCCGGTGACGCGGCGGCCGTGGCCGCGCAGCACGGTGCGGCACTGGCCGGTCTCGGCGTCCCAGAGCCGGGCGGTGCCGTCGTTGCTGCTGGTGGCGAGCTGGGCGCCGTCGGGGCGGAACGCGAACGGCCACACGGCGCCGCGGTGGCCGGCGAGTTCCAGGCGCTGCCGCCCGGTCCGCGGGTCCCAGAGCCGGACGGACCCGGCGCTGTCGGCGGTGGCGAGGCGGCCGCCGTCCGGGCTGAACGTCGCCTGGTAGATGCCGCCGCCGTGGCCGGACAGGACGGCCCGCTGCCGGCCGTCCTCCCAGAGGCGGACCGATCCGTCGGTGTCGCCGGTGACGAGCAGGGTGCCGTCCGGGTGGAACGCGATGGCGTAGACGCGCCCGGTGTGGCCGAGGAGCTCCTGCCTGATCTCGCCGGTGCGGATGTCCCAGAGCCGGACGACGCCGGCCTCGTCCCCGGCGGCGAGGAGGGAGCCGTCCGGGTGGAAGACGGCCCGGAACACGGCGCCGCGGTGGCCGGTCAGCTCCCGCAGGAGCGCGCCGGTGGTGAGGTCCCAGACGCGCAGCGTGCCGCCCGAGTCGCCGGTGACCATGAGGGAGCCGGCCGGGTCGAACACGGCGGTGTAGACGGGGGCGGTGTGTCCGGCGAGCTCGTGCAGCGGGACGCCGGACACGATGTCCCAGATGCGGATGGTCCCGTCGGCGGCGCCCGCCGCGACGAGGTCGCCGCCCGCCGCCGAGCGCCCGCCGACGACCACGGGCCACACGCCGTCGGGGTGGACGGCGAGGGTGTGCGTGCCGTGGCCGGTGGCGAGGTCCCACAGCCGGACGGTGCCGTCGGCGGATCCGCTCGCCAGGACGTTGCCCGCCGGGTCGAAGGCGACGGCGTAGGCGCGGTCGGTGTGGCCCTGGAGCGTGCGCAGGGGGGTGCCCGTGACGGCGTCGCAGATGAGGACGCCGCCGTCCTCGCCGCCGATGGCGACGACGGACCCGCCCGGGCTGTAGGCGAGGGGCTGCGGGAGCCGGCTGGTCTGGAAGTGGAACCCGTAGGGGACGCCCACCGCGGCCGGGGCGACCTGGATGTCGATGGGGCGGCCGGGCGCGACGGCGGCCTCGCGCAGCTCGGGCGCGGCGGCGATCCGGTCGGGCAGGTCGGCGGCGACGAGCGCGGCGCGGGTCCAGCGGCTGCCGTCCACGGCGACGTCCCGCAGGTCGGCGCGGGCGAGGCGGGCCCGGGACAGGTCGGCGCCGCGCAGGTCGGCGCCGGTCAGCCTGGCCTCGTCCAGGCGCGCGCCCGCCAGCGACGCGTCCCGCAGGACGGCGCGCGACAGGTTCGCGCCGACGAGCTGGGCGTCGGTGAGGTCGGCGCCGGTCAGGTCCACCTCCTGCAGGTCGCGGTAGGACAGGTCCTCGCCCTGCAGGTGCGCGCCGCGCAGGTCGGTGTGCGCGGGCGTGCGCAGCCGCGTGGTGATGCGGATCGCGTTGGCGCGGGCGGTGTCGTCGGCGTCGGGGTCGGCGAGCACGCCGGCCGCCCAGGCCTGGCAGGCGCGGGTGTCGGCGAGGTCGCACAGGAAGTCGACGATCAGCTGGGTCAGGGCGCGGCGGCCCAGCACGGCCGGCGCCGCGCCCCGGGCGAACTCGTCGGCGATGTGCCGCGCGACGAGCCATTCCATCACCGACGTGTGGATGAACCCGAACAGCCCCTCGGGGGTGCGGACGAGCAGGCTGCCCGCGCCGACGGCGTGCGTGACCTGGTGGGACGACATCCGCCCGCCGGCGAGCCCGGTGAGCGTCTCGGCGACGTCGGCCAGCTCGGCGAGGCGCAGGAACTGCTCGTCGCCGTCCCAGAGCCGCAGCGCGAGCGTGCCGACGGCCTGCCACATGGCGTCGCTCTTCAGCCCGGACGGCCCGCCGGCGCCGCCGACCCGCTCGGCCTCGTAGGCGAGCCAGGACGAGAGGATCTCGTGGTACAGGTCGGCCGGGCTGACCGCGCGGCGGGCCTGCGCGACCGCGCGCAGCCGGTCGTCGGGCAGGTCGGCGATGAACGACAGCATCCGGGGGTTGGACGTCAGCGCGAGCAGCTCCTCGATGCCGGTCAGCAGGCCGAGGCGCGCCTCGGCGGCGTCCTCGCTGCCGTACCGGTTCACCAGGTAGGAGCGGACCTGCGGCGGGGTGAACTCCTCCAGGCCGAGGACGCGCCGGTGCGGCAGCACGCCGACCTTCTCGCCGAGGGCGGTCAGCACCTGGGCCTGGGACTCGAAGTGCTGCGTCCGGCTCGCCACGACGACCTTGGCCTTGTCCTGGGCGGCCTGGAGCAGGGTGTCGAGGTGGTCGGCGGCCTGGTCGTAGGTCATCCGCGTCACCAGCTCGTCGAACCCGTCGAAGAGCAGGACGATGCGCCCCTGGCGGAGCATGTAGTGGAACGCCTTGAGGTCGATCAGCTCCTCGCCGTGGTTGGCCAGGTGCGCGGCGACCAGGCCGTCCACCGAGTGCGCCTTGTCGAGGGCCCGCAGCTCGATGAGGATCGGGATGACGTGCGGCAGCTCCTCGGGGATGCGGCGGGCCAGCTCGCGCAGCGCGAACGTCTTGCCGCGGCCGAAGTCGCCGAGGAGCAGCAGGAAGCGCCCGTGGTCCGCGGCGAGCAGCCGCAGCATCTCGCCGACGACGTCCTCGTGGACGTCGGCCGCGGAGCGCTCCTCTTGCGGGCCGGTCTCGGGGCGCAGGCGGTCGAGGTTCCGGTACCGCTGCGGGACGTACAGGGACGGCGGGTACAGGCCTTCCGCGGAGAGCCGCCTGGTCTGGGCGGTCACGTACTCCGACAGGTCGACCAGGCCCTGGAACTCGGTGAGGCTGCGCACGCGGATGCCCCGCCGCAGCGCGTCGTCGCGCACCGACCGCGCGGGGGCCGGCCCCAGGTAGACCAGCTCCGAGCCGTGGTCGGTCCCGTCGGCGTGGACGTGCCGGACGAACGCGTCGACGTCCTCCTCCGTCACCTGCCCCACGTGGGCGCCGATGCGGTACTGGCGGACGAACCCGTCCTCCAGGTGGGTGAGGAGCAGGTGCGGCGGGTCCTGCCGTCCGTCCGGACCGGCGGGTGGGACGACGCGCCGGATGGTCGCCCGCTCGAACCGCGTCTCGCACGCCTCGGTGAGGCGGTCGAGCAGGCGCGCCGTGGGATCGGGGACCGGGTCGGCGCCGTCCTCGGCCCCCGGGCCGAGCTCCGGGGCGGGCGGGGCGGGCGGGACCTCCGTGCGCGAGGGCGGGAACGTTCCGTCCACGTTCGGCCAGGCCCGTTCGAGGCGTTCCGGGCCGCGCCGGGCGGCGGCCTCGGGGATCCACCTCTCCAGGCCGTCCCGGTGCAGGACGATGGTCTGGTGCCGGCCGGGGCCGAGCGCCGGCACGGCCGGGACACCGCCGCCGAGCAGGGGGATCGCGCCGAACTCCGACTCCGTGCCCTGGAAGAACAGGTCGACGTGGCCGCCGAGGAGCGACTCCACCGTCTCGGGGTCGCGCAGCGCGCCGGGCTCGCCGGGGATGGGGGTGTGCTCGATCGCTCCCAGGCGCAGCCAGCCCTCGTCCTCGAAATGCCGGAGCCGCTCGTTGAACCAGGCGGCCTGCGCCTGGCCGACGCGCCCGTACCGGTCCTCCTCGCGGTGCGTCTGCGGCAGGGTCGAGTTGAGCCCGGCCACGACCACCTTCAGGTCGGGGACGGGGAACAGCGTCCACGGCTGGGCGCTGTCGAAGATGAGCGCGTCGATGCCCTGGTAGAACTCCTTGAACAGGTTCGCGTAGTGCCGCCACTTCGGCCAGTACGGCGGCTGCGGCTCGATGTCGTCGGCCTCGCAGCTGGAGAAGTACGCCTGGCAGGCCGCGCGGGTGACGTCGTGGGTCCCCGGCACGACGACGACGCGCTGCGCCTCCAGGCCGAGCAGGGCGCGCAGGCTCGTCAGGAACGACAGCGCCTCGGCGAACTCCTTGCGGCTGCCCGAGTGGGTGATGTTGCCGGTCACCACGAGCAGGTCGGGACGCGGCACGCCGGCGTCGGCCAGCCGCGTCACGTCGCTCCAGATCCGGTCCTGCAGCTCCGCGGCCGTGGTGGGCTCGCCGGGCTCGGCGAGGGTGCGGCCGAACCGGGGCCCCGACACGTGCAGGACGCTCAGCCGCTCGCGCGGCTCGTCCCCGGCGTCGGCCGCGGGGAACGCCGGCGCGGCGGCGGGGGCCCGGCGGGCGGGACGCTCCCCGGACGGGTCCTGCCGCCCGGGCCCGGACGGCTCCTGGGCGCCCTCAGACGGCTCCAGGCGGCCTGGGAGCGGCTCCGCCCGGCCGGGCGGCGCGAAGCGGCCGCCGGGGAAGCCGGGGCCGTCCAGGGGCCGGGCGTGGCCGGCGAGGGCCTCCCGGATGCGCCGCATCAGCAGGCCCCGCGCCTCGTCCGGGTCGTCGACGCCGACGAGGTCGACGTAGGTGATCGTGGACAGCAGGCCGTCGATCGGGCAGTCCTCGATGCGGACGGTGACGAGCTTGCGCGCCGGGTCGTCCGGGTCGGCCCGCAGCGCCGCCATCCACTCCAGCCGCCCGTACCGGGACCGCAGGTAGTTGCGCGACAGGACCGCCACCACGGCCTTGGCCTCCGAGAGGCCCCGGTCCATGAAGTCGATGAAGTTCGTCCCGGGCACGAAGTCCCACGCCTGCATCATCGTCCGGTGCCCGGCGGCCTCCAGCTGCCAGGCGATCCAGGACGCCCACCGCTCGTCGGCCGGCGAGTAGCTGATGAAGAAGTCGGTCGGGCGCTCCTGGGGGTGGCCGGGGGGAGTCATGCCGCCAGTATCGCGCGGCCGGGCCGCGGACGGCAGCGCGCCGCGGCGCCTATGGGATCATGGCGCGCGTGCAGTCCCCTCGGTCCGAGACCCTGCGCCGCGCCGCCGGCTCGCTCGGGATCCTCGACTGGATCCGCATCGGCGTGCTCGCCGTCGGCGTCGTGTTCGTGGCCACCGGCCTCCTGCCACCCGCCACGGCCCGCGCCAGCGTGGAGCGGATCGCGCCGCTGCTGCTCTTCCTGTTCAGCGTCATCATCCTGGCGGAGCTGACCAAGGAGGCCGGGGTCTTCGACGCGATCGCGCAGCGGATGGCCCGGGCCGGGCGCGGCAACTACGCGGCGCTCTTCCTGCTGTGCGTGGCGTTCGCCTCGCTCACCACGATCTTCCTCAACCTCGACACGACCGCCGTCCTGCTGACCCCGGTCATGCTGGCGCTGGCGGCGCGCGCGCGGATCGCGACGCTTCCGCTGGCCATGACGACGGTGTGGCTCGCCAACACCGCGAGCCTGCTGCTGCCGGTGTCCAACCTGACCAACCTGCTCGCCGCCGACCGGGTGGCGCTGCAGACCCGCGCGTTCGCCGCCCGCATGTGGGCGCCGCAGCTCGCGGTCCTGGCCGTCACGATGGTCCTGCTGTGGTGGTTCTACTGGCGGAGGCGCATGCGCGGCGAGGACGCCTACGAGCCGCCCGCCCCGGCGCCCATCGGCGACCGGGTCCTGTTCTCCGCCACCGGGGCGGCGTGCCTGCTGTTCATCGGGGCGATCCTCGGCGGCGTCCACACCGGGATACAGCTCGGCATCGCCGCGACCGTCGCCGCCGCCGTGGCCGTGGCCGCCTTCGCCCTGCGCGACCGGTCGGCCCTCCGCCCGTCGCTCATCCCCTGGCAGCTGATGGTGTTCGTCACCGGGCTGTTCCTCGTCGTGCCCGCCCTGGAGCGGTTCGGGCTGGACGACGTGATGCGCGGCCTGGTCGGCGAGGACGGCGGCCTGGCCGGGGCGTTCCGGGCCGCGTTCGCCGGGGCGGGGCTGTCGAACGTCCTCAACAACCTCCCCGCCTACGTGGCGGGGGAGTCGGCCGTGCCGCCGGCGAACAAGGACCAGCTGCTCTCCCTGCTCACCGGGACGAACGTGGGGCCGGTCATCACCCCGTGGGGGTCGCTGGCCACGCTGCTGTGGTTCGAGTGGTGCCGGCGCTGGGACGTCCGCGTGCCGATCAGGAAGTTCGTGCTCGCGGGCACGGTCCTCGCCGTGACGGGCTGCGCCGCCTCGGTCGGGGCCCTCTGGCTCACCCGGTGAGCCTCCGGTTCACCCCGTGAGGCCGGGCCGGCCCGCGACGCGGGGGCGGCCGTCGTGCCGCCCGGCCTCCGCGGCCGTCTCCAGAAGGCGGTCGAGCAGTTCGGGGCGCGCCGCGACGAAACCGAGCTCGGACGCCGGACGGTCGATCTCCAGCCGGTACGGGCTCCCGTCCAGCCGGCGCAGCTCGGCGCCCGCCTCGGCCGCCAGCAGGGCCCCGGCGGGCAGGTCCACGATCTCCGGCAGGTAGCCGACGATCCCGTCGATGTCGCCGCGCGCCAGCATCGCCCACCCCACCAGCGGCGCCCACAGCTGCAGCATTCGCGCGCACCGGCGCTCCAGGGAGGAGCGCAGGGCGAAGGCGGTCCGGTCGTCCGGCCCGACCGCGTGGCCCTGCGTCCAGGCCAGGACCGGGTTCTTCGCACGTCCCGGGCGCGGGCGGGCGGGCAGCGTGAGCGGCTTCCCGGCCGGCCCGCGCGCGCCCCAGCCGCGCACCGCCGACCACGTCCGCCCCGAGACCGGGTCATGGACGACGCCGAGGACGGGCTCGGCGCGCCAGCACAACGCCAGCCCCACCGCGTAGACGGGCATGCCGATCGCGACGTTGTTGGTGCCGTCCAGCGGATCGACGAGCCACACCATGTCCTCGCCGGGCGCGCCGTCGAGGACGCCGGACTCCTCGGCGATGATGCGGTGCCGCGGGTACGCCGCCCGCAGCAGCCCCAGGATCAGGTCCTCGGCGGCCGTGTCCAGCTCCGTCACGACGTCGCCGCCGGTGCCCTTCGCGCGCACCCCGAGCGGCCCGCCCACGCCCGCGGCGAGCAGGGCGCCCGCCGCCTCGGCCGCCTCCACCGCCACGCGGCGGGCCTCCGAGAGATCGACCGGAAGGGCCTCCGCCGGGGTCGTGGGTCTCATCGGCCTCTCCAGTCGGTCGCGGCGGCCTACCGGCCCGCCGAGCAGTGGGCCGCGGCGATCCTGCGCGCCGAGCGCCGCAGGGCGCGCACGGTGTCGCCATGGTCGGAACGTGAACGGCGCACCTGGTGCGTGGGAACGTCCAGCGGGCCGAGCGACAGGTCGCCGCCGCCCGGGGACTGGCGGCCGAGGGCGATCGTGGCCGCGTCCCTGCCGTCCTCGATGAGCGTGCTGTGGAACACACCCGCGGGCAATGTGTAGGACTCGCCCGTCCGGTGCGTGCTGGACGGGCCCGGCGAGCAGCGGACGGCGCGTCCGGTCGCCGTCAGCTCGTCGACGCCGTCCCGGCTGACGACCTCGAAGATCTGCTGCTCGGCACCGCCGGAGGCGTCGTCGATGTCCATCCGCACATTACGTACCGTCCCGTAAAGGACGAAACTGACAAGGTCCCAGCTGTGGCAGTGCACCGGCGACGTGGTGGACGGGGCGGGCCGCACCTCCGGCGTCCAGATGTGCAGGCACACGCCGAGGTCGCCGCTGCGCTCCACGGGGAGGCACAGGAAGCCGAGCGGGTGCCGCACGGCCGGGGCGGGCGAGCCCTCCGCCGCGGCACCGTCCAGGATCTCGCCGAGGACGCCCTCCGCCCACGCGGGCAGCGTCCGCGCCGCGGTCCCGGCGCGGATCTGCTCCCGGATCTCCTCGTACCTCACGGCGGCGGCCTCATCCGGTCATCACTCGTACGGGTCCTTGGCGCGCAGCGCCTTGCGGATGATCTCGATGACGTCGCGGTCGGTGTAGGACGGCGCGAGGTCGATCCCGATCACCTCGAAGAGCTTGCGGGCCTCCTCGACCGTGGGCTCGTCGTCCAGCGGCGCCAGCCGGGCCTGCTCGACCGGGACCCGGCGCGCCTGGTCCAGGCTGGTCTGGAGCTCCGCGCTCACCCAGCTGTAGTAGAACTTGCTGCTGTCGACGACCAGCGCCTCGCCGCGCGGGTCGTCGCGGGTGACCACCACGCGGGAGGACGCCAGGTCGTAGCGGAGCGTCGTCATGGTCTGCGCCAGGCCGATGTCGATGTCGAGCATCGCGAACCGCTGCTTGTGCCAGCACGCGGCGAGGAGCGTGGCGTACGCCTCCTTGCGCGTGCGCTCCAGCGTCCACGGCTCGCCGGTCGCGTCCGGGCCGTCCGACACCGACCGGCGGTGCCGCGCGTACGCCTCGCACACCTCCACGTTCGTCGGGTCGAGGATCTCCAGGCGGAACAGCAGGGTCCGCCGCTCCCGCCGGGCCGCGCTCACGCACTCGGGCAGCGTCCGCGCGCGGATGTAGGTCCCCGTCCCGCCCTTGAAGAACCAGCGGTCGGTGTCGCGGCGGGCCTCCGCCAGCACCTGCGCCACCTGGGCCCCGCTGATGACCCGCACGACCGCCGTCTCGTCCAGCGCGCGCTTGGTGTCGGACAGGACGCCCTCGAACGTCTCGATGTGGGCGAGCTTGCCGCTCAGGTCGTCGAGCGTGGCCGAGGACGCGCGCAGCGTGTCGCGGACCTCCGCCTCGACCGGGATCCGCCGCCCGCGGTCGCGCAGCACCGACGTCGCCAGCAGGCCGATCACGGCGAGGATCCCGCTGTTGGTGATCTCGTCCTCGTTCGGCAGGTTCACCCCGAGCCCGAGGATCGCGACGATCACGGCCAGCACGAGCGCGATCACCGCGTCGGCGTTCTTCCCGAACCAGTCGGTGAATCGGGTCATTGTCGGTGGCTACCCCGTCCCAAATCGGCGCGTCGTTCATCGTAACGAGGGGTCATGGGCCGGAAAAGCCCTGCAGGTAAGGGGTTCGCTCACATGTGCGACAATCCGCCCCTCCGGTCGCTATAGGCTCGTCGCCATGCACGTGCGGGGCTGGGTGGCGGGGGCATGGCCCACGCGGCGTTCGCGCGCCTTCGACATCGCGCTGGCCCTCACCCTCGCCATCTTCGACAGCGTCTTCCTGTGGTTCGCGGACCAGATGTTCTGGCTCCCGCCACCGGTCGTGTCGGCCTGCAGCGTCGTCCTAGGGCTGGCCCTGGTGGTGCGGCGCCTCCACCCCGTGGGCCTCACCGTGTTCATGGTGGTGTTCGGCACCGTCACCGGCGCGGGGGTCTTCGCGGCCTTGGTCATCATGTACTCGCTCGCCGCCTACACCACGTCCCGCCGGACGGTGGTGGTGCTCGCGGTCGCCGCCTACGTCGCCGGGCTGGCCTTCCCCTCCCCGACGTCGAACACGGAGAGCTTCCTCGCGCAGTCCATCTTCGGCATCGCGTTCGTGGCCGTCCCCGTCCTGCTCGGCCTCTACATGGGCGCGCGGAAGCAGCTGATCGCATCGCTTCAGGAGCGCACGGCACGGCTCGAACGGGAACAGCACCTGCTCGGAGCGCGCGCGGGGCGAGGAGCGCACCCGCATCGCCCGGGAGATGCACGACGTCGTCGCCAACCGGATCAGCGTCATGGTCGTCCACGCGGGCGCGCTCAAGGCGATCGCCGTCCGCGACCCCGCCCGCGCCGCCGAGACGGCCTCCGTCATCGGCGACATGGGGCGCCAGGCGCTGGAGGAGCTGCGCCACGTCATCGGCGTGCTCAGGCAGGGGGAGAACGCCCTCCCGCAGGAGGCCGTGACCCTCGCCCACGTCCGCGAGCTGGTCGACCAGTCCGGCGCCGCCGGGCTCCGCGTCGACCTGGTGATCCGCGGCGACGAGCGCCCGATGCCCGTCGCCGTCGGGCGGACGGTCTACCGCCTCGTCCAAGAGGCACTCACCAACGTGCACAAGCACGCCGGGGCCGCCGACACCCGCGTCGACCTCGGCCTGCTGCCCGAGGCGATCGAGGTGGAGATCGCCAACGAGCCGTCCACGGCCCGGCCCGAGCACCGGCTGCCGAGCGGCGGGAACGGCCTGGTCGGGCTGCGCGAGCGGGTCACCGCCCTCGGCGGCAGCTTCGACGCCGGGCCGCGGGAGGGCGGCTACGCCGTCCGCGCCAGGATCCCGCTCCCGGCGTCCTGAGCCGTGCCTGAGCCGCACGGGACGGGAATGTCCCACCCGCTGCATACAGTGGGGGAGCAGGGAGTACGCCGGACCAGGGAGATGCCGATGCGCCCGATCACGGATCTGCGGCGCCGGGTGGCGCCGTTCGAGGTCGTCACCGAGATGACGCCGTCGGGCGACCAGCCGCAGGCGATCGCCGAGCTCACCGCCCGCGTCCAGGGCGGCGAGAAGGACGCCGTGCTGCTCGGCGCCACCGGCACCGGCAAGACCGCCACGATCGCCTGGCTGGTGGAGAAGCTGCAGCGGCCCGTCCTCGTCATGCAGCCGAACAAGACCCTCGCCGCCCAGTTCGCCAACGAGCTGCGCGAGATGCTGCCGAACAACGCCGTCGAGTACTTCGTCTCGTACTACGACTACTACCAGCCCGAGGCGTACATCCCGCAGACCGACACCTACATCGAGAAGGACTCCTCGATCAACGACGAGGTCGACCGGCTGCGGCACTCGGCGACCAACTCGCTGCTCACCCGCCGCGACACCGTCGTCGTCGCGTCGGTGTCCTGCATCTACGGCCTCGGCACGCCGCAGGAGTACGTCGACCGGATGGTCCGCCTGCACGTCGGCCAGGAGATCGACCGCGACGACCTGCTCCGCCAGCTCGTCGGCATGCAGTACACCCGCAACGACCTCGCCTTCACCCGCGGCACGTTCCGGGTCCGCGGCGACACCATCGAGATCATCCCGCAGTACGAGGAGCTCGCCGTCCGCATCGAGATGTTCGGCGACGAGATCGAGAAGCTCGCCACCCTGCACCCGCTCACCGGCGAGCTGATCACCGAGGACGACGAGCTGTACGTCTTCCCCGCCTCCCACTACGTCGCCGGGCCCGAGCGGATGGAGCGGGCCATCCGCGACATCGAGGCCGAGCTGGAGGAGACCCTCGCCGTCATGGAGCGGCAGGGCAAGATGCTGGAGGCGCAGCGGCTGCGCATGCGCACCGCCTACGACATCGAGATGATGCGCCAGGTCGGCACCTGCTCCGGCATCGAGAACTACTCCCGGCACATCGACGGCCGCGGCCCCGGCAGCGCCCCCAACACCCTCCTCGACTACTTCCCGGAGGACTTCCTCCTCGTCATCGACGAGTCCCACCAGACCGTCCCGCAGATCGGCGCCATGTACGAGGGCGACGCGTCCCGCAAGCGGATGCTGGTCGAGCACGGGTTCCGGCTGCCGTCCGCCATGGACAACCGGCCGCTCAAGTGGGAGGAGTTCCTCGACCGGATCGGCCAGACCGTCTACCTGTCGGCGACGCCCGGCCCGTACGAGATGAACCGCGTCCAGGGCGACGTCGTCGAGCAGGTCATCCGCCCCACCGGCCTCATCGACCCCGAGATCGTCGTCAAGCCCACCAAGGGCCAGATCGACGACCTGATCCACGAGATCCGCGAGCGCACCGAGCGCGACGAGCGCGTCCTCGTCACCACGCTCACCAAGAAGATGGCCGAGGACCTCACCGACTACCTGCTGGAACTCGGCATCCAGGTCCGCTACCTGCACAGCGAGGTCGACACGCTGCGCCGCATCGAGCTGCTCCGCGAGCTGCGCGCCGGCGAGTTCGACGTCCTCGTCGGCATCAACCTGCTGCGCGAGGGCCTCGACCTGCCCGAGGTGTCCCTCGTCGCGATCCTGGACGCCGACAAGGAGGGCTTCCTGCGCTCCGAGACGTCCCTCATCCAGACGATCGGCCGCGCGGCCCGGAACGTGTCCGGCCAGGTCCACATGTACGCCGACACGGTCACGCCGTCCATGGAACGGGCGATCGACGAGACGAACCGGCGCCGCGCCAAGCAGCGTGCCTACAACGAGGAGCACGGCATCGAGCCGCAGGCCCTCCGCAAGCGCATCGCCGACATCCTCGACTCCCTGGCCCGCGAGGACGCCGACACCGAGACCCTCATCGGCGGCGCCGGGCGCCAGCAGTCCCGCGGCAAGGCCCCCGTCCCGGGCCTCGCGTCCCGCACCAAGGAGGTCGGCCGGCACGCCGCCGACCTCGTCGGAGAGCGGCCCCGCGAGGAGCTGGAGGCCCTGATCGAGCAGATGACCGACCAGATGCACCAGGCCGCCACCGACCTGCAGTTCGAGCTGGCGGCCCGCCTCCGCGACGAGATCAAGGAGCTCAAGCGGGAGCTGCGCGACATGAAGGAGGCCGGCGTCAGGTGAACGCCAGCACCACCCGGTCCTCCACCGGCCGGTAGCCGAGCCGCCGGTAGACGCCGTTGCTCGTCGGGTTCCCGAGGTCGGTGAACAGCACGACGTCGGCGGCGCCGGCGTCCTGCGCGTCCCGGGTCGCCGCCGCGGTGACCGCGGCGCCGTAGCCGCGGCGGCGGTGCCCGGCCGGCGTGTACACGGGCGCCACCCGCGCCATCCCGCCGACGGCGGGGGTCCGCCCGGCCATCGCCACCGGCCGGCCGCCGGCCTCCCACAGCAGGACGCCGCCCGCGCGGAGCCGCCCGTCGACCATCGCCGTGTTCACCTCGCCGTGCTCGCCGACGTCCCGGTGGAACGCCGCGAACCAGTCCAGCACCAGGCCGCGGTCGGCGTCCCCCGCGACGCGCGCGGCGCCGTCCGGTGCCGGGTCGGGCGCCTCCAGCTTCCCCAGCCGGTAGAGGCGCTGCCGCATCACCACCCGTGACGCCGCCCCCGTCCGGGCGGTCCACGCCCCCGCGAACGCCTCGGCGGCGCGGGGCGTCCCGTTGGCCCCCCGCACGGTCGCGCCCCGCGCGGCGAGCGCGTCCGCGAGGTCCCGCGCGGCGCCGTCCGGCATCGCGCTCAGCATCGGCGGGTTCGCGCCGGCCCACAGGACGGCGGCCGCGACCCGCCCGTCCCGCGGCCACCATCCGAACAGCGCGCCCTCGTAGAGGCCGGGTCCCTGCTTCCGCATCGCCTCGATCACGGTGAGCGCGACGGTGTTGCGGACGGGGTCGGCCCGCAGGAAGCCGCCCGCCCGCGCGCGGAACTCTTCGAGATCACTGGTCAGCGTCCAGGCCATGCCCCAGCATCACCGCGGTCCGCCCGGCACCGCATCCGCTTTTCCGGCGGGCGCGGCGTCCTGTCCCGGTCACGACCGCGCCCTCCTCCGCCGGAGGTAGAAGGCGGCGGTGGCGACGGCGAGCAGCGGGCCCCACGCCAGGAGCGGCCCGTAGGACACGATGAACAGGCCGAGCCGCCACCCTTCTATGTACACCGTGCTCCCGTCCGGCGCGGTGAAGGTGTCGAACCCGGGCACGCGCGAGGAGGTGAGGAGGATCAGGAGCAGCGCGCCGATGCCCGCGGGCAGGACGGCCGCCGTGGTCGGCACCCGGCGGCCGCCGACGAGGGGCATCCAGGACGGGAACACCTCGCCCCACCGGCTCACCAGTCCCACCGCCAGGAAGGCGAGGAACTCGCTGACGATGCTCAGCAGGATCGTGTACGACCACATCGGCACCCAGCCGGGCACGTCGCCGTGCGTGTCGCCGTCGCTCGGCATGAGCGGGCCGATCGGCGCGCCGAAGCCCAGCGCGATCCGCCAAATGCAGGACGGCAGCACGACCAGGCTGGCGCCGTAGGCGGCCCACACCGCCCACCGCGGCGCACCGTCGACGGTCCTTCCGTGCACGCGCCGGACGAGCGACACAGCGTTCCCTGCCATTGATCAGGCCCTTCTCGTCCTCGGGGATCGTTCAGAGCAAGTGAACGACCACCCGCAAGACCGAGACCTCCCTCCCACGGGTGATCCAACTCCCCACCCAGACGGAAACCCCACCCCGCTACCGCACGAGGTCCACCGCGCCACGGAGATCGTGATCATCGAAGGGCCGGCGTCGATGGCGGAGGCGGCCGCGGTGCGGGCGGTGTCGTTACCGTGTTCGGTTATGGCGGAGACGATGGGTGATCGGATGCGCGGGTGCCTGTTCGGCGGGGCGGTCGGCGAGGCGCTGGGCCGGCCCGTGGAGGGCATGTCGCTGGAGGCGATCCGGGAGGCGTACGGGCCCGGCGGCGTGACCGGGTACACGGGGCGGCCCGAGATCGGGGAGGCCACGCAGCTCTGCCTGCTCACCGCGCAGGCGGGCCTCCAGGCGTCCATCCGGGCCCGCTCCAGGGGGATCGGCGGCGCGTACTTCGGCCTGGTGCAGTCCAACTACCTCTCGTGGATGAGGGTCCAGGGCGAGCGGTTCCCGGCGGGTGACCTGCACGCCACCGGGCCGGCGCTGCACGCCCCGGCCGTCATGGCCCGCCGGGGCGTCAGCCGCACCACCCGGGCCGCGCTCCTCGCGGCGGGGGAGCGCGGCAAGCCGGGATGGCCGCTCGGCACGGTGGACGAGCCCGTCAACGACTCGAAGGGCTGCGCGGGGACGGTCCGCGCGGCACCGGCCGGATTCGGCCACCCGGATCCCGAGGCCGTCTTCGCGCGCGGCCAGGGCACGGCGGCCCTCACCCACGGCCACCCGTCAGGCCGCCTCCCGGCCGGGGCGCTCGCCGTGGCGGTGTCGGCGCTCGTTCACGGCGCCGCGCTCGCCGACGCCGTGCGGCAGGCGATGGGGGAGCTGCGCAAGCACCCGGGCCACGAGGAGACGGCCGCCGCGCTCGACCGGGCCGTCGAGCTCGCGGGGAGCGGCCGGCCCTCCCCCGAGCGGGTGGAGAGCCTGGGACGCGGCTTCACCGGCCCCGAGGTGCTCGCCATCGCCGTCCACGCCGCGCTCGCCGCGGAGGCGGGGGGAGGGTACCCGCTGGAGATCGTCCCGCGCGGGCTGCTGCTCGCCGTCAACCACTCCGGCGACAGCGACTCGACCGGCGCCCTCTGCGGCCACCTGCTCGGGGCGCGGTACGGCGCGCGGGCCGTCCCCGAGCACTGGCGCGACACGGTCGAGGCCGGCGCCGCCATCATCGAGCTCGCCCACGGCAGCGAGGTCGAGTTCGGCCCCAACCCGCCGGGCGACGCCTACGGCGAGCCCCCGCTGGAGTGGCATATGCGCTTCTACGCCTGACCGGCGCGGCCCTACGATCGCGGAATGGACTACACGGTGCGTTTGGCCGGGCCCGGGGATCTGCCGGGGCTGGGGGCGATCGAGAACTCGGGCGACCCCATGTTCCACGAGATCGGGATCGTCTTCCCGCCCGGCCCGCCCGTGGTCGAGCACATGATCGCCAAGGGCGCCGAGATCGTGGTGGCGGGCGATCCGCCGGTCGGGTTCGCGGCCGTCGAGGAGGTCGACGGGGCCGTCCACCTGGAGCAGATCTCGGTGCGCGCCGACCTGGTGGGGCGGGGGATCGGCGTCCGGCTGCTGGACGAGGTGAAGGCGCGGGCCGCCGCCGCGGGGTCGCCCGGGGTCAGCCTGCTGACGTTCCGGGACGTCGCGTGGAACGGCCCCTGGTACGCCCGGCACGGGTTCGCCGAGCTGCCCCCGGAGCGCTGGGGGCCGGGTCTCAGGGCCCACTGGGAGGCCGAGATCGAGGCCGGCCTGCACGAACTCGGCCCGCGCCTCGTCATGTGGGCGCCACTGGAGTAGATCTACAATGTAAAGGCGGGAACCCGGGGCGGCTCACGGACGTCTGGACCTTGGGACGCGAAGGAGAACGATGATCAGCCCGGTCGCGTGGGTGCGGGGCCGTCTCGGCGAGCGGGAGGCCGCGCTCGCCCTGCTGGTGGTGCTGCTGGCCCTGGCCGTCGTCCCGCTGGTCCTGCTGCCGGCGGCGCGGTGCGAGGTCTTCGGGAGCGGGTGCCGGACGCCGGCGCCGGAGGCGCGGGCCGACCCGGTGGCGACCACGAGGGCGCCGACTCCGCTGGAGGTGGCGACGCGCGGCTCCTACGTCGCGCTCGGCGACTCCTACTCGGCGGGCGTCGGCGCGGAGGCGACGGTGGCCGACCAGAACCCGCTCGACCGCTGCCACCGGACGTCCAAGGCGTACTACCACGAGGTCTCGAAGGCGTTTCGCTTCGCGAAGGGCAGCGCGTTCTGGGCGTGCTCCGGCGCCAAGACCGGCGACGTGCTGAAGGGGCGGGGCGGTGAGCCCCCGCAGATCGGCCGCATCGGCGCCGACACGAGCCTGGTGACGATCAGCATCGGCGGCAACGACGTCGGGTTCTCCAGGGTGCTGGCGGGCTGCGTGGTGCGGCTGCCGTGGAGCAAGGGCTGCACCGCGCAGGGCGAGGAGATCGCCGGGCGGATGGCCGAGCTCCGCCGGAGCCTGCCCGACCTGATCGCGAAGATCACCGAGCGGGCGCCCCGGGCGCGGGTGGTCGTGATGGGGTACCCGAAGGCGTTCTCCGAGGTCAGCGGCGCGGACGGGGACAACATCACGGTGTCGGACCAGCGCTGGCTGAACGCGCGCACCTACGACCTGGACCGGCTGATCCGGCAGTCGGTGGCGGAGGCGGACGCGCGGAAGGTCTCCGGGCGGCGCCCCGGCAGCGTGGAGTTCGTGGACGCCTACAGCGCGTTCGCAGGCCACGAGGTGGGCAGCAAGGACGCCTACATGAACGGCCTGACGCTGAACCTGGCGGCGCTGGAGGCGGAGCCGCGCAGCTACCATCCGACGGTCGCGGGCCAGCGGGCGCTCGCCCGGCTCTTCGTCGACCAGATCAAGAAGGGCCCCGGCCGGCCGCTCTTCTAGCCGTCCTCGCGCGGGGCGGCGCGCTCCACCGCGAGCCCCACCAGTTCCTGGACCTCCTCGTCGGAGAACACCCCCGGCAGGGTCAGGTGCTCGACGATCAGCCAGTTGAGGGCGAGGTAGAGCAGGCGGACCGAGGTGGCGTCGCCGGGCAGGCCGGAGTCCAGGTGCTGGGCGATGTTGGTCTCGACGTCCGCCCGCACCCGGTCGGTCAGGACGGCGCGCAGGGCGGGCCGCCGCGTCGCCTCCAGGCGGAGTTCCAGCAGCGCGAGGTAGCCGGTGCGGAACTCGGCGATCCGGCCGACGGTCTCCCGCAGGATCTCGGTGACCTTGGCCAGGTCGCGCGGGCCCTCGCGCACCCCGGCCACGGTGGCGGCGTCCGGTGTGAGGCGCTCGTAGATGCGGCCGCCCGCCTGGGTGAACAGGTCGTCCCGGTTGGCGAAGTAGTTGGAGGCGGTGCCGGTCGGCACGCCCGACTCGGCGTCCACGGCGCGGAACGTCAGCCCGCGCGCGCCCTCCCTGGCCAGCACCTCGATGGCGGCGTCGACCAGGGCCGCCCTCCGTTCGGTGTTCCGCCGCATGTTGACACCACTCCATCTGTAGTACTACGTTCAAACCACTACAGAGAGAGTACTACGATGGAGTGTCGGTATGCGAAAACTCGTCTACTACGTCGGCGTCAGCATCGACGGCTACATCGCCGGCCCCCGCGGCGAGGTCGACTTCTACCCGCTCGGGGACGACATGGCGGCCTGGATCAACGAGCGGTATCCGGAGACCGTCCCGACCCACGTCCGCCCGCAGGCCGGGCTGGAGGACGCTCCCAACAAGCGGTTCGACACGCTGATCATGGGCCTCGGAACCTACCGGCCCGCGCTCGACATCGGCGTGACCAGCCCGTACGCGCACGTTCGCCAGTACGTCGCGTCCACCTCACTGGAGGCGATCGACGATCCGGGCGTCGAGCTGGTGCGGGAACCGCTCGGCACCGTCCGGGAGCTCAAGGCCGAGAAGGGCGACAAGGACATCTGGCTCGCCGGCGGTGGCCGGCTGGCGGCCGTCCTCCTGCCCGAGATCGACGAGCTGATCGTCAAGTCCTACCCGGTGGTGGCCGGAGCGGGGGTCCCGGCCTTCGCGGGCGAGTTCCGTCCCGCCCGGTTCACGCCGGAGCGGCGCGAGTCGTTCGGCAACGGGGCGCAGGTCACCTGGTTCAGCCGGAGTCCGTGACGCCCGCACGCGGGCGCGCGTCCCGAGATCGGGCGTCGATGGCGTTCAGCGCGTACAGGGCGGCGTCGGCCGGGCCGAGCGCGGCGCCCGCCGCGCGCGCCTCGGCCACCGCGGCCGGCCCGAGCGCCGAGCGGGCCCGCGATTCGAGCGCGGCGAGGTCGTCGGCCTCCCGGCCGTAGGGCGCCGGGCCGAGGGCGGCGACGGCGGCGGCGAGGACGATCGCGTCGCGGTGGCCGCCGAGCCGGGAGAGCAGGATCGCGGCCGTCCGCAGCGTCGGCCACTGGTGCGTCCAGTCGCCCTGGCGGCGCCAGTGGCCGATCGCGGTGGCGACCGCCGGCGGCGCGGCCTCGGGCCGGCCGTGCCGGGTGCGGCACGCGGTGGCGGCGACCAGCGCGACGCCCTCGATCAGCCGGTTGCCGACCTGCCGGGCGGTCCGGACCGCGGTGTCGAGGTCATGGACGGCGGCGATGCCGTCCCCGGCGGCCGAGATCTCTCCGGCGAGGTAGTGCCGCCAGGCGGCGAGGGTGGGGGCGGCGGCGCGGCCGGCGAGGGGCCGCAGCCGGGCGGCGTGCTCGCGGGCGGCGTCCGGGCGGCCGAGGTACGCCGCGGCGATGCCGGCCGTCACGTGGCCGAGCGCCCGGAGGTGGGGGTCGGCGGCCGTGAGGAGTTCGGCGGCGCGCCCGGCCACGTCCTCGGCGTGGCCTCCGTAGCCCGCGGCGTCCGCCATGAGGAGCGCGGCCATGTTCCGTTCCGGGGCGCCGGGACGGGCCAGGCCGTGGCCGGTGCGTGCGAGGGACTCCGCGGCCGGGAGGTCGCCCCTGTTCAGGGGGCCGATCGCGGCGAGGACGTGCAGGGCGGCCGGGGCGTCCTCCCCGAACGTCTCCAGCGCCCGCGCCGCCCAGTCCGCGGGTTCCAGGACCAGCCGGTGGTAGGCGTAGCCGAGCAGCGCCACGGTCAGCCGCCGGACGAGGTCGGCGTGCCGTCCGGCGGAGGCCCAGGCGAAGGCCGCGCGCAGGTCGGGCAGGGCGTCGTCGATCCGCATGGTCCATTCGGCCTCGCCGGGTCCGCGCATCCCGGCGTCGGCCCGTTCCGCGAGGTCGGCGGCCCAGGCGGCGTGCCGGCCCTGGGCGGCGTCGAGGTCGCCGCGGGCGGCGAGCACGTCCCGCCCGTAGCCGCGGAGGGTCTCCAGCAGCGCGAACCGGGCCCGGCCGCCGCGCAGCTCCGCGGTGACCATGGAGCGCTCGACCAGCCGGGCCAGGACGTCGCGGACGTGCTCGGGGTCGCCGCCGCAGGTCGCCGCGGCCGCCGGCGCGTCGAACGAGGCGGGGAAGACCGACAGGGCGGTGAAGACCTCGCGTTCCGCGGGGGCGAGGAGCCGGTAGGACCAGTCGACCGCGGCCCGCAGGGTGCGGTGCCGGCCGGGTTCGGTGGCCCGGACGCCGTGCAGCAGCGCGAACCGCCGGTCGAGCCGGTCGAGCAGGTCGCGGGGCGTGTAGGAGCCCATGCGGGCGGCGGCCATCTCCAGCGCCAGCGGCAGCCCGTCGAGGTGGCGGCACAGCGCGGCGACGGTGGCGGCGCCGGGGCCGTCCGCCCGGAAGGCGGGGTTGACGGCGGTCGCGCGCTCGGTGAACAGCCGGACGGCGGGGGCGTCCGCGCCGTCCGCGGACAGCGGGGACAGCGGCACGACGCACTCTGCGGCGACGCCCGTGCGTTCCTGGGCGGTCACGAGCGCCGTCACGCCGGGGCAGCGGGCGAGGACGGTGGTCACCAGTGCCGCGACGGCGTCCAGGACGTGCTCGGCGCCGTCGAGGACGAGGATCATGTCGCGCGCGGCGAGCGCGTCGGCGAGCCGGTCGGGCCCCTGGCCGCTGACGCCCAACTCCTGGGCCACCGCGTACCAGACCCTGCCGGGGTCGGCGACGGCGGCGAGGTGCACGACGCGGGCTCCGTCGAGGCGGGCGGAGGCCTCGGCGGCGGCGACCTCCGCCGCCAGGCGCGACTTCCCGACCCCCGCGGGGCCGGTGATGGTGACGAGCGCGTGCTCCTTCAGCAGGTCCAGCACGAACGCGCGTTCGTCCTCCCGCCCGATCAGCGGGGTGACGGGGCGGGGCGGGCGGCGGGCGGCCGTGAGGGGTTCGGCGGGCGGGGCGGGGTCGGGTTCGGCCAGGATCGTCGCCTGCACGGCCCTGATCGCCGAGGACGGTTCCAATCCCTCCTCGGCGAGGATCCCGTCGTAGGCGCGGAACGCGGCGAGCGCCTCGGCCTGGCGGCCGGAGCGGTGCAGCGCGAGCATGAGCAGTCGCCACGGCCGTTCCCGGAACGGCTCCGCGACGGTCAGGGCCCGCAGGTCTGCGACGGACTCGGCGAACCTGCCGAGGGTGAGCAGCGCGGCCGCCCGGTCCTCGCGGCAGGAGGCGCGCAGCTCCGCCAGCCGGGCGGCCTCCGCCTGGCCGGGCGGGTGGTGCGCGAGGTCGGTGAAGGCGTCCCCGCGCCACAGCGCGAGCGCCTCCTCCAGGAGGCGGATCCGGTCGGCAGGGCGGTCGGCGGACCGGCCGCGTGCGGCCAGCCGCTCGAACCGTCCGGCGTCGGTCGACTCGGCGCCGGCGGCCAGCAGGTACCCGCCGGGGCTGCGCTGCAGCAGCCCGGGGCCGAGGACGCGGCGCAGCCGGGACACATACGACTGGACGGTCGTGGCGGCGGAGGCGGGCGGGTCCTCGCCCCACAGGGCGTCCACCAGCGGGCCGGCCGACACCGGGCATCCGGGCTCCAGCAGCAGCGCCGCCAGCAGGCGCCGCTGGTGCGCGCTGGTGAGCATGATCTCCCGCTCGCCGTCCACCAGCACCAGCGAGCCGAGCACCCGGAACTCCATGGCCGTGAACCCCCGTGCGGTCGCCGCCGCGTGCAAGCGCCGTGCAAGGCGGCTGCATGTGCCGAGGCCTATCTCTTCGGTAGAGGAGGAAAGGAGACCTCATGACCGAATATAGCCCGGGTGCCCTGTCGGAACGGCTGTTCGGGCAGGCAGTGGCCACGATGGAGGCCGCGGCCGTCTGGCTCGGGGGGCGGCTCGGCTGGTACGCGTCGCTCCATGAGGACGGTCCGGCGACCCCCGAGGAGCTCGCCGGGCGGACCGGGGCGCAGCCCAGGTACGCCACGGAGTGGCTGGAGCAGCAGGCCGTCGCGGGCGTCCTGGTCCGGCTGCCGGACGGCCGGTACGAGCTCCCGGCCGGGCACGCCGAGGCGCTGCTGGACGCCGACAGCCCGGCCTGGACCGAGCCGCTGGTCCGCCAGATCATGGCGGCGGTGCTGCAGCTGCCCGCGATCGCGGAGGCGTACCGGGCCGGGCGGGGCGTGCCCTGGGACGCCTACGGGGAGGACATGTCCAACGCCCAGGGCGACCTCAACCGGCCGATGCTGCTGCACGCCCTGCCACGCGACTGGGCGCCGCAGATCCCCGGGCTGCGCGAGCGGCTCGCCGCGGGCGCCCGGGTCGCCGACGTCGGCTGCGGGCAGGGCTGGTCGGCGATCGGGCTGGCCAAGGCCCATCCGCGGATCGAGGTGGACGGGTTCGACCTCGACGACGTCGCCCTGGACGCCGCGCGCAAGCACGCCACGGAGGCCGGCGTCGCCGACCGCGTGCGGTTCCACCGCGCCGACGCCGCGGCGGGGCTCCCGGGCGGCCCGTACGACGTGCTGATGCTGGTCGAGTGCCTGCACGACATGCCGCGCCCCACGGAGGTGCTGGCGGGGATGCGGGCCGCGGCGGCGCCGGACGCGGTCGTGATCGTCGTCGACGAGGCCGCCGACCAGGTCCTCACCACGCCGGGCGACGAGGTCCAGCGCCTGCTGTACGGCTTCAGCCTGCTGATCTGCCTGCCCGACTCGCTCAGCCACGACGGGTCGGCCGGGACCGGGGCGGTCATGCGCCCGGGGACGCTCGCGGCGTACGCGACGGATGCCGGGTATGCCGGGGTGGAGACGCTCGACGTGAGCGACACCGGCTTCTGGCGGATCTACCGATTGAGGATGTGAGGCCCCCAAGGATGGCGAGCACGGCATGACGATCACGGTGGCGCTGGCCGGGGACACCATGCTGGGCCGGGGCGTGGCGGACGAGATCGCCGCGTCCGGCCCGTACGGGCTGTTCTCCGGCGGCGTGCGAGAGGTCTTCGCGGAGGCCGATCTCGCGGTGCTGAACCTGGAGTGCTGCGTGTCCGGGCGCGGACGGCGGTGGGACGCGCCCGGCAAGCCGTTCCACTTCCGGGCGCCGCCGGCCGCGGTCGAGGCCCTCGCCGATCTCGGCGTCGGTTGCGTGACGCTCGCCAACAACCACGCGCTGGACTTCGGACGCGACGCGCTGGCGGACACGCTCGCCCTCCTCGGCCGCGTGGGCATCCGCACGGTGGGCGCCGGGGCCGATCTGGAGCGGGCGCGGGAGCCGGTCGTCCTGGACGCCGGGGGAGTGCGGGTCGCGGTCGTCGGCGTCACCGATCACCCGTCCGACTTCGCCGCGGGCGCGGGCCGTCCGGGGGTCGCCCTTGCCGATCTGGAGCGAGGCGTCCCCGAATTCCTGCTGGACGAGGTGCGGCGGCTCCGGGACGAGCACGACGCCGTGCTCGTCCTGCCGCACTGGGGCCCGAACATGACCTCCGAGCCGCTGCCGTACGTCCGGCGGGCGGCGCGCGCCCTGGTGGACGCGGGCGCGACGCTCGTCGCCGGGAGTTCGGCGCACGTCTTCCACGGGATCGCCTGGCCGGTCATCTTCGACATGGGCGACTTCATCGACGACTACGCCGTCGACGCCGGGCTCCGCAACGACCTGGGGCTGGTGTTCCTGGTCAGGCTGGAGGCCGCCGGGCCGTCCCGGATCGAGGCGGTGCCGCTGCGGCTCGACTTCTGCCGCACCCGCCTGGCCGAGGGGGCGGACCGCGCCTGGATCGCCGACCGGTTCACCCGGGCCTGTGCCGGGTTCGGCACGCCGGTGACCGTCCGGGACGGCCGGTTGGTCGTCGACGTGCCGCGGTCATAGCGGGTCGCCGAGCGGCCCGTACTCGTCGACCAGCGCGTCCGCCCAGTGCGCGGCGAAGTCGGGCTGGGTCCCGTCGACGTCGGTGAACCCGTACTCCTCGTACAGACCCCAGGTGGCCAGGGCCCGTCCCGTCTTGCTCATGATCTCGGGGTCGGCGGCGAGGGCGGCGACGGCGCGCCCCAGGTACGCCGGGGTCTCGGAGTACGCGAAATGCGGGTCCTTGGCCACCGCCTCCCGCCAGTTCTCCTCGGTGACGCCGAAGTGCTCCAGCACGTGCTCCGAGCGCAGGAAGCCGGGCGTGATCGCGACGGCGGCGACCCCGTGCGGCCTCAGCTCCGCGGCCTGCGCGAACGCGAGCCGGATGACGCTCGACTTCGCGAGGTCGTAGAAGAACGATTCGCGGTAGCGGGCGGTGTTGCCGTCGGTCACCTCCACCACGAGGCCGCGTTTCCGGGCGACCATCAGCGGCAGCATGAACCGGCTGGTGATCACGTGGGTCTCGACGGCCTGCCGCAGGAGCCGCAGCCCCCGGTCGAGGTCCTGCTCCCATAGCGGGTGCTCCCAGTCGGTCAGCGGGTCGCCTCCCCACACCGAGTTGACGAGGACGTCGAGCCGGCCGTCCTGCTCGGCCGTGATCCGCCCGGCCAGCGCGCGGACCTCGTCCGGGACGCTGTGGTCGACGCGGACGGGGATGCCGGTCCCGCCGGCCGCCGTGACCAGCTCGGCGGTCTCCTCGATGGTCTCCGGACGGCCGAGGTCCGACCGCTCGGACCCGCTGCTGCGTCCCGTGACGTACACGGTCGCCCCGGCCGCCCCGAGCTGGACGGCGATGCCGCGCCCGCCGCCCCGGGTGCCCCCGGCCACCAGCGCGACCTGCCCTTCGAGCGTCATGGTCCCTCCTTCGCGTGCGGCGCCAGGACGGTGCCGATCTCGTGCGCGAGCCGGTCCGCCAGCGTTCCCCGGCGGTCGAGCGCCCACGTCAGCCCGGCCCCCGCGATGGCGACCTGGACGGATCCGGCCACGGCCCCGGTGTCGGTCCCGGGCCGGAGCTCGCCGCCTGCCACCGCCTCGTCCAGCAGCATCTCGATCACGCGGCCGTGCGCCTCGTGGACGGCCAGCGCGCGCTCGTGGAACTCCCGGTCGGTCAGGTCCATGCACAGGAACGCCAGGTGGTTGGCGTACTTCTCCGGCGTGGCCAGCTCGGACATCGACGCGGCGGCGAACGCCCGGAGCGCCGCGAGCGGGGACTCGTGCCCGTCCCGCGCCCGCTTGTGCAGCGTGCCGGCGTCCTGGACCGACCGCTCCGCCAGCGCCAGCAGCAGGCCCCGCTTCGACCCGAAGCGCTGGACGAGCGTGCCCGGTACGAGGCCGACCTCGTCCGCCACCGCGGCGAGCGTGAGCCTCGCCGGGCCGACCCTGCCGATCACCTCGACCGCCGCCCGCAAAATCACCGCGTCGTCCACGCCCCGCGGCCGCCCCGCCATCGCACCTCCATTAATGAATGAACGTGCATTTATAAAACCACGCCGGCGGCGCCGGGGCAAGTGCGCGCGGCGCGATCAGCGCAGGACGCCGCCGATGACCGTGGTCACCGTCTTGCGGACCGCCTCGGGATCCGGTGCGGGAGCCGCCCGGTCGGCGTACTGCAGGTGCCCCGCCCCGAGCAGGGTGGGGGCGAGCACCTCGACCTCGGCGTCCGGCGCGATGCGGCCGAGGTCCCGTTCGGCGGCGAGGTAGGCGGCGACCATCTCCACGGCCTCGGTGATGACGGGGAGCCCGGCGGGCCAGGTCGTCCGCAGCCGGGCGCGCAGTTCGTCCCGGAACGTGATGAGCGGGAGGATCGCCATCGCGACCGACTCGAACACGGCCGTCATCGCGGCGGCGAGGTTGCCGACCACGGTGCCGGCGCCGGCGGAGTCGCGCAGCACGGCGGCCTGGGCGTCCATCCGGCGGGCGCGGTCCAGCACGAACTCGGCGAGGAAGGCGTCGAAGTCGGCGAAGTGCCGGTGCAGGACGCCCTTGGCGCAGCCCGCCTCCGCGGTGACCGCCCTGCTGGTGAGGGCGCTCGGCCCGTCCCGCAGCAGGACGCGCTCGGCGGCGTCGAACAGTTGCTCGCGCACGTCGCGCAGGGCGACCCCGGTCGGCACCGTGGATCCCACCTCTCCCGTTGACGAGTGGGCGCTTGCCCATTCATAGTGGGCGCATGCCCACTCTACCGTCCCGGCAAGCGGACAGCTCCCCTGCCGAACCCCATCGTGCCAGGCACGTCGCCGAGTCCTTCGGCACGGACGCCGCACGCTACGACCGGACCCGTCCCGCCTATCCCGACGCCATGGTGGACCGGATCGCCGCCGCGAGCCCCGGCCCGGACGTCCTGGACGTCGGCTGCGGCACCGGCACCGCCGCCCGGCAGTTCCAGGCCGCCGGCTGCACCGTGCTGGGCGTCGAGCCCGACGCCCGCATGGCCGCCTTCGCGCGGCGCCGCGGCCTCGACGTCGAGGTGGCGGCCTTCGAGACCTGGGACGCCGCCGGCCGCGACTTCGACGCCGTCGTCGCCGGGACGGCCTGGCACTGGATCGACCCGGTCGCGGGCGCGGCCAAGGCGGCCCGGGTGCTCCGCCCCGCCGGCCGCCTCGCCGCGTTCTGGCACGTCTTCCAGCTTCCCGCCGAGGTCGCGGACGCCCTCGTCGAGGTCTACGAGCGCGTGGCGCCCGGCTCCCCGCTCTCCGGCCAGGCGGGGCGGCCCGCCCTGGACGTCTACCAGGCGATGTTCGACAAGGCCGCCGACGGCATGCGGCAGGCGGGCGCGTTCACCGATCCCGAGCAGTGGCGCTTCGACTGGGAGCACCACTACACCCGGGACGAGTGGCTCGACCAGATGCCCACGCACGGCAGCCTGACCACCCTCCCGCCCGAGAAGGCGACGGAGGTGCTCGACGGCGTCGGCGCCGCCATCGACGCGCTGGGCGGCGGCTTCACGCTGCCCTACGTCACGATGGCCGTCACCGCGACGCGGACCGGCTGATCAGAGCGTCACGCGGCGCCGGGTGTCGGTGCCCGTGGGGTTGCGCGGGTCGCGGCCGGGCAGGTGCACCTCCCACCCGGTCGCGTCCGCGTGGTACAGCCGCCACGGGTTGTCCCCGACGAGGTCCCGCGGTTCGAGCCGGTAGGCGCCGGGATCCACCTCCGCGAACGCCTCGGCGCACCGCCGCGGCAGCTCGTCGTCCGGCACCCTCGACGCCACGGCGTCGAGGTAGACGGCGCGGCCTTTGCCGATCTCCACGGACGAGTCGTAGATGACGATCGCAACCTCGGGGCGCGCGGCGACGTTCTTCGAGTGCCGCGCGTCCGGAGACGACACCCAGTAGAACGTCCGGTAGCCGGCGTGCGTGAAGTACACCGGCGACACCCGCGGCCGGCCGTCGTCCTCGCTCGTTGCGAGCGTCATGTACCGGTTCCCGTCGATGACGCTCCGCGCCAGCTCGTCCAGATCATCAGGAAGGCTCATCCTGAGATCTTCCTGCAGATCGCTCGCCCGGTCAGGGGCAGACGGAACGGAATCTCTGCCCGGGGACGTATCGGGCCCACTCTCCGGCGGTGAGCGAGCGCCCGGCGATGGCGCAGACGGCCGCGTAGGGATCGCGGGGGGCCGCCACGTCCCACTGCCGCACCGTCCTGTCGGCGCCGCCGCTGATCAGGGTGCGCCCGTCCGGGCCGAAGAGCACGGCGGCGACGGCCCCGTCGTGCCCGGTGAGGGGACCGCTGATCTGCGTTCGCGTTTCCGGGTCCCACAAGTGGATCTCTCCGTCACCACTTCCGCTGGCCAGGGCTCGCCCGTCATGGCTGAACGCGATGGAACCCACATAGGCGGTGTGGCCGGTGAGGGCCGCGCCGATCTGCCGATGGGCGCGGACGTCCCACAGCCGGACCGTGCCGTCGAGGCTGCCGCTCGCCAATGATCGGCCGTCAGGGCTGAACGCCAGGGAGGAGATGATGCCTTCGTGGCCTGCGAAAGGGGCGCCGATCTGCCTGTGCGTCCTGCTGTCGAACAACCGCACCGAGTTGCCGTCGCCCTCGGTGGCCAGGGTGCGCCCGTCCGGGCTGAAGGCCACGGGTCCGCTGTAGTCGCCGGAGCCGGT
This sequence comes from Actinomadura madurae, assembly GCF_047130825.1. Classification (NCBI taxonomy): domain Bacteria; kingdom Bacillati; phylum Actinomycetota; class Actinomycetes; order Streptosporangiales; family Thermomonosporaceae; genus Actinomadura; species Actinomadura madurae. The sequence continues at coordinate 9,972,202 of NZ_CP083237.1, forward strand.
GATCGGTGCGCCGGTCTGCCGCCAGGTTCGGACGTCCCACAGCCGGACCGTGGAATAGCCGTCCACGACGGCCAGGGTGCGTCCGTCCGGGCTGAAGGCCACGGATCCGCTGTAGTCGCCGGTGATGGGGGCGCCGGTCTGACGCCGGGTCCGCACGTCCCACAGCCGGACCGTCTTGTCGTTGCCGCCACTGGTGGCCAGGGTGTCCCCGCCGAGGCTGAAAGCGACGGATGTGACGCTCTCGGCGTGCGCCCTTTCGAGCAAGGCGATCTGACGGCGCCGGTGAAGGTCCCAGAACCGCACTGTCCTGTCCGCGCTGCCAGTGGCCAGGGTCTTTCCGTCGCGGTTCAGCGCCAGGGAGGTGATCTCTTCCCGATGACCGGCGAGCGGGTCACCGACCTGCCTGTGCGTGGTGAAGTTCCACAGCCGCACGGTGCCGTCTGTGCCGCCGGTGACCAGGGTGCCGCCGTCATTGAGGAAGATGATGGACGTCACCGAGTGGGTATGGCCGATGAAGGGCTCACCGAGCTGGCGCCGGGTATGAACGTTCCACAGTCGCAGGGTGTTGCCGCTGTCACCGATGGCCAGGGTGCGCCCGTCCGGGCTGAAGGCCAGAGAGGTCACGTCGCCGTCGTGGGCGGTGAGAGGACCGCCGACCGGCTTGCGCGTCGCGGAGTCCCATAGCCGCACCACGCTTTTCCCGCCGGTGGCGAGCATGTTCCCGCTCGGGCTGAACACCGCGGTGGGGGGCATCGAGTCGTAGTCGACTTCGAGAGGGGCGCCGATCCGCTCACGCGTCCTGGTGTCCCATATCTGCACCTTGCCTTCGGTGCCGATGGCGAGACTGCCGCCGTCCGGGTTGAACGCCACGGATGCGGGTTCGCCCCGGCCGGTGAGGTCTTCTCCGATTTGCTCGTGCGTCCTGGCGTCCCACAGCCGGACCATGCCGTCGCCGCTGGTGGCCAGGGTGCGTCCGTCCGGGGCGAACACCATCGCGTCGACGGGGTTGCCGTGATCGGGGAGCGGCGCTCCGACCTGCTTGCGCGTCCTGACGTCCCAGAACAGCACCCTGTGATCGCCGCCGCTGCTGGTCGCCAGGGTGCGCCCGTCGGGGCTGAAACTCGCGGAGACCGCACCGTCCAGGCCGGTGAGCGGCGCTCCGACCTGACGGCGTGTCCCGATGTCGACGAACGACACCTCGTCCAGGGTGCCGAGCGCGAGCGTGCGTCCGTCCGGGCTGAGCTCGGCCGCGGTGATCGAGTCGGCGCGCGAAGTGAGAACGCCGCGCTCGGGCCTGCTCAGCATGAAGAGCAGGTTCGCGCGGGTCGCGGGTGCCGGGTCGATGCGCCAGGCGGCCGCGGCCAGCAGTGCGGAAAGGGCGGGGTCGGTGGCCTGGAGCCGGCTCTGGGCGATGAGCTGGCGGGAGACGGCCAGGTCCCGCTGATCCCGTGCGTCGACGGACGAGCGGACGGCCGTGGCGGCCAGGCCCAGTGCGAACACCACGAGCACGGAGAAGGCGGCCAGCACGGCCCGGCGGCGGCGCCTGCCGCGGATCCGGGCGCGGGCGCCGGCGGCGAGGAAGAGACGCGCGGTGTCGGTCAGGGCGGGGAAGCGGCCGGGGTCCGCCTGCCAGCGGATCCGGGCGCTCTGGACGGCGGCCAGCCGTTCGCCGCGGAACAGGAAGGAGGCGGACCGGCCGTGGCCGGCCCATTCGCCGGCGGCGTCCACGAGCTGGTTGTAGAGGGCGTGATCGGACAGGTCCGCCTCCAGCCAGCCGCGCAGTCGCGGCCAGGCGCGCAGCAGGACGTCGTGGGCGATCTGAACGCCGGAGTCGTCGACGACGATGAGCCGCCGCGCGGCGAAGACGTCCAGGATCCGGTCCGTGCAGGCGCGTCCCCGGTCGGAGTGACTGGCGTGCAGGTCCGGGCGCTGGACGGTGCGCCGGGCGAGCCGGCCGTCGCGCGAGACCGCCGTCAGCCGGTGGAACACGTGGCGGGCCAGCCGCTGCCGGCCGGGGTCCAGGTCGGCGTAGGCCGCCTCGGCGCTGGTGGCCACCGCCTGCGTGACACCGCCGGTCAGCGCGTAGCCGCGGCCGGTGAGCCGGTCGTCCTCCCGGTGCTCCCAGATCGTCAGCATCGCCTGGGACAGCAGCGGCAGCGCCCCGGCGTCGTAACCGCCGGCGGGCGAGCGCAGCGGGCTGAGAATGGTGTCGATCAGGCCGGGCTCGATGCTCAGGCCGGCGACGTCGGCGGGCCCGGTGATCGCGCGCCGCAGGTCGGCCTCCGCCATCGGGCCCACGACGAAGGGGCCGTCCTGGAGTGCGGCGGCGAGCAGGGGGTGCTGCGCGCACCGGTCGATGAAGTCGCCGCGGACGGCGATCACGACCAGGGCCGCGGAGGCGCCGTCGGGTCCGGCCGGCGCGCTCGCGGCCGCGTGGAGAGCGGTGATGAACGCGTCCCGTTCCACCTCGGCCCGTTCGCGCCGCTCGTCCGGGACGTCCAGGGTGAACAGCTCCTCGAACTGGTCGACGGCCAGGATCAGCCGGGATCCGGTCACGGCCGGGCCGGACAGGCCGCGGCGCCGCGCGTCGGCGTCGAGCGCCTGGCGTACCAGGAGGTGCGCCTGACCGGGCTCCCGCGTGAGCGAGCGCAGGACGCTGGGAGCGTCCAGGCCCGCCAGCCCGGCCACCAGGGTTGCTAAGCGCTCCAGCGGAGATCCGGTGGGCCGGTCGAGGACATGGCGCGGCCACTGCCGGGCCGCCTCCGACAACTCGCCGCGCCCGGCCGCCGGCAGCAGCCCCGCGCGCAGCAGGGACGACTTGCCCGCCCCGGACGCGCCGGTCACGACCAGCGGTCCGGCGCCGGTCAGGCGCTGCGCGAGCCTGGCCACCAGCTGCGCCGTGAGCACCTCCCGCCCGTAGAACACCCCGGCGTCCGCTTCGCTGAAGGCGACCAGCCCCCGGTAGGGGCACCCGTCGGACCACGCCGCCCCGGACTCGGGCGGACGACCCGGGCGGGTCCGCCGCTCGATCGCGGCCACCTGCTCCAGGAGCAGCCGCGTATCGGTGGCCTGCCGGTACCCCAGGTCCACGGCGAGCTGGAGCTGGGCGCTCTGCTGCCGGAGCCGGCCGCCCTGGCGGTCGATGCCCTCGCGGAGAAGCCCCAGCTGAACCCGCAGCTCGGACAGGACGAACCCGAATTCGCCGAACTCCTCGCCCACCGCCGCCAGCCCGGCGGCCAGCTCCGCCTGCAACCGGCGGTCACCGGTCTCCAGCACCGCCTCGATCGCGGCGCCGACCGCCCCGACCTCCCGCAGCAACTCCGCGATCTCGCCGCGCAGCCGTTCCGCCCGCTCCCCGCCGGCCTCCAGGATCCGCTGGACGCCCCGCTCCAGCTCTGACTCCAGATCTCCCTCCGAGCCCTGGACCTCCTGGCCGGCCAGCCGCGCGATCCCCGACCTCACCAGATCGGTCAGGACGTTCCCGCCGACCGCCGTCACCGCCCCGACTCCCGCCGAGGCCACCGCCGACGCCCCGACGACCGGGGTCAGCAACGGCCCGACCGCGCCCGCCGCCAACACCGACAGCAGCACCGGAGTGGACCACCGCCGCGCCTGCGCCCCGGTCGACCCCGTCCATCGGACCACCCGGGCCCTCACTCCGGCCCGCATCAACTCCGATCGATCACTCTGAGTGTCCTCGCGCACACGCCAATCCCAGTGCATCGGGAGCGGCAGGGAGCGGCGAACACCGTAATCGACCAAAAGGTCACGAGGGGTGGCGCAAGGATCAGGCCGGGGGCCAGTTCTTGAGGGCGACGTCGAGGGCGTCCAGGGTTCTGCTCCAGGAGGCCTCCACATCGCGGGGGGTGTGGCTGAAGCTGCCCGCGGTCTCCAGGCTCACGAAGCCGTGGAAGACGCTGCCCAGCATCCGGACCGCGTCGGTCTCGTCGGGCTCTGACAGGTCGTAGGCCCGCAGCAGTGCCCGGGTCATCTCCGAGTGCCGTTTCGCCGCGCTCTTGGCGGCCGTCTCGGGGTCCAACTCCATCCGGGCGGCGGCGTACCTGCCAGGGTGGCGCTTGGCGTAGTCGCGGTAGGCGCTCGCGAAGGCCACCAGGGCGTCCTTGCCCGCGCGCCCCGCCACCGCCGCGGAGACCTCGTCGGCTAGCTCGGCCAGGGCCAGCAGCGCGACGCGAGTCTTCAAGTCGTGGGCGTTCTTGATGTGCGAGTACAGGCTCGCCTCCTTGACGCCGAACCGGCGCGCGAGCGCCGCGACGGTCACGTTGCCGAAGCCGACCTCGTCGGCCAGCTCCGCCGCCGCCCCGGTCAGCCGTTCGACGGTCACCCCCGCCCGAGCCATGGCCCCCTCCTCAATAACCTAGGCTTCTAATGTATTTGCCTAAGCCTATTAGGAAGACTAGCCTCGCCGCACATGAGACCCCTGACCGAGCGTGAGATCCGCACGTCTTTCGTCAACTGCTCCAAGGGCGAGGCGAAGCGCCTCGGTCTGCCCAAGGACTTCGCCGACCTTCCCTGGGACGACCTGGACTACCTGGGCTGGCGAGATCCCGGCGCCCCCGAGCGCGCCTACCTGGTCGCCGAGCACGACGGCCGCCTCACCGGCATCGCCCTGCGCAGAGCCTCCGGCGCGTCCCGAGGCTTCACCGCGCGCAGCATGTGCTCGCTGTGCCTGACGACACGGACCGGCGGCGCCGTGTCCTTGATGACGGCCCGCCGCACCGGCGAGGCCGGGCGCCAGGGCAACTCGGTCGGCCAGTACCTCTGCGACGACCTCGACTGCTCCCTCTACGTCCGCGACAAGAAGCACTCGGTCGCGGCCGGCGAGTACGAGGAGGCCCTCACCCTGGACGAGAAGATCGCCCGCATGCGGACCAACCTGACCACCTTCCTCGACAAGATCACCCGCTGATCGCGCTCATTCCGCCCCGGCGGGCAGCTCCGGGAAGGCGCTGCCGGGGGTCAGCCCTGCCCGCTGAGCGGTCCTGAGCGCCGCGGTGAGATCCAGGTCGAAACGCTCGCTGAACCAGGCGAAGCCATCGGCGGACAGGGCACGCTCCCGCGCCTGCCTCACCATCTCCTCCAGAGCGCCCTTCCGCGCCCTGCCGATGGTTTCGTCCAAGGCGCTGTCGACGTCCTCGTCATCGTCGGCGCCGACGGCCTCGGCCAGCTTGTAGCCGAACACGACGTCGGTCACCATGGCGACCAGTTTCTGCATGTCCATGGTGCGCCCCACCGTGCCGGCGAGCCCGTCGTCCCGGACGCCCGCCGGATACTCGACCCGAGTCCACTCGCCGTCGAACCAATAGACGAACCCCAGTTCGTCCGCTTCCAGGAGGTCGCGCAGCCATTCGAGCGGCAGCCAGGACGGCGCGCCCGCCAGCAGATCGAGGCACGGCTCGCGGAACCTCGTCCTGCTCGCCTCGTGGTCGCAGCCGTAAAGGACGGCACGCCCGCCCTCGATGAGCGCCAGCGTCCACTCGTTGCCGCCGGAATCGTCATGCGAGACGCCTCTGGAGTGCACCAGGAACGACGCGTTCAAGTCCTCCGGGATCGTGGCCTCCACCGCCGCCATCGCCGCGCCCCGCACCCACAGCTCCCAAGGCTCCGGCAGATCCCCAGGCCGCCCCGGCCTATGCACAGCCTCAGCCCCGCGCCTTGAGCGTGCTGAGGAACGCGCTCCATGCCCGTGCTCCGAAGGTGAGGACAGGCCCCTCCGGATCCTTCGAGTCCCGCACGGCCACCAGCCGGTCGACGCTAGCAAGCTCGACGCAATCGGTTCCTGAAGAGCCTGTCCAACTGCTCTTTCGCCAGACTGCGGCGACCTCTACGCATTCCTGAGTCTGAGAGCTGCTGAAGCTGCTTCTCCGCCAGATCGCGTTCCTCAGATCCGATCCCGTCATAGCTCAGAGATTATTCTCTCGATGGCATCACGGGAGGCGTTCTGGCAGAGTGCCGACGATTGCACCTCTATGCACTTGACTTTATACCGTGAGACCTCCGTGTCGCCTTCGAGAAGCCATCGTCCGGTCAAGTGGTCGGTGAGGACGATGCTGAGGATGGCGGGCGAGCCGATCTCCAGGAGATCGAACTGACCGCCGTAGGCAGGACCGGGATCTACATCCAGCGGGAGAACGTGCAAGTGGAGGTAGTCCTTCTCCATCTCGTTCAACAGTCTTCGGAGTTGGGATCTCATCACGTGGCGTCCGCCGCGTACGCGGCGAAGCGCCGCTTCGTCGACGGTCACGTCGAGTCGCGGTACCCGAGATCTTTGCAGAATCTGCTGGCGAGCGAGGCGGAAAGCGACCCAGCGCTCTATTTGTTCGGGTGGGTTCTCCGGCACCTGCCTCTGGTGCAGCGCGCTGGCGTAGGCCTCGGTTTGCAATAGCCCCGGGATGTAGGTGGTCTCGGTGATCATGATGCGCGCTGCGTTGTTTTCCACCGACGCATAGTCGATGGCCTCCGGGCTGACCAGGTCGCGGTAGGCGTCCCACCAGCCGGGTTGGCGGTCTTGTTCGCTGAGGGTCATGAGGGCGGCGCGCAGGTCCGTGGGGACGTTGTACTGGTCGAGGATGAATCCGAGGTCGCGTAGGCGCAGCCATTGCACGCCGTTCTCGATCTGGCTGAGGGACGACGGGGAGCGTTCGAGTTGCTTACCGGCGGTCTTGAGGGTGTACCCGGCCTCCTCCCGGAGTTGGCGGAGGACTCTTCCGATCTTGCGGCGGCGCGTGGTGGAGAGGGTCGCTTCCGACATGTGATCAGAGTGTCACGCTACGAAGTCAGATGTCCGGAGAATCGACCACCGCTGAAAATTTAGCCGGGAGTCCTTTCGGGTGACACGGAACGTGTTGAGGTGACTGCGCTGCGCTTGGAGTCTGTGGGTCCGAGAGAGAGGACTCAGATGGCGATCAGCGAGGTCATCGCGGCGCTCACGCTGCCGGGGGCGGAGCGGGCGGCGCGGCAGGTGCGGGGGTTCGCGCGGGACGTCCTGGGGGAGGGGCACCCCTCGCTCGGGGACGTCCAGACCTGTGTCAACGAGGCGTTCACCAACGCGGTCGAGCACACCGCGTCGGGGTGCGGCGGGCGGGTGACGGTGATGTTCTCCGCCTTCGGCGCGGACATCGTGGCGGAGGTGGTCGACGACGGGGCGCTCGGGGCGCGGCCGGTGATGCGGGACGATCCGCTCGCCGTGGACGGGCGCGGCCTGCGGATCATCGATGCGCTGACCCTGGAGTGGAGCGTCCGGGCCGACGGGGAGCGGACGGCGGTGTGGATGCGGTTCCCCGGCCCGCCGCCCCTGCGATGACGGGCGATCACGCGGGTGGCCGGACGGCGTCCAGGCGGCTCCGCTGGTCGTCGTCCAGCCGCAGGCTCGCCGCTGCGACGTTCTCCTCCAGATGCCTGATCGACGAGGTCCCCGGGATGGGCACCATGATCGGCGAACGGTCGAGCAGCCACGCGAGCGCGACCTGGGCGGGGGTGGCGCCGAGTTCGGCCGCGACGGCGGTGATCTCCCTCGCGCGCGCCGTGGCCGCCGGGAGGACGGGCCGCCAGGGCAGGAAGGCGATTCCCGCCGCCGTGCACGCGTCGAGCACCGCTTCATGCTCGCGGTCGAGGATGTTGTAGCGGTTCTGCACGCTGGCGACGTCCACGATCCGCCGCGCCTGGGCGAGCTCGGCGACGGTGACCTCCGACAGGCCGATGTGGCCGATCTTGCCCTCGGCACGCAGCTCGCCCAGCGTCCCCACCTGGTCGGGCAGCGGCACCTCCGGGTCGACGCGGTGCAGTTGGAGGAGCTCAAGCCTGTCGACCCGAAGTCGCTGCAGGGCCTGCTCGACCTGATCTCGCAGAACTTCGGGGCGTCCGCACAGGGCCGCCTCGCGCGGCGGGGCCGGTGGGACGACGCCCACCTTCGTGGTGATGAGCACCTCGTCCGGATAGGGGTGCAGCGCCTCGACGAGGAGTTCCTCGTTGGCGCCCCACCCGTACAGATACGCGGTGTCGATCAGCGTGACGCCCAGCTCGACGGCGCGCCGGACCACCGCGATGGAGTTCGTGCGGGCCTCGCCCGGCTCGGTCGGCAGCTGCATGGCCCCGAACCCGAGCCGCCGCACCGGCCACTCGTCCCCGATACGGATGTTCTCGGTCGACATGTGTTGAGTTCTCCCCTCGGCGTTCACCGTAGGCGACCGGTAGGGGGATCACCATGGTTTGAGGCTTGGTGGCCGTGGTGAGGGCCTGATCCGTCAAAGTTTCAACCGGCGTTTCAACGATATGATCGAGGCTCATGACGATGTCCGAACCTGGGATAACGCTGACCGACGAGGATCGGCGTGCGGTCGGGCGGTGGGCCGCCGACTGCGCCGAGCGGGTGCTTCCGCTGTTCGAGGCGAGGGCGCCCGGTGACTCCCGTCCGCGCGAGGCGATCGCGGGCATCCGCGCCTACGCGCACGGGGACATGCGGAAGGGGCCGCTGCGCCCGCTCGCCTCGGCGGCGCTCGCGGCGGCGCGCGAGGCCGGCGATCCGGTCGCCACCGCCGCCGCTCGCGCCGCGGCCTACGCGGCGGCGAGCCCGTACGTCCACGACCTGGTGTCGTCGCAGCAGGTGAACCACGTGTTCGCGACCGCACTGCGGCAGGCGCAGGCCCGCGAGCTCGCGGCGGGCGGTGACCCCGGCGCGGGCGACGAGGAGATCCGCTGGGCGGTGGAGCACGCGTCGCCGGAGGTGCGCGCCGTGGTCCGGCGCTTCCCGTCCGGCGGGCACGTCCGCACCCGGCTGGGAGCGCTCCACCGGCGGCTCGACGCGGGGCTGCGGGTCAGTCCGCCCCGGTGATGGCGTTGAGGCGCTCGACGGCGCCGGCGAAGTCCTCGACCATGTCGTAGACGACCTGGCGGGCGGGCTTGACGGTGTTCATGAGGCCGACGCACTGGCCGACGAAGTAGTTGGCGAGGGCCTGGGCGCCCGGGTTGCCGGACTCGGCGATCTTGGTGATCTGCCGCATGGCGCCCTCGGCGACGATCATCTGGAGCGGCATGCCGAGCGGGCCGGGGCTGGCGGGCCCCTCCCACTCGTCGGTCCAGGCGGAGCGGAGCTGGCGGGCGGGCTTGCCGGTGCGCGAGCGGGAGCGGACGGTGTCGCGGGACGTCGCGGCGAGCATCTTCTCCTTCACCGGCGGGGACGTCTCGGCCTCCTCGGTGGTGAGCCACACCGAGCCGCACCAGACGCCGGACGCGCCGAGGGCGAGCGCGGCGGCCATCTGGCGCCCGGTGGCGATGCCGCCCGCGGCGAGGACGGGCACCGGCGCGACGGTGTCGACGACCTCGGGGACGAGCACCATCGTGGAGATCTCGCCGGTGTGGCCGCCGGCCTCGCCGCCCTGCGCGACGATCAGGTCGGCGCCGGCCGCGACCTGGCGGCGGGCGTGCTCGGACGTCCCGACGAGCGCGGCGACGGGGACGCCGGCGGCCCTGGCCTTGTCGACCATGAGCGGGGGAGGGGTGCCGAGGGCGCTGGCGATGAGGCCGATCGGGTGGGCGAGCGACACGTCGATCAGCTCGGTCGCGCCCTTGGCGGTGACCTGGGTGCCGCCGCGCGCGTTGGACCGCTTGGCGCTCTCGAAGTCCGGCAGCGGGACGTCGTACTTGGCGAACAGGCCGGTGAGGAAGGTCCAGTGCTCGTCCGGGATGGCGGCGAGCATGGCGTCGAGGCCGCCGCCCTCCGCCGACTTGTCGATCTTGCCGGGGACGAGGACGTCCACGCCGTAGGGGCGCCCGTGCACGTGGTCGTCGATCCAGCGCAGCTCCTCTTCGAGCCGGTCGGGGGTGTACGCGACGGCGCCGAGGACGCCGAAGCCGCCGGCGTTGGTGACGGCGGCGACGACGTCGCGGCAGTGGCTGAAGGCGAACAGCGGGAACTCGATGCCGAACCGTGCGCAGACCTCGGTGTTCATGGTCTCGACGCTAACGGGCCGAACGGCATTCGGTCTAGGGGCGGAACAGGACGTACGACTCGCCCTCGTCCGGGTGCTCGAACACGGCGCGCAGGGGAAGGCCCTCGCGCAGGTCGTCGCGGGAGACGCCGTCCAGGCGGGTGTGCATCCACGGGCCCTCGGCCAGCTCCACCAGCGCCAGGTAGGCGGGCGGATCCTTCGGCAGGACGGTCCAGGTCACCAGCGACGCCTCGCCGCTCGCGTCGGCCCAGGCGAGGTCCTCCTCGCCGCAGCCGGGGCAGCCGGACGCGTCCGGCGCGAACCAGCGGTCGCACGCCTCGCAGCGCCGGATGACGAGCCGGCCGGCGGTGGTGCCGTCGAAGAACGGGTCGGTCCGGCCGTCCCGGCGCAGGATGCCGATCTCCACGGTCAGGACTCCTTCCGGTGCGGGCTGACGATCAGCGTGGAGTGGTGGTCGAGGATCCCGCCGTTCCCGCTGACGAGGATCACGTCGTTGGACGGCGCCTGCCGCTCCCCGCCGTCGCCGCGCGCCTGGATCACGGCCTCCGACAGCGGCGTCATGCCCCACATGTAGTACGCCGACAGCTGCCCGCCGCCGGTGTTGGTCGGCAGCGACCCGCCGGGCCCGAGGGCGCCGGACGCCGCGAACGCGCCGCCCTCGCCCTTGCCGCAGAACCCGTAGTCCTCCAGCGACACCAGGACGGTGTAGGTGTAGCAGTCGTACAGCTCGCACACGTCCACGTCGGCCACCGTGACACCGGCCATCTTCATCGCCGTCGCCCCGGACGCGGCGGCGCCGGTCGTCAGGCCGAAGTCGCTCCCGCGCTCCTTGCGGTGCCCCGGATGCCCCTGGCCCCAGCCCCACAGGTGCACGGGCGGGCGCGCCAGGTCGCGCGCCCGGTCGTCGCTCGTCACGATGACGGCGACGGCGCCGTTGGAGACGAGGCAGCAGTCCAGCAGGTGCAGCGGCTCGGAGACCCAGCGGGAGTTCTGGTGGTCCGCGAGCGTGATCGGCTCCCGCATCTGGGCGAGCGGGTTGCGGACGGCCCATGCGCGGGTCGACACGGCGATCGCGCCGAGCTGCTCGCTGGTCGTCCCGTACCGGGCCATGTGCCGCTGCGCGGCGAGGGCGTAGTAGGAGTTGACGCTGCGCAGCCCGAGCGCCGCCGTCATCCCGCCGAACCCGTACCATTCCGCCTTCCCGGGAGCGACCCCGGACCCCGCGGGGGCGTCCCGGTTGTAGGCCGAGCCCGACGACTGTTTCGGCTTCAGCGGCGCGTCCGCGAACACGCACGCGACCGTGGTCGCCGTCCCGTTCAGCACCGCCATGGCCGCGTACGACACCATCGCCCCGGCCGTGGCGCCGTAGGAGTTGACCAGGGACAGCGTCCGCAGGTCGCGCAGCCCCAGCGTCTCGGCCAGCTCGATGCCGGGGGAGCCGCCCATGCCGTGGCTGACGAGCAGCCCGTCCAGGTCGCCGAGCGCCAGCCCGGCGTCGTCGGCGGCGAGCCGCACCGCGTCGGCGGCGAGCCGCCGCGGGCTCCGCCCGTAGACCCTGCCGAGCTCGGTCATCCCGAGCCCCACGATCGAAGTGCCCATCGCCTCGCTCTCCTCGTCCGTAAGCGCCACGGTACAGAATCGCGTTCGGTGAACGGGCCGACGGGGGCGATCAGCCGTCCGGACGGGCCCGGAACGCGCTCCGGTACGCCAGCGGGGACGCGCCGACCCGGCGGGCGAAATGGGCGCGCAGCGTCACCGGCGACCCGAACCCGGCCTCGGCCGCGACCCGCTCGACCGGCAGGTCCGTGCTCTCCAGGAGATGCTGCGCCCGGTGGACGCGGGCCCGCGCCAGCCACCGCCGCGGCGTCGTCCCCGCCTGGTCGCGGAACCGCCGCGTCAGCGTCCGGACGCTGACCGACGCGTGCCGCGCGATGTCGTCCAGCGTCAGCGGGCGGTGCAGGTTCGCCTCCAGCCAGGCCAGGACGGGCTGCAGCGCCGCGTCCCCGTCCGGCGGATCCTCATGGCGGTTGACGTCCTCCCCCGCCTGGAGGCGGGGGATTCCCACCCATCCCCTACGCGGGCAGGAGAGCCGGTGGAGGTTCGCGGTTCACCGGCCGGGCTGCCGCCCCGCCTCCCTGCGCGGCCACCGTGCGCCCCACGGCGGTGTCTCGGATGTTGCGTGCGGCGTTGACGTCGGCGTTGTCCTGGTGCCCGCAGGCCACGCACCGGAACATCGCTTGGCTCTCGCGGTTGTCCCGGGCACGGTGCCCGCAGGCGTTGCAGGTCTGCGACGTGTACGCAGGGTCGACCCGGACCAGGCGGCCGGGTGCCTTGTGTTCCAGCCGGGTGACGAGCCGACCCCACCCGTTGGCCAGGATGCTCCGGTTGAGCCCTGCTTTGGCGCGGACGTTGGTGCCAGGTACGTCGTTGGTGCCCTTGGCCGAGCGGGTCATGGCGCGCACGCTCAGGTCCTCGACGGCGATCACCTCGAAGCGGCGCGCCAGATCCGTCGAGGTCTTCTCCACCCAATCCTTACGGCGGTCGGCCTCACGCGCTTTGAGCCGCGCGATGGCGGCCTTGACGCGGGCACGCCGGTTCGACCCTGGTTTCGCGCGGGCCAGACGGCGCAGCAGCCGGTTCAGCCGCTCGGCCTCACCCGGCGTCAACCCCGGCACGGTGGAGGTCTCGCCGGTGGACAGCGCGGCGGACACCGCCACGCCGCGGTCGACGCCGACCGCCTCACCGTTACCGGGCGCGGGAACCGGGGCGGGCACGTGCGCGAAGGCGACATGCCACCGTCCGGCGCGGTCGCGGGTCACCCGGAACGACTTCACCCCCGGCGGGACGGGCCGGGACCAGCGGAACCGCACCCACCCCACCTTCGGCACCCGCACCTCACCGGTGCGGCGCGACAACCGCCGCACATCCCAGGCCCGGCCGCGGGCCCCGACGATCCGGAACCCCTCATGCACACCGGCCTTACGCCAGGTCGGGCGCCGGTGCGTGCCCGCGAAGAAGTTCGCCATCGCCTGCGCGAAGTCCTTGAGCGCCTGCTGCTGCACCGTCTGCGACCCGGCCGCCAACCACGGGTTCGCGGCGCGGGCCTCGGTCAACTGGCGGGCTTGGGCAACATACCCCGGCGCCGGGCCCCGGCGCGGCGTCCACCATGCCTGCTGCTCCACGGCCAGATTCCACACGAAGCGGGCATGCCCGCAATGCTCCAGCAACCCCGCCTCCTGGGCAGGGGATGGGCACAGCCGGAACTGGGACACGCCCCACAACATACCGATCGCCACCGACAAACCACGGAGAGCCATCGTGCGGCTGTGGTCGCGGCGGACAAATGTGCAGGCACAGGTCTACGCCCACGGCCACACCGGCGGAGCTGAGGACTTGACCCCGTCGGCGTAGAGCACCCGCCGGGTCGACCTCGATGCCCGGGAACCGCCTGGCCGGCGCCCCGGCGTACTGCCAGAGCGGACCCGGGTCGTCTAGGAGGCGATCGCCCTGCACACCTCCCGCGGCATCGCTCACCGGTTGCGGCCCGAGATCGTGTGGGGCGGGCCCGGTCGGAAGCAGCGCGGTCCAAGCGGGCCCCCTCAATGAGGGTCGCCCGCGTCCCCGGGGCGACGGGGGCGCGGGCGACGCGGGTTCGGGCTCCTTCAGGACGCGAGGACCGCCTGCAGGAAGTCCCGGGTGCGCTGCTCGGACGGTTCGCCGAAGATCTGGTCCGGCGGCCCCTCCTCGACGATCTGGCCCTGGTCGAACATCAGGACCCGGTTCGAGATGTCCTTCGCGAAGGTCATCTCGTGGGTGACGCACAGCATCGTCAGGTCGCTCTGCCGGGCGATGTCGCGCAGCAGGTCCTGGACGCCGACGACGAGCTCGGGGTCCAGGGCCGAGGTGACCTCGTCCAGCAGCAGGACGCGCGGCTGCATGGCGAGCGCCCGCGCGATCGCCACCCGCTGCTGCTGCCCGCCGGACAGCTGCGTCGGGTGCGCGTTCTCCTTGTCCGACAGGCCGACCATGTCGAGCAGGCCCTTGGCGCGCTCGACCGCCTCGTCCTTGGACACCCCCAGCACGCGCACCGGCCCCTCCGTGAGGTTGCGCAGCACGTTCATGTTGGGGAACAGGTTGAACTGCTGGAACACCATGCCGACCTGCTTGCGCATCTCGTGCAGGTGCTTCTGGCCCGCCGGGACGCGCTTGCCGCCCCGCTCCTCGTGCCACAGCGTGTCGTCGCCGATCCAGATGAGGCCCTCGTCGAGGGCCTCCAGGGTCATCAGCAGCCGCAGGATGGTGGTCTTGCCCGACCCGCTCGGCCCGATGAGGGTCACGCGCTCGCCGGGCTCCACGGTGAAGTCCAGCTCGCGGAGCACCACGTTCGAGCCGAACCGCTTGATGACCTTCTCGAAGCGGATGCCTGGCGCCTCGCCGTGCGGCAGCTCCACGGGCGCCTCGTCCTTCGTGACGCCCGCCTCCTCGCCGCCGCCCTTCTCTGTGCCGCCCTTTTCGAGGCCGCCCTTCTCGGTGGACACGCCCCGCCCCGCGGCGGCGTCCTTCTTCTCGGCGCCGCCGTCGGAGTCGTTCGGCGAGGGCGCGTCCGGTGTCGTGTCAGTTGGTGGCATAGCGCCTCTCCAAGCGGCGGACGAGTATCGAGGATATGACGCTGACGATGACGAACAACAGGCCGACCATCGTGATCGGCTCCAGGAACTGCAGCGACCGCGAACCCACCTGGTACGCGGAGAACAGCAGCTCCGAGACGTTGATCGCCAGCAGCATCGGCGAGTCCTTGAACATCGCGATCAGGTAGTTGCCGAGGGTCGGGATCACCCGCCGGATCGCCTGCGGCAGGATCACGTCCAGCCACACCCGCGTGCGCGGCAGGTTCAGCGCGGTGCACGCCTCCCACTGCCCCTTCGGCACGTCGGCGATCCCGGCGCGGTACACCTCGGCCGTGTAGGTCGAGTAGTGGATCCCGAGCGTGATGATCCCCGCGGTGAGCGACCCGATGGTCACGCCCCACGCGGGCAGGACGAAGAACACGAAGTACAGCTGGGGGATCAGCGGCGTCGACCGGATGAACTCGGTGATCCACCGGATCGTCTGGTTGAACACCCGGCTCGGAGTGCGGCGCAGCAGCGTCCACACCAGGCCGAGCACGATCGCGATCACGTAGCCGGCCAGCGTCGCGATGACCGTGTAGCGCAACCCGTCCAGCAGGTCGGGCAGGATGTCGCCGGAGTACTGCCAGTCCCAGGTCATCAGCTGCCCACCCCCGCTCCGGGCGCGCCGGCGGCGATCGTCCCGAGGGACGGCTCGCTCGGCAGCCTGCGGCCCAGCATGCGGTCCACGCGCCGCTCGGCGTAGCGGACGAACAGCTGCAGGAGCTGCGCGATCACGAAGTACAGGACGAGGACCACGGAGAACGCCGCGACGGTCTCACCGGTGCTGCCCTGGATGTTCTTGGAGACGCGGGTCAGGTCGACCAGGCCGACCAGGGACACGATGGCCGTCCCCTTCATCAGCTCGATGATGAGGTTGCCGAAGGGCGGCAGCATCAGCGCGAAGGCCTGCGGCAGCAGGACCCGCCGCATCCGCTGGACCGGCGTGAAGTTCAGCGCCACCGTGGCCTCGTACTGCGCCTTCGGGACGGCGTTGATCGAGCCGCGGACCACCTCCGCGCCGTAGGCGCCGACGTTCAGGCCGAGGGCCAGCACGGCCGCGAACGTCGTGGAGAAGCGCAGGCCGATGAGGGGCAGCGCGTAGAAGAACCAGAACAGCAGCACCAGCGTGGCGTTGCCGCGGAAGAACTCCACGTACACCCGGTTCAGCACGCGCACCCACGCGTGGCGCGAGGTGCCCGCCATCCCGAAGATCAGCGCGAGCACCAGCGCCAGCGCGCCGCCGAGGAGGGTGAGCCGGACCGTGACCCACGCCCCGTCCAGCCACTGGGGATAGCTGTCGAGGACATCGGACACAGGTCAGCCCTGGCAGAACTTGGCGGCGGTGTCGTCGGCGGCGGGCATCTCCGCCTGCGTGAAGCCGAACGGCTGCAGGATCGGCAGCAGCTTGTTCCCCTGCTTGAGCTTGCCGAGCTCCCCGTTCCAGGCGTTCAGCAGGTCGCTGTCGGCCTTGCGGAACGCGAACGCGCCGGCGCCGAGCTGCTCCTTGCCGTCGATCACGGGCGTGAAGGCGTCGGTGACCTCGAAGCCCTCGCCCTGGTGCTTGGTCAGCAGGTCGGCCAGCGAGATGCGGGTCAGCCAGATGCAGTCGATCCGCCCGGCCTTGAGGCCCTCGAAGGCGCTCGCCTGGTCGGCGTAGGTCTTGATGTCGCCCTTCTTGACGCCCGTCTTCTCGGCGTAGCCGGCCTCGACCGCGCCGGTGAGCACGCCGACCTTGACGCCCTTCTTGCCGGGGTCCTCGGCGGCCTTCAGGCCCTCCGGGTTGCCCTCGGGCACCATGAAGGCGCTCTTGGCGACGTACTCGGGGTTGGCGAACGCCGCCGAGGCGCACCGCTCCGGCGTGATGAACATGCCGGCCGCGATCGCGTCGAACCGCTTGGCGTTCAGCCCGGCGATGAGCCCGCCGAAGTCGACCTGGACGCCCTTGATGTCGTCGATGCCGAGGTTCTTGAAGATGACGCGGGCGAGCTCGGGGGCCTCGCCGGTCAGCTTCCCGGACTTGTCGGTGTAGCCGTAGGGGGCCTCGTTGGCGAACCCGACCGTGATCGTGCCGGCGCTCTTGGCCTTGTCCAGCGTGCCGCCGCCGGCCTTCTCCTCTTCCGGATCCGTCGTGGAGCAGCCCGCCGCGGCCAGCGGTACCGCGGCGGACAGCAGAACGGCGGTCCGGAGGAAGTCGCGTCTCGAGGAAGTCATCGTTGAACTCCTGGGATGGGTGTGCTCCGCGCCCGCGGGGACCGGTGGCGGCCCCCGCGGGCGCGGAGCGGGTGGGTCGGGGTTATCGAATTGTTGTGTTCGGTCAGGCGCCGACCGGGCCTCCCTCGGCGCCCCCGGCGCCGACGGGAGTGAAGTCACGCGCGCCGATGAACGTCGGACGGGGCGCGGGCGCCGAGAACGGCTCGGCGCAGGTGTTCTCCACGCTGTTGAACACGATGAACACGTTGGATCGCGGGAACGGGGTGATGTTCCCGTTCGAGCCGTGCATGCAGTTGCAGTCGAACATGGTCGCCGAGCCCGCGGGCCCCGTGAACAGCTCGATCCCGTGCTTGTCGGCCAGGATCGACAGGCTGTTCGGGTCGGGCGTGCCGATCTCCTGTCCGCGCAGGGACTCCTTGTAGTGGTCGTCCGGCGTCTCCCCGACGCAGGCCACGAAGGTCTTGTGCGAGCCAGGCATGATCATTAGCCCGCCATTGTGCACGAAATTCTCGGTGAGCGCGATGCTTATGCTCACCGCGCGCATCCGGGGCATGCCGTCCTCCGCGTGCCAGGTCTCGAAATCCGAGTGCCAGTAGAAGTCCTTGCCAGTGAACCCTGGCTTG
This sequence comes from Actinomadura madurae, assembly GCF_047130825.1. NCBI lineage: Bacteria > Bacillati > Actinomycetota > Actinomycetes > Streptosporangiales > Thermomonosporaceae > Actinomadura > Actinomadura madurae. The sequence goes on from NZ_CP083237.1 coordinate 9,989,671, forward strand.
TAGTTCACCCGGCTCTGGTGCACGTAAACCTCCGAGCCGAGGATCTGCCTGGCCCGGCCCACGACGCGGTGGTCGCTCACCAACTGGGCGAACACTTCGCTGATCTTGTGCACCTCGAAGATGGAGCGGACCTCCTCGGACCCGCGCTCGGTGACCGTGCGCTCGTCGGCCAGCACCTGCGGGTCCGCCGACAGCCGGCGCAGCTCGGCGCGGTAGTCCTCGACCTCGTCCGGCGCGAGCAGCTGGTCGACGGACAGGAACCCGTTGGCCTCGAAGGAGTCGAGCGTCGCGGCGTCGATCGGCCCGTCCTGCGCATCGCCGTGCACGACCGGGTCCTGGCGGTACAGCAGCGCCGCCTCGGAGGACTTGCGGGTCGGATAGGCGTCGTCGATGGTCGGATGGGACTCGATGATGCTCATGCGTCCTCCTCGGTCAGCAGCGGGTAGACACCGTTCTCGTCATGGACCTCCCGCCCGGTGCAAGGGGGGTTGAAGACGCAGACGGTCCGCACGTCCGTGTGGGCCCGCAGGGTGTGGTGCTCGTGTCCGTCGAGCAGGTACATCACGCCCGGCTCGATCTTGTGCTTCTCGCCCGTCTCGTCGTTGGTGAGCTCGCCCTGCCCCTCGACGCAGTAGACGGCCTCGATGTGGTTGGCGTACCACATCCTCGTCTCGGTCCCCGCGTACAGGATCGTCTCGTGCAGCGAGAACCCGACGCCCTCCTTGGCCAGCACGAACCGCCGGCTGCACCAGGTCGGCGCCTGCACGTCCCGCTCGGTGCCGATGATCTCCCCAAGGGAACGAACGATCATGAATCTCCTCTTTTCAGATGTGCCGGGGGCGGCTCAGACGGTGACCTTCTGGCGGACGGCCTCCATGGACTCCGCGATGATCTCCAGGCCGCGGCCCAGCTCGGCCTCCGTCGTGGTGAGCGGCGGAAGCAGTTTGACGACCTCGCCCTCCGGGCCGGACGTCTCCATGAGCAGCCCCCGCGCGAACGCCTCGTCGCACACCCGCGGCGCCATCTCGGCGTCGTTCATCACCAGGCCCCAGGCGAGGCCGCGGCCGCGGACGCCGTCGATCGCGCCGGCGTGCGCGAGCGCGATCTCCTCCAGCGCCGACTGGACCTGCTGGCCCTTGGCGAGGGTCTCCTTCTCCATGTCGTCGCCGGTCCAGTAGTCCTCCAGCGCGGCGACGGCGGTGATGAACGCGGGGTTGAAGCCGCGGAAGGTGCCGTTGTGCTCGCCCGGCTCCCACACGTCCAGCTCGCGCTTCATCAGGGTCACCGCGAACGGCAGCCCGTAGCCGCTGAGGGACTTGGACAGGCAGACGATGTCCGGGGTGATCCCGGCCTCCTCGAAGCTGAAGAACGGCCCGGTGCGGCCGCAGCCCATCTGCACGTCGTCGACGATGAGGAGGATGTCGTGCCGGTGGCACAGGTCCTGCAGACCGCGCATCCACTCGGCTGTGGCGACGTTGATGCCGCCTTCGCCCTGCACGGTCTCCACGATCACGGCGGCGGGCTTGTCCAGGCCGCTGCCGCTGTCGTCGAGCATCGTCTCGAAGAGCAGGAAGTCGGGCGTCCGGCCGTCGAGGTAGTTGTCGTACGGCATCGCCACGCCGTGCCCGAGCGGCACGCCGGCCCCCGTCCGCTTCATGGAATTCCCGGTGACGGCGAGCGCGCCCAGCGTCATCCCGTGAAAGGCGTTGGTGAAGCTGACCACCGTCTCGCGGCCGGTGTACTTGCGCGCGAGTTTCAGCGCCGCCTCGACGGAGTTGTTGCCCGCCGGGCCCGGGAACTGCACCTTGTAGTCGAAGCCGCGCGGCATCAGGACGTACTCGTTGAAGCGTTCCAGGAACTCGCGTTTGGCGGTCGTGTACATGTCGAGGCCGTGCACGACCGAGTCGCCGGCGAGGTAATCCAGCAGCCGGCGTTTCAGCTGCGGGTTGTTGTGCCCGTAGTTGAGCGTTCCGGCGCCGGCGAAGAAATCAAGGTAGGTTTTACCGTTCTCGTCGGTCATGTGGCTGCCCCGCGCGGTGGTGAACACGGTGGGCCAGCTCCTGCAGTAGCCGCGGACTTCGGATTCCAGGCGGGCGAAGACGTCCATGTCTGCCTCCAGGCAGGTAGGGGTGGGGAGCGGGCAGGGGGTGGGAACGGGGTCGGTCAGTGCGCGCCGGTGATCGGGCCGATCCTGAAGAGCACCTCGGGCTCGTGTCCCCCCTCGGGGAAGTGCTCCGCGCCGAACAGCGGGCTGCGGGCTAGCTCGCAGCCGCGGTCCCGGGCGAACGATGCGAACATCGCGGTCGAGGCCGTGTTGGCCGGCGTGACCGTCGCCTCCATGTACCGGTGCCCGCGCGGGGCGAGCCGGTCGGCGAGGCGGTCGAGCATCCGGCGGGCGAGTCCCTGGCCGCGATGGTCGTGGTCGACGGCGACCTGCCAGACGAAGAACGTGTCCGGGCGGGACGGCCGGACGTACCCGGTGATGAAGCCGCAGGCGCCCGCGCCGTCACGCGCCACCACGGACGTGTCCGCGAAATCGCGGCACCAAAGCGTGTAGCTGTACGGCGAGTTGACATCCAGGACCCGTGAGTCCCGGGCGAGCCGCCAAAGCTGCGGGCCGTCGGTGAGGCTCGGCTCCTGGATTGCCACTTCCGCGTTCGTCTCGTTTCCATCGGGGCGTCCGGTCGGTGATTCCAGGGGTTGCGCTGCCATGTCCAGGCAACTTAGCGAATCTCGACCGGTGATCGCAGATGATTGTTATCTGCGTGATGTTTAGCCCCATCTGCCACTGGGTATGGTTAAGGGCTTTGCGGATTTGAGTGCAATTCCGCCGGGCTTTGCCCGGGCCGTCGTGCGCATTTCCCGGTGATACGCAGGAGTAACTGCCGGGCGCGCCGCGGAACCGTGCGGGACGTTTCCTGAACGTCACCTTAATGTTCGGCCGCCGGTCTGAGGGCGCGTTTTGGTATCGGTTGTGTGAGGTAAGTCACTCAGATTCGCTGTCAACTGGACGCGTGCGGCGGGCGTCACGTCGCGTCGCGGGAGGTCGTCCGCCTGCGGGCGCCCTGGGACGGGTGGGGGACAAGGCGTTGGCGCGGGCTCTGGGGGGCCCGGTTTCCTGACCTTCAAGCGCAGAGGTCCCTAGCCTGAGAGTAAGAGCTTGATTGCTATCTGGTAAGAAATCGTGGGTTTCGGGCCGCACATGCGACGGCCGGGGCCGGGACCCGAAGCCCGCCCCCGGCCACTTTCCGGACACCAGTCCACCGCATTAGGGTGCAGCCGTTTTGATCCGGCGTCAGCCCTTCCCGGCGAAGCGGTCGGTCGCCTCGATCAGGCGGTGCAGGATCCCCGGTTCGCTGTAGGCGTGTCCCGCGTCGTCGACGATGTGGAAATCCGCCTCGGGCCACGCGCGGTGCAGATCCCAGGCCGTCGCGACCGGGGTGCAGACGTCGTAGCGGCCCTGGATGATGACCGCCGGGATGTGCCGGATCCTGTCCACGTCCCGGATCAGCTGGTCCTCCTCGAGAAACCCCTCGTTGACGAAGTAGTGGTTCTCGATGCGGGCGAACGCCACCGCGTAGTCCGGCTCCGCGAACCCGCCGGCCAGCTCCGGATCCGGCCGCAGCGTGAGCGTCGAGCCCTCCCACGTCGCCCACGCCTTCGCCGCCGCGACCCGCACCTCCCGGTCGGGGGACTCCAGCCGCTCCCGGAACGCCGAGATGAGGTCCTCGCGCTCGTCCTCGGGGATCGGCTCCACGTACTTCTCCCACAGGTCGGGGAACAGCAACGACGCCCCCTCCTGGTAGAACCAGTACAGCTCGAAGGGCCGCAGCATGAAGATGCCGCGCAGCACCAGCTCGGTCACCCGCTCCGGATGCGTCTGCGCGTACGCCAGGGACAGCGCGCTGCCCCAGCTCCCCCCGAACACCAGCCAGCGCTCGATGCCGAGGTGCTCCCGGAGCCGCTCCATGTCGGCGACGAGGTTCCAGGTGGTGTTGCCCTCCAGTGACACCTCCGGGTCCTTCGCGTGCGGCTCGCTCCGCCCGCAGTTGCGCTGGTCGAACAGCACGACCCGGTACGCCTCCGGGTCGAACTGCCGGCGGTGCGCGGGGCTGCACCCGCCGCCCGGCCCGCCGTGCACCATCACCGCGGGCTTGCCCTCCGGATTCCCGCAGACCTCCCAGTAGATACGGTCGCCGTCGCCGACGTCGAGCAGCCCGGAATCGTACGGCTCGATCGGCGGATACAGGGTGCGAAGCTCCATGGGGCGCGATTGTCCCACCCCGGCCGCGTCCCGCAGCGGTGTGACCCACGGCACCGTGCGCGCCTCGATCAGGCGTCCGGCGTGCGAGAACACGGCGCGAGAGTCGAGAAAGTAAACCCCAAACTGGGCAAACGTTCCGCTGGTCGGGACTAGAGTGCCTCTAGTGAGCGAAGCGAGGAGCCACAGGGCCGGCTGCGGAGCGAACGAGATGAGCACAACGACCCCCGCGAACGCGGCCGCGCGCCGCCGGGCGAGGAGACACGTGAGCGAAGTGACGAGCCGTCGGGCGAGCGACGCGGCGAGCAGGGTGAACGGCGCCGCTGCGCTCCCGCCCGGGAGGCGAGGAGACCGGTGAGCGAGCTGAACGGATCGGGCGGTTCCCGCGGCGTCCCGGACGCCGCCAACCCCTGGCCCGCCATGGGACGCGACCCGAACCGCGCCCCCCAGGCGCTGCCGGCCGCCCAGCAGCCGATCCAGATGTCCAAGCCCGGCCAGCAGGCGCCGCACGCCCGGACGGGCGAGATCGTGCGCCCCGACGTCGAGCAGCACGAGGCCCAGCCCTGGGACATCGTCGAGCGGCTCCGCCAGATGGCCGACCTCATCGGCGACGCGCTCGCCGCGGGGGAGCGCAAGGTCAACGAGGCGCAGACCGAGACGGCGTCGCAGGTCGCCGCCGTCCAGCAGGAGAAGGAGTCGGCGCAGCGCGACGCGGCCGCCGCCTGGGGCGAGGTGCAGCGCGCCCGCGGCCAGGCCGAGCAGGCCGACCGCCGCGCCGTCGAGGCCGAGCGCCGCCTCGCCGAAGCCCAGAACGAGGCGTCGTCGCAGGTCGCCGCCGTCCAGCAGGAGAAGGAGTCGGCGCAGCGCGACGCGGCCGCCGCCTGGGGCGAGGTGCAGCGCGCCCGCGGCCAGGCCGAGCAGGCCGACCGCCGGGCGGTGGAGGCCGAGCGCCAGGCCGCCGAGGTCGTCACGCAGATCGCCGCGCTCCAGACCGAGAAGGAGAACGCGCAGCGCGACGCCGCCGCCGCCTGGAACCAGGCCCAGCAGGGACGCGCCCAGGCCGACCAGGCCCGCGCCCAGGCCGACCAGGCCCGCGCGCAGCTGGAGCAGGTGCAGGCCCAGGTCGAGCAGGCCGAGCGCCGCGTCGCCGAGGCCGAGGCCACCGTCCGCCAGGCGATCCAGCAGCGCGACGCCATGAGCGAGGCCCGCGACGACGCCCTGCGCGCCGTCGAGGACGCCGTCGGCGGCCGCCGCTCCGCCGAGTCCGAGCGCGACCGCGTCGCCGAGCAGGCCGCCGAGCTGTCCCGCGCGCTGGAGGCCGCGCACGCCGAGCTGTCGCAGCTGCGCGCCAAGGTCACCGACGCCGAGATGACCGCGCAGAACCTCCAGCACGCCGTCGCCGCCACCGGCAAGGAGGCCGAGGAGAGCCGCCGCCGCGCCGAGGTCTCCGAACGCCGCGCCCAGGAGAACGAGCGCCGCGCGCAGGACGCCGAACGCCGCGCCCAGGACGCCGAGCGCCGCATCCAGGAGACCGTCGCCCGCGCCGACTCCGCCGAGGCCGAGCGGCAGCAGGCCCTCGACACCGCCGCGCAGTCCCTGGAGGCCGCCAAGAAGACCGAGCGGGAACGCGACGCCGCCGCCAAGGCGCGGGAGTCCGCGGACCGGAACCGGGAGGCCGCCGTCCAGGCGCAGGCCCGCGCCGAGTCCGAGCTCACCCTCGCCCGCGGCCGCGCCGACCAGGCCGGCCGCGAACGCGACAAGACCGTCGCCGCGATGCGCCAGCTCGCCGCCGAACGCGACGCCGTCGCCGAGAAGCTCGCCGAACGCGACCAGTGGGTCGACCAGCTCGCCCAGGCCGTCACCGAGCAGCGCGCCCAGATCGCCGAACTCTCCCAGGAACGCGACGCCGCCCGCCAGGCCGCCGACCAGGCCCGCAGCCTGATCGACGAACTGACCAGACAACTCCGCACCATCATGCCCACAGCGGCTACGCCCCGCCTATAGGGGGGACGACCCCCCTGCACCCCCCGTCACGAGCCGGCCGATCCTCACGCCACGGTGCGGGTGTGTAGCGACCGTGCAGGTCGGCGGCGTGTCGCTGCGGTCGCCCGGCTCGACGGGTCGGGCGACCTCCGGGCGCCAGGGCGCCCTCCGGCCACCCGACCCGCGGGTCACGGGCTGAGCCCCGCACTCAATCTCAGCCCCCACTACCAAGAGCCGCACGAATCGTCCACATCCAAGAGCGTCGCGAATGATGTCAAGCAAGAGCCTTGCGAGCCAGGTTCTCCCAGGGCAGCGCGAGCGCTGCTCATCCAGGGCGTCGCGGGTCTTGTCCACGAAGGAGCCTTGCGAGTCGTGCTCGTCCGAGAGCGTTGCGGGATGGCGCTCATCTAAGGGCCTCGCGGGGTCGCGTCGCGGGTCGTGCGCGGGCCGTGCCTGCGCAAAGGCGTTGCGGGTCGTGCTCAGCCAAGAGTGTGCCGAGTTTGGGCTCAGCCAAGAGCGTTGCGAACGTCTTCATGCGGAAGCGTGGGCGGCGTGCTCAGCCAAGAGGCGTGCCGGGTGCTGCTCAGCCAAGAGCCGTTTGTGGCGGTACGGGCGCGCGGACGCCAGCCGGTGGCCCAGCCACGCGACAACCGAAATGGTTGCGATCGCGTCCGAAGGCAGGGGCGAGCGAAGCGAGACCCTGATCGCGAAGCGAGCCGCAAGGCGAGCCGGAGCGATGCAGCGATCGCCCGCGTTTCTCGACGATAGAGGGCGCCCAGCGCCCGAAGGAGGAGAGAAATGCCATAAGCTAGAGGCCCGTGGACAGTGAGCGTGTCCGCCTCGCAACGACCACGGGAGTCTCTTCTTGCCTTCGGCAGCCACTGGTAGGCCGCGTCCTACCAAGCATCTCTTCGTTACCGGCGGTGTCGCCTCCAGCCTCGGCAAGGGACTGACGGCGTCCAGCCTTGGGCGGCTTCTCGCTCTCCGCGGCCTGCGGGTCACCATGCAGAAGCTCGATCCCTACCTCAATGTCGATCCCGGGACGATGAACCCGTTCCAGCACGGCGAGGTGTTCGTCACAGATGACGGCGCCGAGACCGATCTGGACATCGGGCACTACGAGCGGTTCCTGGACACCGAGCTGCACGGGTCCGCGAACGTCACCACGGGGCAGGTCTACTCCAACGTGATCGCCAAGGAGCGGCGCGGGGAGTACCTCGGCGACACGGTGCAGGTGATCCCGCACATTACCAACGAGATCAAGGACCGCATCCGCGGGATGGGCGAGGACGGCGAGGTCGACGTCGTCATCACCGAGGTGGGCGGGACGGTCGGCGACATCGAGTCGCTGCCGTTCCTGGAGTCGGTGCGCCAGATCCGGCACGAGATCGGGCGGGAGAACTGCTTCTTCCTGCACGTGTCGCTGCTGCCCTACATCGGGCCGTCCGGGGAGCTGAAGACCAAGCCGACGCAGCACTCGGTGGCGGCGCTGCGCTCCATCGGCATCCAGCCCGACGCGATCGTGTGCCGGTCCGACCGGCCGATCACCGACGGGCTCAAGCACAAGATCAGCCTGATGTGCGACGTGGACCGCGAGGCCGTCGTGTCGGCGGTGGACGCCGCGAGCATCTACGACATCCCGAAGGTGCTGCACTCGGAGGGGCTGGATGCCTACGTGGTGCGCCGCCTCGACCTGCCGTTCCGGGACGTGGACTGGGGGTCGTGGGACGAGCTGCTGCGCCGCGTCCACAAGCCGGCCCGCGAGGTCACGATCGCGCTGGTCGGCAAGTACATCGACCTGCCGGACGCGTACCTGTCGGTCACCGAGGCGCTGCGGCACGGCGGGTTCGGCAACGACGCGAGGGTGCACATCCGCTGGGTGAAGAGCGACGACTGCGAGACGCCCGAGGGCGCCAAGCGGGAGCTGGACGGCGTGGACGGCGTCCTCGTCCCGGGCGGGTTCGGGGTCCGCGGCATCGAGGGCAAGCTCGGCGCGGTCCGGCACGCCCGGGAGAACCGGGTGCCGTTGCTCGGCATCTGCCTCGGGCTGCAGTGCATGGTCATCGAGGCGGCGCGGACGCTCGGCGCGCTGACCGACGCGGGCAGCGCCGAGTTCGACGCCACCACCGCGCATCCCGTCGTCGCCACCATGACCGACCAGCTCGACGTGGTCGCCGGGGAGCGCGACATGGGCGGCACGATGCGGCTCGGCCTGTACCCGGCCGACCTCGCCGAGGGCTCCGTGGTCCGGCTGCTGTACGGGGAGGCGAAGGTGTCCGAGCGGCACCGGCACCGCTACGAGGTCAACAACGCCTACCGCGACCGGCTGGAGCAGGCCGGGCTGCGGTTCTCGGGCCTGTCGCCGGACGGACGGCTCGTCGAGTACGTCGAGCTGCCGCGCGAGCAGCACCCGTTCTTCGTCGGCACGCAGGCGCATCCGGAGTTCCGGTCCCGCCCGACCCGGCCGCATCCGCTGTTCACCGGTCTCATCTCCGCCGCCCTCGACTACGCGGAGGCGCGCGAGGGCGGGACGGGGACCGTGGCCACGTCATGAGCGGCGAGGAGCTCGGCCCGGACGACGTCCGTGACCGTCCGGAGCGCTGGACGGTCGTCGAAACGTCCACGCCCTACAAGGGACGCGTCTTCAGTGTCCGCGTCGACCAGGTGGAGATGCCGGTCGGCGACGGTGTGGAGGCCGTCCAGCGTGACGTGATCGAGCACATCGGCTCCGTCGGTGTCATCGCCGTCGACGACCGGGACCGGGTGCTGCTGCTGCGGCAGTACCGGCACCCGGTGGCGCGGCTGCTGTGGGAGGCGCCCGCCGGCCTGCGGGACGTGGACGGCGAGCCCCTGCACAAGCTCGCCGAGCGGGAGCTGCTGGAGGAGTCCGGGTACCGCGCCGAACGCTGGGACACCCTGCTCGACGTGTACCCCACGCCCGGCATGGCCGACGAACGCGTCCGGATCTTCCTGGCCCGGGGCCTCACCGAGGTGCCCGCCGACGAGATCGACTTCGAGCGGGTCCACGAGGAGGCCGACATGCCGGTCGTCTGGGTGCCGCTGGAGGAAGCGGTCCGCAAGGTGTTCGCGGGCGAGTTGCACAACATGATCGCCTGCATGGGCGTCCTCGCGGTGCGCGCGGCGCGCGACTCCGGGTACGCCGATCTGCGCCCGGTCGACGCGCCGGAGCACTGAGCCCCGGATGAGGTCCCCCTCCGGCCGCCGGAGGGGGCATGATGGGCGGGTCCCCGGAGCCCACGGCCGGAAGAGGTGCCGCACTGTCCCCGAGCCCGTCCTCCCGGAGCAGCACGCGGGACGCGGCCGACGCCGCGGAGTCCGCGGTCGACTCGGCCGTCCGCGCCTATCTGGCGCATCTGGCGGTCGAGCGGGGCCTGGCCGCCAACACGCTCAGCTCCTACCGCCGCGACCTGCGCCGGTACGCCCAGGTGCTGGACGGCCGGGGCCGCGCGGCCATCGGCGAGGTCGCCGAGGACGACGTCCGGGCGTTCCTGGTGGTGCTGCGCGAGGGCGACCCGGACCATCCGCCGCTGTCGGCGGGCTCGGCGGCGCGGGCGCTGGTCGCCGTCCGGGGGCTGCACCGGTTCGCGCTGCGGGAGGGCCTGGCCGCGACCGACCCGGCGCACGACGTGAAGCCGCCGACGCCGCCGCGCCGGCTGCCGAAGGCGATCTCGCTGGCGGAGGTCGAGCGGCTGCTCGCCGCGGCGGCCGGGCCGTCCGGCGACCCCGGCGGCGCGCGCGGCCTGCGCGACCGGGCGCTGCTGGAGCTGCTCTACGGGTCGGGCGCGCGGATCTCCGAGGCCGTCGGCCTGGACGTCGACGACCTCGACCTGCGCGACGGGTTCGCCCGCGTCGCCGGCAAGGGCGGCAAGGCCCGGGTGGTGCCGATCGGCGACTACGCCCGCGAGGCCGTGGACGCCTACCTGGTGCGGGCCCGGCCCGAGCTGGCCGGGGCCGGGCGTGGCGGCCCGGCGCTGTTCCTCAACGCGCGCGGCGGGCGGCTGTCGCGGCAGGGCGCGTGGATGGTGCTGCGCGCCGCCGCCGACCGGGCGCAGCTGTCGGAGGTGTCCCCGCACACCCTGCGGCACTCGTTCGCCACCCACCTGCTGGACGGCGGCGCCGACGTCCGCGTCGTCCAGGAGCTGCTCGGCCACGCCTCGGTGACCACCACGCAGGTCTACACCCTCGTCACGGTCCAGCTGCTCCGCGAGGTCTACGCCACCTCGCACCCGCGGGCGCGGACCTGACCCGGGAGCGGCGCACGGAGGGACGAACCGGACGGACCGGTGCGCCGACAAATCGCGACGTTCGGCGCGCGTCGGCTTGAGCGACGGGGTCGACGGGCCTAGAGTCCCCGTTCTGGATGGCATTTCCAGGCCGCCGGGGAGGGATCTGGTGACCAGCACTAACGGTGCGGATGGAGTCCTTTCCTCCGCCACCATCGAGACCGATCCGAGCCGGGCCCTCGGGCCTACTCAGCGACCCGTGCCGGTGTTCCCGGAACCGGAACCCCTGGACGAGCACGGGCCGGGGCGGATCGTGGCCGTCTGCAACCAGAAGGGCGGCGTCGGCAAGACCACCACGACGATCAACCTGGGCGCCGCGCTCGCCGAGTACGGCCGCCGCGTCCTGCTCGTCGACTTCGACCCGCAGGGCGCCCTGTCGGTCGGCCTCGGCAAGGGCGACCCGCGCCAGCTCGACGTGACGATCCACAACCTGCTGCTCGAACGCGACACCGAGTGGGAGGACGTCGTCATCGAGACCGGCGTCGACGGGATGGACCTGCTGCCGAGCAACATCGACCTGTCCGGCGCCGAGGTCCAGCTCGTCCACGAGGTAGGCCGCGAGTACATCCTGCAGGGCGCGCTGAAGTCGGCCGTCGACCACTACGACTACATCCTCATCGACTGCCAGCCGTCGCTCGGCCTGCTCACCGTCAACGCGCTGGCCGCCAGCGAGGGCGTGCTGATCCCGCTGGAGTGCGAGTACTTCGCGATGCGCGGCGTGGCGCTGCTGATGGAGACCATCGAGAAGGTGCAGGGCCGGATCAACCCCGACCTGGTGATCGACGGGGTGCTCGGCACCATGTACGACTCGCGGACGCTGCACACCCGCGAGGTCCTCGGCCGGATCGTCGAGGCGTTCGGCGACAAGGTCTTCCACACCGTGATCAACCGGACGGTCCGGTTCCCGGACGCGACCGTGGCCGGCGAGCCGATCACGTTCTTCGACCCGAGCTCGATGGGCGCCAACGCGTACCGGAGCCTGGCGCGGGAGGTGCTCATCAGGTGGGCCGCGCAGGCCGCGTGAGGCCGTCCGGCACCCCCTGAGCGACGGAGCGCACATGGGTCACCCCCCGCCCTTTCCCCATGACACGCCGCCCGGCGCGCCGCCGCCCCCGCCGCCCGCGCGCGGGCCGGGGACGGCGCTCATCGTGATCGGCGCTGTGATCGCCGGCTTCATCCTGCTGGTCGCGGTCGTCGTGGGCTATCTCGTGGCGACCGGCGGCGACGGCGGCGAGCCAACGCCGGCCGCGTCGTCGGGGCCGTTCGACCTGCGCGTGCCGCTGACGTTCGCGCTGGTCGAGAAGGAGTCCGCGCCGCCGTGCACGGGCGGGGCGGTGACCGTCACCGGCGCTCGGTCCTGCTACACGTTCGGCGAGGACGACTTGACCGTGCGCAGGCTGGAGAAGGTGCGGGCGGCCGCCCCCGACCCCGCGAAGGGCAACCCCGGCTGGGTCGTCGAGATCACCCTGACCTCCGCGGACGCGCCCGGGTTCGCCGAGCTGACCCGCAAGGCCGCCGAGGCGTCCGCCTCCCAGCTGCCGGCCAGGCTCATGGGCATGCTCGTCGGCGGCGGCCTCGTGTCGGAGCCCGCACAGGTGACCCAGGCCATCACCGGAGGCGAGGTGCAGATCAGCGGGCCGGCCGGCACGTTCGACCGCGCCCACGCGGAGGGCATCGTCGGGCGGCTGACCGGGCGGTAACGCCCCGGCGGCCCGTCACCGCTCGTGATCGTCCGTGGCGCGGGGGACCCGCCGGGCATGGGACGATGGGGCCGGTGAGCACAGCGCGGAAGGAGTCCTCCGCTACCGTGAGCGACGTGGCCGAGACGTCGCCGGAGCCGGGGCAGGAGAACGAGCAGGAGCAGGGCTTCCGCGTCCACCTGGACAACTTCGAGGGCCCCTTCGACCTGCTGCTCGGCCTGATCTCCAAGCACAAGCTCGACATCACCGAGGTGTCCCTGCACAAGGTCACCGACGACTTCATCGCGCACATCCGCTCGCACGGCGCCGACTGGGACCTCGACCAGGCCAGCCACTTCCTGCTCGTCGCCGCGACCCTGCTGGACCTGAAGGCCGCCCGGCTGCTGCCGTCCGGCGAGGTCGACGACGAGGAGGACCTGGCCCTGCTGGAGGCCCGCGACCTGCTGTTCGCGCGGCTGCTCCAGTACCGCGCCTACAAGGAGGTCGCGCAGGTCATCGCCGGGCACATCGCCGACGCGAGCCGGCGGTACCCGCGCCTGGTGCCGATGGAGCCGAGGTTCGCGAACCTGCTGCCGGAGGTGCTGCTCGGCCTCGGTCCGGACGAGTTCGCCCGGCTCGCCGCGAGGGCGCTCACCCCGAAGGCGCCGCCGGCGGTGTCGGTCGAGCACATGTACCAGCCGAGGGCCAGCGTCAAGGAGCAGGCCGCGATCGTCGTGGAGCGGCTCCGCAGGCTGCGCAGGACGACGTTCCGCGTCCTCGCGTCCGACGCGGAGGGCACCTACGAGGTGGTCGCGCGGTTCCTGGCGCTGCTGGAGCTGTACCGGGAGCAGGTGGTCACGTTCGAGCAGCTGGAGCCCCTCGGCGAGCTGCACATCACGTGGACCGGCACGGACGAGGGCGACGTCGAGGTCGGCGACGACTACGAGGGCGCGCCCGCGAAGGACGACGAGAAGACCCGGAAGGACGAGGGAGACGATGACTGAGGAACCCGGCGCGGACGCGCCGGAGCTCCCCGGGCTGCGGGCGTCCATCGAGGCGATCCTGCTGGTGGTGGACGAGCCCGTCACCGAGATGGCGCTGGCGCAGTTGCTGGAGCGTCCGCGCGGCGAGGTCGCGGAGACGCTGCGGGAGCTGGCCGCGGAATACACCGAGCAGGGGCGCGGGTTCGATCTCAGGGAGGTCGCCGGCGGCTGGCGGTTCTACACCCGGGACGTGTGCGCCCCGGTCGTGGAGCGGTTCGTCACCGACGGGCAGCAGGCGCGGCTGACCCAGGCCGCGCTGGAGACGCTCGCCGTGGTCGCCTACCGGCAGCCGGTGAGCCGGGCCCGCGTGTCGGCGATCCGCGGCGTCAACAGCGACGGCGTCATCCGGACGCTGACGCTGCGCGGCCTGATCGAGGACGCGGGCCAGGACCCGGAGTCGCAGGCGCACCTGTACCGGACCACCGGGTACTTCCTGGAGCGACTCGGCCTGCGCGACCTCGACGAGCTGCCCGAGCTCGCCCCCTACCTGCCCGATGACCTGCCGGACGACATAGTTGAGGACACGTGACCGAGAACGATGGCGTGCGTCTGCAGAAGGTCCTGGCCGAGGCCGGGATCGGCAGCCGCCGCCACTGCGAGGAGCTGATCGGCGAGGGCCGCGTCACCGTGAACGGGAAGAAGGTGTTCCGGTTCGGTGAGCGCGTCGACCCGCGGCGCGCCGTCATCCATGTGGACGGCAAGCGGGTCGAGACCCGGTCCGAGATGCGGTACTACGCGATCAACAAGCCGCGCGGGGTGGTGTCCACGATGTCGGACGAGCGGGGCCGCAAGTCCCTCGCCGACTACGTGGAGGTGCCCGAGCGGCTGTTCCACGTCGGGCGCCTCGACACCGACACCGAGGGCCTGATCCTGCTCACCAACGACGGCGAGCTGTCGCACCGGCTGACCCACCCGAGCTACGGCGTGGCCAAGACCTACCTGGCGGAGATCCACGGGCCGATCCCGCGCGACCTCGGCCGGCGGCTGAAGGCCGGCGTGACGCTCGACGACGGGCCCGCGAAGGCCGACCGGTTCCGCGTCTTCGACCAGGTCGGACGGCGCGTGCTGGTCGAGATCACCCTGCACGAGGGGCGCAAGCACATCGTGCGGCGCCTGCTGAAGGAGGTCGGGTTCCCCGTCCAGCAGCTCGCCCGCATCGAGTTCGGGCCGATCAGGCTGGGCTCGCTGAAGCCGGGCGGGATGCGGGCGCTGACCGTGCAGGAGGTCGGGGAGCTGTACAAGACGGTCGGGCTGTAAACGACACCGGGTGTGGAAAGGAAGGCGACTGTGGCGGTACGCGCGGTCCGGGGGGCGACGCAGATCGACGCCGACGACCGGGACCAGATCCTGGAGGCGACGACGGAACTGGTCGCGGAGGTGATGGCCCGCAACGAGCTGACCACCGACGACGTCATCAGCGTGATCTTCACGGTGACGCCGGACATCACCGCGGAGTTCCCGGCGCTGGCCGCCCGCAAGCTAGGTTTCCACGAGGTGCCGCTGCTGTGCGCGACGGAGATCGGCGTCCCCGGCTCGCTGCCGCGGGTGATCCGGCTGATGGCGCACATCGAGACGGACCGCCCCCGCTCGGGCGTCCAGCACGTGTACCTGCGCGGCGCGACGGCTCTGCGGCTCGACATAGCGCAGTAGCGGTGGTGCCGGGCAAGTAGGGTGACCGGCGTGAGCGAGGACGTGGTGGCGCGGCGCATCGTCGTGGTCGGGACGGGACTGATCGGGACGTCGATCGCGCTGGCGATGCGGGAGCGCGGCGCCGAGGTGCTGCTGACCGACCGGGACGCGGCGGCGCTGGCGCTGGCGGTGGAGCTCGGCGCGGGCGAGGCGCTGCCCGACGGGGCGCACGAGGAGCC
The DNA here is from genome assembly GCF_047130825.1 of Actinomadura madurae. NCBI lineage: Bacteria > Bacillati > Actinomycetota > Actinomycetes > Streptosporangiales > Thermomonosporaceae > Actinomadura > Actinomadura madurae. The sequence continues at coordinate 10,004,809 of NZ_CP083237.1, forward strand.
CGCCGACCTGGCGGTGCTGGCCGTGCCGCCTGCGGCGGTGGCGGTGACGCTGCTGGACGCGCAGAAGCGCGGCCTTGCCACCGCCTACACCGACGTGGCGAGCGTGAAGGCGCTGCCGCTGGCGCAGGCGGCGGAGCTCGGCTGCGACCTGACGACGTTCGTGGCGGGGCATCCGCTGGCCGGCAGCGAGCGGTCGGGGCCGAGCGCGGCGCGGGCCGACCTGTTCCTCGGCCGCCCGTGGGCGCTGTGCGCGACGCCGGAGGCGACGCCGGACACCGTCGCCGCCGTCACCGGGCTGGCGAAGGCGTGCGGCGCGATGCCGGTCGAGGTGGACGCGGCCGAGCACGACCGGGCCGTCGCGCTGGTCTCGCACGGCCCGCACGTGGTGTCGGCCGCGGTCGCCGCCCGGCTGACCGGCGCGGACGACGTGGCGCTGGGCCTCGCCGGGCAGGGCGTCCGGGACGTCACCCGGATCGCGGCGAGCGACCCGCGGCTGTGGATCGGGATCCTGTCGGCGAACTCCCAGCCCGTCGCGGACGTGCTGGAGGCCGTCGCGACCGACCTCGCGGTGGCCGCGTCGCTGCTGCGCGACGGCAGCGACGAGGCCGCCGCGCACGTCGCCGACCTGCTGCTGCGCGGGAACGCGGGCCGGGGCCGCATCCCCGGCAAGCACGGCGGCGACCAGCCCGCCTACGCGACCGTGCAGGTGGTCATCCCGGACCGTCCGGGCGAGCTGGCGATGATCTTCCAGGCGGCGGGGATCGCGCAGGTCAACATCGAGGACGTGACGATCGAGCACTCGCCCGGCCGCCCGCTGGGCGTGCTGGAGCTGACGGTCGTCCCCGAGGCCGCCGAGCGCCTCGCCGCCGAACTGCGCGCGCGCGGCTGGTCGGTACCCGGCTGACCGACGCCCGGAGCGGAGCTCTGCGGAGCGGAGGGTGGCGGTCAGCCGTTCTTGTCGGGGGGTCTGGGGGGTCGTCCTCTCAGAGTGGCGGTGACCGACGCCTGGAGCGGGGCTCTGCGGAGTGGAGGGTGGCGGTCAGCCGTTCTTGTCGGGGGGTCTGGGGGGTCGTCCTCTCAGAGTGGCGGTGACCGACGCCTGGAGCGGAGTTCTGCGGCGGCCGGAACGGTGGGCGCGGGCCGGTAGCCTGGTTCGCTGGAGCTTGTCCGGGGGACCCGCGCGCCCGCGCGACGACGAGCGCCGCCCGCTTCGTGACGACCAGAGAGGGAGCGACCGTGCCGCTCGTCATCGCCATGGACGGCCCGTCGGGGTCCGGCAAGTCCAGCGCGTCCAAGGGCGTCGCCCGCGCGCTCGGGCTGCGGTACCTGGACACCGGCGCGATGTACCGCGCCATGACGTGGTGGATGCTGGAGCACGGCGTGCCCGTCGAGGACGGCGAGGCCGTCGCGGCCCGCGCGGCGGAGCCGGAGATCGTGTCCGGCACCGACCCGGACGGGCCCACGATCACCGTGGACGGGATGGACGTGTCCGGCCCGATCCGCACCCGCGAGGTGACGAACGCGGTCAGCGCCGTCAGCTCCGTCCCGGCGGTCCGGGCGCGGCTCGTCGAGCTGCAGCGTGAGATCATCGGGGCCGGCGGGATCGTGGTGGAGGGGCGCGACATCGGCACGGTCGTCGTGCCGGACGCGCCGGTGAAGGTGTACTTGACGGCGAGCGAGGAGGCCCGCGCGGCGCGCCGGGCCAAGGACCTCGCGGCCGATCCGGGCGCGTCGGTGACGGTCACGCAGGCCGAGCAGGCACGGCGGGACCGGCTCGACTCGACCCGGAAGGCGTCGCCGCTGGCGAAGGCGGCGGGCGCGCACGAGATCGACTCGACCGGGCTGAGCCTGGCCGAGGTCATCGAGGCGGTCGTCCGCCTCGCCAAAGAGCATGAGTGAGCTGTGAGCGATTACGAGATCGAGACCGTCGACGTGGTCGACGACGTGGCCGCGGACGAGGGCCAGGCACCGGTGGTGGCGGTGGTGGGGCGGCCGAACGTCGGCAAGTCCACCCTCGTCAACCGGATCCTCGGCCGCCGCGAGGCCGTCGTGGAGGACGTCCCGGGCGTGACCCGCGACCGGGTCGCCTACGACGCGACCTGGAGCGGCCGCCGGTTCACCGTCGTCGACACCGGCGGGTGGCTGCCGGACTCGTCCGGCCTGGCCGCGGCGATCGCCGAGCAGGCGCGGCTGGCGGTCGACCTGGCCGACGTCGTGATGTTCGTGGTGGACGCGACCGTGGGCGCGACCGACGTGGACGAGGCCGTGGTGGAGATCCTGCGCCGGTCCGGCAAGCCGGTGGTGCTGGTCGCCAACAAGGTCGACGACGTGGGCGCCGAGTCGGACGCGGCGCTGCTGTGGTCGCTCGGCATCGGCGAGCCGCATCCGGTCAGCGCGCTGCACGGGCGCGGCAGCGGCGACCTGCTGGACGCGGTCCTGGAGGCGCTGCCGGAGGAGCCGCCGGCGGAGACGTTCGGCGAGGTGGGCGGTCCGCGCCGGGTGGCGCTGCTGGGCCGTCCCAACGTCGGCAAGTCGAGCCTGCTGAACAAGCTGGCGGGGGAGAACCGCGCGGTCGTGGACTCGGTGGCGGGCACGACCCGCGACCCGGTCGACGAGCTGATCGACCTCGGCGGCCGGACGTGGCGGTTCATCGACACCGCGGGGATCCGGCGGCGGCACAAGGAGAACCAGGGCGCCGACTTCTACGCGACGCTGCGCACGCAGTCGGCGCTGGAGCGGGCGGAGGTCGCGGTCGTGCTGGTGGACGCCGACCAGCCGCTCGCCGAGCAGGACCTGCGGATCATCTCGATGGTGATCGAGTCGGGCCGGTCGCTGGTGATCGCCTACAACAAGTGGGACCTGCTGGACGAGGAGCGCCGCCACTACCTGGAACGCGAGATCGACCGGCAGCTGCACAACGCGCGGTGGGCGCCGCGGGTGAACATCTCGGCGAAGACCGGCCGGCACATGGAGAAGCTGGTGCCGGCGATCGACACGGCGCTGGAGGGCTGGGGGACGCGGGTCCCGACGTCCAAGCTGAACCAGTTCTTCGCCGACCTGGTGAACTCGCATCCGCATCCGGTGCGCGGCGGCAAGCAGCCGCGGGTGCTGTTCGCGACGCAGGCGGGGGTGCGGCCGCCGCGGTTCGTGCTGTTCACGTCGGGGTTCCTGGAGGAGGGCTACCGGCGGTTCATCGAGCGGCGGCTGCGGGAGGAGTTCGGGTTCGCCGGGACGCCGCTCGACATCGCGATGAAGATCCGCGAAAAGCGGGGCAAGGCGAAGAAGTAGCGGAAATATCCCGCACGCGGCCCGCCCGGGATCTTTCCCGGGCGGGCCGCGGCATGTCAGGATGCACCTGTGGGCCGCGAGTAAGTCTTCCATTACTCGCTGGATCGCGGTACGGACACATGCTCTCGTCCGGGGGCGGGCCTCCCGGACACTGGGGTGCGGCCGAGAGGTGCGACGTGAAGCTCTTGCTGCTGATCTGCGTTGCCGGCGTCTGCGTGGCGCTCAGCTTCGCCTGGCGGGAACCGTGGATCGGCGGCGTCGGCCTGCTGGTCGCCTTCGTCGCGATGTTCACCGACCGCGACGACGTGCGGTGCGACGACGAGCGCGGGAACTACGAGACCACCAAGGCCGTCCGCAACATGCGCAGCCGGGACCGCTAGCGGTCGAAGCGCGTGTCGCCCGCGACGGGCTGGTCCCCCGCGGGCGGGGGACCGTGCCCCGGCGGGTTCTCCCGCGCGTAGCGGCCGTAGACGAGCGGCTGCGTGCTGTTGGCGCCGGTGAACACCGGCTCCTCGTCCGGCGGCTCCTGCTCCCGGACGCCGGCCACGGCGAACCGGCCGAGCGCGAGCGCGGCGAGGAACACGACGACGACGCCCAGCCCGGTGAAGCCGGCGAGCTGCTCGCCGAGGTGCCGGGCCTCCTCCGTCCCGAGCGGTGCGCCGACGCCGGGGACGTCCCACAGCGTCGCGACGGATGTGCCGACGGCGAACCAGGCGCCGCCGAGCGCGGCCAGCCAGGCGCCGGCCATCCCGAAGGCGCGGTTGGCGCTGAGGAGGACGATCAGCCCGCCCAGCGCGGCGGCCGCTCCGGGCGCGATGCTGAGCTGCAGCCGGTCGGTGTTGTAGACCCAGGGGTCGTCCGGTGCGAACCCGAAGTCGAAATAGGGCCCCGCGAGGGGCAGGAGCGCGCCCCACAGGCCCAGCAGGACCAGCAGGAATCCACAGAAGGCGCCCCGGGAGCGTGGTACTCGCATGGTCCCAGTCATGATCGATCCTCCTGACCGGGCGGGTGATTCTGGTTTGAATCAGGCTTTACCCGGAGCAAGACGGTCCACACGGTCGGAGAGGGGCAAGGGCGAATGGAAGGTGACATCACCGTCGTCTACGCGCGGGAGGAGCCGCCGGATCACTGGGACGCCGCCGTCTTCCTCGCCGGGCCGTCCCCGCGCTCGCCGGAGGTCGCCTCGTGGCGGCCGGACGCGGTCGCCGAGCTGCGCGGACGGTGGCGCGGTGGCGGACGGCTCGTGGTGTTCGTCCCCGAGCACCGCCACGGCCGCTACGACGACTACGTGGACCAGGTCGAGTGGGAGGAGCGCTGCCTGCACTTGGCCGACGAGGTCGTCTTCTGGGTCCCGCGCGAGATCGCGACCATGCCCGCGTTCACCACGAACGTGGAGTGGGGGGTGTGGCACGACAGCGGGCGGGTCGTGTTCGGCGCACCGCCCGAGGCGCCGGGGAACCGCTACCTGCTGCACTACGCCGCGAAGTTCGGCGTGCCGACGGCGGCCGACCTGGCGGGAACCGTCACGGCCGCGCTCGCGCGGATCGGCGCGGGCGCGGCACGGGCGGGCGGCGAGCGCGAGGTCCCGTTGCTGCTGTGGCGCGAGCCGTCCTTCCAGCGCTGGTACGAAGGGCAGCGGGCCGCCGGAAACACCCTGACCGGCGCCCGGGTGGTCTTCCGGTTCGGTGTGTGCTGGGCGCTGCACGTCCGGATGCGCGTCGCCGCCGAGGACCGGGTCAAGGAGAACGAGATCGTCATCGGGCGGCCCGACATCTCGGCCGTGGTCCTGTACCGGCGCGGGGCCACGCTCGACGGGACGGAGGTCGTCCTCGTCCGGGAGTTCCGCAGCCCGTGCGCGGACGGGTTCGTCCACGAGCTGCCGGGCGGCTCGGGGACGGGCGGCCCGGCCGCCGTCGCGCTCGCGGAGGTCGCCGAGGAGACCGGGCTGGCGCTGGAGCCGGGGCGGCTGCGCGCCCACCGGAGCCGGCAGGTGAACGCCACGCTGTCCGCGCACCGCGCGCACCTGTTCTCCGCCGAGATCACCGCGGCCGAGGCGGACCGGCTCCGGGCCTCCGGGCCGCACGGCGTGGCCGCCGACGGCGAGCGCACCTACGTCGAGGTGACCGCGTTCGGGCGGATCAGGCGGGAGCGGCTCGTCGACGCGGCCAACCTCGGCATGATCGCCGAGGTGCTCCTGGAGGTGTGCTGACCCGCCCTGGTGATGAACGCATATGCTAGGTATTCCTCCATAAGCATTTGCAGATTCTGGACGTGGAGTCGGCTTCTCCTCGCATCTGCGGATGGCTAGGCTAGGCCGCGTGACGACGTTCAGGATCGGCGAGGCCGCGGCGCTCCTCGGGGTCAGCGCGGACACCGTCCGCCGCTGGGTGGACGGGGGGCGGCTCCCGGCGTCCCGGGACGAGCACGGCCACCGGCGGGTGCCGGGCGCCGACCTCGCCGCCTTCGTCCGCGAGCAGGCGCGCGGCAGCGGGCCGTCCGACCAGGCCGAGCGGTTCTCCTCGGCGCGCAACCGGCTGCGGGGGATCGTCACCGAGGTCGTGCGGGACGGGGTGATGGCGCAGGTGGAGATCCAGGCGGGTCCGTTCCGGGTCGTGTCGCTGATGAGCCGCGAGGCGGCGGACGACCTCGGGCTGGAGGCGGGCGTGGTCGCCGACGCCGTCGTGAAGTCGACGAACGTCGTGGTCGAGGTGCCGGAGCCGGGCTGACCCCCGGCCGGTGAGGAGGGCCGGTGAGGAGGATCGTGGACAAGCGCATCGCGCCGGCAGCGGCCCTGCTGCTCGCCGCGGCGGCGGGCTGCGGCGACACCGGCGGTGCTTCGGGGACGGGATCCGGAGGCGGCGGCAGGACGCTGACGGTCTTCGCCGCGGCGTCGCTGACCGAGGTGTTCGGCTCGCTCGGGAAGACGTTCGAGACGGCGCACCCCGGCGTGAAGGTCAGGTTCAACTTCGGCGGGAGCTCGACGCTCGCACAGCAGATCACGCAGGGCGCGCCGGCGGACGTGTTCGCCGCCGCGAGCCCCGCCACGATGACGACGGTGACCGGAGCCGGGGACGCCGCCGGCGCGCCCGCGGTTTTCACGAAGAACCGCCTGGTCATCGCCGTCCCCAAGGACAACCCCGGCAGGGTTGCGGCGGTCGGCGACCTGGCCCGGCCGGGGTTGAAGATCGTGCTGTGCGCGGTGCGGGTGCCGTGCGGGGCGGCGGCGGAGACCGCGCTCGGCGCGGCGGGGGTGCGGGTGCGGCCGGCGTCGCGGGAGCAGGACGTCAAGGCCGTCCTGACGAAGGTCGGGCTGGGGGAGGCCGACGCCGGGCTCGTCTACCGCACCGACGCCAGGGCAGCCGGCGGCACGGTGACCGGCATCGAGTTCCCCGAGGCGGCGAAGGCGGTCAACGACTATCCGATCGTCGAGGTCGCCAAGGCTCCGCAGAGCGCGCTCGCCAAGGAGTTCATCCGGCTCGTCCTGGGGAGCCAGGGCAAGGCGGCGCTGACCGGGGCGGGCTTCGAGGCGCCATGAGCCCCGCGCCGGAGGCGTCCTGGGAAGCCCGGCGGGCGCGGCGGACACGGGCCGGTGAGCGGGACCCGCTACCGGGGCGGCCGCCGTGGATCCTTCTCCTTCCCGCGCTGGCCGGGCTCGCGTTCCTGGTGCTGCCGCTGGCGGGCCTGCTCGTGCGGGCGCCGTGGTCGACGCTCGGCACCCGCCTCATGGAGCCGCAGGTGCTGGAGGCGCTGCGGCTCTCGCTGGTCACCGCCACCCTCGCCACCTGCCTGTGCCTGCTGTTCGGCGTGCCGCTGGCCTGGGTGCTCGCCCGCGTCCGGTTCCCCGGCGTCCGGCTCGTCCGTGCGCTGGTGACGGTGCCGCTCGTGCTGCCCCCGGTCGTCGGCGGCGTCGCGCTGCTGCTCGCGCTCGGGCGCCGCGGGCTGGTCGGCGGCTGGCTGGACGCCACCTTCGGGATCACGTTCCCGTTCACCACCGCCGGGGTGGTCCTCGCCGAGACGTTCGTGGCGATGCCGTTCCTGGTGATCAGCGTGGAGGGCGCCCTGCGCGCCGCCGACCTGCGCTACGAGGAGGCCGCCGCCACCCTCGGCGCCGGCCGCTGGACGATCTTCCGGCGGGTCACGCTGCCGCTCGTGGCCCCCGGCGTCGCGGCCGGGGCGATCCTGTGCTGGGCGCGGGCGCTCGGCGAGTTCGGCGCGACGATCACGTTCGCGGGCAACTTCCCCGGCCGGACGCAGACGATGCCGCTCGCGGTGTACCTGGCGCTGGAGACCGATCCGCAGGCGGCGATCGTGCTCAGCCTGGTCCTGCTCGCCGTCTCCGTCCTCGTCCTGGCCGCGCTCCGGGACCGCTGGGCGGGCGGCTCGTGAACCGCGCGGCGGGGCCGCGGGGCGCGGGGAGCGCCGGCCTGGACGCGCGGGTCGTGGTGCGGCGCGCCGCGTTCGACCTCGATCTCGCGCTCACCGCCGGGCCGGGCGAGGTCGTGGCGCTGCTCGGCCCGAACGGCGCCGGCAAGAGCACCGCGCTGCGCGCCCTCGCCGGGCTCGTCCCGATGGCGGGCGGGCACGTCCGGCTGGACGGCGAGGACCTGCGCCCGCTGCCGCCCGACCGCCGCGGCATCGGCATGGTATTCCAGGACTACCTGCTGTTCCCGCACCTCAGCGCGCTGGAGAACGTCGCGTTCGGGCCGCGCTGCCAGGGCGCCGGACGCCGCGCCGCGCGCCGGACCGCCGCGCGGTGGCTGGAGCGGGTCGGGCTCGCGGAGTACGCGTCCGCCCGTCCGCGCGCCCTGTCGGGCGGGCAGGCGCAGCGCGTCGCGCTGGCCCGCGCGCTGGCCGTCGACCCGGGGCTGCTCCTGCTGGACGAGCCGCTCGCCGCCCTCGACGCCCACACCCGGATGGAGATCAGGGCCGCGCTGCGCCGCCACCTCGCCGGGTTCCCGGGAGCGGCCGTGCTCGTCACCCACGACCCGCTGGACGCGATGGTGCTGGCCGACCGGATCGTCGTCGTCGAGGACGGCCGGCTCGTCCAGGAGGGAACGCCCGCCGACGTCGCCCGGCGCCCGCGCACCGGGTACGTGGCGCGGCTGGTCGGGCTGAACCTGTACCGGGGCCGGGCCGAGGGCGGCACCGTGACGATCGGCGACGGCGGCGCGACGCTCGACAGTGTCGACTCGCTCGACGGTGAGGTCTTTCTGGCCTTCGCGCCATCCGCGGTGGCGCTGTACCGGACCCGCCCCGACGGCAGCCCCCGCAACCTCTGGCGCGCGCGGGTCGGCGCGATCGAGCGGCAGGGCGACCGGGTCCGGGTGCGGTTGTCCGGGCCGCCCTTCGAGGCCGTCGCGGACGTGACGCCGGCGGCCGTGGCCGAGCTCCAATTGTCGGAGGGCAGCTCCATATGGGCGGCCGTGAAGGCCACCGAAACTCACGTTTACCCAGCTTGAGACCGTCCGCACGGGCAGCGGGCCGCCCGCCCGCGTACGGGTGATATCCATCACAAATCGGGCAGGAACTCCGATAAGCCGACGGGATTGGTCCAGACCAAATGGCAAAAACGACGGGTGTTGTTCATTATGCGAGCATCCTGTGAACAGCTGAAGGAGATGCCCGTGTCCAACCAGGTCCCCGGCCTCGACCAGGCCCCAACCGGCCACACCGAACTGATTGAGTGGGTACGCGGGATCGCCGAGCTGACCGGCCCGGACCGGGTCGAGTGGTGCGACGGCTCGGACGCCGAGTGGGAGCGCCTGACCGGCCTCCTCGTCGAGCAGGGCACGCTCACGCGCCTCGACCCGGCCAAACGGCCGAACAGCTTCCACGCCGCGTCCGACCCCACCGACGTCGCCCGCGTCGAGGACCGGACGTTCATCTGCTCCGAGAAGGAGTCGGACGCCGGCCCCACCAACAACTGGGTCGCGCCCGCCGAGATGCGGGAGACCCTCGGCGGCCTCTTCAAGGACTGCATGAAGGGCCGCACCATGTACGTGGTGCCCTTCTGCATGGGCCCCCTCGGCGGCAACATCTCCCAGCTCGGCGTTGAGATCACCGACTCGGCCTACGTCGCGGTGTCCATGCGGATCATGACGCGGATGGGCGAGGGCGCGCTGCGGCTGATCGAGGAGCGCGGGTCGTACGTCAAGGCCGTCCACTCGGTCGGCGCCCCGCTGGAGCCCGGCCAGAAGGACGCCACGTGGCCGTGCAACTCCACCAAGTACATCACCCACTTCCCCGAGACCCGGGAGATCTGGTCCTACGGCTCCGGGTACGGCGGCAACGCCCTGCTCGGCAAGAAGTGCTACGCGCTGCGGATCGCCTCGACGATGGCGCGCGACGAGGGCTGGATGGCCGAGCACATGCTCGTGCTCAAGCTGACCCCGCCCTCCGGTGAGACCCGCTACGTGGCCGCGGCGTTCCCCTCGGCGTGCGGCAAGACCAACCTCGCCATGCTGGAGCCGACCATCCCCGGCTGGAAGGTCGAGACGATCGGCGACGACATCGCCTGGATGCGGTTCGGCGACGACGGCCGCCTCTACGCCATCAACCCGGAGGCCGGGTTCTTCGGCGTCGCGCCCGGCACCGGCGAGAGCACCAACGCCAACGCGGTGAAGACGCTCTGGGGCAACAGCATCTTCACCAACGTGGCGCTGACCGACGACGGCGACGTGTGGTGGGAGGGCCTCACCGACGAGCCGCCCGCGCATCTGACCGACTGGAAGGGCAACGACTGGACGCCGGAGTCCGAGACCCCGGCCGCCCACCCGAACGCCCGCTTCACCACCCCGGCCGGCCAGTGCCCGATCATCGCCGACGAGTGGGAGGACCCGAAGGGCGTCCCGATCTCGGCGATCCTGTTCGGCGGCCGGCGCGCCTCCGCCGTCCCGCTCGTCACCGAGTCGTTCGACTGGCAGCAGGGCGTGTTCCTCGGCGCCAACGTCGCGTCCGAGAAGACCGCCGCCGCCGAGGGCAAGGTCGGCGAGCTGCGCCGCGACCCGTTCGCGATGCTGCCGTTCTGCGGCTACAACATGGGCGACTACTTCGGCCACTGGCTGGAGATCGGCAAGGCCACCGACCCCGAGAAGCTGCCGCGGATCTACTACGTCAACTGGTTCCGCAAGGACGCCGGCGGCAGGTTCGTCTGGCCCGGCTTCGGCGAGAACAGCCGCGTGCTGAAGTGGATCGTCGAGCGGCTCAACGGCAAGGCCGACGCGGTCAAGACCCCGATCGGGCACCTGCCGACCAAGGACGCGCTGGACACCGAGGGCCTGGACCTCGACGACGCCGACCTGGACATGCTGCTGTCGGTCGACACCGAGGTGTGGAAGCAGGAGGCCGCGCTCGTGCCGGAGTTCTTCGAGAGGTTCGGCGACCACACGCCGAAGGCGCTGTGGGACGAGTACCACGACCTGGTGCGCCGCCTGGAGCACTAGGCCGTCCGCTCTCCGCGTGCCCGCCCCCGGCGTTCCACCGCCGGGGGCGGGCACGACGCGTAGATACCCCTCCTGGGCGATTTCTTTGAATTGTCAAATTTGCCCAATTTAGGGGTGGTCTTGGGCTTCCCCGTGGCACCGGGCGGCAACCAGATGAGGTACGCACATCGCCGTCCGCGGCCCCGGGAGGCAGGCATGTTCGAGCCGATGACCCGCCACTGGTGGGTGCTGGCGCTGCGCGGCGCGTTCGCGATCCTGTTCGGCATCGCCGCCTGGGTGTGGCCCGGCATCACCGTCTGGGCGCTCGTCGTGCTCTTCGGCGCGTACGCGCTGGTGGACGGCGTGTTCGCGCTCGCGGCGGCGTTCCGCGACACGACCGGCGGGCCGCGCGGCATGCTCCTGCTGTCCGGCGTCGCCGGGGTCGGCCTCGGCGTCGTGGCGCTGGTGTGGCCCGGCATCACCGCGTTCGTCCTGCTGATGCTGATCGCCGCGTGGGCGGTCGCCACCGGCGTGCTGGAGATCGTCGCCGCGGTCGCGCTGCGCAAGGAGCTGCGCGGCGAGTGGGCGTACGTGCTGACGGGCGCGGTCTCGGTGATCTTCGGCATCCTGTTGTTCGCCTGGCCGGTGTCCGGCGCGGTCGCCATCGTCTGGCTGATCGGGCTGTTCGCGATCCTGTTCGGCGCCGCCATGGTCGGCGCCGCGTTCCGGCTGCGCAGGCTCGGCCGCGAGGTGCGGCGGACGGAGGGCGCCCTCGGCGGCCCCAGGCCCGCCCACCCCTGATCGCCGCCGCCGCACCGGAAACCTCGACCGCGCTTGAGGTCGCATAGGATGCGGCGCATGACGCGGCTGGAGCACCGGGTACACGAACTGACCGTCGGGCAGCTCGCCGAGCGGAGCGGCGTGGCCGTCTCGGCGCTGCACTTCTACGAGTCCAAGGGGCTGATCAGCAGCCGCCGCACGGCGGGCAACCAGCGCAGGTTCGGCCGCGACACCCTCCGCCGCGTCTCGTTCATCAAGGTGTCGCAGCGCGTCGGCATCCCGCTCAGCGACATCCGCGACGCCCTCGCCACCCTCCCCGAGGAGCGCACCCCCACGGTGGAGGACTGGGCGCGGCTCTCGGAGGCGTGGCGCAGCGACCTCGACGCGCGCATCCGGCAGCTGGAGCGGCTGCGCGACGACCTCACCGACTGCATCGGCTGCGGCTGCCTGTCGATCAGCAGGTGCGCGCTCGCCAACCCCTACGACCGGCTCGGCGACGAGGGGCCCGGACCGCGCCGCCTGCTGGTGAACCGGGGCGCGGAGGCGGTGCACGACGCGGAGGCGCCGCATGGTGCGCGGCAGGCGGCCCCGTCCCGTCCGGCGGAGGAGACCCGCGCCGTCTCGGAGGCCGCCCACCACGCGGAGTGCGGGGGCGTCTGCGCCCCCGAGGGCTGACCCGCGCTACCTGCGGAGCGGGACGCGGCCGTGCGGGTCGATGCGGCGGGGCGCCGGTTCCCGCCCGGACGGCTGGGCCGGCGCCGGACGCACCGGGATCGGCTCGATCGGCAGCTCCGCCGGCTCGTCGTCGGAGAGGCTGAACTCCTCGCCGTGGTGCCACAGGGTGATGCCCGGCCCGTCCAGCAGCTCGTAGGACGCCGACTCCGCCGTCACCGCCACCTTGATCAGGCTGCCCCGGTACCGCATGCGGAACGTCAGCCGGCTGATCCCGCCGGGCAGCCGCGGCGCGAACCGGAGCCGGCCCTTGCCCGCGCGCATCCCGCCGAACCCGGCGACCAGGCCGCTCCACGCGCCCGCCATCGAGGCGATGTGCAGCCCGTCGCGGGTGTTGTGGTTCAGGTCGTGCAGGTCCATCAGCGCGGTCTCGCCCAGGTAGTCGTGCGCCAGCTCCAGCTGGCCGACCTCGGCGGCGACCACGGCCTGCGTCTGCGCCGAGAGCGAGGAGTCCCGGACGGTCAGGCCCTCGTAGTAGGCGAAGTCGCGCTCCTTCTGCTCCTCGGTGAACGCGTCCCCGCACAGGTGCAGGGCGAGCACCAGGTCCGCCTGCTTGACGACCTGCTTGCGGTAGAGGTCGAAGTAGGGGAAGTTCAGCAGCAGCGGGTAGTGGTCGGGTTTCGTCGCCGCGAAGTCCCAGCGGGCGTGGTTGGTGAAGCTCTCGCTCTGCGGGTGGACGCCCAGCCGGTCGTCGTAGGGGATGAGCATGGCCGCCGCCGCGTCCCGCCACGACGCCGCCTCCTCGGCGTTCACGCCCAGCCGGTCGGCCACGTCGGGGTGGCGCATCGCCATCTCCGCGGCCTCCTGGAGGTTCCGGCGCGCCATCAGGTTGGTGTAGACGTTGTTGTCCACGACCGCGCTGTACTCGTCCGGTCCGGTGACGCCGTCGATGCGGAAGACGCCGCCGACGTCGTGATGGCCGAGGCTGCGCCACAGCCGGGCGGTCTGCACCAGGATGTCCAGGCCGACCTCCCGCTCGAACTGCTCGTCCCGGGTGGCGTCCACGTACCGGACGACGGCGTCGGAGATGTCGGCGTTGATGTGGAACGCGGCGGTGCCGGCGGGCCAGTACCCGGAGCACTCGTGGCCGCGGATCGTCCGCCAGGGGAACGTGGCCCCGCCCAGCCCGAGCTGGTTGGCGCGCTCCACCGCCAGCGGCAGCGTCATGTGCCGCCACGCCAGCGCGTCCGCCGCGGCGCCCGGCGAGGTGTAGGTCAGCACGGGAAGCACGAACGTCTCGGTGTCCCAGAACGTGTGCCCGTCATAGCCGGGACCCGTCAGCCCCTTCGCCGGGATCATGCGGCGCTCCGCCCGCGCCCCCGCCTGCAGGACGTGGAACAGCCCGAACCGGACCGCCTGCTGGATCTCGGCGTCGCCCTCGACCTCGACGTCCGCGCCCTCCCAGAAGCCGTCGAGGTACTCGCGCTGCTCGGCCAGCAGCCCGTCCCAGCCGGTCTGCCGCGCGCCCGCCAGCGCCCCGACCACCTGGTCGTGCAGCGCCGGCCGGGACCGCCGGCTCGACCACCCGTACGCGATGTACTTGACGATGCGGAGCCGCTGGCCCGGCTCCAGCCGGGTCGCGACCGTCAGCCGGCCCACGTCGTTGGAGCTCTCGGTGTCGATCGCCAGCGACTCCGGGCCCTCGATGTCGTGCGACATCCCGGCCGCCATCCGCAGGCCGCTGCGCCGCGTCCGGTGGAGCAGCAGCACCTTCTTGCCGTTGGCGACGTGCTCCTCGCTGACCAGCGGGCTGTCCAGGATCGCGGACGCGCGCGGGTCCTTGCCGCCGCCCGGCAGCGCCTCGTTGGCCACCAGCTCCGACTGGGCGACCACGCGGACCGCCTCGTCGACCGGCTCGACCTCGTAGCAGATCGCCGCGACGGCCCGCTGCGTCAGCGAGACCATCCGCACCGACGTGACCCGGATCGTCCGGTCCGCCGGAGACGTCCACTCGACCTGCCGGGTGAGCGTCCCCGCCCGCATGTCGAGGACCCGCTCGTGGTGGTGGACGCGGCCGTAGCGCACGTCGAGCGGCTCGTCGTCCACCAGCAGCCGGATCACCTTGCCGTTGGTGACGTTGATCGCCGTCTGGCCCGACTCGGGATAGCCGTAGGCGGTCTCGGCGTGCGGCAGCGGGCGCTGCTCGTAGAAGGAGTTCAGGTAGGTGCCGGGCAGCCCGTGCGGCTCGCCCTCGTCCAGGTTGCCGCGCATGCCGAGGTGCCCGTTGGACAGCGCGAACACCGACTCGGTCTGCGCCAGCCGGTCCAGCCGCAGTTCGGGCTCCCGGACGCACCAGGGCTCCACCGTGAACACCGGCCGGTCCACGGCGCTCTGCCCGTCCCGGTCACTCAATGGTTCTCCAGCAGCTCAGATAGATCGTTGACCACCACGTCGGCGCCGTGCTCGGCGAGCGCCTCGGCATGCGCCTCGCCCACCCGGTTGACGCCGACCACCTGGGCGAACCCGCCGGCGCGTCCCGCCTGGACCCCGGCGAGCGCGTCCTCGAACACCACCGCCCGCTCCGCCGGGACGCCGAGTTCCCGCGCCCCCTCCAGGAACATGTCGGGCGCCGGCTTGCCGGGCAGATGCCGCTCGGCCGCCACCACCCCGTCCACCCGGGCGTCGAACAGGTCGGTGATCCCGACGGTCCGCAGGACCTGGACGGTGTTGGCGCTCGACGACACCACGGCCGTCTTCAGCCCGGCCTTGCGCGCCGCGCGGACGTAGTCGATGGACCCGTCGAACGTCTCGACGCCCTTCTCCTCGATCAGCTTGAGGACGAGGGCGTTCTTGCGGTTCCCCAGCCCCCGCACGGTCTCGGCCTCGGGCGGATCGTCCGGATCGCCCTCCGGCAGGGTGATGCCGCGCGACTCCAGGAACGAGCGCGTCCCGTCCTCGCGCTTCTTGCCGTCGACGTACCGGCCGTAGTCGTGGACCGGGTCGAACTCGGTGAACGGCTCACCGGTCCGCCCGGCGCGCTCGCGCAGGAAACCGTCGAACATCTCCTTCCACGCCGCCGCGTGGACGGACGCCGTCCGGGTCAGCACCCCGTCCAGATCGAAGAGACACGCCGCCGCTTCGTCCGGCAGTCCCAGCATCCGCACCCCCTGCAGAATGTCACCATCGGAATGTTCCTGAATCCCGTCCCGTTTCCGCAGCCGAACGCGGTCATGCGCACCCCGTCGACCGAACGGGCGGATCATGATCCACGTACAACCCTTGGTCAGGGTCGCACACGAGGAGGAGTGAGCCAATGCAGAAGGCGCGAATCGGTGTCACGGGACTGGCGGTGATGGGCCGGAACCTGGCTCGCAACCTCGCCCGGCACGGGCATCCCGTCGCCGTGCACAACCGCACTCCCACCCGGACGAAGTCGCTGGTGGAGGAGTTCGGCGACGAGGGCACGTTCCTCCCCGCCGACACGCCGGAGCAGTTCGTGGCGTCCCTGGAGCGGCCCCGCCGCCTCGTCATCATGGTGAAGGCGGGCGGGCCCACCGACGCCGTCATCGACGAGTTCGCCCCGCTGCTGGAGCCCGGCGACATGATCGTCGACGGGGGCAACGCCAACTTCGCCGACACCCGCCGCCGCGAGGCCGCGCTGCGCGAGCGCGGCGTCCACTTCGTCGGCACCGGCATCTCCGGCGGCGAGGAAGGGGCCCTGCACGGCCCGAGCATCATGCCCGGCGGCTCCCCCGAGTCCTACGAGGCGCTCGGCCCGCTGCTGGAGGACATCTCCGCCAAGGTGGACGGCACGCCCTGCTGCACCCACGTCGGCCCCGACGGCGCCGGGCACTTCGTGAAGATGGTGCACAACGGCATCGAGTACGCCGACATGCAGCTGATCGCCGAGTCCTACGACCTGCTGCGGCACGCCGCCGGCCTCGCGCCCGCCGAGATCGCCGAGGTCTTCCGCACCTGGAACACCGGCCGGCTGGAGTCCTACCTCATCGAGATCACCGCCGAGGTCCTCGCGCACACCGACGCCTCCACCGGCAAGCCGTTCGTGGACGTCGTCCTCGACCAGGCCGAGCAGAAGGGCACCGGCCGCTGGACGGTGCAGACCGCGCTCGACCTGGGCGTCCCCGTCGGCGGCATCGCCGAGGCCGTCTTCGCCCGCTCGGTCTCCGGGCACGCCGCCCTCCGCGAGGCGGCGCAGGGCCTGCCGGGCCCGTCCCGCGGCGCCGTCGCCGGCTCCGGCTTCGCCGACGCCGTGGAGAAGGCCCTCTACGCCTCCAAGATCGTGGCCTACGCGCAGGGGTTCCACGAGATCCAGGCGGGCAGCGCCGAGTACGGCTGGAACATCGACCTCGGCGCGATGGCCACCATCTGGCGCGGCGGCTGCATCGTCCGGGCCCGCTTCCTCGACCGCATCCGCGCCGCCTACGCGGCCGACCCCGGCACGCCGACGCTGCTGACCGACGACCACTTCGCCGAGGCCGTCGGCGACGCCCAGGACGCCTGGCGCGACGTGGTCGCCACCTCCGCCCGCCTCGGCATCCCGGCCCCCGGCTTCTCCACGGCACTGGCCTACTACGACTCCCTGCGCGCCGACCGCCTTCCCGCCGCGCTCACCCAGGGCCAGCGCGACTTCTTCGGCGCCCACACCTACCGCCGCGTAGACCGCGAAGGCTCCTTCCACACCCTCTGGGGCGGCCCCCGCACCGAAGTCACCTCCTGACGCGTCCGTCTTGCTACACCGTCGCCTGGGAGAAGGTAAAAACAGTGTCGGAAGGTGGGGTGATCTCCGGATAGCTCGTTGTGGCTAACCGTGATCGATTGATGACCGAGCGTCCCGATGCCATGGCAGGTTGAGGGGGCGCTCTCCGACGGAGACAGGACCCGAAGGAGAGCGCGTGACCCGAAGGAGAGATAGCATGCCCGTCATGGCGCCCAAGCCCCTCGACCAGGTCACTCTCGGTGACCTGGCCACCAAGGACGACCTGAAGAACCTGGTCACCAAGGACGAGCTCGCGCAGCAGCTCGGCTCGCTCAAGCAAGAGCTCCGACAGGAGTCCAAGCAGGATCTGGGGTCGGCCGTCAACCTGATCATGGGTGAGCTCGGCAAGCTGGCCGCCCAGCAGGTAGAGATGTCCAGGACGCTGGCCCGCCTGGTCGCCAAGGTCGACGGTATAGACAAGTAGCGCGATCGCATGACGATGCCCCTGGGAACCACATCCCGGGGGCATCTCGCCTTCTAGACCACGACGTCGATCTGGATCGTCACTGCTCGTTGTCGGTGGACGCCATAGGGTGGCGGGATGCGGGTTCCTGAAGACGATGAGATCCGGGCTTTACATGAGCGGCACGCGCCTAGTACGGAGGCGTTCGACCTGGTCTGGACGCACTGCGCGATCGTGTGCGAGATCGCCGAGGAGCTGATGCAGGGCGGCGGGCTGGACGTGGACAAGGACCTTGTCCGGGCCGGGTGCCTGCTGCACGACATCGGGGTCTACCGGCTGTACGACGCCAGTGGACGGCTCGATCACCAGCGGTATGTGCGGCACGGGCTGCTGGGGCACGGGCTGCTGCGGGACGAGGGGTTCCCCGAGGAGATCTGCCGGTTCTGCTCCCGGCATACCGGGGTCGGGCTGACGCGGGACGACATCGTGCGTCTCGGGCTTCCGGTTCCCGACGCCGATCTCGTGGCCGAGACCGGGGAAGAGCGGCTCGTCATGTACGCCGACAAGTTCCACAGCAAGACCGAGCCGCCCACCTTCGTGTCCGCGGAGACCTATGCCGTCCGGGTGCGCCGGTACGGCGAGGAGAAGGTGGCGGTGTTCGAGGCCATGCGCGAGTTCTTCGGGGAGCCGGATGTCGCGTCGCTGGCGGACGGCTTCGGTCACGCCCTGGTCTGATGCCGGCGGTGACGCGGGCAGTGGGGGATCGGGGGCAGGATGGAGGGGTGAGCCTTATCGATGAGCTGCCCTCCAGAGACGACAGTGACGCCGATTCGCTCTTCGAGGCGTTCGAGCGGTGGGTGTCCGGGCGCGGGATCACGCTGTATCCCGCGCAGGAGGAGGCGCTCATCGAGGTCGTGTCGGGCGCCAACGTGATCCTGTCGACGCCGACCGGGTCCGGGAAGAGCCTGGTGGCGGCGGGGGCGCTGTTCGCGGCGCTCGGCCGGGACCAGATCGCGTTCTACACGGCGCCGATCAAGGCGCTGGTGTCGGAGAAGTTCTTCGACATGTGCGAGATGTTCGGGCGCGAGAACGTCGGGATGATGACCGGCGACGCGAGCGTGAACGCCGACGCGCCGATCATCTGCTGCACGGCCGAGGTGCTGGCGAACATCGCGCTGCGGGACGGGGCCGACGCCGACATCGGCGTGGTGGTCATGGACGAGTTCCATTTCTACGCCGAGCCCGAGCGGGGATGGGCGTGGCAGATCCCGCTGCTGGAGCTGCCGCAGGCCCAGTTCCTGCTGATGTCGGCCACCCTGGGGGACGTCGCGTTCTTCCAGAAGGACCTGACGCGGCGGACGGGGCGGCAGACGGCGCTGGTCACGTCGGCGGAGCGGCCGGTCCCGCTGATCTACGACTACCGGGTGACGCCGCTGCACGAGACGATCGAGGAGCTGCTGGCCGAGCAGAAGGCGCCGATCTACCTGGTGCACTTCACGCAGGCGGCGGCGATCGAGCGGGCGCAGTCGCTGATGAGCATCAATGTGTGCACCAAGGCGGAGAAGGCCCGGATCGCCGAGCTGATCGGCAACTTCCGGTTCACGACGAAGTTCGGGCGCAACCTGTCGCGGTTCGTCCGGCACGGGATCGGGGTGCACCACGCCGGGATGCTGCCCAAGTACCGGCGGCTGGTGGAGCGGCTGGCGCAGGCCGGGCTGCTGAAGGTCATCTGCGGGACCGACACGCTCGGCGTCGGCGTCAACGTGCCGATCCGGACGGTGGTGTTCACCGCGCTGAGCAAGTACGACGGGCACCGGGTGCGGCGGCTGCGGGCGCGGGAGTTCCACCAGATCGCCGGGCGGGCCGGGCGGGCCGGGTTCGACACGGTCGGGTTCGTCGTCGCGCAGGCGCCCGAGCACGTGGTGGAGAACGAGAAGGCGCTCGCCAAGGCCGGCGATGACCCGAAGAAGCGGCGGAAGGTCCAGCGCAAGAAGCCGCCGGAGGGGTTCGTCGGCTGGGACGAGGAGGTCTTCAGGAAGCTGCAGGAGGCCGAGCCGGAGATGCTCCGGTCCCGGTTCCAGGTCAGCCACGCGATGCTGCTGTCGGTGATCGCGCGGCCCGGCAACGCGTTCCAGGCGATGAAGCGGCTGCTGACCGACAACCACGAGGAGCCGGCCGCGCGGCGCCGGCACATCTCGCGGGCGATCGCGATCTACCGGTCGCTGCTGGCGGGCGGTGTGGTCGAGGCGCTGCCCGAGCCGGACGACGCCGGACGGTACGCGCGGATCACCGTCGACCTCCAGGAGGACTTCGCGCTCAACCAGGCGCTGTCGACGTTCGCGCTGGCCGCGTTCGAGGTGCTCGACCCGGCGTCGCCCACGTACGCGCTGGACGTCCTGTCGGTGATCGAGGCGACGCTGGACGATCCGCGGCAGATCCTCGCCGCGCAGGTCAACAAGGCGCGCGGCGAGGCCGTCCAGGAGATGAAGGCCGAGGGGATCGAGTACGAGGAGCGGATGGAGCTGCTCCAGGACGTCGACCACCCGAAGCCGCTGGAGGACGAGCTCGACGCCGCGTACGAGATCTACCGGGCCGGGCATCCGTGGGTCGGCGACCATCCGCTGCGGCCGAAGTCGGTCGTGCGCGACATGTACGAGCGCGCGATGACGTTCACCGAGTACATCGGGTACTACGAGCTGGCGCGGGCCGAGGGCCTCGTCCTGCGGTACCTGTCGGGGGCGTACAAGGCGCTGCAGCAGACCGTCCCGGAGTCGATCAAGACCGATGACCTGATCGACCTGATCGAGTGGCTGGGCGAGCTGGTCCGGCAGGTGGACTCCAGCCTGCTGGACGAGTGGGAGCAGCTAGCCAACCCCGCCGACGAGGACCTGGACGAGCCGATCGAGGAGCGGGTCGCGAAGGTGACCGCGAACGCGCGGGCGTTCCGGGTGCTGGTGCGCAACGCGATGTTCCGGCGGGTGGAGCTGGCGGCGCTGGAGCGCTACGCCGAGCTCGGCGAGCTGGACCCCGACTTCGGCGCCGGCGCGTGGGCGGACGCCATGGACGGCTACTTCGAGGAGCACGACGAGCTGCTCACCGGGCCGGACGCGCGCGGGCCGAAGCTGCTGCAGATCGAGGAGGTGCCGGAGGACGCCCTGTGGCGGGTCCGGCAGGTGTTCGACGACCCCGAGGGCCATCACGACTGGGGCATCAGCGCCGAGGTCGACCTCGCGGGTTCCGACCAGGAGGGCGAGGCCGTCGTCCGGGTGACCGGCGTCGACCGGATGTAGGAGGCCGATGATGGTGCAGGTCGCGGTGGCGCAGTTCGCGCCGGGCACGGGCAAGGACGAGAACCTGGCGGCGATCGGCAAGCTGGCCGGTGAGGCGGCCGGGCGCGGCGCGAAGGTCGTCGTGTTCCCCGAGTTCGCGATGTTCACCGCGCCGAAGATGGACCGGCGGTTCGTCGACTCCGCCGAGCCGCTGGACGGTCCGTTCGTGACCGGCCTCGGCGACCTGGCGCGCCGCCACGGCGTCCACCTGGTGGCGGGGGTCAACGAGCGCCTGGACGACCCGGACCGCATCTCCAACACGCTCGTCGCCCTCGCGCCCGGCGGCGGCGTCGTCGCCGAGTACCGCAAGATCCACCTGTACGACGCGTTCGGGTACGAGGAGTCGGCGCTGGTCCGGCACGGCGCCATCGGCGAGCCGGAGACCTTCACGGTGGACGGCGTCACGTTCGGCATGCAGACCTGCTACGACGTGCGGTTCCCGGAGGTGACGCGGCGGATCGTGGACGCCGGCGCCGACGTCCTCGCGCTGCCCGCCGAGTGGGTGCCGGGCCCGCTCAAGGAGGACCACTGGCGGACGCTGGTGCGGGCCCGCGCGATCGAGAACACGATCTACGTGGCGGCGGCCGACCAGTGCGCCCCGACCGGCGCCGGCAACAGCATGATCGTCGACCCGATGGGCGTGGTCACGGCCGCCCTGGGGGAGGGGCCGGGGATCGCGGCGGGCGAGGTCTCGCCCGAGCGCGTGGGCGCCGTCCGGGGGAAGAACCCGGCGCTCGCCCTGCGCCGTTTCACCGTCACCCCGGCCGGCTAGGACACCGCCTCGGCGGCGCGGCGCGGCCGAGGGTCCTTGACAAATGAGTGAGCACTCACTCAAATGGAGGGCATCCGAGGTGGACGGGAGGCGGGACGATGGCCGATCGGCGGTTCAGGTTCGCGGTGATGGTGGGGTGGGCGCGCAGCGGCGCCGACTGGGCGGCGCAGGCGCGCCGGGCGGAGGAGCTCGGGTACGCGACCCTGCTGACCCCCGACACGTCCGGCACGGCCATGCCCGCGGCGACGCTCGCCGCGGCGGCGGGCGCCACGACGACGCTGCGGGTCGGCACGTTCGTGCTCTCCGCGGCGACCCGGCCGCCGCACATGATCGCGTGGGAGGCGGCCTCGATGGCGCTCGCCACCGGCGACCGGTTCGAGCTCGGGATCGGCGCGGGCCGTCCCGGCGGGGAGGACGACGCCGCGGTCTTCGGCGTTCCGTACGGATCGGGCGCCAAGCGGATCGCCCGGGTGGAGGCGGCGCTGGACGCGGTCGCGAACCCGCCGGAGGGGCTGTTCGCGGGGACCGGCCGCCCGCCGCGCGTGGTCGTGGCGGCGTCCCGGCCCCGGATGCTGGACCTGGCGGCGCGGCGGGCCGACACGGTCGCGTTCGGCGTCCCGCCGATGACCGGCGACGCCGAGCTCGCCGGATACGTGGACGTCGTCCGGAAGGCGGCGGGGGAGCGGTTCGACGACCTGGAGCTGTGCACGCAGGTCCACGTGGTCGGCGACGACGTGCCGGAGTGGCTGGGCCGCCAGATGGACGTGGACCTCACCGCCATGGCGACATCGGACGTGATCGCGAAGCTGTCCGGGACGCCCCGGGAGATGGCGGACACGCTCGCCCGCCGGCGCGACGAGCTGGGCGTGTCGTACGTGTCGGTCTCCTCCGCGTTCGTCGAGGAGTTCGCGCCCGTGGTGGAGTTGCTCGCCGGTCGGTGACGGCCGCCGGTGTATCGAGCCGGCAACGGTCGAGCCGGTTCCGCGTGTCCGGGCGTGCGCTCAGCGTGACGATCGGTGGGTGCGCCTTTCCTCCAGCCTCCCGCCCGCCGGATTCACCCGCGCCGAACCGAGGCCGCCCGCCCGCCGCCCTCCTCGCGCGGCCGTCGTCGCCGTCGCGCTCGTCCTGGGCGCCGGACTGTTCCTGGCCGTCGGCCACGGGACGGCCCGGACGGTCCCGGCCCGCACGGTGACGCCGGACGCCGCCACCCCGGCCGCGTCCGCCCGGCCGTCGCCCGCCCGGCCCTCACCCGCCTCGTCCCGCACCGGGCGGACCGCGGCGGAGCCGCATGCCCGGTCGTCCGCCCACCGTCCCCGGGTGCCGCGGCGGGTCCCCCGCCGGACGCGCGCGGCCCCGTCACCGCGCGAGAAGGGCCGGCCCGCGCACCGGCCCCGCCCGGCCAAGACGCGCACGCCGCGCGCCGTCCGTCCGGCGGCCCCGTCGTGGATCGCCGCCGAGTGCCGGCGGAGGTACCCGGCCGATCCCTTCCGCAGGTCCGCGTGCGTCGCCGCGCTCACGGAGGCTTTCGGAGGCTGAGGGAACTCACCGGCCACCCGGGGAGTCGTACATGACCATGAACCCCAGCGGACACGACATCATCGGCATGTCACTCATAGACGCCTTCGCGCAGCGCGGCTACCGGGCGGAGCTGACGGCTCCCGACACCGTCGCCGTGACGCTCAAGGACGGCAACCGCGCGCAGGCGGACATCGCCCAGTGGCGGCAGCACGCCGGGCGCAACCCGCGGTCCGCGCTGCCCGGCATCGCGGCCCAGTACGCCGACCAGGCGGTCCAGGCCTTCGAGCGGCAGGCGCCCCCCGCCCCCTCCGGCGGGGGGCTCGACACCGCGAGCCTGCGCGTCCGCCTCTACCCGGAGAACGCCCTCGACGAGCGGATGCAGGCCGCCCTGGTGACCCGGCCGTTCGCGCCGGGCCTGCTCCAGGCCGTCGTCGTCGACTACCCGGACTCGATCGTGCCGCTGAACCGCGCGGACCTCGGCGGGCTCGCCGAGGCCGCGGCGTTCGGGCACGCGCTGGCGCAGTCGATCGAGCGGGAGCCCCACTACGTCCAGCCCCAGGACCTGAACGGGGTCAAGATGTCCAACATCGGGGAGCAGCACCGCTACATCGGCGCGCACGCGCAGGTCCTGCGGCGCCATTTCCCCGGCCCGCTCCCGTTCGGCGCGCTGGTGGCGTTCCCGCTGCCGGAGTACGTGACGGTCCATGAGATCGGGACGGAGCAGCACCTGGTCCTCGCGCTGAAGACCGTGCAGGACGTCGCGGCCAGGCTCGCCGGGTCGGGCGAGAAGCCGATCACCGCGCAGGTGTACTGGTGGCGGCCCGGCCAGTACGAGGCGATGGCGGAGCGCGACGCGCTGTTCTCCGGGCGCGTCCCGGACCTGCGGCCGGTCGGCGTGCAGGTCGAGCAGGACGGGGAGCGCCTCCAGGTCGGCCTCGTCGGCGACCACACCGCCGAGCTCGTCCAGGGCTGGGAGGCCGCCCGCGGCTGATCGGGTCAGGGCGTCCCGAAGACCTTGCCCGGGTTGAACACGCCCGCCGGGTCGAGCGCGTCCTTCACCGCGTGGTGCAGGGCGATCACGGCCGGGTCCAGCTCGTCGTGCAGGCCGCGCCGCTTGAGCAGGCCGACGCCGTGCTCGCCGGTGACGGTGCCGCCGAGGGCGATCGCGTCGGCGACGATGCGGTCGAAGGCGCGCTGGGCCCGGACGCGGGCCGCGTCGTCCCCGGCCGGCGCGATGATCAGCGGGTGCAGGTTGCCGTCGCCCGCGTGGGCGATGTTGGCGATGTGGGTGCCGGTGTCCGCGGCGGCGGCCTCGATGCGGGTCAGCATCTCCGGGACGAGGCCGCGCGGCACGCACACGTCCTCGGTCAGGACGGGGCCGAGCCGTTCGAGCGCCGGGTAGGCGAGCCGGCGCGCGGCGAACAGCGCGTCCGCCTCGGCCTCGTCGGACGACCGGGCGCTCCAGGTCGCGCCCGCCTCCTTGAACAGCCGCGCCATCGCGTCGGCCTCCGCCTCCCCGGACTCGCCGGGCAGGTCGGTGCGGCCGAGGAGCAGGACGTCCGCGTCCGCGGACAGGCCCATGTTGCGCCACGCGTCGACCGCTCGTAGGCAGTGCCGGTCGATCAGCTCCAGCGCGCTCGGGACGATCCCGGCCGCGGTGACCTTGGCGACGGCCTCGCCCGCTGCCTGGAGGGTGTCGAAGTACCCGACGACGGTGTGCTCGGGGGCGCGGGCCCCGCGCAGCCGCACCGTGACCTCGGTGATCACGCCGAGGGTGCCCTCGGAGCCGACCATGAGCCCGCACAGGTCGTACCCGGCGACGCCCTTGGCCGTCCGGCGGCCGAGCCGGACCACCTCGCCGCGCCCCACGACCGCCTCCAGCGCGAGGACGTAGTCGCGGGTCACGCCGTACTTGACGCAGCACAGGCCGCCCGCGTTGGTGGCCACGTTCCCGCCGATCGTCGACCAGGGCGCGCTCGCCGGGTCGGGCGGGTACCAGAGCCCCCGCTCGGCGCAGGCCAGCCGGAGGGCGTCGTTGACGACCCCCGGCTGGACGACCGCGAGCCGCTCGGCGGCGTCGATCTCGACGATCTCGTCCATCGCCTCCAGGGACAGCAGCACGCAGCCGTCCAGCGCGTTCGCGCCGCCCGACAGCCCGGTGCCGGCGCCGCGCGGGACGATCGGCACGCCCTGCTCCGCGCACACGGTGACCACCGCCCGCACGTCCTCGGTCGAACCGGCCCGGACGAGCGCCGCGGGCGCCCCGTAGGGCGCCCACTCCGCCTCGTCGTGCGCGTAGGAGGCGATCACGTCGGAGTCGGTGACGATCCGGTCGGCGGGGACGAGGCGGCGCAGCGAATCCAGCGGTTCGGGCATGTCCCCACGTAATCACATGATCGCGGTCATGCCGCCTCGGCGGAGAGCAGCCGTTCCACGTGGGCGCGCAGCGCCGCGACGTCCACGCCCGCCTCGCTCAGGATCCTCACCGACATGAACTCCTCGTCGTGCAGGACGCCGAGCAGGACGTGCCCGCTGCGAATCTGCTTCTGCTTGAGCCGGATCGCGTGCCGCAGGCTCAGCTCCAGCGCCTTCTTGGCCCTCGGCGTGAACGGGATGTGGCCCTTGGGGAAGCGTCGGCGTCGACCCGCGGGAACGTCGAGCGCGCCCTCCCCGAAGACCTCCTCGGTGGCCTCGCGGACGGCGTCCAGGTCGATGCCGAGGGTGCTCAGCGCCTCCGGGTCGAGCGGATCCTCGCCCTTCCGGGCGATCCGCCGCCCGATGGCGGACGCCTCCACCCCGTGTTCGGTGAGAACCCGTGCCGTGGCGTCGTCGCCGTCCAGCAGGGAGAGCAGCAGATGCTCGGTGCCGATGAAGGGCGTGCCGAGCGCACGCGCCTGCTCCTGCGCACCGGTGACCACTCGCCGCGCGCCCTCGGTGAATCGCTCGAACATCCTTCTACTGCTCCTTCTTGAGTAGGCGGCGGCCGCCGCCGTGCTTCTTGTGGACGGCCTGCCTGCTCACGCCGAGGCAGACCGCGATCTCCTGCCAGGACCAGCCCTGGTCGCGGGCGCTCTGGACCTGCAGCGCCTCCAGCCGCTCCGCCAGCTCGCGCAGCGCCCGCACGGCCCGCAGGCCCACCGCGGGGTCCCGGCTGCTCGCCTCCTGGGCGAGCGTCACTCCATCGCTCATGGCTGTCAATGTAGGTTGACAGCCATCTCATGTCAACCAACGTTGACGGTTGGGCGCGTCAGCGGACCGCCAGCAGTGTGGTCAGGAGGTCGTCCAGGCTGACCAGGCCGGCGACGCGGCCGTCGGGGGCGATGGCGAGGCCGAGGTGGCTGTGGTTCGCCTTCAGGGTCGCGACGGCCTCGCCGACCGGGGTCCCGACCGGCAGCGCCGGCACCGGGTGCGCCAGCTCCCCGGCCGGGGTCGCCCGGCCCCGCGCCCGCGCCAGGTAGGCGTCGCGGACGTGCACCATGCGCGCCGCCCGGCCCCGCGCCCCGGCGCCCCGCACCATCAGCCGGGTGTGGCCGGTCTGCGCGGCGACGTCCACGACCTCCTGCGGGGACGCCTCCGGCGGGACCGACACGATCCCGGAGACGGGGACGACCAGGCCGGCGAGCGGGGCGCGCGGCGCGTCCAGCGCGGCGGTGAGCAGCGTCAGCTCGGTCTCCCCGATCAGGCCGAGCCGCCGCGACTCCTGCGCGATGCTGCGCAGCTGCTCGGGGGTGCGCGACACCTCCCGCGAGTCGGCCGGCCGGACGCCCACCGCCCGCAGCAGCAGGTTCGTCGTGCCGTTCAGCGCGGCCAGCGCCGGGCGGGCGACCGTCGTGAACGCGCGGAACGGCAGGCCGAGGACGGTCGCCGACCGTTCCGGCCCCGCGATCGCCCACGACTTCGGCGCCATCTCGCCGACGACCATGTGCAGGAACGTCACCAGCGCCAGCGCCAGCACGAAGGCGACCGCGTGCGCCGCCCCCTCCGGCAGGCCCGCGGCGTGGAACGGCGGCGTCAGCGTCTCCGCGAACACCGGCTCGGACACCAGGCCGAGGCCGAGCGAGCACATGGTGATCCCGAGCTGGGCGCCCGCGAGGGTCAGCGACAGCTCGTCGATCCCGGCGACCGCCGCGCCGGCGGCCCGCGAGCCCCGCGCCGCGGCCCGCTCCAGCCGGGGCCGCCGGGCCGCGACCAGCGCGAACTCGGCGGCGACGAAGAACCCGTTGCCCGCCAGCAGCGCCAGGGTGACGGGAGCGCCCAGGGCGAGGTTCACCGGTCCTCCTCCACCGCGCGGACGCGGATCAGCTCGGGCACGTGCCGGTTGATCGTCAGCACCTCCACCACGGCGGTGCGGGACGGCTCGTCCAGCCGGTCGCGCGGCAGCTCCACCCGGACGACGTCGCCCGGCCGCGCGATCCGGCCGAGCCGCCGCATCAGCAGCCCGGCGACCGTCTCGTAGTCGCCCTCCGGCAGCGCGATCCCCGTCTCGTGGGCGACCTCGTCGATCCGCAGGCCCGCGTCCGTCGTCCACCACTCGCCGGTGCGGATCGCCAGGTCGTCGTCGGGCTCGTTCTCGTCCGCGATCTCCCCGACCAGCTCCTCGGCGACGTCCTCCCAGGTGAGGATCCCGGCGAACCCCCCGTACTCGTCCACCACGCAGGCCAGCGGCTCGGCGGCGCCCCGCAGGCGCAGCACGACGTCCGGCAGCGGGAGCGTCGAGGGCAGCAGGAGCGGCGGCCGGGCGATCGCGCCGACCGCGGTCCGCGCCGCCTCGTCCGGCCCGAGCCCGACCAGCTCCTCCAGCCCGACGACCCCGACGACGTCGTCGACGCCCTCGCCGAGGACGGGGTAGCGGGTGTGCCCGCTCGCCGCGATGACGTCGCTCAGCTCGGCGGCGTCGGCGGTCGCGGCCACGGTCACCACGTCGACGCGGGGCACCATGACCGCCTCGGCGTCCCGCTCGGAGAAGACCAGGGCGCGTTCCAGCAGGTCGGCGTGGTCCTCCTGGAACTGCTCGCCGGACTCGCCGATCATGTGCCCGAGCTCCTCCAGCGTCGCGCCGTGCCGCAGCTCCTCCACCGGTTCGATGCCCACCGCGCGGACGAGCCGGTTCGCCGACGCGTCGAACAGCCGGATCAGCGGCCCCGCCATCGCGAGGTAGCCGAGCGTGGAGGCGGCCAGCGCCCGCGCGAGCGGCTCCGCCCGCGCCAGCGCCAGGTTCTTCGGGAACAGCTCGCCCATCACCATCTGGACCACGGTCGCGAGGGCGAACCCGAGCCCCACCGCCACGCCGCCGGACGCCGCGTCCGGCACCCCGCCCGCGCGCACCGCAGGGGCGATCAGGTCGGCCAGCGCGGGCTTGGCGATGAACCCGACCACCAGCGCGGTGACCGTGATGCCGAGCTGCGCGCCGGACAGCATGAACGACAGCCGGCCCATCACCTTCAGGGCGCGGTCCGCGGCGCGGTCGCCCTCCGCGGCCCGCTGGGCCAGGGCCGGGCGGTCCGCGGTGACGAAGGCGAACTCCTGCGCCACGAAGTAGCCGGTCGCGGCGGTCAGCACGAGGACGGCCAGCAGTCCGAGCGCGGCGTTCACCGGGCCCCCTCCTTCCGCGCGGCGCGTTCAAGATCCCTCCTACCCCGCGGGCGCCGTCCTCCCCACCTGGCGACCGGGACGGTTATCACCCGCTATGCGTGGAATGAAATCTGTGCACGGGAAGTGCCCGCGGCCACGAGTGCGAGGGGGCGCCGATGTCCAGACCGTTCGCGTCGTCCGCTGACCTGGGCGACAAGACGCAGACGCTTGAGGTCCTGGCCGACGGGGTGTACGCGCTCACGGCCGAGGGGGACCCGAACGTCGGCGCCGTGGAGGGCGAGGACTTCGTCGTCTGCTTCGAGGCCCTCGCCACGCCGGCGGCGGCCCGCGACTGGCTCGCCGTCCTGCGCGAGCACACCGACAAGCCCGTCCGGTACCTGGTCCTGTCGCACTACCACGCCGTCCGCACGCTCGGCGCTAGCGCGTTCGGCGCCCCGGTGGTCATCGCCCACGACCTGACCCGCGCGCTGATCGCCGAGCGCGGCGCGCAGGACTGGGAGTCGGAGTACGGCAGGATGCCCCGGCTGTTCAAGGACCCGGACGGCATCCCCGGGCTGACCTGGCCGACCGTGACGTTCTCCGGCACCCTCACCATCGACCTCGGCGGGGATCGCGGCGACCTCGACCTCGCCTACTGCGGCCGCGGCCACACCGAGGGCGACATCGTCGCGTGGCTCCCCCGGCACCGGATCCTGTTCGCCGGCGACCTCGTGGAGACGCAGGCCGCGCTCTACACCGGGGACGCGTTCCACCGCGAATGGGCGTCCGGCACGCTCGACCACGTCGGCTCCTTCGGCGCCGAGACGCTCGTCGGCGGGCGCGGCGCCGTCGCGCACGGCCGGGACGCCGCGCACGCCGCGGTCGCGCAGACCCGCGCCTTCCTGACCACCATGATCGACGAGGTGGGGCTGGTCCGGCGGGACGGCGGCACGCTCAAGGACGCCTTCGCGGCCGTGCACAAGGCGCTCGCCCCCGAGTACGGGCACTGGCCGATCTTCGAGCACTGCCTGCCGTTCGACGTCTCCCGCCTCTGGGACGAGATGGACGGCGTCGAGCGCCCCCGCATCTGGACGGCCGAGCGCGACCGGCAGGTGTGGGCGGAACTCCAGGACTAGCGGGGTGTGTCGCGGGTGCGGCGCCGGAGCCGAAGGGACATGTCCGGATTCCGTGACACAGTGGAATGAGCCGCGTTCCGGGTGGAAGGCTCGGAACCGACCGCGGGCACCAGGGTTCCCAGACGCGGTGGGGGAGTGGCGATGAACGAGCAGGACCGTCCTCGTCCGGTGTTCGATCCCGCCATCGGCGGCGATCACAGGGCGCTGCTGGCCGCCGCGCCCGAGCGGCTCGTCCCCGCCTGCATGCCCGCGCCGCCGCCTCCGCGGCTGCGCGCCGCCACGGTGGTGGCGCGGCTGGTGTGGATCCCGGCGTTCGCGATCTTCTACGGGGTGCTGCCCGGCGGGTGGCTGCGGGTCTGCTTCGTCGCCTCGCTGGACGAGGACGGCCTGGTGGGCGAGGCGAGCCGGTGGGGGAGGCTGCCCGTCCTCGCGATGATGCTCACCCCCGCCCTGCAGATCCTGCTGCTCCTGCTCGGCCAGGCCGAGGCCGCGGTGGTCCTCACCGCCGCGAGCTTCGCCGGCTGGGCCCTCGGCGCGCTGCGCCACGTGCGCGAACCGGCCGCCGCCCGCGCCGCCCGCGAGCACCACGGCCGCTACCTGCTGCCCGGCGACTTCGACCGGCCCGCCGCCCGGCTCCTCGTCCGCGCGCAGCGGGCCGTCGACGCCGTCCTCGGGTCGCAGTCGCACGGCGCCGGGCTGCTGGACGACATCAACAACGCGGTCGTCCTGCCCCGGCAGGAGTGGGCCATCGCGGAGGCCCTCGCGACCCACACGCGGCTGCGCCGGGAGCGCCTCGCCCAGCAGCCCGAGCGGCTGTCGGCGGACGTCCGGGCCCTGCTGGAGCCGCAGGACCGCGCGCTGGCGCTGTCGGTCCGCTCGGTCACCGGCCGGATCGAGGCGCTGGAGGCGTACGCGCGCCGGGCCGGGGAGGCCGACGACGCCTACCACGAGGCGCGCGTCCTGCAGGGCCTGCCCGAGCAGAACGCCCGCTACCGGGACCTGCTGGCGAGCACCGTCGGCGACGAGATGGCCGGCGAAGAGATCCGCGGGATGGCCGAGGACGCCCGGAGGGCCGAGATGGCACTGCGCGACCGCGTCGCCGGCGCGGTGCGCGCGGGACGCGAACTGGGCCCGCCGCCCGGGTGAGCCGCGCCGCGCGCCCGCCTATTGCGATGCCGCTCCATTCCCGGCATTCGCCCGAGAATGAGGGCGATTTGCCCGTTGCGCGCGCAAGAGGCCGGGGTGATGTAAATCCTCACCCCGGCCCCTCGCTGTCGCGCCGGAACGCCGCCGGCCGCGCGGCGCGCGCCGCTAGTGCGCGGCCTCGTACTGCTCGATCACATTGGCGGGGATACGGCCCCGCTCATTGACCTTGATGCCCTGGCCCTTCGCCCACTCGCGAATCTCGGCGGAGCGCTCGCGGCTGCCCGCGGTACGCGTCCCGCGACCACCCCTGCCCGGGGTCTTGCGCGCCTTGCGCGCGCCGGCCACGAACGGCTCCAGACCGCCGCGCAGCTTGGCGGCGTTCTTCTTGCTCAGGTCGATCTCATATGACGTGCCATCGATGGAAAAGCTGACGGTCTCGTCGGCCTCTCCACCGTCGATGTCGTCGACGAGAAGGACTTCGACCTTCTGTGCCATGCGGGGACTCCCTCTAGCTATGCGTCCGGCTTGGCGTCCGGATGTGCCTCGATGAATGCAGCATAGACCTCATCCGATATCTTGCCACGTTCGGAGACTTCGATGTCCTGACGCAATGCCCAGTCGCGGACATCACCGTTCGTGTAGCCCTTGATCTTCGCGACGCGGGACTTGCGGCCCTTCCCCGCGGGCTTCACCTCCGCGGCGTTCTCGATGAAGGGCGCGAGGGCGTCCAGCATCTCGTTCAGCCGCTTGTAGTTGTCGTCGCTCAAGTCGATGGTGAACGTGCGGTCCAAGACTTCGAAGTCTCGCTTTGCGACATCGGCTCCTTCGGAGCCGTCGATGTCGTCCACCCGAATGACCTTCTCGGCCATGTGTTCTGTGACTTCCTTCCCCTCGCCTACGCGGCGACCCCGACCGTAGCGGATTTCCGGGCCCGGCGCGGGGAGCGGCGGGGCGGGCGGATCAGCCGCCGTTGCGCTGGATCCAGGTGTACAGAAGCAGCATCATCTCGAGCCGGATCTCCGGGTCCTCGATGTCGAAACCGAACATCTGGTGCAGTTGCGCCAGTCGGTACCGGACCGTCTGCGGGTGCACGCACAGGACCTCGGCGGCGCCGGTGGCGTTGAATCCGTGCTTCATGCACTCCAGCAGCGTCACCGCGAGCCGCAGGCCCTGCCGCGGGCCGGCCTCGTCCAGCGGGGCGAGGCGCCGGGACGCCACGATCGCGGCGAGCGACGCGCCCTCGCGCAGCAGCAGGCCGGGCAGATGCTCCTCGGCCCGCACCAGGACCCCGCCGCGCCGCGCGCGCCGCCCACCGCCCCGGGCAGAGGCGGATGCGCCGCGGGCGGAGTTGGATGTGCCGCGGGCGGAGGCGGGCGCGGCGGGCGCCAGGTCGAGCGCGCGCCGCGCCCACGTCAGCGACGTCGCGGCCTCCTCGGGCGGCACGGCGGGGCCGATCGCGCCCGTCCAGCCGGCCAGCGTCGCGCCGAGTTCGTCCAGGCGCCCGGGGCCGTCCGGGTCGGGCATCACCAGGCAGGGGCGGCCGTGGTCCAGGCCGGTCAGCAGGGACGGCGGCAGCCCGGCCGGGCCCTCCCCGCCGCTGCCCGGCCGCGGCCGCAGCACGATGACCGCCAGCCGCCGGGGCAGCGGCCAGCCCGCGCGGGCGGACTGCTCGCGGACGACCTCGGGCGGCGCGGGCGGGTCCGACAGCAGCAGGGCCAGCAGCCGCCCGCGCCGCTGCTCGCGCTCCCCGGCGGCCTTCTCCCGGGCGCGGGCGTAGCCGTGCGCCGCGGCGGAGGCCAGCGCGTCCAGGTAGGCGAAGTTCGCCTCGGCGAGGAGGCTGACGAGCGCCGGGGGGCGGCCGAGCCGCTCGGCCTCGACCGCCAGGTGCCGCCAGGCGAGCCGCGACGCGATCCGCATCGCGTTCTGCAGGTGCTCCAGGCTGCGGCCCTCGACGGCCTCG
Source organism: Actinomadura madurae (assembly GCF_047130825.1). NCBI lineage: Bacteria > Bacillati > Actinomycetota > Actinomycetes > Streptosporangiales > Thermomonosporaceae > Actinomadura > Actinomadura madurae. The sequence goes on from NZ_CP083237.1 coordinate 10,037,582, forward strand.
CCGTACCCGACGTCGAAGAAGACCTGGTACACCTCCGCCCACGAGGTGTCCGGGTCGGCGATGACCTGCACGAAGTGCTCCATCGCCTGCGCGACGGCGGCCTCCGCCACCCGCCAGTACGCCGCGTCGCCCGGCCGGTCGTACTCGGGCACGTGCCGCAGCACGCCCTCGACCATCACGCCGAGCAGGTCCGGCAGCCGGGGGCGCATCCACCGCGCCTCCTCCGCCGGGACGTCGCGCCACGGCTCGTCCGTGAGGCCCTCGATGGCCGGCGATCCGGGGCGCGCGTCGTCGTACGCCGTCGTCACGGTGGCACCTCCATCGCGAGTGCTCGGCGGGCCTCGGCCCGGGTCGTCCCAACCTAGGCACGCGAGGTGATCCGCGACACTCACCGGCCTTCACCGTCCGGGACGGCGTTTGTCAGCCCGCTGACAACCGGCGCGCCCGAGCGCGCCGGGCGGCGCACCGGCGGGCCCGGCCGCCCGGCCCGCCGCGACTGGCCGCATTCTGCCAATTAATTGTGGGCAACATCACAGCCCGAGTCGGTATCCGGTCAAACTCTCAATAATTTGAAAATATACCTTGTGAGATTCGCGCGAGAAAAAGTGCCGCTGATCTCTCGGAAACGCGCGGCGGTCGATCTCCGCGGAGCCGGGTGACGTGCGCGGTCGGCCGCGCCCGCCGCCCGGCCGCGTCCTGCAAGCGGACGCTGACATGCGCTTTTCGTCCCCGGAAGGCCTTGCACGGAGCGTGTCCGGGCCGCGCCGGGCTGCCCGGCCCGGCAACCGGGCACGGCCCGGACTGCCCGGTAGTGCAGTACAGCCCCGCGCAATTCTGTAGCAAGATGACGGCCGTCCGGTCGGCTTATCCGCGCTTCCCGAGAAGGGCGGCGGCGCCGTTTTCGGCGCGTGCCGATGCACTTGGGGCCGGCAAATGGAAGGAGCGGCGCATGAACGGGTCCGTCATCGATCGATTCCGCGAGCTGGTCGTCGACGAGGCCGATCCCTTCTACTTCGACCATCCGCTCGACCACGTGCCGGGGATGCTGCTGTTCAGCGGCCTGCTCGACCTGGCCGCCCGCGCGGATCGGCTGCGGGCGCGCGGCCGGCGCCCGGAGCGGGTCGTCGCCGGCCTCGGCTTCACCCGGTTCTGCGAGCTGGACCGGGGCACCACGCTGTCGTGCCGCCCGGTGCCGGGCCGGAACCGGGCGTGGACGGTCGCCGCCCGGCAGGGCGGCGAGGAAGTGTGCGGCGGCTCCATCGCGTTCAACGGCGAGACGCCGCGCCCGCCGGCGCGAACGGGCACGCGGACGGGCACCGCCGGAGCGGCGGCACCGTCCCGGAGCGCGCCCGCGGATCTCGTGCACCGGCACCGTCCGGGGAACGTCCTGGTCGGCGAGCCGGTGCGGCGGGGCAGGGCGGTGGTGGAGGCGGCGGTCCTCCAGCCGCCCGCGGGGGAGGGGCCGCCGCCCGCGTTCCGGTCGCCCGTGGAGATCGTCGAGGCGGGCCGGCAGTTCGCCACCCTGCTGGAGCACGCGGAGCACGGCCGGCCCATGGACACGACGCTGCTGTGGGTCGGGCTGCGGCTGGACATCCCCTACCGCGTCGCCCGCGACGTCCCGCTGCTGCTGCGCTGGCCCGTCGCCCGCGTCCCGGGGCGCCGGTCGCACTGCGCGGCGACGCTGGCGGACGCCGCCACGGGCGCCCATCTCGGGTCGCTCGCGTACGAGGCGTACGCGGTGGATCCCGAGCAGTACGAGCGCGCCAGGGCGCGGTGAGCGGCGCCATGAGGCTCCTGCCGCTCGCGCCGCGCCTGCTGTTCACCGCCGGGGCGGGCACGGCGGCCGCCGGCATCGTCCTGCACGCGGGACGGGACGGCGGGGCGGAGGCCCACGCGGCGTTCCTGCTGGCGGGCTACCTGGGCTGGCTCCTGCTGGAGGCCCCGGTGACGTTCCGCCGTGCCGCCGCCCCGCCGTCCGACGCGCGGACGCTGCTCCCGTACGGTCTGGCGCGCCTCCTGCTGGTCGCGGCGGCGTCGTTCGGGCCCCTGCCCTGGGAGCGCTGGTCGCCGTGGCTGCTCGTCCCGTCCGCCGCCTTCGCGGCCGGCGTGGCGCTGCGGCAGGCGGCGATCCGCGCGCTCGGGCGGTTCTACTCCCATCACGTGATGCGCCAGGACGGCCATCGGGTGGTCACGGGCGGGCTCTACGGGATCGTCCGGCATCCGGCCTACGCGGGGATGCTGCTCGCCCACATCGGCTTCACGTGCTTCTTCCTCGGCCCTGCCGGAGCGGCGGCGCTGCTCCTGCTGGCCGCCGCCGTGGCCTGGCGGATCCGGGTGGAGGAGAGCGCGCTCTCGGACGTTCCCGGCTATGCGCAGTACGCCGCGGGCACGCCGCGCGTCCTGCCGAAGGTGTGGTGACCATGGACGAGATCGGCCACAAGTTCGCGCGGCTGGAGGCGCTGCGCGCGGCGGGCTTCCCCGTCCCCGGCTTCTTCTGCCTGCCCGCGGACGAGTTCGACCGGGCGCTCGCCTCCCTGCGGGACGCGCTCCCGCCGGCCGCCTCGCCGCCCGCCGCGGACTGGTGCGCCTCGGCGGCGTCGGCCCTGTCCCGGGCCGTGCCGTCCGGCGACCTCGCCGACGGGCTCCTGGAGGCGTTCGACGCGCTCGTCGGCCCCGGCGGGACGGCGGCCGTCCGCGCCTGCGCGGTGCCGGGGGAGGACGGCGGCGGCGAGGACGGCGAGGACGACCCGTTCGCGGGGATGAGCGACAGCTTCCTGTACGTGCCCCGCGCCGGCCTCCTGGCGGCGGTGGCGCGCTGCTGGGCGTCGGCGTTCAAGCCCGAGGCCGTCCGCTACCGGCTTCTGAAGGGCGCCGACCCCGCGAGGGCCAGGGTCGCCGTCGGGATCCAGCGGATGGTTCCCGGGACGCGCTCGTTCGTCGCGTTCACCCGCGACCCCAGGGACGGGACGCGCCGCCACGTCGTCGCGGCGGCGCACGGGATCGGGGAGGGCGTCGTCCAGGAGAAGGCCGACGTCGATCATTTCTTCGTCGACCCGGAGACCGGCGGGGTCCGCGCGGAGATCGTCCTCAAGCGGCGCATGGCCGGGCCGCCCGCCGCCGGCGAGAGCGGCACCCGTGTGGTCGCCGTGCCGGACGGGCTGCGGCACGCGCCGGTGCTCACCGACTCCGAGGCCCGCGACGTCGCGGATCTCGCGGCCCGCGTGGAGGAGCACTTCGGCCGCCCGCAGGACATCGAGGGGGCGATCACGCCCGACGGGACCGTCCACCTCGTCCAGGCGCGGCCCCTCGCCGGGGCGGTGCGGGACGCGGGCGCCCGCGTGTACTGGGGGAACCACAACATCACCGAGAGCTTCCCCGGAGTGTCCGGCGCGCTCACCTACTCGCAGGCCCGCGCGTTCTACGAGCTGGCCTTCACCGACCTCTACCGCCGGATGGGCGTGCCGGCCCGGCGGCTGCGCGCGAACGCGCACCGGCCGGGGCGGATGGTCGGGCTCCTCGACGGCCGCGTCCACTACCGGCTGGACGACTGGCAGGAACTGCACGGGCAGCTCCCCGCCTTCGAGCTCGTCCGCGCGGGCTGGGAGGAGGCCATGGGCGTGACCGGCGAGGCGCGGGCGTCCCGGCGGTGGCCGCGGGCGCGCGTCGCCGCCGCGCTGCCCGCGACGGCCTGGCGCGCGGCCGGGCACCGCCGCGCGACCGCCCGGTTCCTGCGCTGGTGGGACGGCCTGATGGCGGAGATGTACGACCCGGCCGCCCGCCCCCTCGCCGAGCGGTCCCCGGACGAGCTGATCGCCCTGTATCGGCGGGTGTGGGCCGAGGCGTCGGTGCGCTGGGGCGTCACGCTCGCCAACGGGATCTACGGGCTGCTCGTCATGCGGGCCGGCACGGCGCTGCTGCGGCGGTGGGCGGGCGCCGGTCCCGGCCTGCTCGCCGGCCTGCTGTGCGGGGGCCGCGAAAACCGCTCACTCGCCGCGGCCCGCGCCGCGATCGCCCTCGCCGAGCGTGCCGCCGGGATCCCCGCCTTGAAGGCCGCGCTGCTGGCCGACCCCGCCGGGGGGGCCGAGGAGGAGCACCTGCGGGCCGTCTGGGACGACATCGCCGCCGGCCGGCACGGCTCCGCCATCGCCGCCGAAGCCCGCGCCCACCTGCGGCGGTACGGGGACCGCGCGCTCCACGACCTCAAGCTCGACGAGCCCACCCCGCGGCAGCGGCCCTGGATGCTCGCCGGGACGATCGCCCCGCTGGTCCGGCGCGGCGCCACCGTCGCGGGCAGCCGGGCGGACGAGGCGCGCGCCGCGGCGGAGGCCCGGCGGCGGCTGCGGGCGGCGTGCCGCAGCCCCGCGCGCCGCGCCGTGCTGCACGCGCTGCTGTCTCTGATGCGGTGGTTCGTCCGGGCGCGGGAGGACACCCGGTTCTGCCGCACCCAGCTGTTCGGGCTCTCCCGCGAGGTGCTGTGGCGGCTCGGCGCCGAGCTCGCCGCGGCCGGCGCGCTGGACGACCCGATGGACGTCCTCGACCTCACCGCCGACGAGGTGACCGGCGCGTTCGACGGCACCCTCCCCGGCGCGGACCTGCGCGGCCTCGCGGCGGTGCGGCGCGCGGAACGCGTCCGCCACCTGGACGTCCCGCTCCCGCCGGCGCTGTTCTCGGTCCCGGCCGGACGGCCCGTCGCGGCGGCCCTCGCGCACGCCCGCCCGGTCGGGCCCCGGCCGCCCGCGGACGGCGGCGACCTGCTGCGCGGGCTCGGATCGAGCGGCGGCACCGTCCGGGGCCGCGCCAAGGTGGTCCTCGACCCCGGCATCGCCCCCGTGGGCTGCGCGGGCCGGATCCTCGTCGCGCGGGAGACCGACCCCGGCTGGCTGTCCCTCATGATCGCCGCGTCCGGCCTGGTGGTCGAGCGCGGCACCCTGCTCTCGCACACCGCCGTCACGGGACGGCTGCTCGGCGTGCCCACCGCGGTCGCGGTCGGCGGCGCCGTCGCCCGCATCCCCGACGGCGCCTGGATCGAGCTGGACGGGCGCGCCGGCACGGTCCGGGTCCTGGACGAGCGCGCCACCCGATGACGGGCGCCGCCGGGCGAGCCCGGCGCGCCGCGACCTCCGGGCCGGGCCCGGATACACCCCGCAGCAGCAGAGGAGCTTGGCACGTGGACGAAGGAGTGTTCGGAAGGGCCGCCCAGGAACGGGCGATCGCCGAGGTCGAGGCGGAGATGGCGCGGCTGTGCGAGCTGCTGGCCGAGGGCCTCGCGATGGGCCTGGACGAGGGCCGCGAGATGGTCGGCGGCGCCATGTCGGAGTTCCTCGTCGAGTTCTTCGACCTCGTCCGGGCCAAGGGCTCGCGTCCCGGCGTGAAGGGCATGATCACTCTGCCGCTGCTGGTGCACGGCGCGGAGACCGGCGATCCCGCCCCCGCCGCGCCCGTCGCCGTGATCCACCTGCTCTGGTGGGCGTCGGCCCGCTACCTCGACGACCTGACCGACGCCGCCCCGGCCGAGGGCGCCGCGTCCCGGACCGTCGAGGCCCCGGCCGCCGGGAAGAAGATCCTCACCGCGCTCGCCGTCGGCGGCCAGCTGCCCGGCCGGATCATCGCCGGGCTGCCCGCCGGCGCCGCGGTCCGGGCCGCGCTCGCCGACGAGGTCTCCCGCGGGTGGCTGGACGCGGTGGACGGCCAGCTCCGCGACCTCACCGAGCGGCCGCCGGTGGCGTCCCCGGGGTCGGTGCTGCGCGGGTACGAGGGCAAGACCGGCGCCCCCTACGCCATGGCCGCCGCCGCGGCGGCGTGCCTGGCCGGCGTCGGCGACCGCCGGGTCGACGGCTGGCGCGCGTACGGGCGCGCGCTCGGCGTGCTGCGCCAGCTCGTCAACGACCAGCGCGACCTCGCCTCCGGCCGGCACGAGGACCTCGCCAACGGCACCGCGACCTACCTGCTCGTCCACCTGCTGGCCGCGCTGCCCGCCGCGCGCCGCCGGGAGGCGCTCGCCCTGCACGCCGCCGCCCGCCGCTCGGCGTCGGCGCGCGCCGAGCTGACCGCCTGGATGCTCGACGACGAGATCATCGAGTCCTACGCCGCTTCCGTCGCGCCGCTGGTCGAGCGCGCCCACGGCCTGCTCGACGGGCTGGGCGGCGATCCGGGCTGCGTCCGGGAACTGCACCGGCTGGTCGACGAGACCGCCGGCCACCTGCCCAGGTTCCGGCTGGCCGTCGCGTAGGGGGGATCGTCGATGACCGATTCCGGCGCACTCCCGGAGATCCTCACCGCGCACTGCCCGCGGGTCGCCGCGGCCGTCCGGGAGGCCCTGCACGGGCACCCCGCCTACCAGCCGATCAGGCGGGCGGCGGGCCCGATGTTCGGCGGGGGCCGCGAGACCTGCGCGCGGCTGCTCGGGCTCGTCCTCGCGGGCGGTCCGCTCCCCGAGGACGACTGGGGGCGGTTCCGCGACCTCGGCGTCCTCGCGGCCCGGCAGGCGATCCCGCTGCCGGTGCTGTCGGAGGCGTGGGACCTCGCGCTCGCCGCCGCCGCGCGCACCTGCTGGACGATCGCGCCGCCCGGCCGATTCGCCGAGATGGCCGAGCTCACCGCGCACGCGGCACGGCTCGCCGTCGGCGCGCGGGAGGCCTGCATCCAGGGCTACGCCGAGGCGCCCCGCGAGGGCGCGCGGTCGCGCCCGCTGCGCCGGCTCCTCGCCGAGACCCTGATCGACGGCGCCCCGGCCGGCGTCATCGCCGAGGCGGCCGGCGTCCGCCTGGCGCCGGCGTACCTCGCGCTGCGCTGCGAGGTCCCCGGGCGCGTGGCGGACGCGCACTGGGAGCGGGCCGGCGAGCTGCTCGAAGCGTGGGAGGACGTGCTGTACTCCGGCGACCTGTCCGGCCTCGTCGTGCTGTTCCCCGCCGCCGACCAGCTGCGCGCCGAGGACCAGGCGGCCGAGTTCACCGCCGGGCTCGCCGCCTGCACGCGCGGGCCGGTGCACGCCGCCGAGTCGTTCCGCCGCGGCGTCGCGAACATCCCCGCCGCGCTGGAGGAGGCGTCCCGGGTGCTGACGATCGTCAAGGCCATCCCGGACGCCGAGGACCGCCCCTACCGGGCGGACGAGCTGCTGGTCGAGCTCGCCATCCTCGGGCAGCCCGGCATCCGCGGCCGGCTCGCCGCCGTGCTGTCCCCGCTCGACGCCGGCACCGACCTGCGCCGGACGCTGGAGGTGCTGCTCGCCTGCAACCTCGACCGCGAGCGCGCCGCGCGGGAGCTGTGGATCCACCGCCGCACCCTGCACTACCGGCTGGACCGCATCCGGGACCTGTCCGGCGTCGACCCCAGCTCGGCCCGCGGCATCCAGCTGTTCCGCGCGGCCCTCACCTCGGCGCGGCTGGCCGGGCTGGAACGGGACGGGCAGAGCGCCCAGGACGCCTCGCTGCCCCCGCCGCTGAGCGCCTGAAGGAGACCCATGGACTTTCCCCTGCCGTGCCGTCCCGGCGTCCCGCTGGACGAGGACCACCTGCGGCGGCTCCGCGAGCGCCCGCTGGTGCCGGTCGTGCTGGCGGGCGGGCACAAGGCCCTGCTCGTCACGCGGCACCCCGACGTCCGGACGGTGCTGTCCGACGACCGGTTCAGCCGGGAGGCCTGGAACGGCGGCACGCTGTTCGCCCGGACACCCGCGTCCCTCGCCCTGGCCGCGAGCGACCCTCCGGCGCACACCCGGCGCCGGAGGGCCGTCCGGCCCTGGTTCACGGCCCGCCGTGCCGAGGCGGACCGGCCCCGCATGGAGGCCATCGCCGAACGGCTCCTGGACGAGATGGAGGCGGACGGCCCGCCCGCCGACCTGATCGCCCGGTTCGCGACCCCGTTCCCGTACGCGGTGATCTGCGACATGCTCGGCGTCCCCACCGCCGACCTCGGGCTGCTGCTGCCCTGGGTCAGCGCGATGATGTCGGCCGGGCACCACACGGGTGGCGAGGTGCGGGCCGCGCACGAGGGCATGCGCGGCTACTTCGCCGGCAAGGTCGCGGCACGCCGGGCCCTGCCCGGGGACGACCTGCTCACCGCGCTCGTCGACGGCTGGGCGCTGTCCCAGGACGAGATCGTCGTGTTCGGGTACGGGCTGCTGATGGCGGGCGGGGAGACCACGTCGAACTTCCTGGCGGCCTGCGTGCTCGACCTGGTCACGCGCCCCGGTCTCGCCGCCCGGCTCCGCGCCGACCCGTCCCTGATCCCGGCCGCCGTGGAGGAGTACCTGCGCTGGGTGTGGTTCGCCGGCACGGGCGGGCATCCCCACGTCCTGCTGGCGGGCGCCGAGCTGGCCGGGACGCCGCTGGCGCGCGGCGACGTCGTCGTGCCGCTCACCGACGCGGCCAACCGGGACCCCGCCGCCTTCCCCGGGGTCGACGCGTTCGATCCGGGCCGTTCCCCGAACCCCCACCTGGGCTTCGGGCACGGCCGCCACCGGTGCCTCGGCGCGCCGCACGCCCGCGCGGAGCTGCAGATCGCCGTCGCCGCGCTCCTGCGCCGCTTCGACGACCTCGCCCTGGCGGTCGACCCGGCCCGGCTCGCCTGGCGCGACCACATGTTCGTCCGCGGCGTATGGCACCTGCCCGTCACCTGGTCCCGCCGGCGGTGAGGGGCTGGAGCGGGCGGATCGCCCGGTTCGTCCGGGGGAGCCATCCGCCCCTGCCGTCGCTGGCGGTGGCGGTGCTGTGGGCCTGCGGGGTCGGCGGGCTGTTCGCCGCCGTCGACCCGGACGCTCCGGACTGGCGGCCCGGGACGGGGACCGCGGTGGCGGCGGTGTCGCTCTTCGCCGACCTGCTGCTGATGCGGGCGCTGGACGACATCCGCGACCTGGACCACGACCGGCGGTTCCACCCCGGGCGCCCGCTCGCGGCCGGGGCGGTGCGCACCGGCGACCTGGCGGTGCTGTACGGCGCGGGAGCGGTGGTGCTGGGCCTGCTCAACGCGGCCTGGCCATGGCGGGCGGGCATCCTCCTCGCCCAGCTCGCTTACGCGGCCGGGGCGATCGGTGTCCACCGGCGGTGGCGGCGTCCGTCCGCCGACAAGCTGTTCACCAGCCTGCTGGTGAGCCTGCCCGTGCCCGTCCTGCTCCACCTCTACCTGTACGCGGGCTACCTGGAGGAGGCCGGGCACGGGGCGGACCGGTACGGCCTCGTCGCCGTCGCCGTTGTCGTGCTGGCGGCGGGCCACCCCGAGCTCGCCGGGAAGATCACGCGGGCGCCGCGGCCGGGGGAGCGGACCTACGTGACGACGCTCGGCGTCCCGGGCACGGTCGTCCTGGCCCTGGCCGTGCCGGTGCCGTCGGTCTGCCTGCTGGCGGTCTTCTCACAGGCACCGGACGGGTGGACGCTCCTCGCGGTGCTCCCGCTCATCGTCCCGGCGCTCGCCGCGTGGGGCTTCCGGCGCGGCCGGACCCGATGGCCGCCGGCCGCGCCTCCCCTCTACCTGCTGCTGACGCTCGCCGGTCACCTCGCGATCGGGTGGGCCCGCTGACGGAGGGGGACGCGGCCGGGCGTCAGGGTTGCAGCAGCACCTTGATGGCGCCGTCCTGCTTCTTCTGGAACATCTCGTACGCCCGGGACGCCTCGTCCAGCGGCCGGCGGTGCGTCGCGAGGTCCATCACGCCGAGCGGGTCGGCGTCGTCGGTGACGAGCGGCATCAGGTCGCCGATCCACTTCTTCACGTGCGCCTGGCCCATCCGCAGCCCGATGCCCTTGTCGAACATCCGCAGCATCGGCAGCGGGTCGGTCATGCCGCCGTAGACGCCGATGACGGAGATCGTCCCGCCGCGGCGGACGATCTCGATGGCGGTGCCGAGCGCGGCCAGCCGGTCCACCCCGACCCGCTGCATGAGCGGCGCCGCGGCGGTGCCGGGCATGAGGCCGGTGAGGGTCTGCGCCAGCTTGGCGCCGCGCGAGCCGTGCGCCTCCATCCCGACCGCCTCGATCACCGAGTCGGTGCCGCGGCCCCCGGTGAGCTGCCGGACCGCGTCCGGGACGTCGTCGGCCTCGTCGGAGTCGATCACCTCGACGCCGTGCCGGCGCGCCATCTCCAGCCGCTCGGGGACGAGGTCGACGGCGATCACCCGGTGGCCCAGGTGCCGGGCGATCCGGGCGGCCATCTGCCCGATCGGGCCGAGGCCGAGCACGGTGACCGAGCCGCCCGCCGGGATGTCGGCCCAGTCGACGGCCTGCCACGCGGTCGGCAGCACGTCCGACAGGTACACGAAGCGCTCGTCCGGCGGCCCCTCCGGGACCTTGATCGGCCCGAAGTGCGCCTGCGGCACCCGCAGGTACTCCGCCTGCGCGCCCGGCACCTGCCCGTAGAGCCTGGTGTAGCCGAACAGCGCCGCGCCCATGCCGTGCTCGCGGACCTGGGTCGTCTCGCACTGGGCGAACAGCTCCATCTCGCACATGTGGCAGCGCCCGCAGGAGATGTTGAACGGGATGACCACACGGTCACCGGGCTTGACGTGGGTGACCTCGGAGCCGGTCTCCTCGACGATCCCCATCGGCTCGTGGCCGAGCACGTCCCCCTCGGTGAGGAACGGGCCGAGCACCTCGTACAGGTGCAGGTCCGAGCCGCAGATGCCGGACGAGGTGACCCGGATGATCGCGTCGTCCGGCTCCTTGATCTCCGGGTCGGGCACGGTGTCGACGCGGACGTCGCGCTTGCCGTGCCAGGTGACAGCCTTCATCGTGCTCCTCCCGTGGACGGGCCCGGTTCCCAGGCGGCCCTACCCCGGTGTCCGCGGCGAAACTTCCGCGGCCGGGGGCCTCACGGGCAGCGGTGGGCGCGCGCCACGGCCCGCACGGCGGCCGTCCGCGTCGCCCACAGGTGGGGTGCGGCCGGCCGGTACGCCTCCGGGCCGGGACCGGGGCGGAGCCGGAACCCGCGCGCGTCGCGGGCCTCCCAGCCCGTCCGGCGCCCGCGCAGGTCGAGGACGTGCGTCACCGCGCCGGCCGCGTGCCCGTCGTGCCGCAGATGCCAGCGGTGGGCGTCCCGGTCGGCGGTGGTGAACTGGCACAGCCGCCAGCCCGGCGCGATGCGGTGCGCCAGGTCGAGCGTCACGAGCGGGTCGTCCCCGGCGCGGGACGGCGCGGCGGTGCGGGGGGCGGAGCGGGGGGCGGAGCGGGGGGCGGAGCGGGGAGCCGTGCGGGGGGTCAGGGCCTGGTCGCGCAGGAGCCGGGTCAGCTCCCGGGCGGCCTCCGCCAGGGCACGCGCCGCCTCCGCGAGCCGCTCCTCCTGGACGGGACGCACCACGCCCTCCAGCGCGGTGCCGGTCTCGCGGCGCGCCAGTGCGGCCCTGCGCGCGGCGTCCAGCCGGTGGAGCGCGCCGGCGGCCTCGTCCCGCGCGGCGGTGACCCCGGCCATGGCGCCGGCGTCGCGCGGTTCCGCGCGCCGCGCGGCGTCCGGTTCACGGGCCCGTGGGGTGAGCTTGTCCTGTCGCACGGGGGGAGCTCCTTCGCGTGTGCTTTCCGGGCGCCCTTCCCGAACATCCCGGCTTCATCCCCCGGACCACCGCCGCGCCGGCGCCTTCGCGTTTGGAACCGTCCTGCGCGGCAAGTGCCCGGATGGGCTGGGACGAGGGAGGGGAGGGCCGGGATGACGGCCGTGCAGGACACGAGCGTCGCCGACGCGCTCGCGCGGCACCGCAAGGGCACGAGGCTCGGGAGGATCCTGTCGACGACCGACCACAAGGTCGTCGGCTACCTGTACCTCGCCACCTCCTTCACGATGTTCCTGATCGCCGGGGTCATGGCCGTGGTCATGCGGTCCGAGCTGCTGGAGCCCGGACTGCAGGTGGTGGGCGCCCAGCGGTACAACGAGCTGTTCACGATCCACGGCACGATCATGCTGCTGCTGTTCGCGACGCCGCTGTTCGCCGGGTTCGCCAACGTGGTCGTGCCGCTGCAGATCGGGGCCCCGGACGTCGCGTTCCCGCGGCTGAACACGCTGAGCTACTGGCTCTTCCTGTTCGGCGCGATCATCGTGCTCCTCGGCTTCGCCGCCCCCGGCGGGGCGGCCGCGTTCGGATGGTTCGGCTACGCGCCGCTGACGTCGCAGACGTACTCGCCCGGCCACGGCGGAGATCTGTGGATCATGGGCCTGGTGCTGTCCGGCCTCGGGACGATCCTCACGTCGGTGAACCTGATCACCACGATCATCGCGATGCGCGCCCCGGGCATGGTCATGTTCCGGATGCCGATCTTCACCTGGAACACGCTGCTGACCAGCCTGATGGTGCTGATGGCCTTCCCCGTCCTCGCCGCCGCGCTGCTCGGGCTGGAGGCCGACCGCAGGCTCGGCGCGCACATCTTCGACCCCTCGACCGGCGGCGCGCTGCTGTGGCAGCACCTGTTCTGGTTCTTCGGCCATCCCGAGGTCTACATCGTGGCGCTGCCGTTCTTCGGCATCGTCACCGAGATCATTCCCGTGTTCGCCCGCAAGCCCCTCTTCGGCTACCTCGGCATGGTCGCCGCCACCATCGCGATCACCGGGCTGTCGATGACGGTGTGGGCGCACCACATGTTCGCGACCGGGCGCGTCCTGCTGCCGTTCTTCTCGATCACCTCGTTCATGATCGCGGTGCCGACCGGCATCAAGTTCTTCAACTGGGTCGGCACCATGTGGAAGGGGCAGCTCAGCTTCGAGGCGCCGATGCTGTTCGCCGTCGGGTTCCTCGTGACGTTCCTGTTCGGCGGGCTGACCGGCGTCATCCTGGCCTCCCCGCCGCTCGACTTCCACGTCACCGACTCCTACTTCGTCGTCGCGCACTTCCATTACGTCCTGTTCGGCACCGTCGTGTTCGCCATGTTCGGCGGCTTCTACTTCTGGTGGCCGAAGATGACGGGCACCAAGCTGGACGAGACCTGGGGCAAGATCCACTTCTGGTCGCTGTTCGCCGGCTTCCACACCACGTTCCTCGTCCAGCACTGGCTGGGCGCCGAGGGGATGCCGCGCCGGGTCGTCGACTACGCGGACGAGTTCTCCACACTGAACCTCGTCTCGTCCATCGGGTCGTTCGTCCTCGGCGCGTCGACGTTCGCGTTCCTGTGGAACGTCGTGCGCACGTGGCGGCGCGGCGAGAAGGTCGGGACCGACGATCCGTGGGGCATGGGCGGTTCGCTGGAGTGGGCGACCTCCTGCCCCCCGCCGCGCCACAACTTCACGTCGATGCCGCGGATCCGCTCCGTCCGGCCGGCGTTCGACCTGCACCACCCGCTGGCGGGGCCGCCCCCGGAGGCCGCGCCCGCGCTGCCGCCGCCCGAGGGCCGGTGACGGCGAGGCCGGTGAACCCGGTCACGTGTCGTTCCGGCCGTCCTCCGCGGGATCCTTCTCCAGATCGCCCTGGCCGCCGCCGTGCGACTCGGACTGGTAGTTCATGTAGAAGCGGTTGACGCGGGTCCGGACCTGCGTGCGGACGCGGTCGGGGGTCGGCAGCGGGACGATGTGGTTCGGGTAGGGCGCGACCAGCTCGCGGGGCCGGCGGACGTTCAGGACCGCCTCCGTCTCCTCCGGCGGCCGCACGTGCCGCTCGGCGTAGGACCCGTCGGGCCGCAGCATGATCAGGCCGCTCTCCACACCCTCCTCGAGGACCTGCTGGTCGCGGCGCTGGAGACCGAGGCAGATCCGCCGGGTCACGACGAACGCCATGACGGGCGCGACGAAGAACCCGATCCGGAAGATCCACGTGGTCACGAAGAGGGGGATGCCGAAGGTCTCGGCGAGGACGTCGTTCCCGCCGGCGGCCCACAGGTTCCCGTACCAGGCGGCGACCGCGACACCGATCGCGGTCCTGGTCGCGGCGTTGCGCGGCCGGTCCAGCAGATGGTGCAGCCGCTCGTCGCCGGTGGCCCAGCGTTCCGCGAACGGGTACAGCGCGATGAGCGTGAAGAAGACCCCGGGCAGGACGACCGCCGGGAGCAGGACGTTCCAGGAGACGGTGTGGCCGAACAGCGTCGTCGACCAGGCCGGCATGATGCGCAGCGCGCCTTCGAGGAAGCCGACGTACCAGTCGGGCTGCGAGCCGGCCGAGATCTGGTCCGGGTCGTACGGGCCGTACAGCCACACCGGGTTGACCTGGAGGAAGGCCGCCATCCCGGCCAGAACGCCGAAGACCATGAGGAAGTAGGCGGTGCTCTGCGCGGCGAAGTGCGGGAACGTCGGCTCGCCGGTCACCGCCCGTTCGCGCCGGCCCCGTCCCGGGAAGATCGTGTGCGTCTGGTGCCAGAGGATCATCACGTGCGCGGCGACGAGCGCCAGCAGGATGCCGGGGACGAGCAGGATGTGCACGGTGAACAGGCGCGGGAGGAACTCCTCGCTCGCGGGGAACTCCCCGCCGAACACCCACAGGGCGAGGTACGTCCCGGCGACCGGGATCGACAGCACGATGCCCTGCATGATGCGCAGCCCGGTCCCCGACAGCAGGTCGTCGGGCAGCGAGTAGCCCGCGAACCCCTCGGCGATGGCGAGCACGAACAGCGTGGTGCCGATCAGCCAGTTGATCTCCCGCGGCTTGCGGAACGCCCCGGTGAAGAAGATGCGCAGCAGGTGCACGCAGATCGCCGCGATGAAGATGATCGCCGCCCAGTGGTGGATCTGCCGCATCAGCAGCCCGCCCCGCACGTCGAACGAGATGTGCAGCGTGGACGCGTACGCCTCGCTCATCGTGACGCCCTTGAGCGGCGTGTACGAGCCGTCGTAGACGACCGTGGCGCCGCTCGGCTTGAAGAACAGCGTCAGGAACACGCCGGTGAGGATCAGGATGACGAACGAGTAGAGCGCGATCTCCCCGAGCAGGAACGACCAGTGCTTGGGGAAGGCCTTGCGGATGTTCCTGTTCAGGAACTCGCCCGAGCCGAGCCGGTCGTTGACGCCCCAGACGATCTTCTCCAGCCGGTCGGCCGCCACCGCCCCGCGCCTCTTCCGTCCCGCCATCGCGCCTCTCCCAGGCAGAGCACCGTTCCGCTGGCCCGGTACCCGGGGCGGGGTAGGGCAAACGCCACCCGGAGACGGTCTCCGGGCACGTCAGGCCGGCTCAGGCGCTGGCCGCGTACAGGATCTCGCGCATGCCCGGCAGGGCCTCCCGGTCGGCGCGCCAGACGAGGCGCAGGCCGAGGTCGGGGGTGTCGAGGGCCAGCCGGACGAGGGTCGCGGCCTCCAGGCGGTCCCGGACGGCGAACTCCGGCAGCAGCGCGATGCCGAGGCCCCGCTCCGCCCAGGCGGCCATCACGGTCACGCTCCCCGCCCTCACCCGCTCGACCGCGGACCCGAGGAGCCGCTCGCCCGCCATCCAGAACGAGCAGGCCGGCATGTTCACCAGCAGCCTCTCGCCCCGCAGGTCCTCGACGGAGACGCGGCCCGCGCCGGCGAGCCGGTGGTCCGGCGCGGCGACGAGGGCGAGCGGGACGGCCTCCAGGTCGACGTGGTCCAGCGGGGCGGGCGGCGGGGTGAAGCCGAGGCCGCCGACGCCGTCGCCCGCGTCCAGCAGCAGCGCGGCCTCCAGGTCGCCGGCGGCGACCGCGTCCAGGAGCCGGTCGCGGGCCGCGTCGGAGCGGACCTCCACCCGCAGGTCCGGACGGCGCCGTGCCAGCCTCGCGAGGACGTCCGGGACGTACGCGGCGGCGATCGACTCCAGCGCGCCGAGCCGCAGCGCCGGCCGCTCCCCGGCGACCTCGGCGCGGGCCTGCTCGGCCTGCCGGAGCAGCCGCCGGGCCCATCCGCGCATCCGCTCGCCCGCCGGGGTCGGCGCCATGCCCCGCGGGCCGCGCTCGAACAGCGCCACCCCGAGCGACCGCTCCAGCGACCGGATCTGCTCCGACACCGACGAGGGCGCCAGGCCGAGCGCGTCGGCGGCGTCGGTGACGGTCCGGTGGTCGACGACGGCCTCGAACGTCCTCAGCTGGCGCAGCTCCATGCCGGTGGCAACCGGCGGCCTCCGTTCGGATATTCCGAACGCTCCGTCCGGTCGCGCCGGTGGAGCCCGGCGCCCCGGATCCCGAGACTGGGCGGCCATGACCTCGGTTCTCTCACCCACGCCCGCGGACGTCTCCGGCGGGCGGCGCCGCCTCGCCCTGCTGGGCGTCTCCCTCGGGTACTTCATGGTGCTGCTCGACACGACCGTCCTGGCCGTGGCCGAACCCGACCTGGCCCGCTCGCTGCACGGGACGGTCGCGGGCCTGCAATGGGCCGTCACCGGCTACACCGTCGTGTTCGGGGCGCTGCTCCTGTCGGCCGGTGCCGTCGCCGACCGGTACCGCGCGCACCGCGTCTTCCGCGCGGGCATCGCGGCCTTCGCCGTGGCCTCCCTGCTCAGCGCCGCCGCGCCGGACCTGTGGGCGCTCGTCGCGCTGCGCGCTGTGCTGGGCGCCGCCGCCGCGGCCTGCGTGCCCGCGTCCATGGCCATGATCGCCCGGCTGTACCCGGTGCCCGCCGAACGCGCCCGCGCCGTGGCCGCCTGGGCCGCGACCAGCGGCGCCGCGCTCGCCGCCGGCCCCCTCGCGGGCGGCGCGCTGGTCGGCCTGGCCGGCTGGCGGGCGATCTTCCTGATCAACGTGCCGATCGCGGCCGTCGTCCTCGCCCTCGTCGCCGGGCGGTCCGTGCACTGCCCGCGCGGCCGGAGCGGCATCGACGGGCCGGGGCAGCTCCTCGCCTGCGCGACGCTGGGCCTGCTCACCGACGCGCTCATCGCCCTCGGGGACGGCGCGGGCGTGCACGCCTCCTGCTCGGCCGCCGGCGCGGTCGCGGCCGGTGCCGCGTTCGCGGCGCGGGAGCGGCGGAGCGCCGCCCCGGTCCTCGTGCCGGCCGTGCTGCGCGCCCCCGGCATGCCGGCCGCGCTGGCCGCCGGTGCCGCGGTCACCTTCGTCATGACCGGGGTCCTGTTCGTCCTGCCGCTGGTGTTCCAGCAGGCCCTCGGCCTGACGCCGTTCCAGACCGGGCTGGCGTTCCTGCCGATGACGCTGCCGTTCGCGTGCAACCCGCTCCTCACCGGCCGGATCGTCGCGCGGACGGGGGCACGCCCGCCCGTCCTCGCCGGGCTCGGCCTGCTGACCGCAGGGGGAGTGCTCTTCGGCGCGGCGCTGCTGAGCGGCGCGCCCTACCCGGCCTTCGTCGCCGGGCTGCTCTGCACCGGCTTCGGGGTCTCGTTCGCGCTCCCCGCCCTCGCGACCATGGTCGTCGCCGCGGCGCCCGGCGGGACGGCGGGGGCGGCGGGCGGCCTGCTCAACGCCGTCCGGCAGCTCGGCGCCACGCTCGGCGTCGCGATCATGGGGACGTTCGCGTCCGTCGGACCGGGCGCGGGCGACTCCGCCCGGGCCATGTTCCTCGCCGCCGCCGTGTGCGGCGCCGTCCTGCTCGTCACGCCACGCGCGGGTTCGCGGCGGACGCCCTGAGATCGTGGCGCAGGCCGTGGATGCGGGCCCGCAGCCGGGCGGCGGCCAGCGGGTCGGGTTCGAGGCCGCCGAGGCCCTCCTCGATCAGGTCGAGCTCGGCGGCCCGGAGCCGGGCGAGCAGCCGGCGCGGCTCCCCGGCCGGCACGTCCCACCGCTCCTTCCGCCGCCATTTGCGGAAGGCCAGCACATGGCCCTCGCCGGGCACGAACACGCCGCTCGCGGTCTCCGCGTGCACGGTCCGCCGGAAGTGCGAGAGGTAGCGGCGGCGGGCCAGCCGGTACGTGACGATCGCGGTGAGCAGGATCGGCGCCCCCTTCACCGGCATCAGCGCGAGACCGGACAGGACGGGCGCGTCCCACCACGAGTGCAGGCCCATCGCGAGCACGAACGCCCCGGCGGCGGCCAGGAAGGCCGTCCGGGACGCCCGGCCGAGCAGGCAGCCGAGGCCCGCACCGCCGACCGCCGTCATCGCCCAGTGGCTCCACCAGGCCCCGCCCACCACCCGGCTGCCGAAGGAGAAGAACGCCGCGTTCGCGTCCTGCGTCGCGCCCGTCAGGACGATCGTGTTCAGCACGTACAGGAAGTTCTCCGCGAACTGGAATCCCAGCCCGGACAGCGCGCCGTACCCCCAGCCGTCGAGCGGGCCGCGGATCGCCGACGGCGCCATCAGCGCCAGCGCCGCCACCCCGAGCAGCTTGAGGATCTCCTCGTCGACCGGCGCGGCGATCGCCGCGCCCCACACCGCGGTGAAGTCCGGCCCCGCCGTCTTGGCGAGGACGGCCCGGAACGCCGCGTTCGCGGGAAGCGCCGTCCCGAACGCCGCCAGCCCGCCCCACGCCACGGCGATCAGCGCGTACCCGACCGGGCGCGACCGGACCGGATGCAGCCGCCGGAGCAGCCACACCCCGGCGGCCAGCGACGGCGCCAGCAGCGCGAGACCGGCGATGGAGCCGCCGGGGAACGCCGCGACGTGCGCGCCGATCCCGCGGAACGCGATCCAGGCGCCGAGCAGGCACGCGCCCGCCCACAGCCAGAACGCCGGGCGGCGCGCCATCGCCTCGCGGGCCGGTGCCGTCGCGTCGCGGGTCAGTGCCATGGCGCCGCGATCCTGACCGTCCGCACCATCGCCTCGACCTCCGCGGCCGCCTTCCGGTAGGCGGCGGGCGGCCCCGCCGCCGTCACCGTGGCGCCCAGGGCGTCCCCGGCGAACACCGCGGCCGTCCCGACGCGCTCCCGCCCGGCGAGCCGTCCCGTCAGTCCCGGCAGGCCGTGCGAGGTGGTGATCGCGACGGGCTCGGCGCGCAGCCGCGCGTGCCCGCCCGCGGCGACGATCCGCCCGAGGCCGTGCCACAGCCGCCGCGAGTCCAGCGTGCCGAGCGGCACCACCACGCTGAGGTCGAAGACGACGCCGCCGCTCGTCAGCTCCGCGTTGGAGGAGAGCGAGCTGCCGGCCCGGTTCAGCACCCAGCCGCCGGACGGGACGGAGAACGTCACCGGCCGGACGCCGTTCCGCAGTGCTCCGACCGCCACCACCGTCCCCGCGGCCAGCCGCTTCCCGCGGCTCCCGAGGGCCCGGTCGAGCAGCGGCAGCCCGGCGCCGAGGACGAGCATCACGAGCGCCACGGCACCCGTGCCCCACCATCTCACCCGTGCCACGCGCACCCCCCGATGACGTGCGCTGCGGAAATGCCCCCTGGACCGGCGCCCTAAACAAGATCAGGTCGCGCGGGACGCCCAGTGGGCGGGCCGCCGGAGCGCCGGCGGCAGGCCGGTCGCGGCGTCGCCCCGCGCCGAGTCCAGCTGCGGCTGGGTCAGGAAGACGGCCCCGGTGAGGTCGGCGCCGCGCAGGTCGGCGTCCCGCAGGTCCGCCCCGATCAGGTCGGCGGCGCGCAGGTCGGCGCCCCGGAGGTCGGCCGCGATCAGGTACGCCCCGCGCAGGTCGGCCCCGCGCAGGTCGGCTCCCTTCAGCCTCGCCCCGATGAGGTCCGCCCCGCGCCGGTTCCGCTTCGGCCCCTGGACGCCGGCCCTGGCGAGGTCGCCGGCACGCGCCAGCAGGACGTTCACGCGCTCATGGACGGCCCCGACGTCGAGTCCGGCGAGGTCGCCGGGCTCTCCGCGGGTGAGCCGGTCGACCTCGTCGTAGGCGGCCGTGAGTTCGGGCCGGATCGGTTCGGCGGCGGGCATCGCCACCGCCTCGTCCAGGTACCAGAGCATCTCGTGGAGCCGCCGCATGACCGGGAACACCTCGAACATGCGGCGCGCGAGGCCGGGATCCTTCCGCCAGTCCCGGCCACCGAAGGTCTGCTGAGACACCTTCTGACCGGCGCCGAAGCAGTCGAAGACCGTGCAGCCCGTGAACCCGCGCCGCCGGAGATCGGCATGGACGGCGCAGCGGAAGTCGGCGAGCAGGTTCCGGCACGGCTCGCCCGCGTCCTTGTCGAACGCGAAGTCGGCCGACTTCGCGAACGGCAGCGCCACGCAGCACAGCCCGGCGCAGCGCGCGCAGTCGGCCTTCAGGTCGAGCTTCTCCGGCAACCCGTGACCCCCGTATCTGGACGACGCCTCATTCTCGCGCCCCGGGATACGTGGTCCGTACGGTCACGCGGCGTCGTGGAACACCAGCCCCAGTGTGCGCCTCCGGCCGGACCGGACGACGCTGACGCCATGCCGCATCGGCGCCGCCGACCAGCCGCGCTTGGTGCGCACCGGCCGGTCCCGCGTCGTGAAGACCAGCCCGTGGCCGCGCGGCAGGAGCGTCGCCGTCCCGCGCGACTGCGCGCGGGCCCGCTGCTCCACCATCAGGAACTCGCCGCCGGTGTAGTCGGCGCCCGGCTCGTCCAGGCCGATCACGACCTGCAGCGGGAACACCAGGTCGCCGTACAGGTCGCGGTGCAGCGCGTTCCAGTCGTCCCGCCCGTAGCGCAGCAGGATCGGTGTCGGCTTCGTCTGGCCCGCCGCGTGGCACATCTCCAGCCATTCCGCGAGCGTGTCAGGCCAGGGAGCGGGACGCCCCAGCCTGCCCGCCCACTCCCGGGCGATCGGCAGCAGATGCGGATACAGCGCGGCGCGCAGTTCGCCGACCGGCTCCGGGAACGGTTCGGCGAAGTAGCGGTACTGCCCGGCGCCGAACCGGTACCGCTCCATGTCGATCGTCGAGCGGAACCGTCCCGCCTCGCCGTAGAGGGCGGAGATGTCCGCGCACTCGTCCTTGGTCAGGAGCGGGGGCGTCAGTGCGCTGCCGTACGCGTCCATCTCGCTGGCGAGCGCGGTCCAGCCGGCCTCCGCGGCCCTGCTCGCATAGATGCTCATATCGGGTGAACACCGCCCGCGCCAGGACGGTTGCGGGCGTGGGATACAGTTTCCGGCGCCTATGACAGAGTCCTTCACCGAATCCGGGATCGCCGCCCGGCTCCGCTCCGCGGGCTGCGTGTTCGCCGAGGACGAGGCGCGGCTGATCCTCTCGACCGCCCGCACCCCAGGCGACGCCTCCGCCATGGTCGAGCGGCGCGCGGCCGGGGAGCCGCTCGAACACGTCCTCGGCTGGGCCGGGTTCTGCGGGCTGCGGATCGCCGTCGAGCCCGGGGTCTTCGTGCCCCGCCGGCGCACCGAGTTCCTCGTCCGGCGGGCCGAGGGGCTCGCCCCGGCGCGGCCCGTCGTCCTCGACCTGTGCTGCGGCTCCGGCGCGCTCGGCGCCGCGCTCGCCTCCCGCCTGGACGGCTCCGCCCTGCACTCCGCCGACATCGAGCCCGCGGCGGTGCGGTGCGCCCGCCGCAACATCGCGCCCTTCGGCGGGCTGGCCTACGAGGGCGACCTCTTCGAGCCGCTCCCGGACGCGCTGCGCGGGCGCGTGGACGTGCTGCTCTGCAACGTCCCCTACGTCCCGACCGGCGAGGTCGGGCTGCTGCCGCCGGAGGCGCGCGACCACGAGCCGCGGGTGGCGCTCGACGGCGGCCCGGACGGGCTCGGCGTCCTGCGCCGCGTCGCCGCCGAGGCGGCGGGGTGGCTCGCGCCCGGCGGCCACCTGCTGTTCGAGACGAGCGAGCGGCAGGTCGCCGATGCGGTCGTCGCCGTGGAGCGCGGCGGCCTGGTAGCCGCGGTCGCCACGTCCGGGGAATTCTCCGCCACGGTCATTGCCGGCGCCAAATCCGTGTAAAACGCGACGCACGGGTACGGGTCGTACAGGACGACCTGAAGGAGTGAACCCAGATGCGCCGCATCAGCGCAGCGCTCAGCGCCATCGTCGGCACGATCGTCAGCATCGTGACCCTGCCGTTCCGCGTTCTGCAGCGGCTGCTGACCCCCTCGCGCGGCCGCCCCGCCCGCACTCGCCGCAGGGCGCTGTGACGCGATGACCGACCGCCCCGGGCCACTCATCCAGAATGGCCCGGGGCGGCCCCATGTGAAAATGCGTTGAACCATCGGGCAGGGTTGCGCATCATATGAGTAACGAGCCGAACGGAACGGACGGGAAGGGAGCGGCGGAGATGACCGCGATCAACGCGCAGCAGGCGCCGCAGCCCGCCGGGGCCGGGCCGCGTCGAGGTTTCGCCGTTGCCGGAATCGCCTCTGGATAGGACCGCCAGGTTCTCCGGAGGCCGTCAGGGAAAGATCCCGGCGGCCTTTTTCATGCACATCCGGGATTGTCACGTCGCACAGGCCGAAATGGTGAGGCACCTGGCTTCCACCCAGGGGGAGCGGGTTCGATTCCCGCGTGCGGCTCTGGACTGGACCGGCGGGAGTAACGACCCCCGGCTGGTTCTGCACGTGCCCGAGGCGGGCGGACGCCACCGCCCGCCGGCGGGCACCCATGCTGGATCATCCAATGGCAGGATGCGTGACTCTGAATCACGTCATGCAGGTTCGACCCCTGCTCCAGCAGCCGCGGAGCCCGGGTCTCACGGCCGGGCGCCGACCCGGGTGCGGGCCGTCGTCCAGGCGCGGGCCTGCTCGCTGAGCGTGATGCCGAGGCCGGGACGGGCCGGGACGTGCATCCGCCCGTCCTTGATCGTCAGCCTCTCCTCGAACAGCGGGTCCAGCCAGTCGAAGTGCTCCACCCACGGTTCGCCCGGGTACGCGGCGGCCAGATGGAGGTGGATCTCCATGGCGAAGTGCGGCGCGAGCCCCAGGTGCCGGTGGTCGGCGAGCGCGGCGAGCCGCAGGAACCCGGTGATGCCGCCGATGCGCGGAGCGTCCGGCTGGAGGATGTCGGCGGCGCCCTTGTCGATCAGCTCGCAGTGCTCGGCGACGCTGGTGAGCATCTCACCGGTCGCGATGGGCGTGTCGAGCGCGCGGGCGAGCGCGGCGTGGCCCTCGGCGTCGTAGGCGTCGAGCGGCTCCTCGATCCAGGTCAGGCCGAACGCCTCCAGGGCCCGTCCCATCCGCAGGGCGGCGGGCCGGTCCCACTGCTGGTTCGCGTCCACCATCAGCGGGAACGCGTCGCCGAGGCGCTCGCGCACGGCGGTGACCCGGCGCAGGTCCTCGGCGTGGTCCGGATGCCCGACCTTGATCTTGATTCCGCCGATGCCGGCCCGCACCGACGCCTCCGCGTTCTCCAGCACCTCCTCCAGCGGAGCGCTCAGGAACCCGCCCGAGGTGTTGTAGCACCGGACGGAGTCGCGGTGCGCGCCGAGGAGCTTGGCCAGCGGCAGGCCCGCCCGCCGGGCCTTCAGGTCCCACAGCGCGATGTCGATGGCGGCGATCGCCTGCGCGGCGAGCCCGCTGCGGCCGACGGACGCGCCCGCC
The DNA here is from genome assembly GCF_047130825.1 of Actinomadura madurae. Taxonomy (NCBI): domain Bacteria; kingdom Bacillati; phylum Actinomycetota; class Actinomycetes; order Streptosporangiales; family Thermomonosporaceae; genus Actinomadura; species Actinomadura madurae. The sequence continues at coordinate 10,060,735 of NZ_CP083237.1, forward strand.
CACAGCAGCTTCGTCCCGAGCCTGCCGATGTCGCTCGGGTCCTCGCCGAGGAGGTCGGGCGCGATCTCCGCGGCGTGCGCGAACTGGCCGGGGCCGCCGGCGCGTTTGGAGTAGCCGAAGCCGACGCCCTCGTGGCCCTCCTCGGTGCCGATCTCGGCGAACAGGAACACGACCTCGGTCATCGGCCGCTGCCGCCCGGTCAGCACCTTCGCGTCGCTGACCGGCGCGGTGAGCGGCAGCGTGACCGAGGAAAGCTCGATCCAGGCGATCCGGTCCAGGGTCGCCTCGCCCGCCGGGACGCCCGCCACCTCAGACCGCCCGCTTCACCAGCGCCGCGAGGTCGGCGGTCTCCGTCTCGGTCAGGTCCGTCAGCGGCGGGCGGACGGGGCCGGCCGGCATCCCGGTGACCCGCAGGCCCGCCTTGATGATGCTGACCGCGTAGCCCTTGCGGCGGTTGCGGATGTCGCAGTACGGCAGGACGAACTCGGCCAGCCGCCGCCGGACCTCGTCCCGGTCGCCCGCGCGGACGGCGGCGTAGAACGCCAGCGCGAACTCCGGGACGAAGTTGAAGATCGCCGACGAGTACGTCGTGACGCCCAGCTCCAGGTAGGGGAGCGCGAACGTCTCGGCGGTGGGGAGCCCGCCGATGTAGACGAGCCGGTCGCCGAGCCGGGACCGGACCCGCGTCATCAGCTCCAGGTCGCCGACGCCGTCCTTGAAGCCGACGAGGGTGGGGCAGTCTTCGGCGACCTCCGCGACCGTCGTGTCCTGGTAAACGGCGTTCGCCCGGCTGTAGATCGTCACGCCGAGCCCGGTCGCCGCGCACACCGCCCGGACGTGCGCGGCCAGGCCCTCCTGCGAGGCCTCGGTCAGGTACGGCGGGAACAGCAGCAGGCCGTCGGCCCCGGCGCGCTCGGCGTCCCTGGCCATCTCCACGGCCGTCGCCGTCCCGTACCCGGCGGGGGCGATCACCGGGAGCCCGTCGCGCGCCTCCGCGACCGCCGCGCGCACGACCCGCCCGGTCTCGGCCGGCGTCAGCGAGAAGAACTCGCCCGTCCCGCCCGCGGCGAACAGCCCGGCCACGTCGTACCCGCCGAGCCGGGCGATGTGCGCCCGGTAGGCGTCCTCGTCGAACGCCAGGTCGTCGCGGAAGTGGGTGACGGGGAACGAGAGGAGCCCGGACCCGAGCCGGCGGGCGATGTCGTCGGGCGCAGTCTGCTTCATGCTCCGAGGCTAGGATGGCCGATTGATCCAGGTCCAACACGAAAATGGCATCCAGTGATACCCGCGGGGAATCGTCCGGGCGGTTCCGGCGGGGGCCCGCTTGACGGCGCCCGCCGGCTCGTTTTATTTTGGCGTCCAAATATTGACCGTCAAAGTATTGAGGCGCGCCGTGCGCCCGGTGCCGTGGAGGACCCGATGAGCGACTTTCCCGCGTACGCCCCGTCCGAGGAGCATGAGCTGCTGAGGGCCACGGTGCGTGAACTGGCCGAGGCCAAGATCGCTCCTTTCGCGGCCGAGGTGGACGAGGAGTCCCGGTTCCCGCGGGAGGCGCTGGAGGCGCTGGTGGCCAACGGGCTGCACGCGGTGCACGTGCCCGAATCGTACGGGGGAGCGGGGGCCGACGCGCTGGCCACGGTGATCGTGATCGAGGAGGTCGCGCGGGCGTGCGCGTCGTCCTCGCTGATCCCGGCGGTGAACAAACTGGGCACGGTTCCGGTCCTGCTGGCCGGCGGGGAGGAGCTGAAGAAGCGCTATCTGGCGCCGGTGGCGCAGGGGGAGGCGATGTTCTCCTATGCGCTGTCGGAGGCCGATGCGGGGTCGGACGCGGCGGGGATGAAGACCCGCGCGGTCCGCGACGGTGATGCCTGGGTGCTGAACGGCACCAAGATGTGGATCACCAATGCCGGTGTGTCGGAGTTCTACACCGTGATGGCGGTGACCGATCCGGCGGCGGGTGCGCGGGGGATCTCGGCGTTCGTGGTGGAGAAGAACGACCCTGGGGTGTCGTTCGGGCCCAAGGAGCGCAAGCTGGGGATCAAGGGGTCCCCGACCCGGCAGGTGATCCTGGAGGACGTCCGCATCCCGGCGGACCGGTTGATCGGTGCGGAGGGGACGGGGTTCAAGACGGCGCAGGCGACCTTGGACCACACCCGGATCACCATCGCCGCCCAGGCACTGGGCATCGCGCAGGGCGCGCTGGATTTCGCGGTGGGCTATGTCAAGGAGCGGCGCCAGTTCGGCAAGCCGATCGCCGACTTCCAGGGCGTGCAGTTCATGCTGGCGGACATGGCGATGCGGCTCGAAGGTGCCCGGCAGCTGACGTATCACGCGGCGATCAAGTCCGAGCGGGCGATGGCGGGGGAGAAGGTCGCGGACCTGACGTTGGTCTCGTCGGCGTGCAAGGCGCTGGCCTCGGATGTGGCGATGGACGTCACCACCGACGCGGTCCAGCTGCTTGGCGGCTATGGGTACACGCGGGAGTTCCCGGTGGAGCGGATGATGCGCGATGCCAAGATCACCCAGATCTACGAGGGCACCAACCAGATCCAGCGGATGGTCATCGCCCGCCAGCTCCTGAAGTAACCGGCAGCCGCACCTCGAAGAGCGCGCCGCCGCCGGGAGCGTCGCCGACGGTGATCGCCCCGCCGTGCGCCAGGACCAGGTCCCGGGCGATGGCCAGGCCGAGGCCCGCGCCGCCGTCGTCCCGGCTGCGGGCGTCGTCCAGCCGCACGAACCGCTCGAAGATCCGCTCGCGGTCGCCGGGCGGCACCCCCGGCCCGTCGTCGGCGACCCGCAGCACCGCCGCGCCCGCCTCCTCGCGCAGCGACAGGCGGACGGCGGTGCCCGCGTACCGCTCGGCGTTGTCGAGCAGGTTGCCGACCACCCGCGACAGCCGCCCCGGGACGCCCATGACCCGGGGGTCCCCCTCGATCGACGGCTCGACGGGGATCCGGTCCCCCGTGCGCCGCTCCAGCTCGTCCCGGACGAGCCCGCCGAGCAGGACGGGCCGGGCCGGCGGACGGTCCCCGGCGTCGATGCGGGCGAGGAGGAGCAGGTCGGCGGCGAGGTGCTGGAGCCTGACGACGTCCTCGACGAGCCCGTCCACGTCCAGCAGCCCCGGGTGCGCGGCGGCGACCTCCAGCTGTGTGCGCAGCGACGCGATCGGGCTGCGCAGCTCGTGCGAGGCGTCCGCCACGAACCCGCGCTGCCGGGCCACCGACTCCTCCAGCGCGGCGAGCGTCTCGTTCGTCGTCACGGCGAGCCCGGCGATCTCGTCCCGCGCGTCCGGCACCGGTACCCGCCGGGCCAGGTCGCCGGAGGAGGTGATCGCGGCCAGCTCCGCCCGGACCGCCTCCACCGGCCGCAGCGCCCGCCGCGTCACCAGCCATGTCACCCCCGCGACCACCGCGAGCAGCGGCGGCAGCCCGCCGAGCATCGCCCGGGTGGCCGTGCCGGCGGCCTCCCGCGCCGCGCCCAGGTCGGCGCCCGCGTACACGGTCACCGTGTCGTCCCGCGGGGTCGTCACCTCGACGGCGGCGAACCGGTAGTCGGCCGTCCGGCCGTCGACGGTCACGCTGCCGGTGGCGAAGTCCGGGTCGCCGTCCGCCACCTCGCCGCGCCCGGGGTCGTCGTCCCGCCCCTCGCCGCCGCGCCCCTCGTCGTCGTCACCGCGCGCGGGCGGGCCGGGCCGCACGGCCGGGGAGCCGGTGCCGCCGATCGCCTCCACGTCCTCGCTCACCGCGCGCACGCGGCCGTCCTCGCCCACGACCTGGACCGGATGCTCGTCCGGGTCCGGGAGGTCGAGCGAGGCGTACGGGGTCCCCGTGGCGAGCTGCCCCGCCACCTCCCGCGCCGCCACCTCGGCCTCCAGCTCGGCCCGGCCGGCGAGGTTCGCGCGCAGCAGCACCACCACCGCGAGCCCGGCGGCGACCAGCGCGGCGGCCACCACGACGGTCGCGCCCAGGGTCGTCCGGGCCCGGACGGACGCCGGGCGGCGGGCCACCTCAGCCGCCCCCGTCCCGGGCGAGCCGGTACCCGGACCCGCGCACCGTCGTGATCGACCGGCGCCCGAACGGGACGTCGAGCTTGCGGCGCAGCGCGCTCACGTACACCTCGACGATGTTGGGGTCCCCGTCGTAGGCGAAGTCCCAGACCGCCTCGATGATCTGCGCCTTCGACACGACCCGCCCGGCGTTCGCGGCCAGGTGCTCCAGCACGGCGAACTCCTTGGCGGTCAGCTCGACCTCGGTGCCGTCCCGGAACACCCGCCGCGCCGCCGGGTCCACGGTGAGGTCGCCGAGCGTGATCACGGGCGCGGCGCCCCGCGTCCGGCGGCGCAGCAGCGCCCGGATGCGCGCCACCAGCACCAGGTAGGAGAACGGCTTGGTGAGGTAGTCGTCCGCGCCGGTGTCCAGGCCCTCGGCCTCGTCGTACTCGCCGTCCTTGGCGGTCAGCATGAGGATCGGCGTCTGGTCGCCCGCGGCGCGCAGCTCCGCGCACACCCGGTAGCCGTTCAGCCCGGGGAGCATGATGTCGAGGACGATCAGGTCGTACTCTCCGCCGAGCGCCCGGTGCAGCCCCTCGGCGCCGTCATGGACGGTGTCGACGACGTACCCCTCGGCCGTCAGCCCCCGTTCGAGGGACGTGGCGAGGCGTCTCTCGTCCTCGACGATCAGGAGGCGCATGCTCATAGCGTGCCAAACCGCACCTGAAGCCGGCTTCAGGTTGCTTCAGCACCGCTACAGGAATGCCCGGCATCGTCCATGGCGAACGGGTGGCCGGGAGGACCGGCCGCCGACCCGAGAACTGGAGGCCGGAATCCGATGAGGTTCGACGCACGACGCATGCTCTCCGCCCGCCGGCCGCTGGTCGCGGTGGCCGCGGCGGGTCTCCTCGCGGCCGGGGGAGCCGGCGCGGCCGCCGCCGCGGACGGCGACGACGGGACCCCCGCCGCCGACCCGTCCGTCACGACGTCCGCGTCGCCGGCGCAGGCGGTGTCGCTGGCGCAGGCGGTGGACACGGCGCTCAAGGCCGTCCCCGGCACGGTCGAGGAGGCGGAACTCGACGACGAGCACGGCCGGGCCGTGTGGGAGGTCGGCGTCCTCCCCGACCGCGGGACCCCGCGCGACGTGGTCGTCGACGCCGGCGACGGGAAGGTCACCGCCAACCGCGCGGACCGTCCGGACGACGACGATTCCGAGCCGGCCGGCGCGGTGCGCGGCGCGAAGATCACCATCGCGCACGCGGTCGGCGCGGCGGAGAAGGCCGTCTCCGGACGCGCCACGTCCACGGAGTTCGAGCGCGAGCACGGCCGGGCCGTCTGGGTGGCCGACGTGACCGGCCGGAACGGCACCGCCTACGAGGTCACCGTGGACGCCGCGACCGGCGGGGTGCTCTCCAAGGAGACCGATCAGGACTGACGCGACCCGCAGCGGGAAGAGAACCGCCGAGGGGGTGCGCATGACCGAGCAGAAGCCCGCGCCCGGCGTCGACACGGCGGTCCCGCACGTGGCGCGCATCTGGAACTACTGGCTGGGCGGCAAGGACAACTATCCCGTGGACCGCGAGGTCGGCGACCAGATCCTCGGGATGCTGCCGGACGTCGCCCGGCTGGCCCGCGCGTCCCGGCTGTTCCTCAACCGGGTCGTGTGGTACCTGACCGTCGAGGCGGGCGTCCGCCAGTTCATCGACATCGGGACGGGCCTGCCCACCGTGGACAACACCCATGAGGTCGCCCAGCGGGCCGAGCCCGAGACGAAGGTCGTCTACGTCGACAACGACCCGCTGGTCCTGGAGCACGCGCGGGCGCTGCTCACCAGCACCCCAGAGGGGCGCACCGCCTACATCCACGCCGACCTGCGGGAACCCGAGACGATCCTGGAAGCCGCCGCCGAGACGCTCGACTTCGGCGAACCCGTCGCGTTCACCCTGATGGGCGTCCTGGAGTTCATCCCCGACCACGAGCAGGCCTACGGCATCGTGCGCACGCTGCTGGACGCCGCGACGTCGGGCAGCTACTTCGCCATGTACGACGGGACGAACGTCATCCACGGCGAGGCGTCCGATCGCATCGTCGAGGTCTGGAACGCGTCGGGCAACACCGAGCTAGTGCTGCGGACGCCCGAGCAGATCGCCCGCTTCTTCGACGGGCTGGACCTGCTGGAGCCCGGCGTCGTCCCGGTGACGCACTGGCGGCCGGACGCGGCGCCCGACCAGGAGCCGGTGGACGCCTACGGCGCCGTCGGACGCAAGCCCTAGCGCCTCCCTTGACATGCAACCATCTGGCTGCCTATAGTCAAAGGCAACCAGATGGCTGCATAAGGGGCGTGCATGGACGAGGTCTTCAAGGCGCTCGCCGACGCCAGCCGGCGCCGGCTGCTGGACGGCCTGAACGCCCGCAACGGGCAGACGCTGCGGGAGCTGTGCGCCGGGCTGGACATGACCCGGCAGTCCGTCAGCAAGCACCTGGCGGTCCTGGAGGGCGCCGGCCTCGTGACGACCGCGCGCCGGGGGCGCGAGAAGCTCCACTACCTCGACGCCGCCCCGATCAACGCCATCGCCGACCGCTGGATGAGCCGGTACGACCAGGAGCGCGCGCGTGCGCTCGCCGACCTGAAGACCGCATTGGAGCAGGACCCGATGAACGAGTTCGTCTACACCACCTACATCAAGACCACGCCGGAGCGGCTCTGGGAGGCCCTCACCGACCCGGCGTTCACCCGCCGCTACTGGGGCGTCTCCTTCGAGACGGACTGGAAGCCCGGCTCCACGATCACCTGGCACGAGGACGGCGCGACCATCGCCGACCCCGAGCAGGTCGTCCTCGAAGCCGAGCCGGGCCGCCGCCTGGCCTACACCTGGCACACCTTCACGCCCGAGTGGGCCAAGGCCGTCGGCGTGGACGAGGAGACCCGCGCCCGGCTGCTCCAGGAACCGCGCTCCAAGGTGACCTTCGAGATCGAGCCCGCCGGCGAGACGGTCAAGCTCACCGTCGTCCACGAGGGCGGCGAGACCCTGCTCGGCATGTCCCGCCACGGCTGGCCGCAACTCGTGTCCGCCCTGAAGACCCTCATGGAAACGGGCGAACCCCTCCCCACCCCGTAACCGCCCGCTACCGCCGGCTGGCCCAGTACTCCTCGGCCTCCGGAACCTCGGTGTATTCGAGCAGGTGGGTGTCGGCGATGCGCTTCAGCACCCCGCGCACCTCGCCCGGCGTCGCGTAGAAGAACTCCCGCCGCAGGTTGACCTGGTTGACGCGCTTCTCCGCGAACTCCTGGTGCAGCCTGCCCTCCAGGCCCACGGCGTCTTCGCTGAAAATGAGGGCGTGCACGTCGAACCGGAACGGCACGGACGCGTCCCCCAGCTCGCGGACGCGGTCGAGCGGGTCCAGCCGACGGGTCATGCCGATCTTCACCATCCGCTCGCCGAAAGCGCCGATGTTGGAGATCACGTAGACGTAGCCGGCGCGGGTCTTCGCGGCACGCCCTTCCACGTCGGTGATGGCCGACTCGACGTCCGCCAGCTTCGCGCGCAGCTCCGCGGCGCCGGCGGCGTCCCCGTTGGCCTCCTCCCTGTACTGGCGGCTCACCCGGATGTCCATCGTCTTCCCGAGCCGTTCGATGGTCTGCGCGGTCTTGTCCAGGCGGTCGATCGCCGACTGCAGCTTGTAGGGCCGCATCGTCCGGATGAGGTTGTCGGCCTCGGCGTTGTACGCGCGGAGCATCAACTTGGAGAAGTCGCGCACCATCCTGGAACCCTGGGCCGCCGACCCGTTCACCGTCCAGTTCGTGGCCCCGACGACCGCCTTCCCACCGCTCGCCATCGACTTGATCCGGTCCTTGACCCGCGCCAGCTCGGCCTTGTACGCGACGACGTCCGCGAGCGGGTGCTGGTATTCGTAGACGCCGGCCTCCTGGAGCAGCGCGAGGTCCTGGGTCTCGACGATCTCCTTGCGCAGCCGCGCGAGCTCCTTGCGCTTCTGTGTCGTCTCCCGCCGGACGTCGGCCGCCTCGCCGCGGAGCCGCTCGATCTCCGCGGCCACCTGCGGGGCCTCCAGCCCTCCGAGGCGCTCCAGCCACTGCCGCAGTCCGGCGTTCTCGGCCTCCAGCTCCTCGATGCGCTGCCGCTTGCCTCCGAACACGGGCCGCGGCCTGGGGCCCGAGTGCGGTGCCGCCACCGGCGGGACGGGAGGCGCCGGATGCGCCGGTGCGGCGGGCATGGGGGCCGCCGGTGCCGCGGGCAGCCAGAACTGCCAGCCGGCCGGGGGCGGCGGCCAGCCCGCGTCGGGCTGCCAGCCGGGCGGGGGCTTCCACCCGGGCGGGGGCGCCGGCCAGGTCGGCGGAGGGTTGTAGCGCCATCCGGACGTGTCTGCGGGGCCTGTGAAGGTTCCCGGCTGCGCCGGCGGCTGCTGGACGGGCTCCACGGGCGGCGCTTGGGGCGGCACCGGCGGAACGGGAGCCGGCCGGGCGGCCCCTTCGATGATCCGCCGGACATGGGCCGCGTCCTGATCGTGCACATCGCCGAAATCGGTCTCGGTTCCGTCCGCCTCCCGCACCACCAGGAACCAGCGCTGCTTGTACGACGTGCGCGTCTCGACGGCGGTGACGTCGGCGGTGGAGACCTCCTGGCGGGGCCCCTCCCGGACGAGGTCGGGCGCGGAGAGCCCGAGGACCCGCCGATCGGTGACGGCGATGTGCGTTAACTTCGGGAGGGCTTTCACGGTCGACGCGAGCGCCAGAACCGACTCGCCGTCCCGCAGGAAGAACCTCATCCGCCGTATCAGGTCGTCGGCTTCGATGGGATCCACCTCGACACCGACATAGCCCGGCCGGGGGATGTTCTGCACCGTCATCGCTTCCTCGCGCGTTGTCTCTGGGCAGAACAGGTCGACCCCGTTGCCGGCGAGTCGTTCCCCGTGCCGCCGTCTCATCGGACAGTCGAGGGGAGCGCTCGACGTCTCTTGGACGGGTCGGTGGCGGGTGGGGTTTACCGGGAGCTCTGGTGGCGGGGGTTTTACAGGAGCATGTCGGTGCCGCCGGATTCCTCTTCGCCGTCGGTGGTGTGCTCTGGTTCCAGGTACTCGTCATCGGGCCAGAGGCGGTCGGCGAGGAAGGCGAGATACTCTTCGTCGCCGGGGTCGAGTTCGGCCGTCATCGACTCGGGGTGCGTGCCGGGATCCGGGGGCGGCTCGGGCGCGTGCCGTGGCGGCATGGGGCGGAGCAGGTTGGGCAGGCAGAGCCCGAGCAGGGCCAGCAGGGACACGAGGACCAGGACTGTGACCACACCGCACCGTCCTTTCATCACGGTCGAGTTCCGCATGAATCTTGCGTAAGTAGCAAAACAGTTGAACGCTATCGGGATCCCCCGCCGGATGGGAGCCCCGACATGCGAGGCGCCGGGGACAATGAGCCCGTGGACCCTCACGTGGACGCGCGTGCGCGCGAGCTGGCGAGGATCATCTGGGATCACCTCGTCCTGTCCGGACCTCTCTCCAAGGCTGACGTGATCCTCGCGCTGGGGAGCCACGACACGCGGGTGGCGGTGCACGCGGCCAGGCTTTGGCACGGGGGTTGGAGTCCCCTGGTGGTCGTCTCGGGCGGCCGGGGGAAGATCACGTCGGGGTGGGACGAGGCGGAGGCGCGGGTGTTCGGGCGGGTCGTGCGCGAGCACGGGGTCCCCGCGGACGCTCTGGTCCTGGAGGAGACGGCGACCAACACGGGGGAGAACATCACCGCTTCCAGGCGCCTGCTGGACGGGCGGGGAGTGGCGGTGCGCAGCGGGATCCTCGTCGCGAAGCCCTACATGACGCGACGGGCCCTGGCCACGGCGCGGCGCCAGTGGCCGGGGGTGGAGTGGACGGCCTCAGCGCCCGAGCTCGGGTTCGACGCGTTCGGTCCGGACGAGCGCCAGTTCATCGAGCTGATGGTGGGCGACCTGCAGCGGATGGTCGTCTACGCCGAGCGGGGCTACCAGGTGCCGATGCCCGTGCCCGCGGCGGCCTGGGCGGCGTACGAGGAGCTCGCCCGGCTCGGCTACGACAGGCACGTGATCAGGTGATCGCGGGGGGAGGAACCCGCGTGTCTAGGCGGCCGTCGTGGGGCGGTGCGGCGCGATGACGCGGCCGTCGGGCAGCAGCTCGCCGGTGTCGTCGAAGACGACGACGCCGTTGCAGAGCAGGTTCCAGCCCTGCTCGGGGTGGGCGGCCACGATGCGTGCGGCCTCCCGGTCGAGGTCGTCCGGCGTCGGGCAGGGCGGCTCGTGCGGGCAGATGGTCGGGTGCGCTTCAGCGGTCACGGGGTTCCTCCACGGGTGTCCTCGTGATTAAGGACATAATGCAGCCTGCCGCGTTGCGTCCGAAATATGCAAGTGGATGGCGGATTCTTTACCGTCCAGGACGTGTGAACATCGGATAGATCGGGCAATCGGGATGTTTCACCGCAAGAGCCCCTCGTCCGGTTCGCCGCCGTGATCCACGTCCAGGCCGACGACGGACGTGCACCCCGTGCAGATCCACTCGGCGATGACGGCCTCGTTCGTGCCGTGCGTCCGGTAGGGGCGGTCGACCGTCCTGCGCCGCATGCCGTGCCCGCAGGACGAGTGCAGCAGCCGGCCGCACGTGGGGCACGGCCAGACGTCCTCGCGGCGCAGGTTGCACCGGGGGCACATCGGGGACTCGTAGTGGTCGGCGGGCTCCCCGAACTCCAGCTCGGTGAGCCACTCGTTCTCCAGGTCGAGGTACTCGTCCCCCGGCCAGTGGTGGTCGGCCAGCCACGCGAGGTACTCCTCGTCGCCCGGGTCCAGGACGGCCGTCAGGGACTCGGGGTGCCCGGTCTCCGGGCATGGTCGGCGCCTGCCGCGCCGCGCGGTGGCCAGGAGCGTCAGCAGGCCCAGGAGCGCGGCCGCGGCCAGGCCGGTCGGCAGGGGCATCGCGGCGTCCTCACATGATCTTGTGGCGGGGAAGTCCGATCATGAATGCACTTCACAAAACGCTGCGAACGCTACAAGAAAGGCTCTTAACGGAAAAGTCGATCAAAAAGATTCTTTACGTGGATCATACCGGGGCGGTGGCCCGAAACCCGGGCGGGCCGCCGCCCGGAACCCCGTAGCCTGCGGGAACCAGGGCCCCTGGGACGCTCCGCCGGACACCGGCCGGCGGCCCCGTTCACTCTCCGCTGAATCGTCCGATCATGGCGGCGGACCGTCAGGCCTTCCTGCCCAGGACGGCCACCATCTGGGTGTGCAGCGGGTGCTCCAGCGGCCCGGCGGGGCCGTCCGGGCGCCATTCGGTGACATGCGCCACCCCCGGTTCGAGGATCGTGAGGCCCGCCATGAACCCCTCGATCTCCGAGGAGTGCCGGAAGTACGAGCCGCCCAGCCCCGACTGCAGGATGCGCTTGGCCTCCTCGACGCGCGGGTCCTCGCCCGAGTCGTGCAGGTGGGTGAGCATGACGTGGCTTCCGGGTGCGAGGTACGGGAGCAGCGACCGGACGACGCCCGCGGGGTCGCGCTCGTCCGGCACGTGGTGGATGATCGCGGCCAGGATGACCCCCACGGGACGCGACAGGTCGAGCAGTCCCGTCAGCGCCCGGTCGGTGAAGATCTTCTCGGCCTCGTACAGGTCGCCCTGGATGAACGTCGCGACGCCCGTCTCGGTGAGCAGGGCCCGCCCGTGCGCCAGGACGATCGGGTCGTTGTCGACGTAGACGACGCGGGCGGCCGGGTTCGCGGCGCGGGCGAACTGGTGCACGTTGGACGCCGTCGGCAGCCCCGAGCCGATGTCGATGAACTGGTCGATCCCGAGCTCGCCGGCCAGGTAGGTCACCGCCCGCTCGATCGCGACCCGGTTGCCCTGCGCCACCACCGGCGCCTCCGGCACGAGCTCCATCACCATGTCGGCCACCTCGCGGTCGGCGGCGAAGTTGTCCTTGCCGCCGAGGAAGTAGTCGTACACGCGCGCGAAGGTCGGCGTGGAGGGGTCGATGCCGGCCGGCGCGTTCTCGGGTGGGTCGTCGGCCACGCGTGCGGCTCCTTCGGTCGTGCGCCCGGATGCCGTGGACGGGCGGCGGGGGGTGGAACCCCAGCGTAGGGCGGCCGGCCCCGCTCGTCAGGCATTCGGTCCGGCAGGGTGCGGTTTTCCGCAGGGTGGGGCTGCGGTGCGCGGCCGGGCGACCGGGCGGTGCGCTCCATGGTCCGGGACGACGCCGGTTCCTAGCGTCGTGAGCATGATCGAGATGATGAGCGCGGCGTCCGGCGCCGAGCCCGCCGGCGGCATCGCGGGGTGGGCGACCGACCTGATGGACAAGCTCGGCGCGCCCGGTGCGGGCCTGGCGATCGCGCTGGAGAACCTGTTCCCGCCGCTGCCGAGCGAGGTGATCCTGCCGCTGGCGGGGTTCGCCGCCGCGCAGGGCCGGATGAGCCTGGTCGCGGCCATCGTCTGGACGACGGTGGGCAGCGTCGCCGGCGCGCTGGCCCTCTACGGCATCGGAGCGCTGATCGGACGCGACCGGATCCGCGCGCTCGTGGCCCGGCTTCCGCTGGTCAAGCTCGCCGATCTGGACCGGACGGAGGCATGGTTCGCGCGCCACGGCGCCAAGGCGGTGTTCCTCGGCCGCATGGTCCCGATCTTCCGGAGCCTGGTCTCCGTCCCGGCCGGGGTCGAGCGGATGCGGATGACGGTGTTCCTGCTCTACACCGCCCTGGGCAGCCTGCTGTGGAACACGGCGTTCGTGCTGGCCGGGTACGGGCTCGGTGACAACTGGCGGACGGTCGAGGAGTACGTCGGCGTCTACTCCAAGGCCACGGTCGCCGTGGCCGGCGCGGCGGTGCTCGTGTTCGCGGCCGTCCGTATCGTGAAGGCGCGCACGCCCGCCCGCGAACCGCGGCCGGGCGCCCATCGGGCGGAGACACGAGAGTTCGAACGTGATCGCATCTTCTGACGCGGCGCGCCGCGGCCTCCGCGCGGCCTCGCGGGCCGCGGCGGGGCTGCTGCTCGGCGCGTTCACCGCCGGGGCGGAGCTGGTCCTGCTGGCGGTCGCGGCGCCCCTGATGGCCTACTCGCTGGCGTTCTCCCGGGGCCGCCGGACGGTGCCGGGCGCCGCGGCGCGCGGTGCCCGCCTCCTGGTCGAGCTGGAGCGGCGGCGGCTCCGCACGTTCCTCGGCGAGGACAGGGCCGTCGAGTACGGCCCGCTGAAGGCGCTCGCGTACCTCGTCCTGCGAGTCCCGGTCGGGTTGCTCGGCGGCGTGATCCTGCTGCTGATCGCCTACGGGGCGGCGGCCGGGATCCAACTGGCGGCGGGCTGGTGGATCACGGGCGACTATGCGGACGGCATCCCGCCGACCTGGTGGATCGTCCTCTACATCACCGTCGTGGGCCTGGTGCTGCTCTTCCTCGGGCTCCAGGGCCTGGTCGGGGTCGTGGCGCTGGAGAAGGCCGTGGCGCGGCGCTGCCTCGGGCCGAGCCCGCTGGAGGAGTACGAGCGCCGCATCGCGCAGCTGTCGGTGACGCGGGCGCAGGTCGTGGACGCGGTGGACGACGAGCGCCGCCGCATCGAGCGGGACCTGCACGACGGCGTCCAGCAGCGGCTCGTGGCGCTCGGCATGCTGATCGGCCGCGCCCGCCGCGCGGGAAGCGGGGACAGGGCGGCGGAGCTGCTGAGGCAGGCGCACGAGGAGTCGCAGCGGGCCCTCGCCGACCTGCGGGAGGTCACCTGGCGCGTCTACCCGGCCGCGCTGGACGGCGAGGGACTGCGGGCGGCGCTGGAGACGGTGGCCGAGCGGTCGGCGCTGCCGGTGACGATCGAGTTCGACGTGCCCGGACGCCCCCCGCACGCGGTGGAGACCGCCGCGTACTTCGTCGTCTGCGAGGCGGTGACCAACGCCGCCAAGCACTCCGGCGCCCGGTCCGTGCGGGTCGCCGTCGAGGGATCGGCGACAATGATCGGCGTGCGCATCGAGGACGACGGAGCCGGCGGAGCCGACCCGGCCGGGGGCGGTCTCGCCGGGCTGGCCCGCCGGGTCGCGGCGCTGGACGGCGCGTTCACCGTGGACAGCCCGCCCGGCGGCCCGACCGTGATCACCGCGGAGCTGCCGTGCGGGTGATGCTCGCCGAGGACTCGACGCTCCTCCGGGAGGGGCTGGTGCGGCTGCTCGCCGAGGAGGGCCACGAGGTGGCCGCCGCGGTCGGCGACGGCGACGCCCTGATCGCGGCGGTGGCGCAGGGCCCGCCCGACGTCGTGGTGGTGGACGTCCGGATGCCGCCGACGCACACCGACGAGGGGCTGCGCGCCGCGCTGGAGGTCCGGCGGCGCTGGCCGGACGTCGGCGTGCTCGTCCTGTCGCAGTACGTGGAGAAGCGCTACGCCACCGAGCTGATCACGGCCGACACCACCGGCGTCGGCTACCTGCTGAAGGACCGGGTCGCGCAGGTCGACGAGTTCCTGGACGCCCTGGACCGCGTGGGGGCGGGCGGCGCCGCGTTCGATCCCGAGGTGGTCCGCCGGCTGCTGGCGCACAGCACGCACGCCGACCCGCTGGCCCGGCTGACCCCGCGCGAGCGGGACGTCCTCGACACCATGGCGCAGGGGCATGCCAACGCCTCGATCGCCGCGACCCTCCACATCTCGCAAAGCGCGGTCGAGAAGCACGTCAATGCGATCTTCGACAAGCTCGACCTGTCGCACGCGTCCGGCTACAGCCGCCGGGTCCTCGCCGTCCTGCGCTACCTGGGTTCCTGAACCGGTCCTCGCAGAAACGGACTAACAGGTAGGAAACGGGTATGGCCACGACCGACCCTCGACTAGAAGGGAGAAGGTCGTGACGGACACCAACAAGGGCGTCGTGTACCAGGGGCCGGGGAAGGTCACGGTCGAGGAGCTGGACTTCCCCAAGCTCGAGCTGGCCGAGCAGTCGGGCCGCAAGCTCCAGCACGGCGTCATCCTCAAGGTCCTCGCCACCAACATCTGCGGGTCCGACCAGCACATGGTGCGCGGCCGGACCACCGCGCCCGCCGGGCTGACGCTCGGCCACGAGATCACCGGCGAGGTGGTGGAGACCGGCAGGGACGTCGAGTTCGTCAAGGAGGGCGACCTCGTCAGCGTCCCGTTCAACATCGCCTGCGGGCGCTGCCGCAACTGCAAGGAGCGCAACACCGGCGTCTGCGAGAACGTCAACCGCGAGCGTCCGGGCGCGGCGTACGGCTACGTCGACATGGGCGGCTGGCACGGCGGCCAGGCCCGGTACGCGGTCGTCCCGTACGCGGACTTCAACCTGCTGAAGTTCCCCGGCGACCGCGACACCGTGATGGCGAAGCTGCCCGACCTCGCGATGCTGTCGGACATCTTCCCGACCGGCTACCACGGCGCCTACACCGCGGGCGTCACCACCGGCTCCACCGTGTACGTGGCCGGGGCCGGCCCGGTCGGGCTCGCCTGCGCCACCGCCTGCCACCTGCTCGGCGCCGCCGTCGTGATCGTCGGCGACATGAACGCGGAGCGGCTGGCGCAGGCCCGCGCCTTCGGCTGCGAGACGATCGACCTGTCGCAGCACGCCAACGTGGCCGAGCAGATCGAGCAGATCCTCGGCGTCCCCGAGGTCGACGCGGCCGTCGACTGCGTCGGGTTCGAGGCGCGCGGCCACGGTCCCGAGGGGGCGGCGAAGGAGCACCCGGCGACCGTCCTCAACACGCTGATGGACATCACCCGCGCGGCCGGCGCGCTCGGCATCCCCGGCCTGTACGTGACGGGCGACCCGGGCGCTCCGGACGAGAACGCCAAGGTCGGGCAGCTCGGGTTGCGGATCGGCCTCGGCTGGGCGAAGTCGCACGTCTTCACCACGGGCCAGTGCCCGGTGATGAAGTACAACCGGCAGCTGATGATGGCGATCCTGCACGACAAGGTGCAGATCGCGCGCAACGTGCACGCGATCGTCATGCCGCTGGAGCAGGCGCCCCAGGGCTACGCCGAGTTCGACCGCGGCGCGGCGGAGAAGGTCATCCTCGACCCGCACGGGCTGGTCGGGGCCGGGGTCTGACCCCGGGTGCGGCGGGCTCGCGGACCGGCGCGCTCGCGAACCCGCCGCGGCTCAGCCGATGCCCTCGGCGATCCGCAGCGCCATCGCCATGATGGTGAGCTGCGGGTTCACCTCCGGGCAGCTCGGCAGGACGGACGCGTCCGCGACGTGCACGCCGCGGACGCCCCGCAGCCGTCCGGCCGGGTCTGCCGGCGCCCGCGCGCCGTCGGCGCCGAGCTTCGCCGTGCCGGTCGGGTGGAACCCGGCCAGATGCAGGTCGGCGGCGGGCGCCATCGCCACCGCGCGCGTCAGCTCGGCCTCGTCCCGGACGACCGGGCGGCGGGGCAGGCCGGTGAGCACCTCGGCCGCCCCGGCGGCGAACAGGATCCGGCCCATCGCGACGAGCGCGCGCCGCAGCCGGGCGGCGTCCTCCCGGGCCAGGTCGTAGCGGACCAGGGCCCGGTTCCGGCCGTGCACGCGGCCGGACGGGGCGTCGGCGATCATCGCGCCGAGCACGGCGAGGTGGTCGGCGTTCTCCAGCTCGCGGCGCAGCGCCCGTCCCGCGCCGGGCAGCGGGAAGGAGCTCATGCCGGGCGGGCTCGCCGTCGCCTCGATGAGGATCCCGTCGCCGTGCAGTTCCTCGATGCCGACGCTCTGCATCACCCCCGACCACGACACGACCGGCTCGGCGAAGCGCCCGGCGACGTTCGTGGCGGGATGGACGGCCATCCCGCGCCCCAGCCGCGGGTGCCCGCCGAGGCCGGAGCGCCGCAGCAGCAGCGGGGTCTGCGTGGCTCCCGCCGCGACGACGACGCGCGGGGAGAGGATCTCGAAGGACGTGCCGTCCGGGCGCCGCGCCCGCACTCCGGTGGCGCTGCCGCGCTCGACCAGCACGCGTTCGGCCCGCGCCTCGGTCACGATGCGCGCCCCCGCCGCGCAGGCCTGGGGGAGCGCGTTCAGGTGGACGCCGTACTTGGCGTTGTGCGGGCAGCCGGCCGCGCACTGCCCGCTGCCCCGGCAGTCCGGGGCGTTGCGGCGCAGCGGCGCGGCCCGCCAGCCGAGCCGCTCCGCGCCTTCCAGGGCGAGCAGCCCGTTCCGGCCGAGCGGCGCGACCGGCTGCCGCGTGACCCGCAGGGTGGCCTCCACCTCGTCGAGGTGGGCGCCGAAGCCGTCGACCGGGACGCCCAGCCCCGCCCACCGCCGGAGGACGCGGTCCGGCGTCCGGTAGCAGGTGCCGCTGTTGACGACGGTCGTCCCGCCGACGGCCCTGCCCTCGGGCAGCAGCACGGGCGGGCGGCCGAGCGCGACGGCCGAGCCGCCGTCCCGGTACAGGTCGAGGAACCGGTCGAGCGGCGGCCGGTCGCGGAACTCGGCCACCGTGAAGCGCCGCCCCTCCTCCAGGACGAGGACCGACATGCCGCGCCGGGCGAGGGTCCGCGCGGCCATCGCCCCGCCCGCCCCCGACCCGATGACGACGGCGTCGGCGGTCGAGCAGGACGGCCAGTCCGCGGACGGCGTGCAGTCCAGCGGCGCGTCCGGGCGCGGGTCGCCCGCGGCCCGGGGCGGCGGCAGAAGCTCGGTGCCGGCGGCGAGCAGCAGCGGGATCTTCAGCGTCTCGACGAGCCGGGCCCCCGGCTCGCGGGACGTCAGGAGCGCGCAGAACGCGTCCCGGCGGTCGGCGTCCAGGGCCTCCAGGGGGTGCCCGGTGGCGAGGCGCGACAGCGCGTCCAGCGTGCCCGCCCCGGCGCGCAGCCCGAGCCGCGCGGGGGCGGGCAGCGCCCGGCCGAGGGCCTCCGCGCGGGCCGCGACGCGGGCCAGGTCGTCGGCGTCCTCGATGCCGAGCAGCGCCGCGACCGTCCCGGTCATCGCGTTCATCGCAGCCCCACCTCCGCGTGCCCGGTGCCGTCGAGCCGCCACTCGCGCTCGGTCTCCCAGCCGTCCCCGGACCGCCGGGCCAGGACGATCCGGACATGGGCGCGCTCGGAGTTGTGGCAGACCGCCGGGGCGCCGTCCGGGTCGTCGTAGTCGACCGGCACGGTCTCCTCCGGCGGCAGCGTCACCGTCACGTGCAGGCCCCGGTCGCCGATGCGGCCGCGGACCGTCCAGGTGGGCAGGCGGACGTCGGCGCGCAGCCGGAGCGCCGCGAGCAGCGGGTCGCCGGAGGGCAGGTCGGCGCCGTCCACCCGGAGCCGGACGAACGGCAGCGGTGGCAGCCGGTTCATCCCCGGGCGCGTCGAGACGGCCGCCACGATCTCGCACACGTCGCCGCCGCCGAGGTCGGCGTGCAGCCACGCCCAGCGCCGCGCGTTCCCGTGCCCGTAGATGCGGGCGGACGCGCCGGGCGCGCCGTCCAGGGCGAGGACGCGGTCGCCGAACCGCACCTCGCCGTCGTAGGCCGCCGCGGGCTTCGGGACGATCTGCGCGGCGGGCAGCAGCTCCGACGCCCACGCCCAGCGCGGGAACGTGAACAGCGGCCGCCCGCCGCCCGACTCGCGCAGATCCCAGGTGATCGCGCCCGCCGAGCCGGTGAGCCCGCCGCCGGTCTGCGCGACGGGCCCGGCCGCGAACGCGGCGTCAGCGGGACGGCTCCACCCGTGCGGGCCGAACCGCGCGAGCACGGGCTGCTCGCCGGGCGGGAAGACGGCGGCCCAGCCGTGCGCCCGCGCCTCGCCCTCGTCCGGCGCGACCAGCTCGTGGTGGATCCAGAAGCCCGTGCCGGTCGCCGGGTCGGTCAGCGTCGTGTACCAGACCTCCAGCCGCCCGGCCTGCCCCCGCCAGCGCGACCGCATCGGATCGGGGCCCGGGAAGCGGAAGCCGCGGAGGAAGCGCACGAGGTCCCGCCGGACGTCGAAGCGCAGCCGCGCCTCGCCGGCCACGGTCCCGTCCGCGCCGGTCACCGTGAGCGGCAGGACCGTCATCGACCGGACGGGCCGCCGCGCGCTGACGGTCTTCCAGCCGTCCAGGCGCATCCTGCGGCCGCCGTCCGCCGTGAACTCCAGCGTGTAGCGGATCCGGCGCGCGGCGATCGGCGCCACGCGCAGCGTCCCCACCGCCGCACGGTCGTCCGCCAAGCCGGGGACGTGCACGCGCCCGGTCAGCTCGCCTTCCACGTCCCCCCAGGGCCGGAGGACCTCGGGCAGAGTGGCCTCGAGTTCGAGCCGCATCGGGCGCTCGGCGTCCTCGCCCGCGACCCGCAGAACCCCCTCCATCACCTCTCGGAACACCGTGCTCCGGCCGGCTTTCGTCACGCTCTCGGTCATCGTCGGCCCGTCATGATCGCTTCGGTCTCGGTGAAGTAGGCGGTCGCCGCGGCGCGCGCCCGGTCCGCGTCGCCGTCGCACAGGGCGTCGATGAGGGGGGCGAGCCTGCCGGCCGCCGCGGCGGGGTCCTTGAAGGCGTGCGCGAAACCGTCCCGGACGGCGAGGTAGGCGTTCAGCAGGGCGTTGACCATGAAGCCGTACACCCGGTTGCCGGTGGCCGCCGCGATGACCCGGTGGATCTCGCACTCGGCGAGCTGGGCCGCGTCGCCGTCGGCGGCGTCCCGGACCTGCGCGGCCAGGTCCCGCAGCCGGGCCCGGTGCTCGCCGGTCGCGTTGGCCGCCGCCTTGGCCGCCACCTGCGCGCCGACCTCGCGGCGCACCTCGAAGATCTCCGCCATCCACGCCGGCCCGACCGTGCTGACCAGCATCGGCAGCAGCTCGGGACCGCCGAGCCGCTCGTAGTCGCGGACCCGGGTCCCGACGCCGTGCCGCGTCTCCAGCAGCCCCGCCTGCGCGAGCCGGACGATCGCGTGCTTCAGCGACGTGCGGGTCACCGCGTAGCCGGCGGCGAGGTCGCGTTCGGGGGGCAGGTAGGAGCCCGGCGGGTAGCGGCCGCTCAGCACGTCGTCGCGCAGCCGGTCGACGAGCGAGTCGACGACCGTGTCGCGGGGGATCGGTGTGGACGGCACGCTACCTCCAGAGGTCCAGTGGCTCAGCCACTGGACCACGCCACGGGCATTGGCGTCAAGGGCGTGGCAGGGTGGAGACCGGGATCACGAGAGGGGACGGAGACATGGTGGGCACGCTCGACTGGCAACCGGCGGACGGCCGGCGCGACCTGCTGGCCGATCCGGTCGCCGCCGCGATCGGCGGGCTGCCGGGCGCGGAGGCCGCCGAGATCGACCCGGAGCTCGCCGACACCGCCGCGTTCTGCGAGCGCTACGGCGTGCCCCTCGACGCCAGCGCGAACTGCGTGGTCGTCGCCGCGAAGCGGGGCGGCGAGGTCACCTACGCCGCGTGCATGATCCTCGCGACCGGCCGCGCGGACGTGAACGGCGTCGTCCGCAAGCACCTCGGCGCCCGGAAGGCGTCGTTCGCGCCGATGGCCGACGCCACCACGCTCACCGGCATGGAGTACGGCGGCATCACCCCGGTCGGCCTCCCGGAGGGCTGGCCGATCCTGGTGGACGAGGCCGTCGCCGCCGCTCCGCACGTCGTCATCGGCAGCGGCCTGCGCAAGTCCAAGATCCTCCTCCCCGGCAAGGCCGTCGCCGCCCTCCCCGGCGCCGAGGTCCTCGCCCTGGCACTGTGAGCGCGGGCGACCGCGCATGACGTCCGACGGCCTGAGACGCGCGCTGACCGACCCGGGCCCGCGCCCGCTGCCGGAGCGGGCCGCCCGCCTCCTGGAGGACCTCGGCGCCCCGCCGCGCCTCGCGGCGCACCTGCGCGCCGTCCACGACGTGGCCGCCGACCTGGTCGCCTGGGCGGCCGACCGTTACCCGGCCCTCGCCGTCGACGCGGAGGCGGTGCTGTTCGGCGCGGCCACCCACGACATCGGCAAGGCGCTGCACCCGGCCGAGCTGACCGGCCCGGGCGCCGAGCACGAGCGGGCGGGCCACGCCCTCCTGCGCGAGCGGGGCGTCGAGGAGCGGCTGGCCCGCTTCGCGCGCACCCACGCGTCCTGGGACGGGCCGGACATCGGCGTCGGCGACCTGCTGGTCAGCCTCGCCGACAATGTGTGGAAGGCCAAGCGCGTCCCCGACCTGGAGCAGCGGCTCGTGGACGTCCTCGCCGCCGTGTCCGGGCAGGAGAAGTGGCAGGTCTTCATGGACCTGGACGACGTCTGCGACCGGCTCGCCGCGGGTGCCGACCGGCGCCTGGCCTTCCAGTCCGCCTACCCCGCCGGGACGGAGTCCACGGCGTAGCGGGTGCCGCCGGCGGCGGTGGCGCGGTCGAGCAGCGCCCGGTTCGCCGCGAGCATGTCCGGGACGGGCGCGCAGCCCGGCGACGCGGTGCGCAGCAGGCTGAACAGGACGGGGTCCTCCGGCGCGGCCAGCATCGGGACGTGCCCGACCCGCAGCGCCTTGACCAGGATCACCCCGCTGAGGCCGAGGTCCGCCGTGGTCATGCCCGCGAGCGTCGCCGTGATGACGGAGGCGGCGGCTGAGCCGGGCAGGAAGACCATGCCCCAGGGATGCGGCCGCGCCCACTCGCCGAGCGCGATCAGCTCCTCGACGTCGGGGCGCAGGCGGTCGCAGAAGTCGAGGTAGGAGAGCTCCTCGGTCTCGGTGGTGCCGGGCGGCGGCTCGCCCTCGTCCCCGTACAGGACGGCCTTGGCCTCGAACACCCAGCCGCCGTCCGATGGCTTGACCTGCCCTGAGATGTGCTCGGCCTGTACCTCGCGCTGGACGCGGAGCAGGTCGGCCGCGTCCCGGCACGGAACCGTGCAGGACAGCACCCGCTCCGGTGCCGGGACGAGCCGCAGCGTCGCCCCGGTGATGACGCCGTGCCGCCCGAGCCCGGCGCGGACGGCGTCGAAGACCTCCGGCCGGACGGCGGGGGAGCAGGTCACGGGCTCGCCGTCCACCACGACGTCCAGGTCGAGGACGTTGTCCGCCTGCGTGCCGTGCCGGTGGGACGTCCCGCCGACGCCGGCCGCGGAGACCGTCCCGCCGACCGTCACGTCCAGATGGTCGGTCAGCACGGGAGGGGTGAGCCCGAGCGGAAGCGTCGCGGCGAGGACCTCGCGCCAGGTGGCCCCGGCGCCGGCGACCGCCCGGTCGGCGCCGGTCACCCGGACGCCCGCGAGGCCGCGCAGGTCGAGGGAGACGCCGGCCGTCAGCGACTGGCCGTACGTGGAGTGCCCGAGGCCCCGCGGCACCATGTCGAGGTTCCGCGCGGCGGCGTCGCGGACGGCGGCCGCGGCCTCGTCCGCCGACTCGGGCCGGACGGTCCGCGCGGGCGCGGCCTCGACGATCCCCCCGAAGTCCCGCATCGTCGCGCTCCCGCCGGTCGTGTGCTCCGTCGCGGCTCAGGCCGATCACGGTAGCCGAGCCGCGCGCTCACCGCTCCCGCAGCCGCCCGGCGACGCGGCTGAGCGCGTCGCCCAGCAGGTCGATCTCCTCCGGCGTCAGCACCTCGATCAGCACCTCGCGGACGACCTCGCGGTGCCCGGGACGGACCGCGGCGAGGGCGGCGGTGCCCGCGTCCGTCAGCTCCGCCCACACCGACCGGCGGTCGGACTCGCAGGCCGTCCGCTTGACGAGCCCGGCCCGTTCGAGCTGGGTGACCTGGTAGGTGAGCCGGCTCTTGGAGACCATCACCTCGCGCGCGAGGTCGGACATGCGCATCCGCTCGCCCTCGGCGGCCGACAGCCTGAGCAGCACCTCGAACTCGGGGTGGGACAGCCCGCCGTCCCGCTTGAGCTGCCGCTCGACCTCGTGCTCGATCAGGTGGCCCGCCGCCAGGAAGGCCATCCAGGCGCGCAGCTCGCGCGGTTCGAGCGGGGCCCCGGCATCGTCCATGCGGTGATTCTAGTTGGCATGAAAACACCCTTGAAGTTTCTAGATGGTCTGAATTTGAATCATTTCGGCCGGCGCTCCGCCGGTTCCATGGGACCCCCCACGTGAAGGAGACGAGGCATGCTCCCGACTCGCCGCCCTCCCGCGCTCCCCGACGCCGGGCTGCTCATCGGCCGGCTCGCGGTCGGCGTGATCTTCATCGCGCACGGCTGGCAGAAGCTCGCCGAGACCGGGCACGCCGAGGTCGCCCGGTCCTTCGACCACCTCGGCATCCCGCTGCCCGGACTCGCCGCCGGCTACGCCACCTGGGTCGAGCTGCTCGGGGGCGCCGCGCTCGTCGCCGGCGTCCTGGTGCCGGTCGCCGGCGTGCTCATCGCGCTGAACATGGCGGGCGCGTTCTGGTACGTCCACATGGGCAAGGGCCTGTTCTCCCAGGAGGGCGGGTACGAGTACGTGCTCGTCCTCGCCGCCGCCGCGCTGCTCTTCACCCTCACGGGCGCCGGGCGCTTCTCCCTGGACGCCGTCCTCTGGGGGCGCCGCCCCGAGAGCGCCTCCGGCCGGGCGTCCGTCAACGCGTGATCAACAGGTCTCCGCCGCTCGCGCGTGCGGGGGCCTGCCGCGGTGTGATCTGGGTAACTTTTTCGGTGTCCGGGTGGCCGCCGTGACAGCGGGCTCGACAGCGGTCACCTGCCGGGAAAGGATTATGGCCCGCTCCAATACGCCCGTGCCGCCGCCCCGCCCGCCTGACATCCGCCTTTGCGGATACCGGGTCCTTTGCGTCGAAATGACACAATGTTCCCGATGACCGTTTCTGGGCATGAGTGATCGCTGAGAGTTCCTGGAGAGGCGGGTCGCAGGTGTCGAGCGGTAGTGAATTCGTGGTGGTGGCCAACCGGCTGCCGGTGGACCGGAACGTCGGCGCCGACGGCGTCCCCCGGTGGAGGCGCAGTCCCGGCGGCCTGGTCAGCGCGATCGCCCCGGTGATGCGGCGCAGGAAGGGCACGTGGATCGGGTGGACGGGCGCGCCCGACGAGGAGCTGGAGCCGTTCGAGGAGGACGGCATGGCGCTGCACCCCATCGCGCAGTCCGCCGACGAGGTGCGGCTCTACTACGAGGGCTTCTCCAACGCCACGCTCTGGCCGCTCTACCACGACGTCGTGGCCACGCCGGTCTACGACCGGGCGATGTGGGACGCCTACGTGCGCGTCAACCAGCGGTTCGCCGAGGCCGCGGCGAAGGTCGCCGCCAAGGACGCGATCGTCTGGGTGCAGGACTACCAGCTCCAGCTCGTCCCGCGGATGCTGCGCGAGCTGCGTCCCGACCTGCGGATCGGCTTCTTCCTCCACATCCCGTTCCCGCCGGTGGAGCTGTTCTGGCAGCTGCCGTGGCGGCGGCGCATCCTGGAGGGGCTGCTCGGCGCCGACCTGGTCGGCTTCCAGCTCCCGGGCGCGGCGGCCAACTTCGTGCGCCTCTGCCGCCGGCTCCTCGACGCCCGCTACGTCAAGCAGGACGTCTTCTGGGACGACCGGGTCGTGCGCGCCCGCGCGTTCCCCATCTCGGTGGACGTGGGCGAGCTGCACGACCTGGTGGGGCGCGAGGACGTGCGGGAGCGCGCGCAGGAGATCCGCACCGACCTCGGCGACGCGACCGTCCTGCTCGGCGTCGACCGGCTGGACTACACCAAGGGCATCACCCAGCGGCTCCAGGCCTTCGGGGAGCTGTTCGAGGACGGCCACATCAAGCCGGGCCAGGCCGTCTTCGTGCAGATCGCGACGCCGAGCCGGGAGCGCGTCGAGCAGTACCAGCTGCTCCGGGAGGAGATCGAGCAGCTGGTGGGGCGGATCAACGGGGAACACGGCGAGATCGGGTTTCCGGTCATCCACTATCTGCACAGCTCGTATGACCGACCCGAGCTGACCGCGCTCTACCTGGCCGCGGACGTGATGGTGGTGACCCCGCTGCGCGACGGCATGAACCTCGTGGCCAAGGAGTACGTCGCCTGCCGCAGGGACCTGCGCGGCGCGCTCGTGCTCAGCGAGTTCACCGGCGCCGCGGCCGAGCTGAAGCGCGGAGCGTTCCAGGTCAATCCCTACGACATCGACGGCCTCAAGGGCACGCTGCTGGACGCGCTGCACGCCGAGCCCGCGGAGCAGGCCCGGCGGATGCGCTCCATGCGCCGCCGCGTCATCGAGCACGACGTGGACCGGTGGGCCCAGGACTTCCTCAGCGAGCTGGAGAATCCGGCGCGGCCGGTGCCCGCCCAGCCGGCGCTTCCCGCGGCTCTGGAGAGCTGACCCGCAGGTCGAAGGCCGCCCAGACGGCCTTGCCGCCCGTCGCGAGCCGCGCCCAGCCCCAGGCGTCGCTGATCGCGCCGACCACGAGGAGCCCGCGGCCGCCCTCGACGAACCGGCCCGGGTCGCTCGGGGCGGGCTCGGGCGCGCGGGCGCCCGGGTCGGTCACCGAGACGAGCAGCCGGCGCGGGTGCCCGATCAGGACGAGCTGGATGGGGCACAGCGGCAGCGGCTGGGGGAGCCCCTCCAGGCCGTGCCGGAGCGCGTTGGTCACCAGCTCCGACACCGCGACGACCACGTCGCCCGCGTCGCCGGTGAGGCCCCACGCGTCCAGCGTGACCTGGGTGAACTCGCGCGCCGACCGCGGCGCTGTGATCTCGGCGGGCAGCACGCGCCGCGCGGTGCGCGGGGGGCCCGCGTGCGGGGCCGGCCAGAGCCCGGCGAGCCCGGGCGCGGTGGCCGGGACGCTCGCGGCCGGCGCGGGGACGTTCGGGCCGATCGTCATCGGCGGCGCGTCCGGCCAGGGCGCGTGGACGTCCGAGGCGTGCCGCGGCCGGCCACGCCCCATGGCGGCGGGGACTGCGACTTCGTCTGCCTGGTCAACGGTCATGGTCAAACCTCAGAGGCGTGCGGGGTTGTCACCGGTGAGCGTTCGCTATCTTGCTCCCCAAGCCGTGCAGATGCAAGACCGTCTGCATGAACCAATGCAAGAACGAATGCACGTGCATCTCGTACCATTGTGTGGGGTGGGGCGAGATCGCCGGTCTCCCGACGAGGGAGGCCGAGACGCCTAGAGGGGGCAAAGATGGACGGCCACCACATGTCGGACGTCCGGCGCAGCGCGCTCGTCTGGCAGAAGAGCCGGCGGAGCAACCCGTCCGGCAACTGTGTCGAGATGGCCGAACTCCCCAACGGGGAGATCGCAGTGCGCAACTCCAGGGACCCTGAGGGAGCGATCCTCGTCTACACGCGCGAGGAGGTGGAGGCGTTCGTGGGCGGAGCGAAGGACGGTGACTTCGACCACATGCTCGTGTGACCCACCCCAGAAACCGAATGTGATTCCATTAGGTGGTCCGGCCCGGTAGGTTGCGGCCATGCACCTGGGGCAGATCGCAGCTCAGACGCCCGACAAGCCCGCCGTGATCATGGCGGGCTCCGGGCGGGTCGTCACCTTCCGGGAACTGAACGAGGAGTCCAACCGGCTCGCGCAGCTGCTCCGCGCGGAGGGGCTGCGCCCGGGGGACCACATCGCGTTCATGCTGGAGAACCATCCGCTCTACCTGGCCATCGCCTGGGCGGCACAGCGCTCCGGGCTCTACTACACCGCCATCAGCTCGCGGCTCCAGCACGAGGAGCTCGCCTACATCGTGGACAACTGCGAGGCCAAGGCCTTCATCACCAGCGCGTCGATGGAGGCCGCCGCGCAGACCCCGCCGGACGTGCCGCTGCGCCTCATGCTCGGCGGCACGGCTCCCGGCTACGAGTCCTACGAGGAGCGCGTGGCGGGCCACCCCGCCACGCCCGTCGAGGACGAGTGCGAGGGCTCGGACATGCTCTACTCGTCCGGCACCACGGGCCGCCCCAAGGGCGTGAAACCGCCGCTGTCGCTGGCGCCCATGGGCGAGCCAGGGGCCCTCTACATGCTCATCACCGGCCTGTTCCAGGCCGACGCCGACTCGGTGTACTTGTCCCCGGCGCCGCTCTACCACGCCGCGCCGCTGCGCTACTCGCTCGTCTTCCACAGGTGCGGCTCGACCGTCGTGGTGATGGAGAAGTTCGACCCCGAGCAGGCTCTCGCGACGATCGAGAAGTACCGCGTCACGCACAGCCAGTGGGTGCCGACCATGTTCATCCGGATGCTCAAGCTCCCGGAGGAGACGCGCGCCCGTTACGACGTGTCGTCGCTGCGCGCCGCCGTCCACGCCGCCGCGCCCTGCCCCGTCCCCGTCAAGGAGCAGATGATCGACTGGTGGGGGCCGATCCTGCACGAGTACTACGCCGGTACCGAGGGCAACTGCTTCGTCTACACCAACTCCGAGGACTGGCTGGCCCACAAGGGCACCGTCGGCCGCCCCATCCTGGGTGAGGTCCACGTCTGCGACGAGAACGGCCGCGAGCTTCCGCCGGGGGAGTCCGGGACGCTCTACTTCGGCAAGGGCCCCACGTTCGAGTACCACGCCGACGAGGAGAAGACCGCCGCGTCCCGCGACCCGTGGGGACACGGCTGGACGACCCTCGGCGACGTCGGCTACGTGGACGGGGACGGCTTCCTCCACCTCACCGACCGCCGCGCCTACATGATCATCAGCGGCGGGGTGAACATCTACCCGCAGGAGGCCGAGAACGTCCTCGCGGTCCACCCGAAGGTCGCCGACGTGGCGGTGTTCGGCGTCCCGGACGCGGAGATGGGGGAGGCGGTCAAGGCGGTCGTCCAGCCCCTGTCCATGGACGACGCGGGCCCCGCGCTCGAAGCGGAGCTGATCGCGTACTGCCGCGACCAGCTCGCCCACTACAAGTGCCCGCGCTCGGTCGACTTCCGTGCCGAGCTGCCGCGCCACCCGACCGGCAAGCTCTACAAGCGGCTGCTGAAGGACGAGTACTGGGCCGCTGCCAAGTCCTGAGAGCGCCCAGGAAGGCGAAACCCCGGCCGGGTCCCCCAGGGGTCCGGCCGGGGCGTGGAACGCGCCAGAGACGTTCTCAACGGCCCTTCCCGGCGTCGTCCGGACGCCGGGAGACGGCTCAGTGCATCGGCATGGGCGCGTCGACGCCCGCGGTCTCCGGCTTTCTGCGCGGCAGCAGCAGCGCCGGCAGGAAGGCCAGGAGCAGCAGCCCCGCCGAGTACCAGTAGGTGTGCTGGAACGCGTCGGCCATCGGCCCGGCGATCTTCTCCATGATCGCCGGCGGCACCTTCTCGGTGCTGCCGATCTCACCGCCGGCCCCGCCGCCCAGCTCGGACGCCAGCCGGTTGGCCAGCAGCACCGAGATCATCGCGGTGCCGATGGAGGACGACACCTGCTGGATGATGTTCAGCATCGTGCTCGCGCGCGGCACCTCGTCGTGGACGAGCGTCTGGATCGCGGCCGCCATGGTCGGCATCATCGTCATGCCCATGCCGAGGCCCATCACGAACAGCGCCCCGCCCAGCGCCCAGTAGGACGTGTCGGCCTCGAGGATCGCGGCGAAGCCCGACACCGACAGCACCACGACCACCATGCCGACGAGCACGACCCGGCCGGGGCCGATCCGGTCGGTGAGCTTCCCGCCGATCGGCATCGTGACCATCGCGCCGAGGCCCTGCGGGGCCAGCAGCAGGCCGGACTGCAGGGCGCCCTCGCCGCGCACGATCTGGTAGTACAGCGGCAGCAGCAGCATCGCGCCCATGAACGCGATCATGAACAGCACCATCGTGCCGGACGCCGCCGCCACCGAGCGCCGCTTCAGCAGCCGCAGGTCGATCAGCGGGTTCCGGGCGTTCAGCGCCCGGACGACGAAGCCGAGGACCAGCACGGTGCCGACGACAGTGAACGCCAGCGGCTCGGTCTTCAGGAAGTCCTTCATCTCGGCGCCCCGGGCCACCCCGTAGATCAGCGTGGCCAGGCCGGGGGACAGCAGCAGCAGGCCGATGAAGTCCAGCCGCTCGGCCGGCTTCGGCTCGTCCCGCTTGAGGATCCGCGCCGACAGCAGCAGCGCGACGATCCCGATCGGCAGGTTGATGAAGAAGATCCAGCGCCACGAGACGTCGTCGACGAGGTAGCCGCCCAGGATCGGGCCGAGGATCGGGCCGAGCAGCATCGGCACGCCGACGATGCTCATCACCTGGCCGACCCGCTGCGGCCCCGCCGCCTGGGTGAGGATCGTCATGCCGGCCGGCATGATCATGCCGCCGCCGAGGCCCTGCAGCACCCGGAACGCGATCAGCGACTCCGCAGACCAGGCGATCCCGGCCAGCATCGAGCCGATCACGAACAGCCCGATCGAGATCATGTACAGCCGCTTGGTGCCGAACCGCGCGGAGGCCCATCCGGTGATCGGGATCACCGTGGCCAGTGCCAGCGTGTAGCCCGTCGCGACCCACTGGATGGTCGCCAGGGGGGTGTTGAACTCTTTCGCCAGGTCGTTGATGGCCACATTGACGACGGTCACGTCCAGGATCGACATGATCGCGCCGAGGACGACGACACCGGCGACCGCGAGCACGCCGCGGTCGAGACCATCGCCGGCGGCGGGTTCCTTCAGTGGGCCGTCCGCCATCTTTGGAGATGCGGGAGCGGTCAACTCTCATCCAATCGTCAAGCCCCGCATGCGGGCACGCGGGGGCCGTCGGGCACGTCTCAGGGGATACCGTCGCAAAATACTGCAGCGACTGACACTTTCGCGAACCATTAAACTTGGCGCTCTCCGGGAGTATTCCAGCGGGGTCCGACAAATCCGCCCTGCTCCACGTCCCTCACCCTCCGACCTCAATCGCGATCGAGGTCAACGAAGTGTGACGGACCTGACATCACAACCTCCCTCGCGCTCCACGAGGGCCGACCCGCGTCCCGCCCGAAACTCATCGCCCCCGGCGAGAGAAACTCCACACCATCTGGGCCTGCTCACGCGCGGCTGGGTCTCCCAGGCGGTCAGCGTGGCGGCCCGGCCGGTTCATCGCCCCCGTCGTCGCCGCCTGCGAGTTCGCCCACGGCGAGACGATCGTGGACGTCGACGCCGGCCCCATCGGCCAGGCCGTCGCGGCGGGCCGCTGCCGGATGGCCGGCGGCGACTTCTTCGAGTCCGTGCCCCGTCCCGCATGAAGTGGCTCGACCTCGAAGTGCTCGCGATGACCAGCGGCGGCCTGCAACGCACCCGCTCCCAGTACGAGCGGCTCTTCCACGATGCCGGCCTCCGCCCCACCGGCACCCCCGCCCAAGCCCCCGCCTTCACCGTCCTGGAAGCCCGCCCTGCCTGACTCAAGCCACGGCCATGGACCGCTTCCCCTCCGCGTCCGGCGCCGGCGGCACGTGGACGTAGCCCTGCCGCCGCCGATCGCCGACCAAGACGCGGAGCCCCGACTTGTACGACGCGGGACAGATCCCGTCGTACCCATGGCGCACGATGCCCCAGTAGATGTCCTCCGAGACCACGAGCACGAGAGGCGACAGGCTCGTGCGGAGGCACTTCTTCACCCGCTGGGCATCCAGTAACCGGCACGCCAGATCGATGGCCTCCCCGAACGGCCCGTTCTCGTCCCGGTGCACTTCCCCCGCGTGCAGCACGGCCCGCATGCGCATGCTCCGGCTGGGCAGTTCGGCTTCCGGGAGGGACCGGTTGTAGTCGATGAGTTGCTGGGCGAGGCCCGGGATCAGTCTTGACAGCAGGTATGTTTTTGGCAACTCATCGACGGGATGGAACAGGGCGAGAACACCGTCTCCACGATCCTCGAACCGGTCACACCACCGATCGTCGATCCCGGTGTTCGCCATGGCTTTCCGTAGGTGCCCGTAGATCTGGCTCCGCAGCTCCTGCTTGACCGGATTCGTGCGAAGTGCCGCCGTCGAGTTCTCCAGATCGACGACGAGAATGCTCCTGTGCACAGGGTTGCTGCTCACCGAGCGCCCCCAATCCCGCGCGGCCGGTATGCCGGTGCCCCCCCGCATCCCGGATCGGACTCGGGAGGATCGGCCGCGCGAATCAACAGCCGGAATGCGTCCGTGCCGAGACGAGTCGTCCCGGGGGACATGATCGCGCAGACCATTCGGATTCGGGGGGACCCGGATGGTGCGACGAAGGTCGGTCGCCGGAGAGAAGAGCGACCATTTGTAGTTTGCGGCCTTTCCGTGCTTGATGCAAGGTGCATGGCCAGATGCATCGTCGAGGCTCGCTTGTGTATCCATGGGGAAAGTTGTTAGGACCACGGGAGATCCGATGATGTCAGAGGGAGAGGATCGGCTCCAGCGAGGTCTGGTTACTCCCGTTTTGTAGACGTATCCTTGCAGTGCAACTTGCTCGACGGTGACTGTCCGGGCCGTGGGAGGCCGAACCCGATCCGCTGGGAGGCAAGGTGGCAGCAGCGCCGACCGTCCGCCGACGCCGGCTCGGCGCCGAGTTGCGACGTCTGAGAGAGCGACTCGGCGACACGGTCGAGGAGACCGCGGCACGACTCGATTGGTCGTCCTCCAAACTAAGCCGGATAGAGACAGCCCGTATCGGTGTCCGTGTCTCTGACGTGCGCCTGCTCCTTGAGTTGTACGGAGTGGACGAAGCGCACATGGGCGAGGTCCTGGCCCTCGCTCAGTCGGCGACGCAACCGGGGTGGTGGGCCGAGTACCGTGATGTGCTTTCCGAGAAATTCGGTGCCTATGTGGCGCTGGAGGACGAGGCTCGGGTGGCCATGACCTTCACGGCGTACGCAGTCCCGGGGCTTCTCCAGGACGAGGAGTACGCGCACGCCGTCTTGGAGAGCGGACGGGTGATCGCCGTTTCCACCCCCCGCGAGGTCGCGCGACGCCTGGAGTTGCGGATGCGCCGCCGGCAACTGCTGCATCGGGAGCGACCGCTCGCCATCTCCGCCGTGATCGATGAGTCCGTCCTGCTGCGGCTCATCGGCGATCGAGGTGTTATGAGACGGCAGCTGGCGAGTCTGCTGGAGCTGGCGGCCCTGCCGCACGTGCAGATCCACGTTCTTCCACTGGACAAGCCCAGGGAGCCCGTCTTCTCGGAAACCTTCACGCTTCTGGAGTTCGCTCCGACCTACGACGTGAAATTCCCCGATGTCGTCTATATAGACAATCTATCGACGATGGCCGAACTGCAGGACGACAGCATCACCCACATGTACCGAATGTGCTGGGACGCGTTGAGGTCGATCTCGCTTTCGGCGGACGAGTCCATGCTTCGGATATCTCAATTGGCCGATGAGTGGAACTCCGGCGAGCCGCCGGCGGCCGGGTTGATGTCCGGTCAGGATGTGTGAGTTTTTATTTTCTTTATGAATTGCGAGAACGTCGCCTGGGTGAAGCGGAGGACAACAGAGGAGTTTGTGGAGACTCGTACCAAGATCTCGCCTGAAGGCGTTGAAGCTATCTCGAGGCAGTTTGAGTCATTAGAGCAACTTCGGCGCCACTCCAAATCGTTGATATTTGGATCGGGATCAGGTGTTTTGGTCTGCGCGCATTCATCGGGCATAGTGGTGGTCCTTCGTGTCGACCCACGGTTTTGAGGCGATTGATCCGCCTGGCGCGTCCATGTGTAGCGCAGTCGGGTCGGGCGTGTCGGTTATACCGGGTAGTATCGGCCGCCGCCCGAGCAAAGGGAGTAGTGGGCTATATGTACCCAATGTCCCTTTTGGTGCGCCAGGTGTTCCGAGTGGGAGTGCAGTGGCGCGAGTATCCAGGGTGCCTGCCGCGCAGTGATCGGGCAATACCGGAAGGGATACATATTTGTCGATCTAAGGTGCAACGCCATGCGCCACGCGAGAAAGGGATATGCGGTGATACGTCGCAAGACGTGATGCAACGGGCAACGGCCGCGAAAGTGACGATGTGGAGACTGCGCCGGACGTTGCCGGCTCGTTCGCGGCAAAGCTTCCCAAGTGCCCGGAACACAGTACAACCCGTCTCAGGATGGCCGACGCTCCGGTGCCTTTCCGCTCGACCTCGAAGGTACGGCGACCCGCTCAGGTGGGGGTGGGTTTGTTGCGTTCGGCGAAGGCTCGGGTTTTTGCTCGGTTGCCGCAGACGCGCATGGAGCACCATCGCCTGGACGCGTTCTTGGAGGAGTCCCAGAAGACCCAGGCGCAGTCGGATGCCGGGCAGCGCCGCACGCGCGACCAGTCGCCCCGGATCGCGGCGGC
The DNA here is from genome assembly GCF_047130825.1 of Actinomadura madurae. Taxonomy (NCBI): domain Bacteria; kingdom Bacillati; phylum Actinomycetota; class Actinomycetes; order Streptosporangiales; family Thermomonosporaceae; genus Actinomadura; species Actinomadura madurae. The sequence goes on from NZ_CP083237.1 coordinate 10,093,646, forward strand.
GTGGTAGGCGGTGGCGATCTGTCCCAGAGCGTCGGACAGGACGTCGTCGGACGTCGTGGTGAAGACGGGGCCGGTCGCGGTGTCGACCGGGAGGCGCATCTCGAAGGGCAGCGTGGCGAGAACCTTCTGGGCGGCATGGACGTCATCTGTGGCGACCGGTTCCCCGGTGTTGGCCAGTGCCAGCGCGCGCAGGCCGCGTCTCAGGTCCGTCGCCGCCGTGACGTCCGCCGCCGTCAGTGTCGGTCTGGAGCGGCACAGTTCTTTCTCGACCAGCCAGTCCGCCAGCGCGGCCGGACCGTCGCCGAGGATGTCGGTGCCCTCCTCGACGTCGACGGTGTTGAGGAAGTCGATGGTGAGGCGCATCGACGGGGGAAGCTCTCGCACGCTCTGCCTCCGAGGCCCTAACCGGTAAAGTGAGTCACTGGTTGACACTGCTCCGGATAACCGCCTAACTTCCTCGCAGGTTATCTGACCGGGAAGTCAGGAGACCGAATGCCGCCATGGACAGACCTCGAAGGCGAGCTGCGCGAGCACGGCTATTGCGGGACCGTCTCCATGTGGCGCAACAGGACGCCCTTCCGGCGGAAGTTCCCCGAACTGGTGGACGCGCTGTTCGCACGCGAGGACGCGGCGCCCGCGCTCGTCGTGTACGTGGACGCGAGGACCAGCCACGGCGGTAGCCAGTACCTCGACTCGCCCGCGATCGGCGACTACCACACCTACCTGTGCGAAGACGTCGTGGCATGGGTGGACGTGCCGTTCGATCCCGTGACCGGCAGGCCCGTCCCGGGAGGTGTGGGGCCGATGGCAATGGAATGGCTCACAGGACGCCTGACCGGGGAGGACCGATGACCCTCTCGATTCTGGCCGCGCCGACGAACCTCGGCTTGCGCCCGCCGCAACCGACGAGCGTCCCCGGATGCGCCAAGGCGCCGGAGGCCCTGCGCGAGGCCGGCCTCCATCGCCGGCTCCTGGACGAGGGAGCGCAGGACGCCGGGACCGTCCTCGCGGGCCGCTACGTCGACGACTGGCGCGCCGGGACGGGGAGGGTGCGCAATGAGGACGCGCTCGTCGACCACGCGGTCCGGCTGGGCGACCGCATCGAGTCGATCATCGCCGGCGGGGGAGCCCCGCTCGTCCTCGGAGGCGACTGCAGCGTCCTGATAGGCGCCGGGGTCGCGCTGTCCCGCACGGGCCGCCACGGTCTCGTCCACATCGACGGGCACACCGACTTCCGCCATCCCGGAAACTCGGAGGCCTGCGCGAGCGTCGCCGGCGAGGACCTCGCGGCCGCCGTCGGCCTGCATTACCCGGCGGTGTCCGACATCGAGGGACTGGCCCCGTACTTCGCCCCCGAGCACGTCGTCCACGTCGGCTGCCGGGATGACGACGACGCGATCAACGAGGTGCGCGGCGTCCTCGGCACCGTGGTCCCGGCGAGCCGGTGGATCGCCGATCCCGCCGCCGCGCTGGACCGGATCCGCAGCACGCTCGCCGCCGAAGGACTCGACGGGTACTGGCTCCATGTCGACGTGGACGTCCTCGACCCGGCCTTCATGCCCGCCGTCGACAGCCCCGCCCCCGGCGGTCTCGACGCCCGGCAGCTGACCGTACTCCTCGCGGAGCTGGCCGGTGACGCGGTCGGAGCCGAGGTGTGCATCTTCGACCCCGACCTGGATCCCGACGGGAAACACGCGCGGTTCCTCGCCGACGTCATCGTCGACGGTCTCGGTGGTCTCGGCGGCCGGGCGAGACGATCCGCGCGGCCGTGACGGAGGGAACGCCGCGGCCGGCCGAATACGTCCAAAGCGCGTGCGGCGCCCCGCCCCACCCTGGTACTTCGGCAAGAAAGGGACCGAATGAACGACGAACCGACGAGTGAACGCTCCGGGCCGTTCTGGGACGCCGTCGAGGGCAGGGCGCCCTTGCCTCGCGCGGCGGCCACGCTGGGGATGGAGATCCTGGAAGCGGATCCTCGGGGCACCGTCGAGCTCGCGTTCAACGCCTCCGAGGACTTCACCAATCCCGTGGGCAATGTCCTGGGGGCGTTCCTCGCCGCGATGCTCTACGACACAGTCGGACCCGCGTTACTGGCCACGCTCGGGCCCGGCCAGTTCCAGTCCACGCTCGAACTGAAGACCGAGTTCCAGCGTCCGGCTCGTCCGGGCTGGGTGTTCGGCCGCGGGCGCGTCGTCCGCCGCGACGGCGACCTGGCCCATCTGGAGGCGTTACTCACCGACTCCGGCGGAGCGACCCTCGCCACCGCGACCGCCCTCGCCCGGGTCATCGACCTCGACCAGGCGCCGTCGGCCGTCTGAGGCCCTGGAGACCTGGCGTGCGGGGGTGTCAGCGTCCGGTCGCGCCGTCGATCAGCTCGCGGAGGATGTCCGCGTGGCCCGCGTGGCGGCCGGTCTCCTCGATCATGTGGGTGAGCGCCCAGCGGACGCTGGGGGCGGGCTTCCCGGACGCCGGCCGGGGGACCGGGGCCCCGAGGTCGGCGCACCCGTCGAGCACGTCGTTCGCGCGCTCGACCGCCTCCCGGTAGCGGGCGACGACGTCGGCCACGCTGTCGGTGGACGCGGCCTGGAACGTCGCCTGCCAGTTCGTGACCCTGTCGCCGAGGAACATCGAGCGCTCGACGAAGGTCAGGTGGTTGAGCAGGCCGAGCAGGTTCGTGCCCGACGGCACCGCGGCCGTTCGCACCTGCGGTTCGGGCGCCCCCTCGACCTTCGCGGCGATCGATGTTCTCAGATAGTCGAGAAATCCGCGCAAGGTCTCGGCCTCGTCGTTCCCGGTCCTGGGCGGCGGGGTGTCGCCGCGGCGCTTGCCGCGCGTGGTGCTGGGCACGGTGGTCTCCTTCCTGACCTGCCCAGTCTTGCCAGACGCGGGATGACCTGGCACGAGAACTTGCGGTTCCGGCAACGACCGCGGTGGCTCGCAGGGCCGTCACGGCTCCGGGGTCGGGGAAACTGGCGTGGTGACTCCTCATCGTCCGGTCCAGGTGTCGAAACGTGAGGCGGAGGTCCTCGCGGCGCTCGCCGAGCGGCTGTCGAACGTCCAGATCGCCGGCAGGTTCCACATCTCGGTCCGGACCGTCGAGAGCCACATCTCCTCGCTCCTGCGCAAGTACGGCGTGGCCGACCGCTGGGAGCTGGCGGAGGAGGCGCGGCGCGGCACGCCTCCGCCGGGGCACGTCGCCGGCCTGCCGGCCGCACGGACCGCGTTCTTCGGACGTGCCGAGGAGATCGCGACGGTGCTCGCCCTGCTGGAGAAGGAGCGGCTGGTGACCCTCCTCGGCACCGGCGGGGTCGGCAAGACGCGGCTGGCGGCGGTGGCCGCCGAGGCGGCAGCGCCCGCGTTCCCGCTCGGCGGTGCCTTCGTCGACCTCGTGCCGGTCGGCGAGGCGCTGGTCACGCAGGCGGTGGCGTCCGCGCTCGGCGTGACCCAGCGGCCCGGCCGGTCATTGGACGACATCATCGCCCGCCGCCTCGCCCGGGGCCGGACGCTGCTGGTCCTGGACAACTGCGAGCATCTCCTCGACGCGGCCGCCGGCTTCGTCGAGCGGCTGCTCACGGCATGCCCGACCGTGACCGTCCTGGCCACCGCCCGTGAGCGCATCGGCGTGCAGGGCGAGCGGACCGTCCCCGTCCGCCCGCTCCCGGTGGACTCCGACGCCGAACGGCTGTTCCTGGACCGCGCCGCGGCGGCCGATCCGGGATTCACCGCCGCCCGCGCCGACGTCGCCGAGATCTGTCGCCGGCTGGACGGGATGCCGCTGGCGATCGAGCTCGCCGCGGCGCGCGCCGCGTCCCTCGGGACGACCGGACTGCTGGCGGCACTGGACGATGTGCTGCGGCTGCTGACCGGAGGCCGCGGGCCGGTGGAGCGGCACCGGTCCCTGCGCGGGGTCATCCGCTGGAGCCACGACCTGCTGACCGACGACGAGAAGATGCTGTTCGAGTGCCTCTCGGTGTTCGTCGGCGGGTTCGACCTGGCGGCCGTGGGGGCCGTCGTCCCGGACCTCGGGGCGGGGACGGCCGCGGACCTGCTCGGGCGGCTGGTCGACAAGAGCCTCGTGGTCCGCACCGCGGAGGGCCGGTGGCGCATGCTGGAGACGGTCCGCGCGTTCGCCGCGGAGCGGCTGGCCGCCGGTGCCGCGCATGAGGCCGTCCGGAGACGGTACCTGCGGTGGGCCGCCGACACCGCCGCCGAGTTGGAGGCCCTGCTGGACGGCGACTGGCGCGACCGCTTCGACGCCGTCGCCGCCGACCTGCGCGCGGCGCTCGCAGACGCGCCGCCCGGCCGTGCGGACGTGCCGCACCGCCTCGCCCGGTCCCTCGGACATCTCACCTACGCACGCCGGTTCCTCGGCGAGGCACCCGGCCACTACCAGGAGGCGGCCCGGCGGGCGCCCGCGCCGGACGAGGCGGCCCTCGACCTTCGGGACGCCGCGGACGCCGCGCACGCCCTGATCGAGACCGGCCGGGCCTTCGATCTCCTCCTGGAGTCGGCGGAGCAGTCCCGCAGGGCGGGCGACGGCGACGGCGAGGCGGTCACCCTCGCGTTCGCCGTGGTGACCGCCGAGCGGCACCCGTCCGGATTCGACACCGAGATCCCCCACGAGCGCCTGCGGGACCTGCTGGCCCGGGCCGTCGCCGCGGGGAACGCCCGCGACCCGATCGTGGCCGCGCATGTCGCCGCCGCCAGGGCGTGGAACCACGGCGCCGAGAAGGTGACCCCGGACCCCTCCCTGGCCGAGGAGGCGCTGGCCTCCGCCCGGACCACCCGCGACCCGGTCCTGCTGTCGGCCGCGCTGGACGCGTCCGGCATCGCCGCCCTGACCACGGGCCGGTTCCGGGAGGCGCACCGGATCGCCACCGAACGCCTGGGCCTGCTTCCGGCGATGCCGCGCGACGTCCCGAGCTCCGCCCCGGAGATCACCGACACCTACCACATGGCCACCGCCTGCGCCGTCGCGGCCGGCGACCTGCGCGCGGCGCTGTCGGCGGTCGGCCTCGCCGCGTCCGACGACCTCATCGGCACCCGGTCGCCGGTCGCGATGAGCACCCTCGTCCAGGCGCTGGTCCTCATGGGCGACCTCGACGGGGCACTGTCCCGCGCCGCGACGCTGTGGGACGTCTGCGAACACGCCGGGGGCCCGCTCGCCTGGATGGCGCCCTCGGTCGCCGCCGTCGCCCTGGCCCACGGGCTGCTCGGCGACGAGGACGGTCTCCCGTTGTGGCGCGCCCGCGCGGAGCGGATCGCCGGAGACGCCCGGTCCCGCTACCTGGCCTCCTACGCGGCGTTCGTCGACGCCCGCACCGCCCTGCGGTCCGGGCGGTCCCGCGACGCTCCGGCCCTGGTGGAGCAGGCGTTCGCCGCCTTCCCGCCCCAGGACTGGTACCGGGGCTACGCCCGCGCGGCCGGGGCCGAACTCGCCGTCGCCGCCGGCCTGCCGGACGCCCCGAGCCGCCTGGCCGCCGCCTTGGACGCCGCCGCGGAGAACGCGTGGGCCGCCGCCTGCCTCACCCGCGCCTCCGGGCGCCTCCACCGCGACGTCGGCGAGCTCACGGACGCGGCCCGGCGGTTCGAGCGCATCGGTGCCCGCCACGAACGGGCCTGCACCCTCGCCCTGATCCGCGAGCAGACCGAGAGCCCCTCGCCCTCGAACCGGCCGAGCGCCCGCTGAGCCGTCGGGCCCTCAGCCGCGGCCGATCTCGAACCACACGGAGTGGCCCCTCGCGCGCCGAACGACGCCCCAGCCGCCGGAGAGGAAGGCGACGATGCGGAGGCCCCGGCCGCCGATCGCCGTCTCGCCCGGCCCGGCGAGGTGCGGGACGGTCGCGGCGCCGCCGTCGTCCACGACCTCGATGCGAACGGACAGGTCCGAGTGGCTCACCTCCACAAGGATCTGACCGCCGCGCCCCGAGTCGGTGTACCGCAGGGCGTTCGTCACCAGCTCGCTCAGGCAGAGCGACGCGTCGTCCAAGCACGGGTGCCCGTCCAGGATGTCCCTCAGCCACCGGCGCGCGTGCCCAGCCGCCCGCTCCACGCCCGGCAGCAGAAGCGCGTCGAACCTCACCGTCGGCACCGTCATCGCTCGTTCCTCTCGGTCGTCGTCACCGAAGAGGGTGGGCAGGACGATCTGTGGCGAGCGATACGTTCGCGCGTCTCGTCCCCAGGTCCCCGGGCACGATGGCCCGAGTCACTTTTGACTGAGTCACTTTGGCCAACTTGACGGACGTCGCCCCATGGTCACTCAACGTCAGGTAATGATTACGCCATGGACAACCCGCAGCGCCCGACCATGCGAAGCCGCAAGCTCGGCCAGCGGCTGCGCGCTCTCCGTGAGGAGAGAGGCCTCACGCTTCAGGGGGCGGCGCGCTTGTTGCACCGGACCCCCTCCTCCCTGAGCAAGCTTGAAACAGGCAAGCGCGGCATCCGCCGCCCCGCCTTGGAGCACATGCTCGACCGCTACGAGGTTACCGATTCTCGAGATCGGGAGTGTCTCTTCGACTTAGCCGAACACGTGGCGGAGAAGGGGTGGTGGCATCGCTACGAGGGAAGGCTTCTGTCGAGCACGGTCGACTATATCGGTCTCGAAAGTGAGGCCAACTCCATCAAGAGCTTCCAGCTCCATCTAATTCCCGGACTCTTGCAGACCGAGGCCTACGCTCGCGCGATCATGCAAGTCGGGGGCTCGCAAGGGGAATCGGTGGAGGTGGACGCCATGACGGCGGTGAGGCTCCGGCGACAGGAGGTTCTCTCGAAACCGCGCCCGCCGCAGTTCAACGCGATAGTCAGTGAAGCGGCCCTCAGGCAGCGGATCGGAGGAGAAGCGACAATGGAGGCCCAGCTAGGCCACCTGATCGAGGCGTCGCGACTGGGGCACGTCACCGTCCGGGTGCTCCCGTTCTCCGCCGGGGCGCATGCTGGCATCAATGGATCTTTCAGCGTTATCAGCACGCGTGATCTTTCAGTCGTGCTGGTCGAGAACCTCACCGCAGGGTGGTACCTGGAGGCGGACAAGGACGTGCGTCGGTACGATTGGTCTTACGTGCAACTGTTGAAATCCTCGCTGTCCGTGGAGGATTCACTAGAACTGATCGAGAAGCTAAGGTCAAAGATATGACCGATCAGGCGAATGCCAGCATGGGATGGCGACAGAGCGGCTCCAGTGAAGCTGAGGCCGCTCTGATATGGCGGAAGAGTACTTACAGCGAAGGCAGCGAGGGTCAGTGCGTCGAGGCGGCCCCGATGAGCGGGCATGGTGTGGCGCTGCGTGACTCCAAGGATGCTGACGGGCCGATGCTCTCCATCGCGCCGTCCGCGTGGGCTTCGCTGCTCGCGGACGTTAAGGCCGGTGTGTTCGACTCGGAGTCCTGACAACGGCATTGCCCGGGGTTCCTTCGTGCGGCTTCGGGGTCGGTGGGAGTCGGTCTGACGACGCGTTGGCCGTGGTGCGCCACCAGTGGCGTGACGCCAGGGCGGTCAGACCGGCGCCCGCGGCGTTGAGCAGGATGTCGTCCACCGAGGACACCCGGTCCAGTCGCAGGACGTATTGCGCGGTCTCGACCAGGGCGGAGCCGGCCGCCCCGAGCACCAGGATCCGCGGAAGCGACGCCAGCGCCCGGAAGCGCAGCGGGGCGAAGAATCCCAGCGCTGCGAACACCAGCAGGTTGCCGATGACCTGGGTGGTCGACATGGAGACCAGGTCCCGGAGCGGCACCAGGCTCACCCGGCCGGGGACGTCGCCCGCCCGGCCCCCCGGCAACATGATCATCCACACCCACGGCAGCGTCCCGTAGACGATGCCGACATCGGCCAGCGACGTCTTCCACGCTCGCGCCCGCGTGCCGGTGAGGCTCCGGCGGCGCGCCAGGACCCACACCGCCAGCGCGGCCAACGGCAGGGCGGCCACCGTGATGAGCACCACGCCGGTGATCGTGCCGACCAGGCCGTGCAAGTCCCTGATGATCACGCTGCCTCCGCTTTCCTCCGACCGTGAGATCCACCCGCGGTTCTACGATCACTTCGATGTCCGAACGGACGCGACGGTTGCCTGAAGGTCGACCTTCACCCCGCGTCAGCTCTGGCCGGTGATGGCCCGCAGCTCCTGCTGGGTGATCTCCTGGATCGGCACGTCGTCGTAGTTGCTGAGGACGACGCCGACCCAGCCGCTGTCCGGGTAGACGTTCCAGTTGGCGGTGCTGCCGCCGGTGCCGCCGCCGCGCCCGAACAGCCACTGCCCGGCGATGATCTTGATCGGCCCCGTGTACCCCGTGAACGACGGTCGGGGGAGTGGGGTGCCGTTCCCGGCCGCCGCCCGGGGGAACTTTGCACCGGTCAGCAGGTCGGCGTAGGGCTTGTCCAGGACGGTGCCGTCATAAAGCGCCTGCACGAACCGGACGAGGTCCGGCGCGGTGGCGAAGCCGTCGTCCGTGGCATAGCCGATGAAGGCGCGGCCGGGGTTCTTGCCTTGGATGGCCGGGTGGATGCTGCCCTTGTCCAGGTTGCGGACGGCGTCCACCCGGCTGCCGTCGGCCTGCCGCATGTACGAGTGTGCGATGTGCTCGTCCGTGAGCCACTGCGGCCTGGTGTAGAACGCCGAGCCGGTCATGCCGCAGCGCCTGAAGACGTGCTCGTGCACATAATCCCAGTACGTGGTGCCGGTCACCGCCTCCACGATCTGCGCGGCGATGGAGAGCCCGGCGCCGGCGCCGTTGGTGTGGGCCTGGTTGTCCGTGCCGGGAGGGGCCGCCAGCTCCGCCTGCCGTGTCCACTGCCGGTTGAACTCGTGCACTTCCTCCTTGCTGTGGAAGACGCGTTGCAGATCCAGCTCCGGGGCGTTGAGACCGGAGGTCGTGGTGAGCAGATGGTGGATGGTCACCTGCTCGGCGATGTCCCTGGCGAAGCCCGTCAGGTGGGCGCCGACCGTGTCCGCCAGGCCCACCTTGCCTTGCTGCGCCAATTGCAGGACGGCCACCGAGAGGAACGGCTGGATCCCCGAGGAGAGGTTGACCGCGACGCCCTCGTGGTTACGGATCCCCTTCTCCTTGTCGGCCATGCCGTAGCTGCGGGACAGCACCGTCCGGCCCTTGTGCGACAGCATCACCACGCCGGAGAACCGGTCCTCGGCGGCCAGCCGCGCCACGTACCGGTCGTAGGCCCCGCCGGGCCGGGTGTCCGGCGGGATGTCGCCGCCGGTCGGGGCAGGGTCGGCGTGGCCGGGCCGGGCGGCACCCAGCGACGCGCCGGCCGCCACCGCGCCGGCGGCCGCCAGCCCGCCCCACCCGAGCAGCCGCCGCCGGTCGACACCACGCGAATCGGGGCTCATGATCACACCCATCCTCTCGATCGACGAAAGTGATGGGCCGCGATACGCACAGCTCCCAGAACCGAAGAAACCGGCGCAAGGTGGCCCATCCGGACTCACCTTCCGCCGCGATTTCTATCCGGCGGACGGTCACAGCACGGAGCCAGGACCTGTGACCCGCCTGTGACCGGGGTGCGGTCGGCGGCACGATCTGCGCAGTGCCGGAGCGTGGCGCTACTTCGGGGGCAGCGTCGTGGCGTAGGCGAGGCCGCGTTCCACCCAGGTGGTGAGGGCGGACGGGGTGGCGCAGGCGTCCGGGGCCACCGTGATCCAGCCGCGGAGCGGGCGGCCGCGCATGACCATGGTGGCGGCGCCGGGTTCGGCGAGCATCGCGTCATGGTCCTCGGGAGCGACCCGCACCATCAGGTCGCCCTCGCTTCGGACGACGACGGACATGTTGCCGTCCACCAGCCACGCGATCCCGCCGAACATCCGCTTCTGCGTCAGGCCAGGGCGGTCCTGAAGGATGTCCCGTACGCGCTCGGCCAGCTTCTCGTCGTAGCTCACGGACCGATCCTCCCAGGTCAGGACCTCTGGAAGCCATCCTTGCCGCGGAGGCCGTAGCCGAGGGCCCGGTCGAGCGCGATGTGGGCCATCCAGCCGCACAGGCCCGCGAAGATCGGCGGCCAGAAGATGGGCCCGACGGCGTAGGCGATCATCAGGGCGAACGGGACCAGCGCGCGGTGCGCGGCGTTGTAGTACGGCACCGCGCGGGCCGGAAGCTGGCCGCGCTCGGTGGTGTGAGCGTCCCGCAGGCCCGCGAGGAAGGTCAGGTCCGGGGCTATGAAGAAGGCGAGGGCGAAGGCCGCGGCGAGCCAGCCGTGGTTGACGCCTTCGAGGACGGCGAAGGCCGTCCAGAAGAGGGCGCCGGCGGACCAGGCGACGCGGCGCGCGGTGCGGACGGCGGTGGACGTGGCGGGAGCGGTGACGGCGCTCATGGGGCCCTCCCAGGCGGTGGCTAATGTCGTTAGCTTCAATGTAAAGCTAATGTAGTTAGCTGTCAAGCTATGGGAGGGTGCTGGCGCCGCGGCCGGAGGGTGAGAGGGGTAGGCAGGTAGTTCGTTGCACGAATTTTCGAAGGTCGCGGGGGTATGCTGGTCGCGTGGGCAAGCAGGATGATGAGCAGATCGGAGTCGTCTCCGCGCTGGTGCGGGGCGCCTTCCTGGTGAACGCCGTCTATGCCGAGTCGGCGCGGGAGTACGGCATCACCGCGCAGCAGGGGCAGCTGATGTGCGTGCTGATGGCGCGGCCGCGCGGGATGAGCGAGCTGGGGGCGATGCTCGGGCTGGCCAAGTCGAGCCTCACCGGCCTGGTGGACCGCACCGAGCGCAACGGCCTGGTCCGGCGGGAGGCGGACCCCGAGGACATGCGCGCCGTCCGGGTCGCGCTGACCGCGCAGGGCGCCAAGCTCGTGGACGCGTTCTACGACGAGACCTGCCGGCGGATCGACAAGCTCCCGGTGGGGTTCAGTGACGCCGAGCGTGACGCGCTCGCCGGTCTGCTCGGCCGCGTCGTGACGGACAACGAGGTCCCGGTGGTGTTCGCGGAGCCCGACGAAGGAGCCGCCCGCACGCGGTGAGACCGCATTCCCGGAGACCGAAGGTTGCAGTTCGTAGTACGAACTAATATGGTTCGTACTACGAACTCAACCTTGCCTTTCGGAGTGTGCACCATGAGCCGTACGGTTGCGGTCATCGGCGGTGGCTACGGGGGAGCGGCGGTCGCCAAGGCGCTGGACGCCGAGGCCGACGTCATCCTCATCGATCCACGGGACGCGTTCGCCAACGCGTCCGGAGCGCTGCGGGCGCTCACCCGGCCCGACTGGGCGGGGAACATGTTCTTTCCCTATGACCGGCTGCTCGCCAGGGGGACGGTGATCCGGGACCGCGCGGTCTCCGCCGACCCCGGAGGCGTCACGCTGGCCTCCGGGCGGCGGGTCGACGCTGACTACCTGGTCCTGGCGACCGGCTCCAGCTACGCCTACCCGGCCAAGCCCGCCGCCCATTCGACCGGCGAGGCTCTGGACGACCTGCGCCGCACGCACAAGGAGCTGGCCGGCGCCGACCGGGTGCTGATCGCCGGTGCCGGGGCGGTCGGGCTGGAGCTGGCGGGGGAGATCAAGGAGGTGTGGCCGGGCAAGCAGGTGACGATCATCGACCCGGCCGGGGAGGTGCTCCCCGGCTTCGAGGACGCGATGCGCGAGGACCTGCACCGCCAGCTCGGTGAACTCGGCGTCCGGCTGCGGCTGGGCACGGCCCTGACGGCGCCGCCGGCGGTCGAGAGCGGCCGGGCCGAGACCTTCACCGTGACCACCGCCGGCGGCGAGGAGATCACCGCCGACATCTGGTTCCGCGCCCACGGCGTGGACGTCAACAGCGGCTACCTCGCCGACGGCCGGCTCACGGCCCGGACGGCGCGGGGCCACGTCCCCGTCACCGAGAACCTGAACGTCAGCGGGCACGACCACGTCTACGCGGTCGGCGACATCACCGACCTGGCCGAGACCAAGCGAGCCGGGTACGCGATGCAGCACGCCGAGGTCGTGGCGCGGAACATCACGGCGCAGCTGCGCGGCGAGCGGCCGGCGGCGGTCTACCGGGCGGCGGCCGACCCCATGATCCTGCTCCCGCTCGGCCCGCGCGGAGGCGTCGGCCAGCTGCCCACGCCCGACGGCCCGTCGGTCGTCCCGACCGCGACGGTGGTCGAGTACAAGGGCGCCGACCTGTTCACCGGCCGCTTCGCCGAGCTGTTCGGCACGGCCGGCTCCGAATGAGAGGAGGAGCGATGCCGGTACGCGACATCATCTTCGGCTTCGGCGCGCACAGCGGGATCGACGACGGTCCCGAGCTGCTGCGACTGGCCCGGCAGGCCGACCAGGACGGGCTCGACATCTTCTCCCTGTCGGACCACCCCTACATCGGCACCCGCCTGGACACCTACGCCTCGCTCGGGTTCATCCTCGGGCGCACGGAGCACCTGGCGGGCTTCGCCAACGTCACCAACCTGCCGACCCGTCCGGCCCCCATGCTCGCGCGGATGGTGACGACCCTGTCGGCGCTGTCCGGCGGGCGGGTCGTCCTCGGCATGGGCGCGGGCGGCCTGTGGGACCGGATCTCCGACATGGGAGTCCCCAAGCTCTCGCCGTCGGATGCCGTGGAGGCCTTCGAGGAGGCGATCGTCCTGGTCAGGAAGCTGTCGGGCGGCGGCCCGCCGGTGACCTTCCACGGACGCCACTACCGGGTGGACGAGATCGAGCCCGCCCCGGTCCCCGCACCCCCGGTGTGGACGGGGTCGGTCGGCGCGAAGTCCCTGGCCGCGACCGGGCGGGTGGCCGACGGCTGGCTCCCCGGCCACGCGGCGGACTGGCTCAGCGAGCGCTACCGGACGTCCCGGCCGATCATCGACGAGGCGGCCGCCGCCGCCGGCCGCGACCCGGGCGAGGTCCGCACGGTCTTCAATCTCCCCGGACGCATCACCGACCTGCCGCGGCCCGCCACCCGGAACCGCGACGGCCGGTGGACCGGCGGGTCCGCCGACCAGTGGGTCGAGGAGCTGACCGGGGCGGTGCTGGAGCACGGCGCGTCGGGCTTCATCCTGTTCTCGCCCGGGGGCGGGACGCAGGACCCGGTGTCCCTCGCGCGCTGGGCGCAGGAGATCGTCCCGGCCGTGCGCGAGGCGGTCGCGAAGGAGAACGGTCAGTGAAGGCGTCAGGCTGAGGGACGGTCCCCGCCGGTCCGGAGGCGAGCGTAGACGTCGCCGGACCGGCCGCGGGGACGGATCCGTTCGAGCTGCCGCCGCAGCTCCCCCGCCTCCAGCCAGCGCGGGCTCGCGAACCGCATCGTCTCGATGGGGGAGTAGTTGTAGACGTAGTCGCCGAGCCGTTCCACCAGGCGCAGCGCCTCCATGGACGCGTCGTGCGCCGACGGGACGTACTCGAACGACAGGGCGGGCAGCGGCCGGGTGAGGCCCGCCAGCACGTCCGCCTCGAAGCCCTCGACGTCGATCTTGCAGAAGGCCGGGACGCCGTGCGCCGCGATGAGGTCGTCCAGCGTCGTCACCCCGACCTCGATCGAGCGGTCCCAGCGGACGCGGGCGAAGCTGTCGTCCCGGGTCACCGACGTGATCCAGCCGGGCGACATGGACGAGACCGTCGGCGTGGCCGTCGACATCGCGAGCTGCGCCCGCCCCGGCTTGGCCCCGACGGCCCCCGGCACGATGGTGACCTCGTGGTCACGGCCGAAGAACAGCCGCAGGACGCGCAGGCAGTCGGGCTGCGGTTCCACCGCGATCACGCGCGCCCCCAGGCCGCGCCACACGCGCACGCGCCCGCCCACGTGCGCGCCGACGTCGAACGCGACGTCGCCGGCACCGAGAAACTCACCGTAGAGGCGCTTCGCGCGCCGGTGCTTCCCTGGAATGCCGTAGTACACGACCAGCGACCGGGCGATCCCGTACGCGCGCAGCAGCATTCGCCGACCCTACCGCGCGCGGCCTCGTCCGGGACGGATTCCGGGCTCCACGCCGGGGAACACCCCGGGTGTGGAACCGAGACCGTGGACGACGGGCAAGGCCACCCGATCGCCCTTCGTCCTGCCGAGCGGGCTGCGCGGGCACCTCGCCGGACGCGTCATGTTCCGGATGAACAGGCAGGACGAGGTGGCCGCCCTGCTCGACGTCCGGCCGGGAGAGGACGTCCTGGAGGTCGGGTACGGGCCGGGAGCGTTGACGCGCCGCCTGGCTCGCACCGCCACCGGGCGGGTGTGCGGCGTGGACCCGTCCCCGCAGATGCGGAGGATGGCCCTGAAACACGCGCCGCGGGCGGACCTGCGCCTCGGCACCGCCGCCGACACCGGCTTCGGCGACGCCGAGTTCGACTGCGTCGTCTCGGTCAACAACGTCGGGATCTGGCCCTGCCTTGAGGCCGGACTGGACGAGCTCCGCCGCGTCACGCGCCCCGGAGGACGTGTCGTGATCGCCGAGCACGGCGGCAAGGGGTCGTCCAGGCTCGCCCGCCGCCTCGCCCTGCCGGACGACCAGCTCGACCGCGTCGAGCGCGAACTGCGCCGCCGCTTCGCCATCGTCACCCGCCGCGACCTCTCCGACCTCACCACGTTCACCGCCTGCCGCACCTGACCCCGATCCGCCCGGCCGTGCAACAGATCGGGAGCGCCGGGCGTCCTCGGAGTGATGGAAGGGACGGCTTCGTGGACGACGACGGCGTGACATACGAGGAATTCGTGGCGACCCGTGCCCAGGCCTTGCTGCGTTACGGCTATGTGCTCACCGGCAACGCCCATGACGCGGCGGACCTCTTGCAGGAAGGGCTGATCAGGTTGCGCGGCGCGTGGGGCCGGGTCGCGAACAAGAGCGACCCCGAAGGCTACGTCCGGAAGATCATGGCGCGGCAGCACATCAGCGCCTGGCGGCGGAGAAGACGCGAGCAGCTGGTCGGCCGCGTCCCCGAGCGGCGCTACGACGACCCGGGCCTGGACAGGGCCGAGCACGACCCGCGGCTATGGGAGTCGCTCACCCTCCTGCCGCCGCGGCAGCGCGCGGTGCTGGTGCTGCGCTACTACGAGGACCTGTCCGACGAGGAGATCGCCGGGACGCTCGGCATATCGCGCGGGACGGTGCGCAGCCAGGCCGCCCGCGCACTCGACAAGCTTCGCGCGGACTGGCGTCCGGCCGCCGCGCCGACGCCGGGAGGACACCATGGCCGATGAGTTCAGCCGGGCGCTGCGCGGCACCCTGGCGACCGCGGCGGACGAGGCCCCGACCGTCCCGCCGGGACTGCTGGAACAGGTGGAGGCGGGGCACCGCAGGAGGGCGCGCCGCCGGGTCTCGGCAGCCGCGCTCGCCGTCGCGATGGTCCTCGGCGGGACGAGCGCGGCCGGCGCGGTGCTGCGCTCCGGCGACGATCCGCCGCCCGCCGCCGGGCCCGGGAAGCTGAGGCCGGTGACCGCCGCCGAACTCGGCCCGCCCGTGAAGGTGAGCGACCGGTGGCCGGACGCCGTGCGCACGGTGCCGCGGAGACTGCCCAACGGGCGTCCGCTGGACCCGCTCACGCTGCTGGACGGCCACCGGCTGATCGGGACGACCACCTCGGCGTCCGGGATCATCGACCGGGTGTGGGCGTACGACCTCAAGACCGGCAAGGCGGACGTCATCACCCGGATCGTCCCTCCGAAGGGGCCGAAGTCCTATGACGCGGCCTTCGCCGTGGGAGACGACCAGGTGGCCTGGGGCCTGGCCCGCAGGACCGGCGGCCGCACGGTGACGGAGATCTGGACCGCCCCGCTGGCGGGCGGCCCGGCGCGCAAGATCGCTGAGGCGGGGTCGCCGACGTCCGGCCTGTTCATCGAGGACGGGACCGTGATCTGGGAGACCGATCAGGGCGTGTACCGGGTGCCCCTGGCGGGCGGACCGGCCGCGAAGATCGCGGGCAGCACGGGGTTCCGGGTCGTCTCCTGGCCCTGGCTCGGCTTGCCGGGTACGGTCGCGGACAAGGCCGGGAGCATCCGCTACCGGGACCTGTGGAACGTGCGGACGGGGGAGCGGCGCAAGGCCGTCCTCGCGCCGTTCAAGGGCTCGTGGTCGTGCGGGGTGACCTGGTGCCTCGGCAGGCCGACGGACACCGGCTACCACGGTAAGCCCATGCAGAACGCGGTCCAGCGCAGGGACGGGAAGGCCGGGCGGCTGCTGCTCACGGAGCACCTCATCGACCAGAACGTGATCGGCGACCGGTTCGTCCTCTACCGGGCCCCTGGGATGATGTCCTCGAGCATGACCCTCTACGACCTGCGGAGCGGAAAGCTGCTCGACGCCGAGATCGGCAAGGGCTTCAGCAACTTCCGGATCGGCCAGACGATGGCCTTCGTCATCGGCGACCAGGAGACGAAGGTGATCGACTTCTCCAAGATCCGCTGAGGGCGCGGCCGGCGGGCGCCGGGCCTCCGGGCCCGGCGCCCCCGGCCCGGGTCAGGACGGGGGGAGGCCGAGGGCGCGGGCGATCAGCATGCGCTGGACCTCCGAGGTGCCCTCGCCCACTTCGAGGATCTTCGCGTCGCGGTAGAAGCGGCCGACGGGGTACTCGTTCATGAAGCCGTAGCCGCCGAAGATCTGGGTGGCGTCGCGGGCGTTGTCCATGGCGGCGTTCGAGGCGGCCAGCTTGGCGATCGCCGCCTCCTTCTTGAACGGCTCGCCCGCCAGCATCTTCGCCGCGGCGGCGTAGTAGGCGAGGCGGGAGGTGTGCGCGCGCAGCTCCATGTCGGCGATCTTGAACTGCATGGCCTGGTAGCGGCCGATCTCCTTGCCGAACGCCTGCCGCTCGTGGACGTAGCGCAGGCACTCGTCCACGCACCCCTGGGCGAGGCCGACCGACAGGGCGGCGATCGCGATGCGGCCCTCGTCCAGGATGCGCAGGAACTGGGCGTAGCCCCGGCCCCGCTCGCCGACCAGGTTCTCCGCCGGCACCCGGACGTCGTCGAACGACAGCTCGCGGGTGTCGGACGCCGACCAGCCGACCTTCGAGTACTTGCGCCCGACGGTGAAGCCCGGGGTGCCGTTCGGGACGATGATCGTGGAGATCTCGCCGTCGCCGGTGAACGCGGTGACGGTCACGAACGCGGTGATGTCGGTGCCGGAGTTGGTGATGAACGCCTTCGAGCCGTTGATCACCCACGAGTCGCCGTCCAGCCGCGCCGTGGTGCGCATGCCGCCGGGCACGTCCGACCCGCCGCCCGGCTCCGTCAGCCCGAAGCCCGCCAGCTTCTCCCCGGACGTGAGCTGCGGCAGCCACCGCTCCTTCTGCTCCGCCGAACCGAACCGGTAGATCGGCATCGCGCCGAGCGACACCCCGGCCTCCAGTGTGATCGCCACCGAGGAGTCGACGCGCGCCAGCTCCTCCAGGGCGAGGCAGAGGGCGAAGTAGTCGCCGCCCATGCCGCCGTGCTCCTCGGGGAACGGCAGCCCGAACAGCCCCATCTTGCCCATGGCGGCGACGATCTCGTACGGGAACTCGCCGCGCTCGTACAGGTCGCCGATCACCGGGGCGACCGTCTCGCGGGCGAACCGCTCGACCGTGCGCCGCAGCTCCTCCTGCTCGTCGGTGAGCGTGAAGTCGATCATCTGGGCTACTCCGAATCCGGTGACGGTGACAGTGCTTGGACCACGCGGGACGGGCTGGGCCGGCCCAGGTGGCCGGCCATCCAGCGGCTCGTGGCGACGAGCGCGGCCAGGTCGACGCCCGTCTCGACGCCGAGTCCGTCCAGCATCCAGACGAGGTCCTCGGTGGGCAGGTTGCCGGTGGCGCTCTCCGCGTACGGGCAGCCGCCGAGGCCGCCCGCCGACGCGTCCACGACGGTGACGCCCGCGTGGAGCGCGGCGAGGGTGTTGGCGAGCGCCTGCCCGTAGGTGTCGTGGAAGTGGACGGCGAGCCGGTCGGTGCCGATGCCCGCCGCGGCGAAGGCCTCGATGAGCGCGGTGACGTGGCCGGGCGTGCCGACGCCGATGGTGTCGCCGATGCTGAGCTGCGAGCAGCCCATGTCCATCATGCGGGACGCCACGGAGACGACCTGCTCGATCGGGACGTCGCCTTCCCACGGGTCGCCGAACGCCATCGACACGTAGGCGCGCACCCAGAGCCCTTCGGCGCGGGCCCGCTCGACGACGGGGGCGAACATCGCGAGCGACTCGTCCACGGTGCGGTTCAGGTTGCGGCGCGCGAACGTCTCGGTCGCGCTGCCGAAGATCGCGATCTCGGTGACGCCGTTGGCGAGCGCCCGGTCCAGGCCCCGCTCGTTCGGGACGAGGACCGGGTAGCGCAGCTCGGGCGAGCGCGGCAGGACGCCCAGCAGCTCCTCGGCGTCCGCGAGCTGCGGCACCCACTTGGGGTGGACGAAGCTCGTGGTCTCGATCGTGCGCAGGCCCGCGTCCGCGAGCCGGGTCACGAACTCCGACTTGACCCCGGCGGGGACGACCGCCTTCTCGTTCTGCAGCCCGTCCCGGGGCCCGACCTCGTAGATCGTGACCCGCTCGGGAAGGCCGGGCAGCGGTACCGGCATCCTCACGCCTCCTCGATCACGGCCAGCACCGCGTCCAGGGCGACCTGCGCGCCCGCGCGGACCGGCAGCTTCGCCACGACGCCGGCGAGCGGCGCGGTGACCGTGTGCTCCATCTTCATCGCCTCGACGACCACCAGCGGCTGCCCGGCGTCGACGTGGTCGCCCTCGGCCGCCTTGACGGCCAGGACCGTCCCCGGCATCGGGCTGCGCAGCACCCCGTCGCCCGTGGCGCCCGCGGCGGCGCCGCCCTCGGCGCGGACGTGCTCGCTCAACGCCCACGCGTGCCCGTCCCGGCCGAGCCACAGCGTCCGCCCGTCGTGGGCGGCCTCGAACGAGGTCGTCCTTCCACCGTAGGTCAGCGTGAAGGGCCTGGTCAGTGACGCGTCGACCGGCGGGTCGCCGCCGACGGCGACGCGGGCGGACGCGGCCCGCCCCTGCACGCGGACCTCCACCGGGTCGCCGCCGGACGGGGTGATGATCCACGGCGCCCACGCGTGCGCGCCGGGACGCCAGCCGTCCGGGACGTCCCACGGGTCGTCGCCGGATTCGAGGGCGAGCATCCGCTCCAGCGCCGCGGCGGCGAGCACCTCCGGCGGGACGGCCGTGCCCGAGAGCAGGTCGTCCAGGGATCGCTCGACCAGCCCCGTGTCGAGCTCGCCCGACACGACGGCCGGGTGCCGGAGCAGGGCCCGCAGGAACGCGACGTTCGTCGGGACGCCCAGCAGCGTGTACCCGGCGAGCGCGCGGTCGAGGCGGTGCAGGGCCTCGGCGCGGTCGGCGCCGTGCACGACGACCTTGGCGAGCATGGGGTCGTAGGAGCCCCCGACCTCCGTCCCGGCGTCGAGGCCGGAATCGACGCGGACGCCGTCGGGCTCGGTCAGCGACAGCACGCGCCCGCCCGTCGGCAGGAACCCCCGCGCCGGATCCTCGGCGTAGACGCGCGCCTCGATGGAGTGGCCGTCCAGGCGGACGTCGTCCTGCGCGAACGGCAGCGGCTCGCCCGCGGCCACCCGGAGTTGGAGCTCGACCAGGTCGAGGCCCGTGACCAGCTCCGTGACGGGGTGCTCGACCTGGAGCCGGGTGTTCATCTCCATGAAGAAGAACTCGTCCGGGCGGTCGGCGGAGACGATGTACTCGACCGTCCCCGCGCCCACGTACCCGACGGCACGCGCGGCGGCGACGGCGGCGGCGCCCATGCGCTCCCGGGCCGGGGGCCCCAGCAGCGGTGACGGCGCCTCCTCGATGATCTTCTGGTGGCGGCGCTGCAGGCTGCACTCGCGCTCGCCCAGATGGACCGCGTTCCCGTGCGCGTCGGCGAAGACCTGGATCTCGATGTGCCGCGGGTTCTCGACGAACCGCTCGGCGAGCAGCGTGTCGTCGCCGAACGAGCCGCGCGCCTCGCGGCGGGCGGACGCGATGGCCTCCGGCAGGTCGGCCGCGTCCCGGACGAGCCGCATGCCCTTCCCGCCGCCGCCGGCCGACGGCTTGAGCAGCACCGGCAGCCCGACCTCCAGCGCGGCGGACTTCAGCTCCGCGTCGGACAGGCCGGGTTCGTCCCGTCCGGGGACGACCGGGACGCCGGCCGCCGCGACCGTCCGCTTGGCGCGGATCTTGTCGCCCATCGCCTCGATGGCCTCCGCCGGCGGACCGATGAACACCAGGCCGGCCTCGCCGCAGGCCCGCGCGAAGGCCGTGTTCTCGGCCAGGAACCCGTACCCGGGGTGGACGGCCGACGCCCCGGCCGTCCGCGCGGCCGAGACCACCGCCTCGATGTCCAGGTACGACGGGATGCGGAACGCCTCGTCCGCCTCCCGCACGTGCCGCGACCGGGCGTCGGCGTCGGTGTGGACGGCCACCGACCGGACGCCGAGCCGCCGCAGCGTGCGGAAGACGCGGACGGCGATCTCCCCGCGGTTGGCGACCAGGACGCTGTCGAACATCAACACCCTCACATCCGGAAGACGCCGTAGCCGACCGGCTCCAGCGGTGCGTTGGCCGCGACCGACAGCCCGAGCCCCAGCACGCGCCGGGTGTCGAGCGGGTCGATCACTCCGTCGTCCCAGAGCCGCGCCGTCGAGTAGTACGGGTTCCCCTGCGCCTCGTACTGCTCGCGGATCGGCGCCTTGAACCCTTCCTCGTCCTGCGCGGACCACTCCTCGCCGCGCGCCTCCAGCTGGTCGCGCCGGACGGTCGCGAGGACGCTCGCCGCCTGCTCGCCGCCCATCACCGAGATGCGGGCGTTCGGCCACATCCACAGGAAGCGCGGCGAGTACGCCCGCCCGCACATCGCGTAGTTCCCGGCGCCGAACGAGCCGCCGATCACGACGGTGAACTTCGGGACGCGGGCGCACGCGACGGCGGTGACCATCTTGGCGCCGTGCTTGGCGATGCCGCCCGCCTCGTACTCGCGCCCGACCATGAACCCGGTGATGTTCTGCAGGAACACCAGCGGAACGCTGCGCCGGTCGCACAGCTCGATGAAGTGCGCGCCCTTCTGCGCCGACTCGCTGAACAGGATCCCGTTGTTCGCGACGATCCCCACCGGATGCCCGTGGATCCGCGCGAAGCCGGTGACGAGGGTGGCGCCGTACTCCTTCTTGAACTCCTGGAAGCGGCTGCCGTCCACGATCCGGGCGATGACCTCGCGCACGTCGAAGGGGGTGCGCGAGTCGGGCGGGACGATCCCGTACAGCTCAGCCGGGTCGGCGGCCGGCTCCTCCGGCGGCGCGACGTCCCAGGGCCGGGGCTCGCGCGGCCCCAGCGTGCCGACGATGTCGCGGACGATCCGCAGCGCGTGCGCGTCGTCGTCGGCGAGATGGTCGGTCACCCCGGACGTGCGGGAGTGCAGCTCGCCGCCGCCCAGCTCCTCGGCCGTCACGACCTCGCCGGTCGCGGCCTTCACCAGCGGCGGGCCGCCGAGGAAGATCGTCCCCTGGCCGCGGACGATGACCGCCTCGTCGCTCATCGCCGGGACGTAGGCGCCGCCCGCCGTGCACGACCCCAGCACCGCGGCGATCTGCGGGATGCCCCGCCCCGACATCGTGGCCTGGTTGTAGAAGATGCGACCGAAGTGCTCGCGGTCGGGGAACACCTCGTCCTGCCGGGGCAGGAACGCGCCCCCGGAGTCGACCAGGTAGACGCAGGGGAGCCGGTTGTGCAGCGCCACCTCCTGCGCGCGCAGATGCTTCTTCACCGTGATCGGGTAGTACGTGCCGCCCTTGACCGTCGCGTCGTTGGCGACGACGACGCATTCGCGGCCGGAGACCCGCCCGACGCCGGTGATGATGCCCGCGCCCCGCGCCTCGTCCCCGTACATGCCGTTCGCGGCCAGCGGCGACAGCTCCAGGAAGGGCGAGCCGGGATCGAGGAGCGTGTCGACCCGGTCGCGGGGGAGCAGCTTCCCGCGCGCGACGTGCCGCTCGCGGGCCCGCTCCGGCCCGCCGCGCCCCGCCCGGTCGATGCGGTCGCGCAACTCCGCGGCGAGGGCCTCGTTGTGGGCGGCGCTCGCCTTGAACGCCTCGCCCGCGACGTCGGCGCGGGTGCCGATCTCGGGTCCGCTCATGACCCCCCTTCCCGGTTAACGCTCATTAACAATGCCGATGTTAACGTCCGTTAACAACTCTAGTCTAGACTGGCCGGCATGACCTCCCCAGCGGCCGCGGAGCCCGCCGGCCCGCCGAACCCGCGGCGCGCCGAGATCCTCGGCGCCGCCGCCGAGCTGTTCGCGCGCCGCGGCTTCCACGGGGCCTCCATCGGCGACCTCGGCCGCGCCGTCGGGCTCACCGGGCCCGCCCTCTACCGGCACTTCAGCGGCAAGGAGGCGGTGCTCGCCGAGATGCTCCTCGACATCAGCGAGCGGCTGCTCGCCGAGGGCGCCCGCCGCGCCGCCGACCCCGATCCCCGGCGGGCCCTGGACGCGCTGCTGCGCTGGCACATCGCCTTCTCCCTCGACAACCCCGCGCTGATCACCGTGCACGAGCGGGAGCTGGACAACGTCCCCGAACCGCAGCGGCACCGGATCCGCCGGCTCCAGCGCGCCTACGTCGAGGAATGGGTCCGGGTCCTGCGCCGCCTCAGCCCCGGCCTGCCGGACGACCGGACCCGCGCGGCCGTCCACGCGTGCTTCGGCCTGCTCAACTCCACCCCGCGCAGCGCCGCCGGGCTCGACCGCGACGCGATGGGCGACCTCCTGCACGGCATGGCCCGCGCGGCGTTCGAAGGGGCCCACTAGCGAAGCCGGACGGCGCCCGTCAGCAGGACGCCGTGCGCCCGTCCAGGGAGCGCTCGATCGCCCGCGCGAACGTCCCGGCGTCCGTCCCCGCCTGGTCGAAGATCTTCTGGACGCAGCCGCGGAACGTGCCGCTGAACGTGCTGTAGTGCGGGGTCACCGGACGCGGCTCGGCCCGGCCGAGCGCGGTCACCACGGCCCGGCCGAGCTGGGTGAGCTGCGCCGCGTCGGGCACGTCGGTCTCGCCGGGGCCGAGCGGCTCCCCGGTCAGGGACGAGCACGTCCGTACTCCCACGTCGGCGGGCGAGCTGCGGCCCGGCGACAGGCCGAGCGCCGAGTAGCGGCCGGGCGCGAACCCGCCGCACGAGAACAGCAGGCGCTGGCTGCCCGTCCCGCTCAGGAACGCCACCAGATCGGCCGCGTCATCGGGGTTGGGGGAGAACGTGGACACCGCGAGGTTCTGCCCGCCGAGCACGGTCCGGCCGGGCAGCGCGGTCACCCCGAACCGCAGGCGCGTGCCGTCCCGCATGCGGGGCTCGGACGCGAGCACCGAGAACGCGTACGGCCAGTTGCGCATCAGTTTCGTCCCCGACGCGAACGCCTCGATGCTCTCCAGCTCGCCGTACTGGCGGGAGGGCGCGAGCGACCCGTGCGCCCGCGGCGCGAGCCGGGTGAGCGCCGGGTACACCGCGTCGCGCAGATCGTCCTCGTCCGGGCGGCCCGCGCCCGTCAGGCGCCCGGCGGCGCCGTCGTTCCACACCGCCTCCAGCGCGTTCACGGTGAGGCCCTCGTAGTCGGCGAGCTGCATCGCGACATCGGCGGACAGCAGTCCCGGCCAGGCCGCCGGCGGCGTCACGCCCTCCCAGTGGTAGAGGAGGCCGACGTCCACGTTGAACGGGACGGCGTACTGCTCGCCGTCGTACTCGCCCGTCCGCAGCGCGGCCGGGAAGAAGTCGTCCCGGTTCTCGATGTCGTCGAGCGGCCGCAGGTAGCCGCCGCCCGCGAACTGCGCCGTCCACGTGTTGTCCATGATCAGGACGTCGTAGGCGCAGCCGCCCGACTCCTGGACCGCCTTGAGCTGGCTGTGCTGGAGGTCGGTGGACTCCGACACCTCCACGAGCGTCGCGTGCGGGTGCGGGCGGCCGCCCGGATAGCGGCTCTCGTTCCACTGCCGGATCAGCGCCCGGCGCTGGTTCTTCAGGCTGACGTCGGTGCCGCCGGCGACCAGCAGCTCCGAGCGGTCGCAGCCGCCCTCGATCGCCCGGTAGGACGGGTCCGGCCACAGGAAGAGCACGAGGCCCGCGACCAGCACCAGCGCGGCCCCGGCGGCGGCGCTGACCCACGCCCGCCGGCCCCTCGGCAGGAACCGCCGTCCCCTCATCGCAGCTCCGACAGGAGCTCGGCCGCCTGCTCGGCCTCGGGCGCGTCGGTCAGCCGCACGCACCGCCCGCCGTCCGGGCCGAACGCGTCCACGATCTGCCGCACGGGCGAGGAGCCGCACGCCGCCGGGCCGGTCAGCACGACCGTCAGGCGCAGTCCCGGGTGCCGGTCGCGGAACTGGCCCGACAGCCATTCCGCGCGGGAGCCGATGCCGGGGTTGGTCGCGGGGGACTGCCCGTCGGTGACGAGGATGAGGTTCTGCCTGCCCGACCCGACGTCGGCCGCCGCGATCGCGTCGCTGAGCGGCTGGTCGGCGCCGCCGGACGCGACCGCCTGCAGCCGGCTCGCCACCTCGTTCTTCTGGTCCGGCGACGCCGGGTCCGGGGGAACGTTCCCGAACGTCTCCCGCCTGCCGGCCGGCGCCGTCGACGACGACACCTGGAGGCCCACGCGGTCGTTGCTCTGCAACTGCGTCACCAGGCTGCGCAGGAACGACGTCCCGCGGGCGAGGCGCGAGCCGTCGCGGCCCTGGGTCGCGCCGCCCATCGACCCGGACACGTCCAGCATCAGCGACACCGGGATCCTCGGGCGGGCGGCGCCGATGCGGTCGAGCGTCCGCTGGACGCCCTCCGCCGGTTGCAGCCCCACGACGGGCGGCATCACCCGGTTGCCGACCACGCTCTGGAGCCGCGACAGGTAGTGGTGCCCGGCGTCGCCCTCGTTCGCGGGCGGGATCACGCCGCGCTCGTCCCGGAAGCCCTGCGCCGTCAAGGGGTTGCGTTGGAGCCAGCGGCGGAACCCGGCGACCGCGGCGTCCCGCTCACGCGTGTCCTGGCCGCGCCAGCGGACCTGGACGAACGGGTAGTCGAGCGTCGGCAGGTCGGTCGCGTAGTACGGGTGCAGCCGCCACGCCGCGTACGCGTCCGCGTCGACGGCGCCGCAGCGGTCGCCGAGCGGGCGGCCCATGTCGTAGTCGTGCAGCACCTGCTCGGGGACGGCGACGGCGATGTCGTCCGGCGGCTCGGACGCCTGCGCGGCGGCCTGCTGGCGGAACCGGCACAGCAGCGACACCGCGTCCGGCGCCACGAGGTCGGCGGGCTCGGCGAACCGCTCGTCCTCCCGGTCGTCGCCGTCCGGCGTCGCGTCGTACAGCGCGGGGGTGACCGCGAGCGCCGCCGCCGACGTCTCGGGGATGGGGCGGGCGATCGCGCGCAGCTTCACCCCGGCGTCCGCGAACCGCCGCAGCAGCGCCGCCGTGTCCGTCGCGATGGGCGCCGCGATCGGGTCGGCGACGGACTCGTGGGCCTTGGTGAACAGCGCCAGCACGAGCGGCGACGTCCCGAGCGTCCCGCGCGGGCGGAAGACGGGATCCCCCTTCGCCGCGCCCGCCTGCGCCGCCCCCGCTTCCGCCGCCCCGGCTTGGCCCGCGCCCTTCGGGACGAAGTCGTACTCGGCCGTCGACGACGGGACCCAGATGTCGGGCTGCGGGCCGAAGAGCTGCTGGGCGTCGCTGTGCCGCTCGTCGGCGGGCTCGCTGCGCCGCCACAGCAGCCGGAACCCGTCGTACAGCGGGACCGGCCCCGTCTCGGGGACCACGGTGACGCTGTACTTGCGGCAGCCGCGGTCGTCCCGGCCGTCGTTGGCGAACTCGGCGGCCGCGGCGCGCAGCGGCGTGAGCGTCTCCGGGGCGGTCAGCACCCGCAGTTCGAGCGGCTGCCCGCACGCGCCCGTCCGCTCACCCAGCCGGTGGACGCCGACGCCGGCGAGCAGGACCAGCGCCATCGCCGCGGCCCCGGCGACCCCCCACGCCAGCGCCGCGCCGCCCCACTTCAGCGTCTTCGACACACGCTCCATGACGGCGTGCGCGTGGTCGGGGTAGAAGGCGAACAGGCCCGCCGTCACCGCCGCGATGACCAGCAGCGAGATCGCCGCGTTGAGCCAGAACGCGCCGTGGACGAGCGTCACTCCGAGGCTGATGACCACGGTGGAGACCAGGTCGAGGACCAGCACCTGGAGCAGCCGGCGGAGCCAGCCCGGTAAGCCGTCCCGGCGTGCCGGAGGCCGTGACCGGTCGCCGTCGCCGTGCGGTCCCGTCATCACGCCCCATCGCCGCGTAGGTCTCGTTTCTTCGGCCCCCCGGCACTTGAGATCACATGATACGTAGCCGCACGGTCGCGGTCAGCGGCTTCGCCGACCGAGACGGGCGATCCGCCGCCCGGCGGGCACGGGGCCCGCCCTCTTGACGGGCCGCCAGCAACATAGGTCAGATGGACGCGGGTCACCCCATGGATCGGACAAAGGGCCGCCTGGACCGGACAAAAGGAGAGCCTCATGGGCGTTGAGGGCGTCGGCTTCTACGAGATCGCGCGCAACCACCCCGATCGTGCCGCCGTGCTGGCTCCGGGCGTGCCGATGACCTACGGCGAGCTGCACGCCGAGGTGAACCGGCTCTCCAACGCGCTGGACGGCCTCGGCCTGCGGCCCGGCGACGCCCTGGCGACCGTCCTCGGCAACCGGCCCGAGTTCCTCACCGTCCTGCTCGCCGCCACGCAGTCGGGGCTCTACCTCGTCCCGGCGAGCCGCCACCTGACCGCGCCCGAGATCGGCTACATCCTGGCCGACAGCGGCGCCAAGGCCGTCATCACCGAGAGCGCGCTCGCCGGCGCGGTCTCGGGCGCCGCCGAGGAGGCGGGCATTCCGGCCGGCGGGCGCCTCAGCGTCGACCCCGCCGAGGGGTTCCGCTCGACGGCCTCGCTGTGCGCCTCGGCCGGCGCCGGCCCGCCCGCCGAACGGCGGATGGGCTCGATCATGCTCTACACGTCCGGGACGACGGGACGCCCGAAGGGCGTCCGGCGGCCGCTGCTCGACATCCCGCCCGAGATGCTCATCGAGGTCATGCGGCAGACGCTGATGCGCCATCTGGGCCTCGGACCCGGCGACGAGGTCCACCTCGCCATCGGGCCCCTCTACCACTCCGCGCCGTGCGTCCACGCGATGATGGCGCTGAACCTCGGGCACGCCGTCGTCGTCGCCCCGCAGTTCCGTCCCGAGCACACCCTGGAGCTGATCCAGCGGCACGGCGTCACCAACACCTTCATGGTGCCGACGATGTTCCACCGGATGCTGGCCCTGCCGGACGACGTCCGCGCCCGCTACGACGTGTCGTCGCTGCGGCAGGTGTTCCACAGCGCCGCGCCGGTCCCCGTGGAGACCAAGCAGCGGATGATGGACTGGTGGGGGCCCGTCCTCTACGAGTACTACGGCTCCACCGAGAGCGGCCCCGTCGTCGTCGCGAGGCCGCACGACTGGCTCGCCCGCCCCGGGACGGTCGGATGCCCGGTCGACGGCGTCCAGATCAAGATCCTCGACCCGGAGGGCGCCGAGCTGCCGCCGGGGGAGACCGGGCTGATCTACGCGACCGGCCAGCCCGGGTTCGAGTACCACGGCGACCCGGACAAGACCGCCTCCAGCATGCGGGGCGAGTACTACACCCCCGGCGACCTCGGCCACCTCGACGAGGACGGCTGGCTCTACATGAGCGACCGCCGCACCGACCTGATCATCTCCGGCGGGGTGAACATCTACCCGGCCGAGATCGAGTCGGCTCTGCTGCAGCATCCGGCGGTCGGCGACGTCGTCGTCATCGGCGTCCCGGACGAGGACTGGGGGCAGAGCGCCGTCGCGCTCGTCGAACCGGCCGAGGACGCCGAGCCCGGTGACGCCCTCGCCGCCGAACTCCTCGCGCACTGCGGGCCGCGCCTGTCGAAACTCAAGCACCCGCGGCGCGTGGAGTTCCGCGAGACGCTGCCGCGCACCCCGTCCGGCAAACTCAGCCGCCGCCGCGTTCGGGAGGACTACCTGCGGGAACACGCCGGCTGAGCCCTGCGGGGCGAACGGGCCGCAAGTCGTTGCCGGAAACGTCGAACGCCTCCCGGTGTTCGTGCGTACCACGGCACATGGAAGACCAGAAGGTCGCCCCGATCGACAACGTCGCCCCGACCCCCGCCGCCACGACGCAGACCGACCTTCCCGTCATCACCGACCCGGCCGCCTACGCCGAGGGCGACCCCGCGCCCTCCGGCGGCCAGGTCGAGGGAGTGGACGCGGCGCGGGCGTCCGCCGACGCCGCGGCGCTGCTCCAGGCCGCGTCGGACGCCGCCCGCTCGCCCGCGCGGCAGGCCGACCCGCCGGCCGACCCGACCACCCGGGCCGGCGCGGGGCAGCCGCCGGCCGCCGAAGACGACCGCGCCGGGATCGCACGCCTCGGTGACCCGGTCGCGGTCTGGCCGTGCGCCGGCTGCGGACGGCCCGTGCCGCAGCCGGTGCGCGGCGCCCGCACCGTCCGCTACTGCCAGG
The DNA here is from genome assembly GCF_047130825.1 of Actinomadura madurae. Classification (NCBI taxonomy): domain Bacteria; kingdom Bacillati; phylum Actinomycetota; class Actinomycetes; order Streptosporangiales; family Thermomonosporaceae; genus Actinomadura; species Actinomadura madurae. The sequence goes on from NZ_CP083237.1 coordinate 10,122,048, forward strand.
ACGGGGACGGCGCGTGCGAGAAGGCCGCGCTGGCGAGCCGCGAACGCGGCCTGGAGTCTCCCGGCCTCACCGGCCAGGTCGCCTGGACGTGGGAGATGGTCGACCGGCTGGAGGGCCTCGCCGACCGGCTCGCCGGGTCGCTGATGTCCGAGCTGAGCGTCGCCGGCGTCGAGCGGCGGCTCGCCGACGTCCGCGCCGAGGCCGCCGGGCAGGTCGCGATCGCGCAGCGGGAGCGCGACGAGTCCCACCAGCAGGCCCAGCTGGCGTGGCGGGAGACCGCCACCGCGCGGGCCCGGGCGGAGGCCGCCGAGCAGGAGGCCGCGTCCGCGCGCGCGGAGGCCCAGCGCCTCGCCGCCGAACTGGACGCCGCGCGGCAGGAGCGCCAGGAGGCCAAGGACGGCGCCGACGGCGACCGCGCGGCCCGCCTCGCCGCCGAGCGCGAACGCGACCGGATGGCCTCCCGGGAGGGCGAGCTGCTCGCCTCCCTGGAGAGCGCCCGCGCGGAGCTGGTCGCGCTGCACGGGCGGCTGTCGGAGGCCGAGACCCTCGTCGAGGGGCAGCGCGTCGAGGCCGACGCCGCCACCCGCGCCGCCGAGGACCTGCGCTCGGCCGTCCGGGACGCCGAGGCCAAGCGGGGGCAGGCCGTCGCCGACCGGGACCAGATCCAGGCGCGGGCCCGCGAGCTCGAACAGCACACCTGGCAGCTCACCCGCACCGCCGACGAGCTGCGCGCCGCGGTCCGGGCGCTGACCGCCGAACGCGACGCCGCCCGCGCCGAGGCCGACCGCGCCCGCCGCCGCGTCGACGCGCTCACCGCGACGGCCGACGGGCGCCCCGAGCCCGGCCCGCGCCCGCCCGTCGACCGGGAGCCGCCGACGGGGCTGCACGCCCTGCCGCCGATGAACGGGTCCCTGCTGGACATCGGGGGCGACCCGCTCGCCACCGACCCGCTCCGCCACAACGGCCACAACGGATACAGCGGACATCGCCTTCCCTATGCCGGCTGACGGTCACGCCGGTCGGAGGACGCACATGTAGGAGGTGAGGCCAACCCCACACTGCACTGGCCCTGAGACCGGCCGCCGTACCGCACCGGGGTGGTACGGCGGCCGGTGCCGGTCCTCTAGTCCTCGCCCGCCAGGAGCCGGGCGTAGTCGAGGGCCCCGGCGCGCACGGCGGCGTGCACGGCGCGGGCGATCCTCGCCCCCCACGTCGAGCGCGGCCCCGCGAAGATCTCCTCCTGCCCGCCGGTCGTGACCACGACGCAGATCGCGTCGGACGCCGTTCCCGTGCACGGGAACCCCGCTTCGAGCAGTGCCTGCGTCTTGGCCTCCGTGGCGGTGACGACCGCGTTCACCAGCGCCGCGTCGCTCATCGGCACGGGCACGCCGACCACGATGTTGACGGTCCCGGGGGCGGGGGCGGGCTCGGACGCGCCGTCCGTCGTGAGCGGCGCCAGCTCGGGATCGGCCGTCCCGGCGGGCGCGGCGGCCCAGGTCGGGACGCGCAGCCCGACCGTCGCCGACACGCTCACCCCCTCGTCGTCGCGCCGCACGGTGCGCGCCACCGGCGCCGCCGTGAGCATCCCGGCGCCCCGGCCGTCCAGCCCCTGCGACGCCGCCAGCTCGGCCAGGTGCGCGACGGGATCCGTCCGCGCGTAGGCGCCCGGCACCTGCGCGTTCAGCACCCAGCGGGCCGGGCCGATGCCGCCGCCGAGCATCGCCGAGGAGATCATCCGGTGCCCGGGGCCCGGCCGCCACACGGTCATGGCGAGCCGCGCGCCGTCCTCCTCGCGCCACACCGTCTCGATGTTCACGGACGCTCCAGTGACAGGATCGGCCGGCCGCCCGGACCGGACGTGACGTGCACGCGCGCGCCGAAATGCTCCTCGACGGTCGCGCGGGTGAGGACCTGCTCGGGCCGTCCCGCCGCGGCGACCCGCCCGCCCGACAGCAGGACCAGGCCGTCGGCGTACTGCCCCGCCAGGGTCAGGTCGTGGATCGTGGTCACGACGGTCAGCTCGTCGGACAGCCGCAGCTGGTCGATCAGCTCCAGCACCTGCTGCTGATGGCCGATGTCCAGCGCGGTCGTCGGCTCGTCCAGCAGGAGCACCGAGGCCTGCTGGGCGAGCGCGCGGGCCAGCACCACGCGCTGCCGCTCCCCGCCCGACAGATGGTCCAGCGGGCGGGCGGAGAAGGCGGTGAGGTCCAGCCTGCCGAGCACCTCGCCGGTGATGGCCCGGTCGCGCGCGCTCTCCCGCCCGAGATGCGGGATGTAGGGGGAGCGGCCCAGCAGGGCGTAGTCGAACACCGTCATGCCGACCGGGAGGTGCGGGCTCTGCGGGGCGTAGGCGACCAGCCGGGCACGCTGCCTCGGCTTGAGCGTCTGCAGGTCCGCGCCCGCGAGGGCGATCCCGCCACGGGACGGGACGAGCCCGAGGACCGCGCGCAGCAGCGTCGACTTCCCCGCGCCGTTCGGCCCGATGACCGCCGTCCACGACCCGGCGGGGACGTCCAGCGACACCCCCTCCAGCACCGGCCGCCCGCCGAGCGCGACGTCCAGGCCCCGCACCGCGACCGTCACGTGTCCACCTGCCTGCGGGACGCGCGCAGCACCACGACGAAGAACGGCCCGCCGACGAACGCCGTCACGACGCCCAGCGGCAGCTCCCCCGGCTTGATCACCGTCCGCGCAACCAGGTCCGCCGCTTCCAGGAACGCCGCCCCGCCGAGCAGCGACAGCGGCAGCACGATCCGGTACGAGCCGCCCGCCAGCCGCCGCACGATGTGCGGGACGACGATGCCGACGAACGCGATCAGCCCGCTCACCGCGACCGCGGACGCCGTCGCCAGCGACGCCGCCACCAGCACCGTCAGCCGCACCCGCGCCGCCGACAGCCCGAGCGACGCCGCCTCCTCGTCCCCGACGCTCAGCACGTCCAGCAGCCGGCCGTGCGCGAGCAGCACGACCGTCGACACCAGCGCGTACGGGGCCACGAGCCCGAGCTGGTGCCAGTCGGCCGTCCCGACGCCGCCGAGGATCCACGAGAAGATCCGCTGCAGCTCCTGGGCCTTCATCTGCTGGACGAACGTCTGCACCGCCGCCAGGAAGGACGACACCGCCACCCCCGCCAGCACCAGCGTGGCCGCCCCGTTCCCGCGCCCCGCCGCGACGCTGCCGAGCGTGTACGCCAGGAACACCCCGCCCATGGCGCCGGCGAACGCGGCCAGCGGCACCCCGTACCCGGGGTCGCCCGGCACCAGCACGATCACCAGCGTCGCGCCGACCCCCGCGCCGGCCGCCGCGCCGAGCAGGTACGGGTCGGCGAGCGGGTTGCGGAACACCCCCTGGTACCCGGCGCCCGCCACCGCCAGCATCCCGCCGGCCAGCGCCGCCATCAGCGCCCGCGGCACGCGCAGCTGGAACAGCACGTTCTCGTCGATCACCCCGAACCCCGAGTCGACGTGCACGAACGGAATCTTGTCGGCGAGGGCCTTCAGCACCCCCGCCACCGGCAGCCCGGCCGCCCCGACCAGCACCCCGGCCAGCAGCGCCGCCACCAGCAGCCCGACCGCCACCGCAAGTGGCAACGGCCGCAACCTGGCCTGCTGCCGCGCCTCCCTCCGCCCGCGCCGCGCCTTCCACCCGCGCCACCCGATCACACCGGCCCCGGCGTCCGAAAGATCCCCCTGCTGAGAGGGCGCCCCGGTCTCGGCCTCGACGGTCTCGTCGTTTGGAGCGTTCTTCGTGTGCCCGCGGGGCTCGGACGTCCCGGCCTCGTCGGTCGGGGCGTCCGAGCCCGGCCCGCGTCGCGCAGACGTCTTGGTCTGGTCGTCAGGGGCGTCTCCGGAGCGGGCCTTGCTCACGGGCGGGCGTTCCCGGTCACTGGACCTTCTGGGCGGCGTCGCCGATCGCCTTCACGAACTCGGGCAGGCGGGGACCCCAGCGGGAGGCGATGTCGTCGTCGAGCTCGACCACGCCCTCGCCCTTGACGGCCTCCAGGTCCGACCAGCCGGGGCGCTTGGCGAGGGCGGCGGCGTTCTGCCCGCAGCACTTGGTGTCGGCCAGGAAGATCAGGTCCGGGTCCTGCTTGAGCAGGTACTCGCGGGACAGCTGAGGGTACCCGCCGGACGCCTTGCCCGCCTTGTCGGCGATGTTCTGCAGGCCGAACAGCCCGTACACCTGGCCCACGAACGTCTGGGACGTCACCGAGTGCAGCTGCTGGTCGAGCTCGTGGTAGTAGGTGAGGCCCTTGGCCTTGGACGACGCGGCGACCGTCCGCTGGATCGAGGCGCGCATGTCGTCGGTGACCTTCTTCGCCTCGGCGGTGTGGCCGGTGGCCTGCCCGAGGTCGGTGATCTCGTCGTAGGCGTCGTCCAGCTTCGTCGCCGCCGGCTCCAGCAGGACCGGCACCTTGACCTTCTCCAGCGCCTTGACCACGCCGTTCAGGTCGTCCGACAGGACGACGAGGTCCGGCTTGTAGGCGATGATCGCCTCGGCGTTCGGCTTGAAGCCGGACAGCTTCGTCTTGGGCGCGTTCGCCGGGTGGTTGGAGTACTCGTCCACCGCCACCACCTGCGGCCCGGCACCGATCGCGAACAGCGTCTCGGTGTGGGTGGGGGAGAGGGAGACGATCCGCTTCGGCCTGGCCGGCACCGTCACCGCGCCGTTCCCGGCCTGGACGGTGACGGACTGCTCGGCGGACGTCGTCCCGTCCCCGGACGTCGCGTCGTCGCCGCCGCATGCGGAGGCGAACATGACGGCGCCGATCGCCATCACCGCGCCGAGGGTGCGTACGGGTCTCACTGGAGCCTCCATGCTGCGGGAAGCCGCGGCCCGCTCAGGACGGATCGCCCTTCCACGGGGTCGATGGTCGTCGGCGCGCGAGGAGGCGACCTGGCTCGGCCACTCGGAAGGGCACCACAGTTGCGGGACAGCGCCGGGTTCACACCGGACTTCGCTCCAGGCGCGCAGCATCGCAACGGTATCAGCCCATGAGTGCGGGTCTGTCGGAATCTCCGGAGTGAGTACTCACTTCGAAGTTGACGGAGTGAGTGCTCACTCCGTAGCTTGGCGTGCATGGAGCCGAAGAGACGGCGGCGCGCTCCCGGGATGAGCCCCGCCGAGCGCCGCGAAATGATCGTCCGGACCGCGTTGCCGCTGGTCGCCGAGCACGGCACCGCCGTCACGACCGGGCAGATCGCCCGCGCGGCCGGGATCGGCGAGGCCACGATCTTCCGGGTGTTCGCCGACAAGGAGGAACTGCTGGACGCGTGCGTCGCCGAGGCGCTCCGGGGCGAGCACGTCCTCGCGGAGATCGAGGCGATCCCGCTCGACCAGCCGCTGCCCGCCCGGCTCGCCGAGGCCGCCGCCGCGGTGGAGGCCTACCTCACCCGCATGGGCCTGGTCATCGGCGCGCTGCACGCCACCGGACGCGGCAACCGCGGCCTGCCCGGCGGCCGCGAGCATCCCGGCGCCGGCCGCGAGAACGCGATGACCCGCACCCGCGACGCCCTCGCCGACCTGTTCGAACCGGAACGCGACCGGCTGCGCCTGCCCGCCGAGCAGATCGCGAGCCTGTTCATGGGCCTGCTCTTCACGCGCTCCCGCCCGCCCGGCGGCCCCGAGACGCCCGACCCCCTGCCGGTCGAGGCCTACCTCGACGTCTTCCTCCACGGAGCCCTCAAGGAAGGAACCCCCGAATGACGATCACGCTCAACCACACGATCGTGACCGCCGCCGACAACGACGAGGCCGCCCGCTTCTTCGCCACCGTGATGGGCCTGCGCTACACCGGCGTCCACCCCCACGCGCGGCACTTCGTCCCGATCCGCGTGAACGACGGGCTCACCCTCGACTTCATGACCGTCGCCTACCCGCAGGGCCACCACCTGGCCTTCGACGTGGACGCCGCCACCTTCGACACCGTCCGGGACCGCCTCGACGCCCGCGAGATCCCCTACGGCGACGACCCCGCCCACCCGGACAGCGGCCGCGTCGACGACGACCACCCGCTGGGCGGACGCGGCCTCTTCTTCTCCGACTCCAGCGGCAACCTCTACGAGCTCATCGCCCCGTGACGGTCTTGAGGAACTCCCGGGTGCGCCTGCGGTCGTCGCCCGGCATGTACTCGCCGGCGACGAAATCGGTGACGCCGGCCTTCGCCAGCTCCTCCAACTTCGCCGCGACCGCGTCCTCGTCCCCGACGACCGCCAGGTCGCCGGGCCCCTCGGCGCCCTCCCGGTCCATCATCGCCCGGTAGGACGGCAGCGTCCCGTACACCTCGAACGTCTTCGCGGCCTGCTCCCTCGCCCGCTCCACGTCGCCGGTCACGCACAGCGGGAGGCTGCACACGATCCGCGGCGCGTCCCGTCCGGCCGCCTGGGCCGCCGCCGTGATGGTCGGCGCGATGTGGTCGCGCACGGTCACCGGACCGGTCATCCACAGCACCGTCCCGTCCGCGCGTTCCGCCGCCAGCTTCAGCATCTTCGGCCCGAGCGCGGCGAGCAGCAGGGGCACGCGCCCCTCGTTCTGGACGCTCAGCCCGATGTTCCCCGTCACCGTCTCACCGGTGAACGCGGCGTTCTCCCCGTTCAGCAAAGGCGCCAGCACCGACAGGTACTCGTCCATGTGCCGGAGCGGCCGGCCGAAATCGTACCCGTACATGTCCTCGATCACGATCTTGTGGGACAGCCCGATGCCGAGCGTCAGCCGCCCCTGCAGCGCCAGGGCGGTCGTGCGCGCCTGCTGCGCCATGGCCGCCGGGTGCCGCGGATACGTCGGCACCACGGCGGTCCCCAGCTCGATCCCCGGCACCTCGCGCCCCGCCACGGCCAGCGCGGTCAGCGCGTCCAGCCCGAAGATGTGCGACAGCCACGCCGAGGGGAACCCGTCGTCCGCCGCCCGCCGCACATCGTCCGCCAGCTTGGCGAGCGCGTCCGCGCCGCCACGATCGTTCAGCAACACACCGACCCGCACAGCACCCTCCCCAGAACCGGAATAACCCGATCCTTACACACGCCCCGCATATGCCGATCATGAAGAGGTCGCCACAAGATGTGCAGGGCGCGGCATGTGGTGACGGCCGGGTGCGGTGTGCGCGAGGCGTTCGTGATCCTTGCCACAGCCATCATCCGGCGGCGGCGCCTCGCCCGTTGATTCCGTCGCCCGCATTCGTGAACCTCGGCCGGGTGCCGGCGTTCACGCCCGTCCAGCTGCGCAACGATCTCGGCATCGGGCTGGACGAGGCCCGCCGCTCCGGGGTCGCCGTGCTCCGTCATGGCGCGGGCCCCTACTGCGTCAGGGTGCGAGCGAACTCTCTGTCGAACAGAACCGTCTATTTGGATGCGAGCCGCCCCATGCCCCGTCGATGATGGAGAACCACACTTATGATCATGCGCCTGATGCCGGGCACGGCCCCGCCGGGTCTCGGCACCGCGGCCGGGGAGGGAGCCGAGTGAGCGGTGTCGCGCCGGTACGGGCGGGCGACCCGGGGTGTCTCGGGCGGTATCGGATCGTCGGGCGGCTCGGCGGCGGCGGGATGGGCACGGTGTTCCTCGCCCTGTCGCCGGGCGGGCGCGCGGTCGCCGTGAAGGCGGTGCGCGCCGAACTGGTGGAGGATCCGGGGTTCCGGCGCCGGTTCGTCCGGGAGGTCGAGGCGGCCCGCCAGGTGAGCGGCTTCTTCACCGCCGCCGTGGTCGACGCCGACCCCGAGGGGAGGCCGCCGTGGCTGGCCACCGAGTACGTGCCCGGGGTCTCTCTGGAGGCGGCGGTGGCCGCGCACGGCGCCTGGCCGGAGGGAACGGTGCTCGCGCTGGGCGCCGCGCTGGCGGAGGCGCTGGAGAGCGTGCACGCGGCGGGTGTGGTGCACCGCGACCTCAAGCCGTCGAACGTGCTGCTGGCGGCGGACGGCCCGCGCGTGATCGACTTCGGGATCGCGCGGGCGGCCGAGGCCACCGAGCTCACCGAGACCGGCATGGTCATCGGCACGCCCGGTTTCATCGCCCCCGAGCAACTCGTGGACGACGAGGTCACCGCCGCCGGCGACGTCTTCGCCCTCGGCGCCGTGCTGGTGTTCGCGGTGACCGGCACCGGCCCGTTCGGGGCAGGGCACGCCGACGCCCTGAACTACCGGGTCGTCCACGAGGAACCGGAGCTGACCGGTGTGCCGACCGCGCTGGCGGACGTCGCCGCCCGCTGCATGGCCAGGGACCCCGCCCGGCGTCCCACCGTCCCCGACCTGGTCGGGGAGTTGAGCCGGATGCCGGGGACAGGGCAGGCCGCGGGCTTCTTCACGGAGGCGGGCTGGCTGCCCGCCCCGGTGGCCGCGGATGTCCTCCGCATCAGGTCCGCGCCGCTTCCGCCCCCGCCCGCTTCCGCCCCGTCCGCCGCCGCCCCGCCGGACTCGCCCGGTGCGCGCGTGTCGCCTGTTCCAGTGGGACGGACGCGGGCGCCTGGCCCCGCGCGGCGCCGGATCCTGGCCGCCGTGGCCGGCGCGGGGGCGGTCGCGCTCGTCGTCGCGGCGGTCGTCCTCACCGTCCGGCTGTCGGGTGACGACGGGGAGGCCGAGGCCGCCGGGCCGCCGCGGCGCAAGGAGCTGTGGACCTTCCCGTTGGAGGAGGGCATGCATCTGGCGCAAGTGGTCGGAGGCACAGCGTACATCGACGACCAGAAGGGCGGCCTGTACGCCCTGAACGGCGAGAACGGCCGGCTGCGCTGGAAGTACGCGCACTCCCTGGGCGACGTCCCGACGGGCCCGCTGTTCCTGGGGGCCACCGATTCGGCGGTGTACTACGGCGCCGGAGAGTACACCTACGCCCGGGACGCCGGCAGCGGCGAGGAACTGTGGAAGTGGAAGGACCACGGCATCCATCCGTCGATCGAGGTGGTCGGAGAAAAGCTCTACGCGTCGGACGTCCGGCTGATCGCGCGCGACGCCCGAACCGGGCGGGAGACGTGGACCAACACCTACAAGGGCTTCTCGAAGCAGGGGCCGGTCGTCTCCGGAGGAGTCGTCTTCGCGGTGATCAGTGACGGCACCCTGCGCGCGGTGGATGCGGAGACCGGCGCGGACCTCTGGCGCATCGAGGCCGGGGACCGGCTCGCGTCATCGCCCGTCGCCGCGAACGGCACCGTCTACTTCGGCGTCCGGGACGGTTCCCTGCACGCGGTGAACGCCGCGACGGGCCGGTACGCGTGGAAGCAGGGCTTCGAGGGCGCCTCCTGGGACCCCGCCATCGCCGGCGGAGCCGGCGCCCCGATCATCGCGGACGGCGTCGCCTACTTCGAGAACGACGGTTACGTGTGCGCCTTCGCCGCCGACACCGGCAAGCCGCTGTGGCGGCACAAGCCGGGAGTGGACGAGGCCCATCTGCTGTCGGTCGAGAACGGGACGGTGCTCTTCGGCGACGGCGACGGCGACGACGAGGACGCCGGGAACCTCTACGCCCTGGACGCCCGCAACGGCACCCGCCTGTGGAAGGAGCACGTGGGCGGGAGTCCGGGCGTCATCGACGGTCGACTCTATGTCGAGGAAGACGACGTCCTGCGCGTGCTCTCGGACGCCCGCTGATGGGGCGCGGGGAGGTGTACGCGCCGCTGGAGGCGGGCGACCCGGAGCGGCTCGGGCCGTACCGGCTCGTCGGGCGGCTCGGCGGCGGCGGGATGGGTCAGGTCTTCCTGGCGTCGTCGCCGGGGGGCCGCGCGATCGCGGTGAAGGCGGTGCGGGCCGAGCTGGCGGAGGATCCGGGGTTCCGGCGCCGGTTCGTCCGGGAGGTCGAGGCGGCCCGCCGCGTGAGCGGTCCCTTCACCGCCGCCGTGGTGGACGCCGACCCGGGCGGGGCGCCGCCGTGGCTGGCCTCCGAGTACGTGCCGGGGCTGTCGCTGAAGGCCGCGCTCGACGCGCACGGCGCCCTGCCGGACGGGACGGTCCGGGCTTTGGGCGCCGCGCTCGCGGAGGCGCTGGAGGGCGTGCACGCGGCGGGTGTGGTGCACCGCGACCTCAAGCCGTCGAACGTGCTGCTGGCGGCGGACGGCCCGCGCCTGATCGACTTCGGGATCGCGCTGGCGTCCGAGAGCACGCGGCTGACGGTGACGGGGGCGATGGTCGGCACGCCCGGCTTCATGTCCCCCGAGCAGTTGCGGGGCGGCGCGGTCGGCCCGGCGAGCGACGTCTTCTCCCTCGGCGCCGTCCTGGCGTACGCGGCGACCGGGACCGCACCGTTCCGCGGCGGCTCGGTGCACGCCCTGAACTACCGGATCGTCCACGGGGACCCCGACCTCACCGGCGTGCCGTCCGGGCTGGCGGACGTCGTGGCACGCTGCCTGGACAAGGACCCTGGCAGGCGTCCCACCGTCCCCGACCTGGTCGCGGAACTGGGCCGCGCGTCGCGGGCGTGGCCGGCCGGCTGGCTGCCCGAACCGCTGACGGCCGAGATCACCCGCACGGTCGCCCCGCCCCCCACTCCCACCGCCGTCGTGACGGCGCCGTACCAGGGCCCGCCTCAGGCACCCGCTCCCCGGCGGCTGCTCACTCGGAGGCGTGCCCTGGCGGGACTCGCCGCCGTCACCGTCCTCGTCAGCGTCGCCACCACGCTGCTCCTCACCGGTGGAGATCCGGACGCCGACCGGGCAGGCCGCACCGATCGTGGCGCTGAGCCCAGCCCGCCGGTCTTGAAGCAGTTGTGGTCCTACGGGGGAGACACGGCCTGGCCACCGCAGGTCAAGGACGGGACGGTGTATTTCGGCGACGGTGGCGGAGTCATCCACGCCGTGGACGCCCGGACCGGCGAAGCCCGCTGGAAACGCGACCGGGCGTGGGGCGGCGGCAACTCCCTGATCATCGCTGGAGACAGGATCTACGTCAGCGCCTACACCGACTCCTCCCGCGACAGCGACAGCGGCCGCGTGTTCGCGCTGGACGCCGGTTCCGGCCGCCGGCTGTGGGAGTCCCACGGCGGCACGCTGCTGCTCGGCGAAGCGGTGTCCGGCCGGCACATGTACCTCTTCCACCGGACGTCCGATGAGGAGAAGACGTCGGTGTACGCGCTGGACACCGGCACCGGCAAGAAGGCGTGGAGCCACGAAGCCGGGATCGTCTGGGAGATGACCGCCCACGGGAACGTCGTCTACTACGTCGCGAGCACCTACGACGAGCCGGGCCCGCAACTCCACGCGCTGAACGCCGACACCGGCGAGCGGCTGTGGAAGGCCCCCTTCTCCGGCGACATCCGCAGCCGGCCGGAGTCGCTCACCGTGACCGGCGGCGTCATCTACGCGATCGGTGAGGACGGCACCGTCTCGGCCCGCGACCCGGGTAACGGGGCATTGTTGTGGAACACCCCAACCGGCCTCCGCGACTTCTCAGACTCGTGGCTGCCCGTGCTGTCCGATGGGGTTCTCTACGTCAGCGGCAACGCCGACTCCCAGGGAGATGCCGGGCAGGCGGTCGCGTTCAACGCGAAGACCGGCGCGATGATGTGGCGGCGCGACCTTCCCCAGGTGAGCTCGTCGCCCACCGTCTCGTCAGGGACGGCATACGTCAGCACGAAGACCGGCGAACTGCACCTCCTGAACGCCGGTGACGGCGCCTCCCTGGGGAAGGTCAGGTTGGCGGACGGCCGCGACCCCAACGCGGTGGTGTCCGGCGGGGTGGTCTACTTCGGCGCCGGTGACGGCCACCTCCGCGCGGCCGCCATAACCCGCTGACTCCAGCCGCCGGCATTGCCCGGCCCGGGACGACGCGAGGCCCCACGCGGTCTCGAAGATCGTGCCGGGGTGACGCCAGGACTTGCCTCACCTCCACGCTTTCACCCTTGAGCTCAACGCAGCCCCGCACCGACGGTACAAAGTGCGAGGTCCGTTAACAGGCTCACGACACCGGGGCGCCCTGGGAAGTCACGCGTCGCGGATCGCGCGGTCTCGGCCCTCCATGAAGAAGTCCAGCAGAGCCGTGGCACCGGGCAGGACACGCAAGGGCCGCGCGGCACCGAAGGCGGTGTTCCAGAACTCCCCGTGCCGCGGCTCCCACGGGCCGACATACGCGTAGGGCTCGGTCACCTGTTCATCTCCGGGCGACACTCCGTAATTGACGGCATCGACCGCGATGCCCAGATCGAAGTGTTCCGGCCAGAGCACGGGAGTGATGTCCGGCGCGAACCTGGTCAGAGCCTCCTGTCCTTGCCCGAATGCCCGGACGATCTGATGCGCCGCCTCCGCGTCGACTCCCAGGACCTCGTCCAGACCGACACCGCTGCCATCCTTGTACAGGTCTCCAACACCCCCTGCCTCAACACTGACAGCCGCGCCCAGCTCGCGGCAGGTGGCCCCGTTCAAGGGCACCTCACGGTCGCCGCACACCAGCTCGGTCTCGTTCACCCGCAGGTCGGGGGCCTGGACCGTCCCGAACCCGCCCGGCACGACACGCAGCCGTATCGTCCCGCTTTGCCGGTATTGGGGCCCTGCCAGTACGAGCTCCGCGACCCCGTGCAACGAACGGCGAGCCGTGGCCAAAGTCTCCGCATCGACGGTCATGCCCCCATTCTTCCCCGTACCCGCGGAATCCGCGCCGCCCCCACCGCCCTCGTCGTCACCAGCATGCGCTCCAGCAGGAGTCGCCGCTCGATTGCTTAGCGGAGCCCGTTGGGGATCAACCAGGACGCCGGCAACTCCGCGTTGTAGTGGAGGTCAACCATCACAATGCGTCCGGGCCGCCGCCGCGCGGCGCGTACTTCCGCGCCAGCTCCCTGTCGTTCTCCGCCCACTTACGATGGCGAGCGGCCGACTGGAGATGCAGCTCCGCCTCCTCGGGATGTGCGGCGGCCATCCCCTCCAGCAGGGAAGCGGCCCGATCGTGGGCACGCGCCGAGGAGACCATCGCTTGGCGCGCGTACTCCTCGGCCTCGCGCCTCTGCTCCGCACGCGCCCCAGCCCCGTCGGCCTCGGCGGCACGGCGCTCACCGCCCCGCCGCGCCCTCAGCCGAGACGCACGCTCGTCGCCGTCCATACCAGCCACTCCGACGCCCGAGCCCACCGAAGAACCAGCCCTCCACCCACATCCCCTACCTACCCACCCCCACCCACCCCGCAACTGGGCCCCGAGCCCCTACCCCGCGTAACCAGCCAACTCCCTTGCCCACGCCTCCGGCCCCGGGCCAGCCCCAAACCCCCGCCCACGCCTCCGGCGCGTAGCTCAGCCCTGAGCCCTTTCCGCGCCTCTGGCCCGCGGGCGCCTGGCCGGCCCGCGGCCCCGCGCCTCCGGCCGGTAGTTCAGCCCGAGCCGCTTTTCCGTGCCTCCGGTCGGCAGGGCTTGGCCGGTGCCGCTGGCCGGCGCCTCCGGCCTGTGGTACGGCCCTGAGCCGTTTTCTGTGTTTCTGGCCCGCGGGGGCCTGGTCGGTGCCGCTGGACCGTGCCTCTGGCCGGTAGTTCAGCCCCGAGCCGCAGTCCGCGCCTCTGGTCGGCGCCCTCGCTCCACGTTCCGGCCAGTCTGGACTCTGCTCTGCGGTTCCACCGCTGCGGCTCCGGCCCGCAGGTCAGCCCGCGCCCCTGGGCAGCGCCCCCGCTCGGTCCAGAGCCAGGCATGGCTGACATCGCGGTGCCTACGTTCGCGTGGCGGCGGGGGGAGGGCTTGAGATCATCCAGCGGTGCCCGAACGGGTCGATGACGACGCCGTTCCGGCCGTAGGGGTAGTCGGCCACGGGACGGTCGGGGGCGGCGCCCATCTCGACGGCGCGGGAGAAGACGATGTCGACGTCCGGGACCGACAGGTAGAGCGATTGGCTGGGGCCGCCGCGGGCCTTCGGGCCCAGCAGACCCAGCTCGGGCCACTCGTCGGCGAGCATCAGCACGGAGTCGCCGATGGCGAGCTCGGCATGGCCGACCCGCCCGTCCTCCATCATCGTCGGTTCGCTGTGGAGCTCCGCACCGAACGCGTCGGCGTACCAGCGCAGGGCATGCTGCCCGTCGTCAACGCACAGGTACGGGGTCAGCGTTCGAACTCGGGCCTCCGACTCCTGGACGGTGCTCGTGGTCATGGTGTCTCCCGTGGGTTGAAGCAGCGCGCGCCGCAGACGTTCGCGCAGGCGCGCTGCGAAGGCCGGGTCCGGATCGACGGGGACGACCGGTGTACGGAGAGCCTCCAGCGGATCAGTCATCGTGGCCCTCCTTTCCGCGGTCTCCGGGTCTCGGTCTTCCTGGTGAACAGTGATCGTTGTAGGCGTGCCTGAAGGCCGTCCGGGCCCGTGTCAGCAGGGCCTCGGTGGCGTGGAGCGTCCGGCCGAGATGCTCGGCGACCTGGGGGACTGGGAGCCCGTCCAGGTAGCGGAGCGTCAGCGCGGCGCGATGGTGGGGCCCCAGCTGTTCGAGGACCTCCCGGGCGAGGAGTGCGTCCACGCGCTCGTCCCATGGGTCCTCCGTGGCGTCTGAGGCGCCCCCGTCCATCGCCTGAAGGCCGCGTTGCTCCCGTGCCGCCCGCCGCCAGTGGTCGGCCAGCTTGTGTCGCGCCACGCCGACCAGCCAGGCGACGGACAGCACAGGCGGGGGCTCCTTCCGCACGGCCTCTACCGCGGCCAGGAAGGTGTCCGCCGTCAGGTCCTCGGCCAGCGCCCGCCGACCGCACCGGGACAGCAGGTAGCCGTAGACCTCGGGCAGGGCCTCGTCGTAGAGATCGAGCAGCGCCGGCCCCGGGTCGGGCTGGAGTCGTCCCGGGTGGTTCATATCCCTCCATCGCTCGGCGGGCCGATTCTCCGACGGGTGGGAGTGAAAAAATCGGCGAGGACGTGATGGACGATCATGGAGGCGTGGTGATTCCCGAACCCCTCACCCTCTACACCGCGGACGGCGTGCGAATCGACGCAGGTCACATCAGGGGTGACGGAAATGTGTGCTTCGTCCTCGCGCACGGGTTCACGTGCTCGTGGAGGCAGCCCGCACTCCGCCGGATCGCGGGCGCCCTCAACCGGCACGGTGGCGTGATCGGGCTCGACTTCCGCGGGCACGGCAGGTCGGGCGGACGATCCACGGTCGGTGACCGGGAGGTGCTCGACGTCGACGCGGCGGTCGCGGCGGCACGCCGACGCGGGTACGAACGGGTCGTCCTGACAGGCTTCTCCATGGGTGGCGCAATCGTCGTCCGGCATGCCGCGTTGCACGGTGGGGTCGACGCGGTGGTCTCGGTCAGCGCGCCCGCACGCTGGTACTACCGCGGGACGGTTCCGATGCGGCGCGTGCACTGGGTGATCGAGCGGCGGGTGGGCCGGATGGCGGTCCGGCTGGCGCGGGGGACACGGATCGCGCCGAACGGATGGGACCCAGTGCCAGAGGCGCCGCACGAGGTCGTCGGCCGGATCGCGCCGGTGCCGCTCCTCGTCGTCCACGGGGACGCGGACCCTTTCTTCCCCCTCGAACACGGACGTCAGTTGTTCGGCGCCGCGGCCGACCCGAGGGAGTTGTGGATCGAGCCCGCCTTCGGGCACGCCGAGACGGCCGCCACCCCTGGCTTGATCAAGCGCATCGGCGCCTGGGCGACGGGCGCGGTCTCCACGACGGGAGGCCGCGGCGGCACCCCGGCGGAATCCCCGGGGTGACACCCCGCGAGCCATTTGGCTCTGACCTGCGGAAACTCAAAGTTATCCACATTCTTGCAGCGCTCGTCGCGGTGACCGCCCCGGCGGGCATCATCGGTTCACATGAACGGCTTCAGCCTGACCTGGAAGCGAACGGCGGCCGGCATCGTCCCCGTCGGCCCCGGCGCGTACTTCGTCCCCGTGAAGGGCGCCTCCCTCACGGCTCGCGCCGCCGCGTTGAGCGGCCTCCTCCCGGACGACGTCGTCATCGCGCGCCGTACGGCCGCGTGGATATGGGGCCTCGACGTATTACCTCCGGGAGTGAACGAAGCCGACTGGGACGTCGAGCTCATCACTCCCCGATCACCCGGGACCGACTCCGGCGTGCCTGCGTTCACCGCCGAGAACGCGGCACTTCCGGCCGACCATGTCGTGGAGAGATCCGATGTACGCGTCACGTGCCTTGCCCGCACCGCACTGGACTGTGCGCGATGGCTTCCTCGCTATGAGGCTGTCGCGGCCCTCGATCAATTCCTCCGGCGCGGAGTGGACCCCGGCGAACTCACCGCGATGGCCCGGACCCTTCCGGGGTATCGCGGCAACAAGCGGCTGCGCCAGATCGTCCGGCTCGGCGATCGAGGCGCGGCGTCCCCCGGCGAGAGCTGGACCCGCGTCGCCGTAGTGGAGGCCGGATTCCCGCCGCCGAAGACACAGGTACAAGTGATGGGGCCCCGCGGTCACTGGTGGTACATCGACCTGGGCTACCCGGAATACCGAGTCGGCCTGGAATATGACGGCGAAAGGCACCACACCGGCCGCGAAGCCCGTGCCCACGACACCGAGCGCCGGCGCTGGCTCGCCAAGGAGGCGGGCTGGGACGTCATCCCCGTGAGCAAGAACTTCCTGACCCGCCCAGCGCCCTATCTGGAGGCTCTCCTGACGGCATTACTCCAGCGCGGCTGGAAAGCTGACGACGCCACCATGGACCACGTGGCCGCCCGCCTGGCACTCCTGCGACGCCGGCGAGGTGAAGGCAACGGAGCCCGGCGCCGGGCTAGTCACGGTCGAGGAGGTTGACCAGGCGTTTCGGTGCGATGAGGCGGTAGCTGTCCTCGATGAGCTCGGCCATCTCGTCCCAGTCCTGGTCGACGTCGAGCCGCGCCCCGACCCAGCCCCGTGCACCCACGTACTTCGGGACGAAGAACCGTTCCGGGGCCTCCGCCACGAGCGCCTCCTGAACGCCGGGTCCGGCCTTGAACGTCATGGAGAGCCCGTCCTCGGAGGTCATCACGAAGAGCTTGTCGCGAACCCGATAGGAGGGCGCGGTGTGACCGCCGAACGGCTTCTCCGTCGTTTCAGGCAGCGCTAGGCAGATCTTCCGTATCAGTGCCGACACGTCCCGATCATCCATACCGATGTTCCTTCCAATAGCCGATCCGCTCGGCGGATCTGGAGTGTCACTTCGATCAAACAGCCCCGAACCCCGCCTCCGTGGCCATCCTGCTTCAAATCCGCGTGCAGGCGAGACGTGCTCTCGTTCGAATCATCCTCGCGACGCACCTCGCCTCCCCGTCAACTTGCGCCCGCACCCCGACCATCGCCGTACTGGGCGCCGCAGCCCACCCGTACTGGACGCTGCACCCGGGCTGCACTGCAGGCCGTCACCGGGCCGACGTCGTTTCCCAAGGGATGTCAACACACTGGCCGATGCCACCCGGTAGGCGTCCGAACCACGATGCCCGGCCCCTGGATCCGTGGCCGTCCTGGTCCAAATCCGTGTGTAAGCGCTAGGTGCTCTAGTTCGGATCGTCCTCGCGACGCACCCCTCCTCCGAACGTGTGAGCGGTGTACTGTCCGGCCGTCCAATGCGTGGCCAGAACCCCGCCACCTTTGCGCCTGCCCCCAGCCCACGCGTACTGGACGCGCAGCCCAGCGTGCTGGGCGCCGCAAGCCTAGCTGCGCTGCAGGTCGTCGCCAGGCTGGCGTTGGTTCCCAAAGGACGTCAGCAGACTGGCCGATGCCGTCCGGTAGGCGTCCGAACGGACGATGCCTCGACCCTGGATCCGTGGGCATCCTGGTCCAGATCCGTGACGGCACGGCGCAATGACCGGGGTGGTGTGCCGAGGCCGGTTGCGCCTGCTCCAACATCCCGGCCGCTGCTCAGCGCGTTGGTCCCGTGGGCATCCACGCCAGCCGGCTGCGGCGCGGGCGGCCGCCGCCCCCGGGCCGCCCCCGGTGCCGCGGCCGTCCCCCGTCGTCCCGAGTCGCCGCCACCACCCAGGCTGCTGGCCGTGTAGGTGATACGTGCTCTCGTTCGGATCGTCCTCGCGAGGCACACCCTGCCTCCGAACATGTGAGCGGTCGACCGTCCGCCGCCGGGTGGAGGGCGGATGGGTACGCACGAGCGGGCGGTTGGTGGATGTGCTGCTGGATCTATCGCTGGCGGGTGTGGCGGCGTGGACGCGGTTCCTTGGCCATGACGCGGGCACCGTCGGTGTCGCGGCGGTGGCTGTGGATCGGAAGACGGAGTCGCCGGCCCGGACAGCCGTGCAGGTCAGCGCCCGTGATCATCGCATGCCCGGAACGGTAGAAGACTGACCCGCCGAGGACAGATGTCCGGAGTCGCCGAGCGGGCCGGGTTCGGGACGGCGGCCTCGCTGCCGCGGCATCTGGCTGCGGTCGGGTGTCGCCGTCGGCGTACCGCGTCACCTTCCGCGGCCGCCTCGGACAGCTCCCGCAGCGCGACGACCTGGCTTGCGGCTATTCCCACCTCGCCCTTCCGCGGCCGCTGACGTCCAGGGCCGCTGACGTCCAGAGCTGAGACGTCCAGAGCTGAGACGTCCAGAGCTGAGACGTCCAGAGCTGGTGGTGTCCAGGCTGGTGGTGTCCAGGGCGGTGGTGTCCAGGGCGGTGGTGTCCAGGGCGGTGGTGTCCAGGGCTGCTGGCGTCTAGGGCTGCTGGCGTCTGGAGCTGATGATGTCCGGAGTTGCTATCGAGCAAGTCCTCGAAGCCATGGTTCCGGCGACGGCGGGGCCGCAGACACGGCCGATTGCCTGCGTGTTCTTCGCGCGGGCCTGACGCTGGCTCGTGGAAGCGGGATGACCAGGTGAGGGAAGCGCGGCCATGGTCTGGGAGTAGCCCGTGCGGGATAGACGCGGCCCTGGGAAGCCAGTGGGCCGCGTCCATCCCGAGGGCCGGAGGGGGCCGTGCGGTCACATGGACGGAAGCGGTTCCTGCGATCCTCGCCGGGACGAGCGAAGCCCGGCGTGGGTTCTTCCATTCTGCGGAAGCGGTGCTGACTGAGCCTCCGACCACGAACGATCGTCGTGATTAGGCCGCCCCGGTGCCCTGGCACTGGTGGGCGGTTACCAGCCATGACGCTGACACGAGTCGGCGCTACCCGGCGGTGGCCCGGCGTTGCGTAGATCTACGGCGGAGCAGGTAGCTGAGGTGATTAGACGTCAACGTGCTCAAGGCGATGGCATGCGGTGTTCCGATGCGCTGGTGGTGGACGGCGGCCTCGGTGGTTCAAGCCGGGTGTCTTACGCCGGGTCGTATGGCACCGAGCCGTTGGCAGGTTCAGCAGGTTGGCGCGGCGGTAACCACGCAAATGTCGCCGTCCCGGCATGCGTTCGGAGATCACGGGCCATCGGCAGGCCTGCGGCCGCCCGATCTGGGGCAGAAGGAGCCAACTGCACTCGGGTGCTCCCGCCCAACCTTGGCCAGCGCCAAGCGAACGGTCGCGACGAGCGCCTTTGCGGCACCGACGCCCACTCGCCCGACCCTGCCGAAGCCGCTCCACTCGCCCAGTACCCGGCCGCCCGCCGCCACGGCGGGCGATGGCGGGTGGTCGCACGCTGCCAGGGCGGGCGACGGCGGGGTGGTTGCACGCCGCAGTCTTTGGTCGATGGATGGTCCTCGCGGAGCCACGCCTGGCCGCTGTGTTCAGCACGGCGCGGCCCGTGGTGCCGACTGCCCCGGGTTGTCGGCGGCGTGTTGTGGGCATTGCATTCTGGGCCTGCCGGGGGTGCTCGACGGGGTGTCTGGGGTGTGCCGGTGGGGTTGTCGCGCGAAACTGTTCGGCCGCTGGCGTCTCGTGGACGGTTTCGGTCTCGGGGGCGTCATCTCGACGAGGCCGATGTCAGGGAGGGCAGGCCTGCCGCGGCCTGCGTGTCGTCATCTTCGACTTCCTCACACCGGACGGTGCTTGCCCGTCCCCCCGGACGGCTTCTACGACCCGCCTGGGAATGCCCCTGCGCCGCCTTGCCGCCCGCCGCAAGGTCCTCGCTGTCGAGATCATCGGCCCGTGCGTGGCGGCTGTGTTGGGTGGTGCCTCGCGCGAGTCGTGTCAGGAGGATTGGTTGGCGAGGTGTGCGGGGGAGGCGGTGCCAAGGGCGGCCGGTGGAGTGGCGGGTTGAGGTGGTCGCGGTTGCGTGGTGGTGGGGCGATGGCGGTGCGGCCCTGCACGCCCTGCGTAATGGCGTTGCGTGTGTAAGTGATTGGGTTTTGGGAGGTGGCGGTTGTGGAGAGTGATATCCGGGTTTCTGTGGAGGGCAAGAAGGTTCTTGCTGATGGGGTTGTGGGGTTGACGCTTTGTGCGGTGGGGGACGGGGGGCTGCCGTTGTGGGAGCCTGGGGCGCATATTGATCTGGTGTTGGGGGACGGGCTTGTCCGGCAGTACTCGTTGTGCGGGGATCCGGGTGATGCGGGGGCGTGGCGCATCGGTGTGTTGAAGGAGGGGCCCGGGTCCACGTTCGTCCACGAGCGGGTTCGGGTGGGGGATCGGCTCATTGTGCGGGGGCCGCGGAATCATTTCCGTTTTGAGGAAGCGCCGCGCTATCTGTTCCTGGCTGGAGGTATCGGGATCACGCCGATGATTCCGATGGTGGCGGCAGCGGAGGCGGCGGGGGCCGAGTGGCGGCTTCTCTATGGTGGGCGGCGGCGCTCTGCCATGGCTTTCCTGGACGAGCTGAGCCTTTATGGCGACCGGGTCGAGATATGTCCGCAGGATCAGTTCGGGCTGCTCGACCTTGAGGGCGCGCTGCGTGACTGGACGGACGAGGCGCTCGTGTACTGCTGCGGTCCGGAACCCATGCTGGCCGCGGCCGAGGAGCGGTGCGCTGCACTCGGGGTCGGTGCGCTGCGCACTGAACGGTTCTCACCGAAGCCCGTCGAGGGAGTGGACGAGGCCTTCGAGGTCGAGCTCGCGTTGAGCGGCCGGACGCTGCGGATCGAACCTGGACGATCGATTCTGGAGACCGTGGAGAAGGCGGGCGTCAACGTCCTGTCGTCCTGCCGCGAAGGGACGTGCGGGACGTGTGAGACGCCCGTTCTCGACGGGGAGCCGGAACATCGCGACTCCGTCCTGACCGAGGAGGAGCGCGCGGACGGCGGCTTCATGATGATCTGCGTGTCGCGCGCCCGCGGCTCCCGTCTCGTTCTAGAGCTCTAGTGGGTGGGATGCAGGGCGCGGCGGATGGCGTCCAAGCGGTCGGCGCGCATGCGCTTGGACACGCCCGCCTCCTTGATCCTGGTGGAGCCGTGGAAGGTGCCGGGGTAGTGGTGCAACTCGGTCGCGACGCCTGCCTGGATGAGTCGCTGCGCGTAGTTCAGGCCCTCGTCGCGGAGCGGGTCGAACTCGCAGGTCGTGATGTAGGCGGGCGGTAGCCCGGTCAGGTCTTCGGCGCGGGCCGGAGCAGCGTAGGGGGAGACGCCGTCGGTGCCGCGGACCTCCTTGCCGAGGTAGTGATCCCAGCTCAGTTCGGCGTTGGGTCGATGCCAGATCGGCGTGTCGGTGAAGGCGCGCATGGACGGGGTGTCGAGCCGGTCGTCCAGGTCCGGAATGCCGAGAAGCTGGAAGCAGAGTGCCGGGCCGCCACGGTCGCGCGCCAACAGGGAGACCGCTGCGGCGAGCCCGGCGCCGGCGCTTTCGCCGCCCACCGCTAGCAGATCCGGGTCGATCCCGAGGTCGGCCGTGTGCGCGGCCGCCCAGGTCAGCACGGCGTAGCAGTCCTCCAGGCCGGCCGGGAACGGGTGTTCGGGGGCGAGCCGGTACTCGACGGACAAGACCACGGCGCCGACCTCGGCCGCGATGGCGGTGGTGTCGTCCTGGGACATGTCGACGCTACCGATGACGAACCCGCCTCCGTGGAAGTAGACGAGGCCCGGCAGGTCGTCGAACCGTTCGACCGGGGCGAAGATGCGTACCTGGACCTCGGGTGCGCCCTGCGGCCCCGGCACCGTGATATCGCGGGTCTCGACCGGAACCGGCGGCTCGTATTTCGCTGCTCCCGCGAACAACTCCGCTTCGTTCCGGCGGATCTGCTGAACGTCGGCGATCGAAAGATGCGGGATCGTCGCGATCCATGGCGCGAGTTCCGGATCGAAGGCGTACGACACCTCGGTGCTCCTCTCAGGGGGTGACCGTCACCAGTGTCGACTGCCGATCACCCCCTTGCCCAGCCGCGGCCCAAGGAAAATCCGTAGCCGGGCCTTGCCGAACACGCTGTTCTCCGGGCTGGACCGTGTACCAGGTGCCGCGGGCTCGGTGCTCTGCGGGTACTCCTTCAGTGGTCGTGTGGAGCGTACGCGTTGGCGGTGTTCGTCGGCTGTCAGCCCTGAAGGGTGGCTTTGCCGGCGGGGGTGGGGTTCGGGGATCTGGGGTTGTTTTGCTGATCATCCGTAGGCAGCCTCTGGTGGTATGGGACACGAGAGTCATGTCCGCGCTCCCGCCGCGCGGTGCGGTGGCGGGAGGCGGCGGTGAGCTTCTCCGAGTACCTGGCCGACCGCTGGCCCACGATCGGCGTGATGATGGCCGAGCATGCCGAGGTGGTCCTGATCGCCGTGGCGATCGCGGCCGTGATCGGGATCGGGCTCGGGGCCGCCGTCGAGGGGCGGCCCCGGGCGAAGGGGCTCGCGCTCGGGGTCACCGGGACGATGCTGACCGTTCCTTCATTGGCGCTGTTCGGGCTGCTCATCCCGGTGTTCGGGCTGGGGCTGGCCCCGACGATCACCGCGTTGACGCTCTACGCGGTGTTCCCGATCCTGCGTAACACGATCACCGGTCTCGAAGGCGTGCCGAGCGCGGTCGAGGAGGCGGCGCGGGGGATGGGGATGAGCCGGGCGAGCCGGATGCTGCGGATCAGGCTGCCGCTGGCCTGGCCGGTGGTGCTCACCGGGGTCCGGGTCGCGACGATCATGACGGTGGCGATCGCGGCGATCGCGGCGGCGGTCGCCGGGCCGGGGCTGGGGGAGCTGATCTTCGGCGGGCTGTCGCGCATCGGCGGCGCCAACGCCCTGAACGACACGGTCGCGGGCACACTCGGCGTCGCCGTCCTGGCGCTCGTGCTGGACGTGCTGTTCGTCGTGCTGTCCCGGTTCACCACCTCCAGGGGGCTGCGATGACGGAGATGATCCGGCTGGAGGGGGTGAGCAAGCGGTACCCGGGGCAGGACGCCGCGGCCGTCGAGGATCTCACGCTCGGCGTCCGGGAGGGGGAGATCGTCGTGCTGCTCGGCCCGTCCGGCTGCGGCAAGACGACGACGCTGCGCCTGATCAACCGGCTCATCGAGCCGACGTCGGGCCGGATCCTGCTCGGCGGCGAGGACGTCACCCGGGTCGACCCGGACGGGCTGCGGCGCCGCATCGGCTACGTCATCCAGCAGGTCGGGCTGTTCCCGCACATGACGATCGCCGCCAACGTCGGCCTGATCCCGCGGACGCTCGGCTGGGACAAGAAGCGGGCGCGCGCCCGCGTCGACGAGCTGCTCGACATGGTCGGCCTCGACCCCGGCACCTATCGCGGACGCTATCCGAAGGAGCTGTCGGGCGGGCAGCAGCAGCGCGTCGGGGTCGCCCGCGCGCTGGCCGCGGACCCGCCGGCGATGCTGATGGACGAGCCGTTCGGCGCCCTCGACCCGATCACGAGGGAGCGGTTGCAGGACGCGTTCCTCGAACTGCAGGCGCGGATCGGCAAGACGATCGTCCTCGTCACCCACGACCTCACGGAGGCGCTCAAGCTCGGCGACCGCATCGCGATGCTCGGGCAGGGGGCGAGGCTCGTCCAGTACGACACGCCCGCGGCGATCCTCGCCGAGCCGGCGGAGGCGTTCGTCGCGGAGTTCGTGGGCGCGGGGGCCGCGATGCGGCGGCTGCGGCTCGTGGAGGTCGGGTCCGTCGAGCTGAAACCCGTCGAGGGCCACGCCGGCGGCGCGACCGTCCGGGCCGACCAGTCCCTGTACGAGGCGCTGGACGCGATGCTGCGGGCGGGTGCGGAGACCGCGACGGTCCTGGACGGGGACGGGCGCGCGGCGGGCACCGTCTCCTGGTCGGCGATCGTGCGGCAGGCGCCGGAGCGGAAGCCATGACCGTCACGGCGGTGCCGGAGCGGACGGAGACGGACGGCCGCTCGCTCGCCGGGCTGCTCGTGACGCCGCTGTTCCTCGTCGTCGTGTCGGTGGCGCTCTACGTGTACGTGCGCGGCCTGGACCTGGACGCGATCGAGCGCCGCTCCATCAACCGGTCGGAGATCGCCGGCCAGACGGTCCAGCACGTCAAGCTGGTCGCGGTGTCGACGGCGCTCGTGCTGGCGATCGCGATCCCGCTCGGCGTGCTGCTGACCCGGCCGCGGCTGCGGCGGCTGTCCGCGCCGTTCCTGGCGCTCGCGAACGTGGGGCAGGCGGTCCCGTCCATCGGGGTGCTCGTCCTGCTCGCCGTCACGGTCGGCATCGGGTTCCAGAAGGCGGTGATCGCGCTCATCCTCGTGTCGGCCCTGCCGGTGCTGCGCAACACGATGGTCGGCCTGCGGGGCGTCGACCGCTCGCTCGTCGACGCCGGGCGCGGCATCGGGCTGTCGAGGACGGCGGTGCTGTTCCGCGTGGAGCTGCCGCTGGCCGTCCCCGTGATCCTCGCCAGCGTCCGCGTCGCGGTGATCCTCAACGTGGGCAGCGCGACGCTGGCCGCGTTCACCAACGCGGGCGGTCTCGGGGAGCTCATCAACACGGGCATCTCGCTGAACCGGACCCCGATCCTGCTCACCGGCAGCATCCTGACGGCCGTCCTCGCTATGGCGGCCGACTGGCTCATCGGCATCGCCGAGTACGTCCTGCGCCCGCGCGGGATCTGAATCACCTTGAGGAGTCACCATGCGCACGCTCCCCGCCGCCGCCGCCTCCCTCGCCGCCGTCGCCCTCACCGCGGGATGCTTCAGCTCCAGCGGCACCGACGCCGAGGCGGGCAGCCTGGCCGAGGGCAACTCGCTGGACGGCGTCACCGTCACCGTCGGGTCCAAGGAGTTCACCGAGCAGCTCGTCCTCTGCCAGGTCACCGCGCTCGCGCTGCGCTCGGCGGGCGCGACGGTCAACGAGAAGTGCGGGCTGCAGGGCAGCAACACGACCCGCGCCGCGCTGACGTCCGGCGGCATCGACATGTACTGGGAGTACACGGGGACGGCCTGGATCAACTACCTCAAGGAGACCGAGCCGATCGGCGATCCCGCCGGGCAGTACAAGGCCGTCGCCGAGCAGGACCTCGCCAAGAACAAGATCAGGTGGCTGGACGCGGCGCCCGCCAACAACACCTACGCGATCGCGGTGAAGACGACCACGATGCGGCAGCTCGGGATCGCGAACCTGTCCGACTACGCGGCGCTGGCGAAGCGCGACCCGGCCAAGGCGTCGACCTGCGTCGCCAGCGAGTTCGCGGGACGCAGCGACGGGTGGCCCGGCCTGCAGAAGGCCTACGGGTTCACGCTGCCGAAGCCCGCCGTCGCGACGCTCGCCGAGGGCGCGATCTACGACGCGATCGGGAAGGGGAGGCCCTGCGCCTTCGGTGAGGTGGCGACGACGGACGGGCGCATCAAGGCGCTGGGGCTGACCTCCGTCCCGGACGACAAGAGGTTCTTCCCCGTCTACAACCCGGCGCTCACCGTCCGGGAGCAGGTCTACAAGGACGCGCCCGCCATCGGCGAGATCGCGAATCCGATCGCCGCGGAGCTCACGGACCCGGTCCTGCAGGAGCTGAACGGCAAGGTCGACATCGAGGGCGAGCAGCCCGAGAAGGTCGCCGAGACCTGGCTGAAGTCCAAGGGCTTCATCGGGGGATGACCGTCCGGACGGCGCCGGCGCGGCTACCCTTGCCCCTACCTGTCGCCGGAGTGAAGGGCATGGCGAATGAACCGCACCGAACTGGTCAGGGCCGTGGCGGAACGCGCGGGGGGCGATGAGGCCGCCGCCCGCCGGCACGTGGACGCCGTGTTCGACACCGTGATGGACCGGGTGTCCGCCGGGGAGCGCGTCATCGTGACCGGCTTCGGGACGTTCGACCGGCTGTCGCGGCCCGCGCGCAGCGCCCGCAACCCGCGGACCGGCCTTCCGGTCGAGGTGCCCGCCGCGCAGGTGCCGCGGTTCCGGTCCGGTCAGACGTTCCGGACCCGGGTCGCCGCGAGCGCCCCGGCCGCCGAGGTGCAGGCCGCCGAGGTGCAGGCCGCCGCCGAGCCGGCCCCGGTGGTGTCCGTCGCCGTCGAGCCGCCCCGGCCGAAGAAGGCGAAGAACGGCGGGAAGAAGGCCAAGAAGGGGCCGGACGCGAAGAAGAAGAACGCCAAGCAGGCCAAGGCCGCCTCCGCCCCGGCGAAGAAGAAGCAGGGCAAGGCGAAGGCGCGCGCCAAGGCCGGTAAACCCGGTAAGGCCGCCAAGGCCGGCCGGTAGCGCCGCCCGGGGGACGCCCACCCAGGCGCCCCCCGCGGTCACACCATGTACTGGTCGTGGCGCCGGTAGAGGTCGGTCCATTCGTCGTCGCCGAGCTGCCGTCCGGTGGCGGCGATCTCCGCCAGCTCCTCGAAGTACGCCTCGCGCGGCGCGCCCGGGGTGAACAGCAGGAGCATCGACGCCGGCTCGCCCGACTCGTTGCGGAAACCGTGCACGCCGCCCTCGGGGACGAACTGGAAGTCGCCCGGACGGGCGTCCTTCCAGCCCGTCCCGTCGTGCAGCCGGACGGTCCCGGACAGGATGTGGAACGACTCGGTGATCGTCCGGTGGAAGTGCGGCATCGGGCCGGAGGGCCGCGGCCCCATCTCCCACCGGTAGAGCCCGAAAGCGCCGTTCGTGGTGCCGCCCGTCGCGAGGTAGTGGACCTGCGTACCGCGGTGGACGCGGTCGTCGTCCGCCGCGCCGACGAGCAGGTCGGGCGGCGCGTCCGCGGGACGCAGCGTCGCGCTCGCCTCGCCGGCGTCTGCGAAGTAGCGGGCGTCGGGATAGGTCATCTACACCACCAGGTTCAGCAGGAGGACGAACACCAGGCCGCACACCGAGATCACGGTCTCCATCAGCGACCACGTCTTGATGTTCTGCCCGACGGTGAGCCCGAAATACTCCTTGACCAGCCAGAATCCGGCGTCGTTGACGTGGGAGAAGAACAGCGAGCCGGCCCCGATGGCGAGGACGAGCAGCGACGTCTCTCCGCTGTCCAGGCCGCTGACCAGCGGCGCGAGGATGCCGGCCGCGGTCACCGTGGCCACGGTCGCCGACCCGGTGGCGAGCCGGATGAGGACGGCGACCACCCAGGCCAGGAACAGCACGGAGAGCCCGCTGTCCTTGACCCAGTCGGCGACGAGGTCGCCGATCCCGGTGTCGATGAGCGTCTGCTTGAAGCCGCCGCCCGCCGCGACGATCAGCAGGATCCCGGCGATGGGCGGCAGCGACTCGGTGACCGAGGTGGTGATCGACTGCCGGTTCATGCCGGCGCCGAGGCCGAGGGTGAACATCGCGACGACGACCGCGATGAGCAGCGCGACCAGTGGCGTGCCGAGGTTGTCCAGGACGGTCCGGACGCGGTCGCCCTCGTCCAGCAGGATGTCGGCGAACGCCTTGCCCATCATCAGGACGACGGGGAGCAGCACGGTGAGCAGGGTGACGGCGAACGACGGGCGCCGCCGGCCCTCGCCCTTCGCGACCTCTTCCTCGTCGTCCGCGGCGCCGGTGACGTACATCTGCGGCGGAGCCACGTCCACCCAGCGGGACGCGTACCGGGCGAAGACGGGGCCGGACAGCGCGATGGTCGGCAGCGCGACCAGCACGCCGAGGCCGAGCGTGATGCCGAGGTCGGCCTTGAGGGCGTCGATGGCGACGAGCGGGCCGGGGTGCGGCGGGACGAGCCCGTGCATGGCCGACAGGCCGGCCAGGGCGGGGATGCCGACCGCGATGATCGACAGCCCGGAGCGCCGCGCCACCAGGTAGATGACCGGCATCAGCAGGACCAGGCCGATCTCGAAGAACATCGGCAGGCCGATCAGCGCGCCGACGAGGGCCATCGCCCACGGCAGGAACCTGCGCCCGGACCGCCCGACGATGGTGTCGACGATCTGGTCCGCGCCGCCGGAGTCGGCCAGCAGCTTGCCGAACATCGCGCCGAGCGCGATGAGCGCGCCGACGCCGGCCGCCGTGTCGCCGAACCCCTTGCCGAACCCCTCGATGGTGTCGGCCATCGGCAGGCCCGCGATGGCGCCGACCAGCACCGAGCCGAGCGTGAGGCTCAGGAACGGGTGCACCTTGAAGTAGGTGATCAGTACGACGATCAGCGCGATGCCGGCGAGCGCGGCCGGCACCAGCCGCCCGCTCGACGCGGCCGGCTCTGCGGCCAGCACGATCGGGTGCATGGCGTCATCCTCCTGGGAGCGGTGCAAATGACGATGGTCGCCCGAGTGTGACGCTTATGACCTGCTCTTAACAAGAGATGGAGCGGAAAAAACATATCTTTATCGGGACCTGCCCTCGCTTCGTGTGATGATTGGGGCATGACGGAGACCCCGCAGACCGGACTGCACGGCAGCGTCCTCGACACGCTCGGCACGCTGATCACGTCCGGAGCGCTGCCCGCGGGCGAGGTGCTGCGGATCGAGCAGCTGGAGTCCCGGCTCGGGGTGTCCCGGTCGGTGGTCCGGGAGGCGATCCGGGTCCTGGAGTCGATGGGCATGGTGACCAGTCGCCGCCGGGTCGGCGTCACGGTCGCCCCGCGGCAGGGCTGGAACCTCTTCGACCCGCAGATCATCGGATGGCGGCTCGACGGCGACGGGCGGGAAGAGCAGCTGCGCTCGCTCGGGGAGTTGCGCCGCGGGCTGGAGCCGATGGCCGCCGCCCTGGCCGCCCGCCGCGCGACCCCCGCGCAGTGCGGGACGCTGACCGGCGCCGTCATGGAGATGGCCGTGCACGGCAAGTCCGGCGACCTGGAGGCCTACCTGACCGCGGACATCCTCTTCCACCGGACGCTCCTGGAGGCGTCCGGCAACGAGATGATCGGCGCGCTGAGCGGCGTGGTCGCCGCCGTCCTGGCCGGCCGCACCCACCACCACCTGATGCCCGCGCATCCCGAGCCGATCGCGATCCGCTGGCACGCGGAGGTGGCGCAGGCCGTCCAGTCCGGCGACGCGGACGCCGCCGAGCGGGCCATGCGCGACATCGTCGACGAGGCGACCCAGGCGATGCTGGATCCGCGCGACTGACCGAGCCGCGGCGCGCTCAGCGGCCGCCCGTCAGAAGAGCGTGGGCGGCTCGGCCGGGACGGGTTCCGGCAGCGGTTCCAGCTCCGGCACGCGGGCCCTCACCTCGGCGTGGAAGCGGCGGGCGAGGTCGAGCGCGTCGGCGTTGTCCGGGGTGTGGACGAACACGGTCGGCGAGCGTTCCTCCCGCAGCCACTCGGTGACCCGGCCGACCCAGAACCGCCAGCCCTCGACGGTGCGCCCGGTGTCGTCCCGTCCGAGGTAGCGGACGATCGGACGGTCCGTCAGAGCCGCCGAACGGCGCGGCACGCGCGGCTTCTTCGTCCACGCGTCGCGTTCGGCGTCACTGGTCGGAGGGCTCTGGAAGAACACGGTCGTGTCGAACGGCACCCACTCGGCCCCCGCCCGCGAGAGCACCCGTTCGAGGTCGCGGACGCACCCCGCGTCCTCGAAGAACGCGCGATGCCGCACCTCGACCGCGTACCTGTGCTCCGCGGGGAGCCCGTGCAGGAAGCCGGCCAGCGTCCCGAGGTCTCCGGGGCCGAACGAGGCGGGCAGCTGCACCCAGAGGGCGTGCGCCCGTGACCGCAGGGGCTCGATCGCGTGCAGGAACGTCCGCAGTTCCTCGCCGCCCCTGGCGAGCCGGCCCTCGTGCGTGACCTGCTTCGGCAGCTTGAGCACGAAGCGGAAGTCTTCGGAGGTCTGCTCCGCCCACGACTCCACCGTGGCGCGCGACGGCGTCGCGTAGAAGGTCGTGTTCCCCTCCACCGCGTCGCACCAGCTCGCATAGGCCCTGAGCCGCTCGCCCGGCGGCAGCGACGGCGGCACGAAGCGCCCCTGCCACCGCGCGTGCGCCCACATCGCGCACCCCACATGAAGCCGCATGGCCCCGACGCTACCGGTGTCCCGCGCGCCGCGGAGCCGTCCGGGCGGGCTCACCCGGAGCGGGAACCGAGCCCGTCCTTGGACGTCCACCACAGCCGCGGGAGGAGCGGGGCGACGGTGCGTTCCTCGACGCAGCCGCGCCAGACGCCGAGGCCGTAGGCGAACTCGTCCAGGACGCGCAGGCCCGTCCACGTCAGGGGGCCGAGGGACGAGCCGCCCTGGCGGCGGAGCGCGGCGGCGGCGGGCCCGAGGACGGCCGCCGCGAGGGGGAGGCGCAGGCGCGGGACGGCGACGCCGACCGGGACGGCCAGCGGCCACCACGTCCGGGTCACCGTGCGGCCGAGGACCTCCCCGGCCGCGAGGGTGCCGCCGGACGCCATGCGGACCGCCAGCGGCCACGGCCGGTCCGTCCAGGCGGCGAACTTGCGGGCCAGCAGCGCCGTGCCGCCCGCGGTGACGGCGAGCCCGGCCACGGGGGAGCCGGCCGCCGCGAGGCCCCAGGCCAGCGCGCTCCAGCCGGACATGGTCAGCGCGGGAAGCTCCTCGGGATGCCGGATCGCCAGCGGCGCGGCCGACGTCCCGTAGTCGTGCCTGCGGGCGAGCCAGGCCCGCAGCCGCGTCCGGTGCCGGTGGGCCACCACGGACCCGGGGACGTAGCGGACGTGGTGGCCCTCGTCCGCGAGCCGCCACACGAAGTCGACGTCCTCGCCGACGCGCATGCCCTCGTCGAAGCCCGTCCCGAACGCGGCGCGCCGGACGACCAGGGCGGCGCTCGGCACGTAGGAGACGGCCGAGCGGGGCCGGACGATGCTCTCCGCGGCGCCCATGTCCAGGGCCGAGCCCTCGGCCTCGTAGCGGGCCAGCACCCCGGAGCCGGTGACGTGCGAGGTGATGCGGGGCGCGACCGCCGCGACGGCCGGGTCGGCGAAGTGCGGCAGCAGCGCCCCGAGCCAGCCGGGCTCGGGCACGCAGTCGGAGTCGACGAACGCGATGAAGGGCGTCCGGGCCGCGCGTGCGCCGGTGTTGCGGGCCGCGCCCGCCCCGCCGTTCGCGTCGCGGCGGATCAGCCGGGCGCCCGCCCGGGCCGCCGCCTCGGCGATGGGCCGGGGATCGGGGGAGCCGTCGTCCACCACGATGACCGGGTGGCCCGGTCCCAGCCCGGCCAGGCATCCGGCGAGCTGCTCGGCTCGCCCGTAGGCGGGCACGACGACCGTCACCTCGGCCGGGTCGGCCGCCCGTTCCGGCGGGATCGGGTGCATCATGCCCGCCTGCACGAGCCGCCGGGCGAGGAGCCCGCCGCCGCGGCCGGGTCCTACCGGGGCGCCGTCGCTCCACCTCCGGACGAGGCCGGCGCCGTCCGGGGTCAGCCGGACGATGCGCGCGGGCGCGCCGCCCAGCAGGACGCGCCCGTCCTCAAGGGGTGCCAGGCCCGGATCAGGACGGAGCCGGAAGCCGGCGGGCATCGGGGTCTTAGCCGAGTTCATCGTCGAGCCTGTCGAGAAGTGACCGGGTCAGGGCTTGGAAGAGGCGCGCGCCCTCGGCGGCGCTCGCGCCGGCCGGGTCGCCGAGGACGCCGTTGGGGCTGACCGCGCGCACCCCGCCCGCCCGCAGCCTGGGCATGAGGGCGGGCAGCGCCTCGGTGGCCCCCTTCTCGGCGAGGTCCAGGCGGACCGCCTCGGGCGCCAGATGCAGGAGGAGCGAGGTCTCGGTGCGCCCGGCGTGCGCGTCGCCGCCGCGGACGTCCAGGTGGTGGACGAGGAGCCGCCGCCCCTCCCGGGAGCACAGCTCGGCCGCCTGCCGGAGGGCGTCGACGTTGCCGCCGTGCCCGTTGACGATCAGCAGGGCGGGCCAGTGCCGGGACGCGTCCCGCGCCAGTTCGGTGACCTGCCGCGCGAGGGCCTCGGTGCCGATGCTGAGCGTGCCGGGGAAGCCGGCGTGCTCGCCGCTGGCGCCGTAGGGGAGGGCGGGGCCGAGGTCGGCCGCCGGGCGGGCCCGGTGGGCGTGCGCCGCGACGGCGGAGGCGATGCGGGTGTCGGTGTCCAGCGGCAGGTGCGGCCCGTGCTGTTCGAGGGAGCCCGCTGGGACGAGCAGTACCCGGCCCGGCCTCTGCGCCTCCGGCCATGTCGCGTCGACGAGCGGGCGGCTCATCCGGTGAAACCGCCGTCGACGTGGAGGGCCGCACCGGTGGTCGCCGATGCGCCGTCCGAGCACAGCCACACCACCGCCGAGGCGATCTCGGCGGGGTCGAGCAGCCGGCCCAGCCGCTGGTGCCGGGCCAGCTCGCCGGCGCCGGAGAGCCCGTAGACGCCGGCGGTGCGGTCGAGCAGCGCGGTGGCGGTGCCGCCGGGCAGGACCGCGTTGGCCGTGACGCCGCTCGGCCCGAGGTCGGCCGCCAGCGCGCGGACGTACCCGAGCGCCGCGTGCTTCGCGGCGACGTAGGACGCCAGCCGTGGCAGCCCCCGCTCCCCGGCGGAGGAGACGACGGCGACGAAGCGCCCCCGGCCGCGCGGGGCGCGCAGCAGGCGCGGCACGGCCGCGCGGGCGAGGTTGGCCACCCCGTGCAGGTTGACCGACAGGTCGCGGTCGAGGTCGGCCGGGGCCAGCTCCCAGGCGGGCCCCTCGGCGCCGATGATCCCGGCGACGGCCACGGCGGCGACGAGCCGGCCGTCCGCGGCGTCCACGAGCCGCGCCGTGTCCGAGAGCGACCGGACGTCGCAGGGCAGCGCCGCGACGCCCGCGCCGAGGCCCCGGCAGCGCTCCTCCACCTCGGCGAGGTCGCGGGCGCCGGCCAGCGGGTAGCCGAGACCCTCGACCGCGTCGGGGGACGGGACGTCGCCGAGCACGAGGTCGTAGCCCGCGGAGGCGAGCGCGCCGGCGACCGCCGCGCCGATGCCGCGGGCGGCGCCGGTGACCACCGCGACCGGGCGCCCCGCCGCGCTCACGGCCGCGGTTCCTCCACGGCGCCGAGCGTCCGCGTGAACCCCGGCGGGACGAGCACGTCGCCGGGCGTCAGCTCGTGGACGGACGAGCGGCCCAGTGCCAGCAGGGACGAGTCGATCCCGGCGCGCAGGATGTCGAGCACGTTCTCCACGCCGGCCTGCCCGTTCGCGGCGAGGCCCCACAGGTAGGCGCGCCCGATCATGACGGCCTTCGCGCCGAGGGCCAGCGCCTTGACCACGTCGCCGCCGCGCCGGACGCCGCCGTCGAGCAGGACCTCGGCCTGGCCGCCCACCGCGTCCGCGACGGCGGGCAGCGCGCGGATCGGCGCGGGCGTCCCGTCGAGGTTGTTGCCGCCGTGGTTGGACACCGAGATCGCGCTCACCCCGGCGTCCACCGCGCGCAGGGCGTCGTCGACCCGGCACACGCCCTTGAGCATGAACGGCCCCTCCCACTGCTCGCGCAGCCAGCGGACGTCCTCCCATGACGGGGGAGGGGTCTGCATCCACTGCCCGTAGGCGCCGAAGAACGTCGGGGGCTCCGCTCCCGGATCGGCGAGGTTCGGCGTGGTGAGGTCGGGCAGGCGCCTGGTCTTGGCGTACTCGTAGAGCCAGCGGGGGCGCGTCACCGCCTGCGGCGCGAGCTTCGCCATGGCCTTGAGGTCGAGGCGCTCGGGGATCCACGGGCTGCCCCAGTCGCGGCTGTGGGAGAACGACCAGTCGAGCGTGGCGATGAGGCCCTTCGCCCCCGCCGCGCGCGCCTGCTCCATCCGCCGGGCCATCTCGTCCTTAGTGCCCATCCAGTACATCTGGAAGAACACCTGGGGGTTGGCCGCGACGACCTCGTCCAGCGGCTTGCTCGCGAACGAGCTGAGCCCCATCGCCGTCCCGCGCGCGGCGGCGGCCCGCGCCACCGCCACCTCGCCCTCGGGGTGCACGGCCTGGACGCCGGTCGGGGAGATGATCACCGGCAGCGAGATCTGCTGGCCGAGGACGGTGGTCTCCATGTCGCGCTTGGCCGACAGGCCGGCCACGTGCGGGGCGAACCCCAGCTCGCCGAACGCCTTCGTGTTGTCGTCGTAGGACACCCCACGCTCGGAGCCCGCCAGCAGCGCGCTGTACACCGACCTCGGGAGACGCCGCTTCGCTCGTCGCTGCGCCTCGACGACCGTCTCGAACCAGCCACCGCTCATGATCGTCCTCTTGTGTCGTGCCCGGCCAGCGGGCTCTCGTCGCAGAAGCGGTCCGGGCGCCCGGAAGCGGGCATCGCGGGCATGCCGAGCGCGACCGGCCGGGCCCGCACCGGCCCGGTGTGGGAGTGGTCGCCGCTCGGGCGCGGCGCCCCGCTGCGGTCCGCCGACCGCAGCGCCGCCTCGCCGTGTCCCTTGACGCACTCGGGGTCGGGACCGTCCAGCGGCAGCCCGGTGAAGAACTTGGCCGCCATGCAGCCGCCCCGGCAGGCGTCGTAGGCGGAGCAGCGCGTGCAGGCGCCGCCGGTGTCGGGCCGCCGCAGCTCGGTGAACAGCTCCGACTCCCGCCAGACCGTGGCGAAGCCGCCCTCGTCCCGCACGTTGCCCGCCAGGAACCGGTCATGGATGGCGAAGGGGCAGGCGTACACGTCGCCGACCGGGTCGATCAGGCACACCACCCGGCCCGCGCCGCACAGGTTCAGCCCCGGCAGCGCCGACCCGAACGCCGACAGGTGGAAGAAGGAGTCCCCGGTCAGGACGCGCTCGCCGTGCTCGACCAGCCAGTGGTACAGGTCCTCCTGCTGCGCCGCGGTGGGGTGCAGCTCGTCCCACACGTCGGCGCCGCGTCCGGACGGCCGGAGCCTCGTCAGCCGCAGCTGCGCGCCGTACCGGTCGGCGATCGCCTTGAACGCGTCCAGCTGCCCGGCGTTGTGGCGGGTCACCACGACCGACACCTTGAACTCGCGGAACCCGGCCTCGTGCAGGTTCTCCATCGCGCGGATCGCGGTGGCGTAGGAGCCGCCGCCGCGGACCGCGTCGTTGACGTCCGCCGTCGCGCCGTCCAGCGAGATCTGGACGTCCACGTAGTCGCTGCGGGCCAGCCTCGCCGCCACCTCCGGCGTGATCTTCACGCCGTTGGTGGAGAACTTCACGCCGACGCCGCGCTCGGTGGCGTAGTCGACCAGCTCCCAGAAGTCGGACCGGACCGTGGGCTCGCCGCCGCCGATGTTGACGTAGAAGACCTGCATCCGCTGCAGCTCGTCGATGACGCCCTTCGCCTCGGCGGTGGTCAGCTCCCGCGGGTCCCGGCGGCCCGAGCTGGACAGGCAGTGGACGCACGCCAGGTTGCACGCGTACGTCAGCTCCCACGTCAGGCAGATCGGGGCCTGGAGCCCGTGCTGGAAGTGGTCCACCAGGCGGCCGGCGGACGGGCGGGGTGCCGTCGCGGTGCTGGTCACCATGCCTGCTCCTTCAAAAGAACGGCTCCTTCGGGGGGACGGCTCAAGGCCGCGGGACGAGCATGTCGGAGGACGCCAGCGTGGACAGCGCGGTCCGGTACCGGCCGAGATCGTCCTCGGGCACGCCGGCCCCGAGCAGGGCGTCCCGGGCCCGGGGCTGGTCGCCCAGGGCGCGGACGGCGTCCAGCAGCCTGCGGTCCTTCAGGAACGACAGCCGCCGCGTGCCGTAGTGGTAGAGCAGCGCCCCGAACGGCTCCGGCCGCACCGCCACCTGGGGATGCAGGTCCCAGGCGGCGTCCAGGTCGAAGTCGCTCGCGGCGGGTGTCCGGTCCATCGGCGGGTCAGTAGACGCCGCACATGCCGTCGATCGAGACCTCCTCGACGAGCAGGTCCTCCTCGACGAGTTCCGGGCCGGTCGCGGTCTCGTCCTCGGCGGGGGCCGTGGACGCGGTCGCGGTCTGGGAAGCGTCGCTCATGGGAGACTCCCTGAAAATCGTGCACGCACGATCGCGTGTCGTGGCCGCCACAATAATGGCACCGAGTGCCGAAAGGAAGGGGGCCCGGTGACGGGACCGTCCGCGCCCCGCGTCGGCCGCCGGCCGCGCACGTCCCGCGGCGAGCTGGAGCGCGTCGCGCTGCGGCTCTTCGACGAGCGCGGCTTCGAGGAGACGACCGTCGACGACATCGCGTCCGCCGCCGGCATCGGCCGCCGCACCTTCTTCCGGTACTACGGCTCGAAGAACGACGTGGTCTGGGGGGACTTCGAGGGCGAGCTGGAGCGCATGCGCGAGCGGTTCGCCGCCTGGCCGCCGCGGGCCCCGATGATGGACGCGCTGCGCGAGGCGATCGTGGAGTTCAACCGGCTCGACCCGGCCGAGGTCCCCTGGCACCGGCTGCGGATGACGCTGATCCTCCAGGTCCCCGCGCTCCAGGCGCACTCGACCCTCCGCTACGCGGACTGGCGCGCCGTCGTCGCCGGGTTCGCCGCCGCCCGCCTCGGACGTCCCGTGGACGACCTGATGCCGCAGGCGGTCGCGGCCACCTGCCTCGGCGCCGCCGTCGCCGCCTACGAGCAGTGGCTCCGGCGCCCCGGAAGCGACCTCGGCGATCTGCTCGACACGTCCCTGCGCGCCCTCGCCCGGGGCTTTCAGGAGTAGCCCCCTCACCGCGCGGGCTGGGGGCGGGGGAGAGGACGCAGGCCGGAGGCGAGGGCGAGGGTGACGGTCACCGAGGCGGCGGCCATGATCGCCATGGCGAGCGCGGGGGAGGTGAGCTGGGCGACGCCGCCCCCCAGCGCCGCGCCCACGCCCTGCATGGCGAGCATGCCGGACGCGTGCAGAGCCAGGGCGTGGCCGTGCATGGAGACCGGCGTCAGGGCCATGAGGCGGTCCTGGAACAGCAGGGTGGAGGCATAGCCGACGGAGGCGAGCAGGACGGCCGCCACGCCGATGGGGAGCGGCGGCCCGCCCGCGAAGACCAGATAGGGCGCCGCCAGCAGCAGGAGCAGTGGTGTGCCCAGACGTTCGCGCAGGTGGTGCGGGACGAAGCGGCCCGCCGCGGTGTCGCCGATCAGCATGCCGGCGGCGCCCGCGGTGAGCAGGAGGCCCGCGTGGTCCGGGGAGTAGGAGACGAAGAGCGCCTCGCAGCCGACGATCAGCCCGTTCGGCACCCACATCGCCAGGAAGGTCGCGCGGCGCGGGGCGGACGAGAGCAGCCGGACGTTGCCGTGCCAGGTCTGCGCGACGCTCGGGCGGCCGGTGGCGCGGGGCGGGCGCCGGCTCAGGCCGGCGAGCACCAGGACCCCGGAGAGGAGGTAGAGGACGGCCCCGGTGAGGAGGGTGCCCCGGGACGAGAACGTCGCGACCAGCACGCCGCCGATGGCGAAGCCGCAGATCTGCATGGTCCCGGCGGACATGTTCAGGACCGAGCGGCCGAGGATCTGGCCCTCGCGGGGAAGGATCTCGCTCAGCAGGCTGTAGCGGACGCCGGCGCCGAGCGAGGCGACCAGGCCGAGGGCCAGCACGATGACCAGCAGGACCGCCACCGGGAGCCCGGGGACCGCCATCGCGGCCGTGCCCGCGGCGAAGACCAGGGCCATGCAGGCGAGCGCGTTCCGGGGCGGCAGGCGGTCGGCGGCGGACAGGAGGGTCAGCGCGCCGACCATCTGGGCGAACGAGCCCCCGAACATGCTGAGCGCCGAGAGCAGCGGCGACCGGGTCGCGTCGTACACGAGCGTGCCGAGCGCCAGCGCGCCGATGGTCTGGGCGGACACGTGCACCGTGAACGACGCGAAGAGCGGCGTGTACTCCGGTGCGCGGAAGAGCTCCCGATACGTGCGCATGATCGAAAGGCTCCGGCCCGGCGCCGGGCGGCCGTTAATGTTTCGCAGGGAGGCGAAACATGGGGTCGTGGTGGCTGATCAACGCGGACACCCTCGCGGGCGGGCGGTTCGTCGTCTCGGCCCTGGCGGAGACGACCGCCTGCCTGCGGGCCCTGCACGCGGGGACCGCGGCGCATCCGGGGGAGCGGGCCTGGTTCGACGCCCATCTGGCCGCGTACCGGCAGGTCCTCCGGCGGGAGCCGGTCACCGCCGCGCTGCTGGAGGCGGCCCTCGGCGCCCGGACCAAGTGGAGCGCCGACTTCCTCACCCCGCCGCATCCGGGCACGGGCTCGCCGGAGTTCCACGAGGAGCTCGCGACCATCCGCCGGACCCCTGCCGAGCGGGCGCTCGCCGACCTGGAGGTCTCGCTCGGGCACCCGCTGCCCGCCGAGCTGCGCCGCCCCGACGTGCCCGAGCGGATCGCCGCCCTGCTGGAGTGGGTCTGGACGCACGCCGTCGAGCCCGACTGGGAACGCCGCCGCCGCCTCCTCGAGGCCGACGCGGTCGCGCGGGCCGGGCAGCTGAGCCGGGGCGGCTGGGCCGCCGCGCTGGACGACATGCGCCCGGGGATGCGGTGGCTCGGTGACGGCCGCCTGCAGATCACCGCGCACGACTTCCCGCCGCGCGACATCTCCGGGGCGCAGCTGCTCTTCGTCCCGGTCACGCCGCGCCTGGGGTGGGTGGCCTGGGAAGAGCCCGACCCCGACCGGTACGTGATCGTCTACCCCTGCGCGGCACCGCTGGCCGGCGCGGGCGGCACCGCCGTCCCCGAAGCGCTCGGACGGCTCCTCGGGCCGGCACGCGCGAGCGTCCTCGTCCACCTCGCGACGCCGCTGAGCACCACTCAGCTCGTCGCGCTGACCGGCCAGGGCCTCGGCTCGGTCGGCCGCCATCTCAAGGTGCTGCGCGACGCCCGCCTGGTCGACCGCCGCCGCGCCGGGCGATCCGTCCTGTACTACCGGACGGCCGCCGGGGACGCTCTCGTGGAGGCGCAGGTCAGCGGCCCGGCGTGACGCCGGCGGGCGACCCGCCGGCGCCGCGGCCGCAGGCGGGGCCGGCGGGGTCCAGCGCGTGCCCGGCGGGGTCGAAGACGGCGTCGGCGGGGTCGAAGCAGCGGCGCAGGACGCGGTGCCACGGGTTGGCGACCGCCCCCGGGTACAGGACGGCCACCGCCAGGCAGTACTTGCTGATCCTGACCGGGCGGGCGCCCATCCGGCGCAGCAGCCGGTCGGCCGGGGCGTCCACCGCCGCCGACTTGGACTCCACCAGCAGCCAGTCGTCGCGGCCCCAAGCCCGCGCGCCCGGCCGGGTGCAGACGAGCCCGAAGTCGAGCGTGACGCGCCCGGTGCCGCGGCGCTGGGCGAGCGTCAGCCGCCGGTACGACGTGGTCGCCGAGGAGACCAGGGGGGCGGGCGGGTTCATCCGGTAGGCGGCCAGCAGCGTCTCCCAGAGGAAGTCCTCGGCGGGCGGCGTGATCCGCGTGCGGCAGGCCGGGTCGTACGGCATCCGGCGCTTGTCGGTGGCATCGCGCGCCCCGTTCACCTTCACCTCGAACATGCACTCGTCGCTGTCCAGGTACGTCCGGGTGCGGATCTTGAACCGCCGGCGCCGGTCCTGCACGTGCTGCCGGTAGGTGAGCAGGCCGGGGGTGTCGAAGTAGGTCGAGGTGTACCGGAACGTGCGCAGCCCGCCGATCTCCAGCACCGCGTGCGTCCCGGCGATCCTGTCGAGCAGTTCGGGCGCCAGCCGCGCCGGGAGGATGTACTTGCGGTCCATGCGGAGCTGCAGCGCCGACCGGGCCAGCACGCCGTCGAGCCCGATGGCGGGCAGGCGCGCCGCGGCGGCGCCGATCAGCGCGGCGGTGTCCGTCACGTGGTGCTCCCCGGCAGCGAGTCCTCCGGGCCGGAGGCCCTGGTGGCCGGCACGCGGACGGTCTCGCGCCGCGGGGCGCGGGGCAGGAAGCGCACGTCCACCACCGTGATGTCCCGGACGTAGTCGACCTCGATCACCGAGTGCCGCAGCAGCGTGCCGCCGAGCCGGTTCTCCAGGTCGGCGCGCAGCGCCCCCTCGTGGGGGTGCACGACGTCCAGCGTCACGACGCGCTGCACCGTGCGGGGCGGCAACCGGGGATGGTCCGCCACGTACATGACGCCGAGCAGCACCGCGTCCAGCGGGAGCGCCACCCACGGGGCCTGGGCCGCCAGGCCGTTGACCAGGCCGAGGGCGAGCGAGACGAAGTAGTAGCCGACCTCCTCCTGGGTCAGCGCGCTGGACCGCAGCCGGATGATCGACAGCACCCCGAACAGGCCGAAGCCGATCGCGAGGTCCGCCCGCTGGACGAGCAGCAGCGTCACGACCGTGAAGACGCCGGCGTTGACCGAGACGTAGGCGAGCCGCAGGTCCCGCCGGTAGTGCCGGTAGAAGTAGATCAGGTGCGCGAGGATCGTGATCGCGACCAGGTCCACGGCCAGGCCGTAGATGACGTCAGTGCGCACGGTTACCCCTCTGGACGGCGGATTCCTGCTCAGGGGAGACTCCCCCCGCCCGGTGAGATCACCATGAGATGACCATGAGAGCACTTTCATCCGCACACGATGAGAGGGTTCTCATCGCCGCGGCGTCGTGAGCGGCGGGCCACCGGGAGATAGTTGCCCCATGGCCACCCGCGCGGCGATCGCCGGCATGACGGCGGCGGCCATGGCCACCCTCGGCCTCGCCGCCGGATTCGCCCACGCCCAGAACTCGCATCCGCCGCGGCTCGGCGACACCGTCCAGGTGTCCCCGCCGCCCGCGTCCCGCGGCCGTGCCCCGGCCGCCTCCCGCCCGGCGAGGGCGCCCGCCGGGCCCGCCGGGCCCGCCGGGCCCGCCGATCCCGCCCGCTCCGCCCGCCCCGCGCCGCGGCAGGACGTCCGGGCGGCCCCGTCGCCGGTGCCGCCGGCCAGCGACGACGATGACGAGGTGGAGGTGGAGGCCGATGACCGCGATGCCGACGACTGAGGGCGCGCGGGAGGTCCGCCGCGGCCTGAGCGCCCGCGCCCGC
Organism: Actinomadura madurae; assembly: GCF_047130825.1. NCBI lineage: Bacteria > Bacillati > Actinomycetota > Actinomycetes > Streptosporangiales > Thermomonosporaceae > Actinomadura > Actinomadura madurae. The sequence goes on from NZ_CP083237.1 coordinate 10,162,766, forward strand.
ATCGTCGGCTGGATGCTGCTGCTGGTCGCGCTGGCGCTCGGCGGGTCGGTGTCGGTCACCTGGTCGGTGCTGTCGGCCCGCCTGGACGACCGGATCGCCGCCGAACTGGGGCACGAGGCCGAGAAGCTGCGCGAGTACGCCCACAACGGCGCCGACCCGGCGACCGGACGCCCGGTCCGGGACGTCCGCGCGCTGCTCACCGGCTACCTGGGGCACAACCTCCCGGACGACGGCGAGACGTTCTTCACCGTCGTCGACGGCCGCGCCGACCGCCGCAGCCCCTACCCGCCGCCCGCCAGGCTCGACCACGACGCCGCGTTCATCGCCCGGGTCGCCGGCGCGGACCGGCCCGTCCACGGGTGGGCGGACAGCGCGGCGGGACGCGTCCGGTACGCCGCCATCCCGGTGCGGATGAAGGGCGACCCCGCCCGCGCCGCCCTGGTCGTCGCCGAGTTCCGCGACGCGCAGCGGGACGAGGTGGCCGAGACGACGCGGGTCCTCGCCGTCACCGCGTTCGGCGCGCTCGCCGTCGCCGGGCTGGCCGGCTGGCTGATCGCGGGGCGGGTGCTGGCGCCGATCCGGATGGTGCGCCGGACGGCGGAGCGGATCGGCGCGTCCGACCTGGCCCGGCGGCTGGAGGTGCGCGGCACCGACGACGTCTCCGCCCTGGCCTCGACGTTCAACGTGATGCTCGACCGGCTGGAGGCGTCCTTCGCCGCGCAGCGCCGGTTCGTCGACGACGCGGGGCACGAGCTGCGCACGCCGCTGACGGTGATCCGGGGCCATCTGGAGCTGATGGGCGACGACCCCGGCGAGCGCGCCGAGACGCGCGAGCTGCTCATCGACGAGCTCGACCGGATGAACCGCATCGTCGACGACCTGCTGATCCTGGCCAAGGCCGAGCGCTCGGACTTCCTCACCCAGTCCGAGGTCGACCTGGCCGACCTCACGGTCGAGACGGTCGCCAAGGCGCGCGGGCTGGGCGCGCGGCGGTGGCGGGTGGGCGAGGTGGCGGAAGTGCGGGTCATCGCCGACCGGCAGCGGCTCACCCAGGCGCTCATGCAGCTGGCCGCCAACGCCGTCCAGCACACCGTCCCGGACGACACCATCGAGGTCGGCTCGGCGGTGCACGGCTCGGTGGTGACGCTGTGGGTCCGCGACACCGGTCCGGGCGTGGCGGAGGAGGACGCCGCGCGCATCTTCGGCCGGTTCGTCCGCGGCGTGCCGGGCCCCCGGCCGACCGAGGGCGCCGGCCTCGGGCTGGCCATCGTCGCCTCGATCGCCCGCGCCCACGGCGGCGGCGCCCGGGTCGAGCACCCGGCCGGCGGGGGCGCCCGCTTCGTCCTGGAGCTGCCCCTGTGCATCCCGCAGGGCGAGCCGCTCGCCCTGGACGCCGAGCCCAGGGAGGAGGCCGCATGGGCCGGATCCTGATCGCCGAGGACGAGCCGCGCATCACCTCGTTCCTGGAGAAGGGCCTCGGCGGCGCCGGCTTCCGCACCGCCGTGGCGGCCGACGGGATCACCGCCTACGAGCTGGCCCGCGGCGGCGCGTTCAACCTGATGATCCTGGACGTCGGCCTGCCGCTGCGCGACGGGTTCACCGTCCTGCGCCGGCTCCGCGAGGAGCGCGTCACGCTCCCGGTCATCATCCTCACCGCCCGCGACGGGGTGGCCGACACCGTCGCGGGGCTGGAGGGCGGCGCCGACGACTACATCGCGAAACCGTTCGCCTTCGCCGAGCTCCTCGCCCGGGTGCGGCTGCGGCTGCGCGCCGACGGGGCGCGCGAGCCGACGCTGCTGCGGGTCGGCGACCTCGTGCTGGACCTGCGCACCCGCCGGGCCCACGTGCCGGGCCGGACCGTCGAGCTGACCTCCCGGGAGTTCGCCCTCGCCGAGATGTTCTGCCGCAACCCCGACCAGGTGCTGACCCGCGAGCAGATGCTGGCGCACGTGTGGGGCTTCGACTTCGATCCCGGCTCCAACGTGGTGGACGTCTACGTCCGCTATCTGCGCCGCAAGCTCGGGGCCGACCGCTTCGAGACGGTCCGCGGCACCGGCTACCGCCTGCGCCTCTAGGCCCCGCGGGCGAATGGCGGAACGGCCCCTCCGGGCGGCCGCCGCCGCTAGGCTCTGGCCGTGGAGGAGCCTTCGGCCGCCTACAGGGCGGCACTCGGCCGGCTCGAAGCCGCCGCGCCGGGCACGCGACGCGCGGAGGTCGACGCGCTGATCGCGCACGCGGAGACCGATCCCGAGCGGCGGCAACCGGTCACGGACGCCGTCTGCTCATGGCTGCGCACCCCGCCGGCGGACGGTGCCGCGGCCGGGGAGCGCCACGCGGTGCTGCAACCGCTCATCGACCGGCTGCGCGCCGGTGGCCCCGCTCCCTGGGACGACATCAGCGTGGACCTGTCGGGCTGCACGCTCGGCGATGCCGACTTCAGCGGCTGCCGGCTCGACGCCGCCGAGTTCGCCGACACCCGCTTCCACGGCACCGCGGTCTTCGCCGGCGCGGCGTTCGCAGACGCCGCGTTCCAGCGCGCGGTCTTCTACGGCGACGCCGTCTTCACCGGGGCGCGTTTCGGCGGCGACGCGGAGTTCGGCCGGGCGCGGTTCCGCCGGCGGGCGGACTTCACCGGCGCGGTGTTCTCCGGGACGGCCTGGTTCGGCCGGGGCGCCGACACCTGGTGGGACGACGACGAGGCCTGGGAGACGGTCGAGGAGATCGATCCGGCGCCGTGGGAGGAGCCGAACGAGGACGACCCGAACTGGCCCGTCGCGGTGCTCATCGAGGACTACCAGGACTGGGAGGAGGGCGGCGACGGCGCCCGGTTCCTCGGCGACGCGTCGTTCCGCGACGTCCGCTTCGACGGCCCCGCCTGGTTCCACTACGCCCGCTTCGGCGCGGCGGCGACGTTCGCCGGTGCGCGATTCGCCGGACGCGCCCACCTCGACCAGCCCGCGGTCGACCTCACCGGGGCGTATTGGGGCGGCGACACCGGTGACGGCGAGTCGGTGTGGCCGCTCGGCTGGACCACGCGACCGGTCACGGCCGGGGCGCGGGACGGCGCCGCGGACCTGGTGCCGGACGCCTCGGTGGCGCCGTACACCGGGCAGCTCGCCGACCCCGACCCGGAGGTCCGGTCGGCCGGGCTCCAGATCCTGGCCCGGCTCGGTGACGACCGGCCCGAGGTGCGGCAGCGCGTCGTGGCCACTTTGTGCGCTTTCCTGCGGATCCCCCTCCCGTTCGACCTGCGCGTGGACGGCCGCGCACCCGAGCAGGACGCGCTGCTGCGGCTGCGGCGGGAAGCGCAGCGGACGCTCGCCGAACGGCTCCGGCCCGGCCCCGGTCAGTGGAAGGGCATGGACGTGTGGCTCTGCGGTGCCACGTTCGTCGACCTGGACTTCAGCGGCTGCGAAGCCGACTACGCCGACTTCGCCGGCGCTCAGTTCCACGGCACGACCCGGTTCGACGGCAGCGGCTTCGACCACGCGGTCTTCACCTTGGACGGGTCATCCGGTCGGGCCAGCTTCCACGGCGACGTGGTGTTCGGGACCGACCCGCCCGGCGACGTCGTCCTGCACGGCACGGCCACGTGACCGCGCCACGGACCGAGATCGCGTAAACCGCTTCGCCTCCTGGCCCGTCACCCATGTGACGGATGTCACCGAGCGAACGGGGATCCCGGTGGGACGCGACGGGCTGGCAGTGGTGACCGCGGCGTTGGCGGTCGCGGCGGTGACGGTGGTGGCGGCGCCCGGAGCGGCGGTCGCGGGAGTGCCCGGCCGGGCGGCGGCGTGCACCCCGCAGGGCCCCGACTTCAACGGGGACCGGTGCGGCGACGTCGTGGTCGGTGACCCCGATGCCGCCGTGGGGGGAGTGCCGGGGGCCGGGCGGATCACCGTGCTCTACGGCGCGGAGGGCGATCCGGGGACGGGTGAGCGGGCCGTGCTGGCGCAGGGAGGGCCGGGGGTCGGCGAGAGCCCCGAGTCCGGCGACGGGTTCGGCGCCGTCATCCGGACGATGGACGTCGACTTCGACGACCGCACCGATCTCGTGGTGGGCGTGCCCTCGGAGTCCGCCGGCGATGCCGATGACGCGGGGATCATCCAGGTGATCTTCGGATCGGCCGACGGGCTGGGCGGCGGCCGCGCGGGGATCGTGCTCCGGCAGGGCACCCACGGCATACCCGGCGGCCCCGAAGCGGGTGACCGGTTCGGCGCCGGGCTCGCCGTCAACAGGACCAGCGGCGACTTCCGGCCCGCCCCCGCGCTCGCGTTCGGCGTGCCCGGCGAGGACGTGGGGAGCGTCGCGGACGCCGGCGCCGCGGGCGTCGTGACGTTCGACGGGGACACCGGCGACGTCGCGACCGTCGCCGCGCTCACGCAGGACAGCCCGGGCATCGGCGGCGGCGTGGAGGCCGGTGACGGGTTCGGCGCCGCGGTCGAACTGTTCCAGGGGCCCGGCGGCTTCAGTTGCAGCGTCACCGGCGTCGAGGGCTACACGCTGGTCGTGGGGGCGCCGGGCGAGGATCTGAGCGGCGACCGGGATGCCGGCATGGTGCATCTGGCCAGAGATCTGAGCAGCGACACGCCCCTGACGCAGGACTCTCCGGGAGTGGACGGCGCCACGGAACCCGGCGACCAGTTCGGTGCCCGCCTCGCGCTCGATTCATTCTGCGAGCACGACGGTCCGTCGCACGTCACGCTGGCGGTCGGCGTCCCGCTGGAGGACATCGGCTCGGCGGGCGACGCCGGGATGGTCCACCTGTTCGCCACGGACGACGACGAACTGCCGCTGCCCCAGCGGTGGAGCGTCACCCAGGACAGCGCCGATGTCGCCGGGACCGCCGAGACCGGGGACCAGTTCGGGTCCGTGCTCGAACTCGGCGGTCCGTGGCGGGACGGCCTCGGCGAGCCGCTGGTGGTCGGCGTCCCCCGTGAGGACGTCGGCACCGCCGCGGACGCCGGCAGAGTGCAGATCTTCGGCGAGGCGGCGAGCGCGCCCGGAAACGGCGACGTCTCCCTCACCCAGGAGAGCATCGGACAGGTCCCGCAGGCCGGGGACCATTTCGGCGCCGCGCTCTCCAGCCGTTACGGCCAGGTGCTCGTCGCGACCCCCGATGACGTGACCTACGGCAAGGGCGCCGTGCATGGAATCCCGTGGCCGGGCACGTCCGGGACGCCCCTGCTCTTCGTCCCGGGCCAGGGCGGGATCCCCGCGGACGCCGTCCGCTTCGGGGCGGCTCTGGCCTGAGCCGCCCGTTCCGGGCGGGTCATGCGTGCCGTCGGGTCACTGGATACGGGTGGCGATGCCGGGGTAGTCGAGGATGAGGCCGTGCCGGTCGTAGACCAGGCGGCAGGCGAAGTCGAAGACGGGTGCGGCGTAGTCGTAGTGCTCTTCGCTGGAACGGGAGTAGGTCTGTTCCAGACGGTCCACGTCCAGCCCGACCGCGCGGACGTAGGCCGCCGGTGCGTCGACCGGCCGCTCGTCGGGGAAGCGCAACCGGTGCACCGGGAAGGTGTTGGTCATCGCCGACGCCTCCAGGTCCAGGTCGAGGCACCCCTGCAAGTGGGGTGCGGCGACCCCGCCGATCCGCCAGTTCCCCGCACCGTCGGCCTCGATCTCCGTGACGGTGGCGGAGCCGCCGCTGCGCCCGGTGATCCGCGCGGACCTGGTCAGCCACGAGGTGTCCAGCTGGATCGCGTAGTCCACGACCCAGGACACGCCGTCCTCCGTCGCCGCCGTGGTGCCCGTGACCCGGGCACCACGAGCGTCGACGGAGAAGAACGCGACCTCGAACCCTGCGCGAGCCCCCTCGTGCCGCCAGGACGCGACCGAGGGCAGAGCGGCGAACGACATGCCGGTAAGGGTAAGCCTCAGCGTCGGCGAAGTCCGCGGAAAGCGTTGCCCTCCGTGGAGAGGTAGTTGTTCCGGTAGTCGAAGCGCGGGGCCTTGGCGAACATGAGGTACCAGTACTTCATCTGCTCCGACCACCAGTAACCCGACGTGAGATCGCCGTGCTTCACGGGCGAGGTGGTGACGTCGTCGATGATGGTCCACCCGTTCGGGACGCGGGAGTGCTTCTTCTGCCGCAGGTAGTAGTCGTACGCGAGCTTTCGGTACCGCTCCGACGCGTGCCGGCCCGGCCCTTCGACCAGCCACAGGTTGAAACAGGAGTCGACGTACTCGGGCCGCAGCTGGTTGCCCTTCGCGGTCGCGGCACCGGACGTGGGGTCATAGCCCTCGGGAAGCACCGGGAACCGGTCGAGCACCGAGGTCCACGAGGCGAGGTAGGCGTCGCCGAGCCGCCGATGGCCGCTCTGGCCGAGAAGGCCGGCGTAGAACGAGCCGAGTTCGGACTGCTCGGCCGTGACCTGCTCGGCGTCGTCCTTGTCGACCTGGGCGAACCACACGTGACCGTTGATGGTGGTGGCCTCGTGCTTGATGATGGCCCGGGTCAGCATCCGGTACAGGTCGCGGAACTCGGTGTCGCCGAACAGATCCCAGGCGTCCCAGACGTACTCGTAGAACGAGTCGACCGGCGGGTGGACGGTCGCGGTGTCGTTGACCCACTCCCCGGTCTCGACATTGATCTCCGTGCCGAGGAGGTCCAGGTCGGAACGCCGCTCGATGACGGCCTTCATCGCCTTCCTGGCCGCCCGGTGGTACCTGCGGTCGCCGGTCAGCCGGGAGAGCGTGCCGAACTCGGTGATGATGGTGCCGACCTCCGCCAGCGGGTTGGTCGCCCCGCTGATCTCGCCCGTGCTCGGGTTGACGAAGCGGTACGGGATGCCGGTCGGCGACCGGTCGAAGCAGGGCATGAGGATGTCGGCGATCTGCTTGGCGTGCCGGAGCAGCGCCCGCTCACCGGTGGCCAGGTAGCCGGACAGCAGGCCGCCCACCATCCGGATATTGGTCTCGAAAACCTGGACATCGGCGTTGACGGCGGAGAAATCGAGATTCTCCTTCACCCAGGCGACGCCCTCGGCCAGTTCGTCGTCCAGCTCCATCAGGTAGAGCGTGTCGAGGGCCTCGACAATGGTCAGCCCCACGGGATGCTCTTGGTCGAAGAATTCGCTGTGCCCGCCGCTCACCGGCAGCAGGTGATCGTGGCCCCAGGCGAGCCGCTTGTAAGAGTTCCACGTGTGCAGCATTTCGCGGCGCACGTCCCTGGCCACCGGGCGCCAGTCCTTCGGACGGCCGGGGGAGAGCCGTTCCGCGTGGGCGGGCGCCGGGATCGCGCCTGCGGCGACCAGGCCCGCCGTGGCGGTGAGAACACTTCTGCGGGTGAGGGAATGGCGGGATCGCACTGCGCACCGTCCGGTGTACGACAACGTTGTCAATCACGTCACTCGTATCACCGCGGGGGGAAGATGACCATCAGCGTGGCCACATACGGCCCCTGCGACGGACGGTGCGAATTCGCAGAAGTGTGGCTATTGGAGCAGGCCCAGGTCGGTGACGAGCTTGGGTGCCCGGATGACGCGGCCGAGGTATTCGTCCGCGGCGGGATCCGTGACGAGCCAGACGACGGCCGCCGCCGGCACCTCCTCGGGTGTCGGCTCGAACCCCTTCTCCCGCAGGGGGCCGAGCCCGCCGCGCGCCGCGCCGGCCTCGGTGACGACGAAGCCCGGGTCGAGGTTGAAGGCCCGGATCCCGCGCCCGAGGCACTCGGCGTTGATCGCTCCGGCGAGCCGACCGAACGCCGCCTTGGACGCCGAGTACGCGACGCCCCACCCGCCCTCGCCGGGAGGGCCCGGCGGGTCGCTGGCCGCCGACCCCGAGCACAGGTCGACGATCGTCCCGGCGCCGTGGTCGAGCATCGCCGGAAGCACGACCTGCAGGAGCGCGATCTGGTTCAGGTAGTTGCCGGTGACCGTTCGCTCGGCGACGGTCAGGTCCAGGTCCAGGAACCGCTCGTGGGTGCCCGCGACATGTGCCATCGCGTTGTTGACCAGGACGTCCACCCGCCCCCACGCGTCCAGGACCGTCCGGGCCGCGGCGGTGACGCTCCCGCGGTCGAGCAGGTCCATCCGGACGGGGAGGGCCCGCGCCCCGAGCGCCTCGATCTCCGCCCGTGTCCGCGCCAGGCTCCCGGGGACGGGGATCGCCTCCGCCAGGCCGTGCCGGGGAGGGACCCGGCCCGTCCCCTCGTCGACGGTCCGCGCGGTGAACGCGACGTCGTGCCCGGCGGCGGCGAGCGCGAGCGCCGTCCGCCGGCCGATGCCCCGGCTCGCCTCTGTCACCAGCGCGACCGGTCTCCGTGCCGCCATCCCACGATCACAGCCGCACTCCGGGCGGGCGCGCCGCGCGACTCCCGCTCAGCGGGAGGAACGGGGGACCTCCCGGTGATCGGGACGGTCCAGTCGTACGCGCCCGGGCCGCGGCTACCGTGCCGCCATGGCACGCACCATCGCCGTCAGCGGCGCGGCCTCCGGCATCGGCAAGGCCCTCACCGAGATTCTCCGGGAAGCGGGCGACACCGTCATCGGCATCGACCTGCACCGCACCGACGTGTGCGCCGACCTCGGCGTCCCGGACGGCCGGGCGCGCGCGGTCGAGGAGACGCTGGAGAAGGCGGGCGGGCGGCTCGACGCCGCCGTGGCCTGCGCCGGCGTCTCCGACTTCACCGTCACGCCGGTCAAGGTGAACTTCTTCGGCGCCGTCGACCTGCTGGAGGGGCTGCGTCCCCTCCTCGCGGAGGCCGAGGCGCCGCGCGCCGCGGTGGTCGCCTCGATCTCCGGCACGCACCCGGTGGACGGCGACGTCGTCCGCGCCTGCCTCGACCGCGACGAGCCGGCGGCGATCGCGGCGGCGGCGAAGATCGAGGAGAGCGGCGCCGGCGGCCTGCTGTACCCGTCGTCGAAGTCGGCCCTCGCCCAGTGGCTGCGCCGCGCCTGCACCACCCCCGAGTGGGCGGGCGCGGGCATCCCGCTGAACGCGATCGCGCCGGGCGTCGTCAGGACGCCGATGACCAGGCCGCTGTTCGAGGACGAGGCCATGCTGGAGATCATGAACGAGGCCGTCCCGATGCCGCTGAACGGCCACGCCGGACCGGAGGTGATCGCCGAGGCGCTCCGCTGGCTGGTCTCCACGGTCAACACCCACATGACCGGCCAGGTCATCTACGTGGACGGCGGCGCCGAGGCCACCCTCCGCGACCCGTCGCACTTCTGAACACGCCCGCGGAAAGTTCCGCGGCGCAGGCATAGTGGCGAGCCTCCGGAGGCGTCTCAGAGACGACATCATTTCGGAGGTGACGATGGATGCCGCCACAGAGCGACATTTCCGTGAGTTCGTGACATCGAGATCGGCGGCGCTGATGCGCCTGGCGTACCTGCTCGCCGGGGGCGACCAGCACGCGGCGGAGGACGTCCTGCAGATCGCCCTGGCGAAGACGGCCGCTCGCTGGACCGCCGTGGAGAACCCGGAGGCCTACGTACGGCGGGTGATGTACCGGCAGCAGGCCAGCTTCCGGCGGCTCAAGTGGAAGCAGCGCGAGACGCAGCGGGGGGTTCTGCCCGAGGAGATCGCACGGGACGACATATCGGCGGTCGATCTGAAGCTCGCCGTCCGCGGCGCCCTGGCCCGCCTCACTCCCCGGCAGCGGATGGTGCTGGCGCTCCGCTTCCTGGAGGACCGGCCCGAGGCGGAGGTGGCGCAGATCCTCGGATGCAGCATCGGCACGGTGCGCAGCACGACCCACCGCTCGCTCGCGCGCCTGCGCCGGCTGGCTCCCGAACTGAACGAATCCGAACTGGCCGAGGAGGTCGGGCGATGAAGGCGGAGCCGATCGTCAAGAGCGCGTGCGAGGACTGGGCCGCGGAGGCGCGCGTCCCCGCCGACCTGGCCGACCGGGCGCTGCGCGCACGCCCCCGGCGCCGTCCGCTCAGGATGGCGCTGACGGGAGGGGCGACCGCGCTCCTCGTCGGTGCGGCGGCCGTGGCCGTCGTCTCCTCCGCCGGCGGCCCGGCCCAGCGGCACCGGCCCTCGGCACCCGCGTTCGAACCGGTGGCCCTGTCGTCGGACACGACGCTGCGCACGGATCCGGGCAGCGCTTTCCCGCGCCACCTCGTCGCCGCCGGGCACACGGCCGTGGCCGCCTACTTCACCTTCCGCACGCACACGGACGACGGCCGGCGGACGCTCGAACGCACGTGGCACCTGTACAACCCGTCGACCGGTACATACGAGCGGACCCGCTGGGCGTACGTCAGCGTCGCCCCCGGCATGGCGCGGGCGGCCGTCCTGCAAGGGCCCCTCCCCACGACCAGGGTCGGGGTGCTCGACATGAGGACGCAGAAGGTCACCGACTGGATCCCGGTCGACCACCCCGTCGGCGGAGCGGCCTGGTCGCCCGACGGTCGCCGGCTGCTAATGACCGCCTATGACAAGAACCCCGACGTCCAGGCCGATCCGGGCGCGTCTCCCAGAACCGGCTACTACCTCGCCGAAAGCGCGTCCAGGCCGGGCGCGTTCCACCCCATGCCGCCCCTGCGCGACAATCCGAACGCCCGGCAGGACCTGGGGTGGAGCCGGGACGGAACCCTGATCTGGGCGCCCACCGCGACCGTGCCGACCAAGGTCTTCTTCACCCCGTCCGGTGAGCGGCGGCCGGCGCCCGCGCACGAGGCCGACTACTGGGACGACGAAGAGGCCGGCCTGTCCCCGAACGGCACCCTGCTGCCCACGGACGGTCCGAGGCCCGGCCCGGCCGTCACCATCACGAACGTGGTCACCGGGAAGAAGGCGGCGGTGCTCCCGATCGAGCAGGCCAAGGCCTGGGCGGACGATCAGCGGCTGTTCGCGATCGGCTGCGACCCGCGGAAGTGCACGGGCAAGCACGAGTTCCGCAACCGGCTGCTCCTGGTCGACCTGAGGGGCAAGATCACCCCTCTCACCGGGTACCGCAGGTCGGACCGGGACGGGTCCTGGGTTCCGGTGTTCACTCACCGCTGACGGCGCGCCGGGTGCCGCGCCCTTGGCGGCACCCGGCTCTGAGCACCCGCCCGTGCCGCTCGCCGCAGAAGGCCGAGTCGTCCACGACGACGCGTCCGGCGAGGAGCACGTACGGGATGCCGTCGGGAGTGACCGCGGGGTCCTCGTAGGTTCCGCCGTGGCCCACGGTCCCGGGGTCGAAGACGGCGACGTCGGCGATCGCGCCGGGGCCGAGCCACCCGCGCCCCGCCAGGCCGAACTGCCGCGCCGTCGCGGACGTCATCTTGCGCACGGCCTCCGGCCATGACACGACGCCCAGCTCGCGGACGTAGGCGCCGAGGAAGCGCGGGAAGGACCCCCACGTGCGGGGATGCCCGTAGTCTCCCGGGACGCCGTTGTCGCTCCCGACGGCGATCAGCGGGTCGGCCATGATCGTGCGCACGTCGTCCTCCGCCATGAGCGTGATCACCATGGCGGCGCCCGGGTCGGCGTCGACCATGGCGCACAGGACGTCCCACGGGTCGAGGCCGCCGGCGAGCCGCTCCAGCGTCCTGCCCACGAGTTTCGCGTCGGCGTGGGCCGTGACGAGGATGTCCGACGGTGCCGCCGACCGCCAGAGCCCGACGCCGGCCGTGGTGGACGGGTCCTCGGCCGCCTCTCGCAGGCGCCGCCGCTCGTCCGGATCGCGCAGGCGGGCGCGCAGCGCGGCGACACCGCCGGCGTGCGCGGCGGCGGGAAGCAGCGCGGCCAGCCCGGTGCCGCCGGCCAGGTACGGGTACTGGTCCCCGCGGACGTCCACTCCGGCGACGCGCGCGCCGTGCAGCTTGTCTAGCAGTAGTCGTGCCTTCCCGTGACTGGCCCGGCCTGCGGCCTTGCAGTGCGAGACCTGCAGACGAACCTGCGCGCGGGACGCGACCTCGATCGCCTCGTCGAGCGCGGCCAGGAGGGCCTCGCCCTCGTCCCGCATGTGCGTGGCGTAGACGCGGTTCCACCGGTGCGCCACCGTGGCCAGCGCCACGAGCTCGCCGGTGGCGGCGTAGGCGCCGGGGGTGTAGATGAGACCGCTCGACAGGCCGACCGCTCCCGCGGCGAAGGACTCGTCCGCCAGACGGGACATCTCTTCCAGGCCGCCCGCGGGGAGCCGCGGCTCCATGCCGGCCACGGACATCCACAGCATGCCGTGGCCGACCATGGCGGCCATGTGGTTCGTGAGCCCCGCCGCCTCGATCTCGTCGAGATAGTCCCCGAACTTCCGCACGCGTGGTTCCGCGCCGCCGGACAGGTTGCTCAACTTGGTCCGCGCCTCCGGCAGCGCCCGCTCGGTCAGCGGGGCGAACGAGAGCCCGCAGTTGCCCACGATCTCGGTCGTCACCCCTTGGAACAGCTTGAACGGTTGCGGCTCAGGCAGTACAGGGACCATGTCGGAGTGGGAATGGGCGTCGATGAACCCCGGCGCCACCATCAGCCCGCCGACGTCGATGACCCGGCGCGCCGCGCCCACGCCCCGGCCCACGGCCACGACCCGGTCCCCGTCGATCGCGACATCGGCCGTCCGGGGCTCCGTGCCCAGCCCGTCATGGACGCTCCCGCCCCGCAGCACCACGTCGTGCATTGAAGACCTCCCAGTCCTTACGGTCCCCCGAACCGCCCGCACAGGTCCACAGGCGGGGCGTCACATGGTGAATCCGCCGTCGCAGACGAGGGTCTGGCCGGTGATGTAGTCGGACTCCGGAACGCACAGCAGGGAGACGGCGCCGGCCGCTTCCCGCGGGGAGCCGGCCCGGCCGAGCGGGGTCATGCGCTCCATGGCGGAGAGGGGGCGGCGCGCTCATCGACGAGGGGGCGACCGACTACGGCGGTGCGTGGGTGGTGAACCCGTCCGGCGGCTCTCATCTCCAAGGGCCACCCTCTGGGGGCCACGGGGCTCGGCGGCGCATGCGTCGTGACGATGTACAGGAAGATCGCCGCCGGCGCCCAGGACGCGGCATGGTGAGGGGATGAGCGAACTCCAGATCGTCCGGCCGAACACCTGGACCCCGCTGCTCGGCACGGACGTCGAGGTTCTGGTCGCGGACGTCGCCGACGATGTGCGCGTGGAGGCCGAGATGTACCGCAACGACCGTGGCGAGCAGCTCGTCGAGTTCTCCCTCACGACGGACTCCGCGACCAGGATCGTTCTCCGCGCCCCGAGCACCGCGCCGACGTGGCCCGACGACTAGCGCCGGCACTCCCCTCATCGTCCCGCGCGTGTGCGCTCGTTGTGGTTCAGGATCCAGGTGACCAGGAGAAGCGCGGCGAGGCTCACGCCGCCGATGACGAGGTAGGCGTTCCCGCCCGCGCTGGCGTCCCAGAGGGCGTGCATGGTGACCACCCCGGCGAAGACGAGCCCGAAGCGCAGCAGCGCGACGCCGCGGTGCCGGCTGTTCCGCACGGCGACAAGGGCGGCGGTGGCGAGGCCGGTCCAGGCGGCGTGCCCGCCGGGCTCGGCCAGCGCGCGGGTGAGGAGGATGTGGGTCACCGACAGCAGGTCGCCGTGCGTGCCGAGCAGGGTGACGAAGGCGTACCCCATGGTCTCCAGGGCCGCGAAGCCGCTGCCGACGGCGACGCCGAGGACCAGGCCGTCGATGGTGCGGCCGGGACGGCGGGCGATGATGAGGGCGGGGACGGCGAGCTTGGCCGACTCCTCGATCAACCCGATGAACGCGGTGGGGAGCGAGCCGAACGCGCGGGCGGTCTCGAACTCCAGCGGGCCCGCGAGCACGGTGCCGACGACCCCGCCGAGCACCGCCGCGGCGGCGACGCGCGAGAACGGCAGGGTGGTGCGCATGCCGATGTCGCCGACGAAGGTGGTGAAGGTGACCGGGACGAGGGCGGCGCCGATGAGCAGCAGCGACGGCACATAGACGGGATCCTGCGTTGCGACCAGCGCGGCGAGGACGGCCACGTAGAGGGCGACGCCGGTCAGCAGGACACCCGTCCAGCGGAACCGGCGCAGGAGCCTGGGGCCGCGCGCGGCCGGTGCGGCGGCGAGCGGCGCGTGGCCGCGGGGTTCGGGCGGGCCGTAGACGGGCCGGCTCTCCGCCGGATACCCGTAGGCCGGGTACCCGTAAGCCGGAGGGCTGTACAGCGGGTGGTCGGGTGCCGTAGGGGCGGCGAGCCGTTTCATGACGTCTCCTTCTCGGGTCCGGGGGGCCGGACGTGCCGGTCGCATTCAGGGTGCCGAGCGCCGGATGAGAGAAAGATGAGAGCGTCAGGCGTCGGGGGCGAGGCGGTAGCCGGCGCCCCGGACGGTCTGGATCGTGTCGCGCCCGAACGGACGGTCGACCTTGTCGCGCAGGTAGCGGACGTAGACGTCGACGACGTTGGAGCCGCCGTCGTAGGCGAAGTCCCAGACGTGCTCGATGAGGTGGGTGCGGCTCAGCACGTCGCCGGGCCGCCGCATGAACTCGTGCAGGAGCGCGAACTCCTTCGGGGACAGCCGTATGCCGGTGCCGCCGCGCCGCACCGTCCGGGTGCCGGGATCCAGGACCAGGTCGCCGGCGTGGAGCACGGCCGGGCGTTCGAGGGGGTCGCGGCGGGTCAGGGCGCGCAGCCGGGCGAGGAGCTCGGCGAGCGCGAACGGCTTGGTGAGGTAGTCGTCCGCCCCGGCGTCGAGGCCGCGGACCCGGTCGGGCACCGTGTCGCGGGCGGTGAGCATCAGCACCGGCGCCCAGCGTCCCTCGGCCCGCATGCGGCGGCAGACCTCGAAGCCGTCCGGCGGCGGGATCATGGCGTCGAGGACGACGCCGTCGTAGTCGTTCTCCCGGACGCTCCACAGCGCGTCCTGCCCGCCGGCCACGGCGTCGACCGCGTACCCCTCCCGGCGCAGGCCGCGGACCAGCAGCGCCGCCATGCCGGGGTCGTCCTCGACGACGAGCAGCCTCATGCCCGCCAGCCTAGAACCGCCCGGGGACGTCATCCGAACCTCGTCGATACCGGCGTTCCTCCGTCCTGGTCGAAGCCACCGGGGCGACCGGATACGGCTGCCCGGTGCCCAGCCTGCGAGGCATTGGATGAGAAGGGCATGAGAGGCCGTCCACCGGCGACGACGCAGGTGAGAGGATCGAGGCCGGGAGGTCGAGGATGCGGCTTGCACCCGGTTCGCTGCGCGCCCGCGTGACGCTGGTCTCCGCGGTGGGCGCGGGCGCGGCTCTGGCGATCGCTCTGCTCCTGCTGTACACGGCCCTCGACCGGCAGCTGTGGGCCGCGCTGGACTCCGGGCTGCGCACCCGCGCGGACGATCTGGCCGCCGCGGTGCGCGCCGGTGACCTGACCGAGCTGGGCGGCGACCCGATGGCGCAGCTCTACTCCGCCGACGGGCGCTTGATCGCGGGTTCGGCCGCGCTGCGCGGCCGGCTGCTCGACCCGGGGGAGGTCCGCGGCGTGCGCGAGCCCGTGCCGACCACCCGGACGGTGCCGCTCGGCTCCCGCTCCGGCAGCGGCTCCGCGCGGGTGCTGGCGCGGCGCCTCGTCCCGGAGGGCCGGGTGCTCGTGGTCGGCGTGCCGGCCGGGCCGGTGCACGCGGCCCGCGACCGGCTGCAGCTCGTCCTGTTCGTCGCGGCGCCGCTGCTGGTCCTCCTGCTCGCGCTCGCCGCGCGGGCCGTCGTCCGGACCGCGCTGCGGCCGGTGGACGCGCTGACCCGCGAGGCGTCCGACATCTCGTCCCTGGAGGCCGAGCGGCGGCTGCCGGTGCCGGACGGCGACGACGAGATCGCCCGTCTCGCCCGCACCCTCAACGACATGCTCGCCCGGCTCCAGGCGGCCGCCGCGCGCGAGCGCGCGTTCGTCGACGACGCCAGCCACGAGCTGCGCACCCCGATCGCGGTGATCCGCGGCGAGCTGGAGCTCGCCGGCGCGGCCGGGCCGGGGGAGGAGGTCCGGCAGTCCCTGCGGGCCGCGCTCGGCGAGACCGACCGGCTGGCCCGGCTGGCCGAGGACCTGCTGCTGCTGGCCCGCGCACGGGCCGGTTCGCCGATCGTCCGGACGGAGCCGGTGGACCTGCTCGACCTCGCCGCCGAGGAGGCCCGGCGGCTCGGCGGGCTGCACGGGCTGGCCATCGAGGCGTCCGGCGACCCGGTCGTCGTCGAGGCCGACCCGGAGCGGCTCCGCCAGGTTCTGGCCAACCTCGCGGGCAACAGCGCCGCGGCCGGAGCGCGGAACGTCCGCGTCGAGGTCCGGACCGGCGGGGACGGTACGACGGTCGAGGTGGCCGACGACGGGCCGGGGTTCCCGGACGGCATGGCGACCGCGGCGTTCACCCGGTTCACCCGCGGCGACGACGCCCGCGGCTCCCGCGGAGCCGGGCTCGGCCTGTCCATCGTCCACGCGGTGATCGCCGCACACCGCGGGACGGTCACCGCCGCCAACGGCGGCCCGCTCGGCGGCGCGGTGGTCACCGTCCGGCTTCCCCGGACCTGAGCCGGGCCGCCGGAGCCGCCGCGGGTCGAGCCCGCTCAGGCCTGCAAACCGGCCAGCTCGCGCATCTCCGCCTCCGGATCGACCACGGGCTGGATGACGATCTCGTCGATGCCCGCCTTCTCCAGACCGGCGATGCGCTCGCGCAGCTCCGGGCGGGTACCGACCAGCGCCAGCTTGTCGATCAGCGACGGGACGATCAGATCGCGGTCCTCGGGGTCGATGCGGCCCAGGTAGTTGCGGTAGAGCGTGGCGTGCCGGCCCGGGTCGTCCGCCGCCGTGCCGCGCCGCTCCAGCAGCCGCCGCATGGCGTCGGTCTCCGCCGGTTCCAGCGACCCGGCGAACGACGGGTTGTCGGCGGCGAACGTCAGCAGGGCCATGGCGATGTGCCCCATCTTGTCCCTGGCCAGGTCGCCGTGGCGGTCCTCGCCCTCGCCGAGCAGGTGCAGCGAGGTCATCACGTAGGACTCGGCCTCCTCGGGCCGGCCGGCCTCGCGCGCGGCCTCCCGGCGCGCCGCGTCGAACGCGGTCCACGCCTCCGGGGCGAGCACCCCGAAGGAGATCACTCCCGTGCCGCGGCGCCCGGCGATCTGCGCGGCCTTGGCCCCGAAGGCGGCCACCACGAACTCCACCGGGTCGGTGACGTTCACGTACGGCCCGACGTGCAGGAACTTGATCGTCCGCGTGAGGTCGCCCTCGGTGTACCCGGTCTCCCGCCCGGCGGTGAGATCCTGCATCGAGGCGGTGAAGGCCTCCAGCTCCGCCATCTTCGTCGGGAGCATGCCGAGGGTCCGCCGTGCCGTGTTGCCGGTGCCGATCCCGCAGATCACGCGGCCCGGAGCGATCGCGTTCAGGCTCGCCACGGCGGCGGCCGCGGCCGGAGACGAGCGCAGCGCCGGGGAGGTGACCCCGATCCCCAGCTTGATGCGACGCGTCGCCTTCGCGCACAGACCGAGCGAGATGAACGGGTCCCCGTTGACCATGGGCGTGTCGTACACCCAGAAGCTGCTGAACCCCAGCTCCTCGGCCAGCACGGCGAGTTCCTCGACACCCGGCCGGGCGGTCACCACGATTCCGGTGCGCATGAGTCCCCCTGGGGTCGGCGCGACGTGCCTGACTAAGCGCATAGTCATCCCTCGTCACGGAGATGTCAAGCGACACGCCGGAAGCGCGGACGCGACGTCCCACCGGACGGGACAGGGCTCTCGCCACCTGGGCCGATTGTGCTCGCGGCGGCCGCCGAACAGGCGCGGACCCGGCGGAGGACCGCGGCCGTCCCGGCGATACGCCGGAATCAATCACCCGCGGCCCGGGGGAAGCGCTACCTTCGGGCAATGTCCTCGCGCTGGTCCGACGCACACGCCGGCTTTCACCCGGAGATCCCCAACGAGGCGCGCATCCTCGACTACCTCACGGGCGGCAAGGATCACTTCGCCGTGGACCGCGAGTTCGCCGAGCAGGCGCTGCGGATCGCACCGGATCTGAGGGCCGTCGCCCTGCAGTCGCGCCGGTTCCTGCGCCGCGCGGTGACCGCGCTCGTCGACGAGGGCCTGCGGCAGTTCATCGACGTGGGCTGCGGGCTGCCCACCCAGGGCAGCGTCGACCAGATCCTCCAGAAGATCGCCCCGGGCTACCGGCTGGTCTGCGTGGACAACGACCCCGTCGTGGCGGCCCACGCCGCCTCGGTGTTCGGCATCGGCGGACCGGCCCGGATCCTGGCGGCCGACGCCCGCGACCCCGACGCCCTGATGGACGCCCCGATCGTCACCTCGACGATCAAGCTGGACGAGCCGGTCGGACTCGTCCTGCACTCGATCCTTGCGGTGATCCCGGAGGACGACGTCGCCGACCACATCGTCCAGGGGCTCCTGGCGCGGGTGCCGTCCGGCAGCCACCTGCTGCTCACGCACGCCATCAGCGACCTCGCCCCCGACACGACCGCCCGGCTCGCCGCGCTCTACCAGGAGAAGAAGACGGTCCGCGGCGCGACCAGGCGCTCCAACCTGCGCACCGCGGCGGAGGTCGCGGAGTTCGTGCGGGACCTGGAGCTGCTGCCCCCCGGCCTGGTCCCGCTGAACAAGTGGCGTCCCGACGCGGCCGAGCGCGAGATGGAGCCCCGGGCGGTCTGGGCCCTCGGCGGTGTCGGCCGCAAGCCCTGACACGACCATCCGGCCTCGTTCTGGAGAACAGAAATCCCTGTTCTTCATAGCGTGCCGGCCAGCACGATCTCCGTATGGACGCGATCGTCGTCGGTGGCGGGATCGGCGGGCTCGGGGCCGCGTACGCCCTGGCCCGCCGCGGGCTCGCCGTCCGCGTGCTGGAGAAGGCCGCCGACTTCGGCGAGGTGGGCGCCGGCATCCAGCTCGCCCCCAACTGCACGCGCATCCTCGACGACTACGGCCTGCTGGACGAGGCGAGGAGCCTCGGCGTGCCGCCGGACGCGATGGTCATGCGCGACGCCGTCGACGGCGCGGAGCTGACCCGGCTCGACCTGCGCGACCTGGAGCGGCGCTACGGCCACCCGTACCTGGTCATCCACCGCAGCGACCTGCACGCCATGCTGCTGCGCGCCTGCGAGAGCGCCGGGGTCGACCTGGTGACGTCGCGGCGGGCGGTCGCCTACGGCAACACCCCCCGCGGCGCCCGCGTGACGCTCGCCGACGGTCACACCGAGGAGGCCGCGGTGGTCATCGCCGCCGACGGGCTGCACTCGGTCGCGCGGGAGCTGGTCGCCGACGACCGGCCGGTGTCGTCGGCGTACGTCGCCTACCGCGGCACCGTGCCCACGTCGAGCGGCCGCGCGGCGGGCGTCGACCTCAGCGAGGTCGTCGTGTACGTCGGGCCGCGCTGCCACTTCGTCCACTACGGGCTGCGCGGCGGCGAACTGCTCAACCAGGTCGCCGTCTTCGAGTCGCCGAAGGCGCGCGCCGGCGAGCGGGACTGGGGCACGCCGGACGAGCTGGACGCGGCGTTCGAGCGGGCCTGCGACTTCGTCCGCGGCGGGCTGCCCCACATGTGGCAGGGCAAGTGGTGGCGGATGTACGACCGCGACCCCATCATGACCTGGGTGGACGGCCGCATCGCGCTGCTCGGCGACGCCGCGCACCCCCCGCTGCAGTACATCGCCCAGGGCGCGATCATGGCGCTCGAGGACGGCTGGGTGCTCGGCGAGCACGTCGCCCGGCGGCGCGGCGCGGACGGGGCGGTGGACTGGCCGGCCGTCCTCGCCGCCTACCAGGCCGTGCGGCCCGAGCACTGCCGGCGCGTCCTCACCACCTCGCGCGCCTGGGGCGAGCTGTGGCACCTCGACGGGACGCCGCGGGAGCGGCGCAACGTCCTGCTGCGGGAACGCGACACCTACGACTACTCGTTCGTGGACTGGCTCTACGGGCCGACCGCGCTGGAGCCGTCCGACGAGCCGCCGATGTTCACGCCGGTGCCGCTCTCCTCGGCGAGGCCCGGCGCGATGACGGCGACGTGCCGCTGAAACCGTGCCGCTGAGACCGTGCGTCAGGCCCCCTTGAGGGGGACGGGCAGCCGGTCGCGGAGCTCGTCGAGCGTGACGCCGAAGGTCTCGCGGACCGACGCTCCGTCCGGGCCGACGTCGATGACGGCGACGTCGGTGTAGACCCGGCCGACGCAGGCGACGCCGGTCAGCGGGTAGGTGCACTCGGGCACCAGTTTGGACCGGCCCTTCTTGTCGAAGAGGGTCATCATCACGAAGACCTGCTTGGCGCCGATGGCCAGGTCCATCGCGCCGCCGACGGCCGGGATGGCGTCGGGGGCGCCGGTGCTCCAGTTGGCGAGGTCGCCGGTGGCCGAGACCTGGAACGCGCCCAGCACGCACACGTCGAGGTGGCCGCCGCGCATCATGGCGAACGAGTCGGCGTGGTGGAAGTAGGAAGCGCCGGGCAGTTCGGTCACCGGGACCTTGCCTGCGTTGGTGAGATCGGGGTCGATCTGCTCGCCGGTCGCGGCGGGGCCCATGTTGAGCATGCCGTTCTCGGTGTGCAGCACGACGCCCGAGCCCTCGGGGAGATGGTCGGCGACCTTGGTGGGGCGGCCGATGCCGAGGTTGACGTAGGAGCCGGCCGGAATGTCGCGCGCGACGATCGCGGCCAGCTCGTCCGGGGAGAGGGGCCCTGTGGTGTGGGACATGGTCAGCGCGCTCCTTGGACGGTGTAGTGCCGTTCCTCGACCCGCACCACGCGGTCGACGAAGATGCCGGGTGTGACGACCGTCTCCGGGTCGATGCCGCCCGCGGCGACCACCCCGCCCACCTGCACGATGGTGGTGGTCGCGGCCGTGGCCATGACGGGGGCGAAGTTGCGGGCGGTCTTGCGGTAGACCAGGTTGCCCATCGTGTCGGCGCGGTGGGCGCTGATCAGCGCCACGTCGCCCTTGATCGGGTACTCCAGGACGTGGACGCGGCCGTCGATCGTCCGGGTCTCCTTGCCCTCGGCCAGCGGCGTGCCCACGCCGGTCGGGCAGTAGAAGGCGCCGATGCCCGCGCCGGCGGCGCGCATCCGCTCGGCGAGGTTGCCCTGCGGCACGACCTCCAGCTCGATCCTGCCGGCCCGGTAGAGCTCGTCGAAGACGTGGGAGTCGCTCTGCCGGGGGAACGAGCAGAGCACCTTGCGCACGCGCCCGGCCTTGAGCAGCGCGGCCAGCCCCACGTCCCCGTTGCCGGCGTTGTTGGAGACGATGGTCAGGTCCTTCGCGCCCTGCCGGATCAACCCGTCGATGAGGTCGAACGGCATGCCGGCGAAGCCGAAGCCGCCGACCAGCACGGTGGCGCCGTCCTCGATCCCCCGGACGGCCTCGTCGACGCTGTCGAAGATCTCCGCGCGGCTCACGCTCCCGCCTCCATGTTCTCCAGGACGACCGCCAGGCCCTGCCCGACGCCGATGCAGATCGCGGCGACGCCCCAGCGGTCGCCGCTCTCGCGGAGCACCTTCGCGAGCGTGCCGAGGACGCGGGCGCCGCTGGCTCCGAGCGGGTGCCCGATCGCGATCGCGCCGCCCCGGGTGTTGACGATCTCCGGGTCGATGCCCCAGGAGTCGACGCAGGCCAGCGACTGCACGGCGAAGGCCTCGTTCAGCTCCACCGCGCCGACCTCGTCCCAGCCGATCCCGGCCCGCGCGAGGGCGCGGTTCGCCGCCTCGACGGGCGCGTAGCCGAAGTCCTGCGGGTCGAGCGCGAACGCGCCTCGCCCGGCGATGCGCGCGACCGGGTCGAGGCCGATCCGGTCGGCGGCCCTGGCCGAGCCGAGCAGCAGCGCGGCCGCGCCATCGCTGAGCGGTGAGGCGTTGCCCGCGGTGATCGTGCCGTCCGGCCGGAAGCTCGGCTTCAGACCGGCCAGCTTCTCCGGCGAGGTGTCGGCCCGGATGCCCTCGTCGCGCTTCAGCTCGCCTGCGGGGACCACCAGGTCGTCGTAGAAGCCCTCGTCCCAGGCGGCCGCCGCGAGCCGGTGGGAGCGCAGCGCGAACGCGTCCTGACGCTCCCGGCCGATGCCGTACTTCTCCTGGAGCTGCTCGTTGGCCTCGCCGAGCGAGACGGTCCACTCCTTCGGCATCCGCGGGTTCACCAGCCGCCAGCCGAGCGTGGTCGAGACCGCGGCGAGGTCGCCGGGCGGGAAGCCCTTGGCGGGCTTCGGCAGCACCCACGGCGCCCGGGTCATCGACTCCACCCCGCCGGCCAGGACGATGCCCGCGTCGCCCGTCTCGATCGTCCGGGAGCCCATCATCGCCGCGTCGAGGCTTGAGCCGCACAGCCGGTTGACGGTCGTGCCCGGCACGCTGGTCGGCAGGCCGGCCAGCAGCGCGGCCATCCTGCCGACGTTGCGGTTCTCCTCGCCCGCGCCGTTGGCGTTGCCCCAGACGACCTCGCCGATGTCGGCCGGAT
Source organism: Actinomadura madurae (assembly GCF_047130825.1). Lineage (NCBI taxonomy): Bacteria > Bacillati > Actinomycetota > Actinomycetes > Streptosporangiales > Thermomonosporaceae > Actinomadura > Actinomadura madurae. Next base: position 10,185,062 of record NZ_CP083237.1, read on the forward strand.
CCAGCCGGGGCGCCCGGTCCAGCACCGCGGTGATCACGCCGGCCGCGAGGTCGTCCGGCCGGACACCGGCCAGCGCGCCGTTGAACCGCCCGAACGGCGTCCGGACGGCGGAATACAGGTAGGAGGTCATGACATCGAGGCTAGAGACCTGCCCTGATACAGTGAAGTATCAGTATCCGCTCTGATTAATATGCTCACGATATGGATCTGCGTCACCTGCGGTACTTCGTCGCAGTCGCCGAGGAGCTGCACTTCGGGCGCGCCGCCGAACGGCTCACCATGGCCCAGCCGCCGCTGTCGCAGGCGATCCGCAGGCTGGAGGCCGAGCTCGGCGTGGAGCTGCTCCACCGGAGTACGCGCCGGGTCGACCTCACCGACGCGGGGCGCGCCTACCTGGCGCGCGCCCGCCAGATCCTCGGCGAGGTGGACGAGGCCGCGCACGAGGCCCGCCGGGTCGCGGCCGGAGCGGTCGGGCATCTCGCCGTCGGCTGCGTCGGGTCGGCGACCTACAGCCTGCTGCCCGCGCTCTCCCGCGGCCTCTCCCAGGAGCTGCCCGGGGTCGACTTCTCCTTCCGCGGCGAGATGCTGGTGCCCGACCAGGTCGCCGCGCTGCGGACGGGCGAGATCGACCTGGCGCTGTTGCGTCCGCCGATCGCCGACCTCTCGCTCACCGTCCTGCCGCTGCGCCGGGACCGGCTGGTCGTCGCCGTCCCCGCCGACCACCCCGGGGCCGCCCTTCTCCGGGTGGGGGTCACGGACCTGGCGGACGCCGATCTCATCGTGCATTCCGCGGACCGCCGCTCGGTGATGTACGACGTCGTGCTCGGGCTCTTCCGCGACGCCGGCGTCGAGCCCCGGATCCGGCACGAGGTCGGTGAGACCTCCACCCTGATCACCCTCGTCGCGGGCGGCCTCGGGGTGGCCGTCGTCCCCGAACCGGTGGCGGTCCTGGCGCTGGACGGTGTCGTCTTCCGGCCCCTGGTACGGCCCTCCGCCCAGGTCGACCTCGCGATCGCCCACCGGACCGACCGCACGGAACCGCACCTGGCGCGAGCCGTCTCGGTCGTCCGGCAGATCGTGCGAGCGGCCGGGCAGGAACCGTCTCAGCCGGGGGCCATGTAGGGGGGGTGCGGCCAGAGGTGCTCGGCGCCGTGCGGGCGGACGGCGGCGAGGGCCGCGTCGACCGCGGCGGCCAGGGCGCCCGCGGTGTCGACGGGGGTCGACACCTCCCACGGCGCGGCGTGCGCGCGCATCGCGGCGGCGACCTCGGCGTCGGCGTCGGAGCTGCCGCGCGGACGGGTCCGGATGCGCTCGGCGCACACGGACGCCGGAGCTTCGCAGCGCAGGGCCGTGAGGTGGGCGTGTTCCCGCTCCGCCACGACGGCGAGGAGGTCGCGGCTCTCCTGCGAGGTCCAGGAGGCGTCCAGGATGACCGTCTCACCCATGCGGAGGAGCCGGGTGGCGCGCTCGGCCAGCTCGCGATAGGTGCGGCGGGTCCATTCCGCGCTGTAGATGCCGTCGCCGTATGAGGCGGCGGCCGATTCGGTTGGTGCCAGCCCGGCGAGCTCCTTGCGGACGCGGTCGCTGCTGAGCAGCGAGCATCCGAGCCGGTCGGCCAGCTCGCCGGCGAGGGTGGTCTTCCCGGTGCCGGGGAGCCCTCCCACCAGGATCAGCCCCACCCGCCCGGCGCGCAGGTGGCGCAGCGCGACCTCGGCGTAGGCGCGCGCCTCCCCGGCCGCGTCCGGGGCGCCCTGGGCCTGCCGCAGGCAGGCGACCTTGGCGCGGACGAACGCGCGGTAGGCCACGTAGTGGTGGCGCAGAGACGCCGGCGCGGGGTCGGCGGCGAAGTCGGCGTACCAGTCCATGAAGCGTTCGGCGAGCTTCGAGGCACCGAGGCGTTCGAGGTCCATGGCCAGGAACGCGGCGTCGTCGAGGCCGTCCAGAGAGCGGAGCTTCTCGTCGAACTCCAGGCAGTCGAGGATGCGGGGCCCGTCGTCCAGGCAGAAGATGTCGCCCGCCAGCAGGTCGCCGTGGCCGTCGACCACGCGGCCGTCGTCGATGCGCGCGTCGAACAGGGCCTTCCGGCCGGCGAGGAAATCCTTCGCCAGCTCTTCGGTCTCGGCGGCGGCCTCGGCGTCCAGCACGCGGCCGTGGAAGAACCGGACCTGATCGAAGCTGTCCTGCCAGCGGCCGCGGACGGCGTCCCGGGTCTCCTGGGCCGAGATGCCGGGCCCGCGCGGTGCCTTGGCGTGCCAGGCGGCCAGGGTCCGGGCGACGTCCCGGAGCGCGTCCTCGACGGGCGCGCCGGCCGGGACCAGGGTGGACAGCCGCCGGTCGGCGGGCATCCGCCGCATCACCACCAGGTGGTCGCAGACGTCGCCGCCGGGTCCGTGCACGTCGGCGACGCCGAGATAGACGTCGGAGGAGAACCGCCGGTTCAGCCGGACCTCCTCCTGGCACGCGCGTTCGCGCAGCTCACGGGTGCTGAAGTCCAGGAATCCCAGGTTCACGGGCTTCTTGAGCTTGTAGGCGCGGTCGCCGACGAAGAAGACGATGCCGATGTGGGTCTCGGCGAGGTCCGCTCCCTCCACCGGCCTGCCGCTGGTCTCGCCGGTCATGACGGCCCCGGCGGTTCTGCTTCGCATGGTGCTCCTCCCCGGCCTCCGCCGCGCCTCAGCGGCTCTCGCTCGTGGCGGCGGTGTGGTCCGCGCAGATCACGACCTCGCACCGCGCCTTCGCCCGGACGACCGGGACGGTGTCGCCGCCGAGCGGGTTGCCGTGCTCGGAGTGCGCGCGGGCGCCGATCACCAGCAGTTCGGCGTGCTCGGCGGCCTCGGCCAGCGCCTCGCCCGGCCGCCCGTGGACGATGCGGAGCCGGGTGGTCATGTGCCTTGCGCGGGGGACCGGGCGGGCGGCCAGGCGGCGGAGCCGCAGCCACTCCCGGAAGGTGCGCAGGGCGCGCCGCATGGGTGCGCCGTCCGGCTCCAGGACGCGGACGACGTCCAGCCGCGCGTGGCGGTCGCCGGCCTCCCGGGCGGCACGCCGCAGCGCGGCCATGGAGTTCGGGGATCCGTCGACGCCGACGACGACGGAACGCTGTTCGGGCATGACCCACATCGTGACCTCCCTCGCTCCCCTCCACCCTTCCGTCCCTGACCGCTCGCGGGTCAGTGCCGAGCGTCCCGCGAACAAGGGACCTTCGGCCCACGGCCTCGCGGGGGTCGCTCGCGTCCTGTCGCCGGTCATCGAGGCTCGGCGAGGCCAGCGGTGGCGGCGCCGGAGTAGGCGTCGTCGATCTGGACGGTCCGGCGTCCGGCGCGCTGGAGCAGGCTGCCGGCGGCGGCGGCCCGGTAGCCGGAGGCGCAGTGCACCCAGACGGTTCCTTCGGGTATCTCGTCCACTCGGCGGGCCAGCTCGGGCAGCGGTATGTGGACGGCGCCGTCGATGTGCCCGTCCCTCCACTCGCCGGGCAGGCGGACGTCCAGCACGACGTCCGGCGGGGGCAGATGGTCGAGGACGCGGCCGGAGCGGGCCGCCGCGAGGTCGGCGAACGATGCGACGGGCGTGGCCTCCAGCCGTGCGGTGTCGCCCCCTGCCCACTGCTCGGGCGTGCCGGGTGTGGCGGCGACCGGCCGGTCGATGCCGATGCGCGCCAGTTCCCGCTGGGCGTCGGCGAGCTGGCCGGGGCTGTCGCCGAGCAGGGTGAGGGCTTCGCCCCAGGGAGCCAGCCAGCCGAGCCAGGTGGCCATCGATCCGTCCAGGCCGAAGCTGAGCGTCCCGGCCAGGTGCCGCTGGGCGAACGCCTTGCGGGAGCGCAGGTCCACGACCCATTCCCCGGCGGCGATGCGGTTCCGCAGTTCGGCGGGGTCGGCGGCCTGGGCGGGGGTGAGGTCGATCAGGTCGGCGCCGGCGCGGTTTCGGACCCCCATGTGGGCGTAATAGGCGGGGTAGGCGTCCAGCCCGTCGAGGGTCCGGGTGACGAAGTCGTCGGCTTCCAGCCGCAGGACCGGGTTGGTCCGCCTTTCCCGGCCGATGGTCGAGGACGCGGCGTCGGACTGGCTCGCCGAGCAGAAGCTCCCGAATCCGTGGGTGGGCCAGACCTGCGCGCCGTCGGGCAGCAGGTCGGCCAGGCGCCGTGCCGAGGCGTGCTGCCGGCGGGCCAGGTCGTGGGCGTGCTCGGCGCCGAGCAGGTCGGTGCGGCCGGTGGTGCCGAACAGCAGCGAGCCGCCGGTGAAGACCCCTTCGGGCCCGCCCGGACCGGACAGGACGTAGGACAGGTGATGGAAGGTGTGCCCCGGGGTGGCCACGCCCCGCAGGACCAGCGCGTCGGAGGCGGCGACCTCGTCTCCGTCGCCGATGCCCGTCCGGTCGAACCGGACGTCCTCGTCGGAGGCGAGCAGGTAGGTCGCACCGGTCGCCTTGGCCAGCGCCAGACCGCCTGAGACGTAGTCGTTGTGCAGGTGGGTCTCGGCCACGTGGGTGATTCGGACGTCGAGCCGTCCGGCCAGGGCCAGGAAGCGGTCGATGTCGCGCTGCGGGTCGACGACCAGTGCCACGTGCCCGTCGTGGGCCAGGTAGCTGCGGTCGCCCAGCGACGAGGTCTCCACCACCTCGACATGCGCCATCTGCGGTCACCCCTCTACCCCTCAGCCATGTACGCCGCGGCCGGCAGGGACTGTCTGCCCAGGGTGAGGTACCTCATGTCCAGCTGTCCTGAAGGAAGGGACCTTTGGCTCTACCTGCGCAAACGTCCGCCGCCGACACTGGGGCGGAAAGGAACCGGTAGCGGGAGGAGGTGGCCCTGATGGGCGAGATGCTGGTGGTCCACCGAGAGAACGACGCGTTCGCGGTGCTCGTCCGCGACCACGTGATCCATGTGGACCAGCCGTACGGCGCCGGAGGCATGGACATCGGCCCGACGCCGGTCGAGCTGTTCGTGGCGTCACTCGCCGCCCGCGCGGCGTACTACGCGCGGCGATTCCTGGCGCGGCGCGGCCTGCCGGCCACCGGGCTGGAGGTCACCGCCGGCTACGTGATGGGGCCGGGAGTTCCCGCCCGGGTCTCGCGCATCGATCTGCGGCTGCGGCCTCCCACCCGGCTCTCCGAGGGGGACGCCGACGCGCTCCTGGCGGCCGTCGAAGTCTGCACGGTGGACAACGCGCTCCTCACGCCGCCGAACATCGGCGTGCGACTGGAGACCGAGGCCAGGGTCGCCTGACCGCTCGCGGCCCCCGCACCGGCGGAGGCCGCGAGGTCGGGTCAGGCGAGGTCGCGTCCGGAGACGGCGGTTCCTTCCAGTTCGACCATCAGGGTCGGGATCGCCAGCCGCGTCACCCCGAGCATCGTGGTGGCCGGTGCCGCCCCGGCGGCGCCCAGCCGCGACGCCAGCACCGCGTAGTGCTGGAAGAGCAGGTCGACGTCCGTGGTGTAGACGTTGAGCCGGACGAGGTCGCCGAGGGACATCCCCGCCTTGCCGAGAAGGGCCTCAAGGTTGTCGAGGCTCAGCGCCAGCTGCGCCGCCATGTCGCCGGCATGCAGGGGCTCGCCGTCGCCGCTCATCGCGGTCTGCCCGGCGCAGTACAGGGTCCGGGCGTGCCCGGAGACGATCTCGCCCTGGTTGTACCCCATCTCGATCGACCAGGTCCACGGGTTGACCGCCGTTCGCTCTATGGTCACATCAGCTCCATCCGTTGACGTCGCGGTGATGGAAGCCTCGCAACTAATCACGACATCCTGTGTCACGTATTTCGGTACGGTTTCCGCGTGCGCGCCGACCGGCTGGTCTCGCTGGTGCTGCTGCTCCGCCGGCACGGCCGGCTGCCGGCGGCCGCGCTCGCCCGCGAGTTGGAGGTGTCCACCCGCACCGTGCTGCGCGACATCGAGGCGCTGTCCGCGGCCGGGGTCCCCGTCTACGCCGAACGCGGCCGGCACGGCGGGTTCTCGCTGCTGCCCGGTTTCCAGACGCGGCTCACCGGACTGAACCACGACGAGGCCCTCGCCCTGCTGATCGCCGGATCGCGGCGCGGCGCGCAGGCGTTCGGCCTCGGCTCGGCGCTCGCCTCGGCCATGCTCAAGGTGGTCGACGCCCTGCCCGAGAGCCACCGGGACACCGCCGTCGGCGCGGCGGAACGGCTGCTCATCGACCCGGAGACCGATCTGCTCGCCCGCCGCGTGGCCGCCGAGGAGGCGCCCGACGCGGTGATGGCCGAGATCCGGCGCGCGGTGCTCGCCGGGCACCGGCTGCGCATCCACTACGCGGCCACGGGCCAGGCGCCGCGGTGGCGCACGGTCGACCCGGTCGGCCTGGTCACCGTGCGCGACCAGGGCTACCTGCTGGCCACGAGATCGGGCGAGGACCGCACCTACCGGCTGTCCCGCGTCGTGGCCGCCGAGGAGCTCCGCGAACCCGCCCAGCGGCCGGACCGGATCGATCTGGACCGGGCCTGGCAGGAACGCAGCACGCGGTTCCGGACCGGCGGCGACCAGGTCGCCGTCCTGGTCCGGCTGGACCCGGCACGGCGGGAGGAGTTGCTGGACACCGCGCTGGCCGTCCTCGCCGAAGAGACCGGCGCCGACGGCCGGTTGCGGCTGAAGGTGACCTTCCAGGACCCGAGGCACGCCGAATGGGCGCTGTGGCAGCTCGCCACCAGCGCCGAAGCCCTGGCCCCGGAGTGGCTGCGCACCTCCCTGCACAAGCGCGCCACCGCCCTGGCCGCCCGCTACGAACCACCCTCCTGACGGACCCCGTCGTCGGCATCGTCCCAGCGCCTCTTGTGCATGTACAGGATCCTGGATATTGTTCCGAGCCATGTTGGACGCACGGTTCCTGACGCGGAACGGGCTGGCGGCTCGGCGGCTGGCGGCGGAGCTGCTCAACCAGCAGCCGGACTCGCGGCTGCCGAGGATCCGCGACTACGCGCAGCGGCTCGGGGTCGGCAACGGCACGGTGCAGGCGGCCTTGCAGCTGCTGGAGACCACCGGTGCCGTGCGTACGGAGGCGCGCGGGCACCTCGGCACCTACCTCCGCGAGGTCGACCGGGCCGGGCTGTGGCAGCTGGCCGGGCTCGGGACGATGCTCGCCGCGATGCCGCTGCCGTACTCGCGCCGGTACGAAGGGCTCGCGACGGGGCTGCGGGCGGCGTTCGAGGACGCCGGGATCCCGTTCGCGCTGACGTTCATGCGCGGGGCGCAGGCGCGGCTCGACGCGCTCATGGACGGGAAGGTCGACCTGATCGCGGTGTCCCGGCTGGCGTTCGAGGAGTTCGGCGAGGGCTTCCCCCTCGCCAGGCTCGCCGACCTCGGCCCGCGGACGTACGTCGGCGCGCACGGGGTGCTGCTCCGGGCCGGGGTGTCGCTGGACGATCCGGACCTGGCCGTGGCGGTCGACACCAGCTCGGCCGACCAGCAGGAGCTCACCCGGCTGGTCTTCTCCGGGAGGTCCGTCCGGTACGTCGAGACCTCCTACATGCAGCTGGGCGAGCTGTTCCGCCGGGGCGAGGTGGACGCCTCGGTGTGGAACCTGGACGAGGTCCACCAGCACATCGACGAGGACTGCACGACCATCCCGTTCGACGAGCTGACGTCCGCGGACCTCGCGGACCGCAACTCCAGCGCGGTCCTGGCCGTCCGCGCCGACGACTCCCCGGCGCTGGAGGCGATCCGCGGCCGCATCTCGGCCGATCTCGTGACCCGCACGCAGCAGGCCGTCCTGACCGGCGACCGGCTGCCCTCGTACTGAAGGAGACCACCATGGATCGGCTGCTGGCGGAGCGGCTCGACATCTTCGAACGGACCGGTCAGGCCGCGCCGGACATCTGCCGGTTTGTACGGGACGAGCTCCACGCGCTCGACGCGGGGGGCGGCGCGGTCACCGAGGACAGCGCCGGAACGCTGGTCAGCCATCTGCTGATGGCCCTGCAACGAGCCCGCGACGGCGCGGCACTGAGCGACTTCCCCGCGGACGAGACCGTCCGGGCAGAACTGGAAGGCCATCCGGACGCGGTGGAACGGGCGAGGGCGCTGGCCGCACGGGCCCGGTCGGTGCTGGGCACCGGCCTGCCCGAGCAGGAGGTGCGCTTCCTCGCCCTGCACCTGGCCCTGCTCGGACAACGGGAGGCGACACGATGACGACGATCCTGGTGGGCGGCGTCGGCAAGGCCGACGTGGCGAGGCGGCTGGAGGAGATCGGCGGCTTCGACGTCGTCGTGACCAACGACATGGACGCCGCCACGCGCCTGATGACGGGGCGGGCCGACTACTACGTCGGAACGTGCCACACCGGGGCCGGGGGCTCCCTCGGCGTGCTCGTCGGGCTGCTCGGCGCCGCCCGGTGCTTCACCTTCGGCCGAGGCCAGGCCACCGCGGCCGACGCCGAGGCCGCGCTCGCCGACGGCAAGGTCGCCTTCGGCTTCTCGATCGACCAGGCCGACCAGGTCGTCCCGGTCCTGGCCGGCGCCATCGGCGAACGGCGGCGGAACGGGTGATCGGCCCGTCCTGATCCTTCCCCTCGGAGGCAGCCATGCCCTATGCCCTCTCCTACGCCGCGGCGGACAAGCTCGACTTCTCCGTGCCGCAGGCCCTCACCGTCGTCGCCGTCTGCGCGCTCACCGCGCTGGTCTCGAACATGGCGCTCGCCGTCTTCAACGACGGCGTCCGCCCCTTCCTGCTGGACTTCATCCGGGGCAACACCAACCGCGGCGAGATGACCGCGGTGTCGTTCGGTCTGTCGGCCGGGTTCGTCTTCGGGCTCGGCGCCCCGATGGCCCTGTCGACCGGGGTGCTGAACCCTTGGCTGCTGTTCCTGCCGACCGACATCCTCGGCCTCTTCGCGCCGCGGCGCTGGCTGGCGCCCATCCTCGGCGGGGCCTGGGGGGCGCTGGTCGTCTTCGGGCTGTCCGGGGCGAACAACGCGGCACATGACCTGCCGGTGGACTTCCTCACCGCGATGCAGGAGATGGCGACGCCGATCCTGTTCATGTTCCTGCTGTTCCCGGTGATCGCGATCGCGACCCAGTTCGGCCGGGTGCACGGCATCGCCTGCTTCGTCGTGGAGATCGCCATCGTGGTGCTGTCCATGAAAGTCTGGCCGGACCAGTTCCCCGGCGCGCTGGCGATGGCCGCGGGCGTGCTGATGCTGCTCGGGTTCTCCCTGGCCAAGGACCTCCGGGAGCGGCGCACGGCCCGGGCCGCGGGCGCCGCGGAGAAAGCGGACGCGCCCGGGGCCGCGACCATTCCGGCGGACGGCAAGCCCGCTGGCGACCCGGTCGCGTCGCTGTTCGGCGCGAACGCCGAGCGGCTCCGCCGCCACCTGCCGTGGTTCGCGCTGCTCGGCGCCGCCCTCGCCGCGATGGTGAACCTGCACATCTTCGGCGGCGGCGAGGCGACGAGCTTCCTGGTGGCCAAGGGCGACTACGGGGAGGCCGCGCAGGTCGACTTCTACCGGGCGTTCGGCTTCCTGCCCCTCATCGCGACGACCGCGCTGGCGAGCGGCGCCTACCAGATCGTGGGTTTCACCTTCATCTATCCGCTGGCCTACCTCGCGCCCAACGTGGCGGTGGCCGCCGTGGGCGGCGCCGTGCTGCTCACGCTGGAGATCCTGGCCCTGTCCTACATCGGCAAGGGCCTGGCGATGCTCCCGTCGATCCGGGACGCCTCGGACCATCTGCGCAACGCGATCGGCAAGACCCTGGAGATCGCGATCCTGTTCGGCGCGATCGCCGCCGCCGCGAAGATGGGCGGCGGGCTCGGCATCGCCCTCGTCGGCGGGCTCTACCTGCTGAACGAGTCGCTCGGACGCCCGATCGTCCGGCTCGCGGCGGGCCCGGCCGCGGTCGTCGTCGCCGGGATCGCCCTGAACGTCCTGCACTGGCTCGACCTGTTCACTCCGCTGAAGGGATGACATGAGGCTGAGGACCGTACTCGGGGAGGTCCCAGTACCGGACGGACCGGTGCTCGCCCACGAGCATCTGCGCGTCGACCTGCGCGGGCCCGCGGGGCGGGCACCGGATCCCGCGGCACTCCTCGACGAGGAGGCGAAGGTCGCCGGTGAGCTGGCGGAGCTGCGGCGGTCGCACGGCCTCGCGGCCGTCGTGGAGCTGACCTGCCTCGGCATGGGACGGGACGCCGCCGCGCTCGTCCGGATCAGCGAGCGGTCCGGCGTGGCGGTGGTGGCGGCGACCGGGTTCTACCACGCCGCGTTCCACCCGTCCTACGTCGCCGGATCGAGCGTCGCGGACCTGGCCCGCCGGCTGCTCGACGAGATCGAGAACGGGCTGGACGGCACCGCCGTCCGGCCGGGCGTGATCGGCGAGATCGGCACGACCGGCCGGACGCCCGCGGGGGACGAGGAGCGCTGCCTGCGGGCCGCCGCCCGCGCCGCCCTCCGCTCGGGCCTGCCGCTCGCCACGCACGCCCACCTCGGCCGCGGCGGGCTCGCGCAGCTCGACGTGCTGACCGCAGAGGGCCTGCCTCCCGGCCGGATCAGCATCGGCCACCAGGACCTCCTGGACGACGCTCGGACACACCGCAAGATCGCCGAAGCCGGCGCGTACGTCGCCTTCGACACGGTCGGCAAGGCCTCCTACCAGAGCGACGACGTCCGGCTCCGGCGGGCGCTCGACCTGATCGGCGCCGGCCACGCCGACCGGCTCCTGCTCAGCGCGGACGTCTCCCGCGCCGGCTACCTGACGGCGCACGGCGGCGGCGGTTACGGCACCGTCCTGCGGTCGTTCGCCCCCCGGCTCGCGGCGGCGGGCGTCGACGAGACGACCCTGCGCCTGATCCTGCACGACAATCCCGTCCGGTTCCTGACCTCGGGGGAGGCCCGATGACCGCGCCGGAGCTGCGCGAGACCCACCCGCTGCCCACCGTCCCCCTGGACGAGGCGATCGCCCGGCAGTTCCGGCTGCTGGAGTGCGTGGCGGCCCATTTCGACGGGCACCGGCTGTTCTCCGCGGACGTCGGGGTGACGCCGCAGTGGGGACGGCCCGACGCCACCCGCCGGACGGAGGACGTGCTGGCCGACTTCCTCGGCGCCCCCGCGGCGGCCCTCGTCCAGGGCGCGGGCAGCGGCGCGATCAGGGCCATGCTCGCCGCGGCCGTCATACCGGGCGACCGCCTGATCGTGCACACCTCGCCCGTCTACCCGACGACCGCGGCGACCTTCCGGTCCATGGGGCTCGACCTGGTCGAGACCGACTTCAACACCTCTCCCGCCGAGGCGGCGGCCACCTGCGTCTACATCCAGCATTCCCGGCAGAGCCCCGGCGATCACTACGACCCGGCCGACGTGATCGCCCGGTACGCGGCCGTGGGCGTCCGGGCGCTGGTCGACGACAACTACGCGGCGTTCCGCGTCCCCCGGACCGGTGTCGAGATGGGCGCGGAGGCGTCGGCACTGTCGCTGTTCAAGCTGCTCGGCCCCGAAGGCGTCGGGCTGGTCGTCGGCTCGCGCGATCTCGTCGACACCGTGCACGCCCTCAACTACTCGGGCGGCGGCCAGGTGCAGGGGCCGCAGGCGCTCGACGCCCTGCGCGCTTTGACCCACGTCCCCGTGCTGTGGGCGGTGCAGTCCGCGGTCGTCACCGAGATCGCCGAGCGGCTGGAGGCCGGCGAGGTGCCCGGGGTCGCCCAGGTCCGCGTCGCCAACGCGCAGGACCGGTGCGTGCTCGTCCGGCTGGACGCCCCCGTGGCCCGGCGGGTCATCGAGGGGGCCGCACGGCTCGGGGCCGCTCCCTACCCGGTCGGGGCGAACTCCCGCTACGAGATCGCCCCGCTCTTCTACCGGCTCTCCGGGACCTTCCTCGCCGGCACCCCGGAGCTGGCCGACTGGACGATCCGGATCAACCCGATGCGGGCGGGCGCGGACCTCGTCCTCACGATCCTGGCCGACGCGCTGCGGGAGGCGCGGTGTTCCTGACCGCGACGCTGGCCCGCAACCCGCGGCTCGTGGAGGCCGCCGCGGGACTCCACCGCACCGGCCGCATCCCGCCCGACACCTACCTGATCGACCTGGACGCGGTCGCCGCCAACGCCGCGGCGCTCGCCGCGGTCGCCGCCGCCCACGACGTCCGGCTGTGGCCGGTGTTCAAGCAGGTGGGGCGCAACCCGCACGTGATCCGGACGGTGGCCGAGCATCTCCCGCTCGCCGCGGCCATCGACCTGCGCGGCGTCCGGGCGATCCAGGACGCCGGGGCGGGGCTGGGCAACGTCGGCCACCTCGTCCAGCTTCCGGTCGGCGCCATGCGGGACGTGCTGGCCCGGCGCCCTTCGTACGTCACCGTCTTCGGAGCCGACCAGGCCCGCGCGGTGTCCGCCGCCGCGGAGCACCTCGGGATCACGCAGCCGCTGCTGGCCCGGGTGGTCGCCGCCACCGACCGGTTCTACCCGGGGCAGGAGGGCGGCGTGCCCCTGGACGATGTGGAGAAGTTCGCCGCCGAGGTAGAGGGCATGGACGCCGTGACCCTCGACGGCGTCACCTCGTTCCCCTGCCTGCTCTACGACGAGCCGTCCGCGGCCATCGCACCCACTCCGAACCTCCAGACGCTCCTGACCGCCAGGTCCCGTCTCGCCGCGGCCGGGTCGCCCGTCAGCGTCGTCAGCGCGCCCAGCGCGACGGCCGCCGCCAGCATCCCGGTGCTGGCCGCGCACGGGGCCACCCACGGGGAGCCCGGTCACGCGCTCACGGCGACGACCCCGCTGCACGCCACCGACCTCACCCAGCCCGAACTGCCCGCGATGGTGTACGTCTCCGAGATCGCGCACATCCTCCCGGACGGCCGGCCCGCGGTCTTCGGCGGCGGCTTCTACCCCCGGGGCCGGCCGTCCGAGGCCCTCGTGTTCCCCAGTACCGGCGAGCCGTTCACCCTCCCCGTCGAACCCGCTCCGCCCGAGAACATCGACTACTACCGCCTTCTGGGCGCCCCGCCCTCCGGGTCGCCTCTGCGCGTCGGCGACACCGCCGTCCTCGCCTTCCGCACCCAGATCTTCGTCACCCGCAGCTCGGTCGGCGCCCTGCGCGGGGTCTCCTCGGGCAGGCCCCGGCTCCTCGGCCTGGCGGACTCGCACGGGAGGCCCTGGTGACGCGCGTCGCCGTCCTCGTGGTCGACGGCCTCGGCATCGGCGCCATGCCGGACGCGTCCGCCCTGCGCGCCGGCGACGCCGCCGCGCACACCCTCGGCCACGTCCTGGACACCGCCGGCGGAACACCGCGCCTTCCCACGCTCGGCGCCCTGGGACTCGGGCTGCTGCATCCGCACGAGAGCCTGGCCTTCCCCGTCGCCGCCGGGGCGTCCGCGGGACGGGCCGCCCTCGGATACCCGGGCGCGGACACCTTCAGCGGACACCAGACGATGATGGGCACCGACATGAGCGGGACGGCCCTCGCCCTGTTCTCCGACCACATCGACACGGTCGCCGCCGCACTGCGCGCGGCCGGGCACACGGCACGTCCGCTGGACGACCTCCCCGTCCTCCTCGTCGACGGGAGTGCCGTCGTCGGCGACAACCTCGAAGCCGACCCGGGCCTCGGCTGGAACGTCAGCGCCCGCCTCGACGACCTTCCGTTCGAGGCGGTCCTGGCCATCGCGCGGACGGTCCGGGCGGTGGCCCCGACGGCCCGGGTGATCGCGGTCGGCGGCCACGGCCCCGCGCCGCTCCCGCGCGCCGTCCGGTCCGGCGCGGGCGGGACGGCGGGCCTGGACACGCCCGCCTCGGGCTTCTACGTCAACGACGGCCTCCGGGTCGCCCACCTGGCCGTGGAGATCGACCACGCCCGGCAGCTCCCCTCGCGCGCCGCCGCGGCGGGCCTGCCGGTGACCCTCGTCGGCAAGGCCGCCGACATCATCACGTGCCCGTCCGCCGAGCACCGGCCGGCCGTCGAGACCGGAGAAGTCCTCGCACAGACCGCCAAGGCCCTCGCCCGCACGGCCGACGCCCTGGTCGTGGCGAACGTCCAGGAAACGGACCTGGCCGGGCACCAGCAGGACGCGCGCCGGTTCGGATCCCTCCTGGAGGAGGTCGACACCGGACTGGCCTCCCTCCTCGCGATCGTGGGCCCCGACGATCACCTGATCGTCACCGGCGACCACGGCAACGACCCGACGATCGGCCACCCCTTCCACACGCGGGAGTTCGTCCCCGTCCTGCACTACAACCAGCGACTCCCGACCGGTACCGCCCCGGACGCCTCGACCCTGGCGACAATCGCCGCGACGGCGGCCCGCGCACTGGGCATCGACCTCCGCCAGTGAGGCCGGGCCGAACGACCCACGCGCGTCAGCCCGTGCCCGCCTCCCGCGCCACGCGTTCCAGCCGAGCCCGGTAGTCCTCCCACCAGGCCTTGTCACTGGACGGCATGTTGTCGTTGGCGGGCCGCAAGCCCACGGATCCGTCGATCAGTTCCCGGACGATGTCGGCGTGACCGGCATGCCGGTCGGTCTCGGCGATCATGTGCACCATGATCCGGTGCAGCGTGGTCTCGCTCCGCTCGTCCGGCCAGTGCGGCACCCGGCCGATCGCGTCCAGCGCCAGCGCGCCGATCGTGGCGTCGGAGTGCGCCCACGCCCGGCGGTACAGCCCGATGACTTCCGCACGCGACTCGTCGGCCGTCGCCCACATGTCCGCGTTCGTCTCGGCGCCCTCGGCGAACCAGGGCATGGCCTCGCCGGACGGCCGCCCGAACGTGTCACCGAAGTAGATCAGCTCCATGCTGGCCACATGCTTGACCAGCCCCAGCAGGTTGGTGCCGGTCGGCATCACCGGACGGCGGACGTCGTACTCCGAGAGCCCCTCGAGCTTCCACAGCAGGGCGTCCCGCCCGGCCTGCAGATAGAGCCGAAGGTCGGCCTTGGGATCCGATCCACTCATGCCGCGCAGTCTGCCACCACCCCGAACCGCCCGCGTGACCGCTCGCAGACCGGGTAACGAACCGCCCATGCGGGTGATGACCATGAACCTCTGGGGAACGCGCGGGGACAGGATCGGGAGCCGATGGCCGTTCGACGGCGTCCGCGAGGCCGACCTCGACCTCACGCCTCGGACGGCGGGGTTCGCCTGCACCACCCTGGGCGCCCAGGTCATGGCACCGGACCCGGCTGGACCGCTGCTGCTCGTCAACCATTTCCCCAGCTGGCGGCTGGACATGGAGTACGAGCGCGAACTGCGGGCCGTCGCCGCCGCACGGCTCATCGAGACCATGCTGGACGGACGCGACATGCACGTCGTGCTCGCCGGAGGCCTCGACGCGGCGCCCGACGCGGCCAGCGTGCGATTCTGGACGGGACGCCGTTCTCTGCAGAACACGAGCGTCTGTTACCGAGATGCCTGGGACCGGATCCACCCCGGCGAACCGGGGGTCACCTACGCCCCGGACAACCCGCTGATGGAGGACGGAGATTGGCCGTTCCGCCGGATCGACTACGTGCTCGGGCGCTGTGGCCTGCACGGGCGGGCCGACGCTCCCCATCGACGACTGCCGGCGCGTGTTCGTCCATCCGGTCGGCGGTGTCCAGGCGAGCGATCATTACGGGCTGACCGCAGACCTCGGGGACGGGTAGCGGAACAGCTACTCGGTGGTTATTCCGCGTAGGGCTGGTCGGCCTTCTGGTCGCTGTAGGCGAGGTTCCAGATGTATCCGTCCGGGTCCGCGAAGGAGCCGCCGTACCCGCCCCACGGCAGCTTGCCGGCGGGCTTGAGGATCGTGGCGCCGGCCTTCCGCGCCTCTTCGAGGACCTCGTCGACGCGTGCCTCACTGCGGACGACGTAGGTGAGGACCAACCCGCTGAAGCCGCTGCCCTCGGGGCTGGTGCCCACCTGTTCGGCCAGCCCCTCGCGGCCGTAGAAGCCGACCGGGGTGGCCCCGTCCGTTTCGAAGAAGACCGAGATTCCCCAGTCATTCTGGACCTTCCAGCCGAGCCCCTGGGTGTAGAACTCCTTGGCCCGGTCCATATCCCGGACGGCGAGGAGGATCGCGCTGACGTTCGCCTTCATTTCCTGTCTCCTTTTGTTCGGAGCTAATGCGCTGCCTGCGCCCTTACGAGAATCACGCTACGCACGGGCGGCGAGCGGCGCTTCTTGATTCCTGACCGGTCCTGCGCGCACACGGACGCTGCTCGGGGGCTCCGCGCGCACCGGCGTGACCTGCTTGTTCGGCACGGTTGCCGACCGGCTGCCGCTCCAGGGCGTGCCGCTGAACGGGCTCAGTGTCGGCGCCGCACCCGGGGGATCACCGTGTACTGCCGCGGTCGTTCAGAGCAGGACTGAAGGGTGGGTGAATCGTTTCCGGTAGGTGCTGGCCGTGAGACCGTAGTGGGCTTTGAATCTGCGGGCGAAATAGTTCTGGTCGGCCCAGCCGACGGCGCGGCCGATCTGCGTGATCGGCTGGTCGGTGTGCAGCAGAAGGTAGGCCGCCCTCTCAACGCGGTGCTGCGCGAGATAGGCCATGGGCGGCAGGCCGGTGGCCGCCCTGAACAGGCGGATGATGTAGCGGGGCGTCAGGTGCAGTTCTTCGGCGAGTTCGTCGAGGGTCCATTTGTGGGCGAGCCGTGACTCCAGCAGGCGCATGGCGTCCAGGACGGCCGGGTGGGTGCGGGCCTCCACGCCGGGAACGTCTCCGACTTCTTTCGCGACGGCTCGCGCCAGGTGGCCGAGGAACAGTGAGAGCCGTCCGATGATGTCCGCCCGGTGCCGGTCCATTGGGCGGCCTCTCAGCTCGGCCAGCTCGTCCAGATGGACCGCGCATGTCTTGAGCGCCTGCGGATCCAGGCGGGTGGTCAGGATGCCCCGGCGCTGCACTGAATTGGGGCCCGTCCACAGCAGGTAGCCGAGGAGCGGGTCTTCGCGTGTCCAGGCGAACTCGCGCTGGAGGAGGTCGCTGCTGAAGCAGCAGTTGTACAGGTTGAGCCCTTGGCAGTCCTCGTACCCGTGCCAGACTCCGGGGCGCAGCAGGATGGCGTCCCCGACCTTCACGTCCATGCGGCCCGTGAGCGATCTGTGCACGCCGTGCCCGCCGGTGACGACGGCGACCTCGACGAAGCTGTGCGTGTGCACGGGGTGCCCCGTCTCGTGGAAATGGCGCCCGGCGTAGGCCACTGAGCCGTCGGTAATGTAGGCGAGCCCTTTGGCCTCTTGAACTGGCACTTCGCTCATGGGCCCCACACTCTAGCGCCGGGCCCGGAAGCGAACATCGTGCTAGTGCAGGCCGGTATCGGGCTATCCGGACGGGGTGCCTTCGCGCAGGATTCCTGCCTAGATCGCCACGCGGATCATCTGGCGAAGGGCGGGGAGACGGCGCAGAAGGTCGGGAAGGAAACGGTCGGCCGCGCCGGACCGGCCGGCCGGCACGGTGGTCGCGGTGGACGTTCGCGCTGATCATGCTGGGGCTTGCTATGCAACGCCACAGCATCAAGGGCTTCGCCGGGGGTTGAAGGGATGACCGGTTCCGATGGGACGACCGCCGCAGTGCTGGAACCTTACGGGCTCACCTGCGAGCATCTGGAAACGCCGATGGGCCTGGACGAGGCGTCTCCGCGCCTTTCCTGGAAACTGCGGTCGTCCCGCAGGGGAGACGGGCAGACCACCTACAGGTTGACCGTGGCGCTCCAGCGCCGGGACCTCGACGATGCGGAACGGCTTGTCTGGGACACCGGCCGCCGCGAGTCCGCTGACGGCGTCTTGGTCCCGTATGACGGTCCGCCGCTTCAGTCCTCCACCCGGTACCACTGGCGCGTCGAGGTCTGGGATTCCCAGGAGTCACAGGCGGGGAAGGCGGAATCCTGGTTCGAGACCGGTCTGATGCATGCCGGCGAATGGCGTGCCGCGTGGATCGGAAGGGACCCGAAGGCGGCGGGCGTGGTGGAACCGCCCGGCGGCCCCGAGAGCGGCGGCCGTACCGACCGCACCCGGCACCTGGCGCCCCTGTCCCACCTGCGGCGCTCCTTCGACCTGGACGGACGGATGCCGGTACGGGCGCGCGCCCACTGCTCCGCGCGCGGCCTCTACCAGTTGAGGGTGAACGGGCATCGCGTCGGTGATGCCGAGCTGGCGCCGGGCTGGACCGAGTATCACAGCCGCGTCCTCTACCAGACGTACGACGTCACCGGCCTGCTGAGGAACGGCGAGAACGTGCTGGGCGCCGTGCTCGCGGACGGCTGGTGGAGCGGGTACGTCGGGTTCGACTCCCGTCACCAGGCCCTCCACTACGGGCAGGCGCCGCAGCTCATCGTCCAGGTCCTGCTCGATTTCCCGGACGGGTCACGGCGCTGGATCGGCACGGACGGCGGCTGGCGGGAGCGCGACGGCGCCATCAAGTACGCCGACCTGCTCATGGGGGAGTACGTGGACGCCCGTGACGCTCTCCCCGGCTGGGACGCGCCCGGATACGACGACGGCATCTGGGCCCCGGCCGTCGTCCTCGACCGATCCACGGAGGTGCTGTGCGCCGTCCCCGACCCTCCCGTCCGCGTCACCGAGGAGCTGGCGCCCCGGTCGATCGACGCGAGGCCCGGCGACCGCCTGATCGTCGACTTCGGCCAGAACATGGTCGGGCGGGTACGGCTCACCGTCCGGGGCGCCGAACGCGGGCGCCGCATCCGGCTCCGGCACGCCGAGATGCTCGACGACGGGGAACTGTACGTCGAGAACCTCCGCACCGCCGAGGCCACCGGCGTCTACGTCGCCGCGGGCGAGCCGGTGGAGGTGTTCGAGCCGACGTTCACCTTCCACGGGTTCCGGTACGCCGAGATCACCGGGTACCCCGGCGACCTGGCGCCGGAGGACGTGACCGGGCGGGTGCTGCACAGCGACACCCCGTTCACCGGCGAGTTCGCCTGCTCGGACGAGGCAGTGAACCGCCTCCACGCCAACATCGTCTGGGGGCAGCGCGGCAACTTCGTCGCCGTCCCGACCGACTGCCCGCAGCGCGACGAGCGGCTCGGCTGGCTCGCCGACGCCCAGGTGTTCCTGCCCACCGCGTGCCGCAACGCCGATGTGGCCGCGTTCTTCGCCCGCTGGATGCGGGACGTGGTGGACGCCCAGGACGCCGGCGGCGCCTTCCCCGACGTCGCCCCCAAGGTCTGCGTCGAGCGCGAAGGGGCCCCGGCCTGGGGCGACGGCGGCGTCATCATCCCCTGGCACCTGTACCGCACCTACGGCGACCGCCGCGTGCTGGAGCGGTCGTATCCCGCCATGAAGGCGTGGGTGGACTACATCCATCGGCACAACCCCGACCTGGTGTGGCGGCACCGGGTCGGCAACCACTACGGCGACTGGCTCCAGGTGGACGCGACGACGCCGCGGGACCTGCTGGCCACCGCGTACTTCGCACGCAGCGCGCGGATCGTCGCGCAGGCGGCCGAGGTGCTCGGCGAGGACGCCGACGCCGAACGCCACGGTGCCCTGCACGCCGACATCCGCGAGGCGTTCGTGGACGCCTTCGTCGACACCTCCGACGGGCGCGTCGAGGGCGGAACGCAGACCGCCTACCTCCTCGCGCTGGCGTTCGAGCTCATGCCGGACCGGCTCGTTCCCGCGGCCGTCCGGCACCTCGCGGCCGACATCGAGGCCCGCGACCGGCACCTGACCACGGGGTTCGTCGGCGTCGCGCTGCTGTGCCCGACGCTGGCCGAGCACGGTCGCGCCGACCTGGCCTACGCGCTGCTGCACCAGGACAGCTTTCCGTCCTGGCTCTACTCGATCCGGCACGGCGCCACCACGATCTGGGAGCGCTGGGACGGCTGGACCGAGGACCGCGGATTCCAGTCGCCCGAGATGAACTCCTTCAACCACTACAGCCTCGGCTCGATCGGCGACTGGCTCTACGGCGGCGTCGCCGGCATCGACCAGCGCCCCGGCTCGGTCGCCTACGAGCGTCTGCTGCTCCGGCCGCGGATCGGCGGCACACCTACGTGGGCCCGCGCCCGGCAGGCGACCCCGCTGGGGGACGTCTCCTGCGGCTGGTCGATCGAGGACGGCGAACTCCGTCTGGAGGCCGCCATCCCGCCCGGAGCCTCGGCCACCCTGCACATCCCGACCGCCGATCCCGGCGGTGTCCGTGAAGGCGGCGAAGCTCTCGCCGCACGCGAGGGCATCGAGATCATCGACGTCCTTCCCGAGGCCCAGGTCCTCGTCGTCGAGCTGGCCTCCGGCCGCTACTCCTTCGGCGCGCATCCACGCCGGCGCTGACCCGCGAACCTTCCGAGGAGGCCGACCCGGACACCGTCCTCCGTGAAATGGAAGGAGAAGTAGGCCACCCGAATTGCAGCCGGTTCGTGCCTTCCCGGGCGACGGTTAGGCTGTCCGGGTGTCCTTGGCTGTAGCGGTCGGCATCGCGGGTGCACTGGGATTCACGGGCGGCATGTTCCTACGGCCTATGGCCGAGCGGCTGTTTCGCAGGACTCCGTCGTTGCGGTCCTACCGCCGGGAACTGGCGGGGCCGCGACCCGGGCTCGCGTTCTACGTCGTCCCGCCCAGCCTCGGCAGCACCGACGAGATCGTCGCCGAGCTGACCGCGGGCCGCCGTCCCCGTCTCTGCCTGATCGGCCGGTTGTGCGGGCCGCTGCCCTATGACCGGGTCGCCGTGCCGGAGAACGCGCTGGTCCGCGGTGCCCTGTGGGTGGCACCCGGGCTGCTGATGTTCGATCCGCATGGTGAGGGCGAGCTGAGCGTCCTGGAGGCACCGTACGGGGTGGAGGTGACCGAGCCGATGCTCAGCGAGGCGGGCGTTCCGGTCCTCACCCTCGATCTCGGCGACGGCGTGCTCGTGTTCGAACCCGCCCCCGATACCGATGCCGAACACGCGTGGAGCCGGATCCGCACCGTCATCGAGGACGACCGGTCCGGCGGCTAGCGCCGCATCAGAGCGGGCAGGGACGTCGTGCACGGCGCTCCGGCGGCGCTGCACCTGGAGGAGCAGTGGATCCGGGACATCACCATCACCACGGGCCTGGTGGACACCTTCTCCACCCCGACCCTGCTGCGCCTGGTCGCCGGCCGGCAGCTCGACGCCGCCGCGTTCGTCACCCACACCTTCACCCTTGAGGAGTTCCCCAAGGCTTACGAGGTGTTCTCCGACGCCGCCCACACCGGCGCGCTCAAGGTCGTCCTGACCCGCTGAGCTCTGGGTCACGGACGGCGGACGTGGTAGCGCATGTGCGTGACGTGCCGTGCGGGGTCCTCGCCCTGCGGAGTGGTCAAGCGGCGGACCGGGTCGAGCTCGATGTGCTCGGCGGGCAGATCGTCGAACAGCCTTCGCCCCTGCCCGAGCAGGACCGGTACGACGTGCAGCTCCAGTTCGTCGAGCTGCCCGGCCCGCAGCAGCGCCTGCGCCGCCCCCGCACCGTGCACCAGCACCTCGCCGTCTCCGGCCGCCGCGCGGGCCTGTGCGGCGCACTCGTCGGCATCGGTGACATAGCGGACGCTGCCCGGCGGCGGGTCGTCCGGGACGTCCCGGGTCAGGACGAAGATCGGGACCCCGTCGTGATGGTCGCCCTGCCAGCGGCCTGCGTGTTCGTAGGTGCGGCGACCGGAGATGACGGCGCGGGTGGCCATCGCCTCGGCGTGGACCTGTCCGCTCGGTCCCGGGTCGTTGCGCCGGTCGAGCCAGTTGAAGAGGCGGAACCCGCCGATGCCCATCGGGTTCTCCATGCTGTCCTGCGGCCCGGTGACGTAGCCGTCCAGGGACATGGTCATGTACAGCCGGATGATCGCCATCGCCTCAGCCCTCCGTCCTCACGCGGTACCGCAGGTGCGCGACACCCGACCCGTCCACGGCACGGAGCAGTTCGAGCTCGATGTGGTCGGGCGGCATGTCCTCGAAGAGCGGTTCCCCCTGCCCGAGCAGCACCGGGACCAGGTGAATCTGCAGCTCGTCCAGGACGCCTGCGGCAAGTGCGAGCCGAGCGGTGCGGGCCCCGTGGACGAGCACGTCCTTGCCGCCGGCCGCGTCCTTGGCCATGCTCATCGCGGCCGTGACGTCTCCGACATAGGTGACTCCGGGCCATCGCGACTCCGGATCGGGCTCACGGCGGCTCAGCACGAAGATCGGCACGCCGTCGTGGTGGTCGCCGCCCCAGCCGCCGGCGAGCTCGAACGTCCGGCGGCCGACGACGACCGCCCCGGTGGCCGAGACCTCGTCCATCACTTCACGGTTCACACCCGTCAGGTGGTCGCCTTTCCGGCGCGCGGCGTCGGCATCGGGCAGGAACCACTCGTGCAGCCGATGGCCTCCGTCGCCGAGCCCGTTGCCCTTCGCCACGTTCGGTCCGGCGATGAACCCGTCCACCGACATCGACATGTACAACACGGTCTTGCTCACGGTTCCGGTCCTTCCTTGTGCGGCCGGGAAGCCGCGGATGCTGACGCGTTCGCCCAGCATCCGGGATCGTGAAGCCAGGGTGTATCCCAGATTTCTGGGATGACGCCGTCGATCGCCATAGGATCCCGGTCGTGGCCCACACATCGGCGGCGCACGCGCGCGTCCGTGACGAGATCGTCAGGCTGGTTCACCGCGGGTTGCCGGTGCCGGAGTTCGCGCGGGCCGTCGGCGATGCCCTGGCCCGGGCCGTGCCCGCCGAGGGCACCTGCCTGATGACGACCGACCCGGCGACCATGCTCCCGACCGCGGAGTTCGTGGAGAACGGCCTGCCCGCGGCCGAGCTGCTCAGGCTCGTGGAGATCGAGGTGCGTGAGCCGGACTTCAACACCTGGGCGCGGCTCGCCCGTGCCGCCCGCCCGGCCGGGAGCCTGAGCGACGCCACCGCCGGCGACCTCGACCGCAGCCCGCGTCAGCGGGAGATCCGCCGCCCCGGGGGATTCTCCGACGAGTTGCGGGTGGTGCTCGCCGACGGCACCGGGACCTGGGGCCAGCTGACCGTGTTCCGGGAGGCAGGCCGCCCGTACTTCTCCCCGGCCGAGGTGGAGTTCGCGGCGTCGATCGCCGACGTGATCACCGATGGACTGCGGCGCGGCCTGCTGCTCGGCGACGCGCGGGCCGGTGACGACGACGTCGGCCTGCTGGTCCTCGACGCCGATGACGGCGTGCGCATGTCCAACAGGACGGCGGAACACCTGCTGGACGAGCTGGGCACCGGCGGCAGGGAGGGCGCTCGGCTGCCACTGGTGATCTCCTCCGTCGCCCGCCAGGCGCGTTCCCTCTTCGCCCCGGCACCGGGTGCGGCACCCGCGCCGGCCGGTGCCCGGCCGGCCAGGGCCCGGGCCCGCACCCGGGCCGGCCGGTGGCTGATCGTCCGGGGCTCGCTGCTGGACGACGGCCCGGAACCGCGGGTCGCGGTGATGCTGGAAGCCGCTCGCCCCGCCGAGATGGCGCCCATGATGGTCGACGCCTACGGCTTCACCGACAGCGAGCGCAGGGTCACCGAGCTGGTGGCCAAGGGCCTGTCGACCAAGCAGATCGCCAACCGGCTGCACGTGTCGTCGTACACCGTCCAGGACCACCTGAAGTCGATCTTCGCCAAGTCGGGCAGCGGTTCGCGCGGCGACCTGATCGCCCGGCTGTTCCTCGACCACCACGCCGTCTCCCTGACGTCGGGAGCCGCCGCGGACGCGGGGTGAAGGCGGCCGTCAGTCGGCGGTGAGGGTGTCGAGGTCGCGCGCGGCCTTGGAGAGAAGGTCGTGCATGGCCTTCTCCGCGCGGTCCGGGTCGGCGCCGCGGACGGCGTCGAGCACCGCGCGGTGGCTCGGGACCGGGTCGTCGTGGGGGCGGACGCCGTGCACGAGGCGGTCGCGTTCGGCGAGGCCGACCTCGATCACGACCTCCATCCGCTCCAGCAGTTCGTTGTGGGTCGCGGTCAGCAGGGCCCGGTGGAAGTCCAGGTCGGCTTGGACGGCGCGGGCCAGGTCGCCGTCGGCGGCCTTCATGGCGTCGAGGGCGGCGTCGAGGGCGGCGAGGTCGTCGGGGGTGCGGCGCAGGGCCGCGTAGCGGACCGCCTGGGGCTCGATGATGCCCCGCACCTCGGCCAGGTTCTGCAGGAACGCCTGGTCGTCGCGGTCGGCGAACTGCCAGCGGATGACGTCGGGGTCGAGGAGGCTCCAGTCGGAGCGCGGGCGCACGAACGTGCCGCGCTTCTGCCGCGAGGCGACCAGGCCCTTCGCCGCCAGCACCTTCAGCGCCTCGCGCATCGCGGTCAGGCTGACGTTCAGCTCCTCGCCGAGCGCCGCCACGTCGATCGTGTCGCCGGGGCCGAGCTCCCCGCCGAGGATGCGGCGCGCGATCTCCCGCACCGTCTGGCCGTGCAGACCCCGCTCCGAGTAGCGCACCACGGAAGCCCCCCTCTTTCGTTCGCCCGCCGAGTACCCTAGCCGTCACCTAGTAATCATAAATTATGAATTAATATTGACAGTACCCGGTCCGGCGCGTTAGACAAGCTCAGCAGGTCGCCGAACGAGGAGAACGTCGATGAAACATGCCGAGCGCCGCCGTCCGATGGCTTTGCTCCTGGCGGTCGCGGCGGTCCTGGCGGTCACCGCCGCCTGCGGCAGGGTGGGCGAGCACGGGCGGATCGGCGTCGTCTACCTGAACGCCGAGGGCTACTACGCGGGCGTGGAGCGCGGGCTGCGCTCGACGCTCGGCCACGGGGACCGGGACCCGCAGCTCGTCCAGACCAACATCCAGTCGGACGCGGCCAAGGAGAGCTCGTTCATCAACACGATGAGCTCGGCGAAGGTCGACGCGCTCATCGTGTCCCCGGCCTCGGCGACGGCGTCGATCCCGGCGCTGCGCCTGGCCAAGGAGAGCGGCGTCCCGGTGATCTGCTACAACACCTGCATCGAGGACGCCCAGGCGCGCAGGTACGTGCACGCGTTCGTGCTCGGCGACCCCGCCGAGTTCGGCCGGATCAGCGGCGACCAGATGGCCGCCCACTTCCTGTCCGCCGGGATCCGCGCCCCGAAGGTCGCCGTGATCAACTGCGAGCAGTTCGAGGTCTGCATCCAGCGCCGCCAGGGCTTCGAGAAGGCGCTCAAGGCGAAGGTGCCCGGCGCCAGGATCGTGGCGAACCAGCAGGGCCTCCAGCTGGACGAGGCCGTCGAGCGCGGCGAGCAGATGCTGACCGCCCACCCCGACATCGACGCCTTCTATGGCGAGGCCGGGTCGCAGATGCTGGGCGCGGTGCAGGCCGTCGAGGCGCGCGGCAGGACCGGCAGGACCGCCGTGTTCGGCGGCGACATGTCGGTCGACGCCGCCAAGAAGCTCCAGGACGGGCGGGTCCTGAAGGGCGTCGCCGACATCTCCGGGATCAAGGTCGGGCGGCTGGCCGGCCGGGCCGCCCGGGACGTGCTGGCGGGCCGGCCGAGCGGCCGGTTCGTCATCCCCGCCCCGATCGACCCCTACCTCGGCCCGAAGGACGGGGCGCGCTGGCTCCAGGAGCACTCCGATGGCATCCCGTAACCCCGACAGAAGGAGCCGCATGAGCACCCCGCTGGTACGCGTCGGCGACGTCACCAAGCACTACCCCGGCGTCCGCGCGCTGACGGGCGCGAGCCTGGAGATCGCGGCGGGAGAGGTCCGCGCGCTCCTCGGCCGCAACGGCGCCGGCAAGTCCACCCTGATCAAGGTGCTGTCGGGGGTCGAGCGCCCCGACGCGGGCACCGTGGAGATCGCCGGCGTACCGCTCGACGGCGGCGTCCGGCACGCGAACCGGCTCGGGGTGCAGACCGTCCACCAGGAGCTGAGTCTGGTGCCGGGGATGACGGCGGCGGAGAACCTGTTCCTCGGGACGTGGCCGCGGGCGGCGGGGCGGGTCGACCATCCCGCGATGCGCCGCGCGGCCCGGGAGATCTTCGACCGGCTCGGCCTCGGCATCGCCCCGGACGCGCAGGTCGGCACGCTGCCGCTGGCCGAGCAGCAGCTGGTGGAGATCTGCCGGGCGGTGCGCCGGGAGCCGCGGCTGCTGATCCTGGACGAGCCGACCAGCGCGCTGGCCGCGGCCGAGGTGGACACCGTCCTGGAGGCCGTCCGGCGGATCGCCGAGGGCGGCGTCGCGGTGCTCTACGTCAGCCACCGGCTCGACGAGATCCGGCGGATCGCCCGGACCGCGACGGTCATGCGGGACGGGGAGGTCGTCGGGACCGTCGACATGGCGACCACCTCCACCGAGGACGCCGTCGCGATGATGCTCGGCTCGGCGTACGAGGGGGCGGTCCGGCCGCAGGCCCGTGCCGTGGACCATGGCGCCACGCCGCTGCTGTCGGTGTCGGGGCTGAGCGTCCCGCCGAAGGTCGCCGACGTCTCCTTCGACCTGTACCCGGGCGAGATCCTCGGGCTCGCAGGGCTGATGGGGTCGGGCCGCACCGAGGTGCTGCGGGCGGTCGCCGGGTTCGAGCCGGCCGCCGCCGGGACCGTCCGGGTCGACGGCCGGGAGGTGCCGCGGGTGACCGCGGCCGGCATGAAGCGCCGCGGCGTCGGGCTGACGCCGGAGGACCGCAAGAGCGAGGCGATCGTCCCGCTGCTCGGCGTCGGGGAGAACATGGTGATCTCGGACTTCCGGGCGGTGAGCAGCGGCACGTCCGTGGTGCCGGCCAGGATCGACCGGGCCGCGCGCGGGCTGATCGAGCGGCTGTCGATCGCCACCACGTCCGCCCGCACCCCGATCGGCGTGCTGAGCGGCGGCAACCAGCAGAAGGCCGTGATCGGCCGCTGGCTGCACGCGGGCAGCCGGATCCTGCTGCTGGACGAGCCGACCCGCGGCGTGGACGTGGAGGCCAAGGAGGGCATCTACCGGCTGGTCCGGGAGCTGGCCGCCAAGGGCGCCGCCGTGCTGTTCGTGTCCGGCGAGCTGGAGGAGCTTCCGCTGGTGTGCGACCGCGTCATCGCCCTGCGCGAAGGGACGGTCGCCGCCGAGTTCACCGGCGACGAGGTGACCGTGGACGCCGTCCTGTCCGCCGCGATGGCCGCCTGACAGACCCGCCCGAAAGACGAGGAGAGACCATGAACACCACCCGGACCGTCCCGCCGCCCGGCGGGACGCGCATGACCGGCGTCGCGGGGCGCCTGCTGAACGGCCGGTCGCACCAGCTGAACGAGATCGGCCTGCTGGTCGCGGTCGTCGTGCTGTACGTGGCGCTCGCGAGTTCCGCCGCGGGGTTCCTGACGGTGCACAACCAGCTCGGCATCCTGCGGGACGCCGCCACCGTCGGCATCGCCGCCTGGGGCGTCACGCTGGTCATCATCGCCGGGGAGATCGACATCAGCATCGGGCCGGCGACGGCGTTCTCCTCGGTGCTGGTCGCCAAGGGCGCCACCGAGTGGGGCCTCGGCACCGGCGGCGCGATCGTGGTGACCCTGCTCCTCGGCGTGCTGTGGGGCGCGGCCGCGGGCTGGCTGCGCGCGGTGTTCGACGTGCCGTCGTTCATCACGACGCTCGGCCTGTGGAGCGTCCTCGGCGGCCTCGGGCTCTACCTCACCGACGCGCTGCCGGTGACGCTGCCGGACAGCGGCGTGTTCGACGTGCTCGGCGGGGACGTCGCCGGGATCCCGACCTCGGCGATCGTGATGCTGGTGCTGTTCGGGGTGTTCGCCTACATCGCCCGGTTCACCGCCTACGGGCGGTCGGTCTACACGATCGGCGGCAACGCCGCCGCGGCGCGGCTGGCGGGCATCGACCTCACCCGGATCCGGGTCCTGCTGTTCGCCACGACCGGGCTGCTGTCGGCGGTCACCGGGATCCTGCTGGCGTCCCGGCTCGGCTCCGGCAGCGGCGGCGCGGCGGCCGGGCTGGAGTTCGACGTGATCGCGGCGGTGGTGATCGGCGGCACCGCGCTGGCCGGAGGCCGCGGCGGGATGCTCGGCACCCTGCTCGGCGTCGTGTTCATCACCGTGATCGGCAACGGGCTGGTGCTGCTCGGCGTGGACTCCTTCCTGCAGAACGTGGTGCGCGGCGTGATCATCGTCGGCGCCGTACTGATCAACGTGGTGGTCGCGCGGCGCGGGCGCGCCGCCGCGGCCGCGGCCTGAGAGGGGGAATGTGGAGACCATGGAGGGTGTCTTCCTGCCCGGTGACTCCACGGCCGTGCTGCGCGAGTACCCCGTGCCGGAGCCCGGCCACGGCCAGGTGCTGATCGAGGTCGGCGCGTCCGGCATCTGCGGCAGCGACATCGGCTACATCTACCGGGGCTACAAGGGGTACCGCGGTGTGGACGGTCCCGCCTACCGGGGAGTGATCGCCGGGCACGAGCCGTCCGGCCGGATCGTGGCCGCCGGGCCGGGGGTGCGGCGGTTCGGCGTTGGCGACCGCGTCATCGTGTACCACATCGTGGGCTGCGGGCTCTGCGACAACTGCCGCCGCGGCCACTACATCAGCTGCGGCTTCGGCCGCGAGTCCTACGGGTGGCAGCGGGACGGCGGGCACGCCCCGTACCTGCTCGCCGAGGAGCGGACCTGCGTGCCGCTGCCGGACGAGCTGTCCTACGTCGACGGCGCGCTGATCGCCTGCGGGTTCGGCACCGCCTACGAGGGGCTGCGCCGCGCCGGGGTCAGCGGCGACACCGACCTGCTGGTGGTCGGGCTCGGCCCGGTGGGGCTGGCCGCCGGGATGGTCGGGCGCGGCATGGGGGCCCGGAAGGTCGTCGGCGTCGAGCCGTCCGAGGCGCGCCGCACGTGGGCCGGTGCGCTCGGCGTGTTCGACGCGACCCTGCCTCCCGATGACGGCGCCGTGCAGGCGGTCGCGGACCTGACCGGGCGCGGCGGCGCGGCCGTGACGATCGACTGCTCGGGGACGCGGCCGGGCCGGAGCCTCGCCCTGGAGGCGGCGGCCGAGTGGGGGCACGTGTCGCTGGTGGGCGAGGGCGGCGACCTGCACACCGAGGTCTCCGACACCCTCCTGCACAAGCAGCTCACGATCCACGCGTCCTGGGTGACCTCGCTGCCGGCGATGAGCGAGCTGGCGCGCAACCTCGTCGGGTGGGGGCTGCGGCCGGAGAAGGCCGTCAGCGGCGTCTACCCGCTGTCGCGGGCGGACGAGGCGTACGCGCTGGCCGCGGGCGCGAGCGAGGGCAAGGTCGTGCTCGTCCCGGACGCGCCGCGGTGACGGCCGCGAGCGGTGCGGCGGACGGGGCCGTGGACGTCGAGACCGACGCGTCCGGACCGTACGAGGTCGTGTGGCTCGACAACGGGACGCTGCGGCTCGGGATCGTCCCGGCGCTGGGCGGGCGCCTGCTGAGCCTCGTCCACGACGGCGAGGAACTGCTGTGGCGCAATCCCGCGCTCCTGGACGGCCGGCTGCACCCGGTCGGCGGGCACCGGCCGGAACGCACCTCGGGCCCGATGGCGAACTGGCGCAACTACGGCGGCGACAAGACCTGGCCCGCGCCGCAGGGCTGGTCGTCGCCGGGGGAGTGGGCCGGGCCGCCCGACCCGGTGCTCGACTCCGGCCCTTACGAGGCCGAGGTCGGACCGGGCTCCGGGGACGCGACGGTGGCGCTGGAGAGCGAGCACGATCCGCGGACCGGGCTGCGGCTGCGCCGCGAGATCCGGCTGCGCGCCGGCGAGGCCGGCTACGACCTGCGCGTCTCGGCCGTGAACGCGTCGTCCGTGCCGGTGCGGTGGGCGGTGTGGAACGTCACCCAGTACCCGGGAGGTGGAACGGTCCAAGTCGCGGTGGAGCCGGGCTTCCGCGAACCGGTCGAGCTCGCGGTCGGCACGGCCGCGCCCGCTTGGACGCGGCCACGTCCGGACACGGTGGAGGTTCCCGCGCAGGACACGGTCGGCAAGCTCGGCTTCCCGCACGCGGCCGGGCGGCTGGCCTACTCGCGGGCCGGGCATCACCTGACCATGGAGTTCGACGTGCACCCTGACGCCCCGTACCCCGACGGAGGCTCGCGCGCGGAGGTGTGGATGGAGCATCCCCTCGACCGCCCGCTGGAGCACCTCGGCGGGCTGGCGCCTCCCGCCCGGATCGTCGAGTGCGAGGCGCTCGGGCCGTGGGAGACGCTCGCGCCCGGCGCGGCCACCGCGCTCGCCGTCAGGGTGGCGGTGGAGCGGACCGGCGAGGCCGGAGGGACGCCGTGACCGCCGCCGCGCGCCCGGTCGCCGTCGTCACCGGCGCCGCGCGGGGGATCGGCGCGGCCACCGCCCGCCGCCTCGCCGCCGACGGATACGCGGTCGCGCTCCTCGACGTGTCCGCGCAGGTGGACGAGGTGGCCGCCGCGCTGTCCGCGGACGGTGCGGCGGCGCTCGGGCTGCGCTGCGACGTGAGCGACCCCGCCGACTGGGACCGCGCCGTCCGCGCGTGCCGCGCCGGCCTCGGCCCGGTGAACGTCCTCGTGTCGAACGCCCTGCGCTACGACCCGGGCGCGGCGGACGAGATCTCGCTGGAGTCCTGGCGGGCCCAGCTCGACGTCACCCTCACCGGCACGTTCCTCGGCGTCCGC
This sequence comes from Actinomadura madurae, assembly GCF_047130825.1. Lineage (NCBI taxonomy): Bacteria > Bacillati > Actinomycetota > Actinomycetes > Streptosporangiales > Thermomonosporaceae > Actinomadura > Actinomadura madurae. The sequence continues at coordinate 10,215,440 of NZ_CP083237.1, forward strand.
GCGACCCTGGACGACCTGCGCGCCGGCGACCACGCCGCCGTCGTGATCGTCTCGTCCGTGCACGCCTCGTTCGGGCTGCCGGGACGCCCGGCGTACGCCGCCGCCAAGGCGGGGCTGACCGGGCTGACCCGCCAGCTCGCCGTCGAGTACGGGCCGCGCGTCCGGGTGAACGCCGTGCTGCCCGGCCCGGTCCTGACCGCGCAGTGGGACGGGATCGGCGAGGAGGACCGGCGCCGCAGCGCCGCCGAGACCGCGGCGGGACGCCTCGGCCGCCCGGACGAGGTCGCGGCGGCGATCGCCTTCCTCGCCGGCCCGGACGCCTCGTTCGTCACCGGCGTCTCGTTGCAGGTGGACGGCGGCTGGAGCATCACCAAGGGATCCGCATGAAGATCACACGAGTGGAGACGTTCCTCGTCCCGCCGCGCTGGCTGTTCTGCCGGGTGGAGACCGACGACGGCCTCGTCGGCTGGGGCGAGCCGGTCGTGGAGGGCCGGGCCGAGACGACCCGCGCCGCCGTGCACGAGCTGGCGGACCTGCTGCTCGGCGCCGACCCCCGCCGCGTCGAGGACCTGTGGCAGACCATGACCAAGGCGGCGTTCTACCGGGGCGGCCCGGTGCTGTCCAGCGCCGTGGCCGGCCTCGACCAGGCGCTGTGGGACATCCTCGGCCGCTCGCTCGGCGTCCCGGCGCACCAGCTGCTCGGCGGCGCGGTCCGCGACCGGGTCCGGGTGTACGGCTGGATCGGCGGGGACGAGCCCGGCGAGGTCGGCGAGGAGGCCGCCGCGAAGATCGCCGCCGGGCTGACCGCCGTGAAGATCAACGCCTCCGGGCGGATCGGGGCGCTGCCGCCGCCCGCGCAGATCGACGCGGTCGTCCGGCGGGCCGCGGCCGTGCGGGAGGCGATCGGGGACGGCGCCGACTTCGCCGTCGACTTCCACGGTCGGATCACGGTGCCCGCCGCGCGGCGGCTCATCCCGCTGCTGGAGCCGTACCGCCCGCTGTTCGTGGAGGAGCCGGTGCTGCCGGAGCACACCCACCGGCTCGGCGACGTCGTCGCGTCCACCACCACCCCGATCGCGTGCGGCGAGCGGCTGTTCTCCCGCGCCGACTTCCTGCCCGCGCTGCAGGCCGGGGTCGCGGTCGTCCAGCCCGACCTGTCGCACGCCGGGGGGATCTCCGAGGTGCGGCGGATCGCGTCGCTCGCCGAGGTGTACGGGGCGCTGTTCGCGCCGCACTGCCCGCTCGGCCCGCTGTCGCTCGCCGCGAGCCTCCAGGTGGCGTTCGCGACCCCGAACTTCCTGATCCAGGAGCAGAGCATCGGCATCCACTACAACACCGGCGCCGACGTGCTGGACTACCTGGTCGACCGGTCGCCGTTCGCGTTCGTGGACGGCTCGATCGAGCGCTGGGACGCGCCGGGCCTGGGCATCGAGATCGACGAGGACGCGGTGCGGCGCGCCGACGAGGTCGGGCACCGGTGGCGCCCGCCGGTCTGGCGGCACCCGGACGGAGGACACGCGGAATGGTGAACACGATCGCCGGGGAACTGCGGCGGCGCCGGCTGGTCGCCATCGTCCGGGGCCCGGACCCCGCGGCGGCCGCCCGCACCGCCCTCACCCTCGCCGAGGAGGGCGTCGCGCTGATCGAGGTGTCGCTGAGCGGCGCCGGCGCCCTGCGCGTCATCGAGGAGGTCGCCGGCAAGGCCGCCGGCACCGCGCGGCTCGGCGCGGGCACGGTGCTGACCGTGGACGACGCGCGCCGTGCCCGCGACGCGGGCGCCGAGTACGCCGTCACGCCCGCGCTCGGCGCCGGTGTCGACGAGGCGCTGCGGCTCGGCCTTCCCGTGCTCGCCGGAGCCCTGACCCCGACCGAGGTGGCCGCGGCCACCGCCGCGGGCGCGACCGCCGTCAAGCTGTTCCCCGCGGCGGCGCACGGGCCCGGCTATCTCACCGCGCTGCGCGACCCGTTCCCGGACGTCCCGTTCGTTCCGGTCGGCGGGGTCGGGGAGGCCGAGGCCGCCGAGTACCTGCGGCGCGGCGCCGTCGCGGTCGGCGTCGGCTCGCCGCTGTGCGGGGACGCGCCGCGCGGCGGCGACCTCGCCGGCCTGCGCCGCCGGGCCCGCGCGTTCCTCGCCGCGGTCGCGCCGGGCGGACCGGCATGACCCGGGTGGACGTCCTCACCGCCGGGGAGACGATGATGGCGCTGCGCGCCACCGGCCCGGTGCGGCTCGGCTCCGGCTTCACCGCCGGCATCGCCGGTGCCGAGAGCAACGTCGCGATCGGCCTCGGCCGGCTCGGCCACACCACCGCCTGGGCGGGACGCGTCGGGTCCGACGAGGCCGGGCACCTCATCACCCGCACGCTGCGCGCCGAGGGGGTCGACGCGTCGGCCGTCCACCGCGACACCGCCGCGCCCACCGGCCTGATCATGTTCGAGCAGCGGCTGCCGGACGTCACCCGCGTCCACTACCTGCGCGCCGGGTCCGCCGGGTCCCGGCTGTGCCGGGAGGACGTCGAGGCCCTGCCGTTCGAGCCGCGGATCGTGCACATCACCGGGATCACCCCCGCGCTCGGCCCGTCCTGCCGGGACGCCGTGACCGCACTGTGCCGGCTCGCCCGGGCCCGGAACGCGCAGATCAGCCTCGACGTCAACCACCGGCCGCGGCTGTGGAGCCGGGCCGCGGCGGCCGAGGCGCTCGCCCCGCTCGCCGCTGCGGTGGACCGCGTCATCGCGTCCCCCGACGAGCTGACCCTGCTCGGCGACGGCAAGCCGGACGCCATCGCCGCCCAGCTCCTGGACGGCGGCGCCGCCGAGGTCGTCGTCAAGAACGGCGACGAGGCCCGCTCGTACACCGCGGACGGCGCGCACGCCGTGCCCGCCCACCGCGTCGACCTCGTCGACTCGATCGGCGCCGGCGACGCGTTCGCCGCCGGTTACCTGTCCGGCCTGCTCGACGGCCTGGACGTCGAGGCCCGGCTGCGCCGCGCCCACAGCGCCGGCGCGTTCGCGGTGCAGACCCGCGGCGACTGGGAGGGCCTGCCCTACCGCGACGAGCTCGACCTCATCGGCCTCCCCGAAGGAGCCGCGCTGCGGTGACCCTGGTCTCCATGACGCCGCAGGGCGGGCCTCGCGGGGTCAGCCGCGGGCGCGGGCACGCGCCCCTGTGAGCAGGGAGTACGTCCGGCCGGGGCGGGTATGCCTTCGCGCCACCGGGGGAGCCGCCATTCGAACGATCAGTGACCGCGGTTCGCCGGCATGTGGACGGGGGTGGAGACCATGGGATCGCGACGCTCCCGTGCGAGCGCCGCTCCTGACACCGGCATCAAGCGGCTCGAGACGGCGCTGGTCGAGCTGATGCTGGAGGTCGACGCTTCGATCGGCGCGCTGTTCCTGCGGCCCGCGGGGGAGCGGGCGCTGAGGCTGGCGGTGCTCTGCGGCGCCTCCCAGCAGATCGCCGCCCCGTGGGAGCGGGTCGCCCTGGACGACGCGAACCCGGTTTCCGATGCCGCTCGCCAGGGGCGTTTCCTGTGGCTGAGGGGCCGCGAGGAGATCGCGCGCCGCTACCCCCGGCTGGCGCTCACGCTGCCCTATGACTACGCCCTCGCGGTGGTGCCGATCGCCGACGACGCCGATGCGGTGGGGAGCCTGGTGCTGGTCTGGCCGGTCTCGCGGCCGCCGGAGCCGAGTTCTCACGAGCGCGAGGCGATCACGGATTTCCGCCGGCGCGCGAGCCTCCTCCTGGGGCGCGACTCCGGCGGGGGACTGATGCACTACCCGGACAGGCCCCGCATCCTCCCGCCCCCTCGGCCCGCCCTCGCCCGCCCGCCGGCGGCCGACGAGGCGCAGGCGGCGGTCAGGTTCACCGAACGCCTCCCGACGGGCTGCTGCGCCCTCGATGTCGACGGCCGGATCGTCTTCGTCAATTCCGCCGCGATCGACATGTTCGGCGTCGACGTCGCGGATCTGATGGGCGCCCGCCCATGGGAGGCGATGCCGTGGCTCGGCGATCCCACCCTCTTCGAGGACCACTACCGGGCCGCCGTGATGAGCCGCCAACCCTCGTCCTTCTCCGTGGTGCGCCCGCCGGACACCCGGCTGACCTTCCATCTTCACCCCGACACGTCCGGAATCAGCATCCAGATCGTCCCCGCCGGTACAGGGACCTCCGGTGGCCGGGAACCCATGCGGCGCAGGCCGCCGGTCAGCCCGGAGCTGACCGGGGTGTCGGTGATCTACCAGCTGATGCATCTGGCGGCCGCCCTCACCGAGGCGGCGGGGCTGAGCGATGTCGTCGACCTCGCCGCCGACCAGATCGTGCCCGCCTTCGGCCCCAGCGGCATGGTGCTGATGACGGCGGAGGGGGGCAGGCTCCGCGTCATCGGCCACCGCGGACGCATCGCCGAACTCATGGAACAACTGGACGGGACGCCGCTGACCTCCGACGTCCCTGCCGCGCAGACGCTGGCGTCCGGCAAACCCGGCTTCTTCTCCAGCTTCGCCGAGCTGAGGCGCGCCTACCCCGAGGCCATCCACGTGGAAGGCACGGACGCGCGAGCCTTCCTGCCCCTGATCGCCTCTGACCGCATCATCGGCTCCCTCATCCTCACCTACGAGCGACCGCGCGACCATTCGCGGGCGGAGCGCGCCATCCTGATGTCGATGGCCGGGCTCATCGCCCAGGCGCTGGACCGCGCCCGCCTCTACGACACCAAGCATCAGCTGGCCCACGCCCTGCAGGCGGTGCTGCTGCCGCGCAGCCTGCCCCGCATCGACGGCCTGGACCTGGCCGCCCGCTACCGGCCCGCCGGCCACGGCCTGGACATCGGCGGAGACTTCTACGACCTCATCCGCATCGACCGGACGACCGCCGTCGCCACGATCGGCGACGTCCAGGGGCACCACACCACCGCGGCCGCCCTCATGGGCCAGGTCCGCACCGGTGTCCATGCCCACGCCACCATCGGCGCACCGCCGGGCGACATCCTCGCCCGCACCAACCGGCTCCTGTTCGACCTGGATTCCGGGCTGTTCACCAGTTGCCTGATCGCCCGGCTCGATCTGGGAAGCCGGAGTGCCCAGTTCGCGACCGCGGGTCATCCGCCACCCCTGATCCGCCGTCCGGACGGGAAGGCCGAAGCGCTTTCCCTGTCACCCGGGCTCCTGCTCGGCATCGACCCCGATGCCGGCTACTCCACCGAGGAGATCCCTCTGGCGCCCGGTACCGTTCTCGCCCTCTACACCGACGGCCTGGTCGAGGTCCCCGGTACCGACATCGACGACACGACGACCGAACTGGCCGGCCGGCTCGCCTCGGCGACCGACCAGACCATGGACGAGGTCGCCGACACCCTCCTGAAGAACGCCCCCACGTCCGCCCGGCGGTACGACGACATCGCACTCCTGCTCATCCAGCTCGTCCAGTGAGGGCCGAAAGCTCGGTGGCGCTTGACTGGCGGACCACCAGCTCGGGATCGAGCATGACGGATTCGCCGGTGTCCCCCTCCAGCTTGGCGACGAGCAGGCGGGCCGCCGTCTCGCCCATCTCCCGCAACGGCGTGCGGACGCTGGAGAGCGAAATGGGCAGGTCCCGGGCGATGGCGATGTCGTTGTAGCCGACCAGCGCCAGGTCGCGCCCCACGGTCAGCCCGTGGTCCCTCAGCGTCCCCATGGCTCCTATGGCGGCCGAGTCGTTCACCGCGAAGATCGCCGACGGCCAGCGGGGGAGTTCGAGCAGTTGCCCGGCCGCTTGCCTGCCTCCCTCCGGATCGAAGTCCGTGTGCACGATCTGAGCCTCCCCGACGGTGATGCCCGCTCGCTCGAACGCCTCGACACAGCCCTGGACGCGGTCGAGGGCGACGGGGTAGCGCGGTCCGGCGATGATGCCGATGTCCCGGTGCCCGCGCTCCAGGAGATGCTCGCCCACCAGCCGTCCCCCGAGCCGGTCGTTGCCGGTCACCGACACGTGCCCGGCCTGGCGGTGGTTGACGAGGACCTGCTGGATCTCGGAGCGGCTCAGCTCCTGGTAAGTCCTGTCGTCCAGGGTGGCGTCGCCGATGACCAGGCCGTCCACCTTGCGGCTGAGCAGCATCTCCACGCGCTCCAGCCGCCGGCGCGGCACGCCGTGGGTGTTGGTGACGATCGTCTGGTAGCCGAGCTCGAAGGCCTCGGCGTCGATCCCGCTGAGGATCGCCGCGAGCACCACGTCGTGGAGCCGCGGCATCAGGACGCCGATGACCCGGCTGCGCTTGGTCCGGAGGCTGGCCGCGGTGAGATCCGGCCGGTAGCCGAGGCGTTTGGCGATCTCCCGTACGCGCGCCTCCGTCTCCGCGAAGTCGGCCCTCCGCGGGCCGGGCGGCCGGCGCAGGATCCTGGAGACCGTGGAGGGATGGACGCCGGCCTCCTGCGCGATCAGCTTGTGCGTCGGCGTCCGCTGCCCCTGTCCCGTCGGCTCGTTGGTCACCTGTCGCCTCCTTGCGATGCGGGTCAACCGGCGGGAACGCCCGGTGCACCTCTTGACAAAGCAGCTTCCTGCAGTCGATTGTACCTATGTGCAGTCGATTGCAGATACGTCCTTCCGGAGATGCCGGGGGAACGCTGCGGCGGCTGAAGGGTGGGCAGGTCCCGTTAACTCATCCGCGGTCATGCGGCGGGTGCCGTGAGGGCGATGCCCGAACGACTGGAGGCATAGATGAGGTGTACGGGAACGCTCGCGATGTCCGCCGCCCTGATAATCGCGGCCGCCGGGTGCGGCAGCGCCGCCGGGAGCGACGGGTCGGGACCGATCAAGATCGGGCTCTCGACCCCGCTGTCGGGGTCCGCCGCGTCGCTCGGCGAGAACGAGCGCAGGGGAGTCGAGCTCGCCATCGACCAGGTCAACGACGAGGGCGGCGTCCTCGGAGGGCGGAAGCTCTCGCTCGCCGCCGAGGACAACGCGTGCAACCCGACCGACGGCGCGAGCTCGCTCACCAAGCTCATCACGAAGCAGCGGGTGTCCACGGTGATCGGTGCGCTCTGCAGCGGGGTCACGCTCTCCGCCATGCCGCTGGCGAAACGCCACCGGGTGCCCTTCATCGTCTCGACGTCCACGTCACCCGACATCACCACCGCCTCGGGCAAGGGCGGCAACGAGTTCACGTTCCGGATCAACCCGTCCGACGCGACGCTGGCCGGCGCGCTGGCCACCCACCTGGCATCGGCCGGCAAGATCCGGAAGCTGGCGATCCTGGCCGAGGACAGCACCTACGGCCGTACCGGCGCGAAGGCGTTCGACGCGGCGCTCAGGCAGAAGGGCCTCGGGGTGACCGGTATCGACTACGTCGCCCAGGGAACCGCCGACTTCTCGACGCAGATCAGCAAGTACCGCAACAACGGGACCGAGGGCGTCGCGCTGTACGTCTCGGGCGCCGACCATCTCGGATTCCTGCGGCAGGCGGCCGGAGCGGGCCTGCGCCTGCCCATGACCGGACGGGTCGAGTTCGAGGGACAGAACCTGGAGATCCTCAAGAAGGAGCAGTTCGCCGGATCGTCCAGCGTCTATCCCTACAGCTCCCTCATCGACACGCCGGAGAACGCGAAGTTCACCAGGCTCTACCAGAGCCGCCACAAGACCGCGCCGACCTACGAGTCCTTCGAGGGCTACAACGCCGTGATGGTCATCGCGGACGCCGTCCGGCGGGCGAAGAGCTCGGATCCCGTCGACATCCAGAAGGCCCTCGTCACGACCGACATGACTTCGCTGACCGGCGGCACGGTCAAGTTCGATGACCACAACCAGGCGCACGACAAGGCGTTCATCCTGCAGCTGAAGAAAGGCGAGGTCTTCATCGAGTCCGACGTCACCACCTGATCCGGCCGCTTCGCCGGTCGGAGTTGGAGGTAACCACCCGTGGATACGACCTACATATTCGAACTGCTGGTCAACGGGGTGATTCTGGGGTCCAGCTATGCACTGCTCGCCGCGGGTCTGGCCGTCATCTTCGGCGTTCTCAATGTCGTGAACTTCGCCCATGGCGCCCTGTACATGCTCGGCGCGTTCGCCGCCTACTTCCTGATCCCGCACGGAGGGTACTGGGCCGGTCTCCTGCTGAGCGCCGGGATCATGGCGGCGCTGGGCACCGTCCTGCACGAGGGCCTGCTGCGGCGCCTTCCCCCCGATGGCGCGTTCTCCCGGACCCTGCTGCTCACCCTGGGCCTCGCCATGATCATCCAGAACGGATCGATCATGCTGTGGGGGGCCGGGCCGCGGCAGCTCGCCGAGGACGCGAGGCCGCAGGGGCACGTCATGCTGGGGGAGGTGATGGTCCCGGCGGGCCGGGCGCTCATCGTCGTGGTCGCCGTCGTCGCCCTCGGCGCGCTCTACCTGTTCCTCAACCGGACGCAGGTGGGCCGGGCCATGCGCGGCGTCTCCCAGAACCCGACGGCGGCACTGGTCGTCGGCATCTCGCCGACCAGGATCGGCCGGCTCGCGATGGCGCTGGGAGTGGGCCTCGCCGGCCTCGCCGGCGCGACCCTCGCCCCGGTGTTCACCGTCAGCCCGCAGATGGGCATCACGATCGTCTTCAAGGTGTTCGCCATCGTCGTCATCGGCGGCCTGGGCAGCGTGCCCGGCGCCGTGATCGTCGCCTTCGGCGTCGGCGTCCTGGAGAGCTTCGCCGGCGGCTACGGGTCGGCGATGACGCAGAGCGTCAGCGTCTTCCTGTTCATGATCGTGATCATGCTGGTGCGGCCGCAGGGGCTGTTCTCCAAGGAGGTGCGGGTGTGACCGCGGCCATGAGCGCGCACGACCGCGCCACCGAGACCGGCGGGGTGACCGAGGGGCGGGCACCGTCCCCGGCGGGCCGGCTGATGGGAACGATCCAACGTCACCCGCTGCTCCTGCTGGCCGCGATGATCGCGGTGCTGCCCGCCGTGATCGCCAACGACTACTACATCGACGTCGCCAGCCTCGCGCTGACCTTCATGGTGCTGGGCACGGCCTTCAACCTCCTCTACGGCTACGTGGGGATGCTCTCCTTCGCGCAGGTCGCCTTCGTCGGCATCGGCGGCTACACGAGCAGCTGGCTCGTGAGCCATACCGGTGTCTGGCAGCCCTTCGCCTTCCTCTCCGCGGGCGTGGTCGCGGCGGCGGTCGCCGCCGTGATCGGCGTCGTGACGGTGCGCCTGTCCCAGGAAGCGTTCGCCATCATCACGCTCAGCTTCTCGTTGCTCTGCGCGCTGGTCGCGGCGGAATGGACCGGGGTGACCGGCGGCAGGCAGGGCATCTTCGGGCTGCCCGCCCCGGAACTGTCGCTCGGCTCGGTCCACCTGGTGGCCGAGACCCCGCGCCACTACTACGTCCTCCTCGCCGGATTCACGGTGTGCGCGCTGTGGGTCATGCTCCGGCTGGTCAGGTCGTCCGCGGGCACCGTGATGATCGCCATCCGCGACAACGAGCCGCTGACGAAGGCGCAGGGCTACGCGACGAACACCTACAAGCTCGCCGTCTTCACCCTCTGCGCGTTCGTGACCGGGCTCACCGGGGCGCTGCACGTCTTCCGGCTCACGGCGATCGACCCGTCGATCTTCGACTTCTACCTGATGCAGGTCATGCTCATCATCGTCATCCTCGGCGGTGCGGGCACCTTCTGGCCCGTCGTCTACAGCGCCGTGGTGTTCTCGGCCCTTCCCGAGTTCCTCCGCATGGCCGACGAGGCCCGCCTGGTGATCTACGGCGTGATCCTGGTCGCGGGACTCCTGTTCGCCCCGCAGGGCGCCGGAGGGCTCCTCCGAACGCGGGCGGTGAACAGGCGCCTGCGCGCCATGAGAGTCGAGGGGCACCGATGAACGCTTCTCAGGGAAAGGCGCCCGCCGCGCTTCAGGTGGCCGGCCTCGGAAAATCCTTCATGGGCGTCGCCGCGCTGCAGGACGTCGACTTCACCCTCACCGTGGGCACGATTCTCGGGCTCATCGGCCCGAACGGATCGGGCAAGTCGACGGCTCTGGACTGCATGACCGGGTTCGTCCGCCCGGACTCGGGCCGGATCACGCTGGACGGGCGGTCCATCTTCGGCAAGGCGCCCCACACCATCGCCAGGTCGGGCCTGGCACGGACCTTCCAGACCGTGCGGCTGTACGACGAGCTCACCCTGGACGAGCACATCGAGCTCGCGCTTCGCGGGCTGACGGGGGCGAAGCGGTCCCGCCGCGGCCGGCGGGGGCGCGCCGACCTGGACCGCGCGATGGCCTGGCTGACCCTGTTCGGTCTCGAACGGCTCCGGGCCGCACCGGCGGGGATCCTCTCCTACGGCCAGAAGAAGCTGCTCACGCTGGCTTCGGTCCTGGGGGCGCAGCCGCGGATCGCGATGCTGGACGAACCCCTGGCGGGCGTGAACCCGCGCGTGATCGACCTGATCCGCGATGCCGTCCTCCAGGCCAACGAGGACGGGCAGACCTTCCTGATCATCGAGCACAACGTCGAGTTCATCACGACCTGCTGCTCCTCGGTCGTCGTCCTGGACGCCGGCCGGAAGCTCGCGGAGGGTCCGCCGTCGGTGATCCGGGACGACCCCGCCGTGTACGAGGCGTTCCTCGGCAGGAAGGCGGACCACGATGAGGACTGAGCCGAGGCTGCGCGTCTCCGCCTTCTCCGCGGGCTACCTGGCGGACGTCCCGATCGTCAACGATCTCACCCATGGCTTCGCGGACAGCAGCATCACGACCATCGTCGGCCCGAACGGTGCCGGCAAGTCGTCCCTTCTGAACGGCATCTACGGTCTGACCCGCTGGTGCACGGGCTCCGTCCGGATCGGCGACGTCGAGGTCCGCCGGATGCCGGCCTGGAAACGCCTGAAGGCGGGCATCAGCCTGGTTCCGCAGGGCCGCTGCAACTTCCCGCAGATGACCGTCCTGGAGAACCTCCGGCTCGGGGCCTACACACTGCCCCGCGACGAGCGCCCGGCCGCGATCACGGCGGCGCTGGAGGAGTTCCCCGCGCTGGCCGCCTCCCGGGCGCGCGCGGCCGGGAACCTCAGCGGCGGCCAGCAGCAGCTCCTGGAGATCGCCATGGCGATGGTGGTGCGCCCGAAGGCGCTCCTCATCGACGAGCCGTCGCTCGGGCTCTCCCCGAAGGCCCGCCGCCAGGTCTTCGACAAGCTCCAGGAGATCGCCGCGGGCGGCGTGTCCGTCGTCATGGTCGAGCAGAACGTGATCGAGGGCCTGGCCGCGTCGGACGTCGCCGTCGTCATGACGGACGGCCGGATCCACCGGGACGGACCCGCCGACGAGATCCTCAACGACCCCGAGATGAAGAACGTCTTCCTCGGCGGACGGCCCGGCGCCGCCGACTCCCGCTCGAGATCCGGAGGAGACCCCCGATGAACTCAACGGTGGCCGACCACCTCGCCCGCATGGCTCCCGGAGACGTCGGCCGAGGGCTGATGGACGCCGGCCGCCTGGCGAGCGGCAACGCGGTCGGCATCCCCTACCTGATCGCCCGCGGCACGGGCGACGGCCCGTGCCTGTGGGTGAACGCCGCGGTGCACGGCGACGAGTCCCAGGCGCCCATCGTGGCGACGGAGTTCTTCCGGTCCGTCTCGGGCCGCCCGCTGAGCGGCGATGTCATCGTGACGCCCGTCGCCAATCCGCTGGCCTTCGACCATCGGCGCAAGCACTCCCCGTTCGACGGGACGGACCTCGACCAGAGCTTTCCCGGGCGGGCCGACTTCCTCGGCACGCAGCGGCTGGCCCACCGTCTCTTCGCCGAGCTGTCGCCGCTCGCCGACACCGCCGTCAACATCCACACGATGGGCCCGTTCCTCGACGCCTGCAACTACGGCGTCTACAAACTCCATCCGAAGGCAGGCGAGGAACGCGACCTGCTTTCCCTGCTCGCCCTGTTCGAGCTGCGCGTCGCCTGCCGGATGGACGTGTCCGGCCAGGGCGAGCTGCCCGGCCGGATCGAGGGCGCGCTGGACTACCAGATGATGGAGCTCGGCAAGCCGGCGTTCATGCTGGAGGCGGGCGCGGGGGGCCGGCACGACCGCCTGGCCGTCGGCAAGGCGGTGCGCGGCCTCCTCCGGCTCGCCGCGGTGACGGGGACGGCCGTGCCGCCGGAAGCGCCGGTCGACCGCCCCGCCTCGATCTGCAGGGCGACACGGCGGACCCATGTCACCTCGGCCGAGGGTGGCTTCTTCAGCGCCCTCGCCAAGCCCGGTGACGTGGTGCCCGCGGGACGGCCGCTCGGTGAGATCCGCAACGTGTACGGGGACGTCGTGGAGGCGCTCTCGCTGCCCTCTCCCGCTCTCGTGATCGGCGTCCGGCGCGATCCCATCGTCCACTCCGGCGACCGCGTGGGCTTCGTCGCCACCGAATGGGACGACGTCGACCTGACCGCGCCGTTGCGGGAGGCGCCGTGACCGGGCGTCCCACGACGGTCGGAGCCGGCGACGTCGGGACCTTCCGTGTCGCGTCGGGCCAGACGATCGAGGTGGTCAACACGTTCGGCGGCCAGGTCGTCGACGCGTGGTTCTTCGCGGCCGGCGACCCGGCCGAGTTCGCGTCCATGAGCCACTCGCGCGCCTCCCTGCGCACGATCCGGCCTGCGGTGGGAAGCACCTTCGTCACCAGGCGCCGCGAACCTCTGATCACCCTGGTCGCCGATTCGTCACCGGGCATCCACGACATGACGATGCCGCCCTGCGACCGGTGGCGCTACCGGCAGCTCGGTGCACCGGAGCACCGCAACTGCGCCGACAACCTGCGGTCCGCGCTGCGGGCCGAGGGGCACGAGGACCTGGAGGTGCTCCCCGATCCGCTGAACCTGTTCCAGAACTCGCCGATCGACGCCGAAGGGCGGCTCACCTTCCTGGAATCGCCGGCGCCCGCCGGTTCCTCCGTCCGCCTGCGGGCTCACCGGGACCTCGTCGCGCACCTCTCCGTGTGCCCCATGGACATCATGCCGATCAACGGCGGCGCCCCGCGCTCCATCAGCGTCGCCGTCCTCGATCCGGACGAGGCGGGGTAGATGTCCACATCGCTGTCCGATCTCACCCTGGAGGAGACACAGGCCGCCGTCCTCCGGCGGGACGCCTCTCCCGCGGAGGTCGCCGCGAGCCATCTCGCCGCGATCGAACGCTGGGAGCCGGCGACGGGCGCGTTCGCGACGGTCAGCGCGGAGCGCCTCCACGCGGACGCGCGGCGCGCGGAGGAGGATCTCCTGCGCGGGTCGCCCGGCCCGCTGGCCGCCGTCGGGGTGAGCGTCAAGGACAACATCGACGTCGCGGGGCTGCCGACCACGGCCGGCTCCTCGTGGTTCAGCGAGAAGGCCCCGGCCGATGCCGAGTGCTGGCGGCGGCTGGCGTCCGCCGGAGCGCTGCACGTCGGCAAGACCAACATGCACGAGTTCGCCTACGGCGCCACCAACGTCAACACCAAGGCGCGCACCACGTCGAACCCGTGGGATCCGCGGCGCGTGAGCGGCGGATCGAGCGGTGGCAGCGCCGTCTCGGTCGCCGTCGGCGCGTGCGGCGCCTCGCTCGGGACGGACACCGGGGGGTCGGTGCGCATCCCCGCCGCCCTGACGGGCGTGACCGGCTTCAAACCCAGCCTGGGCCTCGTCCCGACGACGAAGGTGTTCCCGCTCAGCCCGTCCTGCGACACCGTCGGCGTGTTCAGCCGTACGGCGGCCGGGTGCACCCGCGTCCTGCGGAGTCTGCTCGCGGAGGGCGTGCCGCCGGACGACGGCTCCGACCAGGGAGATCCTGGGCGGCGGGATTCGCTGCGGGGGCTGCACCTCGGAATCGTCAGGTCGCATCTCGCGGCGGCCTCCCAGGAGGTGTACGAGGTGGTCCACTCCGCTCTCAAGACGTTCGAAGCGCTCGGCGCCACCGTCGACTGGGTCGAGTTGCACCACGAGGAGGAGGCCCGCGCCGTCACCGCCACCGTGGTGGCGTTCGAGGCGGCGCAGGTGCACCGTCGCTGGCTCCGCGATCGTCCCGGGGACTACGGGGACGACGTCAGGGCGCGGCTGGAGGCGGGCCTGGAGGTGCCGGGTGCCCGTTACCGGACGGCCAAGCGGGAGAGGCGGCGGCTCGCCTCGGAGATGCTCGCCGCCCAGCGCCCCTTCGACGCCGTGATCGGCCCGACGGTCCCCGTCACCGCCCCGAGGATCGCCGACTGCGGCCCCGACCAGGCGCCGGCGGCCCAGGCCGCGCTGCTCGCCAACACCTACTGCTTCAACGTCACCGGCCAGCCGGCGGTCTCCATTCCGTGCGGAACGGCGTCCGACGGGCTGCCCGTGGGACTCCAGATGGCGGCCGGTCTCGGCAGGGACCGGGACGTCCTCGCCCTCGCCATGACGGTGCAGGACGCGACCGGATGGCACGGCCTCCGGCCGCCGCCGAAGGCGCCGGTCACATGAGCACGAGCCGACCGACCAGCTCCCACTGGGGCCCGCTCCGCACCCGGATGGGCGACGGTGGACTCACCGTCGACCCGCACGAACTCGATCCGGCCCCTTCTTCTCTACTGCGCAACATGGCGCCCGCCAACGGGCACCCCGCGAGGATCCGCCACCCGATGGTGCGGCGCGGGTGGCTGGAGAACGGAGCCGGTCCCAGCAGGGCGCGCGGGCACGACGAGTTCGTCCGCGTGGAGTGGCCCGAACTCACCGCGCTTCTGGCGGCCGAGCTGGAGCGCGTCATCGATCTGCACGGGAACGCCGCGATCTTCGGCGGCTCCTACGGGTGGGGCAGCGCGGGCCGGTTCCACCACCCGCAGAGCCAGGTGCACCGATTCCTCAACACCGTCGGCGGCTACGCGCGCTCGGTCAACACCTACAGCACGGGCGCGTCCAGCGTGATCCTTCCCCACGTGCTCGGTCCCGACGTGGACGCGATCCACGGCCTGACCGGCTGGACGGTGCTCGCCGAGCACACCACCCTGATCGTCGCCTTCGGCGGGCTGCCGGCCAAGAACATGCAGGTGGCTCCCGGAGGGATCACCCGGCACCGGGGCGCGGCCGCCCTGCGCCGGATCATCGACGGCGGCACGACCGTCGTCGCCGTGAGCCCCTCGCGGGCCGACTGCCCGGAGGGAGCCGACGTCCACTGGTGTCCGATCAATCCCGGCACCGACGTCGCGATGATGCTGGCCCTCGCCTGGGTCCTGGTCACAGGCCACCTGCACGACATCGAGTTCCTCCGCACGCGCTGCGCCGGCTACGACCGGCTGGAGGCGTACCTGCTCGGGCTGGAGGACGGAGTCCCGAAGACCCCGGAATGGGCCGAGGGGATCACCGGTGTCGCGGCCGCCGACATCCACGCGCTGGCCTTGCGGATGGCGGCGAACCGGACCTTCGTGTCGGTCACCTGGTCACTCCAGCGCGCCCGGTACGGGGAACAGCCGCCGTGGACGGCGATCGCGCTGGCCGCCGTCCTCGGCCAGATCGGCCTGCCCGGGGGCGGTTTCGGGCACGGCTACGGATCCATGGGCGACGTGGGGCTTCCCCAGCGGCGCAACCCCCTCCCCACGCTTCCGCAGGGGCGCAATCCCGTCGACGCGTTCATTCCCGTCGCGAGAGTCGCCGACATGCTCCTCAATCCGGGAGCCCGCTTCGAATACAACGGAGGCGTCCACCGCTATCCGGACGCACGGCTCGTCTACTGGTGCGGCGGCAACCCGTTCCATCACCATCAGCACATCGGGCGGCTCCGCCGGGCGCTGGCGATGCCGGACACGGTCGTCGTCCACGAACCGTTCTGGACCGCGATGGCCGGGCACGCGGACATCGTCGTCCCGAGCGCGACGTCCTTCGAACGGTCGGACATCGGCGCCTCGCGGAACGACCCGTGCCTCATCGCCATGCATCAGGCGTGCGACCCGCCCGGCGACGCGAGGACGGACTACGAGACCTTCAGCGAGCTGGCGGCGGCGATGGGCGTCGGATCCGCGTTCACCGAGGACGCCCTGGAACGTGACTGGCTGCGCCGGATCTACGAGCGCTGGCGCGGCGAGGTCACCGGTCAGGGGGCGGCCCCGCCGCCCTTCGAGGAGTTCTGGAGCGCGGGCCACACCGAGTTGCCGGATGTCCCGGACGACCAGATCATGTTGCGCGACTTCGCGCGTGACCCGGAGACCTTCCGGCTGAACACGCCCAGCGGGCGCATCGAACTCTGCTCCGAAACGATCCGTTCGTTCGGCTACGACGACTGCCCGGGCCACCCGACCTGGCTCCCGCCGGACGCCGGACCGAGCGAGCAGTACCCGCTCACCCTGCTGGCGTCCCAGCCCGCACACCGGCTGCACAGCCAGCTGGACATGGGCCCCGCCAGCCAGGAGACCAAGGTCGGAGGGCGCGAGCCCGTGCTGATCCACCCCGAGGACGCGGCCCGGCGGGAGATCACGCCCGGATGCGTCGTCGTCATCACCAGCGCGCAGGGAAGCTGCCTGGCGGGCGCGGTCCTCACGCCCGACATCAAGAAGGGGTGCGTCCAGCTCTCCACCGGCGCGTGGTACGCCCCCTTGGACCCCTCAGACGTCGACTCGCCCTGCGGGCACGGGAACGTGAACACCCTGACCGCCGACCGCGGCACGTCGCGGCTCGCCCAGGGATGCACCGGTCAGCTGGTGAGCGTCGAAGTACGCCTTCATAAAGGGCCTGCACCGTCCGTGCCGGCTCACGCGCCCCCGCGCGGTGCCGGACCATCCCCTTCACCCCGGACCTTCGACAGCTGCCCTTGATACGTGGAAGACAGGAGCCGTAGATGACCGCCGAAGACCATGACGTCTTTGCTGATGCCGCCTTCACCGATGTCGCCTTCATCGATTACGACGAGATCGAGCGTTGGCGCGCCGCAGGAAAGGCCCATGCTCTGCTGGACGTCCGGGAGCGCGGGGAGTACGCACTCGGGCAGATCCCCGGCAGCTGCCCACTTCCACGAGGACTCATCGAGATCTGCCTCGAACGTATGGTGCCGTGGAAGGACGTCCCCCTGGTCCTTTACTCGAACGGGAACCATCGAAGCGTCCTGGCTGCGCGCACCTGCCTGCGAATGGGCTATCGAGACGTCCGCGTCCTTGGGGGCGGCATCGACCAATGGGCCGCGGACGGACGCTCGCCGGTGTACGGGGTCAACGTCCTCGGCAAGACCTTCGGTGAGAAGCTCTCGGTGACCGACGAGGTCCGGCAGCTCACGCCCGACGAGGTCGCGGCCCTGGCAGAGGCAGGGGAAACCGTCATCTTCGACGCGCGCACTTCCAGCGAATACGCCAAGGGCCATATCCCCGGTGCCTACAACATTCCCGGGGGCGAGCTCGTCTCCACGGTCTTCGACGCCGGCATCGACCGGGCCGACCGCACCGCGCCCATCATCGTCCATTGCGCAGGCCGGACGCGAAGCATCGTCGGGGCCTATCTACTGCGGCAGGCCGGCTTCGACAACGTGTTCGCGCTCCGCAACGGGACGATGGCATGGGTCATGTCGGGCCGTGAACTCGAAACGGAGCAGAGGCCGTGGACCGGCTCGGAGGCCGGGACCGGAGGATCGGCGAGATCTGCCGAGTTCGCGCACGAGTTCGTCCGCGGCACACACGCGTTGTCCATCCCGGCATCCGAACTCGCCGCACTGCGCGAACGTCACGAACCCTGCTACGTCATCGACGTCCGCATGGTCGACGAATTCAAGGCAGGACACATCCCGGGCGCCCTCTCCTGCCCAGCGGGCCAGCTGGCCAACGCGGTGGACGAGCAACTCGCCGTCCGCGACGCGCTCCTCGTGTGCTACTCCGGCGCCGAGACACGAGCCAGGATCGGAGCCGCGCTCCTGGCGCGGATCGGATACCGCCGCGTCGCCTGGCTCGCGGGCGGCCTCGCGGAACACGACGGCCCCATCGAAACGGGTGATCCGAACGCCTACCTGGACGACCTCGCCTTCTCCGGACCCGACGTCCCCACGATCGACGGCGGCGAACTGTCGGACGTCCTGGCCGACGGCACGGGCCTGCTGCTCGACGTCAGGCGCAGCAGCGAGTACGCGCTGAGCCACATACCCGGGTCCTTGTGGATTCCGCGAGGCGACCTCGAAGGGCGTATCGGCGCCCACGCGACGGCCGACACCGAGACCCGGCTCGTCCTCGCCTCCGACCGGGAACTCCGCTCCACGCTGGCGGCGAGGACGCTGCTGGACATGGGATACCGGAACGTCTCGGTGCTCGGAGGCGGCGTCAACGGGTGGATCTCCTCGGGCCGGGCGACGGAAGAGGGACTCGACGGCGCGGACGTTTCGCTGGCCGAGGCCAAGGAAGACGCGGAACTCGTCGCACGGCGTCCCAAACTGCTCGAACGCAACCGCGAGGACATGGTCCGCTACCTCGACTGGGAGGAGCGCCTCGGAACGGAAATGCTGGCGAAGGCCGAAGGTTCTCCCGGAGGGGACCATGACTGAGCTGGAGCTGGCCGAGGCCACGCTCCGCGGCCGGGGAGGCAAGAAATGGCGCACCTACGCCGATGACGTGCTGCCGATGTGGCTCGCCGACATGGACTTCCAGCCCGCGGAAGCCGTCAGGCGCGCCGTGTTGGAGACGGCGCGAGCGGGGACCTTCACCTACCCGCTCGACGCCGAGCACCGCGGTGTAGGCGAAGCCTTCGCGGCGCGCATGCGCGCCCGCTTCGGCTGGGAGGCCAGGGCCGACCGGACGGCCGTCATCGCCGACCTGGTGCAGGGCCTCACGGCGACCGTGATGGCCTACAGCGAGCCCGGGGACGGGGTCATTCTCTTCAGCCCGATCTACCCCCCGTTCGTCCGGAGCGTCGAGGCGAGCGGCCGGAAGGTCGCCGATGTGCCGATGGTCGACGGACCGGGCGGGTTCGCCATCGACTTCGACCTGCTCAGGCGGCAGGCCGCGCGCCCCGACGTGCGGCTCATGCTGCTCTGCAACCCCCACAACCCGACCGGCCGGGTGTTCACCGCCGAGGAACTCCGGCGCCTGTCCGAGGTGGCGCTCGAACACGGAGTCGTCGTGGTCTCCGACGAGGTGCACGCGGACCTCGTGTACGCCCCCCACGCCCACACCGTCTTCTCCACCGTGGCCCAGGATTCCGGTGCCACCACCGTCACACTCCAGTCGGCCACGAAGGCGTTCAACCTGGGCGGCCTCCGATGCGCGGTCGTCCACTTCGGGTCCGAGCCATTGCGGCGGCGCTTCACCGCGACGTTCCCCGACCGGGTGCTCGGCAGGGTGTCGGGCGTCGCCGCCGCCGCGACGATCGCCGCCTGGACCGACGCGGACGGGTGGCTGGGCGGCGTACTGGAGATCCTCGAACTGAACCGCAGTACGGTCTTCGACTGGGTGGCGGCCCGCCCTTCGCACGTCCACGCCCACATGCCGGAAGGCACGTACTTCGCGTGGCTGGACTTCACGCGGCTGCCGCCCGGCGGAGCGTCGGCTCACGAGCACCTTCTGAAGACCGCTCGCCTCGCCCTCCAGGCAGGCGAGGACTTCGCCGCCTCCTGCCCGACGTGGGCACGCCTGAACTTCGCGACCTCGCCCCTCATCCTCGCCGAGGCCCTGGACCGCATGGAGGCGGCCCTCACCGTCACCTGACCCGACGACCACGAAGGAAGACGACGCATGAGCGCACTCGAACAGTTCATCCACGACCTGACCGACCTCACCACCGCCGAGGACAGGATGCCCGACGACGCGCTGGCGACCACGGTCTCCGAACTCCTGCAGGAGCTCGTCACCCGGCCGGCCCCGATCCCGGTCGAGTTCACCCGGCGGTCAGCGGCCCACAACGGCCGCGGACGGTACATCCTGCACCGCTCGCCCACCTTCACGATCAGCTCGATCGTGTGGGCGCCCGGGGAGGTCGCCCCTCCCCACACCCACGAGACCTGGGGGGCCATCGGGCTGATCTCCAACCGCATCGAGGAGCGGCGCTACGAACTCGCCGGCGACGACACCCTCAACCCGGTCGACCACCACCGGCACGCCGCGGGCGCCGTCTCCGTCCTCGTCCCGGACGACGACATCCACTCGATGCACAACCTGACCGACACCGACACGGTGGAGATCCACGTGTACGGAAAGGACCTGACGGGCCTCCGCCGCCGCCGCTGGTCACTGAACGGAGACGACATGCAGGAATTCGCGAGCGGAAAGTACTTCAACTGCTGAGAGTGATGTCGCGCCAGGTGGCGGGCGTGGCCGGCGCCGGGACGCGCCGCGGGTCCGGGTGGGGGATGCCGCCGGCCAGGACGTACAGCGGGGTGCGGCCGGTGTTGTCGAGGCGGCACCGCTCGGCGACGGCGGAGTCGCGGAAGGCCGCGGTCTGGGCGGGCCCGAGACCCAGCGCGGTGGCGGTCAGCGCGAAGGTCTGGGCGAGGTGGCCGGCGTCGAGCAGGCAGGCGCGATAGGTGCGCGGCGCGCGGTACTTGACGTTCATGCGCTCCAGCCGGGCGGCGAGGACGATCAGGAACGCCGCGTCGCCGCACCAGTCCTGGTCGGCGCACAGGTACCCGGCCTCCTGCCCGGTCAGCCCTTCGGTGAGCAGTTCCAGGCTGTGCTGCAGCGCGTTGTAGTGGTACCAGCCGGGATCGAGGCCGGAGACGTCGAGGACGCCCACGTACGCGTCGATCTCCTGGCGGGCGCCGCCCTGGGGGCTGGTCCGGCGGAAGACCGGCCCCTGCCCGCTGTCCACGAAGTCGACGGGGCCGAACACGGCGGCCATGAGCGCGGCGAGCACGTCCAGGCCCACCGGGGCGGCCAGGAAATCGCGGTGCGTGCGGCGCCGGTACAGGACCTGCTCGTACGGGGCCCGAAGATCGGCGGGACGGCGGGGGAGCGGCAGCCGCGGCGCGTCCGGAAAGCCGGTGAACACGGCGGGCACCTCGGCCGGCTCGACGACCAGCGGTTCGTCGATGAGAGGGATGTCGTCGTAGACGTCCTGGACCGCGTAGTGGAAGAAGGACGCCTCCGGGGTCCAGGCGCCCCAGTCGCGGTCCACACGCGCGTCCCGCTCAGCCTCGGGGGTGTCCTCGGCGACGAGCGCCCCGGCGTCGAGCAGAGCCTGGGCCGCCTCGTCGATGGTCTCGCGGGTCAGGTGGTCCAGCGTCTTGGCCGCCTCCTCGACACCGCACCAGTCCTCGAATGCCGACAGGATCTCGGCCGCCACCGGATGCACCGTGACCGGCGTGCCCGAGGGATACGGATGCAGGACGAATTGGCCGTCGTTCCAATAGCACATCAGGCAACGGGAACGACGAAGACGCATGAAGGCTCCAAGCCAGATGTGACGGGGAAGTGGAACTGGGGCCCAGGCGCCTGAGCCCGGGCCCCTGCCTCATCGTTCAGGTCCACCAGGGGTTCAGAACGACGGCGCCTCCCTTGGGCCGCTCGGTCCGGACCACCGGCCGCGTCTTCATCGAAACCGTCCGCATGGCATTCTCCCAACCGCGATGGACAAGGCAATCAGGAGCCTTTCACGAACAGGCTTCATTCCGGCTTCATGGATCGTGAGCGCTTGGCCGCCCCGGGCCGCGCGGTCACGCGTATTGCAGGTCGGCCAGCGCGATGCGGTCGCCTTGGAAGGTGAACCTGTAGTGGGCGCGCCACCCCGTGCCGCCCCGCGGAGCCCAGTGGACGAGCAGGTCCTGACCGCCGGCTGTGCGGGTCACCGACAGCACTTCGAGCCGCCCGCCGATGACTTCGGCGCGGGCCCAGTCGCGGATCGCGGGACGGCCGCCGATCT
The DNA here is from genome assembly GCF_047130825.1 of Actinomadura madurae. Taxonomy (NCBI): domain Bacteria; kingdom Bacillati; phylum Actinomycetota; class Actinomycetes; order Streptosporangiales; family Thermomonosporaceae; genus Actinomadura; species Actinomadura madurae. The sequence continues at coordinate 10,237,167 of NZ_CP083237.1, forward strand.
CACGCGACACGTCCACGATCTTTCCGCCGGGGGCGAAGGACTCCACCAGTGCGTCCAGGTCGTGCCTGTTGACGGCGTCGACGTACCGGCCGGCCTGCGCGGCGACCTGGACCACCGGATCGGGGCGTTCCCGGGCGGCGGCGGGCCGGTCGTCAGCGGCGGGCTCGCCGCTCCCGCAGGCCCCCATGCCGATCGCGAGGAGAAGGAGCGCGGCCGACGTGATCGCGGTTCTCATGATCATCCCCTCGTCAGCCGGTCAGGTAGCCGCCGGAGGCGTCGATGGTGGCGAAGCCGCGGGCGTTGGTGCGCCAGACCCCGTCGAAGTCCTCGACCGGCTGCTCGTGCAGGGGCGCCGGACGGGGCGTCTCGATCCCGGCGTTGTTGACCGCGATGTCGATCCGGCCGTACTTCGCCACGCAGGCCGCGACCAGCCCGGACACGTCCCGTTCCGCGCGCACGTCGGCCCGGTGGTAGGTCGCCTCGCCCCCGAACGCGCGGATCTCCCGTTCGTTGGCACGGCCCAGCTCGGCGCGGCGGCCGCAGAACATCACCCGTCCGCCTTCCCGGGCGATGGCGTAGGCGGTCGCCTTGCCGGTGCCCGAGGTCGCGCCGGTGATGAGGACCGTCTTGCGGGCGAACCGGCCGTTCGGGCCGGTGGGGCTCGGACGGGGGTCGGCGAAGGCGCTCGGGCCACCGGTCGGCGTCCCCGCCGGCCCGGCGGCACCCGCGGCCAGGACGTGGCGTCGAGAGGAGGATCGAGGCAGCATTCTTCTACTCCCGTCAGGATGATGGTTCCGCCGCGGATCCAGCAGACCGCGATTCACCCGGGCGTGTCCAAGACCTATCGTGATGCGCAGAACGCATAGATCACGAGGTTCGAGGCCCCGTCACGGGAGGTGGAGGCGTGGACGTGGACACACGTTCCCTGCGTTACTTCATCGAGGTCGCGGAGCAGCTCAACTTCACCCGGGCGTCCGAGCGCCTGTTCGTCTCCCAGCCGGCGCTCAGCCGCCGGATCCGCGCGCTGGAGGGCGGTCTGCGCACCACCCTGTTCGAGCGCGACGGACGCGAGGTGCGGCTGACCGCCGCGGGCGAGTCCCTCCTCCCGGCCGCCCGCCGCCTCGTCGCCGACTGGCAGGCGGCCCAGCGCGTCACGCGCGTGGCGGCGGCCGAACGCGCGCGTGTGCTGCGCGTCGCTTTCGAGGCGCTGTGCTGGCCCCTGGACGGCGCGTCCCGCCCCGTGACCGACTTCGCCGGCGTGGTCAGGCATCTGGCGGCGGATTCCTAGTCGGTGTCGCGGGCGTGGTCGGCCAGGGCCTGGTTCATTTCCAGTTCGCGATCCTCAAGGTTCCACTGGTCTGCCTGTGAGGCCTGGTTGGTGACCCAGAAGACCATGGTTCCGTCGCGCAATATGCGGCTGTAGCTGGCGAAGGACCAGTCGTTTCCGCCGTTGTGCCAGGCGACTCGGCCGTCCTTGGTGTGCAGGACGCCCCAGCCGTATCCGTAGGCGGCCTCGGTGCCGGGGATCCGAGCGTGAGGCTCGAACATCCTGGCCTTCACGTCGGCGCTGAGGATCGTGTCGCCGAGCAGCGCGCGGTGCCATCTGAACATGTCACGGCCGGTGGACAGCATGCCGCCGTTGCCGCGCAGGTACCAGTACGGTCCGTCGGCGGCCCAGGGGTGATCGAGCGGACGGCCTTGGCTCGTGCCCTCTTCGTCGTACTCGACGGCCACCTGGGCACGGGAGAATTTCGGCAGCACATAGCCCGTCTGCGTCATGCCCGCCGGTGCGAACAAGTGCTTTGCCAGGAACCGCTCGTAGCTGGTCCCTGACACCTTCTCGACGATGGCGGCGAGCACGCTGAACCCGGTGTTCGAGTAGTGGAATTCCGTGCCGGGGCGGGAGACCAGCTTGGATTTCAGCGCCCTGCCCAGCATCCCGTCGCGGGAGACGGGCTCGTAGTCGTCGCCGAGTCCCTCGGCCAGCCCGGCCTTGTGGGTCAGTAGGTGATGCAGGGTGATGCCCCGTTTGTCCGCGGGCACCGGGCCGAGGACGGTGCCGATCCGGTCGGTCGTCCGGAGCCGGCCGATCATCTCCAGCTTCATGATCGCGGCTGCGGTGAACTGCTTGGTGATCGACATGACGTCGTACACGGTGTCGCAGTTGGCCGGGCTCCCGGACGTCCGGTCCGCCAGGCCGAAGCCTTTGCAGTGCGCGAGCTCGGCGCCGCGGGCGGCGACCACGGTACCGCCCGGCCCATTGGGCAGCGTGCGGTCGAGGTAACGGGCGATCGAACGGTCGACGGGCTCGGCGCTACGGGCGGCCCTCGGCACGCCCATGGCGCTGCCGCAGCCCGTCAAGGCCAGCGCGGTCGTGAGCGCCATGGCGAAGGAGAGCGGATTGATCCGTTGCATGCGGCCTCCGGAGCAGTGTCTCGCGGGGGATGCGCCAGAGGCTCGCCGTGGCGGGCCGCGTCGATCAAGAGGTCACGCCGTCCGAACTTGTGCGAGACGGTGTACGGGCTGGTCAGCGTGGGGCATAGTGGGGCGATCAACGAGCATCGGGGTGAGATCGTGACCGCACCGCCACCGTCGCCCGCCGCAGCCTGCGACGAGGCCGAGTTCATCGCCGCGCTCCGCCGGCTCAAGGCCTGGTCGGGCCTCAGCTACCGGCAACTGGAGCGCCGGGCCGCCGACGCCGGTCGCGTGCTGCCCTACTCGACCGCGTCCACCGCGCTCGGCCGCACGACCCTGCCCCGCGAGGAGCTGCTGGTCGCCTTCGTCCTGGCGTGCGGGCTGGACGACGGCGAGGCGGCGTCCTGGGTGGCCGCCAGGAAGCGCATCGCGGTCGGCGGGCAGGTCACCGCGACCGGGCCGAGGGCGGCCCGGAGGCCGCGGTGGCGGTCCGCGATCGGCTTGGCCGCGGTGGCGCTGAGCCTGGCGCTCGCCGGCGGTACGACGCTCCCCGTGCAGGACGTCGAAGAGGTCGAGACCGTCCAGGCAACCGTGGGGAAGTGACCCGCAGGCGCTCGCCCCGCATCAGCCCTTCACCTGAGTGCCGGCCTGCCAGACCGCGGTGATTCTGGACGGGTCGGCGAGAAGGGAGATGTCGCTCAGGGGGTCGCCGTCGATGGCGAGGATGTCCGCGTCGAATCCTTCCTGGAGGAGGCCGGAGCGGGGTGCCTGGCGACCGAGGGTGGCGGGGCCGTTGGCCGTGGCGGCTTCGATGACGTCCAGCGGGTCCATGCCGATGTCGTTGAGCAGCACCGCCTCGCGCCCGTGGCGGCCCCAGGCGGCGGGGGCGTCGCCGCTGCTCTGGATGTCGGTGCCCATGGCGATCCGCACGCCGGCCTGGTGGGCGCGGGCGATGTTGTCCCGGTGGGCGCGGGCGATGCCGGCGAGCTTGCGGGCCGCGTACGGCGGGAGCCCTCCGGCGTCGAGCAGTTCCCGGACGATGGTCAGCGTCGGCACGAGGATCGCGCCGGCTTCCCTCATCGCCGTGCATGCCTCGTCGTCGAGGTGGCTGCCGTGCTCGATGGTGAGCACGCCGGCCTCCAGGGCCGCCATGATGCCCGCCTTGCCGTGGCAGTGGGCCGCGACACCGCGTTCCGCGAGCCCGGCGACCTCCACGATGGTGCGCAGTTCGCGGACGGTGAACTCCTGGTGGTCCGGATCGTCGATGACGCTGAGCACGCCGCCGGACGCGCACACCTTGATGACCCGGGCGTTGCGCCGGATCTGTGCGCGGACCGCCTTGGCGCATTCGGCCTCGCCGTCGGCCAGCTGGAATTCGGTGCCCATCCGGGCACAGTCGTGGACCCACTCCGCCGGGAGGCCGTGGATGTCGCCGTGGCCGCCGGTGGCGGACAGGACGGCGCCCGCGGCGTGGATCGTCGGGCCGGGAAGGTGGCCCTCGGCGACCACCGGGGCGAGATGCAGCCCCATTCCGCCGACCTCGCGGATGCTGGTGACCCCGGCGTCGAGGGCGCGGCGCAGCCCCTGCACGCCCCGGGCCGCCCGCGTCGCGGGATGTTCCTGCACCAGCCGGACGTCGTCGAAGGCGCCCGGACGGCCGCCTTTGACGTGCGTGTGACAGTCCCACATGCCGGGCATCACGGTTCGCGCGTGCACCGGCTCGACCGGCGGGTCGTCGATCGGGGCACCGGCGCGCGGGCCCGCGTACGCGATGGCGGCGCCGTCGATGACGACGACGCCGTCGCGGACGGGACCGCCCCGGCCGGGGATCAGCAGGTCGGCCTCGATGCGCTGGCGCGTGCTCATCGGGGCCTCGCGATGACCGGGAGCGTCAGCCGGCTGGGGTGGGCCGGTCCGTGGAAGACGCGGTTGAGAGCGACCCGCGTCGTGGACATGGCGGGGTCGCCGCCGTTGGTGTTCCGGTCGTACCGCGGGAAGTTGCTGCTCGACACCTCAAGCCGGACGCGGTGTCCGGGGCCGAACACGTTCGACGTCACGCCCATGTCGACGGTGGCCTCGACGATCTGGCCGGGTTCCAGGGGCCGTGGCCGGCTCAGGGAGTCGCGGTACCGCATCCGCCACAGACCCTCGCACAGGATGATGGCGCGGCCGTCGGGGAAGACGTCGACGAGTTTGCCGGTGACGTCCGTGTCGGCCGCTGTCGAGGACACGTGCACGGTGAGGGTGACGTGGCCGGTGACCTCCAGCGGTTCCTGGAGGGGTTCGCCGGTGTAGCAGAGGACGTCGTCACGGCATTCCACGTCGGTCTGATCGGCCGGGCCGGCCACTCCGTCGAAGCCCAGAGTCGCTCCGCCCACGGTCGGGACCGGATCGAGCGGATCGTAGGAGTACGAGTCGTTGCGGTCGTCGGCGGCGGCGCGGCGATGCAACCGCCCGTCTCCCTTGGAACTGTTGGCCCGTCCCGAGCTGTGCAGGAAGTAATCCTCGTACCGGGTGTCGGGAAGCGGCCAGTCGTCCTCGTCGCGCCACCGGTCCAGGCCCATGACGAAGATGCGCACCCGCGCACCCTGGTCGGCCTCGGCGCACCCCTTCAGCCACCGGTCGAAGAACCGCAGATGGGCCCGGGTGATCGCCGCCGCCTTGACGGACCCCGCGAGCCCGAACGACCGGTCGGGAAAGATTCCCAGGTCCGCGCCGTCACCGTGGCCCCACGGGCCGATGATCAACCGCTGGCCCTCCCTGGCGGGAACGCCGCCGCCGTCGCGGCGCATGGTGGTGTACGAGCGGACGACCTCGCGCGCGAACACGTCGTACCAGCCGGTCACGTTCAGCGCCGGAACGGTGATCGCCGAGCTGCGCTCCAGCGCGGCCAGGCGCTTCCAGTACGTGTCGTAGTCGGGGTTGGCGAGCATCTCGCCGAGCCAGGGCAGGCCTCGCAGGAGAGCGCCATCGACCGGCAGCGAGTACAGCGCGTCGACGTCTTCGAGCGCGGCTCGGACCGTCGCCGCGTCCCGCGGATCCGGCGGGCCGTCGCCGCGCGGGCGCGACAGGTTGGCCACGGCCATGCGGGCCGACCAGTTGAACAGCGTGCCCTGCGACACCGCGCCCTGCGGGGAGTACCAGGCCCGGTAGATGTCCGCCGAGGTCATCGCGGGAGCGATCGCGCGCAGGACCGGCGGCGCCTCGGTGGCCGCCTGCCACTGCGGGAAGCCCATGTACGACGCGCCCCACATCCCCACGTTGCCGTCGCACCACGCCTGGCCGGCGATCCACGCCAGCGTGTCGACGGTGTCGCTCTGATCGAAGCGGTGCGGTTCCATCAGCCCCGGCGACTCTCCGGTGCCGCGCACGTCCTGGACGACGGCCAGGTAGCCGCTGTCGACCAGGGCGCGGATGTCCGGCAGCTTCGGGTTGCCCAGGTGGGCGGTGGAGGTCCGGCCGTACGGAGTGCGCGCGAGCAGGACCGGCCACGGGCCGTCCCCGGCCGGTCGCCACAGATCGGTCGCCAGCGTGACGCCGTCACGCATCGGCACGGCGACGTTGGCGTCGATGCACAAGCCCATCCGGTTCTCCATGTCTCTACCGGTTGAGCATCCAGTGGCTGAAGGCCACGTAGTTGGCGGCGAACTCCTCCGGCGTCGCGGAGTCCTCCACCGTCTTGGCCAGCTCGTTGACCTTTCGGTAGTGCGGGATCCGGTCCTGTTCGTACTCGGCCAGCGCGGCGGCCACCCCGCCGGACGAGGCGAGCAGCCGGGCCAGCAGCAGCGCGTCCTCGACGCCCAGCGACGCACCCGCCGTGATGTGCGGGGAGAGCGCGTGAGCGGAGTCGCCGGCGAGGACGACCCGCTGCGAGACCCACCGGGGCAGCGGCGGCACCAGCATGATCTGGTTGTGCAGCACCTGGTCGTCCGGCGTCGACGCGATCAGTTCGAGCAGGGCCGGATTCCAGCCCGTCGTGTCGAGGAACGCGGCACGTTCCGCGGCCTGCTCTTTCGGAGTGCCCCGCAGGGGATCGGCGTCGAACTGGTTGACCAGCCAGTACACGGTGCCGTCGACCGTGGGCACATATCCGCCGCGGGTGCGCTCTTCACCGAGCACGATGACGCTGCGGTCGACGGTGACGCCCGCCGGCGGCCGGACGACCGCGCGCCACGCGTGATGGCCCTTGTGCTCCACGGCGTCGCTGCCCGGAAGCAGCAGGGACCGGACGACCGAGTACGCGCCGTCGGCGCCGACGAGCACGTCCGCCTCGGCGGTCGTGCCGTCACCGAAACGGGCGGTCACGGCGGCGTCGGTCTCGTCGTAGCCGACCAGCCGCGAGTTCAGGCGGATGTCGTCCCGGCCCACCGCATCGGCGAGCAGGTCGTTCAGCTTGGCCCGGTGCACCAGAAGGTACCGGTGGTCGTCGTCGGAGAACCCGGAAGGCTGGATCAGTTCGCCCGCGTGGTTCCGGAAGTACATCTCCGCGGGCCGGCCGATGGCGCGCACCCGCTCGCCCAGCCCCAGCTCGTCGAAGACCGCCATCGCGTTCGCCCACAACCCGAGCCCCGCGCCGGCCGCCCGGATCTCCGGCGCCTGCTCGTGGATCACCGCCTCGATGCCCCGCCTGTGCAACGCGATCGCGGTGGTGAGCCCGATGATCCCGCCACCGGCAACAATTGCACGCACCTGTCGTACCTCCTGGAATGGCTGTGAATTCTCTACGTTTCCGCGCCGGGCGCGGGGCCGGCCGTCAGGCGAGCCGGGAGTGCGCGGTGGGCGCCAGACGCACGGTCACCGCTTCGCCGGCCATGAGTTCCCCGAGCCGAGGCCTGATCGCCGACTCGAAGAGCGGAACCCGGTGCACCCGCTCCACGATTTCTTCGCGTTCCGCATCGCTGCTGAACCTGCGGATCCAGACGAAGGCGTCTTCGTCGCCGGCATCGGTGAACGCTCCCGCGACGACCATTCCGCTCGCCTCGTGCAGCGGAATCACCTGCTCGTCCATCCACCGGGCCAGCTCCCTTCCGCGGCCCGGCACCGCCGTCTCACGGCGGATCTCGTAAAACAACCTAGGCTCCTTCACGTGCGATGCGGTAAAGGTCCGGATTTCCTTCCCACGGCGCGGTCCGTACGATCGTCCACCGCTGGATCACCCATTTCCCGTTCGTGTCGACCAGGTCCAGCTGCCAATAGCCCCGCATGGTGAGATGGTCGACCCCCGGGGTCGGGACATGGTGGTAGGCGACCATGTGCGCCCGGCATCGCGCGGTCGCGCCGGAAACCTCGATGAGGAGATTGGAGCTGGCGTGGTGCGTGCAGGCGAAGCCATCAATGATGGTGCGCGCCTTCGCGGTCATCTCGTCCGCCGTCAGTTCCTCGGCGGGTTCGCCGGACCGCCCGGTCAGGTCCAGCGTCATCCGATCCGCGAACAGATCCCGAAAACGCTCCCAGTCCTTGGAGTCCTGAGCATGCGCGAGATTGGCGACCACGTCGGTGATCCGAATACGGTCGAGCAGTGTCCCGGCCCCGTTCATGCCACCCCGCCGCGGGCGCGAACACGACGGGTCACCTCCATCGCGCCCGACATCACGAGGGCCAGCCCCAGCCCGACCAGGAAGGCCAGCAGCGCGTTCTCCTGGAAGAGCACGCCGCCGAGATAGCCCGTCAGGACGGTGTAGGCGCTCCAGGCGGTGCCTCCGACGGCGGTGAACAGGACATAGCGCCGGTAGTTGTAGCGCACCATTCCGGTGGTGACGGTCACCAGGTAGCGCCCGACCGGGATGAACCTGGTGCTCACCAGGACGAATCCGCCGCGCAGATCCAGGTGCCGGGAGATCCAGTCGTGCGTCGCGCGCCGTCTGGAGCCGTCCGGAAGCCGCTTCTGCACCCTGGCGCTCAGCCGCCGGCCGAGGGCGTACGGGATCTGGTCACCCAGAAAGGCGCCGACGGCCGTGGCGGCGATGACCAGGGCGAGGTTGGTGGAACCCGTGGCGGCGAAGACGCCGGCGATGATGATGACGGGCTCGCTCGGAATCAGCGGGAGGAACGAGTCCAGCAGGGACACGGACATGAGAATCAGATACAGCCACCAGGACGTCCCCATCGACTCGGTGAGCTCGACCCAGTCGATCATGAGACGAGCGGCATCTCGTCAACGGATCCACCGTGGGCCCGCGTGCGGCTCCAGAAGCTTGTCCTCATCGACTGGTCCTTTCCGTCTGTCTGGAAATTCGTGAAGTAGGCCATGAAATAGGCGTCAGGTGAGCGCTCGAACGAAGAGGACCGTGCCGATCGTCGTGCCGAATGTGACGATGAGCGCCTTCAAAAGGCGGCCGGGCATGCGCCGTGCCAGAATCGCCCCCGTGTAGCCGCCGACGACCGTCGCGGGAGCCAGAATCAGAACAGCGGGCCAGTTGACCGGGCCGAAGAGCGCGAATGTCAGGAGAGTGACGCCGCCGACGGTGACGGTGAGGACGTTCTTGACGGCGTTGATCCGGTTGAGCGTCTCGTCGAGCACCAGGGCCAGCGCGGCGACGTACATGACGCCCAGCGCGGCGCCGAAATAGCCCCCGTAGACGGCGCCGGCGAGGACGGCCACCTGCAGGGTGACCGTCCGGCGGCGGCGCCCGAGCGCACGCGGGTGACCGACCAGGCGGCGCAGGCGCTCCTGGAAGAACAGCGCCGCGGCCGCGCCGAGCACCAGGAACGGCACGATGAGCTCGAACGCGCGAGCGGGCGTGAGCAGCAGCAATGCGCATCCGGCCGCCGAACCGGCGACGCAGGCGGGCAGCACCGCCCGGATCCGCCCCCACTGCCCGGCCAGGTCGGCGCGGCTGCCCAGCACGCTGGAGACGTAGCCGGGAAAGACCGAGACCGAGTTCGTGACGTTCGCCTCGACCGAGGGGAGACCGGTCACGATCAGGCTGGGAAACGTGATCAGCGAGCCCCCGCCGGCCAGCGCGTTGATTCCGCCGGCGACCACGCCGGCGAGAATCAGCAGCAGTACGTGTCCAAGGTCCATGGGGTTTCCGCGATCCGTAGGAAGGTCTGGCCGGATGACTGTTCACGCCGACCGGCGGGCAGGCTGTGACTCTAATTCGGCCGGTCCGCGAACTCCAGTGCGCCTTGGTAAACCGACGATTTACCGCCGTGCAATCATTCGCCCGAGTGGAATGGCGATTGCCGCGTTGCGCCGGAAAAGTTATCGCCGGGGAAATTGGTGATGGTGGTGTTATGAGGGCAATTGAAAATCAGGAACCGGAACTGGAGTGCTCATCGGCGGCGATCTCCGTGACCGCTGCCCGCACCTGGTCTCGGAGCCAGGTGTGGGCCAGGTCGGAGTCGTAGCGCTGGTGCCAGGTGCAGTTGATCGGGGCCGCCGGGAAGGTGGCGGGCAAGGGCCTGCTGATCATGTTGAACGCCTCGACGAGGGGGCGGCTGACCAGCGCCGTCGTGGTGACCAGCAGGTCGCTCCGGCTGGCCACGTGCAGCGCCATGGTGCCGGTCGCCACGGCCGCGGACACGTTCCGGCGCAGGCCCTCCGCGGCGAGCACCTCGTCGATCGGCCCGGTCAGGCGGCCGCGCCGCGAAACGACTACATGCGGGTACGCGGCGTACGAGTGCAGATCGAGGTGCTCGCCGCAGGGGTGTCCGGCCCGCATGGCCACCACCAGGGGATCGGAGCCGAGCGTCTCGGAGCGAAACTCGGGCCGGTCCGGCCGGTCCTGGCTGAGTTCGACGTCGACGCGGCCGCGCCGCAGATCGTCGGTGTCCACGGAGTTCTCCGCGAGAATGCGGAGCCGCACGCCCGGGGCCTGCTCATGCACCCTGCGCAGCAGCGCCGGCGCCAGCGCAGCGCCGAGCCCGTCGTGGCACTGCAAGGTGAACGTGCGCTCCAGCTGTCCGAGGTCCAGCGTGCCGCTCGGCACGAGCACGTCATGGGCCTGGCCGAGCAACTGGCGCACATCGTCCCGGATCGCCATCGCATACGGCGTCGGAACCATCGTGCGCCCCGTCCGCACCAGGATGTCGTCGCCCGTCAGCTTCCGCAGCCGCCCCAGACTGCGGCTGACCGCCGGTGACGACAGATGCAGCCGCTCGGCCGCACCCATCACGCTGCCCTCCTCAAGGAGGGCATTGAGCACTACCAGCAGGTTCAGGTCTAGTTGCACCCAAGTAAACTATATGGTGGCAGTCTTCCACTCCTCGAAAGCGTTCCGCGGGAGCCGGGTCGTCACGGTGACGATTCCCCGGTCGCCGTCGACGGTGACGTGGTCGCCGGTCTGGATGATCTCCACGGGGTCCTGGTCGAGTTCGGAGACGGCCGGGACGCGGGTGACGACCGCCCCGAGCGCCGACTTGGTGGACAGCGTCGTGAACACCATCGCGAGCGGCGCCGTGCCGAGCAGCCGGGTGCTCTGGAAGAAGCCGGACCACCCCGAGGAGCCCTTGGCGCCCGGGAAGACCAGCACCTTGCCGGTGAAGCAGACCCCGAACAGTTCGTGACGGCGCTCGATCACCGTGCCCGTCGCGGGGTCGATGCCGCCCCAGCCCGAGATGGTCTCGTGCGAGACCAGGGCCTCCCCCTCGGCGAGGCCGGGGACGATGCCGCGGCCGTGGAGCTCGATGATCACGTCAGTTCTCCTCGCCAGGTTCCGGTGACGGCCGCGTCGACGCACTCCTCAAGGGTCCCGAACCATGCCTCGATGCCCAGGATCGCGGGCAGGTAGTGCGCCTGCTTGGCCGAGTCGGTGGCGAACACGCGCGTGCCCTCGGGGGCGGACCTGGACATCGCCGGACACGAGTCGGTCAGCAGCCGCCCGCCCGCCCTGCGAATGATCTCGGTGTAGCCGCTGCGATCGGCGACCTCGCGAAGCGCGCGCGGGGTCATCATCCACAGCTCGGTGCCCGCGTTCAGTTTCCTTCCGTCGAGCGCGCGGGCCGTCCGGGCGATCTGGTCGAGCGAGGCGTGCGGGCATCCGAGCAGGATGAAGTCGACGTCCGCGGACTCGCCCTGGTCGTTCAGGCTCCGGTAGACCTCGCGACGCTCGCGCTCGCCGTACACGATCTTCTCCGGGAGCGCCCGCCCGCCGAAGGCGGCCTCCGGCGTGGCCGCCTCGGGGGTGACGCCGGGGATGTGGTAGAGCTCCACGCCGCCCGACGAGGCCGTCGCCGCGCCGAAGTGCTTGAGGTCGCTCAGGTCGGGCCGGCGCAGGTCGCCGGTGAGGACCGGGCGGTTCTCCTGGACGGTCTCGCCGACGAAGTACCCGAACATCCCCCAGTCGAGGAACCCCTCGACCGGCACCGCGGACTCGATCAGGTGGGTGCCGTACCGGTTCTCCGGCAGGTGGTTCCCCCAGCAGGGGATCTTCCCCGTCAGGCCGGCCGCCCCGGTTGACGCGGTCCCTTCGCAGTTGGTCCTGGCCCCGAGGACGGAGTTGCAGTAGACCACCGCCGACGACTCCATCCAGGCGCAGTGCTCGCCGCGCACCGGGAGGTTCCCCACCTGGTACGGCGTGCACGTGGCGAGGATGTTGACGCCGTGCGCGCCGTAGAAGGACTCGGCGTCCCGCTGGAGCGCGACCATGTTCGCCGGGTACGGCGCCACCCCGAGCGCGTCCTCTCCGAACCCTTGCTGCAACTGGCAGGTGGGCACCCGCATGCGCGGGATCTCCACCTCGTCGTCGCTGTCCAGGTTGATCACCGAGAACGCCTTGTTCCACCCGCCCTCGCGCACCAGCCTGGCCTTCACCGGCGACGGCTGCGTCATGGTCCCGGCGACGTTGCGGATGTCGCAGAGGCCGTCGGCGCCCAGCGCCTCGCCGTACCGGACCAGGAGGTCCATCGCGGCGGCCACCGCCGGTCCCTCGGCACCGTCCAGCATCGCCTTCTCATCGTCCGCCAGCTTCACCGGCGCCTCCTAGCCATCGACATTCTCCTGGACGCGTTCGCGCAGCTCGGCGGGGTCGATCCGCTGGACGCCGCCGTCACCGGCGAGGTCGACCGCATGGGCGGCGGCGAACCCCATCGCCGCGCACGGGCCCATGACCCGGACGCTCGACAGCGCGGCGGCGTCGCCGTCGACGCACCGGCCGGCCGCGACCAGGTTGTGCGCGCCCACCGGGATCAGGCTCCGCAGCGGGACGTAGTGCACATGGTCCGCGTCGAACACCTCCCACACATACCCCTCCGCCCTGTCGTGCAGCTCGATGGGCCATGCCGTGCGGGCGACCGCGTCCTCGAAGCGGAACCCGGACCGGACCTCCTCCACCGAGAGCTGGTGGAGGGCGGCGATCCAGCGCGTCTGGCGGCGGCCGGGAAAGCCGTAACTGCGCACCTTGGCCTCGCCGAACGCCTTCGGGAACTCCCTGCGCATGAACTCCACGACGCGGTCGGCCTGAGCCCTGCCCTCGATCTGCGCGCTGGACGCCCGGACGGCCTCAAGCGGCGCCTCGACATGGGTCATGTTCATCACCGCGGTGTTCCGGCCGGGGAAGAAGAACGCCAGGCCGTCGCGCCGTACCAGGCCGTACTCCGTCGCCTTCTCCTCGATCCGGGCGACCAGCTCGTCCGGGTCGGGCCTGAACTCCTCGCGGAGGTTCTCCAGCCGGATCTGCTGCGAACCCCACACCGTGCGCTCGGGGATCCGGCAGGGCAGGCCCGCCTCCCAGGTGAGGGAGGCGTCTCCGCTCGCGTCGACGAAGCCGGTCGCGCGCACGCGGACGAGGCCGTGCCGGGTGGCGAAGGTGGTGGCGTCGATCCGGCCGCCGTCCGCCTCGACGTCGAGCACCGAGGCGCCGAGCACGACCTGGATCCCCAGCGACTGGACGAGGTTCTCCACCCACCGGCCGAGGACGACCTCGTCGTAGGCCACGGTCATCGTGTGGCCCCTGTTGAAGTGGACGTCGCCCGTCTTGGCCAGGTCCGCGAACATGGGGTCGAAGATCCCGTGGGTGAGCTGCCGGTACTCCGGGGCGTTGCCGTAGACGCCGCAGAACAGCCCGATGATCGAGTTCACGCACTGCCCGCCGAGGAGCGGGAGGGCGTCGGCGAGCACGACCGTCCGGCCGAGGCGGCGCGCCTCGACGGCGGCGGACAGGCCCGAGATGCCGGCCCCGACCACGCAGACGTCGGCGGTGAGGTCCTCGGTCGGGTTTCCGGCCGGCTTGGTGACGGTGTTGATCTTAAGCTCGGTGAGCTTGTGCGGCATTCCTTCTCCTGAGGGTCCTGGAGCGGCGCGGGCGGGACGGTCAGGGGCGTGACGTGGGGAGGTCGTTGCCGCGGAGGGTGGCGCCGAGGGGCAGCGGTTCGACCGATCGTGCGTAGACGGAGAGCCATCCGGAGCTGTCCCCGGGGACCCTGTGCCGTTCCCGTCCGGCGTACCGCCGTGCCAGCTCCCGCTCGTCGACGAGCAGGTCGACGCGGCGGACGTCCAGGTCGATCGCGATCCGGTCGCCGTCGGCGACCACCCCGAGCGGCCCCGGCAGCGCGCCCTCGGGGGAGACCTCGCCGACCACGATGCCCTTGTTGACGAGCCCGGACAGCTGCCCGTCGGTCACCACCGAGACCTGCCCGGTCAGGCCGGCGCCGTCGAGCGCGAAGACGGTCTGCGAGGCCATGCCCATGCCGGGGGTGCCCACCGGGCCGAGCCCGCGCAGCACCAGGACGTCGCCGGGCCGTACCTCCCCGCCCTCGATGCCGGCGATCGCCGACGGGGCGTCGTCGAAGACGCGGGCGGGGCCCTCGAACGTCGCGGGCCGGTCCTCGGTCACCGACAGCTTGACGATGGCCGTGTCGGGCGCGAGCGAGCCGCGCACGACCACGACGGTCGGATGGCCGGCCCGCGGGTCGCGCAGCGGCCGGATGACCCGTTCGTCCCGCACCGTCGCGCGCGCCGTCCGGGCGGCCATCGTCTCCCCGGTGACCGTGACCGCGTCGCCGGCGAGGGCGCCGCCGAGCTGCTTGAGGACGGCCAGCGCGCCGCCGGCGTCCTCGAACTCCTCGATGGAGTCCTCGCCGTTGGGGCGGACGGCGGACAGCGGCCTGATCGTCCCGGCGTACTCCTCGAACAGCCGGTAGACGTCGACCCCGCTGCCGGCCTCGCGGGCGATCGCCTGGAGGTGCTTGACGCAGTTGATCGAACCGCTGATCGCGAGCACCGACATCACCGCGTTCGCGAACGCCGCCGGCGTCATGATCGTGCGGGGCCGGCGGTCCTCGCGGACCGCGCCGACGATCGCCTCGCCACTCGCCTCGACGGCCCGCCACATCGTCTCGCCGTTCGCCCGTGCGGGCGTCGTGCCGGGCAGCGTCATGCCGAGCGCCTCGGCGACGACGTGCATGGAGTTGGCGGTGCCCATCCCGGTGCACACGCCCGGTCCGGTGATCGCGCGTGCGCTCATCTCGCACAGGCCGTCGTAGGTGATGCCGCCGAACTTCAGACTTCCCGCGCGCAGGAAGACCTCCTCGATGTCCACCCGCTCGCCCGTGTCGAGCCGTCCGCAGCTCTGGTAGCCGCAGGCGACGACCAGGGCCGGAACGTCGGTCCGGGCCGCCGCCATGAGCTGGCCGGGGGTCGTCTTGTCGCATGAGGCCAGGCAGACCATGCCGTCCAGCCGGGCGCCCTCGACGACGGCCTCGATGTCGGCGGCGAGCAGGTCCCGGCTCGACAGGACGTGGCCGCCGGCGCGGCCGGCGCTCATGATGAAGTCCGTCGGCGCGACGGTGCGGATCTCGAACGCCACGCCGCCCGCCGCCTCGACCGACCGCTTCACCGCGGCGGCGATGGGGTCGAGATGGCTGAAGCACGGGGCGAGCCCCGACGAGGAGTTCACGATCGCGATCTTGGGCTTGTCCAGGTCCGCGTCGGTCAGCCCGAGCGCGCGCCACTGCGCGCGCCGGGTGGCCCAGCGCGGGCTGCCGTCCGGGACCTCGCTGCGCAGCCGCCGGGTCACCGGTTCACCTCCTGCCGGCCGTAGACCGATTCGTGCCACGGGATGAAGAACCGCTTCAGGCCGTTGACGACGAAGTAGAGCAGCAGCCCCAGCACCGACAGCAGGATGATCGTCGCGAACAGGGCGGGGGCGTCCAGCTCGTTGAGCGTCCGCACCACCAGGTACCCCAGGCCCTCGCTGCCGCCGAGGTACTCGCCGACGATCGTGCCGATGATCGCGAAGACGATGCCGACCTCCATGCCGGCGAAGACGTACGGCATGGTGCTCTTCAGCTCCAGGTGGGTGAAGGTCTGCCACCGGCTCGCGTTGAGGCTGCGCATGACCTCGCGCTGGCCGCTCTCCACCGAGCGGACCCCCAGCTGCACGTTGAGCATGATCGGGAAGAACGCGAGCATCGCGGCCATGATCACCTTGGAGGTCATCCCGAATCCGAACCAGATCACGAACAGCGGGATCAGCGCGACCTTGGGGACGACCTGGGAGGCCACGATCACCGGCCGCAGGCTGAGCTCCAGCCAGGGCACCTTGCCGAGCACGACCCCCACCGCGACGCCCGTCACCAGCGCGATCAGGAACCCGCCGATGGTCTCGGTCGCGGTGGTCCGCGCGTGCCCCCAGGTCGCCGGGTCCCCGACCACGGTCCGCAAGCTCTCGAAGACCTTCGCCGGAGGCGGCAGCACCAGCTCGGAGATGCCGGAGGCGCGGACGAACAGCTCCCAGGCACCGAAGAAGGCGAGCAGGATGAGCGGCGTGCTGAGCCAGGGCAGCATCCTCCGGCTCCTGGATCGTTCCCTGCCCATCCCTATTCCTCCTCGTCCAGCGCGTGGCGCAGGCCCCGCACGATCGCGCCGAACTCCGGCTCGGTCTGCACGTCGATGCCGCGCGGCCGTTCGAAGCCGACCGGCGTGATCTGCCGGATCCGGCCGGGCCGCGGCGTCAGATGGACCACCCGGTCGCCCAGGAAGACCGCCTCGGTGATGTCGTGCGTGACGAAGACGACGGTGGCGTCGGTGGCCAGCGCGATGCGCTGGAGTTCGAGGTTCATCCGCTCCCGGGTGAGCGCGTCGAGCGCGCCGAACGGCTCGTCCATCAGCAGCAGCTTCGGCCCGGTGCTCAGCGCCCGGGCGATCGCGGCCCGCTGGCGCATCCCCCCGGACAGCTCCCGGGGGTAGGACGACTCGAACCCGGCGAGGCCGACCAGCTCGGCCAGCTCATGGGCCCGGTCCCGCCGTTCCCGCCTGCCGGCCCCGCGCAGCCGCAGCGGGAGCGAGATGTTGTCGGCGACCGAGTACCACGGGAACAGGTTGGCCTCCTGGAACACCACGCCGAGCTGGGACACCACGGAGGAGTCCACGCGGGAGCCGTGCCACAGCGGGCTGCCCTCGACGAGGATCTCGCCCGTGGACGGCCCGAGCAGGCCGGCCAGCATGCGCAGCAGCGTCGTCTTGCCGCACCCGGAGCGTCCGATCACCGACACGAACTCGCCGTCGCTGATCGTCAGGTCGATGCCGGACAGGGCCTGCGTGGTGGTCCGCCTGCTCCGGAACTCCTTGCCGATCCCGATCAGCTCCAGCTTGGCCGCCGTCCCCGTCTTCCCTTCCGGGGACGAGCCCGGCGGCGCTTCGGCCCGGCTCTCCCCGAGCGTCCTGGCGCTGTGCCTGGTCATCCGCTTCCTCCAGTCGATCTGGTTCACGTCTTGGGCAGGAGGCCGTTGTCGAACCAGCTGGGGGCATCGCCGCCGGGTTTGGCGACGCCGGCGGACGTGAGCTCCTTGTATCCGGCCGTCCACACGGCCTTGTCCGTGACGAGCAGCGGCTTGCTCGGATCCCCGCCGGTCCAGGAGTTCCGCAGCATGGTCAAGCTGGCCTTGGCGACCTTGTCGTCGTTGAGGGAGGCGAAGGAGTACTCGTCGCGCAGCTTCTTGACGGTCTCGTCGAGCGACTGGTCGGCCACCATCGCCGCCACCGCGTCGTGGATCCCGGCCATGAACGACGTGAGGGTCTGCGCGTCCTTCGTGGCGGCGTCCTTCGTCGTGACATAGACCTGCTGGTCGGACTTGACGTACTTGCCGGGATCGAACAGGCCGACGTCGGAGTTCTTGGACGTCAGGAGGTTGGCGGTGTCGACGCTGACCACGTAGCCGACGATGCGGCCCTGTTCCACCAGATTGAACGTTCCAGGGGTGAGGCCGACGACCTGCCGCTTGGTCTGCTTCGGGTCGATCCCGGCGCTGGCGAGCACCAGCGACACCACCTTGTCGCTCGTCCCGCCCTCGGAGGGGACGCCCATCGTCTGGCCGACGAAGTCCTGCGGCTTGGCCAGCGGATGTCTCTTCTTGCTGTACACGAAGCGCAAGGACGAGCCGCGGCTGAGCGTGCCGATGTTGACCAGCGGCTGGCCGGTGTCGGCGACCGCGGTCATCACGTCGATCTGGCCCACACGCGTGATGGGGGAGATGCCGGCCAGGAGCGTCTGCATGGCCTGGGGCGATCCCTTGACCGGCTGCAGCTTCACGTCCAGGCCGTGCTTGGCGAAGTGGCCGCCCGCGACCGCGAGCAGTTCGGGCGCGAGCGACAGCGTCTCCAGCGGCAGATAGCTCAGGAACGTGGTCTTCTTGCCGCCGCTCGAACCGGCGGCGCCCGAACCGCACCCCGCCAGCAGGGGAGCGCCTGCCGCGGCGACGGCCATCATGAGGAACGATCGGCGGTCGAGGGCGGATGAGGTGAACTCGGTTACGGGCACGAACCCCTCCTAAGTCCGATCTGGCCAGGTCACACCCCCCGGCCGACGGACTGAGGGTCGCTCCCCATCGCCGCGGCGACTACCCGCCTTTCCGCATATCGGAAGAGGAGTGTGGACCGGTCCGGCCCCGGGGCGCTCCCAGCGCCCGCGAGATCCCCCGAGCGCTGGCCTGGACCAGATGCGGCACGCTCGGGCCGTTGAACTCCTCGTAGGGCAGGATGAGCGAGAGGGCCGCGACGACGCCGCCGGCGGGGCCATGGATCGGCGCGGCCACCGAGGAGTACTTCGGGTTGATCTGCCGGTCGCTGATCGCGTACCCGGACCGCCGGACGCCGGCGAGCAGCCTGCGCAGCTCGCCGGCGCTCGTGCAGGTGTGCGGGGTGTACCTCGCGAGCGGCCCGCCGATGACCTGTTCTTGCATGTCCAGCGGGGCGTGCGCGAGCAGCACCAGCCCGACCGCGGTGGCGTGCATCGCGTAGCGCCCGCCCACGCGGGGCCGGTCGCCGGCCACCTCGGGGCTGACGAACCGCTCGACGAACACGACCTGGTCCTGCTCCCGCACGGCGAGGTGCACGCCGCGGTGCGTCGTCTCGAAGAGATCCTGCATGAACGGCAGAGCGACGCGCTGCAGGCCCACGGACCGCGGCGCGAGAGAGGCCGCCTCCCACAGCCGCAGCCCGATCCGGTAGGCACCGGAGTCGTCGCGTTCGAGCGCGCCCCACTCGTGCAGTTCCCCCACGATGCGATGGGTGGTGGTGAGCGGGACGCCGGACCGCCGGCTGATCTCCGAGAGGCTCAGCCCGTCCGCGGCGTCCTCGAAGACGTCCAGGATGCGCAGCGCACGGCGGAGAACGGACCGACGCTCCTTCGGCATCCTCACCGCCTCGTCCGCTGCCCGGCTCGCGATCGCCTCACCACGTCTGAGCAGGTCAGAGGACTGGTTCTGGGGGGGCGGCCCAGCCGGACCGTCATTGTAGGCCACACCACCAGCACCGCGCCGTGCCCGGCCCAGACGTTTCCGCTGCCCGCTTTTGGCGTCATCGATGATTCCGGGGGCATTAACGGCCGCCTGGTAATCCGGCGCGCTCCAGGATGAGCCTCACCGCACATCACCGCTGCGGCACGAATCGTTTCCACCGTGCCGGTGGGCCGTTGCATACCGGACCTGATGGCCGACGAACGTTCCGGGATTCCCAGCGGACGGGTGCGCCTCGCTGGCGCGTTCGTCGTCCGGACGAGCCGTTCGGTGGCCGTGCTGAAAGAAATGGGTACCCCCGGTCGGAGTCGAACCGACAAATGGTCCCTTTTAAGGAGACTGCCTCTGCCATTGGGCTACGGGGGCCGGTGCGGACTCGACTTTAAGGTCGCCGACGATAGGCGTCCACGCGTGTTCGTTGAACACGGTGCGCATGTGCGGGAAAGTGGGGCGGCGCGCTGTGTCCAGGTGCCGCGACCGCTCACCTGAACCGGCGGCCGTCTCCGGTGACGCAGGAGTTCACAGCCTGTCGGCCGTGGCGGCCGTGGTGGGTCCCCGGGTGGCCGGCGGTGGCGCGGGGCGCGGTACTCGGGGGCCGGACGCCCGTGCGCGGAGTACGGCCGAATCGGCACGAGTAAGGGGGTGAGGACCGCCTATGGGTTGTGCTACGTTCAAATACGGAGATCATCTAGATCGCCGAGGGTACGGGACCTGTGAAATCGCAGGGAAGGAACCTCTTGTCGTGCGCGAGCTCCCCGCCAAGTGGTCTTCGACAATTGCATTTCTGGTGTACGCGTAAGTCTTGTTGCTGTTCGCGACCCGCGGTCCGCGGTCGCTCCCAAACGTGGATCGGACTGCTCATGTGCTCCTGTGTTCTCTCTGCGGCCGGAGCCGGGGCGCGCCCGAGTGTTGCGCGAATCGGCTCACCGGGCGTGTCCGGGATGTTCTTATGCGTTCTCACCCCGCGTGTTGTTCGCGTTCGCTGCTTCGCTGAGACGGCTGTGGCGGGCGACTTCTGGTCGATGGTCGACGGGGATGTCGAGGCGTGGGTGCAGAGGGTGTCTTCTTCCGGGTCCTGGGGCCGCTCGCCGTCAGTGTGGACGGCGACGAGGTGGCCCCGCCGAGTTCTCCGGTCCTCCGGGGGCTGCTGGGCGTGCTCGTCCTGGCGCGGGGCGAGCCGCTGGCCACCGGCCGGCTCGCCGAGCTCGTCTGGACCGACCGGGTCCGGGAGACGAGCCGCGAATCGGTGCACGTCGGGGTGTCGCGGCTGCGCAAATGGGCGGCGTCCCTCCACACCGGGCGGCCGGATCGGATCGAGGTCAGCTACCGGAACGGGTATCTGCTGCACTGCCCGGCGGACCGGTCCGATCTCGGCCGGTTCCTGACGCTCGCCGACGAGGCGCGCTCCCTGTCCGCGCCCGAGCGGAGGTACCGAGCGCTCACGGCCGCGTTCGCCGAGCGCAAGGGGCCGTTGCTGGCCGGCCTCTCCCGGATCGACCGGACGGACACGCTGGTCCGCGGTCTTGAGGACCAGATCCGCGAGGCGGCGATGGCCCTCGCCGCCGCGGCCCTGGAGTCGGGCGACCCCGAGGGGGCGGTCGGCGCCGTCGGCGCGCTGATCGAGGAGCTCCCCTTCGACGAGCCCTTGCACGCCGCGCTGATCGACCTGCTGACGGCGAGCGGGCGCCCGGCGGAGGCCCTGCAGATCTACCGGCGGCTCAGCGAGCGGCTCACCGACGATCTGGGCGTCGAGCCGAGCCGGGACGTTCAGCGCGCGCACATGCGCGTCCTGTCGGCCGACGGCACTATCGATGAGCCGGGCACGGCGGCCGCCCCGCCGGGGGCCCCGCCGCCCGCCCAGCTCCCGCCCGACATCCCCGACTTCGCCGGCCGGACGGCCGAGGTGGCGGAGCTGGTCGAGAGCCTCGTCGGGACCGCGAGGGCCTCCCGGCCGCGGGCGGTGGCCGTCACCACGATCTCGGGGCTCGGCGGGGTCGGCAAGACCACGGTCGCCGTGCACGTCGCCCACCGGGTCGCGGATGCCTTCCCGGACGGGCAGCTGTACGTGGACCTGCACGGAGACTCGGCCAAGCCCGCCGAGCCGGCCGAGCTGCTCGGCCGCTTCCTGCGCACGCTCGGCATGTCCGGCGCGGGCATCCCCCCGTCCCTGGACGAGCGGGTGGCGCTGTACCGGAGCCGGCTGGCCGGCAGAAGGATCCTGGTCGTGCTCGACAACGCCGCCGACGAGTCCCAGGTGCGGCCGCTGCTGCCGGGCACGCCGGACGCGGCCGTCCTCGTCACCAGCCGCAACCGGCTGATCGGCCTGGAGGGCGCGAGGCTGCTGAACCTCGACGTCCTGCCGCCCGCGCAGGCGGTGGAGCTGATCACCAACATCGTGGGGGAGCGGCGGGTCGCGGCCGAGCCGGACGTCGTGGCCGAGATCGCGCGGCTGTGCGGGCACATGCCGCTGGCGGTGCGCATCGCCGCGGCCCGGCTGGTGGGCCGCGACCACTGGAGGCCGTCGCACCTGGCCGACGTCCTGCGGGAGGAGCGGCGCCGGCTCGACGAACTGGTGGCCGGCGATCTCGAGGTGCGGGCCGGGTTCGAGATGAGCTACCGGCTGCTCCCCGCGCCGGCCCGGCGCGCGTTCCAGCTGATCGGGCTGCTGGACGCGCCCGACTTCGCGAGCTGGACGGTCGCCGCGCTGGTGGACCTGCCGCCGCCCGCGGCGCGGCACCATCTCGAAACGCTGGTGGACGCGCACCTCGTGGGGGTCGCCGGGGTGGACGAGACGGGGGAGCTGAGGTACCGGCTGCACGACCTGCTCCGGTTGTACGCGCGCGAGCTGGCCGAACGCGACATCCCGGAGGAGGAGCGCGCCTCGGCGCTGCGGCGCGCACTGGGCGGGTGGCTGGCGCTCGCCGAGGAGGCGGCGGAGCGGGTGCCGGGGCCCTGCTACGCCCTCATGCACGGACCGGTCCCGCGGTTCCCGCCGCCGTCCCCGGAGCGGAGCCGGCTGCTGGCCGATCCGATGCACTGGTTCGGCGCGGAGCGGGCGGCGCTGGTCGCGGCGGCCGTGCAGGCCGCCGACCTGGGGTTCACCGAGTACGCGTGGGACCTGGCGGCCTCCCTGGAGCGGTACTGCGATGTCCGCGGCCTGTACGACGACTGGCGCCGCATGCACGAGCGGGTGCTGGAGCTGTGCCAGGAGACCGGTGCCAGGCGGGGTGAGGCGGTGGTGCTGCGCGGGCTGCTGGAGGTCCTTACCTGGACGTCCCCGGTCGGGCCGGGCCCGGCGATGATCCGGATGCGAACGATGGCCGCGCGGGTCCTCGACCTCTTCACCGAGCTGGGCGACGCGGCCGGGACGGTCGACGCGATGGTGGCGATGGTCTGGGGCCGGGTGGCCGACGGCGAGGACGGCGAGGCGCTGGAACTGGCGGAGCGTGCTCTGCGCGTCGCGCGGGAGGCGGGCTACGTCGCCGGGGAGGCCCGTGCCCTCCACGTCACGGCGGTCGTGCACGGTGAGGGCGACCCGCAGAGCGCTCTGGAGTGCCTGGAGCAGGCGCTCGTGGTGGCCGAGGAACTGGGCAATCCGCGGTTCGTCGCGACGATCGTGCAGTTCCTCGGGGCCGCCCGCGCCCTGTGCGGTGACATCGAGGCGGGCAGGAGGCTGCTGGACGAGTCGATCGTGATGGCGCGGGATCTGGACGACCGCTATGTGGAGGCGTTCTCGCTGCTCTACCTCGCCAAGCTCTTCGTCGCGACCGGGGACGCGCAGGCCAGGCCGACGCTGGAACGGCTGCTGTCGTTCAGCCTGGCGGGCAATTTCCGCCACCACCTGGCCGACGGGCTCGGCGTGCTCGGCGAGTTGAACATGGCGGAGGGGGACCTTCTGGGCGCCGTCGCGTGCCTGGAGCGTTCGGTGGAGGTGTGGCGCACGCGCGGATGGGTTCCGTATCTGGCGCGGGCCCTGCGCATCCTCGGGAACGCACGCGATGCCGCCGGCGACCCCGACGCGGCCCTGGCTGCCTGGGCGGAGGCGCGCGAGCTGTTCGTCCGCATCGGCGATGCGGACGGCCGCTCCTCTGTCGATGAGCGCCTCCGCGGAGCGCGCGGCACGGCGCGCTCCTGACGGCGGCCGCCGGCGGCGGCCAGGACGCGGGCGCCGGCACAGGGACGGGCTTTCCTGGTGGAGCCTTCTTCACTGGTGGAGAAGGCTCTTACGTGCGGTGAAGGGAGGCGTTTTGGAGTAGTTATAGTGACCGGCTTCGAAAGTCGGGATTTCCGGTGAGCGGCCGTCGCCTCCCCTATCTGACCTCGCGATCCTTCAGGAATGCCTAAACGGCGTCAAGGGTGCATGATGCGGGGGCGGTGCGGCATGAAGGTGTTCAAACGCCGCGCGGGCACGGTTGAACGGTGCTGCGGCTATTGTCGCCGACCACGTCCGGCGAGATTGGCACCAATGAGGTGGCGCGTGAATATCCCCATCATCGGTCACGACGGGCGACGCGCTCCGGACGGTGAGCGGCTCGGGCCGGCGCTCAAGCGGATCACGGTCATCGGGACCGGGCTGATCGGGACCTCCATCGCGCTGGCCATGCGGCGGGTCGGCGCGGAGGTCCTGCTGATCGACCGGGATCCGGCGGTCGCCGGGCTCGCCGCGGAGCTGGGGGCCGGAGCCCCGTGGAGCGGCGAGTCGGCCGACGTCGCCGTGCTGGCCGTGCCGCCCTCGGCGGTCGCGAGGACCCTGCTGGACGCTCAGGAGCGCGGCCTGGCCGCGGCGTACACCGATGTGGCGAGCGTCAAGGTCCCGCCGTTGGCCGAGGCGGCCCGGCTGGGCTGCGACCTGCGGGTCTTCGTCGGCGGGCACCCGCTGGGAGGGAGCGAGCGGTCCGGCCCGCTCGCCGCCCGGCCCGAGCTCTTCGACGGCCGCCCCTGGGCGCTGTGCCCCGCGGAGGGCGCCGACCCCGCGGCCGTGGAGGCCGTGACCAGCCTCGTCACCGGGTGCGGCGCCACCCCGGTCCGCATCGACGCCGCCGGGCACGACCGGGCGATGGCGCTCGTCTCGCACGCGCCGCACGTGGTGTCGTCCGCGATGGCGGCCCGCTTCGCCGACGCACCGGAGGGCATGGTCGGCCTCGCGGGGCAGGGCGCCCGCGACGTCACCCGTATCGCCGGCGGGGCGCCGGCGCTCTGGCAGGAGATCCTGGCGGCCAATGCCGGCCCGGTCGCCGACGTGATCGAGGCGGTGTCGGACGACCTGGCCAGGGTCGCCTCCGCGCTGCGGGCGCGCGCCGGCGGGGAGCCGGCGGTGGCCGGGCTGCTGACACGGGGCGTCACCGGCCGCGACCGGATTCCGGTCAAGCGCGGCGGATCGGCCGGTCGGCTCACGACCGTCACCGTCCTCGTCGCCGACCGCCCCGGCGAGCTCGCCCTCATCCTCCAGGCCGCCGGGGTCGCGGGGATCAACATCGAGGACGTCTCGATCGAGCATCTGCAGGGCCGGCCGGTCGGCGTGGCAGAACTGTCGGTGGACCCGGAATCGGCTCCGCGCCTGATCGCCGAACTTCGAGACCGCGGATGGTCTCTGCCTGATCCGCCCGGACGGTGACGGCGCGATGGCCGAGAAAGAATTCGCCCACTCAGCGATGCCACAGAGTTCCATTGGCGGAGGGAAAGGCCCGTGTTCAACTGACGCGTTGCCGTGGTTGGACATCCGGTGCAGCATGCTTCGATGTGTGCCGCTGAGATACCACTCTCCACCAGTGAGGACCGTTACCGTTCGGTGCTGGCCAATCAGAGCCGGGGCTCCACGCTCCAGTCCATCTACCGGGAGATCCTGGGCGGCGATTACCCCGCCGAGGTGGAGCCCTTCGGTTTCGTCACTCTGAGCGACCTGCGCCTGCTGGCGGAGACCCTGGCGCAGTCGGGCACGACACGGCTGCTCGACGTCGGCTGCGGCCGTGGCGGCCCCGGTCTCTGGATCGCGCGCGAGCTCGATGTCCCCCTGGTCGGCGTGGACATCATCGCCGAGGCGGTGGCCGCCGCGTCGGATCGGGCGGCGGGCTTCGGCATGGCGTCCCGGGCCGGCTTCCACGTGGCCAGCGCCACGGACACCGGCCTGCCCGCCGGAGGCTTCGACGGAGCGGTCAGTGTCGACGCGCTGTGGATGGTGCACGACAAGTCGGGCGCGTTCCGCGAGCTGGCACGGGTGCTCCGTCCCGGAGGCCGGCTGGTGTTCACCAGCTGGGAACCTGTTCACCTGCCTTATGATTTCTTTCTCGAAAGAGCCGGATTCACCGACATCACCAAGCGTCCCACCGGTTCGCGGGACCGGGAGATCGCCGTGCACGAGGCCATCCTGCGCAATTGGGAGGCGATCTCCGAGGAACTCGGTGAAGAGGCCGCCAAGGTGCTCAGGGCAGAGGCGACGCACACCCCGGCCCTGTTGGACGACAATCCGCGGGTCGTCATTTCGGCCGTCCGCCGCTGACGGCTTCATAGTCGCTCCTTGACGGTTTGCGCGCGGGTCGGTTGTAATGCCCGGAAGCCGCTTTTCGAAGGAGAATCATGCCGCTGAACGCCGATTTCGTCATGAACAAAGAAGTTCTGGTCTGTCGACGGCATGGTGTGGCCGCGAATCCAGAGGTTCCTTGGCTGTGCGGTGAATGCAGCACGACCCTCAGCCCGCCGATCGACGACGTCGTGATGGATGCCGAAGCCTTGCGCGAGAGGCCCAGGAATATATACAGGATGCGCGAGCTACTGCCGGTCGGGCCTCTGCCGACCATTGGCCTCCATACTGGATGGACGCCACTTGTTCACGCGCGTCGACTGGGCGGCCTCATCGGTCTCGAGAATCTCTACCTCAAGCTCGACTGCTATAACTGGCCATCCTTCTCGTACAAAGATCGAGTCGTCGCCATGGCCCTTCAGTATGCGTTCGAACGAGGCGCGTCGACCGTCGCCTGCGTTTCCACGGGCAACGTCGGCAACTCGCTGGCCTCGCTCGCCGCCGCGGCGAACATGCGCGCCGTCGTCTTCTACCCCGACGGCATCGAGCCGGCCAAGAACGTCGTGAGCTCGGTCCATGGCGCCGAGATCTTCCAGCTGCAGGGGACGTTCGACCAGGTGAACGCGATCTGCCGGGAGCTCGCCCTCAAGGGGGTGGTGCCCTTCGTCAACCTGGACCTGCGCCCGTTCTATGCCGAGGGCGCCAAGACGATCGCCTACGAAGTGGTCGAACAGCTCGGCTGGCGGCAGCCGTCCAACGTGATCGTGCCTGTGGCGGGAGCGACGCTGCTCACCCGGATAGCCCATGGTTTCGAGGAGATGAGCCGCCTCGGCATGACGGCCGCCGGCGGCGGGCCGCGCATCCATGCCGCGCAGGCCGCCGGATGCGCTCCGGTCGCGGACGCGTTCGAACACGGAGAATCCGCGGTGCGGCCCTGTGTCCCCGACACGCTGGCGAAGTCGCTCGCCATCGGCAACCCCACCGATGGAAAGGTGGCCCTGGATCTGATCGGCAGGTCCAACGGATCGGCTTCCGCCATTTCCGACGAGGAGATCGTCGAAAGCATCGGGCTGCTCGCCTCGACGGAGGGCGTGTTCACCGAGCCCGCCGGTGGCGTCGTGGTCGCGACGGCGAGGCGACTGGCCAGAGCAGGGATCATCTCCCCGGAGGAGTCGGTGGTGGCCGTGATCTCCGGGAACGGGCTCAAGGCCCAGGAGGTGGTCGCCTCCTCCGTTGAGCGCGTGACCCGGCTCCCGGCGGACGCCGACACCGTCACCGGCGCGCTCATCGACGCACTGTAAGGCCCCGAGGCCGGTGCGGACGTCGCGGGAAACCTGGTCGGCGGGCGATCCCCGCGGGCCCGTCCAAGTGGCGCAACGACGCAGTTGACCGTTTCGGAAGGGGCGTCGCAATGACCGCTCTGGGGTCCTCACGCGAGGACCGTGCTCGGGTGCGCTACGAGAAGCGCGGTCACGTCGCGTATGTGACCCTCGACCGGCCCGAGGTGCTCAATGCCATGGACCTGCGCACGCACGAGGAACTGGGCGCCGTGTGGGACGACGTGGAGGCCGATGACGGAGTGCGGGTCGCCGTTCTGACGGGGGCGGGCGACCGGGCCTTCTCGGCCGGGCAGGATCTCAAGGAGCGGGCCAGGCTGACCGAGGAGGGCGTGGCGCCCACCACCTTCGGGAGCCGGGGGCAGCCCGGGTGGCCCCGGCTGACCGAGCGGTTCACGCTGTCGAAGCCAGTGATCGCACGGGTGCACGGATACGCCGTGGGTGGCGGTTTCGAACTGGCGCTGGCCTGTGACCTGATCATCGCGTCGGAGGAGGCGGTCTTCGCGCTGCCCGAGGCGACGCTCGGCCTGGTCCCGGGGGCCGGCGGCGCGTTCAGGCTGGCCCGGCAGCTGCCACTGAAGATCGCGATGGGATACCTGCTCACCGGCCGGCGCATGACCGCCGCGACGGCGCTGCGGTACGGCCTGGTCAACGAGGTCGTGCCCTACGCGGATCTGGACCGGTGCGTCGCGGAATGGACGGACGGCATCGCCGGCAGCGCACCGCTCTCCGTGCGGGCCCTCAAGGAGAGCGTTCTCCGATCGGTTGACATGCCCCTCGAAAAGGCATTCTCGTCCAGTTATGTCTGGGAGGAACGCCGCAGGCGCAGCCGCGACGCGGCGGAAGGCGTGCGGGCGTTCACGGAAAAGCGCGACCCGGTGTGGTCCGGCGATTAGCCGACGAATGGCGGTGCATTCAGGGCCGCGGTTGAACGCATTGAGCGGTGTCGCGATTCCATGTCAAAGTGCTGGAGCCCAGAAGGAAAGCCGGTGCGTTCATGCTGAATTTCGATGGATACCGGAATGTCGCCGAGGCGTTCGCCGGACGGGTCGCCGAGCACCCGGACCGGATGGCGCTGTCCATCGTCCGGGGCCCCGCCGCCGAGGACCACGAGATCCTCACCTACGCCGAGCTCGGCCGCCGCGCCAGGGTGCGGGCGGCCGGGCTCGCCGGGCGGCTGGCCCCCGGGGACCGAGTGGTCATCGCGCTGCCGACCTGCACCGAGTACGTCGAGACCTACCTCGCGTGCCTGTTCGCCGGCCTCGTGGCGGTGCCGGTCCCGGCGCCCGGCCAGTCGCGCGCCGACACCCGGCTCACCGCGATCATCGGAGACTGCGCGCCGCGTCTCGTCGTCACCACGAAGGACGACCGGGAGCCGCTCGCCGCCCGGCTCAGAGATCACGGGCTCGGGCAGGTGCCGGTCGAGGACGTGGGGGAGGCCGGACCAGGGGAGCCGCCCGCGGGGCCGCTCCACCGTCCCGGCCCTGACACGCTCGCGGTCCTCCAGTACAGCTCGGGCTCCACGGCGACCCCGAAAGGGGTGATGCTCGGCCACGGCAACATCCTCGCCGACATGGGCGCGATCCGCGCCGGCACCGGGGCGGGCGCCGAGGACTCGATCGGCTCCTGGCTGCCCCTCCACCACGACATGGGCCTGTTCCTCCATCTCACGGCGGGCCTGATGTTCGGCAATCCCATCGCGCTGATGCCCGCCACGGCCTTCGTCAGGCGCCCCCTGGAGTGGCTCCGGATGATGGAGCGGTACGCGAGCACGATCACCGGGGGCCCCAACTTCGCCTTCGAGCTGTGCACCCGCCTCATCCGGGACGACGATCTCGACACGCTCGACCTGTCCCGGCTGCGCATCATCCACAACGGCTCCGAGCCGATCCACGCGCCCACCCTGGCGGCGTTCGCCAAGCGCTTCGCGCGCACCGGGCTGCGGCCCGAGGCGTTCGCGGCGGCGTACGGGATGGCGGAGGCCACGGTGTTCGTGACGTCCACCCCGCCCAGCGCGCCGCCGACCGTCCTCGTCGCCGACCGGGACCGCCTGGAGTCCGCCGAAGCCCCGGCGCTCGTCGCGACGGCCCGCGGCACGGGCAGGGAGATCGTGGGCGTCGGCGCGCCGCCCGGCGGCTTCGACACCCGGATCGTCGACCCGCGGACCCGCCGCCGGCTGCCCGGCGGCGCCGTGGGCGAGATCTGGCTGCGCGGCGCCCCCATGGGGCGCGGCTACTGGAACAGGCCCGAACTCAGGGCCGAGGTCTTCGAGGCGCGTCTCGCCGATGAGGACGCCGGTCCGGCGGGCCCCGGATGGCTGCGCACGGGCGATCTGGGCGCCGTGGTGAACGGCGAGCTGTTCGTCACCGGACGGCTCAAGGAGATGATGATCGTCTACGGCCGCAACATCTATCCGCAGGACGTCGAGCAGGCGGCGCGCGGCGACCAGCCGGCGCTCGCGGGGCTCGTCGGCGCGGCCTTCGGGGTCCCCGCGCCCGACGAGCGGATCGTGCTCGTGCACGAGGTCGCCCCCGGAACGCCGGCGGCCGAGCTGCCCGCGGTCGCGGCGGACGTGTCGCGCCGGCTCACGGTGGAGCTGGGGGTGCCGGTGCGGAACGTCGTCCTGGTGCGGCGCGGCACGGTGGGCCGGACGACCAGCGGCAAGATCCAGCGGGTCGAGACGCGCGCGAGGTTCCTCGCCGGCGAGATCGCGCCGCTGTACGCGGAGCTGGAGCCCGATGTGCGAGGCATCACGGGCTGAGAAGGGAGACCACGTGACCGAGACCGATGTGACCGATGCGCCGTGGACGCCGGCGGGTGTCCGCTCCTGGCTGGTCGAGCACCTCGCCCTCCATCTCAGGGTGCCCGAGGCCGAGATCGATCCCGACGCGTCGCTCACCGGCGGCGGCCTGGACTCCGTTCACGCGCACACGCTCTGCGCCGACATCGAGGACGCGCTGGGCGTGTACATCGAGCCGCCCCAGCTTTGGGAGGCCGACACCGTCAACCGGCTCACCGCCTACCTCGTCGAGCGGACGAACTGAGCCGAGGGGAAGAGCGCCGGCGGAGGGGAGCCGTCCGACCGGTGCCCGGCCGTGCGCCGGGCACCGGTGCCGTTCTCCAGAGCGCATCCCGGACGACCGTGACGCCGTCCGGGACTTGGGGCGGCCCCGGTTACGTCTCCTCGGCCCGCACCCAGAACATGCCGTCGGCCGAGGAGACCAGGCCGCTGTCGAACATCGGCGTCTCGGCCCCGGCTTCCTCCCGCAGGTGTGCGCGCGTCTGGACCACCGCGCCCTCCCGCACCGCCTCGCGGACCAGGGAGGCCCGGAACAGGGGCATCATGCTGCCCCTCGTGCCCCTGCCGACCTCGTCGACCGCGTCGGCGAACTCCTTCGACCTCGACTGGAAACGCCGCGCCACGCCGGACGCGTCGGCGAGGGCGGACTCTCCGGAGGACACACCGGCGATCAGGTCGATGAACGACTCCAGTTCGGTGTGGGTGCTCTTGGTGACCTTCTTCGCCGACCAGAAGTACGACGTCTCGCTCACGTGCATGTCGTAGAAGGACATCAGGAACTCGTAGAACACGCCGTACTCGCGCCGGTACCTCGCCTCGAACTCCTCGAAGGCGACCCGCTCGTCCACGATGCCGGCCATCACGCTGTTGATCGAGCGCGCGGCCAGCAGGGCGCTGTAGGTGGCCAGATGGACGCCCGAGGAGAACACCGGGTCGATGAAGCAGGCGGCGTCGCCCACGAGCACCATGCCGGGTCGCGAGAACGCCGTGTGGTGGTAGGAGTAGTCCTTGCGGACCCGGAGCTTCCCGTACTGGCCGGTGGTGACGCGCTTGGCCGACGAGAGGTAGTCGCTGATCATCGGGCACTCCTCGATGAGCGCCTCGAGCGCGCGCTCCGGATCCCCCTGGATCTTGCTCGCCATGTCGCGCCGGACGACGGCGCCGACGCTGGTCAGCGTGTCGCTGAGCGGGATGTACCAGAACCAGCCGCTGTCGAACGCCGCGGACAGGATGTTCCCCGAGTTGGGCGCGGGAAGGCGCTTGCCGCCCTCGTAGTAGCCGAACAGCGCGACATTTCGGAAGAACTCGGAGTACTTTCGCGATCCGCCGACATGCCGGTTGATGCGGCTCCCGTTTCCCGACGCGTCGACGACGAACCGGGCGCGGGCCTCGCGGCCGGTGCCGCCGGCGTCGGTATAGGAGACCCCGCGAACCCGCTCCTCGTCGTCGATCACGTTGGTGACGCAGCATTGTTCCCGTACGTCGACGCCCACGCGGCGGGCGTTGTCGAGCAGGATCTGGTCGAACCTGCTCCGCTCGACCTGGTAGGCGAAGGACGTCGGCGCGGCCATCTTCGGCGAGAGGGAGAAGGAGACCGTCCACGGCTCCGGATTGGCGCCCCATCTGAGCGTGCCGCCCCGCTTCACCATGAAGCCGGCCTTGGCCAGCTCGTCCGCCACTCCGAGGAGCACGCACACGCCCTGCACCGTGCCCGGAAGCAGGGACTCGCCGATCTGGTACCGCGGGAACCTCTCCTTCTCCAAGAGAAGGACCCGATGCCCCTGCATCGCCACGAGCGCGGCCAGAGCAGAGCCGCCGGGACCGCCGCCCACGACGACGACATCGAATTCTTCGACAGTTCCAGAACTCATCGGACACCCTTCTCGCACGGACGGTTCAGGGGCGCATGACCACGGCCCGCAGCCGGTGCGCCCCGTCGATCACCTGCTGCGCGGCCCGATGCTTTTCCGTTGAAGCACGAGCTGCCTGAGTGAAACATTCTCAATGGCCCGCGAGGAAACCGGTGATCGGTCCATTCGGTCAGGCGTCCGCTGATCAACAACGTGCGTTCGGGCCGAATCCTAGCGTGGGTTCATCGCTGTTTGCCCGGCGCGCTCGAACGCGCCTCCGCGGCGGGTGCCCAACTGGGGCGGTGCGCCGGTTGAACACCCGTGCCGCGTTCAACCGGCGGCTGGCGAACCCGTTTGACCATGCGGCATGTTGATCGTTAGTCATTTGTCCGGCATGGACTCTCAAGGCCCGGTGAAGGGACAGCACGGTGACGAATCCTTTTGAAGACCCCGATGCCATGTACCTGGTTCTCGTCAACGACGAGAACCAGCACTCGCTCTGGCCGGTATTCATCGACGTGCCGGACGGCTGGAAAACGGTGTTCGGGGAGGCCGGCCGGCAGGAATGCCTCGACTACATAGAGAAGTCCTGGACGGACATGCGGCCCAAGAGCCTGATCGAGGCCATGGAGAAGATGGAGAAGTAGAAGCCCTGATCGGTCGGGAAAGGCTGTCGTGGAACGCGTGCTTCATGATCTCATGGCCGGCCAGCTGGATATCTGGCGGGCCCAGCAGTTCGCACCCGAGAATCCGGCGTACAACATCGCCGAGTATCTGGAGATTCGCGGCGATCTCGAGGTAGGGCTCTTCGCCGAGGCGCTGCGGCGCGCCGCGGCCGAGGCCGACGCCCTCCGCCTCCGCTTCCGCGTGGTGGACGGTGTTCCGAAGCAGTACGTCGACGCCTCGGCCGAGCACGCGGTGCCCGTCATCGACGTCAGCGGCCGGCCCGACCCGGCGGCGGCCGCCGACGCGTGGATGCGGCAGGACGTGCGCACGCCCGCCGATCTCACCGGCGGCCCGCTGTTCACGCACGCGGTCTTCGTCCTCGGCCCGGATCACCACCGCTGGTACCACCGGTACCATCACTTGATCATGGACGGCCGGGCCCTCGTGGTCCTCGTCCGAAGGGTCGCCGCCCTCTACGGCGAGCTCACCGGGGGCCCGCCCGCCGCCGACGGGCCGCTGGAGCCGCTGGGCGCGCTCCTGGAGGCGGAACGCGCCTACCGGGCCTCGCCCGACTTCGGCCGCGACCGGGCGTACTGGCTCGGCGTCCTCGCCGACCTCCCCGACGCCCCCGGAGCGCACGGGCGCGGAGGAACCCGGCTGATGGCCCCCCTGGCGCGGCACGCCGGCCACCTCGACGGCGACGCCGCCGAGCGCCTGAGGTCGGCGGCACGCGGGCTGGGGACCGGCCTGACCGAGCTGATGATCGTTTCTGCGGCCGTGCACCAGCACGGCGTCACCGGCGAGCGGGACATCGTCATCGGTCTTCCCGTCCTCGGCCTGCCGGACCGCCGCAGGGTGTTCGCCCCCGCCACGACCGCCAACAACCTGCCGATCCGGCTCCGGATCGACCGTGACACGACCGTCGCGGATCTCGTCCGGCAGACGAACACCGCGGTCCACCGGGGCCTGCGGCACCAGCGCTACCGCTACGAGGACGCTCTCAGGGAGTCGAGGCGCGGCGCTCTCTGCGACCTGTACGTCAACGTGATGGCCTTCGACTACCCGGAGAAGTTCGGGGGCTGCGCCGTCACCGGCCACAACGTTTCCACCGGCGCGATCGACGGCGCCCGCATCGACGTCTACGACCGGCCGGGGGATCCCGGGTTCCGGACCGACGTCGATGTCAACCTCGACGTCCACGAACCCGCCGCCGCCCAGCGCATCCACCGGCGGATCCTGGCCATCGCCGACCGGCTCGCCGCGGTCGCGCCGGCCGAGCGCGCCGGACGGGTGCCCCTCCTGGCCGACGAGGAGCACCGGCGCCTGCTCGTCGACTGGAACGACACCGCGACCGAGGTCCCGGAGACCGACCTCTCCGACATGTTCGCCGAGCGGGTGGCGAGGGCACCGGACGCGGTGGCCGTCGTGTCCGACGAGGCCCGGCTGACGTACGCCGAACTGGACGAGCGGGCGAACCGCCTGGCGCACCACCTCACGAGCCTCGGCATCGGGCCCGAGTCGGTGGTCGCGGTGGCGATGAGCCGTGGCGTCGACCTGATCGTGGCGCTGGTCGCGGTGTGGAAGGCCGGTGCGGCCTACCTGCCGATCGACACCGCCTATCCCGCCGACCGGATCAGGTTCATGCTGGCCGACAGCCATGCCGCGGTGCTGCTCGGCCAGGAGGAGCTCCTCGACGAGCTGCCCGTCAGGAACATCCTGGCGGTCGCCGTCGACTCCCCCCAGGTGCGCGCGGCGCTGGACGCGGCACCCGCGACGGCCCCCGCCGCGGCCCCGAGGCCGGACTGCCTGGCCTACGTGATCTACACCTCCGGCTCCACCGGCAGGCCGAAGGGCGTCATGCTCACCCATGCCAGCGGCGTGAACCTCGCGGCCGCGCAGGCCGAGCGGTGCGGGGTGGACGCGGGCAGCCGCGTGCTGCAGTTCGCCGCGGTCGGGTTCGACGCGGCCACCTCGGACCTGCTGATGGCCCTCTACCCCGGGGCGCGGCTGGTCGTGGCGTCCGCGAGCGAGCTGCTGCCCGGGCCGGGGCTCACCGATGTGATCGCCCGGCACGAGGTCTCGTACGCGACCCTGCCGCCCTCGGCGCTGGCGATGCTGGAGCCCGCCGACGTGCCGTCGGTGGTGACGCTGACGTCGGTGGGCGAGGCCTTGAGCGCCGAGCAGGTGGCGCGCTGGGCGCCGGGCCGCCGGTTCGTGAACGGGTACGGGGCGACCGAGACCACGATCGGCGTCGCGATCTCGGCTCCGCTGGCGGCGGGCGAGGAGCCCGACGTCGGCGGCCCGCTCGCCAACACGCGCGTGTTCGTGCTGGACGCCTTCCTGCGGCCGGTGCCGGCGGGAGTGGCGGGCGAGCTCTACGTCGCCGGGACCGGCCTCGCGCGCGGCTATCTCGGCAGGCCCGGGCTGACCGGTGAACGGTTCGTCGCCTGCCCGTTCGGCGGACCGGGCACCCGGATGTACCGGACCGGGGACCGCGTCCGGTGGACCGGCGACGGACGGCTGGTCTACGTCGGCCGGGCCGACGAGCAGGTGAAGATCCGCGGCTACCGGATCGAACCCGCCGAGGTCGAGGCGGTGATGGCCGCGCACCCCGAGGTCGGCCACGCGGCGGTGATCGTCGCCGAGGACGAGCGGGGCGAGAAACGCCTGGTCGCGTACGTGACGGGGGAGGGCGACGGGCTCGCGGCCTCGGTCCGGGGATTCGCGGCCGAGCGGCTCCCGGACTTCATGGTCCCCTCGGCCGTGGTGGTGCTCGACGCGATCCCGCTCACCCCCAACGGGAAGGTGGACCGCGGTGCCCTGCCCGCGCCCGCGTACACGAGCGCCGCGAGCCGGCCGCCCGCCACGGTGCGGGAGGAGATCCTGTGCGCCGCGTTCGCCAACGTCCTCGGCGTGGACGAGGTCGGTGTGGACGACAACTTCTTCGACCTCGGCGGCCACTCCCTGATGGCGACCGGCCTGATCAGCCGGATCCGGGCGCTTCTCGACGTCGAGATGGACGTCATCGACGTGTTCGAGGCCCCCACGGTCGCCGGCCTCGCGACCCGCATCGCCGGCTCGGAGGCCGGACGCCTCCGGCTGACCGCGGCGGAGCGTCCAGAGCGCGTGCCGCTGTCGTTCAACCAGCGCCGCATGTGGTTCCTCGGGCAGATGGAGGGCCCGAGCCCGACGTACAACGCGCCGCCGCTCGTCATGAACCTCTCCGGCGGGCTCGACCGCTCGGAACTCCACGCCGCGCTGCGGGACGTGATCGGGCGGCACGAGTCGCTGCGGACGGTGTTCCCGGTGGCCGACGGTGAGCCGTACCAGCGGGTCGTGGGCATGGAGGAACTCGTCTGGGACCTGCCGTTCGTCGACGTGGTCGCGACACCCGAATCCTACGAGCGGCTCCGGGGGCTCCAGGATCTCTCCGCGCCCGCCCCTGCGGAGGGCGGCGAAGGACCTCCCGAGCTCAGCGAGGCGGTGCTCGCGGCGGCCCGGCACGCCTTCGATCTGTCGGTCGAGGTGCCGGTGCGGGCGTGGTTGTTCGGTGTGGGGCCGGATGAGCATGTGCTGGTGCTGGTGGTGCATCACATCGCGGGTGATGGCTGGTCGATGGGCCGGTTGGCGCGTGATCTGTCGGTGGCGTATGCGGCGCGGTGTGAGGGCCGGGTGCCGGAGTGGGCGGCGTTGCCGGTGCAGTACGCCGATTACGCGTTGTGGCAGCGGGAGTTGCTGGGGTCGGAGGAGGATCCCGGCAGTCTGCTGTCCCGTCAGGTGGGGTACTGGCGGGAGGCTCTGGCGGGGTCGCCGGAGGAGCTGCCGCTGCCGTTCGACCGCCCGCGGCCGGCCGTCGCATCGCATCGCGGTCACGCGACCGCCGTGAACGTTCCGTCCGACGTGCACGCGCGGTTGCGGGAGGTCGCGCGGACCGAGGGTGTGACGGTGTTCATGGTGTTGCACGCGGCGTTGGCGGTGACGTTGTCGCGGCTGGGGGCGGGCACGGATGTGCCGGTGGGGTCGGCGGTGGCGGGCCGGTTGGACGAGGCGCTGGATGATCTGGTCGGGTGTTTCGTCAACACGCTGGTGATCCGGAGTGATCTTTCGGGTGATCCGACGTTCGCCGAGGTGCTGGGCCGGGTTCGGGAGACGAGTCTGGGTGCGTACGCGCACCAGGATGTGCCGTTCGAGCGGCTGGTGGAGGAGCTGGCCCCGGCGCGTTCGCTGGCCCGGCACCCGCTCTTCCAGGTCGTCCTCACCATGCAGGACGCCGCGTCGGTGAAGCCGGAACTGAAGGGCCTGACCGGCGAGCACGTGCTGACCGTGCGTCCCGCGGCGAAGTTCGACCTCGACGTGCTGGTCGGAGAGGACTTCGACGCCGAGGGCGCCCCGGCCGGCCTGTGGGGTGTGGTGACGGCGGCGGCGGACCTGTTCGAGGCGGGCTCGGTCGAGCGGATCGTGGACTGCTTCGTGCGGGTGCTGTCGGCGGTGGCCGCCGATCCGTCGGTGCCGGTGGGCGCGGTCGATCTCCTGGACCCGGCCGAGCGGCGCAGGGTGCTGGTGGAGTGGAACGACACCGCGGCCGAGGTGCCGATGCCGTCGGTGCCGGAGTCGTTCGAGGCCCAGGTGGAGCGGGCCCCGGACGCGGTGGCGGTGGTCGCCGACGGCGCCGAGGTCTCCTACGCGGAGCTGGAGGCGCGGGCGAACCGGCTGGCGAACTTCCTGCGCGGCCAGGGCGTCGGGGCCGAGTCGGTGGTCGGGGTGTGCCTGCCCCGCGGGGCCGAGATGGTCACGGCGATCCTCGGGGTGTGGAAGGCCGGGGCGGCCTACGTGCCGGTGGATCCGAAGCAGCCCCTCGACAGGATCGCCTTCGCCCTGGCCGACAGCGGCGCGGTGATGACGATCACCAGCGGGCGGATCATGGACGAGCTGCCCGCGGGCCGGCACCGCTGGGTGAGCGTCGACGATCCGCTGGTGGCGTTGCAGGCCGAGACGGCGCCGGCGGTACGGGTGGCGCCGGCGAACGCGGCGTACGTGATCTATACGTCCGGGTCGACGGGCCGTCCCAAGGGCGTGGCGGTCACCCACGGCGGCCTGGCCAACTATGTGGCCACCGTGCCCGCGCGTGTGGGGTTCGACGGCGGCCGGTCCGCGGTGTTGCAGGGGCAGGCGACGGACCTGGGGAACACGGTGGTGTTCGCCAGCCTGGTATCGGGGGGCCGGCTGCACATTCCGGCCGACGACGTGGTGACCGACGCGGTGGCGGTACGGGACTACCTGACCGAGCAGCGGATCGACTTCGTCAAGGCCGTGCCGTCGCATGTGGCGGCGCTCGGTGCCGGTGTGATGCCCGGACGGGCCCTGGTGCTGGGCGGCGAGGCGGCGTCGGCCGAGCTCGTCGCCGGGTTGCTGGCGGCCGCGGGTGACCGGGGCGTGTTCAACCACTACGGCCCGACCGAGACCACGATCGGCGTCGCGACGGCGCGGCTGTCGCCGCAGGCGGCGGCGTCCGGTGCGGTGCCGATCGGCACGCCGGTGGCCAACACGCGCCTGTACGTGCTGGACGAGCGGCTGCAGCCGGTTCCGGTCGGTGTGGCCGGGGAGCTCTATGTCGCGGGCGCGCAGCTGGCGCGCGGCTACGTGGGTCGCCCGGGCCCGACGGCGGAACGGTTCGTGGCGTGCCCGTTCGGCGGCCGCATGTACCGGACCGGGGACCTGGCGCGCTGGACGGCGGGCGGGGAGCTGGTGTTCGCCGGCCGGGTCGACGACCAGGTCAAGATCCGCGGGTTCCGCGTGGAGCCGGGCGAGGTGCGGGCCGTCCTGGCGAGGCACGAGGGTGTGACCGACGTCGCCGTGGTCGTGCGTGACGAGCGCCTCGTCGCCTACGTGGTCGGCACCGCCGGCGAAGCGGAACTGCGGGCGCTCGCCACGGAGCGACTGCCCGACTACATGGTGCCGTCGGCGGTGGTGCCGCTGGAGGCGTTGCCGCTGACCGCCAACGGCAAGCTCGACCGCGCCGCGCTGCCCGCACCCGGCCGCGCGGCGAGCGCGGGCGCCGGCCGGGAGCCCGCCGGCCCGCACGAGGAGATCCTCTGCCAGGCGTTCGCCGAGGTGCTCGGCCTGGACGGTGTCGGCGTCGAGGACGACTTCTTCGAGCTGGGCGGGCATTCACTGCTGGCGACACGCCTGGTCAGCCGGGTGCGCGCCCTGCTGGGCGTCGAGGTGGAGATCCGGGCGCTGTTCGAGGCGCCGACACCGGCGGGCCTGGCCGCCCGCCTCTCCGCGTCCGGCCGGGCACGTGCGGCGCTGGTCGCGGGCGCGCGCCCTGAGCGGGTGCCGCTGTCCTACGCGCAGCGCCGACTGTGGTTCCTCGGGCAGATGGAGGGCCCGAGCCCGACCTACAACAGCCCCGCGGTGCTCCGGCTGACCGGAGCGCTGGACCGGGCGGCGCTCGGTGAGGCGCTGCGGGACGTGATCGGGCGGCACGAGTCGCTGCGGACGGTGTTCCCGGTGGCCGACGGTGAGCCGTACCAGCGGGTCATGCGCCTGGACGAGCTGCCGTGGAGCCTGACGGCCGCCGAGGTCGCCCCGGAGATGCTCGCCGGCGCCGTGGCCGAGGCGAGCGCCTACGCCTTCGATCTGTCGGTCGAGGTGCCGGTGCGGGCGTGGTTGTTCGGTGTGGGGCCGGATGAGCATGTGCTGGTGCTGGTGGTGCATCACATCGCGGGTGATGGCTGGTCGATGGGCCGGTTGGCGCGTGATCTGTCGGTGGCGTATGCGGCGCGGTGTGAGGGCCGGGTGCCGGAGTGGGCGGCGTTGCCGGTGCAGTACGCCGATTACGCGTTGTGGCAGCGGGAGTTGCTGGGGTCGGAGGGCGATCCCGGCAGTCTGCTGTCCCGTCAGGTGGGGTACTGGCGGGAGGCTCTGGCGGGGTCGCCGGAGGAGCTGCCGCTGCCGTTCGACCGTGCGCGTCCCGCGGTGGCTTCGCATCAGGGGTTCACGGCCCGGTTGGACGTCCCGTCCGACGTGCACGCGCGGTTGCGGGAGGTCGCGCGGACCGAGGGTGTGACGGTGTTCATGGTGTTGCACGCGGCGTTGGCGGTGACGTTGTCGCGGCTGGGGGCGGGCACGGATGTGCCGGTGGGGTCGGCGGTGGCGGGCCGGTTGGACGAGGCGCTGGATGATCTGGTCGGGTGTTTCGTCAACACGCTGGTGATCCGGAGTGATCTTTCGGGTGATCCGACGTTCGCCGAGGTGCTGGGCCGGGTTCGGGAGACGAGTCTGGGTGCGTACGCGCACCAGGATGTGCCGTTCGAGCGGTTGGTGGAGGAGCTGGCTCCGGCGCGTTCGCTGGCCCGGCACCCGCTCTTCCAGGTCGTCCTGACCAAGGTGAACGCCGACGCCTCGACGCTGGCCCTCCCGGGGATCGAGGCGGAGCCGCTGTTCTTCGACAAGCCCGTCGCCAAGTTCGATCTGGACGTGATGGTGGGGGAGGACGCCGACGCCGAAGGCGCCCCCGCCGGTCTGTGGGGCGCGGTGACGGTGGCCGCGGACCTCTTCGACGAGCGCGCGGCGGGGTGGATCGCGGAGTGCTTCGCCCGGGTCCTCGCCGCGGTGGCCGCGGACCCGTCGGTGCCGGTGGACGCCGTCGACGTGCTGGATCCGGCGGAGCGCCGCAAGGTCCTGGTGGAGTGGAACGACACCGCCACGGAGAGCGCCCCGGTGCCGGTCCTGGAGGCGTTCGAGGCGCAGGCGGCGCGGACGCCGGGCGCGGTGGCGCTGGTGCACGGCGACCGGCGGGTGACGTATGGCGAGCTGGACGCGCGGGCGAACGGCCTGGCGCGGTTCCTGCGCGATCAGGGCGCCGGGGCCGAGTCGGTGGTGGGGGTGTGCCTGCCCCGCGGGGCCGAGATGGTCACGGCGATCCTCGGGGTGTGGAAGGCCGGGGCGGCCTACGTGCCGGTCGATCCGGACCAGCCGGCGGAGCGCATCGCCTACGTGCAGTCCGACAGCGGTGCGGTGTTGACGCTGACCAGCGAAGAGCTGATGGAGGAGCTGCCCGCGGGCCGTCACCGCTTGGTGGCGGTCGACGACATGGTGACGGGGATGCGGTCGCCGGCGATGCCTGCCGATGCGCCTCGGGTGCCGCTCGTGGCAGGGCAGGTGGCGTATGTCATCTATACCTCGGGGTCGACGGGTCGTCCCAAGGGTGTGGCGGTGACACACGGCAACCTGGCGAACTACGTGGCCGCGGTGCCGGACCGGTTGGGGTTGGGGGGTGGCCGGTATGCGGTGTTGCAGGCGCAGGCGACCGACTTGGGCAACACGATGGTGTTCGCGAGTCTGGTCTGTGGTGGTGAGCTGCACATCCTCGATGAGGACACCGTCGCCGACCCCGATGCGGTGCGCGCCTACCTGGCCGAGCATCGCATCGACTACCTGAAGGCGGTGCCCTCGCATCTGGCCGCGCTGTCGTCCGGTGGCGTGCGGGGCGTGTTGCCGCGCAGGTCGCTGGTGCTGGGTGGTGAGGCGGCAGTGCCGGAGCTGGTGGCTGATGTGCTGGCGGCCGCGGGTGACCGGGGCGTGTTCAACCACTACGGTCCGACCGAGGCGACGATCGGCGTGGCCACCACCCGGCTGACCCCCGGGCCGGTGGCGATCGGCGCGCCGGTGGCCAACACCCGGCTGTACGTCCTGGACCGCAGGCTGGAGCCGGTCCCGGTGGGCGTGGCCGGGGAGCTCTACATCGCCGGCGCCCAGCTCGCGCGCGGGTACGTGGGCCGTGGCGCGCTGACCGCGGAGCGCTTCGTCGCGAACCCCTTCGCCGGCGGGGAGCGGATGTACCGGACGGGTGACCTGGCCCGGTGGACCGACGACGGTGAGCTGGTGTTCGTCGGCCGGGCCGACGAGCAGGTCAAGATCCGCGGGTTCCGCGTCGAGCCGGGCGAGGTCCGCGCCGTTCTCCTGGCGCACCCCCAGGTGGTGCAGGCCGCGGTGGTGGCCCGGGAGGATGTGCCGGGCGACCGGCGCCTGGTCGCCTACGTCGTGCCCGCCGACGCCGGCGTCGCCGAGGTCCGGGACTTCGCGGCCGGGCGGCTGCCCGGCCACATGGTGCCCTCGGCGGTCGTCGCCCTGGACGCCCTGCCGCTGACCGCCAACGGCAAGCTCGACCGCAAGGCCCTGCCCGCACCGGACCACGCGGCTCGCCCCGACGCCGGACGCGGTCCGGCGAGCCTGGAGGAGGAGATCCTCTGCCAGGCGTTCGCCGAGGTGCTCGGCCTGGACCGTGTCGGCGTCCACGACGACTTCTTCGAGCTGGGCGGCCACTCGCTGCTGGCGACGCGCCTGGTGAGCCGGGTGCGCACGGTGCTCATGGTGGAACTGCAGATCCGGACGCTGTTCGAGGCGCCGACACCGGCGGGCCTGGCCGCCCGCCTGGGGGAGGCGGGCCGG
The DNA here is from genome assembly GCF_047130825.1 of Actinomadura madurae. Taxonomy (NCBI): domain Bacteria; kingdom Bacillati; phylum Actinomycetota; class Actinomycetes; order Streptosporangiales; family Thermomonosporaceae; genus Actinomadura; species Actinomadura madurae. Next base: position 10,278,879 of record NZ_CP083237.1, read on the forward strand.
GCGCGTGCGGCGCTCGTGGCCGGAGAGCGCCCCGAGCGCGTGCCGCTGTCGTACGCCCAGCGCCGGCTGTGGTTCCTCGGCCAGCTGGAGGGGCCGAGCAAGACCTACAACAGCCCGGTGGTACTGCGGCTGGCGGGCGAGCTGGACGAGCGGGCACTGGCCCAGGCGCTGCGCGACGTGATCAGCCGTCACGAGGTACTGCGCACGGTCTTCCCGGTCGCCGACGGCGAGCCGTACCAGCGTGTCGTGGACCCGGCCGGCCTGGCGTGGGACCTGACCGTCGCCGAGACCACGCCGGAGCGGCTGCCCGCCGCCGTGGCCGAGGCGAGTGGACACGCCTTCCACCTGGCCACCGAGGTCCCGGTCAAGGCATGGCTGTTCCGCACGCGACCGGACGAGCACGTGCTCGCCCTGGTGGTGCACCACATCACGGCCGACGGCTGGTCGATGGCACCCCTGCTCCGGGATCTGTCCGAGGCGTACGCGGCGAGACGCGAGGGCCGGCCGCCCGCCGTGGAGCCGCTGCCCGTTCAGTACGCGGACTACGCGCTGTGGCAGCGGGACCTGCTCGGCGACCAGGACGATCCGGACAGCACGCTGGCCCGTCAGATCGCGTACTGGCGCGGCGCGCTGGCGGATCTTCCGGAGGAATTGGCGCTGCCCTACGACCGGCCTCGTCCGGCCGTGGCCTCGCACCGGGGGCACCAGGTGCCGCTCGACGTGCCCGCGGCGGTGCACGCCCGGCTGCGTGAGGTCGCGCGGACCGAGGGCGTGACCGTGTTCATGGTGTTGCAGGCCTCACTGGCGGTGCTGCTGTCGCGGCTGGGGGCCGGTACCGATGTGCCGATCGGGTCGGCGGTGGCGGGCCGGTCCGACGAGGCGCTGGATGATCTGGTCGGGTGTTTCGTCAACACGCTGGTGATCCGGAGTGATCTTTCGGGTGATCCGACGTTCGCCGAGGTGCTGGGGCGGGTTCGGGAGGCGAGTCTGGGTGCGTACGCGCACCAGGATGTGCCGTTCGAGCGGCTGGTGGAGGAGCTGGCCCCGGCGCGGTCGCCGGCCCGGCACCCGCTCTTCCAGGTCGTCCTGACCATGCATGACACGGCCGAGGCGGTGCTGGCGCTGCCGGGGCTCGTGAGCGAGCACGTCCCGACCGCACGTCCGGCGGCCAAGTTCGACCTCGACGTGATGGTGGGCGAGAAGTTCGACGCCGAGGGCGCCCCGGCCGGTGTGCGGGGCGCGGTGACGGTGGCGGCCGACCTGTTCGGCGAGCGTGCGGCGGGGCGCATCGCCGAGGGATGGGTGCGGGTGCTGTCGGCGCTGGTCGAGGACCCGTCCGTGCGCGTGGGCGCGGTGAGCGTCCTGGACGGCGCGGAGCGCGACCGCGTGCTCGTCGAATGGAACGACACCGCTGTGCCGGTACCGCCGCCGTCGGTCCCGGACCTCATCGCGGCCCAGGTGGAGCGGACGCCGGACAGCGTGGCGCTGGTGTGCGGCGGCGAGGCGATGCCGTACGGGGAACTGGACGCGCGGGCGAACCGGCTGGCGCATCTTCTGCTCAGCCAGGGCGTCGGGGCCGAGTCGGTGGTGGGGGTGTGCCTGCCCCGCGGGGCCGAGATGGTCACGGCGATCCTCGGGGTGTGGAAGGCCGGGGCGGCCTACGTGCCGGTCGATCCGGACCAGCCGGCGGAGCGCATCGCCTACGTGCAGTCCGACAGCGGTGCGGTGTTGACGCTGACCAGCGAAGAGCTGATGGAGGAGCTGCCCGCGGGCCGTCACCGGCTGATGGCGGTGGACGAGCCGCTGACGGCGACGCGGCTGGCGGCGATGCCCGACCATGCCCCCGGGGCACCGGTCCTGCCGGGGCAGACGGCGTATGTCATCTATACCTCGGGGTCGACGGGTCGTCCCAAGGGTGTGGCGGTGACACACGGCAACCTGGCGAACTACGTGGCCGCGGTGCCGGACCGGTTGGGGTTGGGTGGTGGCCGGTATGCGGTGTTGCAGGCGCAGGCGACCGACTTGGGCAACACGATGGTGTTCGCGAGTCTGGTCTGTGGTGGTGAGCTGCACATCCTCGATGAGGACACCGTCGCCGACCCCGATGCGGTGCGCGCTTACCTGGCCGAGCACCGCATCGACTACCTAAAGGCGGTGCCTTCACATCTGGCCGCGCTGTCGTCCGGCGGCGTGCGGGGCGTGTTGCCGCGCAGGTCGCTGGTGCTGGGTGGTGAGGCGGCAGTGCCGGAGCTGGTGGCTGATGTGCTGGCGGCCGCGGGTGACCGGGGCGTGTTCAACCACTACGGTCCGACCGAGGCGACGATCGGCGTGGCCACCACCCGGCTGACCCCTGGGCCGGAGAGCGTTCCGATCGGCCGGCCGGTGCCGAACACCCGGCTGTACGTCCTCGACGATCGGCTGGAGCCGGTCCCGGTGGGCGTGGCGGGCGAGCTCTACGTCGCCGGAGCCCAGCTCGCCCGGGGCTATGTGGGGCGGCCGGGGCTGACCGGCGGGCGATTCGTGGCCTGCCCGTTCTCGCCCGGGGAGCGGATGTACCGGACGGGTGACCTGGTCCGGTGGACCGACGACGGTGAGCTGGTGTTCGTCGGCCGGGCCGACGAGCAGGTCAAGATCCGCGGGTTCCGCGTCGAGCCGGGCGAGGTGCAGAGCGTTCTGGCGGCCCATCCGCAGGTGGTGCAGGCCGCGGTGGTAGCGCGTGAGGACGTGCCGGGCGACCGGCGTCTGATCGGCTATGTGGCGCCCGGCGATGTGGACACCGGCGGGGTCCGCGAGTTCGCCGCCGGACGGCTGCCCGGCCACATGGTGCCCTCGGCGGTCGTCGCCCTGGACGCCCTGCCGCTGACCGCCAACGGCAAGCTCGACCGCAAGGCCCTGCCCGCGCCCGACTACACGATGGCGGCGGGCGGAGAGGGCCGGGCGCCCGCCTCCGTGCAGGAGGAGATCCTCTGCCAGACGTTCGCCGAGGTGCTCGGCGTGGACCGCGTCGGCGTCCACGACGACTTCTTCGCCCTCGGCGGCCACTCGCTGCTCGCGGTGTCGCTGGTGGCGCGGCTCCGTGCCCGGGGCATGGCGGTCTCGGTGCGGGCGCTGTTCCAGACGCCGACCCCCGAGGGGCTGGCCGCGGCGGCCGCGCCCGACACGGTCGAGGTCCCGGAGAACCGGATTCCGCCCGGCGCCGCCCACCTCACCCCGGACATGCTCCCGCTGGTCGACCTGACGCCCGAGGAGCTGGCACGCCTGACCGAGGCCGTCGACGGCGGCGCGCCCGGCATCGCCGACGTGTACCCGCTGGCGCCGCTGCAGGAAGGAATCTTCTTCCACCACATGATGGCGGCGCAGGAAAGCCGCGACGCCTACGTGCTGCCGATCGTGTTCGGCTTCGACTCGCGGGAACGGTTCGAGGCGTTCACGGCGGCGCTGCAACGGGTGATCGACCGGCATGACATCTACCGCACCGCGATCGTCTGGGAGGGGCTGCCGGAGCCGGTCCAGGTCGTGACCCACCGGGCGGAGCTGCCGGTCCGCGAGGTCGTGCTCGACCCAGGCGGCGCCGACCCGATCGAGCAACTGCTCGCGGCGAGCGGGCCGAGGATGGATCTGGGGCACGCCCCGCTGATCGACGTGCACGTCGCCGCCGCCCCGGACGGCGGCCCCGGCCTGCTGGCCATGCTCCGCATCCACCAGATGGTCCGCGACCACACCAGCCAGGAGGCCCTGCTGAGGGAGCTGGGCGCGATCCTGTCCGGACGGGAGGACGAGCTGCTCGAGCCGCTGCCGTTCCGTGACTTCGTCGCCCAGGCACGCCTGGGGACACCACGGGAGCAGCACGAGCGGTACTTCGCGGAGCTGCTGGGCGACGTGGACGAGACGACGGCGCCGTACGGGCTGCTGGACGTGCACGGCGACGGCGGCGATGTCGAGCGGGCCCGGCTCGCCGTCGACGACGAGGTCGGCACCCGGCTGCGAGCGGCCGCGCGTGCCTGGGGGGTGAGCCCCGCCACCGTCTTCCACCTCGCCTGGGCGCGGGTGCTGGCCACCCTCAGCGGACGCGACGACGTCGTGTTCGGCACGGTCCTGTTCGGCCGCATGAACTCCGGGGAGGGGGCGCACCGGGTCCAAGGCCCGTTCATCAACACGCTGCCGGTGCGCGTGCGCGTCGGCGGGACGGGCGTCGGTGAGGCGCTGGAGGCGCTGCGCGGCCAGCTCGCCGAGCTGCTCGTCCACGAGCACGCGCCGCTCGCCCTCGCCCAGCGCGCCAGCGGCGTCCCCGGCGGCGGCCCGGCCTTCACATCGGCGTTCAACTACAGGCACAACCGCGTGGCCGGCCGGTCCCCGGGGAGGGACGGGGACACCGGACTCGACGGCATCCGGCTCCTCCTTTCCCGCGAACGCACCAACTACCCGCTCGGCGTCTCCGTCGACGACTCCGGGACCGGATTCCGGGTGACCGTCGACGCGGTGGCGTCCATCGACGCGGAGGAGGTCTGCGGCCTGGTCCACACCTGCGTCGCCAACCTGGTGACGGCGCTGGACGAGGCTCCGCAGAGCCGGCTGTCGGCGGTCGACATCCTCGGCAGGGCGGAGTTCGAGCGGCTCGTGCGGGAAGAGAACGACACCGCGGCCGACATCCCGCAGGTCCCGGCGGCGCACATCTTCGAGGCGCAGGCGCGGCGGACCCCCGACGCGGTCGCGGTGGAACACCGCGACGCGCGGATCACCTACCGCGAGCTGGACGCGCGGGCGAACCGGCTGGCGCACTGGCTGCGGGCCCAGGGCGTGCGTGCCGAGTCCGTGGCGGGGGTGTGCCTGCCGCGCGGCGTCGAGGCGGTCACCGCGATGCTGGCGATCTGGAAGGCGGGGGCGGCGTATCTGCCGATCGACCCGGGGCAGCCGGCGGAACGGCTGGAGTTCGTCCTGGCCGACAGCGGCGCCCACGTGCTGGTCACGCACGGCGGGATGACGACGGCGCAGCCCGGGGTGCGGGTGCTGAACCTGGCCGACCCGCCGGTGGCGGCGCAGGTGGCGGCGATGCCCGAGGACGCGCCGCGAGCGCCGGTCACGCCGGGGCGGCTGGCCTATGTGATCTACACGTCGGGGTCGACGGGGCGGCCGAAAGGCGTGGCGGTGCCGCACGCCGGCCTGGCGAGCCTGGTGGCCTCCCAGGTGGAGCGTCTCGCGGTGAACGAGGCGAGCCGGCTGCTGCAGTTCGCTCCGCTGAGCTTCGACGCGGCGATCGGCGAGGTGCTGATGCCGCTGTCCTGCGGAGGGCGCCTGGTGTGCGCCGACGCCGACGAGCTGCTGCCCGGCCCGGGGCTGGCCGGCGTCATGGGCAGGCACGGCGTGACCCACGTGGCGCTGTCGCCCACGGTGCTGGCGATGCTGGAGCCCGCGGACCTGCCGTCCCTGGTGTCGCTGGCGTCGGCGGGCGAGGCGCTGACCGCCGAACAGGTCGCGCGCTGGGCGCCGGGCCGCCGGCTCGTCAACGGGTACGGCCCCACCGAGACCACGGTCGGCGCCGCCATCTCGGCGCCGCTGGCGCCGGACGACGAGGTCACCATCGGCGTGCCGATCGCGAACACGCGGGTGTACCTGCTCGACGCGTTCCTGCGGCCGGTGCCGGACGGCGCGGTGGGCGAGCTGTACGTCGCCGGCCCGAGCCTGGCCCGCGGCTACGTCGGACGGCCGGCGCCGACCGGCGAGCGGTTCGTGGCCTGCCCGTTCGGCGGACCGGGCACCCGGATGTACCGCACCGGCGACCTGGCGCGCCGGGACGCCCGCGGCCGGCTGGTCTACGCCGGCCGGGCCGACGAGCAGGTCAAGATCCGCGGGTTCCGGGTCGAGCCGGGCGAGGTGCGGGCGGTCCTCACCGCGCACCCCCGGGTCGCCGGCGCCGCCGTGGTCTCCCGCGAGGACGTCCCCGGAGACGCGCGCCTGGTCGGCTACATCGTCCCCGCCGACCCCGGGCGCGACGGCGGGGAAGCGCGCGAACTGGCCGACGAGGTGCGGGCGTTCGCCGCCGAACGGCTGCCGCACTACATGCTTCCCGCGGCGGTGGTCGCCATCGACGCCCTTCCGCTGACCGCCAACGGCAAGCTCGACCGCGCGGCCCTGCCCGCCCCCGGCGGCGCCGGCCGCAACGGCACGGGCCGGGGTCCCGAGACCGAGTACGAGAAGGCGCTCTGCGACGCCTTCGCGGAGCTGCTCGGCCACCCCGCGGTCGGCGTGGACGACGACTTCTTCACGCTGGGAGGCCATTCGCTGCTGGCGACGCGGCTGGTGAGCCGGGTACGGACGGTCCTCGGAGTCGAGCTGCCGATCCGGCGCCTCTTCGCCACCCCGACGCCGGGCGCGCTGGCGTCCTGGCTCTCCGATCCCGGGAACCGGCCGGACCAGGCCAGGCCGAAGCTACGCCCGATGGGCCGGCACGAGGAGATTCGATGATCCCGCTCTCGTTCGCTCAGCGGCGCCTGTGGTTCCTGGCCGAGCTGGAGGGGCCCGGTGCCTCCTACAACCTCCCGATGGCCCTGCGGTTGACGGGCGACCTGGACCGGCCTGCGCTGGAGGCGGCGCTGCGGGACGTGCTGGAGCGGCACGAGGTGCTGCGGACGGTGTTCCCGGCGGTCGACGGCGAACCGCACCAGCGGATTCTCACGGCGGAGGAGACCGGTTTCGACCTGCCGCTGGTGGAGACGACCGCGGGGGAGCGATCCGGCGTGATGGCCGAGTCGGCACGGTACGCCTTCGACCTGAGCACGGAGATCCCGTTCCGCGCCTGGCTCTTCGCGGCCGGCCCGCGCGAGCACGTCCTCCTGATGGTGGTGCACCACATCGCCGGCGATGCCTGGTCGACCCGCCCGCTCGCGCGCGACCTGGCCGCCGCGTACACGGCACGGCGCGCGGGCCGGGCGCCGGAGTGGACGCCGTTGCCCGTGCAGTACGCGGACTACGCACTGTGGCAGCGCGAGTTGCTGGGCGCGGAGGACGATCCGGGGAGCGTGCTGTCGCGGCAGGTCGCGTACTGGCGCGAGACGTTGGCCGGGGCGCCGGAGGAACTGGCACTGCCGTACGACCGGGTGCGGCCGGCGGCGGCCTCGCATCGGGGCCACCGGGTCGCGCTGGACCTGCCCCCGGACGTGCACGCACGGGTGCGGGCCGTGGCCCGCGCCGAGGGCGTGACGGTGTTCATGGTGCTGCAGGCCGCGCTGGCGGTGACGCTGCACCGGCTGGGCGCGGGCACGGACATCCCGACCGGCGCCGCGGTGGCGGGCCGCCTGGACGAGTCGCTGGACGATCTGGTCGGGTTCTTCGTCAACACGCTGGTCGTCCGCGCCGATCTGTCCGGCGACCCGACGTTCGGGGACCTGCTGGGGCGGGTTCGGGACGCGAGCGTCGGCGCGTACGCGCACCAGGACGTCCCGTTCGAACGCCTCGTCGAGGAACTGGCCCCGGCGCGGTCGCTGGCCCGGCATCCCTTGTTCCAGATCATGCTGACGGTGCAGAACGCGGGCTCCGCGGAGCTGTCGCTGCCCGGCCTGGACGTGAGCGGGATCTCGAACGCGGCGCTCTCGGAGGAGAGGACGACGAGGTTCGACCTCGACGTCGCGGTGCGGGAGGCCTTCGACGCCGAGGGCGCCCCGGCGGGCATGCGCGGACGGCTGGTCGCGTCCGCCGACGTGTTCGACGAGGACACCGCCGGACGAATCGCCGAGTGGTTCGCCCGCGTGGTCGAGGCGGTGGTTCAGGAGCCGGGCAGGCCCGTTGCCGCGGTCGACCTCGTGCACGGGACCGAGCGAGACCGGCTGCTGGCATGGGGGCACGGCCCGGCGCTGGAGGCGCCGGAAGGCTTGGTGCCGGAAATGTTCGCCGCGCAGGTGGCACGCGCACCGGACGCGGTCGCGGTGGCGCACGGCGACGATGAGCTGACGTACGCCGAGCTGGACGTGCGGGCGAACCGGCTCGCACATCGACTGCGGGCTCAGGGCGTGGGCGCGGAGTCGGTGGTCGGGCTGTGCGTGCCGCGCGGCATCCCGACGGTCGTCGCGATCCTGGGCGTGTGGAAGGCCGGGGCGGCGTACGTGCCTCTGGACCCGGAGTACCCGGCCGACCGGCTCGCCTTCATGCTGGCCGACAGCGGTGCGAGGCTGCTGGTCGGCCGCGGGGACATCATCCCCGGCTCGGCGGGCGTCACCGTGCTCGATCTGGACGACCCGCGGCTGACGGAGACGTCCGAGGACCCGCCGGACGTTCCGGTGGCACCGCAGCAACTGGCGTACGTCATCTACACGTCGGGTTCCACCGGGCGGCCCAAGGGCGTGGGCGTGTCACACGCGAGCGTCGCGAACATGGCCACGGCCCTGGCTCCGGCGCTCGGCGCCGGGCCGGGGACGCGCGTCCTGCAGTTCGCCTCATTCAGCTTCGACGCGTCGGTGCTGGACGTGGCCGTCACGCTGGCGGCAGGCGGGGCCCTGGTGCTCGCGCCCTCGGAGGAGCGCTCGGACACCCGCGCGCTGGCGCGCCTCATCCGCGAGGCCCGCATATCGACGATGAGCGTCGTGCCGTCACTCCTGGAGGTGCTGGACCCGGACGATGTTCCGGACCTGTCCCGCGTGGTGGTCGGAGCCGAGCCCATCGGCTCGGCGCAGGCGGCGGCCTGGTCCGACGGCCGTCACCTCGTCAACACCTACGGGCCGACCGAGGCGACCGTGATGGTGACGGCGGGGCCGGTCGATGGCACGGAACCGGTGCCGATGGGCGGGCCGGTCGCGAACGTGAGCCTCTTCGTCCTGGACGAGCGCCTGGCCCCCGTGCCGGTGGGCGTGCCCGGCGAGCTGTACATCGCCGGGGCCCAGGTGGCCCGCGGCTACGTCGGACGCCCCGGGCTGACCGGTGAGCGGTTCGTGGCCTGCCCCTTCGCCGCCGGCGCACGGATGTACCGGACCGGGGACCTGGTGCGCTGGACGCCCGGCGGTCGGCTGGTGTTCGCGGGACGAGCCGACGAGCAGGTCAAGATCCGGGGCTTCCGCGTCGAGCCCGGCGAGGTGCGGGCCGTGCTGGCGGAGCATTCCCAGGTGGCCCGGGCCGCGGTGGTGGTACGGGAGGACACCCCCGGTGACCGGCGCCTGGTCGGCTACGTCGTGCCCGCCGGCGCCGGTGCCGATCCCGCCGGGATCCGGGACTTCGCCGCGAGCCGGTTGCCCGATCACATGGTGCCCGCCGCCGTCGTCGCCCTGGACGCGCTGCCGCTCACCGCCAACGGCAAGCTCGACCGCGGAGCCCTGCCCGCCCCCGCGTACCCCGGCGGCGGGACGGGCCGCGCGCCCGCCACCGCGCGCGAGGAGATCCTCTGCCAGGTGTTCGCGCAGGTCCTCGGCCTGGACCGCGTTGGTCCGGACGACGACTTCTTCCGGCTGGGCGGCCATTCGCTGCTGGCCACGCGGCTGGTGAGCCGGGTGCGCACGGTCTTGGGCGCGGAGCTGCCGCTCCGCGCGCTGTTCGAGGCGCCCACGGCGGCGGGCCTGGCCGCCCGCCTCTCCGAGACGGGGCGGGCACGTGTCGCGCCGGCCCCGATGCGGCGTCCGGACCGGGTGCCGTTGTCGTACGCCCAGCGGCGGCTGTGGTTCCTGGCGCAGCTGGAGGGGCCGAGCCCGACGTACAACATCTCGATGGCCCTGCGGTTGACGGGCGAGCTGGACCGGCGGGCGCTGGAGGCGGCGCTGCGGGACGTGCTGGAGCGGCACGAGGTGCTGCGGACGGTGTTCCCGGCGGTCGACGGCGAACCGTACCAGCGGATTCTCGCGGTGGAGGACACGGGCTTCGAGCTGCCGGTGGTGGAGGTGGCGGCCGAGGCGCTGCCGGACGCGGTCGCGGAGGCGGGCCGGTCCGTGTTCGACCTGTCGGCCGAGGTGCCGGTCAAGGGATGGCTGTTCGCCGTCGAGCCCGGCGAGCACGTGCTCACGCTGGTGGTGCACCACATCGCCAGCGACGGCTGGTCGGGCGGTCCGCTGGCGCGTGACCTGAACGCGGCCTATGCGGCACGGGTCGCGGGGCGGGCGCCGGAGTGGGCGCCGCTGCCGGTGCAGTACGCGGACTACGCGCTGTGGCAGCGGGAGCTGCTCGGGTCGGAACACGATCCGGACAGCCTGCTCTCGCGTCAGGTCGCGTACTGGCGCGAGGAACTGGCAGGGGCTCCGGAGGAACTGGAGCTGCCCTACGACCGGGGTCGCCCGCCGATGGCGTCGCATCTCGGGTACCGCGTCCCCCTGGAGCTCCCGGCCGAGGTGCACGCCCGGCTCCGGGAGGTCGCGCACGACGAGGGCGTGACGGTGTTCATGGTGGTGCAGGCCGCGGTGGCGGTCATGCTGCACCGTCTCGGCGCCGGCACCGACGTCCCGATCGGCTCGGTGGTGGCGGGCCGGTTGGACGAGGCGCTGGACGACCTGGTCGGGTTCTTCGTGAACACGCTGGTGATACGTACGGATCTGTCCGGCGACCCGACGTTCGCCGAGGTGCTGGGCCGGGTACGGCAGACGGGGCTGGCGGCATTCGAGCACCAGGACGCGCCGTTCGAGCGGCTCGTCGAGGAACTGGCGCCGGTCCGTTCGCTGGCGCGGCACCCGTTGTTCCAGGTGATGCTGACCCTGCAGAACAACGCCCCGACCGATCTCGACCTGCCTGGAGTGCGGGTGTCGGCGGGCGCGGCGCAGCGGTCGGGGACGGTGACCGCGAAGTTCGACTTGGAGATCACCTTCACCGAGGCCTTCGATCAGGACGGCGCCGCGGCCGGGATGCGCGGTGCGGTGACGGCGGCGGCGGACGTGTTCGAGGCGGAGACGGCGGAGCGGTTCGCGGGCTGGCTGGCGCGGGTCGTCGAGGAGGTGGTGGCCGCGCCGGACGTCCGCGTGGGCGCGGTCGGGCTCCTCGGTGACGCCGAGCGTGCGGTGATCGTCGGTGAGTGGTCCGCCGGCGAATCGGTGCCCGTGGACCGTTCGACGATCCCGGCGCTGTTCGAGGCGCAGGCGGCGCGGACGCCGGATGCTCCCGCGGTGGCCTTCGAAGGCGTGACGGTGGGCTACGCGGAACTGGACGCGCGGGCGAACCGGCTCGCGCGGCGTCTGGCGGAGCGGGGTGCGGGGCCGGAGAGCGTGGTCGCGGTGATGGTGCCGCGGTCGGTGGAGATGATGGTGGCCCTGCTGGGGATCCTGAAGGCGGGCGCCGCGTACCTGCCGATCGACCCGGCCTATCCCGAGGACCGGGTGGCGTTGCTGTACGACGACGCCCGTCCGCTGGTCACGGTCGCCGCCCGGGACGTCCCGGTCCCGGATGGCGTCGCACACGTCCTGGTCGACGACCCGGCCGTGCCAGCTGAGGACGACGCCGGCGACGCGGTCCCGGCCGGGGCCCCGAGTCCCGCGAACCCGGCGTACGTCCTCTATACCTCGGGGTCGACGGGGCGGCCGAAGGCCGTGGTGGTGGAGCACGCCGCGATCGTGAACCGCTTGCTGTGGATGCGGGACCACTACGCGGTGAACGCCGGCGACCGGATCCTGCAGAAGACCCCGCTCGGCTTCGACGTGTCGGTGTGGGAGCTGTTCCTGCCGCTCATCTCCGGCGCCACCCTGGTCGTGGCGAGGCCGGACGGCCACCGCGATCCGGCGTATCTGGCCGAGCTGATCCAGCGGGCCGGCGTGACGGTGACGCACTTCGTCCCCTCGTTGCTGCAGGACTTCGTTCAGGAGCCCGCCGCCCGGGAGTGCACCACCCTGCGGGAGGTCATCTGCAGTGGTGAAGCACTGTCCGCCCATCTGCGCGACCGGTTCCACTCGGTTCTCGATGCCGGACTGAACAACCTGTACGGGCCGACCGAGGCGGCGGTCGACGTGACCGCCGCCGCGTGCCCGCCGGGCACCGGCCCGGTGACGATCGGCCGGCCCGTGTGGAACACCCGGGTCCGCGTGCTGGACGCGCGGCTCGGCCCCGTCCCGCCGGGGGTGCCGGGCGAGCTGTTCCTGGCGGGCGCGCAGCTGGCCCGCGGATACCGCGATCGTCCTGGGATGACGGCGGAGCGGTTCGTGGCCGATCCCTCCGGCGCGCCCGGGGAGCGGATGTACCGCACCGGAGACGTCGTCCGCTGGGACCGGCACGGGCGGATCGAGTACCTGGGCCGCGCCGACGACCAGGTCAAGATCCGGGGGCAGCGCATCGAACCCGGCGAGGTCGAGGCGGTGCTGACCGATCATCCGGGCGTCGAGCGCGCCGCGGTGGTCGCCCGCCCCGCCGAGGGCGGGCCGCGCCTGGTCGCCTACGTGGTGCCGGACACGGACGCGGCCGGACCGGCGGCGAACATCGCCCGCCTGCGCGGGCAGGGCCGTCTCGACGGCCAGGAGATGCACGAGCTGCCCAACGGGATGATGGTCTGCGCGCGCAACCCCTCCAGCACCGCCTTCCTGTACGACGAGATCTTCGTCCGGGACGAATACCTTCGAGCCGCGGCGGCACTGCCCGAAGGCGCGCATGTGGTGGACGTCGGCGGCCATGTCGGCCTGTTCTCCCTGTTCGTCAAGGAGCGGCGGCCGGACTGCAGGATCCACGCGTTCGAGCCGATCCCCGAGCTGGCCAGGATGTTCCGGCTCAACGCCGAGCTGCACGACGTCGACGCGGTGGTCACCGATTGCGGCATCGGCAGCGAAGAGGGGGTCGCGGCGTTCACCTACTACCCGGATCTGTCGCTGCTGTCCGGCCGCTTCGCCGACGAGCGCGAGGAGCGCCGCGTCCTGGAACAGGTCGTCGGCGATGACGCGGCACGGGCGGGACTCGACGAGCACGCGCTGGCGGAACTGCTGACCGAGCGGCTGCGCGGCGAGCGGGTCGAGGTCCCGATGCGAACGCTCTCGCAGGTGATCCGGGACAACGGGATCCCGGTGATCGACCTCCTGAAGGTCGACGTGGAGAAGAGCGAGCTGGACGTCCTGCGGGGCATCGAGCCCGAGCACTGGCCGATCATCCGGCAGATCGTGGCGGAGGTCCACGACATCGACGGCCGCCTCGACACCGTCGTCGGGCTGCTGCGCGACCGGGGCTTTCGCACCAGCGTGGAGTCGACGGACGACCTGGCCGGCACGGGGATGTACTCCGTCCACGCCGCCCGTCCGGACGCCGCCGGGCGCCCCGCCCCGCCGCCGGCCGCCGCCGCGCCGCGATGGTTCGACCCGGCACGACTCGGCGATGACCTCCGCGCGCACGCTCGTACCCGGCTGCCGGACGCCATGCTCCCGGCGGCCTTCGTGGTCCTGGACGCGCTGCCGGTCACGGTGAACGGCAAGCTGGACCGCGCGGCGCTTCCCGCCCCCGACTTCGCCGCGGCGAAGCCCGGGGGCCGCGGCCCGCTCACGGCCCGGGAGGAGATCCTCTGCCAGACGTTCGCGCGCATTCTGGGCTTGGAGCATGTCGGGCCCGACGACGATTTCTTCAAGCTGGGCGGTCATTCGCTGCTGGCGACGCGGCTGGTGAGCCGGGTGCGCGCGGTCCTCGGCGTCGAAGTGCCGCTGCGCGCCGTGTTCGAGGCGCCGACGGCGGCGGGCCTGGCGGCCCGCCTCGCGGACGCCGACCGGGCGCGGCCGCCGCTGCTGCCGGAGGCGCGGCCCGAGCGGGTGCCGCTGTCGTTCGCGCAGCGGCGGCTGTGGTTCCTGGGGGAACTGGACGGACCGAACGCCACGTTCAACCTCACCACGACGGTCCGGTTGTCCGGCGGCCTGGACCGGCGGGCGCTGGAGTCCGCTCTGGCCGACGTCCTCGGGCGGCACGAGGTGCTGCGGACGGTGTTCGCCACGGCCGACGGCGAGCCGTACCAGCGGGTCCTCGGTGTGGAGGAGACCGGATTCGGCCTGGCGACGGCGGCGGTGACCGCCGAGCACCTGCCGGAGGCGGTGAGGGAGGCGGGCGCCTACGCCTTCGACCTGTCGGCGGAGGTGCCGATCAAGGCGTGGCTGTTCGCCGTCCGGCCCGGTGAGCATGTGCTGCTGCTGGTGGTGCACCACATCGCGAGCGACGGGTGGTCGATGGGACCGCTGGCGAGGGACGTGTCGATCGCGTACGCGGCCCGGCGCGCGGGGCGGGCACCGGAGTGGGCGCCGCTGCCGGTGCAGTACGCGGACTACGCGCTGTGGCAGCGGGAGCTGCTCGGATCGGAGGGCGACCCCGACAGCCTCCTGGCGGAGCAGGTGGCGTACTGGCGCGAGATGCTCGCGGGGGTGCCGGAGGAGCTGGAGCTGCCCTATGACCGGGGCCGCCCGCCCGTCGCGTCGCACCGCGGGTACCGCGTCCCCCTGGAACTCCCGGCGGAGGTGCACGCCCGGGTGCGGGAGGTCGCGCGTGCCGAGGGCGTGACGGTGTTCATGGTGGTGCAGGCCGCGGTGGCGGTCATGCTGCACCGTCTCGGCGCCGGGGCCGATCTCCCGATCGGGTCGGCGGTCGCGGGCCGGTTGGACGAGGCGCTGGACGATCTGGTCGGGTTCTTCGTGAACACGCTGGTGATTCGTACGGATCTGTCCGGCGACCCCACGTTCGCCGAGGTGCTGGGCCGTTCGCGGGAGACGAGCCTGGGCGCCTACGAGCACCAGGACGTGCCGTTCGAGCGGCTCGTCGAGGAACTGGCGCCGGTCCGTTCGCTGGCGCGGCATCCGCTGTTCCAGGTGATGCTGACCCTGCAGAACAACGCCCCGACCGATCTCGACCTGCCCGGAGTGCAGGTGTCGGCGGGGACTTCGCAGCGGTCGCAGTCGGTGACCGCGAAGTTCGACCTGGAGATCACCTTCACCGAGGCCTTCGACCGGGAGGGTGCCGCGGCCGGAATCCGCGGTGCGGTGACGGTGGCGGCCGACGTGTTCGAGGCGGAGACGGCGGGGCGGTTCGCGGGCTGGCTGGCGCGGGTCGTCGAGGAGGTGGTGGCCGCGCCGGACGTCCGCGTGGGCGCGGTCGGGCTCCTCGGTGACGCCGAGCGTGATCGGCTGGTGCGGGCATGGAACGACACGGCGGCCGAGGTCCCGGCCGTGTCGGTGCCGGAGCTGTTCGAGGCCCGGGCGGCTCGCGCCCCGGATGCCGTTGCGGTCGTCGCCGACGGCGCCGAGGTGTCGTACGCGGAGCTGGACGCGAGGGCGGACCGGCTGGCGGGTCTCCTGCGGAGCCAGGACGTCGGGGCCGAGTCGGTCGTGGGCCTGTGCCTGCCGCGCGGCATCGGGATGGTCACGGCGATCCTGGCCGTCTGGAAGGCCGGAGCGGCCTACGTGCCGCTGGACCCGGGAGATCCCGTCGCCCGGCTGGAGTGGATGGTCGCCGAATGCGGCGCACGGGTCGTCGTCGGGAACGGCGAGGTGGTCCTGCCCGGGGTGCGGAATCTGAACCCGGACGAAGCCCCGGCGGCCGGGACGCGCACCTCGCGGGTGCCGGTGACACCGGACCAGGCGGCGTACGTGATCTACACCTCGGGTTCCACGGGGCGGCCGAAGGGCGTGGTGGCCACCCACGGCGGGCTGGTGAACCTGGCGCTCGCGCTCGGGCCGGTGCTGGGCGCGGGGCCCGGGGTGCGCGTCCTGCAGTTCGCGTCCTTCGGCTTCGACGCGTCGGTGCTGGACGTGACCGCGACCTTGGTGGCGGGCGGCACGCTCGTGGTGGCGTCGGCGGCCGAGCGGTCGGACCCGGAGCTGCTGACCCGGATGATCCGCCGGACCGGCGTGGGAACGACGAGCGTGGTGCCGTCGCTTCTCGGGGTGCTGGACCCGGACGGGCTGCCGGAGCCGTCGACCATCCTGGTCGGGGCCGAGCCGATCGGCCGTGCGCAGGCCCAGGCCTGGTCGCGGGACCGCCGCCTGGTGAACACCTACGGCCCGACCGAGGCGACCGTGATGGTGACCACCGGTCGCGTCGACGGGTCGGAGCCGGTCGTGCCGATGGGCCGCCCGGTCGCCAACACCCGGCTGTTCGTCCTGGACGGGCGGCTGCGGCCTGTGCCGGTCGGCGTGGCCGGTGAGCTCTACATCGCCGGCGCTCAGATCACCCGCGGGTACGCGGGCCGCCCCGGGCTCACCGCGGAGCGGTTCGTCGCCTGCCCGTTCGGCGGGCGGATGTACCGCACCGGCGACCTGGCCCGCTGGACCGCGGACGGCGAGCTGGTCTTCGCCGGGCGCGCCGACGAGCAGGTCAAGATCCGCGGTTTCCGCGTCGAGCCCGGCGAGGTCGAGGCCGTGCTGGCCGCCCATCCGGAGGTGGCCCGGGCGGCCGTGGTCGTCCGCGACGAGCGCCTGGTCGCCTACGTCATCGGCGACGCCGGCGAGGACGAGCTGCACGAGCTGGCCGCGGCGCGGCTTCCCGGCTACATGGTGCCGTCGGCGTTCGTCTCCCTCGACGCCCTGCCGCTGACCGCGAACGGCAAGCTCGACCGCGCGGCGCTGCCGGAACCCGAGTACGCGCGAGTGGCGGGCCGCGGCCCGGCCACGGTGCAGGAGGAGATCCTCTGCCAGGTGTTCGCCGAGGTCCTCGGGCTGGACGCCGTCGGGGTGCGCGACGACTTCTTCAGGCTGGGCGGGCACTCGCTGCTGGCCGTGCGGCTGGTGGAGCGCCTGCGGGAACGCGGCGTCACGGTGTCGGTGCGGGCGCTGTTCGAGTCGCCGACGCCGGAGGGCCTCGCCGCGGTGGCGGGGCCGGCCGCCGTCGTCGTGCCGGAGAACCGGATCCCGGCGGGCGCGACGGAGATCACTCCGGACATGCTCACGCTCGTCGACCTGTCCGCCGACGAGATCGGGCGGGTCGTCGCCACGATCGACGGCGGCGCGGCCAACGTCGCGGACGTCTACCCGCTGGCCCCCCTCCAGGAGGGCCTGTTCTTCCACCACGTGATGGCCGACGGCGGCACCGACGCGTACGTGATGCCGCGGCGGCTGCGGTTCGACTCCCGCGAACGGCTGGACGCCTTCCTGGCCGGGCTGCAACGTGTGATCGACCGGCACGACATCTACCGGACCGCGTTCGTCTGGGAGGGGCTGGCGGAGCCGGTGCAGGTGGTGGCGCGCCGGGCGGAGCTCCCGGTCCGCGAGGTGGCGGACCTGGACGCGGCGGACGTCCCGGCGATGGACGTGGGGCGCGCCCCGCTGGTGGACGTGCACATCGCCGCCGAGGCGGGCGACTCCGGCGAATGGCGGGCACTGCTCCGGCTGCACCACCTCGTGCAGGACCACACCGCCCAGGACATCCTGATCGAGGAGCTGTCCGCGATCGTGGGCGGGCACGAGGACAGCCTGCCCGAACCGCTGCCGTTCCGTGACTTCGTCGCGCAGGCGAGGCTCGGCGTCTCGCGCGAGGAGCACGAGCGGTACTTCGGGGAGCTGCTCGGCGACGTCGAGGAGACGACCGCGCCGTACGGCCTGGCCGACGTGCTCGGCGACGGCAGCGACGTCCGGCGCGCGCACATGCCCGTCGAGGACGAGGTGAGCCGCCGGATCCGGGAGGCCGCGCGCGGCCTCGGCGTCAGCCCCGCGACGATCTTCCACCTGGCGTGGGCGCGGGTGCTCGGTGCCGTGAGCGGGCGCGACGACGTGGTGTTCGGCACCGTGCTGTTCGGCCGGATGAACGCCGGAGCGGGCGCGGACCGGGTGCCGGGGTTGTTCATCAACACGCTCCCGGTGCGCGTGCGGCTGGGCGGCGCCGGCGTCGGCGAGGCGCTGGACGGCCTGCGGAGCCAGCTCGCCGAGCTGCTCGCGCACGAGCACGCGCCGCTGAGCCTCGCCCAGCAGGCCGCGGGAATCCCGGGCGGCGGCGCCCTGTTCAGCTCGATCCTCAACTACCGGCACTCCCCGGTCCGCACCGTCCAGGGCGGGGAGGGGATCTCGACCGAGTCCATCCGGGAGGCCACCAACTACCCGGTCGCGATGTCGGTCGAGGACCACGGCGCCGGATTCGGGCTGACCGTGGACGCGGTGGAGGCGGTGGACGGCGCGGCGCTGTGCCGCCTGCTGCACACCTGCCTCGCCGGCCTCGTGACCGCGCTGGAGGACGACCCCGGGGCCCGGCTCGACGCGCTGGACGTGCTGGGCAAGGTCGAGCGGGACCGGCTGGTGGGCGAGTGGAACGCCACCGCGGTCGAGGTGCCGCCGGTACCGGTGGTCGAGATGGTCGAGGCGCAGGCGGCGCGGACGCCCGACGCGGTGGCCGTGGCCGCCGGCGGGACGGAGGTCACCTACGCCGAGCTGAACGCGCGGGCGAACCGGCTCGCGCACCGGCTACGGGCCCGGGGCGTGCGCCCGGAGTCGGTGGTGGGCGTGCGACTGCCGCGCGGTATCGACATGGTCACCGCGATCCTGGGCGTCTGGAAGGCGGGTGCGGCGTACCTGCCGATCGACCCGGACCAGCCGGAGGAGCGGATCGCGTTCCTGCTCGCCGACGCCGACCCGGTGCTGGTGCTCGGCACCGAGGACATCGACGCCACCGGCCCCGACGGCGATCCCGGCGTCCCGGTCTCGCCCGGCCAGATGGCATACGTGATCTACACGTCGGGGTCGACGGGGCACCCGAAGGGCGTGGCGGTCACGCACCGGGGGCTGGCGAACTACGTCGCCACGGTGCCCGCCCGCGTCGGCTTCACGGCGGGCAGGTTCGCGGTATTGCAGGGCCAGGCCACCGACCTGGGCAACACGGCCGTGTTCGCCAGCCTCGCCTCGGGCGGCACGCTGCACATCCCGGACGAGGACACCGTGCTGAGCCCCGCGGCGGTGCGGGCCTTCATGGCCGAGCATCGGATCGACCGCCTCAAGGCGGTGCCGTCCCATCTGGCGGCGCTCGGCACGGACGTGCTGCCCGGCGGGTCGCTGGTGCTCGGCGGCGAGGCGCCGCCGCCGGAGCTGGTCGCGGAGCTGGTCGCCGGAGACCGGGCCGTGTTCAACCACTACGGCCCGACGGAGACCACGATCGGCGTCGCCACCGCGCGGCTGACGCCGGAGCTGGTGGAGGCCGGGGTCGTGCCGATCGGCTCCCCGGTCGCGAACACCCGCGTCTACGTGCTGGACGACCGGCTGCGGCCGGTCCCCGTCGGCGTGGCCGGCGAGCTGTACGTCGCCGGCGTCCAGGTGGCCCGCTGCTACGTGGGCCGGCCGGGGCTCACCGCCGAGCGGTTCGTGGCCTGCCCGTTCGCCGGCGCGGGCGAGCGGATGTACCGCACCGGCGACCTGGCGCGCTGGACGGGGGACGGGCTGCTGGTCTTCGCCGGCCGGGCCGACGACCAGGTCAAGATCCGCGGCTTCCGGGTCGAGCCCGGCGAGGTCCGGAGCGTGCTGGCCCGGCACGAGGGCGTGACCGACGCCGCCGTGGTCGTCCGCGACGAGCGGCTCGTCGCCTACGTGGCCGGTGACGTGGCCGAGGCGGACCTGCGGGGGTACGCCGCCGCGAAGCTGCCCGCCCACATGGTGCCGTCGGCCGTCGTCACCCTGGAGGCGCTGCCGCTGACCGGCAACGGCAAGCTCGACCGGGCCGCGCTGCCCGCGCCCGGCTACGCGACCGGCGCGGGCCGCGAACCGGCAGGTGTGCGGGAGGAGATCCTCTGCCAGGTGTTCGCCGATGTGCTGGGCGTGGACGGCGTCGGCCCGGACGACGACTTCTTCACCCTGGGCGGGCACTCGCTCTCGGCGATGCGGCTCGTGAGCCGGGTGCGCGCCGTCCTCGGCACCGAGATGCCGCTGAGGTCGGTGTTCGAGGCGCCCACTCCGGCCGGGCTGGCGGCGCGCCTGTTCGAAGCGGAGCCGGCGCGCGCGCCGCTGGCCGCGCGGACGCGGCCCGAGCGGGTGCCGCTGTCCTACGCCCAGCGCCGGCTGTGGTTCATCGGGCAGCTGGAGGGCCCGAGCCCGACCTACAACATCCCGATGGCCCTGCGCCTGACCGGCGAGCTGGACCGGCGGGCGCTGGAGGCGGCGCTGCGGGACGTGCTGGAGCGGCACGAGGTGCTGCGGACGGTGTTCCCGGCGGCCGACGGCGAGCCGTACCAGCGGATCCTCGACGTGGAGGAGACCGGGTTCGAACTGTCCGTCTCGGCGACGGCGCCGGAGGATCTGCGCCGCGCGGTGGCCGAGGCGGGGGAGTACGCGTTCGACCTGTCGGCCGAGGTGCCGATCAAGGCGTGGCTGTTCGGCGTGGCGCCCGACGAGCACGTGCTCGTGCTGGTGACGCACCACATCGCGCAGGACGGCTGGTCGCGCGGCCCGCTCGGCCGCGACCTGAGCACCGCCTATGCGGCCCGATGCGCGGGCCGGGAGCCGGCGTGGACGCCGCTGCCGGTCCAGTACGCGGACTACAGCATCTGGCAGCGGGAGCTGCTGGGATCCGACGACGACCCCGGCAGCCCCCTGTCGCGGCAGGTGGCGTACTGGCGCGAGGCGCTGGCGGGTGTGCCGGAGGAGCTGGCGCTGCCGTTCGACCGGCCGCGCCCTCCGGCGGCCTCCCATCGGGGGCATGCCGTCGGAATCGACGTTCCGGCCGAGGTGCACGCGCGGATCCGCGAGGTGGCGCGCGCGGAGGGCGTCACGGTGTTCATGGTGTTGCAGGCCGCCCTGGCGGTGACGCTGTCGCGCCTCGGCGCGGGCACCGACGTCCCGATAGGGGCGGCGGTCGCGGGCCGGCTGGACGGCGCCCTGGACGACCTCGTCGGGTTCTTCGTGAACACCCTCGTCATCCGGAGCGACCTGTCGGGCGACCCCACGTTCGCCGAGCTGCTGGCCCGCGTCCGCGAGACGAGCCTCGACGCCTTCGCCCACCAGGACGTGCCGTTCGAGCGGCTGGTGGAGGAGCTGGCCCCGGCCCGCTCGCTGGGGCGCCACCCGCTGATCCAGGCGATGCTGATCCTGCAGAACACCGGCGGCACCCGGTTGGCCCTGCCCGGCGTCGAGGTCGCCGGTGCGTCCGCGACCACGCCCAAGTCCGAGTTCGATCTGGAGATCAACGCCACCGAGGTCTTCGACGGCGGCGGCGCCCCGGCGGGCGTGCGCTGCTCGCTGCTCGCCGCCGCCGATGTGTTCGAGGCGGAGTCGGCCGCCCGGATCGCGGGCGTCTGGTCGCGCATGCTGGCGGCGCTGGTCTCCGATCCCGTGGCGCGGGTGGGGGCGGTCGAGGCGCTGGACGCCGCTGAGCGCGACCGGCTGCTGCGGGTCTGGAACGACACCGCGGTGGACGTACCGGCCCTGACGATTCCCGAGCTGTTCGCGGCACAGGTGGAGCGGGCTCCGGACGCGGACGCGGTGGCCGCCGACGGCGTCCGGATCTCGTATCGGGAGCTGGACGCGCGTGCGAACCGCCTCGCCCGCCTGCTGGTGCGGCACGGCACCGGTCCGGAGAGCGTGGTCGCGGTCGCGATGGAACGAGGCGTCGACCTGACCGTGGCGTTGCTGGGGGTGGTGAAGGCGGGCGCGGCCTATCTGCTCCTGGACGCCGACCACCCGGCCGAGCGCATCGCGTTCATGCTCCGCGACGCGGACGCGCACACGGTGGTGACCACGGGGGACTGGACCGGTGCGCTGCCCGGCGACGTGGCGCGTGTGGTCGTGGACGACCCCGCCACGATCCTGGAGCTCGGCGGACTGGACGAAGCCGCGGCCGGTGCCGCCCCGGCTCTGGCGTCCGCGGCATACGTGATCTACACCTCGGGCTCGACGGGCGTGCCCAAGGGCGTCGTGGTGTCGCACGCGGGTGTGGCGAGCATGCTCGACGGTCACGTCCGCCACCTGGGCGTGGGCCCGGGGTCGCGGGTGGGCCAGTTCGCCTCGGCGGCGTTCGACACCTTCGGGTGGGAGTGGATGTCGGCACTTCTGACCGGGGCCACGCTGGTGGTGATCCCGCGCGACCGGCGTCTGGGCGCGGCCCTGCCGAAGCTGCTGGCCGACGAGCGCGTGTCGCATGTGACGCTTCCCCCCGCCGTCCTGGCGACGCTGGACGAGGCCGCCGTCGACCCCGGGGTCGTGCTGGTCGTGGCCGGTGAGGCGTCCTCGGGGGAGGTGCTGGACCGGTGGGCCCCGGGGCGCCGGATGTTCAACTCCTACGGCCCCGCCGAGACGACCGTCGACGCGACCCTGTGGGAGTGCGACCCGGCCGCCGGCGAGGTCTCGATCGGCGCCCCGGTCGCCAACACGCGGGTGTTCGTGCTGGACGAGGCGCTCCGCCCGGTGCCGGTGGGGGTGACCGGCGAGCTGTACGTGGCGGGCGCCGGGCTGGCGCGCGGCTACGCGGGGCGTCCCGACCTGACCGGGGAGCGGTTCGTGGCGTGCCCGTTCGGGGGGCCGGGCGAGCGGATGTACCGCACCGGCGACCTGGCGCGGTGGGCGTCCGACGGCCGTCTGGCGTTCGCGGGGCGCGCGGACGACCAGGTCAAGATCCGCGGGCACCGGATCGAGCTGGGCGAGATCGAGAGCGTGCTGGCGGGCGACGCGCGGGTCGCGCGGGTCGCGGTCGTCGCCCGCGAGGACTCCGCGGGGGACAGGCGGCTGGTGGCCTACGTCGTCGGGCGGGCCGACGAGGACCGGCTGCGGCGGCTGGCCGCCGAGCGGTTGCCGGACTACATGGTGCCCGCGGCGTTCGTGACGTTGGACGAGCTGCCGCTGACCACCAACGGCAAGCTCGACCGGGCCGCGTTGCCCGCGCCCGAGGTCGCCGCCGGGGAGGGCCGGGCCCCGGCGACCGTGCAGGAGGAGCTCCTGTGCCACGCGTTCGCCCAGATCCTGGGCCTGGACCATGTGGGGGTGGAGGACGACTTCTTCCGGCTGGGCGGGCACTCGCTGCTGGCGGTGCGGCTGGTGGACCTGTTGCGGGGGCGCGGTGTGTCGGTGTCGGTGCGGGCGCTCTTCGAGTCGCCCACACCCGCCGAGCTGGCGGTCGTGGCGGCGCCCGAGGCGATCGAGATCCCGCCGAACCGGATCCCGGCGGGCGCGACGGAGATCGCGCCGGACATGCTCACGCTCGTGGACCTGTCCGCCGATGAGGTGGAGCGGGTCGTCGCCGCGGTGGAGGGCGGTGCGGCCAACATCGCGGACGTCTATCCGCTGGCTCCCTTGCAGGAGGGTCTGTTCTTCCACCATCTGCTTCAGGCCGACGGCGGCCGGGACGTCTACGCCTCGCCGCGCGTGCTGGGGTTCGACTCGAGGGAACGGCGCGACGGCATCCTGGCCGCGTTGCAGCGGGTGATCGACCGGCATGACATCTACCGGACCGCGATCGTGTGGGAGGGGGTGCGGGAGCCGGTGCAGGTGGTGGTCCGCCGGGCGGTGCTGCCGGTGCGGGAGGTCGTGCTGGACGATGGCGCGGACCCGGTGCGGCGGTTGCTGGCGGCGGCCGGTGCGGGGATGGACCTGCGACGTGCGCCGCTGATCGACGTGCACGTCTCCGACCGGCCGGTGGACGGGCGTTGGCTGGCCCTGCTGCGCATCCACCACCTGGTCCAGGATCGGACCACCCAGGACGTCCTGCTGGGGGAGATGGACGCCATCCTGGCCGGCCGGGAGGACGAGCTGCCCGAGCCGCCGCCGTTCCGCGACTTCGTCGCGCAGGCGCGGCTGGGCGTGCCGCGGGAGGAGCACGAGCGGTACTTCGCGGATCTGCTGGGCGACGTCGAGGAGACCACGGCGCCGTACGGGCTGCTGGACGTCCACGGCGACGGCCGCGGCATCGAGCGGGCCTCCCTTGCCGTCGACGAGGAGATCGCCGCCCGCGTCCGCGAGGTGGCGCGCGCGCTGCGGACGAGTCCGGCGACGATCTTCCATCTGGCGTGGGCGCGGGTGCTGGCCACCCTCAGCGGCCGTGACGACGTCGTCTTCGGCACCGTGCTCCTCGGCCGCATGAACACCGGCGCGGACCGGGTGCCCGGCCTGTTCATTAACACGCTGCCGGTGCGCGTGCGCGTCGGCGGGACCGGCGCCGGCGAGGCGCTGGAGGCACTGCGCGGCCAGCTCGCCGAGCTGCTCGTCCACGAGCACGCGCCGCTCTCCCTCGCCCAGCGGGCGAGCGGCGTGCCCGGCGGCAGCCCGCTGTTCACCGCGCTGTTCGACTTCCGCCATCACCACCGCTCGGGGGCGCCGGACCAGCGGGACGCCGTCCGGACTCCCGGCATCGGCACCGTGTACACGCCCGCCGAGGGCAGCACCAACTACCCCGTGACCGTGCTGGTGGACGACCTGGGCACCGGCTTCGCGCTGACCGTGAACGCCGCGGCCGAGGCCGGCCCGGAGATCTGCCGGATGCTGCACGCGTGCCTCCGCAACCTGGTGACGGCCCTGGAGAACGACCCGGCGGACCGGCTGTCGTCCGTCAGGGTCCTCGACGAGGCCGAGCGGCCGGAAGACCGCGACGACGCGGTGCCCGCGGTGGCCACCACGGTCACGGAGCTGTTCGAGGCTTGGGCAGCGCGCACGCCGGACGCGGTGGCGGTGTCCGCCGGCGGTGTCGAGGTGTCGTACGCCGAGCTGGACGCGCGGGCGAACCGGCTGGCGCACTTCCTGCGCGGCCAGGGGGTCGGCGCCGAGTCGGTGGTGGGGGTGTGCCTGCCGCGCGGGATCGAGCTCGTGACGGCCCTGCTGGGAACGTGGAAGGCCGGGGC
The DNA here is from genome assembly GCF_047130825.1 of Actinomadura madurae. Lineage (NCBI taxonomy): Bacteria > Bacillati > Actinomycetota > Actinomycetes > Streptosporangiales > Thermomonosporaceae > Actinomadura > Actinomadura madurae. The sequence continues at coordinate 10,303,510 of NZ_CP083237.1, forward strand.
GGCGTACGTCCCGATCGACCCGGGCCAGCCGGCGGAGCGGATCGCTTTCGTCCAGGCCGACAGCGGCGCCGTGCTCACGCTCACCAGCGAGGAGGTGCTGGAGGACCTTCCGGCGGGCCGTCATCGCCTGGTGGCGATGGACGACGCGCCGACGGCGACGCGGCTGGCCGGAATGCCCGGCCGTGCACCGCGCGTACCGGCGCCGCCGGACCAGGCGGCCTACGTGATCTACACCTCCGGGTCGACGGGCCGCCCGAAGGGCGTGCTGGTCTCGCAGCGGAGCGCGGCGGCCTATCTCGGCTGGGCCGCTCGTGCCTATCCGGGGCTCGGCGGTACGGCGGGCCTGCACTCCGGGGTGGCGTTCGACCTGGCGGTGACCGCGCTGTGGGGGCCTCTGGCGGCGGGCGGCCGCGTGCGGATCATCGACCTGACCGACGACGCCGGCGACGCGCCGGCGTGCACGTTCCTGAAAGTGACGCCCACTCACCTGGCCATGCTGGACGGGCTGATGCGGGGATTCGCCGGCGACCTGGTCGTGGGCGGCGAGGCGCTGCCGGGCGGCGTGGTGGAGCGGTGGCGCGTCGCCAATCCCGCCGCGACGGTGGTGAACGAGTACGGGCCGACCGAGGCGACGGTGGGCTGCGTCATCTCGGCCGCGGCACCCGGCGAGACGGTGCCGGTCGGCGGCGACGGCGGCGTGCTGATCGGCCGGCCCGCGCCGGGCGTGCGGATGTTCGTCCTGGACGGGTTCCTGCAGCCGGTGCCGGCCGGTGTGGCGGGGGAGCTGTACGTCGCCGGCGACCAGCTGGCGCGCGGCTACGCCGGTCGTGCCGGGCTGACCGCGGAGCGGTTCGTGGCATGCCCGTCCGGCGGGCGGATGTACCGCACCGGCGACCTCGTGCGCTCTGCCGGGGACGGCCTGCTGGAGTTCCTGGGCCGGGTCGACGACCAGGTCAAGGTCCGCGGGTTCCGGGTGGAGCCGGGCGAGGTGGAGGGCGTCCTGTCCGGTCATCCGCTGGTCGCGCAGGCCGCGGTGGTCGCGCGCGACGAGCGCCTGGTCGCCTACGTGGTGGGCGACGCGGACGGCGACGAGCTGCGCCGGTTCGCCGCCGCGAAGCTGCCCGACTACATGGTGCCCTCGGCCTTCGCCGCCCTCGACGCGCTGCCCCTGACCCGGGGCGGCAAGCTGGACCGCAAGGCCCTCCCCGCCCCCGACTACGCCGCGGCCTCGACCGCCGCGACCGGTCGAGCGCCGGCGAACGCGGCCGAGGAGACCCTCTGCCGGGCCTTCGGACGGGTGCTCGGGCTGGAGCGTGCCGGGGTGGACGACGACTTCTTCGCACTGGGCGGGCACTCGCTGCTCGCCACCAAGCTGGTCGGCGAGGTACGGGCGGAACTGGGGGTGGAGCTGCCGATCCGGCAGGTCTTCTCGACCCCGACCCCGGCCGGGCTCGCGGCCTGGATCGCGGAACACGGTGCCGGCCGGCGAACGGCCCGGCCGGCGCTACGGCGGATGCACGCGCAGGAGGAATCATCATGACCCCGCTCTCGTACGCCCAGCGGCGGCTGTGGTTTCTCACCCAGATGGAGGGACCGAACGCCGCCTACAACAACCCCATCGCACTCCGCCTCTCCGGCGAGCTCCACGCCGAGGCGCTCGACGCGGCGCTCCGGGACGTGCTCGCCCGGCACGAGGTGCTGCGCACGGTCTTCCCGGAGCGGGACGGCGAGCCGTACCAGCGGGTCCTCGCGGAGGGCGAGACCGGGTTCTCGCTCGCCGTCTCCGAAGTGGCGGCGGAGGAGCTGCCGGTCGCCGTCGCCCGCGTCTCGCGGCACGCGTTCGACCTGGCCGCCGAGATCCCGCTGCGGGCGTGGCTGTTCAGGGAGGGTCCGGACGCGCACGTGCTCGTCGTGGTCGTGCACCACATCGCGTGGGACGGCTGGTCGACCGGCCCGCTGGCACGCGATCTGTCCGCGGCGTACGCCGCCCGGCGGGAGGGCGGGCGACCGGGCTGGGAGCCCCTGCCGGTGCAGTACGCCGACTACACCCTGTGGCAGCGCGAGCTGCTCGGCGACGAGGACGACGCCGAGAGCATCCTCGCCCGGCAGGTGGCGTACTGGCGCGATGCCCTGTCCGGAGCCCCGGAGGAGCTCCGGCTGCCGGCGGACCGGTTACGGCCGGCGATGCCCTCGTACCGCGGGCACCGGGTCGAGCTGGAGGTCCCGGCCGACGTGCACCGGGCCCTGGTGACCGTGGCGCGCGAGCGGCGCATGACCTCGTTCATGGTGCTGCAGGCGGCGCTGGCGGTCCTGCTGTCGCGGCACGGGGCGGGCACGGACGTCCCGATCGGGTCGGCGGTCGCCGGGCGTACCGAGAGGGCGTTGAACGACCTGATCGGGTTCTTCGTCAACACCCTGGTCATGCGGGTCGACCTGGCGGGGGATCCGACGTTCGCGGAGTTGCTGGCCCGGGTCCGCGAGGTGGGCCTGGAGGCGTTCGAGCACCAGGACGTGCCGTTCGAGCGGCTCGTCGAGGAGCTGGCGCCGGCGCGGTCGCTGGCGCGGCACCCGCTGTTCCAGGTGATGCTGACCGTGCAGAACACGGGGTCCGCCCAGCTCGACCTGCCGGGCCTCACGGTTTCCGGCCTCCCCGCGGGTGAGTCCTCGGCGAAGTTCGACCTGCAGTTCACGGCCGCCGAGAGCTTCGGCGCCGACGGCGCGCCGGCCGGCATGCGGGTAGCCGTGACGGGCGCGACGGACCTGTTCGAGGAACGGACGATCGAGCGGCTCGCGCACGTCTGGGCCCAGGTGCTGGCGCAGGTCGTCGCGGATCCGTCGGTGCGCGTGAACGCGGTGGACGTCCTCGGTGACGGGGAGCGTGCGCTGATCCTGGAAGAGTGGGCCGGCGGCGGGGCGGTCGTAGAAGAGCGTTCGACGGTTCCGGCGTTGTTCGAGGCGCAGGTGGCGCGGACGCCGGATGCTCCGGCGGTGACGTTCGAGGGTTCGTCGATCAGTTATGCGGAGTTGAACGCGCGGGCGAACCGGCTGGCCCGGTACCTGGTGGAGCGGGGTGCGGGGCCGGAGCGGTTCGTGGCGTTGGTTCTGCCGCGGTCGGTGGAGCTGGTCGTCGCGGTGCTGGCGGTGCTGAAGTCCGGGGCGGCGTATGTGCCGATCGATCCGGATTATCCGCAGGATCGGATTGATTTGATCCTGTCCGACATCGAGCCGGTGCTGACGGTTCGGGCCGATGACGTGGACGTCCCGGGTCACGAGGACGGTGATCTCGGGGTCGCGGTGTCGCCGGATCATGCGGCGTACGTGATCTACACGTCGGGGTCCACCGGACGCCCGAAGGGGGTCGTCGTCCCGCACCAGAACGTGGTGCGGCTGCTGCGCTCCCTGGAGCGGTGGTTCGACCTCGGGCCGGACGATGTCGGGACGCTGTTCCACTCCTACGCGTTCGACCTGACCGTGTTCGAGCTGTGGGGTTCCCTGCTGTACGGCGGCCGGCTCGTGGTGGTGCCGTACCTGACGTCGCGGTCGCCGCGCGAGTTCGCGGAGCTGCTCGCGGCCGAGGGTGTGACGGTGCTGAACCAGACGCCCTCCTCCTTCTTCCAGCTGGTGAGCGAGGAGCGGCCCGACTGGGCGCTGCGGTACGTGACGGTCGGTGGCGAGTCGTGGGAACCGGGCCGCCTGGGGGAGTGGTACGCCCGGCACGCCGACGACGCGCCGCGGCTGTCCAACATGTACGGGCCGACGGAGACGACGCTCTTCGCCTCCGGGTACCTGCTGGACCGGGCGCGGGCCGAGAGCGCGGCGGGGAACATCATCGGCGCCGGCGTGGGTGACCTGCGCCTCTACGTGCTGGACGAACGGCTGCGGCCCGCGCCGATCGGCGTCGCGGGTGAGCTGTACGTGGCGGGTCCCGGGTTGGCCCGGGGTTATCTGAATCGTCCGGGGCTGAGTGCGGAGCGGTTCGTGGCCGACCCGTATGGGCCGGTGGGGACCCGGATGTACCGGACCGGCGATGTGGTGCGGTGGCGCGCCGGCGGCGATGTCGAGTACCTGGGCCGGAGCGACGAGCAGGTGCAGCTTCGCGGGTTCCGGGTGGAGCTGGGTGAGGTCAAGGCGGTGCTGGCGCGGCACGAAGCCGTCGCCGACGTCGCGGTGGTCGTGCATGAGGAGCGCCTCGTCGCCTACGTGACCGGCGACGCCGAGGCGGCGGAGTTGCGGGCGCTGGCCGTGGCGAGCCTGCCCGAGCACATGGTGCCCGCCGCGTTCGTCGCCCTCGACGCGCTGCCGCTGACCGTGAACGGCAAGCTCGACCGCGAGGCGCTGCCCGCACCCGAGTTCGCGGCAGGGGGAGGCCGCCGGCCCGCCACGGTGCGGGAGGAGCTCCTCTGCCAGGTGTTCGCCGAGGTGCTCGGCGTGGAGACCGTCGGCGTGGACGACGGCTTCTTCGCGCTCGGCGGGCACTCGCTGCTCGCGACGCGGCTGGTGAGCCGGGTACGCGCCGTGCTCGGTGCCGAGGTGCCGCTGCGGACGCTGTTCGAGTCGCCGACCCCCGCCGGCCTGGCCGCACGCCTCTTCGAGGCCCGCCGGGAGAGGCCGGCGCCGGCCCCGAGGGAACGCACCGAGCGGATGCCGCTCTCGTACGCGCAGCGGCGGCTCTGGTTCCTCGCGCAGCTGGAGGGTCCCAGCGAGACCTACAACATCCGGGTGACCCTGCGGCTGACCGGCGAGCTGGACCGGCGGGCGCTGGAAGAGGCGTTCCGCGACGTGCTGGAACGGCACGAGGTGCTGCGCACGGTGTTCGCGGTCGCCGACGGCGAGCCGTACCAGCGGATCCTCCGAGTGGACGAGACCGGGTTCGAGCTGCCTCTGGTCGAGGCGGTGGCCGACGCGGGCGGGCACGCGTTCGACCTTTCCGCCGAGATCCCGATCAGGGCGTGGCTGTGCGAGGCCGGGCCGGACGAGCACGTGCTGGCGCTGGTGGTGCACCACATCGCGGGAGACGCGTGGTCGATGGCGCCGCTGGCGCGCGACCTGGGCACCGCCTACGCGGCCCGGCGCGAGGGCCGGGCGCCGGAGTGGACGCCGCTGCCGGTGCAGTACGCGGACTACGCGCAGTGGCAGCGCGAGCTGCTGGGGTCGGAGGACGATCCCGGGAGCCTCCTCGCGGAACAGGTCGCGTACTGGCGCGAGGCGCTGGCGGGGGTCCCGGAGGAGCTGGCGCTGCCGTTCGACCGGCCGCGCCCCGCGGCGGCCTCGTATCGGGGGCACCGGGTGCCGCTGGCGCTGCCCGCGGAGGTGCACGCCCGGGTCCGCGAGGTGGCGCGCGAACACGGTGTCACCGTGTTCATGGTGCTCCAGGCCGCCGTGGCGGTCACCCTGTCGCGGCTGGGCGGCGGCACCGACATCCCGATCGGATCCGGGATCGCGGGCCGTCTGGACGAGGCGCTGGACGACCTGGTCGGCTTCTTCGTCAACACCCTGGTCATCCGCACCGACCTGTCCGGCGACCCGACGTTCGCCGAGCTCGTGGAGCGGGTGCGGGAGACGGGGCTGGGCGCGTTCGAGCACCAGGACGTGCCGTTCGAGCGCCTCGTCGAGGAACTGGCGCCCGCCCGCTCCCTGGCGCGGCACCCGCTGTTCCAGGTGATGCTGACCTTCGAGAACAACGCCCGGCCGGAGCTGGACCTGCCCGGCGTGCGTGCGGGCGGCCTGCCGGCCGGGCCCGCGGACGGCCCGGTGACGGCGAAGTTCGACCTGGAGTTCAGCCTCACCGAGGCCTTCGACGCCGAGGGAGCCCCGGCCGGGCTGCGCGGCGCGGTGATCGTGGCCACCGACGTGTTCGAGGCCGGGACCGCCGCGCGGTTCGCCGGCCGCCTGGAACGCGTGGTCGAGGCGGTCGTCACCGCGCCGGACACCCCGATCGGCGCGGTCGACATCCTCGACGGGGCCGAACGCGCGGTGATCCTGGACGAGTGGGCCGGCGGCGCGATGCCCGCGGAGGAGCGCACGACGATCCCGGCGCTGTTCGAGGCGCAGGCGGCGCGGACGCCGGACGCTCCGGCGGTGACGTTCGAGGGTTCGTCGATCAGCTATGCGGAGCTGAACGCGCGGGCGAACCGGCTGGCCCGGTACCTGGTGGAGCGGGGTGCGGGGCCGGAACGGCCGGTGGCGCTGGTGCTGCCCCGGTCGGCCGACCTGGTCGTCGCGGTGCTGGCCGTGCTGAAGTCCGGGGCGCCCTATGTGCCGATCGACCCCGATCATCCGGACGACCGGATCGCGTTCATGCTGGCCGACGCCGACCCGGTGCTGGTCGTCCGGCCCGAGGACGTGCACGTCTCCGGCCACGACGACGGCGACCTCGGCCTGCCGATCGCGCCGGAGCACGCGGCGTACGTGATCTACACGTCGGGGTCCACGGGACGTCCGAAGGGCGTGGTGGTCTCCCACCAGAACGTGGTGTGGATGGTGCGGGCCCTGGACGAGATGTGCGACATCGGGCCGGGCGATGTGCGCACGCTGTTCCACTCGTACGGCTTCGACCTGACGGTGTGGGAGCTGTGGGGGGCGCTCCTGCACGGCGCCCGGCTGGTCGTGGTGCCGTACGAGATCTCGCGGTCGCCGCGCGAGTTCGCGGAGCTGCTGGCCGCCGAGCGCGTGACGGTGATGAACCAGACGCCGGCCGCGCTCTACCAGCTCATGGCCGAACAGCGCGACGACTGGGCGCTGCGGTACGTGTTCCTGGGCGGTGAGGCGCTGGACCTCGGCCGCCTGGAGGACTGGTACGCCCGGCACCCGGACGACGCGCCGCTGGTGACGAACACCTACGGTCCGACCGAGACCACCGTGCTCGTCAGCGGCTACGCGCTGGACCGCGCGCGTGCCGCCGCCGCGCCGGGCAGCATGATCGGTGGCCCGCTCGCGGGCGTGCGGCTCTACGCCCTGGACGGGCGGCTGCGGCCGGTGCCCGCCGGAGTGGCGGGCGAGCTGTACGTCTCGGGCACGCTGGTGGCCCGCGGCTACCTCGGCCGGCCCGGCCTGACCGCGGAGCGGTTCGTGGCCTGCCCGTACGCGGGCGCGGGCGAGCGGATGTACCGGACCGGCGACCTCGTGCGGTGGCGGGCGGACGGGAACCTGGAGTTCCTCGGGCGCGTCGACGAGCAGGTAAAGATCCGCGGGTTCCGGGTCGAGCCGGGCGAGGTACGGGCGGTGCTGGCGCGGCACGAAGCGGTGACCGATGTCGCGGTGGTCGCGAGAGGCGACCGCCTCGTCGCCTACGTGACCGGCGACGCCGGGGCGGCGGAGCTGCGGGAGCTGGCCGCGGCGAGCCTCCCCGAGTTCATGGTGCCCGCGGCCTTCGTCGCTCTCGACGCGCTGCCGCTCACGGCCAACGGGAAGCTCGACCACGCGGCGCTGCCCGAACCGGACTACTCCGCCGCGGGCGCCGCCGGCCGCGCCCCCGGGAGCGTGCAGGAGGAGATCCTGTGCCAGGCCTTCGCCGAGGTCCTCGGCGTGGAGGTCGTCGGTGTGCATGACGACTTCTTCCGGCTGGGCGGGCATTCGCTGCTGGCGGTCCGGCTGGTGGAGGTGCTGCGCGAGCGCGGGGTCCCGGTCTCGGTACGGGCGCTGTTCGAGGCGCCGACACCGGCCGGGCTGGCGGTCTCGGCGGGTCCGGCCGAGGTGGCGGTGCCGGAGAACCTGATCCCGGCGGGCGCGACGGAGATCACCCCGGACATGCTCACGCTCGTGGACCTGTCCGCGGCCGAGGTGGAGCGGGTCGTCGCCGCGGTGGAGGGCGGTGCGGCGAACATCGCGGACGTGTACCCGCTGGCTCCGCTTCAGGAGGGCCTGTTCTTCCATCATCTGATGGCCGATGGCGGTGAGGACGCCTACGTGGTGCCGCGGGTGCTGCGGTTCGACGCGCGCGAGCGCCTGGACGCCTTCCTGGCCGCGCTGCAGCGGGTGGTCGACCGGCACGACATCTACCGCACCGCGATCGTGTGGGAAGGGCTGTCCGAGCCGGTGCAGGTGGTGGTCCGCCGGGCGGAGCTGCCGGTCCGGGAGGTCGGGCGGCTCCAGGACGGGGCGCCGATGCGGGTGGGGCGCGCCCCGCTGATCGATGTGCACGTCGCGCCGGAGGAGGGCGGCGGGTGGCTGGCGCTGCTGCGGATGCACCACCTCGTCCAGGACCACACCACGCAGGACGTCCTGCTGGCGGAGCTGGACGCGATCATGACGGGGCGCGAGGACGAGTTGCCCGAGCCGCTGCCGTTCCGCGACTTCGTGGCGCAGGCCCGGCTGGGGATGGCGCGGGAGGAGCACGAGCGCTACTTCGCGGACCTGCTCGGCGACGTCGAGGAGACGACCGCGCCGTTCGGGCTGCTGGACGTCCACCACGACGGGAGCGGGGCCGAGAAGGCCCGCCTGGACGTGGACGGCGAGGTGGGCCGGCGGATCCGGACGATCGCCCGTGCGCGGGGAGTGAGCCCCGCCACGATCTTCCACCTGGCGTGGGCCCGGGTGCTCGGGACGGTGAGCGGCCGGGACGACGTGGTGTTCGGCACCGTGCTGCTGGGCCGGATGAACGCGGGTGCGGGCGCGGACCGGGTGCCGGGGTTGTTCATCAACACGCTGCCGGTGCGGGTGCGCCTGGGCGAGACGGGCGTGGGCGACGCGCTGGACGCGATGCGGGACCAGCTCGCCGAGCTGCTGGTGCACGAGCACGCCCCGCTCAGCCTCGCCCAGCAGGCGAGTGCGGTGCCGGGCGGCAGCGCGCTGTTCAGCTCCATTCTCAACTACCGGCACAGCCGGACCGATGCCGCGCCCGCGGGTGTCTCGGGCATCCGCACCGTGTCGACGCGGGAGGCCATGAACTACCCGGTGGCCATGTCCGTGGAGGACCGCGGCGCCGGGTTCGGGCTGACGGTCGACGCGGTGGCGTCCGTCGACGGACCGGCTCTGTGCCGGTTGATGCACACCTGCGTCGCCGACCTGGCGGACGCGCTGGAGGAGGCGCCGGCGCGCCGGCTGCCGGACGTCGCCGTCCTCGGTGAGGCCGAGCGCGCGGTGATCTTGGAAGAGTGGGCCGGCGGCGGGGCGGTCGTAGAAGAGCGGTCGACGGTTCCGGCGCTGTTCGAGGCGCAGGTGGCGCGGACGCCGGATGCTCCGGCGGTGACGTTCGAGGGTTCGTCGATCAGTTATGCGGAGTTGAACGCGCGGGCGAACCGGCTGGCCCGGTACCTGGTGGAGCGGGGTGCGGGGCCGGAGCGTTTCGTGGCGTTGGTTCTGCCGCGGTCGGTGGAGCTGGTCGTCGCGGTGCTGGCGGTGCTGAAGTCCGGGGCGGCGTATGTGCCGATCGATCCGGATTATCCGCAGGATCGGATCGATTTCGTGCTGGGTGACACCGATCCGGTGGTGACCGTTGGGGTCGAGGACGTGGACGTCCTCGGCTATGACGATGGTGATCTCGGGGTCGCGGTGTCACCGGAGCACGCGGCGTACGTGATCTACACGTCGGGGTCGACCGGTCGCCCGAAGGGCGTGGTCGTCCCCCACCAGAACGTCGTGCGATTCGTGCGCTCGCTGGAGCGGTGGTTCGACTTCGGACCGGATGACGCGTGGACGCTGTTCCACTCGTACGCCTTCGACTTCACGGTGTGCGAGCTGTGGGGCCCGCTGCTGTACGGCGGCCGGCTGGTGGTGGTGCCGTACCTGACGTCGCGGTCGCCGCGCGAGTTCGCGGAGCTGCTGGCGGCCGAGCGGGTCACGGTGCTGAACCAGACGCCCTCGGCGTTCTTCCAGCTCATGGCGGAACAGCGCGACGACTGGTCGCTGCGGCACGTGAACATCGGCGGCGAGTCGTGGGAACTGGGCCGCCTGGAGGACTGGTACGACCGGCACGCGGACGACGCGCCGCGGCTCATGAACGTCTACGGGCCCACCGAGACCACCGTGTTCGCCACCCGCTACGCCCTGGACCGCGAGCGGGTGCGGACCGCGTCGAACGTCATCGGCTCTGGTCTGGCGGACCTGCGGCTTTATGTGCTGGATCGGCGGTTGCGGCCGGTACCGCCTGGGGTGGCGGGTGAGTTGTACGTGGCGGGTGCGGGGCTGGCTCGGGGCTATCTGCATCGTCCGGGGTTGAGTGCGGAGCGGTTCGTGGCCGACCCGTTCGGGGCGGCGGGGACCCGGATGTACCGGACCGGCGATGTGGTCCGGTGGCGGGCCGGCGGAGACGTGGAGTATCTGGGCCGCAGCGACGAGCAGGTGCAGTTGCGCGGGTTCCGGGTGGAGCTGGGTGAGGTCAAGGCGGTGCTGGCGCGGCATCCGGGGGTGGCCGATGTCGCGGTGGTCGTTCATGAGGAGCGGCTCGTCGCCTATGTGCAGGGTGTGGTGGAGGAGGCGGAGCTGAGGGCGTTGGCGGTGGCGGGCCTGCCCGAGCACATGGTGCCCGCCGCGTTCGTCGCCCTGGACGCGCTGCCGCTGACCGTGAACGGCAAGCTCGACCGCAAGGCGCTGCCCGCACCCGCCTTCGGGACCGCGACCCCGGCCGGCCGTGCTCCGGCGAGCGCGCGGGAGGAACTCCTGTGCCAGGTGTTCGCGCAGGTGCTGGGGTTGGACGACGTCGGCGTGGACGACGACTTCTTCGCACTCGGCGGGCATTCGCTGCTCGCGACGCGGCTGGTGGGCCGAGTGCGCACCATCCTCGGAGCCGAGGTGCCGCTGCGGACGCTGTTCGAGTCGCCGACCCCCGCCGGCCTGGCCGGACGGCTGTTCGAGGCCGAGCGGGCGCGCACCGCCTTGGCGCCGGTGGGGCGTCCGGAGCGGCTGCCGCTGTCGTACGCGCAGCGGCGGCTCTGGTTCCTCGCGCAGCTGGAGGGGCCGAGCCCGGCCTACAACGTCTCCACCACCCTGCGGCTGACTGGCGAGCTGGACCGGCGGGCGCTGGAAGAGGCGTTCCGCGACGTGCTGGAACGGCACGAGGTGCTGCGCACGGTGTTCCCGGTGGCCGACGGCCAGCCGTACCAGCGGGTGCTGGACCGCGGCGAGCCGTTCTTCGCCCTGACGGCCGACCAGATCACCCGGGACGAGCTGCCGGACGCGGTGGCCGAGGCGAACCGGTACGCGTTCGACCTGTCGGCCGAGGTGCCGATCCGGGCGTGGTTGTTCACGCTCGGACCGGACGAGCACGTGCTGGCGCTGGTGGTGCACCACATCGCCGCCGACGGCTGGTCGATGGCGCCGCTGGCGCGCGACCTGAGCGCCGCCTACGCGGCCCGGCGAGCGGGGCACGCGCCGGAGTGGGCGCCGCTGCCGGTGCAGTACGCGGACTACACGCTGTGGCAGCGGGATCTGCTCGGGTCGGAGGACGATCCCGGGAGCCTCCTCGCGGAACAGGTCGCGTACTGGCGCGAGGCGCTGGCGGGGGTCCCGGAGGAGCTGGCGCTGCCGTTCGACCGGCCGCGTCCCGCGATGGCATCGAACCGTGGGTACCGGGCGCCGCTCACGGTGCCGCCCGACGTGCACGCCCAAGTCCGTGAGGTGGCGCGCGAACATGGCGTGACCGTGTTCATGGTGCTCCAGGCGGCCTTGGCGGTGACGCTGTCGCGGCTGGGCGCGGGCACCGATGTCCCGATCGGTTCGGCGGTCGCGGGCCGTCTGGACGAGGCGCTGGACGGTCTGGTCGGGTTCTTCGTGAACACGCTGGTGATCCGCGGTGACCTGTCCGGCGACCCGACGTTCGCCGAGATGCTGGCCCGGGTGCGCGAGACGAGCCTGCGCGCCTACGCCCATCAGGACGTGCCGTTCGAGCGTCTGGTGGAGGAACTGGCTCCGGCCCGGTCGCTGGCGCGCCACCCGCTGTTCCAGGTGATGGTGACGTTGCAGAACAACGCCCAGGCGACCCTGGACCTCCCCGGGGTCCGCGCGGGCGGCGCGCCGGCGTCGGCGCCCCGGTCCGGGACCGCGACGGCGACGTTCGACCTGGACGTCAGCGTCGAGGAGGTCTTCGACGGCGAGGGCGCGCCGGCTGGGCTGCGCGGATCGGTGACCGCGGCCGCCGACGTCTTCGATCAGCGGACGGCCGAGCGGTTCGCCGACGCCCTGGCCCGGGTGCTGTCCGCGGTGGCGCTCGACCAGTCGGCGCGGGTGAGCCGGGTCGAGGTCCTGGACCCGGCCGAACGGCACCGGATGCTGGTGGAGTGGAACCGGACGGCGGTGGACGCGCCGACCGTGTCGGTGGTGCGGATGTTCGAGGAGCAGGCGGCGCGGCTTCCCGGCGCGATGGCGCTGGTGGACGGTGACATCTCGCTGTCGTACGCGGAGCTCGACGCGCGAGCGGACCGGGTGGCGCGCTGGTTGCGGGGACGGGGCGCGGGGCCGGAGTCGGTGGTGGCCGTCGCCATGCCGCGAGGCGCCGATCTGATGGTGGTCCTGCTGGGGGTGCTGAAGGCGGGCGCCGCGTACCTGGCACTGGACCCGGCGCAGCCGGCCGAGCGGTCGTCGTCCGTGCTGGCCGACGCCGGGCCGTGCCTGGTGATCACGAACGCGGCGGGTGCGGCGTCGGTGAGCGGGTCCCCGGCACCGGTCGTGGAGATGGGCTCTCCCGGCCTCGCCTCGCCGGACGCGGAGATGGACACCGGTGATCGGCGCGTGGACGTCCAGGGCGGGAACGCGGCGTACGTGGTGTACACGACGGGGTCGACGGGCCGGCCCAAGGGCGTGGTGATCTCCCATGCGGGGTTCGCGAACCTGACGGTGAGCCACGACCGGTTCGGGCTGGTGCCGGGGCGGTCGCGGGTGGCGCAGTTCGCCTCGGTGGGCTTCGACATGTTCTGCGAGGAGTGGCTGCTGGCGCTGCTGGGCGGGGCGGCGCTGGTGATCGTCCCCCCGGAGCGGCGGCTGGGGGGCGAACTGGCGGGGTTCCTGAACGAGTCGGGGGTGACGCACGCGACGCTCCCGCCGGCGGTGGTGGCCACGCTCCCCGAGGGATCGCTGGATCCGGAATTCGTGCTGGACGTGGGAGGCGAGGCACTGCCCGCCGAGGTGGTGACGCGGTGGGCCTCGGACGGGCGGGTGATGTTCAACAGCTACGGCCCCAGCGAGACGACGGTGAACGCGGCGGTGTGGCGGTGCGACCCCGAGTCGGTGGCCGGCGGCGCGGTGCCGATCGGCACCCCGATCCCCAACACCCGTGTGTACGTGGTGGACGACGCCCTGCGGCCTGTTCCGCCGGGCGTCGTGGGCGAGTTGTACGTGTCCGGAGCCGGGTTGGCCCGGGGGTATCTGGGGCTCGCGCGGTTGACGGGCGAGCGGTTCGTGGCGTGCCCGTTCGAGCCGGGCGAGCGGATGTACCGGACGGGGGATCTCGTCCGATGGACACCCGGCGGGCAGCTGGTGTTCGCGGGCCGCGCCGACGACCAGGTGAAGATCCGGGGCTTCCGGATCGAGCCGGGCGAGGTCGAGGCGGTGACGACCGCTCACCCGGGAGTTCGCCAGGCCGCGGTGGTCGCGCGTGAGGACGGTCCCGGGGGCAGGCACCTGGTCGCCTACACGGTGGGCGAGGCAGGTCAGGAGGACTTGCACCGGTTCGTGGCCGACCGGCTGCCCGGCTACATGGTGCCTTCGGCGTTCGTGCGCCTGGACGCACTGCCGCTGAACGCCAGCGGGAAGCTGGACCGCGCGGCCCTGCCCGCTCCCCGGTTCGCGGCGGGCGCCGGCCGGGCGCCGGCCGGCGTGCGGGAAGAGATCGTGTGCCGCGCGTTCGCGGAGGTCCTCGGCCTGGACGGCGTGGGGGTCGAGGACGACTTCTTCCGGCTGGGCGGGCATTCGCTGCTGGCGGTCCGGCTGGTGGAGGCGCTGCGCGACCAGGGCGTCTCGGTGTCGGTGCGCACGCTGTTCCAGACGCCGACACCGGCGGGTCTGGCCGCGGGGGCCGAGGCCGAGACGGTCGAGGTCCCGCCGAACCTGATCCCGCCGGATGCCGACCACCTCACCCCGGAGATGCTGCCGCTCGCCGACCTCACGGCCGACGAGGTCGGGCGGGTCGTGGACAGGGTGGAGGGCGGCGCCGCCAACATCGCCGATGTGTATCCGCTGGCTCCGCTTCAGGAGGGCCTGTTCTTCCACCACCTGATGGCCGACGACGGCCGGGACGCCTATCTCGTTCCCCAGGTGCTCCGGTTCGACGCGCGGGAGCGCCTGGACGCCTTCCTGGCCGCGCTGCAGCGCGTGATCGACCGGCATGACGTCTACCGCACGGGGGTCGTGTGGGAGGGACTGCGGGAGCCGGTCCAGGTGGTGACGCGCCGGGCGGTGCTGCCGGTCCACGAGGTGGCGGACCTCGCCGCCGCGGAGGGGACCGCGATGGACACGGGGCGCGCCCCGCTGATCGATGTGCACGTCGCGCCGGAGGACGGCGGCGGGTGGCTGGCGCTGCTACGGACGCACCACCTCGTCCAGGACCACACCACCGTGGAGGTGCTGCTGGCGGAGCTGGACGCGATCATGTCGGGGCGCGAGGACGAGCTGCCCGAGCCGCTGCCGTTCCGGGACTTCGTGGCGCAGGCCCGGCTGGGGATGCCGCGGGAAGAGCACGAGCGCTACTTCGCGGACCTGCTCGGCGACGTCGAGGAGACGACCGCGCCGTACGACCTGGTCGACGTGCACGGCGACGGCGGGAGCGTCGAACGGGCCCGCGTGACCGTCGACCACGACCTCGGCGCACGGGTCCGCGAGGTGGCGCGCGGCCTGCGCGTCAGCGCCGCCACCATCTTCCACCTGGCGTGGGCCCGGGTGCTCGGGACGGTGAGCGGCCGGGACGACGTGGTGTTCGGCACCGTGCTGTTCGGCCGGATGAACGCGGGCGCGGGCGCGGACCGGGTGCCGGGGTTGTTCATCAACACGCTGCCGGTGCGGGTGCGCCTCGATGAGACCGGCGTGGGCGACGCGCTGGACGCGATGCGGGACCAGCTCGCCGAGCTGCTGGTGCACGAGCACGCCCCGCTCAGCCTTGCCCAGCAGGCCAGCGGGATGCCGGGCGGCAGGCCGCTGTTCACCTCGATCCTGAACTACCGGCACGGCTCGGACCGTGGCGACGCGCCGCACCGGCGCGCCGAGGGGATCCGGACCGTGTCGGCGCGGGAGGCCACCAACTATCCGGTGGCGGTGTCGATCGAGGACCACGGCGCCGGGTTCGGGCTGACGGTGGACGCGGTGGACGCGGTCGACGGCACGGCACTGTGCCGGCTGCTGCACACCTGCCTCGCCAACCTGGTGGACGCGCTCCAGGACGACCCCGGCGTCCGGTTGAGCATGCTGGACGTCCTCGACCCGGCCGAGCGGGAGCGGACCCTGTCGGAGTGGAGCCGGGGCACGGGGGCCGCCGGCGCGAGCCGCGCGATCACGATCCCGGCGCTTTTCGAGGAGCGGGCGGGCCGCACGCCTGACGCGCCCGCCGTCACCAGCGGCGGCTCCACCCTCACATACGGGGAGCTGGACGAGCGCGCGAACCGGCTCGCGCACCACCTGATCGAGCGGGGCGTCGGCCCGGAGCGGCCGGTGGCGCTGGCGCTCCCGCGCGACGAGGACATGATCGTGGCGATCCTCGCCGTGCTCAAGGCGGGCGGGGCCTACCTGCCGATCGATCCGGCGAACCCCGCCGACCGCATCGCGTACGTGCTGGACGACGCCCGCCCGGCGCTGCTGCTGGCCAAGGGGCCGCACCCCGGATCGGGCGAGCGGATCCTGCTCGACGACGCCTTCCAGGCCGGGCTGTCCCGGTATCCGGCCACCGCCCCGCGTGTGCCGCTGTCCCCGGACCACCCGGCGTACGTGATCTACACCTCCGGCTCGACCGGCCGCCCGAAGGGCGTGGTCGTCCCGCACCGGAACGTGGTGCGGCTGCTGGCGGCGACCGAGCGGTGGTACGGCTTCGGCCCCGACGATGTATGGGCGCTGTTCCACTCGTACGCCTTCGACTTCTCCGTCTGGGAGATGTGGGGCGCGCTGCTGTACGGAGGCCGGCTGGTCGTCGTGCCGCACGCCGTGTCGAGGTCGCCGGAGGAGGCGCTCGACCTGCTGGCCCGCGAGCGGGTCACGGTGCTCAACCAGACGCCGTCCGCCTTCTACCAGCTCGCGGAGGTGGAGCCGCCGGGCGAGCTGGCGCTGCGGTACGTGATCTTCGGGGGCGAGGCGCTGGATCCGGCGCGCCTGGAGACGTGGTACGCGCGGCATCCGGACGACGCGCCGGTGCTCGTCAACATGTACGGGATCACCGAGACGACCGTGCACACGACGTACGGTCCGCTGGACCGGTCGTCCGCGGCCGGCGGGCGCGGCACGATCGGCACCGGCCTGCCCGACATGCGGCTGTACGTGCTGGACGCGAGACTGCGCCCGGTGCCGGCCGGCGTCACCGGGGAGCTGTACGTGGCCGCGGCCGGGCTGGCCCGCGGCTACCTGAACCGGCCGGGCCTGAGCGCCGAGCGCTTCGTGGCCTGCCCGCACGGACCCGGGCGGATGTACCGCACCGGCGACCTGGCCCGCTGGCTCCCCGACGGCACGCTGGAGTACCGGGGGCGCGCCGACCAGCAGGTGCAGCTTCGCGGGTTCCGGATCGAGCCGGGCGAGATCGAGGCGGTCCTGGCCCGGCATCCGTCGGTGGGCCAGGTCGCGGTGCTGGTCCGCGAGGACCGGCCCGGCGACCGGCGGCTCGTCGCGTACGCGACCGGCGACGCCGATCCGGCCGCGCTGCGCGCCTTCTGCGCGGAGTCGCTGCCCGAGTACATGGTCCCCTCGGCGGTCGTCATGCTCGGCGCGCTGCCGCTGACGGGCAACGGCAAGCTCGACCGGGCCGCGCTGCCCGCACCCGGGCCCGCCGCCGGCGCGGGCGGGGGCCGCGGGCCGGCCGACGCACGGGAGGAGATCCTGTGCCAGGTGTTCGCCGAGGTGCTGGGGCTGCCGTCGGTGGGCCCGGAGGACGACTTCTTCGCGCTCGGCGGGCATTCGCTGCTGGTGATGCGGCTGGTGAGCCGGGCGCGCGCGGTCCTGGACGTCGAGGTGCCGCTGCGGGCGGTCTTCGAGGCCCGCTCGGCGGCCGGGCTGGCGGCCCGGCTCTCCGGCGCCGGTCACAGGCGGCCGGCGCTGGTCGCGCGGACCCGTCCCGAGCGGGTGCCGCTGTCCTACGGGCAGCGGCGGCTGTGGTTCATCGGCCAGCTGGAGGGGCCGAGCCCGACCTACAACAGCCCCGTGGTGGTGCGGCTGTCCGGAGGGTTGGACCGGGCGGCGCTGGCGGCGGCGCTGCGGGACGTGATCGGGCGGCACGAGGTGCTGCGGACGGTGTACGCGGTGGCCGATGGTGAGCCGTACCAGCGCGTGCTGGGCGTCGAGGAGCTGGAGTGGGAGCCCACGGTCGCCGAGGTGGCCCCGGAGGGACTCGCCGGCGCCGTGGCGGAGGCGAGCGAGTACGCCTTCGATCTGTCCGCCGAGGTCCCGTTCAGGGCGTGGGTGTTCGACCTCGGACGGGACGAGCACGTGCTCACCCTGATGGTGCACCACATCGCCGTGGACGGCTGGTCGATGGAGCCGCTGGCGCGTGACCTGAACGCGGCCTACGCGGCGCGGTGCGCGGGCCGCGCACCGGAATGGGCGCCGCTGCCGGTCCAGTACGCCGACTACGCGCTGTGGCAGCGCGAGGTGCTGGGCTCGCCGGACGACCCGGAGAGCCCGCTGTCGCGGCAGGTGGCGTACTGGCGCGAGGCGCTGGCCGGCGCGCCGGAGGAGCTGGCGCTGCCGTTCGACCGCGCCCGGCCGGCCGTCGCCTCGCATCGAGGGCACGCGACCGCGGTGGAGGTCCCGGCGGAGGTGCACGCGCGGGTCCGCGAGGTGGCGCGCGCCGAGGGCGTCACGGTGTTCATGGTGCTCCAGGCGGCCCTGGCGACCATGCTCAACCGCCTCGGCGCGGGCACCGACATCCCGATCGGGTCGGCGGTGGCCGGCCGGTCGGACGAGGCGCTGGACGACCTGGTGGGCTGCTTCGTCAACACGCTCGTGATCCGCAGCGACCTGTCGGGCGACCCGACGTTCGCGGAGTTGCTGGGACGGGTGCGGAGCCGGGGACTGGCGGCGTTCGAGCACCAGGACGTGCCCTTCGAGCGGCTGGTCGAGGAGCTCGCCCCGGCGCGTTCGCTGGCCCGGCAGCCGCTGTTCCAGGTGATCCTCACCATGCACAACACCATGCCGGTGACCGGCACGCGCCCGGACGCCGGCCCGGGCCCCGCGCGCTCCGGAGTGCGTGCCACGACGCTGCCGATGAACGAGGGCCCGGCGAAGTTCGACCTGTCGGTGCTGGTGGGGGAGAAGTTCGCGGCGGACGGTGCGCCGCGAGGGATCGGCGGGCAGATCGCGGGGGCGGCGGACCTGTTCGAGGCCGCCTCGGTCGAGCGGATCGCGGACCGCTTCGTGCGGGTCCTCTCGGCGGCGGTCGAGGATCCGTCGGCGCGGGTGAGCGCGCTGGACGTGCTGGACCCCGCCGAGCGTGACCGGCTGCTCGTCGCATGGAACGACACGGCGGCCGAGACCGGGCCCCTGCCGGTGCCGGAGCTGTTCGAGGCCCAGGCGGCCCGGACCCCGGACGCGGTCGCGGTCGTCGAGGACGGCGGCGAGGTGTCCTACGCGGAGCTGGAGGCGCGGGCGAACCGGCTGGCGCACTTCCTGCGCGGCCAGGGGGTCGGCGCCGAGTCGGTGGTGGGGGTGTGCCTGCCGCGCGGCGCCGAGATGGTCGCGGCGATCCTGGGCGTGTGGAAGGCGGGCGCGGCCTACGTTCCGATCGACCCGGGGCAGCCCGCCGAGCGGATAGCCCACATGCAGTCCGACAGCGGCGCGGTGCTGACCCTCACCTGCGAGGAGGTGCTGGACGATCTTCCGGCGGGCCGCCATCGGGTGGAGGCGCTGGACGGCGCGCCGACGGCGGCACTGCTGGCGGCGATGCCCGGCGACGCACCGCGCGTGCCCGTGGCCGCGGGGCAGGCGGCGTACGTGATCTACACGTCGGGATCGACCGGACGCCCCAAGGGAGTGGTGGTCACCCACGGCGGGCTGGCGAACTACGTGTCCACGGTGCCGGAGCGCGTCGGGTTCGGGACGGGCCGGTACGCGGTGCTGCAGGGCCAGGCCACCGACCTCGGCAACACGGTCGTGTTCGCGAGCCTCACCTCCGGCGGCCGGCTCCACATCCCGCCCGAGGAGATGGTGACCGACGCGGCCGCGGTGCGGTCGTATCTGGCCGACCACCGGATCGACTTCCTGAAGGTCGTTCCGTCGCACCTGGCCGCGCTCGGGGCCGGCGCGGTGCCGGGCGGCGCGCTGGTGCTCGGCGGCGAGGCGGCTCCGCCGGACCTGGTCGCGGAGCTGCTGGCCGCGGACTGCGAGGTGTTCAACCACTACGGACCCACGGAGACCACGATCGGTGTGGCCACGGCGCGGCTGGCGCCGGGGGCGCCGATCGGCACCCCGGTCGCCAACACCCGGCTGTACGTGCTGGACGGCCGGCTGGAGCCGGTGCCGGCCGGGGTGGCCGGTGAACTGTACGTGGCCGGCGCCCAGGTGGCCCGCGGGTACGCGGGACGTCCGGCGCTCACGGCGGAGCGGTTCGTCGCCTGCCCGTTCGGCGGGCGGATGTACCGCACCGGGGACCTGGCGCGGTGGACGGCGGGCGGGGAGCTGGAGTTCGCGGGCCGGGTCGACGACCAGGTCAAGATCCGCGGGTTCCGCGTGGAACCGGGCGAGGTCGAGAGCGTCCTCGCCGGACATCCGCTGGTCGAGCGGGCCGCGGTGGTGATGCGCGACGAACGGCTGGTCGCCTACGCGGTGGGCGACGCGGACGAGGCCGAGCTGCGCCGCTACGCCGCCGCGAAGCTGCCCGGCCACATGGTGCCCTCGGCCTTCGTCGCACTCGACGCCCTGCCGCTGACCGGCAACGGCAAGCTCGACCGGGCCGCCCTGCCCGCGCCGGACCACGCCGTCGTGAGCGGGCGTGCCCCGAGCAGCGTGGAGGAAGAGGTCCTCTGCCAGTCCTTCGCCGAGGTGCTCGGCCTGGACGCCGTCGGCGTGGACGACGACTTCTTCGCGCTGGGCGGGCACTCGCTGCTGGCGGTGCGGCTGGTGGAGGTGCTGCGGGAGCGCGGGGTGTCGGTCTCGGTGCGGACGCTGTTCGAGTCGCCCAGCCCGGCCAGCCTCGCCGCGGCGGCGGGCCCGGCCGAGGTGCCGGTGCCGGAGAACCGCATCCCGGCGGACGCCACCGAGATCACGCCGGACATGCTCACGCTCGTGGACCTGTCCGCCGATGAGGTGGAGCGGATCGTCGCCGCGGTGGAGGGCGGTGCGGCCAACATCGCGGACGTCTATCCGCTGGCTCCCTTGCAGGAGGGTCTGTTCTTCCACCATCTGCTTCAGGCCGACGGCGGCCGGGACGTCTACGTCTCCCCGAAGGTCGTCGGCTTCGATTCCCGGGACCGCCTGGACGGGTTCCTGGCCGCGTTGCAGCAGGTGATCGACCGGCGCGACATCTACCGGACCGCGATCGTGTGGGAGGGAGTGCGGGAGCCGGTGCAGGTGGTGGTCCGCCGGGCGGTGCTGCCGGTGCGGGAGGTCGTGCTGGATGACGGTGCCGAGCCGGTGCGGCGGTTGCTGGCGGCGGCGGGTGCGGGGATGGACCTGCGGCGTGCGCCGCTGATCGACGTGCATGTCTCCGACCGGCCGGTGGACGGGCGTTGGCTGGCACTGCTGCGCATCCACCACCTGGTCCAGGACCACACGACCCAGGACGTCCTGCTGGGCGAACTACGTGCGATCTTGACCGGCCGGGAGGACGAGCTGCCCGAGCCGCTGCCTTTCCGTAACTTCGTCGCGCAGGCGCGGCTGGGCGTGCCGCGGGAGGAGCACGAGCGGTACTTCGCGGATCTGCTGGGCGACGTCGAGGAGACCACGGCGCCGTACGGGCTGCTGGACGTCCACCGTGACGGGAGCGGCATTACCTCGGCGAGCCGGTTCATCGACGAGGAGGTGAGCAGGCGGACCCGGGAGGTCGCGCGCACGCTGGGGATGAGCCCGGCGACGATCTTCCATCTGGCGTGGGCGCGGGTGCTGGCCACCCTCAGCGGCCGCGAGGACGTCGTCTTCGGCACCGTGCTGTTCGGCCGCATGAACGCGGGACGGGGAGCGGACCGGACGGCGGGCCTGTTCCTCAACACGCTGCCGGTGCGGGTCCGGATGGACGGCACCGGCGTCGAGGACGCGCTGAACTCCATGCGCGGCCAGCTGGCCGAGCTGCTCGTCCACGAGCACGCCTCGCTCGCCCTCGCCCAGCGGGCGAGCGGCGTGCCCGGCGGCAGCCCGCTGTTCACCTCGATCCTCAACTACCGGTACTCCCACGGCCCGGACCCGGCGTCGGCCTCGCGGCAGGCACCGGCACCCTCCGGCATCAAGATGATGTACACCGGCAGGGCCACCAACTACCCGATGACCGTGTCGGTGGACGACCTGGGCGACGGGATCGAGCTGACCGTGGACACGGTGGCGCCGGCGGAGGCGGCGGTGGTCTGCCGGATGCTGCAGACCTGCGTCGACCACCTGGTGACGGCCCTCGAAGAGGATCCGGCCGCGCGGGTCGGCGCGATCGAGGTGCTCGACAAGTCCGAGCGCGATCGGCTGACCTGGGCCTGGAACGACACCGCGACGGAGGTGCCGCACACGTCGGTGACCGGGATGTTCGAGGCCCAGGCGGCGCGGACGCCGGACGCCCCGGCCGTGCTCGCCGACGACGCCGAGCTGTCGTACGCCGAGCTGGACGCGCGGGCGAACCGCCTCGCCCGCGCGCTGATCGCCCGAGGGGCCGGCCCGGAGTCGGTGGTCGCGGTCGCGATGGAGCGGGGAGCCGGCCTGACGGCCGTCCTGCTGGGCGTGCTGAAGGCGGGGGGCGCCTACCTGGCGCTCGATCTCGTGCAGCCCGCCGAGCGGCTCGCCTTCATCCTCGAGGACGCCGGGCCCGTGCTGGTCGTCGCCGACGCGCTCGGGGCCGCCTCCGTTCAGGGGTTCCCGGGCCAGGTCATCGACGTCGGTTCCGCCGCGTTCGCGGCCGAGACGGCGGGGCTGCCCGCACGGGCGATCGAGGCGGACGAGCGGCCGGCGCCTCCGCGCGGCGAGCACCCGGCGTACGTCTGCTACACCTCGGGGTCCACGGGGCGGCCGAAGGGCGTGGTGGTCACCCGTGCCGGGCTGGTGAACACCGCGGTGGCCGGAGGCGCCCGGCTGGGGACGCACCCGACCGTGAGGGTCGCCCAGGCCACGTCGGCGGGCTTCGACAGGTTCTCCCTGGAGTGGTCGATCGCGCTGTCGACGGGCGCCACCCTGGTGGTCGTCCCCGACGCGGAGCGGATGGGCGAGGAGCTGTCGCGCTTCATCGTCGACCGCGAGATCACCTACGCCGCCATGTCGCCCGCCGTCCTGGCCGGAATCCGCGAGGGCGCGATACCCCCGCACGTGGTGCTGCAGGTCGGCGGTGAGTCGTGCCCGCCGGAGCTGGTCGACCGCTGGTCGCCGGGACGCGCCATGTTCCACACGTACGGGCCGACCGAGACGACCATCCACGCCTCGGCGTGGCGGTGCCGCCCGGGGACGGCGGAGGTCCCGATCGGCGGGCCGATCGCGAACACCCGCACCGTCGTGCTGGACGCCCGCCTGCGGCCGGTCCCGGCCGGGGTGACCGGGGAGCTCTACGTGGCCGGGGCCGGTGTGGCGCGCGGCTACCTCGGCCGGCCCGCCCTGACCGGCGAGCGGTTCGTCGCCGACCCGTTCGGGGCCGGCGAGCGGATGTACCGGACCGGTGACCTCGCCCGCTGGACCACCGACGGCGAGCTGGTCTTCGCGGGGCGCACCGACGACCAGGTCAAGGTCCGCGGGTTCCGGATCGAGCTCGGGGAGATCGAGGCCGTGCTGTCGGCCGACGAACGGGTCGCGCAGGCCGTCGTGACCGTCCGGGCCGAGGCGCAGGACGACGCGCGCCTGGTCGGCTACGTCGTGCCCGCCGATCCCGGCGCGGACACCGAGGCGCTGCCGGACGCTCTGCGCAGGTCCGCGGCCACCCGGCTGCCGCACTACATGGTGCCCTCGGCCGTCGTCGTCCTGGACGCCCTGCCGTTGCGGCCGAGCGGCAAGGTCGACCGCGCCGCCCTGCCCGCCCCGAGGAGCGCGGCGGATTCCGCCCCGTCCCGCAACCTCGCCTCCGCCGACATGTTCGAGGCGACCGTGCGCGGGGCGTTCGCCGACGTCCTCGACGTGCCCGAGGTCGGCGTGGACGACGACTTCTTCGCGCTCGGCGGCCACTCGCTGCTGGCGGTGAGGCTCGTCGAACGGCTGCGGGCCGAGGGCGTCACGGTCGCGCTGCGCGAGGTGATCGCCAACCCGACGCCCGGCCGGCTGATCCACTCGTTCACCCTGTCGTCCATGCGGGACGCCCTCGGCGGGCTGCTGCAGATCCGCGCCGGCGGTACGAAGCCGGCGTTCTTCTTCGTCCATCCCGCGGGCGGGCTGAGCTGGTGCTACCTCCCGTTCGCCCGGCACATGCCGGAGGGGCACCCGCTCTACGGCCTGCAGGCGCAGGGCCTCGACGGCGAGGACGGGATGCCGGGCTCCGTCGCCGAGATGGCCGCGGCCTACGTGGAGCGCATCCGCTCCGCGCAGCCGTCCGGTCCGTACCACCTGGTGGGCTGGTCCTTCGGCGGGACCCCGGCGCACGAGGCCGCGGTCCGGCTCAGGTCCGAGGGCGAGGACGTGTCGCTGATCCTCATGGACGCCTACCCGCCGTATCGGGGCGCCGCGCCCGCGGTCACCGGCGAGGAGGAGGACGACGAGACGGCCGCCGCCATCGCGGGCGGCGATCCCGCGCGCGCCGTGCCGCCCGACGCCGTCGCGCGACTGGCACGGCGCATCCGCGCCGAGACGAGGCAGCGGCTGGGAGGCCTGCTGGACGACGAGGTCATGCGGCTGGCGCGCGTGTTCCACAACAACGCGACGGTCAGGGGCGCTCATCGATACGGCCGGTTCGACGGCGACACGCTGATCCTCGTCGCGGAGGACGGAAAGCCGGCGGAGTTCTCCTCCGAGGCGATGTGGGGGTCCCATCTCGCGGGCCGGATCACCACCGTGGGCCTGCCGTGCGGCCACTCGGACATGACCCGGCCCGACATGGTCCCGCTGGTCGGGGAGGCGATGACCGAGTGGCTGAGCACACGGGACGAGGGGAGCACGAAATGACCGAACACGCGGTGCGGATGCGCGCCCTCCTGCACGGGCAGATCGTGTCCCGGGCCCTGTGCGTCGTGGCCGAGCTCGGGCTCGCCGACGAGCTGCGCGACGGTCCGCGCACGGCCGAGGAGCTGGCCGCCCGCGTGTCGGCCCATCCCGGCGCCGTGCGGCGGCTGCTGCGCGCGCTCAGCGCCTTCGACGTGTTCGCCGCGGACGCCGACGGCGCCTTCCGGCTCACCCCGCTCGGCGCGACGCTGTGCGAGGACGCGCCCGGCTCGGCCCGGCCGACCGCGCTGCTGCTGGGCGGTCCGGTCGGCACCGCGTGGACGCGGCTGGGTCACACCGCCCGCACCGGCGGGTCGGCGTTCACCGACGCCTTCGGCACCGGCTTCTTCGAGCACCTGACAGGCGAGCCGGAACTGAACGCGACGTTCGACCGGTCACAGGCCGAGGGGCTGCGCGTCGAGCTCGACGAGGTCTTCGGCGCCGTCGACTTCACCCCGTACCGGCGGATCGTCGACGTCGGCGGTGGCGACGGCGAACTGCTCGCACGCCTGCTGGAGGGGGTGCCGGGGGCGCACGGCCGGCTGCTGGACCTGCCCGGCACGGTGGCGCGCGCGGCCGGTCGGCTCGCGGCCCGGGGGCTCGCCGGCCGCTGCTCGCTCGTCGCCGGCGACTTCTTCGCGGAGGTCCCGTCCGGCGGCGACCTGTACCTGCTGTCGCACGTGCTGCACGACTGGGACGACGAACGGGCGGTCGACATCCTGCGCGTCTGCCGCACGGCGATGCCGCCGGACGCCACGCTCATGGTCATCGACCTGCTGCCGGACGGCGGGACCGACGACTCGTCCCGGTTCGCGGCCGGGATGGACCTCTACCTGATGTCGCTGTTCGGCGGCGACGGCGGCGGCGAGCGCGGGGACGAGGCCGTCCGGCGGCTGCTGCGCGACGCCGGGCTGGAGCCGCGGTCCACGCTGCGCCTGCCGAGCGGGATGGGGGTCGTGACGGCGGGCCGCCCATGACCGCGGCGGGCCCGGTCCGATCCGTCAGCCCTCCCGGCCGCCGGAGGGCGGCAGCAGGCCGAGCCGCTTGTCCCGGAACTGGGAGAGCACCCCGACCGCGGACCGGCGGGACCCGGCGGTGGCCAGCAGGCTCGGGGAGCTGTCGCCCACGAAGTGCTCGCACACGCCGCGGTGCGCGGCGTACGCGCCGTCCAGCGCGTCGCGGAAGCCGGCGATCAGCCCGTCGTCGCCGAGCGCGGCCCAGGCGTCGCCCGCGTCGGCGAGCGCGCCGATCAGCGCTTCGTGGTCCCGCCAGCGCAGCCCGCTCATCTTGGGCGGGGCGATCGGCGGCATCAGCGTCGGCCGGATCTCCGCCACGTACTCGTCGTTGCCGGAGTCGCCCGCGAAGCGCAGGGCACCGCGCGAAGCGCGCATCATGGTCGTGGCGGTCCGCGCCGCCGACCGGGCGCCGGCCGTGTCGCCGGCGTCGGCGGCCGAGCGCAGGCAGCGCAGCGCGACCGCGCCGCACTGGGCGAAGACCATGAAGACGTGGTGGCCGCGGACCCACTTGCGGAGCGCGTCCTTCGGCAGTGCCTCACCATGCGGGCGCGGTGGGCCCGGCGCCGGACGGACGGGAGGGTCGGCGGGGTCGGCCGGCCAGCAGGTCACCGTCGCGAAGCCGGCGAACAGGTCGGCCCAGTCGTCCCCGGGCAGCCCGGTGCCGCACCGGCGGGCCGCCTCCAGAAGCCCGATCAGCGCGGCCAGCCCGGCGTCGACCATCAGCGGGAGCGCGGCGCCGCCGTGGCGCTCGATCCCGAAGGCCAGGTCGTTGTCGCGGTTGGCCGCCGACTCCCGCGGGTCGTCCCGGACGCGAGGCCCGTGGTCGGCGGCCAGCGCCGCGCGCGCGGCGCGGGCGGCGCCTTCCAGCGTGTCGCAGCCGGTCCACGCGGCGTCGTCGAGGAGCCGGACGGCGTGCCGGGTGCCGGCCCCGGCGGCGGCGACCTCCGCCAGATCGTCCGGCAGGTCCTCCGGGCGGCCCAGACGGAACGGAACGGTCGCCACCTGCGGCAGATAGTCGGTCATCGGCTGTGCCCTCTCATCGCTCTCCGGCGTCCGCCGGCTGCGCGGCCTGGCCGGCGAACTGGCGGTGGTACAGGTCGGCATAGAGGCCGCCCTCGGCCAGCAGGCTGTCGTGCGTCCCGCACTGGCGGACCGTCCCGGAGTCGATGACCAGGATCTGGTCCGCCTCCCGGACGGTGGACAGCCGGTGCGCGATCACCAGCGAGGTGCGGCCGGCGAGGGCCGTCGTGAGCGCCCGCTGGATCCGCGCCTCGGACTCCGAGTCCAGGTGGGCCGTGGCCTCGTCGAGCACGACGATGGGCGGGGCCTTGACCAGGAGCCGGGCCAGCGCGATCCGCTGCTTCTCCCCTCCGGAGAACCGGTAGCCCCGGTCGCCGGCCATGGTGTCGAGCCCGTCGGGAAGGCTCTCGATGGTGTCCCAGATCAGCGCGGCCTTGCACGCCTCGACGAGGTCCCGCTCGCCGGCGTCCGGCCGCGCGTACAGCAGGTTGGCGCGCAGGGTGTCGTTGAACAGGTGCGCGTCCTGGGTGACCACGCCGACGTGCTCGCCCAGGGACGCGAAGGTCAGGTCGCGGACGTCGTGGCCGCCGATGCGCACCGTGCCCGACGTCGGGTCGTACAGGCGCGGCACCAGATGGGTGATGGTGGTCTTGCCGGCGCCCGACGGGCCGACCAGCGCGGTGAGCGTGCCCGCCGGGACGTGGAAGCTCAGGTCGTGCAGGACTCCGCGGGAGGCGCCGACCCGGTCGGTCGCGGGCTGCGCGGCCGACTCCAGCGACGCCAGCGACACCTCCTCGGCGGCCGGGTACCGGAAGAAGACGTTCTCGAACTCGACGCCGGACGCGCCGCCCCCGGGCCGGCCCTCCTCATCGGATGGCCCGGAGACCGGTAGGGCACGCGCGCCCGGCCGTTCCGCCACGAGCGGCCGGAGGTCGAGCACCTCGAAGACGCGGTCGAAGCTCACCAGGGCCGTCATGACGGACGACTGCATGCTGGAGAGCTGGTTGATGGGGCCGTACAACCGGAGCAGCAGCGCCACCATGGCGACCAGGCTCCCGACCCCGAGCGCGCCGTCGATGGCCAGCGCGCCGCCGAGGCCGTACACCAGGGCCGTCGTGAAGGAGGTGAGCAGCATGACGGTTATCGGCAGGAACTGCGCCCAGGTCACGGCCGTGACGCCCGCGTCGCGCAGCCGGCCGGCCTTGGCGGCGAACAGCTCCCGCTCCTCGGGCACCCGCCCGTAGAGCTTGGCCAGCAGCGCGCCCGCGACGTTGAACCGCTCGGTCATCATCGAGCTCATCTCGGCGTCCTGCTCCATCACCGCCCTGGACAGGCGCTGCAGCCGGTGCCCGATCTTCCGCCCGGGGATCAGGAACAGCGGGATCATCGCCAGCGCCGCCAGCGTGATCTGCCAGGACACGTAGAACATCGCGGCCAGCCCGAGGAGCAGGGTCAGCAGCGCCGACAGGGCCTGGGACAGCAGGATCGTCAGGGCCTGCCGGGCGCCCATCACGTCGGCGTTGAGCCGGCTGATCAGCTTTCCCGTCTGCACGCGGGTGAAGAACGCCAGCGGCTGGTGCTGCACATGGGCGAACACCGCGGTGCGCAGTTCGTAGACGATCCCCTCGCCGACGCGGCCCGAGGCCCGGTTCTGGACGAAGCTCGCCACGGCGGCCACCAGCGCGAGCCCCGCGAGCCCCAGGCTGAGCCCCACGACGAGGGAGAGGTTCTCCCGCGCGATGCCGCGATCGATGATCAGCTTGAGGACGAGCGGGCTGGCCGCCGCGATGCAGGCGTCGAGCACCGTGGTCGACAGCAGCAGCGCGATCTGCCACCGGTAGGGCCGCGCGTACGGCAGCATCCGCCGGATCGTCCCGCGCTTGACGCGCCGGCGGGGCACCGCCTCATGGGCCGGCCGGAGGCTGAGCGGGCCCATGCGGGAGCCGCCGGGCGTCGTCATGGCGCCCGCCTCACTCCCGCGCCGTTGACCGCGGGCGCCGTCCCGCTCTCGCGGCCGAGGAACTCGATGATGGCGGCGTTGACCGCGTCGGGGCGTTCCAGGTACCCGATGTGACCGGCGTCGGGGATCTCCACGAGGTCGCAGCCGGGGATCGCGTGCGCGACCTCGGCGGCCAGGTGGGGCGGGCAGGTCAGGTCGTCGGAGAACGCGATGACCCGGCAGGGCACGGTGACCCCGCGCAGCGCGGCGCGCCGGTCTCCCTGGGTCTCGACGGCGGCGAGCTGCCCGTGGGCGGTGTCGCTCCCGGAGACCTCGAAGACCTCCAGCCAGGTCGCGACCGCGGCCTCGTCGTTCAGCGTCCGGGTCGAGAGCATCTCCAGCACCGCCCGGGTGGCCCGGTACCCGGGCGGCAGCCGGACTCCGCTGGCGTGCAGCTCCCGGTCGGCGGCCGACTGCGCGCGCCGGAACGCGTCGGAGCGGGCCCGGGGGGCGATCAGCACCGCCGAGCGCACCAGGTCCGGGCGGCCGAGCGCCAGCTCCTGCGCGATCATGGCGCCCAGCGAGGCCCCGGCGAGGTGGCACGGGCCGAGGCCGAGCGCCTCGATCAGTCCCGCGGTGTCGGCGACCATCTCGGCGAGGGTGTAGTCGCCCTCGGGCGCGTCCGACGGCGCGACGCCCCGGTTGTCGAACGTGATCGTCTCGTATCCGGCCCTGTTCAGCGCCGGCGTCTGATGCATGGACCAGACATGTCCCGCGGCGGACGACCCCATGATGAGAAGCACTGGCTCTCCATGGCCCGACCGCCGATACGAGAGCCGGATTCCGTTGCTCTTGACAAAAGGCATAGAGACCTGTCATTTCCCATCGTCTGGGAGCGGAAAAATGGCAGTGACGGCGTCACAGGCCACCCGATCAATACCATGGACCGTATCCGCCCCTCCTGCCCGTTCAACTGCCGCGCGGATGCAGTTGAACACCTGGGCCAGGAACGGAAAGTGCAGAGTATGGTCCGGTCTGCATCCATATCTTTTCAATCGGAGGTAGGCCGCAGATGGCCGATGAGCCGCTGTTCCTCAAGTCGAAGGTCATTGTCGAGCCGTTGCTGGACCGGTTTATCGCCTGGCCGTACACGGTGGCTCCGGTGCAATCGGCGATGAATCTCGCGTTCCTCCAGGTGCCGCTCCTCGAGTCGTACCTGCAGTCCCCCCAGGTGCACATCGCCGCCAGCGGCAATCCGGAACTGCGCGGCGGCTACTTCGTCAACATCCCGGCGGAGCGCGCCGACGAGGTGCGCGACCTGCTCGCCGGGATCAAGCGCGACCGGGCGCATATCCTGCGGTTCGCCGAGGCGGTCGCCGAGGGCCAGGAAACGCTGCGCGCCAATGCCACCGGATTCGACCTGACCCCGCTGTACGACAAGCTGCCCCCGGAGGTGAGCGGTCTCGTCGAGCTCGCCTACGACACCGACAACCAGGCGCAGATGCGCTTCATGGAGCCGGTCGCCTACACCACCGACCTCTACCAGGAGTCGCGCCAGTCGGTGCAGCTGTCGTTCGAGACCGGGATCGAGCGGCCGTTCGTCCTCAGCACGCCGCGGCTGCCGTCACCGGACGTCCTCGAACTCGGCATCCCCTTCCGCCACCCCGGTCTGGAGGAGCTGTTCAAGGCCAGGGTGCACCCCACGACCCTCGGCCACCTGCGCGAGGCGCTGGAACTGGACGACGCGCAGACCGAACGGCTCTCCGGAATGCTCGCCGAGCGGCCCGCCCTCGCCCCCGACCGCCACATCGACGCCGGCGGCCGCGTGCGCTACTTCGGGCACGCCTGCCTGGTCCTGCAGACGCCGCAGGCCGCCATCGTGACCGATCCGTTCATCAGCGCGGACAGCTCCGCCGGGGACCGCTACACCCTGGACGACCTCCCCGACCGCATCGACCTGGTGCTGATCACCCACGGGCACCAGGACCACATCGTGCTCGAGACGCTGCTGCAGCTGCGCGGCCGGGTCGGCAGCGTCGTCGTGCCGCGCGCGTCCCGCGGCAACCTGTCCGACCCGTCCCTCGGCCTGATGCTCAAGCACCTGGGGTTCTCCGTCACGGAGGTCGACGACTTCGACGAGGTCGACTTCCCGGGCGGCAAGGTCACCGCCACGCCGTTCCTCGGAGAGCACTGCGACCTCGACATCCGGGCGAAGTCGACGTACTGGGTCGAGCTGGCGGGCAAGAAGATCTACGTCGGCGCCGACTCCTCCGGCATCGCCCCGTCGCTCTACCGCCACGTGCGGCAGCACCTGGGCGTCGCCGACATGGCCTTCCTCGGCATGGAGTGCGACGGCGCGCCGCTGACCTGGCTCTACCAGGCGCTGCTGACCATCCCGGTCACCAAGAAGATGAGCGACTCGCGCAAGCTCTCCGGCTCCAACGCCGAGCAGGCCGCCGCCATCATGACCGAGCTCGGCGCCGGGTCGGCGTACGTGTACGCCATGGGCGAGGAACCCTGGCTCGGCCACGTCATGGCCACCACCTACGACGAGGACACGTACCAGATCAAGCAGATCGACGAGTTCCTGACCTGGTGCAAGGACCGGGGGATCCCGGCCGGCCACCTCTACGGCCGGCAGGAATGGCGCTGGTGACGGCCGCGCCCCCATGCCATCGGCGGGCGGCGCACCCCCGCGCCGCCCGCCGCGTCCGATCCCGCAACCACCACACACCGGAAGGCAGGCGCCGACATGCTCACAGCGGTGGTCCCCGTCCGCAGCAAGCCCCGCATGTGGGGGTGGACATTCCGATGACGATCACCGTCCGGGCGCCGGCGTCCGGTCCCGCCGCGCCCGATCGCTCCTTATCGGCCGGTGCCACCAGGATCGTGGGCATCGGCACCGCGACCACGGAGACGTCCTACTCCCAGCGCGAGATCCTCGACATCTTCGACATCACCGATCCCCGGGTCCGGTCCGTCTTCCTCAACAGCGCGATCGAGCGGCGCCACCTCGTGCTCCCCCCGCGGGACGCCGGCGGCGGCCGCGTCACCGAGGCCCAGGGCGACCTGCTCGCCAAGCACAAGGCCCACGCCCTGGAGATGGGGGCGAAGGCGGTCCGGGCCTGCCTGGACGACGCGGGCCTCGGCCTGGCCGACATCGACTACCTGTGCTGCGTCACCACCACGGGATTCCTCAGCCCGGGCCTGAGCGCCTACCTCATCCGCGACACGGGCATCCCGCCCGGCGTCGTCCGCGTCGACGTCGTCGGGATGGGCTGCAACGGCGGCCTCAACGCGCTGAACGCGACCGCCGGCTGGGCCGCCGCCAACCCCGGCAAGGTCGCCGTGATGCTGTGCGCGGAGGCGTGCTCGGCCGGCTACGTCATCGACGGCACGATGCGCACGGCCGTGGTGAACAGCCTGTTCGGCGACGGTGCCGCCGCCGTCGCCCTCGTCGCCGGCCCCTCGGACGGCGCGGACACGACCGCCGGGCACGCGTCCGCCGGTCCCCGCATTCTGGGCTTCGCCGGCCACCTCATCGGCGACGCGATCGGCGCGATGCGCTACGACTGGGACGACGCGCAGGGCAAGTTCAGCTTCTACCTCGCCCCGGAGATCCCGTACGTGGTCGGCGCGAACGCCGGCCACGTCGTCGCGAGGCTGCTGTCCGGCGCCGGCCTGCGCCGCAGCGACATCGGCCATTGGCTGGTGCACTCCGGCGGCAAGAAGGTCATCGACGCGGTGCGGATGAACCTGGGCCTCACCCGCCACGACGTCCGGCACACGACCGGCGTCCTGCGCGACTACGGCAACCTGTCGAGCGGCTCGTTCCTGTTCTCCTACGAGCGGCTGCTCCGGGAACGCGTCACCCGGCCCGGCGAGTACGGGGTCCTGATGGCCATGGGACCCGGATCGACCATCGAGACGGCACTGGTGCAGTGGTGACGGGGGCGGCGGGATGACGAACGCACAGTACGAGACGATCGGGGATCTGCCCGCGCGGGCGCCCGGTGACCTGCCCCTGACCATCGACGGGCGCGGGCCCGTGACGCCCGGGATGGTGGCCGCCGTGGCCGCCGTCTGCGACGCCGCGGAGGACCGGGCCGGCGCGAGCAGGGTCGTCGTCCGGGTGTCGGGTGCGCCCGGCGGGCCCGAGCCGGCGGGGCTGACGGTGGATCTCGTCAGCAAGTGGGAACGCGCGCTGCGCCGGCTGGAGCGCCTGCCCGCGGTCACGGTCGCCGTGGCCGACGGCGACTGCGGCGGGCCGGCCCTGGACGCGTTGCTGGCCACCGACTACCGCATCGCCACCCCCGCGGTGCGCCTGGTGCCCTCCGTCCTGGCGGGGACGACCTGGCCGGGGATGGCGCTCTACCGCCTCGCGCAGCGCGGCGCGGCCGCCGCGCCGATCCGCCGGGCCGTGCTCTTCGGGACCCCGGTCGCCGCCGCCGACGCGCTCGCCCTGCATCTGGTGGACGAGGTGGCCGACGACCCGGAGGGCGCCCTGGCGGCCGTGGAGGTGACGGCCGTGCCGGGATCCGAGCTGGCCATCCGGCGGCAGCTGATGTCGGAGGCGTCCACGACCGGTTTCGAGGAAGCGCTGGGCGCCCATCTGGCGGCCTGTGACCGGGTCTTGCGCCGCGCCGCCGTCGGGGCCGCGTCGTGACCGCCGCCGACCACCGGACGCGGAGCGCTCCTCGCGCGGAGGCGTCCGGCCTGGACGCCGCCCGCGCCGAGCTCGCGGAGGCGGCGACCCGGGTCGATGACCTGCTGGCGGGCCTGCCCGAGCCGGGGGAGCGGTCGCCGGAACAGAGACTGGCCGCCGCGTCGGCCCTGGAGTCGGCCCGCGCGCTGCGCTCCCGGTTCATGGACCGGCATGCCGAGGCCGTCTACGACGAGCTCACCGCCGGCCGCACACGCCGGCTGAGGGTGGCCGAGCTCGCCGAGGCCGCCGCCCTGGCCTTTCCGGGGCTGGTCCCCGGCGCGGAACGGCTCGCGGCCGAGCGCGCCAGGCCGCAGGCGGCCAAGGAGGGCCACGAGATCGACCAGGGCATCTTCTTCCGCGGTGTGCTGCGCTCGCGATCGGCCGGCGCCCACCTGGTCGACGCGATGCTGCGCCCGACACCGCGCGCTCTCGCCCTGCTGCCGGAGTTCACCGCGACCGGAACGGCCGACCTCGGATCGGTGACCCTGGAGCGCGCCGACGGCGTGGCCCGGCTGACCATGTGCCGGGACGACTGCCTCAACGCCGAGGACGAGCGCCAGGTCGCGGACATGGAGACCGCCGTCGACCTGGCGCAGCTCGACCCGGCCGTGGAGGTGTGCCTGCTGCGCGGCGGCACGATGACCCATCCCCGCCACCGCGGGCGGCGGGTGTTCAGCGCCGGCATCAACCTGAAGGCGCTGCACGCCGGGGGCATCTCGCTGGCCGGCTTCCTCCTGGGGCGCGAGCTCGGCTACATCCACAAGATCGTGCGCGGCGTGCGCACCGACCGCCCGGCGGCGTGGCGTTCCCCGGCCGCCGGGAAGCCGTGGGTCGCCGCCGTGGACACGTTCGCGATCGGCGGCGGCGCCCAGCTGCTGCTGGTGTTCGACCACGTCCTGGCCGCGGCCGACGCCTACATCAGCCTGCCCGCCGCCCAGGAGGGCATCATCCCCGGGGCCGCGAACCTCCGCCTCCCGCGCGTCGCGGGCCATCGGCTCGCGCGCCAGGTGATCCTCGGCGGCCGGCGGATCCGGGCCACCGAGGCCGACGCCCGCCCGCTGGTGGACGAGGTCCACGAGAGCGACGAGCTGGACGAGGCCGTCGAACGCGTCCTCGCGCGTTCACGCGGCCCCGCCGTGGCGGCCAACCGGCACATGCTCAACTTCGCGGCGGAGCCGGAGGACGAGTTCCGCCTCTACATGGCCGAGTTCGCGCTGCAGCAGGCGCTCCGGCTCTACAGCGAGGACGTCCTGGAGAAGGCCGGCCGCTTCGGAAGGCGGCCGTCATGAGCACGATCCGCAGTGCACCGCCGCCAGAGCCGGCCGGCGCGCGACCTGGAGGTGACACATGGAGATCCGCTCGATAGATCACATCGAGTTATTCGTCGAGGACGCCGAGGAGGCGGCCACCGCTCTGCGCGACCAGTTCGGTTTCGCTTTGGCAGGCCGCGGTGGAGCCCACACGGGCCTTCGCGGATGTGAGTCGGTGCTGTTGCGGCAGGACGGCATCACCCTGCTGCTGACCTCGGCCACCAGCCCGGACAGCCGTGCCGCCGAGTACGTCGCGCGGCACGGCGACGGCGTCGGCGTGATCGCCCTGCGCGTCGACGACGCGCAGGCCGCGTTCGCCGAGGCGGTCGAGCGCGGGGCCGCCCCCGTCGCCCCGCCGGAGACCTTCGGTCCCGAGGGCGCCCGGGTCTGCTTCGCCTCGGTGACCGGGTTCGGCGACGTGGAGCACCGCTTCGTCTCCCGCGACCTGCCGGGCGGCCCCTTCGCCCCGCTGATCGAGGAGACCGGCTGCGGCCGCTCCGGCTGGGGCCTGGTCACGGACGTCGACCACATCGCGGTCTGCGTTCCCGCGGGCACGCTCGGGGAGACGGTGCGCCGCTACGAGGAGGTCTTCGGCCTGCGCCAGATCTTCGAGGAGCGGATCGTCGTCGGCTCCCAGGCCATGGACTCGAAGGTCGTCCAGAGCCGCTCCGAACGCCTGACCCTCACGATCCTGGAGCCGGACGTCACCCGCGACCCGGGCCAGATCGACGCGTTCGTCGCGGCCCACGACGGCGCCGGGGTCCAGCACATCGCGTTCCTGACCGAGGACATCCTGACCGCCGTGGCCGAGAGCGCCGAGAGGGGCGTGCGGTTCCTCACCACGCCCCCGAGCTACTACGACATGCTGCCGTCCCGCCTCGGACCGATCGACGTCCCGGTGGAGGCGCTGCGCGAGCTCAACGTCCTGGCCGACCGCGACCACTCGGGGGTCATGCTCCAGATCTTCACCGAGTCGCGGCACCCGAGGGGCACCCTCTTCTACGAACTGATCGACCGCCGCGGCGCCCGCACCTTCGGCAGCAACAACATCCACGCCCTCTACGAGGCCGTGGAGCGCCGGAAGGCGAGCGACCCGATCGCCCAGGACTGAAGAGCTCCCCGGCGATGAGACTGACGCTCGACGACTTCGCGCGATCGGCCAGGGCCCGGCTCGACCCCGCGGTCTGGGACTTCTTCGAGGGCGGCGCCGGTGAGGAACGGACCCTCGCCGCCAACGTCGAGGCGTTCGACCGGCGGTGGCTGCGGCCGCTGGTCCTGCGCGGCGCCGGCCGTCCCGAGACCGCGACCACGATCCTCGGCCGCGCCTGGGACGCGCCGGTGGCGATCGCCCCGCTGGCCTACCAGACCCTGGCCCACCCGCTGGGCGAGCTCGCCACCGTGCGCGGGACGGCGGCGGCCGCCCGCGTGCCGGTCGTGATCAGCACCTTCGCCGGACGCGACCTTCGGGAGCTCTCCGGCGCCGGCGGCCCCCTCTGGTTCCAGGTCTACTGCCTGCGCGAACGCTCGATGACGCGGCGCATCATCGAACGTGCGGAGGGCGCGGGCTTCGAGGCGCTCGTCCTCACCGTCGACGCGCCCCGCCTCGGCCGGAGGCTGCGCGACCTGCGCAACGGGTTCCGGCTTCCCGAGGGGATCGTCCCCGCCAACCTCGACGGCCACGACTTCACCGTGCCGGCCGCGCACGCCAGGGCCGAGTTCGCCCCCGACCTCGACTGGTCGGTGGTGGACTGGCTGCGCTCGGTCAGCGCGCTGCCGATCCTGCTCAAGGGGATCCTCACCGGCACCGACGCGGTGCGGGCGGCCGAGGCCGGGGCGGACGGCATCGTCGTGTCCAATCACGGCGGCCGGCAGCTCGACGGCGTCCCCGCCACCCTCGACGTCCTGCCGGAGATCGCGGCGGCGGTGGCCGGGCGCGTCCCCGTCCTGCTCGACGGGGGAGTGCGCCGTGGCCGGGACGTGCTCGCCGCGCTCGCGCTCGGCGCCGACGCGGTGCTCCTCGGCCGGCCGGTCCTGCACGGCCTCGCGGTCGGCGCCGCCCAGGGAGTGACGGACGTGCTGGACATCCTGCTCGGCGAGCTGACCGACGCCATGGCCCTCGCGGGCCTCCGCGCGCTCGCCGACATCGGCCCCGATTCCGTCCGGCCCGTCGCGGCCGCCCAGCCAGTGGGAGAGAGTGCATGAGCCAGTCCGCGTCGCCCGGACCCGATACGCTGACCGTCGGCCGGGACGTCGGCGGGCGGCCGCTCGCCCCATGGAACGAGACGGACAGGGAACTCCCGGAGGCGACCCTCCCGGCCCTGTTCGAGGCGCAGGCGGCGCGTACCCCCCGTGCCGTCGCCCTCCGTTTCGAGGGCCGTGACTGCGGCTACGCCGCGCTCAACGCGCGGGCGAACCGGCTGGCCCGCGCCCTCGTGGACCGGCGGATCGGCCCGGAACAGGTCGTCGCCCTGGCGATGCCGCGATCCATCGACGTCATCGTGGCCATGCTCGCCGTGCTCAAGGCCGGCGGCGCGGTGCTCCCCGTCGACCTGTCGCACCCGGCACCCCGCGTCGCCGGAATGCTGAAGGACGCCGGGCCGGCGCTGACGCTGACCGCGGACGGGTCCCCGCCGCACCTCGGGCGGCACGGCCGGGTCCTGCCGTTCGCGGCACTGGACGGCGAGGCCGCCGGCCGTTCACCGGTGGACCTCACCGACGACCGGGACCGCGTCGCGCCCCTGCACGTCGGCCATCCCGCCTACGTGGTCTACACCTCGGGCTCCACGGGTCGTCCCAAGGGGGTGGTCGTCACCCATCGCGGGATACCGAGCCTGTCCGCGGCCCAAGCGGAGGAGTTCGGCGTCGGGCCGGCCAGCCGCGTCCTGCAGTTCGCCTCCTTGGGCTTCGACGCCGCGGTGTCCGAGATCTGCATGGCGCTCCTGCACGGCGCGACGCTCGTGCTCGCGCCGCAGGAGCGGCTGATGCCGGGGGCGGCGCTCGCCGACGTGGTCACCAGGGAGTCCATCACCCACGCCACGCTGCCGCCCGCGGTACTGCCCCTCCAGGAAGGGCCCGACCGGCTGCCGCCGGACCTCGCGCTCATCGTGGCGGGGGAGGCCTGCCCCGCGGGCGTCGCCGACCGGTGGTCGCGCGGCCGGCTGATGATCAATGGCTACGGGCCGACCGAGAGCACGGTGTGCGCGACGATGGCGCGCCTGCCGCCGGGGGCGGGCAGGCCCCCCATCGGCCGGCCGATCCTCAACACCCGGGCGTACGTGCTGGACGACCGCCTGCGGCCGGCGCCGGTCGGCTCGGTCGGGGAGCTGTTCGTCTCGGGGCACGGGCTCGCGCGGGGATACCTGCGCCGGCCGGGCCTCACCGCCGCCCGGTTCGTCGCCGATCCCTTCCGCTCGGACGGCTCCCGCATGTACCGCACCGGCGACCTCGCCAGCCGGCGCCCCGACGGCATGCTCGACTTCCACGGCCGCGCGGACGACCAGATCAAGATCCGCGGATACCGGATCGAGCCCGCCGAGATCGAGGAGGTGCTCCTCACCGACCCCGAGGTCGCGCAGGCGCGGGTGCGGCTGCGGCGCATGGGGGACACCGCGTACCTGGTCGCCTACGCGGTGCCGGTCGAGGACGGCCACGTCTCGGCGGCGGGCCTGCGCCGCAGGGTGGCCGAGGCCCTCCCGGACTACATGGTCCCGGCGGCCGTGGTGGCGATCCCCGCGCTCCCGCTGACCGCCAGCGGCAAGCTCGACCTGGGCGCGCTGCCGGCGCCCCGGTTCGTGCCCCGCGGCTCCCGTGCCGCGCCCCGGACGCCGCAGGAGGAGGTCCTGTGCAGGATCTTCGCCGAGGTGCTCGTGCTGCCCGCGGTCGGCATCGACGACAACTTCTTCGAGCTCGGCGGGGACTCGCTGCTCGCCGCCCGGCTGGCGAGCCGGATACGCCTCACGCTCGGCGACGACCTGCCCATCGCGTCGATCGTGGAGGCGGGCACCCCCGGCCGGCTCGCCCGGCTGCTCGGGCTCGACCGGCGGGAGAGCGCGCTGGAGGTCCTGCTGCCGCTCCGCGAATCCGGGTCGAGGCCGCCCCTGTTCTGCGTGCACCCGGCGGGCGGGATCGGCTGGTCGTACGCGAGGCTGCTGCCCCATCTCGACGCGGAGCAGCCGGTGTACGGGATCCAGGCCGGCGGGCTGACCGGCCGCCTGCCGCCGAGCCGCGGCATGGACGAGATGGTGGACCGCTACCTGACGGTGATCAGGTCGGTGCGGGGCACCGGGCCGTACCGCCTGCTCGGCTGGTCCTTCGGCGGCCTGGTGGCGCACGCGCTGGCGGCCCGGCTTCAGGAGCAGGGAGAGCGGGTCGAGTTCCTCGCGATGCTCGACACCCATCCCCGGGTCCCCTCCCGGTTGCGGCACGCGGGCACCGAGGCGGACCTGCTGGCCGATCTCCTGCACTTCATCGACCTGCCGTCCGATGAGGCGGTGACCGGGCCGATCGACCGCACGACCGTGCTGTGGCTCGCCCGCCGCGAGGGCAGCGCGCTGGCGAGCCTCGACGAGGTCACCATCGGGCGCATCGTCGACGTGTTCGCCGCGAACTACAAGATCCTGCTGGACCACGCCCCACCGCGGGTCAGCGGGGACGCCCACCTCTTCACCGCGGTCCGCGGGGACCGGGACGGCCTGTCGGCGACGGCGTGGAAGCCGTTCGTCGAGGGAGAGGTGCACGAGCACGAGGTGGACTGCGAGCACCGCGACATGGGCCGGGCGGCCCCGATGGCCCGGATCGGATCGGCGGTGCGCGCGTTGCTCGCCTCGATCGACTGAACTGGAGGAGAAGTGAGTTCATCCACGGCGGAGAGTTTCGACATCGTGGTCATCGGCGGCGGCCCCGGCGGGTCGACCGTGTCCACCCTGACCGCGAAGCAGGGGCACCGGGTCCTGCTCCTAGAACGGGACACGTTCCCGCGCTACCAGATCGGCGAGTCGCTGCTCCCCGCGACGGCGCACGGCATCGCCAGGCTGCTCGGCGTGGACGAGGAACTGCGGAGCGCGGGGTTCACGAGGAAGAAGGGCGGGACGTTCCGCTGGGGCTCCAATCCCGAGCCGTGGACGTTCAGCTTCGCGGTCTCGCCGAAGCTCGCGGGCCCGACGTCGTTCGCCTACCAGGTCGAACGGATGAAGTTCGACCAGATCCTGCTGGACAACGCGCGCCGGCACGGCGTCGAGGTGCGGGAGGAGAGCACCGTGATCGGCGTGCTCGAGGACGAGGGGAGGATCGGCGGCGTCCGCTATGTCGACGCTGACGGGAACGAGCACACGGTCGAGTCGACATTCGTGGTGGACGCGTCGGGCAACACCGGCCGCACCCACCGCCATGTCGGAGGGGAGCGACGTTACTCGGAGTTCTTCCGCAACCTCGCGCTCTTCGGTTACTTCGAGGGCGGCAAACGCCTGCCGGCCCCCAACTCGGGCAACATCCTGTCGGCCGCCTTCGAGGACGGCTGGTTCTGGTACATCCCGCTCTCGCCGACCTTGACCAGCGTGGGAGCCGTCGTGCACCGGGACGCCGCGAGCAAGGTGCAGGGCGACCGGGAGGCGGCGCTGAACCGCCTCATCGAGGCGTGCCCGCTGATCAAGGAGTACCTGGCCGGCGCGCGGCGGGTGACGTCGGGCCCCTACGGGGAACTGCGCGTGCGCAAGGACTACTCGTACTGCAACACCCGGTTCTGGCGGCCGGGCATGGTCCTGGTCGGGGACGCCGCCTGCTTCGTCGATCCGGTCTTCTCCTCGGGGGTGCACCTCGCGACCTACAGCGGGCTGCTCGCCGCGCGTTCCGTGAACAGCTGCCTGGCCGGCACGGTCGGGGAGAAGGAGGCGTTCCAGGAGTTCGAACGCCGCTACCGGCGAGAGTACGGCGTCTTCTACGAGTTCCTCGTCTCCTTCTACGGGATGCAGGCGGACGAGCGGTCCTATTTCTGGGCGGCCAAGAAGGTGACGAACTATCCCGACTCGGAGCTGGAGGCCTTCGTGGAGCTCGTCGGCGGGCTGGCCTCCGGCGACGTGATCGACGCCACGCCGCAGTCGGTCTCCGAGGAGCTGGTGAGCGGGACCGAGGCACTGGCGGCCGCCGGCCGGAGCGGCACGGACTCCGGCGACCTGCACGGCAGGCCCGTGGTGGCGAACGCGATGGCCGAGAGCGCGAACATGCAGGCGGAGGTCCTGCTGGGCGTGGAGCCGGCGCCGCTCTTCCCGGACGGGCTCGTCAGCACGCCGGACGGGCTGCACTGGACCCACCCGAGCGCCTGACCCGCACACGTCCGACCGGCCCGGTGGCTCGCGGAGTCCCGGTGAAGGGAACTCCATGCCAGTCGCGGTTGGTCCGGTGGCGCCGATCAGCCCCCATGACCTGTTGCTCTTCCTGCTGCAAGTCGGGTCACTGCTCGCGCTCGCGGTGGGACTGGGCAGGGTGGCGGTCCGGTTCGGGCTGCCGGCGATCGTGGGGGAGCTGTGCGCGGGCGTGCTGGTCGGTCCCTCGGTGCTGGCGAACCTGGCGCCCGGCTTCTACGACTGGTTCCTGCCGCAGGACACCGCCCAGTTCCACCTGCTCGACGCGGTGGGACAGATCGGTGTCCTCCTGCTGGTCGGCCTGACCGGTGCGCACATGGACCTCGGCCTGGTCCGGCGGAGGGGGACGACCGCCGCCCGGGTCAGCGCGGCCGGAGTGGCGGTCCCGCTCGGGCTCGGGGTCGTCGTGGGGCTGGTCCTGCCCGCCTCGCTGGTGCCCGGTACGGCCGACCGCGGCACGTTCGCGCTGTTCCTCGGCGTGGCGATGGGGGTGAGCGCGATCCCCGTCATCGCCAAGACGCTGATGGAGATGCGCCTGCTGCACCGCAACGTGGGGCAGCTGATTCTGTGCGCGGTGATGATCGACGACATCGTCGGGTGGCTGCTGCTGTCGGTGGTCGCGGCGATGGCCACCGGCGGCGTGCAGGCCGGCCATGTGGCGCTCTCGATCGGCTACGTGGTGCTCACCATCGCCTGCGCGCCGGCGGTCCGCCCGTTGATCCGGGCCGTGCTCCGGGCCTCCGACCGCCACGATCGGGCGAGCGGGGACGGCGTCACGCTCGCGCTGGTGAGCGCCCTGGTGCTGCTGGCCGCGGCGGGCACGCAGGCGATGGGGCTGGAGGCCGTGCTCGGCGCCTTCGTGTGCGGGATAGTGATCAGCAGCTGCGGGCTGGATCCCGCCAGGCTGGCCCCCTTGCGCGGGGTGGTGCTGTCGGTGCTGGCGCCGGTGTTCTTCGCGACCGCCGGGCTGCGCATGGACCTGACCGCGCTCGCCAGGCCCGGCGTCCTGCTGGCCGGGCTCGGCGTGCTGCTCGCGGCGGTCCTCGGCAAGTTCGCGGGTGCGTACCTGGGAGCCCGGGCCAGCCGGATCGGGCACTGGGAGGCGCTCGCCCTCGGCGCCGGGATGAACGCCCGCGGCGTCATCGAGGTGATCATCGCGATGGTGGGGCTGCGGCTCGGCGTGCTCGGGCCCGAGGCGTACACCATCATCGTCCTGGTCGCGATCGTGACCTCGGTGATGGCCCCGCCGGTCCTGCGGCTGACCATGGCCCGCGTCGAGCACACCGCCGAAGAGCGGCTGCGGGAGCGCGTCGACTTCCGCGATGAATCGCCGTCTCCCGAAGCTCAGTAATGTGCGATGAGGTCGGACCTTAATGGGCCAGGGCGCGTCTGACCGGCTCATAGGTAATGGGTTATGGGCCTGCCGGGGCTGTGCTAGATTCGAGCGGCGCCCATACGATGCTGTCGAGGGTACGGGGTTTGTAGGCTCCCAATGCGTCATCCCCCTGTGTTAACGTCGTCCCCCGCCAAGAAAAGTCCACCATTCGCTTCATTTTCATATTCGTGGATCGTCGCGCTCTTCGCGGTCACCCTCGGATCGTGGCTCGGACTGCTGGCGTCCGCGCAGGTCCTGCTGCCTTCGCAGATCGAGGTCATCGGCGCCGCGCGCAAGGAATTGGCGCTCGGAATCGTGACCGCCGCGGGCGCCTCGGCGGCCGTCGTCTCGGCTCCCCTCATGGGCGTGCTCTCCGACCGCACCCGGTGGCGGTTCGGCCGGCGCCGCTCCTGGATCATCGGCGGCTCCGCGGTGTGCGCGGTCGCGCTGCTCGCGCTTCCCCTGCAGTCGTCGCTCCTCGGCGTCGGCCTGTGCTGGGCGTTCGTGCACGGCGGTACGGGCGGCGTCCACGCGGTGGTGTGCGCCGTGGTGGCCGACCGTGTGGCGGTGAACCGCCGGGGCACGGTGTTCGCCGTGGTCGACCTCGCCCAGCCGGTGGGACTGGTCGCCGGGACGCTGCTGGTGTCGAGCCTCTCCATCGAGGACGCCTATCCACTGGTCGCCGGGCTGGCGGTGCTGCTCGCCGTCCCCTATGCGTTCATCGGGCGGGACGTGCCCGCGCCGGCGCGGGCGGAGCGGCGGCAACGGCGGCTTCCCGATCCGGGCTCCCTGGGGCCCGAATTCGCCTGGGCGTGGGCCGGGCGCTTCGCGGCACAGCTCGCGACGTCACTGGCCACCGTCTATCTGCTCTACTTTCTCCGGGACGAGATCCGGATCGGTGACCCCGCCGAGGGCGTGGCGGTGCTCAGCCTGCTGTTCACCTCGGGCATCGTCTTGGTGGGCCTGCTGATCGGCCGCCTGTCCGACCGCCTGGAACGGCGCAGGATATTCGTGGTCGCCGCCGCGCTGCTGATGGCCGTCGCCCTGACCGGGATGGCGTCGGTGCCGACCTGGACGGTGGCCGTCGTCGCCGCCACCGCGCTCGGCGCCGGCTACGGCGCCCATCTGGCGGTCGGGCAGGCGCTCGTGACCCAGCTCCTGCGCAACGACGAGGACCGGGGCAGAGACCTCGGCACGATGAACATGGCGGGCAGCAGTGCCGTCGTGGTCGCTCCGATCGTGGCGATCGCGAGTGTCGGCCTCGGTGGTTACACGCTTCTGTTCCTTTTGGCGGCCGTCATGGCGGTGGTCAGCGGACTTCTGGTCAAACCGATCAGATCAGTTCGCTGACCATAAACACCCGTTCGGGGCAGCCCGGTGCACGCGCGGCCGCATTCACTCTCGATGCGGTTACCGTGTACGCCCGGTGACAATCGGATCGCGTCCGGCGACCATTCGATGGTCCGTGGAAGTCGGCTAACCATTCGGCTCTTGTTCGGTTAGCCATCGGTAAGGGTGGTCTCGGTAACGTCGGGTGAAGATCGCGGCGGGGCCGCAATCTACTGGAGGGAAGACGGGGGACGGGCGGACGGGAGTCCGGCTCCCACACGCGGCTCCGCACGTGGTCGGCCATTCATGGGCCTGTTCGATCAGAGTAACCGGACGCTGTTCTTCGAGTACCCATTTCCGCATCGGGTCGCTCGTGGGCTCCCAACAGCGGGCCTCAGTGCAGTGAACGGTGAATGAGTCTGCTGTGTGGGCGGCTTCATCTTCCTGGTTGGGGTTGGTCGGTGTGGACGGTACTGGACGTGAGGCAAACGCAGGTGGAACATTCTCGAGCGAGAACGCGCTCGTCAGGCATCTCTCCGTTCAGCAGGAAGGCATCGAGCGTTCGGCGGTGGCGCGAATACCGATAGCATCGCTGGTGACGGCGGGATCGCCGCGGCTGGAGGGCGAGGACGCCGAGCATGTGCGCGTGCTCGCCGACGCGGGCGGCGCTCTGCCCCCGATCGTGGTGCACCTGCCGTCGCGCCGGGTCATCGACGGCATGCACCGCCTGCGCGCCGCCATCCTCCGCGGTGAGGAGGAGATCGACGCTCGCTTCTTCCATGGCACCGAGGCCGACGTGTTCCTGCTCTCGGTCGCGGCCAACATCCAGCACGGCCTTCCCCTGTCGCAGCGGGACCGGATGGCCGCGGCCGAGCGCATCTTCGTCACCCATCCCGAGTGGTCGGACCGCATGGTCGCGATCGTGGTGGGCATGTCGAACAAGAAGGTCGGCCGGCTGCGGAGACAGGTGGCCGGCGACATCCCGCAGCCCGCCGTCAGGATCGGCCGGGACGGCAGGGTCCGGCCGGTCGACGGGTCGGCCGGCCGGGAGCGGGCGGCGAAGTTGATCGCGCGCGATCCGGATGCCTCCCTCCGCCGGATCGCCCGGGAGGCCGGCATCTCTCCCGCCACCGCCGCGGACGTGCGCGACAGGGTGCGCCGCGGCGAGGATCCGGTCCTGCCGCGGCATGGCGCCAGGGCGAAGGCCGCCGAATCCGAGGCCGTGACCGGGAAGCCCGCCGAGCTCGGGGATCCCGTGCCGATGGCGCCGTCGATCACGGTCATCGCGGAACTCGTCACCGGATTCGAACGGCTCCGCAGGGATCCCTCCCTGCGGTTCACCGAGGCGGGCCGGGCGCTGCTGCGGATGTTCGAGGCG
Organism: Actinomadura madurae; assembly: GCF_047130825.1. Classification (NCBI taxonomy): domain Bacteria; kingdom Bacillati; phylum Actinomycetota; class Actinomycetes; order Streptosporangiales; family Thermomonosporaceae; genus Actinomadura; species Actinomadura madurae. The sequence goes on from NZ_CP083237.1 coordinate 10,348,295, forward strand.
TGCCTGGCGGTCGTGCGTCACGAGGAGACCATCAAGAAGGGCCTTCCCCCGCACTGCCTGTCCTCGATGGCCGAGCTGAGCCACGCTTACGCCTCCGTCCTGAAGTCGTTCGCGGCGGAGCTGCAGCAATTGGAGACGACACATTCCTCCGAGAATTGCGAAAGCGTCGGCTGAGCACCGATGAGGATGGGCGGCCCGGCCCCCGGCCGGGGGCCGGGCCGCTCCGGGCGTTGAGCTAACCCTCCACCCAGCCGCGTTCGCGTGCGAGGGCCAGGAAACCGTCGCGAAGCCGTACGATCTGGGATCCGGTCAGTTCCGGAGAAAGCCGGAGAAGCATGTCGGTAAGTGTGGCGCGCATCTCCCCGATGGTCAGGACATCGCAGAATTCGGAGTCCTCGTCGTGCTCGGCGGGGTTACCCGAAGAGGTCGCCTCCGCCACCACGCCGACGCAGTAGGCCTTCTTTCCCCGGTCGCCGTCCATGACCTCGAACCTCACCCGCGCTCCGGGGATGAAGCGCGACTGGTCGCCCTCGCATTCGTTCACGTGGACGAAGACGTCGGCGCCGCCCCGGTCGGGTGCGATGAACCCGTAGCCGCGAGCGGCGTCGAACTGCAGAATCCTGCCAAACTCCGTCACAGAGAACACTCCCATGCACCGATCGCGCTGCTACATGACCGCCCTGACCGGTAATTCCGAAGCACCTGGCGGCCCTGACAGGGTAGTGGTCAGGGGTGCCGGCGGTCGTCTCGAAGGTGTCCAACCGGCGCCGTGCGCCGGTTGGACACCTGATTTCCGTCCGGCGTCGCAGATTGCCTTCGAATGAACGATCGTACGTCCTGGTGGACGTTCGGCGGCGGTGAAACAATTCGTGGGACTCGCGACTCTTTCCCGCAAAGGGCGAATAATGGAATGGTCCCTGAACGACTTCATGCGGTTGGCCCGGGCGCGAACCTCTCCGGCGACCTGGGACGTCTTCGAGGGCGATGACCGCGAGCGGCGCGCGCTCGCGGCCAACCTCGGCGCGTTCGAGCGCGTGCGGATGCGTCTCCCCGCCCGGGGCGGGCCGCCCGACCGCCCGGACACCACCACCAAGATCCTTGGCCGGGTGTGGGACGCGCCGGTGGGTGCCGCCCCGCCGGCGCAGGTGGCCCTCGGACACGAGTCCGGGGAACTCGGCGTCATCCGCGGGACGGAGGCCGTCGCGGAGGCTCCGGTCGTGGTCGGCGCCTCCGCCGCCCATCCGGTCGAGGACCTCGCCGCCGCGAGCGGCGTCCCGCTCTGGCTCCAGACCCGCCGTGCCCGTGATCGTTCGGTGAACGAGGATCTCCTCGGACGAGCGGAGACCGCGGGCTTCGAGGCGGTCGTCCTCGCCGTCGGCGCCGCGGGTCCCGACTCCGCCGCCGATCCCGCCCTCGACTGGGCCGAACTGGGACGGCTGCGCTCACTGACCTCGCTGCCGATCCTGGCGAAGGGCGTCCTGACGGGCGCCGACGCTCAGCACGCGATCGACACCGGCGCCGACGGCGTCATCGTCTCCAACCACGGCGTTCACCGGGACGATGGCGTGGCGGCCACGCTCAGCCTCCTGCCCGGGGTGGCGGCCGTGGCGAACGCACGGGTGCCGGTCCTTCTCGGCGGCGGCGTCCGGCGCGGCCGGGACGTGCTGGCCGCGCTCGCCCTCGGCGCCGACGCGGTCCTCGTCGGCCGTCCTGTCCTGCACGGCCTGACGGTCGGCGCCGCCGAAGGTGTGGAACAGGTGCTCAGAGTCCTGGTCGAGGAGCTCAGGGCCGAGATGAGGGCCGCCGGCGTCGCGACGATCGCCGAGATCGGCCCCGATCTCATCGAGGCGGGCGGTGAGGGGGGCGGCGAGGCGGCGGGCCACCGGCCGGGCCGCGGTGCCGTGCTGCGCATGGCGGACCTGCATTCCAGCGTCGCGGATCCGGTCATGGACACGATGAACTTCCTGAACGAGGTGACGCTGCGCAACCCCGACGCCGTGTCCTTCGCCCCGGGCAGGCCGTACGACGGCTTCTTCGACACCGAGCAGATCTTCACCTACGTGCGCCGCTACCTGACCTATCTGGAGGACGAGGGGCGGTCGCCCGCCAAGGTTCGCGAGACGGTCTTCCAGTACGGCCCGTCCGCCGGACTGATCCGCGACCTGATCGCCGACGCGGTCCGTCAGGACGAGGGGATCGACGTGCCGCCCGACTCGATCGTGGTCACCGTCGGCTGCCAGGAGGCGATGTTCCTCGCCCTTCGCGCGCTGATGTCGGGTCAGGGCGACGTGCTGCTCGTCTCCAGCCCCAGCTACATGGGCATCGTCGGAGCGGCCCGGCTGCTGGGGGCCGAGGTGGCCGCCGTGGCGGAGGGGCCGGACGGGCTCGCGTGCGCCGATGTGGAGGCCGCGATCATGGCCGAGCGGGCGCGGGGCCGCCGCCCCCGCGCGCTCTACGTCATCCCGGACCACTCCAACCCGTCCGGTGTCACCTTGCCGCTGGAGACCCGGCACGCACTTCTCGACCTGGCCGAACGGCTCGACGTCCTCCTCCTGGAGGACAGCCCGTACCGGCTGGTCAGTCCCGGGGTCCAGGTCCCGACACTGAAGTCCCTCGACCGGCACAACCGGGTCGTCCACCTGGGCTCCTTCGCCAAGACCGTCTTTCCCGGCGCTCGCGTCGGCTACGTGATCGCCGACCAGCCGGTGGTGAGGGACGACGGGACGACCGGCCTGCTCGCCGACGAGCTGGCGAAGATCAAGAGCATGGTCACCGTGAACACCTCGGCGCTGAGCCAGGCCGCGGTGGCAGGCGCCCTGCTCTCGGTCGGCGGCCGTGTCTCCGACCTCAACGTCGAGACCGCCGCGCACTACGGCGACACCATGCGGTACGTGCTGGACGGCCTGGCCCGGGAGTTCCCGGCCGAGCTCCGGGCCCGGCTCGGGGTGAGCTGGAACGAACCCACCGGCGGCTTCTTCCTGACCGTCCGGACGCCGTTCGTCGCCGACAACGCCGCACTGGCCAGATCGGTCGAGGAGTTCGGAGTGATCTGGACGCCGATGTCCTACTTCCATCCCGAGGGCGGAGGCAGCCGAACGATCAGGCTTTCGACGAGCTACCTCACGCACGCGGACGTGGACGCGGGACTCGCCCGCCTTGCCGCCTTCATCAAGGCCGAGGCGGCCAGGTCTCAGGCGATGGACGTCTAGCCGATGAACGGCTGAAAGAGCCCGCGTCGCCCGCAGCCCGAGCGCGCCGGGCTCGGGCGCGGCCGTCAGGGCGAGAGGTGCATCCTCACGTGATCCAGCGCCATGTCGAGGGCGATCTCCATGGGGGTGACGTCATGGGCGGTCTGGGCCAAGAGGTAGCCCCCTTGGAGCGCCGCCATCAGCCCCACCGCGAGCTTCCTGGGGTCGGCGTCGGCCGTGAGGGTCCTGGCGTCCTGCATGCGGCGCAGACCGGCCTCGATGAGGTTCTCCCACTCTTCGAAGGTCTTCGCGAGGGCGAGGCGAGCGACCTCGTCCCTGTCGGAGACCTCTCCGGCGATCGAACCGAGGATGCAGCCGTACGCGCCCTTCTGCAGTGCGTTGCGCTGGACGATCGCGTCCCTCCACCGAACCAGGCCGTTGAACGATCTGAGGCGCTGCAGCGCGGCGTGCTCGCGCTCCATGATCTCTTCCGCGCGGAGCTGGACCACGGCGCGGACCAGCCGCTCCTTGTCCGCGAAGTGGGTGTAGAGCTGGGACTTGCTCGTGCCGCTCGCGGCGCGGACCTCGTCCAGAGTGGTCGAGCTGACCCCTTTCACGTACATGAGCTCGGCCGCGGCCTCGATGATGCGCCGCCTGGTCGCCGCGCCGCGACGTGTCAGCCTCGGCCCTTGCCCGGCACTCCCTGACCCGGTCACGAAGGCAAGGCTACCGGCCCGAAAGATCGGCGCCCGCCCGACCACGTGCCGCTCGCTCGCGTGACGTTCGCCCGATCGTCGCCCGGCGGCCGAACGGGGTCTTTCCCCTGGAGTGGCAGCGGCGCCTATGGACGAACGCGAATAATCGTCTTGCCTTTGGGACGCTCGGTCGGGTTGAAGGCGGCGACGGCGTCGTCGAGGGGCACCACGTTGCCGATGTTCGTCCGCAGTCGTCCGTCCCGTACCCGCTGGACGATCTCGCCCAGTTGCGCGCGATCGGCCTCGACGACGAAGTCGACCGCGAGACCGTCGGCCGGCCGCGCCTCGGGCGGGCCCGCGACGGTCACCAGCATTCCTCCGGCGCGGACCAGGCCTGCGGACCGCTTCCCGATGTCGCCGCCGATGACGTCGAAGACGAGATCGACCGCGCCGACGTCGCCCAGCGGGTCGTTGTCGAGGTCGACGAACTCCCGCGCGCCGAAGTCGAGCGCTGCCTGCCGGTCGGCGGTACGTCCGGTGCCGATGACGTAGGCGCCGGCCTGGTGGGCGAGCTGCGTCACCATCGACCCGACTCCACCGGCCGCACCGTGCACGAGGACGCTCTGCCCCACCTGGAAGCGGCCGTGCACGAACAGTCCCTGCCACGCGGTCAGGCCCGAGATCGGCAGGCTCGCGCCCACCGTGAAGTCGACGTCGCCCGGCAGCGGCGCGAGGTTGCGCGCCTCGACGGCCGTGTACTCCGCCAGGGTGCCGTCGCGGGTCCAGTCCGCGAGCCCGAACACGCGCTGTCCCACCGTCAGCCCTCTCGTGCCGTAGCCGAGGGCGCTGACGACTCCGGCCAGCTCGTGCCCGGGGATCGACGGCGTCCGGTCACGGCCGAGGCGATCGGTCCAGGTGCCGGGCCACGTCAGCTCTCCGGGGGTGAATCCCGACGCGTGAACCTGAACGACGACATCGTTGATCGTCGCCTCCGGCTCCGGCCGCTCCGCCGGCGTCATTCCGGCCGTCCCCGCGGCCTCGTCCGTCACCACGATCGCCTTCATCAGGCCCTCCCTCGATCCAGTCCTCGCTTGTTCGCCATCTCGCTTCACCAGCATTGGTTCCCCGCGGACGCAGGGGGACTTCGCAGCCCGTCGCCAAGGAAGGCTCGCAGCCGGATGGCCTGAACCTAGTCGTCCCAGAACTGGTCGGTCAAGTCCACTTTAAATGATCACGAACGAGCTTGATCGAAGGCGCTATGATCCCGTATTGCCAGATGACGAACGCTGGGGACTCTCTACTGCTTGACCTGCGTGTTCAGTAGACCGCAATTGATTGGACGTCAGAGTCCAACTTGAAGCCTATCTGTCCGCGTGTGCAAGGGGGAGATCCGGTTCACCCCTGCGCTAATGGACTTGACAGTCCAAGTATGTCAAGCTGGCGCCGCATACGCGCACCACCCTCCACCACCCTGGGCCTGCGTCGGTTGCCCGTTCTCGATCGCACCCTGGTTCGGGACCGTGGAGTCCAGTTGTACGGGAATAGAACCAGGCCGCGGAGTGTCTGTACATGTGCGTCCAGGTGGACCTCACCTGGTTCCAGCTTCACGCCGCAAGGCCGGGAAGGGAGAGCTGTGCCCCGGCAGACCCAGTACCACAAGAACCCGGAAGCCGTTTCGCGGCTCGCTCCGGAGCAGTACCGCGTGACTCAGGAGGGCGGCACCGAGCGTCCGTTCGCCAACGCCTACTGGGACAACCACGAGCCCGGCATCTACGTCGACGTCGTGTCCGGCGAGCCGCTGTTCGCGTCCGCCGACAAGTACGACAGCGACACCGGCTGGCCGAGCTTCACCAGGCCGATCGACGGGACGGACATCGTCGAGCGCGAGGACTCCAGCCACGGGATGATCCGGACGGAGGCCCGCTCGCTCCACGGGGACAGCCACCTCGGCCACGTCTTCCCCGACGGACCCGTCGACAAGGGCGGACTGCGCTACTGCATCAACTCCGCGTCGTTGCGGTTCATCCACCTCGACGACTTGGAGAAGGAAGGGTATGGCGAGTACCGGACGTTGTTCACGAGCGACACCGACGACAAGTAGGGAGACGACGTGACCACCGAGAAGGCGATCCTCGCGGGCGGCTGCTTCTGGGGCATGGAGGAGCTGTTCCGCCACCAGCCCGGCGTCGTGTCCACGCGCGTCGGGTACAGCGGCGGCGACGTGCCCAACGCCACCTACCGCAACCACGGCACCCATGCGGAGTCCATCGAGGTCGTCTACGACCCCGAGCAGACCGACTTCCGGGCGCTGCTCGAGTTCTTCTTCCAGATCCACGACCCGACGACGAAGAACCGCCAGGGCAACGACATCGGCACCAGCTACCGGTCGGCGATCTTCTACACCGGCGACGAGCAGAGGCGCGTCGCCGAGGACACGATCGCCGACGTCGACGCCTCGGGGCTGTGGCCCGGCAAGGTCGTCACCGAGATCGCCCCGGCGGGCGACTTCTGGGAGGCCGAGCCCGAGCACCAGGACTACCTGCAGAAGTACCCCAACGGCTACACCTGCCACTTCCCCCGTCCCGGGTGGAAGCTCCCGAAGCGGGCGACGGCCTGACACGGCCGGACCCGCGGACCCCGGGTCCGCGGGTCCGGTGCGCCGGGCTCAGCCGCTGACCCCGGTGACGGGCGGCGCCGGGGCGGCCACCTGTGTCGTGGACGGCGGGCCGCTGCGCGTGAGGTCCTCGGGGTCGATCTCCTCGGCCAGCGCCGCCAGGTCGGACCGGCGGACGTACGCCTCCCCGCTCATGATCGGCCGTACGGTCCGCGCGATGGCGGCGTGCTCGACGGTGCACCCGCCCGGGTGCTCCGTCACCTTCGCGTCCGCGCGCATGACTCCGGACGGATGGCCCATGAGCACGGCCTCGTCCTTGTGGTCCCGCGCGGCGTAGAGGTCGTGGACGACGGTGCCCGCCGTGACGGCCGCGACCGCCGTGCAGCAGCTCGCGGTCCCCGGGTACGCCTCGTGCATCGTGTCGCGCATCGGCTGGATCCCGGCGAAGCGCACCGCGAAGTCGTAGGCGTCCGGGGACAGTGTCCGCCCGCCCACCGTGGTGTAGAACGCCGGCGGCGCGACGGCGACCGGCCACGGGGTCGTCTTGCGGGGGTCGACGCCGAGGAGCCGCTGCGCGGCCTGCCGGACGGCGATGAAGGTGCCGACGACGTCCGGGCCGCGGTCGATCGTCTCGTACCCGGTCATCCCGGCCTGCTCCGCCGGGAAGAACACGCACATGTTGGCGAGGTCGACGATCGAGCAGGTGATCGTCCCGATGCCGGGAACGTCCAGCGTGTCGGCGCGGTTCCCGGTCGGGAACACGCCGCCGGCCAGGGAGGCGCCGACCGTCGCGGAGAAGTCGGTGAGCACGGGCGCGCCTGTCCCGGAGACCCCGGCGATCTCCAGCGGGCCGTCCATGAGGGGGCTCCCGTCGTCGCCCGCGGGCACGTCGACGCCGAGCAGCATCCCCGTGTTCGTCTGGTTGATCCGCACCCTGGTGGTCCCCGGACGGGCGGGAACGAGCCCCTTCAGCACGGCGAACGTCCCCACGCCGGGCGTCAGGTTGCCGCAGTTGAAGTCCCAGTAGACCTTCGGCTCACCGATCCCTACCTGCGCGAACGTGTAGTCGACATCGGCCTCGGGGTGGGTGCTCGGGCCGACGATGCAGCACTTGCTGGTGGTCGGCATGGCACCGCCGAGACCGTCCAGCTGCCGGGCGTCGCGTGCCCCGAACAGCGCGATGAGGAACGGCCCCCAGAGCGTGCGGTCGGAGGGCAGGTCGCTCTCCAGAAGGTAGACGCCCCGGCTGGTGCCACCACGGATCAGCATGGTGGGAATGGACAGCAGCTCGCCGCTGGAAGTGGCTGGGACGGTCACGGCTGATCACTCCTCGGCTCGGGGGCGCGGATAGGGGAGGGGCTCGCCTCAGGGCCGCAGTGGATGACACCGCGCCCCTCCAGATCATCGATCTCTTCGTCTGACATGCGACCCAGGTCGCGGAGCACCGCCCGTGTGTGGGCGCCAAGGCCGGGCGCGGTGACCGCCGGGCGCGGGGCGTGGCCGTGCAGGCGCATCGGCAGGCCCTTGACCGGCCCCTGGCAGGTGGCCAGGGTGACCCCCCGCGAGGCGAAGCCCGGCTCGTCGCGTCGGCCGGCCGCGTCCAGCACCGGGACGGCGGGGACGCCCGCGGCGTGCAGCTCGGCGATCGCCTCCTTCCTCGTCCGGCGCCGCGTCCAGCCCGTCACCTCGGTGTCGACGAGGTCCTCGTGGGACCACCACCAGGCCCCGTCGTGGTCCGCCAGCGCCGCCGGGGCGGCGAGCGCGGCGAGGGCGTCGCGGTGCCGGTCGGTGAAGCAGGAGATGGCGATCCACGTGCCGGGCTCGGAGCAGGGATAGGTGTCGTGCGGGGTGCGGCCGGGGCGGCGGTTGCCGTGCGGCGCCGCGTCGTTCCCGTTGACCAGGTGGTCGGCGATCTCGGCCGCCAGCGTCCAGCTGACCACCTCGCGCTGGGAGACGTCCAGGTGGACGCCCTCGATCCCGCGCTGGAGGCAGTAGGCCAGGAAGGCGGCCCCGAACAGGGACACCAGCTGGTCGGGGTAGTTGACGTCGGAGGACGACCATAGCGGGCGGTCCGCCTCGTACCCGGTCACCGACGCCAGGCCGGACAGCAGGTCCAGGGTGGATCCGTAGGAGCTGTTCCCCGCCTCCGGGCCGTCCTGCCCCTGGCTGGACAGCGAGAGGTAGAGCAGGTCGGGGTTGACCGCCCGGATCGTGTCGGCGTCGATGCCCAGCCGTCGCGTGACGCCGACCCGGTAGTTCTCCACGAGGATGTGGCTGCGCCGGGCGAGCCGGTGCACGACCTCCCGGCCCTCGGGCGTCTTGAGGTTGACGGCGACGCCGAGCTTCCCGGCGTTGTTGGACGGAAAGTACGGCGACGTCGGTGCCGTGGCCGCGCCGCCGGCGGGATCGGGCATCTTCCAGGAGCGGAAGGTGTCGGGGCGGTCCGTCCATTCGATCTTCAGGACGGTCGCGCCGTAGTCCGCCAGCAACCGGGTGACGGCGGCCCCGGCCGTGATCGTGCCGAAGTCGAGCACGACGATCCCGCTGAGCGGTGCGGTGCCGCTCGGGGGGCGCGGCCCGGGGACGGTGCCCGGCGGCCGGGACGTCCAGCGCTCCGGCATCCGGTCCGCGGGCTCGGGAGCCGTCCCCGACCGCCATGGCAGCCCGGCCGTGTGGACGGGCGTCCCCACGGCCGGGGTCGATCCGCCCGGGTCCGGTTCGGGCGTGATGAACCCGCGGTGGCGCAGCTGGGGCGACCGGACGAGGTCGGACGCGCGGGCCGCCCACCCGAAGGGCAGCCCGAGCCGCTGCGCCAGCCGGTAGATGTCCTCGGCGGACCGTTCCACCGCCCACCGCTCGACGACCGGCCACCATTCGGCGGCCCTGGCCTGCCGGTGGGACTCGTCCGCCAGCAGCGGGTCCGCCAGCTCCGGCGCGCCGACGAGTTCGACGACCTGCGCCCAGTGCTTCTGCTGGAAGATGAAGCCGACCCATCCGTCGCGCGCCCGGACCAGCCGCCAGTCGCCGGGGTCGGCCCCGGACCTCATGGGCGGACGGCCGGTCATGGACTCGGCGACGTCGCTCTTCCAGTCCATGTACGCCACGACGTCGCACATGGTCACCTCGACGAGGTCGCCCCCGTGCCCGGCGTCCCGCCGCCGCAGGGCCAGCATGGCGCCCAGGAAGCCCGTCACGCCGGCGCAGTAGGCGGCCTGCTCGCCGCCGAGGCCAAGCGGCCGGCGGTCCGGCTCGCCGATCATCGTGGCGAGGCCGCCGTAGGCCTCGGCGAGCAGGCTGTCCCCGGGGATGTCGCGGTAGGCGCCGTCGCGGCCGAAGCCGAGGATCCAGACGGCGACGAGCCGCGGCCACCTCTCCCGCAGGCCGTCGGCGCCGAGGCCGAGTTCGGCGGCGGCGGCGGGGGTGAGATCGAGGACGGCGACGTCGGCCAGGTCGAGCAGCCGGTGGAGGTCCCGGGCGCCGGCGTCCCCGGAGCCGATCCGGACGGCGTCCTTGTCGGCGTTGAGCGCGACGAACTCCAGGCCGGTCCCGGCGGCGTTGAGCGGGGGGCGCCGGCGGAGCGGGTCCCCGCCGGCCGGTTCGCACCGGACGACGTCGTGGCCCAGCCCGGCGAAGAGCCGGCCGCAGACCGGACCCCCCACCCCGCCGGAGATCTCCACGACCCGCAGGCGCGGCGGCTCGGACCCTGTCACGCCGCCCCCTGGCCGGGATTCGGGCGGCCCGCGGTGAAGTTGTCCAGCGCCTGGCGGTGGCCGTCGGTCCGCGCGTGGATCTGGGAGTTGGTGTAGGCGCCGAACTCGAGCGCCGTCCGCCACTCGTTGACGTGCATGGGGATGTGCCAGAGGGCCTTCTTCGACCACTCCAGCGCGACCGCGTCGAACCTGGCGATGTGGCGGGCGAGGTCCAGCGCCGCGCCGTCGACCTCGTCGGCGCCGACCGCGATGTTGGCCATGCCCCAGTCGACGGCCGTCCGCCCGTCGATGCGCTTGGCCGTCAGGACCAGCCAGGCCGCGTGCTTGGGGCCCAGCCTGAGCTGGGCGGCGGGCCCGGCCAGCCCGGGGTAGAAGCCGAACCCGATCTCCGGCATGCCGATCTGCGCGTCCTCCGCCACCACCGCGAGGTCGCTCGCGTTGATCAGCGTGGACCCGCCGCCCAGCGCGTATCCGCACGCCGCGGCGATGACGATCGCGGGGTGCCGGCGGATCTCCTCCTGGACCCGCAGCCAGGAGGCGTTGAGCTCGTCCTCCTGGGCGGTGTCGCCGCCCGCGAGCTGGTTGAGGTCCATCCCGGCGGAGAACGTGCCGCCGGCGCCCGCCAGGATGATCACTTTGGCGCGGCCCCTGGCCGCGTCCAGCGCGTCGAGGAAGGCCTGCCGCGCCTGCGCGTCGAGGGCGTTGCGCTTCTCTGGCCGGTTGAGGGTGATGCGGACGATCCCCTCGCCGACGTCCGCGACGAGGATGCTCGCGGCGTCCGGGGAGCTTTCCTGGTCTCGTTCCGTCACTCGCTGCCCCTCTGATGCCCGGTGTTTCAATATTGTCTGACAGTCAGACGATACGCCTCATTTTGCCTCGCGAGTCCACGCCAGTCAAGGCTGGGCGGACGGTGCCCGCTACAGCACGTCGAGGCCGTGGGAAGAAGGGGTGTGACCCGCGGACATGCGGAAACCCCGCGGGGCCGTCGCGGCCACGCGGGGTAGGGCAGGGTGCGTCCGCGGTGTTAACGGGCCCGTGGGGAACGCGGCCCGATGTCAGACACTCGCCGGCGGAGGCGAGCCGCTACGCGCCGCGCCCGGCCTCGCCGGAGCCGGTCTCGGCCCCCTCGGCGGGCTCGCCGGTCGCCTCCGCCATCCGCGCCAGCGCGATCGCCGCGGCATTGCGCACGTGCAGGTCGGAGGCGGCCATGGCCCGGCCGACGTCCCGCTCCTCGATCGCCTCGACCAGGGTGCGCATCTCGGCGATGGTCCGGTCCAGCCGCCCCGGAGCGGACAGGGACGTCCAGCGGAGGCGCCGCAGGCGGCCCTGCAGGCTGGTCAGCATCTGGGTCAGCGGAGGGCTGTCGGCGCCCGCGAACAGGGCCTTGTAGAGCTCGTCCTTCGCGATGAGCCGCGCGAGGTCCGCGCCCTCGCTCTTCCTGGCCGCCTCAAGCTCCTCCAGCGCCGCGCGCAGCCGGGACATGTGCTCCTCGGTGGCCCGCTCCACGAACCGGCGGACGGCCAGGGACTCCAGGGCGACGCGCATCTCGTAGATGTCGGCGGCCTCGTCGGTCGTCAGGACGCTGACGATGGCGCCGCGCTGGGGGATGTTGGTGACCAGCCCCTCGGACGCGAGTTGGGCGAGCACCTCGCGCACGGTCGCGCGGGACACGCTGAGCTGCTCCATCAGCTCCCGCTCGATGAGCCGCTGCCCCGGCCGCAGCCGGAAGTCGAGGATCGCCTCCCGGACGACCTGGAGCACCTGGTCGCGCAGCGGTGCCGCCACCCGGCCGATGGGTGCGCGCAGCCCCATGCCGGTCGTGGACGGCGAACCCGCGCCCTCCGGCTTGTTCCGCTCCGCCATGACCGAACTCCTCCTGAGCAAAGGGGCCGCCGTCGCGTGGGCTCCAGTCCCCGCTGTCGGACGGCCAGACCAACTCACTCCTGGACGATAGCCGAATCGGACCTGTCCGGGTGGCCCGTAGAGGCGCCCGTCTCACCTTTGAACGCGCGGTCTGCGGCGCTCCCGGAACCCCGCCTGTTGCGCTCCCCACGATGGACCACATAATGTCTGATTGTCAGACGATTTGTGGTGGGCATGGCCGGTCGGCCTGCCGGGAAGGTTGGGAGACGGCGGGTGGGACAACGCGCACGCAGCGCGATCGTGGGGGTCGGTGCCACGGAGCAGGGCGAGATCCCGGGCGAGTCGCCCGAGGAGATCGCCGTGCGCGCGGCCGTGCTCGCGCTCGCCGACGCGGGGCTCGACATGTCGGCGGTGGACGGGCTGATCACGTGCAAGGCGCCGCTCACGGCGCACGGAACCGACGAGACCATGGGCCCGCTGCTCGGCGTCAACCCCGCCTTCAGCACCACCCTCGACTACGGGATGGGCTCCTTCTCCCTCCACCTGGCGTCGATGGCGATCCGGTCCGGGCTCGCCACCACCGTGCTGCTCACCTTCGGGACCAACGCGCGCAGCGCGCGGATCGGCTTCTCCCGCCCGATCGGCGGGTCGAGCGACTGGCTCCGCCTCGCCGGCCTGGTGCACGTGGCCGGCCCCGCCGCGATGGCCGTCCGGCGGCACATGCACCTGTACGGCACCACGGAGGAGCAGCTCGGCTGGGTGTCGGTCGCGCAGCGCGAATGGGCGCGGCTGAACCCGCTGGCGGTCTTCCGCGAGCCGATGACGATCGGCGACTACCTCCGGCACCCATACATCGTGGCGCCGCTCCGGCGTCCCGATCTCACCCTCATCTCCGACGGCGGCGCCGCGGTCGTCGTCACGTCCGCGGAGCGGGCCAGGGATTGCCGTGCCGCCCCCGTGCACCTGCTCGCGATGGCCCAGCAGTCGGCCATCCGGAACGAGCAGAACGAGGACAAGCTGATGCGCCCCTGGCTCGGCGACATCGCCGGCCGGCTGTACGCCGAGGCCGGCGTCACCGCGGGCGACATCGACGCGGCGTATCTCCAGGACGGCACCTCGGTGTGGGTGCTGCAGATGCTGGAGTGGTACGGCTTCTGCGGCATCGGCGAGGCCGGCCCGTTCCTCGCCGAGGGACGCACCAGGCCCGGCGGGTCCCTGCCCGTCAACACGCACGGCGGGCAGCTCTCGGAGAGCTACACCCACAACTGGATGCATCTGTACGAGGCCGTCCGCCAGCTTCGGGGGGAGTGCGGGGACCGCCAGCTGGACGGCCCCGAGCTGGCCCTGCACGCGCAGACCCACGATTTCTGGAAGGGCGCGGCCACCCTTCTGTCCACCAGGGAGACCGCATGAGCGAGGCCACCGAACCGCTGCCCGGCAGCGCCAAACCCCTCCCGGACGTCGACGATCCGCTCACGGCGCCGTTCTGGGCCGCCGCCCGCGAGTCGCGGCTCGTCCTGCCCCGCTGCACGCACTGCTCCTACCTCCAGTGGCCGCCCGAGCCCGTCTGCCCCGAATGCCGGCATACCGGACGCGCGTGGCACGAGTTCCCCGCCCGGGGGAGGCTGTGGAGCTTCGCCGTCTACCACCGGGCGCTCGATCCCGCCTTCGCCGCCGACGTCCCCTACGCGGTCGGCCTCATCGAGCTCGACGCCGGCCGGAAGATGTACGGGACGATGGTGGGCGACCCGGACGCGCTGCGCGTCGGCCGGCGGGTCCGCGCCGTGTTCGACCCGGTGAACGAGGACGTGACGTTCGTCCGCTGGGAGGTCGACGACCCGGAGCCGGCGACCTGAAATGAGCCACGACCGCCGGACGGGACCGTTCGGCGGTCGTTCCACGTCCCGCACGGTCACCTCTCCCCGGCGAGCCAGTACGCGCATCCCAGCAGCAAGTCGTCCCGCTCCGGCCCGGCGACCAGCTGCGCGCCGATCGGCAGGCCCGTCGCGCCGGTCGCCCCGGGAACGTTCAGCGCGGGGAAGCCGACGGCCGTCCACGGCGAGCAGAACACCGGGTCGCCCGTCGAGGCGAGGCCGCGGGGCGCCTCCCCGACGGCGGACGGGAGCAGCAGGGCGTCGACCGTCTCCAGCGCCGCGGCCAGCCGCGCCCCGAGGTCCCGCAGCACCGCGTGCGCCGCGTCGCGGTCCGCCGGGGTGACGCGCGCGCCCTCGGCCACGAAGCCCCGCAGCGGTGCGGAGAGCCGGTCCCCGTGGCGCTCCAGCTCCGGCCGCAGGCTCTCCGCGATCTCGCTGGACGCGGCCGTGTGGTGTGCCTCGCCCGTCCGGCGGAGCAGGTCCGCGAGGTCCAGCTCGACGACGGTCGCGCCGCGCCGCGCCGCCGCCTTCCGCAGCGTCGCCAGGCTCGCCGGCACCTCCGGCTCCAGCCCGGGCCAGGCCGACACGTCCAGGAACCCGAGGCGCGGCGGCGCGGAGAGGGGCCGGACGGGCGCCGCGCCGGCGACCGCGCGGTGCACGGTCTCGATGAGCGCCGGCGAGCGGGCGAACCAGCCGATCTGGTCGAAGCTCGGCGCCATCGGCCTGACCCCGGTGACCGGGACCCGCCCGCGGGACGGTTTGAACGCCCACACCCCGCAGAAACTCGCGGGCCTGATCAGCGAGCCGTAGGTCTGGGTGCCGACGGCCACGTCCGCCATGCCGCACGCGACGGCCGCGGCCGAGCCGCTGGAGGAGCCCCCGGGCGTGCGCGTCTCCCGCCACGGGTTCGTCGTGGGACCGGGGGTCATGAGCGCGAACTCGGTCGTCACCGTCTTCCCGAGGACGAAGCCCCCGGCGTCCTTGAGCAGCCGGACGACGGCGGCGTCGGCGCGAGGGCGGTGGTCCGCGTAGACCGCCGACCCGTACGAGGTCGGCATGCCGGCGGTGTCCACCAGGTCCTTCACGCCGGCCACCAGGCCGGTCAGCGGGCCGGGGGCCTCCCGGTCGGCCTGCCCGGCCCGCTCCAGGCAGGCGCGCTCGTCGAGGTGCGTCCACGCCCGGACCCTCGGTTCCAGGCGGCGGACGACCGCCAGCGACCGGGTCACCGGCCGCGTCACCCGCCCTCCGGGATCGGAGGTGTCCCGGTCATCCATCGGCGCCGCCCTGTCAGTTGATGTACGCGTCCGTCGAGGTACGCGTCAGTCGAAGTACGCGTCAGTCGAAGTACGCCGAGGCGGACTCGGCCGCCTCGTCCCACGGCTCGACGCGCCCGTCCTTGAGCAGGAACATCCGGTCGCAGTGCTCGTGCAGCATCCGGCTGTTCTGGTCGACGATCAGCATGCCGACCCCTTCCGTCCGCCCGAACGCGACCACCGTCTCGATCGCGGTGCGCAGCGCCCGCGGCGACAGCCCGAGGCTCATCTCGTCGACCAGCAGGATCCGCGGCCGGCTGATCAGGCCGCGGACGAGCGCCAGCATCTGCTGCTCGCCGCCGCTCAGCCGTCCGGCCTTCTGGCCCCGCAGCCGGGCGACGGCGGGGAACGCCTCCTCCAGCCTGCGCCGGAGGCCGTCGTCCCGGCCGCGCCCGGCGAGCATGCCGAGCCGGATGTTCTCGTCCACGGTCAGGTCGGCGAAGATGCCCCGGCCCTCGGGGACGTGGGCGACGCCGCTGCGGGCGACCGCCTCCGGCCTGCCGGGCAGCGGCGCGCCGTCGAGCCGGACGGACCCGCCGCTGCGGCCGGTCAGCCCGGAGACGGCGCGCAGCGTGGTCGTCTTGCCCGCGCCGTTGCGGCCGGCCAGGCCGACGATGTCGCCGACCGGCACCGACAGCGTCAGCCCCTCGATGATGCGCGCGCCCGAGATCCTGACGTACAGGTCCTCGATGCGCAGTCCCGACGATGTCACGCCTTGTCTCCCGTCCCCATGAAGACCTCCCTGACCTGCGGATCCTGGAGCACCTGGTCGGGCGTCTCGCAGAGCAGCACCTTCCCGAAGTCCAGGACGGTGCACCGGTCGGCCACCTGCCGGACGAACCCGACATGGTGCGCGATCACGAGGATGGACACGCCCGCGTCGCGGACCGCCTCGATCGCCTTGGCGACCGAGGCCATCTCCTCCGTCCCGAGGCCGGCCGTCGGCTCGTCGAGCAGCAGCAGCGTCGGCTCGGCGCCCATCGCGCGGGCGATGTCGACGTGCTTCTGCTCGCCCATCGTGATGTCGCCGGCGAGGGCCGGCCAGCGCTCTCGCGGGAACTCCAGCGTCTCCAGCGCGGCCACGGCCCGGGCGTGCGCCCGCCGCCGGCGGCGGCGCTGCCTCACGGTGCCGGCCAGCTCCGTCCAGATGGTGCCGTCGTGGCTCTCGAACGAGCCGATCGTGACGTTGCGCAGCACGTCGAGGTCACCGACCAGCGAGGGGTGCTGGAAGGTGCGGGAGATGCCCAGCTTGCGCCGGGACGAGACCGACAGGCCGCCGAGGTCGCGGCCGTTGAGGGCCACCGTCCCGGACGACAGCGCCTGGATCCCGCTGATGGCGTTGAGCAGCGTGGTCTTGCCCGCCCCGTTGGGCCCGATGATGGCGTGCACCTCACCGCGGCGCACGTCGAGCGAGACGCTGTCCAGGGCCTTGACACCGCCGAATCGCACGGTGAGGTGCTCGATCCGCAGCAGCACGTCGTCACTCCCGCCGCGGACGGTGCCCGCGGCGCGCGGACCGGTGGACACCGGGAGCTTCGGTTCGATCACCGGGGCCGCCGGCCCGGACCCGCCCGAACCGCCCCGGCCGGGACGGCTCAGCACGCCGCCGGACCGGGACCGGAGGAGGCGCGCCAGCCGCTCGCCGAGGTCGTAGAACCCGCCGTGGAAGAAGACCACGATCGCCAGCAGGATCACCGCGAAGAAGAGCTCCGACACTCCCTCGTACCTTGTGGACAGCGCGTACGTGGAGACGAAGAAGAACACCGAGCCCAGGATGGGGCCGCCGATGCTGCCGAGCCCGCCGACGACGACGATGGCGAACAGCATGATCGACTGGGTCACGCCGAAGGTCTCGGGGGACAGGTAGCCCAGGTTGATCGAGAGCATGCAGCCGCCGAGCCCCGCGACCGAGCCGGCGAGGACGTGCGCCCGCACCTTCTCCCGGACGACGCGGATCCCCATCACCGCGGCGACGACCTCGTTCTGCTTGATCACCCGAGCCGCGACGCCGGCCCGGGTCCGGGTGTAGCGGAGGCAGACCAGCGCGGCCAGGACCAGCGCGGTGAGCGCGCCGAAGTACAGGCCCGTCCCGGAGCTCAGATCGAGGCCGCCGATCGACACCGGCGGCGCCACGATCCCGTTCGAACCGCCCGTCCAGTCCGCCAGCCGCTTCCCGCTCAGCAGGTCGAGCGTCACGGCGCCCAGGAAGAAGGTGCCGACGGCGGAGCCGAAGAACTTCAGCCGCACCAGGGCCGAGGCCACCAGCGCGGCCAGCAGGCCCGCCGCGGCGACGGCGATCACCAGCGCGGCCGCCCACGGCAGGCCGCCGTGCTCACGGAGCGAGCTCATCACGTACGCGCCGACGGCGAAGTAGACGAACTGCCCGAAGGAGAACTGCCCGGAGTAGCCGGTCAGCACGTCCAGCCCGACCGCCCCGGTCGCGTAGATCATGGCCACCACGAGGACGGAGCGGGTGCTCACCTCCGTGACGGCGAGGGGCGTGAGGGCCAGCAGGACCAGGATGGCCAGGAGGGGCCATCCGACGTTCTCGCGTGCGCGTGCCAGCATCAGAGCCTCGCAACCTGGGGGGTGCCGAACAGGCCGTTCGGCCGGACGGCCAGGGTGAGCAGCATGATCGCCAGCGCGCTGGCGAGTGTCAGGTCGCCGCCGGCGTAGGTGGAGACCAGGCTGGTCACCACGCCGATGATGATCCCGCCGACGAAGGTGCCGAGCAGGCTGGTGAAGCCGCCGACGACCGCCGCCGCGAAGGCGTACAGCAGGATCGGGTCCATCATCTGGGAGAACAGGAGCTGCTTGGGCGCCATGAGCAGGCCGATGAGCAGGGTCAGCGGCCCGGCGATCATGTAGGCGACGGCGGACAGCCGCCCGGCCCGGACGCCGAGCAGCCGCGCGATCGGCGCCTGCTGCGCGACGGCGAGGAACTGCAGCCCGAGGTTCGTGAAGCGGAACATCGCCACGAACAGCGTGCCGATGACCACGACCAGGCCGACGCTGATCAGGTCGGACCAGGCGACGACCACCCCGCCGAGCGAGGTCCCGCCCTTGGGGAGCAGCGTCGGGAAGGTGTACGGCTGGTGCTTGCCGAAGAACACGTTCGCCATCGCCGCGAGCAGCAGGTAGAGCGCCACCGTCCGGACCAGGATGTTGGCGTTGCCCGCGCTGCTGAACGGCCGCAGCACGACCAGGTAGAGCAGGGCGCCGAACAGCACGCTCAGCGCGATCCCGAGCCCTGCCGCCACGTAGACGTTCCCTTGGGCGGTATAGATCCGATACACAATGAACGTCTCGAACATTCCGATGTTTCCGGCGGCGAAATTCGCGACACCCGTTGTTTTGTAAAGGAAGACGAGGACGAACGACAGCAGTCCGATGACCAGGCCGAACGCGATTCCGCTGATGACCACCGACAGTGCGAGCACGACGACTCACCGATTCCTTGGGACTGGGGACACCCGACGGCACGCGCGGGAGGCGCGTGCGGAGAATGGCGGCCGCGGCCGCCGCGGTCCGCGCGCGGTCATCCGCCGAGCTGGCCGATCCGCTCGAACTCGCCGTTCTTGACGCCGAGGACGTAGAGCGAGCTGACGCCGACGTGGTCGGTCTTGGAGAAGGTCAGCTCGGGATAGATCTCGGACGCCTTGACGCTCTTCCAGGACTCCAGCTGCGAGGCGATGGCGGTGCCCGTCACGTTCGGCCCGACGCGCTTGAGCGCCTCGACGACGACCTGCGCCGTCCCGCAGCCGCGGAGCGTGACGCCCTCCACCTTGAGCCCCGCCGCCTGGAGGACCTTGGTGCACTCGGTGTTCTTCGCCGAGGCCGGGTCGAGGGTGTCGGAGGTGACGACCAGCTTCGGCATGACCGCCGGGTCCACGGTGGACAGGAAGGTGTCCTGCGAGACCGCGGAGCTGCCGAGCAGCTTGCGGTTCGGGGCGAGCTTCTGCGCCGTCATCGCCTTGGTGAAGCGCGCCGCGTCCTGCGGGATCTGGTTGAGCACGATGTAGTCGGGGCGCAGCCCCTTCATCTTGAGCACGTAGGGGGAGAAGTCGGCGGTCCCCGGCGGGGCGGTGTACGTCCCCGCGACGGTGCCGCCCGCCTTCTTCACCGCGTCCGACACCTGCGCCGCCGTGTGCTCGGAGTCGGGCGTGGTCGTGCTCATGATCGCCACGGTGCCGGTGCCGTCGTTCTGGAAGACCCACGGGACCGCGGAGACCAGCTGCTCGCCGTAGGTCGGCATCAGGTTGAAGTACATGGGGTTCAGCGGGTCCAGCAGCTTCGTGGACGCGCCGAACACGAACAGGAAGGGGATCTTGGCGGCGCCGAGCAGCGGGACCTGGGCGGGAGGCTGGAGGCTCCCGCACTGGCCGGTGACGGCGTCGACCTTCTTGGCGATGAACGCCTTGGTGTTCGTGACCGCCCGCGCGGCGTCGTAGCCGTCGTCCCGGTTGTCGATCTTGATCTTCCGGCCGTTGACGCCGCCGCCGTCGTTCACGTGCTTGAACCAGGCGAGCATGGCCTTGTTCATCGGGGCGCAGCTCGACCCGACGGCGCCGCTCAGCGGAACGGAGATGCCGAGGTCGATCGGGCCGTCCGACCCGGACGCCCCGGCCTCGCCACCGGAGCCGCAGGCGCTCGCCAGGAGCGCGAGTGCCAGGCCGGTCGCACCGGCACCGAGCAGGGCGCGGGACCTCGGGCGGTTCGGGGAACGGCGGCGGGACGTGCGGGCCCGGGGTTCGTACGACATGGTCGTCTCCTGTTAGCGCGTTTGACGGGGGAGTTCGTGGAGTTGCCGATCTGGTACGACCTGTTGCGTCGCCCCACCGGAGGTGTCCTGCCCGGCATGAGCGGGAAGGGCGCCGGCGTCCATCGGCCGGTGGACCGGGTTCCGGCCCTGCCCGACCGCGCGACGACCGCGTCGCCCCCGAGCGTTTCGTTGGACTGTCGGCTTGTCTGACAATTTACGGTGCAGTGTAGCCCGCGCTCAACGCGGCGGCAATAGTCGGTTCACGAGATCGGCCATCGGCCCCGTTACGACCCTGGCCAGGGTATTGCCGCGCGACCGCGGGTGATCTCCGGGCCATCGCCGAGCCCCTCTCCCGGCCGGGATCCGGCGGTGAGGGTGGAGGCACTCTTGCCATCTAATGTCTGACGATCGTATTGTCAGACGTCGAGTCGGATCCGGAGGGCGGCCCGCCGCCGGCGGCCGACGCCGTCCCGGCGCCGCGATCCCGAAGGAGTGACGCCCATGGCGCTCAGCGCTGTGCAGGAAGAGATCAAGGCCGAGTTCATCCGGGTTCGCGGTACCTGGGGGGACACCTGGCAGGCCATGCTGGAACTCGACCCCGAGTTCGTGCGGGCCTACACCGGCTTCTCCGCCGTCCCGTGGCGGAAGAACCACCTGGACGACAAGGTCAAGGAGTTCGTCTACATCGCCGTCGACGCCGCCGCGACGCACATGTACCTCCCGGGCGTCCGGCAGCACGTCCGGGCGGCGCTCCGGCTCGGCGCGACCCCACAGGAGATCATGGAGGTGCTCGAACTGACCTCCACGCTGGGCATCCACGCGATGAACATCGGCGTGCCGGTCCTGGTGGAGGTGCTCCAGGAACGCGGCCTGCGCGACGGCCCGGCGCCGCTGACCGCCCGCCAGGAGGAGTTGAAGGCCGAGTTCACCAGGACGCGCGGCTACTGGCACTCCTTCTGGGACGAGATGCTCGAACTGGATCCCGAGATGTTCGAGGCCTACACAGAGTTCTCCTCGGTCCCGTGGCGGACCGGCCCGCTCGAACCGAAGGTCAAGGAGCTCATCTACATCGCCTTCGACACCGCCGCGACGCACCTGTACGTCAAGGGCCTCAAGCTGCACATCGAGAACGCCCTGGGCCACGGCGCGACGGCGCAGGAGATCCTCGAGGTCATGGAGATCGCCAGCGTCATCGGGATCCACGCGGCCACGTCCGCCGCGCCGATCGTGGTCGAGGAGATGAAGGACCTGGAGAACGGGCAGGGCGAGCGGGCGTGAACGGCGCCACGTACGAGGTGACCGCGCTCCGGTACGGAACGCGGACCGGAACGAAAGCCGAGATCTACCTCAACTACGCCATCTATGGCGAGCCGGACGAACCGCTCGGCATGGACTACTACTGCTGGGTCGCCCGCAACGCCGCCCGCACCGTCGTGATCGACACCGGCTTCGGCCCGGAGGGCGGCGCCCGCAGGGGACGCACCACCGTGGTCGACCCCGTCGAGGCGCTGGCGCGGGCCGGGGTGGACGCCGCGACGGTGCCGCAGGTGATCGTCACCCACGCGCACTACGACCACATCGGCAACCTCGCGCGGTTCCCCGCCGCCGAGGTGATCATGGCCCGCCGGGAGTTCGAGTTCTGGACCGGCCCCTACGCCCGGCGCGCGCAGTTCGCGGTGTCGGCGGAGGAGCGGGAGACCTCCCACCTGGCCGAGGTGCGCGGGCAGGGCCGGATGACCCTGATCGACGAGCCGTACACCGTGGCCCCGGGGATCGAGGTGGTTCCCGTGGGAGGCCACACACCGGGCCAGGCGATCGTCCTCGTGGCCACGGCCGGCGGGCAGGCGGTCCTGGCCTCCGACTCCGTCCACTACTACGAGGAGATCGAGCGGGACCGGCCGTTCACGTTCGTCGCCGACGTCGAGGCGATGTACCGCGGCTTCGACCTCCTCAACGAGATCGTCGCGGCACCGGGACGGGTCCTCGTCCCAGGGCACGACCCGGACGTGCTGCGGCGCTTCCCCGTCCACGACGGCTTTGACCCGGGAACGGCCGTCCGCATCGGCTGACCCCTCCAGAGAACGACGCACCGGGCCGCGCGAGCGGCACCGGCCGACACGAAGGAAGCGAGACCATGGCTCTGAGCGGACTCGGCGGCAAGGTCGCGGTCGTCACCGGCGCGGGCGGGGGGATCGGCGCGGCCAGCGCCCGGCGCCTGGCGGCCGAGGGCGCGCGGGTCGTCGTGGTGGACATCGACGGCGCGGCGGCGCGGGCCGTCGCCGAGGCCCTGTCCGGTGACGCGTTCGCGGTCCAGGCGGACGTGTCGCGGGAGGAGGACGTCGACCGCTACGTCGGCGCCGCGGTGGACCGTTTCGGGCGGATCGACCTGCACCACCTCAACGCGGGGATCTTCGGGACGTTCACGCGGCTCCCCGATCTCACGGTCGAGGAGTTCGATCATGTGATCGGGGTCAATCTGCGCGGCCCCTTCCTCGGCCTGCGCGCAGCCTTCCGCCGGTACGAGGAGCAGGGCGGCGGTGGCGCGGTGGTCGTCACCGGGTCGATCGCCGGGCTGCGCGGCAGCTCCGACCTGCTGCCCTACCAGACCTCCAAGCACGGTGTCGGGGGTCTGGTCCACGGGTGCGCCCTGTACGGCGGGCCGCTCGGCGTGCGGGTGAACGCGGTCGCCCCCGGCCTCGTCCCGACCGGGCTGTTCGCCGGGGGCGGGGACGCCAGGGGAGGCGGCGGGGACATGGAGCGGCGCGGCACCACCACCCCGATGCGCCGCGTCGGGACGCCCGATGAGATCGCCGGGGTGGTCGCCTTCCTGCTGAGCGACGACGCCGGCTACGTCACCGGCGAGATCGTCTCCGCGGACGGCGGCGCGTCCGTGGTGAACACGGTCCGGCCGTCCGGGGGCGCCGGGGCCTGGGATCCCGGGGACGTCTCATGACGGGCGAACGGCGGTTTCCGGCGGAGGGCGCGTGCCTTCCGCGTGGACGAGAGGAGGCGGGAACGTGACCGGATCGCGGATCGGGTTCATCGGACTCGGGAACATGGGCGGCCGCATCACGCGGCGCATCGTCGACGCCGGGCATCCAGTGCTCGGGTTCGACCTGGACGCCTCGCGCGCCGCGGCGGCGGGCGCGTCCGCGGCGGCGAGCGTCGCCGAGGTCGCCGACGGCGGCGATGTCGTCCTGCTGTCGCTCCCCGACAGCAGGGCCGTCGAGGCGGTGGTCCTCGCCGACGACGGGCTCCTGGCGTCGAGCCGGGCCGGCCAGGTCGTGGTGGACCTCAGCACCGCCGCCCCGTCCTCGACCGCCCGGCTGCACGCGGCCTTCGCCGAGCGCGACGTCGCCTACCTGGACGCGGGCATCACCGGCGGTGCCGCCGCCGCCGAGAAGGGCACCCTGACGATCATGGTGGGCGGCCCGGCGGACGCCCTGGAGTCGATCGGGTGGCTGCTCGGCCTGTTCGCCTCCGAGGTGTTCCCGATGGGCGGCAGCGGCGCCGGCCACACCGCCAAGCTGCTCAACAACTTCCTCAACGCGGTGGCCCTCGCGGCGACCGCCGAGGTGATGGTGGCCGGCCGCAAGGCGGGGCTGGACATGCGGACGCTGCTCAAGGTGTTCAACACCGGCAGCGGCGTCAACTTCGCGACGCTCAACCGCTTCCCCCGCATCGTCGAGGGCGACTACCTCGAAGGCGGCCTCACCGGCGCGCTGATGATGAAGGACGTCGTCCTGTACGTCGACCGCCTGCACGAGCTGGGCGTCCCCAGCCTCAACGCCCCCGGGCCGCTGGCGAGTTTCGGCCTGGCCGGCAGCACCGGCTACGCCGACATGATCAGCAACCGCGTGGTGGACGCGATCGGCGACATCGCGGGCGGGGTCAGGCTCCACGACGGCCCGGACGGCGGAAGGGGCTCGGCATGAAGATCATTCGCGGCCGGGCGGCGGACGGAGTGTCCGTGCGGCGCTCGGAGACCTTCACCGGGACCGTCTGGCTGGACCCCGTCTTGCCCACGACCGACGGCACCACGGTCAACAACGTCTTCTTCGCCCCGGGCGCGCGCACGCACTGGCACAGCCATGAGCACGGCCAGATCCTGCACGTCACCGCCGGCGGCGGCCTCGTCCGCACGCGGGGCGAGGCGCCGCAGCGGCTCCAGGCCGGCGACACCGTGTGGGTTCCGCCCGGCGAGGTCCACTGGCACGGCGGCGCGCCCGGAAGCTACCTGCTGCACCTGGCCGTCTCCCTAGGGACGACCAGCTGGCTGGAGCCCGTCGGCGACGACGAGTACAGCGCCGCGGGCGACGCGCCGTGACCCGGGCGGGCGCGGCAACGGACACGACTCGAGATGGGGTACACGCATGACGAAGCACCAGGCCACCGATCGTTTCGACGAGGGGCTGGCGGTCCGGCGGAAGGTTCTGGGCGCCGAGCACGTCGACCGGTCCCTGGCGAAGGCGACCGACTTCGCGCGTCCCGCCCAGGACCTCGTCACCGAGTACTGCTGGGGCGAGATCTGGACGCGCGACGGCCTCGACCGCAAGACGCGCAGCCTCCTGAACCTGGCCATGCTCACCGCGCTCGGCCGGATGCACGAACTCGCCGTCCACGTGCGCGGCGCGATCACCAACGGCTGCACGGAGGAGGAGATCCAGGAGGCGCTGCTGCAGACGATGGTCTACTGCGGAGCCCCGGCGGCCCTGGAAGCCTTCCGCGTCGCCGACACGGTGCTGGCCGAGGTGCGCTCGCATGACTGACCAGCGGGCCATCGGTCCCGGTTCCGTCGTGGGCTTCGTCGGGCTGGGCAACATGGGGTTCCCGATGGCCGGGCGCCTCGCCGGCGCCGGCTACGCCGTGCGCGGATACGACGCGGACCCCGCCGTCCGCGCGAGGTTCGCCGAGGCCACCGCGGCGCCGGTCACCGAGGCGGCGGAGGTGGCGGACGGCGCCGACGCCGTCGTCACGATGCTGCCGAACTCGGCGATCGTCCACTCGGTGGTCATCGGGGACGGCCTGCTCGACCGGATGGCGGAGGGCGCCGTCCTGGTCGACATGAGCTCCTCGGAACCGCTGCGGACCCGGGAACTGGCCGCGCAGACCGCCGCCCGGGGCGTCCCGCTGGTGGACGCGCCGGTGTCCGGCGGCGTGGCGGGCGCCCGGAAGGGCACCTTGACGGTCATGTCCGGCGGGGAACCGGAACCGGTCGCGCGGCTGCGGGGCCTGCTGGAAGTCCTGGGCGGCAAGGTCATGCACGTCGGGCCGGTCGGCGCGGGGCACGCCCTCAAGGCGCTCAACAACCTCCTGTCGGCGACCCATCTGCTGGCCAGCTCGGAGGCGATCATGGCGGGCCGGGAGTTCGGGCTGGATCCCGCCGTGATGCTCGACGCGATCAACGTGTCGAGCGGCCGCAGCGCCTCCACGGAGGCCAAGTGGCCGCGCTTCATGCTCGACCGCGGCTTCGACTCCGGCTTCGGGCTGCGCCTCATGCTCAAGGACATGCGCATCGCCGTCGGGCTCGCGGAGGCCACCGGATGGCCGGCCCGCCTCGGGGAGGCGGCCGCCGACCTGTGGTCCCGGGCCGCCGGCGTCCTCCCCGCGGACGCGGACCACACCGAGATCGTGCGCTGGCTGGAGGCCGAGCACGGCTCGCGGGGTCCGGCCACCGCGGGATCATGACATGGCGAGCGGCGAGAACTCGCTGACCGGCGCGCTGAGCGGAATCCACGTGGGCCGCGTCGCCGCCCCGCTGCGCGAGCAGGTCCTGGGCGGGCTGCGGGACGCGATCCTGAACTTCGACCTCAAGCCGGGCGAGCGTCTCGTCGAACGGGAGCTCATCGAGCGGATGGGCGTCTCCCGGACGACCATCCGGGAGGTGCTCCGGGAGCTCACCGCCGAAGGGCTCGTCGTGGTGGTCCCGAAGAAGGGCGCCGTGGTCTACGCCCCCTCTCCGGAGGAGGCGAAGGACCTGTACGCGGTACGGGCGTCCCTCGAAACGCTGGCGGTGAGGCGGTTCATCGAACGCGCCCCGGCGGACACGGTGGAGGCACTGCGGGCGACCGTCGACGGCGTGGAGGCGGTGGTGGCCGAGGGCGGGGACATGCTCGCGCTGCTCCAGGCCAAGGACGACTTCTACCGCGTCCTTCTCGACGGGGCCGCGAGTCCCACGTTGCAGGACATCCTCGGCCGGGTGCAGGCGAGGGTGCGGCTCCTGCGCGCCACCTCGCTCTCCCAGCCGGGACGTCCACCCCAGGTCGTGGCGGAGATCCGCGCTCTCGTCGAGGCCATCGCGTCCCGCGACGCCGAGCGCGCGACCAAGCTGTGCGACACGCACCTGCACGAGGCGGCGGCAAGGGGCGTCAAGGCTCTGAGCGGCGACCTCGCGCCCTGACGCCCGGGTCAGCGGGCGTCAGGCAGCTGCCTGGTCTCGATGAGCCGTTCGGCCACGTGGCGGAGCTTGATGTTGTGGTTCTGGGACGCGCGCGACAGCAGTGCGAAGGCGTCGTCGCCGGTGATCCTGTGGCGTTCCATCAGGATGCCGGTGGCCTCGCCGATGCGCCGGTTCGAGGAGATGGCGGCGTGCAGGTTCTCCTCGCTGTTGGCCCCTGCCAGCGCGACGGCGGCGTGGGAGGCCAGCAGCCACCCGATCTGCTCGGAGCGGTCGGTGAGCGCGCCGGACTCGCGCGTGTACAGATTCAGCGATCCCAGGTTCGGCTGCTTGGGGTCATCGATGTCGGTGAACAGCAGGAACGCCAGCATCGACCCCATCCCCAGCTCCCGCGCCCCGCGCACGAAACGCGGCCAGCGTTCGTCGGCGCGGGTCATGTCGGTGATCCGCACCGACTGGACGTTGTCCCGCGCGGCCGCGAAACACGGCCCCTCGCCCAACCGCGCCTGCATCTCGTCACAGTCACGGGCCAGCGAACTGGAGGCCGCCAGGACGTGCGTCCCTCCGCGGTGCACCACCATGACACTCGCGTCGGTACAGCCGTCCACCAACTTGATCGATGCCGAGACGATCTCTCGCAACGTGGCCTGGACCGTCGGCTGCCTCAGCAGGTTGCGCGCCAGCTGCGCCAGCGCGTTCGCCAGATGCTCGGGTTCACGCCCACCGGACAAGTCCCTTCCCATGCAATCACCCGCTCTGAGAAGCCATGCACCACCGATCCGTCCTGCTCGCCCAACTTTAACGATCACTCGTCCTGGCGAGTGCGTCGTGTGTGAAGTTCGTTATCTCGGTTAGGGGATCGACAGCCCCGGCGATAGTGCCGCGGCGTCCGCCGGTGCAAGGGGATGCCTGTCCGAACCAGCGGCAGGCGTCCCCGCCTTCAGCGTCTTGGAGGGCTGACCGGCGCGCCGGCGCCGGGGGAGGCGGTCAGCGGCGGAAGCGGCGTTCGGGTGATCCGAGGCGGAAGCGCGATTCTCGGTGGACGGAGGCCGCGGACTCCTCGAAGGGCACGATGCGGGTCACGCCCGTGATCGCGCAGACACGGCGCACGATCCCGGAAGGCGGCAGCCGCAGGGTCAGGGGCGTGTTCAGCTCGCCGGCGCGGCGGTGTGCGCGCAGGATCGCGTCCACGACGCTGGAGTCGCAGTACTCGCAGCTGGTGAGATCGAAGATCATGGCGGGGACGCCGTCGTCCAGCAACCGCTGCGCGCAGGTATGCAGATCGTCGTAATTGGCGAAATCGACCTGGCTCGGCAACCGCAGGACCGCGTGTTGGCCGGTGAGCTCGACGGTGATTCCGGTCGACGTTCTGAAGGGCATGGACACGGGCCACCTCACTCGAAATCGAGGTAAAGGTGGGCCACGCTTCTGGACCCTGATGACACCAAGGAGCCGGTATCTGGTTCCAGTGTCCTCCCCTGGTGGACGGAGCTCAAACGGTGGACGATCTCCGGAGGCTCCCCGCCGCCGTATGCCCTTGTCACCCGCTGAACGCTGAAACCAAACGTCACAGGCCCTGCGCCGCTGTCGGGCGGGCCGCCCCGAGAAGTTCGGCAAGGGAGCGCGATTCCTTTCCGGCGGGCGGTGGTCTGCATGGGTGAAGGGCACGTCCCGAGAACCGGAGGGATCATCATGACCGGCGAACGCCAGGTGCTCGCGGCCAGGACGGAGGAGGGGGGATGACGAGCAGGCAGTCCGAAGCGGTCAGACGGCACTGGGCGGCGGCACGGCAGGCGATGACCCGGCCGGACGCCGGGCAGCCCGACGACGAGGCTTGGGGTGACCTCACCGCCGAACCGCGGGGAGTGGACTACACCGAGGCCGAGGCGGACGGCATGCCCGCGATGTGGCTGGTGCCCAAACACGGCGTCCAGGACCGGGTCCTGTTGTGCATGCACGGCGGCGGCTTCGTCAGCGGCTCGATCTACACGCATCGCAAGATGTTCGGTCATCTGGCCAAGGCGGCAGGGATGCGGGCGCTGGTCTTCGACTACCGCCTGGCTCCCGCCCACACCCATCCGGCGCAGGTGGACGATGCGGTCGACGCCTACCAATGGCTGCTCGATCAGGGGATCGACCCCGCTCACATCGCCTTCACCGGCGACTCCTCCGGAGGCGGGCTGTCGATCACCGCTCAGCTCCGGGCGCGGGAGCGGGGCCTGCCGCTGCCCGCCGCCGCGATGCCGTTCTCGCCGTGGACGGACATGGAAGCCGCAGGAAAGTCCTACGAGACCAACCGCGACAAGGATCCCTTCTTCTACCCCGAGACCGTGCGGATGCTCGCGGCCACCTTCCTGGGTGAGGGCGGCGATCCCCGGGACCCGCTCGCGAGCCCGCTGCACGCCGATCTGGCCGGCCTCGGACCGGTCTACATCCAGGTGGCAGGGGACGAGACGCTGCTGGACGACGCACGCATGCTCGACGAGCACGCCCGCAAGGCCGGCGTCGACGTGAGGCTGGACGTCTTTCCCGATATGCAGCACACCTTCCAGATGGCCGCGGGTAGGGCTCCGGAGGCCGACGACGCTATCGGCAGGATGGCCGGATGGGTTCGTCCCAGACTCGGGCTGTGACCGGCTCATGGCGAAGAAGGGGAGGGGCGGGTGCCCGACGAGCACGAGTTCGCCCGCGGCACTGAGCCGTTCCGGCGCGAGCTGCTGGCGCACTGCTACCGGATGCTCGGATCGGCGGACGAGGCCGAAGACCTCGTCCAGGAGACCTACCTGCGGGCCTGGCGCTCCTACGGCACCTTCGAGGGACGGTCATCGCTGCGGGTCTGGCTGTACCGCATCGCCACCAACGCGTGCCTGACCGCCCTGCGCGACCGCGGCAGGCGGGCGTTGCCGTCCGGCCTGGGGGCTCCGGCCGACGACCCGGACGCCCTGCCCGAACACGGGGCGGACCCGGACGTGGCCTGGCTACGGCCCATTCCGGACGCACTGGTAACTCCGGAGGAGGACGACCCCGCAGCGATCGCCGCCGCACGCGAGAGCCTGCGGCTCGCGCTCATCGCCGGACTGCAGTACCTGCCGCCGCGGCAGCGCGCCGTGCTCCTCCTGCGCGAAGTGCTGGGCTTCCCCGCCGCCGAGGTCGCGGCCATGCTCGACACCACGGTCCCGGCGGTCAAGAGCGCGCTGCAGCGGGCCCGTGCCCGTCTCGACGAGGCCGCTCCCGAACGCGAGCGGCTGACCGAACCCACCGCTCCACACGCCCGCGCGCTCCTGGAGCAGTACATCGCCGGCTTCCAGAACGCCGACACCCGGGCCCTGGAACGGGCGCTGCGCACCGACGCCGCCATCGAGATGGTCGGCACCCGTACCTGGTTCTCCGGCATCGCGACCTGCCTGCGCTACCTCGCCAAGGTGAGCGGATCGCCCGGCGACTGGCGGATGACCCCCGTCCTCGCCAACGGTCAGCCCGCCGCTGCCGCCTACCTCCGCTCCGCCGACGGGATCCACCGCGCGTTCGGCCTCGGCGTCCTGGCCACGACCCCCCATGGCATCGCCCGCATCACCGTCTTCTCCGGAGGCCCCGATCTGCTCGCCGGATTCGGCCTCCCGCCCGCATGGGAACCGCCCCTGACCTGACGAAGGGTCATTGGGCGGTCGGCAGACCGGCGTCGTGGGCCAGGATGGCGGCCTGGGTCCGGTTGGCGCAGTCGAGTTTGGTGAGGATGCGGCTGACATGCGCTTTCACGGTGCCCGTGGCCATGTGGAGTCGCTGGCCGATCTCCGCGTTCGACAGGCCCGCGGTGACCAGGCGGAGGACGTCGCGTTCGGTGTCGGTGAGCCGCTCGATCCGGCGTTTGGCCGTCGCGGCGCCGTCGTCGGAGAGCAGGTGGCGTTCGATCAGCCGGCGGGTGATCTGCGGGGCCAGGATCGACTCCCCGGTGGCGGCCACGCGCACGGCCTGGATCAGCTCGGTGGGGCCGGTGTCCTTGAGGAGGAATCCCACGGCCCCGGCCCGGAGGGCCTGGGCGACGTTGTGGTCGTCGCTGAAGGCGGTGACCATGACGATGTTGGTCTCGGGGGATTCGCGCACGATGCCCGGGATGGCCGCGAGGCCGTCGCCGCCGGGCATGTTGACGTCCAGCAGGGCGACGTCGATCTGCTGCTCGCGGCAGGCATGGACGGCGGAGGGGCCGTCGGTCACCTCGGCCGAGACCTCGATGTCGTCGGCGTGGTCGAGGATGAGGCGCATGCCGGCTCGCATGAGCGCCTCGTCCTCGGCGATCAGGGTCCGGATCACGCGCGTCATTCTAGGGCTCGGGCGACGATCAGCGCGGCGGTGCCGAGGACGACCGGGACGAGTACCAGCAGCCCGAGGCATCCGGCGCCCAGCGCCCGGGGCATCGTGAGCACCTCGCCGTCGAGCGGCTTGGGCGGTTCGGGTACATCGCGCAGCATGGCGGGGTCGCCGGGCATGGGGACGGGCGGACGCAGAGGGAGGTCGGCCGCGACCACGAATCCGCCCTCGGGCGTGGGACCGGCGGTGAGGGCTCCGTGGAGCAGGGCGATCCGCTCGTCCAGGCCGACCAGTCCCTGGCGGGTGCCGGGGCCACGCTGCGGCGTGCCCCGTACCGGGCCGTTGATCACGCGTACGCGGACACGGCCGGCGTCGTTGGCGACCTCGACCCTGGTGCGTGTGGCGGGAGCGTGCTTGTGCACATTGGTCAGGCCTTCGCGGACGACACGGTGAACGGCTTGGCGCGTCCGCGGGTCCGCGTCGCCGAGGTCCTCGCCGGCCCACGCCAGGTCGACGTCGATTCCTGCTCGCCGGGATTCGGTCACGAGGTCGGCGATATCGGTGCGGGTTCCCTTGTGTTCTCCGGCGGTCTCGGTGGCGCCCTCCATGGGGTCGCGGAGAACCCCGAGGATCTCGCGCAGCTCGGCCATCGCCGTCGCCGCCGTGGTGCGCAGGACCACGGCCTGGTCGCTCACCTCCGGGGCCTTCTCGGCCATGGTGATCTCCAGCGCCCCGGTGTGAATCGATATCAGGGTGAGCCGGTGTCCGAGCATGTCGTGCATTTCGGTGGCGATCCGCGCGCGTTCCTTCATGCGCGCCTTTTCCCCGCTGAGCGCCTGCGCCCGCTCCAGGTACTCGTTGCGTTCGCGCAGCAACCGGACCAGGGGACGGCGCTGTCCCATCAGGCTCCCGGACCAGGCCGGCAGCGGGAGGAGGAACGCGGCGCTCAGCACGTGACCGGCGAGCGCCTCGCCGAGCCCGACCGAGGAGCTCATCTCCGACGCGACGCTGAGGGGGAGGCCGGCACCCGCGGTCACCAGCACCATCGTCCACAGGCGCCGGGCGGGACGGATGCGCCGTGCCGTCGAGTAGGCGATGACGGGCAGGACCGCTATCGCCCCGACGTTGGTGCCGCCCAGCACCGGTGCGGTGGCCACCAGGGTCGCGGCCGGCCAGCGCCTGCGCGCGGGGACCAGGAGAGCCGCCCAGCAGGCGCTCGCCGCGGTGGCGGCCACGAGGCCCGGCGACGGCGGTGACGCCCAGAGCGGCAGGAATCCAAGGGCGAGCGCCGTCAGGGACATCG
Source organism: Actinomadura madurae (assembly GCF_047130825.1). Taxonomy (NCBI): domain Bacteria; kingdom Bacillati; phylum Actinomycetota; class Actinomycetes; order Streptosporangiales; family Thermomonosporaceae; genus Actinomadura; species Actinomadura madurae. The sequence goes on from NZ_CP083237.1 coordinate 10,380,319, forward strand.
CGAGCTCGCCGGCCACCACATGACGCGGCGCGGAGCGCACGGCGGCCCGCGCCTCCCGCGCCTCGCGGACGACGTCCGCGCGGAGGGAGCGGGCCCGTTCGACCAGCGGAGAAATCTGCGAACACCTCACCTTCGTCCGGGACGCGGCTCGCGTGCTACGCCGGTCGGCTCCCTCATGATGGCCGATCGGCCACGAAGTCCGGCTGATCGGCAGATGTCCCGCGAAATGGCGCGTTCATAGGCTACCTCGTGATGATCAAGGAAGGAGATCGCATGATGAACGCATCGCAGACCCGCACCACCGACGCCTCCCTGGAGGTCGTGGGTGCGCTGGCTCAGGCGTACCGGAAAGCCGCCCAGACCGGCGATACCGTGGGAACCCAGCACCTGCTCTTCGCACTGCTCAGGGGCGAATCCGCGGCAGTGGATCTGCTGTCTCGCGACACCGGCGGACTGCGCGGGGTCATCCTGGCCAAGGACGAGACGGTCTGGCTGAGCGAAGACGACGGCGGCGGCGACCCGTCGACCGCGTCCGCGGTCACCGCGCTGTTGCACGAGGCCGGGTGGGTCGCCTTCCGGAAGGCGAAGCCGACCGACACATCGGCCGCGCCGGAGAGCCGGCCTCCGCTGCCCTCCGGCGCGCTGGCCGCCGCGCTCGGCCGGATGCTCGTGTCCGCTCACGAACTCGGCGTCGCCTGGGCGAACGAGACCCACCTGCTCATGGGACTGCTGCACGACCCCGGCAACCGGGCGAGTGAGACGCTGCTCGAACGGCGGCTGGACCGGGACGAACTCATCGCCAGGCTCGCCGTGCTTCCGACCGCGCGCCAGAACGGCAAGCCGAACATGCTCAGCCTCGACGGGCTCCGGAACCTGGGCATGCTCGACCACGCTCCAAGCCGGGGATGGGGCGGCCGCATCGGCAGGTGGCTCACCAGCGGTGGCCACGGGTCGCCCGTCGTGCCCACGGTGCGCTCGGAGGCACAGCGTCAGGCCGTCCGGCTCGGACACTCCAGCGTGGCCACGGCGCATCTTCTGCTCTCCATCCTCGTCCTGGACGACCAGATCGCCATCGCCGGCCACCGCTTCCGCGACGGGGTCGCCCAGGTCAACGGCGCCGCCGAACTGCTGCGCACCCGAGGGGCCACCCCGTCCGCGGTGCTGGGCGCCGTCGCCGAGCTGATCCCGGCGGGCGACCGGCCGCAGGCAGGGTCGCTCATTCCGGACATGGAAGGCGGCGCCGAGAAGGCGGTGACCCGCGCACGCCTGCTCGCCAATGAGCGCAAGAGCCCGTCGACCGGTACCACGCACCTTCTGTCCGCGGTGCTGGCGGAGCCCGACGACCCGTGCCACGCTGTGCTGTCCGCCGTAGGCGTGGACGTCGAGGAGCTCCGCCGAGCACTCGGCTGAATCCGTGAAAGCCGATCAGCCGATGGCGCAGGCGTTGACCACGTCACCGGAGGTCTGGCGCGGGATGGTGGCGCTGGGCGGGGGCGCCTGACCGCCGCCCGGGCCCACCCAGCGTTCGAGGGCCTCGAAGGCCGTCCGCATGCAGGGGAGCAGCGGCCGCATTCTGTCCGGGAACATGTCGTATTCGATGTCCAGGTGCGAGGCGCCCCCGATCCGGTAGTAGCGGTGCAGGGGGCCCGCCCCGTGCGAACGGACCAGCGAGGCGTACACGTCGCCGTGGACCTTGATCGGCAGCAGGCTGTCCAACGTCCCGTGCACTGTGATCAGCGGCTTGCGGATGCGGCCGGTGAGCGAGATCCGCTTCACCGCGTCGTGCACCTTGCGGGGACGCGAGAAGTACTCGTAGTCGGCGTCGCAGTTGGGTGTGCCGCTCTCGCAGTACGGGATGCCCGCGTCCAGGTCGCCGTCGTAGGTGGGGTCGAGCTCCTCTCGGGCCCTTCGCTGTGTGCCGTCCCAGATGGCCGTGTAGTTGAAGTCCCACAGGAACTCCGAGCCCGGGGCGAAGCCGGCCTTCAGCATCGCGGCGTGCGCCTTGGGATCGCCGGTCGCCTTGTACTTGGGGTAGTTGCGCAGCGCCACCGGCAGGTAGGTCAGCGCGTTCCGCCCCTTGCGCGGCCACAGTGTCCCCTCGGAATCGATGCCGCCGTCGTACAGCTCGGGGTGGTTCTCCAGCGCCCAGCGCACCAGTTGCCCGCCGTTGGAGATGCCCGCCGCGTACGTCCTGCGCGGGGCCTTGCCGTAGTGGCGATGGACGGTCGCCTTGGCGGCGACGGTGACCTGGGTCATCCGGAAGTACCACTCCCGGTAGGCGTCGCCGGGACGCTTGCCGTCCTTGTAGAACTGCGCGGTGTTGTTGCCCTTGTCGGTCGAGGCGAAGGCGTACCCCTTGGACAGCACCCAGTCGGAGATGGTGAAGTCGTTGGCGTACTGCCGGCGGTTTCCCGGCGCCCCGGAGACGACCAGTCCGCCGTTCCACTTCTTCGGAAGGCGGATGACGAACTGGGAGTCGTGGTTCCAGCCGTGGGTGGTGTTGAACGAGGAGTCGTCGCGGAAGTAGCCGTCGATCTGGATCCCCGGCACTCCGCTCGGGTTCCGGGTGGCCACCGAGTGCAGGCCCTGCCAGTCGGTCTTGTCGGTGTGGCCCGAGGCGACGGTGCCGGCGGTGGTCAGGTCGTCCAGGCAGGCGGCGACCTGATGCACCGCGCCGGGGACGCGGACCTTGTTCATGTGGGCGCAGCGGGCGTCGGCCTGCGCGGCCGGCGCGGCCATCACCAGAGGGGTCGCGAGGAGCGGCCCCAGCAGGGCCGAGAAGACGGATGATCTGCGAAGCATGGGCATGTGCAGCTCCCGGGGGTGGGAAACCGGACTCATCGATCAAGCCCGTGGCGGACGCCATGCTGCTCGACCGGCGGCGTGGGCGGCCACGTGGCGGGAGCCACTCTTCACCGCCGTTCTGTGGTTGCCACTTCATGATCCCGGGCCGGGGACCGGTCCACCTCCCACCTGCGGTGTGCTGCGCCTCATATCGGGAGCCTGAATATGTGGCCGATCACCTGACCCGCCGACCCGGCCATGTCAGCGGTTCATGGCGGTGCGGTACGCGCGGGCGGCGAGGGCGAGGCAGCAGGCGCCGAACACGGCCGAACCGGTGAGGCGCAGCGCGATCGCCGTCCAGTCGGGGTGCGGGGTCAGGGCGGACGCGAACGCGTCGATGTCGTAGGCGATCGGCACGGCGGCTCGGATCGGTGACGACCAGTCCGGCAGCGACTGCGGCGGGATCAAGCCGACGAACATCACGGCGGTCAGGCCGAACTGCCCCGCGAGCGTGGCGGTCTCCGGACGCGCCGGGGCGAGGCCGCTGAGCGCGCCGAGGCCGCCGAAGGTGATCGCCGAGGTGAGCACGGCCGGGAGCAGCACCCACAGGGGGGCGACGGGGAGTCCGAACAGGGCGGTTCCCGCGACCGCGGTCACCACGACTCCGGGGACGGCGAACGTCGCGTAGCAGGTGCAGAAGCCGAGGACGACGGCGGTGGGCCGGACCGGCAGCGTCCCGTAGAAGTCCAGGCCGCCGGCCGATTTGAGCGCCGAGAGCCGCTGGGCCAGCAGGTTCCAGGCGATGAACGCCACGACCGTGAGGACCGCCCCGGACACGACCGCGGCGCGGGACGCCTGCTCGGCGGACCCGCCGACGCCGCGCAGGAGCGCGAGGATCGCCAGCGACTGGACGGTCGCGACGATGACCACGGCGCCGCCGCCCGCGCGGGCGCGGCCGGACTGCGCGGTGTGGACGGCGGCGATGGTCGCGGCCACCGGCGTGAAGGTCCCGGGTGCGAAGGTCCGGAGTGACGTGGACGCCATCAGGAAACCTCGCCGGTGTCGCAGGAGAGAAGGACGTCCTCCAGGCTGGGCGGCGCGAGGCTGAAGTCGTCGAGCGCCGCGTACGCGGGCCCGGACAGGATCTGCGTCAGCGCCCGTTGCGCGTCCCGGACCGGAAGCCGCGCCGACCAGCGGTTCCCGCGCTCATGGATCTCGCCGCCGAGATCGCCGGGGGCGAGCGGCGGGGCATGGCGCCAGACCAGGTGAAGCCGGACGAGGCCGCCGAACCGGTCCTTGAGCCGCCCGGGGGTGTCGAAGGCGACGGTTCGTCCCTTGTGCAGGACCAGGACGCGGTCCAGGAGGGTCTCGGCTTCGAGGACGTTGTGCGTGACCAGGACGATGGCCGTCCCGCCGGCGCGTCGCCGGTCCAGCGCCTGCCAGACGGTCCGGCGGGCATCGAGGTCGAGGCCGGTGGTCGGCTCGTCCAGCACCAGGACGGGTCGCTGCCCGGTCAGCGCGGTGGCCACCGCCGCGAGCCTGCGCTGACCTCCCGAGAGCCGCTCGATGCGGACGTCCGCGAGGTCTTCGAGACCGAGTTCGGTGAGCAGTTCGGCGGACTCGCGGCGGGCATGAGCGCGGGGGAGGCCGCGGAGCCGTGCCGTCGTCCGCACTGCCGTGCGCACGGTCATGTCGGTCAGCGCCGACTCGCTCTGCGGCAGGTAGGCCACATGCGCGGCGGCGCGCGCTGCCTGCCCGGTCACGTCCGACCCGCCGATGCGCACGGACCCGGCGTCCGGGCGCAGCAGCCCGGCCAGCATCCGCACGAGCGTCGTCTTCCCGGCGCCGTTGCGGCCCAGCACCCCGAACACCTCGCCGGGCCGGACGCTGAAGGAGACGCCGTCCACGGCGAGCCTTCCGGCGTCCGGGTAGCCGCGGCTGAGACCGCTCGCCGTGCACACCGCCTCGACACCGGCGGCCGGATCCACCGGGCCCGTCCTGATCTCGGTCGACACGCACCGCACCATACAGACAATTTGCTACTACGTCACGTAGTATCAGACCGTTCTCAGGGGTGCGCCCTCGTCCTGGCTGGTCAGGACGAGGCAGAAAGGTGATCGCCTAGCATGCCGAGCGTGCCCCGCATCACCGGATCCCTCGATCAGCACCGCGCCGCCATGCGGGAGCGCATCCTGGTGGCCGTCCGCGAGATCATGACCACCGACGGCGTGGACAGGCTGTCGATGGCCGAGGTCGCCGCGAGGTCAGGCGTCAATCGCAGCGTCGTCTACAACTACTTCGCCGACGTCCGCGCACTCCTGATCGCGCACGCCGAGTACGAGACGACGCGTTTCACCAGGGAGCTGAACCGCGCGCTCCAGGACGCGACCGGGCCCACCGAACGCATCACGGTCTACGTCCGGCAGCAGCTCGCCGACTTCGCCGCCTACCCCCAGCCCGCCGGGCCCGAGCTCGCGACCCTGCTCGGGCCGGACGGCTACCGGCAGATGCACGCCCATGTCGGCCCGCTCGGCCGGCTCCTCGCCGAGATCATCGGAGACGGCGTCAGGGCGGGCGAGTTCGCCCCGTGCGATCCCGCCGGCACCGCCCACCTGGTCCACGCGTGCCTCGGGGCCGAGCGCTACCCGCTCGGACAGGGCACCCGCGACCTGGACGAGACCGTCGACCGCGTCACCACCTTCGTGCTGCGAAGCCTCGGCGTCCAACCCGCCACCTGACTCGGGGAGGCCTCAGCCGCAGCCCCCCGGCCGACCGCGTTGACCGGGACGGCCCTCGGGCAGGGTGAGGCGGGTGCGCGGCCATGGCCTCCCCAAACGAACCACGCCCCCGGAGCAGCTCGGCCCGGCCCTCCTGGGCGCACTGATCTCTCTGGTCGTGCCGACAGTTCAGGCGATCCTGCGCGGTTTTCAGCGCGGCGAGCTGCCGCGGCTGGGCCGCCTGGCCATCACCACCGATCGTCCGGCCGGGCCCATCGCCCTGGGCGTGTCCACCCTCGATCCTCAAGCGGAACCCATGTCGCCGCCCAACATTTCACCGCCGCCGGGTCCGGCACCGCGGTCTGAGAACGAGCCTTCGCCAGACTGACGGGCGCCGCCCCCGCGTACCTGGACCGTTTGCGCGCTGATCAGGGGGCGGTGGTTGCCGGGTCAGCGTGTCAACGCGTTGCGGGGTCATCCGGCGATCTTGGCCTTGCGCATGCTCCCGGCTCCACTCGTTTCCTGTCGCTTGACAGGACGCTCCTGCATGATCTTAGTTGTTGCATATAAGTTGCAGTAGCCGAGGGGATGCATGGGCTCGTCACCGGTGGTCCTGGCCGTCGCGGGACCGGAGCACGACCTCGACGACCTGGGGGCATCCTCCCGGCGGCGCCGGTACCTGCTGCTCCTGGCCGGGCTCTCGGCGCTGTTCTGCGGGACGGCCGTCGCCGCGGTCGGGATGGGCGCGGTGTCGGTGCCGCCGACGACCGTCTTCGACATCGTCGGCCACCACGTGATCGGCAGCCCGGCCGACGTCACCTGGCGGGCGGCGCACGACTCGATCGTGTGGCGGGTCCGGCTGCCGCGGGTGCTGCTGGGTGCGGCGGTCGGCGGCGGGCTCGCCGTCACCGGGACGGCTCTGCAGGCGATGGTGCGCAACATGCTCGCCGACCCGTACCTGCTGGGGGTCAACTCCGGCGGGTCGACGGGCGCGGCGGCGGCGATCCTGTTCGGCTTCGGTGCCGGGTGGGGCGAGCACGCGCTGCAGATCGCCGCGTTCCTGGGCGCGCTGGCCGCCTCGCTGCTGGTCTTCGTGATCGCGCGAACGGCGGGGCGGGTCACCTCGACCCGGCTGCTGATGACCGGGGTGGCCGTCGGGTACGCGCTCTACGCGCTGACCAGCTTCCTGATCTTCGCCTCGGACTCGGCCGAGGGCTCGCGGTCGGTGCTGTTCTGGCTGCTGGGCACGCTGGCGCTCGCGCACTGGTCGGTGCCGCTGGCCGTGGTCCTGGTCGCCGTCGCCCTGGTGACGCTGACGCTCGCCCTGTGGGGGCGCCGGCTGGACGCGCTGGCGATCGGGGACGAGACCGCGCACACCCTGGGGATTTCGCCGGCGCGGTTCCGCCTGGTGCTGCTGGTCCTGGTGTCCCTGGCGGTGGGGGTGCTGGTGTCGGCGTCGGGCAGCATCGGTTTCGTCGGGCTGGTGGTTCCGCACCTGGCCCGGCGGGTCGTGGGGGCCGCGCATCGCCGGGTCGTTCCCGTCGCCGCGCTGATGGGCGCGACCTTCCTGTTGTGGGCGGACCTGGCCGCCCGCATGGTGCTGAGCCCGCAGGAGCTGCCCATCGGCATCATCACCGCGCTGGTCGGTGCGCCGTTCCTGCTCGTCCTGGTCCGCCGCCTGCACGCCGGAAGCGAGTGAGGCGTTCATGATCGAGGGACGCGGGCTCAGCTACGCCTACGGCGCCGCGACGGTGGTGCGCGGCGTCGACGTGCGGGCCGAGTCCGGCCGGGTCCTCGGGCTCCTGGGCCCCAACGGCAGCGGCAAGACCACGGTCGTGCGGATGCTCACCGGGATCGTGACGCCCGCCGGCGGGCAGGTCCTGCTGGACGGGCGTCCGCTGAACTCCATCGGCCGCCGGGCGCTCGCCCGGCAGGTCGCCGTCGTGCTGCAGGAGGCGCCGGGCGACCTGCCGATGACCGTGGCCGACATGGTCCTGCTCGGCCGGGCCCCGCATCAGGCGACGCTCTCCCGCGACAGCGCGGACGACCACCGGATCGCGGCGGCGGCACTGCGCAGGGTCGGCGCGCGGCACCTGGCGGACCGGGTCTTCGTCCGGCTGTCGGGCGGTGAGAAGCAGCGCGTGATGATCGCCCGGGCGCTGGCGCAGCGGCCCTCGCACCTGGTGCTCGACGAGCCGACCAACCACCTCGACATCCGGTTCCAGCACGAGCTGCTCGGCATGATCCGCGGACTGGGCGTCACCACGGTCATCGTGCTCCACGACCTCAACCTCGCCGCCCGGTACTGCGACGACGTCCTGGTGCTCCAGGACGGGGAGGCCGTCGCGCACGGACCCTGCGCCGACGTGCTCACACCCGAGCTGCTCCAGGACGTCTACGGCGTCGGCGTCGAACGGCTGGAGACGTCCCGGGGCATCCAGTTCCTCTTCCACCCCCTCGACGACGCAACCGCCCCGCCGCACGAGAGCACCCCCACGTCGTCCACCACGACCTGAAAGCCATACCGACACAGGGAGCAAACGTCAGATGAAGCGCCACCTCGCCTGGCTGGGGACCGGCCTGCTGGCCGCCGCGCTCGCCGGATGCGGCTCGACCGGCCCGGAGGAGGGCGGCCGGGGGAGCGCGGGCGGCCATCCCGTCACCGTCGAGAACTGCGGGGTGGACGTCACGCTGGACAGGGCGCTCTCGCGCGTCATGATCGTCAACAGTGCTCCGCTGCAGTACCTGTCCTCGCTCGGCGTGCTGGACCGGCTGGCCTCGCGGGCCGGGAAGTTCCCGGCGGAGTACTACTCCGAGCAGACCCTCGCGGCGGTCCGCAAGGTGCCGTCCCTCACCGACCGGCTCGGCTCGGACGGGCACCTGAGGATCTCCACCGAGTCGATCATCGCCGAGGAGCCCGACCTGCTGCTCGGCCTCCCGGAGGGCGTCACGCGGGAGTCGCTCGCCGCGGCGGGCATCCCGGTGCTCCTGGAGCCCAGCTTCTGCCCGGAAGGGATCAGCGACCCCGGCTACGAGACGATCTACAGCCAGATGCGGTTGTACGGGAAGGTCTTCGGCCGCGAGGCCAAGGCCGAGCAGGCCGTCACGGAGCTCCGGCGGCGCATCGAGACGGTCGAAGCGGGCCTGCCCGCCCAGAAGAGCCGCAAGGTCGCCGTGCTGTGGCCCTACCGAGGCGAGGGGACCGTCGGGGCGTACGGAGGCCAGAGCATGGCCACGCCGCAACTGGAGACCCTCGGCGCCCGGAACGTGTTCGCCGACGTCGACAAGCGCGTCTTCGAGGTCTCGATGGAGGAGCTGCTGGGACGCGACCCGGACGTCATCGTCCTGCTGCACACCGACGGCACCGACCAGGAGATCAAGCAGGCACTGCTCGACATCCCCGGCGCCGGAGATCTGCGCGCGGTCAAGAACGACGCGATGACCGTGCAGCTGTTCAATTTCACCGAACCGCCCACGCCCCTGGTCCTTGACGGCCTGGAGCGTCTCGCGGCCTACCTCAAGGAGAGGTGACGCCATGCCGTACAACCCGGCGGTCCAGGACCAGATCACCCGGTACTGGGACCAGCACGCATCCGCCTACCAGCGATTCCAGGAGCAGCGGCTGGGGCACCCCGACTACAGCGCCGCCTGGATGCGGGTCTGGCGGAGCGCACTGCCCGACGGCACCGCCACCGTGCTCGACGTCGGCACCGGCACCGGTCACGCCGCGCTGACCATCGCCGCCCTCGGCCCCCGGGTGACCGGGATCGACCTCGCCCCCGCCATGGTCGCCTACGCGCGCGACCAACGCGCGGGCCCGCGGCCTCGACATCACCTTCGTCCAGGGCGACGCCGTCGACCCCGCGGTGCCGGGCGCCCCCTTCGACGCGCTCGTCAGCCGCTACCTCCTGTGGACGCTGCCCGGCGTCGACACCGCACTGGGCAACTGGCGCCGCCTGCTGCGACCGGGCGGCCGGCTGGCCGTCGTCGACGCCCCCTGGCACGCCGGCGGGATGCGGCACCTCGACACCGACCCCAGGGCCCGCGCCTACGACGAGGAGGCCCGCCGCGCACTGGTCCTCGCCGAGGCGGAGACCATCACCGCCTGGCAGGAACGCATCACCGGCGCCGGCTTCGTGGACGTCGAGGTCGCACCGCTGACCGAACTCTTCGAACTCGACGGTGTCCACGGCGTCGCGCCCGACCATCGCCGCACCCTGCAACACCTGATCACCGCGCGGAACCCCGGCACCGCATGATCGGCTCCTTCCCCTCAGTGTCCAGGAGTCGTGGTGAGGCGCCAGCCTTGGGCGTGGGTGCGTTCGTGCCAGAAGTCGGCGTACCTTCCGGGGGTCTCCACGAGTTCCGGGTGACGTCCCCGCTGGGTGACGCGGCCTTCCTCCAGGACGATGATCTGGTCGGCTCCGGTGATGGTCTGGAGCCGGTGGGCGATGACGATGAGCGTCCGGTCGGCGGTGAGGGCGGTGAGGGCGTCCTGGACGGCGGCCTCGTTCTCGGGGTCGAGCGCGGCGGTCGCCTCGTCGAGCAGGACGACGGGCGCGTTCTTGAGCAGCGCGCGGGCGATGGAGACGCGCTGGCGCTCGCCGCCCGACAGCACCGCGCCGCCTTCGCCGACGCGGGTGTCCCAGCCGTCGGGGAGACGGTCGACGATCTCGTCGACCCGGGCGAGCCGGGCCGCCTCGCGGACGTCGTCCGGGGTGGCGCCGGGGCGGCCGATGCGGATGTTGGCCTCGATGGTGTCGTCGAACAGGTAGACGTCCTGGAACACCAGGGAGAGGCGTCCCATGAGGTCGTCGGTGGCGAGGTCGCGGACGTCCTCGCCGCCGACGCGGACGGTTCCGGAGCCGGTGTCCCAGAAGCGGGCGACCAGGCGGGCGATGGTGGTCTTGCCGGAGCCCGACGGCCCGACGAGCGCGGTCATGGTGCGGGGCGGCACGGTGAAGGACACCTCGTGCAGGACGGGTTCGTCGCCGTAGCCGAAGGTCACCCGGTCGAACTCGACGCCGAGGCCGTCCCGGGCCGTGCTCTTCGGGTCCGCGGGCTCGGGGAGCGGTGAGACCGCGAGGACGTCGTCGATGCGCTCGATGTCGTGCGCGGCGAGCCGCAGCGCGGCGCCGAGGTCGGCGACCTCGATCAGCGGGCCGGTGAACCGGGTGGCCATGACCAGCAGCGCGATCAGCTCGGCGGTGGCGAGCGACCCGCTCAGCGCGAGGGCGGCGCCGAGGGCGATGACGAGGGTGAAGACGGCCTGGACGGCGATGGCGAAGCCGGCGATGCCCGGCACGCCGGTACGGATCATGGCGCGTCCGGCGTCGCGCTGGGAGACCAGGGCCTCGTCCAGGAGCCGGTGCCCTTCGGCGGTGCGGCCGAAGGCGCGCAGTACCGGCTGGGCCCGCGCGAACTCCACGACCCGCGAGGACGACTCGACGGCGGAGGCGTCCACGGCGTGGGCGGACCGGTCGGCGAGCGTCCCGGCCCACCGGTAGACCACCAGCAGCGCCGGGGAGCAGGCGAGGATCGCCAGCGCGGGCCGCCAGTCGAAGAAGAACATGCCGAGCGCGACCGTGACCGGGGTGACGACGCCGGTGACGAGCGGCGTCAGCAGGTGCGCGGGCACCCCGGTGATCATGGACGTGCCCTGCGACAGCGAGTGGGTGAGCCGCCCGGTCCGGTCGGTGGAGAACCAGCCGAGGGGCAGCGCGGCCAGGTGGTCGCCGACCCGGTGGTGCAGGCCGCGCAGCAGCGCGAGCGCGATGGTGAAGCCCATCATCGCCTGGACGTAGTACGCGGCGCAGGCGAGGGCGGTGGCACCGGCGAGCGCCCACAGCCACGGGACGGCGTCGCCGGCGTCGCCGCGCAGCAGCGGCCGCAGCGCCGGCACGAGCAGGATGATGGCGATGCCCTGGAGGACGCCGTATCCGGCCATGGCCGCGAGGTAGCGGCGGAAGCGGCCGCGGTCGGCCGGGTCGATCAGGCGGGCGAGTCGGCGGATCATCGGGTCTCCTCGGTGCCGGTGGTCTCGGGGGATGCGGCGGACTGGGCGTTCCAGAGCCGGGTGTAGACCCCGCCGGCCCTCAGCAGGTCGGCGTGCCTTCCGGTCTCGGCGATCCGGCCGCCGTCCATGACGACGATCTGGTCGGCGCCGGTGATCGTGTGCAGGCGGTGCGCGATGACCAGCAGGGTGCGCCCCGCGACCAGCTCGGACAGGGCGTCCTGCACGGCGGCCTCGCACTCGGGGTCGGCGAAGGCGGTCGCCTCGTCCAGTACCAGGACGGGCGCGTCCGCGAGCAGGGCGCGGGCGATGGCGACCCGCTGCGCCTCGCCGCCGGACAGCTCCGCGTCCTCGTGGACGACGGCGTCGTAGCCGCGCGGCAGGCGGGCGATCCGGTCGTGGATCTGGGCGGCGCGGGCGGCGGCCTCGACCTCGGTGCCGGCGGCGTCGGGACGGGCGAGCCGGATGTTGTCGCGCACGCTCGCGCGCAGCAGCGACGTCTCCTGGAAGACGAAGCCGACCTGCCGGTACAGGTCGGTCTCCGCCATGTCCCGCACGTCGACCCCGCCGATGCGCACGTGCCCGGTGCCGGGGTCCCAGAAGCGGGGGAGGAGCCGCGCGAGCGTGGACTTGCCCGAGCCGGACGCCCCGACCAGCGCGGTGACCGTGCCGGGTTCCAGCACCAGGTCGATGCCGTCCAGCACGGTGGTGCGGCCGTCGTAGGAGAAGCCGACCCCGTCGAACTCCACGCGCGACCCCCGGGGGGCGCGCGGCTCCTCGGGGGAGGTGAGGACGGCGGTGCTCAGCAGCTCCCCGAGCCGGCCGGCGGCCTCGGTCGCGGTGCGCATCGCCTGGGCGCCGAAGCCGAGCGTCATCACCGGGGTGCCGAGGCCGACCGCCAGCATGAGGAACGGCAGCGCCTCCGCCGGCCCGATCCAGCCCTCGCCGACGAACCAGGCGCTCGCGCCGGCGGCGACCAGCAGCATCACCGGCGGCGCGATGATCAGCGAGGAGACCGCCTCGACGCGCAGCATGGGGCCCACCCAGCGGCCGAAGAAGTCGGCGAGGTCGTCGCCCGCGCGGCGGTAGCGGTCCTGGGCGCGGTGGGTCTGGCCGAACGTCTTGACGACGGCGATCCCGGCGACGAACTCGACGACGGCGGCGTTGAGGCGGCTCAGCGCCTCGCTCCACTTGGCCATCTGGGCGGCGGCGTCCCGCATCATCCAGCCGTAGGCGACCACGTACAGCAGCAGTGGCGCGATGCACACCAGCGCGAGCCGCCAGTCGACCCAGAACAGGTAGGCGAGGATCGCGACCGGCGTGACGACGGCGCCGACGAGGTCGTTGAGCGCGTGCGCCACCAGGTGGTGGACGGCGTGCACGTCGTCCTGCAGGACCCGCTTCACCCGCCCCGAGCCCCGGTCGGTGAACCAGCCCATCGGCACCCGGCCGAGCCTGGCCGCGACGCGGCGGCGCAGGTGCAGGCCGGCGTCCGCGTCGGCGATGTGGGTGAGGGTGTAGGCGATTCCGCTGCACGCCGTGCCGGCCAGCAGGCCGCCGACCGCGATGGCCACCCACCGCCACACGGCGGATTCGTCGGCGGGGCCCGGCCGCAGCAGGACGCGGCCGATTTCGGCCACCGCGACATAGGGCACCAGCGTGGCGAGGGCGCCGATGACCCGGAGGAGCGCCGCGGCCGTGACACGACCGCGCACGGGTGCCAGGATCGCTCCGAGGCCGGGCCCCGAGCGTTTCGCTCCGGCCTCGGCCTGGGCCGGAGCGTCCCGGCCGGTACCGTCCGGGCCCCCTGTGCGGGGTGCCGTATCCGTCGTGGACGTCGCCAAGGCGCTGTCCCTTCTGCTCGGGGGCCGGTGGGCGGGCGCGAACGCCGCCGGCCACCCCGGAACGTCCGCTGCCCGCGGAGATCCGGAATGATCATCGGCCCTTGTTGAACGCTGATCAATTAGGTTAGCCTTACCTAAATTCGCCCGCCAGGGGTTGGGGCGAACCATTGATCGGAAAACCGCGGGAGCCCGGTGTCCGGACCCGCACGAGCACCAGGGAGCGGGCCTTGGCCACCTCACCTCCGCACGCCGGCGGGCCGAGACCGCCGGCCAGGCCCCCGGCCCGGCCGGGACCGCGCCGTTCGGCGGACCGCCGTCCGGCGATCCGCCCGGACGCCATCGTCGACGCCGCCGTCGCGCTGACCGCCGAGTCCGGGATCGAGGGCTGGACGATCCGGGACCTCACCGCCCGGCTGGACTCCTGGCCGCAGGTCGTCTACCACCACATCGGCAGCCGCGAGGCGGTCGTCCACGAGGTCGTGGAGCGCGTCGTCGCCCTGTTCCCCGTGCCCGCGCCCGGCCTGCACTGGCGCGACTGGTTCCGCGACCTGCTGCTCGGCATCCGGCCGGTGCTGACCGCCCACCGGGGCGTCGCGCGCCGGCTCGCCCTCTACGGGCCGACCGTCCCGTCCGCGCTGCCGATCATCGACCGGGGCGTCCGGCTGCTGCACGCCGCCGGGCTCGGCGACGAGGCCACCGCCGCCTACGGCGTCCTGTTCAACAGCGCGCTGATGCCGCTCGCGCTGGAGGACGACCGGGTCCGCCTGGACGCCCACCCCGACGACCGCGACCTGCTGCTCATGGTCCGCGACGGCGACCGCTGCCCCGGGCCGGACGACTGCGACGGCACCGGGCTGTGCCTGTTCGCGGGCTCGCTCGACCGGCTGAACAGCAGCGACGAGGCGCGCGCGGCGTTCACCGAGCAGTTCTACGCCTACACCATCGACCGGGCGCTGGACGGCGTCCAGGCCCGTATCGAGCAGAGCGGGGCGGCGGGATGAGCGGCCCGCTGACCTGGACCCTCGACCAGGCCGACCCGCGCGTGCACGCCGTCATCGCGGCCGAGGAGGAGCGGCAGGCCACCACGCTGGAGATGATCGCCTCGGAGAACTTCGCGCCCCGCGCCGTTCTGCAGGCCCAGGGGTCGGTGCTCACCAACAAGTACTCCGAGGGCTACCCGGGGCGGCGCTACTACGGCGGCTGCGAGCACGTCGACGTGATCGAGCAGATCGCCATCGACCGCGCCCGCCGCCTCTTCGGCGCCGAGCACGCCAACGTCCAGCCCCACTCGGGCGCCCAGGCCAACGCCGCCGCGCTGTCCGCACTGCTCGCCCCGGGCGGCCGGATCCTCGGCCTCGACCTGGCGCACGGCGGCCACCTCACCCACGGCACCCGGATGAACTTCTCCGGCAGGCTGTACGAGGCGGTCGCCTACCACGTGTCCCGGGAGACCGGCCTGGTCGACATGGACGAGGTCGCCGCGCTCGCCCGCGAGCACCGGCCCGGCGTCGTCATCGCCGGATGGTCGGCCTACCCCCGGCACCTCGACTTCGCCGCGTTCCGCCGGATCGCCGACGCCGCCGGAGCCCGGCTCCTGGTGGACATGGCGCACTTCGCCGGGCTCGTCGCCGCCGGGCTGCACCCCTCGCCCGTCCCGCACGCCGACGTCGTCACCGCCACCACCCACAAGACGCTCGGCGGCGCGCGCGGCGGGCTCATCCTGTGCCGCGCCGAGCACGCCCGCTCGGTGGACGCCGCCGTCTTCCCCGGCCAGCAGGGCGGCGCCCTCAACCAGGCGATCGCCGCCAAGGCGGTCGGGCTGCGGCTCGCCGCCGCCCCCGGGTTCGCGGACCGGCAGCGGCGCGCCGTCGAGGGCGCCCGGATCATCGCGGCCCGGCTGTCGGCCCCCGACCTGGCCGGAGCCGGCGTCCGGGTCGCCACCGGCGGCACCGACGTCCACCTGGTCCTGCTCGACCTGCGCGACTGCGCCGCCGCCGGCGGCCCCGCCGGCGGGCTCGCCGCCGAGGAGCGGCTGGAGCGGGCCGGCGTGACCGTCAACCGCAACGCCGTCCCGTTCGACCCGCGGCCCGCGCGGACCCCGTCCGGGCTGCGCATCGGCACCTCCGCGCTCGCCACCCGCGGCTTCGGGGCCGAGGCGTTCGCCGCCGTCGCCGACATCATCGCCGAGACCCTCGCCTCCGGGTTCACCGCGGCGGACGTCCCGAAGCTGCGGCGGCGCACCGCGGAACTCGCCGCCGCGCACCCCCTCTACCCCTGAGCCTTCCGCGGGCCGGTCCGCTCCCGGCCGGGTCCCGCGTCCCTTCCCCTCCCGCGCGTCCCGGCGTGGCCGGTGCCCCCCGCCTCCCGACCGAGCAGACCGAGCCGAGAGGACCCCCATGCCCCAGACCAGCCTCCCCCTGACGCGGCGGGCGCTGACACGGCGGACGCTGCTGCGCTCCGGCGCGCTGGCCGGAGCGGGCGCGCTCACCGCCCCGGCCCTGGCCGCCTGCGGCTCCGGGGGCGCCCCGGGCACGGCCCGCGCCACCGGCCCGGCGGGGCCGCCCCGGCGGGGCGGGACGCTGCGGATCGCGTACCTGAGCACCGCCGCCGACAGCATCGACCCGCTCAAGACGAGCGACTACCTGTCCAACGCCCGCCTGCTCCAGGTGTACGAGAAGCTCGGCCTGCTCGGCCCGGGACGCAAGGTGCGGCCGCTCCTGTACGAGCGGGTCGCGCACAACCCCGACGGCACCGAGTGGACGTTCACCCTCAAGGAGGGCGTCAAGTTCGCCGACGGGCGGGCGATGACCGCCGCCGACGTGCTGGCCTCCTACGTCACCCAGTCGCGGACCCAGGCCGCGGCGTCGCTGGCGATGATCGACGCGGGCCGGTCGTCCGCGCCGGACGCGCGGACCGTCCGCTTCGTCCTGACCTCGCCCACCGCCGACCTGGACGCGCGGTTCGCGTCCGGCTACTTCACGGTGATGCCGGACGGCCGCACCGCGACCAAGGCCGAGCGGCTCAACGGCTCCGGCCCCTACCGGGTGGAGTCGTTCACGCCCGGCGGCCGCAGCGTCCTCGTCCGCAGGAAGGACTACTGGGGCGGCGCCGGACGCGGGCACCCCGACCGCATCGAGATGCTCGCCGTGCCCGACCCGTCCGCCCGGATGAACGCCCTGCTGGCCGGTCAGGTGGACTGGGCCGACAACGTCGCGTTCGCCGACGCGCGGGCCCAGCGCGGCAACGCCCGCGTGGTGCTGCACCCGGCGCCCGCCCCCGACGGGCTCGGCTGGTTCCTCAACGCGACCCGTCCGCCGTTCGACGACCCGCGCGTCCGCCAGGCGTTCCGGCTGGCCGTCGACCGGAACGCGCTGGTCCAGGCGACGACGTTCGGCCTCGGCAAGGTCGGCAACGACCTGTGGGGCGTGGGCCTGCCCTGGTACGCGACCGGGCTGCCGCAGCGCTCCCGCGACACCGCGCGCGCGTCCGCGCTGCTGAAGGAGGCCGGCAAGGACAGGGTCACGGTGAGGATCCTCGCCTCGGCGATGGCGCCCGGCCTGGTCGAGGCCAGCCGCCTCGTCGTCGACCAGGTCAGGGACACCGGGTTCGACGTCCAGGTGACCGAGATGCCGGTCGATCAGTTCTACGCGGACCCGTCCAAGTACTACGACTACTCGGCGGTGACGTTCAGCTGGACCGCTCCGTTCCCGGAGATCGCCCAGTACCTGTACATCCCCAAGGCCCCCTACAACTTCGGCTGGAACGACCCGTCCTGGGCCGAGCGGTTCCAGGACGCCGCCGGCGAGTTCGACGCGGCGGCACGGCAGCGCGCCTACGACCGGCTCCAGCGGGAGCTGTGTGACTCCGGCACGGACCTGGTGTGGGGCCTCGTGCCCAAGCAGAGCGCGACGTCCCCGGGCGTGGGCGGCGCCGGAGCGGTGATCGACCCGACCGCTCCCGACCTCGGCGGCGTGTGGCTGGCCGGGTAGGCGCGACCGGGCCGGACCGGGACGGCCGAGAGGGGACGGGGAGATGCGGGACTTCGCGCTGCGCCGGCTGGCCGCCGCGCCGCCGGTGGTGCTGGCCGTGTCGTTCGCGGTGTTCATGGCGATGTACTGGCTGCCGGGCGACGGCATCCGTGGCGGGCGGCTGCCCGCCACCGCGACGGACGCGCAGGTCGCGGCCGAGCGCGCCCGGCTCGGCCTGGACCGGCCAGTCCTCGAGCGCTACGCCCGCTGGCTCGCGGACGCGCTGCACGGCGACCTCGGGCACAGCTGGACCAGCGGGCGCCCGGTCACCGCGATGCTGGGCGGCGCGCTCGGCAACACCGCCTGGCTGATGGCCGCGACGCTGGCGGTGACGGTGCCCCTCGCGCTCGGCCTCGCGCTGTGGTGCGGGCTGCGGCCCGGCGGCCTGGTCGACCGCGCCGTCCTCGCCGTCTGCGCGCTGGGCGTCGCGGTGCCCGGATTCGTGGTCGGCATCGGGGTGTCGCTCGTGTTCGCGGTCCGGCTCGGCTGGTTCCCGGCGCTGTCGAGCCCGGACCCGGCCCGGCCGCTGCCCGCGCAGCCCGCCCTGCTGGCGCTGCCCGTCGCGGTGCTGGCGCTCGGCCTTGCCGGATACCTCGTGCAGGTCGTCCGCGCGCAGGTCGTGACGGTCGCCGCGGCCGAGTACGTCGAGGCCGCCCGGCTGCGCGGGGTGCGGCCGGCGCGGCTCGTCCGCCGGCACCTGCTGCCCGGCCTGCTGCCCGTCGCGGCGCAGCTCGTCGCGCTGTCGGCGATCGGGCTGGTCACCGAGACGGTGGTGGTGGAGAACGTCTTCACCTTCCCCGGCGCGGGGTCGCTGCTGCGGACCGCCACGGCGGACCGGGACATGCCCGTCGTGCAGGGCATCGCCGTCGTGCTGGCGCTCGTCGTGGTCGTCGCGAACGTCCTCGGCGAGCTGTGCGCCCGGCTGCTGGACCCGGCCGGGCGCGGGCGGGCCGCCGGATGAGGCCGCGCAGGCGCGTGGTGTGCTCCGCCCCCGCCGCCGGAACGGTCCTGCTGGCCGTGCCGGTCGCGGTGGCCGTGGCCGGGCCGTGGCTGGCGCCGCACGATCCGGTCGCGACGTCCGCGCACGTGCTGGCGGCGCCGCATGCCGGCGCGTGGCTCGGCACCGACCATCTCGGCCGGGACGTGCTGAGCCGCGTGCTGGCCGGAGGACGCGGCCCGGTCGGCGTGGCGTTCGGGGCCCTGGCGGTGGCCGAGGTGATCGGCGTGGCCCTCGGCCTGGCCGCCGGGCAGTCCCGCCGCGCCGGCCGGGCCGCCGTCCTCGGCGTCGCCGAGGTGTTCCTCGCCGTCCCGTCGCTGCTGCTCCTCGCGGCCCTGGTCGCCGGGTTCGGACGGTCCTGGACCCTGCTGCTCGCAGCGTCGGTCATCGTGATGGTGCCCTCGCTGATCCCGGTGATCGCGACGCGCACCACGGCGCTCGCGGGGCGGCCGTGGGCGCTGGCCGCGCTGCTGGCGGGGGAGCGGCGCGGCGCGCTGCTGCGCCGGGAACTGCTGCCGAACCTGTGGCCGGTGATCGCCGCCGACGCCGGCATCCGCCTGCTGACCGCCGTGTTCATGGTCTCCACGGCCGGCTTCCTCGGCTTCGGGCCGCGCCCGCCCGCGCCGGACTGGGGACTGATGATCTTCGAGGCGCGGGCGACGATGGGACTGCAGCCCTGGCCGGTGATCGCGCCCGCGCTGCTCATCGCCTGCTTCGCGCTCGGCGCCAACCTGCTCGCCCACCACGGCGTCGCCCGCACCGGGGGACGTCCGGGGCGCCCCCTCTCCGCGTCCGCGCCCGTGCCGGCGCCCGTACCGGCCGCCGCGCGGCCCGCCGGCGCCGGGACGGTGGCGGAGATCCGCGGCCTCACCGTCGTGGACGCCGGGGGCCGCGCGGTCCTGGACGCCGCCGACCTCGCCGTCCCCCGCGGCGGCGCCGTCGCCATCGTCGGACCGTCCGGGGCGGGCAAGAGCACGCTCGGCCTGGCGCTCCTCGGACACGTCCGGGCCGGTCTCGGCGTCACGGCCGGAACGGTGACGGTGGACGGGACGGACCTGATCGGCGCGTCCCCGGCGGAACTGCGGGCGGTGCGGCGGAGCACCGTCCGGCACGTCCCCCAGGACCCGGCGGCGGCGCTGACCCCCACCATGCGCGCCGGGCGGCTGCTCGCCGAAGCGCTGGAGGGCACCGGCGCCGACGCGTCCCCGGCCGCCGCGAAGGCGCTGCTCGATCTGGTCCGGCTGCCGACCGGCCGCGGTTTCCTGCGGCGGCGCCCGCACGAGCTGTCCGGCGGGCAGCGGCGGCGGCTCGCGCTGGCCATGGCCCTCGCCGGGCGCCCCCGGCTCATCGTGCTGGACGAGCCGACCGCCGGCCTCGACCCGCGCACCCGCGACGAGGTGCTCGCCGAACTCGGCCGGGTGCGGGCCGCGACCGGCTGCGCCCTCGTCATGATCACGCACGACCCGCTCGCCGCCGCCCGGCTGTGCGAGCGGACCGTGGGCCTGTGGGCGGGGCGCACCGCGATCCTCGCCGAGGCTCCGGCGGCGGGGCCCGTGACCGGCCCGTCCTCCGCGCCCCGGAACGGGGACGGCCCCGCCCTGCTGAGCGTCCGCGCTCTCGGCGCCTCCTACACCCGCTCCGGCGGCGCCGCACTGCGCGGCGTCGACCTCGACGTCGCGGCCGGCGAGTGCGTGGCGGTGCTCGGCCCGTCCGGCGCGGGCAAGACGACCCTCGCCCGCTGCGTCACCGGGCTGCTGCCGCCCGAATCCGGGACGGTGCTGCTCGACGGGCGGCCGCTCGCCGGGACCGCCGCCCGCCGCCCGCCCGGCCAGCGCCGCCGCATCGCCCTGGTCTTCCAGGACCCCGACACCAGCCTCAACCCGGCGCACACGGTCGGCGCGCTGCTGGCCCGCCCCGCCGCGCTGCGCGGCGCGGACGGCGCCGCCGAGGCGATCGCGCTGCTCGACGAGGTCGGGCTGCCCCGCGGCCACCGGCACCGCCGGCCGGCCGAGCTGTCCGGCGGCGAGCGGCAGCGCGTCGCCATCGCCCGCGCCCTCGCCGCCCGCCCGCACGTCCTCGTCTGCGACGAGGTCACCTCCGCGCTCGACCCCGGCACGACCGCCGGGATCTGCGCCCTGCTCGACGCGGCCCGCGCCCGCCACGGCCTCGCCCTGCTGGTCGTCACGCACGACCTCGCGGTGGCCCGGCGGCTGGCGCACCGGGTCGCCGTGCTCGACTCCGGCCGGATCGTCCGGCTGGGTCCAGCCGCCGTGCTCGCGAAGGAGACACCCCATGGCTGAAGCGACCTTCGACCAGCAGTTCGCCCCCGCGCAGGACACGACCGCGCCGGCGCACCACGCCGCCTGGTTCCGCGACACGGCCGCCGGGCGCCTCGGCCTGGCGCCCGCCGACCTCGGCGACGACGCCGACCCGATCATGCTCGGATTCGACTCGATCACGACGATGGCGCTGGTCGGCGCGTGCCGCAGGCGCGGCGTCCGGGTGACGTTCGCGGAGCTGGCCGAGCGCCGCACGTTCGGCGAGTGGACCGCGCTCGTCGCCGAGCGCGCCGGGCCGGGCTCCGCCGCACCGCCCCGCGTCCGGCACGTGGAGGTGGACGAGTCGGAGCCGTTCGACCTGGCGCTCATGCAGCACGCGTACTGGGTCGGCCGGGCCGACGAGCAGGAGCTGGGCGGGGTCTCCACCCACTTCTACAACGAGTTCGACGGCCGCGGCGTCGACCCCGGCCGGCTGGAGGGAGCGGTCCGGGCGCTGCTGGACCGGCACGCCATGCTGCGCGTGTCGTTCCTCGACGACGGCCGCCAGCGGATCCTGCCGGCGAGCCCGTGGCCCGGCCTGACCGTGCACGACCTGCGGGACCTGCGCGACGAGGCCGTCACCGCGCGCCTGGAGGAGATCCGGGACGCGCTGTCGCACCGCATGCTGCGCATCGCCGACGGGGAGGTCTTCGACGTCCGGCTGTCGCTGCTGCCGGGCGGGCGCACCCGCGTCCACGTCAACCTCGACATGCTCGCCGCCGACGCGGTCAGCTTCCGCACCCTGACGGCCGACCTCGCGGCCCTCTACGAGGATCCCGGCCGGTCCCTCCCCCCGCTGAGCTACGGCTACCCGAGCTATCTCGCCGACCGGCGCGCCCGCGACGCCGACCCGGACGGCGAGAGCGCCGCCGAGCGCGCCCGCGCCCGCGACTGGTGGCGCGCCCGGCTGCCGGAGCTGCCCGGCCCGCCCGAGCTTCCGGCCGGGGACCTCGCCAGGGAGGCCGGGACCGCCGAGGGCCGCCCGCGCCCCCGCGTGACCCGCCGCCACCACTGGCTCGGACCGGACGCCAAGGCGCGGCTGACCGACCGGGCGCGGGCCCACGGCATCACGACCGCGATGGCGCTCGCGGCGGTGTTCGCCGAGACGCTCGGCGCGTGGTCGGCCGAGCCGCGGTTCCTGCTGAACCTGCCGCTCTTCGACCGCGAGGAGCTCCATCCGGACGTGCCGCTGCTGGTGGGCGACTTCTCCAGTTCCCTGCTGCTGGCCGCCGACGTCTCCGCCCCCGCGACCTTCACCGAGCGCGCGAGCGCCCTCCAGGACGAGCTGCGGCGGGCCATCGCCCACGCCGCCTACCCCGGCATCGAGGTGCTGCGGGACCTGTCCCGCCTCTCCGGCGGCGAGCGGGTGCTGGCACCCGTCGTCTACACCAGCGCCCTCAACCTCGGCGAGCTGTTCGCCGACGGGGTGCGGCGCTGCTTCGGCGACCCGGCCTGGATCATCTCGCAGGGCCCGCAGGTGCGGCTGGACGCCCAGGTCACCGAGCTGGACGGCGGCATCCTGGTCAACTGGGACGTCCGCGACGAGGCGTTCCCGCCGGGCGTGATCGACGCGATGTTCGGCGCGTTCCGCGACCTCGTGGACCTGCTCGCCACCGACGAGGCCGCCTGGACCCGGCCCGTCCCGGACCCGCTGCCCGCCGGGCAGCGCGCCGTCCGCGACGCCGCCAACGACACCGCCGCGCCGCAGCGGCGGACGCTCCTGCACGAGGGCCTCTTCGACGGCGCCGCCGCACACCCGGGCCGCCCGGCGCTGCTGTGGGACGGCGGCGAGATGACCTACGGCGACCTCGCCGGACGGGCGCTGAGCATCGCCGCCGCCCTCCACGCGGCCGGCCTGCGCCCCGGCGGAACCGCCGCCGTCACCCTGCCGAAGGGCCCGGACCAGGCGGTCGCCGTCCTCGGCGTGCTCGCGGCCGGAGGCGTCTACGTCCCGGTCGGCGTCGAGCAGCCCGGCGCCAGGCGCGCCGCCGTGCACGCCTCCGGCGGCATCGGCTGGGTGCTGACCGACGACGCCGCGCGGATCCCGGATGACCTGCCCGGATCGCCGCGGGTCCTGGAACTGGCCGCCTGCCTCGCCGTCCCGCCCGCGCCCGCACCGGCCGACGTCTCCCCGGACGATCCGGCGTACGTGCTGTTCACCTCCGGGTCGACCGGGGTCCCCAAGGGCGTGGAGATCACCCACCGGGGCGCGGCCAACACGATCGAGGACCTCAACGACCGCTTCGGCGTCGGCCCTGACGACCGGGTGCTCGCCGTGTCGTCGCTGACCTTCGACCTGTCGGTCTACGACGTCTTCGGGCTGCTCGCGGCCGGGGGAGCCGTCGTGGTCCCGGGCGAGGACGACCGCCGCGACGCCGAGCGCTGGCTGGGGCTGATGGACCGGCACCGCGTCACCGTCTGGAACACGGTGCCGGTGCTGTTCGACATGCTGCTCACCGCCGCCGAGGCCCCGGGCGCGCCGCGCGGCGCCGTGCGGCGGCTCGCGCTGGTGATGCTCGGCGGCGACTGGGTGGGTCTCGACCTGCCCGGACGGCTCCGCGCCCTGGCACCGGACTGCCGCTGCACCGTCCTCGGCGGCGCCACCGAGGCGTCCATCCAGTCGGTGCTGTACGAGGTGGGCGAGGTCGACCCGCGCTGGCGCTCCATCCCGTACGGGCGGCCGCTGCGCAACCAGCGCGTCCGGGTCGCCGACGCGCAGGGCCGCGACCGTCCCGACCTCGTCCCCGGGGAGCTGTGGATCGGCGGCGCCGGCGTCCACGGCCGCTACCGGGGCGACGACGCGCTGACCGCCGACCGGTTCGTCGAGCACGGCGGCGAGCGCTGGTACCGGACCGGCGACCGGGTCCGCCGGCTCCCGGACGGGAACCTGGAGATCCTCGGCCGCACCGACTTCCAGGTCAAGATCGCCGGCAACCGGATCGAGCCCGGCGAGGTCGAGGCCGCGGTCCGCGCCCACCCGGCGGTGCGCGGCGCCGTCGCCGCCGTGGTGGCCGACGAGGGCGGCACGCCGCGGCTGCGCGCCATGGCCGCGATCGGCGACGCCCCCGCCACCGGGGACCTCGCCGAGGAGATCCGGGCCGGCTGCGCCCGGTCGCTGCCGCCCGCGATGCTCCCGGAACTGGTCCTGCCGGTCGCCGAGCTCCCCCTCACGCCGGGCGGGAAGGTCGACCGGCGGGCCGTCCGCGCCGCCTTGGCCGCGCCGCCCGCCCTGCGGGCCGGCGACCGGCACGACCGGTTCGACGCGCCGCGGGGGCCGATCGAGGAGGCCGTGGCCTCGCTGTGGGCCGACCTGCTCGGCACCGGTCCCGTCGCCCGCGGCGACGACTTCTTCCGGCTCGGCGGCGACAGCCTGTCCGCCACCCGCTCGGTGTCCCGGCTGCGCGAACGCGTCCTGCCCGATGGGGCCCGGATCGGCGGTGTGGAACTCGGCGCCCTGCTGCGCACCCGGACCGTCGCCGCGTTCGCCGCGACGCTGCGCCCCGAGACCGGCGACGGCGCCGCGCCCGCCCCGGCCCTCGTCGCCGACCCCGCGAACCGGGGCGAGCCGTTCCCGCTGACCGACGTCCAGCACGCCTACCTGCTCGGCCGCGACGCGAGCCTCCCGCTCGGCGGCATCGGCGCCAACTTCTACCTCGAACTCGACGGCGCCGGGCTGGACGTCGCGCGCTTCACCCGCGCGTGGGACCGGCTCATCGCCCGGCACGAGATGCTCCGCGCCGTGGTCGCCGACGGCCGCCAGCGCATCCTGCGGGTGCCGGAGGTGCCCGGCCTCACCGTGCGGACCTGGGCGGCGGCCGACGCCGACGCGGCCCGGCGGCTGCTGCGGCCCCTGCGGGACCGGACGTTCGACCCGGCGTGCTGGCCGCTGTTCGCCGCCGAGGTCGTCCGGTACGGGACGGGACGGGTCCGCGTCGGCATCAACCTCGACCCCATCGTGTTCGACGGGCTCAGCGTCAAGACCCTCATGGCCGAGCTGGCCCGGATCTACGCCGACCCGGACGCCGCCCTTCCCGAGATCGGGCCGTCGTTCCGCGACTACGTGCTCAGCGTCCGTCCCGGCGCCGCCGAGCGCACGGCGGCCGAGGCGTACTGGTACGGCCGCCTGGACGAGCTGCCGCCCGGGCCGATGCTGCCGCTCGCGGCCGACCCGGCGACGCTCGGCCCTCCCCGGTTCACCCGGCACGCCCGCACGCTCCCGGCCGACGCGTGGGCGCGGATCAAGGACCGGGCCCGCGAGCACGGGCTGACGCCCTCGTCGGTCCTGCTGACCTGCTTCGCCGAGGTGCTGTCGCGGTGGAGCGCCGAACCGGACCTCACCCTCAACCTGACGCTGTTCGACCGCCGCGACGTCCATCCCGACATCGAGCGGGTGGTCGGCGACTTCAGCTCGCTGATCCTGCTGGCCTACCGGCCGGGGCCGGGCACCTGGCTCGACCTCGCGCGCGAGACGCAGGAGCAGCTCGCCCGCGACATCGAGCACCGCGCGGTGTCGGCCGTGGAGGTGCAGCGCCGCCTCGCGCGGCGGGTCGGGGTCGGCGCGGCGGTCGCCCCGGTCGTGTTCACCAGCACGCTCGGCGCGGGCGGCGGCCTGTTCGACGGCGCCGGCGGCGACTTCCCCGCGTTCGTCGGCGGCGGCTCGCAGACGCCGCAGGTGTGGCTCGACCACCAGGTCGTCGAGCAGCACGGCGACCTGCTGCTGAGCTGGGACGTCGTCGAGAAGCTGTTCCCGGACGGCCTGATCGGGGACATGTTCGCCGCCTACCTCGCGCTGCTGGACCTCCTCGCCGACCCGGCGACCGCGGACGCCTGGAAGCGGCCCGTCCCCGACCTGCGTCCGTCCGGGCAGGTCGAGGTGCGGGAGCGGGTGAACGCGACGGCTGGTCCGGTGCCGGAGGGGTTGTTGCATGGCGGGTTCTTCCGGTGTGCGGCGAGGGCTCCGGGGCGGGTGGCGCTGCTGTGGGGTGGGTCGGGGTCGATGACGTATGGGGAGTTGTCGGCAAGGGCGCTGGAGGTGGCGGGCGCGCTGCGGGGGCGTGGTGTGCGTCCGGGCGACACGGTGGCGGTGTGCTTGCCGAAGGGTTCGGATCAGGTGGTGGCGGTACTGGGGGTGCTGTCCGCCGGGGCGGCGTATCTGCCGGTCGGTGTCGATCAGCCGCCCGCCCGCCGCGACCGCATCCTCGCCGGAGGCGATGCCCGCTGGGCGCTCACCGAGGACTCCTCGGAATGGCCGCCCGGTGTCGAACCGATCAGCGTCGGCGAGACCCGGAACGCCCCAGCCCTCCAGGCACCGGTCGAGGTCTCCGCCGACATGACCGCCTATGTGGTGTTCACGTCGGGTTCGACGGGTGAGCCGAAGGGTGTGGAGATGACGCACCGGGCGGCGTTGAACACGGTGGAGGACATCAGCGCCCGGTACGGGGTGGGCTCGGAGGACCGGGTGCTGGCGGTGTCGGCGCTGGATTTCGATCTGTCGGTGTACGACGTGTTCGGTCTGCTGGGCGCGGGTGGTGCTCTGGTGCTGGTGGAGGAGGAGGCGCGGCGCGATCCTGAGCGCTGGCATGAGCTGGTGGCGCTGCATCAGGTGACGGTGTGGAACACCGTGCCGGTGCTGTTCGAGATGTTCCTCACCGCCGCCGCCTGGCAGCCCGCCGAACCGTTCGACACCCTGCGCCTGGTCCTGGTCTCCGGCGACTGGGTCGCCCGTGACCTCGGAGCCCGCCTCTCGGCGCTCGCACCCGGCTGCCTGCTCGTGGCGCTGGGCGGCGCGACGGAGGCGGCGATCTGGTCCAACCAGTACGAGGTCACCGACCTCATGCCGGACTGGCCGTCGGTCCCGTACGGGACGCCGTTGCGCAGCCAGTGTTTCCGGGTGGTGGACGCGCATGGCCGTGACTGTCCCGACTGGGTGCCGGGCGAGTTGTGGATCGGTGGTGCCGGGGTGGCGCGCGGGTACCGCAACGATCCGGTGCGCACGGCCGAGCGGTTCCCGCTGCATGATGGCCGTCGCTGGTACCGGACCGGCGACCTGGGGCGCTACCGTCCCGGCGGGCTGCTGGAATTCCTGGGCCGTACCGACCACCAGGTCAAGATCCGCGGCCACCGCATCGAGCTCGGCGAGATCGAGGCCGCGCTGCGCTCCCACCCCGGGGTCCGGACGGCCGTTGCCGTGGTCGCAGGCTCCGCCACCGCCCGCCTCGGCGCCGTCCTGGTGCCGAACGCGGCCGGCGCCGTCCTCGACCCCGAACAGGTCCGCGCCCACGCCGCCGCCCTCCTGCCCGCCGTGATGCTGCCCGAGCAGCTCATCGTCGTGCCCGAGCTGCCGACCTCCGCCAACGGCAAGGTCGACCGGGCCGCGCTCGCGCGCCGGCTGGAGCACGCGGTGCCGGACGGGGCGGGCGGCACGGCCCCGCGCGGGCCCGTCGAGGAGGTCGTGGCCGAGACCTGGGCCGAGGTGCTCGGCCGCGAGCGCCCCGACCGCACCGCGGACTTCTTCCTCCTCGGCGGCGACAGCCTCGCCGCGACCCGCGTCGTCGGGCACCTGCTGTCGCCGCGCGTCGGCGTGCGCGGGGCGTCCGTGGGCGCCCTGTTCGAGCGGCCCGTCCTCGCCGACTTCGCGGCCGGGCTGCGCCTGGACGGCCCGTCCGCCGGGGCCGAGCCGCTGTCCGCCGACCCCGCCGCCCGGCACGAGCCCTTCCCGCTCACCGAGGTGCAGCACGCCTACCTGCTCGGCCGCGCCGACGGGATGCCGCTCGGCGGCATCGGCACCACCTACTACCTGGAGTTCACCGGCGAGCGGATCGACACGCGGCGGCTGTCGGACGCCTGGAACGCGCTGATCGCACGGCACGAGATGCTCCGCGTGGTCGTCGAGGACGGCGCGCAGCGCGTCCTGCCGCACTCGGCGGTCACCGCGTGCGAGGTCCGCACCGCCGAGGCCGCGGACGCAGGTTCGGCGTCGGAACTGCTGCGCCGCTCCCTGACGGGCCGCACGTTCGACCCGTCCCGCTGGCCGCTGTACGCGAGCATGGTCGTGCACCACGGCGCCGGGTCGTCCCTCGGCATCGTCGTGGACTACCTCGTCCTGGACGGTCTGAGCGTCCACATCCTTCTCGGCGAGCTGGCCGCGCTCTACGACGACCCGGACGCGGCGCTCCCGCCGCTGGAGGTCTCGTTCCGCGACTACGTGCTGGGCGTCCGGCCGTCCGACGCCGAGCGCACCGACTCCGAGCGGTACTGGCGGGCACGGCTGGGCACGCTCCCGCCGGCGCCGAGGCTGCCCCTGGCCAAGGACCCGGCCACGGTGACGCGGCCGCGCTTCAGCCGCCGCGAGGGCCGGCTGGCCCCCGCCCGCTGGGCGGCGGTCAAGACCTGGGCCCGCGACCACGGCGTCACCCCGTCCATGGTGCTGCTGGCCTGCTACGCCGAGGTGCTGTCGCGGTGGAGCGCCGAACCGGATCTGACGATCAACCTGACGCTGTTCGACCGCCGCGACGTCCATCCCGGCATCGGCGCCGTCCTCGGCGACTTCACCTCCCTCACCCTGCTGGAACACCGCCCGGCCGCGGGGGAGGACCTGCGCGCGGGCGCCCGCCGGCTCCAGGAGCGGCTCGCCGCGGACCTGGACCACCGCGCCGTGTCGGCCGTGTGGGTGCAGCGGGAGCTGGCCCGCGCGAAGAGCCCGGCCGAGGCCGCGATGCCCGTGGTGTTCACCAGCACGCTCGGCATGTCCGACGACCTCTTCGACCGGATGCCCGCGAGCTTCCCCGCGTTCACCGGCGGTGCCTCCCAGACGCCGCAGGTGTGGCTGGACCACCAGGTGATGGAGCAGCGCGGGGCGCTCGTCTTCCACTGGGACGCGGTGGACGAGCTGTTCCCGGACGGGCTCCTGGACGACATGTTCGCCGCCTACCAGGACCTCGTCGCCACCCTGATCACGGCGCCTTCCGGCGTCCCGGGCACCGCCATCGCACTCCCGGCCGGGCAGGTCGAGGTGCGGGAGCGGGTGAGCGCGACGGCTGGTCCGGTGCCGGAGGGGTTGTTGCATGGCGGGTTCTTCCGGTGTGCGGCGAGGGGTCCGGAGCGGGTGGCGCTGCTGTGGGGTGAGTCGGGGTCGATGACGTACGGGGAGTTGTCGGCGAGGGCGCTTGGCGTGGCGGGTGTGCTGCGGGGGTTTGGTGTGCGTCCGGGCGACACGGTGGCGGTGTGCTTGCCGAAGGGTCCGGATCAGGTGGTGGCGGTGTTGGGGGTGCTGGCCGCCGGGGCGGCGTATCTGCCGGTCGGTGTCGATCAGCCGCCCGCCCGCCGCGACCGCATCCTGGCCACGGCCGAAGTACGGCATGTCGTCGCGGACGACTTCGCCGACCCGCCGGACCACGTCACTGTCGTCCGCCTCACCGAAGGGCACGGCCCGCTGGAGGCGCCCGCGCCCGTGGACCCCGACTCCCTGGCCTATGTGGTGTTCACGTCGGGTTCGACGGGTGAGCCGAAGGGTGTGGAGATGACGCACCGGGCGGCGTTGAACACGGTGGAGGACATCAGCGCCCGGTACGGGGTGGGCTCGGAGGACCGTGTGCTGGCGGTGTCGGCGCTGGATTTCGATCTGTCGGTGTACGACGTGTTCGGTCTGCTGGGCTCCGGTGGGGCGTTGGTGTTGGTGGAGGAGGAGGCGCGGCGCGATCCTGAGCGCTGGCATGAGCTGGTGGCGCTGCATCAGGTGACGGTGTGGAACACCGTGCCGGTGCTGTTCGAGATGTTCCTCACCGCCGCCGCCTGGCAGCCCGCCGCACCCGGCGGCCTCCGGCTCGTCCTGGTCTCCGGCGACTGGGTCGCCGTCGACCTCCACGAACGTCTCCGGGCACTGGCACCGGACTGCCGGCTGATCGCGCTCGGCGGCGCCACCGAAGCCGCGATCTGGTCCAACCACCACGAGATCTCCGACGGCCTCCCCGAAGGCTGGCCCTCGGTTCCGTACGGGACGCCGTTGCGCAACCAGTGTTTCCGGGTGGTGGACGCGCATGGCCGTGACTGTCCCGACTGGGTGCCGGGCGAGTTGTGGATCGGTGGTGCCGGGGTGGCACGGGGGTATCGCAACGATCCGGTGCGGACGGCCGAGCGGTTCCCGCTGCATGATGGCCGTCGCTGGTACCGGACCGGCGACCTGGGGCGCTACCGTCCCGGCGGGCTGCTGGAGTTCCTGGGCCGTACCGACCACCAGGTCAAGGTCCGCGGCCACCGCATCGAGCTCGGCGAGATCGAGGCCGCGCTGCGTACGCACAAGGCGGTCGGCCAGGCCGTCGTGACCGCGCCCGGCGAACGGGGCGCGCGGCGGCTGGTGGCCTTCGTCCGGGCCGCGGACGGCGCCGACCTCCCGGAACCCGCCGAGCTGCGCGACCACCTCGCCGGACGCCTGCCCGCGCACTCCGTCCCGGCCGCGATCGTCCCGGTCGACGCGTGGCCGGTCACCGCCAACGGCAAGATCGACCGTGCCGCGCTCCACCGGACGGCGGGGGAGACCGCCCCCGGCTCCGCCCGGCCGCGGGGCGCGACCGAGGAGCTGGTCGCGGCGCTGTGGAGCGAGGTCCTCGGCGTGGCCGGCGTCGGCCGCGACGACGGCTTCTTCGCCCTCGGCGGCGACTCGCTGCTCGGCACCCGCCTGCTCGGGCGGCTGCACGAGCACGGCATCGACGCCGAGCTCGCCGACCTGTTCGGACGTCCCGTCCTGCGCGACTTCTGCGCCGGGCTGACCCGGTCGGGCGGCGTCGGCCCGGCGGCCCCGCCGAAGGTCGTGCCCGATCCCGCCCGCGAGCACGAGCCGTTCGAGGCGACCGACGTGCAGCGGGCGTACTGGGTGGGGCGCCGCCCCGGCCTCGCGCTCGGCGGCGTCGGCGCGCACTACTACAGCGAGTTCGACGGCGAGGACGTCGACGTCCCGCGCCTGGAACGCGCCTGGAACCTGCTGATCGCCCGGCATGCCGAGCTGCGGTCGGTGTTCACCCCGGACGGCCGCCAGCGGTTCCTGCCCGCCGGCTCCGTCCCGCCCCTGGTCGTCCGCACCCACCGGGTCGCCGACAACGCCTCGGACGCGCAGGTCCAGGCGGTCCTGGACGGACTGCGGGAATGGATGTCGCACCAGGTCATGGACCCCGAGCGGTGGCCGCTGTTCGACGTGCGCGCCGTCCGCTACCGGCGCGGCGGCCGGGTCCGCACCCGCGTCGCGGTCGGGCTGGACAACATCGTGCTCGACGGGCTCAGCATGATGATCGTCTTCTCCGAGCTGGAGGAGCTGTACCGGGACCCGGCGGCGGAGCTGCCCCCGCGCGCCCTGACGTTCCGCGACTACCGGACGCAGGTCCGGCCCGACCCCGGCGCGGAGCGGGCGGCGCGCGAGTACTGGCTGGACCGCCTGGACGACCTGCCGCCCGGCCCGCTCCTGCCCCTGCGCGCCGACCCGTCCGCCATAGAGCGGCCCCGGTTCGTCCGCCGCGAGGTCCGCGTCCCCGCCCGGGTGTGGGGCGCGGCCAAGGACCGCGCCCGCGCCCATGACCTCACCCCCGCGGCGCTGCTGCTCGCCTGCTACGCCGAGGTGCTGTCGCGGTGGAGCGCGCACCCCGACCTGACGGTCAACCTGACGCTGTTCGACCGCCGCGACGTCCATCCCGACATCGGCGCCATCCTCGGCGACTTCACCTCCCTGCTCCTGCTGGAGTACCGCACCCGCCCCGGCGACACCCGGCTCGCCCGCGCGCACCGGCTGCGCGACCGGCTCGCCCGCGACCTCGGCCACCGCGAGGTGTCGGCGGTCTGGGTGCTGCGGGAGCTGGCCCGGCGCGGCGGCACCCCGCCGGGGACCGCCGCGGGCGGCGCCCCGGTCGTGTTCACCAGCGGGCTCGGGATCGCCGGCGGCCGGTCCATCGACCCGCCGCCCTGGTTCCCGGCGCGGATCTGGGGCGTGTCGCAGACCCCGCAGGTTTGGCTGGACCAGCAGGTGTCGGAGGCCGCGTCCGGCGACCTCGTCGTGAACTGGGACTGCGTCGCCGACCTGTTCGACGCCGGGACCGTGGACGCGATGTTCGGCGCCTACCGCGAGCTGATCGAGCTGGCCGCGACGGACGCGTGGGCGGGCTCGGAGCCCGGCCCGTCCGCCGGGGTCACCGCGCGGGCGGCGATCCCGGCCGTCCCGCCCGAGGACCGGCACGTGCCCGAAGCGGCCGCCGAACGGGACGCGCCACCCGACGGCGAGACCGAACGGGTGCTCGCGGAGATCTGGCGCGACCTGCTCGGAGTCCGCGACATCGGCCGCTTCCACGACTTCTTCGTCCTGGGCGGCGACTCCCTGCTCGCCACCCGGATGCTGGCGGCCGTCCACCGCCGCCTCGACACCGACCTGACCCTGCGGGAGTTCTTCGCCGGCCCGACGATCGCCGAGGCCGCCGCGCTGTGCGCGCCCCTGGCGCCCGCCGAGACCGAGGAGGGGGAGCTGTGACGACCACACCGGACACGACCAAGACACCGGACACGACCAAGACACCGGACACCGCACGCCAGGACGTCGGCCGGTTCATCGCCGAGCTGGAGGACGCCGGCGTCCGGCTGTGGGCCGACGGCGACCGGCTGCGGTTCCGCGCCCCCAAGGGCGTGATGACCGAGGAGCGGCGCGCCGCAGTCCGCGACCGGCGCGCCGCCGTCCTGGACCACCTGCGGCGCGATGCGCTGCCCGCCGCGGTGCCCGACCCGGACTCCCGGCACGAGCCGTTCCCGCTGACCGACGTGCAGGCCGCCTACCTCATCGGCCGGCACGACGCCTTCGACCTCGGCGGCGTCGGCTGCCACAGCTACCTCGAACTGGCGTTCCCCGAACTCGACGCCGGACGGGTGGAGGCGGCGTGGCGGCGGGTCGTCGAGCGCCACGCGATGCTGCGCGCCGTCGTCCACCGGGACGGCCACCAGCGGGTCCTCACGGACGTCCCGCCGTACCGGGTCGCCGTCGCCGACCTGCGGGCCACCGCACCGGACGAGGCGCGCGGCGCCCTCGAACGGGCCCGCGAGGAGATGGCGCATCGCGTGTACGCCCCCGAACGCTGGCCCCTGTTCGACCTTCGAGTCACGCTGTGCCCGGAACGCGCGGTCCTGCATCTGTCGATCGAGATGCTGGTCGCCGACTTCGTCAGCGTGCAGATCCTCCTGGCCGACCTCGACCGCTTCTACACCGACCCGGATGCCCCGGCATCCACTCTGGAGCTGGGCTTCCGCGACTACGTCGTCGCCGAGCGGAGCCTGCGGCACGGCAGGCGGTACGAGCGGGACCGCGACTACTGGTGGTCGCGCGTCGACGCCCTCCCGCCCGCGCCCGAACTGCCGCAGGCCGGCGACGGAGCCCCGGTCCCCGGAACGGACGGCGAGGACCGCGCCGGTACGGCCGCGCGCTTCCGGCGCCACACGTGCACGCTGGCGCCGCCGGAGTGGGAGCGGCTGAAGGAGGCGGCGAGGGAGGCGGGAGTGACCGCCTCGGGCGCCGTGCTCGCCGCCTACGCCGAGGTGCTGCTGCGATGGAGCCGCCGCCCCCGGTTCACGCTGAACCTCACGATCAACGGCCGGCTGCCGCTGCACGATCAGGTGGACGCGCTGGTCGGCGACTTCACCGCCGTCGTCCCGCTGGAGGTGGACGGCTCGGCGGACGTCCCGTTCGCCGAGCGGGCGCGTGCGCTGGCGGCGCGGCTGTTCGAGGACCTGGACCACCGGGCCTGCTCGGGCGTCGAGGTGCTGCGCGAGGTCGCGCGGCGGCGGGGCAGGGCGGAGGCGCTCATGCCGGTGGTCTTCACCAGCGCCCTCGGCCTCGCCGGGGACGGCGCGGAACGCGGCGCGCTCACCGGTTCCGGCGAACTGCTGTACGGCATCAGCCAGACTCCCCAGGTCTGGCTGGACTGCCAGGTGATGGAGCACCGTGGCGCGCTGGTCGTGAACTGGGACGTCCGCGACGGCGTCTTCCCCGCCGGCGTGATCGAGGACGCGTTCGCCGCGTTCACGACCCTGCTCGCCGGGCTCGCCGGCGACGACCCGGCCGCGGTGTGGCGCTCCCCGTCGCCGGTCGAGCCGCCGGCCGAGCAGCGCCGCGTCCGGGCGGAGGCCAACGACACCGCCGGCCCGCTGCCGGACGGCCTCCTGCACGATCCGTTCCTCGCCCGCGCCCGGCTGCGGCCCGACCGCACCGCCGTCGTCACGGGCGGCGCGGCGCTCACCTACGGGGAGCTCGCCGCCCGCGCCTCCGGGATCGCGGCCACCCTGTCCTCTGGGCACCCGCCCTCCGGTGACGCCCCCGTCGCCGTCCTGCTGGACAAGGGCGCCGACCAGATCGCCGCGGTGCTCGGCATCCTCATGGCGGGCCGGGCCTACCTGCCCGTCGACCCGGGCCAGCCCGCGATCCGCCGTGACACGATCCTGGCGGACGCCGGCGTCACGGAGGCGATCACCGACCCGGACTCCGGCCGCGACCTGCCGCCGGGCGTCACCGTCGTGCACGCCGGAAACCCGGCGTCCGGCCCGCCCCCCGCGAGTTCCGCGGCGCCGGACGACACCGCGTACGTCATCTACACCTCGGGCTCGACCGGCCGGCCGAAGGGCGTCGTCATCACCCACCGCGCCGCCCGCAACACCGTCGACGACATCATGCGCAGGTCCGGGCTGGGACCGGACGACCGCGTCCTCGGCCTCGCCGGGCTCGGCTTCGACCTGTCGGTGTTCGACATCTTCGGCACGCTCGCGGCCGGCGGCGCGCTCGTCCTGCCCGAGCCGGGCCGCCGCGACCCCGCGCACTGGGCGCGGACCGCCGCCGCGCACGGCGTCACGATCTGGAACTCGGTGCCCGCCCAGCTCCGGATGCTCGCCGACCACCTCGAAACGGCCGGCGCCCGGCCGGACCTCTCCGCGCTGCGCCTCGCGCTGCTGAGCGGAGACTGGATCCCGGTGACGCTCCCGGACCGGATCCGGGACCTGCTGCCCGGCATCGAGCTGACCTCCCTCGGCGGCGCGACGGAGGCGTCCATCTGGTCCATCGCGTACCCGATCGGGCCCGTGCCGGACGGCTGGCGCAGCATCCCGTACGGGCTGCCGCTGACCAACCAGACCTTCCACGTCCTGGACGGGCACGGCCGCGACCGTCCCGACTGGGTGCCCGGAGAGCTGTACATCGGCGGCGCGGGCGTCGCGTCCGGCTACCTCGGCGACCCCGAGCGCACGGCCGAGCGTTTCGTCACGGTCCCGGGCAAGGAGGGGCGGCTGTACCGGACCGGGGACGTCGGCCGCTACCTGCCCGGCGGCGCCATCGAGTTCCTCGGCCGCGAGGACCTCCAGGTCAAGGTCCGCGGCCACCGCATCGAGCTGCCGGAGATCGAGGCGGCGCTGCTGTCGCATCCCGGGGTGGCGTCGGCGGCCGTGGTCGCCGCCGGCGAATCCGGCGGTGACCGGCGGCTCGCCGCCTACGTCGTGCCCGCCGCGGCCGCCGCACCGGAACGCGAGCCCGCGCCCGAGCTGGAGGAGACCGCCGCCGCGGACGCGGCCCGCGTGCTCGCGGGCACCGACCCGGACCGGGTCACCCGGTTCGCGGACGCGATGGACGAGGTCGCCCTGCTGTCGATGGCGCACGCGCTCCGCACCCTCGGCCTCTTCGGCGACGGCGACGGCGCCTACACCGACGGCGAGCTGGTGGCCGCGACCGGCGCCGCGCCCCGCAACCGGCGGGTCGTGCGCCGCTGGCTCCGGGTGCTGCTCGACAACGGCCTGCTCCGCCGGGACCCCCGCGGGCGCCTGCACGCCCTCACCCCCACCGACACCGCCACGCTCGCGGACGCGTGGACCCGGCTGACCGACGCGCAGCGCGGCCTGGACGACGGCGCCGCGCTGATCGCGTTCCTGCGGGCCTGCGCGGAGCGGCTGCCCGGACTCGTCCAGGGCCGCGAGAGCGCCCTGGCGCTGCTTTTCCCCGGCGGCGACGTGCGCACCGCCAACGCCGCCTACCGCGACAACCTGATCAGCCGGTACGCCAACCGCGCCGTCGCCTCCGTGCTGGCCGGCATCGCCGAGGCGCACCCGGGGCCGCTGCGGATCCTGGAGGTCGGCGCGGGCGTCGGCGGGACGACCGCCCACGTCGTCCCGGCCCTCGACGGGCACGACGTGGACTACCTGTTCACCGACCTGTCGCGGTTCTTCCTCGACGAGGCGCGCGAGGCGTTCGGCCGGTACCCGTGGATGCGGTACGGCCTGTTCGACATGAACACCGGCACCGCCGCGCAGGGCATGCGGCCCGGCTCGTTCGACGTCGTGCTGTGCGCCAACGTCCTGCACAACGCGCTGTCGGCGGACGAGGCCGTCGCCAGGCTGCGGGACCTGCTCGCGCCCGGGGGCCGGCTGGTCGTCATCGAGACCACGCGCGAGAACTACCAGGTCATGACCTCGATGGAGTTCCTCATGACCTTCGACGAGGCCGACCGCCCCGACTTCGCCGACGCGCGGCACGGCAAGGACCGCATCTTCCTGGACCGCGCCGAGTGGACGGCCGCGCTGCGCGGCGCCGGCGGCGAGGTCGAGGTGTGCCTGCCCGGCGACGGTGACCCGCTGGAACGCTTCGGCCAGACCGTCCTCACGGCCCGCTTCGGCGACCCCGCCGGGCTCCGGCTCGACCGCGCGGACCTGGCCCGGCACCTCGCCGAGCGGCTGCCCGAGTACATGGTCCCCGGCCGTATCGAGCCGCTGGAGGCGCTGCCCCTCACCGCGAACGGCAAGATCGACAGGGCGGCGCTGACCGGCCGGGCCGCGAGCGCGGCGGGCCCGTCCGGACCGTCCGGCGAACCGCCGCGCGACGCCCTGGAGCGCCGCCTCGCCGCGATCTGGGCGCGCGTCCTCGACGTGCCGGAGCCGGGACGCGACGACGACTTCTTCGCCCTCGGCGGCGACTCGCTGCTGCTGTCCCGGCTCACCGGCCTCCTGCGCGAGGAGCTTCCCGAGGCCGCCGCGCTGGAATGGGAGGACATCGTCCCCGCGCTGCTGGCCCGGCCCACGATCGCCGCCCTGGCCGGCTCGCTGCGTGCCGCGAAGCGCACGGCCTCGCCCGTGACGGTGCTCAGCGAGGCGCCCGCCGCGGGGAGGCGGACCTGCGTGCTCGTCCACGACGGCAGCGGCACGCTGCTGCCGTACCGGGCGCTCGTCGCCGAACTGTCGGGGACGCGCCCGCTCACCGGCATCGCACCGCCCGACCTGGACGCCTACCTCGCCCGCCCCAGGGAGTCCCTGATCGACGATCTCGCCGCCGAGTACGCCGCCGCCCTCGCCGCCGCGGCGCCGGGCCGCGTCGACGTGGTCGGCTACTGCATGGGCGGGATGATCGCCGCCGAGCTGGCCCGCCGGCTGCCCGCGCACGGCGTGGACGTGGGCTCCCTCACCGTGGTCAGCAGCCACCGGGTCCCGTACCTGGTGGACGAGCCCGCGCTCGTCGAGTACGGGCTCGCCCGCGTCCTCGGCGCCGACCCCGGCGCGGCGGGGCTGCCCGCGGACCCCGGGCCGCTGGGACGCGCCGTCCGCGCCGCCCTGGACGAGCATGACGGCCGCGTCCCCGAGGGATCTCTGGACGGGATCGCCGGGATCGCCGCCTACCGGGCCCGTCCGCCCGCCGAACGCGTCGCCGCCCTCGCCCGCGCCGCGCTGCCCGGCGAGGATCCCGGACGCGCGGCGGCGAGCATGGAACGCACGCTCGCCGTCTTCACCCACAGCGTCAACGCCGTCGCCCGCTGGACGCCCGAACCGTACGAAGGCGACATCACCGTCGTGCGGCAAATCTCCCGAGAGCCCTTCCTGCCGGGAGTCACCGACGAGCCGTCCGGCTTCTGGCGGACCCTGTGCGCCGGCCGGTTCTCGCTCGTGGACGTGCCGGGGGACCACTTCGGCTGCATGCGGCCGCCCAACGTGGAGGCCGTCGCCCGCGTGATCCGGCGGGCGGGGGAGGGCGCCCGGTGATCGGCGTCCTCGGCGCGACGGGCGCGGTGGGCCGCGCCGCCGTCCCGGGCCTGGCGGGGCTCGGGCTCCCGCTGCGGTGCGCCGCGCGCCGCCCGCCCGTCCCCGGCGACGGCACGTGGGCCGTGGACCTGCGGGACCCGGCCCGGCTCGCGGAGTTCTGCGCGGGCTGCCGGGTCGTCGTCAACTGCGCGGGCCCCTCCTACGAGGTGCTCGACACGGTCGCCCGCGCCG
This sequence comes from Actinomadura madurae, assembly GCF_047130825.1. NCBI lineage: Bacteria > Bacillati > Actinomycetota > Actinomycetes > Streptosporangiales > Thermomonosporaceae > Actinomadura > Actinomadura madurae. Next base: position 10,418,273 of record NZ_CP083237.1, read on the forward strand.
CGCTCGACGCCGGCGCCGACTACGTCGACCCCGCCGGGGACGACCCGCTGCACGCCCTGCTCGCCCCGCGCGACCTCGCCTCGCGCGGCAGGCGCGCGGTGCTGTCGGCCGGGCTGCTCCCCGGGCTGAGCGGCCTGCTGCCCCGGATGCTCGCCGGGCACGGGCAGGCCACCGGACTGCTCGCGTTCGCGGGCGGGCTCGCCCCGCTGACCCCCGCCGCCGCCCGCGACTTCCTGCTCAGCGCGAGCGCGGGCATCGGGGAGCCGTTCGCCGGCTGGTCCGGCGGCCGGCGGGCGCCCCGGTCGCTGCGGCCGGTCCGGGACGTGCGGCTGCCGTTCCTGCCCGGCGAGGCCACCGCCTACCCGTACCTGCCGACCGAGATCGAGCGGGCCGCCGCCCTGCTGGGGGTCCGGGAGGCGCGCTGGTACAACGTCTTCCCCACCGGACGGGCCGAACGGGTGCTGAGCGCGCTGTGGAACGGCGGCGTGCCCGACCTGGACGAGGCCGCCGCGCGGCTCATGGAGGCGATCCGGCTCGACCTCGCCGGGCGCGACCCCTACCACCGGATCGTCGTCCAGGCGTCCGGCCCGGCGGGCACCAGGACGCTCGTCGTCGCCTCCACCGACGGCTACGAGCCGGCCGCCGCCGTGACCGTCGCCGCCACCGCCGCCGTCCTCGGCGGGACCGTCCCCGCCGGGACGCACTACGCGGCCGGCGTGCTGGAGCCGTCCGAGGTGCGCGCCCTGCTCGGCGGCCTGCCCGGCGTGACCCTCACCGAGGCCGGGCCGGAACTGCACCTCATCGACGTCGAAAGGGCCGGCGCGGGCCGCACGGTCGAGGAAGGAGACCTGTGACCGGCACGGAACCCGGCGGTCAGGACGACCGCTGGCTGCGCATCTACCGGCCGAGGCCGGACGCCGCCCTGCGGCTGGTCCTCCTCCCGCACGCCGGCGGGTCGGCGAGCTTCTACCGCTTCTGGCCCGGGCTGATGCCCGACAGCGTCGAGGTGGTCGCCGTCCAGTACCCCGGTCGCGAGGACCGGCTCGGCGACCCGCGCATCGACGACATGGACGACCTCGCCACCGCCCTGACCGGCGTGATCTCCCGCCAGGTCCGCGCCCCGTACGCCCTGTTCGGGCACAGCCTCGGCGCCGCCGTCGCCTACGAGACGGCCCGCCGCCTGGAGGACTCGGGGCCGGGGCCGGTCCATCTGCTGGCCTCCGGCCGCCACGCCCCGCAGGACTTCCGGCACGAGGACGTCCACCTGCGCGACGACGACGCTCTCGTCGCGGAGCTGACACGGCTCGGCGGGACGGCGGCGGTGCTGCTGTCCGAACCCGCCCTGCGCGAGATGGTCGTGCCGATCCTGCGCAACGACTACCGGCTGGCCGAGACGTACCGGTGCGCGGACCCCCGCCCGCTGCGCTGCCCCATCACCGCGGTCATCGGGGAACGCGACCCGGAGGTGACGCGAGCGGAGGCACGGCGATGGGAGCACCTCACGCGGGCGGCGTTCAAGCTCTGGGTCCTGCCCGGCGGCCACTTCTACCTCAGCACCGAGCGCCACGCCGCCGTCGACCGCGTCCTCCACGCACTCGGCCTCGCCGAAACCCCCACCTGGCCGTCGACCCCCTGACCCCGCTCAAGCCGTCGACGCCGTCCTAGTGGTCGGCTCGCCGCCACCAAGAGGCCGTGGCGGCGATGCCCGCCGCCGCCGTCGCGGCGCCGATGACCGGACCACTGACCGGAAAGGACGCTGTGCCGGTAAGGCCGCCGACCGTGGCGGGCAGCGCCCACGGGAACCAGGTGGCCGCGCCGAGGGTGGCGGCGGCGACGCCGCAGACGAGGAGCGCGATGGTCGCCGCGATGCCCGGGAGGTAACCGCGGCCCGCGCTGGCGGCGAGCGCCACCGGGAGCGTGAGGGCGACGGTGAGGGCGAGCAGCAGGACCAGGCCGGACACCCCATGGTGCGGGGTGCCGGACAGCCCGAGAAGGGTCCCCGTCGTGACCCAGGCGGCGGTCTGGAAGGCACCGAGCAGGATCAGCCAGACCGTGGTGACGGCGAACTTGGCGAGGACGATCGCGGTGCGGGACGTGGGGAGAGCGAGGAGGTCCAGGACGGTGCGGTCGCTGAACTCGCGGCCGAACATCCAGGTGACCAGGATGCCGAAGAGCAGGAAGCCGCCCGCGGCGTCGATCTGCATGAGGGCGGTGCGGAAGCCGGGCCAGTCCGGGGTGATGCCCAGCGCTTGGGACTTCCCGCTCAGGGACGGGGTGTCGGAGGCGCCGGTGAACAGGGCGGCGAGCGCCACCGGGAGCAGGAACGCCGCGGCGGTGACCCAGGGGGCACGGGACCGCAGGAACTTGGTGATCTCGGTGCGCAGCGCGGCGCTCATGCAGCCGCCTCCCGCCGATCGTCGGTCAGCAGGCGCAGGAAGACGTCCTCCAGGTCTTCGGCGCCGCAGGTGCAGCGGGGCAGGTCGGCGGCGGGGAACTCGGTCAGCATGCGGCCCCGGTCGATGACGCCGATGCGGTCGGCGGTGCGGGCGACCTCGGCGAGGATGTGGCTGGAGACCAGGATCGCCGTGCCGGACTGGTCGGCGAGGCGTCGCAGGATGCCGCGCAGTTCCACGATGCCGACCGGGTCGAGTCCGTTGGCCGGTTCGTCCAGGACGAGGACGTCGGGACGGTGCAGGACCGCCTTGGCCAGCCCCAGTCGCTGAGCATTGCCCAGGGACAGGGTTCCGGCGCGCTGGTCGCGGTAGGAGGCCAGGCCGAGCAGCTCGATGGCGCGGTCGACGGCGTCGCGGTCGGGTTCGCGGCGCAGGCGGCGGGCGAGCTCCAGGTTCTCGCGGACGGTGAGGCCGGGATACGAGTGGGCGCCGTCGACGAGGTAGCCGACCCGGCTCCAGTCCTGCCCGTCCCTTCCGAACAGGCGTACCGTGCCGCTCGTCGGGCGGGTCATGCCGAGCAGCATCCGGATCGTGGTGGACTTGCCCGCGCCGTTGAGGCCGAGGAAGCCGTAGATCTGTCCGGGCTCGACGCGCAGGCTGAGCCCGTCCACGGCGGTGGTGCGCCGGTAGCGCTTGGTGAGGCGGTGCGTCTCGATCATCGGACGATCACCTCCAGGGCCTCGGCCATCACGGTGCGCAGGGCGGGACGGCCGCCGGCCTCGGTCCAGCGGGTCATCGCGGTGGTGGCGGCGGCCAGGCAGGCGCTCGCGGCGACCTGGACCTCGAAGGGGTCCTCGTCCGGAAGGGCGGCGGCGATGGCCTGCTGGGTGGTGCGGTTGTTCTCCCAGACCCGGGCCCGCAGCGCGGGGGTGTCGAGGATCAGCCGGGTCCGGGTGAGCAGGAGGTGCGGGTCGGGCGGCAGTTCGTCCAGGCCCTCCAGGATGCTCGTGGCGATGCGGCGCAGGAGCGGTTCACCGGCCGGCCGCCGCCGGACGCGTTCGGCGATCAACGGGTCGTAGTCGTCCGCCATGACCAGGTGCTCCTTGGTGGGGAAGTGCCGGAACACGGTCATGGCGGAGACGTCGGCGGCCTCGGCCACCTCGGCGACCGTGGTGGTGTCGAAGCCGTTCTCGCAGAACAGGCGCATGGCCTGCTCCTGGATCGCCCGGCGCGTCCGTTCCCGCTTGGTCTCCCGCAAGCCCATGCGTTAGAGACTAGCAAGTGTTACTCACTAACACAAGAGCCTTTCTTGGATCCATTGCTGATCATTGAACGAGTGTTTATATTGTTCTCGTGAGCACGAGGAGCGCGCCTTCGGCGGGCAGTGGCGACGCCGCCACCGCGATCCGCATCCGGGACGCCGCGATCGACCGGTTCGGCCGCGACGGGTTCTCCGTCGGGCTGCGGGCCATCGCCGAGGACGCGGCGGTGTCGCCAGGGCTGGTCGTGCACTACTTCGGGTCGAAGAAGGGCCTGCGGCGCGCGTGCGACGAGCGGGTGCGCGAGGTGATCGTCACCGAGAAGCGCGCGGCCGCGACCGACGGCACCGCCGCCGGGCTCCTGGCGCAGCTGGCCGACGTCGAGAGGTTCGCCCCCGTCGTCCTGTACGTGGTGCGGACGTTGCGCGAAGGCGGCGACCTGGCCGCCGACCTGTTCGAGGACATGGTCGAGGACGCGACGCGGTACTTGGAGGCGGGCGTCGAGGCCGGGGTGGTCCGGCCGAGCCGCGACCCGGCCGCCCGTGCACGGGTGATGGCGTACCAGGCGATGGGCGGCATGCTGATGTGGCTCACGACGCACCCGGAGCACGCCGACCCGGCGTCCTTCGGCAAGGCCCTGCGCGCCTATATGGAGGAGGTGACGGTCCCCATGCTCGAAGTGTTCACCGAGGGGCTCTACACCGACCGGTCACTCCTGGAGGAGTATCTCCTGTACGTCCCGGACCCGCCCCGCGACCGGTCCCGGGATTGACCCACCGCGCCATTTAACCGTCCCCCGGACGGTCCGCCGAGCAAACTCGGCCCCACCTTTCTTCATGCTTTTCAGCGAGGGCTGAACAATGACCCCTGCCATCGAGATCAACGACCTGCACAAGGCCTTCGGGAAAGTGAAGGCGCTGGACGGGCTCGACCTGTCCGTGCGGACCGGCCACGTCCACGGGTTCCTCGGGCCGAACGGCGCCGGGAAGTCCACCACGATCCGGATCCTGCTCGGGGTGCTGCGCGCCGACGCCGGACGGGTCCGGCTGCTCGGCGGCGATCCCTGGACCGACGCGGTCGCACTGCACCATCGCCTGGCCTACGTCCCTGGCGATGTGGAGCTGTGGCCCAACCTGACCGGCGGCGAGGCGATCGACCTGTTCGCCCGGCTGCGCGGCGGTGCCGACCGGACCCGCCGGGACGAGCTGTGCGAGCGGTTCGACCTGGACCCCACCAAGAAGGGCCGCACCTACTCCAAGGGCAACCGGCAGAAGGTCGCGCTGGTCTCGGCGCTGGCGAGCGACGTCGAGCTGCTGCTGCTCGACGAGCCGACCGCCGGGCTCGACCCGCTGATGGAGGCCGTCTTCCAGGAGTGCATCCGCGAGGCCCGCGACTCGGGGAGGACGGTCCTGCTGTCCAGCCACATCCTCGCGCAGGTGGAGGCCCTCGCCGACCGTGTCTCGATCGTCCGGCACGGCCGGATCGTGGAGACCGGCACGCTGACCGAGCTGCGGCACCTGACCCGCACCAGCGTCACCGCCACCACCGACCGGGACGCCCGCGCGCTCGCCGGCCTGCCCGGCGTCCACGACCTGCGCACCGAGGACGGCCAGCTCCGCTTCGACGTCGACGGCGATCACCTGGCGGCCGCCGTGCGCCGCCTCGGCGAACTGGACGTCCACACCCTCACCGCGCACCCGCCCACCCTGGAGCAGCTGCTGCTGCGGCACTACGGCGACGACCTCACCCGCACCGGCGACGGCGCGACCGCCGGGAGGACCTCATGACCGCGACGACCCTCCCCGCACCCGCCCGCGTCACCGCCGGGGGAGCGCTGGCGGGCACGGGCACGCTGCTGCGGTTCATGCTGCGCCGCGACCGCGTGCGGTTCCCCGCCTGGACGCTCGGCGTGGCGCTGCTCATGGGCTACTTCACCACCGCGCTGAACTCCGTCTACAGCACGACCGAGCAACTGGAGTCGGTCAGCGAATTCTCGACCAGCCCCGCCGGGGCGATCTTCGGTGGACCCGCCTACGGCTACGACGCCATCACCCTCGAACGGTTCCTGTCGGGGCAGTACGGCCTGTACATCATGCTCGGCGCGGCGCTGATGGCCCTGCTGACCGTCACCCGGCACACTCGCGCCGAGGAACGCTCGGGGCGCGCCGAACTGGTCCGCGCGAACGTCGTCGGACGGTCCGCCCAGCTCACCGCCGCGCTCATCCTCACCGCGCTGATGAGCGCCGCCGTCGCCGTCCTGGTCACCGCCATCATGCTCGCCGCCGGGTACGCCGCCGCCGGGTCGGCCCTGTTCGGCGCGTCCGTCGGCGCCGTCGGACTGGTCTTCGGCGGCATCGCCGCGATCGCCGTGCAGATCTTCGCCTTCCCCCGCGCCGCCTCCGGACTCACCGGCGCGGTCCTCGGCGCCGCGTTCGTCCTGCGCGGCATCGGCGACATGAGCGCCGTCCAGGACACCGGGCCCTCCTGGCTGTCGTGGCTGTCCCCGCTCGGCTGGTCACAGCAGACCGCGCCCTACGTGCTCGACCGATGGTGGCCGTTGGCCTTCTCACTGGCCTGCGCCGCCGCGACGGCCACCGCCGGGTACCGCCTGTCCGCCCGCCGCGACGTGGACGCGGGACTCGTCCCACCACGTCCGGGTTCGCCCCGCGCCGCCGCCTGGCTTCGCGACGCGCCCACGCTCGCCTTCCGCCTCCAGCGCGCCGGAATCGCCGGCTGGAGCATCGCGCTGCTGATCGCGGGCGTGGCCTACGGCGCGTTCGCCCAGCCGATGGCCGACGGCCTGGACGACGCCCCGGAAGACCTGATCGCCGTCATGGGCGGCAGCCGGGACCTCGTGGCCGGCTACCTCGGCACCATGGGCCTGACCATGGCGTTCGCGGTCACCGTGTTCGCCGTCCTGGCCGCGCAGGCGGTACGGGCCGAGGAGTCCGCCGGACGCACCGAACCCGTGCTGGCGACCGCCGTCAGCCGTACGGGGTGGCTCGGCGGCAACCTCGCCGTCACCGCGATCGCCGTCCCCTGGCTGCTGTTCCTCGCCGGCCTGGGCACCGGGGCCGCCGCGGCCATCGGCACCGGCGACGCCGCACTGCTATGGAAGACCACCCTCGGACACATCGCCCACGCACCGGCCGTGTGGCTGCTCCTCGCCGCCGCCGGGCTGCTGTACGGGGCACTGCCCCGTGCGCTGCCGATCGTCTGGGCGGCCCTCGGCTACGGCGTCGTCGCCGGATTGTTCGCCCCCGTCCTGGACCTGCCTGACGGCGCCGTCCGCATCTCACCGTTCGCGCACGTCGGCGAATACCCGCGCGAACACGTCAGCGCCGCCGCGGTCGGCGTCCTCATCCTCCTGACCGCCGCCCTCACCGCCCTCGCGCTGCGGACGTTCAACCGCCGCGACCTTACGACAGGGGCGTGACACCGCGCTTGAGGCGGCCTCGCCAGGAGACGATGCGGTGATCGCCGGTCAGTCGTGTACTGCGGGGAGGGCTTCGTGGGCCTTGCGGTATTCGTTGGTCAGGCGGCGGACGATCTCGGCGGCCGGCAGCACCGTGTCGATCAGGCCCGCCGACTGGCCGGCCTCCACCTTCCCGAAGGCGGTGTCGCCCTCGGCCGCGGCCGTCCTGAGCGTCGCCTTGCCGAACTCGATGCGCCGTTGCTCCAGGTCGACCCCGGCGTTCTCCAGCTCGGCCATGCGCTCGGTGAACGCGTTCGCGAGGGTCCGGACGATGCCGAGGTCGCGGCCGACCGTGCGGGTGCCGGCGACGCTCGCCGCGAGGACGGCTTCCTTGTAGGCGCTGTGCACGGTCGCTTCCGAGCTGGCGAGGAACCGGGTGCCGAACTGGGCGGCTCCCGCGCCGAGTGCCAGGGCGGCCGCGAGGCCGGAGCCGTCCGCGAACCCGCCGGAGGCGATGACGGGAGTGTTCGGCGCCGCCTGCACGATGGCGCGGGTGATGACCAGGGTGGAGACGAGGTCGGGCGGCGGGTGCCCGCCCGCCTCCGCGCCCACGGCGACGAGGCCGTCGACGCCCGCGTCCACGGCCTTGGCCGCGTGCTCGACGCTCGCGACGACGTGCAGGCAGATCGTCCCGGTGCCGTCGAACCTCGGCAGATAGCGCCGCGGGCCGCCTTGCGAGGCGATGAGGACGGGGACGCGCTTTGCCGCCAGCAGGTCCATCACCTCGTCCGATCCCTTGCGGTTCAGCGGGAGGTTGACCGCGAACGGCGCGTCGGTGCCGGCCCGCACCTCGTCGATGGCGCGTTCCAGATCCGGGATCCGCATCGGCCCCGCGGCGATGACGCCGAGACCGCCGGCCCGCGACACCGCGAGCGGCAGCGCGGCGTTCGACGAGGCCCACGACATGCCGGCCTGGACGATGGGGAGGTCCACGCCGAGCAGCCGTGTCACCGAGGTCTCGATCCTCATCGGACGGTCTCCGAGCGCAGCAGCCCGATCGCGTGCTCCGCGAGCCCCGACTTGCGCACCTTCGCGCTCGCGGTCATCCCGATCTCCTCGAACCCGTCGAGGATGTGCAGGTGCCGGGGGACCTTGAACCGGGCCAGCCTCCCGTTCACCCAGCTCAGGATCTCCGCGGCCTCGACGGGGCCGCCTTCGGTGAGGACCACGAACGCGAAGGGGACCTCGATCAGCCGCTCGTCCGGCACCGCGACGACGGCGGCCTGCCGCACCCGCGGGTGCCGGTGCAGGACGTCCTCGACCTCGGTGGGGGAGACGTTCTCGCCGCCGACCCGGATCACGTCCTTGGCCCGTCCGCAGAATTCCAGCCGGCCGTCGGTTCCGAGCCTGCCGAGGTCGCCCGTGGACAGCCATCCGTCCGGCGCGAGCGTCTCGGCCGTCTCCTCGGGCATGCCGAAGTAGCCGAGCATGACGTTCCAGCCGCGCACCTGGATCTCGCCGACCTCGCCGGGCGGGAGGTCCCCGCCGGTCTCGCGGTCCCGGATCCGGACCGTGACACCGGGCTGGGGAAGCATCCTGCCCGACACCCTGATCTCCCGGTCCTCCCACCATGCCGACTGCGCGACGTTCGGCGACGCCTCCGACAGCCCGTATCCCACGACCGTCTCCGCCGCGCCGAGTTCGTCGATGACCCGCTGGGCGATGGTGGGGGAGGCCGCGAGCCAGGCTCCGCGCAGTGCCAGCGTCCTCTGACCGAGGTCGGGGTGGCCGAGGAGCATGAGGGCGATGGTGTCGTTCCCGGAGAAGTGGGTGCACCGTTCGGTCTCCATGAGCCGCAGCGCCTCCCCGGGCTCGAACCGGTCCATGGTCACCAGCGTGGCCACGTGCTGGAGGCCGGCCAGGACCGAGAGCGTGCTGCCCGCGACATGGAAGAACGGCCGGACGCTGTGGAACCGGTCGCCGGTTCGCAGGCCCATGCGCAGACCCGAGAAGAACGCGTCGGCGCACATCCCGCGATGGGTGAGCAACACGCCCTTCGGGTACGCGGTCGTGCCCGACGTGTACTGGATGAGCAGCACGTCGTCCGGGGTGCATGACGGTTCGGTGGGCTCGGTGCCGTGGGCGAGGAAGTCGGACCACGATCGGCCGGCGGCCGGGACGTCCTCGCCGAAAACCACCACGGCCCGGAGATCGGGCATGCCGGGGTCCGGCAGCGTCGAGTCGACGGCGGGGCAGACGGCCCTCAGCATCGCGATGAAGTCGATCTTCAGGAAGCGGTCCGCGACGAAGAGCATGGACGCGCGGGACTGCCGCAACGCGTGGGCGAGCTCGCCGGCCTGGAAACGGGTGTTGACGGGGACGGTCACCGCGCCGAGCGACCCGATCGCCAGGAACAGGGTGATCCATTCCGGGCCGTTGCCGAGGCAGACCGCGATGTGGTCGCCGCGGCGGACCCCGGCGGCGGCGAGGGCCGAGCGCACACGGTCCACCTCGGCGGCGAGGGCCGCGTAGGTGCGGCGTCCGGAGGGGCTGACGACGGCTTCGAGATCGGGGCCGACGGCGGCGGCCCGGCGCAGCACGGCGTCCGTGGTGACCGGGCAGGCGTCGGCCGGATCGAAGTTCTTACCCATGTGTCTCACCCTTCCTGCGCCCGGTCGGCGGAGCCCGTGAAGCGGCTGATCCCCTCGCGCCATGCCCCGTCGGCGAGGCTCCGCTCGATGGCGGCCATCTCGATGCGGATGCCGCGATCCAGATCGGTCTCCTCGCCCAGCTCGATCGCCTGTTTGGCCAGCTCGATCGCCAGAGCGGGGGCCTCGGCGATCGCGGCGCCGATGCGCGCCTCCTCGGCCGCCAGCTCGGACCGCTCGACGAGCCGGGTGACGAGGCCGACCCGGTAGGCCTCGCCCGCGGACATGACGCGGTCGGTGTAGAGCAGCTCCTTGGCGCGCCGCTTGCCGATCACACGCTGCAGCCGCTGCGTGGCGCCGACGGTGCCCCAGTGCGGCTCCGGCCACCGGAACGTGGCGGCGGTCGACGCGACGATGAAATCGCAGCTCATGGCGATCTCCCCGCCCGATCCGACGACGGCGCCGTCGACCAGCGCGACGACCGGCTTGCCGCACCGCTCGATGGCCTCGTACGCGGCGAAGGACGCCTGCCTGCGGCGGCGGACCCACCTCTCGTCCTTGCCGGCACGCTCCTTGAGGTCGGCTCCCGCGCAGAACACGGGTCCGTTGCCGCTGAGAAAGATCGTCCGGACGTCGGAGGCGCAGTCCAGCTCCTCGAACGTTCGCCGTAGCTCCAGGCACATGGCCATGTTGACCCCGTTACGAGCGTACGGGCGGTCGAGGACGACACGGGCGATCCCGTCGCGGACATCGGTGCGCACCACCGGTTCGGGGCTCGCCGTCCCAGAGGTGGTCATCCCAATGCTCCCGCCCGTTCGAGGGCTTCGATGTCGGCCCGGCTGAGTCCGAGCTTCTCGCTGAGGACCGCCGCGGTGTCCGCCCCCAGCACCGGCGGGGTCCGGACCGGAACGGCGGCGAAGCCCTCGCCGCCGGGATCACGGAGCCGCAACGGGGTGCGCAACGCCGGGAACCGCCCTTCGACCGGATGGTGGAAATGTCCCACCAGCTCGCGTACGACCGTGTTCTCATCGGCCAGCGCCTCACGGACGGTGTTGACCTCCCCCGCGGGGATGCCGGCCGCGAGCAGCGCCGCGGCCAGCCAGGCCCGGTCACGCTTGGCGAAGGCGGCGCGCACCGCTTCGCCGACCCGCTCCCGCTGGGCCAGCCTGCCGGCGTTGGTCGCGAGCGCGTCGTCGTCCGCCAGGTCCGCCAGGTCGAGCACCGAGCACAGCGCCGGCCAATGCTGATCACTGCAGCTGATCTGGAGCCATGTCCCGTCGGCGCACTGGTACGCCTCCGACGGCACCCGCCCCGGGTGCGCGGTGCCGGGCCGGGACACGTCCTCGTCCAAGGCGAACAGCCTCGCGGCCGCGAGGGCGAGGAGGCTGATCTGCACGTCCATCATCGCCAGGTCGATGTGCCCGCCCTCACCCGTGGTCCCGCGCCGCAGCAGCCCGCCGAGGACGGCGGTGACGGCCCACAGCGCCGAGGTCATGTCGGCTATGGGGACTCCCGCCTTGGCCGGGGGGCCGCCGGGGTGGCCGGTGATCGAGGTGATGCCGGACAGGGCCTGGAAGATGGTGTCGTACCCCTTGCGCTGCGCGTTCGGCCCCGCCTGCCCGAAGCCGGTGTTCGACACGTAGACCAGGCCGGGGTTGTCGGCGGCCAGCCTCCGGTAGCCGAGGCCGAGGCGTTCCATGGTGCCCGGGAGGAAGTTCTCCACGAGCGCGTCGGCCTTGGCGACGAGCCTCCTCGCGGTCTCCTTGCCCGCTTCGGTCTTGAGGTCGAGCACGACCGAGCGCTTGCCCCGGTTGAAGGCGAAGAAGTACGCGCTCTCCCCGCTCTCCAGCCGGGGTTCCATCGCGCGCGCCTCGTCCCCCTGCCCGGGACGTTCGATCTTGATGACCTCGGCGCCGAGCTCGGCGAGGATCTGGGTGGCCATGGGGCCGGCCAGCACCCGGGAGAAGTCGACGACGGTGACACCGGTCAGGAGGTTCATCCTTCCTCCGGGAATGCGCGCATGATCGCGTTGACGTCGCGGCCCGCCTGCATCGCCTGGTCGGACGGCAGATCGGCGACCCGGTAGAAGAGGCCCTTGGCCGCCGCCATGGCTCGCGGGCTGGTCTCCGCCCACCCGGCGGCGATGTCCAGGCTCACCTTGAGGACGTCCTCCGGGGACGTCACGCGGTTGGCGACGCCCAGCGCTTCGAGTTCGGCGCCGCGGAGCATCCGCCCCGTGCTGATGAGCTCGAAGGCGAGCTTCCGCCCGAAATGACGCTGCAGCCCCGTCATCACGATGGCGGGGACGATGGAGTGCCGCAGTTCGGGATAGCCGAACGTCACATCGTCGGCGGCGACCATCATGTCGCAGGCGAGCGCCAGCCCGGCGCCGCCGCCGACGGCCGCGCCCCGGACCGCGGAGATGGTCGGCTTGGACATGGCCTGCGGCATGGCCTGGACTTGGGCGGTGAGCTCCGCCCTGTGCAGGACCGCCGCCTGGTCGGCCGGGGTGAGGCTGGAGAACTCGGCGAGGTCGGCGCCCGCGCAGAACGCCCGGCCGGCCCCGGTGAGCACGACGGCTCGGACGCCGTCGTCGGCCTCGGCCGCGCGCAGGGCGTCGAGCAGTTCCCGGGTGAGGGCCGTGTCGAGCGCGTTGAGCTTGTCCGGCCGGTTCAGCCGCAGCACACGGACGGCGCCGTGGTCCTCTACGAGCATGTCATGCCGTCTGGTCACGGCCGCTCCCTGTCCTCGTGATCGGTTCCCGGCCGGCGCGGGCGACGAAGCTGTGCAGCTGCCGGCCCAGCACGTCCTCGGACATGCGGGACGCGGCGGTGACCCGCTCGATGTCCAGCCCGGTGTCCACCCCCATCGCCTCGAAGAGGTGCACGAGGTCTTCCGTGGCGGCGTTGCCGGTCATCCCCTGCCCGTACCGGATCTGCGAGGGATGGCCGCCGATGCCGCCGAGCGCGCTGTCGAAATGCCGGCAGCCCGCGTCCAGCGCGGCCACGCAGTTGGCCAGCGCGGTGCCCCGGGTGTTGTGGAAGTGGGCGACGGCCGGCACCTCGGGAAAGTCCTTCGCCAGCCTGCCGAGCAGGGCGGCCGCGGTCCGCGGAGTCGCCAGCCCCGTCGTGTCCCCGATGGTGACCAGGCCGGCGCCGAGTTCGGCGAACCGTTCGAAGTCGGCGACGACCCCGGCGGCGTCAACGGGGCCTTCGAAGGGGCAGCCGAACGCGACGGAGATGACGCCGACGATGGTGAACCGTCCGCGGGCCAGCCGTGCCATCTCGGTGACCCGCTCCCACTGGCCGTCCCGGCTGGTCCGGAGATTGCGCCGGGTGTGCGCCTCGGTGGCGGAGACGAGGAAGCTCAGCTCGTCGGCCCCGAACCCGGCATCGGCGTCCGCGAGTGCGCGCTGCACGGCCTTCGGGTTGGGGCACGTCGCCTTGTAGGCGACTCCGGGCCGGCGGGGCAGCCCGGCGAGGACCCGGCCGGCGTCGCGGAAGGCGGGCACATGGTCGGGGTGGCTGTAGCTGGTCGCTTCGATCCGCTGGAAGCCGGCGTCGGCGATGGCCTCGATGACCGCGAGCTTCTCTTTCGTGGATAGGAATGTCTCCTCGTGCTGGAGCCCGTCACGGGCGAAGCACTCGCAGATCGTCACTCGGTCTGCCACGTCTCGTGAACCCCCTGTCGCACCTGATGCGGCCAGCTTCGCAATCGGCTGTTGAGGAGTCAACATAGCTCGCTGTGTTGACAATCACAACATCATGATGTCGAGAGCGGCGGCCCTGGGTGAGCGGGCCCGGTCGGCGGTCTAGGCGCTCTCGGAGCGTTCGAGTGCGCGTGCGAGGGTCGCCAGCTTCTCCAGCGCGGAGTCCAGCGCGACGCGTTCTTCCGGGGTCAGGCACACCAGGAACGCGTCGTTGCGCTCGTTGGCCGCGGTGATCAGGCCCTCGTACAGCGTCTTGCCGCGCCGGGTGAGCGAGAGCTGGGTCGTCCGCCGCGGCCCCTGCTCCCTGAGGACGAAGCCGCGCTCGGTCAGCCCGCTGATCACTCGGCTCATCTGCGCCTTGTCGAGCGCGGCCATCCGGGCGAGGCGGTTGAGCGTCTGCGGCGCCGACTCGCCGAGCAGGGCGATCGCGCGCCACTCCCCGAGGCTGACGTCGAACTGCCTGCGGTACCGCAGCGTGGCGCTGCGGGACAGGGCGTTCGCGACGCGGCTCAGCCGGTAGGAGAGGAGTTCGGTGATGGGGAGGAGTCGTGTGCCCGTCCTGCCTGTGGCGTCGCCGATCACGGGGGGCGTTCCTGGGTTCATGCCCTCACTGTACCGACAACGCTCTTGCGTGGACGATCCTCGGCAAGACTTGTTGAGTTCGTTAACAGAAGTCGGCGTCCAAGGTATTTTTCCAGGTCAGCGCCTTGCCTTGGTCACGACAGATGGCGGCGGGCTGACGATTCGCATGGTGGAAGACCGAGATTGAGTGTTGACTCTATCAATATCCGCTGTGAGACTGTCCCCACTCGCCACGGTCATCCGTTCAGGAGGTTCCGGACATGCCGCCTTCGCCACCCGTCTCGGTCACACCCGAATCGCTGCTCATCGGCGGTCGGTGGCAGCTGGGGGCCGCGGGCTTCGATGTCGTCGACCCGGCGACCCTGGAGGTCATCGGCCGCGCCGCGGACGCGGGCACGGAGGAGGCGCCGGCCGCCCTGGACGCCGCCGAGGCCGCCGCCGGCGCCTGGCGCGCCACCGGTGCCGAGGAGCGCTCCGGCCTGCTCCGGGCGGGCGCCGCCGGCATCCGGGCGAAGGCCGACATGCTGGCCGCGCTACTGACGGCCGAGAGCGGCAAGCCGCTCGCCGAGGCCCGGGGTGAGATCCTGGGCAGCGCGAGGATGCTCGAATGGGCGGCCGAGGAGGGACGCCGCGCGGACGGGCGCGTGACACCGTCCACCGCCACCGGCCCGGGGCTCGTCCTGCGCGCTCCGGTCGGTCCGGCCTTGGCGATCACACCCTGGAACTTCCCCGCGAGCATGCTCATCCGGAAGGTCGGGCTCGCGCTCGCCGCCGGGTGCCCGCTGATCGTCAAACCCGCCGAGCAGACGCCGCTGATCGGCGCGGAGCTCATCCGGATCGTCGACGCCGCGGGTCTGCCTCCGGGCGTGCTCCAGTGCCTGACCACCACCAGGCCCGCCGAGCTCGTCGGCGCGCTGCTGGCCGACCCCAGGCTGAACAAGGTCAGCTTCACCGGCTCCACCGAGGTCGGCCTGCATCTCGTCCGGTCCACGGGAAGCCGGCTCCGTCGCGTCTCGCTGGAGATGGGCGGTCATTCGCCCGCGATCGTCTACGACGACGCGGATCTCGAGTCGGCGGCGGCGGGCGTCGTCGCGACCAAGTACGCCTGCGCCGGCCAGAGCTGCATCTCCATCAACCGGCTCTACGTGCACCGCGGCGTGCAGGAGGAGTTCCTCGGACTGGTGCTGGACAAGGTCGCGCAGCTGAGGCTGGGGCACGGGGCGGACGCCCGCACGACGACCGGTCCCCTGATCGACTTCGCCGGCATCGAGAAGGTCGAGCGGCACGTCGCGGACGCCGTCGAGCGGGGAGCGTCGGTCGCCGCCGGCGGGCACCGCTGGGAACCCGACGACTCCGCCCTCAAGGGCGCGTTCTTCGAGCCGACGGTGCTGACCGGGGCCGACGACACCATGCTGATCAGCTCGGAGGAGACCTTCGGGCCGGTGCTGCCCATGTACGTCTTCGACGATGAGGACGAGGTCGTCCAGCGGGCCAACAAGACCGACTACGGGCTCGCGGCCTACGTGTACTCGCAGGGCCTCACGCGCGTCTGGCGCACGGTCGACCAGCTGAACTTCGGGGTCATCGGCGTCAACGAGCCTTTCCCGGTGCGTCCCGAACTCCCCTTCGGCGGCATGAAGAACAGCGGCCAGGAACGGGAGGGCGGCAGCGAGGGCATCGATGCCTACCTCGAACCCAAGTCCGTGTCGGTGCGGCTGTAGGGAGGAGCGGAACCATGACCAAGAACGCCGCGCATGCGCAGGAGCTCGCCCAGGCGGACATGCGGTCGGTGATCCACCCGCATACCGTCATCGGCGCGCCCTTGGAACCGCTCGTCATCGACCGGGGCGACGGTGCCACGCTGTGGGACGTCACCGGCCGGACGTTCATCGACGGCACCGGTGGTCTCTGGCAGTGCCCGGTCGGGCACGGCCGCCGGGAACTGGCCTCCGTGGCCGCCGAGCAGATCGCGAAGCTGGAGTTCTACTCGTCGTTCGGGGACTACTCGAACGAGCCGTCCATCCGGCTCGCCGAGCGGCTCCTCCGGCTCGCCCCCGCGGGCATCGAGCGGGTGTTCTTCACCAACGGCGGATCGGAGGGCAACGAGACCGCCATCAAACTCGCGCGGCTGGCGCACCATCACGCCGGTCACCCGGAGCGGACCGTCATCCTCGCCCGGACGGGCGGGTATCACGGCATGGGCGCGGGATCCCTGTCCGCCACCGGGATGGACCGGCTGCGCGCCGGCTACGGTCCGCTCATGCCCGGGGTCGAGTACCTCGCCAAGCCCCACGGGCTGGAGCACGGCGCGAACGCGACCGACGTGCTCGTCGCCGAGCTGGAGAAGCGGATCGCGGCGATCGGCGCGGAGAACATCGCCGCGTTCGTCGGCGAGCCCGCGCTCGGCGTGGGCGGCATGGTGCCGCCGCCGGACGGCTACTGGGAGCGGGTCCAGGACGTGCTGCGCCGCCACGGCATCCTGCTCATCGTCGATGAGATCGTCACGGCGTTCGGCCGCACCGGTCACTGGTTCGCCGCCGAGCGGTACGGCATCGAGCCGGACATGATCGTCACCGCGAAGGGCATCACCAGCGGTTACATCCCCATGGGCGCCGTCCTGATCGGACGGCGGGTGCTGGAGCTCGCCGAGGGCGCCCCCTTCCTCCACGGCTTCACCTACAACGGCCATCCCGTGGGCTCGGCCGTCGCGCTCGCCAACATCGACATCCTGGAGCGCGAGGGCCTGCTGGATCGCGCCACGAAGCTGGGGGAGCGGCTGCTGCGAGCGCTCAGGCCGCTCGAAGAGCTGAGCCACGTCCGCGAGGTCCGCGGGGTCGGGCTGATGCTGGGCGTCGAGCTCGACCGCGACGCCGCCCAGGTGCAGGCCGGTGCCCGTGCCGACGGGGTCATCGTGCGCGCCTCGGGCGCCAACATCGTGCTGTCACCTCCACTGGTGATCACCGAGGACCAGGTGGACACGCTGGCACGGGTGCTGATCAAGCACGTCACGGCCATCGCGGAAGCGCCGTCGGTCAAGGAGGCGCCGGCGTGAGCACCGCGACCGTGCCCGCGCGGCCGGCCGAGGTCTCCTCTCCGGCCGGGCGAACCGGGCGAAGGCGCCGGGGAGCGTCCTGGCTGCTGCTGCCGGTGACCGCGATCCTCCTCGTCTTCTTCTTCTACCCGCTGGCCTTCATCGTGTGGCGAAGCGTCAGCGAGCCGCAGCTCGGGCTGGACAACTACCTCGCTCTCCTCGACGACCGCGTGTCCCTCACCGTGCTGCTCCGCACGTTGCAGACCGGACTGATCGTCGGTCTCTGCACCCTGGTCATCGCCTATCCGTACGCATACGCGCTGACCAGGGTGGGGCCGAGGACGCGCGGCATCCTCCTGCTGCTGGTCCTGCTGCCGTTCTGGACCAGCGTGATGGCCCGCAACTTCGCCTGGTACCTGCTGGAGCAGCGCGGCGGAGTGATCGACAAGGCCTTCGCGGCGGTGGGGATCGACGGCGTGGTGCTGCTCGGGACGGTCACGGGGGTGACCGTGGCGATGGTCCAGGTGATGCTCCCGTTCATGGTGCTGCCGCTGTACAGCTCCATGAGCTCCATCGACCGGAGGCTGCTCGACGCCGCCGCCAGCCTCGGCGCGCCCAGGTGGGAGGCCTTCCGTAGCGTCTACATCCCGCTGTCGCTGCCGGGCGTGGTCTCGGGGTTCTCCCTGGTCTTCATCCTGACCCTCGGCTTCTACATCACTCCCTCGCTGCTCGGCTCGCCGCAGGAGGCGCTGATCTCCCAGGTGATCGAGACACGGGTCAGTGACCTGACCGACTTCGCCGGCGGCGGCGCCCTCGGGGGCGTCCTGCTCGTCGTCACGTTGCTCGTGCTGTTCGCGGTCTCCCGGATCGCCCGGCCCGCGGCGAGCCTGAGCGGGGCGGTGGACCGTGCGTAGCCCCCGTTCCGAGCACGGGCTCGGCTGGACGCTGCGGATCTGGGTGGCCGGCGTCGCCGTGCTCCTCCTCGGCCCGACGCTCGTGGTCATCCCGATGAGCTTCAGTGCCGGAGAGACCTTCCGGTTCCCGCCCGAGGACTGGTCGCTGCGCTGGTACGCCAGCTTCTTCTCCTCGCCCGAATGGGTCGGCTCGCTGCTGACGTCGATCCAGGTGGCCCTGCTGGTCGCGGTGGTCGCCACGGTCATCGGCGTCGCCGCCGCGTTCGGCTTCGACCGGACCCTCTGGCGCGGCCGCGGCATGGTGCGCTCGATGGCGATGGCGCCGATGATCGTGCCCGGCATCGTGACGGCGATCGCCATCTACGGCGTCTTCCTCCAGTGGCGGCTCAACGGGACGGTGCCGGGCTTCGTCCTCGCGCACACCGTGCTCGCCGTCCCCTTCGTCGTCACCACCGTCGGCACCAGCCTCGCCGGATACGACAGGACCGTGGAGACCGCCTCGGCCAGCCTGGGGGCGAGCCGGATGACCACGTTCTTCCGCGTCACCCTGCCGCTGGTGCTGCCCGGCGTGGGGTCGGGGTTCGTGTTCGCGTTCGTCACCTCGCTCGACGAGGTCGTGGTCGCGCTGTTCCTGCAGACGCCCGACATCCGGACCCTGCCGGTGCAGATGTACGACTCGGTCACCCTCGAGATCGATCCCACGATCGGCGCCGCGGCGAGCCTCATCGTCGTCGCGACCACACTCGTCCTGCTCGTCCCCCTGCTCGTCCGCCGACAGCCTTCCGCGCACCGGAGCACGTCATGAACCAACCGCGCACGTCCCGCAGCCATGAGATCGCCGTCAGCGGTGTCAGCAAGGTCTACCCGGGACAGGACCGGCCCGCCGTCGACGACGTGACGCTGAACATCGCCCCCGGCGAGTTCATGACCTTCCTCGGGCCGTCGGGGTCGGGCAAGACCACGATGCTCATGATGATCGCCGGCTTCACCTCGCTGTCCGAGGGATCGATCAGCATCGACGGGCGGGACGTGTCGAGGGTCAAACCGCACCGGCGCGACCTCGGCGTGGTCTTCCAGCAGTACGCCTTGTTCCCCCACATGAGCGTCCGGCGCAACATCGCCTACCCCCTGCAGCAGCGGAAGATGCCCAAGGGCGAGATCGCCGCCAAGGTCGAGCAGGTACTCGAACTGGTCCGCCTTGAGGCGTACGCCGACCGCCTGCCGAGGCAGCTGTCCGGAGGGCAGCAGCAGCGGGTGGCGCTCGCCCGGGCCGTCGTGTACCAGCCGCGCGCCCTGCTCCTGGACGAGCCGCTCGGCGCGCTCGACAAGAAGCTGCGCGACCAGTTGCAGGGCGAGATCGCCCGCATGCACCGGGAACTCGGCATGACGTTCATCTTCGTGACCCACGACCAGCACGAGGCCCTCACCCTCTCCGACCACATCGCGGTCTTCAACGAGGGAAAGATCGAGCAGGTGGGCACCCCCACCGAGCTCTACGAGCGCCCGAGCACCCTGTTCGTCGCGCAGTTCCTCGGCGAGTCCAACACCTTCCCCGGGCGGGACGGCGACACGATCGTGGTGCGCCCGGAGCGGATGGCGCTGCACGCGGGCGGCGACACCGTCCCGGCGGGGCACCGGCGGCACGAGGCGGTCATCACCGAGGTCCGCTACGCGGGAAGCCACCACCGGGTCGGCCTGCGGTTCGCGGACGGCACGCACGGATCGGCGATGGTGCTCGCCGGGAGCGGGGCGCCGGGCGCCCCGGGCGACTCCGTCGTGGCCGGCTGGCATCCGGATGATCAGGCCGTCGTCCCAGGACAGCGGCACCGCGCCGGTCAGGAGACGGCCACCGAGTCCGTGGTAGGAGCGGTCGCCGACGGTTGACCACGCGTCGGCCCTCTCCGCCCCCCGCCTCAGTTCAGGAAATCCTTCAGCATCAAAGGGGAAAGCCGTCATGCGCAGAAACGGGCTCTGGCTGGCCGCGGTCGGCGGAGCGCTCGCAACCTTGCTCACCGCGTGCGGCACCGGCGGGGCTGGCGCCGGTAAGTCGCTGACGTTCGTCTCGTACGGGAAGGGCGCCTACCAGGACGGTCAGGAGAAGGGATTCCTGCGTCCCTTCGAGAAGTCGGCCGATGCAACGGTGAGGATCGACGGCCCGTCGGACAACGCCAAGCTTCGCGCCATGGTGGACGCCGGCAGGGTGACGTGGGACGTCATGGACACCGACGCGTTCCTGCCGCGCGAGTTCTGCGGCAAGCTCGTCGAGCCGATCGACGTCGGCGACCTGAAGGGCGCCTTCCCGCCGGGAACGCTGTCCGAGTGCGGGGTCCCGACCGCGTTCTTCGGGTTGCTGTTCATGTACAACGAGCGGACCTACGGCGACAAGCCGCCCACCAAGCTGGCCGACTTCTTCGACCGGAAGGCGTTCCCCGGGAAGCGCGTCGTCTTCGGCAAGGACCCGGCGATCGGCGTCCTGGAGGCCGCGCTGCTGGCCGACGGCATCCCGAAGGACCGCCTGTACCCGATGGACGTCGACCGCGCGCTGGGCGTGTACGACCGCGTCCGGTCCGACCTGACCTTCGCGCAGACCTACGGCCAGCAGCAGCAGCTCATGGTCGACGACCAGGCGGACCTGACGCTCGTCGTCAGCGCCCGCGCGTACTCGGTCCTGCAAGCCGGAGGCACCCAGTGGAAGCCGGTGTGGGACACCGTCCCGGTCAGCTGGGACGCGCTGGTGATCCCCAAGGGCAGCCCCAACAAGCAGCTGGGCGAGCAGCTGATCCGGTTCGCGTCCCAGCCGAAGCAGGCGGCGGCCTTCGCCCAGGTCTCCGGTGCGGGCCCGGCCAATGTCACGGCGGAACCCCAGCTGAACGATCTCCAGCAGCAGGTCAACGCGTTCGACAAGAAGCACGCCGACAAGCTGGTCTACAACGATGCCGACTGGTGGGCCAAGAACCACAGCGCGGTCGTGGATCGCTGGTCGAAATGGCAGATCGGCTGATCCCGTGACCACCTCCGAGAGACGTACCGTTCTCAAGGCCGCGCTCCTGGCGGCCACCGCGGCGGCACCGGCCGCCGTGCCGCTGATGGCGCGGCCCGCCGCGGCGGCGGGCCCCTCCCGGGATCCGCTGAAGCCCGAACCCGTGCCGGCACAAGTGCCGGTCACGGAGGGGTTCGTGGAAGTACCCGGCGGGAGGCTCTGGTACTGGGACACCGGCGGCGGCGGAACGCCCGTCGTCCTCCTGCACCCTGGCACGGGGAGCGACCTGGCCTGGCCATACCAGCAGCCCGTCCTGGCCCGTGACGGTCACCGGGTGGTCGCCTACTCGCGGCGCGGTCACCACCGGTCGTCGCCCGCGACACCGCAGGACCAGCCGGCCGTCGCCGACCTGCTCGCGCTGGCCGACCACCTCGAACTGGGCAGGTTCCATCTGGTCGGGGCGGCACTCGGCGGCTTCGTCGCCGCGGACTTCGCGGTCTCCCATCCCCGCCGGCTGCGCAGCCTCGCCCTGGTCAACAGCCAGATCGGGATCCAGGAGACCGAGTTCCGGGACGCGCTCAGGCGGCTGCAGCCGCCGGGAGCCGACGCGCTGCCGCATTCCTTCCGGGAACTGGGGCCGTCCTACCGCGCGGCCAACCCGCAAGGCGTGCACGAGTGGGAGGAGATCGTGGAACTCTCGCGGCCCGGGCCGGCGAGTCCGTTCCCGAAGCTGACCAACCGGATCACCTGGGACGTTCTGCGGACCATGCGTACCAGGACCCTGCTCACCATGGGCGACGCCGACCTGTACATTCCCCCTTCGCTCGGCAGGACGGTGCTGGAGCACCTGCCCAACGCCTCCTCACTGACCTTCGCCGAAGTCGGTCACAGCCCTCAGTGGGAACGACCGAGCGTCTTCAATCGCAAGCTCTTGCAGTTCCTCCGAGGTGCCAGATTCACGGACGGCACCCTGGTCTAGCCAACGGCTGACCTACCCCGATCCCCAGCACAGAGGGGCCCCGATCCGGGGCCTCCGACTCCCCATGCCCCCAAGGAGGAATTCGGCATGAATCCGGAGATGAACCGTCGTCAGGTTTTGGGTGGGGCCGCCGCTGTGGCGGCCGGTACGACAATGGCGGGGGTGCTGCCGGCGGGGGCGGCGCACGCGTCCCCGTCCCGGGGCCCCGCGGATCTGATCATTCACAATGGCCGCGTGCTGCTGCTGGACGAGCACTTCCGCAAGGCGCAGGCCGTCGCCATCCGGGGCGGCCGGATCCTGGCCGTCGGCAGCGAGCGGGAGATCGACCGGTTCAAGGGCCGCAGGACCGAACTGCTGGACGCGGGCGGAGGCACGGTCCTGCCGGGCATCAACGACTCCCACAACCACGTCGCCTCGCTCGGCCTCAGTGTCCCGCCCTACAACCTCGGCGTGGACACGGCGACGATCGAGGAGCTGGTCGCGGTGATCCGCACGGCGGCGGAGGAGGCGCCGTCCTCCGACTCGTGGATCCGCGGCCGGGGATGGCAGGAGCTCCGGCTGCCGCGGGCGCCGGTCGCCGCCGACATCGATCCGGTCTCGGGAGACCACCCGGTGGTCCTCAACGACTTCTCGGGGCACGCGGTGTCGGTGAACTCGGTGGTGATGCGGCTGGCCGGCATCACCCGTGACACCGTCCCGCCGACCGGCGGCGTCATCGACAAGGACGCGAACGGCGAGCCCACGGGCGTGTTCCGCGAGACCGCGCAGGGTCTGGTGACCCGCGTCGTGCCAGGTTTCAGCCGGGAAGAGCGCTCACAGGCGATCGACGCCGCCGTGAGCCTCCTCCACACCATGGGCGTCACCAGCGCCACCGAGCCGGGTTCGGCCCCCTTGGACATCTACGCGGAGAAGGAGCGTGCGGATGCGTTGCGCATGCGCATCACCGTGCTTCTGCGGGGCGGCAACTCACCGCAGTCGATGCGCGAGGCGATCGAATCGTACGAGCCGCTGGAGGGCGTCGACCCCCGGATGCTGAACGTGGTCGGCGTCAAGGTGTTCGCCGACGGCATCCCCAGGTTCAGGACGGCCTGGATGAACGAGCCCTACCTGGACGGGTCCCGGGGCAGCATGACCATCGCGGGCGCGTCGCCGGACGAGCAGGTCGCGAACCTGCACGAGATGATCAAGCTCGCCGCGGACGCCGGGCTCCAGGTCGGCACGCACTCGTGCGGCGACGCGACGACCGACGCGACCGTCGCCGGATATGTCAAGGCGGCGGGGCGCGACTGGCGCCGGAAGGACCTGCGCAACTACGTGATCCACTGCAACTTCCCGTCGGCGCGGACGCTGCGGACCATGGCGCGCAACGGGATCGGCGCGAACATGAACGCCGAGATCCTGTACCTGCAGGGGCGGGTGCTCGAACAGATCATCGGAGCCGAGCTGACCGAGTACCAGTGGCCGTACCGCAGCGCGCTGGGGGCCGGAGTGCGGGTGACCACCGGGTCGGACGCGCCGGTCGTGGCGTTCCACTGGCTGCAGGGCGTGATGTCGGCGCAGCTCCGCGAAGGGGCGGACGGCAGCGTCGCGGGCACGGCGGAGCGCATCAGCGCGCCGCAGGCGCTGGCGACCTACACCCGCACCGGCGCGTGGCAGGATCACGCCGAGAAGTGGAAGGGCACGCTGGAACGCGGCATGGCCGCCGACGTCTGCGTCGTCGACGGCGACGTGCTGACCCGGGACCCGCACGAGCTCATCGACATGAAGGTGGCCGCCACGGTCGTCGACGGCAAGGTCGTCTACGAGCGGGGAGACGGCGCCGAGGCCAAGACGGCCGCCGCGGCCTTCGCCCGCGCCGGTCTAGGCAAGCCGGGCCACACCTGCACGGACCCCGGCCGATGCTGCTGCCAGGTCGCCGACGAGATCAGCCGCGACTAGCCGCTCGCCCGGGGGGAGGCGCCGAACGCGCCTTCCCCCGGGCGACCGGTCCCCGAACGGCACGGCAGGCACGGCCGTGCGCAGTCGCGTGCCGCCCACAACTGGAAGGGCATTGAATGAGAATCGGTGTTCCGCGGGAACTGAAGAACAACGAGTACCGCGTCGCCGTCACCCCGGCCGGTGTGCACACCCTCACAGCCCATGGCCACGAGGTCGTCATCGAGCGCTCCGCCGGCGCCGGTTCCTCGATCACCGACGAGGACTTCGTCGCGGCCGGCGCCGAGATCCTCGCTCACGCCGACGACGTGTGGGGCGAGAGCGACCTCGTCCTCAAGGTGAAGGAGCCCGTCCCGATCGAGTACCCGCGGCTGCGGCCCGGCCAGATCCTCTTCACCTACCTCCACCTGGCCGCGTCCCGGGAATGCACAGAGGCGCTGCTGGAGAGGAAGGTCACCGCCATCGCCTACGAGACCGTGAAGACCGCCACGGGCTCGCTGCCGCTGCTGGCCCCGATGAGCGAGGTCGCCGGCCGCCTCGCCCCCCAGGTGGGCGCCTACCATCTCATGTCCTCCGCCGGTGGCCGCGGGGTCCTGCCCGGCGGTGTCCCCGGTACACCCGCCGCCCGGGTCGTGGTGATCGGCGCAGGGGTCTCCGGGATGAACGCCACCGCCATCGCCGTGGGGATGGGCGCCGACGTCACCCTGCTGGACGTCGACATCGACAGGCTCCGCGCCGCCGACGCGCTGTACCAGGGGCGGGTCCGCACCGTGGTCTCCACCGCCTATCGGATCGAGCAGGCGGTGCTCGACGCGGACCTGGTCATCGGCGCGGTCCTCGTCCCCGGTGCGCAGGCCCCCACACTCGTCTCCACCGACCTCGTGGCCCGGATGAGGCCGGGCGCCGTCCTGGTCGACATCGCCATCGATCAGGGCGGCTGCTTCGCCGACTCGCAACCGACCACCCACGCAGAGCCCACCTACCGCGTCCACGACACGGTCTTCTACTGCGTGGCCAACATGCCCGGCGCCGTGCCCGCTACTTCAACCCACGCCCTCACCGGCGTCACCCTGCCCTACATCGCGCGTATCGCCGATGAGGGCTGGGCAGGCGCTCTGCGCGCCGACCCAGCCCTTGCCCGCGGGCTCAACACCCACGCCGGTGACCTCATCGAACCCTCGGTCGCCGCGACTCACGGCCTCGACCACCGGGCGCTGCCCAGCGTCCTGGACACCGTCTGAGGCGAGCCCCGCGCCGGGCATCGCGGGTCTTCATCGATCCGCGCTCCGCGTGTGGCGGGTCAGGTGCGGGTCCAGCGCTGGTTGCCGCCGTTCCAGCAGGAGTAGAGCTGGATCGCGGAGCCGTTGGCGGTGCCGGCCGCGTCCAGGCAGAGGCCGGACTGGACGCCGACGACGGATCCGTCGGAGTTGAGGCGCCATTTCTGGTTGTCGCCGCCCCAGCAGCTGTAGATCTGGACCCTGGCGCCGTTGCCGGTGCCGGCGGCGTCCAGGCACTTGTCGCCGTAGACCCTGAGCTCGCTCGCGTCGGTGTAGGTCCACTGCTGGTTGGTGCCGCCGTGGCAGTCCCACAGCTGGACCTGGGTGCCGTCAGTGGTGCTGGCGTTGGGCACGTCCAGGCAACGGCCCGAGCCGTCACCCTTGATCGTTCCGGCGCCGTCAGGGGGCGTCGTCGTGCCGCCGTTGAGGGCGTTGAGGACCGCGGTGTAGGCGGCCTTCTTGTTGCCGTTGCCGTCGAACAGCAGCGGTGTCTGCTCCGAGCGCCAGGAGTCGGTGTCGCGCACGCCCCAGACGGTGATGCCGAGGCAGCGCGAGACGGCCAGGCAGTCGTTGGTCACGTTGGCGTAGGTCGTGGCCGACGCACCCTGGATGTCCAGCTCGGTGATGGCGACATCGACGCCGAGGGCGGCGAAGCTCTGCAGGGTGGTGCGGAAGTTCCCGTTGTAGGGGCTGCCGCTGTTGAAGTGGGACTGGAAGCCGACGCAGTCGATGGGCACGCCGCGCTGCTTGAAGTCGCGGACCATGGAGTACACGGCCTGCGTCTTGGCCCAGGTCCAGTTCTCGATGTTGTAGTCGTTGTAGCAGAGCTTGGCGGCCGGGTCGGCGGCGCGCGCGGTGCGGAAGGCGACCTCGATCCAGTCGTTGCCGGTGCGCTGCAGGTTGGAGTCGCGGCGGGCTCCCGAGCCGCCGTCGGCGAAGGCCTCGTTCACGACGTCCCACTGGACGATCTTGCCTGTGTAGTGGGCCATGACGCCGTTGATGTGGTCGATCATCGCCTGGCGCAGCGTGCCGCCCTCGAGGCTCTGCATCCAGCCGGGTTGCTGGGAGTGCCAGGCCAGGGTGTGGCCGCGTACCTGCTTGCCGTTCTGGACCGCCCAGTTGTAGACGCGGTCGCCGGCGCTGAAGTCGAACCGGCCCCGCTGGGGTTCGGTGGCGTCGATCTTCATCTCGTTCTCGGCGGTCACCGAGTTGAACTCGCGGTTCGCGATCGTGGTGTACACCGAGTCGTTGAGCTTGCCCGAGGCGATGGCGGTGCCGAAGTAGCGGCCGTTCTGCGCCGCCGCGGCGCCCAGGGTGCTCTCCGCGGCGGCCGCCGGAGACGGGGCCACCAGAGCCGCGGTCGCGAGCACCCCGAGGGCGCCTGCGAGGATGGCCCGCTTGCGGATCCTGATCCTGGACTTGGGTATGACGTTCGCACGCACGTCTGTTCCTCCGTGAATGGACGAGGGGTGGGGAAGCACGGGACACCGCCGTGCAACAGACGCCGCGCCCCATCACGGGAACGCACTCACCACCAGGGCGTCGCGGCCTCAGTGTGCGAGGCCTCGAAGATCTCGTCAATAGTTTTGAAAGTTTTCATCGCATACGACGGCCATATGTGCGTTCTAGCAGCAGGTCTATGCCCGAAACATTTTCGAAGTCCGCAGTCCTTGACGATGTCGCTCTGTCTCGTATTTACTCCGGGCCACCACCACCGCCCCCCGATCCCGATGGAGAGGAGGTCTCACCGGCCGGGAAATGTTAGCGCTAACATTGCAGGGAAGGAGGAAGTACATGGTGAGGACCTGTGCGGTCCTGGCATCGATCCTGCTGTCGGTGCTCCTGTCCGTGATGAGCGCGGGCGCCGCTCATGGCCAGAACCAGCAGCAATGGCGGCTCGTCGACTCCCGTGGCGGTGACCGCGCTCCGACATGTGATCTTCCGTCGGCATACCGCTGGACGTCGACGGGCCCGCTCGCGCAGCCCAAGTCGGGGTGGGTCTCGCTCAAGGACTTCACCGTCGCCCCCTACAACGGCAGGCATCTCGTCTATGCGACGACGCACGACACGGGGACGACGTGGGGTTCCATGAACTTCGGCCTGTTCGGCGACTGGTCGGAGATGGCCTCTGCCAGCCAGAACAGGATGTCGAATGCCACCGTCGCTCCCACGCTCTTCTACTTCGCGCCGAAGAACGTCTGGGTGCTCGCCTACCAGTGGGGTGGGACCGCCTTCTCCTACCGGACGTCGAGCGACCCCACCAACCCGAACGGCTGGTCATCGCAGCAGGTGCTCTTCTCCGGGAGCATCAGCGGCTCCGGGACGGGACCCATCGACCAGACGCTCATCGGTGACGGCACGAACATGTACCTCTTCTTCGCCGGCGACAACGGCAAGATCTACCGGGCCGGTATGCCGATCGGGAACTTCCCGGGCAGCTTCGGCACGACCTCGACAGTGGTCATGAGCGATTCGACCAACAACCTGTTCGAGGCCGTTCAGGTCTACAAGCTCCAGGACCAGAACCGCTACCTCATGCTCGTCGAGGCGATCGGCTCCCAGGGGCGCTACTTCCGCTCGTTCACGGCCACCAGTCTGAACGGCTCGTGGACACCGCAGGCCGCGACCGAGAGCAACCCCTTCGCCGGCAAGGCGAACAGCGGCGCGACCTGGACCAACGACATCAGCCATGGCGAACTGATCCGCACCAGTGCCGACCAGACCTTCACCATCGATCCGTGCAATCTGCAGTTGCTCTACCAGGGGCGCAGCCCCAACTCCGGCGGCGACTACGGCCTCCTGCCGTACCGGCCGGGTCTGCTGACGAGGCAGCGTTGACGGCGTGACACGGGTCCGGCTCGGGGGTGGACCTGGCGTGGCGGGCACGACGAAAAGCCGAGCCCGCCACGGTCACCGCAGGCAGGACGCCCTCGGTCGCCGGGCGGCGGGGCGAGGACGAGCGCCATGAAGATCCAAGCCCGTGCTCGAAGATGCCACTACCACCGACAAGGAGAACTCACCGATCTCTAAATGCGGCTCGGAGTACTAGAGCAGGTCCTCCGCCGTGTTCTTCAGTGAGCTGAGGACGCGGCGGGTTTGTGGGTCGTCAGGGAGCACCGCGAGAAGTAGCGGGGTGGTGGAGAAAGTCGTCTCGTGGACCATGAGCCGACGGACCCATTCCATTCCCGCCGCCACTTCGGCAATGGCGTCGGTCGTGCCGCCGCTGCGCGCCCAGTTTCCGAGAGCGGATCGGTGGATCGCGTCCACGAGGGCCGCGAGGCCCATCGGTTGGAACGGTGGTGTATCCGGTGGGAGGCGCTCACGCAGGAACGCACGTGTAAGCGTCACGTATCGTTCGTGCTCAATGACCTCCCGCTTCCGTAGTTCGGGGACGACGCGCGTCAACTTGTATCGCCGGAGGACGAGCTCCGGCCGGCTGAGGAAGTCATGCAAAGACTCCTCCGTGGCCGCGATGACGGCCTCTACCGGATCCGCGTCAGGATCGGACTCGACGAGACAGCGCTGGACGAGACCG
Source organism: Actinomadura madurae (assembly GCF_047130825.1). Classification (NCBI taxonomy): domain Bacteria; kingdom Bacillati; phylum Actinomycetota; class Actinomycetes; order Streptosporangiales; family Thermomonosporaceae; genus Actinomadura; species Actinomadura madurae. Next base: position 10,446,930 of record NZ_CP083237.1, read on the forward strand.
ATGCGTTCGTTGTGGTCCGGAAACGCGAGTTCGTCCTTGCTCTCGAAATGCCGGAATACGGTGCGCCGAGACACTCGTGACGCCTCCGCGACAGCCTCGACCGTAACGTTCTCGTACCCCTCTTCGAGAAACAAGGCCATTGCCGTTTCCGAGATCCGGTACTTGGTCTCAAGTACTCGCCGCGAAGTCACCGACAGGCCCCCATTATGACGTGGTGTGACGCCGAGTCTAGTCCGCGTAACCGAAAGTCGCCGACCGCGAGGACGAAGGCCGTGCCGGGGGCCGGGGCGGCCGAGGCGAGGTAGTCGCCCCGCGGCGCCGCGAGGACCGTGGCCGGCTTCGTCCTCCCGGCGGGGCGGGTTCGGCAGGACACTTGCGGGTCCTTGTGACGCATGACACACTGGCACCCAGTGTCGGACATGTTGTGATTTTACGGCACAGCGTGCCAGCCTCCAGGAGGTGTCCGCAATGAGCCGAGCGCCGCGAGCTCGTGGAACGTCGAACTCGATCCGTGCTGGACTGGGGCTCGTCATCGCGTCAGTGAGCGCGGCGGTGGTCCTCGCGCCGCCGCCGTCCATCGCCGCGGCGGGCACGACGCCTAGGTGTACAGAGTTGGCGGGTAGAGAGATCCCGGCGTCGGCGATCAGCCTCCCGACCAAGGGCGGCCGTGTCGAGTCGGCGAGTGTTGTCACTCAGGTCGTGAGCGGCGAGACGGTCGAATACTGCAGGGTCGACGCCGCGCTCCTCCCCGTCGATCGCTCGGCGCCGAACATCAAGCTGCGGATCGGCATGCCCGTCGACTGGAATCGCAAAGCGATGATGTTCGGTGGCGGCGGATACAACGGCACGATTCCCGACATCGCGCAGAACGTGCCATTTGGACGCGCCGATCGGCTGGCGCCGCTGGCTCGCGGATATGCGACGTTCGCAAGTGACTCCGGGCACCAAGCAGGTCCCACCGGGTCTTTGGACGGGTCCTTCGGCGTGAACGACGAGGCGGTGCGGAACTTCGCCGCCGGTGACGCGCTCAGGAAGACCCGCGACGCCGCCATGTTCCTCATCCGTCATGGCTACGGCGCAGGTCCCGGCCGGTCCTACTTCTCGGGTGGGTCGACCGGTGGTCGCGAGGCCCTCATCGTCGCGCAACGGTGGCCCGGCGCCTTCGATGGCGTCATCTCCGCCTACCCTGCCTGGAACAACATGGCCGAGATCCTGGATCTCGGGTATCTCGCGCAGGTGATGTCCCGACCCGGCGCGTTCCCGGGGCCCGAAAAGCAGACGCTCCTCTACAACAGCGTTGTAGCGAAGTGCGACGGCCGGGACGGGCTCAGGGACAAGGTCATCTCGAATGAGGCCGGCTGCGACTTCGATCCCCGTGTGCTTCGCTGCCCGCGCGGTGCCGACACCGGGCCGACGTGCCTGTCGGATCGGCAGATAGCGTCGGTGGTCGCGGCGTCCAAGCCGTTCCGCTGGAAGTACCGGATCGCCAGCGGTGAGAAGGAATACCCTGGGTTCCCCCTCCTTTCGGGCGCCGACATGAGAACGCCATTCCTCGGGTTCGGCACGTCCGCGCCCGCCAACCCCATGCCGACGACGAGCGGATATGGGATGCAGTACTGGGATCAGTGGGTGAAATACTTCCTGACGAGGGATCCTGATCACAACTCCCTTGAAGTCGACCCCCGGCGACCGGGAAAGTGGCTTCCCCGCATCAGTCACCTGTCCACCATCCAGGACCGGAACAACTCCGACCTTCGCCCGTTCGCGCGCTCCGGCGGGAAACTGCTCCTGCTCCACGGTTCCGCGGACGAGCTGGTCTCCCACCGCTCGACGAACGACTATTACGAGCGAGTGCTCGACAAGATGGGCTACGGGCAGACCCGGGGATTCATGCGGTACTACCTCGTGCCGGGCGCGAATCACGCCAACTTCGGCGCGCCCGCCTTCGCCGCCAACTGGGACTCGCTCTCGGCCCTGGAGCGATGGGTCGAGAAGGGGCGGCCGCCTTCCAAGCCGGTGGTCATAGACGGCCGCAGCGGCAGAACGCGCCCGCTCTGCGAGTACCCGCGCTGGCCGAAGTACCGCTCGGGTGACGCCGACAACGCCCAGAGCTTCGTCTGCTCGCGCTGACGCCACGGAAGGCCGGATGGGGCCCGCCCCATCCGGCCTTCGCGGTGCAGGGCCGCGGTCGACGGGCAACCGGACGACGCCGGGGTGCCGGCCGCACACCGGATGCCGGCCCCCACGGTCCATGGTTCAGGTGCTGTGACGGTCGAGGGCCAGCCGCAGTTGCAGGGCCAGCACCTTGGAGTAGGTGCGGCACATCTGGAAGTTGCCCGCGGTGCACCACAGGCCCGGCTGCGCGGTGGGCCGCCACATGTTGCGGAGTTCGCCCTCGTCGTCGTACCCCCAGATCGGCCCCACGGCGTCGGCGACCGCGTCGCCCATGAGGCGCCGCACGTTCTCCTGCTGCGGGTGGAAGCCCGTGGCGAGGACGACGAGGTCGGCGCCGAGCACGGAGCCGTCCCTCATCCGGAGCCCCTCCTTGACGAAGCGGTCGGTGTCCGCGAACTGCGCGAGGCCGACCGCGCCCGAGATGATCAGCTCGGAGCAGCCGACGTTGAGGTAGTAGCCTCCGCCGCGGCGCATGAACTTCATCTGCTGGCCGGTGCCGTCCTCGCCGTAGTCGGTGCGGAAGCCCGCCCGCTCCAGCCCGGCGATGAGGTCGGCGTCCATCTCCCTCATCGCCTCCGTCAGCGCCTTGCTCCCGGTCACCAGGTCCGGGTAGGGCACCGACAGCCCGATCAGGTCGCTGTCCTCCAGCGTCGGCGCCGTGAGATAGGACGCGTCCCCGAGGGCCGCGCTGGGGTCGACGCTGACGACGGTGGTGGAGTTGCGCTGCACCATCGTGACGGCCGCGCCGTTGGCGTGCAGGTCCTGGGCGATGTCGTGGGCGCTGTTACCGGTCCCGATGATGACGACCCGTTCACCTGCGTGGTCGGCGCCGCCCGTGTAGTCGGCCGAGTGCAGCACCCGGCCGCCGAAGTCGCCGAGGCCGGGCAGGTCCGGCCGGTACGGGATGCCGCTCACCCCGGTGGCGAGGACGATGTGCCGGGGACGCAGGGTGCGGTGCCCGCCGCCCGCCCGGCGGATCCGCGCCTCCCAGGTCCCGGTCGCCTCGTCGAAGGCGCCGTGCTCGAACGTCGACGACCCCCAGAAGTTGATCTCCATGGCCTCGACGTACGCCTCGAACCATCCGGCGAGCTTGTCCTTCGGGACGAACACCGGCCACGTCGGCGGGAACGGCATGTACGGCAGGTCGTTCAGCCAGACGGCGTTGTGCAGGGTGAGCGCGTGGTAGCGCTTGCGCCAGTTGTCCCCGGGGCGCTCGTGGGCGTCGACCACGAGCGCGTCCACGTCGAGCCGGCCGAGCCGGGCGGCGAGGGCGAGGCCGCTCTGCCCGGCCCCGACGATCAGGACGTCGGGGTCGTGGTCGGCGTAGGCGACCGCCGCGTGCCGCCGGTCGAGCCAGTTGGGCCCGCCGAACTTGGAGGAGTCGGCCTGGCCGGTCGGGCGGTGCGCGCCCACGGGCTCCGGACGGCCCGCGATCTCCTCCAGCGCGGTGAACAGGTTCCGGGCCACGCACCGGCCGTCCGGTCCGGGCACGAGCCTGACCACCCCGAGCCCGCGGCCGACCGCGAGGTCGAACTCGAAGATCGCCTCGACACAGGTGACCCCGTTGCGCTCCACCTCCCGCGGCGGCGTCCGCCCGGCCGCGAGGCGGAGGTTCGCCGCCTTGGCCCGCGGCTGGCGGGCGGAGAGTTCGGCGGGGGCGCGCGTGTGCGAGAACGTTCGGAGATCGCCGGTGAACGACACGACGTCCCGCCAGTGGCACTCGGGGGCGAAGAGCCCGGACAGGTCGGCCCCGCGTTCGAGCGCGTCGCCGAACCGGGTGAGCCAGTCCGTCGCGATGGTCGTGGTCATGTCTGCCTCCGGGGCATGCTGGGTCAGGGGATGAGGGAGAGGTCGCGCAGCATCGCGAGGTTGTCGAGGAAGCTCACATGCGTGTCGACGCAGTCGCCGAAACCCGCCTGGCGGATCTTGATGGTGCTCTGCACCATGTCGTCGCCGGCGGCGAACCAGCCGTCGACGAACGGCCAGGACGCGATCCGGGAGAGGGCGGTGGGCCGCAGCCCGTGCTCCCGGACGATCGCGTCCCACACCGGGCCCTTGTCGGCCATCTGCTCCGCGAGCGACATCGGCTGGGGCGGCGCGGCCGGCGTTCCGAAGAAGTCCGCGATCTCCGGCCACAGGTGCCGCCAGCGGAAGTTGTCGCCGTTGGTGACGTTGAAGACCTCGTTCCGCGCCGCCGGTGACCGCAGCGCCCAGGCGACGGCCCGCGCGAGGACGCGGGCGTCGGTCGCCTGGTGGAGCGCGCCCCACGCGGCGGGGGAGCCGGGGAAGCGCAGCGGGACGCCCTGGTGGCGGCAGACGCCGGCGTAGACGGCGAGGCCGGTCAGCATGTTCATGGGGGAGCCGAGGCTCGGGCCGATCACCGCGTCCGGGCGCAGCACCGTCCAGGTGTAGCCCGCGCGGGCGGCGTCGGCGTGGAGGAGGTCCTCCTGGTCGTTGTAGAAGATCGGCCCGAGGAAGCGGGGATCGGACTCCTTCGCCGGGGTCTTGTAGCCGCCGAGGTGTTCCCCGTACGACTTTCCGCCGCCGATGAGCACCACGTGCCGCAGCCGGGACGGCGAGCCGTGCACGGCGTCGAGCAGGTTCCGCAGCATCGCGACGTTCGGCTCGACGGTGGCGGCCATCGTCTCGCGCTCGATGTACGCGGCGTGGACGATCGCGGTGATGTCGGGGCGGGCGGCGAGCGCGGCGCGGGTCGCCGCCGCGTCGAGCAGGTCGACCTGGAGGTGGTCGCCGACCGGCGGGCCGTCCGGCGGCCCGACCGGACCGCGCCGCGCGACCGTGGCGACGCGCCCGCCCGACTCCAGCAGGGCGCGGACGACGGCGCCGCCGACCACGCCGTGGGCACCGGCGACGAGGACGGTGCCGTCCCCGCCCGGCGGGCTCTCGTCGGTCATCATGATGTCCTTCCGGTTCTCAGGGATGTCGCCTGGGCACAGCGGGTCCTTACGGGTCACGCGGCCACACCCGGCGCGGGCGCCTCGCGTACGCGCAGCCGGTCGACCGCGACGGCCAGCACGATCACGACTCCCTGGATGATCTGCTGGTAGAAGCTGGAGACGTCGAGCAGCGTCATGCCGTTGACCAGCACCCCGATGATCGCCGCGCCCACGAGGGTGCCGACCAGCGAGCCCTTCCCGCCCATGAGGGACGTGCCGCCGAGGACGACCGCCGCGATCGCCGACAGCTCGTAGCCGGTGCCGAGGTCGGGCACCGCGCTCTGCAGCCGTGCGGAGGCGATCACGCCGCCGATCCCCGCACAGAGCCCGGAGATGATGTACACGCAGGTCAGCACCCGCCGCACGGGGATGCCCGCCAGCCGGGCCGCCTCCTCGTTGCCGCCGACCGCGTGCACCCAGCGTCCGAACACGGTCCGGTTCAGCAGGTACCAGCCGGCGGCGAAGACCATCACCATGATCACCACGGGGACGGGCACGCCGAGGACCGTTCCATTGCCGATCCACGCGTAGCCGAGGGTCGTGGAGAACAGGGTCTTGCCGTCGGTTCCCACGTAGGTCACGCCCCGCAGGTACGTGAGCGCGGCGAGGGTGACGATGAACGAGGCGAGCTTGAGCCGGGCGACGAGGACGCCGTTCACGGTGCCGATGACCAGTCCCGCTCCGAGCGCCGCCAGCACCGCGATCGCGGGCGGGAAGCCGTCGAGGACGGGCCGCACCGCGAAGAGGGCGGTCACCCCGACGGCCGAGCCGACCGACAGGTCGATGCCCGCCGTCATGATGACGAACGTGAGGCCGGCGCCCAGGATCGCCGTGACGGAGATCTGCCGCGCCACGTCCAGCAGGTTGTCCACGGTGAGGAAGTACGGCGCCGACGCCGCGAAGACGAGCACGAGCACCACGAGCGCGCCGGCCACGCCGGCCTGGTCGGCGGCGGCGGTGACGCGGCGTCGGAGCCGGTCGTGGTGCGTGCGGCCGGCGGGGGCCGCCGGGCCGCCGGGGGCGGTTGTCCCTTTCACGAGTTCACCTCGCTGGCTGTCGTGCGGTCGCCGGCGACGCCGGTCGCGTGGCGGATGACGTTCTCCTCGGTCTTGGCCGGTCCCGCGAGCTCGGCGACGATCTCGCCGCGCCGCATGACGAGGACGCGGTCGGAGAGGCCGAGCACCTCCGGCAGCTCGGAGGAGATCAGCAGCACGGCGACGCCGCGCCGCGTGACGTCGCCGATGAGGGCGTAGATGTCGGCCTTCGCGCCGATGTCCACGCCGCGCGTCGGCTCGTCCAGGATGAGGACGGAGGGATCGCGGGCGAGGCATCGGGCGAGGAGCACCTTCTGCTGGTTGCCGCCCGAGAGCTGGCCGGCGGGCTGGGCGAGCCCCGTCGCCCGGACGCGCATGGCCTCGGTCAGCGGCCGCGCGGCCGCGCGCATGCTCGCGGGGCTGGTCCGGCCGAGGGCGCGGCGGCCCTTCGAGGTCCCGGCGCACACGTTGTCGGCGATCGACATCTGCGGGAACAGCCCCTGTTCCTTGCGGCTCTCGGGAAGCATCACGATCCCGGCCGCGAGCGGGCCGCCCAGGCTCCCGCCGGCCACGGTCGCGCCGTCGACGGTCACCGTGCCGCCGTCCGCGCGGTCGGCGCCGGCGATCAGCCGGCCGAGCTCGCTGCGGCCGGCCCCGACGATCCCGGCGACCCCCACGACCTCCCCGGCCCGGACCTCGAAGAAGGCGGGACGGACGTCCGGCGAGCGCAGCCCGGAGACGCGGAGCCTGATCCGGTCGGCGGCGGGGGCGCGGTCGTGCCGGTAGAGATCCTGGACGGGCCGCCCGACCATGGACGTGACGACCCGGTCCTCGGTCATCTCGGCGCGCGTCATGGAGTCGGCGACCACGCCGTCCCGCAGGACGGTGACGTGGTCGGCGACGCGGGAGATCTCCTCCATCCGGTGGCTGATGTACAGCAGCGCCAGGCCCTCGGCCCGGAGGTCCTCGACCGTGCTGAGAAGCATGTCGGCCTCGTTCTGAGATAGCGCCGCCGTGGGCTCGTCCAGCACCAGCAGCCGCGGCCGCTCGCCCAGGGCACGGGCGATCTCGACGAGCTGCCGGCGGCCGGTGCTGAGCCTGGCCACCTTGGCGTCCGGATCGAGGTCGACGCCGATCCGGCCGAGGGCCTCCAGCGCCGTCGCGCGCGCCCGGCGGCGGTCGAGCCGGCCGGCCCGGCGGCGCGGCTCGCGGCCGAGCAGCAGGTTGTCGGCGACGGTCAGCTCCGGCACCAGGCTCAGCTCCTGGTGGACGACCGCGAGCCCGCGTTCCCGGGCGTCGCGGGGCCCGGTGAGGGCCACCGGGACGCCGTCGAGGACGATCTCGCCGCGGTCGGCCCGCTCGATGCCGGTGAGGATCTTGATCAGGGTGGACTTGCCGGCGCCGTTCTCGCCGGCCAGCACGTGCACGCGTCCCGCTTCAAGGCCGAGTGAGACCCCCCGCAGGACGGGGTTGCCGTGGTAGGACTTCTCGATTCCGGTCAGGCGCGCGACGGCGCCCTCCGGTGGCCCGGCCGCGCTCATCCCCAGCTCTCGTAGTCGTCGAGGGTGTCGGCGTTGACCAGGACGGTCGGGATCAGCTTGGGCTTCGGGTCCACCTTCTCCCCGCCGGCCAGCTTGATCGCCAGGTCGAGTCCGGAGCGGCCGAGCTCGCGCGGGTTCTGGCCGGCCGTCCCGATGATCGGGCCCTTGCCGATGAGGTCGGTGAGCTGCCGTGCCCCGTCCACTCCGACGATCTTCACGTCGGCCTTGTGCTGCCCGGCGGCGAGCGCGATGCCGACCGCCGTCGGGTCGTTCACGCCGAAGAAGCCGTCCACGCCCGGGTTAGCGGTGAGGATGTCGCCGGTGACCTTCATGCTCTTGTCGCGGGTCAGGTCGGCGCGCTGGGTGGCGACGACCGTGATGCCGGGGTTGGCGGCGATGGCCTCCTTGCAGCCCTTCATCCGGTCGCCGATGGCCGAGACGGCGGAGCCGTCGACGATCGCCAGTTCGCCGCGGCCGCCGAGCCCGCCGATCAGGTACTTGCACGCCTCCCGGCCGGCCTGCACGTTGTCGCTGGTGACGGTCGCGTCGGCGCCCGCCGCGGCGACGTCGACGGCCACCACGGGGATCTTCGCCTGCTTGGCGCGCAGCACCGCGGGGCCGATGCCGTCGGAGTCGACCGCGTCGACGATGATCGCGTCGACCCGCTGCCGGACGAACGTGTCGATCTTGTCGGTCTGCGCGCTGACATCGGCGTTGGCGTACTGGACCGAGACCTTGACGCCGCGGGCGGCCGCGGCCTCCTGGACGGCCTTCCCCTCGGCGAGGAAGAAGGGGTTGGACGCCGCGTTGAGCACGACGCCGATCGAGGTCTCGGCGTCGGTGCCCGCCTCGGACGCGGCGCAGCCGGCCAGCGCGAGGCCCGCGGCGCCCGCGGCGGCGGCCGCCGCGAACCGGGTGAGGCGGCGGGGGTGGTTCACTGCCTTCATGGGATGTCCTCATCAGGGTTAGACGACCGGCGTGACGCCGCCGTCGACGCAGAAGTTCGCGCCGGAGACGAAGCCGGCCTGGTCGGAGGCGAGATAGGCGACCAGCGAGGCCACCTCGTCGACCGTGCCGAGCCGGCCGGCCGGAATGCGGTTGAGCTCCACGTAGCGGGTGAGCGCCGTCTCCCTGTCCACCCCGAACTCCTCGGCGAGCGAGTCCGCCAGGCCGCCGGGACGGTCGTACAGCGGGGTCCGGATGAAGGCCGGCGACACGACGTTCGAGCGGACGCCGGCCGGGGTGAACTCGGCCGCGAGGACCTTGGACAGCATCAGGACGCCGGCCTTGGAGACGCTGTAGTCGGGCAGGCGCGGGTTGGGCATGCGCGCGGCCTCGGACGCGATGTGGACGAGCGCTCCGCCGCCGCCGTCGAGCATGGCGGGGATGGCCGCGCGGGCCGCCCGGACGTATCCGAGCAGGTTGAGCTCCAGCGTCGACGTCCAGTCCGCGTCGGTCGTGTCGAGGAATCCGGGACGTACCGCGGCGGCGCCGGCGTTGTTCACCAGGACGTCGACCCGGCCGAACGCCTCGGCCGCCGCCGCGACCAGCGCCGCCGCGGCGTCCGCCTCGCGCAGGTCCGCGGTGAGGGGCAGGACGCGGTCGGGGCCGCCGAGTTCGCGGAGGGCGTCGACGTGGAGATCCGCCCCCGCGACGAGCGCGCCCGCCGCGTGGAGGTGCCGCGCGCAGGCGAGCCCGATGCCGCTGCCCGCGCCCGTCACGAGGGCCACCCGTCCCGTCAGGCCCTGTTGCATGTGTCGCCTCCTTCCCACAGGTCACTCAGCCCGTGATGAGGCCCCACATTCTCATAAGGCGGACGAGATGTCTAGACAGTGGGACATTTTGCGGAAGGAGGTGAACGGAGCGCGTCAGCCCAGGTCGAGCAGGTCGGGCCGCGCCACGTCGGAGCCGAAGGCGCGCGAGATCTCCTGGCCGGCCTCGACCAGCGCGGCCCGCCAGGACGCCGAGTCGGGCCCGAGGATCGATTCGCGCACCCCGCTGATGGACAGCGCCGCGCGCAGCCGGCCGCGGTAGTCGGTGATGGGCACGCCGAGGGCTGCGACGCCCAGCGTGACGTCCTGATCGCTGATCGAGATGCCGCCCGCCCGTGTGGCGGCGAGGACCCGCCGCAGGTCACCGGGCTCGACCGGGGTCGAGGGCGTGAACCGGTGCAGGGGCGCGTTGCGCTCGATGTAGGCGTCCCACTCCTTCTCGTCCCGGTGGGCGAGGATGCTCCGCGCCGCCGCTCCGGCGTGCAGGGGCAGGGAGCCGCCGAGCTGGAGGGCGAGCGACTGGACGCGCTTGCCGTCGATGCGCTCGATGCACACGGCCTCGTCGCGGCGCGGCACGCACAGGAAGACCGTCTCGCCGGTCAGCTCGTGGATGCGCTCCATCGTCGGCCGCGCGAACGTCCGCTCGTCGAAGCGCGCGACCACGGCGGTGGCGAGGGGCAGCAGCTTGAAGCCGAGGCGGTACTTGCCCCGGCGGCTGCCGGGCTCGACCAGCCCTTCGGCCTGCAGGCTGGACAGCAGCCGGTAGATCGAGCTGCGCGGCTCGCCGATCGCGTCCGCGATGTCGGCCGCGGATGATTCTCCGTTCGCGAGGTGGTCCAGCAGCCCGGACACCTTGCGCACCAGCATGAGGTTGTTTTCAGTCGCCACGCACCAAAGTTATCGCTCAGCGGACAACCCGTCCAACCAGTTCGTCTTACTCTATGGACATGCTGTCCGCTGGATAGTACTTTCGGCCGCATGGTAGATCAGTTTCGTCCGCCCGCCGCGGCGGACGCCCAGCTCGTGGACCTGATCCGGGAACGGGCGCTGTTCGCCCGGCTGGAGACGGTCCGGCTCATATCGATCGCGAAGACCGGCCACTACGCCTCGGGATTCTCGTGCGCCGAGATCCTCGCCACCCTCTACTACGGCGTCATGGACCTGCGGCGCGGCGAGCCCGACTGGCCCGACCGCGACCGCTTCCTGTTCGGCAAGGGGCACGCCGCCGCGACCCTCTACCCGCTGCTCGCCGACTGGGGCTTCTTCGACCCGTCCGAGCTCGACGGCTACACCCGGCTGGGCAGCGCCTTCGGCGACCATCCCGACATGACGCGGATCCCGGGCATCGACTTCAGCAGCGGATCGCTCGGGCACGCCCTGTCCACCGGCACCGGGATGGCGCTCGGCCTGCGCATGCAGGGGCGACCGTCGAACGTGTACGTCCTGCTCGGCGACGGCGAGCTGCACGAGGGGCAGATCTGGGAGGCGGCGCTCGCCGCCGCGCACCACCGCGTGTCCAACCTCGTGGCGATCGTCGACCGGAACGGGTACTCGCTGGACGGCCGGGTCGACGACGTCACCGGCATCGAGCCGCTCGCCGGCAAGTGGCGGGCGTTCGGCTGGGAGGTCCACGAGGTGGACGGGCACGATGCCGGGGCGCTGCTCACCCTGCTCCGCTCCCTCGCCGCGGACCCGGACCGCGCCCGCCCGGCGGCCGTGATCGCGCACACCGTCAAGGGCAAGGGGATCTCCTACATGGAACGCGACTTCGGCTGGCACCTCGGCTGGCTCGCCGAGCCGGACGAGATCAACGCCATCGACGAGCTGAGGAGCGCCCGATGACCTCCGCCCCCGCCCTGGGACCGGAATCCTGGCAGCTCACGGACCTCCTGGACCGCGCGCCCGGCCTGCACGTCCTGGCCGGGACCCTGGCCGACCTCGTGGACGAGGGGCATCCCCTCGTCGTCGGCACGGCCGACCTCAAGTACTCCAACGGCCTGGTCCGCTTCCAGGAGCGGCACCCCGGGCGGTACGTCCAGTTCGGCATCTCCGAGCAGCACATGGTCTCGGCCGCCGCCGGCCTGGCCGCCACCGGGCTCCAGCCGTACGTCGCGACCTTCGCCTCGTTCCTCGCGCTGCTCGCGTGCGAGCAGATCCGCACCGACACCGCGTACACGCGGCTGCCGGTCCGGCTGATCGGCCACCATGCCGGGATCACCCTCGGCTTCTACGGCACGTCCCACCACGCGACCGAGGACCTGGCGATCACGCGGAGCATCGCGGGACTGACCGTCATCGCGCCGGCCGACGCCGCGCAGCTCGGATCCGCCCTCCGCGCCGCCACGGCCTGCCCCGGCCCCGTCTACTTCCGCATCGGACGCGGCCAGGATCCCGACGTGTACCGGGAAGGCGATCCGCGGTTCGAGATCGGCAAGGCGATCGAGCACGGGCGCGGAGACGACCTGACCATCGTCGCGACGGGTTCGATGGTGCATCCGGCGCTCGGCGCCGCCGCGAAGCTGAACGCCGCCGGGGTGTCGGCGGGCGTCCTGGACATGCACACCGTCAAACCCCTCGACGAGACCGCGGTGCTGGACGCCGCGCGACGGTCGGGGCTCCTGCTCACCGTGGAGGAGCACAGCGTCCTCGGCGGTCTCGGCGGCGCGGTCGCCGAGACCGTCGCGGGGGCGGGGCTCGGCGCCCGGGTCGTCCGGCACGGCATCGCGGACGAGTACGCGCTCATCGGCCCCCCGACGCACCTCTACCGCCACTACGGACTCGACGCCGAGGGCATCGAGGCGGCGGCGCTGCGAGCGCTCGGCAGGTAGCGGCGACTGGCCCCTCGGCCCTGGCATTCGGGACCTTCGGCCCGGGACCGCCGCAGCGAGGCGATCTAGCGTCGAAGTGGACATCACGCCGCCAGGTTCTGGAGGGGAGCCCAATGCCGAATCAGGTCATCGTGGGCATCGATGGGTCAGCGCACGCTTGGCGTGCTCTGGACTGGGCCGCCGACTACGCCGTCCGGCACCGGCTGTCCCTGGACCTGGTGCACGCGTCCCGCGCACTGGTGGAGGACGGCACGATCCCGCCCGACGCGCTGCGCCGGCTGGTCGCCGAACGGGAGGACCTGCTCGCCGAGGCGCGGCAGTACACGCTGAAGCTGCACCCCGATGTCGGCATCGGCACGCGGCTGGCGCGGACCGATCCGGGAAGTGCGCTGGTGGAAGGCAGCGGGCAGGCGGCGATGGTGGCCGTGGGGTCGCGGGGGCTGGGCGGTTTCGAGGGGCTGCTGTTCGGCTCGGTCGGGCTCTACACGGCCGCGCATGCCCGTTGCCCGGTGCTGGTGGTGCCGCGAGAGGCGCCCTATCCGGCCGATGCGCCGGCACGGATCGTGGTCGGGGTCGAGGGCCGGCCCGGTGAGAGCGCCATGCTCGGCTGGGCCACCGAGGAGGCCGCTTCGCGGGGCGCGGGGATCCTGGCGCTGCACGCCGTGGGCGGCGACCTCGGCTCCCCGCGCAGGCGGGTGATCGAGGACATGGAGCTGTCGGAGTCCCTCGCGGGTCTCCGCGAGCACCAGCCGGACGTCCAGGTCGAGGAGCTGATCTCCGACCGCACGGCGTCCCAGGCCCTGGTCGAGGCCTCGCGGACCGCCGCGCTGGTGGTCGTCGGAGCGGCCCGCCGGACCGGCCTGATCGGGATGGCGCTGGGCCGGGTCAACCACGCGGTTCTGCACCACGCGAGCTGCCCCGTGGTCGTCATGCCCCTGGACGGTTGACCGGCCCGCCCCGGCGGGAGATCCGCCGGGGGAGGAATCGAGAGAGGTGTTGACCATGTCCGATCCGATCATCGTGGGAGCCGACGGCTCGGTGCCGTCCGAACGTGCCGTGGCCTGGGCCGCCGACGAGGCCGCCCGCTACGGGCGTGCCCTGACCATCGTGCACGCGGTGGAGAAATGGCCCTTCGACATCCCGCTCGACACCGCCCCCGGCGAGGCCAGATCGCTGACGCGGGAAGGGAAACAGGTGCTGGCGGACGCCGAGCGCGTCGCCCGCGCCCGGCGACCCCAGCTGACCGTCAGCGGGGAGTTGACGTCCGCGCGCACCGTCCGGGCCCTGGCGGAGCGCTCGGAGAAGGCGTTCGAGCTCGTGGTGGGGAACCGCGGCCTCGGCGGGTTCACGGGCCTGGTACTCGGGTCGGTCGGGCTGGGCGCGGTCCGCCATGCCGCCTGCCCGGTCGTGGTGGTGCGCGGCGAACCGAACGGCGAGCGCGGCGAGATCGCCGTGGGCGTCGGCCTCGGCGACGACTCCGCCGCCCTGGAGTACGCGTTCCGGGCCGCCGCCGCACGGGAGGCCAGGCTCCGCGTCGTGCACGCCTGGCCGTTCCCCAAGGCACTGGACGAGCCTGGAGCGGGCGCCGACATCCGCCGCATCGAGGAGCGGGCCCGGTGGCGTGTCATCGAGGCCCACGCACCGATGCGCAAACGCTTCCCCGGTGTGCAGGTCGTGGAGGACATCGTCCAGGACAACCCCGCCGCCGCGCTCGTCGCCGCGTCCCGTGACACCGACCTGGTGATCGCGGGTTCGCATCCGCGCGAGGGCTTGACCGTGCCGCGTGCCCGCGCGGTGACCCACGCGCTTCTCCATCAAGCGCACTGCCCGGTGGCCGTCGTCCCCACGCCCGCCGCACCGTGAGAGGCGGCGAGTCAAAGGCCCGGCGCCTGCCGGGCCTTTTCACGATGAGGCGGCGGGATCAGTCGGGGTCGAGGCCGCTGCCACCCGCATGGTGAGCCGGGGTCTCACGGGGGAGAACAGGCTCGATCCTGTAGAGAGACGGCATGCCTCCGGCGCGTTCGGGGATCTCACGGTGGACGCCCGCGAGGGCGCCGATCAGGTCTCGGGCGGTGATCAGGCCGACCAGGGCGCCGTGCTCGTCCGTCACCGGTGCGTAGTCCGTGTCCGCCTCCAGCATGGCCCGTGCCGCCTCCGGGACGGTGGCCATGGGGCGCACCGCTGAGGGGGAGCGGGAAGGCAGAAGGGTCGTGACGGGACGCCGGGCGTCGCGGGGAGTGGTGGCGTTCCAGGCTGCGGTGAGCGTGTGGGCGTCGATGACGCCGAGGAATCCGCCTTCGACATCGGTGACCGGCAGATGGTGGACCTCGGCCCTGCACATCAGCTCCCAGGCCATCAGGACGGACTCGTCGGCAGCGATGGTGAGCAGGTCACGGGTCATCAATTCGGCGACGGTGCGCTGTTCAAGCGGTGGGTTCGTGGTCATGGCTCCTCCTCGCGGGCGGCCGGGCAAAGGCCCTGGTGCCAGCGGTGCGGGGGACGTCAGGGCTGGACGGCCGGCCGTACGCGGACACGGGTGACTCCGGGGACGGTACGAGCGAGCACTTCGACGATCCGCTGTGCCTGCTCGTCGTGGGGACCTCGCAGTTCCACGACGCCGTCCTCGACGGAGACCTCCCACGGCGGGCCTCCCGGCGCGATCTCGCTGATGGCGGCCACCACGTCGTCGCGGATGCGTGCGTCGCCGCGGGCCAGCATCGCGATGAGATCGCGGCGGCTGATGACGCCGACGACGGCGCGGGCGTCCACCACGGGGACGCTCTTGATCCGGGTGCGGACCATCATCTCGGCGAGCTCGGCGACGTCGGTGGTCGGCCGCGCGGTCCGGACATCGCGGGTCATGACGTCCTCGACATGCCGGGGAGCCGGCGCGGACGGGGCCGTCCGGGGCCGGGCGAAGGCACGGGGGTCGGCTTCGAACTCACCGCGCAGCAGATCCATCTCGCTGACGATCCCCACGAGCCGGCCTTCGGCGTCCACCACGGGAAGCGCGGTGACGTCCCGCTCGTGGAGGACACGGATGGCCTGCCGGACGGTGGCCGACGGAGCAGTCGTCACCACCGGTGAGGTCATCGCTTCGCGGACCAGCATGGCTCTCCCCTCTCAGCCCCTTCGTGGTCCCTACCCCGAGAGGTGCCTCACGCCCTCGGGTAGGGGGTGGGGCGGGTGTCGTCGTGATCGAAGCCGAGGGTGTGGACGACGTCGACGACGCCTTCGGTGGCGGCGGTCATGCGCACGATGATCGGGATGAGGCTCTTCTGCTCGACGCGCCCGGTGAGGTGGACGACGCCTTCCTGGACGCGGACGTGCACGTCGGCGGGGTCCTGCCAGAGCCTGCAGATCAGGACGTCGTTGATGATCTCGTCGCGGATGTCGGTGTCGGAGCGGTGGAACACCTGGAGCAGGTCGCGGCGGGCCACGATCCCGGCGAGGTGGCCGTTCTTGACGACGGGCACGGCCTTGAATCCGTGCGTGTTCAGCAACCGCGCGGCCTGGGCGATGGAGGTGTGCGGCGGGACGGTGACGACCGGGCGGCTCATCAGCCCGCGGGCGTCGACGGCCCCGGCCTTGGCCTCCGCCTTGGCGTGCCGCCGCAGCGTGAGCCGGCGCGGCTCCGCGCCGCCCCTGTACTCCTCCTTGCGCAGGAGGTCGGCCTCGGTGACGATGCCGGCGAGGCGGCCGTCCTCGTCCAGGACGGGCACCGCGCTGACACGGTGCTCGGCCATCGCGCCGGCGATCTCGGCGAACGGGGTGTCCTCGGTCACCGTCACGACGTTCCTGGTCATGACGTCCTCGACGGTACGGCGTTTCATGGCTCCTCCCGGACTCGGACCGTGCTTCGGGAGTGATCCACAACGGTGATCTCCCTCGGTCACCTCCACCATCCCGCCCGACAGGGTTCGCGGGTCAGTGCCGAGCGTCCCCTAGAGCCGGGACCTTCGGCCCGACTACCAGGGCCGACGCCATCCACGGCCCCAGCCTCCGGCGGGCCGGTCGCGCGGTCAGCGGCCGTCATCAGTCGTAGGGGCGGACGACGGCGACGGGGCAGTGGGCGTGGTGGATGACGCCGTGGCTTACCGACCCGAGCGGGAACGAGCGTCCCCGGGACCCGACGACGACCAGGTCGGCGTGCGCCGACGCCGTGGCGAGCATGTCGACCGGGTGGCCGAGGGCGACGTCCTCGACGACCTTGACGTCCGGGTAACGGTCACGCCAGGGTGCCAGGGCGGCGGCCAGATGACCGCGGAAGGTCTCGGCGGTGATCTGCAGGTCGACGCCGGACTCGACGGCGAGCGCCGTCGGATGCCAGGCGTGCAGCACCCGCAGCTGGGCGCCCCGGACGGTGGCCGCGGTGAAGGCGTGGTCGAGGACGGCTCCGGGGTCCTCGGCCAGGTCGAGGCCGACCACGACCTCGCCCGTCGCGGTGCCGTCCTGATCGCGGACCACGATCACCGGGCCCGGGTAGTGCCCGGCCAGGCGCAGGCCCGCGGAGCCGAGCAGCAGCCCGGCGAAGCCACCGCGGCCGCGGTGACCGATCACGACCTCGGCGGCCTCGCCGGCGTACTGCCGCAGCCCGGCCGGCACGTTCCGCTCGTGGACGAGCATGGTCTCGACGGCGAGCTCCGGCTGCCGCTTCGACGCCAGCGCCCGGCCTTCTCGCAGGATCCGGTCTCCCGCTTCGGCGAGCGCCTCGGAGATGCCGTCGGTCGTGCGCCCCGGGAGGTCCAGGGTGGCGGTCTCCACGACGTGGAGGATGAGCAGGGCCTTGCCGGTCCGTGCTGCCTCGTCCGCGGCCCAGCCGATGGCGCGATCGGACGGAACCGAGCCATCGGCTCCGAGGAGGATCGTTCTTCGTTGCGTGGACATGTCCTTCTCCTTCGGGGGTCAATGGGGGCTGGTGGACGTCAGCGGCGGCAGGAGAAGCAGCTCGTGCGCGCGTCGCGCCGTCGGGGCGGCGGCGTCGCCCGCGGGGTCCAGCGGCGTGCCCTCCAGCGCGGCGGCCAGCAGACGGGCGGCTTCGGTCAGCGCGGCGACCTGCCGCTCCAGCACCGCGACGCGGTGCTCCAAGGCCAGGACTGTCGAACCATGGGTGATCTGCCTCGCCATGGCGGAGCTCCTTCGTGTCGGCGCGCCGTCCGGTGGCGGCGACGGTGCCGATTTCACTGTCCGCCGCATCGCCGGCGCCCCCCTAGGGACCTTCGTCCCGGTGTCGTCGGCACCCGTCCCGCACAGGCGTCAAGCAGGCCGATGGGTCTTGCGGTACCGGGTGGTGTTCTCCACGCGGGCGCGCAGGCGGGTGCCGGCCAGGCTGATGGCCTCCGGCATCGAGGCCGCCGCGGCGTGGGCGTTGACCGGCCGGCCGTTGAGGTCGACCCGGACCGACGCCAGATTGGGCCGGGGCACGGCGGGATCGTAGAGGACGCTGAGCGTGACCTTGGCGTACAGGACGGGCCTCGGAGCATGGGCCAGCGCCCGGATGACGCTCTCGCGTGCCCGCCGCACGTCCTCTTGAGGGACGTCCTTGGTGGTCGTGACCTGGATGTCGAGTTCGTTCGGAGTCGCGCCGGACAACGTGGGCCTCCCTTGTGCCATGGGCCGGTGGCGTCAGAATTGACCTTGCGCGGAAACCGCCCCAGAGACCTTGGTCCCCTTGGCGTGGGCCATACGACCTGCCGCCGGCCCGCGTAGGCGTGGACGCCGAGTGCCTCCAGGGGCGCGTCGACCGCCGATCCCGCAGGGTGCGGGGGTTTTGCCGGTTGGGGGACGAAGGTCCCGATGATCGGTGACCTTGGGACGCAGACCGCCCCGGTCGACGCCGGGGGCATGACTGAGAGCCCTTCCCCCGCGCGCGTGTTCGCGTTGCTGACCGATGGAACGCAGGTCGAGATCAAGCGGCTGGGCGAGGCGGACCGGGACGCGGTCCGCGACCTGCACCGCGGGCTGAGCGAGAAGAGCCTGTCCGCGCTGCTCATCGGCCATCCCGCCCGCCCGGCCGGCGACGTCCCGGGCCTGCGTGACGCCCTGCTGCGGATGTCCAGGCTGGTGGCCGATCACCCCGAGATCGCCGAACTCGACCTCAACCCCACCATCGTCCGCCCGGACGGCGTCGTGGCCGTCGACGCCCGCGTCCGCCTCGCACCCGGCCGGGCATGGGACCCCTACCTACGCCGCCTCCGCTGACGGGAGGCCTGAACGGGCTCATCTCCAGGCTTGCGCCGGCCGGTCGGACGGGTCAGACGCGAAGGTCCCGTCTGCCGAGGACGTTCGCTCCCTCACCGCCGACCAAAGTGGGGGGGGAGCCGTCAACGCTGTCCCGGAGGGCCGAAGGTCCCTGTTCTTCTGGACTCTCGCCCCTCTCACGACACGGCTCCGGCGGGCGAAGCTCGAAGTGACCAGGTCTTTGAGAGGGGAGTGCCTCATGAACGATGAGCCGATCACCGGTGTGGTCGTTGGTTACGACGGCTCGACCGGTGGCGAGCAGGCCCTGGCGTGGGCGGCTGACGAGGCCCGGACCCGCGGCCTTGCCCTGACCGTGCTCCACGTCTGGGACGTCTACGTCGGAGGCCCGGTCGCCATGCCGGTCGTCGACCTGCGTGCCTTGGCGGAGGAGACCCTCAACACCGGCGTCGAGCACGTACGGAAGGCGGCGCCGGAGCTGAGCGTGCGGGGAGTGCTGGCACGGGGGCAGGCGGCCGCCCGGCTGATCGAGGCCGGGGACGGCGCGGACCTGATCGTGCTCGGCCCGCGGGGGCTGGGCGGGTTCGTCGGACTCGTGCTGGGGTCGGTCGGCGCCCAGGTGGCCGCGCACGCCCCATGCCCCGTCGTGATCGTCAGGGGTGAGCCCGTCCCGCCGCCGGAACAGGGGGACGGACGAGTCGTGGTGGGCGTGGACGGTTCACCGGCCTCCCGGGAGGCGCTGGCGATGGCCTTCACCGAGGCCGACGCGCACGGCTGGGACGTGCGCGCGGTCGTCGCCTGGGAAGAGGTGCCCGTGCGGGAGATCCCCCCGCTGGTGGACGAGGCCGGCATGCGTGATGCCGCGCGGGCTCACCTGGCGAGGCTGATGATCCCGGCCCGGGAACTCCACCCCGAGGTGAAGGTTCAGATCGACATCGTCCCCGGGCCGCCGCGCGACGTGCTCATGAACGCGGCCGACGAGGCACGCCTGCTGGTCGTCGGCTCACGAGGCCTGGGCGGCTTCCGCGGCCTGCTCCTCGGATCGGTCAGTCACGCCCTGGTCCACCATGCCCCTTGCCCGGTGGCGGTCGTCCACGCGCGCTGACTCCGCCGTCCCGAGGCGGCCGAGGGCATCGGATCGAGTGCTCGATCCGATGCCCTCGCCGGGACGTCCCGTTCTACTTCTCGATGGCGATCCGCTTGGCCTCGGCCCTGGCGGCCTTGGGCATCGGCACGCGGACGGTGAGGATGCCCTTGTCGTAGGACGCCTTGATGTCGTCGACCTTGGTGTCCGCGGGGAGGGTGAAGGAGCCGTGGTGGAACTCCGACCGGTGCACGTCCTTCTTCTCCTCGTGGCGCACGGCGTGGATGCGCAGGACGCCGCCGGCGACGGTGATCTCGACGTCCCTGTCGGGGTCGATGCCGGGCAGCTCGGCGCGGATCACGTGGTCGCCGTCGTCCGGTCAGCCCGTCGACGGGGCGGGCCTGCCGTCGTGGAGGGGGGCTTCCCACGCCCCGCCGGGGGCGATCTCGATGTCCTCGGCGGCGTAGGAGATGCGGATGGGGGAGGCGGCGCCGGGACGGAGCGCGACCCGGACGAGGTCCCGGCGGCAGGTCAGGTCGATGCCCCAGTGGCCCCGGAAGCGGAGGCCGAGCCGGAGCCGGTCGACCGCGGCGGGAAGGCGGGGTTCGAGGCGAAGGCCGCCCGATCGCGGGTTCAGATGGACGCGCTGGGTCTCCTCGCGCCCGTCCGCGGCGCTCTGCCAGGGGTACATCGCGCCGCGGTGCCCGGCGTCGTCCGCCGCGCGCCGGGCCGCCGGCAGCCGCCGCCACCGGTACATCAGCAAGGCCCGCGCGATCTCGGGGAACCGCATGGTCAGGAACGGCAGGATGAACAGCTCGTCCCAGAAGACGTGACCGCGGTACGCCTCGCCGTGCAGGCCGCGGGCGGGGACGCCCACGTCCAGTTCCACGCTGTGCCCTGACACCGTCTGCAGCAGGTGGAAGACGTGCAGGTTGAGGATGCGCTGTACCTCGGAGTGGTCGACGCTGAGCTGGCAGCGCCGCCACAGCCGGGTCCACGCCAGCGTGTGCCGCTCCAGCAGGGCGCCGAAGCCCCCGGCCCGGGTGACGGCCGCCAGCGCGGCCTCCCCCCGTTCCTCGACGGCGCGGTCGCGGGAGGTGAAGACGGCGGCGATTTTCTCGACGGTGACCGGGACGTTC
The DNA here is from genome assembly GCF_047130825.1 of Actinomadura madurae. Classification (NCBI taxonomy): domain Bacteria; kingdom Bacillati; phylum Actinomycetota; class Actinomycetes; order Streptosporangiales; family Thermomonosporaceae; genus Actinomadura; species Actinomadura madurae. The sequence continues at coordinate 10,467,658 of NZ_CP083237.1, forward strand.
TCCTGAGCGTCGACGGTGAGGTCCTGTCCGGCCCGGCCCGGCTCGGTCAGAGGAGCGTGTTCGGCCGGGACGGACATCCGAGTGCGGGCCGCCACCGCGACCCCGATTTTCGACGAGACCGTCGTGGCGCGCAGGAGCAGCGTTTCCGGGTCGGCCGTGGGCGGAGGCTTCTCGCGGCTCAGATGTACTCCCGGCAGGTTCCGGTACCGCTCCACACCCGCGTTGACGACCCGTCCGTCCAGTGCGGACCGGATCTGGAGCGCACCGGACCAGTTCTCGGCGACGATCGTGGTCTCCAGCGCGGCCAGGTGCGGATCGTCCATGGACACCATGCGGCGCTGGGCCACGCGGAACCTCCGTCCCGCCCGATCACGCGAACGCACGAGGCGGGTCAGGACGCCGCGCCGGAGATCGAGTTCTTGGTGGTAGGAGAGCAGCCGGTCCTCCTGGAGGGCGCGGTCGGGGTCGAACCACTCGCCGTCGGCGGCCCGGAACGTCAGGGGAAGCCAGTTCGGCATGTTCACCAGGTCGGCGTTGCCGAAGCGCCGCCCGCCGATCTCGGCCGTCAGGCGGTCGTAGCAGCCCGCCACGTAGGTCCCCGGATAGTGGACGTCGTCCGCGGACGATTCGGGGGCGGCTCCTCGGGTGGCGAAGTAGCCGTTCCCAAGGGTGCAGAGAGCCTCCCGCAGCCCCTCCGCTGCGGGGTCAAAGCCGTCATAGGCCAGGATCCACGGGGTCATCGGGTCTCCCTGCGGTCTCGTCCTGTCGTCTGGGGCTCCCGGCGTCGCCACGTTCTCACCGGTTGATCGCGCCGGGGAGTGCCGGACGGCCTGACACGTCCGGGACCTTCGACCCATCGAGCAGGGGTCCCGCGCATCCGAGACTGGAAGCGGGGGCATCACCGGGGAAAGGGGGTTGGTCCATGGCCGAACTGCTCAGGCCCCAGCGGCCGAACATCCTCCTCGGCTACGACGGGACCGAGGAGAACGAGCCCGCACTGTGCTGGGCGGTGGAGGAAGCCCGGCTACGGGGGCTCGATCTGACGATGTGCTACTGCTGGCATTGGCCCTACCCGGAGGGCCACGTGGACGAGAGCGTCCAGGTGATCCTCAAGCGCGCGGGGGAGAACCTCCTGCAGGAGGGCGCCCGCCGGGCGCGGTCCCTGGGGATGCCGGGGGAGGTGCGCACGCTGCTGAGGCGGGAGCCCGTCAGCGAGACGCTGGTCCGCGAGTCCGACGACGCGGAGCTGATCGTGATCGGCTCGCACGAGCGGCACCGGCTGCCGGCCGGGTCGACGGCGGTCGAGCTCCCGGCGCGCACGCACCGTCCGGTGATCGCCGTCCGGCACACGGGCGGGACGCGGGGGCTCGTCGTGGCCGGGGTGGACGGATCCGGCGCCGCGGACGCCGCCCTCGGCTTCGCCATCGAGGAGGCCGCACTGCGCGAAGCCGGCCTGCGGGTGGTCTACGGGACCTGGGAACCCGGCTCGGTACCGGACTGGGAACTGCCTCTGTTCGCCGACAAGCACCGGCTCTACGAGGCCAGAACCGCCACGTTGGAGAAGGCCGTTCATCCCTGGCGCCGGCGCTACCCGAAGGTCCCCGTGCAGATGTCCGTGTCGTTGCAGCGGCCTCGGGAGGCACTGCTCGACGCTGCCGCCGACGCCGACATGCTCGTGGTCGGAGATCGCGGTACCGGCGGTCTGGACCCGCTGCTGCTCGGCGCGACCAGTTCGGCGATGCTGCACCACGCGCCATGCACGGTCGCGATCGTCCCACCGCCCGGCTGAGCCGTCCCGCGCGCCGACGCGGGCGGAACGGGGGACCTCCGTCCCGATGATCGTGGGCCGAACGGATCTGGGGCCCGGCGTCGGGGTGGCGTTGAGTGAGGGGTGAAGAGATCAGCGATGGGATGGAAGGTGAGTGGCGATGGCACTCTCCGAGCACAAGACGCACGTCCGGAGGGACACCTTGGTGCGGGTGGTGACCCCCAAGCCACTGACCGAGTCGCCCGCGGCCCGCTATGTCTGGGCGCTGGCCCGGCTGTCGCTGGGCTGGGTGTTCGTGTGGGCGTTCCTGGACAAGCTGTTCGGGCTGGGACATGCGACTCCGGCCGCCAAGGCGTGGATCGAGGGCGGCAGCCCGACCGAGGGGTTCCTGAAGAACTCCCCGACGGGTCCGTTCGCCGGGTTCTACCACGACCTCGCGGGTGCGGCGTGGGCGGACTGGTTGTTCATGATCGGGCTGGGCGGGATCGGTGCCGCGCTGGTCCTGGGCGTCGGGATTCGGATCGCCGCCGCCGCGGGCGCGGTGCTGCTGGTGATGATGTGGACGGCGGTGCTGCCCCCGGAGAACAACGTGTTCATGGACGACCACCTGATCTACGCGATCCTGATCGTCGGGCTGGCGCTGGTCAGCGCGGGCGACACCCTGGGGCTGGGCCGCTGGTGGGGCAACACCCGCCTGGCCAAGCGCCTCCCCATCCTCAAGTAGCCGACCGCGACCCCGAAGGGACGCCCACACCGGGCGTCCCTTCGACACGCCGGAGGACGTGGGACATCTCGCCCTCCCGCCAGGACCTTCGGCTCTACCCGCGGAGGCCGGACCTGCCGGACGGTGGGATGGAGACGGATCGAGGAGGACGCCATGAGCCATGTGGTCGTCGGTTACGACGGGACGAGCGAGAGCGAGCGGGCGCTGCGGTGGGCGGTGCAGGAGGCCCGGCTGCGACGGCTGCCGCTGACGGTCTGCCATGTCTGGCGCTGGCCGTTTCCCATCACCTATATCGACAACGAGGGCGTGGCGATCGTCCGCAGGATGGGTGAGCACCTTCTCGATCAAGGTGTGGCACTGGCGCAGGAGTGGGCCCCCGGCCTGAAGGTGCGCAAGCGGCTGGAGACCGGGAGCGCCTACGCCGCGCTGATCAGCGAGGGGCGGGAGTCCGACCTCATCGTGGTCGGCTCCCATGCGCCCGAGGAGATGCCGGTGGGATCAACGGCCCTGCGGCTGCCCGCCCAGGCGGATCGTCCGGTCGTGGTCGTGCGGTCGGCCGCCACGCGCGACGGGCTGCTGGTCGTGGGCGTGGACGGCTCGGCGGGCGCGGACGCCGCGCTGGCGTTCGGGTTCGAGGAGGCGGCGCTGCGCGGCTGGCGGCTGCGAGCGGTGTACGGATGCTGGGAGCCCGGCGCGGCGCCCGACGGTGACCTGTCGCTGTTCGCCGACGAGGACGCACTCCGCCGCGTCTGCGGGTCGGTGCTGGAACGGACGGTCGCGCCATGGCTGGTGAAGTACCCGGCGGTTTCGGCCACGACGTCCTTGGTGCTGAAGTCCCCGCGAGAGGCACTGCTTGAGGCGGCACAGGACGCCACGCTGCTCGTGACAGGCACTCGCGGCACGGGCGTCGTCGAGGCACTGACCCTCGGCGCAACCAGCGACGCGGTACTCAAACACGCCCCCTGCACAGTCGCCATCGTCCCACCCCTCACCCCATAACGCACAAACAGTCACGCTCGGTCGTCAGGGTTCTTTTCTCCGAAAATCCGTTTCACCTTCGGTTTTCGGACCTCTGATCGGCCGGGATCCGCGGGGCATCCCCGCCGTCCGCCTTCCGGCACCGGATTCGAAGGGGGATCATTGCCTCAGCCGGTCACATCGGGGTGGCTGATGGTTCAGGACTCGTCCGGCCATGCGCATCCGGCCTGATGCTCGCCCAATGTGGGGCGATGCCTTTTCTGCCGCTCGATCCCGTCCGGCCTCCGCCGCTCTACGTCCGCCCAGACTTGATGACCGCTGGACCCGTCGAGCTCCTGAGCGCCGCCCGAGAGAATGGACGGATACCACGGGGGCAAGCGATCGCCTACACGCGAGGCGTCGGTATTTTGATCCTGGGTTCGCGGCTCCCGCGCTGCCGTCCACCGACCTCGGTCCCGATAACGCTTGCGACTCTGTGCTGCGACAGCATCAATAGCCGACCCCGGAAGCGACCAGGCTATGTCAACAACACCCGATTATGACCCCGGCGCATATTCTGTGAGGCCGATGACGTGGAGGAAGTCGTGTAGCGATGCCTTGAGGTGCTGTTCGGCGGCTGTCCGTGCGGCATCGGCGTCGCGGGCTCGGATCGCCTCCATGATCGCGGTGTGCTCCTCGCGGTTCTGGAGGAAGTGATCCTCGAACACGAGCTGGTCGACGGGAAGGAACATCTCGCCGCGGGCCGAGACGATGGCGTCGCGCAGCCGTGGGCTGCCCGACGCCTCGGCGATCGCCACATGGAAGCGGTGGTCGGCCTGGCGGAACGCCGGTCGTGAGGCGGGCGACGTGCCCTCGTCGATCGCCGCCTTCATCTCGGCCAGGTGGTCGCCGGTCCGGCGCCCGGCGGCCAGTTCCGCCGCCCGTGTCTCGACCGCGGTGCGGTACTCGATGAGGTCGACCACCCACCCCGGTTCGCGCCGCGCCCGCTCGATCCACGCTCGGTGCGGCTGGGTGAGATCGGTGACGTACGTGCCGCCGGCATTGCCGCGCTTCGAGACGAGATAGCCCTCCGCGACGAGTTGCCGGATCGCCTCGCGGACCGTGATGCGCCCGACGCCGAGCGATGCCGCGAGTTCGCGTTCGTTGGGCAGGCGGTCTCCCGGACCGAGCTGTCCGCCGTGGATCTGTGACCGCAGCTTGCCCGCGAGATCCTCGGGCATCGAGCGTCCCAGGCCACGGGGGATCTCCGGCCCGGAGGTGGGCGCGGGTCGGGCGGACACGCCCTCATTATGGCACGCGGCGCGGCGTGGCCCTTGACATGGTGAAACACCAATGGTTCTAATACCAGACCTATGAGAACCCCTGTGATCGGCATCACCGGCCGACAGACCAACGTGCGGGACGAGTTCCCCGAGACGCTCGGCCACCTGCGCAGTGATGTGTTCATCACCGCGTACGCGGACTGCGTCACCGCCGCCGGCGGCATCCCCCTGTGGCTGAGCCGCACGGCCGACCCGGCGGCCCTGGCCGCCGCGCTGGACGGGTTCGTGATCGGGGGTGGGCAGGACGTGGACCCCCGCCTCTACGGGTCGGTACCGGACCGGCACTCGACGGTCCTCGACCCCGCGCGCGACGAGTTCGAGTGCGAGCTGGTCCGGGCCGCCGTGCACGCGGGCCGTCCGGTGCTCGGCATCTGCCGCGGCAACGAGGTGATCAACGTGGCCTTCGGAGGCACCCTGCGAGGCGACCTCGCACTGGGTGTCGGAGAATCCCACGGCTTCCTCGGCTACCCTGCGGCCCACCGCAGCCATGCGGTCACGCTGGCCGAGGGCAGCCTGCTCGCCCGGTTGCTCGGCCCGGCCGCCGCGGTGAACAGCTACCACCACCAGAGCGTCGACAAGCTGGGCGCGGGCCTCGTCGCCACCGCCCACGCACCCGACGGAGTGATCGAGGGCGTCGAGCGGCCGGGCACCGACCTGCTCGGCGTGCAGTGGCATCCCGAGATGCTCGACGGACCGGACCCGGTCTTCGACTGGCTCGTCGGACGCTGCTCGACCGGCGACCGGACCTACGACGGATCGGAGATCCACCGTGCCATCGCATGACAATCACCGCGCCCTCGTCACCGGCGCCGGTTCGGGCATCGGCCGCGGCATCGCGCACCGCCTCGCCGCCGAGGGCGCGGCCGTCGCCGTCGTCGACGTCAACGCCGAGGCCGCCGCCGCGGTCGTGGACGAGATCGAGTCGGCGGACGGCAAGGCGGTCGCGATCACCGCCGACGTCCGCGACCGCGCCGCGGTCCGGGCCGCGGTCTCCGCCGCCGCCCAGGCCCTCGGCGGGCTCGACCTGCTGGTCAACAACGCCGGGCTCGTCACGATGAGCCCGTTCGAGGAGACGACCGACGACGAGTGGGACCTCGTCATGGACGTCAACTGCAAGGGCATGTTCGTCGTCACCCAGGAGGCCCTTCCTCACCTGCGCGAGGCCGGAGATGCCGCCGCGGTGGTGAACCTGTCGACCGTCGAGGCCGAGGTCGTCGTGTCCTCCGGCGGGAGCTGCCAGGTGCACTACAACGCGTCCAAGGGCGGCGTGAAGATGCTCACCAAGGCTCTGGCGGCCGAGCTGTCCCGCTACGGCATCCGGGTCAACGCGGTCGCTCCGGGACCGGTCGCGACCGGGTTCGTCCCCGGCATGAGCCACGACGACCCGGACGCCCGCGCGTTCATGGACGAACGCCTGCTGATCAAGCGCTCGGCCACACCGGCCGACATCGCGGGAGCGGTGAGCTTCCTGCTGTCGGCCGACGCGTCGTTCATCACCGGCGTGCAGCTGCCCGTCGACGGCGGCTGGCTCGTGCGATGACGGGGGAGGAGCGGCTCGACGTCGCGGACCTGTCCGGCGGCGAGTTCGACACGGTGGTCATCGCCGGCATCGACATGTACGGGCGGCTCACCGGCAAGCGGATCCCGGTGCGGCGATGGAAGGAGACGGCGGCCGAGGGGCTGCACATCTGCACCTGCGTGTACGCGTGGGACTTCGCCCAGGACCTGGGCGCCCTGCGGGTCGACTACGCCGGCGACCATACCGGCTGGCACGACTTCCGGCTCGTCCCGGACGTCACCACGCTGAGGCGCGCCGCCTGGCTGGACCGGACCGCCATCGTGCTGGCCGACTCCGTCGAGGAGCACGGCGACGCCCTGGTGCCGGTCGCCCCCCGGTCGATCCTGCGTGCGGCGCTCGACCGCACCACCGCGGCCGGACGGCGGGCGTTCGTCGCCACCGAACTGGAATTCCACCTCTACAAGGGCACGCCGTCCGAGCTGCGGGCCCGGGGGCATCGCGACCTCGTCCCGACCACCGACGTGCACTCCGACTACAACATCATCGAGGGCGACCTGTACGAGCCGTTCTTCGGGCGGCTGCGCGCCGTGCTCGAGGCGTCGGGGGTGCCGGTCGAGGTGGCGCAGGTCGAGTACGGCCACGGGCAGTGGGAGATCAACCTCGAGTACGCCGACCCATTGGAGATGGCCGACCGGCACGCGCTGTTCAAGCACGTCGTCCGCGCGGTCGCCGCGCGCGACGGGATGACCGCGACCTTCATGCCGCGGCCCCTGACCGGCGGCATGGGCAGCTCGTGCCACGTCCACGTCTCGTTGCAGGACCTGGCCGGGCGGCCCCTCTTCCACGACCCCGGCGCCGACCGCACGGTCTCGGCGACGATGCGGCAGGCGGTCGGCGGCGTCCTGCACCTGGCCGGCGATCTGATGCTCCTGTACGCGCCGACGGTCAACGCGATGCGGCGGCTGCGCACGCAGGACTTCGCCGGGAACGGCATCACGTGGGGCTACGACAACCGCACGACCACCTGCCGCCTGATCACCGGGGCGCCGGCGGCCAACCGCATCGAGATGCGCCTGCCGGGGGCGGACACCAACCCCTACCTGGCGATCGCCGGCGTGCTCGCCTCGGTGGGCCTCGGTATCGACCGCGAGCTCGACCCCGGCCCGCCCCTGGTCGGCAACGGCTACGCCGGATCGTCGCCGGCCGGGCTGCCGCTCACCCTCGGCGACGCGGCGGCCGCCTTCCGCGCCAGCCGCACCGCCCGCGAGGTCCTCGGCGACGACGTCGTCGAGCACTACGCCGCCGTCGGCGAGCACGAATGGACCACCTTCCTCGACGCGGTCTCGGACTGGGATCGCGACCGGTACCTCGACAGCATCTGACCCCCACGCCGCCGCGGCGGCTCCTTGCCTTGCGAGGCCCCCATGACCCAGCACACGCCGAACACACGCGCCACCGCCCAAGAGAGCCGGCCCGCGGTCGGCCTGAACCAGGCCGCGCTCGGGACGCCCGAAGTCGTATTCCAAGCGATCAGCCATCTCGGCCCCGCGATCGGCGTGATCATCGTCGCGCCGGTCATCGCCGGGCTGGTCGGCGCGAGCATGCCGCTGCTCATGCTCCTCGCGATGGCCGCCGTCCTGCTCACCGGCGCGGGCGTGGCGATGCTCGCGGCGAAGCTGCCCTCGGCGGGCGGCTACTACTCCTACGTCTCGCACGGGCTGGGCAAGCGCAGCGGGTTCGTCACCTCGTGGGCGTACTTCCTGTACGACCCGCTCATCCCCACCCTGCTCATCCTGATCACATCGGGGATCCTGCAGCCGGCCATCAAGTCCGGGTGGGGCATCGACATCCCCTGGTGGCTGATCATGACCGTGCTCATGACGCTGGTCTACGTGATGACCCTGCGCGGGGTGAAGCTCTCGGCGAACGTCACGATGGCGCTCGGCGCCGCCGAGTGCGTGATCATGGTCGTGTTCGGGATCTGGACGATGATCCACACCGGTGGCGCCGCGTTCGCCGCCGGGCCCTTCGAATGGCCGGACACCGGCGGTGACCTGCACCCGGTCTTCCTGGCCTTCGCCTTCGGGGTCCTGCTGTTCACCGGTTTCGAATCCGCGGCGCCGCTGGCCGAGGAGACCCGCGACCCGCGGCGCGCGATCCCGCGCACCGTGCTGGTCTCGATCGTCGTCGTCGGGCTGGTGTGGGCGTTCAGCGGCTACTCGGCCGTCGTCGGCTGGGAGGGCGACATCGCGGCCATGGGCACCGGGGACAACCCGTTCTTCGTCATCGCCGACGACCTCGCCGGATGGGCGTGGATCGTGCTGGCCCTGGCACTGCTGAACTCGGCGATCGCGGGCGCCCTCGCCGGGCAGAACGCCGGCGCGCGCGTGCTGTACGCGCTCGGACGCGCGAACGTCCTCCCGGCCGCGCTCGGCCGGGTGCACCGCACCTACCGCACGCCCGCCCTGGCCCTCACCCTGATCTACGTCCTCAACCTCGCCCTGTCGTTCGCGCTGGGCGGGTGGCTCGGACCCGTGGCCGCGTTCTCGTTCATCGGTCTCTTCGTGACCCTCGGCGTGATCGTCCTCTACGTGATGGGCAACATCGCCGTGGTCCGGCTCTTCTGGACCCGCTTCCGGGCGGAGTTCAACCCGCTCAAGCACGTGCTCGTCCCGCTGCTCGCCTCGGCGGTGCTGGTGGTCGGGCTCTACTACTCCCTCGTGCCGTGGCCGGACTGGCCGCTCAACCTCGCGGTGATCATCGTCGCCTGCTGGCTCTGCCTCGGCGTCCTGCTCGCCTTCGCCCTCGGCAAGACCAGGCGCGACGCGCTCGACCAGGCGGCACAGCTGATGTTCAGCGACGATACGGCCGAGGCCGATGATCCTGGAGCGCGCGCATGACCGCCCGCCCGCGGCCCGTCCGTCCCGCACAGCTGATCGACGGCGTATGGGCCGAACCCGACGGCACCGAGACCCCGAACGACCTGGTCGACCGGGCGCTCGCCGCGGCCTGGCGCGACCACCGCGCGGCGACCGGCGGTCTCGGCTCTACGGAACAGCGGGCCTCCGCGCTGCGGGCGGCGGCCGACCGGCTGGACGAGCTGGCCCCCGAGATCGCCGGGCAGGACACCGGCGACTCGGGCGTGCCGATCTCGATCACCCGGCTGTTCGCCGGCTCGCTGGGGGACACGCTCCGCGGCGCGGCCGACCGCATCGGCGCGCTGATCCCGGAGGACCTCGGCACCGGCGGGCGGACGGTGCGGCTGCACCGCCTGCCCCTGGGGCCGGCGGTCGTGCTCGCGCCCTGGAACGCGCCGACGGCGGTGGCGGCGAAGAAGGCGGCGTTCGCCTGGGCGGCCGGCTGCCCGGTCATCGTCAAGCCGTCACCGTGGTCGCCGCACGGCACGACGCTGCTCGTCGCGGCGCTGCACGAGGCCGCGGAGGCCGCCGGCCTGCCGACGGCGTCGATCCAGCTCGTGTTCGGCGGCCCGGGAGCCGGGCAGCGCCTCGTCCGGTCCCCGCTGGCCCGGGCGATCAGCTTCACCGGCAGCCGGTCCGGCGGGCGGGCCGTCGCCGCGGCGGCCGCCGGGGAGGTGGCCGCGGCGCAGCTCGAACTCGGCAGCAACAATCCCGCCATCGTGCTGGACGACGCCGACGTCGCGCGCACCGCGGAGGCGCTCGCCGCCGGGATGACCAAGCTCAACGGCGCGTGGTGCGAGAGCCCCGGCACCGTGTTCGTGCCCGAAGAGCTGCGCGACGCGCTCGTCGACGCGCTCGTCGACGAGCTCGGCCGGCTCACCCTCGGCGACCCGTTCGACGAGGCGACGACCTTCGGGCCGCAGGCATTCGCGGAGCAGGCCGAGGAGGTGCGCGCCCGGGTCGCCGAGTTCTCCGCGAGCGGCGCCCGCGTGATCGAGGTCGGCACCGCACCGCCCGGCGGAACGTGGGTCGTCCCGACACTCGTCGTCGACCCGCCGGCCGGCCTCGGCCGAGCGGAGGTGTTCGGTCCGGTCCTCGTCATCCGGACCTGCGAGACCCGCGAGAAGGCCGTCGACGCCGCGTTTCACCTCGACACGGGTCTGGCGGGCTATGTCTTCACGACCGACGCCGAAGCCGGGCGGCGCATCGGGGCGCAGCTGCCGGTAGGCGAGGTGAAGCTCAACGGCACGAGCCTGCTCGACATGAGCGACCGCTCCGCCCAGGCGTTCTGGTACGGCTCCGGGGCCGGTGGACACGGCGACCGCGAGCTGCTGCTGTTCTTCACCGGAGCACGCATCGTCGGCGAGGACATCGCCGACGCGCCGCTCTGAGACCGGGCGAACTATTTCAGAAGAGTGAACGGGGGACGGGCGCCCGCGTGTAGTTGCACTATCCGAAATTCAGACCGTTTCTCACCCCTGGCATGGCACTCAGACTGGCGGCGGTACGGACCTCCGAGGAGTGAACATGCCCAACACGGACCAGCCCGATTACGACGTCATCGTGGTCGGCGCCGGCTTCGCTGGTATCTACGCGATCCACAAGTTCCGCGACCAGTTGGGCCTGCGGGTCCACGCCTATGACGTCGCGGCCGAAGTCGGCGGAACGTGGTACTGGAACCGGTACCCCGGAGCCAGGGTCGACATCGAGAGCGTGCACTACTCCTACTCCTTCTCGGACGAATTGCAGCAGGAGTGGCACTGGACCGAGCGATACCCCGCTCAGGCCGAGATTCTGCGCTACCTGCAGCACGTCGCGGATCGGTTCGACGTACGCAGGGACATCAGCTTCAACACGCGGATCGTCTCGGTGACGTGGGATGAGCAGGCGGACCTCTGGCGCGTCGTGACCGACGACGGCCGGACCGCCACCGCGCGGTACTTCGTCTCGGGCGCCGGCACCCTCTCCGTGCCCAAGAAGCCGGACTTCCCCGGGATCGAGACGTTCGCCGGGCAGGCGCTGCTGACGGGCAACTGGACCGAGGACGTCGACCTCGCCGGCAAACGCATCGGTGTCATCGGTACCGGCTCGACCGGTATCCAGGTGATCCAGGACGTCGCCAAGTACGCCGGCGACCTCACCGTCTTCCAGCGCACTCCCAACTACATCACGCCGGTCGGGAACTACCCGACCGACCCGGCGGAGGAGGCGGACGAGAAGGCGAGGTACGCCGAGATCCGGGAAGCGGCCCGCAACCACTTCCTCGGCGTCCCCTACGACGAGGTGCAGCCGTCGGCGAAGGCGGCCACCCCCGAGGAGCGGGAGGCGATCTTCAACGACCGCTGGGACCGGGGCGGGCTGCGGTTCTTCATCGACAGCTTCGGCGACCTGCTGGTGGACGCCGAGTCCAACGAACTGGCCGCCGAGTTCATCCGCGCCAAGATCCGGGAGAAGGTCACGGACCCGGAGAAGGCCGCCGTGCTGACGCCCACGGACTACCCGTACGGCACCAAGCGACCGCCGCTGGAGATCGACTACTACGAGGCCTTCAACCGGGACGACGTGCACATCGTCGACGTCAAGGCGAACCCGATCGACTCGGTCGTCCCGGAAGGCGTCCGGCTGGCCGACGGCACGGTCCACCCGCTCGACGTGCTCATCCTCGCCACGGGCTTCGACGTCCTCACCGGGCCGCTGCTGGCCCTGAACATCACCGGTCGCCGGGGCCTGCGCCTGGCCGACGCCTGGGCAGAGGGGCCCCGGACCTACCTCGGCCTGACCGTCCACGACTTCCCGAACCTGTTCACGGTCACCGGCCCGCAGAGCCCTTCGGTGCTGTACAACGCACCCCTCGGCATCGAAGACCACATCGACTACATCGGCCGGATCATCGGGCACATGCGCGAACACGGCCACACGGTCGTCGACCCGACGCTGCAGGCACAGGAGCAGTGGGTGACCGAGACCGACGCGATCGGGGCCATGACCCTCGTGCCCGAGACCCCGTCGTCGTACTACATGGGTGCGAACATCCCCGGCAAACCCCGCAAGATCCTGCCGTACGGCGGCGGTGCCCCCCGCTACCGGGCGATCAGCGACAACATCGAGCAGAACGGCTATCGCGGGTTCCGGTTCGCCGCCACGAGCGGCGGCCTGGACTCCGCCGGCAGCGCGCCCGCGCTCGACCCGTCGGTGGCATTCCTCGTGGAGGCCCTCAAACAGCAGGGCTACGCCGGATTCCGCGACGCGGGTGTCGACGGCACGCGAGCGGTGGTGGAGTCCTTCGCCGATCTACAGGCGCCGAAGAAGGAGGTCGCCGAGATCTCCGACCACGCCTATGGTCCCGATCCCGCGCACCGGCTGCGGATCTACCGCCCGGAGCCCGGGGCGACGGGCCTTCCCGTGGTCGTCTACGTCCACGGCGGCGGCTTCGTCGGCGGCAGCCTCGACGTCGCGGACGAGGTGGCCCGCGACCTCGCCGTCCGCACCGGTGCCGTCGTCGTGTCGGCGACCTACCGGCGCGCGCCGGAGCACCGCTTCCCCGCCGCGCACGACGACGTCTACGCGGCACTGCGCTGGACGGCCGGCACCATCGCCGAGCACGGAGGCGATCCCGCGCGCATCGCGCTGGCGGGAGATTCCGCAGGCGGCAATCTCGCGGCCGGAGCGGCGCTGCGCGCGGTCCAGGACGCCGTGCCGCTGAGCGCGCTGCTGCTGATCTACCCGCTGGTGAACGCCGCCATCGCGACGCCGTCACGCGAGCGGTTCGCCACCGGTTACCTGATCGAGCTCGACGATCTGGCCTGGTGCGGCGAGCAGTATGTGAGCGGCGCCGACGACCTGGCCGACCCGCGGCTGGCGCTCGACACGGCCGATCTGGCCGGGCTGCCGCCGACGTTCGTCATCACCAACGAGCTCGACACCCTGCGGGACGAGGCCGAGCTGCTCGGCAAGCTGCTGACCAAGGCGGGCGTCGATGCGACGGTACGGCGGTTCGACGGCCTCGCGCACGGCGTGTACTGGACATCCCTGGCCGTTTCCCGCAGCGTGGAACAGCGCGCCGCCGCGGCGGAATTCCTGGTGGCCCATCTCGCGCCCGCCCGGCCGTCGGCCGCCGGCGCCGCCTCGCCCGTCTGACTCGCCACCGGAGGTACGCGCGTGTACTACCCCCTGACGGTCCAGGACTTCCTCGACCGAGCCGAGCACGTCTACCCGGACCGGACCGGGATCGTGGACGAACCCGATCAGCCCGCGCCGCCGCTGCCCGCGCTCACGTACCGGGAGATCGCCGAGCACGCTCGCGCGCAGGCGGCGTTCCTCGACTCGCTGGACGTGCCGGTCGGCGGACGGGTCGCCGTCATCTCGCAGAACTCATCGCGGCTGTTCACGTCGTTCTTCGGCGTGCCGGCGTACGGGCGCATCCTCGTGCCGATCAACTTCCGCCTGGCGCGACCGGAGATCGAGTACATCGTGAGTCACAGCGGGGCGGACGTCGTCTACGCCGACCCGTCCCTGAAGGACGCGCTCGCCACGCTGGACGTCAAGCACAGGTTCCTGCTGGGCGACGACGAGTCGATGTTCCTGCACGGCGTCGAACCACGGCCCTGGGACAGGCCCGACGAAGCGGCCACCGCCTCGATCAACTACACGTCGGGCACCACGGCCCGGCCCAAGGGCGTCCAGCTGACCCATCGGAACCTGTGGCTGAACGCCGTGGTGTTCGGCATGCACACGACCATCAGCGATCGCGATGTGTACCTGCACACGCTGCCGATGTTCCACTGCAACGGATGGGGCATGCCGTTCGCCATGACGGGCGTCGGAGCCCAGCACATCGTGCTGCGGCAGATCGACGGCGGCGAGATCCTGCGCCGCGTCGACGAGCACGGCGTGACCCTCATGTGCGCCGCCCCCGCGGTGCTGAACGCGGTACTCGACGCGCTTCCGTCCTGGCAGGGCGAGGTTCCAGGACGTGACCGGGTCAGGGTCGTCTGCGCCGGGGCGCCCCCGCCGAGCAGGACCATCCAACGGGTCATCGATGACCTCGGCTGGGAGTTCATCCAGATCTACGGCCTGACCGAGACGTCGCCCCTGCTCACGATCAACCGCGGCCGGGCCGAGTGGGACGGGCTGCCGTCGATCGAGCGGGCCAGGAGGCTCTCCCGCGCGGGCGTTCCGGCGCTGGGCGTGCAGATCAAGGTCGACTCGACCGGGGAGCTGCTCGCCGCCACGAACCACAACCTGGACGGCTACTGGAACCAGCCGGAGGAGACCGCGCGGGCACAGGCCGGCGGCTGGTTCCACACCGGCGACGGGGGAGTCGTCGACGACGAGGGCTACGTCGTCATCAGCGACCGGAAGAAGGACGTCATCATCAGCGGTGGCGAGAACGTCAGCTCGATCGAGGTCGAGGACGCGCTGATGTCGCACCCCGCCGTACGGGAGGTCGCCGTCATCGGTATCCCGGACGACACATGGGGCGAGCTGGTCACGGCACTCGTGGTGACCGACGGCTCGGAGGCGACGGCGGACGATCTGATCGCGCACTGCCGTACTCGGCTCGCCGGCTACAAGTGCCCGAAGCGGGTCGACTTCGTCGAGCACCTCGCGCGGACCGCCACCGGCAAGCTGCAGAAGTTCAAGCTGCGCGAGCCCTATTGGGCCGGGCACACCCGCAAGGTCAACTGAACCGGCGGCGGGCGCGGACACCGGCGGTGTCCGCGCCCGCCGCTGCCTGAACGACCATCCGCCGTTGCTTCATCTGAAGACCTGAGTCTCGCATCCTCGCAGTTGGGAGGCGATTCTCGGTCTCAGCGGGTGATTTCGACAGAGAGGACCGACCGAGATGACTCAGCCCACGAAGTCCACCACCGGGTACTACCGCAGTCCCTCGCCGGAGGTGGGGGTCGCTGAGCGGTACACCTCGCCGGAATACCTGGCTCTGGAGTACGAGCGGCTCTGGCCGTACGTCTGGCAGATCGCCTGCCACGTCGACGAGATCCCGAACGGCGGGGACTACCTCGAGTACGAGATCGGCCGCGAGTCGATCCTGATCGTCCGGCTCGCCGACGGCCGGCTCAAGGCGTTCCACAACGCCTGCCAGCACCGCGGGATGCGGCTCAAGACGGGCCGCGGCAACGCGACCGAACTGCGCTGCCGCTCCCACGCGTGGTGCTGGAACCTCGACGGCTCGCTGAAGGAGGTCATCGACCCGCAGGACTTCGACCCGGCCGCCATCGACCCCGACCGGATCGGACTGCCGGAGGTCCAGATCGACACCTGGTCCGGGCTCGTCTTCGTCAACATGGACGCGGCCGCACCGCCCTTGCAGGACTTCCTGGGCGTCGTACCGGACAGGGTCGCGCATTTCCGGATGGGGGACATGCGGCTGCTCTCGAAGGTCACGACCAAGATCGCCTGCAACTGGAAGCTGGCGCACGAGGCCTTCGTCGAGACCTATCACGCGATAGGCACGCACCCGCAGGCGCTTCGCTACGTGGACGACACGTCGCTCGAATACGAGCAGCACGGCATCCACGGCATGCACCGCTTCGGGCCGCAGGCGATGGGGTCGCCCAGCAAGCGCCTCGACGCCGACGACCTCGACCGCGGGGACATCCTCCTCGCGGCAGTGGCGGAACTCGCTTCCGCCAACCTCTACCGTGACGAGGAAGTCGAGGCGATGCGGGCGCTGGTCCCCGTCGTGAACGCACTGCCCGAGGACGCCTCGATGACCGGGTTCTTCGCGAACCTGCGTCGCGAGGAGGCGAAGGCCAACGGCGTCGATCTCTCGGCGTACAGCGACCGCGACATCGCACTGGGACCGCTGTGGAACCTGTTCCCGAACATCACGATCCCCTGCAACGCGGGCAACATCCTGGTCTTCAGATGGCGCCCGGACGGCCTGAACCCGGAGTCGTGCTACTGGGACAAGTACGAGCTCAAGTTCGTCGGTCAGGGCCAGGAGGTACCCGAGCCCAATTTCGTCCAGGTCGACGACTGGCGCGACTACCGGCACTGGGGCGTCGTCCTGGAGCAGGACCTGACCAACCTCCCGATCTGGCAGCTGGGCGTCCGGACGCGAGGATTCTCCGGCCCGATCTGGGGGCGCCCCGACGGCAACGTCGCGAACATGCACCGGGTCTTGGGCGAGTACCTTGCGAAGGAGCGCTGACGCGCCGCCGATGGCCTCGCCGACCGTTCGGGTGGAGCCCTCCGGCATCGTCTTCGAGGCGGAGCCCGGCGAGGCCGTCATGCACGCCGCCGTGCGTCAGGGCTACCGATGGCCGACGCTGTGCCACGGCGAGGGAAGCTGCACGATCTGCCACTTCGAGGTGATCGGCGAGGCGGCGGGGCTGGCGCCTCCCTCGTCGGCCGAGAGCGATTCCCTGCGGAACTGCGGGGCATCGCAGTGGTGTGCGGGCGAGCTGCGGCTCGCCTGCCAGGCCCGGGTGCTCGGCGACGTCGTCGTCCGCAAGAAGGGCGTCCGGCCGCTGGACACCCCGGGAGGGGCCAGGCGGTGAGAACGGCGGCTGGTCAGCGAGCGGTCCAGCCGCCGTCGACGGCGATCACCTGACCGGTGATGAACGTGCCGGCGTCGCCGGCGAGCAGCAGCAGCGCTCCCAGCAGCTCGTTCGGGTCGCCGGTGCGCGCCATCGGCGTGTTGCGCGTGACGTAGTCGTTGCCCGGCCCGTCCATGAGCTCGGTGGTCAGCTCGCTGGGGAAGAACCCGGGCGCGATCGCGTTGACCCGGACGCCGCGCCGCGCCCACTGGACGGCCAGTTCGCGGGTGAGGCTGATGAGGGCGCCTTTGGACGCGCAGTAGCTCGCCTGCCGGTTGGGGCTCGCGGCCACCAGTCCCAGGATGGACGCGACGTTGATGATGCTGCCCCGGCCTGCGTCGAGCATCGGCCGGGCGAGCAGCTGGGTGAGCCTGAAGGTGCCGTGCACATTGACGTTCATGACGTATCCGAAGTCGGACATCGATTCGTCCTCGGCGCGACCCGGCACGCTCGTGCCCGCGTTGTTCACCAGGACGTCCAAGGCGCCGGCCTCGCCGTTGATCCGGGCCGCCGCTTCGGCGACGGAGTCCTCGTCGGAGACGTCGCACGCGACCGCGGTGAGGCCCGGATGCCGGGCGCACAGGTCGTTCAGCCTGTCCACGCGGCGTGCCGCGACGTAGACCGATGCCCCTGCGTTCCGCAGCGCGATCGCGAAGTTCACGCCGAGGCCGCTCGACGCTCCGGTGACGAGAGCGGTCCTGCCTGTCAGATCGAAGAGCTCCGCCGGGCCCGGGACCTTCTCGTCGGCGACGGTGTCGTGTGCGGCGGCGGTCACCGGGCGGCCCCGGTGAGCACACGTGCCGCGGTCCTGACCCACAGATCCGCCGACAACCCGGCAAGCATCATTTCCGGTGCCCTCTGTTCGACCTTCAGTTCTTCCCGTCCGGCGATCAGCGCACGGGTGGCGAACGCGGCGTTGTCAGCGGCGGCGCGGAACGGGTCGTCGCTGCCGGTGAAGGAGCCCGTCCGAAGGAACGCGGCATATCCGTGAGTGACCGCCGCGACACCGACGACCAGTCGCAGAGTCAGTTCCGGGGACGACTCTTCGAGCGTTCGCGCGGGAACGACGAACGCCTCGACCACTGGGAGCATCGCCTCGGCGAGTTCGACGTTGCCCGGGAAGAAGACCTCCTTGGCGTACAGAGTGTCGAACAGGGCCGGGTACTCGGCGGCGAACCGCACGTATCCCCGGGCCAGCAGCGCGAGATGCTCGACTGGATCCGCCTGCTCGACGGCGGCCGGACTCAGGAGCGTGGCGAGGGTTTCGCAACCCCGCACCGCGACGGCGGTGAGCAGCGCGCCGCGGTCGGCGAAATGCCGGTAGGGAGCGCCCACCGTCACGTTCAGTCGCCGGCACGCCTCCGCCATGGAGAACCCGGATACTCCGGATGTCCCGATCATCTCGACGGCGACGTCGATGAGGGCGTCGCGCAGGTTGCCATGGTGATAGGCCCCGCGCTTGGACCCGGCTGGTGCGCGTTGCGCTCTCCCTGACTTGGCCACCCGGCCATGTTACTGACGCGCCGTGGCCGCCCTCGTGCTCGATTCATCCATCTGAAAACCCGGGCCGGACGACCCGGAACTTTAGCTTGTACGTAATGTAAATGACTCTTACACTCCGATGTACACCAAATCTGAGAACCATCGAACATGGTGAGCGTCGGAGGCGACGATGGCGAGTGAAAAGCAGTCGATGGTGCGTTCTCTCCAGCGCGGGCTGCAGCTGATGAACGCCGTCGGGGAGCAGGGTCCGGTGCATGCCAAGCAACTCGCGCGCCACACGGGCGTGCCCCTGGCGACCGTCTATCACCTGCTTCGCACGCTGCTGCACGACCGATACGTCGTGCGCCTCGGAGACGGCTCGTACGTGCTCGGCCCAGCGCTCCACGCCGCCCACGGTGGCAGCACCCGGTACGCGGTCGCCGCCATGGATGCGAAACG